>NZ_LMFO01000034.1 GCF_001426865.1 Paenibacillus sp. Root52 | reverse complement strand
GAATGTGGTGTAGGAACCTTCATTCTACACGAATCCGGCCATGGGCCATTTTTTTATTTATTTCCAGCGGGTGTCGCACTTCATATTACAATCCGTCAAACAAAAAAAGCCCCACACAAACAGGAAAGATTGGATCATTCCATGTTTGTACAGGGGCTTACATCATTTGTTTAAGGACTACATAAACTTCTAACTTAGACGAGCTACACTATTACAACTTGATATTCGCCTCATCAAAGTATTCTTCGAGGGTTAATCCACTCTTCACGATGTCTTGCGCTAGTTCCTTACCCACGTAGCGAATGTGCCATGGCTCATAAACATAACCCGTCACATCCTCCTCGCCTTCAGGATACCGAATCACATAACCGTATTCTGCGGCATGCTCATCTAGCCATTGGCCTTCTTTTGAGGATCCAAATACTTCTTCAAGCACATTGCCCACACTTGGACTGGATACATCAATTGCAAGTCCGGTCTGATGCTCACTTCGACCTGGTACGGCACTTACACGCGAAGCATATGCTTCACCTTTGGTTTTGACATTATTGTTGTAGATGGATACTTGGCGTTGATACGAACGATAGCCAGATACAGCACGAAGCTCAATGCCATCCGCTTTTGCACCTGCAAACAGCTCCTCCAATGCCCCGGCAGCTTCCTTACGCATGTGCCGCTTCTCATGTGGCTCGTCAAAAGAAAACTTCACATTTGGTTCAACGAGATCACTCGGCTCATAACCCTCTGGCAAGCTACGCTGTTTGTTGACGATTACAGTCATCGCCTCTGCATTAGTCACGACCGATTGACTATCAATTGTATTTTGCAATGCACTGACACTACGCTCCTGCATCACAGGATCATCTGCTGTCGCTTCATTCCCATCGGCCGAGGAACCTTGGTTCTCTCCTTCTGACGCTGCATCTGAACCGCGATCTGTGTCCTCACCGCTGTCTGTAGCTGGGGTATCCTGCCCCTCATTAGGAGTGCTACCATCTGTTCCCGTATCATCTGTAAAATGAATGGTTGTGCCATCCGATTCCTGCTGTGTGTTGCCTGCTGTGCTCGGATTCTGGCTCTCATTCGCACTCGAACCGTCCTGACAAGCGGATAGCAACATACCACATAATATAAATGAGGACAGCATCACTGTGATGCTCCGTTGTCTGCCTGTACGTGATTTCATGTAAAAACTCCTATCGCCATCCATTTTATAGTGCTTGTTCAAAAAGAGCGGTTGCTTCGTAATCAAAGGTGGACTTTTTGAACAACCTTTTATATTGCAATCTGTTATGTTCAGGGAAATACTTCATGTACAGCATTCTGCCCCTGCGACAGTATACCTTATATGCGGGCGAAGCTCCACCGTTAAAGACTCCCTTCACCCGAACTCATTATTACCCCAGATGGGATGATCTGCATATTAGACCGTTTTTCAGCCTTTTATAGCCTAATCCCAGTTGCTGTCGCTCCAAGCAGGCCACTGGTAATTCCATAGATGTGTCAAGATGAAAGCCTAAGCGATGACCATGACAAATAAGCAGGGATGATCTACGATCTCCCCGCTTAACGCCTTGCATCACTTGGTTGCCTTGCTGTCCTTGTTCTTCTTCTGGACAGCCTGCCATATCCGCGCAGCTACACGCTCGCGGATCAGCGTAAGCCCCGCAACGGCCGGCACGCCTGGCAGCAGCGCCGTTAGCTCCGGCGTTGCCGGCGGCTTGCCCGGCTGCGCCAGCTGCACCTGCACAGCGCCGAAGCCCGGCCCTGGCTGGTGCATGGCGCCTTCTGCGGCAGCCTCGGCGATCCACTCGCCGACGGCAGCGCCGCCTTCGCCGCCCCGCGCCTGCGGGCGGCCAGCCGTCTCGGCTGCGCGGCCAGGGCCGCTGGGTTCAAGGGCGAGTTCCTCCGCCCATGAATCCAGCACGCCAGCGAGCAGCGCTTCGCGCGGCAAGCCGGCGTGCGCTAGCTGCAGCAGCGGCTCGGCCGCGTAGCGCGCGGCTGCGGCCTGCACGGCGGCAGCGACATGCGCGCAGCCAGGGCTGCCGCAGCTGCACGTGGCGGCAGCGCCGAGCGTGGCTTGCGCGGTTGGCTCCGCCGACTGCGTGAAGCCTACCGCGGTAGGCAACAGCGCTGCAAGCTCCGCTGGAACCGGAGCTTGGGCTGGAGCCGCACTACTGCGCAGCAGTACATACAGCGCTAGCGGACGTTTGCGCAGTTCCGCCAAAATCGCCTCACGTGCTGCCTCACTAAGCTGTGGCAGCGTGCAAGTTACCGTATACACACCTTCACCTGCGGAAGTATGGTTTACACCCTTCCCAGATGCATCAGATGCAGCGACCCTCGTATCTGTTGTACCCGAATCTATATCAGCCTTTTTCGGCTTCGAAGTTGTTGGTGCATGAACCTTTTCTTTCACTTCTGCTGTCCATCCAACGGGGGACATATGCAGCTCGACATTCCATTTTTCGCTCACAACAATCCCCCTTTAATTAGGGCATGTCTAAAAACCCGCTCAAGGTCATCTTGCACCGCCTTTTCTCCCCCTGCTGCGTCAGTTTCACTTAACTTACCCCCGGCAAGCTTGCGTAAAACTTCCTTGCATGAGACGAAAATTCGGCACAATTTGTTCCCCTCAGAGTATTCAGACACGCCCTAGTCGTGTCTCATCTTATTCTTATAACCATGTCTCGCCCTGGAGCGAGATCAGTCCACGCAGCTCATCGTCTGACATTTCAGTCAACCAATTCTCGCCGGAACCTACGACCTGCTCCGAGAGAGCTTTCTTACTTTCAATCAGTTCATCGATCCGTTCTTCTAACGTCCCCTGACAGATCAGCTTATGCACCTGTACGTTACGGTTCTGTCCAATCCGGAACACCCGATCCGTCGCTTGGTTCTCCACCGCAGGGTTCCACCAGCGATCATAATGGATTACATGACTTGCACGCGTCAAATTCAGACCTACGCCGCCTGCACGAAGAGATAAGACAAATAACGAAGGCCCTTCCCCTTTTTGGAATGTCTCGACCATTTCGTCCCGTTGTATTTTGGACACACCGCCATGCAGGAAATACGGCTCCTCTTCATAGCGCTGTGTTAATCGTGATACCAACAACTCTCCCATAGCCACATACTGCGTGAAAATCAATGCAGACTCTCCGTTGTCTCGAATGGCGTCTACAAGCTCCAACAGGCGCTCCATCTTGCCAGATGCCTCCACTTTGGCGTGATCCTTCCGATTGCTGTCCGCCAGCACCGGATGATCGCAGATCTGCTTCAGTTTGGTCAACGATGAGAGCACAATCCCTTTGCGGGCAATGCCATTTCTGCCATCCAATCCACCCATCAGATCATCAACAACACGTTGATACAGCACCGTCTGCTCTGGTGTCAGGGAACAGTAGGATTTCAGTTCCAGCTTCTCCGGTAGATCCTTGCGAATGTCCGGATCACTTTTGAGCCTGCGCAGCATAAATGGAGACACAAGTCGGTGAAGCTCCCGCAGAGAAGCCCCATTCTCTTCCGAGGTTCCTGTACCTGTATAGCGCTGGCGGAACGACGAAGCCGTGCCTAAGTACCCTGGATTCAAGAATTGGAAAATGGACCACAGCTCGCTCAGCCGGTTCTCTACCGGCGTACCCGTCATTGCAATTCGGTGAGGAGCAGACAGACGCATCACGCTCTGCGCCTGTTTCGTACGATAATTTTTAATATACTGTGCTTCATCCAGCACCACAGTAGACCATTGCAGCGAAGCAAGATCAGGCCCATCCCGTCCAGCTAGATGGTACGTCGTTAACACGATATCATGCGCCTGTGCTTCTGCCTGGAATGCAGCACCATGCAGTCGCTGTCCGCCATGATGAATATAGAGGGTTAGGTCAGGGGCGAACCGCTTCAGTTCCCGCTGCCAGTTTCCTAGAAGGGATGTTGGACACACAATTAATGCAGGTAGATGAACTCCCTGCGAATACGCAGCGGCATCCCATTCCGATGTGCCATCTGCTCCCGTCTCTAATGTTTCCCCATCATTCTCTTCCGCTTCCTGCGCGGCGATCTGTTGCTCCTCGTGCTTCAGGTCGAGCAGACAGGTGATGACCTGAATCGTCTTACCAAGACCCATATCATCCGCCAGACATACGCCGAACCCTAGCTCACGCATGGCCGATAACCACTGATATCCCCGTTCCTGATAAGGACGAAGCTCTCCATGCAGCTCTTTGGGCACTTGTCGTGGTTCAATGCTGCGTAGCACCTGTCCATCCAGTAAGAAGGAGAGCAGACCTTCCGATTCTGCGCCAAATACAGACAGACCTTTCCATGCGGCATCCTCGCCTTCTTCTGCGGCCAGGTGCAGCCATTCAGATAGAGGCATGTATTGTTCTTCTTCTTTTTTCATGTAACGGAGAACTTGGCGAATTTCCTTCGTATCCACTTCGATCCATTCACCGCGGAACATCACATACGGAACCGTCGCTTCAGCCAGTGCAGCGAGCTCCTCCGGTGTCACTGGTTTACCATCGATCATCGGTTCAGCCTTAAACGCCACAAGCTGTTCCATGCCCAGTGCAGATGAAGCGCTCGGCGTCTGTTCTGTGCCACGATTCAGCATCTGTAAACGTAAACCAGCACGACGCTTGCCCGCTCGACTCCAGCGAGAAGGCATGAGTACCGTCACCCCAGACTTCTGTAAACGAGGTACGGCATGTGTTAGAAATTCGAAGAAGGCTTGCTGTGAGAGCTTAATCCCTTCAGGACGTGGCTCAAGCAATGCAGTCTCAAGCTCTGGAGCCAACTCCGTTGCGTACCCTAGCGCCATTAACAGCTGTTCTGCAATAGCGGCATATTGAACCTTACCCCGATCTAAATCACGCTCTGGATGAGCCCAGATTGTACGAGCGGGCAGTCTCAGCCCTGGCTCCTGCACACTGTCTACCCAGAACGTAATGCCCCATAATGTTTCCAGTTCGCCAAGGGGCGGCTCAAGCCGTAATACAAGTTTAATTTCACCTTCTGTAGGAGCAATCTCTTCCGTTCTCATCAAGGGCATGGATGTGCCCCCTGCGTCTTGAATTATCTCCATGAATTCAGTCAGTTCCTCCGTCGCTCCCTGTACGGTCACAGGGCGGAACATCGATATTAAACTGTTCCACCACAGCTCTGATACTGGAGAAGATCCACGCCGGAATTGCGTCCGGTACCGTGACATTTCACTATCCATGCCCTCCAGCTCACCTGTGACAACGGCATGAACCATGCCGCTCATAAATGAAAATAAGACAGTCGCGCCTGCCTCTTCTCGCGATTCCGGTTCAGAAGAAGCGTAAGCCCCCGGCGCAGATAGACCAATTGGTGGCATAGCCTCAGCTAATTCTCGGAATCGCTCCACGTCTGCCTCATGTAATAAGCGCGGGCGCCATACACCGGTTAACGTTTCTTGCCCCGTGCGCCGACGCGCTCCTGTCTTCGCAGCAAATTCAGCCGCTGGCGCAATCTCTCCACGCAGCAACAATTCCTGTGTAAATTCGGCTGCTTTTACCCAATATTTAATCTCTTCTCCAGCTTGAATGCCTGCCGCATTCAGTATGCTGTCATCCCAATGGAGCAACAGCTTAAATGTATCTTTGGGCGACATTGCCAGTCCTTCGAGCGTTCTTCCAAGTAATTGGCGACGCTTCGTTCCCTTGGCTTCAGCAGCATTACGCATCGGATTCGGCCAGCGCAACTCCGCAAGGCGCAGAGCGGCAGGCTGAAATAGACGACCCCCGTCGCCAAAATTTAGCCGTCTGACCACGTGACTCCAAGCATCTACACGTGGTTCCGATGTTTCACCGGAAAAACAAAAAAACACGTCACCAAGCCATACACCATACAGCGATTGCATCATTACAGTCTCCCGTCATCCCTTCGCATTGTTACTCTCCATCATATACGAAAACGAGTCGATTTAAAAACCTTTACCTATAAAAATTGCTTATTTTCATCGTTTGGTATGCAAAAAATGCCCCTCTTCCCCCCGAAAGGGGATAAGGAGCATTTAGAGAAATCAACCACCCATGTCTTCACTGAACGATGAAATATAGATAATGAACTTCGTATTTACACGTGAGCTAAACGGAAAGAAGTAATTGATACAGCCTTGGAACGACTACGAATGGGTTAAGCTGCCCAGCAACGCTTCAAGGTTCAAAATACCCGCTGTATGATCTTCACCGTACCCGATTTCATTGAAGACTCCACTCATGAATCTTTTGTGTTCTTCCGCAGGTTTTTCGAATCGTTCATATGTTACGACAGAATCAACCGTATCTACAATAAGAGGTACAAACCCATCTTTGTACGGTACAACAATAATCCGTGTGGCAGAAGTGTCCTCCTGATCCGGCATGCCTAACAACACACGCAAACTTACAACGGAGACAACTTTCCCGTATAGCGAAGTAAACCCTCTAATTTCCGGACTTCCAAAAGGAACCGTTGTAACCGGCACCATTCTAATGATTTCTTGAACTTCATCAATCCGAAGTGCAAAAAACTGCTCTCCTACCGAGAAATTAATATATTGAATGTTCTCATCCATAGATCCCTCAGACCCTTCTCATTTCCATTTTTAGAACCTTACATCGTCTACTTCATCTGTAGATGAATTAATTTCACTAGGCTTCGTGATTCGGCATAACTAGGGCGTGTCTGAAAACTCCGAAGGACGCAGATTTTGACGAATTTTCGTTCCAAGCAAGAAAGTTTTCCGCAGGCGTGCCGGGGCACGTCAAGGGAAAGTGACGCAGCAGGGGGCGAAAAGACGGTAAAAGATGCACTTCAGCTAGTTTTGAGACACGCCCTAATCTTTATTCATATTATATCGGTCTAGGTCAGGTGAAATTTTACCCTGTAATATGAATCTGAGATTCTAGCATTCACCCGCAAAATCCTCTCTTCCCCATCTAGCAGAGAGAACAAATCTACCCTTTTTTATTTGGTAACCTGCATGGTTCATATTACCTACTCCATATCTGTAACATTACAGCAAAACATTGACGATATACATAGTATATTCAAACATTCGTTCAAGGACTAAAGTCCCGGGGTGTTATTTCAGAAACGAGGTAAATATTATGACGCTAAAAACCAAAGTCATTTTCATCGTCACCGCTATCTGTATCCTGCTGGCAGCACCCATTGGATACATCTCTCTCTACGTTATTGAGAAGCAAGCTACAGAATCGGTCGATAATGAGCTGCAGAGCACCGTTCAAAAAGCTGTAGCCGAGGTCGACGGCTGGGCGATGACTCAAGCCAAAGTGATTGAAACCGTCGGAAAGGTCATCAATGACACTGTTCCACTTCAAGACATTAGCATGGAGCACCTTCAGGCATTCCAGTTGCCAAATAATAAGGAAGATATCGCTACGATTTATTTTGGACTTGAGGATGGTACATATCTAGATGGTGCAGGTTTTCAGCCGGATGCATCCTTCGATGCGCGTCAGCGCCCGTGGTACCTTGCTATCAAGGCTTCTAATCAGCTTACTTTCAGTGATGCTTATGTAACCCAAGCGGGTGTACAATCTATTTTTATCGGGGTACCTCTGCATGATGAAAATGGCAACTTCCAGGGGGCTATCTCGGAAAATATCTCTCTTAATTCGATCAAAGATGAGATTAGTTCCATCGAAACCGATAATGGATTCACCTTTTTGCTAGACCGAACCGGTGTGGTCCTCTCCCACCCCAATCATGATCTGCTGAATACGCCGCTTGCTGAACAGAGTGACTATACAGAAGTCGTAGGTAAGATGCTTGCAGAACCAAGTGGAATGTCAGAGTATACATACAACAATGATCGGCAGCTCATCTACTATGAGAAAATTCCGAACACCAATTGGATTGCAGCGACTTCGATCTCCAAATCAGCTGCTTTGGCAGAATTCACGAAGATGAGACAACTGTTTATTGCATTTATCGTGATCTTTACTCTAATTTTGGCTGCTCTTGCCTATTTCTTAGCCTTAAAAACGATTAAGCCTTTGATTGCGATGAAAAACAGTGCACAACAATTGGCCGCAGGTGATCTCACCGTGCAGGTTTCCGTCAAAGGAAAAGATGAGATTGCTCAGCTCGGAGCATCCTTCAATGAGATGTCATCTTCACTTCGCAGCCTAATTCAACAGGTCGATCAGTCTGCACAACAAGTGCAATCTTCCTCTCAGACGATGTTTAAGGATGCATCGGGTAGTAATGAAATTGCGGGGCAGATCTCAACCGTTATTGATGAAATTGCCAAAGGTGCAGGCGAACAAGCCGAATCCATTCAAGCCGGAGCTGAGATGGTATCAGGCATCAATCAAGTGATTGATCAAATTACAGACGAGGCACGCCAAGCATCCGAAACCATTCTGGACGTGAATCATGCGATGGAGAGCGGAAACGATGCGATCGCAAGGCAGAATGATCTCTCTCAAGCAGGACATGAATCAACCAATCGAGTGGAAACGTCCAATCAATTGTTATTGAGTAAGCTTAACGAAATTTCAGTCATTACCAGTAGTATTCAGAACATCGCAGCCCAAACTAATCTATTGGCATTGAATGCCTCCATTGAGGCTGCACGCGCTGGAGAGCATGGCAAAGGCTTCGCTGTAGTCGCTGGTGAAGTGCGTAAGCTTGCAGAACAATCCTCTCAGTCTGTAGCTGGAATCGATCAGTTATTGAATGATCTACATGCTGCAGGTCAACAGAGTGCGACCGAACTGGAACAATTCCGCCTGAATAGTGCGGAGCAATCCGATTCCATGGCAGACACCTCAGCATCCTTTGAGCGTATTCGCCAATCTATTGATGAGATTATTCACAAAATCAACTCGATCACGACAGGTATGAACGAAATCAAATCAGGTGCCGCTCAAGTATCGGACGTTATGACAGGGCTAGCAGCCGTTGCCGAGGAAAGTGCCGCCTCTACCGAGGAAGCCGCTTCTTCCACAACGGAACAATCCCAATCCATTGGCAACATATCCGTTGCAGCCAAAGCTCTGTCTGACCATGCAGACCAATTACTACGTGAGGTTAGTCGTTTTAATACAGAATCTAAATAAATAAAGACTTTATCTCTGTTCATTTCTTGTAAAAAGGCATTTATAAATTTATATCATTTATGAATGTAATGTTGCGTTAGAAATACTTGCACTCCTTCGTAGGCAAATGGAAGAAACCTCTGTCAACAGTGGCTTCCACTTGCCGAACGGAGGTTTTTTTATTTTCTTAAATTAAATACTTATGCATCTGTGGATATCTGCATGTTATCGATAGAAACGACGTAAATTAGGCTGTAATATATTGTCTTTCAACAGATTGTGGATATCTTGTGCATAAGTTACCCACAGACTGTGTACAGTTACCCACAATTCTGTGGGTAACCTTTCGTATGTTGTGCATATGTTGTGTATTTGTAGGATAAACTACCGTAAGAATTTACACGGCCTCTAGAAGGGCTGCGGATTGTGGATAGGTTGTGTATACGATTCCATTTGGTTCAGGCATGTGTCTTCAATTCCTGCTCTATTTGCCAATCAGCAAGTATCCTTGCTGTCTCTTGTGGATGAAAAATCGGAAACTGGTGTCCATAAGGAAGCTCTGCACACTTCAAGGAGGTCGGAAGCTCCTGCGGACGCCCGTAGCCGGTATCTGCCCTACCCCACACGAATAGTGTTCTTATCGCTTCATCATAGGTTGGAACAACAGCTCGATCCGGACGCTGAATCCAGCGAAGAAGATCGGCATTGGCTCCAGCGATCCGAGGCGATCGCAAGCTAGCAGAGACTCTCTCGGCATATGCTAGAAGTGCTGTTTCGTCTATCGTAGTGGAGTCTGCACGTTTCAATTGCCTCACTAGTCGCCGCGGGCTCATTCGGGAAAGTTGTTTTTGCAGCATTCTTCTAGGTAGCTTAGAGGCCAACCGTTGAACTTGGTCCTCAGAAGCTGTCCATACCGGTTGTAGCACAGCCAGTTGAACATTCTCCCGTTTATATTCTCGCAGGACTGCTCCGGCTATGTTTGCTCCAATAGAGTGCCCAACGAGTCTGAATGGACCCGATATCTCATTCAACACCCCCGCAACCTCCGTAACCTGACCTTTAAAACCCACTTCCACTTGCAACGATCCTAGAGCTGGAGAACGACCAAATCCTGCAAGATCCACTAGCCAAATTGGATTCCCCGTTAAACGCTGTAACGCCTGCCCCAGAGGTAACATTTCATCTGCACTACTCATTAATCCATGAATGATTACCCATGGCTCGCCGTGACCTTCGTGGACAAGCACCGCTAGATTGCCTTTTCGTGTCCGCACCCAACCTTCAGGTAGAGCTTTAGCTGCAACGATCGGATTAGTCAATCGATAGTCTAGATCAGCAATGACATGGGGTAGTAATGGAACGACATTAGGTATTTTTTGCCCCATGCGAAGAAATAACTGCTCCGTCTGTTCCAAGTCAAAACGCTGCTTCGTAATAAACGAGATGGACTCTGGCGGGATACCACTAATTCGTTCTCCACCAGCCTTCATCGCTGCATGAATCATTGGAAGAGGAGCTGACCACCGAGGTGAAGGTACGTCCAATGTTGTCGCCATAAGTTGAATGAGTTCCTTCATATTGGGACTGTCCTCCTTTGGCAATAGTACAGGGTAAGTACCTCCGTTCGATTCTACTTCTCTGGATAGATAAACAATGGTTTGTGCGACCACATCATTGGATATGAGAGGCAACCAGTGAGATGCTCCCCCAGGAATGATCGGCATTCTTCCCTTACTCATTGCTTGTACAAGCATGCCAATGCCACCTGTTTGTTCTGTTTCCCCCGTTGGATATGCACCCACGACTGTACTTGGGTTCACAACGGATAGAGGATAGGCACACCTCTCCGCGTGTTGACGAATATATGCGTCTGCTTCGAATTTCATATGTTCATAGGCACTCTCGGTATGCATCATGTTGCTGCTCGCGCTACGCCAATTCCCTGATGGAGTGAGGGAATTCCCCTCAGTAGAACCCTCTGATTCCGTAGCGTTTTTCCCATACGGACTCATAAAACCAACAACGTGGATTAAATGTTTTAGTCCATGTGCACGATGAATCTCTTCAGCAAGCGCTGCTATCTCCCTAGCCCCATTCATAAAAATACGCTCTGCTACCGTTCGCTCCAGTGTCACATCCATCGTTCCACCCGCATGAATGATGACATTCGCTCCAAGTGCTAGCTTATAATCCTCTGTACTAAGCCCAAGTCCCGAAACGGATAAATCCCCTTGAACAAACGTAATTCGGCTATAGTCCGTTATTCCGTATGCTTGTAGTGTCACTTTGGCTTTTACTTTGGATCGTACAAGCAGGATCAGATTCAAGTTTTCATCAATGAGTTGTCTGACTGCCTCCTTACCGATGAATCCAGTGCTGCCTGTAAGTAAAATGGTTGTAGCTTCATGATCGGTTGTGCCCATTTCTGTTGTGTATGTACGAGTTTCCATTATCATATATCCGCCTCTCTAGTAGTACTATTTAGTACTAGTTATATTCAAAAAAAGAGCTTCGTTTAACGAAGCATCTGACAAAATGTACGCACGGATTGCTCGATCACCGACGTATCTCGGGCAGTCTCTGCAAGAACTAGCGAACCCTCTAGCGCTGCAATAAATAGTGAAGATGCAGATTGAGGTTCAATTCCCTTGCGGAATTCACCGCGATCAAGCCCTTGCTGCAGCAGCTTTTCGACCATTGGCTGCATCTCACGGAAGAAGCGTGATATGCTTTCTTTTACCTCCGGCGCACTCGCTGGTGTCTGCATGTATAGGGTAATAAAGGGGCAGCTCCCCTCATAATTGCGTGCTTCAATGCCTGCAGACAACATGGAGATAAACGAATAGATTCGTTCCTCGACTCCCCGCTCGTGCTGACTGAGCAGCAGATATAGCTGCGACTCATACTGTGTGATCCAGTGCTGTACAACCGCTTGCAGCAGTTCCTCCTTGTTTTTGAAATGATAATAGATGTTAGATTTCGATACTCCGCTTGTTCGTACAACCTCATCCATGCTGACATAGCTATAGCCTTGGCGCAAAAACAACTCTGCGGCGACTTCCACCGCTTTTGTTCGATTCAATGGACTTGAGCTCTTAGATCGGGTAGACTGAGTATTCTGAGTTTTGGGTTGTTGTTCTTTCATAAATAGAACTATATAGTACTAATCAATAAAATGCAATATAGATAATAGTGAACCCTATAAATTCGTTAGACATATCCACATCTAGTCGTTTCTAGTCACAGGATATCCACATGTGGTGGATGAACTGGATAACATGTGCCTAATCGTATGAATCCCTTACTACGATTATCCACATTTCCTAAAGACAATTTGAGTTATTGTCCGTTCTAGATGGACATTCTTCCTATTTGTCCGGCAGATCACAAGAAAAAGCCAACCAGAAACAATATCCTGGCTGGCTTTACTCGCGTTTTGTGCATTCTTTTACTTTTTTTCATTTCGTTAACGGGTGTGGATAACCTTTTTCTGTGGATAATATTTAATTTTTAGCGAATTCGTACATGTATTGTCATTAGAATAGCTTTGTTTACTTTTTCAGACTATCCCAGTTTTGCTGCAAGGCATCAAGCAAGCCATCTTTATCTGATTTGCCTGCTACATAGGCTTGAATCGTGCTACCATATTCTTGTGGAACACCTTCAGGGAAACGGTTGAAGTTCCAGCTTAATGTTTTGTTCTCCTGACTGTATTTCATAATGTCTGTAGCCAAATCGCCCAGATCCTCTTCAGATGCTTCAATCGTACTGAATGCTGGGATGAATTTGAACTCTTTGGTCATGTACTGTTTACCCACATCAGAGGTTACGAGCCACTCCAGAAATTGTTTAGCTTCGTCTTTTACTTGCGAATTCTTGTTCACGACCCAGTAGTTCGGCACACCCACAAACAATTTATCATTCGGTTCGTTTGTAATTGGCATCGGCAAGATACCCAGGTTCAGGTTAGGATCAATTCCGTCAATCTGTACTTGCGTCCAGTTTCCTTGTTGCATCATCGCAGCTTCACCGGTAGCAAATAGAGTGACTTGAGTATTGTAGTCCGTAGTCAACGGGTTTTTGTTACTATACTTCAGTGTTAAATCGAGCAAGTTGATCCAATCTGCAAACACTTGGTTGCCCGGAATTTTCTCTGTTCCTTCATTAAGACCTGCAATGAATTTTACCGGATCCGTTTGGTTGGCAAATGCCACGTTCACGTTATGATTACCGAGTACCCACCATTCTTGATATCCGTTAGAAAACGGTGTGATTCCTGCCGCTTGTAACTTCTGCGCAGCTTGATCCAATTGCTCCAGTGTCGTTGGAATTTCTGTGATGCCCGCTTGGGCAAACAGATCCTTATTGTAGATGAAGCCATATCCTTCTAATGCCAGGGGCTGCCCATAGAGCTTGCCGTCTTTCATCATAGGCTCCTTCGCTACTTCCAGCGCATCCTTCGCCCAAGACTCGTCAGACAGATCTTCCAAGTATTCCAGCCATGTATCTAGCTCACGATATCCACCTACGTTGAAAATATCCGGCTGCTCACCTGCGGCGAACTTCGCTTTCAGTGCTGCACCGTAGTCACTACCACCGCCCACGGTTTGAATATCCAATTTGACGCCAGGATGGGCTGATTCATATTCGGCTTTGAGTCGGTTAAGCGCTTCCGCAATTTCCACTTTGAATTGAAAGATTTTAATTGTTTTATCGCCTGTAGCGGCTTCTCCGCTGCCTTGCGGATCCGTGTTAATTGGACTACCACTTTTGTCGCCATTCCCGCAGCCTGCAAGCATAACGGAAAACGCAATGAGCATGAGCAGCGTAAACTTCGTCATTTTTTTCATACATACACTCTCCCTAATGTAGTTTAAATGAATTGCCCCTCGCATAGCGAGACTTGCCGTATTCTTTCCCAGGGGTTATGCCCAAGGATTGCGGGCATAACCCCTTCTACTCCTTCCGTGCGAGGCAGGAGCGGAGGGATCTGGATGCGCTGGAGAAGCGAAGCGCTCGCCTTTGATACTCGGTGGCTTCCTTGGCAGCTATACATTCAGGCCACCGAGGAGCAACAGCGATCGRAWGCGCACCTGATCCCGGAGCGATCTCCCTCGTGTATCCGCTTTTGACCTTCTCTTTCCAGGGTTATGCCCAAGGTTTGTGGGTATAATCCCCTTCTACTCCCTCCGTGCGAGGTAGGAGTGGAGGGATCTGGATGCGCTGGAGAAGCGAAGCGCTCGCCTTTGATACTCGGTGGCTTCCTTGCATTCATACATTCAGGCCACCGAGGAGCAACAGCGATCGGATGCGCACCTGATCCCGGAGCGACCCTCCCTCGGGCGCCTGCTTTTGACCTTCTCTTTCCCAGGGGTTATGCCCAAGGATTGCGGGCATAGCCCCTTCTACTCCCTTCGTGCGAGGCAGGAGTGGAGGGATCTGGATGCGCTGGAGAAGCGAAGCGCTCGCCTTTGATACTCGGTGGCTTCCTTGCATTCATACATTCAGACCACCGAGGAGCAACAGCGATCGAAAGCGCACCTGATCCCGGAGCGACCTCCCTCGCACCTACCCTTTAACTGATCCAGCAGTAATCCCCTGAATAATGTATTTCTGCATTAACAGGAAGAAAATAATGATTGGCATGATGCCCAGGACTAGAGCGGGTAATGCCAGATCCCATTGCTTCGTATATTGACCGAAGAGCGCAAAGGTCGCTATCGGGATCGTACGTAGGTTCGAGCTCTGTAGAATCAGGGATGGCAATAGATAGTCATTCCAGATCCAGAGGGTGTTCAAGATAATGACGGTTACATACATCGGCTTCATGAGTGGGAATACAATGCGGAAGAATACGCCATAAGCGGAGCTTCCATCCACACGTGCTGCCTCTTCTATCTCAAGCGGAACCGATTTAACAAATCCGTGGAAGAGAAAGACCGACATCGGTGCACCAAATCCGAGATAACAGATGATTAAGCCGCCTAGACTGTCGATCAGACCCAGATTACTTGTTACGGTAACCAGTGGAATCATGATAGACTGAAACGGAATTACCATAGCTGCGATAAACATCCCGAACAGGATGCGATTAAACAGGGTGTTGCTTCGAACCATCCGGTATGCTGCCATAGAGCTGATTAGTACGAGCAGCAGATTACTCACTACGGTCACAATAAGCGAGTTCATCAGCGCAGAAGGGAAATTTATTTTTTCCCATGCGTTAGCATAGTTACTCCACTGGAACACTTCCGGCCATGCTGCTGAGTTGGTAAGCAGGTCACCAAATGTCTTGACTGAATTGACGAACAAGAAGTAGAACGGAACCAGAAACAGAATTCCAAGCAACACCATAACAATCTCAGTGGCGATGGTACTTAACCGGTAGTTACTCTTCGTTTCCATCTAAGCCTCGACCTCCTTGCTCTTCGTCAGACGTACCTGAATCATCGTGATGATGGCAACGATTACGAAGAATATAAGTGCTTTTGCTGTCCCGATTCCGTACCGATTGTTCACGAAGGCTTCATTGTAAATATTCAAGGCTACGGACTCGGTTGAACCGAATGGTCCACCTTTGGTTAAGGACAGATTCAGATCGAACATTTTGAATGACCACGAAATGGCAAGGAACAGACAGATCGTGACACCAGGCATCACGAGCGGTAAAATAATGCTGCGCAGTACCTGCCACCGGCTAGCCCCATCAATCTCAGCCGCTTCCAGCAGGTCAGGGGATACATTGGTTAAGGAAGAGATGTAGATGACCATTAGATATCCTGCAGTCTGCCAGACAAATACAATGACAATACCCCAGAAGGCGGTCGGTTCATCTCCCAGCCAGGGAAGGTTGAAGAAGGACCACCCGGTCACGTCGCCAACTGCTGAAAACCCTTTCACAAATATGAATTGCCAGATAAAGCCGAGTAACAACCCACCGATCACGTTAGGCATGAAGAAAATGGTACGTAGGATGTTTCTCGTCTTGAGTGGTTTGGTCAGGAAGTATGCAAGGAAAAAACCAATCACATTGGTCAGAATGACACCGACCACCGTAAAGCGCACGGTGAACCAGAACGCAGTTTGGAACTTCGGATCATTCGTAAAGATATGCAAGAAATTGTCAAACCCAACCCAATTAATGCTCGCGGATACCCCGTTCCAGTCTGTAAAGGAATAGTACGTTCCCAGCAGGAAAGGAACTACGATGATGAGAATAAAAAAGACGATGGAGGGACCCACGAACACAAGCTGCTGTAACAGCTGGGATGAATGCCGATGCTTCATATCGTTCTCCCCTTCTATTGGATGAAATTGGTCTCTTCGTCTATTAAACCCCAATGAAGCTCAAGGAAACACCGATGCTTGTGAACAGTTGGGGGGAAAATATTGTCCTTTCCTAACCTGCAACCAGAAGGGGTGCAACGATGACAAAATATTATAGTATCCGTACCAAACTGATCGCATTTATGCTGATTGCTACAACTCTACCTCTGCTCGCGTCCATGAGCATGACGTTTATTCAGACCAAGACAGCCTTGCGGGAACAGGCCGTTGCCGAGAACAAACGCCTGATCTATCAGGCATCGACCAACCTGAATAACTACATCGATAATGCGGCAAGGGCTTCGCTCGCAGTGTATAACGACCCCCATTTTCTACGCAATCTAGCGAAGATTCCTGGGGATTATCGCGCAGTGGCAGAGGTGTACACCACGCTACAGACGATCCGTTCGGCGGTTCCGGATGTATTCCAGCTCTACTTGCACTCATTTGCAGCAAATCAGTCTACACTCATCACGAACCCTTTCCCGAAACGGGAAGAACGTAAGCAGGCTTATTCCGATTCGCTTCATGGACAGACGAATGGAAACCGTCAGGATATATGGATCGAATCAGCTCACGCCAGCCACACGTATGGATTCAAGGCAGCCTCTGCGGATGACCCTTCAAGAACAGTGATTACGCTACATCGCGTTATCATGGACATCCCTTCAACCGAACGTCTGGGTGTACTGTCAATTGATCTTAATATGGACAGCATTGCGGCGATCAGCAGCCGACTATATGACCCAGCGAAGGAACAGATTTATATCGTAGATCGTCATAATCAGGTCATCTATCAGGGAGATTCACAGGTTAGTGATAGCCTTGTATTGAACAAGCAGGTTGCCGCTGAATTAAATAATATTCGTGCGGGGAAGGTACATTTTCAGACAAATACAGGTCATTTCGAGCAAGAGCATTCCATGTATGTCTATCAACAAATAGGTAGTTCATTTGCAGACTGGACCATTATTAAACAGATCCCTAATGAAACGTTATATGCACGAGCGAACACGCTAACGTGGAACAATGCTCTAATCGCAATTACTGCACTAATCATGGTCATTGTGGCTACACTGTTTATCTCCATTCGAATTACAGGCCCACTCAAACAATTGATGCGTTATATGAATCAGATTCAGGCAGGCAGGCTACATGTGGATATCCGCTTAACAAGTCGGGATGAGATCGGCGTTCTTGCCCGTCATTTTCGAGATATGATGGATACTGTGAATAACTTGATCTTGAGGGAGTATCGACTTGAACTCGCCAACAAAACCAATCAACTTAGAGCCTTACAAGCTCAGATTCATCCACATTTTCTATACAATACGCTCCAATCTATCGGTACACTTGCGCTTCAACAGCAAGGACAACGAGCTTATGCACTGCTCTCTTCCTTATCCAAAATGTTGCGCTACAGTATGCGAGATCAGACTTGTGTAACTTTGCGGGAAGAAGCCGAGCATGCCCGATTATATCTGGAGCTGCAGCAGGAGCGTTTTGGTGAACGCTTAGAGGTGAATTTGAATTTTGCCGAGGATACACTGTCTGTGGAGATGCCGCGCATGACACTTCAGCCGCTGATTGAGAATTATTTCAAGCATGGAGCTGATGTTCAACCTGGCAAGGGATATATCAGCATTCATAGTCATCTGACAACCGATCATTGGGTTGAAATTCATCTAGAGAACAACGGTCCGTCGATTCCGGAGGAGAAGCTTATCGAGATCCGGGAATGGTTCCGCGAGGAATTAAGCACATCAGAGATCGTAGGAAAAGAGACAGACGAGAACGAGTCCATTGGGCTCCGTAACGTCGGTCAAAGACTGCGGCTCAACTCCTCTGCAGAACACCCGGCAATGATAGATATCCGCAATAGGGAGCCACATGGCGTGCAGATCATCGTTAAAATTTACGCGGGAGAGTGAGCAGCATGAAAGTACTAATTGTCGATGATGAAAAACACGTCCGCGACGCAATTAAGCTACTGGGGCAGTGGGAAGTTATGGGAGTAGACACGTTATTGGAAGCAGCGGATGGCCACGAAGCGATTGACATCATCACTGAACATGAGCCGCAAATTATACTGAGCGATATGCGTATGCCAGGCAAAGACGGCATGGAGTTACTGGAGTGGATCTCTGTCCATACCCCACATAGCAAAGTGTTAGTTATCAGTGGGTACGATGATTTTCAGCTTGTTAGGCATGCCATTCGTTATGGTGGGATGGATTATCTATTAAAACCGGTCGAAACGGAGGAACTTAATGCATCCTTGTTAAAAGCGATTAAAGCTTGGCAGGAAGATGAGACCCTTCGTGTGCAGACGATGCAACAATCCATGGTCATGAATACGATGCGCCCGCATTATCATGACCGCTTGCTTACGGAATTAGTCGTTGGGCGTGGCAACATTACTACTCAAATGGAGAGAATTCGTAATGAGCTGAACATCTCCCTGCTCGTAAATACATGCAACATCGCCGTCACGAGTCTATCTCAACTCGATGCTGGTTGTCAGGCGAAATATCGCAGCCAGCCTGATCTGCTCGTTTTCTCCGTACTCAATATCTGTGCAGAGATGTTATCCACTCCTAATGAAGGGGTCGTGTTCCGCCACCTAGATCAGCCAGACCAAGTTGTATTGCTGCACTGGGGTTCGCCAGCCTCTATGCAGGCAGTGCTGGAACGTGTGAATACTGGACTGGAACAGACGATTCAGCGTCGTCTTCACTATGGTATTGCTTCTTGTGAGGTATTCCCATCTGGCATTCCCAATACGTATCAGGAAGCGAGCCAGCGGCTTTGGCGACGAAATGCGTTACAGACTAAGCATAAATTCCATGCTTCATTAGACTCGTCCATAGCAGCTAAAGGTCTTCGGTTATCCACAATGGAAGAGCCCTTGCGATTAGCAGCGATAAGTGGGCGTGAATCTAATGTATCTGCAGCCGTAGCCGAGTGGATCGATCCACTTACCAGGCTTGATACGGTTACACCAGAGCAGGTTCTCCAGTGGGTTCAAGAGATGGAATGGATGCTGGGGCGTTGGCTTGACGACACGGCAAGTATATCTTCCACAGAGGAAGAGGACAAGCTGGATGAGCAATTCTTACCTTTTGCTGAGCTGCCATTTGATCGTGAAGGAAAGTTGTCTCTTCCGCTCCTTCGCTCTCTGTTAGAACAGCGACTTATCGCTGCTGGGAAAGCCCTGGCAGCACAGCACCATACAAGCCATGACCCGATGAAAGAGATTGCTCGTTATATGGATGCTCATTATCAGGAGGACTTGTCCCTACAACAGATCTCTGCCCGTTTCTATCTCAGTCGTGAATATATCTCTCGTAAATTCAAACAGCAGTTCGGTCTGAACTGGTCGGAATATCTTGGGAAGCTGCGGATTAATAATGCCAAATTACTTCTTCAAAATCCTTCCCTGCGCATTGCCAAAATCTCTGAGATGGTTGGGTTCCAAGACGAGAAATATTTCAGCAAAGTATTTAAGAAAATGGAAGGACTGACACCTGGAGATTATCGAAAATCTCTAGATCAATAACGACCTAATCCTTTAATAACACGGTAGGCACCACACGAATATAGATCAACTCTCCCGCCAGCTCAACAATCGTCTGCGTGACAATTACAGCAGCCGTTATGGCAGCCCATTCTGCTGGCAGCGCGAGTGCCAAAGGAAGTACAACCAGTGAATTGCGTGTAGAGGCGCTGAAGATCAGTGCCCTGCCCGCGCCCACATCAAGTCGGAAGATACGTGCAATTATCCGGGAGAATAGCGGCATTACGATCATAAAAGCGATGTATATAGGAAGAACGTTAACCATAACAGCCCACTCCTCATACACCTGACCGATCTGAGAAGCAACCACGACAATCAGCGCAAGAGCCATCAATGGGACGGGTAGCCAAGCGGTGGCATTTAATACCGCCTCGCCCTTGGGTCTGCCTTTAGAACCGACCTGCGTACAGATCGCCAGAAACAGCGGGATGACAATCAGGAATAGAAATGCCTCGGCAAAAGGGCCAAGCTGCATGATCCGCGCCGCCTCTGTACCCATGAACAACCATAGATACACCGGTAACATGATCATCTGCACCACGAACAGCATAGGGGTGGAAGCAAGCATGAGTTTCTCATTGCCTCTCCCAAGCTGAGTGAATACAATAACATAGTCAATACACGGAGTTAGTAACACCAGATAGACCCCTAACGAAACAGCAGACGTCTGCGGGAATACGAGGATAAGCAGCCATACAACGACAGGAACGACAACAAAGTTAGCAACTAGCAATGATCCTATAAACCGAAGATTCGATATCGATGCTCTAAGCTGTAGAAAAGGAATCTGTACAAACATGGTATATAACAAACATGCGAGCACAGGTGAAACGGTATACACCAGAGCCGATCCCCAATCAGGCATACCCAGCCCAATACCTGCCCCCACAAGCAGAGCAGCTACATAAAACCAGGTCTGTTGTTTCTCCATCACTTCTCTTGTAAACAATCTTCTTCCCCCGATCAGCTCTATCATTTGCAGAGCTCTAATGTTCTTTATAGATAAATGTACAAGAAGTCCGTTATATCGGACATATTATGGATTCAACTTGCGTACATTGGGACAGACTGGGATTAAATGTGTCTCCATGTGTGACTTTTTCTAGAATCACATGATGTCTTGGATATTTTTTTTTGCATGCTCCTTATTAAAATGTGGGAGAACTGGGTATATTCATTGTAGACTGACCCGTGGTTCATTCATTTCTGTTAAACCAAGGAGGAAATACCATGTCACGTAATAATCCGTACAAGTGGTTAAACGCTATTGGTTTTATCGCTGTTATCATTGTGAACTACCTCTCGAATGCGCTGCCTATTGGCGGCCGAACCAACAAAGAAGTGTCGGATATGTACCCTGTCCTACTAACCCCTGCGGGATACGCGTTCGCCATCTGGGGACTGATCTACCTCTTGCTCGCTGGCTTCGTCATTTACCAGTTTGTCCCTGCATCCTGGAAACGAGATTCGATCACTCGGCTCGGATATTGGTTTCTGGCCAGCTGTGCCTTTAACGTGGCGTGGATCTTTGCTTTTCAGAACCTACAGACAGGTCTCGCTCTACTGATTATCGTATTGCTCTTATTATCTCTGATTGTGTTATACCTCAAAACACGTGCCATCACTCTACCGACAACTGCCGAGATGTGGCTTGTAAAGCTGCCATTTAGCATCTATCTTGGATGGGTGAGTGTAGCCACCATTATCAACGTTGCGGTGTTATTATACAAAATCGGTTGGGATGGCTTCGGCATCAGCGAACCAACTTGGACGATTATTATGCTCATTGTAGGTCTTGTGCTCGCAGTCCTCGTGAGTTTCCCTTATCGCGATAGCGTATATCCACTCGTCTTCACGTGGGCATACATTGCCATCGCATTGAAGCAAAAAGACGTCACTTCCGTCTATTATACAGCGATTACCTTGGCGATCGTGATTGCCCTTTACGCGGTATGGCTCTTCTTCGCCCGTAATCAGGATCGGGATTAACATATATACTTACCACGAAGATGAGCTATTCCAATCATCATTACGCAAGCTTGGTTCCTTTAAGCATATCATTGTGCAGTAAATCGTAATCCTCAAAAAGCCGACTCCCTGGTTGATCAAGACCAGAGAATCGGCTTTTTATGTATTTCTATATTGATATTGTTGTATGATTTAGCTTGTCCTATTTGCGGGCAATAACTTCGATCTCAACAAGTGCATCCTTTGGCAGACGAGCAACCTCAACTGCACTACGTGCTGGATATGGCTGTGTGAAGAATGTGCTATACACTTCATTCACAGGAACGAAATCGTTCATGTCTTTCAGGAATACGGTTGTTTTCACAACGTTATCCATTGTGGTACCAGCCGCTTCGAGGATCGCCTTCACATTGCTTAGGGAAAGACGAGTCTGCTCTTGTACATCTGCGCCGAACTCTCCCGTTTGCGGGTTCAGCCCCAGTTGACCGGACGTGTAGATAAATTCACCTGCATCGACAGCTTGGCTGTATGGACCAATAGCGCCTGGCGCCTGATCCGTAGAAATTGGTTTTTTCATGGATTAACTCTCCTTTATGTTCGTACTCATGCCACCTTAGGGAGCAAGCGATGAACTCATTTGTGATGCTTATTATACCACGGAAGCTTCTGTTCCAAGCACATGAATAACTTCATTGGAATAAACATGATGACCTCTTGTTCCCACAAGTGCAATATTGATCATCGCCTGGGCAATGGTTGCAGCAGGGATCGCTCGATATTTAGCAGCCTTGCCTGTCATCCACCGATCCAGCAGCTTCATCGCGTAAGCACCCAACTGCTCGCCAATTCTAGTCTCATTCCGATCTCCTAGAATGAGAGAGGGGCGGAAGATTTGCAATGAATTGAAGCCAAGGGCAGTTAAGGCACCCTCCATTTCCCCTTTGGTTCGGCTGTAGAACACGCGCGAATCCGCATTCGCACCCATTGACGAGATCACCAGCATCTGAGAAACACCGTGCTGCTTTGCAAGTTTTCCTGCTTCTACAACATAGTCATAATCCACTTTGCGGAAATTTTCCTGACTGCCAGCTTTCTTGATCGTTGTTCCAAGGCAACAATACAGATCCGTTACACCTATGAACCAATGAGCAACCTCATGAAGTTGATCCCAGTCTACGATGTGTTGCTTCAGTTTGGGATGCTCTAGCGTCAATGGACGCCTGACAAATACATGAATCTCACGGTAGGATGAATGCTTAAGCAAACGATCTACTAATAGACCGCCGACAAGACCGGTAGCTCCGATCACCACTGCCTTCTTTTCGATATGCTCCATAATCATCCCTCCCCTTCTGTATATTAAAATGAACTAAAGGACATTACACAGGCGACTCTAATAACAGAACAATCTTCCGATCACTCTTATCGCAATAAAACCCGACGACCCAGGGTAAACGTTAAAATTAACATCGCTGCACCTACACCCATCTGAAAGCCATAGGTCGAGAACCATGTCATCGGTTCAGGCCACTTCTCCATTTTCTCATATAGCGAGCCCCCAATTAATGGCCCAAGAAAGGAAGTTACCCCGGTTAATGCCGAATATACCGCCACAAACATCGGACGTTCGCTTTTGGGTGTATCTCCAATGGTGAAGTTAAAGGCAAGCTGGTTGAAGCCTCCCACACCAATGCCAAGAAAGATATGAGAGCAAAATAGTGCTACCAAAACTGGCATAAACGACATCAATCCCCATGATAAACAGGAGAGTGCTATGATCGGCAACGTCCAGAACAACAACGTTTTGTTGCTGAATCTAGCATTGAGGTTACCCCAGAGGTAGAATCCCATCATCATAACCAAGGTCTGTACTACGGTAATGATAGACACGGTCTGATAGTTTACATTAAGCAAATCAAGCATGACATAAGAATATAGTGGAACAATTAGCGTTTGAATGAGCAACCAAGCCGCCAAGAAGAGTGTTGCCTTTAAGAACGACTGATCTTGAAATGGCTTCTTGAACATACGCCAAAATACTTTTTCCGTAGAACGCTCAAAGGGCACATCTGGATAAAAGAAATAAATGACGGTATTCGCAATCGCACAGATCCATACGGGAATGAACAAAATGAGGAAACCCGTCCCGCCTGGAAAACGATCCAGAACAATACCTCCAACAAATAAGCATACGCTTCCAAGAGCATTCAGAATCGTGTTTCGTATCCCGAAATAACGCCCTCTGACCTTGGCTGGCACAATGTCTCCAATAAGCGATGTCCAGATCATACCGCCGATTGTATTGGCAATAAACGCTACAGTGTACATCCCGATAAAAATAGATACCCACCATTCCTGCGGGAAAAGAAATGGGATAAGCCCTGTCGCACTCCACAGGATACGGTGCGCCCCAACGAACAACAGAAGCATACGCTTTCGACTGCGAATGCGCTGCATCCAATAGGCTGCACCAATCTGTGCAATGTTTACAAACGTCGTAATTGCGAGCACAAAACCAATTTGTCTTGACCCGGCTCCAAGGTACAGCAGAAATCCCGTTAAAAATGGGCCACCCAGCAAAGTCTGTAAAATAATTGCGGGTACGCCCTCCCACGTTGCAATTGCTAAATTGGTACGTTGTTTCGAACCCTTACGCCGTAGTTTGCTTGCAAACGAGGGAGGGTTTACTTTGACCATCTTCTGTATGGGGATACACTCCTTAGACCAGGCTTCTATCGCCGGCCAATGCTAGTTGTCACCCCAAATTCTACTCACAGTCCAATCATTGTCAACCCATTTTTTCACGATTTAGCGGAAGGTATAACCGGAATGTACTTCCCTTGCCTTCCACACTCTCCAACTGGATGTTTCCATCCAACAAACGTGCCAAATCTCGGCTGATGGACAGACCCAATCCCGTACCGCCAAATTTACGACTAATGGAGCCATCCGCTTGTTGAAATGCTTCAAATATAGACTCAAATTGATCTTCTGAGATGCCGATCCCTGTATCTTTGACAGCGAATACGAGCCAGCGACCTGGTCTTGAGAGCTTGTTCGATTGTTCAGTACTCACCGTCAACTGTACCTTGCCCTGAGGGGTGAATTTGATGGCATTCGACATCAGGTTTCGCAAGATCTGCTGCACACGCTGGGGATCTGACCATAAGGTCTCAGGTACACCTTTTTTGCGCTCCAGTATAAGTTCGACGCCTTTTTTCTCCGCGACCAATTGAAAGTGACTCATGACATCCTCAGTCAATTGGGCGATACTGATATCCTCCAAAACGATGTCGAGCCTGCCCGCCTCTACTTTGGATAGATCCAATATATCGTTGATTAACGTTAATAACTCTTGACCAGAATGATCAATCATCGTGGCAAAACGTACGATATCCTCCTGATCCATCGTATCCGCGTTCTCGCTGATCATCTGGGCAAAGTTAATGACACTGTTCAATGGGGTACGCAATTCATGAGACATATTGGCGAGAAATTCAGACTTGTATTGCGAGGCGATCATCAATTGTTTGGCTCGATCCTCTAGCACAATCTGCGCTTTCTGCAATTCTTCCTTTTGCACAGACAACAATCGGTTCGTACTCTGTATAAGTAAAATGCGATTCTGTTCATTCTGGAAGTCACGTAGGATGAAGGCAAAAATAAGACTTAGCATGATACCTGTAGGAAGTGTATAAGGCATGATGTGTGAGAAAAAGTATGGCGCTGGAATAACGCCCACAATCGCGATATTGATACTGTTGACCACATTCACGATAAGTGTGACGAGAATGCCTTTAATAATCAGCCTGTAGTTGCTGCGCCTCATCCATATATTTAGACCTGCGCAAATCACACCCAGCATCGACATATTAATGACGGCGGCCAACGTCGCATCTGTAATGCCAAACGTTAGCCTCGATAATCCGATCCCCACACCAATGAGGATTACGCTATAGGGTTGCCTATAAGTCAGAACGGCAACAATTAGAGGAACGTATCGGAGATCAAAGATGACTTCCTCCGTGAGCTGGAATCCAAAAACCGTACTGATCCAACCTGCAAAAATGAGAAGAAACACCGAACTGATCTGTTTCACCCGAGAAGAGGTACGTATTACGATATATTTATAGAACACACTAGCGAGATATGCAATCGTAATCAGCATCCCCATATTCAATACGAACATTTTTGAAAATTGCATTCGCTCACTCCTGTTGTCCGACTTTACTGGCTTTAGCGCCGCCTGTCCGTATGTACCTCTATCATATCATGCCCACTTCCGCTTCCGCATTTCTTATTCGTCAAAAGAATACACAAATATACACAAATCAGGATTCAATTTGTGGCCTGGACGTAGTAGAATATATTGTTGTTTAAATTTGAACTAGTTACATTGTGTGATCATGTTCGTGCCCGAACATGAATGAAAGGAGAAAGCCTGCTGTGCAAATCTTAAAAAGTAAATCCTACTGGCTGTCGCTAAGTTTAATGCTGTCCTTGGCTGTCATGGGAATGTTCTATGATATTCTGAATAGTCCAGAACGCGGATTCGTCATACTGAGCTCCCCGATCGACCGCATGATTCCCTTCATGCCAGCGATGTCCATTCCTTATCTGGGCTGGTATCCGTTTGTATTCGGAGTATTGGCGTATCTATGTGCCAAAGATCGACTCATGTATTACCGCGTCTTGTTGTCCATGAACATTTGTGTCTGGATCTGTTATCTCATTTACTTTAACTTTCAGACCATGGTGCCGCGCCCGGAGCTAACCGGTACAGGTCTCGGTACATCTATTCTTGGATGGCTCTACAGCCAGGATCGTCCATATAATTGTTTCCCAAGCATTCACGCCCTTCATTCCTATCTGGTCATGCGCGCTGTACTCTCGGTTCCGAGTATCCGTAAATCCATCAAACGATGGGTGGCTGGTGGAGCTGCTCTCATTATCGTATCCACACTGTTGATCAAACAACATGTCATCTATGACGCACTGGGTGCAGTCATTCTCGGAGAATGCGTTTTCACAATTATAACTGGCCTAGCTCTCCACCGCCGCCGCAGAAAAGAGTCGAAGTGGACTCAAGGGATCAACTGATCAACTGATCCCCTGCTCCGACGGTTTCTGAAGATGCTGTTGCCGTCTCCACTCGTCAATAAACAAACCTGCGAAATAGGGATCCCACTGGGATCCTTTTCCTTCTTCTAGAATCATTAATGCCTTCTCATGGCTCATCCCATTCCGATAGGGACGATCCGAGGTCATCGCATCAAATGCATCCGCTACGGCGATAATGCGGCCAAAGAGGGGAATATCTAGTCCCGCCTTACCGTCTGGATAACCTCTTCCATCATACCGTTCATGGTGGGATCTGACGCCAGGTAAGAAGTCTGCCATAGCATCGACCGGCTCGATCTGCAGCAATATATTTTCACCCAACACAGGGTGAGTTTTAATAATTGCGAACTCCTCATCACTAAGTTTGCCATCCTTCAACAGAACTTCATCAGGTATGCCAATCTTCCCGATGTCATGCAGCAATGCGGATTTGTACAATAAGTCAGCCTGCTCTTCATTCATGCCACTGAGCTTGCCAATAAGAAGCGAGTATTCTGCGACCCGCATGGAATGACCGGCCGTATACTTATCCCGTGCATCCAAAGCAGCGGCTAGCGTCGAGAAATAGCTCTGAAGCAGCTGTCTATTACGCTCCTGCCTCATCTCCAGCCGGTTAATCATCATGTTAAATCCAGATATTAGTGCAGAAAATTCATCTGCATATAAATCCGGGGCTCGTCTCCCCAGATCACCTTCCTGAATTCGGTTCATCTCTTTCGTTAAATCAGCAACAGGATCCCGTACATCGCGGATGAGCAGCCAGCTACCCACAAGCGCAAAGCCTGCCCCTAACACAACAACGAGTACCGCCCATACGATATACTCTTTGGCAAATTCGGGATCCATGTACTGTAACCGAATAAACGTTGCCAGGAAAAACAAAAACAAGGGAAATAGCCCGATCAGTGCTGTACTAAGCTGGAACTTACGCTGAATCGACACAAGCACACGCCCATCAAGTGAGGGCTCGATCCCAAACTGCTGCTTACCTTGGCGGCGAATTTCCAGCAGCAGCGGCCTTACCGCTCGAACCGTAAGGAAGTATTCGATCAGCGCATGCATCACTGCAATCAAAATGGCGCATGCTGCTGCCAGCGAAACATAAAAGGTGGGAAACTCCACCCAACCCCTATCAAGCATCCATAGTGTTAATCCCGCAGCTGGCAGTGAGAACCCTAATAGATGTGGGATCATGATTCGGTAGATAGTTCGTCCTGGAAAACGATGAATTTTCTCATACATGCTGTCCATTTGCGTCTTCGAATGGCGCTCTGTTGTTACAAAAAAACGCCGGATCGGCATAAGCTGCACACGAAAGGCGACCCATTCCGCACTCAGCATAAACACAAGCGAAATCAATACAATCGCTAGTAAGCGTAAAAATTGAATATTTGGTATTTGCAAGGTAGATACCATAACGACAGTACCCACAACAAAAACAGCCCCTAATGAACCGATGAGGTAATTTCGCAGCAAACGTAAGATAAAGGAACGGTAAACTTTCACCCAAACCCCTCACTCTCTCTGTGCAACCCACTCTACCTCGATAAACCTAAGGCAGATTAAGGATATAGCTCTTAGGATATTATCGGTTATTTGAGTCCAAAAACTTAATGATTTTAATACAATCTAAGGCGAGGCAATATTACAATATTTTCATAATCACAATTTGAAGGATCAGAGCCTATGCACATCAAAAAGACTGCTTCCTGAGAAGCAGCCTTTGGTTCATATAGAGGGAGCGTTATCCTTTTATTTTGGCGGCTAAAATCATCGTACCTCGCGGCTGATCACCCTGTGCATCCGGCTCTAGGGTAATCGCTACGGTATCATAATCATTCACCGATTCTAAGGTGTAATACACGGCTCCAGTGCCATCGCGACTTAGGAACGTTCCGGCATTCTGCGGGGTATCCCCCTTGATCAACCATACCTGAAATGCCTCTTTCCCCTCCAGCGCAGGCAAGTTCTCCGCTTGCACGACGAGATGAGTGCCCTTATTGTCGATGACAATCGTTGCGAGACCTTGCGCTACAATGTCCTGCGTTGCAGGGCTAAGCTTGACGGCTTCGCCTGTCTGCATGCCTTGGGCAGGCGCTAACGCTGACGCTAGCTGCTCTTGCAGCTGCGCATTCTGCGCCTGCGCCTCGGCGAGCTGCGCTTGCGCTGTTGCTGACCCGGCAGCTTGCTGCGTCAGCAAGCTGAGCTGGCTCTGCAGCTGTGCTGCGTAGATCGCCAGCACCAGCGCCGCCGCCGCAAGGCCAGCGCTCGCCACGCGCCATGCGCGGCTGCCGCGCGGACGCGCGCGCCCTCCAGGCTGCAACGGCTGTGCCTGTGCAGCCTCTTCCGCCCGAGCCGCAGGCACCGCCGTTACCGGCGGCAGGCCTGGCTCGGGCTGCGCCGCCTCTCCGCGGAGCGGCGCAAGATCTGCCTGAAGCACAGCAGGTGCTTCAGGCTGCGCAGGAGCGGTGGCCGGCTTCGCCTCGGCTCCCTCCTGCGATTGTCCGAGCACGTTGCTTAGCACACGTGCTCTCATGCCTGGCGGCGGTGCCACAGGTTCCGCCGCTAGTGGCAGGAAGCCCGTTACTTCCTGCAATTCTTTCACCTCTTGGCGGCAAGCATCACATTCCTTCAAGTGTGCTTCGAATGCCTCCACTTCCTCTGCTTCCAGCCCACCTAGCACATACATCGGTGCCAGATCAGACCACTCCTCATGTCGTTCTATCATGGATGTATGCCCTCCCTTCCCGTGTCTGAATGCAATTCAGCATCGGCGAGCAGCTTCTGTAACTGTCTCATCGCAAGCCTGACACGGCTCTTCACTGTACCTAGCGGAATCCCGAATCTGCTGGATACCTCCTGTTGCGTTAACCCGGCATAGTAGATCGATTCGATCACCTGTTGCTGATCACCATTCAACTGAGATAGCGCCTCCTTAATTCGAGTGCCTTCCCATTTACGTTCTACTTCTGCTTCTGTATTCGTATATTCATCGGCATACGCCGTCAGTGTTTCTTGCTCCACCGTCGTTGTGGCTGCCCCTTTGGACTTACGCCTCAGCATGTCCACTGCGATGTTGCGTGTGATCGCAAACATCCATGTGGTCAGCTTCCCCTGTGAGGCCTCGTATCGTTCAGCGTTATTCCAGACACGCAAGAACAGCTCTTGAACCGTTTCCTCTGCCGTCATGGGATCACCCACGATCCGATAAGCAAAGGAATATACAGCCCGCTCGTAGCGGTCATATAAAAGTTCCAGCGCTGAAGCATCTCGCTCTGCAATCTGACGCATTAATCTGCTGTCATCCATCGATTCTGTCATCCGAGGGCTCCTTTCATTATGCTCCCCCATATTATAACCTACGTTGAAACATTTGAAGAGGATTACACCTTTGAAGAGAAAACATGAAATTTTCTGAATTATTTCCATACATCATGATATAATCTGCGACTCTACTCCACTCTAACCACGTCTATTCAGATCATCATATTTACACGGCACAATGGCTGTGGAACAAGCTCTCTTTCCTTTATCTTGCAAAAAATTACAGAGTGTGGTATACTCTAAGAGTTGGTTTTAAACCTCAAATGATTTTCTGTCTTCTTTTAACCCCGGAATATTTTCTTCATGCTGCGACCGCAGCGAATTGTTCACTAACCTATGGAGATTGAAGAACCTGCATCACATGACCCGGTATAACAGAGTTTCACAAGATTTTCCCATTCACACTGGCGCGGTCATCGGAGCCGCAAGGACAAAAGAGAGGTAGGGCTTTTGTTGTTTTGGAAGTCACTTATTCTTGAGAAGATTGAAAACATACACACACAAAGCACCCGGAATTGGGTTCCGGGTGTTTTTCCATGTCCATTCATATTCAGATCATCCTATGCCCGTGGCAACTTTACCGATCTTATACGCTAGGTAACTCATCCAATTAGACCATGTACAGATGGCTACGTTCCTTGAACAGTAACTGATCCTTTCTTCCATCCAGTACATTCAGTTCATCCGCTTTGAAACAACACTAATGTTCCATTCGTAGCAACGACATGAGAACCAGACAGCCTGTCTCAACTAACGATACCTGAGGCTGGTCATACGGATCTGTGATCCGTCCTAACTGGAAGTCCGTGTAATAATAGAACCACACCTCCTGATCGGACAGCACATTAAGTGCATAACAATCTGCAATATCTGCCTTGGTGTTCACATAGATCTGCTCGCCCTGTCTATTCCACGCGATTAATCCAGGAGCACCGACAAGCTCAGTCCACCCGAAATTTCCAAATACCCCTTCATCAAAGTAACTTGTCCATATGTTCCCTTCGATACTTGTCTGCACTCGTTCGATCCCATCTCCCAGCAGCAGTTCATGCTGTAATTGACCCTCTCGGTCAACAATTTTGCCATTCAGATCATAGCGATCCTGCCCATAATAGCGGCTGCGTGCTCCAACGAGCAGAAGCTCTTCTCCTAGAGGCTGAACATAATGCAGATTAAAATGCAGGTTGGATTACAACATGTCTACGGACATAAGAGCAAAAGAAAAAAGGCGCCGATCTACTCGGCACCCGCATTATTTCATTTACACTTTATTCCCTCTCTATAAGAAGCTTTCTATTCGTCAATTAGATAAACATCGTTTTGGAGATGATGACAAGCAGAATGAACAATACAAGTATTGTTCCCATTGAACCCCAGCTTCCGCCACCATGCTTACAAGGAGTACCATAGCCGTGATGATATCCTTGCATTACGGGTGCTTGATTAGGTTGATGACCATAACCATATCCATATCCCATAGGTACGCCACATCCATAACCATATGCTTCATGACCTGTGTATTGTCCGTACATATGCTCATGACCTCCCATTTGTCCATATACGTGTCCCTGTCCGTTCGGTGAGTTTGGTTTTACTTCGCTCATCGTTCATTCCTCCTTAGCATTTGCCTACACCCCTAAGCTATGTATTTAGCCTACCTCTGGACCGGGCGAAAGCCTTGTTTTTGACAAAATGGGCACTTTGTTTGGTCATATTCGTTTTATGTATCAAGTCACCTACCGAAGCTTGTCCACTATAAAAACTCCACCGGTTACCCGGTAGAGCTCTTCATCATTATAACCAGAAGGATTTAGTGATGATTACGAGGAGAATGAACAAAACCAAGATCGCACCAGTGGATGTCCAGCCGCCGTATCCTACGCCTCCAACTACTTCGCTCATTGAGAACCCTCCCTTATGTTTAGAATATTCAGATCATGGAAATGTTTTAAACGAGGAACGCCTTAGTGATGATAACCAACAGAATGAACAAAACCAGAATCGCGCCAGTCGATGTCCAGCCGCCGTATCCACCTACAACTCCACTCATGTAAAACCCCTCCTTCGATTTGAGGTACAGTTCACTATATGCAGCAGTGCCTCTCCAGACCGGGCTCTAGGTAAAATTGGGCTGATCCCCATGGGATTATCTAAAGTCCCGCACCCCTCCATGCCTTCTAGACTTGTGAGACCCCAAGCACGTATGTATTGGAGTCTTGTTAAACTCAATAGTGCACATACCAGCAACACTTGGTTCCACAGACTTATTCCCTGATTCCCAGTCATTATTCCACCACAAGAATAAGTCGCCCTCATGGTTTCTTATTTATTTCACTTTCACCAACGTTACCTTAACGGTATTTTTGTGAGGATATTTTTTATAAATAGTGCTAAAATTACCTTTTTGGTAATTTTACTTTCTCAATTATTTAGTAATGTTATTATTTTGCTATTACATAGGAAGGAGAGTCTATGTCAACCCTGGGTGAACGCATCAAACATTTAAGGGAACTTAAGGGGCTATCTCAAAAGGATTTATCAGAGAAAACACAGCTCACTATAGTTCAATTGTCCCGGTATGAAACTAACCATAGGAAGCCAGATCCTGATGCTTTGTCTCGCTTGGTGACAGTCTTGGAGACAAGTGCCGATTATCTTATCGGTCTAAACTCAGAACCGTTGAAAAGCTCAGCAAGGGAATTAAACGCGAAGTTTTCCTTTTATATGAGTCATCCTGTCTATGGTGTCTTTTTAAAAGAGTTTCTCAACGCACCAGATCAACTCAAGAATGAGACTAAACATTTTTTTGAATTTATCACACACAATTATGAAGGATTAGAACTAAAGCAAGATCAAACACAAGAGGACATTAGAAAAAATCCCATCCGATGGGGAACACACTAGGAGAAGTTAGATACATGAAAAAGCTTATATCAATTTTAGCATTAGCTGCATTGCTTAGTGCATGCGGTAATTCAGAAACACCAAAGACAGCTGATACTACAACTACAACTCCAGAGACAACTGCTGCAACTGAAACTGCCCCTGTTGAAACGGTCTCTGCTGAAGCTGCTAAGTTCGCTACATATAATGGGGAAGGTTTCTCCTTCTCATACCCAGAAAACTGGAAAAGTGTAGATACTAGCCAATGGAATGCACCAGCAATAAAAGCTGCGTTCTCGGATCAATCATCATCAACAGAATTCGCAGATAATATTAATTTTACCATTGAAGCCAGTGCATCCGGTTCAGTTGATCCTGAAGAATTCGCCAATAACACGGCTAACTATTATCTGCAGAATGGTTCCGCGATCGGTATCTCTGAGTATAAAAAGACCAACTACACAAACAAACCTTACAAAGAATATAATGCAGGTGTTCTAGAGGGAACATATACAAATAATACCGGTACAGAAGTGGTTCTTGTTCAATATATGATTCCGTCCACTACGGATCTGTATAGCATGACGTTAACTTACGCCAAGGATTCCTACGACCAAGATGAAGTGAATCAAATCATCGACTCCTTAAGCATTTCTGCTACTCTGGATCAAACGCCTAATGCTAACGCTGCTGGAGTTGCTGTTGCCGATTTTTTCAATAGCTTAACGCCATATGTCACATCTGATACAGGTGTATTAGATCAAACTTCTTATGATTTCTTCGCAAAACATAGTGATCTATTTCCTGCAAGTACTGCAGAACTTCGCAAAAATGTAAAAGGTCTCGTAGACTCAAACGTAACGACTCGACATCTGAATAAAAATGTAGCCAACTATTTCGAAAAGTTTGTGAAAGTTAGTGGGCAGGTCGTTCAAGTCGAAGAAGATAATTCTCTTGGTTCCACGTTCTCTATCGTTCTCGTGATGGATGATAATGGGAACTACATTACAGCATTGTACCCTGCAACAACTGGAGATTTGCTTGATGGGGATTTTGCTACAGTCATCGGGTTGCCTATTACAAACTACTCGTTCCAGAATGTTGGTGGCGGTTTTACCAATTCCACTCTCATTGGTGCGTCTTTGGTAGTAGCAGATTAAATACATGATGTATTTTGAATACCCCAACCCTAAGGGTTGGGGTATTCATTTTTATTAGAAAACTTTCTTTTTTCTCTAGGAGAACTTGGTTACGAAAAAGTTCATATAGGTGAGCATGTACAGGTTCATTATTACGGGCTAAGCCTGTTATCTAATTAATTCGGGCGCTGAGGCATAGAGGCAAGCTTGTCATTCACCGACTGCAACTTCTGTATGCTTGAGGCATCTGGCTTATCACGACGATCATCAATCTTGACGGAAGTGGAGACGCGCTGGGCGCCTGATAGAAACGGAGCTTCGTGCAGAGCTGCAATCGCTGTGAAGACTTCGTTAAGCGGCCCTTCGATAATGGTGCTCATTGAGGTGAGTTGATATGTAATGCCCCGCTGATGTTCCAACACCTTCTGCATGTCTGCGACATAACTGCTCAGACTTGTCGTGCCTGTTCCAATTGGAATCACTGTTACCTCTGCTATGGCCATGCTGCTTCGCCTCCTCTGGGCATTCGTGAACAACCGTTGCCGCTGAATTTAGTCTATTGGAATCAATTTCATAACTCACTAAAATGGAGTAGGTATAACTAGCCGTAGATAAATTGATTCGTTTTGATCTACATCTAGCCTGGATTGAAGCCGCTAAAGGGTTTATGAAATTGATTCATTTTTGACTAATTTTATTCTACCAGTTGAATACGTAATAATTCAAACTGACGTGTTCACGTCATTCGATTTCGGTGAAAATTTTTTTTGAAGAATCTTCAAATCTTCCAGACCTTTTCCTTTGCGGAATCTCGGCATTTTTGGTATACTCGGAATTACGTTTCACGGTGTCTACCCTGTTTACAAACACTATATGTTGGGTTACAGTATTCTAACAGCAACAAAATGTAGTGAAACTGGATTACCCCGCTTCGATTAGTCACCTTCTGTCTTCTCGTGAAAAACAGGATGAAATCACCTTCAAATGCACGTCCCTGTAGGTGTAAATCGCTTTCTCGAAACAGAGTTGACGTAGAGGTTAACGGGGCTGTTTGGACTGCACCCGGCACCTCAAATTACAGGCACGTCTCTATCAGACCAAAGCTTACATACAGCACCCTGTTCTGTCGAATGAAGCAAGATGTGACAAGCAGGAAGTCAGAGCATCCATGGGCATTTTCAGCCGCAAGGCGGGGAGAATGCTTTTTATATGACCATGGTTTGCATTTGTGCTGCGTTTTGACTCTGTTTTGACCGCTTTAAGCCTTGACCTGTTACCGCCGCTAAGTCCGCAGTATGCAATCGATATGTTCTATCAACGTAAGAAAACACTCAATTCTTTATATAAAGAATTTCTCCAATTTATCTCTTAAACATGCGAAAGCGAGGAATATTCATGCCACAAGTTGTGACCAAGCCGAACAACCGCCAGCTTGCCTTTGACGATATGCGTATCTCTGTATACGCCGACCGTATTCTGGGTGGGCTAGACATGCTGGACAAGGAACGTCTGGTAAAAGGAGTGACGAGCAAGCTCCGCCGTGATGAAGTTACCGGGGACGAGATCAGTAATGCTTTTATGATGAGCGCACTGGAGCTCGTAACTAAAGAGGAGCCAAACTGGAAGTTTGCAGCTGCACGCTCCCTACTTACTTCTCTATACAAAAAAGCGGCAACCAACCGTAGATACAAATCTTATCCGGACGAGCCTTACGGTGCATTCCATCCTCTCCTCGTAGATCTTGTGAAGAAAGGGATCTATCGCGAAGAACTGCTCGAATGCTATAGCAAAGAACAGATTGACGAGCTAGCGGAATGCATTGATTACCGCAACGATCTGTTGTTCGACTACATCGGCTTGCTCACATTGGCAGAACGTTACCTTGCTCACGATTTTGATGGGAAAGTTATGGAATTGCCTCAAGAACGTTACATGGTTATTGCGATGTACCTGATGCACCAAGAACCTGCTGACAAACGGATGGATCTAGTTAAAGAAGCCTACTGGGCAATGAGCAACATGTACATGACGGCTGCTACACCTACGATGTCCAATGCTGGTAAAAAAGTAGCTGGACAACTATCCAGTTGCTTCATCGACACGGTGGACGACTCCCTTGAAGGAATTTTCGATTCCAACACAGATGTTGCACGTCTAAGCAAAATGGGCGGCGGCATTGGCGTATACCTTGGTAAAGTCAGAGCCCGTGGTTCAGACATCCGTGGTCACAAAAACACAAGTTCAGGCGTTATTCCTTGGATTCGTCAGCTGAACAACACAGCAGTTAGCGTAGACCAACTTGGAACACGTAAAGGTGCGATTGCCGTATACCTGGATGTCTTCCACAAAGACATTCTGGCATTCCTCGATCTGAAGCTGAACAATGGTGACGAGCGGATGCGTGCGCATGACGTATTCCACGGTGTATGTCTGCCTGACTTGTTCATGGAACGTGTAGCAAGCCGCGGTGAGTGGAATCTATTCTGCCCACACGAAACGAAGAAAGTTATGGGCTGGAAAGACGAGAATGGTCGTGCACTCGGACTTGAAGACTTCTATGACGAGTCCTTCGGCGAAGGAACATTCCGTGAGAAGTACGAAGAGGCTGTTAATCACCCACTCTTGTCCCGGATTACAGTTCAAGCGATTGATATCATGAAACGTGTGATGAAATCCCAGTTGGAAACAGGAACGCCTTATATGTTCTACCGTGATACGGTTAACCGTACTAACCCGAACAGTGCTCACGGTATGGTTTACTCTTCCAACCTGTGTACTGAAATTATGCAGAACCAATCTGCTACTGTAGTAGAAAAGGAAGAACTGGTTACGAAAGACGGACAAACACGTATTGTCATTTCCAAAGTACCTGGCGACTTCGTTGTCTGCAACCTGAACTCCATTCACTTGGCACGTGCCGTGCCTCATAATGTGTTAGAGCGTCTGGTACCCATCCAGGTTCGTATGCTGGACAACGTAATCGACATTAACAATATTGAAGTACTGCAAGCCCAATACACGAACAGCCAATATCGTGCAGTCGGTCTGGGAACATTCGGACTTCATCACTTGCTTGCTCTTGAAGGCATCCGTTGGGAGTCTGAAGAGGCTGTTACGTATAACGATAACCTGTATGAGAAAATTAACTACCTGCTCGTTAAAGCCAGCATGGAGTTGTCCAAAGAAAAAGGACATTATCCGAAATTCAAAGGCTCTGACTGGGAAAGTGGTAAATACTTCGATCAACGCGAGTACACTTCCGGTGAGCGCGTAGGTGAATTCGTAACGACAGAACAATGGAAAGACCTGCAAGCTGAAGTACAACAAAACGGTGTACGTAACGCTTGGTTGTTCGCCATTGCACCAAACGGATCGACTTCTATTATTGCCGGCTCCACAGCCAGCATCGATCCATTGTATGAACTGTTGTCTTATGAAGAGAAAACAACATACAAAATTGCGAACCCGGCACCGGATCTGTCCGACAAAACGATCTGGTACTACAAAACAGCCTTCTTGGTGGATCAACATGCTTCCATTAATATGGCTTCTGCTCGCCAACGTCACGTCGACCAAGGCCAAAGCTTCAACCTGTATGTTCGTCCAGACATCAAAGCAACGGAGTTCTTGGAACTGCACTTGCACGCTTGGAGAGCTGGCTTGAAATCTACGTATTATGTACGTAGCCGTGCATTAACGATTGAAGAATGTGATTCTTGCGCAAGCTGATCAACTAAAGAATATTTACTAGACTTACGATGACCACCAGGGCATCCTGTTTTGAATGCAAAATAGCGTTGCTCTGGTACTTTTTTGCCTAAATACGATCACAACATCATTTTCGATGTTGATATAGATAAGTTGAAATTCATTCAAGGAGTGAACGGATTATGCAAGTACAGAAAATTTTCAATACCGAAGCCCCTAACCAATCGACACGTATCATTGAAGGCGAATGCTCAGGGATCTTGAACTGGAACGACATTCGTATGCCTCACATGTACAAACTGTACAAAGTGTTATTGCTTAACCACTGGATTGCGGACGAAATTCCGATGTCCAAAGATGCTTCCCAGTTTGCTCAACTGGAAGAGGAAGAGAAACGTACATTTAAAATTAACATCTCCCTACTCGCTGTTCTTGATTCCATGCAAACCATGTTTGTTGGTGATGTTAAACGTTATTTTACCGATTCTTCACTTGAAGCGATCTCTGCAATCATTGGACAACAAGAGGTTGTTCACAACCAATCGTACTCTTACGTTCTGTCTTCCATCGTATCTGATCAGGAGCAAAAAGAAATCTTCGAATACTGGAAGCATGATCCGGTATTGCTGGATCGTAACCGGTTTATCGCTGACATCTATCAGAGCTTCCGGGATGAGCCGTCTCCACAGACGTTCTTCCAAGCGATGGTTGCCGATCTGATCCTTGAAGGTATCTTCTTCTATAGTACATTCGCCTTCTTCTACAATCTGGCCCGTGACCAGAAAATGATGGCGACAAGTCAAATGATCTCTTATATTCAGCGTGATGAGAACCAACACTGCTACTTCTTCGCAGAAGTGTACAAGCAACTGTTGGTCGACTTCCCAGAACTGAACACACCAGAGAACATGGAATACGTCTACAAAACGATTGACCGTGCGGTTGAGCTCGAAACCAACTGGGCACACTACACCCTCAGCAACGTTCGCGGCATTGACCTGAATGAGCTGGAAGATTACATCAAGTACATCGCTAACAAACGTCTGCGTCTGATGGGTATGGAAAAAGCCTACGAAGGCGTTGATGTGAACTGCATGCCTTGGATCAAACCATTCTCCGATGAAGCACTGAATGCAACCAAAACAGACTTCTTCGAAGCTAAATCCCGTAACTACGGTAAAGTCGGCGACGACAACGGATTTGACGATCTGTAAGAGATAGTTTAAAAAGTTCACTTTTGATTACGAAACATGCCTAATTGGCATGATCAGCATCGAATATGGAATTCACCCGAAATGTCCGTTGCTCACGTAGCTCTACCTACGTTCCGCTACTCCATTTTTAGCTTTATTCCATCTTCTCGGTACTGAAAACCGACCTTTTTAAACCTGATCTTTATGAGTTAGTTCAAAAAGTTCGCTTTTGATTACCAAACATGCCTAGTGGCATGATCAGCATCGAATATGGAATTCACCCAAATATCCCTAACGGCATTACCAAAACACTCTCTCGGTGGAAGCCTTCACGGCTGTCTGCTGACGGGAGTGTTTTTTTGACTTTAGACCTTGTACAATATACATATACAAATTAAGGAATACTCCGCATTTATAGAGATGAGGTGTAATGATGGAAAGAGAACTGCTGGAACAACTGAACATCTGGCATGAACAGGACGAGTACAATCGCATTATAGAGCATATTCAAAATATCCCGGAATCTGACCGGAGTTATGAGCTAGTTGGTCAACTGGCGAGAGCTTATAACAATACGGGACGATACCGTGAAGCGATTGAGCAGTTACTATCTGTTCATGAGCAAGGAGCCTATGATCCGCTCTGGCAATACCGCTTAGGGTACGCATATGCTTATATTGCGAGTTACGAAAAAGCATTGCTGGCTTTTGAGCGAGGGAACGAGCTATTGCCACATGACGATTCTACGCTGGAATTCCTCGAAATGCTCAGACCCAAAGCGGAAAAGATGCAACAAGACCTGCAACGCTATGAGGCGGAACGAGATGAATGGGAACGTCGCGGGACATTGAATCACCTCAGAGCCGCGTCTGGAACCTACACTCCTGCAACATTCTGGGAGCAGAGCGATTATGCAACAGATAACCATGTCTCCGAGCCTTTCGATGAGGAAATGATTGTATCGATTGAGCGGGAATTAGGGTACAAGCTACCTGCTTCCTACATTCAACTGATGCACACCCAGAATGGTGGCGTTCCAACGCTCACTGCATTTCCTACCCAAGAAGAAACTTCCTGGGCAGAGGATCATATTGCGATTACAAGCATCTCGGGCATTGGGCGGGTTAAAATGTACTCCCTAGGCGGGGAATTTGGAAGCCGGTTCATGATTGAAGATTGGGGATACCCTGATCTCGGAATCGTTATCTGTGATTGTCCATCGGCGGGCCACGATGTCGTGATGCTGGATTATCGGTTCTGTGGCCCGGAGGGTGAGCCCTGTGTAGTTCATGTCGATCAAGAGGATGACTATGAGATTACATACCTGGCTGCTAATTTTGAAGCATTTGTGCATGGGCTGGTTGATCCCGATACATTCGAAATCGATGAAGACGAACAAGATAGCTAACATATCTTCGAGGAGGGCAGCTAATGCCATCAACACTAGAAAAAGAACTTGCGCCGTTTATATTTATTGATGCACAGACCGGCTCCTATTCTGTTATTTTGAATGTAGGTACGTATAAGCAAGAGGTCTTCGAATCACGTGCTGACGAAGGCTTCGAGGGCAATGGTTACGATTGGGCTTCCCTAGCAGCCGTGTTTCTTGAAGAAAAAATGCCCGAGTTAGTAGCCGTAATTCATTTCGATCCTGAAGCCGACATGTTCTGTGTCTACTCGGATAACAAGGATGCACTTATAACGTTCACCCGAGGGTTCAAACAGGCCTGTGAACAGCATGATCTCATTCATGACCTGTTCTCTAGAGCTGAACTGGACTAAGGAGTAGTCAGGAGGTTTCTATGACAACTCGTATTTATTTTGCCACCAATATACTTGGGGAAGTAGCAGAGAAGGATTTACAGAAGGCGCTAGACAACTTCAACCTCGGCACACTCATCCATTACCGCCGAACGGCTGAAGGGGTTATGGGACAGACATTGCATATTCACACTTCTCAGGGTGAATACATCCTCAAAGGCAATCCGTTATATAACGGACAGCTTCAGGAGGAACGGTTTTTCGTAGAGAAGCTAGCAGAGCACACCACAATTCCTGTCCCTATCCCCTATCTGATTCATGAGGAGACCGAACTTCTTGGTTGGAGTTATGCCATTATGCCAGAATTACCGGGACAGCATCTGCATGATCCTGCCTTGCAAGCAACACTAAGCTCAGACGAGGAACAGCAGATTGCCAGGATGCTGGCACATACACTCGCCGAACTCCACCACTGGAAGGTGCCTAATGCAGGAGAATATGATCCGGTGGCTGAGCGAATTGTACCTTTTGCAGGAACGTATTCGGACTGGCTATATGGCACGATAGACTACTGGTTACAGGATGCTACCCAATATTCTAGCATTACCGATGAGGATATAGACTGGGTCGACGAGCAGCTAAATGAGGCTAGGTCTGCTTTTGAATCCATGTCGGTCTATAGCTTTGTCATGGGTGATTATAAGTCCGAGAATCTGGTAATGGAGAAACAGCAGAAGGCTCCTTATGAATGGCAGATTAGTGGTTTATTCGATTTTACAACATCGTATTTTGGAGATGGCACCGCCGATCTGACCAAAATAACGGCTATGTATCTGCGTGAACATAAGCCTGAGCTAGCTCAAAAATTTCTATGTACTTACCGTCAGCAGGTCTGTGCCGAGGATGTGAAACGGTGCCAGCATTTTGCTGAACGACTGCGAATCCATCTTCTATATCAGCGCATATTGGTATGGGGTGAAGCCAAAGCAACCCAACAAGTCACTTGGGATGCAGATCTACCTTTTGCCACATGGGCACAGCAGTATATTGACTCGGTTATTGCCCTGCTGGACTAATATGGCTATATGCTGACAGCATAAGGTTAGTAATAGGTCTGGAAAAATAAATGTGAAAAACCGACAGAACGTTGAGAGACTCTCACGTCCTGCCGGTTTTTTAAATGGATCTATTTTGCTAGGAGCTTAAAGTTAGAAGTGTTGCTCCTGTTCTACTTTCTCTTGTACTCTTACTTGTACTGTTACGTTTCCTTGCCAATGTACAAGTCCGTCCAGGATTAACCTTGCTGTACCGGGGCTTCCTGATGTTTCTGTAGGAACTCCAGCATGCGCCGATACACGAGAATTTCATTCTCTTTTCTGGAGAAGCCATGTCCCTCATCATCCAACACTAAATACTCGACGTCCAGACCCTTCTTCTGCAATGCCTCCACGATCTGATCCGACTCTGCCTTCACGACTCGAGGATCATTAGCCCCCTGGATGACCAACATCGGGTTCACCATCTGATCCAGATAGGTAATTGGCGAATCTTTGGTTAAGCGTTCACGATCACGCTCGGCATCACCTAACCACTTCTCCATCACGGGTTTCCAATCCTCAGGGACGGATTCCAGGAATGTGAACAGGTTACTTGGGCCAAAAATATCAACGGCTGCTCGGAACAGTTCTGGATGGCGACCTGCGAGAAGCAAGGTCATGTAACCCCCATAACTGCCACCTACAACAAACAGACGGTCTGGTGAGGAGATGTTCTGATCGAACAGCCATTGAATCCCCGCAACACAATCCAGTCTTGGCCCTTCGCCCCAATCTCGTTCAACCATCTTGATAAATTCAGCTCCATAACCGGAACTCCCCCGGAAATTAGGTGCAAAAATATGGTATCCCTGAGCTAACATCATCTGGAACATCGGACGGAAAAACTTCGACTCCGAGGCTTGAGGCCCTCCGTGCGGCCAAAATACCGTATATCCGTTCGCCAGTTCTGGCTTAGCCTTGAACAACAAAGCTTCGATCTCCAGCCCATCATACGAGTTATAGCGGATCACGTCTGGATACACCAGATCATCAGTACTCAGCCCAGTCACCCGATTATTGGTCAGGGGTTCCCAAGAATCGCTCCCCGCAGGTAATCGATAGATGTTATGTGGCTGAATAGCTCCACGTCCAAGGATATATAGGTTACCTGATTTGCTCACGGTCGCCTGCGCGATCGTATCTAAAGGCATGTCCACCCGCCGAGGCGCAGCGTCCTGTTTGCCCATGATGTACATCCGGTTTTCCGTGCCCGTAAGTGTCCATAGGTATAAAGTTTCGGTTTCTTTGTGCCAACGAAATCTCTCAACATCTTCACCTTCAATTTTACAAACCGGACGGAATTCACGCGTATCTAGATCATACTCCGCAACATAGGAATACGGCTCGTTATCATTGGTGAGCATCAATAGACGTTTATGATCCACATAGATGACAAAAGGTACCTGACTCTGCCGCTCTGACACAGGTAAAATGTCCTCGATCTCACCATCTCGATGCAGATGCGCTGTCTGATATGTATTGGAGTACATTTTCACAATGACAAAGCTCTTCTCATCTGGACTCACCGCAGCCAGGCTGTTAGACACCTCTTCCCCGCTATGGAGCAATATATCCTCGCCCGTAGCAAGATCAAGACGATGAGAATTCAGATAATTCGGATTGCCAGCACTCGTAAAATAGTACAGACGCTCCCCATCTTCGGATAGATGAGCAAAGTAACAGCGGTCATTCGGCTCTGCAGGTACTACCGGCTTCGGTACCCCGCCCTCTGGCGGAATGGCATATAAGTGATAACTCTCGTTGCCATCACGATCAAATGCAGTTAAGATATAACGCCCCAGTGGATCGGGCTTGATAAACATGCTGCTCTGATTCAAGTATGTCAGCGGATAAGGAAACCCTCCCGGCAGATCCATCGCCCAGATATTGGGCTGACCATTCAGGTTGCTGTCAAAATACAAACGTGTCTCATCACTGGATACGGCAAAATGGGTAATCCGGTAGGACTGAAAATATTGCTCTACATCTGGTTTAGGAAATTCAATCATGAGAAACCTCCTTGGAATGTTTACACATTGAGATTGAGATCGAACATTGACATGTGCAACTAGTTTCATGTGGCATGGAAAGTATTTAACAGTGGTAAAATAAGGTGATAGATTCCATATTATAGGTGAACCTATGACTTACACAATAGATATGTAAGCTATTTTCAATCCAGTTCTTCTAGATGTAATCCCTATATGTCTTTATCAAGTTGTAAATGAAATCCTACTTGAGTGTTGGAGCTTAAGTATTGGATGTTCAATTATTCCGTATAAAAGGTCATATGTGGTTTGTCCTCACGGTAATATTCCAGCCTGCGCTGCAGGTTACCGGTGTGTAGTTCGAACAGATGCCCATCGAGATCCGTAAAATAAACGGATAATGCGTCCCTCTTATCCCTCGGTCTACCTAGTAGAATGTTCGCACCCGCTTCACGCAACTGTTGTACGGATGCATCAAAATCCTCTTCTGTAACGGTAAAAGCAATATGTGTATACGTTTGTTCAGTATAATTGCGAATGACATCTTCTTGATTCAAAGCGATCCACAAGCCTGCCAGCTCAAAATAGGCTAGCTTACGTCCCTTCACCTGAATGCGAGCACCAAGCGCCCGCTCATAGAATGTTATGGATTTTTCGAGATTGGATACAGAAAAGCACAGATGGTTAATCCCTTGAATGTTCATTGACACCTGACACCTCCATCGTATGATCAACATCTCATCTTACACTTCATGTGTGGAGCTATATGGAATGAGTGGATATCCTTATTATGGTATATTCCGCATGTAAAAAACAAATGATTCCTGATCAATACCGCACCTTCCTCTGGGCGGATGCATAGGTTAGCCGTATCAATGAACGTTCGAGGAGGATGTACATTCATGAATCCCGTCTATCCTTTTTATGGTGAGAAAACGGTATGTAAAGAACAAAAGCTAGCTTTTCCACCCCAGCATCAGGATCAACAGCCCGGTCTAGAAACCTTAATGGTACCCGAACCGATCAGCGAAGATCCCGCTTATATTGGCAGCTGCAAATTAGAAGGCAAAGTGGCCATTATTACGGGTGGCGATAGTGGGATTGGAAGAGCGACAGCTATTGCTTTTGCCAAAGAAGGTGCAGACATCGTCATTGCTTATCTATATGAACGAACCGATGCCGAGAGGACCCGTGAACGAATTGAGGAATTGGGGCAGCGTTGTCTGCTGATTGAGATTGATCTCAGGCTAAAAAAGAACTGCGAAGCGGTCATTCGCACAACGATGGAAACGTTCGGGAAAATTGATGTTTTGGTCAATAACCATGGGGTGCAGTATGTACAGCCTAGCATTGTCGATATTACAGAGGAACAGCTCTACCATACATTTCAAACGAATGTGTTTGCCTACTTTTTTCTGATCCAAGCAGCTCTCCCCTATCTATGCAAAGGCGCATCGATCATTAATACAGCTTCTATTACAGCGTACAAAGGTAACGTGCAGTTAATTGACTACTCTTCCACCAAAGGAGCGGTCGTCTCGCTGACCCGTGTACTCTCTCAATCGCTCGCTCCACAAGGGATTCGCGTGAATTCTGTTGCCCCGGGGCCGATCTGGACACCGCTCATTCCTGCCAGCTTCTCTGCTGAGGATGTGCAAGTATTTGGGACAGATACACCAATGGGTCGGGCTGGTCAGCCCTACGAGCTTGCGGCTGCCTATGTCTACCTTGCATCCCGTGATTCCTCCTATGTTACTGGTGAGTGCATTCATGTGAACGGCGGCGATATGGTTACCACATAAGGTTTCCCGTAGGCAAAAATTATCCGCGCCGCATGTCTAGCCACTCCAGATTTGTAGGCGGAAAACGATGTACTCAGAGCTGAACGAGGTGTAACAATAGAATAAAGTGAGATCATCTTATTACAAATGAGGTAAATTGGATTCACCGTATGTAGCTCATTCATTTGATAAGGATAAATGCTGTGTAATGCGTGATGGGAGCTGTGCGCATTGCACAGCTTTTGGTTGTGCGTATAGGACATGCTACAGCTGTACTTCTGGCACGCTGTAACGTTGATGTGAGAGTGAATTTGGCTTCATCAGCAGGATATCCCTTGTTCCGTTGCGAAGAGGGTTAGGAGTAATTATTCGGTTATACCGGAACCTGACATCTTGTGACAAGGAGCTGACGTCTGATGCATTTTGATCCACTCTATCAACCGTTTCCCTCTTACCGTGTACCTGTCTATGCCAAACAAGGCATGGTTGCCACATCGCAGCCCCTCGCTTCACAGGCTGGTCTTGAAATATTGAAAAAAGGCGGCAATGCCATTGATGCCGCCATAGCAACTGCGGCAGCACTCACCGTGCTGGAGCCAACCTCCAATGGCATTGGAGGCGATGCCTTTGCCCTCGTCTGGACAGAGGGCAAGCTGCACGGTCTGAATGCCAGTGGTCCTGCGCCTCAGAGCATTTCGATTGAGGCGCTTCAAGCGGCAGGCCATACGGAGATGCCGAAGCTGGGCGTTATTCCGGTGACGGTGCCTGGCGCACCGGCGGGTTGGGCTGAGCTAAGCCGTCGTTTCGGACGGCTCACGCTGGCGGAAGCGCTGGAACCTGCCATCCGCTATGCGGAGGAAGGTTATCCGCTTGCGCCAGGGCTGGCCCGTCACTGGGCACGGGCAGCCGACATCTATGCACGCCAGGGGGATGCCGAAGCAGGGCGTGCGTGGTTTGAGACATTTGCTCCGGGCGGGCGCGTACCCGCCGTTGGAGAGATGTGGCGCTCGCCGGATCATGCGGCAACATTGCGCCGAATTGGCGAGAGCGAAGCGCGAGACTTTTATGAAGGAGATCTGGCGGAGCGCATCCATAACTTTATAGCAGAGCATGGTGGCTATCTGACGAAAGAGGATCTTGCGGCGTTCAAGCCAGAGTGGGTTGATCCAATCTCGGTCTCGTATCGGGGATACGATGTATGGGAGATTCCACCGAATGGTCAGGGATTGATTGCTCTTGCAGCGCTCAACCTGTTGAAAGGGTATGACTTTGACGAGAAGGAATCTGTTCTCGGTTATCATCGACAACTTGAAGCGATAAAGTTGGCTTTTGCCGATGGAGAGAAGTACATTACGGAAGAACGCAAAATGGGCGTAACGGTGGAAGAGCTGTTGTCCGATGCCTACGCGGAAGAACGGCGCAAACTCATTGGTGATACAGCACGCGTACCGGAAGCAGGTGATCCACGCTCAAGCGGAACGGTATACCTCGCGACAGTCGATGGTGAGGGTAATATGGTTTCCTTTATTCAGAGTAACTACATGGGCTTTGGCTCAGGACTCGTTGTACCGGGTACAGGCATTGCGCTGCAAAACCGCGGGCATAATTTCTCACTGGATGCGACTCATGCGAATGCACTAGAGCCTGGCAAACGAACGTACCATACCATTATTCCAGGCTTTCTCACGCGGGGTAATGAAGCGGTTGGGCCATTTGGTGTCATGGGTGGGTTCATGCAGCCGCAAGGTCATGTGCAGGTCGTGATGAACACGGTCGATTACCACCTGAATCCGCAGGCCGCACTGGATTCCCCTCGCTGGCAGTGGACCAAAGGCAAAACCATTCTTGTAGAACCGGACTTCCCGCAGCATATTGCACAAGCACTCGCCCGTAAAGGGCATGATATCCAGGTGCAGGTCGATCCGTCTCAGTTCGGTCGTGGTCAGATCATCTGGCGTAACCCAGACAATGGTGTATTATGCGGAGGAACGGAAAGTCGAGCAGATGGAACCATTGCCGCGTGGTAGACTTGCGTCGAACATTCGCTGTGTTCGTGATAGAGGATATGGATGAATGTGAGAAGATGAGTCGGCATCTCCATATGGTCCTAATGGGATATGCTTGCACTGCTGTAGTCATTCATTATGCTGTATAACACATGGCACATCATGTTCATTAGGCAAACTTTCAATCAGAGCCAAGTAGAGATGATTCATATGATCTCTACTTGGTTTTTTTCGTTTTCCTGGGGCGTCTCTTATCACTCCGAATGGAGCATATTTTGTCAGAATTACGTTACAGGGAAGAAACTATTTTGCAAGCGTATCGGGTTATGTCTAGAGAACGTGACGCAGCAAGCAGCAAACGGGTGGCGGAAGATATCTTTAAATGAGATGTAAGACACTCGCTAGTTTTACATCAGCAAACAACTTGTATAAGCGTATATACATATGGTTACGTCAAGAAATGTAAATTGAATGTTTAATTCATGAAATTAGGTTATATTTTCGTAAATTTTCAGCACCTACCATAAAACACAGTGCATCTCTATCCGATATAGATAAGGGGAAATACTCCCTACCTATATTATTTTTTTGCAATATCTCTCGGCTAGATGTTTTTCCTATGTGTTCAAGAAGACACTACAATCAAACTTTGTCATGACAGAAATGAGGGTATCACACATGAAAACAAACCATACCACCCGCGTAAGGCTCACCATGATTCTAATCCTAATGGTGTTCATTCTGGGAGCTTGCTCAGCAAATCCTAAATCAACGGCAACGGAAACCAGAACGAAGGTTGGCATCGTGATGACGGAAGTTGGTCTGGGCGATCGCTCCTTCAATGATGCTGCCTTTGATGGGCTTGTTCGAGCGAGGGATGAGAATAGCATTGTCTTTGACTATCGTGAACCTAATGAGAAGCTGACTGCTGAAGCTTCCTTTGAACAATTGGCAGAAGCCAAATTCGACCTGATTATCGGTCTTAGCGATACCATTCAAGCCGATATGGAGAAAGTAGCGACGAAGTATCCTGATCAGCAATTCCTGCTGATTGACAGTCAGTCCGAACTGCCCAACATCGCCTCCATCTCGTTCCGGGCAGAAGAAGGCAGTTATCTCGCAGGTATTATTGCCGGGATGGCGACCACTGAAGATCATGTTGGCTTCTTAGGCGGCATGGAGATTCCTGTGCTTCGCAATTTTGAGCAGGGCTTCGAGCAAGGCGTACTCGCTGCCAACCCGGATGCGAAGGTAGATATTATTTACGCTGGAGACTTTGGAAATGCCAAACTGGGTGAGGAACTTGCTGCACAACTGATCCAGGACAATGGTGCTGATGTGATCTATGTGGCTGCTGGCTTAACAGGGGTCGGTGCACTCACGGAGATTCAGAAATTGGGGAAATACGCGATTGGCGTAGACACAGATCAATTCTTTTTGGCGGAAAAAGCGATTCTGACATCGATGTTGAAAAATGTGGATGTATCCATCTACAATGCTGTGCACACATTCATTCAAAATAAGCACACCTTCCCTCAAAAGGAAATTGTCGAGGGTCTGGCTGAGAACGCCGTAGGCCTGACCGCTCTACATAATATCACGCTCAGTGATGAAGAGCAGCAAACCTTCGAGGATCTGAAAACTCAGATCTCATCCGGCCAAATCAAAATTAAGCTGGATCAATAACTCAAGCGGATTCGAGGAGGTACGCACATATGAAATTACAGGGAAAACTATTACTTAACGCTCTAATCTCACTACTTCTATGCCTTGCGCTGGTAGCTTATATCATTATGGAATTGCTTGGCATGAATGCTAAAAATCAAAATTTAGTACCTGCCATGCTCAAGGTTAGTGAGCTTAATGCCAATCAGATTCAGATCCAGCAGGCGCTGGATGTCTATTCGTTCTCCATGACGGCTGGTAATCAGGATGCGGTCATCCGTTTGCTTGAAGATGGCCAAACGATGATTCAGGAGCTTACGGACGGATTGCTGGAAACGGATCGGCAGCTTGAACTTATTCAGACGATCCAAACAAAATTAGCAACACTTAGTCAGGGTGCCACTGAAGCAATGAGCAGTATGAACAGTGCGGAAGCCAAACGCTACAGCACCCGGGTTCGAGGCATACAGAATGATATCTATATGTTGGATGACATTACCCGAGAACGGTACGATCAATATACCGTAGAACTGGAACGTAACATTCAGCAAACGTGGCAGGTCGCTCTCGGCGGTGCCATCGTATTGCTCATTGCAGTCATGCTGTTCAATATGTACACTTCACGCCAGATCGCCAAGCGTATCGGTACGTTAAAAGTCGCTGCTGGGCAAATTGCCGACGGCGACCTGACGGGACAATTACCCGAAGCCAAAGGCAAAGATGAGCTTGATGACCTCAGTCGCTCCTTCCGCCTAATGACCAGCAATATTCGCGGAATCATTCAATCGATCGGTACAGCCGGGAATCGTGTCGATCAAATGGCACAAGATATCGATCGTGGCAATGATACGTCACAGGCGATTGTGCAACAAGTCTCTCGTACCACCGAAGAGCTGTCGATTGGCAGCCAGAAAATTGCGGAGGACTTGAGCGAAACCGTGATGGTCGTGGACAAGATGCAACACACCTTCAATAGCAACCTAGAGGCCACTTCCCAATCAGCTATAGATGGCCGCGAGGTGTTAAATACGGTTGAGGAAGGCAATAAGGCGATCGCCGAACAACTCCGCCTCGCTGAAGTGAATCGTCTGGCGATGTCTGAGGTGGAACAGACGGTATTAGAACTGGAAGAAAGCGCCGAGCGCATCACCACCATGACTGGATACGTCTCGGAAATCGCGAAGCAGACGACGCTTCTATCGTTGAATGCCTCCATTGAGGCGGCTCGGGCAGGTGAAGCTGGACGTGGGTTTGCCGTTGTCGCCAATGAGGTAAACAAGCTCGCCGAGCAGTCCGCACAGTCGGTGAAACAGATCTATGCGGCTGTGGATGAGATCACGACATCTATGGAGAAGGTCAAGGGCTCTGTGGCACAGAGCATGCAGCTCTTTGCTCAGCAGGAAGAGGCTACTGGACAGACGCGGAAATCCTTCGCTGCGATTCGCCAGAGTGCAGAGCGTATCAGTACAGGTATCCACCAGCTTGCCGAGGAGATGCAGCATTCGAATGAACTTAGTTCCCAAGTGCAGCATGCCATCGAAAACATCAGTGCCATCACCGAGCAATCGGCTGCGAGCAGTGAAGAGATTACGGCCTCTACGACGGAGCAACAGCGCTCCTTCGCTGAAGCAAGCCTCAAGGTGAAATCGCTCCGTGAGATCAGTGCAGAGATGCATGAGGAGTTGCAACGGTTTCGTTTATAGGTAGGCGTCAATAGATAGGCTTCGATAGGTAGGCGCTACATTAGAGGTCGGTAAAGTAAGTGTATTTGGTACTGCTGGGTAGATAGCTTGGTAGTTTGAAGCGTACCTTTCGGATTGGTTCTATGTGTGGAGTTAAACATTGAGGTTGAAGATTAGGGTGAACGAGCAGGTTGAATGTAAAGTTGGATGGCAAGCTTGTTTAAGTTAGGTTCTTCTGATCGTGATTTGGCTTGGTTTAGTGTAGGCTGGGTAAGCTGTGTTCGTTAGAAGTATTTGCGTATATGGTTGAACAATGGAAAACCTCCCGTTTCTCTTGATGAGAGAGACGGGAGGTTTTTAAGTTTTATTTGCGTTTGTTTACGGTTTGTTGATGGAGATTGGCCGTGTAATCCGGTTGGTTGCTGGTGTGATGCCCGTACGATAGGAGATATTATCGCACCCAGCGTGTGTTTGTGCCTGACCTCCCTTGTCCATGAAGCAGGGCAACGTGTGCTGGGAAATAGACATCACAGTGCGTCGATAATATCTCCCGCGAGCAGAGACGCTGGATCACCGCGGAGCAAGGCAGCTCGTTCGGCGGCTTCGCCATGCAGATATACGCCGAACGCGGCAGCCTGCTCCGCGCTAAGCCCTTGGGCGAGTAGACCGGCGATGATGCCGGTCAATACGTCACCGGCGCCGCCAGTTGCCATGCCGGCGTGTCCGGTGGTGTTAATGTACGCCTCGCCGGATGGCGTTGCGATGACCGTTCGTGCTCCCTTGAGCACAAGGGTCATGCCCTGCTCGCGGGCGTACCGTGCAGCGTGTCCAATTCGATCACGCTGCACCTCCGGGGTCGATATGCCCAGCAATCGACCCATCTCGCCAGGGTGCGGCGTCAGTATTGTCGCCGCACTTCGCTTGCCCCAGTCGCGAGGCCCATGTGGGCCAGCGTCTGCAAGCATGTTGAGGGCGTCCGCGTCAATGACGAGCGGGCGATCCGTCTGTTGCCACAGACGACGTAGCCAGTCTGTGTCGCCCTTGAAGCGACCGAGCCCGGGGCCGGTCGCAAGCACATCGCGGCTCTCCGCCAGGCGCAGCACAGCGTCTGCGGAAGCCGCGTTCCATTCGCCGCTGTCGCCATCGGCAGCGGCGGCGAGCATGAGCTCAGGCACGGTGCCGATGACATGCGGCAGTAGTGCCGCGGGCAGCGCCCATGTGGCGAGCCCGCAGCCTGCGCGCAGCGCGGCCTTCGCCGAGAGCAGGCCAGCGCCGCTCATCGGCAGACTTCCTGCGGCCAATAGTACATGGCCGTAGGTGCCCTTGTGGCCGTCCGGTGCCCGGAGACGACTAGTGTCCACGCGCAGCGCACGGCGCAGCACCTCGTCCGTCAACAGACGGACTGCGGAGGCATGCTCTGGCGCAAGCCGCGTGGGAATGCCGATGGCGCGCACCACAATGCGCCCCGCGGCAGAAGCGCCCGGGTACTGCACCAGCCCACGCTTAAGCAGCGCGAGGCATACGGTCACCCGGGCTTGAATGCAGGGCTCGAATACCTCCCCAGTGTCGGCATTCAGCCCACTTGGCACATCGGCAGACACGACAGGCTTACCGCTGTCGTTCGCCGCCTCAATCAGCGCCGCGTAAGCTCCGCACGGCGCCCCCCGCGAGCCGGTGCCCAGCAGTGCATCTACGATGCCTGTGCACCGGCTGAAGTCCACGGCTTCGCGTCCGTGGACAAGGGCAGGGATGCCAAGCTGCGCGGCGGCATCCCGTTGCACTGCGGCTTCGCCCCGCAGTGCCTCCGGTGCATCGGCGTAGACCAAAGTTACGCCGAGCCCCGCTTCAACCAAATGGCGCGCCGCCACCAGCCCGTCGCCGCCATTATTGCCCTTGCCGATCAGCATGTACCACTGCTGATCACCGGGTTGCTCCATCGCCAGCGCCGAATCGGCGGTGATATCGCCACCTCGTCCAGGCCAATCCCCGGGCCCTGTGTGCGCCCGGGTCTGTCCTCTTTTGGACTCATCCATACGCCCTGCTCTACCATGTATCTGCTCTTCCCGGCACAGCCGAATGACTTCTTCCGCAATTGCTCTTCCCGCATTCTCCATCAGGCTCGCCGCAGGAATGCCTAGTGTATGAATCGTATGCTCGTCGATGCTTCTCATCTGTTCAGCCGTAACGATGTACAACAACTCATCCCTCCCCAAGCATATTTCAAGGAATTCGTGCTCCTGTATTCTTTGTTACATTAGATGTGCTCTTTTACTACAATTAGTACGCTAACGTAAAGCGTGATTGAATAAATTGCGGATCATCCAGCTCGTCCACCAGAGCTGCTGCAAAGTCACCAATCGATATCGTGCTCTCGCCAAGGTCGTCCGTTACAACACGATTCATCCCGATTCGGAATTGACCTGTCCGTTGTCCTGTCGTAATCGTCGCTGCTGGGCTCATATACGTCCAGTTAATATCCGATTCCGCAAGGATCTCATATGCATCTGCATGAGCCTTCGCAAGCGGTTTGACTTCTTCAGGGAACCCCGGTGTGTCCATCAGCATTTCATTCGAATCCGTCAGCAAACTTCCCGCTCCGCCAACAACAACGAGACGAGCCGCTTTACCACGTCGAACACCCTCAATGAGTGAACGCGTAACTTCAAGCAACTCTTCCTCGGAGCCAAATTTCGGGCCATATGCACTCACTACCGCTTCCTGACCTGCTGTAAAATCAGCCACCTGATCTGGGTTAAGCAAATCCCCTTGTTCTACACGCAGACGCTCATGCTTCATCTCAACCTTCGATGGGTCACGAACAATCGCAGTCACTTCATGCCCACGATCCATTAACTCCCACAAGATTGTCTTCCCAATTGCTCCGGTTGCTCCAAAAATAGCTACTTTCATATCTAATCCCTCTTTTCTATATATTTCATTATGCGAACGTACCGTTATTGTGATACCTAATCTACTATTATAACCTTAAACGGCTCACGCCATCTTAAACCGAACAGCCTCGCTTGTAAACGGGGAATAGCGATGAATTCAGTCAACCCTCTGTTTTTGCCTCTTCAAGCACCCACAACCTGGAACATTCCAAGAATGATAACTAAGGTAATTCGCACAAACCGCAATAACTTAATGAAGTATACATTCGGTAATGACAAAAAAAGCCGCATATGCGGCCCCCTATAGCCTATCTATTAATTTAGCGATCGTTCATTTCAAAAGATCCAACCAGCCCATGCTGAATCACACCATGCACCAGCTCAACTTTAATGCAATCCTGCAAGTAAACAGCGGTTCTCTATTCTGTATCTGGATTACTGTGAACAGTCTCCCATGGTAACCTCACTCATTATGTATGGTGTTGAACGAGCTATCCTTCTTGTCTCCACCACATACCTTCTGATTGTGGGCTAGTATATTCGAAGCCAAACTGAGCATACAACCGATCCGCTGGAACATCCGCTAGTAGGCTCACCAGGGCACGGGCAGGTACGTTCTCTTTCAGATACTTCATGATCTCGTTCATGATCAGCTTGCCATACCCTTTTCCCTGCTCGTCTGGATGTACAACGATATCGACCACTTGATAGAAACAACCATCGTCTCCCACCACTCGTCCCATACCAATAAGCACATCATCTTGTCGCAAACACACCGCAAATAGACTATTCGGCAATCCTCGCTCAGCGCCCTCACGACTTCTCGGACTCATCCCTGCGATCTCTCGCAAAGATAAATACTCGGCTACGGCTGGTGGTGCGTGTTCAACGATAACGTGATCCATGAAATAAACCCTCCCCAATATACTAAATTACAATTACGCTCTTGTTACCTTATGCCATGATATTAACAATAACACAGGTGGAATATAAGTAGGCATTATCCATTGATAAGATAGGTCTATCAGTAACTGACCGAGCCACAACCTCCCTCGATCATCCACCTTCATCCTCCACGATCCACTAGCCATGGTCTTCCCCTGATCTACAAGTTCGCGTGCATCGTCGTAAGAATATTCTTTTCCCTTGTTTCGTTCAATCTCTTCCATAGCCGTATCATATAAACGCTGCTGCTCTTCTTCCATTCCCATCTTTCTGCTTGAACTCAACTACTTCCTGTGTAATAGTGAGAGAAGCTTATATAACCGGGATTTATGCTACGCCCAACTTTCGTACAAAGGAGGACCAACTGTGCTGCAACGTTGGATGTTTTTTCTGTTCTCATATCCAGGCTTCGTAGCCTTATTGCTCGGAATCATTGCCCTTTTCCTAGGCATATACATATGGTCTGCCACCGAAATTAGACGAAGTCGAGACCGGAGAACACAAGCGATACGAGATACATTATACATAACGACACCACTGCTCGGGCAACTCACTTTTATTGAAAATAGGCAATCTACACGCACGGAAGCTGAGCAGCACGAATTGCTTAACGCCATGCTGGCGTGTAGAACAGCAGTTAGCTTATCGCCACAGCTTCAGGATCAGATTCGTAGCTGCATTCAAGACCCCGATCCTGCGCGGCTAACCTTAATGCATAGAGCCCTAGAGCGAGAAAGCTCCAGCCTATCGGAAGAACTACGCAGCCAAACACAATCGGTGCATTGGTGGGAAGCCGTCTGGAATGTGATTCGTCCTGCGGTCGAGCCTCTTGCTGTAGCAGCATTACTGTATCTAACCGCTGATTTCATCATTGTTCAGCAAGGACTGAATCAACCGTTCTGGCATGGCTGGGCCTACGCATTGTTCTGGATTCGCTTCATTTCCCTATGTATTACGGTACTCTATGGTTATCTGCTCTTGACTAGTCCTCGCCGCGGGAAACCAGGTGCATCAGGTACCATGACCAAGGTGTTATATGCGCTCATTGCACTCTGCTCTCTGCTGCACCTTATTGGACCTGTGACCGCTCCTTACGCACTGGGCTTGCAGCTCATATTGTTTGTGTCTGGTTTTCGTCTGACAGGTACAAGTTCTCGTAGTGAACGTCCTTATGCAGGGCATACAGAGCTAGAGCCGGCAAAGGAAGCTTCTGCGGAGATTGAAGTGAATACAACGCGCAAATCGGGTACCAAAGTGGACGAGTAGCGCAGACTGGCTGGACTACATTCGCAGCTATCTATGAAACACCACGGCACAACAATAGACCGACCTATAAGGGCGGTTAATCCATATTGTCCACTATAGTCAACAAACAAAGAGAAGCTCGCATCCTGCGGCTTCTCTTTGTTTTACCCATCGTATTGCTGTTCTTCGCACGAAACAGCTCTGCTGGAGACATCTTCAACAATCTAATGATGCATTATCTCGTACATCTCCCTGCCTCCGTAACAATCCATCTCACTACCTCACGCTATCCCTTCGCACCGCTGGCATTGGAGCCGCGCAACGAACGAGGTGTGTTGTTCCGTGCAGCACCGCCGGATTTGGAGGCGCTGCTTGTCGGTGTATTTTCAAAACGCTTACGTTCCGTTCGCTCCATCTGTACAATCTGACCCTCGTGTACCACGATGTGCAGCGACCCAAACTCCATGTCATTGAGCTGTCCAGCGATTCTGTCCATCCATACCTCATCCACTTTCAACGGCTTAGCCATAGAGCCGCCTCCTCTTCTCGGGCTGTGCCCGCAATATTACTTGAACACGTACTTATATCCATCCGACTTATAAAACATTCTTATCCAACCTATATACTTGGATTATACAATATCAGGGCTTCCAGTAGCTGTCAATCGGTATTTTCCGTTAACCAGTTAAGGTTCCATTTTTATCATACTTAGCCTTCACTCATCGTTCACTCACATTCTTATGTCCCAGCCAGCTCTTGACTAGGAGCGTTGCCAGAGCAAGAATCAGCAGCAATGAAGCGACGGCGAAAGATGCCGAGAATTGATATTCGTTATACAAAATCTCGACATGCAGCGGCAGTGTGTTGGTCTCACCACGAATATGCCCAGACACGACGGATACCGCCCCGAACTCGCCCATCGCACGAGCATTACACAAAATAATACCGTAGAGCAGTCCCCACTTAATATTGGGTAACGTGACGTTCCAGAAGATCCGCCATCCCGAGGCTCCAAGCGTCACCGCCGCTTCCTCTTCACGGGTTCCCTGATCCTCCATGAGCGGGATTAATTCCCTTGCCACGAAGGGGAACGTGATGAACAGTGTCGCCAGCACAATGCCTGGCAGTGCAAAAATTATTTTGATATCATGCTCAGCCAGCCATGGGCCGAACCAACCATTAGAGCCAAACACCAATACAAAGATCAACCCGCCGACAACGGGAGAAATGGAGAAAGGAAGGTCGATTAACGTGATCATGATTCCTTTACCCCGGAACTGGAACTTCGTAATGACCCAAGCTGCTGCCACACCAAATATCGTATTGAGTGGCACCGTAATTGCTGCAACGAGCAGCGTCAGCTTCAGAGCAGACATCGCATCAGGCTCGGTCAGAGCGGCGATATAGACTCCCCATCCTTGCTTCAATGCCTCCATTAAGACGATGACCAGTGGCAAAATAAGCAACCACAACAATACTAGACCTGCCAGTCCAATTAACAGCCATTTGACCCAAGGAGCCTCCGTGGTTGCACGGTTTGGCCCAGGGCCACTTGGTATGCGCGAAGCAGGACTCAGCGGAACAGAACCCGCCATACGCTGCACCTCCTTCAGTGGGATAAGTGAAAAGCTACCATCAGATAACAACCTATTGAATGCCTAGATATTCCCGCGGCTCTTGCACACGGTGGATATAGCATTCATTAGGGTGCACCGATTCGAATCTATTACGCCCTGCCTGCCTTCCGGCTCCATCGTTGCAAAGAGTTAATGACCAGCAACAGGATAAATGAAACCAGCAACAGCAGCAAAGCGACAGCCGTAGCTCCTGCGTAATCAAACTGTTCAAGCTTCGCCATAATGAGCAGCGGCGCAATCTCCGTTTTCATCGGCATATTGCCTGAAATAAACACGACCGAGCCAAATTCTCCAATACCTCGGGCAAACGCCAACGCGAAGCCTGTCAGCAGTGGGGGAATAAGATCCGGAAGTAGAATGGTACGGAATATCCGCCATCTTCCTGCCCCTAACGTTGCAGCCGCCTCCTCAACCTCGGCTTCCAGCTCTTCTAATACCGGTTGCACCGTTCGAACGACAAATGGAATACCAATAAACATCAGAGCTAGTGTAATGCCCGCCTGAGAATAGGCTAATTTGATGCCTAGAGGCTCCGTAAACTGCCCAATCCAGCCGTTTCCGGCATACAGTGCCGTAAGAGCAACTCCTGCCACCGCTGTTGGCAACGCAAACGGCAGATCAATCACGGCATCAAAGAGCCGTTTACCCGGGAATTCATACCGCACCAATACCCATGCCAAGAGCAGCCCTAATCCCAAATTAATTAGAGCCGCCACACCTGCGGTCAGGAAGCTGACCTTAAATGAAGCGAGCACTCGGGGATTCGTAGCTGTCTCAACCAACATAGACCAGGTCAAACCTGTGGAGTTAAACACCAGGGCTGTCAGTGGGATCAATACAACAAGGCTAAGGTAAAATACGCTGTATCCCATCGTTAACCCGAATCCCGGAAGCGTGCGCCTCCGGGTTGCTATTACCTTGCTCATGAACGTCATCCTCTCTTGCCTTCAGCCGGTCAGGCTGGTTGGCTCCTTGCCATAGGATCGAGTACAGATTGCCCAGACTTAACTGCCCGGAACGTAAATTTGGTCAAAGACCCCGCCATCATTGAAATGTTTCGCTTGTGTATCCCGCCATGTGCCGAATACATCATTCAGCGTGAACAGTTCTAGGTCAGGGAACTGATCCTTGAACTTCTCAGCCACGGTATCCAGGGTTGGACGGTAATAGTTTTCAGCCGCGATCGTCTGTCCTTCCTCACTATACAGATATTTCAGGTAAGCATCGGCAACTTCACGGCTTCCCTTTTTGTCGACGTTTTTGTCCACCACAGCTACCGGAGGCTCAGCCAGGATACTCACGGAAGGAACAACAATATCGAATTTGTCCGGACCCAGTTCCTTCACCGACAAGAATGCTTCATTCTCCCAAGCCAGCAGAACATCGCCAAGTCCACGTTCTACAAACGTTGTTGTGGCTCCGCGTGCACCGGAATCCAGTACAGGTGCGTGCTTGAACAGCTCACCTACAAAGGCTTTTGCAGCCTCTTCGTCATTGTTATTCTTCTTGAGCGCATACCCCCAAGCTGCGAGATAGTTCCAGCGGGCTCCGCCGGATGTTTTTGGATTCGGTGTAATGACCTGAGTGTCACCCTTAATTAGATCATCCCAGTCTTTGATGCCTTTTGGATTGCCTTTTCGAACCAGAAATACAATCGTTGATGTATATGGGGAGCTGTTATGCTCATATTTATCTTGCCAACCTTCGTTAATGAGGCCTTTATCTTCAATCGCATCAATGTCATATCCCAGTGCCAGTGTAACCACGTCTGCGTCTAAGCCATCAATGACGGAGCGGCTCTGTTTACCCGAACCACCATGAGACTGTTTAATAGTCACGTCTTGACCTTTTTCCTTCTGCCAATACGCCGCAAACGCCTTGTTGTATTGCTCGTAGAGCTCACGAGTCGGATCATACGATACATTCAACAATTCAATGGCTTTCGGGCTATCGCCACCACTGTCCTGCCCTCCAGATGCTCCAGTTGCATTAGAATCACTGCCATTTGCTCCGCAACCTGCAAGCACGCCTGTCAACACCAGTGCCAGACCAAATAGAATACCTTTTTGAACTCTCTTTTTCATCAATAACACTCCCCCTGTGGATCTGCGTGACTACATGAACAGGCTGAACAGCTTGGAACGTCACCGAAAAACAAATAACGGAGGGACACCTGTACACACCTCTCCCTCCTAAAGTCATGCCGGCTTGCTGCCGGGTATGCTTTATCGCGTTCGATGTGCTGCGGTGTTCCTCCGTCGATACGGTGAGAACGTTATTCTGTTCAGATGACATTCTCTGCTGCTGGACTGAATCATGAAGTTCATCACGTTATACAGTCTTTTTAATTATTCCTACCTGTTTAGTAAGTTATATGTATCATAAGGGCAGCCCTTTTACCTGTCAAACGTTTTTTCCGATTTTTGCCCAATTCATTTTACAACTGGAAAAAAGCCGAAAAGGAACAGAGCGTGTATACCCTGTTCCTTCGTCTACTCTCTGATCCATATTCGTCATGTTACTGATGTGACTGAATTATGAGAATCTCAGACAGAATACAATGCGCCGAGATACTTGTCCCCTATTGTCCAGCAATGCGAATATTCGGCACTGGAGGTGGATTCATGCCTTCTCCCAGATAGAAGCTGGTATGTGGCGGCTGATTATAGGCTACATTTTGCCAAGCTACGCCCAGACGGTACACCGGATCATGCATCAACGTGTAGATTCGTTTGTCGGTGAGTGCGGTTGTCGTATAAATACGGAGTGCCGAGCTATCGTTGGTTCGCCATACCACTTCCTCTCTCCAGTCGCCCAGCAGATCAGCCTGAAGATTCGGTGTAGACTTCGTTCCGTTGTTGGAGGAAGCTCCAGCGGCAGTTAGCAGATTCACCGTTCGCCCATTCACATAATCCCATTTGTCGATACGGTTACTGTCTAACAGTTCGCGGAGCAGATCACCATCCCACCAGATGCCAAAGTTCGTGGACGAAGGTACGGTTGTCCCGATTCTCTGGCCTTTCGCTGTATACAGCGCACCATTCGCCCATACCTCAGCCCCTCTATATCTCGGATCGATATCCGCAGCCATGCCGCGTCCGATGTCCTTCGTTGTTGGTATCCCCCAGATTAACTGACCTGTTCTCGCATCACGGAATTCAATGCCTGCATTGGATGGTGTCTCATGAACCTGGAATACCTCCATCCCCGGCCGATCTGGATCTAGATCACTCAGATGCATGGCATCGCCATGATGTAGCCCTGTGGTGTATAACCCTTTGCCGTCATGATCGACTGCCATCGCACCATAGATAATCTCATCTTTTCCGTCGTTATCCACATCCGCCACACTTAAATTATGATTCCCTTGTCCAGCGTAACCTGAATTGCCTGGAGTGTTCGAATCAAATGTCCATTGCTTCGTCAATTGTCCATTCCGCCAATTGTAGGCCACAAGCACTGTCCGGGTGTAGTAGCCCCGTGCCATGACTAGACTCGGTCGCTCTCCATCCAAATAAGCAATCGTAGCTAGAAAACGATCCACACGGTTACCGTAATTATCCCCCCAACTTGATACAGTCCCTCGCGCAGGCTCATAATTGACCGTGGAGAGCGCTTTACCTGTCTGTCCATTGAAGACCGTTAGGAACTCTGGCCCTGACAACACATATCCGCTGCTATTCCGATAATCCTTACTGCCATCTCCGATTACTGTACCCACGCCATCTCTCGTGCCGTCCGCGGTTTTCATCGCGACCTCAGCCTTGCCGTCTCCATCTAGGTCATAGACCATGAATTGGGTGTAATGTGCACCTGCGCGGATGTTTTTGCCTAGACTGATCCGCCAGAGGCGGGTTCCGTTTAATTTGTATGCATCAATAAAGACTTCGCCTGTATATCCACTGTGCGCATTATCCTTCGCATTCGAGGGATCCCATTTCACAATGAGCTCATACTCACCGTCTCCATCCAAGTCACCTGCACTTGCATCATTGGCGCTATAGGTATATGAAACTCCGTCCGGGGTTGTCCCACCAGCGGGAACACTGAGTGGTACCGTCAAATAATTATTTCCCCACACACTTGCTACCTTGGAAGCTGCCTGTTCTGTCCCACCTACGACTGCTCGAACCGTGTACTTGGAGTTGTTCGTTCCACTTGCATCCTGAAGGTTAGTACTGTTCGTAATCGGTGAAGCGTTCACCTTCGTACCATCTCGATACACGTTAAAAGAAACATTCGAACCTTCCGTACCGAGTAAGCGCCAACTCACAAAGACCCCATTCCCCGTCTTCACCGCCACAACGCCGCGGTCTAGAAATTCCATCTGACGTGCTCCTGCTGCATAAGTCACCGACGGAGCGGTTAGACCTAGAGATGTAACAAGCAATGCTGAACTCAGAAGTGTAATGCCTGCCGTTCGCAACGTGCGCTTCCATGACGATCGATTGACCATACGATTAGCCTCCCCAAATGTGTTGGTAAGCCCGATGCTCTGTAGCGCATCTATTTTGTAAGCGCTTTAATATATACCATTTTAAATTAAACATTTAATCCCATCTATAGGACTTAATTAGTAATTTTAGTTTGTTTTGCGTAAATCAACTTCGTTTCGCTCCAACTAATGACACCTTCATTGATAGATAGATCAAATTATTTGTTGTGCGGGGAAATAGTTCGTTGTATTTATGCGATCTATGTATGTGTGTTACAATTTATATTGAACTCCTATTATTATCCATTCTAAGTTTGAAGGAGGAGAGCCTCTATGAAGATCTACTATCAGGTGATGATGTCATTAAACGTAGTGTTGATGCTCATCTGTGGATTGTTATACCCTTACTATGCAATTCAAGAGGATAAGAAGCAGTATTTCCTTTATGCTGTTCTATTCGTAATTATTCTAATGCTTGATTATAGAAGAAATCGAAGAAAACTCAGTCAAATTGCATCTGTTGTCAGATAGCTATATAAATAATAAAGCTGTAAAATCACGTGCGTACACATGATCTTACAGCTTATATGTGTTGTTCAGTATTCGTCGATTACATCAGATAATATCTTAATCTACAGGCACAATACATACCGGACGTGGAACTTCTAGCTTGCAACCGGTGTGTGTCAGTCTTCCATCCTCGCGATCCATCTGGAATGCAACGATATTGTTGCTGTCCTGGTTAGCTACAAGCAATATTCCCCCTGGCAGTACATTGAAGTTACGCGGAGTCTGTCCCAATGTGGAAGTCCAATCAATAGCTTCGAGCTCACCCGATTCCTGATCAATATGATAGAGCACAATACTGTCGTCTCCACGGTTGGAGGCGTATAGGAAACGTCCACAAGGGGAGATTCGGATATCCGCAGCCGTGCCTTCTCCCGTATGTCTCTCAGGTAGAGTGGATATATGTTGCACTGTACTAAGCTCTCCCCTGCGTGCATCGTACATGAATGCAGTCACCGTATTATTGAGCTCATTAATGACATAGGCCCATTTGCCATTCTCGTGAAATACGAGATGTCTTGGCCCTGAACCTGGAGGCTGGTTCGTCTCCCGGTGTGTTACCAAACGCCCTTCTTCCAGACGATAGACAATGATCTGATCTAATCCCAGATCGCACACGACCGCATATTGCCCTGATGGATCTGGCTGAATGGAGTGGGTATGTGGCCCTTCCTGACGGTCGTCGTTCAGACCTCTTCCGGTATGCTCAATGAACGCGCTCATTTCACCTAACGTATCTTGATCACCTACGGGAAATACGTTGACACTCCCACTACTGTAATTGGATGCGAGTACCCAGTTGCCATCCGCTGTGACGGACACATAACAAGGCGAAGCCCCTTTGGTGCTTTTGCGATCCATGAGGTGCAGCTCACCCGTGGACATGTCCCGGCGATAGGCCAGTACCTCTCCCTCATCCGTTTCACTCGCAACATATAGTGAATTCTTACCTGGACTCAAAGCCAAGTAAGATGGATTGTCTACCCCTGCAATATCATGTGCAATCCGCATCTCGCCTGTATCCGAATTCAGCGCACCTACATAAATACCTGGTTGATCCGCTGATGCATAAGTTCCGACATAGAAAAACGTATCCTTGCTCATAGCTTGTCCCATTCCTCCATCGCTCCTTTTTCTCTCAAATAGGTATGCTTACATTGCCCTGCATTCTAACTTCAACGCTCATGTTCTAACCTCGAAACCTCATGTTCATATTGCCTCTCTGTTATGTACTTAACCAATTCCTCTTATTTTGCTTCAGCTTCTAATCGTAAGACGTTCTTCCAGAATGCTTTTTGCTAACGCCCTGCGCATAATCATTGACTCGTTTATTCTACCTCACCATAATACAAGTATGAAACCATATAACAGCTCATCTACCTTACGCAAATCCGACGGATTCCGTATGCAAAAACTAATCGTATTACCTGACCCGCTACTAGAGGAAGCCGCGGCTTATCCCGTAACTTCCGGTTTGTACGTTACCGACATTGGATACTTTCATGAGGCGGAGAACCATTACCGGGATCGACCGGAGGGCTGCCCCTCCCATATTTTAATGTATTGTGCCGAAGGTACAGGGTGGTACGCCACGGACGGCGGCAAGAGGCAGGATGTTAAGGCCGGTAGTCTCGTTGTTCTCCCTGCCCACGTTGCTCATATCTATGGCGCATACTCGGCCGATCCCTGGAGTATCTATTGGATTCACTTACGTGGTGAACATGCCGCTGCCTATATGGAACCACTGCTGGCTGGAGGCGTGTTAACTATGGCTCCGGCGAAAGCTCAGAAGTGGCTGGAACTATATCATGAATGCTATGGAGCATTGGAGACGGGTTATTCCTTACAAACGATGACGTACGCCTCACAGATTGTTGGATATATGTTAGGCATGCTCGCTTACGGACATGGTACGGAGGGCAATATGATTAGCAGCAAACGAGCTGCCGAGCAGTCTGTACAGTACATGCTAGAGCATCTGGAGAGCGGAGTAACACTCAAAGAATTGGCTGCGCAAGCCAGCCTTTCTGCCCCGCATTATTCACAACTGTTCAAGCAAGCGACAGGACATTCGCCAATTGATTATTTTCTGCGGCTTAAGATCCAACACTCCTGTCGCTATCTTGATTTTACAGATTGGACGGTGAAGCAGATTAGCTCGAAGCTTGGTTTCAAAGACCCTTATTATTTCTCACGTCTGTTCCGTAAAATGATTGGTCAATCACCTACCGACTATCGGAACAAGTCCAAAGGGTAGCTCTATTGTATATCCAAAAATATATATGGAAAATTGCAGCAACCTTTTGCATGGAAGGGTCGTCTATAGGGGCAAATAACTTTAATACAAAGGGATACCCTTCCTAGAAAAGTGAGGCGACTTGATATGAAAAAAAATATAATTGCTTTGATGACTGCGGGAGCATTACTTACCTTATCTCTTGGTGCTACACCTACTCATGCTGCGCAAGGCGGATTCACAGATCTTCAGGGAGTGGCCGGAGCAGATAAAATCGAAGCATTGCATCACGATGGTTTGATTAAAGGCGTGAGCGATAACTTGTTCAAACCAGAACAACAATTAAACACGGCTCAAGGCATACAGTTGCTTGCAGATGGCCTGGATCTGAATTTGGATACGATCCGTTTCGTCAAAGAACCTCTACCAAGTGATTCCTTCTCCAAGGTGCTTGATCATGTGTGGTACAGCAATGCCTTCATTCGTGCAAAATATAATGGCATCCAGATGGCTGATGATATCGATCCATCCAAACCGATGACTCGTGAGCAATTCACACTGTTCATCATGCAAGGGATCGAAGCCAAAGGCGGCCTACCGATGATCAAGCTACAACCTGTAGATATTACAGATGAGCAAGAGCTTACGCCTGAGTATCAAGGAGCAGTTCAGCGTTCGTTAGCATTCAAGATTAACACATTGGATGCCGAAGGCAATTTCCATCCTAAAGAGGTTATTACTCGCGCAGAAGCTGCCGTGATGATGTTCAATGCGATTGAACATATGGATAATTTTCATGCACCAGTCGTCCCGGAAACACCTGAAAAATAATTCGATCATTATTTCCGTAACTGTTATGAGCTAACAGGCAAGTCTCGTTATACTTTCAATTTTATTCAGATATTAAAAATCCCCTTATCGCAGATCACGAGAAGACATTGGCAAGATGCACTTTGTCTAATCGTTGTCTGTTGGTGAGGGGTTTCTTGGGTCGATGGATGCTTGGATAGTCGCCATAGTGTGTTGGTTAGATGGAAAATGATTAGCTATATATATTCAACTAAAGAATATTTACACTTACCACTCCGATGACAGAATAACCTTCCGATCGCTGTTACCCCCAGATTTTTTTTGATTCCCTTCTTCAAAGGGAAAAATCCGGGAATAGCTCATGCTTCCGATGTAGCTTTCTTTCAGAAAGCTTTCAGCCGAACGCTACGCTTCTCCACGTTATTTCTGTCCTCTCCGTTCTCGTGTAAAAAGTTTAGTTGAACCTATATAGTTGGCTCATATGTTGGCTGGATAGAAAGTAAATGTTACTCATACGTACCGATTTCAATTTGATCGGCGACAAATTCATTTTTAACATGATCGAATGTGTAGGTTACTTTGAAATCACACACATATTGCGGAGATGTTCCAATACTCGCACCTAATCTAGAGATAATTCGTTGATTCTCTAAGGCATAGATGACTACCCCGCCAAATGCCAGCTCGTTTTGATTGGAGTTCGGTGTTAGCTCAACATTAGAATTAAACTGATGTTCTTGGCCTTGCACTTTGACCGTAATTGCTAAAGTACCATCTTCGTTGGCCGTCACGTGAGATTCGATCTGATCTGCCACAATCTCTTCATATTGTTGTACTTTAATCACAGAGAAGTCTTCCGCTCGAATGACATGCATATCGAAGTGATCCAGCCCTGTACCTTTCCCCGTCTGAATGATAATTACCGCTTCTTCTCTACCGTCACCCGTAAGATCTGTATAAAAGACCTGGGGGTTCATATCGGTCCCCGTATTCGGGACACTCCAATCAAAATTTTGCTGCCTGCCCTCGATATCGACCGTCACACCTTCAATCTCACCCTTGGATTCTTGTATCGCATATAGCTTCACACGCTCATCTTCGGAAGATGCAATGAACTTGGGTTCCACCTCAGGCTGTTGCTGTACCATCTCCAGTTCATTCGAAGACTCTTCCGCCTGCTTCAGATCGGTTGCTAGTTGATTGGATGCGCACCCCGATAAACAAACTGCACTTACCAACATCAATAAGGCTAGAATTTTCTTCAACTTATATCTCCCTTTCATCTCGAAGCTGATAGCTACCTGTTCTACAGTACATCATCACATCAAGTTCATTTTCGATTATTCCACAGACAATTCTACCGTGCTAGGCCGCAGTTCTCCGTTAACAAGCCTATACTTCACTATGGCATTTCCTAAATACTGACCTATAGCAATCTGAATGGGCAATTCGGCAACGAGCTCTTGGTCTCGCACATCATACCTAATTATATTTTGAACAGAAGGTTGCTCAAACCAGTCACTTGAATCACGGTCATCGATATCATAAGAATATTCGCGTTCATTCACTTTCAGTGTATAGTGGCGAAGTGCCTTTTCCCTATGAAGCTCAAGTTGTATCTCCTTCAACACAAACTCCCTTGGATCAATGACTGGAATCTCCGTAAAATCAGATCTTAGAACATGTACTTCTGATTCATGTATACCTGTCCCCGTTCCCTTGGTTAGTACAATCACAATTATGTCCTTGCCTTCTGTACCAAGAGAACCACGATAAATGACTGGATAAAACGACGGATTGCTCACATTACTCCAAGAATACGTTTGGGACGCTTGATCTATTTGGACAGTGAGCGAAGAAAACACATCTCCCTGTGCTCTACCATAGATTGCAACTTGATCATTCTTATTTTCAGCCAAAAGCAAATCTGGGGCGGTTGTCGCCGATTCCAAGCTATTTTCCACTGAGTTCCCCTTAGGAAGTATGACTTGATTAACACTACACCCAGAGAACAACAATGCCCCCGCCATTACCATCACGATCTTCCTCAAGATATATCCTCCATTTGTTGAATCATTTGTTCTAACTATACACATGCATGATACCCAATAAGTTTATAAATTGTATTATATTATTTAAAAAATAGAGACAATTGAACCGCCTAACTGTGCCTGCCCGATTCAACTCATTTAAAATGCAAAACAGCCGCATGTCCTCTCATTTGAGGAACATGCGGCTGTTTTTATACACACCATATGGCGGTGCTTATCGTGGCTCTATCTTAGAAAGAACCTTTAACTACAGTTTCGGACAATGGGAAACGACCTGCTGGACGAGCTGGTTGTGCAGCTTTACCTACAGTGATCAACAATGTTGGGATGTAACGTGCAGGAATGTTGAACGTTTCAACCAATTGTTGTGGATTGTAACCACCCATTGGGCAAGTATCATAACCCAAAGAACGTGCAGCAAGCATAATGTTTTGCGAAGCAAACGATGCGTTACGGATCGCTTCATCACGTGCAGTTTGCGCGCTTTGGTAAGCACCGTTGATTTGACCAACCAATGCATCGCGAACCTCAGCAGGCAATGCGCCAGCCTCAACAGCCTGATCATAGATAAAGGTATTGCGGTTAGCTTCCAAGTCGCCTAGAACAGCAATTGTAACCGAGCTGTCTACGATTTGACTTTGGCCATAAGCGATTGGCAGCAATTTAGCTTTGTCCGCTTCGGACTCAATCACGAGGAATTTCCAGTGTTGCAGGTTCCAAGAAGACGGTGCTTCGGAAGCTGCAGTCAAGATTGCATTCAAGTCAGCCTCAGGCATTACAAAACCTTTTTCGTATTTTTTGACAGCGTGACGTTCGCTAATTACGCGAAGTGTTTCATTGTTAGACATGTTCTCCACTCCTAATTCTATTGATTATTGTAAATATCATTGCAGTTTATTTCGCTTTTAATTTCGCAAGGCTCTAATCCAACAACCATGATAAGTGGTGTAGTGACATACCCACCTTCCGAAAATAACATCAGCGCAGAAGATTGACTCTATCTGTGTTCACGTTATGCCCGGAATAATCTTGAAGCCTTTATGAATCGTGAAACCGGGGCAACGTTGTTCTGTTATATAAGCAGTCTACAGTCTCCCCGAAAACACAGGGTGTCTAAGTCTAAATATGAAATGTATACATATAAACTGTAACCACGTAAACTGTAGCCAGAATTAATCCTTATCTTGTCTCAGTAACTCATTCATGGACTTGGAGATCCCTTCACTTTTCCCGATCCGATGCTTCACACCCTCGATGGAAATGCGATCAAAATAGATGCTCAGCGCTTCCTCGCCTCCGTCATATATGCCTCCCATGACATCCCTCATGTTAGAGGACACAACGCATGGCGAACCTGACTCGCCAGAACACCAATTGGGCCCAAGTGAACCTCCAGCAACCAGTCTGTATAATTCCCCAAGCTTGATTTCATCACTTGGACGATTAAGCAAGTACCCTCCGTGAGCGCCTTCTTTGGTCGTCAAATACCCATGCTTCCGCAGCACACTTAGCACCTTACGAACTCTGGCAGGGTGTGTACCCACACTATGAGACAAATCTTCACTATTGGCCATACAGTCTTCCTTCATGGATAGAAACACAAGACAATGGACGGCAATGGTAAATTCGCTGTTCATGACTTACTCCCTTCCCGGCAAAAAACACCGATGGACTTCAATCCAAGGTAAGTACAACTGTTATTATATGAATGACAGTTATGTTTGTCAACTTCTTCTACGGCAGTGCTTGAACACAGGATATCCCTTGATGTGTCTATATATACAGCCTCCTATGCAAGCCAACCTTTGCTTGGTCACCATGTGCTTAACCTATATAAGAAAACAAAAAGTGAGCCCTCCGCTTCGCGAAAGGCTCCAATAAGATAGACATATGAAAGGGCTTACTTGATTATTATAATCGGTAATCTTTATTTTGAAAACGCTTTTTTTGTTAAAATAAATATTTCGTATCTTCTGTTATTTTTGCAAAGGGTATTGCAAAAACTAATGCCATTAGTTATATTACTAATACCATTAGTTTTAAGGAGGAATTACGATGCGTATTACGCGTGAATATAATGTCATTCAAGTTTCATTCCTACCCCGACTCTTCCCTGTGAACGTTTATTTTGTTGAAGAGGACGCTGAATTAACTCTGATCAATGCAGGAATGCCGTTCAGTCTCAAGGGTATCCTAGCCACCGCCCAATCTCTTAACAAACCCATTACTAAGGTGATTCTAACTCATGCCCATGGCGACCATGTTGGCGCCTTAGACAGTCTTAAGAATGCACCCCCTAATGTAGAGGTGCTAATCTCTACATTAGGGGGTGCATTACTCACTGGAAATGCTTCGCTATTGCCTGATGAACCACAGACGCCGGTACGCGGCAGTGTACCCAAGAACATTCACACCCGCCCAGATCACATGCTGGAAGATGGTGATCGCATTGGATCGTTACTGGCGATTGCTACTCCTGGTCATACACCAGGGCACATGGCATTTATGGATACGCGCAGCGGTGTTCTCATCGCTGGCGATGCCTATCAACTGCAAGGCGGCTTGGCCGTTGCCGGACAGTTGCGCCCCCTCTTTCCATTTCCCGCGCTAGCCACATGGCACCGCGAGACTGCTCTTGCCAGCGCTAAGCGCTTGGCTGAGCTAGAACCGTCCGTGCTGGCTGTAGGCCACGGACGAATGTTACGTCAGCCAGCAGCGGCGATGCGCGCGGCAACGGCTGACGCAGAGCAACGGCTGCGCCTTGCCGGAGGGCTTCGATGAGCCCGCGGCAAGGGCTGGATCGCGGCATGCTGCTGAATGCCGCGGCCCAGCTTGCTGATAGCGACGGATTCCATTCGCTGACGCTGGCCGCATTGGCCCAGCGGCTCGATGTGCGCTCCCCGTCGCTTTATAACCACATCAGCGGTCTACCCGGGCTTCGCCAGGAGCTTGCGCTGATGTCAGTAGAGCAGCTCGGCCAGGCACTAACCGTGGCCGCCGCAGGACGTGTCGGTAGCGAAGCCATTCAGGATATCGCTACCGCCTATATTGATTTTGTACGCCAACATCCCGGGCTTTACGAGGCTTCCTTCCATGCCCCTGATCGGGATGAGCCGCAGCTCGCCGCGGCCAGCACTGTAGCGCTACAGTTGTTGCTGAACTCTTTACAGCCGTATAGACTGTCCGAAGCCGATGCACTACATGCGGTGCGTGGCCTACGAAGTTTGTGCCATGGCTTTGCCTCCATTGGCGCACAAGGTGGGTTTGCCATGAATTTTGAACCTAGCGAGAGCCTGCACTTCACCATTTCATCCTTCCTAGACGGGCTAAAACAACGCAGTAAAGACAGTTAACTGCTCCGCCCATTACCTCATAACGCGCAAGAGGGCTGCAGCATAATCCCTGCAACCCTCTTGTTCCATATGATCGTGGCCTACCTAGGCTCTGGGCACATGACCCTATCCTACACGATACACATACAGTTCAACTCCATTATAGTGTGTCACTGCATGACCCGTTTACTTATCTGCGTGAAGCTCCGAATAAGCCGAACCTCCTGATCCGCCATGCCCTCTTAGACTCCAAATCGCCTTGATAAGTCCATGAATACGGAAGATATTATTCATCGGTCTGAACCAGAACGATTCAGATAATGCATACAAGAACAGACGCGTGACTTCACGTGCCGTGTACCTTTTGCGTGCCAGCCATACTTCGAATAGAATGACTGCCGCAGATAGAAGTGAACCATAGAGCACTAAGAGCATACCCAGCACAACCAGTAGACTGTTCTCCACAAATGGCAGCAGCAGACCTACCCATAATAGCAACAACGTCCCGATCTCCAAGACAGGCCCAATTAACTCTACCATGATAAAATACGGGATCGTCACCATGCCCATCCAACCATACTTCGGATTGCCTGCCATCTCCCGTTGCTCCCACATCGTATTGGTCAACTGACGATGCCAGCGTATACGCTGCTGGTGCAGCCCAGTACATGACTCGGGTGCTTTCATACTGCATACAGGGTCGTCAATATATACGATTCGTCCCCTGCCCTTGATCTGTTTCATGTGCTTATGAAGACGCATGATCAGCTCTAGATGAGCCATTCTTGGATCAGGATTAAATCCTCCGATTTCCATAACATAACTTCTTTTGAACAAACCAAAAGCTTCTGACGTAAACAATAACGTATTGATATTGTATCTAACCAAGCCCATTCCACTGATGAGAAATGCACGGATATACTCTATCCTCTGCATCATAAGCAGTGGACTTCTTGGAAGAGCTGCAGCCGGCTTCTCTCCTTGAATATGAAATCTGGAGCAGGACATCCTCTGCGAGTTCGCAAGCTCTAACCGCCCGCCACAAGCGATGATCTCTTCACCCGGCAACGCAGCCATAACGGGCTTCATCATTTTTACAAATGCATATTTGTCTAGCATGGTCGTAGGGCCAATGGATGCAAAATACGGATACTGAGACACACGTATCCCCGCATTCAACGCATCGGAGTGTCCTCCATATTGCTTGTCGACCACGACAAGATTGTCATATCGCAGTGATCGATATGCACCTCTAATCTCTCCAACCGCCTGCCCAATACTGGAGTAATGGATCTTGCTCTTCACGGTAGACAGCTCATACACTTCCATTAAGCGTTCCATCGTACCGTCTGTTGATCCATCATTAATAACAATCACTTCATAGCATCCATAGTGGATATCAAGGAGATGGGATACGTCCGCAATAATAGTCTTCTCTCGATTATGTACGGGAAGAAGTACAGATACCGGAGGAGCGAGTGCTTCATTAAGCACTTCATCATAGTGAAGCAGATCTAGATCCTTTTTTCGCACCATCGTACGAACCGCCGCTAGAAATAACCAAATACATGCGATGATCACAACAACGAGGTAGATCCATATGCCTTTATAACATAACAGAATTAAACTCTGCAGCAGCTCAAGCCATCTTTCGTTCATACTGCTTCCTTTCCAGCGTTTCTTCCGCTATCTGCCTCGCGTATTTGTCCGGATGTACCCGTGCTACGCAGCGTAATTTCTCGATTCCTTGATCATATTGAGCGAGAGAGTTAGCAGCTTCCTGCCTTATTTCGTAAGCGGGATCACCCATAAGCCCATTCAGATGCTCAATAAATCCCTCTGTGTGAACACGTCCCAACAACCTAGCGTACATGAGTCGTTCTAGACGTGATCGAATACCTCTCTCTTCATGCCAAGCCAGCAGTAGCTTTTCCTTGGTCCCATCACTCATCCTACCGATCTGGGCTAGAGCACGAAGCGAAAAGATGCGCTGCTCTACGTGGTCTTCGAATAGCAGTCGTTCTAGTAATGCCAGCTCTCTCGTCGTTTGCACATTCCGAATGCGCATCGCATCCACGACGTTATACTTTGCCTGCATAGGAAGCTGCTCATAGTGATCAATGACTTTCTCCCAGATCTTATCCGTAACTAATAGCATAATCTGCAAATATTGCGAATCCGACATCGCTGTGTTTTGCCTGAGCAACTCTTTCACTAAGCGTACATAGCCTGTCCTAGCGTACATTCTCAGAATAATAAATCGCTCCTGATTCGTGCATAACGAAGAACGCATCATCTCTTCCAGCCTAGGCAGGAGTTCCGTCATCTGAAACTGCTCTATGTAGAGCAATGTATTAATACGTTGACTCCATTTCATCGAACTAAGCTTGGTCCGGTACAACGCACCAAATGCCTGGCCTGCGAGGTGGCGAACCTTTTCCTTTTGGAGATCATCCGTACTTTCCTCTAATTGTTGCAGTAACACTTCCTGTAACGCTTCTTGCTGAACTTTCCTCATATCCAGCAGCTTAGGTGTAATCTCACCTCCTGCAAAATAATGACGAAGTGCAGAATCATCAGCGATTAGGTCGCGGAATGCTCTTTTTTGGAGTTTTAGCGTTCGTTTCTTCATCTGATTTCTCCACAACAAGATGAGATAAATGACGAGAAGTATCACGAATACGCCTCCACAGATTAATCCGGTCGCCTGAACCAAATAGTTACTTCCCGTTTCCGTCCACCCGGACATGGATCTTCCGAACCACTGCATTTTGTCTCTCATATACTCACTCATGACTTATCCCCTCAATCGAATAAACCGCCCACCATTGGTTACACTAGTAACCATTTCCAAAGCACAATGTTCGTCTTACAACCGGTGCGATATACTTATGATCTGCTGATTATTAGCCGTCCTTAGATACGGTCAAAATGCTTACTAAGCATTCTATCGGCAAACTACGTTTGTGATATAATAGGGAAAGAAAATTCTGAGATTTCACATAATGATCCGAATGGCTTCAGCAATATATTATTCCAGAAAGAGGGATATCTTCGTGGCTCAAATTAGTCCATTTTACCTTCAGATCGGTGCAACTCTAGGGATGCTCATCATGGCGTTGCTTGCCATTTTCATTCGCATGAAAGCCAGCCATCGCCCAGTCACGATTCGTAAAATCCTGATCCCCCCGCTTGGTATGAGCACAGGTTTTCTCATGTTCGTCGTTCCTGAAACGCATGTCCCACTGCTGTGGGCAGCCATTGCACTGCTTGTTGGTTGGTTTATTTTCTCGTATCCGCTTATTCGCAGTACTCGCTTCGAGCGGATTAACGGTGAAATATTCGCAACGCGTTCGCGCAGCTTCGCTTTTATCCTGCTTGGACTGCTCGCTGTGCGGCTCATATTGCATGAAGTCATCCAGCGTTATATATCCATTCCACAGACAGGTGGACTATTCTTCCTGCTCGCCTTCGGTATGATCGTGCGCTGGCGTGTGTACATGTACAAGCACTATAAAGAAGTGCTTAGTGCAGAGGAAGCCTAAACCCTCTCTGCTCCATTCTATTCACACATATAAACACACCAAAGACACGTTCTCTGCATAGCTATGCGGAAGAACGTGTCTTTTTGGGATAGGCGTTCTATAGGGCTGCATTCCATCGGAATTCAGTCACAGAACCAATATGGAAGTACACTTCATTTCATCATTTCATCTACATTTACTCCGGATCGGCAACCTTCACCAGTTGTTTACCCAGATTATCCCCTGAGAAGAGACCCATAAATGCTTCAGGTGTCTGTTCGAAACCTTCCACAATATTTTCCTCATATTGAATATGACCTGCTTTGATCCATTTGGCTAACTTCGCACGACCTTCCTTAAAGGACTTGGCGTAGTCACCCAAGAGGAATCCCTTCATCAGTGCTGTATTGGTTAACAGCAGAGTCTGCGGACGCATACCGATATCTGGCTTTTCCAAGTTATAGGAAGAGATCTGTCCACACAATGGAATACGCGCATTTCGATTAATGTGGCGTAACACCGCATCGGAAATTTCGCCGCCGACATTATCAAAATATACATCTACACCATCCGGGCATACCCGTTCAATGGCAGCAGACATATCGCTCTCTTGTTTATAATTCAATACCACGTCGAATCCTAATTTGTCTTTGAGGTATGCACATTTCTCATCAGAACCAGCAATACCTATGACACGAGCGCCTACGATCTTGGCAATCTGCCCTGCGATCATCCCTACAGCACCTGCTGCGCCGGATACAACGACAGTCTCGCCTTCCTTAGGTTTACCGATATCCTCCATCCCGAAATATGCCGTTAGCCCCGTTAGACCAACCGCACCCAAATATGCAGTCAATGGAGCTTCCTCGGTATCGATCAGTGAAAGATCTCCCGTATTAACTGCCGCATAACGTTGCCAGCCCCACATACCCGTCACAAGGTCACCCTTGCGCAGATTAGGCTCCGAGGACTCCACCACTTGACCAATTGCTCCGCCTTTAATCACTTCGTTCAGCGCATAAGGTGGTGAATAGGACTTTGTATCCTTCATCCGACCTCGCATATACGGGTCAACCGACAAATATAATGTACGAACCAGAACCTGTCCTGCTTCCGGTTCAGGAAGTGGTGTATTTATAAATTGGAAATTGTCACGGGATGGTGCACCTTCCGGACGAGATGCAAGTACGATCTGTTCATTTTCAGACATCTTAATGACCTCCTTGTAACCAGTGGATCAGAATTAAACTCTCGCTTACGCTCATACTCTACCACCGGCACGATATGTTATTGCCTCTTCATAGAAATTAGTTCAAATCGTCCGCAGTACTGAAAACAGGACTTTTTGAACACACTCTTATATTTTAAACCGAAACAGGCGGATCACAAACGTGGGCCGCCTTGAAATTACTAAAATTATAGTGATTGAGTCTCAGCCATACTTCCTTATTGAGCCGTCAGAATCACCGGACCATCTGCTGTAATGGCAATGGTGTGCTCATATTGAGCAGACAAGCTTCCATCCATTGTACGCGCCGTCCAACCATCTGAATCAAGCTTACTACGGAACGTACCGATGTTCAACATAGGCTCAATGGTAATAACCATGCCTTCTTTGAGTCGTGGTCCACGATGAGGCGGGCCATAGTGAGGCACCTGCGGCTCTTCATGCATTTTCTCGCCAATGCCATGCCCGATAAACTCACGAACAACCGACAACCCTTCGCCTTCAGCATACGTTTGGATCGCATGTGATATATCACCGATCCGGTTGCCGACTACAGCGAGTTCAATGCCTTTATATAGCGAGTTCTTGGTCACATCTAGTAGATGTTGTGCTTCTGGTGTAACTTGCCCTACCGCATAAGACCATGCAGAATCAGCAAGCCATCCGTTCAGATTCACGACCATATCAATCGTTACGATATCGCCGTCCTGCAACACATATTTCCCGGGAAAACCATGGCAGATTACGTCGTTTACTGAAGCACATGTCGCAAATTGGTATCCGTTATACCCTTTTTGCTCCGGCGTTGCGCCATTTTTCTTCATAAAAGCTTCTGCAAATTGGTCAATCTCTTTGGTTGTGATCCCTGGACGAATCATTTTCGCTATTTCTCTATGGCATGCGGCAAGAATCTCACCAGCTTTTTTCATCTGTTCAATCTGCTCTTTTGTTTTCAATATAATCATGACGACTTCTCCTTGTCCGTTAAGATCTTACCTTGTCCTCTATTTTGACACTCCCACCCCTAAAGGGGCAAGGTCACTAAAGTGACTGGGATTCTTAGCTATCTTAACGTCCTCAATTCATTTCTGCTTTGGACAGATGTTAAGAATAGGGTATGCCAGTACCCCTCCTAAGACAGTGCATATAGCATCTTAGGCTGATTGACTGTTACCGCCAATCACAGTTGCGTAGCGAATATTCATCGCCCCAACGATATCTCGATGTTTCTTGAATCCACATGGGCACGTATATCTTCTGTCTTGCGCCTTGTTCTTTTTTGAACAGTCTGGGCAGGTTTGACTTGTATATGCAGGGTTCACATATTCTACTTTGATCCCTGTCATATTTGCTTTGTATTCAATGAACTGTGCCAAACGGTAGAATGACCATGTATGTAGATTCTTTTCGTTTTTACGACTTGTTCTTGTCGTCTGCCTAATATTCGTTAGTTGCTCTAAACGAATGACAGAAATCTTATTCTCGATGGCGAAATTCACGATTTCACGACTAACTTTGTGGTCTTTGTCTTTCATCCATCGTTGTTCTTTATGATCTAACTTGCGAATAGCGTTCACTTTCTTTTGTTTTCCTAGCTTTTTACGAACACTACGAAACTTCCGCTTCTTGTATTTGTTTTCTCGTCCATTCCCAAAGAAGCGAGCTTGATCATCATCTGTAACGGCTACGGCAGGGACTTTTAGCCCTAAATCAACGCCCAAAACCCGCATACCTGTTTTTTCAGTTATTGGCATGGTGACTGCAATTTGGGCTACCCACTTACCTGAGCTTTTCGTGACACGGAGCGTACCCCGTTTGTGCTTCAAAAGTTCAACGTTTCGATGGTCTTTGTCGATGATCAATGTACGAATTTTTACACGATTGGATTTTCCCTCTACCATCAATGGAATGGAAATGTGCGTGAAGTCAAACGAATAATTTTGGTTATTCCATACACAAATCGGTTTTTTTAGGGTGGGTATGATGGTGTATTTACTTTTCTTAACTTTGGTAGAAAACACACTTTTCGCATCTTTAATCGCCTGATTTTTCACTGCACTTGGTAGATTAGCAGGAACGTCTTTTGTTGTCTTCTTCAAGATTTTCTTTTCTTCGACCATCTCGGCAACGAGTGTATTCACAACTCGGATATATTCATGACTACTTTGTTGCAATAGTTGGATCTGTTCTTTCGTCGGCAGAAGCTTTACCTTAACCGTTAGGGTCTGAGACATAGGTTTCACCCCCTTGTCTTTTGTTGTTCAACAAAACGCTTGATGGTTTCACTTGATACATTTCCTGCGGTAGAAACAAAATAGGAGCGTGTCCACAAACTGGGCAAATGAAGAAGGTGTGGAAACTCTTCTCGTAGTTTTTTTGATGTGACTCCTTTTATTTTTGCCATAATATCCGCAGGGCTTAGTGTGGGAAGTGCATGGAGAACCATATGTGTATGGTCTTTGTCGCACTCCATGGCAACAATCTCAATTTCAAGCTCTGCACATACGTTATGCACCAATTCCTTGAAGCGCTGTTCTACCTCTGATTTGAGAAATATCTTTCTCCTGTATCGTGGGCAAAACACAAAATGATAGTTCAATAAAGATACGGTTGTGTGTGTTCTTCTATATTCGTTCATGTCTATATTATATCAGTTCACCTATTGAATTGAAACACGCTATTGAAAAATTGGAACACAGACATTTCGGATAATTGATGCACTTCTCCGACCTCATTTTCATCCCAAATGTAAAGAAGCGGGCTTTCTCATTCAGAATTCTGTAACGCGAATCACTCAAAATAAAAAATTCAGTATAAGTACATGTTCAAAAAGGGCGATTTTCAGTATCAAGAAGATGGGATGAAGCTAGAAATGGAGTAGCGGAGCGTAGATAGAGCTACGTGAGCAACGGACATTTCGGCTGAATTCCATATTCGATGTTGATCATGCCGTTAGGCATGTTTCGTAATCAAAAGCGAACTTTTTGAACACCCTCTATACGTAACCTTGTACATAACCTCGTAAACACCAACAATCTATTATACGCCTGGCTCAATCTTTATGAATACATTTTTCTGAAGAAACCCGAAACCCTCTTCCTCGGCTGTGCGTATATGCTAAAAAAGATCGAAGACGAAAGGATGAAAGCTCATGCTCAAAAAAATTCTTGGCAAACTTCTCGACTCCAAATCTTCATCACACCGAAGGCGCTACAGCTCTTCTGACAAACGACACTCCTATAAACGTTACAGCAGTTCATCAGGGAAACGTTCCTATAGACGCCACTCCTCATCAGATATGAAGTACCGGGATAGCCGTCATGGCTCTGGTTACTATAAGAGCAGAAAGTATAGCTCAAGCTAATCGAGCAGTGCGCCATAAACCTATAGAATATATGCACAATAGGACTCCAAATCAGTGATTGTAAAACTACATTTGGAATGTTGTGCTAACGAATAAAAGGGTGTCATGCTGGTGATATTCTCATGCCAGCGTGACACCCTGCGTTATGTATCCATACATGTAGACAACAAAAAGGACCTCCGCCATGATGTTTACAGAGGTCATTCATCACCATCTTCGCCCTATATCCGATGTTAAGCTCATCAATGCAGCTTGGGCAGAATTCGCTGCATCTCAGCTTGCAACTCGGATGCCCCCGCCTCATACCCAGGTCTAAGCCCCAGCAATCTCTCCAGCATAATGACCAGATCCGGCTGAAGATCCAGTTCCTCCTGCCAACTTGCAGGTGCTTTCCCTTTCTCCGGTTCATAGGCGGAGTACAGCATAAACAGAAGAAAATGACCGAGATCCTGCAAATCCTGATCAGGCGTTGCAGTTTCATCTTCAGGTGCGGGCAGTTCGCGCATACGCCGTTTCAGCTCTGGCAACAACGGCTCCCCCATTTGCCGCGCCAGGCCAAAATCAATGAGATGCAAGTGCCCATCCTTCATAATCACGTTGGGAATCCGTACATCCCCATGAATATAGCCCTGCTGATGAACATGAGCGATTGGAGATAATAACTGGCTCGCCAGTTCAATACATTCTCGTTCGCTATATTGCTTGCCTTGTTCGAAGATATACGTCTCCAGCGTCTCTCCCCGAATATATTCTATGGCAATGTAACTTCTTCCCTTATATATAAATGCATTCAAAAGTTTGGGAATCGCCGGGTGCTGCAGCCGGCTCATCACATCTGCTTCTCTACTCAGCAGTCGGGCGGATAACTTACCTTTGCTGGGCTTCGAACCTTTTAACGCAACCTCATCTCCTGTTTGTTCATCTATACAGAGGTATGTCAGTCCGTAACTTCCCATACCAAGCATTTCACATATCGTGTATCTTTCTGCTATTATTGCCCCCTTTGGCAAGGGTCGATCTGTCCACAGTCCCAGCAGTCTTTGCCAGCTTCGTTGCAGCTCCACTTGTTCTCCCCCACTAGCATACGACTGCTACCACCCCATCATAATCATGCAGAGCAAGATTCGTTTGCTGATTTTCTTGTTGTTATGGAACTTATTATAACAGCAGGGCGATGGGCAATCATAGCACGAACGGCAGTGGACAGATGCTTTATGCGCACTTATACCTCTTTACGCCTCTTTATGCTTCTTCGGCAAAAGACCAAATAACATGCGGAGTGTGGTTCCCTTAGGCTTGCGCTTTCTTCCCTGGTAGCTGCGTAAATTGGTCACCAATTCACGGTCGCGCTCTTCCTCCAACTTTTCATTCATCCATAAACGCTGCTTCTCCATCTGCTCTTGGAGAGCCTGATGCGTATCGGCAAGATGCTTCAGGGTTAATTCTAGTTCATCCACTCGGTGCTGTAGCTGCTGTACTCGATCATCCTGCGGCGCCACTGCACCAGCCGTCACTTCAGTAACTAATTGTCCTAATCCTTCATATGATCTCAAGCTATTCGGCAGCTCAGCTTCTTCCGGGAATAACGCGGGCATAATCGTTGCCGCGCATTCGCTTTCTGACGTATCACCTATCTCAACTGTGGATGCTTCTGGAGATAGAACGGTGACCACAGCATCCACCAAGGGCAAATTATGTTCTCTAAGCTCAGTCATCAGCCGCTCAATGCATTCCACATCCTCGGATCGAAACAGTCTAGATTTGTTGGCAGAACGTTCAAACCGGTAGCCCTGCTCCTCAAGTGCTGCTGCATATTTTCGAAGTGTACTGGCTCCAATGCCCAGACTCTTAGCCGTTTCCGTCGTAGCTCCTGCTTCTTCAATCATTATTATTCCCTCCCGGAATGAAGTCTTTTGTAATTCAAGGTCGTGACTTCAGCGTCTACCTTTTGTAACAACCATCGGATCGGGGCAACTTGTCTACTCTGCATATACATGCACAATACCTACACATGCACTGCATTATGATTCGCTTGCCCTTATGTATTCGTCAGTTCTGCTTGTGAACCCTTTGACGCTTTAGTTCTGTTTCTGTGGATTCATAAGAACTTTTGTCAGACCATTTATTCGCATAAATCCCTGATGATCCGACAACCTACAAGAATGGTGTCATGTCGAATGCGGTCCGTGCAAATGCCGTCAAAATTTTGGAGGCACCACTATTCATGTCAATTTTGTTAACTCCGTTGCTCCAATACGCTCCCGCGATAACGGATATCATTGCTGTATCGCTTTTTCATGTGTTATCTTATGTAACGTAGAAGTCATTCTCAGCATAAATTATAGGACAATACTTAACATAGGATCATGATAATCGGAAAATTCAAAAGGATACGGGGGATGAACGGCTGTGTTAGGCAAATCAGGTAAAGTAGCGGTAATCGGGGCAGGTCTTGTTGGTTCAAGTTGTGCATATTCAATGATTAATCAGTCGATCTGTAGAGAAATTATGATGGTCGATCGGACATACGATCGCGCTGTAGCGCAGGCTTTAGATTTTTCCCATTGTATGGACTTCACACATAACCGCACCAAAGTATACGCGGGTACTTATGCTGACTGTGGCAGTATGGACGTAATCGTGCTTACGGCTGGGGCGAACCCTAAGCCTGGTCAGACACGTCTAGATATTCTAGAAGAAGCCGAATCCATTGCCAAAGATATTGTTGTGCCTATCATGGAAAGTGGTTTTAGCGGGATTTTTGTCGTCGCAGCGAATCCGGTTGACATAGTAACTTATATGGTATGGAAGCTGTCTGGTCTTCCGCGTGAACGCGTCATCGGCACAGGGACTTCCATTGATTCCTCCAGACTCAAAACGCTATTGTCCGAAGTCTTCTCCATTGATCCTCGCAGCGTGCACGGCTATGCTCTGGGTGAGCATGGAGAATCCCAGTTCGTCGCTTGGTCGCACGTTACCATTGGTGGCAAGCCGATCTTGCACATTATGGAGCAGCACAAGGATCGTTTCAAACATCTCGATCTGGAAGATATTGCTCGTAAAACAAAGGACGCCGGCTGGGAGATATTCACTCGCAAAGGCTCCACCCAGTTTGGCATCGGTAATGCACTTGCTTATATTACACGCTCCATCCTCAATGACGAGCATAAGATCATCGCCGTCTCCGCGATCCTAGAAGGAGAGTATGGACAGAACAATGTATGTGCGGGCGTTCCCGCGATTATCGGCGGCAATGGCATCCAAGAGATCATCGAATTGAATTTGGATGCATCCGAACGTGAGAAATTCGAACGCTCCTGCGCTGTGTTATCCGGAAGTATAGATCGCCTTACCATGGTATAACTTGGTGAAAAAGGAACTCAAAGACGCCAGTGACTATTCCCGAGAGGAATTCACTGGCGTCTTTAATTGTATACTTATCTATTTATCTCAATTAATTAGGTGCAAGCTGCGGCTGATCGGCCGGACCCCATTGCTGGAGCACCCTTTTCAACTCACTAAGCATAACGGGCTTGCTGATGAAGTCGCGCATACCAATCTCCAGGCAAGCCTCCTTATCCTCCCGTTTCGAATTGCCCGTGACCGCAATAATCGTTGGAATGCGATCTTGTGGAATCAATCGGTGTACAAGATCTGTCGCCTTAAGCCCATCCATAACAGGCATTTGAATGTCCATGAGTACAATATCATAAGTTTTCTGAGATATAGCCTCGATCGCTTCAACACCATTGGTACATACATCCGGTGTGTATCCAAGCTTCTCTAGGTATTCAGTTAGAATCTTCCGATTCACCGGATGATCCTCAGCAACCAGTATACTGATCGGTATCTTGTCACCTTGACGTGTACGATCATGTGAGAATTGGCGTGCAGCTTCCTCCTCCGGTACATCGACACTTGTGGCAGGAACGGCGAACCGGAAGGTAGACCCTTCCGCTTCCTCACTCTCTACACCGATGCTACCACCCATAATCTCCACAAGGCGTTTCGAGATAACGAGTCCAAGCCCCGTACCTCCATACTTCCGGTTAATGACCGGATGCAATTGGGAGAACGACTGGAACAACTGATCCAGCTTATCTGCTGGAATACCGATACCCGTATCCTTTACAGCAAAATCAAGCACGCTAGATTCAGGTCTGCGTCCCTTAATAATGTCTACCGTGACATCAATACTTCCCTGATCCGTGAACTTGAGTGCATTACTAACAAGGTTCACGAGGATCTGTCTAATCCGCATCGCATCACCGACCATGAATTCCGGAATGCTAGGATTGAGGCGATATCTGATTTTGAGTTGCTTCTCATTGGCCCGAGACTTGAACAGCTCCGCCACCTGTTCTAACATTTTGCGTAGCGAGAAAGGTTCGTAGGCTAGCGCCATCTTGCCAGATTCCAGCTTACTGAAATCCAGAATATCATTAAGAATATTCAGCAGTGCGTCGCCGCTCTCTTGAATAATCTGGGCATACTCCCGTTGTTCCTCAGACAGATCTGTTCCGATTAGAAGCTCTGTCATACCAACGATTCCATTCATCGGTGTTCGAATCTCATGGCTCACCATAGATAGGAATTCAGACTTAGCCTGCGCCGCCAACTCCGCTGTCTCCTTGGCACGCACAATTTCACGTTCGCCAGTAACATCGTTGAATACGACAACAGCTCCTTGAATCTGACCTTGATCTATAATCGGCGTCACCTGGTATTCCACCAAGAAGCTACTGCCATCCTTGCGCCAGAATACATCCTCTTTGATCAACCGCCGCTGTCCATCCATTACAGTCATATGGATAGGACACTCTTCTACCGGGAAATAACTTCCATCCGCTCGGGAATGGTGCATGATTGGATGGGAGCTTTTACCCACAAGCTCCTTGACTTCATAACCAAACATGGATGCCGCTGCGGGATTCATGAACATTGTAATCCCGTCTGCATCTAGACCATAGATACCTTCGGTAACCGAATTTAGAATAAGCGTATGCTGCTTACTAAGCTCTTGAATCCGTTCCGTATAATCCTTCCGCTCTGTAATATCAGATAAAATACCGTATACTCCGACCAATTCCTGATCCACAATAATAGGTACATTCATGATCGATACATCAATCTTCCTGCCTCTAGCATTCACGACACAGGTCTCATAGTGCTGTGGCTTCCCCAGCTTTACTTGTTCAAAGTAGGTCTTACCATTTTGCACTTCACTTTTATCTAAGTTGTTCAGAAAGGAGCGCCCAATCAATTCACTGCGCGGAATATTGAGTAATTGAACAAGATTACGGTTAACCGAACTATATCTACCTTCCAGATCCAGCGAATACACAGCCGCCGGGGTATGCTCAAATAATGATTTGTACCGCTGACGACTCTCTCTTAAGCGTCGATCTGCATCCTTGTGCTGTGTGATATCTCGGCTGATACTTACAACCTGCGTATCTTCACCTTCTCTGCCTGATACAGGCTTCGCCAACGTTTCCATCCAGATGTAGTGCCCTTTTTTGTGCATAACCCGCATTGTACAGCCATTGCCGATTACGGATACATCTAATGGATCAGGGTAGTCCCCTGGATAACAGTAGTCTTTGAAGGACTTACCCATCACCTCTTCTGGTCGATAGCCAAGCAAAGGATACACCGAGGGAGATACATACAACAACTCTCCATCTAGCGAACATTTCGTAATAAGATCCTGTGCATGTTCAGCCAGTATCTGATACTTTTCTTGTGTCTCATGAAGCTTACGCTCCACTTCTATGATCTCGGTTACATCCTTGGCAATGCCATATATGCCCACGACTTCCTCTTCTGCCGTGATCGGCACATAGGTAATATCCGCCTGCCTCAGTGAGCCATCTCTATGATAGAACTTGAGAGAGTTACTGACTGAACGTCCAGCCAACACTTCATCAATACATTGTTGACGTGATTTCTCGCTATCCGGTGGACAGAGATGTTCCCGGTTCATGCGAATTAAGTCTTCGAGTGTGTGCCCTGAAATCCGCTCAACGGAGGGATTAGCATCAATATAGTTTCCATGGATATCCATAACATAGATGGCATCCGGGTGGTTAAAAAACAAGGATTGGTGTGAACTTCCCTCAGAAATAATTCGTTTTAGGGTTTCCGTTTTATTCATTTCCAAGGCTTACCCCTCTTTTCTTAGCCCAAAGCTTCTTATAACAACGATAAATAATGATTTGGTTATAACTAGGCTTACCCTCGAATAACCATGTGAACACGCCTAGAAACAACTTTTTTTATTTTAACAGATTCCAATATTTTTTGAATTAATATCTCGTCTTAAATCCTCAAAATTCCTTTATAAAAAAATGGAAATTCATTCAATGCAATGTCATTTCATATACAGACGTTTATTGCTCAAGAAAAGATTGCCCCAAATTTATACAAAATTAACGATACATTTTGTATCAAACAAGTTATAATGGATACAAAAAAAGGATGTGCATATGTCAGTGAAAAAAGAGAAATTAATTGAAATTTATTTTCTCCGAAGTATCTCATGTCTAGCCATCGTACTCACACACTCGATCGGTTTCTCCACCAAGTTTTATGCCGACCTATTACATTCATCGCACGTCATTGGAAGAAACATTTTGGATAGTCTGAACCTTCTTCTCAAATTCGGCACCCCAATGTTTGTCTTTATCTCCATTCTCCTACTCTCCTACTCATACCGCGACGGAATTCGAAAGGGATTTCTCTTCAAACGCTTCAAGTACATCTTCATTCCATTTCTTATTTTCAGCGGAATATACAGCGGACTTGCTGTATCTGGATTTCTTGACGCCGAGAATCGGAGCTTCGGGAGCCTACCCAGCGTATTGTTCCAACATATCTTCCTAGCAGGATTCCACGGGTACTTCGTAGTGATTATCTTTCAATTCTACATACTGTTCTACCTGTTCAAAAGACATCTCGACCAATGGAACCCCTTAACTGTAATCACAGTCTCATTCATCATTAATATTGCTTATCTTGGATTTTTCAATTTTGTAGGCAAAATCGAAAGCATCCCGCTATCTGGCATCATCTGGAGTAGCTTTAATTGGCTGCCGTTTGTCGGCTGGTTGTTTTACTTCTCACTCGCCTACTACTGCGGTCGAAATATAGAACAATTCAAAGCTCTTCTTGCCAAACATAAAATCTGGGTCAACACGCTTCCATTTGTTCTGATGGGAATCGTATTATTCCTGTACCATAGCGGAATCCTTCCTGTCTCTGATTCCAAACGGATTGATATGCTCTTGCTCACGACCTTTCTCTTCTTCGGACTATATCAATTCGCAAGCCGTCTTCAGCGCGTTCCACGAAGCTTACTGCTCATCAGTGATTACTCCTTCGGAATCTATCTTGTTCACTGGTTCTATCTTCATCTGATGGCACAGTTACTACAAGCCGCTTCCTTATCATTAGGTTACTTCACTATTCCTGTTCTGTTCCTAGGCGCTCTCACTTTCTCCATCATCACCGTGTATTTACTCAATCGTGTTCGCGTTGGAAAATTCGTGGTGGGTCAGATTGGGAAGGGACGAAGTGCTAATCCTGTTCAGGTGGAGCGCAGCACCACAGGGGAAGTACCTGCCTAAGCTTAGATTTGGATTTCAATTCAGGTCTGAATTGAAATTTTCTTCTTCATTATAGAAGTGACGGATCATGCCATTAGGCATACTTCGTAATCCATAGTGGACTTTTCGATAAACCTCCAGAAAGGATGAAATTGAACATGGTATTTCCGAACAAGGTGAAGATTGCATATGGTAAGATGCGGGGATGGGCTGTGTTCGGAAAAATACAACCTACACTTGGATTACTGCCGAGAATAAGAGGCAAAGTGTATTTGAACAGATCGGGAGAACTACAGGTAGGCAAGCGACTTAACATCATCGGGAAACCATGGGGAACCCAGCTCACAGTCGTCAAAGGAGCCCGTCTAACGATTGGTGACGATGTCCTGATTAACGCAGGCGTAGGAATAGCAGCCAATATTGAGGTTGTCATTGGTAACAATGTGATGATTGGACCGCGCACAAGTATATTTGATAGTGCATATCACCGTATTGATTCTCTGGATGATGGGAGTGAGATGGCACAGCGAATTACAATTCAGGATAATGCCTGGATCGGAACAGGAGCTCTCATTCTTCCTGGTGTAACGATTGGAAAAAATGCCGTGGTCGCTGCCGGAAGCACCGTCACCAAAGATGTGCCTGATAACACCCTTGTGGCCGGAGCACCCGCCAAAGTCATTCGAGAACTAACCATCCATGACGGATGGATTAGAAGATAGAAAATAAGCTCGTGCTATAAAATGAACAAAGATCCCCTTCAGGCATTCACGCAGATCACATCTGCATGCTGTGCTTGAAGGGGATTTCCCCTTGGAAGAAGGGAATCAAAAAATCTGGGGATAACAGCGATCGAAAGGTTATTCAGTCGTCGAAGTGGTAAGTGTGAACCTTCTTTAGTTGAACTTATATATACCGAGAAGGAGCAAGGGAGCACATTCCATCAGATCTCTTTTTTCTTGAAATAGAGTATACCTGCGAGGATAAAAAGAACAGCACTTCCACCAACAACCGTCAGCATCGTCGCCAGTGGAACGTTGTAAGCTCCAAATCCCCCGCCCTCCATCGGTGCCATAAGAATGACCGGTTGCGCCCACGGATAATAAGGGCCAAATGTCACCGAGTTCACGATCAGAATATTCGGTACCGTTAGAGCAAAGTTCAGCGCTAGCGGTGCGGCAAAGCTACTCCAGATCAAGGACACCAGCAGTTGTAGAGCAGCGAGCGGCACACAGGCAAATAATCCAAGTGATAGCTTACCCGCAATTAATCCCCACGGTAATGGTTCCGTTATACCATGAACGAGACCTGCCAGCATAATGGCTGCAAATAGCAACACTTGCGTACCCGCAAGGAGTAACAGCACTATGGTGAGCTTGGCAGCATATACACCAGTGCGTGTAAGTGGTAAGACCAGCATCTGCTTCCATCCTCCGCCCGAATGTTCGAATCGGCAGACAAATGAAGTAAATACGCCGGTCAGAATCGGGAGCAACAATAAACCATGCAGGAGCACCATCGTACTCATTAGTACTTCCCATTGCCCCGAAGGCGTCGCCAGCAGCCCGATGAGTAACGCGATTAACGGGCTAAGCAAGATTAGAAGCCAGATAGGTGATTTTCCCATTTTTAATCGTTCAGAAGACAAGATACGGAAATAGGTTGTCGCAAAGCCCATCTACGCCACATCCTTCCGACTGAAATGCACCATGCCCATCAGCATAATCAAGATACCTACACCTAAGCCCAATGCAGGATAGATCAAGGAGCCTTTCCATGCCATCATCGACCAGGCAAGGGGGAAATGTGGTGAGATCGTCAGAGAAAACATGCCTGTTACTGCAAGAACAATACCAAACGTTACAGGTAAAGCCTGATTTTTAGAAACCATGGTCAGCCATAACTCGACCGATAATACAGGTAGTGCCCCCGCCAGCGGCAGAATACCTAATTTAACAATGGATATCCACGGAATCACACTTGCGTCGAACCCAAAGATTAATCCTAGACCGACAGTACCAACGGATAACAGTAAACAAGAAATGATAAGCAGCACACATGTCATAATGAACTTAGCTAAGTACACCGCTGGTCTTGAAATGGGTAAGGCCAATAGTTGCTTCCACGAGCCCTGTTCATGCTCCACATTCGCCATCATGGAACTGATAATGGTTGCTCCTAACATGAGCGCCAGGGGTACAAAGACGATGACATTCTCTAGCAGACCTTCCCATAGGTCACCGCCATAAATACCTTTTAGATAGTCCAATCGTAATCCAAAATTCAACGCCTGCATCAGTGTAAGACCAATCGGAGCTAGGAATATAAGAAACCAAATGCCCTTGCCACGAATCTTAAGCCAATCCGATGATAAAGCACGCCCCGTCATACGGTCGCCCCCTCACCAATCACCCGCATAAACAGGTGTTCCAATGATTGGCGATGTTCCTCCACGCGGTAGATGGCATGATCTTGCTCAACCAGACGCCTTACTAATAATGCGATAGCGCTATTATCCATGTACGGGAACGTCAGCACGGAACCTTGTCGTTGACCGAATTGTCCTTGCTCTCTAGCGAGCTTGATTGCGTCTTCCGGTTCGGACACCGTCAATTGAATTGAGCTGCCCGTTTGACTGTGTAGATTAGCGATGGTATCCTGCAGCACCATTTTACCCTCGCGAATAATGCCGACTCGGCTCGCCATCTGCTCCACTTCACTTAATAAGTGGCTGGATACAAGAACCGTAATACCATGTTCCAGCGGCATACGTTTGATTAACTCTCGGATCTCCTGAATACCTGCTGGGTCAAGCCCATTCGTAGGTTCGTCCAAGATCAATAACTCAGGCTCACCCAATAGGGCACTCGCGATACCCAGACGTTGCTTCATCCCCAGGGAATATCCTTTCACTGGACGTTTGGCATCCCGAGTCAGATCAACGATGGAAAGCACCTCCGCAATTCTCGACTTCGGCACGTTAATGATCCGGCGTAACGCTTCCAGATTCTCCACCGCATTCAGATGACCGTAGTACGAAGGATACTCGACAAGTGATCCTATACGCCGCAGAATATCCATGCGATCTTTGCGAATATCTTGGTCGAAGACTCGAATAACGCCCTTTGTTGGCTTAATTAAGCCTAGTAGCATGCGAATCGTTGTTGTTTTACCCGCACCGTTCGGACCTAAGAAGCCGTAGATATCTCCTTTTTTGATATGCAGATCAAGCTCACGTACTGCTGCACGATTACGATATGTTTTCCATAGATTAGCCGTTTGAATAATGTTATCACTCACTGTTTAATCACCTCGGATAACATCGTAACCCGCCAAGGTTAAAATCAACGTTATCTGAAGTTTAAGTTTAGTTTAAAAATGAGTCTTGTCGCCTTTCACTCCTGTACCGCTATATAGATAGATTCGAACCCCTTGGGCTGAACTGTCCACTTTCTTGCGAAGGCCCATCTCACGAACCAGCAGATCAACGATGGATAGACCAAGCCCTGTTCCCTTCGTTCCTGTATCCTCTAGCATGCCCGGGCCATGATCCTGAATAAGCAGAGCCGTCTGTCCTTGAATCTGCTCTGTCGAGATGCCAATATATTTGCCGGTTGCCGCATAACGAATAATGTTCTGAAACAGATTGTCGAGGATACGACGCACGCCTTGTTCATCTACCTGCCAGAGTAGAGGCTCGTCCGGTAGATCAATGTCGATATCAAACTGTTCCTTTTCCCATACTGGATACCATGCCGCAGCCGCCTCCCTAACAATCCGCAGCATATCCTTCTCCGCCAGCTTCAATGTATACTTTCCACTCGTCAGCAAGTTGTAAGATAACATGTTGTCGATAAGTCCACCCAGATCCTCCATCTTGGCTTCCATTCGCAGTAATGAACTATTGCCCGTATGACTTAGCTCCTCTTTGTGCAGAGCATGCATATGTCCTCGAATAACTGTCAAAGGTGTACGAAGATCGTGGGAAAGACCTGCAATGAGACGTTTACGCAGTTGCTCTTCTTCTCTCTCCCGCTGTCGGCTATCCGTAAGCTGACGTACCATATCATTGAATGACTCTTCCAGATGACCAATCTCGTCCTCTCTTCGGATATCGACAGGTAGCGGGATGCCTTCCTTGCCCGGTGCCATCATTGCCGTCTGTAAGCGGACTAACCGTTTGCGAATGCGAGCGAAGAAGAGAATCGACATCAGAATGAAGAACAGAAAGATGATGCCCATGAATAATCCTAAGTATAGGAGCTCCATCGGCCAGTTATTTTGTTGTTTCTGCATCAAGTACCGAGGAACCTCAATCACCATGAAACCTTTCCCCTTATCCTGATCGCCGCCTTCTATAAAAGAAACCACCGTGAGCGGATCTCGATACGTCGCTTCCTTCATAAATTGCAACGTACTCGCCGCATCCCACACCGTTGGCACTTGCGTCACGATGGTCTTCTCGTCATCCATCGTCCATCTCAGCGTCTTCATGACCATATTGCCCGCCGACACTTCTGACAGCGTTACTCCCTCACCGACTAACATAAAAACCGTATCCCCACGTTCATCCACGCGATACATGGAAGACTTCGGATACTTCTTGTGTAGCTGCTTGATCCGTTGATCAACCTCGGTTGAAGTGGCATCACCTAATTTCATCGCTTCTTTAGACCAGAGGTTGCTAATGTGGTTAACGTCACCATACGGTGCATCATTGTTAGAGCTGTTGTTCACCACAACCACATAAATAATAGATGTGATTGGAAGAACGACAGGCACGAATAAAATGGCTGCCAAAATAAGAAACATATAACGGGACATTAAAGATCGTCCGAAACGGAGCTTTTTCTTTTTCACAGACTTCTGCTCTTGTTGCTTCTTGACCTTACGTGAGCTTAATCGCCACGTCATGGCTTCTTCACGCGGTAACCGACACCACGGATCGTCTGAATGATGGTCGGATTAGCTGGATCACGCTCCAATTTCTCACGCAGATGACGAATATGTACCATTAACGTTTTGTCCCCATCCAGATAAGACTCATTCCAGACTGCTTCATAGATCTGCTCCTTCGTTCGAATCATGCCCATGTGCCGGAGCAGGTACGCAAAGATATGAAACTGTTTCCCAGATAGAATGACTTCCTCTTGCGTAAGCTCATTCACAATCCGGTTATCCTTCTCATAGATCGACAGATGATCAAGTTTCACAACTTCATCCGCAGCAATATTCGTCCCAGCCTTACGTAGTTGGACTTCGATTCTAGCTGCTAGTTCATCCGGATGAAAGGGCTTCGTGACATAATCATCGGCAAAATCAAGCCCGTGCAACTTATCGTCAATCGACGTTCTGGCCGAGAGCATCACAATCGGAATGGTAGGATGTTCTTTTTTGAGTCGCTGTCCTACCGTAAATCCATCCAGACCCGGAAGCATGACGTCAAGGATAATTAGAGAGCAGCCTTTGGCCGCCTCCGTTGCACCTTCACCACTTTCCAGCCAGATTACTTCATATTCACGTTCTTCTAGATCTGCTCTAACCCATGACGCAATTTCGACTTCATCTTCAATGTATAATAGTTTCTGCTTCATACGCTCGATTCGTTTCCCTTCTTTACCCTTTGGGTTAAATATATATTTGAAGCATATTAAAGAATGTTCAACATGCCTACTTTTTGAACCTGCACGATTAGGGCAAGCTTGTTGTATTCAATCAATACAAACGCATGACATCGGGGTACTGCGACCCCTCTACATTCCATTATAACCTAATCACTCATCTGGGAAATGTTACATAAGCACGTGGTGCTCTGCATCATGTAGAGTAGTCGGCCACATTCGAGGGATTACGATCCAACATGCCAACATACGCTGTGTGTTACGACGGGAGGATACTTACTATGCTGCTGGAAGCTATCTATCATCAACCGAAACGCAATTGGGCCTACGCCTATGACAAGGATACTGTTCGCTTGCGTCTACGCGCCAAAAAGAATGATCTCACCGAGGTACACGCCTTGACTGGGGACAAATACGCTTGGGAACAAACGAAAGAATTAATTCCTCTAACAAAGTATACGTCGGATTCGATGTTTGATTATTACGAAGGGCAAGTACGCCCTCCTTATCACCGTCTGAAATATGCTTTCCTCCTCAAAAGTGGAACGGAACAAATCTGGATGACCGAAACCGACTTCCAAGAGGAAGAGCCGGATGAGCCGGGGCGAATGTTTCAGTTCCCCTACATTCATGAAGGTGCTGTATTTACGCCACCTGCTTGGGTGAAAGATGCTGTCTTTTATCAGATCTTCCCCGAACGCTTCGCGAATGGCAATGCTGAACTTAATCCAGAGGAGGTGGAGCCTTGGGGCGGAGAACCGACACCATTTAATTTCTTCGGCGGTGATCTACAGGGCGTCATTGACCATCTCGATTATCTCAGCGAGCTTGGCATTAATGCGATTTATTTTACGCCAATCTTCGAAGCGACAACCAATCATAAATACGATACCGAAGATTATATGCGGGTAGACCGGCACTTTGGAGATGCAGAGACCATTAAACGGCTTGTACAGCTGTGCCATGATCGTGAGATTCGTGTCATTCTAGACGCAGTGTTCAACCATGCTGGGAAGACATTTGCACCATTCGTCGATGTACAGCAGAACGGAGCAGAATCCAAGTATAAGGACTGGTTCCACGTTCATGAATTTCCGTTGGATGTGAAGGACGGCATTCCCACTTATGAGACCTTTGGCTTCGAAGCCCACATGCCGAAGCTGAATACAGAGAATCCTGAGGTGAAAGCCTATCTGCTGGAGGTTGCCGAGTATTGGATCAAAGAGGTTGGCGCCGATGGCTGGCGGCTCGATGTCGCTGATGAAGTAGATGATGCCTTCTGGCGAGATTTCCGCCGTGTCGTGAAGGCTGCCAATCCGGAAGCCTACATCCTGGGCGAAGTGTGGAACGAATCGTCTGCTTGGCTGCAGGGCGATCAGTTCGATGCATCGATGAATTATCCGTTTACCGAAGCGGTCAATCATTTCTTTGTCAAAAATACAATGCATGCTGAGCAATTTGCCAATTCCATTGGTCGTCAATTATCACGCTATCCTCATCAGGCGAGCGAGGTCGCTTTTAACTTGTTAGACAGCCACGACACGCCCCGCTTGCTCACTCTCTGTGAAGGGGATCAACGGAAGATGAAGCTGGCTGCGTTATTCCAATTCAGTTTTATGGGTGCGCCATGTATCTATTACGGAGACGAGATTGGGCTAGACGGTGATCATGACCCTGATTGTCGCAAATGTATGGAGTGGGATGAGGCGAAGCAAGACCGCGAACTGTTCGACTTTTATCAAAAACTTATTGCACTCCGTCATGCTCATCCCGCTCTACGCGCAGACGGTACCATCCGATTCCTACAAGCCCGCGAAGGCGGTAGCCAGCTTGTCATGGAACGTCAGAATGAAGAAGAACGCATTCTAATCCTGTTCAATCGCTCAGAAGAAACTGCCATCGTTGAGCTGGAGACGGATACAGATGATTGGAATGAGCTGTTTGGCGAGAAGCACCGAATCGCGCTGGAGGATGGGATACTTGCGATCGAGCTTCCTGCTTACGGATATGCGGTGTTAAGCCTGGCTCTGGAATAATATGAAGTTCGTGCGAAGCTTCATCCAGAAGCCTTGCATGATGTCAGCACTCGGCACGGGGCGGATGCTACAATTGGCACACGGTACGAATTAGACACAGTACAACACTACCCTTATGCCAGCTTTTCGTTTCGAACCCATGTACGCCAAAGAGGCGCCAGCAGAAGGTTACTACGCTGCTAGGCGCCTCTTCCTATGTTATTCTGAAGCAGAATCCGCTTCCCCGTCTGTTTCTAACTCTGGTTCCGGTGCACGTTTTGCCTTCGGTTTAGCAAGCTTCTCCATCATTTTCCGACCTGTCGGGGTCTGAGCCAGTCCCCCCTGAGCTGTCTCCCGGTGCCTGCTTGGCATAGCACTACCTACTTCAAGCATGACATCAATGACTTCATCTGACGGAATGGCACTACGTACTCCGGCAAGCGCCATATCAGCAGCGGCTAGAGCGGTTACGGCTCCTAGTCCGTTACGGACGATGCAAGGAATTTCGACGAGTCCTGCGACTGGATCGCAGATGAGACCGAGTGTATTTTTCAACGCCAAACCAACCGCATGAACGACCTGCTCCGGCGTGCCTCCACGTAACTCCACCATAGCACCTGCCGCCATACCAATCGCAGAACCTACCTCAGCCTGACAGCCACCCTCAGCACCGGAGATAAACGAATTGTTCGCAATTACATAACCGATCGCTCCAGCGCAGAACAGTCCGTAGACCAGGTGCTCGTCACTCCAGCCAAAACGCTCTTGGGAACTGATGAACACACCCGGGATGATGCCGCACGAACCCGCTGTCGGGGTAGCGACAATTCGCCCCATAGATGCATTGACTTCAGAGACACACAGGGCGTATGCCATTGCAAGAGCCGAAGCATCACCTGAGCAAGTCTCCCCTTTACGAATGTATTCCGCCATCCTCTTACCGTCTCCACCGGTCAGACCACTACGGGACACCGTATCTTCATTCAGCCCTTTATGAACCGCTTCCTTCATCACCTGATAATATTCAGACATCTGTTGCACAACATCCGCTTCCGGCGTATTCGTCTCTTGGACTTGTTCTTCAATCATCAACTGAGCAATAGTCTTGGATTCAGCCGTGCAGATCGTATTCAGTTCATGCAAATGCTTAAATCGCATCTGGACTCACTCCCTTCTTCAAATCTATTACACGAATATCCAGCACATGATCCAGCGACTTCAAGCGGCTTAACATATCCGGGTCTGGTGCTCCATCCATCTCCATTGCAGTCAAAGCTTCACCATCCCGAGCTTTCCGGTCTACCTGCATATAGCCGATGTTCACGCCTGAGGAGCTAATCGTAGACGTGACAGATGCGAGCACCCCTGCTTTGTCAGCATGACGCAGCACCAATGTTGGGAACTCCCCGCTGATCTGGACGCGAAAATCATTCAAGGCATGCACAGACACACTGCCGCCGCCAATGGACGCACCGATCAATGAGCATTCACGGTCACCTTGCCACAACTCAATTTTGACCGTATTGGGATGGGGAGCAGGCAAGCCACTTGTGAAAAACTCAACCTCCATACCCGCCTGTTCTGCATACTCTTCAGCATCCGGTATTCGCGGATCGTCTGTCGCATAATCAAGCAATCCACCAATTAGAGCAAGATCTGTGCCGTGCCCTTGATACGTATCGGCAAACGATCCGTATAATGTCAGCCGGGCGCGCTCTGGCGTGCAACCCAACCACTGACGAGCTATTCTGCCGAGCCTCGCCGCTCCAGCCGTATGTGAACTTGAAGGCCCTGTCATCGACGGACCAATAATTGAGAAAACATCTTTAAAACGCATCCAAAAACCCTCCATTTGTATTCGTCATGTCCATCCAGATACTCAACCATAATGTTCCATTATTACTGAATGATGACATCAAAAAAGGACAGAAGAAGGCCTTAAGCCCTCTCTCTGTCCTCGATACCTGAGAGTTTCATGATCAACAGCGTTCATTCGATACAGTGCATGCCTTGTTCTTACACATACTGTACCAGGCTGTTTAATCATATACCCCTTGGGTGGCGCATCATGCGCACTCTCCAGAGTTGCGTCCAACGATGGTACATTTACCTGAGAGATTAACCGCCGCGCCGGGTGCGCAGGCAGCTTGCTCCTTCGGTGCCTGATCGCAGGCCATCTTACTCAGCTCGCCCAGGTCTCTCCCGCTCGTTATCATTCGCTGTATTAAAATTAAAAAACATTTAGTCATCCGACGAAAACATAATCTTACTCATTAAGATTAATCGACCGGAAGTTTCATGTCAATAAACTTAACGATTTGTTGGTTCCCCACCACATGTAAGCGTTAACTACTGTGAACTTTTGTCACATCGGTATTCAACCTGCTCATTTATCTGCATCTCTGTTGTTAATTCTATGTATGTTCAGGTGTGTCCTAAGTTTCGGGTATTCAGGCAAACTTCTCTCCGAAACACCCCATATGACACACCCCTGCTCCAACTTACTTACTTACTTACTTACTTTCTTTCTTTCTTTCTTGGCGAGCTATCTCACTTATGCAGTTCGTTCCCAGCTTCGGTCTAACCTACTTCATCGTCGCACTCTTTGTTACAGCCTCTTGATAATACGAACTTCTTGAAGGAAGCAAACTGGTAATCCATAAGATAAGTGCCACTAACATCATCGCCGCCGAGACAACCGTATACACCAGACGAAGAGATAGATACTCTGCCACTACCCCTGCAATCAAAATAGAAGCTACCTGAAGCGCGCTCAGCATCAGTCCAATGACACTGCTCATCCTGCCCATGAGATCTACTGGAATATTATTTTGGTAAAAGGTGACCAGACCTGTGTTGGCAAGTGCCGAACACAATCCAAGCAGGATAAATGCGAACGCTGCCAGCTCGAAGGAAAACGAGCGTGCAAATAGGAAATAACCAAGCGAGACCATAAGCACGCCAATCCCCATCATATGACGGATCGGAATATGTTTGGCGAGCAGGGTGACAAGCAACGAACCGACTAGATAACCGATGCCGGTAACACTCATCAATGCCCCATATTGAGATTCAGACAAGTTCATCACCTGACGAATAAACACAACTTCCTGCGCATCCAGCGACATGCCAATGACGAGAACAATCTGAAATATGACGTATATCCCGACAACGTAACCGCTCTTGCGACTAAACCTCAGCACGGCTTGCCAGTCCTGAGCGATGATCCGTGGTGACAATCTCGACTTCCCACCACTCTGCTCACCTATACCCAGTTTCGGTAACAGCATAAGAATCAGTGCGGACACGGCAAACGAAACACTATTCACGTAGATCGCCGCTGCAGGGGATAAATAGAACAATAATACGCCAGCCACAGCAGGCCCTGTAATAAAAGCTCCTGAGCTAATGAGTGCCTGCAACGAATTGAATCGTTTGCGCCGCTCAGCCGGTACCAGCCGAGTAATGTACACCTGGGAAGAGGGTACAAATATTGAGGATGACATACTAATTAGAAACATCACAGCATACATCATCCATAGATTTGAAAATAAGGGAAGTGTGGCTACCAGCAATGCCCGCACGATATCCGCACCAATCATCAACTGGCGTTGATCGTAGCGGTCAATAACACTGCCTGACCAGAACTTGGTGCATACTGAAGCGATTGGCGAGATGATCCATAACCCCGCTACAGCCGCTGGAGATTGCGTCATGTTCAACACCATCAGGTTGATAGCCACAATGTAGATGAAATCACCCAGATTGGATATGCCAACCCCACCCAATAACAGTCCAGCATGCTTCCAACCACCAGGCTTGTTACCAGGCTGCTCTACCCGCCCCTGGCTGTTCTCCATCTGTCGTTTCCCCCTCGACTTTTAATAGAAAGAAGAAGTACCTATTCGTTGATTAGTCACGGCTTACTGCGTACAGCGTGTTGAGCAGCTTGATGCATCCAATTCTGGACGGCAACTGCATGAGCTTGATCCAAGAAGGTAGCCTTCCAGCCGCCACGGTTTACCATCAATGTTGCCTCTACGGTTAGCAATGACCTAGCACGTTGACGGGATGTTGCTATGGCATTCACCGTAACCACATGGGGGCGGCGCATTAACACGGTTAAACGGGAGATCTGCCGATGGCGGATCAACAACTGCTTCCCATATATGTTCAGCCCTTCATCCTTGTAGCGTGCATATCCCCACCAACCGAACACAGGCAGCAGTAGGAATAACCCCATACCCACCATGCCAAAATATATCGTTCCAGCGACTCCAACCAGCATGGCAATCAGCAGTTTCCAACGGAGAAACAACCAGAGCGCCCGTGACGGCGGCTTCGCTATATCTGCTTGTAATTCATATTGTGGCACGATGCTTGCAAGCAGTTCGTTCACCTCACGCATGGGTAGCAGCGGGTGAAGCATCATTTTTTTCTCCTTCTCAGAAGTCAGTACATAAATCTCAACCTCCGCATACCCGAACGGTTGACGCAGCAGTCCTTCTCGAATAGCTACTGCCTGCACCTTGGTAGGTGAAAACACATGCTTTTTGCGTTCCAGCAGACCCGAGACAATGGAGATATTCCCACCCTCGCGTTCTACCGTGAACCCAGCATACTTAATTGTAAATAACACCGCTGATAGAATCCAAGCGAGTAGAAACATGAGAGGAATAAGACCCAGCCACCATATGGCCGGCAAACTCCCCGCTTCCTCCACTAGACGTCGATAAAAATGATCTGGTAACAAATCATCTGCGAAGGAATAGGTCCCTGTAGCAAAAACGAGAAGAAGCGGCAGATTCATGGTTGTTAATGCCCCCACGAACAGTCTACCCGCCGACAATCGTAGCAGCGGTTCCTGCTGCACAGGCACTTCCGTTTCAACAGACTCTGGAACTTCTAAGCGTTCCACCCTGCTTGGTCTAGAATCTGCACCCGGCTGATGAGCTAAACCTGATTCTGTACCCGGCTCACCTTCAATTCCGGCATACTCACCATGGATTCCTATCTCGGTATCAGAAGTCTCCATCTGTTGTCCGGGTGTGACCGCAGCAGGTTCTTTCACCACAGCCTCACTCCGCTTCTGATACAACCACCGCTCCACTCGCTTCGCTTCATCAACACGGAGCGCCGGTAACACACCATCCGCCTCTTTACTGCCACCGGGCGTCTCAATCTTAAGCTGTGCGATTCGAAGCATTCGCTGAATTAGAGGCTGTTGTGTCTGTACAGCATGGATCCGGCTGAAATAGATAGATCTCTCTTCCCGTACAAACATCCCCCGCCGTAGCACAATACGATCCTCTTGCAAGGTATAGCTGAATTTCCGCCATTTCAGCCAGCCATATAGAAGAGAGGGCAGCAATACTACCGCGATTCCTCCTGCGTAGAGATACCAGGGAATTGCGCTCCAATTAAGCCTTTTGAGTACCAATAGAATGAAGAACGGTAGTAACGATTTCAGGACACTGAATAAGGGAAATAAAATGTAACTTTTGTGTAGATGCCTCAGTTCACTCATGTCATTCATCGCGATCTTCCACCTTGGCTAAATGCCCGATATTTCGTTTGAGTTGCTCCGCTTCCTCCCGCTCCAGACCAGCGATGACAAGTGTTGCTGCCGCAGTAACGATGCTAACCTTGGCTAATCCATATTTACGCAGCAACGGGCCGCTCTCCAACTCTACCTGCTGCACACGTGTCATAGGCACAATCGTATCGGTGATCCACAGCCAGCCGGAATGAATTTCAAGCTCATCCTCAGCAACTCGGAAACTGAAATAACGATATTGAAGAGCTGGCAGAGCCCAGCCAAACCACATGAAAGACACGATGAACAGCCCTAGTGCAGCCCAGCCTGGCCACAACGTCCAATCTCTAGCCCATGCGACAATCAGATATCCAATGGCCAAAAGAGTCAACAGCCCATTGACCATAAGGGTCGTCAGGGCTGTAGCTTGTTTGACTTTTGGGTGGAGACGCCGCAGTTCTCTGTTGTTAAGCTCTGTGTTATCCATTGCGTGACTCACACTCTCCTACAATTCAAATTAAATCTAATTTGAAAGCTTCAGTTCTTTCGCCCAAGCCTGAAGCCTCTCCATCGTCCATTCTTCGTTCTCACCCATAATGGAGTAACGCAATCCATTCTCAGTCCATGATATGTTTCGTATGCTCTTCATATACGAACCCTCGGTACCCCGAACTTCCACCTTGGATTCATCGGGCAGCAGTGTATTATCAACATTTTCATCCGGCGCATTGAATACCGTTAGACTCACTTCAACCTTATCGTTGTTAATGTAATACAAGGTCACTTCATTCCTGCCGAACGCTCCGCTTGATGAATACATCTCAATCCGTGATAGCTCCAACTCACCGTTCAGATCCTGCAAAAAGGGTTGTCCCAAAGCTTGCTCAGCTTCTTCCAGACTCACTTCCGAACTCTGGGTCAGATCGTTCAGATCCTTCACATCGACTTCCTTGGGGATGTCAATCACGAACGTATCCTCAGAAAATTCCGGATCATATTGTATCGGATCATAGACCATTTCTGACTTTTCATCACCATATGTGCTGATGACTTTAACAATCATCCATGTTTTAGGGTCTACCCAGTACTCGGAGGAAATGGATAAGGTACCCTCTTCTTTTGGCGTCAGCTTAATGTGAATGACTCCCTGTTCATGAAGTTCTTCCTGTCCCATCATATCCACATCATGGGAATTCCGCAACCTTTCCAGCTGATTCACCAGCATCTGTTTTTGAGTCTGTTCAGGCTGTTGTCCCATGGCAGATACGTTCATTGAATACGCCGTGCCCGTCTCTTTTTCGTAAATGGTAATGTTCGTTCCGTCATTGACCGCGTAGCTGATATTGCCATTCTCCTCTGTTTCTGTGCGCTTACGTCCTGTCTCTCCATCGACCCATTCCTTTATGTGCATCGTGTGACTCAATTTGTCATCCGACCACATTTTCATTACACCTTCGGCATAGTATGAGGCAGGTTTCGTTTCTGCATGGACAACTTTCTCGATCATCTCATCTCCTGACAGGCCAACCAGATCCTTCTCCGCGCAACCTCCGAGCAGTGACCCTGCAAGTAGGGCTGTACCGAGCATCATCCATCCTTTTTTCATCATTGTCATTCATCCTCTCTCATTTCGTTTAAGGGCTTTACATCTCAGGCAATCGGCATACAGCCAGCGTACCTAATCCTTCTGCCGACCACATGCGCATCTCACCTCCATGCTTGATGGCAATCCGTTTGGCTATGCTTAATCCCAGACCCGAACTGCCCGCGTACGCCTTCTCTTCCTGGTTCTGATGTTGAACATAAGGTTCAAAAATACGATTCAGCTGTTCTTCGGGAATAGCAGGCCCTTCATTTTGCACCAGAATTAATGTTGATCCCGTTCTGAAGTTATCTAGCTCCAACACCAGTGTTGATATGATCCATTCTGGAAGCTGCTGATCTGAAGCAATAACACCCAGGCCCACCACACCGTTTGTACTTGTGTGACGCAGTGCATTGTTAATCAAATTATCTGTCAGACGCATCAGTTGCTCGGGATGGAGCCAGTAGAGGCGGTCTGTGCGGACAACCGTTTTCACATCAATCTGTCCATGCTCGACGAGTCCCCCATAACTTCCGAGAAGCATATCGAAGAACTCCTCTCCTTCTACCTCAACCATGGCCATCTCCAATTCACTGGAGCCCAGCGCCGTATACATTTCAAGTTCACCAATCATGTGCTTCATCCGGTTCACATTACCAAACAACACATCCCGGTAGTCCCGTCTCTCTGAAGGTTCTAGTGGAGTGCCAACACTAAGTGCCTCCGCATAGGCACTGATGGACATTAATGGAGTCTTCAGATCATGAGACAGCGAAGCGACCATGAGCTCTTTCTCTTTTTGTTCCTTCTCCACCTCTGTCTGAGTCTGCCTGACTTTCTCCTGCATCGCATCGAATTGCTCTAGCAGCATACCCATTTCATCCCGACGTGCCGCCGGTCCGTCATCCATGGGAATTTCCCCTCGCGCAAATGCATGCATTCGATCCATCAGATGTCTCATCGGACGAAAAAGCTTTCTGGATAGCAGCCAGAGCACCGTGCCATATAATAGGATAAAGAAAACACCGGCGAACCCAATGACCCAGGTTGTCCGAATCGAGATGCCTTCCAGCCACTCTCTGCGAAGCATGGTAATCTCGTATATCCCAATCAGCTTGCCTTTTTCCCATACTGGCTTTTTCAGCGTAAACGTACGATGACGAATCTGCATGTCGTACAAATTGCGATATAGCTCCGAACCCCTGACGGTATAGGCTCCAGCAGACAAGGCATCCCCGCCGGATGTGTACACCCGGATACCTGAAGGTAAATAGAGGTCTACGTTCACTTGATCACTAGCCAGTCCAGAGAGCGAAGCATAGGCATCCGAAGATTGCAGCCGATACAGACCCGGGTCAGATAACCTCTGCTCAATGGGAGCCAGCCGTCCGGATAACTCTATATATTCCGCTACGGAGCGCTGGTCGCTATGGTAGTTGTACAGGGAAATTAGTGCCCATCCTGCAGCGACAGGGAGCAGCATCACAATAAGAAAGGCAATCATCAACCAGTACTTCAGCTTCATTCCACTATCTCTCCTATAAATCGGTATCCGCTGCCCCACACAGTCTGAATCCAGCGTGGTTGATGAGGTTCGTCACCCAGCTTGGCTCGCAAGCTCTTTACATGGACGGTAACCGTACCCGAGCTTCCCGCAACTGGCTGATTCCACACATGTTCATACAGCTCAGCTTTGGTGAATGCACGGCCTGGATGAGAGGATAGTAGCGTGAGTAAAGCCCACTCCTTGCTTGTCAGTACGACATCTTCCCCACGAATCTGGACCTGTTGATTGAATGGGTCGATCGACAACTCGTCGTTGTATTGTTGATGGGTCGATTCCGGCTTGACACCCTGGTATCTGCGATATCTGCTCAAGTGGGATTTAATGCGGGCTGTAAGTTCTGCCAGGCTGAACGGCTTGGTAATATAATCGTCAGCGCCCAGACCGAGACCCCTGACCTTACTCTCTTCTTCGATGCGCGCACTCATCATAAGCAGCGGAATGTCGCTGATCAGGCGGATATTTTTACATACCGTGAACCCGTCCATCTCCGGCAGCATCAGATCCAGCAAGACCATTTGATACGTTCCCTCCCTGAAATCTTCCCAGCTCTCCAGACCGCTCGAAGCCCAAGTCACTCCATATCCCTCACGCCGAAGATGGTCCATCAAAATGCGGGCGATTTCCGGATCATCCTCCACCAGCAATATGTTCACATTGTCTCTCATCGCTGTTTCATCCTCTCATGACTGTATTGTAGCGAAATCCATATACCTCTCCGCAGAGTTTATACTTTCTTCATAATTGCGTTCTTCAATATATGAAACAATACGTACGCAAAAAGAGCCTCCTGAGTTCAGGACGCCCCAATTACATTGGTTGACGCACGTTGTCGTGATGTCTTCATCTCTGTGTTATACATATATAATTCAAGAAGATACTGCCATTCTCGAACGTTTTCCGAATCAGGCCAAAGTCCTCACTGGTAAAGATGCCCCTCTTCCAGCTTATTATCGTAGCATGATTGTTTTGACTGTGGCAAACTTTCCCATATTATATTTACTTGAATTATTGAAGATATCTATCCTATAGATGTAAAAGAGAGCATAACCCCTGGCGCGTTCGCCCAAGAATTATGCCCTCTTATTTCTCTATATGTTCTATCCAACGTTAGTTCCGATGTTCTCCAACCACTCCAGTTGTCATTAACCGAAACGTCCCATAATGTATTCCTGTGTCAGGCGATTGTCCGGGTTAGTAAAAATATGCTCTGTATTCCCGTGTTCAATCATGCTGCCCAAATAGAAATACGCGGTAAAATCTGAGATCCGTGCTGCTTGCTGCATGTTGTGCGTTACAATAACGATCCGTAGATCCTTCTTCAGTTCGGAAATTAATTCCTCCACTTTACCCGTAGATACCGGGTCAAGTGCAGATGCCGGCTCATCAAGCAGCAAAATCTGCGGGTCAACCGACAGTGCGCGTGCGATACACAGACGCTGTTGTTGTCCACCAGATAGTGACAAGGCCGACTCGTTAAGTCTGTCCTTCACTTCATCCCAAAGGGCTGCACGGCGCAGGCTTTTTTCCACAATCTCATCCAATGCCTTTTTACTCTTCGTACCGCGATAGCGGGGGCCAAACGCGATATTGTTATAAATAGACTTATGGAATGGATTGGGCTTCTGCCACACCATGCCGATCTTCTGGCGAAGCTTGATTACATCTGTACCCGGCTCGTTCAGGTCATTACCGTCCATCCAGATATGACCTTCTGTACGAGATCCGGCGATCTCATCATTCATTCGATTCAACGAACGAAGGAACGTCGATTTACCGCAACCTGACGGACCAATAAGGGCCGTCACGCTCGCTTCAGGGAATGCCAGACTAATCTGTTTAACCGCCTGGAAATGCCCATAATATATGCTTAACTGTTCCGTACCAAAAGGTATGGCCATGTGGGATTCCTCCTTATTTCGAAGCTGTCATGCGACGGTATACAACCCGACCGATCCAGCGTGCACTTAGATTGAAAGCCAGCACGAGAATGACAAGGACTGCGGATGCACCTGCTGCAACTTCCTTGGAATCTGGGCCAATGCCTTCACTGTTAACTTTCCAGATATGAACGGCCAGCGTCTCTGCTGGACGGAATGGATTGAGCGGTGATCTAGGGCTCGTAGGATTCCAATCTGTGAAATCCAGCGGCGGACTACTCATCCCTGCTGTAAACATGAGGGCAGCCGCTTCACCAAAGATCCGGCCAGAAGCGAGAATGGTACCCGTAATCAAGCTCGGTAGAGCTACAGGCAGCAAGATGGATGTGATGATCTTCCACTTGGACAATCCAAGTGCCAATCCAGCTTCCTTCTGTTCCTTAGGAACTGCACGGAAGGCTTGCTCCGTTGTACGCACCATAAGCGGTAAATTGAAAATAGCAAGGGCTAACGCACCCGAGATCAAGGAGAAGCCTAAGCCGAATGTATTTACAATGAGTAAAAGTCCGAACAAACCGATAACGATCGACGGGAAGGAGGACAATACCTCAACAACTAAACGAATGAAGCTTGTGATCCGTCCTGGTTTGGCATATTCCGCCATATATATTCCTCCGCCCCAACCGAGCGGAATGGTAATAATGAGTGTTAACACAAGCAAGAATATCGAGTTGAAGAGTTGTGGTCCAATACCGCCTCCACCTTTGAGCAGTTGCGGTGCGCTGGTCAGGAAATGCCAGTTCACCTGGCCGATCCCCCTTGCCAAAATAAACCCAAGTAATCCAAGCAACAATACAACGATGAATAATGCTAATACGACGATGACGTATGTCGCAATTTTATCTACTGTTTTGGCCTTCATCTTCATACCCGGTTCCTCCTTTCAAGCAAGCGAACCAGAATAACGAATACAAAGGTCATTACGAGCAATACCAGTGCCATACTCCAGAGCGCATTATTATGAACCGAGTTCATTGTTGTGTTACCCATACTTAGCGTGATAACACTTGTTAAGGTTGAAGCGGATTCAAGCAGGGACGTCGGTACATGTGGTGCGTTACCGATAACCATCTGCACAGCCAGCGCTTCACCAAACGCACGAGCCATCCCTAGTACAACACCTGTTAACAAAGCGGGCAATGTCGTTGGAATAATAACGCGGTAGATCGTTTGCCAGCGGGTAGCACCCAAAGCGTATGAAGATTCACGTAACCCTTTTGGCAATGCAGATAGTGCATCCGCCATTATACTTGTCACCGTAGGAAGAATCATTACAGCAAGAACAAGACATCCGGCTGCAATCCCTACACCTGTTCCACCAAAGATACTACGCAGCAAAGGTACGATAACACTGAGACCGATAAATCCGTAAACCACGGACGGGATTCCGGACAAAAGCTCAATCGCAGGCTGCAATATTTTTTTTCCTTTACCCGGTACAATCTCTGTCATGAAGAGTGCTGCGCACAGGCCAAGTGGACTTGCAATCAACGCTGCAAGTAAGGTTGTAATGAAAGATCCGGTAATGAACGGCAATGCTCCATAGAATGCAGGTTCCCCCGTTGGATTCCACGTTTTTCCGCCAAGAAATTCACTTACGCTTATTCCATTTGTGAAAAATGTAGATAAGCCTTTGGACGCTACAAAATAAACGATGGAAAACATAACAACGATAAGGAAAACGACACAAATCGACGTATAGATCCGTCCCGTCCACTCTTCCCAGTAGTGCTTCTCTTTCAAGGGCCGGCGAGGTTTCAACTTATTCTTCATCACCGTTCCCCCTTCGGTCTGTTCCATAACAACCATCCTTCTATAGTAGAATTAATGCAAAATGTGGGATTACATCAGAGCAAACCGCGTAAAGAGGCGGGACCTAAGTCCGCCTCTTTCGCTGTATGCGCAAGTTCAAAGATTATTGAATCACGTTACCTGCTGCATCGCGTTTTACTTTCATGCCAGACATTGGAATGTATCCAAGCTCTGTTACATCGTTTTGTTGAATTTCATCACTCAAGATGTAATCCAGGAATGCTTTTGTTGCTGCATCCGGCTCACCTTTTGTGTACATGTGCTCGTAAGCCCATACCGGATATGTTCCTGCTTCTACGTTCTCAACCGTTGCTTCTACACCTTCGTATTTCAATACTTGCAGGCTGTCATTCAGGTAAGACAGTGCCAAGTAACCGATAGCGCCTGGTGTTTCGGATACCAGTTTAGTTACGTTACCAGAAGAATCTTCTTGGATTGAACCTGGGATATCATCCATTTTTGCACCGAGAGCATATTTTTCAAAAGTGGCGCGTGTACCTGAACTGCTCGGACGGTTCACAATAACGATCTTCAGATCCGCACCGCCAACTTCTTTCCAGTTGGTCACTTTACCGGAGAAAATGTCGACAAGCTGTTGCTTAGTTAAATCGGTTACACCTGTATCTTTGTTGCTAACTGGCGCCATAGCGACAACGGCTACTTGATGATCAACCAATTCTTTTACTTTAGCTTCGTCTTCCAGCTTCTCTTCAGCAAATACATCAGAGTTACCGATTGTAGCTTGTCCGTCGGATACTTGTGTCAGACCTGTACCACTACCGCCACCTTGCACTTGAACCGTTACGTTCTTATATTCATCAACTGCCATAAATTTCTGTCCAGCTTGTTCTACCAGAGGTAGCAATGCTGTTGATCCGACAGCTAGAATGTTACCACTAAGTTCAGTAGCAGCTTCGCCTGATCCATTGCTTGCAGCACCCTCTGTACCAGCGTCATTTTTCGATCCACATGCTGCGAGTACCAGTACGAACGTTAAGGTCATCAAAATAAACGGCAACTTTTTAAACATAGTTTTGTTTTCCTCCCCCAATTTGGTGATGGCGTTTTGTGAATTTGTTTGTTCACCATCAACTCTTTAATCATTGTAGTGTCGGTATGTCATCTCAAAATCATTGTTTTGTAAACGCAATGTTAAAAATGTAGGCTGTTCATTGGAAATTATTTGGGATTAATTGAGCTGATTACACTGCTCAGAGCGGTCGTTCCGGGTACGGATCGTTCTTCCGATCGCTGTTGTCTCCAAATTTTTTCGATTATATTGTTAACTGTTAAAATTCGGAGACAAAGGCGAACGCTATCGCTTCTTCAGAATCGATTCCGTTCCCTCCACTGCTGTACGCATTATAAATCCCAAAACATTTCAATCTACAGCCTAGGAGGAGGGCAAAAAAGAGCAGACCTACAATGAGTTATTTCACTTCCCATTGTTAATCGTGTTTAACAATGGGCGATGGAATTCAGGAGAGACTGGTCTTGTGTATATGCTTTTTGATTAGAAAGAAAGAGAATTTGTTCCTTCTGAGGATCTGTTTCTTCTATAAGAAGAAAACGAAAAGATATTATAGAAGAAACTGAAGCAGAGAAAGATAAGAAATGCAGAGGGAAATAAAAAAAACTGCTCAAGTGAGTGCATCAGCACCTACTGTGAGCAGTTTTCTTTTGATTTTTTTTACAATTGATCAGATTGTATAGAAGCTATTAATGTTAAATCATTTCTACTAACCTAGGATCCACAACCATAATGCCAGACCCGCAAGCGTAATTAGCAATGTCGGTATGGTTAAGATCACGCCAACCTTGAAATAATATCCCCATGTGATTTTCACACCTTTACGTGATAACACATGCAGCCATAGTAAGGTTGCAAGCGAGCCGATCGGCGTCATTTTGGGACCAAGATCAGAACCGATCACATTACCATAAATTAATGCTTCTCGTACAACGCCTTCGGCATTCGCACCATGAATCGCTAATGCGTTAATCAGCACGGTAGGCAGATTGTTCATCACCGAGGATAATACTGCAGCAATGACACCCATACCAACCGATGCAGCCAGCACTCCATGTTCTGCGATTGCATCAAGCCAGCGGCTCAAGTGGTCGGTCAAGCCTGCGTTACGCAGCCCGTATACGACGATATACATCCCAACGGAAAATACAACGATTGACCACGGTGCTTCCATCACTACCCGTTTCAAATTAACTGCTTCGCTCTTACGCGCAAGCCAAGCAAATAGTAGTGCTACAGCACCTACGATAACCGAAACTGGAATCGGAAGAAACTCACTTAGCGCATACGCAACCAGCAATAGCACCAACATGAACCATGCAATGCGGAACACACGTGGGTCGCGAATAGCTTCCTTTGGATCACGCGCAGCGGTGATATCATAACGGAGCGGTATGCTTTTACGATAAAACAAAAATAACATCACTGTGCTCGCGACAATGGAAAATATATTGGGCACAATCATCTTCACCGCATATTCCAGAAACGTAATGCCAAAATAATCAGCAGATACGATGTTAACTAAGTTACTGACGACGAGAGGCAGTGATGTTGTATCCGCAATAAAGCCACTGGCCATGACAAAAGCCAGCACCATGCGTTCATCAAACTTGAGAGCCCTTACCATAGCCAAGACGATTGGTGTCAAAATAAGTGCTGCGCCATCATTGGCAAAGAGTGCTGACACAGCCGCTCCCAGCAAGATCGCGTATATGAATAACCTGCGTCCATCGCCTCCAGCAAGTCTAGCCATATGTAGCGCTGCCCACTCGAAGAATCCCGTCTCATCAAGAATTAATGAGATCATAATAATGCCGACAAAGGCTAGCGTTGCGTTCCATACGATGGAAGCGACATCCGATGCATCATTTAAGCTGACAACACCGCAGAGCAGCGCTAGGATCGCTCCACCCATAGCAGACCAACCAATCCCCAGCCCTCGCGGCTGCCAGATAACCAGTGTAATGGTTAAAATAAATATTAAGATGGCTATATATGTCATGAATCCTCCTGCGCCCCTAAATTCTTCTATTATACGATTACACCGCAACCGGTACGGAATAACCAGACGATCTAGTTATACAGGGCAACAAGAGGATTGTCTATCTTTATTTTCTTGCAGTAAATGGTTTAGAACATTAATCCGTTATCACTTAGGATTTGTCGCTTTTCTTCGGCGTATCTTCTACCATTTTGAACATTCCCAAGAGTCCTTGGAGCTGTTCAGCCATGCTGTTCAAATGTGCAGAAGATGATGCTATCTCTTCAACAGATGCTAATTGTTCTTGAGACGAAGCCGATACGGATTCGGTGTTCGCCGCCGATTCTTGCGTTACGATGGAAATATCATTCATCGCTTGCGCTACTTGAGATGCACCGTGCTCCATCTGTTTCGTTGTTTCGGATAGATCATCAAGTGTATGAACAACGTCTTCTACGGCAGTGCGAATCTGAGCAAATGATTGCCCTGATGTATTTACCGCTTGAATACCATCGCCTACACGAGTCTGAGCTGCATTCATCGCATGAAGGGCTGCATCCATATCCGTTCGGATGTTATGAACCAATTCCCCGATCTGTGCCGCAGAGCTTCCGGATTCCTCAGCAAGCTTACGCACTTCTCCAGCTACAACCGCGAAGCCTCGACCTGCATCACCCGCTCTTGCCGCTTCAATGGACGCATTCAACGCCAGTAAGTTGGTTTGTTTCGAGATAGATGCAATGACATCGACCATGCTGCCGATCTCTACGGAGCGAGCATTCAAGGATTGTACTACCGTCGCCAGTTGTTCCACCGTTTCCTGAATGCTATTCATCTGTTCCATCGCTTGGCTTGCTGCCTCGTTGCCTGATTGAGCTGCACCCGAAGTATGACGCATGTTCGTAGTAATGGATTGTACACGCTCAGACATAAGACGTACGTCTTCCGCCATACGGCTCATTTGGCCTGAACCTTCTTTGACACTCTTCACTTGCTGCTCTGCACCTTCGGCAAGCTCCTGTACCGCCAGCGTAGAGTGCTCAATCGCTTTGGTTGTTTGTTCTGCACTAGCGGATAACTCCTGTGAAGAAGCTGATACTTGCTCTGTCGTTTCTTGTACACCAAGAATCATCATGCGCAGGTTATCAACCATCCGTTCAAAGTACTTCGCCAAGTCACCCACTTCATCTTTGCGACCTGTTTCCATTTTGACAGTCAGATCACCCTTACTTACCGCTCTAGCTGATTCTTGCAGTCGTTTGATTGGACGCAACATGGAGCGCGTAAACCAAATAATAAAGATCAGGGTAAGGAAGGTTGCTGCCAGAATGACAATAAATGTTGCCATGCGAATATCTTTACTTGCTTCGGTGATCTCACTTTTAAACATCGTGCCGGCAATTTTCCAGCCTGTTGCTTCATTAGTTGAGAATATCATCATTTTCGACTGATCATTGTAAACGTAATCGAACTGTCCTTCTTGCTTCTCGTACATCTCATTTAAGGTGTCGCTTTCCTCCTGCGTTCCAGCTTCCACAACTGGAGAAACGACATAATTTTTGTTGGCATCCATAATAATGACATAGCCTTCTTTACCTACCCTGATGGATGCCTGTTCACGTAGATCCGTCAGGTCCATGGAGAGACCAATTACAGCAGATTGATCGCTCAACGTTTTGGAGATAAATACAACAGCTTTTCCATCCGTATTAAGGGACACATTCGATACAGCGGCAGTGCCTGGCTTCGCCATCGCAAGCTTGTACCACTCCCGTTCCCTTGGATCGTAGGCATCGCCCCGCAAGCTACTTTCCGTCGGTATTCCCCGAACCATGACTCCCTCTGTCGTACCTACAAAAATATTATTTGCATCCGGGTGTAAACCCAGGTATTGTTCCAGCTTCGCCTGAAGCTCAGTGCTATCGTTCTCTCCCTTAATAAGGCTTGAATCAAGAGAATCGGCAAAATAATTAATGTCGTTGATTTTATAACTCACTTGGCTCTCCACGATGGAATTCGCTGTACTCACACTTTGCACAGCACTATCCATCATTTGTTCTTGCACGCTGTCCTCAGCAATAATTAACGTCACGAAGCCGATCGCTATACTAGGCAGAATCAGAACCGCCAAGAACGAAACCAATAGTTTGTTCCTTATGTTCCAGACAAAGCCTTTCTTTTTAGTCTTCTTTTTACTATTTTTTGGTTTGGCCGGTTTAGCCGCTTTGGTTTGCTTTTGATCCTGGCTCATCACGTTTCTCCCCCTCAAATATCTGAATTGCCCTCATTCTCTTTTATGTATGGACTACTCTTAAAGGCCTATATTATATATCGGCTAGATGGGGGTAATTATTTGATATATAAATGGACGTTACATGCCAAACAAGCCAGCTTCTAGACGAAGTGACTTGTTCGAGGTGTAAGGCCATATTGAGTATTGATCATATTTTCAATTCGAATAGGTTGGAGGCTGTGCCGAAGGTTTCCCAAAATAATATCCCTGTGCCAGCTCTATACCGGCAGAACGACAAAAATCAAACTCTTCGATACGTTCAACGCCTTCAGCAAGCACTTGGCCGCCAAATCGACGAGACATTTCGACAATATGTATGATCTTCTGCTGTTTCACAGGATCATCGTCACAATGATCAATGAGACTCCGATCAATTTTGACAAAATCCGGTTCCAATCGATTCATCAGCTCGATCGTCGAAAACCCGGCTCCCACATCATCCAGCGCTACAGACATCCCATGATTCCGATATACCTGAAAAATATGTTGTAAGGCATCCATATGCTTAATCGGCTCGGTTTCGACAACTTCAAAGACAAAGTCCTTAGGGTCAAGTCCTAATCGTTCAATCACTTCAAATGTATGTGTCAAGCAGTATTCGGGGTTGTATATAGAGGAAGGCAAGAAGTTAACAAAGCGCTTAATTCCTTGTGGCAAAAAAACGGAACTCGTCTCGATGGCGGAGATCCGTGCTGTCCGGTCTAGAAAGGAGTGCAAGCCCGTATCCCGAGCAATCTCAAACAATTCATAGGCATTAAATGATCTTCCATTCTCAGCAGGACGAAGGAGGAATTCATATCCAATAATTTGCTGTGAAGCATCCACAATGGGCTGCATGTGGCTACTGAATTTTTTCTCTAAAATAACGGAAACCATATCTGCATGCTTGAACCGATTCTCCAGCAGCCCCAGACTAATCCAGTCTTCCAGGTCTGCCTGCTCTTGCATCGCTCTTACTTGAAACGAAATAGCCTCCAATACGGATGAATCCAGCCTCCCGATCTTCTCCAGATCACTCTGCAGCATATCAAGATTGTCAAAATGCACCCAGATATAGTGGTCTGAATGCTCGATACTCATCCCCTGCGTTTGCAGCGCTTCCAGCAACATGGGGGAAAACGGACGCAGATACAGAGTACCTTGATCCTCAATCGGATAAATTGGACTGCAGCCACTGCAATTCATGTAGGACCCCCTTGCCATTCATTAATGTTATTAGTATATACCCAAAGTTTGTAAATATTATAGCACGGGTGTTGAAATTAATCTCTACTGTTTTGGTGACTTCCTCTATGACGGGAATTGAACTTACGAGCAATCAGAAAGACCGACAGTCTCAAGACTGTCGGTCGTAATGCTGCATATTAGGAAGCAGGAATTATGATTTTCTGTCCAACTTTCAAATTGTGCACATCTTTAATTGCATTTGCCGTTACGAGTTTGCGCCAGTCCACACCATATTTCAAACCGATGCGGTACAGGTTATCTCCTTTTTTCACCACATATACAACGTTGTCCTTAGCAGGTTTTTCAGGTTGTGGCTTAGGTGTTGGAGCCGGAGTAGGCGTTGGCGTTGGTGATGGCGTTATAGCAGGTTCAACTCCTGTTCCAGGAGTCGTTGCAGCGTCACCCGTCAATTTCAAACCATACTCAGCAAAACCATCTTCGTTCGTGCCGATGAAAGACATCGCTGGATTAGCTTCAACCAGAGCTTTTGCATCTGGAGAAGAAGCAAATACCACTTCAAGGTCATTCAATGCTGCTGCAGTCACACCTGCTGATGGTTTGATTGGAGCCAAAGACCAGTTCCCATCAGCTGTTGGGTTGATCGTTTTGTTCTCACGGATATAATCAATAATCACTTGACGGTTCTCATCCGGTGCAGCCAGAACGATGCGTTTACCATCTGGATTTGCTAGTTTAGATGAAGAAGCACGATAGTTATTGGTAGCTACAATGAATTTTTGCGCTGGATCAACCGGTTTCCCTTCAAAACTCAGGTCTTTAATCCGGCTTGCAGATTCATTAATAACTGTTGCTTTGGCATCGTATTTCGCCGGTTGTGTCACATCGATCTGATACGTCACCCCATCAATAACGTCAAAGTTATACGTTGGGAAGTCCATATTGATCAATTGCTGTTGTCCACCTTTGGCAGGGTCGATCTGATTGAATTGTCCCGCAGACCATTCGAGCCATTCTTTAAGTTCAGCGCCGTTGATCTCAACGGCATGTACCGTATTTGGATACACGTACAGATCCGCTACGTTCTTGATAGCAATTGTTCCTGCAGGAATGTTCGTGTAGTACGAAGCACCTGAACGGCCGCCTGCTTTGAATGGTGCTCCAGCTGACAACACAGGAATATCAGCGTATTCCGTTCCTTTCATTTGCTTCTCCACATACCATTTCTGTGCATTGGTTACGATCTGAATGGATGGATCATCCTGAACCAGTGCGAAGTAGCTGTTAATTGGTGCAGTTGTCTCACCAACCGGACCACGAACATATTCAAGCGTACCTTCGTGAGCTTCTTTCACTGCATCAATGATTTCCTTATCAGCTTCTACCAAAGACTTTTTGTTCGCTGCATCGTAGATTGGACGTGCTTCTACTGTGGAGTCAACCACTTTCCATTTGCCATCTACTTGCTCAAGGTTCAAATCAATGATTCCGAGATGATCTCCCCAGAATCCTGGTTCAACAGATGGTACACCATTAATCGTACCTTTTTCTGAGTCTACACCTTTTTTACCAGCAAACTCAGCACCCGGGAAAACTTTATGAGCATGTCCAAACAGGATTGCATCAATACCCTCAATCTCGCTCAGATACAACACTGAATTTTCCATACCTTCCGTTTGCGGAGCATCTTCATATCCAGTATGTGCTAGCGCAACGATTACATCGGCGCCTTCAGCCTTCATTTGAGGAATGAATTTTTTGGCGGTCTCAACGACATCTTTAGCAATGACTTCACCTTCAAGATGAGCGCTGTCCCATTGCATAATCTGTGGTGTCACGAATCCGATAACGCCCACTTTGATTGTTTGTTCCTTACCGTTTTCATCCGTTACTTTTTTATCCATAATTTGATAAGGGGTGAAGTAGTTTTTATCATTCGTCTCATCATCATCCCCATCATCAACATAAACGTTTGCATTTACTATTGGAAAGTTAGCACCTTCCAGTGTGTTATCCAAGAAATCTAAACCGTAGTTAAATTCATGATTCCCTAAGGTTCCTGCATCATAATCAAGCAGATTCATGGCTTTGAAAGCAGGGTGAGTTTCACCCTTTTTCAGCGGATCAATCTTGGCAACATAATCCCCCAGTGGGTTCCCTTGAATCAAGTCACCATTGTCAAACAACAGGCTATTCTTCACTTCTTCACGTGCATTTTTGATCAGGGTTGCTGTCTTAGCCAGTCCATACTGATCGGTTTCCTTGTCAGAATAATAGTCGTAGTTGTGCAGATTGACGTGAATATCTGTCGTTTCCATAATCCGCAATTTAACTTTGGCAGCGTCTGCAGCCGATACAGGTACTGGAAATACCGCAAGCACGTTAAATGCAATCAAAGCGGCAGTCAGGCTTGATAATACTTTCTTACTCTTTTTCAAAATAACCCCTCCCGGTTATGTACATTAATCATGCATTAGTACGCAAACGAACAAGCGCAGACCAAGATAGATTCCATGGGTTGTGCGTGCTGAGCTTCTGATGAACCCATCAAAACCTCAGGTTAGTTTATCTCACATGAACATCTATTCATATCTGTGCGTGTCGTTTACATTCCAAATAATACCGCAATGTGAAGTCATTGAAAAGCTTTATTTTTTTACGTTATCCGCACATACCTGCATCACTTTACATAATCATGCGTAATTTCGACAAATTTCTCGCGTTTTTATGTAAAAACAGTTTACTTACCGTGCCAAATACGTATATTACACCTATCTTACATGTATATCCATTTTAGAACGATTATGTCTAACCTCAAAAAACCGCGAAGCCACATGGCCTCACGGTTAAAACCTCTTCCGAAACAGTGCATTGAAGCATCGTTCGCAAAAGGTGATTCATAAGTACGAATCTTATTGTTCCCACACTTGATGTTCATGATCTTTCCCTGTATATTCAATCCGCGTTGGCGTAATGTCCAGAATGACATAATTCGGATCCTGAGGACCGTCAAACCATGCCTTCAATTCATCATTCCACACCTGCTCACGCAAAGCTTCATTCTTCGTGATTTCACACGTTCCTTCAACCTCTACGACTTCTTTGGAGCCACCCGACTCATAACCAAGTAGAAGGCTTACATTCGGATTGTTCTCCAGTTCTTCTACCTTATGTGTACGACGATTCGTTGCGAGATGAATGTTCATTCCATCGTTAAACAGAGCCATGTAACGAGATTTAGGTTTGCCATTTTCCACCGTTGAGAAGCTGCAAAACGGATTGTTTTCTAATGCCTTTACAATGTTCTCTTCCAATTCAGTCCGGTTCATGGGAGTTGCTCCTTTCGGGTTTGGGGAGTTGTACAACCTCTTGTGGCCGTTACGGTTACGGATCGTTCTTCCGATCGCTGTTGCTTCTGAATTTTTCATTTAAAGTTTTTATCGGTATAAAATTCAGAAACAAAGGCGAGCGCTTCGCTTCTTCAGAATCGATTCCGTTCCCTTCACTACTTTCAGAGTTCTTCAACTGGGGGATTGAATATAAAGTGCAAGTGAAACAATGCGTCATCACTAAGAAAAGACATATCAGAACCCAAGCACTTTAGTAATTCTTCCTCAATTGAAGTACCGCTTATAACGATATAGTTGTATATAAGCCTGTACTTATAGTGTACCCACCTCATCATTGGTGAATCCATGAACCGGATTGCAAACGTGACAATACTGGAAATTTTATTTATAAAAATGTTTACATATCAATACGGGCGCATCTATTCGATTAGCTACTGTTAATTCAGATCGCCAAGATAGATCTTGGAGGAATCCTGTGCGAGCAGCATCTCTCCGATTTTTTTTGGATATAAACGAACCTTAGACAAGTCTTCAAACGCGATCCACTCCACACCCACCTGATGGTTGTCCGGATTAGAACCTTCATAGTTCGTAGCTGTCGGATCGTTTAAACTGCATGCAAAATAAAATTCGACCTGATGGTAATCCGCATCCCACTCGGCGAACTCGTGATTTTTACCGATATACTCCCGAATGTGCATCAGATCACCCACCGTAACTGCCTGTCCAATCTCTTCGAGACATTCCCGCAGTACGGTGTCCTTCAACTCCTCATATTTGTCTTGTCCCCCACCAGGGAAAATATAAGCTGTACCATACTGATCCTCCACACGAATCACGAGCAATCGTCCATCCTGTACAATCACAGCTTTCGCTGAATTACGTATCGGTTTAGTCATGTTTATCTCTCCTACTCATCCATTTGTTCCTATTGCAGACAGGGTAATCCCCTCGGTCTCAAGCATAGCACGAATCTGGCGTGCAAACGTAAGGGCATGTGCCCCGTCACCATGTATACATATCGTCTCCGCTTTAATAGGTACGCTCGTTCCTGCAGTAGTATCAACAAGCCCTTCCTTCACCATACGGAGTACCTGAGCAAGCGATTGTTCTGTATGCTGAATTAGCGCTCCAACCTGACTGCGCGGGGTTAACATACCATCTGCTCCATAGGTTCGGTCTGCAAATACCTCGCTCACACTCCGCAAACCCATGTGATCCGCTGCATCGATCATGGCGCTGCCTGCCAAACCGTATAGATACAGTTCAGGCTGAACCTGATAGATAGCCTCAGCAATCGCCTCTGCCAAGTTAGCATCTACGGCTGCCATATTGTACAGAGCTCCATGCGGCTTCACATGATGCATCTTCCCCCCTTGGGCACGGACAAATGCATCCAAAGCACCCATTTGATAAACCACCATATCATAGGCTTCTCGTGGCGTGATCTCCATGCGTCTTCTGCCAAACCCTTGCAGATCAGGTAGACCCGGATGGGCACCAATAGCGACATGATGTTCCATGGCAAGCTCTACAGTACGTCTCATCGTTCCCGGATCGCCGGCATGAAATCCACAGGCAATATTGGCAGAAGTGATCAAAGGCAGTATCCCTTCGTCCGATTCCATTTGATAGATTCCGTAACTTTCACCTAGATCACAGTTCATATCTACATGTTTCACCGAAGTTCCTCCATTCCCGCTGTCATCCTGCTGCGAATGAAATTCTCAGCCAATCGTAGATGCTTCTCCTGTTCAAGCCATAACATCTCTGCTTCCCTAGATGTAATCTGTCTAAAAGTAACCCTTGTTCCAGGTCTAGCCTGCGCCAAAATAGGTAGATCAACCTTGGCAACCTGACCAAGTACAGGATAGCCGCCTATCGTCTGATGATCTGCCATCAAAATGATCGGCTGACCGTCCGCAGGAATCTGTACTGTTCCATAGGTGACCGCTTCAGATAATCGATTCTGGCCTTGCTTCTGTTCTAGGACAGCACCTTGCATACGATAGCCCATTCGATCCGATTGAGGGGATACAAGGTAAGGCTCTTCGTAAAATTTTCGTAAGCTTTCTTCCGTAAATCCACGATCCTCTATGCCTGGCACAATACGGATAACAGGCTCCGCGTGGTAGCCAGGCCATTCATTGCTGGAGAAATACCATGCAGGTGCTTTCACATGATAAACATCAGACTTCCGTTTCGCACCCCAGAAATCCAAGATCATACTCGCTTCTGTAGAAGGCTTCCCGACACTCAGCTTGTCACCATCGCGCAATGCGCGTCCATCGATACCACCGATTCCGGTCTTCAGATCTGTACTCCGACTTCCCATGATCACAGGTACATCGATGCCACCCGCAACCGCCATATATGTTCGCAGCCCTGAGCGACATCGTCCGAATCGTAAGACCGCTCCGGCAGGAATTACAATGGGTCGCCACATGGGAATATCTATATCATCTACCATTGCTGATAGATCAGCTCCGCATAGGGAGATCAACTGGTCTTCCTCGAATCGGAGCTCTGCCCCTGTCATCGTCATCTCAATTACGGCTGCATTCCGAGTATTGCCCACTAACATGTTAGACACCCTCGCAGCAAAGGTATCCATAGCTCCTCCGGGATGAATCCCGTATCGACGTTGTCCAAACCTACCTTCATCCTGAACGGTGGACAACAGACCTGAGCGGATCACTTCCATGCTCATGACTTAGCCCCCTGATGTTCGAAATACTCTTGAATGGATATAGGTGTGAAGCGAACCCGATCCCCCGCAGTTAATAAACTAGGTGGATTGTCATCCGGACGAAACAATGCGATTGGGGTTCGCCCAATACATTGCCAGCCCCCAGGAGTCGCGAGCGGATATATGCCCGTTTGCTCACCGCCGATTCCAACTGTGCCAGCTTCCACGCGAAGTCTTGGCGTTGCCCGTCTTGGTGTGGCAATACGTGCAGATAGTCCGCCCAGATAAGGAAACCCCGGGGCAAACCCAAGCATATGCACCAAATACTCACCCGCCGTATGAATAGCAATTACCTCATCTGGCGTTAATGCATGCACTGACGCTACATATTCAAGATCCGGCCCAAACTCTCCCCCATAACATACGGGTATCGTAACCGTTCTAGTTTGTTTGGGTGCTACCGATTGTAATCCTTGTAAAGAGGGGAGGAGGAGGTCACGCAGGTATATGTACGGGGAGGTAGCTGATGAATCCGCTCGTGATCGTGGGTATGATCCACCTATTTCTATTGTCGTAGATGTAGAATCTAGATTGCTAGACACATATTCCATTAGAAGATACGGATCATAGAATAACGTAACCGATGCAAATGACGGCACAGCCTCTATTAATCCTGGTATATGCATATGATCCAACATTGAGCAGACGGACATCACCCGTTGATGAACCTCATCAGAGATCATATCTCCGCAACGTATAACTATTGCTGACTCGCTGATCGGAGACAACATCTCTTCTGTCCATAAATACATCGGTGTATTCAAGCTCTCTCCTCCTCACCTCAGATTAGTCATCAACTTTCAGCTTGAATCCATATTGGATGCTGATCATGCCGGAAGGCATATCGCGTCAAAGGCGGGCTGTATCAATAACCTTTATAATTTCGATACGAACAAATGTAAACGGCTCTGCCTCTTCTGTCCGAATTATAAAATATAGAGTTTGCAGAAAGACTCGTACATTCATCGCCTGCTGGCTGGTCTCTTGCAGTGTCTGGGTTCCCCTAGAATTCGAACGTTGAAGAGAATCTATCCAACTTGTAATATCATCTAGCTCCAACATATTCCGGCGGAGAATCGTTACGACAGCCTGCGCAATCCGTTGATCCTCATCGTAGATGTACACTGTACTGGGTTCTGTTATTATCACAGCAAGTGCTGCCAATAGCTGCCTCAAGCCAGATCGATCGATATTAGACGATTGCGCGAGATCCTCGGCGGCATCTGCACCATGGGCTGGGGCATGCGCCCATCCCTTATCCTCAACGTACCCTCGAATATCCTTCTCTTCCTTAAAGTACGTAATCAATCGTTCCTGAACACGCTCCATATCTGTCTTGTTTAGAAAAGGGCTTTGCCGATCTACGCTAAGAATAGGGGGTATGAGCAACACCGAAAATGTTCTTGTAAACACACTGTCCGTTCCCTGCTCACCCAGACGATAGAAGAGATGTTCATCATCTATTGCTATATGCAATATTTCCCGTAGCTGAGCAGCAGAGAACACACCATGCGCAATCCATGTTGCAAACGTAACATAGATAAGTTCGTCCCGCAGAACTGGATCCGTGCTCCCAATATGTCGTAACATATGCATTGCCACTTCATACGGGTTCTCAACGTCAGACGGCAATGTATCATCTCTTCGAAAGAGCAGCAACTGTTCTTTAAGCGCTGAAGCTTCCATCTATCGCGTTCCTTCGGTAGTATTCAGATGCACGCTGCAGTTGTACAACTCACAACCCCAAGCCTCTGCCTTCTTTTCGATCCGGGTAACGGAAGTATTGGACAGCTTAACACTTACATCAAGTTCAGGCAGCAATCCCCTAAGCGTGTTACGGAGTATCGCTCCATGGCTAACGACAAGTACTCGATCATGTGGATGCTTACGGCAGATTTCTTCAATGACCTCCATGCCACGTGACGTTCCCGCATCAGCTGTTTCTCTTCCCAACTCTATGCTGCTCCAATCTTCGCCCCACCGTGACAACCGTTCCTCTTCTGTTGTTCCTTCGACCTGACCTCCGCCCATTTCACGTAGACGTGGATCGAGGTGAATCTCCTTGATCCCCAATCGATCACCGATGATTCGAGCGGTCTCGCTGGCGCGTTCCAGATCACTAGCGTAGATCGCATCCCACGAATCTGAGCTAAGTCTTGCGGCAAGCAATAGGGCTTGTTCTCTGCCTTCTTGATCCAGCGGGTTGTCCGTCTGTCCCTGTGATCGCTTCTCTTTATTCCAAGCTGTACTCCCATGACGAATTAGAGTTAATTGTGTCATTTGGGTTCCTCCCTTTCAAGTTCCTCGTCTGTAAAATGCTTTGTCATCTTAGGCTTGGCGAATTTCTCGCCATTATAGAGGGTAGACCCATTTCGCGGAATGGATAAGCTATCCCATGACGTCTCTTTGAGCATTTTGGCGACATAAACGATCTGTCCAACATGATACGGATAATGTGCTAGCTGGCGGGTGATTGCCTCCATAACGGTATGACCCTCATTACGAATGTATATGATATTGGATAATTGATCTGGGGTGAACGAACGAATCGCGCTCAACAGACAATGCCAACCTTCCTCCCATATATCCAGCACTTCCTCCCGAGTAGACAGATCGTTGATAAATTCAGCATCACGTTCCCGCCACGTCTTCTCTCCATCTGTCGTCAACACATCTGTCCAACGGGATAACATACTGCCCCATAGGTGCTTCACAATCACAGCAATGCTGTTCGTATCTTCATTCCAGGATTGAAATAATTGCTCAGGCTCCAGTTGTGCTATGGCTTTATCCCCGAGCTGTTTATAATATAAAAATTGTTTCTCGGCAGTCTCCAGAAAGCTTGGATTGAGATTCATAACATCACACCTTTCCTGATATGAGAATATTAATTTCAATTTCCACATAGCGATCAGATGATTAAGCTCATCCTGTTAAGGTTTATATGATTAGAATCAGCACTTATCTTACTATTCCGGAAAAGAAAATGATCCATCTTCATTTGGGCTAAAATCGAGAACCTTGTGCACGGCATCCAGATTAAGCTGACCATAAATATGTGGGAAAAGTTCGTCTAAGTTGTACAAATCCTCATATACCATTTCTGCTTGTAATACTTTCTCGTCTATACCAAGCAGGAGCAGATCGGTACGTCCTTCATAATATTGCCCAGCTACCCACGGAATCTGCTCTTTCGTAGAACAATGAATGAATCCATCTGTCTTCAAGCTGTCAGGAGCATAGAAGCTCTCCCCCGATAGTTGCTCCCAAGTGGAGCGGGATATGATACTGTAGATCATCGCTATACCTCCTGTATTCATATGTAACGTTCAATGCAAAACCAATGTTATAACATTACAACTTAAATCCGTCATTCATGTATTATAGATCATCCCGAATTCGGGAGTATATTTTCTGATCCGTGAAGACACCTTTGATTTTCAATTGCTTACGCAGTATACCTTCATATGACATACCTATCTTCTCCATCACCCGCGCAGATCCAATATTACCTGCATTGCATTTACCACCTAGACGATTGCAGTCAAGCTCTTCAAAACAATAATTTACAATCGGCTGCATCGCTTCAGATGCAACACCTTGATTCCAATATAAACTAGATATAGCATATCCTAGCTCAGCACTCTGCATAGACTCATTCAGATCAAAGATCCCGCCTCTTCCAATCAATCGACCTGTCTCTTTCCAGATAAAAGCCCATATATAAACTGTTCTACGCTCATAGTTGTCCAAGACACGTTGAATATATTGAACTGAGTCCTCCATCGTCTCATGGCAATTCCACAAGCTCTGTTCACTCACACGTGGATCGGAAGCAAATTGGAAATACTCTTCAATATCACTCATGGTGAGACGTCTTAGTAACAATCGCTCTGTCTCAAATTCCGGCGATTCACTAAACAACTTGTCCACATTCATCATCAGCATCTCCTTATCCGTACCTTTATCGGTACCTATATCTAAAACCCGCTCACCATCTCACATGCGATTGATATTGCTCGGGAAATAACGATCCAACATATACACACACAGAATACCAGAAGCATAACGAATGAGATCAACCACAAGGAAACCACGTCCCAAAATAAGTGCACCTAACAACGTTGAACGAAGTTCATTCAGCCATGGTGTCTGAATCAATTGTGAGAATTCGATCATCCAACAGAACAGCAAACTAATCATCGCTGCCCAAGCTGTACTACGCCTATGCCATACCATGCGTACACCAAAATAAATCATTCCTGCCCACAGTGCGTCTCCTGCATGTTCACTCACCCACTTGGGTAACTGATCTCCATAATGACGTGAAGCAAGACCTAGCCCCATCGTGATGATCGTTGCTATGAAATAAACAAGTTTGCGTCTCATTGGACCTGCTTACTCTTCAATCGATACCCTTCAAGATACTTGGTATAGGCACGATGTTTCATCCCTTCAATCTTGTCACTCATCTGAAATGTCAGTGCAGAGAGAAACAACAAAAGGAGATATCGAAGATAAGCCACATCATTCCAATTCCAATCTGAGCTTATAATGGAACCTTTCAAACGATCACATCCGATCTTTGCGATTCTGATAAAGGTTACAAGAAAGGAGCGTATGATCTACGCTCCCTGCTTCTTGGCTATTGTATAAATATTACATATATATTGCGAGTTGTCACCTGATACGTATCATGTTACAGACCGTGTTCTAGTCCTGAGATTATTTTACCGTTACAGGTATGCTAACCTTTTTGTTTCCCCATTTCGCTACAATGGAGGTCTTGCCCTTGGATACCGCTTGAATCTTCCCATTTGTTACCGTCGCGACACCCGGCTTCGTGCTGGTCCATACCGCACTGTTGGTTACGACAGTCATTTTGCCTGTATCGTACTGAGCCATCAAGCTGATTGTTGTGCTTCCTTGTGGAGATAACACTAGTTTTTTCTGCCCTGTAATCAGCTTTTTGAGCAAAGGTACAACAGTAACCTCTACGGTTATTGTCTGATCTTGATACGTCCCTTTCAAGGTTGCTTGTCCTTCAGTCAACGTCTTAACGGTACCATTTTTGACTGTAGCTACACCATTATTAGAAGAGGTCCAGATCACCTGTTTCGAAAGATTGATCGTTTTGCCATTCGCATATGTACCAATTACTTTCAATGCCTTCGACTTCTTGATGTTGAGTTGTAATGCCTTCGGTGTTACATCGATCTTCGTAATCACGTCCGTGATGGCAACCGGTACTTTCACCGTTGTTGAACCGTACTTTCCTTGTAATAATACGCGACCAGGTGTAATACCTCTGATCTTCCCTTCTTCCAACACAGCCGACGAGCTAGAAACTGTCCATACAATCTCCGAAGTGACGTCTTCTGACTTGCCATTCGCACGGGTAATCGTTACTTTCGGCAGTGTACCTTCACTACCTTTGACAAAACTATAGGAGTTAGGCGAAGCTTTGATGCTCTTAATCTTATCCTGAACCTGAACAACAAGCTCGGCCTTCGCTCCATCAAGCTGGGCAAAGATCGTTGCTTGGCCTGCTGACACAGCCTTAACTTTCCCTTTTGCAATAGTTGCAACGGCTGCATTACTGCTTGACCACGTAACTCCCTCTGTCACGTCCTGTTTATTATCAAAACCTTCAATAACGGCCATGACCTGAAGCGTAGCCGTCTCAGATACACTCATTTTCCGTGGGCTCTCATTCGTGATCTCAATCGAAGTGACATCTCCTGTAGCGGCAAAGACTAGTGTTGGTGCTAGCACCCCGAATACAAGAATTAGAGCAAGTGCTCCGCGAAGTGCCTGTTTCATACTAATCATGAACTTTTCATCCTCCTACTATCCAATATTTTACTTCTATTATAGTATATCGGAATCTATATGCACAAAAGTGAATTGTAATATACACTATGCGCAGCATCTATACTAAAAATCGACATTTTATCTACTGTGAGCGTTCATTATAATAAAATAAGAACTATACGAATTCGAACCAGCACTATTCAATTCGGCGAATACTTCTTTTATCAAAGCTGTGACGGTCATGTTAGTTTTTGAGAGGAGTTGAACAGGATGATGGAGAACAAAAAGAATATTTTAATCAAGAGATCAGATTGTATCCTTTATTATGCGGATTTGGATTCAACCAACGAACACGGGGCAGGTTGGATTGGCGGGAATGCGCCCGTTTTTTTTGACGATCAATCCGACTTCATCCACGAACTCGACCAAAAGTATGTTTTTTATCTAAGTCTCAACCATCCCTTTAAACCAGGTAGCATGATTTCCATTTTTATCCCAGAAGACAGTGATGAACATTTGGAGAACAACATTTATCCAAACTGCTTGGTTAAGGTGATTGAGCATCCCATTTCAGCGGAAAGCACGAATACTACCTTTGCTAATTCGAATCTTATCAAACACATCATCTCAGATGGACAACTAACTAACGACGAAAAATCAATGGATCGATCCTTTTTAATCAAAGTGGGAGGCACCCCGAGACTGATTCAAAATGAGGACTATTATTTTGCCAAACTTAGGGAAGAGTTATTTTCATTCTTTTTCCAAGTAGATGAAGACGGTTATCCTGACACATTGATTCAAGAGGATGGCAGTTACCCATTTTATTTTGGTTCACTATATATTTTCGCCAAAGCAGGAACGGAGATTGAACATCCCATTGCAGGTTTTTGGCAGTTTTCTTAAGCATAATGAGCAGGGTAACAACCTCTCCGATTTTCATTAAACTTTTCTTTTTGAAGAAACCATACATACAAATATACAAACAAACGGACAGATGAAAGCATAAAAAGACAGGCTGCTGAAGCAACAATCCTGTATGATATGCATCAAGGAGTGATCACAACATGAAATGGATTCAGCCCTTACAAACAGCTATTCAATATATTGAAGATCATCTGCTTGAGGACATGGCCATTGAACAAATTGCGGCTGAAACCAACCTGTCTCTCTTTCATTTTCAACGTACATTTTCCTTATTAGCTGATGTTACGATTGCAGAGTATATTAGGCGGAGACGATTAACATTAGCAGCATATGAGCTTCTACAAAGCGATGGCAAAATCATTGATTTAGCGTTCAAGTACGGTTATGACACGCCGGAGTCATTTTCCAAAGCTTTTCGCAGACAACATGGCTTCCCTCCTAGTGAAGCCCGCCGAAATAAGATTTCAATAAAGGCGTATAACCGCTTAGTTATTCAGCTTAGCCTAAAAGGAGCAGAACCCATGAATTATAAGATGGTAGAACACAATGAATTTTCGGTGGTAGGAATCCAACAATCCTTTTCGTATATAAACGGAGAACACTTGTCTGGAATCTCTACGATGTGGCAAGATGCATATCACAGCGGAGCTGAGGATCACTTGTTTCAATTAAATAACGGATTGATCCAAGGTATTCTTGGTGTCTGTGTGGATCAGAACGAGATTCATGAGAAACAAATGGAATACTGGATTGCTACCTCATACGATGGAGAAGTACCTGAAGGATTATCGACGCTTCTAATTCCCGCTTCCAAATGGTGCGTATTTGAAGTGCAAGGACCGATGCCGGCAAGTATGCAGGCTCTGTGGAAACAGATCATCACAGAATGGTTCCCCTCCAACCCTTATGAACATGCTGGTATTCCCGAATTTGAGGTCTATCCCGGGCCTAATCAACCACCTCAAATCTGGATACCCATTAAATGATGTGTTGATATATTCTCCTAGATTTTACGAGTTTTCATTGATCCAAGAACGCAGCTTGTCAGCATAAAGAGCACGTTCTTCTGGATCAGAATTAGCACCTTGTGACAGATACAGTTGATCATCCACATATCTAGGGTAGACATGCAGATGATAATGCCATACGTCTTGATTGCCAGCAGGTTCATTATGTTGCCGCGTAGAAATCCCATCACATCCATATGTATTCTTCATAGCAAGTGCTGTAAGCTGAGCCGCCCGGTGGATTTCAGCAGCATAATCGGCAGGAAGGTCAAAGATATTCTCATAATGTTGATTAGGAATGATGAGCACATGCCCCTTATTGTTCGGCCACCATTTACGTGCGATAAATGCCGTTACCTTTTCGTTCTGATAGATAATATCCCTTTGTTTGGTTCCTTGATTAGACCCTTCGATACCCCATATACAACAAAATGGACATTCGTATCCTTCAGGTCTATGTGAGAATGATGCTGTCATCGATTCCGTTCAGCTCCTATCATATGTATTACAGGTAGTTAGCTATAGCCTAGTCCATCAGCGGAAAGCATCTCTCGATTTTTGCCAAGTCCGCCTCTTCTAACTCCCAATCTAGGGCTTTCAAATTATCATCTATATGCTGTATACTCGCCGCTTTGGGGATGGCAACTATACCTTCCTGCCTTATAATCCAGTTCATCGCAACCTGATATGCGGTTACGCCATAGTTATCTCCGATGGTATCTAGTATCTTTCTCTCTGCGGAACCCACTTGTGGAAATCCTTTATTACCAAATTTAGATGGAGCAAAACCAAAAGGTGAATATCCCATAATAGTTACACTGTTCTCTATAGAAAAAGGTAGTATTTCCTTCTCAATTCTTCGATCATGTAAATGATAAGCTAATTGATTACATACCAACGGTATTTCGCCTAAATGGTACTGTGCCTCTTTCATCAAATCGAGCATAAAATTACTTATACCTACATGTTTGACTATCCCCTGACTAACTAGTTCCGACATAGCCTCCATCGTTTCAGCAACTTCGTATTGCGGGCTTGGCCAATGCTGCAGATAAAGATCTATATAATCCGTTCTCAAACGATCTAAACTTTCCTCTGCCGCTCTAAGCACACCTTGGTAAGAACAATGCTTGGCTGATACTTTAGTGACTAGGAATACCTCACTTCTGACATCATGAATAGCACGACCAACCACTCTCTCGGCACCCCCACCTCCGTACTCTTCTGCAGTATCGATCAGTGTAAGTCCATTTTGGATACCATGGCGCAATGCCTCCACTTCATCTCTTTCTTTCCTCGGATCTTCACCAAACTTCCACGTCCCTTGGCCAATCACCGGAATGTCTATATCCGTATTCCCTAGCTTACGATATCGCATGAACAAAACCTCCTACTTCAAGGTATACTTACGCCTCGCAGTTCCTCAATAATCAATCCACATCATATATTAATTCGTTATTCCAGTGATTGTCGGTGTATCCACGGCTATTATTCCATGCTGCTAACAGTTTTCTTTGTCTCAACTCTAGATCTCTGTAATGAGCAGCAACAAACTCGATATTATGGAACATATCATTATAAATGGGTAATACATTATCTAATTCCTTGATTTTTTTGAATGCACCTATGTCCCTATCATTGGCAGCCCAAACCACTTTCTTAATCAAAGACAATACGATTGTACCTGTGCACATAGGACAAGGTTCACAAGTGGTATATAAAGTAAGCTCATTATTAGGAATAAATCGCTTACCCTCAAGATTAAGGATCTTCGCTCCAGCTTTCCTTATAGCGTCCATTTCGGCATGTGCTGTGGAGTCACCACTCGAAAAAACTCTGTTCCTACCGCGGCTCACAACCGTCCCATCTGCATCAACAATAACTGCACCTATAGGAAACGTACCTTCATCTTTAGCCTTCTCTGCTTCTTCAAAAGCTAACAAAAAGGTTGTCGTAGTGCTTGTCCATCCTATACACTCCCCAACTCAGTAATTTCGATTAATACTATATTCCAGAAATATACTGATGCTCCTTCATGGAAATCTCGTTATGTAAAAAAGAACCCCTATGAAGAGCAATATCATCAAGTTTATTACCTTAATGACATTGCGATATAGGAGTTCTTCGTAGTTCACGTTCAGTACCACTCTTTCATATGCATACCAACATTACATTTATCTCTTACTCTTCTTCCGCCAGATGTGGCAATGTAATAAACTCAGCTCCGCCCATGTATGGCTGGAGCGCAGCCGGAATTCGAATGCTTCCGTCTGCCTGCTGATGATTCTCCAGCAATGGAATGAGAATACGCGGCGAAGCTACGGCTGTATTGTTTAGGGTATGACAATATACCAGCTTCCCTTCTGCACCACGACAACGAATGTTCGAACGGCGTGCCTGGAAGTCATGCAGATTCGACGAGGAATGTGTCTCTCCGTATGCCTCCCGGCTAGGCATCCATGTCTCAATATCATACTGCTTATACGTTTTCTGCCCCATATCCCCAGTACATACCGCTACAACGCGATAAGGAAGCTCTAACAATTGCAGCAATTGCTCAGCATGTCCTGTAATCTCTTGTAACATCCGTTCCGACTCTGCCGCATCTGGAGCGCAGAGAATCACCTGCTCCACCTTGGCAAATTGGTGTACACGATACAGTCCGCGTACATCCCGTCCTCCCGATCCTACTTCACTGCGGAAGCACGTCGATACAGCAGCCAGCTTAATAGGTTGTTCCACATCCACGACTTCATCCGCATAATAGGATACGAGCGGCACCTCCGAAGTACCAACCAGCCACTTATTCTCACCGGCAAGCTCATATACTTGGTCTCGTCCTGTTGGGAAAAAGCCTGTGTTGAGCAGGGCATCCTCCCTTACCATGAGCGGAACCTCTAGCGGTGTGAATCCCTGCTTCAAGAGCAGATCGAGCGCAAGCTGCTGCACAGCTCGGTGGAGTAGTAGCCCTGCACCTTTCAGCACATAGCTGCGAGTCCCACCGATTTTCACCCCACGCGCAATGTCAATCAGGTCATGCATCTCACCCAATTCCACATGATCCTTCATTCTATACTCAAATGCGGGGATCTCGCCCACACGGCGTAGCTCTACATTGTCTGCATCCGAAGTACCTACAGGTGTATCTGGCGATACAACATTCGGCACGAGCCACTGCATACGCGTAAATTCCTCTTGGATCGCTTCAAGCTTAGCTTTGAGCTGTTCCAACTGCTCATTCCGTTGTTTCACCTCATTGCGCAGCCCCTCTGCCTGCTCACGCTGACCTGCTTGCATCATCCTGCCAATATCCGCCGACAACGCGTTACGCACCCTGCGGCCCTCTTCGGTTTCCTGTAATAACGCTCTGCGTTCCTCGTCTCGCTCTAACAGTTCTTGAATGTTAATATTGATTTTCTTTCCATCTGCCGCCGCTTGCACCTCATCTGCATGCGCTCTGATCCACTTCATTTCAAGCATGGTCACCGTCTCCTTTGGCTGTAAAAATACAAAGAGCGCCCTCATCCCTTGGGACGAGGAGCGCTCTGCTCGCGGTGCCACCCAACTTGCCGAAACAGTTCATTCACTGCTCCAGCCGCTTGGTCCGCGATAACGGGCGGTTCCGGTTAACTTGGGGAAATATCGCTCCCCTGGCGAAAACGCCTCCGAGTTGGATGCTCTTCAACGGCATGTTCCGATCTGTAATTGTTGTTTATCAGTATATACAAAAGCAACGTTTAAATGCAAGTGATACGAGCCTAATGTTTACATTATTAATCATACTTATAAACCAGGTTGCTATCCCCATCTATCCCCTGAACGGATGTCTCGATCATCTTCTCATCTGTTGTTACATCCAGAAATGTTTTCCGATCATCAATTGACATGGCGTGCATTGTGACATTCGAGTATTGAATTCGAATTTCGTTGATCGAAGGATCATTAATGTAACCGTAGTTGACCCTAAAATTACTCTTTCCATCCATCGTCGTGCCTGCAAATTTAGCTAACCAAAAGGGTGCCTGTTTATCTATAGGGCTAAGATCTATATTTTGCAATATATATTCGTTCTCTTGCTTTACAACTTGTATCATTCCCACCTCTGTTACCGGCTCTTGGTTGATATAGTATGTTGCAAAAATAGAACTTCCTTCATCGTAAGGAACATCGATAATGATATCTTCAGAATTTTCTTCCCTTTTTAATCTCTTCTCCAGACCCACAGCCACTAGCTCTTGCAGATTTTTAGCTTTGATTTCATAATCGCTATCCAGTTGAGTAAAACTGGTACTAGGATCAGAGGAAGTATTGACGTAGTCTTCTCCATCAAGTTGATCTCTACACCCAGTAATCAACAACAGGGCTGCAATAATCAGTAATAGTTGCTTCAGTTTCTTCACCGCCTGTTAATATTCTTGATGGCAAAAATATTAACACTTTTCTCCTCTATTTTCCAATTATGCTCCTGTATTAACGAAGGGAGCCGCATTCTCTTTAGCTTTTATGAATTTAACGAATACATATCGAACAAGCGGCCCAATGATGATCAACTGTAACGGTAACGCCAGGCTAAAGTTCCGCAGTATGGTATGAAGATACGTTTCCACGAGAGACTTCCCATTCAATTGATTGGCAAGATACGCTGTAAGCATCCCATACATCGACATCATTAGCACCATTCCCACGACCATGCACACAGACATCGCCAAAATGCCGATCACCTTATTCGATTTGTTGAATGGCAATGCAAAGGCAATTTTCTGAGCCACCGGCCCAACGATAAAGCTTTCCACCACAAAAGCTACAATAAAACATAGGACAAACTGAAATAAGATCTCTAGCGGAGACATACTCCCCATTAATCCGTTATACAGTAAATTGAAAGTCATCATAACGACTACCATTCCTGTGCACATCATCAATCCAAAATACGTATGTTCTTTCTTTGTTGTTGGCAATTCGCTCATCCTCTCTTCTACTTGGACAATTATAAAGATGAGGAATAGGGTCACATAAGTGAACATTTTGTGAACTTTAATAAAGTTACTTTATACTTATATTTAAATATAGATTATGTATTTAAATATAGATCATGGCATCTAGATAAATTATCTATTTTCCTATTTGACAACCCGGATTTATCCCCCTATGATACTCCTTAAATGTAAACCATATTCACGAATCAGTTAGGAGGATTACTATACAATGAGCTTTCAAAAACGTATCGACCACATCGGTATCGCTGTCCGTGATCTGGAGACGACGCTTCGTTTCTATACCGAGATCGTTGGGCTTGAGCTGAAAGACCGCGTTACCCATACCAATGGTGTGATCCAACTTGCTTTCCTCGGATTCAATGGCAGTGATGAAACTGAAATCGAGCTCATTCAGGGATATAGCGACAAACTTCCCTCCGAAGGAACTGTGCATCATTTTGCGATTCACGTGGAGGATCTTGTTGCTGAATATGAGCGTATACAAGCGACGGAAGCAGAATTTATTGATGGAGAGATAATCACATTACCGAACGGTTACCGCTACTTCTTCATTTATGGCCCAGAGAAGGAATGGATCGAATTCTTCCAGCGTTAATCTTTCTTTTTGACGGTCACATATAGACACAATGTTCTCACTCGCCTATAATTACACCTAGTAATACCCTTAACTTCATAGTTTCCCAGGGGAGTCGGAATTGGCCGGCTGAGAGTGTATCCCACAAGATACTAACCCTTAGACCTGATCTGGATCATGCCAGCGTAGGAATCGGAGTATATCGAATAGGCTCAGCTATACCGCTGCGCGCTACTTCTCTAACGCCTGCACGCGTCCCGGAATCCGGGGCGCTTTTTTTATGTTCTTTTGCATATCACGTTACATAAAAAAGACATCCAGATCATAGCCGGTATAATTCTGTTGATTTATGCAAGATGCTTGGATATGAAGCCAAGGAGAACCCTCGCCAATTAGGCGGACAACATGAAGGAGAGAATGAAGATGAGATGGCGTAAAATGATCGGCTTGTTGCTCCTATGCGTAACCTTGATTGCAATCACGGCTTGCGGAAGCAAGGAAGCTGGCCCTGCCCAATCTAACGGAGATACTAACACCGAGAACAGTAGTGAAGGTGATAACGCAGCACTCCGAGATGTTAAAGTTGTACTGGACTGGACACCGAATACGAACCATACCGGCTTATATGCAGCGGTAGATCAAGGATTCTACGAAGCCGAGGGCTTAAACGTGGAGATCGTGCAACCTGGTGCTGGCGGCGCTGACACGATGGTCGCTTCGAATGAGGTTCCTTTTGGCGTAAGTTATCAGGAAAGTGTAACTCAGGCACGTACCCAAGGTGTACCGCTCGTCTCAATTGCTGCCGTTATTCAACATAATACGTCTGGATTTGCAGCACCGACGGATCGGAACATTAAATCCCCGAAAGACTTCGAAGGTAAAACCTATGGAGGCTGGGGCTCCCCAGTAGAGGAAGCGGTAATGCAATCCATTATGGAGGGCGAAGGCGCTGACGTATCCAAAGTGAAAAACATTAACATGGGCGATGCCGACTTCTTCACTGCCGTGAAACGCGATATCGATTTTGCCTGGATTTTCTATGCATGGACTGGGATTGAGGCTGAGCTTCGCGGAGAGCCGATCGACATGTTGTATGTCAAAGACTACTCCGAAGCACTCGACTATTACACGCCTGTATTGGTAACGAATGAAACCACGATTCAGAACGATCCTGAACTGGTTAAAGCGTTCATGAAAGCCACATCTGAAGGGTATCAGTATGCTATTGATCATCCCGAAGACGCTGCTAATATTCTGATCAAAGCCGTACCGGACCTCGATAAGGATCTTGTGCTTGCAAGCCAGAAGTGGCTAAGCCCGAAATACACAGATGATGCACCACGCTGGGGCGAACAGAAACAGGAAGTATGGCAGAATTATACGGACTGGATGTACAGCAAAAAACTGCTGGAGGAACAGATCGATGTGAGCAAGGCATATACGAACGATTTCTTACCCCAATAAAATTTCTCATATAAAATGAACTTAGTATTTACACGAGGACGGAGAGGACAGAAATAACGTGAAAAAGCGAAGCGGTCGCCTTTATCACCGGATTTTCCCTTTAGAGAAAGGGAATCAAAAAAATCTGGGGATAACAGCGATTGGAAGGTTATTCTGTCATCGAAGTGGCAAGTGTAACAGTCATTCGTTCATTTTATATATTTCGAAAGGAGCCGTGAACTCCATGGCAAGCACATTACTCAGTATTCAAGTTATCCCGAAGACTCCAAATGGTGAGGACTCATATCCGTATGTAGATCGTGCTATTGAAGTCATTCAACAATCTGGTGTGAAATATCAGGTCAATCCCCTAGAAACAACGATGGAAGGTGAGCTGGAGGAACTGCTGGACGTTGTTCGCAAAATGCATGAAGCACTTGTGGACGCTGGTAGCCCTAGCATCATCTCCCAGATCAAAATCGCCCATAGCGGCGGTGCCGGCTTCAGCATGGATAAACTAACGGAGAAATATCGCTAATGCATGCCTATTTCAAAAGCGTATGGCCGCCCCTCGTGGCGGTTATTCTCTTTATTGCGATATGGCAAGGAGCCGTCTCGCTGTTTCATATTGAAAAGTGGATGCTACCTGCCCCTTCGGACATTGCTCGTGAAGCAGCTTCACAGGCGGATCGACTTGGTATGCATGCATGGGCGACGATCCAGTTAACACTCATCGGATTCGCCGCAGGAACGTTGGTGGGACTGCTGATTGCCATGGTGCTTCACCTGATCCCATTTCTAAAGTCTGCGCTCTATCCGTTGCTTATCCTAAGCCAGAACATTCCGACCATCGCGCTAGCACCGCTTTTGCTGATCTGGTTCGGATTCGGATTGCTGCCCAAATTAATTACCATCATTCTGGTCTGCTTCTTCCCTGTCGCCGTAGCCGCCATGGATGGATTAACCCGTACGGATGCCATGATGATGAACTATATGCGTATGGCTGGCGCCAAACGTGGACAGCTATTCTGGAAACTGGAGCTTCCGCACGCGCTGCCCTCAGTCTTCTCTGGAATCAAAATAGCCGCTACATATAGTGTGATGGGAGCCATCATTGCAGAATGGATCGGAGCAGATAAGGGCATCGGATACTATATGATGTTACAGAAGTCTGCATATCGAACGGATCGATTATTTGTAGCCATTATGATTATTGTGGCGCTCAGTCTGCTGCTCTTCCTGCTGATTGCACTGCTTGAGAAGCTACTCGTGCGCTGGCGACCACAAAAAAGATAATAATGGTACTGGAAAACCTTGTGGCAAGGATGTGAAACCGGGATGAGAGACGAGCAGAAGAAACTGAACGATCACCTTACCGATAACCTAATGAATGAACATGAACATGTGACAAACCAAAATTCAACGATACAGACAACAATTCAACAGTCTGATTCTACATTACTACCAAGCGAAATTACCCAAGCCTCTCCAGCTCTTGAGGTTATGCAGGTTCATGCCTCATATCGTGAGCGACGCAAAACATTATCTGTATTGGATAATCTGTCCCTAACCGTTGGGCAAGGCGAATTTGTAGCCATTGTTGGCCCATCCGGCTGTGGCAAAAGTACTCTTTTTCATATCATTGGCGGTTTGCTTAAGCCGCAGGCTGGTCGAATTCTCATGCAAGGGCATGACGTTACCGGACAACGAGGCAAAATCAGCTACATGCCGCAACAACCCGCTCTCCTGCCTTGGCGAACGATTGAAGATAATGTGGTGTTAGCAGGCGAAGTATCGAAGACAACTCTACCCCGACCAGAAGCGATTGCTGAAGCACGCAAATGGTTGGCTAGTGTTGGTCTGGCTGGCTTCGAACGTGCTTATCCACATATGCTCTCAGGAGGGATGCAGCAGCGTGTAGCTTTCCTGCGTGCATTACTTAGTCCACAAGAGCTTATGCTACTTGATGAACCTTTCAGTGCGCTTGATGCCTTGACACGTAGTGATATGCAGCGCTGGCTATTGGAGATCTGGGAACAGAATCGCCGCTCGGTGTTATTCATTACACACAACATTGAGGAAGCTCTTCTGCTAGCGGATCGGGTGTATGTTCTATCCAACCGCCCAGCAACCGTGCTGCAAGAGGTTATTGTTCCATTCGATCGCCCACGACGTGAATCGGTTACGGAGGACTCTGCCTTCCTTGAACGTAAACGCCAAATTTCACAGTGGATGAGAGAAGAACAGCACAAAACCCGCCTATCTATATAGCGCGGGTTTTTAGAGTTATTGTCATGTGTCAAACAGAGCGGTAAGCAAGCTATGTAAAAATGTATTTTTCACCTAATATGGGTGATCCGACTTGAAATATACGACGTACCACGAATAGTTAGACTCTATTAATCATAAGGAGGGAATTATGGATACTCGTGCTATAGCACCGTTAATTGATGCCCATATCCACTTGGATCAATATACAACAACGCAACAACAGTCTATACTGCAATCCCTCTCCTCCCAGCAGGTGGAAGCCCTCATTGCGGTCTCCATGAATCTGGATTCCTGCCACGCCAATCTGGAACTTGCCAAGCATAACCCACGTACGATATTTCCCGCCTTTGGCTACCATCCAGAGCAACCGCTCCCTTCTGCAGGGGATCTCCATCTGCTCCTTGGTTGGATCAAACAGCACATTGGACAAGCCATAGCCATTGGAGAGGTGGGCTTGCCCTATTACAGCAGACAAGAAGCGGAGCAAGCAGGGAACTCATGGGATCAGAGTGGCTATATTGAATTGCTGGAACAGTTCATTCAGCTCGCGAAGCAGTACAACAAACCTCTGGTTCTTCATGCCGTGTATGAAGATGCTGATATCGCCTGTGATTTGCTTGAGAAGTATCAGTTCCGTCGTGCCCATTTCCACTGGTTCAAAGGCTCACGCCAAACGATCGCACGGATGGCAGATAACGGTTATTTTGTCTCCTTCACCCCTGATATTATGTATGAGGAAGAGATCCGCGAACTGGCAAGGCAGTATCCATCGGAGCAGGTTATGGCTGAGACCGATGGACCGTGGCCTTTCGAAGGTCCTTTCCAAGGGCGGATGACTCATCCCGCGATGACAAGGCAAGTTATTCAGAGTTGGTGCGAGGTCATGGGGATGGGCACCGAACGCGCTGCACGGCTTTTCTACCAGAATGCCAAACGGTTCTACGGTTTGCCAGTATCATCGCTCTAAAGTTATGTAAGAAAAGGTCAGTCAGGCTCGAAGCCTAACTGACCTATTTTTAATTTATCAATGCTCAAATACATTGGCCTGAACATTAACGCTTCATGAACCCTTTGCCTTCCAAGAAAGGTTTCATCTGCAAGCGCACTGGCTCCGTGAGACGTTTGGCCATTGATACAGACCAAGGGGTCTTGTTCGCGCCCTGCGTTCGTTCATTCATGTAGGCTACCGTGGTCTCATCATATCGCGCCATGCCTTCAAGTGTCTGCTCCGCATTATACTGATTCTGATGAAGAACAGCATCTAGTGGTAAACGCGGGCGAATGCCTGTCACCTGATCGGCAACACCAATACACATGCCATAGACCGGATATACGCCTTCGGGTAGTCCCAGCAGCTCAGAAACTTCCTCAATACGTGTGCGAAGTCCACCGATATAGACAATGCCATAGCCGAGTGATTCCGCTGCAAGGGCTGCATTCTGTGATGCAAGTGCTACATCAATGGTAGCGACCATAAAGTTTTCCGTCGAATCTGCGTAGGTTTCCTTGTCTGGCATATGCTGCTTCGCCGCATCCTTCAGTCGAAAGAGGTCTGCGCACCATACCAGGAATACGGGACATTCATTCACGTAAGCCTGATTGCCTGCCAGCTCAGCAAGCTTCGATTTTAATGCCGAATCCGTTACCGCAATTACACTATACGCCTGCACACTGCTGGAGGAAGAAGCCATCTGACCAGCTGCAATGATCGTTGCCAACTGTTCTTCACTTATAGGATCTGCCTTGAATTTCCGTACAGAGCGGTGCTTCATCATTAATTCAATCGTTTCGTTCATGGTTCGTCACTCCTAATCCTCGAAGTACAAATTCAATTGTTTGCTCAGCAAGTTCCTCTGTAGTTATTCCCTGATAATCCGCTAGAAAACGTGAATTTTTGGCTCGTTTATGCGCCAAAGTTGCCCCCATCACCTGTAATGTGGCATACGACACGGATTCAATATGAAAAATACCCTGATCTTTACCTTCTTGCAGTAAATCTCTTACCTTCGTCCAGATTGGATCTAGGAAACGAAAAACCGTCGGCGTACGATGTGTCCGCAGCGTAATTTCAAGCTGCACAATATCGCTCATCTCGGTGTCTACCATCGTAAACTTCACAACTTGACCCACAATCCGCCGGACACCTTCCACGGGAGACATAGATGCTGCAGCCAGCTCATTCAGCATCTGACCAGGAAAAAAGTGTTCAAATAATGCTTCAAACACCTTTTCTTTGCCGCCAAAGTGATAAGAGACCAAGGACACATTCGCTCCCGCTTCATCACAGATTTGACGGACGCTCGTCCCGTCATACCCCTGACCTGCAAAAAGCTTCTTGGCTGCAAGCAATATCCTCGTTTTAATGTCCAAATCTGGTTCCGTCATTCCGTTCGCTCCTCTAATCCGTTCTCTTGTAAATGTTTAATGAAATTATACATAATTATCTATTATGAAAGTTTGTGCAACAAAGCGCAAGGCATAGCCATTCAGGATGGCATATGTGAAGTTGTATCCTCCATCTACTATTACACCAAGCCCCCCATCGGCAATCAATGGGGGGCTCAGTGTACGTATACGTTGTAAATCCGTATATCCTTAGAAGTGTATTAAGCGTTAGATGGTGCTGGGCTTGGTGCACCTGCTGATACACGTTGCTTCTTCAGAAGGGTAACCAGCAGCGAGAGTGCGACCACAATCGCCAGAATAAGAACGATTGAACCTGCAGCAGACTGAATTCCTGGGCCGCCAAGTTGAGCACTCAAGATACCTTGAACCGCGTAAGTAGCCGGCAAAAATTGACCCACACCACTATAGAATCCATTCAGCAATTCACGTGGTACCATCGCTCCTGAGGATACGAGCTGCAAGGATAGCGAGATAACATTGAACAAGCTTCCTGCAGGCCCGAAGCAGATCAAGAAGAACTGCGAGAAGAACATGAACGTGCAGAGGAACAAGGCTTGGAATAACCAGAATGCAACGAATCCTTGTTCAATCTGTCCGCCAAGCGCAACGATAAGTGAAGATCCGAGTAAGGATACAACCAGGGCTGAACCTACGTTAATGACAATTCTTGCACCAAATAGCGTCCAGCGAGAGAACGTTGCGGACAACATCCCCATAGCTGTTTGCAGATTCATCCCCATGATCATAGCTCCGACATAAGATGCCAGCACCATCATCATCGGTACCATCTGATTGTTCATTCCGTTCACCGGGTTAATGGACGTTGTTACGCCTTCCACACGGGAAATCAGGTTAGTAGCTACATTAGCGGCTTGATCTGCTGGCGTTCCTGTTGCGGTTAGCACAGTTTGCACACCTTGAGCAGTAGCCTGCTTGTTGATCGTGTTGGTCACGGACTGTGATACACCTTGCATCATGCTTTTGATCGTCACCGGGTTAGCTTCATTAATTGTGTATTTAATCTCAGCAGTTGATCCAGCCGTTTGAAGCAATTCATTAAAACCAGCCGGGATTCCGAGTACCATGTGAACTTGGTGATGATTGAGCTGATCTACTGCTTCTTCCGAACTTAGATTAGACACGGTGTGAAACGGTAACGTCTCTGCCAATCGTTCGGCAATTCCTTGGGATAGTTCGCCATCCTCGTTTACAATCGCGACGGTAAGCTCATTCGTGCGATCATTAACTCCTGAATATGCAGTCATCCAGATGATGCTAAAAATCACTTGGAACATAAGTGCCGTCACGATTCCAACAATCACTGGTGGTTTTTTAAACAAAACGCGTAAAGCCTGTACCATAGATCTTATCCTCCATTGCAAAGTAGTTCGAATTTGATATAAACATTCGTTTGAATCAAACGAATGTTTAAATTTTAAGTGTATATGTCATTATTGTCAATGGAATTTCTGAAAATTAATGAAAGAGGGTAACTTTTTTTAGAAAAAAGTCACTACTCTCTTTTCATATCATTTATAGAAATAACTCAGGACATATCTCTTCGTACAAGCCTCACCTAATCTAATGGATATCCTACCGATTCCCAATGAGCTTGATTCAATTTCTAGTTGTTGCTTTATGATTTATGTTGCAGCTTCATTCGTTGCAAACGTAAGGCATTTAACACAACAGACACCGAGCTGAACGCCATCGCAGCACCAGCTAACCATGGTGCAAGAAAGCCCACAGCAGCAATGGGAATACCGATCACATTATATCCAAGCGCCCAGAACAGATTCTGCTTGATATTCCCCATTGTTCGCCGGCTCATCTCAATAGCGTCAGCAATGCTATTCAAGTCGCCACGCATCAACGTAATATCCGCCGCTTCCATCGCTACATCCGTTCCTGTACCAATAGCCATCCCAATATCAGCTGTCGCCAGAGCTGGTGCATCATTGATTCCATCTCCAACCATAGCCACCTTATGGCCATTAGCTTGCAGCTTCTTCACTTCAGCCGCTTTGCCCTCTGGGAGCACCTCTGCCAAAACGTTATGGATTCCTGCTTGTTCCGCCACTGCGCGTGCTGTTCGTTCATTGTCACCGGTAATCATGATGACGTCGATCCCCATCGCTTGCAGACGGCTTACCGCTTCGCGTGACGTTTCCTTAATCGTATCTGCAACAGCAACAATCCCTGCCCACACACCATCAATGGCAACCAACATCGCTGTACGCCCTTGTTCCTCCAGTTGGTTCATCTGAGTCACTGTACCATCTGGAACATTAACCCTAGCATCAGCAAGCAAGCGCCGGGTTCCCACGAGAATCTCTTGTCCCTGAACGTGAGCTCGAACGCCGTAGCCAGGTATGTTCTCGAATTGCTCGGATGGACTCAGAGCGATGTCTTTACCTCGGATTCCTTCCACGATAGCCTCAGCGAGTGGATGCTCCGAATTTTGTTCTGCTGCGCCAACTCGTTGTAATAGCTCCATTTCCGTCCAGTCCGAAGCTGTTACAACGTCTGTAAGCACAGGTTTACCCTGAGTTACTGTACCCGTTTTGTCCAATACAACAGTTTGAATCTGCTGTGCTGATTCCAGATGTTCGCCGCCTTTGAACAGAATGCCATATTCAGCAGCTCGTCCCGATCCAGCCATAACCGAGGTTGGCGTAGCCAAGCCTAGAGCACACGGACAAGCGATAACCAGTACGGCAATGGCTTTTTCCAATGATCCAGCGAAGTCACCTGGACTTGCGAAGAAGTACCAGATAAGAAATGTTACGACGGCAATACCCACAACAATCGGGACAAAAATACCTGAAATCACATCTGCAATCCGCTGAATTGGAGCTTTGGAGCCCTGCGCCTGCTCAACGACTTTAATAATCTGAGATAGAGCCGTATCTGCACCCACTCGGGTCGCTCTTAGGCGTAACATGCCGTTTTTGTTCAAGGTTGCACCCGTAACGGCATCCCCGGGCTTTTTGTCTACAGGTAAACTCTCTCCACTGAGCATTGATTCATCTACAGAAGACTGCCCTTCCTCCACGATGCCGTCCACCGGGATACTGTCCCCCGGTTTCACAAGAACGATATCACCCACGGCAACATAACTCGCAGGGATAACGACTTCCTGCCCATCGCGAATAACGCGTGCTTCACGCGGTGCTAATTCAATCAAGCTCTTAATTGCCTGAGAAGAGCGTCCTTTCGCTACAGCCTCGAACCATTTGCCGAGTAATATCAGTGTGATTAGAATCGCACTCGTCTCATAGTAGAGTTCCACCGCAGGCATAGCGGCTGTGGTCGTTCCCATTGCACCATGATCCATCGTAGTCGCAGGTAGATAACCACTGGATAACGTTAGATAAAGACTATAGAAAAATGCCGCACTTGTACCCAAAGCCACGAGCACATCCATGTTGGCACTACCGCTGCGCAAAGCTTTGTAAGCTCCAACATAGAACTGCCATCCAATCACAAACTGAACTGGCGTTGCCAGTAGCAACTGGAACCATGGGTTCATGAATAAATCAGGCACCCAAATCCAAGATGTGAAGGAGAAGTGACCTACCATCGCCCATAACAAAGGAATCGATAGTGCTGCAGATATCATCCATTTCCACTTCTTACGTTGCAATTCCCGCTCTCGGGCAGATGAAGTTTCCTCTCCCGTCTGTTGTAATTCTGCGCCATAACCGAGCTGTCTAATCTTAGCCGTGATGTCCGATGCTTTCAGCACGCCTGCTGTATACTCGACATGCCCTGTCTCCAGCGCTAAATTCACATTGGCACGAGATACACCCGGTAAGCGAGATAACCCTTTCTCGATCCGAGCCGAACAAGCAGCACAGGTCATGCCCGTTATATCCAGATCTACCGATTCCGTAACTGTGCCATAACCCAACGCTTCAACCTTATCCCGCAGTTGATTAACATTAATGACTTTGGGATCATACCTAACGGTCGCCTGCTCTATTGCGAGATTTACGTTAGCCTGATTAACCCCCTCCATGCGGGACAGCCCTTTCTCAATTCGAGAAGAACATGCTGCACAGGTCATACCTGTAATTTGGAATGTGGTGAGTAAACCAGATGCTCCCTCTACGGGTGGTAATGCTGAGCCAGTTGCAGTGTTGTCTGTTGCTGGCTTATCCATGTCGTCATCTCCGTTCGATTTTGTCCCCCAATACCCTATGGGGGTATATTCATTAGAAAAAATAAGGCTTAAACGATGAACTTATTCGAAAAAAATCTACCGATTCTTCTCGCCCTTTAGCTACAAAGGAAGTTCTGTTCAAGCCAGATGGATATAAACCGCTCATACGAAAATTAAGAATCCGTAATTAGGCTACATCATATCCTTGGTCTTCAATGGCCGCCTTGATCTGATCTACGTTAACCTTCTGCTCGTCATACTCTACCGCAACCGTTCCAGCTTGCAGATCGACCTGACCACTCGCACCAGCATTCTTCACGGCTTCTTCAACCGCCTTCACACAGTGATTGCAGGACATGCCTGCTACGTTCAATGTAACATTAGACATCATATATTCCTCCTTATGGGCTAAATAGATTTAAAAACAGGTTACTTCATTAACTTCCTTACCGTAACCAGCAGTTCATCGACTACTTCATGTTCCCCTGCCTGAATTCGCTCAACGATGCAGCTCTTCATGTGCCCTTCAAGCAGAAGTTTTCCTACTGAATTAAGCGCTGACTGGGCTGCCGCGATCTGTGTCAGGACATCATCACAATACGTATCCTTCTCAATAAGCCCTTTAATTCCACGAATCTGTCCTTCAACACGATTCAACCGTGAAATCAGATTGCCCTTCATCTCTTGTGAGTGATGACTCTTACGGACTTGCTTCCCGTCATCGTTATCAGCATGAGCATGGCATGAATTCGCCGTTTGTGCAGATTCCGGCTCCAATACTTCAGGTACATCGGTTCCGGAAGGTTCCATTACGTCCTTGGGATGGCTCTGATGATCCATCATAAACACCCCTCTTCATCATTCTGACTCCAGAATAACATACCCCACGGGGGTATTCAAGAGAAACTATAAATATTTACACTGACCACTTCGATGACAGAACAACATTCCGATCGCTGTTATCCCCAGATTTTTTGATTCCCTTTTCCAAGGGGAAAATCCGGAGATAAAGGCGAACGCTTCGCTTCTTCACATTATTTCTGTCCCTCCGCTCTTGTGTAAATATTTAGTTCAATTTATTTAGTATGTATTCCATTCTGCTGCTACGAACAACCAGACCTAACTTTTCGTAAAACTCTTGTGCCCCTTGATTAAATGAAGATACCGTTAGCTCCAGATGATCTGCCTTAAGCTCTTTCCCCAACTCCACAAGCACCGCCATCATCTTCTGTCCAATGTTACGCCCACGATACATCTGATCAATTATAATCTCATCAATGTAAAGCACCTCCCGATCCATAAACATCTCTGCATTATTAATTTTATGGAATTGGGCGCTCCCATACCCACAGATCTCCCCCTGCTCTGCTGCTTCAGCTACATACAGGTAGCGATCTTCTGCATTCAACAAGTCCTCAAATTCCTGCTGACTCATTCTAGGCTGTAGCGGTCTATATATGTCAGGACGTGCCTCGACATGCATACGGTGCAGTTCATCCATCAGCGCGGACACTCCTGGATAATCTCTACTTGAAGCCCTGCGGATGCTCACTTCATTCATTGCTATACCCTCTCCTTGCTCAAGATGTTCCCAGTATTATACATCTACCGTGCGACTACTGTACATCCTTGTACATCAAAAGGCAGATACCCCTGAAGGTACCCGCCGCAATTCAGCCATAGCTCGATTTTACTCTTTGGAAGAGGATTTTACACTGTTAAAGGCTACAGGGGATGGCTTAGCTGCCCATTCATCTGCTTGTGGCTCAATGTCTACACCACTTAGGATCTTCTTTTTCTCCATCAAGGAATCCCCATCTTCATCCAGTTTGTTACGAATTGCCGCCTCATCTTGAGGTTGATTGTTCTGTGTCATGTCGGAATCCTCCCTAATCTCTGTATTCGTGATGATGTTCCTTTATATAACGTACCCACTATTGGCGGGATCATTCATTTAACAACGTTTAGGTTGAATTTAATGTAGGTCTTAAGCACCTAATTTCAACTTAATAAATCACCCCACAAACCAATCCTACCACTGAGGTAACTGATTAATCTTCAATCGAGATCGTATGTAACTTTATTCCTATATAATCCAGAAAACGTTTACAATTATATTTATTTAATGGATAATATAAACATAAAATAGAAATTGGAGGTAAATATGAACAAAAAAACATTGCTATCATTTATGTTATCTATCGTCCTGCTGCTAACACCTGTATTAACTGTCGCTGCCTCTCCACAACCATCATTAGCAAATGATAATGAGTACACATTTATTGATGAAAATAATACTACAACTAAAATAGTCCAAGAAGAGGATGGCACGATTAAAGTTTATCTTAATGGTGTGCTCGATCATTCTGCAAAGACAGATTTAGACGCTGACATACTGGTTTATACAAAGTATAACAATGAAGCTCAAAACAGCCTCTCATCTACTAGTGAACCCTACACTACAACGATCTTGAAACCAAGTGATTACATCACAGAAGATGCAGGATCAAGCATAACTATAGAAAACCCTGCATCCGATGTAGTAACACCATTCTCCACTGCAGGTTATACGTATAAAGCCTCGTATACAGATACTTTTGTAACACAATTAACGGCAAAAGGTTATACTAAGGATGGTGGCATTACTCGTACGTCTGAAAAAAAAGTTAGTATTTCTAGAGGTACAGCAATTGGAGCTGCTGTATCAATAGCTATTGCTGCGTTGACCGGGCCTATAACAGTTGCAGTCGTTACTTCAGCAATAGTTGGAGCATATGCTGGTGTTATATTAGATGGGATATTCACTAAAAACGTAATACCCACAGTTCACTATGAAGACCGTTGGATACTTTGGAAAGGTGTTGTTAATTCTTGGGAGTTTGATTCAAAACAAGGAACACGGTACTTACGAGTGATATCGGACTACTCTGGCTCAGTCATTACTAAACCAACTAACCTCGCAAAATTAGGATACACATTTGATTTTACTGATTTTTTACAGACCACCATTACTAGATATACTAACAGATAAAAGCACAACAAGGAGTTGATATCAAGTGGGATCAAAAAACGAAAAGTGGAAAAGAATTCAGTCAACTGGTTTCCTGAAATTCTGTTTTTTGAAACCAATTTTTTTATCTCTTTGTGGTTTTGTTTTCATTGTAGGTATTAGTTTAATATTATACGGCTGGGATTCGGGATTTAAAACAGCATTAGATAATTTTCTATATTCATTTATATCTAAAGACATCTACTTAGTCATGGCTGCTTTTGGGTTGATTGCAGTGATAAATATAGTTAGCAATTGTTACATTTGGAATACAAAAGTTAAAAAAATTAATGAAGAATAATAAACCTTTAAGGCCGGATCTAATTTAATAGAGTCCGGCCTTTTTGAAGCATTCATAAGCAATAAAGTTCTTATTAAATGTTCCTTACGAATTAAATCTGATCCTGACGCGCCAATGTAGCCAGCGCTTGTAGCGCTGTATTGATCTCGTGTTCCACTGCATTCGCAACCGCATCCGTATGCGGATCATACTCGGCAGCCAGATCGCTGTCCGCAAAACCATCGATGGCCACGATTGCCCCAGCACGAGCACCACGCAAGGTACTGATGATGTAGAGCGCAGCAATTTCCATCTCTGCCGCAAGCGCACCTGCCTGCTTGTACTTGCGATGTGGAATTTCTTCTACGCCGGTGAAGAAGGCATCTAACGTTACAGTAATACCTACGCCCACCTTGGTTACACCCGCTGTCGGTGCATCGGGAGCTACAGTTGCTCCACCCGTCCCGCGAGCAGCTTCAATCAGCGCTTGTGTAACACCGATATCTGCTACAGCTGGGAAACCATCTGGCACGAGCTGGCGTGTCAATCCATCCGTGCGAACCGCTGCAGTGCTGACAATAACGCTACCGGCTGGATACTCAGCAGTATACGAACCTGCTGTTCCTACACGAATTAGTGTGGTCACACCTGCACGAATGAGTTCTTCGAAACAAACAGCCGCTCCCGGCGAACCTACACCATGACTAACTACAGCCATCTGTACACCTTCGTATTGACCCACAAATGTACGATACTCGCGGCTGAATGCCAGCTCTCTTACCTGTTCTAACTTACGAGAGATCTTCTCCGCACGCGCCGGGTCACCACAGACGATGGCATATGCCGGCATGTCCTCGGAGTGAATTTGCAAAATCGGCATCAACATCTTAATCAAACTCCTTCTTCGTCCATTCGTCTTCTGGGATCGGTAGATCCTCACCCGAGAAGCGCTGCTCCTTGAACGGATCGGCAAAATGGTGGAACCCATTATTTTCCCAGAACCCATTGCGGTCTTCCGTCATGAACTCAAGCCCACGTACCCATTTCGCACTCTTCCAAAAGTATAACTGCGGCACAACCAGCCGTAATGGATACCCGTGCTTCGGTGTAAGTGGCTCGCCATTATATTTGAAGGCTAGTAACACATCGTCATGCATAAGCTCTTCCAGTGGAACATTCGTTTCATAATCATGATCTGCATGAACCATCACATATTTCGCCTCTGGCTTAACGCCAAGAAGCTTCACGAATTCCGAGAAACGAATGCCTTCCCACGGCGTATCAAACTTGGACCAACGCGTCACACAATGGATATCGCTCACCGTATTCACCTGAGGCATCGCCTGAAGCTCTGCGAAGGAGAATACCTTCTCCTCTTCAACTTCACCGAACACCTTTAGATCCCATGTAGACAGGTCGTATTCGGGCACTTCTCCTTCATGCAGGATCGGGAATTTCTCGGTCAACATCTGCCCCGGCGGCAGCCGATCTCCATGCTCAGCACCTACTTTGGGTGCTGGTGATTTCGTCTTTTTCAACCGTTCAGCCTTATTCAGCAACGTGCTCCCTCCCTTTTCATAAAATCTCAGTGTTGAAACCTTAACGAATTAACGCGAGCTTCCGCCCGCTTTCAATGCATCCTGTTGATAGGTACGGTCTTTGAAGAAGAACATCGCTACCAGTGTTACAATATACGGCAACATTTGCGTGAAGTGCGTTGGCAACGTGAAGCCCTGTAGACGAATACTGAATGCCTCCATGAAACCAAACAGCACGCTAGAACCCATTACCCCGAGCGGATTCGCCTGTCCCAGCATCGTAGCAACGAGTGCAATGAATCCACGACCAGCCGTCATACCTTCGGTAAACATGGTAACTTGTCCAAGCGACAATTGCGCTCCAGCGAGTGCACACAACACACCACACATAAGAACCGCTCCGTACTGGATACCGCGTACCTTGATACCGATACTCTGTGCCGCAACTGGATTTTCACCCACTGAGCGCAGACGGAATCCGGAGACGCTTTTAAATAGATAGAATTGTAGACCAATCACAATGAGAATACCCAGATAGATTAACGGACTATGACCTGAAAATACATCCCCCACCCACGGGATATCCTTAATCAGAGGAATGTCCCATTTGGGAAGACCTTTCATGTCTTTATCGTAGTATGCACCTTTCACGTCGAAAATCGCACGCAGTGCAAAGGTCGTTAGTCCTGCGGCCAAGAAATTAAGCGAGATACCGACGACGATGGCGTTCGCTTTTAGATTAATACTAATAAAGGCAAATAACGCTGAGAACAGCATAACAATAATGATAGAAAAGATCACGGCAAGTAGTACATTGCCAAACAGGTAATTACCCACGATCGCTGAAAATGCTCCAATGAGCACAAGCCCTTCCAAACCCACATTGAACAGACCAACCCGGGAGCATAAAGCACCACCGAGCGCCGCGAGCAGGATCGGAGTCATAATCCGTAAGGTAGAGCCGAACAAGGCGGCATCAAACAGTTGTTGCATTGGACTTTTTCTCCTTTCTCCGCTTCAGGAATGAATATCCAATCTGAGCCGATACAAATAACGTTAATACAGCCTGAATTACACTGCCTACTTCCAGCGGAACATCCGTATTCCGCTCCATGCCCATCGCTCCGGTCTGTAGTGCAGCGAGCAATATGGCTGCTACAGCTGTACCGAGCGGATGTGAGCGAGCAAGCAATGTCGCCATAATGCCGCTCCAAGCATAACTTGCCGACGATAATGAACCATCAAGGAAACGGTATTGGGTACCGAGCACTTCTCCTGCTCCAGCAAGGCCAGCAAGTCCACCACTAATAATCATGGATAGCATCATCATCCGAATGCGGCGAACACCACCATACGTAGCGAATGAAGGGTTGCTGCCTAACATACGAATCTCATAACCAGTGACCGTTTTGTGAGTGAACCAATAGATTAGAATGGCTGCTACGATGGCGATAATAAAACCAGCATGTAGGCTCATTCCTTGAAATAGCTTCGGCAGCCATACCGTCTGATCAATCATGGGTGTTTGCGCCATAGCCGCAGAACCCGTCGTATCTTTAAACGGATAGGATACCATATACCCGCCGAAGTTAATGGCAATATAGTTTAATAGTAATGTCGTGATTAATAGATTCATGCCAAACCGTGCATCAAGCCAGCCTGCAAATAAAGACCAGATGCCTCCGGCAATAATACCTGCCACAATGGCTGCTATACATACGAACCAACCTGGCCCTGGCAGATAGAGCGCCGTTAGCGCCGCACTAAGTCCACCTAGAATCATCTGACCTTCTGCACCCATATTGAAGAATCCCGCACGGAATGCCAGCGCCACGCCAAGTCCCGCCAAGATAATCGGCGTAGAACGAGCCAATGTATTGGTGAAGAAGTAGAAGTTGCCGAAGGCTCCTTTCCACATCTCCGCATACGTATCTACCACAGACCCGCCAACGACCATAATGGCTATAGCGCCTGCCAGAAGACCAATCAATACAGCAAGCAGCGGCTGTACGAGCCCACGAAGACTTTCCTTTACCCGATTCATACCCGCTCTTTCCCTCCTGCCATTAACAAGCTGATCTGTTCTTCCGTCGCTTCATCTGCCTGCAGCTCTCCAGCGATCTCGCCTTCATACATCACCAAAATACGATCGGACAATTGCAAAATCTCAGATAACTCAGAAGATACTAATAGAATTCCTGCACCCTCATTGCGCTTACGCAGCAATTCAGCATGAATCGTCTCCATTGCTCCAATGTCTACGCCCCGTGTAGGTTCAGCAGCAATAAGGAACGGAGTATCCTGGGCAAACTCTCGCGCAGCAATCAGCTTCTGGAGGTTACCCCCAGATAAGAACTGTGCTTTCGTCTCCGCAGAACCTGTCTTGATACTGAACTGCTTGATCCAACTCTCTACCATCGTACGAGCTGCCTTTGCTTTGATGATGCCGCGTGATTGTAGCTTATGGTGGTGTCCCATCAATCCATTTTCGCGAACACTTGCATCCTTAGCTGCTCCCCACATATAACGATCCTCAGGGATATGGGCTAAACCATGTTCACGAATGCGGCGCACAGGCCAATTCGTTGTATCCTGCCCTGACAATAGGACACGACCACGCTCCGCTTTCCGAAGTCCGGCAATAATCTGGATTAGCTCAGATTGTCCATTGCCGGAAATTCCAGCAATCCCGACAATCTCACCTTTTCGAATGTTCATGTGAATATGATGAAGCGCAGAACGATCCTTGCCTCCTGATAGATTCACATCCTCCACCTGAAGCACCGTTTCAGTCGGAGCCGCCGGTTGTTTATTCATCCGCACAAGCTCACGTCCTACCATTAACCTTGACAACTCTTCTATATTGGTATCCTTTGCGTCTAGTGTACCTGTAACCTGACCATCGCGAAGAACGGTAATCCGATCCGCCACGTCCATAACTTCCTGTAGCTTGTGTGTGATTAAAACAAACGTTTTCCCTAACTTGGCGAGTGATTTCATATTCACCAATAGTTCCTTCACTTCGAGAGGTGTCAGTACCGCCGAAGGCTCATCCAATATAATGATATCTGCACCTTGATGCAGTACCTTCAAAATCTCTACACGCTGCTGCAAACCAAGCGGGCACTCCGCTACTTTTTTCCATGGATCAACGGGCATCCCATACTTTCTACCCAGCTCATTCACTTGTGCAGCGGCCTGTTTACGGTCAAACACTCCTGCAGACGCTGGCTCACGACCAATGACGATATTCTCGGCAACCGTAAAGGAAGGAAACAGCATGAAATGCTGATGTACCATGCCAATACCGCTGGCCATGGCTTGAGACGGGGTTGCGAAGCTTACCTCACGTCCACGAACCTTAATTGTGCCTGATGTAGGCTGCTCCATCCCATACAACATGCGCATTAAAGTTGTTTTACCTGCGCCATTCTCACCCACGAGGGCATGGATTTCCCCTTCACGCAAATTAAAACGGATATCCCGATTCGCCGTGAATTCGCCGTACTTTTTCGTAATCTGATCCATCTCCAGCAGCATATCTCGCGTTCTCTCCTCTCAGTTAATATAAGTTCAACAAGAACCTGTTACTCTTGCCACTACGATGACAGAATAGCTTTCCGATCGCTGTTATCCCCAGTTTTTTTTGATCTCTTTCCCTATGGGGAAAATCCGGGGATAAAGGCGACCGCTCCGCTTCTTCAAGCTATTTCTGTCCTCTCCGTTATCGAGTAAACGTTTAGTTGAACATATACGCTTCATTATAATAAGCAGCAAAACCGGCTGCCTGAACGGGCAGCCGGCTAATCAACACATTCACATAGAACACGGTAGACTATTGTTGCAATGGATCTTTTACAACGATTTTACCGGATACGATATCATCCTTAATTGCTGTAACTTGGTCGATGACCTCTTGTCCAACAAAATCACTTAATGGAGATTCGCTATCACGAGTAACAAATGTCAGACCTACACCGTCTTCTTTCAGACCGTAGTTTACAGCGCCTGCTTTGAAGTTACCTTCTACATAATCCTTCACTGTCTCGTAAGCAACCGTATCCGTTGATTTCAACTGGGACAATACGATGTGCTCTGGATCTTCAACTGTGCGGTCCGTATCTTGTCCAGAAGTATAGAAGCCTTTTTCCTTAGCAGCCTCGAACACACCAAGGTCGCCTACAGCGGATGCGCCAGCGATGAAGTCAGCGCCTTTACCGAATTGAACCAATGCCAATTCTTTCGCTTTTGCTGGGTCATTGAATCCACCAACATAGTTTACGAGGAATTCTGCATCCGGGTTAACGGACTCCAGACCTGCTTTGAAACCTTCTGTATATTTCTTAATGAGTGGAACGTCCATTGCAGCGATCATGCCGACTTTATCTGTTTTTGTGGACAATCCAGCAGCTGCACCAAGCAGGTACGCTCCTTCATATTCACGGAAACCAACGCTACGAACGTTAGGCAGATCAACAGTTGTATCAACAATGGCGAACGATTTGTCTGGGTTCTCAGCAGCAACCTTTTTCAGTGCATCCTCAGCTTGGAACGTCGCAGTAATAATTAGATCGTAATTTTCAGCAACAGCAGCACGCAGATTTTGCTCGAATGCAGCCGGATCTGTTGATTCGATTGTCTTCGTATCTACTTTGAACTCTTCGCCTGCTTTTTTGAAGCCTTCATCCATCTGTACAAAGAAAGGGTTAACCCCTATTTTTTCGGGAAGTACCAGAGCCATCCGAAGGGATTTCTCAGAATCGCCACCTTGAGCGGATTGTTCGTCTTTGGAAGCCGAAGTTCCACAAGCTGCCAACAAAATAGCCAACATAATGATCGATAAGACGAACGATAAACCTCTTTTCATTTCGAAAATTCCCCTTTTCAAAATTCTTTTTTTATTATCCTAGCGGAAAGTGTCGATCCTTGTCAATAAATCTTTGAGCGTATACACTCATTTAGAATACAAATGTGGATTTGCATTCCGCAGGGTTGTGGAAAGCGCTCTAATTCAGGCTTTTTTCTGTTGACATGCAGAGACGCTCCATGCTAGAGTCAATCCAACTTATTTATTCAGATAGGATTTGTCAGAATTATATCGCAAACCTACTCTATTTACCAACCAATTTTAAGGAGGCTATTCATTTGAAGAAAATCACCCAGATCACACTTGCGGCTTTGCTTGCTGCTCCGGTTACACTTGGCAGCCTTAGCTTGCCTTCTTACGCTTCTGCAGCATCTGCAGCATCTGCAGCTCCTGCTTCTGCCCCTTCGGTGTCCATAAAAGGACCGGTTGCTCAAGCACCAACAGTCTATACAGAGAGTGCAGCAGATTATGCCCAGTTCCTGCAAGCGAAATACAATGTGAAATTGCCGCAGCAGCCTACCAAAGGCGACTTCATCCAGGCTATTGCAGCCATTATTGAAGCTGATGCAGCTAGCGCTAGCACAGATGAAGCAAGTGAAGTTAAGGCTCCTGCCTTCACCGATCTGAAATCGGGTGATTCTACTTATGATGCAGCCGTTTCCTTATACAATAGCGGCGTTATTACAGGTACAGAAGTTCATGCCAATGACAAGCTCAGCACCTATGCTGCCGTATTTATCGCAGTAAAAGCAGCAGGCTTCAAAGAGCTGGCTTACACGTATCCTGAAGCGAAAACAACGAAAGCGCTGGCTAAGCTTGGAATCGGCGCTGGACGTGTTCAAGGTCTAGCTGCACAAGAGCTGGCTGCAGCCGTTGATACCGGCTTGATTCCAGAAAGTCTATATCCTGCCCTCCGCAAAGGTGGCGTAGCGACTACTGATTTTGCTAACATCCTACTGGGTCGTGTGTTATCTAGCCAAGGAAACTACAAGAATGAAATTGGCCGTTCAGGCGATGCGGACATCTATTCCAAATTGTACGCAGCTTATCGCACAGCCGATCTCATTGAAGCACCTGAGCTGAGAGAGATCGTGGATCAGGCATTGCGTAATGATCTGGTAACAGGTTATAACCTGAAAGACAGTCGCTTTGATTCCAACTTTATTGACGAATTGACGCTAACTTATGGTCATTCTGATATTCAACATGCCGTGCAGTTGATTGGTCTTCTGCGCAGTGAAGGCATCGAGGCCGATGTGCAGTTCCAACCGAAGACTTCTGCCTTCATCTATCTCAAAGAGTGGGGCGAGCCTACAGAGACGCCAGATTACAAAGTTACACAGATCGAAAATGGCAATTATATCGCCTATTCTAAAGAGTACGATATTCAGTTCGAGTTCAATACTACGGCTGACAAAGCACGCTTCAATGATATTATTCTGAAGTATGCGAAGAAGAGCACAGGCAATACGTCGAACCTGATTCATGCTTCATGGTGGCAGCCGCTCTACTACTCAGCTACTGCTATTGATGGGTATCCTGTGATTGCCAATACCAAAATCTCGCTGGGTCATTACTATGCGCAGTCCTTCTCTCTTCAAGAGAAAGCAAAAGATATTCAAGCCGGCTTCCGCAAGCTTGCTCCGGATGCAGATATCACGAGCTATACGTTCTGGGTGGATCAACCATTCCTTAACTACTTGAACGGCGAATCCGAGTAATTTCGATATACGCACTCATGCAATAAACGTCATCTTTTGACTTCCAAAAAAACCGTTTTTACGAAACCTTATGGCACTTGACCCTTCGGTTTGTAAAGACGGTTTTTTCTTTATTTCTACAAATGCGTTGTGAAATTAAGCCTCATTTAGACACGCATGAACAGCGGTCTATAAGGAATTTAGCCATTCAAATTCACCTTATAAAATTTCTTTGTCGAGCCTATTTTTCTTGCAGGAATTACCAATAAAAGGTCGAATATCTTAGGTACACAATTACGCATTGATCTTACATATTTCTGCATGAACAGGAGTTAATCATGGTATATGACGGCATTATAATCGGCCTGATCATTGGACTATTTCGAGGTGGGATTCGCAATGGCCTCCGCCAGTTCTCAGAACTCAAGCTGCGAGGTGGTTGGATTTTCCCCATGCTGCTGCTCGCTCAATTTGCGATCTTTTTTGTACAGGGGAAGTGGGATTGGGTTGCGTCCATTAACGGTTACCTATTTGCGTTAATTTACATCACAGGTCTTGCCTTTCTATGGTTGAACCGGAATCATACCGGTTTTACACTAATCTGGATTGGTGTATTTCTCAACTTTGTCGTTATGGCTGTGAATGGGGGACGCATGCCTGTATCGGTGGAGGCATCTAGCGTACTTGGCCCTTATTATGTTGATATGCTGCTACAAGGTGGGGCCATTTCGAAACATCATATGATGGATGCCTCAACACATCTGGCTTTTCTAGGCGATATCATTCCACTATCTAGCCCTTATCCACGTACGCAAGTCATCAGCATCGGGGATGTGGTTATGAACATCGGTATATTCCTGTTTATTCAGAGCATGATGGTTCCACGACATCGCAAGACCGCATCCGTTCCAGCATCCATGAAATCCGATGAACTGAAGTTAGACTCCAAGGAAGGGAGGTCTTTTCCATGAAAAAATTCGAAGGCATTAAATATTCCCGCCTTGTCATCAACGCCATTATCGTTGCTTCGGTCGTTGTTGCATTAACTTCGGGATACAAGTTGGGAGGCTAATAGATCCTACCAACCTTGACTAAACAGGCTGCCTGCGGCCTGTTTTTTCTTTCTGGATTTTTGGTAAGCAACTTGTTATGTTATACATCGATATAGTATAAGATGTTATTATTCTTTTACATCAAGAGCAGACTAAATCAGGGTGTGCCTTAGAACTCCTTCAGTGAGATGTAGGACACACCCTAACCAGGAGATTATTTATGAACTTTATTCGTAACCTTATCCATAAAGCAGACCGAAGCCTTATCTATGTAATTTTGCTGAGTTGCACAGGCATCGGTGTTTTTCTCTACATGAATAAGTGGTCTTATCTTAACTTGTCCACCGATGGATGGGTCATGGTGTATACCATGTTAGGTGCAGCGTTAATCCTTGATTATTTCACGTTTCAGATCCCGCCTAAGGGCAATCAGCAATCGATGGACTCTTCTGTGTATCTTGCCTGTATCTTCATGTTTGGCGGAGCGTTCAGCCTATCGGTACTACTACCCGTTTCCCTTATCCTCTTGATCAAGGAGCGGAAGTTAACCTGGTGGAAGCATGTCGTCAATTTCAGTATATATACTTTAATGATCGCTGGAGCCTCCTTCGTATTCGAATGGACAGGTGGACAGCCCGGAGAGATCAATGGGTATAATTTATTGCCTTATTTTGCAGCACTCGCCGCCTACTTCATCATCAATACGATGACACTGGGACTGTTCTTCCACTTCTCCACGAAAGATGCATTACAACAAATGAAGCGTGCATTCGTGACCGAATCGCTCTTGGTTTATCTGTGTACGTTGATTCTAGCCCTTGTTCTGACAATTCTCGTTGTACACAACGGCGTACTAGGGCTGATTCTCTATCTGAGTCTGAGCATTCTGCTGTCCCACGCATTCAAGCAACTATTCGTGATGTATCAGAGTATTGAGGAGAAAGCCAATACGGATCAACGCACCAAACTGTTTAATCACAGTTATTTTGAGACGATGCTAGAAAATGAACTGAGTGAAGCTCGTAGACTAGGAACCCCACTGTCGCTAGGGCTTATCGATATCGATGATTTCAAAAAGTATAATGACCGATTCGGTCATCTACAAGGCGACAGCCTGCTCGCTTTTTTCGGTGAATTTCTGATTCAACGGACGGAGAACACAGCTGTTACCGCTTTTCGATATGGTGGCGAAGAATTCACCTTGCTCATGCCAGGTATGGAGCTGGACGAGGCATATATGTTTATGAATAAGCTCCGCAAACAGCTAAACGATACGCCGTTTGAAGGTGTCGAGGTATTCCCTCATGGCTGCCTTTCATTCTCTGCTGGTGTTGCTCCTTATCAGGTTGATATGTATAACAAGTCTCAGCTTGTGGACCAGGCGGATAAAGCACTCTATTATGCCAAAAAGCAAGGAAAAAACAATGTGCATCGCCATGGTATTAACGAAGGTATGGAGCATGAGATCGATCTCGTACAGGATGTACGTGATATTGAGCAGCAGCTTAATCTTTTTCGGTACAAGGATATCGATACTTTCAAGCATTCGAAGAGAGTTTATAAATACGCTCTGGACATGAGTGAGATACTGGAGCTGGATAATGCGGAGAAACGCCTGTTTGTGCTGGGAGCACTGATCCATGATATTGGTAAACTGGAGATTCCGTGGTCTATTCTGAACAAGAAGGATACGCTCACGTGTGAAGAATGGGAAACCATCAAGGGACATGTTACTTGGGGCAAAAAAATGGTCATGACGAACGAACGCTTCAATGATCTTATCCCTTATATCGAATTACATCATGAGCGGTATGATGGACAAGGATACCCTTATGGGTTAAAAGCAAAAGAGATCCCTCGATTATGCCGTATGCTCACGGTGATTGATTCATTTGACGCGATGACTACAGAGCGGCCATATCAGAAAACGAAAAACTTACTTGAAGCGATCAACGAGCTGCGTCGCTGCTCAGGCTCACAATTCGATCCAGAACTTACGGAGATATTCATCCATTATATTGAGAAGCGAAACATGCAACAACCGCTGTTCTAACACGCTTAGAATAAAAGCATACTTGTCCTAAAACGCCAAAGCGCTATCCCCGATCTAGTCGGAGATAGCGCCATTTTCATTTTCGTCAGGGGATGAAATCGTACCAAATTTTACGAGATTATACGGAAACTATTCCGTACGGGCGTTATTCAGTTCATGTGAGGTCTGATGCAGCTCTTTAATCATCTGCTGCAAAAACATGTTATCCTGGCGGCTGATTCCGTGCTGATTGTCTTGAACGAGCATTTGGTGAATGTTCTTCTTGAGCAACTCACTGCGACGTTCCAATACCTCTTGATTCATGTTGATGCTTCCACTCCTTAACATGGTTTGTCATGAATTAACGTTCTATATTAAGTATAGAGGACCTCCGCCATTAGGGAAAACGGACACATACCTGCTCACCCCTTCACATCCAGGCTCACATCGCTTGACAGTATTTCAACACATGTTGTTCTTAGATATCCTTCTATATCCTCCCACATCCACCCCAAAATCCTCTTAACCTTGGAGACTATGGTCTTAAGACAAGCTTGCGTTATACTGTAGTCAGACGATGTTCTATTTATGACAAAGGAGTTATCTACGTTCATGTCCTATAAACAAATTAAATGGATGATCCTGCTGATTCCTACGGTCACCGTCGGGATCTGGGAATACATACGCCATCAGTTTCTCATGCCCTATCTTTCCATGGATGCAGGGAACTGGCTCACACCCCTCATTGTCTATCTCGTCAGTGTGACCTTGCTCAGTCGGTTGTTCCTCATGCTCGAAAGTGCTAGAGCTGCTCTGGAGCAGGAGCGCGCCTCGAAGGCAGCACTGGAAGCACGAGATCAACTAGCTCGCGAACTCCATGATGGAATTGCGCAATCTCTCTTTCTTCTATCCGTGAAGACAGACAAAGCAGAACGCAGTCTTGCAGGCAGCGGTCATGAACAAGACATTCAGGAGATTCGCAAAACGGTACATGAGGTCAACGCTTACGTCAGACAAGCCATTGCCCAGTTACGACATGTGCCTGTGCGAGATGCCGCTCCGGAAGGTATCGCTCTCCGAGGGCAGGTCGAAACGCTCATTCGAGATACTGTGCCTACCGCTCAGATTACATGGGAGCTGGATGATTCCTTTTTCACACCGAAAGAACAAGTAGAGTTGATCGCATGCATCCGGGAGGCACTTATGAATGTGCGCAAACATGCTCAAGCTAATAAGGTTGAGATTCAAGCCGCCGGAGATTCAAGGCAGTGGCATGTACAGATTCAGGATAATGGCAAAGGCTTCCGTGGAGACCCGTTACATCTCAAGGATCGATACGGTCTGCGTATTACGAAGGAACGTGCCGTTCAGATGGGCTGGTTCTTGAACCTGGATTCAGAGCCAGGTTGTACTCGGATGACGATTGGAAAGGAGCATATCTAACATGGAACATGTACGTGTGTTGGTTGTTGATGATCATGCCCATGCGCGTGAAGCAATCTGCAGTATTTTGGCGGAAGATACAACATTCGAAGTGATTGGCACGGCTTCGAATGGACAGGAAGCCTTAGAACTGACGGAGCAGTGGATGCCTGATTTAATTCTTATGGATGTACAGATGCCTGATATGGATGGACTGGAAGCCACACGTCTGATTAAGATGCGCTTCCCTTATGTCATTATCGTTATGGTTACTGTATCGGATGATGTAACTTATCTATTCGAAGCACTTAAACAGGGGGCTCAAGGATATCTGCTGAAGAATCTATCTCCTTCTACTTGGCTTGAATATTTGCACGCCATCGTCTCCGATGATGCACCACTGAGCAGGGAACTCGCCTATCGCATCCTTCAGGAATTTCCTGCCCCTCGTAGCGAAGATGTTCCGGATAACCCACTCACCGCAAGAGAGCTTGAGATTCTTCAATGGGTATCTGCTGGTTACACGAATCGGGAGATTGCTGACCAGCTTGGGATTTCGGAACAAACTGTGAAGAATCATCTGAAGAACATCTTGCAGAAGCTTCAATTGGAAAATCGTGTTCAATTGACCCGTTATGCGTTAGAGAGCGGGATTGCTGGACGGAAACTTCGAAAATAAGTTGTAAACTAGAATGACAGTGCATTCATGCTTTTGTCACAATTTTGCGGATTAAATCATTTTTTTATAGCCCTATGTAGTCATACGCCATCATTTTGGACAAAGTTATAATGGTATAGATTGTTGTCGAAGCAACAAAAGGACTACCATAGGGACTACAATTCTATAACCTGAGGGTGATGATTTTTTGAGTTTAGTAAGCTTTACCCTGAAACGAAGCAAACGGCATTGGGCCATTGTTGTTGCCCTGATGTTGATCTGCTGTCTTGTTATGCCGCAATGGGCATCTGCCCATGCCTACATTGTTAAGGCTTCTCCGGCAGAGAATGAGCTGTTAGTTACTGCTCCAGAGCTTCTATCCTTGGAGTTTAACGAATCCTTGCAAACTGCCTTTTTTGATATCAAAATAACCGCGCCTGACGGGACAAGGGCGGATGACGGAAATGTACGGATCGATGCTAAGCGACCACATATTATGGAGACAGGTCTTCAAAGTGGATTAGGTAATGGTACGTATGCCGTCAACTGGAAAGCCGTCTCTGCGGATGGTCACCCCATCCAGGGTGCCTATGTGTTCCACATCGGAGAACCTTCCGGAGCACCCGCAGGACTGGCAGACCTTACTTCGGGTGCTGGTGAAGGCAACGGGCCGATCAAGTGGATTTTATCCCTAACGGATTGGATTCAATACCTTGGCTTGTCTGTGATTCTTGGCACACTCGCCTTTCTATTGTTCCGCATCATGCCTACATCTATGGCAAGGGAACCACTGGATGTTCCGGGAAGCCACAAGCTGCTGTGGATCAGTTACGGCGCAGCTTCACTCGCCGCAATGCTTAGCCTGCCACTAAGTACATTATACGAATCTGGTGTATCCCTTAGCGAGCTGAGCTGGGCACTGATCGGGAGCGCACTTAAGTTAACTTCGTTCGGCTTGATCTGGATCGTACAGATGCTTATCATCATGTTGCTGGCAGTGACCATTCTATCTGGCTATGATCGAGACCGATCCATGCGAACTCGCATCTGGTCTTCGTACGGCTCCCTGCTGCTCGTGCTGGGCTGGTTGTTCACGCATGCAATGACGGGTCACCCTGCAGCTGCGGAGCAACGGGCGCTTGCAATTACCATGGATTATGTACACTTGATTGGGGCTGCATTCTGGATCGGTGCCCTCACGGCCATGGCGATCTGCCTACCGCCACTGACGGATCAACTGCCTCGGAAACTACGAGGAGATATTTACTGGACAGCCATTCGCCGCTTTACTGCTTGGGGCGTTGGTGCTGTTGCACTCTTGGTCGCTACGGGGATATATAGCAGCCTTATTATTCTACCGGCACCTATACTTACGTCGTTGTTCACTACAGGATATGGTCTTGTTCTGATTGCCAAAGTTGTATTGCTCATTGTCATGCTCGCCTTCGCTTGGCGTCATGCTCGACTCGCTCGTTCAGGTAGTGGCGATAGACTCGCCGGCAGTCTCAAAGCCGAACTTGCAGCAGGAGCAATTGTTCTTGCCCTGGCTGCTGTGTTAACTCACCTATCTCCTGGACAGCCTGCACCCGTTGGTCCATTCAACGAAGTGCAGACCACCGATGATGGCACAACCATATCACTTCAGGTTAGCCCCAATGCGACAGGGGAGAATGTCTTCGAAGTTGGTGTTAAGCGTGCAGATGGCAGTATCGTTAATGATCTGGAGCAAGTCACCTTATCACTGACACATCTGGATATGGACATGGGTATATACGAGATTACCATTCCGAAGAATGACACCGGCGTCTACAAGGCCGAAGATTATATCTCTATGCCAGGACGTTGGAATATCAAGGTGCATCTTCTTACACGCAGCCTGGATGCGCTGGATGCAGAGTTTGAAATCGACACCGCTAGTCCATAGTATACTAACGAAATCAAATTGATTCGTAGCTCAATCTTAAAATTAAGTTTAGGTGTAATGCAAAAAGTAGCGAAGAGGACGAAATCGATTCTGGAGAAGCAAAGTGCTCGCCTGAGAGCTTTCTACAAGAAAGCCACATCGGAAGCATACGCTCATTCCCGGATTGCCACTTATAAAGCGGAATCCAAAAATCCGGGAATAACAGCGATCGTAAGAACGATTCGTACGCGGAACGGCCTCTTAGCACAACACCAGCACTTATTTTTTGAAATGAGACTGAAGCATATATGATAAGAACTGAGAGGGGTAATTTATTTTGAAAAAAACATCATGGACTTCCAAACTTATATCTACTGTATCAGCAAGTGCTGCAGCACTTATGCTGTTCGCTGGATTCGCCAGCGCACACGTTACTGTGAATCCTACGGTAGCTCAGACGAGTGCATGGCAGACGTATACGATTAAGATCCCATCCGAAAAGGAACTGCCAACAACCAAAATTACGCTTAAAGTTCCAGAGGGCGTAGCATTTAAACAATACCAGCCACTCGCAGGCTGGAAGATTACTACTGAGAAGAATGATTCCAATGAAGTTACTTCCATTACATGGGAAGTGGATGGAGATAACGAAGGGATTCTGGCGGGACAATTCCAACAGTTCAACTTTGTAGCTCAAAACCCAAAAGCTGAAACTGAAGTAGCTTGGGACGCTTTCCAGTACTATAGCGACGGTAGCATCGTAGAATGGACGGGCGAACCGAGCGATAGCACGCCGCACAGCATCACAACCATCAGTGAAGAACCGGCAGCAGCAGGTAATGCCGCAGCGAGCGGAGATCATCACGGCAGTGCAGCTACAGGTAACGAGGGACACGATGATACGTCCACTGAAGCAGGTACTGGTGACGCTAATGCAGCCGACGATGCCAAAGCTGACGATGATACAACACTAGGGGATGCCCTGACAGATACAGTGACAGGTGAACCTAACAATACGGATACAGACACAGGCACACTGAAGCTGCAACAGGCGACACTGATTGTATCCATTCTCGCATTGATCATGTCTTTCCTGGGGATCGCTCTAGCAACACGCCGCAAAAAACGCTAATTTAGATTGATCACAACGTCCGCTACAGATTAGCACGCTGTACTCTGAGCGTAGCATGAATTGAGCGTAGCATAAGAAGATAAATGCAAAGGAACCGTTGGCTTGGAGAAGTTCTCCACATGCCAACGGTTCCTTTCTCTATGATTGCACACCTTAGCGTTCCTGATCCGTCTGAATCATAATCTCGATATATTGAATCAAGGTCCTCTTCTGTTGTTCAATTGAATGAATACGTGAGGATAGACCTGCAAAGAACGCCTCAATCTGCTCTCGTGTATAGTCTGCCGATTGACCTTTCCAATCGTTAAGACGAGCGTACAGCGCTCTCGCCTCTTGCTCGTCGGCTTGCAGACGGACAAGCAGTTGCGACAGTTCTTTTTCCGCAATTCGAAGGTCATTCAGTTCCACCAGCAATTGTCCGCTCACTCATGTTCACCTCTCCTGTGTAAATTTCAAGGCTTGGCGGAATCGCCTGTCCTATTTAAAACTCACCTGTGTCTGATCCGCTTGCCGGAAGGCATCTGCCTTCTCATCAATAAAGTTCAGGAACTGGCTCGTATGCTTCATATGCCATGTGCTGAGCTCATTAATTGATGCATCGAGCTGCGTAACAATCGGTTCGAGCCTACGACTACGACTGGAATGCAGATACTGTGCCATTCGATGTCTAATCTGATTCAACTCCGAATTACACTGCTGCGCGTTCTGCTTCCAGCGGCTTGCTACGCTTTTTAGTTCTTCCGGCGTTACCTGAATCAATCCGGAAGCCGCCACCGCTCCTGCCATACCTTTGGCGAGACCACTTGCCTGAACACCTAAATTACGCATAAATCCGGCGAGATCGGTCAACACGTTGGAAGGCTGGCGCGGGGAGTAATTGATTTTTTCTCCAGTAACAGGATCATATAGATCGTTAGCAACATATCCGTTCCCATCGAATTTGTATCGATCAAGCTCGTGATAATTTTCTCCGCCAAACGTATTGTCGATCTTCTCCTTTATGCCTCCAAATCCAAGAAAACCACCCTTATTCATGTCTTCATAGTTGGAATCGATATAGTACGTTGAACCAACATGGCGATCATATCCATCGAAGAAACCACTCGCCACAAAATCACCGGGATGAGCGTAGTTCGTAACCTGCCCATCAAACCCACCCTCTTCAGCTTTACGTTTCATCTCTGGTGTGAGGCTGGAGATGACGGACGGTGCGCTAAAAGTGACCGCTTGTAATCCCGTGTAGGCGGCCGCATACTGGGCATTACCGCCTCCGAGTGAGTGTCCTGTTAATGAGAAATTCAGATCCTTATGCTTATTTTGCATATCCTTCGCATAATCTTCTGCTTCGTACATTTGATTGGGCTGAACACTCAAATGTTTATCTACAAATTTATCAACATTGCCCTTGGCATTCTCTAAATAGGTTACTCCGGTAACATCCTTCACTTTCTGCACGGTTCCCGTCACCCAATCCGGTGTAAAGTCTGTCTTCTGCTCCCATTTTCTCCCGAGCTCTGGCAAACCTATCTGTGCATCAGCAAATAAGTCAGGCCCTTTGCGACCCCATCCAGCACTCCCCTCTGTACCGCGGTATGCAATAACCGCCTCACTTGTCTCAGGGTTATAGAAGGTTACCGCATCAAAGCCAGAATAACCGTTGCCATGTGTGTCCTCAAGAACCTTCCATCCAGGGAGTGTATCATATTCATCCCCGGCTTCTAGATCTTCATAAGCAAGCCTCGACATCTCTTTGTACGTTTCATCATCTATTTTACTCAACTACGCTCTCCTCCTAATTTAAGAAGTCGTTGTAACTCACTTTTTGAACGGATCATAGCCTTTATCTAATAACAGCTTCTTAAACTCTTCACTCATTCCCATACTGGTTACTTCTTTTCTCTCGTAATTTACATACAGATTGAATCGTTGCTCTTCATGATCAACAACATGTCCTTTGAGTGATATTTCAGCAACCGCTATGCTTGGAAGTTTCTTCTCGCTAGTGATGACGACATCAAGATCATATTTTCCCTTCATATGCTGAATAGCAATATTCTCTGCTTCCTGTAACAATGCCTCGTCCTCATTTTTATTCATACTCTGACAACCTCCTAAAATAAATACAGATAGTATAATTAAACAAAATAAACAGGCATATTTTTGCATTGGTTTCACACGGGTCACCTTCTTCGCATTGTTTTCATGTCTTACATACATCCTATGAAAAAGGAACATATCCTTGCGTCATAATGGCTTTTCTTCTGTTACCTGCATCATAGTACAAAATCAACATTAGCCACATCGGCTAGCAGAATCGTTTTTATGTAACTTTATTCCTAGATGATTCAAAGGTGCATCCCGGTGTATATTACCCCTTTTCCCGATACCTGCATCATATTTGCGTAAGGTAATTTGATTATTTTTCCAGTGTACGACAAAAAGAGCCTGCTCTCGAATGAGCGGCTCTAGGACACTTTACTTACATCACTTATTTTAATCCGCTGTTTAGCTGTACTATTCCAGTACAATCCGTAGCGCGGTCAGTGCGATACCAATGATAAATCCTGTAACGGCTCCGTTAATTCGAATCCATTGCAAATCTTGCCCAACCTTATCTTCAATTAAGGCTACCAAAGATGCATTGTCCATTTTATCGACATTTTCGCGTACGAGGTTCCCGATTTTGGAATGATTTTTCTCCAGCAGAGTCGTTACGCCTTCCACGATCTTCGCATTCAGGCTCGTTAGCAGCGCCTCATCTGATCGCAGATCAGACAACACCCGCTCAATTGCAGGCAGCGCATACGTATCCACATACTGCCCATCTTCCATGCCAGCAAGTGCTTTGTCTCTCAGTTCAGTGAGCTTATTCAGCACCGTTTCCTCTGCATTCCAGCCGTCCAACATACTATTCTTCCAATCATTCAGCCCTTGCTGTACACTCTCACTCATCGCTATGCGAACCGTCTGTGTCCGCACCAGATCAAGCACTTTGTAACGAAGCGCGCTGCCTTCCCGTTTCATGTCCTCTACACGGTCAAACAGATACCCTTGCAAAATACTACCGAGACGCTCTTCATTCAAGTAACCCATGAACGCATTCATCGCAAATTGCATCAATCCATTCAACTGAATACCGCTGACCGCTTTCATGCCTGCTTCACCCAAGAACATAATGGTTTCTGGCTTTACAAGCCATTCTTCCGCCTGCTTCAGTCCATAATCCAGCGCTTTAACATCGTATCCCCGCTCGCTCATCTGAATGGATGCCCGCTCTAGAATCGGCCCAAGATCAAAATCACCCGCCTGCGACTTAATCTCACGCGCCACAAGTGGAGCAATCTGTTCCACGGGCAGTCCAGCAAGAATTCGTTTGCAGAGTGTATCAATCATCGTTTTGGCGCCATCCGTATGAAGCTCTTTAGCCATTGTATCAAGTACCGTCTCCGCGGCTTTGAAGCCCGCGATCTTCTCCGTAATACTGTCTTTGTTGAGGAGATTATTCTCAACCGCAGAGACCAGCCCTTCGGTCATCTTATCTCTATTCTTCGGCAGCAATGCCGTATGTGGAATCGGTATGCCTAGCGGATGACGGAATAGTGCCGTTACAGCGAACCAATCTGCGAGTCCACCCACCAGTCCAGCCTCAAATGATCCAACCAGCATTTTACCAACTAGACTGCCCTGAAATGGCAACGATGCGGCAAATCCCGCCCCCATGATGACGAGTGACCATGCTGCTGCTTTTTTCGTTTGTTTAGGTTTAGCCATTGCACTTGCTCCTTTATGATTAATCACATCATTCCAGCCCCTGCGGGCCAGTCGTGTATCACATCTACATTATGTACGCACTGCTAAGCGAAATAGACCATTGCCTTTTCGTATACTTCATCTTATCACCCGAACGCACCAAATCCAAACCTCTACCGGGCAAAAAGCGTAATTTTCACGATAAGTATGAGTGGATCGACATGTTCTAACATCTTGTTCCCCACCAAAGTACAAGGCTATAATTATGAGGTACTCTATTGCTTGATAGGGTAATACATACAGTGAGCGAGTGAGTTTAGTCCATCTATCTTAAAGGAGGAATTCGGATCATGAAACATGTGCAAGATTCAACTACACTGTATAACGGCGTCAAAATGCCTTGGTTAGGTTTGGGTGTATTCAAGGTGAAGGATGGAGAAGAAGTTGTTGAAACGGTCAAAACGGCCATTCAGGCTGGGTACCGCAGCATCGATACTGCCAAAGGTTATAACAATGAATCTGGTGTTGCCCAAGGTATTCGTGAATCCGGAATTGCCCGCGAAGATCTGTTTATTACGACCAAAGTGTGGAATGGCGATCAAGGCTATGAGTCCACACTGGCCGCTTTTGAAGCAAGTATGGAACGACTTGAACTCGAAGTTCTCGATCTCTATCTCATCCACTGGCCTGTAAAAGGAAAGTACAAGGATACATGGAGAGCACTGGAGAAGCTACATCAAGAAGGACGCATCCGCGCCATTGGGGTGAGTAACTTCCAGATTCACCATCTTGAAGACCTGATGACGGATGCTAAGATCAAACCTGCGGTCAACCAAGTCGAGCTACATCCATTGCTGATCCAATCGGAACTAAGAGAGTACTGCGCCAAACACCAGATTCAGATCGAAGCTTGGTCACCACTGGGACAAGGTCATTTAGTAGAACACCCATTATTGCAAACGATTGCAGCCAAATACAACAAAACAGCTGCACAGGTGATTCTGCGTTGGGATCTGCAAAACGGCATCGTTACTATACCCAAATCCGTTACACCAGAGCGTATTCGCGAGAATGCCGATGTATACGATTTTGAATTAACAGCAGAAGATATCGCGCAGATCAACAGTTTGAACGAGAATAAACGCTTCGGTTCCGATCCAGATAACTTCAATTTTTAGAGCAAACGAAAATGATACGCTAACACATTACACTAAAATCAAAATCCCGACCCTATGCATGACTGCATTGGAGTCGGGATTTATTATCTTTGGATCAACGTATGCCCCTATTCAGCTTAACCTTTGTTTAACTTAGCCTTTGGATACCAGCTTGAAATCATCAAAGTGGAAACCTGGCGCTACAACGCACGTCACGAGTACGGGCTCATCGCCGAGCGGGCGAGCCGTCTGCCACACGCCGGCAGGAACAAGTACTTGTGGTGATTGTCCAGCAGCGAGATCCATACCGAGTACGAGAACCTCTTCGTTCTCTGGATTCTCTCCATTACCACCCAGCTTCAATTCAACCGGGCTACCGCTATGCCACAACCAAAGTTCATCAGATAACACCGTGTGCCACTCTGAAATTTCATGCTTGTGCAGCAAAAAGTACGTCGAGCTTGCCGAGAACCGGGGTCCCGAGTATGCTTCCGGCAATACGGATTGTGGGATCTGATAAGAAGCCTTCCATACTTCCTTATACCAACCGCCTTCAACGTGAGGCTGCATGTCCAGTGCTGCAACCAGAGGCGATAATTCATGTGTCGTCATATCCTATTTCCTTCCTTCCACATCTAATTGGAGGTACTCTTCATCTAGAGTTTTGCCTCGCTCTCCCTACTGTAAAACATCGTTAGCTTTTTGTCACCTTTAGGCTATATCACAGCCCCCCATTTTGATTATCTTCTCGTCTGACTCTATGTCTATAACATGCCATAGCCTTGATTGATAGCGTTTACAATAAACTGGATTTTCCGTTATGATATACATATAACCGTTAACCGCCGAAGCAGAGAGGAGCCGTGTTATGAGTGTGATCGAAGATCGAATCGGACCCAAATATCGAATTGGAGATAATTCCTTTACCATAGAACATATGCGAAGACATGATGGGAACGCCATGCCACAGCCCCACGCTCACCCTTTTTACGAGCTATACTATCTGCTTGAAGGAGAACGTGTGTATTCCATGAACGGTCAGCTGCTCAACGCGAGCAAAGGTGATCTAATCTTAATCAATCCACACGACGTACACATTACGTCAAAAGGAAGCATTCCTAGTTTTGAACGTATCCTCGTCGGATTCTCTCCCTCGTTCGCTACGGGAATGGAGCTTGGCATCTGCGGTCTGCTTCCGTTTGAACGATCGCGATTACTGCATGTTCCCGAATCGGAACAGCCTGAGATACAACGCTTGTTGGAACAAATGCTACGCGAGTGTAAAGATCGTCGTCCTTATTATGAAATTGTTGTACGCAGCCTGCTCTCCCAGCTATTAATCAGCATTCATCGCACACTAGAAATGACACGGCAAATGACACCTGAGCCGATCCACCCTATGCATGATAAAATTACCGAAGTTGCCCGTTACGTGAACACTCATTATGACGAACCGCTTACGTTGGAGGAAGCCGCCGCTCGTTTCTATATAAGCCCATCCTATCTGAGCCGCATGTTCAGCCGGTTAACTGGTTTTCGATTTAGTGAATATCTGCGCGTTGTCCGGGTTCGGGAAGCCCAGCGTAGATTGTTGTCCACACAGGAGCGCGTGCAGTTCATTGCAGAGAAAGTGGGGTTTGAGCATACGGCTCATTTTAACAAAACCTTTAAACAAGTCACTGGCACCACACCGCTTCGGTATCGCAAAGAGCATCGGTAAGTGAGGTTCGCTTAGGAAACCTGTGCATTAACGAGCGAGAGATCTCTAGATTCATTTAATGGTTCAAACATCAATCAGAAATAGACCGCATGTTAACATGCGATCCATCTAACATCAATCCAGTATGGAATACAGGATAGCCGAGTGGGTAGCCTTAATGAATGATCCAACAACATTCCCCATCTCCATATAGGCATGCATCATTCATTCAGCCCTTCATCGGAGATCATTGCTACACCACTTCGGCCACTATCAAATCCCATTTTATAAGCTAATTATTGGCGAATTAACGCACCACTTCTTACATTTGGCCCAATGGAAATCTGTCTTCCCTCGGTATCGGCTACTTCTCCCCGGCACACAATACCTGTCGTATCATGTCCTGTAATCCGCAAAAGTCGACCATCCGCGCCAGTTCCTTCGATGCCTTCAAGCTCCGCCCCTTTGCACTGATGAAGTTCAATCAGCGAGCCTTCAGCTACGGTGAGTTGCAGATCGGCGATCCGCACATGTTTGGCATGCGAGCATTGCACACCTTTTTGCGCAGACACACGGTATCCTTCTATCACTAATCCATCCAGAGGCATTTCCGGTAAACCACTCACCAATAACGCCGTGTCCGCCCCAGAGCAGACTACATCCTTAATTCGAATATCCCGGAACACTGGCGTCTCCTCAGTGACTTCATGTGCAATGTCACTTCCTCGTGCCGAACCTTCCTGATTCGCATAGAAAAATGAAAATGAGATCGCTTCCATAATAATGTCTTTCATATAGATTCGCTCAATTTCAATGTCCTCCACTACGCCGCCACGCCCACGCGCACTCTTGAAACGAAGCCCAATATCCGTTCCGATAAACGTGCAATCCGACACACGCACATGCCTCACGCCACCAGACATTTCACTGCCAATGACGAAGCCGCCATGACCATGGTACACGGTACAACCTCGAATGGTAACATACTCCGATGGCAAACCTAGTTCGCGACCTTCGGCATCCTTGCCGGACTTCATGCAGATTGCATCATCCCCAACGTCGAAGACACTGTTCTCTACCAGAACATAACGGCAGGATTCGATGTCCAATCCATCCCCATTCTGAGAAAACCACGGATTCCGAACACTGACGTTCCGAATCGTCACATGCTCTGAAGCCCAAGGGTGCAGATTCCATGCCGGAGAATTCTGAAAGGTTGGCCCATCCAACAGTACTCTTTTGCATCGACGCAAACTCACCATATTGGGTCTAAGAAAATCTCTGATCCCCTCGTAAGCTGATAGGTCACGCACTTGTTCTACATGCATCCGATTCGCAACTGCATTTCCCTCAAGCGCGGCTTGGGAAGGCCACCAGATCTCTTCCTCACCGCTTGTATGTTCAATGACTCCACCGGAAGCTGCTAGTGCTTTCCATTGTGATGCCGTCAGTTTAGAACGCTTGACCGGACGCCATGCCTCACCATTTCCGTCCCATACCCCTTCACCCGTAATGGCGATGTCCTCTAACTGGTCTCCATCAATCGGAGATTGACAGCGGACAGCCTGCCACCCTTCAAAGGTCGATGCAATCAAAGGATATTGATCAAAGTTTCGACTGAAGGTAACTAACGCTCCAGCCTGGACATGCAGCTCGATTCGACTACGTAAAATAATCGGTCCCGTGAGCCATACACCAGCAGGAATAACGATACGCCCCCCGCCTGCCTCAGAACAAGCCGCGATGGCAAGCCGGAACACCTCCGTATTGTCGGTCACACCATCTCCTACAGCCCCAAATTCGGTAATCAGAAAATCCTGAGCAGGAATGTTAGGTAAGGAAACGTCGTATGATACTTTATCAGACGTTAATTGCTCACCAGCACGTATTGCGGAATTATATGTATTCATCGCGTAGTTATCATCCTTTCTGCTTCTTATTGGATATATAAATTGAACAAAAGGATATTTACACTAGCCACTCCGATGACATGTTGTTTCTGTCCTCTCCGTTCTCGTGTAAATGTTTCGTTCAATTTATATAGATTAGGCCTATGAAGTGATTCTCGCTCCATCATATCAGTAGCAATGGGATCAAAGGTTGATCTTTTTTGCCAACTACGAATGGAACTTGATGTTATTTGTTCGGTTTCTGAATGGTCTAACAGAATATCTCTTTCATCATACTACAACCATCTATTCCAATGTCTGTAAATTCACTAGGAAAATCGAATCATTTTTCTGTCAGAATTCGTCACAGCAAATCTTTTAACATAACAAAGATATAACACAATATAGGTGTTAGCCCTACTCAACCCATTACTTATGTCACATTTTATAACAAATTAATTGCCACACACAGGATGACTATGTATGATGAAATAACCACTTCCAATGTTTTCCTTAATCTTCCTTTTCAAACTAACGTTGCAGAAAGGATGGGATGCACTGTTGATTGAATTCAAAGGGGTTCAAAAACATTTTGGTCACTTCCACGTTCTCAAGGATATCCATCTTCGGATTGAGGAAGGTGAGGTTGTCGTCATTATCGGGCCTTCTGGCTCAGGCAAAAGCACATTGCTCCGCTGCATTAATCGTCTAGAAACCATTTCTGGAGGTGAGCTCGTTGTTAGCGGGATTCCTTTACATCAGAAAAAGGTCGACATTAACCTCTTCCGCCGTGACATAGGCATGGTATTTCAACACTTCAATCTCTATCCCCACAAAAAAGTCATTGATAACATCACCCTGGCACCGATAAAGGTGCGCAAACAATCCAAAGAACAGGCTGCCGCAACGGCTATGAAATATCTGACCCGTGTAGGCATTGCCGAGAAAGCAGACAGTTATCCCTCACAGTTGTCCGGTGGACAACAACAGCGTGTTGCGATCGCTCGTGGTCTGGCTATGGAGCCCAAAATCATGCTGTTCGACGAACCCACCTCCGCATTGGATCCTGAAATGATCGGGGAAGTGCTTGATGTCATGCGCTCGCTTGCACACAACGGGATGACCATGGTTGTTGTTACCCACGAGATGGGGTTCGCCCGTGAAGTGGCGGATCGCGTTATTTTTATGGATGAAGGTCGCATTGTGGAGGAAGCTTCTGCCGCCTCGTTCTTTGACAACCCTAGAGAGGAACGTGCCCAACAATTCCTGAGTCGTCTGATTCACCACTAATATCATTCCATTGGAAAAGGGGTCTTTAACAAATGAAGAACATATTGAAGTGGCCGTCACTCATGCTCGTATTGATTCTGGCGCTTGTCATCTCTGGTTGTAACACAGGCGGGGATTCATCCTCTGGGTCTGGTGGATCTGGTGACAACACCTCGGAAGCCAAAGGTACCATTGAACAGATTAAAGAACGGGGTAAACTCATTGCTGGCGTGAAGTACGATACGAAGTTATTCGGGCTTAAAGACCCTGCAAGCGGTGAGGTAGAAGGCTTCGATATCGATATCGCGAAGGCACTCGCCAAACAAATTCTGGGAGATGAGACCAAGGTCGAGCTGAAGGAAGTAACATCGAAGACTCGTATTCCGCTGCTGCAGAACGGCGACATTGACATCATTATTGCCACGATGACGATTACAGATGAACGTAAGGAACAGGTTGATTTCAGTGATGTTTATTTCGAGGCAGGGCAATCCTTGCTTGTGAAAAACGACAGTGATATCACCGGGTTAGAGAGCCTCGGAGGTGTAAAGGTCCTGGCTGTGAAGGGCTCCACTTCTGCTCAGAACATTCGTGAAAAGGCGCCCGATGCTGAAGTGCTGGAATTCGATAACTATCAGGATGCCTTCACAGCGCTCAAAGCAGGCAAAGGTGAAGCATTGACAACGGATAACATCATCCTGATTGGTATGCAGCAAACGGATAATAACTACAAGCTGGTCGGTGGCAATTTCACCAGTGAGCCTTATGGTATGGCGATTCGCAAAGGCGACTCTGCTTTTGTATCCGAAGTGAACAGCCTGCTCAAGAGCCTGCAGGATAGCGGAGAGTATGACACCCTACATGAAAAATGGCTAGGCGCCAAGCCTGAGTAACTTCGATTAACTGATGGTTCAGCGGCGATGGTATGTGTGCTCCTCCATGTAAGGATAGGCTATCATCGCCGCTCACATCTGAGGAACGGAGGTTTACCCTGAATGGGCAATTTGGACTTTAACGTTCTGATCCGGCATTCCGATCGATTCCTGGAAGGATTCTTGAACACGATTCAAGTAAGCATTATGGCGTTGATTGGCAGCTTTATCCTTGGGACGATTATTGCAATATTCCGCATCTCTCCGATCAAGCCATTAAACTGGATTGGCACGGCCTTTGTGGAGTTTATTCGCAACATCCCTTTGCTGCTTGTCGTATTTTTTTTCTATCTCGGACTGCCCGCCATTGGTATCTCCCTCGATGGTTTCATCTCCGGCACGCTTGGTCTAACGATCTATACTGCGGCATTTATCGCCGAGGCCATAAGGGCAGGAATTCAGTCCGTACCACGCGGTCAGCTAGAGGCAGCGCGCTCTTCCGGTTTATCTTACGTGCAAGCGATGAATCTAGTCATTCTGCCTCAAGCGATCAAAATTGTACTGCCGTCCATTGGCAACCAATTCATTAATCTAGTCAAAAATTCATCCATCCTTGCGGTCGTTGCAGGTATGGATTTGATGTATTTTGCCGATCTCATCAACTCAGATACCTTCCTACCTTTAAGCGTGTATACCATTGTCGCTCTCTTTTACCTGGCTCTGACGTTACCCCTCAGCTTGCTCGTTCACTATATGGAGCGGCGATTTGGACAAAGTGATGCTGAATCCACTCCTACTAAAGGAAAATCGAACAAGCCGAAGCCAGCAGGTCAGGTCACCATGTGATCAGGTACTATCTCGAAAAGGAGGTCGATGAATCATGGACTTCAGCGGGGCCTATGCCTGGCCCAACCTTCGCTTTCTATTACAAGGATTTCTACTTACCCTGCAAGTCGCAGGGTTATCTATCGTATTTAGTTTTGCACTGGGCACAATTCTAGGGACGATTCGGTATACGCGCATCCCAGTGTTATCCCAGATTGTCGCAGTCATCGTAGACACCATTCGTAATTTACCGTTATTACTTATCATTTTCTTCATTCATATCGTATTGCCTCAATTGGGGATCAAGATGTCCGTGTTCTGGTCTACCGTCGTAGGTCTGAGTTTGTTCGAAGGAGCAATGATCGCAGAGATTGTTCGTAGTGGACTCAAATCCATTGAGCGTGGACAGATCGAAGCAGCTCGCTCCTCTGGGTTAAGCTACATGCAGACACTGGGTGGAATTATCATGCCTCAGGCGTTACGCCGGATGTCTCCCCCCATGGTCAGCCAGTTTATCTCACTACTCAAAGATACGTCGCTGGCAATCATCATCTCCCTGCCTGAACTGATGCACCATGTGCAGATTCTAGGGGGACAGAGCTTCGATTATATTATTCCTGCTCTCTTGTTGGCAGCCGTGCTGTACTTTGTCGTCAATTACGCCCTGTCCATTGTAGCCAAACGGCTTGAAGCTCGGATGAATTAAGGGGAAAAATAAATAAACATAACATGTGTACCTCCCGGTATGCCTGTTATGTTTATTTTAGTTGAAGAGACAACTTTCTCAGCGTTACGGTTGTTATTAGTATAGATCGTTCAACAATGAAGTTGAGCTAAGTTGGGCTGAGTACATTGCCTTGGTGACCTTATGTTGATTGATTGCTCAAGTTACATATGGAGGGACTATTATGCTTACTAGAAAAGCAGCTATAATTACAATTGCAGTTGTCATGGCAATCGTATTCATCGTAATCTATACGATGGCTAATTCACCAAACAGAGTTATACAGAAATACATATCCGAACAATCTACAACTGTTAATCCCTCAGGTTCTTCCACTAATCCGGTAGCTCAATTCAATCAGTATGTTACAGATCATCAACTACCGACACCCACCGTGACATTCAATACAATCAAAAAAACATTTTTCTCTAGAGAGGTTCTAGCCAGCTTTGCGGTGTTTACCTATGCTGACGACGGTCAACTCAAGAATATCCACTCCGGCATGTTATCGTTCTCGTTAACCCGTGATCTACTCCGCTGGCAGATAAACTCCGTTGATATTATCAACGATATGCAGCTAGCCCAATAACGCCCCATAGCCGTGCTGTCGAAATGAGCGGTTAGAGATAGTTAAGTTTATACAAAAAAAGCCGATTACCTAGGTAATCGGCTGTCTGTTTAGAATATGTTTGTTGTACTTAAAACGATTGTATTCATTAATTAGCTCATCTAGTATCATGGACTGCTGCAGGACTTGGCCGTCTTGCATGCCCTGATTTTCCGCCAAACGACATAACTTTTGCCTGCTCCATTCAATTTGGTCGCTGATCTTCTTCCGTTCATTCACAGCATGCACCCCCTTTATTTGTACTATTATAGAATATATTGCTAAAAAATTTACAATGAAATCCTTTGCAAAACAATATGTTTATTTGCATCATAATTCTTTCACAATCATACCTTTTTCATCTAAACTTTGGTAATCGCATAAGCCTACAAGATATAGTTATTCGAATCCTCCTACCTTCCATATATCGCATCAGGGACAGTATAACTCACATGAAGTAAGAATGTAGAGACGTACATGCAATAGACATTTTGCACTTAAGGACACCCTATCATTCCATCTCTAAGATTAATAAGTTGGGTGTCACCGCTAGATACTCGTTCCAAACTATTAATGGAGGTATAACAAGAAAAGGTTTTCGATTCATTCATTGAACTTTCATTAGAAATGCATCATCCGGATTTTCTCCCTCTACGTTCTGAATAAACTCCGTGTATGAACCACTAAAGGATATTCTGCCTTGGTGCAGTAGATGGAGAGTACATTTAATCCTTTGGAAATCATGTAAATGATGGCTGGATAATAACACCGTGCATTCCTTGTGTAATGCAAGTTTTTCGATTCTTTTTAATATGTACTGCCTCATCTCAGGATCAATGCCAGCCAGCGGCTCATCAAAGATGTATAGTTTCCTCTCCATCAAGGTAATAGCCAAAATACACAGATACCTTCGTTCTCCAATAGATAATTGTCCAAATTCCATATTCCATATCCGTCTCACCGAATCAATCTCAGAGGCGCTCATATCATCATCGACATAAGGCTCATTCGTAACTTGAATACGGCTCGTATGATCGGAATATAGAAAGAAACGAAATACATCCTTCGATTTCAACGTAGGTGGAAACAATAAGCCTTGAAGCTGATAGATCATATCCTTCTCCTCAGGCACACCTCTAATTTCGGGAGGACGTTTAATGACATTGGTAATGAGGTCAAATAATGTTGTTTTGCCTGAACCATTCTTGCCAATAATCATGTTCACGGTACTCGACCGGAATTCCACACTTAAATGATCCAGATTTTGACGCGGCGACTTTCGGTAGGAAAAGCTTACATTGTCTATTGTAATCATGCTTCCTCCTGCTATGTCCGATGAGTTCTTGATATGACGTTTACAAGTTTAAGCGCAATCAATCCACAGACCACATAACATGCCGAGATTATACCAACAACCCCAATACTCTCGTGATCGAATGAATGACCCGTAAACCAATCTGCGAGGATAAACGTGATATTTCTGACATATTCGAGCGGATTCAATAGTACAAACAGGAAGCTATACGCCGTAGAATATGCAAATCCTTTGGCAGATACAAAAAATAAGACCAACAAACTCATACTAATCACCGCGTTCAACGACTCTTGTCTAATCGGGATCAGCATCAGAACCAATGTTAGCAAAATAAGAATGATGGATCCCAGGATACAGCTCACAATGGCAGTGATCAGAAACGTCACGAGTTGTGCCGGGTCTAAGAACATTACACCTGTTACGAATGACACCAGAAAGATTGTAGCGATAATGAACAAAACCTGATTCAGAGCCTTGCCCCAAATAAACGGATATTTACTTCCTGATATAAATTTAAACATCTTATAGAAGCCGTTTTCTCTTAGTGTAATTAAATGGGTAGCCACTTCAATGGACATTAACAAGGTAATATATGAAATAAAAAAGCTCGTTTGAATGTAAAAATCAATTGTGGTGGGTCTAGAGGCAAACCAGGAATAATTATAAATAAGAAAAGCAACGAGTGGAAAAATTAAATACCACACAAAGGCTATTTTGTTGCTTAACATCATCTTTACAAAAAGCCTGAGATACTCATATGTTATTCTCATAGCGCTCTCCAATTCACCATTTGCAATTGATAACAAATGTAATTTTAATCCTTATTTTTACAATGGTCAATTCATTTTTTATTGTAAAAAAGGCCTATTTCCGAATTTGGAAATAAACCTTTCATAACATATCACGTTCCATTCATTAATAATTACAAACCTCCGCCGCCATGAGTACTACTAAGTGAGGTTTCAATCGGGAAAGTACTGTCAAATGGACCTAGCTGACCCACATTAATCAAAATAAAGCTAAGTAAGATGAAATAAGCGATTTTCTTTTTTATCATAGTAATTCTCTACCTCCATCATAATCAATTTATACTGATTTGCGTAATCTGGAGTAGATATATTTATTCTATATCTCTCATACAACGCTACACAGTGTATAATATCCTGTTGCTTGTTGCTCTTAACAGCTTCTCTCAGGCAAGCCAAAAGTTGCTTCATACCTTCTGGATCTTGTCCCCGATTGAAATGGTAAATACTCCGTTTCAGTAGAAAAGTGATATACAGATCAGATTCCACTTGCTTAGTATAACCTTGCAGACGATTAATCTCTGAATTGATTCGATCGCTAAATCTATGAAGAACCTCATCGACATCCTCATTCAATTGATTAGCAACTTCCAGAATATTTATTATTGCTGGGAGCACTTCTGATTCATTTTTTTCTATATAATTAATGTAAGTTGGTAAAACAGTTAGATCACCCATCAGCAATTGATATACGTAGGTGTTGGCTTCAGTCCAAAATTTAAACTTATTAATGTAAATCCAATCTTCTTCCGTAGAATCATGATTTGTGATTAGATCGGTGTATACCTCAGTATAATAAAGAGCTTCCCTATACTTCTCCTGCCCTTCACATGCCGAGGCTTTAAGCAAATTCGCATAAACGCCGTAAACAAACAACGGATATGCCGTTATACGTTTATCATGATTAATTTTTTTCGTTGTATATACCTGCATAACCTTAGTCTTCTGTTCTAACCCATCAGCCAGAGCAAATAATTTATCATAGTATCTTAACGCCAGATATGTATTCGCCAGATCCTTAATGGCGTCAAGTTGTCGCTCCTCATCCAGCCGATTAATATACGGTTCGAACAGCACGGCAGCTCTCAGATTTTGATTCTGATCCTGACTCAGCGAGAGGGTGAAAATTCGATAATGACATAGTGCAAGTCGTTCCGAATGCTGGTACTTCTCACATTCAGCGACACATTCATACAACATCAGCGCGGCTTGATTCTGCTCTCGTTCGAACATACCCTCAGCCATCTCGAATAACTCCGAGATATATGACCGATCGTCTGTCACCTGTTGTATGACCCTATGAATGCAATCCAGCTTGTCCAATTCGGCACAACGTTGTAAGAAGGGCTCCAGCCTTCTCCAGTGAGGGGAAGATTCTACGAAACATTCTGCTCCATACAGTTCATAGAAATGACCTGGCTCTAGATTCATACCTTGCGTAATGAGATCCAGTTGAGCCATCGCGATGGGTCTTGTGCCTTTGATTATTGCACTGAGTGTTCCGGCATTTACACCAGATAAATCGGCAAAATACTGCAGCGTGTACCCCTGTTTCCTGATGTGATCCTCAATAAAGGATCGTATCGTAGTTGTAGGTTCCAATACCTCCCACCTCCACAATAATAAATCCAAAAATTTGAATTTATATGATATACACAATTTTAATCCTTATTTTTACATCGGTCAATAAAAACCGTGGCAATTCGCTATCCATGTCAACTTATTTTCTTATGCCGTCGAATAATGAAGTTACTACACGATTAACGTAACCATCCTCCATCGGCTCACCCGAAACTAACATTCGATAGAAGATAGAGCCATATATGAGGTCGATACATAACGCAATGTCACAGTCCGGCTTCAGATCTCCGCGCTCCACACCTTTTTCAATAATCCCCCATGCCTCGCGTCGTCTTGGCTGAATGTAACGAGTCTGGTATTCAACCGCAAGTGCTGGATCGGACTGGCCTTCACCAATAATCTCTGTAATCACTTTCCCCTCACGGCTGGTCAGAAACCGAGCTAGATTCGACGCATGAAGCTCTATGTCTTCAAATACAGAGCCTGTATCAGGTAAAGGTAGCCTCGCCGTTGCTTCGTGCATATATCCATCCATGATAACCGCACCTTTATTAGGCCACCACTTATATATCGTTGCTTTACTAACCTGTGCTCGCTCTGCAATTTTTTCAATCGTAACCGATGCAAATCCGTGCTCCAAAAGCAGCTCATACGCTGCCGTCAAAATTGCATTTTGTGTTTCGACATTACGAGGCCGTCCTCTCTTGCCAGTCATTCGGTTTCCTCCTCGGTGCAATATCTATGTATCCACGATACATCATACTAAAATCCCAGTTCATTGAAAAATGCCTATTTACAATACTAAACGTTTAGTATATATTTATCAACAATAAGTGTACGAAGCGTTCACTAATTAACTTTTTATGACTAAGCTGATACAAACTGATTCCCATCTTAATCTCGGAGGATGATAATAATGCCAACCAAACAAGCTTCAACAACTTCTGCTCAACCTACGCTCTCGCCCTGGATTGTGTTGCTTCTCGCGTCCGCTTGCGGTTTAATCGTAGCTAATCTCTATTATGCTCAGACCGTAGTGGGTCCGATCAGCATGACAACAGGATTATCTTCTGCCGCTTCCGGACTTATTGTGACCTTAACCCAGTTGGGATACGTGATTGGGCTGTTATTCATCGTGCCGCTCAGCGACATTATTGAGAATCGACGTTTAGCCACACTTTCTTTAATCGTATTGATCCTAGCTCTGATCATTGCCGCATTCGCCCCTCAATCGGGTCTATTCTTAATGGTATCGCTATTCATTGGCGTAGGCTCTGTCGTAGCTCAAATTCTAGTCCCGTACGCCACTTATCTGACCTCAGAAGAGCAACGCGGACGTGTCGTAGGTAACGTCATGAGCGGTCTACTACTCGGCATCATGCTCGCTCGCCCCGTAGCAAGCTTTATTACGAGCATCTGGGGCTGGCAAGCCGTATTTATCTTCTCCGCCATCATGATTGCGCTATTGACCATCCTTCTATCCCGCACTCTCCCTGCACGTCAGCCAGAGCCTAATTTAAATTACGGACAGCTCATTATTTCTCTAGGTACTTTATTGAAAAAACTCCCTCCACTGCGTCGCCGAGCATTGTACCAAGCTAGTCTGTTTGGTGCATTCAGCCTATTCTGGACGACAGTCCCTATGCGGCTTGCCAATGACTTTAATATGTCACAGCAAGGTATTGCCTGGTTTGCATTAGCCGGTGTGGGCGGTGCGATTGCAGCGCCAATAGCGGGAAGACTAGCCGATCGCGGGTTAACCCGGATTCTTACGGGTGCTGCAATGGTGATTGCATTACTGTCATTTGCGATAACTTATCTATTCCAAAGCAACTCCACAACAGCTCTGATTGTATTGCTCATTGCAGCTATCACCTTAGATATGGCCGTATCCGGTAATCTCGTGCTTGGACAACGCGTCATTTATTCTTTAGGGAATGAAGCGAGAGGAAGAATCAACGGAATCTTCATGTCGATCTTTTTTATCGGCGGAGCTGCCGGCTCATCGATCGGAAGTTGGTCTTATGCCTATGGGGGCTGGGCACTAACGTCCATCATTGGAATTGCTATGCCACTTCTCGCTTTCTTGTACTATTTTACGGAAAAGAACACACGCTAACTCAAAGTTCAATGACACACTTCCTCCTGTAGTTACACACGAAAAGAGCCGTTCATCGTCATAATGATGAACGGCTCTTTTATTAAGAGTGAATTAACAACGATAAGAAGCTTGATCGTAAACGATACACCAGAGTGAACATTTGCTTATAGAAAAAATCCATTAGAAGAAACACGGACAACATGTTACAGTTATATCAACTCACATATCATACTATTCGGATTGGATTAAATAATAATGTGATCGTTTCTTACTTCAATCAAGGAGAGGGTCAGATGAAATTTGCGTTATTTAGCCTCATGATGAATCTGCCCAATGCCATCACCGGAGAAGCGTTTACGGCACAGCAGAAATTTCAGAACATTCTGGAACAGGCCAGATTGGCAGAACGGCTGGGATTTGATGCATACGGAATTGGCGAGCGACATGGCGCACCCTTCCTCTCCTCTTCTCCGCCTGTGGTGTTGACGGCAGTTGCCGCAGCTACCTCTCGCATCCGTCTATTAACGACCGTTACAGTACTCAGTGTACTTGATCCTGTGCGTGTCGCAGAGGACTATGCCACACTGGATCAGTTATCCGGCGGGCGGCTGGAGATGATTATCGGGAAAGGCAATGATCCTCGGCATTACCCGCTGTTTGGGATCACAGAGGAAGAGCAGTGGGATTCATTGGGTGAACGCTATCGTCTGCTCAAGCGTCTATGGACAGAGGAGGACGTGACCTGGGAAGGCACATACCGTCCGCCACTAGACAAAGTAACCACTCAACCACGTCCACTACAGCAATCCATCCCGATCTGGCATGGTAGCGCATCGAGTACTTTATCCACTGAGCTTGCAGCGCAGTACGGTGAACCGCTTTTCACATCTAACTCGTTCCACCCTCAGGCCAAATACAAAGCACTCATTGATCATTATCGAGAACGCCTCGATCATTATGGTCATGATGCCAAGCGAGCAGTGATTGGATCTGGAGCTGGTAGCTTGTACCTCGCCAATACGCGAGAAGGAGCCATTCACAGATACAAGCCCTATTACGATGCATTCCATGCTACTGCTTCTGCACAGCATAACCAGTCTCCCTTCAAGGATCTGGAGGATAACATCGCGAACGGTCCTGTCTTGATTGGTAGTCCAGATCAGGTTGTTGAGAAAATCGTAAATTATCACGCAGCCTACGGACATCAGGTGCTCAGTATTAGTGTCGATGGACTCAGTCATAGCGAGCAACTGGAGCAGCTAGAGCGATTCGCCCAAGAGGTTGCCCCCGTATTACGACGTGAACTGCCCAGCTCCGTCTGGGACAATGCCCCGATCTTAACTCAGCAACCCGCCACACCCACTCAATCGGCACCCCCTGCCATCTCTCCGATCTTTCAGGTCTAATCTCCTCTCTAATCCAGAAACTATTCTTGTTCAATGAAAATAAGGCGATTCGTCTGAATCGCCCCCCGCCTTATCTTCTGAATCTCTTATCCACAATTAGTTACCATAATCGTAGACTAATTCCTGAAGCTCCCTGATGTTGTAGGTATCGTCTACAATGAGCCACTGCTTGTTCTCAAACAGGAAAGTAAGCTCACCTTCGAGCGGTATGTTGCGAACTTCTTTACCCTGATCATCTATGAAAATAAGATCTAGCGTGTATGACACGAGAAGAGAATCGCCCCTATTTTCCTTCAACGTGAAATTCATATTTTCTCCACGCAGTTTCACCTGCTCTTTATAAGCCACCATAAGAGGCAAAACGATATTGCGATCAGCCATCTGTTTTTCAAAGTACTTCTCGGTCAGGAACGGCTTGATCAGTTCTCCCCTAGCTAGGGCAGACTCCTTCGTTGTTGCGCTTTTCTCATCATTTTCATTTACTTCAAATTCAGTAGCCTTATAGTCTTTCGCTGTCTGCAGCGCAGCCTGCTCATCCTGATCCGTAGCCTTTGGAACCTCATTATCGACTTCAGTAGGTGTTGTTATCGCTTCTTTTGTTGACTCTGTACTCGGTTCAGTCGTTGTAGATGACGTACATCCTACCATTAATACACTCGTGATAAGAACCGTAAGCATCAGCCACATCCAATGTCGTCTCATCTCAGACCTCCTTCTATATAGATAACCGTAATCACCCATATTTACAATTTTTATATAAACATTATACTACTTTTTAGCTTAATATTCCAATTATATACCATTTATTAATGATTCCACTTGAACCCCGTGCATCTGTGCATCTCCTCACCTTCTTCTATTCTCTCTGTTCTCTTGTAAAAAGTGTAGATATACCCAAAGAAGCCCCTTGACCTGCCAACCTAACTGGCACAAGGGGCTTCTTTGACTTCATTCATGTATCCTAACGCTCTTCTTTAACGCTTTGATTTTGCCTCCGTTACTTACTCAACCTTGAACTTGCCAGCAGCATCAGCCAAATTACGTGTTAACTGGTCGATGGTATCCACCATGTTCGCCAATTGCTGTACAGTTGCTGATTGCTCCATCATTGTTGCTGTGACTTCCTGAACCGAAGCAGATACCTGCTCCCCTGATGCCGACAGGCTATGCGCTGACTCCAGCACATCGTCCTTGTTCTGTATCATCTCCTGCATCTGCCCTGCCATCGCAGCGATCTGTTCATTGATCTCCATCACCTTCTCCAGAATCACGTCGAATGCCTGGCGAGTCTGAATAACAAGTTCATCCTGCCTGGACGAGATCGTATGGATTTCCGCAACACTTTGATTGTTCTCGGCTACATCAGCTAGATTTTGTGTAATAATGCTCGAAATTTCTTTCGACTGCCGGGAGCTCTGCTCTGCTAAATTACGGATTTCCTCTGCTACAACCGCAAATCCTCTACCATGCTCTCCAGCCCGAGAAGCTTCAATGGAGGCATTCAAAGCGAGCAGGTTAGTCTGTTTGGCGATCTGGCTAATTGCCTCTGTAATATGACTAATACTGCCTGAGCTGTTCTGAAGCTTGACCGTAATTTCTGAGATTTTCTCCACTTCCCGCTCATTCATCTCATTGATCCGCATCAATTCATTCACGACTTCGCTTCCATTGTGGAATACACTTTCAATCTCATCTGCTCTAGCCTTCACATCCTGTGCACTACCATTCATAGTGCTCACTTTATCGCCAAAGCTGTTGAATTTCCCTACAATCTGCTCGGTATCTTCCGACTGAGCCTCCATAGCCTGTGCTATTCCCATCAGTGTAGCCGATGTCTCATCGATGGATCGTGTAGTTTGCTTGGAGGTATCCTCCAGCTCCTCTGTACTTGTCTGCAGAACCGTAATGGATTTCCCCATATCTGTGATGAGGTTCTTGTTCTGTTCAGCCATACTATTGAAACTGTCTGCCAGATCCTTGAACTCACTGTTGTACCTGCCCTCTGCCTTCACCGTCAGATTCCCCTGGGCAAGCTGTTTGAACAAACCTGTAAGTCTAATAATCGGTTTCGTAATATTACGAGAGATTAACATGCCGACCCCAATAGCTATCACTATTGCGAGCAACGTAAGCCATAACATCTGCTGAAGCATATCCTGCACTGGACGCTTAATATCGTCATAGCTGTCAATAACAAGAACGATAAGATCAGCACCTGGAATCTGGTTGACACGAAAATACGTGTTATCGATTGTGGCTGTCGTTATTTTCACTTCGTCTGTTGCCTTTTCTTGAAGAAGTGCTTGCACGTTCTGATCTTCTCCAAGTGATTGTCCAATCAAGGTCTCATCGATTGAATCATACATGACTATGCCGCTCCGGCTGAGCACTTCAATCTTACCTTCACCATTGATTTGAATATTACCCAGTTGTCCAAGGAAAAAGCTCGTGTCCATGGTCATGGCGAGCACACCAATGGTATTACCTTCATCATCTTGGATCGGTTCTGAGAAAATCATTACCAGTTGTTTGCTTTGCTTAGATACAATCGCATCACTGATAAACGATTCACCCTTAATGGATTCCTGGAAATACTCCCGATCATCTCGAGGCTGACCAATGACTTCGGTCTGGGTTGCAGCTACCATAATCCCGTTCTGATCTAGCAAATACAGATTAGGCTTAGCTACTACTGTATCCGATACACTGTTCGTCAAAATCGTATTTGCTTTGTTAAAGTACGGATTGGCATCCGAGAAAAACTCTTCATCCGTCATGCTGTTGGTATTACGCAGTTCCAGCATCTCTTTAAACGTATTATGTACAGATATCGCGTGACTCATCTGCTGTTGAAGCTGTACGGCTGTCCATAACCCTTCCCCAAGGCGATCGGACATGCCATTAATCTCTGCCTCACTCTTCATCACTAATAGTTTGGATGAGACAAAATACGTTGCTGTGGTTGTTCCCATAAGCACCAAGATCACTAGTACACTTAACATGATCGGTAACTTAACCTTCAGCGAGATATTTCTAATTCGATAAGACAAGCCTTGTTTCTTCTTCCCCATTTACGATTTCCCCCACTTTCATGAACCATCTGAACGATGTACATTCATTATCGGTATATTGAAGTGGGAATTTGATGTACATGTCTACTATCTGTATAAAAAGAAATCAAAAAACTGTCTAAATACACGAGCCAACCTCTTCACCCTGGTTCATGTGAAGGGATGTTTCGTACGTATAAGACAGTTTAATGAGTCCCTATCATGTTACTTACCGTGGATTATCCGCGTAATCTGCGGGAACTTAACGCGTGGTGTCCATTTTGCAGAAACGTACTGCGTGTGTTCTTCATCATCTCAATTCGGCGCTCAGCCAGGCGATCTGCCGCCACATATGTCGGAATGCCTTCCGAACGGGACGAGGAGAAGATGCTCTCCAGTGTGTTGTATATCTGGCTCACCTTACTGTATGCCCGTTCCGCATTGTACCCGTTTAATTCATCGGCAATGTTGATCACACCACCTGCATTAATGACGTAGTCCGGTGCGTATACAATACCCATCTGATGCAACTGGTTACCATGCCTTGGCTCAAGTAACTGATTGTTGGCACAGCCTGCCACCACTTTAGCCTTGAGCTGTTTCAAGGTATCATCATTAATTGTCCCACCTAATGCGCATGGGGCATAGATATCACACTCTACTCCGGTGATGTCTGCTGGATCAACAGCTTTTGCATCGAAACGGTCTATGGCTTGTTTTACCGAATCCTTATGAATATCCGTCACAATCAGATGGGCGCCTTCCTCGTTCAGATATTGGCATAAATGCATCGCTACATTCCCTACACCTTGGACAGCAATCGTTTTGCCTTCCAGTAGATCCGTGCCAAATGCTTCCTTAGCCGCTGCCTTGATCCCCCGATATACGCCCCATGCCGTTGCCGGAGATGGATTGCCTGACGAACCGTAGCTTGGAGAAATGCCGGTAACATAATCGGTCTCTTGGTAGATAAGGTTCATATCTTCCTCGGTTGTCCCCACATCTTCTGCGGTAACATAACGTCCATTCAACCCTTGTATATACCTTCCGAATGCTCGGAACATCGCTTCATTCTTATCACGCCTTGGATCACCGATAATGACCGCTTTGCCACCACCCAGATTTAGACCTGATATTGCATTCTTATATGTCATCCCTCTTGCGAGCCGCAGAGCATCTTCCATGGCTGCATCTTCTGATGCATATGTCCACATCCGCGTGCCGCCTAGTGCAGGTCCAAGTGTGGTATCGTGTATTGCAATAATGGCTTTTAGCCCGGAGGCTTTATCTTGGCACAGAACCAATTGCTCATAATCGTGATGCTCCATTGCTTCAAACCAATTCATATTTATAACGCTCCTCTAACCAAATTAGCGACCTGAATCGCTATAGATCTGTCTGTTGACCACTCTCTATTGTACATATGAATACGAAGTTTGTGCAAAATCACATCACGATGTAAGGCATCAGCCTATCATTAAAAAAACCTTTCTCTCCTGAACAGGGAAAAAGGTGTGCATCATTTATGATCTTTAAGTTCGTCATCGGTAAAGTCAGGAAAGGGCTTCAATGACGTTAATCGGATGCAGATCCCCACCTATTGCGAAGGATGCTTGCCCTGTCTCCTCTGAGACAATAAGTACCACGGCGTCTGTGACCTCACTAAGCCCCAGAGCTGCCCGGTGGCGAGTTCCCATTTTACGCTCATGTACTTCAACCTGTGATAATGGTAATACATTTCCTGCGGATACAATCTGGTTGCCCCGAATTAACACAGCCCCATCATGTAATGGCGCACCAGGTATAAAGATCGACTCCAATAAGGCATGCGTTATTCTCGCATCTACAGCGACTCCCGAATGAATGATGGAATCCAGTGGAGTTTCACGTTCAATCACAATGAGTGCTCCGTATCTTCGATCAGATAGATGCTGCACGCTGGCTGAGAGCTCGGCAAACTTTTCAGTGAATGGAGACAGATAACAATCCAGGTAAAACGATGAGGCTAACACCTCGATCTGCTTGATCTCGGCTCGAATCTCAGCGAATTGTCCCAGCAAGCAGGCATGATCATTGTCAAAACGGGATAATGTTATGTTCATGCGTTCCGCCACACGATGAAGATCCCCCTTTAACTTTTGTCTCATTGAAGAACTGTCACAGTCTGCTTGCCGCTGGTTCATGGATCGCTACCTCCTCGTCTTCGTCTTCTGCATAATTACCCTATACGTTTCCCGTAACATAGGTGATCTATTCACCTTATTCTATGTATAACAACATCTCTACTTCCTCCTATAAATAAACCATTGTATAATATTTACATTACATCATTATTTCGTGGAGGACGTAGAATGAGAATTATTGCAGCAACAGAATCGCACTATGAATATATTCGAGAACATGACCGTCATATCGTAGACAGCTTTATTTTGCCAAAAATCAGAGGCAATGAGATTTATATGCTGCAAAATGATGAGGAGCAACTCATTGGCTGGATGCGGCACAGCTATTTCTGGGACAATACCCCTTTTATGAATATGATCTGGATTGATGAACCCTATCGCAACAGAGGACTCGGTAAGCAAGCCATTCTTTTCTGGGAAAATGAGATGAAGAAACTCGGGTTTGAACTGGTCATGACCTCTACTTTAGCCAATGAAGGTGCTCAGCATCTGTATCGAAAATTGGGCTATCGTGATGCGGGAGGCCTATTGCTTGAGGGTGAGCCTTTGGAAATTTTAATGATCAAAAGGTTATAGTTGTGAACTCTCTACGTTGTGATAAGATGCAACTATTCATGGTATAGAAGGAGCGTTCGGAGAGATGCAGCTAATAGAAGTTTCAGAACAAGATCTGGCACAACTACAGGCCATTTATAATTATTATGTAAGCCATACGACCGTTTCCTTTCACACGGAAGAACTAACTTTGGATGAGATGCGAAGCAATGTAATGAATGGCCATCCTCGCTACCAAACTTATGTTATTGAAGATCGGGATGTAATTATTGGCTATGCACTGCTTACTCAACACAAAAACAAACAGGCTTATGATGGTACTGCAGAAGTAACGATTTACATAGATCCTGACTATGTTGGAAATGGGATCGGTACAAAAGCCTTATCGGCACTTGAATTACAAGCAAAAGCATTAGATTTCCATGTACTTGTAGCAACGATATGCACAGAGAATGAGCGAAGCATCCGATTGTTCGAGCGTCTAGGGTATGAGAAATGTGCCCATTTCAAAGAGGTAGGTTATAAATTTGGCCGTAGATTGGACATCGCGAGTTACCAAAAAATCATTGGACAAGAACCGTATCATTAAACTAATAGGAAGTACACCTGTACAATAATAAATTGCAACAGCAGCCGAATCTCAGGTTGCTTTTTTTCATTAATGGACGGATACGAGGGGCATTGTAGATCATAATTTTTATCAAAAAAACTAAAAACCAAGGCACTTGCCATTGCATTTTGCCTTCAACCCATGCATAATGATATTATACGCTTGATAATGATTATCATTCTTGAACTTGTCTTTCTTCTGTTTACTGTACATGAATTAACGATCATATAGATAAAGGGGAACGAATATCGAATGGATACGACTCAACAAAAAACGACTCTGCAGCTTGATGATTATCTGGATCTTCTAAACCTGGCAATGAACATTGGTGATGTGAAATGGCAAAAAGAAATCATCCGTAAGCTGACGGCAGCTTATCCAGCAGTGGAATGTAAACAGCCACAATAGATTAGAATGCAACGGGTATACTTAATATAGCTCATGACCGATTCGTATAGAATCAGTCATGGGCTTTTTTTACGTCTATTAGTAATATGGTACGCTTGGGGTGGGTGTAAGCCTTCCCCATCACAAACTGTATGTGTAAAATTAATTCATAGCAGTTAAGGAGGTTACACGATCATGACTTTTCCATTCGTGCTTCTAGATGATTCAACCGATCTGATCATAGGACATTGTACAGATATCGTCGGGCTAGATGGTACAGTAATTAACCTCGAAGAGGGTTACCACCAGCTTATAATGAAGCATTTCGTTTTTTCGCATGAGTTTCAACAGTACATTTTGCAAAAGAAAGAACCCCTATCGAGATATGCCTATGTCGGAATATTGAATAAAGATGATCACACAATAGGCAACTATGGTTTCTTCATTCATGACACAATAAAGTATCATAATCTTGGTTTTCCTACCCTGGCCCCAGATCTCAAGTTGAACGTATCCATCCATCGTCTGATCTCAGCGCAAGAACTTCAGATATGGGATCAATGGAGAACAGCGCTCCCTTCTGAGCTTAACCAGTGGGCTACCTACGATGAGAATGGAAGACGGGCATGGCTCAGTGTGGTGAAGAGCCATAACAATATGAATATAGCAACAGAAATCGTTGAGAAAACTAACGACATAAAGGAAGATCAGGCAAAAACATTTCAAATGGACGGTACATATATCACTAGTTACGCTTCCTTTTTCTGTGCACTAGGTGAAGCCATTAATGGACCAGGCGGATATTATGGATCGGATTTCAACTCGTTCATCGATTGTACTTATGGTGGATTCGGAGCAATCGCCCCTTTTACCCTAAAGTGGGCTAATCATCAAGTCGCCAGATCATATCTGGATAATAACGCCTGGCATCGGGAGATTGACTGGTTACGCGCAGAGAACGAACGTTTAGGAGAAGAGGATTTCGAGGTGGAAATAGGGAATAGACCATTATATGAGGCGATTATTGAAAATTTAGAGCACCAAGAAATCACGGTTATTTTACAATAGTTAAGGATGGTGACATGATGCAACTAGAAACAGAACGATTAATCATTCGTGAGATTGTAGAGTCAGATTGGGAGCACATTCATACATATACTTCGCTACCCGAGGTTACCACACATACGGCATGGGGACCGAATACGGAAGAAGATACCCAAGATTATGTGAAGTATGTGATCGAGCTACAACAAGCAAAGCCACGAGAAGGCTACGAACTAGCCATATGTCTGAAACAAGAAGGTACACTAATTGGTGGTATTGGTCTTCATGTCATGGACACCAATGCCGAACTAGGCTATGTGTTGAACCCGAGCTATCAAGGCCGAGGTTATGCAACGGAAGCCGCACGTGCGATGTTGGAATTGGGCTTCAACACACTTAAAGTGCATCGCATCTTCGCCAAATGTCGACCTGAGAATAGCTCTTCGGAGAAGGTGATGCTGCACATCGGCATGGAGCGCGAAGGTCTGATGCGAGAACACTGGTACTATAAAGGGAAATATCATGACTCTTTCCTTTACTCCATTCTGGCGAAGTCATAGGAGAAAGGGCCAGCCCGCAGGCTGACCCTTTCTCCGTACAACAACCGTCCTCCGTAACGACCCCAATCGCCAATGAAGATAAACAGTTATTCTTACTTGTGTTGCATTGCATTACATTCTGCACAACTCTGTTGGACAGCTCGGGACTGTAGGACACCCACACATACACCGTAACGCAGCCAAATCGCGAATGATCAGTTTGCCATCGAATGTATCCAGCGTCCCCTGCTCTTTCCAAGCACCCAGCATCCGCGTTACACTCTCACGGGTCGCGCCAATCATCTCAGCAAGCTCTGTATGGTTCAGCTTCATCTCCAGAACGATGCCATCTGGCGTCATCTTTCCATACGAATTACTAGCGCGGATAAGGGTCGATGCCAGCGCACCAGCTTTACCATAGAGCAGCAGATCACGAAAGCGCGACTGAGTAATACGTTGTGCGAGCGCCATCCATTGCAGGAATTTCAGCGCAAGATCGCCATCTTTACTTAGCACACTCTCCAGTTCACTCAGCGAGATAATCGCGAGTTCGCCTTTATCCGTCATCTCAGCACTGTAGCTGTGCATCTGACCACCAATGCCACCGAATTCCCCGATCAGATCGCCTTTTTGTTGAATCGACAAAATAATCTCTTTGCCATCCTCAGTGGATTTTGTCAGCTTCACACGTCCCGAACGAATGAAGTACAGGTATCCGGCTTCATCGCCTTCTAGAAAGAGACTATACCCCGACTTCACCCGTTTGGGTTGCATCATGGTTTCAATCGATGCCCATTGTTCGGCTGTTACGAACGAAAGAATTCCGCCAGTATTCCTCTGTGTCATCTTGCTTCCCTCCGTCTGTTCTCGTTCCGTCGCTTGGGTTGCTCTTTCTATAAATACCGTACCCATAATTCATCGTCCCCCTCGTGTTTCCTTATGCATCTATCTTACCGCGAAAAGACCATAAAGGTTATCGGGGGATTACCTGAACCTTACGGATAAATTCCCTGAATTTGCTGTGAGAAAAGTCACACTAGGCGCTAAACCTACAAACTGAGTTGCATTGTATGCCGCAGTAAGTCTGGGCTGAGGGCACTTGGGCAAGGATGATCAGTAAAATCTAGAAACGAAATAGGGGTTTTCCCTGAATTACACGGAGAAGGAAAAGGTCTACAATAGAAATGAACGTAAGAACACATATACATCTTCATATTATTATGATGACTCAGTCTATTTAGTTAACGTTAGTTCATTCGACCGGATTCTACGGTATGACCCTAAAAGGAAGTGTCTCTCATGCATGATGAACATCCATCTGGCATTCAGGAGATGATTGACCGCTTGCGCCTTAACACCTCCAGCGATTTTTGCGGTCTCGCCTGTTTGTCTGGTACGCTGCTCCGCTGGAAATATACGTCTGGTGCCAGCAACGAACGTGTACAGCGCATGGAAATGCGTCCCGGACAAGACCTCGTCGGCACAGCGCTGCGAACTGGGCGAACCACGCTGTCAGATGCACAATCTAGTTCAGAGCATACACCCGGGAGGTGTCCGCTCATGCTTGCTGAACGGCTCGTATGTGCCATTGCGGTACCTGTCTTCCAGTCAGGCAGCTTGCCTGAAGCTGTGTTGCTCGTAGGTAACCGAATGTCCTGCACATTTTCAGAGGATATGATCCACGAAGTACAGCAACTGGCACGTGACCTAGAACCTCTCATTCGTGGATAACCTGCACAATAGACTTTAAGCACAAAGGCTTGTTTCGCCTGTTAAGGTTGAGCAAGGCCTTTATTTGTTCTTGTATATATCCAGCCATTCTGAGATTCCTTCTCTGAGTGGCTTTCTTTTTTGGTATGATAGAGATAGATATATGCATGCGGACAGGGGGAAAATGATGTGATTCAACTATTGGTCGTTGATGACCATGTGGTCGTACGTTCCGGGCTTATCGCCTTGTTGGACGGAAAAAGTGATATTCGGATCGTTGGAGATGCAGCGGACGGGGATGAAGCTATTGCCAAAGCTCAGCAACTGAAGCCCAATGTGGTCTTAATGGATTTCAGCATGCCGCCAGGCAAGGACGGTTTAACAGCTACTGCTGAATTAAAAAAATTAATGCCAGACATCGCCATTCTCATACTGACGATGCATGATGATGAAGAATATTTATTCCGTGCCATCCATGCTGGAGCCTCCGGATATATCCTCAAGAGTGCCCCACATGAAGAGTTGCTCGCCGCCATTCGCTCCGTTGCAGAAGGCAGTGCATATCTGTATCCCAGTGCAACGAAACGACTGATGAGTGAGTATCTCGATAAAGCAAAACAAGAGAATGCCGGACCATACGACACGCTCTCCGAGCGAGAGAAGGAAATTTTGTCATGGATCGCCAAAGGGTACGCCAACAAGGAAATTGCCGAGCATCTCGTCATTAGTGTCAAAACTGTAGAATCCCACAAAAGCAATCTCATGGAGAAGCTCGGGCTCCGTACTCGTCCTGAACTCGTGAAGTTTGCGATGAAAAAGGGGTTGCTGAACTTTGAATAGCGAGCATGAAAATAGACTCAGCGGACTTGCCGACCAGCCTGTTCTGCAATTACTTCTTGAGCTGGATGAGCATATCACCGATGACCAGTTTCGCAGCAGACTGAAAGGTTCGTTGCATCAACTCAGCGACCTGAAGTTTGCTCTCGACGAATCCTCCATCGTGGCACTCACCGATCGTAAAGGGAAAATCCAATATGTAAACGATAAATTCTGCGAGATTTCGAAGTATGATCGGAGTGAGCTGATAGGTCAGGATCATCGGATCATTAATTCAGGTTATCATGGCAAAACATTTATGAAGAACTTGTGGGATACGATATCCTCCGGCAGGGTATGGCATGGCGAGATACGCAACCGGGACAAAGACGGCAACTATTACTGGGTGAACACCACCATCGTGCCATTTCTCGATAACGACGGACAGCCCTATCAATATTTAGCTGTACGAAGTGAAGTGACCAAGCTTAAACGTGTAGAGGGTGAGCTGCAGACGATGATGTCTCAGGTCATGAACATTCAGGAAGAGGAACGGCGACGGATCTCGCGCGAGCTGCATGATGGAATCGGTCAGAGTCTATTCTCTCTCGTCATCCAGATGGATCGCCTGCTCGCAGATCAGCCACATCCTGGTGTCGAATCCCTGCGGAAACAAGTGACCGGGATTATGGAGGATGTTCGTGGTATGGCTTGGGAGCTCAGACCTTCTGTATTGGATGACCTCGGGGTTGTACCTGCGATTCGCACCTACATAGAGAATTACAATCGGCACTACGGGATCGAAGTTAAGCTGGAGTGCAATCTACGCAGACGACTGGAGATGAACCGTGAGATCGCGATGTACCGGATCATCCAAGAAGCGTTAACCAACATCGCGAAGTATGCCGATGTATCTGAAGCACAAGTGACCGTAGAAGATGCTGAGGATGCAACCGTGGTCATCATAGAAGATCAGGGCGTCGGCTTCAATGGAACGAAGGTAGGTAACGGCGTTGGAATGTTCAGCATGGAAGAACGTGCGCGCGGAGCTGGCGGAACACTTAGGGTATCTTCAGAGCCAGGTGAAGGGACAACCGTCACCCTCGTTCTACCAAAGACATCAACGAAGTAATGCACGTATGATCAACTGAGTTGCAGCGTAATCTTGTATTTGATGCAAAATGCACGCTGGAGTAGATGCTACGTTAACATTCGAGCACGACTGGCGAATCATAATCATGCGTGATCAGCATAACTAGCGAATACTATGCTTGCAGAGCGCACGTCGATCGTATAGAGCTATTGTGTAGCTACGAATATACTAAAGTACACATTGTAGACTGCCAAGGAGCGTTCCTTGGGCAGTCTTTTTTTCTATTTTTGAGGTAGCTTTCACTCTATATAGAAGGCAAACTTGGTCAATTTTACAAAGTGAAAGTGAATTGTCAGGTATAATCCTTATTTATTATAAATATATTGACTCGAATTACGTTTCGTCATTAAAATTAAGAGTGCTACGTACAAAATGTATACATGCTCATTTCATGATCTAACTGTAATTAGTGATAGAAAAGGATGGTCAATCATGGCAGAGAAACGCTCTTCTAAGGGTGGAGAAATCCCCCAAATGCACAATCTGGATGACATAGATCGCAAAATATTGGCTGCTCTGCATCACAATAGTCGGATGTCCTATACCGATCTGGGACAACAGATTGGGTTATCTCGCGTAGCCGTACAGGCACGGATTAATGCACTATCCGAAAAAGGCGTTATTGAACGCTTCACGGTTGTCATCAACCCCAGCAAGGTTGGACTGCAGGTCTCAGCTTTTTTCAATGTCGACGTAGAACCTCCTTTTTTGGATGAAGTAGCGGAGAAGCTGGATGAAGAACCAGCCGTGACCAGCCTATACCATATGACAGGCCCAAGTACCCTGCACATGCATGGTATTTTTGCCGACATGGAGGAAATGGAACAGTTTCTACTAGAGAAACTCTATAAGATGCCTGGAATCGTCAAAGTAGAGTCACAACTATTGTTAAAACGTTATAAAAGTCGGATGGGCATGAGACTGTAGGAGGATAACAGCATGAGTTGGAAAGTTTATAGCGGTCTCGTCACAGGAATGGTGCGAACCGGAATTTTGGGATATGGCGGTGGCCCTTCGGTAATTCCCTTGATTCGTTATGAAGCCGTTACACGTTATAAATGGGTTAGTGATGAGGAGTTCGGGGAGATTTTAGCTATCGCTAATGCTCTACCGGGTCCAATTGCGACCAAAATGATTGCATATTTAGGCTATAAAACCAAAGGTCTCTTGGGCGCGATTGTAGCAGTGCTAGCTCATATACTACCGACAAGCATTGCCATTATAGCACTGCTCGGCTCAATGTATGCCTTGCGAGAATCCAAAGTCGTCGCAGGCATGGTGGCAGCGGTACGTCCGGTCATTTTTGTCATGCTTGGGATGATGGCTTATGAGTTCGCCATGAAAGCGTGGAAAGGACTCGGCAAAACCTTTGCCCTTCTATTTGGGGTCATTGCATTTGTACTCTTGTTGCTACTAGACGTTCACCCGGGCATCGTTATCGCTGTCTTTCTAGTTTACGGGTTCTTCCATTTCGATGTGGTTCAGCGCTTCAAGTCGAAGGACAACGCCGATAAGGGGGTGTCCTAGACGATGGTACAGGCATGGTGGGAGTTATTTTGGGGATTTTTTGTAGCCAATATATTAGGATACGGGGGCGGTCCAGCCTCCATTCCGCTTATGCAAGAAGAGATCGTGAATCACTACAAGTGGTTGACGACAGAGCAATTCGGTGATGTGCTTGCTATTAGTAATGCGCTCCCAGGGCCAATCGCCACGAAGATTGCTGCCTTTGTCGGTTATCAGGTTGCCGGCTGGTTTGGTGCATTCATTGCCAGCTTCGCTACGATTGTGCCTTCGGCCGTTGCGCTAATTCTGTTGCTACGCTTACTTAACAAATACCGTACTTCTCCAAAGGTTAAAGGTATGACGCTGTTAGTACAGCCCGTCATTGCCGTGCTCATGATTCTGCTCACCTGGGAGTTCGGCCAAGTCTCCACCGAGTCGATCGGCATCTGGCAAACCTTAATTATTGCTGGAATCTCGCTATGGGTCATGACCAAAACCAAGCTTCACCCTGCTATTCTGATTGTCATTGCCTTTGCATACGGCGCATTCGTTCTGCCTCATTTCATGTAATTCAACTGCTCACTTGTGAAGACGAATTGCTCGTTATAATATTTTTATAAACATTAGCACAATAAAAAACGGTGATACCCGCTCACAAGAACAGGTATCACCGTTTTTCTTTTGTTATCTTAGTATGTTGTAGCTAGTACTTCATCCAACATGCCTACTGTTATTTACCTCGTTTTTAAAGAAGAGTTTACTTCGCTTCAACAACGATCGTCACTTTTGTTTTCACGCCAGCATAGGTGACCGTAATTGTTGCTTTACCCTTACCATTCGCTTGAATAACGCCGTCCTTCACCGATGCTGTCGCAATACGAGAAGACTTCCACAGCGCTGGCTTGGATACGTCTGCTTCGCTACCATCTGCAAATGTTGCTGTTGCAATTACGGTCGCTTTGTCACCTGGCTTCATCGTCAGTGTAACTTTGTCAGTTTGCAGATATTTCAACGTATCTACATCCACCGCAATCGTAACCGATTTACTGCCATACTTTGCTGTAATTTTAGCTTTACCTGAACCGATAGCTTTTACAGCGCCTTTGCTCACCTGTGCAACCTTGTAGTTATTTGTTTTCCATTCTGCTTTATCCGTTACATCACGTTCGCTACCATCACTCAATAGGACGGTAACGGTCAGGTTTTCAGTGTCTCCTGATTTTAGAGAAAGTGCTGGCACGGATGCTTCAATCCGTGAGATTACGTCAACCTCAACCTGAATGGTGACTTTCTTGGAACCATACTCTGCTGTGATGTTTGCTTTACCACTGCTGTTCGCCGTAATAACGCCTTTTTTCACATCAGCCACACGTGCATTACTTGATTTCCAAGTTGCTTCAGAGGATACGTCTTTCGTCAATCCATCCTCATCCGTAGCAGTAAGCTCGATTTGTTTCGTTTCCTTCGTAGACAACACAACGAAGTTCTCATCTGCTTCCAGATCACTAGCCATGCCAACTTCTACTGGCAACGTCAATGTTTTTCCTTCGATTTTGGCTGTAATCGTCGCTTTACCCGTTGCTACACCCGTTACATTACCTTTGCTGTCAACTTCAGCGATTTTTTCACTGCTGCTGCTCCATGTTGCATCCTCAGATACATCCTTGGAGATTTCACCGAACACGGCGAAAACTTTAGCAGCAAACGTGCCACCTACTGCGACGGAAGCCTTTTTCTTCTCCATCTCATACTTGTCCGCTACATCAACATTGACCGTGAATTTAACGGTTTTGCCGCCATAAGCAACGGTAATGGTCGCTGTACCGGATTTGTATGCGATCAGTTCGCCGTTAGATACATAAACGACATCTGCATTATTGGAAGTCCATGTTGCTTTAGACGTTACGGTTTCTTTACTTCCGTCGATATATTCTGCTTTTACGACAAGATTCTTGGTTTTGGTATTATCAGCAAGGCTCATCGCAACCTTGTCCTCAACACCATCGATATCGAGGTATCTCGCTGTATCTACATCCACTGCAATCTCTACCGTTTTACCGCTGTGTGTCGCTTTGATCGTAGTTGATCCACTGCCCACAGCCGTAATTTTGCCTTTGAATACAGTAGCTACCTTCTCATTGCTGGATGTCCATGTAGCAAGATCTGTGACCGGCTTATCCGCACTATCTGGATAAGAAGCCGTTAGTACAATGTCTGCTGTACTATCGCTCTCTGGGTTTGTGCTATCGACACGCAAGAACACGCTTTGTTTACTTGCGCTCAGTTTGCTCGTCAGATCAACATCAACATCAATCGTTACGGACTTCGTACCGTAAGTTGCTGTGATTTTGGCTGAACCAGCAGCGTAACCTTTAATTTTACCTTTAATTGCATCTGCTACCTTCTCGTTGCTCGTAGTCCACTCTGCAAGCTCAGTCACAACTTTTGTTGAACCATCTGGATATGTTGCCGTCAGCTCTACATCATCTTGACCATTCAATAACAGATTGATCTGTTTCTTATTCACATCTACACGTTTAACCACTTCAACGTTAACATCTACCGTTACGCTTTGTTTACCAACCTTACCTGTGATCACGGCTGTACCTGCACTTTGGCCGGTAACCTCACCATTCACTACAGTCGCTACTTTGTCATCACTAGAGGACCACTCGGCAATTTTCGCTGCTGCTTCCTCTACCGTGTTGTCACTGTATGTTGCTGTTAGATTGATCTTCTTTGAAGATCCGATTCGCAGATCCAGCTTCTGTACATCCTTGGATAGCGCTTTGACCTTTTTCGTCACGTTGACATGAATCGTTTCTTGTTTGCCTTGATAAATTACCGTAATCGTCGCTTCACCCTCAGCTTTGGCACTAACCGTTCCAGTACTTCCAGCCGTTGCAACTGAAGGGTTACTACTGTTCCATTCCGAGCTGATCGTCACACTCTGCGATGTATTATCGCTATATACCCCTGTGGCCGTCACTGAAGTCGAATCACCCACTTCGAGCGACAACTCATTTTTAGACAAGACAATTTTGGATAGTTCTTTATCTGCCGCAGCGGCCAGGCCTACGTTGGAAATACTCAGTACCAGTACCAGCATCATCACCATATACTTGGTCAATCTTGGCTTTAACATCATTTCCCCCCGATTGTAATCATTTTTTTCCTTACGTTTAATGTCGGCAGGTTCTTTCCAGATGTTTAGACTTTCAGGAAAATTAGTGGGAATTAATTCTTATTGTGACGCAAAAAGCACTCAAGATCATATAGGATAAGTTCCCGCATACGCTATTATAGCGGCAATTGAAATTGATGGATGATTGGGGGACAACGATGACGAAGTCTTTCGACTACATTGAATATTGGGAGCAAACGTATCGCTCAGGAGAAACGTCAGGGAGAGGCTCTTACGGGGTGCTGGCTGAATTTAAGGCTGAGGTCGTCAATGAGCTCATTCAGCGAGAAGGTATCACCAGCGTAATTGAGTTTGGATGTGGGGATGGTAATCAGCTGCAATACATGAACTATGGTACATATCTCGGCATGGACGTAGCAGCATCGTCCGTTCGTTTATGTGCTTCTAAGTTTGCGAGCGATACATCCAAAAGCTTCATGTTATATACACCCGGTCTGTGGATTAACCGAGGTTTTCTTCAGGCGGATCTGACCATCTGTCTCGATGTACTCTACCACATTACAGATGAACAGGATTTCCGGAATACACTGTATGATATCCTGCATGCCTCTGGAGAGTGGGTTGTCCTCTACACCCGGCTGAAAGGGACAGGAAACCCAGGCGTTGATACGATCCAAGATCGCAATCTGTTCCATTATCTGTACGATTATCCGGAATTCAAAGTGCAGGAGATCATCCCGCAGCGTTATCCGGATCAATCTTCAGCGGATTTTGTTATTTTGAGACGTAGCCTGGAACATAGAGACGCGCACGAGCGCACACCGTAAATCCTTCAACAGTTAACCTAGTATCTCGATAATTTACAGACTGAATTTGAACCAATATGAAATGAACGGAAGGATATTACTATGCATGCTACTCCGTTGAAAGCTAAGCGACCTTCTATGTTCTCTATATTTGCGGCATAAACAAACAACACAGTGATGAGATGTGCTCATGTAAGAATTTTTGTGGATTCCACAGAAACTCTACTTTGCACACTCAACCACTGTGTTTTCTATCTATAGAATAAGTTGGTTATCATGACTCATTAATAATTGCAGTAGGCTGTTGAAAGGAATTAAAAGAACCCGGGACGTCCTTGCAGCTTCGCCAGTGCTTCCATATAGAAATAATCACCATAGATAATCGGGACATTAATGCCCCGTCCCTCTGGATAATGCACGGTTCCCTGCATAATCAGGCCTTCCTCAGCTGCCGATTCACCCGAGCTATACCGCTCGTACAAGCCACGAGCGATGCGCTCACCTGCCGCAGCGTATTCCGCTCCGCGTGGCGACAGCTTCGCGAGTTCCAACAGTCCACTCGCGGCAATGGCCGCAGCGGACGAGTCCCACGCCACCTGATGCTCCGCAGGTGCGCGGAAATCCCACATCGGCACGATCTCTTCGCCAAGCATGGCGAGGAAGAAATCGGCCGCGCCTTCCGCTGTCTCCAGATAGCGGGCTTCGCCCGTATGCCGGAATGACAGCGCAAACCCGTGCAGCGCCCAGGCGGTACCCCGCGCCCAGGCGGAACCCGGAGCATGGCCTTGGCCGCCATGCTCCCGAAGCTTCTGCCCCGTGTGTGGATCGAACTCCACCACGTGGCAGATGGACCCGTCCTCGCGCACGAATTCACGCGCTACGGTGTCCGCATGTGCTTCCGCCAGCCAGCGGAAGCGCGGATCGCTGCTCTGCTCTGACGCCCAGTAGAGCAGCGGCAGGTTCATCATGCTGTCAATGATGGCTACGCCGCGCGTGTCCATCGTTGACGAGCTGAAATTCCAGGCGCGGATGAATTCACCGCGCACGTGGAACCGGGCAGCAAGTAGATTAGCGGCGAGCATACCTCGCCGCTTGCCATCTGCGCTGCCCGTCTGGCTGTAGTTGGCTACGCCACTAAGCAGCCAGATGAACCCTAGATCGTGATCGACAGAGTCCGGATCACGAAGACAACCCTCCAATTGGCGCTCACAGCTTTCAGCAATACGCGCCAAGGAGGCAACCGCCTCAGCATTCGGCGCTGCTTCATGGACCAGCCAGAGTAGTCCCGGCCAGAAGCCCGCCGTCCACCACTCCGGATCATTCTGATCATATCTACCTTGCGGAGCAATATGTGGAAAGGTATCTTTAATCCGCTCTGCGTTGCGAAGTACTTTTGCTGCACCCTGCCGCCATGCTTCTTCTACCCAATTAGCCGTTTCTGTCATACGTTGTATCCTCCTCTAATCAATCTTTTTGGTCTATTAATAGGGCTGCTACAATAGGTGCACACCCAACGCTTCCATGTTCACATGCGTTCCATAGCGATAAGAGCGACAATCCCAACCGATTCTCCGCTACACTCTAGGCTGAGTGATAAACTTCATTCTGCACCAGGTCTCCTGCACAGATGAAACTGTGGTTTTCATACCCTGACTGGATGTACGCACCAAGACAAGCTCCGTAACATATAGCCTCAGGGGAAGATGATCATGGTCAACCGTATCCACCACTTCAAGTCGAGCAACCCAACGGTCCGAGCTGTGTTCCGGTTCATAGGTCATGCTCACCAAGGCTTTATCGGTCTTCCAATGGATCATACCATCATGGAAAACAGGTTCGACGTGGCTGACTAAACGTTGAGTCACATTTTTGTATGCAAAAGCATAAGCACTGCTACTAGCATTTGGAGTTGCACCCTCATCTTCATTTGCATTCACACTTGCATTTCCATTTACAGTGGTATTTCCATTTGTGCTTGCTTCAGCATACAGATTCAGCTCACTTGCTCGTGCCACATCATCTATATCCATATTCATATAATCGGGATCTTGGATGGACTTCCATGTAAAATGATCCTCTACCAACAGCTCAGCCTCTTGAGCTGAAGGAGGACAACTCCAATTAAATTGCCTTGTATATCGAGCCAATGTAGGTGCATTCCCATAGGCTGACGTGAGGTCGAAGGTGACGGCTACGCTATGTGGAGATGCATGCTTCATTTCAAGCAACCTTGCTTCAGCTTCTTTTCCCGATTGTTGCACCGTTCCTTCAATGATCGGCACATTATGTCCCTGAGAACCTATCTGGAGAATACTCTCCCGTCCAGGACTGAAATAAGCCTGAGTATACGCACCTGCACCTGGATCACAGAGTATGTTGTCACCCGCTGCATGAAGAATAAAATGTCCCAGATCATTGTGATTATGGGGTTCATCGTTATGCCCACCTTTCACCGAGTAAGCAACCTCAATCCCTGCCATCTCTTCGGCACGTATCAGTTGAGCTTTGCCCATGATCCATGATAAATCCTCCAGAACGATAAATGTCTGAGACGGGGGCTGCCCAGCCTGATCACGATGACCATTAAGTACAGCCCTATCCGTCCATAACAGATTACGTGCGATATGTGCCCAGCGCCTACATGGATCATCTGTCAAAAGAGGAATGGACAACAGCCAGCTGACTTCCCCTTGCGCTCGCTCAGCTAACCTCGATAACAAGCCTGACGGAATAACCTCCCGTTCATGACTGTCTGAATAATTAACAAATGTGCCTGCAGACATATGAATATGCTGGGGAAATAACGCAATGGCTCTCGTCTTAGATTCAGATAACATATCGAGTGTACCTGCACTGAAGATTCGTAACATCTCCGCATAATACGTATAGAAGCCAAACCCATATACCCAATAACCGATGCCCTCTGCACACCCGCCATCCTCGCCGTAGCCATGCAGAAAGGCATCCATTGCTTGCAAGGTATGTTCTACAGCTTTAACCCGAAGCGATTGATCCTCCAGCAGAAGGAGTGCAGCCACCCCGCAGCCACCGCTACATACGGCCGACCAATTGTGTTCTGCACGTTCCCAGCCGTACGTTCGATCCTCTCGGTATAGCGGCGTAAAAATCCGGCGCTCCATCTCAGAGCGAACCCGGCGCTCTACTCGCTCATCGATGATGCCACCCAGCATGACCATGATCTCTGCAAGCATCTGAGCCGTCTCTGCTGCAAACAGATCAATCCATGTGTAAGCATTCGTTTCTTCTCCAGGTGGTATGTGAGCAGACAGGCACCAGGTGTGTTCATTGCACACACTCCAGATCAGATCCTCCAGCAGAGATACGTATGTAGAAGTCTTTGACGTAGCCGTTAATACACTAAGAGCCACTATTCGTCCACGACGTTCAAAATAGGCCGCTTCATACGCCTTGCGTTCCCCAGTATCCCTGAATTGACGCAAAAGGGTAAACGATAATTCAGGCAAAGGCTCACGGCCTGCCCTCAACGCATACGACTCGATGTCCTTCCAAAAATCACGGTATTCCTGATCATCCAGTGTATTCGCAATCTTGCCTTTCCACTCGGAAACGCTTACTAAAGCTTCCGAGGTTCCCTGCTCCAATGCCTCTGCAATCTGCCTCGTCGTCCAGTTCAGTCCAGGATGGACGGTCATGAGAAAAGCCTCCTTACCACTGTAACCGATTTCAATTTAAGCTATTGCTTGATATGCATATGATCATTTTCACACTCTTTAGGGAGTAACTTCCAATTTATAAAAAGAACTACTCGCTTCGACCTACTTGTTCCTACCGCATTGCAATAAGCGAAGAAAGTACTCCTCGCCTTCCTCCGCTCACGATATTATTGTATTTTCAATGGGCTGTTCTGTACTACATCCAACCACTGGCGAGCGATCAGTTCATGTCCTGCTGCTGTTGGATGAACACCGTCCCATAACCAATAAGCAGCTTCAGCCTGCTGAAGTGCATCATTGAATGTCTGTTGCAGCGGTACAAATACAGCATCAAATTCATGGGCGAGCTCACGAACCAAGTGCTGATATTCGCCAATTCTCTCCTGCCAACGATCCCAATTTTCTACGGTTGCTCCTGTTTGCAAAATAAAAGGCTCCATAAGCACCAGCCCCGTATCCGGCATCACTTCACGTGTCTCTTCCAAAAGGTGGCGATACGCTCGTCCCAGACGATCGGTGAATCCGCTTGCTTCACCATTCATGCTACGCCAAGCATCGTTAACACCAATCAGAATGCTAATTAGATCCGGCTTCAAGCTGAACGTATCCTCATTCCAGCGTGCATACAAGTCGGATGCGCGGTCACCACTAATACCTCTATTGTAGAAAAGCGGCTGTCTAGCTGCTAGATCTACACTCAATCTGCTTGCGATTAGATAGGCGTACCCGTGACCGAGAAAATGATTCGGGTCATCATTACGGGATCTTCCTCCATCTGTAATTGAATCTCCCTGAAACAATATAACGGATGAATGTGTACTCGTCATTGATACCGTTCCTTCCTTCGAATAATAATAGAAATGAACATCTGACTACCTCATTCCCCATTTTATCCCTTTCCCGCCCAATAGAAAATAGCGTTTTCATATTTTAAATAAGAAAGAACCTAGACACATGTCTAGGTTCCTTTTTGCTCCTTCGCTGTATAACCGCCGCCTTGATAGGCCGTTTCATCTTGCTTATCGGGTGCACCATGACGTTTGGCTTCCTCCCATAGATCTGCCGCATCATCTAAAGGAATGTAACCAATTTTCTCTTTGAGGTATCCAATATCGTAGTAATTGTCTGTATTCGCTGAAGTTCCATATAGGTTAAGGTAGGTAAGGTTCGCGTCTGCTTCAATACAACAATGGGCTAACTGCACCATATCCCGTGGCGAAATCCAGATATGTGCGGAACGTTCGGAATGCGGATGGGTGTCACCAGAGAAGTTGCCAATTCGGATATTGAATGAAGACAAGCCATGCTTATCCACATAATACCGTCCCAACAACTCAATGTAACACTTGCTAAGTCCATAGAAGCTATCTGGCCGATAGGGGTCATCAACCTCAATATCCTCGCCTGTTTTATAGAACCCTGTTGCATGGTTTGAACTTGCAAATATGATACGTTTCACACCATTTAATCGAGCAGCTTCATACAGATGATATGCCCCAGTCACATTAATCGGTAGTGCTCTGCCTAGAAAATCCTCTTCATCTTTTGCCCAGGCAATATGCAGGATCGTATCCACACCTTGAGTGAGTTCCTTGATTCTCTCCGCATCCGTAACATCCAGCTCTACAATGCCTGCCTCATCGTCCTGCTGCAGATCAGCAGCTATGATATCATACTTTTCCAGTGCTCTTAGTCCCGTCAATAGACTTCGACCAATTACACCAGCCGCTCCTGTGATTAACACTTTGAGCCTTATCGTTCCCATCGATCTCGCTCCCTTCGCTCCTCAGCATAATGTTCTATCATGTAAGACACTTCTATAGAGCATTATTAACCGATTAAGCAGAAGGTTTACTCCTAATCACTGGAAATTTAACGTAGAACTAACCCATCCAATACCTCAAAATCATCATTGCAACAATACCTACCAGGACGGTTCCAAGTAGGCTTCGTGTCCAGATTGCGACAATAAGCGTGGGCAAAGCAGCCCATAGCGCTGGATTCTGTGTAATCGGTACTAGTTTGTTACCAGACATGAAGAGCTCCTGTCCAATGAGAGCAGCCATAACCGCTACAGGTACATATTCAAGCCAGCGTAGCAGCCACATCGGAATCTGTATTTTACTGAACAACATCAAGGGCAGCACGCGAGGGATAAATGTTAACAATGCCGAGCCCATAATGATCCAGAATACATCCCATCTTACTTCCATCTTTCCATCACCACTCCCATGGTCGCCGCAATGACTGCGGCTACAATAATACTCATGCTGCCTAGTGACGCCATGCTCGCGATAATGACACATACGACTGCGATGATTGCGACGTTAATATGTAGCTTTTTATTTTTCCGTTGTACAAGTTGAAGCACGATCAGACCGATGAACATAGCAGGTAATGCAAAATCAAGCCCTAACCGCTCTGGATTCGTAATCCAGCGCCCAAAGTACGCTCCCGCCATATTCGCTGCGAACCAGTTCAGATACGCGGTAATATTCAGTCCATGCATCCAGCGCTCACTTAACCTCTCGCGCCCGATTGCACGAGTCATGGCCACACCGAACGACTCATCGGTGAGGAGGGAGCCAATCCACATATTTTTGAGTGGAGTCAGATGTCGAAAATACGGAGACACTGCTGCACTGAGCAACAAGTGACGAAGATTAACAAAAAATATCGTAAATATAATCGCAGTTGCCGACCCATTCGATGCTAACATACCAGCAGCAATAAACTGGGCAGATCCTGCGTATAAGATCAGACTGAGCAAGGCCGTTTCCGCTAAACTTAGACCTGCTGTCATTTCAATAACACCTGCGGCAAAACCAATGCTTAAATAGCCTAACAATGTTGGGATACAGTCTTTAACCCCTTGCATAAAAGAAGCTGTATCCTGCACGTCTGCTGCGGATGAAGGCTCAGCCTCGACCATGACTGCTTTACTCAATTCGGGTACAACTCCTTCCTACTCCTCTTGGTGTATAGGTGTTTTTCACACATTAACCTAGAAATATACCACAAGATGAAAGATTCGGGGAGAGGTAAAATTTTTTATGCAAAAGTACTCAAATAGACCTAATCCAAATGACCTACACAGCCGAATATATATTACATGATCACCTAAGTCATGATGGGACATGCTTAACCTTGCTTATGTCGTGATCCAAAACAATAACAACGTAGGTTGTCGCTGTTTTTGCTCAAACGTGGTTGGTCCATATTATTGCGGGTGTTGCTTAGAGGGGGAATATGTATGAAGAAGAAACATGAGGTTGTTGTCAAAAGGTCTATACAGATGAGAGAGAAACTGATTCTGTCATTTGCGATTGTCCTACTCATTCCAACGATCAGCCTAGGCATCATCTCATTCCAGACAGCCGAAGGCAAAGTGGAAGAAAAGATGTATGAAAGTGCCATGAGCAGTGTGAATGTGCTTAATCAGACCATTGATGAGATCATTGGTGCTACACGAAAAAATGTCGATTTCCTGGCTTCCCAGATGGATGCAGGCAATGTAGGCCCAACTCAAGGTGACGAAACAGAAACCATTCGTACCCTACTTGATGCATATAAAGAAACCCACAATGACGTAGAGCTTGCCTCGATCGGTACAGATCAAGGTGTATATATCAATTCTCCCGTAACCGCGGTCAATAAGGCAGGGTATGACCCTCGTGAACGCCCGTGGTATCAAGCCGCAACACAGAACAAAGATGTCCCAACCGTTATCACTCCATATATCTCCAGTAACACAGGTAACGTGGTTGCCTCAGTAGCTCAGACCGCAGCAGATGGTCATGGCGTCGTCTCTGTCAGCCTTTCACTTGAAGGCTTGTCGCAGACCGTTAACAACACCAAGATTGGTACAAAAGGTTATGTGTACATTATTGATAATGCCAACAAAATCATCGTACATCCAACCGTAGATCCTGGAACAGAAGGTACCTCTGCTCCTTTCCAAGACATTTTCAATCAGAAAAATGGTTCTCTCACGTATACATTAGAAGGACATAAGGAACATGCATTCTTTACAACGAATGAAACAACCGGCTGGACAGTTGTAGGTGTTATTGACGGTGCTGAAGTCACTGCCTCCGTTCGTCCTATTCTATATACCACGCTAATTGTCGTTGCCATTGCTGTTGCCGTAAGCTCCATTATTATTTACTGGATCGTACAATCCATTACACGCCCACTGAATCGCCTGGTGCAGGCATCTAATGAGATTAGTGATGGTAATTTGGCGATAGAGGTACCGGTGACTGGTCAAGATGAATTCGGTAAACTGAGCACTAGTTTCAACAAAATGAGCCAATCTCTGCGCAGCGTGATTCAGGATGTAAGACAGACTGCTGATGAATTAACCAGCTCATCTAACCAGCTTGCTGTGAACGCATCTGAGACAACGAAAGCAACCGAGCAGGTTGCGCTGATCACCGAAGAATCTGCAACAGGCATCGAGAAACAAGCTAGCCGTCTGAAGCATACTTCTCAGCAGATGAATGAACTTGCTGGAGGCGTTGGACAGGTGACGGACAGCACTCAGCAAGTATCCGAAGCTGCTTTGCAGGCTAGCGAGCTAGCTAAGCAAGGTAATGCCTCCATTCAAACTGTCGTCACTGAAATGGATTCAGTAAGCCGCTTTGTTGATAATATGACCAAAACAGCGGAACGACTTGGACATCATTCTACCTCCATTGGCGAAATGGTTTCGGTCATTACCGACATTGCAGCTCAGACCAACTTGCTTGCCCTGAACGCTTCTATTGAAGCCGCACGAGCTGGTGAGCATGGACGCGGGTTCTCCGTTGTTGCTAGTGAGGTTCGCAAGCTCGCAGAACAATCCAGCGAGTCCGGCCAACGTATTGTTGAGCGCGTTGCCTCCATCAGACAGGAGATTGAGCAGGCGAATAAGGATGCCCAAACTGGGCAACAGGATGTGGCTAGCGGAATCCGTGCTGTTCGCTCTGCCGATGAAGCTTTTGCACAGATCAATCAAGCCGTGGATGTAGTTAATCACCAGCTGGAGAGTATCGCAGCGGCTTCACAGCAGATGGCTGCAAGTACAGCAGAAGTGGTTCAATCCATCGATCATATCCACTCTATTTCGGAAGCGAATGCAGATGGTACAGAGAATATCTCCGCAGCAACAGAGGAACAAGTTGCTTCCATGCAGGAGATTTCATCCTCGGCTGACTCTCTGGCGCACTTAGCGTACAGACTGCAGAAGTTGGTTGATCAATTCAAACTATAATTCTTCTTATTCATTCTAATTTAATTATGGAGTATTACAATAAAAGTGCCCTGCTGGCTAGAGTTAGCCAAGCAGGGCACTTTTATTGAATAGAGCAGTTTATAGAAAAATAGGTTTATATGTTACATCATATGAATTCATCTTATGCCTTATTTAGCTCACCATATTTAATTCAATTTTACTTACCTGTATTGCCTCAACTTATACCTGGGCTGGATCAGCTACTCTTGCTATCTCCATGGTAACCTTGCTCCCCATAAGGCTGAAGCTTCTCCATCCATGCCTGCAACAGCTTCGCTAGCGCATCTTTTGTATCAAAAAACGGATTATCTTGCTTTTTCAACTTCTCCACGACTTCGATCGTAAAGGCAGACCCTCCATATTCATTCCATTCTGCTTGTAATGATCGATTAAGATGGGTTCCCATCTGAAGCATGAACTTCTGTCCATTCATCGTTTTCAAATTAGGAGTGCTATCCAAAAACACCTTACCATTTTGTTCATTGCGAATTTGATATACACCTGCCTCAATTTTAACCTCTTTAGCCTGTTCTTGAAGTTCTTTACGGCGATTCATACGTTCCAACTCCCCTTTCTTCAATTTATTCTCTTCAACCGTTGTTGAATGTCCCCCATTGGAGGCTGCACCCGTACTGCTTTGTGCCCCATCAACTTGATCAACTTCCCGCCAATATTGACTGCCATCCGCTTCTCGACCGAGAAATCCATAGTCAACGAGATAACGACGGATCTCAACATCATCATGATAGACCTGCTTTAACAGCGCTTTGACTTGTTTTTCCGTGTAGGTTCGTCCGGGTTCGAATCGTTTGATGATTTCAGTCAGCACAATAAACTTGTGCTTTTGCTGCATCTGGAACGTCGTAAGCATGCCGTCCGTACCTTCGGAGAAATATTTAGTTAACACCTTGGCTCGATCCTGATCGGATATATCGAATAATCCCCTATTCATTTGACCGACTGGTTTGTTCACAGGTGTCACGAATTCAGCCGGTGCATGGGTATCTTTGCTTTTGAGAAGCTCCATCAATGCCAAGAATATTTTTGCTTGCCGTTCCTTCTCCTTCAACATATATCTATGGTTGCGAATGGTGGAAGCACTGCCGATCCCAAGTGCCTGCTGCACTTCAGCATCTTTCTTCCCTTCATAGAATTGAGCAAGCAAGCCCCGCTGTACATCCGATAGTCCAGTTATAGCTTTGTCCTGCTCTAGCAAATATTCAAATACTGATCCATGCGTTTTCTCCAAGTGTACTCGAATGTAACGCTCTGCTTCATACAACACGCCGTCTTCGGGATAGATGATGCCCACTTCTGTGCTGTAACCACAGCAAATGCACACATAATTCGATGCTTCCTTCAAGTACCCTCGCTTGATCTCTTCTAATGAGGCTGTTTGCAAAATAACATCCGTTGATTTCATGGAAGAACTCTCTCCTCTATCCTCTATCGTTAATCTCATGTGAATGGCTTCATTACTTAATCGCTTATACTGGTTCAATTCAAATAAATTATTTAAAATAATAGACAGTACATTATAATGTTTATTTATTTATAGATATAATATAATTAAGTTTATTTAATGTCAACAAACGCTCTTGCTCATACTCTTACTCATATAGGCATAGGACAGGACATGTATTCAGAAGTAAGTTCTCTCGTCAGCTTATATGCTGAGATCAAAAAAGGCTGTAGGGTTACAACCCCACAGCCTTACATATCTTTTTCTACAACACGTTCTATAGTTTGAAACGTTCAATCATACTCTGAAGATCCTCTGCCATACGGGATAGAGCCGCAGATGACGCCGCAACCTCTTCCATCGTCGCCAGTTGCTCCTGCGCAGCGGCAGAACCATCCTCGGTTCCTGAGGCAATCTGATCCGACAGAATGATCGTGTCATTCACCGCTTTGGTTACATGCCCCATTCCACCATCAATCTGACGGGACGCAGCCGATACTTCCTCTGCTTGCGACGCGACCTGCTGAACAGCATCCCGAATATCTTGGAAAGCCTCTCCCGCTTCTGTAATCATTTGCGAGCTCTTCATCATACTTTCGCCTGTTTGGGCAAAGGTTGACTGTACCGCATTGGTCTTCTCTTGCATCTCCTGCATCAGCTCATTAATACGCTCAGCCGAACTACCCGAGCTCTGGGCAAGTATCTTCACTTCATTAGCTACAACGGCGAAGCCTCGACCTTGCTCACCTGCACGTGCCGCTTCAATTGTGGCGTTCAATGCCAGGATATTCGTCTGTTTAGCAATTGCCGTGATCTCCGTAACAATCTGAATAATCTCATCATTTTTGGCACGCAAATCCTCAATCACAGCTTCAACTGCCTTACTCTCATCATTGACTTGATGCATATATGCTACCGCTCCATCTACCGTAACCATACCTGCCTCGGATTTCGTAGATGCTTCCAGTGCGATTCGTGCAGTACTTTCGGCACTCGTTGAAATTTCCTTAACACCTAAGGACATCTCTCCAACTAATTGCCCTGTAGCCGAAAGACTGTGATTTTGCTTCGTCGTTCCTTCCGCCGCGCCTTGCATCAGCTCAGCCACCTGTTCCGTCGCTTTGGATGTCTGTTCTGAACTCGCCATCAACTCTTCCGATGAAGCCGCCAGTTGACTCGATGTACCATGAACTTCGCCAAGGACTTCACGCAGAGACGAAGTCATCGTGTCAAAGCTATTGGCTAATTGACCGAATTCATCATTTCGCTTCATGCCGATATGAACAGTAAGATCCCCTGCACTCACCTGCGAAGCCGCCTGTGTAAGCTGCGTCAATGGACGATGGATGCTACGGATGATAAAGATAAGCAAAATAATGCCGACCAATAGCGAAGCGCCTACCACCATGTACGTCCGAATCAAAATAGGTCTTACTGCTTCAGCAGCTTCAGAAGGAACCAGCTCGCCAACAATTTTCCAACCCGTCGCTGGATTCGTGAAATATACGGCCTGTAACTCTTGACCTTCATAGGTGTATTTCACAGTACCCCGGTCTTGCGTGTACATCTCATTAATATAACTTGCATCAGACTGTACCCCAGATTCAATATTGTAATGGAAGAGAAACTTCCCTCCATTATCCAGCATGTACAGCTTACCTTCTTTACCGATATGTATGTTATCTACCGATTCCTTCAGATGATTGAGACTTACATTGGCACCAAATACCCCTTTACCATCGGCTAGCTTGGCCGACGCCGTCACAACCCACTCCCCTGTTGTCGCAGATTGGAACGTGTCTGAGATAATAGGCTCAGATTCAACCATAGCCTGCGTGTACCAGCTCCGCTCACGTGGATCATAGATCTGTTCGCCTGGATCTGGGGACTTCATCCAACTACCATCCTCAGCACCTATGGTGAGTACAGCAAGTTCATCATGGTTTTCAGACATGCGATCCATCTGTTTTTGCACAGCAGGCGATTTGTTAATTACATCGCTAGAAGTTACTCCTGCAGCTAGTTGTGCGGCATTATCCTTCTCCATATCGAGCATTTCACTGATCTGCAGACTAAGCATTTCTGTTTTGGCTTCTGCAGAACGAATGAGCTCTTCGTTAACCCGCTCCGCTGCCTTCGTGTAGGATAACCAACCTACGCTAATACTCGGTATAATCAGGAACAAGAGCAATGAAGCGATTAGCCGTTTTTTGACGGTCAAGGTAAACCAGTTTTTCATCGATTTCTTCATTATTTCTATCCTCCATTAAATTCATCACCCTTCTTTTTATCGGATAGACATCCAAAAAATATTACGTATAGATACTAAATATTTCGAATTTTGGAGATTGGGCTTCAATTTTTAAGATAGCTCCATGAACATTCTTAATTTTTGACCGCTTGTTCGAGATCGTTTACAATTGCTCATAAAGCTGGTTATTCATGAAACGTTTGGAAGGAGAGGATTCAAATTATACGCAAGTCGCAAGTGCAACAACCTGTTTCTAAGCTCTTTATATCGTTATCCCGCATCATGCTCGTACTTATGTTGTGTGCTAGCCCGGTGCTGGGACAGGCCGGGAATGTCGCTACGGCCGCTCAGGCGGCTAACACTGTCCATATTGAAGTGAATGGTCAAGAACAGACCTGGAAGAATCAGCCCCTTATTTTTCAAGGATCAACCTTCGTACCGCTTCGAGATGTTGTGCAGTCCTTAAATGGTACGCTCAAATGGGATGCGCCTACGAAGACAGCTACCATTAAGGTGGGAAGAGACACCCTCATTCATCAGGCAAGCAGCAGCTCTATTCAAGTCAATCATGTTCAACTGTCTACAGGCGTTAAATCTCGGACGGTGAATGGTACATTGATGGTTCCGGTTCGTCCGCTTGCCAATGCGCTCAAGGCAGATATTAAGGTACAACGTACCGCCTCCGGACAGATGAGTGTAAACGTGAAGACAGACCAAGTCAGCGTATTAAATTCTGAACTTGCGAGTGTGGATACGTATCTGCGCGAAGCTGAGTTTCCTGGCATGGCATTGATTGCTAAGAACGGCGAGGTATTACTCCGCCAAGGTTACGGCCTTGCTGATGAACACACCATGAATCGTCCGGATCAGAAGACTCGTATCGCTTCACTAAGCAAGTCATTCACCGCTGCATCCATCCTGCACTTAGCAGAAGAAGGGTTGCTCGATGTGCAAGACCCGATCTCCAAGTACATCTCGGGCATTCCAGAAGGGGATAAAATTACGCTACATATGTTGTTATCCCAAACCTCAGGTATTCCTTCCGCATTCGGCCGAGGAGAAGGGACTTCTTTGGAGGAAACGGTAGAGGAAATCCGGCACAAAACGCTGAAGTTTGAACCAGGCAGCGCTTATCTATACAGCAACAGCGGCTACGTGTTACTCGCCTATGTCATTGAGCAAGTATCCGGCAGCAGCTACGCTGATTATGTACAACAAACAATTCTGAAACCGCTCGGAATGAAAAACTCAGGAGAAGCCTCCCGTCAAGTTCAAACCATCAGTGGATTTGTTTCCGAAAATAACGCTTGGGTGCCTGCACCTTATTACGTTTCACAATCGGGATCAGGAACGATCTACTCCACAGTGGATGATATGTTGAAGTGGGATCGTGCGCTCTACACCGATCAGATCTTGAGCCAAGATACGATTGAACAAATGTACAAACCCTACTCCAGCAAAAACTATGGTTACGCTTGGATTTTGAAAGAAAACAATCAGAACCGTACCGTTTTCCATAACGGTAGTGGTGGTGGCTTCGCTACTGCGTTCTCTCGTAATCTATCCGATGACATCACGATCATCTTGCTCGGTAATCATGCGGGCATGGACATGACTACTCTGATGAGCGAGGTTGAAGCAGAGACAGCCAAAGCACTGCATTTGCAATAATGATGTTCTTTATTTTTAATTAGCTAGAGTTACTATATCCTCAAAAAAAGGACGTTTCCTTGATTACCCATCTCCCGATCTATGTTGCAGGGAAATGACTCTCATGGATTCGTCCTTTTTGCTGTGTGCACTAGCCATAACCACGCACTCTATAGCACACTCTACACTCTACATCAGTACGCTACATCATCGTTTTTATCTCACTTCACTCGATCGACACAGGCGATTTCCCCTGAAAAGGAATTCGACCTAGGAGCGCTTGAGCAACACTATTCATCGCGAGCGGCCGGCTCTCGTAAGCTGCTACGTAGACCTTCACGTTAGGTAGAGCAAGCAGATCATATGGGCTGCGCAGCGCTACGACTGCTAGTGGTTTTCCAATTTGCTGCAACGCTTCAATTAATCTGCATTGTGATTCGCCAGAAGGACTTCCAGCATTGTAGGTGCCTACGATAATTTGCTCCACTTCTTGCTCTCTAGCAGCCTGTAACATACTTGCAGAGGAATTAGAGACATTCTCCACATTGGCATACAAATCAATAACCTCCAGCCCATAACGCGATAATACAGCACCTAGCGTGGATGTTTCACTTAATTGTTCATCAACAGCACTGGTCACCGATGATGCAACCGTGATGACCAATGTACGCTGCATTTTCAGGGGTAACATCCCAATCTGATCACGCACAAGTGTGATGCTCCTCTCACTGATCCGCTGAGCTACAGCCTGATGTAGCAGGCTGTTACGCTCTGTTCCAGCATCCAAGGCGGGCATATCGAGCTGTACGGGAGACAGATTAACATCCTCACTTCGATTATCTGCATTCATTCTGCTGTCTAACAAACCATGCTTACTCTTATACATCAATAGCCGCATCACCGACTCATTGATTCGTGCTTCGCTAATTCGACCCTGTTGTACCGCAGAGATCAGTGCCTCATATGCCTCTATCTGTAACCTCGGCGTGTGACTAATGAGTACCAGATCTGCTCCAGCCTCTACAGCCATCACTGCTGCTTCAACCGTTCCATAGTGTACAGCAATGGCATCCATCTCCATACAGTCTGTTACAATCATACCCTCATAACCAAATTCCTCGCGGAGCAACCCGTGAAGGACGGATCGTGATAAGGTGACAGGTAGACGCTCTGATTCGAGTGCAGGAAAATAAATATGTGCTGACATAACTGCATCTACACCTGCTGCTATAGCGGATCGAAAGGGAACCAGCTCAACTCGGTTCATCCGCTCTCGGTCATGAGGAATGATGGGTAGATCAAGATGGGAATCCGTATCGGTATCCCCGTGACCTGGGAAATGCTTAGCTGTCGCTACAACTCCAGCATTTTGGTAACCCGCTACAGCTCTAACTCCGTAATCTGCTACGATATCAGCATTCTCACCAAATGAGCGCACGCCAATGACAGGGTTAGCCGCATTATTATTAACGTCCAGGACGGGAGCAAAATTCATGTTAATCCCCATAGATCTCAACTCTATTCCGCTAATATATGCCGCTTGATAAGCGTCATCCTGGAAACCAGCAGCAGCAATCGCCATCTGTCCGGGCATTAACGCAATCCCCTCTGTAATCCTGGATACCATGCCACCCTCTTGATCAATGGAAATCCAGAGTGGAGTATGGTTACTTGCGGAAGCAATGCTCTGTAATCCCTCTGACAGTTGCTGTACCTGCTCAGGCGATTCTACGTTACGCGCAAAATAGATCACGCCACCGATCGGGTACTGCTGAATTAACGCTTCAATGTCTCCGGCAGCTTCCGTGCCATGGAATCCAATCAATAACATTTGCCCAACCTTTTCCTGTAAACTCATAGACTGCAGAATGCTCCGAACCCTTTCCCCTTGCTCACTCATCTCCATTCCCCTCCCGATAAACCAGTATTCATCGTATGAAAATATGAAATTAATTAGACCGTATGTCCATATCCTACATCTGTTTGTCTGTTTGATCCATTAAATATATATCTTACTGACTGAAGGATGCATTGATGATAAACAAACTTTTAAATATTGATCACATGAAGCAATTCCACATAGAAACATTTTTACATTTTTACCGTTTATATAGTGTAGGGAGATTATGGAATCCTAATTACGTGTTAACAATCCATAGGCAATAAAGGAGATGATGCGATGCAAAATGTAACTGGCTGGCTATTGATCGGCGTGCTCTTAGCAGGATTGACGACTACAGTACCTTCTATGGTGGTGGCTAAACAGAACCTATCCGAGTCTGTGACATCCAACTCCGTTCTAAGCGCTACGACCGCTCCATCTATGTATGCCAGTAACCATACGTTCCAAAAAAGCAGCAGCAACCCCCTCCATTGGAAGGGCGGGAACGTTACCTTAACCACAACTTCTACTAAGCGGGAAGGCGTTCCAGCTTTTGAGCAACATGTCATTCAATCCATTGTCGTCACCCAAGGGAAACAGCAGTTTACAATGCAAACTAGCGACTGGGAGGACAAGCTGCTTCAGATTACAAGTGTCACTGCCTCCGACTCGAAGGCATGGATTGCCATACAAGCAGAACGTAGCGCAGGAAGTTCATTGATTCTCCTGAACCTTGAAACGGGCGAATGGCGGAATCTTCAGGATCGATTACACCAGGCTGGTCAGAAAAACGTAGAAACCATCACCGCTTATGCATGGGCACCTTCCGAGGATCATATCGCCTTCTCTTACGGGGATACCTCCAAAAGCACCATATCCATCTACGATGCACAACAAGACCGCCTGATGAGGCTGCCAAGGACAACGAACTACATCACGACCTCACTGATCTTGTGGCAAAAGGAAGGCACATGGCTAGATTACATCAGTGAATATCCATCAGACCAATTTATTTTGTACAGATACACGTTAGCTAGTAACAAGGTAAAACCCGTGAAGAAAATGAAACGACAAGAATTCCAAGAATGGATCAAGCTTAATCAAGCTCTTAGATCTAAATAATAGAGGTGTGTAATGAAGAAGACCTTGCTACTCTTATGGATGAGTCTGTTCGTGCTGTTCTTACTCCCAAGTCCCGGGCATGCTGCAGCGAACACGTCAAAGATTTTTTTGGATGGTGAGCAATTAAATCTACCTAATGATGTTCAAGTCACAATCGTCAATAAAAACGTGATGATTCCCATCCGGGTCGTTGCCGAAAATCTTAAATTCCAGGTCGACTGGAATCAGAAAGCAAGCCAAGTGAAGATTCAACAAGATAACCAAATACTCGCTTTAACCGTTAATCAGAAGCAAGCTATGGTGGGTGACAAGGAAGTAAGTTTAAATACCGCCCCGCAGATCATTAACAATACAGTCGTGGTACCGATTCGATTTGTCAGTGAACAGATGGGATTAACGGTGAAGTGGAACAACCAAGAGAAAATCGTATACTTAGTCAATACCATCAAGACCCCTGCCCAAGAACCTAACACAAATCCTGGGCAAGATGATAGCTCTACCCTAGCCCAAGTGACAGATATCCTGTTTACAAACAACCAACTCGTGGTATCTATGGATCAAGATGTGCAACCGATTATTACCACATTGAAGAACCCCGACCGGCTGGTTGTTGACTTGCCTGGAACCGTATTTGGCGATATGGCTCAACCTCTGGATCAGGGGATGAATGGAAAGTTAGATGTGAGTGGATTCCCGAATGTGACCGATGTAAGATATTCACTGTTCAAAAAAGATCCAGGTCAAGTCCGGATTGTCGTTGAATTGAATCAAGTGAAAAGTGTTCAGTTCAGCCAGGAGCAAGTCGCTGGTAAACTCATAGTGGATCTGAACGTTTCCGGAGAGAACGTCATCCCCGTAATTGTCACGCCAGTAGGTGAACCAGGTCGCAAAGTGGTCGTCATTGATCCAGGGCATGGCGGAAGTGATCCAGGAACAATAAGCATCACGAACAAACCTGAGAAGGATTTCACCCTCGCTGTAGGGTTGAAAGTACAAGCACTTCTTCTACAAGAGGAAAACATTCAACTGGTTATGACACGTGTTACGGATGTGTATCCCACACGCCCTGAACGTGTCAAACTTGCCAATGATCTGAATGCAGATGTGTTTGTATCCATCCATGGCAATAGTGTAGAGTCCGCTCCCAAAGTATCAGGAACAGAGACATTTTATTATCAACGCAGCAGTAGCAAGGATTTGGCGAACGTTATCCATAAACATTTGATTCAAGCCATGGGACTTAAAGATCGTGGTGTGAAAAATGGGAATCTAGAAGTCATTCGAAACACTAAGATGCCTGCGGTGCTGTTAGAACTCGGCTTCCTCAGTAACGCCGAGGAAGAAGTTGCTCTATTATCCGAGGATATGCAGATGAAGGCTGCTCAAGCGATTGTGGATGGAATCAAGGAATACCTCGGGCTCTAAATTAATGAATATCACTTCGAAGGGATGTGCTCTATTGAAAGCTAAGCTAGGATGCGCACTCATCTTGTCCATCTTAATGATTATTGGAATTGGTTGCGCTCAGAAGCCAGTCACTGAATCCGGATCGAATGAACCGAGCAGTGTTCAAGGACAGGGACAATCCCCGAGCCCAGCGGAAACTACGGTAGAACCAGAGACAAGAACCTCACAAGCTGTGGAGGTCTATTACGCAGATGCAGAATTACTGGAGCTGGAGCAACAAGAGCAGACAATTGATTTCAAGGAAGAAACAGAGAAGTATCAAAAGACATTCGAAGCATTACAAAACAGCTCCGATGCTAACCTCATTTCATTATGGGATCAGGTGGAGCTACTCTCCACAACGTTTGAGGATGGGGCACTTACGTTAGATGTTCATATCCCAGAGGAAGCCAATCTGGGATCCAGTGGAGAACTGCTTGCACTTGATGCACTGACCCAAACGATGTTTCAATTCGATGAAGTGAACAGTATTGATGTGTTAGTGGATGGCGAAGCATCCGAGAGCTTAATGGGTCATTCTGAACTAGAGCACCCCATTCAACGTGCACCATAGTTGAAAAAGAATTGATAATTCATGGTTGAATCATTTGCAGACACGATGATAAGCAACACTTGTCATCGTGTTTTTTCTTATTTTCATGATGTAAAAAGAAAGAACGCCCAGGTAAGGGCGTTCTCGTTATTCTCACTCATTTACAATAATCTCTCACTGCCTATCTAATTCGCACTCGCCAATCACACCACAAGCTCATCTCCAGGTGATAAAGAATGAATCATCTGATCAGGCATAGTTCCTTTAGCTTCACTTAACCTAGCTTCACTGAGCGTATCTTCGCTCAGAAGATGATCCCGAAGTTTATCCGTCTCTTCGCGATTGGTGTGCACAAGGATCGTGTGTCGTGCAGGAAGTCTACGGATCATTCTTTCCACATCCAGCCACCCTTGATGAACCTTGTAACGAACCTTCCGTACTTCACATTTCCCATGCTCTTCAGGGGTCTGCGATAGTTGATCTGCGTAGGTGCCCTCCGATACATGACCAGTAAGCAGCACCATACTGTTCTGATCTTCGGCTAGCTGGCTATAATACCAGCGGGCAAGAGCAGACTGCATCATCCCATCCGGAATAAACCATAGCGAGGCCGTATGCTGCTTCAACCATTGCTCCCGCTCCTCTTGCGTCACAGGTGTCTGCCATCTGGATCCATTCAAGCATTCCGTAATCGCTTCGGTCAGAGATCTCTTGTTCGATACTTCATTCTCTCTCAGCCAGTACGGTGAATGCAGAAGCTGCTTCATTCCCTTCATTAACCCCTGTTCGACGAATAGAGGAATGCCAGGATACTGCTGCTCTGCCCATAACATGATCTCCTGGCCACGTCCTACCACAGGCATAGGCAACAACACTTTCCCGCCACGCGCAATTGTCTCGCGAATCGCATGGTCTAACTGTTGTAACTTATCTACCTGCGTATCTCGGTCTGTACCGTATGCAGCATCCATGATAGCGAGATCCAGCATCTCCCCCAACGGTTCCATAGACTGTACCGGCAGTGTTCTGCTCTCACTAGGAGCTATTGCCTCCGCTGCCTTAGGTGCTGGAGCTGATCGCCAGTTCATGGACTGCTTATCGTCCATTGCTACCGAGCCATAAGCAAGCGAAGAGACCACAGGCTGCTCCAGTTCACCAAACGACGCAGCTGTGGACACATTGACCCTTTGACCACCTGCAAACTCGACTTCCTGGCCCACAGCGATGTTGCTCCTTAACGCCGTATGATCTACCCGACTGCGCTTCGGTTTACTCCTCTGCGTGCTATACAGTCCGCTTGCCCCACGTAAAGTCTCTAAAGGATCATCTTCCTGTAGCAGCATGGATTCAGAGGTGTAGTCGCCGGAGTAAAATATGCGCTGATCCTCCATCTCAATGGCAAACCACACCGAGCCCGCGAGATGACCCGTACGCCCCCAGATCGCCCACACGCCAGGGATAAGCTCAAACCAAACTCCGCACGCTGCCTCATGTTCCAAATAGCGATAACGAATAGACTGCACGTCACTCTCTTCATAGGGTACAGCATACCCTGCACGCTCCGTATTACTTCGCCATGCCTTGAAGTACGTGTCCAACTGCTCCCGAGTCTCTCGTGTCGTCCACACTTCACCCTGGTAACCTAGATTATACAGCAGAGGGATGGCTACGGAATGATCCTCATGTGCATGAGACAATAACACGGCATTCAACTGTGGTACAATCTCTTGATCTAGGAGAGGGTACTCCCCTGCTCCACCTTTTTTGACGCCACAATCCAGTAATAGACGTTGTGTACTCCCGCTAAGGAGATACGCAGAGCGGCCATGTTCCCCTGCACCGCCCCATACTTTCAGTTTGATCATGATGCATTCCACTTTCTCTTCGAATTCAGAATTTCGATCCCAAGCAGCATAAATACCGTCATACCTACAGTAACAACTGCCATCGCCATACCCAATGAAACCTGACCCTGTTCAAACTGGGCAAAAATATACGTCGCCGACGTCTGCATCGACGGCGGAAGAATTAACAACGAGGCGACCAGTTCTCTTGTCGCAATCGTAAAGGTCATCATCCACCCAGCAAGCATGCCAGGGATAATTAAGGGAACAAGAATACGCCGTAGGATATACAGCGGCTTGCCGCCAAATACTTGACCTGCCTGAAATAACGATCCGTCAATTTGGGTAAAGCTTGATTTTACATATTGCACTGTGTAAGGAAGGAACAGCACAACATAGGTCAGAACAACCATGCCATAGGTGTTATAGAGCGTGAATGGCATCCAAGGTGAATTCCAGAACAAAATCAGTCCCACAACCATGACGATCCCCGGCACAGTGTTCGGCAGTAGGCTGAACAAATCGATGATACGCTGCATCCATGAAGATGATTTTCCGATGGTTAGCGCAAGCCCCGTACCAATGAACACCGCCACCGTTGAAGCAGCGAGTGACAACCCTAAGCTATTTCCGATTGCCTTCAAACTAACAGAGCCCCACGACAAAAGATCACGGTAATGCTCCAGCGTTAGGTTATCCCAAGCCAATCCGGCTCCGCGTAACTTCATCGTTGAAGCCGCAATAATGGAGAAATACGGAATACCCACAGAAAGAATCAAGAGCAGGGCAAGGTACGAACCACAGAGCACCCCAGTCCAGCCTCGGAGAGAATAACGTTTGGAACGTTGTCCCTTCCCTCCTATTAAGCGGTAAGTGAACTTGCGAGACATCGTAGACTGCATGTACCACATGACGAGACAGACCGACAACAAGATGGAAGCGAGTGAAGTTGCCTTACCAAAATCAATCGGCCAACTGGAGATATACTTATGAATCTCTGAAGTCATAACGTAATAGCCAATCTTTCTGCCGAAGGTGGCAGGCGTTCCGAATTCCGCAATGGTTTTAACGAATACCAGCATGATGCCCATTCCGTAGGAAGACAGTAACAATGGAAGAATAATACGGCGGAATCGATATCCCGCAGGCGCACCGTGTACTGCTCCCGCTTCTTCTAGATTGCCGCCGATGCGAATTAATGCATCCCGAAGCAGCAAGTATAGAAACGGAAATAGATGCAGGCTCATAATGAGCACCATTCCCCAGAAACTGAAGAACAGCTCACTCCATTTCGAAGCCGAGGGAATCCATTGCTGGAGGTAGCCCCCTTTTTGCATGAATAGTATCCAGCCCATCGAACCGATGTATGGTGGAGTCATAAACGGAATCATCAAGATTACGTCCACCCAGCGATGCTGACCCATTCGAGTCTTAGACATCATCCAGGCGAGCGGCAAGGCGAGCAGTGTTGTTACCATAACTACACAGATACCGAGCCAAACCGAGTTAAGCAACACCCCAGACAAATGATGCCCTGTGATCGTACGAATAGGAGCCGTCCAGTCCCACTGGCCATCTGGATATATACTTTGCCAGAAAATAAAAAGCAGGGGTACGCCAATGCTTACCGTCAACAGAAAGAGGGCCAGAATCACGCCGACCCTCCGTAGAATAGTTTGATTATTCATCTTATTTGAAAATTTCAGAGAAGCGTGCTGCCGTCTCATCTCCGTGCTCACTCATCCAAGCCCAATCAACCTCGAGCTGTGGAATATCTTTTACGTTTGCGCGATTGGTTGCTTCAATATCTTCACGTCCTGGAATTAGGTAAGCATCGGTAACTAGCTTTTGTGCTTCGTCGGACAAGAGATAGTCAATAAATGCTTTGGCATTATCTACATTTGGGCTTGATTTCAAAATAGCTGCTGGTCTTGGGCTAATCACTGTTCCCTCTTCAGGGTACACAATGTCCAGTGGCTCACCTTTTGCTTTGGAGGAATACGCCATGTAATCTACTCCCGCTGCTACGATGCTCTTCGCACCAGTAATAACCGGATCAAGTGCTTCTTGGTTCGCGCCTGCCATTGCTACGCCATTAGCTTTGTAACTGCTCAGCAGATCCCAGCCCTTGTCTCCATTTGCACTCAAGTAACCTGTGATAAAGTCCAGTGCTGATCCTGAGAGTGTTGGATCGGGAATGTTCACTGCATCTTTCCATGCAGGTGTAGCGAGCTCAGCCCATGAAGTAGGCGGCGTAGATACAAGCTTGGTATTGTAGACGATTCCTAGAGCAGATGCACTGCTGCTGAAATAATTGCCTTCGGCATCCGACCAATCCTTGTTCAATTTATCAGCGTTCGCCGCTTCTGGGTAAGGCAGGGTTAATCCATCTGCTTTCAATGCCTGTGCTGAAGGTAAAGAAGCGAGAATGACTACATCAGCTACTGGATTTGATTTTTCAGCTTCCATCCGGGCTAGGATTTTGCCTGTAGTTCCTTGGAACATTTCCACCTCAATGCCCGTTTTCTCTGTAAATCCACTAACAATATTATCAGCCAGCTTCTGCGGCCCTGCGCTATACAATACCAGCTTACCGCCTGTTTTATCCGTTGTTTCTGCGGCAGCTGCCGTGTTACCCTCGCCTGCCGGTTGAGCCGCTGAGCCTGTAGTCGTGTTACCTGTGCTACATCCAAACAAACTGATACTCATTACCGCGGATAAAATCAGCATTGCGCTTTTCTTACGTGTATTCATTCCAAACATGTCATGACATCTCCCTTAGTTGGTTTTATAGTCGTGGTCAATCACTTAATTTACTGCTGCGATCTTGTTTCTCGTAAAGCTTGTCTCGTCCTCTATATTCATTCGATGTATGCGCTCAGGAGACACATAGAGATCTACCTGCTCGCCTATACCTACTCTATTGTTCCGATATGCCGTCCAAACGCCCAACCCATCCATCTGCACCCGAACCTCATAACGCTCACCTACATAACTAACACTGAGCACGACCCCGTGATATCGAAGATCATCATGATTGATCTTGTTCCAGGAGACATACTCCGGTCGAACCATAGATTGATTCGGCGTCAGCCAATTCGATTTACCGATAAATGAAGCAACAAACGGCTCGCTCGGCGTAGCGTAAATGGTTTCTGGACTGCCTTTTTGCAATATTCGCCCTTTCTCCATCACGACAATCTCGTCCGACATAGACATCGCTTCGACCTGATCATGTGTGACATACAGTGCCGTCAATCCCATATCTCGTACCAGTGCCATCATCTCAATCCGCATCTCTTCCCTCAGTACAGCATCCAGTGCGCTTAGTGGTTCATCGAACAAGATCACACCAGGTCGAACGGCCACAGCTCTGGCAAAAGCAACCCGTTGTTGCTGTCCACCAGACAACTGGTGAGGATAACGATCCTCCATCCCTTGCAGGCGTACCATGTCGAGTGCTTCTTTTACTTTTTGTCGCAGATCGGACTTCTGTTTACCAGCCCTTAGACCAAACGCTACATTTTCATATACCGTCATATGCGGCCACAAGGCGAAGTCCTGAAACACCATGCCCAGATTTCGCTTATGTGTTGGTACATCGATCCGCTTCTCTGCTGAGTAGATACACTGTCCGTCTGCATATATAGCTCCCGCATCCGGTTGTTCAAGCCCAGCCAGCATACGTAGCAATGTTGTCTTACCACAGCCTGATGGACCGAGCAATGTTGTAAACTGACCATGCTCTAGTGTGAGATCGGTAGGTAGTAACGCCGGAGTACGATTGAATGATTTTTGAACCTGTCGTATTTCTAATTTCATAAGCATCCCTGCCTGTCTTCTAGTACTGTTATCAGTCTAACGTTCGCCTTCGAGAGTTGTATGTTAGGAATGTAAAATGATAATTAACTTTTTAGATGAATTCTGTTAATGTTCATAGATTAAATCTATATAAGGCTACTTAAATGATATTTTCTATAATTTGTTTTCTAATTAGCGAACTAGAAGCTTGAAGAACTGAGAGGAGTGAGTATCTATTGAATCTGATCAAATTACAGATCGTTGAGTTGATTGATAAACATCATCACATGACCAGTGTTGCTGAGATTTTAGGCATTAAGCAGCCTACGGTTACATTTCATATGAAGTCATTAGAAGAAGAAATGGGTGTGCGGTTATTTGAATCACGGAGTGGTAAAACATTTCTGACCGAGGCTGGACAAGCGTTGCTCCATTATTCAGTCAAAATCAATGCCCTAACCCAAGAGGCTCGCCGAGTCGTTCGGGAATATGACAGTCTCTACCGGGGAACCCTGCACATTGGAGCAAGTTATGTACCTGCAACGTATCTATTACCGCCGATACTTAATGCTTTCTCACATGAGTTTCCTGGCATTCGAATTCATTTATCGGTTAAACCCTCTCCTGTCATCCGAGATATGTTAGTTCGACATCAGATTGATCTAGGGATCATTTCATCTGAGCCGTTTGTCGGCTCGCAACTACAGACAGAGACATTGTGTGAAGATGATCTCGTGCTGATCTGTGCGCCTCAGCATGCTTTGGTTCAACGAGAGGATGTACAGCCTGAACATATTGCCCAAGTGCCGTTTGCCCTGCATGGTCACGAATCCAGCACACGCCGTTTAACGAATCAATGGCTGGAGCAACATGAGGTGCGATTACGTGGAACGGTTGAGATGGATTCGTTGGAAGCAATCAAACAACTCGTTCTCCTTGGAGGGCATATCTCGTTCATGTCACGAATGGCGGTACAGTGGGAGGAACAACAGGGGCTCATTCGGGTTCTTCCGATTCCGGGGGAGCAGGCACCTCGGCATATTTATACGGTTCATAATAAGGATCGGCACCCTTCTGTTCAGATCAATCGTTTCGAGGAAGTTTTGCGAGAATGGAGTCCTCAGGCAGAGCTAACCTAATTAAAGTTAAGCCAGATATAGACATTTAACGTTGTACACTCTGATCACAGATTCCCTATGACGCTGTCAACAGATCACATAGAGAAACTATCGTTCGCCATTCATCAAATCTATGCAGGGTTAACGCAAAGTGCTTCTCCCGTTAATCACTTCGACATACTCGAACGATAAAGTGGGGTCTGTACAATAAATCAGCCTAGGGAGTGATTGGTTTTGAAAAAGTGGAAAAAGGTAACGGCGTCGTTGATGCTGAGCATCGTGACATTGGGAAGTGGACTTACGGTACTGGAAGCACCACAGGCCTCTGCTGCAGCAAATGCGGTTCCTGCATATGAGGTTAAATTTTTGGCTAAACCCGAACTGGTATTGAATGCAGATGGTACTCCACGTACTGAAGTTGTGCAGACGCTTGGTCTTGATTCCACTCCAACGGCTATACAGACAGAATACTTTGACACCAATGCGCTGGAGCTGAACGAAGAAGGTTGGAATGTGCGTTTTCGCAAGAAGGAAGATAAAAATAATTATGAACTGACGTACAAGAAGCGCTATCCTATCATCAATGGCGATGTAAATGCGGCTCTTACACTGGCTAACCAAGAAGGATTCGATTCTTCAGATGATAACTACGAAGCTGAGATCGACTGGGGATATGGCAAACAAACACTTAGCTTCTCTAATACCAAAAAAGTAGATTCCCCGAAAAATAGTGGCATTACCCTGCCTTCAGATCAAGAAGCATTGAAGATGTTGTTGGACAAGCTGCCGGGTAAGTTGAATAAATGGTCTTCCTCCAACTGGGGCAAACAAAAGCTAACCGACTCCCGTGTGTATGGTCCAGTTACTTTTCAACGGTACAAAGGAACATGGAACGGACAAGAGATGACCTTAGAGGTATGGCCTATCCGTGATGCAGCTGGTACTGGAGTAGAGAACATTGTTGAGGTCTCCTTCAAAACAGATAATGCTTCAACTGTATCAGATCTCCGTAATCAATTCATGCAGGTACTTGAAAACAAACAGTGGCTCCTTCCAGCAGATGGCCTGAAAACACAGCTTATTCTGGAGAGATACTGAGTTGCAGATGTAGGCAAGGCACAGACAAGTTGAGTCAAGAAATAGGGATGAGTAAGCGCATGTTATAAGTATGAGTTAAGGTACGAGTCGGGATTCAAGTTGAGGTACAAGTTGAGGTTCAGGTAAGCGTACCAATTCGTTGTACCAATTAAAGACAAACTTTGTAGAGATAAACGTAGAAGGACATGCATTGGAGTTCACTCCAGTTCATGTCCTTCTATTTTTGATCGTGTAGTGTATTTATTATTTTATCCACTTGGGATTTAGAGATGGTTCATTATTAGAGCGAGGTGTAATGCGTTTGGCGCATCACGCTGATCTGCCGTTCGGCCAACCCTACGTGTCCTATATAGACACGAGATCGAGATGAAGTCGTTAATATACTTTGAAATTCTGTGCCGTTTCAATGCCAAGTGCACTTTGAATAAACGTATTGGCTACACGCTCCACAGGTACGGGGTTGAATCCAATAAAGACACCTTTATACTTCTCTGCCGATTCCTCGAACAAATTAGGGCTAACTGAGTTCAATCGTATGCCTCTAGGCAGTTCATAAGCTGCTGCTTTTGCAAACGAATCGATTGCACCATTAACCATGGCACTTGAGGCACCCTTCACAATCGGATGATCCTTGATGATTCCACTAACCAAGGTAAAGCTACCCTTATCGTTAACGTAGTGCTGACCAATCAGCACAATGTTAACCTGCCCTAACAATTTTCCATGGACACTGATCATATTGTCTTCAGGCGTCAGCTCTTCCAGTTTGGCATAATGCGTCTGACCCGCCGCTACAATGACATAATCAATAGAGCCAACGGACTCAAACAGCGCAGTAATACTATCAGTTGAAGTCATATCCACCTGATAATCACCAGACTTTCTACCTGCTGTAATCACTTCTACAGGAAAATCCTTTAACTTTGCAACAATTGCCTTCCCTAACGTGCCACTTCCGCCAATCACCAGCGCTTTTTTCATACGATTCCTCCTCTGTAGTGTAAAAGGTGTATAAGCATATAGAAAAAAACATGTAGAGATACATCTCTATAGTTGAAGTTATTTCATTTAATCAAACATCACAGAAATAATCAAACTATTCGCTTTATTAACCAACAATGATGATACGTCGATCATTACATCAAGCGTTAAGATGCGACCTTAGTTAGCGGAAAAATACGGAATGAAATCGTCCAGCATTATTATTAGAAAATATCATTTTACACAAATAAAAAGCCCTTGCTAAGCGCAAGAGCTCTTTCATTATTACAATAAGCGGGTGATGGGAATCGAACCCACGCTATTAGCTTGGAAGGCTAAAGTTCTACCATTGAACTACACCCGCACAAGTAGAATCGGGATGACACGATTTGAACATGCGACCCCCTGGTCCCAAACCAGGTGCTCTACCAAGCTGAGCTACATCCCGATAAAAAAAATAATGGCGCGCCCTGAGAGATTCGAACTCCCGGCCTTTTGATTCGTAGTCAAACGCTCTATCCAGCTGAGCTAAGGGCGCAAATATGGAGCGGAAGACGGGAATCGAACCCGCGACCCTCGCCTTGGCAAGGCGATGCTCTACCGCTGAGCCACTTCCGCATAATAATTGGTGCGGTCGAGAGGACTCGAACCTCCACGGGGGGTTAGCCCACACGGACCTGAACCGTGCGCGTCTGCCAATTCCGCCACGACCGCAAAATATAAAAGTGAGTCATGAAGGGCTCGAACCTTCGACACCCTGATTAAAAGTCAGGTGCTCTACCAACTGAGCTAATGACTCAAATAAATGGCTGGGGATATAGGATTTGAACCTATGCATGACGGAGTCAAAGTCCGTTGCCTTACCGCTTGGCTAATCCCCAATGAGATAATGGGGCGATCGAGGGGAATTGAACCCCCGAATGCCGGATCCACAAACCGGTGCGTTAACCACTTCGCCACGATCGCCATAGTTACATCTCATAACTTGCTTAGAGTAATTCAGTATACCCATCTTTATCTTAAATATACATGCTATTCCAGACTCAGATGTTAAGGTATAAATGGTGCCGGCGAGAGGACTTGAACCCCCAACCTACTGATTACAAGTCAGTTGCTCTACCAGTTGAGCTACACCGGCACGGTGTAAGGTTAAATTTGAAAAAATGGCGGAACCGACGGGATTCGAACCCGCGATCTCCTGCGTGACAGGCAGGCATGTTAGGCCAACTACACCACGGTTCCAGATCACTTTCGTGAGAAAGTATAATTGCGGGGGCAGGATTTGAACCTGCGGCCTTCGGGTTATGAGCCCGACGAGCTACCGGGCTGCTCCACCCCGCGTCGTTAGAAAAAAATATATGGTGGAGGCTGAGGGGATCGAACCCCCGACCCTCTGCTTGTAAGGCAGATGCTCTCCCAGCTGAGCTAAGCCTCCATATCGGGATTCTTATCCCTCATTGAAACAATAAAAATTGTTATGACCCGTAGGGGATTCGAACCCCTGTTACCTCCGTGAAAGGGAGGTGTCTTAACCCCTTGACCAACGGTTAAAAATTATCTGGCGGAGAGAGAGGGATTCGAACCCTCGAGACGCTTGTGACGCCTACACGATTTCCAATCGTGCTCCTTCGGCCAGCTCGGACACCTCTCCATATGGCTCCCCGAACAGGGCTCGAACCTGTGACAACTCGATTAACAGTCGAGTGCTCTACCAACTGAGCTATCAGGGAATGGTGGAGCCAAGCGGGATCGAACCGCTGACCTCCTGCTTGCAAGGCAGGCGCTCTCCCAGCTGAGCTATGGCCCCATTCTTCGGTATTACTATTTTGTTTATGGTGGGCCCTGGTGGACTCGAACCACCGGCCTCACCCTTATCAGAGGTGCGCTCTAACCAACTGAGCTAAGGGCCCACATATGTATCCCTTATTTCTCTACGAGGGGGGCAAAAAAAATACCCCWAAGGGWWTTCGCTTGGCGGCGTCCTACTCTCCCAGGACCCTGCGGTCCAAGTACCATCGGCGCTAGAGGGCTTAACGGTCGTGTTCGGGATGGGTACGTGTGGAACNATGCTTGGCGGCGTCCTACTCTCCCAGGACCCTGCGGTCCAAGTACCATCGGCGCTAGAGGGCTTAACGGTCGTGTTCGGGATGGGTACGTGTGGAACCCCTCCGCTATCGCCACCAAACGCWTAGCTTAGCCTTACATYTCAGAGTGTTGTTCTCTGAAAACTAGATTCGAAACGAAAGTCTGCGATTTAGAACTTGCAATTGGATAAGCCCTCGACCGATTAGTACTGGTCAGCTCCATGCATTACTGCACTTCCACCCCCAGCCTATCTACCTCGTCGTCTTCAATAGAACTTGCAATTGGATAAGCCCTCGACCGATTAGTACTGGTCAGCTCCATGCATTACTGGCACTTCCACCCCCAGCCTATCTACCTCGTCGTCTTCAAGGGGTCTTACATACTGGGAAATCTCATCTTGAGGGGGGCTTCACGCTTAGATGCTTTCAGCGCTTATCCCTTCCGTACATAGCTACCCAGCGGTGCTCCTGGCGGAACAACTGGTACACCAGCGGTACGTCCATCCCGGTCCTCTCGTACTAAGGACAGCTCCTCTCAAATTTCCTACGCCCACGACAGATAGGGACCGAACTGTCTCACGACGTTCTGAACCCAGCTCGCGTACCGCTTTAATGGGCGAACAGCCCAACCCTTGGGACCTACTTCAGCCCCAGGATGCGATGAGCCGACATCGAGGTGCCAAACCTCCCCGTCGATGTGGACTCTTGGGGGAGATAAGCCTGTTATCCCCAGGGTAGCTTTTATCCGTTGAGCGATGGCCCTTCCATGCGGTACCACCGGATCACTAAGCCCGACTTTCGTCCCTGCTCGACTTGTAGGTCTCGCAGTCAAGCTCCCTTATGCCTTTGCACTCTTCGAATGATTTCCAACCATTCTGAGGGAACCTTTGGGCGCCTCCGTTACTCTTTAGGAGGCGACCGCCCCAGTCAAACTGCCCACCTGACACTGTCCCCGCACCGGATTACGGTACCAGGTTAGAACCTAGATACGATCAGGGTGGTATCCCAACGGTGCCTCCACCGAAGCTGGCGCTCCGGYTTCAAAGGCTCCCACCTATCCTGTACAGATCGTACCCAAATTCAATATCAAGCTGCAGTAAAGCTCCATGGGGTCTTTCCGTCTTGTCGCGGGTAACCTGCATCTTCACAGGTATTAAAATTTCACCGGATCTCTCGTTGAGACAGCGCCCAAGTCGTTACGCCATTCGTGCGGGTCAGAATTTACCTGACAAGGAATTTCGCTACCTTAGGACCGTTATAGTTACGGCCGCCGTTTACTGGGGCTTCGGTTCACAGCTTCGGATTRCTCCTAACCGCTCCCCTTAACCTTCCAGCACCGGGCAGGCGTCAGCCCGTATACTTCGCCTTACGGCTTCGCACAGACCTGTGTTTTTGCTAAACAGTCGCTTGGGCCTTTTCACTGCGGCCCCCTCGTGCTATTCACACTACCGGGGCACCCCTTCTCCCGAAGTTACGGGGTCATTTTGCCGAGTTCCTTAACGAGAGTTCTTCCGCGCGCCTTAGAATTCTCTTCTCGCCTACCTGTGTCGGTTTGCGGTACGGGCACCATCACCTGGCTAGAGGCTTTTCTTGGCAGTGTGAGATCATGACCTTCGCTACTGTAATTTTCACTCCCCATCACAGTCCAGCCTTACGATGTGCGGATTTGCCTACACATCAGCCTCACTGCTTGGACAGRCATCCATCAGYCTGCGTCACTACCCTACTGCGTCCCCCCATTGCTCATAACGGCTTACGGTGGTACAGGAATTTCGACCTGTTGTCCTTCGACTACGCCTTTCGGCCTCGCCTTAGGTCCCGACTTACCCTGAGCGGACGAGCCTTCCTCAGGAACCCTTAGGCTTTCGGCGGATCAGATTCTCACTGATCTTTTCGTTACTCATACCGGCATTCTCACTTGTATAATGTCCAGCGCTCCTTACGGTACACCTTCAACCCTTATACAACGCTCCCCTACCCCTGATGCAAAGCATCAAGCCATAGCTTCGGTGGTGTGTTTAGCCCCGTTACATTTTCGGCGCAGAGTCACTCGACCAGTGAGCTATTACGCACTCTTTAAATGGTGGCTGCTTCTAAGCCAACATCCTGGTTGTCTGTGCAACTCCACATCCTTTCCCACTTAACACACACTTGGGGACCTTAGCTGATGGTCTGGGCTGTTTCCCTTTTGACAATGGATCTTAGCACTCACTGTCTGACTCCCGGAAGTAAGTCTATGGCATTCGGAGTTTGACTGAGCTTGGTAACCCTTGCGGGCCCCGCACCCAATCAGTGCTCTACCTCCACGACTCTGTTTTCCGAGGCTAGCCCTAAAGCTATTTCGGGGAGAACCAGCTATCTCCGAGTTCGATTGGAATTTCTCCGCTACCCCCACCTCATCCCCGCATTTTTCAACATGCGTGGGTTCGGGCCTCCAGTGCGTGTTACCGCACCTTCACCCTGGACAGGGGTAGATCACCCGGTTTCGGGTCTACGTCCACGTACTMWRTCGCCCTATTCAGACTCGCTTTCGCTGCGGCTCCGGCTCTTCACCTTAACCTTGCACGGGAACGTAACTCGCCGGTTCATTCTACAAAAGGCACGCCATCACCCCTAAAACGGGCTCTGACTTTTTGTAAGCACACGGTTTCAGGTTCTATTTCACTCCCCTTCCGGGGTGCTTTTCACCTTTCCCTCACGGTACTGCTTCACTATCGGTCGCTAGGAAGTATTTAGCCTTGGCAGATGGTCCTGCCGGATTCATACGGGGTTTCACGTGCCCCGCACTACTCGGGATCCGTCTCGGAGRGAAYMRACTTTCAATTACAGGGCTTTTACCTTCTTTGGCGGGCCTTTCCAGACCTCTTCGYTTAACYGRYTCCTTTGTAACTCCATGTGAGACGTCCCACAACCCCAAAGAGCAAGCTCYTTGGTTTGGGCTTCTCCGCGTTCGCTCGCCGCTACTGACGGAATCACTATTGTTTTCTCTTCCTCAAGGTACTTAGATGTTTCAGTTCCCCTGGTATGCCTCTACATAACCTATGTATTCAGTTATGAGTAACTGGAAATTACCCCAGCTGGGTTTCCCCATTCGGACACCCCCGGATCAAAGCTTGCTTACAGCTCCCCGAGGCAGTTTCGTTGTTCGCCACGTCCTTCATCGGCTCCTAGCGCCTAGGCATCCTCCGTGTGCTCTTAGTAGCTTAACCAT
>NZ_LMFO01000033.1 GCF_001426865.1 Paenibacillus sp. Root52 | reverse complement strand
CCGCAAGCGAATGCATGGTGCGCTAGGTTATCTTTCCCCTGCTCGTTTTGCGAAGAAATTTACGGACAAATCCGTCGCGTAAGTGTCTACTTTCTTGACATAGATCCATACCGCATCTTAATAGGCAGTTCATCTACGTATGCAAGATTTAACGAACCTCAGTAATGCTATTCCTTCATAAAACCGTGTCAAAACCCAAAAAATCGAATGAATCGACGAAGTAACGCCTCTGTGATTCGTTAGATCTCAAATCCGGGGAAATGGGAGCGATTAGCGTGTGTCAGATTCATTAAATGATAATAATGCGTGCTCAAACAGGGCGATTTTCCGTACCAAGTAGATGGGATGAGGCTAGAATTGGAGTAGCGGAGCGTAGACAAAAAGACGTGAGCAACTACATTGTTTCCTAAGGAAACAAGCTTTGTAAGCTCCACTTATATCAGCTGAATTCCATATTCAACGCTGAGGTGCCGTCAGGCATCCTGCGTAATCACAAGTGGACTTTGTGAACAACCTCTAACAATAACGCTAAAGGGGATGTCCCCGTCATTTTCATGACTTATGGGATATCCCCTTTGACCTGCAGCTTAACTCCTGCAACGTTAAAAAGTATCTTCACCTTAGCTGTCTTACGTAAACCAGCTATGCTAGCTAAGCTAAACGCACAGTCCAGCCTACATCTCAGCCCATTGAGCCAATAGCTCATTATATTCAGCTGATAACCGCTCGCGCTCATTCCATAGGCTCTCCAGTTCAGGTGGGTTATCTTGCGCAGCCTCTAACTGCTGATCCAACTCCTGAATCTGCGCCTCAAGCCGAGCCAGTGCCTGCTCCAGCTTCTCCGCAGAGCGTATGCTGTCATTGCTCTTACCCCGGTTAACCGCAGTGGCTGAGGAGGTAAGGGTAGAAGTAGATATTTTGCTTAACCCTGCAGTTGCCTCATCATTACCGCCCCCAACCTTAGCCGTATCAGCAGCTCCGCTCACCGTAGAAGCTGCATCCGACTTCTTCCCAGAGCCGTGCGAAGCGACCGTACTGCGAGAGGACGCTCCAGTTGCTGGGTGAGCCATGTCAGCTGCATGAGCTTTCCGTTCAAGCTTCTTCTCGCGGTATGCCTCGTAGTCTCCAAGGTAAGCGGTCATCTGTCCATTTTCCAATTCCCACACACGGGAAGCCAGGCGATTCACGAAATACCGATCATGTGAGATCGCAAGCACTGTTCCTTCATAATCCACGAGCGACTCCTCTAACGCTTCTCTGGAGGCAATGTCTAGATGGTTCGTCGGTTCATCCAAGAGCAGCACATTCGGTTTGCGCTGAACCAACAGAGCTAACCGGAGACGTGTCCACTCTCCACCGGATAACTGCCCGACAGAGCGGAATACGTCTGCCCCATAGAAGAGATAACGAGCTAAAATCCCTCGTGCTTCTCCTTCCTCCACTCCAGCTTCTAATCGGAAGTATTCAAGTACGTTTAGCTTCGGATTCGTCGGTTCCTCCTGTTGAGCCAGGTACCCTACGTCCACGCGTGCGCCCCATTCCAGCTTCCCGGCATTTGGTTGTTCTTCACCAAGCAACAGCTTGAATAGCGTGGTCTTACCCGAACCGTTCCGACCGATCAGAGCAATCTTGTCGCCATACTCCAATAGACCGGAAACGTCGCATAGAATTGCACGTCCACCGTAGCCCTTCTCAACATGCTCCAGAACGGCTACTCGCTTGCCCGTGCGATCTGTAGGACGGACGTCGAAGTCAGCATTGCGCCGCTCCAGCACAGGTCGCTTCACCTGCTCCATACGCTCCAGCGCTTTGCGCATAGAAGCTGCTCGCCGAAAAAACTTCTCGTTACCACCAACCCTGCCCCATTCCTCCAGTTGGCGGATCGTTTCTTTCATTTTTTTGATGACCTTCTGCTGCTCCTTAAACTCCTCGAACTGCTGCAACAGCCGTTGCTCCTTCACCTTCATATACGCCGTATAGCCTCCAGCAGACGTCTGGGCTTCACCATCCTCTAGCTCCAGTGTTCGAGTGACCACCCGATCAAGGAAATAACGATCATGCGAGATGAGAACCACTGTACCGGGATATTCTCGTAAAAATCCCTCCAGCCACTCCACCCGCTCCAGATCCAGATGGTTCGTCGGCTCATCTAGCAATAACAGATCTGGTCTTACGATCAACTGCGAAGCCAGCACCACCCGGGTCTGCTCTCCACCAGACAACGAACCGAATCGCCAATCATAATGCGCCTTAGCCAGATCCAAACCATCCGCCACCTGATCGATTCGGGCGTCCATCTCATAACCACCCTCACGTTCAAACTGCTCTTGTAGGGCAGCATATCGTTTCAACAAGCGGTCTAATTGATCAGGATCTGCTGCACATGCCGAATCGGACATCTGCTGCTCCAATTCCTTCATTCGTGTGCGACATTCCATGAGCTCCCTGAACCCAAGACTTAGTACATCTAGCACTGTGTAGTCATCCATCCCTTCCGGGACTTGAGCTACGTAGCCGATCCGGGTATCTTTCTTGATCATGAGTTGCCCTTCATCCGGCTGGTTTAACCGGGCCATCAAGCGCATGAGTGTTGTTTTGCCGCTTCCGTTGCGGCCGATCAGAGCGACCTTGTCACCCTCCATAATTTCAAAAGTAATGCCGTCCAGCACCAGATGTGCTCCGTGGTATTGTGTCAGTTGTTGCGCGCTAATGATCATCATAATAAGGTTCCTCCTATGGATTGGAAGATCCTGACCGCAACACAAAAAGAGCCGCAGAGGTTAGCTCCGCGGCTCTTCCGAATTTCAAGCAATTACGCTTATTGTCCGAATGAGGTCAAGGCAGGCATCTTCTCGCAAATGTTAACTTCCGTATATTTAAAATTGGACAGACTTCTCCCGTTGTTGGAAAAAGTATGAACAATGCCAGCCATAGCAATCGGTAGCTGGCTAATACGGTTGTTAAGCATCTGGTGATTCACCTGTCTTCACCTCCCTTTTCATAATTAATGTCAATATATCACAGACAGCATTATCTCTGCAACCAGGCTTTTGCCCCTATGTTGTCTCCTGATCCATACGATAACGGTCACGAAAGCCCCCGATTTCTCCGCATGTATGAGACTAGACCCTAACTCTCATCACTGCAGCTGTGCGAACGCAAACCCAAAACCTAGATTAACTTCCGCCTCGACGTCGAATCACCAGAGCTGTAATCGCCACCGTAATCAGCGTCAACAGTCCGGATGTTCCCAGTGCTGCGCCGAGTAATGCATAGCCAATGCCTGGCCATCCACCAATGTCGATGCTAATCATGATGACGATGGCACCTCCCAGCAGAGCCACACAGGGCAGAATCGACTGAATCCACGTCAATTGGCGCTTCTGCGCCAGGTAAACAAACCATTCAATCAGCAGCTGCACCACCCACATGCCGAGTGTCCACAAGATGACTACGTCCATAAAGTCCTCCTTCTAATGACACCGCTCTACTTCGCGTATATTCTTATTCTTTATTTCAACCAATCTGCAAAAAAGTTCCGATACCCTTCCTTCATGATCGTTCGCGAAAAGGCTCCAAACGCATACTCTCGGTTATCTTCAGACACACTCCGCGGAGCGGCAGCAGCCATGTTCACCAATTCAAACCAGTTATCCTCATTCCCTGCAAATGCATGTGTGGATCGAATGTGACCATAACAAGCATGCTCTGGCTTCACAACCATTTTGCCCATCGCCATCGCTTCGGTCAGAGGCATCGCAAACGTATCAAATGTGGAACAGCTCCAATACACCTTAGCGGAATTCATCAGTGCAAATACCTCATCCTGCGTCAGCGCAAATTGCAGTTTCACATTGGAAGGAATGTTGTATTTCTTCATGCTCTCCTCGTAGCGCCGACCGCCAAACACCATGTATACTTCCTTGTCCGGGTTCTGTCTAGCATACTCAAGCACCAGATCCGGTCGACGATTCTCCTCATCTCGGCCAATCCAGAGCACGCGGTTATGTACGACCTGGTTCGGGTCGTAATGGCGGTGCGCCAGCTCTTCATTGAAGCCAATTGGAATGACATTTACGTCATGCACACCAAAATTGCGCCCCAGCTCTCTTTTCAAAAACTCAGTCTGAACTACCGCCTTATCTACCATCGTATAGAACGGCTTCATCATCTCGTATCCTGTCAGTGCAGGGTCAGGGAAACTGTGCGGGAACAGTACGCTTTTGGGCAAGAACATCTTCAAAAATGTAAATCCCGACACCGTGTAAATGACATGCTCTATATTGTGGCTATGAATCTGGTCAAGTACGACATCATAGTTCACCAGATCGCCTTTCTCATGCTCATAACCTGGCAACCAATCATATCCGCTAACATGACGCTCTGGGGAGATGAAGACAAGATCTACGCCCAGCTCCAGCCCAATCTGCTTCAGACGATCTGCGAATACGCGTGGTCCCTGAGCTTCTGTGAATTGAATTTTACGCATAACAAGTCCTACTTTACGCATGTGCTACACCCCTCATTTCTATTCCGTGAATAATTGGTTCATGCACTGGTGGAGCGTCGCTGCCGTCTCATGCCACTGCGCACGAAGCTGTTCCTCAGGCCATATACAGTCCACATTATTCAGATCTTGATGAATTAAACGCAGCATCCATAACGAAAATACGAACGCGTACGCATGATACCATGTTGCAAAAGAATCCGGTTCAATCTCTACACCACACTCCTGTAAATGATCCAGATAAACAGTCATGACCCGCTCCCGCAGCTGCGGTGTAATCGTTCTGGGGAACAACGGATGGGATAAGTCCACCAGATGATACATATCCCATAGCGGTGTATTCAGATGGACATGCTCCCAATCAATAATGACCAATCTTCCCTGCACTTCGGCAATATTACCTGGATGCAGATCACCATGACACAGTACGAGTGGAAGACGACTCTCTGCAATACGAATCTGCAACGTAAGATCATCCCAGTTTGCAGACGAGAGCCTCATCCCTAGACTAGAAAGCAATGTCTCCGTCTCCTGCTGATGACCAAGCAATTCATTCAGCATGTCCTGAATCGATGGCTTCTGCCCTACACGGGGCAATTCATTCCATGCCGAGGTCGATAATGTATGCCAATAGGCCATCGCTACAGCAGTAACGAGCATCACACTCTCACTCAAATCATGGCTCAGGTGTCCCAGATCCTCATAGATCAGCCAACTCTGTTCAGGGGCTGTCCCTGCGTCGGATAATGCGATCAGTTGCGGAACAAGTAAAGCTAACTCGGGAAATATATGCTGAGCCACCCATTGTTCACGTCCATACTGTGTATCATGGGTTAGAGGTTTGAAAATATAACTCTCGCCCGTATGCACGGTGAACCGCTCCACATATCGTCCATTCATCCCCTGGTACAACTGCTCCCGAGCCACAATATTGGCTTCATTCAGCACACCTTCGGGGTTTACCCATTCGTGCACTTGTATGTCTTTATTCATTATGTCCACCATCCATTTTGCATCCACCCGCACAGCGATCTATTCGCTCTCTCGTGCCTATTCCGTTCAACGAATTCACCTTAAGCTAATACGTCAAACTGTTCTACAGGTTCGATGTTTTGTCCATCATACGCTTTCGTCTTGCTGGTCTGCAAGCGTAGGATATAGGGATTGTTTAAGAGGGATTCAAAAGGCAATGATCATGATCTAATTTCATTACTCTTGCTTTTTGGTTAGTAATCACTTACTATTCAATCATGAAGAACAAACCTCATTCAGATAGCAAAAAGAAAGACATTTTACAAGCTGCCATGCGCTTGTTTGCGACCAAAGGCGTTGACGGCATTTCCGTCAAAGAGATCGGTGACGCCGCTGGAGTAACGGATGCGGCGATCTACAAACATTTTAAGAACAAGGATGCGGTTGCGCTCGAAGCCTTTACACAATACTGCGCTGACTATACAGCCTTAATTGATGGATATGTTCGTCAAGAAGGAACGGTCAAGGAGCGCTTTCAACGATTAATTGCCGAAGTATTAGAGATGCATGATACAGATCCGTACGGACTACTGCTGATCTCGCAAAATCATGAAATATTCGTTGAAGTTGGAAGCAGCGAGGATTACCGTCAACCGCTGGATGCGTTAATGGATCTGATTGATCAAGGCATCGTACGTGGCGAACTGCCTGCTCAAGATTCAAAATTAACTGCCGTTCTGGTTATCGGTGCCATAACAAACTTGGCCGTGACCAGTATGCAAGGACAGCTCCCAGAGCAGCTTGTCCCCTACACAGGAGAAACGATTCATCGTCTTATGTCGATGCTGGGGGATGCATCTCACGAATAACGACGGGTGAAGCCTACTCATTACGTCTGCTAGGTAGGACTGCTACTACACCTTGTCCATGTTTCATGGATAATAGCAATGCTGCATAGAATAAAGAGAATACGTCAACTTCCCACTTAAATATGTGGAGTGAATGATTAACGGGTCATACGTGGCCTTTCTTTTTTGCACATGAGGTTAGTGTTCATTAACTAAAATAGCGAGGACGTGTTATTTCAAATGAAAAAAGTATTAATTATTCAGGGTAACCCTGTCTCACCCAGTTACAATGGTGCTCTCGCTGAAGCCTATCGTACAGGTGCTGTTGCCGCAGGCGCGGAAGTACGTATGATCACCTTAAACGAGTTGAAGTTCAACATGAATTTGGAAGGAGGATACCGTGATAAATTGCCTCTTGAGCCTGACCTACTGCAAGCACAAGAAGCCATTAAATGGGCTGATCATCTCGTATGGGTATTCCCGATCTGGTGGGGAGGACCTCCAGCTCTGCTAAAAGGTTTCATAGATCGGATCTTCATGCCTGGTTATGCCTTCAAATACCAAAAGGGCAAACCCCTACCAGATCAATTGCTTAAAGGTCGCACTGCTCGCTTGATCACTACGATGGATGGCCCGAGTTGGTATTTCAAATGGTTCCAGGGAGAACCCGCACACAAGATGATGAAATATTCCACCTTCAGACTCACGGGTATCAAACCTGTGCGAACCACAACAGTAGATCAAGTAGGTAAACAGACTGAGGCACAGCGAAAGAAATGGTTGGAGAAAATTGAGCAGTTAGGGCGCACGCTAACATAAGAGGAAGGCTCCTTACGATTGACACTTTAACAAGACATGCCGCCATTAATAACAAAAATCTAGTTATTTACTTATTAGTTATTTATGCATTATATTGGAAAATAAGAGTTGGAGGAGATGGGAAAAGTGACACTGATTTATGCATAATCGGAGCATACATTGCTTGGCTTCTTAACTAAGGCTATGTAGAACAATTCAGTCAATATATATTTCAGTTAAGTTAGCGCCAATTGATGGTTAGCTTCAACTACTTATTCTAAGGAGACAAGATGTATATACAAATAATAATTATGGCTTGTCTGGTAGAAGTTGCTTTTTTGTTTTTTTTACAATATCGTTACAATAATGTTTTGGATGTGATTGCTTTTATTGGAATGTTCGTTTTTTTCATGGTGTTGAGTTATTTCTTAAAAGATCAATTAAACAAAAAACGTAAGAACATAGCACTTTTTCTACAAATACTCTCTTTAATTTTCGTTCCAATTTATGTAACATCAACACTTCCTCAATACACGTATGAAAGTGCGATAGATAAGGTCACTCAGAACTTAGACGAACCTTATGTGGTTAGTAAGCAAAAAAATACATTCATAAAAAATGAATCTAATGAAATAAAAAAAGGTTATATGTTTTCTGTGGAAAAAAACTCAAAAGTAAATTCATACGTTTTTGATCCGTGGACTGGTAATTATCACGAAGTGCAACATTGAGGTAAGACTGGAACCGAACACTTCCCGAGAACGAATTTCCTTGAGATGCTGGGCATAGCCGTTCTCCTATAAGCTCTGAAAGCTTTCAACCGAATGGAATGCGATCGGATGGATGTTCAGGCAAAATCGATGATACTAACTGCCGCACAGCCGGATGTTCCGATTGCACGATCCCTTCATTGCCACTGCCGTTATACACCAGCAATCCCTGATCCATCACGGCGATGCGATCACAGATCGTCATAGCGGCTCGAATGTCATGGGTAATGAACAAGTACGATAACCCATAAGACGCCCTTAACTCAGCAAGCAGGGATAATATCTGTGTCTGGTGCACCATATCCAGACTGCTTATCGATTCATCCAGTACAATTAACTTGGGCTTGAGCGCAATTGCCCGTGCAATGTTGACGCGTTGTAACTGTCCTCCGCTGAACTGATGTGGATACTTGCTAGCATCCTCGGGTTTAAGCCCCACTTGTTCAAGCAATTCTCCAACCACACGTCGCTGATCCGTTGCGGATAGCCGCTCATAATTGTCCAGCGGTTCTCCAATGATCTGGGCGGCGGTCATCAGCGGATTCACAGCAGAGTAACAGTCCTGAAATACGACCTGCAGATCTCGCCGTAACCCCTTCATTGCTGATTTGCTCGCACGGTACATATCCTGACCTTGAAACAAAACCTGCCCCTCGGTAGGCTTCTCCAGCCCCAATATGATTTTGCCGAGCGTACTTTTACCCGCTCCACTCGTACCTAACAGCCCAAGGCACTCACCCTTTTCGATCACAAGTGAAATGTCTGCCAGCACAGGAGGACGTGCCCCCGAACGATCCAGCCAGTTGCGTTTGCCATAGCTATGGCTTACTTCACGTACCTGAAGCATCAGGTCACCATCCTCTCTTATCCTCGGCATAAGCTCTCTCATGATATGAAACCGATGAAACCCGAAGTCACCCACCGTTCACGTATCATGTCAATCCAGTTCACCCACGGAACGGATCAGTCACGCTCATCGTCCCAAAGACATTCTCGGGCGAGCATGAAGCAGCATCCGTGTATATTCATGCTGCGGTTGATCAAATAACTGGTGTACTCCTGCCTGCTCGACAATTCGCCCCTTCTGCATTACTGCAACTTCATCAGCCATCTGTGAGATCACGCCCAGATCATGTGATATGAGCAAAATGGCCGTTCCGTATTCGGTGCGAAGTCGATCCAGCTCTTGCAGCACCTTCAACTGGTTAACGACATCTAGCGCAGTCGTTGGCTCATCGGCAATAACCACGGCAGGTCGCAGACACATCGAGATCGCAATCATGACCCGTTGCAGCATGCCTCCGCTCAGTTGGAATGGATATCGTTTCATCAGCTTGGCAGGTTCGGGCAGATTCATTTCTGCTAAGGCAGACATAGCCTGCTCTTTGGCTTGTGCTTTGGTCATTTGCGTATGTGTACGCAAAGTCTCAATGAACTGTGAACCAATCGTAAATACAGGTGTAAAAGCATTCATCGGATTCTGCATAATAAATCCGATTTCCTTGCCTCGGATGCGCCGCATCTCCTCACCCGATAATGAGTTCAACTCCCTACCATTAAGCCGAATGCTGCCGGTCACTTCCATCCTGCGCTGATCCAGCATATGGAGTAGTGCGTTGCATGTAACTGTCTTGCCGCTGCCACTCTCGCCGACAAGCCCGAAGACACGCCCCCTCTCCAGTTCAAAATGAATGGGCTCCAGTAGTGGAACAGAGCCATCCGCTGTTCGTAGGTTCACTTGCAGATTCCGAACCTCGAGCACCTTCGCTGTATCAACCATCGTTATTGTTCACCCCTTGTCCCGCTTGCCTTTGCCTTCATTTTCCTCGACCTTCATGAAGCATTCAAAACTACCGTTTTGAAACACCATATTTCTCAGATAATGATTCTCCTAGCATGTTAAAGGTGATGACCACCAACAAAATCAGTGCGCCAGGGTAGATCATTAGCTCTGGGTGGCTACGAATATAGCTTGTTCCCTCATGGATCATAGCGCCCCATTCTGCGTTGGGTGGTTGAATACCAAGTCCTAGAAAGGACAGCGCAGATATATCCATAATCGCCCAGCCCATCTCGAGTGTACCCATGACAACAATGGGACGTTGCACGTTAGGGATAATATGTTTACGGATAATAGTCCACGAAGATGACCCGCTAATACGCGCCGCCGCGATGAAATTCCGTTCCTTGAGACTGACAACCATATTCCGACATATGCGTGCATAATACACCCACTGTACCATCATTAGTGCGAGTAGAACCTGCATTAGACCAGGGCCGAAGATACCTACAATACCAAGCACCAGCACCAGGTTTGGAAAAGCCATAATACCTTCGCAGAAGCGCATTAACACACTATCCACCCAGCCGCCGAGGTACCCAGAGATTGAACCTACAATCACACCAATGATTAAAGAAGACAGGAAGATAAGCGTTGCAAAACCTAAAGATACCCGCGCCCCATAGATTAGCCTGGATAGATTGTCCCTTCCGAGGTGATCTGTTCCCAGCCAGTGCTCAAGCGAAGGACTCGCCAGCTTTTGCAGCAGATTCACCTTCACTGGATCATGGGGAGCAATCCAAGGCGCCAATAACGCCACTCCGAAGAAAAATAACACAACCACCGAGCATATCATGATGGCTCTTTGTCCTCTGAACACCGCACGCCATTTGTTTATCAATGTTCTGCCCGTCCTTTCGCCGAAATCCGTGGATCCATATAGAGCTGTACCAGATCAACGAGCAAATTGCATACGATGAACAGACATGCCGCAAAGAAGACATAACATTGGATAACGGGAATGTCCCGGTTAAATATAGCTTCCACGAAATATCGTCCGAATCCAGGCCAAGAAAACACCTGCTCCACAATAATCGTTCCTGTGAGCAGCTTGCCCATATTCATTCCCATCCCCGTAATAAGTGGCGATATGGCAATCTTCAGCACATGCTTCAGCATAATAACCCGTTCACGAATACCGCGTGTTCGCGCATACTGCACATACGTCTCCCCCAATTGCTCCAGCACGCTTGAACGCAACAACCGGGTATACACGGCGATCAGTACCAAGGAGAGCGTAACCGTAGGCAATACTAGATTCTCCCACGATCCCCGTCCCTCCACAGGCAGCCAATCCAGCTTCACAGAGAAAAAGAAAATCAGTAGATAGCCGAGCCAGAATTGCGGGATCGACGCACCGAAATAGGAAATCGCTCGGCTGACCATGTCAATCCAGCTATTCTTGTACACCGCAGCCAGAATCCCTAGCGGTATACTCACTACTGCTGAGAACAACATGCTCCATAAGGCTAATTCAGCCGTCGCTGGAAGCCTCAGTTTCACCTCATCCCAGACAGGTTTGTTCGTTAGATATGAAGTGCCGAAGTCTAACTGCACGATTCGCTGAAGCGTGTTGATATATTGCGTGAGCAAAGGCTGATCCAAGCCGAATTCATGCCGCTTCTCCGCGAGTAATTCCGGCGTTGGATAGATATGTGCTGCCGTTAGGTACGCCTCCGCTGGATCAACCGGCGAGATATGAATTAGCGCAAATGTAACAAGTGTAGCGATAATAACGATAGGAATGATCGCGATCATTCGTTTCCCGATATAGCCGATCACCAAACCTTCCTCCCTTTTATCAAGCTACATGTTGTTCCCCAATTACTTCCCGTTCAATTCGATTCCTACAAATGGATTCTCATCCCGGTTAGCCGGGAAAATAAAGTTGGAGATCTTCTTCTGATACACCGCTGTTTTCTTAATATAAGAGATCGGAACAATTGCCGATTGCTCCTGAAGTGTTTTCAGGATGGAGCCATAGAGCTCCTGGCGTTTTGTCTCGTCTGTAGATGACAGTGCTGCATGCACTTGGTCGTCCAATTCCTTTTTCATCGGCAATGCACTCAGGGTCTCGGAAATTCCGAATCCAGGGCTCGCCACAACGTTAATGAAGGAATGTGGATCATACGGCGCCCCGTAGTTGTACCAGAAATACAGGTCGAAATCGTTAGCTTTCAGACGCTTGATCTGTACGGTCAGTTCCAGCCCAGTAAGGTTAACTTTCACCCCAAGCTCGCTCCATTCAGCCTGAATCGTTTCTCCCATTGCTTTCTGAATCGGGTCTGTTTTGTCAAAAATCATCTCAAATTCAAGCGGCTGACCATCTTTCTCCCGTACTGTACCTCCTGCTGGCAGCTTCCAGCCGGCTTCATCGAGCAATGCTTTGGATTTCTCCACGTCATATGTGATTGGTTCCAGGTCTACATTGGTGTATGGATAGTTTTTGGAAAGTACTGTGTCGGCTGGCTCTTCCAAACCGGAAGTGACTCCTTCAACCATCGCTTTCTTGTTAAAGCCTTGCTGTAGCGCCATCCGTACTCTGACATCAGATAGCTTCGGATTGGAAGAGTTCAGCAACATGCTGCGCGTCCCTACCGGATCAGACAATTGCGTTACATACTTATCGTTGTCACGTAGCTGTTGGAACGCATCCAGACTGATTACACCTTCACCGTAGATCAGGTCGAGATCGCCTTTTTCAAAAGCAAGTACACGCGTTTCACCGTCAGGAATAATTTTGACTGTAATCTGCTCTACCTTCGGTGCTGTTCCCCAATAATTCGGGTTGCGCTTGAAGACGGCATATTCATCCTGCTTGTAATCAGCCAGCATCCACGGGCCAGTACCTACAGGCTCTTTGATGCCTACGGACGTATCACCATCATCCGGGAATCCGGCTTCGCCTAGGAAGCGGAACGGACGAACCACAGACAAGTCCTGTAGTACAGGATAGTACGGCTCAGTCAGAGTCATGCGGAAGGTGTTGTCATCTACGACCTCTGTTTTGTCCAAGACACCGACAATACCTAACCAGCTATGGGTATCTTTATGTTTCATAATCGCATCAAAATTCTTCTTCACGATCTCAGCATTAAATGGCGTACCATCTGAGAACTTCACACCTTGGCGAAGCTTGAATGTATACTCTTTGCCGTCATCTGAGATCGTCCATGACTCCGCGAGAGCAGGTGCCAGTTTACCGTCTTTCTGGTAACTGACCAGTGGCTCATACAGCATGGATTGGGCAAACAATTGCGATGGGTTATACGTATGCGGATTCATCGTACCGATATCACGTGGCCATGACATCGTAATCTCGTTCGCAGAAGCGGCTTGATCCGAACCGGTAGAAGAGGAGTCCGAGCCACTTCCAGTATTACTGCAACCCACGATAACCAGCAGCAACAATAATGTTGTTGCCAGCATGAGGGTAGAAAATTTGCGATGTTGTACAAACATAGTTGGAGAACCCCTTTTCTCTATTTTATGATAATGATTATCATATTCATTCATTAAGAATAGGCAGGCGCCTTCTTTTTGTCAACAAAATTCGACATCCATCAGCATATCCCCAAACATGCCAAAGAAACCCTTCCTGCAAGAGGAAGAGTTTCTTGGTCTGAACCCAGTTATTTTTACCCGAAAGAACCTGTACATTGGGCTGTTATTTCTTACTTATCGCCCGGATATCATCCATGTACAACGTACCCGAAACAGGCTGGTTTGGATCAGTGGCATTAATATAGATAGAGAACTCCTGAATGTTCTTGGCCTTAACCGCATCAAATGCAGCACCCGCATTGGCCGTATCCCACGGCGCAGGCTTGAATTGACTGAACGGAATCTCGACCCACCCAGCCTCTGTCCCAGCAAGTGAAGGATAAGCCTCGAACGATACACCGCTTGCTTTCACCTGCAATACGAGCTTCTGCCCTTTGCCGTCTGGTGCAAGCCACAGTCTCAATGTGTCCCGATCCGACCAGTCCGCGCCGTCCATCACACGAGTTATCCCGCCATACCCGGAACTACTCAGCGCATAGTCATACTGTAAACCATACTCTCCTGCACCCTTCTGATCCGGAGTTAGCTTAATTGTAATCATATCCCCCTGTGCATTAGGGGTGTAGGCATTGCTGAGCGTGGTGGTATTGCCTGCATAACTCTCAAAATCATCCACCAGATCTTTATCGAAGATAGGCTCTGGTTTCACATGAATCAATTGAATATTATCCACATAGATTGAGCCTGTGTATTGCAAACCACTGCCTACAATCGACAGCATCATGGATGTAGCTGCGGCTGACTTCTCGGGATTATCCAGCACAATTTCGCCGGTATATTTCCCGTAATCTACACCATCCACCGTTACCTTCTCTAGATCGCCTAATGCCACGGCATTACTGATGTTATACTTCGTATCCCAATCATCCGGCAACGTGGCTGTTGCATAGATTGATGGCGCACCGCTCACACCAGCACTCAGCGGAACATACATATCTAGCGTCACTTTGCTGACATCAGCCAGCTTCACCTTCTGTGCGATGGCATCCAGCGTCAGCTTCAGTTCCTGCCAGGTATGTGTTCCATCCTCAAACTTGGCGTTGATCTTCAACATGCCGCTACCATTGAATTCAGCCTGCTCCACAGAGTTAATTTCCGCCTGGAAAGCCCCGCCACTGGATACCCCATTCGTATCACTATCGAAGGTATACGTATATAATCTGCTCGCATCAAAATTAAAGTTAACGACAACCTCATCTTGCATCACAATCTTATCGCCTACATATGCCTTCACGTGCAGTTTCACACTCTGTTGATCCAGCTCTGAATCCGGATGCCATGCAGCCGTATAATAGTTGTCTTGCGTCGACAATATCATCTCATGCTCTTCCGTCTCCTGCCCCACGGTGTAGACCACTCGATCTGCTGATTGTCCAAGCACCCGTGCACGTACCGTCACCTCGTTCTCCTTGATCTGCTGTTGGTTCAACGGGGAGACAATATTCAACCTCGGCGCGTTCGGCTGAGTAGACACATTCAGGCTATAGACGGCTTGCAGTCGGTCATTGAATGCTGTATACGGTGCATTGTACAACTTCACAAAGTCATCTAACAGCTCGTGATTACCAAGCCCGCCTGGTGCATTGCGATACGGCACGAAGACCTGATCCGCCTCAAAGTTAACCCATGTTAACATGTACGCCATCCGTTTGGCATCGGGATCGGACTCTAGTGCCTTGAGCAGGTTCGTAAACCAAGCTTTATCATGGTTGCCGGAAATTTTCATGCCTTTGGTGCTATACCCGAACTCACTGAGGGTTGCCACTTTATTTTTACTATCGGCAATCCTTGAGATCATCGCTGCATCCTGCACCAATTTAGTAAACCATCCTTCTGAGCCCTCTGCTGAACCGTAGATATCGAACCCAAGAATATCCACATAGTCATCACCCGGATATGTCTTCAGGTATTCGCTCTCGTTGCTACTGAAAAACCCATTTGGCGAGAACGCGTACAGGAAGTTATCCACGCCTTTGGTATCTCTTAGATACTCCACGGTATAGCGATATAGCTGCACATACTGCTCCTTCGACGTAAATGCAGCCCCCCACCAGAACCAGTTCCCGTTATTCTCATGGAATGGACGGAAGATAACCGGAATGTCATTGCCCTGGTTATCCGATAACTGATGAGCTAGATCCGCAATCTGATCGAGATAGATGTTATATTCAGCATTTTTATCCCCGCCAGGTAAAATGTGAGATACCATCGAACCGCTCGTATCATAGAAGTCATTACCTGTCACAAAATTTTTCATATGTGCACTGAGGGTTACAATACCACCCCGCTCATATGCCTTCTTCATAACTGCCGCAAGCTTGGCTGTGTTCTCTTCTGGGCTGGCGTCCAATGATCCCGGCTTCTCATTCCCTTCCAAACTTAATGTATCCCAACCGAATACCGCAGGAAACGCACCTACATCGTTAAACACATCCGATTGTGTACCATCATTCGCTGTAATGGTTACCCCTTCTGTTGTAGCATGTTGTTGTCCGAATAAAATGGCTTCGCCGCGCACATTGTTCAAGTATGCAAACAATGATTTGGTGGCTGGGGAAGCCTGTTCATCCACCAACTTCACTGGGCTCAGGTCAAAAGCAGATGTATCAATCGGCGTTTGATTATGATCAGGCGTGACACCCGAACCTGGATTAGACGGGTTCGTTGGATTGGTCGGCGTCGTTGTGCCACCGCCTGAATTGCCACCAGTATTACCATCCGAGCCGCCGCCACTTCCACCCCCATTGCCAGGGTTACTTACGCCACCACTACCATTTCCACTATTATTCCCAGTACTACTACCACCATCGCTGCTGTTATTCACGGTTCCTGAAGCTGCCCCTGTATCCGAACCGGCCTGTGCCAGCCATGTATCTTGCGTGACAGCCTTCCCATTCAGAAGCACGCCGTCAGCCTGGATATCCACCTTACTTACCTTGCCTGTTCCCGTTACAGAGGTACCCTTCGCGTCCTTGGTCATATGCAACTCTCCCACACTGGAACCACTATCCAGTTGTAATGTAGTACGTGCCGATAGCTTAGCGGAGCGTACTACCGTTCCCGAACCTAACGCAACGGTTGCTGGACGCTCCACATGAAGTTGTCCTGTTGTCGTGGTACCTGTAAGCTCAAGTCGCACCTCACCCTCACGACGATCAACGAGAATATTGTCCAAAGCGGAATCCGTAACGGTTACAGAGTGCGTACCTCCACCCTGAATGTACGTGGCACCCTTGACTGTAACCTCGGATAGATCAACATCTCCTTCACGAACGCCCGGAGCAATATATAGATTGCCGTTAATGACGACATCACTCAGTTTGATCCCATTTTGGTTGATAACCACATTACCTTGGATCACTCGACCTGCTGATGTATCCATCGAATTAATCACGGGTGCCAACTCATCCAACCAGGACAGCATTTCAGCTCGGGTCAGCGCACCTTCTGGTTTAAATGATCCATCCGGATATCCTTCAATAACACCGGATAAGACACGAACCGATTCACGGGCATAACTGCGGATATCCGACTCATCCAAGAAAGACGTAGATGAGTCTGTTCCTTCTGCTACCTTCTCCAGTCCAAAGGCACGAACAAGTAACACCGCTGCATCTTCACGGGTAATCTCCTTGTCAGGCTTGGCTGTATTATTAGGGTATCCCTGGTAATATCCTGCTTCACGGGCGATAGACAGAGCGGAAGCATACCAGTTACCTGCTTGCACATCCGCAAAGGGCTCTTCTTGATCCAAGACGTAATACCCGAAGATGGTATTGATAGCGTTTACAAATTCACTCCTGCTAACATGCTGATCCGGTCGAAATGAACCATCCGGGTACCCACTGATCCATCCTGCGGTTAACCATTTATTGATTAGCGGCTCAGCCCAATGTCCTGACCATTCCGCAGCGGACTGCACTGTATTTACACGGTTACCACCAACCGCCTCACCCTCTACGTTCGCATCTGCAAATGCAGGTAATGCTGTTGATCCAAGTAATACTACACTAAGTGCTGTACGCATAACGACCTGTGCCTTCTTCATCGCTCTATCTCCTCCTCGGTTGTGGTGCACGAATACTGCTGATCTTATTATGAAAAACTCCTCTGTTCTGCCGGTCTGGAGAGACACATCGGAAATCGAGCAATACCTTCTAGAACTTAGATCCCTTCTATTCTCCAGACAACAGAACAATCACCTACAGGTTCAGGAACGCCTGCAACGTTCGATCAGATAAACGCGGGATATACTCATGACCATACTCGTGATAAACAAGCAGCTCCTTGGATGACTGAATCCGGTTGTACACGGCAAACTGAGTGGACGGTGGACAGATCGTGTCCGCAAGCCCAGTTACGAACAGCACCTTAGCCTGAATTCGATCTGCCAGATTAGAGATGTCGATATACCCGAGTCTGGAGAAGATAGCGTCCTCCCGCTCATGATTGGGGTCAAATAACCGGAAATAATACACCAGCTCTTCATAGGCTGAACTTGCGGCACCTAGCTCCCAGGCATGTCGATAATCCGATAAAAAAGGATATACTGGCACCGCCAGCTTCACGCGCGGTTCAAGGGATGCACAAGCTGTGGCTAATGCCCCACCTTGAGAACAGCCATACACCCCTACACGTTCTTCATCAACGTGTTCCATGGACATCAGAATGCGTACCGTCTGCACGGTATCGAGGAAAACATTACGGAAATACAGCTTATCCGGATTAGGATCATCGATGCCCCGGATGATGTGTCCACGAATGGTTGTGCCCTTCACTTGCAGGTTGTCCTCGGAAAGCCCGCCCTGTCCACGGCAATCCAAAGCGAGTACCGTGATGCCATGGGCAGCGTAAGCAATCTTGTCGAACCAATCGCCGCTATCACTGGAATATCCGTGAAACATAGCCATGGCTTGCCCTTTGGCATCAGCGGATGCAGCCATAGGCCGAACCAGCTTACCATGTATGCGTGCGCCACCTACACCTGTGAAATACAGGTGGAAGCACTCTGCAAGCGGTGATGTAATGTCCGCGGGCACCAGTTCATATTCGAGCGATTGCGAATCTAGCTCCGCGAGCGCACGGCTCCAATAAGTATCGAAATCATCCGGTTTCGGACTGCTTCCGTTGTATTTTTTCAATTGTTCTAACGTTGTCTCACCCATCTGTCCCTCTCCATTCATATAAGTACATGTTCATAAGCAAACTTCTTGAAATACCTCTATTAGCGTAAAGAAAAGACGCATATGAGGATATCGCTGAGATTCATCTTCACATACGCCTTCGACTTGCGCTCTAACCTATACTTCCATTCTGTAAATCTGTCATGCTCGTTCAGCACATTGAACGAGCATTGAACATGTTCCTATTCACACGCTCACACCTGCGTGGGAATTCCTTGATAAAACTGCTGGATTACCCGCTCTGCAGGCTTGCCATACACGCCATAACCATCATCAGTTAAGGCGTCCTTCTCTGCGTATAAATGTGCACTCCAATCCCACAGTCCGAATCCGCGTACCCAATGGCGCTGACTCACATGCCGGAACATAGTCTCATAGAATCGCGACTGTTCTTCGCTACTCACTTCACCTTCAAGTCCCCAATCATTCGGCACCTGTGCCGAGCCACTGCGGCTGGGGCATCCAGCTTCTGCGAAGAAGAAAGGTTTGCCATAAGGAGCAATCTCCCGTTCGATACGATCGAGCTGTGCCTCCCAATCCCCGATGGGATAGTAACCACTGGAGGAGATCACGTCCACGGCATCCCACCATTTCACATGGCCTTCCTGATATTTGTCCGTGTTGTACGACACTAGGCCTGTATACACCTCGCGTACAGCCGCAATGACATCACGCCACTCCTGATCTCGACGCTCAGACTGCACCATCTCGCAGCCAACGATGAACATCTCACATTTCTCCTGCTCTGCAATGGCTGCATAGTGCTGCTGAAATGCGGTGTAACTACGGAACCAATCCTTCCATTTCGGCTCACAGGGCACATCGATATCAAAAAAATTAATATGCGCACGCCATGTACCATCCGTACAGTTAACCGTTGGCTTCAGAATGACCTGCAACCCTAGGGTGCGGGCATATCGAATCATATCGACTAATTCGTCATCCTCGACCAGATGGTCACCTCGATACTTCACTTCCACAGCTTGTGGATGATCCTGATGTGCCGCCAGTGCAAAAATAACATGTGAACTGCCTGTTCGCTCAGCCAGTAGACGCAAGGATTCTTTCGCTTCCGGCTTACGGAAGGCTCCCTTGCCACTCATCCAACCAAATGTAAATCCCTTGATGTAATCCATATGCATTGCTAAGGTAAAGCCCCTCTCATGTCAATTACAGCTTGCCTTCCTCACGATCTCCAGCGATAACCTCATCCGTCTCAATCACATAATTCACAATCTCATCGACAGTTGTGTAAGCTACGCCAACATATGTATCGGCTGCGCCATAATAGATTGCGATACGTCCAGTCTCGGCGTCATGCAATGTTGCGCACGGGAAGACAACGTTATCAACAAAACCTTGCTCCTCATACCATTTCTCTGGCGTTAACACGAAGTTAGATGAACGATATTTAACTTTGGACGGCTCATCCAGATCCAGAATCACCGCACCCATGCTATATACAAAACCATTGCAAGTTCCCGTTACACCATGGTAGAACATCAGCCAGCCTTCAGACGTCTCAATCGGTGCAGGCCCGCCGCCGATCTTGACTGATTGCCACCAACCTTGGCCGCCTTTGCTCATGACGTGACGATGTTTGCCCCAATATACGAGATCCGGACTTTCGCTAAGGAAAATATCTCCGAACGGTGTATGTCCACTATCACTTGGTCTGGACAGCATCACATAGTTATCATTGATTTTCCGCGGGAACAACACACCATTGCGGTTGAACGGCAGCATCGGGTTTTCCAGACGTACAAACGTTTTGAAATCGTCAGTCTTCGCGAGTCCCAGAGCAGCGCCGTAGAAATCTGTACACCAGATGATGTAATACGTATCCTCTACCTTCACCAGACGCGGGTCGTAGGCATAGTTCGGCATGAACGGATTACCGTCCTCATCGACAAAAGCAATGCGTTCCTCTTCAATTGTCCATGACAATCCGTCTTCGCTGGAGCCCATGTGCAGATGCGGGCGACCATTAATGGTCTCAGCGCGGAATACGCCGATGAACTTCCCTTCATATGGAACCACGGCACTGTTGAAAATACGGGCAACACCCTTCACCGGATTCCGTGGTATAACCGGATTCGCCGAGTGTCTCCACACCGGTGCATCCAGACCCTCCGGTTTATCTTCCCACGGCATGTTTGGCAAAGCGTCCCCAACAATGTGTACCTTTTTCGTTTCAGCAACTGTCATTTCTCATTTCTCCCTTCGAATTTTATTTAACTGAACCTTGCGCGAAGCCGTTGTAGATGTATTTCTGGAGCATCAGGAAGATGATCATGGTTGGAACAATGGCGATCATAATACCGGCGCTAATAACCTCCCACTGTGATCCGAAGGGCCCCTTGAACTTGAACAAGGCGGTGGATATAACTTGCAAACTGTCCTTCGGCATATACAGGAACGGTGTATAGAAGTCATTGTAGATGTTCACGCCTTTGACGATAATTACCGTTACGATTGCTGGCTTCAGCAATGGCAGGATAATCTTCCAATAGATTGTGAAGTATGAAGCCCCGTCCAGCATCGCGGATTCATCGAGTGAGTTGGAGATGGAGCCCAGGAATTGCAGGAAGATGTATACGGCAATGATATCTGTACCCAGATACATCACAATAGCTGCCCAGCGTGTATTGAACAGGTCGAGGGCGTTAATGATCTGGAACGTGGCGACTTGTGTCGTTACGCTTGGAATCAGGGTAGCCAGCAGGAATGCAGCAACCATAATTTTTTTGCCTTTGAATTTGAATCGATCCAGTACATACGCAATCATGGAGCCGGTCAAGGTTGCACCCACGATCGAGATGAGAAGGATAATAATTGTATTTTTGAAACCAACGAGCATATTGCCGTCCACAAACGCTCTGGAATAGTTGGCAAAGTTCAGCCAGTCAGCTGGCGGTGTAAGCGGGCTGGTAGTCGCATATTCAGCATTGGTCTTGAGGGATGCGAACAGGATCACCACGATGGGCAGAAGCGCAATAAACGCTGCGAGAATTAGCGAAGCATACTTAACGATGCTTGCAAGTGTGTATTTGAATTGGTGCACGTTTATTCATCTCCTTTCATGGTGACACGCTGAACGAGCGTAACGAGAATAACGATCAGAAGCAGCACAACGGCCATGGCTGATGCGAGTCCCAGTTTGCCGTACTTAAAGGCCAGATGAACCGTCTGGATCACAAAGGTCATACTGCCGTTGGAACCGTCAGTCATAATATATGGAATATCGAACGCACTGATTGCGCCGCTAATCGCCAAAATCAGATTGAGCTGCAGGATGCGAGTAATACTCGGCAGGATAATATGGCGGAACTGTTGCCAACGGTTGGCACCGTCAATATCCGATGCTTCGTATACATCTTTCGGGATGGAAGAGATGGCACCCAGGAAAATAATAAAGTTGAATCCCATGTATCTCCATACGGATGCACCTGCGAGAGATACGTTAATGATGTTCGGATTACCGAGCCATAGCTGGGTGTATTGCCCAAGTCCAACGGCTTGCATGATGGTATCGAGTGTACCGTCCGGTTTGAAGAAGAACAGGAAGATGAATCCGATCGCAACACCATTTAATAAGTAAGGGAAGAATAAAATACCTTTGAAGAAGTTCTTACCACGGACTTTGAAACTTAGTATCGTTGCAAAATAAAGCGCCAGACCCATCTGTACAAACGTGGCTACGAAATAGTACAGGCTGACAATAAATACTTTAAAGTACTCGGGGTCTTTGAAGATTCGGGTATAGTTCTCAAAACCGACATAGTCGAATCGTTTACTGTATCCATTCCAGTCCGTAAAGCTGTACTTGAACATGTTAATTACAGGCAAGTAAGCAAACGTGAACAACAGTGCCAGCGGAATGATCGAGAAGGCACATATAATAAATATGCGTTGCGCTGAGTAGCCCCAGTTGGATAACTTCAAGTATTTCATGCTCTCCACACCTCCAAGCGGTTCTACCGCTTTGTATCAAAAACTCTCTATAATATGCGGAATAACTGCGGGGAGCGGTTTATAGAAAAAACAACCTTCAAGTTTCTCGGTGCCAATCCTTAACCGTATACTCCCCACAGCACATCTGCTGTTCTTACACTTGCCTCCGTCTAAGTGCGTGAACCTCTTTAATTATTGCGCGACTTCTGCACGTGCTTTTACCCACTTATCATTGAGGTCTTTCATAATGTCGTCATACGATTCACTACGGTTGCCGATGGCTGCTTCGATAATGCGTTTCTTGAAGTCAGGCTGCCAGAGACCGATCTCAGCTTCGTTGTCGATTTTGTCCATCAGACCTTCTTGACCCTCTTTGGCAGGAGTCAACGTAGAGAATTGTACATCTTTGTATTGATCCAAGATTGGTGGTAGTTCAGCGCTCTTGTCTGCACTCATACCTCCACCTTGTTCAACTGCATAATTGGACTTCTCAAGGAACCAGTCAATCCATGCTTTGGCAGCAGGTTTGTTCTCGCTGTTCACGTTCATACCGATGTTGTAATCCGCTGACAACGGAACAATGACATCACTAGCATTCGTAGGGAAAGGCAAGAATCCGATGTTATCCGGTGTATCCGTCAACCCTTGAATCTGTGTAATTGCCCATGAACCCAGCGCCATCGTTGCGATTTTGCCATTAGCCAAGTCTGCTTTGGAACTTTCCCAGTCTGTCGTCGTTGGATCTTTCTCAATCAGACCACTCTTCGCTGCATCATAGAGTACTTTGTACAACTCATAGTGCGGCTGCCCAGCAACAAAGTTATCATCCGTATTCGGTTGATCCACATTGACGTAATCTACACTACCAGCAACCGTTGGCAGATCAGATTCCCATTGTGTCAGTGCCCAGCCAGAAGCGTAGTTGGTATAGAGCGGAACTGCATCCGTATTATCTTTCACCAATTGAAGCGCTGCTTGGAATTGCTCAGGTGTTTTTGGTACTTCAGCGATACCTGCATCTTTGAACACTTGTTTGTTATATATAATGCCGGAGAAGGTGATGACCGTAGGAATACCATACACTTGACCATCCACCATACGCTCTTCGATCGCTGTGTATTTATCTTTCAATTCATCGTAAGTACCGAGCGGCTCAAAAAAGTCTGGGATATCAGCAATAGGAACACTTGTCGGAATCATCAGTACGTCACCGTAATCCTTGGTGCTCATCCGAATCTTCACTTGTCCCTCATAGTCCGCCAGAGCCTGGAAGTTTACTTTTACATCCGGATACTCCTTATTGAACTCAGCTGCGTAATCCTTGAATACGGTATCGACAATATCTGTACGTTGCGTCAGCACGGTGATTTCGCCTTTGATATCCGCCGGATCTGTACTAATCTCCTCTCCCGCTTGTGGAGATCCACCTCCCGATGAACATGCAGCAAGTAGCGAAGTAATGAGCAGCATTGTCAGCAGCATCATCCAGCCTTTGTTTTTTCTCAATTGTTTCGACCCCTTTCATGAATATGTTAAGTTATCGTTAAGGTTACAAGTTCGATTCTATTATGGTAACGCTTACCTGTCAATTGATTTATTTCATATCTTTTATAAAAAATTTAAACCCTCATCCGTTGACAAGCAAATTTAAGCGCACTAATATTAACGTATAAAGTTAACGATAACTTAATTCATTTATTTTTATATTATGTATGCTATTGAAGGAGCGCTCTGAATGACTGTAAATATGATTCAGCTTCAATCCGAGATAACGGAGCATTGGGAACAGAAGATTCTACCTTTTTGGTCTAGTCTGAAGGATACAACGAACGGTGGGTTCTACGGTTGGGTGGGTAACGACCTTCAAGTCGATCGTCAAGCACCGAAGGGTGGGATTGCTACGGCACGGCAGCTCTGGTCGTTTGCCGCAGCCTATCGTGTAACTGGGCAAGACATCTGGCGCGATCACGCCGAACACGCTTATCGTTTTCTCGCAGACCATGTGATAGATACGGAGTATGGCGGGATGTATTGGATGGTTGATGCTGTAGGAAATCCACTGGACACAAGCAAACATGTCTATACGCAATCGTTCGGTGTATACGCATTAAGTGAGTACTACCGAGCAACCGGAGATAATTCAGCACTGGAACTTTCGAAAACGCTTTTTTCTCTAATTGAGACGAAGGGATTGCACACCGATACACCTGCCTACAGGGAGCAATTCGATCGATTCTGGAACGAACAACCGAATGAAATGTTAAGCGAAAATGGGGTCATTGCGGATTACACGATGAATACACATATCCATGTGTTAGAAGCCTATACCACCCTCTACAGGGTGTGGCCGGATGCACAAGTGAAGGCGGCGTTGGAGCGCCTACTCGCTATTCTGTATGAACGTGTATATGACCAGGATACGAAATTTCTCGGGGTCTTTTTCAACAAACAGTGGGAATCCATCATCGACCTTCGCTCGTTCGGACACGACATCGAAGCAAGCTGGCTGATTGACGATGCCCTGAACGTGCTGGGACTTGAACAACATCCTGCATATGCCGGGATGGTTACAGACATCGCCTACAATATCTCGAACATCGCTGTGCAAGCGGATGGCTCACTGATGAACGAACAAGAGGGCGAGCATGTCGATGAGACGCGAATCTGGTGGGTTCAGGCCGAAGCTATGGTTGGTTTCTATAACGCATATCAGCGCACGGGTGATCCACAGTTTCTAGAAAGAGTCGAACGGCTGTGGGCCTACACCAAAGAACACATCGTTGACCATCGCGCAGGTGGGGAATGGCACTGGTCGGTTGACGGAAACGGCACACCCGATCAGCACGAGGTTGCTGGGCCATGGAAATGCCCGTATCACAACAGCCGATTTTGCATTGAATTAATTGAGAGGATGGGATAAGCATGATACACCCGAAATACAATGAGCTATTGGAGAAACAGGAGCAGCTTCTGTCACGTTCTAATGAAATCGATTCGTCCTTCTATAACGGCGTATATGATCGGTACCTTTACCCCGTAATCACCCGCCATCATGTGCCTTTGCACTGGAGATTTGATCTGAATGAAGCGACCAATCCACATTTCATGGAGCGACTGGGCATCAATGCAACACTGAATCCGGGAGCCATCTATTTCAATGGCAAATACGTTATGGTGATTCGGACAGAAGGGCTTGATCGCAAGTCGATCTTCGCGCTTGCCGAAAGTGATAACGGGATTGATGGTTTTCGGTTTACGGGTAAGCCGTTAGTTTGGGAAGACATCGATAAGGACGAGACCAATCAATACGATATGCGACTCGTTCAGCATGAGGATGGCTGGATTTATGGAATCTATTGCTCAGAACGCAAAGACCCGGATGCCCCTGCCTTCGACACATCCAGTGCGGTCGCTCAAGCTGGGCTTGTACGTACTCGTGATCTGGTAAGCTGGGAACGCCTACCTAACATTACAACGAACTCCCCTCAGCAGCGAAATGTCGTGCTCCATCCCGAGTTCGTTGGTGGCAAATATGCCTTCTACACTCGTCCACAGGACGGATTCATCTCGACAGGCAGCGGTGGCGGTATTGCCTTCGGTCTATGTGATGACATCTTGAATCCTGTTATTGATGAAGAAACCATCATTGATGAGCGTAAGTATCACACCGTGTATGAAGTCAAAAACGGACAGGGTCCTGCCCCAATCAAAACAGATCGTGGCTGGATTCATATTGCACATGGTGTGCGTAATACGGCAGCTGGCTTACGTTATGTGTTGTACACTTTTGCCACAGATCTAGCTGATCCAGCTAAAATTATCGCTAAGCCAGGCGGACATTTTATCGCACCTTATGACGACGAGCGTGTAGGCGATGTATCCAATGTCATTTTCTGTAATGGTGCTGTCGTGAATGAGAAGAACGAAGTCTTTATCTATTACGCGTCCAGCGATACCCGTTGTCATGTGGCAACAACAACGCTGGAACAACTGGTCGATTACACCTTCAACACACCTGCTGATCCGTATCGTTCTCTGGACTGTGCTATCCAGCGTGCTGATCTGATCGAACAGAATGAGAAGCTTCTACACGTTGTTCAAAAGTAAGCTTTGGATTCCAGCACTTCTACAGAAGCAATAAACTTCAATTGAGTGCAACCGTCTTCATCGGAACTCATTTTATGCTAAAATTCATAAAAGAACAGCCGGAATTGCTTTATTCGAAGGAAGTAACAAGGTATACTAGTATGGATTGTTATTATGTTATAAAAGCAAAACCTCATAATGACAGCACATTGTACTTAGACCAGCTTGAAGGAGGCGACCAAAGCTGAAGAACAATATCACCATGCGGGATATCGCCGACAGGCTCGGGGTCAGCAGTGTGACCGTCTCGAAAGCGTTGAATGATAAAGATGGTGTCAGTGACGAATTAAAAGAAAAGATTAAGGTGCTTGCCGTAGAGATGGGCTATCGGTATAATGCCACTGCCCGCTCCATGAAGGAAGGCCTAACTCATAATATCGGGGTAATTATCCCCGAACGGTTTACCGGGCCTACGCAATCGTTCTATGTACGCGTGTTCCAACGTATCACAAGGCACTTAGAGGATCAGGGCTACTACGGCATTCTGCACATTCTCAATGAAGAGGATGAAGAAGGATTAACGTTGCCGAAGCTGTACAGTGACAATAAGGTCGATGGTTTCATCGTGCTCGGTCAGATCAGCAAAGATTACATTGAACTGGTGCGTTCAATGGATGTTCCCAAAATGTTCCTCGACTTCTATGATGAGCATTCTGATATCGACTCTGTTGTAACCGATAACTTCTATGCAGCTTACGAACTGACGAATGTTCTGGTACAACAAGGACATCGCAGTATTGCTTATGTGGGTAATCTATACTCCACCAGCAGTATTCAAGATCGTTTCCTTGGGTATTACAAATCACTCTTGGAGCATCGCATGCCGATGAACCCTGACCTCATCCTGAATGATCGGGACGAACGCGGGACGTTCATCGAGATCGATCTGCCTGAGTCATTGCCTACAGCTTTTGTCTGCAACTGTGATCAGGTCGCTCATCTGCTTGTTCAGAAGCTGACATCGTTGGGCATTCAGGTGCCTCAGCAATGCTCTGTTGTTGGATTCGATAACGATATCTATGCCCTGCTCTCCGAACCAAAACTGACAACCGTTGAGGTGGATGTAGAACAGATGGCACGTACTGCTGTTCAGTCGATGCTGAAGAAAGTCGACAACCCGAACCGCAATTTCGGCCGTGTACATGTAAAGGGCAACATCATCTATCGGGATTCCGTTAGTGCTGCGCCTGAACCTTTGGAAATTCAATCTCCATCTTCGTTATAAAAGATAAAAAGTGCTTCCGGCCATAGTGGCTGGGAGCACTTTTTTAGTGGGTTCATATATTCTCTTAATTAACGCACACAGATACCTTCGATTTGTAATTTGGAATTCTAAATATCACATTGACTAATCATTGCGGCAAGTCTAAATTAAGGTGTAATTTCGCCATGAGTCAGATTCATACGTGCAACGGTCATAAGAATAAACAAGCTACCTCGCCAAGAACTGCGGGGTAGCTTGTTTGCTGCTCACCATAAGCCTGAAGCTTAATAGCTTGTCTTCAGCCAATTATCTTTGGACCAGGTGAGCTTGCCTGCACCTGCGCCGTTGGAGGCCGTGAGGCGTGCATTCAGCGTGGAGGGATCATCCACCTGATAACTGTATGGAAGAGCTGAGAAGCCGTTCCAGGAGAATGGTTTCACTACAGCTGGAATTGGCGCGAGTGGACTTCCAGAAGTATCACTGTTGCCACGGAACAAGCCTCCATCCAGCGCATATATCGTATCCGTTACACGAATTTTGCCCGTATATGTTGCATCTGCTGGATTGGTCTGATTGTTGCGAACGGGGAACTGAACATCTCTGATGACCGATTTCTCAACGAGAACCGCTCCGCTTTCAGTCGAGATGGCACCATTGCTGATGATATCAAATTTATACCCTTTGGAAGCAATGGCAGTTGCCATCGCAGACGTAATTTTGGCTTTGGCAGCCCGCGCTGCCGTAGCATCCATTACAATGTTATAGGCATGCGCATTGCCTCCGCGCAGACGCGGCATCCGATCCTGAATATCCTTGTACAGATTATGATGCAGCGTCATGGACAGATTAGCGTTCGCCGATTCAAACCTCGTTGAACCAACAAGATGCCCCTTTTTCTGTGGGCCGGAGATAGCGATAATGTCCGCTTTACTAAGACCCACTGCACTGCTGCGCAGGTAATTGTACATTGGATAGGAAGCTTTATTGGCTTCCAGCTCATTGATCTGCTGCGTAACCCAACTGTTTGCGCTGCCGTCATCGCCCTTGAAGGTAGACCAGGAGATGGTCACGCCGCTGGTTCCTTTTTTCGAATCAACGAGTCCGTCATAGGCTTTGTTAAATGTACAGTGATCAATCCATACACCGCTACTCTCCTCCAGGGTGATGTAATCCCAGTCGTTCTTGTCGTAGTCACCCTTGGTGGACTCATCCCATTCCCAGAGCTCATCAAATTCGAGGTTACGGATAATAACGTTGGAGCTTCGTTTCACGCTGATCGCAGCATGTTTGATTTTGGAGCCGTTGGCAGAGAAAATAGTGAGCCCGTTAAAACCGTCAATCGTAAGCTTACTTACGCCGGTCTGTTTCAATACAGGATGCGTTAAGGCATCATTGTGTTTGGCAAAAGGTGATGTCTGCGCTGCACTCGGAATTTCGTTCCACCCTAGATTCAAGTCATTCATGATCTCCACGACTTTGACGCCGGAGTTCTTCTTCAACGCCAGTGCAAGGTCAGTCGCATTGTATACCTTCTTATACGTGGACGTATTCGAATCACTGATGATGCCACCGCCCGTGTTACCTTGGGAGAATCCCGTGAGATTGTAGTCTGCATTCCCTGCTGCCTGCACACTCGCAGGACCCGATATTAGCGTGAGCCCCAACGTTACAGCCAAGGCTGTACTGCACCAGCTTCTTAATTTTGTTCTCATCCCATTCATTCCTCCCATTTTATAAGTGATAAGGCTCGTCCCCCCCGCTGCCATACCGTGTCATGAAGGACATGTCCTCACTGTATATTTTGAAAGCGATTACAACAATAATCTCTACATCACATTCAGGTTATACAGCTTGATGTAGTGCCAACTGTACTAGAAGCAACTTTGAATCGTACTTAGTTAACCTGATCATTCCACACGAGTAACATCGACTTACCGTTGATGGGGAATGCAAAATGAATGACTAAAAAGCAGGACTGCATCTGCTGCAGACCTGCTCAATTTTACATTTTTTAATTCACCTTTTGATAGAACGTGTCCAGAAGCCGCCATGGAATTGTTTCGGCTCGACCGTAATGACGAAGGCTTTGGGGTCTAACCCGAGAATCGTCTGGTAGAGCAGTTTTTGGTTTTTGCGTTTCGCCAAAATCTCCATAACTAGCCTGTCCCCATCACGACCACTACCTACCCAAGCGGTAACACCATATCCCTTGTCTCTCAGCGCATTCGCTACATCTCCGCCCATTTGATTACAGATCACCTTCACGGTAACATAGCCAAGCGCAATCTTCTCCTCAATCCAAGCACCTAGTAACACACCAAGCCCATATCCCACCGCATAAACAATGAGTGCAATCGTCTGATCCAGATAATTGAGCACTAGATTCAATCCGAGTACATAGATCACAATCTCTCCTGTACTGATCAGTGCGGCGATGTATTTCTGACCCTTAAGCGTCAGTATCATACGCAGCGTGTATGCCGATACGTATACAATTTGAATCAGAAAAATAAAAACGAGTATTTTGAACAATTTGCATCCCTCTTTCCTAGGGCGTGTTCGAAAGCTTCGAAGGACACAGACTTTGCCGAATTTTCGTTCCAAGTCAGGAAGTTTTCCGCAGGCGTGCCGGGGCACATCAAGGGAAACTGACACAACAGGGGGCGAAAAGGCGGTGAAAGATGCACTTCAGCGAGTTTTGAGACACGTCCTAATGATCAGACCTATTGCTACCAGCCTAAGTTCCTGATCCAACATTTACTCTCATGCTAGCCAAGTATTATTATCTCTTATCTTCATCATTGGACTTTATGGGGTCATTTTAAACGGTCTACTTTCAATCTGTACAGTGCCAGAACTGCCATTATAGAATTGTTTACTGCGATTATCAACCCGGCAACAGACCTAGGGGCGAAAGGCTCTATCGTTGAATATGCTGAAGCATCAGTAATCGCCGAATACAATGGGACACATCATGCGAACAATCGATACCCATCAACGATAAATCAAAGGGGGGAGCATCCATGCAGCTATGGCAGGAGATGGAGAAGGAAGGGATGGAAGAACTCCTATTTTGTCACGACCCAGGTAGCGGGCTGAAAGCAGTGGTCGCGATTCATAGCACGGCACTCGGGCCAGCACTCGGAGGATGTCGCTGCTGGACATACGCCTCAGAAGACGATGCAATTCGCGACGCCATCCAGCTTGCTAGAGGTATGACCTATAAATCAGCCGTTTCCGGTCTGCCTTATGGCGGCGGGAAAGCGGTGGTCTGGAATATCCCTACGGAGTGGAAGGTGGGCAGTTCCCCTGCACAGTCTCAATCCCAAGCTATTCCTTCTTTCCCCGTCAAGAACGTCCCAAATTCCGATTCCGATCAACTCACCCTTCCCAACAACAACACAGGGCGAGCCCACATCTTCCGAGCCCTTGGACGTTTTCTTGAACGACTGAACGGTCGCTATATTACCGGTCTTGATCTAGGCACCACGTCCACTGACATGGATCAGATCCGATTGGAGACTGCCTATGTGACTGATATGACTGGATCACTGGGCGCGCAGGATGACTTCACCGCCGAGATGACCGCTTACGGTGTGTACACCGGCATCTTGACCTCGCTGCGCCATCAAGGCATCGCCACATTGCAGGGCATTCCCATTGCTGTCCAGGGACTGGGCAAGGTCGGGTATGCCCTGTGCCGTCACCTGCATGCAGCCGGGGCACGGCTCATCGTGGCAGACGTTGTACCGGAACGTGTACAACGTGCCCTTGTGCAGTTCAGCAGCGCCACCTCGGCCGATCCGGCCCATATTCACGCCGCTGACTGCAAGGTGTTCGCCCCCTGTGCCCTAGGGGGCGTGTTAACCCCGGCATCGGTGGAGGAGCTGCGCTGCTCCATCGTTGCCGGGGCGGCCAATAACCAGCTTAGCCAGCGGCAACTGGTTATTGGCCGGATGCAGGCGCGCGGCATCCTGTACGCGCCTGACTATGTGCTGAATGCCGGAGGCATCATCAGCACTGCTTACGAGCTGGAAGGCGCGCAGCCGGATATGATCCGCCAGAAGGTGGCGGGTATTGCGGATACGCTCTCCGCCGTATACCGCGCCGCAGCAACAAGTGGTATATCCACTGTTGATGCAGCAGATCAACTGGCTGAAGCCAGACTGAGCGGCAAAACTCCCTGTTCATAATCTAAGTGAAACACCAGCACACGGCGCTTTGGTGCATATTAAAAGTGGTCGCCGGTTCAAGGCTCTGTTCACGGCAGCCATCCCTCTAATGTGTGTAGCTTCCTTTGGCAAGAGTGGTATGTGTCAGAAAAATCCTGCAACGTTGTGTCTGTAACCCGCAATGTTGAGTCTATAAATAGAAGTTGATTCAGATACGTTGTGGCGGGTACCCTTCACAAGCCATAAATTTCATAATACTGAGAAGCCAATCGATTCCAACGAATTGTCGACGGGCTTCTCTTGTTCTTTTACTAATCATGGCATCCCCTATCCCTGCCATCATCCAACCAATTCCGTGAAGCTTCCTCATTCGGAAATAATCTCCGCATTCCTTTTGTTAATACAGGATCAAGTGAAAACAGAATTGAGCTCATCAGCACTCCTATTTTGCTCGACTCCAGCTGACCTGAGATCTTAAATTAGTAATATTTTCATTATAGTAGTAGCATTACAGTTAGTAACATCACAGCAGTAGCATGACAGTAGTTTGGTTGCATTAGTGTCGTAGGTTTGCATTACTGTTGTAAGTTTTGCATTAGAGTTGTAGTTTTGCATTACAGCTTCAGAATTTTACTACAACTCTAACGAACCTGAGACCTCTTATATGGAGCGAATAGCTCCCCGTTGAAATCTAACGAATCCTAGGCACGTTATTTTACTAAAATCACCTTGAGAATGGCGAGAAACGTCTGTTTTTTATTCGATAGGGTGTGTGAGATTCGTTAGATTTTAAAAGAGGCTACATTAGGTTGAATAAGGTGTGTGAGGTTCGTCCAACTATGGGGATCGGATAAATGTAAAGCGGACTGTTGCACTTCTACCCAAAGATATCATTGGCTTGAAAAAAATACGTTCCAGACAGACTCAATCAGAAAGTTGTAGGCACGTCGTGCGTAGCAGCCCCATGCTCCCATTACTGAGGACACGACGTATAAAACGCTTGAAGTTCAACGAATGCTCGATCACATGATCAGAGATAAATTCACAAACACAAAGCATTCCGTATCTATCATTTCATTTACTTTGTTTTCATATCACATCTACAGCTCGGTGAGTTACTGCTGAGGGAATCGTGGAACTCAGGGTGAGACGGTGGAATCAGAGTTTTTGCGTTCCAACGCAAACCGTAATATTACATCAATTTTTATCCATCGGAATTTCAGCACACATGATACGTTGAGCGCACCATATAACAAAAAGAAGCCAAGCGGATTCGAACAATCCATCCTTGGCTTCTCTTTCTTTACGAATGTGATCTCAATGAGCTGTCACTTTACGAGCACTCTTCACCGGATATAACATCGTCCAGAGCATCACATTTGCTATAACGAGCAACGTAATGTATATCCAGATTCCCGCCGGTATTGATTGAACGTAAAAATGTATCCCCGCAAACAAACCCAGTACCGGCAAAGCCAGCAACACAAGCCACCCATCACTTTGCTGTGCCATACTGAACGATTCCGAGAACGGTGGCTTACGTAATAACAGTTTGCTGGTTAACGGAATGAGCGCTGTACCTATCAATAGGATGATCACAATGTCCGGTACAATTCGCAAACCAAACGCCCAGAGGAACACAACCGCATTGATCATAAAGACAGGCATAAACATATTGCACAAAAAGGCTTTTAACGTCCCACTATAAAGTACATGGTCATTAGCAAGTGGAGCCGCGCGGAACGTCCAGAACGCCTTGTAATGTCCTGAAAATTTCAGCATCATCACCACAGTTACTACGACAAACAACATAATATATAAGGTATAAAAGAGTGCACTCTCCCGTAATTCAGCCCATGAGGAGTCCTGCATAAACGTAAACCAAAATATATATGGCAATACGAGAGACAAGCCAATGCTAGGATACACTTTAAGCTTGAACTCACGCTCGTTACGCATCATGTTGGCAGACAATCGGAAGCACGCTTGCTCCTCCCGCGTCCTACAGAATATTCTAGCCATGATCCGATCCCAGCCTCCACGTCTGCGACCTGAGGTCTGACCGGCGTGAGCCATTTTCTCCAAATACAATTCAAAGGACGGCATAAGCTTCACGTAGATCATCAGACTGATGATTGGAACGACAATGGCTAGCGCCGAGAAGATATACAGCCATGCGTTTCCACCCCCGCCAAAGATCCACTCGAACAGAGCCGCATACCATACTGGAGGAAGGAATAACTGCCACCATTCCGGAGTAAATACCATGTTGAAGTCTACGATGCTAAATGAACGGATGACCAGTTGATACCCCACGGCAATGCCGACAGATAATAGAATCTGCACCATGTTGATCATATCCTTCAGCTTCTCCCCATCCAGGAACTTCATCATGAACAGATAGACCAGCGAGGTGGTCACCAGAATTAACATATTGATCAGAATAAGCGCCACCGCAAATAATAAGAAGAATCCAATCCCATAACGAATGAGCGTTGCCGCCAGTGGAAGAATGGATAGCGAGCCTGTTAATAGCAAAAGGTAGATTCCGGCGTGAATGGCGCGAGCCATGCCGATGGTACGGGCGTTGACTGGCTTGGTCATGATGATATTCCGATCACGGATATCCAGTAGCACGGAAGAGAAATCAGAGACCATAGATGTCATAATCATGAACATCAGCATCGCCGTAACAATACTCATCTGAAGCATGTAATGTCCCGTATCCCAGACAATAAAAGGCACCATAATCAATCCCATTAAGGCATATAACCATAGCGAGCGAAGGTATAGATTCCCCTCCTTTTGTTTCTTGTTCCCATAACTAGACGACAAAACTGTAGGTACACGGCGCTGATCCATCTGGAACTTTACTCGCAAAATGAGTCGCAATACATCGTAATCCGCCCCGGTTCGCGCGATCACATGCCGGAAACGATCCAGAACCTTGAGCGAGCGGAAATCGGAGGATTCCGCCATCTCAATACACCTCCTGTACGATCGAGACGAACCGCTCTGCAATCGCCTTATGCTCATTGAAACCAGTCAGTTGATTGAATACTTCCTCCAGTGACCCCTCCATCGACTGCTGCTGCAATTGCTGGAATGTGCCATCTGCCATCACGCGGCCTTCCGCAATGAGGACAATGCGGCTACTGATCTTCTCGACGACATCCATAATGTGTGATGAATAGAAAATGGTTGTCCCTTTTGCCGATAATTGAGACAAAATCTCCTTCACCACCATCACACTATTCGCATCAAGTCCGCTAAGCGGTTCATCGAGGAATAATAGATCCGGATCATGCAATAATGCCGAAATAAGCAGCACCTTCTGACGCATTCCTTTGGAGAATGAGGCAATACGAGCATTGTAGGACTGGGCTAGACCGAAACATTCCATTAACTGCTTCGCTTTGTAATCCGCATCTTCATAGGACAACCCGTACAATTCCCCTGTAAAAGTCAGATATTCTGCTGGTGTAAGCTGTTCATATAACTCAGCAACTTCTGGGACATACCCTATTCTACGTTTATACTCCACACCACTATCTTCGATATCTTTGCCAAAAATACGCACCGTGCCCACATACCCTTCGACCAGACCGAGCAAAATCTTAACGGTTGTACTTTTACCTGCACCATTCGGACCTATGTATCCAATCATCTCGCCACGCTTCACTTCAAGGTCAATCCCATTCAACACATATCGTCCATTATATCTCATTCGTAACCCTTCAATGGATAGCACTTGTTCTTCTCTCATCTTGTTACTCACTCCCATCTTGATTGGTATCATCTATATCATTAGTTTCTACAATTCTACTAGTTTACCACAGTTTGGATTATGGCACAGATGCGCAAGAAATCCACCGTAAATTAACACTGCTTAATATTTCGATGATATTCAGCAAATAAATCAAATTTATAGTAGTCGTATAGACGTCTAGACATATAAGGGGGAAGGAGAACAGATTGAACAGATTAAGCGCAGGTCTAAAATATGGAACTTTCATCACTCTACTCCTATGGACGCTGTTTCCAATCTATTGGATGCTCGTCATTGCTACGCAAGAATCGTCTGATTTGTTCACAGAGGTATCCATATTTCCGAGATCATTAACCTTGGAACATATATTTAACATTTTTGTGCAAGACAATTACCTGGGGCCGTTAATCAATAGCTTTATCATTACCGTCAGCTCGTTGTTAATTGTTCTTGTGTTCGGATTGTCCTCGGCGTATGTGCTTGGTCGCAGAACGTTCAGAAGCCATTACCGAATATTCAAAAGCTCGCTGATGATCTGGATTTTGTTAGTTCGTGTCCTACCACCGATCACATTTGCACTACCGTTATACATCATGATGAACGATGCTGGACTGCTGAACACCAAGATTCCGATTATTGTCGCGCATGTCCTGGTGAATTTGCCGCTCGTCATCTGGTTCATGATGGCATTCTTCTACGGTGTGCCGGGTGAGATTGAGGAAAGTGCCCGTATGGATGGCGCATCCGAGTTCATGATTTTCACCAAAGTAATGTTGCCGCTGGTTGTACCGGGCATTGCTGCCGTAACCATCTTATCCTTCATGGCTTCATGGAACGAATACCTGTACAGCGTAATCTTCATTCAGAGCCCTGACAGCTTCACCATTCCACTCAAACTCGCCACCCTGAACAGTGAGCAAGAGTTAACGGAGTGGGGTAAGGTTGCGGGTGGCGGTCTCGTATCCGTACTGCCTGTACTACTCACAGCGATCTTTCTACAGAAACATCTAATTAGCGGCTTAACCGCCGGTGCAGTTAAAGAATAGGAGATGAGAGAAAATGAGAAAAAAGATGTCGTATATGCTGAGCATGTTGTTAACAACCGCGGTATTGTTCACTGGATGTCAGTCTCAAGGGCAGGCTTCGGGACAAGGTTCTAGTCAGGGGACAGACAAGCTGGTCATTGCCGCTAGAGGTGGTTCTCATGTGGATGCAATGAATGCCGTGAAGGAGTCCTTTGAGAAGGAACACAATGTGAAAGTAGATATTATTGGACTGGAAGCGGCAGATTTGAAGCAGAAAATCTCTCTTGATGCGAAGAACAGCAAAGGTGCATATGACCTGATTATGGCCGACGATCCATGGATGCCTCAATTCAGTGAAGCAGGAATTTTCGCTAAGCTATCCGACCTTGGAGTCCAAGAAGATTCCGACTTTGAAGAGTCCTCTCTTGCTCTTGGTAAGTCTCCATATGCGACAGGAGATCTATATGCCTTGCCTTTCTCAGGTAATGTGCAGTTGTTCTTCTATAACAAAGAGCTGTTTGAACGTCATAACCATGAAGTTCCAACGAACTGGACAGATGTACTTGAGACCGCAAAAGCAATCAAAGCAGAAGATGGTTCTGCAGGCTACGTGATCCGTGGTCAACAGGGTAATCCTATCGTTTCTGACTTCTTGCCTCTGTTCTGGGCATATGGCGGACAGATCTTCGACGATAATTGGAAAGCACAGATTAACTCTGAGGCAGGCCGCAAAGCGTTAGACACCTATGTTGGACTGCTTGCTGTTGGAGAAAACTATGAAAATACCGATATTGTCGGCTCCGTATCGGAAGGTCGTGCTGCAATGGCACTCGGATGGCCGTCTTGGTTCATCAAAGGTGAAACAGCTAGTGCAGATTATACTGCGATTCCATCCAAAGCTTCATCTGACGCTGAATCTGTCTCCACAGGGATGATTGGTAACTGGATGATGGGCGTAACAGCCAATTCACACAGCCCAGAGCTGGCTGCTGAGTTCTTGACGTTCATCACCAGCAGTGACACTCAGAAGCAGATGGTTGAGCACGGCGGTGTGCCTACTCGCAAAAGTGTCTATCAGGACGCAGAGCTTGCTGCAAAATATAAACATTTCCCTGTCATGTTAGAAGCATTGCAAAACTCAGTAGCAAGACCAAGAACAGCCAAATGGTCTCAAGTTGAAGAAGCACTCGGTGCTGAATTGTCCGCAGCTATTGCTGGAACAAAGACAGTGGAGCAAGCTCTAACAGACGCCAATAAGGCAATGGATGACATTATGCAATAAGGTTCATTCATCGGAAAGGAGTGCAATGAACTTGGCAAGTAAACGAGGCTTTCAATGGGCGATGCTGGCTCCTGTAACGTTGTTGTTAATCTGCGTGACCGTATTCCCATTTATCTATACCGTGACCAACAGCTTCACGGACTATTATTATTTGGCAAGTGATGCGAAGCAGTTCATTGGATTCAGCAATTATGTCAAAATCATTCAGGACGAACAGTTCCGTCAAGCCGTCTGGAATACGCTCAAATTCATGTTCCTGGCCGTTTCAATCGAAACGGCTCTGGGGCTTGGCATTGCCGTGCTCATCGAGAGCATGAGACGCGGGCAGAAAGTATTGCGGATCACGATGCTTATTCCATCATTATTACCTCCGGTTACGGTGGCCTTGATCTGGCAAATGATGCTCAGCAATCACAACGGCATCGTCAACCATCTGCTTCACTGGTTCGGTGTGGGGCCATTTAACTTCCTGATGGACATCAACATTGCCTTCAATGCCATCTTGTTCATTGATATTTGGCAATGGACACCGTTTGCCTTCCTATTGTTATATGCAGGACTACAATCCATTCCTCGATCACAATTCGAGGCAGCCAAAGTAGACGGGGCAGGTAAGCTGCGCATCTTTTTCCACATTACACTGCCGAACATTATGCCGACCTTATTCATGGTTATTTTGCTTCGCACTATTGATACGTTCCGGTTATTCGATAAAGTCAACATTCTGACTGGTGGTGGACCAGCCAATTCAACAACGACCATTACTCAATATATCTACAAGCAGGGCGTGTACAATCTCCAAATTGGATATGGCGCGGCTGCATCGGTGATTATGGTGATGCTGGTACTGGTGTTCTCCGTGTTCTATATCAAACGTTCGATGGGAGGAACAGCATGAAATGGTTCATTGATTTCCTTAATGTTGGCTTCGGTGAAGCCACGGTTATTCGGCGGATGGAGGAACACTGCACCTACTGCCTCGTAGTAGACGGTGGAGATGTGAACCCGATGACCAATCCGCGTCGTTGTAGTCTGGAACAGTATCTTCAAGAATATGAAATTACGAAGATTGATGTGCTCGTTCTAACGCATTTTCACAGAGATCATGTTGGCGGTGTACTCCCTATTCTAGGTCATGTCCCTATCGAGGAGGTCATTCTGCATCTACCTCTGCCTGGGCACGTTCAACAAAGTGCATTAAACGATTATTCCACACCAATTCTAGGCTCGTTCACGCTATATGCTGCCATTTTGAATCGCATAGATGAACTGGGCATCAAGAAAACGGAAATCAAGAAACGTCATACGATTGTTGAACAGGATATGGAGTTCCGAATCCTTACGCCTAGCCAGCACAAATGGACACAGCTCACCGAGGAATTAGATCAATTAAATTTCACCCAACTGGATCAACAGGAAGAGCGATTAACCACCATTGACCGGATGCTCAACCATGCATCATTAGCGGTACTCATCAAAAACAAATGCGACTCCGTAGCACTGCTCACCTCGGATGTAGGATTAGATTATTGGGAGCCTTATGCCGATGAGATCGGATCGGTTCACACCCTGCAAGCCCCGCATCATGGTGACGCGAGCCACCTCTCCGAAGATAACCTTCGGGCATGGTCACCACACGCTGTCGTTATCAGCGCAGATGATCAGGGGACTTATCAGCTTCCTCATGCAGCGATGGAGCCGTTAATTTGCGAGCATTCCGATGCACAACTATTTTACACGGAGAGGCTATCCACGGAGCATCGGATCATTCGAGTAGACGTGATGGAAGGAACGATAGAGCTTGTTAAGTAGAAGCAGCGGGCGGCATAAAACTATAGGAGATGAGGTTTGATTCATTGAGTGGTTACCAGCACATCAAGCATGAACTGGAAATGATGATCGAGAACAAGGTATGGCATGTTGGAGAAAAATTGCCTTCCGAGTATGAACTGGCTAAACATTTCAGCGTCAGCAGAGAGACCCTTCGTGCAGCAATCAAGCTATTAGAGCAAGAGGGAAAGCTGCTGGTGAGGCATGGTGTAGGTACCTTTGTCATTAAACCACTCCCGGGCATTCCTAGCCGGCTGGAGTTCTTACAGAGCATCGGTACGATGATTAAGCTGGCAGGTTTAACCGAAACGGATACGAAGGAAATGATCGGAGAAGTAACGTGCACGAAAGAATGGGCTGAGGCGCTAAATATCGAAGAAGGCTCTACAGTAATCAAGGTTGAGCGAGTCCGATATGCAGATGGGGAGGCTGTAACCTACTCCATTAATATTATGCCTAAGGAATTGGTAGGAGATGCTTTTGAACGTGCGGACTTCTCGGGGTCATTATTCAAGTTTCTAGAGGATACGCGCAGGATTCATATCGCTAGAGCAGACACGGAGCTGGTGGTTCCCCCGAAGAAAGACAAGTATGTAGGACGGTTGCAGAATCATATGGAAGAGACTCCTGTGCTTCTCATGAAGCAATTGCATTATGATCAGCAAAATCGAGAAGTATTGTATTCCTTTGATTACTTGAGAAGTGATGTATTCCAGTTCTGGATTCGCAGAGAGCGCAAGTGAATGGTCATCGCAGAGGTGCGGTGCCATCTAATATAATCGCGGTCATTCTACCTCACCATAGCGGAAGTGATCGTGCGTTAATAACATAGTTATGCTTGTATGCCAGCCTCCGTATCCTGCATATGAATAGGATGCGGAGGCTGGCATTGGTTAATTTTCATTTGGCGATTGGGCAATTTAAAGATGTAATGATTTATTGAACCTTGATAATTTGGAAATGTTGATTCGTACCGCCATTATCAGTCCACTGGATTGCGGCTGCACCATCAGCGAGCGATTGCCCTGAGATGTCGAGCAGCTTGCCTGTGCTCCGGTTTTTCAATTTATAATATCCTCCACCAACGCTGACGAGCTGCCACTGCTGACTCGCCCAGCCTCCGTCATTCCATTGCTCAATGACAGCACCATCGGCTGTAGAGCCATTCTCAACACCAATGAGTTTGCCACTGGCACGATTGATGATTTTGACATATCCACCTCCCGCATCCGTGATCTGCCACTGCTGACTTGTGCTGCCTTGATCTGCACGCTGCTCTAGATCAGCACCATTATCAGATGATCCACCGATGACATTCAGCAATTTATTGCTCTTCCGACTGACGAACTGGTAGGAAGCATTCGCATCCCATACGTCGGGATTATTAGCACCTGTAATCGTTCCTGCGGCTGTATCAATCGTAATGCTACTTGCCCAATTCATCGTTAGACTCGTTGTGCTTGGAAAGGATAACGGCAACCACACATATTTAGAATCCTGCACAGGGCCGCTCCAAGCACCAGCCCAACGATCACCCATATAGAGATATGACGTTCCTTGCGAACCTTCCACTGGAAGCACATAAGTGGATTGAGATCCGTAAGTGGTACTATCCCCAAAGTTACTCAGCCCGCTCCATGTACCGGTAATGCTTGTGGCTGTTGCATATTTAGCCTGATTCGGATTCCAGCCGGTTGCTCCCGACGTAATGAGGAAATACACCCCATCTTTCTTAAAAATGGCTGGTGCCTCCCGATATTGCCCAGGCCATAATGTGGTCACTAATGACTCCACACCGAGGAAATCGGGGGTGAGCTTGTATATATTTAGATCTGCATTCACACGAGTAGCTGAGATGAGATACGCTGTTCCATTATCGTTATATACGGTCATGTCTCTGGAATCATAACCAAGTGGACGGTAGCTTCCTATATACGTGTATTCCCCATCCACTGTGCTTGAGGTGGCAACAGCCACCTTGGCTTCGCCGTAATCGAGACCATTTTCTTTGTGCATCCAGAGCACGTATTTTCCTGTCGCACTATTGTAAATCACTTTGGGACGTTCAATGTTGGATATGTTCAGCTCTGTTGCCGATTGACTTGTTAGCACATCGTTACGATATTCCCAGTTTTTCAGATCCGATGAACGATAGACGGACACGGCCTTAAATGTTCCATTAGGATTGCGATTTTCTCCGAACCAATAATAAAAGCCATCTGCTTGGATCATCCCGCCACCATGAGCATGGATCACGTTACCATTGGTATCCTTGAACTGTACCCCATTCGTTATACTGACTGAAGCGGCTGAAGCAGACGATCCCGGGACAAGGAGAGCACCTAATGCCTGGAATGCTAGAATTAGAGCAAGTAGATAACATAAATGATGGGAGAAACGACGACCGTTCTTATTCATATGATCACTATGTTGATGATGAGCAATTTGCATACAGCTACACCTCCAATGATTTTAGTGAAGCGCTTACAAAAGAGATTAAGATGCCACCTCTTCCTTTGCAATTCCTCAATTCAGTATGTCGTAGCTTACTCCATATGTTGGGTTTAGCGCTCACCTCCAGTTTCCAATTGTATCCATATTTCTTATTGCTGAATAGTGAACAATTCTGCGGAATATGTACGAATGCACATTAAATTACAAAAATGATCAGACCGATGTGCGTTTGCACTACATACTCGATACTATAATGTATAGACAGGTAGTAACTCACCGCGAACCCAATATCTTATCGCACAACATGCTACATAATGCGAGTGAACATACGCTACTGCCGCTACACAACAAAAAGACGCTTCATGCGAAGCGCCCTCTGCAAGTGTATCTTCTGTTGCACAGCATTTAATTTAAACTAAAAATCAAAGTGAATCAAAGTTCTTAATCTTCATCATCAAAGTCTTGATCGAATGATAGCACTTTACCTGTGTTTGCATCGATATCCACATCAGCTTCACCTTGTGCAGTTCTCAACTCGATTTCATAGACATAACGACCATCGTCATGATCCAGCTCGACTTTGGTTACTTTGGCACCTGTCACTTGTTTTAATGCGATGTCGGAAGCCTGAGCTACCGTTAATTTAACCTGATTCGATGCAGATGTGCTGGATGAATTGTTGGTTACAGCACCGTTATAATCATCGTCATCATCGTCGTCGTCATTTACCACCGCAAGAACTTTACCTGTGTAAGCATCTAAACGAACGATAACGTCATTGCTTCCTCGTCTGTCGATCTCTACTTCATAGATAATCTGTCCATTGCGACGTTCCAGATCCACATCGTCCACTTTGCCATTGCCATCGGCTGCTTTTAGAGCCGCTGCTTTGGCTTGTGTCACCGTAAGTAATTTTCCAGTATTGCTCTGGTTCTGGGTTGTTGATTGTGAAGTAGATGTTGGTGTCGTCTGTACGGATTGCCCGTTCACACTTCCACTCGCGGCTACCGCTGATCCTCCCAATAATACAGCTGCTGATAAGCTTCCAATCCATAGTTTAGTTTTGTTCATCATCATTCATCTCCTCGGTTGTGTTGTTCTCGTTCTCGTCTACAGTTATAGAATAACCTGTGCGAATGAGAGTTCAGCGAGAGACACATTAGAATTTGATGAGAAAATGAGGAGAACCCGTTAATCTTCATCCTCGTCCCATGTTACAGAACGGATTGCCCCAGAGATTGCATTCACCTGAACAATGGCTTCCCTGCCATCCTCCAGGTCAATTTCAACCAGATAATATGGATTACCGCTATTCGTGCCACGGAGTTCAATATCATCCACTTCCCCTGGCACTCTGGCAAGTGCCTTCTGCTCAGCCTGTTTCTCGCTCAAGAACTGCGGCTTGTTGTTTTCTTGAGCCGGCTCGTTTACCGCAGGAGCATCCAATACTTTTGAAGACTGCTTCTGCCCGTTATAGGGATCCACCGTCCATTGCTCACGACTGTTGTCCTTCATAATCAATATAGCGTTATATACCGGGCTACCTTGTTGTTCAACCAGTTCAAGTGAGTCCAATTCACCATCTGTTTGTTTCTGTAATTCGGTCTTAATTTGCTCGCGGCTCCACAAGGTTTTCTCTTCGGCTTGTGGGTTAGACTCCAGTCGTTTAATGGAATTCACCGTAGAGGTTACCGCATCAAGTTGAACGTCATATAACCCCGTTTCGGTTCGAAGCTGCATGAGATACGTCCCATCCTTCAACGTAGAGTTCACAATCTCTCCCCCAGGATATTGAGCCAGCACCGATTGCTCGGCAGCCTCTGCCGTCAACATTACACGGCCAGATTGCCACGGCTTCCACCAACTAACTGCTAATATCAACAACAGCACGAGTGCCGCCAGGCTCCACCATACCGGACGCTGGAACCTCGATTTATTTGAAAGACGATGTTCCTCTCGCTTCATTTCAGGCTCCTCACGATATTCCTCCATGCTCTTCCCTCCTTCAATACGCTCTATTTATCCGAGACGTTATCCTGTCATCAGTATATAAGAGAAGAATGAGAATTTCATGAGAGTGAGCCACGCTGTACAGAAGATGGCAAAATAATTGTAGCCGTCGTCCCAACACCCTCTGTGCTGGTCAACTCAATACGTGCACCAACCGCCCCGGCTAGATCCTTGGCCAAAGACAAGCCGAGACCCGATCCGCTCTCTCCGCTACCACGCGTTCTCGCTGGATCAACGCGGTAGAATCGATCAAATACTTTGGCTAGATCCGCTTCACTCATGCCGATCCCTGTGTCCACAATCTGTATCCAGCTCTCCTGATGATGTGTCTTAACATAAACTTCAATCTGTTCCTCACTATACTTTCGGGCGTTATCCAGCAAAATAAACAAGAGTTGCTTCAGCTTACTCTCATCGCTGATAGCCCATATATGTCCTGCATCGTGACAGATCACCTCACGATGGTAGGCTTCACGGAATGCTCTCGTGGAATCCTGCACGAGTCGGTTAATATCCACTCGCTCTAGTTGCACATTCCACTGCTCTGGCTGCTTCGCTAGCAATAACAGCTGCTCCGTCATCTCCCGCATACGGATCGACTCGGACAGAATGGCTTCAACGGCTTCGTCAAATACCTCAGGGCGTTCCTTCCCTCTCCTCTGGAGCAAACTCGCGTAGCTCTCGATAATGGTCAGCGGTGTTTTCAATTCATGAGAGGCATCGGAAACGAAGCGTTCTTGCCGCTCAAAGTTCGATTCCAGCAGATCCATCATGCGATTAAATGTCTGTCCCATCGTGTTCAATTCATCCTTGGATTTGGCATCCAGTGGAAGACGCTTAAACTGACCACTAGACTGGATGTCTCCCATCGTACGTGTCATTTGTTGGATTGGCCTAGTCATCCGGTTCGCTAGAATCCGGCTGGAGATGATAGCGGGAATCAACGCAATGATTGTCACAGCAACCAGAACAGTTCGAAGCACAGATAAACCACGCTCCGTCTCGGCGATGCTCTCGGTTACTTGCACATTCACCACTTCACCATCCGGCCAAATGACAGGTAGTGATACCCAGACATACCCGATCTTTCCGATCTGGAGGTACTCGGATCTCTTCTCACTTTCATACGTATAGGAGAGCTTGCTTAGCTGCTCTCCTGACTCTGCCGTTACCGGTGCGGAGCTGGTGCCGTCTTCATTTACGATCCGCAGCATGCCGTCCAGCGGCGCGTAGGCACGTAACAAGTCGTCCGGCGGAATCGATCCGGCAGACTGACGCACTCCTTTTACAATAGACTCGGCTTCTCCTTCAATCCGCTTAATCTCGTTATTAATCGACATTCGCTCAAATACAATATATACGGACAAATTAACAGCGATTAAAAGCACAGCAAACAGTACAGAAGAATATCCGTAAATCTTACTTTTCAAGCTCATAACTGTTCCTTCAGGACGTACCCGACGCCCCGAACGGTATGTATTAATGGCGGCGTGAAGCCGTTATCTACTTTTTTGCGCACATATCGGATATATACATCTACCACATTTGTATCTCCATAATAATCATATCCCCAGACCGCCTGTACAATCTGCTCCCGACTCAGTACCTGACGCTGATTCTGAAGTAAATATACAAGCAGATCAAACTCACGTGGCGTAAGTTCAATCTGTGTGCCATCCCGGGATACCTCCCGTGTACCTTCATTTAATTTCAGTCCAGCCGCAGTAAGCCAACCTGAAGTGAGATCAGAGGAGCTCGCAGGAGATTTATGATTCATGTCCGATGATGTCGATGCAGAGGTAGATGAGACGGTTGATGCCGCCGCACTTAATCGCAGTGCTGCCCGCACACGAGCAAGCAGTTCTTCAATTCGAAATGGTTTGGTGATGTAGTCATTGGCCCCGAGATCTAGACCCGACACTTTATCCTCCACCGAATCTTTAGCGGTAAGCATGAGGATTGGAATTCTCGCATCCTTCGCACGAATACGACGCAGCACTTCAATTCCACTCAGACCAGGCAACATAATATCCAGGAGAATAAGATCCCACTGCCTGTCCGCATACATTTCGAGTCCCTCTGTTCCACTGCCCGCCTTACCTACCTGGTACCCCTCGTATTTCAGTTCCAGTTCAAGCAGGCGCGATATTTTGGGTTCATCCTCAATCACCAATACAGCTTCATTCATGCAGAGCTCCCCCTCACTTCCCACATTCCTTTTCCCGTATAATACAACATATTCACGTTCAGCTAAAGAATAGTTACACTTACCACTCCGATGACAGAATAACCTTCCTTATCGCTTTATAACGCACTTAACGCATCCTGAACAGATTCATTCCCTGCAATCAGATCAAAAGCTCTGCGGTATGTCTTTTCTTCCTGCAAGGAAGCGGCAATGACACGAGCTACATCTTCACGCGCAATGCTTCCCGGTTTGAGATCTGTGCCAACAGCAACTTGACCTGTACCTGATTCGTTCTTCAGACCACCAGGGCGGATAATGGTGTAATTCAGCTCACTTGCGAACAACGCACGATCCGCATAGTGCTTCGCCACGTAATACGGCTTGATCTCATCTGGCCATTTATCACGCTGATCCGCGCCATATGCACTGACCAGAATGTATCTGGAGATTCCTTGTTGCTCAGCAGCCTCCATCGTTTTTACCGCACCATCAAGGTCAATCAGCAGTGTTTTGTCTGGTCCCGTGGAGCCGCCTGATCCCGCTGTAAACACAATCGCGTTCTGATCCTTCATCGCCTCAGCCAGATCATCAACACTTCCCTCTAGGTCGCCCATTACGACACTCGCACCGATCTCCTTCAGTGCATCTGCCTGCTCTGGCTTGCGGATCATCGCCGTGACTTGATGCTTGCCTTCCTGCACCAGCTGTTCCACCAACTGCTTACCAATCTGTCCATTTGCTCCAATCACTAATACGTTCATAATGTCACACGCTCCTTTAGTAATTTGTCAGTCATACGATATATCTCTAATTTAAACGAAAGTCGAAAAATTTAACCTGCTGCATACGTACCCTTATAATTTCTACGTCATTCCAAGTTACACGTTATCAGTGATTAGATTGGAAGCTCACTGGACACAAGCCACACTTCGGATATTAATATTCTCCACACATCTCCAGATAATAAAAAGATACAAAAGATTCAAAATCACTTTTGCTTAGCATATATTTCATGTAAAATTAGTAAGTAGATGTAATATTTTTCTAAGTATCTGACTTTCTACATTCTTCAAACAGACGGGGTACATAATTATGGTAAAAAGAATTGATCGAAAGTTAATTATGCTTATCATCTTTACTCTAGTGTTGATACTGCAACAGGGATGTTCTTTCAAACCAGATGATACGGCATACATTTCTTCGCAGGATTCAGTCAATCAGATTTTAAGTAATACGACGGATAACCACTCTATCATTGAGTTCAGCAGTGTTAATCAATCCGTTGAGCTTTCATTTGAAGAGTACACTTATGGAGAGCTTACGCATCAGGAGGATTTGGGTAGATATAAGATCGTGGACAATGCGGACGGTATTTCCCCCTACATGGTTATTAACGTTCTTAGCGATGTAGATCGAGGGAATGCTTATTATACGTTCTTGTATTCAAATGGAGGGGTCATTTCGAAAAAGTCTATATACCGTCCGTTACCTCAAAGGAAAACCGTTGCCCATAAAGGGCTCGTTAAAGTATTTGAACAGACCCTGTCTGAGAAAGAATATATTATTTCCGCTTCGGCCTATTCAGATGCATCTATTAGCATCGGCATTGTTCCTGAACAGATTGCCGATACCACAGCGTATCCCAAAGTTCACTATATCAAAATGAAGGTTCTTCCTTAAGCACCACGAACAAATATGTCAAAAAGGACGCTCCCGTAGGAGCGTCCTTTTGCATTTTAAAGATATGTTGATTAGTAAGCCAGTGCGAACAAACCATGAATATGAGACAGGTAACGGATGTTACTTGCTTCTTTCATCATTGTTGCAGGCAGACCTTTAAGACGAGTTTGGTTGCCACCGATCATGCCGACAGCATCTTTACGTCCAAGGCTTCCCAGTGTTCCTGAGAAGATTGGTGAGAAGGATTCCATTGCGCCACCTTTGAACATTACGCCCAAGTTGTGACCAATAGTCTCACCCATTTGCCAAGCGAGTTGTGCTGTTGGAGGGTATGGACGAGCGCCTTCGCTAGGGAAGACCACTGCGCTGTCACCAGCAACGAACACATCTTTGTGGGATGTGGATTGCAGAACTTCCGTAACTTTAGCTCGGCCACGATCCACTTCAATTCCGCTGTTAGCAACAACCGCGTTACCTTGAACGCCACCAGTCCATACGAGTGTGTTCGTAGGGATGGAGCTGCCGTCTTTCAACAGAACTTCGTTTTCTTTCATCTCTGTAATCGCTACGCCAACGATGAAGTTAACGCCACGTTTTTCGAGACTGGATTTCGCACGATCAACCAGCTCTGGCGGGAAACCAGCCAGGATAGAAGGACCTGCTTCAACTGTGTACAGGGAGATATCGTTGAAGTCGATGCCTTTTTCCTTACATACGCCAGGAAGAAGGTCAACGAATTCGCCGACAAGCTCGATACCAGTCAAGCCGCCGCCACCAATAACAAACGTAGCGTCTGCTTTATTGCCGGATTGTTTGTATGCATCCAGACGTGCTTCAACGTGTGCACGAATACGGTTTGCATCACTAACAGATTTCAGCGTGAAGCTGTACTCTTGCAATCCCGGAATTCCGAAGTAAGCTGTTTCGCTACCCAGAGCAACGACAAGTGCATCGTAAGAGTATGTGGAGCCGCTAGTCATCAGAACTTTTTTCTCGTCCGGCTTGATTGTATCCACCGTATCGATTTTCAAGTTAACATTTTTGCCACGCAGCAATTTTTCCAGTGGAAGTGCAACAGCCTTTTCAGCAATGCTTCCCGCTGCAAGACGGTGCAGTTCCGTAATAATTTGGTGCGTAGGGTAACGGTTCACGACTGTAATAGTCGCTTCTTCCGGGGTCAAGTATTGACGCGCAGTCAGCGCAGTCAACAGACCGCCGTAACCTCCGCCCAAGATCAAAATTTGCTTCGACATATCCATCCTCCGTTCTACTAATCTTAACGTTGCTGTTGTTGACGCTCGTTCAGGACACTCAAGAATGATTGAGCAAAACGAAGCGTTTGTTGTACGTTTGGATCTTTAAGCATTTTGAGCATAGCGAACAAGCCAACCGAAGTTTGCTCTGTTTGCGCACGATCATTTGCTTCGATTGCAGCGGAAGCTACACCTTTAGCTTTGTCTACAACAGGCTTAGCGAATTCACCCATTGCACTCATTGTGTCGCTGATCAGAACTTTGTCTGTAGCTACGCTTTGTGCAAAGTCATAAGCTTTCGTCATTGCAGTAACCATTTCAGCCAATTTAGGCAGGTTCTCCACCAGAACGGTCAAAGACTCCTGTACCTCAGGCTTCATCAGTTGATCCAGTACATCCAAGGACTGGCGTTGGGAAACGTCGGCACCTTCTGTAACCGGCACCTCTTGTTGAGTAGGCGATTGTGACATAAGAGAAAGTCCTCCTTTACTTTGGGATAGAAGTCCGCAACTTTTCATGATGCCTGTCAAGCAGAGCCGAACCACAAATACATCAATACAACTAAATGTACCAAATTTCACACAATAGAATGAGCGAATCCCGTAAGCCGCTCTCACATGATGTATTGTATCTAGGATCTATTGCGTGCAACATGTGTTGACGCACAAAACGACAAGCAGGCCGAAACCGAACTCTATACCCCTATATTACACCTCTTACACATCAACATGAAAAAGAAATTTTTTACACTTGTGAAGATATTGTGAACATTGTAACAAAATCGATTATTTTGTCAAGGTTTACGGCCTCGTCAAGCGAGCCTTTCCTCCAGTCCAAGATCCGCATTTCTACCACATGTGGTATGAAGACGAGATCACATATGGCCATATATGCGATATGTACGCAACGAAGGAACAATTCATTTGTTTTTAAAGGAAAAGATTCCCAAAACCTCGTTTTTTATGCAACGAAATTGGTCACTCCCATTATTATGCGGCGAGGAAGCCACCCTTATTCCCGATAAGAACATCTTTATTTAGCTTGAATTTAGTATGTAGTTTGACTCTTATGAACAAGCCATCGTTTAGAATTCCAACAACCCGGTTAATAAGGACTACACCAGATAACGAAGGAGATGTTCGATATGAGTAATTCAACTGGCGATAAAATCAAAGCAGGCGTTAACAAAGCTAAAGGCGAAGTGAAGGATCAGATCGGTAATGCAACGAATAACAGATCCCTTCAGGCTGAAGGTAAAAAGGATAAAGCCAAAGGTGCTGTTCAGGACAAAATTGCTGATGTGAAAAAACATCACTAATACATCTGATTCCTGCAATCTAGTTTAACAGAATTAAGGAGTCATTCCATGGTCTTCACTAGATGGGTAACAGATATAGCATAACTCCCCTGTCCAACAATAACTAGCATCAGGTCAGTCCTGGGACAGAGGTGCAAAAAAGCCGAGGAAGGTGTGTTCGTACTACCCCTTCCCTGGCTTTTTTTGTTACGATTTTACTCAGGCGATCTCAGTCGATATAGATTGATTATCACGATTGAATCGTATAGTAACGTAGAATGAATAGCAGAAGGACGTGATATATATGGAGCAGACCGATTCACGGGTACAGACGTTATTTCTACATGATGATGGGGTAATCCCTAACAATCCTACACTCCCTGTACTTATATGCCAAGGGGTGTGGGCAGACAATCCATCCTTGGCAGAACAGACGATGAACGATCATCACTGGGGCAATAGCTGGGTTAATGGCGTGTATGATTATCACCACTATCACAGTAATGCGCATGAAGCCTTGGCCGTCATTAGCGGCTCCGTTCAGGTCATCCTCGGCGGTGAACATGGTCACGTTGTTACTTTACAAGCGGGTGATGTTGTCGTACTTCCTGCAGGAACAGGGCATAAACGGCTACAGGCCAGCCTCGATTTCCGTATCGCAGGCGCTTATCCCGCTGGCATGAATTATAATACGCGCACCGGTGATCCAAGCGAACGCCCCCGAGCTGTGCGTGAGATTCGGCAGGTTCCTGTACCAGATAACGATCCGGTGTATGGATCTGATGGTCCACTGCTGAAACTATGGGGTAAACGTACAGATGCTAAACAAGACTCCCGAACTCCCAAATAAACAAATTGGGTGAAGCCCCGGCTTCCTTCGATATCAAACGTAATACCCTTTAGACTAGCTGTTGGCAAGTCTTATACTATAAAATCGCATTGCATGAGGCATGCCTTCCATGTCGAATCGTCCCTGTAGAATAAGCTGACGTATACGGTACTCAATAAAAGTATCCCCGACAGCTTGCTCTAGATGACCCAGCACTTCACCTACAATACGAGATGACTTAATGAATTCCCCAGGCTGTCTTGTCGACGCCACCTCGGTAAACTTCTGCAGGATGAACTCATCAATGGCATCCTCAGAGACACTTTGGATGATCCCATCTTGCATTAAGCGCAAATGCCCAGGCTGTGCAGACAGATGCAGCCACTCTTGCTCCATTTGTCTGCGCTCCTCAGATGTTAACGGTTCATCATGCTCGCAGTGATGCCACATCTTCAGTAATTTCTCGGAATGAATCTCACCTGTACCGCGAACCTCGTACTGTATTTCAGGCGTATCAAACAATTTTGGATATATATCTTTAGTTTCAATTAGATAAATCGGGCTTTTCCTGTCACGCAGCAAATACATGGCATATAAGAGCCCGGTTCGCTCATGGCCATTATTGGCATACCAGATCGTAATCCGCGTCTCTTCCTCAATCGAACTGACCACTTGATTGATGTGAAGCAGCTCGTCTATCCCTTGAGCCGCATACCTACCATGCTCACTCATGTGAAATCGCTCAAGTAGCCAAAGATGTCTGCGCTGCACATTTAATTTGTTCGTTAGATCACTCAATGGTCCAATTGCATAGTAGTCATTCATCGAGAAAAACCGTCGCCCTGAACGTCCAGGAACGTTGCCCATCGCTACCTTAATACTGCCTAATGGTGAGTCTCCAAATGCGATGTGTATTTCATGCGTTTTCTGTGCTTCCAATGCCTGCTTCTCAGCCTGATCCTGACTTCGCTGGTCGCTCAATCTATTAAATAACGACTGAACTTTAGCAGCAAAAGCATCCGTACGACCTGTATCTACTTCTTGACTGACTGCCATATCTGCTCGAAGATACAGCTCACGTAACAACATACGCAGCTCATCCTCATTCATACGATGCAATTCTTGATCAAATTCAAATACATTCTCAATCATACGACTTCTCCTTTTGCTCCATCAGAATTGGACGACGAACGGGTAAAGTGACGCTCCAACTTACGACTCGCCCATAGAGATGCGGCGATAAACAACAATACGCCACCCCAGCGAGTAGGATGCTCCAAGAACTGCTCGACGTTAGAACCGATGTACGTCACACAGAAGATCATAATGGCCTTACCACAGCCAACGGCGAGCAAGAAGGATAGGAACCTCATACGGGCAATACCTGCCGCAACATTGATAATAACAAACGGCCCAACCGGAAATATGCTAAGCAAAAATACATAACTGAACGCATTCCGCCGAATCCATACCATACTGCGTTGTACTCGTGGTTTATTCGCCCATCGCTCTACAAAGGCAGATTTACCGATTTCTCTTACAATTAAAAACGTAACTGTACAGCCTAATACCATTCCGATCCATGAATATATAAATCCTGCCCATAGTCCATACACCGCGCCATTCACTCCGACAATAAGCAATGTGGGCAGCGGTGGTACAAATGACTTCATAAAGGTGAGCAGAATCCCTGGTAATGGGCCAAGCGAGCGAAACTGCTCTAACCAATAACGTATATTTTCTTCCGTGATATAGGACATAATGTCCAAGGGTACCAAGCTCATCTGCATCCTTCCAATCTATACTGTCTTAAGTTACTTCTGGTTCGGGTACCGATCTAAGTAACAACTTTAGTTCTATTCTTTTCGTACAAAAAGCTCTCACCACACTACTCTCAGTATAACGTACAGATGTACTTCCCACCGTTGTTAATTTGAAGAAATATTCACAGTTCATCGTGGACATTTCATCACTTACTGACACTTGTTGACATCACAAAGAGCACACCCCAACACAAGTTCAGGTGTGCTCTACATTATACGTATCTTCAAAACGGTTATAGATTGAAATTAAATAACCAACTAATCCAACTGCGCCTCTTGTAGCTGTATCTGAATCAATTCCTCCTGATGTGCTGCATTCCACTCCGGAATTCCAGACTGCATGAATTCATCCGCATCCATAGCCGCCTTCGATTGATTGCATAGATTACAGGCACATACACAATTGAGCGGTGTCGTATGTCCGCCTTTGGCTCGGGGAAGTAGATGGTCAATGGTGTCTCCATACGATCCACAGAAATAACACGTGTACTGATCACGATTCAGAATAAACCGTTTAAAATCCTTATTGCTGAATAATCTGCGAATGGTATATCGGTTGACCACCACTGCAGCCTTTTCCTTCACCAGCGTGACAGCAAGCTCCATATCAATCTCCTGATGCCAGCGGCGTCCCTTGTCCGTTTTGCCACGCATTCGGATGAGTCCCTGTCTGTTGGTTCGAAGGGAAGAAGGATCTTCCGGATCAATAGCTACAGGCTCTGCTGAATTCTGACGGCGCTGACGACGATCTGTACTTAACCCACGATTGCGAGTCCCATGTGAGCTTGTCCGATATGTCGGTATCGTCACACGAGCTGAGTCTTCATTTGAACTCTTCAGCTCCGGATTCGCTACAGACAGCTGCTGATCCGACTGTTGGTCAGGCTCTGATTTTGTTTGTCCTTTTTCCAGGAGAGCATCAGGTCGTTTCGCTTTTCTCTTCCTTCTTCTCTTCTTACGGTGTCCAGAGGAAGGCTCCGTCAATGATAAGGACTGCTTGTCCGAAATGGATTCACTCACAGGTGAAGCAGAGCTATCCTCGCTCGCTTGCACGGATACTGAACGCACAGCAGAATCAGCTGGTACAGTCACAGATGTAATAACGTCCTTCTCACTATTCGCTCGTTCGGAATGCCTTACATGTGGCATGGAGATGTTGCTGACGGCTGCCTGTACACCAGACTTCCGACAGCTTCGGCAGGCTCCTCTTCTGGCGCCAGGGCCGGCGCGTTTCCCGGTTCTGCGCCGAAATTCGGACAACGAACGCTTTTGCCCGCAATACATACATGTCTTCGTCTGCTGCGCTTCATGTTCAGTCATATGTTGCCGGAAAGGGGCCGTGCCCATCTCCATGTCGTCACCTCGGTTCCTTATGAATCCGGTTTCTTTCTATTGTATCACATCTGCTCACGAACACCCTCATGAGCTCCTGATTGATATTCCTCAGCGCCGAATTCCTGCGGCTGCTCGCATTCATGAAGGATATGTTCTACGTATTCTAATATATCTTGCATCGGTCTCCCGCATTGTTGACATGTTGTCATTTATCTCACCTTGTTCCTGTTCATCAAAAAGAATTTGTAATCGTGTTCCGATGTCTCATTACCCTTCGTACGCGAAAAAGAAACATTCGTTCCCCATGCTTCAGGGCAATCTATATAACCACAACGAAAGAGTATTTACACTGGCCACTGCGATGCCAGAACAACCTTCCGATCGCTGTTATCCCCAGATTTTTCTGATTCCTTTTTCCAAAGGGAAAATCCGGGGATAAAGGCGAACGCTCCGCTTCTTCAGGTTATTTCTGTCCTCTCCGTTCTCGTGTAAACGTTTAGTTAATTTATATCTTATGACATACGAAAAAGCCGTTTCCCGCTCAACCCTAAGGTCGACCAAGAAACGGCTCTATATTCCTATTATGGAAAATAAATATAATTACGCATCCAGTTGTCCTGACTTTTGCTGTGGCACGAGGCGTGGTTTAGGCTTCGGCAGATTACCGAAGAAGACCCATGCGAATGGAATGAATCTCGCTGTCAAACCTACGACAATCCACGATGCGATCAAGGCAACCCCGAACCCTCCAGCATACCAGAGGTGAAGCAGCCAAGACGTACCCGTGTGTGGAGGGAAATTCCGATAAACGAGCAAGAAGAACGGATGAATCAGATAAATGCCGAAGGACAGCGCACCCAGTCGATTAAGTGGCTTAACGATTAATGCTGGCCCTTTGCGATAGAGCAGATAAGAGATCTGGATCAGAACCAGTGCACAAGCGAAGGTATGCAGATTCCAGAAGAATTCGTACCATAGTGTGTTATAGGTTGCGATCTTCAGGCGCAGTAGATAATAAATGTACACATGCCCAAGACCGGCACCGATCCATACAGCCCAGAGCAGTACCCATGAAACTACTCGCCCTTTGGTTGCATTGGCACGGCTAATGACAAACCACTGTTTGATCTTAGGGAAGTACACGCCGATGAAGGCACCTAGCATAAAGTACGAGAAGTAAGAGAACGCCCAGCTACCTTTGTTAGGAACTTGGAATCCATACTTATTACTCACGATGAAAGCCCACTGAATAAGTAATCCAATCAGCACGGACCACTTCACAACCGAAGGATACTTCTTGAGCAACCAGAGCACAAACGGAAATAACAGATAGAATTGCATATTGATAAAGACAAAGTACAGATGCGTGTATGCCTTACCCGTGAAGAGCTTGGTGATGAAGCTAAGGGCTGACTCTCCAAATGGGCGACCCTGATAATGGATGTAATGCAGCAATACAAAATACATCAAAGAAAACAGGAAATAAGGCAGTAAAATATACACGAATCTTTTCTTGTAAAAATTACTTACTAACTTCTTGTCTAGCGGACGAGAATAATAGTTGTAGAACAGCACAAAGCTACTCATAAAGATAAAGGTCGGCGTACCATATTTCATAAAAATATTAATAAAATTATACAGCCAGTAGTATCCTGAGCCGGTCATGTCTACGGTAGCGTATGAAGTGGAGTGCACACTTAGCACGCCGATAATAGCCATGGCACGTACCAGATTCAGCTCTGGAATCCGCTCTCTTTTGATTGTCTCACTCATGTTTAGCGTTTCTCCTTCATTTGTTCGTCGATATGTTAGATATGACTTAATACAATAAATACACTCTCTCTATTAAAAAGCATAAAACTTAATATGGGTAGTCCATTTTCTTAACATTTTCTAAATTTTCAAGCAGATTTCACATGTTTTTCATGTCCATCCATAGCAAAAAGACCGCCACAGTGCGGTCTTTAGGGTCAGATAGTATATGTATTATTATTTATGGATGACCGGGATGAAAATGGTAAGCTCAAGATCAGACTCATCCACACGAATGCCGCCGGCTCCCGCCTCGGCAAAAGTCCCTTCCCACTTCATACCCACCACAACACTTGCCTCTTTATGCACCCATTCAAACATACTATGTGCTCGTCAGGAGACTAGCAAAATCCATTCATCCTTCACCCCAGAAGACAAAAAAACCGTAAGATCTCAAGAGATCATTACGGAGGTTAAGTCTATATATTCCTATATACCACTTGTCTTACCATGCTTTTGCGGAAGAGTACTTCCCTCAAACATCCTTAGATAAAACTTAATTATCTTTCGGGCGACTAGCTAGAATCATTTTATAAACCTCAATGGCAGCCTGACGCGAAGCTTTCAGATCGACAATGGCATGTTCTCGCGGCTGATGGATATCTTTATTGTGCCAATCCTTCAGATCAGGCAGCCATTTGCGAATATAATCCCCTTGAGGGTCATACTTCTCGGACTGTGTTACTGGATTATTCACCCTGAAATAGGGAGCGGCATTCTCGCCCAGCGAAGCACACCACAACCAATTGCCCCGATTCTGGATATTGTCATAATCTCGCAGCTTACGTCTGAAATAGGCTTCGCCTAACGTAAAGGGACACTGCAGATTTTTGGTCAGAAACATCGCTGTCAGAATACGAAGCCTGTTCGGCATACGCCCAGTCTCATTCAGTTCTGTCATGGCTGCATCGATAATCGGTATGCCTGTCTCCGCCTTACACCATTTCTCAAAATGCTCATCGTGTAATGCCGAGAGATCATATACCTTCTCATACGTAAAATAGTGACTCTCATACACCGCACGATACAAATAGAAGTCTCGGAAGCATAACTGTCTAATCCATTCATACGAATGCTCTGCTCGATTGGCAGCATCATACATCTTACGGATCGATATCGCACCAACAGCCACATAGGAGCTTAGATGACTGGGCTCATATGCCTCATACTCATCCCGATGATCTCCATAGTCCACTACTCGCTCTGCCAAGAAATCGTTCATCAATGGGAATGGATCTTCCACCATAGTGTCTGTTAACAGATGCTCAGGCACAGACATGGATTCAGGAAATTCAATCTTGCGCTCACTTACCTTCAGGTCTGCAACAGTGGTTGCTGAGGGTGGGTTCGGATGCTCATTCATGAACTCGACCCAGCGCCGATGGAATGCCGCAAACACCTTGTAAGGCTCAGACTTACCTGTAAACGCCGCAAAACCCGCAAGATCCATCAATAGATGATCTGTTAGAAGGGTAAACATGACCTTCCGCTCTTCCGTAACTTTGCGTATACTACGATCTCGCTCCATCGCGTAAGGGGTCATATCCCGGTGGGCAACAACCTCATCAATGCGGCCTTCCATCTGCTCTAAGATGTATTCCACGACATCAGCTGGCTTACCGTATGCAACATGTAGATGCTGTCCTGCTTCATGGTACTGATTGCCAAGCTCCGCTGCATGTTGTAGAAAATTCACACCACTGTGCTCCTCATCACGGCCCTGACGCAGCAAAAATGGGTCATAGATAAACACGTGCAGACTCTCTACTCCCTGATCTCGCAAATAATCGAATCCCACCAGGTCATCTGTTCGCAGATCTTTACGATGTATGAACAATTTCATTGATATCCTCCTGCTGTGCCTACACTACTTCGCTGTCAGCTTATGATAAAGTTGACTCGTCTCCAACTCAGGTTGGTGACCAAGATCCTCATATATCGTAAGTGTGAACGAGGTATACAATTTGAGTATGGCTTGTTGATCGTCCATAGATGCATATACCTCCATCATAAGGCGGCAGATTTCCTCGGCATATGGCTCATGTTCTTGTAGTTGAATTAACTGCTCAATCGCTTCTTTACCCCGTCCATGATGCATATTCCACTTGGCAATATCCATTACGAGCTGCATATATTTCCGTTTAAGCTCACGCGCTTTGGCTTGAGACCACTGGTAATCATGCTCTTCAAGATAGTCTCCTCGATAGAGTGCGGCGAATTCACGTAATTGCTCCACATTCTCTTCGGTGACTTCACTATAGCTTGTTCCCTGTTCGAACTGTTCTATGTCACTTACGAGATTACCCGCAAGAAGACGATAGCGGTTCATATTGTATTCTAATTTGCCCGTCATATGCCATTCCTTCAGAAGCTTGCGAATCTGATACACCGATGTATGTAGATGAGTCAGACCCTTCTCTTGAGAGACGTCCGCCCATAACTTGTCCAGTATGACCTCTTTACTTACCCACTCACCCCGATGATGAAACAGAAAAGCAAACAGCTCCTGCGACTTCGTCGTACGCCACTTATGCTTCTTCGCTTCAGGCGCTAGGCTTCTGTAAATATCCAGATGCTTAAAGGTGAGTAACCCAGGAACATCTGTGTGAGCCTGTGTATCCTTAGCATCAGGCTCTACAATCTCGGCCGCGACGGCAATCTGGGAATGAGCCGCACCAAAATTCATAATTCGGTCTACTGTCTTCGCTAATCTGGCAGAACTTAACGGCTTCAAGACGTAATCCAGGGCATGTAATTCAAATGCCTCTACTGCATGGTCAGAATATGCCGTTACAAATATAATCTGAACCTGATACTCCAATTGCTGTATATATTCAGCCGCTTCCAATCCATTCATCTCAGGCATTCCGATGTCCAGAAATACGACATCTACACGATTCTTAGCCAGAAAATCAATACCTTCACGAGCTGTCGAAAAACATTGCACAGGTGTAATCCGTCCGTCCGACAATAACAGGCGCTCCAAATGTAGCTGCGCGGGTTTCTCGTCATCGATTACAATCGCTCTCACCGTTCCTCTAACCTCCTAACTATATACAATGGACTAAAGACGACTTACACGGAACATTTTAATACCGAACAACCTTCCAAACACTGGTTTGGTGTACATGTATATATAAAGTCCAATATATAGTTATTATTTTATATTAATTAACTATTCTAAGGGTATATAAAACCGAATAATTGACCCTTTTCCCAAATGACTCTGAATCTCTAGACCTGTGCCATACAGTGAGGTCAAGCGCCGATTAATATTTTTCAAGCCTACGCCCCCTGGCCCTTCGGTTCTTCCTGATTGAACCTGTGCTAGCCGCTCTGGCGATATGCCCACACCATCATCTTCGACCTGTACCAGGATACGAGTCCCTATCCTAGCAATCTTCAGAGATACCGTTCCTCCAGCCGCACGTTCCATTACACCATGGCGAATAGCATTCTCCACCAGAGGCTGGATACTCAGTGGAGGGATATAGAGATGAATGCCAGGCTCCACGTCGTAGAGAACAACCAGTCTTTCCTCGAATCGGGCCTTTTCCAAATGAACATAGGATTCAACAAGCTCCATCTCCTTGTGCAGCGGAACGAGCTGGTCTCTATTCTGGAAGTCGAAACTCCCTCGCAGATACTGACTTAACTCAATCAGCAAGTCGGTTGCTTTATCTGGATTAACCGCACATGTGGCAATGATGACATTGAGTGCATTATAGAGAAAATGCGGCTTAATCTGTGCTTGTAAGAAGGCCATCTCCGTACGAATTGCCCCTTGTACGGACACTTTCATCTCGATCAGCGTTCTGACCCGGGCGCGGAGTTCGCCTGCATCTACAGGTTTACTCAGGAAATCATTCGCTCCGGCTTGGAAACCTAGCTTAATATCCTCAGGCAAGCCTCGCGCCGTCAACATCAGAATAGGTAGCTCAGACAATGAACTACGCTCCCTCAATCTACGGGACAGTTCAATCCCTGACATGCCAGGCATCATCCAATCCGTTACCACAAGATCAATACCAGGGTGTTTCTCTCGCAGCTTCAGAGCAGCGGCTCCGCTATCGGCAGCAATAACGCGATAGCGCTGAGTCGATAACAAGTTAATCAATACCTGGCGATTAACCGGATCATCATCCACAACCAGAATCGTGTGATCGGCTTCAAAAACATGATCGTTCTCATCCAGCTCATCAACGAGCCCATTGGTCTTCTCAGCACTCTGGGTGGCAGCTACATATTGTGCGGCTGAGGGTTTATAGCTTGCTCGAAGCAGGTGAGTCTGTGCGACAGGCAATGTAAAATGGAATACTGAGCCTTCGCCGGGAACGGATTCAACCCATATCGTTCCTCCGCCTAATTCAACAAGCTTACGTGTGATACTCAGCCCTAGCCCCGTACCCCCCATGACATTTTCACTTGTCCCATTCCCCTGCTCATAGGATTGAAAAATATCCTCCAGCTTATCTTCAGCGATACCTACACCCGTATCTGCAACGGAGACGGTCACTTGTTCACCCTCAACCGTCGCAAACAAGCGAATCTCACCTTGATGAGTATACTTGTATGCATTCCCCAGCAGATTGTACAGAATCTGTCGTAAACGATCCTCATCCGCCTCCACAAGCGGCATAGCCTGCGGCCACTGCTGGAGCAACACGATCGGTTTGTCTCCAAAGGTGAAGTCGGATACCTCCACTACTGTGCGCGCGATGGATTCTAGATCGACTGCTTCTCGCTTCAGTTCAATTTCACTATTTTTGAGTTTGGCAAAATCAAGAATATCGTTAATTAACAAGGAAAGGCGTTTGCCTGTAGAGGTGATCATAGACAGGTTTTTGGCCTGTTTCTTCGTAACCTCACCTGCCGCACCCTCCAGCATGGATTGGGCGATATTGATGATGCCGTGTAGTGGCGTGCGCAGCTCATGAGAGGTATTAGCCATAAATTCATCTTTGAGACTATCAATAACAAGCAACCGCTCAGATAATGCCTCAACCTCACGAAAGGATTCCGCAAATCGAATGGCCGTTAGAATCATCTGTATGAAAATAAATAATAAGAGCTCATACAATGCTAGAAACGATGTATCCCATGTGGTAAAGGCACCCACGGTATGCAGCACCACAACCATCATCAGGCTCATCATGCTAAGTAATGCAAAATGGCTATCATCAGCTCTCCTTTTCAACCAAAATACCATTGCTCTAAGCGAGTATAGGATGACAATGAGAGAAATAAGTAACATATACGGCGTCAGACGCGAGAACACGGCTGGTGGTAACGCAAGCCCGATCACACACTGAAGAATGACCAATATGACACCTAGTCGAACAAACCATTGATGCACCGCGCCCGGAACAATAACATCGATATACCGAAGCAGAAAATAATATGCAAGGGCTGCACTAAGGAATTGAATCCGCAGGATCTCGTTATTCGGAAGAAAGGGTAGAAATGTACCTAATAATTTCTCTCCATGGGTCAATGCATACATCGCACCGGCGAGACTGAACAAGCCAAGATACCGGAGTTCTCTCTCATTCTGCCTTAATCTGAATAAGAGCAAGAAGAATGCCGCAGGAAATAGAAAACCGAAGAGAGCCATAAGATCGGTAAGCCAGCTCCATTGCTGGCTATTCTGGATGCTGCGTTCATCCCCGAATAAGATTGAGGCAACAATCCCGCCGGAGGAGTAGCTATAGTTAGATACTTGAATAAGAATATCTGCTCTCTCTCCATCAATCGATGTAAAGCCGGTGAAAGGCAGATTGAGCTGGATATCGATATCTGGATTTATTCCAGGCAGACCTTTACCCCCAATTTCTTTGCCGTCCAAAAAAATGCGATGAGCCATGCGAATATTCTGAGAGCGTATTCCATAATCGTTCTTAATAACATTAGGATTAATCTTAATGCGTACGTGATATGTACCGAATCCATGTGCTTGACCAAGGGTCTTATTCCACTGTGAGGGAACCTTCACCTGTGAATGAGGCGATAACTCCTTACGTCCAGATCGATCAGCTTCCAAATCAACGGGTGTCAACAATTGATTCGGATAGAAATCCCAATCACCGTCAAGCGTTGCAGAACCTTTTTGGTCAAAGTCCCATTGAGATAGATCTATGAATCCATCCTGGACGGTTGGATTGGTGCGATCGGATATTAAGGTATGTGCTACCCAACCCAGCGGAAATATCACAATGCATATAAAGCTGATCGTGAGCATAATCCAGTGTTTTTTCATCCTAAATCCTTCCGTCTCTAGAGAAGAACGTCTAAATTTGTCGTTTGATCGTTATAAATCCATGTTCAACAAGGACGGTTTTCAGTACCAAGAAGATGGGATGAAGCTAGAAATGGAGTAGCGGAGCGTAGGCAAACTACGTGAGCAACGGACATTTCGGCTGAATTCCATATTCGATGCTGATAATGCCGCCAGGCATCCTTCGTAATCAAAAGCGGATTTTTTGAAGAACCTCTATAAATCCATGTTACACGTTTCTCGTGCTGACGGAAATAGTTGGCGCATCTATTTTTGCAAAACAAAAAGCCGCAAATTCGTCTACCGGCATGCTTGCCCGCTTCGAATTTGCAGCTTTCTGACTATATTCGTGCTGTTATTTCGCTATAATTCCATAGGAATTATGGTGAATTATTGAACCTCTTGTGCAAGCTTCTGTACAATTAAGGCCCAGCCTTGCTCCATACGCTCACGTACGATGGCATGCGCTTGTCCGAATTCGGTCAATTGATCCGCATCCCAACCACTATGAATTATCGTAAATTGAGTTCCTTCAGGCTGCTCTTCTAGTTCAAATGTAAGCGTCCAATCCTTTCCCCAACGAAAAGAAAGCTTATGCTCTGGCTTAACTTCAATCACCTTGCATGGGGATTGCCCAAAAGGTCCAGCCTCCAGTATGAATTCATGCCCCTCGGTTGCTTCCAGGTCACTAGGCATGAACCAACGTCCCATACCTTGTGCTGTGGATACGATCTCCCATACCTTGCTTACCGGCGCATGAAGCAGTACCTGCTGCCGAATATCCGGCAATGCACTTGCTGTTCCCATTGCTGTCTCCTCCTTAGTAATCTCAGTACCCGCGAGAGTATTGCTCCGCAATTCCAGCCTTGTCCTTCGTAATGCCAAGTGCCAGTGCTGCATGGTTTGCCCAATACGGGTCACGAAGCATACCTCTGCCTATAGCGACCAAGTCTGCATCTCCGTTACCGATAACTGCTTCGGCTAATGCATACTCATCAAGCAACCCTACCGCAATGACAGGAACGTTCAATTCCTCGCGGAAACGGCGTGCAAAAGGAACCTGATAACCAGGATAATTACCTGGTTTTCTCTGTCCTGTAGGCCCTTCACCACCTGAGCTGATGTGGAACATATCTACACCCGCCTCCTGATAAGCACGAGACATCTCAAGGGTATGGTCTATATCATATCCACCATCAGCATATTCTACTGCCGAAACCCGCAGAATAAGCGGCATATCCGATGGCATTTCCTTTTTCACTGCACGAATCACTTCAACGCCAAACTGGGATAAGTTCTGGCCATATTTATCTTCCCGATGGTTCATCAGCTTGGAATGGAATTGATGCATCAGATATCCGTGTGCCCCATGAAGTTCAATCGCATCAACACCTGCTTGAACCGCACGGCGAACACCGTCTGCGTATTTCTGTACCATCTCTTCAACTTCTTCTGTCGTTAACGCTCTTGGCGTCTTGAAGTTCTCCCCCGGGAACGTTACAACAGAAGGTGCAACAGGCTGCTCGGCATCCTGTGCTTTTCGTCCTGCGTGAGCGATCTGGATCGCCACTTTGGAACCGTGGGCATGTATGCTATCAATCAGCTTGCTAAAAGCTGGAATGTGATCGTCTGACCATATACCGAGGTCATTATCGGTAATGCGTCCATCTGGGTCAACATCTGTCATCTCAATGACGATCAGACCCGTGCCTCCAACAGCGCGACTCACATAGTGCACCTGGTGCCACTCATTAGGAATACCATCCTTAGCATCTACGGAATACTGGCACATCGGCGCCATAACAATACGATTATTTAACTGTAATCCCTTGAACTGATAGGGAGAAAATAAAGTCTCTGACATATGGGTTACATCTCCTATTCAAATCTTCTGATATATATTTTTTAGCCTGTTAGATTGCATCATTTCTATTATGAACTTTACCTACCGGAATACAAGTACGTACATTTCTGTGCCCTAGTACCCTTTTTTATACCTAACTTCTTCAAACAGATGCTACCTCAGCGAATCCCCTGTCAAACGTGATATTATACCAGTAGAGACTGACAGAAAATATGTTCAACTAAACTTTTTACACGAGAACGGAGAGGACAGAAATAACGTGAAGAAGCAAAGCGTTCGGCTGAAAGCTTTCTGAAAGAAAGCTACGTCGGAAGCATAGGCTATCTCCGGATTTTCCCTTTAGAAAAAGGGAATCAGAAAAATCTGGAGATAACAGCGATCGGAAGGTTATTCTGTCATCGGAGTGGCAAGTGTAAACTTTTTTAGTTGAGCCTATATAACACTACAATTATCTATTTAAACTAAAGGAGCGATTAATGGTGAAAGACATTCTAATCCAAAGATTAACCACTTATGTGCAGATGGATACACAATCTGATGAAAACAATGAAACATGCCCTTCCACTCCAGGTCAATTGGCGCTAGGCGAATTACTTGTTAAAGAGTGTCAGTCCATTGGGCTGCAGGACGTTACCATGGACGAGAACGGGTATGTGATGGCAACGCTCCCTTCCAATACAGACAAAGACGTTCCTGTGATTGGTTTCCTCGCACATCTGGATACGGCTACCGATTTTACGGGCAAAGATGTTAAACCACAGGTCATCTCCAATTATGATGGACAAGATATTACATTGAATAAAGAGCTGGATGTTGTTCTGTCCACGACTGACTTCCCAGAACTGCGTGAATACAAAGGGCATACCTTAATTACAACCGATGGCACGACACTTCTCGGTGCAGACAACAAGGCGGGCATTGCTGAGATTATGACAGCGATGGCCTACCTGATTGAACATCCGGAACTGAAGCACGGGACAATCCGGGTCGCGTTTACCCCTGATGAAGAAATCGGTCGTGGCCCACATAAGTTTGACGTGGCAGCATTCGGAGCAAAATACGCTTATACAGTGGATGGCGGCCCACTCGGAGAGCTGGAATATGAGAGCTTCAATGCCGCAGCAGCTAAGATTACAGTGCGGGGTACCAATGTGCATCCTGGTACAGCGAAAGGCAAAATGGTCAATTCCGCTAAGATTGCGATGGAGCTAAATCGTCGTCTGCCAGTAGAAGAAGCACCCGAGTTCACCGAAGGTTATGAAGGCTTCTACCACCTCATATCCATCGAGGGCGACGTTGAACTGACCAAAATGAGCTATATTATTCGTGACTTTGATCGCGAGAAGTTCGAGGAACGTAAAGCCTACCTTCTGAATGTAACGAATGAACTCAAAGCCAAATATGGCGAGAAGAGCATTACCATTGAGATCAACGATCAGTATTACAACATGCGTGAGAAAATTGAACCTGTGCGTCAGATTGTAGATATTGCACATGAAGCCATGACGCGCCTTGATATTGAGCCAATCATTCGTCCAATCCGTGGCGGAACAGACGGCTCCCAACTCTCCTACATGGGCATGCCTACCCCTAATATTTTCACAGGTGGCGAGAACTATCATGGTAAATTCGAGTATGTATCGGTTGATAACATGGTAAAAGCCACTCAGGTTATTGTGGAGATTGCTCAATTGTTCGAGGATCGAGGAGAGATTTAACAGTTCGGAGATCGAACGAATAGGAATCGCTTAAAATGAATTAGCACCCTCATTGCATTTGGCAAGAAGGGTGCTTTCTTCTGTCACTCATACATATTTCCACCTGCAATTTCGCGCAGCTCTTCTAGATTGTTAATCACAATCTTGCGCTGCTCTTTGCGGATAATATTTCGCTCGCTCAGGTCAAGAATCACACGGTTCAGATGTCTGTAACTCGTGCCTAACATGTCCGCAAGCTCGGTCAGCTTGGAGGTCTGAATCTCTTCAGTCACCTCGTTCTCCTGCTCCATGATAGACAGCATATAACTCGCAAACCGACTTTCGACCGGATACAACAGATTTAAACTCGATAGGTTAGAGAACGTGTACAGCTTATGTGTCACCTGTTCAAGCATGAAATGGAGGAACCTTGCATTCTCAGCATAGGTGTTTTGCAGGTAACGATAGCTAACAGCGAGCAGCAAACTTTTGTTAACCGATTCGACTGTATTTTTCGCTTCTTTGCCGTTCACCAGTTCCAGATCGCATACAAGTGCAAGTGGGGTGCTGAAACGAAGCAACAGAGATTTACCATTGGGTAGCGTGGTATAGATTTTGAGTTTACCCTGAACTAGAAAATATAGACGCTCGGGTCGTTCTCCTTTGGCACAGATGATTTCCCCTTTAGAAGCTTCAAGCAGTCTGAGCTCAGCGAAGGCAGATTGATCCAACACCTGGTCTAATCCATGGTCACGTGCAAGCTGACGCATCCGCTCAAAATCCATAATTTCTCTCATCCAGCCCAACCTCCTTCTCACCCTAATAACGTACATAAACGGACATATGTCCCAAAATTGATATGCACATTTACAAATATCTTGATATAAAAACAGTTACAACTAGCACTTATATCCAATAAATCATTTTTAATGGAAGACAATTTAGAAATAAGACTGAAAACTGTCATTATTTTATCTCAAAAAGCGTTCAGGATTACGTTCTTAAATCCGATGAAAGATACAGTGTTGCGCGCGTCCAATTATATCAAATTAAATTTCAAATATGGAAAGGGTGGCTTTAAACCATGAATGTGATCGATGCTCTTACGAAAGCTATGCCTTATATTAGTCTGATTCTTAGAGAACCTGCTAGCTTGACCCTCTATGATCATGAAAAAGTCGTGGAAGTGTTTACGACGGAAAATTTTGTTGACCTTGGCTTCCGCAGAGGGATGGATCTGTTAGACGATTACAGAAACTTTGCCGTACTGAAAAATGGGCGTGAAGCTACGATCTCGAACCTGCCTATAGAAATTTTTGGCCGTGAACTAGATGTTCTGAACATCCCAATCTTTGACGACCATAACAGCGTTGTGGCGGTTTTCTGCGTATCCTATGATCAGACGAACCAGAATCAACTTGAGGATATTATACAGGAAAATCAAAATATCAATACAAATCTGGTGGATATGGTTCAGCACGTTGCGGCTCATGCTGAGGAATTGCAAGCAACCAGTGAACAAATCCTTGAGAATGCACGCCTTGCTGTGCAGAACTCCTCCCAGATTAACAAAGTCGCTGGATTCATTCGTGAGATTTCCGAACAAACGAATCTACTCGGACTTAATGCTGCGATTGAAGCAGCACGTGTGGGGGAAGCAGGTGCAGGATTTGGCGTTGTCGCTTCTGAAGTGCGTAAGCTGTCTGTGGATGCCAAACAAGCAACGACAGATATTGATGCCAGCCTGAAAGATGTTCAGCAGGTAATCAAACAGATGGAGGTTGAGGTTTCCCAGATAGCGGCTTCTTCCCAAGAACAAGCTAACCTGGTCCAATCCTTCACCGATGTCATTGAGAAGCTGAACCAGACTGGCGAACAGATGAAAACTTTGTCCGAGCAACTGATCAGCTACTCGATCTCCAAATAAACGAAAATGCATTTCCCAGGTGGATCAGCACCCCTTCACTGGGAATGTGACAAACAGGGCTTCTTCATCCCTTTACGGGATTGTAGAAGCCCTGTTTATTTTACTATTTTACATTAGTGTGCATGGTCTGGTGTCCACACAAGCCACTTCGAAGCTACACTTTACGCTTTACTCTGGTTAGTCACTACTTCCGCCTCAGATTCCCAGCACTCTACTTCACCCGGAATCTGAATTCGATCACGTGTAAAGACCGGGTTATGTCCTTCAGCTTTTTGTTTCTTATAATCTTTCAGAGCGGCAAACGTAACTTTGGACAACATTAGAATTGCAATCAGGTTCACGACAACCATAAGTCCCATGAACAAGTCTGCCAGATCCCAAACCAGCTGTACTTTAGCTACTGCTCCGAACAGAACCATAGCAATAACGCTCACACGATACAGCCATAGCCATCCCTTATTGGATTTGATAAATTCAATATTCGTTTCGCCGTAATAATAGTTTCCGATAAGTGTACTGAAGGCGAATAGGAATATCATAATAGCGAGAAAACCAGAAGCCCATGATCCAATATGCACACTCAGTGCAGCCTGGGTCAATTCAATACCACCTAAGTCAGAGCCTTGATACACGCCTGATAACAAAATAATCATCGCAGTACTTGTACAGATGATCAGTGTGTCTGTCAGCACACCAAAGGCTTGGATAAGTCCTTGCTTCACAGGGTGAGACGTATCTGCTGTGGCTGCGGCATTCGGTGCACTACCCATCCCTGCTTCATTGGAGAACAAACCACGTTTAACCCCGTTCATCAATGCCGCTCCTAGCGTACCCCCGGCTACCTGTTCAATGCCGAAGGCATTCTTTACAATAAGGACAATCATGGCTGGAAGCTGTGTGATGTTCGACAGCACAACAAATGCCGCCACACCAATATACAAGACAGCCAGAACAACAACGATGTACTCCGATGCCTTGGCTATCCGCTTCACACCACCCATGATGATGGCTGCAAATATCACGGCCATTACGATTCCAACAGTCAACCGATCCATGCCAAATGAATTTTGGAATGCTACTGTAATCGTGTTTGACTGCACAGCGTTAAAGACAAGCCCGAAGGACAATGTAATGAGAATCGCAAAAAGAACACCCATCCAGCGCTTACCAAGCCCCCGCTCCATATAATAGGCAGGGCCTCCGCGAAATCCACCATTGTCTTTAATTTTATAGATCTGAGCAAGCGTACTCTCCACGAAGCTGGAGGCGGAACCAATAATGGCGATGATCCACATCCAGAATACAGCTCCAGGACCACCAAGCGCTATAGCGATAGCTATACCTGTGATGTTTCCTGTGCCTACACGTGCGGCCATACTAATACAAAAAGCCTGAAACGGCGAGATTTTACCCGGTTCCTTGCTTCGAGGCTCAGCGAGCACTTTCACCATATCACCGATCATACGGAACTGCATGAACTTGGTTTTGGTTGTGAAATACACACCACATACGACCAACAATATAATTAATAGCTTAGACCATAGAAAATCGTTGAAATTGACAACGATATCTTGTATTGTTTGCTCCATCGGCAACGCCCCCTTTTACATTTTTGTTCGTTATATAGCCCCTCTAATTGCACGACTGAAATGTTGTTCCAATCCTAGATTCATGCACAATATGACTTGCCCGGAATGGGCTGCTTGAATCTGGATACACTTGTCGTTAAGTGCATATGGTTTGTACCATTACACATAAGCATGGTTGTACTCTTATAGATGTTACCTATACTACAATCTCAACTACGGAAATCGACAAATACCTACATCGAATCATTTAATTTTTTTATAAAAAATCGAACTTTGGCCCAAATGCTGTTATGTTACCTAACATCACCATTCAAAAAAAGAACCGTATCTGATACACTAAGCTTTCTTCAATAAGGGTGGATAAGGCTCAACATGTCCTAACATGATGTAATGGGATTCCATGGTCTTCACATCGGGATAGGGAACGAAGTATGATAAGAATAATGATGTTCAACCAACGGACAACGGTGACGGGATACCGTCTTAGTCTATTGATGTGCCAATTACATCCCTTATCAAGAGGGGAGGAGACTGAGAATGCGTTATTTTATTGTTGATGATGATGCGGGAGTTCGCTCTATGCTAATTGATATTATTGAAGATGAGGGGCTTGGGGAAATTGCTGGAGAAGCCGAGGACGGAATTCATATTCATGCCGATCTGTTAGAGATGCATAAGGTAGACGTCCTGCTCATTGATCTACTCATGCCGCAACGAGACGGGATACAAACCGTACGCGCACTAGAAGGACGATTCAATGGAAAGGTCGTTATGATCTCCCAGATTGAGTCCAAAAACATGATAGGGGAAGCCTATTCTCTTGGGGTGGAATACTATGTTACGAAGCCAATTAATCGATTGGAGATTATGTCTGTTCTGCGTTTAGTCGAGGAGCGTCTGCGCATGCAACAATCGATTCAGGATATTCAGCGTACACTTCAAGGCTTGTCCCGACTGCAAACCTCAGAACGCACAGCTTCACACGCCCCTGACAAAACCATTGCAACGGCAGGACACTTCCTCCTATCCGAGATGGGGATGATTGGTGAAGCGGGCAGCAGAGACCTTCTAGATATGCTTGAATATCTGGAACAACTCGAGCCGGAAGACCAGAAGTTTTCTACGTATACGCTGCCGTCGCTCAAAGATATTTTTCACAATGTGGCTCTCCGTAAGCTGGGAGCGGATGCTTCAGCCGCTGAAATAACCAAGGAAGTAAAAGCGTCGGAGCAACGCGTTCGTCGAGCAATCTTCCAAACGTTAAGCCATGTCGTTTCATTAGGACTGACGGATTACACCCATCCTAAGTTTGAGAATTACGCATCCAAATTTTTCGACTTCACGGAGATCCGCAAGAAAATGCTTGAGCTACAAAACAATGTGGAACCATCCTTGTCCCAAACGCGCATTAACACGAAGAAATTCGTCCAAGTTCTCTATCTGGAAGCCAAGCGCTTACTACATTAGGAAGCTCAGCGCACAATAATATACGGACATGACCGAACTGGAATGATACAGCCCTTTGTTCTTGCGCTGTATATTCCAGTTTTTTACATGTCCGCATAAGGATAATCGATTTATAGAGATTATTCAAAAAGTCCGCTTTTGATTACGAAGGATGCCTGCCAGCATCTCAGCATCGAATATAGGATGCAACGATGTTGATCTATATGTAAAAAGGTTGAATATGTTCATTGATATCGCTTGGAATTATATCATTCTTGCCCTCGTCTGACTCCGATTTAATCGATTGTATTCATTGATTAATTCATCCAAAGCCATGGACTGCCGAATGACGTCGGGATGCCCTAGCCCGCCCCCATGATGTTCGACCAACATGTGAAGGCTACGTCTGGCTTTCTCGATCCGATTAATTAAATCCAAACTCATAACCATTTGCCTAAGACCTCCTTATTTCTGTGTTATATTCTAGATTTTTCTGTCAATCTATAGTTGGTTTAACATATGGCATAAGAGCCATGGATGTTTTGTATCTTACTCCAATTTTTGATAGTTAGAATCATCGTTAGGTTAATATTTACCCCAAACCCTTAATATAACGCCTTTATTTCCTTCCCTATTTTACCTGCACACTCCTTCAACTGCTCTACTAAAAAATGTGTCATTATTGTGTACCCCTTTAAGAAAAGCACCCCACCCGCCTACAAGTTCACCCACCGGGTTAATTCCTAGTAAACAGAGGGGCACTGTACATATTTAGCACTAATTTAATCTATTTCGTTACCTCAATTTAGCTTGCCTAACCCCATTATTTGTATAAATGTGGCTAACATTTGTCTAATAACTGTCCACAACGGCCATCATAAGGTAATAAAATCCCTTTCCATAACCGATTCATTCGGGTACAATAGGGCGATGTGTGTGTCCGGACCCGGCGGATACGAACGATATAGTTTAGAGGATGGCTTATACAAGCCCATGATCCTGATATGATATTATTGGAGGCTTATCAACACCATGCAAACTGATTCACGGACACAAGTTAAAATCATAAACGCCGATCCCAGCGCAATGGGGTTATTTGGGTTGGCTATCGTTACACTTGTCGCTTCTTCCCAGAAGCTCGGCATCACCGAAGGACTTAGCTACGCTATTCCTTGGGCGATCTTCCTGGGTGCATTCGCTCAGTTGTTCGCCTGCATTCAAGATTCCAAACGCAACAATACCTTTGGTACCACTGCCTTTGGCGCATACGCCTTCTTCTGGTTTGCAATGGGAGCAAACTGGATGATCAAAATGGGTGTATTTGGATCAACGCTGGCGGAACAGACTGATGGTAAACAGCTCGGATTTGCTTTTGCCGGATATCTCGTGTTCACCCTCTTCATGACCCTGGGTGCCGTGGAAGCCAACAAAGTGCTGCTTATTATCTTTATTCTGATTGACTTCTTGTTCCTTGGTCTGACCTTTGATGCTTTTGGCGTAGCTCCTCACATCTTCCATACCATCGCAGCTTATGCAGAACTTGCGATCGGAATCGTGTCATTGTATGGCACAGGTGCTTCTGTACTGAACGCTCACTTCGGACGGGAGTTCTTGCCAATCGGAGGCCCATCGGGCATTTTCAAACCTAAGGCTTAACATACCAGCAAGCCATACATGCAAGCTATCCGCATCCACGAAGAAGAAGCCCCCAAGCAATGTGCTTGAAGGCCTCTAACTTGAGAGTATCAGGTTCGTAGTGGTGCACAATAAATACACTAATCGCCCGCGCGCCGGTCCGCGCCTGGCGGTTTTTTTTGATTCACACTCTAGGTCGTGTCTGAAAACTCCCTACATTTGTATATGAAAACAACCGAAACCTATACTAGAAGTGCGACTTCTAAAAAAGTACGACCACTTCAAGAGAGAAAACAAATAGAGATACGTATTAGTGGAGGAGTACAACGCAAGCTTGCAGATAAGCAACGCCCATACTGTCAGGAGGAAACAACATGAGAGAGATCCCTAAACCTACAGAGCTAGATCAAGTGGAGAAAAAGTACGTGCGTGAGACACGTTGTTACAAGACAGCAAGGGTATTTCCGACCGACTGTAACAATCATAATACGTTATTTGGCGGCAAGCTGATGTCCTACATCGATGATATTGCATCCATCGCAGCTTCCAAACTGTGCAGAGTCAATACCGTGACCGCTTCAACCGATTCTGTCGACTTCTTGTATCCCATCAACCCAACGGATTCCGTGACACTGGAGTCATTCGCTTCTTGGACAGGACGCAGTTCCATGGAGATTTTTGTGAAAGTGATCCGTGAAGATCTGAAGACAGGTGAGAAAAAAATCGCTGCGACTGCTTTCTTGACCTTTGTTGCCCTGGACGAAGACAACCGCAAACTCATCGTTCCACGCCTGATCCCGGAGACGGAAGAAGAAATGAAACTCTATGAGACCGCTCCAGCTCGGGCGGCCATGCGGAAGCAGCGGCGGGAAGAGAGCAAGAAATTTGCTGACTTCCTGACCGTTAATTATCCTTGGGACTGATATAGATTAGAGATTATCCGGACGATGCCGGATAGGCAGACACCGTTCTACTATCCGGCAGCTCTCCACCCATCGAGACGCACCATTCTTGATATAAGCGATATGCCGCTCCGCTTTCCAGCACACTCTGGCACGTGTAGATACCCTCCTCGACAGACCCAACACGCTCAGCAGCATATAGACGGAATCCAGCATTTAACAGAACCTGGTTCACAAAGGCTGTATGCCCTGAACCACTTAGCACCGCTTCCGCTACTTCCAACTGCTTCGCAGCCGTCCAGACCAAATCAGGTACAGGGATATCCAGTTCGTATGCAGCAGGATCAATCAGTTCAAGCTTCATCTCCCCAGCCTCCACCGCGTATACCCGCGTAGGTCGATCAATGTACAGATCCTCAGAGCCTTCCATACCCTGCACAACATATGCTCGGCGGTAATTAAATTTGGTGAGCAGCTTCGCAATCCGATCTAGAAATGTATTATGGAACACACCAAAAATAAGATAAGGCGAGTGATTAAAGTCAATTAACTTCTCTGCTGTATTGAACACCGTGCGGAAGCCAAGCTCCTCCCGAAGCGGCCGAAGCTGCTTCAACGGAATGCACCAGTCTTCTGAAGAAACAAACATGACATTGGTACGTGAGGCTGCACGTTTGGCATCGTCCCGATCCATTGTAGACGTATGAATTCCCGCTTCTCTTAGCAGCACCGGTAACGTTACCCCCCACTTAGGAGGCAAAGGCTCGCTCCCATGCAATGTTACAGGGACACCCGTAGCAGCTAATACAAAGGCAACCGGAAACGTCGCCATAAACGACTTCGTTCGTCCATCATAAGGCCCTGCACAATCAAGTCCATTATGGAAAAAAGACATTCTGTCCGCACTGTTGCGGCATGCATGAATGAAGGCTTCGAGTTCTTCAACATTCTCCATCTTCATTCGTTCAGCCATCAGAAAGGCTCCCGCCTGGGCTGGTGATACCTCCTGCTTCAGAATCTTCTCTGCAACAGCCAATGCCTCGGCATAGTTTAAATCACGTGAACCTCGTTTGCCCCGTCCCACTTCCCTGAGAATCTCAGACATATTCATGACGATCCCTCCTTCCAATTAAGACTGGAGTAACTGATGTGCCTTCACAATAGCTGTGGCGACATCAACCATCCGCTTGCGTTCATCCATAGCCTTCTTCCGTAACAGATCATACGCCTCCGATTCGGAGATCTGCTTCAGATCACAGAGGATAGCCTTAGCCATATCGATCCACTTCCGATCCTCTAATCTGGATTGCAGCTGCTTACGTTCTTGCTCCCATTGTTTCCGTTCCATGTAACGCCTGGCTGCAAAATGCAGCGTCCAATGAATCTCCGATCCAGCCATAGATGGAGTAAGTATTCCGTCAAAAGAAGTTTCTACCTCACATGATTCTACCGAAGATGCTGCCGTATCTGGTGCACACCACCAGAGCAATGGCGCATCCGACCTTCCCTTTCCCAGGCAGTGAACCCAGTGCTCTACATCGGCCAGGGATAGATGAAGAATGGAAGCTTCAGCTTTGCTGATCAACTTCAGCGCCTCGGTTTCGCTATCCGTCACCTGCACATGATATCCGTTCGCTGTAAGTAACTGCTCCGGTGTAAGAGGGATTGTTGCATCGGACGAGGCAGCTATTGTTTGTTGTACACGGATGACCAATAAAGATCGCATGATGGATCAATCCCTCCCTATTACATCTATAACAAATCCATTAGAATCAAATGCCTGCATGATTGCTTCTTCGGATTCGTGTTACATTACCTCACAATTTGATCGAATTATCGATCCTATTTAGACGATACTTCTCTTCGTTCATTTCAACTTCCATTACACACATGTAAACATAATTAACTTTAAATTTCAAACACTTTTTTATGTTAACTATCTTGACATGAGAAGAAGGATCTTTTATAGTTATGCCATAACAACTCCATATTTGAATCGATCACAGTTACAACGGCGTAGCTGGTTGAAACGGCAATGAAGCCTGTTTTGCAATCTCGGAGCAAGGGATGCGTGTGTACTTACGCAATCCACCGAGGCATGACAGGCTTTTTATATTTTTCTGGACATGATTACTGGACATGATTGTTGTGAGCATTTTGCAGAATGGATCTAAGGGGGCTAATCATAATGAGTTCAACAAAAAAACTGGTGTTGGTCGGAAATGGTATGGCAGGTTTACGCACAATCGAACATATTCTTAAGCTTGCTCCGCATGCATATGAAATTACGATCTTTGGCGCAGAGCCGCATCCGAACTACAATCGGATCATGCTATCCTCTGTGCTGGCAGGTGGAACGAGCATCGAAGATATCGTCATTAATGACTGGAACTGGTATGAGGAGAACAACATTCGTGTGTACCCTGGTGATCCGGTCGTTCAGATTGATGCTGAGCGCAAAGAGGTCGTATCGGAGTCCGGTGTTCATGCCTCGTATGATGAGCTTATTATGGCAACTGGCTCTTCGGCATTCATCCTCCCCCTCCCCGGGGCTAATAAAGAAGGCGTCATTGGTTTCCGTGACATAAAGGATTGCGAAACCATGATGGCTGCATCGCAAAAGTATCGCAAAGCGGCTGTCATCGGAGGCGGATTGCTCGGCTTGGAAGCAGCTCGCGGTCTACTCAACCTTGGTATGGATGTCACTGTTATTCACATCAATGGTCATTTGATGGATCGTAACCTGGATCTACCTGCAGGCTTGATGCTTCAACGGGAATTAGAGGAACAGGGTATGAAGTTCCTTTTGAACAAACACACCGAAGAAATCACAGGTAAGAACCGAGTGAAATCCCTGCGGTTCACGGATCAAACCGTACTAGAGACTGATCTGGTTGTTATGGCTGTCGGCATTCGTCCTCAGATCGAATTAGCTCGTCAAGCTGGGTTGGATGTCAATCGCGGTGTAATCGTAGACGACTATATGAATACCAACATTTCAGGAATCTCTGCTGTAGGTGAATGTGCAGAGCACCGCGGGATCGCTTACGGCTTGGTAGCTCCATTATATGAACAAGGCATGGTGTTAGCTAAACGCCTGGCAGGTGCGGCAACCGAAGGCTATGAAGGCTCCGTTACCTCAACGAAGCTGAAGGTGTCCGGCGTGGATGTATTCTCCGCAGGACAATTCAAGGACTCCCCTGATACACGCAGCATTCGCATTCAAGATGATGTGGATGGTGTCTACAAAAAGATGGTCATCCGCGACGGAAAGCTTATTGGTGCGGTGCTGTTTGGGGATACTACCGACGGCGCCTCACTCTTCTCCCTCATTAAAAGCGGCGAGAACATTAGCGGCCGTGAAAAAGAAATTTTGCTCGGAGTACCCTCTGGCGGCTCAGGCGCTGGCCCATCTGTAGCTGAACGCATGGCAAGTATGCCTGATGACGAGATCGTCTGTGGCTGTAATGGTGTTACGAAATCTACCATCGGAGATGCTGTTTTGAACAAAGGCTGCAATACCCTCGGTGCAATTAAATCCTGTACAAAAGCGTCCGCTTCTTGCGGTGGTTGTAAACCGATCATTGAATCTCTCCTCACGCATTATGCAGGTGATAATGTAGGCGAACAGGTCAAAGAAGGTATCTGTGGCTGTACGTCCTATGATCGGGATGAACTGGTTGCACAGATCAAGGAAATGGGACTGAAAAGTGTTAAGGAAGTCATGAACGTCCTCGGTTGGAACGAACCTGAAGGCTGCTCCAAATGTCGCCCTTCCCTCAACTATTATCTCGGTATGATCTGGCATACAGAGTATGAAGACGAGCGCGTGTCCAAATTCACTAACGAGCGTTATCATGCCAATATTCAGAAGGATGGTACGTATTCCGTTATCCCACGGATCTACGGCGGAGTAACTTCTCCGGCAGAGCTAATCAAAATTGCTACCATTGCTGAGAAATATGATGTACCGATGGTGAAATTCACAGGTGGGCAACGACTGGATCTCCTCGGTGTACAGAAGGAGAATCTGCCGAAGATCTGGGAAGAGCTTGATATGCCGTCCGGATTCGGTTATGGCAAGGCGCTCCGTACCGTCAAAACTTGCGTAGGTAATACCTTCTGTCGCTTCGGAACCCAGGACTCCATCGAAATGGGAATTCGACTCGAGAAAAAACTCGACAAGATGGTCGCTCCAGCCAAAGTAAAACTAGCTGTCTCTGGGTGCCCGCGGAACTGTGCAGAAGCAACCATTAAGGATCTCGGTGTTGTCGCTATTGATGGTGCATGGGAACTGCATGTTGGCGGTAATGGAGGCGTCAAAGTCCGCGCTGCCGAACTTCTCTGCACAGTGAAAACCGATGCTGAAGTCGAAGAGTGGACCTATGCTTACCTGCAATACTATAGAGAGAATGCACGTTGGAACGAGAGAACAGCGGCTTGGATTGAACGCGTAGGTCTGGATCATGTGAAGACAGCGCTGGAGGATCGTGACGTACGTCTGGCACTGGTTGAGCGGCTCGAAGCAACGCTGGGTCGCACCGTTGATCCTTGGAAAGAAATCATTGAGGATGAGAACTTGCGCAAAAACTTCACACCCCTGGCGAGCGCTCAAAATGCAGCCCACTAGAATAGGAGGAACAGCGATGAATAGATTGCACATTGGACACCTTGCAGATATTGAAGAAAAGGGTGCACGTACATTTATGGTGGAGGATACTGAGATCGCGGTCTTCAAGCTCAGCGACGGTAGCCTACACGCGGTAGAAAATCGCTGCCCTCATAAGGGCGGCAAGTTGTCCGAAGGTATGGTATGCGGGACGTCTGTCCATTGTCCGCTCCATGACTGGAAGATCGACCTTCGCAACGGCAAAGTACATGAACCGGATGACGGTTGTCTCAATACGTACAAAACAGAGATTGATGGAGCTAGTGGGGAAATTTATATTACTATCGCAGGTTAGATCGTCACAATAGGGGTGGCCTGACAGCAAGGAGGAGTGCACTATGGATTTTGTTAAACCGGCAGAAGTACTGCAATCAATGGTGGAAGCAGGTGAGAATAAAGCCAGGATGAATCGGATTCAAATGCTGATTCGCGGTTTTCTGGCAGGCGCTATCCTCGCCTTTGCAACAACACTTGCTTATACCGCTGTATCTCAAACTTCCGTTGGTTTGGCAGGTGCACTGATTTTCCCAGCGGGATTCGTCATTATCATTCTTCTGGGACTGGAACTTGTGACAGGCAACTTCGCCATGATTCCATTAGCACTACTGAAACGACGAGTTACATGGATGAGCATGATGCGTAATTATTGCTGGGTTATTGCCGGTCATCTCTTAGGATGTGTGTTCTACGCTGGTCTATACGGACTCACGCTTACCAAAATGGGCACAGATCTGAGCAGCCCACTCATTCAAACATTGATTCAAACGAGTGAAACCAAAACATTGGGGTATCAGCATTTAGGCGCAGCAGGTATCGGTCTCGTTGTGATCAAAGCGATATTATGTAACTGGATGGTAACCCTCGGTGCAGTGATGGCTATGACCTCTACGTCCACCATTGGTAAGATCGTTGCGATGTGGCTGCCCATCACGATATTTTTCGCGCAAGGATTCGAGCATGCTGTAGTGAATATGTTCGTCATTCCGGCAGGTATGATGCTAGGTGCTAATGTGAGCATCGCAGATTGGTGGTTATGGAATCAGATTCCCGTGTTAGTCGGAAACCTTATTGGCGGAGCCATTTTCACAGGCTTAGGTCTGTATGCAGCACATACGTGGGGGACTTCCTCCCTCTCTTCTTCCAAGCTGGCTACAATTCAGGGCGGGCGTTCAGGCTTAACAGGTACAGATTCAGCACAGAAGGTGGGGACACGGTCATGAGTACATCATTCGTCAGTATTATCGGTGCCGGTCCTGGTGACCCTGAACTGATCACGGTAAAAGCCTTGAAACGAATCCAAACGGCAGATGTCATTCTCTATGATCGTCTCGTCAATGATCAACTGCTTGCCGAGGCTCGTGAAGATGCACTACGCATCTATTGCGGCAAAGCTCCTGGGCTGCACTCGATGAGCCAAGAGATGATTGGCCGTATGCTCATCACCCATGCAGCGGAAGGAAAACGAGTCGTTCGCCTCAAAGGCGGTGATCCGTTCATCTTCGGACGCGGCGGTGAAGAAGCACTTGTGCTAGCACAGGCCGGCATTGCCTTTGAAGTCATTCCAGGCATCACCTCTGCTGTCGGCACATCCGCATCCACCTTGATTCCGCTGACCCACCGCGGGCTGGCTTCATCCTTCGCCTGTGTCACCGGAACTGGCAGTGATGGTAACGTATCATCGGTTCGCTGGGATCTGTTGGCTCACAGCGTGGATACTCTGGTCATATACATGGGAATCAGTCAGTTGGCCGATATCCAACGGGAGCTATTGCGTCATGGCAAACACAGCTCCACACCAGCCGCACTTGTAGAACGGGGAACTACTTCGCAGGAAAGAATCATTGCGGGCACACTCGCTGAATTGCAATCGCTCGCAGTCTCTGAAAGTGTGAATAATCCGGCTTTAATTATCATTGGAGAGGCTGTACGTGTGCGCGAACAATTGTTACAACTGCAACGCGCAGCTGACGCTTCTATGACTGGATAGCCATCCTCCCTTTCTTATCTCAATCTAACAGCATACGTTCGTGAATCGTCCGACCCTTCTGCCCTGGTTCAATCAGCAGACGGGTCGGTTTGATGTTGATCAACGCCGTTAACTGTTCACCCATATAATGTGCAGAATATTTAAACCCGATCTCCGCCCAGTGCATAATGACACCAACTGTTGCCGATACGAGGTAACTCAGCATAATGTCGTAATTAATGACGTGCTCACTATCCTCGGTGACAAGAATAAAATCCTGCGTTAAGTAGGTACGAAACATATTACATAGCCTGGAACTCATATCACTGTGCATCGTGATTAAAGCACGAAAGATGTCCTGATGTGCTTCTATATAATTAAAGACCGGCATTGTAGATGGCAGCAATGCGGTCATGTCCACTTCTTTTAAATGCGCATATGGTTCTGCATACGCTTGTCCCACACCCTGCATGAAATCTTCCAAAATAAATTCAAGTAGCTCCGGCTTGCCCGGAAAATGCAAATAGAACGTACCTCGGTTGTAGTCCGCTCGCTCCGTAATGTCCCGAATCGTTACAGCGTCCGCTCCCTTTTCCAATATTAAAGAAACCGCCGCAGCGATGATAGCATCCTGCGTTCTTCGTGCTCTGCGATCCTGAGGATGTTCAATAATCAACATTCCCGCCTCCTTTGTCCATTATTGTAACCTAAATGAACACCGCTTACATCTGTGTTCGATAGCTGACATTTGCGTTGTCAATGACGATTGTCACATTCTTATGTATATCTTAACATTAAGACAGGAAGTATAGACGACAGGATGAATCATTTTTTTATAGAAATGATCGCCTGAACAACATTACACCGAAGGAGAGGATTAGATCATGAGTACATCCTACACACATACAGCCGTAATTACAGGTGCAGCCGGAGGAATTGGTAAAGAATTAGCACGCCGCCTCGCTGAGCGCAAAATCAATCTGGTGCTGGTCGATTTGAATCAAGAAGCGATTGAGCAGACCATTGCAGATCTTAATCTAGACCAAGAGCATGTCATTGCGGTAAAAGCCAACGTATCTCAAGAAGAAGACGTTAAAAACTATGTGCAAAAAGCACTTGATGCCTTTGGAAGAATTGATTACTTCGCCAATAATGCAGGTATTGAAGGGCCAACTGGCTCCATTGATGAACTGAGTGTTGAAGCACTCGACCTCGTATACAATGTCAACGTACGTGGTGTATTCCTAGGTTTGCAAAATGTCATTCCTGTGATGAAAAAACAAAAATCCGGAGCGATTCTGAACACATCTTCCCTTGCAGGCTTAATGGGAGCTCCAGGGATGTCTCCATATATTATGTCTAAACATGCTGTAGTCGGTCTTACCCGTACAGCTGCGAATGAACTGGCATCTTCCAATATCCGAGTTAACGCCGTGTTGCCAGGCACAATCAACACACGTATGATGCGTCAGATTGAAGCAAACTCTGGTAATGTGGATGACTATCAATCAGCAACAGTTTCTACCATTCCAATGGGTCGCTACGGCGAAGCGGCAGAAGTCGCTGCTGTAATGAACTTCCTTTTGTCCGAAGAAGCTTCTTATGTAACAGGTTCCCTCTACACTGTGGACGGTGGAATGGTTGGTCAATAAACCATATACAGCATTATCAATGAAATAGATAGATACGTTGAAAGACCTGCTTCGAGATATGCTTATTGCATTCTCGTTGCAGGTCTTTCAACTGTTACCATACTTCACAACTTAATCAATGTACCCTGCGTGGCCCTTGTCCATCAGGTAATCCATTTCAGCATCCAGGATGTTCTCCACAGTCAGCTCATCCAACTTCACGTCTTTGCGGCTCACAATGTAATCCGCCAGATCATCGCCATCGATATCTACATCACCTTTGGCATTCTCATGTGCTTTATTGATGTAAGCTTGCTCATGCTTCAGAACAAGCGCAATGTTCGCTTGACTCGCTTTTGTTTTATCTGAAATATATTGCATCATTTCTTGTTCATTAATTGGATTCGTCTCGGTCAATTCAGTCAGCTCCTTGGTTCATATATGCTGTTGCTATTGTAGCATAGGTTAACCCGTTACTGGCACATCTTATGCTTGGTGGTAATCTCTTTTTCAAGACATCCCTCGGCTCCGATACATACTAAGCCCACTTCATCTCATAACCTGAACAAAAATATTGCTGCTTGCCACTACGATGACAGAACAAGCTTCCGATCGCTGTACCCGATCATCTACGTTAATCGTACGTAGAACGTCGCGCCTTCTCCAACCACGCTTCGAGCATATATCTGACCTTTATGTTGATCCACAATAGATCGTGCAATCGCAAGTCCAAGACCATGTCCACCATGTTGACGTGCACGGGAGGCATCCGTTCGATAGAAACGATCGAAGATTCGATCCAGATGTTCAGGGGCAATACCCTCGCCAGTGTTAGACACCGCAAGCACTACTTCGTTATTCTGCTTCTTCAACGTAACATTCACTGCACCCTTGGATTTAGCGTATTTCACGGCATTGTCCAGTAGGATCAGAATGACCTGCTTAATCTGTTCATTGTTGCCATGAACCATAAGCTCAGGCTCTATGCTGTAGTCAAGTGAAATGCTTTTCTCAAATATCATCGCTTCCATCGTCAAAATAATCGTCTCAACTGCATCGCTCATATTAAACTTGGCATGAATCATCGTAGATCGGGAATCATCAATCTCGGTCAGATAGAGCAGACTACTCGTCAGTTTGGACATCCGCTCTGTCTCGGACTTAATGTAATGAAGCCATTTGGCTTGATGTTCAATGGTATCATCGCTATTGGCGAGTAACACATCGGCATTGGTATTGATGATCGCAAGCGGTGTTTTCAGTTCATGAGATGCATCGGCAATGAATTGCTTCTGCTTCTCGAATGCTTCACGAACAGGCTTAATGGAACGATTCGCGAAGTAGCGGCTCAGGAAATAAATGACGATCAGCATCGCAAGCCCCACAACCGCAAACGTATAGATCAGATTCGTAAGAATGCCCTGTTGTGCCGTTACATCAATGAACACGACCATATACCCATCACTGCTCGGATTAATTACATAAGCCCACTCGGTGCTATCCAGTGCAAATTGCCCTGTCTGACGATTGCCGCTGCTCAGCTTATCCTGATCAACCTTTCCTAGAGCCTCTTCATAAAAGGTAGCATCCATATCAAAGCGAGAATGTGTATTGGTAATCTTCCAATCATTATCTGTCTGGATCATAAACGATACGGAACGTGCAGGCGGAGAGTTAGGATCTTCGCCTAGCCCTCCTCCATTCTCCCCGAGTCCGTCCGCTGGCGGTGATCCTATGCCTGACGCATTTGACGCACCCGATGTACCCGACGTACCTGAACCTGTTACACCAGAGAACCCTTCTTCGCCACGCGGCATTTTGGAAGAATTATAAGGACCGTGATAGAAATCAGATACTTTGTACAGCTCCATATTGGTCTCGCGCTGCACATTCTGATAGGTAATTGTATAGATCGTTGCGAAGGCGACCAGCATCATAATCGAGATGGACACCAGGTTCACGATAAGGAATCGATTTCTGAGTTTCTTGAACATCAGGTCGTCACCTCAAGTACATAACCCACACCCCGAATGGTATTAATGCGAACCGCAGAATTCAAGAAGGTTAATTTTTTGCGCAAAAACGAGATGTACACCTCCACATTGTTATACTCCACTTCCGAATCGAATCCCCACAGCTTCTCAATGATCTGCTCTTTGGAGGTAATCGCCGATTTGCGCGTAATCAGTAGCTCTAGCAGTTCGTTTTCCTTCAGATTAAGCTTCATCTCTTTGCCTTGCACCGAGAGCTTCAGTTGCACGGTATTCAGCTCAATATCTCCGAATTTGAGAGCATCCTCAGGAACAACCTCACCTTTACGTCTCAGTGCTGCACGAATGCGGGCTAGAAGCTCTTCTGTAGCGAACGGCTTCGCTATATAATCATCTGCTCCATAATCGAGCCCAGTGACTTTATCGTCAATCTCTCCCTTAGCAGTCAGCAAAATCACCGGTGTGTGGTTACCTTCGCTGCGCAATGTTTTCAGCACTGTTATTCCATCCATCTCCGGCATCATGATGTCGAGCAGCAATAGATCATAAATGCCGCTGAGTGCATAATCAAGTCCCGATCTTCCGTCATGCACCATATCTACGGAGTAATTATTTTTCTTCAATATCTGTGATACTGCCTCTGCCAAATGAATCTCATCTTCCGCAATTAGTATTCTCATCTGTATTCATCCCTCTATATGGATTGGTTGTGAACATGTTCATCTATTATACCAATGATTATATCTGCGGAACCTTGAATCAATCTTAATTTATGTTTTGGCTGAGCACTATTATAGGAAGGTAAAAAAAGATTAACGGAATGTAAAATCATTTAAGATTCATTCAAGGTTAACGCTCTAAGATACAGACATGACAGCAAGACAAAATGCATCACAACATACAACGACACAATGAAAGGGATGACGTGACATGGCTATTGAGGTGTTCAACCGATATGAGAGCAAATATCTTCTGACCGATGAGCAGTATGAACATTTTTACAGCGACCTGCTGAAATATATGGAGCTAGATGCGTATAACAAGAAACACGATTTTTACTCGATTAGTAACCTTTACTTCGATACACCGCAAGATTCACTGATTCGTGCTAGTCTCTCCAAACCGAAATATAAGGAGAAGCTGCGTCTAAGAGCATACGGTGTGCCCGAAGAGAATGCCAAAGTGTACTTAGAGATCAAAAAGAAAGTATTCGGCCTGGTCAATAAACGCAGAACAGCCCTGAAGCTGGATGAAGCCTACGAGTTCGTTCGTACTGGGCAGGCGCCAGAACTCGCCGATTACATGAACAAACAGGTCATTGAAGAGATCAAATACTTCCTCCGGCTGTATGATCTTGAACCGAAAGTGTATCTAGCTTATGAACGCAAAGCGTTGTTTGACAAAAACAGCCGCGATCTCCGCATTACTTTTGACACCAACATTCGCAGCCGCAGATACGATCTGAAGCTGGAACAGGGAGATTACGGCGAACCGCTCGTGAAAGACGGTCGATGGCTCATGGAAGTGAAGGCCGAGAAAACTGTTCCAATCTGGCTGTCTCAACTGTTATCCGAACACGGTCTCTACCGTACTGGATTCTCCAAATACGGCAACGAATACAGACATCTGGCGAAAACAACGAACCTGAATTATCAGACAGAGCGCGTGCTCATACCAGGTACAGACTTCGAACATGCGATGGAACAAGAACAATCAATTAGAGAAAGAGAGCGTGTCCTATATGCTTGATTCATTATTCAGCTCTGCATTAGATGATACAACACTAACCTTTAGCAGTTCCGTGGTTACCATCGGACTAGCAATTATTCTGGGACTTGTCATTAGTCTCACTTACATGAAGACCAATCAGAGCACCTACTCACAGAGCTTCACCTTAACCATGGTTGTTCTACCAGTCATTGTCGCCATCATCATCCTGCTCATCGGCAGTAACATTGCCCGAGCGTTCAGCTTGGCGGGTGCTTTCTCCATTATCCGGTTCCGGAGTGCGCCGGGTGACCCGAAAGATATCGCATATGTATTGTTCACGATGGCATCTGGTCTAGCGTGCGGAGTTGGTGCTTTTGGATACGCGGTTCTGTTCACAGTTGTCTTGTGTGTACTGATGTTTGTCCTGAGTCGCTTCAACTTCGGTGGCAAGAAGAGCCAGCAGAAAACTCTGAAAGTAACTATTCCTGAAAATCTAAGCTATGAAGAAGCACTTAACGAAGTGTTCCATACATTCAACGTGCCTTTTGATCTGAAAAAAATCAGAACGACCGAACTTGGTAGTCTGTACGAGTTGGTATACAGCGTAACTATCCACGAAAGTGTTAGCCAGAAGGAATTCCTCGACGCGATCCGTACACGGAACGGCAACTTGGATATCTCCCTAACGATGAGCCCAACCACCGACTATTAAAGAACCGCTTTTAATTACCAAGGATATCTTATTAATTTAAATTTGAAGGGATCGATATACTATGAAGAAGAAAGTGATAGCCGGTAGCAAACTGTGGTCTATAGCGATGATTACTGCACTCGTGACAGCATGCAGCGCCCCAGCATCAACGAATACAACTGCCAATGCCGCAACAACAACGACAGGAACCACCAAAACCGTCTCCGTGAGTGAACAAACTTCGGTCAAATTCGCCGACCTCGTCTCTCTCGATGTAGATGATACCAATGTGAGCTGGACTGAAGCAGACTCCACCATCATCAAACTGAATGGAACAACCGCAGCAGTGACTGGATCGGGAGCCAAAGTGGCAAACGGTACGGTAACCATCTCAGAAGCTGGTACTTATGTGCTTAGCGGTGAACTGACAGATGGGCAAATTGTAGTCAACGTTGCGGATAAAGGCGTCGTGCACCTCGTGTTAAACGGGACAAAGATTCATGATAACGATAGTGCAGGGATCTACATCCAGAAGGCTGGCAAAGCCGTCATTACACTTGAGAAAGGAACGAAAAACGAAGTTTCGGATGGCAAAACCTACGTATACGCCGATGATACGACGGATGAGCCGGATGCAGCTATCTTTAGCAAAGCAGATCTGACATTCAACGGTACAGGACAATTAACAGTGACAGGTAACTATAATGAGGGCATTACGAGTAAGGATGATCTGAAAGTTATCAGCGGCACGATCAACGTCAAGGCTGCCGATGACGGAATCAAAGGTAAAGACATGGTTGCGATTCAGGCAGGCACGATCACTATCGATGCAGCAGGCGATGGAATTAAATCCACCAATGATACCGATACCTCTAAAGGCTTTGTCGCCATTGCAGATGGTACCTTCAACATTGAAAGCGGTAGTGACGGTATTCAAGCTGAGACTGCCCTTGTTACGGATGGCGGCACATACAATATCGTGACTGCTGGAGGAAGTGCAAATGCACCAGCCAAAGTAGAAGAAAGACCGTTTGGCGGCGGGGGCGGTGGATTTGGTGGTGGCACACCTCCAACAGACATGGGTACACCACCTACGGATATGGGTACACCGCCGGATGGCGAGCGTCCTGCCGATATGCCAGATAATACTGGCGCGAATGCTGCAGCAGACACCAACAACACAGCTGCATCCAACTCTGCCAATACAGCAACGACGACGGAATCCAATGCCGATGCAGACACAGCCACCACGACAACGGAAGAAGAGTCCATCAGCGCCAAAGCACTCAAAGCAGGTACTGATCTCACGGTTAACGGTGGTACCTATACGATTGATTCCATGGATGATTCCCTGCATAGCAACAATAATGTCACTGTAAATGACGGAACATTCAGCCTGAAGTCTGGCGATGACGGAATCCATGCAGATCAAGCCCTTACCATTAATGGTGGAGAGATCACAATTGCGAACAGTTATGAAGGACTTGAAGGTGCAGTCATTACATTGAATGACGGCAATGTGGATGTCACAGCATCCGATGATGGCGTTAATGCAGCTGGTGGTGAAGAGACTACAACCACCGCTACCGCTGAAGCTAGTCCAAACACGGATACAACAGCTACAACATCAACTACCGATCAGACTAGCACGAATGCAGCACAACAAAACGGTGCACCTGGTGGTATGCCGGGTGAATCATCTGGCAACAACGAGTTGCATATTAACGGCGGATCACTCACTGTGAATGCAGGCGGTGACGGGCTGGATGCGAACGGTTCGATCTACATGACAGGTGGTACTGTAATCGTCAATGGTCCAACAGACAATGGCAATGGAGCACTCGACTATGATGGCTCATTTGAGATGAGTGGTGGATATCTGATCGCAGCTGGAAGCTCAGGCATGGCACAGGGTACTTCCGATTCGTCTACTCAGAATGCAATTGTCATGACATTCCCTGCCACTCAAAAAGCAGGAACACTCGTTCATGTCGAAGACAGTGAAGGCAACAGCATTCTAACGTTTGCTCCAGCGAAGGATTATCAATCCGTAGTCATTAGCTCCCCTGACCTAGAAGCAGATGGATCTTATGTCATCTACTCTGGCGGAACCTCCACAGGCACAGCCGTGGATGGACTGTACACAGATGGCACTTACAGCGGCGGAACAAAAATCGTTGCATTCCAATCCACAAGCAATGTAACTTGGGTCAATGAATCAGGTGTCACTACAGCTCAGTCAGGCATGGGCGGTTTTGGCGGAGGTAATGGTCAAGGTGGATTCGGAGGCGGAAGAGGCCGCGGACAATCTGGCACTACTTCTGACAGCACAAGTACAACCGATTCAGCAAAATAAACAACGAGTTATCTCACATATGAATCTGTGCGGCAACTTAACAAACAACGTATCTGTTCCAAGCTAGACGTAAGGGGATGTCCGATAGGTCATATAAATATGACGAGGGACATCCCCTTTAGCGTTATTTTGATGTAATGAACCTGACACATGCTATTCGAGATCATTTTCCCGGATCTGATATCTAACGAATCACAGAGGCGTTATTTCATCAATTCAGTCCATATTTCAGGTTTGTGAGACAATCCCTTCGTGTTGTTCATTCTATTCGCCTAAAACACATAGACATACACCTTGGTGCGTAAAGCATCCGTACAGGTAATCGTGCGAAGTGGCACCTTGCCTGGCAACGCAAAACAGACACTAATCACTCTCGCACCTGGCGGCAATTCACGTGTGAACTTATCACTCAGACGATTCATCGCTCCGGGAAACAAATAACAGATGACGCAATCAGCATGTTCGTAAGAGCTATTGTAGATATTGCCGCGGATGAACCGCAGTCTACCCTTCATGGATTGTTGTCGACCTTTGGCCTCACGTAGGCGTACACTCAGATATGCGATTCCTTGGGAGACCCACAGAGGCAAGAGAGAATTTTCGATACCCGTGAGCCGTTTACCCGGACAATACCGCACGACATCCAGGCCGAGCGTGCCCCATCCAGAGCCTGCCTCGATTACATCGCCATAACCAGGAATGCGATTCACCTCCTGAATGACAACACGTCTGACCAATCGGGATGTAGGCATCGGAGAGATTCCATTTCTCCAGCTAATGAGCACAATAGACAGAACAGCAATTAAGGTAAGCACGGCGATCAACCATGGAATGAATGGAATAATGAACATATAGCCTCATCCTTTGGGAGTTGAAGATGTTGACTGGTCTTCGCTCTTGCATTCATCATTATACTACAGTACTCGTGCATACCCGTTTAATAATATTATTGAAAAGTTATCTTGAAAGAGACCCGTACATATTTATCATGAAGAAATTATTCTTTATGAAGATGTAGTTCATAGGTTTGTTCGATGTGATGCGTTCCCCAACCCATGTTCTCTTGTTCTAGGGTTTTGACGAACCCTGCTTTTGTGTACATAGCGATGGCTGTCTTCTGATCATCCGTCGTTTCCAGAAAGACATCTCGATATCCCTTTTCCCGGCAGTATGTGATAGCCTCTTGAATGAGCTTCTTCCCAATCCCCATCCCCCGATAATCGGGATGCAAGATAAACCAACGAATTTGGGCTCTCTCGCCCGGATGGCCGATGACCGCGATACTGCCGACAATTTCATGATCCGATTCTACCAACCAGAACCGATCCTTGTCCGGGCTGTAGGTTTGCAGAAAATCATAAAACGTTTTGCAGACGTACGCTTCAAATTCGTGGTTATAGCCGCATTCCTTGGCATAGACCCAGCCGTGCAGTTGAATCAGTGCTCCGACGTCTCCCGGCTTCAGCTCGGTTCGGACATGTATTCTCCGTTCTATCGGTTCACTAGACAACTCCCTCTCAATGGCCGTCATACTTCTGGCAATACTTCGCTGGCTCTGATCGGGCAATTCGAGGATCATATTGTGTATCTGTTCATCGGATAATGCGTCCATCCGAGCCAGTGTTTCTTTTCCAAGTTCTGAAAGATACAGCAGAGACGATCTTCCATCTTCTTTGGATTGTACACGGTAAGTTAACCCCAACTTTTCAAACCGTTTCAACATTCGGCTCAAATACCCGGGATCCAGACGAAGTTGCTCGATGAGCATGCTAGCTGTGCAGTGCTCGGAATGACCAATCTCATAAAGAACCCGCACTTCTGATAGAGAAAAGTCGCTGTCGAGCAAGTGTTTATCCAGCAGGCCAAGTACCTTTGTGTAGAATCGGTTAAATTGGCGGATGATGGGGATGATCGATGTATGTGAATTCATGCAGGCCTCCTAAATGATACTCAGTATATTATTTGACTAAGTCAACTATATACACTGTATTCAATTTAATTGACTTAGTCAAATAAATTGAACTCGGCTTGAATTCCATATCAACGCTAAGCTGCGCTCCTGAATAAGTAGAACACACGATAGGCGGTATAGAATAAGTCATTTCAAAAAAGCAGCATGTATCCTTCATAGCTACACAAAAAAAACCAGACAAGCATTAAAGCTTATCTGGGCTTATTGATTGCATTTTTCTATTATACTGACTTGCTCTGGGTACTCGAACTGCGCAATAAGGTCACCCTAAATCCGGTACATGAGATTTCATGTACACGCCCTTCTTATACACCGATTTGATCGTAAAATGAATGCCGAGCTTTCGATTCGTCCGGTAGATCAAGGAGTTAATCTCATCAATCCCCACCGGTTCACTTTCCAATATGCTACGTTCAGGCCATACCTGACTGACAATCTGCTCACGCGTCACAAAATGGTCTAGCTGACTGTACAATAATTTGAACAGCTGGAACTCCTTCTTCGATAGCGGAATCTCCACCTCGCCAATCTGTACCGTTTGCATATGATCGTGCACTCTAATTCCTTCACCGAGCAGGTCAGAAAGACGATATTCCCTCGTCTCCTCCAAATCATTCTCGATCCGAAGCTGAATCAGTCCATTCACTAGCGTCAGGCTGTCCCCTTCTGCAAAAGGATATCTCTCATATGGAACAAGGCGTTGCCCGTTCAACTCCGTTCCATTTTTACTATCCAGATCCTCAACCCACAGCTGAAACTGTGCATCATAATGAATACGGCAGTGCCGTTTGGAAATCATCTGATTGTACACGGACAGATCCAGTTCACTGCCTCCTGTGTAACGCCCTACCACTATGGAGAGCCCTTGCCGTACATAAGCAAATGAACCATCACTTTCCTGTCCAGGTGTACGAATGACGATTTTTGCCGTCTCCCGCATGTTATTCCCCCACCTTCAAAATTCACTCTCTATATATATATGTTCAACTAAGGAGTATTTACAGCTGCACTCCGATGACAGAACAACCTCCGATCGCTGTTATCCCCGGATTTTTTTTGAATCCCTTCTCCTAAGGGGAAATCCTGGGATAGCGTATGCTTCCGAGGTAGCTTTCTTGCAGAAAGCTTTCAGGCGAACGCTTCGCTTCTTCAGTTTGTTTCTGTCCTCTCCGTTCCACTGTAAATGCTGAGCGAGCATATATGTTCGTTCAAATAATAATGATAACTTCATCAGATTTGTTCCATTGTTTGCATTCATGACAATTTATATAGTGTATACATGGCGTCGTTCTATGCTTTTCTCTACTATACCAGACGTTGTGCTTTTTTTCTCATGATAGACAGTCACTAGCTTACCAACAAGAGAGGTACCCAAATATGAACAAAAAGAACATTTGCATATATGTGCTACTTGCTTTTGCTTTATCCATCACACTCACGGTTCTGTCCCACATGAACGGTGAACGCGGAGAGTCCCTGAATGGCAAGCAAGCAACGACAGAAACGTCATGGATACATACGAGCATCCAGCCCTAAATACCAGCAACATACTCATGCAATAAACTTACTTTATTATAACGCGTTCACTCCCATAAACGTTTCACGATTGTCATCTCTACCGATCACTCACAACAACCAACAAGCCCCTCAGTCTGCCAGGCAGATCAAGGAGCTTATTGTTATGTTTATTAGTCGTTAGACCTCATCGTTATGTTGTTCCTTATCTGATTCAGCAGATGAATCCTGTTCATTCGGCTTATTCTCTTGAGCATGGACTTCCTCCATCTTGCTCGACACCTTTTGATACAGATAAGAAATACCCAGAAGTAAAATACCAAAACTGAAATACGCGACAATCTTACTGCCTGCGGTCAGCAAACTAACATCATAGAACACCATCTTGCCCGTAGCCAGCAGGGTCAGGCCTAGACCCAGGCGACGAATCATCACATATTTTCTACGGAATCCGTAAGCAATGTAGAGGATGGCAAGTATCAGGTAGATTAAGCTGAAGAGCAGTCCTACATCTCCCCATTGGAACTGTACCGTCATGAAAACGGTGATTACCCCTAACAGGTAGACACCTGCAATGACAGGATACCATTCAATACTTTTGAACTGCCCACGGATAGCTGTAATTAACAGATCTCTTCCAGCAAAGAATACCCCCACATTGAAGATAATCAGTACAATAAGCCCCACGATCTCGGCAGCGGTATGTTGCTGAACATCCGGTTGCAAGGCTGGCAGGTTTAACGTTACCGCTAGCGCTATACAGTAACCCACAGCATGTAGAATGTTCGTGTAATAGCGTACAAATCGACCTTGTAGTGGCTTCACTTTGCTCAGTCCGTAGGCTAACGCAATTGTCAGCGAAGCAAACAGAATGAATTTGTAGAACAGGTATAACGGGAAGCTGTCATCCACAGCTCTGCTATACAGTTCATTCGATTCATACAGAACATAGAACCATAGGTTCACCAGCGTAACATATTGGAATCCCTGCAGGAAGCCACGCTCTACTGTGTGATAACGCAGCATTCCTGAGGATGACAACGAGCCCCGTTGAATAAATGAATAATACAGCGTAATCGCCAGCGAACCAAGTGTGATACAGGAATACTTCAGCATAAAGTGAGACTGCATTCCCATGATGAACATCACGAGCACATCAATATAGATAAAGGTAACGATGCAGAGCAGCACCACGCCCCATCCGGCACGTTCCACCGCTTTGAATCGCTTCAGATGACCAAGGGTGATGAGTAGAATTCCTTCGATCAACCAACCCAAGGACAACCATTCTGCTCCAAACTGGAACGGTATAATCAGAACCGCAAAGGTTAACGATGTAATGTAAAACAACAGAATTGTCTGTCTTTCTTGCACCATATGACGACGAACGAATCGAGCTAACCCGAAGTAAACGAGACAGAACACTAGAGCCAGCAGTCCTTGTGCATCATCCCAGCCCTCTGCCCTGAACAGCACATAGAGCATGAGACAGCTGATACTTGTATTCATGGCAAGCAAGGCGAAGTCCCACCAGGTTAGCTTCACCCGATGTTTGAACGGATACGCCAGCGTAATGCCCAGATACAACGCAAACGTCACAATCGAATACAACATGCCTGCAACATTACTCGGCGATAACCATAGCATAATGAGCATCGACGGTGTGTTGAACAAGAAGCTGATATAGTGCACAATAGGCCAACGTTTACCAAACGAGATCAGCACGATAATGCCATTTAAGAGCAGTAAATAGATCATCGCCGCATAAACGGCGCGCCCTTCAAGTCCGAAGTACCCCATGTACGAAAATAACGGTAAATAACCTCCGACGAGTCCTAGCGTACAGATCGTTTTGGATCGATACCTCAGCGATAGGATGACAGATACAGCTGATACGAGTACTGATAACCCTAGAGCCGTATACAGTCCAATGATATGCAGCAAGAAGTAACTGTAGAAAATGGACCCAAACAAGATGGATATGCCTCCACCTAACAGTCCCATGGCAAACGTCTGCCGCTTACGACGGAACAACCACTCTCCCCCAGCGAGCATAAGCACACCTAATAAGAAAAAGGCCGCACCTTTCATCTGATCGCTGAACCAAGTGGAATACGAGTATCGGAATGCTGCACCCACACCCAGAATAAGAAGCAAAATGGCCAACTTGTTGATCCAGCTTAAGCCAATCTTCATCTCCATTCGGTTTTGGCGAATGCGTTGCTTAATTGTCTCCTCACTCAGCTCTTCCTCAGCCATATGATCATATCCTTGATGCATTTGCTGACGTATCGCTTCTTCCCGCTCCCACAGCGTTTGCCGTTGCCGCTCTATTCGCTCTCTTACTTCTCCAGCTAGATATGCAATACGTTCCTTGATCTCATTCTCATCTTCTTGCAGCTCCTCCGCAGCCCGGTTATAGATGGAATTAAGATTCGCTTTGGTACGATGCTCGTGAGCTTCCAGCCGATCATGATGTACAGCCGTCTTTCCTCGGAAATACGTCTCCATTTTCTCCTTCGATACACGGATCAGATTCAATTTCTCATCCAGCATCTGTTCAGACAGCGCCATCCGAAGGCGACCATTCTCTTCTTCCATCTGACGCGCCCGGATCTCCAACTGCTTCAGCTTGAGCTTATACGCCTCAGACTGCTCACGCAGTTGTTCGTTCTGTACAATCAGATCATCGGATTGGTAATCCTGAAGCAGTTCGTTATACTCCTTAACCAACTGCTTCTGTTGCTCTTGCACCTGATGAAGCCGATCCTTGAACTCTTTCATACCTTTCCTCCATTGGTCGATGTTGATTTGTTTCCCTATATTTTACTCTATTGTGATCTGAAAAAGATGTAAATGTTGAAATAACTCTGCTGATCCCTTCCTCTTGCGTTTACGACAAAACAAAAAAGCCCAAGAAGCAATGAGCTTCCTCAGGCTTACGTTTCACACAATTTTTACTCGAATCCATTCATTCTATGCTGAGAAGCCGTCAGGCGTCCTTCGTAATCAAAAGTGAGCTTTTTGAACAACCTCTTTTATGCCGCATCTGTCGATTCTGTTGTATCATCTGTGCTTGGCTCTATAATTTCGGTTGCATCTGGATCAAGCCAGCTGGCAATCATCGTCCGTACATATTGCAGATCTTCTTCCGATAGATCATAGTACCAGACACCACCACGCATCGCACCCGTACCCTGTAGCATGTAATTGCTGATCGTAGGAATGCTATCTTTCATGTACAATGACTCGGCAAAATCAACAATAAAATCGGAATTCATATTCGTTGTAAAGTTGGAGCCAGCAATCTTGATGACATCTGGAATCTTAGTTAGGTTCTTGACCTCAAGCGCACGATTCATGAATGCACTCAGGAAAATCCGGTGACGCATCGTCCGGTTAAAATCGGAGTCTTCGCGGTAACGCACATATCCCAGCGCTTCCTCTCCGTTATAGATCGGTTTGTTGGCTTCGACGAACAGCTTTTCGTGCGTCTTTAGCTTGTTCTCAATATTTTTCTTGATTGGCAGCTCTACACCGCCTACCGCATCTACGATATCTTTCAGACCATTAAAGTTAATGGCCGCATAGAAGTCTACTTTGTTCTCCAGCAGCTTCTCCACGGTATCCATAGCCATCTTGGCCTCACCGTGGGCATACGCTGAATTAATTTTCGATTTTACATCCCGCCCTACGATTTCCGTATAGGAGTCACGCGGAATGGACAGTAACAGTACTTTATTATCTTCTGGGCGAACGACGGAGTAGATGATGGTATCCGAACGACTTGGTTCGTTGTCACGTTGATCGATTCCGAGCAGCAACAGCGAGAATGGATCTGTATGTTCCACAACGGGTGCATCTTCATTACCCGCTGGTTTATAAGAATCATCCAGTGTTTCCTTCACCGTATCTGAGGCGAACATTTTGAATGCGAGTATGACCAGTTGCTTTTGATAAATGAATCCAAGCCCGCCTAACAAAACAAGCACACTCAATGTAATGATTAGGGGCTTCTTCCATCTCTTCTTCGGTTTCTTCGGCTTCCGTCTGGTTAAGTGAGCTGCACTGTTTTCCATGATTTCTCCTTTAACTCTATAAGAGCGGTTTCTAAGAATCATTTAACTATATTAATAACACCATTTCAATAGATTAGGTTATAATCGCCATGATAAGATATGGCACAGAAAGGAGCGATACATGATGGAATTTCGACATTTAGGCAACAGCGGTCTACGGGTATCCGCACTCGGTCTGGGCACCAACGCATTCGGCAAACGTGCCGACGAACCGACATCTACCCGTATTATTCATGCCGCACTGGATCAAGGGATTAACTTCATCGATACCGCTAACATCTATGCTGGCACGGAATCCGAGCGAATCATTGGACAAGCCCTTGCAGGTAAACGGGAAAACGCTGTGCTTGCTACCAAGGCCGGACTACCCCGGCACGATGGTCCTCATGGGCGGGGTTCCTCCCGCTATCATTTGCAACAAGAGCTGGAGCATAGTCTCCGTCGTCTGCGGACGGACTATATTGATCTGTACCAGATCCATACCTTCGATCCGCACACACCGCTGGATGAAACGTTGCGCACGCTGGATGATATGGTATCCTCCGGCAAAGTCCGATACATCGGAGCGTCCAACTATGCAGCATGGGAGCTGATGAAAGCTCTCGGCACGAGCGAATTGAAGGGCTATGTTCGTTATATTTCAACGCAAACGAGCTACTCTCTCGCTGACCGTACACCTGAGCTAGAATTGGTACCGCTGTGCTTGGATCAAGGCGTTGGCATTATCCCATATTTCCCGCTGGCTGGCGGTATCTTAACTGGCAAGTACAATGGAGAACAAGCTGTACCATCCGGCTCTAGGGCAGACACCGATCCATCTTTCAATCGTTTTCTGCTGGAGCACAATATTCATTTAGGACAACAGGTTAGCGAGAAAGCGGCGGAACATGGTTGTTCCCCAAGTGTGTTGTCCCTCGCTTGGCTGCTGGCACGTCCAGCCGTTTCAACGGTGATCGTTGGAGCCACGCGTACAGAACAACTGGAGCACAATCTCCAGAGCCTTGAACTTAAGCTGACGTCCGACATGATGGCTGAGCTGGATCAGCTTAGTGATTCATTCCGTCACAGAGAACCTTTTGCAACCTATCGGCTAAGTGAATAATCATGAACCTAAACTTACATCCGTTCATAGTTCATCATCATTTTTCTTAAGTGATGAGATAGCTTAGCAAAATAAATAAATCCCAAAATAAATAACCTCCCGGCTGCAACGTCAGGGAGGTTTTCAATGGTTGAGTATCATTTTATGTAGGATAATCTTCTTCTCTCACTACAACATGTAGTTTAATAATGTACAAAAAAATCCAATACGTCAGTTATTCGGATTTATTATTAATAAACGCACGTAAAATATCCATGTACTCTTCCTTACGATCACTTACCAGATCAAAAAACGCCTTATCCGCAGCCTCTACAACCTGAATCCCCTGATTGGCAAGAGCTGTGCCCTCTGGAGTTGTAGAAATGATATTTGCTCTTGTATCCGTCTTATGACGAGTACGTTGAATCAGCCCTCTCTTTTCAAGCGCACGAAGAACTTGAGATGTTACATTAACATCGACATTCGTAAATTGAGAAATTTGAACCTGAGTAACACCATTACCCTCTTCATCGCGTTCATTCAACCATAAGCATCCATGTAGAAGCACAAATTGTGGGTGTGTTAACCCAAGCGGCTCAAGAACCCGTCTCATTTCTTTACTCCACATGGTTGTAACCTGCCATAACAGGTGTCCTGGACTTTCATTTGCATTTTTAAACTGTGAACTCATCTCAATTCCTCCATCACCGATGCCTTAGAATTCTACTTCATTACATATACTAGAGAATATTACAGATTAATGGTCGCCACATGAACCCGCTTATGACGGCTATATCATGGGTTTGGACAACCATTATGTCTAGGCATTGCAGGTTAATTATTCTTATAACGATTTTGCCATCTGATCCGTTGCAACTTTGTATCTTTTTTCATGGCGGTTTAACGCGAAGGGATAAATTGCTTCACCCATTGTCCGAACCCTTGCGGATTGCGACTCTGGATCAAGACCGTTCCTTCTCCCCTGAAGCGGCACACCAATCCTTCTCCGCTAGTCACGCTGGACAGCCAGCCCTGTGAGGCTTTCTCAATGCGATAATTCATATAATGAGGCCATGCAACGAGATGTGCATTATCAACGATGACCTCTTCGCCCGCAGCCAGATGAATGGCATGGATTGCACCATACGAAGACAGAAATACTGTTCCCCGACCACTGATCTCAATAATGAAGAAACCTTCTCCAGAAAAGAGACCTTTTTTGAGATTCTGCATTTTGCTATTCACCTGAATACCTTCAGTACCCGCGAGAAATCCATCCTTCTGCACATAGAGGGAGTATGAACCGTCCAACTCGACCACTTGCACATCTCCCATGCTAGAAGGGGACAATAGAACCTCTCCTGATCCGCCTGTAGCCGTAAGCTCCTGAAAGAAGAACTTCTCCCCACTAATCATACGTCCGAACCCTGCGAACATCCCACCTTCTGCAGAGCCTCTCAACTCAACTGTAGGTGTCATGGATACCATAGCTCCACTCTCAGCCTTGAACCGTTCTCCGCGTTCTAGATTAACTTTGAGCATAGCAAACGCACCTTGATGCAGAATCTCATAATTCATTGCTTCATCAGCTCCTTGTGATCTTCAGAACCAAAATCATTCAACCCATTATCCTCCAACATCAACGCTTTATCGCCATATTCCCTTACGATATGCTGATCGCCCCAATTGCAAAGTGCATTGAGTATCGGTTCCAAACTCCGACCATAATCGCTTAATTCGTACTCCACCTTCGGTGGAACCTGATTATAGACGATTCGATTCACAATGCCATCATCTTCAAGCTCTCTCAATTGCTGTGTCAGCATCTTTTGCGTAATAGCAGGCATTATGCGCTTAAGATCACTGGTACGTTTCTTCCCGTGGGTCAGATGGCATAGAATCACACATTTCCATTTACCACCGATGACCTCAAGGGTTGCTTCAACAGAAATGTTGTACTTCTTCCTCTCCATGATATATCTCCTCCCTGGTGGATTTCATTAACGGTATAGGCACCAAAAAGTACGTACGGTACTAAAAAGTACGTACTATTCATTTGATACGGAATATCTCATAATAGCATTTGCCAGTACGTAAATCCACATTCCAGGGAGTTGAGCTATATATGTTACAAAGTTCCAAACGAAGTACACTCGCGCTGCTGGCACTCGCAATCAGTGCATTTGCCATCGGCACCACTGAATTTATCAGCGTAGGTCTGTTGCCACTTATTGCAGATGATCTCGGCATATCTGTAACCACAGCGGGATTAACCGTTACCTTATATGCACTTGGCGTGACGTTTGGAGCACCTATCCTAACCTCTCTAACGTCTACCGTCTCACGCAAAACGTTGTTACTTGCAATCATGCTTGTTTTTATCGCAGGCAACACGCTTGCGGCCTTATCTAGCGGGGTTACGCTGCTGCTCATTGCTAGAATCATCACAGCCCTATCTCATGGTGTATTCATGTCGATTGGTTCAACGATTGCAGCAGATCTTGTACCTGCCAATCGTAGAGCCAGTGCGATCGCCATCATGTTCTCCGGGTTAACCATTGCGACCGTAACCGGTGTACCGTTAGGCACACTTATTGGTCAGCAATGGGGTTGGCGTGCAGCCTTTATTCTTATCGTGGTCATTGGGCTCATCGCGTTGGTTGGTAACCTGCTGCTCGTGCCCTCCACACTGGAGCGCGGAACACGCACAGCCTTCCGGAACCAACTGAAACTTGTAACCAACGGAAGACTGCTGCTTGCCTTCGTCATTACGGCCGTCGGATATGGAGGGACATTCGTTGTCTTCACCTATCTGTCTCCACTATTACATGATATTAGCGGGTACGCAGAGCCAACGGTAGCACTCATTCTACTTGTGTACGGGATCGCCATTGCGATTGGTAATATTCTTGGAGGAAAAGCAGCCAACCGCAGTCCACTACAGGCACTTTTCTACATGTTTATGATCCAAACCGTAATTCTGGGTATACTATATTTCACAGTTCCCTTCAAAACGGCAGCATTGGTTACGATCCTAGGGATGGGTATGCTTGCTTTTATGAATGTCCCCGGATTACAGATGCATGTGGTGACCCTCGCAGAGCGGTATGCACCGCAGGCAAAAGACGTAGCCTCAGCCTTTAACATCGCTGCCTTTAACGCTGGTATTGCAATAGGCGCCTATCTCGGTGGTGTAATCACGGATTCCATAGGCTTGATCCATACAACATGGGTAGGTGCACTCATGGTACTCATTGCCGTAATCCTAACCGCTTGGGCGAGAGTGCTTGACCGTAAAGAAATGCATGTACCGGCGCATAAGTAACTTCACTCACTAAAATCTACCAACTCTAGATACTCTTCAATCTAAGAGCTTATCTTAAGTAGGGAACCGGTTTCAAAAAAGTGTATAATTATATAATATACGTTGATTGCAATTTGATCTACTATGATTTGATTTTGTATCATGAACTAATAGCAATTCTACACGAAGTAACGAATTGTATACACATCAAGGAGGAATTTTCATGACAACAGCACAAAACTTACAATCGACAACAACATTGCATAACGGCGTTCACATGCCTTGGTTTGGACTCGGCGTATTCAAAGTAGAAGAAGGAGCCGAGTTAATCACAGCGGTTAAACATGCCATTAAATATGGTTATCGCAGTATTGATACTGCTGCGGTATATGGCAATGAAGCTGGTGTAGGACAGGCAATTGCTGAAGCATTACAAGAGAACAATCTTAAGCGCGAAGACCTCTTCATCACCTCCAAAGTATGGAATGCTGACCTTGGGTACGAAGAGACACTTGCCGCCTTCGATACAACGATGAACAAGCTAGGACTCGAGGTCTTGGATCTATATCTGGTTCACTGGCCAAAAGCAGGTAAATATAAAGCTGCATGGAAAGCCATCGAGGAACTCTACCAAGCAGGCCGGATTAGAGCGATCGGGGTAAGCAACTTCCAGATTCATCATCTGCAAGATCTCATGCAGGACGCTACGATCACTCCTATGGTGAATCAAGTAGAATATCATCCTCGTCTGACGCAGACGAAGCTGAAAGCCTTCTGTGAAGAACACAACATTCAACTTGAAGCATGGTCCCCGCTCATGCAAGGTCAGCTGTTGGACAACCCGGTGCTCACAGAGATTGCATCAGCAAAAGGCAAGTCAATTGCACAGATCATTTTGCGTTGGGATCTACAGAACGGTGTCGTTACTATTCCAAAATCCACTAAGGCGCATCGCATTGAAGAGAATGCTTCGATCTTTGATTTCGAGCTATCTTCTGAAGAGATGGAACGAATCAATGCGCTGAATGAAGATCAACGCGTTGGACCTGACCCGGATAACTTTAACTTCTAATCTCTAATCCGTTGAATCAAATATCGCTCCAATAAGATCCACAAAGCCTCCACTCCCTTCGCCATGGCGGAAGGTATGGAGGCTTTTCGTGCGATAGCAGCAGAAACGTTTAAGTATCATAGAATAGCTGATACGAGAGCAGCGCTCATACGGCTATAATCTGAACCACGGATACATGCCGATAAGTATTCTAATCGCTTGGCTTTTCAATCGGGGAGGAAGCACGGAAAGGTTGCCAATTATCTTCACCAGACAAAATAAGAGGTATCGTGTATTCAGCCGCTTCCTCCTCCGTTAGGAGGTCAGCCCATGGTACACGAATGCCTGCCTGTGCTTTTCCTGGCCCTGAACTGTTATACTCTGCGAATACCACGGTGCTCTCTGCATCGGTTTTGTTCCAGTTATGCCAGCCTTCCTGCTTCACATGGGCTCCAATCCAGCAGTTGAGAAAGCACACTTTTGCATAATTACGCCATGGTCGTCCAAGATACACCGATTCAGGAGGTGCGTTGCTGGTTAGATCACAGTCAATAAACACATAACCATACTTCACATCCTCAGGCGTGGAAGCCGCAGTAACATAGCCCTGCACTTCTCCCTGTACCTGATCTGCACCGGACACACGAATCTTAGAGAAGATCTCACAATCTTTGAACACCGCCGTCGCCGAGCCAAAAATAAAATCAACATCGCCCTCAATGTAACAGCCTTCATAGTATTGTCGTAGCTTACGCCTCTCAGCCCCATCGCGTGGCCCGCCAAAAAAGCTTCGATCTAACGGTTGCTCTGGGAGCGGCCCGGTGAAGATTGTATCCTGGTGCCCAATGAATCGGCAGTTCCGAAAGGCTGCCCGGTCTCCGTCAACATATATCGCCAGAGCCTGACCAACAAGCTTACCTGGCCCCGCCGAGTTTACGAACGAGAGCCCTTCTGCGGTAAAGTCATCAGACCCAACAAACACGGTATAGGAATGAAATGTATGATACAGCTCGCCGTTCGGGAATGTCTTGAGGGCATGGTCATCATACGTGATGATCGTCTGCTCGGCTCCCTCACCGATGAGGTGAACCTTAGACTTCTCAATATGCAGCTTCTCAACATACACCCCTGGTTTAATGCGAACCTCCAGCTTGGCTGCAGAATGATCAGGAATTGCGTCAATCGCAGCCTGAATGGTCGTGTAATCCCCACTTCCGTCGGTTGCCACGGTATAATATATAGTGCTCTGGCTCGGGTCTGTGGATGGCAGCACACGTTTGGTCATGACAATCGCTCCATTTCCAGCGCGGCCAGTAGAAGTGGTGCTGTCCCCATGAAGGAATCACTTACTACCTGCTCACCCACGTAATAGCTGTACGATCCATCTCGATCAAGACTAAGTCCTGCCCCATGACAAATGCTGTTCAGCTTCACTCCATCTGCCGTCTCTTCTACCAACCTAGATGTCAGACCTTGCCATCCTTTCTCAGCCGCTTGCTTGAACTGTGGCTCCAAATAACGCAAGCGAACACCCTTCGCAAGTGCGTACACAAACATACTTGAACCTGAAGCTTCCAGGTAGTTGCCTTTGCGGAACCCTTGATCTAACACCTGGAACCAGAGACCACTCTCCTGCTCCTGCACGCGTACCAATGCGTTACACATCCGCTCGAAGATACCGATAATGGTTCCCCGCTTCGGATGATGGATCGGGAAATGCTCTATACTATCCACGATGGCCATCGCATACCAGCCCATCGCCCGACTCCAGAAGTGTGCGGAACACCCTGTTGTGGAGTCTGCCCATACCTGCTCCTTCGATTCATCCCATCCATGATAGAGCAGACCTGTTCGCGGATCGCGGGTCTTACGCTCAACCAGCAAAATCTGATGAGCGACCTCATCCCATAATTCCGGACGATTGAACTTTTTCGCGTATTGTGCGAGAAAAGGGGCGGACATGTACAGTCCATCCAGCCACATCTGGAATGGATAGATTTTTTTGTGCCAGAAGCCACCTTCCGATGTTCTTGGCTGCCCCGCCAGTTGTGCCGCGAGTAGATGCGCCGCTTCCTCATAACGCTGATCTTCAGCATCATCCATTAGACTAAATAGATTCTTACCCTGATTAATCTGATCCAGGTTGTATTCTTCAAGCGAATACGTTGCGATCGAACCATCCTTTTGAATATATAGATCCATATGCCGCTTCATAAAATCAATATATTCACCTTTGCCATACTGTTCACCCGTTTGCGCCATCGCCATAAGAGTCATGCCTTGAACATAAGCCCAGCGTTCAGAAGGAAATGCATGATAACCGTCATTGTCACATTGCTCTACAATCGTCTCTGCTATTCGTTCAGACCAGGATAACTGTGTCTGTATTGGCATACAATCAACCTCCTAGGATGTGATACGGTATTGTATATTGCAAACTCGATCCTCAAACGACCTGTTATTGTTATTGATGCTCAGGTCATCACGTCCGAGAAACTGCCGTTGAACTGCGGTGATTCAGCTGCGGTTGAATGACTACCGGATATTCCGTCTGCTCCCCGCGAATTAACGATACGATTAGCTCTGCTGCCTGTGCCGCCAGTTCCTCCAGCGGCGGACCAATCGTAGTCAGCGCGACTTCGGCGTACTGCATATCCGGCAGATCATCATAACCGATTAATGAGATATCCTTAGGCACGTTATAACCAGCTTCGAGAAGCGCACGTAGCGCCCCCCGAGTCACCAGGTTGTTAAGCCCGATAAACGCTGTTGGCGATTCCGGCCCAAATGTATAATTTCGAATGGCAAAATATCCATCCTCCCACGATGAGTGGGCAGGCAAAACGTAGTGAGGTTCAAATTCAAGACCTGTACGCTGCAGCGCTTCTCGGTATCCTTCCAGCTTGATATTCTGGGAGTTCCCTATGAATCCGATCCGACTGTGTCCGAGGGATTGAAGGTGCTGTACTGCCTTGTAAATTCCTTCTTTGCGATCAATCTTGATGTAAGGAGAATTCGGAGCTTCATCCGTACCGAGTACAAAACAAGGCATGTTCAAGGTAGCGAACTTTTTCCAGAAGGCTTCCCGATCTTCGAGTGCGTAATCCCAGAGGATACAGCCATCCACACGTAACTGACTGAATATATCCACCCCATCATCCGCTACAACGAGGATCATCTGGTAGCCCCGTTTCTTGAGTTCCGCATGTAAATTACCTGATATGTTGGAGAACAATGGATTGCTCAGTTCATCAAGAACAAAGCCAATGATGTTGCTTCTGCCAGTGGAGAGCTGCTGAGCCATAATGTTTTTTCGATACTGGTGCTTCTCTGCCACCGCGAGCACTTTCTGTCTCGTCGCAGGTTTGATTCGAGGATCACCGTTGAGCGCCTTGGATACTGTGCTATAGCTCACCCCTGCCAGTTTGGCAATGTCCTTAATGGTTATCAAAATCAATCAACACCTCTCATACCTTGGGAAACTTATTGCTGTGCAGCTTTGTACCGGTCATATTGCGCCTGTCTGCCGGCAATAACTTGCTCAATGTTCATTTTCTTTAATGTCTCAATATAGCTATCGAACTGATCTAGACTTGTATCTCCACTAATAAATTTGAAGTTCATTTCTTCCACATACGTCGTAATATCTGGCATGGACATGCTCTCTACGCTAGCTTCATCTGGCAGAGCATACACAAACGGGAACGGTTCACGAATATACGATTCCATTTCCTTATCCAGCTTGGCATGCCACTCTGCTACGACCGAATCTGCAGAATCGGTGGATTGAATATTAGGCAGATTGACCGGACCAATACCGAGCTTCTGAATGTATTCGTTATCTTTACCTTTATCCGTGAAGGTCTTCACACCATTCTCTTCGGTATAGGTATCATCCTTAATACCCCATGTGTAATATGTCTGCGCTTCCTCACTTACCGCATAATCCAGGAAACGGAATGCTAGCTCTGGATTTTTGCTATCCCGGGTAATTCCGAAAATACCACTCACCGGTGTACGTCCAACATAGAATTGGTCGCCATGCGGCCCTTTCAACGGCAAGATGCCTTTGAAAATAGGCTCAGCTGGGTTGTAATCCTTGTACAGCGGACTGTAGACCATCGACATATACCAACTAAAATTAAACGTTGCACCCGTTAAATCCTGCGAGATCCGAGATGTTACCTGATCACTCGTTGTGCTGGCATAATCTACACCGAGCAGACCTTCCTTATAAAGGCCGTTCAGGTAGGTCAGATATTCCTTATAGGCAGGCTCATAGTAACTGAAATGAACTTTGCCTTGATCATCAGCATAGAATTGGTTCGATAGATCCAAGCCAAATACCGGGCCAAATGCCATCGGAATAAACTTAGATTCCATCGACAATGGAATTTCATCCGCCTGCCCATTGCCATTTGGATCATCGGTCTTAAATTTGCGCAGCATCGCCGTGAACTCATCCAGTGTTGTTGGCTCGTTCAAGCCCAGCTTCTTCAGCCAGCGCTGATTGATCATAAATACAGGCATATAGTTTTTGGTCAGCGTTTGCTGCGGGACATAATATATTTTACCATCTGGCGTTGTTAAACTGGCTTTGACCGCAGGCGATTGTTCATATATTTTTTGGAGATTCACTCCATACTTATCGATCAACTCATTCAATGGAATAAACAATCCACTATTAATATACTTCATAAGCTGATCCTGATCAGGCAAGTAGACGATATCTGGTAAGCCAGTACCTGCTGCCAGCCTTGGATTGACTGCATCCGCATAGTTCTGGGGCGGAATCAGATCCCATTCAACTTCAACCCCTGCATTACTCTCAATTTTTTTCACAATGGCGGCCGTAGATAGATCTACGTTAGTCGTCCACGCATTCGTTCCAAGAATGGACAGCTTCGCATCAGGCTGATCAGTCACCGGCCCTGCTCCAGTGTAATTAAATGCAGGTTCTGAGCTTGTTGGGGCATTCCCTGCATCGCTTCCTGTTCCTGCACCGCCGCTACAACCTGCTAAACTGATCGCCAATATTGCTGCAATAACACTTTTTCTTCCTGCTCCTCTAATTCTCATCCGCTAATCCTCCTTGTTATGAACAACCTGGGTCATACGGTGATCAAGTCAGTAAGGCTATCCTTTCACGGCTCCGAGGGTAATCCCTTTGACGAAGTACCGTTGGATAAATGGGTAGATCGATACAATCGGTAGAATGCTGACCACAATAGATACGTACCGGACTTGAAGTGTTGAGACTGCCAGCGCACCCGAAGTCATGGTGCCCCCCATCTTCTGCATCACCTCAGGTGAGGCCATGATCAATACTCGGCGTAAGAACATCTGTAAGGGTTGCATATCCTGCTTACCGAGATATAGTAGCGCAGAGAAGAAATTGTTCCAGTGAAATACGGCGTAATACAGCGTTAGAACAGCTAATGTTGGTTTGATAATAGGCACCGCCAGGCGGTATAGCATCGTCATTTCGTTGGCACCATCGATACTTGCGCTCTCAAAAATTTCATTCGGAATGCCTTCGAATGCGGAGCGACAGATCATCACGTTAAATGTAATGACCAGCACAGGTAGCACCATGACCCAGCGTGTATTGTACAATCCGAGAGATGTAATCAACATGTAGACGGGAATGAGTCCACCCGAGAAATACATGGTGAAGGCGATGAAAAAGTTCAACTTTCTACGCAGGAAAAATTGCTGTCTTGATAAAGGGAATGCCGCTAGGCAGGTCGCAACAATATTAAGCAGCGTACCTACGACGGTGTACCACAGGGTATTGTAAAAAGAGACCCATAACTCGCTATATTGCAGCACCATTTTATAACCCGAGAGCGTAAAACCTACTGGCCACAAGACCACTTGTTGTTTGTCGATGGCTTCCACCGAACTGAATGAAATACTAACAACGTACAGGAAAGGATATAAGGTAACAGCGACTGCCAAGATGGTCAGCAAATAGATAAATGCATAGAATAACCGGTCACTTCTCGATTTTTGCATATCAGATCTCCTTTGGGGGGAATGGTCTTACCAGAGTGACATCTTGGTCAATCGCCGAGTCATTGAATTGGCTGCAAATACAAGTACAAACGTGATGATCGAGTTAAACAGACCCACGGCTGTTGCAAAACCGTAATTCTGCCCTTCAATCCCCATCCGGTATACGTAAGTGGATAATACATCGGCCGTCTCGTAGGTAGCTCCGTTATAGAGCAGATATACTTTCTCGAAGCCTACACTCATAATTCCACCTAGCGATAGAAGCAGCAGAATGACAATCGTTGGTTTGATGCTCGGAAGAGTCAGATGCCAAAGCTCTTGAAATTTGTTGACTCCATCAATCTTGCCGGAATCGTACATCTCAGGGTCTATGCCCATAATCGCAGCAATGTAGATAATGGAGCTAAAGCCAAAGCTCTGCCATATATCCGAGCTGGTGAAGATGGTACGGAACCATCCGGCGTCCATCATGAAGTTCACTTTTTCCATACCAAGCTTGGCGATCAGGGTGTTGACGATTCCGTCTGTAGGGGACAGAAAATTGATAATCATCCCTGCCACAACGACAGTGGAGATAAAGTGCGGAAGATAAGTAATGGTCTGGGCAAATCGCTTGAAGGTTCGATTCTTAATCTCAACGATACAGACAGCGAACAGAATGGGGATGGAGAATCCGAATAGAAGCGGTAGGAAGGCGAGCAGAAATGTGTTGCGCAGCAGCCTCCAGAAATAGATGGAATTCACAAACTGATCGAACCACCTTAGACCAACCCACTCCCCACTGAACATTCCCTGACCGGGAATGAAATTCCGAAAGGCGAGCAAAATGCCCGGCATGGGGACGTACATGAAAATAACGTAATACAGAAAGATTGGAGAGAACATAAGCAGCAAATACTTATCCCGTTTGACTAGGCTGAACAACGTAGACATCCGTTTTTTCACCTTGAATCATTCCCCCTCAGATTAAAATTACAACGTTTGAATTTTTGGATAGAATTAAACCTTTTTTCCATAATCACACCTACTCAGCAAATTCATTATAGTTAATAAACATGATTAAATTAGCATAAAGTGCTATTTACTCTGATGTTGTGAAGCTGAGTTAATAATCTACGCCCAAAATTACAACGTTGTAATTTTAACTTAAATGTATACGCTTACATAAACTTTTAATCATCTTAGCAAAGTCTAACTTGTTTGGCAACAACAAAAATCAGTGTCCGGCTGTAACTTTCTTGAATACAGTCTCGCATACGCGAGACTGCCCATGATAATTTAGACCTGATTCCGATATTCCATCGGTGTCATAACATACACTCGCTGAAAAGCTCTATACAACTGGCTGACGCTGGAGAATCCCAGCTCATAACTGATTGTGGTTACTGAATCAGTCGTAAGGCGGAGCCTTCTGGACGCTTCTTCTACCCGCAAATTTAGCAAATATTGATAAGGTGTTGATCCCGTAAGAGCCTTGAAAGAACGCATAAAATGATACCGGCTCTGATGCGCAACCACCGCCATCGAATCAATATCCATTGGGCCTGTGTAGGCACTGTGAATGTAATCAAGCACTCGGCGGAGATGAGGATCAATGAATGTACCGGTATCTACCGTTTCTATTTCATTTTCCTGCCCCATCAACATACGTCTTAGATATGTCTCAATCGCTAGTTCTGTTTCCTGTACTCGCAGCAAGTCGGGCATGTCATCTAACAAAATGGAATGCCAGCTTCGAAACAGGCTACTGATCTCCGCCGGATCGAAAGTCTGGGCAGGCCGAAACTCAGTCCGTCTCCCACTTAACTCCGCGCCTTCGTAACTTCCTAAAGGCGGTTTACGGAACTTGATCACTATGACAGCCGAATCTGAACCTATTTCAAAATGATGCTCCATTTGAGGATGGGCAACAATCCCCATGCCTGCTTTCAGAGGGTATGCATGCTGTTCCTGTACCAGATAACATTGGCCTCTGACCGGCAGCGTTAGCTGATACCAGTCGTCATGTACATGAGGCTCATTCGCGAATCCTCCAGTAGCTTTCCATAATTCCAACCCATTTAGCGTCATGTTTAATTCCATCGTTTCCTCACCTGCTGACATTATAGCAAATCGTGCTCACTTTCCAAGCACTTTTCACAAAGACATGATCTGCCCCCATCTTTTATCATAAAAAAATAATTCGAGGTGATCTCCCATGGCTCAGGCCACTTTAAGCAAAATGCAAATCAACTCCTCCGCCAATTGGGCACTCGCCGGAGTCAGTTTCGCCCATCTGCTGAATGATGCGGTGCAGACGGTTGTTCCATCTGCGTTCCCGCTGTTCCAGCAGACCATGCAGCTCAGTTTCGCCCAGATGGGCTGGATTGCCTTCACCCTGAATATTACCGCATCCGTTCTTCAGCCACTGGTCGGTTATATGTCAGATCGCAGGCCAATGCCCATCCTGCTCCCCGGAGGCATGTTATTCTCCTTGGTCGGTGTTCTTGGCTTAGCCTTGTCTTCCGAGTTATGGATGCTGCTTGTTTCGGCAGCACTGATTGGCATCGGCTCATCCATCCTCCATCCCTAATCCTCACGCGTAGCCCATATGGCGGCAGGCCGTGGACGCGGCATGGCGCAGTCGATCTTCCAGGTGGGAGGCAACACGGGACAGGCCATTGCACCATTACTGGTTGCCTTCATCCTGCTGCCACATGGGCAGCGTAGTTTTCTGTGGCTGATGGGTTTTGCCCTGATCGGCATTGTTATTCAGTCTTATGTCAGTCGCTGGTACAGAGACAAGCTTGCCGAGACTCGCATTCGCCAGCAACAGCCTCTTAAATCCAGCGGCGCAGAGTCGGTAGCTCGACCTATGAGCAGAGGATTCATCGCTTTTACAATGGGAATTCTTATCCTGCTGCTGTTCTCCAAATTCGTATATATCGCTGGCATGACCGGATACTACGCCTTCTATTATGCCGACGCATATCACTTGCCTCTCTCCCAAGCGCAGATCTGTCTGTTCGTTCTGCAATTCGCAGGTATGGTCGGAACCCTGCTCGGCGGCCCACTCGCTGATCGCTATGGACGTAAACCGATGATCTGGTTCTCCATTGCGGGCACCGCACCGTTCTCCCTGTTACTGCCTTATGCAGGACCCGTCTTGTCCATGGTGTTGTGCGGAATGATTGGACTAATTCTGATGTCCGGCTTCAGCGTCATCATTGTTTATGCACAGGAATTGCTTCCTCGTCATATTGGAACGGTATCCGGATTGTTTTTTGGCCTGTCGTTCGGCATGGCTGGACTTGGCTCGGTTGTGTTAGGTTCCTTAATTGATGTGACCAGCGTTGCGTTTGTTATCAAGTTATGTTCGTTTTTACCACTACTTGGTGTGTGTGCTGTATTTCTGCGCAGGGATCGACCAAGGACAGCGTGATGACCGTTGAACCTCTTTCGTTTTGTGACTACAATACAACTAAGACAATGGAGGATGACAGAAAGAAGGAATGAATATGATGATTGATGTGCAGCACGTGTCCTGGCGAAGAGGAGCGATTACCTTGTTGAATGATGTCAGTTGGTCTGTACGCAAAGGTGAGCACTGGGCGCTTCTCGGTCTGAATGGTTCAGGTAAAACGACACTGCTTAACATGATTACCGGCTATCAATGGCCGTCTGAAGGTAAGATCTCTGTGCTTGGGCATGCCTACGGGGATGTCGATTTACGGCAGCTTCGGAAGTCGATTGGATGGGTCAGCTCTTCCCTACAGGAGAAATTACATGGAAGCGACCGAACGCAGAATGTTGTTATAAGCGGGAAACATGCCACCATCGGGCTGTATGACCAATGTTCCGATGAGGATCTCGAACAGGCGAAAGAACTGATGAACGCGCTTGGTTGCCTACATCTATGGGATCGAGAGTATCGCACGTGTTCCCAAGGGGAGAAGCAGAAGCTACTCATTGCGAGAGCACTGATGGCCAACCCGCGTATCCTGATTCTGGACGAGCCTTGCAATGGCCTAGATTTATTCTCTAGAGAACGACTACTGGAGAGCATTCGTAATCTGACCCTGCGTCCTGATGCTCCGTCTCTCATTTATGTTACACATCATACAGAAGAGATTTTGCCTGTATTTAGCCATAGTCTGCTACTTCGTAGAGGTGAGGTCGTAAACCAGGGATTGACCAGCGAGTTGATGAATGCTGAGGTACTGAGTCAATTTTTTGAAGCCCCAGTTGAAGTTGATCGACACGGAGATCGTGTGTATGTTAGGGCAGCAGAACAATAATAGCTTATTTCATCAACATCTATTACTATGTTGTGCACACATTTCTGTGTATAGAGCTCTAATTCATCAGCCCAAACCTCTTATCCACATGTGGATAGAAGTTTGGGCTGATGGCGCTTAGATGAATTATCCACAGCAAGCTGTGCAAGTCATCCTTTTATTTTCGAGCCGATAAGAATAAAAATAACGGAATCCGCTGACGCCGTAGATACGTCTCTTCATTCACAAAATGCTGACGCTGTGGCGCTGACTCCCGTAAATGCTCCACACGGAAGCCCGCCTTCTGTAGAGCGATGTAGTATGATTCAAGTGCACGGTGCATCTTCTTCACCGAACCACCTAACCACTGTTGCTCCCGAAACCCTTCGATGAAATATTGATCTACGATCCAGTTCGTTCGAGTACCTGAAGGCTGTAAGGTGGATGTGATTACCGGATGTTCAACCGAAAAACTGAACGTTCCTCCATCCTTTAAGGTGTGATATACCTTTTGAAATAGGCTATCTATATCTTCGATGTAGTGAATGGCTAATCTGGATATTGCCACGTCATAGGTCTGCGCCTCATCATTCCAGTCCTCAAGGAACGCTTGCTTGATCTCAGCATTCAGACCTTTTACCGATTCGTGGGCTGCATCTACCATGTTAACTGACCCCTCAACCCCGGTGTAACTAGCCGCCCGATGCTGTGCCCCAAGCAATTCTGCACCAAACTTGGCATCCCCGCAGCCTAGATCTAATACGCTTTTGCCTGAGACATCTCCAATTAACTCCAGCATAATGGGCTTCTCCAGCGTATCGTTCGCATTCTCCTGCCACTGCCGTCGCTCCATATACTTCTCAAAGTTAGCCTCATTATCATAGAAATCCGATCCCCTGTTAACCAGCCTCATCGCCTCCTATTTATTCGCTCGAATGAGTATACCTGAAGTCTGTAAGACCGTCCACCTATACCAAAAGACCACCTTCCGAAATGTTCAGAAAGTAGCCTGATAGCGTTAGAATGAATTTGATTATCCAAAACGTTGTGTCTTATACCACTTACTCTCACGCTTACGGATCTTATCCATCGTTAACGAGTAAGATGCCTTGATGGAAATGAGAATAAATAACTGTGCATAGGTAAAATAGGATAGGCAGGCGTATATGAAATTGCGTATATTGCTCTGTCCAATATCAGAAGCCAGGGCGAGATTAATCTGCAGCACATAAATGTAGTACATTAATGCCCAAGCGATAACAAGATACACATACACGTCTCCTGAGAACTGGAATGGAGCGTTGAATTCAGGTTTGAATAGGCCAATAATCTGGAACACGAGGTTAACGATAAAAATAATATCCGATACAATGATCGCAATCATAAACCAAAAATAGCTGATAGCATAGTACAGCAACAACACCTTGCTACGCCAGTTAGTGCGGTTGAACAGGTTCAGGAAATTATCCAGTACCACCTGGTAGTTTCCTTTTGCCCAACGTTCGCGTTGTTTCATGTATACACTGAGCTTCTCAGGCTCCTGTTGATATGCCTCGGCTTGGGGAGCCAGTGCAATCAATTGTCCACGAGCGAGAATGTCAAAAGACAGTGCGGTGTCTTCGGTAATGGCTGTAACATCCCAACCACCGATCTCACGGATTAGTTCTGTTTTTATAATATAGTTCGTACCCGGAATTGTACCTAGCTTGAACAGCTCCCAAAGGCCGGTGTGATAGACACGTTGTGCCGTAACAAGCTCCAAGTTAATACATTTGGACAAGAAGTTCTGCCCTCTGTTCCGAGCTTTGTTTCTTCCATATACGACGCCATACTTCTCTGGGTTTTCCAATGACTTCTGCGCCAGAAACATTAATGAATTGCGCTCTGGGGCTGCATCAGCATCGAAAATGCAAATCCACTCCCCTGTTGCTAGCTCCAATCCGTCATTTAATGCACCGGATTTTCCTCCAGTTCCTTTGCGCTCCATTACAGTCACATCACGATGGACATAACGGGTTTTGCTTAGGAAGGCATGCAGCTTCGCCGCGGTATCATCTGTGCAGTTGTCTGCAATAACAATAACCTGTACCTTCTCTTCGGGATAATTCATCTGCAATATATGTTCCACGGTAGCCACAATAACCAAACCCTCATTATGAGCAGGTACCATAACCGTTACTGTCGGATAATGATCCATATCTTTAGGGATATGAACGCCTATCTTCTCCTGTTTATGAATGAAACGAATGGCTCCCGTCATGATGAGGATGGACTCAAATACAGCTATCCAGATACTAAAAATTGATAACAGTAAAAGAATATCAGCCACTTAGTTTCCTCCGATCATATTTGCGATAGACTTTCGAGCGGAATCGAAGCGTGGCAATCGTTAAGCCTACTGTACACAACATCAAAATACAGCTAATAGCTATACATATGGGGATGAACCAGGTTACATAGTTCACGGAGCTTCTCTCCTTCTAGCTAGTTTAGATATATTCACCGATGAGATCTGTCTCTGTGTTCCGTTCAAGCGCAGCAATAACCGCATCAATATCTTCGTACTTACTGAAATTTTCTTTCTGAAAAATGAGCGCTCCTGAGCGAATAACCGTCTGTAGTTCATTTCCCTTCTTATCAATAAAAGATAGATCCATCATCGCATTTTTGATCCGCTGGGTAAGCACGGGAAGATATTCTACGTTCACCATCGGACATAGAATGACAAAACGCCCACGATCCACAAAAAATTTGTAATCCTCAAATCGGATCTGCTTCTGGATCGTACTGGACAACTCCAACAGAAACTGCGCATATCTCACTGATCCGAGAGATTCCATAACCAAGGGTAGAAATTCAATTTTAAACATCGCCATACTGAATCCATACTGCTCTGAATACCGTTTAGCAAGGTTACTCTGCTTGATCACTGTATCTGCAAGTGCATCCTTGTTTCCAAGCGAGGTATCGAGATCAATCTCTGGATTACGATCCTGCATCTCCTGCAAACGATCCATAATCCGTGCGCTCCGCACAAGACTGGCCTTGATGAATGCAGCCACAGCAACATTAGCGGGAATGAGTAACCACCATGAGAACGTAAGCACATTAACATCGGCATAGGTTACCAACCACACAAAATAAGAAACTAGGTACACAAATATGACAACAACAGATACACCGACAGGTAATATAAAACCGAGAACTAGTGCAGCTAATGACACAACACTAAAAATGACATCTAGTGTGGTATAACTTTGATTCATATAAATTTTGAGATATACAACAAGCTGCTGAATTACAGCGAGTCCAATCAAGCTGGCATATCCCCATCCAATCCGGCGAATAGGTGCTTTATTTCTCATCATTCTCTCCTTTCTGCATGTAAATTTTGTTATTTATATGCCCTACTGAATATTTCACCAATTTACGACAAAATAATGCAAAATATATGCTACCATATTCACCATCTCATAAGATGACAGAATGATTACTTTCGAAGGTATATTTGTAATTCTGTCGCAGCAATTAATGGAAAAAGGTTATCAAATGCATGCGTATCCCCGTTAAATACGTAACCACCGGGATAATTGGGATCCTGGCTCCGGAAAGTGATCATATGGTTATACAGTTGTTTAGCCCATTTTGGATCACCTGACTTGATCGCAAGTAGAATCGCAAGTCCATATACAGATGGGGATTCATAGGCAACGACGGGTGTACGATCACTTCGTCTATATTGTCCGGCAAGCTGCTTCCGGGTCGCAAACTCTTCCTTTAAGAAAGAAATAAGCTTATCCGGCTTGTGACTGGTTGTTGTCAGATGATTAGCCACAATTAATTGATCAATCAGGTTTACCTTGTCATCATAGATATATGTTTTGGAGTTCACATTAAACGATTTAGGATAGAACAGACCATCATCCGGCATGCTTTTTAGCAAGTACTCGTACTTCTCGTACGTCCCTGGCTCAATCAATTCATACCGCTCCATCGCATTCAACGCGGGTAGATCCACGTAAACCAAACTTAATGTATCTGATGAAATTCCATTGGAGAAATCATGAAAGTCTACATAGTAGCCTTCCATCTGCACCGATTGATTCAATGTTTGGGTGAGTTCTGCAGCCGTCTCACGTATTCTGGCCTTGTCCTGTTCCCACAGTTCAGCAGCCGATAGCAGCGCACCTATGATGCGCAGATCATCCCCTAGCGCATTGGTGGTGACCAAAGATTCCCCTTCAGCATCAAGCTTCCAGGCAATATATTTCTGCGGCATTAGAAAATAGGTCGTTAGCAGGTCGTAGCTTTGCTTGAATAATTCCTCATCGTTCTGGGCGACAGCATACTGCATCCATAAGCCCAAGGACTCGGACAACGCTTCCCGACCTGCTACAACATCAGGCGTCTCCAATGTAGCATCCTTCAGGTAAGAGGCCAGCGTACCGTTCGGATTGGTCATATGATGCTGAACAAATGCAGCTGTTGGAGATCGTTCATCCACTATCCATTGCCCCTTCATATAGATCATCGACCCTCCCGTAATACTAGCAACGACAATAAGCAGCCATAGCAGTCTTTTCCGGCTCACGATTCTCATCTTGTCCTCCTGTATTCTTCCTCGAAAGTAATCGATCGAAGAGCTGATCATTCCTCCTGATCCATATACGGTCTACGCCCACCCTTCTTCACGAACCGCCAATCAACCTCAATGTTGTGACGCATCCGGCGTAGCAGAGATACGGCCGTCTCAATCTCTTCTTCCGTTAATCCCGCCAAGGTCACTTGATCAGAGTGAGCTCCTTCTCTACGAATAAACTCCCACGCCTCAAGACCGGCCTCTGTGGGATATAACTCTTTATTTTTCTTGTTATCCACTGCTGAGCGTTTACTTATAAATCCGTCGGATTCTAGTTTGCTGATTGCACGAGCTGCCGTAGTTCGGTCAACCTTAATTAGTTCAGCGAGTTGATTCGGGATAATCCCCGGATTCTCGCAGATGCGATAGAGGTAAAGGTATTGTCCCCGTGATAAATTCAAATGTTGAAATTCGACATTACTAATGGAATCCAGACAACGTGCAATCATACCAATTTCACGCAATACGTCCTTCAACGTACTCACATCCTCATCTAAATTTATGTTGCATTCGCAACAAAAAAAGTGATATAACTAATTTTAAATAATATTACGAGATAATCAACCAAAGGAGACACATCATGAACACCACTGTTGTTGAGGTTAATAATCAAGAATTACTTGAAGCCTGTTTCGCTATTCGCATGTCTATTTTTGTCGAGGAGCAAGGGGTTCCGGCTGAAGATGAATTCGATGCATATGACGCCTTAGGTACGGAAGCTCGCCATATTCTTCTCTATGTAGACGGAGTGCCTGCCGCGTCCTCCAGATTGCGGATCGTTGATGACGTTGCTAAGCTAGAGCGAATCTGCGTTATGCTGGAATACCGTAAACATGGTCTAGGCCGTGTTCTGATCGACAAGCTAGAGCAGATGGCGCTAGATCAAGGACTGACAAAAGCCAAACTACATGCACAGGTGCAAGCCTCCGGGTTCTATGAACGTCTTGGATACGCACCAGCATCGGATGTATTTTTGGAAGATGGCATTCCGCATCTATTGATGGTCAAACCACTTAAATAAATGAAAGAACGCCTATGCCGCTCACAGGTTGAGCAGACCATAGGCGTTCTTCTTTATAGGCAAACCGGGCAACGTTCAGGACTCATCCAGTAGGATGAAATATCCGGAACATACCTAGCCAAGAGCAAGGCGACCCGATTGCGGATCAGGCGCGTTGTTTTTCATCTGTTTACTACGCAATTGTCCGCAGGCTGCATCGATATCAGTACCATGCTCCATACGAACCGTAGCATTGATACTGTTCTTTTTGAGTGTATCATAGAAACCCAGAATGGATTCTTCTGTACTTCGTTGATACTGGCTATGCTCATCCACCGGATTGTATGGGATCAGGTTAACACTGACCATACTCTTCCGACTGGACAACAGTTCAGCCAGCTCGGCAGCATGCTCGCGTTGGTCGTTCACATCACGTAGCAGGATGTACTCGAACATGATGCGTTTATTCGTTGTTGCTAGGTAGTAATCAACAGCATCCATCAACTGCTCAATCGGGAACGCCCGGTTGATCTTCATGATGTGTGTACGCAGATCATTATTCGGTGCATGTAGGGAGATGGCCAGATTGACCTGAAGACTGCTGTCTGCAAACTCTTTGATTTTGTCTGGCAAACCACTGGTGGACACGGTGATCCGCTTCGCAGCAATGGCAAGTCCTTTGCGCTCCTTGATCACTTCGATGAAATCCGTCATGTTCTGGAAGTTATCGAATGGCTCACCAATCCCCATCACAACAACGTTGGTAACTCGCTCACCTTGACCTGCTGCATCTAGATGACGCTGTACATGCATAATCTGTTCCACAATTTCGCCACCAGACAGGTCACGGCTTTTCTTTATCAATCCGCTCGCGCAGAAGCTACAGCCGATATTACAGCCCACCTGGGTGGTCACACATACAGTGAGACCGTACTTTTGACGCATGAGTACCGTTTCAATCAGGTTCCCATCCTGCAAACGCAGCAAAAATTTCACTGTACCATCTGCCGACTCTTGCTTCACATGTTCACTCAGAGAGTTCATCGTAAAGTGTTCGGAGATCACGTCCAGACATTCCTGGCGCACATCGGTCATCTCTGTAAACTGATGTACACGTTCTTGATATAACCATTCCCAGATCCGGGAAGCACGGGATTTCTTTTGCCCGTGTTCCGGCAGCCAGGAACGTAATTGCTCTAATGTTAATCCATAAATGGATGATTGGTTCATTACGCAGTCCTCTTTTCGAAAAAAAGCATATGGCTCATCGGTTTTCATTTCAAAAAAACCTCTACTCCGTATTGTCCCAAAATTGTCGTTGGAACACAAGGGCTTTTGCAATTCTTCCAAGAGGTTTTATGCTTGGTAAATCTGTGTAGTCATCCTGATGATCCCTCTTAGAAGTGAATAATACCGGATGTGTGCAACAATACCAGAAGTACCAGGATTGGTGCTACGTAGCGCAGCATGAACAGCCAAACTTTGAACCAGCCTGATTTCAGACCAGAAGCTTCTGCTGCTGTCTTCCAGAAGTAACCGGCAAATATTGTGACAAGCAATCCACCGACCGGAAGCATGATGTTGGAAGCCATGAAGTCCATCCAATCAAACAGGTTTGTACCGTTAATGTTAAACGCAGGCACAAGTCCCATCGACAGGGCCGAAGGAAGACCCACAATGAAGACCGCGAGCGAAATAACCCATACAGCACGGCTGCGGCTCCAAGACAATCTTTCCATGAAATACTTAACTGGCACTTCCAGCAATGATACGGCTGATGTTAATGCTGCAATGGCCAACAGGATGAAGAATAATCCGCCAAACAGGAAGCCGAGCGGCATTGCCGAGAATGCAGCAGGCAGCGCAACGAAGATCAGTTTAGGCCCTTGATCCGGTGCGATACCGAACGAGAATGTCGTTGGGAAAATAATTAAACCTGCGATAAAGGCATAGATCAGGTCACCCGCACCAACAGCCACTGTCGCAGCGCCAAGAGATTGATTTTTATCAACATACGAACCATAGGTCACGAGAATACCCATCCCGAGAGATAGCGAGAAGAAGGCATGTCCGAGTGCAACCAATGCCGATTCGGTCGTTAATTGAGAGAAGTCTGGATTCAGGAAGAAGGAAACCCCTGCACCCGCTCCTGGCAATGTGATGGCCCGAATCATCAGTATAATAAGCAATACCAACATCGCGGGTATGAGCACTTTATTAAACTTCTCAATTCCGTTAGAGACCCCTTTAGCTACAATCCAGCCTGTGATCAGCACAGAAACGAACTGCCATACAATCGGCATATACCCACCGATAAAGGAATCAAATTGCCCACCAAAATCCGCGTTACTATACAGACTACCACTGAAAGATGTGATCGCATACTGGAGTGTCCAGCCTGCTATGATCACGTAAAAAGAAAGGATAATAAACGGTGTCAAAACTTGCAGCAGTCCTGCTGCTAGCCACCCTTTATGTCCGCCAGCCTTGATGAACGCTGTAGCTGCACTTCCGCGCCCACTTCGACCAATTGCAAGTTCCGCCAGCAATACAGGCAGACCAATGAGTAACAGACAGACGATAAAGAGCAGGAAAAACGCTGCGCCCCCATTCTCTCCCGTAATGTACGGGAACTTCCACATGTTACCAAGTCCAACTGAACTACCGATCGCTGCCAAAATGAACCCTGCGCGGGAGAAGCGTTCACCCTTACCCAAGTTGTTTTCTTCTAGATGTGACTTACCGAAATTCATCTTATCTACTCCATCTGTTCTATTATTTCCCGTAATTATATACTACTCATCGTGTCAGGTCATTGAAAAAATGAAATTAATCAGAATGTTATTTTTTTACACTAACGCTTTAAAGGGAATTACAATTAAGTCTGTTTATTTATAGTATGTGATAAAGCTCGAATTTCACTCCTGTATGTTTCACATATACCAAAAAAAGAGAGGTTCTTCGGCTATAATTAGCTTCGGATCCTCTCTTTATTCAACAAGGTTAATTTATTCATAATTGAAAAGTCGACGTTCGTTCGTGGTTAGATCCGAATTTCGAGCAATTCATATTTGATCACGCCCATCGGTGCATTAACATGAATGGTACTACCCACTTCTTTACCCATTAGTTCCTTGCCTAGAGGGCTCTCGTACGAAATTTTGTTATCTGAAACATCAGCTTCAGCAGGTCCAACAAGTTTGTATTCGATCTTCTCTGCAAACTCAATGTCGTTAAGCAACACTGTGGAGCCGACGCCCACTTTGTTCGAGTCCATGTTGTCCGCCGTAATCACTCGTGCATTCTTCAACATTTTCTCTAGAATCAAAACGCGGGTTTCCATAAATGCCTGATCATCTTTGGCTGAATGATACTCACTATTTTCCTTCAGGTCTCCGTAACTAATCGCGAGTTTCAGACGCTCGGCCAACTCTTTACGCTTAACTGTCTTTAATTCCCGTAGCTCGTCCTCCAGCTTTTCCAAGCCTTCCTGCGTCAAAATCACTTCATCATTAGCCATATTAACATCTCCTAATCCTGCTTTCTATCTCTATTCTAACCTATATCCACTCTAAACGGTTAACATACCCAAGAAAAAGAGAATCCACTCTCCCATACATGGGAAGAAGTGTATGCGCTCCGAGGTAAGCTCGGTTATCCTATCAGCTCCCCACCCCAAGTAGGGTTTTCCCTCCCCTAATATGAGGCGTTAGACCTAAATATTATAATGGTTAATATTGCCAACAAGCTCTCGCTGACCTACAATAGGAATACTGAAATCGAAGGAGGACATCTCTTGATTGCTACACTTCAATTCCTAGGCTTGTTTTTAATTATTCCGGCTGCATCAGGATGGGTTATGCTGAATAGTTTCATCAAAAAGGCGACTGGGAATGGACGAATATTCCTCACCGTATGCGAAATTTTTATAATGGGATTTACAGTCGTTGGCTTTGCCATAGGCATAGCCTTCGATTCTTCAGGTGTTAACGGAGGAGAACCACTGTCTGTGTATGAAGATACAGGCAATTCAGCTTCCAACTATGCGACGATTAGCCACTACAGTCTTCCTGTATTTATTACAACTCATATCGTTGGTTTGTTGGCGTATATCCTGCTGTTTAGTCGCTCAAATAAACTCTCGCCAATCGTCTACACACTATGCAACAGCGCTCTCGTTCTCAGTATCGTCTGGGGAATCGCCTATATCACACATACAGGCCTAACATGGTATTACGGAACAGGACTGCTTATAACGTTATCCACGCTCACACTACAGAGCAGCTACCTATCGCTCATATTCCTATATGTTGGTCGCCTGAAGCGCTCGTGGGATGGTTTTGTACAGGCTCATGTTGAGGGACAAAGTTTGCTAACGGATATGGAGCATCTGCCTGGATGGCAACGATTCCTGTATCGGCATATCAGTCGTTTTCGCACTGCACCGCTTGTCTGGGTGATTCTCATGTTCCCACTACAACTGGTGATCCAGCTCATTCTAGTCTTATTTGGTCAGCGACCTGACAGTGCCATTCGGACCTTCCTGGATACGAGCAGCTACAATTACTCTCGTCTCCCCATCCCACCGCCCGATATCATTCCGGGAAGTGGACACTATTTGTGCACCGTTGCAGCTGGTGGACATGCCAAATGGGTCAAACCAGTGCGAGATGGCATACGACACGGCCACGTTATTAAAGTGAATCGACAATTAATGATTGCAAATGCTTTTGAACATGTATTGGAACAGTACACGCCCCGATTCCATCGCCTAGTTCGTGGGTTATACGATCGTTATGGCTATCCGGTGAGTAAACATATTCGTTCCCGCTGGACAGCGGATCTTGTCTATCTACTCATGAAACCTCTGGAATGGATCTTCTTACTGGTTCTATATACAACAGACAAACATCCAGAGAACCGAATTCATATTCAATATAGCGAAATGAGAGGCAAGTTCACGAAATTTTAGGCTCTGCTTACACAAAATTGTACCGGTACAATGGAGAGAAACAGCGGTGTTCAGTAACCTGTGCCGTACCTACAATAGATGAAGGAGCCATTATCAATGAAACATGGTGGCTCCACATATGATTGGAGGTTAGGCCAATGTACACGTTGAATCCAACTGAAATTAAAGCCTATCTTAAACGGATAGGTATGGATGAGATAAAGCCGCCAACACTTGAATTTCTATCCGAGCTGCAAGCGGCACATGTAGAGTACCTGTCCTGGCAGACCGTTGATATTTTTGCAGGTCGCCCCGCCGGAATTCACCTTCGAGAATCTGTAGAGCTCATGTTGAACGGGCGTAGCGGATACTGTTTTCACTTGAATGGCGCGTTTAGCGTGCTGCTTCACTCACTTGGATATACTGTGCGATGGCATCGTGCAGGTGTTCAACCCCATGGGGAGCAACCACGTGTTAACTCGTTTCATTTAGGGTTGTCTGTATTAATACCAGGATCAGAAAATCCAGATGAACAATGGATTTTAGATGTTGGGCTTGGTGGTATGCCATTTCAGCCGCTTCCCTTGCGTTATGGTACCTACGGGCAGGCACCTTTCACGTATAATCTAATTCCATCATCAGTAGCTGCGGAGGGTTGGAGGCTCGAATATGAACCGAACGGTCCGAGTCTAGGTGTCGACTATGCCCCGGATTGGGTCGGCCAACTGGATGAGTTCATTCCGAAGCATGAATTCTACAGCCAGTCGATCCAGTCACCTTGGCATAACACATTTCTTCTTCGTCAAAGAGATGCCCAGCGTAGTCATGAACTACGTGGATGTATGCTACGAATCCATGATGCTGAGGGTATTCGTAAGATGGAGATTAGAACCTTCAACGAGTGGATTAGCACTCTCACTGACGTATTCCATGAACCATTGGTACGGTACAGTAAGATGGAACGCGAAGAGATGTGGAAGCAGGTACAGACTGCACACGAGGACTGGAAGAAGACACAACAGGGCTGATAACCTTATACGTACGGTGTTTTAAGCAAGCGGGTTGGAGAGACTTTGCATGTAAGGTACCGCTTATTAGGGCAGACTGTTGCCTTTGATGCTGCCGCACTACCGGGTAGCTCCATGTGTTAAACAGGATTGTTGCTGCCAAATGCCGAATACATCGACAGGTGATAAATGATGATTAAGATACAGGTTATGCAAGTACCTTCAATACTGCTGGAAGACGATTGGGAACTATTGCTCTCTATGGTCGCCACTGAGCGACGTGCGGGTGCAGCCCGTTATGTACATCAGGCGGACGCTTATCGATCTGTCCTTGGTGAAGCATTGGCTCGGGTTACGTTAGCAGATCAGATTGGTGGGCAGGCGAAGAAAATATCGTTTATCCGAAATGCGTACGGAAAGCCTTTCCTGAACGAACATGCAGAGCACCCCTTTAACCTCTCTCATTCTGGAGACTGGGTTGTTATGATCTCGGGCGGACATGGTCTTGTGGGCATTGATGTGGAGCAAACTAACCCGATTGACCTTCAGATTGCAGACCGTTTCTTCGCTCCGCAGGAGCATCGTTACCTGATCAGCCAACCGGCCGATATGCAGGTTGAAACCTTCTATCGACTATGGACGCTCAAGGAGAGCTACATTAAGGCCGTAGGCAAAGGGCTCTCCATACCGCTGGACTCCTTCGCCATTCTTCCCAATGATCAGGGAGATTGGCATTGTGAGCAGGATGAAGCCTATCGTTTTCACAGCGAGCGACTGGATGATGGACATATGCTGGCAGCCTGTTCTGTAGGAACAGCATTGCCTACAGAGTACGATGTGGTCACTGTCCAGGATGTACTTCAAGCGATACGCAAATAAGGGGCAATCGCCCCCTATTTTTGTGTTGTATTTTATACCTCAGATGGTCTCCGGGCTACATGCCAAACGAAGCGAACGACTAATTAGAAAAGGTAACACCGATACGTGATTCTCTCCTTCAAACTCTGTGAATTGAATCGTCAAACCCGGATGATGCAAGCTAGATAGACGCTCCGTAAGCCCTAAGGCTCTCCCGTTATTACCAGCAGGATGGATCTTTTCCTGCTCTCCTATGCCAATCCATACCTCGGCCTGAATCGGATCGGAATCCAAACGAGCAATAAATGCCTCTTCCTCCGTCTGCATCAGCTTCTGATTCCAATGCAGTGACGGACTGCCAGCGATATAATAACGAAAAGCTTCTGGCTTCGTCAGCAGTGTATGTAGAACGAACAACCCGCCCAGAGAATGGCCAAAGATCGCTTGTCTGCTCCGATTAATTCGATATTGTGATTCTATTCTCGGTTTCAATTCATCTTCAATAAACTGTAAAAATCGATCCGCTCCTCCCTGCGGCGGCAGAGGTGTACCATCCGGTTGATTTGTATACTCCGTAGTGGCCTCCGGGGTATAATCAGCATACCGATGAGGCGAGAAGGTCGCCTCTGTTGGATAACCGATGCCTACAATAATGGCCGGGATTACTCCCGTCTTCTCTGGTCTACGACCCTGCAGACGAACGGCTTCTACCATCGTACCGAATACAGCATTCGCATCCAGCACATAGATGACCGGATACCCTGACGCAGGGGCTTCCTCCGCTGGCTCATAAACCATAATCTGATACGCATGACCTCCTGTGCTGGGGCTCATACTCCATTGTTCGGCGCGTGGAATCTTCACCACACTTCGTGCATTTTCTTGTTTAGGTGCATCTAATTGGGGTTTCTTGGACTGAAACGTCATGATCGTTAATCCTCCTTACCAGCACCTCTATGGGAGCCACTTCAACTCTCTATTATTCCGTCAATGCCTTTAACGTATCATCAATTACACGTCGATATGCGATCAATCCACCGCCTAGCCAAGAGGCCGGTTCAACGGCGTACACATTTCCTGCTTTTACGGCAGGAATACCTTTCCATACTGCGGTCTCCGTCATTTCTTTCATGCTACCAGGGCCTTGCTCTACCGTGAAAATAAAATCTGCATCGATCTCAGGCAATATCTCGGTCGATACCATCGCGCTATTCTCCGTCTCCACCAATGCTGGCTTCCCTAAGCCAAGCTGCTCGTACACGACATAACCGCTGAAATAGTTTCCTCCCATCAAGGTGATGCCACGCGGGGCAAACCGGATGATCGCTGCCTTTTTACCCTCCGTCACTTGAGCCAGTTTGGCTTTGGCTGATTCGACTTCTGCATGATAGTCTTCAATCGCCTGTTTCGCCTCAGCGGATTTACCCAACAGATCGCCGATGACCTCCAAGGACTTCTCTACATCACCCGAAGCGTTGCTAAATACATAGGTTGGTGCGATCTTGGAATAGCTCTCGTACACACCATTCTCAGCATAATTCGCTGTATGCAAAATAATAAAATCCGGGTTGAACGCCATTAATGCCTCAGGCGCAGGCAACCCGCTGGAGAAGTCGAGCGTTGGAACATCGCTTAACTGATCCTGCAAATACACATGCCCCTGCGTGCCGCTCGCCCATTGTGCAACAGGTTTAACTCCTAGCGTGAGCAGGGAATCTTCCAGATAGGGTGCGAAGACTCGCTCTACATTAGCCGGGACAATGACATCATGGCCTAGCTCATCCTTTACTGTACGCTCCCCCACTGCCTCCTGAGCCTGATCTTCCTCCACATCTGTGTTAGAGGATGCTGGCGCTGCGGCTTCCGTTGCCGGCTGCTCTTGCTGCAATTCCCCGGTTTGCTCTGCACTCGAATTGGAACTACAGGCAGATAATAGACCCGCGATAAGCAATAGTAAAACGAAGACAGACACCCGTACATGACGTAGTTTTTGAGCAACAAATGGCTGTCCCTTTGGTTGACTCTGTGGAAACATGATATATCCCCCTTGATAAACATTCTCATTTAGATAGTAGGATTATATGTCATGTCACTCGTGAATCACCATGGACAGTATCCAGATAACCATTTGGACAATATCCCGTAAACATAAGCAAAGCTTCGCTGAGCATACGCATCACGCCGACAGCAGAGTAGTCGAACCACGGATCACCTGCAATCAGGTGGATCTGATAATGCTGTGCTGCCTTAAGCCGTCGCCATATAGGCGAATGCTGTAAGCTGAGCCATGTTGCCCGTGATGCCGCTTCAGGACACACCATCACGAGCATGTGGTCTGGATTCATCGCAGCGAGTTGCTCCATTGTTATAGGTACATTAGCGTTCATATCCAGCATTGTATCTAGTTGGAGCGCATGATGAAATACCTCTTGTATACCCGGATTGCTGTAGAGATAGAGGTGCTGGCCATACACACGAAGTACGAGTACCTTTTCCTGACCCATTTCCTTCTGTACATGTTCCCGCGCTTCTTGCGCCCGCTGATGATATGCATTGATCCATTGTTCTGCCTGCTCTTCCCGTTCCAAAAAAGTAGCAATCGTACGCAATTGCGTACGCCAATCCGATGGATGCTTAGGTACGACACAGCACGGAGCAATCTCGGCCAGCTTCGCCTCATCCTGCTCACTAATCTGATCATTGCCAATAATGGCGTCTGGGCGAATATGCACCAGTTTCTCCACATTTGCTTCCATTCGCCAGCTTGTATATGGATCTGTCAGTTTCAGATGAGATGGGATCTCTGTGCGATACACATTATAATAATATGCTGTCCACTTCGAATCGATGGGCGCAGCAACAGGCATGACACCGAGCGCCAGAAGCTGTCCAATCATATTGGAGGAGTATGTGGCGATGCGTTTCTTCGTATTTCTTGCATAATCTGATGGAGAAATGCCCACTTCTTTTTTAAATTTCCGGCTAAAATAATACTCGTCGCTATACCCCACCTTCAGTGCGATGTCGCGTAACTTATCTCCAGACTCCTTCAGATATCGCTTGGCATGATTAATGCGAAGATCGGTTAAGTACTCCATGGCACTCTGCCCATAAGTTTTCTTGAATAAATCTACAAAGTATTTAGGACTGATATTGGCTCTTGCCGCCAGATCAGCAATAGATAATGGTAAGTTATAATGTTGAGCCATATATGTCTTAACTTTAGCGATATCTGTCTTGGTGCTTCGGCTCGTCACTGCTCTTGATTCAGCATGTGTTGGTTTAGCGGCATGTGTTCCCTTATCGAATATCATGAGATGACTCCTTTCTGATAAATGAGAACAATTATCATTTAAGGTATCATATTATTTTTCGTAAGGTCAATCTATATCTGTGAAATTCGTATGGTTATCCTACTAATTAAGGAGTATAAACAAAAAAAGCCAACGTCGTGTATAGACACGCGTTAGCTCGTTAGCTCTATTACTGATTCTTACAGGCTTGGTCTTAGCAATCCACCTAATCAACCAAGCCCGCTCCTAGTTTCTGCTCCGAAGTTTGCTGAGGAGACGGATAATCTCAATGTACAGCCACACCAGCGTGACCATTAAACCAAATGCTCCATACCACTCCATATATTTGGGTGCTCCCTGCTCTGCCCCATGCTCGATAAAGTCAAAATCAAGCACCAGATTCAGCGCCGCCACAATGACGATCACCACCGAAATGCCGATACCAATCAGACTATTGTCATGCAAGTAAGGTACTGTAATTCCGAATAAACGCAGTACGAAGCTTAGAAGATACATAATCATAATACCGCCAGTTGCAGCCACAACGCCCAGCTTAAAGTTCTCCGTCGCCTTAATCAATCTTGTTTTGTAGGCCACTAGTAATGCGACAAAGACAGCCATCGTCAACAGAGCAGCCTGCAACGTAATTCCGTTGTACAACGATTCATATGCTGCGGAGAACGCACCGAGGAACATACCTTCTGCGATGGCATAGATCGGTACAAGGTAGGGAGCAGCTACTGGTTTGAATGAAATAATTAGCGCTAGAATAAAACCAACGATCAGCCCACCGTAAGCCAGTGGAAGCACCTCTTGTCCGTTAAAAAACATCATCCACGTAGCAAATGCACTACCTAGCAGAATGATCAACGTGATAAATGCCTTGTTAACTGTACCGTTAATCGTCATGAATTGCTGATACCGATCATCTCCATACCCTCTGTTGCCTTCAAATGTACTTTCTTTCAGTGTCGGATTACCACTACGACCGATCAAACCAATCACCTCTTCTATGTAATGTTGTTGCTCAAAAACGTAATACACTCTAATTGTTTGTTTCCTATATGACTACTACTTGTGCTTCTGTTAGAGCTTAATCTACCTTGGTGTTGGATGCTGGTTGGTTGTTGTACTACTACTATTGCATCTATACGCATCTCTTTGGGTACGGTATAGCTCCTGCAATCCACGAGGGTCAGTCGCACCCCGTTCATCTCGGTCTTAACTACAGCCTTGTTCTGGAGAAACTTAGACATGGATGTAACCGTAAGATCACACCCGTGTCCGTAAGTCACACCTGAGAAGGATAGCCCTCAACAGTGCGGTTTCACCTTACCTTACTTGTTCAGCTTACTCGTACTCGTAAACTTACTTATACAATACTTTATCTACATTGTATTTCGCACGCATCGTGTTAATGATATATGTCTCATAGATTTCACGATCCATCGGATCTTCAACCAGACATACTTCAATCTTCGTCACTTCTTCACGGTGATTCTTGATTGGGGATACAGTGTCCTCAAAATGCTTCTTAATGCGTGGTCTTAATTTTCTCGCTTTTCCGACAAATAACAACTCTTCATCAGCATTGTAGAACATATAAATGCCGCCCTGTTCACGTGTGATGAGATGAAAATCAGTAAACCCGTAAATATGGCTAAGCTGTGGATTAGCCTGCTTCGTGATGCTGACATCTGGTGTTGGCACAGTAATTTGAATCAAATGGCTCACTTCCTCATTATCTATAGGCTTACATCCTATCACATATTGTAAAAGGAGACTATTTCATTCTGTTAGTTTGTTCCAAAATTCTACTTTTAATTACGACGGATGCCTAATGCATCTCAATGTAAAAGATGTCATTCAACCAGCCATTCTTATTGTATTTGCACTATTAGACGCACAATTCACGCTTTTTTCAACTATTACGACAAATATTTCAAAAAAAAGGTTAACTTCCCTGATTCAAAGTGGTACTATAGGGGTATGAGGAAGAAATTGGGCACTAAGACATACGTCTTTATATCTACTCACGTCTATTGTACCCTATGATTGGCACTCTTTTTCATACTGAATTCGTCATGTGGCCACATAAGAGTACAGTCGGTGTCACAATTAGCCAACAGCTTTTAGATTTATCATCTATTCGACCCTTGCAGCAAGCAAACGTAGCAAGAACTAGATTGACGAATGTTATAGCAATGGATTCATGTAGAAAGCCTGCAATGATAGTCGTACGAACTAAATAGACACACGTAGAAGGACAAGTAGCTTTTGATCCTAGAGAGATTAGTCATGCCATGCAATCTTAGAACGTTATAGCAGCAGAACTATAGAAAAAACAGGATCTAGTTTCACCAAACAGCCCGGCAGAAGCCAGGGCTTTTTTATTTGTCTTTTGAATAATAGTGCGTGTTCAAAATGGGAACCACCCGTGCCACGAAACAAAGGGATCGTGGTTCTTTCCGGCGTATTTATAATATGGCAAGATAGCACATAGAGGGAGTGATGGGATGTATTCCGATCTACAATTGACGGACGACCGCCCTGTATATATACAAGTTAAAGATTATATGAAGCGACTCATACTCAAAGGCGGCCTACAGGCAGACCAGAAGCTTCCTTCGACCCGAGAACTGAGCACGCTTATGCGTGTAAGCCGAAGTACCGTTCTGCTCGCATATGCCGAGCTTGAAGAGGAAGGGCTGATCTATGCAGTTAAAGGCAAAGGGAACTATGTCAGCGCTGCGGTGGATACACCAGAATCAGCTTCGGGTTGGACGCTGGACTGGAACAATCACGTTAGCGACTATGCAATCCAGGCAGAGCAATACGATCTGATGAAGCACGGCTCTGGTGCCGAACGTGGGGAAATCTCGTTCACCAGCATTGCTCCAGATGAGAAGCTGTTCGATCTTCACAATGTGAAGAGGGCTTTCCTCGATCGGATGTCACTTGAAGGTGAAGTGCTCCTGAATTACGGATATGCTCAAGGGTATCGCCCCCTTATGAAGTATCTACGGCAGTATATGGAGAACAAGGGTGTGGATCTGAGCGGCAAGGATATCCTCATTACGAATGGATTCACGGAAGGATTCGACCTTGTGCTTGGAGCTCTTCGCAAAAAAAGCGGTAGAGCGTTATGTGAGAATCCCACCCACCACACGGCAATCAAAAACCTAAAGCTTCATAATTTTCACCTTACCGGCGTGGAAATGGAGTCAGATGGCCTTCATCTAGGGCAACTGGAACAGGAACTGATGAAGCATTCGTATGATCTCGCTTATCTGGTGCCTTCCTACCATAACCCAACGGGCATCGTCACATCACCCGCCAAACGGGCTGAAATTATTCGTTTAATGAATCAATATCACGTTCCCATGATCGAAGATGGGTTCAATGAAGAGCTTCGATACTCTGGCTCACACGTCTCTCCCCTCATCGCCAGCATAGGCAAGGGTAATGGACTGGTGTATCTCGGTAGCTTCTCCAAGGTGCTCTTTCCAGGACTACGGGTCGGTTGGGTCATCGCAGATGCTGCATTGATTGATTATCTGGAAAGTATGAAACGGGCTCGGAGCATTCATACCTCAACGCTGGATCAATCCTTGCTCTATCAATATCTGAGCAATGGTAATTTCGATAAATATCTGAAGCGCGCTCGAGCCGAATATAAACGCAAATATGAGCTGGTTGTTCGCTGCTTGCGCCAGCATCTCCCCATGTGCCGTATTTCCGGCGAAGGGGGACTGCACTTATTTGTACAGTTTCCAGCAGCGTTTCGAACAAGGGATCTACTTGCTGCCTGCAAACTAAAAGGAGTCACCTTCACACCTGGAGATACCTTCTACCTCGAACCCGGACAGGGACTGAACACGATGCGTCTAGGCTTCTCCAGAGTGAACGATGACAACATACGCAAAGGTATTCGGATCATAGGTGAGACGGCAAGAACGATGCAGTGATGCATGGTTTGGTTGAATGTAGTTGCTAAAAATTCCATGGAATGGAGAGGATTACGCATGAAGGTTGGCGTCATCATGGGTGGAACATCTTCGGAGCGGGACATTTCTCTGCTTACCGGACAGGAGATGATCACGCACCTGGATCCACAGAAGTATGAAGTTGTCCCCGTTGTCATCAATAATAAGCGGGAGCTCATTGAAAAGTCCGCAGGACTGGATATCGCGTTACTCGCTCTACATGGCAAATACGGTGAGGATGGTACCATTCAGGGCACACTCGATTCACTAGGTATTCCCTATACAGGCTGTGGTGTGCTTGCAAGTAGCGTCTGCATGGATAAGGATATCTCCAAGCGAATTATGCAGCAAGCCGGTGTGCCCACGGTAGAATGGCTGCAAATCAGTGATCTGGAGGAGCTATCCTCCACAACCGTGACGCAGCTATCCTATCCTGTGGTCGTGAAGCCTAACTCTGGTGGCTCCAGCATTGGCACTCAGATTGTACGTGAACCCAGTACACTTCGTGAAGCTACTGAGGCAGCACTTGCTTGGGATGATACGGTGATGATCGAGCAATATATTGAGGGTGAAGAGATTACATGTGCAATACTGGATGGCACCATGCTGCCTGTCATCTCAATCCGGTCAAGCGGAGCATTCTTCGACTACTCCTCCAAGTACGATGACGGCGGCGCCGAGGAACGCATTGTTCAATTACCTGCCGATATCCATAAACATGTGGAGGCTGCTGCATTAACCTGTTATCGCGTGTTAAAATGCAGCGTCTATGCACGTGTGGACATGATTATCCGAGATGGTATGCCTTATGTGCTTGAGGTCAACACACTTCCTGGGCTCACTCGAAATAGTCTGCTGCCTAAGAGTGCAGACGCTGCCGGCATCTCTTTTGCCAAACTACTCGATTCCATTATTGAACTCTCACTGCAACAACGACGAAAAGAGGCGAAGAGCGGATGAGTACAGATGTTACGATAAGGCACAGTTCACCCGATGATCTCCCAGATTTGGTTACTCTCATGGATCAGCTTGGGTATCCAACAACGTATGCAGATATGCTAGAGCGCTATACCTATCTTGCTTCAGATCCTAGTTATACGACACTGGTGGCGGAGTTACACGGGCGAGCAGTCGGTATGATTGGTTTACAAACATTCTATATGTATGAGCAAAGTGGTCGTCATTGTCGCATTGCAGCTCTAGTCGTTCATAAGCAACATAGAGGCTCCGGCATTGGCCGAATTCTCATTCAAGCTGCGGAACATTGGGCATCTGCCCATGGTATCACAACAGTTTCTCTGAACAGCGGCAATCGACCAGAGCGCCAGGTTGCTCATGAGTTTTATGCACAGATGGGTTATACGGCTGGGAGCACTGGATTTAGCAAAAGGCTTCAAATGTTACAACACACGTAAGTGTATCTTTCATTTTTTGAATATTGAAAAAAAGACCTTCCCCAATTATTACTGGAGAAGGTCTTTTGCTTCTTAACACTTATGGACGTACGATGTAAATCCAGCCTGTTTCTTTCTCCTTGTCTACTGTTGCTCCGAGAGCTTCAGCTACAAAGCGAAGTGGAACATAGGTTGTGCCGTTTTTGTTCACATAAGCTGGGTGAGTTAGTGTGACTTCCTCACCTGCGACGGTGGCTTGGTTAGAGCCTACTGTCAGTACAATTTCGTTGCCTGTGATATCGTCAATTACAACGATCTTATCCGAACCTTTTGTCCATTTCACCTCAGCATCCAATTCCTCAGACAGGTAACGAAGCGGGACAAATGTTGTATTTTTCTCAGTCACGACACCAAAGTACTCATCCTCTGGCATCAACATCACATGTTTATTCGTAATGCTCATTTCATCCTTTAACAACTGATACATCACTGAATTCGAATCGAAATTACGCAGCATTGTACCTGGAGTGATCTCTGTTGTCATAATATCGAGTACGCCCGCAGATGTATCTACTGCATCCACAGTCACGTCGCCGCCAATATTCCACTGCTCACTGTCCCCTGATACAGTCACAGATTGAAGCGGCAGGTCTTGGGATGCTGGCAACGCTACCTTCATCTCAAAATTCTGTTTACGAACATCGAGTTTGCTGTCTAGGAAATAGTCGAGTACCAGCTTGGTGTCTGTACCAAACACCGTTTTCAGCTCAGGTGTCTCGGTCAACAGCTTATCCAGCTCCTGATCATAACTCACCAGAATCTCGTCGAGACCTGTCTTCACCATCGCGTACATGGAGGCAACAGCAACTTCCTTGGATTCAGGAATCATTGCATTCAAGTCAACGCCATCGGTAGGCTCTGTCAGATTCACGGCTGCGATAATCGGTACGATCACATCATACAGATCACCAATCAGGTCTTTCAGGCCTTGCTCGTCCTTCGCTACACTTTCCAAGAACGGCTTCACCATTGCGAGCAATTCCTCACCGGTAATCTCCATGTGCAATTTCGAGAGACTAAGCGTTTCACCGTTTACGGACTCCTGCACTGGTGTTACCGAGATGTTTTTCGGATTAGACAGATGCTTCATTACAAAGGACAGCAATTTAGGAGAAAGCTCTTCAATCTGCTTCTCAAGTGCCTCCGTATCGATCATGAGCAGGTCATCCTGTCCCTCAAGTGACTCCAGAGATATGTAAAGAGGCTTCTGTGCTCCTTCCATATCAATCACCATTTCCTTCTCGTTCATGGAGAGATGGAAAGGCAACTTCTTCCCTTGAAAACCAACTGCACCTTCAACGGATGCTGTGCTTGTGTCTTTCACTTTTGCATCACTAATATCTAGAGAAATAGAGTTAATAAGCTCAATCATTTCAAGGTCTTTAGCAGTTGCCAGCTCCGTTGCTGGTTCAATGTTAATTTTCAGTGATTGTTTGGATTCAACAGACTTCACCGTTGTGCTCTGAGCCATTGCTTTGCTAATATCAACTCCGCCTACAGCCTGACACCCCGTAAGCGCAACCATCATTAAAACAAGCGGCACGGCGATCCATTTAGCTAACCTTCGATTCTTAATATGATCTCCTCCTTCGAATAATACGGTTCACTCCTATTATGAAGGCTATAGGTAATTGTTGTAAACAAAATTAACAAAAAAATGCCAAAAAGACCGGAAAATATTTCCGATCTTTGTCACAATACTATATATCAGATAAGCTCTTCTCTTATGTTCCAGAGTTCTCATCGCTACCGCTGGTTGACTCTTCGTCTTCCGCAGTTACAGGCGTTTCGAATTGATCCGGTTCATCATCTTGAATGGCTTTGTTCTCTTCGTTCTCAGCGTTCTGGTTCTGCTCTTGTGTCATATCCTATTCCCTCTCTTCTACCGGATTTTTAGGATAAGGCGTAAGCCTTATTTCTATCAATAACCCGAATACAGGTGGGTCAAACAGGTTACCGCTTCGCACCTAGAAAATATAAAAGACTATCCCGTTTCCGCTCCCAGCCGTCGCCTGGTATAATGCCTGAACCTCATCCAAGGTCTGAATGATCTCTTGAAATGTCGCCTCTTCATCCCAGCCTTCCATAGCAGGGTAGACGTCTTTATCCATCATGTCCTGTAAGCTAAAACGTGCCTTCAATTCATCGCGATCCAATTGTTCCATGGCCATGTAGGCCTCCAATACCTGTTCATTCGTAAGTAGAAACAGATCCATATCCGAGTAATTCCCCAGATATTGCTCACCTGCGAGCGGCACCACGTAACCGAGAGGTGGCTCACCTTCTGCCATTTTCCCTGTCAACGTGAACTGCAACATCTGCCACACTTTATCAATATCAAGATCGACGGGGCAATCGTGTACACTGACTTCTCCCGCCTTGATGGATTCAACTAATTCGTCGGTAACCACAACATATCTGCCGGACATTCCCATAGCGTTATCCCTCCTGAACGATGATTGCTCTTGTCCACCATTAACCTCGGTTCAGACACAAGAATCGGGATAATGAGCTATATGATGAATCAGTTCCTCGGAAATCTCCCATTGGAACACAGACGTTAATACAGGATCTCGGAAAAAGGAACGCACTGCTGCCATATTCAGCTCAGCCGAATAATCTTGGAAAACCAATGCTCTATGTGCTCCCCATCCCGTTTGCACATCTAATACTTGAGCAGGTGAAGACTTATCAAAGTTAAAATCCTTCAGTCGTATCTTTCCAATACAATTGGCGTGATTTCTAGTTGTTATATGAATCTCAGAATGTTCGAGATCATATACCAAAGAATAAACGGTGTCTGGACGGCTAGAGGAACCTAGCAGATCAAAAAGCTTCATTACGTTTCCAGCGTTTAGCATAGGACTCGTACTAGCAAGAGCGTCAGTGACCGTTTGGAGACGCTCCATCGAATTCCGCTCATAATCCGTCATAGATGCCCACTCACTCTGTCCTGCCTTCAAATCATGAATTGCATCACCGTAAGCTGTATTGGTAATCACAGCAAACGGTAACGGTCTGCGGTGCACAAACATCTGACCACTAATAAATTCAACGATGGCGTAATCTCCGCTACGATCCGCAATTAAATAATGCAGTTGAGACGTAGCCTGGGCTATGCGAATGTTTTCAACACATTTCAACGCTTCCTGAACCGTACGGCTAGTATCCAGAAGATACTGTATCCACTGCAACTCACTTATTGCAGGACGCTCATCAACTGTTGGATATTCACTTGACCAAAGTGTTGTTTGTTCAACAACAAGACCCGCTTCATTTATTCCCCCATTCGGATTCTCTTTGCCTACCTGAGAGATAGTAAGACTGCCATAGACGGAGATCCAAGTTGCAGGAATTGAGGGCGGTGGCATCAAGGCTGTTTTGCTTAGTCCTCGTTGATTTGTAAACAGATAGACACCATCGTAGATAACATCTTGGTTTTTGCATACCCAAGTTGTTCCCTGTAATTGCAGTGTGAAAGCCGTGCTCATTCCTTATCCTCCTCTCGTAGTAAACGTGCATCTCCAATAGCTGAGTTGCTTAATCTATTTACCAATTGCTCGTACTCCTGAAGTAACTGTTCATCCGCTTGGTTAACAGCTGCTGTAAACTGAGTGATTAAGGCCTGTTTTCGTTCCTCTTCCTGTAGCTGAATGAGCTTTTGTCTAAGTGCCTCTTGTTCAGTTACGTCTCCCTCCTGCTCAAGCTGCTGCTTGATATAAATCATCTGTACCTGTACTTTGTTCTCTGGAGTGAGATCCCGTAAATAGTTTGTCTCATATACGAGTACTGAAGAGTCTATTTGAAAAAATTGTGCAACTTGCTGTAGTCGATCTTGTGGGACTGGACGTCGTTTTTTGACCCAATCATTGAATTGTTGAGGCGTCATTCCGATTGTTTTACACAACTCGGTGTAAGATAACTGATGGACAAGCGCCAAGTATTGCAGAACCGTCATTGATGCCATATTCACTCGACTCATATTACTCCCCCGTTGACGTATTTTATGTCACTTTCTTATTCTCATTATACAAACGACATATTATATGTCAATTAATCTTTTTCATAAATTATATTCGCGGGTATAACGTTATCAATGAATAACTAAACAGAATAGTCTTCCCCAAGGTGAGAGCAAGCCCTAATCCAAACTATGAAGGAGGATGACAAGCAGATGAAAAAGTTTGATTACGATCTGAATTACAAAGAGCTTGACCTGCGCAAGCAACCTGAACTGTACACCGTAGGACGCGGAGAGCAAGGTGTACTCATGGTTGAACCATACAAAAGCGAAATCCTTCCTCATTGGCGATTCAAAACTCCAGAGATTGCAACCGAATCCTCGCAGAAGATCTATGAGCTCTTTTTGGAGTATAAAGAACAAGGAGATTTTGTGGGGATGGACATGGCTCGCAAGTTCCTTCAGATGGGGTACACCCGAGCCAGAAGATATACCAACCATAAAGGTGGACGCAAGTATTCGAAGGAAGATGGCTCCATTCTGCCTTATCAGAACGATAAGGTAAAAGCAGAGGCCGCAGCTATTTTCAAAGCACAATGGGAGATTGCCAAGTCTGATCCCGATTATGTGCAAATGAAGAAGGAGCACCGGGAAAACTACGAACAAGCCGACGAGTAGCCACCTGTCCCTATGTGGTTTGTGATGCACTAACATGCTGTGGATTCATATTGAGTCTAATGAAGATGGGGCGTACAATGGGTCATAACAATATAGAATGAAATCAACAAGTAGCGAACTGACGTAGCAAACAATTGTACAGTTTCTCACGCTTGCCTCATTCTTGGAAACAGGTGATGGAATGATCGTATGGATTGTCGGTATCGCGGGAATCATCCTTCAAATTCTCTGCGCTGCCGCTTCTGGCACAGGGCTAGTTGTGGGATTTATATTCTTTCTGATCGGCTTCGGTGGCATGAAACGTGAAAACCAGACATTAATCAAGCTATGGCTGAGTAAAGATACGATGATGATTATGGGTACTATGCTGGTGGTACTTATTTTCTTCCTCATTGCATATTGGAATGTGAGATTAATGGGTGACACGATGTTCCCAGGTCTCTTGGGGTCAGCGGTACGGGATATTTCAGGCAAACAACTGCTCATCGCAGGTATCGCGAGTGCTAGCTGGACACTTCTTATGCTGTACTGGTTGTTACCCACCGTATTCGACTTCAAAGGACTGGGTCTTAAACCGCAATTGATTGCATTAAGTGCGTCTGCGTTTAGCATCCTATTTGCAGCATTGCAAATGGATTAATGGATTTAGTTGCATCGGTGCAATGGATTGTTGTTAACATGCTTGTATGATGAAGGCGCTGTTCGTGAGAGGCAATCTCCTGTGAACAGCGCTTAACCATGCAGTTATTGATTAGTAAGTCGCTGCTCTTCCTCTTCGATTCGAATGGGATCAATCCGTTCAAATAACAACTCTAGTTCATGAATCTTCCGATTGACTGGAACCTTGATAGGCTGCCAACTCGGTTGCTCCAACGAAAGGAATTTTCTGATTTTCTCACACGCAAAAGGTACAAACGGCTCTAACACATTAGATAAATTAGCTATGATCTGCACGCAAGTAGACAATGTAGTTCTGCAAGCAGCCTTATCCTCCTTTATTTGAACCCACGGTTTGGTATCATCAACATATTTGTTGGCCAGACGAATATAGGTGAAAATATGCTCAACTGCTTCCTTCAGATGGCCTTCTTCTATGAGTTGACCACTTTTCAAATAAAGCTGTGAAGTTACACGCTCCCACTCCAGATCTGTTGTACCTTCAGGAACGAGACCATCATAGAACTTCTCAACAAAAGCCAATGTTCTATTTACGAAATTACCGAATGCACCTAAAAGCTCCCCATTATGACTATGAATAAACTCACGCCATGAGAAATCTCCATCCCTTTTCTCCGGGCCATTGGCTACAAGAAAATAACGAATGGAATCCGGTTGATACCGTTCAAGAATATCAGGAATCCATACCGCCCAGTTGTTACTTGTCGAGAACTTCTTGCCTTCCAACGTCATATATTCACAAGATATAATTCGATCTGGTAAATCTAGAGGCTCGCCAGTTCCCTGTAGTATTGCTGGCCATATCAAAGTATGGAAAGGGATATTATCCTTGCCATGTACATAATAAGAGAGAATATCTTGATCCTCCCCTAGCCAAAATGGCTCCCACTGCCCTCCGGTCTCTGCTGCCCATTGTTTACTTGCAGACAAATACCCACATACAGCTTCGATCCATACATATATCTTCTTCTCTTCAAATCCCTCGATAGGTACGTTCACACCCCAATTAAGATCACGTGTAGCTGCCCGATCGTGTAGCCCTTCTTCCAAATAACGTCGAGTTAGCTGTGTAGCATTCTCCCGCCAGCCCTCAGCACGTTCAACATACTCACTTAAGAACTCTTGAAATTTCGAAAGTGCAAAATAGTAATGCTCTGTTGGACGCTCTACAGGAGGGTGTCCGCATAGTTTACAGGTCCGATTGGTCAAATCAACGGGATCAAGTAAGGAGGAACAAAAATCACATTGATCTCCTCGTGCACGATGACCACAAACGGGGCAATCTCCCTCAACATAACGATCAGGTAAAAAGCGCTGATCTATCTCACAATACGTTTGTTGAACCGTTTGAGTATACAAGTATTCCTGCTGTAATAATTTCGAAAAAATCTCCTGCACGATATGGTGATGCGTCTCCTGATCCGTTCTTGAGTACAGATCATACGAAAATCCAAGCTTGCGGAAACAGCCAACAAATTCCTGATGATATCTGTCAGCAATATCACTTGGTGTAACTCCTTCCTGACCTGCCCTGACGGCAATGGGTGTACCATGACAATCACTTCCCGATACATACAGCACTTCTGACCCCTTCGCACGATAATACCGGGCAAGGACATCACCAGGAAGCAGACTTGCAAGACGTCCTAAATGCAATGAACCATTGGAGTAGGGCCAAGCACCACCAATAAAAACATGCTTCATTTTAAACAACCTCCTTTTTTTTGGGACACAAAAAAACCCTCATCCCCAAAGGGACGAGAGTTGTGCTCACGTGTTACCACCCAAATTTATAAATGCCTCACGACATTGACCTCTTCAGGTACGACGCAGACTCTGCGTGTATACCCTAGCCATATAACGGTGGCGGGTTCCGGCGCAGCCTACCACCACATGAGGTTTCGGTGCGCAGCTCAGAGACCATTTTCCCAAGGTTATTCTTTACCCCTTTTCAGCAACCGGGGCTCTCTGTTTAAAGATATCACCATGGTACTCTTTCTCTTCACAGCTTTTTCTAGTTATTGAAGTTATCGGATATTATATGGGAATTATATCTCCCAAGTCAAGTATCCCAAAAAGATATATATTTTATTAGTTATTCTCGCCGTTCTCCGCTTCCCAACGTGCAATTTCCTTGCGTACGATTGGAGCAACCTCTTTACCCAACAGCTCAATCGCACGCATAACCTCATTATGCGGCATTGTGCCGAGTGGGGTGTGCAACATGAAGCGGGTGATGCCCACTTCTTTGCGTAGGTAGATGATTTTCTGAGCTACGGTATCCACGTCACCTACGTACAATGCGCCTTCTAGACTACGTGCCGCATCAAATGTTGCCCGGCTGTAATGCCCCCAGCCACGTTCGCGTCCCAGCATGTTCATTACTGCTTGTGCTGGTGGGAAGAATTTCTCTACCGCTTCATCCATTGTATCTGCAATAAAGCCATGAGAGTGAGAAGCAACCGTCAGTTTCGATGCGTCATGCCCTGCATGAGCAGCTGCCTTTTTGTACAGTTGTACCAATGGTGCAAATTGCACTGGACGACCACCGATAATAGCAAGCACCAGTGGCAAGCCAAGCAGCCCTGCGCGCACAACGGATTCTTGGTTACCACCACTACCGATCCATACCGGTAACTTCTCTTGTACCGGGCGTGGATAGATACCCAGATTGTTGAAGGAAGGGCGGTGTTTGCCTTCCCAAGTTACTTTTTCCGAATCACGCAATTTCAGCAATAAATCCAGTTTCTCATCAAACAACTCGTCGTAATCGTTCAGATCATAACCGAACAATGGGAAGGATTCGATAAACGATCCCCGCCCTGCCATAATCTCTGCACGACCATTCGAAATGCCGTCCAGTGTTGCAAAATCCTGAAATACCCGTACCGGATCATCCGATGATAATACCGTTACTGCACTTGTCAGCCGAATGTTCTTCGTCTGTGAAGCTGCTGCTGCCAAAATAACAGCAGGTGATGAAGCGGCATAATCGACACGATGGTGTTCACCTACGCCATATACATCCAGCCCCACCTCATCTGCCAAAACAATTTCCTCAACTACGTCGCGAATCCGCTGTGCATGACTGATTAATTCTCCTGTATTCACATCCGGGTTCGTCTCCACAAATGTACTGATTCCGATTTCCATGGTCTGTTCCTCCCTGTTATGAAGCGATCCGTCATCTATCTAACCTATTGTAAGTAGATCACCTTTTGTAATATGTCTTAATATTGAACTATTTTGAGAAAAAAAACAAGTACCCTCTGTCTCCAGCGGGCACTTTTCTTATTTTTTCTATATTCATAGCTTGCTTATACGTATTTCCAACGTTAATTGAGTGCTACTTTTTCCTTCCGATGTACAACAGATGTGAAGAGATGCCCAAGATCGACGGGTCTTTCGCCGCTTCAATCATATAACCGATCAGTTCATCATATTCGCCGCGATCCCGCCAGTATTGTTGCTGCTCATCTGTGAGCATAGCCCCCAGGCTAGATGAACCAATCAACGCTTCTGTCGCGAAGCCATGCTGTTCCATGAACGGGGTGATGTCCTGAATGTTGAAGTAATACGCCCCCGTAAATCGTCCCTCATCCTGATGATCGAATATTCCCTTTTCTACAAAAGAACGGATCGCTCCCATATGATCGTTTGGCTTCCATTGCTGCGGTGAGCGTAGCGAATTAATACTCATGCGCATTCGGCTCTGCATCGCGATGTACACCACGCCTCCCCGCTTAGTCACCCTATGCAACTCCAGTACAGCCGCCGCTCGCTCCGCTTCGGTCTGTAGGTGATATAATGGCCCCAGCATGAGAGATGCATCATAAGTTTCGTCCGCGATACCTAAGAGCGAAGTTGCATCCAGCACATGGAATCCATCAAATTGCTGCATCACGCCGAGCTCCTGCGCCTTCTGCTGTGCAATATCCACCGATACTGGTGTCAGATCAGACAAGGTAACGCGATACCCCAACTTAGCCAGCTCCATGGCATATTTCCCTGGCCCAGCACCATTATCGAGAATACAACCGCCAGCCGGAAGATGCTCCCTGATGTAATGCATATTGATGATGAATTCAAGCGGTTCTCGTTCCAGCCTTCCCCACTCATCGAAACCTGAATAGTAATCAATAATACGCTCTCTCTTCATCCCTTAGCCACCTACCCTTTTCTGAATATATAGGTCAAAAAAAAAGCAAAAAACCTGCCGCCTCAGCTAAGAGGCGACAGGTTAGACCTTCGCGGTACCACTCTTCTTCATCCATGACAGGATACATTGAATACATATGAATCTGTCATAGAATCTCAGCATCTGATCACGGTGATGAACCGTCAGAATCTACAGTTAGCTTGGTTGTACGCTAAAATCCATAGCCTTAGCATGACCCTAGCCCGTGCCTAAGCATAGACATAAACTGCTTACACACCTTTCAATCCTGCCACTCACAGACGAGTTGGGGAACGGGATGGACTGCCTCACACCATAATGACAGTTCTCTGGGGCCAACCATATTCCTTAGTACTCCTGATCATCGCGTTTATCGTTTAGATCAATAAATTCTAACCAGTATAGTTCACCCATATATTTCCTGTCAATCTTATTTCGTTCTCTCTTGCAATTGAACCGATACTTCACGTTCAGGCTCCTCTGTGCTGTACGCCCAAGGGTACACGGTTGCCGTATCGGATGTGTATTGCTTGTATTGATCAATACCTTTGTTGTCGCCATCACCGGAGAATTGGGCCTTAGACATTTTGCCATAGTTTCGTTTACCGTTCTCGATCATATATGTCTGATTCACCCCGCCAAAGCGAGGATCGTCGCTATATCGCTCCACATACAAATCCCCATCTTTGCGATAATATGTCCAATGAACAACGTAACCCCCGAGCATGGTATCCAATTGTTGTGGCTTTTCACTGATCTGCGTCAGAGTAACCGGCTCAAATTCACCGTGGAATCGGTTGATTTTGTGACTGGCGATCAAGGCGATCGGGGTGTCCTGATTCACTTCCATACCCGGTGTTATCTCAAAACGAAGCTCCGTTTCATACTTCAGGCCACTGTTCATCAACCCACCGTACAACGTTGCTCCCTCCACATCCAGTGTGTAATTCAGATAGGGTAATGGCATATATTTCTCCTGGTGACTAATAATCACTCTGATCTGTGTAGGGGTAATAATGGCTTCTTTGATCTGCGCCCCTTCTGGCAGACCTTCCATAGGTAAGTTCAGTGCTCTTGTACTTGTTCCACTGAGCATCTCCGTCTTATCCAACTGAATGCCGATGTTAAACGGTTGACTCATCTGACTTTCCTGTCTATTATAGGCCAGCACATAGGATGCAGCCGATTGCTTCAACGTCTCTAGGTTATAGTTCTGCTCTGCTGTGTATTCGCCATGATCGCCCGGTGTACCAAAGACACCACCGGTGCTTTCATTGATTACATTTCCATCGTGATCATAGATAATCACCTGTGGAAACGCATATTCACGAACCTCAGGTTGCTCAAAAGTCAGAGACGTAGACAACATCACCTGATTTTGCTTGTCGTTGAACGCACTTACTTCTAACGTACCCAGACCATCCTTATCGATGTTGAAGGTTTGCACATCCTTTTGCAACGGATCAATCGTAAGTGGAGCCTCTGCAGGAACTAACATCTGAATGCCGCCCACGGTAAAGTGAACATCTGCAAGCTTGCCTTTGGGTGTCCACTCGGTCTCAAAGTATCCCTTAAACTTGCTGTCATCCGTATCATATACATGGTGATACCTGCCCTCAATCAGCTTGCCATCCTCGCCCTGAAGACCGATAGAGGAGAACTCGATGTTGTCGCCCGTATACTTCCCCGGATCAAGTGTATACAAGATGACAGTACGGTTATCATCTGTAAAAGCGGTATCCAGCGTCAACGTTACTCCGTCTAACGTCATCGACTGATTAAGCTGCTGTCCAAGCTCCATCTGTAAAGCATGCTGAATCCCACTTCTGCCATCCAGAAGATCATCCCAGTTATAATGAACTGCGGCATATACCGGTGTTGCCAACAACACAACTGCGGCTGTTCCAACCAGGACCGTCTTCTTGAATTGTATACGTCGTCCTGCGTATTCCCTGGTTCCTGACACATGTAATGCGGGACAACGCTCTTGATCCTGGCTAATCTGATTCCACATTGCATCAAAGTCAGGATAAGGCATATCTTTATCATTTTTCAGATGATGAGATAATTGATTTTCTGTACTTTTCACCATACACTTCCCCTTTCTGATGAAGCTTTCTGGCCTTTTCCCATTTCTTTCGTAATAATCGCAGCCCTTTATACACTCTGGACTTCACCGTTCCGATCGGCACTTCTAGAATCTCGGCAGCTTCTGACAAACTCAGTTCATTCACATACCGCAACAATATAGCTGAACGTATCTTCTCGGGTAATTCATGAATCCATTGTTTCCACGCTTCCGATTCCTCTAGTTGTTCCATTGCCTGATCTACGGAATGAGCTGTGATCTGCGCTGTGAGCATAAACTGCTTCTTCTCCCGCTCTTTAGCAGAGTGTTTCTTTTTCAAAAAGTTAAGACAATGGTTTACCGTGATTCTCATCAACCACGTCTTCATATATTCAACCTTTCTCCAGTCCTGCCGAAATACGGTGATGAACACATCGTGGCACACGTCCTCCGCATCCTGCGCATGATGGAGCATGTAATAACAGGTGCGGTACACATCCTTGTTGTACATCTCGAACAATTCTTTGTCGCTCAAAATCCACCCTCCTTTCTGTACTTCTGCCTGCTTCAAATCTATAGACAAAGCCCTGCTTGGAAAGGTTCATTTTTTATTGACACGCAATATTAACAAAAAAAAAGAACATCCAGTTCGCACAATATGCGAAATTGAACGTTCTTTTACATGCTACATCTTTCTTAGAGGTCGTTACTACGGCTCAGACTAACATATAACTAGATTTTCTTCACAAATTCGGACTTGAGCTTCATCGCACCTAGGCTATCGATTTTGCAATCAATATCATGATCTCCGTCGATCAGACGGATATTCTTCACCTTCGTGCCCTGCTTCACGACGAGTGAGCTGCCTTTCACCTTCAGGTCTTTAATGACCGTTACCGTATCACCATCATTCAGCACATTTCCGTTCGCATCCCGCACAACTTTGCTATCCTCTGTATTCTCGTTCTCAGCGTCCAAAGACCATTCATGAGCACATTCTGGACAAACCAACAAGTTGCCGTCCTCGTAAGTGTACTCGGAATTACATTTCGGGCAATTAGGCAAATTCGACATATGTATTAAACTCTCCATTCTTATATAGGCTTCCCCGCAAGTATAAGGGATTAAGCTACATTCTTCCACCTAGATATGCCTTATACCCAAAGTAAACTCACCGAATTTAAACCAAATTTAAGGTTCAATCATCCCTTACATTAAGGGGATCGCTTTAACATATAACTATCCAGCACAACATGCTGAGCAACCATTTTTACGAAGTTTTCCCCTTAAGGGGTCACATACACAGATCTAAATATATTACGTTATAAAGGAGTTCTCACTCATGTCTTCCTATGTATTTCCTGTACAGGCGGCATTGGCTATCTTCGTCGTCATGTCCATGTTCCTGCTTGTTCCGTGGCTGATCTACGGTTATCGCAAAGATGGCTTTTTTAGCTGGTCTCGCTTTTTCGTTAGCTTTTCGTTTATCTTCTACATTCTGGCTGCCTACTGTCTCGTCATTCTCCCATTGCCAGCAACACGAAACACCTGTGCGCAGCATGCGGCTGACACAATCTATTACAACCTTGTCCCGTTCACGTTTGTGAAGGACATTATGCGCGAGACGACCATCGTCTGGTCACAGCCCTCCACCTATCTTGGTATGATTCAGGGTAGAGCATTCTTGCAGGTTTTGTTTAATATTCTACTGCTTATGCCGCTGGGTGTTTACCTTCGGTACTTCTTACAAAAAAGATCTTACTGGAAAGTTGCCCTGTTCGGGGGATTCGGACTATCCCTATTCTTCGAACTAACGCAGCTCACGGGACTCTACGGTTATTACACCTGTCCTTACCGTCTGTTTGATGTGGATGATCTGTTAGCCAACACGTCAGGCGCGGTACTTGGATATCTCGTAGCTCCCATTTTACTAGCGCTATTCCCGTCACGGGCAAGCATCCAAGCGAAAAGTGAACAGATCGTGGAGCAGAACCGCGTATACCCTGTGGCACAATTGCTCGCATTAATGATCGATGGGATTGTGATCGTATTTATCGCCAATGTGATGTCGATCGTCACCGATGCTAATGTAATCAACGATGTGTTGAACACCTCCATAGGTATGTTTATTGTATTGTTCTGTGTTCCATGGCTGCGAAATGGAGTAACTCCAGGCTCAGTCATCCTGCGATTCCGTTATGTTAATCAACAAACGGGTGAACCTGCGTATAACTCTATATTCAAAAGGTTCATTGCACTCTACGTTCCGTGGCTGTCATTTGCAATCATTCGGTTAGTTAACGACTATGCCTTCCAAAATACGCATGACGGGCTGCTTCAGCCTTATCTAATCTGGCTGTCTGTCGGGATGGTTATGCTGTACATGATCGTTTCGGTGATCCTCATCATTCATGTATTCATGGTGCTATTCTCTGGAGGCAAACGTTCCTTCTACTTTGACGAGGTATCCCATACACGCGCCTCTAGGAAATAAGTGTTGTATGTTCTTTCCGAGCTAGTCTCCATCATGATGTATAACAAAAGGCGACTTCCGTTCAATCGTACATGGAAGTCGCCTTTATTCTTGTTTCAACCTAGCTGCCCTGTAAATGTGAGAAATCAAATATGCACCGCGGTGTTCATACCCTCGGGGAAAATAGGATAATGAACTTCGTTATACCACGTTATATCCGTTATACCTTTATAGACCTAGTAACTCCCGCTTAGACGCTTCAGGATCATGCACGACTTCAATCTCATGGTTGAAGATTAACGTTGCGCGATCCTGTTCATATGCAGGCCAAGCTATACCCGCAGTCTCTGGCTTACCTTGCTTGGCAAAGGAAATCCAGGCATCCTGTACCTTGAGCGCAAGCTCTGCCGCTGCCTCGTCCGGCTCGGCATTCATGAATTTCAACACAGGTAATGTATTGAACACGAAGAACATTTCAATACTGTGAATGGCTCTTTTTAACAATGGATGCTCTGGCATCACCCAATCGAAGCGATACATCCAGACGGGTGCGTGCTTCTGCTGAGCTGCCGCATATTGTAATGATGAGCGCCAGAAGAAGAGATCTGTCATGACCTGAGCTTGGCCATCTGCCGTTTTGGGATAACTATCTGCAATGGCCACACGGTTCTCCAGATCTGGTGCCATAAAGTCCACACCTTGTACCATATCAATCTCGGGTGAGAAAGGTACATGTGGCTGGATAAACAGCGCACCTTCATGCCGTGTTGTTCCAATCAATACAGGAATGTCCTGTGCTGAACCTGCGTTCACCGCTTCAAGTGGAGTCTGAGGTAGGGTATCGCCATCCAGTACCGGCTGGAATAACAGAGCCATCCCTGCACCGATCTGCTGTTTAAGGGTCTGACCTGCTGCGATAATCTCCTCTGCCGGAATAGTTCTCAGTTTTTGCAGATTGTCTGGCTCAACGCCAAGAATCTTCAACATCCCCTCACGCATCGCAGATGCTTGTTCCGCAGTTATGAACTGTGAAGCTCCACTTTGCATGATGGCACGGTTAAACAATCCTTTAGCCGCAGGCATAGCCATTAGAGCTGCGATACTCATGCTGCCTGCCGATTCTCCGAATACCGTAACATTGTTCGCATCCCCGCCAAATGCCGAGATATTGTCCTTCACCCACTGTAGAGCTGCCGCCTGATCAAGCAGACCTGCATTCGTTACATAGGACTCACCGAGTGGAGCCATATGCAGAAAACCGAGTGGTCCGAGTCGGTAGTTGATGGTGATAACGATAACATCGCCTCTATGAGCCAATTGTGTCCCATCGTACATCGGCTGACTGCCTGAGCCCGATACGAATGAGCCCCCATGAATCCATACCATAACAGGTAGAGGATTAGTGCTTTCTTTTTCCGGTGCCCAGATGTTCAGATATAGACTGTCTTCTGATTCCACTGGCCGTTGCCCACCTGTCCAATCTGATTCGTGACGAGGCTGTATATTCTCAGGCCCAAATTGTGTAGCCTGTCTTATTCCATCCCATGATTCCGGTGGTACTGGCGCTTGAAAACGCAACTCCCCTACTGGCGGTTTGGCATACGGGATACCTTTCCACACACGTGTACCATGCAAAAGCTCGCCTTGAACTGTACCATACTTCGTTTCAACTTGAAGTTCTCTCATGCCGCTTCTACTTCCTCTCCATGGATAGGTTAAACTAACATTTAAAAGGTTTTTCAAAAAGTAAGCTTCTGAACACGCACTTGAAGTGATTCGCATGTGTATCTATTTGAGTATAAATCGTTGTCGCACCCATTTACAACTTTACCCAATCTCCGCTATTCTACTACGTTTCACGTGGAACTTTTTTATATAAACTTGACCTTTCTGTAGGCGTGTCTTATGTGAGAAACACACTTAATGAGTTCCAGATCATATGGAGTAAAATCCCTGGGATCAGTGATTTTGTTTTATAAAAAATGTAGCCAAACACGAGTCCAAAAATGGACGTAGCTATAAAAACACCACCGTGCAGCATACCAAAGATCACCGAAGAGATGATTAATGCCCACCATGCTCCATATTTATTGGAAAGTGTCGTGAAGAGCAATCCTCTAAACAGCAGTTCCTCGAAGAACGGAATAATTAGGCAAATGGCTATGACAGCAATTATCGTCTGAAACGTCACGGCTGAACGAAGATCACTCGATTCGAAGAGATGACGCTGACCCTCATTTGTTTCTATTCCAGTTCCTAAGATTAGCACTGAAGTTAGTGCCATCAATACGAACCCAGCGATGATATAGAAGGCAGCCGTTCTTATCTTTACTTTGGAGCATAGTGGATCACGTATGTATTCTCTGAACCTTGGATTAAGCGCAAGAAACCACGTGTACGTTAAGATTTGGAACAATATGAGCACAAACGCTGTATCTACATTTTTCACGTCTAACATTTCTAATATTAAGGATGTAATGATAAAAAAGATTGCAGGCAGTAGCAGTATTAATCCTAGTTGTCTAACTACCTCTTTCAAACTGTAACTTCTGTCTTGCGGCATTCGTAAGTTCCACCTTTGTATGATCTAATCTAACCCTTAAATGAAATACCCGATACAATCAAGCTGATATGTATGAATAACAGGGGACAGTGACCTTTCATTGATCTAACCTCCTTTCTCCGTAATTTCGAGGACTGACCTTGAGCACTATTGTCTTGGCGAGTCATGCTGTGTGCATGCTTTCAGATGCAGCGTATCCAAGCTAAACCAATCCAACCTACACTGTACCAAAATTAGAATGGAATAATCTACCTAAAACTAAAAGAGCCACCCCTAAGGATGACCCCTTAACGTAAACTAACTCGCCACATTGCACTGCTACTGTCTACTTATGATTGCCTCATGATTAATCTAATACTGGATAATGTACCGTAAACTCCGCACCCTCAATCCATTCACCTGTCACGAAGTTCCTCCCCTTCACAACGACCCGATCCTTGTAAATCTCCACATGAAGTCCTTCGCTGCCCTCCAGATGTTCGTCCTGATCCGTCCAGAGATAACCAACAGAAGATGCGTTGAACATGGTTGGCATGTGCCCTTCTCCATCGTACATTGTACGCTGTGCTTCAAGCTGCCAGTGCGTGTGTCCTGTGAAAAGAATAGCCTGCGGATACTGGGTTAGAACCGCTTTAAGCTCAGCATCCTGATTCACCCCATACCACCCTTGTTCCTTCATTGATCCGGCTACCGTGTTCATAAGTGGCTGATGCAGGAACAGAAAGATCGGATGATCTGGCATCGCATGCTCAGACAGCGTAAGCTCAAGCCATACCAATTGTTCAGCAGATAACTCGCAATCCTTCGGATGAGGCTGCTCCGTACCTAAGAAGATATAATGATACCCGTTAATCCAGTGATCGTGATAAGAACGTTTCATACCTGTAGTCACTTCAAAGTCACTCAACCGACGATGCCACAACTCAGCAATTGTAATCGGCTCAATCTCGGAAGGAACAGGCTTCCCCTCTGATGAAACATGAGCCGGTACAGTATACAAACCGCGGGATAACTGCTCAACCAGTGCAGCCGATTCAGCTCTCGTTTGTGTTATTGTTGGCTCCACATGTTTATCTTGCTCTAACAACTCTGCTACTTCGGCAGACGTCATTGCCATCAGAGGCAACGGAGGATCTTGAAATACGATGGCGCCAATATCATGATTCCCCACCGTGTAGCGGATATCAGGCAAGTTCTCAGCATGTTGCTTCAGTATACGCTCTAGTTCACGATACTCGCCCGGTAGGCCTCGATCCGTCACATCGCCAACATGCATAATGCCACTGCTTCCTTGACTGAAGGTCGCTATATCGGCCAAGGCCTGCTCCAAATGCCGGTTATGAATATGATCTGCATCATCTCGTACATGCGTATCCGTAATCACCTGAAAGCTGGCAAGGGGTAGCTCAGGCAAATGTTCATTTTTCATCAGGAATCACTCCATTTCAGTCCAATAATGCCGATCAGAATAAAGCCAATCCATACCATAGAATTCAACCGGAGACGTTCACCAAAATAGTAATGACCCACAATACCAATAAGTGTAATCCCCACACCAGACCAGATCGCATAAGCCACCGCTAGAGGCATATATTTCACTGCGAAATTGAGAAACGTAAAGCTTGCTCCATAACAGACAAACATCATCACCGAAGGCCATAAACGAGAGAAACCATCCGATACTTTGAGCAAAATGGTGGCACTCAGCTCCAGTCCAATGGCGAGGGCGAGCAGCACCCACCCCAGATACGTTTGAGCATTAGTCATTCGCCAAACCACCATTCAGAAGCTCATGAAATGACTGAATCGTTCGCTCTGCGAGTGTAAGTCGCCCCGGTTCTCCAATTCCAATCTTATAAGCTACACCAGCCGCGCGTGCCATCTCCATATCACCATCCGTATCACCGATAACTAAGACCTGCGATGCAGGTATACCTAACTTTTCAGTGGCGAGCAACACCATATCGGGAAAAGGCTTGCCACGATCCACGAGGTCTGTACCAATTACGACATCAAAGAATGAGTTAAGCCCCATCCATTGTAGATGTTTAACCGCACTAGGGGTGTCGTCTGCTGTGACAACCCCCATAACCACACCTTGGTCACGGCATTGCTCTAAGAATGCACGAACACCTTGTAAAGGGTGTGCCGGACGATGAATCTCCATCGCTTCCTCCGCATGTGCTAGGCAATCTCGCACCATGATCTTGGCTTCAGCCCAGCTCAATCCCGCTCGGTATCCATGCCAGGTCAGCACGGCGTATACCTCATCCATCGTTCCCATGGCGAGTGGTCCGCGGACATCATACCCGTTCATACGTCCCTGCTCATCATGGTACGTGCCCCAGATCTGTGGAATATCAGCCGCATCAATATGCATATCTCGAGCAGCCAACCGTTCTCTGAACTCATTCAGTACACAATCGGTCCAGAACCCCCACATCCTTGTAAAATCCAGTAACGTTCCGTCTTTGTCAAACAGGACGGCTTGAATCGGATGGGGTGATCCACCTACATACGTCCCCTCTTGTTGCATCCGCTAAACTCCTTATCTACGATCGTAATGAACCGAAAGGGCGGTACATCTTGCATGTACCGCCCTCCCGGCTTGATTGCTTCTGTTATCAATATAATCCCCGTATCAATACTGATTTAGTTATTCTAGATCTATGGCTGAAAGGTAGCTTAGCTCAGCCTTACTTCGCGATACGATCAAGCTCTTTCTGAGCTTTCTCCTTCGCTTCCTTCAATGCCTCTGCGGCCGGAACGTTGTTGATCTGCACTTTATCTGCCGCATCCTTCAATGCATCATTGATCTTGCCGCCCGTTGGATCACGGAATGGAGCGGATGCATGAGCTGCTTGTTGAAGTGGTACTGTAATTTGTGGATTTTCCTCACTGAACTTCTTGAACTCTGGATCTTCTTGAGCGGATTGACGAACTGCGATATAACCTGTGTTCATCGACCATGCAGCCGTGTTTTCAGTCTTAGAGAAGTACGTCAGCCATTTATATGCCGCTTGTTGTTGCTCAGGGCTTGCTGCTGCCGGGATACCTGCCAGAATCGCATTCGCAACTGGCTTACCTTCACCAATACCTTCCCAACCTGGTTGTTGCATTGCAGCGACGATGCTGAAGTCTAGGTCACCTTGGTCACCACTGGAGCCCGTGTAACCTGCTGCTTTGTTTTTCATCACATTATCAATCGTTTTGTACCAATACTCCCAACCTTGACCACCATATTCGATGCCCATGATCTTATCTTCGTGAATCCATTTACGGAACAGATCCCATGTCTCGATCCACTCTGGGGAATCAATCATAACGGTCTTGCCATCCTCACTAAGAATCTGTCCACCTTTACCCATTACAGCATCAATCATGTTGTCTCTACCCCACATGGGTTGCCATCCATAGAAGGTGGTCTTGCCATTCTCTTGCTTGCTCATTTTCGCTGCTGCCTCAGCAAGTTTCTCCCATGAGGTCAGGCTTGACGGGTCGATTCCGTTCTCTTTGAGCGTATCCATACGGTAATACATGATTTGAGTTGTTCCATACATCGGCAAGAAGTATTGCTTTCCGTCCACTTCTCCTTGGTTCAGGAACGTTTGAATGAAGTCATCCTTTTGGAAATTCGAATCTGCTGCGATCATTTCATCCATCGGAGCATAGTAGCCTTTGCGCGCCCAGTCGATATTTGCACTCAGTACAGCCGCAGGGACCTTCTTAGAAGCAATGGCTGCTTGCAGCTTCTGTTCGGTCTCCGTGTAGTCTGCCTGTACAATTCCTTTGACAACAACTTCGTCCTGGGAAGCATTGAACGCATCAATCGTCTTCTTCATGTTGTCACCCAGATTACCACCGAGACCATACCAGAACTCAATCTCTACCGGCGCCTTCGCCTGAGTGTCTGTTCCACTTGCAGCAGCCGTTGTATCGGACTCGGCTGGTGTCGATGATCCACAAGCTGTCAGTAGAGCAAAACTCGCTGCTAGTACGAGGGACATGCCACCCTTCCAGTTTGACCTCAGTCTGTTTTTCCATGTCATGTTAGCTTGACTCCATTTCATTGTTGTTCCTCCCGTTTAGGTGAAATGTGGTTAGTACAGTTGGTAACGTGTATCTAGATGATGCAGGATGTTCGGTGATTCAAATCAGTTCTTGTTCACACCAGCCGTCATGTTGACACTCTGCATGATCGTTTTCTGTGTGAATAAGAAGAGAACAAGGAGTGGTGCGATGGTGAAGGCACTCGCAGCCATAATTTGCGGCCACGCCAGTCCATATGCCCCGCCTTCGACGAAGAAGCTTCTCAGACCAGCCGATACTAGCTGCAGATCAGGGTCTTTGGTGATCAGCATCGGCCAGAAATAGTTGTTGTACTGCTCGATAAACGTAATCAGCACCATTACGGCGAAGCTTGATCGAACCAGTGGCGCGATAATGGTCCATAAGATCCGGAAATGAGATGCACCATCCAGCTGACCGGCTTCTACCAATTCATGAGATACCTGCATGAACGCTTGGCGGATCAGAAAAATCGAGAACACACTAACACAGTTGGATACAATCAAGCCTGTGTAGGAGTCCAGCAAGTTAAGCTCGCTAAGTACCATGTAACTCGGCAGATACACAGCTGTACTCGGGATCATGTAACCCACCAGAATTAAGGAGGTTAGTGTACCTTTGAGACGGAATTTCATATGAGTCAGAGCATATGCCATCATACTAGAGTTAACGATCTGGAATAGACAGATCGCCAAGGCTACTCCAGTACTGTTCAAAATGTAACGAGCAAACGGTGCGGCATTCCACGCATCCACGTAATTGCTCCACAGGAATGTCTCCGGCCAGAAGGTCGGCGGAAATTGCCAGATCTCATCATTCGTTTTGAATCCGCTAATGACCATCCAATAGAAAGGAAATGCCGTACCGAGTGCAATGATTGCTAATAACAGATAGCGAATAATTTTACTTATTTTCAGTTTTACGGACACATTCTGCATCTCCTTGCGCTTCATCCTCTTCTGGATCTTCTTGTTAGGCATCGTCATTGTCATTAGTAGTGCACCAAACGTCTGCCGAGCAGGAAGGAGACTCCCGAGAGCAATACGCAGATCAGAATAATTACAACAGCGATGGATGAAGCCTCACCTACATTGAAGGATTCAAATGCAGATTGGTAATACATATACAGCAACGTTCTTGTCGATCCCGCCGGTCCACCCTGAGTCATGACGTTAATCTGGTCGTAAGCCTGAAGAGACTGAATCGTCAGAATAATGGAAAGGAAGAACGTCGTTGGTGAGATCAGCGGCAGTGTAATACTTCGGAACTTGTCCCAACTACCTGCCCCGTCAATGGAAGCCGCTTCGAGCAGATCAGATGGAAGATTTCGCAGTGCAACCAGATAGAACACCATTGCCCAGCCAATCGACTTCCACAGGGTAACGATCAGTACCGCAACCAGTGCCCAATCCATGTCACGCAACCAACCAATTGGAGATACACCCACCCAGCCAAGCATGAGATTGGCGAGTCCCACCTCTGGCTCGAAGATCCAAGACCATGCGATCGACACCGCAACTGTTGGCGTTACCCATGGTGAGAAGAGTAGTGTCCGGAAGACTCCGGTTGATTTGATCTTGCTATTCATGAGCATAGCGAGTGCTAGTCCACCAACGATAGTTGGAATGACACTTCCTAAGCCGAATAACAACGTAACCTTCAAGGATTGATAGAATTCAGAATTAGTCAGCAGATAGCTGTAATTATCTAAACCAACGAATAATTTGTCTGGGCTCATGAAGTCCCAATCGGTGAAACTGAGATAAACGATATATCCGAGAGGCCCTAGCCAGAAAACCAGCAACGGAATTAGAGCCGGTAACGTGAAGAATACCGCTTCAGACTCCCTCCATAGCTTTAATCGCAATTCCCCCACTCCTTATGTTCAATTTTTCTTTAATCTTTTAGAAATGTTTGGCATAGAACAATTGTTTATTTATTCTGTACAAAAATGATTGTACACTCGTATTGAAAAATCTATTTCAGGGTTATGTTAAAAATGGGACGGGTCATGTAAAATATGAAGAAGCTAGTGGGAACGCTATCATAAACTTGAGGTGACATTGTGGTGAAAGAATCTACCGGGAACCCGAATCACTCTTCATTGCCTGATCGGTATGCGCTGAGGGAGAAGGTCATCGACGCCATCGCCAACACGATGGATCTGTATGGGGTTAATCATACGTTTGGCAAATTGTATGGGGTTATGTATTTTGAGGATCGACCTATGACACTTGAAGAGATGAAGACCTCTATGAACATGAGTAAAAGTAATATGAGCTACGCTGTTCGTTCACTTACGGAGTCACAGATGATATATAAGCTGGAGGAGAAGAAGGATCGTCAGGATCAGTACCTGGCTGAAACAGATTTCTATCGCACCTTTCAGAACTTCTTCGGATCGAAGCTACAGCGCGAAGTGGATGTGATGTTAGAAGGCATCCGAGCAGTCATTCCTGATCTGTCGGCGATCATCCTTTCGGAGCATACCTTGCCAGAAGACCGAAATGAGGCACTACGTGACCTGCACAAACTTCAACATGCGGAGCAATACTATATTTGGCTTCAGGGATTCGTAAATCAATTGCAAGAGGGTAGCTTCTATCCAAACTCTGCGCAAGAATGAATACCTTACGATAACGTTCGGAATCCCCCGATGAAGAGTAGCAAACTGCCTATTGAGCATCACGAATTGAATAGGTGAGGCGCTAACGAATCTAACAAGTCTTATATGACCAATAATGCTGGGATACCGATTATAACGAACCTGAGCGAAGTTATTTGTAAAAGAAAGCTTCCAAAGTAGCTGAATCTTCTACTTTATCGTGGAATAACGTCGCTATGATTCGTTAGATATTCCATTTGTTGAATTTGCTGTGAATAGCGTCTCCTCGGTTCGTTAGATTGGAAAACATCCGAATCAGACGATTCGACGAACCATTGTTGAGTCTCACAAAACTCAAAAAAGAGCTGTCCCTAGCCACTGTATGGCATTTGGAACAGCTCTTTTCTTATCTGTTATATTCCCCTACGATCCTATTACCTGTTGACCTGTAAAAATATTATTTTTGCGCTGCCGCTTCAATGTCTGCATATGCCCAGTGTGTTGCTGGTACATCGCTGAACGAAGGTGTCACCACTTCAGTTCGTGGTGCGCGATTGAACAGCACATTCAGAACTTTCACAGCTTCGGCACGTGTCAGCTTGTTATTTGGCTTAAACGTACCATCGGTATAACCAACCATCAAGCCTGCAGACTGAACATAAGCAATCGCATCCGATGCCCACAGGTCTGCTGATACGTCCGTAAACGTAACTTCTGCTCCAGCACCTGTGATTGGACTTGCTTGTTGTTGCTGCATCCAACGATACGCAATCGTTGCCATCTGTGCACGCGTAATGGAGCCTTCCGGCGCAAATTGTGAAGTACTCAACCCGTTCATAATGCCCGCGGATTGAGCTTTCTGAATCTCACTGGTTGCCCAGTGCGTTGCAGATACATCCGTGTAGTTCACACTAGCAGCAGAGCTTGATTCTGCTTCATCAGTCAGGTTGCGAGCCAGCATAGCCGCCATTTGCGCACGTGTTACCAACGCTTCAGGACGGAAGTCTGCCCCAAAGCCTTGAATGTATGGAAGCTGTGAGCTGTGAGAAGCTTTCAAGCCATCCACAACGACAAGTGTGAACGTACTGAATTTGGATACAGTAAACTCAATGCCTTCACTATTATCTGTGAGTTTCACCAGCTTACCTTGAATCAATTCTTTGGTACCATCACTGTGCTCAATGTAGATCGCCAGGTTATCCAATACTTGCTGACGTGCAGTCGGATCGGTTGGCAAGCTATTACGCAGTGGTAGGGTCAACGTAACTTCTCTGCTTTGCATATTTGTTTCAATTTCAACTGGACGAGCCAGTACACGTACATTCGTATTAGGAGCAATCTCTTGAATCAACTGTTCCTTCTTCGCACGTTCTTCTACTTCCTTGCGCTCCGATTCCAGTTTCAGTGGAACAACGCGGAAGTACAAGTCTTGATCGAATCCAGCAATCGAACTCGTTGGAACTGATATCACAACATTGCCTGTAGAGATTTCAAGTTTAAGGGCACCATCATTCAGTTCCTTAACTGCTGCTTTTGGCAATTCAATCCGTGTCTCGGCCACAGCATCTTGAGCATCTGGGATGACAATGCGTGCTGTATCTGTGCCAAGTTGCTTCGCTTTTTCTACGGATTCCTTCGCAATCGCTTCACTCATCTTCACCAAATCTTTGATTACACCATTGGTTCCAGTTGTACGAGTAATCGGTGTCTTGGTCAAATTCGTGCCGTTAATACCGTTCACATCTACAACAATCTGTTCCTGTTTCGTAGCTGGAGCAGGTGTTGTACTTGGTGCTCCGGCAGAAGGTGTCGACGTGGACGGACTAGGTGTTGATGGATTGGTCGGTGTCGTTGGTGGTGTTGTTCCCCCGCCATCCGTCTCGCCTTTGGCTGTAAAGGTAATCTTAACAGCACGTCCTGGAAGCTCTTCTCCCTGCACTTTATATCGTACTAGCACTGTCACGTTTCGATTAAGTTCCAGACGCTGAATAAATGCTACATCAAGCCAGTTCAGACCTCCATCGAAGGAAATTTCCATAGTGGAGTCTAATCCGATCAATTTCTTAGCTGTGTTGTCCCCTGTTACATTAGGAGCGGTAAAGAATTGGTCAATGACATGTTGCAAATGGTGAACACTCTTATAACCATTCTCTTTATGCTCCAGAACCCATTTTGCTAATTCCTTTTTGTCTGCATTGCTAAGTCCAACTCTTCTGGACAGATTAACGGAACCTGAGAAGTCGAACTTTTTGCCATGGAAAAATTGTTCACCACTCAACTGATCCTTCATCGTTGTATCAAGCCATTGATCCATTTGGTCTACCGTAATAGCATTCTCGATTGGTTCGTACGGTGTAGAGAGTAGTTCAAGAATAAACTCAGGGTTGGGGATGTCCCCTGCTGATGTTCCTTCCAACTGCTCCTTCGCCAATAAGTGTAAGAAGGTATATGCAAATATAGTTTTGTTCACTCTACTGAGTTCAAGATAACGCTGCCCGATATTATGCAGATCCTCTGTCTTGCGATCATTAAAGTGCTCAAGACCATCGGACAAGGACTGGGCTAGAACATTTAGTTTATTCTGAAGAACGCTCAGTTCCTTTTGCTCCCAGACTAAATGTGCCTGCACAGCCAGTTCAATCATATATTGAACTTGTGACTCTGTTTCATAGTCTTCCCCAACTTGATAGATCAAGAATTTAGCTACATATTTTTTTAGTTCTGGCGTGAAGTTAGTATATTCCTGAGGCAAAGTGATGTCTTCCAGATGTTCTATAGCCATGATCATATCATCTGTATCTTCGTCCTCTCTTGCATAATTCACATCACGCAGATCATATTCATTACCATTATCAATATCCGGATTCAAATATTGATCAAAAACACGTTGAATATCTGCATAGCTTAAATATCCTGCATTCGGGCGTTTCTCCAACATATGCATGGCTAATTCATTCTTATCTGTGCTAGGTAGCGCTTTGAATTCGCTGAAATCTAGCGGGAACTTCTCCATCGGTTTGGTCGGATTATTGGTGTTGTATGTTTCGACCTTGCTCTGTATATAAGCAATTTTCTCAATTGTATCTTTCATATCTGCTTTCGTCTCAACCCGATTAAGATATGGGGTCAACTCCACTGCAGATTCCGTTTCCCCCATTACACGACTAATTGTCGGGCTTGTCGTGAGCCTCAGTTCGAATCGATAAGCTGTCATTCGTTTCTCTAGATCAGAGGAAGTGACATATACATGAACGAGACGATAGAATTCTTCTCTTTCGACGGCATCATTGAAGTAATTCACACGTTCTGCTTGTTTTGCATAGAACGCATCAAGTGCCTCTCTAGAGTTTGGCCCTCCGATCTGGTGCATCACATCAAGTGCGCGCATAGCTACTTCAACCATGATCTGAACTTGCCCCTGATTCGCGTATCCAGCATTTGTCGGAGCTTCAATTCTTAATAAATAGTCTGCTACCGCTTGCTGATCTTCAGTAGACAGAGATTTAAAATCAGGTACAACTATGAATTGCTCATTACTAAACAATTCTATAGCTTTCTGGATGTCCTCTGGGTTAGTCCTTCTAGCGGTCTTTTTGAATTCGTTATATTGATCCAACCATGGTGCGTCTGCAAAGAACGAATCAAACGCAGATTGCACTTGTGCGATATTGTCATAGAATCCACTCTCTGGTCTGTTATCAATTATCCAATCCGCTAATTCACTAAGCTCATGATAATTAATAATCTCGGACATTTTACTCAAATTAAGTGCAAATGGTGGAAAGCTGCTATCCTGATTCTGAATATAATCTTGGTTAGCGATGTATACGCTATAAAGATTGTTTAAGGCGGAACTAACACTTGTACCATTCATGCCATCAAAAAGCGCTAATTGTGTCGTCATAAAGCTTAGCTTAGTGGCATAGGGAACTGGATTGCCTAAGTTTGCTCTTACGTATTTATTATATGCTGTATTGACAAGCAATGCTCGGTCCACACCCCTTAACAAGCTGTACGAACTGCTCGCAGTACGAAGTTGATCCAAGTCCTGATCATTAATGTTCAGGAAATAATCATCCACGTCTCCGAACAATTCATATAATGAAGTTGACGTTTGTTGAAATGTATTAGCATCTGCTTGTTTCGTAAGTTTTGCCAAATGGTAGAGCACGTTAAAGATATACTCAACTTGTCCATCTTCCGAATACTGGACATTAGGCGAGAGGAGATTAATTACGCCTTCGGCAATCTCCAATTTCTGACTATCGGTTAACGAGCTATAGTCATCTGGTAGATTAATAAATCCCTGCTCCTCCAAAATACTCTGCACAGTTGAGACTATACCCGGATAATTGTTCAGGAAATAATCATTTCTCTGCTCATTAAGACGCTCACGAGGCGTTAACCCATCTGCACTGGCCACGCTCCCCACGTTAATGAGTGGCACCAACATCACTACAACCAACATAAAACTGATAAACCGCTTGAATAACATGTATTCTGTCCTCCCGTTCTGTGTTATTTGTATTGTAGTAAAATGCTCTGGACCGATTCTGAACATGGAGGATGTCCAAAGAAAAAAAGAAGATTATTTGCGTGCCAACAGAGACACGAAGGTTATGGAGGAGTCCTCTATGAACGAACAGTGATTAGAAGAACAGGATGAGCCGTGATATATCCTTCCTTTCAAAACCCTCTCGCTTGTGTAAGCCCAATCCATCGTCTATAATTTCGTTCAGTTGCACAATTATAAATAGGGCTGAACAGACATTAGAGGCTATGCATAATACACTGATGGATTGCCTGATGAAGGAGGAACGGATATGTTACAGCTTTCGGAGAAACAGGCACAGGATATCGTCGATAAAATGATGCAAGACATCCCATACAACATCAATATTATGAATGAACAAGGAATTATTATTGGTAGTGGACAGCGTGAACGTGTAGGTTCAATTCATCAGGGAGCTATTCGAGCATTAACGACAAGAACCATGGTTGAAGTGTGGCAAGATGGCAGGTTAGAGAAAATGGGTACGAACGAGCCTATTATCATCGGCAATGAGCTGGTGGGTGTAATCGGCATATCAGGACATCCCGATGAAGTTCGTCCATTCAGTAACATCGTGCGTACTACCGTATCCCTTCTTATTGAACAACGCAATCAACTGGAGAACCTAGCTCATGAAGCTTCACGCAAAAAGGCATTTTTGGAACGACTCCTTAATCATTCTGGTTCTTATTCACAGAAAATGCGGAAAGAAGCACTGCAATATCATATCGATCTGCAATTACCTACAATTCTTATATATATTCGATTTCAAGGGGAATCCCCTCCGTTTAACCCGGAAGCCTATAGAACATTGCTGCCTCATCCTTGGTTCACACTTGAGGATGCAGGGGATGCACAATTGGTGCTTATTCAGAATGAATCAGAGGTGGATGTGTTCATTCAGCAATTTCAGCAGGATCAACCTCAAGCCCTCATCTCCATTAGTAGGCGAGAAGCCAATATCGCACGCTGTTATGAGCAGGCAAGATCCGCCATGAACATTCTGATGGCACTACGCCCTGCGTTCCCTCTAACACGTTACGATGATGTGCAGTTTCTAGTACGCTTTAGTGCTGCCAACTTAACCAATCACTCCAACATTGTCAATAAGCTGGAGGACACTGCCGATCTACTTGAGACGCTACGTAGCTTTATCCATCATAGTGGTAGCATGACAACGACAGCGGACGACCTTAACATCCATCGCAACACGCTACAATACCGGCTCAAACGCATACAGTCTATTACAGGTAAAGACCCACGTAACTGGCTCGAACTCATCGAGCTTACTCACGGGTTGCTCGCATTTTATCGGTAGATTGAGACAGCCAAAAAGACGGATGCAAAATGCCCCATCATGCAGGCTTCGAATTCGCCATCCGTCTCTTCTGATCTTTATTCTGCTGGTATCCCATTTCTACGACGGCAGAAGACCAAGCTTCAACACCCGCGCAATGTTCTCCATGGTACGCTCCACATTCGCTGAGCCTTCCTGCAAGAGTTTATCCAGATCCGCTGCTCCTGGCACAATACCAAACACAGCATCAATTCCCTCTGTGTATAGCGTTTCAATCCCTTCACCTACATAACCTGCAACAGCAATAACTGGCTTTCCGGCTTCTTTGGCTGCTTGAGCCACACCGTAAGGCGTTTTGCCAAACTTCGTTTGAAAGTCAATGCCGCCTTCGCCTGTAAATACGATATCTGCATGAACTAGTTTTTCACGCAAACCTGTGTATTCAATCACGATCTCAATGCCTTTGCGTAATGTAGCTTGCGTGAAAATTAGAAGCCCTGCTCCCAAACCACCTGCTGCACCCGCACCTGGTACATCTCGAATATCCTTATGCAGTTGTTGTTTCACTACATCTGCATAATGAGACAGGTTTGCATCCAATAGCTGCACCATCTCTGGCGTAGCACCCTTCTGTGGACCAAATACCCGTGAGGCTCCGTGTTCACCACAGAGTGGATTCGTCACATCGCAGGCAACGATGAACTCCACTTCCTGGAGACGTGGATCTAAGCCAGACACGTCAATATGTGCTAATCGGTTAAGTGAACTGCCACCACGTTCAAGCGAATGACCCTGGGCATCCAGAAATTTGGCACCAAGCGCCTCGGCCATACCCGTACCCCCATCGTTAGTGGCACTGCCGCCAATCCCGATAATAACTTTACGAATGCCTTGATCCAGACATTTCCGAATCAGTTCTCCTGTTCCGTACGTCGTTGTGCGAAGTGGATCACGTGTCTCTGAGGTTACAAGATGAATCCCACTCGCAGATGCCATCTCAATCGCTGCTGTTGTTCCATCTCCAAGAATGCCATACTGTGCCATGACGTTCTGTCCCAATGGGCCTTGTACCTCTTGATAATGAATAGCGCCACCAGAAGCATCCACAAGCGATTGCACCGTTCCTTCACCACCGTCAGCCATGGGTACATGGATATACTGTGCTGTTGGGTAGATTTTGCGCAATCCGCTTTCCATCGCAATACAGACTTCTTTGGCTGTCATGCTTTCCTTGAATGAGTCCGGTGCCAGTACAAATGTATTTTCTCTCTTCTCTCCCATTACTCTCACTCCATCCATATGATTAAAGCGCGTTTGGTAAACAACTTCTTAAAGGATAAATCCATATAGTAACGTAGCTACAATCGCCATCGTGCCACCAACTATCGCTTCGTAAGGTATAACACCCATCCGCTGTCGAATTGTCATCTTCATACTGTCAGCAGACACATGGAAATAGTTACCTTGAGGCAAGGAATCGATGACCGTTGCTCCCGTGTGAACCATCACTGCCGCAGCGAGTGGAGCTGTACCCATGTTCAAAATTGCATCTCCGAATGAACCCGTTGCAAGAATAACACCTGTCGAGGTTGATGCTGTTGCCGCTGCCATCAGAATACCTGCGATTGGTGCCAGGAATGTACCGGATATACCTGATGCTTCTATTAGACTCACAACTTGACCCGATAGATCCGATGCGGAGATAAGTCCTGCAATCCCCCCGGCACCCACCAGAATGAGTACTGTAGCCGTCATTTTGTTAAGTCCCGAAGTTGTATACTTCACAATGTTTTTGCTCTGTCCCATAGCCAGCATACCGATGATTCCCGCAATCGGGAGAATATACATTGCGTCGACTTTGAACGTAGACAGTGCAGCAATACCTGTAATTGAACCGATCGGATTGATCATGAGCAAAATAATCGCTACCAACGGTGCCACAATCGCTTTCTTCAGCGGTGGATATTGAGAAGTATCCACCTCTCCTTGCTCTGCTTCCTGGTCAGAAACCATTACCCCTTTGCCTTTGAGCATCGAAGCTACGATAACGGTTACAATTATTCCGCAGATGGCTGGAATCACACCAGCCAACATCACGTTGCTAAGATCCAGCTCGAACCCTCGTGCCGCCGCAATTGTATTCGGGTTCGGAGAGATGATATTTCCCGCTTTACCACCGCCGGATAAAGCTAGCAGCAGCGCAAGCTTGGAGATGCCCATTTTGTTACCTACAGATAGTGCAATTGGCGCTACGATTAGGACAGCGACAGGGATAAATACGCCAACCGCGGTAATGATCATCGTTGCCAGAGCCAAGGCGAGAATAGCCTTACTACCGCCAAACTTACGTACGATAGCCTGCGCAATGGTCTCGGCTGCGCCTGACTCCATCATGACTCCTGCAAGCACCCCTGCAGCTAGTACACGTAGGACGGTGCCCATGACACTTTGTGTACCATTTACGAGTATATTTACGGTCTCCTCTAGATTCGCTCCACCAATTAAAGCGCCTACAATTGCTCCCAAAAATAAAGAATAGACTGGATTCAGTTTCTTCAGAATCAGTATGATCGCTATAGCAAGCCCTGCCAGTGCGCCGATCCAGCTAATTGTTAAAGGTTCCATTGTCCATTGCCCCCCATGCACTTGTTGAACACGCTTTCATTATAGATGCTGGAGTAGCAAAGATATATTGATGAACAGACGAAATTCATTGTTCATTTGCACAATGGAGGATGACAGGACTCAGTACCCTGTCATCTACAACCTACGAATATGTTCGCTACTTCCTTAGAGCAGCACACGGTGTTCCATAATATTTTTCATACTAATATGGGATTTGGATGGCCCAAGCTTTACAAGGGATTCCTGAAACTCAGCAAGTTCTTCAATCGTTGCCGTCTGCACCTTGATCAGATAGTTGTACTCACCACTAATCCGATATAAATCAGTGACCTCAACGGCCTGCTCACAGAAGTGGACGAATTCCTCACATTGCTCTGTTTTGAGTAAAATAAATGTCGTTGTTCCACGGTTTAGTTGTGCCAGATCATAGATCGTCGAATATTCAGATATAATTCCGTTCTCCTCCAGTTTGAGGATTCTTTCCTTGACTGAAGGTTGGGACATGTTAACCTCTTTGCTAATCTGTACAATGGACATCCGTGCATGGTGCTGAAGCAAGCGCATAATCTGTTGGTCAATCTCATCTGTAACATAACCCACTTGAAGACCCTCCCAAGAATTAGGCTTATTTAATAAGTTTATTTGGATAAAAGAGTTTATAAAATGTAAGCTATACTTCCGTATATCCTTTGATACTGCATGGTTCCAATGTGCGACTCCCTTTATACTTTAAGAATACAATTTGATAAAGGGAGCAATAGAGTATGGGCGTAAATGGACTTGCTCACATAGCAATTCAGGCACGTAATTATAAGGATACACTCTCGTTTTATACGGATGTACTGGGATTCAGAGTTGGCCACTCCTGGAGTCTACCCGCCTTCCGCATTACCGAGGCTTGTATGTTAGTTTCACCAGATCAACGCACATGCATTGAACTATTTGACCCGGGAGCCATAATTGCAGCCGAAGGCGAGCCAGCAACGTCCCCTGAAGACGTGAGATATGGAGCTATGCTGCATTTCGCTTTATACGTAGACAATGTGGACGCAATATACGAGCAAGCCCTTGCCTATGGTGCAAAGCCTTATATCCAACCCGATTGGATTACACTTGGTGAACCTCCACTTCAAGTTCGAAATGCAGTTATTCATAGCCCCAACGGTGAAGTCATTGAATTCCTCGAAGAGGTTGATTTCAATCGTTCCGCCTCACCAACTATTTAATGTTACACGAACAGCCTGTTAGCCAGAAATCCATGGCAGCAGGCTGTTTGATCTCATATTATTCTCCCACGTCCTGATCGTTGTTTCCCGGTCTATACTCACTCAACTTCCCCTCATATACAAGTGCTAGTCGTTCACTTTGGCGAAAATCATCTGGGGTCACCAAGGCAGGCAGCTTGTTCCACAGCTTGATTCCGGATCGCTGTAATATTTCTGCTACAAACTGTGAACAAAAGTAGGAGTTGCTAAACTCGACAGGCTCCTTCAGCGTAATGCCAATGACGCCAAGCAGGTTGTACATATATTTCTGGCGGCTACGAATGAAGATATGTAGCACACGTTTCATTTTTTCAACTTCACGTTCTGTCACCTGAAGCTCGTAAATCACACATGTCGTGTTCGGATACTTGCTGTATGTACCTGTCTGGATATCTTCCTTCACAAACCCACCATTCAGCGGATTGCTTGGATGTTTACGACCGAAGCTATATAACTCGGATAACTCCCGGTTAAACGAGATCGAGGCATGATTATAGGGTGCTTTGGTGTAACTCTGAATGACTTTGGTAAACAAGGTTCCTGTATTCGTGAGCAGGATATAGATGGAGCGTTGATCGGTCATAACAAAATTTCCCCTTATCAAGTGGTCACTATTCCTTCATAATAACATAGGTACCCTTTTATGGAATCTTATTTTGGATAAGCAGGTGATCCTTCGTTGAGCAGTTCACTATTCACATTAACCTTAATATTCACTGCACTACTTGTCATACATATCGTGTACAAAATCATTGCAAAGCTACAGCCGGACAAAGACTATTCGGGCATCGGCAACAAAATCAAAACCTGGTGGGGCATGCTCGTTATCTTCTGCCTCGCTACACTATTTAACCCTATCGTTTCCCTGCTCTCCCTTATGGTGCTTGCATTCTTCGCACTCAAGGAATACTTCTCAATGATCCGCAGTACACGCAAAGCAGATCGCAGGTTGTTCCTATGGGCATATCTAGCGGTACCCGCTCAGTTCTACTGGATCTATATTGGATGGTATGGGATGTTCATCATTTTCATTCCGCTATATGTTTTCTTAGTGCTGCCTCTCCCACGCTTAATTAACAAAGGGACGGTTGGCTTCCTACGCAGCGTGAGTTCCACACAGTGGGGACTTATGCTCATGGTATTCGGACTCAGTCACCTTGCTTACTTCCCTTTTGCTACACCTGAGTATGGTTCGAAGCTGGTGTTATTCTTAGTTGTGCTGACTCAGCTTAATGATGTCATTCATTATGTGGTCTCTCTCTATCTGGGCAAGCGAAAAGTGGTGCCTACGGCTAATCCATTTTTGACATGGGAAGGATTTGCTTGTTCCTTTGTAATTACAACAGCAGCCTCCTACTTCATCCATCCGTACCTTACGCCGTTTGATGCAGGATTCGCCCTGTTCATCGGGGTGCTGATCAGTCTCGCAGGTTTCTTTGGCAGTCTGACCGTATCTGTATTGAAGCGAGATCTGCTGATTGGGGACGACAACAAGTTTGATGCACTCAAAAAAAGCTACTTAAGCAGGGTCGACAGCCTTACCTACACATCACCAGTCATGTTCCATGTTGTGCGCTATTTCTTCGACTTTATGTAGCAATCCCAGATTCTAGTTTTAAGGCTCTATTGAATCCAAAACAAATCACACCTCCAAGCTAATCAAACCGTCTGAACATCGGTTGATGAATTTGGAGGTGCTGCATTTCTAGCGTATTACATTCATTCGCGCTCATACCATTTCAAGCCGGCTGGACAAGAAATACTGTCTATTTCTTCAGCTTAACTTCCTGTTCCGCTAGAATTTCTTGTCCAGCCTCATTCGTATATACCAACGTTACTTTACCACGTTCGCCCTTCATTTCATCCGTATATCTGAATTCCATGGGCTGACCATTATCCTTGAGGTAGAAACCTTCTTTCTTACCGTCTGCTTGATTCTCGTCTGCTTCATGCTCAGATGCTTCTTGTACTGAATTGATGATCGTGATCTGATTGGATGTCCACCGCAGTTCAGATAACGTGTAGCCTTCTGGCACATCCTTCACCGAGTAACGAAAGCTCTTTGCTTCCGTAAGCTTGTCCGATTGATCGATGTCGATCACAATTCCATCTCCACCATCTGCTGAGGATTCAGATTGCGCAGAATACGATCCATTGTCCTGCTTCGCATCCGCATTAGGAATAGAATCAGGCCCTGCTTCGGCTATAGGCTCCTTCGACTGCGGATAAGCATGCTCCTGTACGGATTCATTATTATTACGAGCACCACATGCACTCGTTAGCACCATAATGCATATTAACGCAAATATCCAACGTGTCGATCTCATCCATGTTATCTTCATCATTGAATCCCTCCTGTCGTCGATAAGTACGTGTTCAAAAAATGTATTCATTTATTGAACCACCTCAATAACTAATACACGTTATCCTTCCTCATGAAGCTCCATATTATGTAATCCCTATTCGTGGACATAAAAAAACCTAAATATCATTTAAGATATTTAGGCTCGTTTTAGTTTGCGTTATCTTCGGCGTAGCAGACCATTGAGGCGGCTACTCACATGGGCTATTCATAACGCCATACTGTTTTACTTATCATCATATTGAGGCAAAATTAAGACCTGCCCCGCCTGAATGGAGTTAGAAGAAAGCTTATTTATTTTTTTCAAAACTTCTACAAATACCCGCGTATCCATTTGTTGCGGCTTATACGCTACGGAAAGATTCCATAGCGTGTCCCCCTGGGAAACAATGACCTTTCTCCCCGAAAGCAGGTCTTCCTCTCCGCCTGCAAATGCAGTCAACATCGTACTACAACCAATAATCACAATAAGAGAGATGATGGAAATTTTCAATAACAACGGTCGCGCCTTAAGTTGAAGCATTTTTTTTCTAAGCTCGCCCGTACTCCACTGGACCGATGCTGAACTCACCGGTTTATAAATGCTCTGATACGTTGAGTGTCTCATCAATTCGTCAACCTCCGAACCTGGCTCCTATATTCCTATATGTAACGAGCGCATGATGATCCCCCCTGGACCTTCAAACAACAATCGCGCAATTTGTCTATCTCCGATGTCTTCAGTCATCACGCTACAAATGCGTAATCCGTTTATTATTTTGCACTTGTTCAAGGGTCAGTACTCCCTCTCACCTATATTTGTAAGTAGGTATCATAGACCTATACTAATCCCTGTAGGTAGGTACATTATACCACTCCATTCTAAACAAATTCTGAACAACATCGGCAGATTTCTATATAAATATGCATAAATCTATCATTTACGCATTATTTCGACGGAAATAGCTAAAAAAAATAAAAAATCCATGCCTGATTTTCGGCGATAATGTAGGTGAGATTTTTTTATACTAGAAGCATGTAGTTCAATGATCCATTCTCAGAACGTAAGGATGTGTGCCCATGATTGCTGATGATCTGAAAGAACAATATTATCAAGCCCTTCTTGCCAAAGACTCAGAGTATGAAGGACTGTTCTATGTTGGAGTCAAAACAACAGGTGTATTCTGCCGCCCAACTTGTCCAGCTCGAAAACCAAAATTCGAAAACTGCGAGTTCTATGAGACCGCTCAGCAGGCCTTACTCGCTTCATTCCGACCTTGCCAGCGCTGTCGTCCGCTATCCCATCCCAATCACGTATCAGACGTTGTACGTCTTCTAGTTGAGGCTGTTGAGAATAATCCGGAGAAACGATGGAAAGAGCAGGATTTCAAAGACCTGTCTATTGATGAATCAACGGCTAGGCGTCAATTCAAAAAACGCTTTGGCATGACTTTTGTGGAGTATGCTCGTGCTCGCCGTATGGGGCTTGCACTTAAAAATATCCGTTCAGGTCACACCGTTATTGATAGCCAGTTATCTACAGGGTATGAATCCAGTAGTGGCTTCCGTGATGCGTTCTCACGCATTATGGGTGCTGCCCCAACACATGTAAATGATGGCCAAGTGCTCAAAGCGTCCTGGATTGACACCCGTCTTGGCCCCATGATGGCTGTAGCTGATGAGAAGCAACTATATTTGCTTGAATTTATTGATCGTCGAGGGCTTGAACGCGAGGTAGAACGCCTACGGATACGAACCAAGTCAGCGATTGTACCTGGCATGACTCCGCCCATTCAATCCATTGAGCAAGAACTTGAACAATATTTCGACGGAACACTGACAACGTTCGACACACCGTTGTTCTATTTAGGAACACCATTTCAAAAGAAGGTATGGGAGCAATTATCTTTGATTCCAGCAGGGGAAACACGCTCGTATCAAGAGATTGCAATCGCTCTGGGTAAACCGACAGCTTGTCGCGCTGTAGCTCAAGCCAATGGAGCGAATCAACTGGCGATCGTCATTCCATGTCATCGAGTTATTAATACAAGTGGTGAACTTGGTGGATACGGCGGGGGAATCACTCGCAAAAACTGGCTGCTCCAACACGAGAAACAGAGGTCGTTACAGTAAAATTCAGCAGCACATTTATTATATAAAGGAGTGAACCAAGATGAACGCCAACAAACACACGATGAGAGATAAAGCTGAGCAATTTCATCAATACCACGTGAAGGGGAAACCACTTGTACTGGTGAATGTGTGGGATGCTGGAAGTGCACGGACCATTCAATCTACAGGAGCCGCAGCTATTGCTACCGGAAGCTGGTCTGTTGCCGCAGCCCACGGTGAACAGGATGGAGAAGCTCTGCCGTTCCAGCTGGTACTTGCTAACCTCGCACGCATTACAAAAAGCGTAGGTTTGCCCGTAACCATCGATATAGAGGGAGGGTATGGCAGCTCTGCGTCAGAAGTGAAGCAAAATGTATCGCAAATCATTGATCATGGTGCGGTAGGCATCAATATCGAGGATCAACTTCCCGCTGGCGAAGGTCTGTACACGGTCACAGAGCAGTGTTTGAGGTTATCTGCCGCTCGAGAAGCTGCAGAGCAAGCAGACATTCCTCTTTTTATCAATGCACGCACAGATTTATTTCTGCAACAAGCTCCTGAGCAGCATAATGAAGCGTTACTTAACGAAGCCATCGCACGATCCAAGGCTTACGAAGAAGCAGGGGCTAGCGGTCTATTCGTTCCAGGTTTACAACACCCACAATGGATTCAAGAACTGTGTGACCAGTCGCCGCTTCCCGTCAACGTGATGGTCACTTCCCCCGAGCCTTCACCCAGACAACTGGCTGCACTAGGTGTAGCAAGAATCAGCTATGGGCCGTATCCTTATCTGCAAGTGATGGAACACCTGGAAGCGCTCGGGCAACGTATTATAATGGGGTCATAAGGATCATAATGAAGAGGATTGTTCGTAATGCCGCATTCTCCTCATGAGCAGAAGATGTTTACAACCTTCACCTGTGGTATAATCCCTCTACCTAACAAGTAACAGGAGGCACATATGCTTAACGTTGAACAAAAGCTTGAAATTCTAGAATCGTATCCTCAACTGCAGCGCAAAAATGTTTCTCTGGGGCGTGTGAATTTCCACTACGAGGACAGCGCCTATGAGAAGAAGGTTGTAGCACTTCATATTCACCCGAACGGTAATGGTTATATCTATGCAGGGCTGCTGCCAAACTACGAGACGGATGCCAAAGGGTTCGTCAATATTCGTGATTACTCCGAAGCGGATCTGCGCACATTGCTGGATGCAACAATCCAAGCGATGTCTTATAATCCAGAAGCAGTTGAAGTGGTTGAGAAAGCACCCATCCCACAAGCATCTGTCCCACTTACACTCTCGTCTGGCGGCGGAGTCTGGATCAATGAAGAAGGACAAACACTCACGTTAAAATATGATAATGACATGTGGTGTGTGTTTACCGGTCATGATCTAGAGATGGCTTTTGAATCACGCAGTGAAGCTGGTGAATATCTTCATGAGGAAGGATTCAAACCGCAAGCTCAGGCTTAAATTAAATAAAACAAACGTGCATAAACAAACACGAGGGAGCATATGATCCCTCGTGTTTTTCTTATCACTATGCGTTACTACGTGTTTAACTCACTATTTGCCCACTTTTGGGTTCGTTACGAGGGAAACGTCTTTCCCTTCAGGCCTTTCACCGGCTTATCGTTAGTCTTTGCTACCTTTTCGTACAAGGGGCGCATGTTTCATCATAGGGTAAGTGGATAGTAGCAGACAACCACCGATTGCACCTAAGAGAGTGAATAGCAGGACACTGTTCGTTTCCGTAATCCAGCGAATCAGTCCACTTAGATCAGACAGCGTAATGAATAACGTGAGTCCAAGCGCAATGGTGAAGAATAGGATGAAAAAGTTTCGGAAGCCTAAACGTATCCAACTAACCGTAACGAATGCAGAAAGACCCAGTATTAGTAATCCAACCATGAGATCGATCCAATAATAGGAGTACCATTCGTACGCACTCGTATACAACTGACCTGGCTGATACAATGTCACACCCAGTATTCCGCTCGCATGGAGTAAATGCATCAGAACATAAATCACGTTCAGGACGGTAATGCCTCCAATAACCATCCCCGCTGAGTTCAGGTAGAACGACTTCATAAACTGAGTTCTTGTGCTGCCTAGCCCGATGGCAACAGGAAATATAGCAACCATCCCTGAAACAGCAAATCCGCATATCCCCCCATACATAGGGCCAAAGGCCGCTGCTGGGAAACTCACATCAAATATAAGCCCTACTGCGACATAGGCTAGAACCAGCAACAAGGTTATCAAGGTAAACAATTTAAGAAACCAACGCATATCTTCCAGAATCAGTCGATGTGTTCCGCGAATCGCATTCATCCTCTCACCCTCTCTGACTTCCGTGTAATGTTTATGAGATAATCTTGTAGTGTAGCTTTCTCAATGGAAAGGCGATGATCACGAGCAAGTTCCTTCCACTCGGCAGAGTATGGGGCATCGATCATCACTTTTAACGTTGAGCCAAGTTCAGAAGATTCTAGCACCTTAGCATGTTGTACCACTTCATTAACATCTTGAATTGACCCTGTTAGCAGAATTCCCTGTTCGCGTATCTCCTCCATCTGTTGGTGTATGAGGATCTCCCCATCATGAAGAACAATAAGTGACTCACACAATGGCTGAATCTCTTCAATATGATGGCTGGACACGAGAATTAATCGCGGGTGGTCTTCATAGCTGTCCAATAATGCGCGGTAAAAATACTTACGTTTCTCCGCATCCAATCCATTCGTCGGTTCATCCAGTATGGTAACATCGGCTTTACTAGCGAGTCCCAATATCATCTGTGCCGCAGAATTCATACCTTTGGAAAAGGTGGCAATTTTCTTTTTTGTAGGTAGTTCAAACATCTCAATAAGCCGTTCCGCCAAATCCTGATCCCAACTAGAGTGAAAGTACTGTCCGAATCGAACCAGATCCCGAACAGTCCAACTTTTGCCGAGTGAATGCGCTTCTTGGATATAACATAACTGATCCTGCACCTTCAGGTTGTTGTATGGATTCTGTCCCATTACACGGATTGTGCCGCTTGCAGGACGATTATGACCCGCAATCAAACTCATTAGTGTCGTTTTACCAGCACCATTCCTTCCCCATAACCCGCTGATGACAGGCTCCGTTTCATGTAAATTCAGATTCTTTAGTACGGCGGTCTGTTGATAGCTGTAGCTAACCTGTTCTAATTGGATCATGACTCATCCTCCTTATCTTGCTTGCCCTTAATCAAGTCAATAATCATATCTTCATTCATATGAATTCTTCGCGCTTCCTCCAGCAGTGGTCTAATATACTCTTCGTAAAAATGTTCCTTTCGTTCCATTAGCAACATATCTCGTGCTCCCTTCGCTACGAACATGCCTACTCCCCGCTGTTTGTAAATAATGCCTTTGTCCACTAGCGATTGCAGTCCCTTACGCGCTGTGGCTGGATTGATATTGTAAAACCGTGAAAGCTCATTGGTGGACGGAACCTGCTCTTCCACCCTTAGTCGGCCTTCTACAATATCATCCATAATCATCATCGCAATCTGATGAAAAATAGGCTGTGATTCATCCAAAGTCGATTTCATGCAGATCCAACTTTCGTTATTTAATGATAATAGTCTGTGTCTGTTGTGTTAGTTGGTTTGTCATTCAGTTAGTTAGTCGGTTAGTTACTCATGTAACTAACTATAGTGCACGAAGGCAGCAAAGTAAATAGTCAAATGCATACTCATCTTTATTTTCTCAAAATTAAAACTGCATCACTTAGATTAACTCCAGAGTCTAAGCCCTAGCTTAACCCGTTGCTAAGCTAGCTAAGTTAAATCATTGGCATGATCTCAAGGATGCCTTCTGCTTGGCTTGATTGAATTGATTAATAAGACCGTCTAACACTACGGACTGCTGAATAACTTCCGGGTGCAGCAGATTCCCATATTTCATCTCAATGGTGTACAGCAGTTCCCTAGCCGATTCAATCTGGACGATTAACGCAGTATGTTCCATAGTGCCCCCTCCTTTTGTCATATTTTAGCTGATTATGTCAATCGGTAGGACTATAGTCATATGACATTACTTATTTTTCCAAACTAAAAAGCCCCTGAATAGGCTTCAGAGGCGTCTTCTAATTTTGTTATGTTCTAAGTACCAAATCCATGATCAGCAGGTCTCGCTATTGAAGGGCTTGGAGCTTCGTTTCCAGAGACAGGCTCAGGAGCAGGAATTACGATACTTACCCAAATGCTACATGTGGCTATCAGCAAAGCCAACGTTCTCTTCATTGAGTTTCTGCACCTCACTAATTATAATTTTGTACTGCTGTTTAGCGGTATCTGTCGCAAAATCCCTGTATTGCTCAAACAGCCCGACACCTCTAAGCATACCTCTACCACTACAAATTTCAAGTGAAAATTTCAGACTATTTACGACAAATTCAATACCCTTATGAAACTCATCTTTCTTCAGATAATATGCACCCAAATCAGCTAAAAGACGTACATATCGATCATCAGTGACTTGTTTGCTGACCTTCCCAATTCGGTTGCTCTGTTCCTGATATGTGAAATAAGATTCGTACTGTTCCAACACCAAATCGATATTTCCGTTATATCGATTGGCTGCTGTAACGATATCACATAATGCTGGAAATATCTCATTCTCTCTCGTTGATATATAGTTCAAATAATCAGGCAACACTTCAAACTGCCCTGCCATCAAGCGGTAGATGTAACGATTCCCCACAGCCCATTCCTGAAACTGAGTGATGACTAGCGCCTCTTCCTCGTTACACTCTTTCACCCAATCGTTAACCGCGTAGAGTGACACATACTCAAGTGCATGATCATAATCTTTGAGCTGATAACAGGCACTACCTGCTGCTAGATATGAATATAAGATATAAAATATGATGGGTCGTTTGGTTTCTTCCGGCTTCTTCCTACCATTCAATTCATAATGAATTGTTGCTTTCACCCTTAACTTTTCAGAGAGCTCTTGCACCTTATTCCAACGATGTAGTGCACCAAATGCATTAATAAGCTCATTCAAGGCATCCAACTGATATCGTTCATCCAGGCGATCTACATAGTATTCAAACTGTGCTGCGATGATCAGATTCCGTTGCTGATCCTTGCACAGGCCGAGCTTGAACAATCGGTATTGGCATAAGGCTAACCGCTCCGAGTGCTGCATTTTCTCACTCTCAGCAATCGTTTCGTATAAAAGGATCGCGGGTTCGTATTTGCCATCACGGTAGAATTCTTCTGCCACTTCAAATAACAAGGGAATATAAGATAGATTATCCATCATTAAGCGGATAACTTCTTCAATACAATTCAACTTATTCAAATCGGCACAACGATGGAGGAATGGCCCTAGTCTCCGCCAGTCAGGAGTCGCATGCACAAAACACTCATCTATGTATAGTTCATAGAAATGACCTTCTTCTAATCCCATAGCCGCTGTAATTCGATCCAATTGCTGCATAGCAATCGGGCGATTTTTATTAAGAATGTTACTCAGCGTACCTGAATTAATGCCTGACGTGTCTGAAAAGAAGCTAATAGACCTCTGCTCACGCTTAAGATAACTCTCCAAATGATCGCGTATCGTGGTTGTGGACTCCAAACGAACACCACCCTCCAAAATAAAAAACGAATGAATCCACTTCATCACGTTGATGAAATAAATTCCATATAAAAGATATTTTTAAAATAATTATATGTATTTATTAAGTAGGGGTCAACAAAATAATTTGAACTAATTTGTATTAATTACAATTTAATCCTTTTATATCACCATAATATTCCTTCGATTTTATGCTATAAAAGCGTCAGCCTGATAACCTGAACAGCATAAAAACACGAGCGAAGATCCACCCGTGTTTTCATGACCGTTTCTAAGAGAACTCTACGCCAATGTTGCTAGACTTATGGCAATACATTTCCAGCAGCACGATAGATGTCGTACCACTCCTGACGAGTAAGATGTACATCCGACGCTTTAACACAGTCTTGCAAACGTTCAAGGTTCATCGTACCTGTCACGGGCTGCATCTGTGCCGGATGACGCAGCAACCAAGCAATTGCAATGGTTGTGTTGCTCACATCATATTTCGCTGCAATCTCGTCGATCTTCGCATTCAGCTCAGGGAACTTGTCGCTACCCAAGAAAACACCTTCGAAGAATCCGTATTGGAAAGGAGACCATGGCTGAATCGTGATATCATGCAAGCGGCAATAATCCAAGATACTGCCATCACGGTTAATTGCAGCTTCGTTCTCCATGTTCACATTGATTCCACTGTCAATCATCGTTGTATTCGTAATGCTCATCTGGAGCTGATTAGCGACCAGTGGCTGTTTAACATATTTTCTAAGCAGTTCAATCTGGTTCGGATTCTGGTTAGATACGCCGAAGTGACGAACTTTACCTTCGCGCTCCAACAGGTCAAAGGCTTCTGCCACCTCTTCCGGCTCAACAAGTGCATCCGGACGGTGCAACAACAGTACATCCAAATAGTCCGTGTTCAGACGCTGCAAAATGCCATCGACTGAATTCAAAATGTGCTCTTTGGAGAAATCAAACATACCCTTGCGAATCCCGCATTTGGATTGCAGGATGATGTTTTCCCGAACTTGAGGGCTCATCTGCACAGCCTCTGCAAAGATCTCCTCACATTTTCCTGTTCCATAAATGTCGGCGTGATCGAAGAAATTCGCTCCAATCTCCATTGCAGAACGAACAAAATGCTCCGCTTCTTTACCCTCTAATGTATTAATACGCATGCAGCCAACCGCTACAACCGGTACCTCCAGCGAGCTACTGCCAAGTTTAATTGTTCTCAAGATGATTCCCCTCCATATTCGGATATTTGTTTAATTGTATTGCTACAATCATCGTTGATGGTACTTGTCTTCCGTCTATGATTGTGACATACATCTGCAATCGGTTTCAATGGGTTTTTAGAATTCTTCTATGGAAAAATGACCGTTTGTGACTAACCATGACGCACAGCGCGGTTATTCCCTAATCTTCATCGGCCTGTACTTCTTCTGGGACAATCACCTTCATATACTGAGGAAGAACTTGAATCTGGATGGGTAGTGACGGCCCTTCCTCTCCATCTACGTTGGTTCCAATTGGCTCATCAGATGTCACACATACTTCTTTTGCAGTAAAATACTCCACATCTTTATGGTCTTTCAAGCTACCGAACAGTAAGGATGTGCCCAAAGTCAGTGTGTTAAGCATACTCATATTCCGGATCACAAAACAATGAATAACCCCATCATCCACCACCGCATCTGGAGACAGCTTCTCGAATCCACCGACGGAATTGGTTAGCGCAGCGAGGAATAAGGGAGAGTCGCCCTCCCAGATCTGACCGTCATGTTCAATGGTGAGCCGTTTCGCAGGGGTATTCACCAAGTCCTTCAGGCCTTCCTTCAGGTAGGCAAATGAACCCAACTTTGATTTTTCTTCGGATGAAACAGAGGACAACGCTTCGGCTAGTGAACCTGCTGCTACAACATTGGCAAACAGACGTCCATTCATATTCCCGACATCCACCGTACGCACTTGATTTGAACTCAGCCCGCGAATAGCTTCTTCCGGATCAAGGGGGATATGAAGTGCTCGTGCAAAATCATTGACCGTACCCAAGGGTACGACGCCAAGCGTAGGACGGTGATCCTGATCCATCATGCCGTTAATCGTCTCATGCAGCGTTCCATCCCCTCCAATTGAAATAACGAGATCACATCTGTTTTTACATGCATCTAGACAGAAGTTGGTCGCATCTCCTTCTTGAGCCGTTTCGTTGATGACAACCTCATACTGCTGTGATACCAAAATTCTTTTGACCTGGGATACATACTGCTGAGCCTGTTCTTTACCGGACGATGGATTACTGATAATCATGGCTTGACGCATACTCGCACCTTCTCCTCCAAATGGGTATTTACCTATCTTTACCCCTTCTTAACGGGCATTGAATTACGATGGAAGCGGACAATTAAATTTTTTTGAGCAAAGTGGCTAAGAAGTGTGCAGTGTAAGGTACATTCATATAAAATAGAACTAGAGTTATTGGCTTATCCTGAATAAGGTGTTCCTTTTTTCATACGATGGGTTAATAACTAGGGATGTGTGCATCCTGATCTCTCTATATCATGACGATAAAGCTTGAACTACATAGAAGTTATACAAACGAATGGCGCATCATCAATTCATAGAATCGGAGGGAACCGTATTAATGAGAAGAGTGACTCTACTAGTTCTACTATTTATTCTAAGTATTGGCTCAGCCGGCCAGGCTTTGGCGTACCCAACCGGCGAATCAGGCAACAGACTTATTGAAGACCCTGCACTGGAAGATGGTTTGAAACTTATTTTGAACAAACCGCTGGATGCTCCCCTGACCGTAACCGATCTGCAGCAACTCACTGTCGTAGATCTGAGCAATGCAGGCATTCAAAGTCTAGCAGGGCTTGAACAGGCGTCTAACCTGACGCATCTGCGACTATACGGTAACGAGATTGAGACGCTGACACCGCTAACGCATCTGACCCAGCTTCGAGAGATTGATGTACGGAACAATTACATTACATCTATTGATGCACTTGCAGATCTGAAGGATCTCGGACGACTCTTGATTAGCAACAATTCAATTTCTTCTATTGATGTTATTGATGAATTCACCCGGCTACATACGTTCTTTGCTAGTGGAAACCAGCTTACAGATATTACACCGCTGACGGATCTGTCTGATCTAACTTGGGTTGAGCTGGCTAACAATAAGATTGCAGACATCTCTCCACTTGCACATTCCACCAAGCTGCAGCAGTTAAATGTAGCGAACAATCGAATTCAGCATCTGGACGCTCTCGCTGATCTGCCTAACACCCTCCGTAAACTCAATGTATCGGGAAATGAAATTTCAGATCTGACGCCCATTGAACATATGACAGGAATACGGACGCTCGATATTAGCGGCAACCAGATCCAGCATCTACATGCTATTGCGGATATGCACCATCTAACCGAGCTGAACGCTGAATCGAACCAAATTTATGACCTAGAACCACTAGCGTCATTGACGCATCTCAAGGCGCTCCAACTAGCCAATAATCGGGTGTGGGATCTAAGCCCAATTGCGGGGCTCTCTTTTACTCGGGCAGCTACGACGAACACCATCACGGATATCAACGCTTCGGTATCCTTTGCTACGAATGTGCAGACCTCGGTTAACGAGAGTGAATCTGGGGGGCTAACGGTACAGAATAACTACTTGGATGTAACCAGCGGCAGTAACACGATGCGCTTGTTGAACCAGATGAATGTACGGGAGCAGAAACGAACCCCTCAAGGCAGTTTTCAACGCTTAGTTGAAGGTTCTACGACAGCTTATGTGGGGGATCAGGCATATGCCCTGGATGCAGCACCTTTCATTGATGAAGGTCGGACTTACGTTCCTTTACGCTTTATCTCAGAGCAGTTAAATGCCCATGTGGACTGGAATGCCGCTGCACATGAGGTTACCATTACACAGAATGATCAGACCATTCATTGGAACGCTGATAATAAGCAGGTGCGAGTGAATGATCAACTGATGATGAATGATGCACCTCTGTTAATGCGAAACGGAAAAGCCTTCGTCCCTGTGCGATTTATCTCTGAGCAACTGGATACAACTGTCGGCTACATTGCCAGCAGCAAAACGATCCTGATCTTCGAGAATAAGCAACCATTGGTCAGAGAACAGTCTCAGCCTTAAACGAACTCATATATATAATTGTGTCTTATGCTAAAAAGGCCTTCCCATCGTATCGTTCCTTAACTGTTAGTTGGAACCATACCGGGAAAGCCTTTTTTCAATTATTCAAAAAAATGAATACCTCCAACGGTCTGTCTGTATTCACTCGGACTCATGCCTGTCCAACGTCTGAATTGCCGACTGAAATGGGCAAGAGAAGAATATCCAAGCATCGTAGCAATCCGAGTCAGACTCAGGTCGGGCTGATGAATAAGCTGCTTGGCCTCATGAAGCTTGAGTTCGGATAAATACTTGCGCGGAGAGATACCATACACTTTCTGAAATGTCTCCAGTGCATACCCTGTACTGATCTGAAGTGAGGATGCAATTTCTTCGATTCGAATCGGCTTGTCTCCTAATCCACCATCTCGAATGTGATCCACTGGCTCTTAATCGCCTCGGCAATCAGCTTCGCATAGTGAGCTACTGTTGGAGAGACAGCCTCCTTGGCACGTGAAGAGCTACGTTCTGCTAAAACCGCCAGAATCTCTAGCAAACCTGCCTGCATACGAAACAGATCGGGCGTCGTATATTCTTCATTGCGGTTAAGTAGCCCTACCCACTTCAGCATAATATCCTTGATGCGCTGATTATCTTCACTGCCATTCGGAAATAACCATTGCACATGTTGACTCATCTCCTGCCGAAACAACACCTCGTCCACATTAAAATGAGCGATAAAGTAGGTTAAACCTTGCTCCTGATTACATTCATTCGTATGCCTACAGCCTGGTGGAATAAGCAGAATATCCCCTTGATGCAGTTCGTAATGAATATTCTCCATACTCGTCGTCTGTATTCCTTCCAGAATAAGAATCAACTCAAAGGCCAGATGAGATTCTGTCGGTACACGCCAGCCTTGCTTCACCTGCTGCATATGCGCACCAAATAGCTTCACATTCCAATCGGTAGCGGGTAGCCAGCGACTCTCTCGAGATAAATAGGAACGATATTGTTCTGGGATAATCATGGATTACACCACCTTGGATTAGGGCAAATTTTACACGGATCAGTGTATCTTCATTTCATAGAAGACTTGTTATACTGACTGTACTGTACACCATAACCGAGGTTTAGGCGAGGAGGAACATTAGATGTCACTAACCATACAAGGGTACTCTACAACACCTGATACCGCATGGAAAGAAATCTTTTTTATGCCGTCAAAAGAAAGCGATAACTTAACACTGAGTGGTGCTGAGCACCAGCTTGTTGAAGGATTCGGTGGATGTTTCAATGAACTGGGCTATATGGCCCTTTCCCACTTGAATGATGAACAGCGTCGTGAAGTATTTCATTCCCTCTTTCACCCTGAAGGTGAACATAAATTCAACATCTGCCGACTCCCGATTGGGGCAAGTGATTATGCAGAGCAATGGTATAGCCACAACGAGGTCGATGGGGACGTGGCGATGGAGCATTTTTCAATTGAACGCGACTTCAAATATCTCATTCCGTACATTAAGGAAGCCCTCACGTATAATCCGAACTTACAACTCTTCGCCTCTCCATGGAGTCCACCAACTTGGATGAAGACACCCAAAGCGTATAACTATGGCACACTGCGCTGGGAGAAGGAAATTCTAGAAGCTTATGCTCTGTATTTTGTGAAATTCGTACAGGCTTACCACGAGGCGGGTATTACGATTCATCAGGTTCATGTTCAAAACGAAGTCATTGCTGATCAGAAGTTCCCTTCCTGCATGTGGACAGGCGAGCAGCTCCGTGAATTTATCGCCGATTATCTTGGCCCTGCTTTTGACAAACACGGCTTGGACACGGAAATCTGGTTGGGAACGATCAACGCACCCGATCCATGGGAAGAATTGATGAAGAAAAAAACGAATGATTTTGATGAATATGCGGGGCTTGTTCTCAGCGACCCTAAAGCGTACGCCTATATTAAGGGTGTCGGCTACCAATGGGCAGGTAAAAATGCGATTCAACGTACCGTGGCAAGCTATCCCGAGCTTCGTTATATGCAGACCGAAAATGAATGTGGTGACGGGAACAACTCCTGGAACTATGCCAAATATGTATTCAATCTATACCAGCATTATTTCAGCAATGGGGTGAACGCGTACATCTATTGGAATATGGTACTTGAGCCGAAAGGCCGCAGCACGTGGGGATGGGAGCAGAACTCCATGATTACAGTTAATCCGGAGCAGAAGGAACTCACTCGCAATCCGGAGTATTATGTCATGAAGCATTTTGCTCACCAAGTAGCGCCAGGTGCCCGGAGACTAGGACTTTCAGGAGCTTGGGCTGGTAAAGCAGTCGCTTTCCGCAATGAGGATGGTCATCTAGTGATTGTCATTAACAATCCCTTCAAGGATAAGCGTGAGCTTCATCTTGCCTATGAAAAACAGACACTAACATTTGAGCTGGAAGCCGACTCCTTCAATAGCATTGTTATTGAGTAACAACACCGTTAATCATTGACACACCAAGCGCTGAACTTTCTCATATATAGATAAGATAAATGGATAAATGAATTGGAGCCTTCATCTTGTAATATCAAGATAAGGCTCCTTCATCTTGTAATATCAAGATAAGGCTCCTTCATCTTCATTGGTAACCTTTCGATGGCTTAAGAGTTATTCGCTAGGTAGTTTCTCAGCCACTGCAAGGCCGGGCGTTCCGTACCGTTGCTATTCACCAAGTGAGATCCGTTCACCCACGTCTGTCCTTGATTATATCCCCACAGTGTAATGCCCTTCACGCCTGAATGCTTCCAGAGGATCGGGAATTTCTGCTGATAGCGTTGCAATTGCGTGTTGTCGTCACCCGTCATATCCAGCTCAGACACATAGATTGGCAACCCTGTTGCCGCCAGCTTGTTCAGAACAGTTGTCATCGTACTAGTCGATACCGTATCCATATTGAAATAATGTCCTTGAATACCGATGCCATCGATCAGTCCTCTGTTTTTCAGAAGGTTGATAATCTGGATATATTGGTCTGCTTTGTTCGGATCATTAATGATGCCATATTCGTTGATAAGTAACTTGGAATTAGGGAATGCTTGTCTCGCCTGCTCGAAAGACCAGATCACCCAATCCCACCCGGTAGCTCCATCCCCACCAATCGCGTTGCGGTACGAAGGCTTCGCATGCAGCGGTTCATTCACCACGTCAACAAAAGCAGCTTTGGAATAGCGCTGACCTGCCGCCTTGATCCATTGGAGTACTTCCGCTTTCTGATCCGCAGCCGAGAGTCCACTAACCCAACCTGGCTCCTGACTTCCCCAGACAAGGGTATGGAATTTGAATGGGAAGCCATTATTATTCGCATAGTTATAAGCCATATCTGCCTGAGACCAGTTCATTGAATTGCGGGTTCCCTCTACAGCACCCCATTTGGTGGAGTTCTCGGGTGTCACCTGATTCCAGTAAGGACTGAAGTTGGAGGGAATGCTGCTTGCAATGATATTTCCAAGAAATTTACTTCCTTTTGCCAAACCAGCACTCACACTGCCGACCGCTACGGACGTAGCCAATACACCTACTAATGCGAGCGTGCCCACTGTCTTGAACCACTTGGATTTAAACATGTTTTTCCTCCTTGGTTATTTATTGTTAAGCGCTTACAAAATCATCTTACTGGATAAATTTGGTTTAAAATACCTTCAAAATATACTATTTACTTTGAAAAGTATATCTTTTCCCCTTATCGGTGATCAGGCTCACCCTATCCCAATCGAACATAATTGTTACATACGGGTTTACATTCCCTTAATGTTTATCTAGTATAAAATGACACATATCTTTACATACACTAGATAACAAGGGAGATTACAACATGCGCAAATTTTCAACGAAAGGTTTCGCCGGATGGTCTTTATCATTCCTCTTATGTACCTCCATTTTGTTCGCTCCATTCACTTCAGCCCCGGCTGAAGCAGCCGAATCAGCAAAAGAAACTAAAATTACGTTGCTCGGCACATCCGATATTCATGGGCGTTTTATGCCATGGGACTACGCTCTCGACGGTCCAAACCCAACGGGAAGCATGACACAGCTCTATACCATCGTTAAAAAAGTTCGTGCTGAGAATCCTAACACGATTCTGCTAGATGCAGGAGATATGATTCAGGATAACTCTGCTGAGCTATTCAATGATCAACCGCAATCTCCCATGATGGTCGCAATGAACGAGATGAAATATGACGCATGGGTCATGGGTAACCATGAGTTTAACTTTGGTCTGGATGTGTTGGAGAAGATTTCTTCCCAATTCAACGGACAACCTCTCGTAGGTAACATTTTCAAAGAAAACGGCGACCGCTACATGCCTGCTTATACGATTATTGAGAAAGATGGCATTAAAGTCGGTGTCATTGGAATGAACACACCGATGATTACTGAGTTTGAGAAAGGCACCGATCACTTAGATGGCATTATTGTTAAAGATCCTGTCGAAGAGACCAAAAAAGCCATTGCTGAGCTTAAAGGCAAAGTAGATGTCATGGTTGGACTTATGCATATGGGTCTCGACAACGAGAACGGCAATCCGGGAACCGGAGTAACCGACATCGCAAATGCGAACCCTGAGCTGGCGGCTATTTTTGCTGGACACATGCATACTCTAATTGAATCGCAAACGGTAAACGGCGTATTGATCTCCGAACCGAACAAATACGGATCACACATCTCACGAATCGACCTAACCTTTGAGAAAGACGGCGACAACGTTGTCTTGAAAAGTAAAGAAGCTCAGGCTCTCGCTGTAAAAGCAGCAGATGGTACCTACGAGGTATCTGATGCAGGGCTTGAAGAGACATTGCACCCGTTCCACGAGTTCGCTCGTGCAGATGCTAACATCGAGGTTGCTGAATTAAAAGGAACTAACCTGGTACCTGCCGATGAGATCAAAGGCATTCCTGCTGTGCAGGTTCAGGAGACCCCTTTATCCGACTTCTTCACCGAAGTCATGATCCATTACAGCGATGCCGATGTGGTTGCACACCAGATTGATAACGACAAAGCCAAGCTAGATATTGGCCCGATCAAGAAAAAAGACATCGCCTTCAACTATCAATATACCTTCGGTGAAGTCACTGTATATGAAGTCACGGGACGTGACCTGAAGGATTACATGGAGTGGTCTGTAGGATACTTTAACTCGACACGCCCAGGAGATGTAACGATTAGCTTTGATCCGAAGCGCCGTGCTTCCAAGTACAGTACGAATGATTTCTTCGGCGGCGTAACCTATGAGATTGATCTCACCAAGCCATACGGTAGCCGAATTACGAACCTCAAATACAGCAATGGTGAAGCAGTAAAAGAACAAGATACGCTTAAACTCGGTATGAATGCTTACCGGATGGAAGCGTTAATTGCGAAGGGCGGCGCACTGGAAGGCCGTACGTTCAAGCAACTCTGGTCCTCCAAGGATGCTTCGGCATTCGGCGAGATTCAAGGTACCATTCGCAACCTGTCTATTGCCTACCTGAAAGATGTCATGAACGGTGTTTATGAACCGAAGATTCAGCACAACTGGACAATCACTGGCGTTGACCTCACTGCACCAGCCCGTGCAGATGTTGTAGAGCTTATCAATGAGGGCGTAATGTCTGTGCCTAACACAGAAGATGGAAAATACACCAACATTGCCTCCATTAACATTCTGGATGCTGTGACGCAAGAAGAGATTGATGCCCTATCTGCCAAAGCAAACGTAGATACAGCACAATTCTCGGGCATATCAACCAAAGGTGAGTTCTATCAGAAGTTGAACGCAGCTCGTAAAGCAGCGGCTGGAAACGGTGAGGGTACACCTACACCTGCACCGGAGAAGCCTGTCACACCAGCTAAACCGAAGCCAACACCAGAACCAGCTAAACCAGGCAAACCTGCTACTACACCAGGCTCAACGAAGCCTGATACGGTAAAAGACAACAAGGTTAAACAAGCCAAAGTAACCGCAGCTTACCTGAATGTTCGCGCTGGTGCTTCATCCCAAGCCAAGATCGTCACGGCTGTACCTAAAGGAACCATTCTTGAGGTAATTAGCACAGAGAAGTATGGCTGGCTGAAAGTGAAATTGGATGGTCGCGTTGTCTATGTATACGGTAAATATGTAAGTATGTTGAAGTAATCAAAAAAACTGCGCAATCTATTATATATTCATGCTGAATAGGCAACGAGGAACGCTCTATCCTCCCACAAGACTCAATGTGCTAGAAAGCTAAAATCTCAGCAAGCATCCACGCAAACCTATCTTTTTAGCATATCCTATCGATAAAGACGATGGGAGGACTACTACGATGTTTAGTGTGTATATATTGCAAAGATGCAAATTAGGAGCTCATGTACGAATATATCTAAATTCCAAGTCTATTGAGGGAATCTATGCTGGCTTTGCCTTTGATTCAGTCGTGATCAATAAGAGTGATTCGCTTGTCTATATCCATCCCCGCATGATTTCTGCTGTGCAGGTCATATTCCCAAGAAAAAAGAAGCGGAAAATCTAGTTTCCGCTTCTTCTTTTTGCTTCTCTTTCATGCGTTCTTCTTGTCTTGTCTTCTTTAGATAACGTCTATTGCTGTAATTTGATTGACTGGGAAATAAGCAGTCTCATTATTCGATCTATTAAGAATAAGCACTCCATTGTTCAGTCCGGCATATTTTCCGGTATGCGTTTGCCCTTGAAAGTGAACTCTAATATTAGCACCCAATCCCAGTTGTTTAATAATTGATACGATAGCATAGTTGTTGTACGAATTCCCGTTGTTGTATCCCATTAAAATCATCCTCCTTCTGTTTTATAGTTTCATAGTATTCTCTATAACTCTATCTTTCCTGTGCAGAGTTGCTAGGGAGGAGTGGATTTAATAGTATTGGTCACACTCCACTAGAGACAGTATCTAATAAATCAAAGGAGATCCTCTGCTTGAGCAGGGGATCTCCTTTCGTTTAATTTTTAACGATTACATCTGAATTACATCAAATATTCCGTTAACGCTCCAACATATCGAGTATAATAAGAAGGTATACGCAAATAGTACGGTGTAATGCTAATATGTAGTATTCAAAACTAATGCAAAAGAGGTTAATAATGAGCAAGCAACAATTTAGTGAGTTTCAGCTTGGAGAAGAAATTGTACGAGCACTGGACAGTCTGGGCTATGAGACAGCAACTGAGGTTCAGTCCAAAGTCATTCCAGTCGCCCTAGAGAATAAAGATCTGGTCGTTAAATCACAGACAGGTAGTGGTAAAACGGCTGCATACGGCATCCCGCTCTGTGAACAGGTAGATTGGAACGAGAATAAACCGCAAGCGTTGATTCTTACCCCTACCCGCGAGCTGGCATTGCAGGTTACCGAAGACATCACCAATATCGGCCGTTTCAAACGCATCAAGGCAACCGCACTATACGGACAATCGCCTTTTCATGTCCAGAAGGCTGAGTTAAAACAAAGAACTCATGTCGCTGTAGGTACGCCTGGTCGGGTGTTGGATCATATCGAACGCGGAACACTGCCACTGGATCGAATCGCTTATCTGGTCATTGATGAAGCCGATGAGATGCTGAATATGGGCTTCATTGAGACGGTGGGTGCTATTATTCAGGCATTGCCTCAGGAGCGTGTAACAATGCTCTTCTCCGCGACCTTCCCAGAAGATGTAGCCAATCTATCCCGTAAATACATGAACAACCCGGTGGAGATTGAGATCAAGGCAAGCGGACTGACAACAGCCACGATTGAACATGCGGTTATTCATACTTCTGAAGTGAACAAAACTGCGCTACTGCAAGACTTGTTCATTGTGGAAAATCCGGATAGCTGTATCGTATTCTGCCGCACGCAGGAGAATGTAGACAAGCTGTTCCGCGTGATGGCTGACCTCGACTATCCAGCAGATCGCATCCATGGCGGCATGGAGCAGGACGAGCGGATTGAAGTCATGAATGCCTTCCGACGTGGACAATTCCGTTATTTAGTTGCGACGGATGTAGCTGCTCGGGGTATCGACATTACCAATATCACACATGTAATCAACTACGATATTCCGCTCGAAAAGGAAAGCTATGTTCACCGTACAGGCCGTACTGGGCGTGCAGGTCAGACGGGTAAAGCCTTTACCTTCATCACGCCGAAGGATGGCAGACGTCTTGCTGAGATTGAATCCTACATCGGATTCGAGATCCCGGTGATTAAAACTCCTTCTGAAGATGCTGTAGATCGCCGCAGAGAAGAGTTCGAGAAGCGGCTTAAGATTGTACCTGAGCGCAAAAAGGACAAGCGCGAACAATTGAATCAGCAGATTATGAAGCTGAACTTCAATGGGGGCAAGAAGAAGAAACTTCGTGCTGTTGACTTCGTTGGAACCATCGCCAAGCTTGAAGGCGTGGGCGCAGACGATATTGGCATCATTACCATTCAGGATAACGTAACAGATGTGGAAATTCTGAACGGCAAAGGGCCAATTGTGCTTGAAATGATGCAAAATACAACGATCAAAAAGATGCAGCTCAAGGTTCGTAAGGGCAATAAGTAATTCATTCTCTGTCTAAAATAAATACACAATGACGTAGGGATAGCGAGCTTGTTACCAAGCCTGCTATCCCTATTATCATGTAATGGTGATATCGTGTTGCGTTATATAGCTGGTGATGCAGTGTTATATGTACCCGTCTCCGTTAAATCGAGTTTAGTTTGCATTATTGTAGTACAATGCCGCTATCTTTGCCATTGGACATCATCTTCAGTCCATGCCCGCTCTTCCTGCTTGTTCAAGATAAAATGTCGCTTTGTTCATCAATGGATGTATTGTTCACTTGTCATCGAGTGTAGCCCAACTAGAATATAATTGAAAGCGCTATATTGATCTTCATTCTATCGGGAGGTGTATGTAATGGGTAAAAGGCAAGCTGTCTGGTGTCTAGTCTTAGCACTCACGTTCACCCTGTTTGGTCTTCATCCAGAACGAACAAGCGCAGCAAGTGTCACGATAACCAACGGAACCGACTGGCTGGATACGGCGGGCAATCCCATCCATGCCAACAGCGGCAACATTCTGCAGGTAGGCTCGACGTATTATCTGTATGGTGAACATGCAGTAGGCGGCAGATTCGACAGTGTTAACGTCTACACCTCCACGGATCTGAAGAATTGGACATTTAGCAATGCGATCCTGACGAAGGATTCTGCAACGGAACTGGCATCCAGCAAAATCGAACGTCCCAAAGTCATCTATAACGCCGCCACCTCCCAATATGTGCTATGGGCACATTATGAGAACGGGACGGATTACAACCTTGGGCGTGTAGCGGTAGCGACAAGCAATACACCGAATGGCAAATTTTCGTATGAGGGCAGCTTCCGTCCACTCGATTATGAATCCCGTGACATGACCGTATTCGTAGATACGGATGGCACAGGTTATCTGGTTACTGCTTCCCGTAAGAATGGCGGAGCTAATGATACGGTGGCCATTTTCAAAATGAATGCAAGCTACACCGGAATTCAATCCTTCGAAGGCTGGCTATTCGAGAATACCTATCGCGAGGCACCTGCCGTTGTGAAAAAAGGAAACCGCTATTACCTCTTCACCTCCCAAGCCGCGGGCTGGTATCCGAATCAAGGAGCGTACGCCACTGCGACGTCTATGACAGGGCCATGGACTTCCCTTACACCATATGGCAATCCATCGGCCTTCGGCTCGCAGATCCATGATATCGCTACGATCACAGGCAGCAGTACAACATCGTATATCTATATGGGAGACCGCTGGAATCCAATGAACCTCGGAGAACACAAGCATATCTGGCTGCCGCTAACCTTGAATGATTCGAACGGAACGGCATCGCTGGAGTGGTACACCACATGGAACATTGATGCAGCTACAGGCACAGTAACCCCACCCGCTCTGGTCAATCATGCTCAAGGCAAAACGGCTACTGCCATCTCGACAGCCTCCGGTTCATCTGCATCCAACGTCAATGACGGTAACTACCAGACTTCATGGGTAGCTTCATCCAACAGTTGGCCGGCGTGGTGGCAGGTGGATTTCGGCGCTCCGAAGACCATCACGGAGATCGACACGTCTTGGTTTATGTATAAAGGCTCTGAAGGGTATTACAAATATAAAATCGAGATCAGTAACGATGGTATTAATTATGCTTCACTAGATCGCACCAACAACCTGACCTATGGTTTCACGACTGATGCGGTGCATTTCACTGCTCGTTATGTACGAATTAATATGGTGAATGCCGTCTTATGGAACAATCCTGGCAACTGGTATACGCCAACCTTACACGAGGTCAAAATGTTGGGACCTGCTACCCCTGAAACCACCGGGTACAGCCGGTTCAGTTCACACAACTATCCGGATCGATATATCCGTCATGCGAATTATACAGCTCGTGTGGATGCCAACGTCTCACCGGTACTGGACTCCCAGTTCCGTGTTGTACCTGGCCTTGCTAGCTCCACAGGAATCTCGCTGGAGTCCGTCAACTTCCCTGGCTTCTTCTTAAAGCGTAATGCCAGCAACAAAATTGTGCTTGAAGCTTATACGAATACCGCAGTCTATAAGGGAGATGCGACGTTTCTAAGTAGCCCCGGCTGGGCGGACAGCAGTGAAGTGTCACTGCAATCCTACAGTCAGCCCGGCTATTATATCCGGCACTATGATTATGTACTGCAACTCGATGCCATCAATGCATCCAGCAGTTCCACTGTGAAGAGTGATGCCACGTTTACCCGTACTAACTTCTAGCCGTTTAGCGGTATATCGTATTTAGAGATACATCCGTAGCATACAAAGATCATTATGCTCACATGAGATACAAGGAGCAACCATCTACACTTTGCCGGAAAAAGGTTTCTAATCAGGCACACCGCCTGAAAAGGAGCCTTTTTTTCTCTGCGCTTCACCCGCTATGAGATGTGATTCTACAACTCGTTCTCATAACGTGAACGCTGGTGTAATCATGGCGTAATCGCCAGCCAGACTGGCTAATGGCTGCCAGTTCTCTAAGGCTATTTTATAATTACCGGCATATGCCTCTGCATCGACCCGAACATGCTCGACTTTTCCAAGAATCACATGATCTGTGCCAACCGGGATGATTCGATCCAGCGTAAGCTCAAAGGCAATGGGAGACTCCTGCACAGAAGGCACACGCACGCATATCCCTGGCTGGGGTGTAACCCCTGCAAGTTCGAACTCATTATCCTCCGATGCTACATGAGCGGACGAGCGCTGCATTGAAGCTGCAAGCGAGGCAGGAACGACGTTGATAACGTACTCCCCCGTCTCTCGAATGTTGACTAGCGTGTCCTTAACCGTGCCTTGCCTCTCATCTACACCAGGACCAATCGATAAGAGCAACGTTGGTGGATTACGCGAGGCAATGGTAAAAAAACTGAACGGCGCCAGATTAAGCACCCCCTCCGCACTTCTCGTAGAAACCCAAGCAATCGGCCGGGGCACCACTGAACCAATCATTAAATTATACATTTCATCAACCGTGATATCACCTGCTGCAAATTCATGTGGATGATCCTTTCCCAATTACACTCACCCTTTCTTCCCTTTCCCTCAGCAGATCCTTCGGTTTACAAAGACGGACGGGACAAATATAGTTGGTATAAGAATATACACTTGTCTATTATAAAAAAAGTACGCACTTTAAAGTGCGTACCTCTATCCAACCATAGATTCATCTTAGATAGATCTAGATGATTCTAACTTCAATTAAAATCTATTTTGGAGCATAGCGAACTCTAACCCGCGTTTCTGTGCGTATCTTTCAATAAAAAGGTGTGAATGCATGTCAACCTATCAAGTCATTCCGATGATCTATCATTCCAAGGAACAAATTGATGCGATTATCTCGCTCGAACAACAATGTAAACAACTGGATTCTGTACATCTTAAGGCAGATCTTGATCATATCAGCAAAAAAGACGGAGACCATGCGCTCCTCTGTTATCGCGACAGCGAATTGGTTGGACTCCTTAGTTGGTATGCTTCTGACGCTGAGACCGGAAGTATAAATGCCATCGTACATCCAGAGCATCGTCGCCAAGGTGTGTTCTCTAGCTTACTGAAGCAAGCCATTCTCGACATGACACCACAGGGTATACATCAGCTCAGTTACCGTATTCCTCAGGGCTTATCTCCAGGAATCCACACGGCTGAATCACTCGGAGCAGTGTATGATCGTGCGGAGTACGTCATGCAGCTTGTGAGTAAAATCTCTCCAATGGATGGACTGCCCGAAGTTACTTTGCGTGTAGCAGAAGCTCAAGATTGGGATTTTATGATCACCTGCTCCTCCCAAGCCTTCGGCGATTCAGAGAGCTGGACTCGTGAATATTTTATGCAAACGAATGAACCTAGCCGAGTAACCTATATTGCTTGTCAGGATGAACAGCCTGTTGGGCTGGTACGGGTCAATTCCATTAATGCCACAACTGCGTTTATTCATAACTTCTGCATTCTGCCTGCTTATCAGGGTCGAAAGCTGGGACGTGCTGTGCTTACCATTCTGTCCGATCTCTTGAAGAAGCAAGAGTATACGGACATTCGACTGTCTGTTGTTACGGAGAATGAGCGCGCTTTGAATCTGTATCGAAGTGTTGGTTTTGAAGTGAATACCGATTATCACTATTATAGAGGCAAGTTAGTATAAGTGGTTTAGAGAGATCGGCCTTCGTTAAGGAGGCGGGTCTCTTTGTTATAGATTTTCCAAGCCAAGGTACACATTCCAGATCACAAGGATCACACTTAGACATACGGCAGTGCCTATATTCCATTTGGTTCTCACGCGGAACGCGGTGTACCCCATCACCGCAATCATGACCACACTGAAGATGAGAGCTGCAACGTTGTTCCGAAAAACGGCTATCATGATGAGCAAAATGAAGGTAATGATCGTTGTCATCTTATTCAAATTCACCATTCTCATCTCCTTTAACAATATGCTGTATCACTTATAGTAATTTACATTTGTTAACAATAATCAATAACTTTATGATCGTACTGAGAAAATGAGGAAAAGCGCGAAAACAATTCATCAAAATAATTCATTTATACTCATCTAGCTTGCGTAGTAACCAAAAGCTCATATAACACAGCAGACAAATGCATCTTGTAGTGCATATGGCAGGATTTACAAATATTATGTCGAATTTTATCATAATCTAATTGAAGGAGGTCACATCTTGTTTATTCACAGAAAATCATCTTTAACCAAGCGTAGGCGCTTCATCACCAAAATTGCTTACGTCACGACAGTTCTGGCTCTCTTTAGCCTACTAGCAGGAGCACTTAGCACCCATGTTGTGCCCCGTGCCAGCGCTGACAGTGCCGGGTACACCCAGGATCAACTGGATGCGTTAAATTTCCTCAATGCGGTGCGTGCTAAGGTCGGCGTTCCTCCACTCAAGTTGAATCCAATTATCACACGTGCTGCCAAGTCTCATGCTTCATATTACAATGCCAACAAAAGCAAGCATCCTGATCTAAGCTCTCATATGCAAATGGAAGGCATGCCAGGTTTCACAGGTAAAAACATGAAAAATCGAATTGAAGCAGCTGGCTATGTCGCTCCAAAGGGGTATGCTTACTCCGAAGCTATGCATTTCAAGCAGAAGAGCAGTTCAGCCGCTCTACAAGGATTCCTAGATACTGCATATCATCGGGAAATCGTTCTTGATCCTACCCTTGTTGAAGTTGGGTTCGGTCTGGTCGATGGAACGGCTGTCGCAGATTTCGCAGGCCCTTGGATGACCAAAGAAGAGGGAACGATGGCTGTATATCCTTACGATCAACAGACCAATGTACCGGTAGGATTTTATGGCAATGAAATCCCGAATCCGCTCAAGCAGTTCGGCGTAACGTTCTCGGGTTATATTATTTCCGCAGCCGCTCAGCTCGAAATGATCAGTCACCAGGTTATCGTCAAAGATAGCCGAGGAAACGAACTTCCATATCATGAACAGTTACATGGCAAAACATTGTTTATCTATCCAAAGTCGGTGTTAAAAGGCAATCAGACATATACCGTTTCACTCACATACTCCACAGGTGAAGCAACAGGTTCCAAGAACAAGACGTGGTCTTTTACGACCGGAAAAGGAACGAACTTAACTTCAATCACACCTTTTACCGAAGAAGTTACTCTTAATCAGGGTGAACAGCTCCAGTTGAGGTGGACAAGCCATTATGATGATAATGCTTTTGATGAGGCAACAGAAGGATTAAGTTACATAAGCAGCAATGCCAAAGGCCTTAAGGTGTCTACAGCTGGAATCATAAACGCAATACAGCCTGGTAATTACACAGTGAAGGCCACATTAGAAGGTAAATCAACACAAGTACAAGTTAAAGTGTATCCAAAATGGAAAACGAGGAATTATAACAGTTCGTTAACCAAGCTACCGTCTGATATCACAGGCCATCCTTTACAGGAGGCTTTAGAGTGGGGATTGAAGTTAGGTATTGTAAGCCCAGCAAGCAATGGATTGCTCCAGCCGAATACGACCGTAACAGAAGCAGAGTTCTGGATGATGCTCCTAAAAGCTTACCGTATCGATATTCAATCTTATCAAGCTCCTAAGAAGACATTAGTGGATGCAGCGTATCAGATTGCGAAGGATCGAAACTACCCGCTTGCAGGGATCAACAAGGCCGCCTCCAGGAACAAGGCTATTACACGCCTGCAAATTGCGGAGATTGTGTCTGCCGCAGATGGCAAACATTTTGCCGGATCTAATGCAATTCAGTATGTACTTGCAAACGACTACGTACGTGGGAAAACGGAATTGTCTTACTCTGGTTACGAAGGTTCCGACACAGTGACTCGGGCAGAAGCACTCCAGATTCTTAAGTATCTGTACAACGGAATAAGTGTATTGGAGGGAAGACCCACGATCCCAACAGATCCATTAAGCCTTCCCAAAATGCCAAAAAAAGAAGTGTACATCAAACCAGCCACATATACCGATCAGAGCTTCTTCGCTGAATATCGTAGTGATGGGAGCTTGGTTCTAGAAGGCAAATTCCTTAAGTTAAAAGGACAGAGCATTAACATTAAAGTGCAAGAAGGACCCATCTCCAAACATATTGAGGAAGTAACCGTTCAGTTTGATCAAAATGGAAACTTCCATACAGAGGTTGGACCTTACTCACCGCAACAGTTAAATCTATATATGTATGCTCCTTCAATCACCTATGGCCTGACTGTAATTAAGGGAAAAATGAATATGGGTCAATTCTAGTTCATGATTCATAATTCCTGAACCATCTGCATCTTCGCGTCTGGAGCGACCTCAGGCTCACCTCACTTCGTTTAATGAAAGTGGAGTGAGCCTGAATTATTGTTGTTTTTTACTAACGAATACGATGCTGTTCTCCCTGTTCATAAGAATGAATTTCGGTTTACAAATTCCATATATCTTCTCAAAGGAGTCTGACCAATATGGACGAATCTACAACAAGCAAGAAAGACGTTGTTCTAACCCCGTTTGACTATACCTTGTCTATCATTGGTGGGAAGTGGAAGATGAAAATTATGTACCAACTCGCATTCCACGGCATCACCAGGTATGGAGAGCTCAAGCGTCGTGTCTCTGGCATTACATACAAAGTGTTAACCGCTCAATTAAGCGATCTTGAAAGTAACGGTATTATTCAAAGAGTAGAGTACGACCAGTCTCCACCAAAGGTAGAGTACTCCTTAACGAGCAGAGGTCAGAGCTTGATGCCCATCCTTGAGGAAATCTGCAAATGGGGTGTGCACAACGTCGAAGAATCACAAGGTAATAAGGGAGATAAGCCACACACCATCACAGTCGGGGACTACCTGTAGTCCCCTTTTTCTGTACGTCTCTTCTTCTTTACAGGTACTGCTCCAGACTTTTCTCCAGCATACTACGCACCATTTGTTTCAATTCTACTGGAGCCAAGACCTTTACTTCCGGCCCATAGGCCAGTAGCCCACGCGCTGTATATGGCAGCTCATCTACGGGAATTGCACCCTTCCATTCCTTATCCTCCACAGACTTAAATACGACATCCGAGGTAGCTTGCCTTACCCCTGCATCAGTAAAATGTAGCACGACCTCTACACGTTCACGTTCATCCTCCGCACGCAGCCAATCATGCAGGTTCGGGATAGATTCATCCGTTTCATCCGTAATCTTAAGATCACTCATGCGATCCACACGATATAGCAACACTCTCTCCTTATGGCGTGCAGGCATGTACCAGTACCCACGATCATAATAAATACCGATTGGAAAGACCCTTACTGTTTTCTGTCCATTACGGGAAGAATACTGGAAGGTAACACCTCTCTTCTCCACCGCTGCGTCCAACATTGTAGTTGTCATTGGCTGAGCGTGCATCGATGAATGTGGCTGAAGAAAGGTAATATGTTTTCTCATTCGCATCACGAGATCCTGTACATCCTGCGGCAGACTCGAAAAGTACTGCTCTGCCAGATGTTCTCGCACCGATCCATAAGGGAAGTCTGGTACTTTCTCCAAATATTCAAGCATTAGAAATAAACCTAATGCCTCGTTCTGATTGAGCTGGAGGGGTGGCAGTAACCTATTCGGTAGAACCTGGTATCCTCCATTTACACCAACTTCGGTATATAGAGGAAAGCCCATCGACTGCAACGCATCCAAGTCACGTTGAATGGTACGAATAGACACTTGGAACCGCTCAGCCAGCTCGCGAGCCGTAAATTTCCGCCTAGAATCCATTAGCCTCATGATGGCAAGCTTGCGATTATTCATCATTTTCCACCTTTAATTACGTCAACTTTTGTCATAGTTAAAGTGTATCATAACGTTAAGAAGAAGGGAGCGATACATATGTCAGATACTAAGGTTATCTTGTATGTTGCAATGAGTCTGGATGGATACATCGCAAGACCAGATGGTTCTGTGGATTGGCTGATGGATGTGGAGGGAGATGGAGGTGACAATGGATACGCAGCATTTTATCAAGACATCGGTTCCGTTGTCATGGGACGTGACACCTATGAGGCGGTGCTCACACTAGCTGAGGATTTTATGTATGCTGATCGCCCAACATATGTCATGTCCCGTTCCAAGCAGGCGCCTGCTCCACATGTTGAATTTACAGATGAGCCGGTGGAACAATTAATCGCTCGACTTAAGGCGTCTACACCAGGGCATATATGGATTGTTGGCGGTGGGAAGCTAGTTCAATCGGTGCTGGAGCAGCATCTATTGGATGAGATCGAAGTCGCGATTATTCCGAAAATTCTGGGTGAAGGCATTCCGCTATTCCCCAAAGACACGGTGCCGAGTCGGTGGAAGACCATCGAGACGAAGACGCTCGGGCAGATTATTGCGATTCGCTATGAGGCAGAACAATTACAGGCTTAATGCCTCCTTAGGCGTTCAAAGTCGCGGATTACTGCGCTAAATCACTAATGACTACGATCTACTATGGATACAAAATTCCATAACCAATGCAATGCAAATTAGCCCACTGCGTAAGGTTGTGGGCTTGTTTGCATTCGTTTCATATTGTTAAGAGAGAACTCTGGCCTCGTGTCTAACTCTTTTCCTTTGCCATGATTCGTTCTGTATTCTAGGAATGGTGCAGTATGCCTTTCAGATGCTCTGTTAAGGTTTCGGCTGCCCGCTTATGGGATAACATCCCCGGATGAGTTCTGGCACCTACCGTCTCACTCGTTGTATTGGGCAGTTGAATGACCGACACATTTCGGTCACCGGTTTCTTTCATGTAGGTATCCACCGCGCGGTATATAGCAGGCATCATCGGAAATCCAAGCATGCCGTACGCCCAGACGATGTGTGCCTTGGTGTTATTTTTCCGCAACTGAATTAAAAATTGGTATGCTGCTTGCTCGAACTTAGCCACGTCTTCTTCATGGTACGTCCCATCGGCATTCAATCGTTGTTTATACGTGACCCCTGTGTTCGGATCTATCCACTCTGGTGTCTGGAAGGCACCGCCATCATTGCTGCCCAAATTCACGACCACAGCATCCGGCTGCCATGCATTGAAGTCATGCGGGTTATGCGCCCCCAGTGCTTCGTTCATCTCCCCCGTTACTAGACCACACACCTGATCATAGTACTGTGGAATGTTGGCGTTGGGATTGTTATCCCAGCTCGTCATAACGCCCCAGCCGCTCTGCGAGATGACGCGATAATCTGCGTGAAGAGCTTCCGCCGTCATCGCCGTATAATTTTGAATCGCGCTGAACCACATCGGAATCCAATCTTCCTCAGCCTGAGCCCCGATTGCACCTTCGCCTGATGTAATGCTATCTCCGATGAATTCCACTTTATAAGGTCTATCCTCCACCAGCTGGAATGCACCATCTGATTTCAACGCATGAATCTGTAATGCACATCCCGGATCCCCACTCATGGCTTGGGTGTCTTTTACGATTCGCACATTTTTGGTAACGCTTTCGTTCATTCCTCTGAAAATACACACCCAGTACCTTCCGTGCACCAACATCTGGCGACTTACCACTACGTCGTTAATTAGCACACTAATCCATGGCTCATACACATCATATTTGGAATCGACCTCTATCCATAACTCTGTCCCGCTCACGTTCAGTTCCACCGCGCTACCTGTCCAAAACAACGTCAGCGGCGACCTGCTCTCCGTCGTTCTCCCATGAACCTTCAACTGAGCAACATCGGTTAATGCATAATGCTGTAACTTATTATTTTCCATCATCACACAACCCTTCTCTTGGACTTTGTTCTGCGCTACAGCAGGTTTTCCCATCTCTTATGTAGATCTATTATTATTCTATATGCAAAAGGTGTTACACGTTAAGTACAGCTCTGAACGGGGCATGCCCTGTGTCTGCATTCCGTAGTAGCGTTGGTTTCCTTAACCTCAGGCTGGATTTGAGTTTGAAAATTGCTTTGGCTTCGTCCATCTTCACAAACGATACATCAATCCAGATCGGTACAAAAGGCGCCTTCCATGCAAGCAGATCCACAGCATTTTGAAGTGAAAATTGTCTGCCCTCTACATTTTTCTTCGCCAGTATCCACAATCGCATCATGTCATCCGCTCCGTCAAGTGGTTTGCCAGGTTCCTCAACAGCTTCAACAATAAATGCAACTTCTTCATAGTGCAATTCTTCGTTATCTTGGATTTCCTTGATGGCACTTTCTAGGTTAACCGTGAATATGTCTTTGTTCATCTGTGTGACTCTGGCCATAAGCAGCCTCCTTCAAGCTCCAATATGCTCATCATACCAAAAACACCCAGACAACTATACCAAGTTTGTTACTACAGCTAAATGAGCCAACACAAAAAAAGACCGACCCGCTAATTAGCAGGTTCAGCCGCCATTTAATTTCTCAACCGTCTCCATGTAGAACACATGCAGGAACTTCTTAATGTTGACCTTACCTTTATCACCAGGCTGATCCTCTTCCATCGCCCGCATCTTCATCCGAACATCCTGAAAGTCAAAGTAGAGCGGTGCATAGTGCTCAAACTTGTGATTGCTATAATCGGTCAGGCCGATCGAAGCCATATTCGTCAACGCCGCATTAACCGTTCGCCGGATGCGCTGTTCCATAGCCTTGCTTTCTTTCTCCACCTCTTTGGCTGTCGGCTTATACGTCTGTGCAACAGCTTCGTACATTTCCTTGAGTGAGGGCCACTCTACAGCCTGTTTCTGTTCAATGACATATTCCATCAATGCGATAACATCCTTGCTGCCACTCTCACCCAGAATACCTAGATCCATCAGTATGACTCTCGATATATCACGAACAGTGCGTCCTTTCGCAATAGGGGGTGTCTCCACAATGTTGAATTTGGTGAGGGACTGCTGGATTTCAAGCACATAACGCTCATATTTCCACTGCTCATTCACCCTTTTGAGCACATGCTCGACTTCCACACGATTAATGGGCTTATGGATGAAGAATTCAATCCCTTGCTGGTAAGCTGCACCTACCATTTCTTTGTTATCTACCTGTGAGATCATAATAAACTTACCTGCGAAGCCAAGTGCCTTGAGCCTGGCAACGGTCTCAATGCCATCCTGATCAGGCATTAGCAGATCAATAAGCACTACATCGGGTCTCAGATTTATGATCATCTGCTCCCCTTCGATACCCCCCTCTGCCGTACCTACCAGTTCACCTGCTCCACATTCTTCAATAATATCCTGTAACATACTTCTACTTACGATATCATCATCAACGATCAGAATAGAAAGCGTCATCGACCCCGGCCTCCTTTACCAAACTCACTTTTGGAATGCACACGACAAATCTAGAGCCCTTAGCACCTTCAGGCACATCTACTGTAATCGTACCTTCCAAGGATTGAACAATATCACGCACATGAGATAGACCGATGCCTGTTGCAGCAATCCCTACCTCATTGTATTTGGTCGTATACCCCGGTTCAAAAATAATCTGCCGCTTCGATTCTGGAATTCCTTTGCCTGAGTCCGTAACCTCAAAAACCACATCCATCTCCTGTTCGTACACATGAATCTGAATGGTTCCTTGCGTCTCAATCGCCTCTACTGCATTCGCAACCAGGTTGTTCATCACGGTGAGTAGAGGAATACAATATGGAGATTCACAATCGAATTGCTGTTGCATCTCAATCGTAATCTGTTTATTCAACATCTCCGCATATTTCCGATTGCCCTTGGCAGCGAAGTGCAGCATTTCGGATAATTGAAGATGAACTGCCTTTTCACTATCATACACCTTGAGCAGACCTGCCAAAATACGCTGAGAATCCTTCTTCACCTCATGGATCTGCTGTGCGATGCCCAGCGTCCGTTGACTATATTCATTCATCTCATTTTCTCGCAGATCCCGATACAGCTCATAACTATCCGCCGTAATGCCTTCGATAGTATTCATCGACTTCTTTAGATAAAAGACTTCACCGTATAACCCTGAGTTCACACTCATCATCTGTTCCATCCGCTTCTCCTGTTCAGCATGAAGAAGCCGCATCTGCCTTACCGCGAAGCTGTTATATAACCCAATAACGAAGTAGCTTCGCAGAGCTCCAACAATCAACAAATACAACCATTCCTTCATATAAAGAATGTTCGTACCGTTAAATATCCCGCGCAGCAGAAGCTCCGTCAGATTGGAAGAGAAGTCCATGATCGTAATCATTCCACCTAGAACCAGTGGCTGGAACTCATGAAATCTATGTTTAATCTTACTTAAGCCATAAGCGAATACAACGTAGTACATGCCTGCACCTACATTATCACGCATACTTTCTAAGATCGGCATCGTACTGACATGGCTCAGCAGATCTACAGATTGAAAGATCAGATTAGCAAAACCTGTCAGGATTCCTGTCTTCACATAAGATAAGTGGGGCATTATCATCAGCAAAAACAAAAAAATGCTGACACCTAGACCGATGCGAAAATAGTCTTCCCGAAAAGGATTAATCTTGAACTGTGCACCAATAGCTGTAGCCAAGGCGATGGCCGTCATTTGCACGTTTTCATTTCTGACCCAGTTACGCATCAATCTCTCCACCTACTATTACAACGATTAGCGCTTATTGTTACACTCCGCGCTTCTAATGTTAAATATACTAACATATGGGACGTTCATTAGAAATAATTAAAATAAGGGAACCCACCTTCCAACCATCAAAAAAAGACCGAAAACAATGTATTCGGTCTTGGTTATATAACAACACAGCGATCTGTGCTGGTACGATATTCAATATTGGCAGATGCGCAAGCAAGGAGCCCATGTATTATTTTCTAATTTTCGTTAAACCCTGCTTCCAATCTTGGTACCATTCCCTGATGTTCTGACTGACCGGAATCTCTAAATCCTGTTCCATTCTAGTCGTTAGCAGGCGATATTGCTCTTCTACACCATAATCATTATCTAACTCATCATATAACTTCATAAGGATAAAATAACTCTCTTCCTCATCAGGCAGCAACTGCTGAATCCGGCGTGTATTCTCAATGACCTTCTCATGCAGCTCTTGTTGCTGATAATAATGGATGAGTTGTCTCATATGGAATAACCACAGATACCGTAGTCTTTCCCGTTCGGGCTCTGCCCACATGTACTCATAGTTCCCAAGATACGTGCCTTTGTATAACCCTAGCACATGCTCATAAGCATCCACTGTACTTGAATCCACACTCTTCCACTGCTTCACTTCCTGTTCCCACCGCTCACTATCTAACTGAACTTCACCTAATTCCAGACGGTAGCCTGCTTCCAGATGTCCACTCTGGATCGTGACCATATCCATATGATAGGCTTTGAGGGTTTGGCGTACATGGTACATCGCGGTGTAGAGCTGATGCACGGTCTTGTCCTCTTCCAGCTCTGGCCATAACAGCTCAAGCAAGGTACTGCGATGGATAATCTGATTGCGGTGATGAAGCAGATAGGCGAAGAGCTCTTGGGCTTTACTTGTACGCCACTTGGCCGTTTGCGCCTCCTGACCAGGCAACTTGAATTGTATCTGATTAAAACAACAAATGAGAGGTGTATTCGTATCCCTGCCCTTTTGCTCCCGTTTCAAATTCAATCTTTCCCTTACCCGGCTTAACGTCTGCTGGAAACGATCCTTCTTGATCGGCTTCATCACATAGTCTAAGGCCTGTAAATCGAATGCATGCACAGCATATTGATCATGACTGGTCACAAAAATAATCTCGATATCAGGTGCTGCCTGTTGGATCTTCCTGCCCAGCTCTAGACCATTAATCTCCGGCATGTGAATATCCAGAAACACCACATCAGGGCGTTGTATCATGACTCCCGTCATTACCTCTGTTGGATCAGAGTAGGTAGCCAGAACTTCAACCCCACTGACTTCTTTCTCTAGTATTTTCTTAAGGCCGATCAATGCTAAACGTTCATCGTCAACTAATATGACCTTCACAGGAGCTTCCTCCTTGATTCCGAAGTCTTGAGATACATTATTATAACACAGAAATTTACAGTTCTCTTCCTCATATTCAATCCGCTATTTTATTTTTTAACGATTACAATTGTTACTAATTACTATAGGTCAGGGTCTGTAAATCTGCAACAATATCAATCAAATGATCTGACTATGGAATCCTTATGAAGTCACGCCAAACAAGCTGTCCTCGGTATGCCTACCAACAACAGCTTTAAGTTTACACTATATAAATGAGGATAGAAGCCCTTCGTCCTTTATATGATTCCTCGGATCTCATCCAACGAATTCACCTTTTCCCGCTGCATCCACTGTTCAAGACCTTCTACCAATTCCGCTCCTGCCCGCAACTGAACGAAATTATAGGTTCCAATCTGAATGGCTGCCGCACCTGCCATCGTGAACTCAATAATATCCTCGACAGAGCTAATTCCGCCGATGCCGATCACTGGGATAGATACCGCCTGAGCCACTTGATGCACCATTCGTAGCGCAATCGGCTTGATCGCAGGCCCAGAGAGACCTGCGTACGTATTCTCAAATACACTACGGCGACGACGGATATCAATTTTCATCGCTGAAAAGGTGTTAATTAGGGATACGCCGTCTGCCCCCTCCTTCTCACACATGATCGCCATCTCTGTAATATTCTCTGCATTAGGAGATAGCTTAACGACCAGCGGGAGTGTTGTTACGTTACGCACCTGTCGCACCACTTCCCGCGCCATTTCCGTCTGAACGCCGAATTGCATCCCTCCCTGCTTCACATTGGGACAAGAGATGTTCAGCTCCAGCATATCCACTCCCCTGCGATTCATCGTACGCCGTTTCTGTGCATTTTCCGTAATCAAGGCCACAGCCTGCACATATTCCTCCAGATTGGCACCGCCTATATTGGCAATTACTGCCGTATCCCAGCGAGTCATCTCATCCAGTTCATCTTTTAGAAAGGCAACAACCCCCGGATTCTCCAGACCTACACTATTGAGCAAGCCAGACGCCGTTTCATTGATTCGCACACCCTGATTACCGTCCTTCGGATGCAAGGTTAACCCCTTACCAACGATGCCACCCAATAGGGCAGGCGCAACATATTCCTGATATTCACGTCCAAATCCATACGTGCCTGAAGCCATAATGATCGGATTTTTCATAGACACACCTGCAATATTACATGCCATGGAGATCATCGAACTCCACCTCCTCAACGGGGAATACAGGTCCTTCCTTACAGACCCTACGATTACCTGTACGGGTGCGAATTGTACAACCTAAGCACGCACCAATGCCACAAGCCATATGCCGTTCCGTGGAAATGTATAAACGAGAAGATGTCCCTACTGTTTGCAGCGCAAGAGCCTGAAGCATGGGAGTCGGGCCACAGGAGAACATATACTTGTAATGCGCTGGATTAACCAGCTCCACAATACTCCCGCCAACCTTCACTTGCACAGAAGCTGCCACAGCCTGAAAGGCTTCAACGCCGAAGGATTGCTCCGCAAATCCTAGATACACATGTGCATGAGGGTAATGCTTCGCAGCCAGCAGTAATGGAGCGGTACCCATGCCACCTCCAATGAGAGCCAAGCTCCCCTCGACCTGTGGGAAACCATTCCCGAACGGCCCCTCCAGCTTAATCTCCTGACCAGGCAATAGCTTCGATAACTGCCGTGTCCCTTCTCCAACAACACGGTACAAAAAGGAAATGTCATGTTCCCCGATGTCATAAATGCTTATCGGCCTAGGTAACAGTGGGTAACTCATTCCGCTGCGGAGCATGTAGAACTGTCCCATCTTCCCCTTGTAAGTTCCCTGTACTTTCATCACATAGATCTGCGGAGCAAGTGCTTCATTCGAAATGATCATAGCCATAGCCAATATAACCCCTCCATTAACCACTCACTATATCGCAAAAGGTTCAAACAGTACGTGACAGATTTCACATTGTGAATCATAGATTAAGTTCTGCACCTGGATCATCATAACGTCGATCACTCTGAACCACTGGGGGCGGAGCTGTGATGCACTATTTTTGTTTTGCAAAATTTAATTGTATACTATTCTTAAGATCACAAACTTAATTAGAGAATTAGAGGAGATGACTCCGCATGTCGGATGCAAATCAATCGTTTGGACAAGCTTTGGTAAAATCACTCGTTGGGGAACGTGGGCATCTACCCATTGCTCGCGCTCTACCCGACATCAGCGTGGAGCTCGCCGGGCGCGTTCATGAACATATGCCGTACACAATCTATCAGCTCGTTAAACACATGCACTACTGGCAACAATTCATGTTGACACATATCGAGGGAAAGAAGCCACAACTTCCTGCCAATGTTATGGAGAGCTGGCCTGAAGAGACAGAACCGCAGGATGAAGCGACGTGGACAGCAGATATTCAGGCTTTTCTAGCTGGTATTGATCAGGCGGTAACTATTGCGAAGACAGCTCAACTGGATAACACATTGCCGTATTTCCCAGGTGAGACGATCGCTGGACTGCTGCGCAACATTGCATCTCACAACTCCTATCATCTAGGAGAGATTGTACTGTTACGTCGTTTCTACGGGGCATGGCCGCCACCTGGAGGCGGTTACCCAGCTTAAACCGCAGAGTCGAGCCTAGATAGACAACAATAAGCCGTAGAGGGAGCACTCGCTCCTACTACGGCTTGTTTAAGCTCTTTATTTATACTGCGCTGTGCCCATGAATCTATAGGGGCTTTCCCCGATAATCTTTTCCACAATGCTACTTAATTCATCATTCAGACAGAACTTGTCCCAATAATAAGGAAACCAACCCTTGCGCTACCATCCGATCTTCCCCTCAGGTTCTTTCTACCCCTCTCGATGCACAAGCCCCTGAACAAATGTCTCGAAGTTTGGCGCAAGCGTCGTCACCCTGTACTGGTTGTCCTTGTCCACGTGAACGACCTCCGGTTCCGCGTCATTTCCAGCTGAACGATAATCCAGCATGACCACTCCAGACTGAGAGGCACACTCACTAAGCACCACTCCAAATTCCGGATAACCACCTTGCTCGATCAAAGCCCAGCTTCCCGCAGATCCGCACAGTGAATTCGATTTCTCACGGCCAATTCCCAAGATCCCCTTCAACTCGATGTACTCTTCCACACCTGAATCTGTTGCACCAATAGGGAAATACCGATTGTTCGGCACGCCTCCATTATGGTTCTTCATCATCTGAACATAAGAATCTGGTAGTCTGAAGACCAGTTCCTCTTCAACGGAAGCGATGAGACCCTCACTTGGCGGATTAGATACATATTGCTCCAAAGCCTGCTCACTATCATTCCAGAAGTGGGTCGGATCGAAGTTTTCATTAAGCTGAACTGTTATCACTGTAGGCGCAGAGGTTGTAATCTCTTCTACAGACTCCGAATCAAGTTCAGACTCATGGTCAGGTTCAGAATCTTCTTCAACTTCTGTCTCCTCATCGGATTCATCACTGTCATTGTTTCGAATCCACTCCAGAAATTCTAGGGTATCCTCATCCCCAGGTTCCAGCTCATCCGATCTCTCAAAAGCTTCCTCTGCACGATCATATTGCTCTAGATAGTAGTAGGCTAGACCAATCCGATAATGCCACAGTGCATCATCTTTGCCCTCTTCGGCAACCGTCAGGAATTGTTCAACTGCCTCTTCATAACGCTCCAGATTATTCAGCGCTCTCCCCAAATGGTTAACCAACTCGTAATTTCTTTCTTCCGCAGGAATTGCTTGAACTGCATCTACGATGCTCTGATATTTATCCTCTTCATGCCACTCTTCTAGCTGAACCAACAGATCGTCTCTCATGGTTATCCTCCCCGTTCATTCACGTTAAACAACTTGTTGAAAATTATACCACTTTCCAGATGCTCGTCTCCAGTTAAGCCTGATTGTAGAGTTAGATGTTCATAGGAGCACAAAAGGACTCATAGTCCAGTTTTGTAATCCTCGATTAGATGCGACCAATACCCTTCAACATCGTTCATTGCGATTGGATCAAGTTCTTTAAATATCTCATGTAACTCATCAGCATAGTTATATGTAGTATATTTGCCTTCCTGCCTCATTTGCATCGCTACTTCGTTCCTAACGAGATGAAATAAGAAGAATGTCTTCATATCTTGGTTCAGCTTATATACATGAGGCTCGTGGAAGGAAGAGCTTGCGTACAGTCCATTACTACCTTCTTTAAGGTATAGCCCATACTCACTAAAACTATAATGGCCTATCTGGATAAAAGACTCACCATCAATGGTGCATTTCTGAAAATGGACTAAATCATAGAATACAAAAATATCGAATTTTGCGGGTATACCCACCTCGATCATAAAATCGGCATTATGACGGCTCACACCTAAACTCAATAATTGCTTGTAATCATATTCTTGTAGCTGTGTGTCATAGTAATCTCGGATCTGTCGAATGTCGAAATCCATATTGAACATCCTATGACCCCCATTTTAAATTCTCGTCTGCATTATCTGATCTACCTTAACTCTTGTTGGGTCGACAATAACATCTAATAGAGGAAGATCGCTAAAACCGATGAACTGGAGGTGGACTAGATTCACGTATTCTTCTGGATCATGATCCATTTCCTTCAATTCTTTTTTTTCAATCTCAAGCAGCTCTGATTCACGAAGTACATTAACGGTATTGATCTCTCTGCCCAATGAGTTATATTCGTATAACCTGGTGTAGTGAGCAATCATTATGCTCATTCTGGTCTGATCCCATCGTTGAATTACTATTTCTAGTTGTTCTTGCGATATATGTAACGATGAGATGCATGCTTCATCTAGTTGAAGATTCAGGGCTTCCATTTAATACCCCCATTTCTGATCTTGGCACATGAACCTATGTCATTGAATTATTCCGACTCCGACTTCTTAATAGTTGACAAATCCCCCTCAGCCGAGCCCTTGTCCCGCGTGTAAGTAACCGTGTAGTATTGATTGATCTCGATGAGATTCCATGTATTCTCGTCGCTTATATGCACTTTGGTCGTTTCTTGGTCGGGGTCGTCTATATTCTGAACGTCAATCCAATAGTCAGAGTCAGATGAGTCTTTAGCAACCACTGAGATGATTGCACTGGTCGTCATCGTAGTTTTGCCGCAGGAGCTCATCATAACAGCGGACAATAACAGCATTACAAGAAGCCTTACCCGCTTCATTAGAATCTCATCCTTCCTTCGATATGCTCCACATCACGTTATCTCACTTCACGCTCAAGGATATTCCATATTTCTCACATAACCAGGAGGTGCTCATCTCTTGGGCTGCACTTGGGCTTATCCGTACTGGTGGCTTCTGCTCCTGTAACGCATCTAACGATGCCCCCGCGTATACCTTAAATCGAAGTGGCTTGGTCATTTTTTTGACCGATTGTGAAGTCTCTGCAAATAACGCATATGTAAACGGCAGGTGCTCCCGAATATCTTCATAGATATAATAATTTCCCTGTTCGTCCTGGAGATTAATTTGGAAGCCTTTTGGCAACGAGAGCAAAATATACGGGAATTCGTCCTCTGCCCACTGTTCTTGAACTGGGAAGCTATATCCTTCGTTTTTCATAAAAAACCCAGAGGTTCGTTCATCTAAATTACAGACAACAGAATACACCCAATGAGGGTGTTGGTTAGGCTTCTCTTGTGCTGTGAAATACTGAAAATAGGTTGCATAAGCTTCGCACACTTGATCTAGATCATGCGAGGTCGCAGCATAATTCGAAAGAGTAAATTGACATTCCTTCTGTTGAAAGAGTTCCAATGTACTTCTCATTTCTTCTGGTGTCACTAGAAACTTCAGTTTATAGAGACCACTATTCTTCATCGATTCAGGTGCCCCCTGTGTAGGACGTGTCTCAACATCTGCGTCTTTCACAGTTTTCAGACACGCCCTAGAATGATTTTGCACGATCAACGTCAGTCAGCCAACATATAAACGAATCTCACACCCATTCTACACATGGAACCTCTTCTCCTGCTCATATACACGTGGGCAACAAGCGATCTCATCTCTTCTGCACAGGTATCCAAATCTCACTCTTATACTGCGGATCAGTGACATCCTTATGCTCATTCCAGAGTATTTCTGGCCCTTCACTCAGCTCATAATTGGATGATGGGAACCACTCTGCATAGATCCGTCCCCAAACCTCCTGAAGTGTGCTTGGAAATGGACCAATAGCGGTAAATATTGCCCAAGTCGAAGCAGCTACCTCCAGTTGTGCCAGACCTTCTCTGGTGCTTCTTGTGTTGTCGCTGCACCGATATAGTGATCCAGTTCTCCTTGCTCCTGCATCCGATCCTCACTGAAATGAATCGAAGCGCTAATTAATCCATGGGGCTGGACGTTCGATAACCCTTTAATGGTATCAATGAGCTCCGGCGTAAGACGCTGAACCATCGCAGCAATGTGCGGATTCACACCATGGAATATGATTGGCACCCGTTCACTAATGCCCACAATTCGAAACGCTTCTTTTTCCTCAATACGGTAGTTCATTTCGCTTCCTCCTTGAATGCTTAACTGAAATGTCATCCGCGGGAAGGCTTTGAGTGATGGACTGTGATCACGCACTTCGGAAGGCGTAACACCATGCATGCTTTGAAAAGCTCGAGTGAATGAATCTGGCGAAGTGTAACCGTACTTTAGTGCAAGATCAATAATCTTGCTATCGTTTCGACCTAGCTCCATCGCCGCTAACGTCAGTCGCCGACGTCGAATGTATTCTGAGAATGTGACACCGCTAAGAAACGAGAACATCCGTGTAAAATGATATTCCGAGCAACAGGCGATCCGGGCAACCTCTTTCATATCGACAGTGTACAGCAGGTTCTCTTCAACGTAATTCAGAGCTTCATTTAAGCGCGTTAGCGAATCCATATCATCATCCCTCCCTCGTTATTGGAAGCATAGCAAAACCCCTCTGTTCACATCCGACTTTACTTGCACCGTTCTGTAGGCTCGATCTGATGTGGTTGGTAAATGGAGTACGATACATTCTGTAGAAACATCATAACTTTTAATCGTTGGATGCGTTGTATTTTTAAGCATGTAAATATTTATGTAAGGAGAACGACCATTGAGAAAAAATAATGCAATAAAGTACATCTTCATCATTGTTGCTGCAGTACTTATTTCTAACGTAATTCAATTCTATGTATTTAATCAAAACAACATGGAGCCAAAGGATGACACCCTCCCACCGATCTATGAAAGTAAAGCGAACTTATACACGGATTACTCCAGTGGTGTTCAGAATATATATAGGTTTTTGGTGAACCTAAACAATGCACATACACGAAATGAAGCTAAATTCTTATCCGATGGATTTATATCTGGCATGAGCGCAGACCATTATACGTATCTAGAGTCGATCATACAGAAAATGGACCATGGTGAGAATACGAACGAAGTACAGCGCATTATCGAGACAAATCAGAATCTGTACCTGATGATCTACGAGTTAAGGGACTATTTTGATGTTAAAGAGAACAATGCAGATTTCCCTGACCATTGGAATGAGGTTCATACACTACTAGAAGAGATCACCAATCAGATCGCTTCTGGCTCTTCCGAAAGTACAACCTTATACAATATCACTAGTTATCCTGAGAATTTCATTATTAAAGAAGACTATAAGACGACCATGTCATCCTTAAACGAAAATATAGCTAATATCATTGAACTAATTCGTTGATTCGCTAAACATACTTCACGGGTTAGTTCATCAACTTATCTTCCACTCTGCAATATAGCCGTAAAATGTACCCGTTCAATCTATATCTGATCCACAAAAAAGAGCAGCCCTGGGCTGCTCTTCCCTAGCTCCTATTCATTTCTCTATGCATTGAAGTACATATTCAGACATCAGGCCAGATACTCCGCCATAATCTGCTCAATATCATAAGGGGTAACCCCCTGCTCAACCGAGTAGATCGTATCTGCCTGATCCATCGTATCCACCAGCTCACCGCGGGCTTTCGCATGGAGCAGGAACAGGTCGTGCAGAGCTGGTTTGCGCAGCGTCGTAAGGGCTTTGCCCATCAGCACCATGCCTTTCCGGTTGCCTTCCACGTTGTTATTCAGCTCTGGATGTCGGGTCAGGGCCAGATCTGTCCAGATCACGGTACGCTCTACCAGATCTAGAATGACAGGAATCGCAATTTGCGTATCTGCGGTGACATCAATTTTGTTAGATACGGTAGTCGGTTCAAAGACTTCACCTGAGCCAGGCTTCTTCCGCATCATCCAACCAACAAAACATTCCGGCAGATCGCAGTAGGGATGACTGGTAAAGGATAGCATCGTAGCGACCACATATCGTCCACCATAGTTCACAATCGACGGGATGTGCAGATCAATAAACTCACATGCACCTTGTGGTGCTGCCACAATATCCCCGCTATGGACGGCTTTATACTTGGATGACCGAAGGTTCGTGTAGGAAATATGTTCCACATAGTTCCAGTTCTCGTCATACATGACGGCGGATAGATCAATATCCACACGACCTGTCGATTGACCATTTACGACTCCTTCTTTCCACCAGTTGAAGAAACGAATCGTATCTCCCTCGTCCATCGGCACACGGCTCCCACGTACAATCGTATGCAACGCCTTACTTGCCGATCTCTGGGAGAAGGGCACCAGATAATGGTGCAATCTTGGATCAACATACGTCTTCCCCAGTGGAGGAAGGGTAGCAAACCGCGTTACCAGTTCCTGTTCGCATACTTGCACAACATCACGGCAGATCGCTTCATCGATATAAGGCAGTTCATCCGGGATCGCGACTGCTTTCGGCACATTGCCTTTAGGGAAGAAGACACGCAGATCCTGCGGTTCATTACGCTGTGCGAAGTGTTGCTTCACCTGCAACAGCACCGGCGTGGACACTTGCCCTACAACCTCGCTGAATGCCAGCACGACATACACCTCATCCTCGGTTATCCGCAGCAAGTGATCCAATCTTCTCGCGAATTCACCCGGACGTTGTGACAACAAGTCGATGAGACTCCACACATTCCGGTATTGAAAAGCAAGCTCTACGCTGCCGTTAAAGGTTGAATACGGTTTATTATTACGCAAAATATCAAAAGCCTCTTGGCATCGCGGATACCGATGCTTATATTCCGAAGGATGTAGAATTTCACCAAGGCGAATCCAGCGATCCTTGTACCGCAGCATATCCTCTGTTATCGAGCCACATTGCTCTAGCAGGCTGAGCAGTAGACGTCTCTCACGCCGCTTGAATTTACGGAATGGCGAAGCCAGCGCCAGGCTGACATCCCCATCCGACCAGGCAACCGCCAGACGGAGGACATCACTTGCCGTTTTGAAGTACAGACCGATTCGCTCCATACTTGCCTGTTCATGCTGCAATAATGAAGCAACCACGAAGCCTACATTTTCTTTGAACGGGATCTCAGCAGGCAGGATGGCATCCACCTCACATGCATCTGCATGTTCTAGTACTGCATCGATATCTTCCTTGTCTGTCTGCGAAATGGAACCCTTGGCTTCGATCATCTGGCAGATTAGCGTCTGGAACGCTTGCTTGGTGCCAAGACCAATCACGTTCAGCTTCGTTTGCTCCATGAAGGGTGATCTCTCCACCGATGGTTGATCCAGATGCTCTGCGGTTACATGAGTCAGATAGTGGATGATGGCGTTCAGATATAAATCTGCCTCATTCTCCTCCATCACTTGAAGGGGGAACCCTGGATACATTGGTTTGTACGCCACATGGGCACCCACCATGACTTTTAAATCACGGATAAGCTTTGTATATAATGCTTCAAATTGCTCCTTGGACAACTGCTTCACCGCTTGAATCAACTCATTGGAGAAGGTATATCCAAGGGCTTCCACATTTTTGAGGGCTGTCGCCAGAATCGTTTTGGATAGCTGTCTCTGCCCTTCGCATTCGCTCGGCTCAATGATAAGTTTGTTTGCTCTGCGCAAATAGATTGTATTGTTCATGATTAAAGAGTCCAGGAAAGCCACATCCCTAAATAACATGAAAGGTTAGGGGTAGAAGGAAGGAATGTGATAGCCTGGACGCCTCCTCTCTGACATAAAATCCTTCAGGAGAGCTGCGACCCTATTATCTCAATATGATGGTAGAAGGAAGGATCGCAATAGCCTGAAGGCCGAAGGTCGGAAGTTCGTAACCCGAACCTTTGGTGAACCCATCATCTCAGATTCCATGAAATCCCAACAGGGCAAAAGTATTACGACTTGATATCAGACGCGATGAACTTGAGATAATCTTGGAATGGCAAGGCGGCACTGCTTGAACAATATCAATCAGAATGCTATCGTTCCTAATAGCGAACAGAATGCACAGAGTTTACCAGAAGATGTTGTTAGGAAGACAGTAAAATCCATACAGGAACCGAGGATATGATCAATGGAGATACAGCCACGAATTCAGTCATTCATTTATGAATATTTTAAGATCAAATTCAAACAGGAAATACAGCCTGCTCCGTGGGGAGCCTTCCAATACCGTTTCGATGAGGATAATTGCGCTGAATTATCATTTGTCGGTGAACCGGAGGAATCTTTTACGAATTGGATGTACGATCTACAGCCGCGAGACGCCCACTATGTTGCAAGTCCAGACTGGCAGCCTGCGCTCGCCGAGAGGTTCCACCAGATGGATGTCTATGATGAACTAATCCTGTATTATTTACTATTCACGATCAATAGCACGCTGACGATCCGCCCGACGAATGCCTACAACGCCATGAATGATAGGATGAAAAGTTATAGCTTCTTTCAAATGTCCCACTGTAGTGCGGCGTCTCGAATTAGTGAAGAACAGCAACACCAGTTACGCGACTTTTTCTTCTTTTTCTATCTGTACGCCCATCCCGTGAATGAAGACACACTCTATGCCTGTTCATTCCGTGAGCAGCGCTTAGTCCATACCAAATCGAATATCTCATTAGAGCATTATTTCTCAGCATTTCATGATCACTACAGTGAACATTGCGATCAATATAGAGATGACCTCATCATCAATCCTGACGACATCCAAGCGAGCAAACACCTCACACTGGAGCTGTTACGCATACTTGAGGGCAAGTCATCCCCACTGCTCATGCCTTCGGAGGAAGGATTGGAAGCGGTGGTAGAGCTGATTAACAACGTGGATTTGATGCTGCAGTTATACGAAGACAATCCATCGGCGCTATTTGAGATCATGAGAGATTTCCTGGTTGAAGATCATTCTACGCTATACCGCGATCATTGCTTCACCACACTGCTCCAGAACTATGTATGTTACATTCTGTACTTCAAGTTTGATGAGATTCACACACTGGTAGATTACTTCAGCAGCACACCGACCTGGTGCGGAATCATCATTAATAAAATGTTTACGGATACCATCTTCATCCAGAGAATCATGCGATTGAAGCAGATTGACATTAGCGCCTACCCGGATGTTATTGCACACTTTGGTGAGGAAGCGAGAAGTATCTATTTATCATAGCTCGCTTAGAAGTTATATCTTCATAATCTGTGTCTCTACAATCTGTGTCTCAAAATAAGGCGACCTATGTATCCCATGCAGGATTTTGCAGGATCATGTCGAACTTATCTCAGCTATGAAACCGTTCATTCGTAAACTCATCCCTCGATATGTCGTCATGTCGATTCTATTCCTGTCCGTTCTGCTCGGATTCCGCTGGTTATGGGCCGAGTCCTTCGCCATGCCAGAACAACCGCATCCTGAGCGTGGGGTGTTGGATCTTCGCGGTTGGAACTTTGCCGAAGCTCCCATTCTGTCGTTGGACGGCGAATGGGAGTTTCATCCTAGTGCATTCTTTGCACAGCATACGTTGCCACCATTAGACCAATCTGCTCCGATGATTAACGTTCCGAGTGATTGGCGTAGTGCGATGTCTCATTCAGAATCCTATGGGTATGGAACCTATCGGCTACGTATTCTTCTCGACCCTTCGATTAAGGAAGTCGCTCTCTGGGCGCAGAAAATTCAGGCCTCCTCCATCGTCGAGTTTAACGGCACGGTGGTCGCTGAATACGGACATCCTGCCGCCCAAGCCCAAGACTATCAACCAGAAAGGACAACCTTCACCGTTACTTATAACCTCGATGGTGCTGAGGAGCTTGAAATTATTGTGCGCACGGCCAACTATGATGATCCGTTTAACGGGGGCATTATACGCTCGGTCTATTTTGGCACACAAGATGCTATAACAAGTGAGCATGGGCTCTCCATTGATTTGCAAAAAATCACCTTTGCCGCTCTGTTATTGCATAGCCTGTATGCAGGTTTAATGTTTTTCTTCAATCGTAAACAGCGAGGGCTGCTTATTTTCTCCCTGCTGACTCTATCTGCCGCAATGACGGTGGTCTCTGATCATGATGGACTATTGTTAAGCTGGCTACCGCTCAATTTCACCTGGATGGTCAAAGCGAAGGCTCTTTCCTATCCTTTATTTGCATTTTTCTTGTTAATGATGGCTCGTAGCTTCTCGAACAGCTCCCGGGCTGAAACCATGTTCCGTATATATGCTGGCTTGCTTGGGAGCTATTGTGCATTCATCTTCGTAGCTCCGGTTCACCTCATCTATTATCCGGTTGAGCTAGGCTTCTCCAATGCGCTGTATCTATTTCCAATCGCTTGGTCTGTCTATCTATTTGTCAAAATGGCCGCTCAAAAGCGCAGTGACGCGACCTTTCTGCTCTTCGCCGCCACATGTAGCCTATCTAGCGTGCTGTGGGGGCTCGTAAACTCGATAAGCGAGGTTACAAATGTATATTATCCTATAGATGTGCTGGCAGCGATATTTGGGTTCTCTGCGTATTGGTTCAAGAAATACTTCCGCAACTCTTCCAAGATCGAAAGTCTCTATGAACAACTGAAAGAAGAAGATCGGCAGAAGGATCAATTTCTTGCTAATACTGCACATGAGCTGCGAACACCACTACACGGGATTATTAACATTGCAGAGAGCATCGCCGTTACTGATCAACGTTCACCCTCTAGTGACCATGTCGAAAATCTAAATCTGGTCATTACGATTGGTCGCCGGATGTCGCAGCTGGTGGATGATCTGCTGGATGTCATTCGACTGAAGGAAAACCGGATTACGCTGCATAAAAAGCCCCTTGGGCTTGCATCTGTCGTGACGGGTGTCGTCGATATGTTCAAATTTATGGCTGAGGGCAGGCCCATTCAATTGGTTATGGACGTGCCAGATACCTTGCCACGGTTGATGGCAGATGAACGAAGACTGATTCAGATTCTATACAACCTGATTCACAATGCCCTGAAATTTACGGAAGAAGGTACAATAACCGTCTCAGCTAGTGAAGTTAGGGGACAGGTACTTATTCAGGTCACCGATTCGGGGATTGGCATGAGTCCTGAGACGCAAAAGCGAATATTCGATGCCTATGAACAAGGTACGCCTGAAGCTCGGGTGAGCGGTGGAATTGGTCTAGGTCTGAGCATATGCAAACAGCTCGTTGAGCTGCATGGTGGCGAGTTAAGTGTGCAATCCATTCTGGGGCAAGGAACCACATTCTTTATTTTGTTCCCACCAGAGGATCATTCCTCACAACCAGCTCAGCCAGATCACATCGAGGAACCGATCACGAGCGAAAATGCATTGATGGTAGAGCCGATACTCGTGGCTCCACCTGTGCCAGAAAACACTCATCGAAGCTCGCCGTATTCTGACCAACCTATGGCTAGCATTCTTGCGGTTGATGACGATCCCGTCAATCTGCGTGTTCTCCGTGCAATGCTTGCCGATGAACCTTACCACATCCAATTAGTAGCGTCAGCGAATGAAGCGCTGCAACTACTGGATACGAAAACATGGGATCTTCTCATTACGGATGTGATGATGCCTCAGATGTCTGGGTACGAACTAACGCAGAAAGTGCGAGAGCGTCTATCCGTGTCGGAGTTACCTATTCTACTTCTTACGGCACGTAACGAGCCTGCGGATATCTACACTGGATTTCTGGCAGGAGCTACCGACTATATTGCCAAGCCTGTAGATGCGGTTGAGATGAAGCACCGGATTAGATCATTAATTGTACTCAAGCAATCGATTGATGAAAGGCTCCGTATGGAGGCTGCTTACTTACAAGCGCAGATTCAGCCTCATTTTCTATTCAATACGCTGAATTCCATTATGGTTCTGAGTGAGATTGATACAGAGCGAATGCAGAAGTTAGGGGATGCCTTTATTGAATATTTGCAGACGAGCTTCCATTTCGTAAATTCAGAGAAAATGGTTGAGATCTCACACGAGTTAGACCTTTCCCGTGCCTATCTCTATATTGAGAAGGAACGCTTCGAAGAGCGGCTGAGCGTGGTCTGGGATATTCCCGATGACTTGAACCTATTCCTGCCGCCATTAACCATTCAGCCACTTATTGAGAATGCAGTTCGACATGGTGTGTTAAGTAAAGTCGTTGGCGGAACAGTTCACATCCGGATCAGTCACGAAGCTACTGCTACGCTCATTGAGATTTTGGATGATGGCGTGGGAATGCAGCCTGAGCAGATCGAGCGAGCGTTGGCATGGCCTAAGCAGGGCTCAGGGCGAACTGGGGGTATTGGCTTGACCAATACACATCGTCGGTTAACTCAGATGTATGGACAAGGTCTGAGCATCGTCAGCTCACCTGGGCAGGGGACAACCGTTTCCTTCTCCATTCCTAAGCGTCTTGATGATCGTCTGAGTTAAATTACAGAGCGTCATTAAGAGCAGAGTGCAATAGCGGAGATAGCATTTGTTAACATAACGATCTCAACGCCAAATAGCTAAGCACGGTTTATATACCGGCTTAGCTATTTGGCTTGGGCGACAGAACACTGTATTACGTTTTGAGGATGTCTGTCAGCCTAAATATAATCGTTCGTGCTTCATTTCTATACGAGAAGAGCTAACTTCTCATCGGATAGACCCAATGCCTTCGAAGTGGCCGAATGGATCTCCTGTAGCAGATCTATGTTCTCCACGAGTGACACACCATAAGAAGGAATCATCTCTTTGATCTTCGGCTCCCAATCCGTTATATGTTGCGGGAAGCATTTGGCAAGAATCTCTAACATAACGTGAACAGCGGTAGAGGCTCCCGGCGAAGCACCAAGCAATGCCGCAATCGAGCCGTCCGCAGCTGTAACCACCTCTGTACCGAATTGAAGTGTTCCTTTGCCACCTTGAACGGTGTCTTTAATAACTTGCACACGCTGTCCAGCCCAGACCATATCCCAATCCTCGCTTTTGGCACCTGGGACAAAATCTCGTAATTCCTCCATGCGCTGCTCCTTAGATAACATGAGCTGTTGGATTAAGTACTTGGTTAATGAGATTTCTTTGACACCTGCTGCGAGCATCGTTAAGAGGTTATGCGTCTTCACGGATGTGATCAAGTCAGCATTCGAACCGGTCTTCAGGAACTTCGGCGAGAACCCGGCAAATGGCCCAAATAACAGCGACTTCTCGTTGTCGATATATCGGGTATCCAGATGCGGAACCGACATAGGCGGAGCTCCGACCGAAGCCTTGCCATACACTTTGGCATGATGCTGATTCACGATCTCCGGATTTTTGCAGACCATGAAGAGACCACTCACCGGGAACCCACCGATGTGTTTACCTTCTGGAATACCGGTTTTTTGTAACAAATGCAAGCTACCGCCACCGGCACCAATAAATACGAATTTGGCGGTATGACGCTCGGTTGCACCACTTCTTACATTTTTCACAGTAACTTCCCATGCTCCGTTACTTGTACGTTTCATATTTTTCACGCTGTGTTGATAGCGGATATCTACATTTTGATTTTTCAAATGATCGATCAGCATACGCGTTAAAGCACCAAAGTTAACATCCGTGCCAGAGTCAATCTTGGTCGCTGCAATCGGATCATTGCTAGTTCGATTCTTCATCATCAGCGGAATCCATTCCGCCAATGTTTCTTTATTATCCGAAAACTCCATGCCTTCAAATAAAGGGTGGTTCGATAACGCATCAAAGCGTCGTTTCAAAAATTGGACATTGTTCTCCCCATGTACGTAACTTAGATGAGGCAGCGGCATAATGAAGTCCCGCGGATTACGAATCAGATTGCTGTTGACGAGATAGGACCAAAATTGCCTTGAGATTTGAAATTGTTCATTCACCTTGATAGCTTTGCTTATATCCACGGATTTGTCTGGTCGTTCTACGGTATAGTTAAGTTCGCAGAGCGCAGAATGCCCAGTTCCGGCATTATTCCATTCGTTAGAGCTCTCTTCCCCTGCACTGGCAAGCTTCTCAAAAACTTTGATATTCCAGTCTGGTGCCAATTCTTTCAGCAAAGTTCCCAAAGTTGCACTCATAATTCCGGCACCAATCAAGATAACATCTGTACTCGTTTGTCCCTGGCTCATGTTTACCGTCCTTATATCCTATATTTGCCAAAAGGATGTAAGCGTTATCGATTTGGCATTGCAGCAAGCCCATTTTTGAACGGGATCGCACCTTCTGTTGTATGAATATAACCTTGATCTAGTGTATCAATAATATAGAGCAATTTAAATATGCAATTTCAAGATATTTGCTATTCCCTCAGTATACGCTAGTTTGCGTGCAATGGTTAGCCCGGTTATAGGGCTGAAAGATTTATTTGTTCATCGCTATTCATTATCCCTAATCAGGGATGTTCGCAGACCCATTGATTGAAAAAGAATGCGTAAAAAGCCACTTTATAAACTTCATAAAGCGGCTCATCCAACCATACAGCTCATTCCCATTAGACTATCTATTCTATTCAGAAGATCGAAATTAGTTCTTTCGTATACGGATGGCGTTCCTCGGCGAACAACGCATCTGCGTCGAACCGATCCACGATCTGACCATCCTGCATGACCATCACCTGCTGACTCATTCGGTGTACAGCAGCCAGATCATGTGAGATGAACAGATAAGATAACCCCAGTGAGGTGCGCAGATCGGTCAGCAATTGGAGAATGGCACCTTGCGAGATGACATCTAGACTCGCTGTCGGCTCATCCAGTACAACGACGTCAGGCTCAATGCTGATGGATCGTGCAATCGTTACACGCTGACGCTGACCTCCACTCAGTTCATGCGGATAGCGTTCTGCCAGCTCTCCCGGAAGCTCAACAGCCTCAAGCAAGCGGCGGATATAAGCTTCTTTGGATGTATAAGTGAAATGGGACAGCTTGGTATTATGACCCAGCTGCTCATAAGGATCTATTAATGAATCTGCAATTCTGAGCTTCGGATTTAGAGCTGCAGATGGATTCTGGAATACGATCTGAATATTGCGACGATAGGGGCGCAAGCGGCGTCCAGCTAGCCGAGCAATGTCCTGCCCACCAAGCAGAATCTTGCCATGATCTGCGTCTTCTATCCGGAGTAGACAGCGGGCAAGTGTGCTTTTACCACATCCACTCTCACCAACAAGACCCAGGCATTCACCCGCTTGTATTGAAAAGGAAACGTTCTGGATTGCTGGACGTTCTGCGCCAGCATATGTGCGGCTGAGGTCTTCCACACGAAGTACGGGATCGTTACTCATTCCACTCCAGCCTCCTTCAAGCCTGACTTCAACGAGCGACTCAGGACGGGAGCCGCCTCAATCAGCTTACGTGTATATTCATGCTGGGGATGATCAAGAATACGATGCTTACCACCTGACTCAACGATCTGTCCTTCCTTCATGACCGCCAAGCGATTCGCATAACGGCGAACGTGACGCCAATCATGCGTGATGAACAGAATGGCACAGCCTGTCTCTTCCTGTTTGCGTGCAAGCAACTCCAGCACGCGATGTCCAGACACGCTGTCCAGCGCTGTTGTTGCTTCGTCTGCGATCAGCAGCCGAGGGGATAACATCAGCGATGTTGCTATGGATGCTCGCTGAAGCTGACCACCGCTCAGTTGGAATGGGTAACGGCGAAGCAACTTTGCATCCAGACCCACCGATTGCAGTGCCTCTTCCGCACGTTTCTTGCGGACAGCAGAAGACTTCTCCCCATGCACCTTCTGGTATTCATCGAAGTGCCCACCAATGCTGCGAAAGGGCGTAAATGCCCCCTGATAATCCTGGAAAATGTAAGAGATGCGGCTTCCCCGCAGGGCGCGCATCTGCTTCGGCTTCTGTTCAAGCAGATTGCTGCCTTCGAACAGAATACGCCCTGATGCGTGAAGGTTGGGCGGCAGGAGCTGACCAATGGCCTGCGAGAGCAGGCTTTTGCCACTACCGCTCTGTCCAACCAGAGCCATGAATTCCCCTTCGCGAACAGCAAGGGAGACGTTGTTCACGATGGTACGATCTCGACTGGAGATGCTTAAATCCTCAATGGAGAGAATCATGACTGCACCTCCTTTTTCACATCGAACCGATCTCTTAGATAGTCGCCCAGCATGTTCGCGAGCAATACAATCGATACGATCGCAAGTCCCGGATAAACCATCAACTCAGGTCGGGATTGGAAGTAAGGACGTGAGTCGTTCAGCATTGCACCCCATTCAGGTGTTGGCGGCTGTGCACCAAGTCCGATATAGGACAAGGAAGAGATAAGCAGGATGATTTTGCCCAGATCCAGACTAGCCAGTACAAGGACATGACCTGCGATATGCGGAAGCAGATGCCTCCTCATGATGCGTCCATCCGATAGACCATTGGTTTTTGCTACACGGATATAATCCTTCTGCGATTCTGATAGAACGGTACTCCGAACAAGGCGTGCGTAGCTAACCCATTTTACGATAACAATGGCCAGTACCAGATTGCCGATGCCCGCACCCAGCAGTCCGCTCAATACAATCGCAACGATCGTGTCCGGAAAGGCGAGGAAAGCATCCGCAATTCGCATGAACAGCTTATCAATCCAGCCGCGTTTGTAGCCAGCGATTAGACCAAAGGGAATACCAATTAGCAACGCTGCACCAAGAGCAAGCAGGCTATACCCAAGTGTCTGGCTGCCACCAAGCAGCAGGCGGGTCAACACATCGCGCCCAAGGTGATCTGTACCGAGCGGATGGAGCGTGCTAGCACCTTGCAATCGTCCTCGTAAATCGGTGAGGGTATGATCATGTTTAAGAACTAAAAAGGCATACAAGGAGGCCGCGATGACCAGCAACACAAATAATAGGCCGATAATCGCCTGCCAGCTGTGCTTTTTGGATTTAGTGACTGAATTACGTAGGGATATCGTTTTCATCGAAGGGCCTCCTTTTCCTTGAGTTTCATTTCAGGATTCAAATAACGGTAAGATAAGTCAACGAATGTATTCACAACGAATACCACGATCGCCATGATCAAAATATAACCTTGAATCAGCGGATAGTCCCGCTGACGAATCGCATCCACCACCAGCTTACCGATGCCTGGATAAGCGAACAACACTTCAATAACCACAACCCCGCCAATCAAGCTGCCTAGGCTGACGCCAAACACGGTAATGACCGGCGGCAAGCTGTGCCGGAACGCATGAAGCAGGAAAATCCGGGCTTCGGATAACCCTCTTGCCCGAGCAGAACGCACAAATTCTTGGCTAAGCGAGTCCAGCAAACTGGAGCGCAAAAGACGCACATAGACGCTGGAGATTGCAAGTCCCAGCGTCAGAGAAGGTAGAATCAGAGAGGTGAATCCATCTCGACCCATCGTTGGCAGACTGCCAAAGCGTACGCCGAACATGTCAATCAGGATCAAGCCCAGCCAGAAGCTAGGTACCGCTGCGCCAACGATGGACAGCATACGGCTGAGCTGATCAATCCAGCGACCCCGATGCAGTGCTGACAGAGAGCCAAGCGGAATGGCGATCAGCAGCATCACCAGCAACGCACCAATGGTCAGCTCCGCTGTAGCCGGGAGTGCACGCATTAACGTCTGCATCACCGGTTGACCTGTGGAGTAGGATACACCGAAGTCGAGCCTAACGAAATCAAGCAGCCAGTTACCAAACTGCACGGGAAGGGAGTCATTGAAGCCCATTTCCTCTCGCATCGCTTCGACCTGCTCCTGACTGACGGATAGTTCATCCACATTCAGGATCGTCAGTACCGGGTCACCGGGTGCAAGGCGGATGAAGAGAAAACTCACAAACATGATGAACAGTAGGAAGATGAATACCTCTAGAAACTTTCGCAGGACAATGCGAAACATTACATCACATCCAGCTTATTGGTAATCATGTAATACTCACTGCGTGTTGTGACCCAGTTCTTAATCTTCTTGCCGTTATATGCCACAATCGTTGCTGGATGCAGTACAAATGAGTTCAGCACATTATCATGCACATAATTTGCCGCTTGCTCGGCAAGCTCGGCGCGCTTCTCCGGTGCAACTGTGAGATTTAGCTCATCGATGATCTTCGTCAGTTCCGGCTCTTCCGATCCACTAAAGTTAAGCGCACCCTTCGGATGGTATGTAGCATTCAGGTAGTAACCGGCATCTCCACGCGGAGCGGTTAAATTACTATACGTAGCGATATCCCAATCACGGTTGGACGCCATATAATCCTCAGGTGTATCGATCTGGCGAATCTGAACGTCAATGCCAATCTTCTTCGCATCGGATTGGAACACTTGAGCAATCAATGGTAGATCTGCACGAGCAGAGTACGTTAATAGCGTAAGTTGCAACGGTTTGCCGTCTTTGCTCATCACGCCATTCTGCAGCGTGTAGCCCGCTTCGCCCAGATATTTAACAGCAACATCCGCTCCAGACTCTGTTGTTGCGTCCGTGTAGGTTGGTGCGAACGGCAGTGATGGTAAGAATGGGCCAACCGCAGGTTCACCGTAACCTAACAGGATCGTGTCCACGATACCCTGACGGTCAATAAGTGCATCTAGCGCACGGCGTACATTCAGATCCTTGATGCTCTCCCGCTGCATGTTCATCGTCATCTGATGCACACGGAACGTCGAGGTGGATTCAACCTTCATACCGTCTAACGTTTGCAGTGAATCAAGACTCTCCACCTCTGGGCGATATACGATATCAACCTGTCCAGACTTCAGTGCAAGAGAGCGGGCATTCGCATCTTCATTAAATGAGAATGTCACGGAGTCGAGCGGTGAAGCTCCGTCCCAATACGCATCGTAACGATCCAGCTCCAGCTTACTGCCTGGCGTAAAGGAAGTGAGTTTAAATGGGCCTGTACCCATCGGCTTGTTCACAATGTCCGGCTCACTTACATCAATAATGGCCGTGTTTGGATTCACTAGCTCGGAAGCAAACTCCGGAAATGGCTGTGTTGTCGTGATCTCCAGTTTGTCGCCTTCAGCTTCAATCGTGTCGATCTTGAGCGCATTCTGAATGGCTACATTTTCTTCTAACGCGCGTTCGAGCGAGGCTTTCACTGCTTCCCCCGTCATTGGCTTACCATTCTGGAACGTCACATCATCTCGCAGGTCAATCGTCCAGTGCTGACCATCTTCACTCTCCCAGCTCTCCGCGAGCCATGGTGCAACTGTCAGATTCTCTTCATCCAGACGCACCAGCGTCTCCGTAATACCCGCGCGAAGCGGTACATAGCTTGAGTCCACATGAGGATCCAGTGAACGGGTAGAGAAGTTATATAGGAAGTGTACGTTTTTGTCGGTGGATGATGACTGTGCAGCAGGACTGGACTCAGATGATCCACAAGCGCTCAACAATCCAGCGCCCAAGGCCAGGGAGACTAGCACCAGCAAGGGTGACTTTATATTCAAGGTAATGCCCCTCTCTCTTAATCGTAATCATTATGATTTGTAAACAATGAGTATTATCATATCGTAATGATTACGTTTTGACAAGCGATAGTTTGGTGACGAAATGCCAAAAAATCCGTCTCTCTAATGAGAGCGGATTCTTCATGTTTTTTGTTACATATAGAGGGGTTGAGGGGTAGTTAAAAGGAGCCTATTAACGCTCAGCCAAAACTAGATTCAGATTTAGAATATATGAAGTACCGTGTCTTCAGTAATGAAGGTATCGGGCAGAACCTTTTGTAAATTCTCAAATCAACCCTGCCATATCCTTCTCAATAAAATCTCCATCTAGTAATTCATAAGGCCAATCATAGATATCCGGGTTCTCCCTGCAATGCGAATTAATGATAAGTTGACCGTTAGCTCGGAGAAAGATTACGCCAGATTCACTATAAGTCAGTGCCATATCCTCATCTAAACTTTCTTTTAGAGTATTGATCGCTTGAAATAGGACTTGTAACCCCTCTTCAGGTGAACGTGAAAAAACAGAAATAGTGATACAGTAGTTAATATTTAAATTAAGCTCTTCTCTCGTAAAACTTACTAATTCATCATCGTCTTGTACATTTGCCGAGAAATTAGGGTTCGTAATTGAGTAATAAGCCTCTTTGTATTTCATATGAGTCTCCTGAGAGAATTCTTTCAGAGAACTCAACAGTAATTCTGCTACTTGTTCAGTGTCATTTTTATAAAATAGGTATAATGATAAGTCGATACTATTCCCTCCGGAGGAGCTGGCAATGTTACGCTTCTTTTGTCACTCCTCTACTAACACTTGCTCTAGTTTGTGTTATTAATTCTTGCTATACCTTTGGAAAAAGTATTCATGGATTACCTCCACAATATTTCCTAAGTGTTCAACCCTTCTAAATCTAGCGGTTTCATCTCAAGGAATTTATCATACCAACTATTTAACGGAATATGAGCGCTCCCTACTACATTCAGTTCTCTTGGTTTAAGTATGACCAATCCCTCTTTTTCAAAAATTTGTATGAATGGTTCATATACACTTAGATATTGTGTATATGCTTGATTCTTATCAGCAAGCTTAGCTAATTGTACATAGTGTTCAAATACTTTATAGACGTAAATATTAGTGCCATGCGCCCCCATTGCTTCTACGTTGCAATAATCGGAAATTTTCACTTCTTCCGCGTCTCCCAAAACAGTGGCAATGTTAGCTATAAAAGGAGGTACCGGTGTAGTGGAGTTTCCCTTGTAAAAAAGAGCTAATCTTCTTAAATATTCGCGTGCTAGATCAGCCACTACTTCTGAAGAGTTGCTCCCTACCCGCCCCCAGTTTATATTATTAATTCTTTCTATTGCTTTTTGTAAGTTCATTATAGTCCACCTCAAGTTCAATATTTATCTGGATCATCAAAAAGATGCTTTCTGACATCATTTCCAGGATCATATTCTGGAAATGGTTGAGGATTCGGGTCAGTTTCATCGGCCTTATCATGTGCATTCTTTGAGGGTACAACTTTAAATGTCTTATTGTCAGAGTCCCACGTAGATTTATCTCTTAAAGGCAAAGGATCAGAAATAATTTCTCCCTTACTGTTCCTAACACCGAATTCCATTATATCGCTTTCTTTTAATTCATGATTCGCAGTTTGCCTAAACCAGTCCTTTTCTGCTTTAGTCAGTTCTCTTACCTGTGCCTGCTGCCAACCGAAAGCGATATCTTGATCTCCCTGCATGTATAACTTTTTATAAGGCTTACCCTCTACAGATAAATCGTGAACAGTCAAAAACAAGTGTTTTTTCATTGCTGAAACTTCCGTTTGTGTCAGTCCTGTGTTTTTGGATACTGTTTCTACATCATCTAGGCCTATCTTCCTTATATCAATGTATTTTCTCTCAATAAAAGCTTGAAATTCATCTTCTGGAGGTATTATATATTGTCTCATTTTAACTGGGTCAGTTATATACTTGCCTAAACGAGTACCTTCGGCTTCATCAGTTACACCAGCTGAGGGCTTCTTTAAACGGTTTTCTCTCTTCGCCTTGGCAGCCTCTATATTCTTCTTCATATCCATTACAACTTTACTATTTGAAGGCAATCGATACTTTCCTTTGCCACCAGGGATACTTCCACGAACCATTTGAATTCCCATGAATATCTGACTTACTTTCAGAGAAGCAACCATAAGCTGTGCATAATTCTCTGAAACAGGCTCACCCGAAAATGGATTAATCCCCAGTTCAAAGGCCTCAATTTGAAGTGCATAAATATCTTCCCCAGGTGGTTCAACATGAACAGCTTGCATTTGATTAAAATCCAAGTGCCCCTGATCCTTCTGATACGCCTGAAGAGAAGCCTGATCTGCAACACCGTTCTCATTGACAGGCAACCACATCAACTTCCCATACATATTAACCTGTGCCATCCGGTAGCCCTTATCATCTGAACCAGTACCACTTGAATTGCTCATCATAGCTGCCGCACCTAAAACTCCGGCTGTACCACCTAGACTCACATTCTGAGCATCTGCATCCTCAAAACGCGTTGCAATATCCTTTAATTCCTTGGAGGTCTGAACCATTCTGTCTAGGGCTCTGTCCAGTGTAGAGCTTGATCGTTCAAACTCATAGTAAAACTGCTCCTGTGTCGCGCCCGTCCACATCATACGAATGAACATGATCTGTCGTGTCAGTTCACCTCGTATACTTTCCAGTTGTTGTCTGGCTTGATCCACCTGATTGGATACGTAATGTAGTTGCTCAGGGGTAACTTTGATTGTATTCATACGCTTCTCCGCCCATATAAAGTAGGATTATCCTATGTTATCAGAAGCAGAGTATGTAGAACATCCAGCTAAAATCCCGATTTTACCAAGGTAGTAATATAAACTCTGATCCTCATCAGTGCTATGGTTCTATATGCATATAACTACTTCTAGGCAACCTCTAACATTTCAGTAGACATCTCTTTTACTTGCCCGCTCCTCACACGATACCTAGAATCTGCTCCATAGCCGCCTTTCTCTACAAAGGTTCAAAAGGGGAAGTTTGAAGTATTGAACTTTTAAGATTCTGTGAAACTACATTTAGGTTTCTTGGCCAAAAAGAAAGAAGAGTGGGTACTAATTCAGTCTAGACAGCACTCTTCTTATGCATGAATACATTTATACAATCCTTGGTTTCACTCATCTACAACTTAGTATACTTCTTAGCAGTGAGGATCCCTGGATACGATGTCTCTAGAGTTTCATAGGCTATGTCTATCTCATCACCGACATTAAATTCAGACAGATTAACACCACTAACCCAATATCCTTCGCTATATTTGTTGGATTGTATTAATTAAATAGTATCTTCCTCAAGATCGTCTGTTGCTAGATCACTAATGACAAGAATTCTATTGTTTACTTGGTCAATATCTTTTACCGTTCCCTGAACAGACTGATCCTCTGAACTTGGAATACCGCACGCACTCGAGAACAACAAGAAAATAAAGATCAACAAAACCTTAGATGCTCTGCCCATGGATACCCCCCTCTTCTTTACTGATTAGCCCAAGCTCTTAAACCTGCATCACTTATATCGATTGGTTCCTGTTCGGACATATATTCAGCAGTTGCCAAAGGAAATGCATACCCTCCTGTGATAATTTCGCCATGTTGCCTTCTAATAGCTCCACCCTTTTCAATTAAAAGAGGGATTGACCAGAGAAAAGGACAAAATAATGCACCTGTTACTGTATTTTATCATCAAGATGGGGATTACGTTGTCAGAAGAAACGATAGCGGGGAAATTATCCAGATAAGTCAGGTAGACGACCCCATTTGGAGCGCATACTGGTCAGATGATGATATAAACTGGAATAAATAGAATCAAAGTTATCGTTATCTATTTAAAAGGAGTGAAACAATTGTCAGATAATAATAATTGGAGTACAGATTATCCTCCCGTTAATATTAATACAGTAAGGATCGTTGAGAGGAAGTGGGGGATTCGATTCCCTTCGGAATATATCAGTTTTATACAAGATTACCACGGTCGAGAGCCTACCGAGCCGACGCTAAATATTAGTGAAAAAGAAGTGGTGCTTTCTTACTTTTTAACCTTTATCGCATTTGATGAACTTGATATTTTGGATGTATATAATGAGCAAAAGGGTAATCTTCCCCCTAAACATTTTCCTTTTGCTATGGATAAAGAGAGTAACTTATTTTGTTTCAACTTCAATGACACTAGGCAACCGTCTATTGTGTATGTAGAAACGATATCTTCTTCAGAACCTTCGGTATATAATGTGGCAAATAATTTTACTGAGTTTATCCAACAATTTAATTAAATAATCAAGCTTTTTAGTAACACGTATGGCTCTTGTTTTAAATCCGTCATAGGGAAGGACAAGATTACCTATTTAGTACATGAGAAAAACAAAAGGCTGTCTACGATCTAATATCATCATAGGCAGCCTCAAAAATAGCCTATAGTTTTGAAACATCGGCAAAGTATTAACAATGCCTTCTGTCATTTGTCTTTTACATATCTTCTTTCCTATACCACTCCCCGCTCTAACACCCCAAACTCCACCCGGTTCCGCCCATTCTGTTTCGCCTGATACAACGCCTTATCTACCGCAGCAAAGAGCTGCGTCAGATACCCCTCTGCATTCTCTGGTACATGCGCATAGGCAAAATCCTCAATCGACAGAATACCGATACTAATCGTTGTAGACACCTGTTCAGTCCCATGATCCACCATGACTAGATTGGACTCCACCGCGAGTCTTACGCGTTCAGCAATAACATTCGCTAAGTCATGTTCGGTGTGCGGAAGATAGATCATGAATTCCTCTCCACCATAGCGGGTTAGGATATCCGTACTCCGAATCGATTGTCTAACGGCCTCTGCCGTGCGCACGAGCACTTCATCCCCAATCACATGCCCATAGTGATCGTTAATCGCCTTAAAATGATCGATGTCGAGCAGTAGTAGAGAGAATGGCGTCCGGTACTGAATGTTAGTAATAACCTCATGATTCAGATGCTGGGTCAGGTATCGACGGTTGTAGCACTGCGTCAGGCTGTCGGTCAGCACCAGTTCTTCCAGCTTACGATTGGCCTCGGACAACTCCTGACGGATCAGATCCAGCGAATGATTACGCTCCCGAAGTGTCTCATACTGCCAATTCAACTCTTTCACATAATAGCGCTCCTGCGAGACATCCTGAAAAGTTAAAATATGACCGATGGGCACAAGCATCGAATCAACAATTGGGGACGATTGCATAATAAAATGGTTTGCCTGGTTATTCCCCTCTACAATCACCTCTAGCTGCGATAGAACGATTTTCTTCGCCCTATATTCATACAGAAACTTCTGGTGATTGCCTTCTACACGAACACCACATAGAAATGCCTCCATATCAAATGAATCCCCTACATGCATATCCATAAAGGACCTGGAAGCTTTGTTCGCTTCAACAATAATCTCATTCTCATCCAGAACGAGGATGCCATAAGGAATCGTGTTAATCACATCCTCATGGGCAATGGAGACCAGATCGAACACGTTATACCTTTTGATAACATAGACGAAGAACAGATCGGATAGGAAAATGCCGAGGGAGGTCATTCCGGGAATGATCGGCAACCACGGACTCAAGATCACATTCAGAATAGCATCAATAGTTGCAAAAACAGCTAACACCAGAATACCCCTGAGGGTGATTCTTACCTGATTTTTGATCATAGTAGGTGTCTTAGCTGAAGATAGCGCGCGGAATAAAATGACGAGGGAGGCTAAGAAATAGCTCACCAGAATAGCCATCACTACCCAAAACCAAGGCCCGTATGCCCGCTCAATATAACCGCCCTCTAGTGGAATAACAAACTCATGCCATGGATTGGCAACCACACCTACTGCTCCAATTAAAGCTGGGACAAAAAGCAGATACGCCCCTTTGGTACTCAATCGCTCTGCGTAGCCAGTAATGAAAATCGTCAACAATAGCCAGCCACTCCCTAATAGAGAGACAGCGACAAAAGACAACGTAACGTAGAACAATTGCAAGCCGGGATCATCCGTTAACGTAATCGCAAACTGACAGAATGGCCACAATATCATCAACCCGTGAAACAGAAAATACACCTTATGTAAGTTCGTAATTCTAGCGGTAACAAATACATACACACCTACACCAAACAATAGGACAAATAACAAGAGATCATACCATACTAGTGGGTTCACGAACCTTCTCCTTCTTGGATGCGACAATGACTACACAGTTACTCAGCAAATAGATCTAAAATACACCTCAATTACATCTCATACGTTGCCAAACTTCACGACTTCGCTAACATCTATATTGGATACTTCTAAAATAATTCTATTTACGTTCTGGTTAAATTAACCACATATTATCACACCACAGATAGGGTGAGTAGCCCATTCGTTGGAAGTATGACCAACCTCTGATTGAAATGCTGATCTATTTTGCACTTTTGTGAATGAATCTGACTGCTCCACGGAAAAACCGCCCCAGTTCAGCAGAGCGGCCACCCTTACATTGCTTTATCCTCGAAGATTCGAAATTCGGAAAGATCTGAACACTGCTCACCAAAGCACTTCCACTACCCACGCAAAATCCGGTGGTCAGCCTCCCTCATTAAGGATTTATCCTTGTGACAAAGGCTCATTGTCCGAGAATAGATCCGGGTTATCTCTCAACATCTCCGTCAGCACCTCGGTTGTTCTGGCAGCATCACACACGCTGGCGACCGCATCGCCAAAGCCTCCTTTGTGCATCGCACCTTCTTGAACAAGCACCTCATCGACTTTCCAGAAATGCTCTGACCAAGATAAACCGCAATGTCTGCGGGAAGGCACCGGGATTTTAGTTCCATCTGGCAAAACGGTGTACAACATCTCGTGTTCATCAGTCATTCTGCCTGGAATGTCGACCCACTCCTCAATACCATGGATAAACGTATTTCGTTTCAAATCCACGCCCACGAGCAATATTGTTGCCTTGCGATCAAGCAATTTTCCCCATGCCGAGCCCCGCGCACATGGCGTATCGTAGAGATGATCGTCCTGTGTGAACGCCCGTGCGTCCTTACCTAAAGCAGCTACAGAGTGTGTAGGATGCCAGGATCGTACAACGTCAGTACGCTTGCGGAACAGCTCTGGTAGAATCCCTACACAACAGGGATAATTTTCCACGTGGAACAATGGATTACTTTTGTTAATGGTAGACCATGTATGCGTAGGCAAAACGAGCAATCCATCCTTCATATATTCACTCAGCGCATCCAACACAGTATCAGCGCCACCTTCCACCTCTCCCATACTTTTCATGGAAGAGTGAACAAGCAGTGTTCCCTGTTTATCAATACCGAGTTGCTCCAGCTGTTTCAACAAACTTTCTTTCGTGTGCATATCCTTCCTCCTTCATTAAGGTATAACTCTCATGGTTACCCAACTAATTATGCTTGTTGCGCACCTCTCATCATTTTGAAGATTGTTTGGTCTACACATACTTGAGCCAGATCTATAGGCGTTATTCCATCTCGATCCTTAGCATATAGATCCACACCATATTCTAATAACACTTTGATAGCATCGGCATTTTCTGCACTTACAGCTCTATGTAACGCCGTTTGCTTACAATCGTTTCTACTTTCTTGATCAGCACCGTTATTTAAAAGAAATCGCATCGCGACCACATTATTATAATCAGCAAAATTATGGAGCGGCGGAAATGGCTTTCCCTCTTGATTCACATCACCGCCTGACCTTAAAATGCCTTCTAACAGATATTCATCAGTACAATGGCGTGCAATAGTGAATCCCTTTTTACCCACCTCTTTTTGATAAACTTCTGGAAAATCAGACTGAATATAATTCACAATATCTTGTGAATGTTGAAAAGCAATTTCAAGAGGTGTCCGCGTAAGTGCACGTTTACCTACAGTCGCCCCTTGCTCAGCTAACAGCCGAAACGCCTCTATACTATTGTGCCTACTACAAAACTGCAATGAAGTACCACGATTCTTAAGCACTTTATCTAGATGGGACTTCTTGGCATTAGCTGCTAAGGTTCTGATTCTTTCCATGTCATTCATGTAACATGCGAATACTAACGTGTCTTTCACTTTCTCCGCCTTTAACGATTGTTGCAGAACTTCCTTTCGCTCTTCTTCTACAGGTTTCAAACCATATCTCTGATACATAGTTAACTCCAAAGCATCCATGTCATAAATTTCAGGATTCATGTCATTTACTAATCCATACTCCATCAAGATGCCCTTGCTCACCTTAATACAGAGAACACCCTTTCCTTGCATAATGTCCGTATTCTTGTTGATGTACTTATCAAATAAATGGATCGTCATATCTCCGTCATACGAGAAATACTGATCTTCTATCATGCGATAGTACCCACTCGTAAATGCATTTTGAGTACCTAAAATTAAATATGTATATGTTTTCTCACTTAATATTGGGTCATTAACTATCGCATTGACTAACTCCTGTATATCCTCCATCGAAAATAACTCTCCGTTCCGATTGTATTGTGCCTTTCTCACGAATCATTCCAAGTAAACTACCTTCTAGGAACTATTATAGCAAACTCATCCTAGTGCTCTTAGCCGTAGAGGAATAAAAATTAACTAGATTTCTCAACATAACACTAAACCACTCCTAAGCCACCTACTAAACGAAGTCATAGCATGATAAAGAGCCGAGGCTAACCCCCGGCTCCAATATAGTTGATCGATTATGAATTCATAATTTTATAAATACCACATTATTTAATAACAACGTAATCCAGGTTCACGAGCTTCGCGTACGTGATGATCTGGTCTGTTGTCAGGTTCAAGGATACAACCGTATGGTGACCGCCACCATTTTCGATCCATGCCTTCACTCCGTCTTGGAAGTTTGGCTTAACGCTCCAAAGCACACGTGCTACTGGCAGATTAGGTGCTGGAACTGTCGGCTCGAATGCAGACACTTCATTGATCAGCAATTTGTAGTGGGTACCGAAGTCAGCCATCGATACAACTACGCCTTCGCCTGCTTTACCGTCGAATACAAGACGTGCTGGATCTTCACGATCGCCAATTCCCAGTGGTGACACGATAATTCTCGGTTTAGTGCTAGCGAGTGTTGGATCAACTTCAAGCATGTGAGATTGCAGGATTGCTTCTTGACCAGCTGCCATCTCGTACGTGTAATCCTCCATGAAGCCTGTGTTTTCATTGTGAGCCATGATTTTCAGCAAACGGTCGAGTGCTGCTGTTTTCCAGTCACCCTCACCAGCGAATCCATAACCTTGAGCCATCAGGCGTTGTACTGCCAGACCTGGAAGCTGCTTCATGCCATGCAGATCTTCGAAGTTGGTTGTGAAGGCACTATATCCACCTTCGTCCAAGAAACGTTTGATCGCAATTTCATAGCTTGCTTGCACACGCACACTTGCTTCCCATGCTTCCTTGCTGTTCGTACCATAGTCGAATTCATACAACTCTGCATATTGAGCAATAAGATCATCGATTTCTTGCTCAGTTACAGCATTCACATACTGAACGAGATCACCGATACCGAAGTAGTCCACTGTCCATCCGAACTGGATCTGCGCCTCTACTTTATCGCCTTCCGTTACACCTACGTTGCGCATGTTGTCACCGAAACGAGCAACTTTGAGGTTATACCCTTCGTTATACGCTACCGCTACGTCCATCCAATCGGCAACTTGTTGCTGTACTTCTGGGCGCTCCCAGTAGCCAACGACGATTTTATTTTGTTTTCTCAGACGCGCATTGATGAAGCCATATTCCCGGTCACCGTGTGCCGCTTGGTTCAAGTTCATGAAGTCCATATCGATGGTAGCCCATGGAATGCTCTCATTGAACTGGGTAGCCAAGTGAAGCAGCGGCTTTTGCAGCAATTTCGTACCACGAATCCACATTTTGGCTGGAGAGAAGGTATGCATCCATGTGATCACACCCGCTACTTCGTCACGGTAGTTCACTTCTTTCATAATGCTCGTGATTTTATCTGCGCTTACGGCCAGATCCTGCAACACGAGTGGGTATGGGAGCACGCCGCTTGCGTTAAGGGAATCCGTAATCTTCTGTGCATTCGCTTTAACTTCACCCAGTGCTTCTTCTCCGTACAGGTGCTGTGAACCTACGACAAACCAGAATTCTTTCGCTACTGTTGCTGACATGTAATCATCCTCTTTTCTTTGTTTTTATAGTTGATTAAATGGGTTTACACCTAGCCACTCCGATTGCAGTACCATCTTTCGATCGCTGTTACCCCCAGATTTTTCTGATTCCCTTCTCCAAAGGGGAAAATCCGGGGATAAAGGCGAACGCTCCGCTTCTACAGATTGGTTCTGCACTCTTCGTTATTGGTGTAAAAAAGTTATGCAACTTTGGGTCGTGCAGGTTGTATAAACCAGAACAATCCCAGCCCAGTTCCTTCCGAAATAGCTTTCTTACAGAAAGCATTAGCTTCGCTTCTTCAGATCTCCCTTTGTCGACTACATTCTCGTAAAAATGCATTTAAATCTATGAGCTTGTGACCTCTTAATAGGCTTACTTCTGACCGTAGTACGCATCCTTGCCGTGCTTCCGCAGATAGTGTTTATCCAGAATGCCCTGTGGCAATTCCTTTGCAAAGCTATTCAACTGGCGCGCGTACAGGTTCATTTTGCACACTTCCTCTAGTACGACGCTGTTCACGACAGCCGATTTAGCGTCTTTGCCCCATGTGAACGGTGCATGACCATGCAGCAGGACAGCTGGAATCGCCATAACATCCAGTCCGCGCTGTTCAAATGTCTCAATAATGACGCGTCCTGTCTCCGCTTCGTATCCACGGTCAACCTCATCCTGATTCAGGAAACGTGCACATGGTACAGCTCCGTAGAACGTATCGGCGTGCGTTGTTCCCATGACGGGTACGTCCAGACCTGCCTGCGCCCAGATGGTTGCCCATGTAGAGTGCGTGTGTACGATACCGCCAATTTCCTTGTAATGCTTATATAGAACGGCATGGGTTGCGGTATCCGAGGAAGGTCTCATCTCCCCTTCAACCACGTTACCGTCGAGATCGACGACAACCATGTCGCTAGCTTTCATTTTGTCATAGTCGACTCCGCTTGGTTTAATAACGAACAGACCGCTTTCACGATCAACTGCGCTGACGTTACCCCAAGTGAATTTCACCAACCCGTGCTTCGGCAGTTCCAGATTGGCCTGGAATACCTCTTCCTTCAGTTGCTCTAGCATGTTATTCCCTCCCGTTCTCTACCAGATGCTCAACAGCTGCGTGCTCAATCGCGAGTCCACTCCGGTAGCGTTCGATAAATGCTTCGAATCCCTTCACATCGGCTGCCTCCGGTGCCACTTCGACACCTTCCACATCCTTGAATACCTTCTGCTCTAGGAAAATATCCAATGTCTCCTGCTCACCTTGGTTGATCAGATACGAAGCGAGCAATGCCATACCCCATGCGCCGCCTTCGCCAGCTGTGGACATGACAGATACCGGAACGTTCATCGCTGCCGCTACAATTCGCTGCCCCACCACAGGCGTTTTGAACAGACCGCCATGTGCCAAAATGCTATCAATAGCCACTTGCTCCTTCTCGGTAAGAATATCCATACCGATCTTGAGTGCGCCAAAGGCACTGAACAGATGCGTACGCATAAAGTTCGCCAGGTTGAACTTGCTCTCTGGAGAACGGACAAACAATGGGCGACCATGCTCCAGACCTGTAATATTTTCACCCGAGTAGTAACCGTAGCTGAGCAATCCGCCGCCATCTGGATCAGCCTCTAACGCCTTGTTGAACAACACGCTGAACAGTTTGCCGGAATCCACCTCGATACCCATTGCCTCAGCGAATTCACGGAACAGTCCGATCCACGCATTAATGTCACTGGAACAGTTGTTGGCATGCACCATGCCGACCGGGCTACCATCTGGGGTAGTTACCATATCAATCTCGGGATACACACTGGACAATTCCTTCTCAAGTACGATCATCGCAAATACGGATGTGCCGACGGAGATGTTCCCTGTACGTTTCCGCACACTGTTCGTCGCCACCATACCCGTACCTGCATCACCCTCTGGCGCGCAGAGCGGAATACCGGTAACCAAGTCCCCTGAAGGATCAAGCAGCTTGGCTCCTGCTTCATTCAATTCACCTGCATGTTCACCTGCGAGGTATACCTTAGGCAGCAAGTCCTCTACTTTCCACGGATACCCTTTGCCAGCGATATGTTCGTTGAACTGGTTTACCATGGATGGATGATAGCTATGCGTAGCTTCGTCAATTGGGAACATCCCGGATGCATCACCGATTCCAATCGCTTTATTGCCTGTCAGTAACCAGTGGATGTAACCTGCCAGCGTAGTCATATAATCAATCTGAGGCACATGCTCTTCTTGATTCAAAATGGCCTGGTACAGGTGGGCAATACTCCAGCGTTCTGGAATATTGAACTGCAACAAGTTGGTTAATTCCCGCGCTGCTGCTCCAGTAGTCGAGTTACGCCACGTCCGGAACGGCACCAGCAATTCTCCTGCTTTATCTAGCGCAATGTATCCATGCATCATCGCTGAGAACCCGATCGATCCAATCGTTGTCAGCGTAATGCCGTACTTCTGCTGCACATCCTCTTTCATCTCGCGATACGCCGTCTGTAGACCTGTGATAATGTCCTCTTGGTTGTACGTCCAATATCCATCTTTCAGCAGGTTCTCCCACTCATAACTGCCCGACGCAATCGTCTCAAAACGCTCATCGATCAGCACCGCTTTAATCCGCGTTGATCCAAGTTCAATCCCAAGTGAGGTAGCTCCCTTGGCAATGGCTTCTTTAATATCCAGATGACTCATAATTCCGCGTATCCCCTCTCTGGTCGCCATTCACGTGCGAAGGATAATATCTATTAGATGTTGTTGAAAACACACTATTAAGAAGCATCTTAGAAAAATGCTGCTTCACTTACGTTAATGGCTGTAATCCACACTATGATTCAGTTCCAAGCATCCCTATTTACACGATTCCTCCCCATCAGGGAGTAGTGTCATGCTCTCTTTTGCTAAGAATGCGCTTTCCTAATCTGACAGCCTTAGTATATTTTTTGTACGTACATTTGTCAATTATATATTATAGTTATACTTACAAAGACCACATATTGATCTGTATCCTGCTATTATAGCGTCTTGTAGACAGATAAACGGGTTATGCTGTAAGGTACACATCAACTGTATCTAGCCTGAAATGTACGCAACATTGCGAAAAATGTACAGCTTCATTCTCATCTAAATCAAATCATGCTAGAATATGTACGTACAACTATTTGAACTCTAGACGTTAATATAGATAAGTCATGATGAAAGAAGTGGAATATGTGAAGCCTAAATACCAAGTCATTATTGATGATATAAAGAGCCATATCCTCTCGGGAACGTATAGCATAGGCGAACAGATTCCTACAGAATCAGCTCTGCAAGACAGCTATAATGTAAGTCGCCAGACGGTGCGGAAGGCCATTCTTGAATTGTCTAACGAGGGATTTTTGCGAAGTGAAAAAGGTTCAGGAACCTATGTAAGCAATCAGTATCGCTCTCGCTCAGGTGGCAACACGTCGAAGAAAACGATTGGTGTCATTACGACGTATATCTCAGACTATATCTTTCCATCCATTATCCGTGGCATAGAGAGTCGTCTGAATGAGGATAACTACTCGTTGTTGCTCGCCAGCACCAACAATGATGTCGCTCAGGAGAAAAAAGCACTTGAAATGATGCTCTCCTACGGCGTCGATGGTCTGATCGTCGAACCAACCAAGAGCAATCTATACAACCCGAACATCGCGTATTACCTGTCATTCAAAGAGCAGGATGTGCCCTTTACGATGATTAATGCGTTCTATGAAGAACTGGAGGTGCCTTTCTTCTGTCTGGATGATGTGCAGTCTAGCTATCTCGCTACCCGGGAGATGATCGCGAAAGGTCATACCCAGATTGGCATTATTGCGAAGATGGATGATTTACAGGGCAAATACCGGATGAAGGGATACATCAAAGCGCTGGGTGAAGCAAAATTACGTTTCCATCCCGAGCAGGTGCTTTCGTTTGATACAGCATCCAAACCTGAGTTGTCCTCCAATGTGACTGCGTATCTGAACGAAAATAGGGATTCACTCACCGCAATTGTCTGCTACAACGACGAAGTGGGACTTGAAGTGGTGAACGCCTGTCGGCAACTGGACATCTCCATTCCGCATGAGTTGTCCATCATCGGTCAGGATAATTCGTACATTGCTAAGAACGCTAATATCCGGCTCACCACGCTAACCCATCCCCAAGAGCAAATGGGACGTGATGCTGCCGATTGGGTGATTAAAAAGCTGCAAGGCAAAAAGGATCTGCCAACAAATACCTACTATCAGCCCATATTGGTAGAAGGTGAAACGGTGAGGGAGATCGAGGTAGAATAATGTAGAACCGAAACCGCTCGGCAGGTATATCCTACTTGCCCTGCGGTTTTTTTATTTCCCACAGGCTAGGTTATGGAATTGATTAACATCCATATTTTTCATTGACACCCTCTCCAGAAAAGCGATATATTTATTGACGTTGATAATCATTATCATAGTTAGAAAACGTTTTATTATGTTCTTATTCGAATTTCCACTCTTTAATCTTCCATGTTTAGCTACATACGCCGGAGATTCAGCACCATCCAATACATTCAAGGGTTCAGGAAGGGGAAACACATGAACACGAAGAAAAAGCTATCGATCGGAACACTCCTTATCTCACTTATGCTGATTATGGTATTAGCCGCGTGCGGGAATAAGCCAGAAGAACCTGCAGCTACGCCTGCTGTAAGTGACACCACAGCAACTGAAACAGAGACAGCGACACCTGCCGCTGAAGATGACAATGCAGGCTATCCAATTACGATCAAACATGCATTGGGCGAAACCGTTATTGAAGAAAAGCCTGAGCGTGTAGCTACTGTACAATGGGCGAACCATGACGTTGTTCTTGCACTTGGACAAGTTCCTGTGGGCTTCTCTGCCGCAAACTTCGGTGTACAAGATGACAGCGGACTTCTGCCTTGGACGGCTAAGAAGCTCGAAGAGCTTGGCGTAACTGATCCAAACGTATTCATGGATACAGACGGCCTGGACTTTGAAGCTATTTCTGACTCTAACCCTGACGTGATCCTTGCTGCATATTCCGGCATTACACAAGAAGACTATGATCTCCTAAGTGAAATCGCTCCGGTAGTCGCTTATCCGACAGCTCCATGGGCAACAACATGGCGTGAACAGGTTAGCCTGAACGCTGAAGGTATGGGTATGAAAGCAGAAGGCGAACAACTGATTAAAGATACAGAAGACATGATTAATGAGAAGCTCAGTGCATACCCACAGATCAAAGACAAAAAAGTGGTATGGGTTAACTTCTCCGCTGAAGACATGTCCAAACTACACATCTATACACCTGTAGATTCCCGTGTTGCTTTCTTGAAGGAGCTGGGACTGGTTATTCCAGATAGCATCACTAGCCACATTACCGATCCTAACAGCTACTCTCTGAGCCTAAGTGCAGAGAATGCAGAAGCTCTGAACGATGCGGATATCCTCGTTGGTTACGGAAATGCTGAGTTGTTGAAAGCTATTCAAGCTGATCCACTTCTAGGCAAAATCCCTGCGGTTCAAAGAGGCTCTGTTGCATTTATTGAAGCAGATACACCTCTGGTTGCTGCAGGTACACCAAACCCACTGTCCATTTCCTATACCATTGATGATTACCTGAAACTCATTGGCGCAGCGATCGACAAGGTCAATGAATAATACATCCGTTTCGAATGATAACCACATACGAGCACATATGCCCAGGAACTTCATTCTGGTGTTGAGCATTTGCGTGATTCTGCTCGGTGCAACTCTAATTGCCTCACTGGTCTTCGGCTCTCGACCAGTGAGGTTTCATGAGTTAATCGACGGATTATTTCACCCGGAAGTAGACTCCTATGGAGCAAATATTGTGCGCAAGCGGATTTCGCGAACAGTCTTCAGTTTGTTATGCGGAGCCGCTCTTGGCATTTCAGGAGCACTGATGCAATCCGTAACTCGGAACCCCCTTGCTGACCCGAGCATATTAGGCGTCAATACAGGGGCTTCCTTGTTTGTGGTTTTTGGTATCGCGTTCCTGAACATCAGCAGTGCTAATCAGTATATCTGGCTAGCGCTCGCCGGGGCTGCAATTACGGCTGTGTTCGTATTCGGTATTGGCTCCATGGGACGTGGCGGAGCCACGCCCATTAAGCTTGTTTTGGCCGGAGCGGCTATCAGTGCCGCACTTTCTTCCCTCGTCACTGCCATTATGATTCCACGATCCTATGTCATGGATCAATTTAGATTCTGGCAAGTTGCAAGCGTGGGTTCCGCTACTTGGAGTGGAATCAGTACATTCATTCCGTTCCTTATTGTAGGTGTGATCATTGCATTGCTTACGGCTCCCGCACTCAATGCACTGGCGCTAGGCGACGATGTTGCAACAGGACTCGGCGTTCGAACCGGAACGCTGCGCTTCATTGCCGCACTTGCAGGGGTTCTATTGTGCGGAGCAGCGACAGCTCTTGCGGGACCGATTGGCTTCATCGGCTTGTTATCTACACATGTCATTCGCCTGATTCTGGGGCCTGACTTACGATTTGTCATACCGATGTCGGCCGTTGCCGGAGCCATTATTTTGACGATATCCGACGTTGGCGGCAGGCTCATCAGCAACCCTGGGGAGCTTGAGGTGGGTGTCGTTACAGCGTTTATTGGCGCTCCAATACTAATCATCCTAGCGATGCGATCGAAAGTGCGATCCTTATGAGAGATCAATCCATTGAATTTATTATGGCGGGCAGACGTCACAGACGTCGCCGCTGGATACTCGTCACTAGTCTTCTTGCTGCACTAGCCTGTGCGTTATGTTGCGCTATGCTTTTACTTGGGAATACCATTTATCCGGTAAAAGATGTTATCGCCTCCCTCTCGGGGGAGAAAATCAAGGGTGTTACATTTGCCGTAAATACGATCCGTTTACCACGGATGTTAACAGGTCTCTTTGCCGGATTTGCATTCGGTATTGCAGGGCATACCTTTCAGACCATGTTACGCAATCCGCTAGCGAACCCTAATGTGATCGGTATAACGTCTGGTTCCAGTGCGGCAGCAGTTTTTTGCATTGTTGTGCTTCAAGCGAGTGGGGCAGTCGTTTCCTTAGCCTCAGTAATTGCAGGTCTGGCTACCGTGCTATTCATTTATGTACTCTCTAGAGGAAAAGTGTTCTCCATTGGACGGTTAATTCTAATCGGAATTGGAATCCAGGCGATGCTTGATGCGGTCATATCCTATCTATTACTAGTTAGCTCCGAAAAAGATATTCCGGCTGCGATTCGCTGGCTTACAGGCAGCCTCAACGGTTCTCAGATGAGTGCACTGCCGCCTCTGGTGATTACGGTATTCATCTGCTCACCGATTATCATTCTGTTAGGTAAACATTTAAGCATCCTGGAGCTTGGTGAACAGTCGGCATTCTCGCTCGGCGTGGACACGGACAGAACTAGAATTGCTCTGATCGTGAGTTCTGTTTGCATGGTTGCTATTGCTACAGCAACTACAGGCCCGATTGCCTTTGTCTCCTTCCTTGCCGGACCAATCGCGAAGAGGCTCGTTGGTGCGGGTGCGTTAAACAGCATTCCCGCAGGTCTGGTTGGCATTAATCTCGTTCTAGGCGCAGATCTGATCGGGCAGTTTGCTTTTGAGTACAGATTCCCCGTAGGTGTCATTACTGGACTAGTCGGAGCACCGTATCTGATCTTCCTGTTAATGCGAATGAATCGAAAGGGGGAATTATAATGAAACCAACACATGTGTTCGAAGCCAAACAACTTGTTGCTGGATATGACAACAAAACGATCATTCATGGCGTCGATCTGGTTATTCCCAGCAATAAAATAAGCGTGATTATCGGTTCTAATGGTTGTGGTAAATCCACGCTCCTGAAAACGATGGCTAGGCTCATTAAGCCGACATCTGGCAGTATTACGCTGGATGGCAAAGCCATCGGTAAGATTCCGCCCAAGCAATTGGCTCGTGTAATCGGTCTTCTCCCGCAGTCTCCCATTGTTCCAGAAGGTATTTCCGTTGCCGACCTCGTCGGTCGAGGTAGATTTCCACACCAATCCTTGTTTAGTGGTTGGTCGAAGAAGGATTACGAGGCGGTTGCCGAAGCAATGACCCTTATGAATATTACCGAGTTCGCCAATCATAACATCGACGAGCTCTCCGGCGGTCAACGTCAGCGTGTCTGGATCGCCATGGCATTAGCGCAGCAGACCGACATTCTGTTTCTGGATGAACCGACGACGTTCTTGGACATTACCTATCAAGTGGAGATTCTTGACCTGCTTACTGAACTAAATCGCACACACGGAACAACGATTGTTATGGTGCTTCATGACATCAACTTATCTGCACGTTATGCAGACTATATCTTTGCACTCCACACTGGAAAGCTTGTCGCTGAAGGCACGCCTACAGAGGTTGTTACAAGCGAGCAGGTCAAAGATATTTTTGGACTAGATTGCACGGTTATTGAAGACCCAATCTCAGGATCTCCTCTCGTTGTACCGAAGGGCCGATATCACGTTCATGGTGCTCATTAGGCTGGTTGCTTTATACATATGAGATCGAATAGCTGAAATGGTTCCGAAAATGAGGCTATGAATTTTCGTGGAATAAACCCCTGTCTTCATAGACAGGGGTTTATTCTCTTTTTGATATATAGAAATAATCTAGCTCAATCTCGTTTATTCACTTTGTTGCTTATGCTGATAGATCTTCATAACTGATGCATACAGAAATATTGGGATTAATACCGCCATATATTTTGCCGATCCTTCAATACTTGTAAACCATATTATAGTCACACTTGTTAGGATATACATGATGACTAGAAGCAGTTTAAAAGGTTTCATTGCCCATATCCTCCCATTCCTTTAAGTTACGTCATGTTCACCTATACGACTCGGCTATACTCTTCCAATGATCAGTAGATTACTTACTCCTATGCAAAAAAGAGGCTATACAAGCTTAACGCCGTATATCCTCTTCTCTATCCATTTTACACTATTTAACCAGAAATGGTAACCCGGTCTTATATTAGAACATGATCTACGTTAACGTAAGAACAATCTGTTCTCCAGAACGGGTAATTTTATAGATACCCTCCTGCATGTCGATTCCGTAATGCTTCTTCAGCAGGTACTTGGCATTGAGATCAGTCTCGACGACTACCAGATAATCATAGTTGCTCAGCAGGTTGTCCATGTTATCCTCATAGAACAACACGATGCCGTCCACATGCGGTGCATACAAGAAGTATTTGCCGACATACTGCATGTAATAATTCGTAACCTGTTGGTCACGGTCGGAGCCGTAGAAGAGATACCGCTGTGTATCTTCTTGACCGCCTGCGTACCACCGATCACCCGTCACCGCATGAATTTTATAGGGAAGTGTCGTATCATAGCTATTCGCAATGGAGGCCATACCATTGTATTCCGACAATAAAATAGTGCCTGCAAGTGCCATACATGCGATGATTCCTTTTTGATAATGTCCCTTCGACTGAACCGATCTGAACGCCTTGAAGTCTGGTACTTCACCGATCCGATAGTGAAACGAACGCTCAATGTCAACGGCAGCACAGAGCACTAATCCGCCCGCAAAGAGAACGACAATACTGGAAGCATAACGTTCAAATCCAGCCAATCTCACCGCTTCATCCACCGGCATGGAGAAGAGATAGAGCGCCAGTATCCCTGCATAATACAGTAGCAACACAACATTCAGGGCAATCAGCACTTTCCACAGGTTCCACTTCTTTTTGAGAACCGTGTAAGCCACAATGGAAGCTGCAATCGCCACAAGCTGAAAGAGCACGATACCGATCACGGGTCTTGTCGTAATATCTATACTTGATTTCAAGAAGAGCGTCAGAATCTCCCACTTCTGCTCTGCCGTTTTGCCAGCTTTGAGCGCCGAACCTGCGCCCTCGAACTTGTTGTCTATTCCTTGAAACACCGTAGACATACGCCAGCTCCAGCCGAAATACGGCAACAATGCCCCAACAATTGTACCAATCACACCCAGACCGATTTTCCAGTTCGAGCGTTGCTTATTTCTAAGCCAGGTGTATACCAGAAAGATTAGACCAATTGCTGCAAAGATAATCCCCGTACTCTTGATCACCGTCAGCACACCCGCCAGCGGAAGAACAATGATGCACGCCCGCTTGAGGTCATGACGATACTGATAGATCGCTGCCAGAATGGCAAGTGCATAGATCGGAAGCAAGAAATCCACCAGCAGGTTGGTGATACGAATCGTCAGGTTGAAGAAGGACAGTGTCGATAAACCGAACCCCAGAAAGGCATACAGCAGGAATCTTTTCTTCTCTGACACCACACCAAACATCGCATAGAAACAGGAAAAGATCAGCAGCGCCTGTGCCAGCAACATCGTGGACTGGGTATGTCCCATGAACCGGCAGACGTAATAGATAAACGACGATGTCCCGAGCGGATAGTTTTTGAAATCGATCAGGTCGGAATCCGGCGTCGGAAACGCATTGGTACTGAGCATCTGCTTCAACACAATCGCCCAGTGCGAAAAGTTATCGTAGTGTGTTAATTCATTTTGGAACAGAATCAGCAAAAAGATAAACGTTCCGCCTAGAAAGCTAAGCTGGAATAGCGAGAACATGAATTGCGGCTTTGCCCCGATTCGTACAGCTTGCGCCACTGTATCTCGAAACAGCAACAGACCGATAATCAGCACCACGATGCTACCTATAAACAGCTGACCTACCAAGCCAATCAAAAATACAATGCAAGCTATGGCGGAGAAAACAAAAATCGGGATGAACTCCCAGCGCAGTAAAAGTACCTTCCGAACAAACTGCATATAACCAACAAAGGAGATTATCAACAAAACTCCCATCACAAATTGAAGCAAACTGAGCATCTCTATCTCTCCTAACCCTCTCGGATGAAACTCTCGGATTGTGGGGGAGTCAAATCATTCAACAATTGATTAATAAGGCCGCGCTCCACGATATCATCGATATTCTCAACGGAGAGAAGCACTTCACGATGATTGGCAGTTGTATTGCCGGTATGTTTCAGAATCACTTCAATATTGCTTTTGGTCATAAACGTAACGATGGATCCAGCGGAAATATTGTCATGTAGACCCGTCGCCGAGAAGAAACGATAGTTGAAGCTGCGCAGAATACAGCCTGAATGATTCGTAAACGTGACCGGAAGCTCCATCGAAAGACGCGGCATTTTCCGCTGATCCGAACGCTGCTGAACAACCCGCTTTTTCACATTACGTAGCATATCGTCATACGCCGTATCCCAGAGGTTCATCTGTTCAGGCAGCGAGTGCTTACGATCATAAATAATCTGCATGTACTGGCGGTTGTCTGTCTCGTTAATCGGTTGTACCGTTGCTGAATAGCGCCAGCCCGCTCCATCCTGTTTCACATATACGATGACCGCATCTAGATTCGCCTCATACCGTTCGCTTTTTACAACGAGAGAGATGGTCTCTTTTTCGGGCAAATAGATCGGATAGGGAACATAGAAGGCAATGCCTTGCTCGGATACATCGACGGTCTTGGCCTCGTACTGCAAATTTCTTGCTTTGTAACGGATGGTTACATCCTCCTGTGCCCGAATACGTTCTGTCTCCCGATACGCACGTCGGCCAATCATGAAGAATAAGGCATAGCATAGCGCAATCATGTTATGAACTAACCAGAAGATAATGATGCTACTGAAAAATAGGGCAATACCATACTTTCCGCTTGCATACCGGATGATGGCGGCAATGGATAACAGGAGTAGGAAAATATGCGGAAGCGCATATAACAGCGTAGACATCCACTTTCGACCGTTAGACCTGCTTTTGTTCGTAACCTTGAACTTCTTCTCCCGAATCCCTAACGTTTCAAGGATTACCGGCCATATGAGATAGGGCATAAATATCGTATCAATAACCTGACTCCAGCGTTGATTCCGTATGTTACTAGACAAGTAACGCATGGACAGACTATAGAAGAAATACGACGGGAGCCAGAATATTAAAATCTGCCAGAAGGTTGTATTGACGATCTGGAAATCGAATAACGCAAACAAAATCGGTGACAAAATGAAAATTAATCGGTTAAAGAACGACCACCAGTATAAGAAACTGCTCACATAGGTCACTCTCGTCCAGAATGGAAGCTTCTCGGAAAAGGGAGCACGGGTATTCTGCAAGCTCTGAATAATGCCCCTCGCCCAACGGATTCGCTGCTTTATCATGCTCGGAACCGTGGTTGTTGTCTGCCCCGCAGCCTGAACCTCTTGCGTCGCATAGGTGATATACCCTTCTTGCTGCAAGCGAATGCTTGTCTCGAAGTCCTCCGTGATCGTATTCAGTGGGAAACCACCGATGTCTACCATGCCTTGTCTAGAAATAATCGTGTTACTTCCGGTATACGCTACTGCATTGGAAGCATTACGCAGAATGTTGACCTCTCGTGAGAAGAAATCCTGTTCATTCGGAATCCCTTGCTCCGCGTACAGATTGAATTGGAATAGATCTGGATTATAGAAGCTCTGTGGTGTCTGCACCAGTCCAAGCTTGAACTTCTCATCCATTTCATCCTCTCGGCGAAGACGCCACTCCTCCCCCTCTTTGATGAATGTAGAGAGTAGGAAGTAGGGGACGGTTTTCATTAGAAAAGTATGTTGTGGAATCATATCCGCATCAAAGGTAGCAATGAGCGGAGATGTCGTTTTGCTTAGTGCATTATTCAAGTTACCGGACTTGGCGTCCTTATTGCCAGGAAAGCCTAAATATCCGACACCAAATTGATTGGCAAGCTCCTCCACCTCAGGCCTTGCCCCATCATCACATAAATAGATATGAACCTTCTGCTTATCCGGATAATCCATGAATGTACAGGCATTCACCGTCTTATACAACAGATCGACCGGCTCATTATGGGTCGCAATAAATACGTCCACATGTGGATAGTACTCTGGCGGTACAATGGGAAAATCAAGCTGTGTACGCTTCTTTTGCATTTTTTGAAAGAACAATTCAAAGGTTGTAAGTACAGTTACTGTTTCCGCTACAATGAGCAGCATGCCGAAAATGACATTTAGCACGCCCTCGCCCCACGGCAGTGTAAAGAACATACGCCATAGTAAGTAGATCGTCATTAAGATCATGGTGATGACAAAAAAGATGTTTTGCCGTTTCTCGTTTTGCACTACAACTGCTTCCTCCTTGCTGCAAATACCCATCTACGCTGCAACTGAAAGCTAAGCAGGAACAACAAGGCATCACAGACGAATTTCGCTATCTTCTCATCTATGTAGAAAATAGTATGGAATACATATACACCTGTACTAGAAAGCAAAATTACTAAGCCGCACAGCGATAAATACCGCCATAGACTGCCTTGGCTGTCCTCTTTGCGAAATACAAAATGTCTATTCAATACATAATTAACCGCAATCGAAATAACTCTCGCAATGACTGTAGCTAGTAGAATTCTTAAATAGTGTTGCTCTCCTAATATAGGTCTTAAGAAATCAATCAAAAACCAAGCAATACCCAAATCCACGACGGAACTGGCTACTGACGATGAAATAAAGCGGAAAAAGTTAGAGAATAACACGCCCATCACCCGAGCGCTATCCTGAACAGCTTTGAAATGTGTACCTGCATTACCATTCTCGTAGATGACCTGGATCGGCATCGTATGAATGGGTATACCAGACTGAATGCAGGAAATGAGCATCTGCAGCTCATATTCGAAGCGAGAGCCACGAACCTCCTGCATAAATGCAAGTAACCCTGGGCCGAAGGCGCGGAGCCCGGTCTGGGTATCTGACAGCTTCTTACCATATAACATTGCAAAAATGAACGAGGTCATCCGGTTGCCCAGCAACGACTTCGGTGGGATTCCTCCCTCGCTGAAGTTCCTTACGCCAAGAACTAGCGCATCAGGATGGCGCCTAGCCTCCACAGCAAGACGGTATACATCCTCTGCAGCATGCTGTCCATCCGAATCAGCCGTGACTACAAAGGCAGAGGGATCACAGTTTTGGCTAATGTATTGAAAACCAGTCTTCAGTGCATCACCTTTACCTTGATTCTTCGAATGGCGAAGTAGGACACAACCGTTATCATGCAGTTCCTCGAAGATTGGCTGGTATGCTTCACCAGATCCATCATCCACAATAACAATATGAGTCAAGCCATATTCTCGCAATTGCTTCACATAGAGCGGAAGTCTCTCATCTGGCTCAAGCGATGGAATAAGGATGATCGTTTCGCCATGTTGTGCACCTTTCATCATCCTACATAAGCTCCAATTCGACAAATTTTCACAAAATTCTTTCTTGGAATATTGAGAGTATAACACCGAAAAGGTTGGCAGTAAACGAATAAACCGTAACCTTTTTGGTAAAAATTTTGGCTGAAATTACATATAAATATGACTCATTTTTAAGACTGTTAGAAGAGCGTAAACTGCCCATCATCTTAACTATTATTGGGGTAAATTCCTTCTATTCTATTCATCGGCAAAAGCCCCTCCGAATTACAGAGGGGCTTTCTTACTAGATTCAATCTGAACTTAGTTTGGAGTACATATGAATATCCTTAAACGTACCTTCTACTCTCTCATACTGCCGAAGTGTTCCTTCACAGGTGAAGCCCAGCTTCTCTAGAAGCTTGATTGAATTCACATTATCCGGATCTACCTTAGCTTCGATGCGATTCATCTTCAAGATAGAGTACCCATGCTCTAACATGGCACGGATTGATTCGGAGGCGAATCCTCTTCCCCAGTGTGATTGAGCGAGGTCATAACCAATCTCTGCTCTATAATGATCATAATCCAAGGAGTTAAAACCGCAGGAACCTATGATTTGATTTGAATTCTTTTCGATAATAGAAAAACGGATGGCTTTCTTGTCTCTGGATAGATCATCTAGTAGATGAATCATGGCGACTGCTTGTGCCTCGTCCGTAAACGGACTAATATTCATAAACTTCGTGACAACTGGGTCAGACCAAATGTTGAACAAGCTGGGTGAATCCGACTCCTTCATCTTTCTTAAATGCAAACGTTCTGTGTTTAGCTCTGTAATCAATACTTTTACCTCCATTATATTTAATAGTTAGGTTTAAAATATTGATATCTGCGCATAGTTCAGTCCCTTCATGTATAGACGTTATCTCATTATATAAGAGTTAATAGTTTTTGGCTCATCCTTCTCATGCATTCATTAATCCAACTCCTCAAATCTAGACGAATGTTCACTTATGCCAGCAACACAATTGCTTACGCAGAATTCGTTAAAGAACATGCTTCTGCAATATCCAAGCGTTGTGCTGAAGCCACGCAATGGAAGCTATGGAATAGATATTGTGTTTATTCAGCGGAACCGTTCTAACGACTATCGCATTCAAAATGAGAATAGTACCGTTCACATGAAAGACATTGATCAATTGCTCCAGCGGGTCAGTCTTATATGCAAAGCATCTGCCAAACCTTCTGGCAACGTTCTGAACTTGATATCTTCACCCAAGAACAACAGCCAATTGAGCATTTCGACAAGATCTTCTGCATGGTCACCATTGACGTGTGTTTTTACAATCGCTCTTGATTGAAAAGGGTCAATATAGGAAATAGAGACTTGTAGAGGATGATATTTTTTAAACTGTTCTATTGCCTTAGATCCAAGCTCAAGGACAATGTTAAATGCTTCTTCTTCCTTCCGCAGCTTCTCTTGGATCTTCTTACGACTCAACCTCTTATTCACGGAGTACGGTTCTACATCGGTAAGGTAATCGACGGGGAAAAGGCGTCGTTTCTCTTCTCTTAAATCAAAGCCTTCAATTAACCAAATGCTCTTCTCGCGATAGAGATGCAAGAGATAGATTGGATAAGACTTGATGACATCCCCTTCTCTAATCGTGATCCATAAGTAACTTTCCAACAGAAGAATCTGAATCAGTTTCTCCAATATAGGGTGAGGAAGGTCTGATAACTCCAGTAGATCCGGATTATTGGGGTTGGTTCCTTCGAACAGTAAGATTCGATTAAGGAGAATAAGATCATCCTGATGGCTTTGCGAGATAAGCCCTAACAATTTCTCAGCCAGAGACTGTCGACTCTTCAGGTAAGGAAGCTGCTGGTTACGTGTTGCCATGAAGGCAATAAAAAGAGCCTTAATCTCTGTGTCCGTAAAACGAACCGGTGGCAAGACAGAATTACTCATGACGAAATAGCCACCATCTCTACCCACTTCAGCGATGAGCGGCATCCCCATAGCTTCGATCTCTCTGATATCCCGAATAGCTGTTGAACGGGAAATACCGAATTCCCGCATAATTTCGGAAATGGTGAAGGAGGCTCGATTATTGATGTACCGCATAATGAGGTTAATCCGTTCAACTTTTTTCACGACAGCCTCCTAAACAGTTTCACTTTTTGACATGATTAAAAGTTATTATAAACTCATCAAGCGAAAGAAACACTATTTAGAAAATACCTCTAAAAAAAGGACGGTTGAAAAAATGGGAAATTACACTCTTGAGCAAAAAGAAAGCTTTACCGTATTAGGCATGGGAACGGATCTGAAAAGCCACTATACCGATTATGCTGGGATTAACAAGGAAAAACTGGACTTCTGGCATGCGGTTCAAGAAGATGGAAGGCTGGATGCGCTCAAAGCGGTAGCCAAGAATGATTACATTTTTGCTGTGAACGAAGCTGTAAACCACAAAATGATGCATTATGCTGGTGTGCTAACGGATGAAACTCTACCTGATGCTACCCGTGTCATTCAGTTCCCTAAGGGAGATTACCTAGTTATCCAAGGAGAAGCGGAGACAGCAGATGCTCTGAGTAATACGCTTACGGGTATCGCTTTTGGTCAAATCCTGCCGGAAGCTAAAGACTTTGCTTATGTTGGCGGGCCGAATGCAACGGTTGAGATGGGCACGCGCAATGGCTCCGTTTACGGCGAAATGTGGATTCCCGTCGTTAAGAAATAATTGGGAAATTGGAGGCGTGCTCATGTCAGATACGGTAGATTTTAAACAAGTATCCACGACTGGTTTAGAGTCCTCATTCTTTGTGAATAAAGGGGAATATTAACACGTCATTTTCGGCATAAAATAGAGGCGGCACTAGCAAAGAACTAGTTATAATCATGTAAGTAAACAACAAAAAACACATCCACATTGGGATATAGTATGCTCCTGCATAAACCATTTCTTAATTAATAAGAATTGAGGTTTATGCATAGGAGAGTAGCCATATACCCATACGGATGTGTTTTGCTATCTTACAAAAAGATAAGAATGAGTTCTAATTATGAAGCTTTGGCTGCAACTGCTTTTTCAATTAGAGCCTTCGCATCATTGGTAGTAAGACCTTGTTTCGGTTGAAGCTGCTTGCTATCTGCACCAAAAATACCTTTGTCGATCAGTTTTGCCATAGAATCAACAGCATATTTAGAAACCGTTGAACCATCTTCGAAACCTGCGATGATCGTAGCCGCATTTGTATCTGTAGCTTGATCCTTCAACAATTTAGCGAGAATTGTAGCAGCTTCTTCACGGGTAATATCGCGATCCGGGTTGAAGTTACCACCGTAGCCTTGAATGAAACCAGCATGTGTAGCTTCAGCAATTGCATCAGCATAGACAGCATTAGCAGCAACATCCTTGAATGTTGGCGCTGTAGTAGCTTCGTTCAGCTTCAGCATCTCTACTAGCGCAGTTACAAATTCAGCACGCGTAATAGATTCATTGGATACCGGTGCTTCTGGTTGCTCTGCAGCTACCAGGTTCGTGATACGACCTTCATTTTTAGCAACAATGCTATCGCCTTTAAACGTATCTACGATGTATTGGTAGAATACATCCAGATCGATAGGGCCTGCTAAGGATGATTTAGCATCCAACAGCACTTTATAGTTGTCTCCACCTGCAGCCATGAAGTTATTCACTACAGCCGTATATGTTTTTGCAGGATCAATTGGTGTACCATCTTCCAGACTCAGACCTGTAACACGTTCTGCAACTGGTTTATTGAAATCTGCAGTATACTTCAAACCAGCGATTTGAAGAGTTTTCGTATTTGGTGTACCGTCTGCATTCGTACCCCATTGTTGCTCTAGCAATGTTTTGACCTGTGCACCAGTCAACTCCAGTTTCACGAGCGTATTACCAAAAGGTTGGATTTTCGCAAGATCAGCAAAAGTCACATCACCTTGTGGTAGATCTGCACGAATACCACCTGGATTCATAAATGCAAAGTCAGCAGCGTCTGCATCATCGCCGAAATCTGCTTCACGCATTGCATCTGCAATCAAGTTACCTAGAGGAGCTTCATTATTATAAGCATCCGTACGTGTAACAGAACCATCTGTTGTACCTACTGGCTTAGTCAACTCAGGATGCTTGTCCAAAGACTTTTTAATGATCGCCAAAGTCTCAGGGTCTTCTTTCACACCCTCTTGGAAAGTCGTTGTAACTGTAGCTGATTTCTCCGTTACATCCCCAGTCTTAGGGTCAATCATCAGCTTAATATCTTCAAATGCCGTACCATATGAATACGCTTGAACAATCAAAATGCCATTTACTTCACCGTTAGCCAGTGCATGATTGTCGCCTGCAACGATAACGTCAACAGGTGTATCTGTTGGCAGAGCTTTAGCCAAATCAGCTGCTTCTCCAGTTGTTACGCCTTCCTTGGTGGTTGCTGGATCATGCGCGAGTACGATGATCGTTTCTACACCTTGGTCTTGCAGTTCTTTTGCATATTTATTAACGGCTTCAACTTCTTCTTCAGCGCTTAGGAAAGTTACGCCTGCTGTACCGGATGGGGATACTTTGGCAGGTGTAGATTTCGTCACCAATCCGATAAATCCAATTTTGACGCCGCCCACTTCTTTAATAACATAAGGCTTGATCAATGGTTTGCCTGTAGCCGTTTCAATCACGTTTGCGTTAACATAATCAAATTTTGCACCAGCATGCGTTACTTTGCCTTCTTTGGGATCAAGACCACCAAAGATTTGTGCTTTCAGAGCAGCGATCCCATGGTCGAATTCATGGTTACCTAGAGATCCTACATCAAAGCCCATCATGTTCATCCATTCCATAGTAGGCTCATCCCGATCTAGAGATGAAACTGGAGCAGATGCACCGACCGAGTCTCCATTATGGAAGAGTAGGGAGTGCTCATATTTTGCTTGAGCTTCTTTCAGATAAGTTGCTAGAATTGGAGCGCTTCCTGCCTTTTTATCACTAACGATAGAGGTCGTATCTAGCTGACCGTGGAAGTCATTGATTCCAATCAAGTGTACTTCTACATCTGCGTCTGCAGCAGAGACACCAACCGCACCGAATAGTTGGCCGAGCAATAGTGCAGTAGCAGCTACACGAATGGTGCTTTTAGCCACGTATTTTTTCCAAGACATGAATTAACAAAACCCCTCTCCAATTTCTGATCCTGAGATATTTTACCATAGTTCAATTCATTATAAGTACAAAATATATTAAATTAATGTAAAATTTTTGCGAGATTGATAGAAAACTGAATTCATTTAAAAAAAGAACCACCCTTGTATATACAAAGGCAGTTCATGGATCATGGATGATCTCCCAAAGGGGATATCACATATGAGGTCAATTCTTTTGGCGTTTCAGCATCGTCATGAAATCTTGCGGGCAACCACCGCTAAGCGTCCGTTCTCAGTCGAGTACTCGCACGTGGACAGTACAATAAGTTTGTCGCCATACTGTGCTGTTACCCCCGTATCATATAGAGCGAGTTGTTGGATGTTCTGGACATAGGAATCAAACTCGGCTGGCGTGCTTACATGTTCAATCTGATAGTATTTAAAAACGTCATCCGATTTGCGGTAAATTTCCGACACAATAACGGCTACAATCTCATACTCTTCCTTCTCGTAAAGCGTGCTGAACTGGAAGGTAGCATGCTCTTTATAGAAGCTTTCACTCTTGTATTTCATTAAGTCTTTAAACATCCAGCCACTTTTCATATGGTGACCATGAATGAGTAGAATGTCTGAACCGTTAATCTGACTATGCTTATCCAAAAAAGGGAGGCCACCATGATTTTCTTTTTTATCAAAATCATGATCGAGATAGTACTCTGCATCCTGCGGATTCTGCATCACGGGGTACTCAATGCGAGTACCAGCAATGTTCAGCCAGCCAGTAATGTCCGAATTTCTCTCGTACAACTCTCGGAATTCGGGAAGCATAACCGGTTCAGCCGTCTTACTAGACAAAAGGGAGGGGATATGATCCCCTCCTCCATAGCCCGAACTATCCTTCCAAACCTGGGTCAACTCTGCGATTTTCTGCTGCTCAGCATAATCTCTCAGATATGTTTTCGTCATATTGACGAGAGAAAAGACCAACACAAGGAGGGAAACGGCGATAAGAATTTTTTTGGTTTTACTCATGTTCTTACCGCCTCTCCAATCATTGAATGTGCTTCTTATTCTTGTTACCGAACAGGCAGAGCACAATTGTCATCAAGGACATCAGAGCTAGAGCCATATAAATCATTGGCGTTACGCTGTTGTCACCCGTTTTCGGAGCATCGTCCAGCTCATTACTGACGTTGTTGACTTCACTGTTACCATTGTCGGTGTCGTTATTAACCTTGCCCGGCTCTGTCGTATCTGCATCCGGCTCGGTATTATCGCTCACCGGATTAGTTACTCCGTTACCTGGTTCGGTCGTTCCATCAATCGGATCGATCGTGCCGATATCCGGATCGGTAGCACCGTGATCTGGCTCGGTGGTATCATTAACTGGATCGGTCGTTCCGTTAACCGGTTCGGTGGTTCCATTGACCGGATCTGTCGTTCCGTTAACTGGTTCGGTCGTTCCATTGACCGGATCGGTCGTTCCGTTAACTGGATCGGTCGTTCCATTACCCGGGTCAGTTGTTCCGTTGCCCGGATCTGTCGTTCCATTACCCGGATCGCTTGTTCCGTTGCCTGGATTAGTCGTTCCACCGCCACCGTTACCGCCGCTAGAACGAATAGGTCTCATAGGCACATCATATCTGACAATGTCGAAATCGACAGAGATCGTATCACTTCGATGTGTCTCGTATCCATCCTTCGTTACGATCAGATAGTAATCTGCTTCAGGGAATACCATGTACGCATAAAAGCCATTTGCATCGCTATCCTGCTCTGGACTCTTATTATCGTGCGGCGGGAAATTAGGAACCGCAGGAAGGGTTACTTTTGTACCCGGAATGCGACCTTTATCTCTATTCCGCTGCGTATCCGCATAATACAGTGTAACGACAGCTCCTTCAATCTTCTTGCCAGTGCTGGCATCTCCTGTCGTTTCATCATAAACCGTACCGTACGGGTCAACTAACTCCTCGGAAATATTAAGCTCTCCGTTCGCCTTTACATCCAGTTGTGCGACTTTGAGGAGTAATTCTTCGCCTGTCTCCGTCTCATAACGAACTTCCATGATGTACTTCTGCTCGCTTAGCCCTTCTACGGAGAACGTTCCATTTGAAGCCATCGGGAATGCTTTAGGACGGCCATTTTCTTCAATATAATTGCCGGCACTATCCTTCAAATAGATATGCATATGGCTGATAAACTCATCGTTGAACAGTTCTGTTGTTCCATTCAACTGCTTGAACATTACAATTCCTACTGCCGTAATGTCGGCTGGAACAGTCTCTTCCGTCACGCTGCCATCTACATTTGCTTTTTGCGTAAACTCGACAGGTACATCCTTACCACCTACGCGATACATCTTCGTATAAGTGATGGTATAGTCCGTATCTGCCACAGCTGGAACTGCATACTCACCATTCTCATTTGTCACTGTCTGAATTTTCTCACCTGTCTTCAGATCAGTTACCGTAATTGGCGCATTAGGAATGACTTCCCCTGTATTATTATTACGCAGGACGCCTTCCAGATACGGACGAGTATTTACAAACTCTGCCCTCGACACTTGTTTCTCAAGAATCGTGCCTGTGTGGACAAAATCTTCGGGATCTGTCACATAACCATCTCTCGTATAATCCTCTTGGGTTACCGTATATGCCAGATTGGTCGGGAGATCCTGTACACCGAGCGTCTGTCCATCGGTAAGCTCAAAGGTATCTCCGTTACGGACAACACCTGTGCTACCGTCTGACTTCACATAAACATAGGATTCGTCCGCCCCTTCACCTGTGAAGGTGATGGTGTACGTGAACGGTTTCTGTTTGTCATCGGCTTTACCTTTAACAGTATTTATGATGAGCAGACTGATAACGGTGCGTTCATTGATGAAATCTGCCTTATGATCACCTTTGTTCACGATTGTGCCAGAATACTCTCTCGTCTCTGGTGTAGTGGTATAGCCATCAATAGTCGTATAATCGGCCTCTGTCACGGTATACATTAGATCCGCAGGCAATGCTGCGAGTGTCACAGATTCCCCATGCTTAAGCGTAATTTTATCTCCGCTCTTGATCTTGCCAGAGGTACCATCTGACTTCGTGTAGGCATATTCCTTGTCCTTGCCTTCACCATCGAAATTCACAGTGTATTCGAAGTCCTTGGAAGGATCACTTCCATTTCCTTGCACTGTATTGCTGATCGTTAACTTACCTTGTGCTGGCGTAGGCACGATCAGTGGAAGTTCAGAGTTCACTTTTATGCCATCTACCCAGATTGGTTTACCAGGTGTATTACCAATATACACTTGATAAATTTTGGTCATAGGCAACCATGTTGTTGTATCGATATACGTTTCCTTCAGCTCATAATATCCGGGATCTTTGATGAATAGATTCAGTTTCCCATCACGATCAGTTATCCCTTGAGTGACTTCTTCCCCGTTACTTTTCTTATAGAGCGTGAATTCCACATCTTTTAACGGATTGTTATCCGGATCTACCTTTCTCAAAGGCAACAATGCATTGGACGTTGAAGTGCCGGCTACGTCTGAACTGTCCAGCGTGCTTTCACTTCTAGCACTAACCGATTTCAGTTTATCATCGCCCATGAGCTTAACCTCATTGCCCATTTTATCTCCAGCTTTGGCTGTATTTGGGTCAACCTCGGTTTGATAGACAAACTGATAGAACTTGTTAGGGTCGTCCATTTTGAATAATAAAACAGTAGTGCCACCCACGCCCGGCGCAGCTTCTACCTGGACTTCAGCATTCGGATCGCTAAGATCGAGTGCAGCGCCAGTTCGCTCAAGAGTACCGCTAGCAGTCAGTGTAGCCGGATAGACTGCCATACTTGGCGCTGACAGCACTAGCTTTCCATCTACCTCATAACGCAGATTCATACCGGCACCTAACGTATCCTGTAAATACGCACCCTGCTGCATGTTGAATGGTGGGGTATAATTTACCGTCCACTCCAGCACGCCTGGAACAGGCTTGGTTACTGACTTGTTTAAAGTCTGAATAGGTACGATAATCTTACGTTGTTCCGTAACAACTTTCTCTTCTCCGCCCCAGGTCATATGCAGGTCGGCTTTGTTGTACATCACTTGTTTGTCTGTACCATTTGTGGTGTAATCCTCTATATATTGCGCCAGAGCTTCATTGGAAGGTCTGGCCTTTACCAAAATGACATAAGGACTTTGCAGTTTGGAAAATGTGAAAACACCTTCGTTTCCGCTATGGTCAAAATTCACCACATGCGCAGGATCGTTTGGCTCGATAATGGATACAGCGTTGTTACGGGCTCCATAGTTAGTGCCACCATCATTGTTAGAGTAGCCCTTATACAGCTCGTAATCTTTTCCATTCTCGAAAGGTACAAACTCCCAACCATCTGGTAATGTATCCACCAGTTTCACATTGGTGATAACCCGATTCCCACCGTCTTTCGCCATTTCATCAGTGTTATAACCTGGCATATTGACACCTAAACGGAAAGTAACCGTTTTTGTTATCCGGTCGTAACCAGCTATGGTATATTCGTCCCCACTTGATGAGCCGTCATAGCCGATATAACGTTGAACATTGTTCGGGGTATACCATGTGTCAGTAGTACCGTCTACCTTAACAGGATACGAAGCCGCAAGCATATCCTTGTTCAGCATACGTAGGTGCAGGTTGGCGCTGTTTTGCGCTTGCTTTACAGTTTCACCATCAATCAGTAAAGCCCGATTTGAAATGGTTTTCCCTGCATTAATCTCCTGTCTGAACAGAATGTCAGGATTAGTCTCAAGTGAGCGGAAACTAAATGACGAGGCTTGGTCTGTATATCCAGTCACTTTGACCAGATCTGCCACGACTTCATCGTTCACTTTCAAAGGGATGACCTTCAAGTTTAAGCCGTTTGTGCCCTTGATGGAATCTTTGTGGTACTGCTTCCACAACTGCGCGTTAGTTACATTAGCTTTGATTTTGGCAATTGTGTCTGCACTGACCTCACCAGTATCATCCACAGCATTGTCCAAGACGTTCAGATTCCCGCCATGAACCAACACATCGTATACGGCAGCATTGGGCAAAGCATACTGTGGCGCTAGATTGACAGTCCACGTAATGCCACCCAGGTTAAAATCTTCTGTCGATACAGCGCCTGCTTTGGTAAACGTATGAGCGCCGACAGTGACGGTGGCCTCATCGGTAACCGCACTAGGTCTTGTACCCACAGTTACATCGTTGTTCTGTATGCCGTCTGGTGTAGCCAAGTTCCAGTTGGCACGAGGTTTAATTTCGAAATTCGAACCGCTAATAACCTTGCTCTTAATCAACAATTCAACCTTACCGTTAATCGTGTCAAAGGAATAAACTCCGTTCGGATCTGGTGTAATTCCTGCTTCTTCAGATCCAACGCCATCTACCCAAGTCTGCCACGTAGCTGATTCAAACTCTAGCCCTTGAGGTAGTACATTGGTTATCGTAAAGTCCTCTAACCCTTTTTTGTTATACTGGTTAACTACAACTTTCCATGTGATTGTTTCACTGGAGTGGTCATATGAAGCAGATGCTTGAATCCAGTCGGGTGCTATCCACGTTTCCCGTACTGCGCTAGCTTTTACACTGGCATTCGCATCCCTCAGTTCAACTTTCGGATCAAAGCGTTGTCCCCCAGAGCGACCAGGATCCATGCCCACGTCACGATACTCTTTATAAAATAAATCTTTATTAAACCACACTTGATACTCAACTTTTGGATCTATTCCAGTCTCCGCCGGGAAGATATAGCTCAGCCCGCCATCTCCATCAATTGTTGGCTGTACCGCATTACCGTTTACCTTGAAAGATCCAGGTACATAGACCGTACGGTAATCAGAAGGTTTGGAATAGAACGTCATTCCATCTAGCGGTAGCTTGTAAGTTGCATCAAGCACATCAAACGCAGACGGAGTAGACTGGATGGTCAGATAACCATTCTGATAGGCTGGCACGGTTATATACCACCAAGTCCAACTTGCGTTCTTAGGCCAGTTATCCCCTGCCAAGTTGATGCTATAAGCCGGGGTAACATCCGGATTCTTTAGTTGATATGCTCCGCCAAAAATCGAAATCGGTTTGCTTTCACCGTAATTCATACCTGTTACATCCGAATTAGCAGTGGTATCAAAGCTGAATGTGACCGCTCTACCTCTACCATCGAAAAACTGATCGTCCCCATTAAATACAATTCGGATGCTATTCGGTGTGAAATAAACGGTACCAAGCTGTTTCACTCCAGAATCAGTCGTGGCATTCAAGGTTCTAGTCGCGGTTGGCAGAACGACTTCCTTGAAGTAGGTGTCTCTTTTTAGCTCAATGAAGTCACCCTTCTGCATGTACTTTGACGTATCGTTCTGATCCTGTGTACCAACATAATCACCCATTACCGGCACTTTGAGCCCCTCTGATGTAAGGGTAAATGCCTGTCTCCCCTGAATGGTACCGCCTGGAGCAACTTCAGTTCCTTGCGTTACTTTCAGTGGAAAGGTTGCATTCGCATCCATGAATACTGCTGTTTTGTCCGATGGATCGACGGCCATTAGTCCCACCATGCTATTAGCTTGCGGCTTGGACTCTGCCTCAGGTGCCAACGTTGGACTGTCTGAAGAAGGTTCTTCTGTTACATCGTTTGCTTCCTCTTCATCTGATGCTGGCGGCAGATTGTTCTCCGACGTTTCATCTGACGGATCACTCACTTCCTCCGCTTCCGAGGAAGAATTGTCTGATGGAAGCCCGCCTGTTGCGTCGTCCACGACCTCTGATGTCGATTGCGATTCGACTACGTTCATTGAGCCGGAATCGTCATTCGCCAATGCAGCAGCAGGGAATGCTACTGTCTGCAAGACAAGCATGATTGCCAAGCAGATGGATAGCATTGTTTTACCTATACTGCGTTTGTGTTTCAATATCGAAATCTCCTCCACTTCTGAAAATTTTAGTTGCTGTCTGCCACTTATGTACGTTCTCTCCTGATCTCTTACACTCACGAAAGTGACAAAGTGAGCCAATTTAATGGCATATTCGACCATTTTAATGTAGAGACCTATACAAAACCTCAACAAAAAGGCAACCCCTCTGTATCACAAAGGGATTGCCTCTTCTTATGGATAAAGCAAGATTACCACAGATCTTCTGGGATATACTTGATCATCGTTTCAGAACCATCTTCATTGATTTGGTACGTATGCGTTCTTGTTGCTTCCTCTACCTGTCCGAATGACCATTTGTCTTGACGGTTATCCGGATACGAAGGTTCAACTCCAGTTAGAGGACCTCTGTACAGCATACCGTTAATCATCTTAACGGCTTCCTCACGAGTAAGTTGACCTCCAGGCTGGAAGGAACCATCCTTATAACCCGATACGATACCGAAACGGAACACTTCCTCAATCGACTGCTCCGCCCAGTTCTTCTCAATATCCGTAAACGAGCTTATTCTCAAAACAGGATCGATCCGCAGCTCTTTCGCAACGCCAAGATAGCGGGCGATAGCTGTTGCGAGCTCTGCTCTTGTAATAGGCTGATCCGGTTTGAATGTATTATCGGCATAACCTCTAAATATTTCTTTATTTGTCACTGCTTCAATATATTCAGCGCCCCAGTAATCTGTAGCAACGTCATCGAACAGCTTCACATGTCGAACCTCATCTTGAAGTTTCAGTGTACGGGCAAAAATAGCAGCAATCTCTGCACGAGTTATGAGCTTCTCAGGCTTCACATTGCCATCAGGGTAACCCATAATGTATCGATCATGCTGATGCTCGTAACGGTTAGAATACATCATCACTTTAATCAAAGATGTGTCATCCTGAATATTGGCCAGCGTACGCTTATCATCTGTACCAATGGAAGCCGTTACGGCAGCATAGTTCTCGCCTTCGTTCATTTCATTGACCTTGAGCTTGAACGTCAGTTTGCCCTGCGATCCTCCTGCCAGCTTACCTAGCGTCCACTTCAGTTCTTGACCAGTTACCACACCGCCGTTTGCGTCAACTAAGCTCAGTCCTGCTGGGATATTCGCTTTAACGTATACGGTGTCTGCCTCAGTCAAATTTTTGTTGGCATAAATAACGGTGAAGGTCACCGTATCGCCTTCTCTGACTTTCATTTTATCGACAAGAATAGCTGTAGCAAGATCAATCGAATCTGCCGTTCCTGTTGCCGGTTCAGCAGGCTGTGTCGTGCCCATTGGCGGTGTAACAGGATTGGTCACCACTGGTGGAGTAGCAGGTGTTCCGATTGAAGAACCTCCTCCACTGGATGAAGACAGCGGCGTCATGCTAAAGTCGTACAGCACAATCTCCGTACCCACATGAATCAGTGGCTGACTCGGGTCAACAAGTCTACTGTCAAAATCCTTATATCCTGCCTTGGTTGCCGTTAAATAATAATCCGTATGCGGAAATACCATGTATGCATACTGTCCTGTTGCATCACTCGTCTGTGGGTTGGCATTATCCGCTGGCGGGAAGCCGTTCACAGGCGGCAAGATGACTTCTGTTCCGTTGCTATAATGAAGCTTAACGACTGCACCTGGTATTGGATTACCCGTAACGGAATCCGTAATTGTGCCGTATGGGTCAATAAGCACCTCACTGATGCTGATCTGACCATTTGAACTGATTTCCACCTTCGTATGACCAATAACAACAGGCTTGGTTCCGCCTTCTGGCAGCGGAATGTTATAGATCACATCGGCAGTATAGCTACCATCTAGCACGCTGTCGATATTGAATACGCCATTCGGGTCGATTGAGCCTGTATGGGCTCCATTGCCATCGGTTAGCGATATGGTATAACCTCCGCCTACCGTTCCGTTGAGTGCCGAGGTACCATTCTGCGATGATCCAATCAAAACAACACCCGAGACCGTTTTGTTCGCCTTATAGGATTGTCCATCAATATTGGCATTCACCGGAACGCTCTGATGAAACGTAACGGATGTTTTCTTACCACCAATCTCAATGGGCTTGGTAATGGAGACATCATATGTCTCGCTGCCCTTCGGTATAGCTATGGTGTAAGCTCCATCTGCCTCCGTAACTGCAACAGCATGAAAATCAACAATACCGTCACCGTCAAAATCTTTACTTACTGTAATACTTGCACCTGCTATAGGGTGGCCCAGTGAGTCTGTAACCACACCTGTAATAACGCCTGGAGTGAACGTAATATAGATGGTATCACTCACATAGAGACCTCTTTGACTGTCGTCAACCGTTGCTGTCAACGGTATAGATATTGGATCTGTACCTCCAAGGGTTCCTGCGGTGAAGGTTGTGGTTGCGCTCCCTTGTGCATCCGTTGAGACGCTCACCGTATTCGAGTTACCAGCAAAATGACCGTACATCGTATCTGGCACATCAAATACGACTTGAACTCCTGGCTGAGGATGACCCTCGGTATCAGTCACTACCGCCTTGAAGACCGATGTGGCTGTACCATTCCCGAGTATGGAAGATGGATTAGCTGTCAGCGCAATTTTGTACTCGACGAGCTCAAAGTCCTCGGTAACAACACCGTTCGCATTGCCGTTGACTGTAGATACTGAAACCTCTCTGTGAGAGGGGCTATACTCATTACGAATGACCTCTAAAATATATTTATTGATCACAACATTATCGAAGTTGTACTTACCATCTGAACCTGTTGTGACCCGTCCCTTCTCTTTCCCTGCAAGATCACGCAAAATTACTGTTGCACCGGATATCGGATCTCCCGTTTTCTTATCCGTCACCGTTCCGTTAATGCTCGGATTGGTAAACGAGATCGTCACCGTGGCTACGTTTGACTGCCCTGCTCCATCCGAGGCTTGATACGTGAACGTCACACTGCCTGACGCATTTTCATTCGCCTCAAACGTAAATGAACCATCGGTATTTACAGTCAGCGTACCTTTACTTGGATCGCTAATTGTACTGATACTCACGGCTGTGAGTGTATTATTGCCTACAACCGTATCATTGGCTAAAATGCCATTTGCCACTGGAACAGTCAGTTTACCTCCCCTAACAACCTGGTAGCTGTCATTCTCGGCGACAGGTAAAGAACTGAATTTAGCATAATAGTCTCCGGCTGATGTAACGTTAAACGTATATATGGCATTCGTGCTTACAGGAGTACCTGTGCCCTCTTCGTTATCATACCATCCTACGAATGCATAACCTGTAGCTGGAGTAGCCGTAAGTGTCGCTGATTCGCCGAATGCATAGGTATTGTCACCCGCAGTCGTGCCACCAACATTGCCTAAGACATGTGTGCTGATTGGCATGGTAATTGTAATGGTCACTGTAGCCAAGTTCGATTGACCTGTTTCGTCAGAGGCTCGATACGTGAATGTCACACTACCCGATGCTCCATCATCTGCAACGAATGAAAAAGATCCATCGTTGTTGACCGTCAGGGTACCCTTGCTTGAATCACTGAGTGAACTGATGCTCACGGCTGTGAGTGTACCGTTTCCTGGGGCCGTATCATTCGCTAGAATGCCCGTTTCGGCTGGAACATCTAAGGTCTCCCCTCTCACAACTCGATAGCTGTCATTCTGAGCGAAAGGTAATACTCTGAATTTAGCGTAATACTCTCCGGCTGATGTAACCGTCAACGTATATGTCGTGTTCGTGCTAATGGGAGTGCCTGTACCTGCTTCGTTGTCATACCATCCCACAAATGTGTATCCGTCGTATGAACTAGCCGTAAGTGTTGCTACTTCGTCAAGTGCATAGTCACCATCTCCGGCAGTCGTACCACCAACATTTCCAATGACATGGGTAGCAACGGGTACGGTAATCGTGATTGTTACCGTCGCTACGCTTGAATAGGCAGTTCCATCAAAGGCTTGGTACGTAAATGTCACCGTACCGGACGCCTCACCATCGGCTACGAATGTGAACGAGCCGTCAGGGTCTACAGTAGTCAGCGTGCCCTTGCTTGGATCACTCAAGGTGCTGATTCTTTCCACTGTAAGGGGATGATTCTCATCATCACTATCGTTTGAGAGTATACCTGTCTCAATTGGAACTGTGAGCGTTTCTCCTCTTTTCACCCGATAGTTGTCATTCTCTGCGATAGGCTCATGCGTAGCCACGGGCAGAGTAATCGTGATCGTTACTGTGGCTACGTCTGATTTGGCAATGCCGTTATCGGCTTGGTACGTAAACGTCACCGTACCGGATGCTTCATCATCGGCCACGAATGTGAATGATCCATCTTGGTTCGTAGTCAGCGTACCCTTGCTTGGATCGCTCAGAGTGCTGACATTTGCCGCTGTGAGCGGACGTCCCTCGCCATCCGAATCGTTCACCAAGATGCCTTCGCTCGCCGGAACTGTGAGCGTTTCTCCTCTTACGACACTATAGCTGTCATTTTCGGCAAATGGCATCATCACAAATTTTGCATAATAGTCTTCATCTGTCTGAACAGTTACATCATATTCTGCATTCGTACTTACAGGATTACCTGACCCTGCTGGGTTGTCATACCATCCTGTGAATGCGTAACCTAGCATTGGTAGTGCTGTAATAGTAGCTATATCACCAATGTTATACGTGTTATCTCCTGTAGTTGTACCACCATTACCTCCGATGACATGTGTGTTGATTACCGCTGTTGTCACATTTGTTACATCGGTAGTAACTGTATTAGATACAAGTCCAATACCAGACACTATAGCCGTACCACTAGTTACCGTCTGTGGCGTGCCTGGTGCGGTTATCGTGAATGTCAGCTCTTTGCTGTCATTCGCGGGAACATCGATTCCCGTTTGCGTCTGACCGTCACTTGTTACGCTAAGACCTGTCTTCGCTGTATCTGTGTAGTTATAAATTGTAACCTTATAGTCAATAGATCCGTTAGTTTGAACCGTTGCTGGGCCTGACTTGTCAATTCCCATTAACAAATCAAGCTTGCCGTTGTTCCCAAGTTTCATCGTGGCTTTTGTATCGCTCAGCCACTCCTCACTAACATAGCTTGCACCGATTCCGTTCGTTTTGGATACCGTCTGCTTACTCTTTAAGGCATCGTAATACGGACTGTCGGTCGGTGGGAAGAAATATGCTGCTGTTTTGGCCCCATCGGTATCGTTGCCCGAATTAAGGTAGCGGGTTATCTCTCCTACGTTATTCGGTGGTACCTGAAATGTCGGTTTCACGTTATAGCTTAGCTTAAAAGTACCTTCTGCTGGAGGACTGTACTCCCCCGACTGTGGATTCGTCCGGTTCTTAAAGCGGTAAATATGTGGCTGCATATCGCTTGCATCAATATACCAAGTTAAGCTGCTAACGCCTGACACCGTCTTGATCACGGCTCGACTCCCGTATCCAGCAAACTTATATGCTGTACCGCCGGAGATCGCCGTACTTGTGTCCACCGTTGCAACGGCATCCCCAATTTTCAACGTGGACAGATCGACAGTAAAATCATTGCTGATTTCATCTGAAACGACGATGGCACTCGCTATATCCGCGGTTTCAGAGCCAAGATCGGTAGTCTCCGGTATGTTGAGAAGCGGAAGTATCGTTGTAGTAGCTTCTACATCGTTCGCCAATCCAGCGAAGGCTGAACTGACGAGGTCATACGTCGGAGCAAATGTATAATAATTGCTGTAGACAAATGCATCTGCATAGTTAAAACCGTTTGGCCCCTGAGCTGCATAGGTCTGCAAGCTGTTATAGGTATTCTTTGCTGAGCCGTTTCTAAAATTATTATCTTTATTATCATTTACACTTTTTGGGTCAAGACCTGCCCATGCGTAAACTGGCTGATTACCATTATACGGTCCATTTATCGCCGTTGTAGGACCCAATCCCACCGTATAAACTTTAGCTTGGGTAGATTCTCCCTCATTGTATGCTGTGTACGTCTTGTCCAAAAGATTTTTCATATATGCGCCAGTGAGTATGGTCAGTGCAGCAATCTCTGGATCTCCTGTATTTGCTAGACCGAAACCAGCAGTAGCTGGTACGTATTTTATTGCATTCGATCCACTCTGATTATAGTTTGCAATTGTGGTAGCTTCGGTTAACGCATTGTTAAAATCCGTCTCAAACGATCCGTCTTTGGGCGAACTATACCACGCCTTCTTCGCATGAATCGCTGCCCCGTCGGATAGAAGGAATAAATAAGGCTTACGCTTAGAGCCTGTGCCCTTGGTTCCTACATTGCTCACTGTCTTGGAAACGCCATACATAATACCATCCTGCGTTGGTGTTCCTGCCCCCAGTGAAACCGCTGATTGCGATACAACGGTGCTGCCATCCTTAGTTAAGTTACTGTTCAATTTGATACTGTGGTTCGATGATGCATATCTATATTCTAAATAATCCTCCGTTCCATGACCTGAACTTAATTTGTAATGTCCTAGTTCCATAAATGTCCCGAGATGATTATTCGAAGCAGATCCTCCAAACCAATACACCGCAACCCTGTTATTAGGATTCGCATCCATTACTGTGCGGATTGCATTATTTGCAGCCTTAGTCATAGCCTCAACTCGAAAGTAAGCACCAGCTCCACCGTCTGTTTCCGCTATTTCTCTGGTATTACCACCCATGGATGTACTCATATCCAAAACGAAAGTTACATCTGCCGCGGGACCATCAGCAGTAGTGGTTCCACCGACACCTGGATTGGTCGTATTTATCGTCTTATATTCTTGTGCCAATGCAGATAGCTTCACATTGAAGCTGCCGTCACTCTCTGCCGTAACGCTCTTGTCAGTCCAGATTCGTCCGTCCGAATCGGCTGTACCAAAACCGCTAGGTGCTGTATCTGTAACTGGGTCAGCAGTTAACTTAACCTGGTACGGGCCATAGTTCGTCTCCGCCATCGTCGGAGTATTAGCCGCATGGGCTACTGAGCCAACCAAAGGAGATAAACCGCTAATCCCCAGTAGTAGACACGCCGTAAGCACAATTGAAATCAATTTGGTGAAACTTTTATTCATACTTCATGCCTCCGTATAAATTAGTATTGAATTGAAACGTACAACTTCCATTGGTAGATTATCCTGAATCCGCTTCCAGTTCATGTAAGCTAGATATCTAATTATGAATGCCGTAATCCAGGTTAGATCCATGCATGTACGTTTCTAGCAAAGCAGATGACTTTAGGAGTATAGTTTCGTGTTCCCAAAATTCAACTAGCGTAAGCACCTGTTTTCTTTGTCTGCCATCTGCGTATTTCATCAAATAACTCTCGCAGCTCTTATGACCTTCTTCCTATCTCAAAAGTGAATTGCGAAATTTAGTATACTCATTCGCTCTGAACAAATACTGAACAAAATGATATAGATTCACATTATCGTTTCTGAAGTGGCTTTCAGGGTAAGTGAAGGTACGGTATCATTGAATCTGTGATGGGAACAAACATGTAGAGTGGGGTTCTCGCTATTTTTATAGAACTATATATGAGGGTGTGATTGTATGTCAGTGTTTATCGGTGTTTTGGCCTTAATATTAGGAGTATTATTCGCGATCTGGCCTTACTTCGGATGGTATCTAAGATTGGGATGGAGACTTAAAGATGCGGAGCCTAGTGATTTGTCCTTAAGTGTTGACCGGATTTTAGGCGTTGTCTTGGTAATCTTCGGACTTGTACTGATCGTCTCCAGTTGCTCCACAGGCAGCCAATCAAATCATACGTGGACGGAACAGTTTAAAGACAAACTTGATGCAGGGCAAGTGAAAGAAATCAGGATCGGTCTATTTAATCCCACAACATTAAGCGAGGAAGAAACAAATACCGTTGTGCAAATGATACAAAGTGCAGAACTTAGACCTTTTGAGTCCGGCAATGCCTTTGGAGCTAACAATACCGGGGAGATTACATTTATAGACGGAACTAACGTAGAACTCGTGATTTGGGGCTCCTCTGGGGGGATTGAACTGCATCCAGATGCTGCTCAGACGCAGTATGAGATCATGAGTGAGGAATTACAAGACTGGTTTACGACAAATTATAGTGAGGAGTAACATCGTTATAATGTTCAAGAACCTCACCAGGGTGAGGTTCTTTTTTTAGGATAAAACTTTTGAAATTGCCCTCCAAGCAAAAAGGGATACTAATTCTTGTTTCGCTTGTTAACTTCAATTGCAATGAACTCTGGCAAATAATTAGGGGTACAGCCTTTTGATACCATTTCGCCTTTATAAAGACCCGTTTTCTCACCAAGTTTAATACAACGTGCACGATACCTTTCATCATAAATACCTATCCAGCCTGCAATAAAATTCATAGCCCATTGAACTTCCGGTTCTTCCTGCTCAATATTAGCTTCAATTGCTGCTAGTAAGTCCTCGGTGTTATCAGGTGGTGTTTGTCCAGTCCATCTCAATCTCGCTTGATAATACCAGAAAGTTCGCCTTTGAAGAGCAGAAAGGCTACTCTCCCATGACTCTATCAATGTAATTGTCTTCTTGTCTTTGGTGAGCTGATTAGCCATTAACCAATCCATTAAGTTATTTCGCTCATCAAAAGTATGAGTCTGCATATCCATATCAAGCTTATTTAGCACTTCTTGTGAAAGAAGTTTTTTATCCATAATTAAGATTGCTAATAGTCTAGGCTGAAACTCTTCGGTTGACCAAAGTTCCATAGCTAGTTCGTGATCCTTTTTAATGTCCTTCGCAATTTTTCGTAAGTCACCTAGCTTCGTTTGGCTATTGATCTGTAATAGGATGTTTGCTGCTTTTGAAGAACGTTTCATTTCTGAACCTTCATTCTCACTCATTTGACACCACAACTCCTTTATTAGAGCATATTTTCAGAATATGTCCTTGGTGCGATATATCAATCACTTAAATTCGTTATAAGTCTTACTGCTTACAAATGTAACATATCCAAGTGATTCATTTCGCCTTACATATGTAAGTCGACTATGCTGATTTTAAGGAAAGTTCTTTAGGCTAGGTTTAACGAACCTCGGTCTAATAAAAACTATACCTGAACGAACAACCTAGGCAATATACTGCAAATAAATGTGTTAAACTACAACGAGAAGTACCTATCTATACGAAAGAATGCTACACAACCAGATGTAGGCAGATTATACGCCACATATTGAGAAAGGATCGCCATGAATAGTTCCCTGAAGAAGTCATTATTATTACCAGTTATCCCTGGTGGAATCATTACTATTCTTATATTTTATTTGGATTACTTCCAATTCGAACTTGTTGAGAAGTTTCTACTGTTCGCTGCTTTTGTCATTGTACCTCTTGTAATATTGCTTTTGAACGTTGACGAAAAGAATAAACAGCAACGAATGGTTTATACTGCTATTAAATGGCTTCAATTTCCCGCAGCACTTCTCACCCTAATTTCCGTAATGAGCAGTAAAATGTGGGGATTAGAAAGCACGGCAATACCAGGGATTCTCTCCCTTGGGTGGCTACTGTTCACACTACTACTTGGCATCTATGGCTTAACCATCATTGTGATTGCTAAAGGAAAAGCAGCAGAAATAGCAATTGGCGCGGGGCTCGTTTACTTTTTTATCGGGGGCATTTGGTTTACCTTATATCAATATCAATTGAACCTCTTCCAAGCTAATCCTGCAACGCATGCGTTAAGCTCGGTTCACTTTCATTTTTCATCTGCGATCGTTCCGATCTTTATTGGTGCACTGGGGCGGATCATGACGAAAAAAAGCTGGTATCCCTGGGTCGTTGCCATTGATATCATCGGACCCATACTGATTGCAATTGGTATGATTTTTTCCAAGCCCATTGAATACATCGGTGTCACGTTATTCGCCTGCAATATTGTAGTTTACACCGCTTATCTCCTTACTTACTTGAGGAAAAACGCTTTGGATACTAAGGCAACCTTCTTTTTAGGCCTTTCCTGCCTAGCCTTTTACACGGTTGCTGTTATTTCCATGTTCTATCCGTTACTTAAGAATATGTATTCCTTAACCATACTCGATTTCATTCCCATTTACGGATCTCTGCATGCGTTTGGTTTTGTCTTATGTGGGCTAATTGGATGGGTGTATATGGTAGACTTCATTAAGAAAAAGAGGAGTGTTCTGGAGAATAGATAAGGTTGATACATCGTAATGAGTGATTACATACAGAAACAAACGGCCTTCATCCTGTTACCCTTGCAACAACATAAATTAGCGAACGCAATTTTTAGACTAACCAATCGGCTATAATGAAGTAGTTTAGCCAGGTTCATGCTATAATGGTGTTCACCTGAATCAATCTCATAACTCACTAAAATGAATTATTGTAACTAGATATAGACAAATGGAATCGTTTTGATCCATATCAAGCCTTGATTGAAGCAGCTATAGGTATTATGAAATTGATTCGCCTGATTAACATTCATCATTCTGCCGAGATGGCAATGATTAAGGAGATTGAACTTTGACGAATAACCATGATATTGGAGCAGTTAACGAATTACCGGAAAACTTTGAAGAGCTCAAACGAGCGGCTAATCGGTCTTCAAGTTGGAGAGACAGACTGAATGCAGTGAACGAATTGGGAAACTGGGATACAGACCCTACCATTAAATTGCTGCAAAATGTTTTGAAAAATGATCAAGTGTTTCAAGTGCGCGAAGCCGCATATCGCAAGCTTAAGCAGTTGGATGAAGATGTACAAATGCCTACCAAAAACAAAGGCGATTTGTTTAAAGGTCTTAACAAAATTTTGCTACGGATTAAAAAAAGCCTTCCTGAAGGTCACACATTTGAACAATTTAAAGAAAAACTGCAAAAGACACGTCTGGATATCTATGATACCTACGAAGGCAACAAAGATGCTGAGTTCGACTCTTGGCTCCATGGAATTTGGGAGACACTAGGTCGAAAATAGCCACCGTTCATCGTACTATAGCTAAGTACAAAGCCACTCCAAAAAAATGGAGTGGCTTCTTTATTATTCAGGTATATAAGGAAGATCCAGTGTCTTCGGAACGTTGATGACATGCTTTTCTGTATACGTGCGGATGCCTTCCACGCCGTATTCACGGCCAATACCGGATTGCTTGAAGCCGCCGAAAGGGAACCGGACATCGAGCCCCTGCACAGCAGCTGTATTGATCATTGTTGTCCCAGCTTCAAGTTGACGAGCAACGGAGACAGCATCTTCTTCTTTTCCCCACACAGAACTCGTCAATCCATATATGCTTTCATTGTGTAGATGAATAACCTGCTCTTCATCGTCAAATGGCAGAATCGGAACCGTAGGACCAAACTGTTCCTCCACGACAATCGGATCATGAACATCACAATCTAAAACAAGCGTAGGTTGCAGATAGTAGCCTTGTTCAAACAGCTTCTGATCAAGAATTTGACCGAGAGGGATGACCTTAGCCCCTCGCTTTTGCGCATCTTCAACCAAACCTTGCACATAATCTCTCTGCTTCAGGTTATTAACTGGCCCTACCGTCGTATTAGAATCGAATGGATCGCCAATTCGAATCCAGCGATTTGCCGCCTCTATATATTTTTCCACAAATTCATCATAGATAGAACGGTGTACATATACACGTTTGGCGATCATACAGATCTGGCCTGCTGTCAAGAAATTTGATATAACAATCCGGCGCATTGCTCTCTCATCATGAACATCAAAGCTTTCCAAGAAGATAGCCGCATCATTACCACCAAGCTCCAGCGTCATATCCTTGATCGTTTCCGCAGCAGCTTTGATAATATGCTTCGCTGTTGCGGTTCCACCTGTAAACGTGATTTTAGACACAAGAGGATGACTAGTCATCTCAACGCCCACATCCGCATCCCCATAAACGACATTGATTACACCAGCCGGGAACTCACTCGCGATAATCTCTGCCACCTTCGCTGCGGCCAGTGGTGCAAATGGACTTGGTTTGAGCACAATCGTGTTGCCCGCAAGCAAGGCAGGAGCGATCTTAATCGTAGATAGAGCAATAGGGTAGTTCCATGGACTAATCGCTGCCACCACACCCATTGGATCATAGGAAAGAATCGTTTTACCCTGGTCATGCTCTTGAATCTCTTCTTGTAGAGCCGATTTAGCTTCATTACAAGCAAACTCCATCCACATTAATGCAACATAAATTTCACCGTGTGCATCATACAGAGGCTTGCCATGCTCTCTAGACAGCAAATGAACAATTTCATTCTCAGCTACTCTAATCTTCTCGATCGCCTTGCGCATCATGATAATGCGCTCATCAATAGAGGTCTGCTTCCATGTTTTAAAAGCTCCTGCTGCCGCTTCAATCGCTTCAACCGCTTGTTCTTTCGTAGTGACAGGGAAATAACCTACGATCTCAGTTGGGTTCGTCGGGTTCTCTTTTGCTAACTGTGAAAGGGATTTTACATTTTGACCATTAATGAACGCTTCAACGATAACTGTCTCTTGGTCTGCTTGTATCGTCATTTTACATCCCCTCCGTTATATAAATGGAACGAAAAAATATTTACACTAGCCACTCCAATGACAGAATAACCTTCCGATCGCTGTTATCCCCAGATTTTTGTAATTCCTTTTTTATAAGGTAAAATCCGGGTATAAAGGCGAGCGCTTCGCTTCTTCAGGTTTTTTCTGCCCTCTCCGTTTTGTGTAAATGTTTAGTTAAATTTATATATATCTATTAATTCCAAACTTCTTCTGCAATCTCTTTGACATAACGAAGTTTACGCCATTGTTGTTCTTCCGTTAGGATATTGCCTTCTTCTGTAGATGAGAAACCACATTGTGGGCTCAAACAAAGTTGCTCAAGTGGGACATAGGTTGCTGCTTCTGCAATCCGAGCTTTAATTTGCTCTTTATCCTCTAGCTCACCTGACTTGGATGTGAGTAAACCAAGCACAATTTTCAAATCTTTACGATTTACATATTTTAATGGCTCGAAACTACCTGAACGCTCATCATCAAATTCTAAAAATAATCCATCTACGTTTAAGCCGCCAAAGATAACCTCAGAAGCGTACTCGTAACCACCCGTTGAGAAGTAGTTGGATTTATAGTTACCCCGACAAATATGCATCGTCACCACTAAATCTGCCGGTTTATGAGCCAACGTTTCGTTAATCATGCGCTGCATCGTTTTCAACTCTTCGGCCGGTTCGAGGCCTTTAGCACGTAGCTTATCGTGACCAGCTTCTGAGAATAGATCTGCCCAAGCAGTATCATCTAATTGCAGGTATCGGCATCCCGCATCATAGAAGGTTTGAATAGCTTTTTGATACGCGGCAATCGTATCCTGAAGGAATTGCTCTCGGTCAGTATAGATATTGGCGCCATTCTCCAATCGGTATAGGAGCATGTTAGGACTTGGAATGGTCTGTTTTGCTACTGCGTCACCTGCATGCTTTTTCAAAAACTTAAAATCCTCAACAAAGGGATGGCTTGAGAAATCGACCTTACCAATAACACGAATCCCGCCTTTGCGAGTCTGCATGTTATGGAACTGAGGCCCATCAATCTCCTCATATAGTTCTACGCCATCCAAGCCACCTAGAAAATCAAAGTGCCACCAGCTTCTGCGGAATTCACCATCCGTAACTGCGAATACACCATTTTCCTTTTGCTTTTCAATAATTCGAATAATCTCTTTATCTTCCACAGCTCTTAATTCTTCATATGTGATATTGCCTGATTTATATTGTTCACGTGCCTGACTTAAATTTGCAGGACGTAGAAAGCTACCTACATGATCATTTCGAAATGGTATCATAAAAAAATCTCCTTCTAACTAACTTTTTAGTCTAATGAGTATAGCATGATCAAATGGAATGCTAGTTATATGAAAAATGCATGACTGGTCATAGCTTTTAACAATAGCAAAATGGTTATAAACAGCAAAAAACCACCACCTCATACGGTAGTGGGTCTATAGGGTGGAGCGAAGCGCTATGCTTAAGAATGATCCCAAACCCGAACCGGGCGAAATACACCCTTACTATTTGGCTCTACTTATGGTACGGTTCATTCCGATTTATCTTCACTGCACGATAAATCTGCTCCACCAACACCAGCCGCATAAGCTGATGCGGCAGGGTCATGCGCCCGAAGCTCAAGCGCTGCTTCGCGCGGCGCAACACCTCATCGGAGAGCCCATGGCTACCTCCGATGACAAACACGACATGGCTCGTCCCATACGTGCCGAGCTTGTCGATCTCCATAGCCAGCTCCTCGGAACTCCAGAGCTGGCCATCCAATGCGAGCGCGACTACGTGCGCCTCGCTCTTCACATTCGCGAGGATGCGTTCACCCTCGCGCTCCTTCACCGCCCGTACCTCAGCTTCGCTTAGGGTATCGGGCGCTTTCTCATCTGCGACCTCGATCATCTGAAACTTGATGTACGGGGCGAGCCGCTTGGCATATTCCTGAATGCCGAGCGTTAAATATTTTTCCTTCAATTTGCCTACGCCAATAATTTGAATCAACATGAATATCCATTCCTCCTAAATTTGCTGCAAAAGAATCTATAAGTAAGATGCATCAGCGCATCGTTCAATCCACGGTTTCAGCTACACGCTACATCTTCGCATCCGCATAATTTAACGAACCCCACACACCTTATTCAGCCCAATTTAGCTTCTTTTAAAATCTAACGAATCTCACACACGCTATCGCAGTAGAAACAAGCGTTTCCAACCACATCTAAAGTCATTTCAGTAAAATAGTGTGCCTACGATTCGTTAGATTTCAACCAGGAAGCAATAGCATCATATAGGAGGTATCAGGTTCGTTAGAGCTTCACAGCTACTCTACTGCACAGCTACTACAATACTAATGCAAAGTTACCACCATACTACAGTACACAAAGCTATTACTCACCCGACACAACTCCTACCCCAAGTAGGCTTCCACTACACAGCTGAGCACCCCACTACTTACCTCAACTCATTGTTGATTCGCAAGGCGCTTGCCACCTTCCACCGACTAACTCGTTAAGGCGCATGCCAGGCAGGACACGCATTTAGTGTAATCAGGTTTCCTTATCTACACCCCATCACTCCAACGCCCCATCTTCTCCTACCAAAAAAGCAAAAAGAGCGCTCAACACGCTCTCTTCGCTCCTTACTGTGATGTTCATACCGGATGGAAAGTGAGTTCCAGCATAAAGCGCCACCTATGTGACGCCTTCTGCCGCCTTCAATTCCTACAGTACGCTAAACGACAAGAAATTCCGCATGCTGTTCGCACTCAGCGCACTTCGCAGGCGGATCCCAGTCGGCAAATTCCGTCTCCTTCAAATCCACGATATCTGGAGCGTCCTCATACTCATCGACAAACTTGTCGATCGCAATGTCCACGTGTTCTTTGCATACAACGTACATCCGTTCAAGCATCCTTTCTGTAACCAGCTATGCTCCCGATTCACAACCGCTTATCCATATAGGATAGCCACTTCTCTGTTCTATCACACCTGGGACGTAAAAGAAACCCCTTATAGAATATTCCCGCATAGATCGGTTGAAAATACATAGCCAAAATGAACCAGCCAAGCTAAGGTGAATGCTCTCCCACCACATCCAGAAACAAAAACAACACCCATCCCCTTAACTGAAGGGATAGATGTTGCTCTAGGAGTCATTACTCTATAATTATTACTTCTATATACAGCTTCTACAGCGAATGTTCATATCGTTGATTTTTCATTGCCTGCTGAATCCATCCTTCAATTCGGTCGTCCGGAACGACAGCATTGCCGCCATAAGCGTTGTTCGAATGAATGTCCCAATCGCCATAGACCAGCATGTGATACTGTTCCTGGTATCTCTTGATGAGAGCCCAAACACCGATGTTTCCCTGGGAGCCTGCACTGATCCATGTCCAATCCTGATATTGAACAATGTACGGATCATTAAACATTTCGAAAGACTCCAAGTAACTTTCCTTTACCTCACGCGGTGGAAATGTACCCTGCAGTTCTGTTAGCAATAACACTTCATGAACATGAATTTGTATCCAGGCCTCTGACTCACCCTCAACCAACACCTGATCAATGTAGCATTGGATAAATGCAGACTGGTCAATCTCTTCGGGATGTGAATCCCAACCGTTCAGGCTAGAAAGCGCAGGCGTATACAACACCCAAAATGGTTTACCCAGTACCATGTAGAAGGGATGATGTACCTTTACTGTTCTCATCTGACCCTTTACCGGTATGCTATCTGAGCGTGCCCAGATCTGTTCATCCAGTCCCGGGACATCGCCATCTTCATCTAGCCACTCCATGATATCCTCATAACCTACAATATTGAACTGAGCATTCTCCCTAATCAGAGGTTCAGAAACATCCTTACAGCTAGGGCACCGTAGTGCAATCACTTCTGGTTTCATTCCACAGCTCTCCGATCTGCTTGACAGGGGGTTGTACTAAGCCCCAATGCACTCCGTCTTATTGCAGCCCAGATTGAGCCTTTGTCAGCAATTTGCCACTTTGAAAAGCAATAACCGCATTCGCTCCCGTATCTCCGGTACCTTTATAGTTGTAGACGACCATATTTTCGGCTTCACTCAATGCTTCGCCTTCGCCGCCGAGGATTGCGATCACTTCCTCCACCGTCATGCCCACCTCAAGCTTCTCGTACTGAGCAAAGGTGATTAGCACTCCATCGCCCTTTCCGGCCGATCCATTATTAGTAGGTGCGCCTGTAGCCGACCCTCCAGCATCCTTTACCGCAATAACAGTCGTATTAAGCTCATTCAGCTTTTTCTCCAGCTCCGCAATCTTATTATCCTGTCCCCCGCTCTTCTGAACTTGCTCCGCAAGCCGCTGTTCTAGACCCGCAATCTTATCCTCTAGCCCGTTTGTATCCACGGCTCCTGTTGTAGCTTCCTTCGAAGTGCATGCAGATAAGAGAGACAGCGACATGAGTAGAGCCGTTCCCCCTAGCATCCCTTTCATTGTACGTTTCATGATTGAATAACCCCTTTTCTATGTTTTAGAACATCCAGATCGTCAAAGACCTGTTACTTGCACACCCGTGCATTACGAACACATTGACAACAGTTTATCATAGCAAAGGTCTAATGTAACTGAGTCTTAGGCTCTGATCCTGTCCGATCATTTGTCAAAAGAATAACCTCTGTCCCGGTATACTGAGCCATTTCGACAGCAAAAACAACAGTGACAACCCTAAATCTAGTAGCACAAATCTTGCCCATGTAATCAAAAATCAGTCCTTTTGGGTACCCAGCAGTGATCCAATAACCATTAAGTACTAGATACCTCATCATCATTTCAGTATAGAGTTCATAAGTTCTGATCGTCACTTGTTCTACTCATCCATTGTGAGATATCTGATTCTGATTTCTTCTTCTGCTCGTCTATACGTTCTGATTAAATCGCAGTTTAAACCTATAATAACCCCAGACAGTAGGGCTTTTAATGAGTGCTAACTCCGATATTTTGCAAAGGCTCGGTAACTTACAGCTCCTATAATGTTAAAAAAAGAGCCGATCAGCGATGGTCAAGACCCCATTTAATAGACACTATAAAAAGACCCTAGGCTGCAAACTGGCGTCGGTACTCTACCGGCGTCAGTTTTTTTAGTTTCCGTTGTGGTCG
>NZ_LMFO01000032.1:1878-287111 GCF_001426865.1 Paenibacillus sp. Root52 | reverse complement strand
ATATTATATAATTGATAGGTTTAAACTATAACATGCAAAGTAGTCGTGCTAACGAAGCCTATCCTCCGACGAACCATTGGGGCTCTCATCCCCTGAACGCAAAAAAACTTCCCGAAGGAAGTCTTTTTTCTTACGTCCCAGGAGGGATTCGAACCCCCGACCGACGGCTTAGAAGGCCGTTGCTCTATCCTGCTGAGCTACTGAGACAAATATGTATTAAAAAATACCGCGTGATCTCTATTATACTCTCATTTCATTATTTTTCAATACTTTTATGAAAAAAATTAATAATTTTCATCATCAATGCTTCAAACACCTCGTTCGACTCTCACTTTCCATCTGTCTCTACAACAAATAACACATATGCAATTCGTTCAGCGAATACGATGGCAAAAAGCGGGCACGATGGATATCAGACCCCAACATCTTATGAAAAAAGCTTTAGATCGATTTATGACTTAACCTGATGGGTAATCCTTTGCATACATACTTATGAATGAAACGAATAAAGGAGAGATCTGCTATGAGACAGTTACTATCCGCATTATCCTATTTCAGCATTTTCTTTGCCCCTTTTCTGTTCCCGATCATTGTGTGGATTGTTGCACGGGATCGTTATATTGAAGGGCATGCCAAACGAGCCTTATTCTCACACATCTTCCCCTTTATCGCTGCTATTCCTTTGATTTATTTTTTCGTGACTGCCCAGAGCGTTGCTTCTGCTTTTGGATTTGTCATTCTGTTCTTTATTATTTACGGCTTGAGCTTTGTGTACAATGTGTTCAAAGGAATTCAAGTGCTGCGCGAATATGCCTAAGCCACTTTGCCATATGGCTCGTAGTTATAAAGAAAAACCCGCTTAAAGTCAGCGGGTTTTTCGCTGTATTTTATTCCAGTTTAGGCTTGACCAATTAAATACCTTTGTAACGTAGGACCGAGCAAGCCAAAAGCAAACAATTCACTTTGAAATTTAGCTCTATCTTCCGATGCAGTAACTCCTTCACTATTCTCAAACGCCGTTTCTGTAGCATCCTCAAAGGCAGTGTGCATATTATTATTGTACCAATCCAGAACAGCATCAGAGTGGTTGCGGACGACACGCACGATCTCCAATGTATTCGTTGGAGCAGTTGCAGCTACATATACAAGCAAAGAAGGGTCTCCTGCATTTCCAGGTTGAACCTCCACTTCAGCACAAGCCAATCCATCTACTTCGGTTAATCTACGTATTTTAGCATCCTGAATTGCATACATTTCATATCGCGCTCCTTTGTTCATTCATGTACTTTGTTCAATGACAGAACGGGTTTCAGGTGTTCCTAACTGATAAATTGTCTGATACACCCGCTGTAGGACTTCTTCATAAGCACGGTTCACAGATTCCTCAGGGGTGTCTGGCCAAGGGAATACCATTCCCGGAAAGGCCTCCTCCTCTTTTTCCTGCATTAATTGAAGAAGCCCTCTTAGATGCTCAGCCTCCTGAGGTGTCGCCTGAATGACCCACTCATAGCTTGATGAGTGCTGATCAGGCAACACGGAACGCCCAACCACGGACACATAATAGGTGGTACCTTCCATCATAATTCTCTCCTTCACAGCATGCTTGAGGCTGTTATCCCTATAGCTAGTTTCCGAAGAGGACAGACATTTTATGCCTACTTTCGGCATATATTTGTTACGACCTCTGACAAAAACGACATATTTGCAGGGCATAGCTCTGCAAACATCACTCAGATCAACACTCGACTAAGAAAGGATGAACAACCATGTGCGGTATAACCGGCTTCATACAGTGGAATCGGGACTTGACCCAGGAATCGGAGCTGCTGGTCCGAATGACGGACAGTTTGTCGAACCGAGGACCTGACGCTTCAGGTACATGGATTTCCAATCCTTGTGCTTTTGGACATCGGCGACTCAGCGTAATGGACCCAGAGAACGGAGCTCAGCCGATGCATGCGTTACAAGGAGACACCTCCTATACCGTCGTGTATAACGGAGAACTATACAATGCTCCCGAATTAAAAAACGAACTACTTCAGCGTGGGCATCACTTCCGTACGCAATGTGACACAGAGGTATTGCTAGCCTCTTACATCGAATGGGGACCGGCATGTGTTGACCGGTTTAATGGCATATTTGCTTTTGCCATCTGGGACGGCGGACGCGAGCAGGTATTTATGGCAAGAGATCGTCTTGGCGTTAAACCTCTTTTTTACAGCAATGAAAAGGATGCACTCGTATTCGGATCTGAGCCCAAATCCCTTTTGCTGCATCCCGATGTGGAAGCGGCAGTAGGTCCGGAAGGACTGGCAGAAGTGTTTATTGTTGGCCCCGCACGGACACCGGGACATGGTGTATACTCTTCCCTTCACGAATTAAAACCTGCTCATGCACTTATTTTCAACAGAAATGGTATTCGTACCTATCCCTATTGGAAGCTGGAAAGCGTACCCCATGAGCATGATTTAGACGCAACAGCAGCCGAAGTACGTCGATTGTTACAAGATACGTTAGAACGTCAACTTGCCTCTGATGTTCCGGTATGTTCTCTCTTATCCGGCGGGCTCGATTCCAGTGCTCTGTCAGCACTCGCAGTAGACTATTACAATCGAACGGGTCAAGGCCGAGTGAGCACATATTCGGTCGATTACGTCGATAACGCGAAGCATTTCCAGGCTCATTCCTTCCAACCTGGTGCAGACGGCCCTTGGATACAGCGTATGGTAGACGAACTGAAAACAGATCATCATTGGATTGAGATTGAGAACGGCGAGCTCGTAAAGGCGCTGACTCAAGCCATGCTTGTACGCGATCTACCAGGTATGGCGGATGTGGATTCCTCCCTCTATTTATTCTGTAAAGAAATCAAAAAAGGAGCCACAGTAGCCATCTCAGGAGAAGCTGCCGATGAAGTGTTTGGCGGATATCCATGGTTCCATCGGGATGAAATGCTTAATTCAGGTACGTTCCCTTGGTCGGTTGCTCCAGATATGAGAGCAGGATTACTATCTCCAGACGTACGCGAATGGATTCGACCACTCGACTATCTTGCAGACCGTTATTCCGATGCTGTAGCTGAAGTGCCTTTACTCGCTGCTGAGACAGGTAAAGCTGCTCAGATGAGAGTGATGTCATATCTTAATATCACACGATTTATGCCTACATTGCTTGACCGTAAGGATCGAATGAGTATGGGTGCTGGACTAGAGGTACGTGTACCTTATTGCGATCATCGCCTGATTCAATACGTGTTTAACATTCCCTGGGAAATGAAAATAACCGGGGGTAGAGAAAAAGGAATCCTCCGCAAAGCACTCGAAGGCGTGCTACCAGACGATGTTTTATACCGTAAAAAGAGTCCTTATCCCAAAACACATAATCCTGAATATTTGGCTGCAGTCAAGCAACAAGTACTTGAGATTCTGGACGATGCCAGTTCTCCAATATTGCCTTTAATAGACAAAGCACAAATTCGCAAACTAGCATCTTCACCTGATGCATCTTCGAATCTTCCATGGTTCGGACAATTAATGTCCGGCCCACAATTATTTGCTTATCTAACTCAGATCAACACTTGGCTACGGACGTATAACGTGGCGATTCGTTAAAATCACACGGAATGCTCATACACAGAAAAAGGTGTCTGATGAAACAACAGACTTGTTGTTCCCAGACACCCTTTTACTATTTTACATACTTATAATTGCAAACTAATTAAATCAATAAACGTAACATTGAAGCGGCATCCATTTTACTTTTAACTCATCCATCCATCACACTTCGAATCGATTAATAGATTGCTGCAATTCCTCTGCCATAGAAGATAGGTCATTTGCCGCCGAAGCAATCTCTTGCATTGCTGATAATTGTTCCTCCGAGGTCGCACTCACCTCTTCCGTTCCCGCAGCCGCATTCTCCGTCACTTCCATAATGGTCTGCATCGACACATTAATCTGTTCCACACTCGCAGCCATTTGCTCAATAGATGCCGATACCTCCTGAGTTTGACCCGCGACATTGCTGACAGCTTCACGAATTTCTTCAAAGGTGCCGCCTGCTTTATGGACAAGATCTATGCCTTCTTGAACCTCTGTATTCACATTTTCCATAGACTGCGCTGCATTATCCATCCCTGTACGGATCGCAGTCACGAGTACACTGATTTGTTCAGCTGATTTTGCCGATTGATCAGATAGCTTCCGCACCTCGCTAGCAACCACCTCAAATCCACGACCATGCTCACCTGCTCTTGCGGCTTCAATAGCTGCATTAAGGGACAGTAGATTGGTTTGCGCTGAGATTTCGGATATACTCTCCACCATGGTTCCAATCTCCTGTGAATGTTTACCCAACTCTTCTATGACTGTAGCAAGCGTCCTTACAGTCTCATGTATCGAATTCATTTGTCCGACAGCAGATTGGACGGCCTCGTTACCATGCACTGTTTTGGCTGATGCACGGGTTGCTTCATCCGACATATTCTGTGTATTCACAGTCATCTGCTGAAAACCAGTGGACAATTCACTAATCGTCTGGAATCCGTCTCCTACCATTTTCACCTGCGTATCCATTCCCGTTGCAATTTCCTCCATCGTTACAGCAACCTGCTCCGTCGCCGAGGCGGTCTGCTCTGTACTTGCTGTTAACTCTTCGGATGATGCAGCCACTCGATCCGCATTGTTACCTACTTGATGAATTAGAAGACGTAAATTGTCCATCATCCTGTTGAACGATTGAGCCATATCTCCAATCTCATCCCGGTTGCGAACGATAATGGCTTCGCCTGTGAGATCTCCATCGGCAATTCGGCTTGCCGCATATGCTACTTTGGCAACGGGCTTGGAAATAATTCGACCCATCACCAATGCAACAACGGTTCCCAGTACGATGGAGATGATTCCAATAATGACAATCAACCGGAGAACTTGTTGAATAAGTTCATTGGCATTGACAATACCTGTATCGAGTGAAGTCTGCTGATGCTCTTCCATAGCGGAGACAATTTCTTCAAATCCAGCTACAAGCACAGGCCCCTTTTCTAACATTAAGCTTGTAATTTCACTCGTTCTACCTTGCTTTTTGGATTCAATCACATCTTGACCAAATGCATAATATTCCTCAGCACTGCGATCCGAACGGTCTAACAGGTCAATCATCGTTTGAGTTGTGCTATTCGCTCTTAATTCTTCACTTAATTTATGATAATCCTCATAGTATGACGTAAACGCTTTCTCACTTTGATCATTCTCTTGTGTTATAAAATTCCGCAACTCCACCTGCTGGGACTTCACATCAATGACCATGTTTTTGACTGTTAACAGTTTAGAAGTTCGCTCGTTAATCAAATCCGTAAACGTTCGCTCAACCGAGACAAATTGTATATACGAAATAACAACCACAGTAGCCAATAAAATAAGCACTGTCATAAAGCTCAACAACAGTTTAGCGCTAATGGATATCCTCTTCATGTCTTTTCCCCCGCATGCTTAGAATGCCTTGCTAGTATCGATATGTATTAAGCCTGACAAAAATACTCTATCCTCCTTTCAGTGCGGAAATGGATAAATCTGAGACAATTCAATTTATGTTAGCATACTTGCACACACGAAAATAGGTCTTTAGTATCAGTGCATACTATATATCAGACTTATTTTAGATATTTTCGACATTATGCTACACAATTTATATCCTTATTTCTTATTTTTGAAACTTTAGACCTAAATAAAAAAAAGACTTCACTCAGCTTCCCAGCTGAAATAAAGTCTTTAGTCTTATAAATAAGTTCAGATCATGATCTTTTAACGGTGGATCAACTCTGGATTTCTCTCAAGCAGTCCAGTGCCGAAAATGTCTCTAAACGGTGAATTCTCCATATGAATGTAGCCAATATAACAACCACATTTCTTCATGTTACAAGGACGATCCGCAGCCAAAGCTTCTAGACCATCACGATACAAATGTCCAATGATTCGGCGATCTTTGTAACATCTCTTCACATGTCCTGACCCTTGCACATAAAACACATTCGAACCAGCCGCACAACGCTTGCCCAAGCTGTCATAATCCTGCAGATTACCTTCGAAAAGCGGATCAATCTGCCGCAAAAATTGAATTTCCTCCGGCGTGTAATACTTGGGGCGATCCTTAAAGGCATTGACCCACATATACACATCGCTCGGAAGACACTCCCTTATGGATTGAATAGCTGGGAATGCGCTACGTAATCCTACTGTACCTACACTGAATCCAATGCCCATTTCTCGCAAAGTCATACACTGTTTCACAAAAGAAGATTCTTTCGTTTCACGCGGATGATATGTCGCCCAGAATGCGGCTTTGTGCGTGTTAAGTTCTCTCGTCCAATCCAGTTTAACGGATAGATTGGTTTGCACAGCAATCTTATCCACATGAGGCATGTGAGACAACTCTACCATGGCTTCGCGATACCAGCGTCGAACCAATGCTTCTCCATACGGATTAAAGAAAATGGAAAACTGGTCTCCCTTACCTTCCTGTTCCCTCACCCAGTTCACAAATTGACGTAGTTGCTGTTCATCCAGCGCCAGAGTCTCCTTAGAATCTACCGTTTTACTAAACGGACAATAGGGACAGTCGTAGTTACATGATGACAGCTTACCACGATAATATAAGGTGGCTCTCATGAGAATACAAACCCTTCCATTTGTTCACGGATTTCGGCCGATATTAACCAATCCCCAATGGCATCCGAGTATCCTAGCCCTTCTTCAGTCAATCGTAAGAACTCCACGCCCATTTCGTTCTTAATCTCCGCCATTCCTTCGGTCAGCAATTCACCAAGCCAACCGTACTCGGACATCACATTTGTTCCGAATCGCTGATAATAATCCGGTAACGCCAAGCCCTCCCGGTGCAGAAGTGCTTTGAGAATGAACCGCCGCTTCTGTTCCTCACGACTCAGCACAATTCCATAGTCAGCCACGTCATATCGCTCCGTAGCCACATAATCTGCTATGATGCTCTGCGTCGCTTTATAACTAACTCCATACTTAGAAGCATAGTGCACTTCGCTTGTGTATGAACGCGCCCCACAGCCAAGTCCAACCGTGCCTTCCTCCTGGCAGCTATAAGGTAAGAGTACCTTCGTTCCCGCAGAGGATTGCTCCTTCGCAAATCTACGCATGGAATACTGTACATATCCGCGACTCTTCAATATCTCCCGCGCAGCTCTGTATAGCTCCATCCGAATGTCCGGCCCTTGGCGCTCTATATCATCTGGTTTCACAATCGTATTCTCCCGCGTGTAGAGTGGATAAATGAAAATCTCACCCGGTTCATAGGCAAGGACACGTTCCAGCGAATACAGCCATGATTCAACGGTCTGCCCAGGCAGACCATAGATTAGATCCAAATTTAACAGCGGAAAATTATATTTTGTGAGCTTCTCGAGAGCTCGCTCCACTTCCTGCGGTTTCTGTGGACGATAGATCGCTGAAGCCTCGGCTTCAATGAAGCTTTGAATGCCCATGCTAACACGATCTACACTTCGTTCTTTCATAATCGCAAGCTTGGCGTCCGTTACCGTATCGGGAGATGTCTCTACTGAGATTGAAGCTTGTTGTGGGTCAAGACCCATCACCTGTTCAGCGATATCAAACAGTCGATTTAACTGTACTTCATTCAATAGCGTAGGTGTTCCGCCACCGATAGCGAAACGCGAATAAGGTCTACGCGAAGTGATTGGTGCCCATTGTTTCGCTTGACGCTCCAAGGCATCCACATAACGCTCATGGGTATCATCCCGCCGATCTGGTAATGTAAACAGATTGCAGAAACCACAGCGTGCTGCACAAAACGGGATGTGCATATACAAAAAATAAGTATCTGTATTCTCACGTTCCCATAGCGGCGCGAGTGGCATAGGTGGATCTAGCTCACGATACGCTGTCTTATGAGGATAAGAGTACAAATACGAGCGATACGGCGATGTAAGAACTTCTCTAAGACTTGTAGCTGTATTAGACGACCCGGACTTTACGGAATGGCCTGTTGTCATTGTGTAATCTTGACTGTCCATCGGTTTCCTCCTATCTCCGGTTAATTTTATGTACGACTTTGATTACAAAGGATGCCAAAAGGCATCCTCAGCATCGAATATAGAACTCAGCCGAAATGTCCGTTGCTCACGTAGTTTCCCTACGCTCCGCTACTCCATTTCTACCTTCATCCCATCTTCTCGGTACTGAAAGCCGTACTTTTTTGAAAAACTGCTATATCTATAACACAAATTCACGATAAGGCACGTTCCAGACGACATCATGTGCCAAGCGATGTCCTTGATAGCCATCCTCACCATATGCGGTTCCATGATCGGAAAACGCGAGGCAAAACATTGGTCTTGCACGTTCTCTCATCGCTTCAAATAATGGACCGAGCGCTTGATCGACATAACGTAGCGCAGCTCGCTGCGTCTCAATGGAGTCTTCTCTGGCTCCCTCTACAAAATACCGATTCGGACCATGAATAGCCGAGACATTCAGGAATAGAAACAGCTTCTCCTCCGGCGGAATTTGCTTGAGCAGTTTCAATGCATGCTGCACCTGATTCTCGGTTGAACGAGGATTCGTCACTCCAAAGTTCATCCGCCAATAGCTCTGCTGGAAATAACCCGGAAGCACTTTGGCAAGCGGATTTTTCTTTGTAAAAAATATAACGCCGCCAATGCATACTGTGCGATATCCCTCAGCCGCAAGTCCAGACACCATATCGGGCGTATCAAACAGCCACGTATGGGGGTGAGTCTTCAACCCCGTATTACGGGAGTGAAACAACCGGACATGAGAAGCCTTGTCCGTATTGGCAGGCGTTGGCATAAAACCACCAAAAAAAGCGTGGTGTGCCGCATAGGTGAAGCTGCCTGGTGTATGCCGCTTCTCCCATGAACCTGTGCCGCACAAGTTGGGACAATTCGCTTCTTCCAATTTGGCTACATCATACCTCAACGTATCCAGCGTAATCATTAATAGATCATGAGAGCCCACGATGGTGTTCATATCAGGCATAGTAATCGGGCTCCTTTCGTAAAAGTTCCATTTGCCATTCATATGTACCTAGTCCGCGATGCTGTACCCGATATAAAAGATCCCCAAACGGGTTAACATCCAGAACGTAAGCACGAGGTTCAGTTCCACTAAGCATGACATCAATTCCGGCAGACCAAGAGTTCGGAAATGCAGACAACGCTGCTTGGGCGGCATTCTGAATTAATAACATCTGGCCATCCTTCAAGCCCGCCTCCGTAGGCAGCAGGCGATCATTACGTAAATGAAGGTTCGTGATCGGTGTCTTACTTAGACGAACGATTGCATGGCCCACCTGTCCACCTGCAACGAGCTGACGAACATCAAATACCCGTGAACCTATGGACGATTTCGCCATCCAACGTTCAATCTGTGCTCCTTCCGCACATAACCAGTCCAAAAGGATTTTAACCTCTTCCGTACGGGTATACCTGCGCATGCCACCTTCATTATAAAAAATAACCTCTGTCCCATTCCGTTCCATTCCCACTGTCGTTATAGCAATTTCAGCACCTGTTCGTGGGTTGAACTGATACGCTACAACACCTGAAGCGCCTGAGCCACAAGCGAGTTTAACAAATACACGATGCATCCCCTCAGACCGCATAGCCGCACGTAATTCATCATAATTCCGAATCGGAACATCAGTTTGAAGCGAAGGTGGCACGGTCACTCCATGAGCAGACAATTGCTGCTGGCATTGCCTTTTATCAAACATGGTTATGATGTCAGTAGGATGGTTCAAAAAGCGAGCAGATGGGAAGAATTGCTGAACTTCCTTATCTATTCGTTCCAAACACGCCCTCCAGCCGTCAAACCATTGAGCAGGTGCGTAAATTCGCCCCCACTCCTGCTCCAGCAACAACGCTTGTTCTCGCGTAACCATCATACGGTTATCATCCCGCTGAAGCGGCGAGTACACACTCGCACCCAGAGACAATAGTTCACGTTCCACATTCCAGTTCTCGCCCGGTGCATCCACTCGTATGAAAAACGCATAATCTCCAGCATCTTCTCGGCCTTCACCTTGTAAGATCGCTTCTGAAACTACTTCTGCGAGTGTTGCACCTTGCCGCCACGTCTGAAGCAGATCAATATAAGACAATACCATGGCAGGCTTCAACCCTTGCCTCAATCTTGCTTGTTGCAAGGCAAATGTCCGTCGATTATCCGGATTCCCAATAAGCAGTAAAGGGCGCTCTAGATCGCTCACCTTTATTCCGTCAAAGACGGATACCGCCAGTCATCTTCATCGCTTTGCTGCTGATCACTCACATCCACTGAGATACCTGAACGTTTCCATTGAATGAGCATTTCGTCGGTCATATAGTGATAGCTCAGATCGAGATGCTTTAATGTTTTGATCTTGTCGCTAGCTAGTAGAGCTTTAGCCCCTACATCGGATAAAGTGCCTTGGGAGAGATCCAAAACTTCAAGTTGATCTAGAATAGGAGCCTCAGCAATCCCCTGCGCGATTTCATCCTGAATCTCACTATCTTTTAGCCCCAAATACACTAGTTTCGGGAATCTTCCCTGTTCAAACAGCGGGCTTACATCCTCCAATGAACCATCGAAGCCATAATCTTCGACACCCAAATATAACTCCAGCTTCCGTAGCTCAGGTAAATGGGCATGAGTAACGGAGGATAATACTTTTTTCGGTAAGCCTCCACAAATAATCACCAGTTCTTCAAGGTTTGCATGCTCCAACGGTTCCAAACTTAAGTCATTACTCCCTTTAATCCAAAACGATGTTAATTGAGGGAAAGTTCTTAATAGTGGAGTTAGATCCGTTTGGATAATCCACGATACCTCACACTCTTCGAAACCCATATCACCGATAAACAATTTCTTCAGCGATGGGAAATTTGGAGCCAGCTCAACAAGCTTAGAAACGAAACCATCGGGTGAACTCTCGTATGCCTGTCCCCAATCTCCGATGACCAAACTTTCGAGTATGCGACTTTCCGGTTTGGCGGCAAGTTCTTCAATTAAATTCTCAATTCGAATTCCATTCTCATAGTCATCATAAGAAACTGTAAGCTTCACTTCTTGCATACGCCAAATCCCTCCGTTTGAGTTCAATAATTGATCGTTATCTTGAATGTTACCCCATCCCGTATGAAGCTTGCAACTTCTTCCAACTCTAGTCCCAACTCGATTCTCAAACGTGCAAAGCTTCAATTGGTAATCTTAGGTATAAGAACTCATGTTCTCATTGAAAACACAAAAAAAGCACCAACGGTAGGGTGGTCATTGCTTAAAATGACGTACCCTACTGTTCATGCTTCAGTTCTTGTAGAACCGATGTAGACTTAACAATGCATCTGTTCATTGCAAGCCAAACGTTTAGGCAAACCTCTTTACGTTGCTAGTCTAGAAACGAGTGCTCTTAGTGCATGGCCGCGGTGACTGATAGCTTGTTTCTGTTCAAGCGTCAATTCAGCCATAGTCATCTCGTACTCAGGCACATAGAAGAGTGGATCATATCCAAAGCCACCAGCACCTGCTGCTTCAGCGGTAATCCAGCCTTCCGCAGTGCCTTCCACCTCAAACTTATCTCCCGTTGCTGGATCATATAGTACCAACGCACAGACAAAACGTGCGGGGCTGAGCAATGGTTGCTCTGTATCTTCCCCAGATTTCAACGTTTCAAGCGCATCCAGCAATTTAGCATTGTTCTGAGTATCCGTTGCCCCTTCACCTGCATATCTTGCTGAATACACCCCTGGATCTCCGTCTAATAGATCAACACATAACCCCGAATCGTCAGCCAGTACCGGAAGTCCAAGTGCATCCCCTACGGTTTTGGCTTTCTTCCACGCATTCTCCGCAAATGTTACGCCATCTTCAACGACATCCGGTAGTTCAGGATAATCAAACATGCTTTTGACCTCTTTACCAAGGGGAGCAAAGGCATGAGCGAACTCCCTTACTTTACCTTGATTACGGGTAGCAACAATGATGATGGAACTATCCAAGCTCATGTTTAAGCTTCCCCTAAGCCGCGTGCACCAATTTTGAGTGCAATCGGTCCAAGCACTTCTTTTTGCCGCTCAATCATTTCCAGGATTCCTTGCTCACCCAGTTCCAGCATCGTATTCAATTCACGACGGTCAAAGGGAGCTTCTTCACCTGTTCCTTGTAATTCTACATACTTCCCGCTGCCTGTCATCACTAGGTTCATATCAACCTTAGCTTTGGAGTCTTCATCGTAATTCAGATCCAGCACAGGCTGTTCACCTACAACACCCACACTTACCGCTGCAATGAAGTCTGTAATTGGGAATACTTGCAGTTTGTGCTGTTGTGCGATTTTGTTTACAGCGAGTGCCAGAGCAACAAACGATCCGGTAATGGACGTTGTACGCGTGCCTCCATCTGCTTGGATAACATCACAATCGAGCGTAATCGTGCGCTCACCAAGCGCCTGCAGATTAACAACCGAACGCAGTGCCCGGCCAATTAGACGCTGAATTTCCATCGTGCGCCCAGTCAATTTACCACGATTGGCTTCACGTTGATTCCGAGTATGTGTTGCACGTGGCAACATGGAATACTCTGCTGTTACCCAGCCTTTTCCTTGGCCTTTCATAAAGGGAGGAACACGTTCCTCTACTGTAGCTGTACAAATCACCTTGGTATCTCCGACTTCAATCAGTACAGAACCTTCAGCGTATTTATTCGTGTTAATTGTTAAATTCATCGGCCGCAGCTGTTCGCTGTTTCGTCCGTTAGATCTCATCATTTCTGCCTCCTACGACTTAAGCATCCTGTAATGTCGAGCTGTAACACACTTTCACTAATCTCTTTTATTTTACCAAAGAGTTCTTGCAAAAGCACCTATATCCGTTGAACGTTACTTCAAGTTGTCGCTTCAAGGTTAAAAGGACTGCAAGTATGCTCTTCCCTAGATTGCTTAAATCGGAATTTCATTGATATGTTCTGGTTTAGATACAGGTGCACTGTAATCCTGGTTATCATCACTCATGACGGTTTTTTGCCCATTCCATTCGATCTGGACTTTAGCATCCTTGCTTACCGTATTTTCTGTCGTTGTGAGAACAACGGATTGTAACAACTCACTTGGCACAATATCGCCCTCAGTAAACATATCATCCTTAAGTGCGACGGTTACTGTCCCATCCTCCGATGTTTTGACCGATTGTAGCTCCGTGCCACCAGTCATAACCTCTTCCAGTTCGCCGCTTTTCGCCGGGCCTTTGATCAGTTCGTTAAGTGCAGCTTGTACTCGGTCTTCCCCTGGGGTCACGAGACGTGTCACCGGAACATAATACTGAACTCCTGCTGGTGATGCGGCTGAGAAATAGACCGTGACTGGACTGCTGTTCGTTGTAAAGCTATCACCCAAATCAAGATTAATACCTACAGCCCGGTTCAACGGCTCTGGCAGCGGCGTGCTGTTTACCGGCATTTGCGATAGCTTTTTGCCATCTACCCAGATTTGCACGTTCTCCACATCCGGTGTTCCTGTCAATGTCCATGTTACAGCCTCAAGTAATTTCCGTTCATCCTTGGCATCATACTTGGCAAAATTGCCTGAGAACTCAACCACCGCCAGCTTATCCTCTGCATGAATGGTGACATTCTGCACGACAGTTCCCTGCGGAAGCACCCCTTGGAACCCTTCAGGAAGCATTCCTGCATATGGGCCACCTGTGACTAATGTATCGAGTGCCGTTTTGGGACTACCTATATCTGTACCGGACGGAAGGGTCAGTGACACTGGAGCGAGTAATCCCTGCTGATCCTGCAAATAAACAGTAGTGAGCGGGAGTGTAGCCAATACACCATTTCCCTCAGCAGCTTGAATCATTGCAGCTTCTTGGATCGGCGGCGGTGGATCTACTGCTTCGGAAGACTGTGCATTAAACATACTACAGCCAGACAACACCATTGGTATACTCAGTAGTGCAGCTGCTGATGCTTTGCGGAAATTACGGATCTTACTCATGATCTCGTTCCCCCTCATCATTTTTACAGTTTGTACTACCATGTATACGAGCCTTCGTTCAAAAAATAACTACTTTTTAGAGGTTGTTCCAAAAACCCGCTACTTCACTTCTATTTTCCCCCATCGTCTCAGTAACTGAAAACCATCTTTAGCATCATGATTCTAACCGATCTTAAATGAAAAAAAATTCTCCTTTTGCTTAATAAAAATAATAAAGAAACCTGAAACGGTTAATAACGTATTAGGAGACAAGAATAGTGGCATTGCTAACATCAGAGGAGGAATCGCCCATGGAACATCCTGAGCAAGAAAAAATCCCCTATAGCCTCAATAGCCGCCAAGTCGCGGAGGCAACCCGGGAATGGTTACATAAACGGGGCGTGAAGATCCTTGAGATCGCGGAACTCGTCATGTTTCTTCAGAAGAAATATTATCCAGACCTTACTATGGAAGAATGTATTGAAAATGTGGAGATGGTACTGAAGAAGCGTGAAGTCCAGAACGCTGTACTGACAGGTATTCAACTCGACTTGCTAGCTGAGCAAGGTCAACTCCTTGCGCCTTTGCAAGAGATGATTGAGAATGATGAGGGGCTCTACGGAGTCGATGAGATTCTCGCCTTTTCCATCGTGAATGTATACGGCAGCATCGGTTTCACCAATTACGGGTATGTGGACAAGCTTAAGCCAGGAGTGCTGGAACGTCTAAATGATAAGAGCCACGGTCCTGTGCACACATTCCTTGATGACATTGTAGGTGCAATTGCATCGGCAGCAAGTAGCCGTATTGCCCATCGCAAACAATCCGAGCGTGAAGAAGCACTTGGCGAGAAACCCGTAAGCGATGATACCATTTAAGTTATAAGCACATATTTGCCGCTCAAGCTAATCCATCCATACTCTATGACTGATTAGAGACAGGAGGATTAGCTTGTTTGTCATTTTCAAGAAGAAAGACTGATAAAGCAATTGGTGTAGTGATGAGTGCAGAGGATAAACTTGCTACGTGAGGATATATGAACCCTTTCACTCTTATAAAATGACTTTTTTAAAATCATAAGAGCCATAAAATTCTTCGTTTCCATACTCATCAATCTCTTCATAGACTTGGGAAGCAAACCAAATTTCAAAACTTTGATCATATGACATCTTAACTTTACTAAGCTCAGAATAAACCATCTGACTAATATAATTACTTTCATCAACAATAAGTAAGGCTCTTCTATAATCAGAATCTATGTAGAACTTAAACTTTTTTTCACAGGATTTAAATACCTTGTCTAAATATTGTTGAATTCTTTCTCTTGAAGGTTTCAAGTCCCTCGTTGTACCAAAACTGATTGGGCCAATAATTTTAACTTCTCCATCACTCACATTATTTTCAATGGCACTTTCCTCGTCTAGAATCATAAAGCAGAAATTAATACCTCCCACCTCAAAAAATTCTGATTCTCCAGGTGAGTTTGCAAATCCGTTATTTAGAATTCGCTTCATATTTCCTAGTACTTCCGCAGTATATTTTTGTTTTTCGTTTTTTCCCCACCTAACATTCACATCCATTGATAATCCATACGGAAGTGCCTTTAGTCTAGGTTTATCCAATAAAATTGCAACACCTATATTTCGAGCGAGTTCTGAGAAAGACTTAGCATCTTGATTTTTCTGAGGGACAAGCTCGTGAAGTTCCTTTACCTCAACCACAAATCTCTTCGATATGGAATTACTAAATAGTAAATCTGGTTTTTTCGAATTAATTTTATTGCCCTTTTTCTCCTTATCAGGACACAATGACAATTTGTAATTTGTAGACTCTTCGTTGTTTATAAAATTTATAAAACGATTTCCAATTGAAATCCACTCACATCCACTAAACAAGTCTGGGCAATTATCAAAATTAGTTAATCCTTCATACCATTGATCATGATCTTCGTGACATCGAGAACACGGAAAATATGCCGCATATCCTGACTCTTTAAATTTTCCTCTAATATCCTTCTCATTGTAGTTCAACCTACCCACTCCTACATGCTTAAGTTACAATCAGTTCTGATCAATCGTTTCAATAATTGCTTCAATTTCTTTATCAATTTTATGAAATAAAACATTTAAATCTTCCATTAATTCTACTTGTTCATAAGCATCTAGATAAAAATCCTCATTTTCCTCCATACTCACCTTCACACTAGTAATGTTATCAAAAACTGATAAAGTCCTCTGCCGTTCTTTTTTAGTAAGAAGCACAAAATATTTACTACCTAAAAAGAATTTAGATAAATCTAAATAAGTCTCAAACACTTTCTCAAACATTAGGTTAGCGATTGTCTCTGATCGAGCTTCTTCATCTGGCTCTTCATAAGACATCTTATCGTTTATAGCTTCATATCGGTAATAAAAATCTGACAGTATATGTCTGATAACAAACATTTCTCTAAGAATCTCATGTTTCAGTTCATTTCCTTTCTTCTCAAGTGTTACTCCGATACCTCCAAATGATAGAGAAAGTTCTTTCAATTCAAGTTTTTTAAACATATAAGTCCCCCTTCAGAAAAAGTTCATAAATTTAAAATTCCATAAAATTATAACACTGTCTATTTAAGCTAACTACTTATTATTTTATTTTTAGCGCACAAAAAAAATTGGCTCCGTAGAGCCAACTCTGTCTACATAACTATTTTAAATGCTCCTGTCCGCCTACGCCTACTCTTGCAAATTGATATACCTCACTCCAATTCCGTTCAACAGGGGCTTCAGTCGGCATAGGTTTGCGACCGATTGTAATCTCAGGTCCTTTGCGCTCCCGCATCAAACCACGCAACACGGTCATTCCGATAATACTCAAACCAGTAAATACGTACATCAATCGCATCAATACATTACTGGAATCCGAGCCTGTCACAAATCCATGGATGAGTAAGCCGATGAACACTGGATAGGACAACATATGGAAGATAAACCACCATTTGCGGCCAAGCTTGTTACGAAGATCACTAGACAGTAAAACAATGACCAGTCCATAGAAGGACAACGTTCCTAGTCCACTTCCAATCGGGTGCACCGAGGCTGTAAATGGAATCAACAATTCACTCCAGCTAAACGGACTGTAATGATCAATATACAAGATTAGCGCATGAGCAAGTCCCAATCCAAATGCGAGCCATGTGGTTCTCGTATGCCATTTATACATCACCGCTTTTGGCTTTCCCTTTGCTGCCGGCATGCCTTGAGCAATGCCTAGAAGCACACCTGCAAAGAGCAATAGATAGGCGGCTATACCACTAATTCGAATTAAACTCCAGGTTGGTAGATAATCTACAATCCATTGTGCCATAAGCGGCTCCCCCACATCCGATAGAATTGTCGTCTAAACTGCGAGTTCAAGCGACTTTTTGATCAATCTCTTAAATTAGACTAAAACGGTGATCAGGATCAAAGCCAGGCCAGCGCTCAGCTAACTTTTCTGTATTTCCTCTGAACCACATACTTCCGTCCCGCGTTACCCATAACACGTCATGTCGGTCATAATGCCGATTCAACCAACGAATCGCTTCTTCACTTCCCAGAATGCAAACGGTCTTCGCTATAATCTCGCATTGGGAGGTGTGTTGCCCCAGAACAGTACACTGTATGATATCCGTATTCGCGGACTGCATCGTTCGAGGGTCGATTAAATGGTGAGCCATTTGACCGTTACCGCTAGGATGCATCCATTGTCTCCGCGCTAGACTCGACGTCGCAACTGCTCCACCATCTAACTGAATGCTGCCTGTCAGATTGCGCTTCTCCAAGAACGGGTCAGTGATATAGAGCGTCCAGCTGGTATGAGCAGGTGTGCCCCAGACCTGAATATCACCACCCGCATTAATCATCCCAGCAGGGATATGGAGTGAACGTTGCAACCAGTCTGCTATACGTTCTACAGCCCACCCTTTGACGATACCGCCAAGATCCAGCTCAGTACCCGGGTCTAAGTGAACCATACGGCTCCCCTCTCTGTGCATCCACCCAGGACGACAGTAATCAAATCTTTCATCTGATGAGGTAGAAGACAACGGCTGTGCTGTATGGCTATAATTCAGCTGCGTATTAAGCTGGTCTGATTGCAACTGCTCAAAGCTTACATCGTATCCTTGCTGACGAAGTGCTTGGGCAATACCTGGCTGAAAGATGCCTTCCGTCTGACCAATGTAACCGTAGGCAAGGCTCAGCACTTCATCCATCGCAGCCGATACAGGTAACCAGCCTGTAGAGCGATTCAACCGATTGAGCTCACTATCCAGTACAAATCGACTAAAACGTCTCTCCTGTGTTTCAAACCAATTCTGTACTAGATCTGCAGCATGCTCAGCTTCCTCCTGCCCAGTAACTAACTGCACCTCGATCACCGTATTCATCGCGCGGAAGCGAGAAACCAGCGGAAGGATTGCCTGTGGCTGCTCAACCCGGCTCATGATGCACCTGTGCGTGACTGATAACTGCCACTAAAGGTTCTAGAATCATTTTGCTGATTTTGTTCATCCGTTGAATCGCCACCTGGTGCTGTTCTGGAGTAATTGGAGTATGGTGCCAAACCACTTGACCCATCTCCACTTCCACGACTCTGGTTGTTTCCGTAATCTTGGTTGTACTGAAGACTCGGATCAGAGCTGTCCGTTCGACTGTTGTTCCATTCATCCATTAATTCATCGCGCGTAGCCACCTCACTGTTGATGGTGTTACTTGTATCTATTTCATTAGCAGATGCATAAGCGACGTCAAAGGCATCCGAAGATCTTACATATTGAAAGAGTGCAGCCACCGCTAATGTTGCCGCGGCCGAAGCTTGCCATTTTCTCCATTGGTTACGTTTTGCTCTCATCGATCTTCCCTACCTTCTGTGGTGAAGTTCATGTTCCTATCATAGGTAGGCTGGCTTAAAAGCAGATGAATGAACCGTTAAGAAAGGCTAAAGCTTTACAGTTAGATCAAGGAATTTACCATACAGGTTCCGCCAAAAAAAGTTCAACACAAAGAAGGTTCTGGTCAGAGAACATCTCTGGTTCCAGAACCTTATGGTTAAACGCACGATAACGAAGTGTAACACAACACACGCACTTACTTCTTGATGTTAAACAAAAACATACCGTCTCTCTGTTCCTCCTGAACAACGAGCCCTCTCCGAACCAGCTCTTGTAGATGGGCTAACGTTTCACTCATTGCAAATCGTAGCTGATGGGTGCTCAAGCGATCGCTAAACATGAATAAACAAAGGTCATAAGCACTCACAGGTGCCTCCGCTACTCGCTCAGCCATCTTCTGAAGGCGTTCCTCATGATGTGCGAGCAGGTGAACCGTTCGTTCATTGAAATGAAGAAACGGATTACGATGCCCAGGATATGCTCGCTCCACATCCAGAGCCCCAAGACGATGCACCCCCTCCATATAAGATAGTAAGGGCTGAGAGTCACTTCCGGGCTGAAGACTGACATTAGGTGAAATCTGTGGCAAAACGGCATCCCCGCACAGGATCTCTCTCGTCTCTGGAGCATAAAAGGATAAATGCCCTGGAGCATGTCCTCCCGTTTCCACAGCCATCCACTGTTGGCCTCCCATCTCTAACCACTCACCATCTTCTATAGAAGTTATCTCGGGAAGAGGCATAATCTGCGAATCAAAGCTCTCCATGTGCTCATGAATCTGTCTCGCCTTATCTGCAGGCATCCCATGCTGTGCATAATACTCAGGTAGCACGACATTAATGGTGGCGTCCTGCCCCCACATGTACTCTGCCTCTTTCATGGATCGACTAGACATGCGCACAGGAGCACCCGTCTTTTGCTGCAGCCAGCCCGACAAACCAAGATGATCCGGATGGTGATGCGTTAAGACAATTTGGCTAATGGATTGAAAAGATAATCCTAAACTCGCTAGCGCTTCCTGCCACTCTAGTTCGGTCTCACTGCTACGCGGCCCTGGATCTACAATCGTAACCGTTCCATCCGTTTCATGTAATACATAACTGTTCACCCAACGTAAAGGAAAAGACATGGTTATCTTGACCCGCTGTATGTATTCCGGCATGGTTATCGCTTCTGATCTCTTCATATAATGTTTACTCTCCATTCCTTACTCTTCAGGACGATGACCGACAAAGATCATACGTGATGATTCCTGTTCATCATATTTCTCTTCATCATATCCTCCATGAACCTGATCGACGATCAAACCTGCCTCGTGTAACAAATGGCTTAATTGTTCACGGCTATACAACTTGACCCGCTCATGATACACACGCGCCTTCTGGTCAGGTATGGTCGTGTCCGTAATACGTATTTCCTTTTGCACAAATCCATCCTCTATTTTGCGAAACTCTTCAATGTACTGTCCTTCGTCTTCTCGGGTTGATTGGGCTACCAGATGACGAGTCACATAGGCTGTGTTCATAAAGTCAATGATAAAACTGCCCCCTGGCTTCAGCATGCGATGAATAACCTGTAGTACCTTGAGTTGCTCTCCATCTTCCTTGAAATAACCGAAGGATGTAAATAGATTAACTACAGCATCAAATCCACCTTTTAATGGTAGCTCTCGCATGTCCGCATGATACCACTCTACACGGTGGTCAGTATCCATATCTCGCGCTTCGCGCAATAGTACATCAGATAGATCAATACCTGTTACTTGAAAACCCGCGTCAGCAAGTGCCAGTGAATGTCGCCCCATACCGCAGCACAGATCCAGCACTCTCGAATTAGGCTCAAGCCGTAACCAGTTGATCATTTTATGCACTTCATGAACTGCACCTTGCACATCGCGATGTTTGTACACCAGTAGATAGTCCTCACCAAAACTCTTCTCATACCATTCCGTCATTGCTTCTCGCCCTCCATATGGTCAATAGCCTTTCTATCTGTCATATGCTGGTACATTTTCACTTTCATGATAAGCTTCTAGTCATTGTATCGTCTTTGTCGTTTAAACTCAAAGCTTCCATGCCTCATTCACATTGAATGCTCTGAAACCCCACGATATAATGTTAAACATAGTCGAAGCGGTTCGAACCGGGTAATTATTCAGATATTCCTGCATTACACTGGAGGTGATCATCATCATTCGAATTGGACTCACCGGATGGGGAGATCAGGAAGATCTCTATGCACATCGTACAAAAGCCAAAGACAAGCTTGCCTTATATGGGCAATTTTTCACAACTGTTGAGGTGGATAGCACCTTCTACGCCGTTCAACCTAGGGATCGGATGGCGCGCTGGGCAGCAGAAACACCAGATTCCTTCGCTTTTATAGTCAAGGCCTATCAGGGAATGACAGGGCACCTGCGGGGCAAGCCCTATTTTAATAGTACATCAGAGATGTATAACGCTTTTCGAGAGTCATTGGAGCCGATGATGGAGGCTGGCAAAATGCAGGCAGCACTGTTCCAATTCCCCCCTTGGTTTGACTGCAATCGAGAGAATGTAAATGAACTACGCGAAGTTAGACTGAGGATGGAAGGCATTCCATGTGCCATTGAGTTCCGTCACCGCAGTTGGTATGAAGATGCCATGCGTGAACGTACGTTATCCTTCCTGAAAGAACAGGGCTGGATTCACAGTGTATGCGATGAACCCCAAGCAGGACAAGGCTCGATTCCTATTGTGCCTCAGGCTACAGATCCAGAAATGACACTCGTTCGTATGCATGGTCGAAACGTATCGGGCTGGCACCAAAATGGTGCGCCTAATTGGCGCGAAACCCGTTATCTGTATCGATATAACGAGGAAGAGCTACAGGAATGGAAAGGATATCTGGAGCAATTGCAGGAGCAGAGCAAGGATGTATATGTTATTTTCAACAATAACTCTGGGGGAGACGCCGCAGCAAATGCACGTATGATGATGGATCTGCTGGATATTCCAATAAAGCCATTTCCCGATAAGACGATTGTCGAAGAGGAGCCAGGGCCAGAACAACTCGAATTATTTTGAAGAGGTTGTTCAAAAAGTCTGCTTTTGATTACGAAGGATGCGCGAGCGGCGAGGCTTACGAAGTTTGTTTCCTTCGGAAACAATGTAGTTGCTCACGTAGGTTTGCCTACGCTCCGCTACTCCATTTCTATCTTCATCCCATCTTCTCGGTACTGAAAACCGACCTTTTTGAACACGCACTTAAATAAGATTCCTTTTGTTCCTCATCAGGATCATCGTTGTGTTTACACGTAGAAAAGCGGCCAGCCCTTGAGCTAGCCGCTTTTCTCATTTCATAACATAAATAGTGTACATGCATTCCAGCTCACACAGTATCTACTTCATACCACAGGGAGCATGCGGTCGATTAGCGTTGCCCTGCCGTAAGTGAAGTAGGCAAACCAACTTGGCTCAGTTGCTGGTTCATCTTGTGAGCCTCAATCCCTGCAAGCAGCACAATACCGATGCCATGTGTATCGTTAAGATTCCAACCCAGATCATCTCGATAATATAGAGCGGTGAAGGAGTAACCTGATCCACGACATACGCCATACACATTCCCTTGATAATCAATAGAGATACGTGTAATCCCTTCCCAGCCTTTACGAACAGCCTCCAAATAGGGTTCAAACTCCTCTAGCCAACCCTCTCGGATACCACGAGCGTAGGCATAGATAAACATCGAAGTACAAGATGTCTCTTCATACGAATCAGGCCGATTCAATACTTGGTGCCAGAGACCATTCTCCCCCTGCAATGCCAGGAAGCCTTGACACAAATCACGATAAAACTGAAGCAACTCCGGTCGCTTCTCATGATCATTCGGCAGAATTGTCAGCAACTCGGTTAGAGAGAAGAGCACCCAGCCGTTGCCTCGCCCCCATGGAATACCTGTTGCCCGGCCACGCACAAAATCATACACATGAGACATAATCTGTTGCTGTGGAATATATAAATATTTGCGAAACAGCAAGAATTGATTAATGGCATCGTCCCAATATGACGTTTCTCCCGTAAGCTGACCATAACGCATCAGAAACGGTGTACTCATATAGAGATCATCACACCACATCGTTTCATGACGCATCTCTCCGCTGCCCCGAGCCCGATAGAACGCACCATCCTCCAGCCGTTCCTGTTCATTCGTAATATAACGAGCAATCCGGTGTGCTGTATCGAGTCCGCCGCGCATCTCACCACTTGCCATGGTCGCCAGTAACGTAGAACCGAATGATCCACAATCATCCAGACTGTCAATGGCGGACAGCTGATTGTTGATACCGGCTGCACCATAATGGTCTCGATCCCATAATCCATAACGGTCAAAAGAGGTGCTCAGTTCAATATGCTCCCGCACATACTGCACATAATCGTCGCGGTTCAGCTCTTGACCTGTCTGAAGCAAGCCAAGCAGCGTTACTCCCAGTGGGTAATTCCACTTGCCATAATGCGTATTCTCCAAATAAGGACGAACGCTGGTCTCGGGCAGATCTACTTGCCAGTAAACCCCGGTACCCCCATTATCAAACACCTTATCGGTTACAACGATCTCTCCCGCAGTTGGTGCAGATTCGGGGGTAAAGCTGCCCGTATACAGCCAAACATCCGCGCATCCTGCAACAGGATGTGGAGACGTTAGCCTCCATCCCCTAGAGGATGCAGGTTCAGAGATTGAACCACCTATTTCGAAGCCCCAGCTGTCTTCGCCCACCAAGCATTCGCCTTTGGCGACTAAATGAACAGCCCCATACTTACGTGGAAGTTCAACCTTGAATTCACCACTTGTCTTTTCGGAATATACTTCCTGACCGTTGATAAATAAGGTGAGTCCACCTGTGTGTTTACCTTGTAAGATTACTGGGGCAGTCCCCGGCACTATAACATCTAGTTTTGTCCACGCATATGCAACTGCTGGCTCTGCTGTACCAAATATCCGGCCAAAGTTTCCAGCATGCAGCTCTTGCTCCGTCCATTCCCTTCGTGGAAACCATGTCAGTCCTGTCTCCGCTTCGGTCATACCATCATGTGGAAGTGATGTAAGCGGCTCATCCACAGGTTCTGAATACAGCCATCCTTCCTGACCCTGACGGTCAATGCCAGGTGTCAGAAAATGAAGAGGGAAATTTTTGAATGATGCGGTTCCATAAATGCCGCCGAAGCCGACTTCGGTTTTTACAAAACACAACAGCACATCATTCCACCCGTATTTTACATGGATCGGAAACTGAGTTTTACGTTCTGGATACAGCTCTTGGAGCAGTTCAGATTTGAAAATCTCTTCTCCATTCACGTAGACGGTCACTGGACTATAACAGTTCAGACCTGTATTTAATGTGGTGTCCTGCTGACTCCATAACTTGCCCCACACATATACATATTGTCCTGCACGTGCATCGCTCCATTTCCGATCCAGGTTCAGATCGTAACGGTAGTCTGCAAGCCTACGGAAACCACCCCGGTGGTAAGCTCTGAATAAAAAGGAATGCTTGGGATGATCCCCCATATAACGCTGAGCCACTGTCGTCAATACGTCGGGTATTGAATCATGAACCTTGCCTGCAATCGCCTCGTTCTCATGAAAATAACGAATGATTGTCAGCTCCTTTCCCCAAGCGGGATCCGCTCGGTTAACCGTAGCGTCTCTCCGCCTTTCACTTCCACCACTTGCTGATCTGCCGTTAGCCATACTGAAATTGAAGACGGATTATGGATTATCGAACGATCTGCTGAGCATTCCAGTCGCTTCACTGCTTTCCAGTAGGCAATAATCTCTATATTGGTCGCATACCAAATATCGTCTCTGCCACCGATCTGCTCTCCGAACCGTTCGATGATCTCCCAATTATCGTTATCATTGAATTCGTAGCTGTGACCCCAAACGTAGAAGAGTAGTGGTGTACCTGTCTTTGTATGCTGGATAAATCGTTCAGTAAGTGAGTCCAAATCATGATTATGGTGGCATGTCGGATGCCATTCAAGTGGCCGTTCAGGCAGTGTGAATTGCCCATGGGATTCAACGGTTCGTGCATAATCTAGACCTAACCACTCTAATTTGGTGCTAAGTGAACGATCATAGCCACCGTTGGGATAGGCCATTCCTCTTACCGGATAATCAACAAGCCGCTCCAGTGCTTTTCGATCTTCCATAATCTCTTCGGTGAGCAGTTCATCCGGCACATACGGCAACGTGGGGTGAGTGACAGTATGTACAGCCACCTCATGACCCGCATATAGCTCTGCAACCTCACCTTCATCGATTCTTCCCGCTTTACCGAGTACGCCGGAATTGAGATTAAATGTTCCACGCAACCCATAACGATTGAAAATATCCACCAGTCTGCGATCATGCACTACACCATCATCGTAACTAAACGTCAACGCTTTCATTACTCCACCTGGATACCGGTCAAACTGGATACGATGTCCCATCTTTGTTCCTGTCTCCCTCCGAATTGGCGTTACAACTGTGATCTAGAAGATCTATATAGGGTTCAACTAAAGAAGGTTTACAGTTGAACCTGCATAGAGGACATTTCACTTATCCTGCTTAAAATTTTACCAAATCATCGATACGTACAGGCAGTCCTGTGCGGATCGCCTTGTTGGCTGCAATACCCGTAAGAATAGAGCGCGCTCCGTCCACATGGTCAGCAGCACGGTTGAATTTGTCTGGTACCGGATCACCAAAGATATCGTTCAGCAACACCGGATCACCACCACCATGACCGCCTTCTCCCTCTTCTACTTCTACCTCGTAAGGTGCATCAAACATTGGGAATACGGTGATACTGCGACCTTTGAGCGCTCCTTCATTGGCACGGTCACCACCCGCATTGACATACGATTGCTCTACAATATTCATCTCGATACGTCCTTTGCTGCCGTTAAAAGCGATGCGATACCCTTCCCAAGGCATGTAAGCATTAAGGGAATATGTCAGAACTGCTTTGTTCTTATAGCGAACAAGTACACCGAGTGTATCTTCAATGCTGATTCCATCGCCAAAAACATTCTGATCGCGCTGATAACCATCCTCGTGCTCTGCATCCAGATACATCGCCTTCAGTTGCTCACTTTGATCCAAATGTAGTGCGAACGGATCGTTCTCTGCCTGCGGATTGCCTGTCGCTCTCGCATAGCTATGCTGCTCTCCGCGGCGCTCAGCATTCTCTTTGCCGTAGAACAACAGATCTCCGTATGCAAATACGCTTTCCGGCTGTGAGCCGATCCAGAAATTGACCAAGTCGAAATGGTGTGTTGATTTGTGGACAAGCAAGCCACCACTGTTGCGCTTATCCCGATGCCATCTGCGGAAGTAATCTGCACCATGACGTGTATTCAGCAGCCACTCGAAATGCACGGAGTGGATATCGCCAATGACTCCGTCCATAATCAGCTCGCGTGCTTTCGTATGATGTGGTGCATAACGATAGTTGAATGTCACACGCACATCGCGTCCTGTGCGTTGTACCGCATCCAAAATCTCCTGACATTTCTGCTCATCCACCGTCATCGGCTTCTCCGTGATTACATCACAGCCAAGTTCCATAGCTCTAATAATATATTGATGGTGTGTGCGATCCACTGTGGTCACAATCACCGTATCCGGCTTATGCTCTGCGATCATTTCTTCAAAACGATCTGCGGTATAGGTAGGCAGCTCATGGTATCCGCAATCCTGTGTCAGAACTTTGTTGGCATAATCCATCCGAGTCTGGTTCGTATCACACAAGGCGAGAAGCTCTGAACGATCCTTATATTCCTTCGCTAACGCGGTATAGAAAAATCCTGCTCTGCCACCTGTTCCTACGAGTACATATGTTTTTTTGCTCATTGTGTATCTCTCCTCATTAAGTTGGATTAGGTATAAATGCGACTATATTTAATCCGCATTCGCGCCTATTGCTGATCACAGAACAATGCAGCGATAACGGTTATTCCTGAATTTCCTTTACGGCAAAATAGCGGTAATTCCCTTGGCCTGTACTAGGTTCAGACTTGGTATTCATAGCAAACAGTCCCATCTTAGCCCCGACCCATAGTGCAGTGGTTGCAACAAATGTTGTCCCTATCGGTGTATAACTCATGCCATCCTCACTCCAGTTAAACTGTACATGGCCAGGTTCGACAAGGGTAAACCGCAAATGAATAGACCAACCAGTATCCGGCGAGCCTTCTCCCTTCCAGTCCAGCCCTTCTTCCTCCCATTCGTCTGCATGCAGATCACTATCCTTTTGCTTCTTCCCACGATTCAGAGATAAACGAATGATCCCTTCCTCAGTCTGGGTGAGACAAAGATAGGCATAAGCATCACCAAACAAAACGAGTCCTGCTTGATCGCCAGCCTGCTTCGGATGAAAGGTCAATTGAGTCGTAGCTTCAAAGGCTGACGCCGGTAACTTTTGCATCAATAGCTGTGGAACACCAAATAGAGATTGCATACCCTCAGGATATGGAAGCGCGTGCAAAACAAGTCCTTGTTCTGGATTCAGATCAGCCCATTCAGGCTGTGCGTTAGCCTGCCATTGCCACTGAAGTCCTAGACGATCCGCTGTAAAATCATCGGAGACTTCGGGCACAACTACGGGGTGCGTGCTTCCTACGTCGGGCTTCTTATGCACGATTACAGGTTCACCGGTTCCATGGCCTTCCTGATCCAAGCCAATGATAGGCCAGCCCTGTTCATCCCATTGCATGGGCTGTAGATGAACAATCCGTCCATACGCATCACGATCTTGAAAATGGATAAACCAAGACTCCCCTGAATCCAGCTCTACATATCCACCTTGATGCGGACCATTAATAGAGGAAGAGCCCTGATGCATGACAATTCGATCTTCATACGAGCCAAACACCTGCTTCGACCGTAACACGGTCTGCCATCCCGGTTTCACCCCACCCGCTGGAGCGAAGATATAATAATCTCCATCACGCTTGTAAAACTTTGGACCTTCTATCGTAGGATGATGCTCTGTACCGTCAAATACGATCGTTCCTTCATCCAAAAGCCGGCTTCCATCCGGTGCCATACGGCATACCTGAATTTTGCTTTTGATCCCACAGCGGCTGTTGGCAAAAGCATGCACCAGGTAAGCCTGCCCGTCATCGTCCCATAATGGGCAAGGGTCAATCCACCCCTTAACCTCATGCACCATATGAAGAGGTGACCAGGTTCCCTCAGGATGTGTCGCCGTTGTCATGAAGATGCCTTCGTCTGGTGTACTGAAAAAGATCCAATACTTGTTGTCATGGTAGCGAATGCTTGGTGCCCACACACCTTTACCATGTAGAGGGACGTCATACCCCGGAAGATCCAACCGTTCAATGGCATAATTCACGAGTTTCCAATTCACCAAATCTTTTGAATGCAAAATCGGTAATCCTGGTGTATGCGAGAAGCTAGAAGCAGTCATGTAAAAGTCATCGCCTACACGAATCACATCCGGATCCGAATAGTCCGCGTGCAGAATGGGATTACGATAGGTTCCATCCCCCTGATCTGCGACCCAGATCGGTTCAAACCTTTCTAGACTGGATAGAGATGTAGCCATTAGATTACTCCCTTTCTTTTGGCTCCAAAGTAGTGATTACTCCATTTATTCAATTCATCCTGATGCAAGTTTAAAGCGCTATCATGAAAGCAAGTTTGGACAATCTATCCATCAGCCTGTCTCCAACCTGCTTCCCGAAGCTGATGACTAGAGGAATCAAAATACGTACCTTCAAGCAAACCTACTAATGTATTGGTCACACGTACTTCAATCTCATTATCTCCGACGCGAAGCCATGAAGATTGGCCTCTCCAGCGATAAGGAGACCAGCAGCGCACACCGAGGCTATATCCATTGACCAGAACTTCGGTAACATCCTGAACTCGCCAATCGCTGAATTCCAGTTCAAAGAACGGAATATTCGTGCTCGGTTGATCCAGCCAAAGGCTTCGCTTGTAGATCATCTCTCCAGCAAAATGTGGATATAACGCCTGAGGCTCCGGTTGAATCTGCACGGCCGTGTCTGGTTCCCTAACTAAGGAAGCCATACCCTCATGATGAAACTCCACTCCAAATCGTCCTTGTAAGTACAAAGGGTCAACGATTCCGTCTTCATCCTTCGTAATCTGAACGGTAACCTTCAGTTCGTTAAGACCGCTGTGCAACCATGGTGTAATGTCATAACCGATATTGTCAAAATCCGTAATCTGGGCCGACTTGAACGCATCAGGATGGATAGCATGATCATTAATCATCAACGTCCAGTCACCCGAAATTGCCGCTCGATCCATGAATAATAGACAATCCGCTAGAGCTGTTCTTAGTTCAAACGAAGTTGCGTATTGACACTCCAATGGATAAGCAATAGATGGCTTCTTCGGTGTGCCGAATACTTGATTGAACTGGAGCGGAAGCGAGCTATGCACTGAACATTCTGCTGCCTGATCAATGAATGGCTTGACCTCAGAGTGGCTATTCTCGAAAATTACACCGTTGTAATTTTTAGCCGTGAGGTGGAAATGTCCCATACGCAGCACGTTAGGCTGCACCGTTTCAAGTCGCCAAGGTCCCTCCGAAGGGATGGTTATTGAATGAACTTCATCAATGCTTGCAACCACAGTACTTACACTGAGAGCGGATTCCTTCTTCTCCGTATTCTCTGTGAACTGTTCTTCTGCTGAACCGTGCTCATCATCCCATGTTAGTCTTATAGCATGTGCCTCATAAGGTGCGAGCTGTAGCGAAATATACCCTTCGTCTGCACGATGATGAATGGGGAGTGGACACCGTTGTCCTTGCTCCAAATCTAGTCGCTCTACCCGCAAGCCTCTATTAGGTGAGCGTTCAGCAACTGCCCATAATGCATCAACTGTGACCTTCAATTCACCTTCTAAGCATTGATCTTCCTGATTAGTTAAAAAGACCATATATTCGCCTTTAGACAGTTGTCTGGTCTGCATAAGAAGTGAAGAACTTTCCTTCTCCATCACCCAACGTACGGGTTCAGGCAGAACCTCATCCAGAAGTAAGGACATCGACTCAAGTACAGTCCGATTTATCGAATCACTACCTGCCGTAAGGAGAAAATAAGCCTTTCCTTCTCCGCGCCGCCATAGAGACTTGCCTTCATCCTGTTCTTCTTGCCCATTATCCCAATACTGAATCTCTGGATGTTCGCCAGCTCCGAAAAATTTCGCTGCTTCATCCCCTGCAGGGCTTCCTTGCTGAATGGGTATATACGGAGGCAACCCAACAGAAATAACGATCCCACCCTGTGATACCCAATGCTTCACTTGTTTCCACGCCGCTGCTTCCAAATTCAGCAAGGGTGGGAGAATCAATACCTCATACCGAGCTGTGCCTATCTCAATCCTGCCATCCAGCAATCGTGCTTCCGCCAGAAGTTCAGGATCAAGATGATCATAATCCCGTCTGCTCTGTAATAAGTGCGTAGTGATCCTCATCCAGTCATTGGTGAGCCTTTCCAGTCTTGCCTTTTCTGCTTCGTCTTCTCCGCTATATTCGAAGCCATGGAGCGGATTCCCCATTAAACTCCAGAGTGTAGTCGTTGGATCCAGCACGGCGATACGGATATCGGCTGCCCCTGTGCTCATCAGGTAACCTAATCTTCCGGTGTAGTCACCGAGTTCCCGAAAGTGTTCCCAGTACGGGTTTTGCAGAAACTGTGAAGGGGGAGCATCATGCTTCGCCAGCCCACCAATCGTGTAGAAAAAAGCATGAAAGTTGAAAAAATTCGTGCCCATGGCCGCCATTCGGTCAATCATCCATTTGGCATCCTGTAGGGTCATTGACCAGCCTACACTGTGGAAACATTCAATCAGATTTCGCTCCCGTCCCAGTTGTCTAGCTAGTGAGCTGACCATTTTGGGATTGTCGCGCATTCTTTTTCCGTAGCGTTCAAGGATCCAGGATAACGAACGTCCGATCTTCTCATGGGCGGAATCTCCACCTGGCATGTGGCTGTATAACTGTGTTGTCATACGCACACCAGGAACCTCTGCCGCATATTGAATTCCAGCCTGTTCGCACCAGTCGTGAACTTGCTTATGATAAGAAGTACGGAGCAAGAGGTGCAGGGATTGATAATAGTCATATCGGATTCGCTCAAAATCCGGAACATCCCCATACAACAGCGCAGGTAGAGACTCAATGAGGCTATAACCACAACGTTCACCGAAGTAACGAGGCAATTGTGGTGACCATGGTATCTTCCCGAGAGGTGCAATTTCATCCGAGAACACACCTTTGATTACGCTTTCAAATTGTTCTCCAAAAGCTGACTTGTAGCGATCATGCGTGAGTTCGATGAAACGACTCATGGCTTCCTGATGGCAAGGGTCCACAAAGTTCCCGTAATATTTAAAATCATCGATCTCTTCTTCTTGAAATACAATAACTTCCCATTCTCCAGCCGGAGCCTTCCACAACAAGCGAAAAGCTGTATGGTATGTAAAAAATCGCTTGCGGTTATACGAAGTGAGACCCGTCTCCTGGTACACCTGATCTGTCTGCACATTACCAATGAATCCACGTAGATTAATGGATTCATGCCATGAGCGTTTACCTTGTGCATCCTTAGGAACAGCTATGGCATGTAACACACGTCCCCAGGGTAGCTCATGATCGAGCAATGTGTCACCTTGTGCATTCAGATGATGATGGATCAGCTGACGCTGCTTCGCTTCGGGGAATTCAAGTGTTACCTCGCCCCCGGCCATACCACTCGGATATGGATATTCGTCATACAACCAGACCTGCATGCCAAGTTCATCCGCAGCTTGGGTAGCTACTTTTACCTTATCGAACCATGCTTCAGATAAATAAGGAATCTGCAGTCCCTGACGCGGACATATAAAGAATCCACCCACGCCCTGCTTATGCATTTCTGCGATCTGATGCTTGATCTGGCTATCTTCCATATCCCCATTCCAAAACCAAAAGGGATGAACCCGGTACTGCGCCTCGGGATTTTCAAAAGCATCCCCGTTCCACATGTCGCCTTCCTCCCAAATACATAAGAGTGGTTGTTCATCTTCCATTATCGTTCATTTTAGTTCAAATGGGTTTGTTTCGCTTTGATTATACAACAAAATCGAATGCTGGGAAGCCATAATTCACAAAAAAATTGTTAAAATGGTTGAATATTGAATAACCCGGCCGCCTGCACTACGACACTAACGGCAACCGGGCTGTAGTATAAGAGGTTGTTTAAAAAGTCCGCTTTTGATTACGAAGGATGCCTTGAGGCATCTTAGCGTCGAATATGGGATTCAGCCGAAATGTCCGTGCTCACGTAGTTTTGCCTACGCTCCGCTACTCCATTTCTATCTTTATCCCATCTTCTTGGTACTGAAAACCGACCTTTTTGAACACGCACTATAAAGATTATTTAAGCGCAGCGTATAGCTCATTTACTTCTTTGACATAGTCGTCACCGCCGCTCTTTCTCCACAAAGCAACCGCATCTTGGAAGCCTTGCTCATCAATCTGTCCTACAATGAACTTAATACGAGCATCATTGATGATGTTATCAAGCTGTGGCCCCTTCTGCGCGTATACATCCGAGATCAGTGGTTCACCTGGGTTCGCGATGACAATCTCTTCATTGGCCTTCTGAACCTCAGCAACCTTTTGTCGAACAGGAGTTTGTTCTATACGTAACGTTTTGTCCTCAGGGATAAACATGAGAATCTGATTCAATCCCTGTACATCCCGCAGTGCCAGTTTATCTGTTGTAGGTATGATGTAGTCGCCTTTTTTCTCATACTGCTGACCTTCTAACCCGTTGCCGAGTAATGCCTGAAGCTCTGATTCATTCAATTGATCCAAGAAGGTCAGTACCTTCTTCAGATCTTCCTCCGTTTTCACACCGCTCTTGGAAATAACGATCATCCCAGAATAACCGGATGTTGGCATATCACGCAGACCTTTTGGCCCCTCCATCGCTTGCAATACATCTACACGTCCTGTAGCTGTTGGATCTTTCTCCAAGATCTTCTGATCCATACGTTGCGCATTATCTGCCACATCCACCATGACGCCAGCCTGCCCATTTACAAATGGATCTGGGAGTTTCGTTGCGTCCATAACTGCAAAGTCCTTGTTCACCAGACCTTCACTGTATATTTTGCGGAAGAATTGCAATGCCTCCATATACTCCGGTGTATCGTGTGCTGGAACTAAAGCTCCACTGCTATCCTCGCCCCATTTGTTCGGTGCGCCAAACCATACCTGCATGTTATCCCATGGACCTGTGAATTTACTTGCCACCAGCCCGTAGGTGTCCTGTTTGCCATTTCCGTCTGGATCATCATTCGTGAACGCTTTCAATACATTGTAGAATTCATCAATTGTTTTCGGTTCTTGGAGCCCCAGATTCTCCAGCCAGTCCTTACGAATGGTTACCCCGTTGCGACCTAGAGCGCGAGCCCGGTATATGCCGTACGTTTTGCCATCAATCGAAGCGTTGTTCGTAATGATCTCATTCATTTGGCTGAGGTTTGGATAATCCTTCAGGTAAGGGCCAAGCTCCCAGAATGCTCCTGTTCGAGCTGCGTTGATAAAACTCGGCGACTTACCTAGCACCACCATAATATCCGGCAACTTGCCTGAAGCTAAGGTGATATTGAATTTGTCTTCATACGAACTGCTGGGCACCCATTGAAGGTTAACATCGACCTTGGTCAGCTCCTCTAGCTTCTGTACAACCGGACTATTCTCCGGTGGATTCTCTGCTTCAAAATTAGGGAGCATGATCGTCAACTGAGCTGTGCCGCCTGCCGCTTCCCCCGTATTCAATTGTTGTTCTCCGCTACATGCAGCGAGCACCGTACTTAATAACATCGATGCACAAAGTACAATAGCCATTTTCTTCAATCCTGTTTTTGGTTGTCCCATACATTCTCCCCCTTAGCCTTTAATTGAACCGAGCATGACACCTTTGGCAAAATGCTTTTGCAAGAACGGGTACACCAGCAAGATCGGGATCGTACCCACAACGATGACCGCCATTTTTACAGATTGTTCCGGTGGTTTAACAAAGTTGGGATCCATGTTCGCCATATCTCCAACACTGGCCTGCGACAGCAGTACAATTTGCCGTAACATGACTTGCAGCGGCCATTTGGTACTGTCGGAAATGTAGAGCAATGCGGAGAAAAAGTTGTTCCAATGTCCTACGGCGTAGAATAACGCAAATGTAGCAATGACCGGTTTGGACAATGGCAAAACAATACGCCACAGCACCCCAAGATCAGAACAGCCGTCGATGCGAGCCGCTTCCTCTAGCCCAGGCGGCATCTGTTGAAAAAAGTTTTTGACAACAATAAGGTTAAAAGCGCTGATCGCGCCAGGAAGCATCAAAGACCAGTAGGAATCAAGCAATCCAAGACCACGAATGACGAGATACGTTGGGATCATGCCTCCCCCAAACAACATGGAGAAAATGACCATATTCATTAGCATATTCCGTCCCCAGAAGTCGCTGCGAGACAGCGGGTACGCCATCGTCAACGTGAAGAATAAGTTAACGAACGTACCTACAACGGTAATGAAGATGGATACACCAATACTTCGAAACATCGTCGAGGATGAAAAAATATACTCATATGCGCTAAGGGAGAACACCTTAGGAATAAGGAAAAAACTGCGTTCGGTAATCTCAGCTTCGGTCGCGAATGAATTCCCTATAATATACAAGAAAGGAAGAACGGTTAGTAACCCCAGAACGCCGAGCATGATGTAGTTGAGCACATCGAATACTCTGCCAGCAGGGCTGTTGTACAGACGACTGTTCATGAGCGGTTACCTCCTAAAGTCTATTAGTAAATACCGGGATGACCAAACTTTTTGGCAAGCTTATTACTACCAAGAACCAATATAATCCCCACAACAGACTTAAAGAGTCCAACGGCCGTACTGTAGCTGAACGCACCTTGCGTAATCCCCACGGTGTATACATAGGTATCGAACACATCCGCTACGTCCCGGTTCAGTGAGTTCGTCATCAGATAAATCTGCTCGAATCCTGTGTCGAGAAAGTTTCCGAGTCTTAGAATGAGCAATATAACAATCGTGGTACGAATTGCTGGCAGGGTAATATGCCACATTCGGCGTAAACGTCCTGCCCCATCCACAATGGATGCTTCATACTGCTCTGTATCTACTCCAGCAAGAGCTGCAAGGAAAATGATTGTCCCCCACCCCATCTCCTTCCACATCATCTGAATAATGATCAGCGGTCGGAACGTATCCGGGCTGGATAGGACATCTATGGGTTTACCTGTGATCATCGCAATCAGCTCATACAGCACTCCGCCCTGAGGTGTCAGAAATACATAAGTGATACTGGCGATAATCACCATAGATACAAAGTGCGGTACATATACGAGCGTCTGAATCGTTCTTTTGAAAAAAGCTGTTCGAATCTCATTTAATAGGAGCGCAATAATGATCGGTGCTGGGAAAAAGAAAATGAGATCGTATAAGGCAAGAAGCAACGTATTCCGTAGCAATCGGAAAAAGTCTGGATTCGAGAAAAAGGTAGTAAAGTTCTCAAGCCCTACCCATTCACTATCGCGAATTCCTAGGAAAGGCTGATAATCCTGAAAAGCAATAACGATTCCCCACATGGGCAAGTATTTAAAGATCACAAAGTACAGAAAACCGGGAAGTACAAGTACGTATAACCATTTATTTCGCTTGATCTGCCGCTTCCAGTTAGACTCCCGCTTTACGGAGTAACTAGAAATGTCTGCCTGCGTTGTTGTAGCGGCACTTCCATTCTTCCCGTTCATGCCCTCACCCTCCATTCATGTAAGCGTTATCAAATTATCTGATACTCAGACTATACAGCGCGCTTATTTCCGGCAACCTTCATTTTTTGCTCAGCCCTTTCCAAACCTATACAATGCCCGATATAGCGCCAATAGCGCTCATGATTCGCAACATTTTGGAGAAGAGGATTGCACATTTTTGCCGTCTTCTCTTTATTTGTATTTGCACCCCAGCCACCTTTATAAAACATGAAGAACCGGAATCCCTATATGGAATCCCGGCTAACGAAGCTTCTGAAAATCGATTAAGATGTAAACCACTGATCCCGATACTGGCTCGGTGTGGAACCCTCTTGTTTTTTGAAGATTCGATTAAAATAACTATGCTGGTATCCTACTGCGCTTGCAACATCATTAATTTTCATCGATGTCTCACGTAATAACTTTTTGGCGGTCTCCATACGTACCTGGGTCAAATAATCAATAAAATTCATTCCTGAAATCTGTTTAAATGCCTTGCTGAGAGCATAAGGCGTCATCTGTTCCAGATCAGCGCATGCTTCCAATGAAATATCGTTGCTGTAGTTGTCATCCATGTACTGCATCGTACGCTCCACCACCTGCTTAAGCGGTTCTTGAGATCTAAGCTCGATCTCTTGCATGTACGGTCTAATCACTTTCTCCTTCATCCACTGCATCATCTGTGCTGGTTCACGAATACTCGACAATCGTTCATACATGTTACAACCGCCGAACAATTGGTAGGGGATAACGCCCGTTTGCAGCATGACATGCTGAATACTGCCCAATAACTGAAGCATCATCTGCTGTACCTGAAATTCCGTGCTATCGGTTCGGGTCACCTCGGTCAAAAATTGCTCCATCCCCCGTTCTGCCTCATCCCTCTTCCCTAATCTCAGCGCTTGAATAAAGTCGCGTTCCAGTCCAAGCGGATAGGTTGCTCCTTCCGTTTGATTGAAGCATTGCTCATCATCTAGATCAAGGATTTGGCTGCCAGCCTCCACACTTCGATAAACGACCGCTTGCTCCATCTCCACGAATAAACTCGGTAATTCCTGCAACGTTGCGGCTGGGCGGCTAACCACTACGGTCACCTGCATTTTCAGCGTTCGGTGAATCACTTCCATCAGTTCCTCTCCCCACAACAATGCTTGTGGCTTCAAGGAATGCTCTTCTGGAGCCATAATTAACATCGCCGAGGATAGATCATGGAAATTCATCACACTAATTTGGCTAAAATAACCCTTCGCCACCTCTTCTATAATATTAACTGCGGCAAACGTGATCAGCCCTGTGTCCCGGCTACCTAACCGTTCTCGTAATGTTACATGTCCTGTAAAATACATCTGCAATAACAAAAACTGCTGACCTTCGACCTCAAATCCAAGGTTAGTCATACGTCGGCGCAGATCCTGCTCGTTATATGCGTATAGATGACCTTGTACCAGTTGTAATACAAAGCTGTCTCGCAGATGCGGCAGTTGTTCTTGTAGCTGGCGGTGAGCTGTTAGACGATCTGAAGTCAGTTCATTCCAGTGCTGCTCCAACAGTTGGAATTCGTCTAATTTCACACCGGCAGGTGCTTCGTTTCTTCCAGGCGTCAACAGATGAACCATCCGCGCAACCGGTGAATAGATTCGACGTGAAGCAAACCACGACAGTAGTAGCCCCAGTACTAGACTGCCTATGCTTGCGATCACAATAATTTTGGATACCAGCTTGACGGGTGAAGTAACCGAGGTCAATGGAGCCGCAGACACGTACGTCCAATCTGCATCGATTCGGCTTAACGATCCGGATGATACGGAGTAGGTCTGATCCTCATATTTCAATAGAAAAGAATGACTATCCTTGTGCAGGGCGACTGCTTCTTTTAGCTGCTGTTCAAAGGCTGGATCCTTAGCGCCTACGTCTGTATTACCAGTAATTAGTGTATTGCCTTCGGCATCCATCAGAAAAGTTAGCCCTTCATCATACGGAGTAAGCGTTTTCAATAAACTTGCGATCTTTTGGTTATCCAGTGTGATGATTAGGGCACCGAACGGATTGACACTTTCTCCCGGAATTTTATGTACAAGAACGAGAGCATCACTTGCACCTGTATGTAACAAGCTGGGATTGGAGTTCAGGGATTGCTTAGTTTCCTGTTGACCAGATACCCAATCTGTCCAATACACATGATTGCCCATACTCAGGTATCGATCATACGCCTCAAACTGCGCCTCATCCTTCAGTTCGTTATACTCCCGATTGAATAAGATCGGCTGCGGTTCCCTCAAATATAGCTGTGCAGATTGAATTAACGGATGCGAGCCCTGAAGAACGTACAATGTCGTTACAATCTCTTGTGTTTCTTTGAAAAAATATACAAAATCCAGCGTCCGGAGCGCATTGCCGAATCTGGGTTCGAAAGCCCAGTGCGATAAGGTCATCTCCAAATAGGCGAGCTGATCATCTACATTCCGCGCCCGGTTCTCAATCTGGTTTTGGTGCATCTGATTGAATTCTTTCTCCATCTGATTCACGACCAACCCATACATCACAATTCCTGTAATCAGACCGGGAATGCTCGCGATTAACAAAATAAGCATTAGGCTGTTTCGATAGAAACGCCCCTTCTGTCGCCTCGTCCATCTTCCTGACAAACGAAAAAAACGACCCATGTCCCGTAAACGACTAGTTGGCTCCATCAGCGGTCACCTGCCTGCTTGTGAGTAATCTGTCTGTCATGGGAACTGCTCCATCTCCCTACTGAGTGGTTTGTACGATCTGTGAATGACATCTTTTTTTTATATTATACTCAATATTTCCCAGTGAATGAAACGAGATTTAGTGTAACGTTTTTTAACCAATGTTTTATTAACCCGTAAAAATGGATTACAATAGGATGAAGCAGAACATGAAGGAGGCTTATTAATAATGAAAGAACAAACGTATTTTCAACAAAACAGAGATAAACACCTGGCCGAACTGAATGAATGGTTATCCATTCCAAGTATCTCAGCCATTTCGGAACATAAAGAGGACATTAACCGTGCAGCACAGTGGGCAGCAGATGCACTTACGCGTGCAGGCATGGAGAATGTTGAGGTTATTCAAACAGCGGGACACCCGATTGTGTATGCGGATCATTTGCATGCACCTGGCAAACCAACCGCATTGATCTATGGTCACTATGATGTACAGCCTGTTGATCCACTTAACCTGTGGGACACACCTCCATTCGAGCCTACCGTACGTGACGGGAAGTTGTATGCTCGCGGAGCAACGGATGATAAAGGACAAATTTTCTTACATATCAAAGCGGTAGAAGCTTTGCTGGCAGAGAACAATGAACTCCCCGTTAACGTGAAGTTCTGTATCGAAGGTGAAGAAGAGATTTCCAGTCCGAACCTGCCGATCTATCTCAATGACAATACGGACAAGCTGCGTGCTGACATGGTACTCATCTCCGACACATCCTTGCTTGAAAAAGGTAAACCCGCGATCTCTACTGGTCTGCGTGGTCTCTGCTCGCTTCATGTGGATCTGTTCACTGCTAACACGGATCTGCATTCAGGTTCGTTTGGTGGCGGTGTTCCAAATGCACTGCATGCACTCGTTTCCCTGCTCGCTTCATTACATGACGAACAAGGACGCGTTAGTGTAGATGGCTTCTACGATGGCGTTCTGCCACTGTCCCCTGAGATGAGAGAAGAATTCGTGAAGCAAGGCTTCAACGAAGAACAGCTTCGTCAGGATCTTGGTCTGGAGCAGTTGTATGGTGAAGAAGGTTACTCGTTCGTGGAACGCGTTGGAGCACGTCCAACCCTGGAACTGAATGGCGTATGGGGTGGATTCCAAGGTGAAGGCTCCAAAACGGTTATTCCAAAAGAGGCTCATGCTAAAATTACGTGCCGTCTTGTAGCTGATCAAGATCCGCAACAGGTGCTCGATCGTATCGAGGCACATCTACGTGCTCACGTTCAACCTGGTGCAACTTTGCAGGTGAAACAGATTGAGAAAGCTTTTGCATTCAATACAGATCCATCCAACCCTATTCTGCAAAAAGCAGCAGATGCCTATGAGCAGGTATATGGCGTGCGTGCCCTCTTCACAAAAGATGGCGGCTCCATTCCGATTGTTGAGAAACTCTCACGTGTACTTGAAGTTCCGGCTGTCATGATGGGCTTCGGCTTGCCTGATGAGAACCTTCATGCACCGAATGAGCACTTCAATCTGGAGAACTTCGACAAAGGGTTGCTTACGATTGTTCAGTTTTTGAAAAATTTGTAAAAGTTAAAGAAACAACCCTTACACGGTTATCACTATGCTGGGAGAACAAGCTTCCGATCGCTGTTATCCCCAGATTTCTTTGATTCCCTTCTCTAAAGGGAGAAATCACGGGGATAAAGGCGAGCGCTCCGCTTCTCCAGCTTTTTTCTCCCTGCTCCGTTAGACGTGTAAATTATTTATTTAACTTTCACTGAGTGGGGTAGATATTACGGTGACGAATTAGTCTTTAAATCATCGCTATCTTTACGATCGATTTCGTCCCCTCCACTACGTTGCTGCACCCATGAACTGATTTTAAGATAAGACCTCCACCTTTAGGGGGGAGTGTATAGGGATTATAAGCAAACGGCCTTCGGGTCGTTTGCTTTTTTTGGTTTAGAAATTATTTTTGGTTTTAGTTTTTGGTTATTGGGGTTTGAATTTGGTCTTTGGTTTTAGAGGGTTGGGGTTGGGAGCTGACGTTTAGAGTTTCTGGATTATAGGGGGATTTATTTTCTTTTAATTAATTTGTTTTATTCATATCGGTTTTAGTTCTTGAATTCTGCTTATGGGTTATGTTTCCTTGTTTCTGATCTCTGTTTGAATCTTAGTTTTGGTTTTTGATTCACTTCCCTTTCCTCGTTCCTTCTTTGTGCTTCCTTTGATTTTCGTTTTTTTGGTGCTTTTGGTCATGGAGTCTGGTGCATATTTGACTGATAATGAACCTAACCCTTACGAAGAGGTGAAATGAAATGTCTGCTTCTCACCTAACTAAAAAAGCGCTGGCTCGTTCGCTTAAATTACTGATGGAGCATGTACCGCTAAACAAGATTACAGTCAAACACCTTGTTGACGATTGTGGTGTGAACCGGCAAACCTTCTATTATCATTTTCAGGATATTTATGCGCTGCTTGAGTGGATCTATAAGACCGAAGCGGTGGAGAGTCTAACGGAGTATCGAAGCTACAGTACATGGACGGATGGATTCTATAAAATCTTTTGTTATATCGAGGATAATAAGGCGTTCTGCTTCAATACTTTGGATTCTCTTGGACGAACACACCTCGATGGATATCTCTATGAGGTAACGCATGATCTGATCATGGGTGTCATTGATGAACTAGCTTGCGGGATCCAGGTACGAAGTGAGGACAAGGAGTTTGTGGCCAACTTTTACACCTTGGCGTTTACTGGACTGATCATTCAGTGGATGAGAGGCCACATGTCAGAGCCGCCAAAACAGATCATTGAGAAGCTTAGTGAGCTGATCGAAGGCAACGTGGTACGAGCATTACACAGATATGAGAATAAGCTGCCATCCACCTAAGGATGCGCAGCTTATTTCGTTTATCGCTCACTCACTTACTTACTTACTTACTTATCTTATATATCTTATTTTTAACTTACTTGTATGTATGATGACAGCGCGCCAAATCATAATTTAGACATTTTTCCAAAAGTGACCAAAAAGTAGACACTCCTATTCTTTTGACCATACCTTACTTCACCTGCAAGGTTTACATTAGGGATGTGATTACAGAACCCTTATGGAGGCGAATCATTGTGAAGAACGAATACGGTAATAGACAGGTCTATTTTGTAGGTGGCGGCATTGCTTCATTAGCAGGGGCAGCATATCTTGTCCGAGACTGCGACTTCCCAGGAGAGCACATTCACATTATCGAAGAGATGAACATTCTGGGTGGTAGTAACGACGGCGCTGGTAACCCCGATCAAGGATATATCATCCGCGGTGGACGAATGCTCAATGACGAGGCTTATGAGAATCTCTGGGAGCTACTGGCTTCCATTCCCTCTATCGATCGTCCTGGTTTGTCGGTCAGACAAGAAATTATCGATTTTGATCATGCTAACCCCACCCACTCCAACGCTCGGCTCATTAACCGTGACGGCGAGGTCGAAGATGTGCTCTCCATGGGCTTTGATATGGCCGACCGGCTAGCGATGGGCAAGCTGATCATCACACCTGAAGATACACTAGGTAAATTAAGGATCAGTGATTGGTTTGGGCCTCACTTTTTCAAAACGAACTTCTGGTATATGTGGGCTACCACCTTCGCTTTCCAGCCTTGGCACAGTGCCGTAGAATTCAAGCGATATATGCTCCGCTTCTTTCACGAATTCCCAAGAATTCAAACGCTTGAAGGTGTTACACGTACTCCATTTAATCAATATGATTCCATCATCTTACCTCTGCAAAAATACCTTGAACCATTCGGCGTAGATTTCACCCTGAAATGCACCGTCACCGACCTAGACTTCAAAGAAGGCGATGGGATTACAGTTCAACGGATGCATGTACGCCGGAACGGTGACGAGGACATTATTGATATTCATGAAGGTGATCTGGTCATTGTCACCAACGGTTCGATGACCGAGGGAGCCGATATCGGTTCCATGTACGCCGCTCCGAAGCTGAACGGCAAGGGCAGCTCTTGGAAGCTATGGGAGAACATTGCTGCCAAGAAACCTTTACTTGGCAACCCTTCTTCTTTTAACGATCATGTAGATGAGTCCAAATGGGAATCGTTTACCGTTACTTTTCAAGATTCAGTGTTCTTCGATCTGATGGAGAAATTCACGCGTAATCGTGCAGGTACCGGTGCGTTAGTCACCTTCAAAGATTCCAGTTGGTTTATGTCCGTCGTGCTCGCCTTCCAGCCACACTTCCGTGGGCAGCCGGAGCATGTCAACGTATTCTGGGGTTACGGCTTATATACCGATAACGTAGGTGACTACGTGAAGAAACGCATGTGTGATTGTACGGGAGAAGAGATTATGCAGGAACTCATCGGCCATCTTCATTTTCAGGAACATCAAGAAGCCATTATGGCTACTGCTAACTGTATTCCATGTATGATGCCTTACATTACAGCGCAATTTATGCCCAGATTGAACAGTGATCGTCCAAAGGTCGTTCCTGACGGCTCCACCAATCTTGCCTTTATCAGTCAATTCTGCGAGATTCCTGATGACGTGGTGTTCACGGAAGAATATTCGGTTCGGGCGGCGCGGATTGCTGTCTACACCCTACTCGGAGTAAATCGACCGATTGAACCCATTCATCAGTATCAGTATGATGTCCGCACATTGTTCAGTAGTTTTGTGACCTCATTCAGATAAGCACATTAAGTGCTGGTTATTTGAGATAGGAATAGGATACTCAAAGGAGACGACCAATGGGTTGATCTCCTTTGTTGTTATAGGTGTTCTATACCTCCTTGAATTATTGGATAAGCCAATCCGCTACATCCATTAATTTGACAGGATGACCGTTGGTTGAGCCTTTCAATAAAAATGTATCTCCTGTTTTCCGTTGCATTGCCAGTACTCTTTTTAATGCGTGTATTTGAGTGAAATGCTTCACTTGTTTCGAAGACATACCCTCTTGTTGTGCACCAATGCTCAGATACCTGGAATGGTTACCAAACGTATATAACAAGTCTAACTTCTTTTTCCCCAATTTCCGTCCTTGTGCCAAATGAATTCGTTTGGCATGTTTGCCCAAATCCTGTATATCCCCTAGAATAGCGATTTTTCTTCCTCCAGTTGAACCAACATGTCTCAAAACTTCAAGTGCAGAATCCAGTTCAGGTTTCGTATTAAAACTATCATTGATTACCGTTATTTTACGATAATTTTTGAACACGGAAAGACGACCATAAGGCTTCTCCATTTTACGAAATCCTCGTTTAATCTCTGCAACTGAACAGCCAAGATGATGGGAAACAGCAATAGCAAACAAGGCATTGTAAACATTACATTTTCCAAAACAGGGAATGTGAAAACGATGTTTAATTTGGTTCAAACACACGGTGAAATTCATGCCTTTTGAGCTATAGCGAATATTTCGTGCATTGAAATCTGCCTTGTTTTGTAAACCTACTGTTATTCGTTTACCTTGGAAAGATTTAAGATTTAGTCGTTTCGAATGAGGATCATCTTTATTGAGAAAAAGCATCCCCTTGCGGTTCATTCCAGCAATAAGCTCAGATTTAGCTGAAGCAATACCACGCAATCCATCTTTAAAGTGACCGATGTGGGCACGACCCACGTTAGTAATTACTCCAAAAGTAGGTTGAATCAATTCACAATGACGTTTGATATCGCCCTTTTCCTTCATTCCGTACTCAAGGACAACTGCTTTATGATAAGAGGTAATTTGTCTTTTATATTGAGAGGTAAACCAGGTATCATTCCCATTTTCTACAGACTTAAATGTCCTCCAACGCGTTTGCAAAATAGATGCGATCATCTCTTTCGTTGTGGTCTTTCCCGAGCTGCCCGTGATCGCAACGATTGGCTTGTTCATGTTCTGCCTCCTTTGGCATGAAACTGGGTAAAGGGAGGTTCGCAATACTTTTTCTTTTCATAGATTGATCATATGAGATTCCAAGTTTGCTATATGGACTCGAATCTATGAGGAGGTTATGTGAGATGTTGCTTAATGAACGACTGAGGTTGTTGGGATACAAGAAAAAAACAATACGTGCCAATTTGATTGCATTTCAGCATGATTTTAAAATAAGTCCAAAATCGACATTGCATCGCCTGACAATACCTCGTCTGAAAGAACTAACATCTGGAGACATCCAGTTAAATCTATTAGCTCGAACAATCTATAGTGAAAGCAGAGGAGAGCCGTACCACGGAATGGTGGCTGTGGGGGCAGTGGTATTAAACCGATTAAAATCCCCTGAATTCCCTACATCACTTGTAGAAGTGATTACTGAGCCTCTTGCCTTTACCGTGGTTAGCAATGGACAGTTTTGGCTCAAACCGCAACAACGTGCCTATCGAGCCGCAAGAGAAGCTCTGAAGGGTAAGGATCCCTCATTAGGATCACTCTACTTCTTCAATCCCGACAAAGCTACCTCCACCTGGGTAAAGAGATTACGAATCAAATTGCGAATTGGAAATCATGTCTTTGCATAACACTCACTAAGGGCGTAGCTTCTGTAATCCGCATCACATTTCTTTAATTCAATACTTTGGACGAGCAACTGATGATCACTGATTTTCCAAGTATGATTAGATTTGTTGGCGCGACGTCTAATAACGTAATGGGACCAGCCCGATGCATAAATCTTGTAACCTCTTCGTTTGCATCGGATTAGGAACCCCACACATTCTCCGAGTGACACTGGCTGGAACTGAACTTTCTTAAAAACCTTTTTTCGAAACAACAACGTCGCACCAGCGACTTGGTCAACAATGCAATTTTGATCCTTCGGATGACGCAACAACAGTTTAGAATTGGATTCCAGGTATACAAGGCACGCTCTCTTCCCCACAATGTCTGCTTTTGAGTGGTTTAATGTATACATCATTGTGTTCAGATAGTAGGGGGAGTAATAGTCATCGTCGTCAAATCTGGCAATGATTTGATGTTTTGCCCGGCGAATAGCATAGTTCAAACAATGACCTAGTGACTTTTTTTCGGAGACTTGGTACAGCCGGACATCACTTCTTTTATTGATTTTTTTCATGTAATCTTTCAGTTTCATGGAATCATTGTTCAGTACGATGATTAACTCCTTGGCCGCATACTTCTGTCTACCATAGTTTGCAAGTAAACGATTGAAATGCTCTGGACGATTGGTACAGACGATAACGCTCACGTCTTCGGATTGAAATTGTCTAGCACGCTTTTCCCTTCGAGTTAAATGCATAGAATCGGCTCCTGAATTTCACAAGATTTATCGCTGCCGCAACAGTTCAGAAACCGTTGCAAATCGATATCCCTTACGCCTTAACCTCCGAACAATAATGGGCACTGCCTTCAAACTTTGATGCCAAGGATCATTCGCATGAAGCAACACGATAGAGCCAGGTCGAGTATGAGGCACAACCCGGTTTACAATAGTGCTAATTCGGGTTAGTTTCCAATCCAAGGAGTCTACATCCCAATGCACAATAGTCTGATTCAATAACTGGAGCTTCTTGATGACACGATGATCCATATCTCCGCCAGGTGTACGAAATAGGCAGGGCCATACTCCTGTTGCACGAACTATTGCATTCTGAGCTAACTTCACTTCATTCTTGATCCATGTATTGTTATGTGTTCTGTAATCCTGATGCCGATATCCATGTGATCCGATCTCATAACCTTCTCGCCTTATCCGCTTCGCTATTTTGGGGTGCTCCTCCGCCCAGATACCTGTGATGAAAAATGTAGCCTTTTTCACCCCAAGCTTTTGCAAAAGCGGCAACATACGCAGGGGCACTTCATGACCATTAGCAATATCAAAAGTTAAAGCAACCCGCTTTTGATTCGTTGAAATCCGGCTTAGCACCTGTTGCTTCTTCATTACTGCGGTCATCCTTCCTTTCGAGTAGTCATTTATTTTAAAGGATGTTATGCTTCTTCAATTGACGAATCATGTATTGAGCGCGCGATTTATAGTTATGTTTACGTGCAGTACGCTGGCCATGTCTACGGATCTCTTCACGCGCTTCGGGATGCTTAAGATAGTATCGAATAAGCTTGCTTGTCTGCTTGGGTGAAGCCGAAACAACTAGATCACGACCCGGTGTGAACAAACGGCGGATCTCAGGCGTATCGCTTGTAATCAGGAAGCCTCCCGAACCCAAAATCTCATACGTCCTCTGGGTTACCTGATTAAGTTGATTCTGCGGACCAATGACAATTTTGGCGGAGCTGTATACTTTGCGTGCATCTGGATACTCCAGGTATCCATGTATCCAACTTCGCGGGATGCGTGTTCCCAGAACAGGTTTCATTTCTTCCCACTGTTTTCCCCAAAAGTCGATTCGAGTACCCTCTTGAACTAGTGGACGAATCAAATGATGTAACGATTTAATGCGAAAATGCTCCGGATACAGTTTGAGTATTCTAGAATAACCATTAGCTACCACTGCAATGTTGCTTTTCAAATGAGGAACGACTTTTCCTCTTCGATGTACTTTACGGTGAAAACCAAAGTCCATATGTGCAGCTTTAATGCCCATACGTTGATATTTTTTCACCATGGAACGACATATGGTAAAAACAAAATCAGGTTGGACTACGCGGACATAAGGACGTGAAAAGGATTCATGATGCGTAGGGTCTTCTGTTGCCCAATACACATGGGGAATGTGTGTATCACCAATATATCTTCTCATCCATTTCTGCTTATTGACCGTATGCTCCGGTGTCCAGCCCATACTAATGACAAGATCCGGCTTAAAGTCCTTCATCAATCTAGATAACTTGCTTCGGGTAAGAACGCCGGAAATTTTCACGGTATGACCTGCGTCCCTGAATCCGTTAGGAAGTCCGTGAATCCACATAGGGTGGCTTTCAAGAAACAATACTTTCACGATCGCCCCTCCTTAATTTGATAGTTGTAGGAGTTTGTAGATAGCCTATCGAATAGATACCCTTGCCTCTTCAGTCCGCGAATGATAAGGGGCAGTGCTAACATACTCTGCTTAGAGAAGTCATGGAATAGAATGATGTTACGTTGACGGTATCTGCTCTCACGCAATACTTTGGCTGTAATCTCTTCCGATGTACGCTTCGGAAACAATGAGTCCTGGGAATCAATTGTCCAATCAAAGTAAGTGTAACCCCTAGATGTTAGATTTCTTTTTATGGCCATCATCGTTCCACGCCCGCCAGTTCTAGACCCTCGCTCACTATTGGAGCCCCCAGGAAAACGGAACAAATGTGTACGTATTCCAATGACACGGTACAAAAAGTGTTCCATTCGGTCGAAATCAGCAAAGAAATCTTTTGGGCTACGATAAATACGATCAAAATGATGCGAGTACGTATGATTTCCAATGCTATGACCTAATCTTTTTAGTTTTCTGTACATTCGTAATCCATATGGGCTTGAATTGCCTACCACAAAAAACGTAGCTCTAATATGGTGTTGCTTCAAAATGTCCAATATTTGATTGGTATACAAGGATGGACCATCATCAAATGTTAGATATGCGACCTTATCGTGCCGTTTATATGTCGTTCGAAGGGTGACCATCACTTGACCACTCCCCTTTTTCTCAGTGTCGACAACATAAATTGTGCACGGGCGGTATAGTTGTGCCTTCCAATCGCAGAACGCCCATTACGTCTAACTCGCTCTCTTTCATTCTCATTCTTTAGATAATAACGCACTTTTCTCAACGTCTCCGCTGGATTGGAGCTTACAGCCACATCTCTTCCGGGCTTCAACATACCTCTCACTGCTGGCGTATCACAAGTCAGGAAAAATCCAGATGAACCTAAGGTTTCATATGTTCGTTGGGTTAACATATCCGTGTAATTTTGTAATCCGATCATGATTTTCGCCGAGCTGAATACCTGGTTAGCATTTTTATAGGAAATATGCCCCTTAATCCAGTTTGGTGGAATATCACATCCCAAAATGGATTTCATACGAGACCAATTCTTACCATAAAAATGAATACGATATCCGTTCTTAAGCAACGGACGTACAAGGATACGTAAAGATTGATTCCTATAAAGTTTAGGATACTTTTTCAGAACATCTGGGTAGGCGTTTGCCACTAGTGCAATATCCGTCTGATACTTCTTTTTCACACGAGTTCGGAAATGTACTTTGGGATGATATGCATAGTCAAGATACGCTGCAGAATAACCCATCCGTCGAAATCTATTGGCCGTCTTCTCCGAAATGGTAAACGTGTAATCAGGCTTCATACGCTTAAGGAGAGGAAGGGTAAACACTTCCGTGAAATTCGGATCTTCTGTCGACCAATAAATAAGTGGAATACGATATTCAGTTGCTAGCCTTCTCACCATCCGCTGCTTTCTCCGAGTATGGTCCGGTCCCCACCCTACGGACACCAGCATATCGGGCTTGTAGGTACGCAATTGTTGACGAAGTGTTCTCTCTTGAACTGACCCTGATGCTCGTACCTGGTGTCCAAGATCTCTTAGACCATCAGGCAGTCCATACGACCATAACTTCCCTCGTTCTAAGAATAATATTTTCAATAGAATCACCACCGTCCTGTAATCACTATGACAAGTGCATAATCAATTCAATTCGGTTGACATATATATGTTTAGAAAAGGGGGCATTCAATGAATCCACGATTCGAAGCAATATACCGTGTGAATACATCTAAAAAATGTATAGCTTTGACATTTGATATTGGTTGGGGCGGTAAAGTGCCCATTCCAGTCCTTGAAGCTCTATCTGCTAACAAAGTTAAAAAGGCAACTTTCTTTTTATCCAGTACTTGGGTGTCGGCAAGACCACTATTAGCTCGTAAAATTAAACATTATGGTTATGAAATTGGCTCGCATGGATACCGTCATGAGAATTACACTGAACATAATAATCGTTGGATCACCAGTGAAGTTAAGGTGGCAGAAAAGACTATCCGAAAGGCCACCGGAGTTACATGCAAGCTCATCCGTACACCAAACGGTGATATGAACCAACGTGTCATTCAGTTGCTTGGCTCTCTGGGCTATTCGACCATCCACTGGAGTAAAGATTCTATGGACTGGACGAATCCGGGAGTCCGTACCATTATTCGTAATTCCACCACCGGGGTACAAAACGGTGAGATTCTGCTACTGCACGCAAGCGACTCGGCGCGTCAAACTGCTCGGGCACTTCCTTTTATTATCCGCAAGCTTCGCGCTCAGGGATTTACGTTCGTAACCGTATCTGAATTACTAAGAATGCGTTCTAAATAATTCCTTTCCTTGTCAGAGTACGAAGAATATATGCCGCTCTCTTTTTGTAGGAATGTTGAGCCGCAGCCTTTACCGCATTGTATTTAATCTGCTTCCGCTTCTGAGGGCTCCGCAAATATTTAACAATCAGTTGCCTCGTTTCTCTCTCTGATGAGGATACGAGAAGATCTTTACCTGGGCGAAACCATCTACGTACTTCTGGGGTATCATCCGTAATAAGCAAGCCACCAGAAGCCAGAATTTCATATGTGCGTTGGGTAAGACGGTCTTCTGCATTCTGCGGACCAATGACAAAATCAACGGAATTGTATACTTTGACAGCTTCCTTATATGGCAGATAACCATGGATATGTTTTGCAGGAATATTCCGGTTGAACAGTTTCTTCATCTTGTTCCAATCTCGACCATAAATATTGATCTCTAAGCCTTCTGCTAAAAAAGGATTTATCAGTCGACGTACTGACTTAAAACGGTAATGCCCAGGCTTCTCCTGGTATAATTTGGAGTAGCCATTGGCTACTAGCGCCGCAGTCGCTCTGTACTTCTTAACTCGTTTCGATTTACAATGTGTATCCGGATCACTTCCAAAATCCAAGTGTGCGGCTGGAATAGCCAGTTTCTTGAAACGATGTACTGTTGGTCGGTGAATAGAAAATACAAAAGCAGGACGTGTCCTTCGAATGAGTGGTAATGAGAACACATCTGTGTAACCTGGATCTTCTGTTGACCAATATATGAGCGGTACATTGGATGCTCGCACTAACTGGGCAATGAGCCGCTGTTTCTCAGGTGTACTGTTGGACGGTGTCCAACCCATGGCAATAATCAAATTAGGCTTGAAACGTCGAATTGTTCGGGCAGCGTTCTGATCTGTAGCGCAGATTTTCACTTTATGCCCTAATTTCTCAAAACCTTTTGGTAGACCATAAATCCACATCGGGTGCGTCTCCAAAAATAAGATGCGGTACATAATCATTTTTTGTCTCCTAACCATGAGCACAATTTATTTAGGTGCCAACATCTTATTCAACTCGCTTTCAATTGCTTGGGCTTCTACCTAATCGAATGTCGTTGTTTAGATGTTGCTGACGTACTCATATACAAAAAAAAGATAGACGATATACTGATTTATAAAATCAGACATACCGTCTACCTTTTTTTGTTTTTTTGAATAAGGAAACATAATTATCTTCGAAATGTTGTAAATTGTAGCATTCGCATAACCTGCATGAGGTGTGTAATTTCTCGCTGGACATCCATAGTGCTTGTGCCACTCATTGCTTGATTGGCCTTGAGTGTTCTACGGGTATTCAGCATGCCTTCGATTAGTTTCATGACCGTGTTGCGTCCACGATGATCCACAATCATATACTTTTTGCGTGCATCCAACTCTACCCATACGATATTGCTGAACGATGTAAATAGTTGTTTACGATACTGCTCCATATCGGTCTCATTGTAATGCTCGCCATAGAAAGCATAATATCCGTGAATGTGCAGCTTCTCTGCCAGCACTGTGATAAAAGGATCAAGCCCAGGCATAGCATTGCGTTCCATATTTCACGCCTCCGTGATGCGTAATCCGTAGATCCCATCTTATTTTGAGATCTATTTTATCATATAATCTAGTCCATTTCCTCTATCACAGTATCTGCCCAGACTGTCTATCTTATATGACTCATGGAACGTCGGAATGTTTTAATTCAGTGATTCAGAGATTCGCCGCCCCTTCACCCACACAGCCGCAACGTCCAATTCCTCATTCAGCAACACGATGTCTGCCTGCTTGCCCTGAGCGAAAGAGCCTGTCCGATGATCGATGCCCAGCAAACGAGCTGGGGTCAGACTCGCTGCTCGTGACGCAGCTGTAACACTTAAGCCAACCTCCTGCACAAGATACCGGAAGCCTCGCACCATAGTTAGTGTGCTACCCGCCAGCGCACCACCATCCTTCAGGCGTGCCACACCATGCTTGACAATAACCGGAAGATCACCAATGGCGTATTCCCCATCATCTAGACCTGAAGCGGACATGGCATCTGTAATCAACACCAGTTGATCTATGGGTTGTTTCAGTTGTGCCAGAATGGAAATAGCTGCTGGGTGCACATGAATTCCATCTGCAATGACCTCTGCACTAATGCGCGGATCGCTGAGCACGGCTCCAGCAGCCCCGGGAAGCCGATGATGCAGTGGCGTCATGGCGTTGAATGTATGTACGGCATGATGCAACCCCGCCTCTACCGCACGTTGTACCTCATCATAGCTAGCATCTGTATGCCCCAGTGCTGCCGTGATTCGTTGACTTCGCAGCCATGCAATTAGCTCCAACGCACCTTCACGCTCTGGCGCCAATGTAACCTGTCTTATCAATCCAGGATATTGTTGCTCCCATTCTTCTAGCCACGAAACGTTAGGCATTACAATATGCTCCGGATTTTGCGCTCCAGGCCATTTAGGGCTGAAAAACGGCCCTTCCAGATGCACTCCCTCGAGTTGTGCAAAAGGCATCGTTTGGGATCGATATGTATGAACCTCATACAGCACCTGATCCAATCTGTCCTTCGGTGCGGTCATCGAAGTAGCCAGCATCGCGGTTGTTCCTTGAGTGCAATGGAATGCAGTGATTGTATCCAGCACCTCTGGACTAGCATCCATGAAATCCTCCCCATTGCCGCCATGCACATGGATATCAATAAATCCAGGCACAATCATGCCATGTTCAGGCACAGGCAAAAATAATCCTTGTCGTCGAATTGAATCAGGTAGCCCTTCGGGCAAGCCTGCATATATTATTTTCCCATCACGCCAAGCTAAGATTCCATCGTCTATTATACGATCTGAAAGAACAAGCTTCCCCCGTAAAATGGATACCGTATCTCTAGCCATAAGCTCTTGAATATCGTCTGTGCTCATTCAACCAACCTCCTAACCCAACCTATGATGTATAAATGTTATCAGGATCAAATTTATAATTGATTTAAACTACTTTAATTTTTCACCCATCTACCTGCAGCGCGATCTAACAGTACAACCACATTGGGGTGACATTGCAGTAGCGAGGCTGGGCACTCAGTAGTAATTGGCCCCATAAACGCCTGCCGAATAATCTCAGCTTTTTCCTCACCGCGAGCAATCAGCAGAATCTGTTTGGCTTTCAGTATCGTACCAACTCCCATGGTAATTGCCTGCGTTGGAACCTGATCAAGGCTGTCAAAAAAGCGAGCATTCGCTTTTCTCGTCTCTTCCTTCAACGCCACAACATGTGTACGACCCGTCAGCTCTGTGCCAGGCTCATTGAATCCAATATGACCATTATGTCCGATGCCGAGAATTTGCAGATCAACTGGACCACGATCCTCAAGTCGTTGTTCATAGGCTTCGCACTCCTGAGCTAAATCCGCTGCGTTACCATCGGGGATATATGTCTTATCCAGATCAATATCGATATGATGGAACAACTGTTCATTCATGAAGCTACGATAACTTTCGCTATGCTCAGCGGGTAAACCTACATATTCATCGAGATTGAAGGAGGATGCCTGTGCGAAGCTAACCAGATCTTTTTGCACCATCGCTATTAGCTGTTTATAAATCCCCACTGGAGAACTGCCTGTTGCAAGCCCTAACACAGCTCGTGGTTTCGTCTGTAGCAGACTCGTAATAATCCCGGCACCTGTAACGTTTAAATCTTCTTCATGTTCAAAAATACGTATGTTCATCTCGTTAAGCACCTCCGTTGTTATGAACCCGATAGGACTGTACACTGTGATACGATTGCTCAAGTTTCGGAATAAATTGGTCAAAATCGGAACTCACCATGCCTGTGAACAAAATGTCGATGACATGTAATAAGGCAATTCGTGAAGCCATATCACCTCTTCGCATCCCCTTTTCGAGTGAAGAAGTAAACAGCGGAATATCGGACACCGTAGCCAGTTTATTATTACTGTAGGACGTCAACGAAATCGTTGCAGCTCCGGCCTGTTTGGCACAATGCAGTGCATCAATCGTCTCTGGGGTTTCGCCTGAATATGATACAGCTACTGCAACATCTCCCTCTCCTAACGAAGAGGCGGAGGTGATCTGCATATGGGAATCTGAGAAGGCCGTACAGCTCTTCCCGATCCGAATCAGTTTCTGATAGAAATCCTGGGTCACAATGGATGATGTAGCAACACCGTAGAGATCGATGCGACGTGCAGCGCACAATAGCTCAATCGCTCTACCCACCCGCTCCAGATCCAACAATCGGGTCGTATCTGCAATGGAAGCCAGATGATTCGCTTCAATAGCCTCAACAATTTTGGACAGTGAGTTGCCTGCCACAATATCCTGATATGCCGTTTCTCCTGTCGGATGCGACAATTCGGCGGCTAGTTTCATTTTGAAGTCAGGAAAGCCTTTGAAATGAAAGGATTTGCAAAAACGAGTTACCGTCGCGGGGCTCGTCCCGCTTTGCTGTGCAAGATGGTTAATCGTCCAGCCTGGAATGTCCGAGGGTGAACTCAATATAACTTCTGCAATCCGCCGTTCTTGTGCAGGCAGGTCTTCCAACTCTTGCTGCAAGGCATGTAATATGGCTGCCATAAACTCTCCTTATGAAAATTATTTTTATATTATTATATTAATTTAAGAAAATTATTTTTATGATTTCATTTTAAACAACGATGACCTGTAAATCAAGAGTATTTCCTTCACTTTTCTGGTGTAGATCATCGCAGCCTAAATTTCACTTTTCATACCCAGCGAACATACTCTATCTCACTTGTTTCATCTCCAGAGACACCTTATATTGGAACAAGGAGTTTGCACAAAGGGAGTGGATCATATCATGAATAAACGTCAGCAGCAAAAGATCATCCCGTCCTTATGGATCATTGCTGAGAGACAAAGTGAATATAGACCCTATTTCGTCTTATATGCGATTGATTGGGAGCGAGCAAGCCGATGGAGCTGGGAGGGTTGGAATAATCTGCACGACTTGTTGCAATTTCAGGTTCCCGTTAGACATAAAATAGGGAGTACAAGAAGCACATCACAACCCTGTGCCAAAATTGCCAAAAAGGCAATATTTCTCTCTCTAAATGAAGGACAATTTGAGACATTAGAGCAGCTGTTTTATCAGCCCTTTTCGAAGAAACGATGGAAAGAATTTATGAAGCAGAACTACAAACTCCATAAAAAGGTGAGTACATAATGAAAACAGATCATAAACAGGTTTTGCTTCAAATGATGGCTCCATACCATGAGATGTTGGATCGCCTAATGGATGAAATAGGTGATTTTTCACAGGTCGACTATGCGGAGAAGCAAGATGCTACGCATGGAAAAAGAGATGCGAATTATACCAATCGCTTCAAAGTACTACTGGCTATTTATCATCGGGAAGATCGGCATGCGCCGCATTATGAGTCGATTGTAAGAAGACTACTAATCAATGAAATCATAGATCGGCAGACAAACAGCTATCAGGGTATAGGCGAAGCATTATATTACTGTATTTTCTTGCTGAAGCAGTACAACCGAGACGAAGATCAGAAACTATTTTCCCAAGCAAAAGAAGCCAACTTCGATACTATCTCTGGATTTGAGCCTACTCGAATTCGAGAGCAACACCTTTTTCATATAGATACTGCTGACCTCTCGGATTGCATTCGTCTGTCAGAAGATCTGCTCGAGATGACGTATCATTCAACATTTGTAGATTTATGGATTGCGGAACAGACATGCTGGAACCAAGAAAATCTGACTGAGCTGCTCTATATTGAACGAAACCGGAAACATATGGAGGGTGAGATTGAAGTACTTAGAAAACTTGCTGCCCTCGAGAAAAATGCCGGAAATGATCATCAATACTGCTACCAGGCATCCAGTTTGGCTGAAAAGCTCATCGCCAATGGTCAGTTTGAAGAAGCAACTCTGTCTATGGAATCTGTCATTACGCTCATTATTAAAGAGGATCGTTGGTGTATGGTTGGATTAGGGCGCCAAATGATTCAAACGTGTATTGATATTATGTATTATTATGGTGCTGATTCTTCCCATTCCCTTACTTTGTGGCAACCTATTGAAGACTTTCTAGAACAGGCTGTTCAAAATATGAGCTTGAGTCAATATGATCGAGTTACGTCTGCTTGCCAATTCATGGGTAACATTCAGCTGGAGCAGATTTTAATTAAAAACAGAGATAAGCACATAGATTTTTGAAAATCATTATGAGAGTACTACAGAGCAAAAAAGCCTTGCCCCATTCTTCATGACAAAGAATAGAGAAAGGCTTTCATGCTGCTACTTAACCTTAACTGTAATTCGCAACTAAATCTTCAGTTCTCCGAGCTTAATCAGCTCTACAACTGCTTGCGAACGACCCTTAACATTGAGTTTCTGCATCACATTCGAAATATGGTTACGCACCGTTTTCTCGCTGATGAATAACTGCCCTGCGATGTCACGCGTCGTTTTGTCTTGAACCAATAACTCGAATACTTCGCGTTCACGGTGGGTCAACAAAAATTTACTTTTATGATCGATACCCTTCAATGTTCACCCCTCCTTGCTCGGGTTGTGTTGGTGTAACAAGGTTAAGGGGATACAGTCAACTCATCTTATGTCAGGTCAAGGGCGATGGTTCAGTTTTATAAGAAAAATGGGCATTAATTTGCATATATCGCTCGAATACAAGTAGTGCATATTCATTATAGAAATTATGTACATAACAAACATGCCTTTGCACTAGATGTGAACATCTACACAAAGGCACATTTGTCTCATTCGTTCTGATTACCGGAAATTATGATTCATAAGACCATCAGGGTTGTTGTTGCGATTCATTGTACCATCACCAAGAATGCCATCACGATGATTCGGATTCATTGCATTGGTTGGGAAAATACGTTCCACCATTGAAGAGAAGGTATCGATCATGCCACTGATCGGCTTACCGTTTCGAATGTCTTTTGCATACGATTCTGTATGCTCAACAAATTCCGGGTTAGCAGACACATAGACATTTTCGACGTTTGGTGCAAATTGCTTGATTTTGGCTGCGATCTTGCCTTTGATTTCTTCTGGGGTATTATCGTCCGAGCTATCTACTCGTTGCCCCTCACTTTTGGCTCCATAATGACCATTATCCATCGTGCGGGCTTTGCCACTGTCGGTCAATCCACGCATCATGCCCACTGCTCCTGTGCCCATAGTACCGTAAAGGCCACGATCATTACCCATATGACCACGATCAGTTGCTACACCTGTGTTCAGCCCTGGTGCTATACCGCTTGTCGTATACGGAGACATTGTTCCATCTCCACCATGAACGCGCAAACCGCCCATATCTTCGCTCATACTTTCACTGCGCATGGTGCTGTTCGGATGAACGCTCATGCCTCTCATATTTCCACGAGTCGATTTACTTCCCAACTTGCCTGCATGTCCGTCAGTTAATCGAACAGCAACATAAGCATTGCGATCCGTTAACAACACGTTAGCTGACTTAACTTCCTTCATTTCTGTAATACGTTTGGCTAATTCATCACTTGATCTTAGACTGGTGACATTGTGATTACGATAATTGTTGGCGCGAATACCATCCATCCCGTTCGTTTCAACACCGTAACGGTTCAGACCCCTTACTTCATGGCGCACACTTTGGGATTGCATGTTGTTAGCGTCCTTGTTTGTACCACAACCGGTTAATCCCGCCATTACAAAAATTGCACTTGTCAAAGATAAGGTTATCGCTTTCGCCTTTTTGGCTGCTGGCATGTCTCATCCTCCAATGGGTTATGGTTTTGGTCACAAAGATAGGATGCGCTTCTGTGCACACTGGTATCCTGAAAGGATATGGAACCTCCATTTTTGGTGGTTCTGATCTAATACAGCTTCTTGCCTTAGATGGAAAACACAAAAAAAGATGCTGCAACTTCTGCAGCACCTTTAAGTCAATCTTTAATATTCAGATAAGTATTCAGATAAATTATTTTTTTAGCGCCTCGGCGGAATCCTCCACATCCTTCAACGCATCAGCCTGTAGAGCGTATGCCCATTCGCCATCCGGAGTAACTACCCAGATCTGGTCAGGCTCAGAAGCAACCGTAATCCCCCGATATACATCCGAAATCGTCTCTCCATTCACATTCTGTTCCACGATAAATGTAAATAGTGGTACGGTGTCTTTCAGGTCAGAAGCTGGGCGTACATCATCGGCAGTTGTTATATTTTTTATTTTACCGATCAGAGAGACAGCATCTGTTGCTTCCAATTCAGCTCCATTGAATGTCCACTGTTTCTCTGCCTCATCTTGTTGAGCTGTTGATTTTAATATCCATGTGGACGCTTCCCCCTCCCAGTCCAGAGACTGCACATTCGATTCATCGAGGTTGAACGGAGTTGTATCCAGCAGCTCGCGCCGTGACAACTCAATACCACTAATCGTTTCACTCTTAACAGCAACAACAGCGCCTGAGTCTACACGAACATAACGAGCATCGTCGGCCGGTAGCTGACCACCAATTATAAGTTCGATTTTACGTTGATCCTTGAGCTGTACGTCTAGCCTTGCAGCATCTGTACCTAGTCCATACTTCTCAACATTCGTTGGACTTTCCTCAACGACAAGCTCCTGATCCGCTGCACTTAAAGCATCCAGCAAATTACTTACGGCATAGCCGTTCAGGGGATAAGCTTTTGGTTCAACCATCTGCCAGACCCCTTGCTCCAGTTTCAGTTGTGAGGACTCTTGGCTTGCCGTGCTGTTCTCTTCAGCCACTGGTTTATGAATTGTAATCGCCTGAATGTCTCCAGCTTGAATCCCAAGCAATTTCACCTGCTCCGCTGCTTCTTCACGAAAATAATTTTGACTGGCTGCATACATCCAGCCCACCATTAGAACCACTACGGCAAGTATCGTTGGAATCCATTTTCTCATACACGTCTACGCCTCCACCATAAGAATACTCCAATGATAACAAAGACGAGCGGGAATGCGACAAGCGCTACGAAGAATATGACTCTGGCTTGTTCCCCGTTTAGGTATGCCACTTGGTAACCAGCTTGTATACGAGGTCTGATCGTTAATCCATCTTGCTTCTCGCTTAAATAATTCGTCACATTCAGAATAAAATCACGGTTACCCCCATTGGTAATCTCTGAATCCTGCATGAAGATCGAAGAGCCAAGAATGACCGCTTTTGGTTTGCCATCCGTCGTATCTGCTGCATACCCAAGTTCCACCGGACCTTGTACATCTTGCTGCGGATCGTTAGAAGTTTCATTTTGTAATAGACCAGCAATATCCTTCTCCCCATAACTCTCATTCGACGAATGAATAAGTGGGGACAACGTATATTTGTCCTGCTCTTGGCTAGTCAAAGCAATGGACAGAGATAACATCGGATAGAGCTTATTTTCGGATAATTTATCCGTAATTGCATGAGTTCCATACTCAGGTACAACCCATAAGGGTCCCATTGTACTTGCCTGCTGTTGATCCACCATAATTGCATGTTCATCCACTACACCGTAATCCGCGGCAAGCGCATCGATATTCTTCCAAGCCGACTCCATATCCTCATGGAATCCGAGGGACAGTAGCAGCTTGCCACCATTACTAAGATAGGTACGAATGGCTTTCAGCTCGGTATCACTAATGTCACGCTGTGGTCCAATGATAGCAAGCACATCAGCATCCTCAGGAACCTGCCCTGCTTGATTCAACTGTAACTCCTCTGTTGTGATATTGCTCTGTTCCAAAGATGAACGCAGTGTTGTCAGCTGATCCAAACCAAGCTCCTCGTGCCCGGTTAGGAAGACCATTTTATGCATCTCCGTTGAGGATAGATTCATCAAGGCCTGAGTTAACTTTTCTTCACCTGTAAATTGGTAAGATCCATCGCTTCCATCGCCTGCGGCTGTAAACAAACTCGCAATATCAATGACCTTATGCTGATCTCCCCGCTCTAGAATGATAGAGCTGCCTGTTATTCCATATTTCGAAGCGAGCGCTGGCTCCTGCGTCAGATTGTATTGCTCCATCTTCAGCTTGCTGTTACGCTTCGTATATTCCTGTACCATATCCGACACTTCGCGATTCAGGACAGTATTATTCGCATTTTCCACAGTTAACACCTGAATGTTAACATCCTCTTTTACACTTTTGATGGCGGTAAGTGTCTGATCCGATAAGGTGTATTGTTTGTTGGAAGTTAGATCGAGTTGGAACCCCCCAAGCGAATTCAGAAACAGCGTTAGCAAAATAAAGATGCCAATGACCGCTACTGATAATACGGTGCTGTTGGTATGACTTAACCATTTTTTCATCTTCTCACCTCCACCGTTTCCGTTCTACAATTTGAATGCTTAACAGCAGAAATACACCGGAGAGCGTCACATAGTACAAAATATCCGGACCACTGAGCACACCTTTGGTGAAGCTGTCAAAGCGATTCGTTAGTGCAAATGGATCAAGCCATTGCTGCAAAGTAGAACCTGTATTGCCTGCGAATGAATCAAGCATCCACAATACGAGCAATATAATAAAACCAGCTACCGCAGACACCATCTGATGTTGAGATAGCGTTGAAGCGAATAGTCCAATCGCCATCATGCTACTGCCTAAGAAGAACAAACCTAAGGCTGACAACCATACCAAGGTCAGATCGAGTTCTCCGAAGAAGGACATAATGAACGGATATACCAAGCTACATAGAATAAGCACAACCAGTATAGCCAGCGAAGCCAAATATTTACCGAAAATAATCTCCGTAACTCGTGCTGGAGAGGTTAACAGTAATTCATCCGTGCCTTGTCGAAACTCTTCTGCCACAAGTCTCATCGTTAATAATGGAACTACAAATAACAGCATGGACAATGTATCACCAAGCACGAGGCGATAATCCACTATGCTGGGTTGATAATATACAAAACTCGAATAGAACAACAAGCTTGTCATCAAAACGTACACCGCAAACGCAAAATACGATGTTGGTGATAGGAAATAGGCCTGAAGCTCCTTATTACAAACCGCCATCATTCGTCTCATTTGGAGCCCTCCTCCTTCTGAACATGAGACAACTTATCAGACAACGTTGTTGACTCTTCCGTGGATTGTTGGTTGTCTGTCACCAAATCCGGCTTCGGATCAACGCTTGTTGTCTGATTCACACTCGGCTCTGTACCTGTAGTAGCCGCACCAGCAAGATTGTCTTCCGCTTCTTGCGATACAACTTCTGCTTGTGTCTCCGTTGTCGTAAGTTTCAAGAAGATCTGCTCCAGACTAAGGTTTTCCTTTTTCATCTCCAGGATGGGCAATCCAGCTCCAGACAATAAGTAAAATAACTCTTCACGGAAATCCTCGGAGGATTCGCCCGTAAGTAACATGTTCACCGTACCTGAATCTGGCTCACCTTCCACTCCAGTTGGTGGTATAACCTCACTCCGAATTTTCTCCCAAGGAGTAAGCAAGTTATGTAACTGTTCCTCGGTTGCCTTCACTTCAATAGCGACTTTAAATTGATCTCCCATCGCCGAGCCAAAGTGCTGCGGTGAACCGTCAAGAACAAGTTGACCCTGGTTGATGATTAACATACGGTTACAGAGTGCACTGACTTCAGGCAAAATATGTGTGCTGAGCAGTACAGTATGATTCTCACCAAGCTCGCGAATAAGATCTCGAATCTCAATAATCTGATTCGGATCAAGTCCAGATGTTGGCTCATCCAATACAAGCAGATCAGGCTTATGGATAATAGCCCCAGCAAGTCCAAGCCGTTGCTTGTACCCTTTGGACAATCCACGAATGATTTGCCTTTCTCGGTCCTGTAGACCCAGCCTACTCATCATCTCGCTAACACGTAGCTTCACTTCACGTGGTGCAACATCTCTTAGATTCGCAACGAATTTCAAATACGATTGCACCGTCATGTCCGGGTACAAGGGCGGCGTCTCAGGCAGATAACCAATCTTCGAACGCACACTTCTCCCTTGTTCATGCACAGACATACCGTCTACCGTGATCGATCCTACAGTTGGTTGCAAGTAACCGGTTATCATACGCATTGTCGTTGTTTTCCCCGCACCATTAGGACCTAGAAATCCCACGATCTCTCCGCGCTCCATTGTGAAATCCAGTTGATGTACGCCACGTTGTCCATCATACACTTTACTAACTTGTTTCACTTCGAGCACATCATTCATCCTTTCCCGTTAAAGAGTTTGCTCAAAAAGTCCATTTTTGAACTCACACTCAAAATAACCCGTGTACCATCGTTCGATCTGCTGACGGCTCTACACGGGATGTTTATTCAAGCATAGCTACAATACCCTAAACCCAGCTTAATGTTCCTTAAAAGAAAGCTTAAAAAAATATGTCTAAAATGTGAATAAGGCTACATTCACCCACACCCTGTGCTTTAGGGAAACGTACCATACCCTAGGAGCAGTTATACCCATTGCCAAGGATATGATAACAATCTGTGCAGAATACAGGAAGACACATGTACAATCCTGCACAATAGTCAGAGGTGAACCTTGTGAAAGTTTTATTCACATTTTTTGTGCCGAGTGGTGGGGTGGACACCTTGAATCGGCTACGCACAGCCGTATTGAAACGTCATGGCATAGAAGCACATGTGTTATACCTGTACCCAGGCTCTGGATTACAGAACGGCACCGGCACTCCCGTATTTACCGTCTCCACTGATGCAGAAATTAAGGAACTGCTGGATCAACATCAGTATGATGCCGTTATTGTCACTTCAGATATATCTATGCCCGGTAGGCTTAGAGGATTAGGATATGATGGACGGATTATCTTTGAAGCCCAAGGGCTCGGCACACGGGATCAAGCACTAGAAACGATTCAAATGGCTATTCCCTACCTGCAGGCCTACTGTGATGCTGCTGTTATTCCTCCTACCGATCATTTGTTGGAAATGTTCATCCACATCTGCCCTTGGCTACATCGATTTGTCATCCCAAATATGCTGGATACGCAGACCTTTAGTCCACTTAAGGTGGATGTTCCTCCTTATCCGGTTATCGCCTGGGTTGGCCGACTGGAACATAATAAAAATTGGCAAGAATATCTTAACATCTCTAGTGAGATTATTCGCCAAATTCCCAGCGCCAGAATGTGGATGTTCCATGATCCCACACTTGCCAATCCTGAGGATGACGTATTATTTAAACACATGTTGGCAGAAAAAGGACTTGAGGATCGTATTGGAATTTTCGTTAACGTCCCCCATTCGCAAATGCCTACCTTCTATTCCATGACAGCGGAATCCGGTGGGTTGATGTTATCTACATCCATCCTTGAAGGATTCGGTTATGCGGTGGCAGAAGCGATAAGCTGTGGATGTCCTGTACTCAGCACGGACTCAGATGGCGTACGTTCATTTATTACACACAACAAAACGGGCAAGTTTTACCCCATCGGTCAAGTGAACACTGCGGTTTCGGAGGCCATAGATCTGATGAAGAACAAAAGGCTACGTGAACGTATTCGTACACAAGGTCGGCAGCATATGAGCATTTCCTTTTCACCAGATCGCTATGCTACTTCTTTTCGAGAAATGATGACCGCCTTAAGGATTTTCTTCTAAAGCTTGGCAATAACCTTTAATCCCTTCTAATAAACAGCACGGACTCCTTTATAATTCAGCCGGACGATGTGCTGTTTCCTTGTTTGTTATCTCTGATGAACGAGTTTTTCTATTCAGGTCAACGTCTTCTTTTCAGGAAAGATTTAAATGACTCCTTTTCAAATGATTGGAAATCGGTTATCCTTGAATTAGTTTTATTTTCTCAAATTACATAGGACGACCCACACCTTAAAGTATAAGGCTATGAATCTACGGATTCGTGGCCTTTTTTTGCTTTTTTAGGGTTCATAGGTCTCGGGAAGGAGATTAAAAAGCTCTGTTGGATGAATATTTCTGAGAAATAATACCATTGAACTAAATACACATGGTAGAATATTGATTATTATGTCAAATTTAGTATCTGGTAGAAAGAAGTACATACCACAGAACGAAAAAATGTAGATTCGAGAGGAGTAATAGCATGAAAAAGATGATTGTAACAGGGATTACGACTTTAGCTTTGTTAACAGGGATTGTCGGAGGAATTGGAGCTGGAAACTCGGTTGAAGCCGCACAAACGGCTATAAAATTCAAAGATGTCCCTGCTACACACTGGGCAGCGACAGCAATTAATTCAGCAGTAGAGCAAGGCTATTTAAAGGGATACACGGATGGGACATTTAAACCTAGCTCACCTATAACCAAAGCAGAAATGGCAAGTATTCTTAGTAGATTGTCAGATCAACCAAATAATCTAAACCCAGTAACTAATAACTTTACAGATATCCCCGAGTGGGCAAAAAGTGGCGTCTCTTCTGCAATCAAAAAAGGATTCATTAACCCTGCAAATTACAAGGGAAAACTCGATGCCAAAGCATCTCTTAAACGTGGAGAGATGGCCGTTTGGCTAACTCAAGGTTTAGCTACGGTCGATTCTGACTACAAGCAGGCTTTAGATGATGTACAGAATACCGTCGTACCGGCGAAGGAATATTTTACAGGTAATCTAACTGCTTCAGACAAGAACGCCGTAGCTGTAGCTATGGGTACTGGATTAATGAGCGTTGGAAGTGACAAACAGTTTGGTATTGATCGGACAACTACTCGTGCTGAGGTTGCTGTGTTGATTGCCCGTTATTCCAATGTAGCCAAGACTAAACCTGCTGACTTCAAAGGATTGAATGAACTGCGTCAAGTCGGCTTGACGGGTACAAATTTGAATGTGATAACGAGCGTGTTCAAAAAAACAGCTGAAAACCAAATTAGTCTAAAAGGAAATCGAAAGTACGAGGATGTAACAGAAGATTTCTCTCTTGTTAGAAACAAAGAAATTGCCACAGATCGAAATTATGCTGATCTGAAAGTATTGAATTGGATCATTATTGATACTAGTGTCACTAAAGATGAAAGAAGTATTTACTACCCTGTTTTTGTTGATGAGGGATTTAAGCTTCCTGAAGGAACCTATTACTCATTCACTGAATTTTCATTAAATATTAAGTCAACAATGAATCAGCTTCAAGCAGGAAGTCTCCTTAATTCAGTTACTTTTGATCCTCTTACTTCTCCACACACAAAAGCTTTCTTATCCTATGCTGCACCTAAAATAGGAGACTACACAGGAAACAAAGGTGTATTCGTTGCTGAGAATCCTATTTATTGGGCAAATGGGTTGTTGCATTTTAATAGACAAGTTACTAGAGCGATAACACTTGAAACAAAGGAAGGAGCAGTATTCAGTATCATTGATTCGAAATAAGGGAGGATTAGAACTTGAGTTTTAAAACCTTTTTCATTAAACTCTTGTTACCGATGCTAATTATAGGTTTGTTATTCTCGACTTATTCCTCGGTACAAGCAGGAGGTGGACCTGGCACCAAACCCGAACTCAAGCCACAATATATGGTACCTGCTACTCCAGCGAAATCACAAAAAAAAGTCATCCCAGTAGAAGGTCTCTCAAGAACGAACCTCGGTATATACATTTATCAGATTGACAATTTAAAATGGAGTGTAGACGGTTCATGTTACAATCCTAATACTTTATTAGACAATGACAGAACTAAAAACCGTCCTGTAAAGTCAGATATCTGTGTCATTCTTGATCTAGATAAAGATGTATATAAACCTATATCATTTGAAGATTTAAGAACTAATTCGTATTCATTATCAGATTTAACGGATATCTCTCTAATGCCGCACTATATGGATGATACAAACTACTATCTTGAAGGTGCGGGAATGCCAAAACTTGTTTCTGTTAATGGATTTAATGGTAGAAAAACACGTTTTACAATGCAAATAGGTGGCGATATTTTCGCCACAGATGCAAGGGAATATAACCGTCCTAAATGGTCAGCTGATTACATTTTCAGAACAGATTTGTACTGGAAGGCCTTAGCCGAAATCACCAAAGAAATCAATTTGACCAATGGTGGGCAACTTCGTATCAAAGAGCAAAAGCAATTAAATGCAACAGTGAAAACCAAAACAGGTGACGGTAGCTTTGGTGCTGGAACGAATGTGAATTCAGGGAATGGGAAGATCACATGGGAATCTTCTAATCCGGCCGTTGCAACAGTAAGTTCGTCGGGACTTGTTACAGCAGAATCTAAAGGAACAACAAAGATCACTGTGTTATGGGAGAAGGATGATTTTAAGCTAACTACCTCAACAAATATTGGTGTAGAAAATGCACCCGGTGAGCCAGAAGACCCCGGTCAAGGTGGTGGTGCATGTACACCTAATATCGGTCCACCTTCACAGGGGACAACGATGAATAAGAGTGACCTAGATCCAAATGCTCGCGGAGTGATAAAAGCAGATAACAGAGACGCTGAGCGATTCGATGTACTTAAAGGCATTCCGACTTCCGAGTCGTTGTATACCAATGCGATTGCGGACAACTATCTGTTCGACCAATCCTGGGCACGTATGACGGGTAAGACAACATATGATTGTAATGTCACCCTCACCTATGAGCGAGAATGGACGATACCTGGTCCAGAGGTCTGCCCGCCCAAAGGGGCGTGTTCTCCTGGGCCACCCGTGAAAACAGGTGACACTGTAACTAAACCTTACAGCTTCCAGATTACAAGAGATTATTCGTACTGGAAAATCAACAAACTGGAAGTATACAACATCGCTAAAGCAACCATGGAGAACTATGCTCTCCCGGGTACCATGGTCACTATGATGCCTTCAGGCTACACGCCGCCAACACTGGAGTCCCAAAACGATGAAGCGGTGGAAAGTCATGTCAAGCCCGCACCAACGGCGGCGATCTCATACACACCACCGAAACGAACAGGCGGGTTAAACTCACCACCGGATGTACCGGATGATACTTCACTGTTAAAAGGCATGGCGGAGTCGAATACGCCTCAGAGTAAAGTCAATAATGACCTCGTCATATTTAACAACAATAAGGTTATGGACGATGCGGAAGCGACCAAAGATGGCCCTACCCCAACGAACATTCCTGATCCAACACCGATTGGTCGAGATGTTCTCTATATGCCGAATAACATGATTAGCAGCACACTTTTGAATAAAGCAAATACAACGAGCTCTGGTGAAATCTTTTACAACCTGCTTCCGGGCAATGTGAACGGCGGGGCTAATAAGGTGTTACCCATCCCTGGGATTAATACCGTCACGGTACACACGCCTGTCGTAAACTACTCGTGGGTTTCGGATGATCAGCCGCATAACCAGAAAACGGTGCCTGACCCGAGCAGTTCTGCACTGATCCTAGAGCGTCCCTTTATCGTGCGTATTCCAACTTCGGGACAACACATGGACGTAGCCAGTTATCCGGGGTATGGCAACCGAGATTATGCCAAGTATTTTCGGATTAAACAAGTTCAGTTTCCCTTTGATGTCTACAACGCTAATCGAAGCCAGTTCATTCCTGCAGAAACGTGGGTAGATATCCCGGTGAACCAACTGGATACCGGATTCTATCTCCCCGTATGGGTTGATGAAGGACATTACCAAGTAAAATTCCGCAATATTGCGGAAAATGCACCCTCGACGTTTACAACACAACCCGACGCAAATACCAATCTGGCTCACCATGTAGCTACAGATACAGTACCCGTGGAAGTCATTGGGCGGTTATATGACTTTCATGTGACTGACATCTCGGACTATAACTGGGAAAATGTATTTCGCAAACAAATGGGTAGCTCGGCAGCTAGTGGAGTCAGCTACTGGACAGGAACTAATGGGATCGACGGAGATCCGCGAGGGAATCTTGCACCATTTGTGCTACCTATTCGTCCGGGGAGTCACCCTGTGCAGGGATTCCGGAATATCGCAGTGAAAACGGGTTATCATGTCAAATTCGATCTGAAGACCAAAGGCAATATGTTTGGCGCAACCGATGGCGTTCGTATCACACCAACCTTTGATTTTGTCAGTAAGGATGGCACTTCACGCCAGGCCGTGGATCTCTACTACCACCGTGGACAGGAACGCCTTATCCAGATCGGATCGCCGCAGGATCTAGAAAAACGTTTCGTCGTGCTAAACTCACGACTTCGAAATGTACCGGGTACGGAACTTGGAGATACGGCACGTTACCGATATACCTATGAACTAACGGCACAGGAACGTAACCAAACGACACTGGCAGAATACATGGTTCAACTGGTCGACCAGATTTCACACCAGAAAACATGGGTAGGCCGTTACGATTGGATGATTCTGCCTGCTTCCATCCGTACACTCATCGGACCAAAGACCAACATTCCCGCTACTGTGAACGTAGATCGAGCCAATGCCGCAATTCAGCGCTGGTATGGCGAGTATAGCTTGCCTGCCGATGTGTATGCTGTGCCGAAGGGAACTGATCTTGTACCGCTGGGTAGACAAAATGCACTCGATGAGAAGTCGGACGTATTCTTGAAAAATGGGTATATCGTGGTTAACTTCAATCTGGAAACGTTACGTAATGGCAATACAGATGCTCCGCATCTTCAATACATCCATGCACCACTCATGAATCAATGGCGATTAGAAGGTTTCAATTCTAACCAAGTGGATGATCGCGGGAGATCGTTGCCTGTAAAAGATGGAGATGTGGTCTTTTACCACGCTAATCAGTCCAGTCGGAATGACTTCCAAGCCCAAGTGCCTCACTAATACAATAGGTTACTTTAACTTGTTCGCACAAAAAAACCGTTCCCTTCTCAATGGCGAATCACTCTCCCATCTGAGAAGGAACGGTTTCTTTTGCTTTTAGATCAAATGTGTAGATCTTATTTGTAGACCATATCATTAAAGTAAATTATTAGTGACCCATCATCATTGCTGGATCAGGCTGATCTCCTGACTCAAGCGTCTCTTCTTTCATCTGTTTCGGTTTACGAAGAATCAGACTCAGAAGACATCCAAACAGCGCAATGCAAGCTGCCAAGAAGAACGTATCGTTGAAGCCAGCAACCAATCCATTAACTGCACTCGCCCCGCCAGTTCCTGTTGTATGATCAGCAACTCGCGAAGTCAAGAAACCCGTCAGTCCTGCAACCGCAAAGGACACAACCACTTGCTGAGCCGCAGCGGTAAGCGGCGTAACACGACCTACCAGCTTACGCGGAGCGGCGTTCAATACATGTGTATTCAGCGGCATCATGGACAGACCCATCCCAAGTCCCATCATAATCAAACTAACAATGATCAGTCCAAGACTTGTTTCCGCCGTGATGGAAGACAAGATAAACAGTGCTCCGGAAATGATGCCTAAACCTGTAAATGCCAGCGGTCTCGCACCAATCTTGTCAAACAGACGTCCACCGAGCGGCATACCTACACCAGATGCCAGTGCCTGTGGAAGCAGGATCAGTCCTGTTTCCAGAGCAGAGTATCCTTTGATCTGTTGTAGGTAAAGCGGAATCAAAATCATCGCTCCGAAGAGAGCCACTTGTGATACCCAAGCAAGAATAATACCGCGTGAGAAATCAGATGATTTGAATACCCGCAGTTCCAGCAATGGATGCTTGTGACGCAGTTCTACAATAATGAACAGAATCAATGCTACCCCACCTACAATCACACCAGTCAGTGTAGTTGCTGACGTCCAACTTGTCCCGCCTTCACTAACACCATAAGCCAGCATAGAGAATGCAATGGGTGCCAAAATCATGCCTAATAGGTCAAGTGTAGGCGTCCGTCCACGATCCGTATCGGGCAAAAATTTGAGACATAGAATAAGCGCAACGATCCCGATCGGAAGATTAATAAGGAAAATCCAGTGCCAACTGAACGACTCAATGAACCAGCCTGACAATACTGGACCTAATGCAGGAGCTAATAACATCGGAATCCCGAGCATACCCATAATGGAGCCTCTTCTCTCCGGGGGAGCCAAACGGAAAACCATAGCCATACCAATCGGAGCGACCATACCTCCACCAAGTCCCTGAATGATGCGGAAAATAATTAATTGCTCTGGGGATTGTGCAGCCGAGCACAACACTGATCCTAATGTAAACATCGCAATTGTAAATAAAAACACTCTCTTGGAACCAAACCGATCGGTTAACCATCCAGCAAGGGGAATGACAGCAGACAATGCCAAGGTGTATCCCGTCACAGTCCATTGAATGGTTTTGAGATCCGTCTCGAAATACTGAACGAGATTAGGAATCGCCACATTCACCACCGTGCTGTCCAGAATGACCATAATCATACCTACAATGATGGCCAGCAGCGGTAGAATAATCGTTTTTATCGAGAACTCCGCTGGGTTCTGGGGGATTGCTGTTTGCTCTTTCAATTTCTCACACTCTTTTCCGGCCTGGAGGCATCTCTTGCCTCTCCAACGGCCTTATAATCACAACATGTTTCAAACTGTCGTTTTAAACTTTTGTTTTAATCATAGTATATTCTAACGAAAATACCTTTGCTGTCAAGATATTTTTAATGTCATTAATTATATATGTCCATCTATCTCATTTTCCCCTAACTGCTTCAATCTGTACGAGATATAGATTAGAACGATCCATTTCATCTATATCTAGTTGCACAATCCATTTTTGGAAGCTATGTATTCGACTAATTAATTCAACGCCAAAAAAATGAACCAGGCTCCTACCTGCTCCATCCGTTTGGTCATACGTTGTATCCGTTGTACCTGCTATATCATCGAACTACACGTTCACACTGTTCCACTGTTAATCTGCAAGTTTGGTCATTTGGTGCTCGGTAAGCACACCCAGAGTCTGGCCGTATGCGCTCCGACAATACAAACGAACTGCAAGATGATAAGGACGGGAATAATTCGTAATAATTCGAAGTTCCCAGTTGGCTGAAGACACATCCAAATTAGGAATGACATAATTACGCAAACACCCATGGTGCTCTGATCCAATCTGAAAAAGATAACGATATATCTCTCCGCCTACTTCGTTTCTTCCACCTATAAATACATCCGCTTCGTCATCCCCTACCCACGCTACCTCAATATCTACGTATCTGACTGGGATAGCCGTTTGGAGCATACTCTCATGCATCACAAGTAGATACACCGCCACACACTTGCCCTCCCTCCCATTTCCACCGATCCCTCCTTATGTAGTTTATGCAACCTCTCGTCCAATGCCAGTTGTATTCACCCATTTTTGCACGTAAGCATAGAAATGCCCGACCTCAGGCACTTCGTTTTTCATAGAATACAAAGACAGCAGAACGGTCTGTGCAGGCCGTGATAAGGAGGTACCTATGAGAGTTCTGCTTGTAACCTATTGGGAATTAACCCAAATGGGTGGGATATGGACATATCTAAGACAATTGGCCGATCACCTGACATCACTGGGTGTGGAGGTTGATATTATGGGTACGAACGCTGCGAGCAATGAGGTTTATGTCCGTAATCTGAATCAATCCTTCTCCAAAACAAAAGTCTGGCCGATGCTGCAAACGAAGCTTAATCCCACCGACCTGCCTCAGTTCACCGCCGACTCCCTTCTCGCTTATTATGAGCTTAATCGTTATGCCTTTGAGATGGCTGCCGCGTATCTTGGGGTCAATCATTATGACATCATCCATGCGCAAGATCCTGTTGCTGCGGTAGCCATGAAGCGTATTCTAGGTCGTAACACGCCAGTCGTAACGAGCTATCATGGAGCGCTTGCGCGTGAAACTTTTTATGATGCTCAAAATTCGAATCCACAACTTACACTCCCTACCTACTTACAATCCAAACGAGGTCGGTACTTCCTGTCTCTGGAGAAAAGAAGCGCCGCACAATCCGAGCTGATTCTCGTGTCTAGTCACTGGATTAAGAGCACCCTTACAGAACTGAACGTACCTGAATCCCAATTCCGTCTTATTCCTTATGCTATTGATCTCCCTTCTTATCAAGCTTCAGCAGCAGTTAAATTCCGCCAGAAACCACCGGCAGGTAAAAAAGTCATCGCTTTTACCGGTAGACTAGAGTACATCAAGGGTGTACATGTCCTGATTAACGCACTCGCTGGTCTGAAAACACTACGTTCAGATTGGGTCTGCTGGATTGCGGGAGAGGGCAATCTGATGGAGGAACTGCGTGATCAAGCTTCCCGTATGGGCGTGGGAGACGATGTCGTCTTTTTTGGAAAACTGGACAATATCCCTTCCTTCCTACGCCGTGCTGACATCTATGTGCAACCTAGTCTGCAAGACACCCAGCCTTTCTCCGTGACCGAAGCACAGCTTGCAGGCGTTCCTGCCATCGTTAGCGGCACTGCCGGGATGCCTGAAATGGTTGATCCCGCTAATACCGGATGGGTCGTGCCTCCCCAAGATGCTAACTCTCTCTGTAGTTTGTTACATGCGCTATTAGAGGATGATGCTACCCGCAAACGAGTCGGCATACAGGCCAAAGCATGGGCCGAGCAGCATCGCTCACTGGAAGAAATGGGGATGCGCACGTTACAGGTTTACCAGGAAGCCATTCAGAGAGGAGGGCATTCCGTATGACGATCCTTGTACCCAGTGATCTGTATAATCGCTGGTTCTCCACCCCAGTTTCCACACCTCATGTTGAGGTAGACTACGCTGTCATGAATGCTTTGATGCAAAAGCTACCAAAAGGATATATCTTGCCTGATCCAGAATCTATGGAAATATTAAATGTAAATGACCCTACGTAAATTCAATGCGCGTCCAATAAAACGATGCAAACAACATGATATCGTTGAGCGCTTACCCTCTTGCTGAAGAGGGTTTTTCTGCGTTTCTATGTATTCTGTGCCTTCTGTGACTTTTGTGTTTCCTTCGTCAACCGCGATTCCACCAATTTATTGCCCAGGGAATTCCGATACGTCAAAAAAAGAGTATTCCATCTTGCCGCAGCTCTACACGCGACACAGTGAAATACTCCTATTTGCATTAACATATCTATGCTGTTCTCGCACCTCTCAGAGTTAACATACACATGAGTCCTATCATCTTAGACGTTCCTTACCTTATCACCAAATGCCACAATTCCTACCTACGCATTGTCTAATTCATATGGCTAAACCCACAGCCTAACCTATTGCCAATATCCGCCCACCTGCAGCAGATTAAGCAATGTGGGACGATACTTCGCCTGAACTCGCTCCATCTCCGCCTTCAGTTCATCGAAATGACGCTTCGTGCCCATCTTTTCATGCACTCGATAAGACACTAACGGATCATTGAAATAAAACAGCTCATAGACCGGGAACAACCTCAACCACATCTCATAATCATGCGTGTAACGGAAATCGGTATCAAACATGCCGAATTTTCGAAAAGCATCCATCTCCAGCATCACGGTACAGCCGTTAATCGGACAACCCTCCAGAAGTACCTGCAGTACCTCCAAGCGGCTCCCTACTTCAGGACGGATGGTATCCATCCATTCATTATCTGCATTTACATAGTGATACGCTCCATGACAGAATAACGCCTTCACCTTCAACATAAATCCCAACTGTTTCTCTACCCGATCCAGTAACATCACATCATCCGAGCTAAGCCATACAAAATAATCACCCGTTGCTCTTTTGATCCCTTCATTCAGAGCTGTCGCCGTGCCGCCATTTTCTTTGCGAATGTAAGTAATCCGATCCATAAACGGCTGCACCCGCTCGACATACTGCGTAGAACCATCATCGACAACGATGACTTCAATATGAGGATATGTCTGATGAACGGCACTGTAGATGGCCTGATCAATGTATGCACAGTTGTAAAAAGGAATGACGATCGATACCTTAGGCTCCATCCGGCTCCCCCTCCTCTTGTATGCAAATCTAAAATGTAACTCCTCGTTCCCTAGTATATGAAATACTCTCCAATTCGTATGGGGCATCTGTAGGGTCAAAAGAGTACAACTTTAGACCATCCTCTCTAAACACTTTCAGAACAATATTTAGAGGACAAGAGACAACGAGCAGCCCAGGCTTCCTCATCATGCTGATCGCATGTGAGGATATCTATTTGGAGCCCCAAATCGATTGGTTGTTGGAGCCGATCAAAGAGAAGGTCATGACTTCGTTATGGCTCGACAACTCATTTTTCTGTTTGAAGAATACACCTTTATAGGTCACCCCATTAATGATCATCGTACAGTAATACGTACCCGCTGTGTTCGACCATGTGCCTGTAACTGCACCAGATATTGTTCCATTGGTATTCAGCGTCACGCTTTGGGTTGGAAGCATACCGACACCATTAATAGAAGCATCCAGCCCCATGTTAACAAATTGATACGTTCCCGCCATATCACTTGTACTATATCCTGTGGATGAGATGCTACTTCCCAAAAATTCATACACTGCTGTAACAGGCCACTTGTCTGCATTCAAAAATTGCTGGTGCGCACGCACCTCATGATATTCGGTTCCGTTATTAAACCGGGTATGATAGATTAGGTACCTCGCGCCATCCGTATCAATAAGTGCTGAGTTATGTCCGCCCGATTTGTAACCAAGAGGGATGCCAGCCAGGGTATAGTTACCGAACAACTTCACGCCACGAGTGGATTGATTAACCGATGCTGATAAATATACGGCTTGATTGCCAGCAGCATCCGTGTATGTTCCATTAATTGTGGTAGAACGATACAATCGGATGTGATAACCGCCCTCACTCGCTAGACCACCATACGTTACATATAGGTAGTAGTAACCGGCTTCCTTATCGTACTCAATGAACGGAGCCTCTCCTGTTTTCCCATAACCTCCTGCAATGCGCTTGCCAAAGTAACGATCCGTATCGCCACTGTCCGATCCTGGATAGATCGGCTGTCCCGTCTCTGGATTAATCTGAAGAATGAATATTCCACCAGACCAAGATCCGTAACTCATCCACAGTTTTCCTGAACTATCATAAGTTAAGGTAGGATCAATTGCATTAGGGAACAAGGTGTTATTATACCCACCATTGCCAGAGAACCAATTACTTCTGGTACCAGTAAACCTCCCTTGGTCGATTAACTCAGGAATATTCGTATTTTGATACCATGTATTAATAGTTTTCGTGCCAAGAGATGATGTTGTTGTGATTGGATTGCTTTGGTTGGTGAAACCAGAATAGATGATGGTATCGATGTACTCATAAGGCCCTTTTACAGACTTAGATACACCAAAACCAATGGCCGAACGAATATACGTAGAAGAAGTGGAGTAGTACAACATATAAGCACCTTTGGAACCGTCCGCCCATGTATACGAAGCATTATAGATCGGTGATGCTGGTGCCCATACTGCATGACCACCGGAGCTGTCCTGATCGTTATACCCCGCCCAAGCGTAGGATACAGCCAGAGCGGAAGTGAGATTATTGCCCGAGCTTCGGGATGAGTTCCCGGTTCCACCTGCTTTGATCAACTCCCACTTTTGCATATCTCCCCCCCAATAGTTCCATTGCTGGACATCCGTACCTGCCGTTGTGCTGCCATTTGCCACATCCAATGCACCAGTATAGCCAGATGCCTTCGTCAGTAGGGCAACAGAACCGTCTGCATTTTGTTGAAGCCGGAATAGTTGTGGATTCCCACCCACATACCCGGACTGACTAATCAGAGCACCGTCCGTCCCTGACCCACCATTGACGCCAATTGCACTACTATAGGCAGAGTTACCGGTAAGCAGGTAATAATCACCGTTACCGTTATTCATAATTCTGAATTTTTGCGCATCAGACCCATTATAAGTCCACTGTCGAATACTCGTTCCATCCGCGGCTGATCCATTGGCTACGTCAAGATATAAACCGCTGTTTTTATTTTTCAGATAATAGTAGCCTTCAAAGGTAGAAGGTGCGTACAAGGTGCTATTCGTATAACCTTGTGTTCCTTCATAAGACCAGTTTCTGAGATCCGTACTGCTTGCCTGTGCCAGATGTGAACCATAAATATAATATCTATTTGTTGTAGAATCGTAGTAAATCGATGGGTCATGTACGGACACACGAGTTGTATTGGAAGTTGTTGATGAACTTGCTGCCCCCAGAGCACTTCCACTTCCCACACCGATGATTACCAGCATCATAACTAGCATCATGACCCCCATCTTGTTCCATAGCTTGTCCACATATGGCATGATAGAATGAATCTCCCTTCAATATTTGAGTGTTATGATATCATCATCTTTCAACTTTGCGTTGGTAGAGAAGAGTTAGAAATAATTAAGCGCTTTCATTTTATAGATTTAAATTATCTTCATTTCTGTTCTACTGACCATGCTTTCACGAAAAAAATACAACTTATACATATAGAGATGTCTACATTCCCCCTTTGAGATAATATAATAAGTCGCACAGCATCTGGAAATAAAATCCATTATGACTGTAATCATAATATACGGATGTCTTGGTCGAAGTAAGGGATTTCATGTCGGTTTCCAAAATAAAACGATGACTCCCGTCCAATTATAGAGCACAGGAATCATCGTTTGTCTGAGTATTAGAGCCAGCAAGACAATTTCTTTTTTAAACAGAAACACAGACTTAGAGCTAACATCTGGCTGATATACCATCTCATATCTTCCGTAAGTTACTCCTCAGCTATCCCTATCTCCCCATGCTCGCGATTCGCTGCAACAGCGGATCACGATATCGCAACCATACCATAGAGGCTTCTTGCCCAATAACTGTAGCGTGTCTCATGGATCCCATACCCTCATGCCAGCGATAGGCGGTATGCGGCTCGTTCAAATACGGGAAGTGATGTCCGTTCAGCAGAATCCGCAACCAGAGATCCAGATCGTGAGTGTACGGCAAATATTCATCGAAGAGACCAACGGCTCCGAACAGATCTTTACGAATCATTACTGTACAGCCATTTACCGGATTACCGTTCACGAACCTACGCAACCAATCCACAGGAGCCATCGGCTCTGCTCCGCCATTCAATTTGGTCACAGCAGCATGCTCATTAATATAGTGAAAATTAGTATGAGAAACCAACGCTTGCTGCTCTAGCATAAACTGAACCTGTTGCCGGATTTTGTCTGGATAAAACAGATCATCTGAACTGAGCCAAGCAACATACTCCCCGGATGCATGGCGTATACCGTGATTCAGTGCAGACGCTGTTCCTCCATTACTTTTGCCAAGCACATTAATATAAGGAAGATAAGGATGTAGTAGATGGGAGTACTGCGTCGAACCATCGTCGACAACAATGATCTCGGTCTCAGCGTATGTCTGATTCAAGGCACTTTGAATCGCCTGAGGCACATAAGGACAATTGTAGAACGGAATAACAATAGATACCTTCGGGTTCAATCCGTTCCCCTCCCTTGCTGGATACGAACATCATTTAGAATATCCTGAAGGGATTGTGCAAACGGAATGAGCGGCTGCCAGCCCAGTTTGCGCAGCAACGACAATTGTTCTTCTTCCCCAGCTCCGTCTGGGCCTGAGGTTGCTCCATCCCAGCGCACAGGTACATTTGCACTCGTCATCGACAACAATGTATCCGCGATCTCACCCAAGCTGCGCTCCGTACCAGAGACAACAGGGTAGACTGTACCCGTCGTTCCGTGGACTAACAATGTAGCATAGGCTCGCACCGCATCACGTACATCCAGAAAATCACGGGTATTCTCCCGACCTGAGAGACGGAAGGCCTCTGTCTTACCCTTCTGCTCACAGGCGACAATATGACGCGCAAGCAACGAGCAGATTCCTGTGGAGGGGCCAGCACCAATCAGGTTGCCCGGTTCAGCCACCATGATCTGCTGACCAAATAGAGACATCCACGACAGGGTCACCATCTCCTCCAGAGCTTTGCTAAGACTGTATGGGTGTGGCGGCTGCGGGATTTTGCCGGGTTCTGGGGTGTACTTTAGCCGCGAACCAACAATGACCGTTCTGGCAGCAGGACAGCTGCGCAGTGCATCCAGCAGATACAGCACAGCCATCACATTGGTCTCCAGCACAAGCAACGGATCAGACCATGAATCCGGTACGGAATTTTTACCTGCGAGATGCAGCACATAGTCAGGCCGCACCTCGTCGATTAATTGACGCACTTGCGTTTTGTCATTCAGGTCGCAGACATGGACATGTGTGCCCTCAGGAAATGCATAAACATACTCACGCCTGACCACGGCAACGACCACTGCACCAGCTGACTGAAAAAATTCAACGGCATGTCGCCCTGTAAAACCTGAGGCACCTGTAATGAGCACCTTCTTGCCTGTTAGCTCTGCTCCATCCATAATGCCAGCTCCTTCAGCATCGTAGAATAATCCGGAAGGTCTGTCTTCACATCCACGCGTGTTGATACAAGTGTCCGATCCTGCACCATGCGATCATCAGGGACAATGACGACATCCTGTTTGTTCCATATCTGCTGAAATAACACGAGCAGATCATGCTTGCTTAGTGGATGCGGATGGGCAAGATGGATCAATCCACTGACAGGAGAGGCTAGATAATGATCCACCCATTTGGCCAGCTCAAGAGTAGTGACCCCGTTCCATAACACACGGGTATATCCACCAACCTCCCCTGCGCTGGACATGAACCAGTTCATTAATCCAATGCCGCCCTTCCGGATTTCGGGACCAATAATGGACGTACGGATGGTCAGGTGTCCCGGGTCTTGAATTTCACCCAATGCCTTCGTGACTGCATAAGCAGAGGTGCCATCCGTAACATCCGACTCGGTATAACCTCCACGGTCTCCACTGAACACACAGTCTGTGCTGATATGGATGAGCCGTGCTCCGATGGTATCTGCGACCCGGCGCAGACGATGTGGAAGAAAACCATTGATATGATAAGCATTGATTTTGTCTACATCCGCGAAACTATTCAATACACCCACAGCGTTCACAATCACATCAGGGTGCACAGCTTCCACCAAACGATCCACCATGAAACTATCGTTCACATCCAGTAACAGTCCATTCGGATCAGAAGCATCCCGGGTTGTGTAAAACACGCTGTGCACACCTTGACGGCGGAAATAGTCGACCATTACATGGCCGGCCATTCCGTTCCCCCCAAGTATCAGCAACTTCATGACAAGAATCCTCCGCGCTTGAGGATTTCACGAATCTCCTCTTTTGTCATCAATTGATGTTCGGAACTAAAACTACTGAAGGAGACTGGCGGGCAGTTCGTGTAATGCTCTTTGAGTCCTGGAATACCGAGCGTAGGTAAAATAACCAAATACTGCTCGTCGTAGACAACCGTAGTCATACTTTCGAACTCACTCATCAGAATTTCATGAATTTTCTCACCTGGGCGGGTGCCACGCTCTACAATGCCAACATTCTCAACACCTGAATCTTCAATCAGCACTTCAGCGAGATCCACAATTTTGCAGGTTGGCATCGTCATGACAAATATTTCGCCACCAACGCTTTCCACCGAAGCCTTGAACAATAACGTGATCGCATCCTTCAGGGTCAGGAAGAAACGTGTCATGTTCATATCGGTAATCGATACTTGACCCTTTTGACGGATCTGGTTCTTGAACAGATGAACAACGCTCCCATTGGTGCCAAGCACGTTGCCTCCCCGTACTGTGACAAAACGTGTATTGCTGTGCAACAGATTAGCGTATACGATTAACTTCTCACCGATCGCCTTCGTCATTCCATAGAAGTTCGACGGATTGGCTGCCTTGTCGGTTGAAATATATATGACTTTTTCCACCTTATTCTCAATGGCCGCTTCAATTACATTTTGGGTGCCGATCACATTGGTTTTCAGCGCTTCATACGGCTGATCCTCACATACTGGAACATGCTTGAGTGCAGCTAAGTGAAATACATAGTCCACCTGCTGGCATGCCGCAGTTAGTGCTTCTTTGTCCCGAATATCACCGATGCGGAAATGCAGACGAGAATCTTCAAAATCACGGCTCATCGCCACTTGGCTTGATTCATTACGTGAGTACACGATAATTTCTTTGGGTTGCTGAGGCAGCAGTTGAGCCACAAGTTCATAACCCCATGATCCAGTGCCGCCAGTCACGAGTATACGCTTATTTTCAAACATGCATTTTCCCTCCAAGCAGAAATTTGACCACTTTACTGGATACATCCGTAGCCTTGTAACCTTGCGGGCACTCCCAATCATTGGATAGTTCCGTCATCACCTTCACACAGTCTGCAATGCGAGCAGCATCTAGCCCAGACACCACATTGCTACCACAGTCCACCGTCTCTGGACGTTCTGTCGTCCGTCGCATCGTTACTGTGGGAACCCCCATAATGCAGCACTCCTCTTGCACAGTACCGCTATCCGTAAGTGCGAGTCGGGCATGACGTTCCAACATCACGAAGTCGAAGAATCCGAACGGCTCATGAAATTCCACTAATGAATTCATCTCCAACTGCAGATGCTCTGCAATCCGAATGGCAGTTCGTGGATGGATACTACAGATCACCCGGAGGCCATGTGCTTCAGCAACATGATTCAAGCCCTTCATAATTTCCAATAAGTGCGGTGGATGATCTACATTCTCAGCTCGGTGTGCTGTAACAAGAAAATATTGTCCAGACTTCAGCTTTAATTTTCGCAAAATTTTACTGGCATCTACCTGTGCTTTATAATGTTGCATCACTTCATAGATCGGATTGCCTGTCAGCACGATTCGCCGACTGGGCACGCCTTCACTGACCAGATGTTTTTTGCTCTGTTCGGTATAAGGCATATTTATTGTGGATATCGCATCAATGACGCGGCGATTTTTCTCCTCTGGTACATCCAGATCGAAGCAGCGGTTGCCGGCCTCCATATGAATGACGGGAATCCCCATACGTTCTGCTAATACAGCACAGAGCGCACTATTGGTGTCACCAAGCAGCAGCACTTTATCTGGCTTTTCTTGCAGTAATAAATCTTCCATCTGAGTAAACATGGAGGATAACTGGCGACCTAGGGAGGCCGCCTCATCCTGAAGCACATAGTCTGGAGCACGCAGACCCATCTCTTTGAAAAAGAGACCACTCAGACTTTCTGTAAAGTTCTGTCCTGTGTGCACTAGAATGTGCTTCGATGCGTACTGATCCAGCTTAGAGATGATTAGGCTGAGCCGAATAATCTCAGGTCTCGTGCCCAGCACAGTCATGATCTTCATCGTAATCCCTGCCTTCATCGTGTATTCGACATGCTACGGCGAACCCGGCTCCCCCTTGCCTTGGTAAGCCCACGTTTGCGAACAGCCGATGATTTTTTGTGCGAGCTATGCTTCTTCTTCTGACCCAGCTTGGTTTTGCGTTTGCCCGATCCTTTGCTGCGTTTGGAGGCATCCCGCACCCTAGAATGCTCTAGAGTCTGTCGTAGACTGCGGCCTGTTCGATGCCGGGTTGTTTTTCTTTTTCTCGTTCGTAGAACTTCATGCTCTGCAGTTCTCTGTATAGGTTCATGAGATCCAACTGTCAGTGGAGGCAGTGACGAGAGCGGCAAGGTATGGATCACAGAGAGTGGAAATAAACATGCTCGAACCGCATCCGGTCTCATCATCAGCACAGTGCGCAACTCTCCTTCTCCCCATGCGTATACCGGCCCGTTCGGAGGCTGAATGTAGGGGAACCATGCAGGAAAACGTTTAAGCCACTGTGTCACCATCGTATGCATCTCAGTCCTATAGGTTGCGATGCCATACAATCGTTCCGCTTCTGTCCGGTTGCGCCAAGCCACATCGGAAGCAAGCTCTGAATCATTCAGCAGTTTCGTTGCCATGACGGTAAGTGCTTTGCTGTCTCCAGGTGGAGCCAGAAACTCTCCACTTCCTACCGTCTCCAGTAATTCGGCTAAACCACCTTGGGCAAATGCGATAACTGGTTTGGCAAAATACATCCCCTCTAGGGCAGTCATGCCAAAGCCCTCTTTGACCATGCTCGGAATGACTACGATATCCATAGCTGTATAGGCCAGCGATACATTTTCCTCAAATGTGGTAAAGGTGAATCTTCGATAATAGCCTGACTTTTTGACCTGGGTCACGCATTCGTCATAGTACTTTTTGTCTGATGGGGTACCGATGATCCAAAATCGGGCACGAGAATGGGTTTCACACAATTGCAACGCCATTTCTACAAAAGGTTTTAGTCCCTTGGCATCATAGATAAAAGAAGAAATGTAACCCATGCAGCTCTGGAAAGGCTTTATCCCAAGTTCCTTCCGCTTTCGCTCTCGCAAATGCAGCCAGCGATCAGGATCAGGTAAACCCGGATCCCATGTTGGTGGTAAGATGGTCAGCTTGTCGCCCATTCCCGCTTGTTTAAACGGAGCTCCTGCTGTTTCAGATATACCAATGATCCAGTCCGAATACCGACCAATCATCTGCACAGCCTCGTTGATGTGTTCAGTGAACTGTATGATTTCGGTGATTTTCCAGATGACCGGAATTTGCAGTGATTTAGCAGCGACCGCAGGCATGACATTCACACACGTATTGGTCAGCACCAGGTCAGGCGCCGACTCCCTTAATAGGGAGAGCGCCTCCTGATAAGCTGGGCTTTGACGAAGCTGCTCTGTATCGTTTGCGATGCCATGATAAGGGGTATAAACACCATGCAGCATTGGAAGAAAACAAACCTTGACCGGTATATCGAATCTCCGTGCAAGCCCTGCAAGCTTCCCTTCCTGAGGAACGACCAGCACACAGTCGAAGATCGCACCCATTTCCCTTATAAAATGCAGTAACAGCTTCTCCGCCCCAGTAATACTGCGGGTATTACACACATGGGAAAACAACATTAGTTTAGGTTTAGTTGCCATAGCCGCACGGAGCGCCGTATGCGAGCATACGGGTTCTGTGCACACCTCCTTCCGGCTATAAAGTTAAGGAAAGATAATGGTCAGCATTTCATTGATTCTTTTGCCGTAGGTGTGATCCTTGAGTGTACGTTCCAAGCCTCGAAGAGCAATTTCACGCCGCTCTTTCTCATGGGCGAGATAATATTCAACTTTTTCGAGCAACTCCTGAGGAGAAGAATACGTCTCGATCTCTACACCTGGTTTGTAGAAGCGGGCAAGATCGTCACGTGCATCCGTAAGTTGTAGGGTTGCCGATGCCGAAATTTCGAATGTTCTTGGATTCGGAGAAGCAGGTGGAATTTTGAGATGGTTATTGTTCACTGAATCATCCTCGTGGGAACGGTGCAGGTTAATTACGATTTTGGTGCCGTTGTATACATCATTGGTTTCCTGCGGAGTCATCCAGCGGCCAAGTTCGATTTTCTCGCCATAGGACGTATAGTCAGGCAGACGATCCCACCAAATCCCGTTAAATACGGTTTGGTGTGTCATCAGCTGTGCCATGATTGGATTGAAGAAGTAGACCCTGTTCCAGTATGCCGAACCGATAAAGCTAACTTCGCGATGTAGTGGAGAAGGTGTTGTAATCGGGAAGTAATGATTCGTGAACGCAGCAAAGGGCAGATAATGCACAGAAGCACAGCCGCTTTGTCGATAGAGGTCAACGCAATTGAGTTCCAGTGTGAAGATATGGTCAAAATGTTTTACAGTCTCAAGCGTCATATCCGTGTAGTAAGGATCATCAGTAAGCCAGATCGCTGTCGGTATTCCGGCTTGGCGAATGGCATCAATATGCTCCATTGGAATATCCATGCCATCCAGCACAAGTACCAGGTCAGGGCGCGATTGCAGGGCAATCTCGGACACAGGCTGACGCGGATCGGTTAATGTGACTTGAGACACCATGCTCTGGAGTGTAGCCATGATGGCTTCATCAAGAGGTGAATATGGGAAACCTTTGCCTGAAGATACGTACAGGACGTGGATGGGGCGAAACGGCAGTGGCTCCTGTGCGCAATTAACGATATAGTTGGCACGACCACGCAGGTATCCCTCTTCCTTCCCCGCATCGTATCCGGCATGCTGTCCATTCTTGCGAGCCTGATCTGCCAGACTAAGCACAGGCGCATGAAATTGCTTGTTCTTTCTGTGTTTGATAGACATACCGCCACTCCTTCTCATATAAAATTACTTCACCGTAATCGTTCTCCTCGTATGCGCTCCAAACGTCGACAAGCAAGCTTGTGGAACAGTCGCTTACAGAGAATACATCTACAAATGTCCCAGCAATTGTGCCATACGGTGTGTAAAAGTATGCTGGTTTAACGTTGTAAGCAGCCCACGCCAGGCGATCGCTTCCCGTTCCTTGTGGTGCTGGAGGTAATAACTAATTTTGTGCTGAAGCTCGGCTGCTGTAGTGAAGGTTTCGATGTCATAACCTGGTCGGTAATACCGTGAAAGGTCATTGCGCGCATCCGTAATCTGCATCGTGCCACATGCATTGATCTCGTAAGTGCGCGGATTGATCGACCGACCTTCTAGATGATGCGTATTTCGATTATCCTCGCCGTTCTGGCACGTTCGATGGACATTGATAACAATTTTAGCCCCGTTGTAATAGTCCACTGTTGCTCCGGGATCAAGCCATCCTTCACGGATGAAACGACCCAGAATATCCAAACGAGTCAGCCGATTCCATTGACTACCTGCAATAAACACCTTCTTGTCAGCCAGAAATGGAGCGAGTTCATCGAACAAGGCAATTCGATTCCAGAACCCTGTACCGATAAAACAAATGTCATATTGATGCTGTGGTTCGGTACGTCGTGGCTGGAACAGGCCCGGATTCACTGCAAGTGGTAAATAGATGACACTCTGTGCTCCATGAGCTTGATAAAAGGGAATCGCAGCTTCCTCATGGGTAAACACAACATCATAACGTTGGCAGATGTGAACCGTATCTTCGGTAAAGTACGGGTCATCCACGAACCAGATGGCTGTTCGAATGCCGAGTGCACGTATGCCATCCACTTGCTCCAGGTGATCTGCCGGAAATACATGCAATCCGTTCATGACCAACACAACATCAGGTCGATGCTCGCTCGCTTCCTGCAGCATCGTTGTCGATGTTCCGACAACACACTCCCGAACAGACTGCTGCAGTGCTTCGATGATGCCTCCATCAATGGCATCGAATCCCTGTGGGATATAAAGCACCTTCATATCACGCTTCGCTGGCTCAACCGGTTGAACGCGCTCCAACATGGCCTGACAACCGCCGAATCGGCGGCCTTCTGCATATCCGCCGCGGTATGCTACCTCCGCTTCGCTGAGCGCGCGGTGTCGTTTCTTCGCCACATTCTTCACCCTGTCTTCCTTCAGGAGATGCCTCTTCAGCTTCTCCCCGAGATTGGTGTTCCCTCTAAAGGATATGCCCCGGGGTCAGATGCATCATGGACGGGTGTCCTGTAAGGCGCAAAATTGGCGCTTGCCCTCCACATCCGCCTGTACGGGCATGTCCGCTTATGCGGCCAAGCAAATAGCCCGGGAAGAACGTTCCTCCCGGGCTAATGTCTTTTATAGTTACTCGGTTATTGTGCCTTGTAAGCTAACTGATGTCCGTCCTCGAATCCCTTGGCGAAACCCGCGTTGAATCCCTCGTTGTACGCCTCGGTGTATCCTTGGCTGTACGCGTTGTCCGGGTTTGGATCGGTAGGGGTAGCCGGGACGAATGGTTGTGCTGCTTGTTTTACACTCCGGTGCCGGCGTACCACACGTTTCTTTTTTTTGAGCCACGCACTACGTCCTTTGAGGGTGCGTTTGTGTACTATTCGTTTCCCTTTGAGGGCGCGAAGCTTACGAATTCTGCGCAGACGAGCTCCACGAGCCAAGAGGGCACGTTTCGTTCTTAATCGTGCTTTTTTCTTCTTTAACATATCAGCATTCCTCCTGTAAATCCCGAACGATGCGGATTGCATAGTCTGGGTGTTTGAGCCAGGGCAGTCCCGGCTCGCCATACCGAATACGAGCTAATCGAATTCCCGTCGCCATACGAGACATTTCTTCTTGGTAGCGACTTAGTAGGCGGATGTTCTCGGCAAGATTTCGGGCAGATACCTCTGAATGAGCAGATACGCTGGCGACGCTGTCCAGAATACGAGCCAGCGCCTGCTGACTATGTGCAATAGATTCAATAAGGGCCAGTTTCGCCTCCTGCTCACGTCGCAACAGACTCATTTTCCGAGATCCCCCAGATCCATACCGCCAAACATGCCACCATCCATACCGCCGCTGTCTCCACCCTCATCCTGTATCATGACAGCTTTTAAGTTGTTACAGAGTCCCGTTTCCATCCGAGTTAGCCCTTCCAACATCTCAACCAGTTGCTCATGCATCTTCAGTGGCTCTGCGACTTGATCGCCATGGGTCACAAAGGTATCCCCGTTCAGATGATTGAGTGTCCAATTTCGCACTTTCTCTGCTTCAATCGCCTTCGCTTCCAAAATCAACGCAATGTTCCATTGCATTTTGGCTGCAGCATCCAGCATAAGAATAAGGCTTTGCTCTCTACTCAAGTTCGTTCACCCGCCTTCCGGGCTTATTCTTCTTCTTGGCCTGCGATCTCCCGCATGACCTGACTTAGCGTTTCCGCTACAGCTTCCTCTAGATCTGCAAGACCTCCCAGGTAAGAGATAATGCTTTTGTTGATCTGTCCTGAACTGTCCAGCATGCCTTCGACACCATCAAGCTCTGGTTCCATATCCGGCAAATGATTAATAATTTCAGACATGCGTACAGCAACCTGACGTTTAGCATCTAATACGCGCGCAAGCTGCTGATGAGAATGTGCAATATGTGTGAGTATTTCATCGACTTTGCTCTGCATGCTCCTCCTCCTTGCCGTCACGGCCTGCTTCAACCCATACAAAAATCCGGCCTATCAGCATTTGCCTGCTACAGCATATGCCGGGCCGGGAGTGTCAGTTACTCCAGCTTGCGCCTATATCATCAAATGACGTAACTCCAATCGGAGGAATATCGGCTGAGGAATTGTCTCGTTCGTTCTTGCTTAGGTCGTACAAAAATATCCTCTGGCGTTCCTTCTTCGACAATTACACCTCCATCCATGAAGATGACACGATTTGCAACTTCGCGAGCAAACCCCATCTCATGGGTGACGACGACCATCGTAATCCCCTGTTGGGCAATGGAACGTATAACAGCTAGCACCTCACCCACCAATTCAGGATCAAGTGCCGAGGTCGGTTCATCAAATAGAATGACCTCTGGATTCAATGCCAGTGCACGAGCGATGCCAACACGTTGCTGCTGTCCACCGGACAGCATGCTCGGATATTCATTCACCTTAGCAGCAAGTCCAACTTGTTCTAATACACGCAGCGCACGTGCCTTGGCATCAGCTTTAGGAACTTTTTGAGCCACAATCAGCCCTTCCGTCACATTATCGAGCACTGTTTTGTGTTTGAACAAATTATAATGCTGGAAAACCATTGCCGTCTTGCGCCGAAGCTGCACAATATCATGTTTGCGTGCATGCTCACAATCGACGGTCAATCCACTGATCTGAACCTTGCCTTCATCCGCTCGCTCAAGAAAATTGACGCAGCGCAGCAGTGTCGTTTTGCCTGATCCACTAGGGCCAAGAATCGCTACAACGTCCCCCTGCTCCACGGTCAGATCAATGCCTTTTAATACTTCCTGCTTACCAAATGTCTTGTGTATGTTCGTTAGTGAAATCATGATACGCCTCCTTTGCTGTACACGGCAACCCGACGTTCAAGTAGAGCAGTGATTCGCTCAGCAATGATGGTCAGTCCCCAATAGATCAATGCTGCGGCAATGAAGGCCTCCAGAAATTTCAAGCTGACTGATGCCACAACGTCCGCTTTGCCGAGAATATCCATCTGAGAGACGGTAAATGCAAGTGTAGAACCATGTAGGAACCCAACAAACATGCTACATAGATTTGGCAACACTGCTCCAATCGCTTGAGGGATAATGATGCGTCTCAGCGCCTGGAAGGTATTCATACCTACGGCATGGGCAGCTTCCATCTGTCCTGGGTCTACAGCCAAAATTCCAGAACGAATAATTTCAGACATGTATGCCCCAGCCGTAAGAGAGAAAGCAATCAGTACAAATACAAGAATCGGAATAGATGACGATTGAAAAGCCCATTGATAACGTTCAGCCAATTTATCGATGATCATCGGAATTCCATAATAGATAAGGAACAAGTGCATCAACATTGGCGTTCCACGCAAGAATGAGACGTAAAAAGCAGCAATGCGATGAATCCAAGGTACCCGATATATGCGAATCAGGGCCGTTGCCAGACCAATCCCGAAGCCTGCAATCAACGGAACGATCGTAATGACAAGCGTAAGTGGCAATGCCTTTAGAATTTGGAAAAAGGACGTGTAAATAAACTGAAGATCAATAGACATATGCTCACCCCGCTATTCGTTTCAGGCGTTCCGCTCGAACCACCGGTTTGTGTACGAGACGCTTGCGTTCATGGCGCTGCAATCTGCGCTCAGCCTGAGCAAAGCCTTTTTCAAGTACGATGACAATAACGTAATATACGATGGATAAACTGATGTACACCTCAAGGGCATGGGAGGTGGCTGAGATTAACGTCTGCCCTCTGCCGACCATATCCATAACACCAATGGAGAACGCAAGTGACGTATCCTTCAACGAACCAATCAACGTATTGGCCATATTCGGAAAAGCAACAATGAGTGCCTGAGGTACAACGATACGGCGAAAAGACTGGAAGGAGGTCATGCCCGCTGCATATGCAGCTTCGGTCTGTCCTTTGTCGACACTCTTCACAGCACCTCGGAAGATCTCGGCGAAGGATGCTGCATCACTCAAGGCATAGGTGACAATAACAAACAATAGGGGATCGGTTCTGGATAGGTCGATACCAATCGGTTTGAGCAACTCAGGAAGACCGTAGTACACCAGAAACAGCTTAATTAGGATCGGTGTGCCCCGCATGAACGAAATGTACAGGGTGGCCACCTGACTTAATACTGGGATCCGGTATAACCTTGGAACAGCGAGCAAGACGCCTCCAGCCAGCCCGAGCACGATAGAACCACCTAGCACAATCAATGTTATATGCAAATATCGTAGCAGTTCCGGGACAAAATCCAGAACCAATGACAGATCGAATGCTTTTCCCATTACCGCCTGCACACCTTTCTCAGACTACTCTTCAACTGTATAGTCAGCGCCTAGCCACTCTGTGCTCAGTTTAGCTAATGTTCCATCTTCCTTGATTGATTTGAGCGCTTCATCCACTTTGGCTTTGAGCTCTTCTTCATCCTTGTTCAAGATAAAGTAGACTTTGGAGTTGGACAGCGGATCTCCTACCGTCTTCAATTGAGCATCAACCGCTTTATTCTGATAATCAATGGCAAACTGTGTGCTGATCGTTGCATCTACCCGCCCTGTCTTGATCTGGGTAATGGTATCCTCACCTGCTCCAGAATAGACAATATCAATGGGACTGCCATTTGCAGCATTCCATTTCTCAGCCAGTACAGCCGCATTACTTGTGGCCCCAACAATCAGTTTTTTACCTTTGAGGTCATCGATCGATTTAACTTCCTCATTCTTCTGGCTTACCACAATTTTATTAGGAAAAATATTATAGGCTTCGTCATTAAATAAGAACTTCGCTTGTCTCTCTTCATTGACTTCCATCTGATGAGCGATGAGGTCAATTTTTTTCGTTTCTAAACTAAGCAGTAAGTTCTTGAAATCCATCGTGCTGAATTCGAATTCATACTCTGGTAAACGTTTATCAATCTCTCGGATTAGCTCCACATCGTAGCCTGTTAATTTACCGTTCTCATCAATGAAGCAGACGTTCGGGAACTGCGTGCCTGTTCCAACAATGATCTTCTTCACCTTGCTGTCGCCTGTTGCAGAAGCAGATTCGGACTCATTCCCGGCAGTTCCTGTGCTACATCCAGCCAATACCGCAAGCATCGTAATGAACAGCAGTGCTGTCCGAAATTTCTGAATCCCCCGTTTTTTAACCATTCCCAATCTCCTCCACAGGCTGTTATCACAGCTAATTTGATGTGTACTTCCATTTCCTGACTCATTTTAAATAACCATTCTTACTTGTATAGTCGGAATTGGATTGAACAAAGAATAGCATCGGGAGTCCTCATCAGGCAATAACCAGGTTAATAGGACATCCTGATAACGTTATAGAACTTCTCTATGTTTGATTACATCCCTTGTCTGTTCAATAGAAAAAAGCCATTCTTCCCTTGAACTAACTTGGGAGAATAGCTTCTATCTAATCTTCATCTCGCTGATCTAAGACATACTAATCTGGTCTCTATCCAAACTTCAACGAAGACTTTGATTCATATTGCTTATCTATGTTCTACGGCTTGCCCACTTAATCTTGCGTGCCACTTCTACGCGTTGCACTTGAAGTAGACCGATGCGTGCCTCAAACTTCTCACGTTCGTCCTTGGAGTGTGCAGCATGCAATTGGTTACATAGCCCTGTTAACTTGCTGTTAATATGATCCAGCCTTGTCCAAAGCTCTTCTTCAGGTGATCGTTGTTGTTGGTGCTCCCCCGCCGGCTGAAATACTTTGAGCTGGTGGATCAGGGACTGCTGCCACTCTTGATCCTGAATTTGGATGGCAAAATGCAAAAGATCCAGATAGTCGTCAATTTGCAACGATACGCCGCAATCAGGTTTCGTATTCATTCGTCGTCTCTCCTTATTTCAGTGCTGGGAAGAATCAGTTACTTCTATTTTACAGGAACAAGCACTCGAAAAGCGAGACCTTTACGATAAATATTTTTGTTGATTATCCAAAATTACCAATAGAACCATAATAAATTACCCCCTAGCCTTTCATTGAATAAACCTAAGTTCAATTCCAATGTTTCTAGGGGGTTGAATTGCATGATAACGTTTTTACAGGATAAACTTTTTCACTTTTCCTTCTAGCTCTGCTGCAATCTTGGCAATATTCTGGGCTGAAGCTGTAATTTCCTCCATAGATGCTAATTGCTCTTGTCCTGCCCCGCTAATTTCTTCATAAGCAGCAGATGAATTCGAAGAAACATGGGATATATCAGTAACCGAAGCCGCGATCTCTTCTGTACTGGCTGACAATTCTTCCGTTACGGCTGACACATCATACATCTGCTGAACAACATGTTGCGTAGATATTTCAATTTTTTGTAATGCATGCAGTGCCTCAGCCGATAATTCTACTCCGCGAACCGTTTCAATCATGACTCGTTCGGTCATCGCTTCATGTACGTTATCCACCAGTCGATTAACAAGTGTAATGGTTTCCTGTATTTGTGCGGCGGATGCTCTCGATTGTTCGGCCAATGCTTTTACTTCCTGCGCAACAACGGCAAATCCCTTGCCTTGTTCCCCTGCCCGTGCAGCCTCAATCGATGCGTTCAGAGCTAAGAGATTCGTTTGCTCCGATACATCTGAAATAGCTTTACTCATATCTGTTATTTTGAAGTTCAGATGCTTAAGTTCCTCAATATACATTGCCGATTCTTTCACCGATGCTCGGATTAGCTCCATTTGGCTTCCTACGGTTTCAACCATTTTGCTTCCGTTTTTGACCTCTTGTTCCGTACCGCTGGAGAGTCCAGCGATATTGGCAGAGGATTCCGCAATTTTGCTAATACCGATCGCCATCTCTTCCATCGTATGCGCAGTTTCCTGCGTTAATCGTGATTGTGCTCGTGCGCCTTCAGCTGAGGTTTCAAGTAAGCCAGCCACATGTTCTACCGTTACTGTAGTCTCATCCGAGCTTCTACTCAACTCATGGCTTGATGCAGCAAGAATCACAGAGGAGCTGGAGACATTACGAATGATATCATGCAGGGAATTCACCATATGATTATAATTTTCGCCTAATCGCCCGATCTCATCATCTTGTTTGATCTGAGCACGCTCGTTCAAATAGCCTTCACTGATTCTCTGCGACAACTGCACTAGTTGACTAATGGGTCTCGTAATACTGCGAGTAAATATTACAAGTAAAATCAAGGCTGTCAGTACACTAATGGATAGAATCCACATGGTCTTCTTCATAATTGGAGCAGCTGCGTCTGCAAACTCTTGAAAAGGAATAACCGCGATGACTTTCCATCCTGTAATTTCATTTGTGTAATAATACCCTTGACCCATATCACCGGTATCATTGTTAACAATCGTCAGTTCTCCCTTATCTCCTTCCAAAATCGCATTACTAGCATCATCCTGAAGTAACGTCCCTTGAGGGACATAAGGGTGATACATCACCGTCCCGTTCTGATCAAGCACGTAAATAAACCCGCTTTGTCCCAATTGAGTGGAACTGAACAGTGATTCAAGCTGATCCACCGAGGAGATGAGGGTGATTACTCCCTTCTCGTGCTCAAGCGTTTTTGACATATGTAAGATCAAATTCTGTTGATCTCCTGCTGGTTCAGGAGAAGAAATAATAACTTGACCCGGTCGGGATATTGCTTCTTCAAACCATCGGCTATCACTGCTATTCTCTGGATCTAGGCTAGCTCCTGCAGCATCCACCGTTACGCCTTTTTCATCTACGATCAAAATGGATTCTAATTCGGGGTGTAGGCGGAGAAAATCGTTTAAGATTTTGTTGATTTCAGCAGCTCCAGCATTCTCATTCAGATCACTGACTAGCAAAGAAAGCTGTTGAACATTCAATTGTTGAGCGTAAAAAGAACTGGACAAGCTGGTGCTCAATGTCTCTACGGTGCCGTTCGCTGTTTCTCCAAGTTTAATCGCAATCTGCATTTTGGCTTCCTCATAAGACATCTTGCCCAGTATGCCCAACGGGATCACGATAAGTAAAGACACAATGGCAATGAGCTTTATTCCTAATTTTCTTATTTTTACTTTCTCATATAGCTTCTTCAATGCTCTAATCATCACCAAGCTCCTTTTTGTATTCGCTACAATTATATTTTAAAAATACATTACTGATAATTATGTTATCGGTAAGATACTTATTAAATTTTATGTTTGCATAGCAAAAACTGACAGCTCCCTTTTTTCGATCAAGTGGGAACTGCCAGTTCATTCATTTAAAGCTTATTACATGGTGGCTCTATTTCGGTTAGCTTTGGGCCCCGTCTCCGGGAAGATCAAGGTTGCAATAATCGCAAATACGGCGAGAAAACTGAAATATAGCAGCGCGTTACGAAGTCCCGTGTACTCGGCAATGATTCCGATGACCAGCGTCGAAACAGCTCCGCCAAACATACCTACGCTCAAAATAACACCTTGTGCCGCCCCCGCTTTCTCCGGGGTCATGCCTTCCAGTTCCATGACACTCGTAAACATAGCAGGAAGCCATCCATTTAAGGCAAGACCAATTAAAATGACAGAACCGTAGAGCATCCAGCCATCTGGTAATGTGACGGAACCAACGCACCCTATAAGCAGCAACACCAGTAGTGGCCACATAAAGATTTTCCGTCTTCCTGAAGCCGCCATGAGAATACCTACAAGTACACCTGCCACAACTGAAGCTAGAGAGATCAGACTGGTGATCGTACCTGATTTGGCTGCAGACATCATCAGATCCGTCTGGTAATAAGTTGGCAGGAAGGTTTGGAGGCTTTGACTCGCCAACATAAATGATAAATAAGCAACGATGAGCAAAATGACTTCTTTTCTTCTCAGCACCTGCTTCAGTACATTCTCTTTAGCTACAGGGCGGGTAACGGAAGGATCAACTTCTATGCCCGCTGGGTCGGCTGATACGGTCTGTACATTGTTTTTGGCAAAAATAATCCACAGAATCGTCGTGATCAGCATAGCAATGCCGAACAACTCCAGCGTCATCTTCCAGCTTCCACCCATTGCATTGTAGACAGGTATTGCAAGCACAAGAGCCAAGAAAGATCCGGCTAAAGACAGAATAGAATTCAAAGAATTAATCAAAGGTCTCTCTTTGGGAGGGTACCAGTCCATGGTTACACCTACAGAGGTTCCGGCGGCAATCCCCATTCCAACACCGATCAATATACGACTAAGCAAGAGTACCGTGAAGCTAGACGTAAAGAGCGGTACCAGCCCTCCAATCGTATAAAATACAAGCGCTATGGTTCGGGTATGTTTGATTCCAAATTTGCTCATGAGCGGACCACCTAAGGTTCCTGTTAGTCCCGCTCCCAACAATACAATCGTAACGATAATTCCAGCTTCTGCTGTCGTTATATTCAGGTCTTCCATCATCATGGGAATAAAAACCGTTGGACCTACAAAAATAATCGTAGGTACCAAAGATGTTAAGGCAGACAATACGAGCATAACCCAACGATAATTAGAGTAACTAGGCTGACTTTCCATAATTTCATGCTGTCTGACTCCTGGTGCCTGACAACACTGTGTTCACCTCTTTGGCTGTAGTATCAATCTTTAAGCTGGGATTAAAATCGATTTCTTAGAGTTTCAATTCATCTGAAGTATAGAATTTGTCCCCTTGAAGGTGAGGCAGAATTAAGATCTTCACTTGATCAATCTTCTTGTCTCCGCCTGGACGCAGTGCAGCAAAAGCCTTACCAACACCCTCAAATCCGGTGTATGAAGTTACAATCTGCGATGGATCAAACTTCCCGTCTTTCATGTCCTTGAATGTCTCACCTAGAGCCGTATATGAGCTTTCTCCATAGCCGGGACCTGTAATAAATTCCAATGTAATATTTTTATTAATGAGCGTAGTTGGCTTGATTGTGTTATCTGCCATCGATGCACCCACAATGAGAAATTTAGTGTAGTGTGGCACAGAATCGATCATGCTATTGATCAGATTTCGAACGCCAGAGGCTTCAAATACATACAATCTTTGTGATGCATCAGCCAATTCGTTGTATACATCCACCGGATTTTGTTCCATCGGATTGACTACAGCATGAGCGCCATACGTCAGAGCAATATTACGCCGTGTCTCGGAAGGATCTGACACCACGATTGGATGAATTCCTCGGGTAGCCAAAGCAATAACAGCTCCTAGCCCCACTGTACCAGCACCTGTAATGATCGCTCCGCCTGTAGCATCGATCTCAGCTCGCAGAACACTGTTGTAACCGGTTGCAAGCGGTTCGGTGACCGCAGCGTGATAAGGGTTTACCCCCTCAGGTATTTTGTAATGTCCACCATTTCCGACAAGAACACGTTCGGATAACCCGCCCGGATAGTCATTGGAATATCCAACGGTGTAAGGAACGCCATTATCGCCAATAACCCATGGAAGAATAACGAGCAGATCGCCAGGAGCATACTCCGTCACATGTTCACCAACCTCAATCACTTTGGCTGTAAACTCATGACCTAGAACAAGGTCTTTCGTAGGATCAAAGGCTTGTCCCACACTTCCTGCTTTGGTTACACTCTCTAGAAAATCCTCCGTATGTTCAACGGCTGAAAGATCACTTCCGCATATTCCTATGGCGAGGGGTTCTACTAACAATTGATCTTGGTTCGGTCGAAGTTCCGGTAGTTCCTTGACTTCAAACTGACCTTGCTTGTACGTGACTGCTTTCATTGTGTCTGCACATCCTTTGTTGTTATTTCGTTGTACATTTAAATTATCAAAAACAATCTTTTTAATAATTATCTTACTTGCAAGATAAATAATACTCCTAAACTTTATTTTTTACAATTCATAATTTTGTCACTTGCAAAAATTAATTACGTGATATTATTCACATATAAAGCCATATCTGTAGGCATAAAAAGCAAAAAAAATAGACGAAACAGATGCTCTGCTTCGTCTACTCGCCTATGTGGAGCTATTACTTTGAGTTCACATTTCCCAGCAATTTTTTGTATACTCGGTTCCATGCTTGGATATCTTCATCCGTCAACGAGCTAAAATGAGTAGATACCAGCTCTAATCTCATATCAAAAGCTTCTTGAACAACTTTTCTACCTAAATCCGTAATTTCATGAACAACAGAGCGTCGATCAATCGATTCATCGCGCGTTCTCACAATGTAACCTTTCTTAATCAACCTGTTGCAAATCCCTGTTATTCCTCCAGAAGTAATATGTAGCGGCTCTGATAATTCTTTTGCCCGCTTTTGGCCCTCGGAAGCTAACATCTCTAGTATACTTACCTCAGTCATGGATAAATTCAGATGATTTTTAGAATTCCAGTCAGTTAACCAAATTTTATTAAACATGGAAGACATAAGTGCATTTTCAATAAGCAACTCTTCTCTTCGCTCTTTTTTATCCACGAAATCTAGCACCCCGTTTATAGTTCTAACACTTTTATTTATTATAACCCACGGATTTTATATTTGCACTCTGCCACAACTCTACGAATACATATAGAAGCTTTCAATTGGCTTATAGATAGAATGGATTAGAGTACGCTACTCCCGGAAACCGTTCCATGATAAAATGACACCTAATCTATAATGTTCACTTACCGGGTTGGAATAGTTGCCATTCAATCATGAAGGGAAGGTTACCGATGACAGAACATTATCGCCTAGCCACACTGGAAGACGCTGAATCGTTGCTTGCCGTTACTTTGGATGCATACGAGACGATTCGTGCGCTAAACATTCCGTTTCCTGCAGGACATGCCACATTGGAGGTTATTCAGAATAACGTAACTCAGCATGAGTGTTATCTACTTGAGGAAGATGGGCAGATCATTGCTACCGTAACCTTGGATCGAGGACAAGATGCGCGGCGGCAGGCGATCAGCTCCTATCCTTTTATTCGGTGGTTCGCTGTGAGTCCTAACCATAAAGGCAAAGGGTATGGTTCGAGGTTGCTTGACTGGGTTGAACAGCAGGTGATTCTGACCAAACTGGATGAGCCTGCCCTTTTCTTGGCAACAGCGACTCGGCATCCTTGGCTGGCTCCCATGTATGAACGTAAAGGCTACACTCCGTTCCATACCCAAGTGGTGCAGACTGCTGATGCTTCAGAAGAAATTGTGTTTATGATCAAAATATTAGACCCGGAACGTTATCATGCCCAGTCTGTACAAACGGGTTAGCGCCAAGGTTCTATTCTCATAATCTAATATCCGTATACGGATCTAACTCAAAAACCCGCTTGAAGGAAACCTTTCCTTCAGCGGGTTTGTTTACTTTCATCCTGTCGTGTCGTGAATCAATCATTACTGCTTCGCGATTGTCTGGTCAGGAACAGCATCATAAATGAGATCACGACAATGGTACATGTCCACGCCCATGCCATCGTCTGATTCCCGGAATCCACAGCAACATAGATTGCCGTAGGCACCGTTTGCGTTTTGCCTGGAATATTACCTGCAATCATCAATGTAGCGCCGAATTCACCGAGAGCTCGAGCAAACCCCAATATAAATGCGGTCATCAATGCTCTGCCAGCCAGCGGCAGGGAAATGTACCAGAATACTTGCCACTCATTCGCACCAATGGATCGACCAGCTGCTTCGAGATCCCGATCAATTCCGGAAAATCCAGATTTCATCGTTTGGTAGACCAGTGGAAAAGCGACCACAACAGCGGCGATTACCGCAGCCCACCATGAGAAGATCACTGGCGCCGAGAAGATGGCTTCAATCCATTGACCAAGTAGACTTTTGCGTCCTAACAGCACAAGTAATAGGAACCCAACGACGGTTGGAGGTAACACAAGCGGAAGCATGAAGAACGTTTCCAGAAATATTTTGCCCCGGAACGAAGCACGCGACATCTTCCAGGCTACAGCAATTCCAAGCACGGCAGCAATGACACTGGATAGAAGAGCGACCTGAAGCGATAGTCGAACCGGTGACCAAAATACCGACCAGTCTATGGCGTTCACATTCATTCCGGAATGGAGAACCCGTATTTGGCGAACACGTCCAGTACCTCAGGCGATTGCAAATACGTATAGAATTGTTCCGCTTCTGTCCGGTGCTTCGTGCCTTCAATGATTCCTACTGGATAATTGGCTGGTGTGTAGCTATTCTTGTCTACTTCAAACGCAATCTTCACCTGATCAGAGGTCAACGCATCTGTTTTATATACAAATCCAGCATCTGCATTCCCCGTCTCAACGTACTGTAATACTTGTCTTACATCCTTACCCTGTACGAGCTTGCTCTCCAGCTGATCCCACAGCTTCGCATTGGTCAATGCTTCCTTGGCATATGTTCCCGCAGGTACACTTTCTGGAATGCCGATCGCAATGGTTTTAATTGTATCTGAGGTAAGATCCTTCTCACTGCTCACTTCATCCGCACGATCAGCAGTGACAACAGCGACTAATGAGTTTTGGAGTAAATTTTGCTGATCTGCTTCAGCAATCAAATTCTCTTCCACGAGAGCATTTAAGTTTTTACTTGCAGCGGAGACAAAAATATCAGATGGTGCTCCTTGCTCGATCTGTTGCTGTAATGCACCCGAAGCACCGAAGTTAAAATTCAGTTTAATGTTGGGGTTAGCCGCTTCAAAGCTTGTCTCAATTTCTTTCATCGCATCCGTCAGACTGGCAGCAGCCGAGATAGTTAACTCCACCGTTTCCTGCGGATCCACATTCTCTGTTGGACTGTTCTCCCCTGATGCTGCAGTAGACGCCGCGGCTCCCGTTGCCGAGGACGCATCTGGAGAGCCTGTGTTCGCTCCACATCCGCTCAATACAAGAGCTAATCCAAGTGACATACTTCCCAGTACATATCCGATTCTCTGTCTCATTCATTCTCCCCCAAAGTTATGTTTCGTTATAATTAGATATAATTAACTATAATTCATTATACACAAGAGCGTTAAAATGGGAAGGTGACATAGCTCACATTCTATTTTTAATGACGTTTAGATTGGATGGTTGCACGCTCTATGGTTTATGGTTCCCCTCAATTAATGGTATAGTACAAGAGATATTAATTATGACGAATCAAGCGATAGCATAGATGAAGAAAAATGATTTAACCCTAAAATACATCTGTACCTTTCTCTCTTGAAAATGACTTCATCATACTTTGCCATCGAAATGGCGAGTGTCCTATGTATACATTTATTTATATACCTTTGAAGGAGGATCTTCACTAATGACGGAGGAGCAATCCTATACGACCGAAGAAATATCGAAGCTACTCAAAATATCCAAGCTGACGGTCTATGACCTGATCAAAAAAGGAGACCTCGTCGCTTACCGCGTAGGCAAACAGATGAGAGTGGACGCCACCGATCTGGAGGCATATAAACATCGCTCCAAACAGCTCCAATCCGGCATTAATCGAACTGCTGCCGCGGAATCAGCAGCTCGTTCACAAGGTTCAGGCAACAAGGATACCGATTCAATGAACACAGACTCGGTTCTACATCCGGTATCCTCTGGCTCTTCATCTACCGTGACTGCGTATCCTCCTGCAAATGCTCAGCAGAACCACCTGTCTGCCCGTCACCTTGTCATTACGGGTCAGGATGTGAGCCTAGATATTCTCATGCGCCATATGGAGAAACAAACTCAGAATATCCGTCCCCTCCGCTCATTCATGGGCAGCCTAGACGGATTAATCTCGATGTATCGCGGCGAATCGGATCTCGTCAGCACTCATTTGCTTGATGGAGATACAGGGGAGTACAACTTACCCTATATTCGCAAAATCTTGATTGGCTGGTCTTACGTAGTGGTGAACCTGCTGTCACGCCCAGCTGGCCTCTATGTACCACGGGGTAATCCGCGTGGCCTTAAGGATTGGAGTGACCTGAACCAGCCTGATCTCCGATTGGCTAATCGTGAGAAGGGTTCTGGCGCAAGGGTTTTGCTGGACGAACAGCTTCGGCTCCACGGTATCTCTCCCTCCCAATTGAAGGGATACGATATAGAGGAGACCAGTCATATGGGCGTTGCAGCGAAAGTCAGCACTGGTGAAGCCGATGTAGGTGTCGGCATCGAGAAGGCCGTTCGGCTCATTGGCCAGGTTGATTTTATCCCCCTTGTACAGGAGCGATACGATCTAGTTATGCTTAGAAAACAAGGAAATGAAGCGTGGGTAGATTCAGTGTTACGTATCCTGCAATCCTCAGAATTTAGGCAGGAACTGCAAACGTTTGAAGGCTACGATGTTTCACGTACAGGGGAAATTTTATACGAAGTGTAGTATCTAAACTGGACATCATGCATGATAATGTAGCAGCTTACTACAATGTATGTCGTGTTCATGTCTCACTGGCGATGGAAATGATTAAAATAAAAATGCCGCTGCATGGATTGCAGCGGCATTTATCCGTTCTAAGCATTAGCGCCAAAACACGCCTGCTTCATCTCGTTCCACCTGTTCAAGTAAATCCTCAAAATGCTGGCAAGGTTGTATCGCATCTACTGTATCCCAGCAATCATGCTTATCCTTGGCAAACACCTTCCAGCGATGCTCATCCCACTCGAATCTGGCAATATCCAGCTTGTCCCATCGGTAACGCTCCTGGGCTGGTCTCTCTTCGGTCAGAATTAGCTCATTCTGATCCATACGATAGGTCAACTTCACCATCGTTCGCAGCGGTGCAGGTACTTTCTCATGGATATACCCGTCCAGTATGGACTCAATTCGGCAAACGGTAAAGGAGTCTAGCATGGTATTACCTCCCCAACTGGTCTAATACAGACAACCCAACCGACTTATGAACACGCTTATGAACACAAAGGCACATTCGTTACCAGCTTGACTTTGTCACACCCGGGATCTGTCCTTTGTGAGCCAGTTCACGGAAGACAATCCGTGATACTTTGAATTTGCGTAGGTATCCTCTTGGCCGACCTGTCACCTCACAGCGATTTTTCAAGCGAGTAGGAGAGGCATTGCGTGGTAGTTTCTGCAACGCTTCGTAATCTCCTTTTTCTTTGAGCTCACGGCGTAGCTCTGCATATCGAGCTACCATAGCTTGACGTTTTTTCTCACGAACAACTTTTGACTTCTTGGCCATATCTACATCTCCTTATCGTTTGGGTATATGTCTCTTAAACCACTGCGTCTACAGGCCATGGCAGTGGATTCTCAAACCCTGTCCAATCGGATTGCATCTCATCATCACTGAGTAAACACTGATCCAGTTCTTCTTCTATGATGGCTCGATCCATCTCAATCCCAATCATAACTAGCTCGGTCTGGCGATCCCCCCACTGGGCATCCCACTTCGCTCGAACCTCAGGCTCACTCTGCCATATTTCTTCCCGATCCGCTTCCGGCAATGCTGCTACCCAGTGTCCCGCAGGCCCAAACTGAATCGATGGCCCGGCTTGGCTAAGACTGGCTGCCACATCTCCTTCAGCTGCGAGCCAGACCAACCCTTTTGCACGTACAACTTCTTCTGGCCAATAACTCATAAATTCTGCCAGACGAGTAGGATGGAATGGTTTTCTGCGGCGATACACGAAGGAGCCTATGCCATATTCCTCTGTCTCGGGAGTATGTGTTTCTTTCTCCAGTTCCTGAATCCATCCGGCAGACATACTCACTTGTTCGAAGTCGAAGCGGCCTGTGTTCAGAATTTCGGACGGGTTCACTTGACCATTCACTGTACGGATGATTTTGGCATGAGGCTGAAGCTTGCGAATGATACCTTCGAGCTTATTCAACTCCACCTCATCGACCAGATCACATTTGTTCAGCAGCAACACGTCACACGTCTCAATTTGGTCAATCAACAAGTCTACAACATCCCGTGTATCGTCTTCCCCGGTAGCCTGATTCCGATCCAGAAGACTCTGTCCTGAAGCAAAATCATGCCAAAACCGATTAGCATCCACCACGGTAACTAAGCAATCCAGTTTAGCTAGACGGGTCAGATCAATACCCGATTCTTCATCGGCGTATGTAAAAGTCTGGGCAACCGGAACAGGTTCACTAATGCCTGTCGATTCGATCAGAATGTAATCAAACCTGCCTTCGTTCACCAGCTTCTCAATCTCCTGCATCAGATCATCCCGCAAGGTGCAGCAGATACAGCCGTTAGACAACTCCACCAGCTTCTCCTCCGTACGCGAGAGTGTCGCTTCTCCCCGTACTAATGCGGCATCAATGTTGACTTCACTCATGTCGTTGACAATCACGGCAACCTTCAAGCCTTGCCGATTATGCAGGATATGATTCAGAACCGTCGTTTTACCTGAACCGAGGTAACCGCTGAGTACAGTTACCGGCACTTGCTTTTGTGTCATGTGTATCTACTCCTTATAGGTACAGTTCATCTTGATGAACCTTAATAGTAATTATTACGATTAACAACAAAAACTATAATCCTGTTAGTCGCTGTTGTCAAATTATTTTTCACAACATCACCTTAATCTTGAATGAAAAAAAGGGCTTATGCCCTGTTATCCTGCGGTTTCTACCCTGATGATAGATCGAGGAAATTTCAGTTCATAAGCCTTCACTACAAAATATAAACAATCATATAATCACTCTGCTGTTCAGTTCGACACCACAGACCTGTCGCTATTGCCCGCTTCCATTCGCTGACGGAATAGTACGATCAGAACCAAGGCCACCACGGAGAGCAGTGTACAGATCATAAACATCACCGAATACGAGCTCACTTGCACAAGAATACCCATGGCGAGTCCACCGAGGGAGAAGCCCAGATCGTACGAGGACATGAAGATACCCATGAGCACATATCTGGAATCCGCAGGCAGCACGAAAGAGAGATACGTCGTCAGTGTTGGATACAGCAAAGCTACGGCAAAACCGCTAAACACTGCCGAGAGATATACGAATGGTCCGATCGTCTCCAGCAGGCTGAGCAACTGCGTTCCCAGTGCTGCACTTATCAGTAATCCTGCCATCAGCCAGGTACTCCAGCTCCCGTCCGACGGTATTTTTTTGCGCAGGATGAACCGGCACAGAATAACCACTAAGCCTTGAATCGTTAGAAACAGCCCCGCACTCGCCGCCCCCGTGGACACCATATACAAGGGAAGAAACGTCGCCGTTGCTCCAAACACACATGAAGCAAAGAGCATCACGATACTGCTAATTAACAGGGGTGTACTACGCCAGATGCCGCTGAATGAACGCAGCATATCGCCCAATGTGTACGATTTGTTCTGTACTGTACTTTGGGGCAGATCCACGGAGTAGCCAACCAACAAGGGAAGTGCCGCGAGTCCCAATATCAGCACAATGAACCACAGATCATTGGCATTCTCCCAGATCTGAATGGCCAGGATCGGAATCACCAGCGTGGGAACCATCGTAAACAGCGTGTACATGGACAAGCCTTGTGCACGGTCTTTATCCTCAAGCTTCTCTACAATTCCCGCTTGCATCGTCATTGAGAAAAACGCTGTTGCCACACCCTGCAATGCCCGCAGCCACAGATACGCCTCCACACCAAACACAACAAATAGCAGCAACGTTCCCGCATGCAGAAGCAGTAACCCCTTCATGACACGAAGCGGTCCATACTTGCCCAGCAGTTGCGCTGCAAAAGGTCTTAATAGCATACACGTGAACATGTATGCCCCCATCATGAGACCAATCTCCGCCTGATTCAACCCTGCTGCCTCGCTCCGCAAAGGCAGAATAATCGTCAGCGCAGCATTGGCTGCAAAAAATAAAAAAGCCAGCATATAAAACCGAAAAAAAGATAAGGATGCCGGGTTTAATTTTCCATGGGTTGTCACAGTTTCAGAATCCTTCAATGCATCGTACCTACTTTCTCTGGAAGTCAGCTCACAGATGTACCTGTGACCGCATTGCGCCGTTCATAGGCAAAAACGATCATCACCGCTCCCAGAATAGCACAGATCATGTACATCATTGAATAGGAAAATAAGTCAGCCAGCGGCCCCATGATCACACCGCCGAGAGAAATACCCAAATCTGCTGTCGCAATAAACAAGCCGATCAATACATTGCGGTTCAACTGAGGTAATACAAATGACAGATAGGTCGTTAATGTCGGATACAGAATCGCTTGAGCAATGCCCATCAAAATTGCACCGACATAAAATAGAACCACCCCTCCTGTGGTCGACATGCTTACGCATAGCGCAGCTAAAGCGAGCAGAAACATTGTGCCCATAATAAATGTCGCATGCCATCGTCCGTCGGAAGGAATCCGTTTCCTAAGCACAATTCGTGCCAGCACCACCGTCCCCGCTTGAAGCATGAGATAGATGCCGGCATTACCACTTGGAATCTGACTCGCATACAGCGGAATAAACGTTGTGACCGCCCCAAATACAATCGATGCACTGAGCATCAGCACACTGCAGCGAAACAAGTGTGAGTTCTTCACCAACTGTCCAAAGGACTCCCACATACTGACAGACTGATCCGGTGCATTCCCTTCAGGCTGATCTTTATTCTTTTCTATTTTGGCGCTATAACCGAAGACTCCCGTACAGATAGCAATTCCGATTAACACAACCGTGAAATAATCCATGCCGCCAGCCTGCCAAATCCCTAATGCGAGCACTGGCCCCACAATGCCCGGGATGTAACTAAACAACGAATAATACGATATGCCCTGTGATCGATCTTGTTCCGGGAGTGCATCGATAATGCCAATCTGTAGAGCCATGCTAAAGAACGCCGTGGATACCCCCTGCAAAATCCGGGCTAATAGATATCCACCTAGACCCGTAAACGTATATAAAACGAGGGCTAATCCGTTAATAATCAGAATAAGACGTAAAATTTTGATTGGTCCATGCTTTTGAATAATTTTCCCCGCCCATGGTCTAAAAAACATCGTCGTAAACATGTACGCACCCATGATTAACCCAATGGTCGTGCTGCTTGCTCCAAGGAATTCTCCCTGTAGGGGGATGATCACATTAAGAATGGCATTGGCACTGAAATAGAGAAGCACCAATATGTACAAACGCAAAAAAGGCCACGACATTGCTCCGCTCACAACGGGATAACCCCCTAAAATGTAATAAGATGTTTCAATAATTTCTTCGCATAATCCGACTGGACATCTTTCAGTTGCTCGGTAGGAATCACTTCTTCGATCTGACCTGCCCTGAAAATAATCACCCGGTCACAGATATAGGCGGCCGCCTGAATATCGTGAGTAATGAAGACATAACTCATCTTGTAGATGTCTTTCAGTTCCTTCAGTAGCTGAAGTACCTGAATCTGAACCGACACATCCAGAGAACTGATCGCCTCATCAAATACAATGCACCTTGGAGCTGTAGAGATCGCTCTAGCAATACAGACGCGCTGTGCCTCCCCGCCGGATAGCTCATGTGGATATTTGGAACGGTAGGTGGAGTCCAATCCAACCTGAGTCAGCAACAGGTCTACCTTTCCCGCTATATCCTGCTCACTCTTCTTCAGCGCTTGCATCGGCTCCATAATGGCATCCTCCACCGTAAGAAACGGATTCATAGAGGACGTATAATTCTGGAACACTGCGCTGATATTGCCGATCCGGACGCGCCGATCACTCACACTTCTTCCTTCAAACTGGATCACGCCACGATCCGGCCTCTCAATGCCCAGAATCAATCGTCCCAAGGTAGACTTGCCACTCCCGCTCTCACCAATAATGCCTAGACATTCACCCTGCTTGCACTCAAAGGTTACGTTGCTCAGAATCTGCTGTTGTTGTTTTGAGAACAGTCCACCTTGGTTATATGATTTGCCAACCCCATCCACCTTCAGCATCTATGAGCCCTCCTGCATCAATGTCTTGAAATGATTGCTCAGCTCCAACCGGGTAGATACCAGATACTGCGTATAGGCATGTGCGGGCTCCGTTAATACAGACTGCATGCTGCCCCGCTCCACAATCATTCCATCCTTCATGACGATCACATCGTCCGCAATTTTCTTAACGACACCCAAGTCATGAGAGATAAATATCATGGAACAGCCGATGCGTTCACGCAATTGAATTAATTGTTCCACCACTTCGTATTGAGAAATTGTATCCAGTGCTGTGGTTGGCTCGTCCGCAATAATGAGAGCTGGTTCGAGCACCAGTGCTAGTGCAATCATGATCCGCTGCAGCATCCCGCCAGACAACTGATATGGATACTGATTCAGGATCTCAGGAGGGTTCTTCAGCATGACACTTTCCATCGCATTGCAGATTCGGCGCTCGATCTCACGGGCATTCCAATCAAAATGCTGCTGCAGTGTCTCTCGAATATGGACGCCAATCACACAGGAAGGATCGAATGCACTCATGCCATTTTGCAAAATCATACATAGCTGCTTGCCTCTCTTACGCCTCATCTCTTGTTCCGTCAGCGCATTCAGATCCTCACCCTGAAACAACAGCGTGCCCGATTGACGAATCCACGGCTTATTCAGCCGTATTAGCGCCCTACATGTGACCGATTTACCGCTTCCACTCTCACCAACAATCGCTAAGCAGCTTCCCTGCTTAACTTCGAATGAACTGTCATGAATAATGACTTTGCCTGTATTGGTGTCCCATACTTTCAGGTGTTTAGCCTCTACTATATTCATAAGCTGTCTTTCTCACCTCGCTTTCGTGAGGTTGGACGGACTTGCCCTGGGAAGTCATCAGTTTAGGATCTAGAGCAACCTGAAGGGCATCCGATAAAAAATTAAATGCCGACACAACGATCACAATCGCCAGCCCAGGTGCCAACATTAATTCGGGTCTAGAGAACATAACTTCTCTAGCTTCATTAAGCATCATCCCCCACTCTGCATGAGGCGCCTGAATACCTAGCCCTAGGAAGGATAATCCCGAGACTTGCAACATCATTGAGCACATCGCGCCACTAGCGATGACCGCAATATCCGCAAAGGTAACCGGCACAATATGCCTGGTAATGATTCTCAGGTTAGGTATGCCAGAAGCTTTGGCGAATTTCACATAATCCATGTCAGTGAACTGCATGACAGAGGTTCGAATGACGCGGGCAAACCAGGCCCATTTCATCCATACAAAGGCAATTAATATATTTTCCAGACCGGCTCCCAAAATACCCACCACAGCCAGTGTCATCACGTAACCGGGGAAAGACAGCATAATGTCACAGATTCGCATAATCCATGCATCCACTCTACCCTTGAAATAACCCGCTACAAAGCCAATAATTGCTCCGATCAACACGGACAACGCCAAGGCAACGAGCACCCATAACACACTGGGACGAATGCCGTAAATGAGTCTTGATAATACACATCTGCCGAGGTGATCATTGCCTAACAGATAAGTCCAGGAGGAAGAAGCATAACGAAGCTTCATGTTGACGGCTCCAGGATCATGCGGTGCAATGAAAGGGGCAAAGATGCCCACAATAATCGTAGCCAAGATGATGGACAACGAGATCATTGCAAGCTTATCTCTGCTCAGATTTTTCAGTATTCGCATCAGAATTCCTTTCTTAACCTTGGATTCATCGCAGCATTGATAATGTCGGAAAGTGTGTTGAACAGGACAAAGGTGACTGCCAAAATAAGTACATAAGCCTGAATAATCGGGAAATCTCTACTTAAAATGGACTTCACACTAAGCCTGCCGAGCCCTGGCCAAGCAAATACATTTTCAATGACAACGGTGCTGCCCAGCACAATAGGAATGGCCATACAGAAGATCGATACCGCCACTTGCAGTGAATTACGCAAAATATGAAGCATGACCTTCCTTTCACTCAGACCGCTTGCCCGCGCGTACAACACATAATCCTCATTCATATTGCTTAACATCGAACTGCGAACAGTCCTAAAATAAATGCCCGTATAACTGACCGTGATCACAATAACCGGCAGAATATAGCTGCGATACGAGTCCATGCCACTGGTCGGCAATAAATCCAGCTTGACGGAGAAGTACCAGATCATGATGGCTGCAAGCCAGTAGGACGGCATCGCCGTGAGGAAAAATGAAATGCCTCTGACCGATTGATCCAGCAGTTTTCCTTCCCGCATCGCACAGACCACACCTAGCAGTATCGATAACGCGATAATAAATACCGAGGAAACCAGCGTTAATTTCAACGTATTCAGAAACGCCGGGCCAATTAGCGTCCAGACAGACTCACCGGATACATACGAGTGACCAAAATCAAACTGTATGACGTCCATCGCCCAGTTCATATATTGGATCAGGAACGGCTGATCAAAACCCAGTTCTTTATTCGTTTGGGCGATGAGCTCAGCCGTAATCTGCGGAACTTCCTGTGCTTGTAATACCACGACTGCTGGTTCCAAGGGCGATAGGTTAATTAGCACAAACGTTATAAATGAAATGACCATCAGTAAAGGGATAGCTAACAGAATTCGTTTGACGATATACCTTCCCATATCCATCTCCGCTCTATTTAAAATTCATCTGTTCAAAAGGCAATTCATATTGCGTCTGTTTGAATCCAATGCCCTCCAGGTTCTGGGGAGCAACCACCGTCACACGTCCGTTCGTAATGGGGATGAATACCGCCTCATCATGCACGATTTTCATAATATCGGCGTATAAGGACTTCCGTGATGTCTCATCCGTAGATACCATAACCTCGTCAATCTTCCGATACAGTTCATCTGCTTGAGCTATACCACTCGTTGTGTGCTTGTACGCCGAATCTGATGTAAACGCAGCAATGGTGCTTTGAGGATCATAAGCAAGTCCCCAAGTCTGATTGAACAACAGATCATATTCTCCGGTCGCTCTTCGATTAGCGATAGAAGTCGACTCCTCACCTACAAGCTCTAGCCCAATCCCCAATTCTTTTGCTGCATGTTGGATTAATTCAGCTTGAATTTTCTGTGAGGAGGAGTTGCTGTCATAGTAAAGTTTCATCGTCAAAGGCTGACCGTTCTTCGTTCTTACAGCTCCTCCTTCTGCTGCTGTCCAGCCTGCTTGATCCAATAGTGCTTTTGCCGTTTCTGGATTATACTCTCGCAGCTTCAGATCAACATTCGCATAGTTAACGTTGGATGAGAATAGTGTGTTCGCTACCGTCTGGGTTCCATTGAAAATATCGTTACTGATCGTCTCCCGGTCAATCGCATACCAGAGTGCTTCGCGAACAGCCGTTTCTTGCACTGGGCTGCCTTGTCTGCTGCTGTTAGCAACGATTATACTTGTATTCATCGCCTCACTTCGAACGACCTGATAATCACCGGATTCAGCTAATCGTTCCATCGCTTCAACATCGATGCTGTCCGCACCCCGATCATCTGTGAACACAACGTTGATTTCTCCCTTTTGCAGTGCCAAAAATGTGGTCTCTCCTGCCGGAAGAACTTTAGAGGTGATTTTCTTAATTAGGGGTGCTCCTGCCCAATATTCTTCATTGGCTTCAAAGGTAGCGTTCTCTTCAACCTTATGTGCTGTAAGCTTGTATGGTCCTGTGCCATGGTAACCACTCACGCCGTCTTTGGTTCCACCGTCAACAAAATCCTTCGGTGAGATGAACACATAAGGTCGAGTCATAGACAATTCGACCAATGCTGGATAATAGGCATCTGACAGTGTCAACGCCGCGGTGTATTCATCAATGACTTCCACACTCGTAATTTTGGTAGATAATTTAATCCAGGCATGTTTTTCAGCGTTGGCCTGCACGGCTTCAATGTTCTGTTTCACGGCCTCTGCGTTAAAGGGCTCACCATCATGAAACTTCACCCCTTGGCGCAAATGAAATGTATAGGTCTTACCATCCTCTGAAATGTCCCAAGATTCAGCCAACAATGGCTTAATTCCGTCCGGTGTGTTCTCCACCAAAGACTCGTATACCATGCCTTGGGCAGGCATCGAGCCTGTATATAGATGAGGGTTCATATCGTTAATATCTTTGGCTGACGCATAGATTAATTCGCTCTGGACTTCAAGGTTGGCAGGCTCTGTCGAAGTCTCATTGGGTTGCCCACAACCAGCAATAAGAACCAGAACGGATACCAGCATCAACATATAAATGAATGGACTACTCTTCTTCACAATATTTCCTCCTGATGTTAAAAATAAAAATGTGCGTATTCATGCCAGCCGGCATGCTTCGTAACTATACAGCGGACTCTTTGAAGCAAGACTTCACATCGTGATGTATCGCATCCCTGTGGTTTGCAATTCCTTGGCAGATCATCTCAATGTCCTCAGCAAAGGATTGAATGACAAAGGCATCGGATAAGCGCTGACCACTATGAGCTTGAGCTACTTGCTGAAGCTTCGCCTCATATGTAGCAATAAATTGATCAATGGTCGGACAGCTTACCTCCATATGTCTTGCGATACCCTGGATAATTTTGATGCGATAATAATCTTCTTTGGGCATACGGGGGATATCCACATATCCCTCATGATTCACAAACATTTTCCGAAATGGCACGGCCGAAAAGTCAAAATAGGTTCCTTCTGGACTTGGTTTAGAAAAAGGATCGATCAACAATGAGGTGTAACGTATGTACAATAAATACTCTTGATGTATGGCTTGCAGTTGATTAAAATTCTCGATATCGTAGCGGGATAAACTCTCTAAACGCACTGGATAATTATCATCGGTCATGAATTGCAACAGGTTGATCCCCTGAATATGGAGTTTGTCTGTAATTTGCATGATCTCTTGCCACTGAGCCCGCAGATCCCGAATCAAATATTGGGTAACCGGGCCTTCTGGATATATTTTGTACACATAGGTTTGGATATCCGATTCCCCAAAGATCGCCTCAAGTGAGAAGTCATTCATGAACAGAGCCGGGTGCACATATAGAGATATATTTCTCGTTTCTGCCTCTAGCGGGGATGCCATGACCTCCATGTGAATTCCTAGTTTCTCGTACAGCCAGCACAGGTTGTGTATATATTCAGAAGCAGATCGGGTGGAACCGATATAGACCTTCTTCTTAACGCCTGTCGTAATGACCTGATTGGACGGTTGCTCGTGCATCCAGCGGGTATCTCCAAGATACGTAGAGAAGCTGATCACTTCTGGAGTCGCGTTTCTCTGTTTCATATACTGGCTTACCAGACGATTGGAACCAAAAGTAGGTGACACCAAAACGATACATTTCACTTGTTTAACGAAGTGTTCCTTCATTTCTCGCAATACGTCGATGTAAGCATCTGCTGTGACAGCCAAAATCAGCGTATCCCATTCACCCTCCATGGTATCGTAGCCGTGAAACACCTGATGGACAGTGCACTCACCAGCAAGCGGTTGATGCTGTTCATTTTGGATACTTGCTTGAATGCGTTGGTCATTCTGTTCCAGTGATGCAAATATCGATGCCGATCGAACGGATTCCCTGCCCACAATTCCGATGGAGCAGTTGAGATACGTTTGGAACAGTACGGCAAGCTGAATGGATACAGGACCTGTTCCGGATATCAGAATTCGCTGAAAACCTCCCATATGAGCCTCCTTATGTTCAACATACTACCTGTAAATTAGAATCACCTTACCTCTTAGCTCCTAGCTCTAACGAAGTAAGATCAACCTCTGTTCAGATTTAATCGTTTTCGTGAAAAGTGGTTGTAACAACTATGCTTTTTGATATAGCGCAATATCGAACACATCGTCAGGGCGTAACACCGTGTCAGCGAGCTTCCATTTTCGACTGTCCGTTTCCAGCATGGGATAATTGAACAGGGATTTTAATTGGTCGCCATATCTCATCGCCACAACGACATGATCATTCGTCAGGTCATGCAATTGATCAAGCAAATCGTACTTATTCGCTACCGTAGAGCTGAAAATAATATGTGTTGCTTCTTGCGTGTAGTCCAGCTGTTCCAGCAATAGGCGTTCCAGACGAATGTTCAAGCCAGCTCCTAGGATCTCCACAACCTTCTGTCCCAGCGTAATCGCCTCTTCATCAATATCGATACCCACGACCTCGGCTCCTGTTCGCTTGGCGATGTACAAGGGAGTCATGGGATATGAACCCGAGCCTACCAGCAATACCTTGGACTGCGCTGTGACGTGGAAGCTGCCAAACTCCTTATCAATGCATTCTTCGATGTTCTTGAAATAATCCGCGATCTGTACATCACCACGCTGTAATCGCAATGCACGATACTTCTCCATAATCGCTACACAGTAGGCGGATTGCTGCCTAAGCTCCTCTACGAGAGAATGGAGACTGTCCAGTTCTTGCTCTGCAAGCTGTTCCCAGGCTGCCTTGTTCTCCGGATCAGTCACGAACCTGGAATAATGATCGATCAGCGCTTCAAGCTCTGAACTATGATGCAGCGTATGATCATACTTGCTTCCCAGCTCATTGAATTTCATCGCGTATTCACGCAAACAGGTCTGAAAATGAACCAATGTAACCATTTCTTATCCCCCTACATCTTGTCATCGTCTTACATGTGATGTGTCTGTAAAAGTGCGCTTGCTGGGTCATCGATAAATGCTCTGCCTTGTGCCACAATGCCGACAGTTCCCTCAATGGTAATACTCTCAATTTCTGCTTCATGCCACCCGACCATCACCTTAATGGCACCACCAGGCTGCTTGATGTAATGCGAAATTTCGCGTTGCTGGCTCCAAGCAAGGTAAGCTCCTAGGGAGGCCGTTCCTGAACCACATCCTCGTTCCCAGATCAGACTATCCAATGGAGGTACATAGATGAGTGGAGCTAGCTCTGTTGACGAAGATTTATATAACATAATACCGATCAGCTTATCCCCCATCGTTAATCCGAGTAACCGAGCCAAGGCTTGAGCTCTTCTCTTCATCATCTCATCAAATTCTTCAACCTCGATCACGATATGGATAAATTCTTGGTAGCGCACGATGATGATATCCAAATCCAATCCTTCATACTTAATGGTTCGTTGCTCAATCTGTTCAGGGATTGGCATAGACACCTGGCAGTCATATCCGCTGGCTTGCTTTTTCACATGACACACGATTAATTGCTCTGTTCCAGAAGCCGTAAGCACAACGTGCATCTGATCATGTTGTTCCAGCTTAGCTTCTGCTGCGATATGTGCAGCGAGTGCCATACAGGCATTGCCACAGAACTCTCCTCCCGCCATCTGTAAATGTGCAACGGCTCCCTGTTGCATGGATCTCTCAATGAATCCCACCTGTTCAGCGTACACATGTTCATACGACATCAGTTGGGATGCAATGCGTGGGTAGCTCTCGGCTGGATGATTCGTCTGAACCAGAATCGTCATGTTCTGGGTCGGATTAAATTTGATAAACTCGATCTCCTGTTTCATCGCAGCGATTACTCCTATTCTTATCCTCAGAATATAAAGGTGAGCTTATTTTCCTTCATTCGACATTAATCGTAATTATTACGATTAGTGGACGAGAAAAATATAGCATAGCCATTTCAGATCGTCAACAAATATTTCCATTTTAGAGAAAAGAGCTTTATCCGTTATGAAACAATCCATTTTCCTGTGCATTGATGTATCTGGCTAACGCTCAACTTCAATCCATAGTATTCAGAACTGTGGGAATTCTCTTGCCCAGCGATAGGTTCATGTTATAATTCAATCGTTAGTTCAGGTGCGTTGCATCAGACATGATTGGAGGATCTTCCATGGACATATTACAATACGACACCATTGATAGTACCAATATAGAAGCGAAGCGACTAACCCAAAGCGGTAAGTCTCCAGGCTTCGCCGTCATGTCCCAGAATCAGACTGCGGGTAAAGGACAATACGGACGGGCATGGCAGACACCTCCGGGAAATCTCGCACTTACTACCGTTTTGCCGCTATCCACCAATCTGGCGCTTCGACCAACGATCGCATTGATGGCAGGAATTGCGATTCAGGATGTCATTGAACCGTATCTTACAGCCCATCAGCGGCTACAGATCAAATGGCCTAATGATATCCTTATTAACGGAGCTAAACTATCCGGTACGCTCGTTGAAGCCGATCACTCCGCTATGTACATCGGAATCGGTATCAATGTGGCATATCGACCAGAACATGTGCCTTACTCCACCATATGTTTATCCGAATTCGCTGAAGTTCGTCCTGAGATACTCGCAGAGCAGCTCGTGCAGAGCCTAGTGGACTATCACCAATCTTGGATTACAGATGGATTCGAGCCACTGATTCCGCTGTATCAAGAACGAATGTTTAACTTTGGAGAAGAAATTCAATTCATGGTTGACCGTGAGAACAGCGAATGGATTGAAGGGCAATGCCTAGGGGTCGACAGTCATGGACGTTTGCTCATTGAGCAGGCGGATGGGCAGGTCACTGCGCATGCAAGTGGGGACGTCATCATTAAGAAATCAAATGCTTCAAGCTAAGGAGTTGTATTTCGAAGTAATATTTTGAAATAATCATAAGGATCACGCGGTGCGGTGGTCGAGTAACACAAAAAGGCTTTATGGGAACCCTTAGTCCATAAAGCCTTTTGGCATGACCTTTTGCAAGAAAACGTACAGTAAACAGGCAGATTCCCTACTTCGAACAGGTGAATATGCCTGCAAAGTCGTTCTTTTAACATTTATTCTTTGGTAGCTGTTCTTTAAAATTTATTCTTTATCGGCTACTCTATTGCCATCTGTTTTCTAACATTTCGTGCTATTCCTTTAGTCAAGCAATTAGCCACCCACTGGCTGTTGTGCCTGTAGGTTCTCAAGAGCCTGTTCTGCAAGAGCTGCTAGGAGATGTGCTCCAAGCGGGAGTGCTCTTTCATCGAGATCGAATGCCGGGTGGTGCCATTCATGGCGTCCGGATGTGCCGAGGAAGAGAAATAGACCCGGAACTTCTTTTTGATAAAAGGCAAAATCTTCACCTGCCGGAGACGGCAATGGTCTAACACTTTTCAACCCGACTTGGCTAGCCACCCGTTCTGCTTCAGCCGCTAACGAGGCATCATTCACAACTGCCGGTGGACCTTGTATCCAGCGTACCGATGCACGTGTTCCATAAGCCGCCGCTACACCTGAGACGACCTGATTAAAGCGTTCCCGAATCCGCGCCCGTACCTTCTCATCAAAAGTACGCACCGTTCCATCCAGAATCGCTTCATCAGGAATCACATTCCATGCAGTTCCACTATGAATTTTAGTTACACTGACTACGGCACTTTCCTGCGCACCAACATTTCGACTTACGATTGCTTGCAGTGCCGTGACGATGTGTGAAGCAACGACGATTGGATCGATGCCCGCCTCTGGCACTGCCGCGTGAGTTCCTACACCCTCCACCTTGACAACAAACCCATCTGCTGACGCCATAAGTGCGCCCTCGCGAATGCCTAATGTACCTACCTGCAGATCCGGTTTGTTATGCAAACCAAATATGGCACCAACGTCGCTGAGCGCACCACTCTGAATGACTTGTCTTGCACCTGTTGCCTTCTCTTCAGAGGGCTGGAATACAAGTCTCACCTTACCCCGAAGCTGGGCTTCACGCTGCTTGAGCAGCCGTGCAGCACCGATAAGAATAGCCGTATGCGCATCGTGACCGCAGGCATGAGCTTTGCCATCAACTTGGGATGCATATTCAAGTTTCGTCTCTTCTTGTAAAGGCAGAGCATCAATGTCCGCACGCAGAGCAACGATTGGGCCATCTCCCTCACCGATCTCTGCGATCAATCCAGTACGCAATTTATAATCCGTCGCAACGGTTATCCCCTCTTCTTCCAACCAGCCTCGAATGGCTGCGGTCGTTTCGAATTCCTCTCCGGATAACTCCGGATTACGGTGAAGCTGACGCCGGATTTCGATCAAGCGAGCAGCCAATGTTTCGTCCTGTTCTGTAGGAGCTACTGGCTTGTGATCGAGATGAGGCTCTGGCTCCACTTGCTGTAATTCATGCCCTATACGCTGTTCAGACAGTTTCAGATCACTCATGTCATCGCTCCCTCTCTCCATGATCGTGTACGGATTTGTAATAGATTAGGACATGTCTAAAAACTCGCCCTAGCTATAAGCTATATCACTGACTCCGCAACATTTGCGGTTTCGACATCTTCCAATAGTCCTTGCTCCTCCAGAGCTTCCCGCAACAATTCAAACGAACGGATTCGTTTCGAAAAATCACGTGTAGCCGTCGTTACGATCAGCTCATCCACAGCAAATTTTTGCTGGAAATCACGTAGCGCTTTACCCACAAATTCCTTTGTACCTCGGGTCACGCTTGGTTCCAACACTTCGGTTCGATAGGATTCGTTCGTTTGTTTAGCAAATTCAGCTACCTGTTCCTCTGAAAGTACCGTCAGCGTCTTACCACTTTCCAGAAAAATCTTGATCGGTCTATGCTCACCAATCAGCTCCTCGGCTTCTTGCTCACTCTCTGCCACAATTAACGATAGAGCAAGCGCCGTATATGGCTCACGCCCCGTAGAACGGTCGAATTGTTCACGATAGATTCGGAAGGCTTCTTGAGCCACCTCTTGATTACTATTAATAAACAGGGAGAACACATAGGGTAATCCAAGCTCTGCTGCCATACCAGCACTGTCAGGACTTGCCCCGAGTACATACAACTCGGCTGGAATTTCGGATACAGGTGAAGCTTTCAATCCAGCTAAAGGATGGGACGGATCTTGTTCAGGCTCGTTATGAATAAACTTTCTTACTTGAGCGATCTTCTCTTTAAGCGAGGCTGCATCTTGGATGCCCTGTTGTAGCGCTTGGGTTGAGCGGGGCAGCCCTCCTGGTGCACGACCAATACCTAGATCAATTCTTCCCTCTCCGAGTGCCGTTAAAATATTGAAATTCTCGGCCACTTTGTAAGGGCTGTAATGCTGAAGCATCACACCTCCGGAGCCCAAGCGAATCCGCTTGGTATGAGCAATCAGATGGGCAATGAGCACTTCCGGTGAAGAGCCTGCCACATGCTCTGAATCATGGTGCTCTGATACCCAGAAACGATGAAATCCAAGCGCCTCCGCCCGCTGAGCAAGCTCAATCGTATGCCGAAATGCATCCGCCGGCTTTTCCCCTTCATAGATTGGAGTCTGATCCAATATCCCAATACGAATGCCCATGTGAAGTTCCCCCTAAATTAATCATTCGAGTTCAAACGTACGATCCGCAGTACGAATATCCAAAATGCTATAGCTGCCGCAACAGTTCCCCAAAAGGTTCTGCAAACGGAGAATGTTCTTCTTTTAACGTAACTACACTAATTTGTAAGGAAACCCCAGCAACCTCGTGTACCTGAATAGGGAATAGTTGTTGCTCTTCCACTTCCTTCTTCACCGTAAGCGCAGGCAAAAAGGCAATGCCTGCGCCTTGCATAACAAGTTTCTTCGCCGTTTCCGAATGATCTACATGATATGTAATATCCGGCGGGTGTTCCAGTGAGTCAAAAGCTCTGTGAATACGTAGCCAGTCCAATGATCCGCATTCGAAGAAGACCAACCTCTCCTCTCGAATTGCCTCCATACTGACATGCCCACGTTCAATAAACGGATGCCCTTTGTAGACATACAACTGGATCGGATCTTCATAAAAAGCAACTGTCCGAATCGCCGGATGCATGACCTTACGTACAAAAGCAAGATCAATTTCTTGATTCAATAACTTGGCGACCAACTGGTCGGTCGGAGCCGTCGTTAGTTTAATGCTGACTTCCGGGTAGGCTTCCTTAATCTTGGGTAGGAAATCGGGTATGACATAATTCGAGACAGAAACGGTGCTTCCCAGACGCAGCGCATCAGGTGTAGTACGGCGTTGCTGGATTTTCTGTCTGCCCTTCTGGATCACTTGCAGCACCTGCTGTGCATAAGGGAGAAATTTACGCCCCTCCTCCGTTAGCACAATCTGCTTGCCCAATCGGTCAAACAACTTGCATTCGAGTTCACGTTCGAGTGACTGGATACGTGCGGTCACGGAAGGCTGGGACAAAAAGAGTACTTCGGCAGCCTTATTGAAGCTTCCATAGTGATTGATGTATACAAATGCTTCAATATTTTCAATATTCATAAGTGCCTCCGTATCCACGTCACTGACGCTTTGCTCCAATCAGTTGACTTCAAAATTTATTTTATTTTACCGATCTAATTACTTGGTTTTAGGCTATCGTAATACCATCCTTTTCCAGTGTCAATCTTAATTCTTCGAGTGACCGATCCAAACGCGTTGTAATCTCAGCCGATAATACATACTTATCTCCATCCAACCGTTCGATACCTTGATCGACTGCATACACTCCACCAAGAATATGCCTACCTCCAAGAGCTGTCAGTACAGGCTTCAACGCATAATCAATCGCAAGCAGATGTGCAATAGACCCACCAATCACTAATGGAAGCGACACTTTGCCTCGTAGTCCTTCTTGGGGAATGAGATCCAAGAACAACTTCAATACGCCTGAGTATGCAGCCTTGTAGACCGGAGTAGCCACAATCACTGCGTCTGCCGCTTCAACTACCGCTAGAGCATCCCGAATGAACGTGCTATCGAATCGCGCCTGCACCAAGTCTTCCGCAGGTAGGTCTGCCACATGAATAACTTCAACCGTAATGCCTGCCTCGCTTAGCTGGCTTACACTGTAATCAATTAGCCCCGTCAGACGTGAGCGTTTGGACGGAGAACCTGCAATAATAACGACATGTGACATGATGAATTCCTCCTTATGGATGTTGTTCAAAAAGTCCAAACCGACCTTTTTGAACACGCACTTATACATAATGCATGTTCAATTTCCTGCAGTCTTTGGTATCAAAAAGATAGACTAACGTTAGTGTCTATGCCGCCCCGTTCACTTTCGGATCAAGTCGATCACGGATATCGTCTCCAATCAGATTAACCGCCAGTACAAACAACGTAATAGCCAGCCCTGGGAAAGTACAGATCCACCAAGCCACCGTCAAATAACCTCGCCCTTGGGAGAGTAACGCTCCCCAATCAGGGATTTCCTTCAATACCCCGAGGCCTAGAAAGCTAAGCCCAGATCCGGTCAAAATGGACGTTCCCACCCCAAGCGTTGCCATAACCAACAACGGTGATAAGGAATGCGGAAGCACATGACGCCAGAAAATACGTGTATTAGAACCACCAAGGGAGCGTGTTGCGGTGATAAAAGGAAGTCCTTTGACCGACATGACCTGCCCACGCATAACCCGTGCATACCCCGGAATAGAGGCTACCGCAACCGCCAAAGCAATGTTAAGCAGTCCTGGCCCCAGAGCAGCTGCCACAGACAAAGCAAGCAGCACACCAGGTACAGCCATTAATATATCCACTGCACGCATGATGATTGAATCTACAATACCGCCGATATAACCGGATATAATTCCGAGCGCGCTACCTGCAAGACCGCCTACGAGAACAGAAGCGAAACCAATCAGCAACGAATCTCGGCTACCATACACAACCACACTAAAAATATCTCTGCCGAAATAATCCGTTCCGAACAAGTGAGCTATAGAGGGAGCCTGAAGGATGGCATCGGTCAACATCTCCGTTGGTGAATAAGGTGCAATCCAGCCCGGTACAATGGCACAAGCAATCGTAAATACCACAATCAGTAATGCAGCATAGAAGAATGATCGCGAGATAGCTAGCGAGAAGCGTGCCTGCCATGAATGGCGATTCCATATGCGAATACGTCCCCGACGCCCCAACCATGCTTTTTTGTCACCAACCAATGGTTTCATGCTCATGAAGACTCCTCCTTCCGATTAAGCTCGCACTGCACGTCTTACTCTTGGATCGATGTACGCATACGATATGTCCACGAGCAAGTTCAACACTACATAGATGATTGCTGTAAAGAATACGACACCTTGCACCACGGGCAAGTCTTTAGACATAAGGGCATCTGCAATAATTCGGCCAATTCCTTGTCTCGAGAAGACCGTCTCAACGACAACGGTGCCTGCAAGTAAATCACCAATAAGCATACCGATAACCGTTACCGCCGGGATCAATGCATTTCGTAGTGCATGACCATACATGATGACCCGTTCCGAGAGCCCCTTGGCTCGCAATGCCACGATAAACGGTTCATTGATCACTTCCAGCATACTGTTACGTACCATTCGCACGATAAACCCCGCACCGACTAAACCTAGTGTTGCCGCTGGCAGCACTAGTGAACTGAATCCATCTGAACCCATCGCCGGAAACCATCCAAGCTGTACGGAGAACAAAAGGATGAGCAGAATTCCCGTCCAGAAGGTAGGCATCGAAATCCCGAATAATCCTACAAGGCGAGCAACAAAGTCGATCACTCCATTACGATGAATGGCTGACAATACACCTAGAGTAATGCCAATTGTGATTGCGATTAGAGAACTAAGCGCCGTCAGAGCAAGTGTTGCAGGGAAATGCTCCAAGATTTTAGGCAGCACCGGGTCGGAATTGATCATCGATTTACCAAAATCCCCACGGAGCATATCTCCAAAATAATGTGCAAACTGGACGTAAAATGGCTGATCCAGACCTAGCTGAACCCGCAAGTTCTGGATCATTTCCGGTGTAGCAGAGGATGGGTCTAACATCAGCAGGACCGGATCACCCGGCAGAAGATACATGATGCAGTACACCAGCACCGAGGCTCCGAAAATAACGAAAAGTGATGTTGCTAGCCGTGTCAGTACCGTTTGAACCATACCGGGTCGTCTCCTTCCTGAGTACGTATAATGCTGAACATGTTATGGCTGAATGGTTACATCGTTGAACAATGGATATCCCAGTGCATCAAACTTCACCCCTTGAACGGTCTTGGATGCAGCGACAGTATAAGGGAAGACGTATATAGGCAAAATGACTGCCTGATCAATCAAATATTGCTGAACCTGATGGTAGATTTCCACCCGTTTGTCCGGATCGGTCTCAACCGCTCCCTGCTCCAGCAGTTTGTCAATTTCAGGGTCTGCCAGGCCAGACAACGTTGGCCGTTCTCCTTCTGCACTCGTATGATAGAAGGCATACAAGGCATTAGGATCGGAATTCACCTGACTATTACCGTATAGATCATAATCCCAGTTCTGATATATGACCGTGGCAATATCTTTTGTAATCTCTACCTCAACAGCAATGCCCACCTGTTTCAACTGTTGTTGAATAATCGCAGCGATATCATTGCGTTTTTCCCGGTTAGGCGAACCATCCACATAACGAAGTGTCAGCTTCTTCCCATCCTTAGCACGGATACCGTCCGTTCCTTTAACCCATCCCTCTTCATCCAGCAATTGATTCGCCTTGTTGATATCCGGATTAATGCTGCCTTCTAACGAAGAATCGTATCCCAAAATCCCTGGAGATAGCGCAGACCAAGCACGTTCGTAGTTGCCTAGGTACAGCGTTTTGACAATGGTCTCCACATCCACGGCAGATTGAACGGCCTGACGAACTTTCACATTATCCCAAGGTGCTTTGCGTAGATTGAAAAAGAGGGTGTAAGGCAGCCCCACGGTATTCGCCTGCAACAGCTGTTGATTCGGATCACCCTTCAGTGCCGCAATGTTTTGCGGTGGAACCGTCTCGGCCGCGAGCACCTGACCACTTTGTACACTTCCGATGCGCGTCGCTTCTTCAGGTACAATTTTGAAGGTAATCGTATCTAGGTGAGGTGCAGCCTGATTCTCTACGGTCTCAGGGGCCCAGGCATAATCTTTATTTTTGGCAACAACGATATCTGCATTTTCATCCCATTTTACAAACGTGTACGGCCCGGTACCTACCGGGTTTTTCCCCAATTGATCTCCATATTTCTTCGCAGCAGTTGGAGACACAATGCCGAGCAATGCTTGACTTAGGTTACCAAGGAATGCCTGTGATGGCTGTGCCAAATTAACTTTAATTGTGTATTCATCAATGACCTCGGAGGAGCTATACGGTCTAATGAGAGCTAGAGAATTGGCAGCTTTGGTAGCTGGATCGATAACGCGATCCAAATTATACTTGACCGCTTCCGCATTAAACGGCGTGCCGTCATGGAATTTCACGTCATCCCGTAGCTTGAACGTGTAACTTGTGCCGTCGTCCGATACGCTCCACTCTTTGGCTAACCAAGGCTTAATGGAGCCGTCTGGCAGTTGAACCACCAGGTTGTCATAGATCGTCCGAATTGCACGTACCGTTACCGCTAACCCGCTTCGATGAGGATCAAGCGTATCAGGAGATGTAGCCAGTGCATACGTCAGATTGCCGCCTTCTGCAGGTGCAGACTGCTCGCCACCCGAAGCTTGAGCAGCTCCGTCTGATGTGCTGCCAGCTCCGCATCCGGATAATACCAGTATTAGTGCTGCTGCCAAAGCCATATATTTCATCCATCGAATAGACCTGCTCATATCGCTTCCCCCTCTGTGTATACAGGTGTCATTGAATCATTAATCAATATAACCTATAAGATAACTTGGTTTTAAGTCGTTGAAAAATCAATATCATTACCCTAATTAGGTTGTGGTTCGGCTTGTTGGCGGGCTACAGTGTACCGATTAGCTGGAATCTGCACGCCTAAATTACCGCGCAATGTATCATGCTCATATTCAGTACGGTAGAGGCCACGCTCTTGCAGAATTGGGACAACGAGTTCTACGAAATCAGACAGTCCGCTTGGTAGCTCAGAAGCGATAATAAATCCATCTGCCGCTTCGGCTTCGAACCATTCTTGAACTTTGTCTGCCACCTGTTCAGGTGTGCCAATAAACTTACTTTTAGGTGTCGCTGCTCGCAGGGCTACTTCGCGCAAGGTAAGCCCTTGCTCTTTGGCATTCTGCTTAATTTTATCTGTGCCGCTGCGGAAACTGTTGCTTCCAATACCGTGCAGCTCAGGGAATGGCTCATCAAGTGGATATTGGGAGAAGTCATGATGCTCGAAGAAACGACCTAAGTAATCAAGTGCTTTCTCAATCGTAACTAGATTTGCAATTTCCTCATATTTACGCTCCGCTTCTTCCTCAGTACGTCCCACAATGGGATTAATTCCAGGAAGGATCACGATATCTTCTGGTTTGCGACCATAGGAAGCAGCACGAGTTTTGACATCCTTATAGAATGCTTGAGCCTCTTCAATCGTATCATGCCCAGTGAAGACTGCATCCGCCTCTTGTGCGGCTAGTGTCTTGCCGTCTTCGGAAGAACCTGCTTGGAAAATGACAGGCTGACCTTGACGTGAACGGGCAATATTGAGTGGACCTTGAACGGAGAAGAACTCGCCCTCATGATTGAGCGTATGCAGCTTGGATGAGTCGAAGAATACGCCACTTTCTTTATCCCTTACAAATGCATCATCTTCCCATGAATCCCACAGCCCTTTAGTCACCTGCAAATACTCTGTAGCAATCCGGTAACGCTCGGGATGGGTTGGATGATTGCTTTTACTATAGTTTTTGGCGGAGCCTTCCAGCGGGGAAGTTACAACATTCCATCCAGCACGGCCATCACTGATGAGATCCAGAGAACCGAACTGTCTAGCAACCGTGAAAGGATCACTATATGAAGTCGATAGGGTTCCAACTAGACCAATTTTGGACGTAATTGCAGCGAGCGCAGACAGAATGCTAATTGGCTCAAAGCGATTTAGAAAATGGGGAATGGATTTCTCAGTAATGTACAGACCGTCTGCGATGAATACCAGATCGAACTTGCCTTCTTCTGCTTTTAGTGTTTGGCGTTTATAAAAATCAAAGCTCACACTTGCATCCGCCTGCACATCTGGATGTCTCCAAGTCGTCATGCTACCTCCAACACCGTGTACGATTGCTCCAAATTTCAAACTGCGTTTTGCCGTCATATCCGCTTCCGCCTCTCTCTGATTAAATGATGGGATAACCACTTATATTCGTTAATCTAGAAGTTATTGATATTGACCCACGTTCGCAGAGCAACCGTCCCAAACACTGTTCTCCCAGGCTTTCCGACTATTCATCCGTATGAGAAAACAATGAAAGTTAACTATTCCTATGAGTTTGGTTTGTTTTAATTTCACAAATCTTATCACTGCCCTGCTAATGGGTCAACTGTGTTTCTTATAGAACTTTTCTATATGTGCATTGGATAATCCAAAGGAACACTTTACCTTAGCCATGTATGGATCAAAATTAACTCTCCCGACTACTCTATGCCGTGATGACAGCCCATCGCAGCCGGGAAAGTTTGCTTTTACAAAAGGATCTATTACGATCCAACTTAAAGTGCGTGTTCAAAAAGGTCGGTTTTCAGTAACGAGAAAAGGGGATGAAGATAGAAATGGAGTAGCGGAGCGTAGGCAAAACTACGTGAGCAACTACATTGTTTCCGGAGGAAACAAACTTCGTAAGCATCCACTTATTTCGGCTGAATCCCATTTTCGATGCTGAGATGCCGCTCGCGCATCCTTCGTAATCAAAAGCGGACTTTTTGAACAACCTCTTAAACGGCTGCCGCTTCGTCGTGGCGTTCAAGAAGCTCTGCCAGTTTTTCCAAATCTGCCTCTAGCAAGGCTTCATACTTTCCGTCTCTGCCTACCTCAATAACAGGTACATGACGGATCCCATACTTGGCTTCCAATACATCTCTCAATACGTCGTTGCCTTGTACTTCAATGTTCTCAAAAGGCTGATTCCGCTCGGTCAAAAATGCCTTGACCTCCCCGCAGAAATGACAACCTGTTTTGCTCCAGAGCACGACTTTTTTGGATGAAGAAGACATCGACATACCTCCTGATTGGATTCAAGGTTATGATCAGGAAATCAGTATCCCAGACCATCAATTCCTATCTGTTAAATAAGAATTATGGCTATAAATGTACTCCCGCACCTATCAGGCGTCAATCCATCTGCTAATAGAATAAACCTATAACCGGATAGAAAGATTAAATTTAAAAATTTAATTTTTGGCTCTTTTGCAAAAGAAGGGCTACCTTATCGGCATATATAAGACGGCTTCACCCGTTCTCGGGAACAGGACAGATTCTGATTCCTACGGGGATTAGATCCACAAGCTTGCATACATTTGAACGGTCTGTTGAGCGTAGTAATCTTACGAATACAAGCATAAAAAAAGACTAACCCGTCATTACGGATTAGCCTGCTCATACAAGAATGCACCTTCCCAGCTGCAGCGGGCTGTCTTCATCGCGCGCGAGTAGTTACTGTATGTAATCATTGAATGTGGAATGAAGGCGGCATAATTCGATAGCCGTGCGCACAACACTTCACCCCACATCAAGCGAACCAACAACCCACAATCGCTACTCGAATCATTACAAATCTTCGTTCAAGAGCTGCGGCGGGGCAATAATCGGCCAGCCTTCTTCGATCAAACGTAATTGTTCTGCAGGCACGTGCACAATATGTGCAGAATGTACACCCCAACGCTCGAATGCATAGGTCGTTACAAACCTTCTACGTTTGCCACCGCTAATCTGGTAACAGGTCTCAGGTGCATCTGCTGCTGCAACAATCGTTCCATTCGGCCAAAGATTTCCTGAGCCCTCCATGGATGAGCTCCGCAGCTGATGAGCTTCCAGCGGCCACGCCTGTATTTCGTTTGTTGATTCAACTGCCTCTCCCGAAGGAATGCTGAGCAATTCAGGTTTGGCAATCTGAACGGGAGAAATACCGCGTGGGACAGGGATATTTAATTTGCGGCGATGTCCACCAACTACGGTATAGACCTCTCCTTTGGCATCCGATATGAACGAACCCTCTGGATAGAATTCGCTGCTACGTCTAAATGATAATGCAAGGTCAGCGCTTCCCTGAGTGGATATACGCTGCCTTGAATCCATTTGCTTCTTGCTCTGCAAGCCGGCTGGAAGCATTTCACGAAGCGCAAGTTTGTTCGTTTCTGCAACAAGCGCATGAGGATCTCCCCATTTCTTCGAGAAAAATTGCTCGTTGTCTTGATTTACGACCACGTAATCCTGCTCACCTAACGCCTTCATGCTCACACTTCCAAAATGATGGATGAATGCATCCCCAGCTACCGCAAGTTCATATCCCGCCAGCTTCACACGAATGATCCAATCATCGTCCTCGAAATTGCCAACGGCATAGCCTTCATCCAGATAACCGACACGCTCCCACAATTCCCGCGTGAACAGCCAACAGAACCCAACCAGACGATCCGTTAACCGATGCTTCTTCGCATCCGGCCGATTATGTTTACTCGCAAATGACCACATATCCTCCACTTCACGATAAGGAACCTCGATCTGCTGATCACCACCGATGTAGTTCGTTACAGGCCCAACCACACCAATCTTCGGATCACTATCCAGACATGTCATCATGTTATCAAGCCAGCCAGGTGTGACCAAGGTATCATTGTTCAGCACTACGATATGTCTGCCTCTTGCCATCATCAAGCCATAGTTTACCCCACCAGCAAATCCACGGTTCACATCCAATGCAGCAACTCTAACCACACCACCAATGCGAAGCAAGGCTTGTGCTGTACCATCTTTGGAAGCATTATCTACGACGATAATCTCGTAGGGAGCTGGTGTATGCTTTTCAATGCTCGCAATACATTTCAGTACATAATCACGTTGATTGTAAGTAGGGATAATGATGCTTACTCCTTCAAAAACTAGACCGAACGAGCTCTGCCCCTGCGCTAATCCTTGATCGTATCCTCTGCGATAACCCTGCTTATATAATTTCGCACCTTGGGCGGCTCGTCGCCCGGTACCTCTGCGCTTAGACTTTTGCCTTACACGTTTGTTTACCGAGTGTAGAGTAACACGTTCCGATTCCAGACTGCGCGTAGATGCGGTCATTCCGACAGCACTTTTCCCTGAACCGCTAGATGTATGACTATTGCTCCTCATACTTTCCCCTCCATTTCTCTTCAATGAGAGCCGAGTGCAGTCAATCCAGCGCTGCCCTCGGCATCCATTAGAGATGAAGCTCTCCCGTAACCAATTTGTCTGCTAAATGTCCAAAATCCAATGCAACCTTGCCAAGTTCCCCTGCAATTCGGCGACACAATATAACGGCCGGAATCCCGGCTGCGACGAGCGCAATGTCAAAAGCGACCTCTGCTGCCTGCTGCATCACTCTCGGAATATCTGAATATCCCGCGACAGAACCGATAACCCCCGCAACATGTACGCCATGAGTTTGAAGCAGTCCCCCTAGCTCATGAGCCTTGCTGCCGATTAACAGTACACGTCGCCCATGTAGGATAGGCAGTAATAGACCTGACTGATGCAATCCGTAATTGATGGTGGAGCTGGTCAGCTTCAGACGTGACCAATCGATCCCAAAGTGCTGTAAGACAGGAAAAAGTAACCCTTGGAATGTCGGCGCCCGCGAGATCGGAACTCCGACACAATCTGCACCTTGAATGGCTTCGGCGAGCGAAGCCCGAATCTCAGGTGTAGAACGCGGCACCCCTGCATAAGGCAGAAACGGTGCCAGTTCCTGCACCTCCTCGCCGGGCAGCACCGTATCGGCTGCCAGAGCCAACAGTTCGCCATCGCCTAGGCGAACGACGGAAAACGGGCGCTGGGCATTCAATGCGCCCACAAGCTGTTCAGCCACCTCATGGGGGCTGGACAGCCTTGCCAGGCTGGGCGCGTACTGGCGGAATCCCGCTGCGATCAGATCTGCCGCCGCAACGGCAGGCAGAATATGATCCGGCGGGATGTGCTGCGCCACCAGCGCCTCCCCACCCGCGAACACACCGTCGCGGTAGCCCTCGGCATAGCCGCCGGGCACGGCCGCCGCCTGCACTGCGTGCTGCGCTGGCGGCAAGCCCTGTGCGCTGCCCATACCTGGGGCAGCGCCTTCCCGCCCCGCGGCGGCGACACCCTGCGGAGGTGTCGCTTGCGGTGCTGGCGTGGGCGCACGGCGCGAAGCCGTGCGCTGGGTGCTGCGGGCGGCGATGGCTCGCCCGCTTGGCGCTGCTCCGGGCTTGCGCCCTGCGCTTGCCCGTGAGCCAGGGCGCGAGCGTGCAGCAGCTCGCCCGCCTGCGGGCTTGCGCGCAGCCCGTCTGCGACCTGGCAGCGCAGAGCTGGTGCCCCGCACTTTGGTCGGGGCACCAGAACGAGCGCTCGCGCCAGCCTTGCGCTTGGGCTTCTTTACGGCTCTGCTCCTTACCGTGACTTCTCCAGTCGAACGCTGTTCGCGAGGTTCGCCATGGTGGAGAGAAGCACTCGACTGCGCATGAAACAGCGTCTCCACTGATCGGTTGACTGTCGTTCGCCCCGTAGCGTTGCTCATCCCCACACGTGGGCGAGTAGATATGCTATTTCCTGTGCCTATTCGATGTCCTTGACCCTGAAATGCTGCCGGATGGGTACCCCTGGACTTGCCGGTTACCCAGGCTCCAGCCAGCCTGTTGCGTTTGGCTACTTTCACGGCATTTCCTCCCCTGATCTTCGTTAGGAGTGCCACTGCGCAAAGCTCCGGCGCAGGATCATCCGCTCTCCCATAGGGCACCGCACAGCAGCATCAGAAGCATCATTTTACGGCAGTTGACCTTTCATTCGAACCGACGCTTCCTGTAGTGATTCAAACGTACCCGCATCGCTCCAATATTTTTGCAATATATCGTACTCAAGCCCACCTGCGGCGGCATAATGATTATTCACATCAGTGATTTCCAGCTCACCACGCGCAGAAGGCGCAATGTTACCAATGAGGTTGAACACATGATCATCGTACATATAAATTCCAGTGACACAATAGGATGTCTTTGGATGACTCGGTTTTTCTTCAATATGCGTAATACGTTCTGGGTGCTGGGGATCAAATTCCGGTACGCCATATCGTCTGGCGTCATCCACCTTCTTCAGCAACACACGGGCTGTTCCTTCAGGTTGTTGTACATATCGATCAACATACGGTTTCAGATCATCGCTGAACAGATTGTCACCCAGCAGCACAACAAATCGTTCTCCCGGTAAAATAAAAGATCTCGCCAAGTCCAAAGCTTCTGCAATGCCGCCTGCTTTCTCTTGGATACGATAAGTCAAACGAACACCCAGCTCCGCCCCGCCACCTAAGAAATCGGTATATAGACCAGCCGACTGTTTACCCATCACGATCAAAATATCTTCAATCCCCGCCTGACGGAGCCTGTCGATTCCATACACAATCATCGGATGTTTACCGACTGGAAGCAGATGCTTGTTGATCAGCCGCGTCAGAGGGTACAATCTTGTTCCTGTTCCGCCAGCAAGAATAACACCTTTCATTTCACGTTGCCTCCTTCATCGGATGTCTCAATATATTCAAGAGGATCGACCTGCCATTTGTTAATGAAAATCGAGCGATTACGCTCTAGTAGCTGTTTCCATGTATCCGGATCCGTCTTCAGAAAACTTGCACTACCTTGATGATGAACTAGAACATCACCGCATACCCGCAAGCGAAAACCCTTCATCCGGGCGCGATAACAATAATCATCATCCTCATAATGTCCCGGCGAATACGCCTCGTCAAGCAAGCCAATCGAATCGAGTACTCGTCTCCGAATTAGCATACATAACCCAACGATCCGTTTAACCTCTATCCACTTCTGTGGATCCGTTACATTGTTGGCTCTCGCCAGCTCCTGAAAATGCTCTATGCTGTGAAAATCCACCTTGACCTGCTGAATGCCGCTGGCGTAATTAGTGACAGGGCCTGTAATTCCAACCTGCTCATCACTATAGAGGGCAGTTCGTAAATTTTCGAGCCAGCAGGAGGTCACCGTAACGTCATTATTCAAGAGGAGAAGCTCATCTCCGATAGCTACACGCAGCCCTGCATTGCAGGCAGCAGGAAATCCACGATTTTCAGGCAACCGGACAAATCTTAGATGTTCCTTGGCACAATAAGCGGCCGTGCCATCCGTTGAACCATTATCCACAACAACAATCTCGTAAGGGGTGTGAGCACCTGTATATTGACGGATCGACGCAATGCAGGATTGCAATAAATCTAATCCGTTATAGGTTGGAATTATAATACTCGTACATGTCATCAGGTGTTCCTCCTGTAAGCCACTTCGCTTCGGGATAACGTAGGTGCTAGCACCTCTTGCCCCGCCAAGTTCAGCCACTCGGCTATCGCTTCAAGATGATCTCCAATAATGAGCTTAGCAACTGGATTGCCGCTACCTACATTGGTGGAACGAAGACGATTGGATCGAATGACGTCGACCTGACTAGGTGCCGTTACTCTTAATCCATGTTGAATGGCGAGAGCCTGTGCTTTAGGTGGAACAACAAGAGACTCTGGATTTACTGCTTGGATCATACGCCGAGATAATGCATGGGGCACAGCCGTTAGAGAATTCGATTGAAGATCAGCTCTCCCCAGTGTCCGATTGAGGTATGCCTTCATTCGAGTGACCTCATCTTGTCGTGCAAATGCAGGCAATAAGGAGGACAGATCGTTAAGCGCCACATCGTCTCCGCGATCAACCGCATACAGAAAAGGTGCCAGTTGCTCTGCCGCGATGACCATATCTCCATCGACAAACAAAACGGATTCTGCTGTCGTTACCTTAGCACCCAGTGCACGGCCAACATCATGACCTGCGCGATTCGGCTCATAGACAAGGGTCACTCTTGAATGAGCAAGCACCCGCTCCAGACTATGATCGGTTGTTCCGTTTAATACAACAACGATCTCTGTCAGGGGAAGTCGTTTCAGTTGGACAATGACTTGAGCCAACGTGGCCTCTTCGTTACAGGCACTGACTACAGCAGCCGCGCTACGGTGAAGATGCATAGGAACGATATTCAATGAGCGTCCAGACGAATGGGCATACCCCTGCATAAATGCCTTTCCTGCCTGCATTACATCCTCGTAATCACCCATCTGCTTAGATAGAGTAGGCCAGCATGTGTGCCAAGCAAGATGTGCCTGTTGCTCCATAGAATCGATATCACCCGAGCTATGCCGCCCCGCTTCTTCACCGTATTTCCATGACTGCTGGAACACTGCTCGATTCGTTTCCAGCTTCGTGATTTGTTTCTTCAACACTTGCCCTCGTCTTCCTCGCATACCTCTCTTTCGTGTTCGCTGATGGCGAACGCCAACGATACGGGCTTTCATTTTGTCACCTCCAGCATATTGCAGCATTCAGCCTACAAGCTTCCGAATACGATAACTTTAGAGCAAGGGTATTCTCCGTTCCGCTATCAGCAAGGATCAAGGTGAATACACCTTATGCTCTATAGCGTACCACCTGGAAACCGTCCGTGAATGATTACAACATGCTCACCTCGCCAGGCTACGTACCCGCTCCAGATCGGAATGTCCTCCACGGGAACCAAGGGTATCTGTCATCCATTTGATGGCCGTTAGATGATCCGTTAAGATCACTTGGCTTAATAGATCGGTACTTTTTCGTTTGCGTGATCGAACTGCATTCATTCTGCCTACAGGCACATGGTGCACTGCGCGCACCTGCAACCCACCGACTACTGCTTTGGCATGTGCCAGTGGAGGAATCTCTAGACTTTCAGCACCTATAACCTCCAGAGCCTTACGACTTATCGCATGTGGAATGGCTGTCATCGAGGCTCCTTCCAGATCCGGTCTCGTTAACATACTGTTCAGAACATGTTTGGCTTCTACCACCGGATGTATAGGGATTCGTGTAATCGGGCCGTTATAGTCGTTCAGGGCAACGTCTGTTCCATCCATAATCGCTCGCACATAAGGCGCTAAGTGCTCTGGAGAGATCGGAATGTCTGCATCGGTGAATAATAATATGTTGCCACGAGCCACCGTCGCGCCCGCTTGACGACCGCCGTCATGACCTAGAGCCTCTGTATAGTGGATTACACGAGCACCTGCCGCTCTTGCAACTCTTGCCGTACCGTCTGTAGAGCCGTTGACCACTACAATTACTTCCGAATCCCGGCATATACGCCGAGCCAAACGAACCACTTTACCTATCGTTCTCTCTTCGTTCATTGCTGGAATAATTACCGAAAGTAAAGGGCTATGCTCTGATCGCTCCGTAACTGGAATGACATACCTATAGGTCTTTGTACCTTTTTTACGCATCGGTTTCAATCGCTGTTTCTGCTGCTGTGTCCTATTTCGTTTGGAACTTGGTTTGGTACCCGTCCGAGCGATACTACGGCGGTTTTGCAACCATATCACCTCCCAATGAAAATCATCAGCATGCAAGGGAGTACACGTTATTCTATGTATTCGTGGAGAAGTGGAAACGGCGTTTGTCCTTGATTGGCGGGCAGTTCTCCCAGCAAAATCCGCTTTCCCTCCGCTCCTTCCAGACAAATTCCGTCAAAATATCGGTAAAAGGTTGCTTATCCCCTACTTTAGACATAATTTGGGCAAAATCTAAAATTTCTTCTTTTCCAAACTTTTACATTGTGATACTATACGTTCAAGCCTTAAACTTACAAAATAATCCTTTTACAGAACAAAAGTTCTCAAGCAACTTTCTTGCTACTATTAATTAACCTTAGGACAATTGTGTCATGTTTTTCATTCCTTACTTACATCACTTGAGAGGAGGGATGCTGTTCACGATATACCCCTACTTCCCGGTTACGCGAACCTGGTACGAACACCCCGGCTCCGTAAGACTTCTTCTGCTTCGCAAGTTGACAACACCCCTTGGCATCCATAAGAGGAACGGTATTAGACGTTATGAAACAAGCGACCGGATCAGATACTTGGACCTTGCTAATCCGGCATGAGACAAGCTATCCGAACGATTGACCTATAACCGTCTGTATAACATTCCACGCTTCAGGATTAGCCCCACGCTCCGCGCTGCCCACGTCGCAGTCGGAACTCCACCCAAGAATGGCATGATATGATTCCCCAAAAAATTGAATGAATGGAGCGTTTACTATGAAATTTGCCAAAGTTATGCCAACAATTCTTGGAGGAGCACTTTTGCTCGCTTCCGTATCTTCTGCAGGAGCAGCTCCGTTGTCAGATCAATCCATTCCATTGCAAGTGCCCTACGTATCTGAGGAGGGGATTCCTTTGAACAACGGCTCCGACGAAGCCATCTTCAATTACCTTGGGCAACAAGAGCAATTCCTGAATTCGGATGTAACATCTCAGCTCAAAATTATTAAAAGATCCACGGACACTTCCGGCATAAGACACTTCCGATTGAAACAATACATCAAGGGCATTCCGGTCTACGGTGCAGAGCAAACGATTCATTTGGACAAAACAGGAGCCGTTTCCTCCGCGCTTGGTGAACTTCCTCCAGTTGAAGAACAATCCATCCCGAACGATGGTGTAGCTGAGATTAGTGCCGAAGATGCCATCCGCATTGCCTCAGAAGAAGCCACTTCCCGTATTGGTGAACTGGGCGAAGCCCAAAAAGACCCTCAAGCTGAATTGAACATCTACCACCATGAAGAGGATGGGCAAACCTACCTCGTGTATATTACCGAAGTCAATGTACTTGAACCTGCCCCGTTGCGGACAAAATACTTCATCAATGCCGTTGATGGCAGCATCGTATCCCAATTTGATCTCATTAACTTTGCCACTGGAACAGGTACAGGCGTCCTTGGTGATACGAAGACCCTTACCACAACGCAATCGGGAAGTACGTATCAATTAAAAGATACCACGCGTGGAAAAGGCATTCAGACGTATACAGCCAACAATCGTTCCTCTCTACCGGGTACTTTGCTCACCGATTCAGACAATATCTGGACAGACCGCGCAGCAGTTGATGCGCATGCCTATGCTGCTGCCACCTATGATTTCTACAAAAATAAATTCAATCGTAATGGACTCGATGGCAATGGATTGCAGATCAGATCTACCGTACATTATGGTTCCAACTATAACAACGCGTTCTGGAACGGTGTGCAAATTGTCTTTGGTGATGGGGACGGTACAACCTTCACTTCCCTATCTGGTGATCTCGATGTGGTAGGACATGAATTGACTCATGGTGTCATTGAATACACAGCTAATCTCGAATACCGTAATGAACCTGGTGCATTAAATGAAGCTTTCGCTGATATCATGGGGAACACCATCGAAAGTAAAAACTGGTTGCTTGGTGATGCCATCTATACTCCTAACATTCCGGGTGACGCATTGCGTTCCCTCTCCAATCCTACCTTGTATGGACAACCTGATAAGTACAGCGATCGTTACATCGGTTCACAGGATAATGGTGGTGTTCATATTAATAGCGGAATTATCAATAAAGCTTATTATCTCGCAGCGCAAGGTGGTACACATAATGGTGTAACGGTAACTGGAATCGGACGTGATAAAGCAGTGAAAATTTTCTATAGCACGCTTGTGAATTATTTGACACCAACGTCCAAGTTTGCCGCTGCCAAAACAGCAACGATTCAAGCAGCCAAAGATCTGTACGGTGCCAATTCTGCTGAAGCAACAGCGATTACCAAAGCATATCAGGCTGTAGGACTGTAATTAATCTCTAACTGTGGTGAACGTTCTGATACCCCTCACTGTCCGAACGGATCGACCCTAATGATGAACAAAAGCGGTGTCCTGGACAAATCCGGGAACCGCTTTTGCTTGTTAACATGTAGAAATATATATAGTACGTGTTCAACAGCGGACGTTATGAACAACCTCTTATACGGAAGGTCCGGCAGCGATCCATGATAACAAACCATACGTATGCTTGCAGCCTACCGCACGCGATACCTCCAGCACCGCCTCATCCTCGCTCTGAGACAGCAGGGATACCTGGAACCCACGGTCATTGCTCATCGCAACAATAACGTAATGCTCTGATGCAAATGACTCTTCGAATGCAACCGTCACCTCTACGCATTCTTCATTCTCTGGCAGGATAAATGCTTCCATACCGAATTGTTGCACAACCAGTTGGCGGCTAACACTACGTACAGGTTGGAAGGACAAATGTTGAGGCTGAACCGCTCCTGCCTGTAACTGCTCGCTACCCACGATGTTGTCACACAAATGCGCTTGTTGAACAGACTGTTCATTGAGCTGGAACGTATGATTGCCGCTATCCGTCTCGGTTACACCGGAAAGTTCTCCTTCTGTCTGAATCCATTCGCCTGTCGATAGATCAGTCTTTGATTCTGTAACAGGCTGTTCTTTCCACTCCTGGACAGATGTCTGAAGTAATTGGATCGCCTCGGCATGTGCGACGGTTTGTTCTTCCAATCGTGTAAGTTGCTGTTGTTGATCGACTAACGTAAATTGGGTTTGTTGATCCGATTCGTTCAGTACATTGAGCTGGTTAACAAGATCCAGATGTTCTGAGTGGTCGGGTTGATTGATCGAGTTGGGCTGATTCAGGTGATCTTCTTCTACAATTGCAGGAGCTTCCTGCCGTTTGCTGGCTTCAAACTGCTCTAGCGTCTCTCCACTTACCTGACGAATCGCAGTCCAAATATCCTCGCTTAAATGTGCAGTATTCACAATCCCTACATTTAAATGATGGGATGTGATGCTCTGCTCACGGAGCTTACTTCCGTCAATGGCACCACCCGCAAGTTTATCTACCGTGATAGCTCCGTCTTGAATGTGAGCTGCGTTGATGCCTTGTGCTTGAATGTGATCTCCTTGAACGGCTCCGTTCTGAATTCTCCTTGAACCGCACCACTCTGAATGTGATCTCCGTTGATGCTGTCCGTTTGGATATGACCTACTTGGATAGCTCCATCCTGAATGTGAGCTGATTGTACGCTCTCTCCCAACAAATGCACACCCGACACCGCTCCTGGCGCCAATTTGCTGCCATCCACACTGCCCTCAGCAAGTTTATCCAACGTCACGGCTCCGCTCTCCAAAGCCTCCGTTGTTACACTTCCCACTTCCAGATGTGACGCGCGAATGCTCTGTTCTTGAATGTGGTCTCCTTGAACGGCACCACTCTGAATGTGAGCTGCATTAATGCTTTGCGCTTGGATGTGGTCTCCTTGGACGGCTCCGCTCTGTCTCCTTGAACCGCACCACTCTGAATGTGATCTCCGTTGATGCTGTCCGTTTGGATATGACCTACTTGGATAGCTCCATCCTGAATGTGAGCTGATTGAACACTCTCTTCCGTCAGATGCTCACCCGACACTGCTCCCGGCGCCAATTTACTGCTATCCACACTGCCCTCAGCAAGTTTATCCAACGTCACGGATCCGCTCTCCAAAGCCTCGGTTGTTACACTTCCCACTTCCAGATGTGACGCGCGAATGCTCTGTTCTTGAATGTGATCCGCACGGATACTCTGCTCTTGGATGTGCTCTTCTTGAACRGCTCCGYTCTGAATGTGTCCTGCRTWGATGCTTTGTGCTTGGATGTGGTCTCCTTGAACCGCACCACTCTGAATGTGGTCTGCATTAATACTTTGTGCTTGAATATGATCTGCTCGAATGGCTTCGTCCTGAATATGAGCCGAATGTACGCTCTCTCCCAACAAATGCACACCAGATACGGCTCCTGGCGCCAATTTGCTGCCATCCACACTGCCACTTGCCAGCTTAGAGCGAGTCACGGATTCCTCTTGCAAAATAATCGTGCTGACCGATTCTTCTTCCAGATGAGCTGTGCCAATACTCCGTTCATGGATATGATGGGCAAAAATAGCTCCATCATGAATATGGCGTGATTGTACTGCGTCTTGCTGAAGCTGAACGGTGCTAATTGAATCGGCCTTGAGGTGCAAACCACTAATCAAGCCTGGTTGCAGGTGCGCTTCTGTTACCGATAACGGTGCCAGATGATCCGTCTGAACGGATCCGGGTAGGATATGATGGGATGTAATGGCCTGCTCGTTGATATGTTCCCCATGAACACTATCTGCCTTCAGATGATGTGAATGAACGATCTGATTGCTCAGATGATCCGACTTGATGCTGCCTTCAGCCAGATGAATGGATGTTACTGCGGATGGCTGCAGATGCTCACTGCTCACTGAATCATGTTGTAATGTGTCCGAAGATACGGAATCTGCAACCAGATGTTCTGCATTGACTGAACCTGGACGTAATTTATTGCCTGTAATACTTCCATCTGCAAATAATTCTGGTGACCGGATCTCATCTGCCAGATGCTCCAGTGATACCGAGTGCTGCTTCAGATGATAACCACGAATCGTTCCCGCCGGAATATGCTTAGCCGTAATACTCTCAGCCATGATTTTACTGGATGTGACGCTACCATCTGCGAGCTTAGCTGAGGTCACAGCCAAATCTGCTAATTTATCTGTAGCAACGCTCTCAGGTGATAATTTTGGTGAAGTAACCGAATGATCTGTGAGATGTGGTGGGAAGATGCTGCCTCCAGCAATCTGGCTGGAAGTCACGCTTCCTGGAGCCAATTTATCTGTAGTAACCGCACCACGAGATATGGCATCCGTTTGCACACTTCCTGGCTGTAGATGAGGTACACCTACGGCGTGCTCGGTTAAATGCTCCGCTTTCACTGCATATGGTCGAAGAGCATCGGAACCCACGCTACCTGGCGCAAGATGAGCACCCGTCACTCCGCCGTGAGCAAGATGAGATGATGACACACTTCCTGGAGCAATGGCTCTGCTGCTGATCGATGCCGAGCCTAATTTTTCTTCCGTTATACTTTCATCCGCAAGCTTTGCGTCGGTTACCGCTCCATCCTGCAGCTCATACGTACCTACCGCAGACTCCGTCAGATGCGATGTGGAGACAGCCCCGGGTGCAATCGCATCCGCAGACACACTGTCTGTGGCTAAATGCGTAGCCTCAATACTTCCACTCGCAATATGGATGGAATGGATCGCTGCATTATCCACATGCACAGGTGAGATCCCCCGGTTGGCAATATGCTCTGCACGAATAGAGCCTTTGGCGATATGCTTCCCATGCACTGCCTCATCGGCAATTTTGGAAGCAACGATACTCTGATCCGCAATCTTAGAAGCTGTAATGGACTGTTCCAGCAGTTTGGCTGTCCCTACAGATTGATCTGCCAATTTACTGCTGGTCACGGCACCATCCACCAGATGTTCATTGGTCACTTCGCCCGTACCGATCTGTTCCCTACCTACAGCAGCAGTCCGAAGCTGATTGGATCCAATGGCGCCATCCACCAGATGTCTTCCGCTCAGCGAGCCTTCAGCCAGATGTCTTGCTTCAATTGCACCGTCTTCAATCTGCTCACTTCCAATACTACCTGCCGCGAGCTGGGAACGATTGATTGCCCCTTCAGCCAGATGAGTCTGCTTGATTGCACCTGACTGAATATGACGAGATTCCACCGATTGTTCTTCGATCTTGCTGCTAGTGACCGCTCCCTCACGAATTTTAGCTGTTGTCACTGCTTCGTCCGCTAACTTGGATGTATGCACCGCTCCGCCTGTCAGGTGGCGAGTATCTACACCGCTGATGGCAATTTTATCTCCAGTAACGGCTTGGTTTTTGATTAACTCCTCCGTGACGAGCATACGACTAAGATGCCTAGTGCCAATCGAACCATCCGCAATTTTGGCCGCATCAATGACCTGGTTGCCCAGCTTTTGCGATGTGATACTGCCATCTCTTATTTTCTCTCCGCCAACAGAAGCATTACGTATTTTGTAACCAGATACCGAGCCATCAATTAAATGTTCCTCTGATACGGATGCCTCGGCAAGTTTAGCAGATACAATCGCACCATCTGCGATATGAATACTGGTCACTGCATAATCTTGTAACGCCTCGCTGCCAACAGCTCCAGGTTTCAATTTGGATGCATCTACCGAGAACGGTGCAAGTCTACTCTCTGTTACCGCATACTCACTTAGGTCATCCGTATAGATGTATGCCCCCGTTGAGCCTGGCATCTGATTCTGATTCAAAATATATCGGCGATCCTGACTTGTCGTTTCCTTCGATTCTTCTAGAACACTAGGCGCTACACTGCTAACTTGAATTTGCTTGGTTTCTTCTACGGGTGCTGGTATCTCCGGTTCCTTTGCCACTTTGGGTTCAGGTTGTACTGCTTGTGGCTCAGGTTGTACTGCTTCTGCTTTTACTTCTGATTTCGCTTCTGCTTCTGCTTTTGCTTCCACTCCTGGCTTAACTTCTTTCGCGTTTGTTCCATCTGCAGCTTGATCCGCTGATACTGGCGAGGTTTCTACAGGTGTCTGATTTTGAATGGCTCTAGGAGCCGGTACAGATGTCTCCAGCCGTTCTTCCTTGTGCAAGAACGGATCCGATTTTATCGAGCCGATACGGCGATCCGTCAGTTCCAATTCCTTAAACTTCGGGCTCACATGCCGCAGTTTCGGCGTAAGAACCTTCTTTTTGCCTCTTTTACTCATGCAGCTTGCTCCTTCCTCTCACGTTCGTCTCCGGCATCATATGCTTCAATCTAGGCATCTGCCACTTCTAATCCGGACTTTTATCCATACCGAGCCATCATGTACAAGTAAGAACGGATCAGATGAACCCCATGAAGTGAAATAGGCTGCGTACGGTTACATCGAAAAAGGCGGCTGTCCATGCCCTCCGAGCAAAACTGTCATACGATATCGTATAAGTACGGGTATGCCATGAACGGACGAACCAGTGCCTTGATAACTTTGAAGGAGGAGCGGTCATGCCACAAGAGACGATCGGCATTATGTTCGATTCACGCATGTACCGAGGGATACCCGCCGGAAGAACCGGTCAGGAATCACTCACGAATTATGAGCAGGCAGCAGCCAGCCACGGATTGATCCTTTGTTTTTTGCGGCTCGAGGATATCGATTTCAACACAAAAACCTGTATAGCCTATGTGAAAAAAGAAGACGGATACGTCCGCCAAAAAATGCCCTTACCCACAGTCATTCACAACCGTGCGCTTCAGCTCCGCCGAGCGGAACAGCATCAAGTTACTACCTTACTTTTGCAAGGTATTCAGGTATATAACGTTCGTAATCGTTACCGTAAGGATCACATTCACGACATGCTCCGTCAGGAACCTTTACTGAGAGAGCATCTGCCTCATGCTGTGAGAGCCACACCTGAGTCGTTAACGGATATGATGGAGCAGTATAATGATCTGATCATTAAGCCATGTAGCGGAAGTATTGGGCATGGCATTATCCGAATATTCAAGCAAGAAGGGCATTGGAAATTAACCCGTGAAACGAGAGCTTCTCGCAAAGGCTGGGCTACCTTTCGACTAACGAAGGGGCAGCTACCCTCAGCGATCCTGCGCCGAATTTTCCGCTATGCACACCTTATTGAAGAACGTATTCCTCTCATCCGATATGAGGGAAGACCGGTGGATCTGCGTGTTTCCGTACAACGTGGAATGGATGGTTTATGGGGAGTAACTGGACTATTCGCCAAAGCCGCTCCGACACATACCTTTGTCACTAATATCGCTCAAGGCGGTAAGGTCATGACGCTGGGTGAGGTGTTAGGCTCTGATGTGAATAGCTACGAGCTCGCACAACTGGAATCCAGAATCCGCTTAGTCTCGCTGCGTATCGCCAAAACGCTGGCGGCAAGCCTACCTCATCTTGCGGATCTAGGTCTTGATTTAGGCATCGCCCGCGACGGACAGATTTATTTTATTGAATGTAATGGACGGGATCAGCGTTACGGTTTCCGTAAAGCCGGTCTGGTGGAACAATGGAGGGCAAGTTACCACGAACCGATGGCATATGGGCGTCTTCTACTGGAGCAGAATTCGCGTATCCCTAGACAACCACAGACGTACCGTAAGTACCCGTATTGATTTCGGAGGCATTCTGTGTCAATATTATGCAGAACGGCCGGGTCCTACCGGCCTTGATGTTCGCACTAACCCTAAGGGGGATATTCATGGCAAAAACGCTGTTACGGTTAATGACTGAGCTTTCTTCTCGCAAATGGATCTCGCGAACTGTGGGAGCCTTCTCCAAGAGCAGAGGAAGCAAGGCATTTATTCCTTATTTTGTCCGGACCTACGACATCCCTGTTCAGGAAGCAGAGAAAGACTGGAAGGAATACCGTTCACTGAATGATTTTTTTACTCGCAAATTAAAACCAGGCATGCGCCCATTAGACCTTTCGGAACATGCGCTAATTAGTCCAGTAGATGCCAAAATTACGGCAGCGGGTCCAATATCCGCAGGAACACTCCTGAATGTTAAGGGACAAAACTATACACTTGCTGAATTGTTGAATCACTCACCACATCTGGAGAAATACAAACATGGTTATGCCTTCGTCCTGTACCTCAGCCCTCGCGACTATCACCGCATTCATGCACCTGTTAGCGGACGCAGGATTGAGAGCGAACATATCAAGGGGAAAGTTTACCCCGTGAATGATTTTGGTCTGACACATATGAGAGCCGTGCTGAGTCGCAACGAACGGCTAATTACGTACATCGCCCATGATTATGGAGAAGTCGCTGTAGTTAAGGTCGGTGCGATGAATGTGAGCAGCATTCAGTATGCTGATGCAGACACCAGCACATGGGCACAGGGTGATGATTTAGCCTATTTTGAATTCGGCTCTACGGTGGTTCTCCTAACGCAAAGTGGTACATTCAAACCTACTCCTGGCTTACAGCCAGGAGATTCCGTCAAAATGGGAACATTGCTCGGCCGTTTGAAACCAATTCACTGATACTCATAAGACAGGCGGCAACTCTCATGCACAATTAAAAAGGATGGCGGAACACCTGTAATCAGGGTCTCCGCCATCCTTTTTAGATTAGTCTATGTATCATGCTAGCATGATACAGCCATTTCACTGCATGTATACAAGCATTACGAAGCCTCACTCCGTAATTCATTGATCGACTGATATCGCCTCAAAACCATACATCCTGCAACTCATCTGCGGGTTTAAATCGACGCAGACGGTTCCGGAAAATAAGGCATCCTTTTGTAGAGCATCCCCGGTTGCGGATCCGCCGTTTTCCGTTCATCCTAAGTCCCCCCTTCGTTTGTTCATCTGGAATGCTTTTTACTTACCCCTGACTCCCAGACTTGAAACGTTATGCTGCATCCTGGCATGAAGACCTAGGACGTATCTGAAAACTCACTGAAGTGCATCTTTTACCCTTTCGCCCCCTGCTGCGTCACCTTCCCTTGACGTGCCCCGGCACGCCTACGAAAAACTTCCTTGCTTGGAACAAAAATCCGGCAAAATTTGCGTTCTTCGGAGTTTCAAACACGCCCTAACGAATCTCGGAAGGACTTTTGCCTGTATACTGCTTGAACTGACGACTGAAAAAGAAGATATCCCGATAACCTAAAGCATCCGCCACTTCGGTGACATTCATGCCAGTATGCACGAGCAGGTGCTCTGCACGTTCAATACGCATACGAATGATATACGATTGTACGGAAGAGCCAACTAACTCTTTAAACTTAATCGAGAAATAACGTGGAGACAGCCCCGCACGTGCAGCCAAATCCTCCACTCGATGCGTGATCCCCGGATGCTGACGAACATAATTCGCCACTTCCTGAATCACATCCGATAGCTGGTTACTCACCTTTTTCTCGACAGGTGCTTCCGTATCCGCACGCAATAGATGAATCATCAACTGCTTCAAGATCAACCGACTCTCTTCGGTGCGACCGTATACGTCAGACAGGAACAGTCTTACATACCGTGCCAACAAATGTTCAAACTCCACCGTCTCCTGGACTTCACGATAGGACTGAGGCACATCCGTCACATCCACATCCACATCAAAATGGATATACGTCAGTACAAGCGGTTTCTGTCTATTATGTGTAGCACTTGTATGGTCTCCTGGTCTAAATAGGAAACAACTGCCTTTACCCACCTCGTAAGGCTGGTCATTCAGCACAACAGTCCCCTCACCGCTCCACACATAAAATAAATCATAATTCTGCATCGGTTTTTCCCGCTTCTGCCACTTCCATCCCGGTTCGCAGACTATTTTGGCGACAGCGGGCAAAATAACAAATGATGACGGCGATGCCTGCAGCATGTCGCCACTCCCCCTTGAATGTTAATCTCTAGCTATTGCATCGTACCCATTCCTATCGTTTGGAGCATAGGCTTACGAATTGTTCATCTCAGGTTACCCGATCCGTGTACGCAAATCCTCGTTGAAATGATGCAATATGCTCATATATATATTCTCTGCCCCTATGGGAGCAAAATGTCTTATTCTATTATACAGCGGAATTCATCGAAACGAAAATGTACTCTTCTCCCAAGCGACCCGCATTCGGTTAATACCCTCCGTAATCTCATCCTCCTCCAAATGTGCGAAGCCAAAACAGACTGCAGGATGACCTGGTGTGAGCTGATAACGTGCCGTATCACGGAATAATACCCCATCCTCCTGAGCTAACGTTTTGAACCGAATATAACGCTCCCGATCATCATTCCAAGAAGCATAGATATGCAGTCCTGCATCTCCTGGCTGCATGGTAAATGCTTGGGGCAATTGCTGCTGCATCTCACGAACAAAAAAGGCATGTCGCTCCCCATACAACCGGGTCAAGCGTCGTAAATGGCGCAAATATCCTCCTCGCATCATCAATTTCGCAAGTGCACGCTGTTCGAGCAGCCCAGGTGGCACAGGTTCATACAACGCTTTAGCCGCAAGAAGGGGATCTACGAGCGCTGGAGGCAGCACTGCATAACCAAGCCGGAACGAAGCCACCATCGTTTGTGAGAAGGAGCCTACGTAGACCACACGTTGTTCCCGATCAAGCACTTTGAGTGGTTCGATCGGTCTTCCACCCCATCGAAACTCACTATCGTAATCATCCTCAATAATGACGGCATTTCGTTCACTTGCCCACGTCAGTAATGCCTTTCGCCGTTCCAGGCCAAGAACAGCGCCTGTTGGAAATTGTCTGGTAGGTGTCACGAATAACACCTGTGCTCGCCAATCCTGAGGAATAATACCTTGAGCATCAATGTCCGCTGGAATAATCACGCCACCGCATGATTTCACAGCGTGAGCTATGCCTTGGTATCCTGGGTTTTCTAATACGGCTGCTTCCCCCTCCGAGATCAGTAACTGCGCTAGCAGTACAATCCCCTGCATGGAACCGCTGAATAATACGATCTGAGAGGCATCCGCATCTATGCCCCGTGTCCATCTAAGATGAGAGGCAATCGCTTCTCGCAGCTCTAGGTCTCCTGCGGCACTGCTATGTTCACGCCAATCGCTGCGATGAACAGCCGCCAACGCACTCTTCCACTCTGACTCCGGGAAATGCTCTGCTGGCATGCGCTGCACCTGAAAGTTAATGATGGATTTCCCGTGTGCCAGGGCAGGCGTATCTCCCTTTTGAGTATCCAATGCTGCCACTCGCTCTCCCCATGCAGACAGGACAATTTTGGCTTCCGTACCCTTTTTTGTCGCTGTCGTTAATGTGTCTGTCACAAATGTGCCTTTCCCCCGATAAGCCTCAACGTAACCATCTGCAAGCAACATATCATACACCTGTGCTACAGAACCGCGTGACATACTGTACTGAACCGCGAGTTCACGCGTGGAGGGCAGTCTTGTTCCTCCGGTCAACGTGCCTGCATGTATAGCATCCCGCAATGCATGGTATAGTGCGACATATTTGTATCGGTGCTGCTGCTCATATGTATCCATCGGTAACCAGAGTTCCATTATACGTCTCCTTTGTATCTCTAAGCTTTACTAAAATTGGACTATAAATTCGAATGTAAATTGGATCTATTTATATGTCAATGTACGCTCTATTGTTAGGATAAAGCAACCTTTTCGATTAAAAAACCAATTCAGGGGGAACAACGATGAGACGAAAAGAATTTACAGTAGAAGAAGAACAAGAGATCATTACCTTTCTAGACCAATGCTCCTTTGGTTTTCTGGGAACAATCAGCCCGGATGGACAGCCTCGAGTGACGCCACTGAATTTTGTTTATATGGACGGCTGTTTTTATTTTCATGGCAGCCTTGCTGGAGAGAAAATGAAACAGATTAAGCAGAATACTTCGGTTAGTTTTACAGTTGCCGAGGAGTTTTCGCTGATTCCTTCCTATTTTACTGATCCAGAGCTGGCTTGTCCGGCAACCTCCTTTTTCAAGAGCGTCATGGCGTTTGGTCAAGCAGAGCCGGTAAAAGACTTAGAGATAAAAGGTAGGGTTCTACAACGATTTATGGAGAAGCTCCAACCACAAGGTGGCTATGTCCCTATCGATGCAGCGGACTCACGTTACACTGGGCAGCTGAAAGCTGTAGCCGTTGTGCAAATTACGCCAGAGCGACTAACCGCCAAGTTCAAATTCGGTCAAAATCTCTCGTCTGAAGAGTTCGAGGATCTCAGTAGTAAACTGAAAGCTCGAAACGAAGGAAGGGATACAGAGACCGCTGAAATGATGCGAAAATACTGCCCTTTTCATCAGTAATAAACCCCTATTTTCAAACCACAACAACGCGGTAAAGTGTTATAACTGTCATTATGCGTAATTTCCGTGACGGGGGGATGTCAAGGTGTTATAATGTTAGGCAGTTGAATCCCAAAGACTTGGAAGGATGAAAAGAATGAATCCACTGGCTGAACAGTTGAACGAAAGTATTCAGGCAGGCAGCAGTCACGTCTACTCGATGCTGTCGCAGCTCGGCAAAGAAATTTATTTCCCGAAAGAAGGTATCTTGAGTCAGTCTGCTGAAGCAGCAAGTCTGGCCAAAACCTATAATGCCACGATTGGTATCGCCCTAGAAGGCGGAGTGCCTATGCATCTACCGGTGATTCAGGAGAAGCTGTCCGCATTCCAACCAAAGGACCTATACCCATATGCTCCTCCTGCAGGCAAGCCTGAATTGCGGAGTGTTTGGAAAGAAAAGATGTTGAAAGAGACCCCTTCATTGGCAGGTAAGTCTTTCGGCAACCCAATTGTAACGAATGCATTAACTCATGGACTCAGTATTGTAGCCGATTTGTTCGCAGATGAAGGCGACGCTGTTATATATCCAGATAAAAACTGGGAAAATTATGAGCTGACTTTCGGAATTCGCCGTCATGCTCAGTTGGTTCATTATCCACTGTTTGATGATCAGTTAAACTTCAACAGTGCGGGGTTGCTCGAAGCGTTGCTTGCTCAGAAAGACAAGGGCAAAGCAATCGTATTACTCAACTTCCCGAACAATCCAACAGGTTACACGCCAGGTCCAGAAGAAGCAGATGCGATTGTGAATACGATTCATCAAGCAGCTGAAGCAGGTGTCAATGTAGTCGTTGTAACAGATGATGCTTATTTCGGACTTTTCTTTGAAAATTCGATTCACGAGTCCTTGTTTGGCAAACTGGCAGGCATCCACCCTCGCGTGCTGACTATCAAAATCGATGGCGCAACAAAAGAGGAATTCGTATGGGGCTTCCGCGTAGGCTTCATCACGTATGCCCACGAAGATGCTGCTGTGCTGCATGCCATGGAACAAAAGACTCTCGGTATTATCCGAGCGACCATCTCCAGTGGGCCGCACCCTTCTCAGACATTTGTACTCGATGCATTGAAAGCACCAGAGTTCGAAGCTCAGAAGCAGGAGAAGTTTGAGATTATGAAAGGCCGTGCCAACAAGGTGAAGGCTCTTCTTGATAGCGGCAAGTATGGAGATGTATGGGAGTATTATCCGTTCAACTCCGGTTACTTCATGTGTCTGAAGCTGAAAGAAGTCAGCGCTGAGGCACTCCGTACCCATTTGTTACAACAATACGGCGTCGGAACAATTGCGCTGGGTGAGACTGATCTGCGAATCGCGTTCTCCTGTATTGAAGAATCCAACTTGGAAGATCTCTTCGATACCATTTACCGTGGAGTTCAGGAATTACAAGCCACTTAACTTAGTATGTTATTGTGATGTGACTAATATAAATAGGTTAGGTTCATGATGAACCTAACCTTCCTACAAGCCACCCCTCTTGGTGATGTATTCATCATTTAGAGGGTTATTTGGCATGTTATCTGTGTAAAGATTGATAGCAGATCGAACCTTTAGATCCCCTACCGTCCCTACCGCTTTTACTCAATATTATCGGTTATCTTCTTAGCATACACCGCCCAAAATGGTTATTTCCTCAGGAATACAGGGCAAAGGCCCAATCAGCCAACACCCAAGGCACATAATATACGGTGTACGCAAGGGCGTGCCAACAACGAACTGAAAGGGGAATGACCATGTCTGGAGTTGAAGAAACAAGAGGCGGTTATGGATACGGATTCGGAGGATTTACAAACACAGGTGCGATTCTTGTATTGTTCATCCTGCTTGTAATCATCACTAAGTCGTTCCTCTACTAGTCCCGATCCGTTGTATTCATTCTGCACGATGAATTCAACCTTACACACGATCTGTCCGTGTTGTTAGAGGCATAGGGATATGTCAGACAACACGTCGTCAGTAGGCGGCTATCCATTCGTGGGTAGCCGACCTCTCACACCACAGTTTATGTACGATCAATATGCGACATTGTCCATGTTGATCTGTAATTGTAGCCGCCCGCACTGCGTAGGGATGTCAGAACCCCCTACCTTTACGGGCTTTTTCTTCGTAACCGTACTGGACATACATCCATTTAAGACATCGCGGTATTCAAAAAATAAGGTAGGTATACACGATAGGTATCGTAAGCATGCAAAAAAGCCCCTTACGGCAACCACCGCAAGAGGCTTACTTTAATACATACTATACGTTGCAAGCAAATCACCTAGTAAATGCCGTAGGCAATACGACTACGCATTCTAACTACTGACATTGAACCTTACACATCATTATCGCTCGTCAAAGTCAGGATTGCATAAGAGAGCAGTCTACTCCTCTTCTTCTTCCTTCAACCACTTCTTACTTTGCGAACGTCGCATCAACACAATGACCAGCACGCCCAAAATCAACCCTGCTCCCGCTATCGTGATTCCACCGATCCCACTCGATAGCATCGGCAACCACATCAGCAGAGCAGACAACGCATGCAGATTCGAGATGAAGCCCAGCACTTGTGAACGCCGGCTCTCACCCGAGATCGGATAGATCATAATCCAGAATGATTCAGCGTGACTACGACGAAGTGCCCCCAACTGCACACCAACCAGCAATAGGAACACTAGGTATGCGCCGATACCAAAATAAGTACCTGCCGTCCACCAAGACAACAGCATGCCGAGCACAATTAAACGTACAACAATGGAGAATACTTCTGTGCGAATGAACGTCTTCGTAATAAGGTAGCGGTACGCTTTGCCTGCACTCCACGCAAGTCCACTTCCCCATTTGCTAAGCCAGCGTCTCGAGCTGACCTTTTGTCCTGAGGAAGGTACGTCTACGAACCACCCCAACGTCCGCATCACTCGACCAGCTTGACCTTGCTCAACCTGAATCAGACGTTCCCAAGCCACCCGATGCTTCACAGGTATGCGCAGAGCTACTAGATAGACCGCCGCCAGCAACAGCAAAAACCAAATACTACGCGCAGGTGGCTGCCATACCCAAGCGGCCACAGCAAGAATGGCGGTTGCCCAGCGAAGCAAACGAAATGCCCTGGATGCCCCCACCTGAACCATACGTAGCTCTTGCCATGCACCGTAGCTTGATAGTCCCTTCCACACGAGTAAGAGCAGGAGAAACCAGGTGAAAGGTTTAGCGTCCTGATCTGCCCTTACATAGAGTGGCCACAGCGTAAAGAAGATGAGCAGCATACCCAACGTTTTGTAGATTATGCCACGGGCAAAGCTGTTCTTCAAATATTCATGCATCCGATGTTCCTGGGGACGTAAAAATACGATATCTGCTGGATGAAGATATGTACGATATCCGCTATATAACACCAAAGGGGTAAGCAGAAGCAATGTAATCCAGCGAATCGGAAAGCCCGTAGGTATGTTCTGTACAAATGAGGTGTACCAAGCGGAGAAGGCAATGATAAGAAATAGAAATACCATTGCTACCCCGCTCTGAATGACATATCCCAGATAAGGCAGAATTTTATTCCAAAAGCCCGTGCGTCTTTGCTTCCATAACAGCCTCAGATCCATACTCAATCCCTGCCTTGTACGAGGGAATAGAACATATGCTCAAGCGTTGTATTCGACTCTCCGTATTGAGAACGCAGCTCCTCCAGAGTTCCATGAGCGATGACCTGTCCACGATGCAGAACAATGAACCGATCACAATAGTTCTCTATGGTCGAGAGAATATGCGAGCTGAGCAGGATGGATGATCCGGATGCTTTCATCTCCAGCATGAAATCCAGCAATGAACGAATGCCAAGTGGATCGAGCCCCAAGAAAGGTTCATCAATGATATACAATGGTGGCCCTGCTACAAATGCACACATAATCATAACCTTCTGCCGCATTCCTTTGGACAAGTGAGTGGACAGACTTGTACTTTTCTCCCGCATACGGAATAAATCTAGCAGTTTTTCCGTACGTTGCTTGAAATCGGCTTCCGAGACGCCATACGCTCTTGCTGTGAATTCCAAGTGCTCCATGACTGTCATCTCGTCGTACAATTCAGGTGACTCTGGAACAAAAGCCATCGCGGATTGGTAGATCTGAGCATCCTCTTCCCTCGTCTTACCCATTACGCGGACTTCACCCTGTTGTGGGGTCATCAAACCTAAGATATGTTTCATCGTTGTACTTTTACCAGCGCCATTTAATCCGATCAGTCCGACCATTTCTCCGCGTCCAACTTTCAGATCAATGCCGTGGAGGACAGGCCGCTTGGCACTATATCCTCCACTTAACCCGCTGATTTCCAATACCGGGGATTGAACATTACTCATGAATCCCTGCACCTCTTTCGTCAGGTTTTATTCTTCGGAACGCGGTGTGTTCCCCTTGCTCCATTTTGGCGCTCCCTTGTTCTTGCGATCCTGGTTGCGATCCGTTCTTCCTGTATTACCGGCTGGTTTGTTACCAGCATCACGTTGATTCGATATCACTGCTCTTGCACCACCATTACGTGTTGCCTGTCCCGGTTTGCGACCTTTTGCGGAGCCTGGCTTCCGACTGAAGGAATGCCCTTCTGGTCGCGTGTCAGGACGTGGATCTGCTTCTAACACTTTACCACCGAACAACACACGCTCTGTAAGCTCAATCCCCAGCTCACGTGCAAATTTACGCATAATAAAGATCTGTGTTTCATCTACAATGGACAGCACAATACCACTTCGTCCCATGCGTCCAGTACGACCTGCGCGGTGAACATAATATTCTGAATCAAACGCAGGATCATAATTGATAACCATTGGCAATCCTTCGATATCCAATCCTCTCGCGGCAACCTCACTCGCAATCAACAATTGGATTTTACCGTTACGGAACGCGGACAAGACATTGCTCCGTGTAACCTTATCAGCATCCCCATACAGCGCGGCTGCGGATAGACCCAAATGATTCATTTTGGCTTCAACTTCACCGATATCTTCCGTAGCATTCACGAAGACAATAGCACGATCCGGATTGTACTGTCTTACGAGACGACGCAGCATATCAATTTTGTTCCGTGTTTCCTCGACAAAATAAAAATGCTCAAGCCCTGCTGCGGTTGCACGCTCTGGTTCAATTCCGATATGAACAGGCTCCTTCATCTCTCGCTTGGCAAGACCAGCCGTATGTTCATCAATCGTTGCTGATAAGAATATAAGCTGACGATCGCGGAGTGCACTGCGTAGAACAAAATCAACGTCACTCACACCACCAAGCTGGAATACTTGGTCTGCCTCATCAATGACAATTGTGGAGACGTTATGCATTTTCAATTTTTTCAATGTAATCAATTCTTTCAGCCGTCCCGGTGTTCCCACAACAAGTGCTGGATGCTCACGCAGCTTCTCAATCTGACGTTTCACCGCTGCGCCTCCAATTAAGCCTAGAACACCAATTTTACGTTCTTCTCCATAACGCTGTGCTTCACGTACAATCTGCATAGCCAATTCTTGTGTAGGGGCGATAATAAGTTTCTGTGTGCCCTTTACATCACTTTTGATCGTTTGCAGAAGAGGCAACAAATAAGCAAGTGTTTTGCCTGTTCCCGTCTGGGATTTAGCTACGACATCTCGCCCTTCCAAGATCACTGGTATGGTCTGCGCCTGCACAGGAGAAGGTTCATTAATGCCATGTCCGGCAAGTACTTTCTCAAGATCCTCTGCTACGCCAATTGAAGCAAATGTATTCGTCATGTATGTCCATCCTTTAATTTTATTCTTTTATTTTTCCGTGGGATAAGCCTCTCATCACATTAACTTTCATTATATGCGAAAAGCAGCTATGAACCAAATCTTAACCAAAAAAAAAGAAAAGCTCCTCGGCGGAGCTTCCCATAATTCAACCGTGATGTCCATTACTATATTATACTTGAACACGCTGTCACTCGATGTATCGTATCCGTCGCTCACTTCTGATTCATGAAACCATGCGACAAGCGATCCGCAAGACGTGGGAACAACTGATACAGCCATATCCCGGCAGATGCCATTCGAGGCAAATTCACTTCTTCTTTACGCTTTTTCATCGCCTGAACCATATGTCTTGCAACATCCTCAGGTTTCAACATCATCCAGCGTACATTGTTGACATAATTGCCAGATGGATCTGCACGATGGAAGAACGGTGTATCAATCGGCCCAGGATTAATGGTGGTCACCTTTACTCCCGTTTTACGCAACTCCTGACGTAGAGCATTACTGAACCCGAGTACAGCATGTTTGGTTGCTGTATAGGAAGCTGACTTTGCCGTTCCGATTTTGCCAGCCATGGAGGCTACATTCACAATCTGTCCTGTGCCACGCTTCAGCATGTGCGGCAACACAGCCTTCGTGCAACGAACAATGCCCATGTAATTCACGTCCATCATTTCATCGAATTCCTGCACGGTCATATCCGTCATTGCAGCAAACTTTCCATATCCAGCATTGTTCAACAATATATCGATTCGTCCATACTTCTCTAACATGTTACTTATCGCTGCCTGTACCTGCTCGTCATTGGTGACATCCAGCGTAAGTAGTTCATGTTGCCCATTCAGCGAAGCACCAATCTCTTCAAGCTTGTCCCGCGAACGGGCAGCCAAGATAGGAATGGCTCCTTCTTCTATCAGCATCTGAGCACAGAGTGCGCCAATCCCACTCGACGCGCCAGTAATGAATACAACCTGATCTTTCAGCATATCTGATGTCCTCCCGTAGTGAACACATATTGCCCCTTGAGGCCTATGATTCTATTCTACGAGATCATCACCTGAATATCCATCTCACCAATGCCATCCATCAACAATGGAATGCTCAATGCTTTCGTTGCACTAAATGCAGTCAAATGTTCCGATTTCATGACCTGTGGAGGTGTAATATCCACAACCACACCTTGATTGGACAAAATGGTACTTGCGTTACCACTGATCATATTACCAAGCTCGGAGATTGCACTTTTACTCATATCGTCCATTTCCGTGATAACAAAACCGCCCATCATGGCTGAAACAATTTTCAAAGCAACCGACTCTTGAATGCCAAATACAATATTTCCGCTCATTTGTCCGGTCATTCCAATGACGATCCAGACATGGTCAGCAATGTACTCTACATTTTTCACGCCAAGACTTCCGGTGGAAGGCGAAACCTGGATGAGCTGTTCAAATACGTTGCGTGCTGATTCCAGGAAAGGATTAATCACTTCCGCTTTCACTGTTTATGTCCCCCTCGCACTGGGTTATTGGTCACACACCAAAAGTCCCATATTCTATAAATTTATTATACTTTATCACGTACAAGAATACATCATGAATTCATCAATGAATGTGTACTATAATTTATCGTCATCTATGTGGCAAATGTTTATAGCTAATTTTAGCGAAACAACAGGGTTTTTTGGATATTATTCAGGTAATTTTTTGCTTACTAAGCCCATGCAAAGGGATTTAGGACTATTTTACTGTTTTATTGAAAAGACTAAAAAATAAAATGTTATAAATCGAAAATAAGTGCTTAAGCATTATTTTCGGGAAGATCAGATCAGAAGCCTTTCATCATGAAAAAAACATGACTTCTACCGCCTGCTATGGTATAGAAGAATAGGAGAGATTTTAACCCTTTCTCAGGTTGTTTTTTGTTCTCCAGATCGTCGGTCTATAGCGAGGTTCTTATAAATAAGTACCTCATGAGCCATGCCATCATTTACTAGGGAGTGAATCATTGAATGATTAACCAAGTCGGTCAAATCATGCTGTATGTCAACAACCAGGAACAGGCTCTACAGTTTTGGACAGAAAAGGCAGGTTTCCATGTCATCGCAGAAGAGAGCCTCAGCCCGGAAATGAAATGGTATGAAATTGCCGCAACCCCGGATGCTGAAACGAGCCTTGTTCTTCAAGACAAGCAGGTCGTTGCCAAAATGTCGCCCGGCGTTAATCTAGGCACACCTTCTCTTATGTTTTTCACCCCGAACATCGATCAGCTCTATCAGGATTTCAAAGATAAAGAGATTACCGTTGGCGAATTAGTGGATTTGCCTTTTGGAAGAGTATTTAACTTTGCCGATGATGAAGACAATTATTTTGCCGTTATGGAACGCAAGTAACATAGGTTTACCACTTAACAGATCGTGACCTTGATATCGGAATGATCTTCAGGCGGCTGACGCTTAGTCAGTCGCTTTTCTTATTTGAACAACTCATTTTATAAATTCCTATGTTCTGAAAACTTCGTGATGTTAGATTTATTGCCCTGTTCCCTTGAATCACCTATAATTTAAGATAACGGAACTATGAAACGTTACGGATTCCACTCACAAGCTTGATATGTAGTCGATACTTTGCCCGCTAGGAGGAAATACATGAATATCAGCCAACTGGAGACGCTGATTACGATATCCAAAACGATGAGTTTCCGCAAAGCGGGAGAATTACTGAATCTCACTCAGCCTGCCGTCTCTGCCCAGATCAAAAGTCTGGAGGATGAATTCAACACCGTTCTTGTAGATCGTAATCAACCTGTCACACTCACTGACCGTGGCCAAGTATTTCTGGAGCATGCTGAGCGCATGCTGGATATTGTGGATGAATTGAAACAGAAGCTATCCGATCTGGATGAAACACCGCAGGGAAGGATTGTACTCGCTACAACGACATCCATCGCCATTCAAATTTTACCAAGGGTATTGTCCTACTTTCAGGATCAGTTCCCTCTAATCAAAACGAGCATTCAGTCCCTACCGTCCTCACAAATTTATACTCAGGTCGAAAATGGTTTGGTCGACATTGGTATCGGTTATCTTACGGAACGTAATCCGAATCTGAATACCGCCGTGTTGTATTACGATACGTTTGAACTCGTCGTTTCTCCTGCCCATCCCCTGGCAAAGCAAAAGCACGCTGCCGTGGACGTATTGCGTAACACCCCGCTGATTCTATTGTCCCCAGATACTGTGGGGCGACGTTTTACAGAAGCTGTGTTCAAAAAGTATGATATTCAACCCAATATCGTCATGGAGTTATCCAGTAGTGAAGAAGTTAAACGTATGGTTGAGATCAATCTGGGAGCGGCTGTGATATCTAAGCAATCTGTCGCACATGAGCTACGGCAAGGTACGCTGCGAATGATCCCACTAAGTGAACTAGAGGTCAGTCATCCCGTCGGCGTCATTTACAAATCCAGCCGGTATCTCAACTCTGCCATGCAGCAATTTCTAAGTGATCTAAAAGGTATGCCTGAGACGCAGTTCATCAGTTCTGAATGACAAATGAGCTATGAGAAAGGAAGGATTTCTAATGAAATTTGATCTTCATACACATCATTTTCGTTGTGGACATGCAGACGGTAACATTCGTGATTATATTGATGCAGGTATTGAGGCAGGACTTCAAGCTATCGGTATCTCCGACCATACGCCGTACTTTGGCAGTGAAGAGGAGCAGGCGTTTCCGCGCATTGCAATGGCAAAATCGGAATTACGTAACTATGTCGAAGAAGTCCTGTCACTGAAACAAGAATATGCGGGAAAGATCGACGTATTACTCGGCATTGAATCCGATTATTTCCCTATCCATGCGGAGCTGTATCGCGACACGCTTGGGCAGTACCCTTTTGACTATATTATTGGATCTGTTCATCATACCGAGGATGTCAGCATCTTCAATAAGACGCGGTGGAAGGGACTTAGCGACGCTCGCAAAGTGGAAGTGAAAAAGAGTTATTATTCCTTGATTCGGGAGTCTGCTCAAAGTGGAATGTTTCAGATCTTAGGTCACATCGATGCAATGAAGGGCAACTACCCTTCCTTCTCCGATATTATCGCGGATGAGGCGATTGATGAGACATTACAGGTGATTGCTGCTTCGAACGTAGCGATTGAGATTAATACGTCAGGCAAAACAAAGCTTAGCGGAGGCTGGTACCCTTCAGATGCCATTCTCGAACGTGCCCAGCACTACGGTGTGAAAGTAACGTTTGGATCAGATGCTCACAAACCTCAGCGTGTAGGGGACGAGCTGGAAGAAGTGCGTACTCGCTTGCTGGAGATTGGATTTACAGAATGGGTATATTTCAAACAAAAACAGATGCAAATTGTTCCTTTATAATGACACAGTCCGCTTACAGCATGCCAAGAACCCCACATGGAAGCTCATTCCATAGTGGGGTTCTATATTTTGTCGTGATCGATTTTATATGAGAGCAAAAAAAATGAACCCGTTCGCACGGGTTCCAACAGCATAATATATTTATCAAAAAGGGGGTCATGAGATAAGTTTACCCGCTGTCTGTTAGAGTTCAATTGCAGCTATATTTCATTTGTGTAACAAATTATTTGAAGTACAAATGAGATGTTTCAATTATCTTATTCTATGTCACCTGAGGCTTGTCGAAGACCACGGTCTGGAAGTTATCCTCCATAATGACTTGAACCTGTTGCTCTCTGTACATGCTGTATACTTTAACGTCCATCAACGTATCACTTTCACTGGTGGCGCCATTCTCCACTGAACCAAAAGAAGGCAACGTCCGTTCATAAGACATACCACTTTTGTGTAATACACGCTCGGATGATACATTAGCTTCGTAACAACGCGCTTCCACTTTCGACAAGTCTAGCTCCTTAAAACCAAATTCAATCATCCGTCGCAGCGCCTCCGTAGCTATCCCTAAGCCCCAACAAGATCTGCTCACGATGTACCCAATCTGCGCTGTACCCTGCTGTTCATTCCAATGCTGAAACGAAATGATACCAATGAGCGGTTCTCTGCCTTTCCAACATATCCCGTAATGTAGCGATTCAAGCTTCGCACTACTACTACGAATCTGATTCAATAATCGCCGGGCACGAACCGGTGTTGGCTGGTTCCCCCTGTTCACATAGCGGATAATCTGTGGATCGGAGAACAATTCCGACAATGTGCCAAAATCATTCTGACGTAACGATCGAAGCACAAGGCGTTCTGTCCATAGTACAGGCAATCCCTGACTTAGCATTTTTCGGGTCAGCATGACAATCGCTCCTTTTGCCTATCGGGTTTGAGTCCGGTAAGACAAGCATGCTCTGGAGATGATCCGGAAGTATAATATTTGCATTATCCAATTCAAAAAGGACGACTACATATCGTGTTGATCCTACACGTCTTACGTTATTATGCCAACACGCGATAAGCTGTTATTCCTCTGTCATGCTTTTCTCCTGTAAACCACGATAAACACCTGTTCGAATCTCTCGAATGTATAACTCAAGTGCTGGCACCCCTGCTTGTTGTGCAACTTGAACTTCCTGCTCAATATCATAGGGAACACGGACAAATTGAATATTAATGGCTTGGTTTATATCTCCGTTGCTCGCTCCCTCAAGAATACAATACGATGCCTGAGGAATATCCAGTGGGTTGCCCACACTCCCTACATTAAACAGAACTTTTCCATTCAAGTGCTGTAGATACGCATTGTGTACGTCGCCATAACCTACGATATCCGCCTGTCCGAGTTCAGGCTCATTCGCCGGGGCATCAAACATCGCTATACGTTTGTCCATTTCATCCCATGGTTGTACGCGGTGATATACGCTTTGTGGTGAAGCGTGTACCAATCGAATCGTACGACCACTTAACTCGAATTGATGGCTAAATGGAAGATTCGCTAAATAGTCCAGTCGTTCCTGCCCAAGCTTGTCTGCTTGCCAAGTAAAGTTCTCATTATCCCGATTCACGGCAACCAGCTCATCCCAGTTACCCCGAACGACTTGTTCACATGTTTCTCTCACCTGATCAACCACCTGAACTGGATCAGGCCCTTTGCCTACGAGGTCGCCAAGACAAAAGATTCGCTTCAGCCCGCGACTCCGAATATCGTTCAATACTGCTTCCCATGCCGTCATATTGCCGTGAATATCGGATACAATCGCAATTCGTTCCATCCTGGCTAACCTCCATTCATAACTTGCATATTCATGTAGTCTATTATGTTTGATGACTCTGCAAATGAAATACAGTGACTTCGGGTCTGCACAAAAATCGAATGGGGAGATGGGTCATTCCGAACCCTCGATTCACATACACCGGCATTTTTGTCCAACCGACATAATACAATCCCTGCACAAATTTTTGTGCACCACGAGGAGCAGATAATGCCCCAATCCACGGAAAACGAACCTGACCGCCGTGGCTGTGCCCAGACAACTGCAACCCAAAACCATTTGAAGCTGCTCTATCCGCATAGTCGGGTTCATGCATGAGTAACACTTTCCAGATGTCTTTATCCAGACCTTCCGTAGCTGTAGCCAAATTAGGCTTGCCCGTTAATGCATCATCTAATCCTACGATAGCTATTTGATCCCCATGATGTTGGATAACTACATGAGCATTCCGAAGTAAGGTGAAGCCAGCCTGCTCAAACATCTTCTCCACTTCTTCTTGCTGCTTTCCCCGGTAATCATGATTACCGAATATTGCAAACTTCCCAAACTTAGCATGCATGGAAGACAGAGCCGGAATACACTCCCGCATAGGTTCTGCATCTCGCTCCACAATATCTCCCGTAAAACATATCAGATCCGGCTGCTGTTCTTGAATCATAACCGCCAGCTTCTCGATCTGCTTCACGCCAGTATGGAACCCGATATGAGCATCACTAAACTGGATTAGTCGCAACCCATCAAAGGCACTGGGAAGTTTAGGGAGATTCAATTGCACCTGCTTTACTTCCACACGTCGCGGCTCCCATAGCGCATACCCACCTGTAAACACAGTTGCGATAGCTGTCATTAGAATTGTCCGTAACTTTGTACTTCGCCGGGAGGGATCATGATCCTTTTCCTGACCAGGAAAAAGGGGCTGCTCTGTCTCATTCTTATCGACTCCACGCCTCATTGGCGTTTCCTTATTGCTCTTATACGGCACCCTTGCCATGTTCCCTCTCCTCCTTCCGCACGCAATCCATCCCCTCATTATAGCATATTCTGCATCATAAGCTCGGTTCCTTCGCCCCATTACAAAAAGAAGCCATGTCCCCAAACAACCAAGATCGGAGAACACGACTTCTTATCTATTCATATTCGGTTGAAAGCTGAATTAGTTGCGATTATACACCCAACCAACGTTTGAACATATGCTTCGTTGTTTGTTTGTTCATTTCCGCAATAGAAGTTGTCAATGGAATGCCCTTAGGACAGGATTGCACACAGTTCTGCGAGTTACCGCAGCCCTCGATTCCTCCATCCTCCATCAACGCTTCCAGACGATCCTCGGCGTTCATCTCACCTGTTGGGTGAGCATTGAACAGACGCACTTGTGAAAGTGCTGCTGGTCCGATAAAGTCTGTCTTTTCATTCACGTTAGGACAAGCTTCCAAACAAACACCGCATGTCATACATTTGGATAATTCATATGCCCATTGACGCTTCTTCTCTGGCATACGCGGACCTGGACCAAGGTCATAGGTACCGTCAATTGGAATCCATGCTTTTACCCGTTTCAGGGCGTTAAACATCCGGTTACGGTCAATGACGAGGTCACGCACCACCGGGAATGTTTTCATTGGTTCGATACGAACCGGTTGCTCCAACTTATCGATCAATGCAGCACACGCTTGACGCGGTTTACCGTTGATCACCATGGAGCATGCTCCACAAACCTCTTCCAGACAGTTCGATTCCCAACATACTGGAGCAATCGACTTGCCCTCTGTATTGACAGGGTTCCGCTGAATCTCCATCAGGGCGCTGATCACATTCATATTGGGACGGTACGGAAGTTCGAACTCTTCGTTATACGAAGCTGATTCTGGGCTATCCTGACGTGTGATGATAAACTTGACGGTTTTGTTCGCTGTTGCTGGTTCCGCCATATCGTAGTCCCCTCCTTGGTGACGATGATTGTATTGCTATCGTTATAAGACCAACATGTTACACGTAGCCACTCCGCCAACAGAAGATCCTTCCGATCGCTGTTATCCCCAGATTTCTTGATTCACCTTAACAGGGTTAAAATCCGGGGATAAAGGCGAGCGCTTCGCTTCTTCAGTATTCTTCTGTCTTCTCCGTTAAGGTGTTAACTTTACTTATTAATCTTTGGAGTAGTCACGGATCCGTGGTGGGATCAGGGACACGTCTACCGGCTCGTACGAGATTTGTGGACCTTCCTTCGACCAGCTTGCGATGGTCGTTTTGAGGAATTCCTCATCGTTACGTTCCGTGAACTCAGGTTTGTAATGCGCGCCGCGGCTTTCGTTACGCAGCAATGCGCCCAGCGTCATGGCTTCAGCCAATTCAAGCATGTTCCACAATTGGCGGGTAAATGCCGCACCAGGGTTGTTCCAACCTGAAGTGTCATACATATTGATTTTGCTATAACGCTGTTTCAATTCCTTGATCTTGCCAATGGTTGCTTCAAGCTTGTCATTGTAACGCACAACCGTCATGTTGGCTGTCATCCACTCGCCAAGCTCTTTATGAATAACGTAAGCATTCTCATTACCTTGCATCTTCATGATGCCTTCGTATTTATCCGTTTGTTGTTTCGTATAGTTATCGAAGACGGAGGAAGAAATATCGGCAGACGATTTTTTAAGTCCTTTGATATATTCTGCCGCTTTTGGCCCAGCAACCATACCACCGTAAATGGCCGATACCAGAGAGTTCGCACCAAGTCGGTTCGCTCCGTGGTATTGATACTCACACTCACCGGCTGCAAACAGTCCCGGAATATTAGTCATTTGGTTGTAATCTACCCACATACCGCCCATGGAATAGTGGACTGCCGGGAAGATTTTCATTGGGATTTTACGTGGATCGTCACCCATGAACTTCTCATAGATCTCGATAATTCCGCCGAGCTTCACATCCAGCTCTTTGGGATCTTTATGAGACAGATCGAGGTATACCATGTTCTCGCCGTTGACTCCCAGACCCATATCTACGCAGACGCTGAAGATCTCACGAGTCGCGATGTCACGCGGTACAAGGTTACCATAGGATGGATACTTCTCTTCAAGGAAGTACCATGGCTTACCGTCTTTGTATGTCCAGATCCGCCCACCTTCACCACGTGCAGATTCTGACATAAGACGGAGCTTGTCATCACCCGGAATAGCCGTTGGGTGAATCTGAATGAACTCACCGTTTGCGTAATTTACGCCTTGTTGATACACGGCACTTGCCGCTGTACCTGTGTTAATTACGGAGTTGGTTGTTTTTCCGAAAATGATGCCTGGGCCACCGCTCGCAAGAATAACTGCTTCGGCCGGGAAGGTCTGAACCTTCATCGTTTTCAGGTCTTGTGCTACAATGCCTCGGCACACACCTTCATCATCGATAACAGCCTGTAGGAATTCCCAGTTTTCATACTTCGTAACTAGCCCCGCTGCTTCCCAGCGACGCACCTGCTCGTCTAGAGCATACAGCAACTGTTGTCCTGTTGTTGCTCCTGCGAATGCTGTACGGTGATGCTTCGTACCTCCGAAACGACGGAAATCTAGCAAACCTTCCGGTGTCCGGTTAAACATAACGCCCATTCTGTCCATCAAGTGGATAATGCCTGGCGCTGCTTCACACATCGCCTTAACTGGAGGCTGGTTCGCCAGGAAGTCACCGCCGTATACCGTATCGTCAAAGTGTACCCAAGGAGAATCTCCCTCACCTTTGGTATTTACCGCACCGTTGATGCCGCCCTGGGCACACACGGAGTGAGATCTTTTAACGGGTACTAGTGAAAATAAATGAACATGAACTCCGGCTTCAGCCGATTTGATCGCCGCCATCAAACCTGCGAGACCGCCGCCCACAATAATTACATTAGATGATGCCATTGTTGTTCACTCCTTTATAAGTCAGCATTTATAGCTAAATGCTTAAATCAGAACTGATTTAACTGCGTCAATCATTGAAGTTGCAACTTGGAAATCAATGCTACGGAAAGCAAATAATGAAGCAATAAACATGATAGAAACAATACCGAACAAGCTCATGCATACGTAAGAGGATACACGCTGCGCACGCGGACCAACTGTAATCCCCCAACTAACGAGGAAAGACCACAGGCCATTGGCAAAGTGATATGACGCCGCAACCACGCTGATCATATATATAGCAAAGGTTATCGGGTTCGTCACAGCATCATGAATGACGCCGCCGATCTCTTCATGTGTTACGTTACCCAGCGCAATTTGTACACGCGTCTCCCATACGTGCCAGATAACGAATACAAACGTAATGACACCACTGATCCGCTGCAACGTGTAGCGCCAGTTACGTTCATTGCCGTACCTACCCACGTTAGGTTTGGCCTGATAGGCAATATAAAGACCGTAAACACCGTGAAAGAACAACGGCAGCCAAATGAGTGTAGCCTCAATAACAATAACAAGAGGCAAGCCATTCAGAAATGCAACAGCTTTGTAAAACCCTTCTGTGCCGCCTTCAACTGCTGTGAAGTTTGTCACCAAATGCTCAAGAAAAAACAAACTGAGCGGAATGACGCCGAGCAAGGAGTGCAGCTTTCTGGAGTAAAACCCTTTCATAAAATGTCGATCCCCTTTCGCTAAATACAACGTTTTCATAAATTAGTTCACTATCACACACAAACCTTTCCTGTGGGAAAGGTTCGACAAATTGTTCCGTTTTCGTCAGGTGTGAACAACTTGTGTCACAATTCATGTTACTCTTTTTTTTCTTATAAGGGAATTGCAATATAATTATTAATTGTTATAACCTATAGGTATAAGCATTGAAACATTGGACGAGTATCATATACATCATCGAAAATCTTTTTTCAAGGATACGCATCACGCTTAATCGCAAAGACAGATCTTACCTTCAATAAGCACAAGAAATCAGACGTAAAGACATCTGAAATGGAAGCGAGGTTAGCGTCTATGTTTGAGGACTTAAACGCCTTTGCAGCGGTCGTGGAACAATCGAGTCTAAACCGTGCATCCAAGCTGTTGAACCTATCACAGCCTGCCTTATCTCGTAAAATTGCTAAATTAGAGGACGAACTCGGAGTAGCTCTCTTTCATCGTCGGGGTAAACGGCTTGAATTAACTAGCGTGGGGCAGCTCGCCTATACTTTTGCCGTTGAGCAGAAACAGCAACAACAGAAGTTTCTAAACATGCTTGCCCAGTACAAAGACGAGGAACAGAGCACCATCACTCTAGGAGCCAGCCTAACTACACTTCAAACGACGTTACCCCCTCTGGTCAATGCATTTATGGAGAAACATCCAAACGCAGAGCTTAAGCTGTTAACAGGTAAAACCCATGAGATTGTCTCTTTTGTCCGTGATAAAAAAGCCGATGTTGGTATTGTTGCTTCTTCCATTAATGAAACAGGATTAAACTGCATTCCGCTCTTTGACGACCATCTAGAGCTTGTTGTGCCGCTAACTCATCCGTTGTCTGGGCGTGAAGCAGAGATGGAGAACTTACACGAGCTACCGATGATCACCTTCTCTAAAGGTACATGGTATCGTAAACTAACAGACGATCTGTTCCATCGCTGTGCTGTTATGCCTGATATTCGCATGGAGATCGATTCCTTCGAAGCGATCGTGCGTCTATTACCTACATGCAAAGCGGCTGCTCTTCTACCCAAATCATATCTTCGTCCCCAACTGCTTGCGGACAACGACCTGGTATCTGTTTATCTACCTGAGTTGCAGCAGACTAGGCGAACCACGAGCATGATCTATGGACACAAGGAAGATCTCAGCAAGACATCCAGACAGTGGGTAAAAGAAACGGCTGCGCTGTTTACAGCAAAGACGCCGCTATCCTCTAAGAGAACAACGACGCCTTAGTTTCCATGTATCCTATTTCACCTAATCACGAAAGCCATTTACCAAACCGAATCATTCTTTTAACATCTCCAACGACCAAGGCAATCGCTATAGTTACATTTCAATCATTTGTATCCTTCGTCACATCAATGTGTTAGTCACAGCCATGGGGTAATCCTAATCCTCCTGGCTAATTACCTCTTCTTCAAAGCGCTCGATATTGTCGTTGGTACCGATAATAACCATAATGTCCCCAGTGTGGAGGGAGTCTAGCGCCGTAGGAGCGATGATAACGCCTGCCTCCTTCTGCAACGCTACAATGCTGCATCCAAAGCGCACACGCGCATTCAGTGAGGACAGCGTCTTATTATGCAGGCAGTCAGGAACTTTCATTTCAACAATGCTGTAGTTATTGGATAGCTCGATGTAATCCAGCAGATTCGGTGTAACCAGCTGATGGGCAACCCGCACTCCCATATCCCGTTCAGGATACACGACACGGTCGATGCCGAGTTTATCCAGCGCACGGCCATGAAGAACAGAAATAGCTTTTGCCACCACCGTTTTTACACCCAGTTCTTTTAACAAAATCGCAGTCAGGATACTTGTCTGAATATCGTCCCCAATGGCTACGATACCACAGTCGAAATTCCGGATTCCGAGGGAGCGCAGCACTTCCTCATCTGTTGCATCAGCTACAACGGCATGCGTGACCAATTCACTGATATCTTCGACAACCTCTTCGTTTTTGTCAATACCGAGAACCTCATAACCAAGTTCCATTAATTCCTGTGCCAAGCTGGAGCCAAACCGTCCAAGCCCAATCACTGCAAACTGCTGTTTTTTCATCGTTCTTCACGAACCCCTTATCCAATAATCATTTTGCCTTCCGGGTACCTGTATAACTCCTTACCCTTTTTCTGTCCAAGTGCATACGCTAGCGTAATCGGCCCGAGTCGACCTGCAAACATGGTAAAACAAATTAATAACTTGCCAAATGTGGTCAGCTTCAGTGTAAGTCCCATGGATAAACCTACGGTGCCAAAGGCCGATGTCGTCTCAAATAAAATCATTAAGAAACTACTATCCTCTGTGGTGCTCAGTATCATCGTTACCGTTATAATGAGCAGCAGCGCAAGCAGTGTGATCGTAAGTGCTTTGAAGATCCGCTCCTGCACTAGCCTGTATCTAAAGAAGACGATATCCTCCCGACCACGCATCATGGCAATCACCGCACCGATCATAATCATGAACGTAGTTGTCTTAATTCCGCCCCCTGTTGAACCAGGGGATGCCCCAATAAACATTAATATAATCATGAAAAATTGCGTAGCCTGCCTCAAGCCGGCAATATCCACCGTATTAGCACCAGCTGTTCGAGGTGTGACCGATTGAAAGAACGAACCGAGAATTTTGCCACCCCAATTCAGCCCACCAAGTGTTCGCGGATTGTTGAATTCGAAGACAAAGATCACTAAAGCTCCCAATATAATAAGTAGACCCGTCGTTAACAGTACAACCTTGGAGTGCAACGAGATCTTACGTGTTTTGTGGTAATCAATCAGGTCGGACAATACCACAAAGCCAATTCCCCCTGAAATAATCAGGAACATTGCCGTAAAGTTCACCAACGGATCATAGACATAACTCGTCAAACTGCGAAAATCACCAAACATATCAAAGCCTGCGTTATTAAACATCGATATCGCATGCCAGTATCCGTAATACATGGCTTGACCCAGCGGCATATCAAATGACCAACGAATCGCGAATAATGTGCCACATACCACTTCAATAATGAGGGAATACGCCACGACTTTGCGAATAAGCCGTACAATACCTTCCATCGTGTTCTGGTTCATTGCTTCTTGTAAAATGAGCCGTTCTCGCAAAGAAATTCTACGTTTAAATGCAATTGCCACGAGTGTAGCCATCGTCATGAAGCCGAGTCCACCGATCTGGATCAACAAAGCTATAATGACTTGCCCAAGCACGGAGAAATGAGTGCCTGTGTCTACAACTACCAGCCCAGTCACACATACGGCTGATGTTGCGGTGAATAGTGCATCAATAAAAGGAAGGCTTTCCCCGCTCTGACTCGATACTGGAAGCATCAACAGTAATGTTCCTAGCAGAATGATCCCGGCGAAGCCGAGCACCAGAATTCGAGGCGGGGATAGGTGCAACCATTGAACATTTAATTTCACTTATGGATCATCCACCTCTACTAAAATGAAAACAACTCCACCATGTGGAGTTTCAACCTAAACGGTATGATTCGTATGGATTTAACGTATACATAGATGTTGAACTATATTGTATTCGTTCCCTTAATACGTTGCAGACATGCGGATTGTTACACATTTGCTTCAAAAATTATAATCGCTCGGACGTTTGCAAACAAAACGATTTTTGAGTAAATAGCATCGAATTTCGCCAAAAAGGGAAAAACTCAGATATCGGGATGGATTGATCTGATTATTTCGATCATTTTCATTCATTTTCAATGATTTACACAGCTTCTTGTTTCCTTATTGGCGTTCAAGGCTTCGGCTGTGATATCTTTACTTTAATATCCATATTAACAAAGGAGGAAATATACGAAATGAATCCCTTAGGGCAGCCTTTAGAACTCAAAGCGAACTTTAAGCGTTTAGGGTTGCTTGCGGCGATCGGCCTGATTCTGTTTTTCGTTTTTCAGATTTTTCCAGCTACCTCATCTCAAACGACAGACATCACGTCCACACCCGTTATAAGCAAGGAACAAGCAACTCAGTCAGCAAGGTCATTTGCAGCTTCCGTAGCCGATTATACCCTTCCTAGCAGTGAGGAAGAGCCTCTGGTAACGTACCAGACCCATTCGGATATATACGGTTATATGACCAAAACGAAGCAATTAGATGCTTACAATAAGCAATGGGAGACTACCTACCCTTATGATGTATACCGCGTACGTTTGGTAGATAACGATCGAGGCGGTTACTTAAATGTCGACGTACATATGAAGACTGGCAAAGTGGTCGGATTTACCCGCGAGCTTCCTTCTTCCCTCTACGCTTCGGCTAATGTTGAAGAAGATCAACAGAAACGCAATGCGACCATTCGTGTGGCTGAAGGAAATATATCTTTAGAACAGAAAGAACGTCTTGCATCAGGTATACTCACCGAATTCGGATATGAAATTCCCAAGCTCCAGTTAGACACACAGGACGGAGATGGTGGACTTAAATATACGGACTTAGATAAACAAATCGGGGATTCCAATCTAGAGTTAAACTTTACGTTTGAAAGTGGCGCGGTTCGTTCCTTTGAAGCTGTGTTCTCTGTTCCTGAGTCCCATACCGAGTATGTAAAAGATCAGACGCGTCAGGCTAACTACATGACGTATGGTGGTTATGCATTTTTGACGTTTATACTCGGCGTACTGGCGATCATCTACAGTATTCTAACAAGAGCACACACTTCATTTAAGAGAGGCATTATCTTATCCTTGATTTACTTTGCAGCTTCCGTCATTGGTACGTTGAACATGCTGCCACTCTTAAAATCTCAAGGATTAAACAGCTTCATGCTCAGCTTCCTCATGTTCTTTCAGATTGGAATCACACTCGTCATGAGTGCCACGATCTATCTATCGCTCGTTGCGGGTGATGGAATGTGGAGAAAAATCGGGCTGAACCCTTGGCCTCGTGCCAAAGAACCGGGATATGGTAAATATGTACTTCACAGTATGTATACAGGTTATCTCTGGGCCCTGATCTTGCTTGGCGTGCAGTCCATTCTCTTCTTTATCTTAGAGCGGAGTATTGGAACCTGGTCAACCACATCTGCTGATCAATCCACATACAATATGAGCTATGCATGGCTCTTCCCAATCATGGCTTGGATGGCAGGGATCGGAGAAGAGACCGTCTATCGTTTATTCGGTATCCGCATGATGCAGAAGATCGTGCGCAACACCTTTATCGCTTGTCTCATTCCGACCATTATCTGGGCGTTGGGACATACCTTGTATCCGATCTATCCGGTTATTACACGTCCAATTGAATTAACTGTTATCGGACTCCTGTTCAGTTTCATTATGCTACGTCATGGCTTTATCGCGGTTGTCTTCAGCCATGTGATATTCAACAGCCTCTTGATGGGTCTAAGCCTTGTCTTCATGGGCGATGCATTCAATGTTTCGGCAGGTATCTTCTGGATTGTACTTCCTGCAATCGTGGGTTATATCATCTATAAATGTAATCCAAACAAAAAAGAGAAGCCGTATGTCACGACTCCTCATCACGAAGTGCTGCAATAATCTGTTGTGCCAGCTTATCACCAATAGATAGAGGCCGGAAGTCTTCGACGCTGGCCTCTTTTATTTTACGTAAAGAGCCGAAGTGCTTGAGTAAAAGCTTACGTCTTTTCTCTCCAATGCCCGGAATGGAATCCAGACGTGAAGTTACCATTGATTTGCCACGTTGCTCTCGGTGGAACGAGATGGCGAATCGGTGAACCTCTTCTTGAATACGTTGCAGCAAATAAAATTCTTGGCTATCTCGCGGTAATGAAATAACCTCCGGTGGATTGCCAATCATCAGTTGTGATGTTTTGTGTTTGGCATCCTTCACCAGACCGCATACAGGAATGAATAACCCTAATTCGTTCTCCAGCACATCCACTGCAGCAGAGATCTGTCCTTTACCTCCGTCCACTACGATTAGATCAGGCTGAGTCAGGTTCTCTTTCAATACCCGTTCGTATCTACGACGAATAACCTCTCTCATCGTCTCATAATCATCGGGACCTTCAACCGAACGAACCTTGTACTTACGGTATTCCTTCTTATCCGGTTTGCCATCTGTAAACACAATCATAGCGGAAACCGGATTGGTTCCTTGAATGTTCGAGTTATCAAACGCTTCGATTCGGCGTAACTGATCCAGCCCGATCCAGCGACCTAGACCTTCTGAAGCTTTGGATGTCCGCTCTTCGTTACGTTCGATTAATCTGAATTTCTCTTCTAACGCCACGCGTGCATTGTCCACAGCCATCGTAATCATCTGCCGTTTCAATCCGCGTTGCGGAATGTGAACCTTAATCTCGAGCCATTCTTGTAACGCAGCAGCTGCCTGAGCTGGCTCTTCCAAACCTGCGGGCTGCAATTCTCGCGTTGCGGAATTTGACTCCAATTCGTTATGCTCGGAACCTTCCGTAGAATCCGTTGACTCTTCTAGCACTGACTGATTCTGTGCTGGCTCCAGATTAGTTTCATAGGTTGCTGACGTTTCTGCCACAAGAGGTTCATCGGTGTTCACCTGCCACTGTGTGCTCTCCTCTGTCATCTCCGTGGTTACTGCCGCAGAGCTCACCGCTTCGGAGTCAGCCTCGCTCTGAACATTGTCAGCCACTTCCAGGTCTTTAGGCATGTCAGGCAATAAAATCTCTTGCGGTAATGCCGGGTTATCGCTGTAATACTGAGTCACGTAGGACATGAAATCACCGTACGCTTCACCATAAAACGGAAAAGTGGATACGTGACGTTCGATCATCTTACCCTGACGCATATATAAAATCTGGACACACATCCAGCCTTTATCAATAGCAAAACCAAATACATCACGGTCTCTGGCGTCCGCCATGGTGATCTTCTGTTTTTCCATAATTGCATCAATGGCAATAACCTGATCACGCAACTCTTTAGCCCGTTCAAAATACAGATCCTCAGCTGCCTCCTGCATTTTGCGCTGTAGATCCTTCTTAATCTCTTCATGCCCACCGCTTAGGAAGGAACCAATCTCCTGCGAGATCTGATCATACTGCTCTTTGCCAACTTCCTCCACACAAGGTGCAAGACATTGACCCATGTGAAAATAGAGACAGACCTCCTTCGGCATCACTCCGCATTTACGTAATGGATACATCCGATCCAATAGTTTTTTCGTTTGATGTGCCGCGTACGAGTTGGGATACGGCCCAAAATATTTGGCTTTATCTTTGAGCACCCGTCGTGTTACTTCAAGCCGTGGATGCTTTTCATTCGTAATTTTGAGGTAAGGAAAGGTCTTATCATCTTTAAGCAATACGTTATATCGCGGCATATGCTTCTTGATGAGATTACACTCTAGAATAAGTGCTTCCATATTACTGCCAGTTACGATGTATTCAAAATCGCGAATTTCAGATACAAGGCGCTGCGTTTTACCATTATGACTACCCATAAAATAAGACTTAACCCGGTTCTTCAGAACCTTCGCTTTACCTACATAAATAATCGTACCTTCTCTGTTCTTCATCAGATAACAGCCAGACATATCCGGCAACAACGCCAGCTTGTGACGTATCTGCTCTAGTGCTTTTTCTTGCTCTTGTAAATCCGTCATAAATCCGTCCATTACTCTGTGAATCCTCCTTCCCCGAAAAGTACCTTTTATAGAGGTTGTTTAAAAAGTCCGCTTTTGATTACGAAGCATGCCTAACGGCATGATCAGCGTCGAATATGGAATTCAGCCGAAATAAGTGGATGCTTACGCAGCTTGTTTCCTTCGGAAACATGTGGTTGCTCACGTAGTCTTGCCTACGCTCCGCTACTCCATTTCTATCTTCATCCCATCTTCTTGGTACTGAAAACCACCCTTTTTGAACACGCACTCATAATGAATAGTATACTTTATATTGTCCTATATGATAGCATTCGACGCAAAACGCCCCCGGCATATAAACCGGAGGCGAACGTTAAGCCTAATGTCTTATTGGTGTTTCTCAATAATTCCTTTGAGTGCATCTTTGGAGTTCAGACCAACCACTTTATCAACCGGTTGACCGTCTTTGAAGAAGATCAATGTTGGAATGCTCATTACGCCAAAGCGAGAAGCAGATTCCGGATTTTCATCCACATTGACTTTTGCAATTTTCACTGCATCGCCAACTTCAGTGGACAGCTCTTCCAGGATTGGAGCGAGCATTTTACAAGGACCGCACCAAGGCGCCCAGAAATCAACAAGAACCGTTCCTTCTCCTTCGACTTCAGTGTTAAAGGATTGATCGGATACGTTAACAATAGCCATGATAATTGTCCTCCTTATATATGCTTACGGTTATTATAACCTGTAACGTCGTGAACGACACTTCCAGTATAACACATGTACTCTTGACTTGTGAAATGAACGGAACAATGTTCATCTATCGAACATCAAATCTTCATAATTATTGATTTAAGGTGTAAATGCAAAATCTTTACAAACGCTTTCTTTTCCAAGTATACTAAAATTACTCCGGGTTTCAGCCTTAGCTGTTTATCCCCAAAGGAGGCAATCACATGGATGCAAATGTGCGGATCAGTGACCCGCGTGAACATGTCAACGAAGAACCCCGTAACGATCTATTTGATCTGATTGCGGGTGTAGCTGGCATGGGTGGCCTAATGACAGTGATCTTTTTCGGTATGGTCATCTTCAAATTCCTAACCGAATAGAACACGACAGTCACACGCAAGATCCAAAAAAGCCTGGCTTTCGCATTGCGAAAACCGGGCTTTTTGCTGAACACTTTTATTCTTAGTTCAAGCAGATCCGAATCAACGTTTACCCCGTTGATTCTCCCCACGAACTGATACAACATCTACAAATGGACGAATTCGATCCATCAAACGCTGACCTTTGTTCATTTCCTCGCCGTCTTTGCTCGTGAAGCTCAGATGTTTCTCTAGCCCCTCCAAGTTGTAATTCGACGTGTAGAACGTAGGCTTGCGATTCATACGGTAGTTCAGTATGGAACCCATCACATGGTCACGAACCCATGGATTCAGATTCTCAGCTCCAATATCATCAAAGATCAGCAGGTCACAGCTCTTCAGAATATCTGTCGTTTCCTTAACCTTCTGTCCATCCGTAATCATCGATTTGAGATCCTCTACAAAATCAGGCATATAAATGATAACACCTGTATGACCGGCGACTGCCAGTTCGTGCAACAAATAACACATGAGAAACGTCTTGCCTGTTCCAAATGATCCTTCAAGGAACAGCCCTTGAGGAGACAATCCGTTCTCCTTGGTCTCATTAATATAACGCAGAACACGATTTACCGCTGGTGCACGCATCCGATCCTTGCCCATAATTTCCACATCATCATAACCCGCATTTAGGGCACGCTCATCCACATAGAAACTACGTATTCTTTGTTTAATCAGATGTTCATTCTGCCGAGCAATATGTTTGGAGCAAGGTGCTTTTTTATCTATAATTTCGGGTTTGCCGTTAAAATGTTCTACTTCCAGCTTGCAAAAATGACCCTGAAAATCGTTAGGACAGTTGTCCAGTCCCGGACAGTTCGCACAGTTCTTAGAATCTTTGGCATACTGAAACAGCTTGCTCAGATCAGTCATCATCTGTGTATCTTTCAGTTCAGGATGACTCGCACGGAACTCGCGTACGTATGGATCATCCATCAATTCTGCCGCAATTCGCCGAGACTGCTCACGAAAGGAAGGGTTAAGCTGCTGAAGCAGTCCTCCCAAGGATTCCATGGCTTCAAGCCCCCTTAATGGTGTCTGTATAGAATGAACAATGAACAGTTACTTATACATTTACGATGGCACAGTAACCTTCAATCGCTTTGTAATTCTACTGTTCATTCTATAGAAAAGCAACCAATAACTCAACTGAAACTGAGCGGATACCTCTGGAAAATAGCACAATCCCTCTATACGATACAGTTGTCAGATCCTACAAACTAGAAGCCTGCACTTATTAACGCCGAAGACCCACGGTTACAATTTCACATGCTCCCGTCTGCATGATCCATTCCTTGCTTGCAAAGGATACAGATGAAGCCCCTTCAATCTGGCTAGCCTCATACGTCTCTCCCTCTTCCTCCAGTACATTGCTCTTATACATGGCTTCCCATGAAAGTGAGCTTGTCGGAGTTGCAGCAAGTCTCAGTGTAGTCGCTTCTGTTGTCATGTTGTACCAGCGAAGCATCAGATCTCCTGAATCCGTATTGACCTTGAGTGATGAAAATGCCAATCCTTCTCCTTGCCACGCAAGTAGGGAATGACTAGGTGTGAGATCACCCGGATGTACTTCAGTTTGTACCCGTGTCCACGGCACTTGGAACTGATAGGCCTCGATGTATGCATCTGCAGCTGCAGCATGTCCATGATGCGGGATGATCTCCAGTTGAAACGAATGCTCTCCCAGACATTGGGCTTCTGGTGTCGGGAACAATCCCCAGTCTCCGAGTTCACCGACAGCTCGCAGTAAGGTAACGGCAATCGTATTGCGTCCATCCTGAAGGACTTCATACTCGTTCAGACCCAAGTTGGCAACGACTAATCCTGCCTGGTCTTCACTCACATCCACAAAGCTCTGCTGATGCTGCGTATTGCTAGGATTTTGCCACTCTGGTGCAGGTATATTATCCCTTGTAGCGATCTCGAACATGGAATCCGCACGGTGAACAGCCGTCTTCAGATCTGTTGGAAAAAGAGCCCGAACCCGATGATCCTTCGCTTGATTGTTAAACGTCGTTTCCATGTGAACTCCTTTTCCACTTCGACTGAGCGATATAACAGTACGAATCTCTAAAGGAATCATACTTCCCGAACGCTTTGCTTTGCGGTATGGATAATAGATCAATTCCCGTTGCTCACGATCCAATAATTCATCTGCCGACTCAGGAACCTCCCAATGATGAACCATTTCGTAGGAGATACGATAGAGTGTATTCTCAATGACTCGAATCTCCGCCACAAGATCTTGTGTTGTCCTAGCCACTTCGTTTTCTGGCTGTTTGAACATATACTCATTCCCGATATCGCCAACATCCTCATATATACCAAGGTCATGATATGTGCGATCTGTCTGTTTATCTGTGATCGAGAACGAACCGTTGTCTGCAATGACTACCGATAGATATTCATTTTCCATACCACGCTCTTTATGCTGTAATGTGGCTTCATTTGAAAGTTGTCCATCATGAACTTCTTCATTAAATATCCCTTCACTGCGAACCCAGGCATATGTCTTCAAGCCAAGTGCAGGCACCTTCTCGGCTTCGAAAGTGATTCTGACCCGTCGGCAGCTGTATGGCTGGCGAAAGCGATCATCTGGTAGATCATAACCGAATTGCAGACCAAGATCCTCTACTGTGCACGGGACGGATGCCCCATGTTCATCAACTAGAATACGATTGGATAGATCGATTTCGTTCATCTGAAGAGCCATCTCTTCCAAGGAATAGCCATCACGGAAGTATCTACGCGCAGCATCCAGCTCCATCTGTACCACACCACTACGTTCCCAACCTGTTGTATTGAAGGTAATGAGTGGCCGTGCATCCCCGCCATAGCTGCTAAAGATGGATGTATCCACCATGCTAGCGATCTCGCTGCTGCTCTGCTCAACCAAAGCTTCGGCTACATGACGGCTCTTGTCGAATCGGGTGACCATTTCGCGATGTACCTCGTCCACACTGCATCCACAGATACTATCATGGGGATGATTTTGCATTAACGTTTTCCAAGCATATGTCAGTTGATCATGCGGATAGGCACGTCCAAGCATATATGCATAGGACGCCAGTGGTTCAGCCACTTTTTCCAGCATCGCTTGCCCCAATTGATTCATCTGTTTGAGATACACACGAGCGGAGGCCGTATTCACAAGGGTTCCCCAGCCATCGGTACGCTGACTACGTAGTTCCCCTTTTACCGTGGATAGCTCATGTTCAGCATTTCCTCTCAGTGCTTCTAGATAATCTGGAAAATTGGAGTGAACAAACTCAATATCAGGGTATAATTGTTCCGCCATCCGAATGGCTTCTGGCAGGTCCCGCTGGATCGGCTGATGATCACAACCGTTCATGTACAACAACTCATTGGTCGAAGCATATTTCTCTGCGTCTGCAAGCTTGGTTTCCCAGAACTTCCGAGCTGACGCCTCATCCACCGGAACCTCATTCCCGTTCGAGTACCAGTTAGCAAACAAAACCCCGAGCACTTTCGATCCATCCGGTCCTTCCCACATCAGCTCGGAGAAACTGGATTCATATCCTTCATCCGATACCGTATTGTTAAAACCTGTAGGTTTAACGCCACGACCAAAGAAGACATTATCAATCCCCGATTGCAGCATGAGCTGCGGGGTCTGTCCAACCAGACCAAACGTATCAGGAAAATAACCGATCTTCGAGGGTGTGCCATAACGCTTGGCATCCTGATGCCCAACCTGCATATTACGCACATTGGCTTCCCCACTCGTCAGGAATGCATCCTGCAAAATGTACCAAGGACCAATGACAATTCTTCCGTTACGGATATGTTTCTCCAGTCGTTCCTTCTGCTCTGGACGAACCTGAAGGTAATCCTCAATAATAATCGTCTGCCCATCCAAGTAAAAGCTTTTGTAATCCAGTCCCTCATCCAATTGATCCAACAGCGAATCTACCAGTTGTACTAAACGCATATGATGCTTCTCATACGGCAGGTACCACTCACGATCCCAGTGCGTATGTGAGATAATATGTGCTCTCTTTGATTTTGGAGGTCTACTTCCTGATTCCGTAGTTAGATCTTGGTCTGCTTGTGTAGTTGGTTCTGTATGTTGTTGGGTCATCGTGTTATCCTACCTCTCCATCTTGTTGTATAATCTCAACCTCATCAGGACGATACACGGCAAGCAACTTGCCATCAGAGCCTGTGGCAAACAGCACAGAACGATCTTTCTCCAGTTGGAACGTATACGAAACGCCGGTACGTTTATCTCTTATTTGAACTTGATGATTTATCGAAGATTCTGACACAAACACAAATACATTCCCTTTTGGGAAACTCAGCTTCCGACCGTAGATGCCCGCAATGTCTCCGCCAGATCTCCATTCCAGCTCCTCATGCACACCGGCAATACCGGTCGCATAACGATACAACGCTGCCAGTGGCTCATCCCGTCCGTTTAATTCAAGCGGTAGCGGCGTCCAGATCAATTTACCTTTTCCCCAGGTCTTAACGGTTACCTCATCCGGCTTGCCATAATCCCGACCAGATAATGTCTCCTTCGCCACCTCAGCAATGCGACGTCGTCCATAAGTTACCCGATGATTCATCCCATTTATATTTAGTAGTTCTTCACGCTGTACGTTACCCAATGTTCGTGTACCCACGACATGGTCTGCGAAGTCATTTGGCTTCCAATAGGCGTCCAGTCCCAGCGGCCCAGTGATGAGCAAACTTATTCCTTTTTGCTCCGTATACGCAAACAATTGACGTAATGCATCACGATCCATATTGTGTGGGCTCGGTACGATCACTAGCTTCGGTGGTTGCTGCTCCAACGCTTCAAGGTGATACTCCGATACGGCGCGAAATGGCAATTTGAGATCATAGGATATCACACGAGTGAGCTTGGTTGTAGCATCATAAGCCAGGGAACGGTTCGAGAAGTCGTTAGAATAGGGGAACACTACCGCAATCTCCTCAAGCTCCCGATCCTCGAAGAGATCACGAACCTGATCAATAAATCGACCGTAAGCGTACGATACATCTGCCTCCGGTTTCTCCGTACCATCTGCACGAAGTGCTCCGATATGGGACTCATTCGCATTATCCATATAGAAGTTGGTATTCCAGATCCATTGCACCGCTCCTGCCCCCCCTGTAGCAAACGCATAAGCGTATTTGCGTTCAAGAATGTTATGGAGTTCCGCCTCTGTGCGTTTGGCTCTTCCGTCCGGTGTTTCCACATACATGATGCCCGTCTCCTGGACGAGATTGGGCTTATGTGGCGTTTTGGTAAAAATGCCATCCCAGATCAGATCATCGTTCAGCCACCAGGAATGTACCGTTGTGTAGTCCACCTCACGCTCATAAAAGAATGGCGAAGGGCGCTGTGCACCAAGGGATTCATCCTGTCCAACCGTGACCAGATGATTGGGCACCAGATCCTTAATTGCATGAACAAGTTCTTGAACCCATGCATTGTGCATCTCCATAGAAAAGAGGCAATAATCAAGCCAGCGCGTTCCTTTCTTTGCCTTGTGCATATCCTGTACGTCAAAATTAATGTCTTCCGGCTCTGGAATGACTGCGGCTGCAAAACGGGGAAGCTGCTGAGGCGACATGTTCCATGCCTCCTGAAGCACTTCAATCGATTCATGCCGCTGTTGTAGCCACTCCACAAAAGCCTGCTGTTCATGCGAATCCCTAGCCGAGCGCGGACCATCCGAGAAAATACGTACTGGGTCAAACATCGATGGCTCGTTAATCAGATCCCAATCCACATGTGTGGTATGTCTATGCCGACTGACGATACTGCGTATAAACCGCTTCTGTGCTTCAACACTTTGCGGATCCAAAAATGGATTCGCGCCTTCCCAGGTCTCCGGTGTAAAAGAGAAGAAAGTGAAAGTTACCTGCAAGCCGTGACGCTTAGCCGTTAACAGGAAGGCATCAATCGCACGCAGCACATCCTCTGCCATATGACCATCCACCTGCATCATATTGCGATAGGCTGTCCAGATACCTGTCCGAATCCAGTTAATGCCCGCTTTCGCCATCTGTGCCATATCCCGATCCCATACGTCTGCATTCGGCAAGAACAGGAATTTACGTGCTACATCAGAGGTCATATAGGTCATACCAACCACAGGCAATGGCCGACCGTCTTTTACAAAATAATCTCTACTGCGGGTGATGACCTCTCCCTCTTCTAGCAATGGAGCATCGTGTCCCCAGAAGCCTTGGCGCAAAATTCGAACTTCCCCGTTCGCTGCCTGTGCTCGACATATGATGCGGTATAGTCCAGGCTTCACGGCCATTGGAAGGGGCAGGCGAATGAATTGCTGTTCATCAGAAATCTCCGTCTCGATCTGATGACTCCATACGTTTTCAGATGTGCCTTTTGCACGAATCTCCCGTTCAATCGTTACATCAAACGTCCACCACTCTGTCGACATACGCCTTTGCCCAGTACGTTTTAAGATCTGGCTTTGGAGGGTCAAAACGGGTAGTTCACCAGGCTCGTAAGTAGCATAATTCGGTTTCAAGGACAGCTCGGTTACTCCTTTGGCACAGAACTGTGCCCATCTCAACATTTCCGTTGCACCATCCTGCTCCCAAAAGGAGGTCGTAAGTGGCACATGGACAAACATCCAGCGTGAACCACTAAACGTACTGCGTGAATTTTCCCATAACACAACAGGAGCTGAGATTTTACGTTCGTCCTTACTCCATCCGCACAGCAGCGGGTAGATCTGTGTACTCATCGTTCCAGCCGAACCCATCTGGTGAGGTAGATCACTGTTTTTTGTCGTGTGCGGAACTAGATTCCATGTGTCAGCGATCTGAAACAGTCCCTCTTTGCCAGCAAGAAGAGGAATTTGTTCTGTGGCAGTGATCGTTTGAACTTTGGCTGAAGATACACTTAATGCCTCATGGATGTACAGTTCTTGATGATATGCTGTTTGCTCCGATTCCACGATCCATGCTCCAGCCTCATCTCGTACAGGTCGCTTGAAAGGCGCCCCACCGACACTGATCAGGCTCCCTCCCTGCTGTAGATAGGCGATAATTGCTGTCCATGCTGATTTGGGAAAATAGGGCGCGTGCAGATTCACCAGACAGCCTTCACCTGCGGTGGAATTTAGCAGCTCAGCTAGTTGATGCGCATCTGCAACAACAATCTCTTGTGTCGCTTGCCATGTATCCACAGCCTGCTTAGAAGGTAGAGCGCTCTCTACCGGAAAATTCGGGTCAGCAAAAATGATCCATTTGGAATTATTCATCTGTGCATTGCTCATAGCAGGCCGGCCTTCATCGATTTATAAATCAACTGGGAGAACAGGCTGTTCGACCATGCAAACCATTTTCGTGTAAAAATGGTTGGATCATCCGCATGAAACCCTTCATGCATATAACCGCTGTCCGCATCTGTCGCTTCAAGCATGCGAATAATCTCCAGCTTTTCCTCGTCTGATTGTGCAGTCAATCCTTGCATCGACAAGCCCATATGCCAGATGTAATTCGGTGGTGTGTGCGGACTGCCGATTCCTTTGGCAACTTTGCCCTCATAATAGAAAGGATTCTCTTTACTTAGAGCAAACCGGCGAGTGTTTTGATAAATTGGATCATCCGCTGTAACGTAACCGAGATATGGAATAGACATGAGTCCAGGTGTACCCGCATCGTCCATCAGACAATAGTTCCCGTAGCCATCCGTTTCGTACGCATAGATCGGTCCAAATTCAGGGTGTCGATAAATACCGTACAATTGAATACCATGATCTACATCCTGTTCCAGATCCTTAAGCTCCTGCAACAATGCCATATCTCTGAACACCCATTCCGCAAACTCCTGCATCTGGCGCAAAGCAACAACCGCAAACATATTCCCTGGAATGTTGTAGTGGAAGTCACACGCATCGTCACTGGAACGGAAGCCTGACCAGATCATTCCCGTATAATTTACAGGCATACCCTTCCCTTGATTACGGAGAGAGTCTGTTGGGATGCCATTATTACGTGTGAAACGATAAGGGGATTGCTCCATATGGTGCTGTTCGACTTTGAACAGATCAATCATTTTACGCATCGCTGCCTTGAAGCTGGTATCGAAAATATCCGTCAGTTCCGTTTCTTTCCAATATAAATACGCCAATCTCACAACGAAGCATAAGGAGTCGATCTCAAATTTGCGTTCCCATACCCATGGCGACATGTCCGTCTCGTCCGTTGTGTTCCAGTGCCAATCATTAGCGGTTTCGTTGAAGGCATTCGCATACGGATCAATGTGCACATATTGGATGTGACGCTTAATCAGCCCACCAATCATGCGTTGCAGATCCTCGTCTTCCTTGGCAAACGGAAGATAGTGTATCACCTGTTCCACAGAATCACGCAGCCAGGAAGCTGGAATATCCCCAGTAATAACAAACGTGGTACCATCCTCCATTAACTTCGTTGTTGTCTCAATGGTATTGGGAAAACAGTTCTTGAATAACTGAAGCAGCTTCGGTCGGTGAGCCAGCTTCTGTTCCGCTTCTTCCAATACCGCCTGAATGGATTGTGGCAAAGCAACAGGTGGCATCGGTATTTTCGGTAATCTGAATTGTTCCATAGATGAATGCACTCCTCTAAATAAATTGAATGATGTTTAGCTATGTAAACTCACCAGTAATACTCACACCAGGCACTGCGATGACAGAATAACCTTACGATCGCTCTTACCCCCAGATTTTTGATTCACTTTTCTAAAGGGTAAAATCCGGGGATAAAGGCGACCGCTACGCTTCTTCAGGTTTTTTCTGTCCTCTTCGTTAACGTGTGAATAAAGAGCTGAACATACATAGCCCAGAGAGTATTTCAAAAACGTTTAGCGCAGTAGCACCGTTTTAATCTCGTAAGGGTCAAAGGTCAGTGTGATCTGACCATTGGTGATATTTAACGGCTCGCCAACCTCCTCCAAAGCATTGGAGAGACAGGCTTGCTCCAACCCATGCGACCATTGCAGAGTTACACGTTCCCGGGTACCTGAAGATTCATAGAAACGAAGCACCTGTCCGTAGCCGTCCTCTGCCGGTTTAACGGTATCCAGCACGACATGATGACTATCCAAATGGATCCAGCTTCCTCTTGCCGGAAGATCACCTTCACTCTGTTCTGTATGCTGGACAGTTAGTTCATGATTCAGTTCGGCTGCTTGACGGACGATATGTGCTTGCTGCCAATCTCCTTCATGCGGGTACAGTGAATATGTGAATGTATGCTCTCCAAGGTCAGCTGTTCGGTCAGGCCATTTCGGAGCACGCAGCAGAGATAAACGCATCGTGCTACCCTGCACGTCATAGCCGTATTTGCAGTCATTAAGCAGGCTCACGCCATATCCGTATTCCGATACATCTGCGAAGCGATGTCCACAGACTTCATATTGGGCTTGCTCCCAACTCGTGTTACGATGGGTTGGCCGTTCCAATGCGCCAAACGGAATTTCGAATGTAGCCTTGGACGTTACTACATCAATTGGGAAGCTCACTTTCAGCAGCTTATGTTCTTCATTCCAGTCCACATGGGTCTCGAAATCGATCCGAGGTGAATCATGATAAAAGACAACATCCTGCGTAATCACCGATTGGTGAAGCTTCCATTGGAAGTGCAGCACATCCTTCGTTGTTCCCGCTAGCACCAGCTTTTTCTTCAACAGCTGCACTTCACCAGCGACCTGATCTTCATAACGGGTATCAATATCCCAAGCATCCCAGAGTGTCGGACGGTCATGGAAAAAGTGAAATTGGTTGCCTCGTTCACCTGGTTTCAGTATCTCTCGCTCTGCGCGCTTATCCCATAAACGAGTGATCTCTCCTCGTTCGTTAAACTGTACATGGTAAAATGCCGTTTCCCATGTATCGTTAAAACTCGGTTGCCCAGCATGATTCGTCAGTTCTCGTACATGGGTATCCCTTGTATTTTCCGGTACCAGCCAGATCGTCTTATATCCAAACGCCGGGATATCTGTCAATAGAATGGACATGCCATCCTCTTCCAGATCTGATTGCAGACGCTGACCTTCTCCATCTATAACATATCGATCAAAGCCATCATGGAATGGAAGACGAACGAGTGCATTACGTTTCCACCCGAGACTGTTAAACACAACGTAGGCTGCAGAGCCAGCTGGCCCTTGTGTGTCGATTCTCTTCATTAGTGCTGTGATACCTTGATGTAGAGCAGTCGTACCCAGTTCAAATACTTGCCTGTATTCCTCATCTGAAGTCACGTAAGATTCTGTAATGGCCGAGCCTGGAATAATATCATGGAATTGATTCAGCAATATCAGCTTCCAGCCATCATGTAGTGTCGAACGCATCTCAGCTTCCGTGTCTACGCTCATATCCGGAAAAGCGAAAGTGCTCCATAATTCGGCTTCACGATACAGCACTTCTGCTTTGCGGTTATTGCGTTTGTTGCGTGCATGGGTGGTATAAGTTCCTCGGTGAAGCTCCAAATACAGGTCGCCATGCCACTTTGGAAGAACGGGCTGTTCCTGTTCAATTCCAGCAAAAAAGGCTCCGGCTGTGCTATATCGACTTGCAGGCTGGCCTACCATAAGACTCGCACGATCCACGTACTCCAGCATCTCGCGTGTTACCCCGCCACCACCATCACCGTGTCCATATAAGAGCATTTGCTCGGGATGTGCTGCTTTCTCCCGGTATGACTGCCAGTGGTCGTGGATATCCTTCGGCAAGGTGTGTTCATTGACGCCATGATTGAGGTAGGACAAAATCGCTGTTCCGTCTATACCAACCCAGTGAAAGAGATCATAGGGGAATACATTCGTGTCGTTCCAACCCAGCTTCGTGGTCATGAAATAATCGACATTCCCATGCTTCAGAATCTGGGGAAGAGACGCACAGTATCCAAACGTATCCGGCAGCCACTCAATATTCGATGTCTTGCCAAACTCCTCCATATAAAAACGTTGACCATATAACATCTGACGAATCAAGGATTCACCGCTTGGGATGTTTAGATCCGGCTCAACCCACATGCCACCAACTAACTCCCACCGATCCTCCGCAATCCGCTGCTTCACCCGTTCATATAGTTCAGGGTCATGCTCTTTCAGGAAGGCATACAGCAAAGGCTGACTCTGGGAATAGACATATCCAGGGTATTCATTCATTAGTGCATCCACGGTGGAGAAGGTCCGACTTGTTTTGCGCACCGTCTCGCGTACAGGCCACAGCCAAGCGATATCAATGTGTGATTGTCCCACCATATGCTCCAGCCCTTCCGCATTACCGCCGATCTGATGGACTTGATGCCTCAAGCTCTTCTCAATCTGACGAATGTGATCTCCTTGCCTAATCTCTTCATCCGTTAAGCCAACGAATTGATCCATGGACTGATACAATGCTTCCAGCAACCGTACCCGTCGAAAGTCACTCTCCGGCAGCAATGTAGCCGAATCACGTACAATAGTGACCGTGTACATCAGACTACGAACCGCTTCATTCGGTCTCACCAGCAAGCTGGTAATCGAAGTTATCGGTGGTTGAATAACTGCCTGTTGATTCAAGGGATCTACAGGTTCAGGAACTGGATCGAACATCTCAATTTCCAGTTCAGGGGAGATTCCGACTTGGGACGGATCAAGCGTAACGTAGGTATGATTGCGATCCAGCCCTTGATATGAGCGTCCATTTACCCGTAACAAACCTTCTCCTCCAGTTTCAAAGACCAGTCCGTACGGCGCATCCCGCCAAGAGTTAGGAATCTCTAAACGTGCTCTGAAGAAATAGGTTGTTCCCTGCTTGCTTGGAAACCGCTCGAAATCCTGCCCTTCCAGATACACACCCTGATCCTTGTAGTCCCCCGGTACATTATAATAAGCGCGGTGAATGTCCCAACTGCGCAACTGCAATTGCTCCAGCCACTGCCGTTCCGATAACTCACGAATAAATCGTCTGATACGTTCCAAGATTTACGCCTCCTCTACGGTCAGCTCGACCATCTGGGTATCGTTTACGTTGCGACCGATATGAATGTGGAATTGTCCCGCTTCAACAACAGGCTTCAGCTCGCGTCCAATATATTGAAGCTGCTCTGCCCCGATAGAAAATTCAATATTCCGTGTCTCACCCGGCTCTACATTCACTTTGACAAACCCCTTGAGTTCCTTCGCTGGCCGGGTAATTGAGCTTATGACATCGGAAATGTACAGTTGTACTACCTCGGCGCCTGCACAGCTGCCTGTGTTGGTCACATGCACCGATACAGTGACTGATTCACCCGTAGTCATGGAATTCGCACTAAGCTTCGGCTCGCTGTATTCAAAGGTCGTATAGCTGAGGCCATATCCGAAGGAGTAACGCGGCTGCAGATCCTCTTCTAGATAACGCTTGCCACGAGACCGTTTACCGTTATAGTAGACTGGTAGTTGACCCACATGCTTAGGGATGGAGATTGTCAAACGGCCTGAAGGATTCACGTCGCCAAACAGAATGTCAGCAACTGCATGTCCTCCCTCTTGACCTGGGTACCACGCCTCCAGAATGGCATCGGCATGTTCGTCAACCCACGGTTCTGCAATAGGACGACCATTGATGTAGACCACAACCAGTGTTTTTCCAAGTTTATGGACCTCCTGAATGAGTTCCAGTTGTACACCGGCAAGTCCTAAGGTCATCCGATCAATCCCTTCGCCGCACTCCATATCGTTCCATGTGTTATCGGACACTTTCGAAGCTCCCGTCTTCAGGTCAATCGTGCCCTCTCCAAAATCACGGGCACTGGAGCCACCCACGACCATAATGACCGTATCTGCCTTACTTGCAACTTCTATAGCCCGCTCGAATCCTTCCCTTGAATCACCTCTAATACGACAACCTGGTGCATATAGCACTTGCTCTGAGGACTGCACAGTCTCAGAACACATGAACTTGCTTCGAATACCATCCAGTACCGTCTGTACCTTGGACTTCGGTTGGGGCGATGTGTAATCGCCAAGTTGATTGTATGCTTGATCCGCATTGGGTCCAATAACGGCAATCCGTCCTACCGTTGCTATAGATAACGGGAGTGTAGCGGCTTCATTTTTGAGTAATACAACCCCCTCCGCGGCCAATTGACGAGCAAGCTTGATATGCTGCTCATTTCCAATCACTTCAGCCGCTTGATCAGCATCCACATACGGCTGTTCGAATAGCCCTAATCTAAACTTCAATGCCAGTACACGACGGACAGCCTGATCTAGAACTTGTACTTCAAGCTTTCCCTCTGCCACAGCCTGCTTCAGATATTGTCCAAACATCTCGCCAGACATTTCCATATCAATACCTGCCTGAATCGCCTGCACCGATGCATGCAATCCATCGGATGCAACGTCATGTCCGCTGGCCAGCATGTTAATGGCACCACAGTCTGTAATGACCAGACCCTCAAAGCCCCAATCTTTACGCAATATGCGATCGAGCAATTCGCTATTTACCGTGCAAGGTACACCATCAATTTCGTTGTAAGCCGGCATAATAGAGGCCGCACCAGCCTCCACCGCTTTATGAAAAGGATACAGATCAACTTCCAACAGTTCACGCCAGCCCATATGCACAGGCCCTGCATTACGCCCGCCTTCTGAGCTGCCATAACCAACAAAATGCTTCAATGTCGCAGCCACTGTGTCTTCTTGGTCAAGGCTCTCACCCTGAAGTCCCTGCACCGAAGCAACGGCCAATTCCCCGATGAGATACGGATCTTCTCCGAAACATTCTTCAGTACGTCCCCAGCGTGGATCACGCACGACATCCAGTACTGGTGAATACGTAACTGCACCGCCTTGGGCACGAGTCTCTCGTGCCACTGCACGGCACATCTCTCGATACAGATCTACGTTCCAGGTGCTCCCCAGCAGAAGAGGAACTGGAAAGACGGTTCCATCAATCGCCATGTGTCCATGCGAGCATTCTTCACCGATAAGAATGGGAATGCCCAGTCTAGAATGCTCTATAGCATAACGTTGGATGAGATTAACTGCTTCTGCCCCTTCTCTCGCAGATAACCCATTCTCTAGCGTAACGCCAGTCCATGGGTCTGCCCGAAGTGCACCATAGAGGGAGCCGATGCCCCCCTGTTCTACTTGCTGCTTGAAGGATTCATTTAGTGTGATGTTTCCCTCATTATTCGTGTAGGTCTGCCAACCGAAGGGTTGGACAAGCTGCCCTATCTTTTCCTCGATTGTCATAAGACTCAGCAAATGCTCTACCCGTTCAGCTACCGATTTACTAGCGTCCTTATAAATCATCATCCTGCATCTCTCCAATCCTATCGCGTGATTCGGTTATTCTTTGACTGCTCCCACCGTCAATCCCTGCACGAAATAACGCTGGAAGAATGGATATGCGAATATAATCGGCAATGTTGCAAGCACAACCATCGCCATCCTCGACGTATCCTGTGGAATGGACTGCATCGCTGCTAGACTCATTGAACTGTTGGCCGAGTTTTGCTGGATAAACTGGATGCTTGATTCAATCCGCATCAGCATCGATTGCAGAGGAACCAGATTGGGGTTATCAATGTATAAGAGCGCATTAAACCAATCGTTCCAGTAGCCGAGTGTACTAAAGAGTCCAATGGTCGCCAGACCTGGCAAGGACAATGGAATTACAATTTTCATAAATGTATAAAATTCGCCTGCACCATCAATTCGTGCTGACTCAATAACGGCATCAGGCACACTCGTAGAGTAGAATGTACGAAGAATCATAATGTAGAAGGCGTTCATCGCAAGTGGCAGTATAAGTGCCCATACGGTATCCTTTAGTCCAAGCAATTGGGATACAACCATATAGGTCGGGATCATCCCGCCGTTAAACAACATCGTCAGAATAGCAAAAATGGAGAAGAATCTCCGATAACGGAAGCTCTTACGTGAAATCGCATAAGCATACAGAGACATCAGAATTAGACTGATGATCGTACCAAGCACGGTCACCAAAATAGTCACACCATAAGCACGTAGCAATGTGTCGCCACTCTGCCAGACAAACTGATAGGCCGCAAGGCTCCACTCAGCAGGAATCAGTCGGTAACCGTCACGAGCCAGCACCTTCTCATCCGTAAACGAGATAATAACGACAAAAATAAAAGGAAACACACAGATCAGAGCGAATAGACCGGCAATGAGGTTCATCATCACGTTCCAGCCACTAGATACATGGTGGAAGTCGCGTTTTTTAACAAGTTGAGCTTGAGCCATAATGGTTCACTCCTTTCTCTGGTTCTAGAATAAACTGCTGTCTTTATCGATTTTGCGAACGACATAGTTGGAGATGATTACAAGCACAAAGCCCACAATGGACTGATACAATCCAGCAGCTGTACTCATTCCAATCTCTCCGCTTGTTTTCAAGCCACGATAGACATACGTATCAATAACATTCGTAACCGAGAAGAGCGTACCCGAGTCCCTTGGCACCTGATAGAACAGTCCAAAGTCGGCATAGAAGATGCGGCCTACGGCCAGCAAGGTCATAATGGTAATGATCGGTGACAGCAATGGGATCGTAATGTTGCGAATCTGCTGCCATTTGTTCGCTCCATCGATCATGGCTGCTTCATACAGCGAACGATCAATCCCCAGAATAGATGCTAGGTACACGATGCTGTTGTAACCAATGGTTTTCCATAATGCGACAAAAACTAGAATATACGGCCAATACTTAGCCTCGGAGTACCACTGAATCGGCTCCATTCCAAACCAGCCAATAATCTGATTCAACATCCCTCGATCCATGCTCAGGAAGCTGAAGACGAAGTAACCAACGATAACCCAGGACAAAAAGTAGGGAAGAAACATCCCTGTTTGATATAACTTAGCTAACCGTTTATTAATGAGTTCCGAGAGTAGAATCGCTAACCCTACTGCAAAAACCAGCCCTAAAAAAATAATGGCGATATTATAAAAGAGGGTATTTCGCGTAATCAGCCATGCGTCATTTGTGCTGAATAGAAATTTGAAATTGTCCCAGCCTACCCATTCACTCTTGATCAGACTTGCCCAAAAGCCTTCGCGACTGACTCGATATTCCTTGAAAGCAGCCACCGTGCCCACGAGTGGAAGATAAGAGAAGAAGAAAAACCAGATGGCACCAGGCAGTACCATAAACAACATGACTCGGTTTCTAATCAGATTTTTCAAAAATGTAGTCATTGTGGATATCCTCCTTCAAGCTCTGAATAAAAAAAGATCGGACGCGATAAGCAGCCGCCCGATCCTTACAAATTACGTTTACTTGTTTTCCGCTCTCCAGGCGTCCAGTTGGCTTTGGGCTTCAGCCATTACTTTCTCCAGTCCGGCTTGATTGAATTTCTCAATCACTTGATCCAGATTGGTTGCCGGGTCTAGTGTACCTGTCATCAAAGCTGCCCAATATTGCTCTTTCACGTTCTGTACAGCCGTAAGTTCAGCGGATACATTGCTCGCATCAAAGTTGAAGCTGAGGATCGGAGAATTCACACCTTCAGCATTAAACTTTTTGAACTCATCCCATTTGTTGTCCGGGTCATTGCTGTTCAGATACAGCAGCATGTTATTCCCGAGGGAGTATGAAGGCATATCGTAGTTTTTCGATTCAGGCAGATTCTCCATGTGGGTGTCATCTACTTTTTTGTAATGCGTGCCCTCGATCCCGGAGTCAACCATATTGCGGAGAACCGGATCTGTATTCAGAAGGTTCAAGAATTCCATTGCTTTCTCTGGATATTCCGAATTCGCTGAGATTGCCATAATTGATCCTTGTACAGATGTATTTGTAATAATTGCATCACTTGCTGGTGTGGAAACAACCGGATATCCATAGCTTGCAGACCATTGGTTATCTGCCATTGGTTGTGTCTGTGCACGATCAAGGAACCAGTTACCGGATGTCGTGAGATCGTTCGTAGAGCCTGTCGTTGCAGCTTCTGCCGATACATAACCAGCCTTATAGTATTTATTCATGGTGGTAAGTGCTTCTTTCATCTCAGGTGCTTCTAAGACATTCACGATTTTGTAGTCTGTTGTGTCCAATTTGATTGCCATTGGGAGGTTCTGGATGACATAGTCATATGGCACATAAGGGACATAGTTCTTATCCATAGCAAATGGTGTAACACTTGGCTCATTTTCCTTGATCGTTTTGAGCAGAGGCTCTAAACTGTCTAACGTTCGAATGCCGGAGATATCCAGCTTGTATTTATCTAGTAAGGTCTGGTTGAAACGCCATACCTCTTGCTGTGGCAACTCTTTGTTGGCTGGAATACCGTAATTGTGTCCGTCTACCTTGGAACCACTAAGGAATGCCGGATCGATTGTATCCATCAGCTCCTTACCGTACTCAGGAAGCAACTCATCTAGTTCCATGAATGCACCTTTTCTCGCATTTAGGACATAATCGAATCCACCAGAAGCAGTAAACAAGATATCCATTGGTTCACCAGACGCTACGTTAACCTGCATCTTCTGTGGATAATCACCCCAGTCAACCATCTTCATTGTCACTGTGGCATTAATCTTTTCTTTGGTGTACTTGCTAACTTCCTCCATAACTTTATTAACATCCTTTTGCGGTGTACCAATGGTGTACCAGATCAACTCGACCGAGTCATCTCCCGCTCCTCCGGATTCTGAGGCCTCTTTGCTCCCCCCGCATGCACTAAGAACAAGCGTAACAGCCATTAACAATGCAAGAACGAGTGAGAAACGTTTTTTTGATTTACTCATTTTTATGACCCTCCCTTTTCGTGTTCCCTTCAGCGTTACAAACTAACTACATTAACCTTATCGAATGAAAGCATTTACAAAAAGAAGATAAACTTAAGGTTTCGAGGTACAAATTAAAGAGAAACAGATTATATCATTCAATTTTTTCTCATTTCAATAAAACGCTTACACAAAAGAGACATGCCAGGTAACATATGGCACTTAATTCTTTTCATGCCACTATTTATCTGAATGCCTTTTTTTATTCTGTCATTTCGCAGCTTAATTCTCTAATCCTACATCATCCAAACACTTTAAAATCAGTCGGTGAAATCCCCACATACTTGCGGAATTGTTTGTAGAAATATCCGGTCTCCCAATACCCTACATTCCGGGCGATCTCATGAACCTTCAGATTGGAATTGCGTAATTGCTCCTTCGCACGTTCAATCCGGTATTTATTGAGGTATTCAGCAAACGTCTCACCTGTCTCCTTATGAAACAATTGCCCCAGATATACGGGATGCAAATGATAATGGGCTCCTAGCAGCTTCAAGGAGAGCTCGTCTGCGTAATGTTTGTCGATATGCTGAAGCACCTGATTCACGATCGGATTTTTCAAATCCTGTAGCAAGGATTGAATGGTCTTTAGACCCACCTGCTGAATGGCTAACACCAGTTCATCAAAGGTATCACTATCTAATACAAGACGAAGCCCCTCTTGATACATCGCCGTTTCATCCGAATGTTTAATCGCCTCTAGCTCCATTTTGAAACGAATAACTACTTCCAATGCGGTATTCTGAAGCTCCCCTGGCGTAAGTCCATCACGGTGTTGTTCAAAATCTGTGCGAATGCGGTTAGCAAGCTGTTCGACATTGCGGGACAGAATAAGCTTGGCATAATCCCTCCAATCAATAAAGAACGTAGCCGCCTGATTTCCACATTTGTCTAACACGGCATAATCAATAATTTTCAGATCAGGATAGATCATGACATACTGAAGTGCTGTCTTGGCATCTGCATAACTGGACGGTGCATGATATAACCCTTGCATCAATCGTCCCATCCCTATTCGCAGTGCAGGATGTGTTACCGAGATCGCTTCATATAGTTCCTTTATCCTCTCCATCAAGCTCTGCTCATCATCTCCATCAACATTGGCGACAATGACAATATCTCCATCTATATCATGAAACACGCTGAAATAAGGCTTATCCCTTAGCAACTGCTCTACTTGTTCAAATACGTCTGAGGTTGGCCCTTGATCCTTATTACGCAGGATAGCAACGGCAACATTTGACGCTCCCAGCGAAATGTTCATAAACCGGGCACGTTCCTCAAATTCAGTATCTGCAATCTGTCCTGTTAACCAGCGGTGCAGGATATTGTCCTTCAGAATCTGGATACCATAGGCATCATTATTTAGTTTAGGTGAAACGGCACGATCTAGTTTGGAAGCCGTATTGGCCAGTGTCGATTCCAATTCTTCCACATTAATTGGTTTAAGCAAATAATTCTCAATGCCAAGTTTCATGCCTTCTTTTAAGTATTCGAATTCATTGAAACCACTGAGAATAATCACTTTAACCTCAGGCTGCAGTCGTCTTGCTTCGCGAATTAGATCTAAGCCATTCATCATGGGCATCGATATATCCGTAATGAGAATGTCCACAGATTGAGAAGATAGTGTTTCGAGGGCTGCTTGCCCATTACCCGCATGATTCACGATCTCCAACCCAAATGAAGACCAGTCCACAATATCGTATAACCCTTCAATGATGAATGGCTCATCATCTACAATAAATACTTTATACATATTACACACCCTTCCTTTCTGTATGTGGATAACGTACCGTGATTCGTGTCCCTTCTCCTAAAGTGCTCTCTATCGTAATTCCGAACTCGGGCCCGTATAAGTAGCGCAACCGACTATGGACACTTCGCAGTCCAAACATCTGACCTGACTCTTCAGGACGTTCCAACTCTTCCAGAATCTCTGTCAGACGTGAAGACTCAATGCCCTTTCCGTTGTCCCTGACCTCTACCTGTACGATATCGCCCTTCTCTTGCACAACGATGGATAACCGATTGTCCGAGCGTTCTGTGCGAATTCCATGAACGACATAATTTTCAATAATTGGCTGTAGAGAAAGCTTGACCACGGGATGCTGATAAAAAATAGAATCCATCTGGATTGTATAGATGAATATATCCTTGTAGCGGATACGAAACAGCTCCAGATATAAACGGCAAGCCTCCATCTCATCTTTCAATGTGTAATTTTTCTTCTGTTGAACCAAGCTCTTGAATAGTACAGATAGACTGTAGATCATCTCACCCACATCTCTAGCCCCCTGAGATATGGCTCTCATCCGAATGACTTCAAGCGTATTATAGAGAAAATGCGGATTAATACGTGCCTGTAGCGCGACGAGCTCGGTCTCCTTCTGTTTGATCTCAGCTTTGTACACTCGCTCAATATATAGGTTAAGCTCGTCCAACATATCGTTGAAGCTATGCGAAATTTGCCCAAGCTCATCATCCCTTGCATCATCAATACGCGCTTGCAAATTCCCGTATTTTACTTTTTGGGTGAAGCGAATAATCCGCCGGGTACGCTTCGCAAAGTTGATAATGAAAAATGCCGGAACGAGTACAGCGAATAAAAGACATACGATACTAATGGAGACGATGGTATTTCGAATACCCGCATAGGCTTCAGCCATTTCTTCCACAGGAACCGTGCCAATGACGACATAGCCCTGATCTGCCGAGACGAACTTATTGACATACATGTTCTGCTCTTTTTTCATCTCGTCCATATCTGTCTGGTCAAACAGTGAATCAGCCATATTCACATAAGGGTACTTCTTCCCGTAATAATTGTTATTGGAGTCAAATAACACTGTGCCTTTGGCTGATAGCACCACGATGTCTCCCTTTAGATTGCTGTCATAGTTATCGAGCGCATTACCGATTCCTTTTGAATCATAGAACACGAGAAACTGCCCGAGATTACGAAGCGTATGCGAGTCATTAATCGGAACACGAATGGCATACAGCGCAGGATCCCATTGCTTGATCTCTTTACGAATCCATAGATTCGGGGCACTGATATTAGGCGTCTCCATCGCCATCACGTCAGGGATGTAAGAGTGAGCAGCATTGGTACTCAGCTTGCGGAACTGCTTGTTTTGATTAAAGACAGACAGATCCTGCTGCTCAGCACTGTATAACATCAGATGATTAATCTCTGCATTGCGATCCATGATATTCTGAAAATGCTTAAGCACATCTGCCGAATAATCATCTTGATTGGCATAATAACCATTCGTTAAATGTTGAACATACTCCGCATATGTGTGGTTCATCAGGTAGGTGATATTGGTGGATAATGCCTCATTCTGATGCATGTCCCTCACCATGTTTTGCACTGCTTCAAATTGCTGATGAATGGTTCGATCCACATGCTCCATCGCGGCTTTCTGAATGGCCAGCTCCCGGCGAATGGTCGAATCAGATACAGATAGAAAGATAAGATAAGACAGCGTTATGATCGTAACAATCGAAATCATCGAGAAGATTAACAGCATTTTCATAAACATATTATTTTTGAAGAAATTATTGTAAACGCTAACAATTTTCAACTCACGGGTTCCCTCCGATGCTGTTTTTCTGTATTGAATTATATCATTCGCCCCCTCACATAGACCGAACACCTTGAACTTTTCTTTAATTTATACATGTGTTTCTTTAATTTCGCCCTATTTGAAAACGCTTTTATACACTATCGTTAACCAGTAAGTTTAGCTTTCTGTAAAAGAAAGCCTTACATTCATCCCACTTGAAGGAGGAACAGCATGACACGTAAAATCAAACCGAAAGGCTTCATGCCCAAAGTAACGTCCATGATGCTCACAACTGCACTGCTCGGACAGGTTCTAGCCTCGTCTGTGTATGCAGGAGACACGCTCCCTTATACTGGCGAAAGTGCCAAGGGGGTTAATCAGCCCTATCAGCATGGGTATACCGCTGCTCAGATTCTGAACTGGACACCCGAAAGTGATATCTATGGAGAACTACTTCGTGCCCATGTTCCCTTGCAACCGCGGAATGAGGCATTTGCTGCCACACAAGCTTATCCCGAGCTTAATCCAGACACCCAACTATTCACGATGAGTGGTGATTATGGTAATGCTTTCTTTGATAGCACGCCATATACCAACGAATTCAGTCAATACCTCTTTAATTATTGGCAATATACGGACTACTACAGCTACTGGCACGGCATGGCGTCAGCTGGAGTTCCTGAAGAGTTATACGACCCAAGCAAGGAATGGACGGAAAAGTATTTTGAATTTGGCATTCTGAACATTCCCAACCCAGCTTACACCAACGCAGCTCACAAGAATGGCGTGAAGTCCATTGCCAACATCTTTTTCTCCGATAATGACCGCGGCCCTCAGACTTATAAACAAATGCTGATCCAAGACGAAAATGGTAACTTCCCTGTAGCTGAGAAATTAGCCGAGATGGCGGAATACTACAACTATGACGGATATTTCTTCAATCAGGAGGAGGTTGCCCGTGGTGTAGCTCCAGAGGATATCCCATCGTACAAAAAATTCATGAAGTATCTAAGAGATCAAGGTTTATATGTGCAGTGGTACGATTCCACTATTAATACGACCGGCAAAATTCAATATCAGAACGAATTTAACGGACTCAACAGTCCCTTTGTCCAAGATTCGATTCTAGGTAGAGTCTCTGATTCAATCTTTTTGAATTATGTGTGGAACCACAATATGCTTCGCGATTCACGAGACCATGCCATCAGCCTAGGACTTGACCCACTAGAAACAGTATTCGCTGGTGTTGAAGGTGGACATGACAAGTTTGGACGCTGGAAGCAATCCTATGATCTACGTAACAACTTGGATGAGAACGGTCAACCGATGAACAGCATTGCAACCTTAGGTGCGGACTTCACCCATAACGCTCTAGATGAAGAGATGGGCGACGGTAGCACCAATCATCGGGCAGAGGATGAGTACCAATGGATGACCTTTGTTCGTGATCGTGCTTGGTGGTCTGGCCCGAATCAGGATCCTACGAATGCACGACGCAACGCCACAGCTAACCTATCGGATGTGTATGCATCTGGTGCCAACTGGGATGGTATTGCCGCATACCTTACAGAGCGCTCCGTCATCGACGGCTCCAACTTTGCAACCAGCTTCAATACTGGGCATGGCCTACAATATTATCTGAATGGTGCTGTATCCAATGATAAAGAGTGGTCCAACATCAACATTCAGGACATTCCTGTCACCTGGCAATGGTGGATGGATAGTCAGGGCAGCAAACTCAGTGTAGATTTCGACTATGGTCCAACCTATGAAAAAGGCGCTAGATATAACTATGACGCCATTGGCGCATTCAAAGGTGGCAGCTCTCTTGTGGTAAACGGTACACTCAGCGCAGACAACTTCCTTCGTCTGTATAAGACTGATCTGTCCGTCAACGCGCAATCGAAACTGGAATTGACATATAACAAGCCGTCTACTGATGATGCTTCCTCTCTACGCGTAGGGTTAATCTTCCAAGACGCACCCGAGAACGTAGTCTACGTTAATGTGCCTAATTCGGGTAAACGTACCGCAGGCTGGGAGACTGTTTCACTGGATTTAAATGCATATCAAGGTAAGACGATTGCCGCTTTCGGACTTTCCTTTGATCCGAACCATACAACAATTGAAAATTATCAGATGAACATTGGTCAGATCCGAATTACTGACGGTTCAGCGATTGTACCCGACGCTCCTACTGGCTTCCATATTACCAAAGCATTAACCAATACCGATGAACTGGTCGTCGCATGGGATATGAAGGACTATTCAGAGGTCAAGCAATACAATATATATGAAAATGGTACATTTGTTGGCGGTGTTTATGATTCCACGTTTTACATTAAATCACTTCAACAGCGGTCTGGTGAACTATCCATACGAGCTGTAGGGGCAGACGGTACCGAGAGTGAAGCAGCCGTTCTACCTTATAATTTAAATACTGCAGTTCAAGATATTGACGTGAAGTTCCAGTCGAATGGTGATGCTATCGTTAGCTGGAAGAAACCTAAGAAATCTAAAGGTAATGATCCCATCAAGCTTACACTGGAAACGGAATATACCAATGAACCTTTTACTAAGACACTCCAAATTAGAAATAGCAAACCGTCTGCCAAACTGACAGGACTTCCGACCAATGGTGAACATTACGTATTAAATATCGCCGTTGGCGATCATGCTCCGGTAACCTATACTGGTAAACTGGCAGATCTCCAGGTTACCCCATACCCCAAAGATAAAGTTACGATAAAAGAAGGCAAATACACACTTGCCCTGCCTGACTTGGAGGACTGGTACAAAATCTATGTGTATGAAAATGGGGTAGCACGTGAATTCGGAGTCACTTATGTTACGCAGAAGTTCCCGTATATCATTCGGGGCAGAACGAAGCTCAGTGAACTGACCTTCACCCCTTCATCCAGTAGTAGCTCATTGAAGCTGGTTATTGAAGACTACGCAGGTAATCAGGCGACAACAATTCTGAGGTAGCATGATATGAGATTGTCTGAGATATACTTCGAGCACCCTGTATAACGAGAGAAAACATACAGCCCTTCACTTCGATCAGGAAGTTGAAGGGCTGTATGTTTTGCTCTTATATTAGGCGGTTCCTCTCACGAGGAATCTGCCTTTATATTATCCTGTTATGAAGTGCCTTTTTGTTTATTCGCCTGCATCTGCTGAGCGAACCTCATCATCTCTTCAAATTCTTCCTCAGACACGGCATCGCCGTCGGCTGTCATGTCTTGCACAATCGGAATTTCCGGCTTGGCTTTGGCTCCTTTGCCGTATGTACGGGTACGGGTTCCAGCTGCACCAGCAGTCTGCTTGCCTTTCACCTTCGACTGATCGCGAATATATTGAACCGCCTTCTCGTACGAATTCACTTGCTTCAGCAACATGTTGGACGCGATGGCCTCAACAAAATTACGGTTGATCCGTTGCTCACCGCCAGAAACAAGAAGCTGCATCAAGTAATGAATCAGTACATTAATGACTTCTCCTGGCAATTTGTAGCTTAGATCAATTTTCTCAAAAATATCCACTAGATTATCCGGCACGGCTCCAGGAAAGAATGTCTGAAGCAGCCGTGTATATGGTTCGTTACGCAACATCATATTATATTGGTGAATATCACATTTGGTTGCAAATTGTGGAGGGACTTCAACGTAATACTCCATCTGCACCACGTGCTCTACAGGTGGTTCCTCCGAATCATTCTGCTGTTCTGGCTCATCCATATGCTGGCGAAGTGCAACGACCTTCGCTGCCTGCACGGTCTGCTGTTCCTGACGTTTCTTCGTCTGTCTGAACATCAAGCTCGCCCTATGCTGAAGATCATCCAGAAGTAGCTGTCCCTGTGGACTGAAGATATCATCTTCATCCAATAAACGGCATACATCCTGCACACTGAGATTAAACTTGTTCACAACATAATTCACAATGCCAAGCTGTTCATGATCAAACCTCAGTTTCTCCACATGACGCCGATTCACGGATTCGCGTGGAAAACGTAAAATAATGTCGGCATAATTCAAGCTGTTCTCTTCTGCAGCAAGGGTTGTCCCGCTACGCTGAGCCGAAGTAGATACTTCGGACAAGGCTTGCTCTAACTCATAATCAATAACATGAGTATTGAGTTCAAATATATCGTAAAAAGGTACGGAAATATTCTCTTTATTCGCTGCCGGATAAGGCGCATCCCCATTCTCTACTGCCGAGAATCCAGAACGTAGGGAAAGCACGGCAAACTTGCCAATTTTGTCACGAAGTAGCAGTGTCAAATGCTGTGTACGGAAAAATTCCGAGGGCGAAAGTGGTGGCTGTAGCTCATATTCATAGATGTAATCATCATTTTCCGGAATATATAAACGCGAGGTCTGAAGCAGACCTACTGCTTCCAATTTGGAAGCTTGTTCGATCAAATATTTACGCCCCTTCTCACTGGGCTCAAGCCCGAGCGTCATGAACAATCTTCGTTGTTGTTCAAGGGGGGAATAGCCAACCTGTTCACCGGGAAGATGCTGAAATAACAGTCGATACAAGCCAACCGCAAAGGCACCTACCATAGGCTGGTACGCTCCGGTAAGCATACGGTCATCCAGGGCACTAAGTCCAAACTCCCTGTATACGCAGTATCGATGATGTTCAGTATAATGCAGCAGATTCTTCATGCGCATGGCTTGATCTCCTTCTCCCCAAAAGTCATGTTCAAATATATGTTCAAAAGCGGATCTTTCGAACAACGCCAAAAGTGGTGTTTATCTATTCTATCACAAATATAGAATGATCAAATGTTCAAAAACAGGTAAAAAACGAACCCATTCTCGCTCCGTTTCGTCCTACGTCGACATCATTCACGTTTTCGTAGAGTTGCTAGAATAATATAAAAATCAAATGGTGACAATACAAACGAACATCTTGAGAACATGCTCTTCCATGTATATGGAGTTGTCTCCCTTCACTATTCCACTTTTTTAGCCAAGCCAAAAAGCCCCACCTTTCGCCCACGTAAGCGGTTACGACAAAGGTCAGAGCTTTTCATCTACATCCGTATTCAACGCTTCCTGATCGTTCTCTAAAACAACATCTCTTAGAACATTTTGTACCCGCCTAGACGGAGTTTACGTATGGTCCAACCGCTGATGACCGCTCCAGCAAGTCCAGCCACACCTGTAAGATAATCTACGATCTGAAATGATCCTAGATGTGACGTAAGCGGCACAGTCTGATCCCATAACGAATACACGACTATAGGCAGAATGACGATCACAAACAAGTATGAGGGAAACCAGGTTGTCTTCATCAACATATTCAGAATGAAACCGATCCCGAACATCATTACGAAAAATAATACCATTAATACCAGCACAGGTATAAACTGCATCGGGTGACGTTCACCTCATCTTTCGGCCGACTCGTGTTACTGTCTAACTCGTAGTTAGTTTACCGTAAAAAATGTGGCGAAGCAACGAACTTTCTGGACAAATTTTCCTATCTTCACGCTCTGTTCATTTGCCCTTCTGCTTCTTGTTGGGATACAATGTAAACGATTAAGAACTTAACCATCCCTTATTATGCGCGTTCAAAGCAGACTTTTGAGCAACCTCTTATAGGGATTTGGAAATATATTCTGCAGGAGGAACAATACCCATGAACGAAGCAGCATCAACTCTGGAGGGCTGGTACGCCCTGCATGATTTCAGATCTATTAACTGGGCCGCTTGGAAAGCAGCCGACGACGAGGAGCGCGCTGTCGCTCTGGACGAGCTTCAAGAATTTTGGAAAGAATGGAAAGAGGTCGAGGATTCATCCAAAGGCAGCACCGTCGTGTATACCGTTGTTGGACAAAAAGCTGACCTGGTCATGATGCACCTGCGTGAGACACTGGAAGACCTGAAGGCCGTTGAAAATGCGTTCAACAAAACGATGTTCGCTCAATATACGACCAAATCTTATTCCTATGTCAGCGTAGTTGAGCTTAGTAACTACCTCGGCAAGGAAGGCGAAGATCCAATGCAGAACCCAGAGATCATCGCTCGCCTAAAACCTGTCCTGCCACAACGCCAATATATCTGCTTCTATCCAATGAACAAAAAACGCGAGTTGAATGATAACTGGTATATGCTGTCCATGGATGAGCGCCGTACGATGATGCGCAGTCACGGCATGATTGGTCGCAGCTATGCGGGCAAAGTTAAACAAATTATTACCGGTTCCGTCGGATTTGACGATTGGGAATGGGGCGTTACCCTGTTTGCGGACGATGCATTGCAATTCAAGAAACTCGTTTACGAGATGCGGTTTGATGAAGTAAGTGCTCGTTATGGTGAATTCGGCTCCTTCTATGTTGGTAGTCTGCTGAATGAGTCATCACTGGAAGATATGTTGAAACTGTAAAACACACAAAGCACCGCGAAGCCATCCTTCATCAGAATGGAACGCGGTGCTTTTATTTCTTACTCGTAACGGTTGTAAACTACACTATTCAATCCTCATCATCAACCGCTTTCAATGACTCCAGAAACTCAGCCGTTGCACGATCTCGGTCTCGGCTCTTCTCCTTCAGGCGCTCGATTGCAGGTAGTATAAGAATATCTACTTCTTTTTGCACGATATAGGCTAGATCATACTGATTCTGATCCTCCAGATAACCCCCAACCTGCATTAAGGCGTTATACCGATCCAGCTCATCACGTGTTAATAGCCCTCGAACTTGAACACTGCAATGTCTCATCCAAAGAACCGCCCTTTCTTCAGAACCAGGGGAATACCACCAATAATTAACAAATATCGGAGATCGACCAGCTTCTTCAGCTGTGCTGCCTTCCAGCCTTTATATTTCTTTCCGCCCACAACAGCGATTGCTTCACCTTTTCCTAGGGATGCCACCGTACCTTTGCTCGTAAATACAAAAGGCTGCCGCTCTTTTTTGCGAATGGCTGCAACGACGTTAATTGCACAGTTTACTCCCTGCTGCATTGCAATCTGAGCTGTCGGAGGATAAGGACGTCCTTCCTTGTTGAATACCAGCGAGTTGTCTCCTATCACATAGACATCCTCATGACCAGGTGCACGCAGATATTCATCCACTTTCACGCGTCCACGCATAACTTCAAGACCTGCCTGCTCCAACAACGCATTCCCTCGAATACCACCCGTCCAAACGACGGTAGCAGCATCGATCTTTTCCCCTTCGCCGACAATAACGCCGTCAGGTAGACACTGTTTGATCGGAACGCCGATCTTGAAGGTAACTCCTTTTTTCTTCAGCACGTTCATTGCATGTTCGACAAGTTCCGGATCGAAGCCCGGTAGAGCCGAAGGCGCTGCTTCCACATTATAAATGTGCACATTTTTGGGATTCACGTCGAATTCCTTGCACAACTTAGGGATACGATCCGCAAGCTCAGCTACGAATTCGACACCACTGAAGCCTGCCCCACCTACAACGAAATTGATTCGATTACGTTTGTTGTCATTTTTGTACATGGCAAATTGATACTCAATATGCTCACGGATCAATCTGACCGAGTTAATGCTACGAATAGTCATTGCATGATCCAGCATACCTGGAATGCCAAACGTCTCCGGTTCACCGCCTAGACCAATAATGAGGTAATCATAGGATAATGTACCGTCCTCTAAAATGATCTTGCGATCCTGTAAACGAATCTCTTTCACATTCGATTTGACCAAATCAATTTTGAATTCATCGATCAGCTTCGAAATGGAAACCCTTGCGTGTTCAATTGTATCTGTACCGGCTGCCGGCATATGTAGATGTGTAGTTATATAATGATAATCATGCCGATTCACTAATGTGACGTCGGCCTCGTTATAATTTAATTCTTTCTGAAGCCTTTGGGCTGTCAGGATTCCGCCATAACCCGCGCCAAGGATGACGATTTTGGGAATACTGCTCATGTCTTTACCCCTTCCGGTTTCGCTCGCATCAGCCATTCGTGTGGATCATTACAACATGCATTTAATTAAAAATATGGATGAGGTCTTATCCATTATGACGACAAATGTTAACTTCGCGAATTTATTTGAATTTTTACTCCAGCATTCTACAACAATTTATATTGTCATGCGAAAATTGTATTTTAAATGGAATAACCACTCATGAAGCTCCACAAAATTGTGAAATTATACACAAGATTCAACATGTTGTACTTATTCTTCAACTCACAAAAAAAAGAAGATTTATATTAGACAAAAAAACACATAGTACAGGTCAAGGATATCTGTATTTCTGGTAAAGATCAAGGGTTTTTTTGTTATTTTTCATAACCTTTCATTTCCAATTTCACCCTATTCTCATGTGATCTTCATCATTTCTTCTCAGATTAGTGATGCAGCTAACTTTGCAACCCAGAATACACCGTTTATAATAGGAAAGACAGTTCGGTACCTACGCTGGTTACAATATGTATCGTGCATATTTCTTCCTGCTAACTACCTATTAAAATACGAAAGGTGTTGTTGATTGTTGACTGCACAAACTAACGGTCATGAAATGACTGATTTACTTATTATTGGTGGCGGCCCTGCAGGACTATTCGCCGCATTTTATGGTGGAATGCGTCAAGCTTCCGTTACTCTGGTTGAAAGTATGCCCCAGCTTGGTGGACAACTTGCAGCTTTGTATCCGGAAAAGTACATCTATGATGTGGCTGGATTCCCGAAAGTCACTGCTCAAGAACTCGTAAACAACCTGATTGAGCAAATGAGTCACTTCAACCCGAATATCCGCCTTGAAGAAAAAGTGGTATCCGTGGAGAAAAAAGCAGAACAGCATTTCATCGTAAAAACCGATGAGAATGAATATCACGCGAAAGCTGTTATCATTACAGCAGGTGTAGGTGCATTTGAACCACGTCGTCTGGAGCTTGAAGGCGCTGCGAAGTTCGAAAAAACGAACCTGCACTACTTCATCAGCGATCTGAACGCCTTTGCTGGCAAAAAAGTGCTCATCAGTGGTGGCGGAGACTCCGCTGTAGACTGGGCACTTATGCTCGAGCCGATCGCAGAGCAAGTAACTCTGATCCATCGTCGTGATAAATTCCGTGCACACGAGCACAGTGTAGAGAACCTCATGAACTCTAAGGTTAATGTGGTTACACCTACCGAGATCACTGAGCTTCATGGAGATGAAACGATCACTAAGGTTACGCTTGCTCATGTCAAAACGAAGGAAACTCAAGAAATCGAAGTAGACGATGTTATCGTTAATTTCGGCTTTGTGTCCTCCCTCGGTCCAATCGCAGAATGGGGTATTGAGATTGATAGCAATTCCATCGTAGTTGACTCACGGATGGAAACATCGATCCCAGGTATCTTCGCAGCTGGCGACATCACAACGTACCCTGGTAAGCTTAAACTGATTGCTGTAGGATTTGGCGAAGCGCCAACAGCAGTCAATAACGCCAAGGTATACTTCGATCCAGATGCTAAATTGTCCCCAGGACATAGCAGTAATATGAAACGCTAATTCCATTCAGACAGACCAAATAGATCAAGTTCAAAAAGGATCGTTATCCTTACTGAGAAGCACTAGGGTAATTGCGGACTTTTTGAATAACATAAAAGCTACAAAAAAGGGTATCTTACTCCTGAACACTACATATTCAGGAGGGATACCCTTGTCTTATATATGCCCGCTGTGTAACGGTCTGGTTGTACCGGAGCAGGCTTGTCCCCACTGCCTTCAGGGACTATCAGAATGCGGCAAATTAAACGACTACACCGGACCATATAGTCCTTATGCGACTTCAATTACTTCCAGCACTTCAGATGAAGAAGGAAGCAGTTGCATTCATCTCATGTACTGTCACCACTGTCAGACAGGCACTTTACAACCTGTCGCAATGTGGGACATGTCCGGAAACCTGTAAACATTGCCTGCAATGAGGATCTCTAGTGAAGAATGGCAGATACGTCAGTACCCAGTTTGCGCTTATGAATTTCTGCCAAAAGCAGCGCGATGAAATCTCTCTCGAGATCAAGTTCAATCGCCTTATGGTAGGAATCCAACAACATCTCATCGGATAACATAGCCATTTCCCGCCACAACCTTTCCTTTATTTTCCTCAAAACTATCATATCAGAGATTCATATAGAGAACAAGCGTTCTGTTATCCACAAGGTTTTGTGGAAATCCTGTGCATAGTTTGTTGATAAATGGTGAAAATGTTGATTAAACAACGTGGATAATGTGGATAGTATTTATGCACAGGATTTGTCCGTTTCTACCAGAACGTTTAACATCGAATTTTTTTGGCAATAATTCATAGTTTCAGGAGTAGTTGCGTGTACTTTACCCGAAGTGATGTCATTTCAAACGTTTTCTGACAGTTTTATCTATTAATATTATCGGGTTCACATTTGGATTTATTTAGTGTTTTTCACAATTCACTGGGGTCTGGTATTCACTTCAAGAATCCATATCTTTCCGCTGTAATCTAGACCGTAATCAAACCCAAGCTGTCCTACCCCTGGAAATTGAACTTCCATAATACGTGTACATGTGAGGGTTAAAGCACGCATTTCACGGCGTTTATGTCTGCTCGAGATATGAGGGAGTGACATCTGTAATGCCCTTCTGCCAGACAGCATGGTTCCTCCCTTGCTTATATTGGTAACGCACAGCCCTGGACGAGCCAAACGTCCCACTACTGCTCGGAAAACCCAGCCTCGTTTGGTCTTAACTACTTTCACCCTGTAATCTACAGGTCTACCTTGAATCGTAGCTAAATGGATTCCTTGTTGAATCAAGTATCTGCGTTTAGCTTTTACTCGCATTAGAGAACGATACATCTGACCGTAGTTGGTAAATGATCTTGTTACTTTCATATGGGTATAACGATAACTTCCTCCGCTTGTGGATACTCTGATTACACCGTAACCTCCTCCACCCACAATCGGTTTAATATATACCATGCCATAACGGCCAAGCATAAGTTGTAGATTTCTTGCATTGAACGCCATCGTCTGTGGAATATGAACGGCTGCTACTGGATATTTCAATAGGGCTGCTGTCTTTAGCCACTTGCTCGCAAGTTGTCTCGACATCGATTGATCTCCTTTCCTGTGCCATGGTTCTTCTTTATACATACTCAACAGGAGACCTCTTTTCTTGGATGTCTGTCCAAGGCTAAGGCCCCTTTTGTAGTGAAAAAGTCTATAGGCTTGTTCAAATGAATGTTCAAAAAGGACGGTTTTCAGTACCGAGAAGATGGGATGAAGCTAGAAATGGAGTAGCGGAGCGTAGGCAGGACTACGTGAGCAACTACATGTTTCCGAAGGAAACAAGCTTCGTAAGCAGCCCGCTTATTTCGGCTGAATTCCATATTCGATGCTGAGATGCCTTCAGGCATTCTTCGTAATCAAAAGCGGACTTTTTGAACAACCTCTTCAAGGAAACGAACAGACGCCCGGGTTGCTTTTCAAACGCTTCAATCTGTCGTATGCTACTAAAGAATGGTTTAGCAAGGCTTAAATATGAGGGTCTAAGGAGCGTTCAGAAGAAAATGGAGTCATTTTTCAAATCACTATATGGCGTAGCTTATGTTGCAATGTCCATCGTTCTGGTAGCTGTAACTATACTGCTGTTTGTAACAGGCATTCGACTGTTTATGAAGAAACGTAACCGCGGCTTTGCCCTAAGCTGTATTCTATTTGCTTGTTTTATCGTCTTCATCATTGTTGTCATGCTAACTACGCCCTTCTCCGCCACGCCTCCAGGCTCACCGGAAGCTTTGGCTGCCCTGCTTCATTTCGGGTAGATCACCTCTAATAGAAGGAGATGCATATGAAAGAAAACGAAACGCTTGGCATTATCGATATTGGCTCGAACTCGATCCGTCTCGTCATCTACGAACTGGATCAAGATGGAGCATACCGGAATATCCATGAAGATAAATATGCTGCTCGCCTGAGCAATGCAGTTGAAGCAAACGGACAGATTCATCGTCCTTCATTGGATAAGGCTATTACCGTTTTGAAGCAATTCAAAGCGAAATGTGAAGCATTCCAAACCAATCGTATCCGTGCCGCGGCTACTGCAGCTATTCGTAATGCTACGAATGCTCAAGAGATTATCGGGTGGATCGAACAGGAAACAGGACTTGAAGTTGAATGTGTATCCGGAGATCAAGAGGCCTATTATGGATTCCTTGGGGTCATCCAGTCCATTGATCTGGCTGATGGTTATGTCGTGGATATTGGCGGCGGCAGTACAGAGATCACAGTATTTCGAGACAGAAAAAGACTACATAGCATCTCCCTTCCCATCGGTGCTGTTAACTCCTATGCACGCTATGGTGGCGAGGATACTTGGTCAAACGATCATATTGAGGCACTATGTAATCAAGTTGCTGAGGCACTAAGCGAACATGATTGGGTAAGACAGCATCCCGGACTTCCCTTAATCGGTCTTGGTGGCACCATGCGTACTTTGGCCAAAATTGAGCAAAAGCGAACACAATATTCGTTGCCTGTAAGCCATCACTACGAGATCAGCGCTGCTTCTATGGATAACATGTGCAAATCCCTGCCTCATCTCACTTCAGCACAGCGCAAAAAGGTACCGGGTCTAGCCAAGGACCGAGCAGATATCATCGTTCCAGGCATTCTTATTTTACGTACGGTCTTCGATATGATCCAAGGGGATCATTATGTGGTTAGTGGAGCAGGCTTGCGTGACGGAATCCTTCGAGATTTGATGTCACCGCTATGTCCTGAAGCACCTAATGCACTGGAAATCAGCGTTCGTAATTTCATCCATTTTGGCCCCCCGGTTCCTGAGAAGCACCTGAAACGCGTGCATCAGGATGCGGTTGTTCTATACCGTGCCTTAAAGGGTGAAGCTCCAGAACCAGCGGATGCACGGATTCTATATACAGCCTCCATGCTGCATGGCGCAGGTAAGCAGATCAATTATTTCCGGTATACCCAGCACTCCTCCTATTGGATTATGAATGCAGGGATTTACGGACTTTCTCACCGAGAGACGGTGCTGACTGCAATTGCAGCTGATTACCACCCCAAAAAAAGAACGCCCCAATTGCTGAATAAGCATAAGGACATTCTAAATGATTCAGATGAGCGTCATGCCCATCGACTCGGCTCGATTTTACGTGCATCGGAAGCCATTAATCGCTCAGAGAGTATCTCTGCTGTTACGGCCACGACAAAAAACGGCTCGCTGCAGATGCATTTCATCTGTGCAGCAGAGCCGTTAATGGAACTTAGCGGTCTAGAAGACGCCCTCAAAGATCTGGAAGAGGCTTGGGGAGTTACGTCAGTATACTCCATTCAGCAGGCTTCCAAGGAATAATACCCATTGCCTCCGTCTGACTTCTCAGCGGGGGTTTTTCGTTTTTTACAAATACATAGTTACCGCCAGGCATAAGCTCTCTAGCCTTGACGTTATCGTTAAGAGATAAGTTCAGAATGTCGACCAGCATTCGCTTCAGTTCAGGATCAAACACCGGACACATCAATTCAATTCTACGTTGCAGATTCCGTGTCATCCAATCCGCACTGGAGAGAAATACATCCGGGTTGCCGGCGTTCTCAAAATAGAACAACCTCGAGTGCTCCAAGAAACGGTCTACAATACTAATCACGCGAATATTCTCACTCAGCCCCTCTACCCCAGGGCGTAAACAACATACGCCGCGCACAATGAGGTCAATCTGCACACCAGCTTGAGATGCAATGTACAACTCATCAATCATATCCTGGTGAGAAAGTGAGTTGATTTTGGCAATGATTCGAGCCTTGCGCCCCTGCTGAGCATGTTCTCTCTCTCGGCGAATCAGGGCAAAGAGCTCATCCTTCATGCCGTCCGGCGCCACTCTAAATGCTTGTAATGCCTTAGGTCCAGAATATCCCGTAATTTCATTAAATAGTCCTGACGCATCCTCACCAATGATCGGATTGGATGTGAACAGCCCTACATCTGTATATACTTTGGCGGTACTCTCGTTATAGTTACCTGTTCCAACGTGAACATAACGTCGTACGCCATGTTGTTCTCTTCGCACCACAAGAATAATCTTGGCATGGGTCTTCAAACCAACTAGTCCATAGACGACGTGACACCCTGCCTTCTCCAGCTTACGAGCCCAAGCAATGTTACGTTCTTCATCGAAGCGAGCCTTCAACTCTACAACGACCGTAACCTGCTTTCCACTCTCTGCCGCTAAAGCTAGCGCTGGTATTAAGCGAGAATCACCGTTAACCCGATATAATGTCATTTTGATCGCCATTACTTTTGGATCTTCCGAAGCTTCCAATATAAAGTCGGTAACAGGCTCAAACGATTCATAAGGATGATGAACAAGTACATCCCGTCTGCGCAATAATTCAAAATGGCTTTCACGTGGAAGGAACTCAGGCGGATACACCGGTTTGACAGGGCTATATTTCAGATGGGTGAATCCTTCCAAACTATCCACAAATCCAGCCAGGAAACTTAGGTCTAGTGGTCCATCAATCTCGTATACCGGATCTTGGATCTCGAATTCTTCCTGCAACTCATCCAGGGCATCTTGTCTAAAATCCTTGCAGACTTCCAGTCGTACCGGTGATCCCCGGCGTCTACGCCGCAGTTCTTTCTCAATCGCTTCAAGTAAATCCTCAGCCTCTTCTTCATTAATGGATAAATCCGCATTACGAGTTACCCGGAACTCTTGTACAGCAAGCGGTACATATCCGCTGAAGAGCGTATGAATATGATGCTTGATTAGATCTTCAATCAGAATGAACGTTTTCTTTTTACTATTGGCTCGAAGTGGAATAGGCACAACCCGTGGCAGATTAGAAGGTACCTGAACAATCGCCAAGAACGGCTCGTCCTCTTGCTCCCCTTCCTTCTGCAGCATCACGGACAGATATACCGATTTATTGTGTACCAATGGAAACGGACGACTCTGGTCAATTGCCATTGGGGTTAATACAGGAAAAATGATCTCGTGATAATACTGATCCATCGCACGCTGCTGCGTCGCATTCAGATCAATATATTCTTGTAAAACGACACCTTTTTTGGCGAGGAGACGAATGAGCTCCCGATAGGTTTTATACTGCTCGGTAACCATCGCTCCAGTTCGTTTAATCAGTCTTCGATATAAACCAGCAGGGGTATACCCTGAGAAATCTTTTTGCGTAAATCCAGCTTTGATCTTTTCTTTGGTCTCTGCTACCCTTACACTCATGAACTCGTCCAGATTGCTGGCGACAATACCGAGAAATCTTAAACGCTCCAATAAAGGAGTTGTCTGATCTTGAGCCTCTTGAAGTACACGTCGATTGAATTCGACCCAACTTAAATCACGGTTAACATAGTTGCCTGTTTTGATATCTCTATGCATGAATGCCCCTCCGAATATGTTGCATATCAATCCTTGGTTAGATGTTCTTCACTAATTGTACTATCCGTGATTGGATATAAGCGTCAGCGCAATGTAAATGCAGTGTAAAATTTATGTAAATGATACCTGATTAACCGAACTTTTTCCATCCCTTTACAAAGATCAGCAGACAGAGTAAAGTGATGACAGTGTGAAATAGGTCGGCAACTGTCCTCTTATAAATAAGCATATCTTAAAGGAGTATATAATGAAATCGAACAAACCAAGAACGTTACAAAAAAATATAGAATTTTTCACTGCAGCCCTCTCCCAATGTGTCGTAACAGCATGGCAGGAGGATCCAGCAGGCGTATACTGTGAGGTTGGCCGGGGAATCGTCGAACGCATCGGTGAAGAGAGCGTACGTATCCGCAATGATAATGGTACGAAGAGTCATTATGCGCGCGATATTACGATGTTCCAAACGGAGAAATAAAGCTTCGTTGAATGAGTTACCACTGCATTGCTAATGGTGTCATTAGGCACCTTCGTGAGCCATAGCAGATATTTGGAATATTTCCTAAAAAAAGATGAAAAAAAGACTAGCTTTCCGAAACAAAGTATTGTATACTCTTGCCACAAGGAAAGGAGGTGCGTCAACATTTCTAATCACATGTTGAACGTGTCCCTTACCCGATCCACTAGCTCAAAATAAAAGAGCCTAGTTGGAGGCGCGGGATACGGATCAATGTTTCAAAAAGCGCCACGGGTAGAAAAGCCGTCTTCGGACGGCTTTTTGTTTGCCTTTTTTTCGTAGAGAAGTTGAGAAAACAACCAAAATATTGGAAATAAACCCTATAGTTTAACAATCCACCCCCACTATAATAAGGACGTATCTTAGATACCCAATACAAGGAGGGATTTTGTAATGTTTAAATTTGTAAGGGGTTTCAAAACATCCATTGCTTTGGCTTTTGTGCTGTTGTTCACCTCCATTATGCTGCCTGTTGGTCAGCAAGTTAGCGCGGCACCTAGTTTTGCCAAAGGTGCGGACATTAGTTGGGTTCCCGGGATGGAAGCCCAAGGTTACAAATGGAAAGATAAGAACGGTGTTCAGCGAGACATCATTGATATTTTGAAAAAAGATTATCAGATCAATTCGGTTCGCATCCGTGTATTCGTTAATCCTTCAAATGATTATGGTAACGGTTACATGAATAAGGATCGTGCTGCCGCTCTGGCGCAACGTGCCAAAAATGCAGGCATGAGCGTAATGTTGACGCTACACTACAGTGATTCTTGGGCAGACCCGGGCAAACAGACCAAACCGGCTGCGTGGAAAAACTATACCTTCCAACAGCTAATGGACGCTGTCTGGAATCATACACGCGATGTAATGACTACGATGCAAAGCAAGGGCGTGACTCCTGACTGGGTACAGATCGGTAATGAAACGAATAACGGTATGTTATGGGAGGATGGCAAAGCCTCCAACAATATGAAAAACTACGCATGGCTTGTGAATACAGGTCATAACGCTGTAAAGTCCATTAGCAGCGGCACCAAAACAGCGGTTCATCTCGCCAATGGGGACGACAATAATCTGTATGTATGGAATATTGGAGGTCTGATCAGTAACGGTGCTAATTTTGACATGATTGCTATGTCCCTGTACCCTTCTCCATCCGGATGGAATACTGCGGTAACCAATACGATAAACAATGCCAAAAATCTGATTACTCGTTATGGTAAGGAGATCATGATCTCCGAAATCGGTATGGATAACAATCAACCGGCAATTGGAAAGAGTTTTGTGGCATCGATGAAAAATCAAATTCGTAATTTGCCCAATGGCAAAGGTAAAGGTGTGTTCTACTGGGAGCCTCAGGCCACACCAGGTTATAACAGTGGCTACGGCAAAGGCGCTTGGCAGGCTAATGGTGTGCCAACCATAATCATGGAAGGATTTATCGACTAAGCCACGGGAGCAGAGTAGGGGTTGGAGCAGCTTCGTGGTCGTTCCGGGGACGGATCGTTCTTCCGATCGCTGGTTGTCCCCGGATTTCTTGGATTCCCCTCTTAAGGGGAAAATCCGCGGACAAACGCGAGCGCTTCGCTTCTCCAGAATCGATTCCGTCCCCTCCACTACGTCGCTGCTCATGGGCTACTTCTGCAATCCATGTTGAGTCGATTATTGGAGAGGCAGGGTAGAATCATTTAATGGAAGCGCTATTGAACAACTTGTTCATACCAGTAAATGCATAGTAAAAACAAATTACATCACAACAATCGCCCGCACCTGTTCTCAGCTTGCGGGCGATTTCTTGTTCAGAACATTTTTTTCATTTCATAGTACTCCGCTGTTTTCTCATCGCCGCGTTCGCTATAAAACTGGATCAGGCTATTCAATGCGTTTTCGAACTTCACCTCGTAAGGCTGCTGTATGCTTAACGTCCATGAATACGGCTTATTTTCAAGTAACAAGCCTCTATATAGCTCCACCATTTGCTCAAGCATTTCCATTTTACTCTTATCTTCATTGTAACGTTCACTGAAATGATCGAACTCAAGCAAATCCAATTTCATGTCTTCGAGGCTCAGACTAATATTCCCTAGTCTGCTCTTAAGCACATGTTGGATTCCAAACGTGTTGAGTCGCTTCTTTAAGTAATATTGCGTTGTATATAAGTTTGCATAACCCTTTTCCATCGATAGCTCCGGCCATAAGTCATTGATGATTCGTTCTCTGGACACAGATTTGCCGTTCATGCATAACAAATAGGCGAACAACTCTTCTGTTTTTTTAGTTCTCCAATGTTCATCGATCATTTTTCCGTCAATGAATACAGCAAAATCACCAAAGCACTTGACCTCAATTTTGTGTCCAATGCTACTTTTGGTTCTAATCTTCTTTATTTTTTCTAATGTGACATAAAGCTGTTCGAACTTCACCGGCTTCACAAGGAAATCCAACGCTTTTGTTTCAAGCGTTTCGGTCACATAAGCATGATAAGCAGATGTAAAAACAAAATCCATATCTGGTCTTTTTTTAAACATCATCCCGAGCAAAGTTATGCCATCAGTCTCCGGCATTTCGATATCCAGAAAAGCTAGGTCAGGCTGTGTGTTGCTCAACTCATCCAAGGCTATTGCAGGATCTTCATACATTGCAACCACTTCGACACCAGCAATTTTCTCCAACTTGCTTTTCAAGTTCCGCAGCGCATAATATTCGTCGTCTATAATTATAACCTTCATGTCTGCTCCTTAATGGGCATAATGAAACGAACCGCCGTTCCTTTACCCTTCTCACTGACGATTTGAAGTTGTGTTCCATACTCGGCCACAAGCCGTGCGTTTATACTGGCAAGCCCTATGCCCTTACCCGCCGAATATTCAAGCAGTTTATCTTTGTCCGCCTCTTCTATACCAACACCGTCATCTTCTACCGCTATGAAGTAGCCCTGTTCAAGCTCATTGACCCTAATCGTGACTGTACCTGCGATTTTCCGTTTACGTATACCATGTTTAATCGCATTTTCCACCAATGGTTGGATCACCATACGTGGCACTTTTAATTGAATATTTGGATCAATCTCATAATTGACCATGACTTTATTCGGGAATCTGGCTTGCTCAATGCGAACATAAAACTTGACTGCATCCAGCTCCTCATCAATAGAAATATATCTTTCCGAATTACTGTAATCGAATATATTTCTTAGATAATGGGATAAATCGTTGACCAGGTTTCCCGCTTTTTCTTGATTTTCAGCAATAACGCCTTCGATCACGTTCAAGGTATTGTGAATAAAATGTGGATCCATCTGTGCGCGTATAAAAGCAAGCTCAAACTGCTTGGATTGAATCTCCGAATTTATATATAAAACATGATTGCGGTGCTTCTCTTCATTAAGAGCATTAATGATCTCTGCGAGCGAAAGAGCAAAAGCGATCGCCGAAACACAAGAAAGAAAAAATAAGTAATAATTCATAATGTAACTTTGAGGCAACATACCCAGAACCATCATATAAAATATGAGTACTGACACCAAACATAAGAGCCATGCGGTAATGAGATGCGGCGAACGAATGGTTTTGTTCCTTATTCCTTTAAACATAATAATAAAATAAAATACGTACATCAAAGTAGACGCACCTGCACCAAATGCCCCCAACTCTTTACTGACGAAAAGAAACAGCAATAACGTGATGGGGTAGAAACCAATGAGCAGCTTCAAACAAAAATCGATCTTGGGGAACCTGGTTTGGGTCTGAAAAATGGCTCTCATAAAAATCGCGATGGCAAGCGACATGAATATACCGATGCCCGTCGAATATTCCGCAAGCCAGTAGGCGTATTTAAAGCCGGTAATGTTCACAAGCCCTGTCATTACTGCATTCCACAACAAAGTTGTGAATACATAAAAGCAGGATTTGATAAATGTTTTATTTCTTATCGCTACGCCCATGAATAAGTTATAAAAAAACAAGGCCACAGCAATGCCGACCAAGATGCCCCCAGCCCAGACATTAATCATACTATTCTTTCTAAAGAGATCCTCATTTAAGATCCCTACAACAAAGTTTTGTCCGTACAGAGATTTGCTTGTCATGTATATGTATTGATTATGATCAAAATTAGATGGAATTTTAATTGCAGGGTAGACATAATTGATCTCATCGGAATTGCCCTTATAGGCGTATCCAAAATGCTTTGGTATGTAATCGTTACTTGTCGGGAGGTATATCGTTACATCTTCAAAAAGAGGGTTGTTTATCGTGAGGTAATTAACTTCATCCCCATTATACCGGTTTAATTTTATTTTGAACCATAATTGAACCGGGGAGTAGCCAACCTTAGAATAGTTGCTCGGTAAAGCTTCAAAGTGCTCGCTGACTTTAACATCGGACAAGGTCATGTTTCCTGATTGGTCTCGTAATATTTCCATACTGATCGTACCTTTGGATTGGTTCAGATCCTGAAAATAAATGATGAAAACAAAAGCGGTGCAAAGTGATATGGCTATAAATATAGTCATTACTTTCATGAAAAATGTAGTGGATTCGGATCTCATAAACAACTCCTCAGTAAACTCGAACGCTGTCGACTTATGGGGTAATTTTACCATGGTTCTGTCTATCCTACAAAAGGATTTGTTATAACGTATTGTACGAGCTGGTGCTTCGTCACGCCTGAAATTCACTTATATACTATAAAGAACGGACGTCGATCTATGGAGATCAGCGTCCGTTTTTTATGTTTAATCTATAACTATAGCGTATTACTTCGCTTCGCCAACTACAGTAAAGCGTTCGTTTTTGTGTTGCGGATTCTCGATCTCATCTACCAACGCAATGGCATAGTCTGCATAGCTAATGTAGCTGTTGCCTTCGCTGTTCACCATGATCACATCATTGCCTGCTTGATACTTACCGGTACGAACACCTTCTGGGTTGAAGAATCCAGCTGGGCTCAGGAATGTCCATTGAATACCAGAGGATGCTTGCAGATCCTCAAGGTTTTTACCTTGGTTCGTAGCTGTTGCTTTGTAAGCATCAGGGAAACCTGGGGATTCAAATACACGCAATGTTTTGGACTCGTCTGTGAACAGACTTCCTGCACCACCAACAACGATTAAGCGCGTATTAAGCGCATCCTTCAAAATGTTAATCAATGCTTGTCCTGCTTCAACATGGCGATGTTCTTGGCCTGGAGCTGCGCCGAATGCGTTAACGATAACGTCAAAACCTTTGATATCTTCTGCCGTAAGATCAAAAACTTCTTTTTCCAAAACGTTAAGGGACTTATCTTCCACTTTCGCTGCATTACGAACGATTGCTGTGACTTCATGCCCTCTGTCTACTGCTTCTTTCAAAATTACACTTCCTGCTTTACCCGTTGCACCGATAATTCCAATTTTCATCATAATCTCTCCTTCGGCTATGTGTTGATTTCCTAAAACTTATAATGTAACTATAGTTGTTACAACTAATCTTGTCAACACCTTAAATTTCATTAGTTGAACAGAAAAATATTGTTCGTTGCTCACTTCCTCGAAGCATTGCTTTCTATATATAGAAGAAGGGATTGTCTTTAGTATGTCGAATATACGTGTCTGTGATTACTAATTAACTTTACCTACGTCGAGCAACAGCTTGTTGAGAAGGAGCTGAGTGATATGAGCTTTGAAGATCAAGTCGCCATGATATTAAGACAGGCGAATCGTTCCGCTATTTCCACTGAAGCACTTATTCAAAAGATAGATACAACCCTCAATCATTTGATTGAGCGATTAATTCAGACAGGTACTCAAGCAACGGTTGACCGCAGGGAAGAAACTTCGCCTCACACCTGGGAGGTTACAGTTGGAGACTTTTCCTTCGTTTTATTTTCATCAGATATTTTGGAGGCGGCTGAAGAGAATGAAGACTATATCGAGGCGGTTGTCGAGGAACTCTTTATCCAAGAACTTGAGCATGCTGTTTCTGGCGAGTAAAAAAATTAGTGTACGTATATCGATGTCCTAAGGGGCATCGTTTTTTTTGCACACAAAAAAACCTCCATGGCGCAGTTGAACTACGCCATAGAGGTATGATCTAGCTAAATCTTAGCAATCTTTATCCGGTACGCCCGCTTCTTCACGTGTACGGAAAGAAGATCCACAGCCACATGTTGCTACTGCATTCGGGTTATGAATGGTAAATCCGCCGGTCATGCCAGACTCTTCAAAATCAATTTCGAGACCATTCAAATATTTCAGGTTCTCTTTCTCCACGACAACCTTCATATCCTGAATATCCATATAGAGATCCTCATCGGATTCTTTATCGTCAAAGCCCATGGCGTACGAAAATCCGGTACAACCCCCCGGTGCTACGCCAAGACGCAGGAACATGCCAGGTGTCTCTTGCTGTGCAAGCATTTCTTTCAATCGGTCAGCAGCCGTTTCGCTGATGTTAATCATGCCAGGTCACTCTCCTTTTTCATATATAATCATGTTCAAAAAGACATCCTTCGTAATCGTAAGCGAACTTTTTGAACAACTTTACATTAACTCTTCCTAAATTATACTCCACCCCGTCAAGGGCCTCAAGTGAAGTTTGCCCGTTTCCGCGTTCCTCCTGAACTCCTTTTTCTTCCCAGTGTATTGAACCCCCGGGACACGAGGTTTATAATGGATAGGTGGTCGCTCTGAAATGTCGATATTTTGTCATGACTTATTCAGATGATGGTCATAATTGGAGTTGTAATTTTTTTCACATTTCGAGACTGCAACGCAGTCCCCAATGCATATAGAGTCATTAGACTCCTTTTTCTCGAACAAATAAGTCATTGCACAATGCAGCATATGCTGCACCGGGTAAATAAGAGTTAGTTTAACAATAGAAGGCGGTAGTTGACCGCGTTTTTTCTATGTGAGCTTTTGCATCCATCCAGTTAGTGGTTTCAAGCTTCATTATACTGATGTAGCCCTGCAAACAGTCCTATACTACTTAATCCGGTTAAGAACAGGAGGAATAACAAATGTCTACATTAGTTACACCATTTACAGACAAAAGAATGGCCGAGATCGTCGAGAAGGTTCAAAATGGCGTAAGATTGAGCGTGGAAGACGGTGTCTATCTGTATGAGACAGATGACTTGCTCACGCTGGGTCAACTGGCTAACGAAGCCAACCTGCGGAAGAACGGTAAGAAAGTATATTTCATCGAGAACATGAGCCTTTATTTCACCAACGTATGCGAAGCTCGCTGCGCATTCTGTAATTTCCGTAAAGACCAAGGTGAAGAAGGCTCTTATACGTTGTCCGGTCAGGAAATGATTGATTATGTGGAAGAACATATTCATCCAGGCGTACGTGAGTTTCATATCGTAGGCGGGCATAATAATCATGTTCCTTTTCAATATTATGTCGACTCTTTGCGTGCTTTAAACGAAAAATATCCGGATGTCACGCTAAAAGCTTACACAGCTGCAGAGATCGATTTCTTCACTCGCATCAGTGGTCTGAGCATTAAGGAAGTTCTGCAAGAGCTGCAAAAAGCAGGTCTGAAATCACTGACTGGTGGCGGCGCGGAAATTCTGTCTGATGAGTATCGCAAAAAAATGCGTGTAGACAAAGCCAATGTTGATCGCTATCTCGAAGTACACCGCACTGCTCATAACCTAGGCATGCGTACTCATACGACCATGCTGTACGGATCCATTGAATCCTACGAGGATCGTGTGAATCACATGGTTCAAATTCGTGAGCTTCAAGATGAGACAAATGGTTTTATGGTGTTTATCCCGCTCTCCATGCAGCCTAAGAGCAAAAGCGCAAGCATCATGCGTCGTAACTCTGCTTACGAAGACCTCAAGACCATTGCGATCAGCCGTCTGATGCTCGATAACATCGACCATGTTAAAGCGTACTTCATTAATATTGGTCCACAATTAACACAAGTGGCTCTCAGCTTCGGTGCTTCCGATGTTCACGGTACAATTGTACGCGAGAAGATCAGCCATGCTGCAGGTGCACTCACACCAGAGGGATTAACTCGTAAAGAGCTGATCTGGTTAGTTAAGGGTGCTGGGCGCATCCCTGTTGAACGTGATACATTCTATAATGAAATTCAAGTATACGAGTAATATCTCATTTTACTTTTCTCAGCCAAATCCAAGCATTGAATCGCATTCAGGTAGGATATAGCTCGGCTGCTTCTTCCCAACAATTCGTTGTCTAGGTCAGCATTTTCGACTATATCTCCATTCCTGAAGTAATCTCCAGGGTTGTACCCACGGTACAATCGTGCTGCACGATATCTGTAATTTGAAATGCATATTTTCTAATTATCAAAATAAAAACAATGGAGCAGCTATGGAAGCATAGCTGCTCCACAGGTTGCAGCCCCGCTTAACGGGACTGATGCAGAAAGGAAGCCGAGTCATGAAAAATTTCGTCGTTCTCGGAGGCGGTTATGGTGGCCTCACGATTATCAAAGAACTTCTTGAAGGTAAAATTCCAGCAGACACACAAATCGTATTGGTGGATCGCAGCCCTTTTCAAGGACTAAAGACTGAATATTACGCACTCGCAGCAGGCACCGTATCCGATTACGACCTGCGCATCCAATTTCCAGTTCACGAAAAAGTTACGTACCGTTATGGAGAAGTAACGGCGATTGATCTGGAACAGCGTCAGATTGAATTTGAAGGCCAAGACCCTTTGGAATATGACAAACTGGTGATTGGTTTAGGTTGTACCGACCGTTTCCATAACACACCAGGAGCAGAGGAATTTAGCTGCACCATTCAGAGCTTCAGCAAAACAAGAGAAACGTATCTTCGTCTCAGCGAAGTAAAAGCTTATGGACAAGTACACATCGTTGGTGGCGGTCTAAGTGGTGTAGAGATAGCCGCAGAGCTTCGTGAGAGCAGACCCGATCTGAATATCAGCATCCTCGACCGTGGTGAACGTGTATTGTCCGCCTTCCCACAACGTCTATCTGCATATGTTCATGAATGGTTTGGCGAACATCAGGTCGAGACCCGTGGACATATTGCCATTTCCCGTCTTGAAGCAGATGGAATTTATAATCGGGATGAAGAAATTTTGACGGACGCCGTAGTATGGACTGCAGGAATCCAGCCGGTCAAAGTTGTACAAGACTTGGATGTCACTAAAGACCCCCAAGGCCGTGTTGTTCTTAACGAATATTATCAAATTCCTGAATATACAGATGTCTATGTTGTTGGTGACTGCGCTAGCGTACCTTACGCTCCAAGCGGTCAAGCAGCAGAAGTACAGGGTGAACAGATCGCTCATATTCAGCATGCCCTTTGGAAAGGTGAAAAGCCCAATCCACACCCTCTTAAGCTTCGCGGCACGTTAGGTGCGCTCGGTAAGAAGGCTGGTTTTGGGCTGATGGGCAAAACGTCCATGATGGGACGTGTGCCTCGTATTTTGAAAAGCGGTGTGCTCTGGATGTCCAAGCGTCATCTCGGTTAATCGAGATCCAGCTCACTCCAAGCATCGGCTTCAGCAATTTTGGCTAAGATGGCATTGTACAGATCTTCGACCTTGTCGGTAATGACTAATTCGCCATTCACCAGTGCAAAAGGAGTCATGTAACATTGGCCACAATTGCTGAGGCAGCCGTATTCAATCACATCATAATCTGGATTCTCCTCCAGTTGATCCATGATTTCATCGGTGCCAAAATGCATATTGTTAGCACAAAATTCAATAATTGGTCTCATTTCAGTTCACCTGCTTTGTTTGACCATTTTAATTTATGGTCATTTGTAATATAATATATAGAGGAAAGGAGTTGAACAATATGAGCGAAAACGCACAAAGCACCATGTATGATGAGGTATCTGATGTGCTTGATAAACTTCGTCCGTTCCTGCAACGCGATGGCGGTGACGTGGAACTGGTCGACGTGGAGGATGGCATCATTAAGCTGAAACTGGTCGGTGCCTGCGGCAGTTGCCCAAGCTCCACCATTACCTTAAAAGCCGGGATTGAACGCGCCCTTCTTGAAGAAGTTGAGGGTGTACAAGAAGTCGTACAAGTATTCTAATCAATCCTTCACGAAATAAACCTCAAGAGCCTTTCGCTTCACTTGAAGCGGAGGGCTCTTTTTTTGTGTCTATTTCTTACTTAGTATAGTTCACATTCTTAGCTCTACCGCTTCATATCTCATTGTTCTCTAGATCGTTGGACGAATCGGATCAAGTCCTCCAGACACATCCATTATGTTACCTGTAATAAAATCCGAATGGTCTAAGCAGAGGTACGTAATGACACGTGCAATATCTTCTCCACTGCCAGGACGTCCTCTTGGTGTTTCCTCGTCCCTAATCCCGGCAATCTCATCTATTGTTTTCTCTTTATTGGCGCCGCGAATATCACCAGGACATACCATATTCACGGTTATTCCGTAAGGTGCTTCTTCAACAGCTAATGTTTTGGTAAAAGAAACCAAGCCCACCTTCGCGGCCGCATATACAGCTCGATGAGGCCATGATCTAGCTTCTCCGGCATGACTGAATCCAAAATGGATTATGCGTCCCCACTGCTTACGGCGCATCTCTGGCAGCACATACTGATCAAGCAGCATGGGTCCAAGCAAATTACCCTGTACTAACATTTGTATTTCCGCTTCTGCATATTCGGCAAACAAACGGCGCTCACGGACAAATGGCCCTGCATTATTCACAAGGATATCAATGCTGCCGAGCTGTTCTTCCACTTGTTTAACCAAAAATGTAATCTCTTCGGTCTTCGAAATGTCAGCCTGGATTGCAATACAATTAACGCCTTTGGCTATAATCTGCGCCTGAAGCTCCTCTGCTTCGAGTCGGCTATTCACGTAATTCAGGGCAATATGACATCCCTGATCGGCCAGACTGAGGGCTGTCATTTTTCCAAGGCCTTTGGCACTTCCCGTTATGAGGGCAATCTTCCCCTTCACGTCCATCCCCCTCTTCAAAGAGCAGTCATTCATTAGTATAAAAGATTTATCATCCCCTCACAACTTGCATATTTTCTCTTGCCCATCTTATTTGCAAAAAAGTGTAAACCTCAGACTAAATACTTATATTCCCAGCCTTTACTTTGATATCAATTAGGTCTTAAGAAGTAAAATACCCCCTAAATAACCATATATACCTTGTCTGTTAAGGGTGCCTATGGTAATGTCTATAAGTCGTTTCTTTCTGTGAAAGTAATGACACAATACATATGATCATGTAAATATAAGCATTACATGGCACCTCTGAAAGGACTTATAGTAATGATGAAAAAATGTGTAGCATCCCTTATCGCAATACTGCTGGTATTTACATTACAAGCCCCCTTCTCCATCATAGCCTCAGCAGAAAGTGACAGCACCATCGAAGATTATCAATGGTTAGACGGACCACGCGATGTCGTTCTCGACAACAAAGCCTCCCTAAAACTGGTTGAAGGACTTACCTTTTTAGATGCAGCCAACACGCAACGTTTCATGGAAGACACTGAATCCTTCCCGAACGGGACAGAGATCGGTAGTATCTATGGAGCCGGCGAGAATTCGAACTGGTACGTGATCTTCGAGTACAACGACCCTGGACATATTGACGACAGTGACAAGGACAATCTCGATGCTGAAGAGCTCCTAGACAGTTACAAACGAGGTACAGAGGAACAGAATGAGCGAACCACTCCTGATAACCAACTGTTTATTACTGGGTGGGACATTGAACCGACATATGATAGTTCCAAACACCATCTGCTGTACTCCATTGGTCTGAAGGATGCTCAGCAGGAAGCCCTCGTTAATTACAATGTGAATGTACTGACACGTGAAGGCTATATCGGAGTTATTTTAGTTACCGACAGTGCTAACTTCGAGGAAAACCGAAGACTGTTTGAGGACAGTGTTCTCTCCAATCTTACCGTCACTGCGGGGAACAAGTATGAAGAATTTGATGCTTCTATCGACAAAAAATCAGAACTCGGTCTTACCAGCCTGATCCTTGGTGGTGCAGGAGTTGCTGTTGCCAAAAAAGTAGGATTGTTATTGTTGCTCAAAAAAGGATGGTTTGTGATCGTCGCTCTAGTCGTTGGTGCATTCGGATGGCTACGTAATAAGCTGACTAGACGCAAAAAAAATGATGGTGAGCATCCTACGGATGAAATCTCTCCTTCTCCTGCTGAACAGGCATATCAACAGCATGCCGCTGGGCAGGAATCCATTGAGCACACCCATTCATCCACTGCCGATCATTCAGAGAATGACCCGAATAAGCGCTAATCGCTCCACCCACACTAATGTATCACACGCAAAAGCCCTACATCCTTGTTTATAAGGTGTAGGGCTTTTCTGTTTTAAACGGCACTCGGTAATATCATTCAACATCAATGATATACGTGCTCGACTCTCTATGTTTCGTTCGTTAAGTTATCCCTTAAAATGCAGGTTCAACTGCACCTTGGTAACGCTCTTTGATGAATGTTTTTACTGCTTCGGAATTCAGAGCTTCTGCCAGTTTCTTAATAGCATCTGCGTCTTTATTATCTTCACGAGCTACAAGAATGTTAGCATAAGGGTTACCTTGCAGATCCTCGATTAGAAGAGCATCTTTTTCTGGATTCAGATTCGCTTCCAGTGCATAGTTGGCATTAATGAATACCAGATCTGCTTCATCCAGTTGACGAGGCATCATCGCTGCATCCAACTCAATGATCTCCAAGTTTTTCGGATTTTCAGTAATGTCTTGCAGTGTTGACGAGATGTTTGTATTGTCTTTAAGCGTAATCAGACCTTCTTTTGCAAGCAACAACAATGCACGGCCACCATTGGATGGGTCATTCGGGATTGCAACTTTTGCGCCGTCTTTCAATTCATCCAGTGATTTGATCTTTTTGGAGTAACCACCAAAAGGCTCTACGTGTACAGGAGTTACAGTAACGAGATTAAAGCCACGTGCTGCATTTTCTGCATCTAGATAAGGTTGGTGTTGGAAGAAGTTAGCATCCAATTGTTTGTCAGCCAGTTGTTGATTCGGTTGAACGTAATCATTAAATGTTACAACTTGCAAACGAATGCCTGCTGCTTCAAGTTCAGGCTTGATACTTTCTAGAATTTCAGCATGAGGTGTAGGGGATGCTCCCACTTTCAGTTCAACGGTACGTGGTGCGCCAGCAGAATTGTCTGCACCGCTATCTGCATCCTTGTTGTTTCCGCATGCTGCTAGTACTGCAATCAGCATAATACTTAGTAGAGCAAATGACCATTTTTTCATTTGTAAAACCCCTTCTCTAATAATTTTTTTGCATGCAGCATCCTTATCCAATTTGATAAGAGCGAGTCATGCTGTCTATGTGTTATTTCCTGGTGAACAATTTAACTAGACGATCTCCAAACATCTGAAGTACCTGTACTAAAATAACAATCAATACTACCGCGACAAGCATGACTTCTGTCTGATAACGATAGTAACCATAGTTGATCGCCAGTGTTCCAAGGCCACCACCACCAACCATACCTGCCATCGCCGTATAGGAAACCAACGTAACAATGGTAATGGTTATACCTGCAAGCAAACCGGGCAGTGCCTCTGGTAGCAGAACACGTCTTACAATCTGCCCTGTAGAGGCTCCCATCGCTTGTGCAGCTTCTATAACACCACGATCTACCTCACGTAAAGTCGTCTCCACAATCCTCGCGAAGTAAGGTGCTGCTGCAATGACAAGTGGTGGGATTGTCCCTAGTACACCTGTAGCCGTCCCAACAAGTGCGCGAGTAACGGGAAGTAGAGCAACAATTAGAATGATGAATGGAACAGATCGCAATATATTGACAATAACCGACAGAATCGAGTAAACGAGAATTGATTTTGCCGATTGGGATCTTGCCGTCATGAAGAGTAGCACACCTAATGGTAAGCCGATAATTACAGTAAACAGACCTGATACAAGAAGAATCTGCAGTGTCTCAATAGACGCTTTGCCGACCTCTTCCCAATGTACAGTTGAAAAATCCATGTTAACGAAGCACCTCCACATCAAGTCCCTGCTCAACTAATTCACGGGTAGTTGAGCTAATCGCAGCAGAATCTCCCTCGAAACGAACGATAAGCTGTCCATAAGGGACTTGTTTGATCGTAGAGATTGTTCCTTGCAGAATCGCGAAATCAACGCCGGTTTTGCGAACGGTTCGTGACAGAATAGCTTCATACGTCTTCTGCCCCAAGAACGAAATCTTCACCAACTGTGATTGTTCGCCATTCTTACGGCTATTCTCTGAGCTTGCCAAACCTTCCTCTTCAAGTAACAATAAATCAGTCGCCTGACCTTGTTGCATGAAATCTCGTGTGATGGCATGCTGCGGCTTGAGGAATACTTCCGTAACTGGCCCCTGTTCAACGATGCCGCCCTGATGAATAACTGCAACCTGATCACAGATACTCTGGATTACGTGCATTTCATGGGTGATCAGCACAATCGTTAATTCATACTTCTGGTTAATATCAAGAAGCAGCTTTAGAATAGAACTTGTTGTCTGTGGATCAAGAGCAGACGTCGCTTCATCACAGAGCAGGACATCTGGATCACTGGCGAGTGCACGTGCAATGCCAACCCGTTGCTTCTGTCCTCCTGACAATTGTGCAGGATACTTGTTGCTATGCTGTTCAAGTCCGACCAAGGTGAGCATTTCCTTTACCTTACGGTCGATCTCCGCTTTGGGCGTATTGACCAATTTCAGTGGAAATGCAACATTGTCGTAGACCGTAGCAGATGAGAGAAGGTTGAAATGCTGAAAGATCATGCCGATCTTACCCCGCTGACGCTGCAATTCCGACTTGCTCAGACTGGTCAAGTTCACTCCATTAACCCACACTTCACCTTCAGTAGGTCGCTCCAATAGATTGATACATCGAATCAATGTACTTTTACCAGCACCGGAATGCCCAATGACTCCAAAGATCTCGCCTTTGCGTACATTCAGATTCAGATCCGCAAGCGCAGTCGTCGCCTTTGCGCCCCTACCATATGTTTTGGTTATTCCCTTTAATTCAATCAAGTAATACTCTCCTTCCCACTGCCTACACCTATCTTTACCCGAAAGAGAGGAAAACTCCCATTCATGCAATAAAAAAAGAACCCTTTGCAGAAACTGAAAGGGTTCTTCGCTTGAAAGAATATACCTTCTCATCTGCCAAAATCGCGCTTAACGCCATTTTGTAGGAATTAGCACCTAACATCTATAAAGAATGACACGTTTGCCATTGTCGTTATAAATCGGTTGCCGGGCTTCATCGGGCCTGTCCCTCCGCCGCTCTCGATAAGAAATATGATATTGTAAGATTGTATAAGTTCGTGTAATTCCGCAGTTATACTGTTCAGATAATTCATGTTGAAACATGTTACATTTAATGTCCTATTAGGAACTCAGTATAATCCAAGTATTCCGATTTGTCAAAGGTAAATATTATGCTTTTAACCCGTTAGTAAGCTCTCTAAAACCTTGTTGATACCACATTTTATTAATGTATCCATAAGACGCCTTCAAAGTAATACACACCATATCTAATCCTTGACGCAATTCATTCAAATGCTGATCCAAGTCCTCCAGCTTCACTTTCCCCTGTAACGTCTGATGCAGTTGCCACAAATCATCTTGCATCTCAGAATTCATGTAATGAATCTCCATGTTTCTGCGTTTACGTAATTTGCTCATTGGCTCTCGGTATACATCCTTGATCTCAGTCAGCTTAACAGCTAGTTCCGAATGCTGCTTCGCATATCCAAACTGTCGCAACACGGTAAAATAAGAGAAATGCGTTTTTACTTTGGTTGTATTGAGCTGAAACAGTTCATTCAGCACCGTTCCTGTCTTGTCCAAAATGGCAAAGCAACGAATGAATCCATCCTTGTAAAAATAAACATACCGTGCGTATTCCGCCTTTTCTTCACTGGTCATGTCTTCTGTAGAACCTGCTTTTACCTTTTTCCGAAAATGAGATGCTGCAAAGCAACTCTGCTCCAGTTCATCCAACGAAGAAATTAACCCCTGCGTCCATACATATAACTTCCTATAATCATGCGATGGGTCTTGGTTCTTCTCCAGTTGTCGTTGCAGTAACTCCAAAGTCTCCACCATTGAGTCAATAGCTTCCTCCAAAATACCCTCATTTTGGCGCGGCGGTTCGCCTAGCAACGTTCGCAGCATATACAGCCTCCTCTTTGCATTCTGCTGATCATGGGATGCTTAATCATGTTAAACAAAATCGGGATCAGAGTAAATGCATGAATGCTGCTTCGCTTAGGTTGCCCTGTCATGCCTAACATCAAACAAAGTCCACCTCTCCAATGATCTACATCATTGAAAGGCAGACTCTGTACGTTGTAACGATATAACTTCTTATATCTTGAATCTGTATACTTGATTTAGAAACGATTAACTGGACGATGCAGCTTGTATACAAGGAAACTCATGTATGTTAGAACTCCGAACAGTATGGCAATATCCAACATGTGAGCAAGCGCAACGAACATGTACACTTCTGGGCGCCCGATCGTAAGCATCATCACGAATCCAATCAAAACTTGGAGCAAGATGAGCACTACAGCGATAACACCTAATCTCCGAAGTTCGGTGTTATCCGGGTGTTTGCGATATGCATAATGACCCAAAATCGCGATGACAATAACCAAGGATAATGCAGCCAAACGGTGAGCGAATGCTACAGCTACCCCTCCGGACAACTCGGGAACAACCTGTCCATTACATAATGGGAAACCAGAACAGCCTCCCGCTGAGTCGGTATGGCTCACGAACGCACCTGTGTACACAACGAGATACGTGTAAACAGTGGAAAACCAGACCAGATTACGGAAGCCTTTGGTTACCCGAGGGTAATTATTCAATCTTTCCAGTCCTCCGTGACGCGCCTCCTGCCTTATTCCCAGCGCCATCATTAGAGAACTTGCGAAGGCTATGATCGAGAATCCAAAGTGCAGCGCCATAACGGCGGAAGATTGGGAGAACACCACGGCAAAGGCTCCCATGATTCCCTGGACAATAACAAAAATGAGCGTTAGTAATGAGAACAATTGTAGATCTCGGCGAGACTTACCAAACCGTAAAAATGCTACAAAAGAGGCAATCGACAGCAGACCTGCCAATGCGCTTACGGCACGATGTGAGTATTCAATTAGGGATGCTACCGTATGTGCTGGAACAAGCTTTCCGTTACACAAAGGCCACTCTGTGCCACAACCTAATCCGGATTCCGTCTTAGTAACAATGCCCCCACCGAATGTCGCCAGGAACATTACAAGACAAGTTAATACGGTTAACCACTTAAACAAGGTTAAATGCTTCAATTTTTTCTCACCTGCTGTTGGTTTAAGATGGCGAAAAACATCGTTTCTCGCTTGATTCAGTACTTTGACACGTAATTCACAACTAAACTCATTATACCGGATAAAAGTGTCATTGACGCCGCGCTTTGTGACAAAATGTTAACGTCTGTTTAAAAAATGACCAGAAGGTCATTTTAGTTCAAATTTTAGACACAAGCGTTTATTTCATGCTTCTGCAATTTGTATGAATACTGTATGTATAGGTTCATACCCACATCTTAATAGTGTTCTCCTGAACTTTAACGAACATACCAACAGCCACCTCTCTGATGATGGAAAAGTGGCTGTTAACATATGTAACCTTTAAAATGGATTGTGTTATTTGTGGATAGTTTTATACACTTCAACAGCACGATCAAGAAACTGCTCAATCTCTTCTCTAGATTTACGAAGCTTATTCACATAACGAACCAGCTCGCGTCCATCTGTATACGCCACAAAACTCGGTATGCCGAGGATGTTTTGTTCTTCGCTAACTGTCCCCACTTGATCAACATCAACCTCAACCAGTGTAAGCTCATGAGCATACTTGTCCTCTACCTCAGGCATAAATGGATCGATGTATTTACAATCTCCACACCAATCAGCTTTAAATACAGCTACGGTCAATCTCGGAGATTGAATCGCTACATCAAATTCAGGTTTGGAAGTTATTTGTTCCATGATCACATCTTCCTTTCTTTTCCTTGTCTTACCCTAAGTGAAGCAAATTGCCGAGTGGAAGTCAAATATTCAGTACATACTGAGGTTAGAGCAATCATGAGAAAGGATGACGAGCAATGCATACTCACAAAACAGATTCGCCTCCACTGGAGTCCTTTTTTCACATTGTGCGTTCCATTCCTGGTGCGGCGAGGGAAGTCTGGCGTGGCAAACAGGCGGCGTGGCAAGCCTCCAATCAACTACGTCATCCTTTACGTGATTTGGCTTGGCAATCTGATGTCGCCCAATCCTTGCAAGAAGAAGTTGAACGATTATTGTCTGGAACGGAATCGGCTGCTGCTAGACATGCCCGGAGTGCGATTGTATGTGAAGAGGACTGCATTATTTTAGAAGAAATCCATAGACTGACGGCAGAGCATAATCGAAGCAATATTACCCGCACAGCAGCCTATCTGGAATGTTATGAACAGTATCCTGAGCTTCATTGGGCGCTGCTGGCTCATATGGTTTCACGCAACGGTGGATACCATATGACCGATCTACAGAGTGGTCTAATGCACAACCTGCAAAGTCAAACCGATCGAGAACATATGTATCGCATGCTGGAGCGTTGTAATGCGCTTATCTTCCAAGATGCCTATCCTCAATTATTGTTGTACATGAACAGCCGTAGACTGGGACGAAGTTGTTTTCACCTCCTGCCCTATTTCCATATCTCCGTCTTTATGACTCCCTTTTGGGAACGATTTTGGCTGGAACGATGCAGCTCGTTGCTTAGTGTGGCATTAATTATTAATGAGCAGAACTATATTGAGAGCCGGGTTGTGCAGCATCCTTATTTCAAAAAAGAAGTGCTGTCCAAGCCTGCCTTTCATCTGCATAACCTGGCTGGGCTTAATCATATCGTATTTCCACTCGGACGTGGCAAAGGACTTACGGGTCGAGTCATTGAACATTTCGGCAAGCTTGATGAACGTATTATGTTTGGAAAAAGCCTGTATGCTATGCTGTTCGGTACCCAGCAAGTATTGACGCAAGTACTAGAATTCGCCCGTGCCGTACCCCATCGCGGATCGCGTGCCGAATATTGGCCAGGCTTGTTCACAGCCCACGAGGAGCATGCTGGAAAGAATGAGTTTTATAGCAAGGAATTATTGGAGCTGGAATGGCTGCCAGAGGGTCAGCGACTATACAGCCCTGAGTTACTCGCTGTGTGGCAAGACACACCCTATGAACCGATTACAAGACAGGACTGGCTCCAGAGTAGGGATTGCCTTGGCCATCTAACCGCACCACGTCGACCATGGCTATTCGAGATGAGTCACGAACACCGATATGGGTTGCTCAAAACTGCGGCAGCTCATGATGCCAAAACTTTATTACATTAAGTCTCATCACATCTTATTAAGAAACAACATAGCAAAGCAATCTATATCCAGAGCTTGCTTTCTCTTCCTTCGAGCATATCTGGTACACATACCAAAAAGCCTGTCCACTGAATAAATACAGCGAACAGGCTTATATGCAACGCTTAGATATTGGATAAAGGCATGCCCTTAAGTTTAGGGCATATGACCGGTTACCACCATCGGTTACCCTTGTTGCTCTACTCCACGTTGCAGACGCATCAGTGGACGTAAAACCTTTTGCAAAATACGTGGGTAACTTCCCAGTTCATCCTTACGCAGCACACGCAGCACAATCAAGAGTACAAGATAGATAACAACAACCAGTGCACCAACAACCAAGCAGGTCATCAGGAACGATACACGGGATGGTAAGAATGAGCCAAAGACCATATTTCCTAACCAGTTTGTGCCGAAGCCAGCACCTGCAGCAAGCAATACAGTCAACAGGAACCCTTTCCAACGATCACCCATGATCGAGAAGGTTACTATTTTTCTCAGCACTCGGAGATTCAGATACGTAATCACTAAGAAACATAGCGCTGTAGCAATAATGATGCCATAAATGCCAAAGATCGGTGCAAGAATCAGACTCGCCACCAATTTGATGACTACCCCTATAGCTACACTGATCATCGTAATTCGTGGTTTACCTACGCCCAGCAAGATGGAGTTTGTTGTCATCATCGTGATCTGGAATATGGTACCGAAGGTAAGCAACGCAATAATCGGTGTTCCATCCAATGAACTAAATAATAATCCGTTCACAGAATACGCCGCAGTACAGAGCGCAATAACAATAGGCATACCTGTCAGAATCGAAATACGCAATGCCAGCGTAATCTGATTCTTCAGATGGGTCTCATCCTTACGAGCGAATGCTGCCGAGATAACCGGCACCAATGATTGACTCAAAGCGATGGCTAGAATCGGCGGAATACCCGCAATACTTTGCGCCTTTGCACCCAAGATCGCAAGCACGGCTGTCGCTTCTTCTAATCCATTACGACCACTTAGCAATGGAACGACAAGGGATGAGTCAATGAAGTTAATTGCAGGAACCGCCAGCGATGATAGAACAATCGGAATAGACAGCTTGAAGATATCTGAGTAAATGCCGCGCATCGGCAATTGCTGAACTCGCTCCATTTCAAACTGGGCTTCACGATCTTTGCGACGTAATTTCAAAGTGAAGTACAGCATAACAGCAAACGCACCAATACTTCCGAATACACCACCAAAGGAAGCACCCGCAGCAATTGTCTGATCATCATAATTCCATTGCAGCATAATGTAGGCCACGATAATGGCAGTTCCTACACGGGCAAATTGTTCTACAATCTGTGAGATACCACCAGCCGTCATGTTGCCTCGACCTTGGAAATAACCACGCATCATGGCTATCGCCGGGAAGAGTAGCAAGGCTGGTGCTAGAGCCCGAATGGCACTAACGGATTCCGGTACCTTCGAGATATGGGTCGCGTAGAACGGTGCGGCAAACCACAGCAGTGTCGACATAACAACACCAGCTACAGCAGCGAAGATCAGGGCTGCTCGGTAGATCTGCTGCGCTTCGCCTGCTCGTCCTAGTGCGTAGCGTTCGGATACCATTTTACTCAGCGTACTTGGTATACCTGCCGTAGCAACTGTTAATAGCATTAAATATACCGTATTGGAAATGGTAAACGATGCGTTACCGATATCGCCGAGGATATGCTCAAGCGGCACACGTTGCACAAGACCAAGCACCCTTGCAATGAGCGCTGCTGCCGCTAGAATGAGCGTCCCCTTAATAAATGTTTCCTTCTTAGACAAACCAATTCCCCTTCTTTCCTCCACACGGACGTGCACTGAGATGAGGCTCGCACTCGCTAATGTCTATGCGAATCGAACCACCCAGATAATAAAGAGCACAATCATGACGATTTGCAAAATGATTTTCATTACCGTACTTGTGAACAGTCCCACCACGGAACCAAAACCAACCTTGGTCGCTTTGGAAGGTGATGATCCTCCAATAAGCTCCCCAATAAAGGCACCGAGGAATGGACCTAGTACAAGCCCGAACGCTGGGATGACAAATGGGCCAATGATTACACCAATCGTACTCAACGTGGTGGATAGCTTGGAACCGCCGAATTTCTTAACGCCCCAGGCACTAACGACATAGTCAGCCACGAACAGTACAACAACGATCAAAATCTGAGTAATCCAGAACCATACACCAAACGGGTCAAAACTAAAGAACCATCCATAGACCAGAAATGCGAAGAATATCGCTACAGCACCCGGTAAGATTGGATAGACGGTTCCCGCCATGCCTACTGCAAACAGAAGTACAATTAGAATCCAACCAACGGTTGCGAGCAAAGGTTACTCCCCCTTTAAAATATGTTCACGGATGACTTCAACGATGCCATCTTCATTATTGCTCGCGACAATGAGATCTGCCGCTTCTTTCACTTGCTCTTGGGCATTCCCCATAGCTACACCTAGACCTACAGCTTCAATAACCGCTAGATCGTTCAAGCTATCGCCGACCGCGACTACCTCAGACATCTCAATGCCAAGCAACTTACACACTTCAGCTACACCGCTCGCTTTGGATATGCCTGCCGGATTAATCTCAATATTAACAGGTGAAGAATTCGTCATTTGCAGACCGCCAAGTTCCTGTAGTTCCAGCATGATCTGGTGACGCACTTCGTCAATCTCAGTGGTATATCCGAACTTCAGCCATTCCAAGCCTTCGATATTGTCTGTCCAGCGATCACGGTTGAACAGCTCTTCCACGGAGTATGCCCAGTACCAGCTGTTATATTTCTCCCCAATCTGTTGCAGCTTGCGGATTAATGACGGATCCATCAGATGGCGGAAATGTAGATCATTCGGAGCTTTCCACACTTCACTACCATTCACAGTAATCATCGGCGTCTCTAAACCAAGCTGTACCGCATAAGGCATAGCATGGAATACCGCTCTTCCTGTAGACAGACATACATGTACGCCGCGGCGCATCGCAATTTTGATCCATTTGGACGTTTCCTGTGTAATCTCATGATTATCATCTAGCAATGTTCCATCCATATCGAGTGCTAGCAATTTGTATTTCAGTTCACTCATGTTGTATTCCTCCTCAGTTGTCTCTCTTTATTCCCATCCAACATACTTTCACACAAAGATCGCCCGGTATCCGCACAAGCGGACGCCCCGGACGTCACAGCTAACGACATTTTACCACAGATCATCCATATGCAACAAAATAACCAATATGAATCAATGTAAACATCATGAAGCTATGAAGCTGTCTTCCTATAGAAGAAATACGATGAGTGACATGAGTTAAACCAGGTGTTCAGAGTCAGATCTCGTTTCCTCCGCAACAAAAAAACGCCTGCATTTAGCAGACGTTTGAACTCTTTTTATCTAAAGTTATCTTCATCATTAACGTGTAGCAAATTTACGGCGAGCATAACGGAAGATAATCCCGTGTTTCGGAGACAATAGCAGCGCGAGTACAAATAAAATACCGGCAACCGCCACCATGCACCCTGCAATGGAAGCATCCAACATATAAGCCATGATGTAGCCTCCAACCGAGGAAGCAGCTCCAACCAGCACGCTGTACAGAATCATTTTGCCAAGTCGATCGGTTAACAGATACGCTGTTGCCGCAGGTACAATCAACATACCTACAACGAGAATAGAGCCTACACTTTCAAATGAAGCCACAGACGTCATGGAGACAAGTCCCATGAGCAAGTAATGGAACAACACTACCGGAATACCGCAGGCTGCAGCCAGTGCTGGATCGAAGGCACATAGCTTGAACTGTTTATAGAACAGCCCAATAACAACCAGGATGACCAACAACGTAATTCCCAGCATCCATACTGCTCTTGGCCCAACATCCGTACCGCCAATCATCAGTGTATCCCACTGCACATAAGCAATCTCACCAAATAGGACGCAGTCCAGATCCAAATCAATATGCTGTGCATTCAGACTAATTAAGATGACCCCTACCGCAAATAGAGCCGTAAATACAATACCAATAGATGCATCGGAGGATAGACCTCCAGCCTGCAAGCTCTGGATCAGAAACACCGTCAATAGACCAAAGATCGTTGCACCAAGCAGCATCCATAACGAATCTCGGGAACCACTCCATAAGAAAGCTATGGCAATCCCGGGCAGTACAGCATGACTAATGGCATCACCCACTAAGGCCATCCGGCGCAAAATTAGAAAACAACCCAGAATTGCACAAGCTGACGAGACAAGTACAGCTGTTAAAATAATCCAAAATGTTGCCATTACATCTCACCCCGTTCTTGCTGCCCATTTCGCTGCGCAGAGAGTGTCTGAACGGCGGCATGCTCTTCTCTCAAGTAAGCCGACTTGGCTTGAATACTTCGTAAGCGCCGAGCCAGTAAGCCCCTGCGCGGAGCAAGTAGTGCCGAACCTGCAAACAGGACAGTTGCTGCTAGCACAGTCACAGGTCCTGTTGGTAGATTCGGCACCATCGTGCTGAACAACGTACCTGTTGCACCACTCATGGCACCAAATATACCTGAGAGCAGCACCATAAGTGCGAGTGAATCCGTCCAGCACCGTGCTGCAGCTGCCGGCGTGACCAACAGGGCGGCAACGAGGACTACGCCTACCGCCTGAATGCCTGCAACGACCGCAATAACAGTTAATAGCAGAATGAGCTGCTCCAGCATTGCAACAGGCAATCCCATGCCTCTTGCGAATCCTGGATCGAAGCTCACCAGCTTAAATTCCTTAAACCACACGAGGCAAGCGATGAGTAACACGAGACAGACGCCGCCCATAACATACACATCGGTCATAACCATAGAAGCTGCCTGACCAAACAAATACTTATCGAGCCCGCTCTGGCTTCCACTCGCACTATGCTGAATGCGTGTCAACATCACTACGCCAATGCCGAAGAACACCGTTAATACAATTCCCATTGCAGCATCCTGCTTAATGCGAGAATGTCGTGTAATCCATGAAATACCGAAGGTGGCTACAATACCAGCAACGAGAGCGCCAAACAAGAAAAGTCCCACGGATTTGGTCTCGGTTAGCATAAATGCAATACAGATTCCCGGCAACGCTGCATGTGCAAGTGTGTCGCCCATAAGGCTCTGACGTCGTAAAAAGGTAAAGGAGCCAATGATTCCACTACTGAATCCAAGCAACAAGCATCCGAGAAGAATCCAGCGAGTATTCGGGTCAGACAGAATGGAGAGTGCCCAGTTCCACATGCATTACACCTGGCCTTTCTCCGACCGGCTTCCAATCATCGCAATCCGGCCTCCATACGTCTCTTGTAGTGTGTCAGGTACAAATACTTCGTGAGTAGGCCCACCTGCTACAAGCCGCCCGTTCAACAACAGCACATGGTCAAAATACTCCTCCACCGTTGCCAAATCATGATGTACAACAAGCACGGTCTTTCCTTGCTGCTTCAACTGCTCCAGCAAAGAAATGATCGCCTTTTCTGTTGTTGCATCAACCCCGGCAAATGGTTCATCCATGAAATATAGATCCGCATCCTGAACTAATGCACGTGCCAGAAATACCCGCTGCTGCTGACCGCCGGAGAGCTGGCTGATCTGACGGTACATGTAGTCACCCATGCCGACCTGCTCTAAACAATGTGCTGCCAGATCACGTTCCTTCTTGCCTGGGCGACGGAACCAACCCAGATGACCATAACGTCCCATCGTCACCACATCCAGCGCATGGGTAGGGAAATCCCAATCCACGGACTCCCTTTGCGGAACATACCCGATCCGTCTCCGTTGCTCACGATAGGATTGCCCGAAAATACGTACATCGCCATGCATTTTGGGAACCAGCCCGAGCACTGCTTTGATTAGGGTTGATTTGCCTGCTCCATTCGGACCCAATATACCGATAAGCTGCCCTTCTGGAATATCAAAGGATACTCCGCTTAGAACAGGTTTCTTGTGGTAAGCCACTGCTAGATCTCTCACACTGAGAGGAGCTGTTGCAGACTGCTTTTCCTGTTGACCATGATTGTTCGTCATGCCTTGAAGAGAATTTTTAGATGATGTTAACTTGTTCATTCACGTTCCACTCCTCTCTTGATCCTTCTTCCATCACTTCAATGCCTCGACAATGGTCTGGATGTTATGCCGGATCATACCGATATATGTGCCTTCCTCCGTACCTTCAGCACCCATGGCATCTGAGAACAATTCGCCGCCAATGGTGACCGTATGTCCTTTTTCCGCCGCTCCAGCAATAATGGCTTCCATCGCTTTTGCAGGCACACTCGACTCTACGAACACAGCTTTGATCTGATTCTCTACAAGATAATCACGTAGTTCACTGACATCTTTTGCACCATATTCCGCTGCTGTGCTAATCCCTTGCAGTCCCATGACGTTCATGCCGTAAGCCTGCCCGAAGTATCCAAACGCATCATGGGCGGTAACGAGTACTCGACTTGCCTCCGGAATTTCTTGAATCTGCTGACGAACCTCTTCGTCCAATGCTTGCAGTTTGCCTAGGTACTGTTCCGCTTGCGCTTTATATTGTTCCTCATGTGCTGGATCTGCCTTAATCAGCGTATCGCGAATCGATTCTGTCGCATGAATCCAGTGACCGACATCAAACCAGACGTGAGGATCGTATTCCGTACCACCCGTTTCTTTACCAGAACGCAACTGATCCACAGGGATATTTTCCGTTACCGCTGTAACGATTTTGCTCTTGGACATCTTCTCCAAAATATCTGTCATCTTGCCTTCCAGATGCAGACCGTTATACAAAATTACACTCGCTTGCTCCAGTTTGCGTATGTCTCCCTGAGATGCTTTGTACAGATGGGGGTCTACTCCAGGTCCCATTAAACCGGTAACGTCAACATATGCTCCACCTACCTCACGTGCGACATCCGCAATCATTCCAGTCGTGGCTGTTACTTGCACTTTCCCATCACTGCCAGTCTCTGCTTCACTTGAGCAAGCGGTAAGCACCATAATAATCGCCAAAGCCGCAAGTGTAATAAACCCTCGATGAATACTCCTCATCTTCACCATTAACAATCCAAACAACCCCTTTCCTTCTCCTAAAATATTTGTCCACATCTAATTTTGTTGTACAAGGTATTAAAATTTAATCTAAGCTAATAATGTTTCCCTTGTGCAAATTTTATCTGATGAAAAATAAAAAGGCAAGGGAAAATTTCCCCTGCCTGTCCTGAATCAATCGTGAGCCGTCTATTTAGGCTCATGACCTCGAATATATTTTACATAAATTAAATATTCCGAAAAGTCTTATTGCTGCTCTGCATCCTTCTTACCTTTGGGAATGCCGTTTAGACCATACACTTCGTCGTAGGCATCAAAGATTTTGCGGGCAACTGGAGCGGCACTAACCGAACCAAATCCCCCTTCGGGTACAACGACTGCTACCGCAAGTTTCGGATTATCCCGTGGTGCAAAAGCGATAAACACACCATTTTCCTTTTTATTCGGCCCCGTGCCTTGCTCCGAGGTTCCTGTTTTCCGAGCAAAATCATAGGCAAATCCATCAAATGAGCTTACCTTTGTCACCATCCCGCGGTGTACCTCATTCCAATATGCATCCGCAAACTCGACCTCGTTTAATACTTTGGGTTGGATCTTCTTGACTACATTACCATTAGCATCACGGATCTCCTTCACCAAATGTGGCTCCATCCGCTTACCTTTATTGGCAAGCATCGTCGTATATTGGGCAAGCTGAAGGGTTGTGTACTTCGCTTGTTGGCCGAATGATGCAAAAGCCAAACGCGTCAGCCCAGATTCATGATCCTCCTTGTATTCCAATCGTCCCAAGAACTCACCAGGAAGATCTACACCCGTAGATACGCCAAGGCCAAAATCCTTCATGTACTCATCCCACTTATTAATACCTTCTACCGAGTCATACTTATTCAGTAATCGTTTACCCACCATATCAATCATGAAGGCATTCGATGATTTCTCAATGGCTCGTCTCGCCGTGATGTGCCCATTGTATGCGGAATGTGAATTTTTCACTTGTCTTCCGTCTTTCCCTAAGATTGCATAACCCTGATCAAAATAGGTCTGTCCAGCTGTAAACAGCCCTTCCTTCAAGCCGATCAGTACACTGAGCGGTTTAATAACCGATCCAAGTAGTACAACGGATTCTGCTTTCTTTCTCGAATCGTCCGGTGGGAAAGAAGCCATCGTTCCGTTACGATACACAAACTTAATTTTGTCATAATCCCAATCGTTTGGATCATAGTCTGGCATACTCGCCATGGCTACGACATTGCCCGTATCCACTTCCATCGCTACTGCATAACCGGTAACCGCTTTAGGCAGTCTACGAAGTTCATCAGTGATTGCCTCTTGTGCTGCCAGCTGAACTTCCTTATTAATCGTGGAGACCAGGCTATACCCCTTCTGCGGTGGTGTCTGCTCCATCGCACCCTCTGGCAAATTACGGGCATTGATGTCGATCGACTGGTAACCACTGCGTCCCCGAAGCACTTCCTGATATTGAAACTCCAGACCGTCTACCCCAACATTCTCCTGCTGGGTATAGCGAAGCCCAGGGTCACGCTCCGTCGCTTCAGCCTCACCAATTTTTTTATACTTTTCTGAATTTTGCTGTTGTCCCTTGAACTCTCTCGTGTACCCAATGGCTTGAACGGCAACACCATCAGGATCATATCTTCGTACGTTCTCCTCCAGGACCATCGCCCCTGGATACTCTGCTTTTTTTTCCATGAAATAAGCAATTTCTTGCGTATTCAGATCCGACTTTACGAGCCTTGGCGTATATCCATGCGCCTTCTGGGATTCAAGATCCAAGCGTTTAATAATCTCTTCTGCATCCGGTTGCTCCGGATCTCCTGGGTTAAACTGCTGGAACACACCTGCCAGATCATCCGCTAACTCCCGCGCTTCTTCTTGCCTCGCTCCTCTACTGTAGTCCTCGTATAACATCACATACAGAGACTGTACAGGCACGGAATATGCCAATGCCACTTCTCCGGTCGCATCATAGATTGGTCCACGCACGGGTGCAAGTGGAATATCCTTCGTGTTACGGCTCGTTTCCATGTAGGTGAGCTCAGGCCCCTCAACAAATTGTACAAAGGCTAGCCTAAAAATCAGGATGCTAAATATGACAAAGGCTGCGAAAAAAAACATATTAAGCCTTGCGCTCGATAGCTTATTAACAGGTGGATCTTCCGTAACCATTTTGCTCTTTTTCCATCGGTTAAACATGTATTAAGCCTCTCCGTTCCTACGTTCATATTCGCTGTTCTTCTATGAGTTTATCAAAGGTAATCCACAATGTCCCCCAAATATTGGTTACATTTTCGTCATAGGTGAATAGATCACATAAATGGTAATACACCAAATAACTAACAACATGAACAATCTCAAAAACAGTCTTACATGCGCTATGTCTTTAAGTCCACTTCACCGTAACTGTTGTAGATTTAGACGATGGACGATATCAAAAATAAAAGAGGCTCCCTAGAGGGAACCTCTTAATACTGACTGATACGTAGTTACTGCGTATCCGTTTCATCATTTTGCTTTTTCTTCGGAACTCCGTCCAGTCCAAACTCCTCATCATACGCATCGAAGATTGCACGTGCAACAGGTGCTGCACTGCTTGAACCGAAGCCCCCTTCGGGGATAACAACAGCTACTGCAAGCTTAGGATTGTTGCGAGGAGCATAGGCTATAAATACCCCGTTATCAACATTTTTACCGCCGACGACCTGCGTGGAAGTACCTGTTTTTCTTGCAAAATCATACGGGAAGCTGCTAAAGGCCGAAACCTCTGTTGCCATACCGCGCTGCACTTCATTCCAATATGCATCATTGAAATCTACAGTACTCAGCACTTTCGGCTTGATCTTCTCTACAATGTTACCTTCCGAATCCCGGATCTCACTCACTAATTGAGGCTCCATCCGTTTTCCTTTGTTAGCTAGCATCGTTGTATATTGAGCAAGCTGCATGGCTGTATATTTACCCTGTTGTCCAAAGGAAGCATATACAAGTCGAGTAAGCGAACTTTCGTCATCATTGTTGTAATCCTTAAGACCAGCATATTCGCTTGGTAGGTCAACGCCCGTTTTTACGCCTAGTCCGAATTGTTCCATGTACCCATTCCACACATCAATACCTTTGGCACCATAACGGCTATATAAGTTTTTACCGATCTCATCAATCATAAATGTGTTAGAGGAGTGACGAATGGCATCACGAGGACGTAGCAGACCGTACACGTGACCGCCTGAGTTCTGCACTCTACGATTATCTCCACCAAACGTCGTTGAACCCCTGTCCGGGTAGACTGTGTTTGTTGTAATAAAGCCCTCTTTCAAACCGATCAGTACACTAAGTGGTTTGATCGTGGAACCGAGCAATACAACCGATTCCGCCCTCTTTCTGGAGTCGTCTGGTGGGAATCCTCGAATCGTACCATTTAAATAGACATACTTAATACTATCGTACTGCTCGTTCGTAATACTTCCGGTTCTCCATACGTTGGTATCGTAATCTGGCATACTCGCGGCAGCCACAACTTTACCAGTGTCTACTTCCATCGCAACCGCATACCCCGTTTTGGCATTAGGGTGCAACTTACCCGACACCGGATTACGGTGAAGCCAACTGAGCTGATCCAATATCGCTTGCTCTGTCTTCACTTGAACGTTTTTGTTAATGCTGGCAATCAGATCATAGCCTTTCTCGGGAGGGGTCGTCCCCGCTACACCTTCTGGCAAGTTCCGCAAGTCCACGTCCACAGAGTTATATCCGCTCTTACCGCGCAGAGCATCCTGGTATTGAAGCTCAAGTCCATCGAAGCCTACAAACTCATTCTCTGTGTATACGAGACCTGGATCCTTCTGTGTTTTATTCGCCGCGTCAATCGCTTGATATTTGTCGAGTGATTTGGAACTTTTGAATTTCTTCAAATAACCTATTGTCTGAACAGCTACAGTATCTGGGTCATAGTATCGTACACTTTCCTCCACAATCTGAATGCCCTTGAACTCATCCTTATGCTGGAGGAAATAAGCGACTTCCTCTTCGGACAGATCACTCTTAATCAAACGTGGCATGAATCCATTGGCTTTACGCGAATTCAAATCCATCTCTTCGATGATATTTTCCACGGTAAGTGATTCAGAGTCTTTGGTTTTGTACTGCTCAAACACATCATGAAGCCGAGTAGCGATATCTTCCGCTTCTGGCATATACGGACTCGGTTTTCCACCTACGTCGCCATAGTTTTTATACAGCGTTAAATATAATGATTGAATTGGCTTCGAATATGCCAGCTTCACCTGACGTGTTGAATCGTAGATCGTACCCCTCACCGGAGCAAGGGGAACATCCTTCGTAATGTTGCTGGCTTCTTCTTGACTGAGTTCTGGCCCCTCAACAAATTGCAAAAACGCCAAACGTACAATAATAACGCTAAAAATAACAAAGGAAACGAAGAAAAATACGTTAATACGGTAACTAAAGCGCCGTTTATCTGTATGTTCATCCTTCTCTTTTGAATGATTGTTCATTCATCCTACCTCTTTCATGACTTGGTGCATACCGCGTAAAACGAACTTACTCACGGCATGATAACTTGGCAACGTCGTCATATCCGGATCATGCCCGGTGTATTGTTATGTTGTCTGATCTTTCAGATGGGTATCGGCAAAATTCGGAGGATTGAACCAGTCACCACTCACTGCCCATGTTGGGTCCAGTGGAATCCAGCTCTGGGAATCACTCAAATAAATCTCGTTCCACGCATGCGGGCCATAACCGCCCTGCCCATTGTACCCGAGACCTGTTACAACCTTAACCTCAAGACCTTGTGATCGAGCCATTACGGCATATAGGCGGGCATAGTCGATACACACACCCTTACGCGTATCAAATGTATTTTGCGGCGTCTGCTCATGCCAAATGCCTTTTTGTTCATAATCATCTACTTTGCCGTAATCATACTCGATTCGTGAACCTACCCAATCATACAGCGCCCGCGCCTTCTCTTCCTCCGCGGACTTGCCTTGCACAATTTCATGTGCCGCAGACTCGATGTCAGCCGGTATATTATGATCAATAACATCATACTTCCGCTGTAGAATACCACCCAATTCTTTTTGCACAGCCTGGGTAAATACAGGAAGCTTGTCCTTGATCAGGTTACCCGACAACGGCTCAATCACCGATTTGGCTCCTTGCATGTAGATCGGTGAAGCCTCCACGTAACGACTGAACATGCTGCCTGGATAGAGGCTCACGATCATGAATAAAATGGCAATCACAATCATTCCCCGCGCAGAGCCGATAATCGCACCAATGATTGCACCAGTTACACGGCTAAAGAAACCTTTCGGCCAGCTCTCCTGATCTGCCGAATCATTCCTTTTATAGAAAAAGGACGAGAGAAACCCGAGAATCAACCGGATAAATCCATAGCTAATAACGAATAACACAGCGAACCGCATCAACGGAAAATCAGCAATGGCTGTAACTAATGTATAATACATCTGCTCCCAGCGATTCAAATCTCGGTTAGGGATCGTCCCGGCATACGTAGACAGCCATTGCTGAACATATGGCGCAAGCCATAACGTAAGACCCACAGACAGCAGAATACTGATGACCACCATAATACCATCCATGAGGAAACCAAATAGTCTGCCTGCGGAACGCGATGCTCCTCTAGACCACCCTTGCAGCAATGAAGCTGCCACAATTAACAACAGTACAATGGTGATACCGTTGAATTCCTTCAGGCTGTCCAGCCAACTTTGCAGCACGAATTCATTCCTCCTTTACTAAGAAGCTGGTGCTGTTACGTTTCCTTTGGCCTTATTAACAAAGGTACGTATCGTTTCGTTATCCAAATTCCATTCTCCCAGGGAGATCCCGCGAAGCACGACATTAACTTTGTCTGAGCCTACAGTGCCTTTAATCTCTACATTGGGACTTGTAATAGTGAATTCTCCATTCTGTCCTTTGGCATAGGTCGCCTTAGACGCTTCGTTCACCATAAGGTTCGTTGCTTCTTTCTTCAATGTGTCCATCGTACTGCTTTGAACATCCGTTACCGTCTGTTTGATCTGGTCAATGGAGATACCACTGTATATCAGTAGAGCCGCAATAATGATGATGGCAATCGCCCATTTCAATACCGTTTTGACGACATTCAGAACGAAGAACAAAATGATCAATGCAACAACGATCACAAGCCAGTTCTGCATCACAAACTCTTTAATTACTTCTATGTCCATGACTACACCTTCCGAATTAGAGTTGAGTACACACTTCCCGAATATTATACATGATTTCCGAACCTGCTGTCAGCTAAGCCTATAGGTGTGAAAATAAAGGGTCTAAGTTCGTCCCTCCGGGCGTACAAGTAGTACCATGAGGTTCTGCGTGATATACGCGAATACCATGATACACCACCGATGAACATGCATCGCTTAACAAGGAGGGGCTTTTGTGAAAACGGCCATATGGCTCTATTTATTTTTGTTTCTTGCTGTTTTTGATCTGCATGCCCAGTATCCAATCCTGACGCCATTCGCGATTTCGCTTGGGGCAGCTCCAACATTCATTGGTTGGATGATGGGCATCTACTCCTTGACTCATTTACCTGGTAATCTCATTGCTGGTACGCAAATCGACAAACACGGTAGCCGCCGCTATATTGTGTTCAGCCTGTTAGGTGCGGGCATCATTCTGCTCATTCAAGCTCAGATCCACACCCCCTGGCAGCTGCTCGCACTTCGCTCCATCAGCGGGTTTGTGCTCGCTTTTCTATCTCCTGCCTGTCTAGCTCTGTTAGCTCAGTTGTCCCGTGATCCCGTTACCCAGGGCAAGTATATGTCTGGTCACGGTGTAGTGCATACACTCGCATCCGTTGTATCTCCCGCGGCAGGAGCACTCATCGTAGGTAGTATGGGATTTTCGGCAACCTTTGCAAGCCTTGGTTATCTGCTCATTCTGACAGGTGTTATTGCCTTCTTCTCCATGCCCAAAGGGTTAATTGAGCCACAGCCTGAGAAGGTAACTGAGCCTGCCCAGCCAAGTCATTTACCTGAGAGCAAAAAGGTGTTCCTACCCGTATCCTGGCGTTATTTCGCCTTGCCACTTGTCATAGCCTGTGCCCAAGGTATCCTATTCTTTGAACTGCCTCTTCGAGGAGGAGGTCATTCCTCCATCATGTCTACAGGACTTCTATTTTCCATCATTAGTATTGGAGCCTTATTTACATTGAGTATGTTATTTCTCAACCGATATTCACCTAAGCTACGTGTAACCGCAGGTGTATTATTGATGTCCCTTTGCTTCTTCGCCTTAGCAGCTATTCCTCAGTTGCCTTTGCCTACTGTTCTGTTTGTACTCGGGATGTCCAAGGGGATCACGTTTCCGGCGATGGCAACCCTGTTTATTAGGCTAAGCGGTGGCAACAAGCTAGGTCGAATTTTCTCTCTACAATCCATCGCAACATCCATCGGATCGTTCATCGGTCCAATCGCAGCTGGACAGATTCGTGTGGGAGTCTCTCCTTATTTTATCGGATTCATCTTATTGATGGTTGGTATTCTTCTGCTTCCTTATTTCACTTCCAGACGAGAAGCTTCTTTGTCAGCGTCTGACCCCAAGAGTGTTTTGGGTTAATATCATAATAGACGTTCATTTAGCCTCAATCCCTGCAAGAGTTTGTTTTTTTGCTAGTCCTTTGCATCATTCCCCTATTTACAGCTACACTATATATGATCCGTCGATTTCCGCGACAACATTTCCCGGGGAATGTCGACACAAGCTCTCGAACAAGAGGTGAATATGATGCCTATTCATGTCATCGTGGAAGGTAAGAATGATCGTAGCAAACTCAAACGACTGGTTGGGCCTGAGATCAACATCTTGTGTACGTTTGGAACACTGAATTCCTTAAAGCTTGAGACGCTTAAAAAGCAGGTTGGTTATGATGAAGTCTATCTGTTTATGGATAATGACAGCTCTGGCAAGAAAATCAGAGGCGTTCTGCGGGATGCTTTTCCGGATGCGGAGCAGATGTACACTAGACGTGGTTATGCGGGGGTAGAAGGAACACCGGATGAATACATCATTGCTCAGTTAGAAAAGGCGGGATTAGAGGCATATATTCAATATCCTGAACAGCCGTCATTTTAAATATGCCCAATACAAAAGAGGCACCTGCTCAGATCTGTGTTTGATCTGGGCGGTGCCTTTGATTGTTATCCATCCCATGAGATACACTCCGTACCCCACCATCTCATTGCTTACTCCTTAATAAGATTGCGAATATCTTCGGCGATTACAGCTGGATCAACATCGTTTGTAGCGCCTGCACTGTAAATTTTGCGGAGTTGATTGTTTCGATCCACCAAACCAATCAGGTTCATATGGGCAAAATCATCTATAGTCTCACCCTCAATCAGAATCTGGAACGATTCTCTGGCGAATTTCTTCGTCTCTTCCATATCCCCACGGAGGAAATACCACCCGTTATAATCAGCATGGAAACGATCGGCAAATTCCTTAATCTTCTCCTTCGTGTCCACCTCTGGATCAAACGATATCGATACAAACGAAGCGTCATTGCCAAATGTATCGTCCTCTTTCAACAGATCCTGCACTTCAGAAAGTGTATATGTCGTTATCGGGCATACATCTGGACAACTGGTGAAATAAAAGTAGAATAAACGGACTTTGCCTTGAGTATCCTCAAGCGATACGGTGTTCCCATCTACATTTTCCATAGAAAAGGATTGGATCTCCCGAATTTCGGGTAATTTCTCCTTGCTTGCAAATAGATTCCCCCACATCAGATATACAACCATAACGAGTGCTAATGCGAGTAATATCCATGTCCATATATACTTTTTGAGCATAATCCTCTTCCTTTCTCCCATGTCGTTACGATGAAGGCGCATACATATGCAGAAACCAGACGGTTTAAGCTCTTGCTTGCTCCCCATAAGTAATCACGTTGATAAATGACGGCCTATTCCTTCATTATGTATGTCTAGAAAATCCACCTATTGTAGAGCACTCTACTATTGTACCTGTTCTTCAGCAACATGCCTACGAAACTTTTTGAACATGCTTCTTGAAATGGTTAAGCCGTTACCCTCTTTGTCCGATATAAAGTTTATCACAGAAAATTCCAAAAGAGTTGAGCCATGCTTGTACAAATATCGAACAAAAAGCATATTAATTTGGCCTTTATTTTGCAGATGACCTGTTTTGCTTCTTGGCAGACGGATAATATACACTATAGATGGGTATCACCTAGATAGAGAATGATTAGAGGTTGTTCAAAAAGTCCGCTTTTGATTACGAAGGATGCCTGTCGGCATCTCAGCATCGAATAAGGATTCATCCGAAAAAAGCGGGATGCTTACGAAGCTTGTTTCCTTCGGAAACATGTAGTTGCTCACGTAGGTTTGCCTACGCTCCGCTACTCCATTTCTAGCTCCATCCCATCTTCTCGGTACTGAAAACCGACCTTTTTGAACACGTATGATAAGTATGACGAGAACGATCTACACAACAAAGGAGACGTTTATGGATACTTCTACACATTTTGTCATGGGCATTGGTTTGGCTGGGCTAGCTTATGTTGATCCTGTTGTAGCCTCAAGCCCCATGCTTGCAGCAGCGGTAATGGTCGGTACGATCGCTGGCTCACAAGCCCCTGATATTGATACTGCGCTGCGTCTCAAAAGTAATTCCCTGTATATTCGAAATCATCGTGGGATGTCCCATTCCCTGCCGTTTCTCCTGTTATGGACATTGCTCATTACAGGTGTAATCGCATTGATCTTCCCTGGTGTCGCTATTGCACATGTTGCAATATGGACGGCTGTTGCGGTCTGTGTACACGTATTTACGGATCTGTTCAATACGTATGGCACCCAGGCGGCAAGGCCATTTACGGATAAGTGGATCGCGTGGAATATCATTCATATTTTTGATCCGTTTCTGTTCAGTTCACATGTCGTAGCAATCTTGCTCTGGGCTTTTGATGTTGTAGCACCTGCTCCACTGTTCGTCACGCTGTATATCATCATCGGCTTGTATTATATTTGGCGGATTATTGCGCACGCACAGGCTGTCTCTAAGGTAAAACGAATGGATTACAGTACAGATGCTATTCGTTATATCGTCATCCCCACCATATCCTGGAGTCGTTGGCATGTGGTGAAGCGTTATGCAGATGATCGCTATGAGATTGGAAAATTAGATGGTTCTGACCTGACTTGGAATCTGCAAGCTTCTTCATCTACTCACGCAGCGGTAGCTGCTTCCCGTCAGTCACCTGAGGTGCAAGCATTCCTGTACTTCACATCGTATGCTGTAGCTGAGGTTGAGGAATTACCTGCCGGATACAAAGTTCGCTGGGCGGATGTCCGTTATCGACACCGCAAACAATATCCATTTGTCGCTGTCGTTGTCATGGATCGAAATTTTGAAACCATCGACACGTATGTGGGCTGGTTAAGTGACGAAAAAATGGATAAAAAACTTTTGTCGGCACGCTCTTGACGAAAGTGTGCCAAGAAGGGCACAATCAACATAGGAACTAAACCGCGCAAAAGCCCGGAGCATTCCGCTCCGGGCTTTCTGGTTGTTGCTGTTTGGTTATGATGAATTATTTGCCAGACCCAGCCAGAGACTGCTCAGCGATTTGTACCAGACGTTTGGTAATATACCCACCCAGAGATCCTGTCTCACGGGAAGTGTAGTTACCATAGTAACCGTCTTGTGGAATAGTTACACCCAGTTCCTGTGCAGCTTCCATTTTCAATTGTTGCAATGCTGCAGTTGCTTGAGGTACCACCAAGTTGTTAGAAGAACGAGATCCTTGAGCCATATTTTAAATCTCCTTTCAATCTGTGTCTGTAATGTAATGCAAGCTTGCAAGATTATTATGTCTCGCACGCTTCAGGTTATACGGAGATTCATTAAATTTATGATGGAGGTTTTTTCCAATGAGCAAAGGTCTATCCTTATGGTTTGCATTCTCTTCCATTGTTTTGTTAACGGTTACAGCAATTTCGATGTCTTACTCGGGCTGGTTGGCCGCGTTAGGATTTATTTTGTCCATGGGTAACATCGGTTGGGGATTTGTCATCCGTGCCAAAAAAGAACGGCGCGAACTCCACGCGTCAACAGGTTCAGCTTCTTAATTCGTGTTATGGAAGCAACGCTTATATACTCTAGTCAGACAACAAAAGAGGAGCCTATGGCTCCTCTTTTGGCTATATCTAAACCTCATTGCTCTATATAGTTGAAATTCAAATATGACTTACTACCGTGCACGTCTTGGTACAAAGCCCATACGTTCTTTAACATCATTAAGTGTTTTGGAAGCCACTTCTTCTGCCCGACGAGCGGAAGCATCGAGAATATCAGCCAATTCGCCAGATTCACGGATCTCATGATACCGTTGTTGCAATGGCTCAATGACGGAAACGACAGCCTCTGCCAATCCCTTTTTGAATGGACCATACATCTGACCTTCATACTGATCAGCAACCTGTTGAAGAGTCATGCCTGCACATTCCGCGTAGATACTCATGAGATTGCTCACTTCCGGTTTGTTAGCCGGATCGTACACGACTTCACGTCCTGAATCCGTTGTGGCACGACTGATTTTCTTGCGAATCTCTGCCGGCGTGTCGAGCAATGCAATATAGCTGCCTGCATTCGGATTACTTTTACTCATTTTGGAGGAAGCATCATCCAATGACATCACACGCGCACCCACTTGCGGAATGTACGGATCTGGAATTGTGAAATACTCCCCATAACGGTGATTGAAGCGACCAGCGAGATCACGCGTGAGCTCCAAGTGCTGCTTCTGATCCTCACCTACAGGAACGAGATCAGCATTGTATAACAGAATGTCAGCTGCCATCAGAGATGGATATACAAACAACCCTGCCCCAACGGAATCCTTTCCTGAAGACTTGTCTTTGAATTGCGTCATACGCTCAAGCTCACCCATAGAAGTGAGTGTTGTCATTAACCATCCCAACTCAGCGTGCTGAGGCACATGGGACTGCAAAAATACGTTGGACTTGGTCGGATCGATGCCAGCTGCAATAAACAGTGCAGCTACCGCCTCGGATTGCTCACGGAGTGCAGCAGGTTCCTGAGATACAGTGACGGCATGAAGATCCACCACCATGAAGTGACATTGATAATCATGCTGCAGCTTCACAAAATTTTTGATCGCACCAATGTAGTTACCAAGCGTAAGTTTACCACTCGGCTGAATTCCAGATAATACAGTTTTCATAAAAAGTAATGCCTCCTCGAATTTAGCTCTGATCCAGTTAACTCCGGGTCAATCATATATTCTCCGCGGACGCAAAAAGATCCCACGCCCGCAAGGGACGTGAGACCGTGGTGCCACCCTTATTCGTGTCCCTTGATAAGTAGATTCTCTGTACTTACGCACATCGATTCAACGACAAGAAACACCTTCATTGTTCCGTAACGTGGAATATACGTCAGAACCTACTGCGGGATAGAGCCAACATCAGCTACCCGGTTCAACTCCGCACTCAAGGGGCCATTCGGCAAAGAGTTCACACCGGTTCACATCACCCACCGGCTTTCTGAAGAGAGTGCCCTCCACTTACTTATCCCTATCATCGCTTTAAGCGTTTGTTTTAAAAATCACTTCTGAAACAAGCATTTTCAAGTTATTCAACTCGTAAATAAAGCTATATCTGAATACCATCTTAATGCCATCCACACGGATTGTCAAAAATTAAGAATGAGCTTTTTTTACCCACCCCACTGAAATCTGTTATGATGGAATAGCTTAACCCTATTCCAAGCATTCACGTGGATTGCTTAAGGGATTGCTGGCATGTACACAATGACACGCCTGCAGCGGAAGATTAAAAAAGCCGCTTGCAGACAGATTTCAAGTGGGAAAAGGAGCATCGATATGAAACAAGTGACCAAAGGCCAATGGAATGGTTACGACACGTATATCCTACATAGCCGTGAATTGGAGATTACCCTGCTACCGCGTCTTGGAAACAATATCATTTCTATTCGCGATCTCGTGCAGGGACGCGATGTCGTTCGCAGCCCAGAAGAAGATGATCTTGCATTTTATCTGCAGAAACCGTATCACTTCGGTGTTCCGCTTCTCATTCCACCCGGTCGGATTCATCGTGGACAATTCGAATATGAGGGCGTCCATTACCAGTTCGATCAGAACACAGCCAACGACAACCACATCCATGGTCTCCATCGTACACAATCCTGGTGTGTCAGTGACATAGAAGAGGATGAAGATGGATGTGCCATCACTACGGAATTACTTACCGAGAACGAAGATCACTGGATGGAGCAATTCCCCATTCCTCTCAAGCTAGAGATGACGTTTAGGCTGCAAAATGCTGTCCTGAGCCAACAGTTGCGCGTAACGAATTTGAGTTCAACTCCTGCTCCATTTGGAATGGGATATCATACATGGTTCCTACTTGACGGCGCACCTGCCGAATGGACACTTCAGCTGCCTGTTTCAGGTTTATATTCACAGAATGAAGAACAGTTGCCTACAGGTGAAATTGCTGAGCTAGGCGAATGGGCTGCCTTGAATGAAGGTATGAATATGCAAGGCCGAAATTGGGATACACTTCTCAAGGCTGACGAGCACAAACCGGCTATTGCTCAACTACGACGTCAGGATGGATATCTGCTGAATTATTCAGCAGATGAACGATATTTCAAGCATTGGGTTCTCTATACAAAAGGCGAATCCGATCAATTCCTGTGCATTGAGCCTTACACCTGGCTCTCCGATGCCCCGAATCTGTCTTTATCAGATCAGCAAACGGGATTGATCCGACTGGAACCACAGCAGCCAGTAGAGCTGGTTACACGGATTGAAGTTGTTCCTCCAGTAGAGTAACGTTACAAAGAAACAACTCTATCATGCACCTTATCATGCTCACAGACGTACGTTCTTCATTTTACCTATACGCCAAAAAGCCGATCCTTATAGGATCGGCTTTTTGCTTATACCCTTCACCTCATTAAACCCTAAAATTTCCCTTACGCCATATGATGTATATTTCTTCATTCTCTAACCATACTAACATCACCAACCCATAAGGAGGTGACACACATGTACGGAGGCCAAAACCAAGGTAATAGAAACAGTTCTAACAATCTGGTTGTTCCCCAAGCAACAGCAGCTTTGCAACAATTGAAAATTGAAGCGGCACAAGAGCTGGGTGTAACCATTCCACAAGATGGATACTACGGTAACTACACTTCCCGTGAGACAGGATCTCTGGGAGGATACATTACTAAACGTCTGGTGCAAATCGCTGAGCAGCAATTATCGGGTCGTTCTTAAGAACTCGAAAGCATGCTTACGTGGTAATGCTAAAAGCGGCCTTCTTCGGAAGTGCCGCTTTTGGTTATACTGGCGCTTAGGAAGTTGATTCCATTCCTGAATCCTTGTATGTATTTGCCCTAGGATAACGAATCATTAAGTTAGCCATATTGTAATTGGATTCCATCGTTGCATCTACCAAAATCATGCCTTGTCTTACTGTAAAGTCATATGAAATTTCTCCATGCGTCCAATTCTTCTTAAATTTCAACGTCTCTAATGCCATAACCCGGAAAGAAGACCGCTGAGCTTCATTTAATCCCTCATTCTCCACTTCTAATTGTCCATTCCGCCCAGATATCGGATTATGTCGAATTCCGAATTTCCCAATTACGTTATTGCGTATTTGCACAAAAACAACACCTGAATCTAACCCCGCCAACTCATTATCAAGCTCTTTGAACACCAGATCTAACTGTCGTGCTAATGAAAGCTGGTCAATTTTTACCATACTGCTCCTCCTTTATGCACTTCATCCCTTCATAACAAGGACTTACGACTCATTATATGACAATATATATGGTCATTCAACAATAACAAACAAACTTGGGTATTTATTACTATAGTTTGCACAATTAATTGCCATTTGCGCGATTAAAACTGAGTTTTTTCTCTGTATTGCGACAAAATAATTGTATCAGCCGTGTCACAAAAAAGACTGCCACCCAAATGACGGCATCGGGCTGGCAGTCTTGTATGATATACAAATGGCATTTGTTCCTCGGTAAAAATCAAAGCTTCACTATAAGTGGGTGTTCAGAAAGGGCTTGATTAAAGTCTGCTTTTTGGACAACCTCTATAAATGCTTATTAGTGATCCTCTGTCATCTCAAGGAACTTTTCAATGTCAGCAATAACTAGATCGGCGGCATTTTGCCAGAATTCAGGCTTGGTTAGGTCAGTCCCCAGATGTTTATGAGCCAATTGCTCTACGGTCATTCGCCCCGTATCTCTTAGCAAGTCGTCATATTTATCCGCAAAGGCTGTTCCCTCTTGCTGTGCTCTAGCATAGATTCCCGCACTGAACATATAACCGAACGTGTACGGGAAGTTATAGAAAGGTACACCTGTCAGATAGAAATGCAGCTTCGATGCCCAGAAATGCGGATGATCAGATGCTAACACACCACAGAATGCTTCTTGCTGAGCATCAACCATTAATTTGGATAGTTCATCGGCACTAACGAGTCCCTTTTTACGTTGCTCATAGAAACGATTCTCAAATAAGAAGCGAGCGTGGATATTCATAAAGAATGCTACACTTCGTTGAATTTTATCTTCCAACAAAGCCAACTTCTCTTGTTCATCCGTCGCCGCTTGAACAAGTGCATCAGCAACGATCAATTCAGCAAAAGTAGATGCTGTCTCCGCTACATTCATCGCATAGCGTTGATTCAGCGCAGGCAACTCTTCCATGATATGCTGATGGTATCCGTGTCCTAACTCATGAGCGAGTGTCGAAACATTGGATGGAGTCCCAGAGAATGTCATGAAGATTCGAGTTGCTTTGCTCAGTGGCAGAGATGTACAGAATCCACCTGGACGCTTACCAGGACGGTCTTCAGCTTCAATCCAACGCTTCTCAAACGCCATCTCAGCAAATTTCGAAAGCTTGGGACTGAACTTCGCGAACTGTTCAACAATATTAATCGCAGCTTCATCATAAGTCACTTTGCCACCCAATTTTCCAACAGGAGCATCGACGTCACTCCAACTCAGCTTGTCTACGCCAAGAAGCTTCGCTTTGCGCTCTAGGTAACGAACTAATGAAGGTTTGGCTCCGTTAATAACATCCCACATCGTATCCAGTGTCTGACGCGACATCCGGTTAATCGCCAAAGGTTCCTTAAGGATATCATCCCAGCCACGCTTTTCATATAACTTAAGACGGAAGCCAGCAAGATGATTCAGCGTATCCGCACAAAAATCCTCGACGTCAGTCCAAGCCTCTTCCCACTGCGCGAAAACCTTTTCGCGTACAGTGCGATCACTGTCACTAAGCTTGTTGGAAGCCTGCCCTGCTGATAACATGACTGTTTCTCCATTTTGCTCAAATGGAATGTTAATTTTTCCTACGATTGTATTATAGAATTTGCCCCAGCCATGGTAACCATCAACCCCTAAATCAAGAGCAAGACCCTCTAGTTCAGGTGACAGCTTCTCACGAGCTTGTGTGCGACTTTCGTTCAGTACAAAAGATAGTGGCTGAATGTCATCCCGAGCAATCCATGCTTCCCATACGCGATCTTCCGTTTCACTGAGTTTGTTATCAAACTGGGACTTACTGCTGCTCAGCATAGCTCCAAGAGAACTAATCGCACCTTGAAGCTGTGTAGCCTTCTTGTCCTTCTGATTCTGTGAAGAGAGACAAGATACAAAGGCCGATCCTTCGGAAGTCCGAATGTAGCAGCTCTGCAACAATTCCAATATGGGATCAAATGTTTTTGTTTCCTCCAGATTGCTTGGTACAGGTGTTTCTTTCAGTAGTTGTTGAAGGTTGCGAACATCATGCTCAAGCTCAACTAGATATGCAGCAAATGACTCGGATGAAGAACCTCCACTAAAGATGGACTCCAGATCCCATACGGGATGTAATGGTGTTTTCATTTAATTAGGCACCTCTCTCTACAGATTGAATAACAAATGATGCGATGAACCATATACATGCTGTGATTCCATTTTTCATTCAACACAAATGTAATTACCTGAATAAAGACTGGTTTTATGAAGACTGTATCTCTATACTAGAGGAATAGTTTAAGCTATTCTTTAGGAGGTAAATGTGATGAAACCTTTACAAGTATCGGCTGATACAGCCGTTAAATTAGCGGAATCCCTTGGTGTGCCACTGGAACACCTGATGCATATGCCCCAGCATATCCTGATGCAGAAAATTGCCGAATTAGCCAAAGCTGAAGCGTCCAAGCCAACTGCATCTGAAGAAGCCTCGGAAGGCGAGCAGGAATGATTCCTTTTGAGAACAGTTGGCCTTATGACATTGTGATGGGGGACATCTATGTACAGCAATGCCCGTTCTGCCATGCAAGCAATGTGTTGCTGCCCCTGAAACCGAAAGAGCTTGTACGCATCCGTGAAGGCAAGAAGAAATTGCTGGTCTTTCCTTGTTGTAACGGTAGTATGACGGTGATTGATAACGATAGTGACTACCTGCTGTCCAGCCGTCCAATTCGTAATTAATTGGATTCATAAGACGAATATAGTGCTTAGTTGGGGCTACGCTTAGTAGCCCCTTTTTCGGCTTCAACCATCTCTTCAGGCAGCTCCATTTTGCCAGAAATCATCTGTTCCCGCAGTAATGCCCATTGCTCTCTCGAAGCACGAATCATAGCCGCATCTGTAATACGTTTGTCCTGAATGACTCTTCCAAACCATTTGACCGCCTCATGGAAGCGACCTATCCTACGATTCAATTCCCCCAGTAAATAGAGCAATCGGGCCTCATTTCCACCTGTGCCTTCCCGCTCAAATACCCTCACATACGAGTCTAGACTAAACTCCAAGAAACGACGTTCTTGCTCATGATCCTCACGGTAGCGGTATAACCAGGCGATATGATGAAGTAAACCTGCAACGACACGATCCTTCTCCTGGATCACTTGCGCACATAACAGTCCAAGCTTGTACGTTGCAAGTGCCTGATCGATCGTCCGTGCCCCGCTATAATCGCGTTTCTCCCAACGGTTACCGATCTGATTCTTGAAATTTTGCCGTTGTGTATCACTTAAACGTTCCGTTGAATTCTCTGTAGAAGCAAATCCACATTCGGGACAGATACGCACAACGTAAAAGTCCGGGTTCTCTAGTTTGTAATAAGCGCAGAAGTCGGAATCAGTTCGGTAAGGTCTCTTCAAACTTGGTCTAACCCGTGAAGTTTCAAACTCATTTTCACAATAGTGACACGTTATTTTCACCTTATACAGCGGTTCTAGTTCCACTCATTCCATCCCTCTCCCGTAAGCTTGTAATCGGAACTAAGGCGTGTTCACAAAGTGATGTGCCGGTCCCGATAAACGCTGCAGGATAAACGAATGCAACGGTTCTTCAACACCGATCTGTGTCAACGCTTGATTCATACATGAGAGCCATGCTTCAGCTCGTTCAACCGTCACTTCGAAATGCATATGGCGGGCACGCATCATCGGATGACCATATGCCTCAGAGAACAAGGCAGGACCACCGAAAAATTGAGATAAAAACATGTACTGTTTATCCATCACTGGCTGAATATCTTCAGGAAACAATGGTGCTAACTTTTCATTTTGCATAACAATCGGGTAAAAGGCTTCTACCAGAGCTCGTACACCTTGTTCCCCGCCGAGATTCTCATAAATACTTAGCGTAGGTTTCATTGATTTGCCCCCACATTAGTTGTGTCGAATTTTGGCATATATTACACTCCTATGCTTAATTGTGAACTAAAATTAAAGACCAGGTTACATACACCCTAATCCTCATTCTATCAAAAAAAAACCAAAAGTCCTATCTAACATCACACAAGATATGGATTATTATTTAACAATTTTTCATATGACAGCATGACATGCACTCACTTACGACTAGATAATAACAACAAAAAAAGCGCCAAACCTAAGGTTCAGCGCATCATTTATTCATTAATAGCTTCGCCAGTCCTCTTCTTCAGAGCGTACAAGCGACGCACGTATAACGTAGACAAAAGCACAGACTAGGACTCCGGTGACAAGACTCATAATCATCACTCCATCCGAAATGAATTCACCCGTTAGCAGATTGAGGTGACGTTCAGGCGTTTTTTTCATTTTAGCATACATCGTTTAAAAATACAGCCATTTTTGCAAGCGCTTTCTACCGTAAATAGGTACTCAGTTGTACTGTTTGTCCGCCTTAGCTCATATATTGATCGCACAAGCCCTTATTCTGCCGGAAAGCCATTTTTCTGAAAAGGAGAGGAATCATGTCTGCTCTTGGTAAGCTGCAAAAACTAACCCACGTCATGTTTATACTTGCTATCCTCGCCCTATGCATGCTCATGATTCTATTTCCGGCGGAAACGTGGCAAGCGGGTGTGCGTGGACTTGCCATCTGGTGGGACGTGTTGTTCCCCTCCCTTTTCCCCTTTTTAGTTTTGTCTGAGCTACTCATCGGGTTTGGGATTGTTCATTTTCTCGGTACGTTACTTAATCCACTTATGCGTCCAATTTTTCGTGTACCGGGGAGCGGTGGGTTCGTATTCGCTGTCAGTTGCGCATCCGGTTATCCTACAGGAGCCAAGTTAACTGCGCAGTTGTGGGAACAGAAGTTGGTTACCCGAGAAGAAGGAGAACGCCTCGTAGCTTTCACCACCTCATCTGATCCCATTTTCATGATCGGTGCCGTATCTGTCGGCTTCTTCCATAATGTTGCCATCGCGCCAGTGTTAGTCGCTTCACACTATGCTGCCGCATTTATCGTCGGACTACTGATGCGTTTCCATGGCAAAGGAACAGATCACTCCAATAAACACTCAATTAGCGAATCTAAAGTTTACCCTTCACATCCAAATAACATACGTAAAAATAAACTGAAGCTCGCTATCGAGTCGATGCATCAGGCTCGGATGGCGGATGGTCGGGCATTTGGCGAATTGTTGCGCCAGGCCATTGCCTCATCCCTTCGACTTATTATTATCGTTGGGGGGTTAGTTGTATTCTTCTCCGTCATCATGGAGCTATTGGTACAAACAGGCTGGCTGGGCGTGTTATACCATTGGACGGAATTAGGTCTAGTTCATGCTGGGCTGCCCCCGGCTCTGTCCCAGAGCCTTGTAGGCGGGTTATTCGAAGTGACTTTGGGAGCCAAAGAAGCCGGAGCCGCAGGAGCAAGTATCCCCCTTATGTACAAGGCGGCAGCCGCAGCATTTGTATTGTCTTGGGGTGGACTCTCTGTTCACGCACAGATTATGAGCATACTGAGCAACACCCCTATGAGGTATGGGCCTTTCCTGTTAGCTAGAGTCATCCATGCACTCATCGCACCAATACTGGTATTGTTGCTATGGGCACCCATTATGGGAACGATGGATTCGCCTGCGTTTGCTCCGAATATCCCTAATTTCACCCCTTTTATATACACCCCGCATTGGGGAACGATTGTTGTTACGGGTCTCGTTACCCTCGGGATTGTGGTGTTCCTGCTGCTGATCTGCTCGTTAATCATTTCTCTATTTTCAAACAGACATGTAAAAAGATAATCCCTTTTGTCCATCTTTAAGGTCAGGAATATCAATCCAACGTTGTGTTCTTCTCCGGAATTGATTATCATCGGTAGTATAATGACCACAAAGGAGCTTTCATCTTGAGATACTATGTTCAAGACCGCGGAGACCAGTTATCGATTGATCTCAGTCAGCAATTTCACGCGCTGGCCAAAGAGGAAGGATTCAAGCTGGATGCAGAATCACCCGAAATTGTTGTCTCTATCGGAGGCGATGGTACGATGCTGCAGGCGTTTCATAACTTCATCGACCGGATCCCGGACATTGCTTTTGTTGGGGTACACACAGGGCATCTCGGATTTTATGCCGACTGGAAGAAGGAAGAATTAAGAGAATTGGTAAGACTCATGAGCGGAAAAGGGGATTCGGAGCATCTTAAACCCCGCATTGTGCAGTATCCGTTACTGGAGCTGGAGATTCGTAAGAAGTCAGGCAATTCCTCTTATATTGCGTTAAATGAATTTACGTTAAAAGGGGTAGATGGTACCGTTGTTGCTCAGGTTGACATCAATGACGTCACTTTCGAGATGTTTCGTGGGGACGGCATCTGTGTCTCGACGCCATCTGGCAGTACAGCCTACAACAAGGCACTTGGTGGAGCTATGGTGCATCCTACAATTGATGCGATTCAGATCGCTGAGATTGCTTCCATTAACAACCGCGTGTATCGGACGCTGGGTTCACCAGTTATTTTGCCGAAGCACCATCACTGCGATATCTTCTCGCGGAAGGATCAACGTCTGTTGATGACGATTGATCACGTTAACGTTATGGTTGAGGATCTTATCTCTGTACGCTGCCAAGTATCTAGTCATAAAGTGAGCTTTGCGCGGTATCGTCCGTATCCGTTCTGGAATCGAGTGCGCACTGCCTTTCTGGACTAGCTACACGACTTGCTATGCCAACGAGAGTTATCTTCTAATAACAAGCTACAAAAAAAGCGACTCCTCTAGGAGCCGCTTTTTGCTTTGGCTGGTGGCTGATCTTTGCACTTTTGTAGAACAAAGTACGCACAACCAAAGTTGCAATATTCATTAATGTAGTCCACCATACTGGAGATCGTAGAATCCTTCGTTGCTTTGGGATGATTGTCCCGGTAGAAGCCCTTCAGACGTAACTGACTGTAACCCCAGTCTCCGATAATATAATCGTATCGTTCCAGCACTTCGCTGTACCGATCACGGAAAACTTCCGCGTTCCATCCTTCTTTGTGGTTCTGTACGATTTCGTAATTTTTCCCACCGACTTGAACGATGATTTTTTCTTGGGGTTTGTCCTCAGGTTTGTCTTGAGATTGATCTTCAGGTTTGTCCTGAAGCGACTCTTGAACCTCTTCTGTACTTCCTTCTTGCACTTCTATATCGTCCATCATGTATCCTCCATCATGCGTGTGTTGCCGCCTGTTCCGCATGTTTGGTAGCTGACTTCACCTGTTCATGCGCATGGTAGGAACTACGCACCATCGGTCCGGATTCCACGTGGCTGAATCCACGTTTCAAACCTTCCTGTTTCAGTGCTGCAAATTCCTCTGGCGGATAATACTTTTCAACAAACAGATGTTTCTCGGAAGGCTGCAAGTACTGACCAATCGTCATAATATCGCAATCTACCGCTCGAAGATCATCCATCGTTGACAGAATTTCATTATACTCCTCACCGACACCCAACATAATACTTGATTTTGTCGGGATGTTCGGCTGCATTTCTTTGGCACGAGCAAGCAGTTCCAGCGATCGTTTATACTTCGCCTTCGCACGCACTTTGTCTGACAACCGCTCAACCGTCTCGATGTTGTGGTTCAAAATATCCGGTTTGGCATCCATAACAATCTGCAACGACTCACGATCGCCCAAAAAGTCTGGAATAAGTACTTCAACACTGCAGAGTGGCAACCGTCTACGTACAGCCTTCACCGTCTCCGCAAAGATCGTAGCCCCGCCATCCTTCAAATCATCACGAGCTACGCTGGTAATGACACAGTGCTGCAGATTCATCTGTTCTGCCGCCTCTGCTACCCGTTCTGGTTCTTGCAAATCTAGTTCCGTTGGCAAGCCGGTATTGACCGCACAAAAACGGCATGCCCGTGTGCAAATATCGCCCAAAATCATAAAAGTTGCCGTTCGATTGGCCCAGCATTCATAAATGTTGGGACAGCGTGCTTCCTCACATACTGTATGCAGCGTTTTGGAACGCATCATCTCTTTCATTTCCTGATAATTATCGCCGGTGGTCAACTTGATCCGAATCCAATCCGGTTTCGGTTCTTTAACACGTTTAGCCAATGCGTAAACCTTCTTTCTACTGAAGTTAGGCTGTTGCTCGGAACATATTATACCATGAAAGCGTTGGAAAAACTCCCATTTGTCTCATCTTGTGCATCACAGCTCTTATATGCAAAATGCTTTCATGGATAAAATCACGACTTTTGAAGAACCTAGGATATAGCTTATTCACTCGGTACTCGTGTTTATCATCTACGGAAAGGGGCTGCTTCCCTGTGCAAGATCGCTTCACAACGCGGTTTACCTATACTTTCTGGATTAAAACGATTCTCGCAGGCACCTTGCTTCTCCCACTCTTGCCTGTAGATGTCCATGGTAAACCCTCTATAACCACATCACAAGTCCAGAACCAGGGTGCAGAACAAAAACCTGCTGAAATTTTCGCTGCACGCCGTCATCTATATGAAAGTATCGGGCAGATAACCGGGATACCCTGGTACAGATTAGCAGCGATTGATCAATATGAACGAACCATTACACGTGCACACCCGAAGGATCGCAAGCATCCCGAACGGCTGACAGGCATCTACATGACGTCTCCAGCATGGAGAGGCTGGTTAAACCCGGATGAGACGGATCAGCATCCGGCCTCCATCCTATTTTTCAACGGGTATGGACGAGATGGTTCAGGTGATGGCCTTGCAGATCCCAACAATGATCTGGATCTACTCTACAGTTTCGCTAGTGTCATTCAGAAGTATGGAAACCGTCAGGAGGACTTTAACATTGCTCTATGGGAGTACTATCACAACTCCAGATCGGTACAACGAGTTCAACAATTTGCTAAGTTATATGAGCACTTCGACAATCTTGATCTATTTGGACATGCATTCCCCGTCCCGTTAGGTAGCAATTATTCCTATCGTAGCACATGGGGAACCAAGCGAAGCTGGGGTGGTTATCGAATTCATGAAGGTACGGATATCTTCGCACCACATGGTCTTCCTGTCCGCAGCACTTGTTATGGCGTTGTAGAAATCAAGGGCTGGAATCCATTCGGTGGTTGGCGGATTGGTATTCGGGACTTGAATAATCACTATCACTATTACGCTCATTTATCTGGATTTGACAAAAACGCCCATATCGGTGAAGTCGTAACGCCAGGTCAAGTCGTTGGTTGGGTAGGCAGCTCCGGTTATGGGAAACCAGGAACTCAAGGCAAATTCCCTCCGCATCTTCATTATGGTATTTATCGAGATAGTGGTCTGACGGAGTGGTCGTTCGATCCCTATCCATCGTTATCTCATTGGGAGCGGGAAGAACGTAAACAGAAGAAAAACAAAAGCAAATAAACGTATGTTGAAGACACTGGATTGAATATTGTAATGTGTTCTTTCTTATTCCTCACCCACGTACCACGTTAGACATCAAACGTCTAAGGTCTAACGTCTAAGCATCAAACATCAAACCCAAAGGAGCCTTATGTTAAGGCTCCTTTGGGTTTTGTCTTTTATTTAAGCTTAATGATTGCCATTCGTGTTGGGCTGCGTTCCATTGATCTCTGGCATCTCATGCTCTAGGTCAAATACGCCTCCCTGTGAGCCTTCAGATGGGGCCTGCTGTTGCGAAGGAGCTGAAGGGTTCGTCGATGGAGTACTACCCGGATTGGATGTCACCCCTCCTTCACTTGATACCCCTGAATGACCTGATGGGAGTGCGATAGCTGGAGCCTGGCTACCATTGCTGCCTACAGGTTTTCCTTGATTATCATAGTAGTACATCGGTACATCGCCTACAACGAGCAGGTATGAGATCGGGATCTCTGTATCCACCGTCTCAGGCTCCATATCAAACGGCACCACCACAGCAACCTCTGCAATGATGTGAATGTATACTTCGACCAAAATCATATTGATACCGGCATTTTGCTGACGGGTGTTCAGGTCTACTTTTACCGCACCCTGAGGCTCGATACGAACCGGGATATTGGGGCCAAATGATGCCATCACAGGGCTGCCTAACGCTTGCCCAAGTGGTATTTTCTCTTTTAACATGTGCACATTCTGTAGGGTGGACTGCACGATGTTCATCGTACTTGCAGTGATTCGCATATGCTCGTTGTAGTTCAGCATAAAACCAGACACTTTCCCGGCAGTATCCGTCTTCCAATCGATTAAGCCTTCCGTTGTCTTACCTTCTGCCACCTGTGCCGTAATCGCTTTGTTGATCGCCTCGGTGGCAATCTGCTTCACCCTAATTTTGGCTAGGTGCATAATAGGGGGCTTCATTTTCTTATCCACGTAGGCAAACCCCTGCATCAAACAAAAAGCAGTTACTAATAAAATGATCAACCACATTTTGCGCTTGCCACTTGGCGGTTTACGGCGTCTCCGGCTTCGCCATCTTCTTCTCATCAATTTAGTGTCCCTCCCCTGCGGGATGAGCTATACGAGGTTGTTTAACCCGATTAGGTATAGTTATCCTTATGCACTGTTGTCCCGAAAAAGAAGGACAGCACCTCTTATATGATAAGTTGGCAAACGCCCACTTTTATAAACGACAAAAAAAGTGCACCCTCCCACTACATCTGTGGAAGAGTACACTTATTACTTATTACTATGGCTAAATATATGGATTAGTTCTTCTCGACAGCGTGACCGCCAAACTCATTACGCAATGCAGCTACCACTTTACCTGTGAACGTATCTGTCTCCAGGGAGCGATAACGCATCAACAAGGACAACGCAATAACAGGTGTAGCCGTTTGAAGGTCAAATGCTGTTTCAACTGTCCAACGACCTTCGCCGGAAGAGTGCATAACACCTTTGATTTCATCCAAGTTCGCATCTTTGGAGAATGCACGCTCTGTCAATTCCATCAACCAAGAACGAATAACGGAACCGTTGTTCCATACCCGTGCAACTTGCTCGAAGTCGAAGTCAAAACCGCTTTTCTCCAATACGTCGAAGCCTTCACCGATAGAAGCCATCATACCGTACTCGATACCGTTGTGAACCATTTTGAGGAAGTGACCGCTGCCCGCTTTACCTGCATACAGGTAGCCGTTCTCAACGGAAGTATCTTTGAATGCTGGTTCAACCACTGCCCATGCTTCTGGGTCGCCACCGATCATGTAACATGCACCGTTACGCGCACCTTCCATACCACCGGAAGTACCTGCGTCCATGTAATGGATGCCTTGTGGTTTCAACTCTTCATAACGACGGATCGATTCTTTGTAGTGGGAGTTACCCGCTTCAATGATGATGTCGCCTTTGGAGAGAAGTGGGCTAATCTCAGCCAATACTGCATCTACTACGTTGTGAGGAACCATAATCCACAATACACGTGGGGATTCAAGAGATGCAACCATTTCTGCATAAGAAGATACGCCTTGTGCACCGTATTCTGACATTTCTTTCACAGCTTCAGTGTTCAAGTCAAAAGCTACGACTTCATGTTTGTGATCAATCAAGTTTCTTCCAAGGTTCAATCCCATTTTACCTAATCCAACGAGTCCGAGTTTCATAATAAATCCTCCTGTAATGTGAACTATGTTTAAATTTCTTTTGCACTCAGTATAAAAATTAAGGTTTGCATTCCGCATCAATCGTTGCGGTTACGGATCGTTCTTTCGATCGTTTCCGTACCCTACCTACGGCGTTACTCCAAAAGTTAATTCAACTGAGAGCATCTATATTCAAAAATTTTCACAGCCTTCTAAGGTAAAGATAAGTGGAAGGTCTTACGCAAAATTGGAATGGTACAATTGGAACTTTGAAGCCGTTACTTCTTATCAAAATTGAAATCGTAATGTTAAATTGCTTACCACCAACGGAATCCGTTCTCTGCTGTCAGGCGGTCTGCTGATTCAGGACCATGTGAACCTGCTGCATACGTATCCAGTGGAACACTGCCTTCTTGGAAGGCTTCTTGAATCGGTTGAACCCATTTCCATGCCAACTCAACTTCATTCCAGTGTGCGAAGAAAGTGGAGTCTCCACGCATTGCGTCGAAGATCAAATTCTCATATGCTTCAGGCACATTGCGTTTGCCTGAGCTGAACGTCATACTCATCGGCTCCACTTCACCATGGTTCAATGGATTCTTCGCATTTAATTGAAGCGAGATGCTTTCTCCTGGTCCAATTTCAATGGTTAGCAGGTTCGGCTCCATCGTATTCTCGGATTCATGCCCTGTTTTCAGTGGAGCTTTGAATTCAACGACGATTCGGGTAGATTTCTCAGCCATACGTTTACCTGTACGGATATAGAATGGAACCTCACTCCAGAATGGATCATCAACCCACAATCTTGCAGCTACATAGGTTTCATTCTGAGAACCAGCTGGAATACCAGGCTCGTCCAGATAACCAACAACAGAAGAACCTTGCAGGTCGCCTGCTGCATATTGAGCACGAACAACCTCGGTTGCGATATTCTCTTTCGACAGTGGACGAAGAGACTCGGCAATCTTACGTTTCTTAAATTGAATTTCTTCTGGGGTACAACGCTTCGGCAAATGTAAACCGATCATCATCAGCAACTGAAGCATGTGGTTTTGGAACATGTCACGAAGTGCACCACTTTGGTCATAATAGGCAGCACGCTCTTCAACACCAACCGTTTCACTTGCTGTAATTTGTACATTGGCAATATAGCGGTTAGACCACAAAGCCTGAATTACTGGATTCGCGTAAGTTAACGTCTCCATATTCTGAACCATCGGTTTACCGAGGAAGTGGTCAATGCGATAGATTTCTTCTTCTGCAAAGGTATTGCTAAGCTTCTCATTTAGTTCACGTGCGGATTGGAGATCATGTCCAAAAGGTTTTTCGATAATCAGTTTCTTCCAGCCTTTCGTGTTACCGAGTCCACTTTCTTGGATATTCAGTGCGATCGGCTCGAAGAATTCTGGTGCTACCGACATGTAGAACATGCGATTCTCAGGAATGCTAAGTTCTTGCTCACGCTGTTGAACCAACTCAAGCAGTTTGGTGTAATCTTCAAGCTTCGTATTGTTTAGAGAACAATAGCGGAAAGCCCCAATGAAATCACGTACCTGGGACGCTTCCTCCGGAGTTTGGCGTGAAAATTCATGCAATGACTTTTCGACATTCGCCTGAAAGTCTGCATCCGACAATTCACGCCGACCCAGACCAATAACGGAAAAGGATTTCGGCATTTTTTGATCCATGTACAGATTATATAATGCAGGGTAAATCTTGCGTTTTGCTAAATCGCCTGTTGCCCCAAACAGGACAAATGTCATTGCATCCATTGGAGTGCCTCCTGTGCTCTGTGCAGTATAGTATATGATGTTGCAAAATGTTCAAATCCAAGCATGACAAAAGACGGAATAAGTGGGTATGCTACCCGCCTTGCCTCCGTTTACATATCCGGCCTGAATTTAACATGGAACATTCCTTCTCTCCACAACTCGTTTGTAGGTTATAAATTGTAACCATTTGAATTAACGTTACCCATATTACACCTGTCGTCACAATTCGTCAACAATCATGTCTAACCTGTGAACACCAGTGTTTACAGGGTTTTTCTTTGATGATAACGCTTTATGTGGTAACATTAATAACAATTGGCATGTGACCTTTTATACATAAAGCAACTAGACACCAAGGTTACAATAAGTATACTAATGCTATAATAAGCATAACCAAACTAAAGGAGTACAATTATGAGCGAGGATAAGAATGCCAAGCAAATGTGCGAAAAAGTGGAACAATCTTATCAGATCATTGGCCGCAAATGGGTAGCCCTCATTATTCATGCGTTAATGGAAGAACCCAAACGTTTCAGTGAAATTCACGCTTATATCCCTGACTTGAGCAAACGTGTGTTGAATGAACGAATGAAGGAACTTGAGGAAGAAGGACTAGTGGTTCGTCATGTGGTTACAGAACGTCCGGTTCGGACAGAATATATGTTGTCCCGCAAAGGGACAGAGCTCGGGAGGGCATTAAGTGCCGTGGAACGATGGGCTGATAAGTGGCTTTAAGATGGAGCGAGGCAGAATCAGCGAGGTTCAAGTCGTTGTTCGGCATTTCGCTCCTATTCCTTCTTCAGAAATAATACATCTATACCATTCACTTCGGTAACGTAAATATAACGTCCAATGGATCTTTGCCTGCAAAAAATGCGTCGTACAATTGCTTTACTTCAGGTGAATCCAAATCCTTCTCTTGCGAGTTAATCAACTCTTCCAATGTTTCCAGAACGCTTATTTCTCTTGCTGACAGCACCTTCGAGTTCAGCAAGAGTTCTTTTTGATTAGGAAGCAATCCTCTAGGCCAGCAATCCGCATAAACGCCATGGTAAGTATCATACAAGAACGTAATTTGGCTGATGCCAGCATATTTTCGAACCTGTGGATGCACCAATAACAGAAATTGTGCAATGATCCCAGAACGCCATCTTATACTTGAAATTTCTTTGGCCTCTGTGAGTAGTTTTGATTCATTGCCTGGCGATCCGGTCACATCATCCAATTCAAATCGGGAAAGGATTGTGATGGTCTTTTCTTTATCCACATGTTTTATTAATTGAATCACGATCTCTTGTTTACGCACCCCAGCATGAACAAATCCATTTAAGCAAGATATAATATCGTCTAAATTCGTAGCATGATCACGTATACATCGGATGTATTCATTGAAAAGTTCATCAGAATATCCAACACTGTTCTCATCCCAATAATACGATTGAACTATCGTCTCAATTAATGAAGCTCGGTCATATTTATCATCAATTCGTGGTAGAAGTTCTATCATATATTCCACAAAATCATCACCACAATATTCTAGAATCGGCGGGATGTATTTTATTTTCTCCAGTAAAACAAAGAATGTCAGATACTCTATCGTATCTTTATCTTTGGTTAGATATTTAAGTGCTTCATTCATGTCAATACAGCTCCAATTGTTCTAGCTGTTTCAATGCAATGTGCTGATAAGGCTCGCACAGTCTAGTTATTTTTTGAATCAATGTAGGATTCTCTAGCTGTTTTTCGTCTGCATAAACTTCTTTCCATATGTCATAGAAACTCACACCATAATGTATAGAGGATGTGTTCGCTGGGTCATCTTCATAACTTAATTTATTGATGATATCACGTAGACTTAATCTATTTTCAATAAATTGAAGGTAATAATAACCAACGGTAGTATCACTAGGTGAGAAGTTATTTTCTGCGTAATAACGCTCTTCCATTCTTTTTTCACACAAAGCTGTCCCAAGTTCGACGATATCCTTAGCTAAAGACACGTCATAAATCCAGTATTCCACCTGACTTTTCGCTAGAATCTGTCGATCTGCCCAGTCCTGCCAATCAGGTTTGGTATAATATTCACTCTCACATGCTATGTATAGATAATCTGCGATCATGGTGTTGTCTCCTTACATACTTATCTCAATATTTGCTTTGAATTCTCTACAATGTAACTCATTTCATTCTAAGATCTTCACACCTGGTTTCATTGGGTCTTCCAGATGAATTCCGCTAGCCACTATACTTGCTATCACTTCAATTGAATCTTGACCCTTTGCTGAATACGCTGAGAAAGTGAACAAAAACATGCCATCGTCCAGCTCTTCTACCTTCAACTCAGTAATGCTATCGTTAGGAATGTAGCCACTCGGCTCCATCCGGATGGATTCAACATTAGAGAACACAATGTATCCATTAATAATGTCTTCATCTGAGTAATAATTCCACGTAGTCGTTCTAACTCTAGATACTGTGGTCACCTGTATTCTCACTTCGGAGTTCCAGCCATCCATAATGATTTGCTTACAACCGCGATCACCAAGATAAACTGTTTGAATAAACGCTTTAGGATGCATAAAGCTACACTTCCCTCATTTTCATGTGCTTAGTTGCTCAAATAGTTTTGATCATTCTTTTCCAGGTACTTTGAAATGCGTCGAAATTATCTGCAACTTTATATAGCCCCTCATTACGGGTAGGATCATCATACTCCATATCCTTCCAATAATAAATACTCTCCAGTTCGTCCATCAAAATCTTGCCTCCTGCAGCAGTTTCTCCAATGAGAATGTGCCCAGTCGGAAATTCATCCTTGAACGTATTCCAATACGCAAGATCATATTGTTTCTCTACGTGAACGCCAAATATAACATGTAATGGGATAACCTCATTTAATTCCTCCACTACAAACGTACAGTAATGAACAAGCACTTTACCTCCATTATGATTTCTTAGATATGTCCTGTAGCCTGGAGGCAGCTTCCTATCTAACTTTTGTTCCAGCTCATCTAATATCACATCGGTAGCGTAGCCGAAACTTCTAAGAAAAATCGGATGTCCTTTATCAATCGCTTGCCTATATTTCTCAACTTCACTTATAAATCGTTCCACATCTCTTTCGTTAAGATCATAAGGGCTGAACAACCACTGGACATAGTCACATTTCTTCGAATAATCCACCCTTGTCCAATGAGATGGTTGAATTTTTAACATGTAAGATAAGCAACGTTCCCAAACCCAATCTTTCTTGTGCTCTAACCAGTTTGACCAACGTTCGATCTTATTCATATCTGTAGCAGACTGGAGATCTACAATCGTTTTCAATACACGCTGAGCCAGTTCCGCAGTATACGGACTTGCCTGTATATCGATATCAGAGGGACTGAGGTTAAACTTAGCTTCAAATATAACTCTATGGAGGGCAAGCAGTTCCGTTTCTTCCTCAACGATCAGTTTAGATCTGTGCATTCAAGTTACCTCCTCATTTCTCTACGACTCATGTTCACTCATACCGACTTCCCGTAAATAAGATCATAGCAACTAGCTTCCAGTTCAAACGTTCCAATTGTTCTCTCTCGGATTCTGGGTATAGCCCATCCATATCCTCAATCCATGATGCCATCCCGTTTAAATAATCCTCCAGTGAAATGTTCGCCCAATCCTCCGAATTGTTCTTCAGATCATCTACTAAAGAGGAAATAAATCGAACTATATCTTCTCGATTCTCAATCTTCTCCAGATTCTCATAGATATTAGACATATCATTTGCTTCTGGACTACTCATTCTGATTCCCACCACTTTCTGATCGCTCGCAAAATCATTTACTGTTTCGAATGGTTTATTCCAATTTACATGATCATTTCTCATTACGATTACACCCTTTCAACCATTGCCTAGGTCTTCTTTTATAAATGATCCATACTCCACATCACACCCCCATGTTGGGTGTTTAACATTCAATTGCTGAAGTAATTCTGTCATGATTGCGGCATCTTGAGGGATACATTGCTCCACGTCTTCCCAACCTACTAGAATTAATTTATGAGGCATCTCCACCAAACCCATTATCGCATCCCAAAATGCATCCCAATTCATGCCATAGAAATCTGGAAAGCCAAGATCTTTTTTCAAAAGAAGATGTAGTTGAGCGGAATTCTTTACCTCAGTTACATCAATAATCACGACATTTTCTCGATCTTTCTTTTTCAGAATTCATTATATTAACGCCACCATCCTTCTATTAAATTCAAAGCTCTATACGTGGTATGCCACAGAAACCTCTGAATTCGTCCTCGAAGAATTCATTCCACTGTAATACGAGTACCAACAATTCAAAGTTGCATATATGTAAATCACGTTTACTTTAAGATGCAAAAAGACTATAGGGTTTATTTGGAAAAGAAAAACAAAGTGTAAAATAGAAACTTCAACCTAAAAAACTGGAGCAGAAGGCATAACCCAGTCCGGCTCCAGTCAGTCTGTATATAATTCTATACTTCTACGCTCATATTACTTAATAACAACCATGACGCCAGCCAGTGGATAAGCCTAATAAAATTGATTTTCAACTCATTTCTCACGCTGCCCTCTTCCTATCGCACACTATAACCGATCTGGTCTAAATACGAATAAAATTGCTTTCGCACTTGCTCCAAATCCTGCTTCTGTTCTGCTGATAATCGCTCCTCATGAATGCTGCCATCCTTATCCACAACGATAGCTTCATACTTCTCCATGTTCTCGAACAAGGTTTGAAATTCAATAAATTCCTCCTTCGAAAGCCTCTCCTCCGCTGCCTTATATGTTTCAGCACGGAATTGTTCACGATTCATCATTTCCTTCTGTTCACTCACACCTTCTAACCGTTCGAAGAATGGGTCCAAACTTGCCGCCAGTTGATTGTACTTCTCCTGATCCACTGTGCTCCATTGCTCCGGATGCAAGTCTCCTTGTGGATCAGCGTGCGTTAGAGCCATCTGACCCAACTGTTTCAGTAGACTCATATACTGCGTGAACTCATCGTCACTAAAATACGCCTTGGCTTCCTGCAGCTTCGCTTCCAAACGATTATAATCGGCCGCTGTACCTCCCAACACGGTTATGTTTTGTTCAGAACCATAGATATCATCTGCAAGATAGGTGTAGCCTGCATAAGCGCCTGTAGGGATAATTAGAACCGCTGCGATTACGGCTGCGACTATCCATTTACGTGAACGCCTGTTTCCCATGGACTTACTTCGGATAGTTTTGAGCATATTCTCTTTCCCTTCTTGTGGGTTAGACCAATGTCTTGTCTCCTGGCGATAGGCCGAACGTAATTCATCCTCCAGTTTCATGCCAATCCTCCACCTTTCCTATTTTCAAATGAATAGATCATACTCTTCTTCTGACGTAACTTAGTCAGTGCAGCATGAATTCGAGATTTAACCGTACCGAGCGGAATATCTAGAATCCAGGCAATTTCTTCTTGGGTGTATTCGTTTAAATAGTGCAGGGTAACCACTTGCTGCAATTTGTATGGCAACCGACGTACTTGTTCTAGCAGAGGCTGATGTGCCAATTTACTGATTAGATCAACAGAGAAATCAATCTCCATGCCGGTGTCTGACTTCTCAATCCGTTGATTAAACCGAAATTGGGTCAGCCTCCGTCGCCTATAATTTTTCACCTGTCGCATCGTTATACCCATAAGCCACGGACGAAAAGCACGCCCTGAATCATATCGATCCAACGACCGATACGCATGAATATAAATATCCTGCACCAGATCTTCCGTATCCGAGACATGATTAATCAGGAACCGGACAGTCCGGTACACATCCGTTACTGTTCTTTCATACAACTCTCCATAGGCTTCATCATCACCAGCCCGTGTTAACGCTACAAGTTCTATGTATTCATGTTCCTCTCTCATCAGCCAGCCCCTCTCCTCTATTCACTATATATTGGCATAACGAGCCCATATCGTTCGATTTATTTTAGTTACAGGTGCCTCTACACGGTTAGGAAAAGCAACGACTAAGCAATTCACTGAACAGGGATGGAATGTCATAGACTGGTTGAGTTCACCTGCTGTCTTCGAGATACTGGCAATGATCACTGATGAGAGGAAAACCAGTGCACAACTAACCTCCACGGTAAGGAAGTGTTCTACTTGTGAAAGAAAAGATAATAAACCTGACTGGACTGAGACTGCGCTCTTGTCCGGGTCAGGTTTTTGATTAGCCTTAATTTTCAGTTCTACACCAAACTCATTAGTTGAATTTTAAAAGAAAGACATTTAATAACTTATAGTGATATTCTTAAATTTTTTAATCTGTCGATCGTAATTTTTATTATTTACATTTATCTCATATGTATGTGGTTTATAATACTTATATTGTTTGCTCTCTTCATCATAAGAAGCTTCTCTGTCAATTATTTCAACCTCTTCTGCCCCAATAAAACATAAAAGAACATCGCGAAATAAAGATAGCAGCTCGACATGTGAAAGACTCCGCAAATCACCCTCATATACCACATTTCCAAAAGTATCACTTGTCGTATACATACCTTTTCTATTTTCATCAATGCACATAATCTCTTCATCGTAAACAAAAATTGATGTTTGATCTCCATTAAAACTAATAAACAAATCCTGTTTCTCTCCATCAAAACATATAAATTGAATTGGTGTACTTGATGTTATTTCAATCTCTCTATCGTCTTGAGACAATGTTCTTATAGCTATAGATGAGTTATTCTCGAATTTAGTTATAAAATACTTATAAAGTTCTTCATTAGAAAATTGCATACATACACTGGAACCATAATTCACTTTTTCTGGCATTGATTAAACACCGTCCTTGGTACAAGCGTAAAAGTCATGATAATATTTACATCAATTAAGCGTGTTGTTGACATAAAAGTGCCGATATTTCTAATCATTAAATATTCTACATTAATTCCCACGATTTTCTCAAGGTAAGCTAAAGCTTCATCTAGGGATAAAAACTGAAACTTAAAACAATGCAGCCACACATAAATGGAAAACAATATCGCTCCCTATATACAATATCACCACGTACATATCCTTGAAGGACACCCATACCTTGACCCTAGTTATATTCCATGTTACGTTTTCTGTATTAAATTATTGAGCTTTTAAAGGGGGACCGGTGATGACTGAATTAGAAATCGTAGATGTTTATGTGAACCTGTCAACAAACATCAACACTGGCATGGTTCACAACATAACTAATCAGAATCCGGCACTTTATCCTCCTACTATATAGAGTCACTTGGCACTATATCCTAGTCGCTAGGTTTCTTCACCGTATAATTAGGTTGATGTAACGCAAAAAGGCACCGGAGAATGGAACTTTTTTGTGTTTTTCATCTAAGGAAATCCGGAAATTTTGACTAACCTAAAAAGTCTTAGATAAAGTCATTCATTTCAGAGACAATCTGAAATTCTGATTATGTTCAAATGTAAAAGTGAAGCAATCCATGTCATGGTAGCTACTCTGCCGGACTAACTTTTATATTTCACATAAAAAGGATGATCTTTATGTCGTTAATTAACGTTACTAACCTTAACTTCGCCTATGATGGCAGTTACGATAATATATTTGAACATGTAAGCTTTCAGCTAGACACCGATTGGAAATTGGGTTTTACCGGCAGAAACGGGAGAGGCAAAACAACCTTCCTGCAATTGCTGCTTGGTAAATACGAGTACAGTGGGCAGATCTCGGCTAAGGTTGATTTTGAATACTTCCCTTTCAAAGTAAAGGATAAGAGCATGATGACCCTAGACGTCGTCGAGGACATTTATCCTGAATACCTGCATTGGCAGCTTGTGCGAGAGCTTAACCTGTTGAAAGTATCTGAAGATGTTCTGTATCGGCCTTTCGATTCCTTGTCTCAGGGGGAACAAACCAAAGTCATGCTTGCAGCCTTGTTCCTGAAGGATAATCAATTTCTGCTCATCGATGAGCCTACGAACCATCTGGATCTGCATGCGCGGAAAATCGTNACCAAAGTCATGCTTGCAGCCTTGTTCCTGAAGGATAATCAATTTCTGCTCATCGATGAGCCTACGAACCATCTGGATCTGCATGCGCGGAAAATCGTGAGTGAGTATCTTCCCAATAAGAGTGGGTTTATCTTGGTATCTCACGATCGGTCTTTTATGGATCACTGTGTAGATCATATCCTGTCCATCAACAAAACTAACATTGAGATTCAAAAAGGGAATTTCTCCGCCTGGTGGGAGAACAAAAGAAGACAAGATCAGTTCGAACTCGCCAGNATCCTGTCCATCAACAAAACTAACATTGAGATTCAAAAAGGGAATTTCTCCGCCTGGTGGGAGAACAAAAGAAGACAAGATCAGTTCGAACTCGCCAGCAATGACAAACTAATGAAGGATATCAAGCGTTTATCCGACTCAGCCAAACGGACGGGTGGATGGTCGCATGAAGTGGAGAAGAGTAAAAATGGCACCAGATCTTCCGTATCCGAGACATGATTAATCAGAAAGCGGACAGTCCGATACACATCCGTTACTGTTCTCTCATACAGCTCTCCATAGGCTTTATCATTACCAGCTCGTGTTAACGCTACAAGTTCTATGTATTCGTGTTCCTCGCTCATCTGCCAGCCCCTCTCCTCTATTCACTATATATTGGCATACCGAGCACATATCGTTCGATTTATATTTTAGAATTCATATTCATGTTGCTTCGTTAGCTAATGAGACATAGGAAAAAGCCTACCCTGTAACAGCAAAGATGGATTACCCCACCATTTGTGTTGGATAAGCGTCCACGCGCGATCTCTGTTTAATAATTCTGATGCTTCAAACTATTAATCAAGAATTCGTTCGCTTAACGCTTTTTCAAGCAATACAAATATTGTTTTCTCCTTATAGTGCAACGAATAATTGGGATGATAGGTACGGTATGTATGGTACGGCAATGTCGAATGCACTACACGTGACAACACATTGGCTCCAATATCCTCAATGGATTCGAACCTCAAAGACTCATCGATGTTCCCCACACGACTAAATGTCTCTATCAGCCTATTATCGTAATACGGCCCCGTCAAAAATATGACAACGTCAGGTGCAAGCGCTGAAATTTCCATGGGCAAGACATTGTACTCCTGTTGAAGCAAACTTTCAATTGCATGTGGTGGTCTTGTATTGGCGTAATCAAACCGAACTAATTCAGTATGCAAAAATCCATCATCCCCCACCCCTGGCGAGATCACCCGGTAGAGCCTTCTCATTCCTTTCCAGAATGGCGTATGGTCATACTTACGGTGATATCGCAAATCCTCATACATCCATTGCAGAAACTTTACTATTTTCTCTCGTTGTATCTCTTTGTCATCATTAGCAAAAGTCTGTAAAGTCGTTTGGAACGGATCCCAACCATTCGTTGCTTGTCCTACAAAAAGAACCTTTCTCTTAGCCTTCCTGTAGGCCGGCAATACTTTAACTAAGAACGGGTTAGATAACTTTGCTAAGTCATCCGAATCTAATTGCTCCATCAGCTCCATTAACCTATACCAGCGCTCATCATAGGCCGCCTTCAACTGATTCTCCATATCCATCTCACGCGTGAATGCTTCTATGCTCATCTCAAAGTCTCCTTAATATACAACTAATTTCCCATTCGGATATTCGACTTTCCATCCAGATAACTTACGGTTTCAATCTACTCCTCCAATTCTTCAGATTTTCTTTAGAAATATACCCATGAAATCCTTAGTTTTTTTCAATATGATTCCTGTACGGCAGGAAGCTCGCAAAATATCCGTGACTCGTGCCCTATAAACGTTAAAATTCTATTTTTTCATAAAGGTGGAGTCCAAGACACAATGAAAGATTTGCTTCAAAACCTTAAATTATTTCAGTTTCTAAAAGCTTGTTATCAATCCAAAATAATCAGAGTGCTCATTCCTGTAACGATTCTGGTCATCATCTATGTATACGGTAGACATGAGATTCAGCGTATTAACATAGCTAGCATTATTCATGAAGTACATATGAAGCCAGTTCATGTCATCATTCAACTGATCATTGCTTCGTTTATAGCCGTATCTGTCATGAGCACGTATGATTTTCTAATTCGAAAACAATTTAAGCTCGATATTCATTGGATAACCACTTATCGCTATGCCTGGATCGCTAATACATTTAATAATATGGTTGGGTTCGCAGGTCTTACCGGTGTAGGATTACGTGCATTTCTTTATAAGAAAAGCGGTATTCCGATGAAAACAATGGGGGCTGCTGTCCTTTTTTTATCACCTATCTTATTAGTAGGTCTGTCCTTGCTGGGTGGTCTTGCACTAATCGGTATTTTGCCTGTAGAACCACTACTTGAACAACATCCCTGGCTTCGGCTCGGCGTATGGGGAGTTGCATTATACTTGCCATTTTTCTTACTCATGCAACGATCCTCCCTATTCGCAAAATGGTTTAATAAAGGCAATGGAAAGCTACCTTGGAACATGGTTATTGCTTCACTCGGTTGCTCTGTTCTGGAATGGGCATGTGCTGGAACATTATTTTGGTTGTTTGCTTTTTCTGATATGCATCCCTTACCGTTCGCTCCAGTATTCGGGGTATACGTTGTAGCCGCCATTGCGGGAATCATTAGTATGGCTCCAGGCGGCATTGGTGCCTTTGATCTGATCGCGCTGCTTGGGCTGCAAACATTAGGTGTTGAGCCTTCACGAGCACTAATGATTTTGTTGTTGTTCCGCATGTTTTACTTTGTCATTCCTTGGCTCATCGGTCTGTTGTTGGCTGGGCTTGAGATGAGCCCAAACCGTGAGCAATGGCTTGAAATGATGAAGACTTGTTTCAATGCTATACGTAACATTTGGGACAGATTCTGGAATTGGCCGTCCCGTTTCAATTTGCTTAGTGATCTGGGTGCATGGGTGCTTGGCAAGCTCGTATTTGCTAGCGGTGTCCTTCTACTATTCTCTGCGGTTACACCAGGCCTTATGAATCGCTTGCGCTTCATGGAACATCTGTTACCTTTATCGCTGATGCGCTTATCTGAACAATTGTCCGTAACCATCGGTATCATGCTTATCGTCATCTCACGAGGGATATCCATGCGTATTCGCCGAGCTTACTTATGGACTGGAGCTTTGTTATCAGCAGGAGCTATTTTCACATTTGCCAAAGGCTTTGATTACGAAGAAGCTCTTATTTTACTGACCGTGGCTTTCATTCTGTGGATATCCCCTACTCAGTTTAATCGAGAAAGTGTCCGTGTATCTGCACGTAGCTTCTGGATTTGGACGCTTCTTGCTCTAATCTCATCGTTGTCGTATTACATTATAGGTTCACATCTACATCCAGCTATTTTGCAACATCTGCCCATGCGTGCGCAACAATGGATGTCACATCCCCACGACTATGTATTAACAGCTCTTGGTGGGTTAATGGGAGCTTTGATTGTGCTTGCTTTTGTCTTCACATTGCGTCCGTCTCGCTATACAGAAATGCGCCCTGCTGAAGAAGATATCGAGAAATTCACTCAGTTTATCGCCACAGAAGAGGGTAATCTGTTAACACATCTCCTCTATCTGGGTGACAAAAATTTTTACTGGGCTCAAAATGATCAGGTTCTGATTCCCTACGCTCAAGTACGTCAGAAACTCATTGTACTTGGTGATCCAATCGGCAATAAAAACCTTGTTGGTGCTGCGATTCAAGAATTTCAGAACTATGCGCATCACTATGCATTGACCATTGTTTTTTATCAGGCCACACCTGAATATCTATCCATCTATCATGAGAATGGCTACAAATTTTTCAAATTAGGCGAAGAAGCTCTGGTACCTCTAGATACTTTTACATTAAGTGGGAAAAGTAAACAAAACTTACGCACAGCTATAAATAAATCAGATCGCGAAGGACAGATCTTTGAAGTATTGTCCCCGCCATATACATCAGAGTTATTATCTGAATTACGTCAGATTTCGGACGAGTGGCTTGGCGATCGTAAAGAAAAAACGTACTCTTTAGGGTGGTTCAACGAAGCCTATATCCAGCGATCACCCTTAACACTACTTCGTAATGCGCAAGGCCGTATTCTGGCCTTTGCGACGCTCGCTCCATCCTATAGTCGTAATAAGGTCATCTCTATTGACTTGATGCGCCATCTGAATGATACACCGAACGGCACGATGGATGTGCTATTTGTACGATTGATCGAATGGGCCAAAGAACAAGGTTATTCTTACTTTAATCTCGGAATGTCCCCTCTCTCCAGCGTGGGTGAGAATCAGAACTCACATCGTGAAGAAAAATTAGCACGTCTAGTCTTCCAATATGGTGGGTACTGGTATGGATTTGAAGGATTGCGTCGATACAAAGAAAAATTCTCTCCGGAATGGCACGCACGATATTTAGCTTATCCTTCAGGGATGGCACTTCCCATGCTTACACTTGATCTTGTTCGCTTGGTATCCCGTTGTCCCGAATGATATTTCTCTTGAACCCGATACATTGATAAATCTGTATAGGAGTTGAGCACTTGAACCGTTTCAGTCAGTCATCCACTAAATCGGCCTGGCTTTCCCTGCTTTGGCTAGCAGCAGTTCCAATATTAAATATTTTCTACGGTATATTAAATCGACCGGGGGATCATGTCTATAGTCTTGCGACAACACTCGATCCCATGATCCCCTTTATCCCATCTTTTATCATTCCTTATGTATTATGGTACCCGTTCATTACAGGTGCATTAATAGCACTTGCATTCAAGAACAAGAGAACCTATTTTCAAACGCTAATTGCACTTTGCAGCGGTCTGGTAATCTCATACATCTTCTTCGCTCTGTTCCAGACAGCGATTGAGCGCCCAAACATCCAGGATAAAGAAGGCTTTCTTTACACGATGGTTAATTACATCTACCGTAACGATCAACCCTACAACTGTTTTCCAAGTATTCATGTGCTCACCAGTTATCTGATTCTTAGAGGAACCCGAGTATTTGGACGAGTGATATGGGCGATGACTTCCACCCTCTCCATTCTTATTATGATGTCTACCGTACTGGTGAAACAACATGTCGTCGTAGATATTGCAGGTGGCATCCTGGTTGGAGAGCTTTGTTTCCAATTGGCTGGAATAACCCTTTATTCACTCTCAACCCATGTTAAATCGATTCGATTGGAGTGAGATGAACGGTGACAGAATTTCCATGGATTTATCGCAAGCATAGTATTCGATTCCATATCCTTATCCGTTCTGGTTTCAGTTTTCTGATGGCCTTTCTCATGACCTTCATATCCCTGCTGCCACTTACCGCATTTCATCATCTAGCCAAGCTGTATCTGTTCCAATTTCATCTGGCATACCTTGTTCCTATCCTATTTACTACTTTTTTTGTCATATCCTTTTTTATTCTGACCCATCGCATTGTTAAAGAAATTGCCACTTTGGACAACGCGATACACATCATCTCGGGAGGGGACTTGAGCTACCGGGTGCCTCCATTTCAGCTTGTTGAATTAAGAAAAATTTCGTCTCAACTTCATTCCATAGTGGAGCAATTACAGGAACAAATGATCGGGGAACGTGAGCGCGAGACCGCCAAAAGGGAATGGATTGAAGGCATATCCAATGAGCTTTACGCACCTCTAAAAGGAATAATTCAAAACATGGAGTTATTAAAATCTAAATCAGTTCCGAACCAAGAAGATTATATGCGAATTGTACACGAAACACATACAGCAGCCTTTCAATTTCGAAATCTAATGAATGATTTAATCCAACATGCCCGACTATCCTCTCATGATCACCAGCTGAATTTAAAAGAAACCGAAGTAGTTCATCTTATGAAGCGAATCATTGCTGACTTCATATCGATAGCGCGTGAGGATGACTTTATGGTGGAAAAAGAATTTCCGCCTTCTCCTGTTATGGCCTGTATCGACCATGAAAAAATAGAAATGGCACTCCATAATCTGCTGTATCATGTGCTCAAACACTCTGCTCATCCAGGCATCATTCGCCTAATCTTCAAAATAGATCACAGGCAGCTCGTCATTGGAATTGAAGGCAATCTCTACTCCCATTCTAATGAAAACAGTGAGCATATAGATCATACGCAGCAGCATAGATCATCTAGCAATGCATCAGATATATATACCAGAACTGCAATGGGTCTTCATATCGCCAGAACGATGATCAAATTGCAAGGTGGCACGTTAACATTAAATGACGAGAACAACATTATGATTGTGACTTTGCCACTTCATCAATGCTCCTGACTATCCACACTATCAAGTCTTGCCAGTACCTGGCAGGGCTTTTTTTCTGTGTAGTTGTTTGGTTTTACTTATGTATTCTTTAGATTTTCTTCAGAAATATACTCATTAATTCCTTAGTTTTTTTCACTATGATTGCTATATCGACAAGAGAGGAGGCAAAACAATGATCAGTAATACGATCTTAGAGCTACTTCAGCAGCATGGATATCTGATTTTTTATTTTGCCTTCTCGTTAGGGCCTTTCGGCATTCCAATCCCGAATGAGATCACAATTATCAGCGGTGCCATTTTGAGCCACACGGGTGTTATCAATTCATGGATCACATACTTCTGTATTTTATCAGGACTATTAACGGCCATTACCTTCGCTTATTTTGCAGGAAAGTTATTTGGATCCAAGATAAAACACAGATTTCAACATAACAAGCACTTCGTCAAGGCAGAACTGATTCTGAATAAGCGCGGCAATTGGGCGATGTGTATTGGTTTGTTCATCCCAATCGTACGGTATGTTCTCCCTTTGGTCGTTGGACTGAGCGGCGTACAGTATAGAAAATTTGCTCTCATCTCATATTCCAGTGCTTTACTTTGGAGCATAACCTATTTTACGGCTGGAACTTACTTTGGCGCTCCCATCTTATCTACGCTTCAATTATTTCATTTTTGACCGGATTGAATCACATATCATGACCTGCATGGAGGAACCCAAATTGAATTCTAATAACCCTGTTTTATTTCTGAAGAGCTTTCTTCAAAGTCCTAAACATGTTGGCAGCATCATACCCAGCTCCCGGTTTCTCGCCAACAAAATGGTGAATCAAGCTTCTTGGCTAGAGGCAAAAGCAGTCGCCGAACTCGGATCAGGTACAGGTGCCATCACACGTTATATTCATCAACAGGCGCAGGATCGTACCAAAGTATTATTGTTTGAGATGAACGAAACGATGAGGAATAATCTGCACACCACATACCCGCAATTCTCCTGTTATCCAGATGCAGCTCGATTAGTAGAGTCCATGAATCAAGAAGGCGTTCAGCAACTGGATTATATTTTTAGTGGGTTGCCTTTCTTCAACTTTGAGCCTGAATTAAGAAATACGTTGGTAGAACAGATCCATAAGGCACTCAAACCTGGAGGGTTATTTATCGCCTTTCAATATTCACTTCAAATGAGAAAAACATTATCTGAACACTTTATCATCGAAAAAATAGAATTAGTGCCTATGAATATCCCTCCTGCGTTCGTTTATGTCTGTCGCAAAAAGGAAACAATTTAAACATCCTGGGCTATCGCTTACACTGGTGTTATCCTCTCTATAAGGAATATTGATTTTATTTATAACAGGTCATAAAAGGAGTGTTGAAGTATGAGTACCGTTCTCGTTGTTGATGATGAACCCGATATCCGAGATGTCATTCATGTCTATTTACGTAACGAAGGATATCACGTCATTGAAGCAGCCAATGGTGAAGAAGCTCTAAATATTATCAAAACAACATCAGTACAGCTCGTTATACTGGATGTTATGATGCCCGTTATGGACGGAATTAAAGCCTGCTTCAAAATAAGAGAAGTATCCACCACTCCCATTATTATGTTATCCGCCAAGGAAGAAGACATTGATAAAATAACGGGGCTGACTACCGGGGCTGACGATTACATGGTCAAACCGTTTAATCCATTAGAATTACTGGCTCGTGTTAAGGCTCAGCTGCGGCGTCAAACACTGATTGGCAAAGCAGAATTCAATTCTCTTATCCTGATTAAGGATCTTGTTATTGATACAAGTAAACATTCTGTGAAGCTCAAAGAGAATGACATTTCACTAACTCCACTGGAGTTTTCCATTCTGGTGTTGCTTGCCAGCCATCCTGGACAAGTATTTAGCTCCGAGAAGATTTACGAAACCGTGTGGAAAGAACCTTACGGATATTCGGATAATACGGTGATGGTTCATATTCGTAATCTAAGAGAAAAGCTGGAAATGAACCCGAGAGAACCTCAGTATATTAAAACAGTATGGGGAGTGGGCTATAAAATTGATTAAACGATCTAACCCCTTACATCGAAATCGAAAGAAAAAAATTCAAATCAACATTTTGATTCGAGTTATTTTGAGTACCATTGCTGCTGCTGGCTTTAATAATATGCTCATTTTCCTTTCTATCGAGGTTTTTAAAGCTTGGGAGCAGGCTTGGTTCCGTAATTCGCTTCCGTATGTCATTACTCCGATTTTTATATTGACTTTCATCCTAACCTTTCTGTTATTAACTCGTCGAATGGTTAAAGATATTATTCGCTTGGAGCAAGGACTTCAATTCATATCTGAGGGTAATCTGGACTACCGGGTACCCGTTAATCGACAAGATGAGCTGGGTCGAGTCGCTTCCAACATTAATCACATGACTGAACAGTTACAGCTACAGATGATCAAGGAACGTGAGTTGGAGAAATCCAAGATGGACATGATTACGGGTATATCTCATGACCTACGCACACCGCTTACCAGCATAATCGGATATATTGAGCTTCTTAGAACAGAATCCTTTCAAGACAAAGAAGAGTATGACCGCTTCATTCAGAACACCTATAATAAAGCAACGCATTTGAAGAAGCTGCTCGATGATTTATTCGAATACACGCGTCTAACCTCAGTAGATACCCAATTGGATCTGAAAAAGGTTGACCTATATCAGCTCTTAGACCAGTTGTTGTTTGAATTTGAACCGTTAGCTCAGGAGAATGGTATTCATATCGAGAAAGAGATCGGTAATGCCCCAATTATGGCCTGCGTGGATAGTGATAAGCTTGCTCGCGCTATCGATAATCTTCTCATGAATGCCCTGAAGTACTCCTTTAAACCTGGTGTGATTCACATTCGAATGAGTGTGCATCATGAGCAAATTACCATTCAAGTCGAAAATAAAGGAGCGCCGCTCACAACAGAGCAAAAAGATAAACTGTTTGATCGCTTTTATAAGGTTGATTACTCACGGAGCAGCGAAGGCATTCAAACGGGGTCTGGTCTGGGTCTTTCGATTGCAAGAAATATTGCAGAGTTACATCAGGGCACCTTAACGCTTCAACATACGCATAACGTATTTACGTTCCGGTTAAGCTTGCCTGCCAACATCAAGTGATACACCATGAATTCAACAACGGAGGATACCGCGATGAAAACACCCGAACCACTTCTTTTCCTGCAAGGATTCTTAAAGAACCCCAAACGAGTGGGAAGTGTCCTACCCAGTTCCAAATTTCTAGCCCACAAAATCGTCCAGTCTGTAAGATGGACTGAGATTAGAACCATTGCTGAGTTGGGGCCAGGAACTGGGGCCATCACACGTCTCACGAGAGCACAATTACCGCAATCTGCAACCGTGTTTTTATTTGAGAGAGACCCCAAAATGAGAAGTAACCTGAAGAAAACATATCCTGAATTCATGTTCCATTCGAATGCATCCTATCTATTGAAAAGGATCCATCAAGAACATGTGCATCAGTTGGATTGTATCATTTGCGGACTGCCCTTTTTTAACTTTTCCAGAGAAATGAGACAAAACATCCTGTCACAGATCCATACAGCGCTCCGACCTGGAGGCATGTTAGTGTTATACCAGTACTCACTTCATATGAAGAAACGATTAGCTGAACTATTCGAGATTGAAAAAATCCAATTTGAGCCCTTCAGCTTCCCTCCTGTTTTTGTGTATATTTGTCGTAAGAAGGACGAGGAAGGACACAGTGAAACGAGAGAATCGGGGGAAACCTGATTGCATTATTACTACAGTACTCAATTGACTTATGCATATGATGTTTTGTTACCTTCTCATTTTACGGTTGCCAGCCAATGAAATGCCTCATCTATGTCATGGAATTCTTGATATGGATTGGATATGTCCATTCCTGAGGGGAATCATAAAAAATCATTTCAACCAGCTCCTTTTTTAATGTTTAATGTCCTGTCTTGTCTTGTGAGGATCTAATCATGCGAGTCATCATCTTACGCGGTAACAAGCGCGGCATAAAGGCAATAAATCGGTTCCGAGCTCCAGGCATAATTAACGTCTTGCCACGCAGGAAGCCTCGATATCCTTCTTCCGCCACCTGTCCCGCTTCCATGATCGGACCCTGCAGCATCTTCGAAACACCCATACCCGAACGATCAACAAATCCGGTTGATGTCAGGCCTGGACATAGTGCTGTCACCGTAACACCAGTTCCGCTTACTTCATTTTCCAAAGCCTCGGTGAATGATAACACATATGCCTTTGTTGCATAATATACCGACATCATCGGTCCAGGGAAAAAGCCTACCAACGAAGCCACATTCATTACACCGCCGTATCCACGTTGGATCATACCCGGCAAAAACAGTTTTGTCATGACGGTTAAAGCTTTGATATTCACGTCAATCATATTGACTTCTTGTTCCAGATCCGTCTCCATAAATGTCCCGAACAGGCCGAAGCCTGCATTGTTGACAAGATAGTCAACAACAATTCCCTTTTCCTCCAGCTCATTGAAAATCTCCTGTGGTACCCCAGGTGCCGCTACATCTTTGGCAATAACCGTCGCCTGAATGCCGTATTTTTTCCCATACTCCTGTGCAAGATCCAATATTTTATCCTCGCTGCGAGCGACAAGCACAATATGATGTCCACCTTTGACAAACCGATCTGCTAACTCTTTACCGATCCCACCCGATACCCCTGTAATTAGAACTGTTTTTCTCATGTTGCTGCCTGCCTCTCTTTTCTATAAAATGTGTCCAAATGAAATATCGATACTAGAATGAACATTCTATAATAGTGAAAAAAATAGACTACTTCAGTATGAGATTCATGGATAGAATAGCTATACGCAGCAGTTTTTCCTTGGTCATCGAAGTCTTGACCATCACCCTTAACCCAACGCCTACATTATGCAGATATTCTGCCAATACCTCGGCGTTGTACTCCGTTGTGAATTCACCTTCTTGCTGTCCCCACAAAATAATGTCCTTGATTAGATTCTCGGTATTTGCAAACATCTCAATCGATCGGTTGTTCATATCGTCATCCCTTGCGGCCAATTCTACCGTCGAATTAACAAGCAAGCAGCCTGATGCTGGATGCTTCTCTCCATGAATTAAAGAAGAAAATATCAACTGAAGTGCTTCCGTTGCGGTCTGAGAATGCTTTATGCCTGTTGCAAGGGAGAAGCTCATTTTCTGATCATACAGATCTACTGACTTTAGAAACAAGGTATGTTTGTCGCCAAATGTATCATACAAGCTTCTACGATGAATTCCCATATGATTGACCAGATCCGTCATAGACGTCTTCTCATAGCCTTGTTCCCAAAAAAGTCTCATCGCTTTATCTAGTACAACAAACTCTTCAAACTCTTTGCTTCTCGCCATTAGCTTCCCTCCTGTTCAAAAAACGAACATTGAATAACATGTTCTCATTGGGTATTTAAAAGGTCAGAATTACTTTCCCTTGGGAGTGACCCGTGGACACTTTAATCAATGCCTTTTCAATATCATCAAACGTATATGTGGAATCGATCGAGGGCTTGAAATCTTCTTTTTCTATAAGGGTTGTGATTTCTCGTAATTGTCTCCCACTGGAGTGCACGAATATAAAGCGATATTCATTTTGATTCTTACGTGCTAAAGAATCCAGGCGTGCACCTACGAGTCCAAACAATGCTCTTTTCCACATCGGAAAATGACTGTCCACTGCAAAACGATAATTGGGTCCCGCTTTCAAGGAAACTAATTTCCCCTGTGGCTTCAAAATGCTCAGTTCAGCTTCGATTTCATCCGCACCCAAGGTGTCGATCACATAATCGATATCAGACAGAATATCAGCATAATGCTCCGTCTTATAATTAATAAATTGATCTGCTCCAATCGATAGTGTACGTGCTCTGCCTCTCTCGCTGCCACTTGTAATAACCGTTAAACCCATGGACTTGGCAATCGGTATGGCCATCGCTCCGAATCCGCCGGTTCCTCCAGGAATAAACAGTTTTTTGTTGGGTTCAACCCGAAGTACATCATGCAATGCTTGATACGCGGTCAAGGCTGTAAGGGGTACTGCAGCAGCTTCGATAAAAGACAGATTATCAGGCATTAAGGATAAAGCATCCTCATGTACAGCCGCATATTCAGCAAAAGCACCAATTTTATTCAGAGGCAACCTGGCATAGACCGAATCCCCCACTTTAAAATTCAAAACATCATCACCAACGGCTTCAATGACACCCGATAGTTCATTCCCTAAAGTAAAAGGTAACGTATAGTCTGCGATCATCCGAACACTGCCATTCATATTCAAGATATCCAGCGGATTTACACCCGCAGCTTTTACTCTGACGAGGACCTCATGGCTCTGCATCTGAGGTGTCTCAATATCATTGATTTCCACTTGGATTTTTTTGGAGTATTTTCGTATTTGGACTGCTCTCATCATTTATCTTCTTCCTTTGCTTATAGACTAGGAACATGGCGCGCAATGTTCAGTTGTACGCCATGTTTCACGCTTGGTGCTAGTGTTGCCCCTCTTGTGACTTTAATTCTTCCAACGTAGGATAATCCGTGTAGCCCTTACTTCCCAAACCAAAGAATGTTGTCGGATCTGCTTCATTTAGTGGCGCACCTTAGCGATAGAGTTCAGGACCTTCTTCACCATCTTGAATTCCACCCAGCGGTGTCCCTGGCGAAATACGGAATCCTGTTCGTTCTGCGCCTATTTCCTCCACGATGGCTCTCGTTATTTTAATCGCGAAGCGAGTACGATTTTCTATAGATCCGCCATAATCATCTGTGCGTGTATTCGAATCCCCTCCTAAAAATTGGTTGATCAAATAGGGGAACGGGGATATCCTTCATCCCTGTGGCCGTAAACATTTCTACACCCGGTGCGATTGCGGATGGAGCAACCGGTTGACGATGATGGGGGGTATTGATACACTCCTCTTCATTAACGATTTTGTAGATGTATTAATTCAATTCTGAAATAACCGGGTAGATTGCGCCTCTCAGATGGAATTCATAGTTCTGGTCTACAATTCCTACGACCACTTCATTGTGATCATACAGATCGATCATGAAGCCCGCCATTTCTTTAGCTGTATGGTATTTGGGCATATTCGCTTTGTAATCAAAAGCTTCAGTGTCTAGTGATTTTTGCACGAATTCTGTTTCCGTGATCGCTGGTGCCATAACCTTCGCTTTTAGTTTCGCACCCTTCAGTTCCAATTCTTTGGCAAGACCTTCTGTAAAGGCACTAACGTAATATTTCGATGCAGAATACGCAACACTGCCCACAGCAATGGCATATCCGAGGGCGGAGGAGACGTTAATCAATTGAGTACCTTCGACATCCGCGTAATCTCGCACATACAGTGTAGAGAGAATGGTCAAAGATTCGATATTAACACGTAGCATGGTCTCCACTTTATCCAAATTCTGTTCAGCAATGACTGAGCCTTCTCCAAGCCCTGCATTGTTGATCCACGTTTCAATTTGGTATTGCTTCAAATTGTTATACAGTGCGTACGCCTCTGTGGTTACAGACAGGTCAGTTTGTTGAACAATAACATTTACTTTAGGATCAACACCCTGAATTGTAGCTTTGAGTTCTTCCAGCTTATCCAATCTTCTTGCTACCAAAATCAAATTTTTACCACGTGCTGCAAATGCCAATGCCGTTTCATATCCAATTCCTGAACTTGCTCCTGTAATTACGGTGTATTTCATCTTATTCTCTCCCTCATATTCTTTAGATTAGTGTAATCCGTTTTTTAGAACGATCGTTCTTTAATGTGCAAAAAAACACAGTTAGATCTAACTTGCTGTTAGCATATCATTTCTAGAACGAACAGTAAAGAATTATTTTAACCTTTTATTCTTCGTTTGTTTGCTTTTAAACAGCGTAAATTAAATAACTTGACGTCGATGAGTACCTGTAATGCTGGTGAACTCCGTTGTTGGGATTTTATAACCATACGAATCGGTAGTAGTTCGGGGGATCAAGTGATGGAAAATTTGTCGTCCTCCCTTAGGATAGCAGGGCAGTCATTCCTTGACCCGTAGTTATGTTCCATGTTACGTTTTCTGTATTAAATTGTTAAGCTTTTAAAGGGGGATCGAGTGATGACTGAATTAGAAATCGTAGATGTTTATGTGAACCTGTCAGCGAACATCAACATTGGCATGGTTCACAACATAACTAATCAGAATCCGGCACTTTATCCTCCTACTATATAGAGTCACTTGGCACTAATCCTTAGTCGCTAGGTTTCTTCAACGTATAATTAGGTTGATGTTACGCAAAAAAGCACCGGAGAATGGGGATTTTTTGTGTTTTTCATCTAAGGGTAATCGGAAAATTTTGACTAACCTAAACTTCTCAAACATTAGATAACGTCATTCATTTCAGAGACCATCTGAAATTCTGATTATGTTCAAATGTAAAAGTGAAGCAATCCATGTCTTGGTAGCTACTCCGCCGGACTAACTTTTATATTTCACATAAAAAGGATGATCTTTATGTCGTTAATTAACGTTACTAACCTAACCTTCGCCTATGACGGCAGTTACGATAATATATTTGAAAATGTAAGCTTTCAGCTAGACACCGATTGGAAATTGGGTTTTACCGGCAGAAACGGGAGAGGCAAAACAACCTTCCTGCAATTGTTGCTTGGTAAATACGAGTACAGTGGGCAGATTTCGGCTAAGGTTAACTTTGAATACTTCCCTTTTCAGGTAAAGGATAAGAGTATGATGACCCTCGATATCATCGAGGACATTTATCCTGAATACCTACATTGGCAGCTCGTACGAGAGCTTAACCTGTTGAAAGTATCGGAAGATGTTCTGTATCGGCCTTTCGATTCCTTGTCTCAGGGGGAACAGACCAAAGTCATGCTTGCAGCCTTGTTCCTGAAGGATAATCAATTTCTGCTCATCGATGAGCCTACGAACCATCTGGATCTGCATGCGCGGAAAATCGTGA
>NZ_LMFO01000032.1:0-1847 GCF_001426865.1 Paenibacillus sp. Root52 | reverse complement strand
TATCCTGTCCATCAACAAAACTAACATTGAGATTCAAAAAGGGAATTTCTCCGCCTGGTGGGAGAACAAAAGAAGACAAGATCAGTTCGAACTCGCCAGTAATGAGAAACTAATGAAGGATATCAAGCGTTTATCCGACTCAGCCAAACGAACGGGTGGATGGTCGCATGAAGTGGAGAAGAGCAAGAATGGCACCAGAAATTCCGGTTCCAAAGTAGATAAAGGATATATCGGACACAAGGCTGCCAAGATGATGAAACGTTCCAAAAACATTGAACAGAGACAGCAATCTGCCATCCATGAAAAGTCCAAACTACTCAAAAATCTGGAAAACGCAGAACGTTTACAGATTCATCAGCTCGATTTTCACAAAAATGAACTAGTCGAATTAGAGAATGTAACAATCGCATACGGCTCTAATCCGGTGTGTACCGATGTCAGCTTTACGATTGAAAAAGGAGATCGCATTGCCCTTTACGGTAAAAATGGATCGGGCAAATCAAGCCTGCTTAAATTAATCTGCGGTGAGGACATTCCGTTCACAGGTCTTTGTCGCAAAGACCCTCAGGTGAAAATCTCCTATGTATCACAGGATACATCTAATCTAAGCGGGAATTTATCTGATTATGCATTTAGCCAGGGAATTGATGAAAGTCTGTTTAAATCCATTCTAAGAAAACTCAATTTTTCCAGACTGCAATTGGAGAAGGATATTTCAAGCTTTAGCGCCGGTCAGAAAAAGAAAGTGCTCATTGCCAAAAGTTTAAGTGAGCAAGCTCACCTGCACATTTGGGATGAACCACTCAATTTCGTGGATGTTATATCACGTATGCAAATAGAAGATCTGCTACTAGAGTTTGCACCAACGCTTCTCTTTGTAGAGCATGACAGTGAGTTCTACGCCAATATTGCAACGAAAGTGATTGATCATAGCCCAGGGGAGTTAATATGCAGAGCCGCCATTTGGCGGCTTTTTAGTTTTATATTTCTAAGAATGATACTGACACACAATATATGATTTTGTTATCACTATTCCAATTGTTCCTCCTCTTCATCTTCAACTAATTTGGTGAAAAAATCAAAAAATGTTTTCCATGTATCTGGTGGTGAAATGAAAGACATTGTAACTATTCTTTCGACATCCGTTGCATCACACCATATAATGGATGGATTATTTTGGGTATCCATAATAATAATACTGTTTGGTGGCTCAGCTAACACAACAAAATTTGATGGTAATTTAATTGCGTTTCTAAGCCTAAGTGTTTCATCTACAATGTTAGGTGCAATATCTTTATATGCAAACGCAAAACAACTTATTCCACCCAATAAATCACCACTGTAAAATTTCGCTATATCTCGAAAATCATCGGGAAGTTTTAACTGAAGAATTTCCTCGATTTTTTTTAAAACATTCTCGTCGATTCCATCTTCAGGACACAACTGAATATATCTCTCATGTATTTCCTCTATACTTGACATAGATAAAACCTCCTTGAAATTAGGTATAGTGCAAATGCTGTATTGGCAGACTGCCCGCGGGTTCGGTTGGGGATGTCCCGCAACGTGTTGTTGGATTTAGACCTATGTATTTTTTCGAGTAAAAGTTAAAAAAATAGCGGAGAAATTGAGAAGACTGGGGGAAATGTGCGTTTGGATACGCTGCATTTCCCCCAGTCTTTGGGTGTTAATGGACAGTTATTTAAGACAATGGGCAGGAATTTTTATTTAGTTAAACCAACTGTAGAAAAATAAAAATAACTGTCCCAAAAACCCCCCTCTCTCCAACTCCTCCAATGCCTTACCCCACAAGGCTTCACCGCCATTTCCGAGATAAAAATAACTGT
>NZ_LMFO01000031.1 GCF_001426865.1 Paenibacillus sp. Root52 | reverse complement strand
CTATGTCAAGAAAGTAGACACTTACGCGACGGATTTGTCCGTAAATTTCTTCGCAAAACGAGCAGGGGAAAGATAACCTAGCGCACCATGCATTCGCTTGCGGTTGTAATAGAACTCAATGTACTGGTAAATGGCGTTATAAGCCTCTTCTGGATTCTTAAAACGAGGGTTACAGTGAATGAGTTCCTTCTTCAAAATACTGTGCCAAGACTCGATACATGCGTTATCGTAACAGTTTCCTCGGCGGCTCATACTGAGCTCCATACCATACGATTTCAGTTGCTCCACGTATTCTTTTGACGTGTACTGCGAGCCACGATCCGAGTGATGTAGCAGTCCTGGAGCGGGGYGTTTGGCCCGGTAAGCATCATTCAATGCACCTAGCACCAGACTCGTTTCCATATGGTTGTACAGACGCCAGCCTACAATTTCACGCGTACATAAATCCAGAACACTGGCGAGATATAACCGGCCTCCTCGGCAGGGAATGTAGGTGATATCGGTGACCCATACGGTGTTCGGTTTGGACGTTTGAAATTGCTGGTTCAGCGTATTTGGTGCAATGGGATGATGATGTTTAGAATCCGTYGTTTGGACACGATACCGAGGASTGTGCACGGAACGAAGATTCATTTGACGCATGTATATACTGACGGTACGGGAAGAGATTCTGTATCCTTCCAGMTGGAGCGCATACGTAATTTTCGGACTTCCACACCGCTTCTGGTGGTCGTAGAAATGAAATCGAATACGCTTCATGATCTCAGTTCTCCGGTGCTGCTGTTTACTTGTTCGATCCATCCGCCACTTGTAATATCCGCTCCGTGACACGTGTAACAGAGTGCACATCTTCTCCAAAGAAAACAGGGAGCGATGGTTTTCCAGAAACTGAAACCTTAGCTCTTTGGTTTGCTGAAGATGTGCACTGCTTTTTTTACAATAGCCAGTTCCTCTTGCGTGTCCGCAAGCGTATGCTCTTTCTCTTGAAGTAACCGGCGCATTTCTTKAAGCTCYGCTTCCAGTTCTTTCACTCGATCTACGCTAGCTACGGGCTCATGTTTAAGTTCGCGATACTTGCCCATCCACTGGTGTAATGTACTTTTTGGAATGTTGAGTTCTTCTGCCAAGTCTCCGAGTGTCTTGGTCTGTTCTTGGATAAATTTTACCGTTTGTTTCTTAATCCACTGGTGTAATGTACTTTTTGGAATGTTGAGTTCTTCTGCCAAGTCTCCGAGTGTCTTGGTCTGTTCTTGGATAAATTTTACCGTTTGTTTCTTGAATTCTTCATTGTATCGTTGCCGCTGTTCTCCCATGTGGACACACCTCCGTTAGCTTTATTATCCTTCTGTCCGTTAACGGGTGTCCACTTTTTATTCTAGCTCCACCACGATTCGTTAGCATTTCCTGAGTGCCATTTTCCCGCCAATAAGGCCAACTGAGTTCGTTAGAGATGACACATGATCAACTGTCGTGACTTCAAATCTCACGCTCACTTGGGGGCATCATCCACTGCCCACGTCTTTTCGAGCCTGCTGTGTCACTTTCTCTTGACGATCCGGTATATCTGCGAAAAACGTCCTTGCTTGAAACGAAAAATTCAAGCTCTGCCTTCCTTCAGAAAGTTCTCAGACACACCCAAGACCAAAAAGAGCCGACCCCACCTATAATGGTGAAAACCGACCCTAATTTAAATGCCGCTATAACGAAGTGGGACACATACTCGGAAGGCGGGGCACCTTTACACGATCATTCCCCCCTTTCCTTTCCAACCTTATGTCCACACCTTGCTTATAGCAATGCCTACGTTTATGTCTGTGATTCTGTTTATGTCTGTCCTCTCGTTTATGCCTGCGATCCTGTTGATGTCTGTCCCTCGTTTATACCTGTGATCCGTTTATGTCTGTCCTTCGTTTATACCTGTGCTCTCATTTATGACTACTCTATATCTGCTATCCTGTCTAAACCACGCTCGAAATTACACCCCTACTTGATCCTGTTCCTTTTCCTTGTTCTTTTCCTTGTTCTTGTTCTTGATTTTGTTCAGCACATCCAGCCCACTCACCCAACTCCGTACTCTTGCTGGCAAACTCGGCGGCTGCTCCTCTGACACGATAACATCTTCATCCTCAGGGCCATACAGTTTGATGCTCATGGCAATCGCGATGCAGGCCATATTGATAAGCAATGACGTTCCTCCGTAACTAATAAACGGTAAAGTAATACCTGTGAGCGGCATCAACCCCAGAAAAGCACCAATATTCTCAAATACCTGATACAGCAACATTCCTATAATTCCAATAATAATCACTGGTCCGGCTCGGTCTTTACATTCCAGTGCAATAAGCACCATCCGATGGATTAGGACAAAATAAAGCAATAGCAGCACTGCACCGCCCACAAAACCAAATTCTTCAGCAATCACGACGAAAATAGAATCCGAATACGTATAAGGCACACGTCCGCTTTGCACCGATGTGCCTTGCAAGTACCCTTTCCCAATGATGCCACCTGATCCTATAGCAAGACCCGCATTTTTGGTATGCCAGGTTGCTTTGGCAGTGGCTTTCTCTGGTACAAGCCAAGGATCGATCCGTTCTGCCCAATGCTCTCGATCCACCTTCTCTAGAAAAGTGAAAATCTCTTCGTGATATGTGACATATGATTTAACGAAGCCAAAAAAAGCCACACCAATAATGGCAATACCAATCAAGGCATGTTTCAGCTTAATATTACCGATCCAGAGCACCGCTGCCAAAATAACAACATACCCCAAGGCATTCCCCAAGTCATTCTGTATCATAACAAGCGCAAAGGGAATAAAGGTCCAGCACCCAATCGGCACGATGTCTCTCCAGAAACCGAGTTCTCTTCCTTTTCGCTTCATAAGCAAATGGGCGAGAAATAGAATTAAGATCATTTTAAACAGTTCCGCAGGTTGAAATGAGAAAGTATCCCCCAGCTTCAGCCAGCCATTGGCATTGTTGACCGAGCCACCCACGAAATTAGCGAGGAGAAGCAAAATATTTCCGATGACATATAAATAGAAAGCATATTTTACAATGAGCTTATAATTGATAAGCCCCATTCCAATTACGACAATGAATCCGGCAATATAAAATTGTAAGGTTTTGATATGATGGTTGCTCAATGTAGAATCGGTCTGCGTCCCGCTATATACAGCAGCTATGCTTATTCCCATAAGCAACAGCAGTACAAACAATATGATTCCATCCATCTTCTTCAACATTCTCAGCATGTGCTCACTCTTCCCCCTAAGATGCTCTTGCCAATCTCTCCTCCCTTTATTGTATAGAATTGGAATGAAAAATGGAAATCCATACACTTATGGTTAAGCCGAATGCGCACCCCTTCCTAGGTAACCACTACTACAACCACAACAAAAAAACCTGAGAACCGTAGATCCATGTTGCTCGAATCTATGGCTTTCAGGTTTTGTTTTATATCCCATGAACCACAATTAGGATTGTTCTTGCTGTGAAGGTTTGCGTTTAAACAATCTCATGATCAGTTCCGTAATGCTAAGTTGTTCTGACGAGCCCAGGATATCTTCGTTCTCCTCCGTGTGTACCTTGATACTCATGACAACCCCCATACTCAGCATGTTGAGCACAAGGGAGGTACCCCCGAAACTGATAAACGGCAGCGTAATCCCCGTCAGTGGCATCAGACCAATAAACGGACCAATGTTAACAAAAATCTGATAGAGTAACATTGATATGATACCAACAATCAGATACGGCCCGGCTCGATCCTTACATTCCAGCGCGATCAACACCAGCCGATGAATCAGAATAAAGTAGAGCAGTAGCAGCACCGAAGCGCCTACAAAACCGAACTCTTCCCCGATCTGAACAAAGATGGAGTCGGCATATGCCAGCGGTACCCGGTTGGATTGAATCGTTGTACCTTCCAAATATCCTTTACCACTAATGCCTCCAGAGCCAATCGCCAGCTTAGCGTTATACGTCTGCCATAGGACATCTCGGGAGGTCTGATCTGGCACAAGCCAAGGATCGAAACGATCTGCCCAGTGGGCACGCCCGATATCCTGAAGGAATTTGGTGATCTGATCGTGATAGTGAACGTACGCTTGCGTACCCGCGATAAAAGCAGCAACAGTGATGATAAAACCAATCAAGGCGTGGCTGAACTTCACATTACCAATCCACAGTAATCCAACCAGAATCACGACGTAACTGAGAGCATTCCCCAAGTCGTTTTGCAACAAAACGAGTAACAATGGAGGCAGTACACAGAGAGCAATCGGGATGACATCTCGTCCAAATAACAAAGGTCTGTTCTTCTTTCGTGCCAGTAAGGCAGACAAAAAGACAATCAAACACAGCTTAAATAGCTCTGCCGGTTGCAAACTTAGACCGAAGATGGACAACCAGCCCTGTGCTCCGTAATAGGTCACACCAAAAAAGTTAACGATAACGAGCAACAGTAGACCGCCACCGTAAATGTATAAATAGTTTTTGATAATCACTTTATAGTTAATCATGGACATTCCGAAGAATACGATGAACCCTATAATATAGAATATCCCAGCCCGCTGGGGATAGGATTCCCACCTCGGACGACCAAACGTGGTGCTATAAATGGATAAAATACTGATAACCATCAAGATAACTAATATAAATACGATGTTGTAGTCAATTTTTTTGAATTTATGCAGCATGTAATTATGTTCCTCCAAGCATTCAGCAATCTTCGGTATATCTCATTGTAGAGGATTTCACGGCAAAAAGAAAACCTCCGCAATCTTACATTTATGTCACCTGTTCCGAAGTGCGAACACCTAGTACATGCCGCTCGATGCCTGCAAGGTCTGGCACGATGATAATCTCCGGCCAATGTCCGGCAGATTCCAGCAAGGCAGCAACGTCACGAGCCTGGCCTTGCCCCAGTTCAAAACCAACAATCTGCGGCGGCGCTGGCAAGAGCGTAAGCTGCTCCAGCATCACCCGGTACGGCGCAAGCCCATCCGGGCCGCCGTCAAGGGCAGTGCGCGGCTCATGATCACGCACCTCAGGCTGTAACCCGGCGATATCTGCCGCCGGGATATAGGGCGGGTTGGACACCAGGATGTCCACCCGTGCCCCAGCGAACGGAGCCAGCAGATCGCCTTCACGGAAGTCGATCTGCACGCCGTTCGCAGCCGCGTTCCGCGCGGCTACTTGCAGGGCGGCCGCCGAGATGTCCCCGGCGCCCACCTGCCACTGCGGGCGAAGCGTAGCCATCGTCACCGCGATGGCACCGCTGCCCGTGCCAATGTCGACGGCGTGCACCGCACCGCCGCCCGCAAACACGCGGCCCGCTTCGCGCAGCACAGCCTCGACCAACAGCTCGGTCTCCGGCCGCGGGATCAGCACGGCCGGCGTGACCTCGAACGGCAGCCCGTAGAACTCCTGGCTGCCGATAATGTATTGCGCCGGCTCACCCGCAGCCTTGCGCGTGACGGCGTCCTCCCAGCGGCTGCGAAGCTCGCTTGGGAAAGGCTCCGGCTGCATCATATAGTACTGGGCGCCATAGACGCCAAGTACATGTTCCAGCAGCAGCCGGGCGTTATTGTGCGGCTCGTACACGTCGCACTTCTCCAAAAAAGAGGAAGCCTCTACGAAGGCTTCCCGACAGCTCTGTCCCTGCGTCATCACAAACTCGGCGCGGGTCACAGATTATTCTCCTCTATCCATCATCTCAGTCTGCTGAGCAATGGTCAGTGCAGACAAGATATCTTCAATTTCTCCGTTCATGATCTGATCCAGCTTGTGCATGGTCAGACCAATACGGTGATCCGTTACACGGCTTTGCGGGAAGTTGTACGTACGAATCCGTTCACTACGGTCACCTGTTCCCACTTTGCTCTTCCGTTCAACCGAAATTTTTGCTTCTTCTTCCATACGTTTCATATCGAAGATCCGTGTACGCAGAACCTGCAACGCTTTTTCTTTGTTGGAGTTCTGGGATTTACCATCCTGACACGTTGCAACAATACCCGTTGGCACGTGTGTTACACGTACAGCGGATTTCGTTGTATTAACCGATTGGCCACCGGCACCACTGGAACAGAACGTATCTACACGGATGTCTTTGTCATGAATTTCAATATCAAAATCTTCCGCTTCCGGCATAACCGCAACCGTTGATGTGGATGTATGAATACGTCCGCCAGATTCTGTTGTTGGAATACGTTGCACACGGTGTGCACCGCTCTCGTATTTCATTTTGCTGTAAGCGCCGCGGCCGTTAATCATGAAGACAACCTCTTTGAAACCACCGAGATCGTTCGTGTTCACGTCCATCAGCTCAACACGCCAGCCTTGTGCGTCTGCATAGCGCGTATACATCCGGTATAGATCTGCTGCAAACAATGCTGCTTCATCTCCACCAGCCGCTCCGCGAATCTCCACAATAACGTTTTTGTCGTCATTTGGATCTTTTGGCAGCATAAGTACACGAATCAGTTCTTCCAATTCCTTCTGACGAGTGCTCAGTTCTTCAATTTCCATTTTGACCATTTCACGCATCTCATCATCTAACTTCTCGCCTTGCATTTCCTTCGCAGCATCGAGATCTTCACTTACCTGTTTGTATTCATTGTACGCATCGTAAGTTGGTTGCAGATCGGATTGTTCCTTAGAATACTCGCGCAGCTTCTTGTTATCACTTGCTACATCCGGGTCACACAACAGCTCGCTAAGCTTGTCGTAACGGTCGGCCAAAGCCTGTAATTTATCCAACATTATATCGTCACCTCACGTATTATTTTCATTCATGTCGTTTCTTACAACGACATTCGTACTATTTATAATTCACAACGCGCTGGATTTCCTTGAAATCCCCTGACTTAGCATTGATTAATATTCATATATGATCGACGTATAACATCGCTACAACGTCATCAAATCCTTTACTTTTAAAGTGATATAAATAAATCGCGTACCTTGCTACAGAACCCGCTTCAACTCTTCGAGTTAAGTAACATCTTCAACCTAGGTATACGACTCTTAATTATAGCATATTCTTATGATTCTGAATAGCAACCGTTCTGCTGCTGGATGAACTAAATTTTCCACTGTGTAGGAATGAATATCATTGCATATAACAAGCCTGTCTAAACGGTGTAGGAAAAAACGCCGATGACCTTCACTAGGCAACCGGCGTTTCATATTCATACATGTCTACGTGCTTACTTTTGGGATGGAACGACCTCTATTGGCCTTTGGGCATTCGGCTCTCGTCCATATACAGCAAGTTCCAACGGTGACCATCCAGATCGGCAAAGCCCGCACCGTACATCCAGCCGTCGGTTTCACTGGGCTTACCAAAGACGCTGCCTCCGGCGCTCTCTACTTTTTGAATAAAGGCATCTACTTCTTCCCGGCTCTCCGCACCTATAGAGAAAATCACCTCTGCACTATGGGAAGTATCTGTAACGTTGGAACCTGTAAATTTCTCAAACGCTGCATTCGGAAACAGCAAAATTGTCGTTTGACCTATGGTAAGCTTGGCTCTCTTGTGACCAACATTCACTGTATGGAATCCAATTTCGTTGAAAAAGCGTGTAGACTCCTCAACATCTTTGACAGGCAGGTTAATCCAAATATCCTGTGACATGGTCGTAGCCTCCTATAAATGAATTCAACTATGCACAATATACTCTATTTCTGACACCAGAAACGAGTTTTCTCCTAACTTTCTCTCTCCGAAACATAATCAGAAATTCCCCACTGTCCTTCTTGATACGTTAATATCATTTCCAAAGCAATCGCCCCTTCATTCGCACGATACTTACTGACCTCAAGCATCATTTCATTTGGATCGTCTGACTGTTTGCACTTTTCAATGGTTAGGAGAATGCCTTTAAGCTTGGTTCCACCCTGCTCAGCGTATTTCTGCTCTAATAATTGTTCATGAGTATAGTTATAGATGGGAACATTATATTGTTGTTTTAGGTAGGATTCAATCACTTCTCGCTCGGAATCTTCCAGAGGAATCGCTTCGTTCAACACCAGAGAAATGTACTCCATATTCGCATTAAGAGCCGTATCTATCGATATCAATTCCTCTAGCGCAACACGGTAAGGTTCAGTGCGCATATTTTGAGAGCTCTCGTCAGTTGTATCATTTGCACAAGCCGATATTAGGAACACAACCACCACACTGAATGCAACACACACCAACTTTAATTTCATTAAAATGACAATCTCCCCTTATGATTATTGTAACGTTACTACCTGAACGCTATTCAGTACATAAGAGTTGCACATCCCTAGAAATTGTAATGATATGTTCCTGTTTAACATTAATAGTTGGGTATATACAAAAGCCCTGCCACCTTCCTAAGAAGGTAACAGAGCCATTTTCAACAAACCTACGTGGGTAGGTTCAGTCCAATTATACGTGGTTCAGCGGTTTATACGTTGAAACGGAAGTGCATAACATCGCCGTCGTTAACAACATACTCTTTACCTTCCAGACGAAGCTGTCCGCGTTCTTTGGCACCATTCATGGAACCAGCCGCAACCAGATCTTCATAGGAAACAACCTCTGCACGGATGAATCCACGCTCAAAGTCAGTATGGATTACACCAGCTGCGCCAGGCGCTTTGGTACCTTTACGGATCGTCCATGCACGAACTTCCTGTACCCCTGCTGTGAAGTACGTGTACAATCCCAGCAATTTGTAAGCTGCTTTAATAAGCAGGTTCAGACCGGAATCCTCGATGCCGAGTTCTTCCAGGAACATTTGTTTATCTTCGCCTTCCAGCTCGGAGATCTCTTCTTCGACCTTCGCACTGATTGGCACCACTTCTGCATTCTCAGCAGCAGCGAATTCTCTTACTTTTTGCACATAAGCATTGTTCGCTACATCGCCGATTTCGTCCTCAGCTACGTTAGCTGCATACAGAACAGGTTTGAGGGTGAGCAAGTGCAGATCGCGAACGATCAGACGCTCTTCATCGGTAAGCTCCATACTGCGTGCTGGCTTGTCTTCATACAGAACAGCCTTCACTTTCTCCAGTACTTCCACTTCTTGAGCAGCCGTTTTGTTACCGCCCTTCATGTTTTTCTTAGAACGGTCGATTTTTTTCTCAACACTTTCAATATCAGCCAGGATCAGCTCCAGATTAATCGTCTGGATGTCGCTTACCGGATCAATTTTACCATCCACGTGAGTGATGTTCTCATCGACAAAGCAACGTACCACGTGTACAATAGCGTCTACTTCACGGATGTGTGCAAGGAACTTGTTACCAAGACCTTCACCTTTACTTGCACCACGAACCAGACCCGCGATATCTACGAATTCAAACGCCGTTGGTACTGTCTTTTTCGGTACAACCAGTTCTGTCAATTTGTCCAAACGCTCATCAGGTACTTCAACAATCCCTACGTTAGGGTCAATTGTACAGAACGGATAGTTAGCAGACTCCGCACCAGCTTGTGTAATTGCATTAAACAATGTAGATTTACCAACGTTAGGCAAGCCCACGATTCCAGCTTTCAAAGCCATGTATATGACAACTCCTCATTCATTACTTGTTCGGTTCGAATAATCCTATTCATTATATATGACAACCCCCAGTGCATCAAGGAAGTTCGCTAATTCGATATGAACGGAATTTAGATAACCATGCTAACGTTTACGTCAGAATCTCATATACGCATCGTTTCATCTCAGGATTCGAACAGTCTAGAGTGATAACGTAAGCTAGCTCAATATCATTTTCCTAATTTATTTCCGTAATTCCTTGTACATCGTTAGATCTGTGACCTCATATCCCATCTTCTTATACAAGTTGCTTGCACGACCATTATGTCCAAACACATGCAGACCGATTCGATCTACCCCCAGATCTATAGCCGTCTGTTCCAGTGCCTTCATGGTCTCCGTACCATAGCCTTTGCCTTGATGTGCTTCTTCAACCAAAATATCCAGCAGGAATGCCTCCCTGCCTCGACGGTTATCCGTAATATTGAACCAGATATAACCTACGTTTCCGTCTACCTCATGAACTAGGTTATACACATAAGCACCAAGGGTATTCAATCCTTCTGGTAAATATCTGTCATACGATGCTTCTGCAAGTTGTTGTGCTTCTTCAGGAGCCCACGTCCCTGCCTCTACCTTCTCTCGTGCAAAATCTTGAATGGAGCGAACGCGAAAACTCGCGAACTCTTGGTCACTCATAGGTACAAGTTTCATTCGATTCTCCTTCTTTCTACTTCATCATCGTGCTATAACTTCCTATCTCACAGCATACGTAGATGCTCTATAATTCACAAGCTGTTTATCTTAGCTATGTATATCTATCTTCATGTTAAAACGTAGCACAACCGGACAGCCGCGGGAAAAATTACACTGAGACCGTCTGCGGCTATACCGAACACTTAGCTGGTCATACCCGTGTAACGGTAACTAACGATACGATATCTGTTAAAGAAGAATGCTCCTGAGCGAGTACGTACGTAGCATTCATCCAACTGATGAATAGCCTGTCCACACTGTACTCATGCTGAGATTAAATTATAGGAAGAGCGACTCGCCAAGAGCTCAGCCACAGTCGATGGATTACTTGATCGGCTTTTCTGTTTTGGCCTGGTTATATTCATTGATTAACTCATCCAGAATCATCGATTGCTTAATGACATCAGGATGCAGAAGATCTACATATTTCAGCTTCGTCTGATACAGCTTCTGCCTCGCTAATTCAATCTGTCTTATCAAGTCACTACGTTCCATATTCATCCTCCCCTGATGTGATATTCTAGAGCATTCTGCTATTTAGTGGGAAAGGATATATACTCCAACTTGATTTTAATTTTACATGTCGTTCTACACCACTCCGTAAAACCTTACATGCTAGTTTGTAAAAATCAACACAAAGAGGCATTCCGTATGATTTAGCTTCCTCATTAAAGGAAGTAACCACATAGGGAACACCTTGTATATCTGTTCTAGATACTAGCTTTCAAGGGATTAACTAGGGTGCGAGAATCGTTCACTAATCTTCCCCAAAAGAAATGCTGCTTTGGTGCTACTGCCTTCCCCATTAGGTGAATCACGGAGTTCACCAAATAAACCAAGGCAGTCCAGCATTGCATCCTTATTCCCGTTATTCATAGCAAATTCCAAGCCTCGTTGAAGATATTCCATGCCTTTATCAAAGTTTCTATTGGTTAAATAATACGTTCCTAGACCAGCCAATAGCGACCCATACTGGTCACTGGTTAAATACTTACTAACTTTACCAATTCTATTTTCCTGTTCCTGGTAAGTGAAATAGGATTCATACTGTTCCAATACCGAATCAATGTTCATATTATGCCGATTCGCTGCACTTACAATTGCACATAGAGCTGGGAAGATTTCATTCTTTCTTTCAGATATATATTCAAGATAAGACTCGAGAACCTCAACATTCCCTGACTTCAGTTCATACAAATACCGATTAGCTTCCGCCCATTCATTAAATTGGTTCATTACTACCATTTCCGCTTTATTAGGAGAATTTATCCACGTATAATCACTATATTTTTCGACATATTTCAGGGCGTTCTTGTAGTCTCCTAGATAAGAGTACGCACTCCCTTTTGCTAGGTGGGCATACAGCACATAAAAAACAATCTCCTTTTTCACCCACTCATCTTTATGTCTTCCATACAATTTATAGTGAATTTCTGCTCTCATCCTCAATTTGTCACTCAGTTCTAACAACTTACTCCAATTTCGCAATGAGCTATGTACATTAATTAGATCATTCAATCCATCAAGCTGGTACATCTCATCCAGACGATCTACAAACAACTCAAATTGAGTTGCAAGAGACTGATTCGTTTGTTGATTGTTAGAAAGTCCGATTGTAAATAGACGATACTGACTCAGAGCCAGTCGTTCCGAATGTTGCATCTTCTCACTCTCAGCAACACTATAATATAGAGGGCGAGCCGCTTCCAGCTTTCCTTCAGAAAACAACTGTTCCGCAAGATCAAACAAATGAGGGGCGTACGTTAGGTTGTCCATCACTAGACTGATCGTTTCTTTTATATTTTCAATTTGATTTAATTCAGCACAGCGGTACAAAAAAGGACCAAGTCTGCGCCAGTCTGGATTCGCATTTGCAAAACTTTCATTTATGTATAAATCATAGAAGTACCCTTCAGGAAAGCTCATCCCCGCAGTGAGTCGATCTAACTGTTGTACACCTATGGGACGCTGCCCACTTAGGGTACTGCTTAAGGTTCCTGAATTAATACCAGACACCTCTGAAAACTGATGAAGTGTCATACGATTATTTTTTAAATAGTCCTCGAAATAATCACGAATGGTCGCTGCTGAGTTCAAGAGAACACCACCTTATCTGAGGTATACGACTGAGTAGTAGTAAGTAAGAATTATACAGCACCTCTTCAATTTATATCAATTTCATATTTTATTTGGTAACCAGATCCGTTTAATAAATATTGGGGTTATCCCCAACTCCAGGATTCGTTTCACGAAATCGATAATAGCCCTATGCTCATCCGCATAGGGCTTCTCTACTGTATAAATAAAAAACCTCAATGGTGTAACCTTCAAGGCATATTAACTGTTAGCTTCCCATTCCATGACCATTCGTTGTCATGATCACAGGAGGTGTTGTTTCAGGAGATACTGGTTGAGTAGTCGGGATTAGTATTGATACTGCCACACTACATGTAATTGCTAGTAAAGCTAATTTTGATTTCATTTTTCTCACACCTCACAAATCAAATTTTTGTATTTCCCTTTATCCTCTTCAGATGCACAATATCGAAATTCTTCAAACGTTTTGATGCAACTCAACATACCGTCTTTATTCTTAATTGTAATAGCGAGTTCTAGCCCTCGAAGGATAAAATGAATTCCTCTATTATATTCTCGATGAGTTAAATAATATGTTCCCAAACCTGCTAATAAAGTGACATATTGGTCACTCGTATATTGGTCACTCGTATATTGTTCATTAATTTTCCCGATATGACTGACTTGCTCTCGGTACGCAAAATAAGAGTCATACTGTTCAAGGATGGAATGAATATTCATCTCAAATTGATTAGCTGCGGAAACTATTGCACACAAAGCAGGGAAAACTTCATTTTCTCTTGCTGAAATGTAGTTTAGATAGCTTGGCAACACTTCTGTCTTACCAGACATTAACTCATACAAATAGTAGTTACCCTCAGCCCATTCCTTAAACTGACGAATGACTCTTCTTTCGTCATCATTCGGGTCATTAACCCAACTATGATCCTTGTATAAAAGGATATACTCCAGGCCCTCTTCATATGCTTTGTTATTGAAACAAACTTCACCAAGCGCCAAATAGGCGTATAGAACATAAAATATAACCTGCTTTTTAGTTCTAGTCTCAGTCGCTCTCGATATCTTCTTGAATTCATACTGAATAGTTGCCTTTACTTTCAATTGTTCAGCCAGGATCTCTACCTTGTCCCAGCGTCGTAATGAAGCATAAACATTAATCAAGTCATTCAACCCATCCAACTGATAGGGCTCTTCGAGACGATCCACAAAAAATTCGAATTGGGTAGCTAGTGACAAGTTTTTTTGCTGATCTTTACAAAGTCCGATAGAGAATAAACGATACTGACTCAGAGCCAATCGTTCGGAGTGCTGCATCTTCTCGCTCTCAGCCACACAGAAATAAAGGGGTTTAGCAGCCTCTAGCCTCCCTTCTGCATATAATTGTTCAGCCAACTCAAATAAGAGAGGGGCGTAGGAAAGATTATCCATTAATAGTTTAACGGTCGCTTCGATACACTCCACTCTACCGAGTTCGGCACAACGTTTAAGAAAAGGGCCTATTCTACGCCAATCAGGATTCGTATTAACAAAACACTCATTTATGTATAAATCATAGAAATATCCCTCAGGTAACCCCATCCCTGCAGTGAGTCGATCTAATTGCTGAACTCCTATGGGACGTTGCCCACTCAACGTACTACTGAGCGTGCCTGAATTAATACCTGATAATTCGGAAAAAGAGTTCAGTGTCATATGTTTACTCTTAAGATAATCTTCGAAATGGTCGCGAATTGTGGTAATTGAATTCAAGAGAACACCACCTTTCAATAAGAAATTAGGCAACGGTCAATAAAATTATACATTATTTTTACATTTAATATCAATATTTACTTGTAAATCATTACCTTTATTTAGAAATATGAATGAATTCCTTGGGATCAAAATTACGTTGACTTGATCTGTCACTGTCTATCTCATAGATCAGAGTAATGGAATCTCATTTAAAATTTATACATAAAAAAATGCAATCAAGCCTCAGGCTTAATCACATCTTTTTTTCATTTACTATGTAGTTTAATTCTTTAACTACCGCAAGTAGCAACAAGACCAAGGTTACATATCACGTAATAGTTCAGCCATCCAATCACTGATCTCTTGCTCACATTCAACATTGCCTAAGAATACTAATGAACCGTTTGAATGAGCTTGCCCTCGTAATTAAGATCAAGCATCGCAAACAGATAACTAATCTGCTCAACGCCTTGCTGCTCTAAAAGCTCCGCTACTGGATCAATAATGAAGGAAAATCTACGTCCAAATAGTCGTCACTCAGATTAAATTCCTGCTCAAACGGACAAGTGTCATTTTCGTTCTGTACGAATTGAGCCATGATGTAGCTTCCTTGAAAATATAGAGGCTGTAACTTATAGTGGTGAGCCCATCCACACACTCAATACGGAGTGCGACTTAGAGTACTTGTACTCATGTTCTTGCCTTGTCTTTAAGACTCCTACAAGATCAATTAACTTTTTATGTTTACTAACTTCTAATTTCGCTTCGCCACTTTGGATAATCACATTAATTTTGTCGTCTGTAGCTATGCCCAGTTTTCTCCTTACCTCAACCGGAATTGTAACCTGTCCTTTTGAAGTTACCTTACCTGATTCATACACACTCATACACTACTCCCTCCTACTCTATTACTCATGTTATGATGCACTACTCGAATATTAAAGTATTACTTTCGGTATCAGGTAATAGACATTCCGATTAAATTTATCTTGATTTTAACGCTTGAGCGACTTCAGGATCAGTATGTTAGCCCAAACTGTTTTACATGTTAATCTGTCTTACATATTTTATCAATCCCAAGTAGGTATTTACCGTTCCAATGTACTTCTGTAATGTGAGTTATTTCCCATTATCATAGTCATTAAGAACAAACTTCTAAAATCCATACTTATCCAAGGAAAATCCATATTATTTGTAAAATTATTGTATTACTTTATTGACCGTTGTTTATTTATAACATATCATTCATTTAAACAGGAAATATATGGTTTATTTAAAAAGGTGGTGTTTCCTTGAATCCAATAACGACAATACGCGAACATCTAGATAACTACTTAAGGAAAGAACAGATGACGCTCAATCATTTTTCAGAGTTATCAGGAGTTAATTCAGGAACATTGAGCAGTACAATAAACGGGCTACGTCCCATCGGTATGCGGCAGTTAGATCAAATAACGATTGGGATGGGACTACCTGAGGGTCATTTTTACGACTTATACATAAATGAGTGTATTATACATTCAAATCCCGATTGGCGACGTCTTAAGCCATTTCTGTATCGTTGTGCCGAACTCGGTAGAGTCGATTGTATAGAAGCAGCCACTATGCTATTAATGGATAGCCTTTCCTACATTCCGCTTTTATTCGAGACCGCTGAACAACTGTATAACGCTGAAAAGTTCAAAGCAGCTTTACCAATTTATCGTTGCATAGTAGAAAGCGAGAAAATGCAACATTCTGAGCGCTTAGCATTAAGCCAATATCGGATATTTACCATTAGTCTTTCTAAAGATCAAATGAAAAATCTATCCCTCGCAACACAATTCGAAGTCTTCGTTGACCGAATGGACGAGTCTTATCAGCTTGACGGCTTAAACGACTTGATTAATGTTTTTGGTTCATTACGTCAATGGGATCATGTGTTGAAGTTGAGCGAAAAGTTAGAGGTAAGAGCAACGATACATTATGAATTACATGGTAGCTCAAAACCTATAGGAGTAAAGAAAGAAAGCATCTTCTATATTTTATACTCTTATTTAGCAATGGGCACTGCATACTTTTATCTTGAGAATTACGAAAAAGCTTTGGAGTATGTCGCAAAGTACAGCGAACAAAGTTGGGTGGTTTCTCCTAACAAAGCGGAAGAAACGGTTATGCAGCAGTTTCGGGAGTGGGCGGAGGCTAACCGTTACATGTATCTTCTACGGGATGGCCAAGTGCATGTGTTACCTCAATACGTTGAGTACATTTCGACCAGGCAAAATGAAGTATTCCCGGCTTTATGTGAGATAGTTGTTGCGGCTAATGAGTTTCTGTTAGATATTGATCACATTCTTGTAGAGTACGAACACCTCCTATTTTACCAAGAACAGATTAGTCGAATCGGAAAAATCAGCAGTCAGCTTACAGGCGATCGCTATGGGCGTCTACTCATGGGAATAGGAGCATATTACCTAAAAAAAGGTGATTACGAGAAAGGATTTTCATCCTTACTGGGGAGCATCACAGCTTCCCTCGAAATTAGTAATGGTTTTTGTTTACTTAAATGTGTGGGCATATTTGAAAATTATCGAAAGTATGCATCGGAAACAGTCATTTCGCAATACCAAATTCTAATCGGTGAGGTGCAAAATCTCAATGAGAAAAAAATTAATTTTGCTTATAGCAACGTTTAGTATTGCTACTGTAATTACTGCTCCTGCTACTATCCAAGCATGTGGCGAAACTCCACCACCACCAGCAGTAATCATGACTACAAATAGTCACGGATTTGGAAGTTAACAAATTATAACGGCAATAGAGGCATTGTCAGCAGGCGTATCTTTACGGGTTGCGCTTATGATAATGCCTCTTATCTTTTATTACAGTCTGGAGAAACGAATTCTAGACAACAACTCAGTCTAGTAGACAATGTAAATAAGCCTTCAAGTTGATCTCCCTGTCCAACGACAGGTCTCATCCACTTGAAGGTAGTTTAATTTCTTTAACTACTACCCATAGCGACCTAGACCACGGTTACATATCACGTAATAGTTTAGCCATTCATTCACTAATCTCTTGCTATAAGTTCTCATTCTATCGTACTCCATAGAGTATGCGACATGAGCTTGGGGTTCAGCCCCTTCAGGACATAAAGCCAAATCCCATTAGGACAGAACCCCATACCTCACTAACATCCTATCGTCTCTCAATTAGCCTAGACGTACCACGCAACTCATCTACAGTCCCAGCACCGATACCGAACATCACGGTGCGTAGCTCGAATTCAACCTGCTCTAGCCGCTGGCTTAACGCTTCATCAGAAGCAACCGCCGATTCAAGCAGTGAGCGTCCGAACCCGGCAAGGTCAGCGCCAAGTGCGATCGCTTTAGCCGCATCGACTCCGCTATGCAGCCCGCCGCTGCCGATGAGTGCACCTGCTGGATTCAGAGTACGCACCTCACGGATGCAATCCGCTGTTGGAATGCCCCAGTCTGCGAATGCTTCTGCTGCGGCACGTCGTACCGGATTGGTATTCCGATATTTCTCGACCTGCACCCAGCTCGTGCCACCAGCACCTGCTACATCCACGAAGGCTGCACCTGCTGCATATAACCGCTGTGCCATCTCTCCATCCATGCCGAAACCTACTTCCTTCACACCGACGGGGACATCCAGCTTCGCGCACAGCTCCTCAATCCGTTGTAACAGCCCACTGAAGTCAGTGTTGCCCTCGGGCTGGAAAATCTCCTGCAAGCTGTTCAGATGCAGCACAAGCATGTCAGCACCCGCAATGTCCACAGCACGCTGGAAGTCAGCAGTGGTAAAGCCGTAATTCAGTTGCACTGCGCCAAGGTTGGCAATGACCGGGATATCCGGTGCCCAGCGCCGTACGTCGAAGGTATGTGCTAGTTCGGGCTGTTCCACGGCAGCCCGGATTGAACCTACGCCGAGCGCCCAGCCTCTGGCGTTCGCTACACGCGCCAGCCGCTCATTGATGGCGCCAGTTGTTTCGCTTCCGCCCGTCATCGAACTGATGAGCAAGGGCGTACGTACTTCTTTTCCAATAAAGGCCGTCTCTAGACTTACCTCGTCAAAGTTCAATTCAGGCAGTGGATTATGACGAAACGCATAACGTTCCATCCCACTGGTTATCCCTTCCCCTGCCACATTCTCCTCAAGACAGAGGCGCACATGTTCCAGCTTCCGTTCGCCTGTAGCCACTTCAGGAAGCAGTCTTTTGCCAGCTCGCTCTTGTTCGTTCATGATGAGACCCCCTTATGTGAGAATTGTGCTGATCGACAGGATAACCTGCCCACTTCCCTACTTCTAGTCCTTGTTTATAGCTTGCACTTCTATGTATCGTACAAACGCTCTCGTTTGCAACGTATCGGTTCAGCGGTTGTAGACGCTATTTGGCATCAACTCTACCAGTATACCGTTCCATACTTACGAATGAAAGGTTGCCCCGAAACACAATGAATTGTACGTTTGAATTCCGAGGAGTTCTTCCGTTTTTATCTTACGCTCATCTCAGAGGCAATCTGTTCCCCAACCAACTGACCAGACAACGTTACGATGGGTGTTCCACCACCCGGATGTGTTGTTCCGCCAACATACCACAGTCCACGCACATCCTTGCTCCGATTACCTGGTCTTGCAAAGGTCTGCTTCACCGAGTTGGACGAAATACCATAGATAGAGCCTTGATGCGCAAGCGTGTCCTGTTCAATCTGCTTAGGCGTATAACGGATGAGGACGTCCGATTGCTTCAATCCCGTGATGCCCCGGGCTTCCAATTGATCTAACACAAACTCACCATACCGATCCATCTGCTCATCCCAGTTCCACGCATCCGACAAATATGGAGCATTCACGAGAATGAACAGATTGCTTGCACCCTCAGGCGCTCTACTCGCTTCCGAATAACCGGAGTAACAGATATAAATCGTTGGATCGGTTGGCATTTGGCGATCACGGAAAATGTCCTTAAACTCCGGTTCATACTGCTCTGGGAAAAATACGGTGTGATGCAGCAATGCATCATACTGCCTGCGTACACCTGCCAGTGTAACAAAACCGGAAATAGACGGCTCATATTTTGCAATACGGGCATCCGTCATTTGCTTACGATATTTAGGTTCGACCAGCAACCGATTAACGCTTAGTACATCTCCATTGGCAACCACCTGATCTGCTTCATGGAAGCCTTGATCCGTATCTACCCCGACTACTTGCCCATTCCGAACAACAATCTGCCGAACCTGAGTCCCGGTAACGATCTGAACGCCTTTTTCCTGTGCCAGCTTCACCATACCTGCAATTAATTGATAGGTTCCACCTTCGACGCCGTAGATCCCCACATCTGCTTCGACATGTCCCATCATCGCAAAGATTGAGGGTGCTTGATAAGGTGATGATCCAACATAGGTCGCGTAACGACCAATCATCGCTAACGTATGTGGATGCTTGAAGTAGGATCGAAGCAGCGTATCCAGCTTAACCGTTGGACGCACCCTTAACAGACTGCGCAGCATCTGCAGGTTATATTTTTCTTTGGGGGAGATGAGCAGTTTACCGAGAAAATGTTGATTCGCTTCCGCATAGAGTGCAGCCGACTCATTCATAAAAGCATCATACTGGAGCGCATCTTCCGGGCTATATACCGCAATCTGCTCCTTCATCCACTGCCGATCCCGAGACAGATCCACCACCGTACCATCTGCAAAAACATTACGTGTACGCGGCTCTAACTCATACAATCGCACATAATCCTCCATCTCAACACCTGCATGCTCAAAGACCGAGCGAAATGAAGATGGCATCGTAATCGTACTTGGGCCGCGGTCAAAATGGTATCCGTCCTTCTCAATCTGCTGCAGCTTCCCTCCGGCCTGCTGTTGGCGTTCCAAAATGGTCACCTTCACGCCTTGGGAAGCCAGTCGAATAGCACAGGATAAGCCACCGAACCCTGCGCCAATAATAATGATGCTTCTCTTCAATTATACCGCCTGCCTTTCCATACATACCCTTTGCCGGAGCGTCCTGCCCGCCACGAGGCAACCCCAATTGCTATAACGCAGGCCATGCTAATCGGTTGCAGGAGTGCAAGCCACCAAGGCTGTCCCCCGGCATAGTCCGCAACTCTTTTTACCGCCATGCCCAGCAGAGTTCCTACGAGCCCATACGTAAGAGCGGTCATATCACCAGTTAACACACCGAAGATTACTCCGAGCGGCGGTACCAGATACATGAGCGTATACATCAACAACGTACCCAGCAGAAGTGCATCCTTGCGCCCTAAGCCTTCATACATATTTTTCTTATACCCATTCCACACTTCCGAGCCATTCTGATACATTCGGGTTGTCGTCACGTCATGCACATCAGCCAGTGTAACAGGATGACCTGCACGTTTTACCGCCTTGGCGAGGCTCATATCATCTACCAGATGCGCTTGAATGGCAGCATGTCCTCCGGATGCCTCATAGCTGGAACGATGGATCAGCAGAAAGGCTCCTGTAGCAGCAACGAAGAGCGGGCTGGAAGACCTGCGTATCATAAAAATAGGCAGATGACTAATAATGGTGAACACCATCATCGGTACGACAAGCTTCTCCATCCATGTCTTCGTGACCTGGTAAGGGAAACCTGTCACTAAACCTCCACCTTGCTCTACTCCTGCGGCAAGTGTCTGCCGAATGGCAGTAGGCTTCAATCGTACATCCGCATCCACAAACATATACCACTGTCCCGCCGCCTCTTGAACCAGCCGGTGACAAGCATGAGATTTCCCCATCCACCCTGGAGGCAGATCAACGCCCTGTAATAGACGTACACGTGAATCCTGACTCACTATACGCTGAATGATCTCAGCCGTATCATCCTCAGAGCGGTCATCCAGAACCAACACTTCCATGCGGAAGCCAGACGTATCACTCGCAAGCACACTTTCCAGACAGCCTTGAATGTGCAGTGTTTCATTACGTGCTGGAATCAGCACAGAGACGAGAAGTTCATCGTCTGAGGCCGGACGCAGGATACGCTGGGCATCCAATGAACGAACCTTAGGCAAGCAGGATAGATTCCATATCGCAAACAGCAATTGCACGCCTAATACACCAGTGAGAACAATCCAACTTATTTCAGATGCAGTCATCGCTTACGGCTCACCTGCTTCCGTGCGGCATCGTATTTTTCACTCGTAGAAGAACGATGACGAATCAGCGGAGTCGCGTCCTGCAATTGACCTCGTACGCTGTTCATCAGTTCTGTTTTGTGATCATCTAACTGCTGTTCTAACACCAATCGAAGTTTGGCCGCAATCTCTTCACTCTTCCAAGCATGCCAGTTTTCCATGATTGGCAGACCTGCACGCATAGAGATTTCCGGTAAATCATACTGAACCATGCCATGACACAGAGTCACAGGTACAGCAATAGCCTCTGGCGAGCGCCGAAGTAGCAGCCCAATTCCCGGACGGAATTGGATCGGTCTTATATCTTGATGCAGAATCTCACCTTGCGGAAAGATCCACACCCTTTTGCCTGCATTCAGTAGTTCTGACGTGTATTGCATAGACTCACGGATCGCCGATGCACTCTCCCTGTTGATGGAATAAGCACCTAGCTTACGAAAAAAAGCAAACCGCTGTAGCTGCTGTTCTTCCATCATAACGTAGTGATCGCCTACCGAGGTCTGCTGCGTTGCATGATAGAGCAGCAGACCATCCCACCAGGAACTGTGATTCATGAAATAGATCACGGGTCTCTTCGGCTCGATCTTCATCTCATATCCGGGAACCCGGTGGGGATCAAGCGAGCCTGAGAGTGTAAACGAACGAAAACGCCGACGCAGTAAATAATAGTGGTTATATCGTGAGAACACATGGTTAAACGATTTGGACTTTGCGGCGCGAATCATACAGCCAGCTCCCTTCTGCCAGAAGCACGCCAGCAAGTGCAATCACGAAGCTACCTGTAATGCCTTCCTTCAGTGCAAGCACACCGAACAGAAGGATGAACAATTGATACAACCATTTGGCACGCAGCAGGGTGCTGCGATCTCCAGGCATAGCCGGCAGGAACAACGAAAGAAAAGCGCCCATAATGAACCAGCTTACGTAGTTACTCCACGGAACGCCGTAGAATCCACCCCCAGCTCCCCAATGCCAGAATCCGCGAGCATGAGCTACTGGGTCTAGCACGAGATCCAGCACAATCGCCCAGAATCCGGTTTTGACTGCACGGATGAGCTTGCCAGACCACGTTGAACCACCACCACTTAGGATCGCCGAATTGCCAACAACAGCAATCCAAGCGAAACCTAACGTCACGGGTACGTTGAATAGATGGATGCCGAAGTAGTCCGAATACGCATACTCACCGAATGGCCACTCCGTATGAACGCCCAGCCATTCAATGCCCATTCCGCCAAGCCAAATAATGAATGAGGCCAGCCAGAGACTGGATTCTTTCCAAATGACTGACCGGTCGGACATTCCAGTTCGGTACCGTCCCTTGTAGATTAGGTCTAGCACATATAGCGCATAGAAGATTAAGAAAAGTCCGTTGGAGAAGGATAGAACATCCGGCACACCAATCGTAAGCATCAGTACAGCGCCGATCGTATACCACACCCAATATAAACCTTGAATCATTAGGAAACCGCCGTTCGGGAAGCCTGAAATGCCAGCATTGGATAACGCTTCACAATCGCTCCCAGCATCTCCAATTTCAGTTCATCGGTAACATAAGCACGTTTCGAATATACATCATATTCATTACGCTCCACCGCATGTAAGATCGTTGAATAAAATGCAGCAGCCAGTTCAATCGCAAACGCACTATCCACCGGATACGTATCAAGACGATCCATCCCCACGCGGAACCAGTCCAGTGCTGCGACCTTCAATTCATGAACGATCGCGATCCAGCGTTCGTCAATCACACCATTTTGCCAATCAAGCTCCGTATATCCATGCTTCTCCATCACTTCAAGTGGAACATAACGTCGTGCTCTTGCCCGATCTTCGCCCACATCCCGAATAATATTCACGATCTGCATGCCTTTGCCCAGAGCAATTCCGTTGACAGCCACTTCTGCACCATTATCATCACGTAGCACAGGCAGCAACATCTCGCCTACCGTTCCGGCAACAAGATAACAATAATGCTCCAATTCCTTCATTGTTGTGTAATGCGTAACTTCCAGATCTGTGAGCTGCCCTTCCATCTGACGGAAAAACGGTCCTTTATCCAGATGTGGAAAGCTTGCAAATAACCATCTCAGCGCTGGCCATATGAAATGTCCTTCTGCTTCGTCCAGTTGTGTAAACAAATCACGAATCTCATGGATGGTATATGCCGATTGTTCCGGCTCATCCACGCTATCATCAATCATGCGACAGAACGCATAAATGACATAAACTGCTTCACGACGCGGACTGGGAAGGCCTTTAAAGGCTTGATAAAAAGAAGTCGAACCTTTCTTCATCAACTCTTCGCACCTGCTCAAAATTGCTTCGTTCATGTTCCCATCTCCTTCATGAGTTGATTTACAGCCATACGCGCACCCTGCATCACGATCGGCACTCCGCCACCTGGATGTACTGATGCTCCCGCAGCATATAGCCCCTTAATTGCAGGAAACGGCTTAGGTTGTGGTCGATATACCCCGGATTGAAACAGAACCGGCGCAATACCGAAGCTTCCACCGCCATATAGTCCATCGCGCTCTGCATCTGCTGGCGTTCTTACTTTTTTCCATTGGATGGCAGCACGCAGTCCCGGGAACCCACGTTGTTCTGCTTCTTCAAGCACACGCTCTACGAGCAGCTCACCTTCCTGTGACCAATCCACGCCTTCCGCATCCGGTACTGGAATGAGGAAATATAATACGCTCTGACCTGGAGGTGCAGCTGTCTCATCTAATGCAGCCGGGTTAAACACGTAGAATGAGGACTTATCTGGAATTCGGCGTCGCTCGAACACTTCACGTAAACTCCCATCAAGGCTTGGAGGTAAGAAGAATTGATGTGTCGTAGCATCCTCCCATTTTTTGTCTACTCCTAGATAGATTAACACACATCCAGAAGAAGGACGATACGGCTTGCGTTTGCGTGGAGCTTCAGGGATCTCTCCAAGTAAACTGGATAAGTGGGGAAAGTCGCCATTGTAGATCACAGCGTCCATAGGCTCGAAACCGTCTGCAGTCTCGATTCCTTCACATTTTCCTTGGTTAATCTGGAGTCCGGTCACTTCGGTGTTCAATACAACGCGTCCACCGCGCGCAATCAGTTCCTTTTCCAATATACCTGGCAGTGCGGCATAACCGCCTTTGACCATCCATATTCCATATTCGTGCTCCGCATAAGGTAACAACGAATAGATGCCAGGTGTCCCGAACGGTGATCCGCCAATGTATAGGCTTTGTAGCGAATACGCGTCGAGTAGTTCCTCGTGTTCAAAATAATCGCCTACAGCCTTCCGCACACTTTTGTGTGCACGCAGTCTGCCCATCAACGACATGAGGGACGGAGTGAAGAAATCTCTTTTTCGAGGAAAAGCTCGCTCTAGAAATGCTGCACGTCCTGCCGGAAAGAGTGTATCCATATCCGTCATGAATCGGTAAAACCCTTTACTCTCACCAGGAAACAGACGTTCAATCTCTTCTGCCTGAAGTGAACGGCTGGTCATTTTGGTCATGACTCGACCACTGCTGTAATGAACCCTGTAGAGGGGGTCACAGCGTAACAACTCCACCTTGGAACGATCTACACCCGCTTCTTCCAAAATGCCTAATAACATCTCTGGTAGAAGTACAATGGTTGGCCCTTGATCGATCCGATATTCTCCCTCTTGTTCGAATCCTATACGTCCACCAACACGTGAACCGCGCTCATAAACCGTAACATCCCAACCTTGGCGATTCAGCAATAATGCTGACGTTAATCCTCCAATGCCTGCACCTATAATCGCCGCGCGCTTCATGAATGACCTCCAGCTTCTGCCGACTGTTGTACATAAGGGGTTGGGCGGGACTGTGTGCGTGCATCTTCTTCTTGAATAAGTCTCACGCTAATTCGTGCGGATTCAAAAATCGTAGGCAATCCGCTACCCGGATGCGTTCCACCACCAACGAGCCACACTTGCTTCAGCTCTTCGAATTGATTATGTGGTCGCAGATACATCATTTGACCAAGATTGTGAGCCATATTAAACGTTGCTCCGTTGTATACATCCAGTTCATTTGCCCAATCAAGCGGCGTAAACAGCATCGATTCTTCAATGCGACTACGAATGTCTGCCAGCTGAGGAATCGCCTCCATCCGCTTCATCATCGCTTCGCGAACGTTCTCCCGTTCCTTCTCCCAATCAATGTCTCCTGTAAGGTTCGGAGTGGGCATAAGAACATAAATTGCAGATTTTCCTGCAGGAGCTAGCGTCGAATCGAGCTTGGAGGGGTTATGAATATATAGAGATGGATCAGCGGACAACACTTTGTGCTTCGTAATCTCGTCTACGTTAACTCGGTAATCGTCAGGGAAGTACACGGAATGATGCGGCAGATCGATCTCGCCATCTACACCGAGATACAGCATCGCTGTGGAACAGGAGTACTTTTTCTGTTTCATCTTCTCAGGTGTATATTTCTTAAGGACGCCTGGCTCGAACAGATTCGTTACAGCATGTGCGAAGTCTGCATTCACAACAACATGATCTGCTTCAATGCGTTCACCGTTCTCAAGCAATACACCTTCTGCACGACCATTGCGGACAATGACCTGATCTACGGGGCAGGATGTATGTATTCTTCCGCCGAACTCTGTGATCACATCAGCCATCGCATGGAACACACGGTTCACACCACCAATTGGATGATACAGTCCATACTGATGCTCTATAAATGATAAAATGGTGAATGTGCCAGGACAATCCCAGGCAGACATACCCAAGTATTTGGATTGAAAAGTAAATGCCCAACGCAGTCGCTCATCTGTAAAGTAACGTGATAAAATCCCGTAAACGGTATTGTGGATATCAAGCTTAGGAAGAGCTGTTATCGCATCCTTGCGCAGATAGTCCGTCAACTTACCAAAGGGTCTACGAAGTAATGGCATCACTTTACCGAATTTCACTTCTTCATCTTGCATGAACCGATGATAGTTATCTTCATTACCGGGAAAAAGTTCCTTAATCTGCGCGGCTGTTTGCTCGCGATCCCGAGAAGGCGTGAATACCTTATTACCAAAGTTCAGTGCATATAGCGGTGTCAGTTCCTTCATGTCTACATAATCGGATAGCTTGCGTCCAACGACATCGAACATTTCTTCAAGCAATTGGGGCATCATCAGAAACGTTGCACCTCGGTCAAACTTATATTCGCCGAGTTCGAGTCTGGAAGAGCGTCCACCAATTACGGGTTGTTTCTCATAAACATCCACTTCGTATCCTTGACCGGATAACAACATGGCTGCTGCAAGCCCCCCTGGGCCTGCGCCAATGACAGCGGCACGTTTACGTTGCTGATTGGGCATTAAGCCACTCACCTTTCTTCATCTCGCTACTCTATTCTTATAGCTTCTAACCTACTATTAAACCATTCAACACCATTCTAAGCGGATAAAACACCAAACGTTATACAAATATAATACAAATATTATACGACCTTGTAAACTGTACATTCTACACTTCCTGTTTAATGCACATAACATCGCATTGAATGCAAAAAAACACCCTTACCGCAGCTGCGTTCAAGGATGCTTATGATCAAGCTTATCTATGGAATGTTGATACATATGACGCAAATTCACATAACTTGATCGTTTGAGCCATACATTAAACCTGTCCATTACAACATGTCGCTCTACTAAGTTAATACTGTAATCCTGGTGGCATATCAACCAAGTACTCCCGCTCTAACCAACCTTGCCATTCTGACGAATGCTCCGGCATAATCCAATCTGGATAGGTTGCTTGTTCGGCACGCTCATATCCTTTTCCTCCAAGGACAAAGTGCATATGCGGGAATTCATCTTTAATCCGACTCACCAACTGATCACAACGCTCCATCAATCCTGGGCTCGTAATGGAGAGACAGACCAGCTTGATCTTCTGCTCACGAATAATTGGAAAGATGCCCTCTTCCGGCGTGTTGGCTCCAAGGTACAGCACCTCAGCTCCATTTTTACGCATAAACAGGGAGAATAGCAGCAACCCCACCTGATGATGCTCCCCTTCTGGGCACAATGCTAGGACTTTGGGTAAGTGCGGATAGATCGGGAACAGATGGAAAAACTGATAAAACCGTTGTGAAATCAGTTGGGTCATGAAATGCTCTTGCGCTACAGAGGCTCTCCCCTGCTCCCAAGCATCACCAACCCGAACTAGAATGGGCACAAGTACATGATAGAACATCGAGTCGTATCCATACATCGTAAAGCCAAAATCAATCAGACCGTTGGCTCGTTCACCCTGGAATTGATATAGGGAGTCGTAAATTTGATCCGCAATCCGTTGGTACGATTCTTCCATGGTGGGAACAGGAGTCGTACTCGGGGTGGGAATGAACGGTTCCGCTGGCTTGGCTTTGTTCGCCTTCAACATCCGCACTGCTTCTGAAATATTGGTCTGATGTTGCTCAACCTGCTGTTTCAACCAGCGCAGATCTTCAACATTTTCATCTGTATATAACCGATAACCCGATTCCGTTCGTTCAGGAGTGACCGCGCTGTAACGATTTTCCCAAGCTCGGAGCGTTACCGTTGGAATGTCCAGCATGGCAGCGACCTGTTTGATGGAATACACTTTAGTCCCCACTCTCTTTCTTAAAATATCCAAATAAAACACGCTCTGAAATGCTTGACGTGGCCTTATCCGTCTCCGCCAGGTTCACATTTCGAGATTATATGAAATTTAAAACATTCTACAAAAATAATACACTCATTATACACAACAGCTACACCCCTGTCGATTCATCAAGACAATTTAGTAGCACCTGGCTTGTCCAATTTTTCTTCTATACCCAGTCCTGTGCGTCAACATTCATTCCAACGTGGTAATAGTAGTCAGCTAATTTATGAAAGGGGGGCATTGCTTGTTTTCTTCTCGCCACACATCAACCAAACCCAAGGCATCCGGACGCCGCTTCCCATACATACGCGCAGCGCTAGGTCTCCTTATTCTATGGCTCATCGCAGTCATGCTCTATCAGACGTATAAACCGCTGCCACCAGGCATCTCCTATGAAAGTCCGGAGTATCGTACAGATCAAGTGCAGTTTCTTCATGATCTGACGTACCCTTCCGAAGATGGACTGATGGAACATGAGCAGCAGATTTACCAACGTATGCTGCAGATCGTTGAAGATGCTGAACAATTCGTTCTCGTGGATATGTTCTTATTTAATGATTATCAGCACGAAGGGCAACGATTCCCGCCGATCAGTGCAGAATTCACAGATGCGATGATAGCCAAAAAGAACCAACATCCAGATATGGACATCTGGTTCATTACCGACGAAGTAAATACGAACTATAATTCAGCGCCGAACCCGCTATTTCAACAAATGAAACAAGCGGGAATTCACGTGGTCATCACCAATGTCGATCCACTCCGCGACTCTACGCCGGTATACTCGGCAGTGTGGCGTACCTTCTTCCAATGGTTCGGACAGTCCGGCAAAGGATGGATTCCTAACCTAATGGCAAGCGACGGCCCGGATGTTACCTTGCGGTCTTACTTAAAACTATTAAATGTAAAAGCCAATCACCGCAAAGTCGTCGTCAGTGAGAAGACAGCGATTGTATCCTCAGGCAATATCCATGACGCGAGTGCCTATCATTCCAACATTGCCTTTGAAGTCTCTGGCCCCATCATTGAGGATATCCTTCGCTCAGAACAGGCGGTATTAGACATTTCTGGGGGTGGAACTGTACCCGTATATTCTCCCACTGCCAACGATTCGTCCGTGGATTCGAGCACTAACTCCAACGAGGGCGACCTGCGTATCCGCTATTTGACCGAAGGCAAAGTAAATGATGCAGCCTTGCATGAGATTAACGCAGCCGAAAAGGGTGACGTGTTATGGATGGGCATGTTCTACATTGCCTCACCTAAAGTGCTGGATGCACTTCTCGCAGCGGCAGAGCGCGGAACAGAGATTCGGCTTGTACTCGATCCAAACGAAAATGCATTTGGTCAGGAGAAGATCGGCATTCCGAATCGGCCAGTAGCTGCTGAGCTACATGGCAAGTCAGACGGCAAAATCCAGATTCGTTGGTATAACACAACCAAGGAACAATACCATACCAAAATGATGTACATCGCCAAAGCAAGCGGTGATCACATCGTTATTGGCGGGTCGACCAATTTCACACCACGAAACTTGAATGATTACAATTTGGAAAACGACCTATGGGTTGCTGCCCCTCCAGATAATGAATTCACCCAAAATGTTGCGAATTATTTTGATCGCATTTGGAATAATGATGATGCGGAGTTTACGTTGAATCTTGATGAATTTCAGGAGAAAACAACGTTCTTGAAAGGAATTTTGTATAAGCTTCAACTCATCTTGGGCTTTACGACCTTTTAATCCACCCTCTAAAGGGTCTTTCTGTCCTCTCTGTTCTGGTGTAAATGTTAGTTCGTTTCAAATAACTATAGCTAATCCGCCTGTGTGCTATCGTGCAGGCGGATTTTCACATCTTGACACGGGATGTAAAATGTGAAAATATAATTACCTAACGCCCGTTAGGAAGGTGATATTATGACTGCACATTCGATTCGGGATGCCGCGCTCTTTCATTTTGCTAGAGATGGATATGAAGGAGCATCACTGAGAGCCATCGCAGATGAAGTCGGGATTAAGAAACCGTCGATATATGCACATTTTAGCAACAAGGATGACTTATTTTTGCACACCCTCGCCTTTGCTTTTCAGGAGGTACGGCGGCACACAATCGAATATTTCCGTGACCATGCAGATATACCACTAGAGCAACGGCTGAAGGGTTTACTATTCTGGTTTGAGGAAGAGTACCATGCCCATGCATCCGCACGTTTTATGCTGCGCAATTGTTATTATCCACCACTGAATCTCTATAGCGAAGTGATGGATCTTGTGTATCCGTTTCTAGATGGTATGGAACGCGCATTGATCCGGCTATTCGAGCGTGCAATACGTCATGGAGAACTACCGTCTGTTCCAGCAGAACAAGCAGCTATTGCGTTTATGACGTTCCTGGACGGTATTACGGTGGAAATTATTTATGGAAGCTCACGTCGATACAAACGACGCCTTGAAGCATCCTGGCCTGTCTTTTGGCATGGCATACATCATATGAACGAAGAAGCACGAGCTATCGCGCTGGAAGGAGATTCACCATCATGAACCGCAACTGGTTATATGTTTTTATCGGAGGAATTATAGAAATCGTATGGGTGAGTGGGCTAAAGCATGCTTCTAATGCATTAGAATGGTCGCTGACGGGGATCGCCATCGTGATTAGTTTCGGACTCATCATTGCCGCTTCCAAGAGACTGCCTGTCGGTACCGTATACGCCGTCTTCACGGGGATTGGTACAGCAGGTACCGTCCTGACGGAGATGGTATTATTCGGCGAGGAGTTCCGTCTCGCTAAAATACTGCTGATCGGCTTACTGCTCTGTGGTGTAATTGGATTGAAACTTGTCACAGACCAGCAATCCGCGAAAGAAGGTGCAGCATAATGGCATGGTTAGCAATCGTCGGTGCAGGCATCTGTGAAATTTTTGGCGTCATCGGTATCAATGGTGCTTCCTCCAAAAAAGGCTGGCCTTATATCGTGCTGATGTTGGTTTCATTTGTCTTCAGCTTCTCTCTTCTGTCCTACGCAATGACTTCAATTCCTATGGGCACAGCCTACGCTGTGTGGACAGGAATCGGTACAGTAGGCAGCACGCTGACAGGCATGTTCCTGTTCGGTGAACGCAAAGAAGCGAAGCGGCTCCTATTTATTGCGATGATTCTGGTCGCAGCGGTTGGTTTGAAATTAATTACGTAGTCGGCAAGAAACAGCGATATCGTATGGATCATTTTTAATGAATTATTGAATCAATTTCATAACTCATTAGAACGTGTTTTATGTAACTAGATATAGACAAATTAAACCGTTTTGATCTATATCTAGCCTTGATTTAAGCAGCAAAAGGTATTATGAAATTGATTCTATTATGTAAAATTTAATATTTTACATAAAAAAACAGGCGACTTCATCAGGAAGTCGTCTTTTTGAGATATGATGGAAGTAGAAGATATCATCATTTCGAGAAAAGAGGAGGCTGAATGGATGAAAAAAGTATGGAGACGTATCGGCGCATTCACAGGGTATACCTTCTTGATTCTATTAGCTACGTTCTTCCTCTTCTCCCTCGTGGCAGTGATCCTACTCGTCATTTATGATTTTCAGGGTGGAACGTTACCTCATTAAATAGGTATCCCCATCTTCATTTCTTCCAATTTCCTCCCATTTGAATTTAACCTTCCAGATCGTTTATACTTGTTTTGACCTTGAAGTCAATCTGAGAACTCACAAGTTCCGCAACGAGGTGAATGTATCGTTAATGAACCCTATCCATGAAATGAATGAGAAGAAAAAGCTGATTATTACCACAGCTCTTAAGCTGTTCTCTGCCAAAGGCAGTGCCGCAACGTCGATGCAGGAGATTGCTGAACTATGCGGAATGTCGAAGGGCAGCCTCTACCTCATGTTCAAATCCAAGGAGGAATTAGAGGCCAGCACGTTGGAATACTGCATGTTTGCTCTGATAGATGAAATGACCCAGATTGAACATGAAGCTGGTCTTACTTCGAGAGAACGTCTGCACAGGCAGATCGAGACATTGCTTATTCATGTATCTGAACTGAAGGAATTTCTACGTGTACAACTACGCAGCATGATGATGGATGATGAGCAGAAGCATGGCGACAAATGCAACCCGCAACATCGAGATCTAGAGGTTCGTACCCTGCATTGGTTCAAGGGAAAACTTGAGGATCTATATGGCCCGGAGATTGAACCCTACACGATTGACCTTATTATTCTCACGCATGGTCTATTTCTCTCCTACGTCAAAATCTGGTTTACAGAGATGCCCTCCCTTACGGTTGCCAAGATGGCTACTAACATGCTGCAAACGATTGATTACACAGCGCAGGGACTGCTGGAGCACAAGCCTGCACCACTCATTCTGCTAGAACATTGGCCGGCATGGACGAGTGAGTCCTATGCAGATTCCCCCATGTTGCGGCATCCGGTTCACATTATCAAACAGATGCAGGATATCATCACTTCTGATCTGCAACCAGGACAATTACGTACCGATGCGCTGGAGACCATCGCCATTCTGAAACAAGAGATGATGGAATTCACGCCAAGGCGCGCGATTATTCTGGGCATGATGCACAATCTGAATCACATTCCTGCCATTCAGCCATTGCACTCCGAGCTTCAGCATATTATGGATGCCATGTATAGCCGGTTTATCCAAGCTGACTCGTCAAACCAATAAAAAACAGGGAGAACAGAGAGGAGAAGAAACCAACGTATGAAAGGGATTATTAACTTTTCACTGAACAACAAGTTTGCGATCTGGATTCTGACCATCATCGTTTCCGCCACCGGTCTATACAGTGGACTAACGATGAAGCAGGAGACGATCCCAAACATCAACGTTCCATTTCTGGCCGTTACTGCTATTGATCCTGGTGCCGCACCAGAAGGAATTGTTGAGGATGTCACCAAACCACTAGAACAGACATTGAGGAACGTCGATGGGATTAAAACACTCACCTCTACCTCCATGGAGAATGCCTCTTCCATTACACTTGAATTCGATTATGGAACCGATCTAGACAATGCCACAGCAGCAGTTCGTGAAGCACTGAACGAAGTGCAACTGCCAGATGGCGTACAGAAACCGACCATTTCCAAATTCAGCATTAACTCATTCCCAGTTGTATCACTGAGCTTGTCCGATAAGGATGGCGGGGATCTGGAACAACTGACGAGACTCGCACAGAACGATATTCAGGCTGCACTTGAAGACATCGACGGTGTCGCTCAGGTACAAGTTTCCGGTCAATACGTTAGAGAGGTTCAACTTAAATTTGATCAGGACAAAATGAACGAACTTGGTCTGACGGAAGACACAGTCAAAGGCATCGTTCAAGGTTCCTCTGTCCGTGTACCTCTTGGATTGTTTGAACTGGATAAAGCACAGAAGGCTGTCGTTGTTGATGGTAACATCATTGATATGGATGACCTGAACAACCTGGCTATTCCGGTTATCCCAAGTGGTGCAGGCGCATCTGCAGGTAATGGTGCAGCTACTGCCCCACAAGGCACGGGAGCACCAACAGATGGCTCATCGGCTCAAGCTGGTGAAGCGGGTCAAGGTACAACACCCGGCGCTGCACAAGGATCTGACCAGGCTGCAGGGCAAGCTGGTGGCGGTAACGCTGGCGCTGGTAATCCTGCGGGCGCAGCTAATGCAGCACCTGGCATTCCAACGGTTAAATTAAGTGATATTGCGAAGATCGAAGTTATTGGTCAAGCAGAATCCATCTCTCGGACAGACGGTAAGGAATCCATCGGGATCTCTATCGTTAAGTCCAATGATGCCAATACAGTTGATGTAGTCAATGCTGTTAAGAAAAAAGCAGAAGAACTGCAATCCCAATTCAAAAACGCGGAACTGACGGTCTTACTTGACCAAGGTAAACCTATCCAAGATTCCGTAAATACCATGTTGTACAAAGCGATGTTTGGTGCTTTGTTCGCCATTCTGATTATTCTGTTGTTCTTGCGTGATATTCGCTCTACGATCATTTCGGTTATTTCCATTCCGCTCTCCTTGCTCATTGCACTGACAGCGCTGAATGTAATGGACATCACGTTGAACATGATGACCCTCGGCGCCATGACGGTTGCTATTGGGCGGGTCGTGGATGACTCCATTGTTGTTATCGAGAACATCTATCGCCGTTTAACGCTCAAAGGAGAGAAATTAAAAGGTCGTGAATTGATCCGGGAAGCAACCCGTGAGATGTTTGTACCAATCCTTTCCTCCACCATTGTTACCATCGCCGTGTTCCTTCCACTCGCACTTGTGAGCGGTATGGTCGGTGAGTTGTTCTTACCGTTTGCCTTGACGATGGTCTTTGCCCTATTGGCATCCCTTGTTGTTGCGGTAACGATCGTACCCATGCTGGCACACAGCTTGTTCCGCAAAGGGATCAAGAACAAGCAAAATCATGAAGAAAAACCAGGTAAGCTTGCGGATACGTACAAACGACTCTTGAACTGGACGTTATCTCATAAACTTATTACTGTAAGTGTCGCTGTACTCGTATTGGTCGGTAGTTTATTCCTGTATCCGTTCATCGGAGCAAGCTTCCTGCCAGAGCAGCAGGATAAATATGTAATGGTTACGTATAGTCCGGAAACGGGAGCTCTGCGTGAAGATGTGGAAAAAGAAGCTCTTGTCGCTGAGAAGTGGCTGTTGCAGCAACCAGGTCTGGAGAAAATGCAATACTCTATCGGTGGCAGTAACCCACTGAGCAGCATGGGTGGAGGAAGCTCCAACTCTGCACTCTTCTATATTGAATACAACGAAGATACCAAAGAGTTCACCCAAGTGAAGAAAGATCTTGTAGAAGGTTTGAAGAACGAAGTTACCGTAGGAACCTGGAACGAGCTTGATATGTCTGGGGGTCTGGGAGGCAGCAGTCTGAGTCTTTCCATCTATGGCGACAGTGTAGAACAGATCAAACCTGTCTCCGATGAGATTCTGAAGCTTGTACAAGCAGATACGGATTCATTCGAAAAAGCAGATACAACACTCTCTGATACCTACGGGCAATATACGCTTGTTGCAGATCAGGAGAAACTAAGTTCGCTTGGTTTGACTGCAGGTCAACTGGCTATGGCACTGAGCCCAGTGCGGGAACGCCCTGTGCTTACCGAAGTAGACATCGAGAATAAAACGTATAAAGTATATGTCGAAACGGACAAAAAGACATTTAATAGCCTTTCAGAGATTGAAAACGAAACAGTCACTTCACCGCTCGGCATCGAAGTACCCATTAAAGATGTCGCTAAAGTGGAAGAAGGCACTTCACCGAACTCCATCATGCGAATTGATGGTAAGGTCGTTGTTCAGGTATCAGCTAACATTCTCGCTTCTAATGTAGCGCAAGCTTCACAGGATCTGCAGGCTAATATCGACAAAATTGACCTGCCAGATGGTGTGGAAGTGAAGTTTGGCGGAACGACTGAACAAATTAATGACACATTTACACAGCTGGGTCTGGCCATGTTGGCAGCCATCGCTATTGTATACTTTGTGCTCGTTGTTACATTTGGCGGCGGACTTGCGCCATTTGCCATCTTATTCTCCCTGCCGTTCACCGTTATCGGTATTATGGTAGGTCTGTTCGTAACAGGAGGTACAATCGACGTATCTGCCATGATGGGTGGACTGATGCTCATCGGAATCGTGGTCACGAATGCTATCGTCCTCATCGACCGCGTCATTCACAAGGAAAACGAGGGATTGTCTACTCGTGAAGCCTTGCTGGAAGCTGGAGCAACACGTCTTCGTCCAATTCTGATGACCGCTCTTGCTACCATTGGTGCATTGCTTCCACTTGTTACAGGGCTGGAAGAGAGCGCGGGGATTATCTCCAAAGGTCTCGGAATTACCGTGATCGGTGGTCTGATCAGCTCTACGCTGCTCACACTGGTAATCGTACCGATTGTGTATGAATTCCTGATGAAGTTCAAAAAGAAAAGAATCGAAGATTAATTTGTCGCAAAGATAGACTCATAATCTAAGCTAGATTAACAATTCACACCCCTTGGGATGTATTGGAATGATTTTATATTCCAACATCAGACCAAGGGGTGGTTTTTTGTAGTCAGAGTATTTTTTGTAGTTAGAACGATGGCAATTTTGAATTAGATGACAAAACAAACTACCCATTTTGGGAAATCACACAAATGCGTGTAAGAGATCATCTCATCTGTGCTGAATGGTTTTATACTAAGGTTTACGGATCTGGGTATTGCTAGGACATACCGTGGGAAGGACGGTGAGGGTATGGGGGAAACAACGCTCCATATTCAGATGAGGGATATGTTGAAACGTCCGGTATTTCGCAAAGCAGAGGTACTCGCCAGTGAACGTGCGCTGACGAGGTACGTAAGATGGGTACATATCATGGAGGTGCCTGAAGTAGGGAACCTGCTCAACGGCGGTGAACTGGTGTTAACCACAGGCATTGGATGGCAGGATAATGCGCAGCAAGGCCTTTCTTTTCTACGTCAGTTAATTGCACATGGGGCTGCGGGGTTATGTATTGAACTTGGAGCACATACCAAATCCCAGCTTGGGGCAATGAAAGAAATCGCTTCTGCCGAGGATTTTCCACTCATCTGGTTCCATGAACAAGTTCGTTATATCGATATTACGCAAGATCTGCACTTCACTTTGCTCCGCAGTCACCAACGGTTGATCGCTGAACTCGATACCCTAACCACCTCATTCAACCAACTTCTGCTCAATGGCGATGGTGTACAGCCACTACTTCGATTGTTGTCACGTACGACGGGTTATGATGTAGCTCTCTATCCACTTGAGGGTGAGGCAAGTGCCGTGCCCTATAGTGCACCAGAACAGCTGGAAGCGCGCCGCCAGTCCTGGTTCATGCATCGGAAGTCTGAGTCACTGAGAACGGAAATTCATACGGAACCCGCGATGTTAACCGAGTTCTGCTCCTCACCGGGTACGCTCTCCCTGTCTGTGCAAGCACTAGAGTATACCTTTGCCGACCTCGTACTCACCACAGCAAAATCATCTAATCATGATCTGGATCTGGAGCACCCGCATCAACCTTCCAAGGAATTCGTCCTTCAAGCCATCGAGCGTTGTGCCGCAGCCATTGCCCAGGACTGGATGCGCACCAAATACATGGAGGAGAAGCGCCGATACAAGGAAGATATGTGGGTCATCGATTGGCTCAACGGCCATCATTCTGCCAAAGAAATACACGAATATCTATCCACCGCTAGTCCCCTTCTTGCAACAGGCACAGGCACCGTCATTTTGTTCGACCGTATCCCGGGTTATTCAGATAGCCTCAAGCTTCAGAAGCTCCTCATTCAGCGTAACATCGTCTCCCGCTCGATCTTCTCAAGAGAAGGCTTCACCCTCTATAGTACCGTGCTTAACCATCAGATCATTCTCATCATCATCGACCCTCAGCCTGGAATTCAACGCAAAAGCCATCTATGGAGCTGCATTCAACAACTCCAGCATCATGAAGCAGATCAAACGCATCGTCTATTCTCAGGTCTGTTAGGCATTGGTCAGAGCTGCGCTAACCTCGCTCGTATCAAAGACAGCTTAGATTCAGCCAAGGAAACCCTGTCGATTCAAAAGGATATCGGAGCGATGCAGCAGCCCTTCTACAGCAACCTTCACTGTTACCGTATTATTGCGGGTATGAAGCAGAGTGGCAGTTTGGAGGATTTTATTGAGGAATATTTGGGGCCAATCATTCGATATGATGCAGATAAAGGTGGGCAGCTCCTGCATACGCTCAAGCAATATTTCGTGCTGTGTTGTTCCAAACAAGAGACCGCTACCCGTCTGTTCATCGTAAGGCAGACCCTATATCACCGATTACACAAAATCGAGTCCCTTCTAGGAGAAGACTATGTTCTTCCTGAGAAAAGAGTTGCGATCGAGCTTGCCATCTATGGTTATGAATATGTCCACGGCCCGATCGCATAACTTCACTATGCACCCTGCTGCTCTCGCAGTTGCTGCACGAGAAAGTATCCAAACCACTTTCGGCCGGAGGCAGTGCCTACGTGTTGCTGCTTCCACTCTCCCGGCTGATCCGGATGCTCCCAGACGACATCCGCTCCCTCCAGATGCTCTTGCACCGTATAGATGCGGTAACCCAGAGCGACCATACGTTCAATCGCTATTTTTTCTGCTTCAAATGCCTCTGTCTCGGACATGCCTCTCAACCCCTCGTTGTTGTCGCTACTTTCTTCGCTGGAACGGGTACGCCAGCATCGTATTTGGCACGCTTCACATATTGACCTGCACCCGGCTTGCCAGCAAACTGCTGATCACGAATCACATATTCTCCCCGACACAGCACCGTAACGGGACATCCCTGAACCTGCATTCCTTCAAAAGCACTGTAATCCACGTTCATATGATGCGTAGGAGCAGAAAGTTCTCTCTCCATCGCTGGGTCAAAAATAACGATATCTGCATCCGTTCCTACAGCCAGCGTACCTTTCTGCGGAAATAACCCGAATAGCTTGCTCGCCCGAGTAGAACATAGATCCACCCACTGATTCAGGGATATGCGTCCTTTGGCGACGCCTTCTGAATACAGGATGCTGAGTCGATCCTCAATCACAGGCCCGCCATTCGGAATTTTGCTAAAATCATCCTTTCCCAGATCCTTCTGTCCCTTAAAGTTAAACGAGCAGTGATCTGAGCCAATCGTCTGGAGCTGACCATTCTTCAGTGCATTCCATAATGCATCCTGATGAGAAGCTTCCCGCAAAGGCGGTGACCAGACATACTTAGCACCCTCAAAATTCGGCTGATCCATGATCGATTGATCCAACGTTAAATACTGCGGACACGTCTCGCCCCAGATTCGATACCCTAACTCCCGCATACGAGCAATCTGCTCAACCGCTTCGGCACATGTAACATGCACAACATAGAGCTGAGAATCAGCGAGCGCTGCCAGTCGGGCCGCCCGACCTGTTGCCTCTCCCTCCAAGATCGACGGGCGGGTAAGTGCGTGGTGTATCGGCTCCGTGCGACCAGCCGCGAGCGCTTCACGCACCAGCAGGTCAATCACATCACCATTCTCGGCATGCACCATGACGAGAGCGCCGTACTCCTTTGCTTTTTGCAGCGTCTGATACAGGATGGCATCATCGGCTTGGAATTGGTTTTTGTATGCCATGAATACTTTAAAGGAAGACACACCTTCTTCTTCAATCATCTGAGGCAACTCTTCCAGCACCTGATCATTCATCTCGCCGATCATCAGATGGAAGCCATAATCAATAGCTGCCTTACCGTCTGCTTTGTCATGCCATTGCTGGAGGGATTCCAGCAGAGGTCGCCCTTTTTGCGTTAAACAAAAATCAATAATCGTAGTCGTGCCGCCAAATGCAGCAGCAGCCGTACCTGTCGCAAAATCATCGGCAGTAACCGTTCCGCCAAACGGCATATCCAGATGGGTATGTGGATCGATGCCGCCAGGAATAACGTAACAACCTGATGCATCCACAACCTCTGTCCGTTCGTCCGGCAATAGCCCTATGCCGATCTGTGTGATTTTGCCATGCTCAATTAGAATATCTGCCTCAAATGTATCTGACGCTGTAACCAACACACCATTACGAATCAATTTGCGGACACTCATGATATCGCCTCTTTCGTTGATTGATCTCGCGTCCACTGTAGCGTCGCTATTGCCGATTGGCGTTCGTTCCAGGTTAACGGTGCTTGTTCATGCTCGATCTCCACCATCTGGATTGCGCCATCCACCGGACACACAATGGAACAAAGGTTACAGCCTACACAATCCTCCTCAACCACCTCAAGATATGAACCCGAAGGGTCTGTCAGCATATCGATACATTGATGTGAAGTGTCTTCACAGGCGATATGGCATTTGTTGCAATTAATACAGACATCGCGGTCAATACGAGCGACCACTTTGTAATTCAGATCAAGGTTGCCCCAATCCGAATATTTAGGAACCGTCTGACCGATTAACTCTGTTACACTTTGCAAACCCTTCTCATCCAAGTAATCATTCAGCCCATCGATCATTTCCTCCACGATCCGAAAACCATGATGCATTGCAGCCGTACATATCTGAACGCCGGTGGCTCCCATTAATAGAAACTCAGCTGTATCCCGCCAATTGGATATGCCTCCAATACCGGATATCGGCACGCCTACTTCAGGATTACGCGCGCACTCTGCAACCATATTCAGAGCGATCGGCTTCACGGCTGGGCCACAGTACCCCCCATGCGCTCCTTGACCACCTACATGCGGAACGGTATTCCACGAATCCAGGTCTACACCCGCAAGAGAGTTGATGGTGTTAATCATGGAGATCGCATCTGCACCACCACGCACGGCGGCTTTGGCTGTTACCGTAATATCCGTAATATTGGGCGTAAGCTTCACGATGACCGGGGTCGTTGCTACTTCCTTCACCCACATGGTCTGGAGCTCTACCAGATCAGGCTGTTGTCCCGAGGCGGCTCCCATACCACGTTCAGCCATGCCATGAGGACAGCCAAAGTTCAGTTCCAGCCCATCGACACCAACTGCCTCTACTTTCTTCACAATCTCATGCCACTTCTCCCGCTTCGGCTCAACCATTAGTGAGGCAATCACCGCTCGATCCGGGAAACGCTTCTTGGTCTCCGCAATTTCTCGCAGATTCACTTCTAATGGACGATCCGATATCAACTCAATATTGTTAAAACCGGCAACACGCTGCCCACCGAAATGAATTGCTGCAAAGCGTGACGATGTATTGATAATTGGCTCGCCCAGTGTCTTCCACACTGCGCCACCCCAACCTGCCTCAAAGGCTCGCTGAACCTGATATCCCGTGTTCGTTGGTGGTGCTGATGCCAGCCAGAATGGATTCGGCGATCGAATACCTGCCAGATTAATAGATAAGTCAGCCATAACGATCCCTCCTAGATGTGGATTGATATCTTTGGATTAGTTCTTGGTTTGCGATTGATTGATGCTGGTGTCATTAAACCGAGCGTAGCGTGATTCCGAACTCATGCCGTCTCTTCTACCTTTCCAGGCCATGCCTTCATGACCGCCGCTGCTACCATCTTTCCTTGCTGCGCTGCTGATACGACCATCGCTTCACCCTGTCCCTGACCAAAGATAACATCTCCAGCAGCGTAGACCTGAGGGCGGGATGTGCGATAAGTGTGCGGCTCCACCTCCACTACACCTCCCTGGTGCTTCAAGCCAAACGCTTCAATAAGCGGCAACAACCGATTCTGCCCAATTGCGCGCACGACAGTATCACATTCAATCGTGAACTCTGACCCTTCCACCGGTACAGGCCATGCGCGTCCCCCGCCGGGCGGTGTCTCCAGTCGCATTTTCACGCATTCAATCGCGCGAACTCGGCCGTTCTCATCTCCGATAATACGCCTCGGCATCGTAAACCAACGGAACTCGACTCCCTCCTGTTTCGCAAATGTATATTCAAACGCATACGCCGTCATCTGACCCTCTCCGCGTCGATAGAGCATCTGTACTCGCTCAGCACCCAAACGTACAGAGCACGTTGCCGCATCCACGGCTGTATTGCCTGCACCAATCACAGCAACATTCAATCCATGGAGCGCCGGCGGCACACCCTGCTTCGTCGATTCGACCAGCTCAATGGCATCATAGACTCCTTCTAGTGTCTCGCCTTCAATGCCAAGCATCGGCACTGCTCCCATGCCACAAGCGAGAATCACTGCGTCATATTGCTCCATAAGCTCATCTGCCGAGAGGTCTACCCCAATACGAACTCCATAGCAGATCTGTACGCCCAATGCTTCCACTTGCTGTACTTCCCACAACGCGACGGATTCAGGTAAACGGAACGATACAATGCCATACGTGTTCAGTCCGCCACCTTTCGCCTTCGCTTCATAGATCGTCACCTCATACCCTGCACGCCCCAGCTCTCTGGCTGCGGACAACCCTGCCGGGCCGGCTCCCACAATTGCAACAGTACGTCCATTCGAAGGTGCCGGATGGAACAAAGGTTCATTCTTCGTGCGTGCCCAATCCGTTGCATAACGTTGCAGGTCACCGATGCGAATAGGCTTTGACGAATCGTTCAGAACACAGGCACCTTCACATAACTCTTCTGTTGGACAGACCCTCGCGCAACTGGCCCCCACCGGATTCGCATCCATAATGGTTCGAGCCGAGCCCTTGAGGTGACCTGTGGAGATTTTCCGTATAAACGAAGGAATATTAATATCTGTTGGACACGCCTTAATGCAAGGTGCATCATAACAATATAGACAGCGGTTGGATTCCTCCATCGCCTCTGCACCTGACATCGCAGGTTTCATCTCCGTGAAACGACTCTCCCATCCATAATCAGACATGGGGGTTCCAGGGCTGTTCATCATGCGTATGCACCTCCAAAAATTATTCATTGAGCTGTGTATCCTGTTCGTGCCTCAGGGCATCCTTTGTAATCAAAAGCGGACTTTTTGAACAACCTCTACAAGTGCACGAGGTGCTCATACGTTTCAGGCCGACGATCCCGGTAAAATTGCCATACATTGCGCACTTCCCGGATCACCTCGGTATCCATCTCCCCAATAATTACTTCATCCTGATCCCTGCTACCGATGGCAACCATCTTGCCACGCGGATCAACGAGATAGGACTGACCGTAGAACTCTCCCATATTCCAAGGTGATTCCACCCCTACACGATTGATCGCAGCAACATAATACCCATTGGCTACCGCATGTGCGGGTTGCTCCAGCTTCCACAGGTATTCCGACGTGCCTGCCACCGTTGCCGAAGGATTGAATACAATCTCAGCACCCGCTAAACCAAGCAGACGTGCTCCCTCCGGGAAATGACGGTCATAACAGATGTACACGCCCACTCTAGCGTAAGCCGTATCAAACACCGGGTATCCAAGATTTCCAGGTTTGAAATAATACTTCTCCCAGAATCCATTCGTACCCTCACCTGCTTCCACATGCGGGATGTGATGCTTGCGATATTTCCCCAGATACGATCCATCCGCATCGATTACGGCTGCCGTGTTGTAATACGAAGCAATGCCTTCCACCTCATACACCGGCAAAATAATGACTACCCCAAGCTCCTTCGCCAATGCTTGGAAACGTTGTGTAGTTGGCCCCTCTGGTACCTGCTCCGCAGAGGCATACCACTTCGGACTCTGTTCCGTGCAGAAGTACGGACCGTAGAATACTTCCTGTAAGCCAATAATCTGCGCTCCCTTGGCGGCAGCTTCCCGCACCATGGCGATATGCTTCTGTATCGCCGCTTCCTTATGTACCTCAACGGAAGCGGTGCCTTCAATGGCGTGTGAAGCTTGGATCAAACCAATCTTGATTTTGCTCATAATATTGGAACGCCCCCTTATGAAAATGTGTCGATAACTGTGTGACCATTACACATCTGCCGAACGGTACGGTATAAGACCTCGGTGCCCAGTGTAATATCTTCTGGCGAAGAGTATTCACTCGGATGGTGACTAATGCCATCCTTACTGCGGACAAAGATCATGCCGTAATCACACACATGTGATAATGCCAGCGCATCATGGAAAGGCCCACTCATGAGCTCGGGTAACGTCAGTCCCATCGCTTCTGCCGACGAGTGAATCGCAGATTTAATTCGATCCGCGCAATAACGCGGTTCACTGTTGGTATCGACAGTGAGCGAATAGCTCAGCCCATGTTGCTTGCTTACATCCTCCAGCAGTTGCATTAACCGGGCTTCCAGCTGATCTCTGCGCGCCATCTCCATATCCCGCAAATCTATGGTAAAGCTAACTTCCTCCGGAATAATGTTGCGCGAATCGGGGAACACCCTCAGGCTTCCTACTGTAGGAGCACTAGGATCCTCGCGTACCATCTCATCAAACGCAGCAATGACTTTGGCGCTGCCAACAAGTGCATCATGCCGCATTCCCATCGGAACCGAACCAGCATGACCTGCCATTCCCTTCATGGTCACCGTGAGCCACAATGGCCCTGAAATTCCGGTCACTACACCCACTGGCGCATCTATCGATTCCAGTACAGGCCCCTGTTCAATATGCAACTCCAGATATGTGCCAATCGCTCCAGGCGGATATACCGATTCGGCAAATTGTGCTGGGGAGCAACCGAAGGATTCAATCGCTTCTCGCCGCGTCACCCCATGCTTATCCTGTCGCTCCAGTTCGCCTTCTTCCAACTGCCCGGTTATCCCACGGGAGCCAAACAGGCCTTTATTGAACCGCGAACCCTCTTCATCACAAAAGGCTACGACCTCAATGGACATCAGAGGCTGGATCCCTTGCTCCATCAGACATTGAACAGCTTCGAGCGCACCGAGCACTCCAATCGCTCCATCATAGCGGCCACCATACGGCTGAGAATCGATGTGTGAACCCAGCATAAGTAGCGGTAGCGATGGGTCTGTACCTTCCAAGCGAGCAATCAAATTGCCAAACGCATCAAGCCGAGTGGTAAGCCCTGCCTCTTCCATCCAGAGACGAACCTGAATGATGCCTTCCATATCTTCCGGTGTCAGGGCTAATCGACAGACACCGGTATCTACGATGCGTCCAATGCGAGACAGTTGTTCAATTCGCTCATTCAGCCGAACCTGATTAATGGTGATCCCGGCAGTCGTCTGCACTTCGAACTCCTCCTTGTACAGTTATGGCTTCACCGTTCATGTCTAATGAATTTGCACCCAAATTACTTAGTGCAGTCAGTAGGCTGCCTGCAATGAGATCCAGCTCCGCTTCCGTTGTGACGAATGGCGGTGAGATCGTCAGAATATTTGCAAACCCTGGTACGGTATCCCCATTTTTACCGATGAGAATTCCATCCTTTTTACAGCTAGCAAGTACCTTCGCCACCTGATCGGCTCTGGCCGGAGAGCCATCCGCCTCAATCAATTCGATGCCACAGGCGAATCCGAAGGAGCGAATGTCACCGACCACCGAAAGCGACAAGAGCGGTTCGAGCTTCTCACGGAGCAATTGCCCCAGCCACTCAGCTTGACTAACTAGATTCTCACGTTCAATAATCTCTAGATTCGCCAGCGCTACCCGGCAAGAGACCGGATTGCCCCCGAAGGTGTTCACATGACGAAGGTGTGTATCCGCGCCAGGTTCCTTGAACAAATCGTACATGTCCGCTCTCACGGCGGTAGCCGATAATGGAGAGTACGCACTGGTCATGCCTTTCGCCATCGTCACAATATCAGGCTTAACACCGTAATTGTGATGCCCGAACTTTTGCCCTGAGCGACCAAAACCACAAATGACCTCATCGACGATCAACAGTACACCATAGCGCTCACAGATCTCCTGTACCGTGCGCATATAATCCGGAGGAGGCACAATCATGCCACCCCCTGTAATAACTGGCTCCATAATAACTGCGGCTACGGTCTCTGGCCCTTCCCAGCGTATGACCTCTTCATAGATCGTCGCGCACTCCAGCCCGCATTCGTCCTTACTCTTACCAAATGGACAACGATAACAATACGGCGGAGGTACGTGAGTGAAACCAACGCCGAGGGGTTCGTATTTGATCTTGCGAGCCGCTTGCCCCGTAGCGCCCAGTGCGCCCATGGAGTTCCCGTGATATGCACGGTGACGAGAGATGAACTTGTGCCGAGTAGGCTCACCATTCTGGTGATGATACTGACGGGCTATTTTGAAAGCTACCTCATTGGCATCCGAACCCGAGTTGGAGAAAAAGATCCGATACTCCCCCTCCAGCCAGTCATTCAACTTCTCTGCGAGCAGGATTGCCGGCTCATGACTCTGGGTCATCGGTACATAGGCGAGTGCTTTCATCTGCTCATAGGCACTTCTGGCAATTTCCTCCCGCCCATGCCCAACGTTCACACACCACAATCCGGACATCGCATCCAGATAACGCGAGCCATCCTGATCCATAATCCAGCTTCCTTCACCGCTGACGGCAATCATCGGATGATCGTTATGCGGGGAGATATGATGCCACACATATTGACGATCCTTCTCCAGCCATTCTTCTTTCGTACCCCCAAGTGGCTGAGGCTGCTGATCCACAGTGTTCATGCGTCATCCTCCTCCATTTATTTCACTGCATCTTCATAGATACTTCTCTCTAATGCTTCATCCAGATTTGCGGCTTTTTTGATCAAACCATAATTTAAGGCGATATCTGCCGTCCGTGTGAAGGACTCCTCGACGAAGCTGCCAACCTGCTGTTCGGTAAAACCCTCAGGGCGAATTAACTTCGCAATCTCTTCCAGCATGGTCACTTGGTGCTCACGAGTGGTGCTACCCTCGGTTACATTTTTCATTACGGCATCTACCGTCTCATCTTGGTTGTCGATTGCATAGTTCCAGCCTTTCAGAATGGCACGCGTAACTTTGACTGCCAGATCCCGATTGCCGTCTACCCAGTCTTTCTTCGCAATAAGGGTATCCTCCAACATGCCAACACCCGCATCCTCAATGTTGAATACATCCAAATCCGATTCCTTCACACCGCTCTCCAGTACCACATGAAATTCGTTATAGATGGTTGCTGTAGCCACATCCACCTGGTCATTGAAAAATTGATCCATCGTGAATCCCTGTTTAACCAGCTCGATATCCTTCTTAGGATCAAGACCATTCTTCTCCATGAAGGCGAGCACCTGGAATTGTTGACTACCAAACCATGTACTAACCTTCTTGCCCTTCATCTGAGTAGGATCGGTGATCCCCGCAGATTTCTTGGCAATTAATCGATAACTGCTCTTTTGCGATATCTGCGCGAGGGATACTAGCGGGAGTCCGTTATCCCGGCTGACCAGCAAGCTGTCTACCCCGGTTACCCCAACATCTGCAGCACCATTGACGACCTGTTGTTCTATGACGATATCCGGCCCTCCGGGAATAATCTCGGCATCGATGCCCTCATCGGCGAAGTAACCCTGCTCCTTGGCAGCATATATACCTGCAAACTGAGCCTGCGGTACCCATTTGAGTTGGATCTTCACTTTCGTTAAAGACTGACCCTCACCTTCTGCTTCCCCTGCACCCGCAGCAGCAGGAGTCGCAGCCGGCTTAGAATCCGTCGAACAGGCACCTAACATAGCAACAACCAGCAGCATCAACACTAGAAAACCAGGTTTTAACGGTCGGTACATGTGAAGAACAACCCCCTATTGATATGGATTTTGGGTTATGCCGATTGCATATAATATCAGGACTCTACTCGATGCCCAATCAGGGATCTGTGCGAACACGGCTCCAAGGGATCAGGCGTTTCTCTGCCAGCACCACGGCTTCATAGAGCACAATCCCAAGGACAGCGGCGATAACAATGCAAGACCAGGCAAGCGGCATATTCGCCAGTCGAATCTGATCAGAGAGCAGGTATCCCAGACCTTGAGAAGCAATGAAAAACTCCCCTACGATGGCTCCAATAATGCTGGTCGACATATTAATCTTCAATCCAGCGAACAGTGCCGGCAGGGCATGAGGTAAGCGTAGCTTGATAAAAACTTGCACTTTGCTCGCTGCAAGTCCCCCGAGCAATTCATGATACTGTGGCTGGATGGACGTTAGCCCTTTGAATAGACTGACAGCCATAGCGGCCATGGTAATGACTGCTACCACCGCAATGCGTGACCAGATTCCGTCCCCAAACCAGTTGTTCATAATCGGTGCCAGTGCAACGATTGGTATTGCGTTCAGCGCAGACATCACGGCAACTGCCGCCTTTCCACTCGTAGGAAAGAAACAGGCAACTATAGCGGCGAGTGCGCCTAGCGAAGAACCTAACAAGAAACCACCTAACATTTCAGTGCCGCTATACATCGCATAACGGAAGAGCATTTCTGCATTGTCTTTAATTGAGATCGCAATGGAAGAAGGTACAGGCAATTGATAAATTTCTAGGGAGAACATGTAGTGGAATAGCCTAAGTTGCCAGAGAAGAAGAAATATAAGTCCTGCAAGTGCTGGGAGCAGACGTACACCCATGGATCTTCCACGCAAGCGACGAGTCCATCGCCTCTCTTCGGCTTGTCCCTGTTGTTCCTGTAAGTGGGAAGCTGAAGCTGAAGTGGGTGTGATCATGGCGGAGCTGGACATGGATGTTCCTCCAGATACAACCGCCGTCACTCGATCCTCCTTATTCCGATGTTTCCATACATGATCATTCATGCAGCCCCTCCTCTCTTGGTTCTGAATTCAGGCTGCCATGGTGTTAACAAACGTTCAGCAAGGCTGATAACCAAATACGAGATCAAGCCGATGCCCATACTTAGCATGATCGTTGCCCAGAACATACCAACTTGGGCGTTACCATAGTACAGAGAACTTACCATAAGCACGCCTAATCCATCGGGAGCACCCATTAGTTCCACTACAATAGAAGAAGTTACAGCGAGCGGAGCGGCGATTTTCATCCCAGAGAATAAACCAGGCAGCGCAGAAGGCAACAAACACTTGATATACCGGGCTGACAACGAGGCTCCACAGGAACGCATGAGCTCCAGATGCTCCGGGGCAGTGCTTTTCAAACCTTTCAGCGTGTGAATGATAATCGGGAAAAAGGTAACGTATGCGGCCATCACGATCCGCGCCCACTCAGCGTTATGGATAATGCCGTATACAATCGGGGCAAGACCAATGACTGGAACCATCTGTGAAGAAATCACATAGGGCGATAATGTACGCTCCAGCCAGACGGCTATACTCATCAGGAGTGCTAGCGCTAGACCCAGAAGCGTACCTCCTGCAAAACCAATTGCCGCATTACCAAACGTCACACTTCCTTGTTCAGCCAGCGTGCCTGCATGTCGGAATAGCGCCATAACTACATCATGTAGGTAAGGTAGGCGAGATGATGCCTGTTGAGGGGACATGGATGCATGGAGTATCCAGGCGATGCCTTCCCATAACAGGAGTAAGAGAATAATCCAGATCGCGATCCAAGAACGATAGCCAGGTTTATAAGAGCGCAGAGGCATCAGACGGATCACGCTCCTCATAGAAACAATTGCGAATCGTCGTTATCATTTGATAGAAGGCTTCCGTTTCCCTCAGTTCACGATTACGTTCTGAGGGCAATTCAACATGATGTATGGAATGTACCTGACCCGGATGTGCAGAGAGAACGATAATCCGGTCTGATAGGAATACAGCTTCAGGGATACTGTGTGTAACAAAGAGGAAGGTCTTGCCTGTGGAACGCTTAATATCGAGCAGTTCTAATTGCAATTTTTCTTTGGTGAATTCATCCAAGGCGGAGAATGGTTCATCCATGAGTAACAATGGTGGATCAAGCGCAAGTGCTCTCGCAATCGACACCCGCTGCTGCATTCCCCCACTAAGCTGCCAAGGATAATGGTCAGCAAATCGGGTGAGACCGACTAGCTCAAGCAGTTCAGCACTCATGCGCCTGCATTCCTTCTTACTCGTACCGAGTAGCTCCAGCGGTAATTCTACATTGTGGCGCACCGTGCGCCAGTCGAACAGAGCGGGGGTCTGAAATACGATGCCGAACTGTCGCTGTAACCTTGCTTTTCCTGGCTCAGCCCCGGCAATACGGACAGAACCGGACGTGGGCTGGAGCAGATCGGCAACCAGTCGCAATAAGGTAGATTTGCCGCAGCCGGATGGCCCTAGCAAAGAGACAAATTCATTGGAACCGATGCGAAACGAAACATCTGACAGTGCCGTTACCTGTTGTGTTCCAGTTCCAAAAACAACGGACACATGATCCACTTCAATGTGGCAGACATCTGGAGCAGGAACGTTTATGGAGGACATAGGCATTCTCCTTTTCGCGGAAGTGATCTTCTTATCGCACTCAGGGTGAATGGGAGGTTATTGAACCGAGTCGTGTTCACGAACATTACAGATTTACTGGTTAGGTAATACTATATAACATTGAGCGAGGATTACATTATACAGACTGTTTTTAGAATAGGCTTGTTCATGTTACAGAGTGTAAAGTGAGGCAAATATGGAGGAGAGGTTACCTAACAAGGATATAACTCAATCATGAATATCAACTGTTAGAGGATCATCATGCCTGAAGCAGTCCTTATTTCATATTTCAAAAACGTATATTATTTGCATTTTTTGAATGAATATTCGGAAAATCCAGCATACACCCTCGTATTCTTGGTGATTTTCTTGTATAAGACTTATATAGAGAGAAAGAGAGAGAGAAGCGTTCACATTCAACAATCGGGGGGTGTTTGGCGTGTTTGACTGGCTCGGGTGGAAAAAGGGTTGGCCGCTGTGGCGGTCGTATCGGTTAAACGTACATATCAAGGAAGACGTAGAACAGATATTTGAAGGAATTGCCGAAACACGACGTCAGCTTCTCATGGACTGGGCGGATGAACAATGGGATCACCTGGATCGATTATTGCAGCAAGTTCAGTCACTTCAACCCCAAGAGTTGTTACAAGGTTCGCAGCCTCTAAGCAAACTAAGCGTATGGTTCAAGGGAAGTTATGCAAGAGCAAAAGATTGTACAGAGCTTTTTATGATGAATGAGCAAAACGAGGTTGTATTCTCTACGTATCCGAAGCATATTGGAAAGGTCTACAGCCACACCGATGAATGGTTTGAACCAGGCATACGCTATGCCAGAGCAGATATCAAGGGAAGAAAGTGCCTCTATGGCCCTTACTCTGATCCACTCACCCTGGAGATTGGCGCGCGTTCGTCTTCTTTTCATGATGATGTCACACTGATGTTTGTTGCTCCCATCGTACACGAGGGACGCTATGTTGGAGCGCTATGTAGCCGTATTCCGAACGATGTATTAGGCGATTTAATTCAAAGAGAGTCAGGCCATATCTATCCGGATTCAGGTGATAACTACATTTTCATGGCGGAATCAACGATACGGCCGCATCTGCAGCCCGGAACAGCTCTATCCCGTAGTCGATTTGAGGATCGAACCTTCACTCACGGAGAAAATCTCAAAGACGGCGTCACAACTGAATGGGGGACTGTCTCCGTTAAGGAACATACCGAGCTTGAACTTTTATTCACCGATCCTTCCACTGGAAAATTACATCCCGGGGTGGAAAATACGATTCAACATGGCTCTAACTTGTTCGTTGCCTTTCCCGGCTACTCCGATTATCGTCATATCCCTGTCATCGGTAAGGGGATTACGTTTCAGCTTCCACACTGCCCAGACCGCTGGGGTATGATGTGTGAGGGGGACTTGGAGGAAGTGTATCAGGTTCGGAACATTGGCTGGCGCCAGTTCAAGCTGCACAGTCTGTGGATTACGTTGTCGGCAATCCTCGGGGCTGTTCTCGTTTACGCTCTCTCCGGCAGTGGATGGAGCGCAGGAGCTATCGCCGCTTTCAATCTCATATGCGGGTTATTCGCAGCAAGCCAATTGCAGCGTAAGCAGTATAGCCGTGTGCATGAGGACATGCGACGTATTAGTGGGTTTATTCGAATCAATGCCGAGGGCAAAGGAGATCTGACCCAGCGCCTGGATACGTCCACTTTTGCTCAGGATGAAACCGGTGAACTGGCGAAATGGATCAATAATATGATCGATTCACTTGAAGCGATCATGCTCAAAGTTCAGCTGGCTACCGTGGATGTGATGGACAATCAATATCAGATGCGGACATCAACAGAAACGACACAAGGCACGACAGAACGTGTCAATCGTAAGCTAAGCTTCATGATTCAAGGTATACGTACACAGCTTGAGGATCTAGATCAAGCTAAGATTGCCGCAGATCACATGCGTCATACGCTGCACCAGCTTGAAGCTAGTGCAACAGCACAAATTCAAGTTGCCCAGCAAGAAGTAGAGCGTATCGGTGACAAAATGGTTCAGATCTCTGGAGCCGTGTCCGATACCAATCGCACCATCTTGTCTTTTATGGATACGATGCAGGATATCTACCGTGCACTGGCTGTCATTAATGAGATCTCGGCTCAGACCAATCTACTGGCATTGAACGCTTCTATTGAAGCAGCTCATGTTGGAGAGCATGGACGCGGCTTCGCTGTTGTCGCTGGGGAGATACGCAAGCTCGCTGAGTTGTCCCGTTCCTCAACAGAAGATATTCATCACATTCTGAGTAAAATCTCTACAGCAGCTAACACAGCATCCCAATCCATCCGAGAAGGAGATCAGGTTCTTACGGAAGGAACTACTCTCGTGCAGGCAGCCTCACAGTTATTGCAAAGCGCCACCGCGGAAGATGCTGAGCGAACACAAGTGGTTGATGAGGTCGTTATGCTCATGGAGAACATCGCAGCGATCAGCCATCAAAATCGCTCTACTTCTGCCGAGGTTGAGACGGAGATGCGGGAGCTTCTGCACGATATGTTACAGGTACAGCATTCTTCACGTGATGTCGAAGTCATTACTTTATTTTTGCAACAGGTGGTAGGACAGTTTCAGTTAACTCACCACCAGTCGAATACAAGCCTTTAATAATTGAACCGAGCAAACTTACGAGGATACAGAAAAGAGCATCTGCACATCCTTCATTGTTGTGATCCTAATAACAATAAAGGAAATGGCAGATGCTCTTTGTAACAACTAATGAGCTACTTAGATCAGATTAAATTAGATGTTATTTAGCAACAACATGTGCAATGACACGATTATCTTCGTACGAGACAGTAACCTCATAACCGTCAGCAGTTACACGATCGAATTCACCGTTAATTCCATTGGCAGTAATCAAAGTAATGTCTTTGGAGCCTTCAATTTTGTAGTTAGACAGATCAAGATTGAGGGTTCCTCCATCCAGATACAGCTTCTTGCCGACATGAATCGCATTAAGATTATTCTTCACAACAATGTCGAGCGTTCCATTATCCACGGTAAAGTTACGATTCAAGTTGAGTGAACCATCCACATCTACAACAACCGCTCCATTTTCCAAATACAGATCACCTGTACCAAATGCCATTGTGGATTCAGCTTTCAGTGTTCCGGCCTGTACCAGAGTTCCACCTGTATAGCTGTTTTTCCCTGTCAATGTAAGTGTTCCTGTACCCTTCTTAGTTAACATACCAATGCCAGAGATATTATTTCTCCACCAGTCCTCTGCATTGAAACGTCCTTTGGAAGCATCCATATCTACAATGACATTGCTTAAGAATGCACCATAACCATCCGATGCTGTTACCAGATCCAATCTACCCCAGCCCTTAGACTCGTCTAGTACAGGGTAACCGGAATCAATGGATGTCGTATACAACACTTCTCGACGTTGCTCATCCGTCAGATACGGTTGGCGAGTCTCCAGCAGCGCTTCGGCTCCCAGCGGCACAACAGGCGCTAGACCTTTTGTCCCTGTCTGTGGCAGACCATACGTCATCTTCTCTCTATAGAAAGCTTTGTTCGCGTCATGATCTTCCCATTTCTTCTCGTCGTATGCACTCTTAAAGTTGTAGTCCTCTGTTACCGTGTGCGCATATTCATACAGACTCATATTTTTTTCTTTAGCTAATGCACCAAATACTTCTCCTGCATTTTCATATGCCTTATCCAGCACTTCTTGATTCTCTTTTTTATTAAACGCATATGCTGTCATCGCCGTAGCTTGGATCCGAGCACCAATTACATCAAGTGGGGAGTGCATGCCCGTGATGACACGGTTCTCACCCATCTGCGCTGCTCTCGTCAACAATTCGGAGAATCGTTCAGGCGTAGCGTAAGCAAATGGAAGTACGGACAAGTATGACGCGCTTGTATGTCCACTTGGGTATCCTCCGTCTTTTCCTTGTCCATCCTCAGCAATTCTTCTCACATAACTTAATGCAGGAATAAGTTTCACATTGCTCTCATACTGCTGGACATGCTTCTCTCCTGATGCTTTCGTTCCTCCGGATGGCAGCGGCTCTTCTTTGGCTTCGCCCTCACCCAGTGTTTCCCATACAGGCAGTCCCTTGCTATCAACGACCTCTTTCACTTCTCCGTTCGAATTCATTCTCCACGGTCTTGGGGAAGAGAAGAAGTATTTTGCCGGATTGGATGAAGCAGGTGTTTTGAAACGAACCAGATCCACTAGAGCTGCCATGTCAGCAAGCTCTGTTTTGGACCAATCACTTCCAAGGCCTTGGCTTTCATCTTCCACCGTTTCTTCTTTCAGATCAACATTCATCTCATCCGTGCTTCGTTCAATACTCGTCACCGGCTTAATGATGTCCACATATGTGTTAGCCAGCGGGCCAAAGCCTTCCATCATACTGTAGATTTTATCGCGCTGGTCATCGTAATAGGCCGCTAACGCCTCTTCATCGGTACGATTTTGCGTTACATCTTCAACGTATTTGATATTGGCAACCCACGTTGCTTCGTTGCGAATCTCTACATTCGCAAAAGTTTTCTGATCTGCAACGGGTACGGTTGGATCATTTTTGAAGCCGTCATAATATGGAGTCGGTCCATCACCATACTTCGCTACTTTATCGCCAGCACCAGGCTTCGTCTCTGCTGTTCCATCTCTCCACTCCGGTTGGTTGATGGACCATACTTGTTCGAAACCGTCCAAAATATCGATAAATGGATTCGTTGCTACAACATTTTTGAGTGTACCGTCATCTGCATTGCCTCCATGCTCGACTGCAGATAAACGAGCTTCATCCGCAGGAGGAGCTACATTCAATACGTTGGCTGTCCCCTTAGGCTTAGCTGGTTTGATCGCTGTATTCGAATCGATGTCCTGCGCATTCACCAATGCACTTACAGCTTCTGCACGTGTGATGGAACGAAGTGGTTTGAAGCTTCCATCTGCATATCCAGCAATAACTTTGGCTGCTGCCGCTCCACCTACAGCCCCTTTGCTCCAATCTGCGATAGAGGATGCATCACTAAACGTATTAGCTGCCTCTTCATTTAGTTCGAGATTCAGAATTCCTGTAATAATTTTGGCCGCTTCTTGACGTGTAATTGGATCTTGCGGCTTCATCGTACCATCCGTATAACCATCTATATATCCAGCGGCATTCGCTATAGATACCGCTTCGTAATACCATGCTTGGTCAGAAACATCGTTATAGTTAATTGTAGCTTGTCCTGTGTATCCAAAAGCCCCATTCACCAGATTCATAAATTCTGCTCTAGTAATATACGCATTCGGTTTGAATGAATGATCCAAGTAACCTCGAATTAATCCCTCATTACCCCAAGCTTGAATGTTCGCTTCCGCCCAGTGTCCTTTAATGTCAGAGAACTGAAGTTTCTGGTCAGCTGCATAACCCCGATCCGCAAACGTCGGACTTACCAAAGACAACATTAGAAGTAATGCGAGTGATTTTTTAAGTGGTTTTCTCATGGCCTGCAATACACGCTCCCATAATCGTAATTATTTTGACTACCGCACCAGCAAATGATGAGAAGTGTTCCATCTAGATGTCTGATATGCCGTAACATTAGCATCTGGGGGCGCCTGGCATCTATAGAACAAATTCCGTTTTATATCAAATCCGTACGTTTTGGAGCTTTTTTTTCAAAAAAATAGAGAGAATCCTACAAACGTCATCTATACTGTAGTTGTTTGTAAAATCTTTTTAAATTGTAGGTAAATTTTCAGAGGTAAGTTTGTTAAATTTCGATCAACATGATCTCTCGTCCGGCGGCTATTATATAATGATTGAGTTATGTAGAAACCAATTGTGAAGGAGGAACATGGATGCGCGAGCTGTTTCAATCTGTAAGATCTAGGATGGTTTTTTCCTATATCGCTGTCGTCCTTGTCATTGCGCTTCTTTTTGGCTCAATTCTCTACCTCTTCTTCTCCCATCAATACAGTAAAGAGATTCGGAGTAACAAACAATTGCTGCTCAAGAACACGGTCAATTATATGGAGAGTTCCGTCATTCAGAAGGTGAATCAGGTCTATCTGTCTTTAGCGCTGGGTAGTCCTGTTAATATTGATATAGATAGCTTAAAAGGAAACCATGGCAAGATACTGGATATCGAACAGTTACTCAAAAATCAGGTGCAAAATTATTCCGATCTTATTGAATCCATTCATATATACGATACGAAGAATCAATTCATGATCTCGTCCGCACATGGGCTGATGCTCTATAAGGATGCGCCTGAACGGGTGGATCAGATTGCTGATTGGGCTACGGCCATGAAGGAAACAGAAGAAAGCTCCTTATGGACGCAGACGCGCATGGTTCCTCAGGATGCTTATATTGAACAATCCATAGAGAACAATAAAACGCCTTTAATTACCTATGTCCGCAGTTATCCGTTTCAATCGTCGGGACAGAGCAGTAAGGTCATGATTGCGATTGATATCAAAGAATCTACGATTAGTCAGATTATCGAAAATATGATTCCTGCCGACTATGCGAGTACATTTATCGTAGATCAGCAAGGAACCGTTATTTCGGCCGCCGACAAAACCTTGTTAGGCACCACTACCAAGGAGAATTTGTTACATTCCCTGCTGTCCACTTCTTCTTCGGATGAGAGCTTTACGCATATCTTTGACCATGATTCATATGTCATTTCCCAGGATCAATTCAAAGGCAATGGCTGGAGGATATACACGACTACACCGAACAAAAACTTCTATTACAAACTGGATAGCTTGAAGGAAGTTTCGCTCCTGCTCGGCTTGCTCGCTGTCGCCGTTGGGATAGCGATGTCCTCCCTATTTACAGTGGCCAACTACAGTCCGGTCAAGCGAATCCTGAATAATATTAAAGGACGGGTGGATAGCCCAGCCAGCCTACGGCAGAATGAGTATCGCTTCATTGATACCGCTATTAACAGCCTGTCTAGCAAAGTCGATAGTCTGGAAGAAACGTTGCAGGCCAATCACAAAATGATTAAGCATAGCATTATGCTCAACATGATCCATAATCGATTTACGCCGGAAGAGCTTACGGAGCAGCTGCAGTCTATTCACGTTTCGATGGCCTACTCTCGCTTCCGCTGTATCGTCATTGATCCCGTCAGTGAAAAGTGGAAGGAAATGCAGCCACGACAGTCGCAGCATACGTTATACTCGATGATCCAGCAGTTAGAAACAGCCGAGATAGAAGGAACAAGGCTGCTCGCAGAGGAACTGCAGGATCACAAAATGGTGGTCATTATCTGTACCAACCAACCTGAGGAGCCTCTCTCGGATCATATTGTTGAATTCATTCATTCCGAGGCAAGAGACCGATTCGGCCTAGAATTTGCACTATCATTGGGTGGCTGGGTGGATCACTATACTCAGATCTATACGAGCTATCATCAGGCTAATGCACTGATTCAATATAGCTATTTCTTCCCCGAGCAGTCTGCGATTCAAGAGCTTGGACTTCTGGACAGGGAGACTAGCAGCTTGGAAATTCCAGATTCATACCTTGTGAACTTTGAAAAGAAATTACAGCTCCGTGATGTGGATGGTACGGCTAACGCCATTCATGAGTTAGTAAGGGTAATAAAGGAAGGTAAATATTCAGCCGAATATAGCCGGATTTTTTTATTGAAAGCGGTATCAATTTACTCTAACTGCATTAATCAGGTACGCTGGCAGCCTGCTGATGCAAACGCCAATAGTTTGTACAAGCAATTTGCATCACTCTACAATATCAACACCTATTCGGAGTGGATGGTTGATCTAATCACCGAGTTTATTACACATGTAGAGAAACGAAGCGAGGTCAGGAGCCCAGATACCATCTCCGCGGTCAAAGCTTATATTCGCGACAATATCTCTGGCGATCTCACGCTAGATCATGTCTCTGAGCAAGTGTTCATCAGCCCCAAATATCTCAGTAAAATCTTCAAAGAAGATACGGGCATTGTATATTCGGAATATGTCACCAATCAGAGGATGGAACGTGCACGCGAACTCATTGCAATGCGGGAATTCACCATTGAGCAAGTTGCGAGCACCGTCGGTTACCGTACCCCTGCTTATTTCATTAAGAAGTTCAAAGAAATTCACGGCTGCACCCCGAAAAACTTCATGCGTAGCCTGACGAACTGATCCACAGCAGGAATCCAAAAAAAATGTGAAGGAGCTACTATGAACCTCAACCTTTCAAGAGCTCTCTGTCTATCTATAACAACACTTATGCTTGTCGTACTCTTGAGCGGCTGTACTGTGTCAGGAAGAGAAAGCGCACAAGTGCAGCAACAAAATCATCTCGCCAGCGCTGAGAAGGATACCGCCTCTGAATATAACATCTCTTGGACTATGCATCAGAATACCCCGGTTCCTGAAGATGCAGAAATGATTGTATATCTTGAGAAGCTATTTCATGTGAATCTGGACGTGTGGAACCTGGAGAACAAACGTTACGAGGATCTGCTCGACTTGGAGCTTGCTCAAGGGAATATCCCAGATCTATTTCGAATCAGGCAACCCCATGATCTGCTTAAATATCAGACACAAGGGGTATTAGCGGAAATTCCTCAAGATGTGCTTGAGCAACATGCGCCCAATCTTGTACAACGCATCCGCGATTATGATCCACGTTACTTCGAGTACGGAAAAATAAATGACAGCTTATATGGCATTCCCGTCATCAATGAGACTAATATTTACCGTACCCCTATCGTCTATCGAGCAGACTGGCTGAAGAAACTTGGATTAGACACCCCCACAACATTGGAAGAATTAGAAACCGTGTTATATGCCTTTGCCAAAGGTGATCCTGACGGAAATGGTAAACAGGACACGTACGGTTTGTCCAAGGAAGGTATGAATGTGGTATTCGGCGCTTTTGGGCAGACCGTTTTTACCGAGCAGCTATATTTTAATCTGAAAAATGATCAACTTGTCATCGGTGCCCTGGAGCCTGAGATGAAGCAAGCCCTAACTTATTTGCAAAAATGGTACCGGGACGGAATTATCGACCCAGAGTTTATCACCGGCGAAAATAAAGGCGGTTATAAGCATCTATCTCATGCTTTTATCAATGGCAAAATTGGCATGACGTCCATGGGAAACTACTATCATTGGACTCAAGCGGGCGATTACAACATCCTGAATGAAAAAGGCGAAGAAACCCCGATGGGAGCCTCGTTTAATGTCTATGAGCTTCAACAAAAGAACGCAGATGCCAAGGTGGTATTTGGTGCTCCTGTCGTTGGTCCTGGTGGACTTAGCGGCTCGAAGGGCAACAACCTGCTCATGAACTTTATTGCAATTGGAGCTGAGGCGGTCAACGAGCCAGGCAAACTAGAAAAAATTCTGGAAATCCTAGACTACGTCAGTGCCAATCCTGATCCGCATGAGCAGATCAGGATGGAGTATGGTGTTCAAGGCAAGCACTGGGACTGGAACGGTAAATCCACAAATACGTTCCATCTCCTCCCTCCGTATAACCGAATGGAGAACTATATTAATACAATCGGCTCCAGTATCGGCATGACAGTTCCCGGTGGCTCCATAGGCGAACGTGAACAGTGGGCTGCGTCTGTAGGACTGTCAGAGGGCGGTATCTATAACCACCTGGAGGTAGCTACCCCTGCCCTAATTCAATATTCATCTGACTTGGTCAGTATGAGAGACAAAGCGTATATCTCCATCATCACTGGTGATCAGCCTGTGGAAAGTTTCGATACCTTTGTGAAGGAATTCATGGAAGCTGGTGGAGAACAGGTGCTTCGCGAAGCCAATGAATGGTATAAAGAGCATCCGGAAACAAGTTCCGCGCAATAGATTCGTCCCCCTTTTACCGCCGTAAAACGAATGCTATCATCCGACGTCATCATTGACGCGGATTGGAGAAATAGCTAAAATTTGATGCAACTGTTCTTTTTGAATTTGTCGCATTTATTTTGGTTAGCATGTTGTAACTCCAATCTGAGAGGATGAAAGGGTGGTCTGCATGGAAATGCTCCAGGACTCATTTGGCAGAATACATGACTATATCCGTATTTCTGTTACGGACCGCTGTAATTTGCGTTGTGTATACTGCATGCCAGCCGAGGGCATGGAATTCGCCCCCCATGATGAAATTATGAGCTATGAAGAAATTGCTCAGGTACTTCGAGTGCTGGCTCCTATGGGAATGCGCAAAGTGCGCTTAACCGGCGGTGAACCATTAGTACGCAAAGACCTGCACAAGCTCGTCGCGATGATCTCCGCCATTGACGGAATTGATGATATTGCTTTAACTACAAATGCATTGCTGCTGGACAAGCAGGCTCAGGCGCTGAAGGATGCTGGATTGAACCGAATTAATATCAGTCTGGATTCCTTGCGAGCTGACCGCTTCTCCATGATTACCCGTGGCGGTGATGTGAACAAGGTGCTGAAAGGCATTGAGGCAGCTACCAACGTTGGGCTCGAACCGATTAAGCTGAATGTGGTACTGATGAAAGGCATTAATGACGATGAGATCAAGGACTTCATCGCGCTAACCCTTGACCAACCACTTCATGTTCGGTTCATTGAATACATGCCGATTGGGCATGCTTCTGACTCGTGGCGCAAATCCTATTTGCCGCTCGAAGCTGTGACTGATGTATGTGCAGAGGCCGGATGGACTGTGGATCATACCGAAGGCCCTGCCGGGAACGGCCCCTCACGAAACATGAAAATTTCAGGCTCACAAGGTACATTCGGATTAATTCATCCGGTAAGTGACCACTTCTGTGATAACTGTAATCGTCTCCGTCTGACCGCAGATGGGCATATCAAAGCCTGCTTATATTGGTCAGATGAGTATAACGTACGGCGCTTTGTCGATGACCCTGCGGCGATGGCTGCTCTTTTCCTCAAAGCACTCGGCACCAAACCGAAGAATCATGAGATGGCTATGGCACTGGAACAAAAAATGCAAAGTCATACACCAACCGCGAGACGGATGTCCCAGATTGGTGGGTAAGGGCTATAGATCGATATCTGGAACACAGGGTCAACCTGCTCCAAACATCTAAAGCTCGTATGTTGCATCCATCCAGTATATCGAGCACATTGAGTACACTGAGCACACCGAGAGTGTATAGCACGTGTACTCGCTCTTGTCGTTTGCATTGCTTAACTATATCGAATATGTAATTTAACACGATTACACTGCCCAGAGAGAACCTCTGGGCTTTTTTATAGGACATATACTCTCATTAAGGCATATATCTCTTATTTGTAGGTAAATTTTCTTTCTCACCAATTCCATAACTGTTTCAAATCTTTATGATAAAGTTAATTATACGTTTAGCCTATTTACATAGCTTCATGATTTAAGGTGATAACGTAGCACCACGAACCGAACATATCAGACATCATGTAGGAGTTGACCAAATTGAATATTGTTGATGCCCTTGTAGCAGCCTGTCCTTATTTTAAAGTTATGTTTCTCAAAGACGATCTGATGCTCGCCGTGACGGATACCGAGAAATTTGTGTATTACGTCCCGAGTGAAGATTGTGATCTGGGCATTCGAGCGGGCGATCCGATCTCATTAGAAGATCCTACTCTCCGCCGTGCATTGATTCATGGGGAAACATCCGCTAATCGGATTCCCGAAGAATTCTATGGCACAACCATTAACTCTTCAGCTACACCACTTCGAGACGAGAACGGAACCATTGTAGGCTCCTTTGCCATCGGTTTCTCACTCAAAAACGAAGAGAAGCTGGAGCACTTCACCCAACTGATTACGGACATCAGCGGCAGGCTTCAGGATATGGTGCAGACGGTAGCTGCCCAGTCCCAGCAATTATCAGCATCCTCTTCTCAAATCCTGGACAACACGCGGCAGGCGGTACAGAATTCGGGCGAGGTAACCAAAGTGGCATCGTTCATTCGAGAAATTTCTGAACAAACGAACCTGCTTGGTCTCAATGCCGCCATTGAAGCTGCACGAGCAGGTCACATGGGCGCAGGATTCGGCGTTGTTGCATCCGAAGTACGTAAACTATCCGCTGGAACAAAAGAAGCAACGGTCAACATCGAACGCTCTCTACGTGATGTTCAACAGTCCATGAAAAACATGGAGGATGAGATTACATCCATCGCACAGTCCAGCAGCAACCAAGCGGAAGTTGTCACGGAGTTCAGTGATGTTATTGAGCGATTGAATCATACAAGTCACGAGTTGAAAGTATTTATTGAATCCATGCTATTAAAAGCAGATTAAATCCCGTTCTAGCAGTGGCAACCTCCTTGAGTGGATGTTAGAACGCTAAAGGGCTGTCCCCGTCATATTCATGACTTATGGGACAGCTCCTTTTTATTACTGAATGACATATTGAACCTGACATGTTGAACAATAAATTACGCCCTATTTATAACGATTGAAGCAGTTTCCACAGCATCATGCCCGCCACACCAACTAAGATTACAGCCGAGATTCGATTGAACATCACACTCATACGCCCTGTACGATCTAACCGCCCCATGCCTCTGCCTGCCCCCGCTAGTCCCAAAAACCATACCCAGGATACCACTGCTGTCGTTAAGGCAAAATAAAACCGCTCCATGCCGTCATACTAAACCGCTAAAAGCGTTAGATCGAGAGGGACGCGTACTGCATATGGGCACACTCTCAAAAACGGTCAGTCCTGGTCTGCGCCTTGGCTGGTTGGTCGGCCCAGAACCCGTCATTCGCCGGCTCGCGGATATTAAGATGCAGACGGATTATGGGACAAGCTCTCTGGCACAAGAAGCTGCTGCGGTATGGTTTGCTGACGGATATCACGAGCGGCACATGGATCGTCTAAGACCTGAGCTACGCAGCCGACGTGACTGTATGTTGGAACTGCTGCAACGATATTTCGGTGAACTTGCTCAGTGGAATATTCCTCGTGGCGGGTTCTATATCTGGCTGCAATTAACTTGTGCTCCGCTCTCCATCAGACGACTCTTCCAGATGTGCTTAGATCGTGGTGTACTTATCCACCCTGGATACTTATACAACCGTCTCGATCAAGAGCACATTCGCCTGTCCTATGCATATTGCACACCAGAGCAGATGGAACAAGGGATAGTCATTCTTGCAGAAACGGTACGTGAGTTGCTCTCTTCTCTTGAAAAGTAAATTCAAAAGCCGCCAAGAACGGAGCGAGAATACTCTCCTCATCTTGACGGCTTGTTATTATATTTTAGATCCTTTGCTCTATATTCTGCACTCTCTGTTTCTCTTCTCTTACACCAGTTCCTCTTTTTAGTCTTCTCACGCTTACCCTTTTACCGCACCCTCAGCAATCCCCTCCATGATGAACTTCTGGAAGAAAGCATAGATCAGAATGACAGGAATTGCGGTTAACACCAAGGAGGACAGAATCAGTGGCCATTCCTTGTTGTATTCGCCAAACAGCATATTCGTGGACAAAATAAGCGTATAGTTATTCACATCGGTTAGCATCAACAATGGTAATAAGAAATCATTCCAGATCCAGAGGAAGTCCAGAATCGCAATGGTCACCGTAATTGGTAACAATAACGGGAAAATAATCTGAAAGAAGGTCTGGAACTCATTACACCCATCCATCTGCGCAGACTCCTCCAATTCACGCGGAATAGACTTCACAAACCCGTGATAGAGGAAGATTGCCATGTTAACACCAAGTCCAATGTAGATCAGAGCCAGACCATACGTACTGCCCTGAACCGAAAGCCCTCTCGCCATCCGTGTCAGTGGAATCATAATGGAGTGGAATGGAACTAACATAGATGCTACAAACAGGAAGAAGATGATATTGCTTAGTCGGCCTGATGTTCGGGACAGCTTGTATCCAGCCATCGAGGCTGTGAGTACAATTCCGCCAATGCCAAGGAATGAGACAATTGCCGAGTTCATGGAGCTGTGCAGCAAATTGATTTTGGTAAATGCTTCTGCATAGTTCTCCCAATGCAGTGTGGTCGGCAATGCGATAAAGGATTGGAACATCTCGCCTTGTGTTTTGAACGAGTTCACTACAGCCATATAGATCGGCAACATAGCGAAGAGAGAACCTATGATCAGCAGCAGTCGGATGAGATAGCTGTTCAGTCGTTGCATTCTCATGCTTCCACCTCTTTCTTCTTCATCACCGTAATCTGAATCAATGTGAAGATCAGAACGATGATGAACAGCACAACCGATTTGGCACTCGCATATCCATATCTGAAGTTATTAGAGAATGCCTCTTCATAGATGTTCATCGTAATAACCTGTGTCGCTCTACCTGGACCACCGCCTGTCAGACCATACACCACTTCAAATACTTTGAAGGCACCGTTCAATGTCAGGAAGAAACAGATGGTTATTGCATGGGTAATCATCGGCATAACGACATTACGTAACACTTGGAATGCATTTGCCCCATCGATCGTGGCAGCTTCCTTCAGGCTCTTCGGGACACCTTGTAATGCAGCAAGATAGATGATCATCATATACCCTACACCATTCCAGAGCGACACGATGATGATGGAGTAAAAGGATACCTTCGGATCACCCAACCATTGCTGGTCTAGCAGAGAAAAAGCGAGTTTCTCTGCTAGCTGCGGCAGAACTTGAGAGAATATAAATGTCCACATAAATGCACTGATGATTGTACTAATCATGTTTGGCATGAAAAACAAGGTTCGGAACAATCCTTTGCTGCGTGTCCGTGTCTCAATGAATACGGCGAGCAGTAAAGCAATCCCATTTTGCAGGATAAGCATAAACACCACATACTTCATCGTGAACCACAAGGAATTCAGAAAGTCAGGGTCTTCCTTAAATAGTTCGATAAAGTTACTTAGACCGATAAAGCTATAATCCCGATTAAGTCCGTTCCAGTCCGTCAAGCTATAAAACATACCGCTAAATGTCGGGATCAGCAGGAATATCGCATAGATGACAAAGGCAGGCGCAGTGAACGCAAGCAATGACAGATACTTCTTGAACACATTCGTAGCCATAGAATCTCCCCCTTTTACTGTAAGTGCGTGTTCAAAAAGGCGGTTTTCAGCTTTTGAACAACCTCCATAAACAGACTTAGTGTGAACGGGGGAACGAAGTACGTTCTGCCAGCCGTTTCATCTGCTTAGGGACTGCGAAGAATAAAGTACCGCTAATTTGTTGACAAAACTCCCAGACCGCGAGATTTTGCCAACAATAGCGGGTACGAAGTTACTCGCAGCTCCTTACTTGTTGACTTTGTTGTAGGACTTCCATGCCTTGTCGAGTGCATCGATAACCTGCTGCTGATTCAACTGACCGGAGTAGTAGCCTTGCAATACTTTACCAGACTCATCTTTGACCGCTTGAGGAACGGCCGGGTCTTGATAAGCCTTGCCTTCATTCACATATTTCAGCGCATCGTCAACCCAAGGGAAGCTCTTGAAGTCATGAATTTTAGCCACAGGATTGAATTTCAAAGCCTCATAGAAGCCGCTAGAATCCTTGTCATCGAGAACATAGTTTACAAAATCGAGCGCCACTTCTTTGTTTTTACTTGAAGAGGATACGGCTAGTGAAGTAGAGGTACTCAGGTTAATCTTTGTATTGTCCGGGTTGTCGTCGATCGGCATCGGTGCCACACCAAAGTTCATATCCGGGTTAGACTTTAAGATTGTCTCTGCATACCACGGTCCCTGTACCCACATTGCTGCTTTGCCTGTTGCAAAGGCTGCTGCTGCATCGTCTGGCCCTACTTCCAACGCTCGTTCTGTACCATTAGCTGTGACCAGATCGAAGATATCAAAGATTGCCTTCATGTCCGAGAATGAACCTTGATCTTGATTCATTTTATCTAAGAAATCCTTGTGATCCGTCTGTGACAGCGCGCCTACTGTAAGCGGCAAGAAGAGCTGAGGAACCCAAGCCTCTTTGTAAGAAAGTTCAAATGGTGTAATGCCTGCTGACTTCAGCTTCTCTACCACTGCTTTCATCTCAGTTAAGGTCGTTGGTACTTCCAACCCTTGCTCTTCGAAAATATCCTTGTTATAGAGGTATCCCCATGATAACGTTTCCAAAGGAACCGCTACGACTTTCCCACTTGAATCAGTAACCGATGGTTTAACCGAATCGAGCAGCTTATCCACGAACGGTTGCCCGGATAGATCCTCCAAGTACCCCGCCTTACTGAAAGGTGGAATCTCGTTAACAGCATGAAGGGCGAATACGTCTGGTGCATCATTGGAGGCAAGACGTGTTTTGAGGATCTGGGCTGCATTATCTGCTGGTGGCATCTCCAGCTGCACGTTCACTTCAATATTTTTCTCAGCTTTCTCCTTGGCTTTGAACTGTTCTATATATTTATCGTAGTGTTCTTTCAGCCGTGGTTGTGCGACGAATATTTTGAGCGAAACGGTGCTTCCTGCTGCAGTGCCTCCCTCCGAACTTTCTGTACCCGCATTGGAACCGCAACCTGCCAGCAGAACGCTTACCAGAACCGCACTCGCTACGCTTTTCCATATCTTCATCTCTTATGACCTCCCGGTGTGACTGCTTTGTCTTTCATGGGATTATTATATATCACTAAATGTAAGCGCTTCATTGGACAAAATTAGACTCATGTATTGGATTATTTTAAACCTTAATCCAAGTAACGATTCTGGAAACGCGAGTGTACGACATGTCATTAGTCGAATGAATTCGTATGACCTTTACGCATCTCACCAGGCGACAGTCCAAAGTGTTTTTTGAATACACGGTAAAAGTACGATACGTCCTCATATCCAGTCATTTCTGCAATATGTTTGAATGGAACCTGGTCATCTAGCACCCACTCCTTGGCTCTCGCCATGCGCAGTTGTACGATATAATCACTCACATTCACGCCATATTCGCGCTTGTACACCTTACTCATATATTCCTTGCTGACAAAAAAGATCTGCGCAAGCTGCTCTAATGTTATTAGCTCCATGCAATGCTGTTCGATATATTGCTTCACTTCATCCAGATTCAATCGATTCTTGAATTTGCGCTGTGCAATCAGTTGTTCCAACGCTTGTTCATAGGAAGCAGCCACCCATTCCACAGCAGTCGAGATGGAGGATAGAATATGAGCGGGAGGCAACACAGCGGAGGAAGGCTGCTGCTCACACAACGCATTGGTTCCACATAGCTCTGTAAGCAAGGTCTGCAATTCGTATACAATCCGTCCTAGTTGCTGCGGTCTGTGAATCTCCGTACCCATCAATGTGCTCTCAAGCTGTTGGAACAATTCTAGAAGTCCCGCAGTATTCAGGTCGTTGAAGCGCAGCCTGAGCTGATGCTGAAATACCGCAAACTCACTAGCAAAGGCAGATGAATAAGGCTCCCAGGATTCAGGCCCGTATGCTGTCTTTTCCAGTTCTCGTTGACACTTGGCTAATACCGCATTTAACTCTTCTGGATTCACAGGCTTCAATAAGTAATCTGCCGCACGGTGACGGATGGCATGCTTCGCATAATTAAAATCGTCATACCCACTGACCACAATCACTTTGATCATTGGATACTGTGCACTTAACGTCTGTAGCAGTTCTACACCGTCTGTACCGGGCATTCGCATGTCCGTAATGATGATATGAGGCTGAAGTTGTCCGATCAACTGGAGCGCCTCCTGACCGTCCTCTGCTTCACCAGCTACAATCATGCCTAGCTCTGCCCACGCCCCCAGGTTGCGTAAAATATCACGATTCCACGGCTCGTCGTCTACGAGCAACACTTTGTACTGCATTTGCTCTTTATTCATAAGCGTTCGCCTCCTGTAGAACAGGGAATCCGAATCATCACGCTCGTGCCCTGTCCTTGCTCACTTTCAATGCTCATGCCATATGCAGGCCCGAAATGCATTACGATCCGTGACGCAGCATTCACAAGACCAATGCTTGTACCTGTGCTCCAGACACGATCTCCCTGTTGAGACATCCTGGACAGTCTCAATTGCATCTCACTTAATTTCTCCTGATCGATCCCAACGCCATTATCACTGATTCGAATAAGTACCTCATCATGCTCTCGGATCACCTCGACGCGTAATCTCCACTCCCCCTGCTTCTTCTCCAAACCATGGACAAAGGCATTCTCCACGATAGGTTGTAGAGATAACTTAGGAATATAACAGTCACCGATAGCACCATCCATCTCCATGTTGTATTCCAGCTTGCTCGCAAATCGCTGTTTCTGGATCAACATATAGTGCTCCAATTGATCTAACTCAGACTGGAGCGGCACAAGACCATCCGGAGCTCTGACGATATAGCGGAACATCTCGCTTAATGCACGAATGACTCTGTAGCTGTCCTCCGGTTTCTGCGAATAAATCATGCCGCCGATCATCTGTAATGTATTTTGAAGAAAATGAGGATGAATCTGTGATTGCAACGCTTTGAGCTCCGCTGTCTGTTTCTCTAAATTCATTAAATAATTATCCCGAATATGCTCTCGGATGCGACTCGCCATGCCATGTAGATTTTTCTCCAGCAATCCAATCTCATCCACCCGTCCACTGCGAACCACTTCCTTATCCTTGATAAGCCGAATGCCTTTCATGGAATTGGCCAGTCTAACAATTGGTTTCGAGGTGCGCCATGCCACGAGAACAGCAATCCCAATGGAAAATACAGCAGCTAGTCCGCCCACCACAAGCCCGTATTTCATCGTTTCCAACGCACTCTCATTAATGACATGGGTAGGTACAACTTTGATAAGGCGCAGCCCTGATGGCTCAATGGAGTTATAAAATACGTATGAGTTGGCTGTACGAATCAAACCTGATTCGTCGATAGATTTCGCCACTTGTTGCAGTGCCTCCGTTGACGGCGGTTGCATGCGGTCAGGCTGATAGAGCACCGTCCCTGACCGATCTGCGATGTACACCGAGTAATCTCCCCGAGTGTCCAGCAGTTCCAGCGTTTGATTGAATTCAGCCCATTTCACTTCAAGACTAATCGCCCCGATCTGCTCCTGATCCTCAAATCGGTTCATGCTGCGAGTCATATGAAACTTATCCGGGTCACTCTCATCATTGTTGATGGTAAAGTCCTTATGCTGATCAAAAAGCTCACGATACCCCTTCGGAATTTCAGTAACGGTTTTGATGCGACTCTCCATCGAGTTGAAGGTGAACAGCGTACCTAATTCCTTCAAATACAGCTCCACACCAAATACATAATTTCCAGCGGAGTAATAGACACTGTTTAACATATTGAACATGGACTTTTGCTCATCAAACCGACTTGCCGCCGAAGCATCCTTATTTAATGCAAGGTATTGGTGAACCTCATCACTGATCTGGATGGAGTAAACGATATTATTCATCCGAGCGAATTGCTCGCCCAGATAGATCGAAGCCCAGTTCATATTGGCACGGTTCGTTTGCATAATCTCCTCTTCCATGGAAGAACGAGTATTCTCCGCAGCCATCGCCGTCATGATAATGACAGGCAGCACGGCAAGCAGTGCCATTGTGAGAATCAATTTGTTGCGAATGCTGCGTTTGAACGGATCTGTAAGTTTTCGATAAAGCTCGATTAACACGGCGCCCACTCCCAAGCAAAAATAAGACAAACGCCCCAGCATATTGCCGAGGGCGTCTTGGTCTTTTGTTTTCAATTATTATGCGGCGTGCTAGCTACCCTTGTTGCTCAATAATCTGAATTCCCCATCGCTCCAGTTCAATCGTCTGACCCTTCTCTATCACAGTTCCAGTCAGAAGCTCGGTTCCGCCGTCATGTGCGTGTACGAAGGAAACGGGCTGATCGGAGTAATTAAAATAATAACGAATGGTGTTGCCTAGCTCATTCACACCTGTCTTCACGATAATTGGGAAAGCTAACTCCTGATCTGCTCCCCATACGCCAGCTTCTTTCATCACACGCTCCAGCACCTTATGGATGACAGCCGAGCTAGTAAAGCATCCCACATAGGTTGCCTTTCCTTGACCATAGCTGTTCTGAGTAATTGCAGCGTATTGTCCCCAGTGCGGGTGATCGTACCATGCCAGCACCTCTGCTGTGGTCGGTGTAATGAGTTCCATCCACGTGTGAACTTGGTTCTGCTCTTCTCCTACGGCAAAAGGATCATCTCGCAACGCAACATGTTTTGGCTCAACGAAGAGATTATAGTTAATCCCGCACGCCTCGCTGATAATTCCCGGTTGACGGGTCGAGCGAACCTTCACATGTTCATTCGTGAACCCACTCTTGAAGGAGTAGACAACATGTCCCCCACCCTGAACGAATTGATTCAGCTTCTCCAGTAGGGCATCTGATGCAGCGTACAGCGCAGGCACAATGATGACATCATATCCTTCATAACTCTCCACGGATGGATCGATGAGGTCACAGCCGATATTCATTTTGTACAACTCATCGTACATCCAGCGCACGACGTCGTTATAGTTTTTATCGCTGGTGAAGTTAAATCCGAACCACTTAATCGCTGTGTATGACTCATTGCTAAACAGAACTGCAACACGGTTGGTCTTCTTCAGATTGATGAGCTGCGGACTGAGTCTGGCAAAATCTCTACCTATCGTTTTGGCCTCTTCATACACTGGATTAGGTTCAAAATCGTGACTAAGCAATCCTTTCCAATACGTCTCGAACGAATTGTGTAGGGAATGCCAATGCCAGTATGCAACCATATTTGCGCCAGAAGCTAGGTGGCTGAACGCCTGAAGCCGGAGTTGTCCCGGGTAAGGAACCCAGTGCCAGAATGCCTGAGCCTCCGTCTCCAACACCAGATAATTGGATTGTTTCGTCGAACGTGCAACGTCACCGCCGAACGAGATTTCAATCCCGGTAAGATCATCCTGAGACGGATGATAGATATCAACGCTGGTGATGTCAAAAGCCTTCGATGCAGCAAAATGATCTACATCCCCTTGAATACCATAAGAGTAACCGCGCCATTCAAAATCGAAGTTTTGGGTAACGAACTGCCCCTCCTGCTTGTATTCATTCACAATGCCAACCTGCCAGGCCAAGAAGTCTGTCACGAGCTGACGCTGGAACTTCGCAAATTCAGCACCGAGACTACCATTAATCGTACCTACAACCGAAGGGAAATCCTCCCAGCTATTAATCCGGTTACTCCAATAGTCGAGTCCAAACTCTTTGTTAAGCTCGTCCAAGGAGCTGAATTGGCTTCGCATATATTTGACGAACTGTAACTGCACGTTATCCCCTGCCGTATTATAGTGCTTGGTCTCATTATCCGTCTGATATCCAATAACGGCTGGGTGGGTGCTCACTCTAGAGATCAACTTGCGGATAATCCGCTCTGCATAGAATAGATAGGTTGGATTCGTGATATCCATGATCTGACGTGCGCCATATTTTCCTGGCCCTTGCACCGTTGTTGCGAGCACATTCGGATGTTCCTTAACCATCCATGTCGGAACCGCATACGTTGGCGTACCTACAATCACCTGAATCCCCGCCTGATGCATCGCATCCAGAACACGATCCACCGAAGAGAAATCAAATACTCCGTTCTGTGGTTCATGCGTGCTCCAAGTAGACTCTGCGATCCGTACCACGTTAATTCCTGCATCCTTCATCATCTGAATATCTTGGTCTAATCGCTCATAAGGCATATATTCATCGTAGTAAGCTACACCGTATAATAACTTGTCCATTGTAATTCTCCTTCTGATGGGAAAAGTATGTTACTTCCGTTAAAGATGTCGTTCAAAAAGTCCGCTTTTGATTACACAGGATGCCCTGAGGCATTTCAGCGTCGAAGTTGGGACTCAGCCGAAATAAGTGGATGCTTACGAAGCTTGTTTCCTTCAGAAACAATGTAGTTACTCACGTAGGTTTGCCTACGCTCCGCTACTCCATTTCTATCTTCATCCCATCTTCTTGGTACTGAAAACCGTCCTTTTTGAACATGCACTTAAAGCAATTAAGGCAATGCTCCACATATCCAACAGGCACTCCATGACTCTGTGAATGATAACGTTTACATAACTAGCAATAACCGTGTACTATATATGCAGGCTATCCCTAGTTTCTTACCAGAATCCAATGATTATGAATATCAGGGTTAAACTGATTATAATGAAGTATACTAAGGGTGCCGATTGTACAAAGCGAGTTGTTTTTACCCTTTTCCGAGGTGACGTTATGGAAACTAAATTACAGCTTCGAGAAATGCCGCAACACCTAATGGCACACTGGCTGCCGATTATTGATTGCAACATCAAGCTGTACGGCGCACATAGCCAGCAAGTGCAGATGGGGTGGACGATGCCAGAAGAGTCACACCCAGGCTTCGAGCTGCTCCTCATATTGGAAGGTACACAAGAGAGTATCATTCACGGATATAGACATTTGGTAGAAGAAGGCGACATTCTCTTAATTCCCCCGGGATACAAACATACCAACCAATGTGTCTCTACCACGGGCATGACTTATTTTAGCGCCCACTTCAATGTGGACGATCCTGTATTTATATTAAAGCTGATGTCCAGACACAGTCGAATCTACGAGGCGGGCACACCGGACAATCTGAAAATGCGCGCTATACTGGAGAGCTGGATGGGCATGATTAAACAAACGGAGGCTTATACTTCGACAGATAAGTTTATAATGCAGGCACGGATGTTTGAGTTATTTGCACTCTTGTCCCAGACAGCCGATCGTGAACCCGTCTCTACGATGTCTGGATCTGCGCCCAATACACCCGCACCGACGGCTATGCACTACGCAGGGGCGATTGCGGAAGCGATTAAGCAGGCTTTTCACGCTCAGCTAAGAAATAAGGATGGCAACGTATCTACGATAAAGGTAGAGCAGATTATTGCTTCGTTCGGGATCAGCCCAGGATATGGTCTGCAGATCTTCCGTAAAGTATACGGACGAGCACCGCGTGCATACCTATCAAGCCTTAAATTACAGGAAGCCAAAGTTCTCATTGAACAACCGGATCTATCCCTAGGGGAAATTGCATGGAAGCTTGGCTATACCCATCTGTCGCATTTCAGCAGGCAGTTCAAACGCTGGACAGGCGAAAGCCCGCTTCAGTATCGCAACTCTACCTTGAAAAAAAACCGCAGTGCTCCGCTCGATTCTTCCAGCGCGATTTCAGGCGTGAACGGAATCGATTAGAAGATCAGATTAATTAAACATATAAGAATAGATAATCACAAGTCATGTCAGAGCTAAGTGGCACAATTAACGTTCATGATTCCGAATAGACTGGTATTCTTGAGGTGTGTTCACATTGCTTAACTGGTCTACCGCATCAAGAACACCTACACTTTCTAGTTCTTGCACGTCGATATAGAGGGGATTCATCTCCTCCAACCAGCCTGTGACTCGTAACCGGTCTTGGTCTAAGCATTGCGTAAGTTCTGTAAGCACATGTCTGTGATATACACCGGCAAGTGGATGCACACGTCCTGCTATTCGTGGCACAATGACAGAATGTTGATCGCTGGATTCGGCCAATTGCTTCATACCTGCGAAAAAGGAAGGTTTAAGCAACGGCATATCACAAGCGCATACAAGGTTCCAATTCGTGTCCGAAGCTTGTAGCGCTGCGTGTAATCCAGCAAGTGGTCCCTTACCCGGATATTGATCCTGAACACATTCATAACCCAGTTCTGCATATGTGGTGACATGAGAGCCACCCGCAACAATAATGCGGGCGACTTCTGGTATCATTGAACTAGCGATTTGGCTGAGCAACGTCGAACCCTTCACTGGCAATAGTGCCTTGTTCGATCCCATACGCCTAGATTGACCACCTGCCAAAATGATGCCCGTCCACTCTGTTGTGCTCACGACGATCTCCTCCAGTGCTAGTATTTTCGATTCGATGCTTGATAAGAAAAAGTAGCTTTTAGTCTATACATTGAATCCCCATACAACAAATGATACATTGAACAATATGATTCTGAAAGGAATGGCTCTATTGGATAAATTTGCACCAGGAAGAGGCAATCCCTCTTTGGTCTCGCTGAAACTATATAATTTCTTCATCTATGGGGCAATCTCCATCTTCGCCGGATTTCTGCAATTATACTTGCAAGAGATTGGTATGACCAAATTAGAGATCGGTAGCCTCATGGCGATCGGCCCATTTGTCTCCTTGTTTGCGAATCCCTTCTGGGGGTTCTGGAGCGATAAATCGCGTAATATTCGTATTATTCTAATGATTATGATGGGAGGCACATTTGTGTTCTCTCAAGCTGTCTTCCATGCCCCTACCTATGCCTGGATCTACACAGCCATGATTGTTTTTTATTTTTTTCAAAGTCCGTTATTCGCTCAAACGAATAGTTTGATCCTTGGATACATTGATGGTACCTCGCAAAAGTTCGGTTCCTTCCGCCTATGGGGTTCCTTAGGCTGGGCACTAACCGCGGTAGCGGCTGGTCCACTAATTGATCGACTTGGCATAGGCAGTGTATCCATCGTCTTCGCGTGTATGATTATCGTCGCCTTTGCATTCTCAGTATTTCTGCCCAGACAGCCGGTTGCTTCAGATACGCCTGTAGTCACATTCCGCCGATTTGGAAAGGTCATGTTCAATCCCTATTTCATGGCATTCATTGGACTTGGCGTTCTTGTATCCGTGCCTAATGCAATGAACAGCACTTTCATGTCGCTCTATATTACGGAGATGGGCGGCAACAAACAAATGGTCGGCTGGGCGATTTTCACGTCTTCCATTCTGGAAGTTGGAGTGTTCTTACTGCTGGATCGGTATCTAAAAAGAAAGATGAGCTTCTTGCTCGCAATGCTTGTCCTAGTCAGTCTACTGTTTGCCATCCGTTGGCAACTGATGGCTGAGTCTACTCTTCCTATTGAAGTTGTGCTTATTCAACTGATGCACTCTATTACCTTCGGTGGATACTTCTATGTAGGCACACAGCTCACGATGCTGTTTATTCCTAGACCGTATCGATCCTCCGGTCAAGCCGTCTATACGATGGCATGGGGCGGTCTATCCGGCGTCATTGCAGGTTTGTTTGGCGGCTGGTTGTTCCAGAGCTTCGGTGCTGAACTTATGTACAACATCGGGGTATTCTTCTCCCTGATTGGTGCCGCAGGCTTCGCCATCATGTGGCTGATTAATCGGCGGAATGGATATCAGCCTGTTGTGTTGACGGAAATGGGTGATGGTTAATCTTTTGTTTGCTTAAGTTGAAACCTTGATTTACACGAGGGCACTCCGAGGACAGAATAACCCTCCGATCGCTGTTACCCCCGGATTTTTTGGATTTCCCTTTTCCAAAGGGTAAAATCCGGGGATAGCTTATGCTTCCGATGTAGCTTTCTTCCAGAAAGCTTGCAGGCGAGCGCTTCGCTTCTCCAGCTTTATTCTGTCCTCTCCGTTATGGTGTAAATAAAACTTCAAACATTCAAACAAAAGATTAAGGGGAGTTAAGGTTAAACTCTTCGTTACGGCGTAACATCATCGTCCCTTACTACTCACAAACGATATAGAAGATTAAGTCAAGAGAGTAGGCAAAGGAGATACGTATGCTTCAATGCAGCCTACTTCTCAGAAAGTTCGTAGGGAGCCGAGCACTTTGGTCTCACCTTTGTCTTGTGATCGATGATGGCTGGGGCATGGACGAGAAGACATTAGAGATATTAAAGACATTAACACTACATCTCACCTGGCACAATTCCAATGTAAGCCGTACCCATTACAACAATAATGGTAATGTACATGAGCTTCTACTTCGATTTAGTCTCTACCTCAACACACCTGCGTGCCACTCCATTAATATTATTCTAGTCTTCTAACTCCCCTACCCTCTCATTGTTGAATCCCAATTGTCTCATCCATTAGTCATGAAATAGGGCACCCCGTGCTGGGAGTTGCACGCGGTGCGAATTACGATCTAGCAATCCTCTAAGTTTAGCCTCCCTCAACCTAACCTTGTGTGTAATTCTAACGAACCCTAGGCGTCTTATTTGCCACAATTTCAGGAGATTCCAAAGCTAAGGAACCTCAGACACGTTATTGCGCGAAAAAGACCTTCAAATTACTAAAAAGATAGGTCATACGACAAAATAAGGTGTTTACGATTCGTTACGTTGCTGGAACGTCCACATACACTTAAATAGCGTGTCCTCGGTTCGTTAGGCTCCTACCTCATTCACATATTTAATGTTTGTGCTTAAGCTCATGGTCATGCTTATGTTCTGCTGATGCTCATTCTCCTGTTTTTGCTTCTGCTTCTTGCCTACGCTTCTGCTTGTGCTTGTGCTGTCACTCATGCTCATGGTCATGCTTATGTTCTGCTGCTAACGCTCATTCTCATGTTTTTGCTTCTGCTTCTTGCCTATGCTTCTGCTTGTGTTGTCGCTCATACTCATACTGACTCCCATGGGTCGTGCCCGTGTTCTGCATTTGCTTGGCTGATACTCATGGTCACGCCACTCTTGTGCTCATAATCATGTCCATGTTCTGCTGCTGATGCTCATCCTCATGTTTTTGCTTCTGCTTCTTGCCTATGATTATGCTTGTGCTTGTGCTGACAGCCACGCTCATAATCATGCCTGTTCTGCTGCTTGTGCTGGCGCTCATGCTCATACTGAATCTCATGGTCGTGCTCATGATTCTGCTTATGTGTATGCCGACTCTCATCCTCCTGCACATGTTCTACTTATGCTTGTACCGACAGCCATGCCTCTACTTACACTTATGCTCAGTCTACGCCTGAACCCGAACTTAACCCTCCCCCTAAAAAACTAAAAAGACATCCCCTGTCATGATAACCATGACAAAGGATGCCCCTTCTTTATCTTATAACTCGGCTGCTCACCAGCACGCTGATGAACAGATCCTCAATTCATCCATCAACCTTATGCTTTTGGCAGTTGGAATGAGCTTTTGAGTGATACCACGCGGTTAAATACCGGGCGACCTGGCTCGGAATGCTTCGGATCTACGCTGAAGTAGCCGTGACGGAAGAATTGGAATTTATCTTGAGGCTTCGCCTCTTTCATCTCCTGTTCCACGTATCCGTGTACAATCTCAAGCGAATTCGGATTCAGTTGATCCAGGAATGTTTTTTCAGGTTGTTCTTCCACAACTTCAGCTTCAGCCCCAGCTACGACTACCTCTGGCTCGCTGTCTACTTCTGGTGCTTCAGCCGAGATCAGTGGCTCGTACAGACGGAACTCCGCAGGTACCGCTTGGGTCGCTTCCACCCAGTGGATTGTGCCTTTTACTTTACGACCTGTAAATCCGCTGCCGCTCTTCGTCTCCACATCATAGGTACAGTGAATTTCAATCACATTACCTTCTGCATCCTTAATCACATCGTTACATTTGATGAAGTAAGCATGTTTCAGACGAACCTCGTTGCCAGGGAACAAACGGAAATATTTGTTCGGCGGATTCTCCATAAAGTCATCTTGTTCAATATAAATCTCACGGGAGAATGGAATTTGACGGTTACCCATCTCTGGATTCTCCACATTATTCTCAGCTTCAAGCCACTCCACTTGACCCTCAGGGTAGTTGGTAATAACAACCTTGAGTGGGTGCAGAACTGCCATCGTACGCGGAGCTTTCAGTTTCAAGTCTTCCCGTACAAAGTGCTCTAGCGTTTGAATATCGATAACCCCTTGGCTCTTAGAGATGCCTGTCTCAAATACGAAATCACGAATAGCTTCTGGAGTATAACCCCGACGACGCAGACCCGAGATTGTTGGCATACGTGGATCATCCCATCCATCTACATGACCTTCGTCTACAAGTAGCTTCAGCTTCCGTTTACTGGTCACCATCTGGGACAGATTCAAGCGACCAAACTCATATTGATGTGGTTGACTCTCCATCTCGCACTCAGCAATTACCCAATCATAGAATGGACGTTGATCCTCAAACTCTAGGGAACAGAGGGAGTGCGTCACACCTTCAATAGCATCTTCGAGCGGGTGTGCAAAAGCATACATCGGGTAGATGCACCATTTGTCACCTGTGTTGTGATGGTGTGCATGAGAAATCCGGTAGATCACTGGATCACGCAAGTTGATGTTTGGCGAAGCCATATCAATCTTGGCACGCAGCACTTTCTCTCCGTTCTTGAATTCGCCTGCACGCATACGTGTGAACAGATCAAGATTCTCTTCTACCGAGCGATCACGGTACGGGCTGTTCTTGCCTGGCTCCGTCAGCGTTCCGCGCATTTGACGAATTTCGTCGGCGCTTTGGTCGTCAACGTAAGCTTTTCCTTTTTGGATCAACAAGACCGCACGATTGTACATCTCATCGAAATAATCCGAGGCAAAACGCTTCTCGTTCCACTCATATCCGAGCCATTTCACGTCTTCCTGGATGGATTGAACATATTCTACGTCTTCCTTAACCGGGTTCGTGTCATCAAAGCGAAGATTTGTCTTGCCGCCAAACTCGCCGCCCAGCGCAAAGTTAATCCAAATTGCTTTGGCATGTCCGATATGCAGATAACCGTTCGGTTCCGGAGGAAAACGGGTAATAACTTCCTGGACTTTTCCAGACCGGAGATCTTCGGTGATGATATTTTTGATAAAGTTAGGTGGGGTGGTACGATTGTCCACAGCTATCAAACCTTTCATAAATGGATTGGAGCTTCAGGAATTGCAGCAATTCCGCTATCATCCTTTGGATATACGAAGACATCAACCAGATTAATGTTGCTTTCTGGAAAGTTTCGTACGCGTTTCATTTAAATATACCTTTAACGGAGGATGAGTTCAATAAAGAACGGCACCAAAGTCAGGATCAAACGCATTCAAGATAGGCCTATAACCATTTTGACGGGTGCGCACGAATCATGTAGCATGGTAGTAAAACCAGAATTTAAGGGAGGGTTTCCCAATTGAACACGCTAAAACTGACCAAAGAACAGCAGGATGACGCCATACGCACCATCCAGTCGTATTTCGAAGAGGAACGCGGCGAAGAACTGGGCGATTTGGCAGCTTGGGGTGTACTGGATCTGTTCATGACCCAGCTCGCTCCCTACATATATAATCAGGCCCTCGCTGACGCACGCACTACGGCGAATCAACGCATGGCCTCGCTGGAAGAGGATCTGTTTGCATTAGAACGCAAACTGCCCCTTAAGTCCCGTTAAAACCCTAAATTGACTAAGAAAGAAGGTTGCACTCATGTTTACCTATTCATTGGATGAATATACCGAACTACGCCCTCTCTCGATGGAGCACACGAAGCCATTATTTGAACTTACAGATCGTTCACGGGATCAATTAAGACACTGGCTACCATGGGTGGATCATGTGACCGAAATCGAGCATACCTCCAACTTTATTACCAATGCCTTGAAGCAAGGTGCTGAAAATGGTGGATTTACCGCAGGTGTATGGTTAAAAGGCGAGCTTGCAGGCATCATTGGCTTCCATGAAATTAATTGGACGAATCGCTCCGTAAGCATTGGATACTGGCTTGGAAAAGGTTACGAGGGGCAAGGATTGATGACCAGTGCGTGCCGTGTGCTCGTGGATTATGCACTTGTGACATTGGATCTGAACCGAGTGGAGATTCGTTCGGCGACCAATAACAAACGCAGTCGAGCTATTCCAGAGCGGCTTGGATTCGTGCTAGAGGGCGTCATTCGACAAGCAGAGAAGCTGCCTAAAGGCTACGTGAACCACGCTGTGTATGGCATGTTACAGCATGAATGGGAACTGCTGCGCTAAATTAAGTACATACGACTCCATTTCATAACTCTTTTTTTGATTAAATATTAACAAAATATAAGTTTATCGTGAGTCCCAACAAAAAAATCAGTAGAATATTAACCTTGATCGTAGACAGCTGACTAATTAGTCGGCTGTCTTTTCGTTAATCTGACGGGCAGGTTAGTGGCTAACCAAAATATTCATTATTTCTTGATGAACGAAATCCATCAATGTTTGGATGGTCGTAGCGCAAGTGCATAAAAATCTGCCCAACCATATGGGTTTGTTTGCATACCTATTAAACGCTTGTCGTAGTAAGTGGACTGGTGTAGATGGTACATAAAGAATAAAGCCCGTTTATTTCTAAGCCATTGTTCCGTTTCCTGGGTCATTTGAATCCGTTTGTTTGTTTCGGGCTCGTCTTCGATCATACGCAATCTAATGTCTAGATGTTCGTAAATCTCCGGGGATAGGTGCCTACGTACGACGTGTCGATCGTCAAACATAAGTCGTAAAAAAGAAATAACCGAATTATCATCAACAACAGCATTAGCTAATACAAGATCCGCGGCATCGATAATCTCTGGACGAATAAACTCTTCATAATCTCGAACCTCAACGTTAATTTTTATTCCATATCTATCACATTGTTCGCTAAACCAGCGAGCGTTTCGTTCCAGAGAATCACCCAATATATGATAGGTCAGAATGGATAGTGTTTGTTGTGGAAGAAAGGGTGGCTCATCTAGATAATCTGACTCTGGTTTTAAGTAGCCGGAACTATAGTTCGTATATTCTTTATGCTCTAACATTTGTTCAGAGAGGATGCTCCAATCAGGAAAAAAACTATAGGCAGGGCTATAGGTATCGTTGTTAAGATCTGCACTCATGCGATGTGGATTGGCTAAACGACTAAGCCATTGTCGAAAATCGTCATATTCTAGAGGTCCTGGCTTGTTTAGTTGAAATGTCATATAAGTGCATCCCGTTTCTATTTGTTCAATGTCAGGCTGTTGATTGTTTCGTGGATGAAGTTGAAACGGATGAATATAGGGAAGCGTATCCCCAGCTAATTCCTTTAGAGGTGATAAATGATAACGTGTTTCCGGTATGATCCACAATTCAACTCGGTCGAGATGAGCTCGTCCCGAAAAATAAGCAGGAAAGGCTTCAAGAACAATTTGGGAGTCATCGTTCTCAACTACTCGGAACGGGCCACTTCCAATGGGAAAACGTGAAAATTCCCTAGATGAACGCTTTCCCGAAGAGAGCGGGAGGATTGAAGCACGTGGAGAAGCGAGCAGTTGTGGAAGAAGGTGATACGGTCGGCTCAGACTAATTTCAACACAGTATAGGCCTATGGCTCGAATTTTAGCTAATGGAAGCTCAGTCCATTCTGTTCGCCCAAAATCTGTTGACGTTAATCGTTCAAGAGTATAGACAACATCCTTCGCATGGAGTTCGGTATTGTCATGAAAGAGTACGCCTTTACGTATGTAAAAAGTCCATGTACTCTCACTGTTATCCGTTTCCCAATAATAAGCCAAGTGAGGAAGGACTTCGTTATTGTCAACATTTTCAATAAGAAGTGTATCAAAGAGTTGCCGTGCCATATGCCACTCTGTACGCCGAAGTGCAAAAGCTGGATCTAGATTAGGCATACTTCGGTAAAAGGGAAGACGCAGTGTGTCTAGTTGATAATGTTCATTCTTATCTACTCGGTAACCATACTGCCCCTCTAGCCACTGTACAAATCTGCCACGTATGACATCGTCCACATCGTGGTTCTCAAGCAATCTTATTCCATCATGAAATTTTCCTTTAATTGTTGCTTCCTGAGCGAGTGCAAGCACTACTTCCGCTTCCGAAGTTAATATCGTCAGCGTTGAGCGATTCCCTCTTCCAAGTCCAGGCGACCATGCGATCCACCCAGCCGTACATAAACGACGGATAATCCACTTTACATTACGTGGTGTGCAGTTCCATACTGTGCCCAATTCCTCTAATGTCGTCTTCTGAGAAATCTGCCTTTCGAGCGTGATAAACAATTTCTTGAGACTGAAGAAATGTTCCGATAACTGCAGAAGATTCACCTCCAAATAAAAGGGGATATTTAAAATTGAAAGTTATACTCTTTTTATTCCCCTTATTTTAAATACAATCATAACATACGGACCATAAGTGCTACTAAATAGGAGGAGGAGGTTGTGGAAGTCACATATCTTCATTGGCAGACATTAGCCAAAGCAAAGGAGTGTATCAGAGAATTGTTCACTGTTTACGAAGAAAGAGGTGGGCCTGTTGACTAACGGAGGCTCAGGTCGTATAGGTACAGTTAGAGATCATTATATTCTCGCCATTGGTGCAGCTGTTCTAGTCACCTTGCTGTGGTCAACATCCTACATTTTGAATAAGATTGCGTTTCAGCATCATATTGGGCCTTTTACATTAGCTGGATTACGATATGCCGTTTCTGCAATTACATTGGTGCTCGTTCGGTTGATTCTAATAAAGCGAACAAACACAGCACAAGAAATGGAAATCCAAAAGAGAAGAGAACGTATCAAATTACGACCATACCATATCGTTATTCTTGGTGTAACTGGGTATCTAATGGCACAGGGACTGCAGTACGTGGGGCAAATGCTGATTACACCAACACAAACGAGCATGATACTCTCGGTTGGTAACACTGCCGTTTTAATTATACTAGATATTTTTTGGCTCAGAGAGTTACGTGGTCGCTCATCATTTTTAGGCATATTGGTCGCAATGGCTGGAATTGTCGTTTTCTATTTTCCTTGGGATTTTGGAGGAAGTCACTTTAGTGGAATTGTTCTAATACTCGCTTCTTGCGCTGGATATGCTATCCATCTGGCACTAACGAGGCACTTACTGAAAAACGGAAAAGCGAACCCGGGTGATCTGGTTCTCATGCCCATGGCTATTGGTGCCTTCGGGATGTTAGTAATCGGGCTATTTTTTGAAGGTTTACCAAGCTTCTCTTGGCCACTTGTCGGTATCATACTTTGGCTAGGGATTATTAATGGTTCATTGGCATTCTCCTTATGGACGTGGAGCCAAAGACACTTGCGAGCCTATGAAAATAGTCTAATCAACAATTTGATGCTCTTGGAGGTGGCTGTTTTGGATGTTCTCATCTTACATCGTAATTTATCAGTTGCCGAGGTGTTAGGACTACTAATGGTAGGATTAGCTGTAGTATTCGTACAAATATACTCTCATTTCAAAAGGCATACTCAGTAATTTTGAAACGCCTCTGATCTCCGTAAATAGAACATCCTGTTGTGCAATATTGATTAACGAGATGATGATTGCTTAACTAACTACACGACAATCAGTGATATCCATAAGGAGTTATGGTATGAAAAAATAGACTATGGATATACATCCAGACTACGAAGTATCTTTAAAGGCATAGTGCCCCCTCTATTCCGATATATCGGGTATAAAGGGGGTTTCACTATATAACCCTTTTTGTAAATGCCGCATATCGCGTCACTGTATTGGATCGAGCCCAATCTACCTATTCATACTCACTGTACTGGTTTAGCTCAATGTAATGGTCTGATTCGATGCAATCAGTCAAACTTGCTGTGGCTGATTGCTCACTCATCTGAGTTCCACCTAGTACAGACTGATGTCCTGTACTTTCATGTACTTCATGTACCTTTGAGTGTGCATTCCCATTATATCTAACGCCTGACTCAGACCTATACTAGAGTGCTCGTACCATACCGCCGTCTACTACAAGGGAAGCTCCTGTAATATACGTATTGGCACCAGATAGAAGGAACACAACTGCCTTAGCAAACTCCTCCGGTTGTCCATAGCGTCCAAGAGGTATTTCCTTACGGAATTGCTCACCGACTTCTTCAATACTAATTCCATTCTGCTCTGCCCGCGCAGCATCCAGATCACGTATCCGATCTGTGCCAATTCGTCCTGGGGATACGGTATTAATCAGAATGCCATACGGCGCTAATTCCTGTGATAACGTCTTCGCCATACCAAATACACCTGTACGGAAGGTGTTCGATAGGATTAGCCCTGGAATCGGCTGCTTCACTGAGGTAGAAGCGATGTTTACGATATGGCCGCCGCTCTCCTTCATATAGGGAAGAACGCCACGGATCACTCTCACATAACTGAGTACATTTAATTCAAATGCATGCTCCCAGTCTTCATCTGTCAGCGATTCAAACGTACCTGAGGGCGGCCCGCCTGAGTTATTCACCAGAATATCGATCTGACCAAATAACTCACCTGTCTTGCGGATCAGAGCTTCGATATCTTCCTTACGCGTCACATCGGTTACACAAAATTCAACTCGTCCGCCACCACCAGCCGCAAGCAGTTCTTCCTTAACCGCCATCAGCTTCTCCTCGTTCCGGCTTGCAAGCATCACATCCGCGCCTTCTGCTGCCAATTGAGCTGCCACCGCTTTGCCTAATCCTTGACTCGACGCAAGTACGAGAGCTTTCTTCCCTTGAAGTCCCATATCCATCGTTATTCCTCCTTCACGCTTATGCTTCGATAAAATAACTCATCAGAATGTCGTCTACATATTTCCCGTCAATATAAAATTCAGACACTAATCTACCTTCTGTTAGGAAGCCACATTGTGTGTAAAAAGCGATAGCCCCCGGATTACTCGATAAAACGCGTAACCGTAGCTTCCTAATTCCCTGCTCACGCGCATGCTGCTTCATCGCATCCATCAACGCTGTCGCAATCCCACAGCGGCGATCATGGGGATGAACTGCAATATTAATCTCATACACATGTTGATTAACAGGCATTGCTGTCGCTGGATGAAAACCGACATAACCACACACGCGTTCACCCTGTACCGCGAGTAGCTGGCTACCCGGAGGACAATGTTGCAGATATTGTTGTCTAGACCGCCAATGAAACGGTGCAGGTGACGTGTTTTTGTCCCACACCAGGGCATCCAAATCCATGAGTTGACGTGTGTCTTGGATTTCGGATGGTCGAATTGTATAGGTATGGCTTGTTAACATAATCGCGCAACCTTTCGTGCAATAATATATCGCTGCGGATCGCAGCATTCTCATAGAGAAGTTTGGTTGGTTTCACGGTTTAGCCTTGCAACTCATCCCCTGAAGAGAAATCTCACGAATCGATGGAAGAGCTGTAAAGACTACGTTGTTCTATATTGTAGCATAGCCTCAGACTGGACTAAAATCTGAAGCGACTATACGTTCTACTACAGTTTTCTTACACTGTTTGCAGATAATCTACAATCAACACTTAACCTTAACGTAACGTCATGGTTTATACTGAATGTACAAGGAGGTGCAGCAGGATGAACATCAAGGAGGCAGCAGACAGACTTGGTATATCTGCGAGGGCGATTCGTTTTTATGAGGAAAAAGGATTGATATCCCCTGCAAAACAAACAGGCAACGGATACCGAAGTTACACGGAGAATGATATATGGCGCTTACAGACCATTGCCGCCCTTCGTGAGATCGGCATGTCACTTGAGGATATCGCCCACGCCATCGGAGAGATCGACCAAGGTAATCAGCAACGGCTGGAAGAATACCTGGAGCTGCAACAAGCCGTCATGTACGCTCAGTGGATCGAACTCAAACGTATGCTGGATACCACCCAACGCATGATTGAGCTGAATCGTCAGGACGGGCCACTGGAAGTCAGTCACCTTCATGTGCTTGCAGACAGCTCACGCCGCTTGCGCGAAGCAAGGCAGAATTGGCATGACCGCTGGAATTACGATACACAGGCCGCCATCCATGATGAGAGAGTGCAGGCTACGAACAGAGCGAATTCTGAACACGTCAAATCTGAACAACTTGATCTATACCACAACTATGATGAAGCCCTTGAACAGACCGCTGATTGGATCTCGCCCATCCTTGGGGAAAAGGGATTGGACATCGGAACCGGGACAGGCAACTTGGCTGGAAGGCTGTTACAGCGAGGCGCGGATATGACGGCGATTGATCAATCCCGGGAGATGCTGCGTACCTGTCGCAACAAATATCCTGTTATGCATGTGAAGCTCGGCAATTTTCTGGCACTGCCTTTTGAGGGAGACTCCTTTGATTTTGTGGTATCCAGCTTCGCCTTTCACCATCTGAGCCCAGATCAGCAGTTACTGGCACTGGAGGAAATGCAGCGTGTGTTAACCTCACGGGGGCGTATCTGCCTCACTGACCTTATGTTCACAGAAGCTGACCACCGGGATGCATTTACGGATCAGGTTAAGGCCACCGGACAGGAAGAGTGGCTACGCGCTGTTCGAGAGCGCCACTTCCCCTTACTCAATGAACTGTGCACATGGCTGGAGAGCCATGGATATGTGACGAAGCATATCCGTTACAATGAGTTATTGCATACTGTGCTGGCCGTTCCACTGCGATAGGCATTGGAACGCCTCATTAAATTCCGTTGGATTCCCATCCTCATATATAAAGAAAAGAAGCCCTCTTGTAAATGGAAAGACTCACTTCCACTGAACAAGGTAGGCTTCTTTTTTGTGTATAGGGGACAGAAGAGAGTACCAACAAGATGGTATATTATTTGTCTCTCTCCTGATTACACATTACATATAAATATCAATAACTGTACGCTCTGCAGCACCACGTGCTTGTCTGAATGTCTCCTGCGAGATGCAGACGCCGCCCTGACGATAACGGTTAATCGTGCTTTCCGCATGAATCTCCTGGCCATTCACCGTCACACGGTTAACCCCACCTGTACTCAAGTGGTAGATAAATGTCACTGGCTCACCCGCATACTCGAATTCGAACTGCATACCGTCCAGCTCTGCTGGCAATACAGGGTCAATCACCAGATCTCCACCTTCCTGACGGATGCCAAGCGCATTCGAGATCAGTTGGTTCATGTAGATTCCAGGACCGCTGGAGTAGATTCTCCATCCACCCTTCACCTGTACGGTTCCTTTACGCAACTGGTCAAAATGTTCCTGCGCTTCATAGCGTGTGTTGAATTTACCGTCAGAACTACTGAAGTAGGCGTTCGCTTGGCGGATCTCCGCATTCGGCACAACCTCATTGATACCGATTGGGTTGATCATCGCCAGACCATTCCATACCTGATCCGTCTTGCCCAGCTTCGCCATGGCTTCCACGTAACGAATATGCGCATGCACATACTGCAAACCAATCTCGCGTCCAAAGTTGGATGCCTGCTCCGCCCGCTTGAAGTGTGTACTTACACCGCCTGCATATTGTGCCGGACGATTCATCAGACGTACACCATCTGGGCATAGGAACTGCTCACGGATAAGTGCATAGTGTGATTCAGCCTGCTCTGCATTCAGTAATTCACCAATCATGCTGCGCGTCATAGGCAGCAGACGATACTGAATACCTGTTTCTGTATCTGTTGGATGCAGCATCAACTTCGCTTGATCCGCTTCCTCCATGTATACAAATCCCGGGATTACATCTGTACCTAGCATGTAACGGTTAAAGTCCTCACGAATGCCTTGTGCCAGCACTTCAAGCTCCTGTGCAAATTCCGCATCCTTAGATTGCAGTGCTTGGGAGAGCACGTTCACGGACTGATAAGTTAGGGCTACTGTCCAGCTGCTCACCATGTATTGCTTCAGCTGAGCATTCGCCGGCTGGAGCGTATCATCCCAGTCGCCATCCCCGTAGGAAGATAAGAATGTATCGTGCAGGAAGTTGGCACGGATATATTCAATTTCTTTTTTGGCATGATCCAGTACGGTTGCCGTCTCTTCTGTGAATCCGAAGCTATGCTTAACGGTATACGGCACCTGCTCATCCAGGATCGCATAATCGCGAGTCGCTGTCAGATAGTCTGCCAGTACTTTGAGCGGCCATACGATGATATCGCCATGACTCTCTTCCTGTTGAATGGCAAAATATTTATCAAACATGAACCACTGCGGCCAGTTCCCATCATCTTCATACTGGTGGGTATAGACCATTTTGATGATATCGGCTACCTGTTCATATTTTTGCGTTGCCATGAAATACTCAACAGGCCCTTGGCATACATCCCGCGTACCCCATGCTGCTCCGCCATATTGCTCCAATCCGTGAGGCACAGAGTAGTGAACCAGCATATTATGTGTGTACCACCATGCCAGCGCATTAACTTTGAATAGATCCTCTGCATTCTGACCTTCACCGCGCGATAGGCGGAACCCATTCATAACACCCGCGAAAAATTCACGATACGCCTGAACTTCTTCTTCAAACGTCAGGCTCGAATCAAGCGTTGCTACCGTACCTTCTGCTTGACCTTCAAGTATCCCTTGGATCGTTAGCGTCCACTCAGCACTTTCCTCCAGACTGAGCGTAACCAGAGATGCGCTCCCACTGCGTACACCACTTGCCAGCAAGGATTCGTCACCCACGTTAAAGGTAGCACCTTCCACCGTCATTCGATATTGCAAATGAGGATATGTGCCTGCGCTAATCGCCTGTGAGTCTGCTGTGAAGATCAACGTATTGCCATCCTGCTCCATATGTAGCGGATACTCATATTCATTCACATTCATCGTCACTTGGCTCGTTACCAAATAGCGGTATGCCTTACCACTCGTTGAACGCACATCCATACGTACTTCGGTTGTATTTGTACCCGTGTAGTTTGTAATGATGAATGTGTCCGAATCGGTTTTGTACATCCAGCGTACATAGTTGAAGCCTATTTCGAAGAGCGATGGCATGGTCAGTAAACGATAGACCCCATCCAGCTCCACATAGATCCGTTGTCCTGCTGTCTTAGGCACGTTAAGCGCATTGCGGGCATTGCTGATCATTTTATTAAAATTCGTATTCCCAATGACAAGCTGGGAATTGAAAATACCGTACATATACGATGTTGTCGTAATAACCTGTGCTCCGAGCTGCACATTGCCACCGCTCATCAGGATATGACCATGCGGACGTTCTACGAGCAACTCTTTTGCTTTTAACACAATATGCTCGTAACTCCCCGTGAAGAAGGATAGCAAGGAGTCACCGCTGCGTTCTTCCTGATGCCGATCAGGGAACAAGTGATTAATCTCCTCTTCCGTCAGATCAACCGTCACCAGCGGATCGCCAAGGCGTGCAGACCGTTTTACTTGCTCCAATGTCTCTCCAAGCTGGATAGATTCTGCCTGAACCGTATTCCAAGCTGCCGCTACTTCATCCCCAAATTCCAGGGCAGAGATACCTGTAGGATGATCTGGCTTAGCGAGTCCGTAGAAGATAACTTGCGCTTCTCCATCCAGTTTCAAGGCTTCCGACTGTAACGCTGTATAAGCGAATTCGTACTGATACGTCTCATTAGCAAGCGCCGGGCGACTTAAGCCCTCGGGCTTATCGGTTTCTTTGTAAGACAGACCGAAGAACTGGAATCCGTCCGTGGAGTAACCTACTGCTTTGGTCAGTGAACCTTGCTGCATATACGGAAATGCGCCGCCCTGAGGCTGATTCTGACGGGAACATACCACATAACCTTTAGTTGCATCTTCAAATACGGTGTGATCGATATATTGTGACAGATACGCTTCATTGCTACGTACTGCGCCTGGATCGGCAAGACCTACGTCTTGTCCGTAAACGACATCCACGTGATGGTATTGTCCCTGGAGCTTCACATCCCAGAACCAGATCCCCTGTGCAGTAGCCGTAAATACGACCTGATAACCAATCTCTTGTTGCATACCATCCAGTGGTACGGTGCCCTCCCAGATTAACTGGTTGCTTGGCAAGGACTTACTCTTCACGACTTTGCTATTCGAGCGCGCTCCCAGCAATGGAACGGCATGAATGTTGCTACCCTCAAACACCCGCAGGTACAGGTTATTCAGTGATCCATCAATCGGGTTGCTAAGCAACTGGTTCAGCATCGTTGTGCCGAAAGTCGCCTGATACAGATCTCCACTATTCAAAAAAGAAAATGTCAGTTCCCCAGCAGTCAGCCGGATCGATTCATTCATCATCGTTGTCATCTTATCCACTCCTTGATGTAATATAAACTCAAATTCGAAACGTTTCGAATTGTCTGAAAAAGAATAGGGATTCCCTGAGGATCGAGCATGTTAAGCCTGATCCCGACGATGAACCCCTCTATTTTTTACATACTCGTGAATCATGTTAGCCAGATCTTGCTTATATATTCCAAAGCTATGCCACTATGAGCATCTATCGCCTATCCTTAAGCAGGCTGTGTAGGCTGTGTGTCAGTACCTGATTGAACAGACCGCACGGAACGTCGTACCACCATATCAATCGTTAGCGTATATGATGGATTCACCGCTTCACCGTTCAGCATCTGGAATAACAGATGTCCGGCAAGTGATCCTGCTTCATGCTTAGGCTGACGGATTGTCGTAAGCGGAGGATGAACGTATTCCGACAACTGAATATCATCGAAACCAACGACGGAAATGTCATTCGGAACAGATATGCCGCTTTCCTCGAATGCCTTCAAGCCACCAATCGCCATCTCATCATTACCATAAAAAACGGCCGATGGAAGCTCACCTTGCAGCATCATCATTTTGGTGGCACTATATCCACCTTCACGTACAAAGCTACCACTCAGCTTCCACTTCGAACGTTCCTCAAGCCCAGCCTCCTGCATGGCTCTAAGATATCCTTGATATCTTAAGGCATTGTCATACGAGTTGGACGGTCCACTAATATACGCAATGGTGCGATGCCCTTCCTGGATCAGATGACGCGTAGCGAGATAGCCACCCTGTTCCCCGTCCACCAGAACATTTACCAGATGATCTCCTGAGAGGTGACGATCCATCACAATGATTGGAAAACGTGATCCGGCTGATTCTACCAAAATATCATCATGGATGTTATGTGCGAGTATAATCGCACCGTCTACCCTTTTTTCACGCAAAAATCGAACGGCTGTGGAATCACGCTCACCCATAGAGCTACATGCAATCAGATCATATCCGTTAGCGAGCGCTACATCTTGCACACTCCGAATCAGTTCCGAATAATACGGACCAGACAAGTCCGTCAAAATCAAAGCGATCGTATTCGTCCGGCTCCGCTTCAGGTCCATGGCAAAGCCATTTTTGCGGTAATTCAGTTCACGTGCTGCTTCAAGCACCTTACTCTTCGTTTTCGCACTCACCTTGCTATCCCCATTTAATGCATAGGAAGCTGTCGAAAGCGCTACGCCTGCTAGCTTTGCCACATCCTTAATCGTCGCCATTCTACGTTCGCTCCTTCTACCTTGACCAAATTTCTCTTGATAAAACGAAGTTAAGAACGTTACTCTTACCACTCCGCTGACAGAACAACCTTCCGATCGCTGTTATCCCCAGATTTTTTTGAACTCCCTTCTCTAAAGGGAAAATCTGGGGATAAAGGCGAACGCTCCGCTTCTTCACGTTATTTCTGTCCTCTCCGTTCTCGTGTAACTATTAAGTCCGTTTTGTATATCTACATTTTATACTGTAAATGGTTGTGACAACCACTATATCTAATAACTTTCTACGATTGTGGGGTACTTCCGCACTAATAGGATATGCTCCGATACTAATTCGAAACGTTTCGAACACTCTCCGAAAAAATGCTTAACAATTGCTCCAAAAACCCTCTGCTACTAAGCTTAACAAGATATTTACTAGCGTTCTATCAACGTTATTATTGTACGTATAAATATCAATTATCTTGCTTTTTCAAATACATAAAATCGTTAATTACGCTTATAAATAGCAGATTGAAACGTTTCGACATTTTCATTATAGTCTGAGTTGGTAGCGATTTCAACCTCTTTTTCCATTTTTAATTGAATTATATGATTCAACATGTTGGTGCCCACACCGCTCCGTTATAGGTTATACTGCTTATTATCTTAGACCGATCAGAAAGGAGATCATTGTTTATGCGCAACTCGGAACACGGCTTCTACAGCAAGACGCCACCTGCATCTGTTCCTCTGCATGAAATCTGTGCCATTCCCTCTCCTATGTACAAACTTCGGTATCTTGTGAAGATCCACGATCAAGAAGCGCTCTCTCGAACAGATCAGTTGTGGAGCGAGCTGCACACCATCTATATTGTGACTGCCGGCCAAGCCAGACTAAGCACTACAAACGAACAATTTACAGTAGATACAAGCTCAGTCATTGTACGGCGAGCAGGAACTATACTTCGACATGAGCGTAAACGTGGCTCAGTGGCTCCGCTACAGGGCTTTGTTATCGCATTTGAACCGATAGAACAGGAAGTAGATACCTGGCCGTTTGCATCGGTAACGTCGTTAACAAGCCATAATATGACTGACTTCGTATATGATTTGGCTCAAGCCTGTATGTGCCCTGAGGCTGACAATCCTTTTAAACTACATATGTTGTTCTTTCAATTACTCGCTACTTTAAAGGAACAAGTTGTACAGGTAACACAGGAGGATCATTCTTGGCTGGATCTCACGATCAAACGCATTCATGACATGTATACACACCCTCTCTCCCGCGAGCAATTGGCAAGAGAGTTCAATATCAGTCCAGAGCATTTCTCTCGAGAGTTCAAAAAAAGGACGGGACTTACGTTTGTCGAGTACATTACTCGGCTGCGCATTCGAATTGCCCAAGAACATCTTCTGCTCTCGAATCCTTCACTACAGGAGCTGGCAGAGCTGACAGGATATCGTGACACCTTTTATTTGAGCCGTAAATTCAAACAGGTCGTTGGTTCCGCCCCGACAATTTACCGGAAGATGCCGAAGAAAATTGTCTCACTTACATTTAATTATACTGCTTCGTTGATTGCACTAGGTCAGATCCCCCATATAGGTGCTGTTGCTAGCTGGATGAGGGATCGCATTCAAGAACAAGGAATGGATCAATTTGAACAGCGGGGCGAGCATGAATTTATTCACAATCTGGATCTCATTGCAGACGCCCATCCAGATCTCATTGTCGGTTATGCACCACACGCCAACCTAGATAAGCTGCGGCAGATTGCGCCTACAGTCCTGCTGCCTTTCGAAGAACTTGACTGGCAAGAACAATTACTGAGACTCGGACGAATAGCTGGACTTGAGGCTAACGCCAGACAATGGCTAATTCAGTACGATACACTTCAACAAGAGGCTAACCTTACGTTAGATCGTTGCCTGGGGACTGTACGTGGAACAGCGGTATGCATCTTCTGGATTGGGGAGAGCGGAGCCTATATCTACGGCCACGGCTGGGGAAGAGCTTCACATGTGCTGTACCAAACGCTTGGTTTCTCACCTCCTGCTCACATGAAAAGAGAGGGTCACTTGCTCACGGGATATGCGCATGTCCCTTTATCCGAAGTTCATCTGTATGCAGCAGATTATATCTTCATGTCCTATCCCTCCGAACTAGCCCAGCGTGAAGTCGTCGATCACTTACTTCATCAGGAGCGCTGGAGCAATTTGGAGGCGATTCGAAACAATCGAGTCTACACCATCAGTGATGACATGTTCTATGGTTTCGATCCGATCTCTATGATCGAGCAACTGAAACACATCCTGCACCAGTTAACATCACATTTGTCCATGGTTCGATGATCATAGCCGTCCATGTACAAATGAGAACTCTTCCTCTATCTTATTAATGAGAATAATAATCATTATTGATTATATACAGGGGGATATAGACTATGTTTGTCGTAAAAAACCGCTTTGCAGGACTATTCATCATGCTTGCCATGTTAATGGTGTTAGCTGCCTGTGGTAGTAACACAGATACATCCAGCTCCACGGAGCAAGCGAGCGCCGGGGTCGAAGCAACGAATGGCTCCACTGAAACGAAAGCAGATACATCATCCAATTCCAAGGGTACATCCAATGCTACACGCATATATGCTTCCGCAGAGGGGGATGTTGAAATTCCTGCTGAACCTCAACGGATTGTTACGGATATGTACGTAAGTGATCTCCTTGCATTAGGGATAAAGCCTGTGGGTGCCGTTAAATATTATCTGGAGAATCCTTATTACGCTGATCAGGTTCAAGGTATTGCAGATATCGGTGATCGCGGAACGGTATCACTCGAGAAGATTATTGCACTTAATCCAGATCTGATTATCACTGCTTCTAAACAACCAGAAGAGGTTGAGAAGTATAAGAAAATTGCCACGACTGTCGTAATCACCCATGGTACGTTCGCTGATGTACATGAAGAGATTCGTGGATTCGGTGAGTTGCTGGACAGAGCAGATGAAGCCGAAGCATGGCTGAAAACATACGATGAACGGATTACAGCTGCGCGCGACAAAGTTAAACAAGTGATCAAGCCAGAAGAAACATTCTCTATCCTGGAAGCAACAGACAAAGGGTATTATGGTTACGGGGATAACTTTGGCAGAGGTGGACAAGCGATCTATCGTGCCCTGGAGTTAGCACCTCTTGAGATCACCAAGCAGGAACTCATGGGAGATACACAATGGAAAGAAATCTCGCGTGAAGTTATTGGTGAGTATGCAGGAGACCATGTCCTTCTCACGGTAGATGAGAGCAATGCGGGTTATGAGGGAGATGCCATCTGGAAGTCTCTTCCGGCAGTGAAGAATAATCAAGTCTATGAATTGCAAGAAGATCGCTACTGGTACTTTGATCCGATTGCAATCCAAGGACAAGCCGAGGAATTCGCCGACATGATCGTGGAGCGGGCAGAGCAGAACCGTAAATAATACGCACTTGCCTACTGCCTACCTCTCTCTTAATATCTCTTTATATCGCTCTACTCTTCTATATAAGTGAACAAACAAGACGCTCGGTCAGGTTTAATATCCTGACTGGGCGTCCTGTTTTATGGTGTAGGTTGTACTTAATGTATAGGTTGTATCTTATTAGAACGAAGGAATCCGATATAGATGGCTAGTATCTAACATGACTAAACGTTATTACTGAACTGTGTCCCGCATTAAAAAGAAGATAGCGGCTTGTTTATTTCAGGTATCCTTTGGATTTCCAATATCGCTTCGCAAAGGATTCAACAGCGTACGGCAGCTCCCCATTCAATAAATCCTCATTCGCTTGAATGAGCTCCTTGCACCCACGTTCCAACAATTGAACGGTATACAGTAATTGAGATCCACCTACATAATGAAGTTCAAGCAACAACGGCTCTTCCTCATCCTCGTCCTCCTGGGCCGAGTATTCGATCAGCACAATTTCCGTGCCGTCCGCATGCTGGTGTAGCGTATAGAAGTATTTCTCGACCTTCGTCTCCCCTTGTGTATCCGTATACTCTCTACCAATACGCAGCATAGCTGGTTGAGGAACACCATCACACAGCTGACCTGCTTGTCGAAATGCATAGTAGAAGTCTCCAATCCACAGCCCATGCCGGTCATCATCATAATAATCGTCATATGGCTCCACGATAGGCAATGCTAATAAGTCACGAATAAGTTGCGGTGAAATTAAGGTGCGGGCATACTGATAATTCGATACGGACTGCAGCAAGGTGTCCCATCCATGGTTGCTTAACTGCTGAATATCCGCAGGTGAGTCTTCCGTAAATACACTCCATTCAGAGTTCTCACTGTTCACATAACGATATGCGCCTGAGATCATCCAGACAGGATTGCCCGCTTGCCCAGCAAGTTCATTAGGAGAGCCCGAAGCTGGGTCTGCTGGCTCTATTTTGAGCAACAATGCACAGTCATGCTCGTCCTGAAAATACAGACTGCGGAAATAGCCCTCCGTATGCTCATCGCCATAGACAGAACCTCGGCAAAACTGTCCATCCACCCAAAACTCATAGCTGTTCAGCAACTCACCCTCCTCTCTTACAGGTAATAATGAAGGGTGAGTAAGACGCTCAATGTTCTCAGCTGTGAACTGATGATCTTCGAACCAATCCGGTACATCTGGCGCTAGTTCTGCGGCATAAATATACTCTCGTTTAATGACAGGTTGTCCCTGCTGCAGCCTCTTTATCATCTCTTCTCGCCATGGAAACGGCTCTTCTGTATCTTCGTCAATTACACACTCGGGAACAAATAACTCCAGCATGTCAAAACCTTGCCATGGTCCGAGATCCTCCCACTCTTCAAGCTGACGCTTCACTTTCCGCTGTCCTTGAACCTGAATTCCATATTGCTCTGTACTTACTAGCAGCCCACCTTCTACGTTGCCTCTCACCGTCAATTCTCCATGGTTGTAATCTCCCCAGAACATATCCTCCACATAAAGATCACCTGTAATATATATTTCCTGCCCTCCCACGAGCATATAAGGCGTTGTAAGATCACCATGCACAACCAGGTTAGAAGCGGCCGCGTCGGATTCTGTGTTTCCAATATAACGATCAACGATCAGATTTCCCTCCACCATAATCAAAAAAGGCCCCTCATCCAGCAACAGCTCACTGATATGAAGATCACCTGAATGCAGCCATACTTCCTCGGCATCAAATTCACCATCATGTGCTTCATTCTGTGTATACATCCAGCTTTCGTGAGGCAACCTCGTTTTGATATCGGCAAAAGTAACCTTTTGACCTATGTGATGTATGGACATGTCCTGACACTCCTCATCGGTTGATATATGGATAGTCTCTTCAAACCTACTAATCTTTGAATCTATTGGCAGTTCTATTCGCAGTATGACTGCCATTTTAATTATACTAGAGGAAATATCCACCATTCCACACCAAAAACCCTCATCCATGCGGAATGAAGGTTACACGATATTATTTGAAATACAGGTTAGTTACACATGCCACTCTGATGACAGAGTGGCCTTATCATTATTAGATTGCTAGGTTTCACTTCTCGCCAAAATGGCATTGGCACGTTCACGAAATTGCTGCGCTGCATCGTCTGCCGTTAACTTGCCAAATAACAATAGATCATACAGCTCACGCAGCACGGCAGTGACTTCAGAGCTACCTACAGGATCTGGAGCATCCATCGGACTGCTATGTTCTGCGACCCAATCTATATAGTCGAATACTTGTGCTTGCTCCGGTTCAACGATCATTCTCATCTGCTCCCGCACACTGGACGAAACGGGTACACCCCGCTCCCCTTTGAGCAGTAGATTGGCATCCAGATCATTAACGAAAAAGCTAATAAACTTCGCTGCCTCTTCCTTCTGTCTGGAATTACCCGCAATGGAGAAGAACATGCCTGGCTTCAGAAACAGCCCATCCGAATTGTTAGGCCCCGGCATTGGGGCAATAGATAAAGGCTTACCATAACGCTCAGTGGTACTAATGAATTGGTTAGAATACCCCCAGCTAAACAGAGCCTCACCCAAATAAAACGGATCATTGTCTGGCTTACCAATATCTGAGGTCCAGATGTCTGGAGCAAAGATGAGTTTATCCTGCACGAGGCGCTGCATCAGTCCAAAGTATTCAACAAACAGGGCGTCATCCTCATAACCGAGACGTGTCCCATCCTCCGCGTACAGCTTAGCACCATGTTGCCTCAAGTAATACGCGAAAAACTGTTCTGGGGTAAGATAAGTACCCAGGTAGATGCCCCTTCCCTGGATGTGCTTACCCATCTGATCAAAATCGTCCCAAGTCCATGCATCTGTCGGGAATTCAATACCATTTGCCTGCAACACTTCCGGATCATAGATACTCAACAGCGCATTAACACCTAGGCTCAGTCCGTAGACTTTGCCGTCTATACTGCCACTATCCAGCTGCTGTTTGTCCACGTCCTTCGTATCAAGCCATCCACGCTGCGCATACGGTGCTAGATCCTCCAACAGCTGTAGTGAGCTATACTGAGCCAAATACGAAATGTCCATCTGGATAATATCTGGCAGCGAGTTCCCCGCCGCCAGTGGAGCCATTTTCCTCCAGTATTCATTGAAACTGCTGTATTCGTACTCAATATTCACATGTGGATTCAATTGTTCGTATTGATGGATAACTTCAATCGTGGCATTGTTACGAAATTCTCCGCCCCACCAGGCAATACGCAGCGTAATGGGTTCTTCTTCAATCACCATACCAGGCCTTTGAGCAAATTGGGGCACGCAACCGAGCAGAGCTGCCGTCAGGCAGATGATGCCTATTATTCGCAGTAATCTTCCCACAGCTTCTCCTCCTTCGGCAGCGGTAAGGGAACCATGACCTTGGTTCCGCAACCCGGCTTGCTCTCTAGCCTGATGTCATGATCGTCACCGAAGGCTAGACGTAGCCGCTCCCTGATGTTCATCAGACCAATTCCCGTACCCCGAGTCTCCACTTCACCGCGAAGCACCTTCTCCACAAATTCCGGTTCCATGCCTGGGCCGTGATCTTCAACGACAAGTAAGAGCTTCCCTTCTGATAGTTCCGCATACACACGAATCTGACAGGCGCCCACCTGCGGCTCCAGCCCATATTGGATCGCATTCTCCAGTAACGGCTGTAACGTCAACTTGGGAATAGCACACCCTAGGTAAGGCTGTGGCACATGCAGGTGAAAATCCAGTCGGTGCTGAAAACGATACTTCTGAATCGTGACGTAATGATTAACGATCTCCAGCTCTTCCGCCAAAGTGATGACATTCTGCTTGAAGCTGATTGATGTGCGCAGTAAATAGCCGAGCGACAGCACCATACTGGAGATCTGTTCCTGCTTATGCTTTTTGGCAAGCCAATGGATAGAATCCAGGGCATTATACAGAAAATGTGGATTAATCTGAGCCTGCAACGCCTTGAACTCCGTTTCCTTAATGACCAGTTGGCTTGCATAATTTTCTTTAATAAGTGTATTGATGTGGGTGATCATCAACCGATATGTACGGTGCAATAACCCGATCTCATCCATATGATGATGCGTTGGCACGGTTAGATTCGCATTATCGATATTGTCGAGATCACCATACTGCACCTCTTTCATCTGTCCGATGAGCTGTCTAATCGGTCTCGTTAAGCTGCGTGCAAATACCATCCCAAGGGTCAGTACGATTACAATGGCTATGACATAAACGACGATTAGCGCATTTTTCAGCCATATGATTCGCTCAAAAATCTCGTGATAGGAGGCCATGTTATAGTAGACCCAGCCGGTGTAGGACGATTTCTTTTGCGCTAGAAATACTGCCCTTCCATCCAGGTTCTTGATCTCATAACCACCACTGCCCGGCAATGGCTTCAGCCCTTCAGATACTGCGTTCTGGAGCTGCCGATAAGGATAAACTACGTCGTCTCCTGCCTTCAGAACAATATCACTATTCTGGCTATCCAATCCTGCGTATTCCTTCACGAGACGTTCAATGTTAATCCGTAGAAACAAAATGCCGACAGGCTTGAGCGTCATCGGATCATAGGCTCGTACCTGTCGAACCATAACCAGCATCGGGTCATCATCATCTGGATACAACCACCTAACAGCACCATTTGCATGCTCAGCAGCTGCAATCATTCGATCATACTTTTCCTCAGATACGGTTATCGTCTCACCATACTTATTCACTCTTCCCTGAGAATCAATTAAATGAACGGACTGCACGTAACGTGCAGCCCCACTAATGTGTTCCCATAGCCGATCTGTAATCTTCTTACGCTCAATAAAACTGGAGTACGCCGTGTCATCCTCTAACAAAGATTTTAGCGCCCGCTGGATTTGCATATCCGAGATCATATTTAGTGATAACGCTTCCAACTTCTGCAATTCAAGATCAACCGTAGAGGACGAGAGATTCAGCAGCCGGGAAGACTTATCGAATAACTGCTTATCATAGACGGAATACGTATAATACAAGGAACTGAAAGCCAGCGTGATAATAAATGCCATCATGAACATGATCATCATGAACATTTTCATTTTGATACTTAGTTTGCGGTAGGCTATCATGACACAAGCGCTCCTTTGAACCACGTGATTTTACTAGTGCGTGTTGAACAACCTCTACTAGATATATCACATGCAGGAAAATTCTCCTATATCTTTTTAGCGCCCCGCTCGTCTAGCAGCATTCAACGCTTGGATGATGCACGAATCTCCCTTTTCGTTCGTGTGTACATGTTCAGATTCGTCTATATAAGTTCGACTGAAAAATATTTACACTTACCACTCCGATGACAGAATAACCTTCCGATCGCTGTTATCCCCAGATTTTTTTGATTCCCTTCTTCCAAGGGAAAATCCGGTGATGGCGTATGCTTCCGAAGTAGCTTTCTTTCAGAAAGCTTTGAGGCGAACGCTCCGCTTCTTCACGTTATTTCTGTCCTCTCCGTTCTCGTGTAAAAAGTTTAGTTGAACTTATATAGCATATGAGACATAACGAACATTTCTTGCCTATTATTTTGCATTATATCGGTCATACGCAGCTTGATGAATCTCGATGGCACGGTCAATGCCCATGCTTTTGATCGTTTCAGCCATCGTGTCAAATTCCGTGATTGGCTTCTGTCCGCTAATGATAGCTGTCATCGTCTCATTCAGATACGTATTAACTTGACTCATAATGGACGTGCTTGTGCTAACCTCATCGGAGGACAAACGAATTGGCGGAAGTGTCAGTGCTGAGCTGGCTTTCATCCATTCCTCATTCGCTGCACGTTGTCCTTCATCGAACAAGAGTGCATCCAGATAGCGGCTGTCTTGGTTGATCGGGCCATCCATAATGGATAGTGCATACGAAGCTAGAGCCTGATCATACGTCAAACCTTTTGGATTATCCACAATGACATCCGTGAATTTGACTCCATCTCCTTCTTTTACATAACTGTCGTTCTCGATCCCGAAGTTGAACAGGTCACTGCCCTCTTCACTATAGTTATAGTCCATCCACTGTACGATATATTTCAGTTTGTCTTCGTCTGCCGAAGATGTGATGGCTTCACCATAGCTGAGCACCTTCGCTTCCATGTTAAACGTTGCATAAGCAGTTCCATCTGGAGATTGTGGCCATGGCGCACCTGTCACATCGAAGTTCGGATCGGTATCTCTCATGAGGTTAAAATATTTCCCCATACCGCTGAATACCCCGCCCTGATAAGCACCCGCCAGATTGTTGGTAACCTTGTAGTCGAACGCCTTACCATCATTGGTCATAATCTCAGGATCAATCAGACCTTCCTTATACCACTTCGCCATAGTCTCCAAGAAGTCACGATATCCGGGTTGAATAGGACCGAATTCCACCTTGTCCCCATTCATCTGGAAGCCTCCAATAACGCCAAAGGCAGTAGCAAAGTCATGCAGCTTCGTCAGGTTACCTGGTCCCCAGTTACCCGTGAAGGGTAATTCATCTTGTTTCCCGTTGCCATTCGGATCTTGCTCCTTGAACGCCTTAAGCACCGTATACCACTCATCAATATTCGTCGGAGCTTGCAGGTTCAACTTATCGAGCCAGTCTTGGCGGATAATCAAACCAGAGGTTGCATTCAGCTTGAGTGCATCCAGCTTGAGCAGCGGGAACATATAGATCGTTCCATCATCAAGGGCAATCTGCTTCTTCACATCAGGATCAGATTCGATAATGCGCTTCAGGTTAGGTGCATAGCTATCGATCAGCTCGTTCAAACGGATGATTCGGCCATCCTTGATCATTTTCTCCGGTCCGCCAACGGCATCAGCCCAGTTATAATAGATCACGTCAGGTAATTCTTTGGTAGAGATGAGCAGGTTAAATTGATCCCGTTGTTGTCCGAGTGGAGGGTGCGTGAACTTCGCCTCGATCCCCGTTCTCTTCGCCTTTTCCTTGTAGGAAGCCATATCTGAAAAATTGTTCAGTGAGGCTGTGAGCTTCGCATCATTGGCGCGCCAATAATCAATCGTGAAGGGTTCACTTGTAATCGGTAGCGGAATCTCAGTCAAGGCTTGAACCGCAGGCTCCGTCCCTTCTTCAGGCTCTGTAGCACTTGGCTCACTAGCTCCTCCTGTACATCCAGCCAATAAAGACATGGTGAGCAGAGATGACAATAGAATAGACCCCATTCTTTTTTTCACGTAATTCGCCTCCAAGGATTAAATTTATTGTTTCACAGCACCGATTAAGGCACCCTGAACAAAATAGCGTTGGATAAACGGATACACCAGCATAATCGGAAGTGTCGAGATAATAATGGTGGCATATTTGATGTTCTCACCTATTGCAAAGCCTGTATCCACACCCGCCCCCATCGCTTCCGTGCTGCTGCTAATTAAAATGTCGCGCATAATAATCTGGATCGGGTACAGCTCTTGACTCCGCAGATAGAGCATCGGCCCCACGTAGTCATTCCAGTGATCCACGGCGTAATACAGCATCATAACCGCTAGAATCGGCTTGGATAAAGGCAGTACAATGCGGAATAAAATCAAGAAATCATTGGCGCCATCCAGCTTCGCGGATTCGATCAGACTGATCGGGATGCCTTCGAAGTTTGTTTTCATAATGAGAAAATAGAATGTGCTGATCGCTCCAGGGATAATCAGGGCAAAGCGCGTGTCCACCATCCCCAGATTTTGAATGAGCAGAAACGTGGGAATCATCCCTCCACCAAAAAACATCGTGAATGTAATCAACTTCATCAGCGTTTTTCTGCCCAGCAGGTCACTACGAGATAACCCATACGCCGCGAGTGAAGTCATCAGCAAGTTGATTGCTGTCCCCACCACCACGTAGAAGAGTGTATTCATATAACCCGTGTAGATACGGGTATCCTGAAATACCGCTTTGTACGCTTCCAACTGAAAGCCTTCGGGCCAGAGCATGAGTGAACGGGAACGTAACATCTGATCCGGATCACTAATCGAAGAGTTGAACACATACAGCATCGGGTAGAAACACAGGATCATGACCACCAAGAGCAGCAGCGTATTAAATGCATCAAAGATATGTTCACCTGTAGACCTCTTCATCGCTTCACCTTCCAATTACCAGAGACTGGTTGAGTTGAGCTTTCTGCTGATTGCATTAGCAGCGATAAGCAGCGCAAAGTTAATGACTCCGTTGAACAGCCCAATGGCTGTTGAATACGTATAATTGCCCTCCAGAATACCGGAACGGTATACAAAGGTTGATATGACATCCGATGTCTCATAAGTCGGTGCGGTTTGCATGAGCAATATTTTCTGGAAATCGGCATTCATCACCGCGCCCATACGCAGAATAAGCATGATGACGATGGTTGGCATGATGCCAGGCAGTGTAATATGGAGCAATTGGCGCCAGCGATTCGCACCGTCAATCTTGGCAGCTTCATACAACTGGGGATCAATGCCGCTAAGCGCCGCCAAGAAGATGATGGACGCCCAGCCTGCTCCCTGCCAGATATTCGATAGAATGTACAGCGGACGGAACATATCCTTCTCTGCTAGGAACATCAGCGGCTGTAGATCGAAGAACCCACGAATGACATTGAACAACCCGCCGTCCAAGGATGAGAACGTTTTCAACATTCCGACCACGACAACAACTGAAATAAAATGCGGCATGTAGCTGACCGTTTGCACTGTGCTTCTGAACCATTTCTTACGTACTTCATTCAAGAGCAAGGCAAGTATGATTGGGGCTGGAAATCCGAATACGATACTGTAAAAACTCAGAATTAATGTGTTCTTAATGAGTCTCCAGAAGTAATAACTTTCGAAGAACATCGTGAAATTGTCAAAACCGACCCATTCTCCCGACATTATGCCTTTGACTGGGCTATATGATTCTTGAAACGCCATCAGGAGCCCATACATTGGCCCATAGCTAAAAATCAGATAATAGGCGACGACAGGAAGCAACATGAGGTATACATACCTGTTACGAACAAGTTCCTTTTTCACAAAGCTCCATTTGCCAGATGGCTTCAAATGTCCCGGCTCCATCACCGGACTTCGCTTCAGCTCCATCCACTGTACCTCCAATTCTGATGTGGAAATCCTCTATAGGTGCGTGTTCAAAAAGAACGGTTTTCAGTACCGAGAAGATGGGATGAAGATAGAAATGGAGTAGCGGAGCGTAGGCAAACCTACGTGAGCAACCACATTGTTTCCGAAGGAAACAAACTGCGTAAGCATCCACTTATTTCGGCTGAATCCCATATTCGATGCTGAGATGCCGTCAGGCATCCTTCGTAATCAAAAGCGGACTTTTTGAGCAACCTCTATAGGTATAATGATAGGCCTTGGGTGGGTCTTCTTCCCATGCTCATTTCCGAGATATGGATGTTCAAAACCGTGTTCTACAAGTTCGTGTGATAAAAGTACGGTTTCAGCAGCCCGAAACTAGGGACGGCTACACAAAAAAACCTGCTGTCATTGAAGACAGTCAGGGTATGGCTTTCTTATATTCGGATGGAGAGAATCCCGTATATTTCTTGAACACTTTGCTGAAGTAAGGCCAGTTCGATCCAAAGCCCGTATACTCTGCGAGCAAGGAAACCGTATAATTCCCATCCTGCTCCAGTAGCTCTAATGCTTTTTGTATCCGGTAGGTGAGGACATAATTGGTGAATTTCTCGCCCGTCTCTTTCTTGAACATCTTGCCAATGTAATCGGGATTCATGTAGATCTCTCCGGCAATGGACTGGAGTGTTAACGTTTCATCCTGATAGCGTTTCTGTACAAGCTGCTTCACCTGGTGCACCATCTGAGACTGCCTGGAACGCTGCTGTTCATAACGGCGAAGGGTAATCTGTTTGGCGACAGTCAGCAGGAACTGTTGGAAGGAATGCAACGTACTCGTCTCAATCATATACGGTAGTCGGTCCATATAATGCTTCATATCTGCAGCTCCGCTGAGCCGAATAATCTCCATAAATATTTGGATAAGGTATGATTTGGTCTGGGATATATCGTATCGAAGATCGACCAGCAGTTGGAAGATTCGGTTCAGCTCCGCTCCCGCGTCCTGCCAGTGCCCTGCTTGAATTGCGGTGACAAGCCTTCCCTGATCATACTCAAACTCAGGCACATCCCGCTCCTCTATTGCGGCAACATCACGCTCCATAATAAGGCTGCCCTCTCCAAGGTAAAAGCGATGGTTCAGGTACGCAATCGTTCGCATATATAATTGACGCGCCTGTGGTAGTTCACCAGGTTCACTCAACGCCATCGTCAGGTCATAGCGATAATAGCGGGTAAAGGTAACTCGAATCTCATCAATATTCCGAAATAGCTGTGCTTCTGACATCGTATCTTCCATCATGACGAGCAGATGCCCTCTAACCGTTGTACTTAATATGGGATTATGAAAAATATCCTCTGCGATGTTCTTAACAGCGAACAAGTGCAGATACTCATGCTCTCCCTCAATCTCGACTAATAACAAACGTACACGCTGACCCAGAAATTGCACACTAAATAACTCGCCAAAATACTTCCATTCCTTCACGCCATACGTCTTGTTGGTGACCAATTCCTTCAGAAAATACTCCTTCGCATGTGGCAGTACTCGCTCCAAATTGTATTGAATGGCCTGCACAAAGTGCTCATGATCTGTAAGCTCACGCTTCTCACTGACCAGCTCGCCAATGGCCTGAACCAGACTCTCCTCACTGCAGGGTTTGAGCAGGTAATGCTTCACCCCATATTGCATGGCAGTCTTCGCATACTCAAATTCAGTAAAGCCTGTGAGCATAATAAACGAGATCTCCCGATATTTCTCCGCCACCGCTTCAACAAGTTGCAGCCCATCCATACCTGGCATACGAATATCCGAGATAATAATGTCAGGACGCTGCCGTTCGATTGAAGCAAGCGCTTCCAATCCATCGTGAGCAATACCGATGAGCTCCGTACCCAGTAGGGACCAATTCACGACACTGGAAATTCCGTCAGAGATCAAAAATTCATCATCAACCAACAAGACCTTGTACATGTAGAACATCCCCCTGATTGTTAACTGCTGTCTTTATTCTATTATATGAGCATTATGCATAAATATGGGGGTTAGTTCCGGATGACAGCGTTCATGTTATATGAACCTGTGATGTGGACAGTTCTGGATGATGTGATTTTACATGAAGATTACAGAGACACGATCAAGCTCTTAATATACTGGTATAAAATGGATGAATCGTTGTGAATGGATGTGAGGTTAATCAAGATGAAATTAAAAATTTTTCTGAAATACTTCTTGGGCTTTTTTGTTTTGTGGAATGTATTATCCGTGGTATTCAGCATGATCTTATTGGGTAAATCGTTAGATGAAATTGATTATATGCTTAACATATTCGGTGGAACTATATTTAGCGTGTTAGTTGCAATTGTAAAGGCACGAAATGAATGAAAAACAGCCTTCCCTCGTTTCAAGAGGAAAGGCTGTTTGTGGTTATTCCTTTTTTTAGCCGTCGATTCCATATTCCTTCACCTCACGGTGCCGATTCAGTGCCGCATGCAGTAGGAAACCAACTACCGCTACAGCTGCCATCGCAGTCGCAAGCCAGGCTACAGGAATTAATCCCTGCTTGTCATACATGACTCCCATCGCATACGGACCAATGACCCGACCAATTGCTCCGATGCCACCGGACACCCCAATATAGAAGGGCGCTGCTCGTCCAGCGTGCTCGGATATAAATGCTGGCGTTGCCGGGGAGATCAGCATTTCCCCAAAGGTCGCGAGCACCATCGCTAGAACCATGCCCGGATAGTTATACATTGTGATCATCACCAGGTATGCCATACCGTAGAATACGGCGCTAGCCGTCATCTGAGCGTTGGAAGTACGAGCCATTGTACGTTTAATCCACGTCGTGAAGGGCTGTCCTACAAAGATCAGCACCCCGTTCAGGGTCCAGAGCAGACCATACATTCTTTTCTCCATGCCTTCTGAAATAATGTACGGCGATACCCCTGTATTCCAGATCGAGTTACCGAATAACAGGAACAGCACACCGAGACTCATAAACAGATACAGCCTCGTATTGCCTAGCAGTGCCCATACACTTGCACCACCGGTCTCCGTCTGGCGTTTGGTCAGATGTACTTCCCCTTGCTCCGGTTCAAGCCGAGACAGATAATACCAGAAGAATATCGCAAAGCCCACCGAGGTGACCCCGTTCAATATGAAGCTGAGGTGATACGAAAAGTCCGCCAGAAATCCACTAAGCGCTGTACCAATCGCCACACCGATGTTGTTCGCCACATAAATAATGTTGAACAGCTCACCACGTCGCTCTGCAAAACGAAAACCGATAAACGCTTGAATCGCAGGTAACGACAAGGAACTGAATAAGCCAATCCAGCCCATTGCACAGATAAATATAACCCAATATGCACTGATCCACGGTAGAGCAAACAGTCCTAAGGCATTCAGTGCCAGCGATCCGATAATCAATTTTTTGACTCCAACTCTGTGATACAGTGAGCCGCCAAGCAATTGTCCAAAAATACCGCCCAGCGATTGAATCAGGATGACAAATCCGGCGTTAGCCATCGTCCGACCTAACTCGTCAAACACATACATCGTTGTCAGCGGCCACATCAAGGCACTGCCTGTCGCGTTGACCAGACTTGCCAGCAAAAACACTTTTACTTCCTTAGGATAGGAATCTAGCCATCTCATAATCGTCGTTCATGCTCCTTCATACACCACCTGTTTCCGTAGAAAAGGCTCCCACAACGACTGGCATGACCAGCCGACGCGAAAGCCTATATGGTAAAGTTTATATAATATGAATCTAGTTACATAAAACTCATTAAAACGAGTTTTATGTAACTAGATATAGACAAATTGAACCGTTTCGATCTATATCTAGCCTTGATTTAAGCAGCTAAAGGTATTATGAAATTGATTCAATATGAATCTATATTACCTCAAAAAAATGAGCTTGCAAGCACACTCACTGACGCTTCACTTCAACAGTGGCAGAGAAGAATGTTGCGCCATTCCCCATATCAGACAGACGATTGGACGTCAGCGTATTGACGCGTTGTTTCTTCCCTTCGCCATCCCACCACAAGCCTTGGCTAATTACTGTTCCTGGGAGCATCGCTTCGGTAATTTTCGCTGTAAGCTCAATCTGTCCACGTTCGTTCCACACGAGCACTGTGTCGCCCTCTTCCACGTTTCGACGTGCGGCATCCTCTGGATGAATCTGTAGCATAGGCATTTTCTCCAGACGTTGATGCTTCTGCGTATTCGCAAATGACGAGTTCAAGAAGTTATGATTCGGCGGAGATACAAACATCAGCGGATATTCATCTGTAACACTGGCAGGTCGCTCTCCATCATAACCTTCCAAGGATGTGCGGTACGTAGGTAGGGGTGGCAACCCACGCTGCTCCATCGTTTCGGAGTACAATTCAATCTTCCCAGATGGCGTTGGCAAACGATCCAAGTAAGAATCATATGGCGTCATATCCAGCTTCACAAACCGCTGCTCCTGAAGTGCCTCCAGTGTTACCCCGTTCATATACGGGTTATCTGTATTCTGGAGTGCTGCCTCAATCATCTGTTCTGGCGTCTCGCCAAAGATCTCAGGATCATATCCCATCGCCTGTCCAAGTAAGGAGAACAACTCTACATTGCTCTTACTCTCCCCGATCGGCGCGATGACAGGCTCCTGCAAATGAACGTACTGATGCCAGTAGGAGGTGTATAGGTCTGTTGCTTCAAACGAAGACTTCGCAGGCAGCACAATATCTGCGTATTTGGCTGTATCCGTCATGAATAGGTCGTGTACAACCGTGAATAAATCTTCTCTTGCAAAACCTCGCTCCACCCGCTCGGAATCCGGTGCAACAACCAGTGGGTTGCTGCAATACACTAACATCGCTCGGATTGGCTGCTCTGCTTCGAGCAGCGCTTCACCAATCCGGTTCATGTTCACTACTCGCGGCTCTGGATTATGCCGCAGATCTGGACGCTCCAATGCATCGCTATTGGTGCTCGCATAGCTATTCGTGCGCACGGCACCGCCGCCGCGCTGCAACCAGTGGCCTGTGATCGCAGGCAGACACGATATGCTGCGCACACTCATACCACCATGATCATGATGCTGGAGGCCATTGCCGATATGAATATGCGCTGCGTTCGCCTTGCCGTACAGTTCAGCCAGCTTCACGATGTCAGCCTCCGGCACGCCGGTAATGCGTGCCACACGCTCTGGGGTATAATTTTGAACATGATCACGTAGTGCGTCATGTCCTAAGGTATACTTTTGCATAAAGGCTTCGTTCGCCATCCCACGTTCAAACAACACATGCATGACTCCCAGTGCTAGCGCACTGTCTGTACCCGGGTAGAGCGGGATAAACCAATCTCCCCATTGAGCGGTACGGTTGCGGTGTACGTCGATCACGACGATCTGAGCGCCCTTCTTGCGAGCTTTCTCTGCGAGTACAACCTGATGCATATTCGTGCTGACAATGTTACCTCCCCATACGATGATGAGATCCGCATGCTCGGTATCCTCTGGGATTGTCCCTTGATTAGCGCCCATGGTATATTTCCAGCCGGTATTGCCCGCCGCATTACAGATTGTCTGCTCCAGCATGCTCGCTCCAAGTGCGTTGAAGAAACGTCGATCCATACCGTCAACGCCGAGAATGCCCATATTGCCATAGAAACTGTAAGGCAGAATGCTCTCTGATCCGTACGTCTCCGCAATGGAACTGAATTTGGAAGTAATCTCGCCAATCGCTTCGTCCCAGCTGATCTGTTCGAACTTACCTTCACCCTTGGCGCCAACCCGTCTCATCGGATATTGCAGCCGCTCAGGGTGATATACACGCTCGGTCATATTTCTAACTTTGTTGCAGATGGCGCCCTTAGTGATAGGATGATCGGGGTTTCCCACGACCTTTACAATTTTTCCGTTCTCTTTATGTAACAGCAGACCGCATGTATCCGGGCAATCGAGTGGACAAACTGCCGGAAATACACCATTCTCCTGATTAATCATGTTGAATTTCCTCCCCTGTAAAAGCTATCTCTCTATCATATCTTCTCTAATGCATTAACGTAAAGAGAACAGTTCATTTTCACATCTACACAAGACGCCATTATTTTGCAAAAAAAGTTTTTTGCTTTTGATTCATTATCCAGATTCAGGGGTAAATAAAAAACAAGGCATTAGGCTAGTGTTTCCCCACTTCCTCCTCATGCCATATCATGGACCACTCCCGAAATTCGCCATGAACAGGTTTCGTTCCCCCGAACCTTGTCATGGCGAATTTATTTTGTCTATTTATATAATATGAAATTAAACTAATCATTATTTACAGCTGTCACTTCGATGACAGAATAACCTTAACTCTGTCCAACTGACAAAAATAAACATGAAAAAACGACCTCGTTCTCGCTCTGCTACGGGTATATACTCACCGTGATCTAGAACGAGATAAGATCGTCTGTACTGTCTGTCATACTTCCTTGAAGTAATCGTTACGCCTGTTTACTCAGCATCGGTCTAGCTTCAGGCTCGGTTGCCATTTTTAACTCCGGCTTCACTTCGGACTCGCTTTGGCGAAGATACACTATATAGTAAGCTGCCGCGACAAACAGAGCACCACCCGTCAGATTACCAAGCCATACCGGTATGAAGTTCATGATGTATTGTGCCCACGAATAATGCCCTTCGAAGATTGCTGCAGGAATTAAGAACATATTCGCTACAACGTGCTGGAAGCCGATCGCAACAAAGGCCATCGTAGGAAACCAAATACCGAGTACTTTACCACTCATCGTATCTGCTGCGTAGCACAACCACACCGCCAGAGCGACCAACCAGTTGCAACCAATACCGGAGATGAAGGCTTGCAAGAATCCGTCATGCAGCTTATGCCCCGCCATATCCACGACCTTCGCTAGATATACGCCCTCACTCGTTAGCCCTAACACATGACCAAACGCATAAGCCACGAAGATCGCTCCTAGAAAGTTCCCAACCGTCACCAAAGTCAGGTTCTTGAACATGCTTCCCACCGATAATTTACGTGCGATTGTAGCTAGAGGTACCGCCATCATATTGCCAGTCAGTAACTCTCCGCCACCAATAAGCACAAGAATAAGACCTAATGGGAAGACAGACGCACCAATTAGGTTCACTAGGCTTCCCCACTCTGCCGGAGCAGAGGCAATCACCCGTATGTTCAGCAGAAATCCTAGAGATATAAATGCCCCTGCCATAAAACTAAGGATAAGTACAGATAAAACAGGATTGTGAGCCTTCTTAATCCCGCTCTGCACCGTGTATTGTGCAACCTCAAGAGGTGTTTTGACCGCCATCGCCATTCTCTCCTTTGCTTCTCATATTGAATGGAACGTTCTTCAGTTCATGCCTGAGTTTTTTATAGCTTCACTGTATGATCTAATTGTATCTTGGCTGAAGATAAAACTTTGTGCAAATAATCACAAACATTAGATGCATTTTTATTTATTGATCCGTTTCATAAAGAAGGCTCTAAAGGAGTGTCTCGACGATGATGGAATTACGGTTCCTTATAATGATGCCTGAAGATGAGTTCTTCACTTCATAATATTATCTCTGGTGCTGCACCTAGTGGGGCTAAACATTTTCGAATCTATATCTTACGAACATGAGACACGCTATTTCGCCAATATAGCACCGATCCGGAATCTAACGAACTCAGTGCAACTTATTGTGATCATTGGGAGTAAATTGGGACACTTTATCAGGCTTTTTCGTGAAATAAGGTTGCTGCGGTTCGTTACAATTCCAATGTTGCTCAAATATGGGTTATAAGCTCACCTGAGTTCGTTAGAAATTTGGAGGTGACTTTGAAACGTGTAGCACATCCTACATGCTATGGTTCGTCTATCTCCAGCTAAATAGAGAAAATACTCTTTTCTCAGGACAAGCAAAAAGCCAGCGATTACTCGCCAGCCTTTTGGTTTGATTAGTACCTTTGATTAATACCTAATTTACCTTTTATTCACTCACTGATTCGAATTTGCTTACACCAACGCTGGTGCTTTCACTTCAATTGGAGGTAAAGCTTGCAATCCAGCTGTGTTCAAGAAGTTCCACGGTTTGTTGTAATGTGGCTGGAAGAAGAAGTCGATGAACGCGAGCTCATCTACCGTCATGTTGTTTTGGATGCAGACCGAGATGGTATTGATCGATTGTGTCAGATCCACCTGAGACATCACTTGTGCACCAACAATACGGCGAGTTGCTTGCTCATAGACCACTTTGAGCAGCAGCTTCTCAGCTGTTGGCATGAACTCCGGACGGTAGCTATCCTCCAACACGACAGCCTCAACCACCAGACCCTCATCCGCTGCAGATACCTCAGTCATACCTGTACCAGCAATGTTTTGCTCATAAATTTTGATACCTGACGTACCCTGTGTACCCATATAAGGTGTTGTAGGACGAACCAAGTTACGCGCTACGAGTGTTCCCATCCTTACAGCATTGGTTGCCAGTGGGATGTAAGATGCTTTACCTGTTGGGTTGTAATGAATTGCACAGCTATCCCCTGCAGCGAAGACGTCCTTCTGACTCGTTTGCATATATTTATCTACAATGATAGCGCCGTTCGGCAGCATATCCACCTGACCTTTGAGCAGCTCCGTATTCGGGCGGAAACCGATGCACAGGATAACGAGATCCGTCTCAAATTCACCTTTGGATGTAATAACTTTGCTTACTTTGCCATTCTCACCGGTAAATTTCTGTACCGTCTGACCCAATGCCAGCTTAATACCGCGGCTAGTCAGCGTGTCTTCGATGGCATCTGTGAACTCGGGATCAAGGTATTTGTTCAAAATACGGTCCACGCTATCAATCAAGGTAACTTCTTTACCGTTCATTTGGAAAGCCTCGACCAGCTCGACGCCAATGTAACCTGCACCTACAACCGTGATGCGTTTGGCATCTTTGGCTTTTTCTATAATGGTATTGGAGTGGTTATAGTTTTTGCAGAGCAAGATGTTATCCATCTCAATACCTTCAAGCTTCGGAATAACCGGCCATGATCCTGTAGTGACAATGAGCTTATCGAAAGTATCTTCGAATTCTTCCCCCGATTGCAGGTTTTTAGCCTGAAGTTTGTGATTAGCCGTATCAACGGCTGTAACTTCATGCAGCATTTTGGTTACAACGCCCAGATCGGCGAGCTGATTCGGGGAAGAGTAGAACAGTCCATCTGGATCTTTCACCACGCCACCAACATATAGCGCAATACCACAAGATAAGAAGGAGATGTTGTCATTGCGCTCGTACACGGTGATTGTTGCGTCTGGATACAATTTTGCGGTGTTAACAATAGCTGCGGTTCCTGCGTGTGTACATCCGATAACTGCGATTTTCATTTAAAATTCCTCCTTGAGTGTATGAAAAGTTGTAGGATTTATAATGTTAATTAAGTTGTGAAATATTTCACTACTTTGTCGATACTGTCCTTGTGATTTATTTCACTTTATACACTCATTATAATGTGATCTTTTTCACATTGCAATAGGTTTCTGAAAAATATTTGTCTAAATGCAGTTTAACTCGGTTGGCCTGCTATTGATATGCTCCCTCGACCCGGGTACTGACTATGCGTGTATTGTATGGCTTCACGACGTTATTTTCCCCTGAAAACAAACCCTTTATGCTCCGATATGATGATCTGCATTGCTTCAAATGAACACACAAAATGGGTTAGTTCTACCCCTGCTTTAACGTAAATGAAGAGAAATAATCCCATTATTTTCAATAATATAAGGTAAATGGGTTGATTTTCATATTGGTAAGCGCTTACAATATGCCTATGATCCTTTATTTGGATTTTATATACTACAAATACCAAAATTACAGGAGGCGTTCATTTGAAGAAACATTCAGTGCCTGCCACACTCAAATTGGTTCCCGTCGCGCTTGCCGTTGCCATGATGACAGCCGGAGTCGCTGTACCTTACGGTGCTTCTGCTGCTTCCACTGCCCCTGGCCCTACTACTGCTGTCGATTCTCCACCCGTAACGATCAAAACCGAAGTTCTGTCCTCCAAAGCTTCAGCAGGTGTGGATGTCTCCTCTCTGCTTCAGAAGTTTAGGGATTTCAGTAATTTTGCCACTGGTGATCTAGCCAAGGACACAGCCTATGCACTCAATATCGTCTCATGGCAGATGCCGCATGGTGGATTCTACAAAGACATGGAAGAGCAATATGCAGCACCTTGGGATGGCGTGACAGCACGCTCTGGCTGGAAGGATCCAAATGGCACTGAACTCGGGACGTTTGACAATGATGCTACAACATCAGAGATCCGTTTCCTGGCTAATATGTATAGCAAAACAGGAAATCCCGTCTTTAAGGACAGCGTCCGCAAAGCAGTCGGCTTTATCCTGACCTCTCAATATCCGTCTGGAGGATGGCCGCAGGTATATCCTAAACGGAGCAACTACTCTGACGCAGTGACTTATAATGACAATGCTATGGTACAAACGATGGTATTAATTGACGACATCGTGGAGCGAAGACAAGGATTTGACAACGATATTCTAAGCAACAGTGACCGTAATAAACTAAAAACCGCTCTGGATAAGGGTATCGATTATACCCTTAAAGCACAGATTATCAATAACGGTCAGCCTACCGTTTGGGGTGCACAGCATGACCCTGTGACCTATGCTCCTGTAGCAGGCAGAGCGTATGAGTTAGCCTCCAAGTCAGGATCTGAATCAGTAGCCATAACGGCTTTTCTCATGTCCAGACCTCAGACTCCGGAGATCGAACGAGCAGCCAAGGCAGCGTTGCGCTGGTTTGATACGGTTCGGGAAAACGGAACCAAATACAATCGGCAAGGCCCTGTTTATTTTGAACCGGATGCGGGGAGCGTAATCTGGTACCGCTTCTATAACGTAGATGAAGATGTGCCTTTCTATGCGGATCGGGATGGATTGAAGTATATGAACATTCTGGAAATCAGCGAAGAACGGCGACACGGGTATTCCTGGGCAGGAAGCTACGCGCGTAATCTGTTGAAGCTTGCTTCGGATGCCGGGTACTATCCTCTGAGCACACCTTTGCCTGGATCATAAACCTTATGCCGCCAGGCATCCTTCGTAATCAAAAGCGGACTTTTTGAACAACCTCTATAAATGATAAAGGAGCCTGGTCTCTTAATCGAGACCAAGCTCCCCACATCATGTATTTAACCGAGCAGCTTCTCGATCTCTGCTATCATAGCTTCTGGAGATTCTTTAGGTTCATAACGACCTACAACCTCACCCTCACGATTAACCAGGAACTTCGTGAAATTCCACTGAATCGTGTTATCCTCACCCTCACCTGGTTGCTGTTCACGAAGGTACTGGAACAATGGATGAGCATCTTCGCCATTAACATCGACTTTGGCAAACACAGGGAAGTCAACTCCATAGTTTACTTGGCAGAACGACTCAGCTTCCTCACTCGTGCCTGGCTCTTGTCCACCGAACTGATTACAAGGGAAGCCCAATACAACCAGACCCTGATCGCGATAACGATCATATAACTTCTGCAATTCGCCGTATTGTGGAGTCAGTCCACATTTGCTGGCTGTGTTGGCAATCACCAATACTTTACCTTGATACAGATCCAGAGGTGCTTCCTGATTAGCAGTAGTTAACGCTTTATACGAATATACGGACATGACTGATTCCTCCCATGATTGATGTTGTTTTGGTTCTAGGCTCAAGCTAAATTAATCAGAACGACGGTGCGCTCTTGAGTAGCCTGTCTTACTATTATAAGCATGAACCGTTTAATTACCAAATATCCTCAGCACCCTACCTGTCTATAGCTCACTCGCTTGCCATTAGACTCTCCGCGATGTACAGCGTCGTGTATAAAATGGAGTACCCCTTTAGCAGTCTCTACACAAAAAAATAAGCCGCATGCAATACTGCACGTGACTTATTTCTATAATTAATGACGACCCATAATATGATCTGCAATATTTAATTTCCGTGATTAACTTCCCGTTGCCTGATGAACACGTTGTTCTGTACGTTCTCCGGCATGAACCATCGCACTGTTGAACACCCGTGGATCTGATGTCGTAGATTGTTGTTGACGCTCCCCTGCAAGAGCATAAGGCAAGCAGAGAGGTACACCAGAACGTGGGTCAATAACGATATCCGCTTCAATGTTGAATACTTCACGGAGTACATCGGAGTTCATAACCTCTACAGGCGAGCCTGTAGCGATTGCTTTACCCTTCTTGATTCCGATCATATGATGCGCATAACGTGAAGCATGGTTCAAGTCATGGACTACCATAACAATGGTGCGGTTAGCTGTCGCATTAAGCTGTTCCAGCAACTGTAACACCTCAAGCTGGTGAGCCATATCGAGGAACGTTGTCGGCTCGTCCAAGAAGAGAATATCTGTTTCTTGCGCAAGCGCCATAGCGATCCAAGCACGTTGACGCTGCCCACCAGACAGTTGATCAATTGGACGGTCATGGAACTCCGTCATGGCTGTTACATTAATCGCCCATTCAATCATGCGCTTATCTTCAGCACGCATTGAACCAAAACCTTTTTGATAAGGGAATCGTCCATAAGACACCAGTTCCGTTACTGTGAGTCCTTCGGGAGCTGTAGGATTCTGTGGCAAGATCGCGAGTTGCTTCGCTACTTCACGCGTGGATTGCTTATGAATGGACTTTCCGTCGAGCAGAACGTTACCAGCCTTAGGATTCATGATCCGAGCCATCGTTTTCAGGATCGTAGACTTTCCTGAGCCGTTGGCTCCAACAAGTGCTGTGATTTTCCCTTGGGGAATCTGGATATTCAGATCCTCAACAATTAGTCTTTCCTCATATGCGATATCCAGCTTAGACGTCTCCAGACGAAACATTCGATCATCCCTCTCTCATTTATCCCGGTGATACCCCGGCTATCGACAACGAAAACGAAATTGTAATTCTGATTATTTCCGGCGCAAAATATCTTCTATACTAAAGATACTGATAATCATTATCATTTGTCAACAGGTAATCGAAATTTAATCTATTTTTTCTAAGCTGGATCGACACATTTTAGCTACTAACTTCAGTTATTGCCTCTTAGATACCTTCGAGAATGTGAGAGCTTTTCTCAGCATAAGCGTAACTTGACGCGTCAATTTCTCGAAAAAACCATCCCATCATCAATATGCTCTTTTGCTCCATTTATGCAGAAACTCAAAGGCCAGAAGCTCAATCACATCCACATTCATACTACAGCATTCATCGTAGGACAATGTGCAATTCTCAATCCGGTTGTATCTCGTGGAGATATAAGATCATCCTTTTCTTATCATCAAATCCGGTTTCCTCTGACTCGAACCTCGCTTCTAATACCACTTGAATCTCATCCATTGGGATATCTCGAAGCTGTTCCTGAGTCAGTTGAAGCTCTTTCTCTTCCGTGTACCACACGTTAGCCTTCAGAATGGTTGTAACTCCGAGGTCTATAGAGCTTCTTGGCGGAAGAATGGATTTTCCATCATGATGTAGGTCAATATCGAACAATCCAACGCCATGAAAGATTTCATGCTCTGTCTGCTCTCCAACATACTTGATGCTGGGACGAAAATGGATAAGCTGCTCCCCTTCAGGAGTGGCCACGAGCTGCAACACATAATCCCCCACCTGTCTTGTTGCTGTAAGCGAACCATCTTGCTTCTCTGTACGATCCGGTGGGTCTGAGATCGGATCTCGTACATTAGAACATCCCACTACGACACAACACATCAGTATGATCGCAAGCCAAACTTTCATCGTATGCCCCCTATTTCATCTCATTTATTCTATGAACCTCTACATTCTAGACAGTCAAAACCATCCAAATGTTACATGGAAATGAATTCTTGTTCACAAAAAAAGATGACCTCTGGTCAACCATTACCGAGGTCATCTACTATGAATATTGCATGACATGAGTTCATTAATTCATTGTGTTCATACATGAATTCATTACATTCAATCCATGAAACAGACAGAAGACTGTCTTCTAAGCTTCCGGTTGCGACGAAAGCTTAATCACAGTGGTTCCACTTTGGATACTGATGATATTCGCTGGATCCATATCATCCGGAAGTGAGACCTGTTGACCGAAAGGATATAAGCGATCTGCCGCCTCAACCGTAAGTGGTTCTGTCACAGCAGAACCTCCTTCTCCAGCCTCCGCTCTGTTAGAAGGTCCGGGTGGCGCCGTCTCCGTTCCATCCTGGGAAGACTCATTCGTAGATTCGGTAGAATCGGACGTTGTGGTCGAATCGGAATCCTGACTTACCTCGTTACTGGACTGGGTGTCATCAGTCGTGTCAGCAGAGTCACTCTCCGAACTCCCATCAGAGCTATCCCCCGAATTACCTTCTGCCGCACCCTGTGATTCACCGTCAGCTGAACCTACCGCATCTGGTTCCTCATTCCGGTTGAAGCTCTCCCATTCACTTGTAGCATCCTCCAGTTCGACTACGGTGCCATCCGCCAGCTTCAATTGCAACTTATCCGTCTGTAATGCATCGCGGTCTGCTTCATTTCGGAAGCGAATCACGAGTTGTGGCGCAGTCGCTGTGCCGCTCTCTTCGGTTACCGGTACAATGTACGCCATCTGATCGGCTAATGAAACTTCTGGTTCAACTGGAACCGCAGGGTCTTGAACTGGTGTAGGTGAAGCGGCAGGAGGTTCTGCATTATTCCCCATTAAGGCGTACGTTCCTCCTGCAATACCGAGAATTAGAATCACCACGAATGACCCTAAAAACACATTCTTTCTCTTCCCAGTTAATAAACGTACGAGGGATGAAGATAACTCAGACTTCGCACGGTCATAGGTGGGCTTTATGGCCTTACTTGCTCTAGCATAATATGGCCTAAAGGCTGACTTTGACTTGAAGGCTTCACGATCATGCGCCTTGAAGTACGCGACGATCGCATCGGAGTATGGCTTGCTCGCTTGAGACCCTCGGATAAACAGTCGTTGATTGCCCGACCATTCCAGAAACGGGTACAGACCTCGCTCACTGCCTGCTGTACTCCGAACAAACTCAATCAGTCCTGCATAATCCAGCTTAGCCCCACTACCTCCACGGTAAAAGGCAAGAGGCAACGCTGCGAACGCATCCTGATCAGGGCGTTCTCTAAGCTCATCGGCAAGCCAGCGTCTAGTCCAGCGTTGGAGCTCATTACGCTCTGTAAGGGAGAGGGCTTCCAGCTCCTCTTCATCCCGACCTTCCCCACTCAGCCATGCTCTCGCGGCCAGCATCATGTTCGTGCGTGCGGATACATCTGAGCCCTGACGTGCAGCCCAATCCCGAACCTCACGATCATGCTGCAAAATATCAATACTTAATAGGTGCGCCCGACCCACTCGGTCTAGATCAAGATCCTGGATCAGGAAGAGATTAATGACGTAAGCAAGCTTGTCCGCCAAACGGGTTAATTGCTCTTGATATGACAAGGCTCCAGCGTCAGCACCAGATTTACGTTCTGGACGGGCAACGGCCTCGGATTGACCGATCTGTCCCGTAATTTCTGTGTCTACAGGGACTTCCATGGAAGTTGAGACACGATCCAATACACTCACTCGACTGAGTGCTTCATTGGCGGATTGCACCGGATTTGGTGCAGAGCATAGCCGTTCACGAAGCTCTATGGCTGTCCGTTCTAGCAAAAAAGCATTATGGATCGACGACGGATGGAATAGCACCCAATTTTCAATGACGTCCACCACATTTGCCGCTAACTCTGTATGTTTTAATTGACTGTCCAAGTAAGGCTCAAATAACAGCTTGGTCAATGATTCATTGGTTAACACCTTACCGAAAAATGCACGATTCAGCGCAGCATTCCGATCCAGTAAACTGTATAATTCTTGAACCGCCCGCATGCGTTTCTGGGTGCGCGCGTTGTTGATCGCATAGATGAAATAGTCCACGATTCGGGATTGAACCACTGGCGCGGCTACGGCGAAATACTCACCGATTCGAGCTGCAACCGGCTCTTCGGGCACATTTTCACGTTTAACATTATTTAGTTCCCGACTAAGCAGCGTCAGGAATAGCTCATTCAGACGAGCGCGGCGCTGGATTGCTCCTTCGGGTTTCAGATATGTAAGAAGCCCACTTAGCACACCACTTTTATTATTAAGGTATAGGTCTTCATGTCCTTGTTCAAGCCGGTAAAATAGCGATAACTCCCCGTACGCTTCAACCGAAAGCTCACGTCCAGGCTCCATGCCGGACAACATCTCGTCGGCAAAAGAATAAAACGGCGTAGCCGCCTTCGGATCATGCAGCAATGACCATGCAAAATCCATATAAGGAAAATTTGCCACTGCTGCATCTACGTGGGTTACTCTGCCTGACATGAGATCAAACGTAAAGTCCTTCTCCGTATTACGATCTTTGGGACGAAGTGTGCCTCTCTCCACGAACTGAAGGTGGATACCTTTCTTCGCCTGTGGCTCCTTGGCAAACGTCATGAACCCCAGCTGTCTCCGGAAGGCGTAAGGTAGTGCCGTATAGAGCAGACGAAGCAACTCCTTCGCCCCTGCTGTGACTTGCTCTGCGGGCAGATCCAATGCGATATACACTTTACGGCGTGTCGCGACAGCCTGCATCACTGCATAGAGCAACCGCTTGAACAATATCTCGTTCAGTTTTAACCCAGCCAGAATCTCGGCAGGCGCGACTGAAGGGACTTCAGATCCCTGCCCAGCTTCCCTCTCCCTTGCAGAAACACCCGGTAATTCAGACAGCGCAGGCAGCACTGTGCCTTGCTCGATGTCATAGGACGTAGCAAACGCCGCGTCCAGCCAGCCGCCCGCTCTCATCAACTCTTCCGAACGCTCAGGAGACAATACATAGTTATGAGCGAAGAAGGCACTACGAAGCCCAGTAAAGTCCGCCGCTTGGTACACATTCTGTCCTAGGATCGTCTCTCCACTCTCCAGATGCAGTAGATGTATTGCTGCTGGGAACTTGGTCTCGTCCTTCTCGCTCCGGCCAGTCAGCTCCGCAGGAGCATCATAGACACAGTACGGATGAAGTACTTTTTTGATAAAAGAAGGTTCCAGTCCCGGTGATGCCGCGACCGTATCGAAGCCTTCCGTTGTGCGAAATACCCCTCGCCGCTCTCGGGTATACATCTGTTGTTCAATCGGCGGGGTCATGGAAGACTGCATCATCCCACTCTCCCCTCAATATACTTCAGCTTGTAGAGCAGCCATAGGAATGGCTCGTCCACGCGGATTGGGCTAACAACCCCTTGTAGCTTCATATCTACAGGATTGCTTCCTAGTGCGGACACAGCGAAGTATGCCGTATCTTTGAAATAGACATCCATTGTGCCTTTGAACGGACGATCCACCTTCTCAATAAACCGACGAATCTCTCCATCGATATTCTCAAACTCCGTCAAGTCGAACCAGTCGCGGTGTACCATGTTACGGAACACGTTGCTGTTGGATTTGATGTAATCGCCATCCTCATCCTTCAGGGAATGCAGCATGTCGCTTTTGGTCAGCACAACAGCTGTTGGGATGTTTGTTTTTGCCTTATCTTGATAAGCAATAAAGTCACCGAACAATGTCAGTACCACGTCGCGTGGTTCATCGTATCTTGGTGTCCACTCACCCGGCTCATTGCCGAGGTTAATCCGGATTTTGTCCCGAATGGAGCGAATCTGAAGTGGATCAACCATAAACAGAATGCCTGCTGAGTTTTTGATATGCTGTCCGTGAAGTCCCAGATAATCCTGCTCCACCATACCCTCACCAGCCACGTCAAAAAACACCAGTGTCAGTGGAGCTTTATCTTCGTCCTTGAACACAAATTGGAAAATAAACGGTTCCTGCAGCTTCTCCTTCTGTGTTGAATCTAGCAGATCCCCCCGCTCAAACAACGGCTCTTCATAATCCGCACGGAATCTACGGCTAATCTCTGCATTCAGCGGCATACAAGCAGCATCAAAATGATCGGCTGTGTAATGCTGTAACGTATGGATGAGCGATGTCATGTACACCGATTTACCCACTTGGGAAGCCCCAATAATGGATATGATATTGCTCGGCGCCTTACCTGCTGTAACAGGTAGCTCATTATGACAATGTGGGCACAGTCTGCGGCGGGTGACGACACCATACCGATCATTCAGCCCCATTACAATGTTATCTGAATAAATGCGATGCTCCTCTGGCACGTCATGCGGGGCAAGCACGGCCTCCATATCAAACACCGTATCAAGTCCAAACCGTTCACGGTAACGATTTAGCTTCGCATCTTCCCCCAATGCGTAGTCTTCATCGTCGTCTCGGTGATGAGCTGCCCGGAATACAACCTCTTCAGGCCAGAATTTACTGAAGCAATAGGGACATACAATATCGTAAAATAGCGGCCGTTCTTCTGGCTGCTGTCTTTTCAAAAAACGACTAAAAAAGCTCATAGCCACTCCCCTCCCCTAATTGAAAGTCAACCCATTAATTAATCCGATATTAGTCGGTACACCGTTCCATACTTGGGGCCGTCCGTGAAGAATAGCCTAACGTATTCATCCTTCGCAACCTCAACGGGCGGCATCTCATTTCTTCCAGGTACAAAATCATTTACAAATGGATACACCGTACCATCTTCCTTATTAAGTGGAACACTCCCCTGTTTACGAACATAGCAGAGAGCCTCCTTCGGAACTGGTGCTTCGGTCGTAACGGTCATAAATACACTTTTTCTTTTCTGAAAAAAACCACTCTTATACCGAATGGAAAATCGAATATCCGCCTTGCCCGCACTCGCCATTACCGTGTTCTCACCGTTCAATTGACGGAGCAGTACCGGCTCGGCGTCATCCATCCTACAAATATAAACCGTATAACGGATCGCTCCAAAACCTGTTATCCGATCCACGTATCCGTTACTTGCTTTGTATTCCTCACGCGTATAGAGCTTCAATTTACCTTGCGCATGTGCATCGCCGCTGTTCTCTTTGCCCAGCATCGCAACCTCCAGCCGTTCAACATACACAGCCTCGACACCCTCTGGCCAGAGCCAGCGAAGCGTACACATGCCTTCGTCCACCGCAAGTGTCAGTTTGCGAATTGTGGGCGCCGAAGGATCTGCATCCGTAAATTGCATGTTCCTAAGACCTCCCGATGTTTAAAATCCTTTGCTTCGTTTGTCTCTTGCGCGCCCTCCGAACCCTTCTGCCGAATCGTTCCCTTTTCTGGCAGCGCGACGGCCACGATTGCTCCGTGGTGTGTTCTCTTTCATCGGAATAATCCATGTAAACAGGGTCAGTACGGAAGCCAGCAAGAGCATTGCGCCAAGCCTTACAAATGCATCGCCGACAGGCGATCCATCCAGCCCCCATTCTAGAAGGAGACCCGCTAACAGACCTGAGACTGCTCCACCAATGCCGAAGCTGAGTGCCAGATGGCGATTATCGAATACCAGTCCAAGTGATACCCCCAGCGCTACCCCAATCAACAGCAGGGCAGCTACGCGGAAAATAGCCAGATACGTGCTATGCTCCATCATCCCAGTACGTTCCGTAACCAGTGTTCGTTCATCAATCGTATCGTAAATCTGCTGGAAGGCCAGGTTAAGGCCACCTGCATCCGGCACATCATAATAGAGGCCACCTGTCTGCCCAGCAATGCTCCGCAATAGATCTGTACCCGAAGGGTCTACCAAACTAAGTCCTACCGTGTTGACCGCAATCTGTTCATTCACATATTCCGATAGAATGCCAGACGTATCAACCTCACTCATTCCGTCAGATAACAATATCGCAACGGTACCACGCTTCGGATCCTGTTTGCCCTTAATCTGCTCCATCGCTTCTTTCAAGGCCGCATCAAAGTTCGTTCCACCTGAGGTCGTCACGATGCTATCAATTTTATCATATACCTCATTCTTAGCAGCTTCATTATCCAGTGCAATGAACGGCTGCAACAGTTCTGGCTCATCCGCAAATGTAATGACGGCTACCTGCTTATCGCTCTCCATCTGGCTAATCAGTGTCTTCGCTGCCTCAAAGCGACCATTATTCGGATCGGTCTCTGTCATGCTACCTGAATTGTCAATCATGAGCACGATATCCTTAACCTGCTTCACACCGCCTGGATTGATCTGATACAGCAGTTGCACCACTAGCCCCACCACGAATAAGAGTGCAAGCGTTGCGGGGACAAGTAATTTCCAAGATAAGCTCAGATATCGCAACTTCCATGAAGCACCGTTAAGCTTCGGTGAGATCATCTCAGCGAGTAGGCAGAATAGACCTACACTTAGTGCAACAACACCGAAATATAATCCCATCAGCAACAGACGCGGCATCTCTCCAAGCCACTGATGCAGCATGATTTCCCCTGCCGCAAAACCTACTGCTCCGCCAATGAGGCTGAACAGTACCAGGAGAAGATTGATTTTTCGCTGCATGTTCACATGCATCCTTTCTACACCAGCCCTTAATGAGGCTGAATTAATACAACCGTGAGTGCTAATGAAGGCTGGCTACCGCACGGGAGACAGTTTGTCCGCAAGACCTTCAGGATGCAACTCATATCCGTTATCTGTATAGGAATCGTAATATACCTTGGCATTACGATAGACCATCAGATCTTCGAGATGGAAGCCTCCCATAAGATTCAATTTCTCTACTCCGCTACTTCGCTCTTCATACACGACACCAAGCTTGTAGATTCGTGAAGTTTCCTCGGCATGTGCCGCGTAGTCCATAAAGGCACTATCATGGTCACCAAAGAAATATTTTTCTTCATACCGATGTTCCTGCGTATAATCGAACACCCTAACCCGAACAACAGCCTGATCCTCTAACGTGCGATATAATCGACGGAACAGATCATCACGAGTCAACACATTTTTATCCCCATACGTTATCGTGACATTAGCACGTTGTAATAGCTCTTCTTCAAAAGGGACACGCAATGGTTCAGCAGTCAGCAACAATGCATGACATACGTCCATAAGACGCTCCAATACACGCTCCTTGCCCTGCCTAGCCAGATGGTTCATATCCCCCATATAGCGGTCTTCAAACCATACGGCTCGTCCACGCTTGGCTTCCAGATCCGTGATCAGATCTTCCGTCACTTTGCCGTAATATTCCATGACATTTTGTCCAATGTACTCATCCGCTGCAGCTATGCTCTCCTCGGCTGTCTCGCGCAATGTTTGTTCCAATTCCTCAAGGGATTGGGTGATGCCTCGACTAAAAGCGTGAAGTTGCTCCATCTCCGTATCGTAGATGCGCAGCAATTGCAGTTCATTTTCGATCCGTAATAGCTCCACCTTCGGTACATACACTCGCTCAAGGATACAGTCAATCACGTTGCGTACATTTTGTTTATCACGGAATAAAGCTCTTTTGAACGGTTGATCCTGCACCTGCTCCTGTAGCCGCTGCTCAAGAACAGCTCGTGCCGACTCAAGCTGCATGGATTTGTCCCGAATCAACCCAAGCAAGCCTTCCCGTACACTTCCCATTCCATGATTACTCCAAGCCGCCCACTGGAAGTAACCTACCTCCGGGTGCTCACCCCGGGCTTGTTCCGCCTGCTGACGAAGAGTACTTTCGGTACTCCGCTGACGTACACGTTCTTCTACCTTACGTGCTACATTATCGCGGAAGTACGCCTCGGCTCCATGACCAAACAGCGCTCTCTCCGCTTCCCGTAGCGATAGCGGCTTGAGATCAGCGTAACTGACGTTATGGGTCATGATGCCACTCATACCGCTGACCAGATCCTCACCTGGTAATAGCCCATCAATCTTACGTTCTATCGTAATCGGATCAAGGCCGAAGAATGAAAGCTTGTCCTTGATGCCCCAATCCTCCGGTTCCTTCCGCATCTGTTTAAGCAGATGCCGGTAGAAGTGATACAGCACAGCAAGCGCTATAGGCTTATTGGGACGCCTGATCTCAGCATAACCTGCGCTGGCATAACCATGCTGATCTGAGGTGGTGCGAATGTTATTTTTAAATGAAGTATTGTTGTAGGTGTTCGCTCCTGTGCTCGAAATGGTGCCAGCAGCATCCATGTCCTGTTTACGGTTCTTGAGCAGACAGATGCGGCAGATGATCTCGGCATTCTCTATCCACCCACCAGATACCCCTGTGCCCCGTTCATTCTTATCTGACAAAATATATACCAGGTCAAACAGCGGGGAAGCCGGATGTGTGACCGGAATGGAGATGCCATCTTCAGTCACGAGCAGACGACCGCTAAAGGTATAGTCCAAGCCCTGCATATAATCAAGCTCTCGCAAAAAGGCCAGTCCTGCTGCGCTTGCATACCCGTATGAGTCCACTTGCTCCATTTCACTAACCAGAACATGCAGATCCGTCTGCACGGATTTGAAGGATTGAGCCAGTATCGTTTCCGTCAATTTCGTAAGCTCAGGCAAAAGCACATTCAATGGATCATCCGCTCTAGTTACAACCGTCACATAGATGCGGTCAAACGAAGAATACAGTCGCCCGTATTCAGCGATTCGGTTACTCACCCGCCGTAATGTACGATTCAGACCCGCAAGTGCCTGATCTGAATCGTGAAATTGACGGTATATGTCTTTGCGCAATGTTTTGGATGATTCAGAATGTCCCGTAGACAGCGGTAGAATATGACGAGCTACCTGACTTTCCTCAGATCGTTCGCCCCTACGCTCCTCTTGTTGATCCAAGTCCTCTGTTCCAGCCTGTACATAGACCACGCCATCCCCGTTATCCCACTTCGTTCGGTTGATCTCACGGACAACAGGTAATGCTGGTGCAACCAAGTCACCCACGAACAAGAACAAAGCAGGGTAATGAATGCTGCTGCGACCATCACCCAGACTACCCTGACGTTCCTGCTCCGCCGTATATGATGCCGCGAATTGCGCCAAGCTGTGCTTCATCCCGGCAGCCATCTTACTTCAACCTTCTGCGAATGTCGTTTAGCTTGGACGACATCGTTCTGTAGAACTGATAGATATCCTCACCATTCGCCAGTTCGACACGTTCGTATTCCAGACGATCACGGGACTCCATGAACAGTGCAGCAAGTTCATCCAGTTTCGCAAGAAGCGGAGCAATATCCTCCGAAGCGGTCAGATCGTTATCGCGGCGTGAAGCTTTGCGGAGCAAGGTGTTCCGATCCTTCTCAGACAATCCACGGAAGTTGCCAAACACCTCATATTCAGCAAAATTACGACTCTTCATTAGATTGGCGAACGGCTCCCATGCATCTTCCTCGGGATCACGATCATAGACATACAGTGCACCCTTCTTCACAATTGTGTCCGTATAGAGGGCTTCAATGAAGCGATCATACCACTGCTCTTCATCCTGATGCTGCGCAAGGATACCTTCAAGCTCAGAAACTTTCACTGAGATTGCATTCATCTTCGCCAGTTCCTCGCGTACACGCGCAATCAGTTGTGGAGAACGCACCAGGTTTTCTTTCGCCATATCTTCATTAATACTTCCGAAAATATCCTTCACGCTCACCCGTGGCAATCCTTCGGATTGCAGACGTTTCAGCTCAATGACTGCCCGTTTCACTTCACCTAGGTTCGGTGTGGTTGATGTCAGACGCATGTCGTAGCTGCCTAACTTCGCGGATAGATCAAACGGCTCTGTCGTTACTACCGCGTAGCGGTTGCTTGTGTTCTCATCCAACGTCTTCGCCATAATGATGTTGTACCCGAGCGCTTGCTCGAATTCGGAACGGACACGGGCATTGTACTGCTTCACGCGGCTGTTCTCATACACATCGCCCCATGACTTCTCTGGGATCGGGGATGGAAGATACGTCCAGTTATTTCTCTCCGTCTGTACAAGGTGGCGACCAATGCCCTCTTTGTCGAGAATCGTACGCTCATAACTTTCTTCATATACTTTCAGCGGTGTATACACGAAGAGCGGCACACCGTTACGTGTGTTCAACCAGAAGATTCGGTTACGAACCTCGCTCTCCTTGACCGTAAAGTGAGACTTCCCTACCGCATTGTTCTGATAATTGCGAATACCTTTGAGAATACCCGGTGCCTGTGTTGGTACGGATACGAATCCCCATGATGGGAAATGAAGGCTGCCTGTGCTGTTGCTCAGGTTAAATACCGGCACCGCTTCATCATCCAGTTTACCTGCGATGTGCCGTTCTACGAACTTCTCAACAGATTCATCCTGACCATACTTAATCACGAGGAAATCTTCCATTGAACGGGTAATCAGATCGCCGAACTTCTCGGTCAAGAAGTCGGAGATGGAACTTACCACATCAATCTCGTTCTCCTTCACCCATTGGTTGGAGTTCTCCAGCAGTTCACGCGAGAAGTCACGAATCAAGTCATCCGTATCACGCTTGTCTAACAGTCCGTCCACGACGCTGACGATATCCGGTACACTTACCACGTTCCAATAATACGTCTTGTTGCCTTTGTGATCTGCCTGTTCTTCCCCGCGGGTCAGAATATCTCCGTTCTTGGAGAAAATCGAGCTGAGTGCATTCAATGTCTCACTAAATACGTTATAGATGCGGCTGTTCTCTTGGTTGAGCAGTTCGTACAGATCCTCATAGAACTCGATCATCTGTTCGTTCCGCTCTACATCAGCGTGTAGCCAGTACTCATGAATTTTAGCTTCAATATAAGCATTCTTTTTCTTCTCTTTGGAGACGAAGGCGCTCTTCGCATCACCGAGCTTCTCTTCAGACTGTTCTTGGGCAGCCTCGATATCGCGTGGAATGCGGAAAGCATTCTCCCGTAAAGTCTCAATGTACGATTGGATCATCTTGAGAATACAGAAGCCTTTCTCCGTATAGATGAGACGAGAAACATAGAATGGCCCCTGCTCTGGATGCAGGAACATCCGGCGAATCTGTTCGGTGAATTGCCCTGCAATCTCACCCGGATGCTGTTTCTTCGCTTTGATATATTCTTCACGTGCACGTGCTAGGAAGTTCTGCTCCAGCTCCGTGTCCATGTTCACCACTTGGGATTTCACGACATTGTTGTAGGACAGACGTTCACTGTTCTGATAACCTGGGAGCGGCTCCGGCACGCGGGATTCGAATGCCTTCACTACACTTTCGAGATCAATGCCTAACTTACGGGCGAATTTCTCGGTATCTTCCTGATTCGGTGCTTTGGAGAACATCGTGCTCATCTTATCGAACATCCGGTACGCCAGATATGTCGTCATTTCTTCAATCGGCAGTACAGCCGAGGATGCACCAATGATGTTGTAATCATAGTTCGCCGGGTATACCTTATTCATCTGTGCAATGTTGGTACGAATGTTGCTGATGTAGTCATGGATCGCGAACTCTTCCCCAGACTGCTTCTCTTCACTCGCCATGAAATTGGTGATATTCTCTGCCGTAACATTCATACAGTAATCGTACGCATTCTCCAGCAGTTTACCTTCCGTGTTCGTGGCTGAGATCAAGTGACACAGGTTAAACGGTGGCAATGGAGAGTTAACGGTCAGAATGTTACCGTACTTCTGAGTAAAACGCTCACCGCGGCTATCCACGTTCATCCAGTAGTCCAGCTCTTTAAGCGCAGCATAACCGTTCTTACGGATATACTCCCGTGTGTGCTCACTCAAGCTTTTGTTGGACAAGTTCACGTCTGGCGTGAACAGGTAGCCCAGTGTATTGACGCGGTCAATCCCCGCTGAGCCATGATCACGTTCGATGATGCCACGCACAATATAGGAAATATCGAGGAAGCACCCACTGCCAGTACCACCGGACAGACCTGTAAGTAGGAATACCATCAATTTCTTATTCGTACCTACGGAAAGTGTCTTAATCTTCTTATCGATCGCTTGCACCACTTGGTTGATCTTCGTAAACAATAGCAGACGACCTGCCTGACGAACGCCGGCGGCTCCGTTCATGCCATCCGTAATGCTCAGCTCTGGCGAGAGCCAGTCCGTAATATAAGGCTCCAGCACACTGCGGTTCTGCAGCAATCCACCAATCTCGGCATTGGACAGTAGCACAAATTCATTAATCGGATCTAGACCGATTCCTTTGTATCTCTTCGCACGATCCTGTTCGTTCGTTTCGAATGCGAGAAACTCGACGTTGTCTGGTTTCTCCATTTTCTTCTTAGACACTGGATCTTGTGGCAGCTTGAAGCGACGATTAATCTGATACTTGAGACGAAGTAATGCATCGATCCCTGTTCCCCCAAGACCAATAATCAACATCGGGTTATCGATGGTATCAACCCTGATTTTTTCGCTGACAATACCTCCGCCAAGCGATACATCCAGTTGCTGAATATGTTCTCTAACAATCGGTTTCATTCCATGTCCTCCCTTTGGTTACACTAAATATTCAATCAAAATTGTTTTATCCGCTTGTTGTAGTGGGATGCTCAGTCGATCACCGTTCTTCAGTTCAACGCCTGAGCTTGCATCAACCGCACGACCGGATTTCTCCAGCGTGCCTCCTGCTGTGTTGCGTATCATAATCCTGTCACCATTGCCGGGTGTAAATATATATTTTTCGGTTTCCTTAAGTTCAGGGTCTAGCTGCAGCAATTGATGTAGATGGAACTTGCCCCGGAACGATGCTAGCTTTTTGTATTGTGGATAGGACTTGTCTCCCGTGTTCTCATCACGAATCTCGACGACCATCTGACCGACAAACCCACGATTTTTACGTTTCAGCCAGCCCATCAGGAACCAGCCTCCAACCGCTACAACGATCAGAGCGATGACACCCAGAATGACCGGTAACCATGGGAACGGCTTGTCCTCTCCACCGGGTGATGTCGTTGGCTGAGTTCCGCTTCCCGCTGCTCCACCCGCATTAATGATGACTGGAGCGCTCTCTCGGTAAAAGCTATCTTCCTCTGCCCGAATAACTAATTCATATTGATGGTTATCTGGAACGGTGAACGTACCAGCAAATCCATCTCCCGTGTTCTCGATTGGCTGTTCCTCACTTTTACCTGTATCCTCATCGTTGATTACCAGCGTTGCCTTCATGTCAGCATACAAATCTTGATCCTGTAATGGTTGACCGCCATTCTCTAGCTTCGCGGTTAAATCGATCTTGTCGCCTTTTTTATAGGACTTGGTCTTAATTGGATCCACGACGAGTTGCAGATCGTAGTTAAACAGCAGATTGATATCGATACTGTCCTTCGGAGCCCCTTTGACTCGTAGCTTCCAATCTCCCTCCTCTGGTTTGAGCAGCTTCACCAAGGAATAGCTCTTCGAAGTGGATAGCTTGGCTGCATCGGAGTTCAGATCGACAGCCTTGCCAGCTGGATCGGTCAATTGAATCTCGACTGGCTTCGATGACATGATCGAGATATTAGCTTCTAACACACTATCATTCGGCACGTTCACGGTAACTTCCTGATAACTGCCGTTTCCCGTAATGGAAGGCAGCTTTACGACATTTAATTTGGCATGATCTGCGAATATTTCGCTAAGAATCTGTGGCAGATCATCCGGCGTATCGGTGATAAAGGACTTACCGCCTGTCTGCTCGGCTAGGTCAGCGAGTGCATCCTTGTTCAGTTTGCCATCGGCATTCAGACCGATCGTATACACGGGAATGCCTTGTGCCTTTGCTTCCTTAACGGCTATGTCCAGATCCGCATCGGACTGTGCCTGTGTACGCCCTTTTGTTTTGTTAAAATCGTTGTTACCATCCGCCAGTAGCACGATCATCGGGGAATGAGACGGGTCAGCACCATGATTCAGGATATTCACAGCCTCAGCGACACCTACTGAAATGTCAGTGTATGGCCCTCTGCCGAGCTGATCAATAAAGTCCTTCAGGTTGCTTTTGTCTGCATCTGACTGGATCTCTAGCATTGCCTTCTCCCGCTCCACCTGATCGGTGTATGCGACAATCCCTACCTTGTCCCCTTGGACAGGTAACATATCAATAAACATTTTCATGGCTTCATTGCTAATCTTGTCACGATCACTTGTGTTCATCGAATTACTTACATCGGCCACAAGTACCGCATCAATTCCGCTTGATTGTGTCTGAGCCGCTACCGCCTGAGGCAGTAACGTCGAAGGCAGCAGTAGCGTTAGTAATACCAGCAGAACCAAGGTTCCACTAAGCCAGCGTATTTTGCGTGTGCGCAGCATGAGGTGTACTCCTTCACGTTTGAGATTAAAATGGGAATAGTTTATTATAGGCGTCAAGCCTTAAGGAAATCTTAACAGTCTACTAATAAATTCTGAAAAGCACCCCTATCTTGAGTTACAATTCTGTAATGACTGGCAAAAATCGACGATTTCAGCCTTTTTGTTGGAACAAATATTCCAACTATGGAAATATGATATAGTTATTGCCATCAAACCGCAATATAACAACGTAGCGTGCGATCACCTTTATTTGTACGCACAATAACGCTATCTAGAGAGGATCGAATTATGGTTACATACGTATGTCTCACCATATTGTTTCTTTTTGTCCTAATTAGAGCAGTTCGATTCTATCTTCACAACCGGAAGCCTGTGACCCGAGAAGATTCAGATCGCACGCTGTACACTATACTGAACGGTGAGCGTGATTAGAGCATGAGCACAAAACAAGTGGTTTCTATTAGACCTTTTAACCGGACGACATATGCCTTTGAAAAGTTGCGTGTGTGCAAGCGATGTGGACAATATACCTGCTTATGGGAAGATGAATGCACATCCTGTGGCCGCAGCACCCTGATTCATGTTCAGGTACATGCTGGCTCACGGGTTAAGCGCCGGATCGCTCGTGATTTCCTATTTACGATTATTCTGGGGTCTGCTGCTACCTATTTTGGTGAGACGACCGATCAAACGATGCTAGCCGCAACCGTGTCTCTACTGCTCATCGGATGGCTCATCTATATTCATAAACGCGCCTTTCCTGTCCAACAACTCCGACAGATGAAGAGGTTATTGTACGAGGAACGGGAAAAGATCCGTCAGGGCATCAACCGCAACTGGGCGCTAGTCGCCGAAGCTCGCCAGGAGGATGAAGCTCTTGCATACGAGATGCTGCGTGAGATTGGCTCACTTGTATACAATGATCGAATTCGTCTCCAGCAAGTAGCTTTACTTCAATCCTTCGTTCTTCGTAGTGACATGGATTTACAGTTGAAACCACTTCTGCTTCGCAATTTCGAGCGGCTGCTCGCCGAATATATTGGTGAGATTGCTCGGCTCAAGCCTGATCTGGTTCGTGAAGATGCCATTCGTTATATCGCTACGTACGAAGTGAATATTTTACAGCTACACAATGGCATTCAGATCTTAACTGCAGTGGCGGCCGCGGCTGTACGCAAAAGCAAATATATTGAGTTATTCCCTAGTCTTATTACCCGCTACGCCCGCTTTATGCCCAAGGATCGGTTCATGCGCTTGTATCACACCATAGAACGGTACCCCAACAAAGCGCGAGGTGGACTGGCAGAATCAGTGGGACGGGTGTATAACGAGAAATATCGAGATCATTATGCAGACGGGCATGTATAGAAATGAGATATGGACGATGGCATGTCATTTAGTACAAATTGACTCCCTGCATATAGACGAATAAAAGTATACCCACCCCTGCAATTATATCGGCAACAGGTGTGGGATACTTTTAATCAGATACGAGGTGATGAAATAACACAATTCTACAAACAGTCCAAGAAGACTTTAGTTGGAATTGTCAGCGAGTGTGTAGGCAGGTTAGAGCAACCCGCATGGAGAGGAGGGTAAGGAGACAATCATATGAACGCAGGCAGACCGTAACTTATATAGACGTAGAAAAGGAACAAGCTTTAGCTAAGAATCAACCCGTTCTATTATCATTATTAGCTGTTCATTTCGGATCTATATCGGCAGTGGCTACTCCACGTTTAGGCTCTATTATCATGATATGAGTTTCCTTTTCAGCAGAAGGCTTCTGTTCAGACCCCCCTGGGACAATAAACAGCTCGCCTTTAGAAATTTTCACTTGTCCATCACGAAAATCAATCAACATCTCCCCTTCAAGAACGATAAACACCTTATCATCACCTTCATGATTATGCCACTCAAAATCGCCCTTAATTTTAACAAGCTTTAAATCATAGTCATTCAATTCACCAATAACTTTTGGAGACCAGAAATCGCTCATTTTAGAAAACTCGTTTTTTAGTTGAATGGATTGGTATTGCATCTTCATTCCTCCTTGTATTATGGACCGTTACAAACGCAATAAAATTATTGTAAGGAATTGATCATATTTCGTAACGCATATTCGGTAGCTAATGGGCCGCCAGTAATCGCGGAAGTGTCCATTAAATAGACATTGTCTTTCTTTACAGCATTAAGGCTGTTCCATACTTGGCTTTGTTCCAAGTTATTCATTAGCGCTTCTTTTTTTGTAATATCACCAATCAGGAAAATATGGTCTGCTTCAATCGTCGAGATTCCTTCAAACGAAGCGAATTCATTATTATTCCCTTTAAATGTCTGATCTGGTGTGAGACCTAACCCCTTTTCTGGGTCAGACGCCAGTGTATAGACAGGGTTGCCTTCACCTAGAACATTGAACGTTTTTCCATCCCAAGATACGATAAGCGCTACGGTTTCTCCTGCAATCGACTTCAATGTTTCGCGCCCAGTTGTAATTTCATTCATCATTTCATCTATTACTTTTTCCGCTTTGTCCTCTCTTCCGATGATCTCGGCTACAGTACGAAGTCCATATTGCCAATCTTCATAGATGGCCTTGGTTTGTAGCGTAATGACGGGTGCAATTTTTTCTAGTGCTTCATATTGATCCTCATGGTTTTCTGTAGCAATAATTAAATCGGGGTTCATAGAAATTATTTTTTCAATACTAGGGGACATTTTATCGCCTAATTCTTCAGTAGAATCCAGCTTTCCTTTTAAATAAGTCAGAGAAGAAAGATACTCTTTATCCGTTGAAGAAGCAGGCGGCTCTTCCAATGCAACTAATATCTCAGGATAAAAATACCAGAGTGCAGCTATGTTTTTGGGCTTTGCCTCGATAACAACCTCTTTGCCTAATCCATCCTTAAATGTTCTTGGCCAATCTGCTGCATTTATTTGAACTTCTGACGTAGATCCTACATTGGCTACTGACCCTTTATTCTCAGCAGGTTTTTCATTACAACCTGTCAAAATACCTGCTAATACTATGATTAAGATCGGTAGCACGTTAACTTTCGACATATATTTATTCCTCCAATATATCCTCTGTTGTCTCCTCCCTTAGTGTAGTGCATATATTTTCAAATATGGATGGATGCCTGTTGAAATGAGTATGGATTATTGATGAACTTTCCGCGATACTGCGTGGGGGATATGCCAACTCGCTTCTTAAACACCCTGCTAAAATAAAAGGGATCTGTTATTCCAACAGCTTGTGCAATTAGTTGTACAGGCACGTTGCTTGTAACTAGCATTTTTTGCGCAATCTTTATTCGATAGTTCAGTACATATTCTGCTGGCCCCACACCTGCATGCCTTCTGAACACATAAGAAAGCCGGTTTCTATTTATATTATTTTGTTCTGTTAGTGAAGCTACTGTTATACTTTGATCATAATATTCATGAATATAACTGGATATCCGTTCAAATATAGGAAGTGATTCGTTACTATTCTGCCTGTTCGCTACACATAACAGAGCTTCATTCAGCAATTCTCGAAACAAAAGTTCTGCCTGAAATGAAGAGAGACCTCCTCGCTGATTATACGCATGCCAAAGTCGCATCAATATTTCGACAAGCCGTGGAGACTGCCCTGTCAACAACTCAAAATGCTGCTGAGAAAAGCCAGCATGTTCAAAATTATTCATCTGATATAGAACAAGGATATATTCCCAATTGGATTTACCAAACACTGTATGTGCAAGTTTCATTTTTGCACCGCCATGTACAACTTTCCCTGGTGAGAAAATATAGGGTGTCCCATTAAATTGAAATTGTGTCTTTCCTCTAAGCGGAAATACAAATCCGGGAAACGAATCTGTGTATTCTGCATGGGGTACACCTGGATTTTTAGCATAACGAAATATACCCTCGACTCGAAAAGGGTTCGCCGCAAGAAACTCAGCCAACTGATTAACGTCTATTTGCACAAAGTATTCCTCCCCTCGCGATCAATCTCTTATTCTGTATGGTAATTCAAATGATTTTGATTATCAATATCATTACATGAGTACAATCCAAGCTTTAAACAGTCCTGTATGTCTACTAATAAAGAAACGCGAAAAAGGATTGCGACGAAATTCCTATCGCGACCCTCGTTAGAGAACCATATAACGAGAAATATAAATGGTTATGAATGACTTAGGGATATGGATTCGTCCTGTCTACGACCATCTCTTCCTGCTCTAAGCGGATAGATGAGAATGTATGGAATCCAAACTAACACAGCACATAATATTGCACTGCCAGATAAGGAAAGGTGTATCTGTCCAATCACTGTTGTCTCATCACTGCCCCCCAGCAGGATACTGGTACCTAGGAAGTTTAGAAGTGTACCGCCCGCGTAGAACAACATATGCTTCCACAGCAACCGTTTCACTAAAATATAGAACAGTACACAACCGATCATGATGATAATAGACGGCATAAGCCATTGATCCGGTTCAATACTTCCAGACTCTGCAGCTCTTCCCATGAAATAAGCAACGCACCATTGCAGCACAAATACTAGCCAGCCTAGACCTACATTACGCGTTGATGAGTCTCGTCGCTCTTGCTCGTCTTCAGCACGCATTAGTGCGAGTAATTCTTCCTCTTCTTCCTCCGTTAATTCGTCATACTCATCGGCTTCCATTCGTTCTTCCACTCGCTCCAGATACATATCGTGCTGATGGCTCAATTGGTCTGTGTACGAAAAAGCTTCTTGATCCCGATCCATGCGGAGTCTCTTCAATAACTCTGCTTCAGGTACATAACCCACGGTATGGATCGTTGTAAACTTCAATTTGCCCGTTGGTGCAAGACGTTCTATCCATGCTTCAGCATCCTGCTCTTCATAAAATGGCACACTGTGAACTCGATCTTTCATGTTTTGCTGATATACCAAGTGAATGACCGGCATGGTTTGCAGACCCGACGGTGCTTTATGCACATAAGCATTAAGGCGATCTATCATATGTTTGCCGTAATACACCGTTTGAATCTGAGACCAATCAAATTGGTTCTCCTCGTTCATTTTGGTATGTGGATTCCACTGGCTGTATCTAATTTGGTTATTATGCATCTGCGTCTGACTAAGGTGATTCTCCACCCACGTCTCCTGTTGTAATTGATGATAAGAACGATAGGCTAACACGCCGCCAAAAGGAATCGCACCAAGAAAGAACCACGTTAAAATGGATAGATCTACGAAAAGGAGAATAACAGGTGCTATCACGAGCAGAGCTCCGATGATCATATGGGCATACAACGTGGCATAACGAAATTTTCGATACGAAGGCGACATGGGTCGTTGCTTCTCGACGAGATCGTGCGGATGGGTATACGTACTCATACGAAGTCCTCCTTCTATAAGGCGTAAACTAGGCTTTAATTCTATATGTTTTATTTTATGACAATTCATTTCAAAAATCCTAGCCTAAAACGGTTCAATATACATAACCACAATGGGCAAAACCCCACTTCTTGTATACCCGCATTCTCCACATTTGCAACAATTCATCCTACTCCCTCGCAAGTGAAGTTACCTTATAAATAATCCATAACTATCCAATACGCACCAGGATTCAAAGCGTTTCTCCCACGGAAAAAAGGGCCACGGCAACATTCCTGCCGTGACCCTTGTTCGAGAACTCGGTACCGTTGTACCGGAGTCCTCTCGTATATATGCCATGCTTACATCCAGCATGGCATCCATCGTTACGCCAGCATGGTAACACCACCGCTGGCGTAATCGATCTTACCGTCCGCGACGTGAATCGCGACGGTCGCCCTTCGCTGCACCGCGCCCAGCGTTGCGCGGGTCGGCGCTGCGTCCACCCCAGCCGCCGCTGCTGCGCCCATCGGCGCTACGGCCACCACTACGGCTGCTGCTACGCTCATCGCCGCTGCGACCACCACGGCTGCTGCTGCGCTCATCACCGCTGCGACCTGCGCCGCGTCCGCCTTGACCAGCGCCGCGACTGCTGTCGCTGCTGCGCGCGGAACCACGTCCGGCGCTACGCTCGTCGCCACTGCGTCCGCCACTACGGCCGCCGCTACGTCCACCGCTGCGTCCACCTTCGCCGCCGCGGGAACCACGGCCACCACGACCGCCATCTCTGCGGTCGCTACGACCTGCGCCGCGGCGAGCACTACCTGTGCCCGCAGAACGTCCGCCTGAACGCTCGTCATCACCTTGACTGTGGATCGTACGACGGGTTTCTCCAGTAGAAGCTACTGGCCCTTCACTTGTCCACTGAATACGGTTCAGCTTCTGATTTGTACCTTCTTCAATACGTGCAAGCTCCGGTCTGTCGTGCTGTGTTGCAAATGTAATAGCAAGACCTGTTCCACCCGCACGACCTGTACGGCCGATTCGGTGAATATAGCTTTCCGCATCATGAGGAATATCGTAGTTGAATACATGTGTTACGCCTTCAACATCCAGACCACGTGCCGCTACATCGGTAGCAACAAGGATCTGCAATTTGGCATCACGGAATGCTTTCATTACATTCTCACGCTTGGATTGGGACAGATCCCCGTGAAGCTCGTCACTTTCGTATCCTGCTTCGCGCAGATCTTCATTCAGCTTGTTGGCGCGACGCTTCGTCCGACAGAAAATGATCGCGAGGTACGGGCGATACGTATCAATCATGCCGCGAAGCGCATCAAACTTACCACGATCCGTGCACTCCAGCACCTGCTGACGAATCTGATGGATCGGAATAACCGACTTCGAGGATACTTTGACATCCTCAGGGTCCTTCATGTAGTTCTTAGCCAGCATCCGAATGCCCTTCGGCATGGTTGCTGAGAACAGCATTGTCTGACGTTTGTGTGGCAGTTCACGAATAATCGTCTCCACATCATCTAAGAAGCCCATGTGCAACATTTGGTCTGCTTCGTCCAGTACCAATTTTTTCACGTTATCCAGCTTCAATGTGCCACGGCGCAAGTGATCGAGCAGACGTCCCGGTGTACCAATCACGATCTGAGTACCGTTCTGCAATTTACGCAGCTGCTTCTCTACATCTTGTCCACCATATACAGCAAGTACATGCAGCTTATCATCATTAGCTGTCAGCTTTTTCGCTTCTTCCGTAATCTGCAACGCGAGTTCACGCGTAGGCGCAATAATTAACGCTTGCGGTGAGCGGTCAGATACGTTGATTTTCTGAATGATCGGCAGCAAAAAAGCCAGCGTTTTCCCTGTGCCTGTCTGTGCCTCAGCAATAATATCGCGTCCTCCGAGTAGTACGGGAATCGAACGTTCCTGTACCGGAGTCGCAACAGCGATTCCTTGATGCTTCAGGATTTCGCACCATTCTGGACGAATGCCCAGTTGTTCAAAGTTTGCCAATCGTTACACCTCTGTATATTCATTTAGATAAGTCCATTTCATAATGGCTTGCGTAATAAATTGAACCAGTTTACTTTACAATGACCACTCCAATGACTTAATAACCATCTAATCAGTGTAAAATGTCTATTTTCAACCTACATAGTTTCCCTTATATCAATCATGATTATGAAATGAATTTTTGAAAAGCAATCCACTCGTTGCTCTTCTTCTCCATACACTGTAGTTTACACGTTAGTCAAGCAAAACAAAAGGGGATACCGCTTTCCCCGCTAACTTGTATCACAAATCTCCGAGATTTGTAGCAGGCTGCATATAACGAAGCTATCCCGAATTTCTAACGAACCTAACGCACTCTATTCCAGCGTATTAAGCGATTTGTCATTTCTAACGAACTCCAGCCGCCCTATTACACGATATATCCGCAAAAACAGAGGACATACTGGCGATAATGGCAAATTAACGTGCCTATGATTCGTTAGAAAAACAAAACCATGGACTATCCCCATATAAGACGTGTTAGGTTCGTTAAAACTAGAACAGCGGCGCCCTCTCCTAAGTTAAACCCTGAGAGAAGTCACCGCTGTAAGTAATTTGACTCCACCGCTACCAAAACCACTTCATTCAGCTACAAATCATATCATCCTGCCGTGGTTCAAACGTAGTTTCAATTGGTTATGTTCCATGACCGCCAGATGTGGCGAATCCGCTTCGCTCTAACAAACGTGAGCTTTCCTCATTCAGTCCACGCAGATGAACGGTTTTGCCAAGCTTCGCGTATTTGAACTTCACCTTGCCAATCGCAACGACGGCCGTATTATCCCAGATATGTGATCCGCCAAAATCAATCGTAATCTCTTCCGGATCAGCCTCCGCGTTGAACTTATCAACAAAATGAGAGGATGAACCGAAGAAAAATGGTCCAACCACGCGATAAATCTTCTGCCCTTGCTCTTGGCTTGTCTGCACACGAATTTTGGTCTGTTTCCAGCCGAAGTGTAGCACACTGAGTACAACCCCAACCATAACCCCGATCGACAGATCGTGTGTATAGACTACAATTGCTACGGTAATTACCATGACAATGGCTTCTGCCCGAGGTACACGAGCAATGTTTTTAACCGAACTCCAGTCGAAGGTTCCGATGCACACCATAAACATGACACCTACGAGTGCCCCCATTGGCACCTCCTTGACTACATCACTGAGAAGCAGCAACAGAATCGCCAGAAATGCTCCTGCAGTGAAGGTCGATAAGCGCCCACGCCCACCCGACTTCACATTAATGACCGATTGCCCGATCATCGCACAACCGCCCATACCACCGAACAAGCCGTTAACAAAGTTAGCGATCCCCTGCCCACGTACTTCTCGGTTTTTACTACTCTTCGTCTCCGTCATCTCATCCACAATCGTTGCGGTCAATAGGGATTCCAGCAAACCTACCAGCGCCATAGTGAAGGAATAAGGTAACAGAATCATCAGCGTGTCCCACGTCCAAGCGATATTAGGCAAATGGAACATCGGGAGTGTACTAGTCAAATTGCCCATATTACCTACTGTTTTTACATCTAAGTGAAAGACCACGGTAATAATCGTCATGACAATGATCGCGATGAGCGGAGCCGGTACCCCTTTGAAAAACCTTGGCAAAATATAAACAATCGCCAGCGTGCCCGCAACCATCGCATACATAATCCAGTTTGCGCCTGTAAAATGCGTGAGCTGTGCCATAAAAATGAGAATCGCCAGTGCATTCACGAATCCGGTCAAAACCGAATGCGGCACAAAGGTTATAAATCGTCCCACTTTGAAAATACCTAAAATAAACTGAATGACCCCTGTCAAAATAGTTGCTGCAAACAGATACTCCAAACCATGATCTTTCACGAGCCCAACCATGAGTACCGCCATAGCACCCGTTGCAGCCGAGATCATACCCGGTCTGCCTCCTGCAATCGAAATCACGATTGCAATCGTAATGGAAGCGTACAATCCGACCATCGGATCGACACCTGCAATGATGGAGAAGGCAATCGCTTCGGGAATAAGTGCGAGCGCAACCGTAATACCTGCCAGCACATCTCCGCGAATGTTGCCAAACCATTGTTGTTTTAACGTATTCATATGTTTCTTGCTGATCCTCCCGCTCTATAACTCCAAATTTAAAATGAGTACCCGATCATCGAGAGAACGATTCATCACTGATTTACGAAGGCAACCAGCACAAAATAGCGGAATACATGATCCGCAAATGATCATCTGCGCCTGTGGTATGACTTCATAACCATCCGAGACTACTGCACAGCAAAAAATAATGCAGGTCTACACCGACATCCGTTCCAGTGTGAATCCATCTAAATTCCATCGTTTCATTCCGGGCTTTGCAATACTGATGAGTCATCATGATAAAAGATTGATACGTGAAGCTCACGATACTCTTGGTTTTCCCCTCTCAGAAAAACCGGATCCGTTATGTACTGACCTATTATTATAGACAAGGCGCCCTATATGTACGAATACGTTTATGTGGATATAATAACGAATTATCTTTTAATATCTTCCTTTTTCTATAAATTACTCCTATATGCTCTAATTAGTCAAAAAATATAACTTGCTCTTTATGCCGCCATGGTTTAGATTCATAAAAAATACCTATTATAGTTAATTACACGTAACGATTGACATATTATAGAATAAACTGCTCTAGCATGCCTTGTTCCATTTTATATCTTTCGATTTGGAGGACTATGATTCATGAAGAAAAGGGTAACGATCATCTTAGTTTTGACCATCGCAATGACGACATTCATCACATTTATTGTAGGTGTCACCTCAGATAGGTCACATTCCGGCAACTCTCAAGACAGCATACTTCCAACGGAAACAACATACTCGGTGATCCATACGTCGGCGGATGGAGGAGATGAGGCCCACCCATCCACTAAAAGTGCCGATTGGGAACATAAAGCCATTGGTGGTACTTCATTTTCTAACGCATTTAACATAGATGCTGGTCGTGGACATCTTAAACTCATCATGAAAAATAATAGTATCCATCCAGTCAAAGTCACCCTGACACATCAGGGGAAGACGGATAAAATCTATTTCGAGAAAATAATCGCTGCACACGATACTCTCATCTGGACTAATTTTGAAGAGGGGTATCCACAAGGAATGCGTGGCGGAAGTTACATCCTACAATGGATCGGCGGTGAACACGCCGTGAATGGCGAGGTTTCGGGTAAGCTTGCATCCAGCATTCATGATTTCTGATCGACTCTGAATTTGGATGGCAAAAAGATTCCAATAAATAAGCATTAATAGGCTTTTTAAAGGCTTAGAAAACTATATGTAATAGTTCTAGTTCCTAAAAGTCCAAATGGTTACCAACATTTTTGTATACTTCTGATATAAAAATTACGAGGCTGTCTTCAAGTCGCCTATGTGACTTTGAGACAGCCTCGTAATATTTACTCCCCAATAAATCACGGTTCTACCTATATTTTTGAACTAAACATTTACACCATAACGGAGAGGACAGAAATAACATGAAGAAGCGAAGCGTTCGCCTTTATCCCCGGATTTTCCCTTTGTAAAAGGGATTCAAAAAAATCTGGGGGTAACAGCGATCGGAAGGTTATTCTGTCATCGGAGCGGCTAGCGTGTAAATTACCCTTATTGTTTATTTCAATATTAGTCTAGAACCGCCCTGATTTAAATATCGAATAGAGCAGAAACGCCACCATCAGAATAGCCACGAGAAATCCAATCTCAATTACTGGAATGTCCCATAGCATCGTTGCCTGATGACTGATCGATGAACCGATAATAAGTCCAACCATAATGATACAAAAGGCAAGGAGTACGATACTGAATGATAGTCGGTTACTGATCTGATCCAACCTTCGCAGCAGCGTCTCCAGTTCAGGCACACTGACTTCCAAACGCAGCTTTCCTTTGCTGATTATAGAAGATAACTGCCGTAGCTGCCCTGGCAATCCAATCACACTCTCTGCCATATCGGCCGCACTGCGGAACAGTTTATTTTTGATCCTACCGGGGCTGAATCGTTCCTTAATCAGTTTACGTCCAAAGGGCTCCGCCATATCAACAATACTCAAGGATGGGTCGAGATGCTCAATTACACCTTCCATCGTCAGTAGCGACTTCCCTAATAGCAGTATATCCGCAGGCATCACCACGCGGTGCCGCTGAGCCACACCAAACAGGTCATTGAGTGCCTCACCTACACTGATCTTAGAGAATGGAATATCGTAATACTTCGTTCTAAGCTTGTCCAGATCGACATGTAGCCCCCGCAGATCCATATCATCAGGCATCATGCCCAGCTTCTCAATGGAACGAACCATACTGTCCGTATCTTTGCGCATCAGTCCAATAATAAGTGAGGCTAGCTGTTGCTTCATCTCGTCACTCAGCGTTCCTACCATACCAAAGTCAATAAAGGCTAATCTACCATCCTTGAGTACCATCAGGTTACCTGGATGTGGGTCGGCATGGAAGAAGCCGTGAATGAAAATCTGATTCAATAACGAATCTACCAGCCGCTGTGCAATATCGTTCAGGTCATGTCCTTTTTTAACTAATTGTTCACGGTCATTCAGCTTGATTCCTTCGATATACTCCATCGTCAGCACACGGGAAGACGTCTGATCCCAGTAAATCGTCGGAATCTTCACCTTATTGTCCGGTTGATATTGCTGAGCGATCTTCTCGGTATTTCTCGCCTCGATGGTATAATCTAGCTCGGCCATAAGAGCCTGTGCATACTCCTCAACCATTTGCGGAATCTGATACTGCTTGATCCAATCCCAGCGCTTCTCTGCCATCGCGGTCAATTCGCGTAAAATATCCAAATCTCGCTGCACAATTCGTGAGATGCCAGGTCGCTGAATTTTGATTGCAACCGCCTCACCGCTCTGAAGTTTACCCAAATGCACCTGACCAATGCTGGCCGCAGCTACAGGGGTATCCTCGAACCGGGAGAAGATCTCTTCCAGCGGTATATCCAATTCCTGTTCCAAAATACCCCTGGCCGTCTCCGAAGAAAATGGCGGAACCTGATCCTGCAGTTTCACCAGTTCACGAATGACCGACTCAGGCAATAAATCTGCCCGTGTGCTCGCCAATTGCCCCAGCTTAACGAAAGCCGGCCCCAGCTCCTGCAGCACTAGCCGTATACGCTCACTCAGTGTTTTGGTCGTGTGGGCTTCACGCGACATCCATCGGCGGGGTAAGGCGAGAATTTGGAACAATCCCAACTCCTCGACCATATAACCGAAGCCATGACGCACCAGCGCCATGGCAATTTCCCGGTATCTGCCGACATGTTTAATTCGTACAGCCATCTACTCGATCTCGTTTCCTTTGAGAGGAGGAACTTCAAGTGGAGCAGGGGAGCTATCCGTTTGAAGCTGTGGTGTCTGATTCAGTTCTGCAAGTTTCTTCTCAAGGAGCGCTACACGTTGCTCTAGACTTGTTACTTCATCTTTTGAAGGTACGCCCACTTCCTGCAGCACACGTTTAACCTGTTCGTGAATCACTCTCTTCAACTGACCTTGCTCCTCGTCACCTCGTTCCATCAGACGCTCAACCAGAGCTTTGGATTCACCCGGCGCGAGTTCACCGCGTTTTACTAGATCATCCACTGTTTTTTCAATCTTTTCCTTGCTTACGACGGTAAGACCTAGCCCTAATGAAATCGCCTTTTTGAACAAATCGCTCATTCCTGTCATCCCCCTCTTTCATTGATGCATATATTATACCCCTATTAGAGGTCGTTCAAAAAGTCCGTACACACAAGTAACACAAACATACAACGATAAGTTACACGTAACGTGCAGCCCATTTGCCTGCTTGGAAGATCAACTTCCGATACGTCTCGTGGGCAAACGTTGGCACATGATGTCCTGGCATCAAGTACACAATCCGTCCCAAACCATATCTATGCGCCCAAGCCGCTGGCTTCGGCCCTTCTTCCGTCTGGTACTCAAGCAATACTTTTGTTTCGGAGAAAGAACCAAACTCAAACTGGTAAGGCTCTTCTTCTAACGTAAACCCGGTAATTCCTTCTGTCACAGGATGTGATTCCGCTGTGACCGTGAATTCCAGCGGAGCATACGGTGGATGCTGCAAAAATTTGGCACCAATCATCTGCTTGAGTTCGTATCGGTTTTGGAGCGAGATTCCGTTATGCAAAATGACCAAACCTCCGCCATTGCTTACATAGGACAGTAATCCTGCTGTTTGCTGCGGAGAGACTTTTCCCTTCCAATCGTCCATATATGAAATACACACATCAAACCCTGTGATATTTTCTTGTAATAACATATTGCGGTTCTCACTGCATTGCACAGTCATAATATCATGAAAAATCCGGCTGATCTCAGCATCCACACCCTGAAGCGGGTGCCAATCGGGATGTGTATAATCGCCGAGTAATAATGCCTTTTTACGATGATCCATTACATGTAATCCCCTTTCTATTTCCCTATTGTAAAGTGACCGAAAAAGCATGTCCCCCTTGAAATCCAAATGAGCAGATTAATCTTCTGCAAAACCCTCATGACGGTAAGGCCGGTATACCTAATCATCGATATGCTATGCCTATAGTTCAGATTCGCGGACATGTTCACTACTACTTCTTAGTATAGCCGCATTATTCATAAGCATATCCCGAAATTTTGTTACCCTTTAGAGAGTTTGTCCCAAGAGAGCCACAGGTGCACTCGTCAATTGTATATGTGTCATTACTGACCAGTCCAGCATCCACAGATGCTCTGGGCAGTATTTAAGTCATTCCACATATGCAGGCAAAAACCTTTAATTCTGATGATTAGCGGCCAACTTCACGACCAAAGTCTCAGATAATCGAACAAAGATAGAGTCACTCTACTTCCTTCTGCTTACTTTGTCGATACATGCGACAATGCTCTACCCATCTGTGAGCAGCTTCAGGATTAGAACCAAGATGTACATGAGTGTACCCAGCTAGAATATGACCTGAATTGTATCCCTCTGGCTTCAACCCTCGCATACCTTTAGTTTCATAGGCATATGGAATCGTATCTGTTTCCCGATAGGTCATCGTAGAGTAATGGAATTCATGACCTCGCAGTATATCTCCCTTTTCCAGCAAAAATGAATCCTGAACAGCACTTGCCTCACGATATCCAAGGGCTGCGCGCTTGGTTTGCATCTGCACATGTGCAGGAACAATACCCGCCATGTTGAACGTCACCCCTTGGCGATCCTTTAACGTTTCGGCAAGCACCATATAACCTCCGCACTCGGCAAACACAGGCATATGCTGACGTGCAGCCTGACGCAACCCTTCTAGAAACAACTTGTTCGTGGCAATAGCTTCAGCAAATTCCTCTGGAAAACCACCGCCCAGATAGATGCTGTCTGCATCCGCTGGAATACCTTCACCCGCAATTGGACTGAAATAAGTAAGCTTCGCGCCAGCTTCTTCAAGCAGCTCCAAGTTATCTGGATAATAGAAGTTAAACGCCGCATCCCGTGCAATTGCGATGACAGGACGTGCTTGATGATCTTGATCGTCTTGGCGCTTCTGGTGTTCTTGGTGTTCTTGGTGTTCTTGGTGTTCTTGGTGTCCTCGATGATCTTGATGCTCCTGTTCAACCTCTTTATTTTGTTGATTTTGTTTCTTTTGTTCAGGAACCTGCCGCTGCTCAAGTTCAGATATGTAGTTCTTGGATTCCAGCGGAGGCGCTGCACCTGCAATCTTCAGAAGTAAATCCAGATCCGTACCCTCACTCAATACATCGGCAGCCCGCTGGAATAACGGGTCAAGTTCACCTCGCTCGATTGCGGGAACCAAACCAAGATGACGCTCTGGAATCGACATATCATCCTCTCGTTTTAGCCAACCTACCACAGGGATGTCGCACATTTGCTCAATCGCCTTCTTTACAATCTGGTAGTGCCCTGCACTCCCGCAGCGGTTAACGATGACACCTGCTATATTCAGCTCAGGTTCCAACTGTTGAAACCCAAGCACAATCGCCGCAGCACTCCGTGCCATACTACGAACATCTACAACCAGGATAACAGGTGTCTGCGTGACCATCGCAATTTCAGCAGTTGAGCCGGTATTGCTGAGGGGATCTTTGCCATCGTACAGTCCCATGACTCCTTCAATGATCGAAATATCCTGCCCCTCCGCTGCTTGCACAAATGTATGACGTACATACTCCGGTGAGGTCATCCACGCGTCCAGATTGCGAGAAGCTCTTCCTGTCACTGCCGTGTGATAGGTTGGATCAATATAGTCTGGGCCGCATTTGAAGCCCTGTACACGTAGTCCCCGCTCAGCGAGAGCTTTCATTAAACCTAGCGTTACCGTTGTTTTACCCGCGCCACTTCCTGTCCCCGCAATAATTAACCGAGGTCTGACATGTGTGGCATGTTGTTTATCGCTTGTCATCATATGAATTCCCTACCTTATCTGCATATTTCGTGCACAAAGACTGATATAACAAAACCGCACCGAATACCGATGCGGTTATCTATATAACTTTAGTTCAAGGTTTAAATGGGATGCGTGCGATAGAAATCGTCAGATTACCGCTTTTCTTCTTCTCCAGCAACCAATGGTCTGCCCCAGAGGAGAGCAGTGCCGCTGGCTCACTGACGCCATAAGCACCCGTATATTTGAATACCGTCTCAGACGGATTCGGTAGGGTAACCGTGTTCAGTTCAGCAGGGGCATAGGTAACCAGCTCCCAGTCGTACTTTTGGCATAGCGCAAGCAAGCCTTCCTCATCCTTTTTCAGATCAATGGTGGCTACGTTACGCACACTCTTCACGGAAAGAGACTGTTCTGCAAGCGTCGCAAGAACCTCCTGCTCCAATTCCTCCAAGGATGTCCCCCGGTTACAGCCCATGCCTAGCACTAGACTTTTGGGACGGTACAACACACCGTTGCTCATGAATCGCTGCTGTTCCTCATCGGTGAGCAGTCGATCACTAATCACGAGTGCCGCATTGAATGCAAATGACTCTGTTTCCGCCATGCTATGAAAGGTACGAATATGATCCGGGACAGGTTTATCGTATTTCCACCAATTCCGCTCACCCGTCTCCTGAATCAGCGCAACTGGCTCCTCATTCACAACCGCTGCACTCACGGGCGTAGCCTTATCGAAGCTATCCACAATCCAACCAAGCTCACGACCGAACAGATCCACAGGGATCGTCCCTTGCACATCTGAAGCCGTCGTAATTACAGGGCGTGCCCCAAGCACCTCTGCCACCTGGCGGGTCAACTCATTGGCACCGCCTAAATGACCGGACAACACGCTGATGACATGTTCTCCGCGATCATCAATGACCAGAACAGCCGGATCCACCTTTTTGTCCACTAATAGCGGCGCAATCATGCGTACTACAGCACCCAGAGATATGAATAAAATAATGCCATTATACCGTTTGAACAAGTCCGGCAGAATCAGTTTCACTGACCCCTCGAACATGTTGTAGCCAAGCTGCTGCTCATCTCCACGGGCGAACTTTGTCATATAATAAACATCCGTCCCCGGGAATTGTCCAGCCATGTTGCGCACCATCTCAACCCCATGCTTGGTGATGGCTACCGCTGCATATGGATTACTCACCGGACTTCACTCCTTTGCGGTACCCATGGGTGAAGGATTTGTCATACAGCTTGGAGCGATGCGCATCCCGATTCACAAGGTCTGGGTCAAGCGCCCAGCCAGCGAGAATCATCGCATGCATTGTAATGCCTGCGGCGCGCAGGTCAGCAGCAAGATTAGCCAGCGTTGTACGCACAATTTTCTGATCAGGCCACGTGGCACGTTGCACCACCGCAACCGGTGTATCCTCACTCCAGCCTGCGGCGAGGAATTCAACCACGACTTTCTTCGCAAGTGTCGCACTCAGGAACAGCGCAACGGTACAGTGATGTGATGCGAGGTCACGCAGCTTCTCCCGTTCTGGTACAGGCGTACGTCCTTCCGCGCGAGTCAGAATAACGGTCTGAGTCAGCTCAGGCACAGTCAGTTCTGCCCCCAATGCCGCTGCCGAAGCAAAGACCGAGCTAACGCCAGGAATAATCTCATAGTCCACACCTTGCTGCTTGAGCAATACCATCTGCTCTAAAATTGCCCCGTACATTGCCGGGTCTCCTGTATGTACGCGAGCTACGCTGCGCCCATTGCGTGTTGCCTCCGTCATCAGCTCAACTTGACGCTCCAGATCCATGCCTGAGCTTTGCAACACTTCGGCTTCCGGCTTCGCCGTAGCAATAAGTTCATCATTCACGAGTGAATCGGTATAGAGCACCAGATCGGCACTTCTCAAAATATTCGAGCCTTTGACAGTAATCAGCTCCGGGTCTCCTGGACCTGCACCTACGATATATACTTTCGGTTCCAATGTCTTCATTTGCTCACCACCATCAGGCTCAGATATTCCAGCTCCTGTCCTTTCAGTTCACGGGCATCGCGCCAGATCAGTTCATATGGGGAAGTGACTTTAGTAACAACTGAGGCTTTGCCGCCAAGACCCATCTCCTCCAACAGTTCCAGCATAAGATCAAGCACCTTCGCTACTTTGATAAATACAATCGTATCGTGATGCTCAATTGCTTGCCGCATGGCCTCTTTATCCGCTGTTGCTGGGATGATACCCACCTGCTCGTCACCATCTGCCAGATGGATATCCAGCGCTGCCGCTGCCCCAAGTACGGATGAAATACCCGGAATAGAAGAAATCGGTACTTCAGGATGCAACTCGCGCATCAGACGTGCCAGGTGAATAAATGTACTGTATAGATTCGGATCTCCTTCGGTTACAAAAGCAACGTCTTTCCCTTCCTTCAGCGCAACCCAACATGCCTCAACGGTTTTACCCCACTCACGTTCTAGTACGACAGGGTCTTTCGTCATCGGGAAGATCAGACCGAGCATTTCCTTCTCTTCTGGATTCACGTACAACTCCACGATCTCATGGGCGTAGGATTTACCACCCTTGCGTTTCTTCGGATAAGCGACCACAGGACATTCCCTGATCATGCGGTATGCTTTGACGGTAATCAGCTCCGGGTCTCCTGGCCCCACACCCACGCCATATAGTGTGCCTACTGCTCCCATGCTCATGTTGTTATCCCCCTTGTTCTGTCCTTCAACGATCATTCTGCCGCTCCTGCTGTTGTTCCCGCGGTTGTTGCTTCTATAGCCTCTGTAACAACATACTGTCCTGTAATCACATAAATCGGGTTCAGTCCGTCAAAACGAGTCATGTTCAAAATCGGCTTACTGCGCGCCGTCTGAAGCAACGTCACTGATGCGTCCATGCCTGCTTCGCGCATCGCCTTCATGCTGTCATGCAGCGTCTCAATCGTCGCTGCATTCACCACGATGCGTCCCTCTGGGCGCAGCCGGGACGCACATAGGGCGATCAGCTGCGCCAGTTCTCCGCCGCTGCCGCCGATGAACACCGCATCCGGATTCGGTAGTTCGTCCAGCCCTGCTGGTGCCTTGGCATGAAGGACAGTAAAGTCCGTCCGGAATTTCACTCGATTGGCCTCGATGTTGACGAGGTCACCTTCATTTTTTTCGATGGCGAAGACCTGCCCCTTCGGCGCTAGCCGTGTACACTCCACAGCTACTGAACCTGAGCCTGCGCCGATATCCCAGACAACGCTATCCTCTGCGAGTTGCAGCTCCGATAAGCTGAACACACGCACTTCGCGCTTCGTGATTAGGCCCTTCTCCGGCTTGCGCTGGTGGAACTCTTCATCCGCGAAGCCAAATCCTTTGCGTGGTGTTGGTGCATCCTTGCGGCGCAGCAATATAACCACATTTAGTGGGCTGCATTCGGCTGCCGCCAGCTCGTCCAATGTATAATGACGGGCACGTTCATCTGCTGCGCCCAGATTCTCAGCCACATAGGCGTCATATTCGGTCATGCCGAATTGTTGCAGATAGGCCGCAATGGCCGCCGGGCTGTTCTGCTCATCGGTGAGCAGCGCAACTTTGGCTTTGCCATCGATGCGCTGTGCGAGTCCCTTGAGCGGGCGTCCGTGCACACTTTCGAGCACGGCGTCCTGCCAGCTCTCGCCGAGCTGGGCAAATGCGAGCTGCAGCGAGCTCAGATGAGGTCGGATCTGCAATTGATCCGAGCCAAGCTTACGCGCCAGATACCCGGCAATGCCGTAGAACAGCGGGTCTCCTGAAGCCAGTACAACAACATGGTGTGTGGCTTGAAGCGCTTTTATTTTCACAACGAGATCACTCAAACCGCCCTTAATCGCAAGCTTCTCGCCTGCAAATGTAGGGAAGTGTTGCAGTAGACGTTCACCGCCAACAAGTACGTTAGCTGCTTGGATCATGTCCAAACATTCGGATGTCAGCCCCGCTGCACCGTCTTCGCCTATACCAATAATGTGGATTTTACGATCCTTTGCTCCAGTTGTTGTCGTCAAGTTCACTGATTTCCGCCCTCCCAAGTTCCATTCCTTTCATCGTTACCAAGACCACTTCCACCGTCATGCCGCCGCCTGCATGCTCCAGACAGTGCCGACAGGCATATGTACATAACCGCTCAAAATAGGGCAAATACCCTGCTTCGGTCATCATATCCGCTACCTGAGTCGCCGTGTTGGCTTCCTCGATCGCTTGCGCCAGCTCATCTCCGGCTCCCGTCTCCCGAGCGACGGACGCAAGAAATCCAAAATCCACCGGCGCACTCTTGGAGTGCACCATCATGACACCTTGTGCCACCTTGGCAAACTTACCCGGCATGCCGACCAGACTGATGCGTTTCATCCCTAGCCGCTTGCCGTGCTTGATCGCAAACCCAACAAAATCGCCCATCTGAATAAAAGCTTCCTCCGGCAGTTCAGGTATCATCTTCATCGCGTATTTCTCACTGCTGCCCCCAGTGGTCAGGACGATATGTTCACAACCGGAAGCCTGGGCTACCGAGATCGCCTGCACGACACTGGCTTTGTACGCCGATGTGGAGAAGGGCACTACAACGCCCCGTGTACCTAAGATCGAGATGCCTCCGAGAATGCCAAGGCGGGAATTCAGCGTTTTTTTCGCGATCTCTTCACCATCTGGCACGCTGATAACCACGCGTACCCCTCGCGCTGTGCCGTGTTCGGCGAGGACTTGCGTTACCGCTTCGGTGATCATCCGGCGCGGAACAGGGTTAATCGCTGCTTCGCCCACGGGGACGGGCAATCCTGGCTTCGTCACACGCCCAACGCCGATCCCGCCGTCCAGCTCCATCCCAGGCTCATCCCGCCAGGATACGTGGGCAATGATCTTAGCGAGATGTGTGGCGTCCGGGTCATCGCCGGCATCCTTGATCGTGGCACAGGTCGCCACCCCATCCTCCAGCCCTTGTTCGATCAGTTCGAACGAGTGGTCAAAGCCCGCAGGAAGGGATACGACAGCTTGCTCAGGCACCGTTCCGGTTAGCAGTAACTGCGTTGCTCCTTTGGCAACAGCTGTGGCACACGCGCCCGTGGTGAAGCCTGAACGCATCGGTTTGTCGGGGTCTGGCGCTTCACCGCTTTTCATGCGTTTCTTCTCCATCATGGTCTATGACCTCCCGTCCTTTCTTATCATTTAAATTGTTGGATGTACTTGAGGTAACTACGTTTGCCGCAGAAGGGGGAGACTCCGGGGTGGCCGCTCCGGGAACGGATCGTTCTTTCGATCGCTGTTGTCCCCAGATTTCTTGGATTCCCCTTCACAAAGGGAGAAATCCGGGGACAAGCGTATGCTTCCGATGTAGCTTTCTTTCAGAAAGCTTTCATGCGAACGCTCCGCTTCTTCAGAATCGATTCCGTTCCCTCCGCTACCCCTGCGTTTGCACTACCCGCCTCGTAAACTACCTGTTTAGTGTCATCTTATAGGCAAACAATGCTCTCATCGAGTTATCTGCATGTAATGAATCGAGGACACGCTATTGGAAGCACATAGCACATTCGAAAATTGTAACGAATCATAGCAACGTTATTCCATGAAATAGACGATGTTACTGCCAGTTTCTGAAGCATTTCACCGTAATAGCGTTATTCAGGTTCATTAGAATATGAAATGGATAAAAATCCTTAATATAAGGTCTGTAGGATTCGTTAATATAACTGCAGATTTACTTCCAGTAACTATGCCTTCATTGCCATGATTGAGATGGCGTTAAGGGCAGCGACTACGATGGTGCTGCCGCCTTTGCGTCCAATATTTGTGATGAACGGGATATCCAGTTTACGCAGCTCATCCTTCGACTCAGCAGCGGACACGAATCCTACAGGCATACCAATGATCAAACCTGGCTTCGCTTCGCCTTCTTTAACCAAACGGATCAGTTCCAGCAGTGCAGTTGGTGCGTTACCAATCGCATAGATTCCACCTTCGTAGGCTTGAGTTGCTTTACGCGTAGAGATAATAGCACGCGTTGTATTCAACCGTTTCGCTTCCTCCATCACGTCTGGATCAGAGATATGTACATGCACGTCTCCGCCGAAGCTGCGAATACGGTCTTTGTTCACTCCCGCTTGAATCATCTGTACATCGGCAATGACAGATTGACCACCACGTAGTGCTGCAATTCCGGCTTGGATCGCATCAGGGTGGAATACCATGCTCCGGCCCAGTTCGAAGTCAGCAGATGCATGAATGACACGTTGCACGACTGGATATTGCTCATCCGTGAACGGATGCTCGCCCAGCTCCTCGGTAATCATCTCGAAGCTTTTGCCTTCAATCTCCTGTGGCTGTACTGTCAGCGGTTTGAAATCTGTTTTGAAATCCATCCTGCATTCACTCCTAAAAGGGATTATGAAATAAATTCATTCATTTAAAATTAAATGTTGAAAATTTGGACTATATGCGCGTAATCAAAAGCGGACTTTTGGAACAACCTCTATATGTGAGGATTATGGCACCAATATACGGTTCAGCTCACCCAGTACACCTTCAAATTCATCAAATACCGTTCCAAACTCCGCCTCAGGACGTGAGATCAAAACCACATGAATACCCTGTTCTAACGCAGATTGAATTTTCTCATCGACCGCTCCTGTTTTGCCGCTCTCCTTGGTCACCATAACGGTTGTGGCGTAATGCTTGTACAATGCTTCATTCATCTCACGTGAAAATGGCCCCTGCATCGCAATAATATTGCGTTGTTCCATACCTAGCTCATTACATTTCTCCATATTATCGAGACGGGGAAGCATACGAGCAACGAGACGAATATCTGGGTCTCCGAGCAGGTGCTTCGTGAAAATTTGTAATGTTTTGCTGCCTGTTGTTAGCATCACAGAACCCTTGAGCTCTTTCGCTTGCTGTGCCGCTTCATCATATGAAGAAACCACATGTAACAACGGATGGTCGTCGTAGGCAAGTCCTGTACGCTCATAACGAATGTACGGAATACCCGCTTGTTTGGCTGCTTCCATTGCATTGGCATGCGCCTCTTCAGCAAATGGGTGGCTAGCATCTACGATGGCTCGACTTCCTTGTTCTTGCACCAGTTCTACCATGGCTTGAATCATCAAACGACCTGTGCGTACCGGCAAACCTGCCTCTGACAGACTATTCGCCGCGCTCTCGGTCACTACAGATGTCAGCACCTCTGTACCTTGCTGCTGAATTTGTAATGCGAGCTCCCGTGCATCGCTTGTTCCACATAACATGAAGATCATGAGCCCTTCACCTGCTCCTCCGCTACAGCAATCTGTGCGTTAGTTGTCTGCTCATCTGTCTCGGCATGTGAAGGAACATCATGGTGATGACCGGAAATGATTTCTTGATCATGATGAGTATGATGTAACTCGCCATCGTGATCGTGATGGAAATCAGGCGCCAGCTTCTGATCAGCCTTCTCGTGTTCATTTTCCGCATGCACATGCAGATGATCATGATGTTCATGCGTGTGGTCGTGCGTATGTTCATAATGGTGATCGTGTGCATGTTCATGATGGTGATCGTGTGCATGAGTCTCTTCGTGGTGATGTGTATGCACATGATCGTGGTGATGATGGTCATGCCCGTGATCATGGTGATGGTCGTGATCATGATGGTGGTCATGGTGATGATCATGGTCGTGGTCGTGATTATGGTCATGATCGTGGTGATGATGGTGATGTTTCGCCGCTTCCAGTCTGAACTGGCAATTATCACAGTTAGCAGCTACACGTCCATTTAAGCCTTCGTTAGCCCGTTCCAGCACCACTTCCACCAGTTGTGGATGTAGGCCGAAATATCCTCCGATCTCAACCTGAACATCTGGATGTGCTGCTGCGAATTCTGCCGTCATCTCATCAATACGTTTAATGAGCACACCTGTGAACAGGAAGTACGGCATCACGATAATTTTCTTCGCTCCAAGCAGAAGGCAACGTTGCAATCCATCTGGGAAGGAAGGCTGAGTTACACCGATAAAGCTGCTCTCCGCCCACTTGTAGGGCAACTTCTCCCACAACATCCGAGTCATTTTGAAAAAGTCACTGTTCGCATCAGGGTCACTACTGCCGCGCCCCAGCACTAGGATCGCCGTCTCTTCGTCCGTAGCTACTGGTGCAGTCGCTACAGCCGTTCCTCCGCCCAAACTTGCATGCACAGGCTGTGCTTCCTGCAAACGGGTCTGCATAATCTGAATAACTTTCTCATGTACACCAATAGGACGGCCATAGATAAACTCCACTTGCGGATAACGCGCTTTGGCACGGTCAATGGCATTTGGAATATCGATTTTGGCATGACCTGCTGCGAACAAAATAATGGGTACGAGCACGACGCGAGTCGCGCCCTTATCTACACATGCCGTTACGCCTTGGGCAATACCTGGTTTAGCTAACTCCAAAAAACAAGTTTCCACAATCGTATTCTTCGGTGCTCTCTCTGCCACCGAGTTTGCAAACTCCATTAACTCTCGGTTTCCCTCGGGATCACGGCTACCATGTCCCACCAGCAATATCGCATTCATCTCCGGTTAATTCCTCCCCAGCCTGATCTACGGATCTAGGCATCTCATCAAATAGTGTTTGTGTTCCATTCATTGCACATCAACAATTGCATGTTTCTACATTTTCATTTCACGATGTAGTCCAGATACTCTCTTCTATATAACAACGTGTTGGTACCACTCGATTCAGAGCTATCCAGCTCGAACTGAAAGGTGATTTATATTGCATTCTCTGCAAAAAAGGATCTTATTGAACACACACTTACAACCTTGTGAGTTCTTTTCTGTCTCGTAGAAAATTAGTCGCCACAGATCGGATTAACTTCCACCGTAACGGGTGCATCCACATGACGGAAGCCTTGAATCACGCCAACACGTTTGAAAAATTTATGAAAACGTTCATTCGGATGTCCTTTTTCTCGATACTCTGCGACAATCCGTTCCACAATGCCGCCAATCTCATCTCCCGCAATGCCTTCGGCCACGGGTTGTGCAGGATGAGCATTACGCCCGAATTTCTTACCTCCAAGGAACAGGTCATAACCGCCTTTGCGATACACAATACCGATATCCTCAAGCACCGCACCATAACAAGCCATCCCACATCCATTGAGGGCAACGCTTGTTTCCTTCGGAGCATTCAATCCGCCAATAACGGCCTGCAAATGATTAGCCATCGGCACGGCATCATCCTTCTCCATGTCGCAGAAGTCACAAGCTTTCACTTTAATGACATCCCCGATCGGTACTACGATAAAGTTCGCTGCCCGCAGCTCATCCACGAGTCGATCCGGCTCAAAGGTTGGCACTCGCAAAATAATCTGGTGCTCTGGTGTATACTCCAGCTCCCCATCTTCACTCGCGCACTGTGCGAGCAGTGCCATCTGCACAGCACTGAACTTCTTGTTGCCGACGCCAGGCGATACGCCAACTTCGAACAGCGGCGGCTTCTGCCCTGGTGCGGGCGCAGTGCGCACCGCCGTAGCGACCGCGGCCTGCGGTGCATCGCCGCTCATGCCGGGCGCAGCAGGCGCCGCATCCAGCCAGCGGCGAGCGGACTCGCCCGCCAGGGCACCGCCTACCGCGAGCCGCGTTAGCGCTTCCGCCGCCAGCTCAGCGGCGCCCGCTTGCGGCGAAGCAACCGCTACGCGCGGCGCGGCTTCTGCCGGCGCTGACGCTGGCCGCTCGCCAGCAAGCACGGCGGTGCCGCCGCCAGCCGGGTGCGATGCCTGCGCAGCAGAGGCTCCTGCACCGGTAGGCGGCTGGCTCTGCGGAGCTAGGCCTGTTCCGGCGCTAACGCCGGGCATGGCTGGCTCCGCCTGGGGCTCCGCGGCTTGCGCTTCGCGAGCCGCGTCCACGCCCGCTGCCTCACCGGAGGTGGCAGCACGGGCTTCTTTTGCGCCGAGCGACCATGGCTCGGCTTCGGTGCGAAGTCGCTCATGAGGTCTGAGCGACTGTTCCGCGGTATTCAGCGTATATTTGCGCTGATACCCACGCGGAGTGACCATGAGCCCTTCGTACATCATGGTCGAGGAGTTACCGATGATCACGGTGGTCAGCATACCGATGTCATGATTAAGCATGTCCTCCAGGGTAGTCATGACAACGTCCTGACGATCCCGGTAGGCGCTTTTGACCAATCCAACCGGAGTCTTGGGATCACGGTAACGAAGCAGCATCTCCTGTGTCTCGACAATTTGACGTGTTCTCCGCCCACTGCGCGGGTTATAGAGTGCAATAACAAAGTCAGCTGATGCCGCTGCCTCAACCCGCCGAATAATCGTATCCCATGGGGTAAGATGGTCACTTAAGCTGATCGTACACGCATCATGCATCACCGGTGCGCCAAGTAGCGATGCACAGGAATTGATAGCCGATACACCTGGGATGACTTCAACGGCAACGCCGCTCTCAGGCTTCCATCCCTGTTCCATCAACACCTCATAGACTAGACCTGCCATACCGTATACACCGGCGTCACCACTGGAGATTACCGCAACAATTTTGCCCATTTCGGCCTGTCTAACCGCTTCTTGAGCCCGACTTACTTCCTCTGTCATCCCCGTCCGCACGATCGCTTGTCCGTTTAATAGCGGCCGAATGAGATCGACATACGTGTTGTAGCCGATGATAACCTCACTCTCCTGAAGCGCCTCCAGTGCACGATTCGTAATATGTTCCATCGCGCCTGGGCCAAATCCGATGACCAGCAACTTACCTTGACCTTGCATCGCTTCTCCTCCTCCATCACCCTGAGTAAACCTATACATTCCGTAATTCCGTTCAGCAACTTCTATATAAATAGGCTTCATGAAACAGCTTTTTTGTTCAAAAATGGATAAGTGCATTCGATCAACAACGATTCATATCTCATTCTCTTAAAATCAAAAAATCCCATCCTACAATCGGATGGGATACGTATGTACGTACACTCAAGAAAACAACTACAACACTTGAATACACAGAGTCGTCGAGTTGTTGAATACGCCAAATAAAAGGCCTACCAGGCGAACCGTCTGTCCGCCTGTTTCCTGATTATTCGTACACCTTTCCTTTCCGCGAAGGGTTTGGTGACACATGCAAGGTAGGTCTCCTGGCTCTGGATCATCAGCTTCTTCTTCTGCCTTCCCCGAATAACGAGTGACATCAACCAAAAAAGAGCTTCACCATTACAGTGGCGGGACCGCTCGGGATTTGCACCCGATTCCCTGTTACCTCTTGCCTGACGCAAGAGCACCTTGCTTGTTTTCAATATCTAATTCAGCATACTATCCACGAGATCGGTCAGATCAAACCTGATAAAGTTGAACGTTCCCCGTATAGGCTGGAATGAGCACCATGCCAAATCATTTGTTTGTATCATAACATCGCTCAGGAAAAAATGTCCATGTTTAAGATCAGGATAAACCGCTTACCTTTTCTCCAATCTTTAGAATAAATCCGTTCACGACAACTAGAGAACAGCAAAAATCCTGACCCATGCAATGGATCAGGATAACGTATATAGAAGTACGGTATGGTCTACAACAAGTACGTCCGTTTTACGGTGTCTATCGATATCTCTTCATACCTATTATGATTTGAAGTTACGCTTTGTCTACTTGTGTAGCCGCATAGTAACGTCCTAGCTCCACGATCAGGGCACCCATCTTCTCTTCTTCTGGCACAACAAGTGCCTCAATGCCCTCTTCACGCATCGCATTCGCCGTAACTTTACCTACAGAAGCAGGAACGACCCCTTCACGAAAGGCTTGCAGCATCTGCTCTAGCTTTCCCTGGGATGTGGCATATGCTGTCAAAAAGCGAACTTGGGGTCCACTTGTAAAAGCTACCGCATCAACCTCATGGTTCACAATCTCATTCAATAGCTGTTCTAATTCATGATCCTCTGGAGGGACATGGCGATAGGGCAACACTTGTCGAACCTCTGCACCTTGTTCTTGCAGCCAGTTTACCAGCTTCGGTGCTGTCTCACCATGTAGCTGCAATATCACTTTTTTCCCTGCAAGATCATGTGATTCCAATTCCCGAATTAACCCATCTGTACTGCCATCATCATCCCGAACTAATGGATTCAGCTTCCGCTTGCGAAGTGCATTCACCGTCTTGTATCCACGCGCTGCAATGGATGATTCAGATAAAGAGTCCAATAATTGACCCGCAACTTCCATGTCCTCTGCCATATCAAATAGCGCATCCAAACCCATACCTGTTGTCAGCACAGCCCAATCCGGTGAATCAGAGATCCAAGATACGAGGCCATCACGAATATTCCGATCATCCAAAAACACCGTTCCCTGTGCAGGTCGCACGAGTGGGATTCCACCCATTTTCTCGACGAGCAGGGACATTTCCTTCGATTTGCGTGGTCCTGTAAGTGCTACACGTATGCCTGCCAAATGTTGAGCCATTCAAGTTCCCCCCAGTTCGTTCAGCCGAACGTTCTTCAGTCTGACTACAGTATACAGGGTAGTCCTGTGGAGGGAAACCTTGTTCATGCCATTTGGTACATGTTTAGCTATAACGTTTTTTTATGAACAGGATCAGGAAGGCTGAAGCTCTCCTGCTTGATGATCTGTATCCTCATCACTTTTCTTCTGATCTTTCGAAGTAGATTCTTTTGAATCCGACGTATGCTTCTGCCCTCCACGATCGCCACTCTCCTTAGCCGCGGAGGGTTGTCGATCTTGTTTGCGAGGATGCAGAAACAGAAATATTAGAATCGGTAACAGCACCTCAAACAAAATGGCGACCCACGTCCATTCTCTAGTAAATCGAAAGAGTTGAATTGCATTGCGGAAGAACCAGAACGCACAGACAAAACCAAGCAAGGCAATCGGCCCAGTTAATACTTTACCGGAAACTTTCGGAATCATTCGTTTCATGCCCCAACAGATAAAGTAGAGATCAAACGCAATTTTCGTAATCATGGTCGGTAGCGTTGCTGCAGCTAGCGCTAGGTCGAACCGATCAAGAAAGTCACTCACTTGTAGCTGCCTCGCTAATTCATACGAAGGGTATACTAGCCTCGATGCAATGGGTACCCCAATCGATGTGATCGTTTCAACGACGATTAGCATCATTAATAGCGCAGCAATCGTTACTCCCCAGAACACGGATTTGAACCGAAAGTCACTGCCTTTCACCACAAACGGCAAGGCCACCATCTCTCCAAAAAAGGACATGAGAAACCAACTACCTTTGCCAACACCAGCCATATCGATATCAAAATACGGCATCAGATTATCCATGTCGATCTGCTGGATGAGCATAAAGGGGACGATGATGGAGTTTACCAGAAATAATGTGATGTACAGCTCTGACATCCCAATTAACGAGCCCAGTCCACCCCTCACGATAAATACAGCCATGACCATCAGCGTTAGAATGATGATGGATATCGGTGTAGTCTCCAGCAAGGTGATGCTAATGTAGTCACCAATTAACCGAATATCACGAGCAAATATGAAAAGGAAAAACATGATGTACAACAGAGCCGTCACCCGACCCATGAACGGATGTCGTACAACGAGTGATTCAAATAAATCTTGATTCGGAAACCGTCGCTGGACTCGACTCAACATCCACAAAACAGAAATCATCACCAAAAACACGGGTATATAAGACAGATACGCATGCTGTTCAGCATAATATATCGCCTGTGCATGCGGCTGTATCAATGTGGTTGTGATGCTAAGCAACATGACCAGCAGAATCAGTTGACGATGGGTGACTGCCTGATTCATAACATGTCTCCTTTCTTTCGGGTATGATCATCCCGATTGGAATCGATTAAGGTAATGGCAACCAGTGTTGAATGAGGTGGGTTAGCCATACAGAAATGAAGAACGTTTTACTTAAATGGGTGACGTAGAAAAAGATCCCCGTACTAAACCCAATGATGGTGTACGAAATCCAACGATTAATCGCCGCCGCCTGCTTCAGATGTTTGAAGTCCATCCAGAGCACAAGCACAACCATGAACAAATAGGTGAAGAGAAGTGGTTTAATCATGAACGATCTCCTCATCACTTAGCCCGATCGGTTTGTTCACAATGCCTACATTTTCGATGATGACATGTGGCTCAACGATAACCTTCACATCAGGGTACACGTCGGTCCAGCGATCCTTCATCTTGTCCCACTCTTTGGGGAGCTGCTGATGAATAGATCGGCCAAGACCGAGGATGTCAGCATTGTATTTGCTTTGTACGAGTCGTACACCTTCCTCAATGTCCTGCCTGATCTTGGTGTGAACAGCTTCATTCAATTTCATAAGCTCCCCCTCTCGGAGGTCACCGTAATTGGATTCGTTATCCACTAAAATTCCCTTAGCATACATTTTGATGGTTACGGTGACCTTCCCATTCTTAACTTGAGGATCATACGAGGAATTGTTCTCATTTAGCTTAATGAACAGGTTCCCTTCACCCCTGGGAGCCTTGACCATGACTTCCGGCGCATTCGCTTCACCCATGGCTAGAATCAGTGCATCCGCAGGTTCCTTTTCAATCATGCCTACTAGCTTATCTTTCTTGAAGATTGCCAGCCCATCCAGCTTTATGTTGGTTTTGACGTTCTTCCAGCTCTTCGGCACATTCTCCACTACGGAAGCAATGGGAAGAAACGGATCTACACCTTCAGCAAGAATGGCATCAGTAAAGATTTTGAGTGAACGAGGCGTACGCATGTTCAGGAAGCATAGCTCACGCACCATCTCTGAAGGGAACTTCTCAATTGGCGCATCTGTGTCCAACACCTCATGGGCAGGTCCCCTCGTTACAATTGGCATCGCAGATAAACGATTGAGCGGATAACGTGTTAATAGATCCAGCATCGGGGCAACCCCCTCGCGAGCCAAATCTTCACCAATCATTAACGTTCGACGGTGAGCATAATAGAGCTGACGTGAGAGTGCCTTCTGCCCTTTGAGTGAAGTTCCACGCAGCGTCTCGGCTGTATTGGATAACATGAACCATGGTTTATCACCACTCGTGCCTCCCCCGCCTCCTTCACTTCCCGAAGCACCTGACTGTCCGGGTAAGGCAATCTGTAAGCTCGTTCGATATAGCTGTTCTTCCTTATCCACTGCAATCCCAATGACAAAGGCAACATCATTAATTTCTCTTCGATCCCAGCATCCAGTCAGAAGAGTGCTCAGCAACAATATCCCTACTAGAAGATATCTTCGTATGAATAACATGCATTCACCACCCCTCTTCGGATTCAGGCGTACCGTTGATCTTCTCATTCATCCTCTTCTGGTCACGGTGAACGGTAGAAGGACGATTAATCATCTTCCACCAAGGTGCACGCATGACAATATCCTTCGTATCTGTCTTGCTATAGGGACTAAGACCCGATAGATATGGAACGCCGAAGGAGGTCATCTGTGTTAGATGTACCGAGATAAGTACCAACCCAATGACAATCCCGTACAATCCGAGTGCCCCAGCAAGCAACATAATCGGAAAGCGCAATAAGCGAACCGTAATGGCAAAATTGAAGCGTGGAATGGTAAACGATGCAATCCCTGTCATTGAAACGATAATAACCATCGGTGCAGATACAATCCCTGCCTGAACAGCTGCTTGCCCGATTACCAAAGCACCGAGGATACTCACGGCTTGGCCTACTGTTTTGGGTAACCTGACCCCAGCTTCCCGCAGAGCTTCGAAGGATAATTCCATAATGAGCGCTTCGACTAAGGCTGGAAAAGGAATGGCCTCCCTCGCCCCAGCAATACTTAGTATTAAAGTCGTTGGCAACATATCCTGATGGAAGGTCGTAATTGAGATATAAAGAGCGGGCAAAAACAAAGCAATTGCCACAAATAAAAACCGAATCCAGCGAATAAGGTTACTGATGAAGAACCGTTCATAATAATCCTCGCTCGCCTGAAGCATCTGCCACATCGTAACTGGTCCAATTAAGGCAAATGGACTTCCATCTACAAAAATGGCAAACCGACCTTCCAGCAAATTACCTGCAACCGTATCCGGTCGTTCGGTGTAATGCATCTGTGGAAATGGGGAATACGGATGGTCTTCGATCAGTTCCTCTATATATCCCGTCTCCAAAATCCCATCGATCTTAATCTTGTTGAGACGCTTCTTAACATCCTTAATCAGCTTCGGATCTGCAACATCATCTAGATAGCTCAACACCACATTAGTTTTGGTGTCCGATCCGATGGTCATGCTCAGCATTTTAAGCGTAGGTGTCTTGAGCTTAAACCGCAGCAGCGCAGTATTTACACGTAGTGTCTCCGTGAATCCTTCCCGTGGACCACGAATAACCGATTCTGTCTGAGGCTCCTCAACACCGCGCCGAACACCGCCTTTGACATTGAACAGCCATGCCTCCTTACTACCATTCATCAACAGTAGTGCTGAGGATTCCAGTACACCGTCTGCAGCTTCTGCCCACGTCGCTACTTTCTTCACCTGAGACAGAGCAACACGGGTATCATCCAAGGGAGCTTCTGGTTCATTCGTCCGCTGCTCCACCAGACCACGAATGAAAGGACGTAACATATGCTCCTGAATATCTGTGGAGTTTACGATACCTTCAATATATACAATGACGCCCTGAACCTCGGGTGAGATCATGACATTGCGAAAGACCACATCTGAGCAATCTGAGAAAATATCCTTAACCGCCAGCATATGGCTTTCATGTGTAAGACCAATCGGCTGTCGTAAAATGGGCGGGGACGGTAATCCCAATGGGATATGAGTCTTCTCTTCTGCGTGCCGGGAACCGCTTTTCCCCGATGTATGATCCGCCATATACCGTCCCTCCTCTCTTGTTTTTATACAAGGTAGCTTGTGCCAGAAAGAACGGAATTATGTGGACTGATCTAAAACTTTGGCAGATCTATGTCGGAGCCTGAGAATGTATATAATCCTCACCTGAGAATTCAGCACCTAACATTTCGGAACAACAAAAAAAGGAATCCTGAACATACAGGATTCCTCACGTTGTCGAAAGCTCGGCAACTCACTTTAAATCGCTTTTCATTTATTCGTTCAATCATACTGGTTTAGTCTGCAAAATAGTCTTCAGGCACATAACGAATCTCTGAACCTGCATATATGGTAAGTGCTTGACTTTCCTTGTTGTACTCCACCTTGTCCCCTTGGACATAATACCAATGCTTCACCAGGGGCTGATCTTTACGTTGTACAAATCGAAACACATTCAGCTCCTGTCTAAGCTGCAGAATCTGCTCGACTGTCTGCTTGTCTAACCCTGTGACAGTAAAGATAAAGTGGGTTCCATCATGCTGATACCGATAGGACGACGTATCTGTTTTACTATTCACCAGCCCTCGTCCTGTCACCGCATGTTTAACCATAAACCACTCTTGCTGAGTCATATAGGCATCCCCTATTCTTCGAATTTATCCACGCCAGTTCGATTCATTAAGGTAGATCAATCAACATGAAAAATACATCCTCGCTCGCTTGAAGCTCCAACGATGGCGTTTCTTCTACACGAGCGGTATCACCGGTAGACAGATGGAATTCTCCGTTCAAATCAAGCTTGCCTTCAATGGCAAAAATGTAGCTGCGCCGACCAGCTGCCTGCTGAAATGACAGCGTATCCCCTTTACTCAAACGACTGAGATAAATGGTCATGTCCTGCTGGATGGATGCAATTCGAGGCCCGCCCTCTGCAGATACGATTGGAACAAGCTGACCCGTAAGCTCATCTGGATCAAACGAAGTCGTCTCATAGGATGGTTTCAGTCCTCTGGTGTGCGGCATAAACCAGAGCTGGAGTAAGCGTACCTCCTCCTGATCTGAAGCATTATGCTCGGTGTGAATGACTCCACTGCCTGCAGACATCCGTTGAATGCCACCAAATGATGTGACCGCCACATTGCCCAAGTTGTCCTCATGGCGTAGTTTACCGTTTAATACAATCGACACGATCTCCATATCACTATGCGGATGTGCGCCGAAACCACGACCTGGAGCAATGACATCATCGTTAGCTACACGCATTGGACCAAAAGCAGTGTTCTCAGGATCTTGATATTCTCCAAAAGAAAAGCTGTGACTACCACGTAACCAGCCCCGATCAAAGCTTGAACGGGCATCGGATGGAATAAGGTTAATCATGGAGCGCATCCTCCTCAACATTCTTATTTTTTCTTAGTAGCATACTTATTCTCATTGTACCAAAAACGTAGTCCCATCGTCCAAAACAAAAAAAAGCCTTGCCTGCTTATCTTCATTCCCGTAATATTACCCGGAATTCCGACAAGCGAGGCAAGGCTGACTTTGACGATACATAATGACGATATTATTATTGTTAACTTTATCTATCAGGTCATAGCAATTTACTTTTAATTTAACTAATGAACCTAAGTTAAGCACTCACGTTCTGACGTACAGTGCTCTGTCTGGATAAGATCTGATCCAATGCCAAGAAACGGCTTCCTGCAAACAGCAAGGTCAACGAACCTGCCAGAAGCATGTAGTCTAGTTCAGTTCCGTTCAAGAACGGTGCGCCTACTTTGGCTGTGAACAGTACACCTACCATAATAGCAACAAATGCTGCAGCGAATACACGTGTGCCTAGACCAAGGATCATTGCTACCCCCCCAGCCAGCTCAATGACCGCTACAACCGAGGCGAGGAAACCAGGGACACCAATGCTCTCAAAGAAACCAACCGTACCGCTAATCCCACCTTCGAATTTGCTCCAGCCGTGCAATACAAAGATCAATCCAATCATAATTCTAGAAAAAAACAATCCGATCTCTACGGTTCTCGTATTCATATCAATCATCCTCCTAAATATTCATATCGTTTCAAGTGACATCTTCTCCACGTATCTCACCCAATGGACCAAACAAACAGGACGGAAAGTAACAAGATTACGGTAGCCGAAGTCAGAACTGCATAACGTGGCAGAATCAATCTGACATCTTGTTCGGGATCCAGCAGTCTAGATATGCGGACATTGACCGACGTATCAGCGAACGATGATTGAGCCGCCATCCCTTTGGCATGCCATTGTTCTGGATAGGCACGGATAAGCTTGAGCAAGGCACTTCCAATCCCCGCTGCATTACCCGTACGTTCGATAGCTTCATTATCTGCCAAAATCTCTCTAACCACATGGTAGTGCTTAGACGTATGCTTCAATACAGGCAGGTAAGGCATCATGATGGCAAACACCGACAACAACGTTGTCTTTAGTGGGTCACGGTGCCATAGATGGTGAACCTCATGATATACCACTGCAGTTTCTTCCTCAGCATCAAGCATACTTAGCAGTCCAGTAGATAACACAACATATGGTCTCCAGAGGCCGATCGTAAATGCAACTGGTGACCGCTTGTCCACGATAATAAAGCCTGGACGTTTCAGATGTTGATATTTTGCCTCGAATTCCCTCGACAGTCCCACATTCTCCAGCGTACGAAGCTTCTGAATTGCTGCTCGTGTCTGCATGATCCGATCCAGTAACAACCAACCTGTTCCAGCAAATGTGAGACACACCAACACGAGCAGAACATGTCCTACAGATACCCAACCTAACCGGCTCATCCAGTGATTGCATAGCCAGAGTAGATTGAACGGGATATCCCACCCGAAAATTTTGTACATCGCGTACATAAACATCTGCATGAACACAAACAACGGAATGCCAATGCCGACGGTAAACAGTAGCTTCGAGCGAGCTCTCCACATGTCAGTTACTATCCTTTTTCCATTGTTTAATCTTCTGTTCCAGTCGTTCAATCAAACTTGAATCTGCTTCCTCCAATGCATCCAGCATATGATTCAATGCCAGAGCACCGAATTCATCCACCAGTTCATGGGACAGCTCTTTGGATTGGTTGTTCATGAACTCCTCCTTGCTCTGTACCGGCTGGTACAATGACGTTCTACCCTTCTGCGTCTTGCCGAGCAGCCCCTTGTCCACGAGCCGATTCATAACCGTCATCACCGTATTGAAATTAACATCCTTGTCCTTCTCCAGTGCGGCTTGAACCTCGCGGATACTGCTTCCCGGACGAGCCCACAAAATATCCATAATCTTCGCTTCCAGCGGACCAAAGAAACGATTCAGCCCACGTTCACCTACTTTGAAATTATTTATTCTCATTTCCGACACCCCTCACACTACCCATTGTAGTGCCATCAAGTAAGAAGTCAACCTTTATGTCAGCTATTTATTGTAAATGATTTGTAAATATGTTTACCATTTCAGTGCAATATCTGGAGTTTATCGAGTGACTCTTGATTCCCAAAAAAGCACGAAGACCAGGCAGTTCCGCAAGCGATGCGGTTCTCCCTGGCCTATATATATCAATATCATATCTTATGAATATTATGAGAAAATTAGTTCTTATTACTGATTTTGTGGTGGCATATGAGCCGAAATATCAACGCCAAGCCCTTGAGCTAACCGAGCGCCGAATTGTCCATCTGCTCGGAAGAAGTGACATAGTGCACGCATTTGAGTATCTACAGGCACGCCCTTCAGATCATTGACCAAATTATCTAATAAATGTTGCTGCTCTACAGTGGTAAATGAGCGGTATAGCTCACCTGCCTGCGTGTAATCATCCGTCTTCTCCAGCTTCTCCCGTGTAACCTCACCATGCAGTGGAACTCGGCTATCTCTATAGGTAGCATCCTCCTGTGGGCTGTTGCCAGAACTGTTCGGTTCATAGTTTACCGGAGAGGGATCCTGGTTCACATTCATAAGTCCATCCCGTTGGTGATTGCGCACAGGTGCGTACGGGCAATTCACTGGAATTTGCAAATAATTCGGGCCAAGACGATGGCGCTGCGTATCTGGGTAAGAGAACAAACGCCCTTGTAACAATTTATCCTCCGACGGCTCAATGCCTGGTACTAATGCACTTGGTGAAAATGCAGCTTGCTCCACTTCGGCAAAGAAGTTCTGTGGATTACGATTCAACGTCATCGTGCCCACCGTTTGGAACGGGATGACATCTTCAGGCCATGTTTTGGTTGGATCGAGCGGGTCAAAAGCAAAGTCATCCATGTGCTCTGGTTTTAACAACTGAACCTGTAGCTTCCACTGTGGGTATTGTCCGTTCTTGATATGATCGTGTAAATCCCGGGTGGCATGATTAAAGTCCTGCCCTTGAACCTCGGCAACTTCTTGACGGGAGAAGCCGCGTACACCTTGGGCAGACTCCCATTTGTATTTCACGTAATGGACTTCGCCTTGGGCATTGATCCATTTGAAAGCATGCACACCGAACCCATCCATCTCACGATAATTAGCGGGTGTACCCAGATCAGAGAATAACCAAGTCATCATATGCGTCGACTCTGGGGTAAGGGTCATAAAATCCCAGTATCTTGCCGGGTCTTGAATGTTCGTATCTGGTGCAGGCTTCAATGAATGAACCATATCAGGAAACTTCATGGCATCCCGAATAAAGAATACAGGTAAATGGTTGCCTACAAGATCGTAATTCCCTTCCCGGGTATAGAACTTAACGGCAAACCCACGAGGATCACGAGCCGTCTCTGGTGACCCTGTTCCATGAATAACAGTGGAGAAACGAACGAGTACATCCGTCTCCGTGCCTGGCTCTTGAAGGAAATCAGCACTCGTATAAGCCTTCATACTTTGCTCCAGTGTAAATACACCATGCGCACCAGCACCTCTAGCATGCACTACACGTTCTGGAATACGTTCACGGTCAAAATGGGCGATCTTCTCCAGCAGGTGATAATCCTCAAGTAATGTTGGCCCTCTCCTGCCTGCTGTACGGGAATTCTGATTGTCACCTACAGGTGCACCTTGATTGGTTGTCATACGTTCTGTCATCTTGTTTTCCTCCTCATGTTGGTCTCACGCTTGCTCTATGTGCTCTATGATTAAGATCATATTCAACATTTGATCGAATATACATTTAGACTTGATCTAACTGTTAAAATGATTCTAACATGTCTGCTTTATTGCTTGCATGAGGTTTACATGAGCATAAGATGAGGGTCACATGGCTTTCGCATGAACGAACTTCATGATTGTAGAAGTTGTTCAAAAAGACCCCTTTTTTGAACACGCACATATAGGCACAAAAAAAAGCGGACTAATCCGCTAGGCGGTAGCCCACTCCTCTTACCGTTACAATATATTTTGGGGAAGCTGCGTTATCGCCCAATTTTTTGCGCAAGCTTTTGATATGCACATCGACGACATTACTTCCTCCTGTGAAATCCGTCTCCCAAATATCGCTAAGCATCTCTTCACGGGAAATTACGGCGCCCTTGGCATCGATCAGCTTAAGCAAAAGATCATATTCCGTCTTGGTGAGATGAATTCGATCCTCATCCCGCTGCACGCTCATCCGCTCTCGATCCAGCCATAGATCTTTGAATCCGATCCGTTGCCCTTCCTTAGGCAAAAACCCACGCTTCGGCACAGCCGGGCTGTTGCCGATCATTCGCTGAACGCGGTATAGAGCTTCCTGCGGCCGCGCTGGCCAGACCAACAACTCTTCCTGAAGCATCGGGCCGCTTGCATTGCCAATCATTTTCTCCCCTACAAGGTACAAACAAGGCGTTGTATACTCTGCTTCTCGATTCAAACGACTGCTGATTCCAGCGAAGGCATCAATTGTCCCCGCAACAGATAGGTCATAGACGAGAAGATCAAAATCAAGACGTTCATGCAAATCTGGTTCCCAGCGATGGAATACCAGCACATCAAAGCAACTATCCGTCAATGCTTTGACCAGTTCGTGAACCTGGCCTGGCATAGGGCTAATGAGAATAACACGTCTTGTAATCGGACAAGCTTCTGCCAATGGAGTTGGATCCGTCAGAGCCGGCTTGACCCGAAGTGGTAAACGCCGACCCGACAGGTTGATTTTTACTTGATCCGTTTGTTTTTGCATTCCCCGCAGACACCTCCAAAGACCACATGGGCATGGTCAATTGCATATCCGGTTTCTTCAGCCACCTGCTTCATCCATTGTGCGGGGACCTCCGTCATAACCTCGTCCACTTTACCACAAACTTCACACATAATATGTTGATGGTCATCCATTCGGGCATCGTAGCGACTTGCCGTCTCACCGAGCTTAAGCTCCCGAATCAATTCCTTATCCGTTAAATAGCGAAGTGAATTATATACCGTACCATAGGCTAGGTTATAACCTTGCTCTACAAGACGGTTCATTACGTCTGCCGCTGTAGGATGATCCTCTGAATGACGAACTACATCATACACGGCCTGTCGTTGTATAGTCAGATTTAGAGTTCTCACAAGCAATTCTCCTTTATTCCCATTCTATAGAAGGACACAGTCTATAAATACTGTGACACACAGAAACATTTTGATTTAGATTAAGTATAAATCTTAATGTATAATGAAGTCAACATCAGTGGCTACACTAGAATTCAACTAATTCTCTATAATTCCCAGTACTCACATCCACTATTTGGGATAAATTGGTTCGCTACTAGCTTCATTTTCAGATAAAATATAACAATGTGTGTAAAGGGGGGATGCTCATTGTTCAGCACGTTTTTTGTTAATCTTTGTATCATGATCACATTTATGTACGTGTCCGGAATTATCGCTAAATTCTATAGCATCCGTGTTCCCTTTCCATCCATACGTGTGCAACTGATCGGGGGTATCCTGTTCGGTATATACGGTACAGTATTAATGAATTATTCCTTCAGTATTAATGAAAGTACGATCGTAGATCTAAGACATCTTGCGATAATAACAGCCGCCGTATATTTAGGTGGAATGGCCTCCTTCATCTCAGGACTCGTAATCTCCATCCTGCGTGTAGTGATCTTTGGTCTATCCTCCTCTGCTATAGATGCAGCATTTGTCATGGTCCTCATCGGTCTAGCTGGGGTATATTTCTCTTATGCTCCTTGGTCTAGATTAACTAAAATCTTGACGATGAACTTATTTTCTATGGCATTAATTTTTATTATTCTACTGATGAATACAACGAGCATTAATGAGTTCATGAAAATATATCCTGTACAATTAACCATCTCATTCATCGGCGGAATCTTTATTTACTTTATTGCCGAATTTATTAACAAGTCGAATGAATTGTTATTTACGTTGGAACGAAGGGCTTCAACCGATCATCTGACGAGCTTGAATAACCGGCTTCAATTTGAGAAGTCACTCAAATTCCAACTGGAATATGCTAGAGAACATCAGAAGAAATTGTCCCTACTGGTGATTGACATCGATCGCTTCAAAAGAGTAAATGACACTTTCGGCCACACCTCGGGTGATGCCGTTCTGAAGCAACTGGGGCGGCTTCTCATTGAACATGCACGTCCTGTGGACATTGTCTCCCGTAACGGGGGCGAGGAATTTGCAATTTTGCTGGTCGATTGTGATCAGCAGCAAGCTCTGGCTGTTGCTGAACGGATACGGAAGGCTGTAGAGAGGTATCTCTTTTCTCTTCCCGACGGAAATACAACACGTCTAACCGTTTCGATCGGCGTGGCCGTGTTTCCAGATAACTGCGACGACAAAGATGACGATGACTTCTTCGAACAGGCGGATCGTGGCTTGTACGAGGCCAAAAATACAGGACGGAATCGGGTATGTGTTATGAAAAAGCGCTCACTGCCACTCCCTGTGCAACATAGGTTATAATGTCTCGTTATATAAAATGAACTAAAGAATCTTACACTTACCACTCTCCGATGACAGAGTAACCTTCCGATCACGTATAAGATTAAAAGGGATGTCCTCTCATCCGTCCATCTAGGCGGTTTGAGAGTGCATCCCTTTCTTCATTTCATATCGTTCAGAAGCCGATAGGCCACCTCATATTAAGCCAAAATTTGCTCAATCTCTTCAATAATGGACGCATCCAACTTCACACCGGAAGCTACAACGTTCTCCTTCACTTGTTCTGGACGACTTGCGCCTACAAGTGCACTAGACACATTTGGTTGACGCAGAATCCAAGCAAGTGCCAGTTGACCCACCTTCAGATCTAGCTTGTCTGCCACCTCGATCAGTTGGCGAACTTTACCGATTCGATCTGCATTGATCTTGCCTTCGTCCCAGCCGAGCTTGGCTGCACGGCTATTCTCAGGAATATCCGATATTGACGTGTATTTCCCGGTCAATAAGCCTTGAGCAAGCGGAGAATAAACAACTTGTCCAATGCCTTTTTGTTCACCTAGTGGAATAATCTCCTTCTCGATGTATCGATCAAACATATTATATACCGGTTGGTTCACCACGATGTGATCCAATAACAGACGATCTGCTGTACCCAGCGCCGCCTCCATCTGAGCTGCTGTCCATTGGCTAACACCCACATACAGCACCTTACCTTGACGTACCAGATCATCTAACGCGCGTAGTGTCTCTTCAATCGGTGTTTCCGTATGGTAACGATGGCAATAGTAAATGTCCACATAATCGGCTCCAAGACGCTTCAAGCTCGCGTCGCATTGCTCCATAATATGTTTGCGGGATAATCCCTGGTCATTAGGACCGTCGCCCATTTTGCCAAATACTTTTGTTGCCAGAACATAAGAATCACGAGAGTATGCTTTCAACGTCTGACCCAGCAGCTCCTCTGCTGCGCCACGCTCATACACGTTAGCTGTATCAAAAAAGTTAATACCTTCATCGAATGCGGTTTCAATCGATTTCACCGCGTTTTCACGTTCCACATATCCTCCGTATGTCAGCCAGCTACCCAAGCTGATTTCGCTTACTTTCAGTCCGCTTCCACCTAATCTGCGATACTCCATTGATTGCACATCCTCCTTGTATAAATCATTTATGATGACGTTCCCTTTCTATTGTAACGCAACTGTACACGTTAAACGAATCATTTTGACCAGACTCCAAAAAGAAATAAGCGCACCTGATGAACAGATGCGCTACAGATCCTATAGATGACCCTCTAATGCAAGATAACGCTCAACGCGTTTAATAGATCAGCCTGTCTCACGGGTTTCGTTAGAACGGCGTCAAATACTTCTGCCTCTTGGGGGTTAATATGCATACCATAGGGCACGAGTACAATAATCGGCAGTGCGTGAGCACGAGTTTTCAGGTTATGCACGAAATCGACCGCACCACCTTCGACCAATCCCATATCAATTACCGCTACATCCGGGCTGAAGCCGTCTTCCATCCAGCTATATGCCTCTGCTGAGCCTGAGGTCATATGCACATCCATCTTCCATCTTCGCATCAAGGAAGATACACCCTGCAAGATGTCCGGGTCTTTGGCAAGTAACACCTTCGTTCCCTTCAATCGCTGCTGGATGCTGGTAAGCTGAGGTAGCTCCCAGTGTCTAAGCAGTGGCAGCCTAATCTGGAATTCCGTCTCGTCTTCCCCCAAGCTGTTGATCTGAATACTACCATTCATCAGAATCGCTAGATTCTGACTCACTGCTAACCCCAGATTCGTACCAACGATTCGCTGTGTGCTGATGTTCCCGTCTGAAGTATGAAGCACCTGTCGCATCTTATCCGCAGGCAGCATCTTGCCGCTATACTTCACATTCAACAGGAGTACAGCTTGGTTGTCTGTACTCTCTTCATCCACAACGGCCGTGATCAGCACCGAACCAGTCCGTGTATAGTCAATAGCGTATTGCAGCACATGTGCCAGCAATTGCCCAATCTTAATCTCATCCCCTACAAATACTTGGGATACATTCATCTCCAGGTTCAAACCAACCTCAATGCCCTTGCTGATTGCCTGTCCAACATGAAGATACACCGTATTCTCAATTGTAGACACCAGATCAAATGGATCATCGTGTACAACCGTTTTGCCAGTATCATTGATGTTGAAGTTCATCATGTTGTTCAGTAGCGATAATAGTATATTGCCACTTGTCTCAATCATGTTCACATACTCCAGATGCTCTTCGGGCATATCTGGCGTCCGCATGAGATCCGTCAACCCCAGAATCCCGTTCAATGGATTGCGGATTTCGTGGCTCATTAACGCAAGCATCTGCGTTTTGGTCATGGCTTCGGACTCGGCTCGTTCCTTCTCTGCTTGCAACTGTGCCTTCAGTTGTTCCGTATCACTCAGCTTCTGCTCCTGCACCAACAGGCTATCTTCGAGATCAATGACGTATCCGAGAAAAACAGCCATTGCTTTTAGTGTTTTCATATCCGTTTCGTTCAGTTGGTAATCCGGGTTGTCCATTAGGCAAATGGTGCCAAACGCATCACCCGATCGCCGCAAAATAGGGACTCCGATGAAGAATCGACTCCCCAAACCATCCGTCACATCCATAAAACGTGTTAATGGATGCTGCGCCGTATCTTTAATGGTTAGCTCACTGCTTTTATCTTGCAAAACCAAACTACAGTAGGATGTCTCAAATGGAAGCTCGCTACCTTTAGTGACCAACTGCTCATGGCGGTTAAATGCCTCAAGAATCACATTCGTCATGCCATCATTGCTGGCAACGAAGATGGTATTTACCTGCAAAATCCCACTTAATACGTCCACGATGTGGGTCGCAGCTTCCTGTATATTTTCATAAAAGCCCTTTGCAACACCTGTAGTTCCCATGACTCACCCCTCTTGTCTAAGCTGCGCTTCAAATTAGAATCAATCCATTAAGATATATGAGGGTAAAAAAAACTCCTGAACCAGTTGTCACAACCTGTACATATATGTTTTAACACCACGGACATTCAGAAGAATCACACGGGCAATTTCAGGATCGCTGCTCATTCTGAGAAGCTCCTGTTTCGCTGGATCTCCATGATAGGAATGGCCGATGATCATCTACCATTGCTCCTAGATTCTGTGTCCGTGAGCGAGATGTTTTGACGCGGTGTAGCATAAAAAGAAATTATACTCTTCGGATTCAACTTTGGAAACCTTTATCCACATTCTACAGGCACATCTCCTGTTCAGTCACGATTACGATGTGATCATTATCACACCCAAAAATCCATATATAGTTTATAACTGGATAATGAAAAACTACATGTAGTATTTAATCAGGCTTAGCCAATATATACTCTCATTATAGGAGGAACCTTAAATGAATATGCTTGAATGTGCCTCTCCACCAGCAAACGACCTACTTTCTGACCTTGGCAGACGAATTATTGGGGCTGAGGATGCGGATACGTTAAGGGAGAATGCCAACCTGAATGGAGATTCATTTAGTGGAAAAATGAGCCGGCTCGGTTCAGAGACAGCAAAGTGGCATGCTGTTCGCCATGTCCTGCCCGAAGGGCTCGCGCAAGCTGTTGAGCATGGAGACCTCTATGTTCATGACCTTGATCAGTATGGACTTGGTACAACCAACTGTATCTTCATTCCATTTGACCGACTGCTCGCCTCTGGCTTCAATACGGGTAACGGCTCAGTTCGTACACCCCAAACGATCATGTCAGCGATGGCATTGGTAGCTATTATTTTTCAGTCTCAACAAAATAGCCAATACGGCGGTGTATCTGCCAATAAAATAGATTGGGATCTTGCACCTTATGTGCGACGCTCCTTCCGGAAGCATTATCGTAAAGGGCAACGGCTCTTTGGAGAGCATGCATACATTCCGGATGAGCAACTGTATCTGGATAGTGCTGAAGCACAGGAGCAATGCCCACGTGCCTACGATTTTGCCATGGATGAGACGATCCTAGAGACCGAACAAGCTGCTGAATCATTGATCCATAATCTCAATACCATGAGCAGCCGTGCTGGAGGACAAATTCCGTTCACATCACTTAATTACGGACTCTGCACCTCAGCCGAAGGACGACTCGTATCTCGCTCGTTGCTAGAAGCGACCATCCGTGGTCTAGGAAACGGGGAGACACCTGTATTCCCGCAGCATATTTTCCAGTGCAAACAAGGGGTTAATCAGGCTTCTGGAGAGCCCAACTATGATCTATTCCAGCTTGCCGTCACCTGTTCTTCGCGCCGTATGTACCCTAACTTCGTTAATGTGGATGCTTCGTTCAATCTGCCGTTCTATCAGCCAGACGACCCGGACACCATTATCGCTACGATGGGCTGCCGTACACGTACGCTGGCAGATCGGTTCGGACGTAACCGTCAGAGTGGAAAAGGTAATCTGTCCTTCAATACGATCAACTTGGTTAAACTAGGTATTCGGTTCGGCATCTGTCAGGGAACACGCGCTGTAGCCGATCGGACAGGCTTCTATGCTGCACTTCAATCGGTCATGGAGCATGCTGCTTCAGGTCTGCTTCATCGATATCAGATTCAGAAGGCGCAGCCAGCTAAAGCCTCGGACTTTATGATGCGTGAGGGTGTATGGGAAGGTGGTAAACAGCTAGATCCCGATGAACCGGTGGCTGATCTCTTGAAACATGGTACGTTATCGATTGGTTTCATCGGTCTTGCGGAGTGTATGACTGCCCTATATGGACGACACCATGGTCAAGATCCTCATATTCATCAAGAAGCAGTAAATGTCATTCGTACGATGCGAGAATTCTGCGACCGAATGAGTGAATTACATAACTTGAACATTACACTGTTCGCTACACCTGCCGAAGGTTTATCTGGTAAATTCACAACGATTGACCGTAAGCGATTCGGTTCGATTGCAGGTGTTAATGACCGTGAGTATTACACGAATTCGTTCCATGTGCCTGTATATTACAATCTACCTGCCTACCGCAAAATTGAACTTGAGGCACCTTTCCATACACTATGTAACGCTGGAGCAATCTCCTATGTTGAGCTTGATGGGAATGTGCGAGCCAACACGAAGGCTTTCCAGCGAATTGTGCAATATGCATTGGCACAAGATATTGGCTACTTCTCCATCAATCATCCCATTGATCGCTGCCCATCTTGCGGCTATGAAGGTGTTATTGGAGAGAGCTGCCCGAACTGTGGCATTCACGAGAACAACGTGCATTTCCAACGTATACGCCGAGTTACCGGTTATCTCACCGGGGATTACAAAGTGCGATTCAATGGTGCCAAACAAGCTGAAGTTCGAGATCGGGTGAAGCATAAGTGAACCTGCACGGTTACATCCCTGAATCCGTCAATGAAGGCCCCGGCTTACGTGCAGTGTTGTTCATCAGTGGTTGTCGCCATGCTTGTCCAGGCTGTTTCAGCCCAGACTCATGGAGCTTTCGCTCAGGTGAGCCGTTTACGGAGGAGAAGCAGCAAGAAATCATGCATGAGGTTACAACCCATCCTCTGCTGGATGGCGTAACCTTATGTGGTGGCGACCCCTTTTTCTCGGCAGCCGATCTGATTCCTTGGGTTCAACAATTTCGAGCACTACGTCCTGATCTGTCTGTCTGGGCATACACTGGATTTACGTATGAAGAACTAGTGCTGGAGCCGTCTCGGGCAGCACTAGCCGAATTATGTGACGTCATTATTGATGGGCGTTATGTCGCCGCCGAACGAGATGTTTCTTTAGTTTATCGCGGTAGCCGTAACCAACGAATTATTGATGTGAGAGCAACACAAATCAACCAGAAGATCGTTACCTTGCAGATGGATGCATCGTAACGGTCTTTTTTTCTTTCGTAAGCATACTTCATAAATTTTTACGCAATGTCTATGCTTGATCTATTTTGAACTCTTTTAGATGACGATATATAATATAGGCTTGTATTAAATGTATTGCTGGTATTTCATTCCAAGTCATTTAGGAGGATCATTACATATGGATATTGTTCAAGCACTGATTGCGGTTATGCCTTATTTTCGAGTGGCTATGCGTCAAGATGTAACCCTTTCCATTATCGATCATGAGAAATTTTTGTATTTTTCCGCGGGAGAATCACTGAAGCAGCTGAATTACCAAGCTGGAGATCCTCTGCTGGAATCCAATGTGAATTTTCAAGATCTGAAAGGCGGTACAGAGAAAAGATGGGATCACTATCCCAAAGAGTTATTCGGTATCCCCTTTGATGTCGCTTTTATTCCCATTAAAGATACACAAGGGAACATCCTGGCTCTGTTAAATATCCTGTATAGCATGGATAACCAGGATCAGCTTCAACAACTCATGGATGCAGCTGACAACCTTACTAATCAATTAATGGACAGCGTACAGCATGTCGCTGCACACTCGGAAGAACTTAGTGCCACGACAGAAGAGATTTTGAACAATTCCAAAGAAGCGGTGCAGAAATCGAGTAATGTCAATCAGGTTGCCAGCTTTATTCGCGAAATATCCGAGCAAACGAACCTGCTTGGCTTAAATGCAGCCATTGAAGCTGCTCGTGTAGGTGAGGCAGGGGCGGGATTTGGAGTCGTTGCCAAGGAGATTCGCAAGCTGTCCGTAGATACCAAGGATGCAACCACTCGTATTGAAGAATCTCTTCTAGCTGTTCGGCAATCGATACAGGGAATGGAAAATGAGATTGGTGAAATTACTGCAAGTTCGCAAGAACAGGCAGAACTCGTTAACAATTTTATGACGACAATCGATGAATTAAATGCAACCAATCAACAGCTCAAACTATTTATTGATAAAATTATTAAAACGGAAGCACAATAGCAAATTCATTTGATAATTAAAGCAGCCTTGCCTATAAGGCACATATCAGATTGATCCAACAATGATTCGTCTATGAGATATAAGTTGTACAAAAAAGAACCTTCGAGCCCACCGTACACGTGGTTTCAAAGGTTCTTTGCATTAGATTAATAGAATTCAGCGCAATTATCGAATCTGAAAATGACTGAGACGTACCCCAGCTGATAACAGGATATATACATCCTGTACGCCTGTTGCACCCTTAAGCTCAGCTTTCACCGAAGACCATTGCTGGGCTCCGCCTTGTGCCAGCTCAGTACGCCCTGCCAATGTACCTTCAGGGGCACCCAATCGAACTTCCACTACAGCACCCTCCTGTTCGGAGGATACGCGCGCTTCCAGCTCAGTTGTTTCACTGCCGAGATCTGCATCCTTATACAGAACCCATCCCTGTTTTCCAAGCGCGCGAATAGCTGTTCCGCCTTCTTTGCTCTCATCCAGATCTACACTGAGGTACGCATCATAGTTCTCAGCTCGTGTGGAGACACTCAAGTTTCGGGCTGGAATTGTCTCTCCCTCAACCGTCAGATCGGCAACAAGCTGAATATCCGAAGAGGATTTCCCCACCATAATCGCATAGGTCCCAGACTCCACCACATAGCGATCCTGAGTCACGTCCCAGAAGGCCAATTCTTGAACCGGAAGCTTGAAGCTCACGTTAACGGTTGCTCCGGCTTCAATATGAAGGCGACGGAATCCCTTTAACGTTTTGAGCGGACGTTTCACACGAGATTTGCCTGCACGTACATACAATTGTACAACCTCATCGCTCGCGATTGTGCCCGTATTCGTGATATCCACTGTTACCGTGATATCATCTTCTGTTCCTGCCTGGGCAGGTGTCAGCTCTAGATTGCTGTATTTGAATGCTGCATACGTCAATCCATGTCCGAACGGATACAATACATTTCCTTCAAAATATTGATACGTACGACCCGATTGAATAATATCGTAGTCTTTAATATCTGTAAGTTGATCTGCGGATTGTACCCATGTCATGTTCAGACGACCAGCTGGAGCGTAATCGGCATACAGTACATCGGCAAGCGCGTTCCCTAGTTCCTGCCCTGCATGAGACGTGTACAATACGGCTGGAATGTTCTCTTGTACCCAATTTGAAGTGAACGGATAGCTGCCCACAATGACAACAATCGTATTCGGATTAGCAGCATACACGGCTTCCACTAAGCGTTGCTGGGATTCTGCCAGATCCAGACTTGGGCGGTCGATCTCTTCTTTGCCGTTCACCAGCGGGTTATTACCTACAAATACAATAGCCGTTTCCGCTTCCTTCGCTGCTGCAACCGCTTCTTCCACACCATTCACAACGACGTCCTTCTGGAATGTCTCCGCTCTGCCAAAGGACTTCAGCTCTTCTGAAACGGCGAATGCATCGTTCCCACCGTTCGGTGCAGTTACCGTCTTGCCGTTCCATGTCGTTAAGCCTACGCTACCGTCAGGCTGTGGCAACAGATGAAATACTTCCTTGACGAACCAGCCGTATACTTCGTTCGCAGATGCCGTTACCTTTTCTTCATCCGTGGTCACATATTTACCATTGCGTTCCGATTGCAGCGTGTAGCTGCCAAATCCCCAGTCCGTAAGTGTAAAGGTATCTGCTTCTCCGGAAGCAATTAGTGGTGAATTCTCCTCTTCAGCCAGACCAACTGCCTTGCCGTTCGCTACGGAAGTCAGCGTAATTCGATCATTCCCATCCTGGAAGAGCACGTTGTCGCTGCCCACTTTGCTCTGAATCGCCTCTAGTGGTGAGACACTATATGGCATGGTGCCTGCATACCAATCTCGATATACGGTGCCGCCCAGTGTACCAATGACCGCCACTTTGCCCGCTTTGGTTTTGTCCAATGGCAGAGTGCCATTCTCGTTTTTGAGCAATACAACCTGCTCTCTTGCTGCTCTCAGTGACAACGCTTTGGCTTTGTCCGTCATCATCGCTTCTTCTCCAATGGATGCATACGGATTGCCTTCCTCTGGATCGAACTCACCTAGACGGAAGCGAACACGGAAAGTGTTGAATAGCGCGTGGTCGATATCCTCCCATGCAAGTATGCCCTGCTCCAACCCTTCACGAAGAGCTTGCTTGGACAGATCAGCATCATCGGTAATGCTATCGATTCCTGCTTTGACCGACTCTACGGTACCTGGTGTATGAGAATCATAGTACTTATGATCATTCTTAATCCCCATCACATCGCCTGCATCGCTGACAACAAAACCATCCATTCCCCATTCACCCTTAACAACCTCATTCACATAAGGATGTAATAGAGCCGGCGTACCGTTGATGGAGTTATATGCCGTCATCATTGACTGCGCGCCACCTTCTTTGAATGGCTTCTCAAACGCTTTCAGGTAATATTCACGCATATTACGTGGATCAATGCTGGACGAGCCACTGCCACGATCTACTTCATTATTGTTCGCAAGGAAGTGCTTCAGCGTTGCAACTGCCTTGTAATACTTCGGATGGTCACCTTGAATCCCTTTAACAAGTGCTGTAGACAGCTCTCCTGTAAGTTCAGGGTCTTCGCCATAAGCTTCCTCATTCCGTCCCCAACGTGGATCACGCTCCATATCAACCGTCGGCGCCCAGAGCGTAAGACCGTTCACTGCTGGATTGCGTTTATAAAATACACGTGCCTCGTCCCCGATAACGGAGCCGATCTCTTTCATCAGATCGGTGTCCCATGTACACGCAAGCCCTACCGGTTGTGGGAAAGATGTTGCTTCTCCCAGCCATGCCAAACCATGGGCAGCTTCAGTACCATGTTTATATGCAGCAACACCGAGTCGTTCTACCGCCGGCTGATACTGTAACATGGATTCAATTTTCTCATCTTCAGTTAGACGGGATACAAGGTCTTTCACGCGAGAGTCTAGTTCTAATGACGTATCTTGAAAAGGATATTTTGTTTGGTTGGTCATTGTATGGAATCTCCTTTGAATTCAAAATGATAGCGAATACATAATAAGTGAAGGCATACCTATTCAATTGTACCTAATGGATATGTATATGAACAATAAAGTCCTTATACATCATATGTTTTGTTACTCTTTTTCCACTATAAAATAAATGACCTAAAACGATTTCGATAATACTCTTATCATATAGTATGTTCATCAAAAAAAATAGAGGTTACCACAGGAAAATATGAATATTCCTCGGAAAGTCCGTCATGTATTGTTTTTTTCTCGCTTAGTGTGGCAATCATGACAATAGAAGATTGATTTACTGCGCCTATACATCTAGAACCCATTGGATTTAAGAGAAGATACAGGAGGAATAGATATGAGTGATCAGCAACACCCCCCGGTGGGACTGCCTCCCATTCCGGAATCGCTATGGAGGGCTACGCACGCCTTCGATTCATATCCCAAACTGGAAGAAGATACAACAGCGGATGTAGCCATTATCGGTGCAGGGATTGCAGGTATCACAACAGCGTATTTGCTATCCCAAAAAGGGCTACGCGTTGTGGTTCTTGAAGCAGGTAAGGTGCTGGATGGAACAACTGGACACACCACGGCGAAGGTATCTGCACAGCATGGCGTCATATTCAACGAGTTAATGCAGCACTTCGGACACGAACAGGCACGTATGTACTATGAAGGTAATGCGGAGGCTGCAAGCTGGATGCGTGAGCTAGTGAAGTCACACAAGATTGATTGTCAGTGGGCTGATGAGGATGCTTACGTGTATATCCAATCCGAAGAGAACTTGAAGAAGCTTGAGATTGAGTTGACAGCCTATGGGAAGCTCGATATCCCTGGTCAATGGGTTGATCCACTCCCTATCGATGTTCCATCAAGAGCAGGCATCAAGATGCCAGGACAAGCTCGCTTTGATCCGCTAGCCTACCTGCGTTTTCTACTAGACTCCGCTGTGAAAAATGGGGTTCGCATCTTCGAGCATACAACGGTAACCGATGTGGAAGAAGACGCTGCTCTGCATGTTAGAACCTATGGGAATGGCCCTTCGGTTACAGCGGAGTATGTGGTTGTTGCCTCCCATTTCCCGGTATATGATCCTGGTTTTTATTTTACGAGACTTCATGCCGAGCGATCTTATGCTCTAGCTGTTGAGCCGTTAAAACCCTTTGCTGGCGGTATGTACATCTCTGATGATGAACCATCCCGTTCATTGCGTACCGTCCTGCATGAAGGAAAGGAATTGATCCTTTTTGGTGGAGAGAATCATAAAACCGGTCAAGGCATCTGTACGTTTGGTCATTATGAGCGGTTAGAACGCTACGCCGCAGATACTTATGGCATTCGCAACATCCCGTTCCGCTGGTCTGCACAGGATCTCATCTCACTCGATAAGGTTCCTTACATCGGCCCAATCACCGGAAGACATGAGCGCGTTTACGTAGCTACCGGTTTTGCCAAATGGGGTATGACCACAGGTACGATGGCCGGGCATCTGCTTGCCGATCGAATTACGGGTATAGAGAATCCACATGCTGAGATATTCCATCCAGCAAGATTCAAGAGTGATCCAGGTATCAAGAATTTTATTGTGGAAAATGTTAATGTTGCCAAAGAATTAATCTCTGGCAAAGTAGGCATCGTGCACAAACATGTGAATGAGCTCGGCAATGATGAAGGCTCAGTTGTCCGTCATGATGGCAAACGTGCTGGAGCATACAAAGATGCTTCCGGGAAGCTCTTCCTGGTTGATACCACCTGCACCCACCTTGGGTGTGAAGTGGAATGGAATGAAGGCGAACGCTCATGGGATTGCCCATGCCATGGTTCACGATTTAATTATGCAGGAGAAGTCATCGAGGGGCCTGCAGTCAAGGATCTCAAAGTGCTCGAAGCAATGGAATAAAGCTTTATTAGCAAAAATCAATCAGTATGCAGACCTGGATAGAGTTCCGTCTTCAGACGGAGGCATTTTATCCGGGTTTTGCGTATACTGAGGTAATAGAACATACATACATAAATTTACATTTAGTATAATAGATTGGATTAGGATCTATCATTTGCACGAGAACGTACAGCATAAAGCTGTGTTCCAGAACTATTTTAAAATCACTACCTTGCATTATACAGTACTGAGTGCTATTCTATATCCACAGCTACTGAACAATACACACTAGTGATTGAATACGGAAATGAAGGAGGAACCTGTGTGAATGTAAATATCCAGTTCAAAAAAGGAGTGTTGGAGCTATGCGTCCTGGTCCTAATCAACCGTCAGGATCGTTATGGCTACGAACTGGCTCAGGCGGTCTCCAAACATATTGAAGTGGCCGAAGGTGCACTATACCCACTTCTACGCAGGCTTGTGAATGATGGCTACTGTACGACCTATTTGCAGGAATCAACGGAGGGGCCTCCACGTAAGTACTATAAGTTGTCTGATGAAGGTCGTGTTTACATGGATACCCTCACCAAGGAATGGAATGAATTTGTGCGTAATGTCGCACATCTTATTGAGGATGGTAACTCGAATGAATAAACAACAATTTATGCAACTTATGGAGCTGCAGCTTAGCGCTATGGATCCGCAAGAACGAGCAGAGTTACTTGCTGACTACGAACAGCATTTTGAGCTTGGGCTTGTGGATGGACGAACGGAGGAAGACATTGCCCGCGAACTTGGGCAACCAGAGGAAATTGCACGTGAAGCACTTGATGACCGGTATGTCATGGATACGATGATTCCGGATCATGCCTATGGCGTTATGCCAACGAATGCTTCTCCACCACAGAGCAGTACAACGGCACGTAATGTGTTTACTGGGATCGGACTCGTTTTCCTGAATCTCATGTTAGGTCTCCCGCTTGGTCTACTCTTGTGGTCTGTCTGGCTCACTGTTGCCGGATTGTCTCTTCTCGCCATAACACCTATTGCTGCAGTATTCGATCTCTTATTCTTAGGAGAATTTGTACCCTCGAAGTTGTTCTTCTCCATTGCAGCATGTGGTATAGGCATTCTGTTTGCTATATTAGCCAAATTACTATTCAAAGCTTTCCGCTCCGTGACGCTTCAATACGTAAGATGGAACAAAAAAACGATGCAAGGGGAGTATAATGGATGACTACAAAAAAATGGTTCGTCACAGCCTTGTTATGTATTCTGATTGGTCTGGTTGGCGTATCGGCATACGGTGTTGAATTCGGCAATCAACGTGAAGATTATTCCAAACGATGGGACTTCAAGAATGATGAATTGCAGCGACTGCTGATCGACGCGAATCTCAATGCCAACATTCAATTCATAGTGAGTCCTGAATCTCAGGGCTATATTGAAGCAGAGGGCAAATGGGATAAGGAAAGCATTGAAAGTCTGGAGAATGCTACATTATCCGGTGGTACGTTCAATCTCGTCAAACCCGATCGTGTCCGCATTGAATTTTTCAATTTCAATTGGAGCAACTCGAAGCCAACCTTAACCGTTGCCATTCCTGAAGGGCATACGCTAGATGAAGTGAAGCTCACTTCTTCCTCCACGGACTACAACCTAGCAGGGCTACATGCCAACACACTGGATATCACGAATACATCTGGCGAACTTCGATTGAAGGACATTACCGTCCCCCGCATTGAACTTAGTCTTACCTCTGGAGATATCTCTGGCTCAGGGATCGAAGGTGATATGAATGTGAAAATGACCTCAGGCAGCTTCAAGATGGACGCTGTTACTGGAAATGTCACCAGTGATCTGACATCCGGCGATTTTCAGATTAAAGAACTCGCAGGTGCAGCTAATGTAACGTTTACCTCAGGAACGGTAAGAATTGAGCAGACGACTGTAGCTCCGATTGATGTGTCAGGGCAATCTGGCGATATTACCATTAAAGCAGCACCTGAATTCGCAGGTTTCTATGATGTTAAGGTTACTTCGGGAGATATTAACATTCCGGAATCCCCGATGACAAGCACAGAGGTCATCAAGGCAAGAGCAACTTCAGGCAGCATTAAGATCACACAATAATGATGAAGTAAATATCCGAACCGTGGGTAATATAGTATAATCAAATGCTATACAAATTGAACTATACATTTACACGGGAACGGAGAGGGCAGAAATAACCTGAAGAAGCGTAGCGTTCGCCTGAAAGCTTTCTGAAGGAAAGCTACATCGGAAGCATAAGCTATCCCCGGATTTCTCCTTTAAGGAAAAATTCAAAAAAATCTGGGGATAACAGCGATCGGAAGGTTGCTCTGTCATCGGAGTGGCAAGTGTAAATATTCTTTAGTTTAATTTTTATAGATCATCTCGAAGGAGGAATTACCCACATGGAACTTAAGAATAGAACAGCGATCATCACTGGTGCAGGTAAAGGGATTGGTCGTGCCATCGCAGAGGCACTTGCCAAAGAAGGTGTGCATCTTGGACTGATCGCCCGCACAGCTTCAGATTTGCAAGCACTCCAACAATCGCTTAGTCAAGAGCATGGTGTCAAAGTAACCAGCGCTATTGCTGATATCTCAGATCGTACACAGGCTGAGGCAGCTGTTGCTGCCATCGAGATGGAGCTTGGTGCCATCGATATTCTCATTAATAATGCTGGTATTGCTACCTTCGGCACACTATTAGATATGGACCCAGAGGAATGGGAGCGCATCTTGCATGTCAACGTCATGGGTACATATTATGTAACACGCGCTGTACTGCCAAGCATGATTAAAGAGAGCAGCGGAAGCATTATCAATATCGCATCTACGGCAGGTGAGCGTGGATTCGCTACGGGTTCAGCATATTGTGCATCCAAGTTCGCTCTGCTGGGTATGACCGAGTCCCTCATGCAGGAAGTGCGCAAATCCAATATCCGCGTAACGGCTTTAACGCCAAGCACGGTAAATACAGAGCTTGCTACGAATGCAGGCCTGAAAGTCGGCGACGAAGATCGCATGATGCAAGCGGAAGATGTAGCTGAACTTGCTTTGGCCACACTTAAACTCTCGGATCGTGTATTTGTCAAAGCTGCGGGCATCTGGACAACAAATCCACAATAAGATAAATAACCCTATGCAAATGAAGCCGTCAGAGCAATTCTGGCGGCTTTTTGTCTTGCTCTCACTTGGCATTCTTCGCTCTCTCCGTCGTCGTTCAACACTACATTGGACTACACAGGGATTAGGCGTTCCACAATTGATCCAAATCCAGCTCCTTCGATACGGCAATTAACACAATGGCCGGTTCATCTCCGACGTTGGCGACCTCATGCGGTACGATGGCATTCCAAGTGAAGGAATCTCCTTCTTCAAGCAGCTCAACGTCCTCGCCCTGCTCTGCGCGAATTTTACCCTGTAGAATAAGATGGCTCTCTTCTCCCACATGTTTGTTAATGCCTGTCGATGCTCCCGGTGGAAGTTCCACGATGGACAACCGCATGGCCCCCTTAGCGGTGAGATGCTGAACCTTGATCTGCCCACTACCTGCAGTGGTCTCCTGGCGCTCATGCTTGCGCACCACATTCATCCGTTGCTCCGGCGTCAGCAGCAGATAAGGAAGTGGCACGTTAAGATAATCGGCTATACTTTCGAGCGTAGCGATCGATGGTGATGTTTTATTATTTTCCACATTACTAATAAATCCTTTGGACAAGCCTGTACCTTCGCACATTTGCATAATTGTAATCTGTTTCTGTTTGCGGATCGTACGGATGGCTGAGCCAATATCCATATCGCTCCCCCTCCCTTCCCTGTATAAACGAACTACTCCGTCATGGTCTGAGCAAAAATAATTCGGTTACCAAACGGATCAGTTACATTCATCTCCCTTGAATGCCAAGGCGTGTCCTCAACACCGGGTCGGGCATATTTGTAGTTGGAGAGTTGAAGTTGCTGATGCAACGCTTGCACATCGTCTGTCTCTACTCGTAGCGCCGCTCCGGGCGTACAATCCCCATGATGCTCCGATAGATGGATGATAATTGTATCACGCGAAATCTGCATATATAAGGGCATATCCGGCTCAAATCGATGCTCCCAATCCAATTGAAAACCGAGGTAGTCCAGGTAGAACTCTTTTGCCTTGTTTTCATCAAACATCCTCAGAATAGGGACAATACCTTTTAACATGCTTATCACGTCCTTGATCATAAGTTGTAAACCCATTGAAATGACCCAAACCTATCTCCACCAATATTCCCTATACACAACATAGTTCTATAATACAAAAAAGATGTTGACCTCACAATAAATGCATGATAAATTTTGTTCATAAATAAGAATAATTATTTCATATTGGTGAACTTTTTGATTTTCAAAATAGAAGCTTCTCATTTCTTACCAAGGTGGTGTTTCCAATGCAATCAGCATATATTCATGAAGTCCGTCTTCCTGCTCATTACAATGCAGATCAACAGTATCCCGTCATCTTCGCCCTGCACGGCATGGGATCAGATGAACAAGACATGCTTCGTTTAATGGAGCCTTTGCAGTCTGATTTTATTATCGTTGCGGTGCGTGGGCCGATCGTCCAAGGCGGCGGTTATGCATTTTTTCAGATCAAGAGCATTGGCAATCCAATCCGTGAATTATATGATGCGTCTGTCCAGGGACTACAGCAATTAATAGTTGAACTGTCCTCCAAGTATGCTATTGACCCTTCACGACGTTATGTAGCTGGGTTCAGCCAAGGTGCTATTATGGCGATGACTCTTGCCCTCGTGATGGGAGATGCAATCAAAGGCATTGTCGCGATGAGTGGTTATCTACCCCATTTTGTAAAAAACGAGTACACACTACAACCGAATCCAGCATTATCTGCGTTTGTCTCCCATGGCGATCAGGATCATCTATTCCCACTGCAGTTGGGTGAAGATAATGCGAATTTCTTCCGTCAATATACAGAGCACGTGACTTATGTACCTTATCACGGCGGGCACCATGTGACCCCCGAGCTATACCAGCAATTCCAACACTTCCTTCGGACAGATGCAAATCTGATGAACGAAGAACCGAAAGGACTGAATTCATAATGATGCCATCTCTATTTATTGCACACGGTGCTCCATCCCTTGCATTGGAGGAAAATGCATACACTGAATTTTTGCAGGAACTCGGACAAACACTACCTAAACCTAAAGCGATCGTGTTGTTCTCCGCTCACTGGGAAGCAACGATGCAACAAGTCTCTTCTGTCGCGGAGTATGAGACAATTTATGATTTTGGCGGATTCCAGCCCGAATTGTATCAGATCAAATACCCTGCTCAAGGACATGCTGAGACGACGACTGAGGTCGAGCGTCTATTCACGGAAGCCGGAATTCCGGTGCAGACAGATGATGTACGCGGCTTGGATCACGGGGCATGGGTTGTGCTTCGCCTTCTCTACCCTGATGCCGACATTCCTGTTGTCGCTTTGTCCGTGAACCGATACCTGACAGGGGAACAGCAGTATCAGGTAGGACAAGCACTCGCTTCCTTGCGCGAGCAAGATGTTCTTGTTATTGGCAGCGGTGGAACTGTGCATAATCTCCGTCGTCTAAACTGGGGCAGCAACGAAATAGACCCTTGGGCGCTGGAGTTCGACCATTGGTTACAGGACAAATTGGAGAACTGGGATACCGAGTCTCTGTTTGCCTACGATACACTTGCTCCTTCTGCGCAAGCAGCCGTGCCTACACCAGAACACTTCGTACCATTGCTAATTGCAATGGGTGCCGGGGATCGCAACAAACAAGCGACCTTGATGTTCAAAGCCTATCAGCTGGGCAATCTAAGTCTGTCCTGTTGGAAGTTTGATTAAATCATTGGATCGTAAAAGATACGAATAAAATAAAGCGTGGCACAGGTATCTCCCCTGTCGCTCACGCTTTTTTGGGTTGTTACGGGTGCTAAAACCTGAGACCAATGTAGCATATAGACAAGGACTCGCGATTCTTGTGAGACTTTCCGGATTATACCTATAATATGAGGTGAAATCAGACGAGGCTTATTTTGTACATCATTCACCACTTGTATTTCAATAGTTCACTGGAGGGATGGGCATGCCGGAACAACGTATATATGCATTGATGGACGAGCTAGACGGTTTATTAGATGAGAAAGTACAAGATGAGGAAAATCAGGAGCTACTCAGCGCCTATCGTGAGCTGGATGGTGTCACAGATGAACAATTGGATGCATTCGAGCAGGAACATAGCGTGCAGTTACCCGCAGATTTCCGTGCATTTTACAAACGCAAAAATGGGAGTGGCTACGGCTTTCATATCCTATATCCCACCGATGCCGAAGGCAACGAAGACACCGCATTTTATCTATTATCGCTAGAGAAGATTCACAGAGAGCAATCCACAGTTGTAGAGAATAAGTTGGAAGACTTCTACACTGCTGAGGAGATGAGCAAACTGGATGCTCGAATCAAGCCTTATCTGTTTCAAAAGAAATGGGTTCCCTTCGGTATGCTGGGAGGTGGTTCCCTATATCTAATGTTCGATTTCGATCCAACAGCAGAAGGGACATATGGACAGATCATTCTGTACAAGCATGACCCCGACTTTATCTATTATGTGGCTGGGACATTCACAGAGCTTTTGGAGCAATCCAACGAGAATTTACGCGCCTTGGACGCGATTGAATACTGAGGTTGTATGGCATTGCCATATACGCTCCTCCTGTCTTCAAGTATCTATACTAGCCAGTTGATGATATGACCTTTTTTGCATAATGCTGGGATATGTAAAGACGGTTATAATAACATTTAGTGGGAATGCACATGCTATCCAGATCAGGACTGTCTTTCTACACCTATCACATATTTCTGGGAGGAACATTCGAAGTGGCTGAACAACCGAAGTCTGAGAGCTTGATGTCTCTCGTCAAAAAAGGAAACACATCCTCTGCCGTAGCCATGGCAGGAAATGCGGTACTTGCTCTATGCAAAGGAGGAGCCTTCCTATTCAGTGGTAGTGGTGCCATGTTCGCCTCGGCGATGCACTCTTTGGCTGACGCGATTAATCAGGGGTTTGTATTTGTCGGAAGTGTATTGTCCGAGAAAAAACCAACTCCACGATTCCCCACAGGGTTCGGGCGTGTCATTAACATTTTCTGCATGATCGCCGTTATCGTGGTCACCATCATGGCCTACGAAACCATTCACGAGGGTATTCATTTGTTGCAGCATCCGGTTGGTCATACGGGTGGCTTGTGGATTAACATCGGTGTACTCGTGTTAAACATCTTGATTGATGGAGCCATTCTGATCAAAGCGATGAAGGAAATCCTGAAAGAAGCTCGTGCACCCAAAGCAACAGGATTCGGACTCGTACCTGCCGCCATCAAAAACGTAGGCCGCGCTGCACCACCAACCCGTCTCGTATTCTACGAAGATGTGGTGGCTGTACTTGGGGCGATGCTTGCCCTGATCTCGGTTGTGGTCATTGCGCTGACCAACTTCGCTCTGCTCGACGGCATCGTAACTACGATCATTGGTTGTCTCATGATCGCAGTAGCCTTCCGAGTAGGTTATGACAATATGATCGGACTCATCGGCGTAGCTGCTCCGCAGGATATTGAGGATAAAGTATCCCAGACCATTCTCGCAGATACCCATGTGGCCGATATCCAGATGATGCGTATCATTCAGGAAGGTCGCTACTATCATGTAGAAGGTCTGATCGAGCTAACTAAAGGTCTATCCCTCGCAGATGCGGATGATATCAAATTCCGTATTCAGGAGAAACTGATGACCAACCCGGACATTGCCGATGCAGCGATCTCCATTATTGAGGATGACGGCGTAAATAGCTGGGGCAAGAAGCATGCTGACATTTCACAAAAATAGACTTGACCTACCCTGTTGAACCTAATGGTAGATCATATGGATGAGAACGCAGAACCTAGACTTAAGTCTAGGTTCTTTTTAACGCCAAGGACTGAGGTTATTCTTTTCCAATTCATGGTATGCTGTGTATATTGAAATGACAACGTTCGTAAAACGAAGAGAAAGGGAGAACACTACGATGGCAAAACGTGCAATCTTTGCGCCTGTCCTCATCCTGCTAGGTGTGTACTTAATTCTGAACCAGGGAGGTTCAGTCGGTCCAGGGATGATCTTCGCCACATTCTGGCCTACATTATTCATTATCCCTCTGGGATTATTCTTCCACTGGCTCTACTTCTCCATGATCGGCCGAGGGGTTGGCCTGCTCGTTCCCGGCGGTATTTTACTCACTACAGGTATTGTGTGCCAAATCGCGATGCTGTTTGATAACTGGGGAACGATGTGGCCTGGCTTTATTCTTGCGGTAGCTGTGGGTCTGTTCGAATTGTATTGGTTCGGTGGACGTAACAAATGGTTGTTGATTCCGATCAACATTCTGACCGTGCTCTTCTTGCTGTTCTTCGCGGTAATGTCGATTGGCTCGATGTTAAACAGCATGTCCTTCTTCCAGCCTATTGTAGCGATTGTGCTAATTATGGGCGGGGCATGGCTCATTGTCGGTCGCAAAAAGCACATGTAGACCATTGGACATTTACACTTAGTCACTCCGAGTGCAGAATAATCTTCTGATCGCTGTTATCCCCAGATTTCTTTGATTCCCCTTCTATGAAGGGTAAAATCCGGGGTTAGCTTATGCTTCCGATGTAGCTTTCCTTCAGAAAGCTTTCAGGCGAACGCTCCGCTTCTCCAGCTTATTTCTGCCCTCTACGTTAACGTGTAAAATAAACATAGACCTACCTTCGCTATTAGCTCTAGAAGTAGGGTAAGGAAAAAAAAACGAAAGATCCCCTGAACTTATTAGTATAGTTCAGGGGATCTTTCGTTTTGTGATTTGGGTGAAATGGGGTGCATCTCGTCAACATGCGTATGACGAGATACACCCCTTTTTATTTTTTCTAACGAACCGTAGACACGCTATTGACTCCATTTCACACTTGTTTGAGATTTAACGAATCTCAGCATCGTTATTTATGATAATTAGAGTTACTTTTGGCATTCTACCCTCTTATCTCACAGAATAGCGTCGCTGAAGTTCGTTAGAATTCATCATCCCTGCAACTCAGCCCAATAAGGTGTGTTGGGTTCGTTAGCATGTTGGCTATTTGCTATGCATTTTAAACTCCAGGAACAAGTCATTGTAATGCGAGAGCATTTTTTTGCCCAAATTATCGTACACTTCAAGCTTACCTGTCAGCGTCTCATCGGGATAAAAGCGTTCATCCTCAGTGATGTCCTCAGGCAATAGCTCTAATGCAGCGGCATTCGGGGTGGAATACCCCACGTACTCAGCATTACGAGCAGCATGATCTGGATCTAACATGAAATTGATAAACTGATGCGCTCCCTCAATATTCCTTGCGGTGGTAGGAATGACCATGTTATCGAACCATAGATTCGAACCTTCCTCTGGCACCATATAGTCCAATTTGTCGTTCTCATCCATAATCTCAGACGCGTCTCCAGACCAGACGAGCCCAACTGCGGCTTCCTCGTTGGCGAGCAACATTTTGATCTCATCTCCGACGATTGCTCTAACGTTAGGCGTTAGCGTAGACAGCTTCGCGAGTGCCTCTTGCAGGTGATCCTCATTGGTATCGTTCAGGGAATAACCCAGGCTGTTCAGCCCCATTCCCATGACTTCACGAGCACCGTCGAGTAAGAGAATCTGATTCTTCAGGCGTGGGTCCCACAGATCGTTCCAACTCTCAAATGTCAGCCCATCGACCAGTTCAGGGTTGAACACAACACCTACCGTTCCCCAGAAATAAGGAATGGAGAACTTGTTGTCCTCGTCAAACGATAGGTTCATGAACCGGGCGTCAATGTTCTTCAGATTAGGCAGTTTGCTATGATCCAAGGCAACGAGCAGGTTCTCTTCTTTCATTTTGCTAATCGCATACTCGGAAGGAATCGCCACATCGAACGTGGTTCCCCCCTGCTCAATCTTGGTCAGCATCGCTTCATTGGAGTCAAACGTCTGGTAGATGACCTTCATGCCTGTCTCTTCCTCAAACTCCGTCAGCAGATCTGGATCAATATAATCGCCCCAATTATAGATGGTCAGCGTATTGCCGCCAGAATAGCCTTGGCTCTTGTTCAGATAAGACGTAAGGATCATCAAGGCAAAGGCCGCCACAAAGACAAGTGCAAATGTCCGTACCAATTGCTTCATGGACGTAGCCCCCTTCCAGCAGGAGTACGCGCCGCGCGGCGGTTAATGAAGTAATAGCCCACAACGAGCAATACCGTCAGCAGGAACAACAGTGTGGACAATGCGTTGATGGACAAGGATACACCTTGGCGTGCCCGTGAATAGATCTCTACGGAGAGCGTAGAGTAGCCGTTTCCTGTGACGAAGAAGGTTACCGCAAAATCATCTAGTGAATAGGTTAGTGCCATGAAAAATCCAGCAAATATGCCTGGCTTCACATACGGCAGTACCACACGCGTTAGAATCTGCCACGACCCCGCCCCGAGGTCACGCGCCGCATCCATCAAGGTTGGGCTCATCTCCTGTAGTTTCGGCAGCACCATAATGACGACGATCGGCACGCTGAATGCAATATGAGAAAGCAGAACCGAAGTAAAGCCTAGCTTAATACCAATCATCGTAAACAGAATGAGGAACGAAGCACCGATGATTACATCGGGACTGACGATCAGTACGTTATTCAGTGATAACAAGGTACTCTTTGTTCGTTTGCGGCGTACATGGTAGATGGCGAGCGCACCCGCCACACCCAGCATTGTAGAAATGGCCGAGGATAACAGCGCAATAACAAAGGTATTCAAAACGATAATAAGCAAGCGAGTATCCGCAAATACTTCCCTATACCACTCCAATGTAAATCCTTCAAAGCTTCGCATATGACCGCCACTATTAAAGGAATAGAAGATCAGGTAAGCGATCGGTGCGTATAGGATGGCAAATACAACAGCCAGATAGACATTAGACAGTTTTCCGTTTCTTCCCATGACGCACCTCCTTATTCCCTGATCCAGTTATAAACATAATGAGAGCCATCGCGATAATCAAAAAGACCGCAATGGTCGAGCCCATTCCCCAGTCTTGGGTAACGAGAAAATGTTGCTCAATCGCTGTCCCCAGCGTAATCACCCGGTTCCCCGCTATCAGACGGGTAATCATAAACAGGGACAATGCCGGGATAAATACAGCCTGGCAGCCCGATTTCACACCGCTAAGTGTCAACGGAAAGATGACCCTACGGAAGGTCAGCCATGAAGAAGCACCTAGATCCCGCGCTGCATAGATCAGCGACGGATTCATCTCTTCCAGTGCGTTGAAGATGGGCAAGATCATGAACGGAATGAAAATGTACACCGACACAAAGATAAAACTAAAATCGGTAAACAAGATCTGCTGTGACCCAATGCCGATAACCTCCAGCAAGGAATTGGTTAGACCATACGTACCAAACAAACCGATGAACGCATAGGCTTTTAACAGCAGGTTTATCCAGCTTGGCAAAATAATGAGCAGCAGCCAGAGCTGCTTATGCTTCGTCCGAGTTAGCAGATATGCCGTCGGATATGAGATCAATAGAGAGAATACGGTAATGAGCAGTGCGTACCAGAATGAACTGAGCGTCATCTGCATATATACCGGCGTGAAGAAGCGGGCATAATTGCCCAGCGTAAAGTTCCCCTCCACATCGAAGAAAGAGTAATAGACAACGAGCAATACCGGGGCTACAACGAACAACACCATCCATAGAACATATGGAATCAGATACGCATTGCGTGCACTCGCCTTAGTCTGCATGAACAGCCTCTTGATATGCTTCTAGTCGTTTATCGAACTCTTCTTCCGTCTCGTTGAAACGCATAACGTGGATCGCTTCTGGGTCAAAGTATAGACCGATTCGTGCACCTACGTCAGCTTTCTTCGTAGAATGCACTAACCATTCATTGCCCGCATCATCGTAGGTGGAGATCTCGTAATGTACCCCGCGGAATAGCTGGGAGTCTACGTTGACCTTCATTTTCCCTTGCGCCTCGGTCGTGATCTCCAGATCCTCTGGACGGATTACAATCTCAACAGGCTCATCTGGTTGTAACCCCTGATCCACACATTCATACTCTGCACCAGCAAACTCCACCACAAAATCCTGCTTCATTTTACCGGATACAATGTTAGATTCCCCGATGAAATCTGCGACAAAACGGTTGATCGGCTCATCATAGATGTCATTCGGTGTTCCGCTCTGCTGGATCACACCACCGTTCAGGACAAAGATCTCATCCGACATCGCGAGTGCTTCCTCCTGATCATGCGTGACAAAAATAAACGTAATCCCCAGCCGTTGCTGCAACTCACGCAGCTCATACTGCATTTCCGTACGAAGCTTCAGATCGAGTGCTGATAACGGCTCGTCCAGCAGCAAGATTTCGGGTTCGTTGACGATTGCACGAGCAATAGCAACACGTTGTCTCTGTCCACCAGACATCTCGCCTATTTCACGATTTTCATAACCGGATAGGTTAACGAACTTGAGTGCTTCCAATACTTTGCTGCGAATTTCAGCCGTTTTCATCTTTTTGATGCGCAAACCAAAAGCGACGTTCTCAAACACATTCAAATGTGGGAATAATGCGTAATCTTGAAATACCGTGTTCACTTGCCGCTGATGGGCAGGCACGCTGTTAATTACGGTACCGTTAAAATAAATACTGCCTTGTGTTGGCGTTGCAAAGCCAGCAATCAGTCGCAAAATGGTTGTTTTACCACAGCCTGATGGCCCTAATAATGTATAAAATTTACCTCGCTCGATCTCAAAGCTAACTTGCTTCAGTACAGCCTCATCTTGATCGTATTGCTGAGTTACCCGGTCGAACCGGATAATTGGTTGTTGATCTGACATGCCATTTCGCCCCCTTAAACTTGAGGTTTATCCTAAAGAACCTTATCCATTATACACAACTTTGATTCAGCCATGTTTCGAATAAGGTTAATGTAACTTATTTTTTTTCGTTTTAAAAGACATTCCGTTAAATACTATATAAATTGAACTAAAGAATATTTACACTTGCCACTCCAATGACAGAACAACCTTACGATCGCTGTTATCCCCAGATTTTTTTGATTCCCTCTATAAGGAGAAAATCCGGGGATAGCTTATGCTTCCGATGTAGCTTTCTTGCAGAAAGCTTTCAGGCGACCGCTCCGCTTCTTCAGGTTATTTCTGTCCTCTCCGTTTCCGTGTAAATGTTTAGTTCAATTTATATAGATCCAAGACGTTCCTCTTCATCTATAAGTGTCGACATTTCAGATATTTGGCAAACGTATGAAGGGCAAGAATGTAGAGAATTAAGTTCCTATTACAAATAAATATTGACCGCTGTAAAATTATAGTATTATATTTGATATAAATGGTTTTTAATACTAAATTATGGATTTATATATAAAGGCGGTGTCTTGCATGCAAACTAACACCATACGAACAGAAGTGTTGCAATACATACAAGATCATAATCTAACGCAAAGTGAGTTCTCGACACGGGCCAATATTAATTCAGGTTCGTTCAGTAGACTCATTAATCAAAATAAACCATTCTCCATGAGCCAACTTGACGGTATTACGAAAGCTATGGGGCTAGAAGAGGACTACTTCTATTCTCGATTTGTAGAGGAATGTTTTACACTAACCGCTCCGGACTGGAGAAGATTACGTCCCTTCCTAATCCGCTGTGCAGAAGTGGGACGTCCGGATTGTATTGAACTTATCCTGAGTAATCTATTAGATAACACGAATTATGGAAGTTTACTTTTTGAAGTTGCAGAGGAGTTATTCCATAGTCAGTACAAAGAAGCAGCTAAATTATTATATGAAAGTGTAAGTGTCATTGAGAAATATCAGCATTCTGAACGCCTAGCTCTATGCCAATATCGTTTGTTCTCTCTCTCACTAAGCGATAACCTGGCATTAAATCTGCGTGCCGCTACAAGATTTGAACCCTACACGAATCGCTTGGAGGAAACCGATCAATTAGAAGCAGTCAAACACTTGGCTCACGTCTACGTTTCACTGCATGAATGGCATAAGGTCGACACACTCTCCGAAGAAATGTATCGTCTTGCTTCTATTCAATATGAACTATCACTCCATCCCAAACGCAAAACTTCGGAGTATAAGAAGCCTGTTCGTCCTTTTTATTTCTATATGCTGTATGCGCGTTTACTACAGACCGCAGTATACGAGAACTATGAGGATTACGAGAAAGCAATGGAATATGCATGCCAGTATGCGCATGCCGATGAATGGATTCAAGATTCTTCTGATGAAGCCCATGTCATCATTAATCAATTCAAAGAATTTTCAACGGCTAACCAGTTTTTGCTTCAATTATTTATGGGGAACCTAGAATATCTACCTAAATACGTCGAATATATTTCTGCTCACCCTGATGAGGTTTTTCATGCCTTAACCAATATCGTTAAAGTTGCCAATAAATTCGATGTGAACATTGATGATATTCTTGAACGTTTTCAAGAGCATATTCCATACAAAACCTATAACAGTGCATTTGGTGAGTATAATAAACCAATCAAAGCGGAGGAATACGCCTCATTTTTGACCGAATTAGGGAAGTATTATTTACATCATAGACGTTCTCAAGGTATTGATACCTTGCTGGAAGGATTAGAGTTTGCGGAGAATATAAGTAGTGACTCCAATACAATCAAGTGTCTGAAGGTATTTAGTCAACACAGAGATTGGGAAGATGAGGACAAACGAAAGAGGTTTAATCGTATAAATTATTCTTAACTCAGATGCAATCATTACTGAACTCAAGAACAGTACATAAGGCGTCCCACCAGGACGTCTTTTTATTTTTTGATTTTTCTTCTCTCCTGAGCAGTTGGCACATACAATGTCGTGGATATGTCTATCTATACGTATACATGTCCCTCAGCTTTCTGCTGCATGATCCCTTGATCGAGAGAGGAGTCTTATTGGTGGATATCCGACGTAACCTCGTTTTGCTTATGCTCATTTGTTTTCTCAGTCAGATGGGCGGCTTCATGATCATCCCTCTGTTTCCTTTATTCATTGAAGAATTCGGGATGAGCGGATGGATGATGGGCATTATTTTTGCACTCTTTTATGTCGGGAAAGTACTGGGTGGTATCCCTGCCGCCGCTCTATATCGCAAACTGGGGGGCAAGAAGGCTCTGATTCTCATGCTTCTGATGCTCGCCGTCTGCATGGCAGGTTTTGCTGTCTCGTCCACTGCTCTACTCTTCGGTTCATTGCGGCTGCTTCAAGGAGTCGCCTCTACGGGTCTTACAGTAATAGTACGATCCATCGTTGGGGATGAAGGCGATGTAAGCAACCGTGGGTTATATAACGGCTACATCAGCAGCAGTGAAGGCGGCGGTATGGTTCTTGGCCCCGTCATTAGTGGCTGGTTAGCATTACACTGGCCTTTATCCGTCCCCTTTTGGCTGGTTACACTCTGCTGTCTTATGGCTATGGGTGCAGCGTGGGGCATGAAAGACAGGATCAGGATGAACCTTGATATACAAGCGATGCAAGATCTGAATACACTGAACTCTTCTCCTCCCACTACGAATGCCCCCCCTCTCCCCACCAATGCCGCTGCATTCGTAAACCCTGATCCTGATCAAAGTAACCTTCCTGACACAGATAACCCTGCGCTATCGCAGAGACAACAATTTATCGGTTATGCCACCGTTCACTTTCTTGAGATGAGTGCCTATGCTGTATTCTTGACCTACTTCGCTCTGTACGCGGCTCATATTATGCAGTGGAATCCACTCCAGACCAGTCTAGCCTTCACCGTTGCGGGTCTCTCCACACTGGCAGCAGCACCCGTTGCAGGTTATTTGTCCGACCGCATGGGCGATCGCTTGTTGTTATGTATGCTCGGTATGCTGATGATCGGTATTGAAGTGATTGTATTTCTAAGCACGGCATCTTATCTATGGGTGTATGTGGGCATGTTGATTGGAGGCGTGGGCGGCGCATGTTATATGGATTCGTTCTTCGCACACGTCGGTGACCATATCCCGGAAAAGAATCGAAGTAACGTCATTGGGAAGATTGTGTCTGCTGCGGAGATCGGCTCCATCGTATCTCCAATCATTGCTGCATTACTCGTTGAGTATAGCTCCCTATATGCCGTATTTGTATTCAATCTGCTGTTGATTGCCGCCGCTATTGGGGTTCAAGCTGTCATGCGCAGCCGTTACCGAGTGCATCAAAGGTAGTCCTTTCCTCTTGCTTTATTCATCGCTGAAAAAGACGATTGGAGCAGCATTACTGTGCTCCGATTATTTATTTGCATTTTGCAAATAAATGCAGTAGATTGAATTCAATCCAATGCATCGTAATAACTTAACGACTATGAAGCCAAGGTGGCGATCTCCATGACTCAGACAGTTCCTCAGCAACAAGTGAATGACGCTTTATTTTCATTTTTACAGAGTATTTATCTATTCGAACAGCGAGAGGTTGAACGATTCCACGTCGATTGGAATGAGGTGTACCTACTCCAGCTTCTGATCCGATACCCAGGTATGCGAATATCCGAGATTTCGAATCGCATGAGAGTGAAGGACTTTGTAACAAGCCGGATGGTGACCAAACTCGAAAAGGCAGGGCTCGCGAATCGAATCACCTCGAAGACCGATAAACGAGTCGTTGAAGTGTTTATCACCTCCGAAGGCAGAGCCAAGATTCAATCTATTGAGGATTTCAACTATTCAACGGTATCCTCCAGCCTTCACCACTACACTCCCGAGCAGATCCATATGCTGCTACACACCATTGGGCAGCTTGACACACTTCTGAACCTTAACCCCGAAGGAGAGGATCAGCATGACCACAACCACACTAAATCATAAGAAGGTCATTGTTACCGGAGCCTCCTCGGGAATAGGGCTAGAAGTTGTGAAGCTGCTCCTCCAGCAAAATTGCACCATCGTGGCCGCAGCCAAAGAGATCGGCGGTCTAACGCCGGATGATATTCAGTTATTCGCCTATGTCGGTGACCTGTCCACACAGGAAGGGATTGATCAGTTATTCGATTTTGCCCTTGACGTCATGGGCGGCATTGATATTTTTGTCGCTAATGCAGGCTTTGCTTATTATGAGCTGCTCGGCTCGCCAGACTGGCAACATATCTCCAACATCTTTAACATCAATACCTTCGGAGCGATCTACAGTGCACAGAAGATGAAGCAGCTCCAAGGGGATCTTCCGTATACCGTCATGTGCACAGCCAGTGGAATGGGGATTCTGCCACTACCCGGATATGCACTCTACAGTGCAACGAAGGCGGCGATTCGCGGGTTTGCCGAGGCATACCGATATGAGCTGAACTCAGGTCAACACTTCAAAGTCATATATCCCATCTCCACCCGTACCGATTTCTTCAAAAATGCAGGCAATAGCCCCATGCCGTGGCCTTCACAAACGGCAACAGCCGTCGCTTCTGCTCTGGTCAAAGGGTTAGGCTCAGGAAAAAGAGACATCTACCCTTCGTTCACTTTTCGTTTAATGAATACACTTAATCGCATTTTTCCATTTGCTTTACGTTTATACGCGAATCACGAGCATGCCAAATTACAACAGTGGGTTCAGCAGAAGCACAGAGAGGAGACATTCAAATGAATCATTATCCAGCTCCCTGGCAGCTCCAGGGCTCCGGTTATATATTGATCTATCGTTTCACCAAAGAATTTGTTGCGCAGCATGGGCGGGTGCCTGCTTTTCTAGAAGGTCAGTTCAGTGGGGGACTCGGAAGTGTTATGCTCGTGAATTATGAATCTTCTGACGCTGGACCATATGGAGAGCTGCTCTTCATCCCAGGAAAGTTCCAGCACCAAGGTCGCAAACTTAATACGATTAGCAAAATATATGTATCCACCTCGGATAGTGTAGATAACGGTTGGGAGAACTGGGGCATTCCGAAGGAGCTTGCTGCGTTCTCATTCCAGAAGCTGGCTTCAGGCAAAGAACACGTACAAGTTAGCCAATCCGGGGTATCCATTGCTGATCTGACTTTATCTGCGTTTGGCCCAAGCTTTCCCGTTAACACACGCCTACTACCGTTTCCACTCGTTCAGCAGCATCAACAGCAATTGTATTACACACAATTTTCCGGCAAAGGAAAAGGCAGACTCGCCAAGATTGACGAGATGTCCATCAACGCTGCATTGTTCCCTGATATCTCGCTCTGCAAGCCATGGGCGGTGCTTAAGGTTGATCCGTTTGCAATCACATTCCCTGTTGCTACTAAAAAAAAGAACCCGCTCGCACCATATTAATGGGCAAACGGGCACTTCGGGGATCGATCTGAATCTGACGGTAGCTGCTCTTCCTCAGTCGATGCAGCAGCTCTATCCTGATCATCTAACATAGTCTCAGAGTTCGCTCCAGCTAGATTTAGCACTGGATCTTGACGGAAAAAGTTCGGTTTCACAATCTCATTGCGGTATGAGCTGTGGAAAATGTGCGTTGTCGCGGGAGATACCAGCGGTATGAGCCATACCCAATCCCCCGTCAGCTTTCGTCCAGCTTTTTCTTCCCGTTGCTCAAATAAAGCAAACTGTGAGGCCGCTGTGTGGTGATCCACAATGCTTACGCCAGCTTTCTTAAACGAATGCAACACTGCAACATTCAGTTCAACGAGTGCCCGATCTTTCCACAGTGTCGTTTCACTGTTCGTGCTCAGGCCTAGCGCCTTCGCCACCACAGGTAGTTTGTTGTATCGGAACGTATCTGCTAAGTTACGCGCACCGATCTCCGTTCCCATATACCAACCGTTAAATGGTGCGGCCGGATAGGATATTCCCCCGATCTCCAGCCGCATGTCAGCAATCATCGGTACACCGTACCAACGCATTCCAAGCTCAGCGATTTCAGGACGTTCTGGATGCTCAATAGTGACTTCTACGATATCCTCTTCAGGTACCGGATACCACTCTGGTTGTCCACCCTGGGCTTGCATTATGATGGGGAGCACATCATACGCCGTCCCAGCTCCCTGCCACCCAAGCTCCATTGCGGCACGAGTCAGCTCCAGTGAAGCTGGGTCACCCACAATCCCTTCGGCAGTTTCATACCCTGCATAACGAATCAGCTGATGATTCCAGATACGTACAGGTGCTCCCTGTGGGCCAGCTGGAGGAAGAATCGTGATCGTAGGTATAATCTTACCGCCATTGGAAGCCACCCGGATATGATGTAACACGGCATCGGCAGCTGTTGCGACTGTATCTGCATGACGAGCGTCAATGACACGCAAGCTATCCCAAAATAATCGTCCAATACATCGATTGCTATTACGCCACGCCATTTTGCACCCTTGCTCCAGTTCTTTTAAAGTGTGCGCGTATGTGCCCGTTTCCTCGATTTCATGTTGGACAGCAATAAGCCGGGCCTCCGCATCTTCACGCGAATAGCCCAGCTCATCGTAACATCTATATATAAAGTGTTCTGCTTCTTCCTTCAGTTCTCCTAGGTCTGTCCGCATCGTTCATTCCACCATTCCATCCATCTTGAATGCCCTCATTATACGGTAAGCAAATTCAATTTGTAAGCGAACAGACACTTTGTTCACGGACTCTACACATCGCTGTCAGGCTATAGGATAACCTTGCACCGTTTAGCAGTTTATTGGAGGCAAGTTAGGATTTCGCTGTAGGGATTTGGTTGTAGGGATCACGACTTCAAAGAACCGTTATTTACCCAGAAAAGCATTCAGCATCCATACCTCTTTGTCCAGTCCGGCTGTGAAACCAATCAGCATGTCCTCAGTTGCTTTATCATCTGCTGCACTCGCTGCTTGGATACCTTCGTTAATCACGTTCAACATCAGGCGCAGATCCGCAACAACAGTTTCAACCATGCGTTCTGCAGTGAACTGCCCTTGAGCCTCTTCAATTGGAGACAAACGTAACTGTTCCGACATCGTTGCTACTGGGCGTCCACCAATCGTCAACAAACGCTCTGCTGCTTCATCCATATGAGCGGTTGCCAAGTTGTACAGTTCTTCGAATTTAGCGTGTAATGTGAAGAAGTGTGGTCCTTGAACATACCAGTGGAAATGATGCAATTTCGTATACAGTAGAGACCAGCCGGCGATCTGACGGTTAAGTACCTCGTGAAGTTCAGTCGTTTCAGTTACAAATGGGTTGGTTTTAGTTTGCATTGTGCTCATGGAATTAATCCCCTCTCGAATTCATTATTTTAAGTTCATGTGTAGTAAATATTGAGTTGCTTGCAGTTGTCATTATACTTATTTAATTTAGACTTAATCTAAATCTTGTTTTAATTATAACACCAGCTTGCTCACTTGGCTAGGCTTTCGACTATGTTAGGAAATGAAGATTCTATGAAGGGAACTTCATCTTCTGAGCATTAAAAAAGCAGCCCCTCGTATGCTAACGATTGGACTGCTGTATATTATTCAATTCATTTTTCAACTTCAGTAGATGGTATCTATAGATAAGGTACAGTGATATCTATCAGGAAATCTCAGACAAAAGGACTCGTTTGATGTCCTCATACGTTTGCGCAACATGATGTGGTTGGTGATGTGATTCAGGCATGGCTTCACGATGATTGAACCAGATAACGCTCCATCCGGCATCCACTGCACCTACGACATCGTTACGCCAAGAATCTCCTATGTAGTAGCTGTTAGAGGGCGTTGTGCCTGTTAGCTCGTTGACATGTTCGAATAGTCGCCGATCTGGTTTGGCGTAACCAATGGTGCCCGAGATGAAGATTCGCTCCTCTGGAATCAATCCGAATACGTCTAATGCTTCCAACTTGGTACGTTGGTGTGCTCCAGGGCCGTTCGTGATTAAGCCAACAACATGTCCCTCGGCTGACAGTCTTCGAATCAGATCGTACGCTCCTTCAAAAGGTAATATCCGAAACTGACAGCTTAGATATTGCTGTTGCAATGCTTCTGCTTGTCCTGCCTGTAGTGACACGCCGAACTCTTCCAACGTCAGCTCGAACCGGCGACGACGCATTCGTTCCATAGCTGCCGGTTCCGGTACAGCAGACAATCCCTCCTGCTCCGATAACCAATCGCTATAGTAGCGGAAGCGATGATATACCTCGCTGTAGGGAAAATCGTCTGGCAGGCCAGGAATATCCTGAAGCGCCCCGCGCAGTGGTTGGAGATGATCATATAACGTATCGTCTACGTCGAAAAATATAGCCTTCTTAGCATTAGGATTAGGATTAGGATTAGGTGGCATCATGTTTAAGACTCCCTCTCTCGTCTCTATATAATTGAGATAAACGTATGAAACAATATTCCTTCTATAATAAAGGCTAAAGAACAGCGAGCGGATGAATGAATTTATCCATATATTTAGAATAATGTGGGAATGCACTCCGTTGAATGTTATAATTAAGTTTCTATGAATACCTTATTTAACGACTCCAAGGAACCCTACAAGGAGGTATATTCATGAAATTTTTCTCATACCCGACTGAATATAAACGTATTGTGTACCATCTCATTCTAAACTGTAGCCTTCTGCTCTTTGCCGCAGTAGTGATGGTCTATGCTTTTTATCAATTTCCTTCTGCTTCAACATTCAACTATGTACTCATTGCAATACCTATGACAGGTAGCGCCGTAAGATCAGTATACTATGCAATAAAGCTCAGGAAAATGAGAACCGCTCAGAGTTCTACATCCGAATTATAGATATCATCTTATCATACATGGACGTCAAAAAAGGTAAGTACACGGTATGCTCTCTACCATGCACTTACCTTTTTGTATTCCTCAGAACCCAATTACTGAGCTTCAAGTGAGTTCCATATTCGTTGCTGATCATTTCATTCGGCTTTCTTTCTAATCAAAAGCGATCTTCGAACAATCGCTATTGCACGACCAGTGGGACAACCTTACCTGCATTTACATCAATCAGCCCGTGATCGGTAATTTTGAGTGCTGGGCTCACGGCAAGGGAATGGGTGCTAATCGACATAATCGGATTATAATGCACGTAACCGAGCGACAACATCGCAGCCCGCAATTCCTTCACTTGATGGGATACAACAGCCAGCGGTTCCTCGGTCAGAATGCCACCCACCGGAAGCTCCAGATGACTGAGCACTTTGCCATCCTCAACGACGCAGAATCCCCCTTGGCTCGAAATAACCTTGTTAGCTGCTATAATCATATCTTTACGGTTACGTCCAACGACGAGAAGGTTGTGATTGTCGTGGGAGTACGTTGTCGCGATGGCACCGCGTTTAATCGTATCTCCACCAATCAGACCATGTGCATGATTACCGTTCACCCCATAACGCTCAAAGGTAGCAATCTGTCCATACTCACTCTCTTCCCACAAGAGCTCATCTCCCGCTACCTGTATCTGAGCAATATGTTCTTCCACAAAGGTCGAGCCGTCCTTCACCATCATCACCCGGCAAGGGTACGAGGCTTCACCAGCAAGATCTGCACTCACCTTCGGCTTGTCTTCTGCCTGAACAGCGTCTACAACACTGCCCGTACCTTCTCCTGAACCACTAACTTTAGGGTCTGATAAACGAATCTCAAAATCCTCTTCACCAAGCTGCTGCAATTGCACACTATGGTAGAAATGAGCTGGGAACTGCCCAATTATCCGTTCTTGTGTATACGGTTCGTAGTCGTCGTAAGCCTTACGACCTTTTTTGTAGACCTGATCAATACGCAGCATTTCAAGGTCGGACAATAGGACGTAGTCTGCTACCTTACCTGGTGCGATACTGCCACGATCCGTCATTTTCATCCGAGCTGCAGGAGTAGATGTCGCCGCATAGATCGCATCTTCTGGGCGCATTCCCATACCAATCGCTTTACGTACAAGATGATCCAGATGTCCTCGCTCCACTAGACTGTCAGGCATAACATCATCTGTCACGAAACAGAAATGCTCCTTCACATCATGCTGAATCAGATATTCCATCACTTCTGGTGTCATGGATTTCTCTTGGATTTCAATAAACATCCCCGCAGCAATACGAGCCTGTAATCCCTCAATACTCTGGTGTGTATGATCCGAATCAACCCCAGCATAGATCAGTCGGTGTAGATCCAGACCTAGTAGCTTCGGTGTATGCCCCTCAATAACAAGCTCGGGATAGTTCTTCCGAATGTGGCGAAGAATCTGATTAGTTTTGCAGTCCGGGTCGCGAATAACGTCCACATAGTTCATAATCTCACCCAGACAGATGATCTCTCCCGTTGCCAATAATGTATCCATATCTTCGATCTCGATGGAACCACCTGTTGTTTCCATTGGAGTCGCCGGCACAGAGCTTGGGATCGCATAGAACATGTCGACCAACGTCTCCCGACTTGCTGCCATCATCTCCTGCACACCTTCCAGACCGAACACATTAGCCATCTCATGTGGCTCAGGCACAATGGAAGTCACCCCAGAGCGAATCAGTCCGTGTGAAAATGTAGCTGGCGTTACCATTGTACTCTCAATGTGCAGATGAATATCAATCAACCCTGGAATCATATAACGACCACGTGCGTCGATGACTTCATCCGCATGAATGAGCTCTGACCCACCTGAACCGATATATAGGAATCGACCGTCCAATACAGCGACGTTATTTTGTTCGAATCTTTTATAATAACTGTTATACACATTTACATTCACAATTAGTTGATCTGCACGCATCGGCATAATCTCCTTCTTCAAAGCATTTCAGCGTGATCCGGATGAGTAGTCCACCTGCAACGTGCTGCACTGCAATTTTATCTACAGTTCCGCACTACGATGCACCTTGCCCAACCGGATTCACTGCATAACATGCCTTCTTTGCTGCTTTACTTCCTGTTACTGTCAATTACATTCAATGACTACTCAACCAATACAAGTTTATCCTGTGGGAAAATAAGACTCACTCGCTGTCCGCTAAGATAAGGCGTCTCCATCTCTTGGTTGGCTGTGAAGTCGCCAAGTTCCGTCTCAATAACATACTGGTAACTACGACCGAGGTACGTACTCACCTTCACGATGCCTGGCAATGCATTTGCAAGACCCGCGGATGTGTCTCCACTCACGATCAGATCATCCGGGCGAATCGCCCCTTTGCGAGCACCGATACGAGCTGTACCCGGATGTGCGGTAGCATTAAACGTACGGCCTCCCGCATGTAGTGTAATTATGTCCCCTGCATCCGTGCGATCCGCAAATTCAATAAAGTTATGGAATCCGATAAATCGTGCTACAAACTCCGTTGCCGGATATTTAAAAATCGTCTCTGGGCGGTCGAGCTGCTCGACCACGCCTTTGTTCATGATCGCTACCTGATCCGAAATCGAGAAACACTCTTCCTGATCATGAGATACATAGAGTGTAGTGATGCCCAGCTCCTGCTGTATCCGGCGAATCTCGACCCGCATGTTGAGTCGCAGGTTAGCATCCAGATTACTGAGGGGTTCATCAAATAGAAGCAGATCCGGTTCAATCACCAGTGCGCGGGCAATCGCCACACGTTGACGCTGTCCACCGGACAGTTCCGTCGGGAAGCGTTTCTCGAATCCAATCAGGTTAACTACTTCAAGGATGCGCATCACACGTGAGGAGATATCCTTGTCCTTCACCTTGCGCATCCGCAAACCGAAGGCCACATTGTCGTAGACGGACAGATGCGGGAACAGCGCATAACTCTGAAATACAAATCCGAAGTTCCGCTTGTTCACCGGAACCTTCGTGTAATCCTTGCCGCCGAACATAAACTTGCCCTGTGATGCTTCCAGGAATCCGGCGATGAGGCGCAGCGTAGTTGTTTTGCCGCAACCGCTCGGTCCGAGCAGGGAGAGCAGCTTACCTTTTTCCAGCTCCAACTGAAAATCCTTCAGGATTGTCTGCTTATCGTATGCCACGGATACGTGGTCTAGTGTCAGCAATGCCATAGCGTTCTGCGCCTCCAATTAACGTTTAGTAAAGTATGAAAATCCGCCCATGATCCGTTCGATCACGAACATTAAGAGTCCTGTCAGTACCATCAGCAGCACGGAAATGGCTGCAATCGTTGGGTCAAAATAATTCTCCACGTACGTCAGCATCTGAATCGGCAATGTACTCACACCCGGGCCAGTCATGAACACGGAAATATCCACGTTGTTGAACGACTCCAGGAAGGCAATCAGCACCGCCGCGAGAATACCGGAGCGAATGTTAGGCAGCACCACCTGAAAGAACGTTCTTAAACGTCCCGCACCCAGACTCAATGCCGCTTCCTCCACTGCAAAATCAAAGCTCGACAGACTTGAAGCAATAACGCGAATGATAAACGGAAGCATAATAATCGTATGTCCAATCAACAATCCCAGATACATTGGAAGGTGATAGATAACGATCAGATACTTCATTAACGTGAAACCAAGCACGATTCCCGGAATCAATACCGGCGATAGGAATACGGCATTCAGCAATGATTTGCCTTTGAAATCGTAACGACTGAGTGCATACGCAGCCGGAATCCCTAGCACCAGTGCCAGCAAGTTCCCCAGCAGGGAGATAATGATGGATGTCTGGAAAGTGCGGAGGAAACCGCCTGTGTTAAAAATATTTTCGTACCATCGGAAGGAGAATCCCTCCGGTGGGAATTTGAGTACCGTTCCCGGTTCAAACGAAGTGACCGATATGATCAGAAGCGGGCCCAGCAGAAAGATAAAGACCAGCAGACTGAACAGGCCCAGCCCGATATGTTTCTCCCGCATATGTCTACCCCTTCGGATTTAAAGTTTTGGCCATTTTGTTCATGACACCGACCACGACAAATGTAATCACAATCATAATCGCGGCAACAACTGAGGCCAGATACCAGTCGTTAAGAGTCATGGCGTTCTGATACAGGAACGTGGCAATTACCCGCTGTTTGCCTCCAAGGAGGGCAGGCGTTGTATATGCTGTCAGACTGCCGACAAATACAAGCACGGCTCCGATGACAAGCCCTGGCACAGCCAGTGGGAAGACAACTCGGCGGAACGCAGTAAAGCGGGATGCACCTAAGCTTTGAGCTGCTTTGAGTAGGTCACCATCAATGTTCTCCAGCACGCCGACCAAGGAAATAATCATGAGCGGCAAGAACAGATGTGTCAGACCGATCATCATCGCTGCCGGCGTGTACAAAATATCCAGCGGCTTGTCCACGATCCCCAGGCCAACGAGTGCGTTGTTGATCAGCCCTTTACGTCCAAGGATAATCATCCAGCTGAACGAGCGCACAACTGGGCTCGTCAAGAGTGGGAAGATCGCTAGTGCCAGCAAAATGCCTTTGCGGCGCGGCGCTTTCCGTGAAATATAATAAGCTGTCGGGAATCCGAGCACCACGCAGACAATCGTGGTGACCACACTGACCTGCAGGGTGGTAAGCAATATTTTCAAAAAGTAAGGGTCTCTGAAAAAATGCATATATCCTTCAAACGTGAAGGAGTTTTCCTGAAAAAAGGTCGACCCGATCGTCAGGACAATCGGAATGATCATGAATGCCGCCAAAAATATGAATCCCGGCAGCAATAGCCAGTAGATTACTGATTTTTTCATCGTTCTACTCCTGACTTTTAAAATGGTTATATTCCCACGTTTCATTGGTGTACATTTCGTAAATAACGTTCTACGTTTGTCGCACCAGTCGTTCCGGATACGAATCGTTCTTCCGATCGCTGTTATCCCCAGATTTATTTTGATGTTTTGTTAAAGGGTATAATCCGGGGATAGCGTATGCTTCCGAAGCAGCTTTCTTACAGAAAGCTTTTAGGCGAGCGCTTCGCTTCTTCAGAATCGATTTCGTCTCCTCCACTACCAGCGACTACGTAAGGAAATATTTTCGAATGAACAGCAATGCCGTGAAGATCATACTTACGAATTTAATGCGTTGATAAACAGTTCAAGGAAGCTTTCCGCATCAACCGTTTCGCAGACGAGGGCGTTGGGTTGTTTTCCCAACCGGTTCTGGAAATCACACACCATCTGACCGTCGCACAGACGGCTCGCGGTTTCGACATCCACGTAATACGACTTGCGTCCAACCAGTTCCGGGGCAAGGGCTACGCCAACAGCCAGTGGATCATGCAGCGCACATGCTCGTACACCGTTCATTTCTTCGTATCGTTTAATATAAATCGCTGTGCTCTGTGCCACATAATCGCGTAGCTCTGGATCGGTTAACCGTGCAATCGCTTCTTCATTCAGCAACGTCTGGCGTGTAACATCCAGTCCTACCTGTGTTAGCTTCTTAATTCCTGCCTGCACGACGATACGTGCAGCCTCTGGATCGGCGTACGTATTGTACTCAGCTACTGGTGTCACATTTCCGTGACCTCGTACAACGCCACCCATGAAGATGACTTCCTTCAATAAAGAAGGCAGTTCCGGACATTTGATTAGCGCTAGCGCCAAATTCGTGAGTGGTGCCGTCATAATCAGGGTGAGTTCACCAGGGTATAATTTAGCCTGCTCCACGATAAAGTCTGGACCGAATCCTGGATCTGCCTGCTTGGACACTACCGGATCAGGCAGCGCACCGCCCAATCCATCCTGTCCATGCACGCGATGCTCATAATGAGACTTCCGAGTCAGCGGACCCGCTGCTCCAGCAATTACCGGAATGGCAGGCGCATCTGCCAGCTCCAGTATTTTGCACGTATTCTCCGTTGCCTGCGCTAGAGATACATTGCCACAGACGGTTGTAATGCCGAGAATATCTAGCTTCCGGCTTTTGACAGCCAGTAGAATCGCCAGCGCATCATCAATACCAGTATCTACATCCAAGATGATGGGATTAGACGTTTTACTCATCTATGCTCCACTCCTTGTCATTACGTTTGTTTTTATTGAGCAATCTCACGGTTCCAACGATCTGTCCAGCCTTTAGCTTGTTGGTTTACATACTCCATATCCAGCTTGTTCAGCTTCTCAACCACGTCTGCTCCGTATGTCACACCTTCAGCTTCTTCAGCATTCAGTTCTACTTTTGTGTTTACTGGAGAATCCACTTTAGCTTTAGCTGATTTCGCTTGAACATCCTGACTCAGTTGCCAGTTGATGAATTCTTCAGCAAGTTCTTTGTTTTTGCTGCCTTTAACTACGTTGATTGTATTCATAACGGCATAAGCACCCTCGCTAGGCGTTACAAACTTCGCATTAGGTACAGCTGCTTTCAAATCTTTGAAGTACATCTCCATAATCGGACCGCCTGCAATCTCTTCTTGGGAGAACATGTTCACATACTCCGAAGTTTGCGTATAGAATTTCACGACATTCCCACTAAGCTCTTTCAGCTTCGTAAATGCAGCATCTTCATTAAACGTATCATTACCTGCAACACGGGATGCTGCATCCAATACCATTGGGCCAGCGGTTGCTGTAATGTTCGGAATCGTTAGGTTATTTTCAAAAGCGGGATCCCACAGATCGCTCCAAGAAGTAACTTCTTTCGCAACCATGTCTGGGTTGTACGCAATCCCCAATTGTCCAACGGTGTAAGCAGGGCCGTATTCTTCACCAAGTGGAGCTTGGGCAATCTCATAGATATCATTGATGTTCGGGATTTTGGAGCGGTCAATTTTCTCAAACAGGCCTTCGTCAATGCCTTGCTGTGCATAGTAGTCAGACAGATAGATCACATCTACGCTCGATGTGCCCTGACGGATTTTGTTCAAGCGCTCAGCATTGTTGCCCACTTCCAGCACGATATCTACATTATGTTCTTTTTCAAATGGACCAAATACTTCTTGATTGAAGAAATCTTCCGAGAAACCCCATGTGGAGATAACCAGTTTCGTTGGAGCTGTTCCCCCATTGCTTGACCCGCCTGCTGCATCATCCGTGCTGCTGCCACAACCTGCAAGTAATACTGAAGTCATCGCTACTGTCGCCAAACCACTAATCCATTTTTTCATCATGATCCTAATCCCCCTGATATGTGTGTTTTTACAGCGCAATTTATGAAGTTGAACTAGCTTGATAACACAAGTAACGAAGAAATCAGAAAGAACCTGGAGAAACGAAGTGTTCGCCTAAAAGCTTTCTGTAAGAAAGCTGCTTCGGAAGCATAAGCTATCACAAGATTTCTCCCTTATATAAGGGAATAAAAGAAATCAGGGGATAACGACGATCGAAAGGTTTTCTGTTTTCGGAGCATTTGTGTTATGAATGGCTAATTCAACTTAAAAAACAAAAAGAAAAGCATTCTTGTGTGAACAAGAACACTTTTCTTCGTAAACAAAGGAAAGCGACACCCGTAGCCGGTACATCATCGGTTTCTGCTTCAGAATCAATCCAAAGACAGACGCCATCGTATGAAATTGTCAGAATCCATATGATTCTCAGGCGCAATGATCGTATGCATCAACAGGAATATCCCGGTAATCCATCTATGCTTGCTCCAAAATCACATTGGTAATGGCCCACTGCGTGGACGCATCATAATCCCTTAAAACAGCTTCAATTGGCAAACCCATGTGTTGCTCTAACTTCTCCCTGAATTTCTTCTTATATAAGACAGACATGCGGAAGTCCACTTCCAGCTTCAAGCCGGGGGCCTCCCCTTCCAGGGCGTCAGAGCGCGGCGAACGTCGGTGCTTCGCAAAGAAGGTAACAATATTCTGATCTACGGTCACTCTCAGGAGAGTTGTCCCGAAGCCGAACAGTTCCTTCGAAATTTCATTATAGTATTGGCACATCTTCTTCTTGCTCTCATTACTGTCCAGCAGTTCCATGAACTCACCTACATCATTTACTACCGTACATTAAACGTATTAACACGTCTGATTATACATAAATGTTCTGTATTGAGCAACCCAAAAGATGAACTTCACCTACAAATATCTCATAAAAGCGAACATTACATGGATTGAAACGTATTTATATCTGTACTTAACGCGGCTTAACAAAGGATTGAAGTGGTAAAAGTATACCCGCAGACTACGTTTTCTATCCATTACATTCGCTACAGAAAGAACCATCATACTTACGACGGACATAAACTGTGTAAGAGTTAAATATGATCATAAATACAAACTTCATTCTCATAAATTCCTTGTAGAATTCAATGGAAGTCATGGACAAACTTCTGCATTAACCCTTAAAATAAGACAAAATGTCTAAATAAATGAAATGGAGGCTTATATCATGAAATGCCCAGTATGTAATCATGAAAATGAAAATGCTAGCTTTTGCGAGAGGTGCGGATCGAACCTGACCGAGGTTGCTTCGACTTCTTCCCCTGCTAGCTCTGCTCCGAGTCAAGAATCGGCTGCTGCATCGGAGTCTGAATATACGCATTGGTCGAGTAAACAAGACTCTCCTAATCATGCACCTAAAGATTCGAACTCGAACCTGTCGGCACCCATTCCGATTCGACAACCGCAAGAACAGGCGCAGGCTACCGAAAATCAGGCGTCTGGTGATCCTCAGAACAATCAATGGAACAATATGATGCAAAATGAGAAAGTTCAGCAAGCCAAAGAAGTAAGTAAACAATATGCATCTTATTTCCTTAGCGTTCTTGTCCGTCCTTACCAAGCTATGAAAACCGTTGGTGAACAGCATTCATTAAATGGATGGTTAACCATGGCTTTAATTGCAGTTTTATCTTCTACATACTTCTTGATTTCTTTTAGCTCTATGGACATTCCTGGCATATTCGTAAGTGGATTCGTAAGACCACTATTGCTTACAGCCATCATGCTAATTATTGCGGTAGCTTTAATGTATATCATTTTGAAAGTAGAGAAACTTACGTTCCACCCCAAAATTCTAGTAGCCCAGTACGGAGCATTATTGGTTCCTGCGGTGGCTGCGCTCGTTCTGGCGAACGTATTTACGATTATCTCTCTCTCCTTCTCGATGTATTTTGTCGCGATTGCTTATATTATTGTGCTCGTAGGCATGAATGCAGTCGTGTTCCAATATCCATTGAACCGTTCCAAAGCCGTGATCGACAGCATTTATACGGTGCTCATCGCTAACATCGTGCTAGTCTATGTCGTATATCGTTTGCTCATTGAGACATTGCTTAGCATCTTGAGCTTGTTCTACTCTTCATTCTGGCGGTTGTAGTCGTCTACTAGAGGTAATCGATCATCAATACGATATTCCGAAAGGTTCTCTTGCTTAGGCAACGGGAGCCTTTTTGTTATAACTATAGAACAACTATAATGTGGAACAGAGCATATGTTAAACTTGAAACTTGAATTCAATTTGAAAAAATGTCGTGTATCTCGCACAAAGATTGCACGATCCACATGCTTACACTATAATGTGTAGTGTAAATTAGATATGGTTTTATTTACGTATTGGATATCTAAGGAGAATACCCATTTGTCTATCGTTTTCGCATCTAATCTGCGGTACATCCTAGTGTACTGATCGGAAATAGAGTGTGTAACGCCATTAACACTACATAATGTAGTGTAATGAATGATGATTTTATTTTAAACGAAGAAAGAAGAGGATAGTTATGGATCCACATATGGATCACATGCAGATGAATCACGAGGCGGGCACATCCTACCTGTGGCTCATCATCGGCGCAGTTATTCTGTTGTTATCTATCGTTGCCTACGTCTGGGCTTCACGCACGCAAGGCTCTATTGTCGCCCATATGAAAAAGGATGAGCGAGCCATCGTGAAAAAGAAAAGTCGAATTATCCGAACCACAGCACACGCTATGCTCGGAGTATCCATCGTTGTGATCGCTCTCTTCTTCATGCAGGGCGCATTCACCAAATACAATATTGCTGATCTGAACGCCAATGCCACCATTGATGTGACGGACGACCCGTATTATGGAGCTAGCCATACAGAAGACCCGATCAACTATGAGATGACCATTCCCACCTCAGGGCCTCATAATCCACATGATATCAAGTTTGGGTTCTATACCGACTTCCCTGGCTATCCCTATCTGGTACACAATCTGGAGCATGGGGATATCATTATTTATTATCGTGAAGATGCGACTGATCAGCTCAAAGATCACCTGAAATACCTAACTAAGTTCCGTGAAGCTGGCGCAGGGATCCTTGCCGTTCCTAACAAGGACATTCCCGAAGGTAGCGAGGTCGTTGTGACTGCCTGGACGAAGACGATGAAACTCGCCACGTTTGATGATGCGAAGGTAGGTGCTTTTATTCAAAAGTACATCAATCAAGGGCCAGAAAAGATCCCAGCTTCAATTCGCCAAGGCGGGGGAACGATGTAACATAATATAGCTTCAATCTAATCAGAGTAAACAAGCTCCTGGATGAACTGCATTCGGGGGCTAATTCTTTATCCCTGAAATGCCGATATTTGAAGGTGAACAGCTACTTCATGGCACCTACCTTTTTGACACGCATATGAAGCCAGCACGTTGAATACAGCAATACACATACATATTCGTTTTATCCATGTTCAACCCAGCACACTGCACGTCTGACCCATATCTAGAAAGTCGTATCAATATCGATCAATAGCTACAACCGTTTACTGCTAAAAAGGGGGAGTAATACAACTAATGAACAGTTTGTTTATGCGTATCTTTTTGTTTTTTTCATGCCTCATGCTAGCGGCTGGAGCCGTGCTTGGTGTGACGATGTACCGTTCATCTGCTGAACTTGTTGAACAATCCATGGGAATGCAGGCTCAGGCGGTTGCCGAACGAGCGGCACAATCCATAGACGTGACTCAATATGCACCACTCAGTACGGGACAGAATGAAACTGCCTATTACGGAACCTTGCGCGAACAGCTTAGCCAGCTGCGTGAAGCCAATGGATTGAAATATCTGTACACTCTTGGTAAACGAGAAGAGAACGGAACAGCCACATATTATTATGTAGTCGACGGTGCGGCTGCCGACGTGTCGGAGGATGATTTTTCGCCCTACGGATCAGCAGAGGATACTCATTATGAAGGTATGCTTCAGGCTTTTGCTAATAACGAGTCTGTACATGGAGAACTCACCCAAGACGAGTATGGGGCAACCATTACTGCCTATGTACCGATTCACGGTACCAACGGGGAAGTACTCGGCATTGTAAGTGCAGACCTAGACTCCACGGCTGTCTATGAGCTGATGGCACGTAATCGCATGACGATGATCTGGACGGCACTGGTCATTGTTTTGCTCAGCGTACTACTTGTATATGGATTCGCTCATTACCTGACACGCCCTCTCGTCAGACTTAAGAAGATCATCGCCCAAGTAGGAAAAGGCGATCTAACGGTCGATGTGGAGCTAGGACGTAAGGATGAGGTCGGTCAACTTGCTACCGAGTTCAAACATCTCGTCACCGATACCCGCAATGTGATGGCTGGTATTCGCAAAAGCTCCGATTCCTTGCTCAAAGCCGCCGAAGGTGTGTCTGTTCACTCTAGAGCAACGGTCGAAGCCAGCCAGCGGATCGCAAAGCACACAGACCATACGGCTCAGGGAGCCGCTGAACAGGTTGCCCGAGCAGGTGAAGTTACCACTGCCATGGAGGAAATCACACGTAGCATGCAGCATATCGCTCACTCCGCATCGCTCGTTGCGGGTGTATCTCAGGAAACAACCCATAATGCGGTACAAGGGCAAGCAAACATTAACACTGCGATTGATCGAATGGACAAAATTCATCAGGCCAATACGCAAATGTCCGTATCCACCTTACAGTTGGAGCAATACTCCAGCAAGATTGAATCTGTCGCTCATCTGATGAAGGGAATTGCGTCCCAGACCAGTTTGCTTGCACTCAATGCCAGCATTGAAGCTGCTCGTGCCGGGGAACATGGCAATGGATTCGCCGTGGTGGCTTCCGAAGTGCGTAAGCTCGCCACCGAATCCGAACAGTCTTCCCTGCATGTGTCAGAGCTAATTGCCGAAATCACGCGCCAAACTCAAGTCTTATCTGACCATATGAGCGCAAGTACAACCGAAGTCCAGTCAGGACTCGTCGTTGTACAGGAAGCGGGACGTTCGTTCACCTCCATTCACTCGGGAATCGATACGATCAACGAGCGTTTACATGAGGTGTCTGCCGCTTCAGAACAGCTCTCTGCCAGTGCAGAAGAAATCTCAGCCTCTGTCGAAAATATGGAGCACATCTCGCGTGAATCCTCATCCAGCATTCAAGAGGTGTCTGCCGCAACTGGCGGCCAATTGCAGTCGATGGGTGAGATCAGCGCGTCTGCCGAGAGTCTGCGTGTGTTGTCCAGTGAACTGAACGGACTGATTGCCCGCTTTAAAATATAGAGCGAGACAAACAACATTGCATGGGAGGCTGCGCCTCCATGCAAAATAAGCCGCTCAGCAGAGAAAGGAATTCCTTCCTCTCTGCTGAGCGGCTTATTAAATTTATTAGCTGGAGACTAGCCTATCGGCTGCCTGAATTAATAACGCTGCGGAGCAGCTTTTTTGCCGAGATCCGTCATATACGTAAAGAATGCTTCTGGATCCGTATCGTACACCAATTGTACCGGACGTCCATCTGCCTGTTCTACGGTACGACCTTGGCTTGGCCCATCCGGGATCACGATGCAATTCACCGTTTTCTTCTTCACGATATCCTCGCGACCTACGGAAGCTGTTGTCAGTACATCCCACAGATAATAAGTGGAGTTCGTTTCACTGTACACGAGTGGCGGACAACCTGCATAACAATTACCCAAGAAGTCCACACCCTCGAAGCGACGCTCTGCCGCCCAGCGGTTACGAACTGCTGGAGTGAGAGGCACTTTGTTCGTGCTTTCGAGTGCAACCAGATCAATCTGAATGCCGCTTTCCCATACACGATATGCCGCCTCTGGGTCCCAGAATACGTTCCATTCTGCTGTACCGTCATGTTCTGGTTCCTCGACGTTACCCTTTTCAAACGTACCGCCCATCCACACTAGTTTGTCGATTTTCTCTTCGATATCTGGTGCTTCATCCAGCGCACGTGCAAGATCAGTCAACGGTCCAGTGAACAGAAGCAATGTTTTGCCTTCTGTATTGCGAACCTTCTCAATCAAGTGCTTATGTGCAGGAAGAGTGGATAATGGAGCTTCCATTTTGCCAGACTCGTTCAATACTGGAAGTGCATCTACATAGAAGGAGTGCAATCTCCATGCTGCCGGAAATGGGTTTTTCCCTCTTGAATTCGACTTGGACACGTCTACGGAATATGTTCCGAAACGATCGATGATTTTGCGGCTGGCATCCGTTGCCGGCTCCAGATATCCATCTGCCGGAATAACAGATACCCCGGTTACATTTACATTGTCCATCTGCAGAAGCATGAACAGCGATACGAGGTCATCCACACCGCCGTCATGGTTAAAATACACATTAAGTTGATTCGTCATGCTAGCTTTCATCCTTCCCCTGGTTGTCTCATTGTTGTTCATTGCATTCGGCCCATTCTAGACCAACGTTCACTCTATTATGTCCCAAAACTTGTGTGTACGTAAACCTTCCTGACCAAAGAGAGCACTACTCGCCCTTAGATCTACCGCATATTTTACAGTTCCACCATTCCATCACAGATTCAGCGAAAGAGACTGGACAACGTACCTATATCATCATTCAAAAAAACATGGACAGCGGTTAGATCGTAACCGCCACCCATGCTATATAACCGAATCATAGGATAGAAATTAAACCTGCTTCTCTTCCTGTTTCTCCGGAATCGGAACATATTTACCTGGCCAGAATGCCCATTTACCTAGCAATGTCGTAATCGCCGGTACCATGAATGGACGCACCAGGAACGTATCCAGCATAACGCCTACAGCCGTAATAATCCCGAACTGCACTAACACCTGGATCGGCAATGTTGCTAATACCGCAAACGTTCCTGCCAAGATCAGACCCGCAGAGGTGATGACCGATCCGGTCTCGCCTACACCTTCCTTAATGGCTTGGCGAAGTGGCATTGTTTTGCGTTTCTGCCAGATGCTTGAGATCATGAAGATGTTGTAGTCTTCACCTAGTGCCACAAGGAACACGAAGGAATACAGCGGAATCGCTCCTTGAATCGCATCGGCTCCAAGTCCGTAATGGATAATGAGCCACCCCAGTCCCAGTGCTGAGAAAAAGGATAGAACGACAGTTGCAATCAGATATGCCGTTGCGACTACAGAACGCAGGTAGAGCAGCAATAACAATGTAATCATGCCGATGACCACTGGAATAATGATCTTAGCATCGCGCTCTCCAGTTACTTCAATGTCATATTGCTCAGCCGTCTGGCCATCAATCCATACGTGAGTATCGGCATTCGATATTCCCGCATCCGTCAATGCCTGCTCAGCAGTGGCACGCAAATCTGGAATGTGCTGCATTGCTTCCATTGAGTACGGATTCAGATTGAACTCTACATCATAGCCTGTAATGTTCGCATTCTCCGCACCCTGCTGTGCATCGCCAACTTTGCTTACATAATCGAGTGCTTCAAGTTTGGATTGGAGATCCGTCTCCTGACCCTCAGCATCAATGATAACTTTCACTGGAGCCAATTCCCCTTGGGAGAACTGTTCTCCAATAACGGTAAAGCCTTCACGAGAAGGGACATCTTCCGGGAAGGAAGATAACAGGTCATATGTGAATTTAATCTGTGTTGAGAACACCGCTAGTCCACCTAGGAGTACCAGAGTTACTGCCAGCACTGTCCATGGCTTCGTAACAACCGTGCGCCCGATCCAGCTTTCTTTCACTTTGCGTGGAGCTGGAGCTGGTTTGCCTTTTTTCTTAGCACGTTCTACTTCCATCTCATGTGTACGCGGTACGAACGGGTAGAACGACCCACGACCGAAGATAGCGAGTAAGGCTGGAACCAGCGTTAGACTTGCAATGAACATGATGAAGATGGACAAACTGAATGGTACGGCAAAACGGTGATATGCCCCATATTCAGCAAGTAACAATACAAGCAAGGCCGCAACGACAGTGAAACCACTCATGGCAATGGCACCGGATGAACCGGTGATCGCCTGGAAGAGAGCTTTCTTTTTGTCCGGCTCATGGTAGAGAATTTGGCGGAATCTAGAGATCATGAACAGGCAGTAATCCGTTCCCGCTCCGAATAGGAGTACCGTCATAATTGAAATAGACTGAGCATCAACGGTGATCCATCCCTGATCTGCCATGAATCCCAGAATCGGACTGGTCACCATATATGCGAACCCTACTGCGATAATTGGAATAATCGCAAGTACCGGGGAACGATATATCAGTAACAACAACACAAGCACGAGTATGACTGTTGCAATGAGCAGCGATACGTCAGCAGAAGAGAATAATCCGCTGGCATCAATCGATATACCGACTGGCCCTGTAACACGTGCGCTGAGTGAACTTGTATCATCAACGGCTACTTCAAACGGGTTCACTCCGAAGATCTCTGTCGTTTTCTCCTTCAGTGCATCGATGCCTTTCTCCAGCTGCTCCGCATCGGCTCCTTCGTTGAAGAAGAGCGGCATAACAAGCGTGCTACCATCTTCGGATAGTTGCCCTTGAATGGCCTGTGGTGGCAATTGATACAGCGGTACTACCGCTTGCTGCTCTTCCACAGGGTCTTGATCCAGTCGCTCCGTCAGCGCTTGAATCTGCTTAATATGTTCATCTGTGAGTCCACCAGCCTGATGCCATACAATCAATGCTGGCAAGCCTTCCCCACCAGGGAATTCTCTCTGAGCTACTACAGCAGCTTGAACAGATGGTTTGGAATCGCTCAGATCCTGAGCATTATTCGTTTCCCGATCATTCACAGCCGGCCAAACTAGACCGAGTACTACCGCTATGATGATCCATACCAGAAGTGTTACCCACTTACTTCGTTTGCCAGCAACCCAGCGGCCGTATCCCGAACCTTCTTGCATTGTCTTCTCATCTCCCTATCCTGATATATATATAGATTGATCTAAACTATTTACACTAGCCACTTCGACGACAGAATAATGTTCCGATCGCTGTTATCCCCAGATTTTTTTGATTCCCTTCTCAAAAGGGAAAAATCCCGTGATAAAGGCGAACGCTTCGCTTCTTCAATTATTTCTGTCCTCTCCGTTCTGGTGTAAATATTAGCTCAATCTATATAGAACTTATTATAGAAATGAACCGTGGGTCATTGTATAATCGAATTAATTATATATACCGGAAGGTTAATTATGCAATACTAAATTTATGAACAATTTTGAACAGTAACAATTTACGTAAAGAGGTATACAAAATGAACCCTAAACAACGTACTTCCCGTTCACCAGGCAGACCCAAAGCTGGCTCTGATCAAGCATCAACTCAGTCGAAAATTCTTATGACCGCATCCAAGCTATTTATGGAACATGGATATGAACCTGTATCTCTGCAACAGATCGCGTCCCAATGTCAGGTAACCAAAGCATCTATCTATTACCACTTCTCCAGTAAACCTGAGCTGTTCACGACGGCTATCACACGTATGATGGCTATGGCGATGCAGCAGACCGCACGTCGGCTAGATGAGCCCGGATCACTGCGGCAACGGCTTGAGAATGTAGCCGAGGTGAAGATGGAGCAATCTCATATTGATACAGAAACGATGATGCGCGAAGCCGAAACCTATCTGAACGAAGAGCAGCTCACCCAGATCCGTGCAGCGGAGATACAGATCTATGAGGTGCTGGCTGTACATTTTCAGCTAGAAATGGATCATGGATACCTCCGCCCTGCGAACCCCATGCTGCTCGCTCATGCATTTACGTCCCTTCTTATGCTTGCGAACCGGGAAGATGTGCGCAACATGCATGCAAGCATTGCGGAACTTGCACAACAACTTGTTGGCTTATTTCTGGATGGCGCTGTTCAAGAGAACTAAGATGAAGGAGAACAGCTCCATGCCTCCGCAAGTGCTTCGATCCCATAATCAATATGGGCTGCTTCTATACCCGCGAAACCAATGATAAATTCCTTTTTGCCATCCTTCGGACTGTCGGCATCTCCCCATAGATACGCTGTAGAACTCACTTGTACACCCTTTTCAGCCGCTGCACGTACCAACGCAGTGGCTGTCTGAGATGACGTTATACGCAATACCAGATGAAAGCCTGCATTCTGTCCGCTAATCTCAGCATGCTCGCCAAAATGTCTGCGGATGGAATGAACGAGAAGATCATGTTTCCGTTTGTAGAGGTTTCGCATTTTGCGGATATGCTTGCCAAGCTCCCCTTCACGCATGAATACTTCTAACGTTCGCTGGATGAACCGGGAAGCCGACTGTTCAAACAGGACGTCTCGGTACATCTCTCGGAAGCCATGCATTAATTCCATTGGAAGGACCATGTAGTGTACACACAAGGTCGGGGCAAGCACCTGGGAGAAACCGCCCATATAGATGACACGACTATCCTCGCGCAGTCCTTGCATCGATGGAATTGGACGTCCATGATATCGAAACTCGCCGTCATAATCATCCTCAATGATGTAGGCTTGTTCCCGCTCCGCCCAATCTAGCAACGCTAATCTTCGTGCAATAGGCATCGTCATGCCCATCGGGAATTGATGGGAGGGCGACACACCTACTAGCTTCACTTCCGCACGTTCCAATGCTGTGATATCCAGACCTTCGTCATCAAGTGCAATTGGCACAACCTGATAACCATAATGGCGGAATGTACCCGGCAACAAGCGATAACCAGGACGTTCAACTCCAATCGAATGTACACCCCCTAGCTTAAGTAGCGTCTGTACAAGCAACGTCATTAACAAATGCTGCTCCGCACCCACCACGACCTGTTCTGGCGAACATCTCACACCCCTGAACTGTCCAAGATAAGTGGCAATCTCACATCGTAACCCCCATTCTCCTTGGGGGTCACCATAAAACAACAACTCATCCGCCTCTTCGCGCCAGATTCGATTCGTATATTGCTGCCACTTGGCATACGGAAACAGACTAAAGTCATTGCGTGACATATGAAAGTCATACTCCATATTCTTGACTGGACGAATTGCAGCCTGATCCAAGTCTGGATACTGGCGTTGATCCGGCATGATCCCATGATGCAACTTATTATCCATCGGAAGCTGAATCGCCCCGTAACCATCCATCAAAGTACGTACACGAAAGCCTCTACGTGGCTGGCTGTACACATATCCTTCTGCAATCAATTGCTGATATGCCCATTCGACTGGAGTCGAACTGATCCCCAGCATTTCGGCCAGTTTACGAATGGAAGGCAGCTTGGTATTCTCGGCCAATTCACCACGCATAATCTCCCGTTTGATATGATCCGAGAGTTGCACGTAGACGGGTCTGCTCGTGTTCTCCTCCAATACCGGCATCTGCTTCATGATTCCATCCCCCTCATCTGTCCTGCTTGAATTTTAATAACTGCACATTTTGCAGTATACAGTACTGGGATATACTCAGGGGAGTCAGTTCACAAATAGGAGGAATAACCATGTCTCAAGCTACCCTATCATCAACACATATCCCACGTCTTCTAGAGGGTGAGCGTGTCTATCTACGTCCATTCGAGCAGAGCGATGTAGATACCTATTTTCCAGGGTTATTCAACAGCGAGACTCGCCGGCTTACGGGTACACAAAATAGTTTTACACGTGCACAAGTCGAACGTTATGTAGAGAATGCAGCCCAGGATGATTCCAGGCTCATGTTGTTGATCGCTTTACAAGAAACGGATCAAGTCATCGGTGACATCGTCCTGATGGACATGCATAGCAAAAATCGTAGCGCACATCTTCGCATTGCCATCGACAACGCGGAGCATCAAGGTAAAGGTTATGGTAGCGAAGCCATGCTGCTTCTGCTTGATTATGGTTATGGCATATGTAATCTGCATCGGATTGAGCTTGAGGTGTACGCCTTCAACGAACGTGCCATCCGGACGTATGAAAAGCTCGGGTTCCAGCGTGAAGGAATCAGCCGAGACGTGCTGTTCTATAACCATCAGTATCATGATGCAATACGCATGAGCATGCTGGAAGATGAATACCGAGAGAGATACTGCGTAGATCAAACTTAGATTAGCCCCCATGATGTGCAAAAAAAGAAACCGGGATATTAATACTCATCTCCGGTCAGAAAAGTCAGATGCCCCGCCGACACCGACAGTTCGGCGGGTGTCTTCATATATAATTCGCCATCGGTATCTGCCAGCATAGGCGTTGCAGTCTCCAGCTTCAAGCTGGCTGCTTTGAAATAACTGATGCTCTCATGCTGCGGCTGCCATTCTCCTTCTGGCTTATGGGTTAAAATCTCTCGTAGCAAAGGGATACCTGTATCATGGATAATGAGCACATCCAGTTTACGGTCTTGGAGAGAGTTGGCTGCAAAGGGCAACGCGTTGGTGCCCAGAAAACGCCCGTTCGCAATATAGATCATAACCGCTTCACCCTGCATTTTCTCCCCGTCCGCCTCCAATTGATAGTGGAATGGCTCTGCATGACTTATCGTTTGTAAGGTGCTGATGAAGTAACTAATCTTGCCGAGTGCACCTTTTAATTGATCATTTATATTTTGTGATGTATCACTGATTAATCCGATTCCATAAAAGTTCGTAAATACTCGGTCATTGGCTCGTCCAAGATCAATAGACACCTGCTGCCCGTTCAACATTTCCTGCGCAGCTGTTTCCACATCTGGAGAAATGCCTAGCGAACGCGCAAAATCATTACAGGTACCTCCTGGCAATATGCCAACAAGTGGAGGCTGTTTCAGGTCCGCCAATCCATTCACACATTCGTGAACCGTACCATCTCCGCCAAGAATAAACACAACGTCGAATTGCTCCCCACGCTCCCGGCATAGACGCTCACCCTCCCCAGGCTCGTCCGTTCGAACAATAACAAGTTCGCGAACTGCTGGCGCTAGTATGCCTGATACAATGCCTACTGGATCAACCCGATTAGCTTTTCCCGCGTGCTGATGATGAATTAACAAGGCTTTGTTAAACTCCATCGCTGTTTCCCCCATTCTAGGATATGTATCGACCTATTAACCCTTTACCCGTTGAGGTAAAAAATGTAACTTCAGCTATACACTGATTATCGTGTGCGTGCAAAATGGAGAACTCTTATATGCAATGGATAAGCACTTCTTTTTTTGCTATGCTCATGTATGAGAACAACACTTGTTCCGCAACTTATTGGAAATAAGCTCTATAATTGTAGTCCTATAATTTACAGTGATAGAAGTACCATTCAAACTCGTTCAAAACGGTTATATGTATACCATAAACGAATGGAGGGATTGCTATGATTCCAGCAACATTGGAACAATTGGAGCAAGTTCGCAAAGAATGCCGCACCATGGTTCGAAAAAGAGCCACTGCTTCCTTCGGCACCACACTCGTTCCGTTGCCTGGTACAGATGTGCTCGCCGATGTAGGAATGCTCATGCAGCTCTTGCCTGCCATTAACAATAAATTCGGATTATCACAAAAACAGCTCGAAGGCATGGATCCAGAGACCAAGTCCATGATCTACGGATTCGTGATGTCCATCGGCTCCAAAGTGATTGGACGAATGGTTACCAAAGAACTGGTAGTCCAAATCCTGAAGCGCATTGGCATACGTGTAGCTACCAAATCGGTCGCCAAATTTGTGCCGCTCGCCGGTCAAGGACTAGCTGCAACGCTTAGCTATACAGGAATGCGCTATGTTGGGAACAAACACGTCGATGACTGCTATGAGGTCGTTAAACGTATGATTGAACAACGCGAAGCCATTCCGGGAGAAATGCCTCCTTCTGCGCTGAGTACATCGGATAAGGATGAAGTCACGCTTCAATTGCATGACTCTCCAGAAGACACGGAAGAGAACAATGCTAAGAATAGCGCAGTTACGGGTAAAGCCAAGCAAGACTAGTATATCAATAGTCTAACCAACGAATTCATGCATGTATGTTGTATGTTTCAGGTTGAATGGAGCTTTAATGGAAACATTATAAGCTGAAGCTAAACAAGACTGAGCTCCCACTAGGGTTGCTCAGTCTTGTTTAGTTAGTATGTTTCTTTTGATATCAACGATCTAACTTAGCTATCTTAAATTGCCTGCGGCTGTTGCTCTGTGAACTGGCTATTATACAGATCCGCATAGAAGCCCTGTCGATCCATTAACTCCTCATGGTTACCCTGCTCGATGACGTTACCGTGATCCATCACGAGTATGAGATCAGCACCACGAATGGTGGACAATCGATGGGCAATAACGAAGCTGGTGCGATCCTGCATCAGATCATTCATCGCTTTCTGGATGAACACTTCTGTCCGTGTATCGACACTACTTGTTGCCTCATCCAGAATGAGAATAGCTGGGTTAGCCAGAATCGCTCTCGCAATTGTGAGCAATTGCTTCTGTCCTTGAGAGATGTTCGACGCTTCCTCGTTCAGCACCGTATCGTACCCGTCTGGCAGGGTGCGGATGAAATGATCAGCATGCGCGGCTCTTGCAGCCTCATATACTTCTTCTTTCGTTGCCCCTTCACGTCCATAAGCAATGTTGTCACGGATGGTTCCGTTGAACAACCATGTGTCTTGAAGCACCATTCCAAACATGCTGCGCAGCTTGCTGCGCTCCATATCTTGAATGTTCACACCATCAATCTTAATCTGCCCGTCCTGTATTTCATAGAAACGCATGAGCAGGTTGATCAATGTCGTTTTACCAGCACCCGTTGGCCCAACAATAGCGACCGTCTGACCTGGCTTCACATCAATGTTCATATTACGGATGAGTAGCTCATCGTCTTTGTACCCAAAATTCACACCTTGGAAAGCTACAGCACCTTGCGGTTGCTGTAATGCCACAGGTTTATTTGACTCAGGCACCTCTTCTTCTTCATCCAACAATTCGAATACCCGCTCTGCCGAAGCAATGGTGGATTGAATAATGTTCGAGATGTTCGCAATCTGGTTAATCGGTTGTGTGAATTGACGTGAATATTGAGTAAAGGCAAGAATATCCCCGATGGTAATTGCGCCTCGTGTAACAAAGATCCCGCCGACCACACAGATCAGAACATAACCTAAGTTACCGACAAACGACATCAGCGGCATAATAATCCCTGAGATAAACTGGGCTTTCCAGCCTGATTCATACAGCTCTTCATTGACCTTTTCGAACTGTTCGACGGATTGATTTTCACGACCAAATGCTTTGACGACCTTATGTCCTGTATACATTTCCTCTACATGCCCATTCAGCTCACCGAGTGATTTCTGCTGTCCAGCAAAATGCTTTTGTGAACGGGAAGCTACAGCAACCACCACAACTACACTCAGCGGCAGAGTTAAAAGTGTAATTAATGTCATCCATGGACTAATGGTGAGCATCATAATGATGACCCCAACAATCGTAACGACCGAGGTAATAAACTGCGCCAAGCTCTGTTGCAACGTATTACTTATGTTATCTACATCGTTCGTTGCCCGGCTTAATGTCTCCCCGTGAGTACGGGAATCAAAATATTTGAGAGGCAAGCGTCCGACCTTCGCACTGATCTGCTCACGCATGTCGTACACAACACGTTGTGCCACGCCAGCCATTAAGTACTGTTGGACATACATAAATGCAGCACTGAACAGATATAACCCAACAAGCAGATACAACACTTTGATTAATGCAGGAAAATCAACACCTGCGCCTTGTACGCCCTGATAAATGGCAATAGCGCCTTTACTTAATATATTCGTACCTTCTGCCATTATTTTTGGACTGATAATACTGAAGACGGTACTTAAAATGGCTGCGATAAGAACCCCTAGGAGCCGGAAACGGTGTGGATGCAGATAGCGAACCAACCGACGAAGTGTACCTTTGAAATCCTTCGCTTTCTCCACTGGGGGACGCATCCCCATGCCGCCACCAGGAGGACCGGGCACACCGGATTTGGGTGCCTTGCGTTCTGTACGTTCACTCATGCGATCTCCTCCTCTGTAAGCTGAGACGATACAATTTCACGATACACTTCGTTGTTCGCGAGCAGCTCTTGATGTGTTCCTGAACCAACAATTCTACCTTCATCCATGACAAGAATCCGATCAGCATCCATAACAGTGCTCACCCGTTGAGCAACGATCAGCACTGCCGCTTCCGTCGTCTCTGATTTCAGTGCGGCTCTAAGCTTAGCATCTGTCTTGAAATCGAGGGCAGAGAAGCTATCGTCGAAGATATATACTTCAGGGCGACGCACTAGTGCGCGTGCAATGGACAAACGTTGCTTTTGTCCACCCGAAACATTATTACCACCTTGTGCAATCAGGCTGTCATAGCCATCTTTCATCTCGGAAATGAAGTTCTCTGCCTGCGCCGTTTGAGCCGCATGCACAACTTCCTCCATTGTGGCATCGTCCTTACCATGGCGGATATTCTCTGCGATGGTTCCGGTAAACAGCACTGCCTTTTGCGGTACAAATCCAATAATCGCTCTTAAATTCTCCTGTTTCAGTTGACGGACATCCGTCCCATTCACTCGCACAGTACCTTCGGTAACATCATAGAATCGAGGAATAAGGCTCAATAATGTTGATTTACCTGAACCCGTACCTCCGATAATTGCCGTGGTCTCCCCAGGACGAGCCGTAAAAGAAATATTGGATAACGCAGCATTCTCCGCACCCGGATAACGGAATGTAACATTATCGAATTCAATCGTTCCTTGAAGTGCATTCATCTTACGCGGCTGCGTTGGATCACTAAGATCTGGCTGCATGTCGAGCACTTCATTAATCCGCTCTGCTGAAGCCGATGCTCTTGGAATCATGACAAAGATCATGGAGACCATAATGAGGGAGAACATAATCTGCATCGCATACTGGATAAATGCAATCAGTGAACCAATATTCATATTCCCGCTATCAATTCGCATACCACCAAAGTATAGAATGGCGATCATCGAGAAATTCATAACAAGCATCATGATAGGCATAAGTGTTGCCATAAGCACATTGACCTTAATGGAGACATCTCTTAGATCGGTATTGGCTCCATTAAAGCGAGCACGCTCATGTGCTCCACGATTGAAAGATCGAACAACCCGAATACCCGTTAATTGCTCACGTAACACCAGATTGAGTCGATCAAGCTTCTTCTGAATTTTTTTGAATAGTGGCAGCCCCTTCGAACCAATCAGTGCGATTGCACCACCCAACACAGGAAGCACAACGAGGAAAATGGTAGATAATTTAGCATCCTGGGATATCGCCATGACAATACCACCGATACACATCAATGGAGCCATAATCATCATACGCAGCATCATCGTTAACACATTCTGAACCTGTGTAATATCATTCGTAGTTCTGGTGATGAGCGAAGCCGTACCCATCTTATCGAACTCCTGCAGGGAGAAGTTCTCTACATGGCGGAACACTCTGCTACGAAGCTGTTTGGCAAACCCACCTGCCGTGCGTGAAGATAGGTAACTGGCAATAATGGAACAGGCGGTTCCGGCAATGGCGATGAGTAGCATAAAGCCACCGATTTTCCAGATATAAGGAATGTCTCCTCTAATGATCCCTTTATTCACGATGTCTCCCATCAGGGTAGGCAGGTATAGTTCAGCCAGAGACTGCAACAGTACCAGACCTAGAATGAAATAGACGGAGATTTGGTATGGCTTCAGCATACGAAACAATTTCATCATGGCGTATCGTCTCCTTGTTCATTTGCTTCTGATTCTTGGGGAACCTTGCTATCAAAGAAGGTGTACACCTTCGTAAGCAACGCAGCTAACTGAAGGCTCTCTTCCTCGCCTAGATGCTCGACAAGCTTGTTGAAAATTTCCATGCGCTCTTCGTGAGCAGCCCGAATGATTGCCCGGCCTGCCTCAGTAATCGTAATGCGTACTGCACGTCGATCCTCTGGATCCATCGTTCGTTCAACTAATCCTTCATCCTCAAGTCCCCGTATGACGGGTGTAATGGTTGGTGACTTCACACGTAGCAAAGCACTGATCTCCGAAACCTTCAGTCCCGGATGATTGGATTCGAAGGAGTGATTAAAATCAGGCGGATTGTCCTGCCAATTCAGGCGTTCTCCCGGATGCATACCGTGAAGTAAACAACCCAGCACCATAATTTCATTGTGATTGCGCCCATGCGGTTTATGCTGTCTCCATTTGCCCTTATTAAACTGCATGATGGAATATAAAAGCTTCTGAGCGACCGGATCTATGCCAGCCATATTGTCTTCCTCCTTATCAGGCGATCACGCCTGTTGAATTCAATTACCGTAGTATACCTATTATATAGGATTACAATTAAATAGATGACCAATTAATTAGGTAACCTAATTATATTTCCGGTATATATGAAAGTCAACTCTGTTCTATTTTGTTCCAAAACACCAAAAAACCACGGCATAAGATCGCCGTGGTTGGGAAATGTAATTTTGATTTGTGTACGTTAATCGTATGTGTTCTAATTAGCTCTGGGATGCCGAAGCCGTCTGCAGCGCAGGGGAGAACGGGAAGTACTCCTTGGCATTGTTGTAGGCAATCCCTTGTACGATCTCACCTAATAGTTCCATATCTTGTGGAGCCTCACCCTGCTCAGCCCACTCACCGACTAGATTACATACTAAGCGGCGGAAATATTCATGCCGAGTGTAGGATAAGAAGCTGCGTGAATCGGTCAGCATGCCGACAAAACGACTGATTAAGCCCACGTTCGCAAGTGCTCTCATCTGAGCTAACATGCCGTCCTTGGTATCATTGAACCACCAAGCTGCGCCAAGCTGGATTTTACCTGGAATGCCTCCACCTTGGAAGCTGCCCATAATTGCAGCGAGCACTTCATTATCACGTGGATTCAGAGAATACAGTATCGTTTTGGGCAGTGCCTGCTCTTGCTCAAGCGCATCCAGTAGACCGATCACCGCCGAAGAAAGTGGTGTATCGTTCACGGAATCATATCCGGTATCTGGCCCCAGCTTCGCAAACATCCGACTGTTATTGTTACGAGCGGCATTGATATGGAACTGCATTACCCAGCCCCGATCGGCATACAGCTTCCCTAGGAAGGTTAGCGTGACCGTCTTGTACTTATTCTCTTCTTCACGAGTGACTTTCTGACCCGCAAGGGCTTTGGCAAATATAGCGCCTGCTTCTTCACGTGTTGCTTCACCGAATGGAACATAATCGAGCGCATGGTCAGACACACGGCCGCCAACAGAATGGAAGAATTCCACCCGGGATTCTAGTGCGGCAAGGAAGGAATCATAGTCTTCAATTGTGGTGTCTGAAGCCTGAGATAGCTTGCCCACCCATTCGGTAAAGGTATCGCGATTTAACTCTAGCCCTTTGTCAGGACGGAAGGAAGGTAACACAGCCGTTTCGAACCCTTCGATCTCCTTAATCTTGAGATGGTATTCCAAGGAGTCACATGGATCATCCGTTGTGCACACCACTGTCACATTGGACTTCGTGATTAAGTCTCGTGCACCGAACCCTTCACTGTTTAGCTTCGCATTTACTTTCTCCCAGACGGATGGAGCGCTCTTCTCGTTCAACACCTCATAGACGCCGAAATAGCGCTGCAGCTCCAGATGAGACCAGGCGTACAGCGGGTTACCAATCATCATCGGTACAGTTTTGGCATAGGCCAGAAAACGATCGTAATCCGTAACACCTTCTCCGCCGGTAATGTATTGCTCTTCAATTCCGTTTGCGCGCATTAGACGCCATTTGTAATGATCTCCATATAACCAGGCTTCTGTGATGTTGCCAAAGGTCTTATTCTCATAAATCTCCTGAGGACTGAGGTGGCAGTGATAGTCAATAATCGGCATATCTTTGACGTAGTCCTCATATAACCTTACCGCCGTTTCGTTGTGCAGCAGAAATTGTTCATCAAGAAAAGATTTCATGTATCATGCACGCTCCCTTTAGGTGAGTTTACGTTCATATGGGTTCACTTCCCACCTTGTACGCTACACTGTTTGACACCAAAGTTCAATATAAAATGATAGCGTTATCAAAAAAGGTTGATTTAGGCATATCCAGTTGAACAAGGTATACTAATTTAAATCACAATTATGCTGATCTGAAGATCGCATGTAAGGAGATGAAGACATGAAAATTACATTTCTCGGTACAGGAGACATGTTCAGTGTAGACCAACACCATAACAGTGTATTGGCTGAATTCGGTGACACCCATCTGGTGATCGATTTTCCAGAATCGAACGCGAAGGCATTGAAGCAATATGGCTTCCCGATGACAGATATACATAACGTCTTCATTACGCATTTGCACGAAGACCATATTAACGGGGTACAGATGCTTGGATACTATGCTCAGATTGTGGGTGACCGGAAGCCACGTCTGTTTATCCATGAAGAGCTGGTCGATCCGCTGTGGAGCATTCTCTCTCCGGGTATGCGTTATACGACAGATGGGGAACGTACGATGAGTGATTATTACGATGTGGTTCCACTGCCCGATGGAGGAACGTTCGAGCTGGGCGGTGTTACGTTTGAAACTTTCCGTACGAAGCATGTACCGGGGATGGTCAGCAATGGGCTGATGGCTAAATCTTACTTCTATTACAGTGCAGATAGCACACTTGATCAGAAACGTGTAGAAGAGGTTGCCGAGGATGTGCAGCTTATATTCCATGAATGCCATATGCATGACCTCGTTATCAAGTCGCATACCTCATTGAAGAATCTGGAGCAATTGCCCGCTCACGTTAGAGCAAAGACTGTACTCATGCATTATCACGATGAATATGCAAATGCCGACAAACGAGCTGAATTCAATCAACAGCATGACCTACGAATGGCGGGTACACTGGAATCTTTCGAGCTTGATACGTAGATAAGTATAGACGATTGCATTGTTCCTCAAGCTTACCTTTCCTATCATCAACACGCCAGCCTGCTTATTAAAATACATGCTACATCGACACTTGTCCTGCTTCCAATGTTGTACTGGAGCGAGACAAGTGTCTCTTCTTATTCATTAGAGAGTGACTCCATGTATGCCTGAGCCTCGGTAGATGGTTCTGCTTGGATATAAAAATAATCTTCCGTTCGTTCGTCATCTGAGCCATACGAAATTTTAATGTACATATCCTGATAGTCAGTAAGGGCGCTCCGATTGATATCTGTCCTGAGCTTCAAAACATAACTCCGACCTAAGCTTAATCCGAGCGGTTCCTTATTCGGTTCTAAGTTGGTCTCATAATCATTCGATGTATTGGTGTTCAGCAGATCCGGTGCGTCGATCACCTTCATCATAGCGGATGCAAGCGTAAAGGATTGAATGACGTTGGCAAGTGGGATCTGCGCATCATTCACAAGAACATCATAGGTGATCCGATCTCCATCTGCCTCATGACTCACATTAACGGTCGCTGTCAGCGTGTATTTCTCAGGCATAGTCTGCTGAAAGGAATCTCGATTGTTCTTGATGCGCTCTTCGAGATCTCTCCTTTCACTATTTAGTGTATAAGAATCGGTGCGTTTCACCTGACCCATCGCCGAATCAGAGGTACATGCAGTTAAGCACAGTACGAGCAAGATCATGCATAATGCTGTCCATATTTGTCTACTCAATACCATTCCTCCCCGCGTCTTCATTGGTGTTCATTTATATTTAATCCGTTTATAGAATTTGGTTTATACTACCAATTAAGGATATCATAATTAGATGAGGACGGGTTACTTTTTATGCGTATGACTATGCGTATGACCCCTAACTACATCTGATCCTTTCCTGATCACCCATCACCTACTTCTCTTCTCTTCTCTTCTCTTTCCTCTCAAGGCTCACACTAACCAGCACAAAAAGGGCTTCACGCCAGCCATCCAGGCTAACGCGCAACCCCTTCTACACTTGAGCTATTGTCCTTGATGTAAGGCCATTACAGTACTAGCAATTAGGATGACGTTGAGGTGTGTTCCTCGTCTGGCAGAGCCCATACCGCTACACTTCCACCGTTAACGTGGAACGTCGCCCATCCATCTTCCTCAATCGTTACACGTTCCTCGCGGCTATGCGTAAGATCCGTCCAGACCTCGCCAGCCCGATGTTCACCAATGAACATGCGCTTCTCACCATCGTCTCCGTTGGAGATCACTACAGCACAGCCGGAGCCTTCGAATTCCTCTGCGCCACGCCGTACCCATCCAATCGTATTCGCATGGTCGAAGTAGTCTTCCTGCTCACCATACGCCTTATGACAGCGTGCATAGAGCAGAATGTCCAAGATCTCTTTTTTCCCCTCAACAGGTTCAGGGCCACCAATGCCGTAATAATCTCCGTAAAAGACTACGGGGTACCCATCACGACGCAGCAGCGTCAGTGCATATGCGCTTGGTTTGAACCAATCTCCAACCCAGGATTCAAGTGCCTCATGCGGCTGGGAATCATGGTTATCTACAAATGTCACAGCATGCGTAGGATGTGTGTGTACTAATGTATCTTCGAAAATTTTGGAGAGATCGAAATCTCTTCCCGCCAGAGACGCCTCATGCAATTTATAGTGTAGGGACACATCGAATAGATCGATCTGATAATCCACCGTATCCAAGAATTCCCGACAAGCATCCAGATTGGAGTTCCAGAACTCACCTACAATGTAGAAATCCTGACCCCGTTTCCGAATCATCTCGGCAGCGAACGCTTTGATGAACTCATGATTGATGTGTTTGATCGCATCCAGGCGAAACCCGCCACATTGCAACGTATCAATCAGCCATTTGCCCCACTCAATCATTTCCTCTTTTACTTCCGGATGATTATAGTCGATGTTGGCGAACATGAGGTAATCGTAGTTGCCAAACTCATCGTCGACATTTTCATTCCAATTCTTGCCCTCTTCGGCAATACGGAATACACCTGTGCGTTCTTGTCTTGCATCAAAGTCCGTTCCATTGAAATGCTTATAGTTCCATTTAAAGGAGGAGTACTGGTCTCCCCGCCCCGGAAAATCAAACTTGGTCCAACCCTCGATCTCAAAAGGCTTAGATATCTCCTTCAACCGGTCATTCGGATCGACCTCAACAACTGGGAATACTTCCGTCTCGTCCGCACCTGCTTTATGATTCATCACTAGATCGATGTAGACGGCAATGCCATTCTTCTGGCACTCGGCAATCGCCTCAACCAGTTCTTGTTTGGTGCCATACTTCGTGCGTACACTGCCCTTTTGATCAAATTCGCCCAGATCGTATAGATCGTAAACACCGTATCCGGTATCCTCGGCCGACACTGCTTTGGTTACAGGGGGTACCCACACCGAGTCAATTCCTATGGCCTTTAGCTCAGGAGCCATCTCGGCCAATCTCTTCCAGTGGTTTCCGTCTGCGCTAAGATGCCATTCAAAAAACTGCATCATCGTATGGTTTCTTTTCATTACAAACAGACCTCCTTTAGTGCTTACGAAGCGGACCTCGGAGTGTATACGTATCCCGTAGTTCGTTCGGTTGCTAACCAAGTAATAACCCGCTAGACCACCTATTCAATCATGCAAGCAGAAAAATATATACTTAAGCCATGCTATGACAGAGCGCATGTAAAGGTCCGTGTTGCCTCTTGATTTTGTTTCATCTCAGCTTACCTGGCCTTGTTCGGATGAATCAGCTTGTAGTCTCTCCACTCCTCCGGCAACAGCGAATGATACGGTTCCTGCGTGAACCGGTCGTCGATCAATACCAGTATGCCGTGGTCTTGCTCGGTACGAATGAGCCTGCCACCTGCTTGCAACACTTTGTTCATACCTGGGAAAATATAAGCATAGTTGAACCCTCTTCGCCCTGTGCGATCAAAATAATCCTTAAGCACATTGTTCTCTAGACCAATCTGCGGCAACCCTGCACCGACCACCACAACGCCGTTCAGTCGATCACCAGGTAAATCCACACCTTCGGCAAATACGCCGCCAAGAACAGCAAAGCCCAGTCGAGTTCGCTCCGGATTCGGCTGGAACGCGTTCAAGAACTGATCCCGCTCCGCTTCACTCATTCCTTGTTCCTGCATGACAGCATCCACCTGGCTCCCTGCAAACACTCGCATATACGTCTCATGCACTTCACGCATATACGGATAGGAAGGGAAAAAGACCAACAGATTATGACGTGGACGTTCAGCGACAAGTTGATCGAGTAATTGAGCGATGGCAAGCCGTGATGCTTCTCGATCCTTGTAACGGACAGATAATGGCATGAGACGCACGTCCAACTGTTCGCGAGAGAATGGGGAAGGCACCTGTAACGTATAGTCCTCTTCCCCTGCTCCGAGCATATCCCGGTAATAGCTCATCGGAGATAGCGTTGCTGAGAAATGGACGACACTGCGGAAACCTTTGGCCGTCTGACGAAGCAGGGCGGAAGGATCCAGACAGAACAGCTTAATTCGCACTTCACTTCGCTCACATTCCGCATAAGTCATGAATCGTTCATCATACAACTTGGCGATGCGCAGGAAATTCTGAGCGGTGAAATAGCCATCCAGCAGCAATTCATCTATCTCAGCATGCCCCGATCCTCCTTCCAGGAGACACTGCTCAGCAGCCATCACAAACGGTTCGAGCAATTCAATAAGCTCTTCCGGCATTTCTTGGTTATACAATTTATCCTCATCTCCGCCATTCTTGCGGATAGTTAGGAGGTACGTATCCACACCACCGGCACGATCAGAGATGGCCTTAGCCGAAGGCACACTGCTGCCTAACTCTTTGAATTCTCTTTTTAGTTCAAGAAAAACAGACTTCACTAACTCAGCCGAGAACATATTCCGGCCACGATCCACTAGATTGTGTGCCTCATCCACCAGAACGACGGTTCTACGCTTCTGTTCCTCCAGCATTCGTTTCAGCGAGATACGTGGGTCAAAAATATAATTGTAATCACAAATGACTGCATCAGCAGCATAGGCTGCGTCGAGCGAGAATTCAAACGGACAGACGCGATGCTTGCGAGCATACTGTTCAATGACAGGGCGCGTCATTAATGTCTCATGTTCCAGCATGTCCAGTACTGCTCCATTGATACGATCATAGTATCCTTCGCACATGCTGCACTGTCCTGCATCACAGGATTCCTCTTCTTTGAAGCAGATTTTGTCCTTGGCGGTTAGGCTAATCGCATGAATGTTTAATCCCTGAGCCTGCATTCGTGCGAAGGCTTCTTCAGCGGTAGCCCTTGTCGTCGTTCTTGCCGTCAGGTAGAACAGCCTTTCGGCCTCGCCCTCTCCAATGGCTTTGACCGCAGGAAAAAGCACCGACATCGTTTTGCCAATGCCCGTTGGTGCCTTCGCCATCAACCCCTTGCCCTCACGGATCGTCTGGTACACGGCTCCTGCTAACTTCCGTTGTCCTTCCCGGTATTTCTGAAAAGGGAACCCCAGCGCGCGTACACTAACATCACGCTTCTCTTCATACGCAGCAATCATCTCTGCATAAGGAGCGTATCCAGCGATAACCTCTGCAGCAAATTGCTCAAGCTCATGCCGTTCCATCATGCGCCGGAATCGTCTCTCTTCACTATTCACTGTGTGCACATATGTTAATTGCACCTGCATTCTCGGCTCATCATTCACCCTTGCATACATATAGGCGTACATGATCGCCTGTGCCCAATGCACCGGAAGACCTTCACCCAGCTCATCCAGAGGACCCGCAGTGGACTTGATCTCATCCACCGTTAGCTGCCCCTGAAGGCGGATGATGCCATCACAGCGTCCTTCAACAACATAGGTCAGGTCACCATGTTGAAGTTCTGCCTCTAGCACCACTTCCTTCTGGTCTTCCTCGTTATACCCCTTCTGAACTCGCTGGTGAATTCTTGTTCCTTCCTGCATGGATGCATTGGTGCGGAATCCTGGACGGATACTGCCGCTACGATACACATATTCCACCAAAGGACGTACCGATATTCGAATAGTATTTGTCATACGATCACCCGTTCTCATAGTATTCTCTATACTTTATCATAAATAGACACGTCCCCGTCTATCCCATAATTGGACTCGTCCTATTTCGTTGTGCTATGTTGTGGAAGATATGACTAGGGCATATTGAGAAATGTCCTATAATAAGGAGGCCGTTACGATGTACATTTATTTGGTTCCTTCCCCTACTCCAGATGCTCTTGCTGCATATCCACACCTCACATTGCGCAGTGAAGATGAGGTTCGGATCGCACTGGAGTCATCCGAACGATTGGTGAACATCGAATCCGATGATCACGTTGCTGCCTATGAAGCATTTGATTCTGCAGGAAGCTGGACAGGCGGTGGATTTGCTGTGCTGAATAATATTCCTGTGACAGAAGACGGACGCAGCAACTTCGAGGAACGATTCAAAAACCGTGCACGCAAAGTGGAAGAAGAGCCCGGGTTTGTCGGCATTCGTGTGCTTCGTCCACTTAAGGATGATACGTATGTTGTACTTACGCTCTGGCAATCCGAAGCGCATTTCAAAGGCTGGCAGGAGTCTCAAGCCTATAGCCATGCCCACCGTAACCGGAGCACAAGCGAAGGGCTTACTGCCCAGAAGCCTAACATGTTTCCGCGACCTTCCTTTGTGACCACATATACCATAACGTAACTAGAACATGATATACATCACGTGTTGTCCTGATGACCTCATCCTATTTGGATGGGGTCTGTTTGGGTTATGTAGGCTATAATCCTTTTTTTGACATAGCAACCCTCTAGATAGGATAATACTTGTTAAACGAAACTTCGGAAGGGAAGGCGGTACGTTTGTCACGCAGTTCACTCACCCGGTTTCTAAAAGGACCGTTTATATGGTTTACCCTGATTATGATCCTCAAAAGCTCGCTCGCCTGGATCGTCATCTTCGATGATATCCCGCTGTGGAAACCCTTGCTCACGGAACTACCCATGATCTGGGCTTGCTTCTGTCTGATTGAATGGTTTGCAGCCAAACGGCGAATGTGGTTATACCTCGGGCTTAATCTACTGCTGTCAGGCATCTTCTTCGCCGCTATTATGTATTACAAATATTACGGCGTCATCGTCAACTATCATGCCCTGGCACAGGTGAACCAAGTGACGTCTGTTAAGAGCAGCATGTTCTCTCTGCTTGATCCATATTATCTCTTTATTTTCACAGATATCGTTATTATTGGTGGCTTGTTAATCCGTCGTCGTATGAAATTCGGTAAACCGAATCACCCCGCTGAGAAGCTGGTGGAACGAAAGACGAGAAGGCGGATCGCGTCCGTTGTTCTAGTCATGTCACTCGTCATAGGCATGCTTAACATCTATCCTAACCGAGCGAGTATGAGTGAGATTACCCAAGCAGAACAGATGGGCATTCTCGGCTACGAAGCCTTTACCATTCTCGCAGATCGTCCAGATCAGCCTGTGCCCATCAACCAGATTACTCAAGATCGAATTGAGGAACTGAAGCAGACAACCGATTTGCCGGCGATCAATCTATCAGGAGCAGCCAAAGGTCGTAATGTGATCATGCTGCAGCTGGAATCGTTCCAGAATTTCCTGATTGGACTTCAAGTGGATGGACAAGAAATCACGCCTCATCTTAACCAGCTGGTAAGGGATAGCATGTATTTTCCGAATTTCTATCAACAGGTTGGACAAGGAAACACGTCGGATGCAGAATTCGTGGTGAACACGTCGTTCTATATCCCGCCCAATGGTGCAGCAGCTACCGTGTATGCAGACAAAGCACTCCCTAGCCTACCCAAACTCATGTCTGCCAATGGGTATCAAACGGCTACTTTTCACACCAACGACGTCCGTTTCTGGAATCGAGATCAGCTCTATCAGGCTCTAGGCTTCGACAACTATTATGATATCCATTACTTCGGTACGAATGACACGATCGCCTTCTCTGCGTCAGATGATGTGTTATATGACAAGACGCTGGACCAACTGGAGGCTATGCAGTCCGCTGGCTCACCCTATTACGCTCATATTATTTCAATGTCGGCGCACCATCCGTATCATCTGCCAGACAGCAAGATTAGTTTAGAATTGCCTGCTCGATATCAAGATACGCTGCCTGGCGATTATCTGATCTCCCAGCATTATGCGGACCAAGCGGTTGGGGAATTTATTAACGGGCTCAAGGAACGTGGACTGTGGGATAATAGTCTGCTCGTGGTATATGGAGACCACCTGGGACTTCCCATCTATTCCTTAGATCCAGAGGACGAAGTGTTAATGGAAGAAATCTACGGACGAGGTTATACTTCTGTGGACATGATTAATATTCCGCTCATCGTTAACGCACCTGGCATCACCCCCGCTATGCAGTTGGAACAGCTTGGGGGACATGTGGATATTTTGCCAACGATTGCGGGACTTACTGGAGTATCTCTGCAAGATCAGCTTCATTTTGGACAAGATCTGCTTCGAGAAGGAGGAAATCTGCTGCCAGAGCGATATTACCTGCCTTCGGGTTCTGTCCTGAATGATACTTCCTTATTCGTTCCTGCGACGGGGTATGGGGATGGGATGCACTATTCCCTTGCAAATGTGGGTAGACATGATGCACATAAATGGAATATTCTAGGCGAAGAAGAGTTCCATCGTCAAACGGATGAAGCTTCAACCACGCTAAGTGGCTCATCCAGCTCTAGTGAGTTATCCTCTGCATCTTCTGCCGGATATGTAACCAAGGATCAATATGACCGCGCACTACAGCTTATGCACTTATCCAATAGTTATCTGATTCAGTTACCCGAGCATCATGCAGCGCAATAGCTAAACAGTTTTGATACAGAGCTTATGTATAAGTGACCCTCCCTCCGTTCATGGGGGATGGGTTGCTTTTTTATTTTATAGAGCAAAGCCAGAGCTTCTTGGTATTCATTCATCCATTATTCTGACTTTATCGAGGGTTCCAGTGGAGAATAAATGATATTCATTTGAAAATGTAAAAAAAAACAAAAAATAACCCGAACCCTAAAGAGTCAGGGCTCAGGTTATTCAACTCAATGCAATTACAAAGGCAACAATGGAACGGTTGTACGTGCAGACAGTTTGTCCACCATTTCCAGCCATTCCTTCGGCTTATTCGGCAATACCGCATAGTAACGATTCAAGAAATCAGCCACTAAGCTCGCTGGCAGTTCACCCTGGTTCTCGTCACTTGGCATGAAACACAGATCGAGTCCGCCTACAGCTTCGCCATCTCCTTGCCAAGATGGATGAACGTAAGGGAAGTCCAAGCGTTGGTAACCGAGGTGTGACAACACTTCACGGCGAACATACGGATTCATCGGTTTAATGCCACCAAACTCATGATCCTGATCTAGATAAGGATTGTAAATCTCAGCAAACATACCGAATAGCTCCTTGCCATTCGCCGCTGCCAGACTCTTCAGATCACGCTCGCGATGGCGAGCAAGGAAACTACCGATGCCCAACCCTTCACGGCCGATAATCGTAAAATCAGTCATGGCAACGTTCCAATCCTCGTAGTAGCGGTATTCTGTAGCGCCAACTACACTACCTTCATGAACAGCAACGAACACCCGAATCCCCGGATCTTCCAGTGGCTCTTCCCAGAGCGGGAAATCCAATACTTCCTCCGCCGGGAAAATCTCTTGCATCAGCTTGTGCATCTGGGCGAACAAGGGGTCTTTGATCGATGTTATACGCGTAAATTCCATAAAATAATATTCCTCCTTAATATAGATGCCCTCAGGCATCCTTCGTAATCAAAAGCGGACTTTTTAATCTACCTCTATAAATGGGTTTCTCCACTCCATTAATGCGGCGTAATCACAAGACTCTTCATCATCCAGATAATGAGCAGTGACACCTACCGGCATACGCCCACAACGGAGCAGGAATGATATCACCGGATCATGCAGCTCTCCTGCAACGACTTGCTCCAAATATTGCTCAGCAGACACCTGCTCTGCCACGAGATGGTATCCCGGCATTCTGCCAGCACCGAGCAGTCGATCCATCCCTTGATGAATAACCAACTGATACATCGCCTGCATCATTAACTGGGCAAGCCCCCATTTGCGATACTTGGGACGAACGCAAAGGTCCACGATGTACAACGTATTACCATCGGGCTGATGATTACGGATATAACCATCATCTGTTACTTCAGTCCACGAATGATTGTCCGGTTGAGCCGGGTTCCATTGCATTCGAAGTGACGTCATGGACCCTGCAAGTTCCCCATCCACTTCAATACAGATGGCTCCGTCCGCATAATGCGCAACATGACTTGCCAGTTGTTCGTGGTTCCAGAGCAGCTCCTCCGGGTAGGGTGGGGGAAAGCTCTCTGCCTGAATACGGATCAATTCATCAAAGTCCGCTTCCGCATAAGTACGAATGACCGCTCTCACTGGCTTCCGCTGGCGATCCGGGCCGGTGATTCGTATTTCTTTGTTATACATGCTGACCGACTCCTCCTCTCAGGCAGTTCAATCTATTCCCAATCGGTATATAGATCTGTACGGCGGTCACGCCACGTGGTTACCGAGCCGCGCTCACGCACCTCATACAGCAAGTCAAGATCCAGATCAGCGGTTACGATCATATCGTTATTGATCTCACCTTCAGCCAGAATGCCGCGTGGTGGGAAAGGTACATCGTTCGGTGTAATGATTGCAGCTTGTCCATAGTTGGCACGCATGAAGTCTACCGTAGGCAGATTACCCACCGTTCCAGTCAGCACCACATAGACTTGGTTCTCTACCGCACGAGCATGACTTGTATAACGCACACGGTAGAATCCATGACGGTCGTCCGTGCAGGAAGGACAGAAAATCACATCGGTACCCTTCGCCTTAGCCATACGTACGATCTCTGGGAATTCGATATCGTAACAGGTTAGCATCGCAATGCGGCCTTTATCCGTGTCGAACACTTCAAGTCCATCCCCAGCAGCCATATTCCACTCTTCCACTTCTGTTGGCGTAATATGAATCTTCGCCTGGCGGGCGATACGCCCATCTGGATAGAACATGTGAGCCGTGTTATACAGCTTGCCTTCACGACGAATGACATGTGTCCCGCCGATCAGATGCATGCCATATTTGGCAGCAAGCGACGTGAACAGTTGCTCATATTGCTCTGTAAAGCTTGGTAGATCCTCAATCGTTAATGCATTTCCTTGTTCGTCCCCAATGGACATTAATTGGGTGGTGAAAAATTCGGGGAACAGCACAAATTCGGTTCCGAATTCGTCAGCTGTCCGTATGTAATGCTCTGCCTGTGCAGCGAACTGCTCAAACGAGCTAATGGTCTGTAACTGATACTGTACAGCGGATACCCGCAGTTTCATGTCGCCACCTCCAAAATTAGTTGAATCCATTTCATAACGTATCAACATGAGTGTGATGTAACTAGCTATAGACAAATTGAACCATTGTTATCTATATCTAGCCTGTATTGACGCTGCTGAGGGTATTATGAATTGGATTCTATTCTGCTCTCATTGTAACAACGAAAAGCCCTAATTTCTATTTTCATTTGTACGAGTGCCCTACTTATTCAGCATGGACTTCGTGAACCCGATCCACTCCCTCGTGGCAAAAGAAAGATAGCGATCCTTCCGCCAGATCATGCCAAGCTGCCATGGGATCACAGGCTCCGTCACGGGGATGATTCGAACACGCATATGATCGACCTCTCGGCAAATGGTCTCAGGCAGCAATGCTACGCCCAGGTTGGCCGCCACCATCGCACTGAGTAGATCCCACTGGGAGCTTTCATAGACAACCCGTGGCTGAAACCCCGCATCCTGACATGCCGCAATAATGCGATCATGTAACGCAAAATCCTCTCGGAACAACACAAATGCGTCCTGCTCCAGTTCACGAAGTGCAACCGATGGTTTGCCCGCAAGTGGGTGTGTAGGATGCACCAACAGATTCAGCTTCTCTTTTACAAACACAAAATGATCCAAAACCTCATCCATCGTAGGCAAAACAGCCACTCCGATATCAAGCGCACCACTAATGACCTCAGCCTCAACCTTTTTCGCCCCATCTTCGAACAATTGAATACTCACTTGCGGATATGCTTTGTGGAATTCACCAATAATCATCGGGAAAAAGCTGGATCCAACCATCGGCGGTAGTCCAATCCGCAAATGTCCTTTCTTCAGGTTCATCAGATCGTCCAATTCGGACGATAAACTGCGGAACGACTTTTCAATCTCCACAGCCTGACGAAAAAAAACATGTCCTGCATCTGTCAGTTGAACCTTTTTGCCATAACGATCCAGCAGGGTTACACCTAATTCATCTTCTAAGCTTTTGACCGTCTTACTAATCGTCGGTTGTGTAATGAACAAGACTTCAGCGGCTTTGGTGAAGCTCTGTTGCCGAGCAACCTCGAGAAAATATTGCAAATGGCGGATATCCATTGTCTGATTCCAGCCTCTCATAGATAAATGGAATAGAAAACATTCTTAATATGCATTTTACTCATGAAAGAATGCAATGTAAAATTTGTGATATCAAGTCATGTTTCATTTATTTTCATAAAAAACGAATGCACCCACGTTGATCATATAAGGAGGGATTCATGTGAAGAAATGGGGTCTCGGCATTCTCCAAGTTGCAATTTTGATGGCCTTCTCACTGCTCATGAACCAGCTTGCTGGTGCTCTCCATCTGCCTGTACCCGGCTCAATCCTTGGTATGGTTGTCCTCTTCCTACTGCTTCAGACCGGAGTTGTGAAACTGCGCTGGATTGAGGTCGGAGCCGCCTGGTTGCTGGGTGAGCTACTATTGTTCTTCATACCTTCCGCCGTCGGAATTATGAATTACATGCCTATGTTAGAGCATGATGGATTGCAAATTTTATTTATCGTACTGCTTAGTACATTTCTGGTTATGGTCTGCACAGGCCTCGTTGCCACTCAAATTGCCAAACGAAAGGAGCGTCACACCGGATGATTGGATTTCTCTGCTTGCTGTTAACCGTCGGAATTTACTGGATTGCCAAACGTATGTATCGCAGCCTGCCCAAGGTCTATCTGTCTCCGCTACTGATTACACCGCTTCTCGTCGTTGGTATACTGCTTGCAACCGGCACAGATTACGCTGCCTACAGCAGTGGCGGTAAGTGGCTTAGCCTATTATTACAACCTGCAACGGTTGCCTTTGCTGTTCCGCTTTATACCTTTTTCCATATTCTCAAAAAACATATTTCCGAAATTGTCTTCAGTGTCATGACAGGCTCTGTCGTTGCCGTTCTCTCTTCTGCTCTGCTCGCCAAATGGATGCGTCTTGATCCCGGGCTGGTGCACAGCCTTATCCCAAGATCCATCACCACACCGATTGCCATGAATGTCTCGGCTACGATTGGTGGAATTCCGGCAGTGACCGCCGTATTCGTGATTATCACAGGGCTACTTGGCGCGATTATGGGGCCTTCGATCGTTAAAATGCTTCGCATTGATGGAGAGATTGCTCGCGGAACACTCCTTGGAACCGGTGCCCATGGAACGGGAACCTCGAAGGCATTTGAGCTTAGTTCGTTGACGGGAACCATATCAAGTATCTCCATGGTGCTTGCCGCATTGTTCACTTTAGCCGTTGCTCCCATACTCTCCAGTCTTATTTTCCCATAATAGATGGAATTATCCCTATTTTTTGAAATATTATTGTTGTATTAAAGCCCTTTCTTCCTTACAATAAGGACAGGTTTTAATTGCTAATATTGCGGGGGAGATGCGATGAAAAGAACCGGAATGAAGAGATCTCTGGACCGCCTTGGACGAATTGTCCTTCCCAAAGAAATGCGGGATACGATGGAAATCCATATCGGCGATCCTCTCGAGTTTTTCATTGAAGGGAAAGAGTTGATTTTGAGAAAGTACAAATCAACATTGTGTATTTTTTGCGGTGACGTGGATACGGAAATGTATTTCAAAGAGCAATTCATCTGCCGGACTTGTGCAATTCAATTAAAACACCCAGATGACACTCCCGACTGGTTCGTACCTCAGAACAAACAGGCTCCTGCACCCGTGGAGCGTCCTGCTGGCAAACCTGCTACTAGCTCATCTTCGGAATGGGAAGAAGGCCAAGCAGCTACAGGAACCGAATACCCGGATCTTCGTCCGAAAACGGCACGTATGCTGCAACAAATGAAGGAAATCGTTGAACAGAATCCAGGTTTGGCCCAACAGCAAATTGCCGAGAAGTTAGGCATTAGCCAAGGACGCGTCTCTCAGCTCAAAAAACTACTATAAATATAATGCATATATTATTAATATTGTTTGGAGACCTTCCGATTCCGGAAGCCCGCTGCAAGAGAACCCGTTGATTACTGTGGGTTCTTTTTTTTGTGCATATTGGTTTACGAACTTACTATATACTTTGTCACGCACAAAAAAGAGGATCACCGTTGTAAGAACAGTGATCCTCTTAGCATATTGCATATACTTAGCATTCGCAGCGACCGAAGGTTAAGCCTGTACCGCTTCAATATCCGTATCTTCCATCTGACGCAAACTCACAATCAGAACAACAATATTAGCCACCAGCAGCACCGCTGGGAAAGGAATAGCCCCATATTGTCCATAGATCAAATGGCTTCCTACAGCTCCGATTAGGATAAACGTCAGTGCACCTGAAGCCAGAACCCGGCTACGTGGAATTAATAAACCAACCGCGCTCAGAAGCTCAACGCCACCGATCAGATACATGGTCCATTTTGGATAAGAGAAGCTATCAAAGGTCTGTACCATCATATCCGCACCCACAACCTTGTTATACCCTGTCATTACAAATACACCTGCAAGCACAACCAGTAAAATGTAACCTAAAATTCTCATATGTATGTTCCTCCATTTTTATATGTCATGTTGAATGTTGTACTAATCGTACTTCAATCTAAAGGTTTCTCCGTCTTTATTCTATGTAAAGGCTACCGAGGTAACTCTATCTTTCGCTTCAGCTAAAGGTGATACATCCCAGCATAATTTATATGTATACATACAATACAGACTAAAAATCATTAACTTACTTTTATAAAGTGAGTATATAATAATAAGATTATTTAATCAAGTAATTTTTTGATAAATAGTGTATAATACGTACAAAAGGTATGTTACAGTATTATTAGTAGTAACTTGCGTTGACTTGATTGTCCTTTATTTTTGTTAGAGTGGCAGAGAGCCAATTCTTTATATACATGAACTATGTTATCAATCTTCTTTGAATCGAGGTGAACACGTTGAAATTGAGAAAAGTGAAGTCGCCGAGTCCCTGTCTGATCACACAAGCCATGGATATTATCGGTAAGAAGTGGGTGCTGTTGATCATGTATCAACTCTTATCCGGGCCCAAACGGTTTACCGAGCTTGAAGCGGAGATGGCTATTAGCGGACGACTATTGTCCGAGCGTCTGAAAGAGATGGAGACGGAAGGCATTGTCACAAGGCATATGTATCCTGAAATTCCTCCTCGGGTTGAATACGAGTTGACACCTAAAGGCAGAGCCATTGAGCCCGTAATCAACCAGATTTATGGATGGTCGTCTGAATGGTTGAAACGATAACATCATCCAGTTGGTTAAGCCAGCTTCTCCGTTAAAGCAATTATCGTTATTGAGTTTGCTTAGTGATTGGCTGAATGAATATGTGTAACACAAAGACGCCTGACTGCGGCTAGATCCTCGGATCACTTCCGCTGTCAGGCGTCTTTCATTACTTTTATATTCAACAATGTAAGTTAATTAACACCTAGAAAATATGAGTTACACTTTACCGAGTTTTAATGCTCTTTAATGAGAAAGCTCCTTCAAGGGCTGCAATTTCACAGGCAATCCAGATTCAGCTGACGCTAAAGCTGCGGTCGTAATCTCTTGGGTTCGACATGCATCTGCATAATCGGAGAGAATGCGTGAACGATCCCCTGTGCGAAGAGCGTGGATGAATGCTTCATTTTCCCGTTCATAAGGATTATGCCCTGCTGGAATTTCTTGTCCAGCCATTGCATGACGAGCCGCACTCGGAAGCAGAAGACGTTCCGGTGTCCAATCCCACACACCTGCTTCTGTATAGAATTGTAGCCCTGCTCCGCCCTCACCATCGGGTAGTAAGCAAGTATTCGCAATACTGGCAATCGCACCACTCTGCAACTTGATGGATACATTAGCTACATCCGATACTGTTACATGGTCATGCTTCTCATGCATAATACGCTGCGCGGCAACAGCATACACCTCAGTCACTTCACCCGCGCAATACCGTAATAAATCCACAATATGTGTAGTCTGTTCTACGAATTGACCTCCAGAACCCTCTTGTCTACGCCACCAAGCCACGCCAGGCATACCGCCCATCCAGCGTCCAAGCGCCATACCAACTGTCTGCTCTTGGATCGCTTCCCGTAGTACCTGAGCTGCCTCCTGGTATCTGAAGTGATAACCTACAGAAGTTAATAACCCCGTATTTTGTACCTGTGACAACACCTGTTTGGGGATATCCATGCCGGTGCTGAGTGGTTTCTCCACTAGGAATGGGATGTTACGACGTATCAGTTCAGCTTCTATTGAACCATGAGACATTGGAGGCACACAGATGTAAACAGCATCTAGCTTTTCCCCATCCAACATATGCACTAGCTCACCATAACCAGCAGCATCATATACGGAAGCCATTGCCTCCGCTTTCTCTTGTGTTGTGCCAAGAACCGCAGCGACACGTACACCTTCCATTCTTGCCAGAATATCTGCATGAACTTTACTGAACCAGCCTGTTCCAATGATTCCGATCTGCAATGTCATGGATGTAGCCCCTTTCTAAATTACGCGCTTACATGTTCCATTCGACCCCCAGTGTCGAAATCCTGCCTTATTTTTTGCCAGATGCCTCCAGCAGCAAGCGATCCAGTTCCTGCCTATATGCTTCCGTCTGTTCATCTGTCCACAATAAACGTTCACTCATATAACGGATAACAGTGGTCTTCCACTCTCGGACTTCGTTAATACGGAAAAATAAATCTCCCGTTCTCCTTACGAAGAAATCGGCAGGAGTCACCGTCATCTCTTCTTCTATTGCATACTTGAGCATTAACAACAGCTCCGGTGGTAACCCATGCCACTCTGCTTTTGTCCGTGGAGCCGGCATCCGATCATAGAGAGCGTCCACATTCGAGCCATAGGTACGTGCCAGCCGTTCAGCCGCACGACGCTCTAAACCAAGTGCAACGCCATCCTTAATCTTACGTTCTGCATAGGACTCGAATCCAGCAGACCCGCCCACATCGCCTCCAGAGATCGGCATCTTTTTGGTCAAGCATGCCTTAACCGATTGACCTGTTTCCTTCTCCAACTGCCGGGCAGCCAAATCTACGACCATTTCAGCCATTTTACGATATCCCGTTAGTTTGCCTCCAGCAATCGTAATCAGCCCTGAAGCCGATACCCAAACCTCGTCTTTACGAGAAATTTCAGAGGGATCTTTACCTTCTTCATGGATAAGCGGGCGCACCCCTGCCCAGCCAGATTCTACATCCTCTGCACGAATGCTCATCTGAGGGAACATACCGTTGATCGCATCGATGACGTAATCTCGGTCAGATTTAGAAATCAATGGATGTGCCGGATCATCCGTATAAACGGTGTCTGTTGTGCCGACATAGGTTTTGCCATCTCGTGGAACCGCGAATACCATCCGTCCGTCAGGTGTATCAAAATAAACCGCCTGCCTTAACGGAAATCGTGAACTGTCGAACACTAAGTGAATGCCTTTGGTCATCTGCAATGTCTTGCCTTCACGTGAACCATCCGCCTTACGCAGCTCATCCACCCATGGACCAGAAGCATTGATGACCTTGCTTGCCCGAAGCTGATAGGTCTGGCCATGAATCTGATCCGTCGCTTGGATGCCGATGATCTGACCGTTTACTTTAATGAATCCGTCTGCCTTCACATAGTTCACAGCCTGCGCCCCATAACGTACCGCTTCCTTCATTACCTCGATGGTCAGCCTTGCATCATCTGTGCGATATTCAACGTAAAGTCCGCTGCCTAGCAGTCCCTCTTTACGCAATAAAGGCTCCATGTCTGCTGTTGCCCCGGCATTTAACATCTTGCGCCGTTCGCTATACTTCACCCCAGCTAATCGGTCATACACCATCAATCCGAGGGAGGTGCTGAACCGACCAAAAGTACCTGCCGTATAGATTGGCAACAACATCGGTTCCGGTGTGGTCACATGCGGTCCATTTTCATAAACGACGGCTCGCTCACGACCTACCTCAGCGACCATCTTCACTTCAAACTGCTTCAAATACCGTAGACCGCCATGAACCAGCTTGGTGGAGCGACTGGAGGTTCCCGCAGCAAAATCCTGCATTTCCACAACGGCTGTCTTCAATCCACGAGAAGCTGCATCTAGTGCAATACCCGCCCCCGTGATGCCACCTCCAATGACCAAGATGTCAAAATGTGCATTCGCCATGTCTTGCAAATATTCCGTACGATCTATCGCTGAGAAAGAAGCCGTCATCCGTTACACTCCCATTCATTCCCTATATTTTAGCCGCAAAAGAACAAAAAAAAGACCACGTCATTCGCTACAGCAATTGCTGAGCGGTACGTGGTCTCTCCCGATCTCCAGACATCATTTTTTAACTTGTAACCCAATCCTATCACACATTTTGAGTGGCGTGAAGTCCTGAAATGACACATTATTCAAAAAAATTTTAAATTTTTCATAATGACAAGGATGGATTTTCAATCTGATCCACTAAGGCTTATCTTTTCCTAATTGTGGGTATATGGTTTTAGTTACACAGGAAGATATCCCCTGTAATTTATGCATCATTTTCCACCATTAAATCTCAGCTTATCCATATGTTTAATTATAAAGTGCAAATACCCTTTTTGCTTATTGCCATTCATTTAAAAGCCATTGCTGCTGCAACCGCACGCTGCCAACCTGCATATAGCTCGTTTCGTTGCTCAGGTGCCATCACCGGTTGGAATTCTCGCTCCGTGTTCTCATGATCCTTCAATTCCTCCGTGCTATTCCAATAACCGACAGCAAGCCCTGCCAAATACGCTGCACCTAATGCGGTCGTTTCATTCACGGTAGGACGTTCGACAGGAATGCCCAGAATATCACTTTGGAACTGCATTAAGAAATCATTGGCTGCCGCTCCGCCATCTACTCGCAATTCATTTACTATAATTCCTGAATCGGTCTCCATTGCAGCAAGCACGTCTCTGGTCTGGTAGGCCAGTGCTTCAAGCGTAGCCCGGATAAAATGCTCTTTCGTCGTCCCACGTGTCAGACCAAATACGGCTCCCTTCACTTCACTATCCCAATAAGGACTACCTAACCCAACAAAGGCAGGCACCATGTATACACCATCCGTCGATGGAACACGCGCAGCATAATCCTCACTATCTCGAGATGAACGCAGCATTCTAAGGCCATCCCGCAACCATTGCACCGCTGAACCTGCAACAAATATGCTACCTTCTAAGGCATACTCTACCTTACCATCAATCCCCCAGGCGATCGTTGTAATAAGCCCATGGTCGGATTGCACAGGCTCCTCACCTGTATTCATCAACATGAAGCAGCCTGTGCCATAAGTGTTTTTCATACTGCCCTTGGTATAGCAACCCTGCCCGAATAACGCTGCCTGTTGGTCACCTGCTGCACCTGCAATGGGAATCTTATGACCGAAGAAATGATATTCTGTCGTGTATGCATACACTTCGGAGGATCCGCGTACTTCCGGCAACATAACCTTAGGGATATCTAGAATATCCAATATTTCTTCATCCCATTGTAATTCATAAATATTGTACATGAGTGTACGTGAAGCGTTGGATACATCGGTGATGTGTGTGCCCCCGCTAAGTTTCCAGATCAGCCAGCTATCAATCGTGCCAAACAGCAATTCTCCCCGTTCCGCACGCTCCCGTGCACCAGGCACATGATCCAGAATCCACTTCACTTTAGTTCCCGAGAAATATGGATTAATGAGCAGACCTGTTTTGCGTTGGAAGAGATCGCCTAGCCCCTTCGTTTTCAGCTCATCACAGATCTCAGCTGTCTGTATGGACTGCCACACAACTGCGTTATAGATCGGACGCCCCGTTTCTTTGTCCCATACAACGACCGTTTCGCGTTGATTCGTGATTCCAATTCCAGCAATCTGGGCTGGTTTGATTCCACTTTCCGCGAGGCATGATGCCATAACTGCTAGGATGGAACTCCAGATTTCATTCGCATTTTGCTCAACCCACCCGGGCTTAGGAAAATATTGCGGAAACTCCTGTTGAGCGCTATGCACAATCTCTCCGTTCTGGTTAAACAAAATGGCTCGGGAACTTGTTGTCCCCTGATCCAGCGCCATGATATATTTTTCCATCGAAACAACCTCCTGTTTAATGACTATGTAAGCGATTCCCCAAAATGACGGATCAAGTCCGTATTGGACGTCGTAACAGCTGTTGCTCCGGCTTGCAGTGCAAGCTCCACCTCGTTAGCCGAACGAATTAATCCACCCGCAATGATCGGTATGCCTGTTCGATCAGATACCTCCGTAATAATATGCGGAATAATGCCGGGCAGCACCTCTATAAAATCAGGCTGGGTCTTCGTCAGTAAGTGATAGCTCTTCTGCAGCGCATTGGTATCGAGCAAGAATATTCGCTGAATGGCCGTAATTCCTTTTTGCTTCGCTTTCTGTATAACACTTGCTCGTGTTGAGATCAGCCCGGCTGGGCGAATGTGCTGGCATAGATACTCCGCAGCGTACTCATCATTTTTGAGTCCCTGGATCAGATCAGCATGCAGCAATATTTGTTTGTCTCGCCGCCGTGCTTCATCCAGCAAGCTCTGAAGCTGCGCAATATGGGTATCTAACATTACCCCATATCGATATGGCCCTTCAATCATCGCTTCAAATTGCTTCATACTCTTGGCAGCTGGCAAAATACGCTGTCCCTGAAAAGGCATGCGGCTCCCCCTACGTAAATCAGATGCCTATATTGTATATTCCATGCTCTGTTAACGGCAAGCTATGCATGTTGTTCAGACCCAAAAAAGCTGCCGTCCCCCTCACGAAGAGGGAATGACAGCAGCAGTTATCCTAAACTCACTTTACTCTAACGATAAGCATTCCATCATTGGAACCCTTGCCGATCATTCCAAATACGGCACCAGCCGAAACGTAAACGTTAAGCTTGTGCGTGCGGAAGCAACGTATCTACATCAGCCAAGTGACCAGAACGGCTCACTTTAGTTTGCAAATACTTTTCGTTAAAGGCTGAACGATCGCCCCACAGCGGAACACGTCCACCCACGTTCAATCCTGCCTCTTGCAGTGCAGCAAGCTTACGAGGATTGTTCGTGATCAAGGTAACCGGTGTTGAACGAAGCGCACGCAATACAGCAATAGCATCATCATAATTACGTGAATCGTCAGTGAATCCAAGTTGCAAATTCGCATCGACCGTATCCAAGCCTTCTTCTTGTAACAGATAAGCCATAGCTTTGCTGAACAGACCAATGCCGCGACCTTCATGGTTAGCAAGGTAGAATAATGCACCCGCACCGTGAGCAGCGATCATCTTCATGGATTGCTCCAGTTGGAAGCCGCAGTCACAACGTTTGCTGCCAAAAATGTCGCCTGTATGACAGATGCTATGCATCCGAATCAAGGCTTCTTGTGCTTCAGCAAAATCACCGTATACCAATACGCTGGATTGTTGACGCTCTGCAAGCTCCGCCGAGGCGAGTGATTCAATCAGTTCGCCACTTTCCATCGCTTGGTCAGACTTCAACCAGCTATACCACTGGAATGTGCGTGTCTCTCCATCCAGGTTGACCGGAAGCTTAATCGGTCCTACGAGGTAAATGAAGTCTTTTCCACTCGGAAAAGTCTGAATTTTAGGGGCAAGTAGCTTTATAATATGTGAATTAATCATGATCGTTCCTCCTGTTAAGCCATCTCATCGTATTTAGTCATTCGTAACAGATCCCAAAATGGATCACTCGAAAATTATACAGTACGTATCTATATTTTTGTTATCATCATTAGTTACTTTATGTAAGTTAGTTTAGAATAAAAATTATCATGTGTCAAGTAACTTTTAAATTTAAAGTAACTGATAAAAATAAGTGCAATGAACTTTCCGAACAACTTCTTATATCGTCACAAATTATTGTTTCATTCGAGGAATATTGGGTATGAGTTTAGAAACTACTCATACACTTATGTTGTAGTCCAAAGTAACATCAAGCCTTGAACATATCGATGAGGGGGTTATGCACATGATCCGCCGGAAAAGAACATGCTGGTTAGCTGTCATCCTGGTCTGCGTCCTGCTGGTGAGCGGATGCTCCATCTGGTCGGAACCAAATGATTCAGCGAACAACAAAAAGGTAACGCTTACATTATGGTATTGGAATCGTTCCATCGACGACAAGCTGATTGCCAAGGCCAAAGAGAAGTTCCCTAATATCGAGCTGACTGCTCAGAAAATTGGCGGTGATTTCAAAGCCAAGCTGAAGACGACACTTGCTGCACGTTCAGGCGAGCCGGATATCGTAGCCCTAAACGATTGGATCATGGAGCTTTTCCCTAGTGAAGATCGCTTTTATAATTTGTATGACCTTGGCGCAGGTGAGATAGAAGATCAATATTTAGAGTGGAAATGGAAACAAGGCGTCACGCCAAGTGGACAGATGATTGGGTTCCCTATGGATACCGGACCGACCGCTCTATTTTATCGAGCCGATCTATTTAAGGAAGCCGGGCTTCCTTCAGAACCGGAAGAGGTTGCTCGTCAATTGGATAGCTGGGATGCTTACGCTGCAGCGGGAGAGAAGATTAAGGATGCATTCGGAGGCAAGGTTTTTCTGACCGATAATATTGGAAGCGTTTACAACCAAGTGTTGTCCCAAGGTACCGAACGTTACTTCCGACCTGACGGTTCATTTATCGGCATGGATTCCCCCCTCGTGCGCAAAAGCTGGGATACTGCGGTAACCTTCAAGCAAAAAGGTCTGCTCGCCAATGCAGATGGCTGGACTCCAACCTGGAATGCAGCGATGAATAATGGTGAGATTGCCTCATTTGTGGGTGCGGTGTGGATGAAGCAGGTGTTGCAGGAGGCTGCTCCTGATACAACGGGTCAATGGCGTGTAACGCGAGCACCTGGCGGTGATGGTAATAACGGCGGCTCATTTCTATCTATTTTGAAATCCAGTAAACACCCCCAAGAAGCATTTGAACTTATTCGCTGGCTGCAAAGCCCTGAAAATCAACTTGAGCAATATCAAACGTTAAACTTATTCCCATCGGCACCGGGGGTATTTGATCAACCGGCGATGAAGGAGGAGGAGCCTTTCTTCGGTGGGCAGGCGACAGGACCTGTATTTGCTGCCTCAGCACAGCAAGTTCCGGATGCTTTTTTCGGGGAGCGTTATCCATCAGTACACAATATCATTACTCGGCGGTTGAATGACATTGCGAAGCAAAATAGTGATCCTCAGCAAGTGTGGACAGATACGGTACAGCGCGTTGAACGAGAATTGCAGCGATAAATTGGCTCGGTTCCGTTGACCATGTTGATCAATGTTGAAGTAACATTAACGTCTTACCCAAGTCATTGTGACCCGCAAAGGAGGAATTGATATGGCCGCAACCGAAACGACGCGAATGAATCCAGACCCTGGAGCAGCACGTCCAGATCTGAATCTAGAGAAGTCACTCCTGTCACGCATCTGGCAGCATCGGGCACTATATATTGCCATCTCTCCATTCTACCTATTGTTTGCTGTCTTTGGCTTATTTCCGATTGGTTTCTCGCTATACCTAGCCTTCCATAAGTGGGATGGCATCGGAGTCATGACGTATAACGGGCTTAACAATTTTAAATACCTGCTGTCCGATGTGGAGTTCTGGCAAGCGGTGGGCAATACGTTCATGATCTGGATCTACTCGACAATTCCGATGCTCTTCTTTGCTTTAATCATAGCTTTCCTGCTACATGCACCGTTTGTGAAGTTCAAAACCCTCTTCCGGGTGGGCTACTTCCTCCCCAACGTAACGTCTATTGTTGCTGTCGCTATCATCTTTGGCGCGTTATTTGCCAACAACTATGGCTTCCTCAATTATTTGCTACAATCGGTCGGACTTCCAGTCGTCGAATGGCTTAATGCACCATGGGGCATTAAGGTAGCCATCTCATCCATGGTTGTCTGGCGCTGGACAGGATACAATGCCGTCATCTACCTGGCTGGACTACAGAGCATTCCCAACACTTTATATGAGGCTGCTAAGATCGATGGAGCTTCAGCAATTCAATCCTTTTTCCGAATCACCATTCCGATGCTACGACCTGTCATTCTGTTTACCGTGATCACCTCCACTATTGGGGGCATGCAGTTATTTACCGAACCGCAGATTCTCGTAGGCAACGATGGTGGTGCTGGCGCTGCTGGTATGACGATTGTCCTCTATCTCTACCGCGAATCGTTCATCAACAATTACTTTGGATATGGTGCTGCTGTAGGTTGGGGAATGTTCCTTATAATCGCTCTATTCTCGATCGTGAACTGGAAGCTCGTTCAAGGTAAATCATCCTGATGTGACCATGACAAGGGGGTAGTGCTCATGACGTCCAGATCTCTCAAATCGGTAGTGTTGTATATCGGACTCATCGGGGGCATGATCATTTCCATGTTCCCGTTCTATTGGCTAATCGTGATGTCTACACGGACAACGTCGGATATTTATAGCTTCCCACCCAAGCTGTGGTTCGGGGGCGAGATGTGGAACAATATTACGCGCGTATTGCAGCAGATTGACTTCTGGGGTGCTTTTCTTAATACGTTATTTGTAGCTGGAATGGTCACTATATTGGTACTGTTTTTTGATTCTTTGGCAGGGTTTGCGTTTGCGAAGTTTGAATTTCCGGGCAAAAAATGGCTTTTCGTGCTGCTCATCGCCACCATGATGGTACCTTCGCAGCTATCCCTGGTTCCATCCTTCGTGCTCATGGCGACGTTTGGCTGGGTTGGTTCCTTCAAAGCACTCATTATTCCGGGCATGGTGAATGCCTTCGGTATATTCTGGATTCGCCAGTATGCGACGGAGTCTATTCCGAACGACCTGCTGGATGCCGGTCGAATTGACGGCTGCAACTTCTTCCGCTTGTATTGGAATGTGGCTCTGCCCATTTTGCGACCTGCCTTTGCTTTCCTTGGCGCCTTCACCTTCATTGGGGTGTGGAATGATTATCTGTGGCCCTTGATCGTACTGACAGATGAGCGAAAATATACACTGCAGATCGCCCTTTCTCAATTGAATGGTCTGTATAACACGGATTATGCCATGGTCATTGCAGGTACACTGCTCGCTGTCATCCCTTTGATCATTATGTTTCTATTCATCAGCCGTCAGTTTATTTCGGATATTGCCGCAGGCGCGGTGAAGGACTAAGAATGATTATATTTTGATCCATCCCTCAACTCTGATATTCTTATCTGTAGATAAATACCGCAGAAAGAGGGATGACAAAATGGCTTCTTCACCCTATATGATCGGCGTAGATATCGGCACAACCTCTACCAAAGCGGTTCTGTTCGAGCAAAATGGAACCATTGTATCTCAAGGCAGTGCGAATTATCCGCTGCACACCCCAACACCTGCCATCGCAGAGCAGGATGCGGAGGATATTTTTCAAGCCGTCATCGCATCGGTTAAACAGGCTACCTCCAAGGCGAAGGTGAAGCCGGATGAGATCCTATTTGTATCGTTTAGTTCTGCCATGCACAGCATTCTGCCTGTGGATGCACACGGTAAACCATTGATGCGAGCCATGACGTGGGCGGATAATCGCAGCGCCGAATGGACGAAAGTGCTCCAGTCCGATATGAATGGTCATGACATTTATCTTCGAACAGGAACACCCATTCATCCGATGTCGCCTTTGACCAAAATCATGTGGCTCACTCGTGATCAACCGGAATTGTTCCAACAAACGCATAAATTGATCTCCATGAAAGAATATGTTTTCTATAAATTGTTCTCCCAATATGTGATTGATCATTCCATGGCTTCAGCTACCGGGCTTATGAATCTAGAGAAGCTGGATTGGGATGAGGAAGCACTGCAAGTGGCAGGCATTACGCCAAAACATCTATCCAATCTTGTCCCGACAACACATGTGCTACGTCAGGGACTGCACCCAGAGTATGCTAAGGAGATGGGTATTGCGGTGACCACACCGTTTGTCATTGGAGCTAGTGATGGGGTGCTTTCCAATCTAGGAGTAAATGCGATTGATCCCGGGGTTGTAGCTGTAACCATCGGTACGAGCGGGGCGATCCGTACCGTCGTGGATCAACCAGTGACGGATCCCAAGGGTCGGTTCTTCTGTTACGCACTGACGGAGAATCAATGGGTGATTGGTGGCCCTGTGAATAATGGCGGCGTGATCTTCCGCTGGATTCGAGACGAGTTAGCCGCCTCCGAAGTAGAGACAGCGAAACGACTGGGGATCGATCCTTATGAAGTGCTGACCCGTGTCGCGGAAAATGTACCTGCCGGTTCGGAAGGGTTATTATTCCATCCTTATATGACGGGTGAACGTGCACCGCTCTGGAATCCAAGTGCACGAGGCTCCTTCTTCGGGCTGACGCTGCATCACAAGAAGGAACATATGATTCGCGCTGCACTAGAAGGGGTTCTGTTCAACCTCTATACTGTCATGCTTGCGATTGAAGAGAAAATTGGTCGTCCCACCAAAATTCATGCCACTGGCGGATTCGCTCGTTCCGAGCTCTGGCGTCAGATGATGGCAGATATCTTCGATCAGGATGTGATCATTCCCGAGAGCATTGAGAGCTCTTGCCTTGGAGCTGCGGTGCTGGGACTGTATGCTCTTGGAGAGATCGATTCTCTCAGCGTAGTATCCAATATGATTGGCTCGACACATCGGCATAAGCCAGATCAGGAGCATGTTCGGGTGTATCGCGAGCTGTTGCCGATCTTCATCCGCATATCCCGCAAGTTCGAGGAAGAATACGCGGACATTGCTGCTTTTCAGAATAAAACGATGCATCCGTAGGGACTTTCGTTCAAGAAGGGATACCAACCATTGAACAACTGAACAACATAAATAACAGGCTTCCTGCGTATGAACAGTGGGGCCTGTTTGTTGTTGTGTTTGTTACGCAGATGGCGTCTTCTTCCTCACGGCTTCTTTGAATTCCTTTTCCCTGGTTTCGTGGGCATTTTATAAATAAAAAATAATAAGGCTAACCAAAATAACAAATTAGATATTTTCACGAACAGAGCAATGCCATCGCCCAATGCCTTGAGATCAAATACGATATGAAGTATAGCTACCAAGCCTGTAATAACAAGTGTTATAAACGCGATAAGATACATGTTAACCTCACTCTCTTGTTAACTTCTTCGCTTTGGGTACGTCTTGCGTATAGTGATTCTAATCATTATTTTATTGAACCTTTGGGATTCACGCCCAAGGCTCTGCTTATTTTCTCTTCCTAAAAACTAAAACGTAAATAAGAATAATCGTGATAATGACAGCTACATCGTATATGACATTTAACCATTCAAATGGAGTTAGTGATAGAAAAAAGCTACCTGCCGCCATCGCCAAAATCAATAAAACCCACTTCATGTTCTTCTCCAATTCAGACCTCCGCTGTATATATTTGGTCTATATTATATCATACAACTATGTCGATCTCTCCTATATCCGTTACGTTAAGACCGCCTCAATGACTCTCCAGTGGCTCTCTCTAGTTCTGCTGCTCGGCAGCAAGTAGAGTATGCAAAAAAAAACTGCCTATGCAGGCAGTCTTCTTATTTATAATTCAGCTGAGTCACATTCAATGAGAATCATGCCGTTAAATAGACTTCTTTTATCATCAGCACTGAATTTAGGGGAACAACCTCTAAGCGAGGCTAGTCCTACCATAGATATTTAACCCGCCTTACTGGTTATATTTACTGAAGGCATCCTTATCGTTCTGCACATTCTCCAGATATACAATCTGTCCTGCATCATTCAACCGAGCAATATCAATCCCTGTTTTGGCATATACAGTACCATCTGCAGACTGCCCGCATACCGCCCAATTGGTCTGATAGCTGCCATCCGGTTGGAGCTCCCATTTCTCCCACATATGTTTAACATCACTGTTGTACTCATAGAATGCCTTCATGAAACCTTCAAACCCTTTTCTACTCGTTCCGTTCAATACAATCTCTGCATCAGGCGTAAAGAGAGACAATAGATCTTGCATCGCACGCTCATCTGCTCGGGAAGCGTCGAATAAGCGAAAATAGTTGTTTAATAATGTGGTCATTGTAATCCTCCTAGTAGGTTAACTTTATATTTTAGTTCGATTTTTTTCGAAATGAACAAAAAGAAATGTAACACACTTTACAATCTATAACAATACTTAGTTCGAATTTTTTCGAACATTGAAAGAACACGCTGAATATGATAACGTCTTAACTATGAGAACTCCTACTATTCCTATGGCTTCGGAAATGAAGTTGACTACAGTGTGTAATGCACTCGGTGATCCGATTCGCATGAAAATTGCACATTGCTTAGCCAGCTCCGGCGAGAAGAACTGTTCTGCCTTCGAAGTAGACCATATATCGAAATCCACGTTGTCCCATCACATCAAAATTTTGCGTGAAGCTGGTGTAATTCAACCACGCATTGAAGGCAAACAGCACTTTTATTCCCTACGAAAGGACGATTTGAATACGCAGTTTCCTGGTCTTGTAGACATGATTCTGAATACAACAGAAGAATAATTAACCTAACCGATCCAAACTAACCTACTTAACTACTTAACAAGAAGCCGAGCTTCAATTACAGCTATAATAAGGAGGCATCCTGTATGGACAAGAAAGCAGCTAAGATACTGATGAGCACGTTCTGGGGCGGCGGAGGCTGGAAATCCGTGTCCACTCCCTTCTCGGGGGAAGACTTTGATTATGCCAAGAGCCAAGGCGTGATGTTCGACCCGCTGACGATTACGCATGACGAAATCGTGCGACGATTGCATGAAATTCATCAAGACGATACACTCCAAGAACGAGTGGTTACTGCATTTCTACATAGTTTGTCCACCAAAAATGTACATTTACGCAGTGCCCTGTCCAGTTGGGCATTGACTTCACAGCTTCCTCTGCACACCTATCTCGAGCGGCGAGCTGTACACGCCAATACTAGCGCCTGCGGAGATTGTAATTTCTTGCGACTTCAATCGGATCAAGAATACGTAAACGCAGATTTGAATGTACTGAATTTTGAACGGATCAAGTGGGGTGGCGTTCGCCACGGCTGGCTTCTCTACTGTCTGATGGATCTAGAGCTTCTATATAAGGACACTGATGCAATCTCCGAGGTTACCCCTGAAGATCAAGCTATCTTGGTGAGCCTTCTGGAAGCTGCACAGACTGGGGATCCGAAGGATAGCGCTCGTTCACTTGAGAAGCGGTGGAAAGGTCTCCTTCCTTCCAGCAAACAAGAGCGGGATGCGCTACTTGAGATTTGGGCCGCAGCCGGTCTGCTCGTTCCAACAGATAAGCCGAGAAGAGGCAAAGGCGGCTCCGGCGACTTTATATTTGTCGCAACCTGGCAAGGAGATGATGGCTACAATACAGATGCTGCTCTTCGTTATTTTGCACCGTATCTGCCTGAGATTCTCTAGGGCGTTTCTCAAAACTCGCTGAAGCGCATCTTTCACCGCCTTTTTGCACCCTGCTGCGTCATTTTCCCTTGAAGTGCCTCAGCACGCATTTAATCTAGTCTGGTTACAATAATGACATCGACAGATTTCCTGCCAAGCTCGTATAATAAGAGGAAATGTGAAGATAGGAGTGAACCAAGAGAAGTTATGATATATCTTGTGGCATTTATGTTGTCTTTTGCTGTCGTGCTGGTGCTTATTCCGCCGCTCAGTCGTTTGGCTCATCGCCTGGACTTTGTAGACAAGCCACGTGAAGACGTGGAGAGAAAATTACATAGACAGCCTATTCCACTAACAGCTAGTTACGCGATATTCGTCGGATTTTTCCTTACATATATTATGTTTACCAAAGAACTCTCATGGGAAACGGCGGCTCTCGTGGCCGGCGGTATACTTCTGTTAACGATTGGTACCATCGATGATTGGTACAAAACCAAAGGGAAAGACTTTCCTGCGCTACCTAAGATGATTATTCAGATCTCCGCAGCCGTGCTTGTGTTCCTTTCGGGAATTGCGTTTACTGGATTCGTTAACCCACTGAATTCCGAGTACATCATGCTCCCCATCTGGCTTCAGTTCATACTGACGATTCTGTGGATCTTCGGTGTAACTACTGTCATTAATTTCTCGGATGGTATGGATGGACTTGCGGGGGGATTATCGGCAATCTCGGCAGTTACATTGTTCATCGTTGCAGTCGTCAAAGGGCAGAGTGATTCTGCGCTCATGTCTATTATTCTAGTGGGTGTAACCTTGGCTTATCTTAAATACAATAAACCTCCGGCAAAAGTATTTATGGGGGATGCAGGGGCTACATTCCTTGGTTTTATTCTGGCTGTTATCGCTCTGGATGGAGCATTCAAGCAAGCCACTACACTATCGCTCTTTATCCCAATTCTAGCGCTTGGCGTGCCGATCTTTGACAATATCTTTGTTGTCATCAAACGGTTCATCCAAGGCAAAGCAATCTATCAAGCAGATGCAAGTCAGGCGCATTACCGACTTCTCCGTGCAGGCTTAAATCACAAACAGGTGGTAGCTGTCCTGTATCTGATCAGTACATGCCTCTGTCTATCGTCTATTATTCTACTGCTGGTAGAGACGTAAATTGGATCATCTACGTATGCAAAATTTAACGAATCTCAGTATCGCTATCCTGTCATAAAACGGTGTCTAAAACTCCAACATTAACTGATTCGACGAAATAACGACTCTATGATTCGTTAGCTCTCTGATTCGGGAAAATGATAGTTAATAGCATGTGTCAGTTTCATTACTTCAAAAGCAACTAAAGGGCTGTCCCCGTCTGATGTGCTCCCCATATCGTAAACAGGTAAAATAATAATAGCCTGTAATGATATGGGATGCACTTCATTATGGGACAGCCCTTTTTTTATCTATCACTTCATACATACCATCCCTACCAGATCACCTCCAGTAATCTTATCTGAAAGCTACAGGTGATAATGGGTTTTCCCGTTTCTGCCGGTCTGCCCATCCGGGTCGATCAAGTTCAATGAGCCGCCGGTAGCGCTCTTCCCTTGCCAGCAATTGTTCGTGAGAACCCTGCATGACGATCTTTCCTTTTTCCATAAAAATAAGTTCATCCATCTGCTCTGCACCCATCAGGTTATGGGTCACCCAGATCATCGTTTTGCCCTGCATACTGTCTAAGATCGTACGCATAAGTGCACGTTCCGTCATCGGATCAAGCCCTACGGTTGGTTCATCGAAAATCACGATGGGTGTCTCACGGAGCAGAACCCGTGCGAGTGCAATCCGTTGCCGCTCCCCACCCGAGAAACGTAAACCCGTCTCCAGCATCGGTGTATCATATGCCTGTGGCAATGACTCGATCAGCTCGGCTAGACCTACTTGTGCAGCCACTTGCCGAATCTCTTCATTCGTAGCATCCAAACGTCCAATTCGTAGGTTATTCGCTACCGTTGTATCAAATAGATGTGGACTTTGATTCAATACCGAAATGGCATCCGTCATGTCTTCACGAAGCGTTGGCACAGCTAAACCATTGATGAGCACCTGTCCACTCGTCGGTACGATTGCACCTTGAATTAGCTTTAAAAGTGTAGATTTGCCCCCACCGCTACGTCCTAGAATGGCTAATCGTTTCCCCTGGGGAAGATCGAGGGACACTTCCTGCACAGCATCGGCATCACTGGAAGTATAACGGTGACTGATACGGTTAATCTCAATGTCTGCTCTCAGATTAGGAGATATGCGCAAGCGAATACGTCGATTCGTCTCGTTCTCATTCTCCTGCTCTTGGCCATTCGTCGTCCTTTTCGAAAGGACTTGCTCCTCAGGAGCTTCAAGCCAATGCAGACGGTTCAGCGATTCACGATATTGCGGAATATGCTCCACAGCATCTGCCACAGGCAGTATAGCTTCTGTGAGTGGGAATAACACCAAGACAAAGGCTGCAATCATAACCGCAGGCAGTTGCATCGCCGCCACTTCACCGCCCGCCCATACCGTGACGGACACAACCATAAGCCCAATGACAAGCTGGGCGACGAGATCACGCCATCTTCTCCACTGTCGCAACCTGCGACGAATGGCATCTGCTCGCCCTTCTTCTTCATCATGTTGTTGCACAAATTCCACAGCGCGACCACTTGCCATCCAATCTCCTAGACCAAGAACGCCATCCGTAAGGCGAGTGTACAACTTACTATTTTCCCGTTTCAGCCTCACGTTTAACTTCCAGGTGACTTGGAGCGATATGGCAGGCCATACACCGATTAGAAACAACATATATAGTCCCATCCAGCATGCAAACCCAACATCTATCGTACCAAAAGTAATCACTGCAGCACCGTAGATCACAAGCGCCGTAATCGCTGGAAATATGGTTCGTAGATAGATATCCTGAAGACGCTCGACATCCTCTGCAAGCGCCCCTAGTACATCTCCTGTCTGCATGCGGGAACGAAGAAATAGCGCCTGTGGTTCCAAAATCCGATACAGCTTCACGCGTTGATCCGCAAGCACGCGCAGTACTGCATCATGCCCAGCCAATCGCTCGACGTACCGGAACACCGCTCGGAAAATCCCGAAGGCACGTACGCCTACAATCGGTACATAAACCATCAGAATATTCTCAGGACGAAGAGCAGATGCAGAGATGAGGTATCCTGAAGTGAAGAGCAATAATACGGCACACAGCATCGCAGCCGTGCCCAGCGCTATGACCCCTACGAACCTCCAACGATACTGCTTCACATAAGGCGTGATCCAATCCCATTTTCTCTCCGAGCGGAGGTCACGTTCCTTCTCTATTGATTGATATCCAGCTCTCATCCTTACACCGCCTCCATCTGAGCCTGAATCATCTGATAATACACGCCTTGACGCGCCATCAATTGTGCATGCGTGCCTGTCTCCGCCACGGTTCCAGCTTCCATGACAATAATCCAGTCCATATGTGGCATCCAGTGTAGACGGTGGGTAGCGAGGAAGACTAGCTTGTCTTCGAATAGCGGCAACATCGTCTGCTTCAGCTCATACTCTGTCTCGACATCCAGGTGTGCCGTCGGTTCATCTAACAGCAGCATGGGTCTTGCACCTAACAAAGCTCTCGCCAGAGCCACACGCTGCTCCTGTCCACCGCTGAGCTGTCGACCACTAGAACCAATCCTTTCATCCATTCCGTGAGGCAATGACGACACTAGTGAACTTAATCCTGCTGCACGAATCGCTGCAGCCAGCTCTACGTTCGATGCCTCAGGTCGATAGAGACGAATGTTATCCGCTAAACTACCGCTAAAAATATAGGGATGCTGCGGGATGACCGCAGTCTGACTTCTCCACGACTTCAACATATCTGGGGATATCGGTCGCCCATCCACGACCATACGACCAGAGGTGGGCAACTGAAAGCCAGCTAATACATCAATCAAGGTGGATTTGCCCGCTCCACTGGCTCCGATAATGCCAACTTTGCTCGTGCCCGAAACCTGAAACGTTACGTCCGTAAGCGAAGGAGGAGCACCCTCTTCATGACGAACCTGTAGATCCGTTAACGCCAATCGGCTGGTCTTGCTCCATAACCCATCATAGGTTGGAGGCTTATCCTCTTGTGTTAATTGCTTCTGCTGAACTGCCGATCGCTGAGAATCTGCAAGATGAATCTTCATCGTTGCTGACGGCTTGTTCTCCCTTTCGGTATGCAAGATCACCTGATCGTAGGCTTGTTTCTGCTCACGTGCAGCTTGCTTACCTCGTTCAATCATCCGGTGAATCGCTTCTCCTGCTTCCTTACCATCCAATGTTGCATGATAATCCGCACCGACCATCCGTACTGGCAAAAAATATTCCGGCGCCAGAATAAGCACCGTTAACGCAGGGCCAAGCAGCATATGTCCTTCCGTTAGCCGCAGTCCCAGACCAACCGCCACCGAAGCCACCGATAACATCGTGAAGAAATCGAGTGCAAACGATGAGAGAAACGCCATTCGTAGCGTAGACATTGTAGCTTTGCGGTAACGCTGACTAACTTGAATAATCGTCTGTGCATGCCGCTCGCTCTGTCCCAAGGTTTTTAATGTTTCTAACCCACGCAGGGTATCGACAAAATGATTGGCTAGTGCTTTATACGATTTGAACTGACCATCTATTTTGCGTTGCGTAGCCAGACCAACCAGAATGAGGAACGTGATCAGAATGGGAAGGGTTAGCATGAGAATCACCCCGGACATCACGTCCAGTTTGAACACATATAACAGCAGCACAATTGGTATACATCCCATCCCTAACATTCGGGGAATGAATAGTTCCAAATACGTTATATATTGAGCTATTCCCTCTCGTGCCAAAGTCACCAGATGCCCTGTGCCTTCCGTCTTGGCAAAGCGTGGCTCTAACCGAAACCATTGCTCCACCAACTGCCTTCGTAGATCGGTTCCCGTTCGCTCAGCATACTGTGAGGTTACAAGCTGCAACCAATAAGATATAGCATAGCGGGCAGCAAAAGCAGCCAGGAACAGCAGCAGTACCGGGTACTGCTCTGTTACGGATGAACCTTCAAACAAAGCTGTGATGGCCTGTGCCAGCCATTTGGCCTGCATAATGATCGTCATCGCCTGCAGCATTACTAGCGCTGAAGCCAGCGCCAGTACTGGCCGGATGCCCGGCAGCTTCATCAGCCCGCGTCCCATATCAGTACTCCAGGTGGTGCTGCTCGTTCAGGCGTTTGCGGAACACATAATAACTCCAGATCTGATAGCCAAGGACAAACGGCAGTAAGGTGCACGCTACAATTGTCATCACTTTCAAGGAGTACCCACCCGAGGAAGCATTATATACGGTCAGGTCAAATGCAGAGCCTAACGAACTGATCATCACTCTTGGGAACAGACCGATAAATACCGAAGCAAAAGAAATCGCGATTACAGCTCCCGTCATACCAAACGCCCAGCCTTCCCGTTTCTGACGAACGAAATAATTCGCTAAAGCCAGTGCTCCTGCCCCAAGGATCACCATGATCCAGAGTGCCCAACCCCGTACAGTGAAAATATCGGTCATGAGATAGGTCATCACTGCGTAAATGACAAGCATAGCCGCAAGCGGAAGCATCAATTGGCGCGCTGTATGGAGAGCACGCTCTCTTAGGTCGCCAACCGTGCGCAGTGAGACAAATAATAGTCCATGAACTAGACACAGTAAGGTCACACTTAAACCGCCTACGACCGTATATGGATTAACGATGTCTAGAAAACCTGCACGAAGCTGCATCTCTCCATCAATCGGCAGACCCTTCATCAGCGTAGCGAACACAACGCCGAACAGGAAGGGCAGCAAAGCACTGGACACAACGATGATGATATCCCACGTTTTGCGCCACTGTTGCTGCTTTACTTTACTGCGGAATTCAAATGCCACCCCGCGTCCGATCAGAGCTAACAGCACCACAACTAGCGGCAGGTAAAAACCACTGAACAACGTGGCGTACCAGTGCGGGAAGGCCGCAAACATGGCACCCCCTGCCGTAATCAGCCACACCTCATTCCCATCCCAGAACGGACCTATCGAATTAATGAGTGTACGACGCTCCCGGTCTGTCTTGGCGATGATACCTGATGACATGCCTACACCAAAATCGAAGCCTTCAAGGAAAAAGAACCCCACAAATAATACGGCGATCAACAAAAACCACAGCTCACTTAGTGACAACGGAATACCCCCCATCCACGCCGAACGGATCGGCTGATTCGTCCTGATCTTCTGGCTGATCTACAGCATATGGCCCTGCTTTGATCTCACGCACAAATAAATAAACCATCACGATACCCAGAACGGTGTACGCAGCCGTGAATGCAATCGTAGAGAATAAGATCATACCTGCCGATACATTCGGTGAAACACCCGCCTCCGTCGTCATGTAGCCAAATACCGTCCAAGGCTGCCGACCAACCTCGGTCATGATCCATCCAGAAGTGTTCGCAATAAACGGCAGAGAGATGGCAAATACCATGAGACGCATAAACCACGGCTTTGCCACTTCCAGCTTCTTGCGCATAGCCAGGTAAGTACCATATAGAGCAAGTGCAATCATCAAACCACCCGCCGCAATCATAATACGGAAGCTCCAGAAGGTCGTACGTACCGGTGGGATGTAATCTCCAGGACCGTAAGTCTGCTGGTATTCTGCATTCAATTCTTTCATACCCTTGACGCTGCCCGAAAATGTACTGTAGGAAAGGTAACTCAGCAATCCTGGGATTTTGATCTCCCCTGAATTCTCCTGCTTCTCCGGATCGATGAAAGCAACTACCGTCCATGGTGCAGGGTCTTCTGTTGTTGTCCACGTTCCTTCACTGGCTGCCATTTTCATCGGTTGGGTCTCAACCAGGTATTGTGCCTGGAAGTGCCCAGAGAAGGCTACACCGAAGGAGGATACAAGACCAATGATGATCGCAATATTGAACGATTTGCGGAAAATCTCAACGTCCTGCTTTTTCATTAATTTATAGGCACTGATTCCTGTTACAACAAACGCTCCTGTCATTAAAGCTCCAAAGATCGTATGCGGAAACTCAACGAGCAGCTGACCATTGGTAATCAGTGCGAAGAAATCATTCATCTCGGCTCGGCCGTTGTTGATCTCGAAGCCCACTGGATGCTGCATGAATGAATTCGCTGCTAATATCCACAGTGCCGATAAGAAGGTACCGACAAACACTAGCCAGATGCAGGCCAAATGGACTTTTTTGGACAAACGATCCCAGCCAAATATCCATAGCCCTATAAAGGTAGACTCCATAAAAAACGCCAGCAAGGCCTCAACAGCCAGGGGCGCACCAAATACATCCCCAACAAAGCGGGAGTACTCCGACCAGTTCATACCGAACTGAAACTCTTGCAGGATACCTGTAACGACGCCAACCGCAAAGTTAATCAGGAACAATTTGCCCCAGAACTTGGCCATCGTTTTGTAAATTTCTTTCCCCTTCATGACGTACAACGTCTCCATGATCGCTACCAGCAGCACTAAACCGATGGACAGCGGCACAAAAAAGAAATGGAAAATCGTTGTGAGCGCATATTGGATTCGCGATAGCATGATCGGATCCATACCGTTCCCCCTTCTTTCTCTTCTATTCGCATTATTATGTATGTACTTGGGATTGAAGCTGCACCTTCGCTGTCTGTCCACCAAATACATTGATGAACGTATTGTGCCAGATTACCTATTTTATACATGTGATAATAATCACAAACTTAGTCAAAAAATCCACAAAAATGTGACGACGGTCACACATTAGTACGAATTCAAAGTACGGTTCTCTGTTATTTGGGACGCTTGTCAACTTCGTCTATTCACGGAAGTTGCTCATGTTTGAGACGGAATGCCCATATGTTAATGTCAGGCAACCTATTCCTTGTGCGACAAAGGCTTTTACATATGGAGTGAGTTCAACGAATTATATCCGTGTTATCCGAGTATAAATGCAAACAAAGTGAGGTGATCCAGCCCGTGGAAGAACCTGTACAATCCAGCGAGAGTCAGATTCATCCGAACGAGACAGCTCAACAATATAAAGAGACGTCCCTCTCTCCAATTCACTACGTTCTATTTCCCCGTAAAGGGGGATGGTCGACATTTCCTTATCCAGACATTGCTGCACTACTGGCTGCTGAAGGAGCAGTCTACTATGTTAGCCATCTGGAACGGTCAGACGATCTACCTGCAGCGATTACGTTAATATCCTTACTGGAGGCGGAAGCACTGCTACAACAGCCTCGTACTGTTGCAGTCGTTGCGCATCCGTACTGGCTTACCGCAGTAGCCTCCATTCAGCCTGATCTGTTGATAACGCTCCTGCCAGAACCTGTCCAAGAGGAAGCTGACTCGCCGCTCTGGGAGAGCTGTATTAGCAAGCTGGTCGGCATTTCTAATCTGGTATGTACGTCCTCAGAGACACGTTATATGAAGCTGGTATTTCAAGGTGTCCGCACCGTCTGGCTAGGCGGGGAAGACCCTACACCTACTGGCATGATGCAAAAAGATGAGCTTGAAATTCCACTGCGGGATTACGAAATGCTGTTTCTGCACGCACTCAAACAGATCCATAGCAGTGCCACAGATACGGTTACCCAGCTTCAATGTAAGCTAAGAGCAGATTATTATCGGAAGCTCCGTTCCAAAACAGGCGCACATGAGACGATTTCCTTTTTGCTCGCTGCTTATGAATATATATTGGAAGACTCGCGGGCGGCCGCAACAGTTCAAGAAGCGTTTGCCCATGCGATCACATGTGGACGCTCTGACTGTCTTCAATCACACTACCGCTTCCTCTCCGCCATTCAGGCAAGAGCCGGGGAAGTGGAGAATGCTCTGCAAGTGTATGGAACGACTGCCGCCACGGATCAGGAACGGCATCATTACGAGCAGCTATGTCGCTGGTTGGAGGCTGGAGAGCATCAGCTCGTTCAGGCAGAATTACTACGTCTAAATGATGATTATGGAACGGCTTTAAAAGTACTCGATAAGCTCGGCGGAGAAACGGCCCGGCACTGGAAGTTTCGCATTTTCCAGGAAACTGGACGTGTAGAGGAAGCACTTAAACTGGTTCATGCCGCAGATATTGTGGATCAAGCCAGCCAGCAAGATTACCGCCAATTGTCCGGTACCGCTCTAGCCCTGCGGGGAGAACGCCATGGAGCAGTTACATTATTTCTAGAATCAGCTCTTGATGATGAGCATGCTCTTGAACGAATTGTCGAAATGGAACTGCTGGATCAAGCGATACAACAGCTACTTGGGGAGGTGCCCTAATGTTTGATCCGAAGAAACGCAGACAGCATATGCGGGAGCCAATCCTCGAGACAGAGCCAGCCTCCATCCGGCGAATCCGCAAAAGCCAAAACAACAAACTGACTGCAATACTTCAGGTTCGAAACGAACGTGGGCGATACCTGGAGGAAGTGCTGCACAATCTGAGTGATTTTGTAGATGAGATCGTGATTGTGGATGATGCCAGTACAGATGGAACGCCAGACATCTGCCGATCTTATCCCAAGGTTGTCCGCTTAGAGGTGCTTGAACAACCGTTATTTGCTCAGGAATGGCGTCTACGTAACGTCTTATGGCAAGCAGCTGTGAGCACCTCACCAGACTGGCTGCTATCTGTCGATGCTGATGAGCTGTACGGTACAAAAGCCAAACAAGCCATGCGGGAGCTCATTAACCAAGAGCATGCGGACTGGGTAGCATTTCGTTTCTACGATATGTGGGGTGGGCGTACTCACTATCGGGAGGATGAGCTATGGAAGCTACACCAGAGGCACACAGCCTCACTTGTACGATATATACCTGAATATCCCTATTTCTATCCACAGCAAAATCATCATGTTCCCCGTCTCCCCCTGTCCTGCATGGTCTTACCTGGCATGAATACCGAATTAAAAGTACAGCACCTCGGCTGGGCAGGTAGTCTGGAAGATCGGGTGCGTAAATATCTGCGTTACAAGCGCATTGATCCAGATGGACAATGGGGCAGTCTCGAACACTATGAGTCTATTCTTGATCCGGAACCCCGGCTGGTTCCTTGGAAGGAGGAGCAGTGACATGGGGGTAGTCAGCATTCTAACGCACAGCTTCACAGACGGGTACAACCGGGAGTTTGCACGGGTGTTCGGGGGTGGACTGGAACGATATATTTTGGATCTATGCAGTGTCATACATGAGATGGGACATATCCCTGAAGTGCATCAACTATCCTATTTCGAAGCTTTTCAGACACGTACAGAACAGATTGACGTCTTCGGTTACCCATACGATATGAACGATGTGCCTGAAGCCTTCGCCCGAATGGCCCATGCTGCACGCGGCCCTATCATTTATGCTAGCTGCATCTGGCAACCGATTGCTTATAAACCCGGCAGTCTCGGTATCTGCCACGGCATTAACTGGGATCGTCCCGGCCTACCGCTTGAAACAAAACAACAGGTTGCCGAACATATTCAGCAGGCCGTTGATGGACTGCTGAATATCGTATCTGTGGATTCTCATTTTCAGACTTATTGTCGTGCTTCATGCACGTTCAGTGACCCTGCACAGCTCATTTTGATTCCGAATGCAGTCGACACCTCATACTTCACCCCTGCTCCTCCTCGGCGTCAGATGCAGCAAGAACAGGAAGCACAGTGGCTATCCCAGTGGAAGGAAGACTTGGAGCAGCATGAAGATCGTTTAGATCGTATCTTCATCTCTAGCACGTCTGATGCCTCACCTCCCGGTCTAGAGCAAGATCATCATACAGATGGGGATACACCTGAGAACATGCTTAAACAGAAGCCTGAGGTTCAGAACGAAGAGAATGAAGAAAGTGCAGAGAGTGAGGAGCAGCATGATGGATTTGCAGTAGTTAATAAGGTAAACGAACAAGATGCCGTATCCCGCCCTGTGCGTATCCTCTATCCACGTCGTGTCAGCTTGGAACGTGGCATCATTCCGATGATGCTGGCGGCAGATCAGTTGCTTGGAGCCTTTCCAGATCTGGAGATCGAGTTTGCCGGAGAACTGGTGGAAGGCAGTACTGTAGGCCGTTCCTTCCGTTACTGGCATCGCACACACCCGCATGCCAATCGGATATTTCACCGTACGTATGATTTCAGGGATATCCGAGAGGCATACCATCACGCGGATATCGCGGTCATTCCTACGATTTTCTCGGAAGGTACCTCCTATGCCTGTCTGGAAGCGATGAGCTGCGGGTTACCTGTGGTCGCCTCTAATGTGGGTGGACTAAATGATCTAATTCAGGATGGATTCAACGGATTGCTCGTTCCACCAAACCAAGAAGCGCTAACTGCTGCTCTCGTCCGACTTGTCCAAGACAGAGCCGAGCGGGAACGTCTTGGCATCTATGCACGCGAAACAGCACTCGCCTATGACCTATCCCGATGGAAACGCAAATGGAGTGAGGTACTCCGTACATTTCTTGCTGACGCAGATATGAAGGAAGGGGTTCGATGATGATGGATGCAGCGGATCAGACAGAATTAATGGAATCTAGATATGTTCGACGTAACGATCCTAAGACCGATACACTGATATTCCCCTTACATCCGGCATGGTGGAGCAGACCTTATGAATACGAATGGGCTCGTCAATTCGCTCGTCCCAGTGACGTTGTTCTAGACGCTGCCTGTGGCATCTCACACCCCTTCAAATTTTGGCTCGCAGAGCAATGCCAGGAAGTTCATGCCTGCGATTGGGATGATCGCATATTATCGGAGGAAGCCATCCGGCTGGACATCATCTCAGACTTTGGCGAAGAAGCCGCACGTGAATTTCCTGAGTTCTATCTAACCAAACTGCACCGTGCACAGGCTAATCTCGCTCAGTTACCCTATCAAGCAAGCACATTCGACCGCGTCTTCTGTATCTCTGTATTGGAGCATCTAGATACAGGCACGATGCTACGTGCGTTTCGAGAGTTCGCCCGAGTCATGAAGCCAGATGGAAGGTTAATCGCAACGTTTGACGTACCAGAGATGCGCCCAGACCTGCTGGAAACCATCATGGCTGTTACTGGATTAACGATTGATGGGAAGCTGAGCGTGGAAGAGCCTGAGGATGCCATCTGGTCTGACATGTATGGCACCCCCATTCGTTGTTTTCGGGCAGTCATTCGTAAAAGTTAACCGATTGAACGCCGGGATCTATAAGTGCGTGTTCAAACAGATCGGTTTTCGGTACCGAGAAGATGGGATGAATATTGAAATGGAGTAGCGGACTTTGGGAACACCCTCTATAAGTGTACCCACAGCAGCTGGCATTGCGCTGCATAGCTGTCAGCAGTGGTTGCGCCAGGAGCTGTCAGGCGCAACAATGCACGTACGCCCGGCGTAACGGTCGTCGCCGGGCGGCCTGCGGCGGTGGCTTGCAGCGAGCTGCGCTGGGCCAGTTCGGCCCATGCACGCGCGGCATGCCGCCGCCCTGCGAGCAACGCGAGCGTGCCCGCCACAAGTGCCTCCGCTGTGCGGATGGCGGCGGGCACTTCGTCCGCGAAGGGCTGCCCTGCGGCTGGAGGCTCGCCGCCGCAGATCTGAAGCAGCCCTTCGCGGACGCTCGCGGGTGCGCGCAGCACCCCGCAGCGTGCCGCAGGCGCAAGCGCCGCGAGCAGCGCCGGTGCAGCGCCGGGCGGCATCGCCGCCAGCAGGCGCAGCCACGCTGGCCAGGCGCCCGTGCGCGCAAGCGCATCGGCGGCGGCGTGCACGGCGGCCTGCGGCGCTTGCGCCGGGCTCGCGCAGGCTGCCGCAGGCCACTGCGCTGCAGCCCCATGGCGGTGAGCGAGGCCAGCGGCACGCGCACCACCTGTTGCCTCGCCTGCTAATGCGCCTACATCACCTGCTGCATCGCCTGCCTCGCCTGACGCTGCGGCAGGCAAACCACGCCGCTTGCAGGCGAGCGCCCACAGCGCCAGCGTTGCTGCTGGCCCGTGCTGCGCATGCGACGCCCAAGGGCGCAGCGCCACCTCGGCGGCAGCATCTTCGCCGAGCTGAGCCAGTGCAAGCCCCGATGCCAGCGGCTGTGCCTGCATCACACCGGCGAGCGAGCCTGCATGGCGCAACAGCCATTCTGGCCGGTGTGCATCCAGCGCAGTCTGGAGCATCACCTGCCATGCCACTAATGGCAGGTGATGCCTTGCAACAACGCGTGCCACCGCGTTAGGCCGCTCCGTAACCGCAGCTAACCACAGTAGCCGTTGCCATGCGGCCACGCTGTCTGACTTGGTCGCAATTGCGGCAGTGTAGGCTTCTTCTGCCTGCTGCCACTGACCTAGCTGTTCATACGCCATGCCTTCTAAGATCAAGCTGCGATATGATCCAGCTCCCGAAACGGACGTGTACTTTGAGCCTGATCCAGCAACGGACTTGGCATGTCGCAACCAATCCAGCGCATCTTCTTCATGTCCCAGATCCAGCTGGAGCACAGCTCCAAGCTCCAACAGATCAGGAAAGTCCTCATACACCGGTGCCCAGGCTTGCACAATAGCTAGCGCCCGTTCGGGATGTCCGTATTCTCGCCAGGCATACGCCGTCTTGAGCACCAGATCAGAGTGGTAGCCACACCCTGGTTCTAGTTCTGCTAGTAGAGGAACTAATAACCGCAATGCTTCCTCATAATTTCCTTGTTGAAACCACTCGGCAGCGAGTGCATACAACAATTCAGGTTGGTCTGGGGTTTGATTCAGAGCGGAGCGGATTAACCGCATATTCCGCTCTATTTTATTTTTGCTCATAATGACCCTATCTAGATATCCATCATGTAGAATCTCTAGCTCACACGCTGCAATCCCCTGTGGTGCGAAGGCATAGATAGAAGAAGCGACCTCTTCATGAATCGTCCCTTTAAAGGCAATCCGAGGATCGTTCCGAAATAGACGACACACCATATCTGTTACTCGTTCTTCACCGGAGTGACCGAGCAGGCTCGTCACTTGTATCCAATATCCCCATATCTCATCCTGATCCCTTGATACTAGACGCCCCATCTCAGTATGCATTGACTCGGTTGGCAGCCATACTTCATCTGCATCCAGCACTAAAATCCACGGATTTGTCGCTAAGGCGAGGGATTGGTTGCGTGCTCTAGCGAAATCCCCCGACCAGGTGGCATGCATTACGATTGCACCGTAGCGACGGGCAATATCAGGCGTATCATCGGTTGATCCTGTGTCCACAACGATGATCTCATCGACCACATCACGGACTGCGTCCAGACACCGCTCAAGATGCTGCGCTTCATCCTTAACGATCATGCATAAGCTGATTCCCATCCGCATGTTTATCCCCGCCCTTATCCACCTCTACTCTACTTATGACCCGAAACCATCCGGCCCCGGCAATTCCAATCGAAGCCGTTGCACCAGCGGCCAACACTGCTGCCGTTGTCCATTTATTCCTTCACTCCACTCACGGAGCTGTTCATCTGCAGCACTCACGAGCCCACGAACCAGCCAACTCGTACCCGCTACCGTATTAGCTACCCCGGCAAAAGGCTCCTCTGCTTGCTCCTGACGCGTCTCTCCCCCCGGTGAGACCCCAGTCGCGAGCTGTTGCCGACCCATCTGAATGAGTGTATGAAGCTCCTGCCATTGACCTGATTGCACACATCCTTCCATCAGCAACCCAAATGCCTGCCATCCGTCATACCCGCCGTTAGCTGATTCCCCTTTGGTCACAGGTGTGTTACTGTCCTCAGCCTTGCCTTCATGCCTTTCTCCTCCTAGTCCATCCGGCTGGGAATGACGATACAGCCAATTGCATAGTTCATCCTTACCTTCTATGGATCTTCCTTGAGCCCAATGTAATCGATCGAGCCAGCTGGATGCTTGCTCTGCGTACAGACCTTTTTTACGCTGAATTGGCTCCAGTTTGAGTCTGGCAGCCTTCCATTTCCCACGTTGAATCTGAAGCAGAGCCTCTGCCATGGATAGTCGTTCTCGCTTCTCAACTGGATCTGCCGATGATGAAAGTTCCGCTATCCACTCGACTGCTGCCTCATAACAGCGACTTTGCTCCATCACACCCAGCACTTTGTATATCGCTTCTTCCGATTCCAGTGCAAAGCGTTCTCTAATCAGCTCGGGGATCTGCTGCTCTTGTCCCGATACCCGCATGATACGGAATATTCGGTATAGCGGGGGCAACAGGCTCGATTGGGCACGAACAGCCTCTACGTAGGCATCTACTGCACCCTCCAGATCTGCCTTCCCCTCCAGCAATCTGCCCAGCGTGTACCACGTCTGATATGTTCCGAGACCTTCTTCGGTATGGTACATCGGCGGCGGCGCTCCCAACCGAATAGCTTCACGTAGCCAGAACTCTGCCTTCTCTACATGTCCAAGCGCATCTTCACATACCCCGCGATGATGGAGTAAGTCCGTATAATCCGGGAATAGCTCCAGCGCTGCATCAATATGCTCCAATGCCTCCTGCCAGCGATTCAGATACTCCAGACATCGAATCTCATACTTGCATAGCAGATGTGCATAGCTAGTTACCGTTGGATCAATGCCCGCCTTAGCCACACCAAATGTCTTTAGCGCCCGCTCCGCTTCACCTAGACGCAAATATTCGACACCCAGATTATAATGATGAAACGGCTGATCCGGCTCTTCCTTGACCGCTTGTTCTAACAGACGTAAATTGCGATTCACTTTGTCTTTGTGCTCCACCACAGCTGTCTGGTAGCCATAATGATGGATGACCATATCGGTTAGGTGAAACGCAGCCTCTGGATTCTTCCGGCAGATAGATGCCGCGATCTGTTCGTGTATCCGCCCTTCGAACCGATGTTCCGGCGCATTTCTAAATAGTCTCAACACCGGATTAACGGTAGCCCCTTGCTGACCCGAACCTGTATAGTTATGGATATTTAAAAACAATCCGTCACATCCGCTGACTGCCGTCCAGCTCCTGATCTGCTCCTGAGCAACCTGATCCAGTGCTTCATCCGCATCCAGAAAGAGAATCCAATCGCCGGAAGCTCGCGCGAGTCCAGCATTACGTGCCGCGGCAAAATCATCGCTCCACGCCAAATGCACAACCATTGCTCCATACGACTCCACAATCGCTACACTGCGATCTGAGGAACCTGTGTCTACAATAATGATTTCATCGACCGCTGCTTGCACACTGTCCAAGCATTGAGGCAGCCATTGTTCCTCATCCTTAACGATCATGCATAGCGAAATGAGATTGTTCGGCAACATGATTCCTCCTTTCCTTTGCATGGAAGACCGTACGCCAAGGAAGCCCCTCAGCAAGTCGCAATTTTTGCTCCAGCACCGTCAATTGAGCTTTCAGTTCAGCAACGGAAGGAGAACGTGTTACCTCCTGCTCTATGACCTCCTTAGCCAATTGTAAATAACAGAGAGATGCACCTGCTCTGGCTCGCTGTAATCCTGGTTCTTGCTCCAGCGCTTGTTGAAACAGAACTAGAGCTTGATCGTAATGCCCTCTGGTATATACCGTTTCCCCCAGAATAAATAGACTCTGCGCCTGTAGCTCCCCTTCTGCCATACACTGAATTAACATCTCGGCTGCTGCCATCGTATATCCGGTGCGATACAGCACCTCGGCGATCCATTGCTTGTGCAATGAACGTTCATGAGGTTCCACATACAGCTCTGCGATCTTCATATGCAACCGTTTCGCAAGGGATAACTGTCCTGTCTGTACAGCCCGTTCTATGATTGTTTTTGCTAATGTTCGTACGCCTGCTGCAACTTGCGATGTAATTATCTTTTGGCTATCTCCGTCTTGCTGAATAATGTACTTATCCTGATCGCAAAGTAGACTGTCCAATGCTCTCCATGTAGAGCTTTCCTCTGGGTCAATTACAGCTAGAAATGAGGATGATAACACTGAGCCATGAGCCCAGCACGCTACTGCCCAGTCCATTTTCAGCTCAGACGCTTTAAATACAAGATGATCTTCCCCATCCCTATACTGCCTTTCCGCCCATTCTTGCACTGCGGACACCCTGTTCACACACAACATCCAGTGCACGAGGTCAGCTTCCGGTATGCCATGGTTGCGATCCTGTTCTTGCAGAAGGTGAAGTGCCTGTTCGTATGCTCCGCAGGAGGCAAGCGCTTGAACAACCTCCGTTATGCGATGATTAACTTCAACGTCCTCTCGTTGCAGTCCCTCTTTCCATTGCATCTGCAATTGTTCAGCAATCCGTTTATCTGGCTCACCAGACTGTTGCAGCACATCAGCCAAACCTCTCCACGCTGGTGTATAGGTTGGCATTTTAGCTAACGCAAGCTTATACAATTGAGCTGCTTCTTGCAGGAATCCTTTTTTCTGTGCTAACCGCCCCATCGCTGTATAGGGTTTATAGGTAGTCGAACCTTGCTCTGTAACATAAGCTGGCTCGGATTGAACCCCATGTCCTTTATCGCTAGTGCTCTGCAATTCAATCTTCGCTATGTTCTCTGATGTTCCATTGTCTGTATGATGCTCAACTGCTTCTGCGTAAACCTGATATGCGCGTTCTTCCAAACCCTGCTGCTGCAACGTCTCCCCGAACAATAGATGCAGATCCGCATAGCCCCAATAATGCTGTCTCTCCGCAGCCAGAAGTCCATGTGCTTCATCATAACGTTCCAGCACGATAAGCACCTTCCCATAGTCTCGAACTAAGGTTGGACGATAAGGGGCTTCCAGCGGAGTAGATTGAAGAGATTGCGCGAATGCTTCTGTCGCCCTCTCCACATGTCCAAGCTGGCAGTACGTCACACCGAGATTATAGAGGTGAAAAGGATGCTCTGGTTGTTCTGCAAGCTGCTTCTGTAACAGCTTGAGATTGCGACGTGGTTTGTGTCCGGTCGCCATAGTAGACGGCAAGTAACCGTCATGCATGATAACTAATGGAGCGAGAGGTTCCTGCTCCACGAATACACCTTTTGCTATTTCAGTAGGCAGCTCGCTTTCTACACTTGCACCCGCAGTTATCGCCCTATCCTTATCTCCTGTGGTGCCACGAAAGAGCTGTTCATGGATCCGTCCGTTGTACCGGTATCCTCGACCTGCTCGGAAGAGACGGACAGGCTGAAACAACACGTTCGCTTGCTCCTGTTCGCCGATTCGATTGATTATGGTGACTCGTAATTTGGTGATGCTAGGCTCAACCGTTGGAAGGAACGCAAGTAGCTCATCAATCCCTTCTACGGCATATTCATCCGCATCCACACACAGAATCCAGTCCGTACTCGCCAGCGGCAGACTGATATTACGGGCAGAAGCAAAATCCTCATCCCACTTCGCATGCAGCACCGTTGCCTGATGTTGTCCAGCAATCTCAACCGTGCGATCTATGGAGCCGGTATCTGTAACAAAGCATTCACTTGCAAGTGATTGGAAGCTGCCCAGACAACGGGGCAGGTAATGTTCTTCATTTTGCACAATCATGTGGATTCCGACTAACCCTTGCTTCACAGCACCATCACCTCCTATGCCAAAAAAAATACATGAAGCCCACAAAAGCGGACTCCATGTACCTATATGATGATCGATCGGGTTATGTGCCTTGTCCATTGAAGATGACATCAATTGTCGTGGGTGATCCGACGAGACTGGAACGATAGGATAGGCGTGTATATTTGAGAAATCGCTGTGGCACCAATACATCCACCGATCCAGATAATATGCCTGTGACGGTTGTTACATCGGTGTACCAGTTCGTTCCGTTAGCACTGATCTCAACGCGGGCATCGACCCGATTGACTCCTGGGCCTCGATTATATACGAAGAAGGAATACGTTCCGAATACACTGGTGGTCACTGCTGGAAGGGCTGTAAAAGCATTCGCGGTAGGTGTACCAATAAGCTGTGATTCCTGAAAGCTCTTCTGTGATATAGAAGTTACGCTGCTCAGCGTTCCCGCTGTAATGGTTGCGCCAAGCACACTGGTAATGGTTCCATTGAGCAGATTGGTCAATGTTCCTGCCGTGATGGTTGCTCCCAGAACACTTGTGATCGTACCGTTCAGTAAGTTCGTTAACGTTCCGGCAGTCACGGTTGCTCCGAGTACGCTAGTAATGGTGCCGTTCAGCAAGTTAGTTAACGTTCCTGCGGTAATCGTTGCTCCTAATACACTTGTAATCGTACCATTCAGCAAGTTGTTTAACGTCCCTGCCGTGATGGTCGCTCCCAGAACGCTTGTGATCGTACCATTAAGCAAATTGCTCAGTGTTCCCGCGGTAATCGTTGCTCCAAGCACACTGCTAATCGTACCCGCTGTGATGGTTGCACCAAGCACACTCGTGATCGTACCGTTCAACAGGTTCGTCAGCGTCCCTGCCGTTACCGTCGCACCGAGGACACTCGTAATCGTTCCCGCTGTGATGGTCGCACCAAGCACACTTGTGATCGTACCATTCAACAGGTTCGTCAACGTCCCTGCCGTTACCGTCGCACCGAGTACACTCGTAATCGTTCCCGCTGTGATGGTCGCACCAAGCACACTCGTGATTGTACCATTCAACAGGTTCGTCAACGTTCCTGCCGTTACCGTCGCGCCGAGTACACTGGTGATCGTTCCGGCTGTAATCGTTGCTCCAAGGACACTCGTGATCGTACCGTTCAACAGGTTGGTCAGCGTTCCTGCTGTGACGGTCGCACCGAGCACACTCGTAATCGTTCCCGCTGTAATGGTTGCCCCAAGTACACTCGTGATCGTACCATCCAACAGGTTCGATAGCGTTCCTGCCGTGATCGTTGCTCCTAGCACGCTGGTGATTGTACCATTCAATAAATTGGTCAGTGTTCCCGCCGTCACTGTAGCTCCCAGCACACTATTGATGGTACCAGCTGTAATCGTTGCTCCAAGGACACTTGTAATGGTTCCGTTGAGAATGTTCGTAATCGTTCCTGCATTAATCGTAACGGTAGTCAAACCTGAGATGTTACTGATTGTCCCGTCCAAAATAATACCGACCACATTGCCGCTTGTATCGGTTCTGACAGGTTGAGCTGTCCCCGTGCTATCCTGACCGAAGATCAAGGTTCGCAAGTTATCGGGATTGGTATTAAACGTTGTAAAGTTAGGCATGCGCCTCGTCCTCCTCCCTGGTCATATCTGTCTTGATATACCCCTTTACCGCACACGTTGTGCCTGAAAATAAACATCGAGCCTTGTTGGTTGATCTGGCTGAACCGATTGAATAACCAGCCGGGTATAGTGTAAAAATCGCTGTGGCACCAAAGCCTTCGTCTGACCTCCCGCGATCACCTCCTGGCTGTCCACGGCATAATCCACGGCATTGGGGCTGACTTGAATCTGCACAAGGGCCGGATGTTCACCCCGGTTCACGATGCCATATGTGTACATGCTGAGCGATGAGGTATCCTGTGCCGGCAGAGGTTGGGTCGTATTTTGGGTCACGGCTCCGACATACGTATGCTCGGTAAAACAGTGAGTAGCACCAGGGAGTTTGATATGTGAGGAAGTACCCTGCTTGCACCGAGGACGCGTAATCCGGGAACAAGGGGGTTTCAGCAATTTAGCGCGGCAGGAACGACGAGGTTGGCGGCGGTTTGCATATTTAGTTGATGGATGCGTTTTTTTCTTGCATCGCTTCGCTGTTCGACTCATCTCAATTTCCCCTTAAAAAATGTGCTTCCGCATCGTATGCCTTTATTCAAAATACGGGCACGGCATCTGCCGCTATTTCGAGTTTTCCTCATTTTGTCCCAAACCCTTCATCCATTTCCCTCATACAATGCAAGTACAATGAAGCATACGAGAGAAGGCTTGTTCTAGAGCTTGTTGATTCTGATTTTTGGAGCAATCTCTATAGCTATAGGGTTATCTATTGGTCGTAAGGGAGGTGGAAGAGATAACGAACTATAATGTGTTCAATCAGTCGAACGGCCCTTTATTCACACAGTTGACGAATACGTTCTCCGCTCCTGGCATTGAGGCTTCGGCAGAAAGCGGAGCAGCGGCGGCTGGTAGTTTTTTTACACTGACTACGAATAACTCCTCCATTCCCGCGGGCCAAAACCTGCTGCTACAGATCATTAATGCGGCTGGCAGTGGCAGAACGATACGGATATCAAGCATACTTGGAGGCACCACAGCGGCGGCAACCTTGGTTATATATTCGGGAGGGACAGTGACCGCAGGAAGCACCCCCGTTCCAGTCAACACCTTACTTGGTAATGCTAACGCCAGTGTAGTCACCACAAGGCAAAATACAGGTACACTCGGCGGCGCATTCACAAGTCTCATCAGTATTCCGCTAACGGCTGGCATGTATATGCTGGATTTTAATGGTGCGCTCGTTGTTCCTCCGGGACAAACATTATCGATTAGTCTTGGTACGGGGAATCAGACCGCAGCAATCAATCTATCGTGGTGGGAATTCTAATCTACTTATAGTACGTGTTCAAAAAGGACGGTTTTCAGTACCGAGAAGATGGGATGAAGATAGAAATGGAATAGCGGAGCGTAGGCAAAACTACGTGAGCAATTACATTGTTTCCGAAGAAACACCTTCGTAAGCATCCACTTATTTCGGCTGAATCCCAACTTCGATGCTGAGATGCCTTAGGGCATCCTTCGTAATCAAAAGCGGACTTTTTGAACAACTTCTTATAAAGGTGGTGTATACTGTGCCGAATAATAATGTATTCAACCCTTTAAGTCAGCCCGTCTATACCTCCAATACAAACACCTTTACTTCCCCCGGCATTGTTGCTCCACCTGAGACGGATGCCGGTAACACAGGTAATCTATATAACGCGGGTTCAACCAACTCAACAACGCTTGGATTGTTAGGAGGCAGCGTTATTGCGACGGTACAACTAACTAATCCTGTGGGTAGCGGTAGAACCCTGTATGTATCACGACTCTCTGGCGGGATTACGGTAGGACTCAACCTTCTGTCTTCATTTAGTGGTTCGATGATACTAAGCGCTAATGGTACACTAACCTCACCAACCACCATAGCCGCAGTGAACAGCAATCTATCCAGCACGAATACCAGCGTTGCAACAGTACGTACCTCTGCTTCCGCTCCCACTGGAGCGACTACAATCATGACGATGCCTCTACAGGCTGGGCCATTTGCATCGAGTGTATGGGGGCAATATGTTGTTCCCGCAGGTCAGTCGATCAACCTGACTGTTAGTGGCTCCCTTTCCGTTGCCGGCTTATTAGCCTCAACTGCTTACTTTGCTTGGTGGGAAGTGTAACATGGTAAAACACTTCTTCTTGCTACTCTGCTGCATGCTACGCTACGCATGCCAAAGAACAGCCGCTTCTGGTGAAAACCAACTAGCGGCTGTTCATGTTTTAATTTACAGCATCCCATCGTGATCAAGTTGGTCGCAAACGATAGCGGGTCAAACTTATTCTTGTAAGGTAGCTACGGGAGATTTCCCCTCTGCCCATAAGACACGTTGCAGTACGATGCCTATGATCCCAATCATAAATGTGGCGATACCGATGTATTGGAACGCTGGGCTCGCCCCGGCCGACCGAATCAAAATCCCCCCTACAAGAGGAGCAACAACCAGCACCACACTGGATAAAGAATTTTGAATACCGAACACTCGGCCTGTGAAGGCAGGAGGGGTTTCCTTTTGCAACAGATAATTCAGTGTAACCATAAAGAGTCCATTGCCTACCCCAATGCATAGTCCCCATACGATGATCCAGAATAGAGCAGTCTCTGAACCGATCCAGCCCAAGGCAGCAATGCCGGCACCGATGAGCAGATAACCTCCTCCAAGTCCCCATCCATAACCGATTCGTGGCAACCGATTCATGAGCAAAATGATGGCTACCGCACCCGCACCTGCGGATGAACCAAGCCAACCAACCATAGCTTCATGACCTGGTTTGATCTCACGAAACAGTGTGGTGAACTGATAATCGATCATCAGGATCGCCATCAGACCCATACAGCCAAACACCATCGTACTCATAATTCTGCGGCTGTCTCGGATAAACCTCCAACCCTCCCGCCATTGTGCACGAAACGACTCTGGCTGAGTTTCATTTCGAAGTTCATATTGAGCTTTAGTTTCCGTTGTCTCCGCGTTACCATTGAGAGCACTTGATGACTCAGTGTTCTCGGACAACTGTCGTAACGGCCATAAGATTGCACCAGATATCAGGCGGGTGACCGCGTTAACGACAATACACACTTGAGGTGAAAATAACGTAAGTATCACGGCGCCAAGCAGCGGCCCTGCAACTTTGGAGCACTGTGCGATGAATCCGTTCATGGCAGATGCCTGGAATAGATGCTCCTCGGCCACAACCTGGCGCGTCAATGCCTGTTGGGCTGGAACATGCAGTACACCCATCGTAGCTCGAAGCGCCAGAAGCGGGAGCAGCCATAATGCACTTGGGGCAAATAAAATGGCCATGGTCAGCACCACCGTAATCGCATCGCATAGTAACATGATCCTCACCTTCTGTACACGATCGGCCAGTGTACCTGCGAGTGAGCCGAGTAATATCCCCGGAACCGCCATGCATACCGGAATAAGTGCGATGATGAATGGATCGACTCCCCAGCGATAGGCAACCATCACCTGAATAGCAAGTGTATCGAACCAGTCCCCAAATGTCGCCAGTGCATAGGCGACAAACATCCGCATAAATGTAGCATTTGATTTTAATGTGGTGGGTGGTGTCTTAGGTACAGCGGAACCATCTAAAGATTCATTTGATAGATTAGAAATAGTCGTCATTGTAGTAGCTCCTCCTCTGATTACAACCGTGCACTCGCGATGAGTAGAACACGTGGTACTTGGTTGTAATCATAGTGGAGTTATATCAGAGGAAGATCAGAGGAATTGCGATTAGGGGACTAACGGGACAGAAATTGTTGAACTTCATCTACAATGAGCGAGCCGTATCGCGGTACCCCATACATTTTGGCGATGTCCTCATAGAGCTGACTATATTTCTTGAACAAACGTCCTTCGATCCGATGATGCGCCATAAACAATAGCACCTGTTTGGACGAATTCAGGCATAACGGTGCATTCAAGGTCATTTTGAGTACGTCTAGGCCATCATCCAATCTCGGTTCTGCCTCTCGATCTCGTCCTTGTCTAAGCAGCCATAGCCCTTCCATGATCTGAAATCGTCCGATCTCACGTAGGTATGGAGCATCCTTCAATCCGGAACGAAGCATAGCGATCTGGGCTTCCACCGCTTCGGCACTCCCGCCCCACAACTCTACATACAGCTCAGCAAGCCCTACAGGTAATTGGAAGTTAACCATCTCATCCGTTTCAATGACGCGATACGTTTCTTGTAATTGCTTCTTAGCTCGGGCATACTGTCCTACCTCTGCATAAACTTCGATGATATTAAGAATACGAAGCTCCTCTTGCTGTTCCGGTGATAATGCGGATGAATGTAGAGCCATTTCGTATAATCGTAATGCTTCAGCAGGCTCAACAAGTGCATGTACAAAGACCAGCAGCCAGTATAGACGCTCCTCAAATGTGATCTCTCCCGTTGTTATTAGCCATTCCAGATCACCTTGGATAAAATGAATATAGATGCGGTAGTACGCATCCATCTGAATGCCTAATACCTCCTGCTGATTCATTAAGGTAAGTAGCGACTTTCCTTGCCCAAATAAATGATATTTGCGAAACAATCCTTGTATAACTTCCCGCATACCCTGGTCGTACATAGAGGGATTATCAGGTATGGCGGATCGGTTCTCTTGAAGAGTGAGTCGGTAACCATACCCGCGTACTGTATCCAGCCTAACTTCATCCCAGGGCTTTAACTTTTTCCGAAGACGATAGACATGATCATCCACAGTGCGCTCGACAGGATATTCTAACGGCCACACGCGATCTAGAAGCTGACTGCGAGTGAATGCTTTCCCCCTGTTTTCATAGAGAAAATGAAGCAAAGCAAACTCCTTCGCGAGCAAAAGCACCGAGTCGGTGCGCCGGGAGACCGTATATGTACTTTCCTCAAACTGCAATGACATGCGTCTTCCTCCTACCTGTAATTCCTATGAGATTAAGATCTTATAAACTCCATCATCTTAACACACAAAAACCTTTTGCGTTCTCGCAAAAGGTTCTCATCATCTATCCCAGTACTACGCGGTCGTCTGCCATTTTCTTACCACTAATGCGTTCGAACTCGCCAAGCAGCTCAGAGACGGTCAGTGTGCGCTTGCGTTCTTCGCTAACATCCAGAATAATTCGGCCTTTGTCCATCATGATCAGACGGTTCCCCAGGCGAATCGCCTGCTCCATGTTATGCGTGACCATAAGCGTAGTCAGTCTCATCTCACGAACCAGCGTCTCGGTTAGCTCCGTAATCAGTTCCGCCCGTGAAGGATCAAGCGCTGCCGTGTGCTCATCGAGCAGCAGAATCTGCGGCTGCGTGAATGTGGCCATGAGCAGACTAAGTGCTTGACGCTCCCCGCCAGACAACAGACCTACCTTGGCATTCGGCCGTTTCTCGAGTCCAATACCCAGCTTCTCTAGCTGAGCATTGAAAATTTCCCGTCTTGCACGGGTAACCCCAAAGCCAAGTCCACGTCCCTTGCCACGCTTATAGGCCATCGCCATATTTTCTTCAATGGACATATGCGGTGCGGTACCTGCCATCGGATCCTGGAACACCCTACCGATCCAACTGCTACGCTTATGCTCTGGCAGGTTTTTGATCGAACGGTCATGGATCAGCACATCGCCCATATCCGGTTTCATCACGCCTGATATGATGTTCATCAGCGTGGACTTTCCTGCTCCATTACTACCAATTACGGTGACGAAGTCTCCCGGGTTCATCGTTAGATTCACACCAACCAGTGCCGTCTTCTCATCCGTTGTGCCTGGATTGAACAGCTTGGTGACTTGTGTAATGTCCAGCATGATCACATGCCTCCCTTCGTCGTCGTCTGATGACCTGTCGATTGCATCAGCTCTTGCATTCTTCTGCGTGCCAGCTTCTTTTGTTTCATCGAGCGGCGCAGGGAAGGGAACACGAGAGCAATAATAACAATAATAGCAGTAATCAATTTCATGTCAGACGTATCGAACCAAGGCACTTCAAGTGCGATTGCCACAACAATCCGATATATGATTGAACCGACCACAGCCGCCAGGGTTGCCCAGAATACAGTTCTTGCCCCTAGAATCGCTTCTCCGATAATAACTGAGGCAAGTCCGATAACGATCATACCAATCCCCATCGTAATATCTGCAAAGCCAGCTTGCTGCGCAATAAATGCTCCAGACAAAGCAACCAATCCATTGGACAGGCTGACACCAACAATTGTCGTTACATCGGTATTGGCTCCAAAGCTTCGGATCATACGTTTGTTATCCCCTGTTGCACGAAGCGCAAGTCCGATATCTGTTTTCATAAACAGATCCAGCATGATCTTGAATAGCAGTACAACGATGATAATGATGACCATGACATGCTCACCCGAGAACGGACTGTCCATACCCATAATGGACTTATTCGGCGCCCCGCCTAGAATACGCAGGTTGATAGAGTACAGGGCAATCATCATCAGGATACCGGATAACAAGCCATTAATCTTACCCTTCGTATGAAGTAATCCCGTACATATACCAGCCAACATGCCACCACCCATTGCTGCAAGACAGGCGAGCCAAGGAGAGAAATCGTTCGAGATCATCACCGCCGCAATGGCTCCTCCTGTTGTGAAACTTCCGTCAACGGTGAGATCGGGGAAGTCGAGGATTCGGAACGTAATATATACGCCGAGTGCCATTAATGCATATAACAGACCGAGCTCTATCGCTCCTTCAATTGAACTCCAGCTTATACTCACGTTGCTTCCTCCCTATTTATTGAAAAGAATAAGGCGAACCGACCTGCATGTTCGCCTCGTTCCACTCACCCGGTTATGCCCCGGTTCAATTATTGAATAATGTTATTGTCCTGATCCTTCACTTCTGCCTTCATCTCATCGGTAACTGTGATACCTTGAGCTTCAGCTACTTTCAGGTTCAGAATTAGATCCAGCTTATCTGGAACGGTTACTTTCATATCTCCTGGGTTTGTGCCGTTCTTCAGAATATCCGCAGCCATTTCTCCCACTTGATATCCGTGATCATAATATTTGAAGCCAACGGTTGCAAAAGCACCCTTTTCAACAGTATCCCGGTCACTAGAGAAGAACGGAATTTGGTTTTTGTTTGCCGTCTGAATGATCGTATCTACCGCGCTAACGACAGAGTTGTCGAGTGTGATATAGAAAGCATCGACTTTACCCACCAGGGAATCCGTCGCTTGTTTAACTTCAGATGTATTGGTCACAGGGGCTTTAACTAGCGTAATGCCATGCTTCGCAAGAGCCTCTTCCGCATTTTTCGCCATAACCACTGCATTCGGTTCACCTTCGTTAATGACAAGACCTACCGTTTTGATATCCGTTAGATGTTTAGCAATAAAATCAGCCAGCTGCACAATGGCTGCTGGGTTGGTGTCGGATGCCCCCGTTATGTTGCCACCCGGCTTGTCCATGTCACTCACCAGTTTAGCCCCCAGTGGATCGGTTACCGCTGCGAAGAGTAATGGCTTCTCCTTCACTTGCTGAGCCAAGGCTAATGCAGATGGTGTAGCGATCCCAAGTACAAGATCATTTTTGGAATCTCCTGAAATTTTCTGAGCAATGGATAGATTATTCGTTGAATCGCCTTGCGCATTATTATAGTCAATGCTGAGGTTCTTGTTCTCTTCGATCCCTGCATCCTTCAGCGCTGCAATGAATCCTTCACGTGTAGCATCAAGTGAAGGATGTTCTACGATTTGTGAGATAGCGATGCGATATGATTTCTCTGCGCTTCCTTCGCCTGCACTGCCGCCAGTGCCCTCAGATTCAGTAGCTGTACCGCCATTATTACCGCAACCAGCTGCTACGATCATCGATGCAACCATCATTAGAGACAACCAAAATTTCTTTTTCATGTGAGAACCCCTCTCCATCGAATAAAATGTTGTTGCCCTCATCACTCTGTTGACACGATAGGGCGGGACATAGCGAACGCATCAACGCATTGTTGCTTTTATCGACAAAAGCAGACAAATGCAGACGATCCTCCATGTGACTGATGACCATGACCGATGTTTGTCTTTTATTGTGTGTTCAAAAAGTCGGTTTTCAGTACCGAGAAGATGGGATGAAGCTAGAAATGGAGTAGCGAGCGTAGATCAAGCTACGTGAGCAACTACATTGTTTCCGAAGGAAAGACCTTCGTAAGCATCCACTTATTTCGGCTGAATTCCATATTCGATGCTGATCATGCCATTAGGCATACTTCGTAATCAAAAGCGGACTTTTGAACAACCTCTTATATTGTTTCCCTAATATTAAGGGGCGTCTTCCTTCCCGTCAATGGTTGAACCGCTTCCAATTTGGATTAATTGATTATCGGTGATAGAAAACATTACACAAACCAAAAAGACAACCCATAAGTTACATGGGCTGTCTAGGACGTGACTAGAAAGGTTCTTAAAAAAGCAGGTTTGATGAATGTCTGGTTCAAGCAAGGACGTTTACCGCGGGCATGCTGGAGTACATCAAGGGAAAGTGATGCACTAGGGTTGAGAAGGCGACGAACGATAAAAGGTAGACAGTGCACTTAAGTTAGCGTCAGATGTGAGAATCACGGCTTTCGATCATGCTCCACCTCTAACGAACTCAGTCGGCCTTATTCGCGGTAAAATTGCATTCAGGAAATTCTAACGAATCGTTGACACGCTAATACGACTTTTTAGGGCTAGGATTAGATCCATTACGCTGTATTTCGTCATATAACGTTTCTCAGATTCGTTACCATTTCCATTGGTCGTTATATGGCTGAATAAGGTCTCTCAGATTCGTTAACATCGACGGTGTAGGGAGAAAGGCTCGTTGATGAATATACTTTATCCCCTCGTTACCTTACTCGTTTTATTCAGATTATTTATTAGTTTTCAGACACTTTCTAGTTTCATATAATATTTTCAGTATCACTTGAGATCGTGCACCAAAGGACACCGATCATGCAATTCGATTCCTCTATATAGTAGTGTGTTTAGTTCTGCTCTTCCTGTATCACTTTTAATTCAGCAGAGGTTAGTCCTGTGGCTTTCATAATGGTACCTTGGTCAAGACCCATGGAAAGCATATTTTGTGCGATCTTGCGTTTACTCTCTGCTTCTCCTTCTTTCATGCCTTTCTTCAATCCTTCTTCACGTGCACCTTCAATCATTGATGCCTCATCGCGCAAAAACTTTTGCCGTGCCTCGTATTGTTGACGCGCCTGCTCATCTTGACTTAGAAACTCCAACACACTCATGGCCTTCTTCAATGCAGGTTCCAATTCATGCATCATTAACGCCTCCCAGCTAGATTTTGTTATTCCTTTAAGAAATAATAACCAGCGCACTAATCCGTCTTCCATCTTGATGTTGGTATCGTTTAACTTAGGAATCTCCATAAAGTGAATTTCTAAATCATCTGTCAACGGTATATGTGTAGTATCTTCTCTCAAATGAAATACGTTGTGGTACTGGTCATTTGGAAGCATGCAAAAATTTATAATATTGATTGTCACACATTTTTTGAGCTGACTATAACGCTGACCCTCAAGTAATTGTCCAGAGAATTGTTTTCCCCAATAAAACAAAGTTCTTTTCTCTAAATCATACTGGTTAAACAACTGCATTTCCACATTAATTAGTTTGCCTTTATCTGTTTTTGCGTGAATATCCAGTATGGACTGCTTTTCTCTCGGTGTGTTCTTGTCCGTATATGGATTAAGTAAAACAATTTCTGTTAGCAGGGACTCCCCTGCATTCTTGAACGTCTGATTAAGGAAGGCCAGAAGTACATCCTTATTATCCTCACTTCCAAAGATTCGTTTGAATACGTAATCATTCTTGGGATCAAGCAGTTCATTCATCATTGTTCACTCCTATGTGCAAAATTAACAGAATATATAAGTTGAGTTTCCAACAAATATATAGATGTAGAAAAGCACCGGATGCTTGTTTCATTATAACACGTAACCAAGTCTTCAAAAAGCGTAATTACGTATTCCCCAAACAAAAAAAGACTGTTTCGACAGATCGAAACAATCTTATATTTAACCTATTCATGTTAACTCAGCATCATTAATTTCCCGATGCTTCACGAATCTGATATGTGCATTTCTTGCCACCATCGGCATAACATTCTGTGCGCTCCACATCAGCCTTCAGCAACGAACGGAACAACTCTAATTCACAGCGACACGCCTGTTTATAGACACTTGCCACCTGCACAATTGGACAGTTCAGTTCCGTAATGACATAAGTACCGTCATCCTCTTGCGAAGCATCTGCCATATATCCGTTGTTATTTTGAATACGCGCCAGTTCCTCTACACGTCCAGCCAGATCCTGACCCTCCATCTGAGGCAAACCATTACGCAACAGTTTATCCCTGCGGCTCTCAAACAACGTATCTACAATGCCACTTCCCGCAGATTCCGATAGTTCCTCTAACAACTCCAGTGTAAGCGAAGGATAGGACTTCGGGAAAAAATTATCTCCCAGCCCCGTCAGATGATACACCGATGACGGGCGTCCTGCTGTAGCACGGGCTTCGTGAACCTCAATTAGCCCTTCTTGCTCCAGTGACGTAAGGTGACGGCGAATAGCCATACCTGTCAGCCCCAGTTCAGCCGTTATCTCCCTCGCGGTCAACGTGCCTTGTCGCTTCAGCATGAACAAGATCCGTTCACGCGTCGTCATTTCATCTTCACGTTTCACGTGCAGCACCTGCTCTCCCTGCTTATGCGTGTACTGGTGCTGCCTCCCGGCAAGCATCCGAGCAAAAGCGGTTATGCGTCTCTTCACAATCCTCACAGCTTACATGCTGTAGGTTGCAGGTTGGACAATTAATATATCGGTCATGCGTTGTTCCGCAGTGATAGCAGCTACCAATCACAATATCTTCGTCTGTACGATTGATTGGTACGGAAATACGTTCATCAAATACATAACATTTACCGTCAAACAAACGACCTTGTACTTCTGGATCTTGACCATACGTTACAATGCCGCCCTCAAGTTGAGCTACATCCTGGAACCCTTCATTAATCATGAATCCAGTCAGTTTCTCACAACGAATACCGCCCGTGCAGTAGGTAATGATCTTTTTGTCCTTCATGTCGCCGAGATTCTCTCGAATCCACTCTGGAAACTCACGGAACGACTCGACGTCCGGACGGATCGCTCCGCGGAAGTGACCAATTTCGTATTCATAGTCATTACGCCCATCGATCACGATAACGTCATCACGTTGCAAATGCTCGTGGAACTCCTTCGGTGAGAGGCGTTTGCCGCTAACCACATTGGGGTCAAGCTCTTCGTCCACACGGAAGGTGACCAACTCTGCTTTGTGACGAACAAATATTTTTTTGAATGCATGCTCTTCTACATCATCAATCTTAAACACCATATCGCTGAACAACGGATTCGCATGCATGTCCTTCATGTATTGCTCGGTCTGTTCTGGTGTTCCCGACACCGTTCCGTTGATGCCTTCAGCAGCAATGAGAATACGACCTTTTACACCTAGATCCTTACAATATTGCAAATGCTCTTGCGTAAATGCTTCTGGGTCTTCAATCTTCACGAACTTATAATATAAAAGCACGCGGTACGCGCTGTTACACATGTATATCACCTGTTCCTATTCCATGTTGATATTGGCCGGATTCCCGGCATGCCGACAACGGTGTGCCCTTGCTTCGTAACCTAATCGTCCCAATCGACTATGCATATGCATACTTGTCAAAAAGAAAAAGAAACAGCCGCCCGAAACAAATGTCTCGAACTGCTGCACAACATTCGACTTTAATTCCTGCATTCTAGTTTATCGGAAGCGCAAGGACTTAGTCAATATAAATGTATAGAAAGGCAAGCAAGTTATGGAATTATGCTGGACCTTTCCCTTCCATTGATCGATTCAACTCACTCTGAGATGGTAATTATAGAGGTCTCAAAGTGATAACCTGCACTGTCCAGCACAGACTGTGACAGCAATATTTTACTGCCTTCTGGGCTCCAAGCAAGCGGATCAGACACGTTATCCATGTCCGCAGAGATCTGGAATTGTTCGGCCGACTCGGTGTTAGACACAAACAATCCTTTTTCGTTATCACTCTCGGAATTGATTGTATAGGCAATTTTGGAATCATCTTGCGACCAGCTTGTGCCAAATATTTGCGTGCCGCGCGCAAGCGTAGCTTTCTCATTGCCTTCTAGATCAGTAATCACTAGCGCACGCTTCGTATCGGCTGTTTTCTTCACAATAGCTAGTCTCGTACCATCGTTGGACGGAATAACCCACTCCACACTTTTCAGAACCTGTTTCACTTCGCCTGTCTCCGCATCGTAAGCGTTCAGTTGACCGTCCTCACCCGTAATGTAGTATACTGTGCTGCCGGTAACCTCTACACTACGAATGTTGAAGCTACCTACCTCGACTAATACTTTGGTGTTGCCTTCGACATCGGCCGAGACCAGATTGCCATCCATATTCGGATACGCAACATGTGTATTATCCAGCCACGCACCCTCACCTACAAATCCCATATCTTTACCCGTCAGTACAGACTCGCCATTATTCAGATTCAGAATGAAGCCTTTGCCTACACTCTCCTCAGGCTCACGATAGAAAACATATTGCCCATCCGGTGAAGCCATTGGCGCCGCAAGACTTACATCGCTCTCTTTTATCAACGTATCTGTTCCTTTTGCAAGGTCATGCATATATATATTGTGCGGATACCGCTCTTCTCCCTCAACCGTGACTGGCTTAAGATCTTGATTTGGCTTATCTAGCAAAATTAAATCTGACGATAACCAATCCACACCGCGAATATTTGCGATTTTATCGATTTTCTCAAGCTTGAAGCTCTGGTATACGGATGGATTCGTATTATCTTTAACGACGATATCTGTCCCTCCTGCGCCACTCCCCATGCTACCGTTCGTTCCTGTATTTCCCCCACATGCCACTAAAGACAAGAGTGTTATCGCCCCAACCGCACCTAAAGCCATCTGTTTCCAATTCATCATGTTCCCCCCTGAATGCTGTCTATAGATCAATCATACCGATGGGTTACATCCAAAGTTATTCAAAATTGTTTCCAACTTGTAAACTTGGATTCACAAGTGGAAAAGTCAATTCAAACGTTGTTCCTTCTTCTTCGTCCTTATGCAGCGGTACTAGCCGAATGGTTCCGCCCTGTTTTTCTACAAATTGCTTCACGAGTGACAGCCCCAGGCCTGTGCCCCCGGTCTTTCTGGCTCGATCTTTGTTAACGGTGTAAAAAGGTTCAAATATCTTCTCACGTGACTCTTCTGGAATCGGTGTGCCCGAGTTGAAGATACGAATAATCGCCTTCTGTTCTTCCACACGTGGTTCACTGTAGACACGAATCACACCGGCTGGTTCGTTATACTTAATAGCGTTGTCCAACAGATTGATGAAGATGTGCATTAGATTCTCCCGGTCACTGTGAATGGTTGCAGACTCTAGATTCAGTTCCATCGCAAGCCCGAATTTCTCCGCTTTGCCGCGCATCCGTCCACAAGCATCCTCCAATAATGCCCGAACTTCGACATCCTCAGCCTGATTCTCAAAATCATACTTCTCCAGTGCCGAGATGTGCAGCACCTTCTCTACCATCTCATACAATCGCTCTGTTTCTTTGCCAATGTTATTGGTCGCATCCTCCAATAACTGAGGATCGTCCTTGTACATATTCAGTAATTCAACATAGGCCTTGATCGAGGTGAGCGGTGTCTTGAACTCATGACTAATGTTCCCGATATATTGTTTCTGCTGTTGTTCGAGCGCTTGAAGCTTCTCGATGGCTAGCTTCAGTTTCTGCTGCTCATCATGCATCGCTGTAATATTCTGACGAATGGAGTTGCTCATATAATAAATGCCCTGACCTAGCTCCCCCAGCTCATCCTTCCGTTTCACAGGCGATGCTTCGATATAATCCCCTTCGCGAATGGAATCCGCCGACTTCTTCAAGCGTGTGATCGCCACAGCAAATCGATTATAGAAAAGATAACCGAGAATAAAGCTCAACCCTACCACGGCAATTCCTGCCCACATAAATAAATTCAAGATTCGAGCGTAGAATTCGTGATAACTCTGGATGGAATACTGCATTCGCACAGCACCCATCTGTCCATCTGGCCCATCAAGTGGAGCAACATAGAGAAGCGTCTCCCCCTGCTCCCGATACACGATCTTATTTTGAAGCACATAATTCAGCGTCTCCGTCATATCTTCTGTACGTTCTCCGGTTGTGATGGATGAGCCCACCTGTTGCCCCTTCATATCATATAGAGCGATAGGAAGCCCTGTGGAGTTAGCAAGTTCCTGGGCAAGCCGGCGACCGCTCTGTTGTAAAAATGCATCGGGCTCCAGGTGGATCGACTCCGTATAGTAGGACTGTCGTACGTTCAGATTCACTAGACGGGTCTGTTGTGACAGAATGTCCTCGATCTGCGTTTGCTGGTTGCGCTCGATACCGCGTAATACGAGGTAGCTGAGCACGACAACCGTGAGAATCAGCAAGGCTGCGAGGAAAACACTGAATTTCAGTTTGATGCTCACTCTCATATCCGTCCACTCGCTTCGGGAGCAGATGCCTTATATCCGATCCCGTAGACGGTCTGTAGCTTCTCCTGATCCGTATCACCAATTTTTTTGCGAAGACGCTGAATATGGATATCCACCGTACGGGTACCCCCTGCATACTCCATCCCCCATACTCGATCCAGCAGATCATCGCGGGTGTATACGCGTTCTGGATTGGACATCAGAATCGTAAGTAGGTCGAACTCCTTTGGCGTAAGCTCCAGCTTCTCATCATTTACAGTGACGGTGCGATGAGCAACATGAATACGCAGAGCTCCATTAATAATCGCTTGGCTCTTCTGATCCTCAGGTGGTGGACTGCTCTTCTCCACACGGCGCATCAGGGCTTTCACTCTGGCCAGCAGTTCGCGAATCTCGAACGGCTTCGTCATATAATCATCGGCGCCCATTTCCAGGCCCACGATTTTGTCTACAATATCATTTTTAACCGTTAATAAAATAATGCCAATATCCTCCCGATCCTCAAGTCTACGACATACACCGTAGCCATCGAGCTTCGGCATCATCACGTCTAGAATCATAACCTGCGGATGGAACGTTGCCACCTTCTCCAGTGCTTCTTCCCCATCATTGGCCGTCTCCACTTCATAGCCTTCCCGGCGCAAAGCATAGGCGATGGCACTGACAATACTTGTTTCGTCATCCACAACCAGCACTTTTTTATTCATCGGATTCATCCTCTTCCGTTATTTCATCAGTTACTTCTGTGTTTATTGAACAAAAGAACATTTACACTTGCCACTACGATGATGGAACAACCTTCCGATCACTGTTATCCCCAGATTTTTTTGATTCCCTTGTTCAAAGGTGAAATCCGGGGATAGCATATGCTTCCGATGCAGCTTTCTTACAGAAAGCTTTCAGCCGACCGCTCTGCTTCTTCAGGTTATTTCCATCCTCTTCGCTCTCGTGTAAATTTCTGTTGATTGATATCACATCAAAACGATTCATAGATATATGGTACCAAGGGTTTGGCAAATTGGCTATGCAGCCTGATTCACATCTGCACACCTAAGTACCCACCTTCGCCTGACATCCATATTCCCCAGCTTGAGCTTTGTTTCCCTTGTTTTATACCCCACGAACGACAAAAAGAGCCACCCCGTGTATCAGGTTGGCTATACTATGCACAAAGTATAGTACACATCTTCTATTCTTCGAATGACAGATTCACCGGTTCATCCATCATCTCATATTCGGTATCCATGTGGGTAACTGGCGTATTACGATCCACTTCTTCAAAACGGAAGCTATCCACCCACACTTTTCCTTTCCCGTATAAAATAACCCCAAATGATATAACTGCACTGCCCTCTGGCACATCGAGTACAATATGGTATTGATTCCAAGGCTGTGTGCCAGAAATCGGCCGATCATGCATGTTATCAAACTGGAGAACATCCTGAACGTTATTATCCACCCGCATCCATAGGCTACAGAAGTGCTCAACCTTTTCGGTCATGACGAATCCAGAGAACTTCATCCGTTTGCCTACATACTTATCTGCTTTGAATTGTTGCATCATCGTAGCAAACTCATTCATCTCCATCGGTGTGATGGATTTCAAATACCCTGAGGATTTACCTTGATGTACCATTGTAGGATCTATGCCCATTTCATAATTTTGTGGGTGGCCTCCTGTTAAGATCCATCCTTGAACAGTTGATGTTTCATTCATCCTTAATTCTCCTCCTCTAGATTTAGCTTTAAATAGCTTCAGGTTAAACAATTTGCGAAATCGACCTGGTGGCAGTCCGTACACCTTTTTAAATGCACGCGTGAATGCTTCCTGGCTTTCAAACCCACACCCAAGGGAAATGTCCAAGATTCCTATATTGGTAGATCTAAGTATGGTGGAAGTCTCACTCAAACGGCGGTTGCGAATATATTCTACAACGGTCATACCTACCTCTTTCCGAAATACCCGGTGATAGTGATAGGGCGATAATCCAGCTTCTGAAGCCACTTCTTCAAGCCCTATATCTTCGTACAGACGAGTCTCAATAAAATACAGACTTTGCTGAACCATTTCACTGTATAGATTCAAATTGAAGTGCAGCCCCCTTCTATATCTGTACTATACGGAAATGAGACGTAATCGTTTTGATCATTTTTGCTACATTTATGTTTAGCGACAGCAAACCATAGAAAAAAGCCGACTATAGGAACATTACTCCCTATAATCGGCTCTACTATCGAACTGGACGACATCAGTCATCCTATTTCGGCGAATAGTTAATATTAGCTTCTACCTTATACCGCTGGAACGGGCTGCGCTCCGATCGAATCATCCTCGTCATGATCCACAAGGGCGTGTTTCTCCCAAGCGCGGCTCTTCCAGCGGAAGTACATAATGAAGGCTCGTGTCCACTCATCGGCTGCAATGGCTAGCCAGATTCCTGCCAGACCCATGTTCAGTTGGAATACAAACAGGTATCCTAGCGGCAAGCTTAGGCAGACCATCGAGATCAGTCCCATGTATACGGGGAACTTAGCATCTCCTGCCGCACGAAGGGAGTTAATGATAACGATGTTGGTCGTGCGTCCTGTTTCGAGCACGATACTGAGCAGGATCACCTGTGCAGCAATACGAATCACTTCCGGGTTATCCGTGAACAAGCCTACAAGTGGCACACGGAATGCAATCACCACGAGATCGACGGCGATGGTCACAATCATGGCCCACTTTACACTTTTCCAAACACGCTGGTAAGCTGTCTCTTGCTGCTTGGCACCCACCAGTCGTCCCACCATAATCGCTGTACCCATACCAATCGCCATACTGAATAGATAGATATAAGACGAGATATTATGCGCATATTGGCGAGAAGCCAGTGCTTCTGCACCCAGGAACGTAGCATAGAAGAAAAAGACAAGCTGACAAGAGTGGTACATAATCTGCTCTACTGCGGATGGAATACCAATCTTCAGAATCTTCGCTACATAGTTTTTCGTAAATTGCAGGTAGAACTTGATCTCCACCCGTACTTCGGTCACACGATACATCAACCAGAAGAAGATCAACAGACAGGCAAAACGGCTCACAATCGTTGAGATCGCCGCACCCTCTACCCCAAGTGCTGGCATGCCAAAGTGACCAAAGATGAGAACGTAGTTCAAACCAACGTGAAGCACGTTCATAAATACGGAGACATACATCGTCTCTTTGGTAAATCCATACGTACGAATAATCGCAGCCAAGGAATTAATCAACGCTTGAAGGAAGATAGCGCCTCCGACAATGTGCATGTACGCTTTGGCATAGACTAGAATCTCACCCTGCACGTTCATTCTCTCTAGCAACATTCCGCCGAACACAAGGAAAGCCCCGCTAAGCAATAGACCCACGATGAGGTTCAGCGTAATCGCCATACCTGTAATTTTGGCTGCTTCATACAGCTTCTTCGATCCGATATATTGAGCAACAACAATCGCAGCTCCGTTACCGACAACCTCCAAGAGCAAAATAGCTATCGTAATGATCTGATTCGAAGCTCCGATTCCAGCTACTGCATTGTCTGACACGGAACTAATCATCAACGTATCGACCGTACCCATTAACATAAACAAAAATAATTCCAGAAAAATCGGCCAGGTTAATGCGAACAGATTAAGCGATTTGCCCTGTTGCTGTGTCCCTGTTTCCGTAACGGCTGCACTCATGATGTCACCTCTTTAATCTCCATAAAATAAATAATTGCACTTAAACTTCCGACATTGAATCTTGATGTTTCAACATGTAAACAAGGGGTATAGTAGCATAGACTTTCTGAAAAAGCATCCGCTTTTACGAAAATAATTTTATTTTTTTCAAAAATTTTGAAAATGAATGGAAAAAGATGCTTTTTCATAATATTTACATGCAACAAAAAAGCCTGAACCCGTTGGTTCAGACTTGAAGAATAGAGCTGTTTATTTAATAGAACCTTGTGTCACCCCGTTAATAATCCACTTCTGCGCGAATAGATAAATGATAATCATCGGCAACAATGCGAGCAGATAGGAGGCAAACGCTAGGTTGAAATCTGTATTGAACTGACCCTGGAACACATACTGCACCAGTGGCAGTGTATATTGAGACGGATCGCTGATAATGACGAGTGGCAGCAAGAAGTCGTTGTACGTCGACAGACATGTCAGAATACCGACGGTGGCACTGATCGGTGCCATTAACGGGAAAATGATCCGCCAGAACGTGCCCCAAGTCGTCGCACCATCCACAAATGCCGCCTCCTCCAGCGTCACCGGAATCGAACGGATATACCCCACATACACAAATACGTTAAAGGCAAGTCCATAGACCGTATGCAACAAAGTAAGACCGAGTAAGTTAGTCATCTCAAGCGAAGACGTCAACTTAACAATCGGCAGCATGATGATGGGAAACGGAATGAACATTGCACTGACGAAGTAGTAGTATAGCCCTTTGAAAAACTTTCGTTTCTCCATATTACGTGATATCGCATAAGCGACCATAGAGTTACTCAGAAGTGTGAGCACAACCGTCGATGCGGTCACCATAGCACTATTGCGGAACGACTGGAAGAAGTTCGTCATATCAATCGCACTCGCGAAGTTCTCCCAGTGGAGTGTTGTCGGAATGGCGAATACCGACTGTGCCATCTGCTCTGGATTTTTTAGAGCAATCGTAACGGTCATATACAGTGGGAACAAGATAAACAATGTGCCTAGCACAACAAGTAACATCACGAGCCAGTTCGTACCTAGACGGCTTTTCATTACAGATCCATCTCCCTTCTTTGCAGGAACCGGATTTGTAGAATGGAAATCACCGCAATAACGATGAAGTAAATAACCGAGTTCGCAGACTGATATGCATATTCGCCGCCTTCGAATCCTCCTGTGTAGATTAGATGGGAGATTGACTGCGTTGCCCGTCCGGGGCCACCGTTAGTTAACGCTACGATTTGGTCGAAGACCATGAGCGAGTTCTTCATCGCGAGCACCATATTAATCGTGAAGAATGGTGCAATAAGCGGGAAGGTAATACTCCAGAACTCACGCCATTTTCCTGCACCGTCAATACTTGATGCCTCATACAGTGTTGGTGATATCGTTTGCAAACCGGCCAAATACAGAATGGTGTTTAACGCCACCGACTGCCACACCGCCACAATGACGATTCCGATCCAGGCTAAGCTTTCGCTACCCAGAATGTTCGTTGATAGTGCGTTGATGCCGAGGTTCTGTCCCCAGATCGGAAATACGTTGGAGAACAGGTAGTTAAATATGTAACCTACAATCAATACACTTAGAATATTGGGCAAAAAGTAGATACCACGGAAAAAGTTACGGAACTTAATCTTGGCATTGAGCCCAAGGGCAATAAGCAGGCTAAGGATATTCGTTAAGATCGTGACCACGATCGCGAATTTAAAGGTAAACCAGTAGGCATTACCCACATTGTCATCCCGAAATAGATTGAAGTAGTTTTTGAATCCGACAAAATCATATTGTTTACCGAAACCATTGTAGTTCGTGAATGAATAATAGATCCCTTGGATCGCCGGCAGCGTCATAAATACGAAGAACAATACGACCGCCGGAACGGTCATCCAATAATAAGGTGCCATGCGTTTGTTCATATGCCATCCTCCTACGGACAAGGGTTAACGCCGGTTCGCTACCTTGTCCCATTCTTTGTCGAGTGTATCTAGATAGTTATCGATATTTTGATTTTGCAAAAAGGACTGCACGATGGAATTTAGTTGCACAGCGGCTGGAATATAGTGATCGGCGAAGTCGATGACCTTGCCCTGCTCAATATATGGCATCAATTCCTGCACGGCAGGATCATCCTGCTTGACGCCCTCTACCGCAGAGAACAATGTCTGTTCGTCGATATATCTTCCGATATTCTCAGGCTCTAGCAAAAAGGCAATGAACTCCTCGGCCTGTGCACGGTTTGGTGTATCCGCCGCAATGGTAAACAACGAATCGATACCGTTTACAAGCTTGATCTGACTTGCATCATTACCGGTTGGGAACGGGAAGAAGCCAATGTCCACATTCGGATTCGCCTTACGAATCTCTGGGATAGCCCAGGTTCCTTGGATGTACATGAAAGCTTCACCATTAGCAAACGCCCGGTTACCATCCGAATAAGCTTTACCGAAGTTATCGCTATGACCATACTTCATCAGTTCAAGCTGTTTCTCCGCAACCTCACGGTACTTCTCCTTGAAGGTCACCTTATTCTCGCGACGTTCCAGATAGAAATCGATGCCAACGAGGTTAGGCCCCAGTGCATTGAACGGAAGATTGGTCTGCCAGTCATCTTTGTATGTGAAGTAAAAGGGAATTTTGCCTGCATCCTTAATTTGCTGGGCTGTAGCGATGAGCTCATCCCATGTCTTGGGCACGTCCAGTCCCATTTCGTTAAACAACGTTTTGTTGTACATGATGCCGTTTGCATTTGTTGCGTAAGGAATACCTGTCACTTCATCCATTCCCGTAACGTCCTTTAGCATCTGTATGTAATTGGGGTCAATCGTTTGGACTAGGGAGCTGTCTGTCAGATCGGTGAAAATATCGCTTTGAGCCAGCGTGGAATAGGTATCGGTCGCACCCATCGCCATAATATCGGGTATGTCATTCTTAACAACCCTCGTCTTCAAAACCGTCTCGGCATCTGGAGGATTGACCTGAGTGACCTGGATATCAGCATGCGCTGCGTTGAAGGTTTGGATCAGATCGTCAAATGTTGCCTTCGCCTCAGGCTTGTTCTGAAAAAATTCAATCTGCACTTTGCCATTCGCGCTATCTCTGCTCGTACAGGAAGATAGAAGTACAGCCATCATTCCACACAGCAATAGCGCCCCGAGAGCCTTAGTAATTGATGTTCTCATGTTGTACCTCCTTTGCGTAATATGTAAATACATACCCATAGAGTGCTTGGAGGAACCATGTGCAATTCTTCCATTCGCTCTACACACTTCTGTACTTACATCAATCGACATAAAATGCCCTTTCTTATTTCTAAAACGATTTCGGTTAAAATGAATCAAGCGATCTATTCTACTCAAGGGATGGAAAACAACCAAAAAAGAGACATCGGAATTCATCCAATGTCTCTCATTTAGTAGCTTTACGGCCTATAACAACCTGCTGTTATTCTATACGTTACGGACGTTCAATTTTTGGGCAAAGCATTACGTAATCGTTTAGCGCGATAACCCTGAAATGCACGGATTAACATGCCGATAAGAATCATCACTACACCGATGTTGATCGCAACATCTGCGAGATTCAAGATGCCGCGTCCAGAAGGGAACACCAGGAAATCCGTTACCCGGGCGTAAATGAATCGGTCGAGCGCATTACCGAGCGCTCCACCTACCATGAAGCCTGCGCCAGCCTGCATCCAGAAACCACGAATCTCCCCTTTTCTGCGGTAATATAAAATGCCTGCAATGAACAGGACAGCAATCACGCCGAATAAGCGTGCATTTCCCTGAAATAAACTGCCGGCCATGCCGGTGTTCTCGTAATGTTGGAGCTGCATGCCAGAGTCGCCGAGTCTCATCACATCTCCAACTTCCATATACATCCTCACTGCGATCTTGGTTCCTTGATCCACTAATGTCACCAGCAGTGCCACAAAATAAAACAGCATCGTGCCCTCTCCTCCTGTCTACTGCGCAACTCTAAGTGATAACTACTTTAGGATTATTAGGACCTGCCCTAAAATGAGTTCTAATATTTAAAATGTTGTCTATTACGTTCCCCTTACTTTACCACAGTGGATACACGGTCTCCAAATGACTGCCCTGAGGTGCAACACAGTTCACGACCTTTGATGTGCTTGTCTCGTCCATCTGCACTCAGCAGGTACCGACCCGAGCCATGTCGAATGTAGACAACAATCATACTGAAGAGGAGCTACCTTAATTTGAATCTACCACTGACAGAAAAATTAAAGGGAATGCAGAAGGAAGAAAAGGACTTGATCTTCCATACGTTTAATTCAGAAACAGCACTCCAGCTAGGCCTACATCTCGTCGCAGAAGCCAAACGCCGTGCACAAGCCGTAACCATCGACATCACATTGAAGGGACACCGTCTATTTTTGCATGCGATGGAGGGGACACATCCTGATAACGAAAACTGGATTAGACGTAAAAATAATGTGGTGAACCACTTCTCCTCCAGCTCTTGGCATACCGCCCTGCGGCTGAGAAACGAGAACCAATCCCTTGAGCAAAATTATAACCTGGCTGACGCAGACTATGTACTAGCCGGTGGTGCTTTCCCACTGATCTTTGAAGATGAGGGACAAGTGGGTACAATCACCGTTTCGGGCTTGCCCGATGAGGAAGACCATGATTTGGTCACCACTGGCATTCGCTCATTTTTGTTGCAAGAAGGCTAGAAGAACTCTGTACTCACAATACCGTGAATCGTAAAAAAGACATAAAAAAACCGTACCTGTTATAGGTACGGTTGATGTTGTTCTTTCGTTTATTGAATAGCTGATAGCACATCCAGCAGCATGGACTTGAACTGAGGACGGTTAATCGCCTCACATACACGTACATTTGGCGCTTTACCGAAACGTCCGTTGATATCCACCACACTGTATCCACGCGTCAGTTCTCCCGCAGCTTCCACATCCACATAATACTGACCAGATTTCGTCATAAGTGATTCATCTGCGGCTACAGCCATCAACAATGTATCCGGATGTGTAGTGCCGTTCAGTTTATGTACTGACTTGTTGAACTGCATGACGACTTTGTTAATCGCCGTGAAGAAATTGGCACCAGATGTGCCAAGCGCCGCGATCTCTGCATGATCGTCATCATCCATGACAGAATATTGGGTACACATCTCCCAGCCTACCATGGTGATTGGAATGCCTGCATGCAGTACGATCTTGGCCGCTTCCGGATCGACGTAAAAATTATATTCTGCCGCCGGTGTGATATTGCCTAATGCATTATTCGTTCCGCCCATGATATACAAGTGCGCAATCTCTGGAATAATGGTGGGGTCCTTCTGGATCGCCATCGCGATATTTGTCAACGGGGCAATTGCCAGAAGCTCAATCTCACCTGGATTAGCATGAACCTTCTCAATGATAAAATCAACCGCATGCCCCTGCTCGGGACGTTGATCTGCCTTCGGAAAATGTGCGCCGCCCATACCGTCGTCACCATGCACATCTTCCACCGTACGGTGCTGTGCTTGCCCGTATGCCATTAGGGGACGCTCACACCCTTTGTATACAGGCACCTTGCCGCCATGTCCAGCAACCTGTACCGTGTACAGGGCATTTTCAACCTCTTGGTCGAACTGCACGTTTCCACCTGTAATCGTAATGCCTTCCACCTGAAAATGATGCAATGCGGTCAGGATGGCAATCGTATCGTCTCCTGCTGTATCTGTATCGATGATGACTCTTCTCATGATGCAATGCTCCTTCTTCCGTATAAGATTCGTTCTACATTAACGTTTACGTCAGGATTTATTTTACATCAAAAAAGTACCGATGACGATGGAAACACCAATGATCACCGAACGCAGCAGCTGCGCCACCGCCATATTGCCTCGTGCGATTTCGTCACATACCCGCATTTTGGGAATCAGGAAATCAAATATAATATATACCAGGCATAGAATAATGATACCCAGCACCGACCATAGGAGCATATCCAGCCACGCATGTGTAGAGAAGGATACCATACCCACAATGATACACAGTCCTAACAATTTGCTACCCATGTACATGCCTGCCGCTTCATTACCTTTAGCGATTTCTTCGCTATCGTTATAGCGGGTCAATTTGCTAAATGCAAAATATCCACATACCAGTACGACGAGCAGAATACCTATACCCACCGCAACATTCACCAGGTTCAACCCTAAGTTCTCCATTCCTTCTCCTCCTCATCGTTCATCCGTTCACGTACCACAGCAGCGCAATAATAGGCCATATCTCCGGTTACCTTCTCTCCAACCCGAGGTAGCATACCCGCAAAACGCCCACCAATGACAAACACTCCTGTGAGCAAATATCCACTGTACACCCCATCCTCAGTCTGAATCACGGCCTGCTCCATCGGAACCATCTGCTGATAAATTTTGGGCTGGTTGTCATAATAGGCCGCAATCTCTTCCTCTTCACTCGCTTCGTTCTCATCGGTTGTAATAGTGGTTAAGTCTGCGGTCTCCAATACAGTGTCCAGCGGTTGAAACACATCCTGTAGTTGGCTAAGTTGATTCGTATCTCCATCCAGCAAAAGCGTTCCTCGGCCTTCGCGTCCCCAATAGCTCTTGGCTACATAAGGCTGTGCACTCTGCTCGAAAGGTTCAGCTGCGAAATAGGTTGGTAACAGGTAACGGGAGATGACCTCCATCTCTGCATCGTTAAAGAGCGTGAACCCGCAATATTCCGGGGTCTGCTCGTTCCGTTCATAAAGTGACCAGATGGCTGCCATGAAGCCTTTGCTCTGCATCAGCACATGCTGTACGGGATTCATCAAGCCCAGCTGGCCTTCGCGTACAAGCTCAAGCAGTGCCGCCCCGACTTCCACACCCGTGCGCTCATCCCGATCATCGATCAAATATTCCAGAGGATAGAGACGGTACAAAAGACGAATCTCCCTGCCCTGATGATATAGTGCCTCACCTGGCATAATCTCCAATTCCTCCAGCGGCGCATAATACGTCTCGTATCCTGCTTCCCGGCAGCGCTCCATCAGATAGGCTGTATTGGTGCGATCCTCCACATGATCTCCGTAAGAGGTGAATGTCACCGGCCCCTGCAATCCTTGCTCTGCATAGAAGGACAGCCATGACTGGAAGCATTCCCGAATGCGGGCAGCCATCTCGGCAGATGGCGAAGTCCACGCAGAATCCTCAGCCAGCCCGATCAAAATACCTTCAAGCGAAGCAGCCTCCGGTATGCCCGTAGGGGTGTCGGTATTATTTTCAATACACTTCAGTCCAGCTTCGCCAATGATCCAGTCCTGACGGGTGATCCCGCCAGTGACCGCCTCCATCCGTGCTGCCGGAATAAGTCCAGGGTGGATGCCCAGCGGATTTTCTAGAAATGAATCAGGCATATAACGCTGGATAAATCGCATCACCTTGCAATAGATCGCGTCCACTGCTTCAGCCGCAGAACGAAGCTCCTCTACTTCGGATGGTTTGTAGACCGTCAGTGCAGGAACACAATATTGCTTCCCATACATGCGATGATAGGGAATCTGCTGTCCTGCTTCACCACCAAAGACCTCGTCATGACTGAACGGCAACGAATACACTTGCCTCATTGAGTTATCCTCCCGAACTGCGGAAGAAGCTGCCAAACCCGCTTGATTTGGATTTGGATGTGGATGAGCTATATGAGCTACTGCCGTCCTTGTTGCTGCGATAAGAGGAGCCACCGCCATAATAATAATGTCCACTACTCGAATCATACTCACATCCGGTATCGTACTCCGGATCACATTCATCATTGTTGCTGCCACATCCAGCCAGTACAGCAGGAACAGCCAGCATTAGGGAGAATGCCACCAGCTTCGCTTTGGAACCTGGCTTCGCCCTGTCGTTACGCTCTTCTTCGTTCATCACAGATCCACCTCCTTCATGAAAAACAACACTTTCCTGCGATCTGCATCCAGCACCGAATACAAGAACTCATACGTCTTGCCACTGCGAACCATATAGTGATCCAGGAGCTGTTCGGCAATCTCCATCGTGTAAACAGAGGACTCTGTGAGCGTTAGCTCCTCAAAGGAATGTCCATTCCACAGCATGTACTCTGGGCTGTACATAGAGGACATTTTGCACATGGCCAGCGCTGTATCCGCAATTGCCCCACCGTATCCCTCCGGCATCTGTGTATCATAAGCTGTCACATAAACGGCATGCTCCCGCTGATCCTGACACTCGTTGGACAGATGTGCCCACAGTTTGTTTTTGACTAGTGTAGCATCCACCAACTTACGCATGAACAGCTCATCTCGCGTCACTGAAGCCTGCTCCAGCACACCGGTTTCTGCTTGTTTTTCATCCGACCAGCTGCGATACGTCAATGAGTAATACATCCCGATAACCTCCCTCTCTGCAAGCTCTTAGGTGAGCCGTTTCATTACATACAAACGTATTTAACGCATCGGAAGAGAAAAAGTTACACAATTCACCATGACATGTAAAAAAGAACATGTTAGCTGTCCTCTTTCCACTCATATAAGTGCAGTAATCCGAAACAAACGTATGGATGGGACAGCGCGCCCGTCTTAACCTGAAAAAGGGTTGCGATTGTCTCAAAAGGAATTCCCCCTCTTCACTCACTCTAAGCGCTAACGAACCTACTGGAGCTAGAATAAAAAGTGGACACCCAATAACGGACAGAAGGATAATAAGGCTAACGGAGGTGTGTCCACATGGGAGAACAGCGGCAACGATACAATGAAGAATTTAAGAAACAAACGGTAAAATTTATCCAAGAACAGACCAAGACACTCGGAGACTTGGCAGAAGAACTCAACATTCCAAAAAGTACATTACACCAGTGGAT
>NZ_LMFO01000030.1 GCF_001426865.1 Paenibacillus sp. Root52 | reverse complement strand
GATCTAATTAACCACAGACCACGAAAATGCTTGGGTTGGAGAACCGCTCACGAATCTTTCACAGAGGAACTGTCGCACTTGGTTTGACAATCTGTCGTATAAGAAAGAGAGGCATGAAGATGAAAAGTTACCTTGTATTTGGTGCGAGTAAGGGGTTAGGAGATGCCTTTGTTAGAGGTGTGCCTCAGGAGGGTGATAAGGTCTGGGTGGTATCCAGAAGTAAACCCGAGAGTCTGAAGTTGAATGATGGTGTAGAGCGAATATGGGTTCAGGCCGATCTTGCAAATGATCATGCGGCTACCATTGTTACGGATCAGCTAAAAAACGAAAGACTAGATGTTCTCATCTACAATGTGGGGATCTGGGAAAAGGAAGGCTTCGAGGATCACTATTCGTTCGACCGGGATGAGCCTGCGGATATTAGTCAGCTGATCCATGTGAATATCACCTCAACGATTGTATGTATTCAGGCTTTATTGCCGCATCTGCGCCAATCTTCAGGAGGAAAGATCATCCTCATCGGTTCAACAGCGGGACTTAACAATGCCAATAATACACAGGTTTCTTTTGTCGCTTCCAAATTTGCTATTCGTGGAATTACAGAAGCACTGCGAGAACATACCAGACAGGATGGCATCGCTGTTACGTGTATTAACCCTGGGGAGCTTGCAGCCGAGATTCCTTACGAGCAAGGGGCCAAGCGAGCACTTGAGGAATATAACGGAACACGTATCCCGCTTCAGGACATGGTCTCCATTGTGAAGTGTATCGTTAGCCTGTCCAACGCTGCTTGTGTGAAAGAGATTAACGTTCCTGCATTAACGGATACCAACACCTAGTTCATTAACGATATGATCGCCGATATATGGCTTCAAAAAACCTAAAAACGGCGCGTTCCTTCTATCAGGAGCGCGCCGATTGCCTTCATCTCGCCAAACGACGGATTATTGCATACCTTGCATAATTCCATTAATAATTCCTTGCTGAGTTACCGTATTGTTGTACCGGTTAAACAATCCGAATCCGTGCTGACCGTTGTAACCATTGTCCCAGTATACAGGCACCATTTTATACTTTTTAGCTGTTTTCGCAACAGCCTTTGCAAATATTTCACGATACGTATTGTTGGTAGAATCATATGACGTTTTGTCAATGGAGCCGAATTCGCCGATCACAACAGGATAGCCTTGTGTCACAAACTTATCGTGCATCGATTTCAACTGTGATTCCAAGTAATCCTCTTGACCCCAAGTAGACTTCTTGGATGGGTTAGTCGCCGTTGCACCCCATTGAGTGATGTTACCGGATTCTTCACCGGCGAAATCCCAAGGAGAATAATAGTGTGCCGAGATCATAATTCTTTTTTCGGAACTCGGAATGGTCGAAGATCGGAACGTATCTGTTGGCAGAACGAAACCATAGTTGCCTACCGTATAGTCAATATTCGTATTCCAACCTGGGATCAGCAGCCATCTGGCACTGTTGTTTCCTCCCGTTTTCCGAACGGTATCCACGAAGATCTGATTGTAAGCGTTAAGGTTTGCATAGTAGGCAGGATTAGGATTGCCGTAAGTCCCATCAAATGTTTCATTCATGGACTCCAGAACAAGGCGCTCATCATAATTAATGAACTTATTGGCAATTTGTTGCCATACACGTTGATATTTTTCTTTGATCTGTGCTTGATTCGAACCATTCACAAGCAACCATCCACCTTGAACGGAATTGAATCCATCCCCGTGAATGTTAATGACCACGTAGAGCCCTTCATTGTAGGCATAGTCAACGACCGTTTTTACCCGGTTAAGCCATGTAGCATTGATCGCATAGTTGGGAGCGCTTCCAATATGACTCAAATAAGATACTGGGATACGGATCGTATTAAATCCCGCTGCCTTTACCTTTTTGATCAACTCTGGAGTAACGGTAGGATTATTCCATGCTGTCTCGCTCGGGGTACCATTGACTGATGCCTCCAATGAATTCCCCAAGTTCCATCCGGCACCCATCTCATAAACGATCTGCGAAGCCGGCAGTGATCTGAAATCCGAAGTAATTGGCGTTGCCGCTGATGCCTTAGAACCCCATCCAGAGAAGACCACTGAAGCCAACAAAACGAGAGCTAAGCTATGAATGCCTAATTTCTTCATTTTCATAAGCATGTCCAACCTCCATTTAAATGAATAGTTTATGCACACCTACATAACCGTTCCATGATTAAATCCAATCAACGTTCGGAGAATACGGAGCCTCCCTTCTACTAACTTAAGGAGATAAAAGTGGTAACAAACTTTACCGATAGATTCCCTTAATCATCTATGCTGATTGAATAATACGTGACCAAATAATAACATATATTTGTAAAATAAGGAACTGCTATTCTCGGGAAATTTAACTATTTTGTCGAAAAATCCATTATAATCACGCTACATCAACACACGAGATAGGTGCGCAAGCGCCATCGATTGAATTCGATTTTCTTCTGGAATATTTTCATAGAGAAGATCCGCTTTACCTGCTTCGACCATTCGTTTACGCAAAGCGCCGATTCGTCCTTTATTGACATCCATAAAACGAAAATCCACCTGTCGTAAATGATCCATTTCCGCCATACGGTCAAAGGCCTCGGCCTCAAGCTTTGGATTAATCTCTTTTAATTCAAGCACCTCCAACTGGTTTGCATTCCATAGATGATCGATATCCTTCAATGATTTCATGTAATCTAGTTCAACTTGCCTTAGGTTGCTCAACCTGGAGAGATCGCATAAACGCTCTACTTTGGGAAGGGACAGCCGCAGATAGACCAAATTATGCAATGCTTCTAACGCATCAATGTTGCTTAAATTACGTATGGCAGATAACCGCAGCATGCTAATGTTTGAGCTAGCTAGGACATCCAGTGAGTCATTCAAGGTACAGCTGTCTATAGCTAGGTACGTTAAGAGGGGTAGATCTACAACAAAATCAAGCTTCGCGATAGCGCAGTTCAGTACAAGCGTCTCCAACCGGATACAATCCTCGATCGGTGAGAGATCATTGAATTTACCATGAAGCGACAGGTACTTTAAATACTTGAAATTTCGAATAAAATCAAGGGATTGCCCTTTTGGTGAATGAATCTCCAGATAATCCATGCGGTCTAATGCACTCAATGGATTCAAATCCTGTCTCTGCTGAAGATGGAGCTTCAGCGCAGTAACATGCTTCAACTCTGCAAGTTGTGCTAACACTTCCTCTGAGGAAGGACTGTTCTTCTCCACATGGGATACGTACAAAATCAGATCCGGTCTTCTCGCAAATACATGTTGATCTAATTGAATGAGATCATGCAACTTATCTACTCCAACTACATAGCTGATCGTCGCACGATTCCGCAAATGTCTCACAGCGTCATCCATCTTGTCCATTGTCCAGGGAACCCCGCTCATTGATGCAGCCCAAACTTCACTCATCGTTCGTCATCCTCCATTTACCCATTATTATTTATTGAAATGAGAATTTACCGATTTTAGATCACTTCCTATAATTGTAAAGGAGGCTGATAACATTGAGAAGTACAATATTGAGTTTCTATCAATTGGTTAGCTCCGAAACAGCCACACAAATGTATCATCTTCGAGCTTTCCCGATGTCCAGCAGCAAATAATTATCACAAAAAAATACACCCGTCTACCAATCACACGAAGGTCTTCGACTCTTCATATTCGGTACAACAGGGTGTATTTCTATTTCTATTTCTATTTCTTTTTCTATACATATCAATTAAGCAACACATTTTTACGCAGGTCTATACTTTAAACCCTTTCACAAGATCGTTTAGACGCGAAGCACTTTCCTTCACTTGATCCGACTGGTCAGCTACCTGCAACGATTGCTCCGTAGAGGACACCATGTGTTCAGCAATATGCTGACTTGATGCAGCGGATTGCTCACTAGCCGTTGCGATCTCATGAATCGCACGTACGAGCGTATCAACCGTTTCTTTTACCTCTTGAGCCGTCTTATGAAGATCGTTAACGGTATTGGCTTGATCCACTGCATTGTTGTAGTACTGCCCGGCCGTATTTTCCAATAGCTGATAGTCGCTTCCCACCTGATTATACATAAACGCAAGCATTTCCTTAGCGCTAGAGGATAGATGAGCAACCGATTCGGTAACTTCACTGGTGACATGCCGAATCTGATCTGCCGCTACTCTAGAGCCATCTGCCAATTTGCGAATCTCCTCAGCCACAACGGCAAATCCTCTGCCTGCCTCTCCTGCACGAGCAGCTTCAATGGAAGCATTTAATGCGAGCAAGTTGGTTTGCGCCGTAATATCCAGAATAGATTGGGATAATACACTAATCTGGTCAACCGCATTGGCACGTTCCAATGCTTCATTCATTTTCGCACTTGCACTTGTGTACATATCTTGGGCAGCCTTACTAGATTCACTAGCCTCCTGCTTCAGAGCCTCGGCTTTGTCGCTGGTAACGTTCGCCAACTCTGCCTCTTCCTTCGTACGAGAAGAGATATATTCTGTAGCTCGAAGCACCTCATTAACCGATTGATTCATATTTTCAGTATATGCCGAGGTCTCTTCCATCGTAGCTGATAACTCTTCCACGGTAGCAGATACTTCCCGGATACGCTCGTTAAGCTCCGACATATTTTGGTTGGTGAGATCACTCATCTCGTTGATCTGACGAGACTCTTGAACCACACTCGTAATGACCGTTGAAGTAGCTCCCGTCATGGAATGGATTCCACGTGCAATGACACTAATCTCGTTATTGCCTTGGAGTATGTTCGGATCGAGGGTAGCTGTCAAATTACCCTGCGTCACTTCAGCACAGTAGTGATTGATCGCACGCATCCGTAGAATAATATTTCGAATCGTGATAAACGAGACAGCCCCTAGAATAGCAAATGAAGATATCAACACAATACTAAGTAAAACCGCTTTTTCTCTAATCGTTTCCTGAGCTGCATCGTACAGCTTCGCGGATTCTTCTTCGATGTATGTACTTAGCTTGGTGATCGTTTCTACAATGACTGTACTGCTTTTGTTAATTCGATTTCTCTCTTCATCATCGTAAGTTCCCGTTGTTTTCTTCACGTCCATGATTCGTTCGATGTCCTGGTCATAGACTTCCAGTTTAGCCTGTAGATCAGTAAAAATCTCTTGTTCTGTTGGATCTAATGATCGTGCGGAGAACTCATCCATTCCAGCCATAACATTGCTCTTATTTTTCTGAACTTGCTCATATTGCTTATCCGTATACTCTTGTTTGTCGAGAAGCTTCGTATAATTAGCTCGCATATTATAGAAGTCCGCTTTGATCTCCAGAATGTTCGTCTGATGCAGGAAGCGATCGGTGTAGAGCTTCCCCTGCCCCTCTTTTACCTCATTCATACCGAATATTCCGGACAGGAATAAGATAAATAACCCCACTAAACTAACCGCGAGCATCAAGATCAAGGTTGTCGTTAACCTCAGATGTTTAATTCCCCTCCTCTTGGATTCACTATGTAATGATTTTTGTACCATGTGTACTCCCCCACTTTGTTCATATGACTTAAATTTCACATCGTGATAACTATATATCGGTCAAACGAGGTTCCAATTGTTAGATGGCGATAAAAAGGTTCATCACTTTATTGCACAAATATGAAGGAACTCTGCCCTCGTAGACACGATCTAGACCCTTTCATTTTTTTTCGTACAACCTATAAAAACCTACATAAATCTATTTATTTTTCCGACATATACTTAGGAGCATTTAGCTTAATAATCATCTGGGAGATGGAACATGAAAAAAATGTTGAAACGGGGATCTAACGATGCCAGAGTAACTAGCATCGCCAACACAGTATCTATTGTATTGTTAATTATTATCGTAGTCGTCTTCACCGTTCTTGGCACATTTATGTTTTCGAGTACACGGAGTATCCTGATCAAACAACAGGAATCTATGCTACAGACCAAGACACAGGCTATTGTCAGTGAATTTGATGCGATGTTTAAAGAAAAAGGATCACTCGTGAAACAGATGTCAACGAATACACTTTTTCAACAATATATCGAAACCACCGAATCAGCAGAAGTGGCGACAACCTCTCCACATGCTGAAGAGACACAGGCAACCTTAGCAGCAATTGTCAAAGAAGAGCCTTCATTTGCCGATGCTTGGATCGCAGGTATTGAAGGAAAGGGATTCTGGCTGCAAAATGATGGCGTCTCTTCCGCGCCGGATTTTGATATTCAGACTCGTCCCTATTATGAGCCTATTCGAGCTACAGACGGACTGTACTATTCAGATCCATACATCGATATCGCAGCAGGTAATGTACTGATGGGCATTTTCTATCCGATCAAAGATAACAATCAACTCATCGGGTTTGCCGCAGCGGATATCGCATTCAAAGACATTCCTGCTATTATGGAAAGCTATTCTCTTGGGAACACGGGCTATTCCATACTGGTTTCCAAGACAGGAGAGATTCTGTACCACCCGGATGAGGAGAAAGTCTTAAAAGAAAACATCACGGACAGCACTAGCGACCTGGGGGAAATCGGTAAGAAGATGATCGCTGGGGAATCCGGTGTACAGCTTATTACAGACGACAATGGGGAACGTCGTTATATTGGTTATGCCACTAGTAAAGATACCGGATGGGCGGTAGGTCTGACGATATCTGAGAAAGAGGTTCTTGAAGAACTGAAGACGTTCACCTGGATTACGCTTAGCGGATTTGCTGCAGCTACCATTTTACTGGTTATCATCTGCTACATTATGCTTCGTTATCTGTTAAGATCCATTCCACAACTGCTCGCGAAGATCAAATTGATTGAGCAAGGGGACTTAACGATTCAACTGGATGCTCAAGCGAATAATGAGATAGGTCAAATATCTCGCGGCATTAATACGATGGTGCAAAAAATTCAAGGCATGCTACAAATCGTAGGCAGCTCCGCTCATGTACTGAATCAGTCCTCTACCGATCTACAGTCGATCTCTTCTAGAACGGCGACAACGATGAATGATACAAGTACAGCCATTAATGAGATTGCGAACGCAACCAACTATCAGTCGATTGAGACAGAGAACATTTTACGTAAAACAGGATCGTTATCAAGCCAGATCGATGAAATCGCATCCGATGCTCAAGCCATTGAAACGATGGTACAGACCTCGGCTGATCAAAGTGGACAAGGATTAACTGTAGTGGAGCAGCTATCCCAATGGGCCGAAGAGAACCATAGCTCCACACAAGCTATCTCATCCATTATTCAAGAAATTGACCAGAGCCGTCATGAGATTTCCAGCTTCGTGGACACGGTTAATCAGATTGCAACACAGACCAACCTGCTTGCACTCAATGCTTCCATTGAGGCGGCACGTGCAGGAGAACAAGGTCGAGGATTCGCCGTTGTGGCGGGAGAAGTACGTAAGCTTGCTGAACAGACCGCACTTGCGACCCAGGAGATTTATAAAAAAGTACGTGTGATTGAAGAAAAAACAACCACATCGGTTGAGCATACTGCACGTGGCATGAAAATCGCGGAGGAAAATGCGAAATCCGTAGAGGATACGAAGCAGGTATTCTTCAGCATTAACAAAGACTTGGAAGATTTGAAATTGCGCATGATTCAGATCAGTACAAATACCGCTAATGTGCATAAGCACAAAGATGAAATTTTGCAGGCATTGGAGATCATCTCTTCCACTACCGAAGAAAATTCAGCTTCTACCGAAGAGGTTAGTGCCAGCACGCAAGAACAGCTAGATAGTATTGAGCAGGTTGCTGACTTATCCAAACAGTTGAATCAACTATCCAGCAAATTGCAAGAGGAACTTAAACAGTTCAAAGTCGAATAAACGATCTGTATTACGGTATCATACCCGTCTCCTCTTCTCATTTACGCCCAGTCCATCTATTATAGATAGATATGTGTACGATGAGGAATGGAGGATACAACATCATGGAATTTGCAAAACGTATGAACCACTTTAGTGAGGGGATCTTCACCCGTTTGCTCGAAATCAAGCGCGAACGGTTAGAGAAGGGGCAAGCGGTGATTGATCTTAGCGTGGGGACACCTAATATCCCGCCTGCCCCCCATATCATCACAGCACTGTGCGAAGCTGCGGCAGATCCCCAAAACTACATTTATGCAGTAAATGACCAGAGTGAACTATTGCAAGCAGCCAGTACATGGTACAAACAGCGTTATAATGTAGATTTAGATCCAAAAACACAAATCTGTTCCTTACTCGGCTCACAAGAAGGGCTTGCTCATATTTCCCTATCCATCGTTGATGAAGGAGATTTGGTTCTTGTTCCTGATCCATGTTACCCGGTATTCGCAGATGAGCCTTTGCTTGCTGGAGCTGAACTGTATTATATGTCGCAACAAGAAGAACACGGATATGTCATTCAGCTAGAGGATATTCCAGCAGACATCGCAGCCCGTGCGAAATTCATGCTGGTTTCTTACCCTAACAATCCAACTACAGCGATGGCACCGGAGCAATTCTATGTGGATCTGATTGCCTTTGCCAAAAAGCATAATATTATAGTTCTTCATGACAATGCTTATAGCGAACTTGTATTTGATGGAAAGACTTGTGGGAGCTTCCTCTCCCTGCCCGGCGCCATGGACGTAGGTATCGAATTCAATTCCTTGTCCAAAACCTATGGACTTGCTGGCGCAAGAATTGGTTTCTGTGTAGGTAACGCATCGGTTGTCTCTGTGCTTAAGAAATTAAAGTCCAACATGGATTATGGCATGTTTCTACCCATTCAGAGAGCCGCAATTGCAGCCATTACCGGAGACCAGTCACAAGTTGAACAGGTAAGAGCCATTTATGAGGAACGCCGGGATATCCTGTGCGAAGGCTTCAGTAGACTCGGTTGGCATATCGCGAAGCCGGAAGCGACAATGTTCATCTGGACGCGGATTCCTGCGCACTACAAGTCTTCAGAACAGTTCGCCACAGATCTCGTTAACCAAACAGGCGTAATTGTTACCCCAGGTAGCGCGTTTGGTCCTTCTGGTGAAGGATATGTCAGACTGGCTCTAGTGCAGAGTCAAGAACAGTTAGAACAAGCACTTCAATACGTAGAAGCCAGTGGGATCTTAAATCCTAACAACTAAATACAGCAACAACGAAGAAGAGAAGCACGATTGCCCTGTATAGGGAATCACAGTGCTTCTCTTCTTTGCTGTCTACGCAGAACAGCCCGCTACATGAGCGGGCTGCAAGGTTATTTTACATATATACATACTAGGATGGAATGTCCATGTCCTGATCTAACTCTTACTTGATCGACTTGCGCCAGTTGGAGCGATACATTAGGTAAAGGAAATAAGGTGTACCAATGAGCGCGATCAGTATGCCTGATGGGATCTCCGTTGGTGCCATAACCGTTCTACCAATCGTGTCTGCCAATACCAACATAACCGCACCAACCAAGGCAGACAAAAACATCGAGCGTCTTAACTTATGTCCAGTAAGTAATCGAACCATATGTGGTGCAATCAGACCGATAAAGCCGACCGTACCTACACATGCGACAGCACCGGCTGCCAACAACACACCTGTTGCCATAGCCATTAACCGTGTTCGGCGTACACCTAAACCAAGTCCTGACGCACTATTATCATCAAATACTAACAATTCAAATCGACGAGCAAGCCACCAGGCAATCGGTATGAGAATGACTAAAAATAGACCGATGACTCTCACCTGTTCCCAAGTGCGCGCATACGTGCTGCCTGTCAGCCAGATATATCCGCTGCTTCCATATACCGCGCCACGCACGATTAGAATCTGGATACCTGCGCCAGCAATGGCGGACATCGCAATTCCTAGCAACACGACCGCAGAAGGATTTAATCCTTTCTTCCACGAGAGGGAGAACACGACTGTTGCAGCGATACCTGCACCGATAATTGCTGCGATCGGCAGCAAAAACACGGGTAGACCTGGCCAGAGAATCATGACCATCATCGCTCCGAGACCTGCGCCTGAGGATACCCCCACGATGGAAGCGTCCGCCAGTGGATTACGTACCGCCATCTGGATCAATACACCGCTAATTGCCAGTGCAGCTCCAGCACCTGCAGCAACAAGGGTACGTGGAATACGCAACTGGATTATGCCGGAAAACAACCCATCTGACGTGAATAGACTCGGTATTAGATCACCTAGTGGAATACGCATCCCACCAAACATTGTACTAACCAGAATCAGAAGTATCGTGGCGGCACTAAATACAACCGCCAATGGACCAAAAGCCCAGCGGCGACGCGAGCCTGTACTCATCGAGGTAGTCATACCCCCGCCATTCGCTGCTTTCATCCGGGTAAGCACCAGCCAGATTAACCATGGTGCCCCAATGATCGCCATTACAGCACCCGTTGGCAGCTCCATACTGGAGTTATGTACCATTTTGGCAAGTACGTCAGCACCGATGAGCAGCGCAGCACCCCATATAAAAACACCCGGTAATAATAAACGATTAGAACGCACTCCACTTAGTCGAACGAGATGTGGTGCAACCAATCCAACAAAACCGTTTGGTCCAATAACACTGACGATTACTGCTGCCAGCAATACGGCGAGAAGCAAACCACCTGCACGAGCCAACCCAACCTTCTGCCCTAATGAGGAAGCGGTTGATTCATCCAGCTCTAACATGTCCCACTGCCGGGATAACACCAGAGCAAGGAGTGTAATACCGATCACCCAAGGCCAAGCATAGGCTACGCCACTCCAATCATTTTGCACAAGTGTTCCGGAGCCCCAGAGGAATAACCCCTGTGTTTCCATAGAGAAGAAAATATGTAATGCACTCGTGAATGAACCAAGTACCATTGATACAATCATACCTGATAATGCTAGTCGAACCGGGCTTGAAGCTCTGCCACCGCCCATGAAATAAGCTGCAAATGCAGCTACCAATCCACCTAAAGCAGCAAATAAGAAGGGAGACTGACTGAGTAAACCTGGAAATAAAATCGCTCCGAGTACCACGATAAAATATGCTCCCGCATTAATACCTAATGTATCTGACGCAGCCAGCGGGTTACGCGTAATCGTTTGCAGTAAAGCCCCTGCTACAGCTAATGCTCCGCCTGCAAGAATACCGATAACGGTTCGGGGCATACGCAGATCCCAGATCATATTATGCTCTAATGTATTCTGCTTACCCATCAGAGAATCGACAACAGTCTGCAATGGAATGGCTGCCTCTCCATAACAAAGGCTTACAAAAAAAAGCACGATGAGAGCGGTTAAACCGCCCCCATAGATGCTTATTGTGCGCCAGTTCACCGCTGGCTTAGCTTGAACCGAACTCATTTCGTAATCGCTCCAACGACTCCATCAACGAGAACTTTGGAGGAGATTGGCCCACCAAATGTCCATGTTGTGCTGTCCAGTTGATATACTCGTTTGTCTTTAACAAAGTTCAGACCATTCCAAACAGAGTTATCTTTCATTGCTGTGCCAAACACATCATCATCTGGCTGTGTGATATAAATGAAGTTGCTATCTTGTACGGCAGACAGGGATTCAATGCCCACTGTGGAGAATCCGTATCCTTCCAATTTGTCCGGCTGCCAGTCATTAACGAGTCCAATTTTGTCCAAAGTGCCTACAACAACTGAATTATCAGTAAACATACGCAAGCTTGCAGCATTCTGATAGGTAAATGCTTGTGTCAGTGCAAAGTGGAAGTCTGATTTACCCGCATCAGCCAGCTTTTGTTTCGCTTCTTCATAATGCTGATCAAGGTCAGCAAGAACTTCTTTTGCTTTATCCTCTTTTCCAAGTGCAGTCGCAATGGAATTGAAGATCTCTGTCATTTTGTCATAGTTATAACCATCGCCGTTGTATGGATCAAATTCAAGCGTTGGTGCAATTGCATTCAGTTGATCATAAACAGCATTATTATTATCAGCATTTGCAATGATTAGATCGGGTTTGAGGGCAGCAATGGCCTCCAAGTTTGGCTCACTGCGTGTTCCAATATCCGTCACACTGTCGTCAAGAGCAGCTTCGGAAGTCACGTACACTTTATAGTTAGCGTTGTCTGCATTACCTACTGGCTGAACGCCCAGAGCAACCACATCTTCGGTATAGGTCCATTCCAATGTAACAACTCGCTCTGCTGGCTTGTCTAATTTAAGCTCACCACGATTATGCTTCACAGTTACAGGACCTGCTGTCTCTTCAGCCGGAGCAGTGCCTGAATCCGCTGCCTTACTTGTATCAGTAGTTGTGCTAGTAGATTGACCACACCCCGCTAGCACGAGTGCAAATACTAACATCAACAAAAGTCCGTTCAAACTCTTTTTCATATTTCTGTTCTCCCCTATTGATATATATTTATATGATAACAATTATCATTATCACTATTGGATTATCCCCTACCTGTACTATTTTGTCAATGGGATTGCCATGCGTTTGAGATGATCTGCACAAAAAGAAAAAGGAACTACTCTTAAGTAATCCCTTCTCTTAGATATATCACGCGTGTTTTAGCTTAGCTGCATCGTTGTGATGCATGTATTATCGTTATCATATGTAGACAGTTGAGTCTCAGCCACTTTTCCATGATGAACGACACGAATGAGATAGGTTCGATCTCTAGGCAACCACATATCCATAAATCCGTTTGCTCCTGACTTCATTGCAGATTCTTTCATGAAGGTGTTCCCCTCAGAATCATGAATCGTTACACTGAACTCCTCGTTAATCATTTCTCCCTGACAACCGGTCAAGCTATGAATTGCACAGGGATGGGTCTGCGTTACATAAGGCGCAATGGACAGAAAAAACTCGTCCTGAGGCAAATCATACGTTGTCGTGTGTTTATCTTGATCTGTGACTATTAACTGTTTAGCATCAATAGAGGCAGATACAGGCGACTTTTTACCCGCACTGATATCTTCAACCAATGTTCTAACATTGGTCTCATTCTCTGTCCCTGCCTCTTCCCGACCAGTATTGATTGCAACTAGATAGGTTCCTAACACCATCACAACCACTATACTCGTCATGATCCACATTGTTTTTTTCATTTGGAGTCCATCTCCTCGTCCATTTTCATTAAGTATAATAGAGAATGGATTACCACGAACTTATACAGCAAGGATTTCACCAGATATTCACATATATGTATAATTCATCGCCTGATAAAACACATATAGAGGTTGTTCATAAAGTCCGCTTTTGATTACGAAGAATGCCTCCGGCATCTCAGCATCGAATATGGAATTCAGCCGAAATGTCCGTTGCTCACGTAGTCCTGCCTACGCTCCGCTACTCCATTTCTAGCTTCATCCCATCTTCTCGGTACTGAAAACCTTCCTTTTTGAACACGAACATATAGTAAATTGGATAGATACGTATAACTGTTCATTACGTGAGCGATACATGGCGTGTCATAATTCGCTCTGCCATTTCCTCTGCTTGCAGCACCGCAGACAACGGGTCAGACAAAAAATATCTATTCCAGTCGAGGTTAATGACCCGGCAGTGAGCTGTCTCAATGGATTTCTGCCATGGTTTGTCTGAAGACTGATCAGGCACCTGTCTTGAACCATTATCCAATACTAATAGGTAGTCTTCTACGTACCGTCCTACCGAACTCTGCGCAATATCCAGGGATTCCAGGCCTGGCTCCAGCAGCTCCTGACGAACCTTGCCTGCTGGCTTCAAGTTTAGTAACCCATAGGCTGCCTTACCTCCACGAGTTCCCTTATTTCCCACAAGTGTCACATGTTCTCCCCAGTTAGGATCAATGATGGTAAATGTCTTGTCTGTTGAGACCTTGCCAATGATGGTACGTTGCAAAATATGTACCCTCTGGCTGTATTCCTTAATCCATGTTTCGGCTTCTGTCCGGCGATTCAAAATACGTCCCATCTCACGAATCTCCTCCGCAACAGAGCCGTAACTACTTCCTCCATAGACCACCGTAGGCGCAATCCTGGCATAGGAAGCGTAGGCAGCGGAATTCCAAGTAATAATCAGATCCGGCTCCAGTTCAAGCACCTTTTCGAACGAGATGAAATTATGATTACCGATATCCCCTACTTGATCATAAATATAAGGCTCCAGCATTTGGTTGCTCTCAATAAGTGAATGCGGCGCTCCAAGAGGTGTCACTCCCAATGCCAGCACTTCTCCTAAACTCCAGTCCACCACAACTCGGCCAGGTTTGTTGGGTATTGTAATCTCGCCCATGCTTGTTGCGAGCATCCGAGTTTTGGCTCTTGGCACCACGGGTGCCGAAGACTTACTCATTGGCACTCCTTTCAGATTGGTAATCTCCTGTTCTGAGTGAATCTGGTCAGCTTCAACTTTGGGTAGCGTTCCCCCAACCCATCCTACATAATGACTTTTCAGAGCAGCATGTGGCTCGAATGTTTTCGGGACTACATCTGTAATATTGCTCTCTCGACGCTTTCTGTAAAACGCCGGAGAAACCCCATAATGCTTCTTGAAATAACGACTTAGTGTATAGCCATTTTCATAGCCTACTCTCTCCGCTATCTCCTGTAAGGTTGCTTTCGTGCCCACCAGTAATTTCATCGCCTGTTCCATCCGGATCTGTGACAGCACACGAATAGGACTCGTGTTCAATTGAAGCTGAAACAATTTGTTCAGATACCTTGGACTGCAATCCAGCATTCCAGCTACCTGTTTCATATCGAGTGCTTCCCCATAGTGACAGGTCAGATAATGCACAGCCTGCTCTACCCGATCCAGCTTCGTACGGCTCTTCCTGTACTCTTGCATTTGTTTCAGCATCTCAGCGAGCCACTGGTAAAACAACGCCTTAGTTCGAATCCGGTCTGCTGATTGTAGTTCATTCCACTGTTTGTATATCAACTGCATAATTTCAAATAGCGGCAATGGATACGCTGGTTCAAAACCAAAACTTACTTGCAGGGAATCCGTATGGGTAAAGGTTTGGGATCTTTTAGAATTTGGCTTCTCTGACTCTGGTGACGAATATGACAACATATGTATTTCCATTCTATTCTTAGCCAGAAAATCCAGACACATTCCTTTGGAGGCATGTAAAATGTATGTCCCTTTAACTTGATGCATCGCCTGACCCAGCCGAATTTTCCCTTTTCCATTAATTAATAAAAACGAATTCGAAGGAATCGTCCACGTATTAGGATCTTCACTGATGTTAACGTGTATGAATCGAATATCTAGTATTCGGATCGTGGTATGTTCCCATAATGCACCGTATTCTTCTACATTCATAGTTATAGACCTTTCTATAATTCCTCATTACAAAATCCAAAGCTCCGCCTCATCATATATGATAATCATTCTCAGTTCAAGCTGTTGATTATGTTCTGAAATGGTCATGCATACGTTCTGAATCGGTTATTGTACAATCGATAATTTCCCTCTAGAGTTATACAAATGAAAATCATTATCAATTAGAAAGAGGGTTCGTCATGTTGTTCACGAAAGTTTGGTATCGACTAACTTTACCGATTTTACTGGTAATGGCAGTATGGATCAGTGGTTGCTCACAACAAGAATCAGCAGAACAAGTAGGTCTCGAAACAGAACCTGCCGCAGCGCAAACTAGAATACTTTCCACAATGATGGGAGACGTCACGGTACCCCTCCACCCGGAGCGGGTTGTTGTTGATTGGAATATAGGGCATGTTCTGGCTGTTGGCGTAACTCCTGTTGGCGTACCAGGAAGTCTCTTAGATTATGGTGCGTTCTTACGTGACAAGCTTGTGGATAGTGCAGATTTGGGCAACCACAGTGAGATTTCACTTGAGAGAATGGTAGAATTGGAACCAGATCTGATTATCACGTGGGATCAAGAGAAATTTCAGACCTATTCCAAAATCGCTCCAACGGTCGTATACGTACCAGATCAATATGATTCAATGGAAGCTGAAGTAACCGCTATGGGCGAAATTCTCAATCGAGAGGTCGAGGCCAAAGAATGGAATACAACATTTAAACAACGGGTCGCAGATGCTCAAGCCAAAATCAAAGGAGTAATTCCGGAAGGTGCCACCTTCACCGTTGCCGATTTTAACTTTTTGAAGAACCCAGCAATTATCGGAAATAGTGCCAATCGTGGTGGTAGAGCAGCCTATGAATTGCTTGGACTGACTCCGGCACCCAAGGTGAAGACGGAGCTTCTGGACCAAGGGCAAGAAACCATGGAAGCCAGTGCAGAAGTTTTCGGTGAGTACGTGGGTGATTATCTACTGATGATGGTCACAGAAGGCACGAAGGATCATTCGTTGTTGCCTGATGTCTGGGCCAGTCTGCCAGCTGTGAAAAATAATCATATCTTCAAGCTGGATATCCATAAATATTTTACGGCTGATCCCTATACATCCATTCTGCAAGCCGAAGAGATTGCGGATCGACTAGCCAAAGGACAGACGGAGCTGAATTAATTAGAATTATTCACAAAACACTATGCAAATAGCACGTACGAGAGTGTTCGGATACGTGCTTTTTGCATGTTCTCCAATGAATTTCCTCACTCAAAGTAGTTCTATGAAAAGACAGAATTAGAAAAGCATGAGCCGGAGGTTTGATCGTCCGCCTTTGCGTTCTTGCATCTGCAGGTTACCGGTATCTACTACATTCTGATCTCATATTCACAGTGCTCGTGTCCACTCACATTACATTTCGTTTCCTTCACGGTAACCCTACGCTTCATCATCTTCGTTAGTGCACCCTCAAGAATTGCTCCCTCAAGATCACAGACCAGCTTTTCTTCTTCCAGAGTTGGCAGCCCTTTGCAGAAACAGTCATCCACTGCAACAATCATCTTGTGTTCCTCTTGGTACAAAATCCGGGGAATGCCAATCCTTAACTCCTCAAACAGTTGCAGCAACTCTTCAACCGTATGTACAGGTAAATTCTCTCCAATTTTACGCCCAATCGTTAATGTTGTGCTTCTGCCTCCCATCGGCAGCCCTTGGTTCAGTCCAATTAAACGGATGGTACGAAACAGCTCCAGTGGTACCATATTGCCTAGCTTTTCGCGATTTATTAGTTTCATATCGTCAAATGTATAATCCAACATCGTTATGACCTCCCAGTAATGATCTGTAGCTCTATACTGACAGAAGAGGTCATGCTCTGCCTTGATTTGAATCAATAGTACATGCCAAGTCTTCAATAAAATCTAACCTAACGATGCGGTAATAAGATCAGCCAAATACGAATAACAAAAAACCTTACCAGCCGTCAAGAACATCTCGACGTTGGTAAGGATAATGGTTGGTCTGCATAGGTCTCCATAGATGTGATTACTCCATAATATCAGCCCGTCTACCTGTTGGAGAGAGCTTTATTTTTCTCATAAAACCGATCATTATGTGAGGATACACCTGCCATGTCCGAAGCAGTCGGTTCCAAATACATCTTGGCACTGTTCACAGCAAGCACAGCATCATTAAATGCTCCAGCGATCAAGCGAACTTTACTTCTATAGGTGATAAAATCCCCTGCTCCAAAAACTCCCGGTATACTTGTACCCATTCTTGGATCAACTGATATACCATAATCTTCTCGCTCGAGTCCCCACTGAACTAGATTGCCAAAATCACGATCGTAACCGTGGCTCACGACAACTTCATCCACTTCAACTTGTCGCAACTCGCCACTCTCCATATGTGCAAGTTCCACTCGATCAATTTTGTCTCCTGCACCATATAATCGAGAGATGCGGTACGGCGTCAAGACATGGGCAAAAGTTTTCATCTGGGCTACAGGCAACTCATGTCCTGTGAATTCATGACGCCGGTGTACAACTGTAATTTCTTTTGCCAAACCAGCCATTTCGTTCGCCCAATCAATTGCGGAATCGCCACCACCAGAGATCAAAACTCGCTTTCCAGCGAATTTAGATAGATCCGTTATCGTATAATGAAGATTCGTCAGTTCGTAACGGTTGGCACCCTCGATATCAAGCTTCTGGATCTGGGTCATACCTCTACCAGCACATAGCAGAATTGTACGTGTATAGTGTTGCTCTCCCGTTTTGCTAGTAAGTACAAACACACCATCCTCACGCTTTTCCATGCCTGCTATTTCCTGTCCAAACACAATCGTTGGATCAAACGTCCTCGCCTGTTTCTCCAAAGAATTAATCAATTGCTCGCACCGAACAGGCTCTACCCCACCAACATCCCAGATCATCTTCTCTGGGTACGTACGCATAAATCCGCCTAGTTCCGCTTTAGCTTCTATAATTTTGGTGCGCATTGCTCGCATTCCACTATAAAATGCGGCATACATTCCCGCTGGCCCACCACCGACAATAGTCATATCATAAATATCCATTGATTGTTGTTTTTTCATCTTAAGGCACCAACTTTTCAACGACGTAATCTAGCAGCTTAGCAGAACCAACTGGCCCTACACCTGTGACAAAATCACTTGTTTTTAACGGATACACACGATCATTTTTTACTGCATCTAGACTCCTCCACACACTACTTTCTTTCAAATCTTCCATCGACTGCTTCGTGTCATAGCCTTTCAGTGTCCTATCCTCTAAAAAGATATAATCCGGATTCATTTCACTTAAAAATTCCAATGAGAATTGACTAAACCAGTCAGTGGAATCTTTGATAACCTCGGGGCTCTTCAATCCTAGTGTCTCATAGAAAAACACACTACTGCTGCCCCCTTTGGGTCCCATGAAACGATAACGATTGTGCTCTACCCGAAGCACTAATACCGTCTTGTCACCAATACTTTGAGCTATTTTTTCTTTAGCAAGCTTTGCTTTTTCATCAAATTCAGCTAGCAATCTTTTGGATTCCTCAGTCTTGTCGAACATGGTAGCCAGCTTCGGCAACGCTCGTTTCATTTCATTGTTGGTGCCTACAGCCACTGTTGGGGCAATTTTTGAAAGTTCATCATACACACCTTGCTCCATACCTTCGCCCATCGTAACAATCAAGTCAGGAGCCAAAGCAAGCAGTTGTTCGTAGTTATATTGGTATTGCTCAGATTGCACCATCTTCACACCATGTTCTGTAAAATAAGGTGCACGATAGTCTGGTTCTATCTCTGGTACAAACACCACCATCTGTGGCGTAACACCCATCTCAATCAAATATTCAGCATAGATGGAATCAAGTACAAGCATATTTTCAGGCTCAACCGGAATGGTTACCTCTCCAAACTGATCTTGGACAACTTTCGTTGTACTTTTCTCCGCGTCTCCTCCCGCTGCTGTCACTTCATCCAAGCTTTCATTGGAACATGCTGCCAACACCAAACACAATAGCACTAGCAATACTCCAAACTTCAAATTCTTCAATCTTGGTAACATTGATGCATTCGCCCCTTATAATGATAATGATTATTATTATCAGATGTTATCAAAAAAGAAGCGGCTCTTCCATAGTGAATCGTGCGTATCCGTTTGGATTATTGTGCTCCATCTTGATCAATATTCGTCAACTTCTCTACGATCTGATGCAATACCTGAGTATGTCCTATGAGTCCATATCCATCTACCCATAAGCGGGTATCCACGTGAAATACCTGATTATTTCTCACAGCCTTCAATCCGTTCCACACCGGAGTACTCATTAAATGATTCATGTTCTCTTCTGCATTGAAATGTTCCATGACACGTTTCTCCACAAAAAGAATGTCGGGGTCAGCCTTTTTTAATTGCTCGATCGAACAAGGATTAAACCAGGCTTCTCCAGCGTGCAATGAGTCCGGGAGAGCTAAGCCAAGTTGCTGGTAGAGCAAGCGGGAGACCCCGTGTGAATACCCTCCTAAATATCGATATCCAAAAGGTTCTACTCGCAATACCATAATCTTAGTGGACGTTTGAAGCGTCTCATGCAATTGCTGCCGTGCTGAGCTCACTTCATGTTTCATACGCACATGAATAGCAGCCGCTTCCTCATGTTTATGAAATATAGCTGATAGCTGCTGTAATAGAATCTCTGCGTCCATTTTCAGCCCCGTAATTAGTGGTGCAATTGTGCGCAGATTCTGCCTTAGTTCATCTGGCCATACATTGCCAATAATCACTTCGGGTTGCTCTTGACGAATTAACTCAACGTTCAATTCATATTGAGCCGTCGGTAATATACGTATGCCGTGAGATATAAATAGATCATGCTGCTCTGGCGGAACAAGCAGAGGTGTGACAACAACGGCTTGCGGTATAATTCCTATACCGATGAGTACTTCGGCACAGAGTGGGGTAAGACATAAAATCTTTCGATCTGACAAGGTTCTGACATAGCTTCGAGGAGACACCCCAGCGAATTGTTTAAATCTACGACTGAAGTAGTGGGCATCCTCATAACCTACCTTTTTGGCGATATTCTGTGATGTTTCTGCCGTTAAGATCAACTCTTCCTGTGCTCGATACATCCGATAATGCGTCAGATAATCTAGTGGTGGCTTACCATAACGTTCGCTGAACTTGCGGGAATAATGCCATGGGCTTAGTCCAGCAATCTCAGCTAGTTGCTTTCGGGTAATATTCTCATCATAATGACTCATCATATAGGTAATAGAACGCAGGATCCCTTGTTCGATGGTATGATATTCACTTAGCTGGTTCTCATATAAAAAGTTCAACAGTTCGTTTATGAGAAGCTGATTGCGTACCTGTTGCGCATGCTTCGCTAACAAGCCTGTATTGATGTGCTGAATAATTCTTGCTAGGTCACCCAGCATTAGCTGTACAGACTGGTAAATGCTACCCCTAGGAATTTCCCAATCGAATGTAGCGATGCTCCCCTCATGTTGTTTAATCGAATAGGTGTTGAATTCCACAAGCCATCCCGCCATATCCAGACTGCCGCCATTTACGATTTCAATCATTGAATTCTTTTGTAATGCTACCAGTTGTCCATAAGATACTTGAACCTTCTGTCCGTTGATATTCCAAGTAGCTCTGCCATCAACAATGAGAATGAACGCATGATGATGGAAATAGTGCACTTCACCTGTCGCAATCCATTTGTCCGTTAGTGGTTTAGTAGAGTGCCATTCCGCAATCCATCCCTGTTCTATTGAATTCATAACGAGTGCGGGACGTATGCGCCCATATCATTATTGATGCACTGCACCTTGTCTATTAACTTGTTAATACTGTTCATTACGCCTCTCCTTTATCACACAACCTTTAATAATCTTAAAATCTAGTTCATTGAATCACAGTATACATGAAAACCCCACACCATGTCGGCGCGGGGTTATACCAATCCTTTGGGATCTACTTTAAATTAACGCTTAACGGATTTAGACTGTCTTCCAGTTAACCAATAAGTCAATGCACCTGCTACTACAAAGGATAATGCCAATCCTATGCAAGCATGCAATACATTCAATGAGCCTTCTTCTATGAACAATGGAATTTCAAACAAACTGCCGAAACCACCGCTAATTACAGAAATACTAACAGACGTAAGTCCCATGTATAATCCACCTATCCCCCCACCTAGTAGTGCTGAGTAAAAGGCGATCCTCTTGCTCATATTCACTGCGTAGATTGCAGGTTCAGGTACGCCTAGAAGTGCTACAACGGAGGACCATACGGCTGTTCTTTTCGTTTCTCCCCTTCTGCTTCGAAGGGCAACTGCCAGCGCTGCACCCGCATGTCCAAACATCGCAACAAACATCGTAGGAAGTACAATAGAGTAGCCCACGTACGTAATTTCATAAATGATAATTGGAAATAGACAGTATTGCAATCCAGCAATCATCAACAGGGAGAAAAATGCAGCAATTAACATAACCGCCAGTACGGGCGCACTTTCCACAAGTGAGCTAATCCACTCTCCAGCATAATCATCCACGAATGTTCCAACGATACTTAGAATAAGTAAGATGACTGGCAAGAGGATCACCAAACTCATGAATGCAGCGGCAATTCCTTGGAACGCTCTAGGTACTCTTCTATTGATCCTTCTTTCCAGGTATGCTGCTGCGCATACGGCTAGAATAACCCATGGAACGGAAGAATAGAGAGTTGGCTGTGAGATAATTTCTACGCCAAACAAACGAGCTGTTTTCTCACCGTTTAACCACATGGTAACCTCGGGATAGAACATGAATCCGCCGATTGTGGCAGCCACATACATATTGCTTCTCAACCGATATGCCGTGCTAACGGCAATAAGTATAGGAAGTAGATATACCGGGGTATTAGCGATCATTCTCAGCAAATTGAATATAGGCTCATCCATCAACATCGGATCATCCGATATGAGTTGATTTAGTAGCAGAATGATGCCCAATATGACCTTAATAAGTCCTGCCCCAAGAATCACGGGCAGTAATGGTCTAAATACATCGCATATAAAATGCAAAACTGAAAAGGATCTCTTTGCCTCAAGCTTGGTTTCTTGCTCTCCATCCTCAATCTTATGTACATAATAGCTTCCCGTAAGGGTGTTGAATACATCTAATGCTACACTTTCTGATTCTAATTCGATCCGGCATCGTTCACCTTCAAGGTGAATATTGGCTGTAAACTGCTGCGCAGAGAGAATGGAGAAATCCGCCTGAGTCCGATCCTTCAGCACCAATGTGATTGCCGTCAGTTCATGCTCTACGCCTCTAATATTGTCCTCCCCTCCTGCAATTTGCACAATGTCTGACACGAGTTGCCTGTGATTCATGAATATACCTTCTCCTCTTACAACGGTAAACCGAGTTATTTAAGTTCTCTATCTATATATCCATTTCCACAAATAAATCACAATAGGATAAATAAACCAATTATGATTGCATATCTGAGTATGTACACTAGGTGAAATGAACCACCAGAAATACAAAATAAAGTAAAGAACCTACCGTACTGGTAGGCTCTTTACTTCAAAATATATAAGTATAATTAAGACAATGCCAGCATTGCATTCATGTCTTCTTCAGCAGTTGTAATGAGTTTCAGACCAAACATCTCTACCAACACTTCCAATACTCCCGACGAAATGAATTCTGGCGGCTTCGGTCCAATGCGAATATCCTGAATGCCTAAGCTGAACAAGCCTAGCAAGATCGCGACAGCCTTCTGTTCGAACCATGACAACACAATGCTGACAGGCAATTCATTCACGCTGCAACCGAAGGCATCAGCTAAAGCCATAGCGATTTTTACAGTAGAACCGGAGTTGTTGCATTGCCCCAGATCGATATAGCGCGGAATACCGGTATCGCCTACAGTTCCATAATCCACATCATTGAAGCGGAATTTACCGCAGGAAGTAGTTAGAATTACCGTATCATTCGGGAGAGATGTTGCCAACTCACGGTAATAGTTGCCGCCTTTACCCGGTGCGTCACAGCCAGCGATGACGAAGAATCGGCGAATATGTCCATCTTTGACCGCTTGGATAATCTCAGGTGCCAGCCCAATGACTGTCTCATGGTGATACCCCGTAGTTAAAACCTGTTCCGATTGTACGTTAGCTACAGGCAATGACAATGCTCGCTCAATTAGACGTGAGAAATCATCGTTCTCTACCTTCTCAACGCCCTCTAATCCAGCAACTTCATACGAGAAGAAGCGATCTGCATACGTTCCTTTGATCGGCATTACACAGTTCGTCGTCGCTAGAATAGCCCCTGGGAACTGTTCGAACAATCTGCGCTGATCATACCAAGCCTTACCGATATTTCCTTTCAAATGTGCATACTTCTTGAGTGCAGGATAACCGTGCGCTGGTAACATCTCGGAATGTGTATAAATGTTGATGCCTTTCCCCTCAGTCTGCCGCAGCAGCTCCTCCAGAGCATACAGATTATGTCCTGTCACTACAATACAATGTCCTTCAATCTGATTCTGACTAACCGTGATGGGCTGTGGAATACCAAAGCGTTCTGTGTGCGCCCGATCCAGCACATCCATAATGCGAATCGCTGCATTCCCCACTTGCATCGCCATATCAATATGCTCTTGGACATTAAAATTGGAATTCGTTAGCGTCATGTATAGAGCTTCATGCGTAATCCGATCTACTTCAGGATCGGTATATCCCAACTGCCGTGCATGCGTGGCATAAGCGGCAATTCCTTTTAAAGCAAAGATCATCGTATCCTGCAAACTAGCTACTGTTTCATTTTTTCCACATACCCCAACGACGGTACAACCCCCACTAGGCGTCTGTTCACACTGATAACAAAACATATATCGTTCCCTCCAAACTTGGTAACAACTCGTTATTAACAAGCCTAGCAGAGACTTCAAGGTGCAAGTGTGATTAAAAACACAGTTCTGTAATCTTCCAACTTCTGTAACTTTTAATGAAACGATATTGCTAAATAAGTGCAACCCCATGCATTTAGAATGCGTAATGCTAACCAAGCGAATGAGATTGAATCCCATCGGAAATTATACGTTAAGGTAAGCTGCAAAAAAATCTAAACGCGTTTCATTTTTCTAGCCACATCATGTTCTACAAAGTGTTCTACAAATATCTATAATTGGGATGGGATTCACTGATTCTATTCATTCTACAGGGTTATATAAACAGAGAAATCCATACGCAAGGAGCTGGTCCATTGGAACATTATAGACACAGTACAGAGGAGACACTTAATGAAGTACAGAGTTCACTGAACGGACTCACGACCTCTGAAGCAACCAAAAGACTCGAAACTGTTGGATACAATGAGATAAAAGGAAAAGACGCCACACCTGTGTGGAAGCTGTTTATTGAGAATTTTAAAGATCCCATGGTTATTGTCCTGCTCATCGCTGCTGCGGTACAGATTGTGCTCGGGCATCTGATTGAATCACTCATTATATTTCTCGTGATCCTGCTGAATGCCGTTATTAGTGTCGTGCAGACGAAGAAGGCAGAGAGCTCCCTTGATGCCTTACGGCAAATGTCAGCACCAGAAGCCAAGGTCATTCGTGATGGTCAGAAAAGGACGATTCAAGCTAGGGAGCTAGTCCCGGGTGATATCGTTCTGCTTGATGCCGGAGACTACGTACCCGCAGATGGTCGCATTTTGGAATCGGGAAGTCTGAAAATCAATGAAGGCATGTTAACAGGTGAATCCGAAGCTGCGGAGAAACATGCCGATGCTATCGCAGAAGAGGCGCCCATTGGAGACCGGCGTAATATGGCATTCAGTGGATCACTCGTCGTGTATGGTCGAGGAACCTTTGTCGTTACAGGTACAGCGCTTCAAACGGAAATCGGCAAAATCGCTGAACTCATCCAGAATGCTGAAGCAAAGGAAACACCGTTGCAGCGTAAATTAGAGGCTTTTAGCAAAAAACTAGGCTTCTTCATTCTTGGCCTATCCATTCTGATCTTTGCCATTGAAGCAGGACGGGTCTGGTTAACGGAAGGTACGGAGAACATTGGTCCATCCATTATCAATGCCTTAATGTTCGCTGTTGCGGTAGCTGTTGCAGCGATCCCTGAAGCATTATCCTCCATCGTAACAATCGTTCTATCGCTCGGAACAAATAAAATGGCTAAACAACATGCCATCATCCGTCGTCTGCCTGCGGTAGAAGCACTTGGGTCAGCTAGCATCATCTGCACAGACAAGACAGGAACCCTCACTCAAAATAAAATGACAGTGGTGGATTATTATATTCCGCACGGCACTAAAGAAGAGTTTCCGGATGACCCAAAAGAGTGGTCTGAAGAGGAACGTCGGTTATTACATATTGCCGTGCTCTGCAATGACTCTAACATTAATCAGGAAGGCAAGGAACTCGGTGATCCGACAGAGGTTGCGCTCATTGCTTTTAGTAACCGAGTGAACAAGGACTACAACGAAATTCGTGATCAGTTTCCACGTGAAGCCGAGCTTCCTTTCGATTCGGATCGTAAATTAATGAGCACCGTGCATACGTTTGAAGGACAGACTGCTCTATTGACCAAAGGTGGCCCTGATGTTCTGTTCAGCCGCTGTACTCATGTGTTTATTCATGGCGAAGTTCAGCCGTTGACACCAGAGATTCGTACACAGTTCGAAGAGAAAAACGAAGCCTTCTCCAAACGTGCATTCCGGGTTTTGGCATATGCCTACAAGAGGTTTGATGATAAAAAGCAAATTACTACTGAGGATGAACATGATCTAATCCTTGTGGGTCTGACGGCTATGATTGACCCGCCCCGTGAAGCGGTATATAGCTCTATTGAGGAGTCCAAAAAGGCAGGCATCCGTACGATTATGATTACGGGTGACCATAAAACAACGGCTCAAGCCATCGGTATCGACATTGGGCTTGCTAAGCCAGATGATATGGCTATTACAGGCAGCGAACTAGACAAAATGTCCGATGAGGAGCTAGATCAAAAGTTAGAACAAATTTCGGTATATGCGAGGGTATCGCCGGAAAACAAAATCCGCATTGTACGTGCATGGCAGCGTAAAGGCAAAATTGCTGCAATGACCGGAGACGGGGTCAACGATGCCCCTGCTTTGAAACAGGCCGATATCGGAGTTGCGATGGGAAGCGGAACCGATGTGGCCAAAGACGCCGCAGCCATGATTTTGACGGATGATAATTTTGTATCCATCGTTAATGCGGTGAGTGTAGGACGGATGGTATTTGATAATATCAAAAAAGCGATTGCATACCTGTTTGCTGGTAACCTGGGTGCCATTATCGCGATCCTGTTCGCACTGGTGGTCGGTTGGGTCAACCCATTCACTGCTCTGCAACTGCTCTTCATCAACCTGGTCAATGACTCTCTACCTGCCATTGCGCTAGGCACCGAAAAAGCCGAACCTGATGTAATGCGACGGAAACCACGCGATATCAATGAAGGTATTTTTGCTGGTGGAACACTACAGGCTGTTATTACACGCGGGGTTCTAATCGGGGTTGCCGTCATTGTATCTCAGTATATTGGGCTAGGTATCTCTGAAGAGATTAGTGTGGCGATGGCCTTTACAACACTGATTCTAGCACGTAGTCTACAGACGTTTGCGGCACGTTCTAATACGCAGACTATTTTTCAAGTAGGTTTCACAACGAACAAATTGGTACTTGGCTCCATCTTCGTGTGCCTGTGTCTGTATGGAATCACGTTGATTCCAGGTGTACGTGGAATCTTCGCTATTCCAGATACATTTGGCTGGTATGAATTCCTCATTGCCGGCGGGCTTGCTCTTGCCGCAGTAATTCTAATGGATCTGATCAAATGGATTCGTAATCGAGGTAAAGCTACAAGCGTCGCTTAACCGAAGCAGGCGCCCTTCCGTAGAAGGGCGCCTGCTCATTTTTATACAATACAATATTTAGCGCGCTGTCTGTCTACGAATTTACTCGGTTTCCCTTGTATGGGAAGATTACTTGTCACCCCGATTCGTACACTTCCCTTGCTCTATGAAATCCATCCATGCATATTGATCTGATTGTCCATGATCGGGATTTCCTATACTTGCATCGGGACGAAGGCATCTGGACACACCTTCACCTTCTGGAGAATCAACATAGATGCTATCAATCCGCACAGGCAAAGTCTTCTGCCACCTGTACAGATCACCAAAAGCACCAATCTCATCTTGACTACTCCCGTCAGGCAATCGTACCTGCAATTCATGAATATCACAACTTTTAGACTCAGCACAGCTATACGCTACAAAAAAAGTATCTCCATAGCTGGAGACATACCGCTCTGGCACCTCGTATCCTTTGGCTATCAATTCATCTGCATATGTATTATTAAGTTCTAGCATCTGCATGTTCGCATAGTCTTTGGAAAACTCAAAGTCGGATACCCTGCCGCTATCATCATCCACTAGCATTCTAAATGACGTCTGATGCTCATTCTGAAAATGTCCATCAATGAGGTAGGATAGAAATCCCCCATGGAGAAAAACACGATCAATGATCACATCCTCATTGTATTCTCCAGCGGCATACTTAATAGCAATAGCTTCTGCCTGCTTCTCACTGATGGACGAGAAGAATAAGGGCCGCAGCACAACAAAAAATAGAACAACTATGCTGATCACAATAATCAGAACAATAAGTTGAATAATATGCTTAATACCTAATTTCAATTCAGGCATATCTGCTCACTCCTTCTATATTCTATAGCTCGTCCCATCTCAATCTAAAGCTCTTACGAACATTTATGACATTATTGCCATATTCAATACACTAACGTAAAATGTTATAACGAACGGATATACTGCATGAAATTACGAGCACCTTATCGTTCATATCGAACCTATAGACAGGAAGGATTACATGAAAGATCACATTGTCATGCCACTGTGGACATGCTGCCTGTTCATTGTGGTGATGAATACTACGATGTTTAACGTATCATTACCTATCATAATTCATGATCTGCAAATAACGTCTGACCTAGGCTCTTGGGTCATCTCCAGCTACTCGATTGGATACGCTCTATCAACGGTAATCTATAGCCGGTTGTCAGATCGGGTTCCGGTACGTAAGCTGTTAACCGTCGGGCTGCTCATTCTAGGGCTGTCTTCCTTACTCGGTCTGTTTGCACATAGCTTCGCCGTGTTATTGCTCACTCGGATCTTGCAATCGGCTGGAGCAGGAGTTATGGCCGGCTTAGGACTCGTCATTGCGAGTCGTTATATCCCACTGGAGCGAAGAGGCGCTGCAATTGCTCTAATCTCGTCGGGTAGTGCTATGGCCTTTGGTTTGGGTCCAATTGTCGGCGGATTAGTCAGCGAATTCTGGGGCTGGAACGGACTCTTTGCGATTACCGTACTGGTGTTAATTGCGCTGCCCGTACTGCTCTATTTCCTACCGAATGAAACGACCAAGACCGATCAGCCCTTTGATATAACAGGTGCCCTTCTCACGACACTGAACGCAGTAACATTGTTGGTCGCGATCACCCAGCAGTCGCTCATATGGTTTGCGGTAGGCATCCTGTCTCTTGTGGTGCACATTCTGTATATTCGCAGAGCGAAGCTGTCATTTATTAACCCACAGGTTTTCAAGGCTCCAGGCTACACAAGATTAGTCATGATTGGCTTTTGTGTATTGGTGGTTAACTTAGGCAATCTGTTCCTCATGCCCCTTGTGCTCGCTGACCTGTTCGCACGTTCTTCGCTGGCAATCGGGCTGCTCATCGCGCCTGGAGCGATTGTCGCTGCATTTATGGCTAGATATATAGGACGCTGGATTGATCAATACGGCAATATGCGCTTTCTGATCATTGGGCATGTGTTGCTTGCCGCTGTGCTTACGTTATTTATGCTTGGATTGAATCAGTCGGCGTTTGTTATTACATTAGGTTATTTGTTCTTCTCACCTGCCATTTCGGCGTCGATGTCATCCCTCAATAACGAAGCATCACGTATTCTGCCCAAATCGCAGATTGGTTCAGGGATGGGTGTGCTACAGCTTGTTCAGTTCTTCGGCGGCTCGGTATCTGTGGCGGCTTGTGGTTTGTTACTGCATCGGATTCCACACGTTACGGTTGAACAAGCTTACCACTATGTCTATGGATGTCTGTTGATCGTTGCTATTGTTTCGCTGGTGCTTGTAATATGCCACCATCGAGCATCCCGCCCCACATCTCCTGCATTTCTGTCAAACAATTCCTAGGGTAAACAACAGGAAATTCTTTAGAGAGCTTGATCTACCTTCAGCTTTGCAATAAATGACGCAAAGCTGTCGGCAATCTCTCTCACATTCCCCTCCATTAACCGCTGAGCTCCCTCTGGTGTATCTGTCTCACTCTCGGCATCTTCCCGCACGATAGCTTCTTCATGCTCCATAAGTAAAACTGCCGGTCTCGCTGAATGTTTACGATAATCCAGTAAATAGTTATTGCCACTGCTGACACTCCATGCGATTGGGATAATCCGCTTCGGATCAGGATTCACCTCGTCTACCATCTGAATGTTATTCGTGATGAACTGGTCATCTAATGCAGAGAAGCGGATCTGCCAATCCATGACCTCTCCGCTCTCCATCAGATTGAATGAACTACTACTGTTCGCCTGCTGAAAATCTAAATATTCCTGCGGAAATACAACGCCGTAATGATCCTGTATACTAGTAATGTCAGCTATATTCATATCTCTCCACACCTTTCAGCATCACATTTGATAACTTGTCTGAATTATCTCTCGCCCCGCGCTATTTTCCATGCTTCCGTGATCGCAATAGGTGTTTTTTGACTTGTCTGACCTCCACCTTCCTTTGTCCAAAGTGGCGGATAATAAGCAAACACCTCTGCTTGCTGTAGCTGACTCATATCGTTCTGCCAACCCTGCCAGCGAAATGTCTGATAGAACTGCTCCAGATCTCCATGCGCTAACCAGTTCATAAATTCAGAGTATGCAAGTTCCGTCGATTCCCATTCCAACGTATCTGGTGCGAAATAGTATACGTGACCGCTTCCTTCGAACTTCCCGGTATCCATTGCAAAGAATCCGCCAGCGACATCATATGCAACGACCAGCATCCCTTCAAGAGCCTCTAGAGCGGGGCGATCTGAGAGCCCATTCCAACTTGTCAGACTTCCCACGACCTGTTCCGTCTCTGCGCCAAGCAGGGTAATCCAGCCATGATCCACCAGAACACCTCCTGTTTCATAGGCTATGGCACCCAGATAAGATCTTGTGCTTACTTGGAGACCATAGATAGCCTCTTCACCCTTGCTCCGCTGTGCTGGAATAACGGTATACGTGTTGCTGCCTTCCTCCAATAGCTGCTTGAGTTCAGGCCATGCATCGTTCTCCAGATCCAGTAGTTCATGTACCGATAATTTCTGCATCGTGATACTCCTCCTTAACCTCGCTTACACTATTTTCCGTGACTCTTGCGACCATACACTTTTCTTTCATTTGTTGTGTGTCCATTCGTCAATTTCAATTTCTACCACCGTGTACCCTCAATACGTCACCACATTCACAATCCAAATGCACACATAAGTCCATTTCTTCCCAGCTACCATCCATCCAATTATCCGAAGTGATCTCATGAGGATAAAACCATACGGAATAATAGGGCTTGCCATACTGCCTTGTATCGTTCTCCAGAGATAACTGAATGTGATAACGCGTAATATCTACATTCCAATGTCTCGCCAGATCCGACGCTCTTACGGCATCAATGGCCCGAACTAGATACGAGGTATACTGTTTATCGACCTTCAAAATTTCATTCATGCTGGAACATGCCCCTTCTCTTCCGAATTCGAGATTCAATTACCTGTGCACGTCATTTTCGTCTCTTTATAAATAAAACAACAAGAGCCCGCGATTAACCCACAGGCTCTTATTTTCAACAACCATTTATAGATGATCGGCATGGGTTACGCGGTTTCGACCTGCTGTTTTGGAAGCATACAGTGCCTGATCTGCCCGCTGGAATACAGATGTATCTGTATCCCCTTGTACCGCCGTAGCAACACCGATACTTACGGTAATGTTATATTGGCCCCAATCGGATGAAGCCACTTCAAAACGATATCGCTCTGCAACCTCCATGGCCTGGTCATGATCGCATTCTGCTAGGATGATAACAAATTCTTCCCCGCCGTATCTTGCGACCACATCGCTACTGCGTGACATGGATTGCAGCAATCCAGCCAGATTTCCAAGTACCAAGTCACCGATTGGATGTCCATAGGTATCGTTTATACTTTTAAAATGATCAATATCGATCACTAGCAGGGAGAAATGGCGTTGCTGCTGCTCTAACAGAATCAAGCTTGCCAGCAAGCTATTCTGGAAAAACCTCCGATTTTTTAGACCCGTTAATGGATCTGTGGATGCCATCGCTTCTAATTGGTCATTTACTTTAAGTAGTGCTTGTTGCTTTACCTCGTATTCCTCGTGTAAACGTTCAAGCTCTTTGTTGGCTTCTTGTGTCGCCTGGTATAATTCCTGCAGCTTGGTCTTGGTCTGCAAAATATCCTTCTCATGCTCAATCCGTTTGCGCATGACAACGACAACACAGTCCACCACACTCTCTCCATCACGCGTCTGCCGAACACCGTTCAGAAGAACCGGAACATCTTGCTGGTCACTGGTGCGAAAAGAAAAATACATTTCATCCACATGCCCGTAGAGCTGAATATAAGGATAGAAATACGTATGAAAAAACAATTTGTTCGTTACCGACATAGTCGACTCAATATGTCTCCCCAGCAATTCGCTACGCTCTACCTTAAGCATATTTAGCAATGTCTGGTTTACTGATCGCACAATACCTGAATCCGAGATAGAGAAGTATCCGCAAGGAGCCTGGTCTAGTTGGATATCCATGTAACAACTGCCTTTCGTTCATATTAAACGCTTGCCAAGTAGTCTTTGATCAGACGGCTTGTTTCCTCAGGCTGACTTAGATGAGGGTAATGTCCTTTCGCCGTCATCTGTTGTAATCGGCTGTTCTTCAGATGCGCGTGTAGATAATCTCCAACCTCAACTGGAGCTATACTATCATCCGAGCATTGCAGAATTAGAGATGGAACCGAGGCCTGTTCCAGATTGACACGGCAATCCGAGAAAAATGTCACTTCAGCAAATTGTCGTGCAATATGCGGATCTCTGGAGCAAAAGCTTTTTTCCAGTTCTTCAGTCAGCTCTTTCCGATCCGGGTTCTGCATCACAATTGGTGCGAGATAACTAGCCCAGCCGATAAAATTCAACTGCATCATTTCAAGCAACTCATCAATGTCCCGTTTGTCAAATCCACCGTAATAATTCGGAAGATCATTCACATAACGTGGGGAAGGCCCCAGCATGACCAGTCGATCAAAGTATTTCGCTTCATGAATGGAAGCAAGCATACCAATCATGCTGCTAACAGAATGCCCTACAAAAATACTATCTCGTATATCTAGCGCTTCCATAATCTCCAATACATCCTGGGCATAGCCATGAAGATTATTATACTTTCCAGCATCATAATAATTAATTTGAGATTGCCCTGAGCCTACATAATCGAACAATACCACACGGTAGTTGTCCACAAAACTGGGCACGATGTAACGCCACATATCCTGATCACATCCAAAGCCGTGGGCAAATACAATCGTTTGGCTTCCCGTACCAAGTACCTTCACATTGTTGCGTTCGAGGACGTCAACACTCATCAAAATCACCTCTCTGAGGTAGTAATCTACACCTTGAATTTATTCCATTATTATATCGGAAAATGTTGGAATATGGCTAAAAAATATTAATTTTGCATGTGTAGAGTATACAAATGATAGAAAACACATAACAAGTCACTCTTTACAAACTGACTATCGTCAGATAAAATCATCCCAACACGCTTCATCGCATAGAACATCATACGGAGGAAGATTATGAGTACATTAACAGCAGGAACGGCCACACAAAAGTTATGGAGAAGATCGTTTATTTTTATTATGTTAGCCAATGCATTGTTATTTATGGCCTTTGAAATGCTTCTTCCCACCCTACCCCTATTCGTTTCAACCCTAGGGGGAGAAGCATCACAGATCGGGCTCGTTACAGGGATTTTCATGTTCTCTGCGATTCTAGTCCGTCCCTTTACTGCTGTGCTTGCCACATGGATGGATAAAAAGTATTGGTTGATTATCGGTATCGCCATCTGTGCGCTAACGACAGGATCATACTACCTCTCGTCAGGTATAGGCATGATTCTGGTATTTCGAGTGATCCATGGTTTCGGTTTTGGCTTAGCCACAACTTATTTTGCAACGATTGCAACCGAAAATATCCCCAAAGCACGTCGTGGGGAGGGGATGGGATACTTTGGCGTTGGCGAAACCGTAGCGGTATCCATTGGGCCTCTGATCGGGACTACCCTATTGCTGCAATCTAGCTATCAAAGCCTGTTCATGGGTGGCATGTGTATCTTATTACTTGCACTACTCATGGCTGTATTTGTATCGCGTAAACCTAAACAGGCATTCGAAGCTGAAGCACAGACTGCCCCTCCGGCTACAGTTAAATTGATTGAGAAAAAGGTCCTTTTCCCTTCCCTTCTCATTATGCTGGTTGGTATTGCCGCTGGCGCAATTATGTCCTTTGTTGCCCTATTTGCTAACGAGAGGGGTTTTACCAATATCGCATGGTTTTTCTTTATCGTGGCAATTGCGAGCTTTGTTGTTCGGCTGTTCTCTGGTAAAATGTTTGACCAGCTTGGCCCCGGTTCTGTATTGCTGCCTGCTGCGGGATTTGCTATCGCTGGACTTTTGGTTCTGATCGTCGCCCAAAACGATATTCAATTCCTCATCGCCGCTGCGTTATACGGCTTTGGCTTTGGGGCGATATTTCCGGCAATTCAGACTTGGTGCGTTAACTTAGTGGAAGAACATGAGCATGAAAATGCGATGGCCTCTTTCTTTAATTTCTTCGACCTCGGCATTGGCGGGGGTTCACTGGTATTAGGGGTCGTTGCCTCTGCATTTTCTTATACAATGGTGTATGCTATATCCATAGGAATCTTTGTGGTGTATATTTTGCTGTATCTAATCTACAGCTCTAAACAAAAGAGCATCCAGAACCGTCCATTGGAGGTACACATTGAGTAAACAACGTATCAAAGAAATTGCAATCCAGCACTTTAACCGTTATGGATATGAAGGAACCAAAATGGCACAGGTTGCAGAAGAGGCTGGCATTCGTAAGCAGTCCCTTGCCTACCATTATGCAACGAAGAAAACATTGCTGCTGGAGATCTATGAAGAGGTCGTGCAGGAGGAACAGCAATTTGTCCGTCAATTTTTTAGTGAGTCAAGCGCACTTCCGTTAGAGCAACAATTGCATTCTTTTTTGTTAGAACACAAAAACCGCTTTTTGACCCATCCTAATGTAGCCTTTATGTACATTCTCTCCTTTATTACGCCACTGGAGGTTCACGATTTTGTATTAGCTCAGTATCGAACCTATCTTGGCACGCTGAAGGAAGAATTGTCGGCTACCTTTGCTACCGTTCAGGCCACAGATATTCGTCTAAGTCCAGAAGAGGCAACGGTTGCCTTCGTTACCCTGATGGATGGACTTGATGTTCAGCTCGTGTATGAGACACGTCAGTCGTATGAGCAGGCACTAGCCATCGCTTGGAATGTATTTTGGTCAGGCATACAACGCAAGTAGCAGATCGTGTTCATTAGAACAGTTGAATTTCGTAGTATATTTAAAAGCATTTCTTGATAAAAAAGCCCTGATCATTATGATCAGGGCTTACTTCTTCATCTGGACGAATAAGGATTCATCCATTCGAAGGGTTTATTGCACTGTGACAATGACACGTTGGTAGTGCTTCAAGTTATGCTCGCCGTCATCTTGTACCTCTGCGATGATATGAAGAGTATCGCCAGATTGGGCATCTTCAGGTACCTTGAATGTTACCGTGTCTGTGTCATTTCCTTGGAGTTCAAGCTCATCGAGCTTCTCATCCTTAGCCAATGGGCGCTGTAATCCAAGCTGCAGATCTCCAGCCATCTCTGGCGTTGCCTTGCCTTCCTGCTCCTTAGATTCTTGATAGGTATCCGCTTCGAAATATCTCCACCATTTATACGTCAGCTGATCGCCATCCGGGTCTTGCCCTTCCGCATGCAGCGTTAATTCTTCGCCTGGCGCAGCGGTCAGATCCAACCCTTCCTTAATCGTGAGCGTTGGGTTGTGATTCGCATTCTCATACTGATCTGTTACGCCCCAATCCGCACGAGCTGCAAAATCATTCTGAATATCATCAAACCATCTCATGAGAGAATATTCGGCTTCATACCGTTTGGAGTACGGATCGTAGTCCAATACATTATTGCGGTAGAGCTTATCGTTCACGACACCAAAGCGTCCACCCCAGCCACCATACGATGGATCTTCCATACTGCGAAGACCGTTATCAATTAAATAGAAGAAAGATGGGGAATCTCCTTCGGAAATAAAATCATATTGATCATATTGCGGATTGTTCTTGAGGTAATCAGCGCTTCCGCGTTGCTCCTCTGCTAATTCGCCCTCAATCATTTTGCCGTCACCCATCGTAGCGTACATATCCATCAGTTTGCCATGTCCGTTCAGAAGGTTCTTGCTCATCCAATCACCGTGCAGTTTGCTGTTTACTTCTTCGGCATGCATCTTCCATGCATAGGCAAAATGCCAGAAGTTCGACTGGTCATTCAAAATACGAATATCTGGCCAGTTCTTCGCAATATACTCGTTGTAACTGTCATCCTGATCAAGGATGATATAGAGCAGCAACTTGTCACTGACCTTCTTCTGAATGTTAGCCCACTCGGCAGTATCCTTGTATTGTTCTTCAATGGATTTCAGTGCCCGAGCGGTTGTATTCGTTCCTCCCCAGGTTTGTACAACTAAGTCTCTTGAATCGTCATCCAGAAACAGCGTTTTTAAGAATTCTGAACCTTCTGTTTCCTTTTCCATCTCACCTTTATCAGAGATATTGCCAATTTTGGTCATGGCTCGAATCTCCTCAGGTTTAGGATAACCATCTGCATGTGTGCTCAAGTTAGGATATATCTCCTCGTAAGCATCCAGCATATCATACAGCCACTGGGTTCCAGTCCAGCGGAACGGTTCGATGCCTGCCTCCTTATCACCAGCATAGTGATAGACTGAGCTGGTAAGCACAATTCCGGCTAGATCCATCTCATTGGCATAATAGAGATAACGAATGACAGAGTTCATATCATCCACTTCTCCATCCGTCGTAATCACCGTTCTTGCCTTCTGTTTCTCGTTGTCCGTTGTCTGCTCAGGTTGGTTACCTTCCTGCTCTGTCGCCTGATTCCCTTGGTTATCCGATGCTTGTGGCGTTGTAGATGTACAACCACTCATGATGAGCATGCAAGCCAAAAGTGCAGCCAGCATGCTAAATCCCGTTTTCTTATTCATGCTTACTCTCCCTTCTCGTACTCGTGGTGATGTGTATTCGGATTATCCTGTTCGATCTCTGTGCTTAATATGAGCCATATAAAGCAAAAAAAACCCAAACATCAACATGGGTAGGGCATTGCCTACACATATCGATATTTAGGTTTTGCCTGCGAATGCAGTAACAATCCTTTAACTGACTGGAAGTATAGCATGATTACGCTTACTTGTAAACGCATTCAGTATGAAATAGGTCATATAGACCTAGATTCGTCCTATCTTTTCTCTCTAACTTACGGTCGGTCTAAGCCAATCCACCTCGAACCCCAGTTGCTCCAGCTCTTTAAAATTCAGATTCGAAAATAAATGCCACCTTCCTATATTTTCATGTAAACTAATGCTTAGCTGCAGAACAACAATACACGAAGGAAACACGACGAGTACAAGTGCAAATGCAAGTGCCGTCCATCGCCTGATTAGGAGGATTAGAATACGATGAAGGAACTAAATACAGCGTTAATCCGTTTTATCGAGCAACAGAATGTATACAATGAAGCCTATGGACTATTCAAAGAACATGATATACGCCCCCTCCCGAGCCAGCAAGTACCTGTTATCGATGAGCGAATTCCGCTCTCACCCGAATTGATGTACTTTTACTCCAACTATGAGATGGTGGATGCTAAGGCTGAGGGCACTCTTAAAATGAAAAGCGCTGCTGTAGAGATCGGTGATGCTGCCCTGCTATTTTTTGTTGCACCTGAGCATCTCTATCGTCAACAGTTGGGCTACCGCTGGATTGGTATGGAAGAGACTTATCAAGAATCGCCAGACTGGAAGCCACAGCATGTCGTTATTGCTAACTTGAATGATGATCCTCTTATTGTGGATACACAAGCACCGCAATCGCCTGTCTATGCAGCCTTTGCAGGTGGAGAGCCTCATCCAATTGCGAGATCATTTGCGGAATTTTTCCACGTACTTGCTATTCTCATTGAAGCTGCGCGAGTTTACGAGGGAGAAGTCAAAGACGAGGAAACGTATGAGACCAAACCCGAATACCTGGAGCACGTCATACCTCTATTGAGCGAAGTGCTCGAAAAAGAAGAGTACGTCACTCATTTACTCGCTTATCTATCGTTACAAGAATAATTGAATCACTATAGGAAATGGAGATATGGATATGATCTATGTTGCGTTACTGCGAGGTATTAATGTTGGTGGAAATAATAAAATTAACATGAAGCAGCTCAAGGAAACATTTGAGCAGGCTGGCATGCAACAGGTTGTGACCTATATCAACTCAGGCAACATTATCTTTGCTTATGAGCCAGAGCTTGAGAATGCCAATACAGAGCTGGCACACATTCTTCAGGAAGCCATTGCGACGGACTTTGGCTTACAGATCCGAGTTGTAGTGCGAAATATCCATGAAATGCACACCGTTATTACCGCACTGCCGGAGGAATGGAGCAATGACGATCAAGCGAAGAGTGATGTTATGTTCCTCTGGGATGAGATCAATGACGCGTCTATTCTGGACAAGCTGCCTCTGAAACCAGGCATTGGCACGTTAATTTATATCTCAGGTGCCTTACTGTATAGCGTGAGTCGGGAGGACGCCTCCAAAAGTGGAATGAATAAGCTGGCAGGTTCGGCTGTCTACAAACAAATGACCGTTCGCAACGTCAATACGACTCGCCAGATTTATACCTTAATGCTCGCTGCAAGTGAAAAGTCTTAAAAGCAGGAACACCAGTAACTCTTCAACGACGCTATATTGAAATAAGGAAGTTAGGTCGTGTCTGAAAACTCCCTACAGACAACAAAAGGGACAAGAGATTAGCTCTCTTGTCCCTTTTGCTATTCATTTTTACAGTTCAGTCGCACACACTTAAAATCGTTTTATTCCCAGAAGAAACGGCCTGCGAATACTTTTTCCGTCAGCAGCTTGTACGTCTCTTCAGGCAATTCTTTTTTCATTTTCGCCATGACTGCTTCTTTGCCTTGATAGTACTGTGAAGACATGCCAACCTCGGCCTTTGTATTGCTTGCATCTAGACGCATAATTGGTGTCGCTGCATCCTTCGTCCAAGGCGTCCATTCTGCGAGATTCGCAGATCCGCCATCCCCAGGATGACCTGTATACAAGAACTGTTTCAGATATGCTGCCATAGCTGTGGACAACTGGTCACGACCTGGTTGGTTCGCCTCACTGAAGTATCCTTCTGGGAAGTACGCAGCTATACCAGCTGCATGCCCTGTGTAGAAGTCCATATCTGCGCCGTGAGGAGCACCAAGCAATGTCTGCAAACGTTCCGAAATTACACCAGGCTGTGTGCCCCATGCAAACCGATATGCATAAACGGAAGGCTGGCCTGCAACATTTGTCAGTTGCTCGGCTACCCGCTCTGCGTTAAAGCCGGCATACGCTTCACTACCGTATTGAATAGCCGCAGCATATTGTTCCGCTTTGGTTGCATCTGTGAACAATGTTCCATCGTTAATGGATGGGGAGAAGTTCGGATCACCGAAGGCAAATGCCGCGAATTCGGTATCCAGACTACCCAGTAATACTGGAACTTTAGTGTAGTTGCCTTGCTCCAGAGCTGAGAAGCCCTCTTTTGGAATGACTGCGCCATCACGGAACAGGTGCGGGAATGGCTCCATTCGGATTGCCGTGCCACCAAACACCTTAACCAGCTTGTCCGCAGGCAATTCACGTAGATACGTAGCTAGCTGCTCCTTAGACTGCTTCGCAATCCACGCTTTTGCTTCCTCGGGGGTGGTTGCCTTGCCTTCCTCTACCAGCAATTTCTCCAGAGCACTTTCCGACTTTTGCTCACCTTCTTCTGGCGATGAAGTCGTTAATCCACCACTGAATGCAACGGCTTTTTGGAATAGTCCTTTTCCGAGTGGTGAGATGAGCGTAGCCAGCACGTCCCGTGCTCCTGCAGACTGACCTGCCAGCGTTACGTTATCCGTGTCACCACCGAAGCCTTCAATATTATCCTGTACCCACTCCAATGCACGGAGCGCATCAAGTAGTCCATAGTTACCGGAATCATCCAGAGCATTACCTGTCTCCAACGCTTCATTCTTGAAGAATCCAAGCGCGCCTAAACGATAGTTCACCGAAATAATAATGCTGTTTGTATTGCGTGCAAGTTGTTCACCTTGGAAGTCCTTGCCTGATCCAGTCATGTTCCCGCCGCCGTGCAGGAATACCATTACCGGAAGTTTAGAACTCGTTGTATCGGGTCTCCAAATATTCAAATAGAGTGAATCTTCACTACCTACTGTATTTTGCCCAGACAGTTGCAAGCTGTTGGCAGCGAATTCCTTCGCTTCACGTGTCCCCGTCCATGCCTTCGGTTCAACTGGCGCTTTCCAGCGTAGCTCTCCTACAGGTGGTGCTGCATAAGGCACACCTAGCCAGCCAAGTGTTCCGTACTGCTCATAGTTCTTGCCATCAATGGAGCCATATTTCGTCTGCTGAAGTGTTTGTGGCGTAAATCCTTGATCCTGCTGGTGCTTCAGCCAGCGTTGTTCAAGTGTGCCGCTCCCATCTTTGAGTTGCACTTGCAAGGCCTGAGCTGTTGCCTCGGCCATTTGGCGATTCGAGAGTGGGCCCTTGCCACCTTGGAGTGCATTGATTCCTTTCGATGCCGCAAAGGATACTGCCTCACCTTGTTTATAATCTGTCCCAGCCTCATAACCAAGCGCCTTCAACAACAGTGCTGCATAGTCTTCAGACGTAAGTGTCGCATTGGGTTTAAACGCGTTCGCTCCGTCAGCAATCCCCAGATAAGGATGCTGTTTCAGATAACCAACAACAGGCTGTAGGAATTTTCCAGCTGAAGGCGCATCTCCATACGTATCTGTGCCGGTATAGGCAAGCGCCTCTTTCTCCAATCCAGTCAAACGCAAGTACAGAACAGCAGCCTGAATACGTGTTGCTTTTTTGTTCAGATACGCTGCGTTAACCCCTTGACCATTGCCTTTAATTAATTGAGATGAGATCAGCCTGTCGATCGCTGCATTGGAAGCTGGCGCTGTAGCTCCGGCTGCATAGGCAGGCATTGCTGATAAACATAAGCCTAGAACGGTTGCTACCGCGATGGATCGTTTGATTTTTTTCATGTCGTAAATCTCCTCGCTGTCAGATAGTGTGTGATGGAATATACGATGGCACATCATTACGGATAACCAAAGTATTCCAAACCTAGATCTTCCTAAATCTCTGTCTGTGAACCGAAAATGTCCCCCTTCCGGTTATGATTCTGCTACGGCGTTTCAAACGAAGACAATACCCATCAGGCGTTTATCTGTATAAAAAAAACCTGAATCGAAGGCAAATAGACGTCGCTACAGCGTGTCTTCTGCCCTCAATTCAGGTTTTGCCTGTCTTCAGTAACAACCCTGAGAATTTGAGGTCATTCAATAATACATATAAGTAAGCGTATTCAAAACTATAACAGGTATTGCCCGGAGTTGGTTACAATCCTGTTGTTATGGTGATGTTAGCACATAATGTAAGCGTTCGCAATATCTTTTTTTGCAATTTATTTTTTGCGAAAAATTACCAGTCGCAAGAAAAATGTCTCTAGGATATGACAGCTACGCTAAGTATTCGCCCAGCTTTCTATCTTCTAAGATAGTGACTCCCGACTCGATCTAAGCCCTAATTTTACTCCTACCTCTATCTTACGTAGCTATATCCATTTCCATCTAATCGTAAAATTTACATTTAGTTAATCTACAGGTGACGCTCATTTATCATTCATTGATTACACTTGGTTCTGGATACCAAACTATACATATCTTATAGGAGGCTGTGTTCATGTTAACTCGCTTTAACGCTCGTGCAGCAAAAATGATGCTCGCGGTGACTACGATTGTAACCGCTACCCTGGGTGGAAGCAGTGCCGCTTGGGCTGTGGAGGATAGCACGTCCAGTGCATCCCCAATCAAAAATGTGATTATCCTGATCCCAGACGGAATGGCTAATGACGCTACCGCTCTTGCTCGCTGGTACAAGGGTTCATCTCTTACACTGGATTCTATGGCAAGTGGTCTGGTACGTACTCACTCCGCGGATGCGCCGATTGCGGACTCGGCGCCAGCAGGAACAGCTTTTGCAACAGGCTACAAATCTCACACGGGTTACGTTGGCGTCCTGCCAGATAAAGCGACCATGCCTGGACAGAAAGCAATTGCACCAGGTGATGCCAAGAAGCCGATAGCCTCCATTCTTGAAGCATCCCGACTTGCGGGTAAAGCAACAGGAATCATCTCTACTTCTGAGATTATGCATGCTACGCCAGCTGACTTCTCGGCTCATTATCCAGACCGCAAAAACTACGACGCTCTGAGCAAACAACAAGTTTACAATGGTATGGACGTTGTACTCGGTGGCGGTAGCCGCTATCTTGAGCCTGCTGGTCGTAAAGATGGCGAGAATCTTGTCTCCTCCATTAAAGCGCTGGGATATGATTATGTAACTACGCCTGAAGCAATGAAAGCATCTAACTCGAACAAGCTGTGGGGTATGTTTGCACCTGCAGGTATGTCTTATAATATGGATCGTGATCCAGCCAAACAACCAAGCCTTGCAGAAATGACTTCCAAAGCAATTGATGTTCTTTCCAAAGATGAGGATGGCTTCTTCCTCATGGTTGAAGGTAGTAAAGTAGACTGGGCAGCACATGCCAATGATCCAATCGGTATCATTAGTGATGTCCTTGCCTTTGATGATGCAGTCAAAACGGCTATGGACTTTGCCAAATCCAACCAAGAAACCGTTGTTGTTGCAGTAACAGACCATGGTAACGGCGGACTTACCATTGGTAACAATTTAACAACAGGTACGTACGACGAAGAGCCTTTGTCCACATTTATCGGTCCTTTGAAAAAGGCTAAGCTAACAGGTGAGGGTGTTGAAGCGAAGCTGAACGCTCAGCGCACAAACATCAAAGCCGTGATGAAACAATACTATGGCATCTCCGACCTGACTTCAGAAGAAGTGAAAGCAATCAAAGAAGCGAAGCCAGGCACCCTCAATTATGTGGTTGGACCAATGATCAGTAAACGTGCGGGAATTGGCTGGACATCTGGTGGCCACACGGGTGGAGATGTGGTGCTCTACACGTATGCTCCAAACAATGACCGTCCATTTGGCGTGATCGACAACACCGATGTAGCTAAATATATGGCGCGTGTGCTTAACCTTGATCTGGACAGCGTGAGCAAACAGCTATTTGTACCTGCAAAGCAAGCATTTGCAGCTAAAGGTGCAACGTACAAGCTGGATCTAACGGATGCGAAGAACCCTAAAATCCTTGTTACAAAAGGTAGCACCAAGCTGGAACTGCAAATCTACAAAAACATCGCTCTTGTAAATGGCAATAAAACAATGCTTGACGGTGTGATCGTGTATAACGGCGTTGATGCATTTGTACCACAGATGGCTGTTGATCTGATTCAATAAAAGCATTGGATTAAAACGCCAAATGAGTCCGCACAATAATGTGCGGGCTCTTTCAATCTCTAAAATATACTTGTAAAGTATATCTGCTTGGCTTATCTTTGCCGTATAATAAACATATTGTTTTTACATATGACGTAAAAAGGAGAGATTCTCCCATGTTAATTAAACTAAACTGGATCACCCTGCGTGTGAGCAACTTAGAGAACTCGCTTGCGTTTTACAACGGAAAGCTAGGGCTTCCGATTCAGCGCAGATTCGAGAGTCGCGGACGACAGATTGCTATGCTTGGCATAGCAAATGAAACAAAGCTAGAACTGATTGAGGGCAGCGAATCCATCCTTAAACCGGAGGCTGGCATATCGATTGGGTATGAAGTGAATTCCCTAGAGGAAGCGATAGAGCAACTGAAAGCGCTGGATATTCCGATTGTCCGCGGCCCAATTCAGCCCAATCCTCATCTGCGCTTTATTTACATTACTGACCCAGACGGATTCGAGGTACAGCTCGCTGAACATATATGATTAGACATCTGCGGTTGCAGGCCTATATGCTCTGGATTGATGAAAAAATGCTGTAATTCCTGCTGCAACTGTTCTACTATGGCTTTCTCGATACGAGAGTCCATTATTGCTCAACTCCTTCTGGACTGTCTATCATACAATTGCTCTGCGAGCCGGCGGTAAGCAGGCCCGTCAACGCGCTGACGCACCTCTTCCTCATCCATTTCAAGCCAGTAGTCTGCTTCCATTAACTCTAGCATATCCAGTTGTGTTATCTGTGCACATGCCGGATGTTCACAAACAGCCAGCATCGGCTCAGGTCCATCATCCCAGTTATATTCGCTAACAACGGCATGTATCAGCACTGCGGAATCCAGCTCACGAATCTTGACGATGGCCTGCTCGATCGATTCTTCATATACAATAGCATCTACCTTGCTCTGCTCGTCATCGGTTAACTTCAACCGGACTGCACCTGGTGTATCTAGTAACAGATCAGCGATGTTTGGATTAGACCGTGCAGCGTTCCATGCCGTGCCTAGAATGCCCTGTGGAGAATCTAGCTTGGCTCCAAATTCAAGTAGAAGCGAAATGGCTTCCACCTGCTTGAATCGTATCGCCTTTTTGAGTGCGGTATCCCCAAGCTTATCTTCGATCTCTAGGTCTGGACTCTGTTCTAATAAGCAGCGTATACCTTCAACAGGCATGCGCGCAGTTAAGCAGAGCATCAACGGTGTCCGCCCCCGCTCATCTCTATCATTGATATTCAAACCTTGGACTGCTTCCCGAATTTGATTCACATCTTTTATTTTGCTAATTTCCACCCAATTCATCAGGTTCCCCTGCCTCCTATTCCTCTGATCCTATGTATACTGTTAAGCTTTTGACAAAATATTCTTCTCCCTATTATATTGAATCTTGAATACCGTGTACAAATCTTGTAAAACTCTTGTCTCGGAGGTGCATCATGTCATTTTATTCCGTTCCACTTCCTGAGCTTCATCCCTCACCTGGAACATTAATAGCTATCCAAGAACTAACCGAGGAATTTCCCAACCCAGAGCGAATCATGGTGCTTGCCTTGAATGAACATGCGGAGTTATGGAAGCTCAACTTACATACCGGAGTAACCGAACGAATTCTGCAAACGAACATCCCTGAGATGAATTTACTTCATCCTGTTCAGATCGTGACTAGCCCAGATGGATCTGTCGCTGCAGTATCTAATATCTATGGCCAGCGTGCGGCTGTATATAACCTATTAACGGGAAAAGAAATCCTGCAATTATCGCGAGACGACTATCATTATGATGTCTCTACATACCCACTGAGCTTTGCATATATAGATCAGCGTTTGATCTTAGTCCACGGCACAGAGTGGAATCGGTTAGATCTAACCGATGTTCTCCGTGGTACCTCCCTTACAGGTAGACCCACTCCAGCGTACAATAATGATTCGAATCAGAATACGGACGAGCCGGATACAAGTGAACATTATCTCAATTATTTTCACGGCAAATTAAGTGTATCGCCTGATCAGAAATGGATTGTAGATAGTGGATGGGTATGGGCGCCTTTAGGTATTACGCGTACTTGGAGTTTGGAAAACTGGTTAAATCATGCATGGGAATCCGAAAACGGATCATCGATCCATAACCTATGGCAAACCATGGATTGGGATCTGCCTTCTGCCTGGATTTCCCCCGATACTATAGCAATCTGGGGTCAAGTAGACGAAGAAATGGTTGATGAAGAAGATTGGCAGGAAGAAGGCGTGTCACCCGCCATTATTTTATTTAATGTACAGACAGGTGAGCGAATGGGCGTCATCACTTCTGTGCCTGCCTTCAGCACAACGAGTCTGGTAGAAGGTGTCTTCCCCCATGCTCAAGCGGGTATGGCCGCAGATCAAGATAAACTTTTTACATGGAGATATGGGCTCGATCTGCACGTATGGAATTGCTCTACCCTGACTTGTGATGCCACCACGACAGAAGTTCATCCACAGTTGTATCATCACCAAGCCAAACTTTTTATCGGGCTGTCTACAGATGCACCACATCAGTTACTCGCTTGTGAATATGATTCGAATTCGGCGTAGATATTAATTTGAATCCTTCAATTCGTATTCACGAACGTATGGTTTTGTGTATGGTAACTAAATTATCCTGCCTTTCATAATCGTATTTAATTAAAAAATGGCCACCTTATGGTGACCAAGAACTGCGATAAAACCATTTCTACTTTTTACTAACCGGAATCCATACCTCACAGATTGATTCTTGATGTGAATCATCAACCCAATAATACTTCTCTAAACATGGCCCTTCTACTTGTTCAAAACTTGTAGAGGGGAACCACTCAGAATAGATACGTTTCCAGACATCCAGAATACCCAATCCGATGTCCACACCGTCCGGAATCGTCTCACGGCTGTCAAATACCGCATAAGTTTGATCAGGAACATGTAGGACCATTAATTCATCCGGAACCTGTTTTCCTTCCGGTAGTTTTGCTCCCATTAAGTAGCGCTTTGAACCATCCTCATCGAAGTCAAAATGATAACCATACAGCAGTGATCCCGCCGGTTTCCCTATCAAACCGTTAATCTGATCATGGATACCATTGCTCCAAATTCCCTCCACAAATACGGGTATCTCGCTGTACGCATCCTTGTGGATCGTAATACTTATCCCAATAACGGTTGATCCCATTTCCTCAACAATTCGATAATTCATTTCCGTTTCCCCTTTAACCTGAATTTGAAAGGAGATTCGAGGAAATGCTTTAAGTTTCACATTCATTTTCTTTGCCTCAAGAGGTGTTACCCCATGCATTCTTTGAAATGCTTTTGTAAACGCCGAAGGACTGTCGTAACCGTACTTAAGCGCGACATCAATGACTTTACGATCCGTCCCTGCTAGCTCCTGCGCCGCAAGCGTAAGCCTTCTATTTCTCACATATTGGGTCACGGTAACACCAGTTACTGCGTGAAACATTCGCTGAAAATGATATTTCGAACTCATGGCGGATCTAGCAATGTCTTCAATCTCAATCGGCAAGTGTAGATGTTGTTCCACATAATCAATAGATTGGCGTAGCAGTTTAAGCATCTCCAAGGTCTCTCGTCTCCTTTCTTCTACAGTGTAAAAGAATCACCGAACACCTTCTTGTTTAGAAATGCTCTATTTTGTCTATAAAATGAGCAGTCAAAATCCTCCGAGCATAGAAATACCGCCATTGAAGGCAGTATTTCATTCTGTCAGGTCACAAGCCACAGCACTCACCCTAATTAGAGCGTCTCAGCCAATTTCTGAATCTTTGAGTCGGAAATTAAATAGATAGGCCCCAATGTTTCTATTTTGCCGTCCTTCACACGCATAGCGCTCTCCTGTTCTGCCGCATAAACATCCATTTTCTCAGACAAGGGGAACAGGTACCCTTGAACAAACGTGGCGTAGTCGCGTTGAGAGTGAGATTCGTAGGCAAAATGATCAAAGCCAATTCCATCATAAATCGTACTTGTTTCAATTTCGTTGCCAGTGTTGGTCAAGTTTAACCATTTGGCAGCCATGTTTAACGAGCCAGCGCTGGCACCCATGATAACAGCATTGCTGTTCTTAATAACATCCGTTAATTCATAATCCACCAAAAAATCGTGCTGCAAAACAGGATATCCACCGCAACAAAAAATGACAGAAGCGTTCTGAATGAAACGCTGGGCATCTTCCTTCGGCATACGGTAATCAACGAAATGATATTCATCGAACATAATGTCAGCCTGCTTCAACCATGTCCATTCCGAAATATCATCAAAGTTAACCTGCTCATCTTCATAATTAGAAGGATCAGCGCTAATCATAACAAGCGATTGTCTGTCTGTGATGTCCTCATGCAATAATTTGACCAGCTTCTCTGGGAAATAATGGTTAAACCAACTGAAATAGTAGTGAGTATTCAAACTTAATTACCTCCATATATGTATTATTATTTTAATGACTCCTCATTACTTAGCATTGCTTCGAGTATTTTTCTACCTACAGAGTCTATCATAGTTCCATGAGCAGGCTCTTTTCTAGTAATCCATTTCTTTAATTGAGCAACATAATGATCGATAAGCACGTTTGAGAAAAAAGAATAATTGGACAGTAATACAATCCCTACACGGAGTTCCTTGTTGAAAGCTAGATAACTATTAAAACCAGCTGACCCCCCGTTATGCCAGAGGATATCTTTATCTAGAATTTCATCCCCGCCCCAGCCAAAATAAAGGTTGGAATTTCCGATCGACATCGGAAGATGACTTTTTGCTAGTATAGAAGCAATCGGATTAGCATCGCTCAGATTGGCTTGGACAAATAAACTCAAATCGCGAACAGATGACTTGATTCCCCCAGCTCCTTCATGTATAGAAAGATCCCAATGAGGGACTCTTCTGCCAGTTGAAGCATGTCCATTCAAAAACCTGCCATTCTGTTCTGAATCAAGCATAACGGCTGTCTCATTCATCTGTAATGGACTCGTTATATATTTTTTTAACAGTTCGTCATACGTACTTCCTGACACCTTACATAGAATGTTTCCCAGTATAGCCACACCGATATTGGAATATCCAAATGAACCAATGCTATCCGTGTAATCCGCATTAGATAAAAAAGCAGTTAAATCTTGCTCGGTATACATTGAATACGGATTTGATCTTTTTTTAGCTAAATTATGGTTTGTTGCCAATGCAGGTAAGCCTGAGGTATGAGTAGCAAGATTTTTCAAGGCAATCTTATTTAAATAGTCGTTTTTAATATTTGGCACGAACTTACCAACCATGTCATCCGAGGAAAGCAGTTTTTCCTGCTCTATTGCTAATAAAAGCATGGATGTAAAAACTTTGGTTATGGAACCGATTTCAAATAACCTATTCTCAGCAGGAATCATACTTTTCTTATTATCATTACTATACGAAAAGTATTCAATATCGTCCTCTCTAATCATCCCGATCGCAAGATGTAAATGCTTCTTATCATGGGTGTAAGCTGAAACAAAGTTATGTAAATCCTTCATAGTAAAATTAACTCCTTTTAATTTCATGAGCTTACCTTACCCAAATGTTGCAATCACGTTTTCCTTTAGTACAAACAACGATCCATCTTAGAGCTACACATTCCTTTGAAGCTTGACATTAAATTCTGTGGTTGACGCAGTCACGTACTCCATATAATTCACAGAACCATTAAAGTTCAAATAAGCTTCATAACGCTTACGAATTCCAGGTAAAGTAATCCAATCCAGAACATTTCCCTTGGGAACCCACCTACACTCGCTCGTTTCATTAGAAGTAGCTAACTCTCCCCCCACAGCTTTACACACGAAATCAAACATGACCTTTGTAGGGACATCAGTCTCACCGTCATACCACTTATGGATCGCTGTATTTGAAACAACACTTATTAAATGACTTACTGTGGCATCTATTCCACTTTCCTCTTTGATTTCGCGAATGACACCATCAATCAGGTTTTCCCCTATTTCAGTTATCCCACCAGGATACACCCAACCATCGTCATGCGCTTTTACTAAAAGGATATTTCCAGTTCCATCTTCTACAATTCCACCTGCCGATACAATATGTGTCGGAAACACCATTCTATAACCTCCAAATAAGATGAATTTGTATAATTATTCCACACAATCATCATACTTTCCTTTACGCATTTATACAAGTTGTCGACATTTATCTTTCCGTAAGAAACGAGATTTTGCCTAAGTACAGAAAAAGCTATAAATAAAACCAAAAGAGCCTATCCTTTTACATTAACACGTTAGGACAGGCTCTATTTTACCTCGGATTATGCTTCTTCAAACTTCTGCTGATTATTCACTTGGAACAGTCCCCGATGAGCTCTCATCATCCGCTACCAATTCATTCAAACTTCTGATTAGTAATTCTAACTCATCAAAGCTATTCACAATGTTCTGCGTAAGATTGCGCTGCTCCTCCATACTTGCTAGAATCTCTTCTGCCGCTGTACTGGATTGCTCCGTCACGCTAGATATTTCAGCGACTTCATTAACTACTTTGGTTGAAGCATCTTTCATGGTCGCCGAACTGCCTTCAATGTCCATCGCTTGATTCAAGACATGCTGAGAATTGCCATTAATCGTACGGAATACATCTTCAGCGGTTTCTACAGTTTCCTGGCCTTTCGACAGTGACTTACGGATATTTACGAAACGATCAGTCAGAACCTGTGTCTGTTCTTTTAATCTGGCTAGCACCATAGCAATTTCCTGGGCCGATTGTCCAGAATGCTCGGCGAGCTTGCGAACCTCCTCTGAAACGACGGCGAAACCACGACCTTGTTCTCCAGCACGAGCCGCTTCAATAGCAGCATTAAGGGCAAGGAGATTCGTCTGACTAGCAATTTCCGTGATGCTGCTCAGCAGTATGGTCATAGACTCACTCTCTTGATTGAATCGTTCCATATCATCCGCAGTGATCTTAATTTGATCAGAAATCCCCTGCATCTGTACGTTTAACTGCTCCATTTGAGTACTTCCTGTTTGCGTGCTTTGGGTCATGTGCGAAGATAGTTCCTTCATTTTAGACGAGTTAACCGCTACGTCTCGAATATGCTGATCAGATTGGGACAAGGAGCCTGATATTGCCGCTACACTCGTGGCTTGGAACTCCACACCCTTTGCCACTTCACTGAATCCAATCGTTACTTCATTCATAATTGAACCAGTTTCGTCAACCTTGAGCTTCAATTGATCTGTGAAACTTGTTAATCCTGTAACCGAAACTTTAACCCGTTCTAGCATCGCTTCTACCCTGACACGAGTTTGCTCGACCTCAGCCCATCTTTTCTCACTTTCACGGAAGAGCCTCTGAGACATATGTGCAACCAAAAATAGAATTCCACCAATTGCTCCGACAAGAATGACTTGGGTCATATTTTTATTAAAAACTTCTGCCGTCGTGCTTGGAAGAATGAACAACTTAAGAATATCATTCGCATACATCACTAAGAAGCCAATCAAGAACATTTTCTTATCTGGATACAATAGTAAAACGGAGGAGATCAAAATGGTCATAATGGATTGGTTACTTCCCCATCCCCCATAAATCCCACATCCAATTATAAGAATCGTAATGATCCATGGAATGAGATGAATGTGCTTTTTCTTCACATTAGCGTAAGTTGTCCATGATGCGAACAAAATGGCGATAATGTTCGAAACAATTAACTTCGGATGCATAAAGAGCATAGCAAACCCTAGTGCTACTACACACCATAAGATGATAGTGATGATTTTGTTTCTGTTCCACATAATTTCATCGTAACGATTCATTCATTCTCCGCCCTTTTAGTTAAAATCGAACAATCATCGTTTAAACTCATATGTACTTTCACTTTCATTTTCTCGTGCCTCACTCTTAAAAAGATGCATACTCACAGACTAATTTATCTTTGGATCTGACGCATTCTATCTATTGAGAGCAATACACGCTAATATTATATCGGCATATATTAATTTAAATTAAATATAAATTTTATATTCATTACACTTTTGATATTTAGAGACATGCCACCTAACATAAAACAAGAATAGACCCCTATCACCGATAGGGGTCTATTCCTTGAGTAATTCCTATTTTCCGAATACAAGAGTGGTATTCGATGAACCTGCATATTTCGTTACAAACTCTCTGGCATAGCTAGCAGATTGAACTTCATAGCTGTAGTTCGTGCTAGGTCTCCAGTTCGTTTTTGGAGAAGTTTTCGCGCTCAATGCAGGTGTGCTACCTGTATCCGTGAACTCCCCCTTGCCCTTATCATCGAGGATGCCGCCTTTTTCAGCACCAGCACCGAAATAATTATTTTCGGAATAAATACGAGCCTTTTCACCAATGGTAATAGATTGATTGAAATTGTTCGCATAGTTGTTTTTCAAATGGAAGTAGCCATATCTGAATAGCCCCGGACCACGTACATACACATTTTCAAAGTAATTGTTGGACATTGTGATGTGAGGAACGCCATTGTAGCTGTTGTTTCCATCATTAGGGTGACCTAGAATAACGCCATACTTATGATTGGAAAATTTAGAATTGCTGATCGTGATAAAATCCGCACGGTCACCAATGTAGAGCAGTTTGTCCAGATCGTTACCGTTGAAACTATAGCTGTGTCCAGCAAAAGTCACATGATCAATCCAATAGTTGTTACCTGAAGTAATGTATAGTTGAATATCATCATTCGCATTAATATTGGCAGAGTGTTCAAATCTTAAATTTTGAAAAATCACATTGCTTGAGCTAGCTGTGGATCTGAAGTTGATGTTGATAAGCTTATGATTGTCGTAGGAACCAACAATGGTTTTGTTGGCACCAAAGTTGACTTTTTGCAGGGTGGATGAAGAGATATTTTTCTCAATGACCAAAATTTTAGGCGTAGTATCCGCAGCATGAGTTCTCAGATCGTTCAGATTGTTAATGTAGATGACCTGACCATTCTTACCACCTGTTATAGCAGACTTGGAAACACCTGACACACTCTTGGCATTACCAGCAAAGCCCGTCAACCCAGTCGTTCCCGTATTCGGGAAATTAGCCGCACCATATGTAGTAGGAGGAGCTGCCGAGACGGTTAACAACAACAAAGTGACCGCGAGTAAAAGAGCTGAAAATTTCTTCAAAATTCCACCATCCTTTGTAAAATTTTTCTTACAAGCCGATTATATAATGTAACCCGCCATGTGACAATACAAAATATGCAAAAAATAAAATTTTTATTTATTTCGCAACAACGCACTGGGTCTGCACATAGAAGAAAGACGAAGCCGTTTCCTCCGAAGAAAGAAAGTGCTTCGCCCTAGTTTTACTCGCTATTGAATTTTCGCATCTATTTAATTTTGATCTCTAACATATCCTTCTCCACTTCATTCATTGAATCGTACACTTTGCCCGGCTGAGAATGAAGCCTGAATGTTAGTGATTGTGGGTCATCCAACAAATTACTACCTAGAATATAGATTATGCCATCTTCCGAGACACGATCCGATCCTAGAGATACTAATGCGTCTCCAGAGAAATAATTAGAGAAGGAACCTAGTAATGTGATTTGGCCATCCTTTGTTATAGACCTTATATTGACTCCTCTGATCAGATCCATCATGGATTGTTTCTCTTCATCATCCATGTTCTCACTGTTCTCCATTTGGATTAGGACTTTTGTTGAGAGTGGTGACATCTCTATTTCAGATAACAAAAACGAATGACCTTCCAATGTAAATGAATAGTTGGGCTTTATCACATCTGTCTTAGCTGCAACGAATTTCGAATCCAATGTAAATGAGATATTCATCTGCTCCGAAAATCGAGCCGTCTCGCTTTTGACTGTAGCTGAACCTTGTTCAACATTGGGAGTATTGGACGAAATTTGATAGGTCATCGTTATCTTCTCAGGCATCGGTTCATTCGGATCCAACATAACGTACGTCCGACCATATATCGTATTTTCGTTTGTCGGTACATTGAGGCCTTGCATTGATCCAAGAGATTGATTCGTCTCCGCATTTACAACCTTCACTTGGTTCACGGAGTAAATATCTTGCGTGGCATCCGTCTTACCTGTGTATAACACAATTAATCTGGTCCTGTCTGCCGTAACTGCATTCACCGTCAGCTCATAGGAGTCTGATACGACAGTCCGGTCAACCATCTGCACATAGCCATTATTAATAGCAGATACCATTGTGCTCCGATCAATATCCCTTTGGAATAATGTGCGAAAAGGCTCAAGCTGCTCCCAATATGATGCTTGTTCTTCTGCTGTTAGTTGCTTGGGTGTGCGCTCGTAGAATTCTGATACCAGCCAAGCACCTCCAATGAACACTACAAGCAGCAACGAAATCCACTTCATTGTCAGGCTTCGATCATGCCGCCTCGTCCTGCGCGCCCTTGCGAGTCCACGCTGGATTGCATGTGTGGTATCGGATTTATTCATCTGTCGCACATCCCGCTGTAACCGGGCAGCATCCGCGATTAGTACCTTTTCCTCTGGACTAGTATTCATGCCAATCCCCCCGGTTTTTCATCAATTTACGAAGCTGTTCCAACCCTTTGTGTTGCCATGTCTTGATCGTGCCTTCCGGTTTACCGAGAATCGCTGCAATTTCAATTAAGGTCATATCGTTATAATATTTCAGCAGCAACACATGACGATACTTCGGTTTAATGGATTCCAGAACGGTACGGATCGCGAGCTGATCGGCTTGGATTCCGTCTACGGTAGCACCGTTAAACGCATCATCCAGCTCTTCATTAGGAATCACTGTTGTGCGCTTACGACGTCTCTGTTCATCAATGCAGATGTAGATCAGAATACGGATGATCCAGGATTTGAACGCTTTGTCGTTTTTGAGAGAGCTGCGTTTTATCCATGCCCGGCATGTCATCTCCTGAATGGCTTCCAATGCATCATGACGATTCCGCAGATAACTGTAGGCAATAGAGAACAATGTATCCTGATGCTCCATGATGGATTGAACAAACACCGTTTCATCGTTCGTCTGAATGAAAACCATCTTTTTCATCTCAGCATTGGTTCCCAACCTCGTAACCCCTCCTTTTCTCTCTTTCTATATGTAATGACGGGTGAACTGCCCAAACGGTTTTTTTATAGCAAAAAAAGCCTCTCTCCTTAGATGGGGTTAGCCCCATGGGAGAAGCCTCTTTCATAATCAGCACAATGCAACATGTGGAAACCTCATCTGATTACAAGTTACCAACAACATCTATCTTACAGATTTCCGCTCACTTCGATACCATCTGCTTGATGTACATGTTTCCTGATCCAAAACGTGAATCTTTCGATAAATGACCGCAATTCAAGCTCTTCTACCGGATGTTGTTCTAGATCCTCCAAAATCATGAGCCATGCTTCCTTCATCAGGGGATTATCCCAGCAAGGGTCGAACTTTTCCATGCTCTCTCCGGTAAGTGCATCAATTAAGGGATAATGCTTCTCCAAGAACGGCTGAATATAATCAAAATCCACTGCATAGATAAACAACATGTCATCCATAGAGACATCCGGCTGCTCCTTCAGATAGAAGGGTGATAACGTATATCCGATATTTCTACGAGGCCCTTGATAACGGTAGATCAAGACGGGGATTTCCGGCTTCGATGTACCTGTCATTCCCTATCCCCTCCATATAAGTCAGACTGTATTGGCATAACCTATCTTTTTAGAATTCAAACCATTCACTCAATCCGTCTATACGTTCTGTCTCGGTCTGCATCTGCCTTAACCAATTGGAAGTTAATTCGCCTCCAATATGGAACAAACAATAGATGTATTGCATTCCATCCTCAACTTCTTCAAGCCCAACAGCTTGTTCAATTGACAACTGCATCACTTCCGGCCAAGCCGCATGATCCTGTACAATGGCAAACCCTGTTGGAGTGTGCTCTATGCTATAGTTTTCATGCACAATAATAACACTGCTGAGTCGTTCTATAACTTCGGGAATCTTCGTGGAAGGTGCCACTTTAATTCCATATTCTAAGCCCATTACGTGCCTCCTTTCTCTAACTCACATCCCTCTTTCCCAAGATTACGGCTCAACGAGGCTCATTCGATGATTCTCTTACTTGTTCCTCACATTCAAGCAGTGACTGATCAAGCCACAATTCATACCAGTCTAGGAAACAAAGTCGTTCCTTATTTCCCATATAATGATCCGGATAGATTCCGTTACTATTGGCACGATCATCTGCCCAGATCTCTCCGTAGGAAGAACCTTTGACGACCAGATTCATAGAAACGCCACAGCCAAAATCACTGATACGCAGCATCCCGGCAGACCACTTTGGATCATAGTATTCATGTTCAAGACGGCTCCACTCTTCTTCTGTTCGGCTATCATCATACCAGTCATAATCCCAATTCCATGCTTCCGTTAATGTGCAAGGATCGGATATCGCATTTAACTCATTATCATATCCCAGCACCGCATAAACACCATCCTCGGGCTTCTCCAGTCCATAATAAGGACCTGTGCCTCCTGCACCCACCGTTAGCAAAAAAGCCTGATAATCCCTCGGCAGTTGCACCTTCCATTTCTGTTCAAATTGCTTAATCTGTTCGGTCGTCCATACCGGCTCAAGCACATACTCATGACTCTCCGCTCCGAACAAGCTTAGCTCTACATCCGCATTTCGCAGTGCATGCAGCTTGTCCTGTATACGTGCTAGCTGTTGTTCGTACATCCAAAGTTCCTCCTTTTCATTCAGATGCGTATCAAATCCTCCAAATGGTTGCTTCCCTTCGCGCTGGGCTCCATCGTCACATGGATACGATTGTTCTCCCTCCATATAGTGCAAGCATAATTACCTGGTTCAATCTCCAGTAGCACGCCTTCACACGCCTCATCAGGCTCAAGTTCGTCCGCTGTAACATCCTCTGCCGCGCCCATGAAGATCTTGCCTGTAGGCACGTTAAGATAGTATATCTGCCCTTGACCCATTCGTTCACCTTCTAACAAGGAGGCGTTCAGGCTCCAATCCACTTCATATGCTCCATCTGTACCCAGATTAATAAAAAGACAATGTCCAGCATTAACCTCGGCCAGTTCATCCTCAGGGATCGACCACCAGTCTACTGTATCCTGCAAACGATGTTTCAACGTATCCAAATCATATATACACATCGTTGCCGTGTCTGTAATAAAGCTAAATGGTACTTGTCTCATGTTAAGCCCCTCTTCTCTATAACACATCTGAATTTTGTGTTCTATGTAGTTATTCAACTCTTTTAAATACAACGAGTTTCTTGCACACTATGTTCAGCATTATATCAAGCTCTCTTCAACTGTTAAAGGAACTTGAGAACGATCTTTCCCTTGTACCATCTCTCGGAACTCATCAGGATATGGCGTATATTTATTTATTTTTGCGATCCCCTACCATCCTGACTTCCTTCACTTCTCTTCATTTCTGCTGTTCTTTTGACGATATAACGATAACTGACTTTTTGAAATATATGGAGGAGTACATGTCAATCAACCAGAGAAAAACACCTTTTCGCTATTTTTTAAAGCAACCTATAACATCGGAAGTGTACATTATAAGCATTAACGGGTCACCTGCTCCAGACAAACCCATTCAAGCCGAGCTATGCGATATCAGTCGTTCTGGCTGTCAGCTCTCCTTCCCGCTCCGGTTAAACGTAGATTCCAATGAGATCCGAATTGGGCTTGCTACAACATTAACGGAAGAACCTTTATATATGGAGGGTTTACTGCGTTGGGGTGCGGAAAAAGGAAACCATTGGCACTATGGCGTTGAGTTTGAGGTTGCCGAAGACCAGCAAGAGCGTCTATATAAAGAAATGCGCATGCTTGCAGGACAAAATAGAATTATCGTCAAATAGGTACAAATGGCACAAAAAACAGCCCTATACCATAATAGGACTGTTGCTGAAAAAGAGTTATATTCCTAACTTTAAGCCGCTTTACTTGGCTTAGCTGAGTTATCCAAGTTAGACCACTTCACCGTAGATTCCAACACAAGCGATATCACCACACCGATGACAAGACCATTGCTGATCATAGGAATTAGATAGATGGGCAACCCTTGAAATGCTTCTGCTGATATGTTCATAATAGCAACACCCGTAAGAATGGGAAGAGCAATACGATAAATCGTTTTGGAGTTGAAGACCGTGCCCTCAAGCGTTCGTATTGCCGTACCAAACATTTGCAAATACGCTACAAATAGTACAGCACTGCCCACACTCGGTGGCATTTGAGCAAAGAAACTTGTCAACATAGGCATTAGTCCCAACATACATAACAACCCAGCTCCCAGTATAAAAGCTGACCGACGCAAAATACGGGTGCTCTCCAGAAACCCGATGGAAGAAGCAAATGCACCAAAGGGAATCACCCCCACACATGCAGCGATAACCGTAAACAGTCCAGTCCATCCATAGGAACGCTTATACTGCTGAACCGTCGTTTGAACCCCATACATTTTCTCCACAGCCCCCAACGTTGTAATGGAATTCGTCATATTCACCAGCCCGACAAAAAAAGCGGTAATGACGATTCCAGGCTCCCACTTCGGCGTCCCCCATGGAAAAAAGGTGAAAAACTCACCCACTGCCTGAGTCTGGGTGCTCTGGTGTCCAGGAATGAGTATGCGATAAGCAATCCAGCCCGCAATAATACCGATCAAGATTGCATAATTGGCAAGCTTGCCTCTCCCCTTCAGCTGAATCCACGCAACAAGAACCGCAATGAGTATAGATAATGCCGCAACCGGTAGATTAAATGTGCCAAACTCCGTATATCCAATCATGCCCTTGAAGAAATTCATGGTCAATTGAATCGTTAATAGAAATAACATTGCACTTTTAACCATTGGCGTGAACAGCTTCTGAAGCACATGAGAAGCACCCATCCAACCTAGGATCGCCATCGTTAATCCAGCCAGTATAAAGCCTGCTGTCAGTCCACCGCCAACCCGTTCGAGACTCATTCCTGCGGATGAAGCGGAGACCGTTAAGCTAAGTGTCAACCCCCACCACAGCCCTGACGGTCCATCCATTACCGCATACCGATGTCCACATATCGCTTGTAAGATACAAACCGCTCCTGTCAGCAAAAAGGAGTGCTGCATCGATGTAGCAATAGCTTCTGGTGTAAGTTGAAAATTATGTCCAATGGATAACGGCACAACAACGGTATTTGTAAATAAGAAGAAAAACCATTGGATGCCTGCAAGAACGGAAGAGGAGAATTGTTTTACATTTGGAGTTCGTAGATGCTCTTGTTGTTTGGTCATACGTGTTGATTTCCTTTCGCGAAACGATAATATTCCATGGCTTATGTTAGCCCAACCTCACTAGGTAAATGTCTAAACCTTATGTATAGTACCACGGAGATGTAGTATATTAAAAATACATGTTTTATTGCCTTTCTATATGATCTACATATACTTGTTAGTAAGGAGCATCCTTTTGGATATTAAACAATGTCGTTATTTTATAGCCATTGCCGAAGAGAAGCAGATTACCGCAGCAGCACGAAGACTGCACATGGCACAACCACCCTTAAGTCAGCAACTTAAGCTGATGGAGGAAGAACTAGGTGTTGCTTTATTTGAGCGCCAAGGACGGACAATGGAATTGACACAAGCTGGTCGAAGCTTCTATGAATATGCCATTACGATAACCAAGTACATGGAAGAAGCCGTCATGGAAATACAGGACTTTCGCCAAGGTGTCCGCGGTAAACTCAACCTAGGCATGAATACGATCTCGGATAGTCTGCTGCCCCGCGTGCTTCAACAATTTCGAATGACCCACCCAAAGGTTACGTATAAAATTCAACAAAATGAATCTGCGCAACTGTGTCAGTTGCTGGATGATGGCAAAATAGAGCTGGCCTGTGTAAGGATGCCCGTGAGAACAGAGCATTACGAAGTGCTGCATCTCCCCCAGGAACCTCTCTACTATATCTCGGCTACACCTCTTGAAACCGGAATGAACGGTGAGACTTATTTGAAGCAGCTCGCTCACATTCCACTCTTGTTACCAAGCACGGAAGGACTAGGGATGTTCGAACTAATTCTCGATAGATTTCGTGAACATCACGTAAGTCCATCCATTATGGGGGAATGCTCGGATGTAGCGATGCTGATGGAGCTTGTACGTCTAGGTTTTGCAAGTTCAATCGTGCCCCGCACCGTCCTTCAACTGCATCATGAACATGTCTTACATATCTATCGTATTATTGACCAATCCTCAACCGTAGGATCAGCGCTTGTATGGTTGCATCACCGCCACCTATCCAAGCCGGCTCAGCATTTTGTACAAATGGTTGAAGATATGCTGCCGTCCGTCACCGAGAAGTCACCAAGCACCTTGCAAGCGGATAGCTAAGCAGAATTAGTGAGCTACAAGGTCTAAGCATAAAAATCAATCTCCCAGCTCTGATCGGCTATGACCACCGTCAATATCCAGCAGCAATCATTGATTTTGGAAGAAGTAGGTGCTGAATAGACGCTACAAATAAATAAGCTACAAAAAAGCAGCAGCCTTACGAAGTTCCTCCGTAAGGCTGCTGCTTTATTCTTATTTAACCCATGCTTATGCTTTAACCGTATAGATCAATTCTTTCTCTGTGATCGTTGTACGTCCAGCAGATTCAATGGATTCATACTGATGCATGTTTGTAATAATGACAGGTGTAATTGTTGTGTAACCGGCTTTTTCAATCTCTTCCCGGTCGAACTCCATCAATACATCACCTACGGACACCTTCGCTCCAGCTTGAACTTTAGGAGAGAAGAATTGACCTTTCAGCTTCACGGTATCGATCCCGATATGAATCAGCATTTCTGCACCCGTATCACTTACAAGACCAATCGCATGTCCACTCTTCGACAAGGAGAACACTGTTCCGTTAATTGGAGATACGGCACGTCCTTCTGTCGGCTGAATAGCGAACCCTTTACCCATGATTTCTTCGGAGAATGCAGGATCTGGTACTTCGCTAAGTGGTTTAACTTCCCCAGTCATTGGGCTGAAAATTTGCTCATCCTGTGCTTTTGTTTCTTCTTTTACAACAGGAGCTGATGTTGTTGCTGGTGTAGTAGGTTCAGCAGCCGGTGTTGTTGCAGCCGGTTGCGGAGCATTGTCTTCTTTGAAGCCCAAGATGTACGTAATGATGGCTGCCGCTACGATTGCAATCAAACCACCAATTAGAGCATAGATCAATGTGCTTACTGCTGGACTGATAAATGCTGCGATACTCGGAAGACCCGCAAGTCCTGTAATAACATAAGATTTAACATTGAAGATCCCCATAAACGCACCAGCGATAGCACCACCGCTTAGAGCTGCGATAAACGGTTTTTTGAATTTCATGTTAATTCCGTACATTGCAGGTTCGGTGATTCCCATAATAGCAGTCAAACCTGTGGAATACGCGAGCGATTTGGTTTGTGCATTTTTGGATCTGAGACCCACACCAAATGCTGCACCACCTTGTGCCAAGTTAGCTGCGAACATCAATGGAATAATAAAATCGTAACCTAATGTTGTCATCGAACCAACGACGATTGGCAACAAAGCATAGTGCATACCTGTAATGATCAATAGTGACATCGTACCACCGATCAAGATACTTGCAAAAATGGACATATTATCGAACAACCAGGAAATACCACCAGATAGTCCGTTACCAAGAACTGTACCCAATGGTCCGACAGTCATCAATGTCAGAGGAACCATAATTAACAGGGTAACCGTTGGAACAATGAGCAATTTAAGTGAAGCATGTATAACACGGTCAACAGCTTTCTCTACATATGAAGCGATCCAAACTGCAAGAACAATCGGAATAACTGTAGAAGAATACGATGCTGCAATTACTGTAATCCCCATAAACGATGAGTTGTGGCCATCAGCTAGCAAAGCTGTAATGGTCGGGTGCATAATCCCCGCAGCAAGCGCCGCAGCAATGTACATATTGCTTCCCAATTTCTTCGCCGCACTTACTGCCAGGATGATTGGCAGGAAATAGAAGGCACCATCACCGATGGCGGACAAGATGATATACGTTGAGCTTATATCAGACAACCAACCAAGTGCGACAAGGATAGCCACGATCCCTTTGATCATACCTGCACCGGTAATCGCAGGCAGGATTGGTGTAAACATACCTGAGATGAAGTCGAACAACGCGCTTATTGGATTTCTCTTTTTCTTCTCGCCAGTTGAAGCTGAAGCACCTGAAGTGCCAGTATTTGCACCTTTGGACATGTTACCTACCAGTGCGTTATACACTACAGGCACATCGTTACCGATAATGACCTGGAACTGTCCACCGTTCTCCATAACACCCATAACACCTGGTGTATTTTTCAGTGTCGCTTTGTCTGCTTTTTTGTTGTCGTTCAAGTTAAATCTAAGTCTTGTCATACAGTGTGTGACTTGATCAATATTCTCTTCGCCACCGACCAACTTCAAAATGTCCTTGGACAATTGTTGTTTATCCATTGTGAATTGCTCCTTTGATGTGTAATGAAGGTTTAAAAAAAACCTAAACACTGAATAATGACAAAGCAGTAAGCTTATCATTATTCAACGTTTAGGTTTTGCCTTTTTTGCAGTAACAATCCCAAATTTATTCGATTGTTTGTTCATTCCTAACCACACGTTCAATATGAATGGTCAGGTACAGTATTTCTTCTTTGGATAATACCCGATTATAGATCTTACGAGTATAATCACTAATCCTTACTGCACAAGCATGTGCCTCGGGATATTGTTTACTTACGAGATCGTGAAGCGGATTATCTTCTTCCTTATCCTCAATTGCCGTTCCTTGTAACACACGTTGCGCAAAGAACTTCAAATGAGTCAAAAAGCGATAATAACTTAAAGAATCTTCATCAAGCTCAATGACAAAGCTACGTCTTACAATGTTGAGTATGTCTTTGACAATATTCGTAATGCTGATGGTTTCTCGCATCTCACCGTTCATCTGGGCATTGACCAGATGCATAGCGATAAATGCGCATTCATCTTCGGGCAGAAGTACACCCAACGTTTCTTCAATAATCTGTAGTGCTTTGAGACCGATTGCATATTCCTTGCGGTACATGCGCTTGATCTCCCAAAATAGAGCATTGCGGATCTGTAATCCTTGACGATGCCGATCAATGGCAAAATGAATATGATCCGTTAGTGAGATATAGATACTCTCATGCAGTTTCTCACCTAACACCGTCTCTGCATAACGAATAATTTCATCAGAACATTCAACATATTCAACAGGAATGTCCGACAGGAGCGTCTTGAGCTTCTGCGATACTTCCTTGCTCTCCAATGAGAATATCTTCTCGATCAGACTTTCGTCTATCGTTTCACCGGTATGCTTCTTGAAGGCAATTCCCCGCCCCATGACGACCAGTTCGTTTCCGCCCGGATCGATCACAGTAACTACGTTGTTATTAAGCACCTTCTCAATTTTCATTTTCTCCACATCACCTTGCACCGTCAAAAGTAGTAAAAGGCAAAACCAAAGCAGGTCACGAGAACATGTCCTGCCTCCGGTTTTGCCTGATTGAACAGTAACAATCCGTATTCATTAGCCTTAGGTCCCATCTTACCACAGAATTGTGCATATGACAATGTTTTTGTGAAAGCGGTTAATGTCGTATAATCTAACATAAGCAAGATGCTCCTAGCTCATATTCAACAAAATTCGACGCTACGTACCGCGAAGATGGGCTGAGGCTTTAGAACCAGGATAATTATTCGTTCGTTCCTTTAAGGCTTGCACCATGCGAACCGATAACTTCTTTGTACCAGTGGAAAGATTTCTTTTTATAGCGCTCTAATGTACCAGAACCATCATTATTACGATCTACATAAATGAAGCCATAACGTTTCTTCATCTCAGCAGTAGATGCACTTACCAGGTCAATACAGCCCCAAGATGTGTAACCCATAACCTCTACCCCATCTTCGATTGCTTCGCCTACTTGCACCAAGTGATCATTCAAGTACTGAATACGATATTCATCATTCACTGTTTTATTGCCATTCTCGTCCGTAATCAGCTCGTCCACGGCGCCTAGACCATTTTCAACGATGAACAACGGTTTTTGATAACGGTCATAATACTTGTTCAAGGTTACGCGCAAACCTTGTGGATCGATCTGCCAGCCCCACTCACTTGCTTTAAGATAAGGGTTCATTACACCTGCAAACAGGTTTCCTTTACCTTCTTTGCGTTTCTCCGGATCTCCTGTCTCACAGATACTTACATAGTAACTAAATGAGATGAAGTCAACGGTATGTTTGAGAATCTCAGCATCGCCATCTTCAAACTTGATGTTGATATTGTTCGCCTTGAAGTAGCGATTAATGTATTTTGGATAATATCCGCGTGCATGAATGTCTGCGAACAGGTCATTGCGCTGCTCTGCATGCATAGCTGCAACAACATCATCTGGGTTAGGCGTTAGTGGGTAAGTCGGCATGCTCAGCACCATGCAACCAATTTTGGCTTCTGGCATAATCTCATGTCCTAGCTTAACCGCTAGTGCACTCGCCACAAGCTCATGATGGATGGCTTGGTACAAGTCTTGCTTCGACAATTCCGATTTTGGTGTGAAAATCCCACCACTCATGAATGGCTCTTCGAGAATAGAGTTGATCTCATTGAACGTCAGCCAGTATTTTACTTTTCCTTTGAAGCGATTGAACAGTACAGTTACGTAACGCTCATAGAAATCAACCATTTTACGGTTAACCCACCCGTCATACGTTTTGGACAAGTGAAGTGGCGTTTCATAGTGAGAAATCGTTACCAGTGGCTCAATGCCGTATTTATGGCACTCATCGAACAGATCATCATAGAATTGCAGCCCTTTTTCGTTAGGCTCCAGCTCGTCACCATTCGGGAAAATACGAGACCATGCAATAGATGTACGGAATACTTTGAAGCCCATCTCTGCAAACAATTTCACATCTTCTTTATAGCGGTTATAAAAATCGATCCCGATCAACTTCAGGTTATCTTCAGTTGGCCCCTCAGTTCTTGGCGTTGTAATCCCGTGTGGCATTACATCCTGTACAGACAGGCCTTTGCCGTCAGTATTGTATGCTCCTTCAAGCTGGTTGGCCGCTACTGCGCCGCCCCATAGAAAGTCTTTTGGAAATGGTGTAGTCAATTCAATCATTCCTTCCTCTTATTGTTGTAACAAACATAAAAAAGCGGGACAAAAACCAACAAGGGCTTTATGGAGCATGTAGCTCCATGAGTACGCCCCTTTATTGTTAGGTTTTGCCCGCTTCTTATGCGGTAACAATCCGAATTCATCTGATGTTATTCGGTTATATCCTAGGGATCAACGTTTTACAGTTGCTCACCATTCGTTGCAATTACATTTTTGTACCAGTCAAATGAATCTTTCTTCGAACGTTCCAATGTCCCGTTGCCTTCATCATCCAGATCAACATAGATGAAGCCATAACGCTTGGACATTTCAGAAGTTGACATACTTACAAGGTCAATTGGACCCCAAGCTGTGAAACCAATCAACTCTACGCCATCTTTGATAGCTTCTTTCATTTGCTCGATATGCTTCTTCAGGTAATCTACACGATACGTATCGTGAATGGAACCATCTTCCTCAACCTTGTCGTAAGCACCCAGACCATTTTCAACGATGAACAACGGTTTTTGGTAACGATCCCAGAAGTTGTTCAGCGTTACGCGCAGACCGATCGGATCAATCTCCCAGCCCCAGTCGGAAGCTTCCAGATAAGGGTTTTTCACGCCACCAGTCAAGTTACCTGCTGTTTCTTCCAAATCAGCGGAAGCTGATTTTGTTACAGACATGTAGTAGCTGAAGGAGATGAAATCAACGGTGTTGTTCAACAAGATTTCGTCATCGCCAGCTTCTTTTTGGATCACGATGTTGTTTTCTTCAAAGTAACGAGCCATGTAGTTCGGGTATTGACCACGAGCATGCATGTCTGTGAAGAACAGGTTAAGCTGGTTCTCATGCTGAGCCAGTTGAACATCTACTGGATTACAAGTTGCTGGGTATGTCTCCATACGTGCAAGCATACAGCCCACTTGGGAACCTGGGATAATCTCATGCGCAAGCTTCGTTACCAATGCACTTGCAACAAATTGGTGATGCAATGCTTGATATGTGGTTTGCAGCTTGTTGTCTACTTTATCAATGAGAATTCCGCCGCCAGTGTAAGGACTGAACACCATTACGTTAATTTCATTGAAAGTAAGCCAGTATTTCACTTTGTTTTTATAGCGATTAAATACGGTCTCTGCGTATCTAACATAATGTTGGATTACTTCACGGCCAGCCCAGCCATTATATTTTTGCGTCAAACCGAGTGGAGTCTCATAGTGAGACAACGTTACGAGCGGCTCAATGCCATGTTTCAACAATTCGTCAAATACTTCATCGTAGAATTTCAAACCTGCTTCATTAGGCTCTTGATCATAACCGTTCGGGAAAATACGTGCCCAGTGAATGGACAAACGGAATACTTTGAAGCCCATTTCCGCAAACAATGCGATATCTTCTCTGAAACGATGGTAGAAATCAATACCAAAACGTTTAGGGAAACGTTCTTCGATTTTGCCAGCCAGAATCTCTTCAATGCGGGAAGATGAAATTTCCATTGCATGGCCGCCAGTACGCTTCTCTTTAGGAACATGTGCGATCATATCCGCAGTAGAGAGACCTTTGCCATCCTTATCAAATGCACCCTCCAATTGGTTCGCCGCTGTAGCGCCGCCCCATAGGAAGTTTTCAGGGAATCCTTTTTTAGCTGTGGTCATGAATAACAACCTCATTTCAATTTGTATTTTTATTGACAAGTCAGAAAGATAGAATATCCAAAAGAGAGCAAAATCAACACCATACCCACGACATTATTGTTCAATCGCAACAAAATATACACGTATATTTTTACGCAAAAACAAGAAAAACCTAAACTCAAGGTAAAATAGCATCCCGAAAAAGGAGCTTTCATTTCACCATCAGTTTAGGTTTTGCCTGTCTACGCAGTTACAATCCATCAAAAGATGTCGTTTACGTATTCTGTTGTGTTCTCTTGTGATGTAAGCGTAACATAATCATTTCACAAAATCAACTTCACTGTACACCAGTGTATTTTGTAGCATCATAACCTTAACGTGGCATACGTAAAATAGCTGCTCTAAGCGCATTTGTTCCCTCTTCTGTTTCCAAATAACTTACAGGACTTTGGTCCCCCAAAGCAGGGATATTCTTCTCTAGCCACTTAAATGCATACTCCCCCATTTCACACAGAAGTACCTGACTCACATCTGCCGGAATTTTCCGTACTCGTGCGCGTTCTATCCATTTTGGATCCACTTGCGCATATAACTCGTCAAACAATTGGACGAATGCGTCCCAATTATCCTGCTTAAACTCCTCTATATAGATTTCTTTCATACTCATGTAAAATCACTCCCCATATGACTAGTTCTATCTCACACAAATTCATCCTAAAGCCGCTTTGAAACCACTTCTGTAACCGTTAGACTTAATTTTAAATGTTTTTCGGGGGAAAGAATAGTCAAGGAGGATTCATCATGTCTCAAGAAGAAAACACTTCCGGCTGGGATGCCATTGATGCTGCGACTCACGCGCTTTATGGTAATCAAGAGCCTAAACACTACGGGACTGCAATCCCTTATATGCTTGGTGGGCCTGATCCACTCAATGGAATAAGCGTATATCGCGTGGAGACACCGACGCCGCATTGGCACTTCGTCACGTATGGCTTCTCCGAACTCTATGATAAAGAAACGGATGATCCTGATCACAGTGGTTATGGATTCGAACTGACCTTCCGGCTACTTCGGAATGTAGAGGAAGAAGAACCGCCCGCTTGGGCGCTCAACCTGTTGCAAAATATCGGAAGATACGTCTTCAATAGCGGTAATATTTTTCATCCAGGCGATTACATGGACGCTAACGGCCCGATCTGCCTCGGCTCTGACACACTGCTGACTGCGCTTGCTTTTATTGAAGACCCTGATCTTGAAGAGATAGCTACACCGAACGGTGCCGTTAAATTCATTCAGATGGTCGGCGTGACTTGTAGAGAGCTGGAGACGATACAGACATGGAATACCCGTGGATTCTTAGCTGCCTGCGCTGGCTTTATGCCAAAATACGTCACCGATCTCATACGCAACTCCTATGTGGATATCCCTGTCGTGGAAGAGGCTGTAACAAGAGGCATCGAGCAAGAAGGTTCCAGTACTGCCTTTCTGTTCATACAACAACTTGAATGGACGTCCGTTCATCAAGAAACGCTTCAAAATGCCGAACCCGCTGTACTTCAAGTTGGAGCCAAGCAGGCTCGACTCATCGGCAGAATATTACGTAGTCGCACAGCTAAAGGAGACTCCCTCTCCTTAATCGGACCTAACGTGAACATCACGTTTAAGGCTGGAGACGAGCCATCTTTTCAGGAGAACGAAAACAACGTTACCTTAATTGTAAATGACGCAGCCGTCATTGAACTTATGGAGAAGCTGAAACCGAAAGCCCAAACGTTTGAGTTAAACACGCTTCCCGGTATCACCTTCCGCATCGTACGTACGGAAATTACCGACCCAGATGGGAACATCATTGATACGATCGGCTAATAACGAAAAGATATAGATTTACGACAAGTTGCATCGCAAGGAGGAATCGATATGAGTGCGACAACAACTGCTTTGAGCAAGCATTGGCCTAAGGCCCAGATGCCTGTACCCAAGGCAGCACAGATCCATTATTTATCCAAGCCCCAGCTCGATCGGGTTCTGAAAATCAATCATTTTCTAATCGGTGCCTTCCAGCACAGCATCTCTAATATCAAAGAAAATTTATCAGGAACGTATCTATTCCTTCTTACGGATTCAGATGGCGTGCTGATCGCAATGGATCACAGTTGTGATCTAACCGATGAGGTGCAGCAGTCTCCTATTCGTCTGGGGATGATCTTCACGGCCAAGAGCTGTGGTGTGAATGCGATATCCGAAACGATGGATCAACATAAACCCATTTTTCTACCACCAGAGCTGCATGAAAACCCACTGTTTCAAACCTGGCACTGCTATGCTACTCCCCTCTCCGTGGGTCTGAAGCATTCCGGTTATTTAGATGTGTCTACCATCAACGCTGATCTGCAGAGTGAACTTATTGCTATAGCCAAGCTCATTCCTGCATTTATGCAAAATAGCTATCAGAGTCTGCAAGCCTCTCAGGCTACTGGACAGACTTCGGTGGAATTCACCGATCGCCAGTTAACGATCCTGGAGATGATCTCGAATGGACTTACTGTTAAGGCGATTGCACTGAAATTAAAAATTAAGGAATGCACCGTTAATCATCACAAAAAAGTGATTTTAACAAATTAGGTGTGCAATCAAGCACTGAAGCTGTTTCAATGGCTAGCCGATTGTCTTATTTATAACAGGTACCCCTATAGATTCCTATAGGTGGGAAAAGAGAACAGGTGTGCTAAAATTAAAGAGTACATAAGTACACTTGAAATGCGTGTTCAAAAGCAGACTTTTGAACGCCTCTTTATTCAAGTTAAGAGAACACACATCAGGAGGGTATTATGTCTATTTCTAAAAAAGCTTCACTATTTGCCATGTTAATCATGATCGTACTCGTTGTAGCTGCTTGCGGTGACAAAGCCGATACGGCTACGAGCACAGAAGACACAACCAAAACAGAAACAGCAACTGCGGGCACAGATACAGATAGCGCCGCTAAAGAGGATACCGAGAACACGGAAAACACAGAAACGGCTACGGAAACAGCTACAGAAGATAACACCCAAAATGTCGAGCTCGGAACGACGGAAAAAGGTAGCTACAACAACGATTACTTCGGCGTATCCCTGAAATTCCCGGAAGAATGGGAGTTCCAAGATGCTGCAGGCATGAATCAGTTGACTAGCGCCTCTTCCGAAGCTATTGCTGGAGACGATGCTACGAAGAAAAAACAACTAGAGTTGTCTCAAGAAAAAACACTCAACCTGTTAATGGCATCTGAACTGCCACTAGGTGGACAACAAGTTGGCCCTTCTGCTATGGCAATTGCTGAGAAAGTAAGCTTGCTGCAAGGCATTCGTACAGGTAAAGACTATCTCGAAGCAACGAAAGAATTCATGCAAGCGAGTCAGTTCCCGTATGATTACAAAGACATCACCACTGAAACGATCGGTGGCAAAGAGATGGATCTGATGCAAATTACGATGGATGCTGGCGATGGCACAACGATTACACAAGACTACTACAGTGCTATTATCGAAGGTTATGCTTTTAACTTCATCTTTACGTACCTGGATGACGAGAGCAAAGCATCGATTGATACGATCAAGAAATCTGTACAATTCAAGTAATCTTCTTGCCATTATAGGCATGCATCATATGCTTAGAACCCCGACTAGAATCTCGATGATTCATGGTCGGGGTTCTTTTTCGTTATATAGCTACCCAATGCCCATCAGACACTTCAACCCAACTGGAATGTTCCAATTGATAGCGATCCACACCAGCATCTCGGTGCTCCTCGCTTACGATTCGTTTTTTCTTCGACTCTATCGCAGGATCCGGAACAGGAATAGCAGATAACAATGCCTTCGTGTAAGCGTGCTGAGGGTTGCTGTATAACTCTTCACTCTCGGCTAACTCGACAATTTTGCCATTATACATAACCGCCACACGGTCACTGATATGTTTGACCATCGATAGATCATGCGCAATGAAGAGATAAGTCAGACCAAGACGCTGCTGCAACTCTTCTAGTAATTGCACAATCTGCGCCTGAATGGAGACATCCAATGCAGATAAAGGCTCATCACATACAATAAACTCCGGTTCCACCGCTAGTGCTCTTGCGATCCCTATCCGCTGCCGTTGTCCTCCTGAGAATTCATGCGGATAACGCTGAGCATGTGACGGATCAAGTCCCACCAGTTCTAATAATTCCTCCACCCGCTTCTCACGTTCCGACGTATTCTTAACCAATCCATGAATATCGAGCGCTTCGCCAATAATATCCATGATTCTCATTTTCGGATTCAGTGAAGCATACGGATCTTGGAAGATAATCTGCATATGCCTCCTCATCGTCTTCATCTCCGAAGCGGATAGACGGTTCAGCGGAACCCCTTTAAACAACACTTCACCGCCCGTAGGCTCATGCAATCTTAGAATTGCACGTCCAGTCGTGGACTTACCACTGCCTGATTCCCCCACGACCCCCAGCGTCTCACCTTGGCGAATATGAAAGCTAATATCATTCACGGCCTTCAAGGTATTGCCCTTCCCCAGATTGAAATGCTGGCGAAGAGACTTCACTTCCAGCAAAGGTTGATGGTCCTCCAAGTCACGAGGAACAAGCGAGACGGGCTTAGGCTTCTTCTTCTCATCCAGTCGAGGCAATGCGCTCAGTAATCTGGAAGTGTACGGGTGTTTTGGACTTGCAAAGATCTCGGCCGTTGTGCCCGTTTCTACGATCTCCCCACTCTTCATGACCACAACCCGATCACACATGCCTGCAACAACCCCAAGATCATGGGTTATCAAAATGATCGAGGTGCCTAATTGCTGCTGCATATTTTTCATCAAATCGAGAATCTGTGCCTGAATGGTTACATCAAGCGCAGTCGTGGGTTCATCGGCGATCAATAGCTCAGGTCGGCAGGCAAGTGCAATAGCAATCATGACACGCTGACGCATACCACCGGAAAACTCATGTGGATACTGATTGTAACGTACCTCGCCTTGCGATATACCTACCAGTTCAAGCATCGCTATCGCTTGTTTCTTCGCTTCTCGTCTGGATACCTTCTGATGTTTAATCAAACTCTCCGAAATTTGTTTACCAATCTTAATGGTCGGATTAAGTGAACTCATTGGATCTTGAAAGATCATTCCGATATCACGACCTCGAATGCTCTCCATTTCCTTCTGCGTTTTGTTCACAAGATCGGTTCCCTTGAACCAGATCTCCCCTTGTTTCATGCGTGAAGGCGGAGATGCTAGTAATCTCATAATGGAGCGAGCAGTCACACTTTTGCCACTACCAGACTCCCCAACAATGCCAAGTGTTTCACCTGGACGCACCTCGAAACTGACATTCTTTACCGCCTCAAACTCATTCTCCCCGGAATGAAAAGAGACTGATAGATCATTTACCTTTAACAAAGGTTGCATCACAACACCTGCTTCCTTCCATATTTTCATAACCATTCGTATGTATACTCATTATTCCTTGACAATCTGTAGACCCTAAAATAATATATACTATATCCATCGGAATAATGCAATTTTAACTTGGATGAAAGGAGGTTCACCTGGGTTGAATGTAGCAGAAGGCAGCAGAATGTCACGGCTTGCACACACCTTGGGCTTTATCTACGACAAAATGTTGCTCCACCCCTCCTATCGATATGTTCTATTCATTCTCGGCTTGCCCGTTAATTTAATCGTGTTATTGGTCTGGAGATCCAGAAGACAACAGGATGGCTGGAAGGTCGCTAGGCAAGAAGCAGAACAGGAAATGCTGACTCATGCCTATCGAGATCAACTTCACGGAGAAATAGAAGAACAACTTCGACGGAAGCATCGCTTCTTCAAGCAGCATGTCAGTGAGAGCGAATTCCAACGTGAAACGCAAGAATGGCTAGAAGAAACGCTTCGCAAAGAGGTGAACGAGCGTACAACATTCAAACTTCGGGAAAAAGGACAACAACGAACGACGATGGCGGATACCTTCCGCTCACTGATTAACCATCCGTGGTTTTTCGTGTTATCACTTATTCCAGGCTGTCTGATGTACGGCATTTTATTGTTGTATGGCAATCCCTATCTCAAGTACATATTTGAAAGACTACTCATGACTATATTCGTCATAATGGGCGTAGCCACACTTGTATTCACCATTTTATATCTGTCACCATTTAATCCGGCAGCTAACATTCTGGGAGAGACAGCAACGCCAGAACAGATTGTAGCTTTTAATCACGTATATGGACTAGATCAGCCTTATCTCGTGCAGCTCTGGAATAATATCAAAGGCATTGCCTTATTTGATCTTGGGAGGTCGTTTGCGGGGAATGAGGATGTCACAGCCACCATAGCTCGGAAGTTTCCGATTACGCTAACTTTGGCTGTTATCTCACTATTGATTGCCATTTTGATCGCACTGCCGATCGGTATTATCTCAGCAATCAAGCCGAATTCATTATTTGATTATACGTTCATGTTTATCGCATTAATCGGATTATCGATTCCAAACTTCTGGCAAGGACTTATTTTCATTCTGAATTTCTCAATCAAAATGCAATGGCTACCCGCTACCTTCAATCCGCAGAACTGGTTATCCATGATCATGCCAACCATCGTTCTGGGAACCGGACTCACAGCGGCCGTTGCACGGATGACCCGTTCTTCTACACTCGAAGTCATTCATGAAGATTACGTCATGACTGCTCGGGCTAAAGGACTTAGTGAGCGGCACGTCCTTCTTAAACATGCAGTTCGTAACGCATTGATTCCTATCGTGACGGTTGTCGGTCTGCAATTTGGCGGAATGCTCGGCGGAGCCGCGGTAACAGAGAAAGTGTTTAACATCAGCGGTCTGGGCAGCTACATTGTGGATAAGCAATTTATACCCGATATTCCGAGTATTATGGGCGGAGTAGTATACACTGCGATTACGATTTCGATTATCAATGTGATCGTTGATCTGATGTACGCTTTTATTGATCCGAGGGTACGTTCGAAGATGAAACAATATTAAAGTGTGTGTTCAAAAGTCTGGTCTTCCTTATCTTCCTTATCTTTCTTACAACCGCTTAAAGCAGGTGCAATTTAAATGACAAAATCAGGTTCTATTACACAAGAGATGCGTTTTCGACTGAAGTCTTCTTCAGAATATAGTCAGGCTAACTTCGCCTGGATCACTTCGCTACTCCTGACATTGCTCTTAATGTTCAATAGCTATGATTATGGGGAGAACGTGTTCAGACCATTTATTCTAACTGCATTTCTGGCTTACCTGTTCTTCACACTCGTTCAGAGCTTCGTGACATATCAATTACGCAAAGACCTGATCCGCGATGGCTCGATCTCTGTCTGGACTCGCAGGATGGGATGGATTCAACTTCTGGCCATTATCACAGGTAATATTTTTATTGTCACGGCTGCCTTTCATCTGATTCGAAGAGGTAAGAGCGTTGAGTATACCTTCGCTGTCTATACCGTGCTGACTCAGCTCTTCGTGATAGGTGTATCGGGCTTGAATATATTCAAACCCTACGTGGCGGATACATTTCTTCCAGCAATGGCGGTACTTCTTCTAATTATGGTCATTGATCTGATCGTGCTGTTCATCGTATCCCAGTATACGCCAGCACAGATGCTTCCTCGCTGGATGCTGATCGTCAGTGTAGTGCTTATCCTGACTTCTATTACAGGCAACCTGTTCGCTCTGTTGCTGGGTGTTACCCTTCTTGGAAGGATACGCCGCCAAGGGAAGCAAAAATCTAACTTCTGGAACGATCTATGGGAACGACTTGCTCCAAATGTAACTGCGATGTCAGGCTTGTTCTTCATCGTTTTCCTATTCTCGATCTCGATCTGTAGCTTCTATACGTTCGATTATAGCGTAGCCGTTGAGAACAATTACTCAGCCCTGTTACAACCTCCTTCTCTCGCCTACCCGCTTGGGACGGATGACTTTGGACGCTGTCTGTTCTCCCGAATTGTATTCGGTGCTCGAATTTCTCTCATTGTAGGTTGTATGTCGACCATCATTCCCGTATTGATTGGCGGGGTGCTCGGAGCATTCTCAGGCTTCTATGGTAAACATACAGACAATATCATCATGCGGCTGCTTGATGTACTGTATGCTATTCCAGGTATCCTGCTTGCAATTGCGATCATCGCGGCATTTGGAGCGAATACCGTCAACCTGATTTTGGCGCTTAGCCTTGGCTCCATCCCGACCTACGCCCGAACAATGAGAGCGAGTGTGCTCTACGTATCTACCTTTGAATTCGTTGAGGCAGCACGTGCACTCGGGTATAACAACCGTTCCATCATTTTCAAACACATCATTCCGAACTCTCTAGCTCCTATGATCATCAAGTCTACCCTTACGATTGGTGGAGCCGTCATCGCCACGAGTAGCTTGAGTTATCTTGGGCTCGGCGTTGAGCCGCATATTCCGGAATGGGGCAACATTCTCAAACTAGGCAGTACGTATCTGGAGACACATTCGTATCTTGCCATTTATCCTGGTCTTGCCATTATTCTACTTGTTCTTTCGTTTAACTTTCTCGGTGATGGACTGCGCGATGCGCTTGATCCTAAGCTTGAAAAAGCATAACTTCATTTAATTTAATAATTCATTAATTTCATTCTAATAGGAGGTATTTTCATGAAAAAACGTACACTCATTTCACTGCTGCTCATCTTGGTTATTGTGATCTCCGGCTGCAGCGTAAAAACGAAGAGCGACACTCAGTCTGAAGCGTCAACTTCGGATACAACAGAGACTACCACGAATCAAGCACCTGTAGATATTACATTACTGGCACAAAGTTCTTCCGAGAACGATGTAAACATCATCCGTGACCAACTGACTAAGAATGGATTCAACGTGAAGCTGAACCTGCAACCGGATTACGGTAGCTACAAATCCCAACAGGATGCTGGGAATTATGACATTGCTTTATCAAGCTGGACAACAGTTACGGGGAACCCGGATTATGCCGTTCGTTCTCTTTTCAAAACAGGCGGAGATTACAGCATTTTGGCTGATGAAGAAATCGACAAGTTGATTGATGAAGCAGCTACGCAAACGCCAGATCAATACAAAGAAACGTACAAGAACTTGGAGCAACGTCTGGTAACGGATCAAGCGTATATCGCTCCAGTCTATAACTCACTGAAAAACCAGGCACTGAATAAAGACGTGATCAACCAAGATACTGTGCGCTTGTCCAAATCCCGTGCAATGGCTTGGGAACCAATTGAATTCAAGGACAGCTCCAAAAACGAAACAGATCCTCTGATCTTGACGCAAAGCGCGTCTGTTCTAACCTCTCTTGACCCGATCAAAGGTAATGATGGTTCTATTAACCAACTGAATACCAATATGTATGTACGTCTAGTCAACCTAACGGATGACGACCAACTGACTGCTGAAGGATCCTTGTCCCACAATTTCAGCATCGCGGATGGAAACTCCGAGTACTACTTCGTCTTGAGAGATGATATTAACTTCGCGAAGATTGACAACAAAAAAGCAGTAGATACGGGTGAACGCGTTGGTGCGGACGATGTTATCTTCTCCATGGATCGTGCCAAACATAAAGATTCCGTGCCTGATCACCGGACATACAGCTTGCATGAGCATATCCAAAAAACCGAGCTGGTTACAGATCTGAGCGTACTGGAGTCTACGCAACAAACTGGTGGTGGCGGTTCAATCAAGGATGCATTGGAACAAGGATTGGACAGCAAAATTACAGAGCTTGTATCTGACAAAACCAAAGCAGACAACGGAGCAGGTAAATATCAGGTCATCAAACTGACCACAACTGAACCGTTCCCGCAAGTATTGAACTACCTGGCTCACCAATCGGCTGGTATCGTGTCCAAGAAACAAGTAGAAAGCATCAACACTTATGATGTGGCATCCTTTGATGTGAACAAAGACATCCCTTACGGTGATCAAAACACTGTAACCGAAGGGGCAGCGTACAACAATACGTTGTATACAAGTGGGCCATACATTTTGTCATACAAAAATGACTATGAAGGCGTGTTCCTCAAAAATCCTGGCTATCGCACAGGAACCGAGTATGCGCCGAAAATTTCACAAGTAAATGTACGCTTTATCGCTGATGCAGACAGCGCACTTTCCGCCCTGCGTAGCGGTGAGATCCACCTCTACTACGGCGTGCCTGAAACGAAGTATGACATCGTTGAGAGTGATAGCAAGCTGCACCTACAGAGTATCCCGAGCAACGCGGTATCTTACCTGCTGTTTAACACAGCAAATCGTGAAGTATCCAAGAGCAGTGACCTGAGAAAAGCTGTTCTATACTCTATTAATCAGGATGAAATTCTGCAATTCTACAAAAACAACAAACTAAAAGCATTCTCCACATTAAGCCCACTGGTTCAGACAGGTAATGAATTGAAGGCTGATCCAGCCAAGGTGAAAGAGTTCTTGAGCAACTACAACGCTTCAAAATAAACGCTTAACAACAAACGGCTGTACCCGATCTCTTCTTGATCGTGGTACAGCCGTTTTGTATCCAATGTTAATAGCATCTTCAGCAGCTATGTTTATTGCGAATATCTTCGTTGTATCCCAGGCAGTAAGGTTACGATCTGAATTCCTATGCCCCATGCAAAATAGATTAAGTGGATCAACGAGGCGGCCTGAATCCAGTACACCTGTGCCATAATCCAGATCAAGAGCGCAAATCCGGTATATAAGGAGAACGTCCAACCCCAGTAGCGGTCAGGAAAGAGATTAAGCTTCTCACAGAGCGCTGAGTGAATGTGACGGATGAGCGATATGCCGATGATCATGGGCAGCACGCCAAGAACTAACATTAACAATATGCCCGGGATCAGAAAGTTAGCAAATGGAGAATGCTCCAATAACGTATTCGGTAAACCAATTGCATCCCCCGTCGGATCTATAATTAGCATTATTCCTCCAGCAATTGCTCCAATCCCTAATATCCCATGCATCATTGCAAGTAACCACGATCTAGCTAATGTTGGCTGTACCATGAAAACCGCCCCCCACTCCATTCATTTTGAACCTCCTGCCAAAACGATACTATACACGACGATTAAATCCGATCACGCTAAGAACATTGTCACACAAGGTGCACCACGTTCCTATGCTTCTTGTCACTACAAGGATTCGACAATATGTATCATGGAAAAACTTGATAAAAGAACGTACGTTCGGTATAATAGAAATCTATCCTGAATGAGCGAGAGGCAGATATGGACGACAAATTTATTAAGGAATTACGCGAGATTAGTCGGGATGACAGACGGAGATCTGAATTCATGATTCAAGGCTTGAAAGAAACGTTAGAAGGAAGAAAAGCAGAGAGTGCATTCAAACGTTGGATTCGGCGCAAGAAGGAACAGAAGAGAATTACGGAACGATTTAATCAAGCTTCATCATCAGATCATAAGTAATTAGAAAAAGGAGGCATTCGCCTCCCCTGCATTTTACATAATACATTTCTATAAGACGATACTTTAGCTAGATTTATGGCAGAATAGCGAAGGATCTGACCGGGAATCCGGATGCTTTCTCCGCTTTGGGAACGAGATTGAAGATGACTGCGCCTTTAGCAGGAACCTGATCTAAGTTTGTCAGAAGCTCCACCTGATATGTATCCTGTGCCAAGACATAGTATTCGGCGAGTAAAGCTCCATTTTTACGATAATCTATTGCTGAATCTGTATCAAAGGTCTCATGACCGATAGCCTTTACGCTCCGTTCTTCGAACAGAAATTTCAGTGCGCTTACCGACCATCCTGGTGCATGGCTGTCCCCATTAGCATCCTTATTATCAAATAGCTCATGGCTTGGCCAACGCTTGCTCCAATCGGTACGTAGAGCAACGAAGCTACCCACTTCAATCTCACCGTGCTCTTGCTCGAATGCTAGGATATGCTCCACATCCAGCGTAAAGTCAGGATTGCTTGCTACGGCTGCTGACTGGTCGATTACAACTAGTGGTAATACTAACTCTTTCAACCCGAGTTGATCCAGATAACGAGTATCACGTACAAAATGGATCGGCGCATCCAGATGAGTACCATATTGCCCGGGGAATCGAAAGCTTTGTGCAAAAAATCCTTGGTCGTGATTGAATAGCGTATCAAATTGAGCTGCATCAAAGGCTGAGAAGTGAGGTGAATCTGGCCCAAAGGTATGTGTCAGATCTACCCACTTTTTTTCTTTTAACAATTGAATAGCTTGAATAAGTTCAGTCGACATCAGGATCACCTCATATGTAGAATGGAATAAATTCCCCCTATTAATGCGTGTTCAAAAAGGATGGTTTTCAGTACCGAGAAGATGGGATGAAGATAGAAATGGAGTAGCGGAGCGTAGGCAAAACTACGTGAGCAACTACATGTTTCCGAAGGAAACAAGCTTCGTTAGCATCCCGCTTATTTCGGCTGAATCCATCTTCGACGTTGAGATGCCTCAGGGCATCCTTCGTAATCAAAAGCGGACTTTTTGAACAACCTCTATTATATCTCAACGCTGCACATTGGTGAAGAATTTGATTTAATTTATTTAAGAAGATACAAGTACCGTGTGCTGCAAACTTCATACAACCGAAAAGGAACGCCAAAAAAAGCCGCACTCCTGTATGGAGAACGGCGTAGGATCTTGAGGTTGAAAAGTATTGATTTTACCGTAATATTCATCCCTCATCCTTCTCTGGCTTGCTCGATTAACTTACGGATTCCAAACTAATTCACGGTAATAACCAGCTTACCCCGCGTATGATGTGACTCACTTTTTTCGTGAGCATCACGCAAACCCTGTTCAGTTAGCGGATACGTTTCATCAATGATCGACTTCAATTTCCCTTCAGCCGCAAGCTCGGCCAACTGTTCAAGTTGATCTCCCTTCGGCTCCATCATGAACACGCTGCCTATCACACCAGTTTCTTTCGCCAGCTTCTCATCCGGCTGCTGCACAAGGGATACCAGATGTCCTCCAGACTTCAACACCTTGAAGCTGTTCCGCTGTATGTCGCCGCCCATCGTATCCAATACTACATCATAGTCTGAGAGAATCTGCGAGAAATCCTGTTCCTTGTAGTTAATGAAATGATCCACACCTAATGAGCGAAGTAATTCTTCGTTAGCTGCACTCGCGGTGGAAGCAACTTCAGCGCCCAACGATTTGGCGATTTGAATGGCGTATGTGCCTACTCCACCCGCACCGGCATGAATGAGCACCTTCTGTCCTTTGCCCAAACGGCCATGATCCACCAGTGCCTGCCAAGCTGTCATCGCGGCGAGCGGAATCGCAGCTGCTTCCTCAAAGCTCAACTGCTCCGGTATACGCGCAACAATATCCCCATCTACAGCAACATATTCCGCATAGGTTCCGAATTGACGTGGACGTGCAAATACACGATCTCCTTCTCTGAAACGAGTAACGTTTGAACCCGCTTCAACCACAGTACCTGCGACGTCACCACCCAGAATCATCGGTAGCTGATCTGCCGCTTCTTTCAAGTGACCTTGTCTTATTTTGAAATCAACTGGATTAACAGAGGTCGCCTGTGTACGGATCAAAACTTGATTCACACCGCATACCGGTTTATCGACTTCCTTTTCCTTCAATTGCTCAGGTCCGCCAAATGCTTCAATCACTATAGCCTTCATATTGAATCCCTGCCTTTCTTCAAAATGGAATGACATGTGATAGGTTATTCTCATAATCTTCTCTATTTATAATTACCCCATTCATTGGTTTACTTGACCTGAGGTCACAGCATTTTCATTCCATAAGTCAGAGTTACTAATGACGATCCGTTACATAAACTACGGTTTCTCCCTTATTACGCAAAAAAAGCGCCACACCTTGGAGACGATCATTCTCCAACGAAATGTGGCGCCTTTTCTTGCCTTATACATAATCCGCACAGCTTATCATGTCTATCACGGCTATTATAATTACCCGCTTATCCGATTTCCTTTTGTTTCGCCCGATTCCGGAACCGTTCATACCTCGCATACAGGCGAGGAGATTCTTTGGTCAGAATAGGTCCAAGTACCGCCAGAATCAGCACATATAACACGGCAAAAGACTGAATGGAAGCCATCAGACCTCCTGCCTTACCTATATTCGCCATAATGATAGAGAACTCTCCCCGCGAAACTAGAGTAAAACCTACATTCAACGAAGCCTTTGTCGACATACCAGCCATTTTACCAGCAATCATGCCTGCACCGTAATTGCTAAGAATAGTCAGAACGACGGCAATCAGTGTCATCCCGACAGCTCCACCGAGGGAAGACGGCTCAATGGTCAGGCCAAAGCTGAAGAAGAACAGCGCACCAAAAAAGTCTTTAAACGGCATAATTTGCTGTTCGATTCGGCTGACATGTCTGGATTCACCAAGCACAAGTCCAATCATTAACGCACCGATGGCCTCAGCAACATGTAGCGTTTCCGAGAACCCGGCCACGAGGAACAGTAGGGTCATGATGGTAAGCAGAAATAATTCCGATGACTTGATATTGAGTGCTTTATCAATAGCTTTGATACTCTTCCTGCCAATAATCAGGAACAATACGATAAAAAGTAGAGCAGAGAGCGATACTAACAGCACACTCAGGAACGAAGTCGCCCCACTCAGTACAAGTCCAGTCAGAATCGAGATATGGATTGCGATGAATAGATCATCGAACATGATCATACCCATAATAATTTCCGTTTCAGGGTTCGCCGTCCGCTTCAAATCCACAAGCACTTTGGCTACGATCGCCGTAGATGAGCTGGTCATGATGCCGCACACAACCATCGTTTCCTGAAGGGGCAGGCTCATTAACCAGCCTAACAGCAAACCTGAGACAAAATTAAGACCTACATAGAATATACCACCCGTAAGAATGGCTTTACCCGATTTCAACAATCGGGAGACCGAGAACTCCAGTCCCAGATAAAACAATAAAAATAAAATACCCAGCCTGCCCATAAACTCAATAAAAGACGAGCTTTCGATAAATCGTAAATCCACAATGCCAAACTGCGGTGCATGCGGTCCAACAGCCATACCGACCAGGATGTAAAATGGAATAACAGAAAATCGTAGTCGTGCAGATATTAATCCCGTAAGTGTAATTAGCGCAACGGCAATTCCCACCTCAAATATGAGCATATCCATAGGCTATAGCCTTCCATCAACAAGCAAACGTTTGAGCTCTCTAAGCTGCTCGCGCTCTCCTGCAACAACAAGGGTTGCCCCTGCGGTAAACGTATACTCAGGCCCTGGATTAAGCTGCTTCGCCCTATCCTTCTCCACCACAGCCAGAATGACTGCGCCTGTAGCTTGGCGAATGTTCAGATCCCCAATGGTCTGCCCAACACTTGCTGCGTGTGGCTCAATCCGCAACCATTCAATCAGCAACCCATCTAGCATAACCTCGCGTTGCTCCTGGAATTGCGGTTTATACGTCATCCCACCTACAATAGCGGCGACTGCTCTTGCTTCATCGTCATCCAGCGTCACCAAAGACCTCATATCTCCAGGTTCATCCGGTACTTCCCCAGACTCCATATGAAAAAGATCTCGTCGCTCGTCATTATGAATGACAATCACCAGATGCTCACCGCTGCGTGTATGCAGCCAATACTTTCGACCAATGCCCGGCAGATCCGTCTCTTTAAAGTGCATAATCTGCACCCCCTTCAACCTTCCCAGTGACCGGCTCGCGCTGCAATTGAATATCTGTAATGCGCACCCGCATAGAACCTGCAGGGATATTCACACTCCGGGTTTCCCCTTGGCGAGCAAGCAACAATTGTCTTCCAACCGGGGAAAGGAACGAGATGCGACTCTCATCTGCATCTGCCTCTTCCGGCATTACGATCCAGAACGAATCCGATGTATGGAAGTCCACATATTCGAAGGTGATACGGCTCCCAATTAGCACAGTGGAATTCAACAGTTCATCTGATCCCAGCAACAGCTGCTCTACATGTTCTGTGTACGTAGTAAGCATCCGTTCCATCTGAAACCATTCAGGTTCACGCACGTCAAAATAGGCGTTGAGAAATGTTTTTTTCTCTTCACCCAAAGTAATGAGCTGGCTCACCAGCATCTCTCTGCAATTATGGCAATGGGATCTATGGTTCATAATAGATCTCACCTCCTATACAAGCCTTGTTCTCTTGGTTCATGTGTCTGAGTCTTTGCAACATCTTGTATGCCTCCTTGAATATAAAATGAAGATCCCGATTGCCGAGACCTCTACATCCATCTTACCAAAACTAATTATTAAATCCAGCTAAATAGGTAACTTAAACTTAGGACGTGTCTCAAAACTCGCTCTTCGGAATTTTAGGACTCGCCCTATCCTTAACATCATATGGTAGATCTATAGAACATTTTAATAACGTCATAAAAAACATTTTATGGATTTCTATCTCGTATTTTTATAGCATTTCCTGTATATTTAACTACAAACTTTTGTGCAATTTATGCAAATGGGTAATTACAGACTTTAACACGACAAAGGAGTGCATCAGAAAAGTGTCCACACTAACTAAAGAATCTACTCAGTCTATCGCTTCACAATATGTTCATTCCGTCTATGAATCCGTAGTCGCTAGAAACCCGCAGGAGAACGAATTCCACCAAGCGGTAAAAGAGATTCTGGACTCACTCATTCCTGTCATCGAGGCTCATCCTAAATATATGGAGAACGGTCTGCTGGAACAATTGGTTGAACCTGAACGTGTAATTACCTTCCGTGTACCTTGGGTGGATGATCAAGGCAAGGTTCAAGTTAACCGCGGATTCCGCGTACAGTTCAACAGTGCTATCGGCCCTTACAAAGGTGGAATTCGCTTCCATCCATCCGTATACTCAGGCATTGTTAAATTCCTTGGTTTTGAGCAAATTTTCAAAAACGCTTTAACAGGTCTTCCAATCGGAGGAGGTAAAGGCGGCTCGGACTTCGATCCAAAAGGTAAATCAGATCAGGAAGTGATGCGGTTTACGCAAAGCTTCATGACAGAGCTCTATAAATATATTGGTGCAGATACGGACGTTCCTGCAGGCGACATCGGTGTAGGTGCCCGTGAGATCGGTTATATGTTCGGACAGTACAAACGCATTAGCGGAGGTCACCAAGCAGGTGTCCTGACAGGTAAAGGTCTGCTCTATGGCGGTAGCCTTGCTCGTACAGAAGCGACTGGCTTCGGTTGTGTGTACTTCGTGAACGAGATGCTTCAAGCCAAAGGATTAAGCTTCCAAGACAGCACGGTTGTCGTTTCCGGCTCAGGCAACGTATCCATCTACGCGATCCAGAAAGCTCAGGAGCTTGGAGCCAAAGTTGTCGCGTGTAGCGACTCTGGCGGATACATTCATGATCCAGAAGGAATTAACCTACAAACCGTGAAACGCCTGAAAGAAGAGAATCGTCTACGGATTAGTGAATATGTGAAGGAACATCCTCATGCGGTTTACACTAATGGTTGTGAAGGAATCTGGTCTATTCCTTGTGATATTGCGTTGCCTTGTGCTACTCAGAATGAGATTGATGAGCATGCGGCAGCTACGCTTATCGAAGGTGGAGTAAAAGCGATTGGCGAAGGAGCCAACATGCCTTCAACGCTGGCAGCTATTGACCTCTTCCTCGAAAAAGGCGTCCTGTTTGGACCAGCAAAAGCAGCTAACGCTGGCGGCGTGGCTGTGTCTGCACTTGAAATGTCACAGAACAGCATGCGGTTGTCCTGGACATTTGAAGAAGTAGACGCGAAGTTGCAGCAAATTATGAAAAACATCTACACAAGCTGCGTAGAAGCTGCAGAAGAATACGGTTGCTCGGGCAACCTCGTTGCAGGGGCAAACATTGCCGGCTTCCGTAAAGTGGCTGATGCGATGCTGGCTCAAGGTATTGTATAATTCTCCGAAACCTGCATAAACAGTCTGAGCAGGTTCGTATGGTAACGGTATAACTATGCACTAGATTATGACGTGCATGACAAAGGGCAGTGATCCGTAAAACCGGACGCTGCCCTTACTTTTTTCCAAGCAATTCTAACATATTTGTATGCAAAAACTCTTTTATTTAACACTAATTAGAACTGCACCCTGCTCCACCTGAGAAGAAGAATTAATCTGAATATCCGAATACGATGAGGTATTGGATACAATGACCGATGTTGTCGTATCATAACCAGCCGCCTGAATAGCCGCAAGGTCAAACTCCACGAGCTTATCCCCCTTACGAACGACATCCCCATCGGAGACATACCTAAATCATGGTATACTTAGGACATGCAGGCCATTTAGGAGGTTGTATATTGAAAATTGATGATATTGCGCGGCTTGCGGGGGTATCGAAGGCTGCGGTCTCACTTGCGTTTAACAATAAACCTGGGGTTAGTGAACAGACCCGAGAACATATATTAGATATTGCTCAGGCACACGGGTATAGACCGAGAACACTGAAGTCCGATAAGGAAATTCAGAAACCTCATGCCATTATCCGTTTTGTCGCCTGTAAAAATGCAGATATCGTTACCGAACATTATGATTCATTACCTTTTTTCAATGAGTTAATTCATCATATTACCGATCAAGTGAAGCAGCATGGGAATACCTTGGTGATCTCTTCCATTGATATACAGAATCTACATCATGAACTACTGGCCTTGGAAAAGGATCAGCCATCCGCTGGCATTCTGCTACTCGGTACCAATCTCACGCCAGATATGATCGAGCCTATACGATCCCACCATGCTAATGTGGTCATTTTGGATACGTGCTTTGAATATATGGATGCAAGCTTTATCTCCATTAATAACAAGCTGGGTGGTTACCAAGCAGGTCAACATTTAATTAAGATTGGACACCGTAGAATAGGTTATGTTCGGTCGCATACGCGCATCGTCAATTTTGTGCAAAGGGAAGAAGGCTTTAACGCCGCTCTTCGTGAGCATCAGTTAACGGTAGAGGATGGATTATTCTTCGATATGCATCCCATGCGTGTGATGCCACAGGAAGGATTCCAGCAGTCCATTCAACAGCTGGCAGAGCTGCCTACAGCCATATTTTGCGAGAATGATTACATTGCCATTAGTGCGATCAAGTCACTACAGAACATAGGCGTTCGTGTCCCTGAAGATGTGTCAGTGATGGGATTTGATAATATTTTTGAAGCCAAAGTTATCAGTCCCGAATTAACCACCGTGCATGTCAAAAAGGATCTGTTAGCCAAGAACGCTGTGAAGCTATTGATGGAAAAGATCGATCATACGGATCCAAATGCAGTCCAATTGGTTGTGAATACCGAGATTGTGGAACGAAGATCATGCATATCTGTTGTGGTCAAAAATCAAAAGTAACGTTTTTTTTGAACAACCTCTTAAAGGAAGTGTACAATAATGTCTAACCACCCCTTCGTCAGCACGGAGGCACCCCTGCATCTGAGCGCAGACTGCGAGCAATGTTTTGGCTTATGTTGCGTGGCACTGCCCTATGGCAAATCTTCCGATTTTGCTTTTGATAAATCCAGTGGCACGCCATGCCCGAACCTCCGCAACGATAATCGATGCGGCATCCATACACAACTTAGACAGAAAGGATTTAAAGGTTGTACGGTATACGATTGTTTTGGAGCGGGACAGAAGCTCTCACAGCTTACATATGCAGGTAAGGACTGGCGGGATCACCCCGAGCTTGCTTCGGAAATGTTCGACTGCCTACCTGTGATGAGACAGCTACAGGAAATGATGAGCTATGTGAATGAGATGCTGGCATATCCAGAAACAATATCGATTCATTCACGTCTGCGTGAAAAATATCAAGAAACAGAACAACTCACACTACTGGAGCCGGCAGCCATTTTACGGCTGGATATCCCGACTCACCGAGCAAGTATAAGTGAGCTCTTGCTGCAAGGAAGCGAGATGATCCGTACCCAAGCCATCTCCAGCATGAAACAGACTGATACAGCATCGGGTCATGGAAAATCCAAATCAAAGTCCAAAATGAATAAACGTGCCGGTGGGATGGACTATCTAGGTGCCAACCTCAAAGGAGCAGATCTTCGCGGTACTAGCTTCAGGGGTGCGCTTATGATCGCGGCAGATCTACGAAATGCAGACTTAAGAGCAGCCGACTTCATAGGTGCTGACTTACGGGATGCAGACCTTGGCGGGGCAGATCTGAGAGGCAGTCTTTTCCTAACACAGTCACAGCTTAACTCAGCCAAGGGAAATAGCACGACGAAGCTGCCTACTCATGTGAAAATGCCTGATCACTGGACTACATAAGATCAAGTGTACAGCATCATACTGAGAGATCGTACTTCCCCGACAACAGCAGTATGAATATACCCAGCGGCATTATCTGGTGATCCTAATGAAACAACTAAGAGCCCGTCCTTCAATCAACCGAAGGACGGGCTCTTTCTGATGAACTTCATCCGTCCCTACTCTGTTCGAACGTGAGTATGACGGTAAAGCTCTTTTTTTATAAATTCTAAACTCGTTGATTAGAGCAGATCACGACGAAGCTCTTCAGCGGATTTAGGAGACAGGTGACCCAGTGGAATATCAAATACTGTTTTGGCACCTTTGTGACCTTCAGCGCTCAGACGATGTGCAACTCTTGCATACGCAACCAGTACACTTGCTGTGAACTCAGGGTTACTATCCAATTTCAAGCCAAATTCAATAATTTGCTTGGAAGCTGTTCCCGTAACTCCACTGCGAATCACGAATCCACCATGCGGCATACCTTCGTGTTCAGCTTTCAATTGCTCTTCCGTAATAAAGGTTACCGTTGTATCATAGTCAGCAAAATAGTTCGGCATGGATACAATCGTTTCACGGATCTCATCCTCGTTCGCTCCTGCTTCAGCCACAACGTAACATTGTCTCAAATGTTTCTCACGAGTAGACAACTCTGGCGTTTCACCTGCACGAATACGGTTAATCACTTCTTCTACAGGTACAGTGTATTGAACTCCGGCTTTGACACCTGGCACACGACGAATCGCATCAGAGTGACCTTGGCTAACGCCAGTTCCCCAGAATGTATATTCTTTACCTTCAGGCAGAATGGATTGCGCCAACAGACGATTCATGGAGAACAATCCTGGATCCCAGCCCGTAGAGATGACACTTACATGTCCACCTTGCTCGGCAGCGGCATTAACCTCTGCATAGAATTCAGGGATTTTGGCATGTGTGTCGAAGCTGTCTACCGTGTTGAATAGACGTGCAATGACAGGTGTCTGCTCCGGAAGATCTGTAGCCGAACCTCCACACAGCAACATCACATCAATTTTGCCTATGTATTGCTCAGCGGCAGAGATATGTTCGAAACGAGCGGATGTATCTTCGCCTACCATCTGCTCTGGATCACGACGTGTAAATATAGCAACCAATTCCATATCATCATTTTGCTTAATTGCTTTCTCAACGCCTCTACCCAAGTTACCGTAACCCACAATACCCACTTTAACCATGTTCAATCCTCTCCTGTCTTCGTCAGTAGTTGTCTATCTTTCTATAAAGATATAACATACCATGTAACCTGTTGTGTTTCCAGTTCTAAATGAAAAAAACCTTACATTTATGTGGCAACAGAGCCACCGACAATGTAAGGCAAGACGTATCATATGTTCTATATTGAGTTGTTCCAGCTATCAAGATTCAGCCCACGTAAGTGTCAGCTCAATCGTACCTTCCTTGCTAGCCAGGGCTCCGCCAATCAGTGACCATTGCTGCTTCGTTTCAGGATCAGTCCCTTGAATAATGATATTTTTGTCATCCAACGTCTGACCTGCATCGGTTAATTTTTTGGCTTCGAAATAGTCCTTATACATCTTGGAGACTGTCTTCATATCCTGCTCCGTGGTGTAGATTACCATAGCTGACTTCTTACCATCATTGTCACCGGAGTTAGCTAGCTGAATATGAGCGTCATCTGGCATAGGGAAATCTGTTGGCAAGACGTCTGGTAATTCTTGAGTCCCCTCTGCTGCTGCGTTATCACCACCAGCCTCAGAATTGGTCTCCTCATCGGTATCCACAATCTCCGCTGTACCATCTGGGGAACTCACTTCTGCTGCGGTTGCTTCGTTATTAGCATCATTGTTCACTTCACCCGTCGACTCCGATGATTCGGAATTAACCTGTCCTGTATCCTGTGCTGGCTGCCCTGTTCTACCACTACATGCACTTAGCGCAATAACCATTGCTACAGCAGCACACATCATGAGATGCTTCTGAGGTAATTTCATTATGTTCACTCCTTATGTGTTGTGTATGGACTAAGGAATATCTTATACATATTCAGCTCAATCGTTATCATGTGGACTTATCCTTGAGTTGACTTAATCCACATCTACATTCATTATTTGGTTATCTCTTCACCCCCCTTACCCTAATTAAAGATCTAAGAAACCTAAGAAATCCTATCCTACAGTCATTACGATGAACTCATCGTAATCAGATGTGATGCATCTATATATGAAGCCGCTTCAACGTACGTTGAGGCATACAGCATCATGACAGATAGTGCTGCGATGGATAGTAAGAAGCTGACCAGAAACCAAGCTAGGAATCCGCCCATCACCTTTACCTTCATCCCTCTTCCTCCTTCTCGGCTATGATTCAATCAAGCCACAATTCGCTTATTCATATAACTCCAGGTTCAGTGAAGATTTCAAATGCTCATAAACTTGTGTAAACTCTTCAATCAAGGTTGAATCTTCGGGATCTGAAGCCAGCCTTATTCCACCTGAATGTAACGTACTGGATGTATTCACCTGTACATGACTCCTATTAAACTCATCTATTCTTTCCGTTGGCAGATAAGCCTGCCTCGTTTGCACATCCTGTACTACCATGTAGCCCGCCCCAACAAATAACAGAACACCTGTTACAACCATCACACCGCCAACAATCCGAATACCTCTCCCAAGCCATCTATCCATTCTCGTCCTCCTAATGCAACTTGATATCCGTTCCGAATCCATGCTACGCCAAGACTCCTTATGTATGTATTAATCCTAACCCATGTTCTCATGGCAAGAAACGATCCAGAGCCTAGTCTAATCCCCAACTTTAGTCTAGTATGTAATCCTCCCCGGGATCGTTGAAAATAACTAAAAAACCGCAAGTCTCCTGTCACTCCTCGGAAACTTGCGGCATATTGCATTCGAATTATTGCGATTGAACTAAAATATTTACACTGACCACACCAATGACAGAACAACATTCCGATCGCTGTTATCCCCAGATTTTCTGATTCCCTTTTTCTAAGGGAAAATCCGGGATGGTTTATGCTTCCGATGCAGCTTTCTTGCAGAAAGCTTTCAGGCGAACGCTTCGCTTCTTCACGTTATTTCTGTCCTCTCCGTCCTTGTGTAAATGTCTAGTTCAACCTATACAATTTAATGTTAGCCCGACAGGACAATGATCGCTGCCCATCACATGGCAGTCAATGTGTGCATCCTCGACTTTTGAGACCAGTTGATTGGATACCAGAAAATAGTCGATACGCCAGCCAACGTTCCGTTCTCTAACCTTTGGCATATACGACCACCAGCTATACACATCTGTGCGATCCGGATACAGATGACGGAAGCTATCCACGTATCCTGCCGCGAGCAAGTCCGTCATTTTACCTCGCTCTTCTAATGTGAACCCTGAATTGCCCATATTGGGCTTTGGATTCTTCAGGTCAATCTCTTGATGGGCCACATTCAGGTCACCGCATACGATAACCGGTTTGGTCGCTTCCAACTGCTGAAGGTATTTCAGGAAACGATCCTCCCATTCGAGACGGTAAGGTAATCGGGTCAGGTCACGCTTTGCATTAGGTGTATACACATTCACCAGATAAAATTCATCAAACTCCAGTGTAATCATTCGACCTTCCGGCTCACTGTCTTCCTCCATCCCATACCAGACGGACAGTGGCTTTATCCGGGTAAATACCGCTGTGCCGGAATAGCCTTTTTTGATCGCATAATTCCAGTATTGATATACATCATCACCCAGATCCATCTCGATCTGGCCTGCCTGTAGCTTCGTCTCTTGTACACAGAAAATATCAGCCTGGCTCTCCTGATAATAATCCATAAATCCCTTAGTCACACATGCTCGTAATCCATTTACATTCCAGGACACTAATTTCATATCCTCATCTCCTCACATCTCTCCAATATATCATGGGTGAATTCGCAAGGACAAGGTGATCAGGCATATTCGATTTCTGTTTGATTGCGATTTACGTATTACCGGAGCGAATAAGAAATATTTTAAATATCTATTCATTTGTGGGAACAAAAACATTGTACCTTAAAATGGTATTTTCTTTTTAAGTAGACACTTAAAAAAACTTCATGTTATCATGCGGGTTCAAGTGGAAAGTGACCCATCGAGTTAGACAAGTCGATCTATCCATTAAAGGAGGTTCGGTGATTTAGACAGCTTTTCTATCGGGGCGGAATATTCTACAGTTGCGAGTTAATTAAAAAAACGAAGATAAAAAATCAGATTAATTATGGGGTATCTGACCATAATTAATCTGTTTGATGTAACGGGATAGCGTTATTAACGTTTATAAAATTAAAACATTTGATGTGCGTACAACCGCAATGAAGAAATCTTTATACGGGTATTACATGGGTTATATGTGTTATTGGTTGAATGATGGTTTCATTAGGCACTGAGGGTGATCTATCTCATCTACCCGTCATACATATAGTGGATAAAAAAAGGCCACAACACGGACGGCTAGCTCGCATTGTGGCGTTGTTGGTTGTATTGCACGATTTTGTCGTTTGGGTTGTAAACTATAACTTTCTGCCCACTTCTTCGAACCAATCATCAAATATGTGACTAGATAATTTTTCAGGATCATTTGTATATTTTATCTCGTAAGTGTACTGAGCATCTAATTTGTTCTTAGATACATCATAAGTCAATTTCATCTCTGTAGGCATTTCCATATTACTTTTTTTGCACAAATCACTAATTTCACGGAGATTTTTATTTAAAATGTTAAGCAAAGTAACTTGTCTTTCTTTCGAAGTATTATAAACAGGTCTTGACTTACTATCAGTGTCTGATACTGCATCATTAATCTTATGTTTTTAACGAAAAAATTGTTAATTTGAAAAAATACATCTGTACTAAATTGTCCTAATTCATTAGAACCGTATATATATATCATATCGTAAAGTATCTTTCGCAACGCCTCTTTAGACAAATCAAAAGCAACAGATAACCTAAAATCCATTAATTAAACCTCCAATAACCTCTTATTACTTGAAGACCTGCAGATAAATGTACTGCTAAATGTAAAGAAACAAAAACATAAAGTCGGAATTGTAGCGATGATAGAGAAATATAGGAACATATACCCAGTTGTAGTAAAATAGATACAAAAGGATTGGGTTTGACGAAACTTACAAATTAGCAAACCAAATAACTTCAAGTAGAAAACACATAGTTTCAATTTAAATAACCATGAGTGGCAGAAAAACAAGGAGCGATACTATGAGAAATTACATAATACCATCAAGACTATATCAACGAATGACATCAGGCAATGATATTCAGCTTCTAAGTCGCAACTACTTGCCTATTCCCTACGATCATCGTGCAATAATAGTTCATTCGAGGAAAAAATCGACAAGTTCAGCTTCTAATCCTCGCAAGCATCCAACAAAACTGAACAACAAAATAATTAACTTTTATGAGAATAAATTTGCTTATTTCGCTGGTTTTGAAGCGGCGTCATTGTACGGATTTGATTTAGTACAAGATTTCTTTCAAGTGGACGAGTATGTGTATACCGGCATGGAGAAGATGACAAATCAACAATTCGATAATTTCTCTGATCTTTCTCAGAAAATCGGAGAGTACCAGCACTCTTTCTGGACAGGCATGAGTGAGCAAGGCATTAGTAAAATTGCTGGACATATAGGAGAGGTCTATGCTGCAGATCACCTTGAGACAGCAGGTGTTTCTGTTGAATGGCCTGATGCATCTAATCAGATCGGTTGGGATCTTTTGGTTGGCGGTCATGAAGTAAACGTCAAATTGGTCTCTGAATATTCGAGTTTGGGTGAACACTTTGCAAAATACCCTGATATTCCAGTTTTAGTTCCTGGTGATATGGCAAACCTACCTGAAAACACTATTTATCTAAACACCACAGATGGTATCGATCAAATGATGACTGCTCTCAGCTCCGGACAAGAACACCTGGTTATCGTAGATAGTGCCTTGAATAACGCAGATGTTATATCTCAGACTGAGCGTGCTACAGATCTACTCTTAGGAAGCCCAGACATTATAGGAAGTCACTTACCTGTTCTGACCATACTGCTTTCCGGTTGGCGAGAAGCTTCACTTTTAGCTGAAGGGAAGACGGAAATCACACACTCGCTTAAGAATATCAGTCTGGATACGGCTGGAACGGGAGTCGGAGGAGCTGCGGGAGCCAAAGCCGGAGCAGTGATCGGGTCAGCAATAGGCCCTGTTGGTACGGCTGTAGGAGCCGTTGTGGGAGGAATTAGTGGAGCAGTCTTTGGAAGATTCGTTTCAAATAAGGTAAAGCGAGCTCCTTACAAAAGTGCCATCGAGCGCTACGAAACTGAAGCAGAAAAACTAAATACGCTGGTAAACGAAGAAACTGAAAATCTGGCCAAAGATATTGAAAGAGTGACTACAGCAAAACAAAAAGAGATAAAGCTAACCGTACTAAGGGAACAAGCCCGTTTACGTGAAGACTTCGAACGTGTTAGGCAGGAGAACCGGATGGAATTAGAAATACCTATCGGACAAGTCGTTGAAATTATACAAGCCGCCGTTAATGAAATCAATTTTTTACAGGAAAATGTGAAGATTCGCATAATGAAGATTCCTTGGTTCCGTCGTCAATTTCTACCTTCTCGACGTCAGCTTGCAATGGAGTTAGCAATCAAGAGATTACATACTGCTAAGCAGTCTTTACAACGTTATCAGTCTAAATTACAAAGTAAGACAACGGTTAAGCGAAATGAACTGTACACAATCCTGGCAGGTTATGGCGTTCAACATGCTCAAACTACACATCACATACAATCGATAGAGGACAAGAGAATGCAACGTGAAGAAACACTTCGAACGACGGTGTTCAACAGCCAGGAGCGAATCATTGGCAAACGAGTGGGATGTTTAAGAGATTTAGCAAAAAGTATCGTAAAAGCAAAGCAAGATGTTCAATTAAAATTGAACCCCACTATGGAACATGTAAAACAGTTGGCAGACATAGTGAAGAGTGAAGCAAACAAGCTCGGCGCTAACTAAGTATTATCAGATATTCTTCATATGAGATTCCACAATTAATTACCGCATTGAACAAATTGGATAAAGCCACGATGCTGTAACATCTTCACTTGTCTAAAAAGGTGGGCGGGCGACCACGGCTAATTTCAATCAAACGATTGAAATTAGCCGCATTGCAAAGCTACCCACTTTGAAGGCACCCCATAGAATAGAAATTGGAAAAATTTCTGGATTTAGCCGATGAAATTCTAGGGGGTGTATTTTTTATGGCGATTAAGGGACAACGGTTTAAACCGTATTCGGAGAAGATAAAAAATTAGGCTATTCGTCTGCATACGGTTGAGGGGTGGACTTATCGAAAGATTAATGAATATTTGGGGATTCATGACCCAGGACAAATGAAATGCTGGATGCGAAAATATCGAGAACAAGGTGAGTTTGGACTGATGGATCAGCGAGGTCAACGTAAAAATACTTGGATTAAGAGGGCTATGTACAAACCTGAAACAGGAGAATGAGTTGCTTCAAAGAGTGCTTGGTCATCTGGAAGAATGAAGCAAACAAGAAAGATTTCAGATCATGAAAAAAGTAGCAGCTGAAGGTCTGATTAAAAAGGGGATCGAGGAACTTACTAGATAGAATGCTTCAATACTTTGACCGAAATCCAAATTTCACTATGATTCGATATCGTGTCCCATTTATTGAGTTCAATAATCGCGGAGATATCATTCGATTACAAAGTGGTAAACCTGTCATGCTTGCAGCCTATGACAAACGAAGCGGATGGTTGGACGCTTAATACTTAAAATAATTCAAAAAGCTCTCCTCTGGAGAGCTTTTTGAATTACAACAAATGTTTGGAGAACGTACATCATTTATGGATTGAACATTTCTACAATCTTATCTTTGTTTATTGAATCAATCATCTTGTACGTGCCATCTTTATTTATGTTAGAAATTTCATTAAATAAGAGAGTATAATTGTTAGCATAGAGTATGATAATGAAAATAGTACCTTGTTCCGTTTTTAAATGGAGACTATAGGACTCCTCTTTATCCACTTCTTTTAGACTCGATGACTTTTCCACTCTCTTGTTTTCGAATTCTTCTATAATTGCTTTGATTTCATTTGGATCCGTCACTGTTTTTTCTGTTGATATATCATTTTCCAGATAATGAGCTATATCGATTGAAGTGATTGTATTACCAGCGATCTTATCCAAAACTAAATTATCAAGAGTATCCTCATTAGATTTCTTATCATACAAATTCTTTGCAAACAAACTTCCACCTAATATTAGTATAATCGCTAATATAAAAATGATGTTGCTTTTCTTCATGTGTAATAACTCCTTTAGATTGTATTCTAAGTGAATTATTTTAAAATAATTTAGACAAGAGTAACGATAGGACGAGAGTAACAAGACTAAATACATTTCAAACTTAGCGTTCTTGATCCTGGTTTTGTGTTGCATTTCTACTCTGAGTCCTAGCCTGATCACATAAACGTTGTTGAATCTGCTACTGTTGTATCTGTTCACGCTCCTGGATGAAATAATATCTCATCAAAAGTTAATTTTTCATCCATCACTTCTTCCCCTTTATTATTTCCTGTATGAAACTTCCTCACAGCCGTTTGCGCCCTTCTCAAACCTAATATTTCACCATTTAAACTTACCCGGTCAGGATGATCTTCGTCCAAAGTTTCCATAAGTTTCCCCGTCTGAATCATCATTTCATCAATTGCATGAACCAAATCTATCAGCTTTTCACTTGTTATTCTTTCATTTGCTATGTCCTCCACCGTAGGCAATGCATCATGCTGTTCTCGAAGCAAGGCAATTTCCGTCTGGATCACATCCATTTCCTCCAGATCCATTGCCGGACTTATTTTAGCCGCCAAAATCATCATTTGGTTAGCCAGCGCCATACGTTCTATTGACTTCCTCAACCTTTTTATAATTTATCTGACCCAGTTCGCTTTGGTGCCTAAGCTCCCAATTTCGCGCTAAGCGTTCTTGCTTCAATACTGCTTTTCCCATGCTTGCTAAAGCTCGGTCGAATGCCGACTCAATCATCTCAATTGAACGATGAATCTCTGCTTCAAGCAGCACCTCTCACTCTTGCCGTTTACCTCTTCGACTAATTCCACCTGATCGGTTGCTGTTTGAATGAAGAGACCCTCAGCCCCGGTGAGCGAGACATTTTCGTCTCCCATCGATTGAATCTGGATATGCGTCGTACTGTTTAAGGTCACCCCGTTACCCGCCGCCATGGAAATGTATAATGAGCCCTCTTGTGCATCACCTTGCTGCTTTTTGCGGCATGCGTTGCTTCCTTGGGCTCCTCCCGAACCGATTGCATGACCATCGCTTCATCTTCTTCAGCACTAGGAAAATACAGTTTCACCTTTGCACCAGGCTCGGGCACAAAAAAACAAGTCAATCATGGTGGTATCTGACCATAATCGACCTATTAAATGTAACGGAATAGCATTATTTAATTTATAAACTTAAATGGTGGTATCTGACCATAATCGACCTATTAAATGTAACGGAATAGCATTATTTAATTTATAAACTTAAGCAGTTGATGTGCGTACAACTGAAATGGAGAAATCTTTATTTGTTATTACATGAGTTATGTTTAATTGAAATCAACCGCTAAAATAATAGGAAGGTATTATCTTATATACTCCTGATCCTTACACCATCCCCTCTTCATATGGATAATTCAATAGTGCTAGATTTTCTTTTGTCAGATACCATGCTCTATAATCTAAATTGCTATTAATAATCAAACGCCCTTTAATTCTTTTAAATAGAGGGCACGCAGTTTGATCCTCAACAACCAAATCCAGATTGTTTAAATTCAATAGTCTTCCAACGACTTCAAGTAGTTTTAGCCATCCGATTTCAATCGTATACGTTTTAAATTGAATACTAATAAAAACATTCGTATCTACACCATACGCTTCAAGATTTGCCTTCCGATAACGTTCTGTATAGTCCTCATCATCATCTAAATTAATGCTCATTGAAAAATATGTGCAACCGACACTTACGCTGTGAGTATAAGATCTGTCCCATACTTCTGCCTCATAATTAATTAATTCTACAAATAATACTTCGCATAACATACTATACAGCAATTTGCTCAATTCTTCTTTAGGAAAATCAGAACCAATACTTAACGAATAATCCACTTACTTATACCTCCAGTATGCTCTAGTTACTTGACGGCCTTCAATGACTAATAGTTCATTTAAATGTTTTAAATCCTTGTGAGTCTGACCTAATATAAACTCTATAAGTTCAGTTCTTTTTTCAAAAGGATAATCATTTAAATTCAACACTATTCTCCTTGCTTGATTTGTGGTTTTATCTCTGAGCATTTTACTAATAGTACTTAGATTAGTTGATTCAGGAGCATAACAATCAAACACTTGGCCCTCTATTATGAAGTCTGGACTTTTATCAGGATTAATACCGTAGCCATTTCCATCGAAACCACTTCCATTTGGAACTTCATCAAGCATTACAGTCCGATATCCTTGTTCGGCAAGTACATTAGCAGATTCATTTTGTCTTTCTAATCCTCTATCACCTTTTGGTGGAATCTCAGCATAATTCCCTTCTGGTTTCCCTCCCGAAGGTAACGAAGGTTTGGTGATCACAGCATTGGGTCTGATTTTAGGTGTATAAGGAATATACTTTTCACCATATAGCTTGTACTCAGAACTAGTTTTCCAGTCTACATTTCCATTACCATATTTTGAACGGAAATACTCCTCCCATTCTGGTCCAGTCCTTGGTGTCTGTACAACATTACCCGTCCCCTCAGTTCCACCCTTGAGGTCTTCCTTACGGTTACCTGATGAACCCTGTCTGTCCATCTTCATAATGACTGGTACGTTCCCACCGTCAGGTAATTGTACGTACCTAATGCGCCACGGAATACTGGCCGCAGCACCTTCCGTCATTTTCCCCACCGCTTTAGCGATGAGTTCGCCCAACTCATTCAGAGATGGAGGAAGCAATGCCGCATTGGTCTTGAATTTCCCATCTTTTAATACTGCACTGGTGCTGTCTGGGCCATCTCCATCTCCATGAAGGAAACCTTTTGGCCCCGAACCATCTCCATGATCCGACTTACGTCCCAATTTATTGATTTTCATGGCGCTTTTCTTGACTAGCGAACTGCCTCCTAGCGCCATTCCCGCAATGTCGAGCTGAGCTAAATTAGCTTCCGCATCCGAGACACCCGCTTGTTTACTCTCTTCTTCAGTGAACGTCAGCATGGTGATCGGATCTTTTTTGGCCTGGTTCATGAGAGGAGTGATGAATTCACTCGCAACCCCTAAGGCGTCATTCCCGAGCTCACCCCAAGACTTTTGAAGTGTCACCACATCGCTTGCATAGTCCCATGTCTTGACTAGACCTTGCCACGTTGCATTCCTCTCCTCTAACGGGCCGACATATCCACCATCTTTGAAGCTACTATACGTGGCTCGGACTTGATCGGGGCCTTCGAGTCCTGTATATAAGATGTCTGCGACATCTCCTACCATGCGGAGCAAGCTCTTGCCTTCATCAATGTTGCGATTCAGTTCGCTTTGGTGCCTAAGCTCCCAATTTCGTGCTAAGCGTTCTTGCTTCAATACTGCTTCTCCCATGCTTGCTAAAGCTTGGTCGAATGCCGACTCAATCATCTCAAATGAACGATGAATCTCTGCTTCAAGCAGCACCTTCTCACTCTTGCCGTTTACCTCTTCGACTAATTCCACATGATCGGTTGCTGTTTGAATGAAGAGACCCTCAGCCCCGTTGAGCGAGACATTCCCACCGCTAATGTTAACGTCTCCCATCGATTGAATCTGGATATGCGTCGTACTGTTTAAGGTCACCCCGTTACCCGCCGCCATGGAAATGTATAATGAGCCCTCTTGWGCATCACCTTGCTGCTTTTTGCGGCATGCGTTGCTTCCTTGGGCTCCTCCCGAACCGATTGCATGACCATCGCTTCATCTTCTTCAGCACTAGGAAAGTACAGTTTCACCTTTGCACCAGGCTCAGGCATCATGTACCATACTTGACTGCCTTCTGCGGCATATGGAAACCATCTTGCTTCGCCCGCTTGCTGATCTTCATCCATATCAAGGTGAACTTTGACCTGATTTCGCTTTACATCGATGATTTTACCATCTATGGAAGCACCAATGATATCCGTCTGCAACTTTTTCGTCAAAGGATGGAAGGTAGGCAACGCGCAGGTATACGTCCACTGTAACATTCCACGATCCATGACTGCTTCGCGGCGGTTGATAAGGTACGTCGCTCCATCACAAGATACTTCGTCGCCTGGCTGTAGTTCCTGACCCAAGTTAAAGGTAAACGTCGTATATTGCTCTTCGTTCACTTGATGCTGCTCATGAGCTACGGTATGTAAATAGTTCTCCAGATTACGTGCCTTCTCATACGGCCGTTCCTTCAGTTCGAAGCTCCTTATGCCTTCCGGATAACCAATCCAAAAACGAGGCTTGTGCGCGGTCACGTCAGGGATAAGATCCGCTCCCATGTGGGAAGCAATCCGCTTCAAAAATGCCCAATCTGTCTCCTGATACTGCATGAGAAAGACTCCGGTCTTGTTTTCCTCCAAGGCATAGTCGATGTAGTCTCCTTCAGGATACGCGTCCATAACACGATGGACAATATCCAGATATCTCAAGTTCTCATTTTGAAAGGATCTCGTTCGCTGAAACGTGTCCAATTCGTAGGTATGGGAGATGACCACCGCTCTTACATAAGTCATTCCTCTGAACGCTTCAATGGAAATGTCATGTAACTGCCCTTTGAACAACGGAATTTCCCGTCCCGTATTATCTTTTCGAATGAATCCGACACGATCGTGGCTCCCCGCCTGTTGAAGAATGGTCTCTTCCCAGTCCTCATCGATCCAGCCACTAAAGGATAAACGGGCATGTGAACCGGCCTGCTGGATCCACTGCAGCCGATCCAATCGTACAGGCCCATACGGCCAATGGATCAGGATATCCTCGTATGTCAGTGTCGATTGTTCTTCGTTCTGCACGACGTTCCCCTTTCTTCTCCTTTTTACTTTTAATTACAGTTGTCCATCCTCATTTATTGTTATCGTTCCACCCTTGCGACAGATCAGTTCCGACCTGTTAAGAAGAGCTGACTCCCCCTCCACTAACACGTCCTCTTTGCCTTGGGTCCATTTGTTGAAAAACGTATCTGGCACACATAACGCCCCATCCACTTTGCAAAACCCGCAACGTCCCACGTTGGCCAGTGGTATAACGTCGGCAACGTTCATTACAGGCTGTTCTTTAATATAAATTCCGTGAGAAAGCGGTAGATTTAATACGCCGGGTTCCGAGCCCTCACTGCAGGTTATCTCTGCGCCACGCACCACATACGTGAACTCTCCACTAAACCCTCCAGACAGGAGGGCTTTGACAAGCATGGGAAGCAACATGTTTTCTCCTCCTCTGCAAAATATGTGTTGGCCATCCGTCTATGCGGTGACCTGAGCACACATGAATATAGCCCTTGTTATCGGTCGCCATATTTGAAGCTGTTCCATAGGAAAGCGAACATTGCCCGTAACCAGTCTGCCGTCCACTGAAGTTACGAAGAATATGTCGTAAGCGATGCCTCGCACCGATGGTTGGATCGATTCACTGTAAAACATAACAAGAGGATCTCCATGCACCGTTTCTTCATGAAGCCACTGTGCATCTTTTTTACGGATTCGCATCTGCTCAGTCATGGCATGACCAATGGCTTGAACCTGGCTGGCTTCGAGCGGATGGTTCAATCTCGTTAGACCGAAGGTAATCCCGTGTATTTCGTCTGTCCACATAGCCTCTTCATGTCCCTGACGGTTATGATCCTGCTGTAACTTTCCCCGAGGCACTTGAACCAAAACGTCTGGTAACGGAAGCAAAAATCCATCCCCCCAAAATTGTTGTGGAGTAAACCTGATTAATGTTCCATGAAGGGTGAGATTGCCATGCCTAACACCGTCGAAGATCTCTTCTTCCGTTAATGCATTCAGCTCCAATATCGCGTCTTCCTGGGCACGCTTCGCGAGACGGATACTACGATCTAATTTCAGTAGCACTTCGTCACCATAGGGTTTCATTCCATCTCCACCTTCCGAAACACAAAGCCTGTGAACCCCCGTCGGAGCATGCTTTCGGCCAAATCCAGACGAACCAGTACACGCGTTTCTCTTACATCGCCCAACATCCATATCCGCTGATCCTGCACCGCTTGCGCATCCAATACGAGTTGTTTCAATGAACCATCCGGATGAAAAACACTTTTCTTGGAGAACGTGGATGCGTTGGAGAGCTTAAAAACCCAGTAGCTGAATGGTTCGCCGTTCTCTTCATTGATAAAGGTTACCGATTTAAACGGAATCGTTTCGTCGACGTTCTCCATAAGCCGCTTCATGCGATCGCTCATATAGTAGGCAGGCCTTGTTATCCAATCGGTCATTTCGTCATGTGGTTTTCGCTCGATCCTCCGAACTGAAGAGAATGGCAATTCATCATAAGGCGTATCTATAACTGGTGGCCTGAATACATTCAATATTCGTTGGTCTTCGATCAGTTCGTAATATTGCTGAACCATAGTCCCTCCTTGTCTTCTCGCGTGGGTATTGCCACCCAAAGTACCGATGCCAGTTGCTCGTCGCTCCATTGGTCTTCATACTTGTCGCGATCATGAATCCATACCTGTGCACCTGTAAGATTTGCCTCTTTGAAATCGGCTTGGGCCAAGTTGGCGCCTCTCAAATCCGCGTTCTCTAGATTGGCTCTTTCGAAGGAAATACCTTGAAGTCCCAGCGAAGTTGTTGCAAATCCATCCCCGTTTCCTCCATCCGAGGTTTCCGAAAGGTTGGCTCCCTTCAGGTTACATCCCCAAAAACTGGCATCGGTGAGCACGCTTCCGCGAAGATCCGTTTCGCTCAGGTTGCTTCGGTGCCACTTTGTGCCGATGAGAACGGAATTTCTGAAGCTACATTTCCTAAAGTCAGCGTCACTGAAGTCGGAATACCGAACATCGACATAATCAAATGAACCCTCAGGCAAAGAAAGCGAAGTATAGTCCCCGTAAGCATTCTCCAAACCGTCTGCTGCTGATAATTTTTTTCGTAGGTGTTGTATATTTCGGTGATCGCCTTCCCTGATGTGCACCGGCTCACTATAGTCCTTATATTCCCCAACCCTGATCTGGAAGCGATCTGATCGATCTAATGCTTGCATCTCTGGCAAGTTCAAAATATGGGGTACAGCCATTCGGGCGATGGCCATAACGAAGGCATTGAATTGTGCTGCCGCTTGCAAGATCATCCGTTCTGCATCCGATGCGTTCAGCTTTCCTCCATAGCGTTTCATTTCTACAATCAGCGAATCCTGTAGTTCGTTCAATGGCGCAAAGGCCCATGTTGCGTCGTATTCGTGGAAACATCCGATGTCATCCCAATACCAGTCCTCGGAGTAAGCCTCCAAGAGGTAGGCATAGCTACCATTAACTAGCGACATTCTTAGCATGGAACAATGAATGAATGCGACAGAACGCTTGCCTTGCTGTTCCTGATCCATTTTGGCTTGAATACATAGCTGCCTGATCGACTCCACGAAAGCTTGGATTAATTCCTCTCTGTGTTCCACAACATAAGTTCTAAGGGTTGAAAGAGCATAGTGAATGGCAGGTTCCAGCACGACCTGATTGAAGTGGGTTAAGGCCTCTTCTTTATTCATTGTTGTTCCTTTCCAACGTGGTAGCCACTGTTCTTGTTGTCATGGACAGAAACTAGTTCAGTTTGATTTCAGATCCATGCATTTTCAGCTCTTCTTCTAACGTAATCGTGTTTCCCTTACCGGTCAGTTCGATTTTACTACCAGCAATGCGAATCGTCTGCCCAGACATGACAACGTCCTGTCCAGCTGTGATACTCACATTCTGATCGCTAACAATTTCAATGCCGCTTTCATCACTGACGGTAATGTACATGCCTCCTGCAGAAATGACGATTTTATCCGGAGCAAGCATGATTTCTTTGCCATACTTCGTCCGGAAAGTCTTGATGTCGGGATTGCCCATCCGATCTTCGGGGACAGGAGCGGGGGGAACGACCCGTACGCTCTCTGGAGAACTTCCCGCGCCGGCGGAACTAACGCTGCTACGTGTAGAACTGGAAACACCCGAACTTCCACCCGAGTATCCTCCGTTTGGAGATGCTCCTGTCGTCGTTCCAGACGAGCCTGATGGTTTAACGGCCTGTTCAGGATCCTGCCGCTTGACAGAGCTGATGGCGATGCCTTCTTCTTCTTTTTTACTCGGAAAATAGATTCGGATATGATCGTTCACCTCAGGCATGCAGTACCAGCCGGTATTATTCTCAGAGGCGTAAATAGTAGAATACGGAAAATAGTAAGCCGTACTCTCATCCTGCTGCTCATCCATATCCAGTTTCGCTCGCACTTTATCCCCTTTGACCTGAAGCACTTTAGCCTGAATCGATGCGCCAATGATAGACGTATTGTAGCGCTTCTTTTGCCGCATTCCTTCAAAGGGAAATAATGAATAGGTGTGCTCCAATAAGCTATCTTTAAAACGCGAGGTGACCTCGCCGACATTCCATCTTCGCCCTTTGAATTGAACTTCCGACCCCAAAGCGAACCACTGCCTGCTATCCGCCTCGTAGACGATATAATCAAGGTCTTTTGCACCAGGCATCTTATTTTCCATTGCTGAACGGTAATCGGCAATTCGTTTGGTAGCGATATAATGTGTAGCCAAGAATTCTCCCTTATACTGACCTTCGGGCACGCCAAAGTAGAACTTGGGCTTCCCTGACGTCGAATCGGCAATCAGCCCCGTATAGAAATGGGAAGCCATCCGTTGAATGAATTGCCAGTCTGTCTCTTCATACTGCATCACGAAGTCGCCAATCTTCTTTCCTTCCGTCACGTAATCAATCACATCCGAACCGTCATAGGGGGATATGATTTTCCTGACCAGATTAGCATAGGTGAGGTTCGGATTTTGGAATGAACGTTTGTGTAGCTTCAGATCCAGCAGATGGGTATGGGATATCGCATCTACTAAAAGCGTATGTACACCGTTAATGACTTTCACTTTGACATAAAGCACAATACCGGAAAAAAACGTAGTTTCATTCCCTTCATCGTCCACCACCTTCACTGTGATATCTGTCTGAGATGTCGTGGCTTGTACATAACTGTCTTTTCGCACCTCCGGTATGACCGCTTCCAATTTTAATCTGGCATGTCCATTTAACGATCGGTGAACTTCAAGTGTTTGCAAACGAGTGATTTCGTACGGTGTTATCTTCACCTGACCGTACGTAATAGCGGAAATACTCACAACAATCCTCCTTGTATCCAACATTATTTTCATAATCATCCTAAATATCATGTATTTATATTAATCGGGATTTTATGGACAAAATTGAATACGAAGAAAGTATCAAATTATGAGGTGTATTTGTGCAATATGAACAGTTTCATTTCCTATGATTTTGACAACATAGTACCTCTTTGTTAATGAGGATATATCAACTCTGAGATAGAATCGAAGTACAGAGGGAGGACGGAACGTAATCGTTCCATTTTGTATAAAGTCTCTAAAATATAAAGTCACGGGGCAATTAAATATACGGAACAAGACGCAAGCGGAAACAAAAAGGCATTATCATGAGCATGTCCCACAAGAGTACGCCCACAGATAATGCCCCTATTAAATCGTTTATTCCCACGCTAAAGTCTGAAACGCTCTATCTCGATTCATTAACCAGTACAACGATGGCAATCGTCGAGAAAGGTGTTTTGATCCCTATCTCACAAATAGGAACAGTCCCTAATCTTTAAAACTAAGTATATTTTAATCGATCAAGCCGTTAACCGTGATTACGTCCCGGGTTTGATCAGTTTAATAGCTTGACCCATTGACAAACATGAATTTGAGGCACACCTACAGCTCACTCTATTTCTTCTGGGATACGTGCGGATACTTGTGCATGACCTTTTTCACTTCTCAGTTTAGAGAACACGGCAAGGTCAACGTATCTGCCCTTCTCAAACTCATGCTCCCGCAAAACGCCTTCCTGCTGAAAACCAAGCTTGCGCAACAGGTGAATCGACGCTTCATTCTTCGGTTCTACTCTTGCTTCGATCTTATTGAGCTGCATGCTCGTGAATCCAAACTGCATAATAACTCTTGCTACCTCTGTCATGACACCTCGTCCCCAATAATCCGGGTGTAGATCGTATCCAATCTCAGCGCGGTTATGTACCTCTTCCAGGTTGAGAAACCCACAGGTTCCAATGACTTTTCCAGATTCACCATCCTCAATCATCCAACGTAAACCTGACTTTTCTCTGAAAATCTTCGCATACCAACTCATCTCACCGTTCGCATCATCTACTGACTCGAAGGGGGTAAACGGCATAAACTCAACTACAGCTTCATTCGAATACAATTCCAAAATATCATGGCTGTCCTTGACCTCTGCCGACCGAAGGTTGAATCGTTCTGTCCTTAGTTGAGGGAAATCATCAAAATCAAATCGATTACTCATATGTCATCTCCTTTGTTTTAGAATATTTTACAACGCTTTACTATAGATAAGAAAGCCTATCTTAGACAGACCCTCCGTGAAGCTATCCTCTCGCTATTCGAATAGAAACAGGTATCTGTGCGTCTCCATCAGCGATTGTGTATTCAATCATGTTGTCAGCATATGAATCCACTGTAAAAACAAAAAAACGTGTATTGGCACCCCATCGTTTCTTAACGATTCAGTACCAACACACGTCTTTGAACTACAATTATTTCACCTAAATATTCACTATTCCGTCTACTTGATGCTCACCCACGGATATCTGGATGGCTCGTCAAACAATAGACGAATTCGATCTGGAGAGCGTCCTTCTTCATCAAATAACATTAGCTCATTCTCTTCCTGTAACCAGGCAACAGGGATTTTGTAATCCTCCTGTGGACCAATCTGCCAGTAACGTCCAAGATCATGACCATTGAGATGAAGCGTGCCTTTACTCATTCCAGTAAGTCTTACCTTCACATTCACAACAAACTGGTCGGATACAGCTGGCATTTTAAAGTTCCAACGGTACCATGCAGGCTGACCTTCTCCCTGATTGGCAGTACGATTGCCAATAGTAGCCGCATGTTCGCCGAGAAGACTAGATGGCGATCCTGCCTCTTGTGTCTCCCACTGCTGCGGAAGCAATGCATCATTACCCGCCATACGCCAACCGCTCAATTCATCGGCACTACGATACAAGATCAGTTCAAGCCGCTCAAGCGGTGATTTGGAATAAGGCATCTCCAAGGTATTCACTTCACCTTGACGCAGATAGCTGGAAAGGTCAACCGTAGCGAAGGAGAACCAATCATGATAACCTTCCATCGGTACTTCGGTGCCGTTCACGCGTAGACCTTTGCTTACAGCACCGACCAGAATCGCGCGGTCATTGCCATTTAGCTCAAAGCTTCTACTTAGAAGTGGAGCTTCCGTTAGATTATTCACTTCATCCAGTTGTATAGAAGTATCTGCCGCCTGCCAATCACGACGAATATCTTGCACCGAACCGCCCAGATATGCAGGACCAGCAAGTCCTTTGCTCTCTCCGAGATTCGGTGAGAAATTCAATCTACCCATTTGCTGCACGAGAATCTGCAGGGTATTATGACCTTGGGTTGCTTGAATGTTCACACCTGCTGCACCAACCTGACGCACTAATGCCTGTTCTACCTGATTCACATAGACTCTTGCGGTATCTTGAAGATCAGGAAGTACAATATGCGTCATTCCGCCATTCGGACTTTCGAAATCACACTCGTAGAGCAGATAACCGAAATCCTGCCCGTACTGTGAGAAGTGCTCGGGCTGCCCACTTGCTGGACGCTGATCAGCTGCCAGTTGCACACGTGCTACCTCTGGAGAACGTGACAATGTTGGTACCACTGGAGGTGTAAGTGCTGCAACGGATGAAGCTGACAACGGCTCACTTGTTTCTGTTCGAGCGATGAATTCGCGCCCTGTCCACGTCTGCTCGCCATCCCGCCACTCGCCGAGTAACACTACGGTGCGATCCAGATCAGAGATTGAACCTTTTACTTGGCCATTCGCTAGCATTTGAACTTCATCAAAACCAATCGCATAACGATGTTCATTCTGACTAATACCATCTAATCGCCATGTACGGTTCATCGAGTCCCGATCCAGCACAATCAATCGAATGGACACATCGCCCGCCTGAAGACGAATGATTCCCGGTTCACGGAAGTGGAACAAGTCGAAGCGATATAGGTCTCGTTCCGAATCCTTCTCCACAAGAACCTGCATACTACTGCTGACAACTTCCAATGCAGGCGCTTCCAGATCCAATACAGATCGCTGTCCGGAATCTGCTGAGATGAACAAGTTCAGCTCTCCGTTAATCATCTCATTACCTGTGATCAAGGCTCCGCTTGTTACATAGACGTTATCCGCAAGACGAACGCGATCCAGCACCGGAATGATCTGACCTGGATTTACAGTGATCGGAAGTGTTCGACCATCTTCAAACGTAATGGTGGTTCCCTCACGTTCACCTTTGTGGCTTTCTACAAACCAGATATTCTGGTTATCCGCAGTGCGGCCACGTACAGACAATCCTTCCGGATGGCGGATTTTAATCTGCTCTGTAGGAACCTCTTCCGATTGAAGCAGCAATGGTCCGAATGCATCTACAAAATAGGATACCGTTTTCGTAACTGCATATTTCTCGGTTACACGTCCATATTCATTCAGCGGAGCATCGTAGTCATAGGAAGTGATCATAAAGATATCGCTGCTACCTATCGTTCTACCGCCATATCCACCGAAATTCGTACCGCCAAAGAACATGTAGTGGCTAATACCCGTATATCCGGTTTGGAGAATTTCCATGATTCGTCTCTCAAGTAGAGCCGGCGTCTTCTGGATTGCGGAAGGACCACCCCAGTTCTCAAACCAACCAGTCCAGAACTCGGTCACCATCTTCGGCGTATCGGGCTGCTTCGCTCTGAGCTTCGCATAGTGCTCATCTGCACCCGACCAGAAATTAGCGCCCTCAATAGTGCCTTCTGCTCCTCCGACACAAGTGATCAATGGCACATCAATTCCACGCTGTAATAAACCATCGCGCAGATAGATCATATGCTCGCTTGCCGCTTCGTCGTCCTTGATATATTCATACTCGTTCTCGACTTGCACCAGAATAACAGTACCGCCAGAGGAAATCTGACGCTTACGGATAATCGGTACGAGTTGATCAAAATACAGATCCACATAATGGAGATAGGTTTCATTATTTTCACGGAACTTCATGTCAGGCTTCGTTCCGAGCCAATAAGGGAAGCCGCCGAAATCCCATTCAGCACAGATAAACGGCCCCGGACGAGCAATAACCCACATTCCGAGCTCTGCACACAGATCAAGGAATTCTCCGCAATCGTTGTCTCCTTCGAAGTTCCACTGCCCTTCCTCAGGCTCATGGACATTCCAAGCAAAATACGTATCAATACAGTTCATGCCAGCAAGCTTTGCTTTCACTAGCAACTGTCTCCACTCTTCCTTTGGCATACGGAAGTAATGAATTGTAGCACTATTCAGAAATACGCGCTCTCCATTTAGCATGAAGCTACGCTGGTCATACGTCAGCTCCAATGGAAGCTGGTCTGATGTGGAGCCAATAATTTGGGAATCGACATTGTTCTCGCCTGCTTGATCTTGAACCAACAGGGATGGTTTCTCTCTCATCGATGTGTTCCCCTCCTTCTATCTAATTCAGTTCAACCTGTATAACATACCATTATTGAGATTGAAGTGTAACCCCTTCCAATACAACGGTAGTAATGGAGTTCTCTGCCGTATTGACTTCTATTCCATTTGAGTATACTTTAACGTCCTCAAGCTGCTTCATATCTAGATCCGGTGAGGTTTGATAGACCTGTGCTGTGGTCGAATTCCCATAGGTAAACGGCTCCAGTGCAAACGAGGTTTTGCCAGCAGATAACTCGTTACGAATCACTAACACCAGCCGTTGACTGGTCTTGTCATATGCCGCCAGCGTCCGTCCATCATCCGTTGGAATAATCGTTGCACCCGGACGAATGAACTTCGTGAATTGAGCCATACCATAATACTGTTTGGTGAGTTCATACGAATCTTGTGCAGCAAAATCCGCATGGATGAAGCCCCAGTTGTTATTTGCACCTTCATCTTCTACCGCCTGCCAGTATACCCAAGCCGAAGGCTGCATCACTTTGAGGTCGAACATAATGCGCTCAGCCAGTTCCTGTACTGATGTCATATCGTCATGACTATGCGGCTCGCTGCCACCTGTTCCATACTCGGACATCCACAGCTTCTTACCCTGTTTCTTAGCAAGTTCGCGGAGTTCCTCCATTTTGCTTCCATTATAAGAGTGAGTATTGATCTGTGAGATCGCATCCAATGTGTCCTGATCATAGAGACTGAAATTGAATACCGTCTCATCAATACTATTATCGTCCGCTGCGCTAACGACCGTGCCATCCAAACCTTTACTCTGAAGGGAAGCGGCTACTTTCTTGATGATCTCTGCCTGCTTATCGTTGCTAAAATGACTGCCTTCCTGCATATTGCCCTTCTTCCACCAATCCGAGGATGGCTCGTTCAAAGGGTCAAGTGTACGGAACGTAATGCCCCATTCATCGCGATAATGTTTGACCACTTCTGTTAAATAATCCGCAAAGGCATCGTATTGATCCTCCTGCAAATTGTTACTTCCATCGACTGCTCCAGTCACAGATCCGCTGATCGTCATCCAGTACGGCGGCGAATTCGAGAAGGCTTCCGCAATGTCAGCGCCTCGTTCCAACGCACCTTTCAACACCGCACGTTGACCTGCATCCGCCTCCCAATCCCATTCGCCCGGTTCAGGCTGGAAGCCAGGAACATCTCCCCCTGGACGTAATGCTTTCATCTCAGGGTTCTCCTCGCCTCCAATGTTGTAACGAACAATATTCAGTCCAAGCCCTTTGGCTGGGTCAAATACCAGATCCATCACTTCATCTACCTTCGCCTGATCCTTCCATTCACCCATATTGTTCGCCCACCACGCAAGTGATGTTCCCCAACCTTCAAAATGATCATAGGACTGCTCCAGCTTCAAATTTACAGGTTCTCCCTCAAAGGCAAGTGGCTTCGATTGTCCATTGGCAAATTGATTCAATACAATTCCTCCTCCAGCTAGCAGTACAACCAGGGCAGCACCCATCAGGATGTAGTTTCGTCTGCGTCTGCTACGATGTTGATCACGACTCATGGTTCACACAATCCTCTCTCCAAGTGCACCGATCGTGCATGTGTAGTCACCTTTGTGTGTCTGACACTTGTTTGTCTATACATTTGGTTGCCTAACGTTAAACTGTTTCTTTGAGGCTGCACACGTTAGCAATGTCGCGCTATACCACTTTCGTTACTTGATACCGCTGCTACCTCCGCTAATGTTTGCTTCATAGACATAACGTTGTCCGAATAGATAAACGAGCACCATCGGAATTGTTAGGAACAAGGAAGCGATCATGACTAAGTTCCATGGTGGCATCTGTCCACCACCAACAGTAGTCAGAAGTTGAACACCCAGGGCTAGTGGCATTTTCTCCGGGTCATTGATATAAATGAGCGGCCCCATGAAGTTACCCCAGTTGTAGGAGAATGAGAAAATAGCGATAGCAGCCAATATTGGATAGGTCAGCGGCATAATAATTTTCCAGTAGATCCCCGGATGACCCATGCCGTCAATCATCGCTGCTTCATCCAGTGATTTTGGAATGCTCATGACAAATTGCCGGATCAGGAATACGTTGAACGCACCCGCGAAGAAGCTCGGTACGATCAGTGGATAGAAGGTATTAATCCAGTCCAGATGGCGGAAGATGATAAATTGCGGTACCATCGTAACCTCACCCGGGATCATCATTGTGCTGAGCAGCACGATAAATAAGAAACGACTGCCTCTCGCTTTGATCCGTGCGAAACCATACGATACAATCGATGCAGACAATACAGATCCGATAATCGTGAATACCGTGATAATAATGGAGTTTTTCAGATAAGTACCAAGATTGTTATTCGTAAAGATGGTGTAGAAGTTCGACCATTGAAATTCGAGTGGAATAAACGTAAAGGCTGATTTTACCGTCGTTGCGTCACTCGCCAGTGCAATGGAGATCATGTACAGGAAAGGGGAAGCCAGAAGCACCCCGACCAGAATCAGAAAAATATAGGATATCGTCTTCTCGACAGTGGATGGATTACTCATTCGCTTTTCCCTCCTCGTAGTGCACCCATAGCGCCGATGAACGGAACACAACCAGGGTCAGTGCCATGATGATGATGAATAATACCCACGCAATTGCGGATGCATAGCCCATTTTGTAGAACTGGAATGCGTTCTGGAACAGGTACGGCACAACCATCTGACTAGAATTATCCGGCCCACCCGCCGTAACGATAAATACCTGTGCGAATGTCTGAAGTGCGCCAATCATGCCTGTTACCAGGTTGAAGAAAATGACAGGCGTAAGCATCGGAAATGTAATGTGGAAGAAGGATTGCGAGCTTTTGGCTCCATCGATGGCAGCGGCCTCGTACAACTCCTGAGGGATACCTTTCATACCCGCCAGCAGCAGTACCACGCCGCCCCCAACGCCCCATAAGGACATGAGAATCAATGCAGGTTTGACCCAATTTGGATCAAGAAGCCAAGCAGGACCTTGAATACCGAATACAGCAAGCGCTTGGTTAATTAAACCCTCTGTTGGTGCAAGCAAGTGGATAAAGAGCAAGGAGCTTGCTACGACTGGAACGACAGAAGGTAGATAGAACAGAATGCGGAAGAATGTAATCCCTTTGATTTTCTTGTTGAGATAATAGGCAATCCAGAGCGAGATGGACATACCAAGTGGTATCGATATCAAGGCATAGAAAAAGGTGTTACCCACCGACTTCCAGAAGATCGGGTCATCAGTTAACAAGATTTTGTAGTTATCAATACCGATGAAATTCGGGGACTGGAACAGGTCCCAGTTGGTGAAGCTCATGTAGATGGAAAACAAAATCGGGCCCAGGGTAAGTCCTAGGAAACCAATTAGCCAAGGCGAGATAAAGATATAAAACCATTTCCCGTCCTTTTTCTTCACGTTAAGCCCTCCCATAACAAAGCGAGCAGACGAAACCCGGGTTCATGCCGAATTCCGTCTGTCCCCCTGTCGATCTATTTGTTCGTGTTCAAAAGGTTCGCTCTTGAACAACTTCTATTTATAGATTCTTTCCAGTCCACTCTGAATCTCGTTTACGGTATCATCGAGTGAAGCTTTGTTGTTAAAATACACACCCAGCTTGTCATTGATCAGCTTCATCATTTCATTCCATTGTGGATTGAACGGTTCAGCGTAAATGGTAGATTCACTGAAAGCAGCCATATTGATTTTTTTGCCACCATATTCCGCATTAAGGAACTCGTCGCTAGATAGACCTGCTTTCGTTGCTGGTGCATCTTGGCCTGCTTTGATCATTGGCATCTGAGCCTCAGGTGTAGTGAGTGCTTCGATCACCTTGAACGCTTCCTCTTTATGTTTGGATGCATTCGTAATCGTTAAGCCGTTGAAGAACGCATTGGTCTCACCCCAGATCGGAGAGATATCCCAGTTGATGCCTTCTACCTTAGCAAGTGAACCAATATTCCAGAATCCTGTCGTTTCCATCGCAATTTTACCTTGAGCAAATAGTGGGTCAGCACCGATATTTCCCATATCCGCAATCTCCGTTGGTGTCGGGCTTGCACCGTGTACGAATGTTAAGTCATTCATGAACTGCAACGCTTTGCGGACAGGCTCTGTATTGAACGAAGGTTTACCATTCTCGTCGAAGATTCCGCCACCGTTCTGGTAGATTAATTGCATCCATTGCGGCCACCAGCTACCTGGATAGTAGCCCCATTGAACCGTTTTGCCGTTCTCTTGCACGGTCAGCTTCTGAGCTGCCGCCAGCAGATCTTCTTGTGTCCATTCCTTGGTTGGGTATTCTACACCAGCCTTGTCGAACAGATCTTTGTTATAGAAAAGCACCATCGCGCCAGCGCGGTCAGGCAGTCCGAATTGTTTGCCATCATATTTCATCAAATTCGCGATATCGTCTGAATAACGCTCTGACATGTTCACATTGTGCTCCTTGATCATGTCATCGAGCGGAATAATCTGATTCTTAGAGGCGTACGCCTGATAGTTCTCGGCAATCATCATGATGTCAGGTGCAGTACCCCCGGCAATCATCGTCTGTACCTTCTGGTCATAATCCCCTGCAACAACGTTGAGCTTCACGTTAATGTCCGGATAGGTTTGTTTCACAATGTCGAGCCGTTCCTGATAAATCTTCTTCTCATCCTCTGAGCCCCAGATCGTCATACTTAGATCGACCTTGCCACCTTCCGAACCGCTTGCTCCACCATTCTCGCCTTTACTACAGGCTGTCAGACCAAATACCATGACCAGCATCAATAACGAAATGACCTTTAAACTTCTTCTCATACTGTACGCCCCCTTGGATAATGAATGGATTATTTCATTGAAACCCATTTCATGAAATGGGTTTCATTAAGCTGAAACATAAAACCCGATTCACTTTATGAAAGGGGTTTCATTTACGCACTCATTATATTTCACCCTTAGAGAAAATGTCAACGCTTTCTTTTTGAGAACCTAACCCTTTTCATCGTGGTGCTGGCCCTGTACTTTGACGTATGATAAGTTCTGGTTGCAGGACAGTCTGCTTCTTCACTTGTCGCTGATTAATCAACTCATGCAGCTTATCCACCGCGAGTTTGCCCAGTTGATACGTGTTCTGTGAGACGGTTGTAAGTTCAGGAATCACAGCACTTGCAAGCGGTGTATCATCGAAACCTACGATCGAAATATCTCTCGGTATGGATAAGCCGTGCTCAATGGTCGTCTTCATTGCACCAATCGCTGTATTGTCATTCACGCAGATGACTGCTGTTGGCGGATTATCACACTCCAGAAGCTTAGCCATCTCCCGCTTACCGTCATCAATGGAGAAGCTACCCAATAAGAGTCTGTCCTTCGGGATTTCGAGCCCATGCTCACGGAGCTTTTTCTGAACAGCCTTGACCTTAACCATCGTGGTCGCTAACTCCTTCAATCCACCTACAAATGCAATGTCCTTATGTCCCAGTTCGAGTAAATGTTCAGCAGCTAGAGCCGCCCCAGCTCCTTCATCCGTATACACGCGGTGGAACCCGCCTTTGGCAATATTGCCATTGACCAGTACAATTGGCGTACGTTTGCCAACATCAATCAATTCCTGAGCCATGTCATCCGGACAAGACTGCATATTAATGCGCCCGCCTAGGAAAATAATACCGTCTACCCGCTTCTCGCGCAGCATGGACAGGTATTCAGACTCCCGATTGTAATCGCCTGCGGTGTTGCAGAGAAAGAATGTATATCCCAGACCACGTGCCTCATTCTCTGCGCCCCAGAATACTTCCGGGAAGAATGGATTCGTAATATCTGGCAGAATGATCGCAATGGTGCCTGTTTCTTTTTTGATCAGACTGCGCGCTTGGGCGTTAGGTTGGAATTGGTGCTTGGCGATAATCGACATGATCTTTTCCCTCGTGCTTGCACGTACGGGTGCCGTATCATTCAGCACCCGGGAAACCGTGGATACAGATACGTTCGCCTCTTTGGCAATATCATATATCGTAATTGGTGTCATATGTAGAACCTTCCTTTTTCACTGATTTTCCTGCTTATCATACCAGATAAGGATTATCGATGAAACGGGTTTCATTCCACAACTTTGGAGCCAGAGCGGCTCACCTGCCATGTCATGAGAATGCTTTTAACCCTTCTCAGTCTTTCCATCCTGCTCTCTTGTAAAAATAAACAGCTTACTGTCGGCATTCACAATCTGTGTGCCATTGATTAGCTGCACGAGCGAGGTCTGCCAGTGGGTATGCCCGCAGAACACGACCGTTTCCGATCCGGCTTCCAACGCCTGACGGATCAAAGCTTCACCCTTCAGCCCGAGCTCGGCAATGCCTGGGCTCTGGTGCAGTAAAAGGCAATCCGGCTGCTGCTTCAGCAGCTTGCTCAAGGATTGCAGGTATTGCTTCTCCGGCAGCCGGTTCGGCTTGTCCGGCCTGCCGATGATGCCGCCGAGGCCAGCAACGCGTAGCGGCTGACTGGCGGCAGAGGACGCGAGCCCATCCAAGGGCAGGCTCGCGTTAATCACGACAGGCGCATCCATGTAGTGGATAGCCGTGTCGCTGTGCAACCGATGGGCGCCTGCCTCATCGGTGAGATCATGGTTGCCGTCCACGCCGGCAACCCAGCCGAAGGCGTCCCTGAAGGCAAGCCAGACGGGAACCGGATTGCCGCTGGCTCCCCTTTTCCCGCGCCGGGCATATAGGTCACCACATAGCAAAACACCCACTCGATTCGGATCGATCTCAGGCATCTCCACTTCAAGTAGCAAGCGCACATAATCCGGTAACATCTCGCCTAGTAAACAATCCTCATCCATGTTCAATGTTCGTTCATCTTGAGATGATATATCTGGAGAAATATGAACGTCTGAATCCGCAGTGATCTTAGCATCCTCTCTGACGTAAGGCAGAGGCACAATCCCCTGCAAATCCGAGCTTACAATCAGCGCATCCATTCCTTTCGGAAGACCTGAGATAGTGCCAAGATAAATGGGCAGTTGTGCCGCTTGCACTTCTCCGCCTGGGACGGCATTTAGATAACCAAAGGTTTCAATCGGGTGCTCTTGCAGCGTAATAATTCTCAATGATGATACCTCCTTGCTCCTAACAATGACTTAACTATTTCCTGTTATTTCTGAACTACTCCTTAGTCTACTTCTTCAACTATATGTTGGGCTAGCTCATGAGTTGTCTCTCGGTTAAATCTTTACGTTATTTCTTAACTTAGTACCCGAGTCTTCCACGGTTACTTCTTGTATTGTTCATGATTCGCGTGATGAAGACAATACATATTTGTTTTTATCCGTTTCGTTCTCGATTTCATCTTCTATTTGCCAGTGATTCTCCATACATTATTAATGTAAGCGAATTCAATTGGTGATTAGAGGAGTGTGAACGTTGTATGATCATTCAGGTTAGCCCATTGGCAGAGTCACGACTTAGCGCAAAACTCAAGGATCAGCCGGGCTATTTCAAGCTGTTTTATGACACGGATGGATGTGGATGTGACGGTATTGCTGTACTCCTGATCGTTAATGAACCGGACAGCGATGACATCCCGATTGAATCCAGTACGCTCCCTTTTCTCATCAACAAGCAGCAGCAAATTTATTTTGAACCTAGCCTACGCCTGCAGTCGGAAAACAGCTTCCCCTGCTTTCGCCTATGCAGCGATTCCATGATCTATGGCAGCAATGTGAAGGTGTACGATCTTCGGGACACGGCAGAAGTAGCTCCGCAGCCAACTGCATGGTATGTACGATAAAAATATAGCATAAAAATACACAAAAACCCAAAAACCTCCATCCCTATCATACATGGGAATGGAGGTTTTTGTGTCATTGCGATTTAAGCATACTATTCCGTTTTAAACTTCGCTGATTCAGCAGCAAGTTGCTCCGTTAGACCATTAATCGTGTCCACCATCTCGGCAAGATGCCCTGTCATGCCAGACTGTTCCTGCATCGTCGCGGTCACTTCCTCCACAGAAGCGGATACTTCCTCACCTGAAGCGGACAAGTTCTGTGCCGCACCCAAGACGTCATCTTTATCTCGTTCAATGGATTCAATCTGGGAGGCAATGGCTTGGACCTGATCCATGAGATCATTCATATGCTCTGTGACGAAATTAAAGGTCTGCTTCGTCTGATTCACGCTATGCTTCTGTTGCTCCGTAATCGTCTCAATCGCTTGAACGCTGCGGTTATTTTGCTCCACATGCTCAATCGTCTGGGTCACAATGCGGCTAATATTCTCTGATTGGGAAGTGGTCTGCTCCGCAAGCTTGCGAATCTCGGATGCCACTACGGCGAAGCCGCGTCCATGCTCCCCTGCTCTCGCTGCTTCAATGGATGCATTGAGTGCTAACAGCTTCGTCTGCGTCGCAATCTCCGAGATAGTACCCGTGATCTGATGAATATCGGAAGAACTCTCCGCAAGCTGAAGGGTTGTCTGCGAAATATTGTGCACTTCAGCCTCATTCTGATCATTGACCATAATGAGTGCATCAATTACGGCATGGTTATTCTTGAAAGCATCTGTAATGCCATCCGCCTTCTGCTTCACTTCTTGTGACATTTCGTTCACACTCGCGATCTTGTCGCCTACGTTCATGAATTTATTAACAATCGCTTCGGTATCATTCGCCTGAGACTCCATAGCGCGCGAGATTTCCACGGCTGTTGTAGTTGTATCAGCAATCGATGCTGACGTCTGCTGTGTGGAACGGTCTAACTCAGTCGTGCTGGTATTCAGGACTCCAATGGAATGATTCATCCTGGAGATTAATTGTTTATTGCCTTGTGCCATAGCATTAAAGCTATCGACCAATTCCTTGAATTCACCGCTGTATTTTCCCTGTGCTTGAACGGTCAAGTCACCACCCGCAAGTTGTCTGAACAGGACAGTCAGACGGCTGATTGGCTTGGTTACCATGCGCGAGATCAAGATGCCCGATACGATCGAGACAGCAATTGCAGCAAAAAGAACGATATACATCTTGTTTGCCATCGCAGTTAATGGTTTCTTTACATCCTCGTAGCTATCCTCCACAATAATCGTCCAATCGGATCTTGGGATCTTGGAGTAAAATACGACTTTATCGTCAGTGCTGACCTCACCCTGTTGCAGTTGATCACTTGCAGGCAGATCAACCAACGACTGATATTCCCCATCTGCCATCTTCTGGCTAATCAATTTCTCATCTGCTGAATGGTAAATTATCGTTCCTACACGATCCAGAACAATGACTTTTCCAGCGTCATTAATTTTAATACTCTGCAGTTGATCTACAAAGAACGCAGTGGATACCACCGAAGTGAGTATGCCCAGCACTTGATTATTCTCATCATAGATTGGCATAGCGAAGACGTTGCCCAGTGTTCCTAACGACTTCGAGATTACCCCCTCACTGATGATGTTCTTGCCTTCCATGGCTTGTTGGAAATACAAACGATCTGCCCGATCCCCCTGAAGCGCTTCGGGATTGTTCGATGCTACCACGACCCCGCTACGATCCAGCAAGATTATGGTACTATTGCCCTCCATACCTGCCAGATTATCCGCCAGTATTCCATTCGCTTGATCTATCATTTCACTATTGTCCGCAAAAAAAGCTTCTGTATTTTGTCCTTCTTGATTTCGAATGTCTAACAAATCCCGAAAGATTCCGTGTGTGGTAATAAGAAATGTTGATTGTTCCTCCATACTTAATGTAGCAAATAACCCCTCCCCCACCCGATCAGAGGTTGCTCGAATCTCATCTTTACTTTTGTCCATTGTGATGCTTTCGGCCACCTTGTAACACAGCACAGCTGTAGCGGCCAGTACGATACATACCACCACACTGATCATCAGCGGCAGTTTTACTTTGAACGACATGTTGGCCATTCGCTCTCTCGCCTTAGCGATTAAATTCAATACATTCACCATCCATTTTAGGTCATTATTAAAGCCCACTTCATATGGGTTAATTCTATATCGGCAGATATAATATAAACCTACAGTAAGGAAAGCGTTTTAAATTTAAAATATTTTTCAGCTATCCTTTTTATCCAAAAATAGGGGGCTGGAATTGAAAAGAGGGCTAAGATTGGATATGAATATCTTTATTATTGAAGATGATCCTCTTCTCCTGATAAATTTTACATTTCGCAAGTAGGAGTATTTTGGCATTTGCATGCTTATGTAGTGCATTATGAATCTTCCACTGACCCATTCTAGGACATATGCCTCTATTGAATGATTGGAAAATATAGACTTTGGGTTAATACAAAATATGACATCCTCACCGTATAATTAGAGAACTACATATTGATTAGGGAGAGAACCGTATTGAATGCCAAAATGCCAACACTACTTAACATCATTCGAGCTTTATTAGGGGTGCAATCCATCTACATCATCATTTCGATGGTGGCTGTGCTTATGGAGCTGTTTCAGTATAGGGCTTCTTTCGCCGGATTCCCATTATTTGATCAAATCGCTTATTTTGCAAGTATCCTACTTCGTATCATACTCATCGTAGGCCCGCCCATCCTAACCATCTTGTATATTTCGAAGAGACGGTATAAGCTGACGATCACCTTCATGAGCATGACACTCTTCTTCGGATTAGTCTTCCTACAGAATTTCCTGGTTGTATTGCACTTCTTCATGTTACTTGTGCTACTGCTGCATCAACCGATTAAACGATATTTGAAGCAAGAGCAGGATGCCCGGCAATATGACCAGCGGAGTCTGAGATTGTAGATTAAGCGTGTGGTATTGTTTATCTTGTTCGTAGCTCTTATTCATCAGCTTAAAACCAGTTAAGATGAGTCATTAAAGAAATAAGAAAAAGCCTGACATTCAGTAGTCAGGCTTCTTTTTGTTGTTTTTTTGGGAGAGAGGCATGGATATTATTAAACCATTGAAGTTTACGCGCTTGGTCTCAGCTCCTCCGTGCATTCCGTTGGTTCGACTGATCGCCGTCATCACTACGCACTGGGAGCTTGTGCTGTCAGGGTTCAGGCGTCAGCTGTATCCACTGATCAGTTCGAAACACATAGATGTATTCTTGGGGAGTATCATTGAATTGCACCACAACAGGATACATCGGCATCTTGCTACGCCGTGCTTCAATACTTACAATACGCTTCTCATCCATGCCTTGTTCAACAATTAAATGGGTTCGTAGCCTTTCTTCCAGTTCACGCATGTCCTTCTGATATGAGTTGTACCACGTTACGGACGCCATAATTATAATGGCCACAACAATTAGACCACTCTTGAGTATTCTCGTAACTTCACCCCACTTCTTAGTCATTAGTACACCATTTTCAGATTTTAGTCTAAATAAGCTAAATGTTGTAATACATCTGTCTTAAGTGCTTGTAGCTGCGGATTGTTGGCTCTGGTCGCCTGCTCTTCTGTATCTCTATGATCTACATTGAACTTACCCTGCTCTAACGAACGCACCCAATAGCCTTGCCGTTTATCATCCCAAGACAGGAACAAGACATACCGCTGATCCGCGTACATGGGGGTATAGTGACCATAGTTATAACGAGTTACACCCGTATAAAGCCCTCTATTGCGCATGACATAAGTAGGCTCCAGAATATCAAGTTGGTCATGAAGCTTCTGCTGATTTGAATTCGCAAAGACTTGATTCACCGATACACGGGTCACTGTATGACCTCTTCCGCTCCTATCCTCAATCACATAAGTAGACTCATCCGTTGCGGTCACCTCAACGATGAGGTCAGTATGTTCCGCCAGTTCTTCATAGTCTGCAAAGATATGATGATCGCTGATACTTATACCTACCCTGTCTTCTATCGTCTGATCTGCAATAATGTAACTGATGCCTGCGATTAGAACGATGATCAACACGCCGAATACAAATGGTTTGTTTTTCATCTCATTCGCCCCCCTACCTTCAAACCGTATATATACTAGATGGTACTTACCTATGAAAAGTTACACTCACTTGTTCAAAACATCAAAAAGAAACCCATCTCTGAAGTCAGACATGGATTTCAACATGAAGTCGTTTATGATTATGCTAGGATGGGCTTTTGGCTTTACTTCAAATCTTCAATTTTCATTCGTTCCAACTCTTCTTGTTGTGGGCTCTTCTTCTTATTCACTTGGGCGTTATATTTAATAAAATATCTAATGACGAAAAATAATGCTAAAGCTCCCACCAACATAAGCAAGGGGACAATAATTATTGTTATTAAAGTAACCGTCATAATTCTCTCTCTCCTTTATCCTTCGAATTGTGGTATTCGTTGACAAGCAGCTTGGCTGTTTCAAAATCAATCTTATCGTTGATGGCCAGTCTTTTAACGAGAGAGATGAACGGATCCTGATCTTCTCTTTCCGTGATCTGGATCTTCTGAATTAATCGGTCGAGTCTGAGACGAACTGTCGGGTATGTAACTTGATAAATGGAGGCGATTTGCTTCAGCGATCCGGATTGAAGAATGAATTTTTTGATAAATGTAACATCCTCTTCATCGAGATTAATCATCCATTCAGGGACACTTTTGATCGTCATAAGGGTACCTCCTTAACACGTATTTATTTTAATATTATTATAATAAACTTTAACTTTGTTAAAATCAATGATTGTGTTCCCTTTAATATTATAAATGATTTTTAGTTAGATTTTGTGACTACTTCCTACTCTAATGACAGAATAAGCTTAGAATCGATAATTTTGAAAAAAACTCGCTGTAACTCCGAATGCCTTCTATTCCGTTACGTTACTACAAGAAATTTTCAAGGGCGGTCACATCACTCCCTTAATAAAAAAACACTGACGTTTATCTCCCTAAGGAGAAAAGTTCGTCAGTGTTTAAATAATGTTCATTTACCTATTAAGATGTCCTATCCCTGTTCATCAGATGAGTTCCTGTCTTCTTTTCAGATACACGTACAACACGATGCCAGACACCGCACAGATGACTGCACACAGTCCAATAAATCCATAGCCCGCCTGAAGTCCGCGCAGTAGGCCGAGCTGCGTTGTCGCACCGTACATTTGCTTCACGCCTTCAATGACCCAGCCGATCACATAGTTACCGATAACACTACCAACCCCCATTAAGGTAACGGTGAAAGTTATCGCGGTATCACTGCCATTCGGATAACGCTTGGCGATAAACGCCATAACGGTAGGATAGATCATCGCAATACCTGCGCCAGATACAGCAAACAGTACAGCCAGACGCTCTCCGCCCAAGATAGCCGCAAACGTACATATTGCCGAGAACGCCGAGAACACAATCAGGGACAAGACGAATCCGATCCGGTCTGTCAGTGGCCCAAGCAACAAACGTCCCAGTGAGAAAGCAAGGAAGAACGCAGATAATAATCCAGAAGCTTTTACCGTGTCCCATGTATAGGCCTTCTCCAGGAAGTTAACAAGCCATCCCCCAACCGCAAGTTCCGATACTACGCCAAAAGAAAGAATCATCACCATCAGCCAGATCGCTGGATCACGCGTTAATGTCTTGAGGGAAGTTCGATCTTCGTGAGCAAGATCATCTCCTGGAAACTTGCTACGCAGTGCCGCAATAATCGGCAATAGACAGAGCGACAGCATCACCAGATACATGCCGCGCCAATCCAGTTCGTGTCCAAACACCTTCAGTGACATCACTCCTGTTGCGAGCAACGGAGCAACTGTTGAACTCAATCCATAGAAGAAATGAGATAAGTTCATCATCGTACCTGTGTTTTTCACAAAAATCCGTGCACCCAGAATCGCTAGTGCGATTTCGAGCATCCCGTTACCGATGTACATGAAGAAATAGGATGAAGCAAAGAGCGGATATGTATGCGACATATAAATAAACACACCCGAGAGGATCATGGAGGCAAACGAAATAATGTTTACTGCCTTGATGCCCCATTTGCGAACCAGTATAGCCGTGAACGAACAGGCAATCAGATACCCTAGTGCGTTCAGGGACAACAACGTACCGAGCTGTTTCTCATCGAGATTGAAGTCGAATTGAATGCGCGGAATCGCTGGCCCCTTAATATTTTCCGATATACCAAATACGATAAAGCCCAGAAAGATCGTTGCCAGTTGCATGGCATATAGCTTGTTGAACTTTCTCTTGTTCCCTTGGGTATCTACTTGCTGACTCAAAATAAGTTCCTCCTGTAAGTTCAGAAAAAAATAATTACACTTCACCACTGCGATTGCAGTACCATCTTCCGATCACTGTTGTACCTAGATTTTGCTGATCCCCTTCTAAAGGGGAAAATCCGGTGATAAACGTGCTCTTCAGATTGCTCCTGCACTTTCCGCTGTCGTGTAAAAGCTTTGCCTAACTCATATAAAAGTAGTAACTACCACTGCTTCTCGATGACCTGAATGCGGTAGGTCAAGCTCTCCAGTGTCACAGCCACCAGTCCTGTAACATATGCATGACGAGTATCTTGCTGGATGATTAGCTCCGGCATGTGCTCCTGCGGAATCAAGTGATCCAGACAACCTTGTCTGAGGTCATCCAGCATCGCTGGATTCATCGTGTCTCCTGTGACCACAATCGTGGCAGGGTTGATGATTGCAATAATGGAAACTAACGTGCGAACCACCAGTTCCTTCACGCCTTCTGTTGTTTTCAACATTCTTAGCTGTTCTTCTCGGGACACACCAAAAGGCAGGAACGACACCTCACCCCCAAAATCTGTGTTCCCCGTCAGCGGACGACCGTCAATGATAAAACCTGCACCCGGAAAATGATTCTCTGGAAACGTCACGACCGCAAAATTCTTCTCTTCCTCAAATTGTTGCTGGTTATACAGCCCATACACCGTCAGATTCATGTCGTTGCCAATGACCACTTCTACATCCTCATATTGCTCCTTGAGTCTCTGCCCCAGCGGTTGGAACATTAGCTCCGGAACATCACAAAGACCAATCACGCCGTTATGTGCCACACCAGGTATACCAATACCAATCGCCTGTACGTTGTGATGCTGTTCGATCAGCTTGGCAATCAGATCCTCAACCACCGTCACATTGATCTCATCCAACATGAGCGTTTGCTCATCCGACCGCTCTCCATTCAGATTCGAATGCGTATGGGTAATTGAATGGATGCCACCCTCTGTTCGAATAATGAGGCACAGCACACTCGCATAATCTGCATTAAATTGATACCGACTTGCTGGTCTTCCCCCGCTTGATTCATCCGGACCCAGATCCACGATCTCACCGGTCTGAAGCAATTCATTCAGGATCGTGCCACATGTCGCCACGCTGAGTTTCGTTAAATTCGCGATGGAAGCCTTCGTGCCCACACCGATCGTTCTAAGCGTATTCTTCACGAGCTCAACGTTAATCCGCTTCACCTGTTGGGTGTTGTGTGATGTTGGTAACATCGTAAGATGCACGCCTCCCTTCCTTCATTTCACATGATTCTAAAATGTTCAAACTTTGTTTTTAAAGGTGTTTTAATAATTGACAGTGTAGGTTGATTGGTGAAGAAAGTCAATGCTTTATTTGGAAACGAAAACGGTTTTGTTGGAAAAGAAAAAGGACGGTACCGTATCACCCTAAGATGATCTATACTGCCCTCCATTATAATTGTGGCTATGTAGACTGGCTCATGTGGTTTGCCAAGATGCTTTTCTTCAGTCTGACTTGAAATAACTTTCGGTTCAGATCCTGCTCCATGTTGTGGAGATGGTATGCTGCCTGCTTAACTGTGTCCATGTGTAGCACTTTTGCACGCTTCGCAATGATGTCCATAGCATCTAGAATGAGCTTGTTACAGATGATCAGTTGATCAACGTAATCGTCTTCTAATTGGACGAGTTGAGCGTACTGTGAATTAAGATCCTCGCTGTTGGTACTTGTCATGTTACCACTCCTTTGTTTAAGGAGAGATTAACATTTTGAGAAGCGCAATGTGGTACGTAAAAACGTACCATTCCATCTTCCAGCGTTCACTATGAATTTAGATTTATTGGCTTTATAAGCATAGTTAGATATGTAAATAAATTTACATAAATGTTATTTTTATTAATGAGAAAACAAAAGCGGTTTTTAACTTTTACTTGAAGGAGGATAACGAATGACCAAGTTACGATTTACTATAATCATAAGCCTAATTACCCTTGTCTCAATATTACTCGTTGCCTGTAACGAAAAAGAAACAGTTTCTCTTGGTGATTTAATTAAGACGATGCAGGAATCAAGTCTAAATATTGAAGCCAATGAAGCTGATGTCACCTCAACGCATTATGCTTACGACCCAGACAGTAAGACATTGTATTTAGGTCTACAATTCGAAAATGACGAACTTCCTTCGGAGGAACAACAACAGACGATCTATGAAAAGTTCCTCTCCAAAGCTTCTGAGGTTACCACGACTGGTGACTGGAGAAAAGCTTTAGAGTCCTATAACGTGACATTTGAGCAACTACTGTCTAATAACGATAAAAAGACGCTTGCTCTAAAGAAATCCAACTCTGACATCATTGAATTCGTAGATACCAGATAACAAAAACAAGGAGCATTGCACAAGTGCTCCTTGTTCATTTCTTCTATAAGAACCAGCTATATATTTTTCAACTTACCGTTGACCCTAACTTCACAATGTCAAGTACAATCATCTTTTAACGCCAAACTCAACCCACACCCCACTCCACTACCCACCCGCACCTTGATACCTGTTCACACTCGACATCCATATCCGATAACCAAGGAAATAACAGAGCGGGCCTACGATCGGTACGATCCACATCGTCCATGATGATAGAAGTGCGGTCTCCTTGGTCAGCATAAATGCAGCCGGATAATAATTGATAAATGCAAAAGGAATGACAAACGTTAATAGCACTTGGATGAAGGTACCGAATACCGGAAGTGGGTACGATATAAACTCTTTGAATCTGAAAAATAACGTAAACAAAAAGTTAGTTTTCACCCACACGAAGGATACAGCCCCGATTACCGACATGAATCCCGCTTGAATCATGGCTCCGCCAATAATACAGAGGATCAGGTACACCACTTCTACCCAGGTGAAACTTAGATTCAACTTATACAGCGCCCACAGCAGCACAGACCCTGATATCGCCACATGCGCAAGGTAGCCCAGGTTAAATCCCCTACATACTAAGTAAAGATACGGATTCACGGGTTTAATCAGGATCGAATCAAACGTCCCATTCTTGACCTGACTCTCCAGTTCACGCATTTGTACAAATGAAAACGACGCGCCAAGTGCGTAAGTGAACAGCCCCAGACTATATAAGAGCGCAATTTCAGGCCAAGACCAGCCTGCCAATGTATCGAATTTACGTAGGAACAGCCAAATAATGATATAGTCGCCAGTATAGTTGATGATTTGTGCAATCACGGCAAGCAAGAAGTCCCCGCGATATTCCATTCGTTCTTTGGTTAACAAATATACTAATTTCCCGAACAATTTGAAAGTCATTTAGATCAGCCTCTCTACTTTATCCACCTTGTACAACCAGACGTTTGATCGCTCTATTCCATAACCAGCACACAAGGAGCGTAAGTCCGGCAATCCATGCCATACCAGTGAGAATCAACGTCGCTATCTCATGAAGTGGGATCGCTCCCAAATAAACCGCAGCAGGAAGATACCCTAGATATAAGAAGGGTAAAAGTTTGGTCACGGTCACCCACGAATCTGGAAAGAACCACAAGGGTAAAAAAGAACCCGAGAAGATGGTAATGAGGCCGCCCAACATCCAATTCAGAGCAAAGTGATTCATTAGCCAGAATGCCAGTAAGGATATGAGATACCCTAACAAGAAAGAGATCGCCAAGGCCAAGAGCAGCGCAATCAAGAATAATAACAAATGGGTCGCAGAAGCTGGCGGAAGAAAACCGAAAAACACCCATGCAATGAGTAATGAAGGAATGGATGTGAATAACAACTGGTACACCGAATTCCCCAGTCCTTCTGATAATAGGTGAAGCGGATAAGACATAGGTTTGATCAGTTCAGAAGCTATGGAGCCTGTTTTGAGACTGTTATCTACCTTGGAACTAATTCCAGTAAGAAGTAAGGCCGCCAGAAGTGTGTTGATAATGCTATATGTAATCATCTGCTCTACACCGATGCCTTCAATGGTTCCATTCCCTAATACGGCCTTCCATATTTCAGTCAGAATCAGAATAGCAACGAAATTACCTAACAATCTTAGCCATACTTCAGAACGATACGAAAGTTGATTGGAGAATGTTTTTACCCCGAACATAATGTACGTTTTCAACCTTAGGCTCTCCTCTCATGCGCATTCGCTCGATCTTCTTCCTCCAGCTTTTTATACAGCTTTCGAATGACTGAATCGATATCAACGCTTTCAATCGAGGCATCTTCAATGGCATGTTCACGTGCAATCTGATTCACGCAATCAAATACGGTTCTGTCGCTTTTTTCAAACAAATACGTTTTCCGTAATCCCTCGTTCTTTATTAATTGCATGCCCGGGATATCAATTGCTCCAGGCTCTTCCCGGAAATCAATGATTACCTGACGCTGATCACCAAGCGTTCTACGTAGTTGTTCCACAGATCCGTCGTACACCATATTGCCTTTGTTCACAACAATCATTCGGTGACAGATCTCCTCGATATCCTTCATGTCGTGCGTTGTCAGTACGATGGAGACTTTTTTCTCCTGATTAATCATTCTTAGAAATTCTCGAATCTGTTCTTTTGCCATAACATCCAGACCGATGGTTGGTTCGTCCAAGAATAATATTCTAGGATCATGTAATAGAGCCATTGCGATCTCCACGCGCATCCTTTGCCCCAAGCTTAATTGCCGGACTGGCTTCTCGATAAATGAGGATAACGATAGAAGTTCGGAATACATGGTGAGATTTCGGTGATACGTATCGTCTGATAGCTTATATATGTATTTATGAAGATCGAAGGAATCCCGAACGGGAAGATCCCACCACAACTGGCTTCGTTGTCCAAAGACAACACCAATATGCTGCGAGTTATGCTGTCTGTTCTCATGCGGGGTTGAGCCCAGCACGCTCAATTGTCCTGAGGTCGGAACCAATATACCCGTCATCATCTTGATCATCGTCGATTTCCCCGCACCGTTTGGCCCTAGATATCCTACTGCTTCTCCTTCCTCGATTGAAAATGAGATATTGCGTACAGCTACCTCTTCCGTATACTGCCTCGTGACTAAGCTTCTCAAGGAACCGATCAGTCCCGGGAATCGCTTGTATTGCCGATACACTTTAGTGATACCGCTTACATCAATAATGCTCATGAATCACACCTCGTCTGCTTCTTTAGGAGTCATGTAACAGAACTCAATTTATTACAATTTTCACCAATCAACTCTTTAGAAACATGTTAGCTTTTTGCTTATGAAATAAGTACCAACATTATTAGATTATTTTTCATATCATAATTAGATATATGTTCTCAATTGCCTATTGGGAGTTCCATTTGACAACCTCTCCAAAAAGGTCTACCCTAATAACGAATCATTCATTCACTATTAAGGAGTCGTTCCCGATGGTGCAAGCCAAGAAAGACGAAGTTAGGAAAGAGATTGAATACGCAGCGCTCAAAGTTTTCTTTGAGAAAGGCTATGTGGATGCCAAGATGAGTGATATTGCGAGTGAGATTAACATTTCCGTGGGCAATATCTATACCTATTTTAAGAATAAGAAGGATCTATTCTATGCGGTCGTGCCGCCAGATCTGGTAGATTATCTGAAGAAGGTGCTGGTGGAGACGATTCACTTTGATAACCAAACTGTGTTCGAAGAAACGGATAGCGAGCGTAAGTCTGCACTGTTGCAGGAACAAGTGGATGTGTTACGGAAGTATCGGAATCAGATCGTCATTATCTTTGAAAAAAATAAAGGCACCATCTACACCAACGCCAAGAATGAACTTGTTGAGCTAATGATCGAGACCAAGAAGGCTTATCTCAAAAATCAATATAAACGGTATGAGATTGGCACCGAAGAAAACTTAGTGTTGCTCGATATTCTCGCCCACAACGTGATCGACATGAACCTGGACTTGTTAAAACGCGAGATGAGTGAGGACAGCCGCAAACAGATATTTGAGGCATTGTATGTATACAGACTCTACGGGATGAAGAGCTTGAACGAATAACAGCCCCTGACCTGTCATCCCCTATCCATGGGTAGAAAACAAAACAATGCGTGCAGATTAGATCGATTTAACTTCATCTGGTTTGCACGTAAAAAATCCATATCAGAAGTCACCCTATTTTTTTGACTCAAAAATGAATTAATAATTCACTTTTAAACCAAACACCCTACTACCTAAGGAGGAACACAACATGAACACCGCTTATGCATTAAAAAACGTTAATCTAATTCACGGAGATGCGAACCGTAATCTGCAAAAAAATATGACCCTTCTCGTCAATGAGCAAGGACTAATTAAGGATATCGGTCAAGATCATGAGCTACATATCCCAAGCCACTACACTACAATGGATCTCTCAGGAAAATATGTGATGCCAGGGCTCATTAACGCACATGTGCACCTGTTTGCCGATGGGAAGCCGTTCAGTCTCTCGGTTAGTGAGGGTATGCTGCAGTTTGCCTATGATCGGATATTGAATACGACATTCGGTAGACGTATGTTGAAAAAACGAATGAAACGCAACGCGCTCACCGCACTTCATGCGGGGGTAACGACAATGCGCAGTGTGGGAGAATTCTTTTACACCGATGTTCAACTTCGGGATGAGATTAATAACGGTGAATTTGTAGGCCCTAACCTACTTGTCTCGGGGTTCTTCTTAAGTGTGACGGGCGGGCATGGTGCTCCTTACCTGGCACTGGTGGGCGACTCGCCTTGGGAGGCACGGAGAAATGTACGAATCAATGTGAAGCACGGCGTCGATCTGATCAAAATCTGCGTCACAGGTGGTGTGACAGATGCCAAGATGGTTGGGGAGGCTGGTCGCCTACAGATGACGGTCGAGGAAGTTGCAGCGATCTGCGATGAAGCACATAAGATTGGTATGCGGGTAGCAGCCCATGTGGAAAGCACGGAAGGTGTTCGAGTTGCGCTACAAGGTGGCGTCGATACGATTGAGCATGGTGCAGAGATGGACGACGAGATTATTCGTTTGTATCAAAATAACCCCAATGCCCTGCATGGTTACACCGCTCTGATTCCAACTTTGCAAGCCGGTTACCCCTCCGCTTCATTGGATACAAGTGTGACCAAGGTTAGTCAAACGGTAAAGGAGAATTCCAGATTGGTCTATGATTCTATGCTCCAAAGTATGAGACAAGCAATTGAGAACAATATCACGGTTGGGATCGGTACGGATGCCGCAATGCCTTTCGTGACTCATTATGATATGTGGAGAGAGATGGATCATTATATGAGACAGACCAACCTGAGCAACAAGCACGTCATTGACATGGTGACCCGTACAAATGCGAAAATCCTAGGCATTGACAAGGTCACAGGTACACTGGACATTGGCAAACAGGCTGATCTGATTGTGCTCGAACAGAGTCCGTTAGAGCAGATTGAAGCCTTGTCAGACATCTCGATGGTTATGGTCAAAGGTAATCTCATTGATAAACCATCCGTCACTAGAATTCCAGAAGTTGACGCTGTTCTAGATTCTGTTTGGGTAAATTAGTCCCCTCTCCAGATCGGTGTTACAGCTTCATTCCGTACTCGGCAAAAATAGCTGTAAATTTCTTATCAAATATCACCCAGCGCTTTTGGTCTCCATACTTGGTATGGAGCTGCTGGAAATAACGTCTGGCCTCTTCCGTATCGCCGGTTTGCAATAGAAAGCGGAAGGTTTCGTCGCTTAAATGTAGTGCTGTCTTAGCCATATAATACTCTACTATATCTCTGGCGCTTGTTAGGGTGTACAGGAATGTCATCGCTTCTTCTAAATGCGCCAACAGCTCTCTCTTTAATGACTCTGGGTCAATCTCGGCTGTTAGGACATATTCATCTGGAGCGGATGGAACCAATTCTCTAATCCGGCAGATAAAATGAGCTTTATTCTCCACAATGCTTGCCCCCGGCTGTCCGGATTGCAATTCGGCCAACTCAGTGGAATGGACACTTATATTGATATAGAAACCGACACGATGAACCGTATTGAACTTTACTTTTTGAATGTTGAACTTGTAAACCAATGCTCCATCCGTTTTTTGAAAGTTTAGATTCTGCTTGGAGTACCCCTGTTTGGTAAAATAGGGTTTGATATCATTTTTAATCATTTCCTGAAAAAGCTTTTGCATAAATAGTCCTCCCCAGATGAAATTAGTAATGATCAAGTTCTACTTACTCTGTCATAATACAACTATAGCAAGAAATGGATGAGTACGACAAACAGACTCTCTCGGCAACTCTGGTGATGTATCTATATTTTATAATGGATTCTAACTCTACTTAATGGAGGTCAATATACATGACAGTGAACAAAAAGCGCTGGGTCGTGGGCATCGTTGTTCTGCTTAGTTTATTCGTTGCAAGTGATCTGTTCCTATGGTCTTCCGGGAAGGTTGGCATATTCAACACGGCGAAGAGAGTTTTGTCAGGCGCATCTCAGGTCACGCTTAACGGGCAGACTTTATCCTATCAGGGAAAAGTTGATTACATAGATATAGATGCGATTGAGGAGTATGCCACCAGCGATGAAGGAATCCCTTTGTACAAAGCATTACACACTCCCCCATCACCGCCCTGGATTTATGTTAAGCATGAACATACAACCTTTTTTCGTTATAACATCCCGAAGGCTCCTTGGAAAATATGAAAAACAAAAAGTCTTTCAGAACCGATCTGAAAGACTTGCATCTGATATTTGATATAGCAGTCATATAATATAACTTGTAATGCATTTGCTTGATCAGCCGAATCGACCACTAATATAATCCTGTGTGCGCGAATCGACGGGACTTGCGAATAGATCTTGAGTTGCGCCATATTCCACGACCTCACCATTGAGGAAAAATACCGTCTGCTGGGATACCCGCGCCGCTTGCTGCATATTGTGGGTGACCATGACGATGGTGTAGCGTTCCTTCAACTCATGTGTCAGCTCCTCAATCTTGAAGGTTGAGACGGGATCAAGGGATGCTGTAGCCTCATCCATCAGCAAAATATCCGGCTCTACCGCCAGTGCGCGTGCAATGCAGAGACGTTGCTGTTGCCCTCCAGATAGACTTAATGCGGAACGCTTTAAGTTATCCTTCACTTCATCCCATAACACAGCCGCACGAAGGCTCTGTTCAACGATCTCATCTAGCTTTTTCTTGCCATGAATCCCATGTTGCTTCGGCCCAAAGGCTACATTCTCGTAGATGGATTTGGGGAAAGGATTGGGCTGCTGGAAGACCATTCCGATTTTTTGGCGAAGAGATTCCACATGCACTTCTCCATGATAGATGTCAGTTCCTCCTACAGCCACTTTCCCCTCAATGCGTGTGCCGGGAATGCGATCATTCATCCGATTGAGCGTACGTAGCAGCGTGGACTTCCCACATCCAGACGGCCCGATAAAGGCAGTAATGGCTCGTTCCGAGATGTCCATCGAGACCTCTTTAAGCGCTTGGAATGCACCATAATATAAATTCAGCTTATTAATTTCGATAATAGGTTGCACAAGGTGCCCTCCCAGTGGTGAAATGAATTACGTTCCTTATTCGCTTATGCGAAGGATAAACCAGATAAACGATATTGTCGTAATTTAACCTATCCATTTAGATTCAATATTGACGTAAGCATAAGCTCTTCTTCGCAAGTCGCCTCTCCAAATTAGACTAGGCATACAGCTTCAGACTTGAGTCTTGCGTGCATTAAACCACAGTGGTACACGGAACAGGATATTAATGAGCAAAGCTACGAAGATCAGTACAGTCGTCGTTTTCTGTGCAATCAGCTCGGCATCCGGTACAATCGCTTCAGATTGGATATACCACAAATGCACGGCGAGGGTTCCTCCCGGCGAGAACAGATTGAAATCCCACATCTCCCCTGAAGTGGACACACCTGCGGTCAAAATAATAACGGCACTCTCACCAAATGCCCGCCCTGCGGTGAGGCAAATCCCTGTCATAATCCCGTTCAGAGCAACAGGCAGCAACACACTGCGAATCGTCTGTAGATGTGTTGAGCCCAGTGCAAACGATGCATTGCGAAGTTCTACCGGAACCGCTCGAATCGATTCTTCGGTCACCCGTGTCAGCACCGGCAGATTCAAGAAAGCAAGGCTAATCGCTGCGCCCAAGATGGTTAGACCAATTTCAAAGAACTCCACAAATAAGGCAATCCCGAACAATCCAAAAATAATCGACGGAACAGAGGACAATCCCTCCACACAGATCCGTACAAACTCAATGAGTTTATTGTTCGGGGCGAATTCCGCCAGATAGATTCCGGCTGCCATGCCGATTGGAATAGAGACGAGCAGCGAGATGATCAGCACATAGAACGAATTAAATAGTGCCGGCCCGATCCCACCACCTTCTTCAATCTCACTTGGTAAACCATATAAGAAGTCCCAGCTCAGCTCTGGAAGCCCTTTTTCCATTAGAAGAAATAGCAGTCCAATGATAAATAGAATCACAACGATACCTATGCCCCAGACCATGCTCGTAAACAGCCGATCCATCAGCACGGAAGCTCTTCTGCGTTTACTGAATAAATAAGGGGAACCCGCGCTTACCTCTTTTCTCATACTCATGAGCCTTGTACCCCTTTTCTCTGGAACATTCTTACGGCAACAATCATCAATATGGAGATCGCGAGCAAAATAAAGCCCATCATGTACAGACCCCGATTCCAGGTCGAATCGAACTCTACACTTGAAATTTGCATAACGATATTACTCGTCAACACGGATGTTGGTGTAAACAGACTGTTTGGAAGCTGCGCTGTATTGCCGATAACCATCACCACAGCCATCGTTTCCCCGATAGCACGTGTCATTCCGAGAATGACCGCATAGGTAATTCCACCTCTTGCCGCAGGTAAGACAACACGGGTTATCGTCTGAAAACGGTTGGTGCCTAGGGCATACGCCGCATCTCTATATTTATTCGGCACGGCTGATATGGCGTCATCACTAATCCGACTAATCGTAGGCAGAATCATAATGGTCAACACGATGGAGGCTGCGAGCAGACCGTCGGCGAGATCGTTGCCACTTATCTCCCTAAGCCATGGGATGAGGATCGTCAGTCCGAGGAAACCATATACGACCGAAGGAATACCCACCAGCAGATCCAGCACAGGACGTAACACTTGTCGAAGCCATTTCGGTGTCATTTCCGCCAGAAACACTGCAACGATGACGGAGATCGGAATGGCAAACAGCATGGTGAGCCCTGTCAGAGCCAGCGTGCCCAGAATGAAGGTTAACGCACCGTAGTGCTCATTCTCGGGATCCCAGTTCGTGGAGAAGAAGAATTCCTTCAATGAAACATCGGCAAATGTGAGTATACCCGTCCGAAGCATGAGAACCAGAATAGATAACAAAATCAGACATACCAATAGTGCACTGCTAATACAAATCACGCGAAATAGTTTGTTAGACCACCTTAGACGTGCCTTCCGGTCAAAGCGTGTTCCCGAGCCGGGAGCCTTACCCACACCCGAGCCAAGCTCATTTGGCGCGGAGCTGTTGGCAGGTGCATTCATATCCATCATGACGAACTCTTCCTTTCACATAGAGAAGCCAGCTTGGCGACCATGCGCGGAAGCTGGCTATCCCTTGCCTTATGAAATGTGGAATAAACGAACGGCTACATATAAGTTATTTAACAGCTGCGAGTGGAATGAACTTCAGCTTTTTCAGGGAACCATTCTGGAACTTGCTGCTTTGAATATACTCGATGAACGCTTTGGTAGCCCCTGTTGGCTGACCTTTCGTCATGTAATATCCAATGCCCCATACTTTGTACGTTTTGTTCAGAACGTTTTTCTCTGTTGGTGCTACACCGTTGATGGAGACAGCCTTCATTTTGCTCGTTACATACGGAAGGTCGATATAACCGATCGCATTAGGTGTCGTTTCAATCGTTGTTTTCATGTCACCGCTGGAGCCAACTTCTTTGTAGTTGTCCCCTTTGCTCATGAAGTCCTTACCATCCAGTGCTTTTTGTTGGAAGTTAACTCGTGTACCTGATCCGAATTTACGGTTAACTACAACAATGTTTGCATCCGAACCGCCTACCTCTTTCCAGTTCGTAATTTTGCCAGAGAAGATATCTTGTAATTGTTTGGTTGTCAGATTGCTTACACCGACATTCGTATTCACAACCGCCGTGAACACTGTTACAGCTACCGGATTCGCTACCAAGCCATCAAATTTCTTGAAGCCAGGTACGTCCTTGGAAGCATCCCAGTCTACCGCGCCAATATCAGCAATGCCTTTACGAACGGATTGAGGGCCTGTAATAGAACCCGCTGCGGAAGCAGAGATTTTGACCTTTGGGTTATCTTTCTTGAATTCACTAGCCGCTTGAAGGGTAAGTGGCAGCAAAGCCGAGGAACCATTAATTACGATTTTGCCTTTCTCCGTGCTTTTGGCAGCTGATGCCGTCGTAGCGCCACCAAGTCCACCAATTAGCGTTACAGCCATAAGCATTGCTGTGAAGGGTTTGATCCATTTTTTCATGGGAAAATAAGCTCCTCTCAATTTAACAAGCATGGTTAATATTTGATTTTTTCAATCCTTACTTCGTTACGGCTCTCCAGCCCTGTCCCGAACTCACCAACACCTGACCATTCTCAACTACGGCAATCTGGGATCCAACAACCGCAATGGAGGATACGTTCGAGGATACCGTGAATAGCTTCGTCTGGTTGCCTGTGATCGTATCGATGGAATAAATCACGCTGTTGTTGTCATCTTGAGCGGCAAGCACAACCAATTTTCCGTTCGACAGAATCACTTGCTCTACGTCATAATCCGCATACACAAAGCTCACCTTCTGGGATGAATCAACAGACATCAGTGTTGCCTTACCCTCTGTAGACGGTACGCTAACGTAATAAGCCTTCTGTCCATCTGCAGACCATACAAACAGCTTGTCATCGGTTGTAGTGGTGAGTTTCACCGCTTCAGGTTTTGAATCACCGATGTTATACGAATAAATCTGCTGTTGATCAGACGAGAAATCGATCGATACATTATCTTCGTCAACATTCGTTGAATCCGAAGTCACTTTGCTAAGTGACGTTACTGTATAGACAAATTTCTTGCCATCCGCGGAAACGTTCAAATTCTCTTTATAATCCACCTTGTCCTCCACCAGTTTGGTAATGGCTCCATCAGCAAGTTTCAGCTTGGCAATGACCGATCCTTTCTCCCCTTGCAAAAAGTAAATCGCACTACCATCTGCTGCCCACACCAGGTCGGACTTGATGCTGTTATCACTCGTAATTAATTTTGAATTTTGTGTGTTAAGGTCAATGGTGTAGACGGCTCCTTCGGCGTTGGTATAGACCGCTCTGTCACCGTTCGGGGAGATAACGAGGTCTGATCCGCCGTCTGTCGTGAACAACAGTTCATATTTACCGTTCGTTGCATTCACGAGATAGTCCGATCTGCCCTTGTCGTCATTTTTGGATACAATCAGCTTATCCGTTCCAGCGAAACGTGGACTCTCGGCTTCTGCCAACAATGGAATCGTGCTAATCTCAAGTACGCCGGCTCTCTTCACAAGTGTACCGCCAACTCCAGCAATGAGCGGACGAAGTGCAACGTAGCTCGTTCCCCCAATAAGGGCAACCGGTTGGGTCAGATTCGTAGTAGTACCGTCAACTACGAATTGCTTGGAATTCTGCTCAAGCTGCACAGTATGTTCATTTAACTTGATGGTTGTGGTTCCGTTATGTACCTCGGTCTGTGCACCGATGGCTTTCGTTACATCACGAAGCGATACTAACGTCTCACCGTTCTTAACGATCGAACGAATCGTGATGGTGCTACCGTTTATCGTAAACGTGGAATGTTGGATCTGAGCTGCATTGGAGACAGGTTTCACGGCAGGAGCAGCCGAGACCGCACTTACTACAGAAGTGCCTAACGCTGTGGCTACCATGGACACTACTAACGCCTTTTTCATTACCATTGGCTATGTTCACCCTTCTTTTCCCATATAATATGCCTTGTTTGTCGTGTCCTGCTGTTCATGTTCTGCGTATTGCTCGGATCTGCATTTTGCATCATTTGTTGTGAGAATCACTTATTGAATCGATGCAAAATGTTGCTTAACCCCTGCTGGCTCATCCCCCCATACTCCCACGTTTCTACTCAAAATTACCTTGTACGATTGCTATTATAGGAGCGATTTGTAAAAAGGAAATCTGTGGATTGTGCATGAATTGTAAATAATTTCATATCACCCTAAAGAGCGCGTAGAACGTGATCGTTGACTCGCTACGAACCCTAAATATGACTCAACGTGATAAGTAAAATTGTCGCTTTTGCTCATATCGCTGACATACTTCATTAAGCTCTGTTATGTGAACGTAAACTCGTAAATTCAATTAACGAAACTCTTGATTTTCGGTCGACATCAACGGCTTAATCGACATTTGTATTTCCTCAAATATGGCTCCAGACCGCTCCTTCGCAACACCTAACCACAGTAGAATCCGACAAAATTCCACCTAAGACTCAAGACGGACTATAATCTCACGCCAGCGTACGATTTGAAATGATCACCGATCGAGTAACATTAGGTATACGTTCATGAGCAACTAGCACATCGATAAATTCGAAGTAGAAAGGTACATACCCTATGAAAAAGGTGAAACAAACCATGTTGTTATGCTTGATTATTACAGTGATGGCACTAAGTATTGCCGTTCTATATTTTCCAACATGGACAGCCTCAATAGAAGGTTCTAACAGTGTCCATGTACTAGAACAAGTGAACATCAATGGCACAGATCATGAGATCATGATCCGGGGTCAGGATCTGAGTAATCCGGTTATTCTGTATATACACGGTGGACCTGGTGCATCTGAGATTCCTTACGCCAAGAAAGTTCAAGATCTATTGGAAACGAGATTTACAATTGTCAACTATGATCAGAGAGCAAGCGGCAAATCCTATCATTTTTTCGAAGACTATACCAATCTTTCTGCTAACTTGTTAGTGCAAGATGCACTAGCCATCACGGATTACATCACTACACGTCTTGGGAAAGAGAAAGTGATCTTAATGGGGCATTCCTACGGCACGTACATCGGCACCCTTGCTGCACAGCAAGCACCGGACAAATACGAAGCCTACATTGGAGTTGGACAAATGGCGGATATCCAGCAGAGCGAGACGGACGGATGGAATGAGATGATGGAGCAAGCTCGGCTGGCTGGTAATGATGAGGACGTACACCAGTTGGAGCAGATATATGGTGCCATTGCACAAGGGCAAGCCTTTGTACCGCGCGATATCGTGAAGCGATATGGTGGTGCTTTAAGGTTGATAGACAGCCCTGAAGCCAGCTTCTTCGGAATGACGTTCAGCAGTGAATATACGATGCTTGATGCCATCCGCTACAATAAAGGGATTATATTTTCACAAGAGGTGCTGATCGGTGAGGCTATGCATCATCCTTTGCCTTCCATGATTACGAAGCTGGATCTACCCTTTTATTTCATAATGGGGGATTACGACTATATGACCTCTTCCCATGCAGCTAAGTTGTTCTTCGACAACATTGAAGCAGAACACAAGGAATTTATCTCTTACAAGCAGTCAGCTCATTATCCCCACTATGAAGAAAAGCAGAAGTTCTTCAATTGGATGGTAGATACCTTTATCCATTAGACATGCAGTATAGCACCCAGCTCCATTTGCAAGCGCCAGAACTCGAAAAAGCTCTGCAAGTCATTGAACGACTCGCAGAGCGATCTAGCATTGAATATGAATGAGCAGGCTGGCTCCGATGGTATGGTACAACCTATTTTGCAAAAAGAATTGAATCCGTCTCGCTATTCAAGGTCAACGCAGCATAATCGTTAAGAACGGGCACAGCGCCATTGAACTCAATAGGCAACACGACATAACTAGATTGGAAATAATCCGACCCATTCCAGCGATCCGAAAAATATAGATATTCCTGCGCTGATCGCTTCAGTACAAAAGCCGGCTGTGTACGATACGTCGTCTCATCACCGAAGTCATAGAGCATACTCCACGAACCTTCCATTGAATCCGCCATCGCATACTTCCCTTGATTCGGGTTCCATCCTGTGCAAAAAGAGGTAAGCATATAATACTTCTCATGCCGCTTGAACACGGCTGGGGCTTCCCGGTATTCACCCTGCCACAGCTTCGAGACTAAACGTTCTACATTCAGGTAATCTTCCTGAAGACGATAGATATGCAGATCCGCATTGTCTCTGGCCGCTGAGATAAAATAGGCTGTTCCATCATCATCCTGAAAGAGCGTGCAATCTCTCGACATATACCCGTAAGGATTGAAGCTCCCATGATAGACAAATTGACGATCCGGATAATCGGAGGTGGCTACAGCACATGCCGCGTCATTGTAATTCTTTCCATTCTCATAGTGCACCCAGAGCACAAATTTCTTAGTCACGGGATTAAAAAGAACTTTGGGGCGCTCAAGGTTTACCTTACCACCCTCATCATTCACTAACTCCAACTTCGTGCGGACTCGTATGGATGCCGTCGGAGTCGAAGTCGTCAGGATGTGATCCCGAAACTCCCACTGGAACAGATCCTTGGATCGGTAACAACTCACATAGTGATCATCTCTTCGGTCTTCACCGTACCAATAATAGTAACCGTCATGAAATAACATATGCCCACCGTGAGCATGAATGGGTTCACCGTTGATATCATTCCAGAGACTACCGTTGACTAATTGTGTCTTCATGACGTTACCTCTCTTCTATTGTCATTCACGATTGGAAAACATCATTAATTACTACATCGTTAACTAGGACGCTGAGTCGCGAGCTTACTCGATGTCCTCTCCAAACACTTTGACTTCCCATAATCTTGGTGTGTACCAGTTGTTAGGATTATTATGAAGCGTTGCACCCTGCATATTGATTCGCACATATCTAGCCGTGCTAGAGAGGGTGTCCGAAGTAAATCCGTAGGATTTATTATCCGTTCGATCCAATGCGACGGTCCAATTCACATTATCGTTGCTCGTCTCGATTTTATATTTATAGAATCCTTCGGAGCCTTTTTGCATCCACCATGAAATCTGTACATTGTTAATCTGCTGCTCCGATCCGAGATCTACCTTCCACCAATGTGGCCACGCAACGCTGGTACCCACCCATTCGGTTTGATAGCTTCCATCATTGGCGTAACTCGCTGGTTTCGTTCCTGTTGCCGTTTGTGCAGTTGCCTCTTTCCCTTGTGACAGTAGTTTTCCGTCCTGTACAGGAACGACGACATCATTGACTGTATCGTATAACACCTGATCAAAATAATCATAGAATGCGTATCCGTTAGAGAACCAAACTGGTAACAATCGTTCCTCTGTGGTTCCATTTTGCGTGCCTGCCCATCCGAACATCCAGCGATATGCAACCATCACGACATTGTCGCCCGTATCTGGCGTGACCCGCATAACCGAGCCAGACTGTGCCGAGAAGGTCGAGGTATTGCCAATTACGCGTAGTTCAGACCATTCTCCATCGAGGCTTGTGGCAGATGAGTACATCGGTATGCTTGGATACCAGCCCGCAGCTTGGGAGGAGAATAAATAATAGATGCCGTCTTTTTTGATTACCTTGGGCAGTTCCCGGTGCTGGTTCTGATAAATGGTAGACACTTGGTGATCGACATCCAGCCAATCGGAAGTTAACTGATACAATATCGTATCCGAATTATTATTCGCCGTAGAGATCAAGTACGCTGTACCATCATCATCTTTGAAAATGGAGATATCTCTAGATTCATTTCCACCTGGTCGGAAGCTCTTATGAAATGTAAAATCTTCTCCAGGTGTGGCAGATGCCACCGACACTCTGGCTAGTGTGTAATCTCTGCTGTTCTCATAGTGAGCCCAAAATACAAACTTATTCGTGGACTCATGATATAGAATATTGATCCCCTCAAATTTGCTATCAGCCAAGTCTGGATGATCGGTATAAGATAGCACCACTTTATCGTTGCCGTAGGTAATATCATCGGTTGACGTCTGTTGGATCATCTGACCGAATCCACCTGTTGGCTTTTGAACAAAGTTGAATCTGTAGTAGGTATCCCCGACTTTGAGTTCATTCGGCAGGTTCAGAGTTGACTTGGTTGTATTATCAAACGTAGTCAGGTTCTCTGGAAGCACATATGGCGTATATTCGGGTGAAACCGCAGAGGTTAGCACGGTGCTTCCCCCATACGCTTTCACTTGATAGGTATACGTGCTACCTAGTTGAAGACCATAATCATCTGTTGTTGTCCCGGTTAAGGTCTGTAATAACTCATAAGCCCCATTGTTCTCGGAGCGAAGCAATTCGTACCCGGTCGCTCCGTCAACAGGTGCCCAGTGGATCTTGGCATTGTTCACCTCAGAATCGTTCTTTAGTACAAACAGCGTTGCAGCAATATTCGTCTCTTCACCCGCAGCTTGAGTGGTTGGTACAGCAGCAGAGAAATGGTATGCCAGCAATAGAAATGCAACAATGATTGCTATTCTTGATTTTTTTATCATCACGCTGAGTCATCTCCTTATTATTTCAGATTCATCAATGCCATGACATCTGTCTTGCTCGCTTGATTGTACCAATCGTTGACTTCCTCAGTTACTTCATCGCCGCCCTTCTCGTGCCATTGCTTAACAAAGGTATCGAACGCTTCGAGCGGTTCATTGCCATAAATGATCTTGGTGAATATCTCTTGTTCCATGGTCGTCAACTGTTCCCATATGTTTTGCATCGTTGGTGTAGGTGGGCCGTTAAAATCATTGGGTACCAAGGAATCGCGGTTCTCATAAGAGATTCGATATCCGTCTTTGGTCGTTTGATCCCTTGAATCACTCTGAAGGAGAACACCTGTATCCGCCTCTACCCCGTTAGCCAGATCGTAGTAAGACTGACCAGGACCGTCGACGCTCGGTGTGTTTTTCGTAAAGGCCATTTTCCCTACCCCTTGCACGGCTTCCAACGGTGTATTGAATTGCTGCGGGTCGAAGGTGACTTCTTCGTTGACGATATCGTAGTCATATCCCTGCGCATAGCCGTATTTAAACTCTCCTGTCCCAAACGCAGCATCGTACATTTTATCGTAGTATAGGAAGAAGGCCTCCATGTTCTGAAAGTCCTTGTTAAACATAAATACGCCATCGTTTAATTGGGCAGTTTGATAGGTTCTATCTCCGTTCACGCCTTGGACGGTCGGATAGGGAACAACTTTGGCACCCTCTATATTTTTCTCCACATCCTTCACACTGCCGTATAACCAAGGTCGACCGACGATGATGCCTGCCTTGCCTTCCGTAAAGTCTGACAAAGCGTCCCATGCTCCCTGCGTAGCCAGCTCTTTGTTCAAATATCCTTTCGCATACCAATCACGCAGCTTGCCAAGTGCCTCCTTGTTGCCTGCAGCGACCGATCCATAGGTCAGTTTGCCATTATCGTTAACCCATTGTCTTGGAAGATGTTTACCTGTATATGCACTGAAAATCATGACCGGATCACTCACCCAGCCTGTGTTGTACGAATCTTTCCCCGAGAAAGTAAAGCCATATGTATCCTGTTTGCCATTACCATCCGGGTCATCATTCGTAAATGCCGCAATGACTTGCTCGAACTCCTCCAGTGTTGTTGGCGCTTTCAATTGCAATTTGTCGAGCCAATCTTGGCGAATCAACATGACTTCACCTTCCGTGAGATTTGGCGCAATGGCCATACCATACACTTTGCCGTCCCGAACAACCGGATTGAAGGTCGATGGATATTGTTTGTAGATTTCCTTGATTCGGTCAGGCATGTATGCTGCGATATCTTCCGTAATTTCCTTCACCTGTCCAGATTCGATCAAGTCGTTAATCAGCATCGTATCATAGACCGGTAGAACGTCTGGCAGTTTCTCGGAACCCGTTAGCGCGAGTCGTAACTTGGTATTATATTGTGAAGCATCACCCCCAAGCAGCGTAGTTTCGATCTTAATGCCGAGCTTTTCCTCGCCCCAGCGAGTTAACACATTGTCATTCAGGCTTTCGCCGTTGATGTATTTCCCCGAATTCTCATCCTGTTGTTTGGCAATCGTCATGGTCAACGGTGGATCATACTTCCCATCCTTCAGCACGGATTCTGGCGTGGCAACGTTATTGCTCTCTCCACTGCTACAACCGGCTACCACAAGTGCTGACAACATGATTGTACTTAACATTTTCCACACGTTACTTCTTTTTCTCATAGAGATAATCCCCCTTCGATCAAATGGCTGTTTCTATGGATACTATGGAATCCAAACCATGTAAGCATGAATCCGAACATGTGACTTACCTCTTCTTACTCTTTGACAGCCCCCAGCACAATTCCCTTCACGAAATATCGTTGTAAAAAAGGATAAACCATAATAATTGGCAATGTGCTCACGAATATTTGGGCTGCCTTGATGCTCTGTTCCGACATCGCTTCCACTTCCGACTGACTCATCGCCATGTTCTGCATGTTGCTCTGCACCACTACGGTCTGTAAGAAAGAAGCCAGCGGATACTTACTCGCATCCGACATGTACAATATACCGTCAAACCAGGAATTCCAGTGCCCCACCATAATAAACAAGGATACCGTAGCTATGCCTGGTAGAGACAACGGTAAATAAATTTTGCTAAGGATTGCAAAAAAGGAAGCTCCATCGATAAATGCTGCTTCTTCCAGCGCTTTCGGAATCGTTTTGAAGAAATTGACAAGAAGAATCAGGTTATACGCTCCGAAAGCTCCCGGCAAGACCAACGCCCAGATGGTATCCTTCAAACCAAGACCTGTAACCAAAATATAAGAAGGAATTAATCCCCCAGAGAAGAGCATGGTGAAGATAAAAAACCACATCAGCGCGTTGCGTCCCCGAAATTCCTTGGACAGCGCATATCCTGCGCAAGTAAGAATAAACATGCTGATGGATGTTCCCAGGACCGTTCGTAGAATCGAAGTCCACATGGAACTGATAAAATTAGAATTGCTAAACGTTTTGACATAGGCGTCCATATTGAAGCCGACCGGCCAAAAGGATACCAAATTACCGCTTATTGCCGCCTTACTACTGAGGGATTGCGCGAGCAAATGAAGCAGTGGAAGAAAACACACCAGTCCTGCCAAGATCATAAACGCATAATTGAATACTGAGAAAACTCTATACCCTGTCGTCTTATGGTACATACTGCCTCTCCCTCCTTCCTGTTAGAATATTTTGTAGTTGGCATACTTATAGGCCAGCCTATAGGATACGACGATCAAGATTAGACTGATCCCCGATTTGAACAACCCTACCGCTGTACCGAATCCGTATTGCCCATTCAACAAGGAAGAACGATAAACATAGGTGTCAATAATATCTCCCGTACTGTAGACAAGAGGGTTGTAAAGGTTGAACACCTGATCAAATCCAGCGTCCAGAATATTTCCCAGACTGAGCGTAGAAATGACAATAATCATCGGCAGCATACTTGGCAGGGTAACGTATAAAATTTGCTGGCGACGTGTCGCACCATCAATTTCGGCCGCCTCATAATACGAAGGGTTGATCCCTGCAATGGTCGCCAGATAGACGATCATGCCAAACCCAAAGCTTTTCCATACATCGCTGACTACGACCGTAAATCTAAACAGATCCGGGTCACCCAAAAAGTAAATGGGAGCGATGTCGAAAATGCGGGTCAGCATCTGGTTGATGCCTCCATCCAATCCAAGGATGTTAATCATGAGCCCTGCAACCGTAACCCATGACAAGAAATGGGGCAGATAAACGAGTGTCTGCACGCTTTTCTTAATGCCAACATTCCGCAGCTCGCTTAACAGAATAGCCATAACAATAGGAACGATAATACCAACGATAATTTTGGAAACGGCGATAATCAACGTATTGATAATGGCTTGCGTTGCTTCGTCATACCGGAAGATTCTTTCGAAATTGTCCAGCCCGATCCAGCGGGAACCTGAGATCCCGAGCCATGGTTTATAATCCTGAAAAGCCATGAGCAGACCGACCATCGGACCATATGAAAAGATACAAACAAATACGAAGGCGGGAATACACAATACATACAGTGGCCAGCTCTTCTTCAATTCCTTTTTCCAAGGCGTTCGCCGGGACACCCTGGGCGTTATATTCGAGCCTGCTTTTACGGAACCAATCTCATTAATGGTGCATACCTCCTCTGTGATGGCTCTGGGGACGCGTCCTCGTAATGTAAGCTTAACAAAAGCGCTTTCATGTCAAAATGCCAAAATGTGAAGATCATAACCTCAATCTGAATCAATTTTAAACCGCTTTCATTTTAAAGCATGGTCACTCTTCCGCTTTTATCCAGATTGGCTTATGATGAAAATGGAATTGCAATCGGTAGTACTTCAAGTTCTGCGTATAGGAAAGGAACACACATGATTAGAAAAATGTACATGAAACGTTTTATCTATTTCTTTGTATTTTTCCTGTTATTAACACTGAGTTTATTCTTCGTGATGAATCGATTGAGCTCGAAGACATTGGAAGAAAATATGATCGGAGCCTCCAAGAACCAACTTGATTATGTAAAGGGCATCCTGGACGGAATTATGTATGAGGCTAATATGTACGGGGTTCAGTTTGCGGCTGACAGTGATGTCAGGTTTTATCAAAGGCAAGTGCTGGAGCTAAGTAACTACGACTCTCAGATGAAGAAAAATGATATTGTCGATCGCTTACGCCAAACCCTTCTGTCTAGCCGCTCGATTGAATCCATCGGCATCTATTGGAAAAATGAAGGAACATTTCTATCTACCAGCAATTCGCTGGAGGCGCGACTTCCATTCAACGAGATTCAGCGACCTGGCTGGCGTATTATCGATGATAGCTTGTATTATTTTGCAGCCTACCCGTATATCCAAAAATCCGAGCAATTGAAGCCGGTTCAATATGTCGTTGGTGTTAAGCTGAACAATGATTATCTGAAGAGCCTACTTCAGAAGGCTGTTAACAATGATAGCTCGAACGCTTTTCTGTGGTTTGACGATCACCGATTATGGGACGAGGATGAAGTAGATAACGATCTATTGAAAGCGATTTCAGAACTTCTGTTACCGCAAGAGGGAGCTACACTTAAATATGATTACCATACGAATTCCGAAAACTACTATGTTCTCTCCCGTTATATTGAAGCACTCGACACCTATCTGATCACCTATACACGTACAAATGATTTCCTTAAACCGCTTGATCATAACCGAAAGGTATTCCTTATCAGTATTATAGCTGTTCTGACACTAGGGCTGATCGTCATCTTTACGTTCTACCGGAATTACGATCGTAACATTCGCTTAATGGAGAGAAAGTTCTTACAGGTTGAGCAGGGCAATCATAGTACACGAATTACGGAAAATACGGATAACGAATTTTACGTCCTCTTTCGCAGCTTTAATCACATGGTAGCCGAGATTCAGGATCTGTTTGTATCCTTGAAGACCGAGACGGATTTGAGAAGGAGTGCAGAGCTGAAGCAACTGCAAGCCCAGATTAATCCTCATTTTCTGTACAACAGTTTATTCTTCATTATGTCCGTAGCCAAATTCTCTCCTGATGCTGTCATGCGAATGAGTAAACATCTGGCTGAATATTATCGTTACTTGACCAGACTGGATAAACATGAAGTCACGTTACAAGAGGAATTGCAGTTTGCAGAGCACTTCTTAATCATCATGACCCTGAGTAAAAAAATAGAGTATGCCATCGATCTTCCGCCAGAACTCAACTCTCTTCCACTCATGCCACTGATCATCCAGCCTGTCGTGGAGAACGCGATTCAGCATGGTATTGAAGGGCAACAGGGAGCCAACCGGGTGAACATCGATGTTAAGCAAGCAGAGGAAGTCATTCTCATTCGGGTATCCGATGATGGAAAGGGTCTTACACCGGATGAAATCCAAAAGCTGGAGACTCAGCTTGATAGCGACACCCCGCCTGAGGGAACCCGAGGTGTCGGTCTCTGGAATGTTAATCGGCGTCTAAAAAATACGTATGGCGATCGTAGCGGGTTAGCATTTTCAACCAATGACTGGGGCGGGCTGTCTGTCCTGCTGATGATTCATGTTCCGACTGAGAGAGGAGAGAGCATATGAAGCTGTTAATTGTTGATGATGGACATTATGTCGTGGAGTATATGAAGCATTTGGTGGATTGGCGTTCCTTCGGTATTCATCAGATTGAGACAACGACCAATTCCATTGAAGCGAGAGAAATGTTGAACGGACGCCGGATCGACATCTTGATTACGGACATTCGCATGCCTGAGGTTTCGGGAATAGATCTGCTGCACCACATTCATCAAAACAACTTACCAACCAAAGTCATCATGCTCTCCGGATATTCCGAGTTCGATTATGCACAGCAAGGAATCCGTCTCGGGGCTCTGGACTATTTACTTAAACCTGTTGATAAAGATGATGTAGAGCATGCGATGTCCAAAGCCATTCAAAAGATCCAGAAATCACGTCCTGTTCACGCCGTCAATTGGGAGCATTTTAAGGGTATGGGCTATCTACTCTCGCTACTTGCTCAGAACGAAACTTTAAAGGAAGAGTATGATGTATACGCAGCATGTTTAGGAGATCATCGTTATTGCTTCTTCAAGCTTGAGCATTACACAGAAGCAGATGTAGAACGTGTACAACATACTGTTGCAGAGCCATCTACTTCATTCGTTTGGCCTTCAGGATCACATCTGGTCGCCTGTATACCTGAAGAAACAGCACGGAGATTCGCTGCCGAGTGGAATCAAGCGGCCTTGTCCTCACCGTTCGCATTGACCAACCGGAATGAAACACGGGATCATTTCTATCGTTTCTTCCTGAATGAAGACGTAAGCTCTAGCGATTTTGTTGGGGCAACTGCCCTTTCTTCAGTGGAAAGTGATTCGGAAACGATAGGCAATATCATACATACGTATGAGCGAATCACTAACAGAAAACAAAAACAAATCTATCTTATGGAGATCATCACGTATATCTATCTCAAGGACAAAAATCAGGATACAACGAAAATAGCCGATTGGATGTTCAATCGGCTTCAAGACCCCGACAAGTTCGGATCCGTTCTCATCGACATGTTCAGCAGAATCCGTATCAACAAACAAATGTCCATTCAATCCATCGTTGATAAAGTACGAAAATACATTGAAGACCATCTTTCCCACGGTCTTAGTCTGGATGAACTAGGAAAAGTCGCGCATCTTCATCCAGTCTACTTTTCCAAGCTGTTCAAACAAGAGACCGGAGAGAACGTGTCCAACTACATTTCGAGGAAACGGTTGGAGAAAGCTTCCCAGTTGCTCCAGGATTCCGAACTCCGTATAGCCGATATCGCGCAAATGATCGGGTACCGTAAAATTCAGTATTTCATTCAGTTGTTCAAACAGGAGTACGGCGTCACGCCATACCAGTATCGGAGAAACATGACCCACCAATAAGGACACATTTCACAGACATACGGTCCATTTCAAGCTTTTAACATGCAACATTAAACATCGAGCTTTCATGTTCATCATCTCACCGTTCCCAGCCTTGGAACGGTTTTTCTTTGTTTCTGTTTTTTTGTTCCAACTAGCTAGCTTAAAGGATCAAGCCCATCGACTGTTTTCATATGCCTTTTAACAGAAGCTCGAACCTATTGCGCCGTCTCAAGCGAATAACGATTAAGCGGAATCGGAAGACCCAGGTTGCCACGCAATGTATCCTGCTCATATTCTGTGCGGAATAAGCCGCGCTCTTGTAATACCGGAACGACTAGATCCACGAAATCCACCAAGCCATTTGGAACAACGGTACGAATGTTGAAGCCATCTGCCGCGCCACCTTCGAACCATTCCTGAATTTGGTCAGCGATTTGCTCGGGTGTACCGATGAAGGATGTTCTTGGCGTTGAAGCAAGCAGAGCTACTTCGCGTAAACTCAGTCCTTGCTCACGAGCCTGCTGCTTGATTTTGTCCGTTGTACTGCGGAAGCTATTGCTGCCCAGATCACCAATATCAGGGAACGGCGCATCCAGTGGAAATTGGGAGAAATCATAATGCTCAAAGTACCGTCCTAAGTAATTCAGCGCTTGATCAATACTAACCAGTTCAGCGCTCTCTTGATACTTGCGTTCCGCTTCCTCTTCCGTTCTGCCTACGATAGGCCCAATGCCAGGGAAGATTAGCAGTTCTTCCGGGTTGCGTCCATAAGCTGCTGCTCTTGCCTTCACATCCTGGTAGAACTCGCGCGCTTCTTCTAACGTCTCATGCCCTGTATAGATCGCATCAGCCGATCGAGCAGCCAGATCCTTACCCGATTCAGAAGAGCCTGCCTGAAAAATAACCGGTTGTCCTTGCTTGGAACGTGCGACGTTCAGCGGACCTTGAACGGAGAAATGCTTCCCTTGGTGATGCAACGTATGTAACTTCGCCGGATCGAAGAACACCCCGTTCTCTTTATCTCCGACAAAGGCATCATCCTCCCATGAATCCCACAAACCTTTGACAACTTCGAGATGCTCCTCAGCGATCTCATAGCGTAATGCATGATTCGGATGCTCACCTTTGCCAAAATTGAGGGCTGATCCTTCCAACGGTGAAGTCACCACATTCCAGCCTGCACGCCCTTGACTGATATGATCCAGTGAAGCAAACTGCCTAGCCACCGTGAACGGCTCACTATATGATGTCGACAATGTGGCTACAAGACCAATGTGAGAGGTTGCTCCCGCCAGCGCAGATAAGAGCGTTATCGGCTCAAATCGATTCAGGAAATGAGGATTGGATTTCTCATTAATAAAGAGACCGTCTGCAATAAAAAGCAGATCGAACTTGCCTTCCTCTGCTTTGAGCGCTTGTTTTTTATAAAAATCCAGGCTTACACTCGCATTAATCGGAATATCCGGATGTCTCCAGAATGAAATGCTATTCCCAACTTCGTTTAGATTCGCTCCCAATCTCAACTGTCTTTGCGCCATATTGAAGCCCTCCCTATAATTTGTTAAGCGTTGTCTCACGATCACTTGTCATAACCTTCCGGATAGCTCCTTGCTTGAACTCCTTCGCCCTAACCACCCAAGCCGCAGTCAGCAGTACAATTCCCGTGAGTAGGAATATAAAAGGAATACCTGTCCACCCTCCCAGAAAGCCACCGAGAAGTGGTCCTAGTACAATACCGAACTGGCTTGCACTCTGACTTAAGCTAACGGCTCTACCTCGAAATTCCTTAGCTGCATATTGAATAATGAGTGCATTAAGAGCCGGGTACACGGCCGCGAAGAAGAGCCCATACACAAACCGCAGACTACCGAAATAAATAAGATTTGTCGCAGTCAACTGCAATAGACTACCGATGCCTCCACCCAGCAGACCGATAAACAACGTTTTCTCGTATCCAATCCTTCCACCGATGCGTCCCCAGCGAGGCCCCATAATAACCGTTGCTATACCAATTGCGGAGAAGACAATCCCGGCACTAAGTGTCGCACGGCTGACATCCCCACCAATCTGCACAACGTACAGCGTCAGCACGGGTTCAATAATTAACACTGAAGTAGAGACGAGCAAAATCAGCCCATAGATCCGCATTAGACCTGGTGTGCTCACTGCTTGCTTTACATCATCTAGAATGCTGGAACGAGCGATGTTGCGAGGCTCTCGTGATTCCTTAACACCCAGCACCATGAGAGCAGATAGCAGTGTAATGATCCCTGAGGCAATGAAGCATCCACGCAGACCTACCCATTGACTAAGAATTCCACCTGCCAGCGGACCAAGAATACTTCCTGCGGCTGTAGCTGTTGAGATGACTCCTAGTGCATAACCCACATGTTTCTCTGGCGTGTTGGTACCAACCAGCGTTAGGGATGCCGGATTGAACCCAGCCATCAGTCCCTGGAAGACCCGAACAGCTATAAAGGTAAAGGGATCGTATACCCAATAGTTGGCTAAATGTGCCATCGCGAGACCGACCCCTGAGCGAATCAGCATCAGCTTACTCCCGTATCTGTCCGCTAGTGATCCCCAGAACGGGGCACAGAGTCCACTGATTAGAAAGCTAATGGAGATGGCGATGCCTGCCCAGACCTCCACCCCCTGCTGGATACCAAGATCATTTTGCAGAAACAGTGGAAAGAACGGGATAGATAAGGTGTATGCCATATGATTGAAGAACAAACCCAGCCACAGAATATACAGATTCCGTTTCCAATGAACCATCGACATTCCTCATATTCAATAATTCCTATATAAAAAGTAGGTTATAGAGTATATTAGAATATCCCATCGTGAATGTATAATAGAAAAGTTCAATAGACCCATTCAACAATTAAATGAATGGATCTATATTCCGTTTAACCTGTTTAATGATTATGGTTAGACTCCTGTGGAACTAGCTTGGACATAAACACGTCAACTTCATCTTCTGTATCCAGAACAAACCCTAGACGCTCATACAATCGCCGCGCTGGACTTCCTTGCAGCACATTTAAGGTAACTCGTTTGCCCCGAATCTCTTCCCGATCCAGTAACATGTTCAGCACCTGCGTTCCAATTCGTTTGCCCTGATGGTCTGGATGAATATAAAAGTGTTCTAACAAATATTCCTCTGCTCTAGGCTTAAATGCAATGCACCCCACCATAGAGCCTTCAGCTTCAATAATCCACGTATAGTCGGGATCGAATGTTGTACGGAAACGTTCACGTACCCTCACCTCATCATATCTCCCTAACCGCGTTAGATCATCGTACAGAACCAAGGCTCTTAATTCTGCAAGCTGTTCCTTGTCTTCCTGATGTGATTGTCGCATCGTAACTGGAACCACCTCAACACCCCTCTCTAGAACCTCACTATACATCTTTGAAAAAAAAGTTACCTTCATTTTTTTGCTTACTAGGACAACAAAGTCATTGAATGAACTACAAGTATTCCCATTACGAAGCTGCTTCTCGTAAGTAAAGTACTCTTCATTTACTTAGGGAAATGTGGGAGAGAGCCGTTGAAATATTTGTGTTGTAACAAATATAATCGTTCGTATATAATAAAACAAATTACTAGTTCTATAAATATAGAACAAAAATAGAAAGATAGATTACATACTGAAAGGAAAGGAAGTGTACAACTATGAACTATCAAGTGGAGGTTGATTTTGCACCCATTTATGAATGTGTAAGCAGTCTGTCCGCTTTTATGGGTAAACAGAATCATTCAGCTCTCGATGCTGGAAAACTGTGGATTCGTGATGTACAGGATCAATTTGCACCAGCCAAGCTACAAAACATGAGAGATACGATGAAAGCTACAGACAACTTCAGTCTTGCACCATACATATGGCATTGCCCTGGGGATCGCTCGGTTCATGGCTTTTTGGATTGGCTTGAAGGTTTGTCTTCGGGACAGTTGTATGATATCGCTGCTGGCTTGAAATTGTCTGTACCCTCTAATCTGCCCGATCTGCGCAGCCGGACATCTGAAGCCATACGGGAATGGAATGAACACTACTTTAAGAACATCGATCCAGCCATTATCGAAGGTCTCTCGCACGAGGCAAAGACTAGACGTGCCCGTTTACAGGGAGGCAATGATCAAGAGGTCTATGAACAAGCTACACAGGGTATGCGAATCTATCCTAACGGTGTGCTGAACAAGATCATTCTTATCCCTCAATACCATGCGCGTCCATTTGTCACCTCAGCGATCTTTGACGAGATCATCTTCACCAGTTACTCGTGTGACATTCTTCCCACCGAACCGGGAAGACCCAACCCTGGATTACTGCGTCTAACCCGTGCACTATCGGATGAAACTAGATTGTTCATTTTACGATTACTGGCGGGTAAGCAATTGACGTTTACTGAGATTGTACGCGAGGTAGGACTATCGAAGAGCACGATACATTACCATCTCATTGCCTTGCGAGCAGCCGGACTAATTATCGTACATTATGACCACAAGAACACGGAATATAGCCTGCGCTTGGAAGCTCTGAACAACCTCCCACAGCAGATTGGAGCTTATATTGGAAGCTGAATTCAAGCAACTTCCTCTGTACAAATGGCTTGATTCTACCCTGCGGAGGACCCTATATGGTTAAGCGAAGTTATTATGGTTTATTAGCTACAGTTACACTCAGTTCTCTCGGTGATGTGTTTGGTCTGCTGGCTATGGAATGGCTGGTCTATGAGTTAACTGCCTCGAAGCTAGCTATGGGAGCTATGGCACTCAGCTTCAGCATTCCCGAGGTAGCCTTCAGGTTGCTTGGATCGCCCTTATCCGACCGTCTGCATCGTGGAAAGTTTATGGCGGGACTAGCGTCAGTAAGGTTACTGGCTCTATTGCTACCACTGAGTATGGGGATCACAGGACAATTGCAACTCTGGCATCTGTTCGTTGCCGCAGCGCTCAGCGGAGCCTGCTCCGCCCTATTTATGCCCACAGCCATGGCTGTTGTACCCGGTGTCGCTGGTGAACATAAACTGTTACGGGCATTTGCAGTCATTGATGGTTGTCGGAACGCCGCTGCTTTGCTGGGGCCAGCCATCGCCGGAGCGCTAACGGCTGCCGCTGGTGCATTGCCTACCCTTGGTATCAACGCGATATGTTACCTTGCAGCAATTACTGCCCTGCTCTATCTGCCCGCTATGCAGAAACCAGCAGCATTACGAGAAACCTTCTCCCTTCAAGCTTATGTTCGAGATATTGGAGAAGGCTTCTCATTCTATCGGAGATTCCCAGCGATGCTCTCGATCATGCTGATGGTTTCCATCAGCAACATGTCGTCCGTTGCCATCTGGACGATGATGATTCCTTTTGTCCGCGAAGTGCTGCACCGAGATGCTGCCGCTATGGGAACCCTAACTACTGCTTCGGCATTTGGCACACTCCTAGGGCTAGCCGTTATCTCATGGATCGGTGAGATTAAGAAAAGACGAACCGTCATGCTGTGTAGCTTAGCTGTCATTGGGCTTTGTAATGCCTTATTAGGATTATTTCCAAGTTACCCATTTGCACTTATTACCTTATGTGCCGCAGGAGTGGCTGGTCCCTTCTTCGGTTCTCTCAGCTCTTCGTTACACGGGACACTTGTACCTAGCTCCATGCAAGGTCGGGTCAATTCTATTCGTTTCTTGATTGGTGGCGGACTTCAACCCGTCGGAGCTTTTGCAGGTGCGGCCGTTGCCGAAATGTATGGTCTACCCTTCTTATTTGTATCTCTCGGACTTCTTCCTTTCATCTGCTCTATAGCTGCTATATTTCTCCCAAACCTGAAACATTTGAACGGTGATCTTTCTACTCTACAGCATAAATCTTTGAACGAAATTCATATAACAAGGTGATAAACACATAAAAACACTTAAACGTTTCCTTCCAAGGACGACGTTTTAAGTGTTTTGGTGTTTTGGTGTTTTGGTGTGTTTGTGTGTTTGTGTGTTTGTGTGTTTGTGTGTTTGTGTGTTTGTGTGTTTGTGTGTTTGTGTTTCAAAGTGTTGCACGCCGAGAGTTCTAATAGTTAGTCGTCCTCTTCTTCCTCTAAACATAGCTCCAAAAACGCAAATAATCCCGGAGCCTCAACCGAACGTTTACCCCAATCATGCCAGAAATAGAGGACTTGTCCCACATTTCCCGAAGATGCAGGATCCGTGTCCAGACATAGATAATCTCCCCCACCATTCTCTGCAATAGGAATCCATTTGGCGTTCCAAAGCAATGGTTTAATCGCATCATCCATGTCTGCTTCCAACTCATCAGGTTCGAATTCCTCCTGAAGAAAAGCCCAATTCTCCTTCACTTGCGCAAGAGGGGTTAGCGTTAGGTTTCTGACCAAAGCAGCTCCGTCGATGTCCCATATCTGTCCATCATGGATACGATATAATGCCTTCATCTCTTCTGGCAATATCACACCCAACTCGTTCTCTACAGAACGAAAATCTGCCTCTGTCGCTCCCGGCTGGAGATGAAGTGCCACTTCAAAGCTCGGATCAACGCTTGTCCCTTTGGCAATGATACGTTGCCACAATTGTTCAGCCTGCCTACTCATTCCACTCCTCATCCTCCTTATGAATGGGTCACCTCTGCTGGAGATGCAAAGGCTACACTTCTCGTTTCTCCTCTGGCGTATATATAATTCGCTGATAATCCATATCCCGGCTATCCATATCGCCCAAGTACATCCGTTGATGCTCGGGCACCCGTTCATATTTTTCCTTCAGCACAGCTCGGTTGAATTCACTCGGATCTTCCAGATACATGTGGTACGCATGTCGACATGCTTCAAACGTGGTCTGTTCTCCTGTCAATTTCTTATGCATATCCAGCAGTTCCTGGTATTTATCCTCAACATTCTCGGCATATTGCTCTTCTGAGAACGTCACTTCGCCCAGATCCAGTATCCGAATAGCTACCGGGCGATCAATCGTCGTAAAGAAGGTTCCATCCCGAAACCACGATGCTAATTCATCTATAGCCATCTCGACATACTCGGGCAACTGATAGATCGCCACCTTACCATTCTCATACACCACCAGATGAACCAGGTAATGCTGTCCTTCGTATTTCATGAAAATAGAGAAGCCATCGCCCTGAATCGTCTCATAGAACAGTTCCTGCACTACTGCAAAATCAACCGCTTGAGGCGAATATGACACCCTTCTATTCTCCTTCAGTTGTTGTAGACGTGGCGTGACTTCGAATATATTACGAAATTCGGGATTAAGCGCTCTGATCTTACGCTCAATATGTTCATAATAACTGCTATTGTTATGCATCCAGTTCGCTTGCTCCACTCGGTAAGCACCTAATCCATGGATGGAGATCGTCTCTCCAACAGGTACATCAGGGCCTAACCAATACTCCTCGATTTTCTGCTTCAGCTCTTTCAGATCAACCAGTTCCCAGCAATTAATCATGCCGTCTTCATAAATCTGCACAGGTATGAGAAAATGATGTCCGCCATTATGTATGATGCCAGGTGTTGTTGTGCCTTCAATCTGTTTCGTTCTTCTAATGTTCTGCACTTAAGATACCTCACTTTCATGAATCTTCACGTTCCCATATCCTACAACTGTACAATAAGAAAAACGAAAACACGAGAGAACTTCCGCCCATCTTTTGCTACGCAATTGGACTCATCCATTATGAAACTTTCAAAAAAATATGCACATAAAAGCATTGCCCAGACAGATTCAGCTCTATCTTGGACAATGCTCCTATGATCACCAACTTGCAATATTAGGAGAGATGCTGCTCTTCCGATTACATCTCTTGCAGAATACCTTTGACAAGCCCTGTGAACGTTGTTTTTACTTTGGCAGCTACTTCAATGACTTCTTCATGATTAAGCGGCTGATCTAGAATGCCGCAGGCCATATTAGTGAGACAAGAAATACCCAACACTTTCATGCCCCCATGAACCGCAACAATAGCTTCAGGCACAGTCGACATCCCTACTGCATCTGCACCCATCGTACGAATCATGCGAATCTCCGCTGGTGTCTCATAAGCCGGTCCACTCCACCAAGCATAGACACCTTGCTGCAAGCTAACTTTCTGCTCATCTGCAACACGAAGCGCAATGCTGCGCAGCTCTGGATTGTATACCTGGGACAAGTCTGGAAAGCGTGTGCCCAGTTCTGGATTGTTTGGCCCCATCAGCGGATTGTTACCTACCAGGTTAATATGATCTGTAATGATCATAAGCTGACCTGGTTCAAAGCTTGTATTGATCGCGCCACAAGCATTGGTGATAATCAATTGCTCTACACCTAATGCTTTCATCATACGTACCGGGAACGTCACTTCCTCTAGTGTAAAGCCTTCATAATAATGAAGACGTCCCTTCATCGCAACAACGGTTTTGCCCATCAGTTCTCCAATGACCAATTCGTTGGCATGACCCACAGCCTCGGATTTAGCAAAGTATGGGATTTCACTATACGGAATAACCGTTGCGTTCTGAATTTCGTCTGCGAGAGCGCCAAGTCCTGAACCCAGTATCATACCTACAGTTGGCTTGGAGCTGGTTCTGCTTAATATGTAATCTCTAGCTTCTTGAATATGTGCAGTTTGATGCATGGATGGATTCCTCCTGATGATAATAATTTACGTAATCAAGTTACGGTACCTCAAGTGTAATCAACTACAGAGTTGATGTAAATGGAAGCTCGAAAAGTAAGCTCACTATGTCACTTTCCCCACTACATTTAGGGTTTGCACCCCGACTTCAATGCTTGGAAATATTCCTGCAAGAGCTCATCGAAATCAACTTCATTATCATGGTCACTCTTCCCCACATACTTCCACAAAATCAGTTCTTCCGACTCGATATTCAAAACCTCATACTCCATCTGTCTCGATTCCCAAACAGTCACTTGACCCATATATGGTCGGTTATCTTCGTTTATTTTACTCCACATAGATCGTCTCTTCCTGATCTCGGTTCCACTGAATATGAACGGGGATCGGAAGCGTCTCAGATTCATGATCATTCGAATCACTCTTAAACGAAATTTCCTTATAAGGAGCATTAAGCTTCTCTATAGAACCACTCGGTGAAATCGCCTGTCCAGCAAACTGATAACGAACATTTCTCGGCTGATCTTCTTCCCCTATGTATCGGATTACGAAGCTTATAGGGCCATTCTTATTTTCACTACTAACACTTACATTCCAGTTCACACTTTCTCCATGAAGCGATAGCTTATTACTAGAGCATCCTACCAACAAGAGCAACATCATTAGGATAGGCAAGATTCTTTTTCTCATAGATTGTTTCCTCCTGAGCTGTGAAAGGATAATCATTCATATAAATTTTACCATATTATCCATGCATAAGGCATACTCACTGTCCTTTTGTTCCTAATTGCATGAGCTATCCTCGTCCAATAATCAATATAGAAACTACATAAGCTCAAAAAAAACCGGTCATCCCATGACCGGTTGCATTCTACTATTCTTTTGCCACAGCTTCTTCAAATCGCCTGTATTTTCACGTTGACGCTCGACTATTCCTTAACGCCTCCAAGCTGTAATCCATGAACAAAATACTTCTGCAAGAATGGATACACCACCAGGATTGGCAAAGCTGCTACGATTGTAATGGCTGCACGAATCGATACAGGTGTAACCATATTCCGAGCTGCGCCGAGATCTGCTCCGTTAGCAACAGCAGCACTGCTATTCGAATTCATTGACGAGGATAACAGCTTCATTAATTCGTATTGCAGCGTGCTCAGATTCTGCTTGGATGATGCATACAAGAACGTATCAAACCACGAGTTCCATTGACCCACTGCGATGAACAAAGCCACCGTAGCAAGTACAGGCTGACATAACGGCAAGATAATCGAGATAAACGTTCTGAAATCACCGGCTCCATCAATCTTAGCGGATTCAATTAGTCCTTCCGGCAGTGTCTGAATATACGTTCGAATCACGATCATGTTAAATGCGCTGATCAAACCCGGAATGATATACACTAGGAAGTTGTTGAGCAAATGCAGATCCTTGATTAGGAAGTAGGTTGGAATCAGACCTGCACTGAAGTACATCGTCAGTACAACGATAATCGTAATCGGTTTACGCAGGATATAATCTCTGCGGCTTAGAGTGTAAGCGAGCATAGAAGTCAGAAATAAGCTGAGCACCGTGCCTAGCACGGTTCTCGCAACCGAGATGCCGAAGGCTTGGAAGATGGTTCCCCCAGCAAATACGGCTCGATAGTTCTGGGCTGTCCACTCCCGCGGCCATAGATAGATGCCTCCACGGATCGTGTCATTACCTGCATTGAACGATATGGCAAGGGTGTTCAGAAACGGATACAGGGTCACGACTGCAATAAAAATCATCAGTGCGCCGTTAAACGTATGGAAGACAATCGGCTCAAGCCGAGACTTGTTTATTCCCATCGATATGTCCTCCTCATATTAATCGGTCCTCACCGAAGCGTTTGGAAAGCGAGTTAGCTGCAAAGATCAGTGTGATACTGACAATGGTTTTGAATATACCTGCAGCGGTTGCGAGAGAATAGTTACCGATCTGCAAGCCGTATTTCAGAACGAAGATATCTATGGTCTGGGACCAGTCCACAACGACCCCATTCCCCAGTAAGTACTGTACTTCGAAGCCTGCTTCCAGAATCCATCCCATGTTCATGATCAGCAAGATAATGACGATGGACTTGATTCCAGGCAGTGTGACATACAGCATTTTATGATAGCGATTCGCTCCATCGATCTCGGCCGCCTCATAGAGCGAAGGGTCAATGGAAGTAATGGCTGCCAGATAAATAATGGCGTTCCAGCCGACCTCTTTCCACACATGGGAAGCGCCGACAATGCCCCAGAAGTATTCCGGTACACTAAGCCACATAATCGGTTCGTCAATGAATCCCAGCTTCATCAACACAACATTGACAATCCCGCCGTCTACGGATAACGAACTCGCTACAATGCTCGTAACGATGATCCATGATAGAAAATGGGGCAGATACGAGATCGTTTGAATTGTCCGTTTGTAGAGCTTGTTTTTGATCTCATTGAGTAGCACCGCAAATAAAATAGCTGTCACAAATCCAAGAATCATATTGATTAAGCTCATTGCGATGGTATTGCGAAGCACGTTCAGAAACGCGTCGTCCGTAAGCAGAAACTTGAAGTGCTTAAGTCCGACCCACTCCTGCTGCGCGAAGCTCTTCGCTGGACTGTAATTCTGGAAAGCCATGACCCAGCCCCAGATCGGATAGTACGAAAATACTAGAATATACGCGACGATCGGCAAAGACATAAACATGAGCTGCTTCTGGCTACGCAAACGCTTGAACATAGACGTCTTGGCAGCAACGGTTGGAGCTGATTGATTCTGTATGGCTCTAGGCGTGTTCGCCATCCTTCACTCCTCCTATTAGGCTACAGCGATTAGCAAGAGACCCCGGAAGGTACGTAATGCGTAATGCATGCTCCTGCATGCCATTCACACCTTCCGGAAGACTCTAATTCACTTTTTTCTATTTTTCCACGGTCCAGTTCTGAATCCGCCATTGCAATTGCTCGTTAATTCGGTCTTCATAAGCCTTCACATCGATTTTCTTGTATGCATCCTCATATTCGCTCCAGACGGAATCGAACTCATCTGCTTTGGACATGATTGCTCTAGGCAAGAATTTAAGGGAAGTATCTGTCATTTGCTTATTCGCAACGGAAGCATCTGAACCTTCCTGCAGATCTACCTGCCATGCTGGATAATACACTGGATTCTCAGGTGCAGGAGAGAAGAAATCACTCCATGTTTTGTAACCATAAGCATCCAACAACTCTTTATCCTCTGGCTTCAAGCCGTCATAGAACTCCTCTGGTTGATTCGTTGCTCCGATCGCATTGCCATCTTCAAAGGTTCCTTCCATCTTGGGTGCTGCACCGTAGAAACCTTCCGCTTTGTTAGCCAGTCTCCAAGCTGGGTCTTCCTGCTCTGTGCGCTGCTCTGGTGTACGATAGAATCGACCTTCTTCGTTCACCATGTAATCCACGCCTTCTTCACCCCAGGACAGCAGCTTCTGATATTTCTCATCCATGAGCGCATCAAGGAACTTGAGGATGGCTACCGGGTCTTTGGCATCTTTACTAATACCAAATCCGTTATTCAGGTTAATGACCGGACGATCTAAATAGTGATCCTTAATACTTGTATCGTATACAAGCGGTAACCCGACATAAGTTTGACTGATTTTGCCCTGAGCTACGAGTGGGTCTTCACCCTGCTGGAAGTTCCAGTGCTGATCGAACATGCCGATAACCCGCCCAGAAGAGATTTTGGCCAAGTATTGGTCATAGTTCTGTACAAAGGCTTCCTTATCAAGCAAACCATCGTTATAAAGACTGTTCAGCTCTTTATAATAACGTTTGGAGATATCCTTATCTGCGAATACACTTGCCACGCCATTGTCATCTACGACAACACCACCATCATTCGGATGACCCGTCAGATGCTCTGGTGGGTTAAGCAACGGGAACGTTCTCCAGTCGGATGCAAGTGTAGTGAATCCGATGGTCGGCTGACCATCCTCCGTTGTAGGGTGCTTCGCAGCATAATCACGAATCAGCTTCATATATTCATCTAGCGTCTTAGGTGTTGGATATCCGGCTTCTTTCAGAACCGCCTTTTGAATCCAGAAGGCAGGACCGGAATAATAGTTACTAATGAATTCACCGGTATAAACGCCATAGTTTGGTAACCAATAGATATGTCCGTCGCTGGAATCTTTCATTCGCTCCCAATCTTTAGCGTAATGCTTCTTCAGGTTAGGTGCATGCTCCTCAATCAATTCTTCCAGTGGAATAACGGCACCAGCCGCAACCAATTTCGTATCTGCTGTGATCAGATCGGGGAAATCTCCACCTGCAATCATAACCCCCAATTTTTGCTGAAGATCACCCACGAGGAATTCCATGTTCAGCTTAACGCCAAGCTCTTCTTCGATTTGTTTGTATATCCGATTATCCTGAGCCGGCGCCTGGTTAGGCGTACCAATAAAAGCCGAGATGTTCAAAACTTCCTTGCCGTCCACCGTTGTTGTCTTGGCTTCTTCACCACTGCAACCTACCAGCGCTAGGCTGATTGCCAGAACGAGTGAAACGGATCCCCATAATTTTTTCCTCTTCAAGACCCCCATGTATTGCCCCTCCTTGGAAGTTGGATTGCTTACAGGTCTTATTATGATGAAATGTATGCGTTTCCAAAATAGTTAAATTTAAGGTCCTTCCCCCCTTAATTTCAGATGTTCATGATGTACAAGTCATCATTATTACTCGCTAAGCGTAGATTGCAGCCTATATTCTGCTGGTTTCATACCCACCCTTTTCTCAAATTGTTTCAGAAAATGTTGATAGCTTCGATAACCTACTTGTTCCGCAATAATATACAATGCCTGGTCAGTCTCTCGAAGCTGTTGCTTCGCTTCCTCCATTCGCAGATCATGCACAACATCCAGCACCCCTTTGCCATACTTACGCATAAAGGATTGCCCCAGATGAACCGGATGAATATAGAATCGCTCGGCGAGCTCTTTGATCGTAAAGGTTTCCTTGTAATGATTGTGGACGTATTCCGCTACCATAGCCTGGGTTCCACCCACACGTCGTTCTCGCAGCGTCCCGATCTCCGATTGGCATTTGAGGCAGAATGCTTCTAACATTCTGGCTGTCTCCTCTATATTCTGATAACGCCGTTCATGGAGATGGAGAGCTGAGTCTTGCATCAATGTATTCGGTTCTCCGCCCAGTTCCTTGAAGAGTGAAAGTCCGCGAAACATAATCTGGGTTGCAAAAATATGAACCAGCTCTGGTGCAGCCATTTGATCTTTAAATGTATTGAACGCTCGCCAGACAGACGTCGATAATTCTGCCCCGGAACCGTTTTCGATTAGCTCCATAATGAGGTCTGCTTCCATTAACGTATCCGGATCAAACAGCAAATGCTGTTCATTCATGTCCTCCGCGTACAGAAGCCGTGTATCATCAAAAAATAAAAAGCGTCCTGCTTCTGCGGCAGCACGGTAAGAGGTCGTTAATTCTTGCACTTGGCTGACAGGACAGCCTACAGCTATTTGCACCCGACTTGCTGCCGCCTGCTGATCCAGAACGTTTAGGAGCCGCTCTGCAAATTGCCGTAAGTCTTGATCCGAACGGGTAGAAGCGTCGCTACAGCCACACCAGACAATGCCATAAGGACTCCATTCGGCATCCAGCAGGTACCCGCAATGCTCATCATCCATAAATTGCTGGATCGCCTGTTTGGCACTTGCGCTATCGCCTTGAATCATCACTAACAAGTAGGCCCACATATGTGCTTTAGCAGACAACTCATGCACAACCCAATCCATCTCATCCCCAAGTTCTGCCTGATCTTGGTTCGTGACTAACGTAAGTAAAGCTTGCTTCGTTCGCTGATTATAAGCCTGATCCAACATTAACTCGCGCGTTTCTCGGTGCCCCAATTCTTCTCTTAGCCGTTGCAGCACTTCATCCGCTTCGGACTCGATCACCGGTTTGGTCAAATAATGGGATACCCCGAGTCGTATCGCCTGTCTTGCATAATTGAAGTCACTATACCCACTCGTAATGACAAACAATGTTGAGCGATGACCAAGCCGGCGGGCTTCTTCAATGAGTTCCAGCCCATTCATGACCGGCATTCGAATATCGGTTACGACCAAGTCAGGCTGCTCACGGGAAATTGCATCTATAGCATCCTCCCCGTTGGCACATATCCCGCCGACTTCGAATCCATGCTTCTCCCAGTCGATTAACAGTTGTAGTCCCTCTATCGCAAACGGTTCATCATCCACAAGAAGAACCTTATACATGTTCATTCCTCCTATCCCTTCGTGTCCATAATCGAGAATGGAATAAGAAAGCCTGCTTCCGTTCCTTCGTCTAGTCCACTACGAATGTTGAATATAGCAGCTCCCTCATAAAAAAGCTCAAGCCGTCGGTAAACGTTACGAATACCCACGTGACCATCCATCGCACGATCAGAACGCACATCCCTCATAAGCTGATTCAGTTTCCCCTCATCCATGCCCACTCCATTGTCGATCACTCGGATATCCAAACCAGACTTCGTCAGTCTGGCCGTTACCCGAATCAGTCGACCATTCTTCCGAGCCTGTAACCCATGCTTACATGCATTTTCAACCAGGGGCTGAATGCTCATGCGTGGAATCCGCAGTGAAGCCGCTTCAGGATCGATCTCAAATGTATAGTTGAATAGATCACCAAACCGAAACTTCTCAATCTGCAAATAGAGGGACGTGAATTGCAGCTCTTCCTTTAGAGGGACAAGGTTATCGGATCTGCTGAGTAATTGCCGCATTAACAAAGATAGGCTTTTTATTATTTCAGTAACTTCCGTATAACCATTCTTCGTACTGACAACGAGTAGGGCATTTAATGTATTGAACAAAAAATGGGGATTCATCTGACTTTGAAGCATCGATAATTCCGTTCGAACTCGATCCAGCTCTAGATCCTTTTGTCTGATTTCTAATTTGTAGACGTCGTTGATGAGAGATTGGATTTTGCCAACCATCATATTGAACGTACGGATCAATCCGCCGATCTCATCACGGCCCTCTTGAATTTCAATCACATCAAAGCGATCATTGCGCACTCTCTTCATATGTTTGGACAGCTTCTGAATGCGATAATGATAAGAACGAAGAATAATATAAATCAGCACAGAAGGAATAATCGTGCTAATTAATGCGAGCCACAAGATCGAGTTGCGTGCTTCTGCCAATAACTGATCTAGATGATCTGTATTAGCGATCCCAATTAATTTCCAGCCCTTCAGATAATCAAGGTTGCCTAATGTTCGTTCTAATCGATATCGAGAGTTCCCCTCATCTGTCGATGAAGACGAACTTTGGATTGCAGCCTGTTGGGACTGATCGCTGGACACCACAATCCGATTATTTTCGTCAACTAGACGAAGCTGCAGACTATTCGTTTCACGATTCAAAATACTGTACACTCGACTAAGCTGCAGATCAATTTTGGAATATTTGGCATAGGTTGAATACGATGTATATGTATCCATTTTGCCAATCACACTAATACGCCTACCTGGATGAAACAACGTGGTTTCGTCATAATCCACAACTAAAATCCCACCTTTGGTTTCCTGCAAGCGCTCCATCCCCGGAACAGCTCGTTCCCCTTGCCCAATCACAGCGTAATGACTGCCCGTCTGAATGGTATCGTTATCCGTTAAGATACGAACCTCCAGAATGTTGGCTGACATATATCGAGTCAACTTATCACGTAGAAATCCATCATATTGATTGTAATACTCAACGGGCGAGTCATACGTCTGATCGAGCGCCTGATATAAGGTGTCATCGGCTGCTATAATCCGGCTCAAAGCCACACTCTCATCAATCATGCCCAGCAGTTCTCCTGCCGCCCGCTCAATTGATTTGCGTAAGTTTTCTTCTTCCCGTATCTTGATATCTGAAGAGGTTCGCTGATAGAAGAATACATTAATAATTATGACCGGCAGAAGAATACTAAAGATATAGATCAGCAGTAGCTTCGATCGAAGAGGAATATCATTGACCTTGTGAAACATCCATCTATTTCTTCGCACGTAATCACCCTTGACTTTTGTTTTTGTAGACAGATGGGAGTTCTCCTGTAAGCGCTTTAAATTTATCTGTAAAATACTCTGCATCGTGATAGCCAAGCTTGGATGCAATATCCGAAATTTTCATATGGGTTCGGCGGAGCAATTTACGCGCTTCCTCAATCCGAAGTCTATGAATATATTCGCTGAAGCTGACGCCGACCTCCTGCTTAAACTGCTGACCAAGATAAGCCGAATTCACATGGATTTGCTGGGCAATATCCTGTAGCTTTATTTTCGTGCAATAATGCTCATTTAAATATTCGATCGCTTCGGCTACCGGACTTCTCATGGTGGACTTCTTGGGTAAAGACTGAGATAGACGTTCTGATAATTGAATGCATAGCCCTTTTAATTTTCCAGATGTCCAGCTCTCCGCTTCATGCCATGCTCTCTCCTGAAGCAACAGCATACAGTCTTTCTTTTCGCTGAACTTACGTAGCAACTCACCGTGCATATATCGGATGACACTTTGAGCCTGGCTGAGAGACATTTTCGATCTCACGATCAAGCATAGTATCTTGTCGACTACAGCTTGGATTTCACCAACGTCGCCTGCCTCAATGGCCACCAACAGTTGTCTCGACAACGAAAGCATCCCTTCATGATCGTAATGCTCTGGCGTGTCTAGTCCTATGGATCTGTGGATCGCCATTTCACTCCCGGGATCAACGGTTCCAGTGTACTTTTTCTCGTCTCTACGCTGGTTTAATGGTGGGATGAGTTCCAGCAATATCTGATGAATCTCTTCGGTGACCAGCGGTTTGAGCACATACTCGTCAACTTGGTACTGGATCGCCTGCTTGGCATAACCAAATTCGGAATACCCTGTGGCAATAACGATCTTGGCGGTATTTTTCAACTCCTCACGCATCGTTCGAATTAATCCTAGACCGTCCAGTACAGGCATTTGAATATCGGTTACCACAAGATCAGGTTCAACCGCACCGATTAAGGAAAGCGCCTCTTCACCGTCTGTCGCCGTACCACATAATTCGTAGCCACAAGCCTGCCAGTCAATCATTGTTCTCCAGCCTTCCAGTGTATACGGCTCATCATCTGCCACAATGACTTTGTGCATGAACCCACCTTCCATTTCCATTTTTGTATCCAGTATGGCATTATGCGGCCCATGCGACAATAGAAATTTTTCTACAGGAATCGTGAAAAGCCTTACCTCCGCCACCTTAGACAAGGTTTGGATGAGTAAGGCTCTCCGTTATTCAGAATACCTCAAACACAGCTATTGGAACCCTCGTTATGCGAAACTCACCGATTTAAGAAATCCCCTTGCTTGTAGGTACACTTCCTTTTGCCGCGTTTATCAGGCGCGAGAACGATTCTTTGGGCTGTCGTTGTTGATCAAATACGAAAGGCCAATTCTTGCGTCCACGCACAGGGAAGTTGTCTAACCACGTGTAGTGATCCGATGTTCCCCAGAACGTGACCGAAGTAATCGAAGCTTGATACTCCAGGAAGAGACGGAAGATCTCTTCATAGCGTTGCTCCTGTAGCTCCATCATCTCAGCGGTTGGTTCGATCAGATCGGTTCTTCGATCTTCATGACGGAATACAGACAGATCCAGTTCTGTAATGTGAAGTTGCACATTCAGTGAAGCATAACGTTCGATCGCCATGCGAATATCCTCAATAGATGGGCCATGAATATTCCAGTGACCTTGCATGCCAATCCCATGAATAGGTGCTCCCTTTTCCAATAAACCTTTGACCAGTTCGTAAATTTTCTCCCGCTTGACCGGATCAGTCTCGTTATAATCGTTATAGAATAACAGTGCTTGAGGATCAGCCGCATGAGCTAAGCGGAACGCTTCCAGCAGATAATCTTCCCCCAGAATCTGAAGCCACTTGGTGTCCCGCATCGTCAGATCCGTTTTATCTTCAATCGCTTCATTAACAACATCCCAGGCGCTGATCTGACCCTTGTAACGTCCAACCACTGTATCGATATGTGACTTCAGGCGTGACAGCAATAATTCTCTAGACGCCGTGCCACCAGCTGGATCTTGAAAAACCCAATCTGATGTCTGATTATGCCATACTAATGTATGCCCACGAACAGACATCCCGTTACGAACGGCGAAATCAACGATCTCATCGCCTGCCTCAAACGAATACCGCTCCTCTTCCGGATGGATCTCTTCAAATTTCATCTGATTCTCTGCAGTGATGCTGTTATAATGACGGGCAATGAAATCCCCCTCTGTGCGTATAAGGCCTGTGTGAACAGCGGCACCAATTTTGAAATTCTCTCGGAATGCATAGTGTAAAGATGGAATCTCTTTCGACATGTTTCATTCCTCCCCCGAAGGTTTTAACTTCATCATATCTGTTTATGAATACGCTTACTATGAACAAATTAAACTTCTTACCCCCACAGATTGAACCAAACGCCTGTTCATACAAAAATACGCCTCTCCTCATTCGTCGCTACAGACGACAATGGATGTGGAGGGCGCTTACTCATTTAACTCGTATAATTTACTTGATTCGTTTCCTGGTGACTTATAGCTTGTCCACCTGTAATAAGGTGATTGGCCTCACGGTAACTGCTGAACTAATCTGTTCCTCGGAGAGCACATTGAGCTTGAGCAGACTCTTGAGCTTGTTGTTGTCCACCTTGGACAGTAAACGCCAGATTTCAGGATCGGGAAGAATTGCGTATAGCTTCTGATCATCATATTCCTTCCGCTGCTGTAGCACCGTTTTTACAACATACCCACCAAGCTCTGTCTCATACACACCTTGCTCCGCGCAGTACCCCAAGATGTCATCCCGTAGGACAGAAAGACGTTGCTCGATCTCCTTTTGCTGCTGTTTCAACTCAAAATAATCCCGTACCTTCTGTTCCATCCTCATCACGCTCCCTCTATACCATACCTATGCGAGACATGAGGATTTAGGACAGGTTGTTGAGGATTACTCGCCAGGGCGTAGGTCCGTACTCTTGAGGATGAAGAACGATTACAATTATGATCGTCATTAGGATGATTGCTATCCAAATGAAAATGTTGAACCATTGAAGACGATTATTCTTCACTGCAATCTTTGAGCTAATGAACATCCCGATCAGAATGATCAGAACGTTCACCATATACGTAAATGGAACCGTTAAGATCCTTCCTAACCCCGTTGCGGGGAAATAAAAAATCATAAGTTGTATCGAAATGATCGTAGGGAGTATGGCCAATAAGAATATTAGTATTTTACGTAGCAGTTCTCTCACACCTTCTACTTATTGTCAGCCCAACCTTCAAACCAAGCTTTATCTGTGAACTCATTCCATTCCATTGTCACACGATTACAACGAATCACAACGTAAGCATAATCTGTGTTGTGTTTAACCGATCCAATACCCTCGAACCGATGTACATATCCATTTGGGTGACGCTGCTCCGAATGCTGTAACACTTCAAAATCCTCTAATATCTCTAGCATGTCGACTTCTCTCGGATGAGAGTCTTCTTCCGCATCAGGGTCGTCTTGCTTAGCACTCTCAGAAGTATCATACAAGACAGACTCAATACCCTCGGCATGTTCTAACCGAAGCTTCGCTTCTCCCGTGCACATGCTTAGTCCAGTCGAATTCAGAGGATGATCTGCGAGCACATCAATATGTCCAAACGTTAAGATTAGATCCGCACCGGATACAACCACCTCTTTTATCAAACAATCATGCAGAGATATAAGTTGTAACGTATTTTCAGAGATATAAGCTGCTTGCTCCATAATAACTCCATCCTTTCTACTTAAAAATTCCCGAATTTAAAATTGAGTTATCCCTCCTCATGTGATCATGTTATGCGCAAAAACGAAAAAACCGCGTGCTTCGCGGTCACTGTTCCACACGAGATGAACCCCATCTGTTCTTAATGTATATACCAACGTGTATGAAGAAATAAATCATCAGCACATTAATAATGAACGCACCTAGCCCGATGGATACTCCTGCCATAAACCAAGGGTACCCCGTTGTATGTCCCAGATGATATTGTGTGAAAAATCGAAACGGTAACCCATATTCTGTCCGCGATACTCCTTCCGTATATACTTTTCCAGGAAGGAGCAGTACAGATATGACCGTTAACCATGTTGATATATTAAGAATTCTATAATTGATCTTCAATTCTATATCCTCCAATCTTTAGAGAATTAGCTTACAACTCATAGACCTACTCGTCATTCAGCCTTAGCTAATCACTCTATTGATTCGGATACTTTTCCTGCAAGAAACTGACCGATTGTGTAATCAACGCTTGTAATACACCCACATCAATATCTGTAACTTTAGAGATATAGACACAAGCTTTCCCAGTCGTATGCTTACCTAAATCGCTCAATAGTGCCTCTCGCTCCGTATCTCCTGTAGCAAAATATAAACTGATCTTGGCTTTGCGGGGTGAAAAACCGACCAGCGGTGCATCACCTTCATGTCCTGATTCATATCGATAATGATAGCTGCCGAATCCAATAATACTCGGCCCCCACATTTTGGCTTCATATCCCGTTGTTTCTGTATAAATATCTAATAATTGATACGCATCCTCACGTTTCTTCGGGCTCTCTACACTTTCAATAAACTCAATGACACTGCCATCGGTTTCTTTTGTTTTTGGTTGTACCATAGGTAATTTTCACTCCCTTCATTCTACTCATCCCCATCTACTCCTACTAATTATACACGAAGTGACTACATATTTACCTTAATTATCCTAATTCAACAATTTGGTTATTCAGTGTGAACTTCAATTTCGTTCCATCCTCATCAGGTTCCAGTGTGTCTTGTTGGTACATTCCGTGTGTATATCGTGCTAATGTCTTTTTCCAAAATTGCTGGGCTCTAACATTGATTTCCGCTGCATTCGTCTGCACCTCCCACGTGCCTCGGTGCTCGTTCATCACCTGAGTAGCGACATGTTCAGCAATTCCCTTCCCACGGTATGATCGCAAAATAAAAAATTCATTCATATAAAAGTCGCTGCCATGAGGTGTGTATGGTGGTGTCGCCACCAAAGCGAATCCTGCTGGGATACCCTCTACTCGTGCTAAATATGGATATAGTACGCCTGGCTTCGACCACCAGATATCAAAAACCTTATTTTGCTCTGCCAATGTCCTCGTCTCATCTTCTTCAAAGATTCCATAGGCGTTAGGTTTGAATCCCCAGATTTCAGACAGATCGTGCAAGTACATGGGATACAGATTGTTAATGATGAATTTCGTTTGTTCATTGGTTAATTCAATAGTAATATTCATTGATGTTCCATCCTCTCGATATGAGTTGTATATTAAGCAGTTAACGATTAAGTATCAGTATAAGGACATTCAAATGCCTTAAATAGATAAGGATTGAGTAGGACTCATTCTTTACATACTGAAAAATCCACATTAGACGTTGCTCTAACATGGATTTTCATAATTTACGATTTATTTTTGCGAGAATATACAATCTTTTTGATACTGTCCGAAGATAACGCGTATTGATCGATCAGCTGATCTACTGTAGCTCCTTCAGCAAACTTCTCACGTATTTCGCGATTTCTTAGGTTAAGCATAACCCGAGTGCCGGATTGTTCTCCCCATTTTGAATAGGTATCTTTGCGTTTCGGGATATAGATCATTCCGCCATGCACATATCGTTGGATCTCTTGTAATAATTCTTCTGGTAATAATGAATCAGCATTTGTATATTTCATCTGGCTCGCTCCTTAAAAAAATTGATATTTAAGGTAGCAAAGTCAACCGATGAACTCTTTTTCGTGCAGAAAATGAAGGCGGATCTATAGATCTATAGTTTAGGCTCTATGCAAACAACCGCCGTTGTTCATACGTACTGACTTTGCATAGAGCAGATTGATAAACCTGTTATGACAAAATTCATGGTATCTCCCCTTTCTTGAACACTACTAGATACGAAATTCGCTTCTACAGATACTTCTTGAATGCCTTACTTGCTTCGCCGTCATAACCTAACTTTTCATAAAATTGATGCGCGTCTTGCCGCAATGCATTACTGGTAAGGAACACTTTAACGCAATTTTTCTCCTTGCAGACTTCCTCCAGGTGCTCCATTAATCTCGAACCATATCCTCTGCCCTGCAGTTCCTGCGTCACAATCACTCGTTCAACCACACCGAAGGGTCTCGTTCCACTCAGTGCATCCAAACAAACATGTAAATGCGCCGCCCCCACAAGACTTCCATCCACCTCATATACAAACAGATAGCTGTTCGGGTTAATTCGAATCTCTTCCAATCTTTCAGGCAACACATGAATATCAGAATGATTCGGTAACAATTCTTGATATAGTCGTTCAACTGCAATAGCATCCTTACCCTCAGCTTCTCGAATCATGTACATCACCTCTGCTCGTTATTTGCATTTCGTGCTTGGACTAAGACCTTTATCCCTATATCAATGAAGAAAAATAACACCGCAGCAATGATGCCATATAAGGTCATGAACAAGACTTCTCTAACTTCTATCACTTTACCGATATTAAGCGCGAAAAGGTATAAATAGGTACCAAGGAAACCAACCATCGCATAAGCGATCACATGTATTCCCATGAAATAAACTTTGTTTTTCTTGAGCACCGGGGCTAACCACTTGTCTAATAGGATAGAACTTGGGATACCGATCAGGAAGATAGGCGGTGTACCAAATAACAGAAATACGATCATATAGACTCTGAAGCCTTCCATATCACTTACTGAAGGAATACTCACAATAAAGGCAAAACTAAGAGAGGTTAAGAGCGCAACGATGAGTTTCCTCGTCAGATTGATTTGCCTTCTGCCTTGAGCTTCTTGATCGACATAGATCATCCTACGTATAGACCGTGTTCTTTTCATAAGTTGTTTCTCCTCTGAACCAGCATATGTTCGGTCATATCAACTTCGATGATTCGTTCCAAACCATACGAGATGAGAAAGTTCCTCACCAGAAAGGAAGCCAACTTTAGTATACAAATGCTCGGCGGGATTGCCCTGGGTAACGAACAGGCGAATGACAGGATACAGGGGTGCTAAGGTCGTTATTGCATGATGTAACAAGTATCCTCCAAGTCCCTCTGATCGATAGGCTGGTGTCACAGCGATATCATAGATTAGAGGTAACTTTTCCCACAAGCTTACAAGACAGAATCCAACCATACGCTCTGTATCTTGCTCAACCAAAATAGAGGAAGCAGCGCGCAGTTCATCCTGCTCATAATGATCAAAATAATATGTGAGATCATTCTGACAATGATCCATTGACTGTTCTTCTACTCCGCCGCGATAAGCTTCGATCATCATCTCAGCTAGTTTGGGCATGTGAACTCGTTCAGGCCGAATGCGTTTTAACTTCGATGTCAAAGGATTTTCCAATGGCTCAGTAGGCCTGATCATACATTTCCGCGTGCTCAGCTTGTTGAATTCAGCATGTTCAAATAATGAAATATGTTCAGGCATAACATTATAGGCATGTAATTGATCAGGTACGCTCTTCTTACGAATCATATGATCTTTCAGAAACTCAACAATTTCCTTCGTTAACGTATGCGGTGGAATCATAAATAAGGAACCTAGCTCATCATCAACCAAAGAAATTCCCGCGATCCGATGCTCTGCTCTATAGATCCAATAACAATCCGTTGCTTCAAGCATCATAGAATGAATGTCCGGCCAACTTGGTCTGAACCAGACATTTTTGCGATACGTGGCGAAGTACGTTGCATATGTAGATGGATCTGCTTGGATTAAACGATAGGGTGTATTCGGTCTCATTCTGCACCTCTCTTGTTAAATCTATCATTTTATTCTTCACGAAGATTCCAGCTGCTTTTCATCGAAATATTTCATATGCTTCCATCATAACCCAGAATTACATCCATGGACATATGATTTATGCAACAAAAAAACCACGGTTTCCCGTGGCTGATGCATTCTCCATCTCTATACAATGCGCTGATCATTTTCGTTTATATCGATCCACTCACCAATTGCCCTTCATACCATACGGTCTGCCGTTTGGCTCTTCGAGCAACCGCCTCGGCGGAACAACTCGCGTGAACCAGCATAAAGCTAGCTGTATCGCCTACCTTCGGCCAGACCTGATTCCCTTGAGCGTCGATTGGAGTTATACCGCCCGTGACGAATCCTAGCGATTGAGCCAAGGAAAGTTCATCTGAATATCCGTACAATTCTGCGTAACGTCCCGCTTTCTCCAATTGATCTCCATTCCCAAAAGGTGACCAGTGATCTGTCAAACTATCGGTTCCCAACTTGACCTTCACCCCATGGCGATGAAGCATCGGCAGAGGCATCATCATTCTGCCAATTGGCACAGTAGATGCCACACTCATACCAAGAGATGCCATCTGAATGGCCGTCTCTTCTGCCTCCTGCGCGTCCGCATTAGCGAACCAGAACGCATGACTCACCGTGACTTTTCCATGAAGCCCTGCCTGTTCAGTTAGCTTAACTAATTGTTGTAACGTTTGCTTCCCAGCTTCATCACGTTCATGCAGATGGATATCAATACCTGCCTGATAGCGGACAGCCAGTTCGACCATCGCATGCAACGATCTCTCGACATCTCCGTCCACAGTAGCTGGGTCTAGTCCACCTACATGCGTTGCACCTTCAGCCATGGCCTGGTCCATCCATCCAACAGAATCGGAGCGAAGAAGTCCATGCTGTGGAAAAGCCACAATTTCGGAAGAAAGCTTGCCCGAGAATGCATCCAATGCCTGCTTGGTTGCTTCTAATCGTTTCAGTCCACTCACCGGCTCAATGTTACAGTGACTTCTTACATGCGTAGAGCCTAAGCGCTGAATAAGCTGTAAAATATGCTCTGCTTGACCTCTAGCTTCAGGCAATAGTTTCGGGAGCAACTGCCGCTCCTCCTCAATACGTTCGAAGATGCTGCCTATGCGCTTAACCGCCTGCCACGGCTCTCCGTAATATGTTTTGTCCAGATGAATATGGGCCTCTTCGAACGAAGGAAGCAACAACAGACCGTGACAATCGTATTTGGGTAGTGCACTCTGAAGCGCTGTTTCAATACCTCTAATCTCTGCAATAACTCCGTTCTCAATGCGAAGGTGACATAAGCTTGTCCGTGTTCCGGTCACTTCTTGTCCATCCATCACATAACTCTGCTCCAAATTTACGTTCGTTAGCCAATAGGCCTGATTCAACATATGACCCTTCACTCCCACCCCGTTTTATTTAATATTTGAATCAATTTCATAACTCATTAAACCGAGTTTTATGTAACTAGATATAGACAAATTAAACCGTTTCGATCTATATCTAGCCTTGATTTAAGCAGCTAAAGGTATTATGAAATTGATTCATTTATCGTAGCATAATGGGTAACGTAGCAAAAATATGTATAACGTTGGCATACCATACGTTTAGCGTTTGGAGTCGCTCTTAATAGACAGAAATACAGGCATGATTCATGCCTGTATTTCTGTTTGTTCATCCTATTTCTAGTGGTTTGGTGGTTATATCTCATGGCTAACTCCTATCATCTACACACCAGCATAACGATCTAGAATCTAAACCTCGCATGCCCACCGTCAGATACGCCCTCGATCTGTTCAATATCGAGCAGTCTGCGTTTCATGTCTAGCCCGCCACGAAACCCAGTCAATTTGCGGTTTGCACCAATAATGCGATGGCATGGCAATAGAATTGGAATGGGGTTAGCTCCATTCGCTGCACCGACTGCACGTACTGCCGATGGTCTTCCAATTGCAGACGCAACATCGCCATAGGTTCGAGTCTCACCGTAAGGAACTCGTCCAAGCTCTGTCCATACTTGCTGCTGGAATGCTGTTCCAATCAGATCCAGTGGAATGTCCGCTTTAAATGCTACCTTTTCTCCGGCAAAGTACGATGTGAGCCACTCGGTAATACCTGTATGGTTAATCGTCTGTTCATCCTCTATTAATTCAACCCCAGAAGCTACACGAGCAATCCAACCTTCCCAGTCCTGCAATGTTTCATTAGGCATAATAATACGGCTTACACCCTTCTCTGTTGCGAGTACGATCCAGGGCAGACCATCTAGTTCCAACGGGGTCCACATGATCTTTTGCCTCATATCCATCATCCTTCCATGTCATGTTCCAATTGTACGCTTATGAGGGTCAAACTGATCGCTTCAGCTTGCGCTTCATCCCACGAATAATTTGTTTTGTATGCGGATCAATGCGAGTCGATTCGGTTATTTTCTGGAGCGCTTTGTTGTACGTAAAATCATCGAGCGTATTGTCCTTGAGATAACGCATCGTTATATCGGGCAATTTAATATAAGCAATCGAAATCGCCCATGCCACAGCCATTTTCACATAATATCCTTCGTGTCTAACCTGGTCCAATGAAGCCAACACCTGATGGATATAAGGCTCTTCCATATAATAGTTTAAGTACATCACAACGCCGAAGCGGATGTCATACTCTAGCTCGGATACCAGATAAGGCTGCACAAAATGCCATACCCGTTCTTGTTCTTTTTTCGTCAATTTTAATCCACCACAGAAGCTATCGCATACAGACCAGTTATTGATTTTGGGGACAAACCAAGCAATATGCCGCAGCCATTCTTCTGGATCTGTACGGATATATCCAATAACCAGCGCCTGCAACATGACTTCTTCAAAGTAATCATCGTCTGCGTTTTCCAGGTAGGCACGCCAATCCGTTGCAATAATCTGTTTTGCCAACTTACGTAGTTCAGGCATTCTAACCCCCAATAGATTCGTAATGTTAGGTATAAGTGCTGCCGTAAACTTTTGATACTCTGGCTCAGCCAGGCTGAGTAACTGTGTTCTGATATCTGCCTCCACTAGTACATGTCCCCCTCGTTTGTTGCTGTACATCAAGTATATCCTTGCAGCGCATGTTTGTAAGCTCATATTGCATGGTTGAGCAAGATTTCCATATCCTAATACATCCCGAAGTGTTCAAGCTTCTCTTCACCTGTTCCATACGATACATTCCCCTTTTTCTTGAAGCCTTGTTTAACTGGCAACCCATTTCGTTTAAAAATATGAAGTTGACCATTCAGAAAGGAGTGTCGATATGAACGGATCTCATACCAAGAAAGATTTCTCCGTGGAGGAGATCACCGAACAACTTGTCCAACATGTGCAGTCCCAAAATTTACCTGAATTCTATAAATTGGTGAAGGAACTGCATCCCTATGATCTTTCACTTATATATAAGAAGTTCCCTGAAGAAGAGAGAAATCGGTTTCTACTCCTGTTCAAACCCGATGCGCTAGCCGATCTAGCGGAGAACTTGAAGTTGCATGAACAGATCCAACTGTTTGAACGGCTTGGGCCAGAACGAACACTTGAAGTCATGCAACAGATGGATAAGAGCGATCTAATCCGGTTCATGCATGATATCCCTGCTAAACGTAGGGAAGAATTGCTGTCTGATATGAATCTCGATCACTCCGCCATCATCCGGTCTGTGCTTAATTATCCGCCAGAGACAGCTGGACGGATCATGACAGATCGCTATCGTACCCTGCTCGCGCATGAGACAGCCAAGGAAGCACTAAGACAATCGCAAGGTACGATGCATATCTCCGCCTCCAGCTACCTCTATGTAACCGATAATGAGGGGAAACTCGTGGGTGTTGTAAGTTATCGCTCCCTTGCTTTGGCAGACGATAAGACCAAGGTTGAAGAACTCATGACCAGGCGTGTGATCTACGCTACAGTAGATATGGATCAGGAAGAAGCTGCGCAGCTGCTGCAGCGTTACGAGTTCATGGCACTCCCGGTTGTGGATGAGAATCATAGGCTGTGCGGGATCATACAGATGGATGATGTCATCGATATTATTATGCATGAAGCGAGTGAGGATTTAGCTAAGATGGGGGGCGGGGGTAAAGATATTGATTTTGATACGAAACCACTGGTTGCGGTCAAACGCAGACTTCCCTGGTTGATCTTGTTATTACTGATCGGATTAATATCCGGAAGTATTGTAGACTTTTTTGAAGATACGTTGAACCAAGTCGTCGCGCTCGCCTTCTTCATGCCCATGATCGCCGGGATGACGGGGAATACAGGTACACAATCTCTGGCTGTCGTTGTACGTGGACTGATCGGACGTAAGCTGGACAAGTCAACCGTGCTGGCACTGATTGGTCGGGAGATTAAGGTGGGCACGATGATCGGGTTAGTCTGCGGAATCCTGATTACCGTCATCGCTTATTTCTGGCAAGGGGACTGGCTGCTTGGTGCGATTATCGGGGTATCTCTGTTCTTCACACTCGTGATTGGTACGCTGACTGGAACTTGTATCCCACTTCTACTCAGCCGATTCAAGGTAGACCCCGCCGTTGCCTCAGGGCCACTAATTACAACGTTAAATGATATTCTGTCGCTCTTTATCTATTTCGGCATTGCCACTCGTTTCCTAGACGCACTGATGTAAATGCAGCCGGAATATAACTGGAAAAACATAAACAAGTAAAGCAATAAACAGACCCTGATCCCGTGATCTAGGTCTGTTTATTGCTTTATGCAGACATCATCCATAACCATTTTACACTTAGGCAGCTCTTTTGTTTTTGTTATAGATATCAAATGCAACGGCGAGCAGCAACACCAGACCTTTGATCCCCTGTTGCCAGTCAATACCGAGACCAATCAAGGACATCCCGTTATTGAGCACACCCATAACCAGACCCCCGATAATAGCGCCGAAGACCGTCCCGATCCCTCCAGAAGCTGAGGCTCCACCGATGAAGCAGGCAGCAATCGCATCTAGTTCAAAGTTGGTACCTGCCCTTGGTGTAGCTGCATTCAGACGTGCAGCGAAGATCAGTCCAGATACTGCCGCGAGTGTACCCATGTTCACAAATACCCAGAAGGTTACCTTTTTCGTTTTGACGCCAGACAGACCCGCTGCCTTCTCATTACCTCCAAGAGCATATACGTGACGACCCATCACGGTACGGTTCATGACGAACGAGTAGACAACGATTAGGACGAACAGCAGCACCAATATATTCGGAATACCTGCATAACTTGCAAGCACAAAGGTGAACAAATTCGTTACCACTGCTACCACAATCAACTTAAGCAGGAAGAGTCCCTGAGATACAACTTGAAAGCCGTATTTGCGCTGTGAACGACGTTCACGCAGTTCATTGAAGATGTACCACAAGGTAAGCAGAATCCCCACAATAATGGACACCAACCCAAGCCCAGAGAATTGAATATCCGGTAAAAAGCCTGAGCTTATTTTCTGGAATCCCCCTGGAAAAGGTGAAATGGATTGACCCTCAAGCACAATCATCGTCAACCCGCGGAACAATAACATACCGGCGAGTGTTACAATAAAGGCGGGAATTCGCACATATGCAATCCAGAAGCCCTGCCATGCACCAATCAAGGCTCCAACCAGCAAAGACGCGATCACCGCAAGCCATGCCGGAAGCTGCCAGTCAACCATCATAATGGCTGCAACTGCACCAACAAAGGCTGCAATGGAACCAACCGATAGATCAATGTGACCGGTAATGATGACCAGCACCATCCCGATGGCCAGTACTAGAATGTAGCTATTCTGCAAAATTAGATTTGTTATATTGATGGGCTTAAGTAACAACCCGTTGGTCAGTACCTCAAACAAAAGCATAATAACGACTAAGGCAATGATCATACCATATTGACGGATGTTACTTTTAAACAGTTTCGTTATTGATTCCATGCTTCCCGCCTCCAGACTTGGTCATATATCTCATCAACGTTTCCTGCGATGCTTGTTCACGGCCAACTTCTCCGGTAATTCTCCCAGCATTCATCACATAGATCCGGTCACAGAGGCCAAGAACCTCCGGCAGTTCGGATGAAATAACCAGTACCCCTTTACCCTCAGCGGCAAGACGATGAATGATGGTATAGATTTCAAACTTGGCTCCAACGTCGATGCCGCGGGTCGGTTCATCCAGAATGAGAATATCGGGTCCGGCAAAAATCCACTTACTCAGCACCACCTTCTGTTGATTGCCCCCACTAAGGTTACCGGTCTTCTGCAAAATATTAGGTGCTTTGATGTTCATACTCTTCTTCATCTCTTCCGCTACGAGCACTTCTTCGTGCTCATTCACAACCGCATTTTTCGTCAGTTTGTTGAGGCCTGTCAATGAAATATTGCGCTTGATATCATCCATCAGAATAAGCCCGTATTCCTTGCGATCCTCGGTGACATAAGCAAACCCATTTTGAATGGCCTCGGTAACGCTATTGTTTTGGATGGGCTTGCCATCTTTCATGAGTTGTCCTGATATATTGCGTCCATACGATTTGCCGAATATACTCATGGCAAGTTCGGTACGTCCAGCGCCCATAAGCCCCGCAATACCTACAATTTCACCACGTCTAATATTCATGTTGATCTGATCCAGTACTTTTCGTTCAGCATGTTGCTCGTGGTATACTGTCCAGTCTTTCACTTCCAGAACGATGTCGCCAATGGCAGCATGACGCTCAGGATAACGGCTCGTGAGATCACGTCCCACCATTCCACTAATGATCCGATCTTCTGTAACCTGATCTTTTCTCATATCCAGCGTCTCAATGGTCTTGCCGTCTCGCAATATGGTTACGGCATCCGACACTTTGGAGACCTCATTCAGCTTGTGAGAGATCAGAATGCATGCGATGCCCTGCTTCTTGAATTCCAACATTAATTGCAGCAGATTCTCGCTATCGTCCTCATTCAATGCAGCAGTGGGCTCATCCAGAATAAGCAACCGCACCTTTTTGGAGAGTGCTTTCGCAATCTCAACCAGTTGTTGTTTACCCACCCCGATGCTAGATACCAGCGTATTCGGATCTTCACTTAAACCTACTTTGCTTAACAGTTCACGCGTACCCACATACGTTTCCTTCCAATTAATAATTCCTTTACTTGCACGCTCGTTGCCCAAATATATATTCTCTGCTATGGAAAGGTAGGGGATCAGAGCTAACTCCTGATGAATAATGACGATCCCCAGATCTTCACTCTGCTTGATGTCTCTGAACTCACACGGTTTGCCTTGAAATAAAATATCACCTTCATACGTGCCGTATGGATATACACCGCTAAGCACCTTCATGAGTGTCGATTTGCCTGCACCATTTTCACCGCATATCGAATGAATCTCGCCCTCACGGATTTGCAGATTGACATTTTCCAGCGCTTTGACGCCAGGGAATGTTTTGGTAATATTCTTCATTTCCAGAATAATTCCGGCCATGGGATGTGCTCCTTTCATTCCTTATTTCAAGCCGATCTCTTCCTTCGTGTAATACTTACTGCCAACAATATCCTGCTCTACATTGGTTCGGTCTACAGAGATCGGATCAAGAAGATATGCTGGAACTGTCTTAATTCCGTTGTTATATGATTTTGTATCATTCACTTCCGCCTGTTCACCTTGCAAAATGCTATTAGCCATTTCCACCGTTTGTTCCGCCAGTTTCCGTGTATCCTTGAATACCGTCTGTGTCTGCTCACCAGCAACAATGGATTTGATTGAAGCAAGCTCGGCATCCTGTCCTGTTATGACAGGTAATGGCTTGTTTGCTGTTCCGTAACCAATCCCTTTCAAGGACGAGATAATTCCGATGCTGATACCATCATAAGGAGATAGGACTGCATCTAGGTTGTCTCCAGAGTAATAAGCACTGAGGAGATTATCCATGCGTGACTGTGCAAGTGCACCGTCCCAGCGCAAAGTGGCGATCTGTGCCATCGTCATCTGTTTACTACGAACAACCAGCTTGCCGGAATCCATGTAAGGCTTCAGAACAGACATTGCACCGTCGAAGAAAAAGTAGGCGTTATTGTCGTCTGGCGATCCGCCAAACAATTCAATGTTATAAGGTCCCTTTCCTTCCTTAAGCCCAAGCTTCTGCTCAATGTAGGAAGCCTGGAGCACACCCACCTTAAAGTTATCAAACGTGGCATAATAGGTCAGATACGGGGTATTTCTAATGAGCCTATCATACGAAATGACCTGTATCCCTTCATCATGCGCCTTCTTGATTACATCGGTTAGTGTGTTACCGTCCACGGATGCGATGACCATCACATCCACACCTTTTGTAATCATGTTCTCAATCTGTGAAATCTGATTCTCGACCACATCCTCAGCATACTGAAGATCTGTTTTATAACCTTGCTCTTGGAACAGTCGTACCATGTTCTCTCCGTCCCCGACCCATCGTTCGGATGATTTGGTAGGCATCGAGATACCGACATATCCTTTTTCCTTGCTGCCCAGGTCACTTTCAGCTAGATTACAAGCCGAGAGCATCAAGGTCATCACCAGAAGCCAGATCCATATCGCTCCTTTTTTCATATGAAGTTCCCCTTTCCTCAGGTCATACGATTATTCACAACAACTGAGATAACGCTTACAACGAATGAATGTAGTATGTGCCTTGCGACTTCCTGTTCGAGAATTATCGTAGCATTTCAGCAGCAGAGAGGTCTTTGCAGGTTTTGAACCTTTTTTATAAAAATTTAACTTTTGATGGAAGTAAAGAAGAAAACATCGTTACATTGTTGGAACCTAGCAATCAATCTTCAAGGAAAAACAAAAAAGACATGTTCTACTTCACTTCATGGAAGTAGATCACATCTTTATGATAGTCATCGTTATGGTGTCATTCATATTTTAACTTTCATAATTACTGTGTAACCGAAGAACGATTGCCCGTTCCTCCATCTTTGCGATACTGAGCTGGCGAGATGCCCATCGCCTTCTTAAATGCAGTACTGAAATAGTGCTGCGTATCATAACCTACACGCTCCGCGATCATATGAATGGGTAGCGTTGTGGAATCAAGCAGTTGCACAGCCTTGCGAATGCGAGCATGCGTGACGAGCGTAACGAAGGAGTTGTCGAGCTCTTTCTTAAGCACTCGGCTAAGATATACAGCGGACACTTGCAATCTAGTGGCGAGCGATTCTAACGTTAGATCCCGCTCTGCATATTCTTCCTGAATAAGTTGTCTTGCCCTGCGAACCAGCGGGGACAACCGAACTTCCCCATAGACCCGCTCACGGCAAAGACGATACGTGCTTGGGGTTTCCTCCAGTGTGCCTGTATGAAGCTCAACATGGGCATGAATGGCGATATTTAGGCAGGCACTGATCTGCTGTTCTAACAGAGAAGCGATTTCAACTGGAGCTTCCTGCCATAGACATATGCCAATTAACCCGCTGGCGTCCCGAAATAAGACATGCGGGAGATCTCCTAGCAGCTCACTAACAACATTTTCAACAGCATAAAGGAACAGTTGACGATCATTCTCCCTCATGACGGTCTTTCGTGCTTCTGCAGCAGGCCAACGTACCGTTCCAATCTGAATAGGTGGCGTGGAGGGCAGACGCAAAAAGGTAAGTTGTTCCTTTAGATCTCTCCCTCCAATCTGCCCTTCAAGCCACTCTAGACAGAATCGCTGCCGTAGCAGAGGAATATTGCGCTCAATCTGATGGGCAGCCTGCCTTACATAGGCTGTCCGCTGATGTTCTTCATCCAACCGCTGACGCAAGCGCCCAAGTGCAGAATACAATTGCTCAGCTTCTACAGGCTTCAGGATGTAATCCTCCACGCCCAGACGAACAGCCTCTTGAGCATAAGCGAATTCATCATGTCCTGAGATGATCAAATAACGACATCTTGGACACTTTTGCTGAAGAGCCCGAATCAGTTCGATTCCGTTCAGAAACGGCATATTCATATCAACTAATACGACATCAACATCCATGTCGACCGCACGTTCCAGTGCTTCCTCACCATCCTCGGCTTCACCGACCACTTCCATTCCGAGAGTGGCCCAGTCAATTGCATCCCGAATGCCCTCCCGAATGATTGGTTCATCATCCGCTATAAGCACACGATAATTCTTGGTAGTCGTTGTTGATTCAATAGACTCCTTCATTCGTTCTCCTGCCTCTCTTCATTATTAAGTCGCTGCGCTCGTGGGAGTGGTGGCAGTTCTTGCATTAGCGGATGAATAATAGTTACGCAAGTTCCCTCGCCTTCCCGACTTGCCAGTACGATTCCGCATTCATCACCAAAGGACAGTCGTAATCGGGCTTGTACGTTCAGCATCCCATAGCTTTTACCGGTCATACCTGGAGAAGTTGACTCCAAGCTCTCTAGAGGAACATCTAGCAAATCTGTCATTTCTGCAAGTCGCTCGGCGGACATACCCGCTCCATCGTCCTCCACCATAAGAAGTAATCTGCCACGTTCTACCCTAGCTTCCACACGGATCAGGCCTGGCCCACGTCGACCTTTGATTCCATGATAGATAGCGTTCTCCACCAATGGTTGAAGCAACAACTTCAACATGTACAGGTTCTGCAGTTCCTCAGGAACATTCAATGTATACTGTAACCGATCACGGTATCGTGTCTGCTGAATTTGCAGGTAACTGCTAATATGTTCAAGCTCGGAACGCAGCGGAATATAATCCTGACCTTTACTAAGCCCAATTCGAAACAGTCGAGACAGCGCACCCACCATGCCCGATACGTCATCTGCCCCCTCTTTGCGAGCCATCCAGTGAATCGTGTCCAGTGTATTGTATAAAAAATGGGGTTTAATATGCTCCTGCAAACTACGCATTTCCGCATCCCGCTTCTGTCGTTCCCGTAATTCATTCAGCGACATGAGCTGCCGAATCTGTACGAGCATTCGATTGAAGCTGTTCCCCAACATGCCAATCTCATCGGCACGATCGCTCCAGCGACCTGCTCTAAGATTACCAGTCTCTGCTCTGCGCATATAAGACATTAAGCGAAAAATAGGCTGAGCGATAGAACGCGAGAACCATAGAGACGCACTTAAACCGAACAAACACACCACAAACACAAAACTAACCACATAAAACTGTATCTGCCGAACCTCCGTAATGGATTCCCTTGTTGGAAATACGCCTACGGTTCTCCACCCGGTAAAGGTGGAGGACTGGTACATGAATAATAACGTGCCACCATCCGTCTCGGCGGTAAACGTTCCGCTGTCCTCGGAGGGAAACCAATCCGCAGGGATATCTTTAATCAGGGGATGTTGAGGCTTATACACGCTCTGTCCTTCTGCATCCGTTACCATGACATACCCGGATTTACCCAAGGTCACGTTGCGTGCAGCCTGCGAGACAGATCTCAGCTTAAGATCAATCATAATGACTCCTCGCACACGTCCCGATTCTTCATCTGTAATGGAGCGTGCAACCGATACAATCTCATCATCCTTGTAGCGGACATGCGTCGTAATATTACGCTCTTTCGGTTGACCTAGTACAGTAAAGATACCTGGGTGAGCTGAAGCTTCTCGATACCATGCCTCCTCGGTCAACCCCTGCTCCGTTCGGGGATACATCTCATTACTAATATAGTCTCCGTTGCCATTGACGAGCACGATGCCAGCGATTTCCGGGTACAACGTTGTGAATCCCTGCAAAGTTTGCTTGATGTCATACAGTTGCTTCTGCTGCTTCTGCTCTAAATGAGCACTCTCTGTATTGCTTATCGAATCGAGTTCCTCATCCAGATCCGGAGGTGTATCTCCATGCATAAATGCATCGATATCCGGGTCAAATGCAATCAAGTAAGTCATATTTTGCAAATTTTCCATTTTGGTATTAAGACCTTCATTCACTTTGCCAATAAGCTGCATCGTATGTCCCTCAACTTGTCTTTCCACCACCCGCTCTACCGTCCAGTTCACAAGCAATCCGAGTCCAACCGAAGGTACGATAGCAAATAGTAAAAATAACAGCATCAACTGGTAGCGCAGTGGCATATTACGCAGCCATAAACGCTTAACACCATTTCTGAGCGAAGAGTGCCAATTTTGCCGATTCCAAGCATTATTTTCCTCAACATGCTCCTTGTTATTTGGCATAATAATCATCCACATTGGAGCGTGTCACTACTGAAATCCCTGTGTCTACCATTACCGGTAACGGCGCATTTTCGCGAGAAGAGGATGGAGCAGGCACTGTTAACTGGTGATGAAGATGGAACAAATACTGAAGCGACCAATATCCCATGTTCCAGGTTCCCTGCGCAATCGTGGCCGAGATCGTACCATTCTTGATCATGTCGAGTGTCACTTTGTTCGTGTCAAAAGAAATGATTTGCAGTCCGTGACCTTCCCCTGCATTCTGCACAGCCTCACCGACTCCTGCCCCTCCTGTTGCCTCGGTCACAAAAATACCTGCCAATTGCGGGTGAGCCTTCATCATTCTTACCGTCTCTTCTCTAGATATCACCGCATCTCCGTGTCCATCCGCAATTTCAACGACCTTCATGGACGGGTATCGTTCCTGAATCGTATCCCGGAAACCCTTCGTTCGCTCTTCATGATTTTGTTGTCCCGGTAGGGTCAGAACGGCAACCTCACCCTCACGCCCCAACAACTCAGCCATTTTATCCGCTGCCGTTACACCAGACTTGTAGTTATCCGTCCCGAGGAAGGAATAGGCCTGGCTATCGGGTGCATCTGCATCGAACAGGATGACGGGAATGTCCGCTTCGATTGCCTTGTTAATCGCCGGGATCAACGATTGTGGGTCGATGGCAGATATAGCAATACCTGCGGGCTTCCGCGCGATTGCCTGCTCAATTACAGTTGTCTGCTCCTTCGCGTCATATCGGGTAGCTCCGCGGTATTCAACAGTCACGCCAAGCGTATCCGCGGCATCCTCGAATCCTTTGAGCGGACTCTTCCAATACTCTAGACCGGATTGGAACGTTATCATGATGTATGTCTCGCCAATATCACCACGCAGCCCCCGGTTCTCCCAAGAACTGTTCGCCTGACTGGTGTATTCAAATCTCAGAACATATAATGCAAATGCTGCAATAAGCAAAATGTATACCAACAGCATTTTCTTCATACCGTTCACTTCCCTTAAGTGGTCTGATCACCTTACACTTCGTTCTAAATTGTAAACGCAATCATTCAAAAAGAAAACCACTCTTTGCTTTCGAAAAGAAGCTACCGCTGCTCTAGTCAATAATTCTGCTGCAATAATGTACTATAAGCTCGAAGTCTCTCTGGCATATGATCATAGAACCATATTACTTCTAGAGGGGACTTCAGATGAATATTACATCCTTTTTGATCTACTGCATTATCGTTACCTTCACACCTGGCCCTAGCAATATTGTTATTCTGTCTTCAACGCAGAAGATAGGCGCACGCAAAACGATGCAATATGTGTGGGGTGCCACACTTGCGTTCGGTCTGCTGCTTGCCGCTTCCGCCTTTCTTAATCATCTGCTCGCAGGCGTTCTGCCCAGCATGATAAAAATGATGCAGATCGTAGGGAGTATGTACATGCTATACCTGGCTTACCAGGTATACAAAATGGGCTCCACTTCGGATGCACCGAAACAAGTTACTGGTTTCCTGAACGGGTTCATCATGCAATTTTTGAATCCCAAAGTCATTCTGTTTACGTTCACCGTCATTCCTAGTTATGTATTGCCCTATTACAATAGTTCTCTATCTTCGTTTATGTTCGTTATGCTCATTACACTCATTGGATTTTTAGCCTACTCCAGTTGGGTCGTGTTCGGGTCTATCTTCAGAACGTTTCTTAATCATCATCAAAAAACAACGAGTATCCTCATGGCTCTATTTTTGTTATACTCAGCCATTATGGTATCGGGAATCATCTCGTGATCGGAGGTTAGCTTGGTGGAATTGTTCAATTACAAAAAATCAGAGGATGTGCTGGCTCTCTCCGCCAGCTTTACAGATTTCACATACAAAAAACATTGTCACGAGGAATATGCGGTAGGGGTAACTCTTCGAGGCATTCAACAATATAATCTGGATGGTCATTATCAAGCTTCTCACAAAAATGGCGTCATGTTATTCAATCGAGAGCAGACGCATGATGGTAGCTCCTATGACCGTGAAGGAATCGATTATGTCATGTTATATTTCAAGCCAGAACGGATGGCCGAGGTGCTGGGAAAGAAGGAGTTACACTTCTCAACACCCATCGTTTATGACCCTGAACTTGCGCGAGCAATTCTCAGGGTGAACGATGCTGTTCAGCATGGCCGAGACGAAGCTTTATGCAGCGAGCTACTGCTCAATCTAGCGAGCCTGTTAGCTAGAGAAAACGAAGTAATCGTACCGCATAGAGCTACCAGCAGCCTTGTGCGTACGGCAAAAGAAATGATGTTCTACAGTATCGACGATGTGCTTAAACTGGACGACCTTTGCACCCAACTTGGCATGTCCAAATATCAATTCATTCGTGAGTTCAAAGCACAAGCCGGTATTTCTCCGTACCAGTTTTTCCTGAATTGCAAAGTAGAGCGCGCACGCCAATCTTTGGAGAACGATAAGGACATCTACGCTGCTGTAGCTCAGTGCGGGTTCGTGGATCTCACGCATCTTAACCGTCATTTCAAACGTTTCTTTGGCATTACCGCCTATGAATATATGAAACAACTGAATTAAAGAAGTGGTTACTTCTGCCGTCTACGGACATAAATTACTGCTACAACAATAACAAGAAACAACCCTATACTACCTAGAACGAGTGGGAATAAATAATTAGCAGTTGAATTCGTTGAACCCGAGTCATCTTCAGTGACCCACTCTCCTGCTCCTAGTAATTTTACATCTTCACCCGCTTGGGAAATGGGTTTATTACCGCTGCACAGAGTCGTTTTCAGCGTTTGGTCTTTTTCATCCGAGGAAGCAAACACCAGATAGGTTTCACCTTTGGTAAATTGAAATCCACATGATGCGGAACCTTGATCCAGACTATGAATTGTAAGCTTCTGCTCATGAACTCCCTTCCATGCTCTTACTGCTTCAAAAGTATATTTGCGGTATTCGCCAAATCCGAACTGGCTTCGGGCGCCTTTTTCAGTAACCTTTCCCTCAAATACCGCCGAGTAGGTATCTAGCTTTTCTAATGCATTACTGTCGACACAGCTACAAGCATAGGCTTTCTCTCCCGGGTAAATGGTAAATCCTAATGTAACAAGGACAATGAGTATGGTTAGAAAGGATATTCGTTTCATAACATGCCTCCATTTCCTTTTTTTCATGATTATACCATATGGTCGAGAATCTATTATCTATGTATCTGTAGAGTACGTTAAAGTAGAGTAGCGTAACAACAGATTAATAAACCCGCCTATCCCTATTACAGGACAAGCGGGTTACATTTTTTATTATATCGTCAGCCAATTACAGTGAATTACAGTTGTTCACCATTGGATTCAATGACTTTTTTGTACCAGTAGAAGCTCTTCTTCGGTGTTCTGCTCAGATCACCATTACCATCATTGTCTTTGTTGACATGGATAAAGCCATACCGTTTTTTCATCTCCCCTGTAGAAGCACTCACAAGGTCGATACATCCCCACATCGTATACGCAATAAGATCTACGCCATCTGCAACAGCTTCTTTCATCTGCTCAATGTGACCTTTCAGATAGTCAATCCGGTAGTCATCGTTAATGGAGCCGTCTTCCTCTACCACATCAACCGCGCCCAGACCATTCTCTACCACCATCAGTGGAACCTGATAACGGTCATACAGGTGGTTCAACGTGTAACGCAGTCCTTTCGGATCGATCTGCCAGCCCCAGTCGGAAGCTTCCAGATACGGATTTTTAATACCGCCCAGTAGGTTGCCTTCTGCTCTCTCCAGCGTCTCATCTGCACTTTCAACCAAAGACATGTAGTAACTGAAGGAGTAGAAGTCTACGCAACCTTCGCGCAGTGTCTGTGCATCATCCGGGTGCATCTCGATTTGGATACCTTGCTCCGCAAAGAAACGTTTAGCAAATCCAGGGTATGCGCCGCGAACCTGCACATCTCCACAGATCATGTTCGAAATCTGATCCTTCTTCTGTGCGAGCAACATATCGTCTGGGTTACATGTATTCGGATATGTCGTCATGAAGGCGATCATACAGCCAATTTGGAAATCAGGATTGATCTCATGAGCAAGCTTAACTGCTTTCGCACTCGCAACGAACTGGTGATGCAATGCTTGGAAACGAGTCTGTGGTTCATCGACTCCATCCGTCAGCGTCTCTTTGCCTTCAAATCGAATACCACCCGCCATATACGCACCAAGCGGCATTGTCAGACAGTTGATCTCATTGAACGTCAACCAGTACTTCACCTGATCCTTGTAGCGGTTGAAGAGGGTTGTACAATATCGAATATAGAAGTCAATCAAATCACGGGATGCCCAGCCATTATACTTCTCGGTTAGACCAAATGGTGTCTCATAGTGAGAAATCGTCACGAGTGGTTCAATGTTATATTTTCTCAGCTCAGCAAAGACATTATCGTAGAATTTCAATCCCTCTTCGTTCGGTTCCAGATCGTCACCGTTAGGATAGATTCTTGACCAGTTGATCGACATACGGAACATTTTGAAGCCCATTTCAGCCATAAGAGCAATGTCCTCTTTGTAATGACCGTAAAAATCAACCGCTTCGTGGCTCGGATAATACGTTCCCTCTTCCAATACAGATGTAATGCGTCGTGGAGTCGTATGCGTACCCCCTGTCATCATATCGGAAGTGCTTGGGCCTTTGCCGCCCTTATTCCATCCACCTTCAAATTGATTGGCAGCCGTAGCGCCACCCCAGAAAAATCCATCTTTCATTTTCATATCTTCGTTCCTCCTCTGTTCGTCTCTATTCGCTTAGCAACACTATATACCCAGTCTAACATCCATACCCTGACACCTTCTGTCATGGTATAATTACAACATGGAAAATAACCGATTATTCAGAATGCTACTGTTGTTATTGGAGAAAAAGAAATCGACTGCACCTGAACTGGCACGCCTGTTTGAAATATCGGTACGCACCGTATACCGTGACATCGATCGATTAAGTGCGGCAGGCATTCCCGTGTATACCACAACGGGTAAACATGGTGGTGTTCATCTCATGGATAATTATGTCATGGATAAGTCGCTTCTATCTGAAGATGATCAGAATGAGATTTTGTTAGGTCTTTATAGCGTGAGTGCCATCCCGCATCTGAACAGTGCACATATGTTGAAACGGCTCACCGCCATGTTTGACCATGAGCTGGACTGGATTGAATTTGATTTTTCTCCTTGGGGTAGCATTCCCATGCAAGAGAGAGAACTATTTAACCAGGTGAAGCTTGCCATCCTCAGCAAGCAGCTCATGACATTTCATTATGTCGATTCAGACGGCGAGTCTAGTATAGAGACGATCGAACCGATCAAATTAATTTTCAAAAACAATACTTGGTACTTCAAAGGCTATGACCGGAATCGACCTCACCACCCCGAAGCCCAGACCTATAAAATGAAACGTATATCTGAACTCAAGCTGCGATCCACACTTATGGACGAGAACACAACAAGCGAGGGCTCTGACACGAAGGATCACACAGCCAACACACCTATATCATTAAAGCTACAATTCTCAAGTGCAATTGCATATCGGGCATACGATTACTTTGACCCCTCCCGGATTGAGAAACGGCCTGATGGTCGATTGCTTGTATCCTTAGAGATTCATGAGGGCGAACGCTTGTATTCTTTCCTTATGTCATTTGGCGCTGAACTCACGATTCTAGAGCCATCGTATATCCGGCAGGAATTGCTCCATCGCCATCGGATGGCTGTCGCACATTTACAGGAACAAAGCAGCGATCAATCCAGTCTAGATCAGGAATGAATGGTATACTGTAAGAGAATGGGTTTGGAAACATTGTAGTTGTATGTTGTGGTATCCCGTCCGTCTATCCCCAGAAGGAGGTTTGTCCATGCAAGACATTAGACGTAACAATGTAGATCGATTTACAGGCTTTGGTGCGTTATATGACCAGAATCGACCTTCTGCTCCCACCGAAGTTGTAGATATTCTAACGACGTATTTAGGTCATAAACCACGTATGATTGCAGATGTAGGCTGTGGAACAGGGTTATCCTCATGGATCTGGCTTCATGAAGCAGATCGTATTATCGGATTTGAGCCAAGTGATGATATGAGAACAGTTGCCGAGTCCAAATGGGAGTCTGCAGGAAAACCGGATAACCTCCGATTTGTATCTGGCTTATCGCATGAGCTTGGCTTACCTGACGACAGTGTAGACATACTGACTTGCTCACAGTCCTTTCATTGGATGGAGCCTCAATCGACTCTCTCCGAGTTCGCTCGTGTGTTGCGACCGGGAGGGATCTTCGCAGCTTACGACTGTGACTGGCCTCCTATGCTAGATTGGCAGCTTGAACAGGCGTACCAGCAATTAGTGCTTACCGCAGACAACCGAGCATTGCAACTATCCAGTCCAGAGAGTCAGGCTTATAAATGGAGTAAAGACGGACATCTAGGGCAGATTCAGCAATCAGGATTGTTCCGCTATGTTCGTGAGATTGTATTCCATCAGCGAGAGACATTCGACGCAGACCGTTATGTCAATCTGGCTCTAAGCCAGGGTGGATTACAAACTGCTCTGAAGCTTGGTGCAGATGAAGTTCGGACTGCCGCGGATGAGTTCAGACAACTGGCAGTGAAGGTATTCGATGGGCATGCCAGATCAGCTTTATTTTCGTATCGCATGCGCCTAGGAATCGTATAATTTTATGAAGCATCATGATATAAATCTGTGAATAAGGAATGATGTACAATGCAGGAATTGAAGCTGGATCAGAACTTGATTGTGAGTACGTTGGAGGCTTATTTTGACACCCCACATCGGGATATCCTAATGTCTCATCCTGCCAAAACGGAAGAGGAAGATTATGGAGTACCTCATAACATGCAAGTGGGTGAGGTCGATGAGGAAGGCTGGGTTCGTTGGAAGATGATACCCTCTACGGTTACAGAAGACCAGGTTCGAAGATTAGAACAATTGCATGATCTTCCACTTCCGGTTCCTCCATTGTATCTTGCCTACCTTACAACCCGACATGTTCTAAATGTGTATCTGCGTTATGATCACTTCATGGTTGGGCTCCCGGATTTGCCATCAGACAATCCATTGCGGAGTTTACATACGTTATGGGAAACATGGGAGCCCTTGATTGCGCAGGGGTATATTCCTTTTGCAACCTACGAAGATGATGCAGGGCCTGTGTGTTGGGATACCCATAATCCCAGCGAGGATGGGGATTATGCTGTTGTTTGGTTTGACCATGAGGCTCTGGTTGGGCAGCTATCATGGACTCGGACACAGCTTGCTCCGTTAGCACAACCTTTATTTCCTTCATTTCGAACGATGCTAACCTCTCTATTGCCCTAATGCATTTAATAGAGGAGTCAGCTACGTAGCTTTTACTCAGCAATGTTCAATTTATAGCACAAGCTCGAAACAGCTTCATACTGAAATAAATCCCCAGATTCTGACCCTTTGATACAAGGGAAATCTGGGGATTATTAGTGTAGCATTAATTAGGAGGAGAACAGCTGATTCATCTGATCTTCCTGCACATTCAGAGCCAACACTACTTTAGATGGGTCGTGCTTAGAATAGAAGATGTTAATGATATGTCCCTGTTGCACCTGAGATAACGCGGATGCCAGCAATTCCTTCTCTGTAGTAATATCAAATGTTTCTCCATTCGTCTTGGTCACGCGGAGAGTAAGCTTGAGCTTGATTTTCCCTTCTCTCGCTCCGCCGATTGGAGTGACATCCAGTATTTTTGCTACTGCTTTCTCGCCAGTACGGGCGATATCCATCATCTCGGGAGACACGCCCTCCTGAACCATTTTCTCATTCAATAATTCCTGCATATCCTGCTGCGACAATTGTCCATTCAGGTCCAAACCTACCTTACGTTCATCTTTCTCAGATACCAGCAGTGGAATGAAGCTACCTGGCTGGAATTGCGCCATAGACGTCAACGGAATGATTGTCTTGAACGTAGCATCGTATTTCTCATGTCCTTTACGGGAGACGGTAACACCGATACGTACTTCAGGCTGTTCATTAATATAGGTTCCAGTCTGTTGTATACTTGTGATGACACCAAGGGCAGGTATCCCTGTCTTCACACGGCTTCTGCCGAAAATAGCGCTTAGAATTGAAGGGACAAAAATCAATGCAAATCCCGTATAAATTGCAGGTCTATACCACCAAGCCTGCATCGTAATAAACGGATCATTCCACAATTTTTCTGCCAAAAATGGCGAGAATCCAACACCAAATACAAGTAATAACCCAATAAGTCTCAAAAACCCTACCATAAGTACCACCCTTTCAATATCTATGTCTAGTTGTTAAACGTAATATTATTTTAGTCCATCCAAGCATTTGTTCTCACTAACGTTCCTACTTATCAACCTAGCTTGGTAGTAGTCCCATATAGATTAATTCAGATGGATTAGCGGGATTCTGACCTAGCCCAACACGATCTCCTACCCGTGGAATCTGCATCTTCGATACTAACGTCTCCAGTGTTCGTTGATATGTAGTCCCATTCGTCTCAGTCACATCCAGAACCAGTATAACGATCGGGTCGAAGTTGATTAGTTTCCCGGTATCCGTAGCCGCTACCACGACAGCAGTCGCTGTTAAAGGAAGCGAACCACTCGCACCTAATTGTGCTTGCTTCGCTGAATGGATGCTCTGGTTAATTGCCTCTCGATGTTCTTTAGATACCAGACCCTTCATCATCATGCCAGTAAGTCCTTTGTTCATGACCTTGTCAGCCTTTGCAATCGCATCTTCCTGTTTGTTCTTTCTACTGAACCATCCCATGGTGAGCACCTCTTTTATTTGTGTTATTTGTTATATATTAAGTATAAACATAACGACATACTCTTGAATACACTTCTGAGTACATACAAAAGAAACGACGAATGAAGAGATTTACCCTCCGCTTTCGCGCTCATTATGACACCTATTTCTTGATTATCACAATAAAAGAGATGACGGTCCTAATTTCAATTTATCTTTCTGCATATTTTTTTGCGTACACACCCTAAAGAAATGGGATATGAGGATGAAGATTATCAAATTTTACAAACGAGGGGGAGCAACATGAAGAAATTATGTCTACTTGTACTTCTGTTACTCAGTGGGCTTACGGTTACTGCTTGCAACGAACCTCAAGTCGAGAAGCTCACCACCCAAACGTTACAGCAATTCTACCCAGGGGATATGGCAAATGTAGATTCCATTGAGATTACGGATGGTAGCTCAGGCGTGAGAAAAGTATTCTCAAACAAAAAACAGATTCAAGAATGGATTAATCAAGTAAAAGACATGACCTTCATGCCTGATTCAAACCAAGAAGACAGAAGTGGCTTTCTATACGCGGTATCTCTGCTAGAAAACAACCAGATTAAGCTGGGGTTCACTCCCAATTCACAGGGTGGGCACTATTACATCCACAACGAAGAATTAACAACTCAAATTCAAAGACTACTAGAGAATGGGAACCTCACAAAAAATGATCAATAGGAACCTACATCAAGATAGCTATAACTAAGCAAATTCATCTATTAGTACACCAAGCATAGGACAGCCGGAAGATTAACCAAACTATCCTATGCTTTTTTTTCTGTTGATCGATCAGACAGATAATTCGATGATAAATCTTATTTATTACGTAGCAGATAGACAAGCTTACGATAATACATCGCTGCTTCCTTATACTTGCGCTGATCCTCCGATACAACTGCTAACCCTTCATATAAATGTTCTAGCCTTAGTGCATGCTGTGCCGATTCAAAATAAGGTAGACATGCCAAAGCTCGTTCCACAAATACGCCTTGATCCCCATGTGCTAGTGCAAGTTGACTTTGATAGAAGATTCCGCTCATCTGTTGATCCTGCGTCGTCGCACACTGCAGCAGTTGATCCACGCTTAGAGCAAGCATACCCCAATCTTTACGAGCCAAGGCGATTTCACAGCGATAAATGAGAATAAGCGGCTTCATGCCGTACTGTGTCTCTTCTGGCTCCTGTTGCAAAAGTGAATCGAATCTTTCAATCTCGCCCATGGCCTGATCCAGCTCCCCCGTCATCGTCAACATGACGATCCGGTTATTCGCAATAGCGGTCATCAGCTCCCCCTGATTACTGGTGTACACCAAATTTGCCTCCGCCATAGTCAGCGCCGAGAGCGCCTCTTGCACAAACCCCATGGTGAAGCAATATCCACTATAAGCTACATATAGTCCAGATAAACGATGAAATAATCGCTGATCTACAACATGACGCATCGTCTGCTCAAACACCTGCTTGGCCTCTTCGTACTGCCTAACCTGAATGTACGCTTCCATCTTGATGTTCTGCACAGACAACCAAAACTCACTTCCTTGAGGAAGTAACGAACTAAGTCGGGTTGCATGTGTGAGAACATCCACAAAAGCATGTTTAGAACGATAGTATTGTATTTTGTAGTATAACAAGGCCTTGTATAACGGACGTGGGAGATCCGAATCATCCGGACGACCGTATTTCTCCAGATAAAAGTTCAGGTATGAGCTATGTATATATTCATGTGCGGATGCATCATTTAATTGCTGATAATAGACTGCCTTCATTAAGGCAGTGGTTAACTCCACCGTAAGTGTATCATCTCGGTCATCCAATGCATGTACCTTCTCCTCTGGGATCGCCGAGGCGGCAACCGACAACTGGTCAAAGATCGCTTCGGCACGCGAAAGTGTCTGCTCATCCTGCGCAGCCGCAAGTAATAGGTATGATGGCTGTACCCCTAACCGCTCTGCGATGGCCTCTGCCAAGTCTTCAGGAAGTGCGTAGCGTTCTGCCAAAATATTAGCAAAGTGTGCCTGGGTAACCAGGCCATCCACAAGATCTTTGCGCGAGATTTGTTTCTTTTTACTTAGAAATTCAATTCGTTCCTTGAGCATAATTTTATGTATCCTTCCTATTATTTTGACAAATGAAATGGATATATGATCATCTTCATGTTATGTACTATCATCGCAAACTCAAATGCCGATTGCCACACTATTCCTAAAAATGAATCAAACGGTTTCCGTTTCGGAGCCAATTGTTTTACAATAGGAAGGTATGTAACATATGAGCTGAACATGAAAGGATGCCAATATATGATTATTAAACCAAGAACACGTGGTTTTATCTGTACAACCTCCCATCCTGTAGGCTGTGCTGCACAGGTGCAGGAACAGATTGAATATGTAAAATCCCAACCTGAAATCAAAGGCCCGCGCAATGTGCTTGTCATTGGTGCTTCAACCGGATACGGACTAGCTTCACGTGTGGTCTCTGCCTTCGGAGCAGGTGCCAATACAATCGGTATTTACCGCCCAAGCACGTCCACTGATAAACGTACCGCTTCCGCAGGTTGGTACAATTCTGCCGCTTTTGAGAAAGCAGCCGAAAAAGCCGGTCTTCAATCGTACAGTATTACAGGTGACGCATTTGCAAACGAAACGAGAGAGAAAGCCGTTGAATTGATCCGTAGCGAATTCGGTCAAGTCGATCTCGTTGTTTACAGCGTAGCTTCCGCACGCCGCGTTGATCCAAATACAGGTGAAGTGTTCAATTCCGTTCTGAAACCGATTGGACAATCGTACACGAACAAAACGGTCAACTTCCATACAGGTGAAGTTAGTTCAGTTACCTTGGAGCCAGCTAGCGAAGAAGAAATTCGCCAAACCGTAACCGTAATGGGCGGAGAAGACTGGGAACTGTGGATGGATGCCTTGCAACAAGGTGGCGTGCTTGCTGATGATGCTACAACGATCGCGTTCTCTTACATCGGACCAGAGCTTACGCAAGCCATCTACCGTGAAGGTTCCATCGGTCAGGCGAAGGATCATTTGGAAGCGACAGCGCACAAGCTGAATGATCGTTTGAGTGCTACGGGTGGACGTGCTTACGTTACCGTTGCCAAAGCACTCGTTACTCAATCCAGCTCAGCGATTCCGGTTGTACCGTTGTATATTTCCGCATTGTACAAAATCATGAAAGAAAAAGGATTGCATGAGGGCTGCATCGAGCAATTACAGCGTCTCTTCGCGGATCGTCTATATACAGGTGGCGATGTACCAACCGATGAACAAGGTCGCATTCGTATTGACGATTGGGAGATGAGGGGCGACGTGCAGGAGGAAGTTGCGAAGATTTGGAACGAGCTGACTACAGATAATATCTATGATCTGTCTGATCTCGAAGGTTATCGTAAAGAGTTCTTCCAACTGTTTGGTTTTGAAACCGACGGCGTAGATTACGAAGCAGACGTTGATCCCAATGTAGAGGTTCCACACCTACGCTAATTGTGAAAATAATACGTTAAATTTAAGGGGAGTCTTGTGGCTCTCCCTTTTTGTATCACTTTTCAACAACTCAACCGAGCAAAGACAAAATAAAAAGAAGCACCACCATCCTGGATCCGCTTCTTGTGTTTGACCTTTTGTAATTTTTCTTGTTTCGTAGGCATGATGCGAACATGCTGCGAGATTGCACCGTAATCTTTGTTATTTCTTCTGCTTTGTTCTGAACACCATTGTCCTGCAAGCTCTGCTTTGCGTAATGCCTTTTGTGTTTGGGTTCGTGCCATGATGACAACACACTCCTTGAATTGGGATATCCCCAATATACCATGTGCATCAGTTGAATGTGAAGGTATGAGTGCCTTGAGACTGTACATCTTACCGACACATTCAACAAACTATTATTCTGTAAACAGGAAGCCAATTCTTATTTGGCTGCTTTGGTCGCTTTCTTTTGCCGGGATTGCCATGTTTCAATCGGTTCGTGATCCTCTTCCTCAATTAATTCCATCGCCTCTTCGATTCTTCTCGATTTGAACAAAGTAATTAAGTCCATTAGATCCTCTCGATCCAGTAACTTTACACCATTCACAGCAGCGAGTGTTCGGCACGCCTCCGTGTATCGAGCCGACGTCAATACGATAGAACGATCTGCTTCATAATAACGCATGGATGTAAATATCTCCTGCACAGCACTTAGCCCTACAGGATGGTTAGCCCCGTATCGCTTCGCTTGAATGACATTTCTTCGACCCAATCTATCCGTAAACACGAGGTCTGCTCCAAAATCTCGGCTGCTTGTCGTCTTGTGCACCTCGGCATATCCCATCTGTTGAAACAAATGAAATAGATACAGCTCGAATTCCGATCCATCCTGCATTTTATCAATGTCTCGAATTGTAATTTTGCGGGGATTGGCTTCTCTGCGTATGCGCTGCCCTCGCCCAATAATACGGCGAATAATCCATACCAATATGAGTAATGCAGCGATACAGCCGATGACCCAGGTGGTCCAATTGTCGTTCCAATTCATGTCTGTTCTCCTTGTCCATTCCCTTATCAAAATGATACCAAATCTATGATTCGTCTTCGCCACCGGACTAAATATATCAGACTTCCACCTCGGCCGAAAGAAGATGAATTCCTTGTAACCGCCAAAATTCTGCAAACAACTACAATTACCTATTTATATTGATAAAAGGTTACAACCCATTAGGTTGAATTCAACTTGCTATAAATGGTAGAATTCAACAATCGGTTCTATTCGAACCGAAGAAAGGTGGTTTATAACTTGCATACACTCAGCAAACGAAATACCAAAACATGGGCTGCCCTTTTACTTAGCGGCGTGCTCCTCTTCAGCATGAATACACCAAGCTACGCAGCAACTTCAACGGAAGCGCTAACCAAGCCTTCCTGGACTTCCTCATCTCTCATGCTCTCTGAAGTGAACGCTCAGGAAGACATTCGAATTAAGGAAATTCACGCCGTACCCTCCAAAAATCTGGTGTACGTGCACTCTTATCAGCCTGTAACCAAAATCAACAGCAAAACGACGCTTGATTGGAATCTGGACTCACTCCAGGCACTGGATGCTACAACAGGTAAACTGAAGTGGAACGTTATTTTTCATGAGAAAAGTGGCCCTTATACTACATACTCCAATTCGTTGTACGCCGATAACGGAACAGCCTATGTATACATGGAATATTCCGATGGAACGAAAAAAGTATATTCTTACAATACTTCCGGAAAAACAAATTGGGTCAAAACGGTCAACGCGCCATCTGACTTATATCTAATGAATAATGGTACAGTAATGATTGCTTCCAGTACGGGGCCTTTATCGAACGGTTCTGTTCGTTCATCCATTTCACTTTATGACGCCAAGGGCAAGCTGATCACAGCGAAAACCATCAATGGTGCTGTGCTAAAAGCAGGTAATGACCGCATTGTTGTAGATGCCAGCAAGCAGACCAAAGTAGGCAACTACTGGCATCAAGCGGCGAATCCGAAGCTGGAAATTTATGATCTCACGTTGAATCGTCTTTCCTTCTATCAATTCCCTACCAACGCTAACACAATCGGTGACGGTGGTGGCGAATCGCTGGCTATCCTGGAGGACGGCTCAGTCATCATGCGTGCCAATTTCGACAATACAGGCAATAAACTCATGGGCTTTGGTTCAGATGGTAAACTCGCTTGGGGTCGATCCATTGCCGGCAATGCTTTCGTGCAAACGGCAGGTAACGGATATACCGTGTTTACAGGCCAGAAGCTTGAGCTGTATACGATGAAAGGCAAGGTAACGGAGCGCATGTTCAAGGATCAACAAGATGTATTAACTGTCATTGAACATACACAGGATGGAAATTATAAAATTGATTTTGCTAACACAGGATACATCCTTGATCCTACTACCTTGGAGAGCATTCACGAATATACGTTTACCTCATCTCCTGAAGATATGAAGGGTTACTCCACCTATACGAATGATATTATTTATACCTTCAAGAACGAGGCATTGTCCAAATATGTCCTAAACACAACGAACAATTAATACGTAAATGGTTATAAACATCTATTTTCGATCTGCTTCATTTATAATGAAGTAATCATATGATAAACCAAAAATCCAGGAGGGTTCCAACCGGAACTCCCTGGATTTTCGCATTTCGTTACCTTTTAGATTCGTCACTTTCAGATCACTACGACATTATTTCCAGTTCTCTTCAATGAATTCATCACGGCCAGATATCGCACGATCTTCTTTGTAATGCTTCTCGTTTTTCTTATGATAGTCTTGATGATAGTCCTCTGCAGGATAGAACACTACTGCATCCCGAATCTCCGTTACAATCGGTTGATTGAAGCGACCGCTAGAAGCTACAACCTGTTTGGACTGTTCTGCAAGCTCACGTTGGCGTTCATTATGCACAAAAATAGCCGTCCGGTACTGTGAACCTCGATCCTGGAACTGCCCTCCATCATCAGTAGGGTCAATCTGAGGCCAGTATAGCTCCAGTAACCGTTCATAAGGGAATACCTCGGGATCAAATGTGATTTCTACCACCTCGACATGCCCCGTCTCTCCCGTTTTGACCTGTTCATATGTTGGATTATCGACGTGACCGCCGGTATAGCCGGATATGATACCATGTATGCCCGGTTGCTCTTCAAACGGTGTAACCATACACCAGAAACAACCTCCAGCAAATGTAGCTTTCTCCACTCCACCTCATCCTTTCTAATTAAGCAACAAGCCCTAACAAAATTATAAGAAATACATCTATCGAAGTAAATATAATAACAAACAAGAGGTTGATGGAAATCCACTTATGTGGACTTCCATCAACCTCTTCGTAGTCATCCGTTATGTGATCGAGCCCTTGCGTTACCCACTACACAGCTTCATATGTGTTTGCAAGAATTCGCATTATCTCGAATATCGTTACCCGCGGCTACGACCCATAGAACGGAAGATCAAGCTCACGATTGCTACCAGTACGATAGCACCGATTAATGCCGGTACGATGAAGAATCCGCCCATTTCTGGACCCATATCTCCCAGAATGACTCCACCTAACCATCCACCGATGAAACCAGCTACGATGTTACCAATTACACCGCCGGGAATGTCACGACCAACGATAAGTCCTGCCAACCATCCAATGATACCACCGATAATTAATGACCATAACCAACCCATATCATTCACCTCTAATTAAAAGTTTTTGTTGTTGTCTGTCTACTATTAACCGCTACGGAAGCATTTAAACACCTATACGAAATTTGTTGTATATTACCTTATTTCCATAACACTCATTTCTAGGCTGCTACCCACGACGGTATCGGATTCATTCTCGGTATAACTTCCGGTAACTGATTACTTACACAGCAGAGCTGCTTTGTACCTCCCGAAAGTCATTGTATGTCTTACCAGACAACCTTAGTATAACCATTTGAGATTTATAATATTTTGGGCGTTATCCGATCATCATTCTCCAACAGGATACGGGCAGATCAATAAAATCCAGCACGTCCTTTTCCAGGCTGCGTCATCCAATTATGCTTGTGGCTCTTGTCCAATTCACCACGCATGGCTTGAATGATCTTCATCATATCTGCCTCTCCGTTCTGATGCCATTCCAATGCTGTACTAACATATAGTTCTCCTAGCTGTGCGAGTGAAAAGGAATCCGTCAAACGCGCTGCTTCCTTCGTGCCTTCCTCACCAGCGAAAACTGCGAAGCCCCGCTGCTGCAAATATTGCAGGCGCAGCGCCTCGTCTGGCATGGGAATCTCGTACGCCCGGTCGAAACGTCCGGCACGGTTCATCAGACCCGGATCTATTTTTTCTGGATAATTCGTTGTCCCAATTAAGAAAATACCCTCTTTGGACGTAGCACCATCCAGCGTGTTCAGGAAAAATGAACGCACCTCCTCCGGCATGGAATCAATATCCTCAATAATCAGCACCATCGGCGCTAAACGCTTCGCCGCGTCGAACACATCACGTACCGATTCACTATTCGTGTACTCCGTAATCTGCCAATAAGCAGCAGGCCCTGGAATGCTTCCCGCAATGGATTTCACCAATGTCGTTTTACCGTTACCCGGATGACCATAGAGGAGAATTCCACGTTTGTAAGGGATATCGTAATCCCGATAGAAGGAGCGATCCGCTTCGAAGAATTGATCCAGTGAGCGGAAAATATCTTGTTTGATCTGAGGCGATAATACCACCTCATCTCTGGTCACTGAACGAGTAATCGACTCTGAATGACGGTCACTGCCATTGCGCCCGTCAGTGTATACCGTTACTTTTTTCATATTTTGCTGTCGTTCACGCTCACGTACACTGCCCAGAAATTGCTTCAGCTCTTCTTCTCCGATGGCAAAAACAAAGTCCTCGTTATATATTCCATTTTCCCGGAAGAAAGGAATGCGTACAAGCGCCACGCCCCAGCTTGGATAAGCAAATACATTGTTGCGGATGGAGTAATGCACGCCGTAAGATGGCACATCTCCCTCATCGTCATAATGTAATGTGCGCAGTTCCAAATCATCGAAAATTCGAGCCACAATCTCTACTTCAGGATTATCCGTGCGTAGATCCTCTCTCAGCAGATCCCAATATTCGCTATTGGGATCATCGCTCGCAAACAGTTCATATTGAGTTCCGTATCGCTCATAGAGCGCCTCCGAAATGCCGCGAATGAGACGTGCATATGCTGAGTATCCTTCAATTCGACCATCATTATGCTCATCAAAGGCATAGATCGCTCTCGGTGAATTCGTTTGCTTCACATGTTCCTTGTGTACTGTCATTATTTAGCTCCCTTCACAGCGGCAAGCGGTTTACATTTGGCAACAACTTGAGCCAATCCCGCGCCGGTAACACTATCAATAATTTCATCAACATTTTTATAAGCCTGTGGTGATTCATCAATAATCGATTCTAGTGAACGCTGATTGACAACAATCTCATTCTCTGTACCTACACCCAGCGCGCGTTCAAAATCCGCCAAAGTGACTAAACGCTTCGTTGCATTACGTGAACGGATACGCCCTGCACCATGACAGATGGAATAGAAGTTATCTGCTCCTTGCGGTTGACCAACCATGATATATGAAGCTGTGCCCATGGAGCCTGGAATCAGCGCAGGGTGTCCAGTGGCGAGATATGGCTTCGGATTATCAGGATGATGCGCTGGCAATGCACGTGTTGCCCCTTTGCGATGTACGAAAACTGAGCCTTGATCAGCATGGGATTCTTCCCAAGCATAGTTGTGCATCAGATCATACAGTGTACGGAATTCGCACTTGGATCCGAACACTTCACGGAAGGCTTCACGAATTGAGTAAGCAATCAAGTGACGATTCACCACAGCGTAGTTTAATGCGGAATACATCATATTCACGTAATGGCGTCCTTCGGCATGCTCCAGTGGGGCAAAGACTAGTCTTGGGTCAGATGTTCCGAGACCGTTTCGCTGCATCATTTTGGCGATTGCTGATGAACTGGTTTGACTTATATGCCCTCCCCAGGTGCGAGAACCGGAATGGATCATTACTACAATTTGTCCGTCCACTAACCCCCATGCTTCAGCAATATCACGATTCTCCTCGGCGATCTCAATCGCTTGAATTTCGGCAAAATGATTCCCTCCACCCAATGTACCTAGCTGGCGGTGGGAACGATGCCATGTCATATCTGGGACAAGGTTCAGCACTTCTTCATCAAATGTGAATTTACTGCTCTCCACATGGGTAATAGACGTAGACTTCTTAGGTGTGTAGCCGTCAGGTATATATTTCTTCGGTAATCCATGTAATCCTTTGCGAACAATGTGCTCTAATCGAATGTCAGAATAATGCCCCCGCTGGTTCGCTTCCATAGGCAGTACCTTTTCAATCGCTTTAACGAGCTTTCGGCGCAATTTTACATCTTTCAAATCATCTTTATGCAAATTAGTCATATGCACCCTCATGCCACAGCCAATGTCGCTGCCTACAATCGAGGGGGATACATACCCATTGGTCGCATCCCATACCGCTGTTGTACCAATACATGTACCAACACCGACATGCACGTCAGGTGTATAGCTCATATACGAAATTCCGGGGATCTGCAAATTGTTATTGGCCATCTCGAACACTTTATAGTCCAGAGAGGAGAATAGTTGTTGTGCGGCATATACGGTTAGATCCCCCGCCGGCAATTTGACTTCATGCCGGTATCCGCCCAAGGAATCATTGGCATCCGCAAATAAATTAGGTTGTGTATTCATAAAATTGGTTTGTTCCTTTCATTTATCCGTAAGTTTTAAACATTTTCTAAAATTGCTGTAATATCCAGATTCGTTGTCCCTCTTCTGCAAAAGGCACAAAAAAAGAAGCCATGGACAGAATGCCCATGACTTCTTCATCACCATAATGGAAAACAGTTGCAGCTTGAAGAAGCTGCGACTCTAGTTTCCATCGCTAAATTAGCGGAGAACAGCCTATCCATACCGAGTCATTCTGACTCTTCACAGATACGCTCCTTCTCCTATGTTGCCCGTATGAGGCCGATGAGACAATGAGCTGCATATGCAATTGTGTGTGAGCTGTGTTGTAATTTCTGTTGCGTGTAGTTCCAATTGTAGACCAGCGTCATGACTCGCGACCTCCCTTCGTAAATGATATATACAATATTAAGCGGATTTCTTTCCATGTGTCAACCCTATTCTTGGAAATTAAAATAAGCGCTGCTATCGGGTACCCTAAAGAATCGCGTAGCTCGTCCGCATGATGCATAACAAAAAGGCAAGACCCGCTGTAAGCGAATCTTGCCTTTGTCCTATCCATTTCACATGTTATTTCAAGAAAACTCAAGCTTACTTTCCTACTTGTTGCTCCAACTCTTCGACCGGATTTTCGTTCTCTTTTTCCGGTACTTTAGAAGAGAAGAACCAGCCGCAAACGGCAATCGCAATCAGGACAATATAGAATCCGAATTTCCAAATTTTATTTTCTGGAAAATGCTCATCCAGTACGCCAAGAGAAGGGTGTGCAAGTGTGATAACTGAAAGTTTAACCCCAACCCAACCTACGATAACAAAAGCAGCTACTTCAAGACCAGGACGGGAATGCAGCAATTTAACGAAGAAGGAAGCTGCAAACCGCATGATCACGAGACCAATGAATCCTCCCAAGAAAATAACGATAAACTGTCCGCCGTCGAGACCACCAATTGGAGCTAATCCACTTGGCGGCAACGCAACAGCTAGTGCAACAGCGGCCAAGATTGAGTCTACAGCAAATGCAATGTCCGCTACTTCTACCTTGAAGACCGTCATCCAGAAGCCGGCTTGTTTCTTCGGTTTCTTCGGTGTCTGATCAGCAGCTTCATCGGTTTTGTTACGACTACCCAATATCTTCTTGACGATATGGTTGATGGAGATGTACAAGAGGTACAGCGCACCAATCGCTTGAACCTGCCACACATCAACGAGGAACGAAATTAGGAACAACGATCCCAAACGGAATATAAATGCTCCTAACAAACCATAAAACAACGCTTTTTTGCGTTTCTCATCTGGTAGATGTTTAACCATGATCGCGAGCACCAATGCATTATCTGCTGCCAGCAATCCCTCCAGGACAACTAAGACGGCAAGCACCCATCCATACTCTAATAATAATGACAACTCCAAAATTGACTCCTCCTTAGTATCCTTATGATGTACAAAAAAAAGGACCTTTACCATCGCTGGTAAAGATCCTTTTTATCCACAAAAAGAGACCTTTACCCAGCATAAAAACTTGGTAAAGGTCTCGCTAACAACAAATTGCTGCCAATAAAGCCGGGGATAAATCCCGAATTGACGACTTTACTGTGAAAGCTACTCCCCTTTAACATCAGGATATGTAGTTTTTAGATGAAACAGGCTTCAATAACCTGTTCTCATCATATTCATAACGTTAATTAAAGTCAAGCTTTATTTAACGAACCATTTTTCGAAAAACCACAAAGTCATATACAAAATTCCCGAGCGGAACAAACGAAATGAAGAATAGCGCCAATGATCGGCGTATACGCCATTTTTGCGAAGTATGCATGCTGACCACAATCAGCAGATACATCAAGAAAAGAAAACCATACAGATTACCAAACCAGGTAACAGCCTGCGGCATAATCCCGGCATTCTTCAATGGAAAAGCAACAAAAAGCAATAACAAATAAGAGAGTCCCTGCAACCACATTAGCAATCGAAAGCGACCCATTGTTGAATGTAACATGTCTTTCCTCCTGGCTTCATACCTATCCTGAATACTATCTCATATTCAATACCATTGAATTCAACCAGTATACCACATTAAACATGGCATACTCCCAACTGCGCTCAGTGGAAATGTTATCCACGGCATCAGCTTTTGAACCAAAAGCCTGATTTGTACATAGGATATGACGAAGATTGTTTACGCTGGAGGGACAAGGAGGAGACAGGTTGATGAAAATCGCTATGGTTGCACCGGAAAAACTTCCTGTACCTGGAAACGGATCAGTCGAGATCTGTATCTTAGGCATCGCTCGCGAACTCTCCCTCCGGCATGAAGTTACTATCATCAGTCGTGAAATGCCAGGTCTGCCCACAACGGAATATACTGAAGGAATGACCATACGGCGTTTGCCTGCCACCAATACAGAGCAATACAGCAAAGCTGTTATACGTTTATTGAAACACCATACGTTTGACCTGATTCAAGTCGACAATCGACCACGCTGCATGGCTGCCATCAAACAAAACCTTCCTCATATCCCTGTGATCCTCTATCTCCATTCTCTTACGTTCGCACAGCCAGGATCAGCACGTCTCGCGTTGATGCGACAGGCTGATCTAATTGCTGTCAACAGCCTCTCACTCAAACAACGCCTCAGTCGTCGATTCCCCCAATTAACAAGTCTCATGTCCGTTATTCCATTAGGTGCGGATCTCGAACGCTTCAAGCCTGCTACAGCGGTTGAACGTCAAGATCTCCGAACGGAGTTTAATATATCAGAGTCTTTCTGCGTCCTCTATGTTGGTAGACTCATCCCTGGCAAAGGGATCGATGTCCTGATTCGTGCAATAGCACGTCTACAACAACACATATCAGTCAAACTCATTATTGCAGGTAAAGGCCCCCTCCAATACGTTCGTAAACTGCGTCAATTAGCCAAAAAAATGAACGTACGTGCTTCTTTTCGCGGTCAGATTGCACATAAACGAATCGATCGTTTATACCGAGCTGTGGACTGTCTTGTGTGTCCCTCCCAGCAACATGAAGCTTTTGGACTGGTGAACGTTGAAGCTATGGCCTCAGGTATTCCGGTAATTGCTTCAGACAATGGAGGTATACGAGAGATCATTGAGTCTGGGCATAATGGTTATCTAATACATCCATATCATGAGCCAGAGCCTTTTGCTACAATTCTGTATAAACTAGCCGTTAATCCAGCGCTGGCTCACTCCTTAGGCGAAAACGGGAGAGCACACGCCATCCATAAGTTTAGCTGGGAGCGTACGGCATTACATCTAGAAGCCGCCTATACCCGGCTAATTCGCGAATAAAAGCGAGATAAATCAAGCCTTTTCTCGTGATTGCCAGCCTGTTATAAATGTGTCCATATGCGGAACGGGAACCTGTACAATCTCAATTAGCTCTACGATAATCATGTCCTTCATCGCAAACCTTACCTTTGCGCAGGTCTGTTGACTGAAGATGTCATAGAAGTCCGAACCTGTCCAACAGCCGTGAGGAATCAGACGGGGATCATTAACAATGTATCCTACCGTTCCAATCGGGGGAATGACGACTTTAATTGCATGTTGATCCCTACGATTATCAGGATCCTTGACCAGAAACAACATGTCTCCTACATGCAAAGCCTTAACACCATGATAGTGTTCCATCCCATACATGGCTGCGAATAACTCTTTACTCATGAATCATACTCCTTTACGTTTTCTCTTCAGTTCACATGGGAACTTAGGCTTCCCGATCATAATGCTTCAACCATTGAGTTAATTGATTACGAATTTCCTTACGGAATTCACGGGGCTCTAGCACTTCAGCTTGAGGCCCGAATTGATATAGCCACTTCAGAAATTCACGACTGCTGTTCAATGTCACTTCGAATAACAACCCACCATCGGGCGTATCTGTCATACGAGGACGAACAAACATCTCCTCTTCTTTTATGTAAGGGGCTATTTTATCCGAAAATTTAACTTTGAAATGGATATGTTCGTCCCCACGGTCAATAGACCATGTATGCTTCATGTACTGCGTTATGTTGAAATCACTTTTGTCAAAATGATTGTTGATCCGAACCACGTCAAGAAATCGACTGATTCGAAATAGACGCACCTTTTGCAGCAAATGACAATAACCAATTAGATAAAAGCGTTGATCACGCGGTATAAGATAATAGGGGTCAATGTCCCGAATTGTGATTTCATTATTCGTCAGTGTATGGTACTGCGTTCGAATCGTTTGTTGATGAAGAATAGCTTCAATAATCGGAATTAACAAATTGGGATCTTTACCTTCTTCCCGATAGGCAGGAGTGCCCATACGAATAATACCTGCAATATCTTCCACAATTTCACTGCTTTTTGCATTCGATCTGGAATGAGCAGACATCACTTTATCAAACGCAGAATCGAATTCAAGAGGCAGCTTAGAGGTATCCACGACAGATGGAAGCATGGAGAAAACCATCGCTTCCTTTTCCGTAAAATCAAGAGGATACATGGAAAATCCCCCAATAAAACGGTAACCTTTGCCATAACCTTCATTTGTTATAGGGGCAACCCTGTCCAAAATCCGTAGGTCACGATATATTGTGCGTACCGTTGTATTACATTTTACAGCCAATTCTTTGGCTGTAATACCGGGATTTGCTTGTATAGCCTGAAGTATACGTAGCAGACGAATTAATTTCTCTGTCATGTAGTTTCTCCCCTTCGATACTTTATCGGCAAGGAAAACTAGTTCCTTTAGTACACTGGTAAATCTTTAGACCCAATTCACTTTCGCAATTTCACCACTAACATCTAGTTCTCTTGCACTTATAACGCTATTCCAATATACATTCTCTTACTTGCTTGCGTAAATTAATAATTCAAATCCCTTTTACCTGTGTCTGATTACCTATATTAATTTTCACAAAAAAGCCTTGTCTCTTGATCAAGAGACAAGGCTTGAGCCTATGAGGTATGTAGCGCTACCAATTGGGTTAAAGCATCGATCATGTGCTCAGCAAGTTCTGGGATATCCCCCATCTGTTCCTCGTTCACATTACGGTCAAAATAGACTTCAGCGGAGACAACATATATCCTCGGTTCCTCTTCATACACGTACTGGAGCTTCAGGATTATACTCTGCTGCGGCCAGCTCTGCTGTAATATTGTACGTATTCTCTCACAATCTGGATCAGGCTGTACAATCTTCATAGCAAACCGAAGTTGCAGCCGGCAGCCGGGCACCCCATCTGGCTTTTCCAATATTTCAGCAGCAATGGCTTCAAGAGAACTGCTTAACACCACTTCTCCGGTCACTTCAGGATGTGCACGTAAACTGAATTGCAATACAAACTCTCTGGACATGCTCGCCATCTCTAGGCGATCTCGACGATCCGTGATCAGAATGAGCTCATCTAAATTATCAAGGTCATAGAGCGTATTTTCGAAGCCTACTTTCAGATTATCAAATACAGTCGGATCAAACATGATACATACCTACCTTCTTTTCCTTCAACTTAACCTATACTTAGCCGTACCTATATATTATAAACGCACAAGCACTCTGATGCGTTACAACCCCTCGTTTCAACCGTTCATGACTACATCTTGTCATTCTGCTAAGGATTGTTCATCCATGCATCTTACTCTCCTGTCTTAACAACTAAGAATAGCCCAGTCCAATGGACTGGGCTTGAGTAAGGTTAGAATCCCGCAGGATTTTATACCTTGCTTATTCTTCTGTAGACTTCTCTTCTTCAGCCGCTGGTTCTGCTTCATCTGCAGAAGCCGTAGGCTCTTCCTCAACCGCTTGTGGCGGCATTACGGAAGCGATAATGGAATCAGGAGACGTAATTAGCGTCAAGCCTTTATCCAATTTAATATCGGCAGCCGTTAGACGATCACCGATCTCCAGTCCACTTACATCTACCTCGATAGAAGTAGGCAAGTCAGCTGGCAATCCTTCGACCTCCAACTGAGTTTCCTGTGTCTGGAATACGCCGCCTGCTTTCGAGCCAGCAGCCGTACCTTGGAAATCAAGAGTTACACTTACACTGATTGGTTTATTCTTAGAAATCTGCAGAAAGTCTACATGCAACAGACGTCCGTTACGTTCCTGTTGATCCTTGATCAACACTGGAACTGTTTTGCCACCCTCTACATTGAGGTTGAACATTTCGGAGCGGCCTGTGCGCGCTACCTTCAGCACTTCTTTTTCATCTACATGTATTGGGGCGCCATCTTGTCCCGGGCCATACACGACAGCCGGAACTCGTCCGCCCTGTCTCAACAGGCGCAAGGCTGCACCTTTCTTTTCAGTTCTTGGGGTTGCCGTAAGTTGAGCCATTTTTCCGTTGGATTTCATGATTGAACATCCTCCTTCAAGGGATCCCTACTTCATATTGGTTTGAGGAAGCCAGATGCTTCGCAATTAAACCAAATGGGTCTTTATATTCTGTGGCCTAATTAGGAGCCATATCTATATTTACCCCATTGAAAGAGGTTCTCAAACATTACTTGTACATTTTTTTATTTTTGACTATAACAATCTCCCATTACCATAATGAATTTTACTGAATCAATCATCGGATCGTATCTGCTATTTCAATTAATGTTTTGTAATCATATAAGGGTTCGAGGTTGTTATTTTTTCCTGAAACCAGAGAGTATGTTAATCCCTCATTCCTCCAATAAATGGCACTGATATGATCGTTTCCCTGATCCCAAGTTTGCGAACCATTAGCTAGTTTTAGACCTTTCTTTCCATCGGGGGACGTCTTAACCTTTGAGTTGGTAATCATCATAATCAGGTTAATTCCTTGGTCTATATTGACATACGTAATTTCTACAGCATCGTATGGGTCATTGGCTGCTAGAATCCTTATCGATTTTTCAGTCATTTGGAATGGAACTGACGGTTCTTTAATGTCAAATGGGATCTTGGCTTCCGCCTCTTCAATCGAAATTTCGACTGGAGGCTTCAGATCCGAATCAGAGGTCAGTTGAGGACTTTCCCCGTTATGTAAGCAGGAGGACAATAGAATTGGGATCATACAGAGGAGCAGCAATTTACTTATAATCTTCATTTCATCACCTCAAAAATAGTGTCGTTACTTTCATTACGCTTCAAATCGCTGGAAAGTTCCATAATTTTACCAATTTAGTCTATATAGTGCACTATACTTCTATATTTATCGCAGTGATCTATACTCTGTTCGAGTGATTAATCAGCGTAACTCTACGTATAGCAAAAGCAGCCGGAACCACTCCCGACTGCCTGCACAACGTGGTCTTACATTACATGCTGCCAATTACAACTGGATTGAATTATGCACTATCCTGTTCTTCTTCAGCATTTGCCCGAATAACCTGCATCTGATCTGATCCGCTGCGCACGATGATTTGCACATCTCCATCCTCAGGCACGATATCCACATAACGGTCTCCACACGTATCTTTGGCCTCCCACTCATTCAGTCGAATGATCAAGCCGAGATGATGCAGGCCTGCGGCAACACGGAATCGAGCTTCTGCCACATTTCCTACACGTTCTAAAGGAACGGCTCCATCTTGCATACCTGTGCCCCAGACCCACACATCCCATCCCTCATAGCGCTGATCCTCACGTTCATATCGAAGGGTAACAACGCGTGAAATTTGCTTATGCACCTTCGTCATGACGGAGGCACGAATCCCACCTGCCTCGGCTACGATATCGCTTGATCCAGGCGTCAGCGCACGTACAATACCAGCTGTACTAACAGCTGCTACTTCCGGATTCGATGAGCTCCAACGAAGCTTGGTTCCTTGCAGAGGCTGACCAAATTGATCTAGAACCAATGCTCGAAAACGGCTAATGCGTGTGGTGTACATAATCGGCTCACCCACGATCTCAATTCGTTCAGCATAGCGTTGCTCCACCTGTAATGTACAGGTTGAAGTAAGCTCACCACATTGAGCGGTGATGGATGCTTCTCCCGTCTGCACAGCCTGAATTGCACCATTCGACTGGATACGCATCACATCAGGATTAGAAGAAGTCCATCGTACTTCAGTGTTCTCCACGACATTGCCTAGAAGATCCCTCACGACCGCTCTTAGCTCTGCTGTCTCCCCAGGACTATACACCTGACGTGGGCTATTAATCTCAACCACTGCCGGTTCTGCAACACATGCACGCTCTGTATCATATAGCACCATCAGCGACCATCGCTCGACAGAGACGCTAGTATTAACGGTTGTGATCGGCTCCGTACCCGCATGTTGATCATTCACCACCACATGCCAGTTTCCTTCCGGCAAATGAATCTGCTGCTGATTAGCGGAACTGTTGTAGATGACGATAATCTGATTCCAAGTATCTTGATTCGCTCCATCGTGGAGCATAAAAACAACAACGTTGCCCTCAGCACGCATAATACGCAGGTGATTCCGTACCTGTTGGGCTTCGATCATTCGAAAAGCCGGGTGTGTACGACGCAGATGGATTAAGCCACGATAATAGTCAAAAACAGGACGGAACTTAGCTTTATTCGCCCAAGTGATTGCATTAACCGCATCACCGCTACGATAGCTGTTCTGATCTCCTGATTTGGAACGGAGCATTTCATCGCCCGCATGCAGGAAAGGAATCCCCTGAGAGGTCAATAGAATGCCTGACGCTATTAAAGAGCGACGAACCATCTCATGATCTAGGACATGATCCTCTTGAACATATCGGTAGGGGTTGGCTGCTTTTACCGCAGATTCGGCACTGCCACCTTCCACAGGCTGACCATCCTTCCACGTCGGAAAACCAAGTTCATGTCGAAGGTTCATTGCTGTTGCAATTTTGTCCCATAGATTGAGGTTATCATGCGCCGTTATATAGTTGACCGTCTCTATAGGTGATGATGTGAAATCATCCAATGCTCCTGCTACTCCTGTGACTAGATCGTATTCTTTACCGGCAGCCCCGGTAGCGAATCCGGTGCCCGTTCCGTCACTATCTCCTTTAATGGCACTTCGAAAGTGATCATTGAACACGGCAAACCCCTGGCCCCGCTGTGTTCCTTTGAGTGTCTTTCGCTCTAACGGTGAGTCTCCCCCCGTCCAAGGTTCACCATAAATCAACATCGACGGATCGATATGCTCTCGCAGCTCACGTGTTAATTCATTCATTGTTTCTGTATCAATCAGTCCCATTAGGTCAAAACGAAAACCGTCGATATGATACTCTTCTGCCCAGTATAAAAGAGAATCAACAATATATTTTCTTACCATAGGACGTTCGGTAGCCAGCTCATTACCCACACCTGATCCGTTGCTCAGCGTACCGTCCGCACGATGACGATAGAAATATCCAGGCACGATGCGTTCGAATGGACCTTCCTCTATGCTGTACGTATGATTGTATACAACATCAAGCACTACACGTATTCCTTGTCGATGTAGCGACTGTACCAACAACTTGAACTCCCGAATCCGAACTGCCGGATCATGCGGATCTGTCGCATAAGAACCCTCGGGTACATTATAATGTTGCGGATCATATCCCCAGTTATAAGGTACTTTAGCTGCCGTAGTAATTTCGGAAGCAACCAATTCATTTACCGTCTGATAATCGGCTATAGGCAGCAAGTGTACATGTGTAATGCCTAATTCAGTAAGGTGATCTACGCCGATGGAATTGCCCGCATTATCTGTCAGTCCCGAAGCAGTAAAGGCAAGATACTTCCCCTTATACGGAATGTTAGCATGTGGATCTGATGAGAAGTCACGTACATGTAATTCATAGATCACAGCATCTACTGGGTGCAGAAAAGTAGGCTTCACATCTTGCTCCCAATCGACCGGATGTGTATCCTCGAGATCAATAATCGCTGTCCGCTGCCCGTTGGCAGATACTGCCCGAGCATAAGGGTCTGCCACCACTTCTATACGCTGATCGGCATGGGTGACCTGATACATGTAATAATACTCCGCCCAGTTCCCTTCAAGCTTCAAGCTCCATATTCCATCTGGCTCTTGAGCCATCAAATGCTCTTGGCCATCTGTATGTTCAGTTACCTTTCCCTTTGCATCATAGATTCCAGCACCTTCAAAAAGGAGTAGTGAAACCTGTTGTACCGTTGGTGCCCACAGTTTAAAGAAACTTGCAGCACGAGTATATGTTAAGCCAAGATCGTTGCCATCATAACGAAAAGATGTCCATTCCGGCATCGTTCCCACCGCCTTTATATGCATGAATTTCATGTTGTCCCGATGTTACGAAGTGGGACGCCATTTGTCAACCCAAGGTTGTCTGATACTCAACATATCGGTTTATGCTCGCTTTTGATGAAGTCATATCTGGGCAAAAGTTCTATCGCCCGCAGCAATCGCTTTCAAAATACAGCATATGTAAACAAGTGCCATAGATTGACAGCATTTATACCTGTCCAGACGAAAAAGGCATGAAATGTTCAATATGATCCAACACGCTAACGTCTTATGCCAAAAAAGCCCCTCTTCCAAAGAAGAGAGGCAGATCATTTCTATACCTATTCTGTTTATTGATTGTGATTATGAGCAATACATAACTGTCATTGAGATGGCCGGAATGCTAAGCTCTCCACCTACTACTGTACGGATCGTATCCGTACCCGCTCGTCCTTGCTCCACAACCACATGCCATTGTGCTGACGGAATGGAAAGCGCTCGACTTTCTTTGGCAGCGTTATAGGCAACAATGACTCGCTTCCACGAATCGCCTGATGCTGTGCCGAGTAACTCATATGCCAGAATACCGTTGCCCTGTTCAAGCAAACGTATATTCTGCTCAATCTCTCCTCGGGTACGAAGGCGAAAAACAGGATGCTCTCGACGCAGACGAATCAAACCGCGATAATAATCAAATACCGGTTTGAACTGCTTTTTGTATTCCCAATGGATAGCGTTAACTACATCCCCGCTCTCATGGCTGTTAGCGTCACCAAACTTGGTACGCAGCAATTCATCACCAGCAGCCAGAAATGGTACACCTTGAGAGGTCAATACAATGCCATTGGCAAGCAAACATCGCCGTACCATTTCATTCTCTAGCACATGTTCAGCTTCAACCTGCTTATACGGGCTCGCTTGTTGAACCGCTTGCTGCACATTGTCGTATCCTTTGACACTGCCGTCCTCATCATAGCTGATAAAACCGAGTGTATCCTCCAGTCCTTGCGTATACGCAACCTTGTCCCACAAATTAAGATTATCATGGGCGGTAACATAATTAATGGTTTCTGTCGGAGCTGCAGTAAAATCGGTAATAGCTCCCTTTACGCCAACCCACACGTTTTCTTCCGCTCCTTCTGCACCTGTTGCAAACCCTGTTCCTGCACCATCACTGTCCCCCTTAATAGCTCCGCGAAAATTATCATTAAAGACAGCAAAACCAGACTCACGTTGATCCCCCTTAAGCGTCATATCGTCTCCAAGAGGCGATTCCAGTGCGCCCCAAGGTTCTCCATATAACAGGATGGATGGTGAGACCTTCTCATGGAGGTCTGCCGCCAGACTTTTCATCGTTGCTGTATCAATGAGCCCCATCAGGTCAAATCGAAACCCATCTACATGGTATTCCTCTGCCCAATAGCGTACAGAATCCATAATGAATTTACGCACCATATGACGCTCCGTCGCTACTTCATTGCCTGTTCCCGATCCGTTACTGTATGTGCCATCCTCCAATTGACGGTAGTAGTACCCTGGATAGAGCTTCTCAAATGAACTTCTCGCAGTGTCGAAAGTATGGTTGTAGACCACATCCATAATGACGCCGATCCCCTTTTGATGCAGAGCCATCACCATCGATTTGAACTCTCGAATTCGAGTCTCTGGTTCATCCGCCCTTGTTGCATAAGAGCCTTCTGGCACATTGTAGTGGAGTGGATCATACCCCCAATTATAATTAGATCGTTCGGAATTGGATGTATCTACCTGAGCTTCATCTACTGTAGCAAAATCAAATACGGGTAGCAGATGCACATGAGTAATGCCAAGCTCAGCCAAGTGATCAATACCGATGGAATTACCTTCTGAATCCAGTAAACCCGTCTCAGTAAAAGCCAGATATTTGCCCCTATACTTCATCCCAGATGAAGGGTGAATCGAGAAATCTCGCACGTGTAGCTCGTACAACACCGCATCCACCGGGCTCGCGAGTTCTGGCCGAACATCTTCTTTCCATCCCTCGGGATCTGTATGCTCCAGTCTGACGATCACCCCCATCTCTCCATTCATGGTGACAGCCCTGGCATAAGGATCTACTGCTATCTCGCGTCTTCCGTCCCCGAAGGTAGTCTGAATCATATAACGATAGCTGCACCAATCACCGCTCATCTCGACGTGCCAGATGCCTTGAGCTAGTTTATTCATGGGAATTTCTTTAGGTTTCAATTGTCCCGACCGATCAGAATATTCTTCAGGACTCCCGTCTGTAGATGGGGGATATAACAACAGATGAACTTCAGCAGCCTTCGGTGTCCATACTTTGAAACTACATGACGCTGATTGCATCGTAATACCTAGATCGTCTCCCTCATATGTATCGTTTACATCCTCAACATACCGTTGATCCTCGTATTCATATTGCTCTATCATGTCTGTGTGCTCCTCTCTGTGGGCGTCAAGTTGACTATGTTATAAGTGCTCCTCTACTCTTATACCCCTTCCACAGTCCATTCATAATAGAAATGAATAAAAAAGGTTACGAACCCGAAGTGATCTGTACCCCTTGTCAAGGACAATTAAAAAAGGTTAGGCTACTTCAAGCTGCTGTCTGTATCGTGCAGGCGGCAGCTTATTTAAGTTCCATTGACCTCGGTAATGATTGTAATAGATCATGTAGCTCCTCACTTCTTGCTTAACCTCTTCCAGAGTCATACATGTTTTGAAATTTGTTTCATCTTTAAAATACCCAAAGAAAGATTCTTGTGGAGCGTTATCCCAACAGTTTCCTCGGCGTGACATGGATTGATGTAGCCCCATTTGTTTCACAAGCTTTTGGAATTTCGGATGGGTGTAGTGGAATCCTTGATCCGAATGAATCAAGGCATCTGGAGAGAGATGACGATGCTTTCTGAGTTGTTTCAACGTTTCGATCGCCATGTCCAATCCAAGGGAAGCGGAGACTTCATAGGCTAAAATTTCATTCGTTTCAGCATCTTTAATTGTCGATAGATAGGCTCGCTTGGTTGTCCCATAGGTTAAATATGTGATGTCGGTTAAGAGAACCTTGCCAGCAATCCCTTGCTTAAAGGCTCGCTTTAACGTGTTGGGACAGGTTCGATGCTCTTGGGTCGCTTTAGCCATACGACGTGCGGGATTTGCTTTTCGAATCGGACAAACGATGCTGTACTTTTGCATGATACGACGAATTCGCTTGAGGTTGTATATGACGCCGTATTGATGTGCGAGCGTCATTTTGATTTGACGGGCACCTTTCTTCCTCCCACGGTAATGATAAGCTTTCAGGATGATCGCCTTCACCTTCTGATCTTCCTGTTCCTGCTTTTGACGATGTAACCTGGCATCTTCGCTACAATATTGGTAATAGCCTGAACGTGAAACGCCAGCAATGGTACAAAGAGCGTGAACCTTGCGTTGAAAAGAGTATGCATGAATCATCTGTTGAATCAGTTCGAATTTTTGTCGTGTACTCAGTTGGATTTCTTTCTTCTCATCTGCCTTTCGAGTTGATCGAGCTTTTTTAAGAATTCATTCTCCGCTTCAAGCCATTTCATTTTTGCTTCCAACTGGGCATATTTTTCTTCAAGACTTAATTCACGGGTGAGAGGACGGCCTGAAGTGTGTTTTCTACCGTCAGTTAATCCAGCAGCTCCTTTTTCCTGATAAGCCGTACGCCATCGATTGGAAGCCTTTCGAATCCGGGTTGCACCCAAGACGTCAATAGGAAAGCCCGCCTCCTGAAAAATCTCACTGGGAAGCGTACCTTGACGGTGTTCTTGAATAAATCGTTCTTTGAACGAATCCGTGTACGTAATAGCTTTAGCACTAACATTTTTCACATAGGGGTTTCTTCTTAACTGATCTTGCTCTTGCGTTGTAAAGTGTTTTTTTGACATTTGCTTGCCCACCGCTCGTTTTTTATTCATTGTACACAAAAAAGACCCTACAAGATGACCTTTTTTAAAGTGTCCATCTTATAGGGTACAGTTTAAAGATTCGCAACCCTTATTTTAGAACGTAGATGATAAAATTGATTACTTACCGTTCAATTCCTTATACGATGCTTCAAACTCTGAGATCAGTTGGTCACCACCGGATTTCTTCCAGTTTGCCACTTCTTGCTCCCAGCCTGCATCATCTAGTTTACCCATAATATATTTGGTTTGGGCATCCCAGATCATCTGATCTAACTCTTGACCTCTCTCCGTATAGATTGCAGAAGAGAGTGTCAGGGCAGGGTTCGGAATTGCATACTGTTCATTCTCACGTGCCATCTTTGTACCCTTCATACCAATAGGTACGTCCACCAGTTCAGCAACATTGTAACCCTCAATACTTAGAAGATTATCACGGTAAGGCTTTACTTCCCGTTGATATGCATCAAAGTCTTTTAGCTCCGTTTTGCCATCAGCAGTCTCGGTATAGTGCACATCCTTCAAACCGCGTAATTGTAACGTACTAAGTTCTTCATCCATTAGCTGATCCAAGAAGGTGAGTACCTTCTTCAACTGCTCTTCATCAGGTACGGCAGCTTTCGGAATGACGAGCATACCATAGTTACCTGGTTCCCCAGCGATACGAATTCCATCCGGTCCTTGGAATGGAGCGACATCGATCTCTCCATCCGGTGCATTCGGTGTGAGACGTTGCTGGGATGACTTGCCGTTCTGAGCTACCCCGTTCAGCTTTATGCCAATGAGACCGGAATCCATCTTTTTGTCCGCTTCCGATGGATCAAGTGCAGGGAAATCACTGTTAATGAGTCCCTCACTAAACAACTTTTTGAACAACTTCATCGTGTCTACATATTCCGAAGTCATGAATTCTGGTGTCAGTTTACCCGAGTCGTCCACGCCCCATTTATTTACGCCTCCGATACTCACTGCAATCCGTGTAAGTGGGGAAGATACGCCTTCATTGTACCGCTTGAATAGCAATGCACCATAGGTGTCTTCTTTGCCATTTCCATCAGGATCATCCTTGCGCATGGAATGCATCACGTTGTACCAATCATCCAAAGTTTTGGGTACTTCCAAGTTCAACTTGTCAAACCAGTCCTTACGATACACAATCGCGGTACGGCCGATGTCACGGAAATTAGGGATACCGTAGATTTTGCCTTCTATTTTGATATTTTCAAAATACGCCTCGGATTGGGCAGACAGGTTCTTATAATCCTTCAGGTAAGGGCCAAGTTCCCAGAACAAGCCTGTTTTGGCTGCATTAAATGTTGTCGGTACATAGTTCACCCGCATAATGGTGGGCATCTCGCCCGAAGCAACCATGACGTTCACTTTATCATCAAAAGCAGACTGCGGAATCCATTGCACATTCACATCGGTACCCGTATATTCCTCAATCTTTTGCTCAACCCCGTTCTCCTTCGCAGGTACATCACCTACCTGCATTAAAGAGATGGAAATGGGAAACTTGCCTTCTCCCGTCGCAGCAGGTGCTTTCTCTCCCCCACAACCTGCGAGCAGTCCTGCGGACATTGCACCTATGACAACCAATCCGCTTAAACGAGACATCCGTACTTTTGGGCTCATGAACCATCTCTCCTTTTGGATAAACTAATCATTACATGCCTCCATTGACTAGAAGATGCTCACGGGTAGTTGGAGCCATATGATGGATTGAAGCAAAACCAATAAATGAATGCGCTATCATAAATGTTCTGAAGAAAAGAACTAGCATGTAGCTAGTTCCATCTCCACTCCTGCAAGAATAAACGGAGCGACCGATTTCGGATCATTGATCCGAATTGATTCTGTTACATAATACTCATATGAACCATCACGATAAGGACTGCCGCCAAGGCCAGCTCCACCATTACATTGCGTTAAGGAGAGTACGCCTTCTCGATCCGTTTGCAGCAAATGCTGTAACAGACCTTGATATCCCTTTTCCGCAATCGACTTAAATTTACCACTCAGATATCCTTTGCGCACACCTTTAGCTAAGGCATACACAAACATCGAAGTCCCCGATGCTTCCAAGTAATTGCGTTCACGACCTGGTTGATCCAAGAGATGCGGCCATAATCCAGTCTGTTGATCCTGAACATGTACAAGCGCATTAGCCAGTCGTTCGAAAATACCTACAATCTGTCCACGCTGTTCATGATCCATTGGCAAATAGTCCAATGTGTCTACCACAGCCATCACATACCAGCCGACGGCTCTGCTCCAGACATGGGGAGAACAACCCGTTTCCCCTGAGCTCCAGCGCTGCTCTTTACTCTCATCCCAAGCATGATACAACAGACCGCTCCGCGGATCACGTGTGCGCTGCTCTACCAAGAGCAACTGTAGTGCTGCCTTATCAAACCACTTGTCTTGACCCGTTACGGCTCCATATTGCGTCAGGTAAGGGGTCGCCATATACAACCCATCTAGCCACATTTGGAAAGGATATATCTTTTTGTGCCAGAACCCACCTTCGCTTGTACGCGGCTGGCCTTTGAGCTGTACCATAAGTAGGTCAGCCGCTTGGCGATACTTCTCCTTTCCTGTTTTTTCTAAGAGTAGAAATAACGATTTCCCTTGATTAATCTGATCCAGATTATATTCCTCAACACCATAGGTTCGAATCGTACCGTCTTCCTGCACGAAATGATCCATTAGTTCCTGGATATAGTCAAAATACTTTTGTTCCCCCGTATGGGTGTACAACTCTTCTAAAGCTTTTAATATACAACCATTCTCATAATGCCAGGTGGAGTACAAGTCATGGCTACGATAACTTTCCATGAACTGTTCAGCCATTCGCACTGGCGTAAATTGTAACGTTTCTTTCATCGCGCTCCTCCGCTTCTAGCTCATTATTGAGCTTGCTTTTTGTAGTCCTCCGCATATTCTTCGCGAATTTTATTTCCACCTGCATTCGCCCAATTCTCAATTTCCTTCTGCCAGCCTGCTTCATCGATCTTGCCCATAATGTATTTGGTCTGCGCATCCGCGATCATCTGATCAAGATCCGCGCCGCGATCACCATAGGTAGGAGAATACAACGTAAGGGCAGGGTTCGGAACAGCGTGCTCCGCAAGCTCTTTCGCGAGTGCAGTTCCTTTTTCACCCAGCTCAGTATCTTTCAGTTTCGGTACATTATAGCCCTCAACATAAGGGAAATTATCACGATACGGCTTCACTTCACGTTGGAAAGCGTCGAAGTCGCTCATCTCTACCTGATCTTCACCAACCTTGGTGAAATGTTTATCTTCGATACCACGCATCAAGAGTGTAGCCATTTCAGGATCCATCAACTTATCAATGAATGCTAACAAACTCTTCAGTTCTTCTTCCGATTTCACCGTGGATTTAGGGAATGCCAGAATACCTGAGTTACCTGTCTGTCCTGCAACGCGATCTCCATTTGAACCTAACAATCCAGCGATATCTACTACACCATCTGGGTTGTTCTTGGATAAACGTTCCTGCTGACTTTTACCGTTCTGTGCAACACCCACACGCATACCCACTAAACCGGAATCGTATTTCTTCTCAGCTTCTGTGGAATCAAATACTGCAAAATCTTGGTTAAGCAACTTCTCATCATACAAACGCTTCAGAAGATCCATGACTTGTTTATATTCAGGCGTCATAAATTCCGGTGTAAAGCTTCCATCGTCCTCCACTTTCCACTTGTTTGGCGCGCCAAAGCTTACACCAAGACGAGTTGTGAAGGAATATTGATCCTCGTTGTAACGCTTGAACAGCATCAGACCAAATGTATTACTTTGACCATCTCCATCTGGATCAGAAGTGGACAACGTTTTGATCGTCTCATACCATTCATCTGGTGTTGTCGGTACTTTGAGATTCAGCTTCTCAAACCAATCTTTACGGTAAATGACGGTTGCCCGGGCAATATCGGAGAATACAGGTACGCCGTAAATTTTCCCTTCAACCTTGATGTTGTCAAAAAAGCGCTCGTTCTGTGCAGACAGATTTTTATAATCCTTCAACAACGGTCCAACTTCCCAGAACACTTCATTACGCATCGCACTTGTTACCGTAGGGTTATATTGAACTTTCACAATTTTAGGCATGTCGCTGGAAGCGATCATGACATTGATTTTGTCATTGTACGCTGAAGCCGGAATCCACTGGACATCCAGTTTCGTATTGGTATACGCTTCAATTTTCTTCTGTACTTCATTATCCTTGCTTGGAACGTCCCCTACTTGTGCGATCGCAATGGATACATTTTGCACGCCGCCTTCAGCAGCCTGACCCTCATCTGATCCGCATCCCGCGAGCAAACCTGTAACCAGTGCAAGTGTGCTCAGAACGGCTACGGCTTTCTTTTTTGTTGCTTTCATAGAATGAAACCTCCCCTTTTTATGCAGCTTTAACTGTTTTAAAGTTCCGATTTCTTAACATGTGCCAACTCAACCTTTCACCGAACCTAGCATCACCCCTTTGGCAAAATGTTTTTGCAGGAACGGGTAGACAAGCATAATTGGAATGGTTGAGAACACGATAACCGCCATACGGATGGTGAGTGGCTGAATCTCCGTTTCCTCGATACTTGTATCCCCAATCCGGCTCTGTGCCAGAATGACAATCTCACGTAGCCACACCTGTACCGGCCATTTCTGACTATCGTTGATATAGATAACTGCACTGAAGAAGCTGTTCCAGTGAGCTACGGCATAAAACAAGGAGAACGTTGCCATCGCCGGCATGGATAAAGGCAACACAATTCGGAATAATACGCCGACGTCGTTACATCCATCTATTTTGGCCGCATCCTCCAGTTCATCAGGGATGGCCTGGAAGAAGTTTTTAAGAACGATCAGGTTAAACGCACTAATTGCCGTAGGCAGCATGAGCGACCATAACGTGTCTGTCAGGTGTAGTGATTTCACGACGAAGTAGGTCGGGATCATGCCTCCGCTAAATAACATGGTGAACAGTACACCTAACAAGATCGGCTGACGTCCACGCAAGTATCTTCTTGAGAGCGGATAAGCCATAAGAGACGTAAACAACAAGTTAATTAGTGTTCCAATGACGGTGATGTAGATGGATACACCCAAACTACGAATCAGGGTATCTGTAGAGAAAATATAGCGATATGCAGCAAGTGAGAATTCTTTAGGAAAAAGAATGAATCCTCCCTTGGCTACTTCACTCGGGCTTGTAAAGGAGACCGCCAAAATATAAATGAATGGGATGACGGTCACAATTCCGATTAACAATAGCAAGCCATGATTGAGAAAGTCGAAAATCCGGTTACCCCACGTTTTATCCTGTTGCATCTTAATGTTCACTCCTGTCTGGTGAAGAGCGCCTGCTCTTTATGTCAGTAGACGCCTTCCTCCCCGAATTTTTTGGCCAACTTATTGGCACCTAGTACAAGTGCCAGACCGACGACCGACTTGAACAATCCCACGGCAGCACTGTAACTGTACTGTGCCTGTGTCAGACCTTTCGTGTACACGTAGGTGTCAAACACCTCGCCCACATCGCGGTTTGTCGGAGTCAGCATCAGGAAGATTTGTTCAAAGCCTGTATCCAGGAAGTTGCCCAGACGCAGAATGAGCAGAATAACAATGGTACTACGAATAGCAGGCAGCGTAATGTGCCACGTCTGACGCCAGCGGTTGGCGCCATCGATTCTTGCCGCTTCATAGAGCTGTGTATCTACACCAGAGAGGGCAGCAAGGAAAATGATTGTACCCCAGCCGACTTCTTTCCAAATGGATTGTCCAACAATCATGGTACGGAACCAGCCTGGCTCAAGTAAGAAGGCAACTTTTTGTCCCGTCAGATTGTAGAGCAATTCATTAATGGCACCGCCTTCAGTGGTGAACAACATGTAGAACACACCAACAACAACAACCCATGATACAAAGTGTGGTACATAGACAAGTGTTTGTACGAATCGTTTGAAACGTTCACGACGAACTTCATTCAACATCAGTGCCAGTACAATTGGCAGTGGGAAGAAAAACACCATGTTATAGATGGCAAGCAAGAACGTATTTCGGAATAAAGTCCAGAACTGCGGTTCCCCGAAGAAACGTGAAAAATGCTTAAAACCAACCCACTCACTGCCGAGGATGCCTTTGTAAGGCGTGTAATCCTGAAAAGCCATCGTAATGCCATACATAGGTATGTATTTGAAGATAATAAAGTAAAGCACACCGGGTATTAACATAATATAGAGCCACCGGTTTTTGATGATGTCCCTCCACAGTAGGTTTTTGTCACTGCGGGTAGCGGGCCGTGTCTGAGCCGCCGTTTCGGCTTTCATAGTGTCTTCCTCCCCACATTGGAAACGATTACAAAATATCACTTCCTGAATTCATGTCTTCATTGTGGAGGATAAACACATCACTGGCTATCGTCTCATTTTAGCTTCTTGTTTCCCCTTATGTAGCAAGGGTTTACAGCTTTTGTGTAATTGAATTCACACCGGTAATGAACTGCTTTTAACCTCAATATCTCTGTCTTAACTCCTGGGAAAAGATGAGGACAATCTGTAAACGAGGCTGTGATCTTCTAATTCTTCTAGTCCACAGGAAAAGTTAGCCCAGAGATGATTCGCATCACATTACCTCAAAAAAACCTGCCCGCCATAGCAGGCGAAGCAGGTCTATTTCTACCGTTGTTGTTCCCGATATTTCCCCGGGGTCGTGCCTGTAATTTTACGAAATGTGCGAATAAAAGCCGTCGGATTAGTGTAGTTCAATTTCTCTGCAATCTCTGATATTTTCAGATCCGTTGTCTGTAGCCAGGTCTTGGCTTTTTCCATACGGTATTGGGCTAAATATTCTGTGAAGTTCACGCCTGCTTCTTTCTTGAACACACGGCTCAAATAAACAGGATGAAAATTCAATTCCTCCGCACAAGCCTCAAGTGACAGCTCACGATCATAACGTTCTTCGATTAATCGGATCATTCGTCGAGCGATATTCATGTATTGAGACTCTTCCTGCTCCCGCCAGAAATGGATGACCGGTTGAAATAAGCGTTTGCGGAACCAATTCGTCATCTCATCCAGTGTAGACAGCTTCAACAAACGAGCCATCGACGCCTTCTCCCCCAACACTTCCGCCACATCTCCACCCTGTTCCTGTACTAATTGATATACACGGGACAACAATTGAACCATAATGACCGGATACTCACTGAAATGTAGTTTCTTATCTGCAAGTAATCCCAAGTACTGCGTGAAGTAGGCATCCGTTTTCTCCACATCACCCTGCTTCAGCGCAGAAGCCAATTGATCTTCGATCATCCGTAACTGTGTATATAGGGCGGCTTCCGTCTGACCTCGCGGCTGAATATCCTCATAATGCAAAATAATACGGCTACCCAGGCTCACTCGCCCTTGGAGTGCTTCCCGGCTCTCCTGATAAGCTTGTGGTGTATCGCCTATGGCCTGATAAGATCGGCTGATCCCAATACTTACGGGCAGATTCAGATAAGTGACGACACGTTCTCGTATGCCTTCGGCTTGAGTGTGCATCCATTCTTTTAGTTGCAATTCATCATGCAGTTCAGAGGCCAGAACGGTAACCTGGGCGTCATCAATCATGACTGGTGTGAACCGAATTTCCGGAGGAAGCCATTCTCCAACGATGTTATTTACAGCGAAAAGCAGCAGATCCCGATCCTGCTCCTCATAACGCGTCCCCTCAATGGTATCCATCTGAAGTGTAAGCACACCAAGGCTCGACCAGTTGGTTGGAAAATCATATAGATCACCCTGATATCTGAAGTCCTCTTCCGATATTTTGCCTGTTAATAGTTTCGTCATAAAAAATTCCTGTAAATGAACGTGTTGTCCTTTCATCTGCTCTCGCATGGTCTGTTCTGAACTGAATAAGGTCGATAATCGCTCTTCAATATAGCTGAATTCATCCTGTCTTCGACCTTTCGAATCCATAGGAGAGTCCAGCCCTTTAGTGAATTGAAGAAGTCTCGAAATGGGTGAATACATCCGCCGGCTCCCGTAAAAGGCAACTAATCCGGTTAATCCCAGCATCACCAGTGTTGCCACTCCCGTTACCAATGCAATTTTCTGAGATTGAGCAGTAATCTGCCCAAGAGATACAACAGATACGTACAACCATCCGTTAAGCTGTGACTGTTTATAACTAACAGCCACCTGATTCCCCTCTACATCTGCATTGAAGAAGCCTTCTGACTGCCCTGTTACTTGCACTTTTTCTTGAATTTCCTCATTCAATGCAGTGTACTTCCCATTTTGATCCGCATCATTCAGGAAGAACTTCTGATCCCGATCAAGCACATACATATCTCCTGAATTCGTATTCCGACTCAAATAAGAGCTAAGCTCTGTATCGGAAATATCAATCACAAGAAATCCTTTCGGTTTGACATTCGTCGGCATCATCGGGATTTTGAACACCATGCTAACCACATTGTCCGAAGAAATGAGTGCGGGAACGATCTCCTGTGTTGAATCGCCCACGCCTGCCGATGCAGGTACACTTTCTTTTGCTGAGTTTACATTCTGCGTCACCCAGAATAAACTGTTCGTATACTTCAGATACGAGCCGATTCGATCTCGGATACTAAAATCGTCTAATTTGCCAAACGAACGCATCGAAACAACCCAGTCCTCATCTAGATTGACTAAATAAGCCTGATCAATATTAGTCACTACCTGTAAATTGTTAAAGCCAGATGTCAGATCACGGATTTGCTCAAATTCGCTACTATCCAGTGGATGTTTCATCGCTTGTAAAACCAAAGGAGAATTTACGTATTGAATAGATGATAATTGCAAACTGCGCAGCACCTGCTCCACCCTCATCTGAGTCTGATGTAATATCTGCAGATTACTCTCGCGCACCTTTTGCTCAATATCCTGTGAAGCAATCGTATATGAGACAGAGCCAATAATGATGACTGGAAGCGCTCCAAGGATCATGGTGAAGCATAGCAGACGCAGCAAGTATTTTGGCAAAGAAGAGCACCCTCCTTCTACAAACTTTCCATTTCATAATATCGCTTACATTGGGTTAATTTACTATTGTTATTTTAAAACCCATTCTTATTCAAGTCCACTCATTTCTTCTGAACGATGAACTTCCGGGTTGACTTTGAGGTAATTTCCAGCTTATATTAGTTGCATATTCCTCAATCAAAGGAGAGATTTTGATGTCGGTGAGCGTTCTTAACTAACCAAGTTTCATATTCAGGAGTTTGGCCTCTCATTTCGCATATGCCCTCAGGCATACGTGTATTTCATGATGAGCCAGATCCCTGTACTTAGTTAAGAACAGCGGATATCATAAATCGCCTCCGGGATTGTACTTGTCCGGGTCTATTTCCGCGCTGTGTTCAGCGTGGATTTTTTTGTTATAGACCTTATTGGACTCTGCTTTCCCATACAGCTTAGGGCGGAGAATGACGTTTGTTCATTCTCTGCCCTTTTTGCGTTTTACAGGAATAAATCAGCTGCAATAACCAAACACCATATTTTAATATTAAGGAGAGATTCCCATGAACGAAAACACTTTACGCACACTGAATTATTTTGAAATTCAAAAAAACGTAGCCTTCTGCGCGCGATCTTATTTGGGCAAACGTCATGCTCATAACATGAAACCGATGAATGATGTACATTGGATTCAGACGCGGCTAGAAGAAACAGCAGAAGCTGCTCTTATGCTCCGTTACGGCGCGAGCATCCCCATTCCATCCCTTGATGGGATGGAAACCATCATGGATCTGCTAGGCACAGGATATTTATTCAGTGAACGTGATTTCAGTCATCTTGCACAATTTCTGCGAAGCTGTGCACAGCTGATGAAATATATGGAGGGCAAATCCGAGATCGCTCCAACCGTCAGCCGTTATGCTGCATCTATGATGCTGATGGAATCATTGCTCAGCGAGATTGAACGTAGTATCCATAACGGACGTATTCAAGATCTGGCGAGCAAAGAGCTTACACGAATCCGTAAAAAAATGATGGTAAATGAAGAGCGAATGAAGCGTAAGCTCGATTCACTGCTCGGCAAACATCGCTCCATCATGCAGGAAAATGTTATTAGTCAACGTAATGGAAGAACCGTTCTGCCGATCAAGAAGGAATTCCGCAAGCTGGTCAAGGGCAGTGTGTTGGACGAATCAGGAAGTGGGCAAACGGTATATATTGAGCCGGTAGAACTGATGAGTCTTCATAGTGAACTCGCAGCACTACAGGGAGATGAATCTCGAGAAGAGATGAAAATCCTTGGTGAGTTGACCACGCTCACTGAGTCATATAGTCGTGAAATTGCTCTGAATACCGAGACGGTAGGCATACTAGACTTTCTACTGGCAAAAGCAAAATATGCGGTCACTATGGATGGACGCGTTGTTCAAGTTAATGCAGAAGGAAGAGTTCAAATCCAACGTGCACATCATCCATTGATGGGCGAATCTATGGTTCCACTCGATTTTACAATTGGCACGAACTATCGTTCACTCATTATTACGGGGCCGAATACCGGGGGTAAAACAATAGCACTCAAGACACTCGGACTACTTACCCTTATGATGCAATCCGGTTTACTTGTCCCTGTTGGAGAAGGTGGTACGATGTCTGTATACAGTGAAATTGCGGTGGATATCGGAGATGGTCAAAGCATGGAGCAAGCGCTTAGCACGTTCTCTGCCCATATTCGCAACATGATCGGTATCCTGGAACAGGCTAATTCCTCAACACTCGTTCTCATTGACGAGATGGCTTCTGGTACAGATCCAGGGGAAGGGGTTGGATTATCCATCGCCATGCTTGAAGAGCTGCATCGACGAGGAGCAACGGTTGTAGCCACCACCCATTTTGGAGAAATTAAGCATTTTGCTGCCGCTACACCAGGTTTTGAAAATGCTCGGATGGAATTCGACACGGCAACACTTCAGCCGTTATATCGGTTGCGAATTGGGGAAGCTGGACAAAGTTATGCGTATGCCATTGCACTGAAACTAGGAATGGCACAACACATTATCGATCGTTCGAAGTCCATCTCCGACCAGGGCGTTCAACAGAGCAATTCATCAACAGAGAAATGGATAACAGAACCTTCTTCAACCCTATCAGGTGAAACGGAAGAAGATCCATTAATTCAATCGGATAGCTTATTGGAATTGAAGGGGGATCACCACATAACCTCCCAGTCTGAACAGAAGCCACACAAAAGCTCACTTTCACAATCAACAGAAAAACATCCTGTAAGTGACATAGCCAAACCTTTCGTGCCTACCAACACCCCTTCTGTGGCTGAGTCGGCGCTTACGTCTATGAAGCCGGAAGAATCAGAGACAGCTGTAAAAGCCTACGTATTCCAAAAGGGAGACCGGGTCTACATCGGGTATCTTGATCAAACCGGAACTGTATGCGACGTTGAGGATGCTCGTGGCAATATCGGAGTGATGCTACGCGGTCGCAAGATTAAGATTCACAAGAAGAGATTGACTCTGCATATCGCTGCCGATCAACTCTACCCTGACAACTATGACCTCGATATAGTATTCGAGAGCAAAGTGAACCGGAAGAAGCGTAAACTTATGGGACGTAAACATGTGGAAGGACTTCAGATAGAACTGCCTCCTGAACAACAATGATGATCCTAGTATCTGATATACTGTAAGAAAGACCTGACCGAGATAAAGGTGGAATTCAAATTGAATAGAGAATTAAGATCAGAATTACAATTCGAATCGGAGTCTAACTTAAGCTCAGATACAGATGTGGGCGCAGATCGTGATGCAAATGCAAATCTTAAGGAGGCTCAGATGAATCCACTGGTCTGTCCCCTCTGTGGGGAAGCCAATGGATGTTCGTATGCCGCTGGCGCTCCGCATTCTGAGTGCTGGTGTAATCACGCTGTATTTCCTGAAGGCGTGTTCGACCGGATTCCTGCGGAGCAACGAAGAAAGTCGTGCATTTGTCAGACATGTCTGGCAGAGTTTAAGGCACGGGGGTAAATGGCATCCTCTTGGTAGCAAAATGGGCTGTCCCATAAGTCATAAATATGACGGGGATAGCCCATTTAGTGTTTTTTTGATGTAATGAATCTGACACACGCTATTTGCTCTCATTTTCCGGGATCTGAAATCTAACGAATCACAGAGGCACTATTTCGTAAATTTAGTTGTATTTTGAGGTTTTGACACCGCTCTATGACGGAATAGCGATACTGAGGTTCGTTAAATCCTGCATACGTTGATAATATGCCTATTAAGATGCGGTAGGTTCGTTAGCGTTTGGAGCGAAGATGAACGCCTCTTGGTAGCCAAACAGCGCAGCGTGATTGTAACATCACTCTGCGCTGCCTATTTCTATGCCCTATGTTATCCACGGTGTGCAAGATATCTAACGATTTTATTTTTATCTCATTTGTAGCTTCCAACGTTGCAGTGCTTCGTAACAGATCCATGGTGTTCGCTACCTACACTGAAGGATGCTTAAGACAAGAAGACCTATCAAGATTTATTTATTAATTTTAGTTCATCATTAATTAACAGCAGTAAAGATTGTTCGTGTTGAATATGATGTGTGATAAGGCAGGTCTTGGATCTCAACCTTCACTCTCATATTGTGATCTGCTGCGTATAACACTTCAGTGGACAATTGTGAGTTGACGCTTAATGCTGTTGCGAGTGACGCTGCCGACACATATCCCCCTAATACAGGAGAGATCCTGGTCGCAATGATCGGTGCAATCGTTTCTGCCAGAATGGCTGTGTTACTGGATAATGCTCGCATGTTCGCTGCTAAATCTTTTACTGTGCTTTTGTCCATGGTGTAGGTTGCGATCGTTGAATACTGAGGTTGGGGAACTGTGCCAATGTAATCACTTGCAGAAGCTTGATTCAGAGTGACAGGAACCAGCGGGTACACAGCCGCCGTAACCATCGAAGCCAGCAACACTTTTTGAATGATATTTTTCATAGACTTGTACACCTCCACATGTTGTTAAATTCTAAATTCAAGAAAGCTGTCGTTCCTTGCTTATATGTCATTATAGACGCTCCAATACGAGAAACAACTGTATTCCGTGAATTCAGGATGATAGCCCCAAATGAACTAAAGTCATTCCATTGCTGTACGTTCATCCATCAACTTCCATGTCCCATAGGCAATCGTTGGCATCTTTCCTGCCTTTGAAACTATAGTTATCCTTACCAAAAATAGGGACTTAGTACCTATCCATTTATCAGCAAATAATATCCCTTCTTCGCTTATTCAGCACGACAAACCACAACAAAAAGCACCTTCGTGATTCAAAGCTTCACCCAAAAGGCGGTTACTTTGTTCCACAAAAGGTGCTCATATTTATTATAGGTATGTTAAATTACATTCCAAGTTTAATCCTCGGTATGTTTGCGATAAGCGTCCGCGTTCATGAGCTTAGATAAGGCTGCACTCAAATCCCCGTTCACCCGGATCTCAATCATCCAACCTTCTTCATAAGGAGAGCTATTTACAAGCTCTGGTGCATCTTGTAATGCATCATTGATCGCAATAATGGAGCCGCTAACCGGTGAAAACAAATCAGACACCGTTTTGACAGATTCAATCGTACCAATGCTCTCTTCGGCTTGTACACTGGATTCAAGATCAGGCAATTCAACAAACACAATGTCACCCAGCTGATGCTGCGCGAACTCGGTAATACCAATACGTACGGTATCCTCCCCTACGGTCTGCACCCATTCGTGCTCTTCACTGTACAGGAAATCACTTTTCAATTCGCTCATCGATATCCGCCTCGCTTTTCATTAATGAGTGCATGCGTTCTTCAGCCATTCCTTTTTCCCAGAACATAGCGTATGATATTTTCGATTCAAATGTCAAGATACCTTACAATTTATTTATATTCTACTACTAAAAAACAAGCTCATCAAAATACGAACTTACATATACTAGTTATTATTGGAATAGTAAGCGCAGTCTTTTGATTTATCCGAACATTAGTGTATATTTAAACAATATTATTCGTATTTATTAGAAAACTGATGACATTGTTCTTGACATTACTACGCAATTCGCGTATTAATGGAAGGAGTAAAACTGTTTTCGTTGTGTGCAATATCGCGGATGAATGTAAAGGGAGAGATTACCCAAACACCCAAATCTGGATGTTCATGCGGTAACGCCGAAGGAGTAAACCACCCGACAAGCGGGCGGTGAATCTCTCAGGCAAAAGGACTTTTACGGGACGCAACTCTGGAGAGCATCTACCCGCCCGGTAGGGCGTTACGATCACCCAAGGGGAAACCTGCTGCATTGGCGGCGGGGTAACTCTCAGGTACCAAGGACAGAGCCTAAGAATACAGCGTGCTTCTGGCATGCCGGTTCTTTGGCCTGTCCTTTTCCTTTTTCCCAAAAAAAGATGACATCAGGAACCAGACCGTGCGGCATAACGCATCTCAGAAGTACGGCTTTAAGTAAGACTAATATTCATTAATCAACATACTTATACCATTTTTAATAACGATCATGTTCTTTCAATGATAATCCATATGCAACACATTCAGCCGCTTGACGGCTAATGAAGAGGTGATTCGATGTCTGATTTACTTAGAACTCCACTCTTTCCACTCTATCAGCAGTATGAAGGTGTACGTTGCATTGACTTTGGTGGCTGGGAGCTGCCTGTACAATTTAGTGGCATCCAGAAGGAACACGAGGCTGTTCGTGAACGCGCTGGACTGTTTGATGTATCCCATATGGGCGAATTCACCGTTCAGGGTGAGCAAGCGGAGGCTTTTTTACAGCAAATGACCACGAATGACGTAACTGCACTTGTTCCCGGTCAGGCACAATATACGTTGATGTGTTATCCCGATGGCGGTGTGGTGGATGATCTGCTCGTGTATAAGCTAGAGGAACAGCATTATATGTTAGTGGTTAATGCCTCCAACACCGATAAGGATTGGGCATGGTTGGTAGAACATCTTGCTCCTGGGGTAACCATGACAAATGACTCTGAGCAGACTGCCCTCCTAGCACTGCAAGGCCCATTGTCTGTTGATATTCTCACAAAAGTTACGGACATCAATGTAGCTACTATTGAGCCGTTTCGTTTTGTACAGAATGCGGAAGTCTGCGGTGTAAAATTGCTGTTATCCCGCACCGGATATACCGGCGAAGATGGCTTTGAGCTTTATGTTCCAGCAGATCAAGCAGCTACGGTATGGAACGGATTGATGCATGCTGGGGAGGATCACGGATTAGTTCCGGCTGGGCTTGGTGCACGGGACACTCTACGCTTTGAAGCAAAATTACCTTTGTACGGACAGGAATTATCACCTACGATCTCCCCGCTGGAAGCTGGGGTTGGTATGTTTGTGAAGCTGAATTCTGGGCCTTTTATCGGACACGACGTTTTATCCCAGCAGAAAAATGATGGGCCTGCTCGTAAATTAGTCGGTATCGAAGTGCTGGAGCGTGGAATTCCGCGTCCCCATTACCCTCTTTACGCGGATGGTGTACAGATTGGCGAAGTAACGACAGGCACACAATCACCTACGCTGAAACGGAATCTTGGGTTAGCCCTCATTGACAGCAAATATGCTGCGCTAGGTACGCCACTGGAGATTGAGATTCGTGGCAAAAAACTAAAAGCCGAGGTCGTAAAGACCCCTTTTCATAAACGGATACGCACGCCTAAGACACCTACTCAAGGAGCTGATCAAGTATGACCAAGCACCGTTACATTCCCATGACCGAGCAGGATCAGAGCGCTATGCTGGCAACAGTTGGTGTAGACACGATTGAAGATCTCTTTCGAGATATCCCGCAGGAGATTCGTTATCAGGGCGAGCTTCCCGTATCCTCTCGGTTAGATGAATATGCTCTTACACGTCATATGTCCAAACAAGCCGGAGCCAATGCCAACTTCGAGACACACGCAAGCTTTCTTGGCGCAGGCATCTATGACCACCATATACCTTCTGTCATTAATCATGTAATCTCCCGTTCAGAATTCTATACTGCATATACACCGTACCAGCCTGAAATTAGTCAGGGCGAACTTCAAGCCATATTTGAATTTCAATCATATATTTGTGAATTAACAGGCATGGCCGTGGCCAATGCAAGTATGTACGATGGTGCGACAGCTTTTGCAGAAGCAGGGAATTTGGCAGCAGCAGCTACTCGCCGTAAACAATTGATCGTATCCCGTACCGTCCACCCGGAAGCACGCCAAGTATTGAAAGCCTATGCTCATGGTTTAAGTCTCGATATGGTCGAGATCGGGTATCAGAACGGCGTAACTGACTGGGATGCCTTACAAGCTGCTATTTCTGAAGATACAGCCGCAGTCATGATTCAAAGCCCGAACTTCTTCGGTGCCATTGAACCGATCCAACAAGCAGCTGACCTTGCTCATGCACATAAAAGCCTACTTGTTGTCAGTGCCAATCCAATATCACTTGGACTGCTAGAGGCTCCTGGCAAGCTTGGTGCTGACATTGTTGTCGGCGACGCTCAACCTTTGGGAATTGCCGCGTCACTGGGCGGACCAACATGTGGATATTTTGCTGTATCACAGGCTCATATGCGCCGTATTCCTGGTCGAATCGTAGGTCAGACGACTGATCGTAATGGCAAACGCGGCTTCGTACTAACGCTTCAGGCACGCGAACAACATATCCGCCGGGAAAAGGCGACGTCTAACATTTGTTCCAACCAAGCCTTGCTTGCACTCAGCGCATCCGTGTACATGTCCACCATGGGAAGACAGGGCATGATCGATGTAGCCGATCTCAATTTGCAGAAGAGTCATTATGCATTCGAAGTGTTCAAAGCTATCCCTGGTGTAAAAGCAACCTTCAACGCACCAACGTTTAACGAGTTCGTCATTCAATTGCCTGAAGGAACAAACGTTGATACCCTGCAACTAGCATTGCTGGATAAAGGTTTTATCGGTGGTTACGAACTCGGCCGGGAGTATCCCGAGCTTGCCGGACATATGTTAATCGCAGTTACGGAGCGACGCACCAAAGAAGAAATTGACGAATTCGTACGAGCATTGGAGGGATCGTTGTGAGCCAAGAAACGAAAACATCACTAGGGCAAACCGAGTTAGCGTCTGCTACTGCATCGCCGGTGAACACCGAAACCGAATTGAAGAATATTGCTTCAACAGCATCTCCCGCTCCTGAACAGACTCTCATATTTGAACTTAGCAGCCCTGGACGGGTGGCTTATTCCCTACCGGAATGTGACGTGCCTCGCCAAGATCCTGGAGCTTTGATTCCCCGGGAAATGCTACGGGCAGAAGCAGCTGCGCTACCTGAAGTATTCGAAGTCGATGTCATTCGTCACTATACAGCTCTATCCCGCCGTAACTTCGGAGTAGATAATGGGTTTTACCCACTCGGCTCCTGTACGATGAAATACAATCCCAAAATTAATGAGGATGTTGCACGCTACAGTGGATTCGCCAAAATCCACCCATATCAGCATGAGTCCAGTATTCAAGGTGCTCTTGAGCTGCTGTACACACTGCAAAAGGATCTTGCTGGTCTGACTGGTATGGATGCCGTAACTTTACAACCAGCTGCAGGCGCACATGGCGAATGGACGGGGCTTATGATGATTCGAGCCTACCACGAAAGTCGTGGTGAAGTGCGTACCAAAGTAATCGTGCCTGATTCATCCCATGGAACTAATCCAGCCAGTGCAACGGTTGCTGGGTTCGAGACGGTAACCATTCCTTCCCGAGCGGATGGCCTTGTTGACCTCGATGCACTTCGCGGGGCAGTGGGCAACGACACAGCCGCATTGATGCTTACGAATCCTAATACGCTTGGTCTGTTCGAGAAGGATATCCAGGAGATCGCTTCAATTGTGCATGAGGCAGGCGGATTATTGTATTATGATGGCGCTAATTCAAACGCAATTATGGGCATTACCCGTCCGGGAGACATGGGCTTTGATGTCGTACATCTGAACTTGCACAAAACGATGAGTACCCCACATGGTGGCGGCGGCCCCGGTGCTGGCCCTGTCGGCGTGAAAAACCGCCTCGTGCCTTATCTGCCTAAACCGATGGTGATCAAAAATGATCAAGGCCTCTATGCTCTGGATTATGAAGGCGATCAATCCATCGGACGTGTCAAAGCATACTATGGCAACTTCGGCATCTTGGTACGTGCTTATGCTTACATGCGTACGTACGGCCCTGAGGGACTGCGACGTGTATCTGAATGTGCTGTGCTTAATGCGAATTATATGATGGCACGTCTTGCACCTTATTACGAAATTCCATACCCAGGTGTATGTAAACATGAATTCGTGATGTCCGGCCGTGGATTGAAGCAATATGGTGTTCGTACATTGGACGTTGCCAAGCGGTTGCTTGATTTTGGCTATCATCCGCCAACGGTCTATTTCCCACTTAATGTGGAGGAATGCATTATGATTGAGCCTACCGAGACTGAAAGTAAAGAAACACTAGATGGATTCATTGATACGATGATCCGCATTGCGAAGGAAGCAGAAGAAACACCTGAATTGGTGCTTAACGCCCCTTACGGCACACCGGTAACTCGTCTGGACGAAACAACCGCTGCTCGTAAACCTGTATTGAACTGTGCTTGCAGTTAGGACATTTAGAATCTTATTTGAGGGCAAATCAGACTTAAGGGTAAATCAGATTTAAGGGCACCATTCACTGTCTTTTCGTTGCCTTATCTCTGCCTTTTCGCTGACTTTCCGCTGACTTTCTGTCATACTGCATCTGTGTTGGCTACTTCTTGCGTAGATCGGTACGTCTGTGGAAATTTCCTTGGTTGGAACGTAAATTGGGCACAATCTGCTCCTTTTGGAACAAAAAGTTTTGCAAACTTTGTACCTTTCAGAGTTATAGAACTCGCCTAATCAAATCATTGTTCACACAAAAGCTCTTGCGGATTATACTTATGCAAGAGCTTTTGTATGTTACTTTCCCCTTCTGCTGATGGCATTGTTGCTGCCAGTTGCTTTTGTCTTCTTACAGATACCATTGTTACAGCACAGTTGTACAGCACAGTTGCTTTCCTCTTCTTACAGAAACTAGCGTTGCCACCCAGTTACTTTTCCCTTCTTACAGATACCAGTGTTACCACCCCGTTGCTTTCCTCTTCTTACGAAACTAGCGTTGCCGCCCAGTCGCTTTCCCCTTCTTACGGATACCAGTGTTACTACCCCGATGCTTTCTCTTTTTACGGAAACTAGCGTTGCCGCCCCATCATGCTGTTAAAACATATCTTGAACGTAGGTAAGCTGTATTCAGATCAATTATGGCGTCTATATTACTCGCGTCTAGATTGGCTTATGGGCTCACATGGTGATGTCCAGTGGGATTTTCGGCTCCAGACACTGGCTTATAACCGTGAGCGACAACACCGGTCCATAAGATACTCTATGAACCATGACATCTAATTGAGCCCGTAGGCTCACACATGGTGGCGTCCGTCGTAGTTCTTAACTCCAGACTGGCTTATGCCTCTGAGGGAAAGCCCGATCCATAAGATACTTTATGAATCATGACATCTTATTGAGCCCGTAGGCTCACACTGGTGGCGTACGTCGTAGTTCTTAACTCCGGACTGGCTAATGCCTCTGAAGGGACAGCACTGATCCATAAGATACTTTATGAATTATGACATCTTATTGTGACCCGTAGGCTCACACATGGTGGCGTCCGTCGTAGTTCTTAACTCCAGACTGACTAATGCCACTGGAGGGACAGCACTGATCCATAAGATACTCTATGAACCCTGACATCTTATTGAGCCCGTAGGCTCACACATGGTGGCGTCCGTCGTAGTTCTCCTCCAGACTGGCTGATGCCTTTGAACGATAGCACTGACTCTGAAGATATTCTAAGGAATCCAGGACATCTTATTTGGCCTATAGGCTCATTTTTTCAATTTTTAGGAACACCAGACACGTTATTTCTCGAAATCACCGGCTATTAACACGAAAAATGGCTGGTGTTTCTGATATAACGTGTCTCAAGTTCTTTAGATTTCTGCGGGCGCTTCAAACACCTGAATAAGACGTCTCAGATTCTTTAGAACTGAATGCCTGCTAAATCTTGGCTCTTTGCACTTACACATAGCATTTGATACTTGGCTCTCGGCATTTGGCGAGAGACCTTAGCTCTCAGCACTGGCACTTGGCTCTTGGTATCTAGCTCTTAACTTTTAGCTAATCCGACTGAATAGTTTCCCTGCTTGAATCAAAAGAAGCCGGCATCTACTGTCAGGTAGATCGCGGCACATGCTGCTCGAAACAAAAAAAAGCCAGTAACCGCTGTAACAGCGGATACTGGCAAAATCGCTGCATCAACGCAGCTCATTATCGGAAAAAGAAGACCTTTAAGCTCCGGAGGAAACCCCGGCAAAATTACGCTTGAATGCTTTGAACCAATTCAACGACTTGTTCAGCCGTTTGCATATCCAATGCTTTGGCAGCCAACTCTTGCATGTCCGCACGGGACAACTTCGTGATCTGGCTACGTGCTGGCAGAATGGATGTTGCGCTCATGCTGAACTCATCGAGTCCAAGACCAAGCAACAATGGAATTGCGGTTTCGTCTCCTGCCATTTCTCCACACATGCCAACCCATTTTCCTTCACGGTGAGCTGCATCAATGACCATTTTAACCAAGCGCAAGATGGCAGGGTTGTATGGTTGATACAGGTAAGATACACGTTCGTTCATACGGTCAGCAGCCATTGTGTATTGAATCAGATCGTTTGTTCCGATACTGAAGAAATCCACTTCTTTAGCAAACTGATCCGCCAGAACTGCAGTCGAAGGAATTTCGACCATGATTCCGAGTTGGATGCTGTCTGAAACAGCGATACCTTCAGCAACGAGCTTCTCCTTCTCTTCGAGCAGGACAGCTTTTGCTTCACGGAATTCACCCAGTGTTGCAATCATTGGGAACATGACACGCAAGTTACCGTGTACGCTTGCCCGCAACAATGCACGCAATTGTGTACGGAAGATATCCAGGCGATCCAGACACAGACGAACTGCGCGGAAGCCGAGGAATGGGTTCATTTCTTTTGGCAGATCCAGGTATGGAAGCTCTTTGTCTCCACCGATATCGAGTGTACGAACAACAACAGGTTTACCTTCCATTTTCTCCAATACAGCTTTGTAAGCATTATACTGGATGTCCTCAGAAGGAAGCTTGTCTCTGCCCATGTACAAGAACTCCGTACGATACAGACCTACAGCCTCTCCACCGTTCTCTAGAACGCCTGCAACATCATTTGGAGTACCAATGTTTGCTGCGAGCTCCACATGAACGTTATCCACAGTTACGGTTGGCTCGTCACGCAGTTTTCTCCACTCCGCACGTTGTGCGTCATACTGCTCCTGTTTGGCGCGGTATTCAGCAACAACCTCGTCTGTAGGATTAACCAAGACATGACCATCCAGACCGTCCACAATAATCAGATCGCCTTGTTTCGCTTGAGCCAGAATGTCTTTTGTTCCAACAACAGCTGGGATTTCAAGCGAGCGCGCCATAATTGCGGAGTGAGAAGTACGTCCACCAATGTTCGTTGCAAAACCTTTAACGAATTGGCGATTCAATTGCGCTGTATCGGAAGGTGTAAGATCCTCCGCAAGCACAATCACTTCTTCACTGATCTCCGCTGGACTCATGAAGTCGATACCAAGCAAGTGATTTAGCACACGTTTGGTTACGTCACGCATATCTGCTGCACGTTCTTGAAGATATGCACTCTTCATGTTCTCGAACATGGAGATAAATTGCGATGCCGTTTCGTTCAAAGCAAATTCTGCATTGATCATGTCATCTGCAATTCTAGCTTTAACCGGATCAATCAGTTCCGGGTCATTCAGAATGAGCAAATGCGAAGCAAAAATCTCAGCTTTTTTCTCGCCAAGCTCTTGTAAAGTACGCTCTTTGATCGCCTCAAGCTCAGCCTGGGATTTACCCAGAGCTGAGTCGAGTTTCGCGATCTCTGCGTCAACGTCGTTGATTTGGCGTTTTTCTACAGAGTAATCAGGATGCTCCAAGATAAACGCCTTGGCGATAGCAATACCCGCCGAAGCCGCGATCCCGGAAACATTAAGCATTAATTTCGCCCAACCCTTCGTTAACCATAACGTCAGTCAAAGCTTGAAGAGCTTCAGCTTCGCCTTCGCCTTCAACGATGATGCTGATAGTGTCGCCTTGTTCCAATCCGAGGGAAAGAACACCCAGAATGGATTTCAATGTTACTTTTTTACCGTTAGCTTCTGCAAAGGATTCTGCACCCTTGAATTTGTTTGCTGTATTTACCAAGGCTGTCGCCGGACGTGCGTGGATACCATCTTCATCTGTAATTCTGAATGTTTGTTGCATTACAATCATCTCACTTTCGCAATTTGTTTTTTTTAGGCATTGCATATATTTACACTTGCTTGCCATCATCGTAACACTTCTTATTTTATCTCAATGATTGACTGATCGCCAATCTTCAACACACCACTCTTCTTAAGAGTGACTGTAGAGCCCTCTGGCAGGTTGGTGAAAATGACTGGTGAAATAATCGATGGAGCGTTCGCTTTTACATACTCCAGATCAACTTCCATAATCGGCTGTCCTGCCGATACCAAGTCCCCTTCCTGCACAAGCACGTTGAAGCCCTGACCTTTCAGCTTCACCGTGTTCACACCTATATGAACAAGCACTTCCTTACCACCGTCAGACATAATACCTACGGCATGTTTGCTTGGAAATACATTAAACACTTTACCATACACAGGAGATGTTATCGTTCCGTCATGTGGCAGAATTGCGAATCCGTCACCTGTCATTTTCTCGGCAAAGACCGGATCAGGTACATTCGTAATATCCAGTAGCTCACCATTGACTGGCATGACGATATCTTCTGCAACAATACGTTCACCTTGCTCTCCTTGCGCCTTTTCTTCCTCTGGCGTTGGCTTCACATCAGAAGCCGGAGTTGGTGCAGGTGTACGTCCTGCGATGATGTCTTGCATTTGAGATTTAATTGTATCTGAACGTGTACCGAAGATGGCCTGTACATTATTACCCACTTCTAGCACGCCAGATGCACCCAATTGCTTCAAACGGTCTTTATTCACATTCGATTTCTCGTTCACTTCAATCCGCAAACGAGTAATACATGCATCCAGATGTTTGATGTTTTGTTGCCCACCGAATGCAGCAAGAATATTGTGCGGTAGGTCGTCTGTCGAACCCGAACCTCCGCCTGCTCTTGTTTCCATGGTTGCTTCTTCACGTCCTGGCGTCTTGAGATTGAATTTGCGAATAATAAATCGGAAACCGATATAGTAGATCACCGCAAGAATCAAACCAACGATAATAACGTCCCACCATGGTGTGCGATTCGGAATAATCCCGAAGATCAGGAAATCTATGAACCCACCGGAGAAGGTCATTCCGATCTTGACACCAAGAATTTGCATGGTCATGAATGACAAACCTGCAAAGATACAGTGTACTGCGAATAGCACAGGCGCTACAAACAAGAAGGAGAACTCTAGTGGTTCTGTGATCCCTGTCAGGAATGAGGTCAGCGCTGCCGAACCCATGATGCCTGCTACGTACTTTTTGTGCTCTGGTCTTGCCTCATGGTACATCGCAAGTGCCGCTGCGGGCAAACCAAACATCATGAACGGGAATTTACCTACTTGGAAGGTTCCCGCCGTAATATCGGCACCATCACGAAGCTGATTGAAGAAAATTTGCTGATCTCCTCGAATAACATCTCCAGCCTTATTCACGTATTCACCGAACTCAAACCAGAATGGTGAGTAGAAAATGTGATGCAAGCCAAACGGAATCAATGACCGTTCAACTACACCGAAGATGAATGCCGACAATGTTGGACTTGTATCTACCATGAAATGAGATACAGCATTCAGTCCATTTTGAATTGGAGGCCAGACAATCACCAGAAGTAACCCAATGATGAGGGAAACGACTGAAGTGATAATCGGAACAAAACGTTTGCCTGCGAAGAAACCTAGATAAGACGGCAACTCAATTTTGAAAAACCGATTGTAGCATAGTGCGGCGGTAATACCTATGATAATACCTCCGAACACGCCGGTACTTAATGTAGGGATACCTAGTATACTCGCATACCCCGGTACTTCCCCAATCATGGCTGGCGTAACACCTACAGCTGTACCTAGTGTCACATTCATGACCAGATAACCGATGATGGCTGCAAGTCCAGCTACACCTTCACCACCAGCTAATCCTACGGCTACACCAACGGCGAACAACAGCGCAAGATTATCAAATACGATCTGACCCGCATTCATCATAATCGTTGCGATCGAGTTCACCCAAGGGGTGTCTAGCGCCGTAACGTATTGCAAAAAGTCTGGATTAACCAGCATGTTACCAATGCCTAAGAGTAATCCTGCCGCAGGCAGGATCGCTACAGGCAGCATTAGCGCTTTACCAACTCTTTGCAGAACACCAAAAAGCTTTTTGAACATCGCGTCGTTTACTCCCTTTCGTTCTATGTTAGTATGTCTTGATGCAAGCAAGGGGACACAAAAAAAGCATGAATTAATAAAGGAATCGAACTAACCTTTTCGGGTATAGCATACCCGGGTTAAGGTAAGAACAATCACACTTTAATAACTCATGCCTGATCGAGTCAGTAACACGTCGCTTATGTTTATTCAGTTGCTTGATTACGGAAACCATTGTAGCATCACTTTAATTTCAGTGCAAGCCTTTACAGGAAATTTCCTAAAAACCATTCCACATGTGGAAATATATCACTTCTTCTCTTCTTCTTTCCTCTGATACAACCGTTGAAGATGAATAGTAAGATATCCCACCTCAGCTGGATACACAGGCAGATTCAGCCTTTTCTCCATAACTTTTGTTAGCTTCCATGCAAGCGAGTACATTTCAGGGTATTCCAATTTCAAAAGAGAATCCAATTTATGAAGCTCCTCGACTTTGTCTCCACGACGAACACGCTCTAGAGCAAAACGCAGATGAGTTAATAAACGTGAATAATCCAGCGATTCCGTTTCAAACGAATAGTCCAACTGCTTCGACACAAGACTCACCAAATCCGTTATCAATTGAGAATGCTCTCGTACTTGGGAGATGTTCTGGTTCGTCATAGCACTATAGATATGAAGGGCAATAAACCCGATCTCATCCATCCCTAAATCGACGCCCAGCTTCTCTTTAATCAAACGAACAGCGTATTCACCCATACGATATTCTTCCGGATAGATTTCGCGCGTTTCATATAAAAATGGATTTTGAATGACGATTCCCTGTTCCTTACGCTTCAACGCAAAAGAAATATGATCAGTTAATGCGATATGGATATGCTCATTTAATGGAACATCCGTACGTTCAGCAATATACGTAATGACTTCGTTAATAATCTCGATCAACGCTTCATCCACTTGTGGAAGAAGCTGCTTGTACTGCTCCTGCTCCTGCTGGTTCTTCAAAATAAACATTTTCTCCACAGCCATAAGTGGGATATTGTCACTTGTTTTGCGGTTAAAGCCGATGCCTTTACCAATGACGACGACTTCCCCATGTTCAGGATGCTGTGCAATGATTACATTATTGTTTAGCGCTTTATCTACATGCAGGCTGCTCATTGTTTGCACCTCTTTTTTCACACCATCTTGGGCGTGATGAAGTCACACCCTGTTACGAACGAAAAGACATCCGGAGCGGGCAAACCGCGCCGGACGTCTTGCTTAAAAAGTAACAAAAATTCGCCTTAAGGTCAATAGAGCTTACCACTTACAATGCTTGTAATACTTACTCGTCATCTCTCGTTTTTTCCACAATTCTATCTACGATGGACGGAGTCGTTCCAGAATCGCTCTGTTGCACAGCAACTGGTGCAGCTGTTTTGGTTTTGGTAAGGCCTTTAATTAACTGTTCGACATCAATCCCGGACACACTTTTGAGCATCTCTGGCGCTGTTGCCATCAGTTCAGTTACATAGTTGCTAACACGCGTTGCCCCTTCACCTTTACCAGTATCTACCACCGTCAATTTATCAATGGATGAGATTGGTTCTGCAATTTTGCCAGCCAGTTCAGGCAGCATTTTGACAATGATATCGAGCACGGCTGCTTCGCCAAACTTTTGGAAAGCCTCAGCAAGCTTCTCTTTTGCTTCTGCTTCGGCTAGACCACGCAGACGGATAACTTCAGCATCCGCTGTACCTTTAGCACGCTCTGCATCTGCCATAGCCTGGCCTTCAAGTCTCTTCTGTTCAGCTGTTGCCTTGGCATGCGTTTCGATGGAGTACTGTACAGCATCGGCTTCACGCATTCTCTTGGCTTTATCCGCTTCGGCAGCCTGTTCCACCGCATAACGGTCTGCTTCTGCCTTCTTCTTCACTTCCGCATCGTATTGCTTCTCACGTACGACGATTTCTTTCTCCTGTAGATCAATCTCGCGTTCTTTACGAACGAGCTCAACCTTCATTTCTTCTTCCACCACGGTCTGTCTCGCGCGAGCTTCATGGATATGGTACGCCTGATCGGCTTCTGCTTTCGCTGTATCCTGATCCCGCTTAAACGTCGCTACTTTTAGTTCCTTTTCTTTAGCTGCCTCGGCGATATTCGTATCACGCAGCAACTCGGCTTTTTGACCCTGTTCTTCTGCGTTAGCCTTCTGAATACGCGCATCACGCATCGCTTCCGCTTCAGCAATCTCAGCATCACGCTTCACCGCGGCAATTCTCGGTTTACCGAGAGCATCCAGATAGCCCTGTTTGTCACGAACATCCTTAATGGTAAATGAGACAATTTGCAGCCCCATTTTCTTCAGATCTCTAGCCGCTACTCCCTGAACCTCTTGTGCAAACCGATCCCGGTTCCGGTATACTTCTTCCACCGTCATTGTACCGAGGATAGCCCGCAAATGCCCCTCCAGCACCTCCTGTGCTTCGCTTCTCAGCGCTTCTACAGGTTTACCGATAAATTGCTCAGCTGCTGTAGCAACATCCTCTACAGCGCCCCCGACCTTGATAATCGCGACACCGTCTGCAATAACCGGTACACCCTGCTCGGTGTAAACCTCAGGTGTGGAGACATCCAGCTTGTGAGACAACAATGAGATAAACTCGGATTGCTGGAATACCGGCAGAATAAATGCGCCGCCACCACGAACAATTTTAATTTTTCGGCCAGAGTCATCATCGGAAATATTTTTGCTACCCAGGAATGACCCCGTAACGATCATCGCTTCATCCGGTCCAACCGTTTTGTATCTCGCCCAGAACGCCAAACCCAGAATCAAAATTACACCTACCACAACAACCGGAATCAACAATACATCCCAATTCAAATCCATTCCACATCTCTCCCTTTAATCATTGATGAATGCTTCATCTTACTACTGTTCTTACTTACACATCTTTAAGTACGTCATCTTCCCATTCCGACACTCGTAACACACCGTCTACTACATCAATAATAACAACACGCGCTCCCGCAGCAATGGGACGATGTTCAAAACTGGATGCCGTTTGAATTGTACTGCCAGAGGCGAAACGGATCATTACTTCACCAAAACCCTTTTCTGGCACCGGAATCGTAATCTCCCCAATTTTGCCTGATAGATCCTTCATTGAGAATGCAATGGAGACATCGCTATTGCGCATCGGTTTGATATATGCAAAAAATACCAGTATAGCTGCAGCAATACCTATTAGCAGGGATAATATTAGACCCGTCATCGCACTTAACGAGCTATAACGTGTCAGCATAATGCCTGCCCCGCCAAAAGCTGTAATGGAACCAGCCAACACAACGGGTTTGAAAAAATCAACACCAGGTAACTCAAAGGCTCCGTCCAGCAAGCCATCAATTAAGTCACCTAGCACAAGACTCACGACCGCAAATATGGCTCCGCCGATAAGACAGCCCCAATAGATTGACTCCATTCCCCGTTCCTCCTCTCCTCTGCCGCAATCTCAATTCTAACTGGGCATTCCACATGTAAATAAATACGTACAAATCGGCAAAATGTTTCAAAATGTTTCCTCAAATGTATTCAGAAGCCGATAATGGGTATTATCATCATGTTCTTCACCTCATGCTTTACAATGCTCAGTCAAGCTTAAGCGTCCCGCATCACATATTAAAAAACATGAAAAACCGCCAGTTTCCTAGGAGGAATCTGGCGGTTTCACTAAGTCATAGCTATGCGACTAATCTCTATTTAATTACAGAGAAGCTTTGTAGATGGATACAACATCTTCACGTTGCAGCTTTTTGAAGTTACCAAATGGACCAAATAACATTGCTTTATCGGCCATTACATCGATCTGACTGTCATCGATATCATAATCAGCCAAACGGTTAGGTGCTCCAATGGACGTCCAGAACTGGCTCAGTGCCTCAATGCCTTCTTCAGCTACCTGTCTGTCCGATTTACCTTCAGGGTTCACATCGAACACATTAATAGCCAGGCGTTTGAAACGATCAACCTTCACATCTAGATTATGCTTCATCCAGTGTGGGAACAGGATTGCGAGTCCGCCACCATGCGGAATATCATACACAGCGGAGACCGCGTGCTCAATGTTATGTGTTGCCCAGTCACCTGCAAGACCCATGTTAAGAACGCCGTTCAATGCCATCGTTCCGCAGTACAGGATCGTTTCACGCAGCTCGTAATTTTCCAGATCATCCACGAGGCGAGGTGCTGCATCCATTACTGTACGAAGAATGGTCTCACAGAATCCGAGTTGCACAGGTGTATTGGCATCTAGATGGAAATAGTGCTCAAGCACATGCGACATCATATCAACCATACCATAGACCGTTTGATCACGAGGCACCGTGTATGTATTGACTGGATCAAGGATTGAGAATGCTGGGAATGAATATGCACTACCCCATCCCAATTTTTCCTGTGTATCTTGATTCGTAATAACGGAACCGGAGTTCATCTCGGAACCTGTAGCTGCCATCGTCAACACTGTACCAAGCGGGAGAGCATCTTGTGCTACAGCTTTGCGCTGTGCAAAGTCCCACATATCACCGTCATACTTCGCACCAACAGCAATTGCTTTGGCACAGTCGAGTACACTACCGCCACCAACAGCCAGTACGAGGTCAATGTTATTCGTTTTGCAGAGGTCTACCCCTTTGTGAACTGTTGAAAGACGTGGGTTAGGCTCTACGCCTGCCAGTTCAGTTACTTCTGCGCCAATTTCGCCCAGCAAGCCGATGACTTGATCATACAAGCCACTACGTTTGATGCTACCGCCACCATATACAAGCAAAACCCGTTTGCCGTATTTCGGAACTTCCGTCTTCAACGCTTCTAGTTGTCCTTTACCGAAAATCAAGCGGGTTGGATTATAAAATTGAAAAGATCTCATGATCTATATCGCCTCCATTGGAGATTTATATTTGTAACGCAACTCCCATTATAGTACCCCATATCTAGAAAAACAAATCTATAGATGCTAACTTTATAACAATCCGTTAATCTGCAAATGTGCTCGGAACATTTCAGTGGAGGAAGGCAAATCCTCAGATTGTGTCCAGGTTTCGGAATCCCATAATCCTGCCTGTTTAAATGCACGTGGACAATGGATAAAGCATTCTTCCACATCGACAATAACAGCCGCACCAATCGTTTTACCATTCCAATTCATACTCTCGATAAATTCTGCATCTTTGGTAATGGAGGCTGTCCCATTGATGCGCAGCACTTCGTTCATACCTGGAATCAAGAAAAGCATGCCCACTCCTGGGTTAGATAATATGTTAATTAATGAGTCAATACGGCGATTACCTGGCCGTTCGGGATAAACCAAACGGTATGGATCTAACACTTTCACAAATCCTGCTTCATCACCCCGGGGAGATACATCGCTGTTCCCATCTTGATCGGACGTAGATAAGAAAAACAAGGGTGACATGGATACAAAATTCTGAACATGCGAATCTACATAGGAAATCGCCTTATTACGTACATGTTCATGCGGTTCCCCCACCATGCTTTGCAATTCCTTTGCATCTGTAATCAACGGAATATTCAATGCCTGCTTTTCCAATTATTCATCCCCGTTTCTTCATATTCATTGTGATCCTACACACTTCTTCCCATTATACATGGGTGAGAATCCCATTCCAAACGATCGGCAAACACCAAAAGCACTCGCTCCTAATTGAGCGGGTGCTTTTGGTTTCATAGATATTTATTTCCCTAAGAAAGAAATGTCTAAGTTATTCGGTATAACCCATGCTAGTTACAAAACGACGGAACGCCTGACGTCCAGCTTCATCATGTTTGTACACACCTGCATGTTCTAGAATCTCAGCAAATTTCAAACCGACTTGTTGCTGCACAAGCGTAACGGCTTCCTCTTTGGTTAAATTAGCGCCGTGGCTCTGCTTCAATTCTTCAGTCCAGCGCAGATGCTTGTTCAAATCATGATCCACAGCCTGTGCCGCATCAGCCAGCTCGTTGTCTCCTGCCAAAATATTAGCAATGCCGTCCAACTCTTCTTTCAGACGCCCTGGCAGAATCGCAAGACCCATGACTTCAATGAGTCCGATGTTCTCCTTCTTCAGGTGATGCATCTCACGATGCGGGTGGAAAATACCTTCAGGATGCACATCATTCGTCCGGTTGTTACGTAGAACAAGATCCATCTCATAACCACCGTCTGCACTACGACGAACGATTGGGGTTACCGTGTTATGTGGTACCTGTTCTCCGTCCACATCGCTGAACGCTTCAATATCCACTGTAGAATCACTGTAGACCTTCCAAGCTTCATATACAGCATTACCTGCCTCAAGCAGCTCTGCTGGATCGTGGGAAGCCAATCGCATTACAGACATCGGCCATTTCACAAGACTCAGCGTAAGTCCAGGTGCATCCGCATGGCGGAATACCGCCTCAGGCTGTGCATTCTGGATCGCAAACGTATGACGTCCACCTTGGAAGTGATCATGTGTCAGAATTGAGCCACCTACGATCGGCAGATCGGCGTTAGAGCCGATAAAGTAATGTCGGTACTCCCCAACAAAAGCAAGCAGTCTGCGCAGCGTGTCTTTGGTTAGTTTCATTGGTACATGATCATGATGGAAAATAATGCAGTGCTCGTTGTAGTACACATATGGCGAGTATTGGAACAACCAAGGCTCACCGTTCAGCTCCAACGGAATTACACGCAGGTTTTGACGAGCGGGATGATTCACCCGACCCGCATAACCCACATTTTCACGACACAACTGACATTTCGGATAGACCGGTGGTGGAAGCAATTTTGCCATTGCGATTTCTTTCGGACTTTTCTCCGGTTTCGAAAGATTGATGGTAATCTCCATATCGCCGTAAGCCGTATCCTGTGTCCAGTAAACGTTCTTCGCGATCCGATCCATCCGTATATAGTTAGAGTGAATCGATAGCTCATAAAATTGCTTGGTTGCCGCCTCGATGCCTTCGGTCTGCTCCGTGTGACGGAAAGCACGAACGACTTCGGATGGACGAGCCATAAGATGACCCATAATTTTGGCATCCAGCAAATCACGGTACGTATCTGTATTTTCAGGGATAAGACCAATGGTGAATCCATAATCAATCAATGTATCCAACATCGCCTGTGGACCATCGGGTACAGTATTATCTAATACTCCAGCATAAGGTTCCGAGAATCCGAACTGTTCCAGCAAGAGATTACGGCTATAATCCCAATCTGCTTCTTCAATCAGCTTATTGTGCAGAGCAAATGCAACCAGACGTTCAATGGCATGCAGTGCTTCCTGCTGCTCGGGTGTCCGCTCTGTGGCACCTGCTGCATTATGAGTCTGTGACATATGGGTATTCGCCTCCTAGTTTTTCCCGTAGCCATTAGGGTGAGATTGGTGCCAGCCCCAAGCGCTCTGAATGACATCTTCCAGGTTGGTACGTGTTGGGCTCCAGCCCAGCACGGATCTTGCTTTAGCAGACGAAGCAACCAGAACTGCTGGGTCACCTGCACGACGTGGCTCTTGTACAACCGGAATATCCAATCCAGTTACTTTCTTAGCTGTTTCGATGACTTGTTTAACTGAGAATCCTGTACCGTTACCAAGGTTAAACACGTTACTGCTCTCGCCTTTGCGAAGGTAATCTACAGCCCGCAAATGCGCATCTGCCAGATCACTTACGTGAATGTAGTCACGGATACATGTTCCGTCCTCAGTGTCATAATCGTCACCAAACACAGCGATATGTGAACGTTGTTTCAGTGCTGTCTGCAACACGAGTGGGATCAAGTGACTTTCCGGTTGGTGATCTTCACCGATTTTGCCGCTGTCATGAGCACCGGCTGCATTGAAGTAACGCAGGGATACATATTTGATATCCTGTACTTTATCGAACCAAGACATCATGCGCTCCATCATGAGCTTAGTTTCGCCGTATACGTTGGTTGGTTCTGTACGGTCGCTCTCTTCGATCGGCACCTTCTCAGGCTCACCGTAGGTTGCTGCTGTAGAGGAGAACACAATCTTACGCACATTCGCTTCATTCATTGCTTCTAGCAAGCACAATGTACCGAAGACATTGTTGTCATAGTATTTAACCGGAGCTGTCATGCTCTCGCCTACCAAGGAGTTCGCTGCAAAGTGAATAACTGCGTCAATCGAGTTCTCTGCGAACAGCTTCTTCAGAATCGCTTTGTCACGAAGATCCCCTTCATACAATTTACCGCCGAGTAATGCTTCGCGATGCCCTGTTTGCAAGTTATCCAGAACTACAACCTCTTCACCACGTTCTAACAAAGCCGCTACCGTATGCGAACCAATATATCCTGCTCCACCTGTCACCAAAATTGCCATTTTACTTCGCCTCCTTCAATTCTTTAACGCCGTCGCCTACTCCGCACACATAAAACTCACCTTTGAGGCTCGTACGTGCTTCATACGCTGCCCCAACTTCACTAACAAAACGCTCTACATCATCTTCATGTACCAGAGATACTGTACAACCGCCGAATCCTGCACCTGTCATTCGAGCACCAAGTGTACCTGGAATCCGCTGAGCTTCTTCCACCATAACATCCAGTTCTTCACAGCTTACTTCATACAAAGAACGAAGCGATTCATGAGAAGCATTCATCAGTTTGCCAAAGGTAACGAGGTCGTTCTCGCGCAATGCTTCTACCGATGCCAGTACACGTGCATTTTCTTCGACGACGTGCTGTGCACGCTGTCTCACTTTCTCATCTATAATCTGATCTTGAAGTGTTACGAACTGCTCTGGCGTTAATTGCGCCAGGTAATTCAGTGCAGGCAGCTGTTCCTTCAAAATGGCAAGTGCCTGCTCGCATTGGGAACGACGTTCATTATAAGCCGAATCCACCAAACCACGACGTTTGTTCGTGTTACCAATAATCAGTTTATAGGAACCTGTACGGAATGGCACCTTCTCGTATTCAAGGGTATCACACATCAACAGAATCGCATGATCCTCTGCACCGTTGGCAACGGCAAATTGATCCATAATTCCGCAGTTGACGCCAACAAATTCATTTTCCGCCTTCTGCGACAGCAGTGCTAGTTGCACCGTATCGATATCGGACACACCTTCTAATGATTGGATCGCGTATCCGGTGAGAACTTCCAAGGAAGCTGACGATGAAAGTCCTGCGCCATTTGGAATTTCGCCGTGGTATAGGAAGTCATACCCTTTCGTTACCTTCACACCCTTGCCTGCAAGCTCAACCATGACACCAACAGGATAGTCCGTCCATTCACCTGTTTTCTCTTCTCCAACAGAAGAAGTGGTCAACGTTCCTTCGTAGGACATGTTCGTGGAGGACAGTTGCAGCTTGTTGTCCTCTCGCTCTCGAATAACCAATGTTGTACCAAATTCAAGTGCTGCCGGAAGTACATATCCACCGTTGTAATCGATATGCTCACCGATCAGATTCACACGACCAGGGGCATGAAATACACGGATGTCCGCTCCACTTTCTCCGTACTTATCGATAAACTTTTGTTTCAATTCATTTATGTTCACCGCTGCTGCACCTCATCTCAATGTTGTAGGTTTTCTTAATGTTATTATATAAGAAAGCGATACCTCTTGAAATGAAACCATGTGTGTTTCATATGGATAAATGTGACCTTAACACGTATAATGGAGCAAATAACACATTCTTAATGTAGATAGAAAGAAGGCTTGTACTCATGACTGAGTCCCGATCGGAGCAGACCCCAAACCCACCAAACACGAAGCTTCAAGAGACGTCGGGCAAAAGTGGTGCTCTTAGTTATTCGGTGGCCTCCAATCCCGTATATTATGAAAGAGGCGCACTACATGTCCTGTTTGCAGGAGCAAGTCAGACATTATCTGGACACGCCCTTGGGCCGAAATTGTACGATTATTACCTATTACATTATGTAGAGAAGGGTTCTGGTACATTCCGTACAGAACTGCATTCATACGAGTTAGCCGCCGGAGACTGCTTCCTTATTCATCCTGGTCAATTAGTTAGCTACCAATCTCATGCCCGGAATCCTTGGCAATATCGTTGGATCGCCTATACGGGAAGCCAAGCAAGTCAGCATACGGAAGCTGCCGGATTTCGCCCGGAGAAATCCGTGTTTCATGCTGGGACAGCATGCGGTATTGCCGACTGGCTGTCTGTCATGCAGGAGGCTTTTGCCCAGCGCAAAGAAAGCTCTCATTTTACCTCTCTGGGCACACTGTATATGATTCTCGCTGAAGCGCAAAATCACCTTGCTGAGGATCAAACTTTAATTCCAGGTGAATCTTCAATTCGCAGAACCGTTAAACAGATGATCCAATACATGTCGACACAATATGCCTATCCTGTCTCCATTGAACAGATGTCAGCCAGTCTAGGTTATAATCGCGCCTATCTATCGCGTATATTCAAACAAGAAACCGGCCTAACTCCGGTAACGTATCTGCTCAAGCTACGCATTGATAAATCGCGGCAGTTACTCCGCGAACGACCAGACCTATCGATTGAACAGATCTCTGACTCTGTAGGGATTGCGGATGCGCTATACTTCTCCAAACAGTTCAAACGATTTCACGGTGAAGCCCCTAGTCTATACAGGGAGAACATACTCTCGAGAAGTAACGTAGCCAAGAAAACATAAGAAAATGCCTAACGTCGTACTTTCACAGAAGAAAGACCGAGTTTAGTTGTGGGTTTTCTTGCGATAATTGAATTGTTCAGCTCCGCTGAAAACTTATAAATTCTATGATCTAAAAAAAGGTGCATCCACGCCGATATGGCTAAGATGCACCTTTTTCACTTCATTTATTTCAATCAGAGCTTCGGTCGCCATGATCCTATCAAGTAAAAGGTTCAAAAGCTTACTTTTTGGAACAACCGCTATTAGGAATGCATGGAAAGAGCGAGCTTATTACTTATCTCCATGTTCAGGACGAAGGATGGATTCAATTCGATCCAATTCCTCGGTAGAGAAATCCAGTTGGCTTAGCGCTGCTACATTCTCCTCAATCTGAGCAGGACGGCTTGCACCGATCAATGCAGATGTCACTTTGCCACTCCGTAGTACCCAGGCGAGTGCGAACTGTGCCAGACTTTGACCACGCGCAGCCGCAATCTGATTGAGCGCGCGGACTTTGCGCAGCGTCTCTGGTGAGATGTTATTTTCATTCAGAAATACAGACGGCCCTTTGGCACGAGAATCCTCAGGAATACCATTCAAGTACTTGTTCGTGAGCAACCCTTGAGCAAGCGGACAAAAAGCAATGCTACCCGCACCATATTCCTCCAGGACATCCTGTAACCCGTCTTCAATCCAACGATCCAACATCGAATATTTAGGTTGATGAATCAAAAGCGGTGTCCCTAGTCCCTTCAGAATTTCTGCAGCTTGCTTGGTCTGTTCTGCAGGGTAATTCGATATCCCTACATAGAGGGCTTTACCCGAACGCACGATATGGTCAAGAGCCATCATCGTTTCTTCCAGTGGTGTTTCAGGATCATAGCGATGGGAATAGAAAATATCCACATAATCGAGTCCCATCCGTTTCAGACTCTGATTCAGACTAGATACGAGATTTTTGCGGGAGCCCCATTCGCCATAAGGTCCAGGCCACATATAATACCCAGCCTTGGTGGAGATGATAAGCTCGTCTCGATAGGGCTTCAGATCCTGTGCCAGCACCTGTCCAAACAATTGCTCTGCTGATCCAGCCGGAGGTCCATAATTGTTGGCGAGGTCAAAGTGTGTAATGCCAAGATCAAACGAACGTGTAATCATGTTACGTCCATTCTCCGCATTATTGATACCACCGAAATTATGCCAAAGTCCAAGTGAAATAGCCGGAAGTTTCAAGCCGGAACGTCCAACTCGATTATATTTCATTACCTCGTAGCGTGTATCGCTGGCCACGTAGACCATATTGAATCCCTTCTTTCCCCAGATTCCGCTTCTATTCATCCGGCGCCATACCGGAGCGTGCGGTTATTTAATTTGCCTTCTAACCCAGAAGCTGGTCCACAGTATTCATTACCTCACCGATGGGCTCTGTAATCAGTAAATCAGCCTGACGATCATACGCGGTAGGTGTAGCGTTAAGCAGTACGGTATGCTTGCCTTGAAAGTACGTAATAAGTTGGGCTGCAGGCTGTACGGTAAGTGATGTCCCGCCTACCAGTAACAAGTCCGCTGTAGAGATCGCATCCACGGAGAGATACAACGTATTCTGGTCCAACTCCTCTTCGTACAGCACTACCTCTGGCTTGACTACCCCGCCGCAGGAGATACAGCGAGGAACGATATCTTGAGAACGAATGATATCATCCAGTGAATAGAATCGTTTACAATCCATACACGCATTACGATGAACAGATCCATGCAATTCAAGCACGTTCTTGCTACCAGCCTTCTGGTGTAAACCGTCGATATTTTGCGTGATAACAGCTTGTAGGCGCCCTTCATTCTCCAAGCGTGCAAGCAATCGATGGCAGCCATTCGGCTCGGCTTGTGGATGGAGCATCTTCCCCCGATAAAAATCATAGAAGATATCCGCGTGCTGATCAAAAAAATGACGGCTCAGCAGTTCCTCCGGTGGATAAGGTGAATGCTGCTCCGTTTGATAAAGGCCTGCGGCAGAACGAAAGTCGGGAATTCCGCTTTCGGTTGAAGTCCCTGCCCCGCCGAAAAAGACAATTTTCTTACTTTCCTGAATCCAAGAGACCAATTGTTCTGTTGCGTTCATCCTCTCTCTCCTCCTTCTATTGAAATGAACCGCTGAACCTTCAAATTTCGTTAGGAAACAAGCCTAGCTCCTCATAAGCTCGGATTATGACATCGGCATCATGTAAATGGTCAGCAGCTTGATCTTGTGGACAGAACCCAATAACGCAGGATGCCCCTGCACTACGTCCCATCTGCATATCCCCGTTACTGTCACCAATAACAATCGCTCGATCAGGACGAATATGTAATTCATTACAAGCCAGCATAACCGATTCTTGATCTGGTTTGCCTAATGTAACCCGATCAGAGCCGACGATGGATGTAAAATAGGATCGAATCCCCATCCAATCCAGATGTGTTTCTGCTGCTGCGGTGCTGTCGGAGGTTACAACCGCCATCGGAATGGATGCATCTCTGCATTGCTGCAAAAATGGTATGAGACCTGTCATAGGCTCTGCAAGCTTATTTTGACGCACCTCTCGCATAGCTACACTTGAGAACTTGCGAATCATCGTGATTGATTCGTTCCACGGGATGCCCGCCGCATACAACTGTCCAGCCAATAATCCATTGCTTTCATCTACTGTAGCAATCACGAATGGTCCCTGTGGATCGTATCCGATGATCTTGCCTGCACCGTCATGCTTCGTGCCTAACACGTCACCACGATCAACTGTAAACGTAGCCCCCCGTTCGGTAAGTGCCTCTTCCATTTGCCGTAGCATGGTCTCTGCCCAAGGCCCCCATAGATGCAGGAACTCTAGTAAAGTTCCATCTTTGTCAAAGAGAATACCCTCACAGGGGTACGCTACATCGTGAACGTGAAGCTTGAAGGTCATATGATTTCCTCCCTTAGCAACATCGATTTATTGAATGCCTTTCAGCCAATCCAAAACGGTTTTTACCGTCTGTGTTAACTGCTCTTCTTCACTGATTCCAGGTTCTCCATCACCGCTCTGGTGACCATAATCACCGAATTGGGAGTGATTTCCTCCTTCGATGGTATAATACACGGTATCTTCAGGTAAGTAAGCACGCCCACTTTGATATTTCGTCGAATTTACAACTTCATCATTCGTTCCCAGAATGGATAACGCTGGAATATCTAATGATTTCACACTACCTTTTTCATCTGGATATGATGCTAAGAAGAATATGCCTTGAAGCGCATCAGGATGGGCAGCTGCATAACGAGCAGCCATTGAACCACCTAGAGAATGTCCACCCATGACGAATGTTTCGTCAGGATATGCATTTCGAATCTCATCAGCTAGATCTTGCTTAAGCACCGCCAAATTGACAGGCATTTTGGCGATAATGGTATGATGGCCTGCTTCCGCTAACTTATGGGCGAACGGTGCATAACTTTCCGGTTTAACCAATCCACCCGGATAAAAGATAACACTCACACCTTCAGGCTTTTCAGGAGCAAAATCAATCCAGTTCTCTTGTTCACTTACCGTGACCTGATCCGCAGTTTCCATAGCCGTTTGAGCTATTTCCTGTGGTCCATAAGGGGTTAACACTTTATAACCAACATATCCTAAACCAATGACAATGAGCGCCAGAAGAACGAGCAGGAATTTCCATATGCCCCTTTTCTTGCGCCCTGTGTTGTACCGATTCCTATTTCTCAACTTCATTCACCTTTCTTCGCTTCCGCAGGTGCCGCGGCTCGCAAGAATGAGAGCCTCATACGTCCCGGCTCCCATTCTCCGCATATTCATCCTATTCGGCTTTGGCCTTACGATAAGCGTCCATATATTGTTCCGCTTTGCGACGGACATGACTCAAGTCCCCCGTTTTTACTGCTTCGGTCGTCAAGTCGGAACCAATTCCTACCGCTACCGCGCCACCCTTGATCCAATCACCCAAATTAGACAAAGAAACCCCACCTGTTGGCATAAAATTCGCCTGCGGCATTGGACCTTTCATTGTTTTAATAATTGAAGGATCATACAGATTACCTGGGAATAATTTCACAATGTCCACGCCAAGTTCCAAAGCACGTTGAACATCTGCAATCGTCATCACACCTGGCAAAATAGGGATACGATACAAGTTGCAGATCTGAACGGTATCTGGATTCAGAGATGGCCCAACGACGAATTCAGCACCTGACATAATAGCTGCACGCGCTGTTTGGGGTTCTAGAACGGTGCCCGCACCAATAATGGCAAACTTCTCAGGATCTTGTGTATTCCAATGATAGACACGACTTAATTTCTCAATCGCTTTGAGGGCACTGGGAACTGTCATGGTGATCTCTATGACTTTGATCCCACCAGTAATGGCTTGTTCCGCCATAGCAATAACTTGATCGGCAGAATCCGCACGCAGGACGGCAACGACACCGTTGTCCGTTATTTTTTGCAGTAGCTGAAGCTTCTTCATTTCATTCTCTCCCTTGTCAATGTGATCGTCATTGCAATCCTTACATTTAGAACGAAGATGAGACATTCATGATATCAGCAGCGACTAGCGCTCAACATGAGCTACGTTGTTCAGCTTAGCCTCTACCTGCTCCCACGTCGGGAGTGCTTCCCAGTCCCCCACAGCCTGTATCACCATAGAACCTGTCAGGTTTCCTAGTCGAGTAGCTTCTTGAGGGGAATAACCTTTGATAATGCCTGACAAAAATCCTGCACAGAAACCATCACCCGCTCCGACCGTATCCAGCACATGATCCGCTTTGAAGTACGGAACTTCCGTTAGGGTACCATTCACTAATACATAGGTCAAATCAGGACCGCCTTTCACAATGCAGACTGCGTCCAGAGCGGATAAACGATCAAGCACCTTTTGATCATCTTCTTCGTTGTATAACAGTTTCATCTCATCCAGACCAGGCAAGAAATAATCCGCCTGTTCAGCCAGCCGAAGGATAACAGGACGTGCTTCTTCAATCGACCAGAGCTTTAAGCGCAGATTCGGGTCAAAACTTACTTTCACACCAGCCTGCTTGGCGATATGTATAGCAGCTTCAACGGTAGCAAGACCTGTTGGACTGATCGCTGCTGTAATGCCAGTGATATGCAAAATTTGTGCACCTGCGATATAGTCCTGATCAAGATGCTGAGGTGTCATCGCGCTGGCAGCAGATAGTTTCCTATAATAATGAACCGATGCTTTCCCGGAAGCGTTCTCACGAATCATAAGACCAGTAGGTTCCGTATCACTTAGGGTCACTCTAGATACATCTACACCTTCACCCCGAATCGCCTTCAAGATCATACTACCCAATGCATCTCTACCAAGTCGTCCAAACCAGCCGCTTGTATGGCCAAGACGTGCGACACCAATCGCCAGATTGCTCTCTGCCCCACCAAATGATTTATCTAATGAAGCTGCGTATTCCAATCCACGAGTATCCTTCGCGGTCAAAAGCCCCATACTCTCACCAAACGTGATAATATCAGGGCTTTGGCTCGTTTTCGTTGACATATTTCATCCCTCCTTATATTTACAGTTTCTCATCTTCTTGTACCATTGTCATCCCGTATGCAAGCGTTGTCAATCCCAAAGCGTTCATTTTGTTGTCACAGCTTGGTGAAAGGATAACGCTTTCTATTGTGAAAAATATCACAATAAATTAATCACTTTCATATTACCCTTATTGCAGAAGTACTTTTTGCATACAAAGGGGTAACAGGAGGCTACATCATGAACATTCGGACAACACATCGTGATGATCCAGATTCATTTTTTTACAATTTAAGATTCATGCTCATCGTATGTGTTCTTGTAGGGAACGCGCTTGAACCAATTATTACACGTTTTGCTGGAGCAGAGACATTGTTCCTGTGGATATATACGTTTCATATGCCACTGTTCGTGTGGGTAACCGGGTATTTTGCTAGACACACTCTTCAAGGAGAATCCGGTAAACGTGTGCTTCAGCACATCGCCATCCAGTATGTACTATTTCAATCCTTATACGCATTGATGGATTTCACGGTGTTCCATACGCCACATATGCGCTTATCTTTTTTTGCACCTTACTTGTTATTATGGTTCCTAGCCAGTCATTTCTGCTGGAGGCTCTTACTTCGTGTCACATTATCTTGGAAACCGATCTACCGGTTGATTGGTTCCATTATTCTTGGAATCATCGCTGGATATCTACCTGTAGACGGTTTCTGGCTCAGCTTCTGTCGTACGTTTGTTTTCCTTCCGTTCTTTATCATTGGTTATGACTACGGAACAGCCATTCGCTCCCATCTAAAATCAAACTGGAGTCGTTATGTAGCTGCACTATTCTCCGTGGGTGTACTCATTTTGATTGGCGTAGGCGGAATTCCGCTCTCACCTGGCTGGCTGCTGGGAAGCATGACTTATGCTGAACTGGGTCATTCCGAGTGGTATGCGGGCATCTACCGCCTAGGCATGTACGCTGTACAGTTTGGGTCAGCTGCATTATTTCTAGCTTGGGTTCCTACACTCACTTCTAAAATAACAGAAATGGGACGACGCACCCTGTATGTGTTCCTGTTGCACGGATTTCTCGTTCGTCTGGTGATCTGGTCTGGCGTATACAATTATATGGAAAGCAGCTTATATATTCCGGTCATCATTGTGATCGCAGTCCTGTTTGCTGTTATGCTTGCACATCCGGCGGTTCGCCATACATTCAGACCGCTTATTGAACCCAATCTTTCGCGTTTCACCTTCCATCGTCAGGAGGTTTCCAAACGCTCTGCATGATTATAATGTGTCCGAATCATTTTGTTTCAGCCTGCAAAGACCGTGGTAAATAGGCATACGCGCTACAAAAAACAACTTATGATCTAAGGAGTGATTTGTAATGGCACGTCCACAAACGTCTGAACACAAAATGACTCGCGAAGAAGCGGGACGACTGGGTGGTAAAGCCACCTCCAAAAAGTATGATCGTAGCTTCTACCAAACCATTGGTAAAAAAGGCGGTGAAGCGACCTCGGATGCCCATAACACAGACTTCTATAAAGAGATAGGGCGCAAGGGCGGGAACGCCACTTCCGAGACACATGATAAGGAATTTTATCGGGAAATTGGACGCAAAGGCGGAAGCAACTAACTTATCTTGAACATTTCGATCCGATATATATGAATAGCTGTGTTCAAACTTAGAAGTCGAACTCCATGGATTTGGAAGCCGGCTTCTTTCTATTGATTGTAGAAATATGACGACGATTGTGATAGACTCTATAAAAAAACCGGGTTGTTCACGGGTTTAAAGCAGCAAAGAATTTCACAAACTACGGGAAGCTCGAACCGGCAATTGTCGGTCTATTTTTTTAGAGTACGGATGAAATTTAACGACAGAGCCACTGCCATTTTATTTCCATTCATGTTGCTCGAATACACTATATAATTTGGGGGGAAATACACCATGTCAGCCAATAAGATGCGTTCCGATATGATCAAAAAAGGTTTTGACCGTGCACCGCACCGCAGTTTGTTGCGTGCCGCAGGCGTTAAAGAAGAAGATTTTGGCAAGCCGTTTATTGCCGTATGTAACTCTTACATTGATATCGTTCCTGGTCATGTACATCTGCAGGAGTTTGGTAAAATTGTAAAAGATGCAATCCGTGAAGCTGGCGGCGTTCCATTTGAGTTCAACACAATCGGTGTTGACGATGGGATTGCAATGGGACACATTGGTATGCGTTACTCCCTTCCAAGCCGTGATATTATTGCCGATTCCGTTGAGACGGTAGTATCCGCTCACTGGTTCGACGGTATGGTATGTATCCCGAACTGTGACAAAATCACACCAGGTATGATGATGGGTGCACTTCGTTGTAATATCCCTACCGTGTTCGTAAGTGGTGGACCGATGAAAGCCGGTCGTGATAGCAACGGTAAAGCTCTCTCCCTGACTTCCGTATTTGAAGGTGTAGGTGCTTACCAAGCGGGTAAAATTGATGACAAGAGCTTGCTTGAGCTTGAACAGTTTGGCTGTCCAACTTGTGGCTCATGCTCCGGTATGTTCACGGCTAACTCCATGAACTGTCTAGCAGAAGCAATGGGACTGGCTATGCCAGGTAACGGAACTATTCTGGCTGTTGCTCCTGAGCGTCGTGAGTTTGTTAAACAATCTGCTAAACAATTGATGGAACTCATCAAACTTGACCTGAAACCACGCGATATCGTTACTGTCGAAGCAATCGATAACGCGTTCGCTCTGGATATGGCTATGGGTGGTTCTACCAATACGGTACTGCATACGTTGGCATTGGCTCATGAAGCAGGCATTGAATATCCAATCGAGCGCATCAATGAAGTAGCTAACCGCGTACCGCATCTGGCTAAGCTTGCTCCAGCTTCTGATCTGCACATCGAAGATGTTCACAATGCAGGCGGCGTAAGTGCAGTTCTGAACGAATTGCTGAAGAAACCAGGCGCGATCCACGCTGATTGCATTACCGTGACAGGTAAAACGATCCGTGAGAACGTTGAAGGTCACGAAATTCAGGATACCAACTGTATCCACACAATAGATAATCCGCACTCTGAAAAAGGTGGACTGGCTGTATTGTTCGGTAACCTTGCACCTCAAGGAGCTATTATCAAAGTTGGTGCAGTAGATGCTTCGGTTGGCGGATATCACAAAGGTCCCGCAATCTGCTTCGACTCTCAAGATGAAGCTCTGGCAGGCATTGCGAATGGCAAAGTTAAAGAAGGTCATGTTGTAGTTATCCGTTATGAAGGACCAAAAGGCGGACCAGGTATGCCTGAGATGCTTGCTCCAACTTCTCAAATCGTTGGTATGGGTCTCGGTGCCAAAGTCGGCCTGATCACTGATGGACGCTTCTCTGGCGCATCCCGCGGAATCAGTATCGGACATATCTCTCCAGAAGCGGCTGAAGGTGGTCCAATCGCCTTTGTTGAAGAAGGAGATATCATTGAGCTTGACCTGAACAACCGTATTATCGAGTTGCACATCAGTGACGAGGAGTTCGAGCGTCGTCGTGCAGGTTGGAAAGGCTTTGAACCAAAAGTGAAAACCGGATTACTGGCTCGTTACTCCAAACTTGTAACAAACGCAAGTAACGGCGGCGTGTTGAAAATCTAATTAAAATGGTTCCATAACATTTATCAGAAACAATAACAAAAGGGTGGCTTCTTACCAACACGGTAAGGAACCACCCTTTTTTCTTAACATTAGGAAGAAAAAAAAGAAATCATGACTTTTGTATCTCTACTTATCTACTTATACATGCGTTCTTATCACATTGGAGGAACGTTTCTCAATTCAGCTCCTGACAACAAATCCTGTTGTGGCTCCTTCACAGTAGTATGAACCTGCTCAACCGACGCTGCAGCGAAGCTTCTCGTTCCATAGTGCTGCAATAGATGTTCCAGTGACATGGCGATGACTTTAGGTACAAGCTGTTCCGAACGCTGTTTCAGACGCTTGGTGCCTGCAGGATGAATCACACTGAGCAGTAATTTCAGATAGATCTTAGAAGCCGCACTAAACGGCCCAGGGGGTAAATCCCGAACCGTAAAGCCAAACTTCTCTGGCCCACGATTAATCATGCTGACACCATACAATGCTTTAGCTGAGCTAAGCTTCGGATCGGAAGCGATCTGCCGAGCCAAATCAGGTAACTGCTGTTCGATTGCACGAATCATACGAATCGCTAAGTGCATACTGGAACGTGAGGTCATGCCTAATTCGAATAATTTTTTATTATCAAAATGAAGTTCAATCACTTGATCCCCATTCTGCATCACATGTCCATCGGTCATCTCAACCATTGCACCATGGTACACACGTGGGCGGTAATGTAATAACGGATCTCCCGGAGAAGCTGTTCTCAGATGATACATCCAGTGAAACACGTTCTCCCAGAGCAACCATAACGCGACAATACCTCTCTTCCAGAAGGATAACTGAACCTGAGATTGATTGTTCTCTTGGGATTCACTCATTATAGCGCCTCCTCCCATTATAGTATCCACCCTCACACTATGCAGCCCTCGTCTGTCGGCCTCTTGGAGAACAACCTTCAGAGCCTCAAGCATATGTTCAGGCGCTTGTGCGTCAGCTCCCAACGTTGTACCGCGATCATGCAATAACATGACCTCGCCACCCCTCAGCTCTTTCAGCATTCGTTCGGTTAGCTTCTGCACCCCTACTCGGCTTTTCCAGTCTTCAAACATGGATGACCATAATATAATTTTCCGATCTTTTTTGCTAAAAAAATCAAACAAATTCATGATGCCCCATGGCGGGCGGTAATAACAGGATTTCACCCCGGTCACTTCATGAATAATCTGTCCCGTCTGCTGAATCTGCTTCCGAACGGTTTGAGGTCTCATTAACCAGTTCGTCTTGTGAATATAATTATGAATTCCGATCAGATGCCCTTCCTCATGCATTCGCTGGATTAAATCCCGATGATGGGCTGCATGCTCTCCAACAACAAAGAACGTCGCTTTGGCATCGTATTGCTTAAGCAGCTGCAGCAGCCTTGGTGTATACACTGGATCTGGCCCATCGTCGAATGTCAGGGCAAATTCGGTCTCGCTTTTTCCTCGCCTGAATACCCGAAAACCAAAAAGCCTACTAATCAAACTTGGAATAAAGGCGTAAAATGATGAAATATACAATGCCCATATCAATAGGCTATGAAGTAGACTCGTCATGCTTCAATTCCCCGTCTCTCTCGCTGAATTATGGCTACCAATCTATGTGCTATGGAAAAGAAACCACCTATAATTTTATCACAATTCAGACTTATCTTGAATCCTATTTTCCAAAAAAGAGTATGATCGTGTACAATGAATGCATTCCTATTTTTACCTTTCACCTCATACATACGAAGGAGTAGAGCCTATGTTACCGTTATACAAAAAATATGGACGCACCGTCTTCGACATTGCGTTACTCGTGTTGACCGTTTATTTCATCATGTACGGATTCAGCCGTTTGTATCAAATTGCTGCGCCCGTGTTCCTTTCTTTTATCGTTTATTGGATGATCGAACCACTGGCTCGTTTCTTACATCGAAGAGGATTAGCGAAAACGTTAGGGGCGGCTATATCGGTTTTGTTATTTCTCGGGGTCATTGTCGCTCTGTTTTTTGGATTGGGGCTTATCATTATCTCTCAGATCTCCAACCTACAGGATAATTTTCCATCCTATATTGAAATGGTTCAACAGCAATTCACCAACTTGGTTCATTTCGCACAGGACAAATCGGATGCCTTGCCTGTAAGCATCATGGACAAAGTAAATGAATATTTTGCTACACTGACTGGATTCATCTCGACATGGGTAACGAGTGGTGCTCAGTATCTTATTGGATTCCTAAGCTCCTTTTCTTCATTTATTACCAACTTCGGGATCGCCATTATTCTCGCCTTTTTCCTTAGTATTGAGATTGAATCCTGGCGTAAATTCGCCCGTGCCAAAACACCAAAAACATTAAAGCTGGCGATTGAATTCATGCGCAATCATGTGTTCAAAACCATTCGTTCCTATCTAAAAGCACAGATGATCATGATGTTAATCACCTTTGTATTGATCTATGCTGGATTATTGATCTTAGGAACAAGTAATGCCTTTACGATTGCGGCAATCTGTGCAGTCTTTGACCTTGTTCCGCTGCTCGGTGTTCCGGTTGTATTCATCCCTTGGATCGTCTATCTGTTTATTGTTGGAAACAGTACATTAGCCATCGGCCTAGTTGTCCTGCTCGCAGTAACGATGCTGACACGCCAGTTGCTTGAGCCCAAAATATCAGGTAATTCCATCGGTGTCTCTTCGGCTTACTTGATGCTCTCATTTATGCTTATCTCGCTCTCGATCTTCGGACTTGCAGGCGTGGTATTGTCTCCCGTGTTATTAATCTTGCTGAAAGAATTGCTGCAACAGGGATATCTACAACAATGGATTCACTTGCCAAAAGATGAGTTTGATTCCTCTCCACTCGTCATGGATACACCAGTTGCTGCCGGAGCAGCAAGTCATCATTCAGAAGAACCTGAACGTCATGGCACCCCTTCTGCACAGGCGTCTCAACCTGCGGACGATGGCGATCCCTCTGCCAAGTAATCCATAATGCTGCGAAACAATGCCGTGGCTTGGTGAGAGCTTCCCGGAGCGACATGTTGAACTAACACAGCAACTGCATATTTGGGATTCTCCACTGGCCCATAACCTATAAACCATTGATGATTCAGCTTACGCCCTTGCTGCTCGACTTGAGCCGTTCCAGACTTCCCTGCAACATGCCACTTGGCTTGCTGCAGGGTTTTTCCCGTTCCATCCGTAACCACTCCTCTCATCCACTTTAACAACTGATGAGCAGTAGCTGGTGAGATCTGACCCACAGGAGATGGCGAATCATGTAAGGGCATCTCTAGCATCGTATCACCATCTGCATAACGAATGCGTTGAACTAACCTAGGTGCACTCACTTTGCCATCATGCAAGAGAGTAACCAGCAGATTGGCTGCTTGAAGAGGTGTGACCAGCGTATCACGCTGTCCAATTGAAGTCTGCACTTTAGCTCCTTCATCTTGTGAGGAAACTACTGTGGTGCGAACTCGACCCGCCTGTTCATGATCAAAGTGTCGCAGGATGGGCATTCCCCCCATATGCTTGCCCTCCCAACCAATGGTACGTGAAAGCCCTAGAGCATTGGCCGTACGTTCCAGTTGTTCCATGCTTAATCGGCGAGCCGTCTCGGCAAAGACGATATTACAAGATTGAGCAAAACCTTCTTCTAGATGTAACGTTCCATGCCCATGTTCTTTCCAGCAAGATAGTCCGTATTTTCCCCATTCCCCGTTACAATGAAAGGTTTCCCGCGGAGATACAGCATGTGATTCAAGTGCCGCAGCGGCTGTGACGATTTTGAAAATAGATCCCGGAACGGCTCCTTGGATCGCACGATTGGCCCAAGAGGATTCCGTCGGCTCCACATGTTGTGGTGTATACATGGGCATAGAAATCATCGCTCGCACATCAGCCGTAGCCGCATCCAGCACAACGACAGCTCCTTCACGGATACCCGACTGCTTCGCAATGGTCTCCAAACCCTGCTGGAGATCTATATCTACCGTCGTCTCTACTTGTAAAGGGTAATGACTATTGGTTGGAGCAATAACTCGTGGCTGCATTTCAGGAATGATCTCACCAGAACCTGTAACCATACGTGTGAGCAACGTAGGTCCCAGTCCCATCATCAATGGCTCAAGCGTCCTCTCTAGCCCCGCTGCACCCGACTTCATCGCAAATGGTTGCTTTACTTCATTTTTATGGGCTGTTGAAGCTACGAGGCGATTAGGTTGCTCAGCTACATACCCAAGCCATTGCATCCCTGTATATTTCTGATCATATCGGCTCATCATCGGATAAACATATGCCCTCACGTCCTCCAATTGACGAATCTGGGCTACTTGCGAATCACTTAATACAACAGGCTGTTGATTGCCTGCTGTCCATAACCGAGGTGTATGGTCTTGTTCCCATTCCTGCTGTAACTTCACGACATCAGTATGTAAAATAGCAGCTAGCTGGTTCAACTGTGAATCTGCACGATGGATCGTTGCTGAACTGATCGCATGTTGATGCGGAAATAGAACAAGCACCCATTCCATTTTTCCCGTTAATGACTTCCCTCTATAATCTGTAAATTGCCCTCGACCCGAATCAAGCATCACACCCCGTTCTCGCTGTAGTACAGACATCTCCCGCAATGAACGAGTGGTACCCGGAATTACCTGATTCACTTGAATAATCTGAATCCAAGCTAGACGGAACAGAAGAATGGCAAAAACACCCGTCAAAAGCAAACAGGCTACAAAGATTCTACGTTTTAAGTCTACATTCATCGTGCTCACCCTTTAGCGTTTTAGCATAGTATGCTGCAAAGGACATGTATGTATCCAATAAATAACAGCAAAAGACCTGTTCCATCATATCATCGGAACAGGTCTTCTCTTAGATTATGTGATTACACGGTGAAACGTGACAAGGTGTCTTTCAATTCGGTGGATACATTCTGCAGCTTATCAGACAGGTTAACCAGCTGATTACTAATATTTTGCTGTTCGCTACTAAGTGAAGCAACCTCTTGTGATGTAGCTGATGATTCTTCCGCCACAGCGCTAACGTTACTCATCGCTTCAGATAGCGTAACCTGTGATTGGTTCAAGTCTCCAATTGAACTTGTTGCCATATCCAGTCGTTCTACGAACGCACCCATTTGTTGCTGAACTGAAGCAAAAATGACGTTGGTGTCCTTCACGGAATCCATTTGTTCTTTGAACAATGGGTATGCATCCGATAAGGCTGTAACGGTTTCATTCATTTCGGCCATGATGTTGTCTGTAATTTCTCCTACCATGTCAATCGACTTCCTAGATTGCTCAGCCAATTGCCGCACCTCATTAGCAACGACCATAAATCCGCGTCCCGCCGTACCCGCTCGTGCTGCTTCAATCGTAGCATTAAGGGACAGAATGTTCGTTTGCTTCGTAATATTTTGCATTACATCGAGCACCTTCAGAACAGAGGACGTGCTCTCTTTAAGGGAATCCACTTTGTTCACCAGTGCACCAATCATTTCTTCGGTCTTCTGGGTTTTGGTCATCAATTGATTCAAATGCTGAATACCCGTTTCACTGGACTTCTCAACATGACGTGCGGATTGCCCCATTTCCTCATTGGCAGCGACCACACTCTCCATCTGACGAGAGATGTTATCTGTGAGATCATTCCCACGCTCAGCTTCGTTTGCAAGACTGCTCGCACCTCCTGCAATCTCTTCTGTAGCTACAGCGATCTCAGAAGCGGAAACAGCCGTTTTCTTGGAAGCATTGCTGAGCTCCGACGCTGTATCCAGCACTTCTTGTGCAGAACGATTCGTTTGTTCAACCAGCTTGGTAATCTGCTCCATCATCTCATTGAAGGCAGCCGACAATTGACCAATCTCATCCTTAGATGTATACGGCGTGCGAACTTTGAGATCCCCTTTGGCTCCTTGTTGCATCAGGTCTTTCAATTTACCGAGCGGACGGGCAAACATACGAACCATCCAAATACCGATTAAGACTGCAATTGCAGCATCGAGCAGTGCCATCCACAATGTGAGCGTAAGAATACCTTTGGCATCCTTAACCAATACGGACGTTGGCAACATGCCGATTAATTTCCAGTTGGAGGATTCCATCGTGCTATACACAGCTAACATCTCTGTGTTCTTACCATCCACCGTGTATTCCGTATTAAGACTTCCTGTCGTTTCGGTAAGATCTTTGAAAAATGCCAGTTCGGTATCTTTTCCTGTCCGATCCGGAATGGTAGAAGCAACTACTTTATTGTCTGGAGCAATCAACTGTAGAACTGAACCTGCCCCCAAATCAAGCGATTTCAATTGTTCTTCCAATACTTCTAATTTAAGTTCAATAATTAAGACATACGATTGGTTGGAGCCTTGTAAATTCTTCATGGAGCGAGCAATGCGGAAGGTTGGCATAGATCCATCTTCTTCATTCTCTGTAGGCAACCAGCGATATCCACCGGATTGGGTGAGCTCAGCATACCAAGGCTCAGTACGAATGCTTCCCATGGAGGAACTACTATTCCCTGTACCCATAGTTGATTTCGTTTCATCCGTAGGAACCAAATAAATCGCTTCCATGGATTTGTTTGTAAAAGCAATGTTAGACAATTGCTTGTTGATGGAACTAGAATTCACAAATAGGTCATACGCAGACAAGTTCTTGTCAGACATTTTCTGCAATAACGATTGCATCTCTGGATCGAAGAAAATCTGTGTGGATGTATCCACAAAACGCTCTAAAATAATATCCAGCTTTTGTTTCGTTTGTTCAATCGTCTCTTGGTTAGAAAGAGAGGCATTTTGTTCAATCGTGTTCTTGGCTTTATTATAAGATAATAGCCCCAAGCTAACGACAAAAATCATAATTGCAGCAAAAAAGATAAAGAACAATTTGACGCCAACCGATTTAATTGGATTCGCTTTCTTAATTTGGGATAACGTTGAACCCCCTATATTCTTCCACTTCACATTCTTCAAATCTGGCTTGCTCCATTTTACTTTAAAGGGCTCTTTATTCGGAGCTCCATCCGCTTTGCTATGTACAGCTTTTCCCTTTTTCGTAATCTTTTCCTTTAACACGTTTAACACTTTATTTTCCTTCACCGGCTTTTCCTTCTTTTCCCCATTTTCTTTCTGCTTCTTTTGAACCATTCCCATTCACCTGCCAGTTTCTACTTGTTGGATTTTCCTTACTTTCCCCTATAAAGATGTATTATTCGACAGTTTTCCTATTTCCCCTTTACTAAAACGAAAATTTTTTACAACTTTTTTCCTAATTTTCTATACAAAAAAGACCCCCATTAACCGATATACGGAGGTCATTTTTATTGTTTTATAACATAATATTGTCATTCCATAATACTATTTTGTTATATTATAGGTCTGTAAGACTATTTCTTTTTTCTCATCATATCGAAGTAAGAAATAGGTTGATCTACTTTCATTTTGACACGTTGCAATGGGTGTCTTGCCGCATCCAGAACATTGCCTTCCTCATCCTGCAATTCTCCTACAACTTGTTTGAAGAATGTCCCTCCTGGGCCGAAAAACTCAATTTGATCGCCCGGCTTGAAGTGATTGCGTTGTTGAATTGTTGCCATACCCGTAGCAGCATCATAATCCATAACAAGCCCTGCGAAGTCATAAGGAACTGCTTTTTCTTCCGGCTCGTAGATGTGATCCTCATGGTCTGGTGTATCATAGAAGAAACCTGTGTTTAACGGACGGTTTGCAGCCTTATTCATCTCTTCAACCCATTCCGGTTTCAACACATAATTTTCTGGATCAGCCATATAAGAATCAATCGCTTGACGATACACGTTAACCACAGTAGCTACATAGTGGATGGATTTCATACGCCCTTCGATTTTGAAGCTATCCACACCTACGTCGATCAATTCAGGAATATGCCCGATCATGCACAGATCTTTGGAACCCATCGAGAACGCGTTATCCTGTTTCTCAAACAACGGAATCTGATTCTCACCAAGGTTAAACGGAGCAGGAGCTTGCATCTGCATCTCTTCTTCGCTGACCCATACCCCTTCTTCTCTTGCATCCTCAAATAGATCATACTTCCAGCGGCAGGATTGGCAGCAGCCTCCGCGATTGGAGTCCCGATCCGTAAAGTGGTTAGATAATACACAACGTCCGGAATATGAAGAACACATTGCACCATGAATGAAAGCTTCAATCTCGATATCGACATGTGCCTTGATCTCCTCGATCTCCTCAAAGCTTGTCTCACGACCTAGAACGACGCGTGGCAGTCCTTCATCTTTCCAGAACTTCACAGCTTGCCAGTTAAGGGTTGACTGTTGGGTACTCAAGTGAACCTCAAGTCCAGGAACCGCACGCAGCGCTACATCAATAATGGCTGGGTCTGCTACGATTACAGCCGAAATGCCGGCATTGTACAGATTCTGAAGATACGTTTCAATCCCCTCAATATCTTCATTGTGTGCATAGATGTTCGTTGCCACAAACACTTTCGCTCCGTATTTCTTGGCAAATTCAACACCTTCACGCATTTCCTCAAAGCTAAAATTGTCTGCATTCGAACGTAAGCCATAAGCCTGTCCACCAATATACACGGCATCTGCGCCGTAATGGATTGCAAACTTCAGTTTTTCCAGATTCCCAGCCGGAGCAAGCAACTCCGGTTTATCCAGACGGTTACGTTTGCCGGAGAACTTCCGCTGTACCGCCACTGTTTCCATTTTCTTCACCTCTTCTATTAATACACTTGTTCTTTGTAGAAAAATCCAAATGACAATTCCCGTTCAGGATCTTGCAATTCACGAACTTCATCCAGCCAATCTTCGGAGAAGGCATATGCATCAGCATCTGAGATATAATGATCAATTGCTTTTCGGTAGGCCTTAACTACAGCTACATTGTAGGCTAGCGGCTTCAAAATGCCTTCAATCTTCAAGCTATGCACGCCTGCCTCCATTAGCAAATGTAGATCCTCCAAAATGCAAATATCCTCTGAACTCATAATATGTGTCCCGTTCACATCTTCATAGATCGGGAATTTCTCATCCCGTCGCTCAGCTTCAATCAAGAACAAGCCACGCTCTTTGCCGAGATCTCCCTCCACAGGACGACCCTGATGTGCCATGTAACTCTGTACGAGGCTACGCTTGGAATGATAAATATTAGTCATCCCATGTACCTGTACCTGAGCTTCCACCTTCAAAAAAGGAACCATCTCTGTAAGCTCGTCCATGTTCAGCTCACGCGCCAACACAACACGACTAGCACCTTTTGTCCCCCAATAGTTGGCGGTGGCATAGTTGGTCGACGTCATCTCTGCATTCCAATGAAGCTGAATGTGCGGAGCGTATTCTCGAATAGCTCCAAGCACCGACGGATCATTGAACTCCACTCCGTGTACACCGATTTTGCCCAATGCTTGCACGTACTCAGGTAGTTCCTTCAGCAGATCATTAGACATCAAGTTCGTCATAGATACATAAACGCGTGCCTGATGTTGAGTTGCAAGTTCTACGACCTTTGCTGTCTCTTCTATAGTGAAGCTACCAGGAAGTCGCATACCGAATCGATCATCCCCAACTAACAGGGCATCCGCGCCTGCCTGTAACAGTACCTCTGCTTCATTTACATTCGCTGCTGTAACCAGCAGTTCATGTTTCTTACTCATATACATCCCCTCCGCTTATTGCGCAGCCTTACTTTTGGCTATATTTTGCTGATGTTCCTTATACGTTTTGGCAAACAAATGCCCGGACGAACCGTCTTTTTTGGTTACGTAAAATAGGTACTCTGAAGCTTCTGGTTGAAGCGCCGCCTGAATGGACGGCAGACTTGGACTTGCGATGGGTCCCGGAGGTAGCCCTTTGTTCAGATACATATTGTAGGGACTCTCTACCTTTAGGTCCTTGAAGAGTAATCTAGCCTTTGGCTTGTCCAACAAATACTGCACTGTAGCGTCAATCTCCAGCTTCATGTCCTGATGAATCCGGTTATAGATCACACCCGCGACTAGAGGACGTTCCGCATCAACGACAACTTCTCTCTCCACTAGCGAAGCGATAGTCAGCAATTCATGCAATGACAACTTCTTCTGTTGCAGCTCAGTCTCCAGATTCGGAATTGAATTCACTTTGGTCTGGAACTCCTCCAGCATGCGCTGCATAACATCATGGGTAGAGCTGTCCTTTTTGAGTTCATAGGTTTCTGGGAACAGATACCCTTCGAGCACATAACGCAGCTCTTCATCTACTGGAATATCTTTAATAATATCTACATCAAAGGCCGAAGGATCATTGGCAAGCTTGATAAATTCATCGCGATCCACAATGCCTTCTTCCGATAATTTATCTGCCATTTGCAGCACAGTATAACCTTCCGGAATCGTAAACTTCACCATTTCCTCGGGTACAACTTCACCATTATTCAGCTTGTTCACGATCTCCTCATATGATACACCTGGATTCATCGAATAGGTACCTGCCATAAAATTCGAACCTTGCTTCTTCCATTTCAAGTATCCTTTAAAAGCTAGACCACTTCGAATAAGACCTTCTTGCTGTAGTTGTTCTGCAATTTTCGATGTTCCTGTTCCACTTTTGATCTCAAAAACGATCGGCTCTGTTGAAGCTTCGAGTGGACGCATCATGTTCCAGGCATAAGCACCAGCCCCACCGACAGCTATAACAATGATAAGCAGAAGAATCATCCAGACTTTCCCTTTCAAAAAAGAAACAACTCCTTTACACAACCAAAAAGAGCGGACTTCTCCGCCCTTCCGGTTTCTTCAATTTGAAGCTGATTAATCTTCATCAATGGGAAGTGTACATTCATCGTATAATTCCGAAATGTCCTCCCATTCTTCATCATCGTCAATCGTTACTAACTCAGGCATGATCTGGTCTTCACTACCTGGTAATACTCTCAGAAGTTCAACTTCGTCATAAGGACGCAATGAGCTTCGAAGTACGGCGTATTGCTGACCATTCACTTCGAATTCAGCCAGCAAGTCGTAGGGATGTGATTTCCCGTTCTCTTCCTCGAGCTCAACTTGAGCACCAAAAGCCAAACGCAGTGAATCTGTCCATTTTAGGTCTTTGCGGCTGTATTCAGTCATTTAGTTCGCTTCCTCTTCATCTTCTGCTAAGAATGTATTAAACGTCTCCTCAACGATATCCCATTCGGCATCATCTTGGATGACGAAAAGTTTAATGTCGTCGCCCTCTTCTTCGTAACGGAATGCATATACATCCGTCTCTCCATCCTCGGGCTCAACCGGAGCAACCATCATGTACTTGGCCTCCGAACCATCTACTTCAAACTTCATGATGACTTCGAATTCTTCTTCATTGCCCTCGTCATCCGCAATGTAAATAATCTCCGATTCTTCTTCCATACCCAGTTGATCTTCAGCCATTGTTGATCCCCCTCACCTTTTACTGTTGGCATCTAAATAATTTTGCAAAATCAAGCTTGCGGCCATTTTGTCCACAACCTGCTTGCGTTTTTTCCGACTGACATCCGCTTCAATCAGCGTTCTTTCTGCTGCCATGGTTGTCAGCCGTTCATCCCAAAGGTGAACAGGTAAATTCAGTTCGCCCCGCAGGCGTTCGGCAAAATCGATACAGATTTCACCACGCGGCCCTACGGTGCCGTTCATGTTTTTGGGGAGCCCTACAACGATCTCGCTAACCTCGTGCTCGCGCACAAGCTCGGCAATTCGACCGAACTCACCTTCATCCCGGCGGCGTTCAAGCACTTCCAATCCCTGGGCAGTCCAACCGAAGGCGTCACTGACAGCAACTCCGATTCTTCGGTCCCCATAATCCAAACCTAATATTTTCATCATGCTCTCCCATCCTCAAGCCTGCTTAGGAGGATGAATCATCCTCTCTCTCAAGCTTCAGGCTGACTACTGTCGGTTCATTTCCCGCTGCCCTGCATGGGTTGCATCACAGCGGAAGCGGTGTACATTACCGGTGATTGGCCAGATAAGAACGTACAAGCTCTTCAATGAGCTCATCGCGCTCCTTTTTCCGAACCAGGCTGCGTGCATTGTTGTGACGAGGGATGTATGCGGGGTCGCCAGAGATCAGATACCCGACAATCTGGTTGATAGGATTATACTCCTTATCGACCAGTGCATCATATACCGTGAGAAGAATCTCTTGGGAGGATGCCTCCTGCTCGTCAGCTTTCACATTAAATTTAACCGTCTTATCCATGGAGTCCATTGATGACACCTCGCTCCTGCATGAACATGGGGACCATGTCCTGCCGAATTGATTTCTGCTTATATAATAACATATTCTGACTGTCACGAGTAAACAAAGGAGAAGCGAATTGTGTTTTTTGCTTGACTGTTACTGTTTACAGCAAGTTGTTTCTGTTCATTCGTAACTGAAAACAGTAATTTATATTCGCTTCATCCTCTGTAGATGTTCAATTCAATTGATTTCGTTAGAATTAAACAACATGCTCACTTACAAGTGATACAGCCACTTTCAGTGCTTCATCGAGCTTGGATGCGTCCTTACCTCCAGCTTGTGCCATATCTGGGCGTCCACCGCCGCCGCCGCCGCACACAGCTGCAACTTCTTTGACAATCTTACCTGCATGAAGACCTTGCTTCACTTGCTCTGCAGGTACAGCGACAACAAAGTTCACTTTCCCATCTGCAGGAGCACCCAGTACGAGGACTGCATTAGGCAGTTTCGCCTTCAGTTCATCCGCTACAGTTCGCAGTGCATCCATATTCGGAGCATCTACACGAGCCGCTAGCACCTGCGTGTTACCAGCTTGTACCACTTGGTCGGTCAGTTGACCTGCTTCCATAGCACTGAGCTTGCTTTGCAGGGATTCTGCTTCTCTCGCTGCTTCTTTCAATTGTTGATTCAAGCCTTCGATCCGTTTAGGCACATCAGCAACATTCGCTTTGAGCAAGGTAGCCGATTGTTTCAACAGTTCTAATTGACTCTCAACATAGAGATATGCACCACGACCCGTAACAGCTTCAATACGGCGCACACCGGAACCAATTCCGCTTTCGCTTACTAGTTTGAAAATTCCAATCTCCGATGTATTATTTACGTGGCAACCGCCGCAAAGTTCCAAACTGTATTCTCCTACTTGAACTACGCGCACGATATCCCCGTATTTTTCACCAAATAGCGCCATTGCGCCCATTTCTTTGGCCTCATCGATCGCCTTCAATTCAATATTCACGTTCAAGCGATTCCAGATCTGTTCGTTAACTTGACGCTCGATCTCCGTCAATTCTTCCGGTGTGATGCTGCCGAAGTGAGAGAAGTCGAAACGCAGACGTTGTGGTTCAACCAATGATCCTGCTTGATTAACGTGAGTTCCTAGTACATCCTTGAGCGCTTTGTGCAACAGGTGGGTTGCGGTATGGTTTTTGATAATATCCCCACGTTTGGACGCGTCCACCTCTGCTGTAATGACATCGCCTACACGCAGCTCACCAGCTTCTACCACGACCAAATGTACATGTTGTCCCATTGGAGCTTTGAACAAGCCTTGAACTTTAGCAGTCATATTAGCTCCGCGCAATAAACCTTGGTCACTGACTTGTCCGCCACTTTCCGCATAGAACGGTGTTTGGTCAAGGATGACTTGGCAAGACTGCCCTTCACCGACAGCATCCACAAGCGCTTCGTCAGCAACAATAGCTACCACTTTCGCTTCCTTCAACAGGTCAGTATAACCAACAAACTCGCTTTTAACCTCTAGATCAGCAAGAGGGCCACCTTGAGCCTTCATACTTTCGTTCTCTTGACGACCTGCACGTCCAAGATCACGTTGTCTCTGCATCGAAACATCGAATCCTTCACGGTCTACCGTGAGGCCATTCTCAGCTGCATAGTCTTCTGTGAGGTCAAACGGGAATCCATATGTGTCATACAATTTGAAAGCTTCTGGGCCACTAATCACTGTGCGTCCTTCCGCTTTAGCTGTTGCACTAATATCAGCTAGAATCGCCAATCCATCGCTAAGTGTTTCATGGAAACGCTCTTCTTCCGTTTTGATGACTTTAGCAATGAACTCTTGCTTCTCCACCACTTCTGGATAGTACACGCCCATAACCTCACCGACGGTGGTTGTCAGTTCATACAGGAACGGACGGTCTAGTCCAAGTACTTTACCGTAGCGCACTGCGCGGCGGAGCAAACGACGGATAACATATCCGCGGCCATCATTACCTGGCAGAATGCCATCACCTACAGCAAAAGAAACCGTACGGATGTGATCCGCAATCACTTTTAGCGCAACGTCAATTTCTACGCTATCATTATATTTAACACCAGCAAGTGCTGCTGTTCTCTGAATCATCGGTTGGAACAGATCGGTATCGAAGTTGGAATCCACATTTTGAAGAATGGAAGCAAACCGTTCGAGGCCTGCGCCTGTATCAATGTTTTTGTTCGGAAGCGGGGTATAGCTGCCATCTTTATTATGATTGAATTGAGAGAATACCAAGTTCCATACTTCGAGGTAACGCTCATTCTCTCCACCTGGATACATCTCTGGATCATTCATATCGTTGCCATAAGCTTCGCCGCGGTCGTAGAAAATCTCCGTACATGGTCCACAAGGACCTTCACCGATATCCCAGAAGTTTTCGTCCAGCTTAATAATTCGTTCTGCCGGTAGACCAATCTTTTCATTCCACAGTTTGAACGCTTCTTCGTCTTCTGGATATACCGTTACGGACAGACGCTCTGGGTCGAAACCAATCCACTCTTTGCTTGTTAGGAACTCCCATGCCCATTCGATTGTCTCTTCCTTGAAGTAATCTCCAATGGAGAAGTTACCTAACATTTCGAAAAATGTATGGTGACGGCGCGTTTTGCCGACATTTTCGATATCATTCGTACGAATACATTTTTGCGAGTTCGCAAGACGCGGATTCTCTGGCTTCTCACGACCGTCAAAATACGGTTTGAGCGGCGCCATACCTGCATTAATCCACAACAAAGATGGATCATTGTGAGGTACAAGGGATGCACTTGGTTCAATTTTATGACCTTTACTTGCAAAAAACTCTAACCATTTAGACCGGATTTCACTAGCTTTCATGTTGGTCTTCCTCCAATTTAATTATAATGTCCGGTGCTGTAACTCCCCCGGTTTGTTAATCTGATAATGCGATAAAAACAACACAAAAAACGCCCCTGATTATATCAGGGACGATGTTATCGCGGTACCACCCTGGTTATTGCCATTTATCCTGGATAAATTGACAATCGCCTCGTTGATGCGAATAACGGTCGCTTCCGGCAGGGTTGTCCTGCACTCCGAAATTAGCTTTCTGCCGCTTCAACTTCCTAGACTCTTCCAGCCATCGGACAGATTCAATTCTGCTCCGAAGGAGTCTATTCTCTGAGAAAGGAACCCCGGCATACTTTATTTCATCATCGATTTCATAGTCTAAACATACACCCTCACTATATCGATATGCCTATCAGGTGTCAACGCACGTAACTTCTGCTCCCAGACTGGCTTTATTCAATCCTTCGCTTGATGTAATATGCGAAGAAATGCTGCATAATCACTTTCAGGACTGCAAAGACAGGTACGGCAAGAATAAGTCCAACAATACCAGCTAGCTCTCCCCCAACGAGAAGGGCAAAGATAATTGACAGCGGGTGCAGGTGCAATGTTCGCCCAACCACCTGTGGTGATATGACGTTACTTTCTAATACCTGACATAACGTATTGACGATGACCACGAACAGCACCATTTTGAGAGATACGGTTGACGCCATTACGACTGCAGGTGCTGCCCCCAGGAACGGACCCAGATAAGGAACAATATTAAACACAGCAACAATGCTTGCCAACAATAAGGCATAGGGCATATCTACAATCACGTAACCGATGTAGGCAAAGATCCCCACGATCACACACACAATAAATTGCCCACGAATGTAATTGCCCAGTGCTGCATCAATCTCTTTCATGACTGAAACAATGGCTTTGCGACGTGAGCGGGGTAAGTAGGCAACAACCGTACGCTCAAATACTTCAAAGTCCTTAAGCATATAGAAAATAAGAAAAGGCACGATAAATACATTGAACAATACGTTAATTGTTGCCCCGATATTATCCATCAGCACCGTAATCCCTTGTGTCAGTCGATCCTCCATCTGAAAAAACCAGCTATTCATGCCCGTGCGCACGCTTGGCGGCATTAACTTGTTATCCATGCTATTCATTAAACTTTGGGCTCGCATCGAAAGCTCTGGCATATGTTCATTCAACTCTTCCAGTTGTTCAATCAATACAGGGATCACATTCATTAAGATCACACCGATACAGGTCAGGAAAAAAGCATAAATCAGCAGGACTGCAATTGTCCTCGGCACTTTACGCCCACCTAGCATACTTACAATTGGATTCAGAACATAAGATATGATAAGTGCTACGATAAAAGGTGCCAGAACTGTTCTCAGAAATCCATATATATGAAGCAGCAATGGCCTTAACAGCCAGATAAAATATAAGATAATTAAGCCCAGCAGCAGCCAGATGGCGTAACGGAACAGCTTGTGTTTGGTTAATTGCTCCACTTGTATCTCTCCCTTTTGGACTGGCTCTGAAAGTCAGTATATGTAGGAAAGAGAATATTTATTAACAGGACATGTCTCAAAACTCGCTGAAGTGCATCTTTTACCGCATTTTGAACATGCACTATATCTAAACGCAAAAAAAACGCCTCCTTCTCATGAAAGAGACGCATGTTGTAATCCGGTCGAGCATATATATGGCATACTCTATGAATTACTATGTAACCACACATCTATATGCCCTGTTCCGCGTATCGCAACAGCATTTAACGACATAAACTGTCATCAAACCACATATAGAGGAAGTTCTTTGACTTTAAGAAGAAGCATGCAGGTGAGGGAAGTCTTGTGGCAACTCTTCACCGAAGAACAAGTCATCGAGTGAGCTAAGTGTGCCGTCTTCTTCTACCTGATACACAGACATCTTCTCTCCGTTCACCGTTAATTCGATAAAGCAACCCCAGCAATAAAACTGGTGGGAACCAATTTTCCCGATATCTTTGGAACTACAGTTTGGACATTTCATATTCATTCACCTATCCATTAACAGAATGAATGGCATTTTCCAAGCGCTGCTCACTCAGTGGAGGTACCATAACGGCATTTTCCCCGATAGACATATCGCTTGTACATGGCAGCCATTTACGGCCCTCAATCAGATCGGACACGAACCCGTCCGTAATTTCAATCCCTATTATTGTATTTCCCAACTCTTGGTCAAAATAAACATCAGAGATTCGTCCTAATAACAAACCCTCTTCAGTAAGTACATTTCTCTCCTTCAATTTAGACTGACCGAGAAGGTACGTATGTTTTATGTCGTCGGCTCCCGTCTTGCGGACAGCCTGTTGATTACGGATCATGACGGCATCTTCGCCGTAGGCAACGATATCTTGCCACTGCACGATTTTGACATGACTGGTAAACAGGCCTTTGTTCTCAAGTTCAATGCCTTCAATTTTCCAATCGTCACTCACAATGAAATCCTGGATTTTGCCGACCTGTTTGCCATCCTCAACATCAAAAACAGCTAGACCGATCATTTCCTGAAGCTTCATCGTAGGGTCCCCCTCATCTTCTTATCATTAAATAGGCGCGGTGCTATCATTGTTAGGTATGCCCAAAGCTTATGAATGGCAATCAGATACCAACATCCAAACCGCTCTATCCAACCGATGAAATGGAACTTCTTCCCTCCTTATGTCCCATGTGTAAAGATCCCCTTAGGGTCTATTACGCAGTCGCCCAAGAATGGTTCCAATTTTTTCGGCGGTTATCCTGATTTCTTCCGTAGTATTACCCAATCCCCAGCTAAACCGAATCGCTGAATGCAAAAATGCTTCTGGAAGCTTCATCGCTTTGAGCACATGGGACAATTCAAGAGAACCTGATGTACATGCCGAGCCGCTGGCAACAGCAATCCCCTCCATATCGAGGTTCATTAACATCGTTTCCGTGGACACTTCAGGGAAGCTAATATTTATAATGTTGGGAAGCGTGAATTCAGGATGGCCGTTCACATGAAAATGCTCTGCCCCCACGTGCTCCTCCAATTGTTGAAACAACAATGCTCTAAGCTGCAGATCATGCTCGTAACGCACTTGTTGTTCTGCCGAAACAAGTCGTAATGCTTCAGCGAATCCGGCAATGCCAGCCATATTCTCTGTACCTGCACGTCTCTGCCGCTCCTGCAACCCTCCATGTGCTCTTGCTTCCAGTACAACGCCACGCCGCACATAGAGTGCACCGACACCTTGTGGCCCATTGATTTTGTGAGCAGAGAAACTAATCAAATCCACAGGCAAGTCATGACAGGAAATTTGTTGTGTACCCAATGCTTGAACCGCATCGGTATGGAACCAGATATCATGTTGTCTTGCAACCTCACCAATCTCACGTATAGGCTGAATTGTACCTACTTCATTGTTGGCAAACATAATCGTAATTAAAATCGTGTCTGGACGAATAGCATCACGTAACTCATCCACGTTAATTCTTCCGTGTTGATCAACAGGCAGATAAGTTACTTCGTATCCTTGACGCTCCAATTCTTGACAAGTATGCAATACGGCATGATGTTCAATCTCCGTTGTAATGACATGACGTCCACGATCTTTTCTTGCTGACACCGCACCAAAAATAGCTAGATTATCACTTTCCGTTCCACCTCCAGTGAACACTAGCTCATCCGGCAAACAGCCCAAAGCCTTGGCTACAGCATCTCTTGAGCCGCTGACAACACGTTTGGCATCACGTCCAAATGCATGAATACTAGACGCATTCCCATATTGCTCTGTCATAACTTTCATCATCGCTTCTGCGACTTGTGGATGCATTGGTGTGGATGCAGCGTGATCCAGGTAGATTCTTTGCATTTCACTTCACTCCGTTATCGTTAAAGTACGAATTCGCAATTAAATTCACATGTACAAATATGCTTAAATAGCTCGTTGCATGGCTAAAGCCCCCATAATGGGGGCTTTATATGTGTGATCTCTGATGCTCGTCATCTTATTTAGATATGGAACATTTCATTAAATGTAGAACATATAGCTGTCTTTTTTCTCCTGATCCTCAAACGTAATAAGATCTTTCAATGTCGTGGAATCCAGTACCTCTGCAATGCTATCACGAATACGCAGCCATAGATCCCGCTTAGCCGGGTCATCTTCTTCGGTGAAGTCCACCGGAGAGATCGGCCCTTCCAGAACGCGAATCACGTCACCTGCAGTTACTGTCGCAGGATCGCCTGCCAGAATGTAGCCACCGTACGCACCACGAATACTTTTAACAAGTCCTGCATTACGCAACGGAGCGATCAGTTGCTCCAGATAATGCTCAGAGAGCTGGTTGCGCTCGGCAATGCTTTTAAGTGATGTAGGGCCTTCGCCTGTTCTTGCAGCCAGCTCCATCATGATTGTGAGACCGTAACGGCCTTTTGTTGATATCTTCAAAGGAGTCACCTCTTTCAATTTTCGAAAAAACGCACGATAAATCTTAACTTACCCTATGTGATTCATGACCGTCTTTCCCTTATTGTGTGGTTAAGAATGGGAAAATACAGGTCTTATACTTCTAATCCTACGTATTCCGATCATAACCCTCAGCTAATGTTAACATATCTGTCTGCGTTATGGAAAACAAAGATTGACGATTTTCAAAAAATGTACGCCTACAGTGGACACTATCCAAAATTGGCCGGGTGTATCGTAACTTAGACCAGGTTATGCTAAAATAAGAAAAGCGTCCATTGACGTGCTTCACAGAAGCTTGATCGCTTTCAGCGAAAATGTTTCTTACCCTATTAGAAAGAGGATGCTCCGAGGCTTGCACTTTCTGATATGATAAGGAACGAGAACGAAACACATTTATATATAGAAGTGGTGATAACGATGTCCAAAACAATTGAAAATACACGGGTCGTCGTTGGCATGTCCGGAGGTGTCGATTCTTCCGTAACTGCACTCTTATTGAAAGAGCAAGGATACGATGTCATCGGCATTTTCATGAAAAACTGGGATGACACAGACGAGTTCGGCCACTGTACCGCTGAAGAAGATTCAGAGGATGTGCGCCGGGTTTGTGAACAGATCGGCATTCCATACTACACTGTCAACTTCGAGAAAGAATACTTTGATAAAGTATTTTCCTATTTCCTTGATGAATATAAGTCAGGTCGCACGCCAAATCCTGATGTCATGTGTAATCGTGAGATCAAGTTCGGCGAATTCCTGAACAAAGCGCTTGATCTGGGTGCAGATTATGTAGCAACAGGTCACTACGCCCGCCTTGTTGAAGAGGATGGTCAATTCAAACTGCTACGTGGTGTAGACAATAACAAGGATCAGACCTATTTCCTTAACGCTCTCAATCAGAACCAGCTATCCAAAGCAATGTTCCCGATCGGTCATCTTCCTAAACCGGAAGTACGCAAAATTGCTGAAGCAGCCGGTCTGTACACTGCGAAGAAAAAAGATAGTACAGGTGTCTGCTTTATTGGCGAGCGCAACTTCAAAGAGTTCCTGAGTAACTACCTACCTGCCAAAGGTGGAGATATGGTCGATATCGTTACTGGTGAAGTCAAAGGTCGTCATGATGGCCTAATGTACTACACACTTGGACAGCGCCAAGGTCTCGGTATTGGTGGGTCTGGTAATGGAGAGCCTTGGTTTGTTGCTGATAAGGATCTAGAGCGTAATCAATTGCTCGTTGTACAGGGCGATGCCCATGCAAGCTTGTACTCAACAGGTCTCACAGCAACCGGTGTAAACTGGATTGCCGGCGCCGAGAAGGTGCCTAACGTTCCATTCCGCTGTACCGCAAAATTCCGCTATCGCCAGCCAGATCAAGGCGTAACGCTGACATGGCAAGCAGACGGTAGTGTCGATGTACAATTTGACCAACAGCAAAAAGCCATTACACCAGGACAAGCTGTCGTTTTCTACGACGGAGAAGTATGCCTGGGCGGTGGAACCATTGATCAAGTGCAAAAGGTACCTGTACCCGCAATGCAATAACAAATGGCGTTATGATGTAGTTTAGGACTGTTTGCACAGTTCTTCCATTATCATAAAGAAAGCCTTGTATCTCGATAAGAAAAGCCACCTTTCATGTATACCATGAGAGATGGCTTTTTTCCTGCTTTTTATTGCAAAAAAATTAATTTTTCTATTTTGGCAACCCGTCTGATTTCCTCGTTCGTCAAACGATCCAGGTTCCTACATAAGCAGCAGCAACACCTAGCACGACCGAACTAACGACGTACACCGCAGCTCTGGCATAACGCGATTGATTCAATAAGCCAAGTGTTTCATACCCGAAGGTGGAGAAGGTGGTATACGCTCCGCAAAAACCTGTACCCCCTACCACCCATAACCAATCCGGTATTATAGCCGACTGATGCCAGCCATACAGCAAACCCAGTAATAGAGAACCACTAATATTAATCATCCAGGTTCCCCATGGAAACCCCGTACCGACGGAGCCCGAGATCCATTTTCCCAGGCTATAACGAAGCAGCGCACCCACCATACCTGCACACCCAATCCACAGGATCATGAAGCACCTCCTGCCGATGATTTGCTGAGCATACGATGTCCAATCTTGATGCCAAGTCCACAGAGAAGTAGACCCATAACCAAAGTAACGAACAGGTATATCAGAGCTCTTTCCCATAATCCTCCGTCGAACAATCGTACGATATCTAGACTAAACGTGGAGAATGTAGTGAATGCCCCCGTAAAACCAGTGCCGATCGCTAGGCGGAGTTGAGGTGTTATTTTACCCGGAATAGCAATGGTGAAGAACCACCCAAGAAACAAGCTTCCAAGCGCATTAATCAACAGTACCGCCCAAGGAAAACCTTCATTCGCTGCAGGCATCCAGACCTGTACTCCATACCGGGTAAGTGTTCCTACCAATCCACCACACGCCACATATATGAATTCTTTCATGACTACAGGTCTCTGCGCCGTTGTTGATTCAGCCGAATTTTCGATTCATTCCCCTGCTCTGTCGCTTCGTAAAATACACGACGTGATAGTTGCTTAGGTAGGTATTCCTGCTTCACATAATGACCTGGATAGTTATGAGGATATTGATATCCTTGATGTCCAAGTTTCACCGCGCCTGAGTAATGGGTATCCCTCAAATGAAGGGGAACCTCTGCCGATTTCACTTCATCGATGGCATTCATCGCTTTGGATATGGCCGTATACACCGCATTCGATTTAGGGCTCTCTACCGCAAATAGAATCGCTTGGGCAATGTTCAGCTTGGCTTCCGGCCATCCGTTGTTCCGATATGCATCCAATGCGCCAATGGCTTGTGTCATCGCTTGTGGGTTAGCAAGTCCAATGTCCTCACTGCTCGCTGCAATCAGGCGACGAATAAACGTCATCGGATCCATGCCGAGTTTCTCAACTGCATATAAAAACCAGAATAATGCCGCATCACTAGAACCACGAATGCTCTTGTGGAAGGCAGATAACACATCATACTGCGTTGATTCATCCGCTTTTACAATGGGACGCCGAATCGACTCCTCCGCTACACCAAGCGTAATATGAATCGTACCATCCTTCTCCGGTGGCGTCGTCAGGGCAGCCAGTTCAAATGCATTTAACGCTCGGCGAATATCCCCATTAGCCATCGTAGCGATATGCTCCAGTGCTTCCTCGTCTACCTGCAGCTCCATGAAGCCCAGCCCTTTGTCTGCATCCGTAAGCGCACGACGCATCGCAATCAGAGAATGCTCCTTGTTTAAGGACTCCAACTGGAACAGGGTGGAACGACTCATTAAGGCTCCATTGACATAGTGAAAAGGATTCTCCGTCGTAGCCCCAATAAAAATAATGGTGCCTTTCTCCACTGCTGGAAGAAGAGCATCCTGTCTAGAGCTATTGAAGCGATGAACCTCATCCAGAAATAGAATCGTTTTGGTTCCATACAGCTGTTTGTTCGTCTGCGCCTGTTCTATCACTTCACGCACATCTTTGACAGAGGCATCCACTGCGTTGAGACGCACAAATTGACCCTGTGTATGCTTGGAGATGATGTTAGCAAGAGTTGTCTTACCACAGCCTGGAGGGCCGTATAATAAAATCGAGGAAATCTGATCCGCTTCGATCGCACGTCGCAGCAGCTTCCCCTGTCCGATAATGTGTTCTTGTCCAATATATTCATCAAGCTGCTCTGGCCGCATCCGGTCAGCGAGCAGTCTTGCCTGTGGCTGTGAATCTTGTTGAAATGAAAATAAATCCATGATCTATCACTTCCTTAACTAATGACCTGTACTCTCTATCATATCATATTCTTTCGGTAGCAAATCCATAAATGCACGTAGAGCACTACTAACAAAGGCATCTTTGCGAGTGATAAAATACGTCATCATATGATTCATACCCAAAGGAAGTGGATGTTTACGCAGTAATCCTTGTTGCAGATGTTGCCGAATCACAATTTCAGGTAACAAAGAAATCCCCATACCTGAAGTAACCCCACTGATAATGGCTTCAAGGGTACCAAACTCCATAATTACGGGACCATTAACACCGTTGCTTCGTAACCAATCTTCTAAAATTTGACGATAGGAGCATCCCATGCTGTATACCAAAACAGGCTTCTCAACGAGTTCTTGATTCTCTGGACGAATGCCAGAGGATACAATAAATAATTCCTCGTCGTAGACGGGTACCGCAGAGAGATCAGGATGATCACATGAACAGCCTATAAAGGCTCCTTCCAGCTCATAACCCAGCACCTGATCCATTAGATACTGTGAGTTGCCTGTGCTTAATGACAGGGAAACCGATGGATACAGCGTATAATAACTCGCAAACAGCTCTGGCAATCGCACAGCCGCAGCTGTCTGTGTAGAGCCTATTCGTAGCGGGCCTGTTGGCTCATTGGTGGCACATAGTGCTTTCTCTGCTTCATTCAACAATCCGATAATCTTATCCGCATAGGTAAGCAGCAACTCCCCCGCAGGAGATAACGTCATCCCCCGATTATGACGAATGAACAGTAATGTACCGACCTCTGCCTCCAAGTATTTGATTCTCGCTGTGACATTGGACTGCACATATCCCAGGCGCTCCGCTGCCTTGGTCAAATTGCCCTCCTGGGCTACATATTGAAATATTCGTAGATCTCCGCTCTCCATATGATGAACTATCCTCCTCACCTGACATCACTATTAATGATACCAAGATCATTAACAATCATTATACAGTATGACAGATCAGTCCTACAATTGAGGGTATCTGGATACAGCATATCGCTGTGTCACCCTAGGAGGATGTATAAGTATGGAAAATCATCACAATAGCTGGACAGAGCAAGTGGTTTTATTACTGGAGGTGGTACAGGCATCGGACGAGAAACCAGCATACTTTTGGCTGAACGAGGTGCGAAGGTTGTTGTCAACTATTCCCGTTCCCGTGAAGATATCGCCCATATGATCTGCGCCGTTCTCGAACAACCCTCCATGACAGGACAATTAATAACAGTCGATGCTGGTCAGACATTGTAACGTGAATTATTGAAAGGAGTACTAATGGTATGAAAAGCGGACGATACACACTACTGATTATCATCACCACCTTCATTATGGGAACTTCATTTCCTGTTGGTAAAATAGGCATGCATTATGCTCCGCCCTTCTTGCTTATGGGACTGCGTTATATCCTCGCCAGCATCATTATGGCCTATATTGTGCGTAAACGCCCACTGCCTGTAGGATGGCGACAATGGTTACAGGTAGCCTTGATCGGACTATTCCAGTCCGCTGGTGTCATGGGCTGCGCTTACTACAGTATGAACTGGATCACTTCGGGAGAGTCGGCCATTCTCACCTTCACCAATCCCCTACTGGTCATTCTATTCAGTGCAGTTCTGTATGGGGTGAGGTATCGCTTGAGCCAGTGGGCTGGTGTTTTGTTAGGCTTCATAGGAGTTGTGTTAACGTTTGGTCTGCAGCTGAGTGTAAGTCCTGGAACATGGATTGGTCTTGCCGGCGCCTTCTGTTTTGCCGTGTCCACATTACTGATTAAACGCTGGGGAGCTGCGCAGGATACGTTTGTGCTTACCGCATACCAAATGCTCGCCGGTGGCATCGTTCTTCTGATCCTAAGTGCTTGGACGGAAGAACCCCATTTTGTTCTAAATGAGACCTCTATCTTTGTCCTGCTGTGGCTCGCACTCATCTGTTCGATCATTCAATTCTCACTCTGGTTCTATCTGTTACAACATAGTGATCCAGCCAAAACAAGTTCTTTCCTCTTCTTGGCTCCGTTCTTTGGTGTACTTTCAAGTTGGATTTTGCTATCTGAACGCATGGAGTGGATGATGGGTGTAGGCGGGGCGTTCATCTGTATCGGTATTTATCTGGTCAATCGACGTCAACGTATAATGGAGATGAACACAACGAATCCGTAATAGCTGACACCAGTAGTTAATATGAGCGGTTAATACGAGATGTTAAACGAGTTATTAACCACAAGTAAGTAGTACAAGTATCTGATAAAAACACAAAAAAAGTCATGGCGCTCCCTAACTGAGCAACCATGACTTGTATCATTTATTTATAGAGGAATCGATCTCATGTATCTCTGTATCACTAAACTTCAGGCCACTCTTGAATAGATACCAGCTCACCCTCTGAATTATGCGTTGCAGAAGCATATGCTGGTAAATCACCTTCATGAAACAGCCATAGCTCATGCAAGGCACGCGTGCACCCAACATATAGTAGCTTCGCATCTCCTGCATTAGGCAAATAATGTGTCTGATCCACATCCGCCACAATCGCTGCATCGAACTCCAGCCCTTTGGACAAATACACGGGTAGAACGGAGTGACCACCAGTATATTCTTTTTTGCCACCATCAATCAGATTAAGATCCCAGCCCGCCTGCTCTAGTTCACGATGTAACGCCTTCGCTTCATGCAAGGTACGCGTTAGAATAGAAACTGTCCGATAATCCTTGACCGTCAGCAGTTTCAGAGCACGCTCTAGACTCGAAGTCCGCCCCTCACTACCATAAGGGAGAGTCCGGACAGAATCACCACTCCGAAACACAGGAATCGCTGTAATTCCGCTCTTAACGCCCTGTTCTAGAATGGTATTCGCATAATCAATGATCTCCATGGTAGAGCGATAACTACGTGTTAGTGCAAAATATGCATTCTGCTCTGTTGGAAACAAGGAACTCATCTCTTCCCATGTGTGTACACCCCGGTACTCATGAATGCCTTGCGAGAGATCGCCAAGAATCGTAAAGGAATGCCCTTTGACAAACTGATCCAGCAATGCCACGTGAAACGGTGAAAAATCCTGTGCCTCATCGATAACGACGTGATCAAACCGCTCATTGCCTTCAATATCGTTGACTAACGTATGAATATAAACGAGCGCAGGTAAATCCTCTTCACGCACACGATTTTCTTTCAGATCTGCTGCCGTTTGTTTCATAACCATCTTCGGAATCGCTTGCTGTGCAGACGCTGGAACTGAACCACCTTTAATCACTTTGAACAATTGCTTATATAGGGTCAAAGGTTCATATTGCGGCCACTTTTTGGCGTAAGCCTTCTCCCGGCTTGCTGCTTTCTTTTTGCGATCCTTGCGCACAGCCTCCGGTGCAGGTTTCTTAAGTTCCATCTCTATCCAGCGATGAATACGCGCCATGACACGTTCTTTTCGTTTGGCGAGTGGGTAGTGCTTGTATTCGTCCCCAAACCAGCCCTCGATCTCGGCTTTGCTGAGCACTGCTCCATCCCATGGGCTGAAGTCCATATCTGGTACGGAATCCTCTTCCATCCCAGACAGCCACTCCTTAATCAGTTCCATGAAGCGGATCGATCCTTTGTAGCGCCCAGGCACATCATCATTCAGCTCAGGACGAGCAGCTGGTGTTTCGAACCATGTGTGTAGTGTCTCCGCTGTATCCGCCAAAGGCATCTCCAGACTGAGCAGATTCATCGCCCAATCCGGGAAAGTTTGCTGCTGGATATCACCTACACCCAGTTCGGGGAGTACATCGGAGATGTAATCAAGGAACATATGGTTCGGTGCAAAAATAACCATTTTCTCCGCAGATACCTGCTCCTTATATTGATACAGCAAGAAGGCGAGTCGGTGCAGGGCAACCGTTGTTTTTCCAGATCCAGCTACACCTTGGATAATCAAAGCGGTGTTTCTTGCCGCCCGAATGATCTGATCCTGCTCTGCCTGAATGGTTGAGACGATATCACGTAGCTTGTTATCCTTGTTCTCACCCAACCGATACACGAGAAATTCATCCGATACGGCTGGCTGGTCGCTGTCGCGATTATACGTATCTGCTACACGTTCCAATATCCGCTGCCGAATGACAACGTTTCGTTTCAAGTAAACCAGACCTTCAATGAGCCCTTCTGGGGCTTCATACGTAGCGGAAGCTTCGCCTCCTGTAAAAGAGTAAAACAGACTTGCGACAGGAGCACGCCAATCGATGACGAGTGGATTCTCGCCTACCTCTTCGCGGTCTACGCCGATCTTACCAATATACAGCGGTTTCCGTGCACCACTGCCCTGCTCTTCGAAATCCAAGCGTCCGAAATAGGGTTGCTGCGCGCTCTTGGACAAGGCGGTGCGGCGCTCTTCGCGTCCCGCTTCCAGCACTTGCTCTGTGAAGTCGTGGCCGGTATAGACCGGAACATTCCGCAGTCGTTCCAACTGACGATCCACTTCCTCCATCGTTCGCTCTAACCTGTACTCTTCTTCTTGATAGGCACTTTGAAAGCTGTCTGACATGTTTCAGTTACCTCCTAAGAAATGTTTGCTCTGCATAGCCAATCACTGACCACGCAAAAGGATACCCAATATATCACATTGATCTGCAAAAAGCTACAGGTACTCCCAATACCAGTAAACTAAAAACCGCTGTTCTCGTTTGTAGAAACGAAAGAACAACGGTGTATAGCTTCAGCTTGTTGATTATCTATGATGATATACGTGTTCCTGTAATTAAAATTAATTATTCTGGCCTTCCTGAGCCACAAACTGTTTCTGAGCCAGCTCACGGTATACCGCATGATTGCTGATCAATTCCGCATGCGTTCCTGTTCCAGTCACATGTCCATGTTCCAACACAACAATCTGATCAGAATCGACGACCGTAGACAACCGGTGTGCAATCACAATCGTGGTTCTTCCCTCCATAAGATTGGATAAGGCCTGTTGAACTTCATGTTCTGAGGTACTATCCAAGCTGGATGTCGCTTCATCCAACATGAGAATATCCGGACTACGCAGCAGTGCACGAGCAATAGCAATCCGTTGACGCTGACCTCCGGATAACTTGATGCCTCTTTCGCCCACTTCTGTCTCATAGCCCTGAGGTAGCTTGTCGATGAAGCCAGCCGAATACGCCATCTCCGCAGCTCGCCTGATCTCATCCATTGTAACATCACGGTTCAATCCGTATGTAATGTTGTCCTTGACCGTACCTGCCATGAGCGGACTTTCCTGTGATACATACCCGATCTTACTCCGCCAAGAGGACAAAGAGTACTCTGATATTTGTTGTCCACCATAAGAAATGTGACCTGAATCCGGCATATAAAACTGCTCTAATAAGGAAAACAACGTTGATTTCCCACTACCACTTGGCCCAACAATAGCTGTTACCTTCCGTGTAGGAACCGTTAGATTAATCCCATGTAGCACTTCTTCTCCTGTGACATATGAGAAATGCACTTGATGAAATTCAATGGTTTCATTCCCCTTAGGCGCTATCTTCGTGCTGTGGTTCTGTTCTTCCTCATCTGCAAGAATAGCTTGAATGCGCTCTGTCGCTCCGACTACTTTTTGCAAACGGGAATATAATGTCGTGAACTGTCCCATGGGCATGATCACTTGGAATAAGAGCAGTATGAATGCTACCAGCTCACCTGGCGACAGTATACCAGACGCAACGCGCATTCCCCCAACACCCAGAATAACGACCAACACAGCCGTCATGACAAATGAGAACAACGGACCGATCAGCGCCAAAATGCGTGCTTCCTGCAAACCAAAAGCAAACATTTTGCGAATCCGGGAATCCCCTGCTTCTGCCTCCTGTTTCTCCGTACCATAGGCTTTAACCAATCGAATCTCGCCAATCACTTGGCTAAGCACCGATGTTAGGCCTGCCATCTCATCCTGCTGTTTCTTGGAAATCTTGTACATCTTCTTCCCAACCGGCAACAGAATTAATAACGTAAGTGGTACCAGACTTAGAATAATGAGCGACATCACCCAGTCCAGATAAAATAACAATGCCACTCCACCGATCACAGCAACGATATTCGATACAAACGATACAAGGTAATCCGCAATTAAGGTCATGATCTGACTCGTATCATTGGTAATCCGGCTCATCGTGTCCCCAGTGCGATTGCGATCAAAATACGGCATGCGCAAGGATAAAACCTTGTTCCATAGCTTCGTCCGCAGTGTCGCCACCACGCGTTGTCCCGCATAATTCAACATATAAATACTGATACCCGAAGCAATCGCCTGAATGACAAATGCCCCAACCAATAACAAAATGATAGACTTATCTAACGCAGAAGTCGTCAGTCCATCGATCAGACCTTTGGTCATCAGAGGCACGATCAATCCGGCCGTAGTCTGAATCAAGGTCAAAATGAGCGCTAGAATCAGGATTAGTTTGGGTGGGTTCGTGGAAGCAATGAGCTTAACGAAATCCTTAAATCCCTTTTTCCCAACCTTAGGCTCATTCTGTTCTACTTGTTGCTGCTCTTCCATTCCCGTTCCTCCCGTTCTCATCTGCTTACCAAAGATCATACGTATGAACTTACATTAGGTTTCCCGCCTTTTACAACACCCCGTGCAGCACGAAATTAGCCAAAAAGAGAATGGATATGCCATACATCACTAGCGGCACCTGTTTTCCTTGACCTGCGGCCAGCTTCGCAAGCGGATAAGCGATGAATCCAAACGCCATACCATCCACGATACTATACGTAAAGGGAATCATGACCATGATCAAAAAGGCTGGGAATGCCTCTGTGAAGTCACCAAAATCCATGTCCTTCACACCTTGCACCATCAGACCACCAATAATAATTAAGATTGGTGCAATCGCACTATCTGGAATGTAACCGAGCAATGGAATGAAGAAAAAGGTTGCCCCGAACAGCACCGCTGTAACGAGCGGTGTCAAGCCCGTACGACCACCTGCAGCAATACCAGCAGTCGTCTCCGCTGCCGCTACCGGCGGGCTGCTTCCAAATATCCCTGCCAGGATCGTACTGATGGAGAGTGCTCGCAAACTGCCTTTGAATCGTTCTGGACGGCCAATCATTTGCGTCTGCGCGGTAATAAGTCCAATATTTTCGAACACCACAATGAGCAGTAAAAGGAATACTGCAATCCAAAAGGCGATGTCCGCCAGCTTCATCAATGATAACTCGCCAAACAAGCCCCCATACTGGCGCAGCGCTTCCATTGCGGATACCGACTCGCCTGGGTGTACTGCACCGAGGACATACGCAAGCCCTGTCCCAATTAGAATACTGATGAGAAGTCCACCCTGTACATTACGGATAAATAAAATTAAGGCAAGAACTAGCGTCACGCAGGCGGTGATTACATTAGGATCGTTGAAATGCCCAATTGCTACAAACGTAGTCTGGTGCGCGATTACGATCCCGCTTTTTTGCAAACCGATGAACGTCAAAAATAATCCAATTCCTACGGTAATACCGTGCTGTAGATTTTTAGGGATCGCTTCACTGATCATTTTATATAATGACGTGAATGCAACGATCGCAAATAATACCCCTGTAACGGCTACAACAGCCAACGCTTCCTGCCAGCTCAGTTTCATTGAATGTACCAATGTATACGTGAAGAAGGCATTAATCCCCATACCAGGCACAACCACAATAGGTGATTTCCCGCCAAATGCCATAAGTAAACAGCCTGCAATAGATGTGAGTAACGTGCCTACCATTGCCGCCTGTAAAGGCATTCCGGCATCAGATAGAATTGTAGCATTGACCATAACGATATAGACCACGGCAAAGTAAGAAATGGCTCCTGCCACAATCTCCTTTTTCCACTGATCCCCCGGCTCGATCCCGAGACGTCTGGACATCCATCCATGTTTCATTCGTTCTATTCCCCTCTCTCTATATAAGCCGAACACCTTAATTTACACTCCACCACTACACGGACAGAACATCATAGTGTAAATCTTAGATTCTTCTTATATCGCTGCGAATCTCTATGTATTTATCATCATTTCGCACAGCAATGAATATCATACACGGTTTTCACTTTGAAGTACATGACGTAATCCTGACATATCTATTGCACCTCTAATTCACTTATCACAGCAAATACGTGACTGAGCTGACCAACCTTGTCATGAAGCAGGGCACTGCGTGCTGGGAGCTGCACGCATTTAGATATGTCGATTACCTGTTTCAGAGGATAAGTAGTAGACAAACACCAAAAAAAACGCAGGTGCACATAGGCACCCACGTTCTATAAGGTAGAGAATGTTTATTAATTGATGTTACTTATTGCTTCTGTTAGGCCTGTTGCTTCTCCGCTTTTTCAAGCAGTTCTTTCACCGCTACGCTGACCATAATCAGTCCAGCTACCGGTGGAACAAAGGCATTACTCGCTGGTGGCTGTTTGGCTTTACGTATTTCTGGTGCGTTCTCCGGTACGATTTTTTGCGTAACATCTGCACGTGGTTTGAGTGGCTCTTCCGTGGAGAAAACCACCTTCACGCCTTTTTTGATGCCGTCTTTACGAAGCTTCGTACGAACTACACGGGCAATCGGGTCCATGGATGTCTTGGAAATATCCGCAACCTGGAATTTCGTCGGATCCATTTTATTTGCCGCACCCATGCTGGAGATCACTGGAATGTTACGTTTCAGGCACTCTTTAATGAGGTGGACTTTATAGATGATCGTGTCGGATGCATCTAGTACATAATCCAATTCATATTTGAACAGTTCCTCGTACGTTTCTTCCGTGTAAAACATATTCAGTGCAATCGCATCACACTCGGGATTGATCAGCTTCACCCGGTCAACCATCAGATCGGCTTTCTTCTGACCTACGGTTGTCGTCAACGCATGAATCTGGCGGTTGATATTCGTGATATCCACCACGTCTTTATCAATCAGGATGATGCGTCCAACGCCGCTGCGCGCAAGAGCTTCTACTGCAATACCACCTACGCCGCCAATGCCGAGCACAGCTACTGTACTATTTTTGAGAGCATCTAGACCTTCCGATCCGATCGCCAGTTCTGTTCTGGAAAATTGATGGAGCATTGAGATCGAAACCTCCTTTATTTCTTTTCCGCGACCGGTTTACGGGCTACACGGATGTGAAGTTGTTCCAATTGCGAGTTGTCTACTTCAGAAGGTGCATTCATGAGCAGATCCGTTGCACTTGCCGTTTTCGGGAAGGCAATCGTTTCACGCAGATTCGTACGACCAGCAAGCAACATCACGAGACGGTCAAGACCAAAGGCAATACCGCCATGTGGTGGAGTTCCGTATTCGAATGCTTCGAGCAAGTAACCGAATTTCTCATTTGCCACTTCTGGAGACAATCCCAGAGCTGCAAACATTTTCTCTTGAACGTCACGTTTGTAGATACGCATCGAACCGCCACCGACTTCATAACCATTCAGAACAAGGTCATAGGCTTGAGCACGAATTGCACCTGGGTCTGTGTCGAACAGATGTACATCTTCATCTTTTGGACGTGTGAACGGATGGTGTTCCGCCACATAACGTTTCGCATCTTCATCATATCCAAGCAGTGGGAAGTCTACAACCCATGCAAACTTGAATTTGCTATCATCAATCAGACCGAGTTGACGACCGATTTTCAGACGCAATGCACCGAGAACGTCAGCAACGACTTTTTTCGTGTCAGCGGAGAAGAGCAACAAGTCGCCTTCCTCTGCACCTGTACGTTCTTTAACGGCTTCAATCTCTTCAGGCGTGAAGAACTTCACGATTGGCCCTTTGAACTCGCCATCTTTCACTTGGATCCATGCCAGACCTTTGGCACCATAACGTGCTGCGAATGGTCCGAGGTCGTCGATTTCTTTACGGCTCCATGTACCACAGCCTTTAGCGTTCAGTACTTTTACTTCTCCACCTTTTTCGATGACAGAAGCAAATACTTTAACACCGCTGTTCGCTACGATATCGTTCATTTCTACCAGTTCCATGCCAAAACGCAGATCTGGTTTGTCTGAGCCGTATTTACCCATTGCATCTGCATACGTAATACGTTGGAATGGCAGTTCAATCTCAATGCCTTTTGTTTCACGAAGCAATTTAGCCATAAGCTCTTCCATCATTGGCAGCAGGTCATCCTGTTGCAGGAAGGAAGTCTCAATGTCGACTTGAGTGAACTCAGGTTGACGGTCTGCACGCAGATCCTCATCACGGAAACAACGTGCGATTTGATAATAGCGCTCCAATCCACCGACCATCAGCAATTGCTTGTAGATCTGTGGGGATTGTGGCAGGGCGAAGAATTCACCTTCATGCACACGGCTTGGTACAAGATAGTCACGTGCACCTTCTGGGGAGCTCTTTGTCAAGATTGGTGTTTCTACCTCAACGAACTCTTCTCCATCCAGATAATCACGGAATACTTTAGATGCTTTGGAACGCAGTTTCAGTGTTTCGAACATTTCCGGACGACGCAGATCCAGGTAACGATATTTCAAACGAAGCGATTCATCTACCTCAACGCCGTCTTCAATGAAGAATGGAGGCGTTTTGGCTGCATTCAGCACTTCAATTTCTGTAATTTGAACTTCAATTTCACCTGTAGGCAAGTTTTTGTTAACGGTCTCTTCGTCACGCTTAACGACTTTACCAGTAACAGCGATAACATACTCACTACGTACACGATCTGCAATTTGCAGAGCTTCGCCTGAGTAAGCTGGGTTAAAGACAACTTGTACAATTCCACTACGGTCACGTAGATCAATGAAGAGTACGCCCCCAAGGTCACGGCGAGTCTGAACCCAACCGTTTAATGTTACTGTTTCACCGATGTGTGCGGGTGTTAATGCGCCGCAATGATGACTTCTTTTCATAACCAAACTCCTCATTATGTGAATTTCCGTTCTGTGTTGATAGCAGGCAATTCCCGTTATCACCAGTGCGGTTGTGTGAAGACGATTTTATTGAAAAGGCATTGCTCTTACAGAATCACTCGACCTTTCGCATCCAATGTGTTTAGTCTACGTTTGTCTGTAAGATAGCCGGATCATATGTTACTTTTTATGTTTTGTTGCACTAGATAAAGTTTTCAACAGATGATTACTTACCTTGGATTGCAGTGACCAAGTTTTCAAGCTTCACTGTCTGTTGTTCACCTGTATCCATGGATTTCAGTGCAATCTCACCGCGCTCTAGCTCATCATCGCCAAGAATGGCGGTGTAACGTGCTTTGAAGCGGTCTGCTGACTTCATCTGTGCTTTCATCTTACGGCCGAGATAGTCACGTTCTCCGGATATACCTGATTGACGAAGTTTGAACAACTGACGGTTCACTTCACGATCCGCTGCCTCGCCTAAAGCGACAAAGTAAACATCCAGCGGAGCAAGTGTGGTAACGTCAATGTTTTGGTGTTCCAGAATGAGCTGAATCCGCTCCAAGCCAATTCCGAAACCAATCCCTGGCTGATCTGGTCCGCCAATGTCTCCCACAAGTCCGTTATATCGACCACCGCCACCTACAGTATCAATTGCACCGATACCTTGTGCCTTCAACTCAAAAGCAGTAAGAGTATAATAATCCAGTCCACGTACGAGACGATTGTTCACGGCATAGTCTACTCCGAAGTCATCCAGATATGCTTTAAGCTTAGCAAAGTGATCCAGGGACTCTTCATCAAGACTATCCAGAATGGACGGTGCACCTACGAATTTATCCTGGTCTACTTTGCAATCAAGCACACGCAGTGGGTTACGCTCCATCCGAGATTGGCAATCTTTGCAGAGAGTGTCTTTCATCGGTCTGAGGAATCCCAGCAATTGTTCGCGGTAAGCTGCACGACTGGTTGGATTGCCTACGGAGTTAATCTCAACCTTAACATCCTTCAAGCCAAGCTCTACACACAGTTGGTAACCCAGTGCAATTACTTCTGCATCAATAGCTGGATCAAGTGCTCCGATCGCCTCTACGCCAAACTGGTGAAACTGACGCTGACGCCCTGCCTGTGGACGCTCATAACGGAACATCGGACCAATATAATACAGTTTGCTTACATCCGGTTCACCGTAGATTTTATTCTCCACATAAGCCCGCACCACGCCCGCAGTTCCCTCGGGGCGAAGAGTCATGCTTCGATTACCCTTATCGTCAAAAGTATACATTTCCTTCTCTACAATATCCGTCGTCTCTCCAACACCTCGCACAAACAGAGAAGTCTGTTCGAAAATCGGAGTGCGAATTTCACGATAGTTGAAGCGGCGGCAGAGGTCACGTGCTTTTTCTTCTACGTACTGCCATTTCTCTACAACGCCAGGCAACAAATCTTGTGTACCTGTTGGTTTTTGAAAAGCCATCATTCATCCCTCCAGCTTTTGATATGAATTGGTTCTCTTTAGATAACAAAAAAATCCCTCGCCCTGTCGCTGTATACAGCAAACAAAGGGACGAGAGATTGTGTTTAACATTCACCCGTGGTACCACCCACATTTCGGAAACCTGAAACATTAGCCGTTCAGGTGATTCGTCTGATCATACAAAAAGTGCATTTGTATGAATTCATTCAGAATCATTCCGCTCAACGTGTAACGCACGTCTGCGCAGATCTGCTACTGACCTCCTAAGAAGCTCAGAGTGTTCGCAGTCTGTTCTCAGGGAAGTCATTCGTCCGCTCATCAAGAGAATCCTTACAGCCTAGGGATTCCTCTCTGGTCATGTGGGTACGGAGTACTTGATCCCGTCATCAAATCATCGTTATATGTCCTTTAACGCTCTAATCTAACGTTTGGAGTCAATATTATTTCCTGATTGTAATGAACCGCAGTGCTAAAGTCAAGGGTTAACCTGAAAAGATAACAAAAAAAAGCCCGCACACGGTGTGCGGGCTCAAATCATATATAAAAAAAGGGGGTCATGTGTGTTATTATAAGCCCCCTATGTTAAAGCCTTATGTAACTAATATTACAGTAATATTACAAAAATGATAGCGCTTTATAAATTACCTGTTTTATATGCATAAAAGCCCTGCAACGTCTGAGAGTCAGACGTTACAGGGGCTCACTGGCCTATCATTTTAATTATTCGTCTAATTCCTCTACATAGGCATGGTTAGAGCGAAGCTTATGAACGATATCATCATAGTCTTCATCGCTCACTTTGGCAGACAAAACGTAATGCAGATCACTATAATCTCCCGGAGATACATCCGCAGCATTTAACAAATCTCCATCCTCATTCACGCGATCACGAGGATCTGTCTCCCTGTTACGGTCTACATCCGCGATGACTGGAACAACGTTCCCAGTCCCTGGAGCGCCAGGTGCTGTACCCACACCAACGCCTCCACTGGTTCCTGTAGCGCCAGTAGTCGTATAGGGCACTAGAGGTATTAGAATGCGATTACTTCTGCCTACTGCACCATCTAGTTGTCCTACTTCCAAATGCTCTGTACGATACGCTTGAAGTGAGATTCTTGCTCCCTCTGCCTCATCTTCTGTTCGAAAATACGCCTGAATATGTTTTGCCATGTCAAACCCTCCTTTGTCGAGTTGAACTGCCATGTATCTAAGCTAAAATATAGTTTAGAATTCTAAACTACATAAGGCTCATTCATTTAATGGCGATTAGATGACTTTCAACAATTCACGAACAAATGCTGGTTCATCTTCAGGTGTTCTGGATGTAATATAGTTCCCATCCACTACAGCTTCATGATCCTTAAATTCTGCCCCAGCATTCACCATATCATCCTTAAGCGGTGGATAAGCCGTCACGGTACGACCTTTGAGCAAGTCTGCACTTGCCAAAATCTGTGGACCATGGCAGATCGCCGCAATAGGTTTCTTCGCACTATTAATCTCCGTTACAAACTTCAAAATGTTTGCATCTGTTCGCAGATTTTCAGGGGAAGAGCCACCAGGTATAACTACTGCGTCGTAATCGGATGAAGAGACTTCTGAGATCGCCTTATCTGAGGTATAGGTCACTTTTCCTCCCTTACCTTTTAACGACTCTCCAGCCTTCAAACCGATGATCTCTACATCATGTCCGGCTTTTTTCACTTCATCATATGGCACCTGCATTTCCGAATCTTCAAAATCATTCGCCAATAAAAAAGCAACTTTACTCATAACGTATGTTCTCCTTTCCGTGTTCGAAATTTCTTGAAATCGGGGTTCTGCAGAACTGTATGTCTATCACTCTGTTCTTTACCCGTTAAGTTGTCGCATGACTTGGCGCATCCCTGCGCCTCGTTTTGTTATTACCCTAACTGATGACGTTTATAACAATTCGTTTTCTTTTCTTTCGCGACTACCTTTATGTTCCGAGCGTATCTTTGGCCGCCATACAAAAAAGACCTGATTCATATAACATGAAATCAGGTCTTCTTTATAGTTTGTCATTTTCAAACAGAATTCCGTTCAAGAGTCCGTTTCAGGCTCACTCTTACGTGCCATGCAGGATCCACTTAACTCAGCTACGTGGAAGCCGGCTCTGCTCCCCTTTGTCTGCGTTCTCCAGCGCCCACACTGTTGAAGCATATTCAGCAGCTGCACGGGCAAGTTGAAGCGATTCATATAAATTCCCTGGTAGAAGTAAGGGTTCGATGCGTGATCGTGTTTCCTTGACAGATTGACGCATAATGGCAGGATACTCCTTTGACAATAAATTTCATCGGTTGGATATCCTACATTATGACCAGATTACGATCTCATTATGCTCACGAGCTTGGATTACTAGGACTTTCAAGCATTAGGGTGACTGGCCCCCAATTCGTGAAGGTCACATCCATCATAGCGCCGAAACGCCCTGTTTCTACTTGAATGCCTTTATCCCGCAGCAACTGATTGAACAGCTCATATAACGTTTCCGCTTCATCCGGTCTGGCCGCAGCCGCGAAGCTCGGACGTTTTCCTTTGCGGCAGTCGCCATACAACGTAAATTGAGACACAGATAACACGGCTCCGCCCACATCCAAGAGGCTAAGATTCATCTTCCCATGCTCATCTTCAAAAATACGAAGTCCCGCAACTTTGTCAGCCAAATACTGGGCGTCCTTTTCCGTATCCTCATGCGTAATGCCAACGAGCAGCATTAACCCTGACTCAATCCGCCCCGTCAATTCATGATGCACAGTGACCTGAGCCTCTTTACAGCGTTGCACAAGCACTCTCATTGCACAGGCTCCTTACTGCATAATCCGGTGCACCGAATAGACATCCTTCACCCGTTTGATTCGTTCTACCACGGCATGCAGATGCTCTGTATTCCGAATCAAAATAGTGACATGCACCAACGCTAATTTATTTTTGTCTGTCCGTCCTGTAACGGCAGAAATATTAGTTTTACTTTCGGAGACAGCTTGAAGTACCTCATTAAGCAAGCCATTACGATCATGACCTGTAATTTCGATATCCACACTGTAGCTCGCTTCAATATTCTCTTCCCACTCGACCTCAATGACACGTGCTGCTTCATCCCCATCTGCACTAGTTGGAATATTGGGACAGTCGCTACGATGGACAGAAACGCCACGTCCACGTGTAACATATCCGATAATTTCATCTCCAGGAACAGGGTTGCAACAGCGGGCAAAACGAACAAGCAGATTATCTATTCCTTTGACACGAATGCCATTGGTAGGACGATTTTTGCGTTCTGGTGCAGGCTTCAATTCGCGCATCTCGGAATTCAGTTCCAGTAAGCTGGATTCTTCCTGCTCTTTACGCAGCTTTTCCGTTGCTTTGGTCACAATCTGCGCAGCCGTAATTCCGCCGAACCCGACAGCTGCAAGCATATCGTCAATGTCGTTAAATGCGTATTTTTTGGCTGCTTCCTGCAACTTGTCGTCCGTCATCCAAGCAGATGGATCAAGCCCCATACGCTTGAGCTCACGTTCACAGCTCTCGCGACCTTTTTCCACATTCTCTTCACGCCGTTCCTTCTTAAACCATTGCTTGATTTTCGCTCGCGCATGGGACGATTTGGCGATTTTGAGCCAGTCCTGACTCGGGCCATACGAATGCTTTGACGTCAAAATCTCAATAATATCGCCGGTCTTCAGGTGATAATCAAGTGGTACAATGCGACCATTCACCTTAGCTCCAATCGTACGATTACCTACTTCCGTATGAATCCTGTAGGCAAAATCAAGTGGCACAGAACCTGTTGGAAGTTCAATGACTTCTCCCTTCGGTGTAAATACAAACACCAGATCAGAGAAAAAGTCCATTTTGAGCGATTCCACAAACTCTGATGCATCTTGAGCCTCATTTTGAAGTTCGAGGATTTCGCGGAAGAACGTAATTTTATCTTCAAAATTGTTGCCTGAAGCCACGCCTTCCTTGTACGCCCAGTGGGCAGCGATACCGAACTCAGCGGTACGGTGCATATCCCAAGTTCTGATCTGAACCTCGGTTGGTTCACCATTAGGGCCAACGACCGTTGTATGCAAGGATTGATACATGTTCGCCTTCGGCATTGCGATATAATCTTTGAACCGTCCTGGCATCGGTTTCCATAACGTGTGTATAATTCCGAGCGTCGCATAACAGTCCTTAATATTATCCACAATAATACGGATGGCAAGCAGGTCATATATCTCATTGAATTGTTTGTTTTTGGTTGTCATTTTCTTAAACACGCTGTAGATATGTTTCGGACGACCTGATAGGTCTGCCTGAATTCCCATCTCTTCCAGCTTGCTCGTGATACCGTCCATAACCGTATCAATGTATTGCTCTCGTTCTGCACGCTTCTTGTGCATCAGATTCGCAATGCGGTAGTATTGCTGCGGATTCAAATAACGGAGGGCGATGTCCTCCATTTCCCATTTGATTGCAGAGATACCTAGACGGTTCGCAATTGGACAGAAAATTTCCAACGTCTCATACGAGATTCGGCGCTGGCTTTCTTCCGATTGGAATTTCAACGTCCGCATATTATGCAGACGGTCCGCTAATTTTATGACGATTACACGAATATCCTGCGCCATAGCGATAAACATCTTACGATAGTTCTCGTTCTGTTGCTCTTCTTTGGAGCGGAACTGAATTCGTTCCAGCTTCGTCAAACCGTCAACAAGCATAGCACACGTATTGCCAAAATGATTGCGAATTTCTTCAAGGGACACCGTAGTGTCTTCTACTACATCATGAAGAAGCGCTGCAATAATGGAGATGGTGTCCATCTGCATGTTCACAACAATATCGGCAACCGCAAGCGGATGCAGAATATAAGGTTCTCCCGATTTTCGCGTCTGTCCGTGATGTGCCTGATCCGCAAATTCGTAAGCTTCACGTATGCGCACCAAATCAGGTTCTTTGATGTAGGCTCCGGCCTTCTCGAGTAATTGCTCTATGCCCATTCTGATCTGTTCCGTGTCCTTTCTATACAAAATGGAACCCGTGACATTGCATGAACACAGGTTCCCCGTAAAAGTAATTTCCTATAATTATGACGCTTCACCCGTTTCCCGTCAACTGCTGACGAATAAGAGTAAGTTTTCCATTTTTTTAGCTGAAAATATGTATTCTGTTCCCATGCTGATGCTTCCTGTAAATGTTCGGTTTAATCGAAGAAAAATGAGTATTCCACTGCATTATTATTCCCGATCCTAGCTGAAATAGAATATAAAGTATAAAAAAACAGCTCAAACCCATGCTATTACACAAAATGTTATTGCTTAATTAAGAGAAACTCTGTAATCTATTGAAAGTTTGTGTTTCGGAAAAGGAGATGAACATTCAGTGCAACGCGAAATTCAGGTTAATCAAAAGATGCCGCTCGGCTCAGGTTCGCTGCTAAGCCTTCAGCATTTGTTCGCCATGTTTGGAAGTACGGTGCTTGTACCGAATTATTTCGGTGTCGATCCAAGTATGATTTTGCTAATGAACGGAATTGGAACATTATTGTACATACTGATGTGTAAAGGGAAGATTCCTGCTTACCTGGGCTCCAGCTTTGCTTTTATTGCACCAGTACAGTCAGTCTTGCTCACTCATCCAGGCAACGGATATTCGATGGCTCTTGGTGCTTTTATTATCACAGGCATCGTGTTCTGTATTGTAGCTCTCATTATTAAATATGCGGGTACCGGCTGGATTAACGTTGTCTTTCCCCCAGCAGCTATGGGTGCGATTGTAGCCTTAATTGGGTTAGAGCTCATTCCTGTTGCAGCCGGAATGGCAGGGCTGATTAACCCAGAACCTCTCAAGAACCCTAACTGGGTTCCACAAGCTAAACCAATTATATTATCCATGGTCACTTTAGGTGTCACTGTTATAGGTGCTGTAACGTTCCGTGGATTCCCCAAAATCATTCACATTTTGATCGGGATTGTGTCCGGTTATGCACTTGGTTTCGTCATGAAGGCTGTTGAGACGGAGAAGATTGCTGATGCTAGCATTGTATCTCTTCCAACGATTACAACACCAACATTCGATTGGTCTGTCATCCTAACGATTCTACCTGTAGCTCTCGTTGTTATTGTAGAACATATCGGTCACTTACTTGTAACGAGCAGTATTGTAGGTAAGGATCTGTCCAAAGACCCTGGTCTGCATCGCTCCTTACTTGGAAACGGCGTCTCCACCATTCTATCTGGTTTTGTTGGATCTACTCCAAATACAACCTATGGTGAGAACATCGGAGTTATGGCCTTAACTAAAGTGTACTCAATCTATGTGATTGGTGGCGCAGCCATCATCGCGATTATCCTTTCCTTCTCAGGAACGTTCTCGGCTCTAATTGCCAATATTCCTGATCCAGTTATGGGCGGTGTTTCCCTGCTTCTATTTGGTGTCATTGCCGCATCTGGATTACGTATTCTAGTTGAACAAAAAGTTGATTTTACAAAACCAACAAACCTGATTCTAACAACAATCGTGCTCGTGGTTGGATTAAGTGGAACCGAAGTAAGTTTCTATGGTGTTCATCTGAAAGGTATGGCACTTGCAACAATTGCTGGCATATTGATGAGCTTGTTATTCAAACTGTTCGATGTATTAGGCTTGTCTAACGATAAGTCAGAGAATCAACCTTTGACAGAGAAAACACCAGACTGATATATAATTCGGTTCAAAATAATACTTAAACACGAATTACCTTTATGAAGGTATAAAGTTTATCAAAAGCAAAAAGCCTGTTCTCTCACACCATCAAGGAATGAGGGAACAGGCTTCTTTATAATAGTTAATGCTGTATATTATTTCCCGGGAAACGGGAGAGCCAATTCGTGTTTAATCACAGCAAGCTCTATGCTGAAATCTTAGTAGTTCATCAATGTAAATACATCAATTTCAGGCAACTTGGCACGTCCATTCAGATCAGAAAGCTCAATCAGGAAGGCTGCACCAACAACTTTACCACCCAATTGTTCAATCAAATTGATGGAAGTTGCAATCGTTCCACCCGTTGCAAGCAGATCGTCCGCAATCAGAACGTTTTGTCCCTTTTCGATCGCATCTGTATGCATAGCGAGTGTATCCTTGCCATACTCGAGATCATATCCAACTTCAATCGTCTCTCCTGGCAATTTTCCGCTTTTACGGATCGGAGCAAAACCGACACCAAGAGCATAAGCCAGAGGGGCGCCCACAACGAAACCACGTGCTTCAGGTCCAGCAATCACATCAATTTTCAGATCAGAAACCATTGTTTTGATCTCATTGATTGCATTGCGGTACATTTCTCCATCCTTCAACAATGTCGTAATGTCCTTGAAGCTGATTCCCGGTTGTGGAAAGTCAGGAATGACACGAATATACTCTTTAAAATCCAAAATAATCTCCTCCTAAAATAAATAGCACAACTTCCATCTAAGATACGCCCTTCATCCGGGATATCATCCATTGTGTCAGCTGAGGCGTAGATGCATCCAGCATCACTTGCTCCGTCTCGGCCATACTTTCCAGCGCCTGATAATGACGTGACGCGGTTAGCTCACGTTTGGGTGGGTTATCCACAAACGCAATTTTTCCAGAATCTCTTGTAATGAAGGATAACTCCTCAAATACATCAAGCATCATGGTGATCATGCGTGGAGAACAGCCACATTGACGGCTGAGTACGGGAGTAATCTCTTTCTCCTCCACCGGTTCAGCTCGCCATTTCGATACCAGCATATAGATTCGCTTGAATAGTTCTCTGGAAGGCATCTGAAGGCGATCTCGGCGGTTGCCTGATCCGTGCAGAAGGATGATATTCTCTGCTCCGCTGAACAAAGCCAGCATAGCATCAAGTTGTTCCGGAGTTTCCGGCGTATCAAACACAAATAACGTCCGGATCTGTTCCTGTCCATATTGCTGCGCAGCAGCATTACACGGAAACAACCCGACCTTTCTATCATATACCCAAAGGCACGGTTCATACAATGAATTTCCCTCAGAAACATTCGTTTCGTTCTTAACGATTGCACCGACCGAGCCAGATTTGTACCGTAAATGTACTTCTAGTGTGCTCAGGAACTGCTTCATTGTACTCAGCGGCTCACCATTTCCTCTTAAGTCAAACACTTGTGCATGAGGCACATGAATGTCTTGGAGCATCAATTGTGGTTTGCGCATTCCATTCCACTCATTAATCGACAGCTCGCCCATAACGTCAATGATGGAACCCACTGGTAAAAATTCAGCTAGCGCACCTTTGCCAAAGGCCACGGTCTCTAACTGTTGCCCTTCTTGTTCCAGAACAAGTTTCAGATGGCGTTTCTCTCGCCCCATCGTTCGGGTCTCTTTAACCGTAACATTTCTAAATACGAAACGGGGAGAAGGATTGCTCATCCCGAACGGTTGCAGTCTGTCAATTTCTTGAATCACTTGTAGAGGTACATCACTAATGCGACATTCATCATCTGCAAGACGCTGAGGTACAAAATCCCCCTCGGTTAGAACAGCCGCAGCAAACTCGTTCAAGCCTTGCTCCAGCTCTTCCAACTGATCTCGATGGAGTGTCATACCTGCCGCCGCTGGATGTCCCCCGTAATGATCCATGGAGTCTTTGCAAGCCGTTAATGCTTCATAGATATCCAATCCGTCAATGGAACGGGCAGAGCCTTTGCAAATCCCACTCTGAGGATCAATGCCCAGAATTAGTGTTGGCCGGTAGTAACGTTCCAGCAACTTGGATGCAACGATACCTACAACGCCAACATTCCACCCTTCTCCCGCAAGAACGATTACATCGGGAACAGCGCCAGAGCGAAGCTCTATTTTCTGTTCTAATTGAGCTGTTGCTTCCTGAAGAATCCCCTCAACAACCTGTTGCCTCTCTCTGTTAAGCAGATCTAATTGACCTGCAAGTGTATGAGCTTCGTCTAAATCTTCAGTCGTCAGAAGAGATACAGCTCGTCCTGCATGATCCAAACGTCCACTTGCATTAATACGAGGCGCCATTGCAAATGCAATATTAACGGACGTTACTTGACTCTGATCCACACCACTAATCTCAAGGAGAGCACTTACACCAGGTAAGCGTGAACCACGCATAGATTCAATTCCATAACTGACAATAACACGATTCTCACCTTCGAGCGGCATCAAGTCAGCGACGGTACCAATTGCTGCGATCTCCATCCATTCACCTGGAACTTCACCAATGAGAGCCTGAGCCAGCTTCAGAGCTACGCCTGCGCCCGCCAGCCCCTTAAATGGATAAGGACATTCGGGTAGTTTCGGATTAATAAGTGTGTACGCCTTAGGAAGTATCTCAGGTGGTTCATGGTGATCCGTGACAATCACTTCTATCCCTAGCGTGGACGCGTAGGCAATCTGCTCTACTGCACTTATGCCAGTATCGACGGTAATCACCAGCGTCACACCTTGTTGATGAGCCCAATCTAATGCATGATTGTGAAGTCCATAACCTTCGTTGGAGCGATGAGGAATATAAATATCGTAGGATGCTCCCAAATGGCGCATCAGATGGATCATCAGTGAAGTACTGGAGACACCATCTGCGTCATAATCTCCATAAATTAAAATATGTTCTTCCCGCTCAATAGCCTGACGTATCCGTGGTACAGCTTCTTTCATACCAAGCAGAAGATAAGGATCATGCATCTGATTCAGATCTGGATGCAAGAACCGTTCTGCCTCCTTTTCATTATGAACCCCGCGACTAACTAACAAACGTCCAACAAGAGATGACACGGAAAGCGCCTGCGAGAGTCCCGCAGCCGCATCCAAATCAATATGTGGTGTATTCCACCGGTATTGCGAATAAAGCAATAATAACGCTCCTTTCTTGATCTACGGGATCCGAGCTCCATTACTGAATTAATGTCGCTTCATGATCGGGCAGTTCATGATTGGATTTATAAGGATACCCAGGGTCATAGGGTACTGCCTGAATCTGTACTTCCTTTACATGGCTGAAGCGAGTGAAGAGCAGCGTTTTGGCTCGATTAGATATCTCCTGAGCCTCCAAAACAGAGATTCGTGGATTAACGCTAATGATGAGTTCAATGGTAACGGCATGCTCCTGTTCGCGCGCAACCAGTTGTTCGATGGTAATGACGCCGTACACTCGCTGTACAGTCTCTTTGAAATCGAGAGCCTCTTCCTGTTGCAGTTCTTGCACTAAAGAACCATATACTGTGTCTACAATCATTCTATAACCTTTATGAAACACGAAACAAGATGCAATTAATGCCGCTGCTGGATCCATGTACAGAAGCATACTCCACCCTGACATCTCCCCGATCATTGAACCAATGATCCCAACCAATACCGTAAGTGAGCAGTAAAGCGCCCGGCGATGCTGCTGAGCATAGGTCAATGCTTGTGCTTGATTTCTTTTCCGGAAATACCTGTATTGAAATTGGAAAATGGCTTCTTTGATCGCTAAGGCTGCAAAGGCTGCGACAAGTGCATGCTGATACGTATCAGATGCCACTGGAGTATCGCCTATTAGGCTACTTAGGGCTGAAATCGCAATCTGTAATCCTCCCATAAGAATGAGAACAGACAGCAAAATCGATATCCCTGGTCTCGCTACACGTGAATGCTCCTTAGACCGCGTAGCTGCTCGATCTGTATCCTTGCTCTTGTGCCTTACAGAATGGGAAGGGAATAGTCCCGCCAGTGAAGAGGCAGCTTCTGAGGCGGAGTACAGACCATCTGCGAGCAACGATTTGCTATTGGCTAAATAACCGACAACAGCCTTAATTACTGCAAGCGTCATATTCCCAGCAATACCACTCCACGTTGCCGCCTGAACCGTTGGAATATGTTCTCTGGCCATGGAAATTCCCCCTTGTTTCTGTCTCTAAAGTTACAAAGCCGCGCCTAATAGACGCGACTTCACAATAAGATGTTTAGTTAGATGCTTTAGCTGCTGTTTTTGGCTTATCAATTTGTTTACCTTTGAGTACCAGCCATAGTGGAGCAGCGATAAAGATGGAAGAATACGCACCGAACAGCGTTCCGATTACCATGGCAAGCGAGAACATACGAATGGACTCTCCGCCGAATATGAACAAACAGATGGAAGCTGCAAATACGGTAAATGTCGTATTCAAGGAACGTGTCATCGTTTGTGCCAAACTGCTGTTAACGACCTGGCGCAAATCTGCTTTGGTTGTCTTTTTGGCAAAACGTAAATTCTCACGGATTCGGTCAAAGATAACGATCGTATCGTTGATCGAGAAACCGACGATGGTCAATACAGCGGTAATAAAGGTCAAATCTACTTCCAGACGGAAGATCGAGAACACACTTATTACAACAAATGCATCGTGGAAGAGAGCAATAACTGCCGCCAAACCGAACCGCCATTCAAAACGAATAGCTACATAAATCATGATCCCGATACTTGCAATGAGAACGGCATAGATCGCATTACGTTCTAGTTCTTTCGCCATCTCGGGATCTACCGTGTTTACTTCGTAAGAAGCAGCGGAATCCAACTTGCTGAATTCCTGCTTAAATGTACTCTCTTGCGTTTCATCAAGCTCATTGGAAAAACGAACGTTAACCCGTTCTGCACCTGGTGTGATCGTTACATCGCCCTCATCAACACCAAGATCAGCAACTATAGGCCTAATCTGTTCTGTTGTAATTTCTTTGGATACTGAAATATCAACATTCGATCCAGCACGGAAATCAACCGCATAGTTCAAACCAAGCGCAAGAATACTAACAATCCCCGTAACGGTTAAAATAATCGAAAAAATATAGGCAATCTTACTGCCTTTAACATAATCATAATTCCAATTAAAGCGCACGAATTTCACTCTCCTTCACTCCGAAGTACTTAGGCTTCTTCAAGACGTTACCCCGTACGAGCAAGGTTAACAGGAAGCGGGAGAAGAAAATATTCGTGATAATACTTGTGACGATGTCAAAAATCAACACAAGTGCGAAACCTTTAACTGCACCCGTACCCAAGAAGAACATAACAGCAGCAGCAATGATCGTTGTTATGTTAGAGTCGATAATCGTGCGGAAGGAATGTTTACTACCCGCTTTGACCGAAGACAAGATCGACTTACCACTCCGCATCTCTTCTTTGATCCGTTCGTACGTGATGATGTTGGCGTCAACCGCCATACCTATACCTAGAATGAATGCCGCGATCCCTGGAAGGGTAAGTACAAACTCCCCTAGGTAGAAAATAGCAAGCACCAGCCACGTATGTGTAATCAACGCAAAGCTCGCAATGATACCCGGAATACGATATATTCCAATCATAAATACGAGGATAATAACGGAACCAATCAAGCCCGCTTTGATCGTCTGATCCAAAGACAATTTACCCAGTGTTGCACCAACACTTTGTGAATACTTCTCTGTAAGTTTCAGCGGAAGCGCGCCCAGGTTAATAGTATCACGAAGCTGGTTTGCTTCTTCGCGCGAATAGGAACCTGAGATTTGAGCAGAACCATCTGTTAATTGTTGTCTAACCGTTGGCGCAGACAGCAACTCATCATCCAAATAAATGGCGAGAGGTTGTCCGATCAAACGTTTAGTGATCTCAGAAAATTTAGCTTTGTCTTTCACTTGAATGTCGATCATCGGCTCATTCAATGAAGTGAAGACAACTTTGGCTGCATTCTCGACAAATTCATTACCACGCAGCTCGATCTTGGTGTATTCGCCTTCCTTGTCCCCCTCAGCTTTACTGCGGAAGGTCAATACTGCTGGTTCTTTCATTTTGGCCCTAACTTCAGCCTCGTCCGTAACCCCTGCCAACTTCAATCGAATCCGGTTGCTTCCCTCAGTGGTTACCTCCGGCTCGCTTGTTCCGAGCGCATTGGCACGGCTTTCCAGACTCTTGGCTGTTTGCACCAAAGATGCTTTGGTGACTTGTTGTCCCTCATCAAGCGGCTCTGCTTCATATAAGATCTCGTAGCCTCCTTTTAAATCAAGGCCCAAGCGTATATTTTTGAGCAGCTCCGGGCTTGTTCCCACCATTACCCCTGTGGTGACAAGCACGACCAGAATGAAACTGATAATTCTTTTCATGCCGTTCCTAGATCCCCTTTCGTTCTCAATATTCCTATTATAGCGATGCCGTAAAAAGCAGTCAATTTTCAACAAAAAAGATCCCTTTCGCTAGAAAGAGGATCCCCGGTATGCAGACACGGTCATAAAGTTCATAAAGCTTGTTGCTTTCAGTGACAAAATGTCGTTCACCAGCTGGTGAAGCGGTGGAATGCCCTGCTTTTCATATTTATGACTGACGCAATTCCAGACATCTTTGCTGGTCACATATTCATAACCTACAAGCCTAAACTCTTCCGCCTTGCTGCAGCAGAGCATCTCAATGGATTGTTCCATCTCCATATCGTTCATTTCCTCCAACGGGGATTAGCCTCCCTTCCCACACACAAGCCTTTATGCGGCATCAATATTACATCATTCGACTTCCCCTGGTCATATTCCTTCTTGCTGTTGATGGATCTTTTTGTTAATCGTGATCAATTTGTCATGAGAATATGATGGACTGGCATAGGATGAAGAACAACGGCTTGGTCCCGTTAACGAAACCTGTTACTTTCATTCGGGAAAGAGGGGTAGTCTTGAAGAAGCAGACATTTATCCAGGGAGCTATGATCCTGCTCGCCGCAGGCATTATTAATCGTATTCTCGGATTCATCCCACGCATTGCATTACCACGGGTTATCGGAGCAGAAGGCGTCGGAATCTATCAATTAAGTTACCCCTTCTTCATCGTGCTCGTAACCTTGATTACAGGCGGCATACCGCTTGCCGTCGCCAAACTCGTAGCTGAAGCAGACACAGGTGCGAATCGTTTTTCGCCTCAACGGATCTTGCAGATCAGCTTAGCCTTTACGTTGACGCTTGGTGTGATTTTTATGTTTTTGTGCATTGTCTTTGCCCCTTGGGTTACACGTTATGTTCTTACAGATGAGCGAGTATACCACACATTTGTTAGCATGAGCCCCATGATTGCAATTATCGCTGTGTCGGCTGTTTACAGAGGTTACTTTCAAGGTAAGCAAAATATGATTCCTACGGCAGCTTCCTCTATTGTTGAAACGATTGTACGTATTATTTGCGTCATTTGGTTTGCTTGGTTGCTGCTTCCACATGGTATTGCTCAGGCTGCCGCTGGTGCAATGCTGGGTGCTCTGGTCGGTGAATTCATTGGCATGCTCGTACTGCTATGGAATTACCATAGGCAAAAAAACGATACCGAGCCTCTTTACACTCCGCCGCCAGTCTTACCTCAAGCACACAACAGTCTCGGTTCAGTTGCTCAGCCCAATCATTCACTTATTCGCCGTTTGTTAGCCATCTCTGTACCTGTTACGGCAGGACGATTGGTCGGCTCCTTATCCTATCTTGCCGAAACTATCGTAACAGCGCAAAGCTTGGCCATTGCAGGTATTTCACGAGGATTAGCTACCGCCCAGTACGGAGCACTACAAGGCATGATTATTCCATTATTATTGCTTCCAGGGGCACTTACCTCATCACTGGCAACCTCTCTCGTCCCTTCATTGTCTGAAGCATCTGCGCAGGGGGATCGTGCCCTGATTCATAAACGCATGCATCAAGCTTTAAGGCTTGCACTCGTTACAGGTGCTCCTTTTTCTGTTTTTATGTATGTGCTTGCCGAACCGATGTGCCTTATTCTCTATAATGATGCATCGATTGGAAGCATGCTGAAACTCATGGCTCCTTTTGCTCTCTTCATTTACATTCAGGCTCCTCTGCAGGCAGCATTACAAGCACTTGATCGTCCGGGAAAAGCATTGCTTAATACGTTTATCGGAGCTGTTATCAAAATCACATTGATCCTACTGCTCGCTTCACGTCCTGAATACGGCATCTTTGGTGCAATTATTGCTATCTGTGCTAACTCCACAATCGTAACTCTTTTACATGCACGAAGTGTACGTACTTTACTTCAATTTCGTTTCAAGTTTATGGACTGGGTTAAGACAGGCACAGGCATGTTCATCATGGGCGCAGCCACTCTTCTTGTCTTTGAGCATACTGTCGTTATTCTGCCACTATGGGCAAGAATGATTCTTGCTCCAGCCATAGGGTTAATCGTCTATTTGATCGTGATGGGTATGACACGTATGATTGATTTTCATGATTTGTCTCGTGTACCTATCATCGGTTCGTGGTTTGAACGCAGATCACGTAAATAAGCAACGTCTTATTTGGAATCATCCTTCAGGCTAACAAAAACTTTGCCATTGTGATCAATTGAACAGATAAATACTTCCTTGAAATCAAGGATACCTTTTTGTTGAATCTGATTTTTAAGCCAGAACCTTGTCTTTTGAATCAGCTCCAGATTTTGATCCTGAACTTTTCCATCCATGATTAGTGGTAAGGGCAGACCTTCATATTTAATATTTTGAAACCCATCCACTCGATCTTGCCTGGCTTTTTGTTTCGTATGTGCACTGCCTCTGTTGTTTGATGATCCATTTCCACCTGAATTACTTGTGTTGCTTTGATTACTCGGGAAAACAGTTAATTTACCTGTCGTCTCCAGAATCGCAAACTCGACATCACCGATGCTGTCTATATTCTGCTCACGCAGTTGAAGTAACAAATCATCTAAGTTATATCGCTGCTTACGCATCTCATCCCGATGCAAGGTTCCTTTGGAGATGAGAACTGTTGGTTTGCCATCAATCATTAGGCGGAGTCTACGACTTTTGAGACTGACAAATGCCATACCAATCTGCATTATAAGTACAGTTAGCATAGGCACAATTCCGTGAGATAAAGGTTTTTCCATATCCTCAATGACAAAGGCCGCAATCTCTGCAAGCATAATGGACACGACCAGGTCAAACATGGACAGCTTTCCAATTTCCCTTTTCCCCATCACTCGGATCGCGCCATAGACAATGAAATACATGAGGATCGTTCGAAAAACATGTGCTCCGATATCTGAGAAGTTCACGACAAGGTTCCTCCTTTGTTTGAGTTATCCATAGGCACCTGTAGCGTAATCCCTATTTTGACCCGAAGCTGACATGCTCATGCAGATCACATCAATTCATTTAATGGAAAATTCAGTTCATAAGTCTGAAGGCTTGACCATACACTGTATTAATTTCAAACTTGTACAAGGGGGATGCTTCATGCAGCTGATTCGCCGAGTGATCTCGTTTCGAATGTCCAACCCGATTTTGTCAGGTCTCTGTCATGCCTTTGTTTGGATGTTATTAGGAGCACTGGTTCTTTCCTTATTTCTCTGGATGACTGGAATGCGGGAGCAGGATCTTTCCCTGTATACTTACGTTGTTCATGCGCTGTCGCTACTCATTGGTGGATTCGTGGCTGGCAAAAGATCCGGTGAAAAAGGATGGTACCATGGAGGCCTAACGGGTGTCGTTTATGGGATAATCGTATTGATCATTGGATTTCTGGCACTGGATGCTTCGTTCAACTGGAAGGATAGCCTTCAACTCGCAAGTGCATTTCTAATCTCTGCTCTGGGTGGAATTTTCGGAGTAAACACACAACGAAACTAACAGTCAACGAGTTCTTGGTATATGGCATATGAGTTCCTGATCAGACTATAAAATAAAAAAAGAACCGAAGCCCTGTAAAAAGGAGCTTCGGTTCTGTAATAACAGACAGAACTAACTATTGTGAGCGAACTCTATTTCTCTAACTTCTCGCTCATTTATAATTATTCAGCAGTTTCACGACTTACTGCACTGCTGATCGCATTACGATCGAATGTAAGCTTCGTTACATCGTTTACGCGCAGAACAACCACGTCTTCTGTAATTTCAGCGATTGTACCGTGGAGACCACCGATAGTAACGATTTTATCGCCTTTTTTCAACTGGCCAAGCATCGCATTACGCTGTTTTTGCTTTTTGTTCTGTGGACGAATCATCAAGAAGTAGAAAATCGCAACCATAAGTACCAAAGGTACAATCAAAGATACGATACCTCCGCCTGGATTAGCCGCTTGTAGTGCCATTCCTTGAAACATGTAAACTCCCCCTTATCGACTATACGTACAAAATAATGCTTGTTCCTCCGGTTCCGCAACAAACCTCTTAGAAACCTTTGTCATTGTCATGAAGACCATATTGATCGAAAAATTCATCCCGGAAATCAAGCAGACGATCTTCCATAATGGCTTTGCGCACGTTGCGCATCAAATTCTGCAAGAAATGAAGATTATGGATGGTCGTCAGACGCAAGCCAAACGTTTCATCCGCCTTGATTAAATGACGCAAATAGGCTCTGGAATAGTTACGACAAGTGTAGCAATCACATTCAGGGTCAAGTGGACCAAAATCAGTTGCAAACTTGGCATTTCGAACTACAAGCCGTCCTTGGCTAGTCATCGTTGTTCCGTTACGGGCAATCCGCGTTGGAAGTACGCAGTCAAACATGTCTACTCCACGAATCGATCCCTCAATCAATGCATCGGGTGAACCTACCCCCATTAAATAACGTGGTTTGTTGGAAGGCAACAAAGGCACCGTATAATCCAACACGCCATACATTAAATGTTTCGGCTCTCCAACACTCAGTCCACCAATAGCATACCCCGGGAAATCCATGGAAGTCAAATCTGCTGCGCTTTGGCGGCGCAGATCTTCATGCATTCCACCCTGCACGATGGCGAACAAACCTTGGTCATGTGGACGTGCATGACTTTCTAAGCAACGCTCCGCCCAGCGGCTTGTACGTTCAAGGGATTTTTTCACATATTCGTATTCTGCCGGGTACGGTGGGCATTCATCAAATGCCATCATAATATCGGAACCCAGTGCGTTCTGTATTTCCATGGCAACTTCAGGGGACAAGAACTTCTTGTCTCCATTCAGATGCGAGCGGAAATTTACGCCTTCCTCTGTGATTTTACGCATTTCACTGAGAGAGAATACTTGAAATCCACCACTATCAGTCAGAATTGGGCGATCCCAATTCATGAATTTGTGCAAGCCACCAGCTTGACGAATAATCTCATGTCCAGGTCTAAGGAACAGATGATACGTATTACTCAGAATAATTTGCGCATCCATTTCCTTTAACTCTTCAGGGCTCATCGTTTTAACGGTTGCTTGCGTGCCTACCGGCATGAACGTTGGTGTCTCAATGATTCCGTGAGGTGTATGTACACGTCCTAATCGGGCACCAGATTGTTTACAAGTTTTAATATGTTCGTACGTAATTGCTGCCATTGGTTTTAATCATCCTCTAAAAGTTAATCGTTAGACCTTTACTCGTGAATCTTTGTAGGTTCAACACCAATCATTTTTTGCCTAATTCAACATTAATAGATCAACATCGCATCGCCAAAGCTGAAAAATCTATACTCTTGAGCAATAGCTTCCTCATAGGCGTGCATAATGTGTTCTCTGCCTGCAAGCGCACTTACCAGCATGACTAATGTAGATTTCGGAAGATGGAAATTCGTCAGCATGCCATCAATTACCTTGAAGGTATAGCCAGGATAAATGAAAATTTTAGTCCAGCCGCTACTCTCCTGCAGGAGTCCTTGCTCAAATTTACTGCCTACCGTTTCAAGTGTACGGCAGCTTGTTGTACCTACAGCAAAAACACGATTCCCACGTTGCTTCGTTTCATTAATCAGATCGGCCGTCTCCTGTGACATAGAGTAATACTCTTCATGCATAACATGATCCTCTACTACATCTACGGACATAGGACGGAATGTTCCCAGCCCAACGTGAAGCGTAATGAAGGTTACATTAACACCTTTTGCTCGAATCTGATCAAGCAACTCATCCGTAAAATGAAGTCCAGCTGTTGGTGCGGCCGCAGAACCTTCATGCTTCGCATATACCGTCTGATAGCGTTCACGATCATCCAGTGTTTCCTTAATATACGGAGGCAACGGCATTTCACCGAGACGATCTAGAATCTCCTGAAAAATCCCCTCATACGAAAATGTAAGCATACGCGCGCCCATTTCGCCTTCTTCGTCAATCACGGCTTTCAGTTCATCACCAAAAACGATAACAGAACCGGCTTTCAGCTTTTTGCCTGGCTTAACCAGTGCTTCCCAGCGATCACCTTCCACGTTTTTGAGCAGTAACACTTCCGCTTTGGCTCCTGTATCCTCTTTTGTTCCAAACAAACGAGCTGGCAACACTCGTGTATCATTAAGCACAAGTGTGTCACCAGGCTGTAGAAAGTTAATAATATCCGGAAACGTATTATGGTTGACTTCACCGCTCTCCTTATTCAAGGTAAGCAAGCGAGACGCAGTCCGATCAAGCAACGGCGTCTGTGCGATAAGCTGTTCCGGTAATTCAAAATCATATAAGTTCACATTCATCGTCAATTCATTCCTTAACAATAGTCGCATTTTGGTAATAGTGTTTCAATATTTCCTGGTAATCATACCCTTCATCCGCCATGCCTTTGGCTCCCCATTGCGACAAACCTAATCCGTGACCATTTCCTTGGCCGATGAACATAAAGTTTTGTCCCTGAGTTACGGCTCTTGCCTGACCATCACCGCTCATGACGACAAGGGCATTACCAGATGAAGTTCCTGTACCTGAGGCAGACAATACAGCTGCTCCTTGAGACCCTGTCTTACTCGCTGTATTCCCGTCAGCGCCTAATACAGTATAACTTCCAGTACCTGCAATATCAAATAAAGTACTAGGCAATCCACCCAGCGCCGAGCGGTACGTATCTGCATATTTAACAGTCAGCGCTTGTCCATTGGCACTTACTTCAAGTGCTCGACCAGAAGGTCCGCGCTTCGTGACTTCTAATGTTGAGATGGATGAGGGAACAGTCGTCGTCGTTTTACCTTGCAACGTTTTGACTAATTGAGCAGCGGTAAATGGCCCTCTCACCCAAGCATAATCATTGGATTGTGCTACTTTTGCCAAAACAACGGCTTCGTTCCCTGGATTCATTTTGGCTACCGGCTCAACCGTAGATTGGATTAATGGGATGGCACGTACATTCGTATTCTGTGCGGTGACAGTAACCTTGGAAAGGCCCGCATCCGTTTTGGAGCTTAGCTCCTTCACATTGTCCTCACGGATATACCCACTGATGCCTGAGTTAAGCAGTACATGATACCACGTATGCAATCCAGCCTGTGCTGATGTATCTCCAGAACTATCCACATTGGTGAAGACCCCTGCTCCCCCGTTCCAAACCTCGGAGGGATGTGCCGTTTGTCCACCTGCATTGGATGAAAATACAGCCTCTACAATTTTACCACCACTTTTGACAACTTCTCCTGCGGTAGCATCTACTGCGCTGGTTACTTTATCATTCTCCGAATCAACGCCGTTATAGGCTTGACTTAGTGTTGTATCCACAACATTGGCAATCTGGAAGCGAGTGCCCTGTTGGAGAGCATAGGAACGAGCAGCAACTGCTTGTACTTTTAGAGCCTCTGCAGGCCAGGAGGAATACACCTCTGCTCCAACTACGGAGTACAAATATTGTTCCAACGGAACGACATTCACTAAAGCCAAGTCACCATTCACGATACTGACTTCCATATCTCCGCGATATGTTCGCTGGGAACGTTCCAATACTTTAATGCCATTTCCATCTCCCTGCACCCACGCTTTGGCTTCCGTACCGGCAATCGTGTAATGTGCTGCAGTCTTAGGCGTGTCTAGACTTAACCCCGCATCCTGCCGAATGATTAGAGCAGAGCTGTTATTAGATATAGGAGATAGGCTGCTGCCACCTACTTGAGTCTCTACCGTCTTCTTCACAGCAGTAAGCTCTGCATCTGTCACAGCTTCACCGACCCATACACTGTAGCCCGAACTACCTGCATCCAATGACAATACAGTAAAGGAAGTGATGCCTGATGCTGAGAGAGAAGCTTGCGCCGCTTGTGCTTCTTGTAAGGAGCTATAGTTTCCAGTAGATAAATGCTTGTTTCCCGTTACGACTGGTTTCTGCCCACCCAATTGAGCTGCAGCTACCTTCTGAACTCGAGCAACGGCTTGTCCAGCGAGTGTCTCTGTAGCATAGTTTCCGGTATAGAGCTGATACACCGTTTTGCCGCTCACACTTGAGCTGAAGAGTAACGGCTTATCGCTGGTTGGTTGCAATAATTTGGCTGCTGCCGCCGCTGTTTTGAAATCTGCTGTCTCCAACACCTTCACTCGGAAACCATCTGCGCTGAATCGAATCTGCCCCGCTGGAAGACTTACGTTAGCACCCGTCTCAGATCCAATTGTCCAACTCCCATTCGATTCAAGTGTGATTAATGGTGTTGTTGATTTGTATGTGCTTCCCAGATTCGCAAACATCGCAACCCGAATCAGCTGTCCATCATTTTCTGCTGCATACGCGGGTACCTGCAGACATCCTGCCATCAATACAGCCGCAGCCAAAACCTTTAATCGGCGACTCCATTTCTTATTTTGTATTGCTTTCCCCACAATCAGGCTCCTCTCCGCACTTTTCCTTGTGTAGATACATCTATGAATTTCAAACTTCATTTGATATTTAGAACTGTTTCATGTAATAGAAGAACAACATTCACACATCCCACTACCCATGAGTCAATTATGTTACTTTCCATCTCGCGGCGGAATCGGCAAACCCAAATGATGATAAGCCATATCTGTAACAATTCGACCTCTTGGTGTACGTTGAATCATACCGATCTGCAATAAATAAGGCTCATAAACATCCTCAATGGTTTGGCTCTCTTCACCAATCGTAGCTGCAATGGTATCCAGACCAACTGGGCCTCCCCGGAAGCTATTGATCATGGACTTAAGCATCTTGTGGTCGATCTCGTCCAATCCTCTCGGATCAATCTGTAGACGTTTAAGTGCTTCTTCTGCTAATGCCTGTGTAATGACTCCATCGCCTCGTACCTGAGCGAAGTCTCGAACTCGCTTCAATAAACGATTGGCAATCCTCGGCGTTCCACGGGAACGGAGGGCAATCTCTTCTGCAGCATCTCCAACAATCTCAACCCCAAGGATTTCTGTAGAGCGAGAGACAATGTAGGCTAGCTCATCAACCGTATAAAATTCCAACCGGCTAATGACACCAAAACGATCCCGCAGAGGCGCAGACAGCAAACCAGCGCGTGTTGTAGCCCCAATGAGAGTGAATGGTGGCAGATCAAGACGCACAGATCGCGCACTGGGACCTTTACCGATCATAATATCCAATGCAGAGTCTTCCATCGCAGGGTACATCACTTCTTCAACAGTACGATGCAGACGATGAATCTCGTCAATAAATAGCACATCACCCTCTTGAAGATTAGTCAGCAATGCTGCTAGATCTCCTGGTCGCTCAATTGCAGGCCCTGAAGTGGTACGCAAGTTAACACCCAATTCATTAGCGACGATGTTGGCAAGTGTTGTTTTACCTAGTCCTGGTGGGCCATACAATAAAACATGATCCAATGCTTCATTACGCATTTTGGCTGCTTCAATATATACTTTTAAATTCTCCTTCACCTGATTTTGTCCGATATATTCGTTCAAATACCGGGGACGAAGACTCAGCTCAACAGCTTGATCATCCATCATCAGGTTAGCGGAAATAATACGCTCATCCATGTTCATCCCTACCTTTTTAGTACGAGCAATGTGCTATCGTGTTGGTAAAGTTAGTTATCCAGTGAATAGCATTTGCAGTGCTCGTTTCATCAACACATCAACCGAATCGGCAGATGTAACATCTTTTTTCAGCTTGAGCCATACTTTATCCAACTCGCTGTCTGTGTAACCAAGCGCTTTGAGACCATCACGTGCCTCATCCCAAGCTGAGCCGCTTCCTGCTTCTTCTGAAGGAGGAGCAAATAAACCTGTTGCATACGCGGCAGCACCGAATCCGTCCAGCTTATCCTTCAGATCCAAAATCATACGCTGAGCTGTCTTTTTACCGATTCCCGGTAGTTTGGTTAGGAATGTCAGATTCTCTTGGTAAATCGCTGTAACGACATGATCAGGCGTGCCTCCTGCCAAAATGCCCAGGGCGACTCGTGGTCCAATACCAGACACCTCGATCAACTTACGAAACAAGCGCTGTTCTTCTCTTGTAACAAAACCATATAACAACATGGCATCTTCACGCACGTGATGATGGGTATAGACCATGATCTCACCTTCTTGTTTCGCGAACGCATATGGGTTAGGACAAAATACACGATAGCCCACACCTTGAACATCAAGCACAATATATTCATTCTCCACATGCACGAACTGTCCTCTAAGAAAATCAATCATTTTCGCAATACCTCATTTAACTTCGAATTTAATGTATAAGAATGTGCATGACATACGGCTACTGCCAACGCATCTGCTACGTCATCTGGCTTAGGAATCGCCTGTAACCGCAAAAACATTTTGACCATCTCTTGCACTTGACGTTTCTCCGCTTTGCCGTATCCTACAATCGCCTGTTTAATCTGCATCGGTGTGTACTCAGCAATAGGTAGCCCTTTCTGTGCAGCAGCCAGAACCATTACCCCTCTGGCCTGACTGACGGACATCGCTGTTGTAACGTTCCGATTGAAGAAAAGTTTCTCCAATGCGACTGCATCTGGCTTATATTTATCGATGAGCTGTACCATTCCCTCATATACGTGAAGTAATCGTTCCTCTTCAGGTGTATGAGCTTCTGTCTGAATACAGCCATATTGTACAGGAACCACTTTACTTCCGATCTTATCCACAAAACCAAACCCAACAATCGCAATTCCCGGGTCTATCCCCAAAAAACGCAAACCCATCTCTCCCTTACAATAAAGCGAACATATGTATCGTTCATTTCATTATAACAAAAAGATAGACCCTGCGGCAGGAAACTTTGACTACATTTTAATCCTCATAAAATCTATCATTCACACTCCTATGGAGTCTTAGAAAACCTTGTCGCTTTACCTATAAAGATGTCACAAAACATTTCCCATCCTCTGGTATCCAAGGTCGAGCAAAGCCCTAAACCTGTTAACAGGAAGGTATCACACAAACCCTAAGGGCTAATTTATTTCCTTACGATCGGTCAACACACGACAAAAAGGACATCACTTCGATGCCCTTCTCCAGCAAACCTATAACCTGTCTTCGTTTTAATGCTCTTCAAAACTTTCTTGAGTCAACCACCATTTAGAATGACTTCTTCAGAGGCTCGATCAACCGCATAGTCGCTAAATGTAGAAATGACACTGTTATATTCATCTTTGTCCTGTACTCGAATTCCTTGCTGTAGCTGTTCCCATACTCCCTCAGGCAATGAAGACTCAAGTGACCCAACATCCATTTGAAAAAAAGTGCGGATTACTTTGTCCTCTGTAGGGCGACCTTCGTACAAATTCAGATTCCCTAATGCATCTATGCTAATATAAGCCTGCTCTTTGCATAGAGGAGAAAGGTCATCAACCTGTTGCTTAACCCGTAAACCATCTGCTGCAACTTCTGCATCCCATTCGGGATGTTGGAGTAATAACACTTCGACTTGTGAAGCTGTCATTTTGCCTAATTGCTCAGTCTCGACTCCACAAATATAGTGGACTTCCAATACAACAGCAGTTAAGTCATCAGGTGTAGTAGATCCTAGTTGTTTTACTATGGCTTGTACCTCTGCTTCCGAACGATTCGCCTCTATAGGAGCTGCCCCCATGACAGTGACGGTCTCACTAAAATCAGTTGTTAATAAACGTTGAATATGAGAAGAGATGGACAGTCCGCTATATGCTAGTATCGTTACAGCCACTAAGGCTAGACTCATCCATGCAGTTCGTTTCCAACGTCGCCAACGCCTTTTAAATTGTTTCTTTAATTTAAACGTGTTCACCTGAACCCCTTCTATCACTTTTTTTAAACCTAGTGTGACCGAAAGGGTTACCGTTTATGCACAAACAAGCTTGCATTTAAACATTACTCATTATTTACACAAATACAAAAAACAGATTATCTATATCAGATAATCTGCTTTCTTAGATCGGGATGACACGATTTGAACATGCGACCCCCTGGTCCCAAACCAGGTGCTCT
>NZ_LMFO01000029.1 GCF_001426865.1 Paenibacillus sp. Root52 | reverse complement strand
TATGATTAAATATAATATATATATTTTATTTATAATCTTGCAAGTCGTATAGTGGAATTAAGAAATCCCAAACCCTTATCCGGAAAGGAACATGCTTAATGAAAAATGTGAATTCTTCTTCCTTACTACACACATGGACTCAAGTAGATCAATATCTGAATGATCGATTGATTCCCGCCGATCCACTGCTCGAGCAAGCCTTAAACCACAATGCCGCTGGTGGATTGCCTGCCCATGATGTCACACCAAATCAGGGTAAATTTCTTCAACTTCTGCTTCAGATTCATGGAGCAACGCGAGTCCTCGAAATTGGAACACTGGGCGGTTACAGTACGATCTGGATGGCTCGTGCGTTGCCTGATCAAGGTAGAATCGTAACTCTTGAAGCCGATCCACATCATGCAGAAATTGCTCGTCATAATCTTAGCCATGCAGGGCTTATGGATAAAGTTGACCTACGTGTTGGGGCAGCCCTGACGACTCTCCCGGACATACAAGAAGAGTACCGTGAACCCTTCGATTTCATCTTCATCGATGCTGACAAACCAAGCAATCCCGATTATCTCCGATGGGCTCTACGCTTAGCACGTCCTGGAAGTCTTATCGTTGGCGACAATATTGTACGAGATGGTGAAGTGGCCAATCCAAACAGCACAGATGAGAGAGTCCAAGGTGTACGTACCTTCCTAGATATGGTTGCAAACCATCCTAAACTTGAAGCAACTGCACTCCAAACGGTAGGCAGCAAAGGGTATGATGGATTCATGCTTGCACGTGTTTTGCCATAAACCAAAAAAATAAACAGTGGTCAATTGTTCCGAAATTTCCCCATTCCTGTTAAACTGGTAACACTGCACAGCATCGACTGGGGGAAACCACTTGAGAGTTCTAAGACAGATCGTTTCGGAAATTCGGGGCTGGTCCCGCAATATCCAACTTTTTTTTCTAGCTAGTATTCTATATCAGATCGGTAATGGCATGTTCTCTGTCCTGTATAATTTGTACATTCAAGGTCTTGGCTACAACGACACCATGAATGGTCAGATTGTCAGTATTCAATCGCTAGCAACCGCGATTATGTTCGTGCCTATAGGACTCGGCGGTGATCGTTTCAGTCGCAAACGGTTGCTCATCGTCGGAGCATTGTTCAGCGGAATGTTCCTCATAGGACGCTCGTTCGACTATTCCGCCAGTGGGTTAATCTGGTTTGCCGTGTTCTCTGGACTTTTTGCTGGGGTATTCCAAGTTCTCGCGATCCCTTTCCTGGCTGAAAATGTGAAGAAGAGTCAGCGCTTGAAAATGTTCAGTTACTATTCTTCTCTTGTTCTTGCATCTCAGGTGCTAGGAAGTCTGGGAGGCGGCGTATTTGCTGATCTGCTTCATTCAGCAGGATTCGCGGTGGTCACCGGTTTACAAACGGTGTTAATTATTGGAGGCGTGGCTACGCTAGCCGCATTTATTCCTTTATTATTTATCAACGATAAATCAACTACACCCCAAACAACTCACCCAACGCCTACAACCATTCAATCGAAGGAAAGCGTTGAAGGAGTTATCTCTGAATCCACTGGAGTAGTCCGTGAGTCTAATGTTCAGCTCAAAAAGAAGGATTCCCGACTGATCGGTCAGTTTGTTATCACTCAATTATTGATTGGACTCGGTTCTGGTCTTGTTGTACCTTATTTGAATCTATACTTCACGAATCGTTTTTCTGTTTCTCTCAGCGGGATGAGTCTACTTATCTCCTTAGGTCAGATCATGACCATTGTCTCCATGCTGATTGGGCCTACGCTTGCAGCAAAGGTAGGGAGCGTTCGAGCTGTCGTCATTTTCCAGATCATGTCCTTGCCTTTCCTATTGCTTACGGGATTCACGAATCTGCTGGTGATCGCCTCCATCAGCTTCCTGTTTAGGCAAGCACTAATGAATGCGGCTAATCCGATTCACTCCGCCATTCTGGTTGACAAAATCTCTGATAAGCGACGTGGGATTGCGAATTCATTAATGCAGACGGCCTTCATGATCGGCTGGGCTACCATGGGTCCTGTACAATCTTATCTGGTTACTACCTATGGAACGTACTGGGGTTATGCGATCACGTTCAGTATTACAGGCAGCCTGTATGTTATTTCGTCCCTGATGTATTATGTGATGTTTAGGGAAGCCAAACCTGCTGCACAGGTGACAACGCATTGATAAGCGAGTAAGGTAGAGTGAGATGAGTTGAAGGGTCGAAGATTCCTTGAAGTAAAATAAGCGCCTATTCATCAGGAGTGATCTTACATGAATCAAATTTGCAACTTAAACCTATATACCGGTTCACGTATAGGGCTCGTGCCAACTAATATGAGGAAATGGAACGGATGGGAATGATGCGTAAGCATAGTCCCTCCGTTGTTTTTCGTTTTTTGCTCAGTTTGAGCGTCTCCGTACTGGGAGGTATCGTATTCACTGCGATCCATACGCCAATCCCTTGGCTGCTAGGGCCAATGGTGTTCATGCTTCTTGGTGCACAAGTGCTTAAGCTTCCGTTAATGTGGCCTGCAAACGTACGCGATTACGGAATTCTGATTGTTGGTTATTCGATCGGCCTCACCCTTACAGAGGATGCATTACTAGGAATTATGCACCAGCTTCCCATGATGCTGCTCATGACCTTACTACTCATTGGATTCTGTACATTAACGGCCTATCTCGCTTCGAAGCTTACTCCATTTGACTTTCCGTCTTTGCTTGTTGGGAGTATTCCGGGCGGATTATCCCAGATGGTTTCTTTAGCTGAGGAGATGAAATCCATTAATCTAACCCTGGTTACCTTTTTGCAGGTGACTAGGTTAATCATGATTGTGTTCTGTGTTCCTTTTCTGCTGTTCAGTCCATGGGTCGGTGGAGCTACTGTTGTAGGAACAGACCTTGTGCTGGGAACAAGTGCCTTATGGACAGCGTTATTCCCAGAAATATGGATCTATGCCCCACTATGCGTCATTGGCGCTTGGATCGCACGTAAGCTGCGTTTTCCCACTGCCTTTATGCTTGGGCCAATGATTGTCATGTGTGTGATTCAATTAACCACTTCGATGCATACACCTGCACTGCCCTCTTCTGTACTCAATCTATCGCAGTTGATGATTGGTAGTCATGTCGGTTTGATGCTTCGACCAGAGCAGCTACAGCGCAAGACGCAAACCGTCACTCTTGCTCTACTTAGTAGCGTACTGCTCATTGCTGGCTCTCTGGGGCTAGGTTATATTCTCATGCATGTGTACTCCCTATCAGCCGCTACTTCCCTACTTAGTATGGCTCCAGGAGGCATGGATCAGATGAGTATTATGGCTCATGAGGTAAACGCCAATCTATCGGTCGTCTCAGGATATCAGCTGTTCCGAATTTTATTTATTTTCTTTATCGTCTCTTCTGTTCTGAAGATCGTTCTCACTCGACTATTGAGACAGAAAGAAGGCAATTCAGAAATATGTTCACGGCCATCCAATTAAATGAGAGAATTTATCTCACACAAAGAGTACCCCGGGATCAACCCGAGGTACTCTTCGTGATTCAAGCTTTTCTTATAAGCCAATAATTAATATCGGGATCTGTTATGAGTCATTCAGCTACGAGCTATTGACTATAATGTGTATCCCTTAGTTATGAGCATTCGGATTCGTTTCCTGTTCGAGCCAGCTAAGGATACGAAAAGCTTCTTGATCTGTACTACCGCACATATCGAATGAAGCCTGTAATCCACTACACACATCAGGACGGTCTGGATGTCCAAAAATACTACAACGATTATCTTCCGTAAGTTGTACACAGCGTACCCCTGCCGGCTTGCCACTCTTCATTCCTGGAATCGGTGAAGATATCGAAATGGCGATACAACACGCGGCACAACCTGTTCTGCATTCCAAAATAATGTCTCCTTCATTACGATGTCTTATGGTAACTCACGATTCACCCAGGTCCACATTCGAGCTAATCCCTGGGCTATTCTATGATTCATGGTTCTATTGTGAAAATAACCACCATGGCTGAGCGGATTCCAGCTCTGTACCCAGTTACCTGAGTTAATCTCGATATCTTCCTTCACGGCAACTCCATAGGCCGGATCAATCGGACGTAAGGGATAACCAAGTATATCATCCTTATCATAAAAGTTAACCCATTCCCCTTCTAACCCCGGGAAAAACTGATGAGCTCGTTTCGCTGGAACCTGAATGGGCTGACTAAAATCATGATAACGTAAACTCCACAGCGGCAGTGTCGTTCCGAACGAATAAAAGCTAGTTAAGGTATCTCCCCGCTCCAAAGCTGATGTTACATCTATTATACAAGGTGTTCGACTGGAGGGATATTGAAGATCATAGAAGAAATTACTCGCAATGACTGCACCCAAACTATGAGCCAGCACGCACAGAGGTGTCTCTGGCCCGTTACGGTAAGAGAGTCTGTGCATCGCTTCGCTTAGTGTACGGTGTACAGCATCATAATGGTGTCCCTGCTGTTCAACAGGCTGATAAGCAACAGCATCAGCGAGATAATGGATGACGAATCGGCGCAGTACCTGGTAATTCAATTGAGGCGAAACTACAAGCTGCTGGAATAGTTCTTCTTCCCTCTCTTCGAATACATCAGCCCAAAATACAGGCTCAATATCGAGATACTGCTTGGCTGCTCCCGGCATAACCATGACCTGATCGAATTCATACTGCAATCGTAAAATAAGCTGATCCGCATAGTCTTCTTTTTGCCTACCAAGCCCATGAATGATCATCACCGCAATACGTGCCATGGTTCCCCTCCTCATCCTTGACCAAATACCTATTTCTTCATCTCCTCAAGCTATTCTATAAATTGAAGGTATGCGGGAGTTCACATCTTATTCAATTCTCTCATATTACCTGAACTAAGACGAGTATAAAGGATAATAGAAACATCCGTATCACAAAATGTAACATAACCAAATAAATTGTATTAAACTACATTGTTTATTCTCTATGAGATAAATCCAAATAAAAAGGAAGCTCAATAAATTGAGCTTCCCTTCTAATCGGATCATCAAGTTATCCCTTCAGATATACCTTTAACACGCCGTTACGATTGGATGTAACGTCACCTGTTGTAACTTCAACTCGGTCTACCACATCCTGACCGTCAGGAACGATAATTGGCGTAATTAGTGGATGGCCTGCTGCTTCAATCGTCTGACGATCGAATTCAAGCAAGGTTTGCCCAGCTCGCACATGTTCTCCAGCTTCTACATGCATATTGAAACCTTCACCTTTCAGTGACACGGTATTAATACCGACGTGGATGAGGATCTGAACACCGCTCGCATGCTCCAAGATGACAGCATGTTTGCTCTTAATGACATGGGCAATCTGTGCATCAAAAGGAGCAACGACCTTGTTGCCAGAAGGTTCAATGGCAATCCCTTCACCCATTTGTTTTTCTGCAAAGGCAGGGTCTGGAACCTGATCCAACGATACGGCTTTACCCGTTAACGGAGCCATCACTTCAAGAATATTAATTGAGGCTTGCGCATCGGAAGTCACCGCAGGTGCACCGCTAGAATCTGTGTTTTTGTTTGCCGTAGTGCGGTTATCCTCGGAAGTAGAAGTTGACGTGGATACATGATCTTCTGTCACAGAACCACTGCCCGCCTCACGATCTTGCTTTCTCATTTTGGCTCTTCCGAAAATAACGGTTAACAGGAACGGTACAATCAATACAATAGCCATACCGATGAAGAAGACGCCCCATTTGTTCGGGAAAATGGATAAGAATCCAGGTACGCCCCCTACCCCGATTGAGGTAGCTTGAACATTATTCATTGTAAGCAATACACCGCCAATAGCCGAACCGATCATACCGAAGATAAACGGATAACGATAACGAATATTAACACCAAAGATTGCCGGCTCCGTTACCCCCAAGAAGGCGGATACCGAGGATGTTGCCGCGAGACCGCGCATCTTCTGTTCACGCAGTACAAGCATCATCGCAAGTGCCGCGGAACCTTGTGCGATGTTGGATAGCGCCAGCATCGGCCACAGGAATGTACCGCCCTGGCTACCAATTAATTGTACGTCTACTGCAAGGAAGGTATGGTGCATTCCCGTAATAACTAGCAATGCATATAGTCCACCATAGATTAATCCACCCAGTGCTGCATATGAATCATAGATATAGATCAGACCCGATGTAATGGCATTCGCAATTGCAAATGTAACTGGTCCAATGATTGTAAATGCCAAAAATCCAGTAATAAGTAATGTTACGGGTGCCACTACAAGTAATTTAACGGAATCATGCACTCTTTTGTTAAGGAAGATTTCCATCTTGGCAAGCAGATAAGCTGATACTAGTACCGGCAGAACCTGCCCTTGGTAACCGATCTTCTCAATATGCCAACCAAACAAATTCCACGTAGGTACCGTACCTTCATTCACTGCATCAGCATAGCCATAGGCACTCAGCAGATCAGGATGTACAAGGATTAGCCCGAGCACAATCCCGAGCAGCGGACTGCCGCCGAATCGTTTAACAGCTGCCCAACCAATCAGTGCAGGCAGGAATGTGAAGGCCGTGCTTGCAATCGTGTTAATAATAGAAGCTAAATCCTTCCAAGCCGGATACACATCCACTAACGATTCTTTATCAAAGAATATTCCCGGCCCTGTCAGGATGTTGTTGATCCCGAGCAATAGACCTGCTGTAATGATCGCTGGCAGAATCGGAATGAAAATATCCGAAAGGGTTTTGATGGCGCGTTGAATCGGATTTTGTTTCTTCCCTGCTGCCGCCTTCACATCATCCTTGGAAGAACGGTCACCACCTGTAATCTGGATCATCTCATCATAGACTTTATCTACTAGCCCTGGCCCGATGACGACCTGAAATTGACCCTGGGATGAGAATTGACCTTTAACCAAATCATTCTGGTCCAAAGCTGCCGCATCAACTTTGCTCTCATCAACCAAGGCAAACCGGAGACGTGTAACACAGTGCGTTGCAGCTTCAATATTCTCTTTGCCGCCAACTGCGCGTACTATCTCCTCTACCTGTTTTCTATCTATTGCCATAATGTCACTTCCCACTTAGTTAATGTGTATATACTCATGTTCCAAAAGCCCGGTTTTCCAATAAGAACCGTTGGAACAATGATTACTAATTCTTTTGTGGAACTAGCCACATATAAGATGCATAAGGGCTTAATGATAATTCCTGCTTCAGATCAGGTTCCTGCTCTGTATTGCCGATCAGCAATTCATGGGTTTTGCCGGCAATATGTTCCTTCCAGATCGCATCAGAGAATGTAAAATTCGTACTGAGCTGACTGAAGTTAGATACCACAATCAGCATATCGCTTCCATTCGTGCGTGCATAAGCGAATACTTCTGGATGGGCATCATCAAGACGTTCATACAATCCGTCGATCAATACAGGTACCTGCTTACGAAGAGCAATCAGTTTACGATAGTGATAGTAGACTGAATCCGGATTAGCCAGTTGCTCAGCCACATGAATGGAAGGATATCGCTCATCGACCTTGATCCATGGTGTGCCAGTTGTAAATCCTGCATTCTCACTTGCATCCCATTGCATCGGGGTTCTTGAGTTATCACGTGAGCGCTGCTTCACGATCTCAAAAGCTTCTTCAGCCGTTTTACCTCGTTCCTCCTGTAGCAATCGATACATGTTGGTTGATTCAATATCGCGGAACTCACTTACATCGTTCCATACGGGATTCGGCATCCCAATCTCTTCTCCTTGATACACATATGGCGTTCCCTGCATGCCATGAATCGTGGTTGCCAGCATTTTGGCACTTTCGGCACGATAATCACCATCATCCGCGAAACGGGACAATGCCCGAGGCTGATCATGGTTATTGAGGAACAAGGCGTTCCAGCCTCCACCTGCTTGCATGCCTGTCTGCCAATCACTGAACAATTGCTTCATTGCCTCGAAATCATACGGCATCAGTTCCCATTTCTGACCATTCGGATAGTCCACTTTCAAATGGTGAAAATTGAAGGTCATTGAGAATTCACGCGAATTCGGGTTGGAATATTGAATGCAGTGCTCTAACGTTGTGGAAGACATCTCTCCCACCGTGACCATATTGTAGGGACCGAACACCTCTTCATACATCTCGGTGATGTATTCGTGTACGCGTGGTCCATCGGTGTAAAACTTACGACCATCTCCCGGAGGTACACTGCCGTCATCGTTTGGAAAACGCTGATCCTTGGAGATCAGATTAATGACATCCATCCGGAAGCCGTCTACTCCTTTATCCGCCCAAAATTTAATCATATCGCGCACAGCTTTGCGTACTTGCTCATTCTCCCAATTCAGATCAGCCTGTGTTTTGTCGAACAAGGTTAGGAAGTATTGACCTGTATGCTCATCGTATTGCCATGCCGGCCCACCAAATTTAGACTGCCAATTGTTCGGCACACCGCCATCTGGAGCTGGATCTTTCCAAATATAATAATCCCGGTACGGATTATCTTTGGAAGACCTCGACTGCTGGAACCACTCATGATCCGTGGACGAGTGGTTCACCACGATATCAATCATTAATTTCATATCTCGTGCCTTGAGCCCCTTCAACAATTCGTCGAAGTCCTCCATTGTGCCATAGTCAGGGTTAATCTTGTAATAATCAGCCACATCATAGCCATTGTCATGTTGAGGAGAAACATAGACCGGCTGCAGCCATACGATATCAATGCCCAAATGCTGCAAATAGTCTAGTTTTTCCGTCAGGCCTCGAATATCCCCTGTGCCTGTTCCCGTCGTATCGTTGAAGCTCTTGGGATATACCTGATACACCGTGGACGTTTTCCACCACGATGAGGAAGTTGTGTCGGTTGAACTCATGTTAACGCCTCCAAAATTTTAATACGTATTGGTCTATCTCATCAGTTAACTTCATGTCTATATTACATAAGTAAACATGTATATACAAGTTGAAACTATATCTTTCTTATAAGTTCGTGTTAACGACTTCGAATTTGCTAACCTGAGCGAACTCTGATGAAGCTTGGTGAAAAACCGCTATACATACCCTTTCTACACATTCCCCATAAATGGTTGCTATGTAACATTTATTTTGAAACTAACGTTCGGAAACGCCATGATATCGGTGATTTGTCTAAAGTGAATAACCCACCTCGCCTCAACCTAAAGATATGCATATAGTTCGGTATCATGAACTTACACCCTGAACTCACACTTTAAATCTCAAAAAAAGAAGGTGAGTAACACGTCATCTAACTTAACGTGTTACTCACCTTCTTCATTGCTCGATCCAGAGTGGACGATTGAGAACAACCTCTATAAACTAAAGGAGTCCCCTGGCGCCATCACTCGACCTTCCAATCCTATGGAAGCTAGCTGCTGTACGAACTTTTCGGCATCCTGACGAATCACTGGGAATGTATCATAATGTACAGGGATGGTCAGTTTGGCATTAAACCACGCTGCGGCTTGAAGTGCGTCTTCAGGCCCCATGGTGAAGTGTCCACCAATCGGCAGGAAGGCAACATCAATCTTATGACGATCTCCAATCATTTTCATATCACCGAATAAGCTTGTATCACCCGCATGCAATATCGTTTTGCCACCGATGTTAATGATATATCCTGCAGGCAATCCTGCGTACATAATGCGTTGTTCCTCTTCCAGCACAATTCCTGATGTATGGAAGGCTTGAATCATTTTCGCCTGCGCAAAATCAAGATCCACAGTTCCGCCCATGTTCATACCCAGCGTATCAAGCCCTTTCCATGACATGTATGTAGCCAACTCCACGATAGCAACCACTTTGGCGTTATTCGCCTTCGCAATCGGTTCAGCATCCAAAATATGATCCATATGTGCATGAGTCAACAGCACGACGTCTGTCTTAATGTTCTCGGGTTTAGTAACAGCCAGCTCATTGCCACGTAGAAAAGGATCAATGATCAGCGATTTTTCTTCTGTGCCCAGTTGGACACTGGAATGTCCATGGTAAGTAATCTGCAGCATTTCGGCAGCCTCCTGACAAGTTAATATACAACAGTAATGTAGTTTACTTCACATCCATGATTTCACAACTTACGTTTATAAGTATAGTCCATAGCCAGCATACAAATCAAAATTAGAACAATTTAGAGCATTCGATAAACTCTTGCCTCATAAGGCTGCAATAAAATGGTGCCTTCATCTGTCGAGTAACGTTTGTTCACATTACAGATCATGAGTTTGGCTTGTTCTGCTGCCCATCCTTCGGGCCAATGCATTTCAGGTTCATTTGAACTAAAGTTTAGGATCACTAGCACTTTCTCGTCATCTAAAGTCCGTGTATATGCGTAGATATCGGGGTCATCGGCAAGAAGTAATTCATACGCCCCATAGATCAGCACCTTGTTTTTTTTGCGCAGTGAAATCAATTTCCGATAGTAATGTAAAATGGACTGTGGATCACTTTCAGCAGCAGCGACATTGATCTCTGTAAAGTTATCATTCACCTGAATCCAAGGTTCACCCTTCGTGAATCCAGCATGCTCACTGTCATCCCATTGCATGGGAGTTCGTGCATTGTCCCGACTCTTCAGCCAGATGGCCTCCATGACATCCTGTTTCGATCTTCCCTGACCGATATGATGTCTGTAATAGTTCATCGTTTCAATATCTCGATATTGTTCGATGTCCGGAAAAGCAATATTGGTCATGCCGATCTCTTCGCCTTGATAAATGTATGGTGTACCTTCAAGAGTCAACATCCAGGTCGCCAGCATCTGGGCTGAGCGCACTCTATATTTGCCATCATCTCCAAAACGGGATACCGGCCGAGGCTGATCATGGTTTCCCATGTAGTTCGCATTCCACCCGCGTCCATGCAGGACGGTCTGCCATTGACTCATAATTTCTTTCAACTCGGGTAACTTCCACTCTCGGTAGTTCCACTTCCCGATCCCTGAGGATTGCGCATCTACAAACATGTGCTCGAATTGAAACACCATATTAAGCTCATTACGATCCGTTCCTACATAAGCAAGAGCCTGCTCAGGGCCGAGACCCGATGTTTCACCTACTGTCATCGGTCCATATGGTTTCAGAATCATATCGTTCAGCTTGTTTAAGATGGAATGAACTTGTTGCAGGTTCGAGAATAGCTGATATGCAGGCACAACAGGTAGATTATCGGGATTATGCGCACTGGGCAGACCCTCTGCCTTCGCAATATGAGCAACTGCATCGAAACGGAAGCCATCGACCCCTTTTTCCAACCACCAATGAACCATTTCATACATCTCTTCCGCCATCTGTGGATTATCCCAGTTGAGATCAGGCTGATGTTCAGAATACAAATGTAAATAATACTCATTCGTCTCCGGATCAAGCTTCCACACTGAACCCCCAAAATAAGATTCCCAGTTGTTCGGAAGTTGACCGTGTTTACCGGATCGCCAGATATAATAGTCCCGTTTCGGATTGTCTTTCATTGAACGTGATTCTGCAAACCACGGATGTTCATCCGAAGTATGATTCAGCACGAGATCCATCATGATTTTAAGACCACGCTTATGTGCCTCTTCCAGCAATCGATCAAAGTCTTCCATCGTACCATATTTACGCATAATCGCGTAATAATCGCTAATGTCATAGCCATTATCATGACCCGGTGATTCATAGATCGGACAGATCCAGATTACATCGATTCCAAGATCCGTAAGATAATCGAGCTTATCATAGATTCCTCGCAGATCACCATGACCGTCTCCGTCCGAGTCCATGAAGCTGATCGGATAGATCTGATACACTACACTCTCTTTCCACCAAACGATGTCAGCCACCTCATTTCTCTAATATTCTAATTTATGAAGGTCGTTCAATATCCCGTTAATATGTTTTATCCGAAATGCACTCTTGATAAACACCCGCTACTCAATTACACGCAAAAAGGATCGGGATAGCGTGGCCCTATGGTAGGTATACGCTATCCCGATCCCGCTATTACACCTTGATTTACCTAAACTCTGAACTATGCCTACTATATAGATTGAACTATACATATTTACACTGACCACTCCGATGGCATAATAACCTTTCGATCGCTGTTCAATCTATATAGACGGTTGACGAAGTCTCTCAACATGCACTAAGATCCGCAAGCCTACATATCCGATCCATGCGCCTAATGTATTCAGTATAATGTCATCGACATCAAACGTCCCAACCCGGGTTACTAGCTGCGTTAGTTCTACCGCAAATAAAATTAGGATAACGGTTACTGTAAGCTTCAGGAAGGATCGACATTTGCGAATCAACACGGGAATGCATACGCCTAAGGGAATGAATAATACAATATTGCCAAATAGATTTTTTACCCAAGCTTCTGTGGTGTACTTTTCTCTCTCCAAGAGAAGGGGGCTGATCGTTTCAAAAGGTACCCAGTTATATTGATAGCTTAAGCCTACCGTTCTGCCTTTGAAAAATAATAAATTGCCCATAAACAGCACATAGATCACGGTGATCGCTGCCACAATGATCTTGCACTGTCTGGAGTTAATCCATGAATCTCCACTCATATTCCTGAAGCCCTCCGGCTTTTATTACCGCGGAGCGGTTCTGTTTATTTTAGCGGAATATAGATCTTCATGTCCAACTGCTCAGTGGATGACTTCCATACATCGGTCACCTCAAAGTCTGCTCCTTCCCCTCGCTCGTAATTGGATTGGGGTAACCAGCTACCATAGATCATTTTGCGAATATCCTGACCTGAACCATCAACCCTGAACTCCGCATACACGCCGCCGGGAATTTCAAACTCCACGTACCCTGGCTTCAACAATGGTGTTACACTAGCGCTCTCCTCACCTACGATAAAAGAAAATTGACCATCTTCCTGAAAGTGGCAGGCAATGCCATACGCTAGATCCGGGCGTGAACGGTCTGGTATATCCATGAATTTCTGCTCTGTTCCAAACTGATGATAAAAGCCCGGAATGTCTCCATAATGCTGATTGTCATTCAAATTCGTCTTGTACTCATACCCGATAATGCGAATTGCTTCAAGCGTTACGATGTGCGGTGAGTTCATATAAAATCCCCCTCCAAGCTGATTCCGATAATCGTTGAAATCAATCATCTGCTGGAGCTTCAAAGAATAGGAATTATCCTCCAACTTGCGAAATTTGGCAGGTGTCACGCCCCAGTACGTTGCAAACGCCCGTGTAAATGCTTCCTGTGATTGATACCCCCAGTTCAAGGCGATGTCGAGTATACCTTCGCTCGTATTCCTCACATGTTGAGCCGCCTCACTGAGCCTACGCCTGCGTACATACTCCAACACGGTGTACCCTGTTATAGCCTGAAATAAACGCTGGAAATGAAACGCAGAGAAGCCAGCGCATGCAGCTGTCTGCTTCACATTAAAATCATCTTGTAGATGTTCCTCTAGGTATGTAATCGCAAGTTGGATACGTGTGTAATGATCCATGTTGCACCCTTTCCTTTCTACGCTATGCTGCAGATATGAAATGAACGATTTCTCCATCATTATGACTGAGCTGACACGATTTTTTTTGATTTTCTGTGCGAACATTTCGTTCATGCCTACTCGTCGTTCATGTGTCTGCTCCCTATTGGCAAACATTCGTTCTACTGATAAGGTGTTACTAAAGCGATAATTTCTCATTAGGAGGTAATCATGACTCGCGAATCCCGTCCAACCGTGACCAACGAATTCAAGCTTGCGCTACCCAAGCTCCCACGTCAGCTTGAAGCAGTACCTGTAGAGGTATTACAGCTCCATGATGAGCAGACCATTGAACAAGGATTATACGAGAATGGGTCTTTATCTGGTTGTGAGGCGAATAAAGTTTTGATGGAGAAGGTGCATTTTAAACATGTTGTTTTTGAAGACATGGCTCTGCCCGGTGTAGAAATTACAGACGCGATCTTCGAGCATTGCGATCTATCCAACGCGAACTGGAGTGAGGCCATCATTCACCGAGCGACATTTCTTCATTGTAAAATGGTAGGTCTTGACCTGCTCGGTTCGACCTTACGCAACGTGCGGTTTAGTGAATGCTTGGCCGAATACGCTACCCTCCGTTTTGCTAATCTGAAGCAGGTTGAGATCGAGCTTAGCTCCTTCGCTCATGCAGATTTTTATAGTGCTACCCTTAGCAAAATTCGACTTGAGCAGAACAACATTGATAAAGCTCAATTCTCAAGCACACCGCTGAATGGCATTGATATCAGTACCTGTGAGTTTCACAATCTCGGCGTGACGATGGAGGATCTTCAAGGCTGTATAATCTCTGCTCCGCAGGCGATTTTGTTCACTAAAATTTTCGGACTTGTGGTAAAAGAGGAGTGATGTTTACTATATTATTAGATTACAGTAACCGTACACGAGTTTAACGACGTCAATTTACTACATATGTACACGGATGACAGCCCAAGCTTGAAGGTAGCTCGCAGGCTTCTATACATAAACAAATCCCCTCGATTGACCGAGGGGATTCTCCATTTCATTACCCTTTCCAATATCCAGATACCGGTTCAATGCCCCAGATATCTGTCGCATACTCGCTAATGGTACGATCACTCGAGAATATGCCAGATTGTGCAGTATTCAGCACAGCCTTGCGAGTCCAATCCGGTATATCACGGTATGCCACGTCAATTGCAGTATGTGCCTCAGCATACGCAGCAAAATCACGCAGTACAAAATATTCATCGCCATGGGCAACCAGTGAATCGTAAATATCCCAGAATTCCCCTTCCCGATGGCAAAATGCTCCCGGATGGATCAGTTGCTCAACCACTTCACGGATTCGGTTATCCTGACTGACCAGCTCACCAGGACGATAGGAACCGGAATGAACATAGTTTAACACCTCATCAGCGCGTAGTCCGAAGATAAACATATTATCCTCTCCAACCTGCTCTGCCATCTCGACATTGGCTCCGTCCATCGTTCCGATGGTCAAAGCTCCGTTCATCATGAATTTCATGTTGCCCGTGCCCGATGCTTCCTTACCCGCCGTCGAAATCTGTTCACTGACATCCGCAGCCGGAATAATTTTCTCTGCCAGGGAAACGGAGTAGTTCTCAAGGAAAAATACTTTTAGACGATCATTAACTGCCTTATCCTGATTGATCGTGCTTGCTACATTGTTAATGAGCTTAATGATTTTTTTGGCAAAATAATAACTTGGCGCAGCCTTGGCACCAAAGATGAATGTCCGCGGTACGATGTCGAACGTGGGATCATTCTTGAGCTTATTGTATAAATGCATAACGTGCAGAATGTTCAGCAATTGCCGCTTATACCCGTGCAATCGTTTCACCTGCACATCAAAAATAGAGTCTGGATTCACCGCTGTTCCCGTATGATCCAAAATATAAGACGCAAGCCGTTCCTTATTGCCTCGTTTAATGGCACGGAATTGCTCTTGGAAGGATGCATCTTGCGAAACGGTTGTCAGTTCATTTAACTTACCGGGTTCGGTTATCCAAGCATTCCCGATCGTCTCTGTAATGAGATGAGATAGTTTAGGATTGGCATGCATTAACCAGCGACGATGGGTTATTCCATTGGTTTTGTTATTGAAACGCTCTGGATAGAGTGCATAGAACGGAGCCATCTCACGTTCTTTAAGAATTTCGGTATGCAGCGCCGCTACACCATTGACGCTGTGGCTGCCCACGATAGCGAGATGTGCCATTCTAACTTGATCATGCGCAATAACCGCCAGATGTGTTATACGTTCTTGATCTCCGGGATATCGATCCAGAAGCATGCTGCAGAAGCGCTTGTTAATCTCTTCAATAATCATGTAGATCCGTGGCAACAGCTTGCTAATCATGGATACAGGCCATTTTTCAAGCGCCTCACTGAGTGTGGTATGGTTCGTGTACGAGACCGTGCGGGTCGTGATGTCCCACGCTTCATCCCATCCATACCCTTGATCGTCCATTAAGATGCGCATCAGCTCAGGAATGACGAGTGTTGGATGTGTATCGTTAATATGGAATGCAACCTTATCCGGCAACCGGTCATAGGACAGACCCAGCTTATTAAACGTCCGCAAGGCACTCTGTACTCCAGACGAACACATGAAATACTGTTGCTTCAAACGCAGCAGCTTACCTTCATACTGAGAATCGTCAGGATACAGGAACTCTGAGATCGACTCGACCGAACGACTGTAATCGAGGTATCCGTAATAGTTCGAAGGGGTATCCAGCGAACTTTCGCGCTTCGGCTCAGCACTCCACAGTCGCAACGTATTTACGTGAGGGTGACCATACCCGATGATCGGCACATCGTAGGGAACCGCCACAACGGATTCAGCATCCTTCGTTACGAACTGATAACGTCCATTCTCTTCCTGCGTTTCAACGCGACCCCAGAACTTTACTTCGACTTTCTTGTCTGGACGGCGGACTTCCCACTCATTGCCCTTCTCTAGCCAATTATCTGGCAGCTCAACCTGGTTACCGTTAATGATTTTTTGTTCAAACAGACCATATTTATAACGAATACCACAACCATGACCTGCATAACCGAGGGAAGCTAATGAATCCAGAAAACAGGCTGCGAGCCGTCCTAATCCACCGTTACCGAGTCCAGCATCCGCTTCCTGTTCCTCCACTTCCTCTAACGAGAAACCTAGATCAGCCAGGCTGTCACGGACGAGTTCTAATTCATTGACATTGAGTAAGTTATTACCGAGCAGACGTCCAATCAGGAATTCGAGCGAGAAGTAATAGACCTGTTTATCCTGCCGCTGCTTAAATCCTTGATTCGAGGTCGCCCAATCTTGCCCCGCGTATTCGCGAATCATACTTCCAAGTACGTGATAGACATCTTCCTGCGTTGCTTCTTCAAGCGGTTTGCCCAATTTGCTGACCAGATTCCGTTGAAATATGCTCTTGAACGTTTCTTTGTTGTCAAACAAAAGTAGGTTCCTCCCAGTGAAATCCTGTAGGACGGTGACGGTTCATACACTGAAGTGACTAGCGTTCTGCAAAATAGTCGTTACGGTGACGAATCCTTCTTTCGATCGCTGTTGTCTCCCAAATTTCTTGTTCAACCTATTTAATAGGTTGAACTTTGGAGACAAAGGCGAACGCTACGCTTCTTCAGAATTGATTTCGTCCCCTTCACTTACTGTTGAGCTCTTCTGCAAAATAACTTCTATCCATGAACGTGAATCCATCCTACAGGATTTTTATTTTATATATTTATAGAAACAATTTCATCTCTCATCGAATGAGGATGATGGTAGCTATAGCTAGTTAAATGATGAATTGTGGCGAATAATCCTTTTGATCTCATCTACTCCTGATTAATCAAGGATATCTAAACTGAAATAGATGTATTTATAGATGATATCGGTTATGCCATCCGATTAGATAATAGTGCTTTTTGCCAAAATATACGGGTTTGATGGGTCACCAATCAACGTCTGCCCACCCGTTAGCTTCACATCTTTATCGAGGATAACATTCTCCAGTACAGCTCCCTCACCAATGTAACACTTCTGCATAATAATGGAACCCTTAATTTTGGCACCTTTGGCTACATGCACTCCACGAAACAGAATACTATCCTCGACTTCTCCACCAACAATGCACCCATTCGCTAGTAAGGAATGTTTCACCTCGGCTGTATCGAGATATTTAGCAGGTGCCTCATATTTAATCTTCGTTTGAACAGGCTCTTCTTGGAACAGTTGTTCATATAGTCCTTTGTTCAACAGTTCCAGACTATTCCGATAATAACTTTCGATTGAATTGATCACGGCATGATATCCGTCGTACGCATAAGCAGCAATCTTCAAACCATCTGGATTTTTCTGGATCACATCACGGAAAAAGTGACTCTCGCCGTGATCGATGCAGCGCTGTACTTGGCGCAAGAACAGTTGTTTTTCCATGATAAAAATCTCTGTATATATATTCGGGTGATCGGCACTTTGGTGAATGTCTAACACATTACCGTACCCGTCATGTTCAACTTTGACACAAGCATTATGCTCAGGCAACAATTGATCTACTTTTTTGCAGACCAGCGTAACGTCCGCCCCTGTGCTTTTATGATACCTGTAGACATCCTGTAGATCCGCTTTGGTTACATGACGGGTACCGGCATGAACAACATATTCTCCTGACCCCCGGTGAAAGAAATCTAGGTTATTGTGAAAATGCTGTAAATCGCCCTGTGAGGTATCCGTCGGATCATTCCAATCCGGTGGCAAAATAAACATACCTCCATGTTTACGATCCAGATCCCATGGCTTCCCATCACCCAGATGATCTAAGAGTGAACGATATTTACGCCTTACAAATACACCAATGCTTTCAATGCCTGCATTCATCATGTTAGACAACACAAAATCAATTAGACGGTAACGTCCGGCATAGGGCACCGCAGCTCCGCAGCGAAAGTACGTCAATTCCTTCAATTCTTCAAGCTCATGGTCAAGGTTAATAACTCCGATCAATGGTTTCATCGCATGCACCGTCCTTTACCCTTAGATTAGGCTTTGCTTGTCATTCCCTCGCGGAGCTGACGCTCCAATTCTTCTTGATCGATGAGTACAATATCACTTTCGTCTCCGGGTAAGGGGGCAATGTGTGCACCGTCAGGAATGACGAGTCCTTCCGATATAATAGCGCGATGAATGCGCACATTGTGCCCAATCTTCACTTTTGGCATCACAACAGAGTCAATGACTTCACTGTTCTGACCAACCTCGACGCCATAAAATAACACCGAATGGTTCACCTCACCGTGGACAACTGTGCCTTCACTAATAATGCAATTGCGCACCTTCGCGGTTGGAGAAATATACTGTGCAGGCTGATTCGGATTGCGCGTATAGATACGCCAGTCTGGATCATTCAGATTAAAAGGTGCCTCGTCGTCCAGCAGATCCATATTGGATTCCCACAGACTACGAATCGTACCAACGTCTTTCCAATAGCCTTCAAATGGATACGCATAAAGTGACTTTTCATGTTCAAGCAATAAGGGGATGATGTCTTTGCCAAAATCATAAGAGGTGGATGCCTGTTGTTCGTCCTGGATCAGGAAACGTTTCAATACATCCCACTTGAAGAGATAGATGCCCATAGATGCGAGTGTACTCTTAGGCTGAGAAGGTTTTTCTTCGAATTCATAGATACGGTAGTCATCATGAGTGTTCAGTATTCCGAACCGACTTGCCTCTTCCAGGGATACATCAATGACTGAAATCGTGCAATCCGCGTCCTTTTCCTTATGATACTGAAGCATTTTCTCATAATTCATTTTATAAATATGATCCCCTGATAGAACGAGTACATGCTCAGGGTCAAATTGTTCAATAAAGTTGAGATTCCGATAGATGGCGTCTGCTGTTCCACGATACCAGTTGCTTCCATCCTCACGTTCATGTGGGGGCAGTACATATACACCACCATTTTTGCGATCCAAATCCCAATCGCTGCCGATTCCAATGTAGGAATGCAACACAAGAGGTTCGTATTGGGTTAACACACCAACCGTGTCAATGCCAGAGTTAGAGCAATTACTTAGAGGAAAATCAATGATTCGATACGTACCACCGAAATAGACGGCGGGTTTAGCCAGCGATTTGGTAAGTCCCTTCAACCGTTTGCCTTGGCCTCCGGCTAACAGCATTGCTACAACTTCTTTTTTCGCCATCATTACAGCCTCCTCCACTTGCTTTCATTCTCTCTTTCATTCAGTCGCCCAAGTTCTTATTCTGTGGATGAGTGGACACTGTTGTCATGATCAGGAGCATGCTGTATAAACCTTGTTCATGTGCATTACATATACAAAAGTGGTGAAAACTCACATTGTAATAAGCTGGCATCACTGCCATGTCGGAAATGAAATTAAAATGAAAAATAGAAAGTGAAGAGTCATTTAACTAGTTAAACCGAGGTGTATTATGCAGGGTGGCCATCGATATTGTTGCGTAGAAAATGAGTTTCTTGCCTAAGTAAACATTAAACACAAACAAGAAACACGAAACTTACTGAGTCATCGATCCTAAAAGTGCATGTTCAAAAGGTCGGTTTTCAGTGGACAACCTCTAAAAGCTCAACTACTTCTCTCTCGTGCACATTCACTCCCTCCAACCCACTTTGATGTTACCTAGGAATTGTATTCGCTAAGAAGGAATCAAACTCCTTTTGTTTTTGTAAGGAAATATAATATGGAAAATAAAGTAATTTTATTATAGGATTAAACGACAAATAAGCCGAGAACTTATATTCCCGGCTTGTGTGCACGATTCATTATATAATTTTACGGAACAGCTCCATCACTTCATCTTTGGAAGGTTGATAGGGGTTCCCAGGTGCACAGGCGTCCTTCATCGCATTGTCAGCGAGTAGTTCGATATCCAAGTCGTTAACGCCTAGTTCGGACAGTTTCTCCGGAATACCGACCTCTTTGGAAAGCTGGCGAATTGCTTCAATGACATATTCAGAGCACTGCTCATCACTTTTCTCTTGCACATTCATACCAATCGCTTTGGCGATATGACGGAATTTGCCTGGTACATGCTTTGCATTCATCTCTTCCACATAGGGGAGTAACATCGCGTTACATACACCGTGCGGAAGATCGTATACACCACCTAGTTGATGCGCCATCGCATGAACATATCCTAAACCAGCATTGTTAAAGGCTATTCCGCCTAGAAAACACGCATATGTCATATGTTCTCTTGCTTCTAGATCACTGCCGTCTCTTACAGCTCTCGGCAAATATTCGAAGATCAATTCAACAGCCGCCGCTGCTGTCGCACTTGTAACCGTGAACCCACCTGGTGTGACCATCGCTTCCACGGCATGGGTCAATGCGTCCATCCCTGTTGCCGCAGTCAAGCTAGAAGGTTTACTTAACATCAGTTCTGGATCATTTACTGAAAGGGAAACGAGACTGTTTTTGTCCACCATCACCATTTTCACTTTACGTTCCTCATCTGTAATCACGTAGTTAATAGTCACCTCACTTGACGTACCAGCCGTTGTATTAAACGCAACGAGGGGTACTGACTTATGTTGCGATTGATGAAGCCCTTCATAATCGCGGATATGGCCACCATTCGTAGCTACAATACCAATAGCCTTCGCAGCATCCTGTGGTGAACCACCACCAATCGAAATAATCGCATCACACCCATGTTCTTGATACACTTGAAGCCCATCATGTACGTTCTGACATGTCGGATTAGGCTGAACATCATCATATACGATATAGTCAAGCCCAGATTTTCTTAATATAGACAGCACCTGTTCCGTAACGCCTGAAGCAATTAGCGGACGGTCACTGACGACCAATGCTTTGCGAATCCCCATGTCTTGAATCATTTTACTCGCTTCTTGTATACAGCCTCTCCCCATCAAGTTCACGGGCGGAACATAATAAGCATGTGTTGCCATTTGAACCAGCCTCCTGTTACCCTGATTTGTAACTGACTTCATTGTAACTGAATCCGTTTTCAGATATAGTGAAATTAATCACAATAGAGCTAACAAATGTTACATTTAAAGATGATCTACAATAAAATGATAAAAAGAGCTAACCTCAAAAGGTTAACTCTTTCTTAATTATCGTTTAATGCTCACTCATTACTCCATATCTAATGATCCGTTCAGGTTCTTAACAGCTCTTGAATGGGTGCGTAATACACACGGTATGCCTTCCCCTTCTCAAAGCCCAGCTTTTGAGCGATAGCAATTGAATCTTTACGAAAATCTTCGGTTGTCCAATGAGGTAAATAACCACGTTCAAGACATAACCGTATATAAGAAGTTGCCATAGCTGTAGCCAAACCTTGACCTCGATGCAATGCGTCGTACGTATGAATGCCAATCTCATGATGCTCATCACTCACAAATACAGACAAACAGGTACCTACGACTTGACCATCCAGGATGACACAAGTTCCTAGCCCATATCGGATAAAGTCTTCGACCCTATACCAGAATTTCAAAATCTCTTCTTGGATTACACCGCTCGTGTCCTCTTCCAGCACTGTAGCATCGATCACGCTAACCTGATATTGGGGAGGTATATCCAAACAAGCGTGCTGCTGCAACCAATGATTAAATTTCATCTGATCAAAAGTGAATGGAATTCGATAACCTTTGCCTAATTTGCCTGCAAAAGTCACCTGTAAGGTAGAATCCCAACTGCCTCCATGAGTCGGAAGCAACTCAAGATTCAACATCTCTTCACCAACCCGCAGAGCTTCGGGCAGAAGATCCTCTCTCAATAGCTTTTTCACCTGTGTATGAAATAATGAACCGTCTGGATCACCAATCCAATAAAACATCTCGTGTCTCGCCCAGATCAACACGCCTCCCAGGATATCTGAATGATCGACATATACTCGTCCGGCTTGAAGTCCAGCAAGCACTCCACCCATAACGACATGCCCCTGTCGATCACCTACAAGATCCTGTACACGTTTCAATAAAGTTGAATCTTGAACTAAGTACAGCATGATATAATCCTCGCATTCTGTCTAAGAGTATTCGTAAGCTACAGACATTCGAATCTGTCCTACTAGCTCTACGCTCAGAATGCGATACCGATCAAGTGCGGATTATTCTTCGTACCATTTCACCTCATTTAAGCTACTCTTCGAATTCTCTTAGAGTGCTTTGTCGTCTACGCCATCCAGCCAAGCTTCAATATCTCCAATCACAGAAGAGACACAGCCGTCTTCAAACGGAGAATTAAGTCCCGCAAGCTCGACCAATCCAGTAAAGGACAGGCTTCCTCCGGCTTTGCACAGCGTCAAATAATCTGCCCAAGCAGACTTCATATCCTGATTGCTGCGTTTCCAGAACTGGAATGCGCAGATTTGAGCTAACGTATAGTCAATGTAATAGAACGGTGACGAGAAAATATGACCCTGTTTATGCCAGAATCCGCCCTGTTCCAAATACGCATTATCTTTGTAATTAATATGCGGCAAATACGTCTTCTCAATGTTGCGCCATGCTTGCTTGCGCTCCGCCGGAGTTGCATCAGGATTAGCATAGACAAAGTGTTGGAACTCATCCACAGATACGCCATAGGGAATAAACAGCAGCGCGGAGGACAGATGATCGAACTTGTATTTGTCTGTATCTTCCTTGAAGAACAACTCCATCCACGGCCAAGTGAAGAACTCCATACTCATGGAATGAATTTCCGCAGACTCAAAAGTCGGCCAGTTATATTCAGGCACAGCAAAGTTACGGCTCTCGTATACTTGGAAAGCATGTCCCGCTTCATGCGTCAACACATCAATATCACCCGACGTACCATTGAAGTTGGAGAAAATAAACGGCACTTTATAATCGTTCAGGAACGTACAATATCCACCGCCCTGTTTGCCTTTTTTGCTCTCCAGATCCATTAGTTCGTTGTCCGTCATCATCTGGAAGAACACATCTGTTTCTGGTGATAGTTCGGCATACATCCGTTTCCCGTTCTCTACAATCCAGTCTGGATCACCTTTTGGTGTTGGATTACCCGTTTTGAAACTAAAGCCTTGATCGTAAAAATAGAGTGTATCCACATCAATCCGGCTGCGTTGACGTTCTCTCAGCTTGGTTGCAACAGGTACGATATAATCTCGGACTTGTGCGCGGAAATTCGCTACCATCTCCGCGTTATAATCCGTACGATTCATACGGTCATAACCAAGTTCCACATAGCTTGGATACCCCAGCTTTTTCGCAATCTGTGTACGTACTTTCACCAGTTCATCGTAGATCCGGTCGAATTCTGCTTCATGCTCCGCCATAAACGTATACCGCGCTTCTGAAGCACGTTCCCGCATCGAGCGATCCGTGGACAGCTCAAATGGATGCAGTTGAGGCAGTGTACGCTCTTCTCCTTCAAACGGAATTTTGGCTGAAGCAATCAGCTGATTGTATTCCGTAGACAGTTTGTTTTCCTTTTGAAGATCCTCAATGATCTCCGGGCTGAATGTTTTCAAAGCTTGCTCAGCGAGCTGAAACAGTTGGATTCCCCACTTTTGCTCCAGTTCCGCACGGAACTTGGAATTCACCAGCGCACGGTAAAAATCGGTAATATACTCTTGAACAACAGGCTGACTTTCATCCAGGAACTCATTCTCTGCCTTGTAAAACTCATCATTGGTATCAATGGAGTGACGGATATAGACCAGTTGTGCCTGAGTTTCGAAATCACTGCGCAGGGCATTGATCTTGTCCATAAAATCACTTTGCTCTTCCACTGAAGCCGCCGCTTCGAATCCCTTCAGCAGTTCACCGAAAGAGGTCTTGATGTGTTCCAGATCGGGACGTGTATACGTGTATTCACTAAACTTCATTTATGTACACCCTTTCCTGTTTGGTAGATTCGGGAGATTCCCGTGTTAAACTAAACCTATTATACAAAAGAGCAGCCTAAAAATCCCAACTTTACGAAAAATATTTGTCCATTGGTCAAATTGAAGAACATGTAAGGTCATATATGTTACATAATCATGTCAGGTCTACTTAGATACATACGCAAACGCAAATAAGCCCGCGCCGCATTATCGCGAAGCCAGCTTATGAGCTTGTCTTACTTACATATGCTATTCAATAATTCAGACTAATTTTTGTCTTTGTCCACAACCATATAAAACCAGCCCATTCCGACCATTCCCACGACCATAATTGCAACCAAAATAATAATGTAAGTCATGAATGTAACCCCCCTGCTTCCGAATATTCTACACACTACTACCAGTTTACACGGTGAAACACCATTTGAATTGACCGAACATTGACAAAAATACGAAATCTTTAATTTTAATCAATGGATTTGTATACGGGATGATATGTTATTCATTATTCCACGTTCTAGGCATCTGCATCCCCACCTCATCAAACGATGCTGAACCTTATGTACTGATTTAATGACACCCCTTGCATGCAGATCAAATCATACCATATCACAAAATGCAATCCATGCCCAACGTTTCATCTGTTATACATCCGGTGTATACTATAAATCTATGAAATAGAAATAAGATTTTACATTGAAAGGTTGAACTAGATGTCGATTCGTATGCCTTTACGTTACTTATTTAGTGCTATCTTACTAACATTGATGTTATCCGTGTTAACGGCTTGCGCAGACGGGGAAGCTCATGTAACCGTCAATCTAGATGGATCATCCGAACTAGATCTGAATCTCAGTGTAACCGATGCTGCGCTAGGCAAAATCGGACAGGATAATCTGATGGCACTGCTGGCCGATACGTTGAAGAAGAACAATTTCGAAGCTGAAGTTACCAAGCAAGGAGACACGCAGCAGCTTACTGCCACCACTCACTATGAGAGAAGCAACACAACCGACTTTGATATGTCAAGCTTACCTCAAGGCATTAAGGTCGAGCAATCCAAAACACCAGGTTTGTTCTCGTCAACACTACACCTTACTGCAGAAGCGGATGTCATGGAATCCATGCCCGATGGTAACATCAAAGATCAGATTAACAAGGTACCGAATTTTCTTAAAAACCTATTATTAAAAGATGTTAATTTCGACTTCAAGTTATCTCTCCCAATCAAAGCGAAGGATTCAAACGCAGATGTTGTGGACGATGGGGGTAAAACACTAACGTGGCACATTTCCCCACTCAATCGGAATACACTGGATTTGACTGTACAGATTCCGAACATTCGAAATATTATTATCGCAGTTGTTATTGGCCTTATGTTAATCCTCGCATTGCTGATCTGGTTTTTCTTGCGTCGCAGACGTGTCAGACAGCGCCGAAATGGCTAAAATATATAGCGTAAGGATAATTAATTGTCGGTAATTTGAATCATGACTTGCCAAACGTTGTTAGGGATAGTAGAATACATCCGTACTGTGTGAACGGTTAAACTTATTACGGAAAAGCTAAAGAGGTGACAGCATTACATGAATATCCGGGAATGTCCTTTACCTGGTATTGGAGTTAAGTACCAGTTTGATACAAAAAGCGGCAACCAACTGGTTATTATTGTGCACGAAGATGGACGCCGTGAATTGTTCTCGGTTGACCCAACTGACCAAGAGGAACTTACGCTAATTGCAGAATTGGAAGATGATGAGTGTGTAACCCTCTCTGGGTTAATCGGAGGATGGTCTTAAGTTTTAAGCCCTTCTCGGATGGATAGTTCTCCACTACAAAAACGAAATGCAACCTGCCTCTAGCTTAGGGGCAGGTTGTTTCAATTCATGGGATACTCACTTAGGTTACTTCAAAATTTGATTCAACGTTTTTTTGATGAGCTCGGATAAAGGGAACCCATGTATTCATGACACGACGTATCTCCTGAGAACTGAACGGTTTGCTAATGAAATCCTGCATACCACACTTCAAACATGCTTCACGATCTGTAGCACCCACAAATGCGGTGATGGCAGCAATGACCGGAATTTCCGGATGTGTTTGCCTAATCTTGCAGGTGGCTTCGATGCCATCCATGATCGGCATTTTGATATCCATAAAGATCAGATCATAATGCTCCCGTTCCAGCGCCTTCACAGCTTCTTCACCATTCTCTACAATGTCACATACACCGCCGTGCTTACGCAGCATTTCCTCCATGAGGTGACTGTTCAACTGTTGATCCTCTGCCACTAAGATTTTAATCCCCGCAGCTTGACGTGACTGATCGGTGAGTTCACTCACTTCATTAGATTCCTCTATAAGATCCCCAGATTCGTCATTCCAGCGCTCTAGCGACAGCGTGAAGTAGAACTCTGCTCCCTCGCCAGCATCGCTCTGTACGCCAATCGCACCACCCATTAGCTCCACCAGCTTCCTACTGATCGCGAGCCCCAGACCTGTGCCTCCATACTTGCGATTAATGGAAGGATCCAGCTGAGAGAACGATTGGAATAGTTGATGCTGCTTCTCAAGAGGTATACCGATTCCAGTATCTTTCACTGTAAATGCCAGGGTGAGCCGCTCCTCATTCTCGCATTCTGCTGGATGTACATTCATATGGATCTGGATATTGCCCTTATCCGTGAATTTGACCGCATTGCCAACTAGGTTAATAAGCACTTGGCGGATACGCGTTTCGTCCCCTCTTATACGCTCAGGAACCCGATCCGATATTTCACAGTATAATTCAATATTTTTCTCGGATGCTCGTAGTGCAAACAGCTCCATGACACCCGCAGTCATCTCTCTTAGATCAACCGCTTCACGCGCAAGATCCATTTTACCAGCTTCAATCTTGCTAAAATCCAAAATCTCATTAAGGATATGCAGTAATGATTCCCCGCTATCAATAATGATCTCGGCAAATCCATGTTGTTCCTCATCGAGTTCTGTTTCCTTTAATAAATGTGCCATTCCCATAATACCATTCAGAGGTGTGCGCAGCTCATGACTCATGATCGCAAGGAATTCAGACTTGGCTTTGTCGGCATGCTCAGCTACTTCCTTCGCCCGAATGATCTCATTCACACTTGTCATGTCACGAAAGACCAGTACGGCTCCCCGCGTTTTCCCCTGATCCATAATAGGCTTCAGTTGAAATTCTGCAAGGAAGCTGGAGCCATCTTGTCTCCAGAAAACGGATTCTGACCTTGGCAGGCTACGCCCTTCACGAACAGCCTTCACAATGGGTGTTTCGTTTGTTGGATACGGAATTCCTTCACTTTGCATTTGCAAAATAATCTCCTCAAACGGCATGCCATTTGTAGCACTCGGGCAGAAGTCCATCATCTCTGTTGCAGCCGGATTGGCGAAGATGATATGTCCATCTCGATCCAGTCCAATAACCCCTTCGGACATTGCATTTAGTATGAGGGCACGTTCATAACTTAAATTTTCAATTTCCTCAACGTATCGTTTAGATTCTGTAATATCACTCGTAATTCCAAATACACCAACGACTTGTCCCTCAAGTATAATCGGAACATTAATTACATTCGTTTCAATACGCTGCCCATCTTTGTGAATTAATCCAATCTCGTAGCTCTGAGCTTTCCCCTTCACACTCTCTTCAAAATAGTAACGGGTCTTCTCCAGATCAACTGGATCAATGAGATGTTCAAACGAGCCACCTAACAGCTCCTCTTTGGTATGTCCAGTAAGCTGCTCCTGCCCGGAGTTCGCCTTAAGCAGTTTTCCATCTGGAGCAAGTGACGCTACGCCCAATGGATTGTAGTCGAATAGTGACTGATATTCCTGCTGACGAAGCTCTTCTTGCTGTCTAGCAGTCATATCTCTGGTTACAGCAATCATCTCCTGAAGATTACCCTGCTCATCATACACGTACTGTGTTAACGTATCCGCCCACACTGGCGATCCATCTTTATGCCGGAGACGATAACTGATTCGATCCGGAGCAAGGCCTTGAATCTGACCTGTAACATATGCCTTCACTAAAGGAATATCCTCTGGATATATGACAGATAAGCCGGAGTGACCTACTAATTCCTCCGGTTTATAACCAAGCATGATTTCGCAGGCAGGCGATATATATTTGAAAGTTCGCTCAACATCCGCATCATGGATAGCGATCATATCCAAGGATGATTCTGTGAGCATACGAGAGATTTGGCTGCTCTCCTCCAACTTTTGGCGTTGGATGATCAGACGCTCCTCCGCTTCCTTTTGCTTCGAAATATCGGCTGCTTGCACGAGTAAATATAAAGGCTCATCCGTCATCTCATCTTTGACGATACATGCCCGTACACATGCCCATAGGAGTGTATTGTTCTTGCGTTTCAAGCGGAACTCCGTTTCGTACATCATGGTAACACCATTGGTCATATCGTAAAACTCAGACCGGAAGCTATCCATATCCAGATCAGGCTCATAGATCATATGTATGATTGACTTATCAATTAATTCATCTTCACGATACCCCAACATCTCACAAAAGGCGGGATTGAGCTGGAGCCAACGACCATTCACATGTGAAGCAACAGCAATGCCGATCGGCGCATGAGTATATAATTGTTCGAACAGCAAACGGTTCTGTGTAATTGGATTCGACACCGCTTATCCTCCTTTTCAGTTATCCAACCATTTCGTAATGAAAGCTTACTTCAATACATAACTTCTTCTATAGAGTAGTACCCCAAATCCTATCATTGATAACGATTTTTTTGTACGAAATTTTGGCAAGTATCGACATCTTTTATCTTGTAACCCCATCAAGCCAATAAACTACTAATCCGACCCCTATAGGCTACACCATATTCTCAAACAAACCTAGGCGATTTTATCTAAATATGTTCTGTACATCCCAACGACATGGAGGTATCAATTATGATTATTGTTGCAAATCAACCTCTCCAATTAAGTCCCACAGATTGGACGCCCTTTGAATGGAACTGGCTCCAACAACTCCAAAATAGTTCGACAGTGTATACGTACCAATCCATGGAGCATCTTCGTTTTGAGTGGAAACTGCGTTCGTCTCTTGTCGAAGCAGCAGAGGGACTTAATGCGAGTGGTGTTAGCTTTGCCTCGTTCGAACAATCCAGATGTAATCCCGTTTACTGGAACCGGAATGCCCAAGGTGGTTTTGAGTTAAGACCCAACGTTACCCCCGCAGAGGGAATTCGTGATATTTGGAGAAACGGATCCTTGTACGCTTTTGAATGCGCAACAGCAACTGTCATTGTATTATATGGTGGCGTGCTGGGTAGCATCCGTGAAGATGCTTTTAATTCGTTATTCCGCAACCTGCTTCTCTTCGACTGGCACTATGACAGCGACCTGCGCTTAACAGAGAAGAACGGCAGTAACAGTGCGCTCCCTGGAGATGTACTCTATTTCAAAAATCCGGATGTATCTCCCGAAACGCCAGAGTGGCAAGGAGAGAATACGATTAAACTTCGTGAGGATTGGTATTACGGTCACGGAATCGGTATTGCTCGTGGCGAACAAATCATACGCACCTTGAACCAATTCCGCTTTCCAGGCAGCCGCACTTCCGCCTATCTGATGGATACTGTCATCTACCCTGATTTTTATTATCTGTCACGTTTTGCGAATAGCAATAATGCCAATCCAGGTGCTCCATCGACGCCAGTATTACCTGGACAATTATATGTTCGTGTAGGTGGTAGTCGTTATTTGCGTACCTGATGCTTCACGTGAAGGGTTACACCTTTGGATCCAACTGAACGACGACTTGTTTCCCGCTCACTTGTACCCCCGTCGTTTTGGTGCCGAATTCAGCCAAAGCTTGGCATAGCTGCTCTGCCCATTCCTTACCGGCTGCGCCTTCTTTACTTCCGTGAACCTGAATGACCAGCTTCACGGAATCTCCTTTTTTCAGGATACGCTCTGCTTGTGCTTGTTTCGTATCCCGATCATGATCTTCCATTTGCAAAGTTAGACGGATCTCCTTCACCTTACGTTTATCCGGGGATTTACCTGATTTCTTCTTATCCTGTTGCGCCTCTGCTTTGGCTGCACCAGCCCCAATAAGTTTGCACGGTGGTGGACTGGTCAAGAGAGAAGTACAGACCAGATCCACTTTGTATTGCTTCGCTAAGGCGAGTGCCTCACGCGTGGACATGATTCCCAGATCCTCTCCGTTTATTCCAGTGACATGGACTTCCGATGCTTTGATCTTTTCATTTTTGATCACACTTATGACCTCCTTCATAATAAAAGCCTGTCCTGACCCATGAGAGATCAGAACAGGCTTGATTGATGGATATGATACTCATGTACCAAACATCAGACGGTTATTACAGACTGTTAAATGCTTCTGTCAGAACCGGAACAATCTGTGATTTACGAGATACTACACCCTTCAGAAGAGCCTGACTATCAGCCAACGATACATTGTACGCTTTTTCCACTGCAATCGTAGAAGCGCCGTATGCAAGAGCAACAGAATCGTTGTTGAGGATATCTGTTACAACAAATACGAAGAGGTCAAGACCTTTACTAGAGATGATTGCTTCAATTGCAGCTTGCAATTCAGCTTTTTTCACAAGTACATCGTTAACGTCAACAGCGTTAACTTGTGCAATTTCAACTTTTGCTTGACCCATTACGAATTCTTTGGCATCCAAAGAAATCAATTCAGCAATCGTTTTTTGACTCAGATCAGCACCTGCTTTGAGCATGTCCAATCCGTAGCTGTCTGCATCTACACCAGCAATAGCAGCCAGTTCACGTGCAGCCGCTACATCTTGCTCCGTGCAAGTTGGCGATTTAAACAACAGGGAGTCAGAGATAATAGCAGACAGCATAAGTCCAGCAATTGGTGCGCTGATCTCTACACCGTTCTCTTTGTACATTTTATTTAGAATTGTAGCAGTACAGCCTACAGGCTCTGCACGGAAATACAATGGTTGGCTTGTCTCAAAGTTAGCAATACGGTGGTGGTCAATAACTTCTACCACAGTTACTTCTTCGATATCACTAACACTTTGCTGACGCTCATTGTGGTCAACCAGAATGACTTTGTTTACTTCATTCGCTGCCGTTTTGATCAAACGAGGCGCTTCTACTTTGAAATGATCCAGTGCAAACTGAGTTTCACCATTCACTTCTCCAAGACGAACCGCTTCAACCTCATGACCTAATTTTGCTTTGAGATCCGCATAAGCAATTGCTGAACAGATCGTGTCCGTGTCAGGATTTTTGTGTCCGAAGATTAACGCTTTTTCCATATTGATAGCCCTCCGTCAATTCTGATTTAGAATAATCAATGTCGTTTATAATTCATACCCTTACTGATTATAGCGTTAAAAGGGCTTAATTCCAATCCCCTTACACCGTATTCATTGCAAATGATTCTCAAGACAATCATTCAAGTCCCAATGATATAGATCATTAGTCTCTATTTTGCAGTTGTTGTCGCAACATTAGCGATAAGATGGCTCTCTAGACGCTCACCTTCACACAGAGCCTGAACAAGAGCTCTCCCTGAATCCGGTGTCATTTTGCCATACCAATCCCCTTGTGGGTACACAATCGTCACACATGCATCATCACAGCGTCCGTTGCAACGTGTCCGTGTCGTATGAATAAATTCACTCGCCCCAAGGTTCTTGATCTCATCTCGCACAGCCTGAGTAACTTCCTCCCCCTCGTTGCGCATACAGGTACCACCATTACAGAGTAAAATATGATGTTGCAATTGATCTAAATTATAAATAGCCAAAATGTATTTCATTCCCCTCAGCTTCGTTATCGTATGTATAATGACATGACATAAACTTATAAATTAGCATATGAAACCTAGATAAGCAATGCTCACACGTTAAAGATCCACGTCCTCTGGGTTCTCTGGGTTCTCCGCTTTTTTCACAAAGAACGTCTGTAGGCTGCCATCTTCCCTGATCATAAGCATATTCAATTGAGCACCATAAGCGCATCCACCGTCGATACCAATCTTATCTCCCGTTGAAGCGAACCAAATGCCCATCTCATCGTGCAGATATTTCACAGGCGTATGCCCAAAGACCACCGTTTCCTCAATTGCCGTAGGTCTGGAGTAGAAAGGTTCCCGAATCCACATAAAGTCACTCTCTGGCTGTTTGCGCCAATCCGGTACGTCAGGATTAATCCCAGCATGTACAAACACATAGCCCGGAATTTCATATACCAACGGAAGTTGATCCAGAAACTGAAGATGATGGCTATAGTGGTTGCGCACCCACACTTTGGCTTCATGATAGGCGCCCCAGGCCAATTCACTCTCGTCCCATGTTATGACATGGTCTACATAACTAGCAAGTGTCTGTAACCCACCATTGCGAATCCAGTGGCTATCATATTCCTTGATATCATTGGTCAATGCTTTGACCATCATCGCATCATGATTTCCCTTCAGCGCAATGATAGAATGACGTTCCTTAAGCTTCATGATCTGATCAACGACCTGTCTGCTCTGAGGCCCCCGATCTACATAGTCTCCAAGTAAAATTAATTCATCCTGAACCGAATCATAGCTCACATGGTGAAGTAGGGCATTGAATTCGTCGTAACAGCCATGAATATCACTTATAACACATCTACGAATGTGAATCCTTCCTCTCTTATAGAGGTTGTTACCAAAGCCCGATTGAGATTGTGATGAATATCTGACGATATCTCCGTATCAGGAGATGGAATTCAGCAGAAATAACCGGACTTTGGAAACACATACTTATACTATAACATTCCCGACATAATCGCTTAATCCTTCTTTAAGCCGAAGGCTTCTGCAATCAAGCTGAATGAGCGCAGGCGTGCTTCAAATGAATGAATTGCTGAGGCAATGATCACTTCATCCGCTTCATGACGCTCAGCCATTGCTGTAATTTTCTCTTTCACCTGATCCGGTGTCCCTACGATCGAGAATGAACGACGCTGGCGAATCTGCTCCATTTCCATAGCGGTATAAGGATAATTATGAACCGTTTCTAAGGATGGAAATGAGCTCTGTTCCAGCCCACGGCCTAAGCGTAAGAAGAAAAGTTCATTGCTTCGAGCAAGCTCAGCCGCTTCCTCTTCAGTCTCCGCACAGAACGCAGAGATAGCAATCATAGAATGAGGTCGATCATTAAGGATCGACGGTTTGAAATGTCGACGATAATGCTTCATGGCCTCTTCCCCGCCTGGTGTGCCAAAGAATTGAGCAAACGCATAAGCCGTTCCTTGCGCGGCTGCAATTCTTGCACCTTCGGAGCTAGAGCCAAGCAGCCATACCTCTGGCACTGTCGGCACGGATGGAGCAGCTACTAGAGAGGCAAAGCGATGATCCTCTGACAATTGCTCATGAAAGTAACCACCCAGATCTGCGATCTGTTGCGGAAAAAATTGCACGTTAGAGGATTTCCCCTCATTGAGAGCTCGACTTGCAATCGGCATCCCACCAGGTGCTCTACCAATCCCAAGATCAATACGACCAGGATGTAATGCCTCTAAGAGACGGAAATTCTCTGCAACCTTGTATGCACTATAATGTGGCAGCATTACGCCACCTGATCCTACCCGAATACGTTCGGTATGAGCAGCGACATGCGCAATCATGACTTCAGGACTTGAAAAGGAAAGTGCACCGCCACCATGATGTTCTGACATCCAGAAACGCGAAAAGCCAAGTTCATCAGCTTGCTTCGCAAGAGTAACCGTCTCTTGAAGCGTATCCTGCACCGTACGTCCTTCGTTGATATGTCCATGTTCAAGCACACTTAATTTCATATCTATTCATTCCTCTCACTGTGTCTATATGGGTCTCTAATTAGATCTAAACCAAGTATCGCCAAATTAATTCTTATACCATTGTAACATTAATAATTACAGTTTCAAAATAAAGCTCTTCCTTATCCGTTATTCGGATGAATGAAAGTAACCAAAAACGCCACCCATACGAATACAGGTGACGTTTTGCATGATACCGAACACTGCATATTAGGGTGCCCGTTTAGGCAATAGCTTCACATACTCATCCGACAGCTTCATTAAGCTGAGCACATGCTCATAATCGGCACGATACGGCTCCAGATCAGTGACAGGTTCATACGTTGTAATCGAATATGCCTTCCCATCATCGAAACCTGCACCAGGAACAAACATGATCTCATTATTAACAAATGAGCCTGTCGGCAAATAATAGCGAATGCCAAATGCATTATGATCCATATTAAGCAGATCATGCCCAAAGGCCGTAAACTGCTCTTCTTGCAACGATACGCCCATCAAATTCAGTACCGTTGGCATGATGTCCAACTGACCTCCAGGCTGTTCAACCACTTGCCCTTTAGACTGCTGCGGTGTATGGATGATTAGCGGGATATTAAAACGACTCACATTCCCATCATATGGCACATTCAGATTGTCTTGAATCTGTTTCGTGATTTCATCATTTGCCGGCAGACCGAAGTGATCGCCGTAAATGACTAACGTTGTGTTGTCCCACAGTCCACTAGCCTTTAATTCATTAATCAGTTGTCCAACCGCATAATCGGTATAATTGATAGCTTGCAAATAATCATGCAGCAATGTGTTCGTAATTGTCTCAGGGACAGTAATTCGTGCCCGATCAGCAGGGACTTTGAACGGTGAGTGGCTCGATGCTGTAATAAACTGTGCGTAGAACGGCTCGTTCGCAGCTTGATGTGCAGTCATTTTCTCCACACCGACACGATACAATTCTTCATCAGATGGACCAAAATCATTAAATCGATCATTCTTGAAGCTTGGTTTGTCAAAATACCGATCGAATCCAATCGCAGGGTACATCTTGTTCCGATTCCAGAACGTCACATCATTGCCATGAAACGTCTCCGACTGATATCCGCGCTCACGAAGCAGTTTCGGTAAGCTAGGTAAATCACGGTCACTATATCCGGCAGACATTGGAACTACGCCTGTAGGATAGATTGATGTGTTCGACATAAATTCAGCATCCGATGTATTACCTTGACCAATTTGTTGGAAGAAATGAGGGAAATAATAGCTTTCACTCGCTAATTCGTTCAACACGGGTGTTAACACCTGACCACCCAGTGAAGCGTGAATCGGAAAATTCTGAAAAGATTCTAGTTGTAACACAATCAGATTACTGCCTTTGGCTTCACCAAAATACTTAGCTTTAACTGGAGAACCGTGACTTGTTTTATCTTGATATGGATATTGACTCACTAACTGATTGATCTTCACAATGGTCTCATTAATGTTGCCATTAGCAATGGCTTCGTTTTCTTTGCTCGTCAGAATCGCTGAGGACACCTGGTAGTTAAGAAAACCAAGATTCTCCGCTCGAACCAGCTCATTATCAATCGTTTCACCTTTGACAATAAAGCTACCTGACAGAACGATGCTAAATGCAGCCGTAAGTGCGACTCCGACCTTACCCCAATATCTTCTACGACTTTTTCCAAAGCTTAGCCCACTGTTGCTATAACTTCCTTGACTACGGGAAGTACGTCTAGAGCGTAGGATAAACCAAAGTGGCAGTGCAAGCACGATATCCACAAAAAACATAAAATGCACAGGTCGAATGAGAGGTCCGATACTGCCTCGTACTTGAGCCACCTGACCTAATTCACTTAGTGCTGTGTACGTGGGTACTGAGCTAAAATGCACGTTATATAACGTTGCCGCAAACAGTACGAGCGAGAAAATCAGATTAAAGCCCCCGTACACCATACGTTTCCAGCGCTTAGGTACAATTAAATCAAGCACACAGACCACGGTTAGAGCACCAAGCGTATCGGTGAGCAATCCAATGCCAGAAAGGCCTTGGAAAAAGAAATACCGCAAAAGCGTGAGCTTCAGCAGCAAGAGGATAAATAACACGACAAATAATGTTCGTGATGATATCCGTTCGTATTTAGAATTATACATGGTCGTTTTCAACCCTTATCCGAAATTTTACGTTCTGTTTACAAAACGCATATTTCAGTATAACAGTTTCGCGGTATGTATTCCATGGTGGTTCGGGCGCAAAACTGCGGATAAGGCTGACAATGTCAATAGAATCTGCATTGATGTATACAAACGCAAGCTGTAATGCTCTATTTTGTTACTTATTCTTGCATAGGTTGAACTCTTCTCTGCATAATCCACTTTACCGCATCGTTAAAATCAGTGGCTACATAGTCTGCTTCCATGGTGTCCCATCGAAACCGGTCTTCTTCCAATGCACGCATACCTGCACCCGTCATAACGAGTATGCATAGACACCCTGCAACACGTGCCGCAACCATGTCTGACCAACGGTCGCCAATGACAATACACTGTTCGAGCTTCAGTTGATGATCTTCTGCTGCTTGGATCAACATATCAGGTCTCGGTTTGCGACATTTACACTGTTCATGAGCCGGATGAGGACACACATACGTATGCTCGATCCCGAAGTGCTTCATCTCTTGTTGAAAAGCTTCGACTGTGGAATGTCCTGCTGTTATACCAGGCTGGTTCGTAAAGCCAAATAATTTGAATCCATGCTGTGATAATGTGCTGATTGATTCCGCCACACCATCAAACAATTGCATCTCGCCAGGATATTCAATCTTGTCTGAACCTCCAATTGTGCCATCACGATCTATAAACACCGCTTGTGTTGGAACGTTTCGTATGTTCGGAGTGGTCATGTTACTGTCTCCCCTCTTATGTATAAATGACAAGTACAGCTTAATTCATTCTCCGATAAAAAAGAGATATGCGAACAGCCACATTATAACATGTAGTGTTAAGCATACCCCTCAATCGTTCATATTTGATATTTACGCTGTCGTTGAAATATCATGATTCTGTATGCTCTTGCCCTGCTTCTGTTCTCTAATCGCCGCTTGCGCAGCTGCAATTCGTGCAAACGGAACTTGCTCTGGGGAACAGCTCACATAATCTAATCCTATGCGATGGCAGTAAGCAATCGTATCTGCATTCGCAGCTTGTTCTCCACAGACCCCTGACCTGAGATACGGTTTACGGGCTTTACCCTTAACAACGCTCATTTCCACAAGATTTTTATTTTCTTGAACATCCAACGCTCTGAATGAGAAAAAGTCAGCATGGCGAGCCATTTGAGTTGCGATTGTGCCCGCTCTAGAAATTTCTATAGTTGTACCTACTTTATACAGACAATGCCTTTTTTCCTCGCCCAAAATCTGGTCAGCTATATGATCCACCAGCTCCCTCAATCGCTGCAATTCATTGGAATCGCTTACAGATGGAATCAAAATTTCGGGTCGTACCCATAGTCCCTGACGAATAGTTTTTAAGGCTGCGCGAAAAATCGCTTCAATCTGCATATCGAGCATATCAGCTTCGACATCAAGCAATCGTTCATCCCATGCCGGGTCTAGCAGATTAATCGTTACCGGATAACCATCCATCACTTCAAAAAAATGCTCAAAGTCTGCTTGCAGCATCGGGAGCAAACGTTCTACCCCACGTCTACGTTCGTATTCGTTGTCAGCTGTGATCATCTTCTGGACAAAATGGATTCGGGATGGTGATAACAGCATTGTCTCGATCTGACACTGTCCTATCCCTTCTGCTCCTAACGCTCGTGCGAGGACACCATCCCTTGGATGGTTTACATTGGCAAGCACCAATACAGACCTCACCTCATCAGCCCATTCAAGCAACTGTTGCACGGCCAATGATTGCTGTGAAGGCTGCTCTATGCATTCGATTAATTCCGTCACTTGTGATGGCTCTATTCGCAATAAAGCTTCTTCTTTTGTAATCAAACCTTCACTCACCATATCGACAGCCGTCTTGCATGCTGCTTCTGAACTCATATGCTCTCCATATTCCTCATTCACCATTACCTGTACCAGGACTGGACTGCAATGTGAATGGGAGAAGGCTCCCAGCGCTTCATGGAGTTGAGACTTCACATCTTGAGGAAATGGTGTCCTGCCATGAATTTCAATTATTATTTTGTGTTCGGTGATGATGCGTTCTAATTCAAGTTCGTCCTGTATCTCAGGCTCACTTATGAACTCGCCAAATAATTCATACGGAATTCCATGTACCAAATAACCAAAGTCCTGCAATAAGCTTCGATAACAATGAAGTGCATAACAGCGATCTTGCGTTTGGTCAGCGAGCCCTTCCACCGTCACATCGTTAAGGCCAACATAAAGGAACGACTCCCGTTCATTCGTTGTGGAACGAACTTCACTCGGCATAACGGAAAGTAGAAGCGGTGTCTTAGCATCACCGAAGAGCTTACCCGTGCGCTGTTCCAAATGATGGATCGCAATTTCCACCTCCTGAGCTGCATCAGTTGAAGAATGTCCAAGACGGGTACTGAACTCGCGACAGCATTCCGTTGTTACAGCGAACCCGGCTGGGATTGGCCAGCCAGCATGAAGTAACTCAGAAAGACCGGCTCCTTGACTGCCTATAAGCCCCTTCATCTCTGCCGTACCATCCTCCAACAGAACTACCCGTTTCGTCATTACAGCTCTCCCATCTGCCATGATATGGCTGTGCTTAAAGGCATTTGACCCTTGCGAATCGTCCTTCACTCTAAGATATGTCGCACTCCTGCAATCAAGGACATCTGCTTGAGTATTTTCTATGTAAGAGGTTGTTCAAAAAAGTACGCTTTTGATTACGAAGGATACCTGGCGGGATCTTAGCGTCGAATATAGGACTCAGCCGAGATAAGTGGATGCTTATGAAGGTTTGTATGCTGAAACTAAATAAAGCCGCCATCGGCGACTCCGTCATTCTTGATTTGCGATCTAATTTTTGCGACAAACACTAACAATGGATGAATCCAGCGGGGTAAAAGGCGTTTTATCCCAGTCCGCATATTGATGTTCAATAGTAAAGTTTTGACTCGCCAGCAGATCATGAAGTGTAGCATTGTCTGTAAAGCGACAAGCGATTCGTGAAGTTGTTTGCCTAGAACCCCAATCTCGAATTGTGACCCAATGCATGATCTGGTTGGCTGCATCATACGTTTGGGTTCCAGATACCTTAACTGTAACCCCATCGATATCGACGAATGTTCCCCAGCTCTCTTCCCCTTCATTACTTAGATCACTGCCCTCAGGATTACGTGTTTCAAAAACAAACAGACCACCCGGCTCCAAAAGTTCGTGAACGGTATGTAGTAATGCCTTCTGATCCTCACCGCTCAAAAATGCCTGAAACGCGTTCCCTGTCAAATAGATCATTGCATAACACTGATCGGATTCGAAAGTGCGAGCGTCCGCCTCAATAAACTCCACCGGCAGACCTTCAGCCTTTACACTTGCATATGCCAGCATTGAGGCAGCTATATCTACACCAGTGATATTGATCCCTGCACGAGCCAGATGAATCGTTGTCATGCCCGTACCACAAGCGAGATCTAGCACTTTCCCAGGATTAGATCTTGCCATCTCCAGATAAAAATCGTGTTTGTTCGTCTCACCGCCGAACTCAAGGTCATAATTCATCGGATCTCGGTACTCTTCAAGGTTGTTATGGTTGATCAATAAAGCTCATCCTTCCCCAAAAAAATGATTTACAAAATCAATTATACTGCATTACTATGGTTTACATATCGTAAAGGTTAACACTGTGTAAACAAAGGAGAAATATACGTTCATGGGTACATTGCCAAAATCTGTTCGTTTCCCGCTTTTGATTCTAATGTTAAATCTGTTTATCGCTTTATTAGGGCAGGGTATGCTTATCCCCATATTGCCAGAGTATTTGAAGTTATTTCATGCGGGAGGTACAGTCGCTGGATTTTTGGTAGCTGCCTTTGGGGCGGCTCAATTTTTATTTTCACCGCTTGGTGGACAATGGGCTGATCGCTTTGGTCGCAAAAAATTAATCATTGCCGGCATGTTTCTCTCCGTTGTTTCGGATATCATATTTGCCCTATCCACGTCGTTGCCGCTTCTATACATCGCACGTTTTATTGGTGGAATCAGCTTAGGCTTGATGGTTCCAGCCAACCTCGCATATGTCGCCGATATTACGACCCCAGAGACGCGTGCCAAAGGGATGGGCTATTTCGGTGCAGCCATGAATCTGGGTATGGTTCTCGGACCTGGTCTTGGCGGCTTCATCGCTGAGATGGGCATTCGTATGCCCTATTTCTTCGCGGCTGGTCTGGGGCTTGTCGCAGGTATGCTTACTCTACTTCTGCCAGAGACATTACCTCCGGAGAAAAGAACCCTTCCTCAGACGAAGGAGAAAGGTAATCATCTGGGCAAGCACATCTGGAGCTCATTTCAAGTTCCTTACTTCAAGTATTTGCTTCTGCTTCTCGTGATGACCTTTGGTCTGATGAGTTATGAGACTGTATTCTCTCTTTTTGCAGAGCAAAAATATGGCTTCGACGCTGCAACGATCTCCATTATTATTACCATGGGAGCCATCATTGGTATCGTCGTTCAGATCTGGCTGCTTGATTGGTCAGTGCGAAGAATCGGCGAAATCAAGCTTATTCGACTCTCTCTAATTATGGCGCCGATTGCACTACTACTTATGTTAATTAAGGTCAACTTAGTGTATCTCTTGTTCGCTTCTGCGTTATTTTTTGCTTTTAATGCATTTTTACGGCCGTCAGTCAGTACACTCATTTCCAAAAACGCCGGGGATCGACAAGGATACGCTTCGGGTTTAAATACGACGTATTCCAGTTTAGGTACTGTATTTGGGCCACTTGTTGCAGGACTATTGTTTGACAAAAACTTGAACTTCCCGTATATTTTTGGTGCAATTATGCTTCTTGCTGCACTATCGCTAACGCTCAATGCACGTCGGTCCAAGAAAGGATTACAAACTACTAGTGAATGAAAACTGGCATCAACAGATTAGAAATAAACATCGTGATGACCTGATCGCAGCAGGCAAAGAGCTCTTTTTGAAGCACGGACTGCTTCAGGTGAAGATTAAGGACGTTTGCTCCAAGGCAGAGCTAAGCCGCGTAACCTTTTATAAGCACTTTCAGTCGCTCGATGAGCTGCTTCTCACTATTCAAATGCAATTGGTTGTGAATTTAACGGATCATGTTAGTCTCTCAGGCAGTACAGAGTTAAATGGTCGTGAACAGCTCGAAGCCATGCTTCATGCCTGGATCAGCTTTGCGCGGAACCATCCGGATCATATCCGATTCATTCAACTATTTGACATCAACTATGAGGTGTATGATTTCACTCCTGAATTGAGAGAAACGTATGATCGATTCAATCAGATGGGTAAAGAAAATCACTTTCTGTTAGATGTGCTTAATGCAGGGGTCGCTGACGGCAGCATTAAGCATGCCTCTTCTCTACTTCAGCTTGCTCAGTTTATATTCACGGTGATGATGGGTGCACTTCAGAAGATGGTCACACGGCGTTCAACTGAACTTTCTCCACCGAATGAGCAAATGACGGAGCAATTGGTGGGCATGCTGTTGCGTTACGCTTGTAATGAGGACTAACTTAGAGGACTTACCGAATAAAGATATTTGAGTCTGAAAAGTTTAGTAAACAGACATACGGTTATTTAGGCTATCAGGTAGGTTCTGATAGCCTTTATTTTATTTAATCAAATCACTCTTATCAAGCAGATTGTCCTATCCAAAACTTGATAACAAACACGACTATAGATAGCAGGATCGGTATAATCCAAGCCAACGAACGGATTCCGGCAGTAGCACCAGCCCTCTTCGCTCTTACTCCCGTCTCAGGATGATCAAACCGAGTATATAACCATCTGCAGATCATGAAAGTAATGAATGAGGCAAAACCCGTCAACAGCAGAATGGATAGGCTCGGTCCTTCAGAAGTAGTAATCCCCTCCAGCATATCTCCTCCCTGGATGTATGAGCTAATTACATACGTGGAGTTCGTGATCATATGAACAATAATGCCTGGGATGATGGAGCCTGAGCGAATGACGATGATAGCTGAAACCAGGGCCGCTCCGAATAGTTCAATTAATCGGTAGGGGTTGTCGTGGAACAAAGCGAACAGAAAAGAACTAACCATTGCTGCGAACCACAACCCCCGTTTGCCATAACCGCTCAGCAAAACGCCCCGAAACAACAACTCTTCACAGATCGGAGGAATGATCCCGATGCTTAATAAGAGAATACCTAAGGAAAACAGAGAGTCCGCAATCGGATAATGCGATGTTGCATAAGAAACCCCTAACCATTGAGAGACAACCTCGGTAATCTGGTGGAAAAACAGCAAGATAATCTGACTTAGAGCAAATATCAACAAAGACAGGATGATATTCCGCAAAGAAACTTTATGTAGCCTAAATGCAGTTCGAAGAGATATTTTTCGGTATCGACACCAGATCACAGCTGGTATCACGTTGAGTACGATTTGACCAACTGCTACATATGCGAGAAATAACATTAGATTATCGTGATGTGGACTGCCTTTCGAACTAATCCACGCCGTGAACAAAATGCCCATGACATAGGACACAAAAAAGATCCATCCAGCACTTCTCATCGTCAGTTGGTTCATCACTTCAGTTCGTCCCCTAGTTATCATTCAGATACATCTCTGGTATGACAAATCTTTTCATTGAGCGAGCAGGATCGGCTGTAAATTCGTTCAAACCAAGCACCCGGTATTCTTCTAAAATACGTTCGAATATGAGTGCGATAATGGTACAATCTGCGAGTGCATCATGTCTCTGAATGCCTTCTGTATGCAAGCTATAGTATTGAATCAGGAAATCCGTAGAGATCACTTCCGTTATCTCAGGATGGATGTATGTAAACATAGCTTTGGTATCCAGCACATCATTGTTAAACATCGGCAGTCCATACAGCTCACAATGACGTCTTAAAATCGGCAAATCATATTCATATCCCGCTTGTGTTACAAGCACACGATCTCCGATGAAATCGGTAAAGGCATGAAAGGCTTCTATAAATGAGGGAGCCGTTATCATATCCTCATTGGTAATGCCCGTTAATTGCGCAACGGCTTGCGGAATCGGTTTTTCTGCACGTGATAATGTCGAGAATGTCTCATGTAGTTGGTCACGATTGTTGAATAACATCGCTCCAAATTGCGTCACACTTTCTCGATCAGGTAGAATACCAGTTCCTTCGAGATCAAATATGCAATAGGTTTGCCCCTGTAAAGGTGAAACGTCTATATCTTCGATGGTGTATGTATGATTAAGAAATGTAGTTTTCATTACTATCTCCTCTCTACTTCTAAGTATTAGGGCTCCCATAACCGACTTACGTACATGAGCTTATGATCTTTATTAAACTCCAGCTTATAAATATCTGGCATCGAGGTGCTTCCCCAGAAGCCATAATCATAGGATTCGTCATAATAATTGAAGATCAGGGTCATTACATCCCCATGTGTGCCGATCACAATCTTTTGCCCAGAATGCCGTTCCAAGATGTCTGATATTGCTTGAACTGCACGCTGCTGAGCTTGAATGCTGGATTCACCACCTGGAAAGGCGAATGAGCGATCTTCGTACAGCTTACGCTTAGCTGATTGAAAGTTGGTATGCCGCACATTGGAACTGGATAGCGCACGCTCACGCAAGTCTTCAATGGTTACGATCTCAGCTCCCACTTCGCCTGCCAGCCTTTGAACGGTATCCAGCGCGCGCTTATATGGACTTGAATAAAATAGATTAATACTCTCATGAAGAAGTAAGCATGAGACCGTCTCGGCATCATGCTTACCTTGTTCTGTCAATCCACGTTCACGTTCTAGCCCTTCCACATACTCGGATTCTGCGTGTCTTACAAAATACAACGTCGTCAAGACATCGTTGCTCATGCATGTGTCAATCCCTTCTCTTCTCGATCACGATTAGGCAGGTGCTATCTGGCAGTGAAGTCTCACGCCCTTGTTCATCCATGAATTCAATTCGTCCGCTAAGTGCTTCTGTGTATCCCTGTTGCAGGAAATGCTGCAATGTAATGATCTGCGCTTCATCGCCCAACGCCTCACGAATACATTGCTCGTAGGCAGATGGTGTAAATACGCCAAATTGCTCCTGAATCTCGTGCACATAGGCTTCCTCACCCCAAGTGTATGTGTACAGAAACTCCATCGCATCATTGATCGGAAGCAGCACCTCATCCTCAGACAATGCTTCATACGTTATCTTCCGTCCTTGGAAGTCCTGCGTATATCGTTCCAACCAACGTATCCCGTCAGGCTCAAGAAACCGAATGCGACGCATCTGATCTACAGGTTCGGACATGATGCCATCACGGATAAGGATGCGCCCACCAGGAGATAACACGTTAAACGAGCTTTGAAGAGCAGCAATCACCGTATCCTGATTGAATTTTCGACCATCCTGTTCAATATAGGAATACAATTCATGTAGAATCGATGAGAAAATTACAGTATCCACCGTCCCTGGCTGTACGTATTGATGCAACTGAAGTGCATCCCCTTTCATGACCTGCCAGCGATGACCTTCCAGCTGCTTCTTACGCTCTAACGCTTCAATTACATTTGTTGAGATATCAATTCCAATCGGCTCCAGCTCAGGCTTCTCCTGTTCAATCAAGTCCAGTAATACCCCACCACCTGGGCCGATATCTAACACCCGTTTGCCTACCATATAATCGAGCAGAACTTTTTTGTAGTCACCCGAGCTATTCATATCTGCAAGATACGTCTCTTCATTATGAAATCGATCATAAGCATCACGCCGTAATCCAAACAGATCAAATAACAGCAGCACAGCCTTGTCATACAAGGGTGATTTCTCTGCTTCAATACAGAAGGCAATTAACTTCTCGGCAGCCGGCGAAAATTCAAAATTCACAAATACGGTATCCGGTAATTCAGGATTGTGCTCTACCCGATGAGTCAAATGAGGATATACGATCTCTTGATCTGATTCAATCTGCGCCCATGACCACTGATCCAGATACTTTTCAATCATTCTTTTCTTATACACATTCAGTTTCTTAACGCCTTTGTAGTCGTAATACATGCTGTTCATCAAGGGTTCGAAGCTAATGTGTTGAACTAGCGAAACAGGACGTTCGTCGGTAGGCGTGGTAACATTAGGCGCTAGTGATTGGATCGGGACTCGATGTATGGTCAGCAGCAGAACCTTAATCATCTCCTGCAATGAAAAGTCCTGCAACGCGGACTCTACATACCACAAGGTTCGGTGTTCTAATGGCAATAGTGCCTGTTCTATATCCCACTCAGCTTGTATTGCTTGATAAGCGGAATATACATCCTCACCTCTGCGGATTGAAGCACTTCTCAAACGAGACAACCGCTCCTTCATTGCCCAATCCGGATGATCTGGCTCCGTCACAACCCAGCCTATAATTTCTTGCACTTCGCTACCCACCTGTTGCCACAATTCAGAATTAACGCCAGCAATAATGCATTCGTTCAATGTCATGAGTATGGTATGAAGCTCATTCTCTGACAGCCACCCTTTTGTAATAAACGCATGCAGCGGTGTGTTCTCAGCAAAAGGAATTTCCCCACGGATATACTGACCCACGAGTCCGTGGGTTGCAATTAGCGTTCGAATAATCTCATATCGTGTCGTGTGATGATTGGTGTTGTGACCCTTGCTGTGGTACAGATCGTACAATTGTGCAGAACCGATGTTATGCACGAATAGATTGATACCCGCTCTCTGCCAAGCACGGCGTTGGTTCATCGATCCCGCTTTAGCAATTTCTGACCAAGCCAGCACTTCCTCCACAATTTCACGCACCCAAAACGACACTTCAAGTCGATCCAGCACCTGAAGCGTGCGTTCCACATAATCCAAAACGAGATTCGTTTCTTCAAGCTCCGCTATCGAATGAATACGTTCAAGATTAATGTTCACTTGCTCTGCTTCCACAAGCAGTTTCAGCCAGGGCTGCTGCTCTGCCTCTATGATGTGTTCTGATCTGAATAATTGAATGGCTTCTAATGATTGCAGCATACAACTTTCACCTCGTTATGTAATGTCAATGAATCAGTCTAACAGAATCAGACGATCGTGTATAAAAGTAAGCACTCGCTCGGCCTCTCGTTCCGATAAGTGTTCATCCAGTCGAGCAGCTGCAACAGGTAAGACCCACGCGTCTATGTCCTCCCAACGTAAGCCGGAGATTTGTAAATAATGTTGGATATACCGATCTACCAACGTATTGCGAGATGCCTCGAAACCTAACTTCATCGTAGGGTCGACATCTTCAGGCAATGATCCGCTCATTAATATTACCCAACTCCGAGCGACATCACCCGCTGGATCGCCCGACATCCCTGTCATCCAGTCAATCAACCAAAGTTGATCTTTGGCTTCACTATACATGACATTATCATGGTGAAAGTCCCCATGACAAATCTGCTGGCGCTCAGGCAGGCTCGCTATATACATAATAATTCGTTCTTTATCTTGATCTGACAGGAGTGGAGCACGGTGAATTGAACCTATCAATATCTCTTTCTGTACTGGGAGCGTTCCCTCATGATCAGCTAGAGAATGTAGATCATAATGACAACGTGCCAAACGCGCTGACAGCTCCTCAATTAATTGAGCCTGCTGGATCATAAGCAACAACATTGTACTACCCTCAATCCGCTCGAATACGATGCCGTTACGTCCCTCACTTTCCACAAACGACTCAACTTGAGGTACATTTAATCCCTTTTCACGAACTAACTTTGTAATTCGAAACTCTCTTTGAACCGCATCCAATGGATAACCCATTTTGTACAGCTTCATAATTTGAGTAGGCGAATATTCATATACATCAGCGGTGTTACCTTGACCTAGTAGTCTCATGAGCGTCTCTCCCCAACTAACCGTGTTATGAACCGTTTACATTAAAATGTAAGACTACAGGCTTCAGCTAAGAATATGATTCGTCGCTTTCGTTAAGCTTTATTGCTCAACCTCAAAAATAGAATCAATAATCAAAGGCAAGTTATCTCTGACAGACACGGCTCCAAATACAGAACGAGCATGAACCCCGCGTTCTTCAAATACATCCATCATGAGATCCGAAAAGCCATTCAGCACTTTGTGATGTTCCTGATAAGAAGCAGTAGCGTTAATAAAACCTTGCACTTTGATGACACGTTTGACGCGATCAAGTGAGCCGAGCACGTCCTGAACGACAGCCAAAACCTCAATGCCTGCATTTCGAGCAAAATCATATCCTTGCTCTGTTGTAAAATCTGCTCCCAGCTTGCCGCGTTCTTCCGTGTTTGGCCCTTTGCCTGATACGTACATGATTCCATTCACAATGACTGCGTTTGCATACTTGGCTGCAGGTGCACTGGCTTGTGGCAATACAATACCTAATTGATTCAATCTCGTCTGAATCATTTTCATCTCTCCTATGACATCGTAATGATTGATAAACATCTACTCATTCCTAACTAAGATAAATATTAGCATATTTTTCCTTTCCATCGTACATGATGTTTTACTAAAAGAAAGTCAGGAGGACTACTACATAATATGTAATTTCGCTGTATCTTTAAATTAATATAAATATTATTTCTTACCAATTGGAGTATCCATATTGTAATTCCATTTATTTTCTAATAGGATAGATTGAAGACATGTCTTAGTTGATTGAAATTATTCTGCTTTTATTCGATAGGAGGCGTAATGATGAGTGCACCTTTATTTCGAGATCCCATTTATGACGGTGCTGCCGACCCCGTTGTTGTATGGAATCATGTGGAACAAGCGTGGTGGATGATCTACACCAATCGCAGAGCTACGGCAGGCGGCCCCAAGTTCGCTTGGGTTCACGGTACAGATCTAGGCGTAGCTTCTTCATTGGATGGAGGACAGTCTTGGACATATCGAGGTACCTTAACCGGCCTAGAGCATGAGTGGGGACATAATACGTTCTGGGCACCAGAGATTTTTTGGCATGATGGAATATATCATATGTATGTCAGCTACATCCAAGGCGTACCTCATGATTGGGCAGGTCATTCTCGCCACCTCTTGCATTACACTAGTCCTGATCTGTTGGCCTGGACATTCCATGGCACATTGAAGCTTAGCTCTGATCGTGTCATAGACGCTTGCATCTACCCACTTCCTGATGGACGCTTTCGCATGTGGTACAAAGACGAAGCCAATGGTGCTCATACCTATGCAGCTGACAGCTCTGATCTCTATCACTGGGATGTCATTGGCCCTGTAATAACAGGTTCAGCTCATGAAGGCCCTAATGTGTTTCGATTCCGCGATTCGTATTGGATGATTGTGGACGAGTGGCGCGGACAAGCCGTTTATCGCTCGGATGATCTAGAGCAGTGGGAGTGGAACAATCGGATTCTCTATCAACCCGGAGTTCGAATGGATGATGGTGTAATCGGTCTGCATGCTGATGTGGTTGTTCAGGATAACGAAGCCTATATTTTCTATTTTACTCATCCTGACCGTGTTGAAGGTGTCGACCATGCTAGTGAGCCGGCTCGTCGTTCTTCGATTCAAGCTGCCAGGCTTGATGTCGTTGATGGCAAGCTCATATGCCCAAGAGACGAGGAATTGAACATTCGTTTGAGGCCAGAAAATGAGCTGCGACACAGCCCCGTATAATTAACAACAAAAGCCTAAACGAACCTGACTACAGGCACGTTTAGGCTCTTCCTCTTTTATCCATTATCTCCGATAAGCTTCTTATGTTATGATCAATAACTCTATCCATCTACGAGAATACATATATATAAGGGAATTAACGATGCATAAGATAAGATCATCAAGATATATGATCGTGCTATTGTCTGCACTAAGCCTGATTATCCTGGCAAGCTACGTCTATGATTATCATGAGCTTCGAAACCATATCGAAGGATCTGCGAACCTTTCATATCATAACATCATCCTAACCATGACTGCTTATCATCAAGAGCTTGATCATTACATTCATAGTCATGATTCCACTAACGATACGAACCTCTACCTTCTCGAAAATAATATCAAAAACATCTTCTCTACTTATGGTGTAACGATTAATCTAATTGACGGCATGGATAAAAAGCTGTACCTAGAGCAGCATTCCTTGTTCAAATTGTTTTTACAATTGCTACCACTGAATTATGCGGATTGTTCCTTGCAGGAACTGAGGCATCTTAGTGGGCAAACATCAATCATTATTGGAGAGCTCCAGCGTCTGAAACAAGATACTCCATAATATATCATGCGGTGCAATCTAACTCTCCTCCATTGTAATCAGGGAAGCTAGCCTATGCTTTACGTTCCCATGCCGGATGACGATAAAATTCGATGGTATCGATAAAGTTCACCGTATAATGCTCTTCAACCTCCGCGAGATTCAGCAATTTACGGTCGATCTCCTTCATGCCCATCACGACATCATGTCGAAGGAGATCCATTGCAATTTTGCCAACAAAACCACCATCAAGTTCCTTATACTTTATACGAAATTCTTCATTGTAGATCAGTTCGGGTGTGAAGGATGCCTCTACAAAGGCATTCACAAGTGTAAGTACATTCTGTTCAATCTGCACAGCAATATAATAATTTCCACGGTCATCTCGAATGAGATCTTTGTACATTTCCACGATCATTTCAATCACTCCTTATGTCTGTTATCCAATTGGTTGTTAATGAACATGGGCTAACCTATACTCACCCCTTGCCCCCATCCATTCATATATTAGGTATAAATGGAGAACGGAGGACTACTTATGAACAGGAAACCGCTTCATACGGGTAAAAGCCTTCAGCAACGATTGTCTGAACTTCAAGGAAAGCTCGCAGAGCTTAATGCTCCCCTGTCTGGTCTAGAGCCAGGTCGCATCTCGCGTGTATACACACGACATTTTATTAAAGTCAATCGGCAGTTGTTCATTCCACTTAGTCTTTATTCCATTCGTGTATTTGATATTCCTCCAACTTGTCGAGGTGTTCGTGTAGGAATTCGTACGGTCTTTCCGTCAGGAAATGAATTCAACAATATCCGACTGGTAGGTATAGGCCGAGATTACCTAGAACTACAGGGCAAAGGAAAATTCCCTTCCCGCATCCTGTTTCCCCTGAGCCAAGTGGAGTCCATTTATCGGTCAACAACACACAGAAAAAAATAAATACCACTGGCTGATTGTGAGATCAAAATATCAGAGCAGAGCTGAAGTATAACTTTGAAATTTGGTTCAACTCATGATGTATTGCTTGGCGTTCATAGACCATAAAGAAAGCGGTGAGGAACAGAGCATTCTCTGACCCACCGCCTGTACATACATTATTACAACCTGCACGACTATAATTCGAGCCTAATTAAAGTGAGCGGTGTGGTTATGGACATTTAAATCCCCGTCCACACGTCCTTCGCGTAGCGCCCCTCTTGTTGTAAGCGATCGAGCCATGCATCAGCTTCTGCTGCTGTATGACCACCCACCTCAGCATATGCCTTCTTCAGCGTATCTTCCACATCCGGCGCCATCTTACTACCATCACCGCAAATGTACAAGTGTCCGCCTTGTTCCAACAGAGGTATTAACTGATGAGCGTCATCCCGCATTAAATGCTGTACGTAACACTTCTCTTGTCCATCGACGCGGGAAAAGGCTGTATGCAGCTGAACGAGTTGTTCCTGTTCCGCCTTTTCAAGTTCATTCTTGTACAAATAATCATGCGCTGGATTTCGACATCCAAAGTACAGATGACCCTCACCGACTTGTTGCCCTTGCTGCTTCATAACATGACGTGCTTGAAGGAAACCGCGGAATGGCGCAACTCCTGTACCTGGCCCAACCATGATCACAGGAACCTCCGCACGTTCTGGCAATCTGAATCCTGACTCAGGTGTTCTAACGAACATCACAACCTCTTCACCTGGCTGGAGGTTTGCAAGATAGTTTGAAGCAATGCCTTTATATTCTCCTTGTCCACTCCAAGCTGGCGCACGTACCACACTAACCGTAATACTTGCTTGTTCAGGCTGCACACGTGGTGAACTGGATATGGAATAATATCTGGCTTTCAAGGACGGTAATAGTTCCAAGAATCGTTCAAACGGTAATTCACAAGCTTCATATTTTAACAAATAATCCAGCATTGAAATCCGTTTATTCCGTACTTCTGTCATGTATACGGACTCGTCCAATAGTGCCTCAAGCTCCTTCTTATGAGGAGGACACACCGTATATGCGGCTAACTCTCGCAATTGTGCTCGCGTTGCTGCTTCCTGAAGCTCAACACTGTGGCTCAATAGATCATACAAGTTGACTGGCTGATGCAATGGCAGATGAGCCGCACTCCGACCTGATGCATCTAGAACGAGATGCTCTGTACCTGTGAAGCCGTATCGCTGAAGTACAAGCTCTACGAGCTCTGGAGGATTCTGTGGCAGAATACCCAGATGATCGCCTTCTTCATAAGTGATCCCTTCTGGTAGCTTAATCTCCAGATGGCGTGTACTCCGCTCGCTTCCAGCATCATGGAGCTCCCGATTCTCTAACACCTGAGCAACATGAGCATCATACGTTTCGGCAAGTGGCGTAACAGCGAGACCGCTGACGAACTGCACGGATAACGAGCTACGTTCGCTATTGGAGCTTATGTTGAGCTTCAGACCCATTGTGCGAGCAAGATCAGGCCACAACTGTTCTGTCCAATCACCTACCTGTTTCTCGAAGTCACCACTCGCATCACTTTCGCCAATTGGTGATACACGTTCTGCACCTTTCGAAGATAGTTGCTCATCGATTAAACGAGGGATCCGTTGATATGTGCTCGCCCAGTTATGGTCTCCGCAACCAAGCACAGTGAACTTCACACCTTGGAATTCACCTGCATCAGCATGCTCTATCCAATCAATGAAAGCTTTAGCATTGCTTGGCGGCTGTCCGTTATAGGATGCACTAATGATGACAACGACGCCTTCCTTGGGCAACTTGCCTACTCGATCATCTAGCGCAGCAACCTCACTTCGGAAGCCCTGATATCTAGCATTATCTGCAATCTCGCGTGCAATGCCTTCAGCAGTACCCAGATTAGAGCCATACAGCACAAGCATAGGTGTGTGATGGGCATTAACAGCATCTGGCTCTTTTTTCTTCGCTTGAGTCGTCGTTTCCTCCATAACCACGCCTGGCACAGCCATCACTGGTTGTCCTCCGCGGGCGCGAACACGAATCGTGAAGTTATCAGGCTTAAGTGTCAACGTCTCTTTTACTTTCAATTGATAGTCCGCATGATCGATCAGTTCAAAATGTTTCAAGACCATGCCCAGCACTAACGTAGCTTCTTGCAGCGCAAACTGCTGGCCGATACACGCACGTTGACCATTACCAAATGGTTTGTAGGCATCATGTGGTACCTTACTTGGATCTTCGAAACGTTCTGGTCGGAACTCCTCGACGTCTTCTCCCCACGCTTCCACATCCCGATGAAGCTTCGGAATTAGAACACTCACACTATCTCCTTTTTGTAGCGGATATTGCCCATCTAGAACGGTATCTTCCTTCGCATATAAGGAGAACGCTGGAGCCGTTGGCCACAGTCGCAGCGCTTCGTTCAACACCATACGTACATACTTCAGATTACGAACCTGATTGTACGTTGGAACTGGATCTTTCAATATTTGATCGGCTTCCGCTTGAGCCTTGGCCAGCTTATCCGGATTCTTCATCAGATAGTAGATTGCAAAGGATAACAAACCACTAGTTGTCTCATGACCAGCAATCAGGAACGTAATGATCTGGTACCGAATATTTTCGTCGTCCAGAGTCTCCCCAGTCTCGGGATCTTTGCCGCTGAGCATATGAGACAACAGATCGTCTGCCCCTTCTTGTGGCTGCTCTTTGCGCTCGGCAATGATATGATCCACCAGTGAGAACATGGAGCGTATGTCCTGCTCGAACTGCTTTTTCTTCGTAATCATTAATTTGTCTTGCAGACGTAGACGCTGGAGTGAACTCATGGATTCATCCAGCGCACGCACCATACTTGTAATGAACGGATGAGGCTCTTCCCGGTAAAAGCTATTAAACCGATAATTGAAGCCACACAATCCAATCGTGTCCAGCGTCAAGCGTGTCATATCATCAGGAACATTCACCGTCTCATCCGGATTCAGACGTGACCATTTCTGAACTAACTGCACCGCTAGATCAATCATTTTGTTGTGATACCCTTGCATTGCACGCTGGCTGAAGCTCGGAAGCAATACATTATGAGCCTTTTTCCAATTCGGCTCCTCCGTCCAGCTCGTGAATAAGCCATCTCCTGCAAAAGCACGCACCTTCGCCAGTGGTGCCCACACTCTTTTATCAAATTTGGATTCATCGGTTACCTCGGCTACGAGCTTATGGCCTGAAATATATAGCTCGCTTCGTCCGGGATAATCCATACGGAAGATTGGGCCGTACTCCTCTGCTATTTTGACTAAAGATTGTACCGGCTCATCAAAATTTAATTGCGGCAGATTCCCCAGTGGACCAAAGGTTTTGGGTTGTGGTACTGAAATTGATGACATCATGCTCACTCCTCTTTCCAAGTAATGAGTACTACAAGAAATAATGACTTCCTTAGACAAACCTAACTCACGATTCATACATTAGGTCTAGCCGCATAACTTCATTCTCTGCAAATATTCACATTTAATCCAAATTACCGAAAAACAGCAATCAGACTAACTGACCGAATTGGTATAACGGTCATTTTAGAGTAAAAAAAATGAGTCTCCACTCAGGGTATTTATGAAATGATTCGATAAATGCCCTTTCCTTCTCTCTTTTACCCTAACATTTCCAGCTCTAATCTTCAACAGTCTCAAAGTCATAGGACCATAGGTGCGTGTTCAAAAAGGGTGGTTTTCAGTACCGAGAAGATGGGATGAAGCTAGAAATGGAGAAGCGGAGCGTAGATTAAGCTACATGAGCAACTACATGTTTCCGAAGGAAACAAACTTCGTAAGCATCTACTTATTACTTATTGCGGATGAATTCCATATCGGGTGCTGAGAAGCCGTTAGGCATCACTCGTAATCAAAAGTAGACTTTTTGAACAACCTCTATAGAATAACAAAAACTGCCCTTAGCAGACGATTAGCCGCTTCCAGGCAGTTCCGAAATAACTTTATAAAGCTCGATATACTGGGGTCAATAGCAGTTAGCCCATAATAAGTCCATAGACAATACCCGGTCCGTGTACACCGATGGTCAGATCGTTTTCAATATCCGACGAACGGCTCGGGCCTGAAATAAAATGAATACCCGCGGGAAGATTTTCTCGTCCAACGTCATCAAATCGATTCAGCGTTTCACCTAGTCTTGTGTACAGGCGTTCCACCGGAATAATAATGATTAGAACCGTAGGAAGCAAACTAACCGATCTTCCTTTTTCGGGTGAAGACAGCACGGTAACAGATCCTGTATAAGCTGTCGCATAATCTGCCATAACTACGCCGATATCCGCTTCTGCAGCACGTGCTCGCCAGTTCTCATCCGATTTCGTATTCCAGACAGATATTTGCACATCGGGGAGAGCTTGTTCGAGTCCCAAATCGGTCATCGCTTGCTCATTTTGTCTAATGAGATATTTGGCACCAAGCTCATTCGCTTTTGTTGTAATAAACTGTGAGGCTTCCTCTAAATTCTGAACGCGAGCGATATGCGCTCCCACACTCACAAAGTTTTCAGTAAACGCCTGAATACGCTTCTCCTCATCCCACTCCAGCTCATTCCAGAACGAAGGCGCACCACGGAACGGCTGCGTTGGAGCATATCTCTGTCTGGGTCTTCTTAATTTGGAAGCAATGTCATTCATGAAATGCTCCTGCTGCTCACGAGACTTCTTCTCTAATTGATCCAACCACTGCTGGTGTTCACTACTCATGCTTACCGCCTCCTTCCGTACGTTCACGCAGGATCCGCTCCATGCGATTCTGGACGGATGCATCCATCTTCTTCGGCTCCAGATTCATTTCTTGATCCAGCTTGTTCCATTGTTGCCGGAAGGAACGTTTCGCTAGACTCGGTGCAACCCGGTAACTATTCCATCCTTTTAGCGGGCCGATCTTAAGTGATATACCGTCGTTACGTACAACTGCTTTCTGACCCAACTGTCCGAGACGTAAGGCCGCGCTGAATCGTTTGGAATTGGATACAACCGCGGCGAACCCTTTCATGCCTGCACTTTCAAGCTTGTTGCCATGACCTTCTTCCACCTTGCGTCTACGTAAATACACGAGCATATCATGGAGCGGAATTTTGACTGGGCACGCCTCATAACATGCTCCGCACAAACTTGAAGCACTTGCAATATCATTCCATTCATCAATGTTGCCATTCAATGCTGGTGTCAGCACAGCACCGATTGGCCCACTATATGTTCCCCCATAGGCGTGACCACCGATATGACGGTAGACCGGGCAAGCATTAAGACAAGCACCGCAGCGAATACAGTTCAGCAATTCCTGAAATTCTGGGTCACCGAGTTGAAGGGAACGACCGTTGTCTACTATAATAATGTGCATTTCATCTGGGCCATCCCCATCTTCACTACGACGAGGACCGGTTATACCAGACATATACATCGTAAGCTTCTGACCTGTTGCCGAACGTGGCAATAGCGTAGCCATCACTTCCAGGTCTGTCCACGAAGGGATAATCCGTTCCATTCCCATCAGTGTTATTTGTGTTTTGGGTACCGTGGATACCATCCGAGCATTACCTTCATTTTCGAATAGCACCATGGATCCTGTTTCTGCGATAGCAAAATTACAGCCTGTCATGCCAATCTCAGCTTCAAGGAACTTCTCACGCAGCTTTTTGCGAACAAAGCCAGCAAGCACGGTCGTGTCCGGCTCTAGAATTTCGCCTGCTTCTTTGGACAAGAGATCAGCAATCTGGTATCGGTTCTTATGAATGGCGGGAATAACGATATGAGATGGGGCTTCACCAGCCAATTGGATGATGTACTCACCTAGATCCGTCTCAATCGCCTCGATCCCTGCCGATTCCAAGGCATGATTCAAATGAACTTCTTCTGAGACCATGGACTTTGACTTCACAACAGACGCAGCATCATTATGAACCGCGATATCTAGGGCAATGGCAGCCGCCTGTGCAGAGGATTCTGCAAAATGAATATGAACCCCGTTTGCACGTGCATTATTTACGAACTCATTCAGATAATAATCCAAATAAGCGATTGTATGCAGACGAATCTGACGTCCACGCTCGCGCCATTCATCCCAGTTACCATGCTCCTCGGATGCCGACTTCTTCCCATTACGTAAACGTTCGGTCGTGAACCTTACGGCTTTACGTAAAAAATCATCGTTCAATGCTAGTTCAGCACGTTCCTTTACCGTAACATCCATTACACCTGGCTGGCTCATCCGGTCTGCACCCCCTCATACAGCAATTCGGCCAAGTGCATCACACGCACCGGTTCGTTGCGGTATCGTAGATTGCCTGCGATATTCATTAGACATGCCATATCAAGTCCAACTAATACCTCAGCATCTGTTTCTTTGATATGATCGACTTTCTCTGTAACCATCGCTCCAGAGATATCAGACATTTTGATAGCAAACGTGCCCCCGAACCCGCAGCAATCTTCACTGAACGGGAGCGGAACAAACTCCAATCCTTTTACCGCAGATAACAGAGCCATTGGTTCATCTTTTACCCCGAGCAGACGGCTACCGTGACAGGATGGATGATAAGTTACCTTATGTGGGAAATGTGCTCCGACATCGGTAATCCCTAACACTTGGACAAGGAATTGTGTAAATTCATATGCCTTCGCTTCAAGTCTTTTGGCCTTTTCCAGCCATTCTGGTTCATCGGCAAATAGTTCAGGATAATGATGAATCATATACGTACATGAGCCTGAAGGACACACAACAAAATCACTGTCATCAAACGCTTCCAAAATCGTTTTGGCTGCCACCCGTGTCTCATCCCAATAGCCACTATTATATGAAGGCTGACCACAACACGTTTGTACAGGTGGGAAATGCAATCGAACGCCATGAGCGGCAAGTAATCTAACCATCGCTTCTCCAACACGAGGATAGATGGCATCACTTAGACAGGTAATAAACAAGGAGACTTTCATGATTACGCCCTCCATCTCTTAAACAATCGTTAATTCTATGTTATATCCACTCATCCGATCCATGAGATCGTCTGCTAACGGCTGATCCGTGATGATTGCGTGAACATCGCTAAGCTCAGTTACACGAGCAAAGGCACGGACACCGAACTTGCTTGTGTCTGCAAGTAGAATAACTTGATCCGATATGGCAACCATCTTCTGCTTCAATCTAGCCTGAAGCTCATTGGACTCGCTAATACCTCCGCTCTCCAGATGAACGCCTTTGCAAGACAAGAATAATTTATCAACGTGATATGTCTCCAAGGAACGCTCCGCAAGCGGCCCTACAAAAGACAACGAACGTCCAGCCAACTGTCCTCCTGTGGAGATCACTTCGATTCGATCCTTGCTACTCAGCTCTGTAGCTACTTGAATCGAGTTAGTTAACACCGTAAGCGGGATATCTGGCATATTAGCGGCCATGTAACCTGCCGTTGTACTGGCATCTAGCAGAATGCGATCACCGGGGCGGATCATGGATACCGCCGCCAAGGCAATCCGTTTCTTTTCTTCCGCATGCGTCGTTTCTCTCACCCGATATGGAATCTCTGGTTGATCCTCCTTGATGCTAACCGCCCCGCCATGAGAACGTTTCAACCGTCCGGCTTGCTCTAATCGATCCAGATCGCGACGAATGGTTTCTTCCGTCACACGGCAATGTTCACTCAGTTCGGATACACGCATACTGCCGGTTGCATTAACCAACTCTACAATCCGGTCATACCGCTCTGCTGCTAGCATGTTACACCTCGCTCTCAGCTTGAGCCCGGAATGAATCTGTGATACGTATGAATCTGCAATACGCTTCTTCCCAAGTTGTCCTGTCATGTGGTTCATACGTTGTAATCGGGAATGAATCACGAATGGCTCTGCGAGCTTCCCAAATATCTTTAAAGGCACCACTTGCCATCCACTGCACCGCCATATTTCCGATTGCACTTCCCTCTGCGGGGCCAGCCCATACCGGTTTGCCAATTGAATTCGCTGTCCACTGACATAATAAACGATTCTGAATACCGCCACCCACCATATGCAATCCGTTAAAAGATTGTTTGGAGAGCTGTTCAGTCCATCCCAGAACTCTTCGATATTTCAGTGCAAGACTCTCCAAAATCGAACGAGCAATCGCGCCTTGATCTTGAGGTTGCGCCTGCCCCGTATCCCGGCAATATTTTTGTATGCGTGTCGTCATATCGCCAGCAGCAAGGAACAGATCATCATCCGGGTCAAAAAGACTCGCAAATGGCGTCGAGCGTTCTGCCTTCGCTAACAATTCAGCATAACTGATCGCTTGTCCTTGACGCTCCCACTCACGCATGCACTCCTGTAATATCCAAAGCCCCATAATGTTCTTGAGTAGTCGGAACGTACCTCCTGCCCCGCCTTCATTCGTGAAATTCAACGCCAAGCTCTCTGCGCTAATGGCAGGTTGATCAATCTCAGTGCCCATTAATGACCACGTTCCACAACTAAGGTAAGCAAATGATCGCTCCGTAGCAGGTACTGCTACAACAGCTGAACCTGTATCATGCTCTGCAACCGCAATCACCGGAATGGCGGAGATCCCCAGATCACTACATATACTGTTTCGAACCTGACCTATGTGCGTTCCCGGCATCACGACCTCACCGAATAACTTATCGGATATGCCAATATGCGCCAATAGCTCGCGATCCCATTGACCCTTTGTTGGGTTATATAGCTGAGTTGTTGTTGCGTTCGTAAATTCATTCACAGCTTCCCCTGTCAAAAAGTAACGAAGCAGATCAGGAATCATCAGAAAGCGTTCTGCTTCATTAAGCAACGGCGAATGATGGCGACGAAGTGTAGCTAACTGATATATCGTATTAAAACTAAGAAATTGAATTCCCGTACGCTCGAATATTGCCTCCGGTGTTAATTCTTCTTGCACCCGCTCCATCATGCCGCTAAACTGTGCATCACGGTAATGATACGGATTACCTAACAGTTCGCCATTACTACCTAGCAACCCATAATCCACAGCCCAAGAATCGATAGCCAAGCTCTCCGGCTGCTCTCCCGACTGCTTCACTAGATTCAATCCTGTCAGTAACTCATGATGTAACCGCAGGATATCCCAATGCATCCGCTCTCCGACCTTCACCGGTTCATTCTTGAATCGATGGATTTCGAGCGTCTCAATGCCTCGATCATTCAGATGCCCAAGAAGCGCCCTGCCACTGCTTGCGCCCAAATCATACGCCAGTACACTCACGGCTATATACCCACCTTTCTATATCATTGTATAATGAGGAATTTCTTTATCTGATGACTCTCTGTCAATCGCTGACTTCATTTTTCTGTACTTTGGCATGTATTTTGTTGTTTGTTTATTTTTGTTTTATACTGTTTAGCTTTATTTTACGAGTATATCATTGTTGTAAGCGTTTGAATACCCTGTGTTTCTTTCTTTTTGCTGAATACAAAAAGACTCCTTTCACCTAGAAGGAGCCACCATTCTCTTATTTACGTATAGAAACGTCCAGTACTGATCCCGGACTGCTGCTGTAGATCTCGTTCAAAATGCTTAAATCTACTTCCCTGATAGGTAAGCATTCCCTGATCTCTTTCGACCAAGGCTCCATAATCACTGCCTCCAACCAACAGTTCAATACGTTCTCCGTTATCCAGTTCAAAGGTCACGTAATAATGAGTTGAAGCTCTGCTATTTCCTCCTCCTCTTACCTGCGTCCGTTTCGCCACGATTGTGGAATGTAATGTGAGCAATGCAGCAGCATTGTTGGCAGACCAGGTGCGTAAGTTAGAAATGATCACATAAGCAATAATTCCCGCAATTCCCACAAACACCACACCAAACATGATTGGTATCCATGCGCTCAGCATCTCGAATGAGCCAAATCCTGAAAAGAAACCGCCTTGACTGCCCTCAAATCCTGGTACACCATTCATGTCGCCAAAGACACCGAACCCATCCATAGTTAATGCACCAGAGATGAACATTTACGTTGTAAACTCATTCATCATCGTTCCTTTCGCTAGAAATGAGATGCACCGCCTCCAATTTCAAGGAGACGGTGCATGTAATTAATCTACTTACCTTGTCCGTCCATATACTATATGACTCTAGTTAGGAATACAGACGTTCGAGTTCATCGACCAGACTGCCAACATAAGCTACAGCCGAGCGAATGGGTTCTGGCCCGGACATATCCACACCAGCAAGCTTCATTAATTCCTGCGGATCAAGGCTTCCACCCGACTTAAGTGCTTCGAGCCAGCGATCCACTGCCGGTTGTCCTTCTTCACGTATACGTACAGCGGCGGCAGTGGATGCAGTTAGGCCAGCCGCATAGGTGTATGGATATAATCCCATGTAATAATGAGGTTGTCTCATCCAGGTCAACTTCGCACCTTCGTCAATGACCAGTTCCGGCCCCCAGAACTCGGAGAGAATATCACCTTTGAGCTGGCTCAAGGTTTGGGCTGTAATCGGTTGATCCTTGGTTGCCAGAGCGTAGACACGACGCTGCAGTTCACCTTCTAATAGATGCGTAACAAAGTTATGATAATACGTATTGAGAAGCTGTAAAATAACCCAGCGCCGCATTCTCGGATTATCGGATTTTTGAAGTAGATGGTCTGCGAGCAACATTTCATTCATTGTTGAAGGCGCTTCTATGAAATATAACGAGGGTCTGGTATTGGTCAGACTCTGGTAACGTCCAGCAAGCATGAAATGTCCAGCATGTCCCACTTCATGAGCAAGTGTAAATGCTCCGCGCATGTTATTTGCCCAAGAGATGAGAATATACGAGTGTGCACCGTAGATCGAGGAACAGAACGCTCCGGTCGATTTACCTGCATTATCCGCATAGTCCACCCAGCGATCATTGAATGCCCGCTCTACAATCTCACCATATTCTGGTCCAAGCACAGCAAGTGCTTCTTGAATTAACTTACATGCTTCTTCATAGGTTATCGCTGGACTGAATTCTGGATCAAGAGGAGCCTTCAGATCACAGAACATTAACTTGTCCAAACCGAGTTCTCTTTTCTTAAGCGCAGCAAGTCTTCGCATATGTGGTGCAAGTTCCTTCTGGATAATATCCAGCACGTTATTGTACATTTCTTTGCTCACTTGTTGTGAATTAAGGAGCATGTCCGTCACATCGTCATAACCCCTTAACCGGGACATCACGACCTGTTTTTTCACTTCTGCGGCATAACCTTCAGCGAACGTATTTTTGTAATCGTTCAGTTTGGCACTGAATGCCGCATAGGCTGAGCGACGTAGCTTCGTATCCGAAGACATTTCATAATTATTCTCATAAAAAGACCAAGACAATGGACGTTTGTTGTCTTCCTCATCGAGCGCATCATCAAACTTCATATCTGCTAGTTTACCTCGCAGATAGATCCGGTACGGTGAATCCAATACCTCTCCAAGTGAAGCAAGTACCTTCTCGGTTTCGGGAGATAAGCGATGTTTTTTGTCTTTAATTAATCGATTCAAACTGCGAGCATAATTCCGGAGACCTGGAAGCTCCTCTATATATCGTTCCACTGTACCTTCAGGAAGATCTGTAATCTCAGAATGAACAAAGGACAACGACGATGACAAATGAGAGAGGATGTCCCCTGCTTTCGCAGAATTTTCAATATTTACAGAATTCGTACTGTCTTCAGACTGCTTCAGTCGAGCATACGAAGCGGTCTTTACGATCCGTTCCTGAAGCGCTTCTAAGGCATCGAGACAAGCCAATAACTGTTCTGCACCTTCACCTAAGCGACCTTTGAATGTTTCGACATGTGCAGCCGCTTCAGGGAGAGATCTAAGCTCTGCTTCCCATTCTGCGTCGGTGGCAAATAAATCTTGCAAATTCCAGGTTGTTTCCTCCGCGACTTCAGCGCGTGTACGTATTTTTTCCATCGTTATTGTTCATCCTCCTAACATTTACAATATCTCTCATCCTATCATATTGAGAGCAAGTATACCTGACATCTCCTAAATTGAGACTTTTGATTCAAATTTTGTTCAATTTATAAAAGCAACATCTCGTCTCAGGCTATGTTCAGAACGTTAAAAAAATCGCAGGTTATGGAGTGTGTCCTATACGAATCCTGCGATTGAAGTAATTTCTATACTATTTTCTAACATAAATATATTCGATGTAAGTATTAAGCGATCCCAGATGATATTGCTTACGGAGGCAATTATGCCTTCCAGATGACATTCTCACCATAGTTCTTACCCCAGTTATACATCGCATGTAGTACCGGCATCAGACTCTGTCCATGATCTGTCAGGGTGTACTCCACACGTGGAGGTACCTCAGCGTATACTTTACGCTCAATTAATTGATCTTCCTCTAGTTCACGCAGCTGGTTAGTCAGCATTTTCTGCGTAATATGAGGGATCAGTCGTTTCAACTCACTGAATCGTTTAGTACCTTCCAATCCTAAGTGCCATAGAATGATCAATTTCCATTTGCCGCCAATAACAGCTAGCGTTAGTTCCTTCTCACAATTGATCTCTTTCAGGTTAATCCGTTCCTTGACTTCGGATGCCATTCACCGAGCCCCCTATCTCCAAATCGTATATCGCGAACAACACCTATCATATGCACAATGCACACAAGTAAGCTCGTCGTTTCATACATCATAATAAGTACATTCTGTAAAATGAAGCTTGTTATTAATTCTACTACAGCAGGGGCAAGAAGCAAAGTCAGACGAAAAATTAGACTGCTGGTTCACTTCCATGGAAAAAGACCGGAGCCTTTGCATTCAAAGGTTTCCGGTCTTCCATCGATCTATTTATTGCATTTCATCGAACACGATGACAAATCTACTATTCAAGGTTAGCGTGGCGTCCAAACATGTCTGCTCCGGTCATACTCTTCATTTCCATCAACGTAAGAACCAGTGCATCCATGCCTAGTAACAATCCCTGTTCAAACAAGGAACCCATTGGCTGAATCGTAACTGCCGCTCCAGCAGTGGCGGTATCCTCTTTGGCTGAAGCCGGGATGCGTACTACTGAATCTGCAATTTGTCCAATTGTAGACTCTGGTTTAATGGTAATGAGACCGACAGGTGCTCCAGCTTTGTTAGCCTTTTGAGCCATCGCTGCTAGACTGCCTGTCTCCCCTGATCCTGAGCATAACAGCAGGAAATCCTTCGGACTAATACCCGGTGTAACGGTCTCGCCTACCACATAGACCCGAAGACCCATTTGCATCAATCTCATGGCAAAAGCTTTACCCATCAGACCAGATCTACCTGCACCTGCGACAAAGATCTGTTCAGCGGCCAGAATATGCTCAGCCATCGTCTGCATTTCTGCATCGTCGATCTGGCTCAGTGTACGCTCCAGCTCCTTCAAGATATCTGCTGCGTATTGGTTTGTGCTCATATGCTTAGCCTTGGCGTACAAGACGTTGCATTTCAGATGCAACTGCTGCTTTGTCATCCTGACCTGTAATTCCGCCGCCAACGATTACGAGATCCGGTTGTGCTTTGATTACTTCTGGAAGCGTGTCGAGCTTAATTCCACCCGCTACAGCTGTTTTTGCATTTTTTACAGCACGTTTGATCGTTTGCAGATCTTCAAATGGGCTTTGTCCTGCTGCTTGTTGGTCATAACCTGTGTGTACACAGATGTAGTCAACGCCAAGCGCATCAATTTCACGTGCACGTTTTTCAAGGTCAGGTACGTTAATCATATCTACCAGAACTTGTTTGTTTTGTTTTTTAGCTTCTTCAACAGCACCTTTGATCGTCATGTCGTTGGTTGCACCAAGGACAGTTACCAGATCTGCACCTGCTTCAGCAGCTTTCATAATTTCGTAACCACCTGCGTCCATAATTTTCAGGTCAGCAAGAACTTGCAGGTTAGGGAAAGCTTCTTTCATTGCTTTAACCGCGTGCAATCCTTCGTTAATTACGATTGGTGTACCAATCTCAACGATGTCAATATATTGTTCAACTTCTTTAACAAGTGCGATACCATCAGGGATATTAACGAGATCCAGTGCGAGTTGTAATTTCATAATTTATTTCTCCTTTGTTGTTCAAATATGAGTATGGCGTACTTCCTGTAAAGTGACTCTAAATGTTTAACTTGCACCATTCCATCTGCTTCGATGCATGCAAAGTTTGGTTGTTGCTACTCATTTATTGTAGACCCTGACTATCCATTCTGGAAGTACGCACTTTGAAGTGAGGTAGTTACTTGCACGATACTATTGATAAAGTTACGTTGTTATAAGAACTTCATTTGATATCTCTATTTAATGCTTAGGTCAAAAAAACACAAAAGAGATCACCCCTCTCTTAGAAAGGAAGTGATCTCTTAGACAATCCTTTAATAAGGCAATACGTTTGATCAATAGATCATACAATTACCTATTGCAGGATGAACAGCTTACAGATATACAGGCTTCACACATACCGGCTTGGATACACCTGTGCTGTGTCCTGTGTATTTCAAACGTCCGCTTTCTTGATCTACAGTGAACGTTACAATGTTGTTTGTGTCACGGTTAGCTGCAATCAGCAATTTGCCGTTTGGAGTCAACGCGAAATGACGTGGGTGTTCACCCTCTGCCGATACGTGCTCCACCAGTTTCAGATGTCCAGCATCAGCATCCACAGCATACACAACGATGCTGTCATGACCACGGTTGGAACCATAGACGAAACGTCCATCGTTAGAAACCGTAATCTCAGCTGTTGTATTCTCCTTACCGTCATAACCATCTGGAAGTGTAGACACCGTAGATACTTCTGTCAACGTACCCGCAGCAGCATCATAACGGAAAGAAGTAATTGAAGAATCCACCTCATTGATTACATAAGCGAATTGACCATTTGGATGAAACGCCAAATGACGTGGGCCTGCACCCGCGTGAGTTTTCGTTTCACTGTGCAGTACCAATTCATTCTTGTCTGCATCAATGGAATAGATTGCAATTTTATCTGCACCGAGATCTTGTACCATCATATATTTGCCATCAGGGCTGAAGAATGCGGAGTGTACATGTGGTTTGTCTTGACGTTCAGGGTGTGCGCCTTGACCTTCATGTTTCTTCTCATCCAATAGCTCACCGATTTCGCCGTTATCCGTAACAGCTTGCAGACCAACCAATCCACCGTGGTAACTCGACAGAATCAAGTATCGTCCGGATGGGTCGCGCTGGATATGACAAGGAGGAGCGGAAATGGAGTTTTTGCGGTTCAGCAAGGACAATTTGCCTGTTGCAGGATCGATACTCAGTGCTACCGCTTCAGACATTTTGTTGCCTTCAGCAGAAGTTGCTTCACCAATCGCATACAGCTTGTTGCCTTCTGCATCAACGTTAACAAACGTTGGGTTTTTCACCCCGGAGATGCCGTCTAGCTTCGCCAGACTTCCTGTATCCTCATTCAATTCATATGCATAAATGCCCTCGTTCTCAGCTTCGGCATAAGAGCCAGTCAGTACGATCAAGCGTTTAGATTCACTCATTATAGTTTCCTCCTCTATGTGTATGTAATCTTGTTGCACCTCTTCTATAATAAATCTGTCATATCAAAATAGCAATCCACCCTCTCTCCATACACTGGAGACAAGCCATATTACAGTACCCACATTCCATGGATTATAGCCAATCCATTCATCCTAAGATGCATTTCTGATATGATGAGTGAGGTTTGACATCTAGAAAGGACTGAACAACGTTGCTGCATTCATTTATGTTGACGCTATATCACGTATTTCTCCCGATCTCACTTCCTGTTATTGCAGGTCTTCTACTCAAACGATTCAAGAATTGGGACACAAGGCCACTATCCACCTTTTCCCTCTATATTTTGAGCCCAGCTCTTATCTTTGATACATTGCTTCACGCCGAAATTACATGGACAGACGTTACCAGCACCCTCTGGTTTTCAATTATTAATCTTATCGCACTCTGGCTCCTTGCCGAATTACTGAGCCGTGTCTTTAAGCTTGGGGCAAGCGAAAAAGCGGGACTTACCCTTGTCTCCACGTTTACGAACTGTGTGAATTACGGACTCCCGCTTGTACTGTTAGCCTTTGGCCAGCTTGGACTAGATAAGGCTTCGGTTTATGTGATTGGACAGATGATTATTGTAAATACGGTAGGTATCTTTTTTGCAGCACGATCTGAATTCACAGTCCAAAAGGCTATGTTGTCCGTCTTTCGTATGCCTTCGATCTATGCGGCAACCATCGCTATTTTCCTTCGTACATCCGATCTTCGATTGCCCGAAGCGTTAGATGGAGGCATCTCCCTGATTGCAACAGGATACGCTCCCGTTGTGCTCGCCATCCTTGGAGCCCAAATGCTGCGTCCACGTGGATCAACGGAACCATGGCCTTCGAACGTTCATCGCGCCTTTTGGACAGGTCTTGTTGTGCGCCTAGCCGCAGCACCCATACTGTCCTACTTCATCCTTCGTGCCCTTCAAGTTGAGGGAACATTATTCCGCGTTCTGCTGATCCTGTCATCTATGCCAACAGCAGTAAATGCAGTGATACTCGCAGAACAATTCAATGCCTCGCCTCAGTTTGTGTCGCGCTGCATTCTGTGGACAACCGTCGCTTCCATGGGCATACTGCCTATCATGATTGTGATGGTTTCCTAATTAGTACGGCAGTCGATGGAGATGACGCCGCTTGATGGCGTTTCTCCAATCGGCGTTCATACCGACGCTTTAGCGCCCTTACATAGAAGAACTTCACGACAAAATAAGAAATCAACCCCAGCGTTGCCCCAAAGATTGACATGCCTGCCAAAATATCAAGTCCACCTAACAATAGCTCGCTCAGAGCTGACCAATTCCCACGGAACAATTCCATCCATGCACTTTCATGCACAATCCCATTTCCCATGCTATGTGCCGGCAAGATCCAAGAACCAATCTGCTTCGCAAGCGGCATTAGAATGATAGGTAAGAATGTAAGCTTGCCAACAACATTCCCTACAATTGCGGCTGGTAAAGACCCACCTGATAGCCGAACAATCGGATAGAACACCAGATAAATTAGCGATGCAGTGGAAATAACGATCAGTTCCAATCCAAACCCTATGGCGAACCCCGTCGATACTTTGTGAGCACCACCTGGAGCACGTAACAATTTGAGAAAATTCAGCTTCATGGCACGTCCCAAACGTGCAAATCGGGTAGTCTTATTTTTCTGTATACTCATACTGAACTTCCCTTCATCTTACTCAAAATGACGGCTATTGCCGTCTATTCTTCTGTTGGTCACATCGGGCCAACACTTGCTTTAACAATTACGGGCTCCGTTTCAATGGTTACATTTCCTGCTACAGCTCTTGATATCATACAAGATTCCTCTGCCTTGTGAGCCAGACGCTCTGCCTTCACTTCATCAGACTCGCTGGCATCTGCTTGCAGTACAATTCTAGGTCGATGCACAATACGCTCATACGTAAAAATGTTATTCGTTACATCCACGGTTGCCTCTGATTCCAGAGTCAATTCATGAGGTGTAATATCAGAACGCTCTAACATCGCTGCCAGCGTAATAACGTAACAAGTAGCGGCCGCTCCGAGCAACATTTCATCTGGGTTCGTGCCTGTTCCCGGGCCACCCATCTCCTGTGGAATGGAGATAACGGATTTCAATCCGCCAGCATCAATATGTCCCTCACTGTTGCGTCCACCATTCCATACAGCCTTTAAGTGAAAAGGATGCTTCATTACACATTCATTCCTTTCATACTACGATAGTTATTGTCAACGATTAGACTCGTATTAATTCAATCATTTGTTCTTCTAGCATACTAACCTGCTCTGGATCCAAACCATGATCCGTGATTACTTTCGACACACTATCAATCTGTGCGACCCGAGTAAACGCCTGTACATTGAACTTGCTCGAATCTGCCAGCAAAATGACCTCATCCGCAATACTTATCATCTTTTGCTTCACCAGAGCCTGCAATTCATTCGATTCGCTAATTCCCTTGGTTAGATGCACACCTTTACATGATAAAAACACCTTGTCCACATGATATGCGTCCAAAGAACGCTCAGCCAGCGGCCCTACAAAGGACAGGGACTTTGAGGCTAATTGACCTCCTGTCGCAATCACGCGAATCTGTTCCTTATTGCTAAGCTCTGCCGCCACTTTAATCGAATTCGTAAGAACTGTAAGTGGGATATTCGGTAATCCTGCCGCCATATACCAAGCTGTCGTACTCGCATCGAGGGCAATTCGATCGCCAGACTCGACCAGTTTGACTGCTTCATCTGCGATTCTACGCTTCTCCTCGGCATGGGTTACAGCCCTCTCCGGATATGGAATCTCCGGCTGTCCCTCATCTTTGTATTTAATCGTGACCGCTCCACCGTGTGACCGCCTGAGTCTACCCGCCTGCTCCAGCTTGTCCAGATCTCGCCGTATCGTCTCTTCCGTTACACCGCAGCGCTCACTTAGCTCTGTAACGCGCATGCTCCCTTGTGCGTCCACCCATTCCACTATTTTCTCATACCGTTCCGCAACGAGCATATTCCTTCACTCCAAACCGTTGATTATCCAAGACTTTTCTGTTCATCCATCATACCACAGTGCCCTTCGAAGGAGAATTTCGAAACCATGTCAAAAAAGAGGGAGCCTCTGCTCCCCCTTAATCTTCATGTGTCCTGCATTACTGGACAGAATCAACTATGATCGATTCTAATGAAATCGGTCATTATTTGTCATCAGCCATTGGGAACCATCCCGGTGTATGAATAATAGCATTCCACAAGCCATCTGGAATGACTAGACGCTCCTGATCCGATTTGGTCAGAATGGTCTCAATATCTTCCTCACGACCACTTTCAATCTTCTCTACCCAATCCGGCTCGATAATCAGCTCACGTCCAATGGCAAGCAAAGGTACACCACTCTCGAGCGCTTCAGCTGCTTGATCTGCTGTATGGATTGAACCTACACCGATAACTGGCAATTTACCACCTACACGATCAAGGATAAACTCCATTCTAGAGCGTGTATCTGCTTCACCACGTCTTGGTTTAGACCAGAACTCGTTCAGGGATACGTGCAAATAATCTAAGTTTTTCTCTTTCAATGCATCGATCAGTGCATACGTCTCTTCCATTGTCAGACCCGGTGTTTCCGGTTCCTCTGGTGAGAAACGATAACCAACGATGAATGGTAGTTTGGTATGTTTTGCCACAACCTCTTGAACTTCATCAACCACCGCAAGTGGGAACGTCAGACGTTTTTCAACACTACCGCCCCAGCGGTCTTCACGGCGATTCGAATGTGGCGAGAAGAATTGTTGAATCAGATATCCGTTCGCACCATGAATTTCAACACCGTCGAATCCAGCTTCAATCGCGCGGCGTGTAGCTTCACCAAAATCCTTAATAATTGACGTAATCTCTTCATCGGATAGTTCTCTTGGTAATGGAGAGCCTGGACGCTCACTGGCAACTGCACTTGGAGCTACCACTTGACCTGCTGGAACAGCTTGTTCAGGAGTCAATCGACCTGCGTGGAAGATTTGCAATACGGCTTTGGAGCCTTGTTGTTTGATTGTATCTGCCAGACGTTTCAGTCCAGGAATGAAGCTGTCATCATAAGCTGCAAATTGTGCAGGGAAGCCGATACCGTTTGGTGTAACGTAGGTTACAGCTGTTACAGACATGCCGGCACCGCCGGTACGACGAGCATAATATTCAAGCTCCTCATCGGATACGGTGCCATCGGCGTTGGAAGACATATGTGTCATTGGTGCCAATACAATCCGGTTTTTGAGAGCAATGCCATTGGGTAGAGAGACTTGTTCAAACATTTTGTTGAATTTTGGATTCATTTTGGGTTTCCCTCCTGAATATAAATATCTCTTTTAATAGATATATGAATACGTATTTCTTTTTACTGTAATTATTATAGTTACTATTCGATTGCATTTCAACTTTTCTTTTCTCAGCAGAACGAGCACCCTCTCCATTAAACGGAAATTCAGTCTCTCAAACCCGAAAAAAGGCGGGAAGCATAGGACGTATCTCAAAACTCGCTGAAGCGCATCTTTCACCATATTTTGGCTCCCTGCTTCGTCATTTTCCCTTGACGCGCTCCGGCACGTCTTCAGAAAACTTCCTTGCTTGGAACGAAAATCCGGATAATTCTGCGTCCTTCGGAGTTATCAGGCACACCTTAGAGACTTTCCGCCTTTAATGGGCTCTATATTGGTTGAGTTGATTTAGTAGCTGCGCACATATGCTAGCTTCTGTTCTACCTCTTCTACGCATTCATAACAGTCATGTTCATCATTCGCAACCATTGGTGTCACTGGATACAGATGCATGTCTGAACTATTGTAAGATTTCAAGAGGGGTAGAAGCTGCGTTACACGAGTGTTCGCAGGATCTAGCCATGTATCAATCTCCGTTCCCGACAAGATCGCAGGCATCTTGCTGCCAAACTCCCGGGTAACCATGTTGGCTCCCGTCATTAGCATCGTGCAGGTACGAAGCGGTTGTTTTCGAGTGTCTTTCCAAATCTCATATAATCCGGCAATTCCGAACAAACCACGATCCGGCATAACTACACGAACAGCAAAGCTTTTTTTGCCTTCTTGACGCCAGTAATAGAGACCGTTGCATGGAATAACGCACCGCTTCGTTTCCACCAGTTTGTAATACGAAGGATTATCATGCACAGTCATCAGGTTCGCATTCACCGCATCACGTCCCCAAAATGGAATGAACCCCCAACGAAACTCATCCAATACACGCTCCCCATCCTGATGAAGAATGATTGGCGTATGCTGGGTAGGACTGATATTATAACGGTTTTTGTAATAATACATCACTCGCTGTATTTTGAAATGATCTCTAACCTCATCTAAATCTGCTGCCAACGAAAATCGGTTGCACATGCTCAAGGCACTTCCTTTCCCTCTCTAAGTTGTTTGTATTGTTTGTATTCGGAGGGAAATTATGCATGTATAACTGTACAAAATACTCGTCTTATTTCATACTTCTTCTTGAACTTCTAGCTTACATTGATTGTTAATAATCACGGATTCGGTGTCCCTCAACATGTTTGTGAGCCTGTTATGATTCGACAGTAATCCAGATACTTAGACGAAATAAGCTTAATTTTAATGAAAAAAGGAGAGATTTATCCTTTAAAACAATGACTTGAGACTCATTTCAATAGCTGAATTCCCTGTTACTCTAATAGAGTAAAATAATACATTTATTGGAGGTTTTAAGTATGAAAAGGAAAATTCTTATGAGCATCATGTTGTTCTCAGCCCTCGCGATGTTTGGCAGTACAATCTATGCCGCAACCTTCTTGAATTATGGCTATCCCAGCTCCACTATTCCTATTCGTCCTTATAATTACACCTCTACATGGCAAGCCCCGATGGACGCTTCTATCACCAACTGGAACAACGCAGGTGCCAAAGTGCAGTTCACCAAATCAAACAATTCCCCTAATACCATCACCGCTGGAAACTTCAATAACACTGCTTATGGTGTCAATTATGCTTCTGTATCAGGTAGTCAAGTCGTAAGCTTCCGCATTGAACTCAACGCTTCTACCATATCAGCAGACGCAACCAACTTATCTAACTTCATTCAGAGTGTGTTCGTGCACGAACTAGGTCACTCCGTTTGGCTTGGAGATAACCCCACTACGTCTAGCCCTTCCATCATGTCCTACACCCGTAATCGCAATTCTATGACCAAGCCGCAGACTTTTGATATCAACAATGTTAGATCCAGATACTAACGCCTCGTTCTAATACCTCTCTCTACTAAACCTATTCCAAGGAGGAACGATATCCATGAGAAAAATCCAAATATTAACCCTGTTTGCCTCTTCAATCTTCATTCTGTCCACACTAGGTTGCTCTTCTGTCACGACCCAAACGGCATCAACGCCTCAGGCTCCGATCACTCTAATTGCTTCTGAAGACTTTCCCAACTATTCAAGCATCAACGACCTCTCTGATCGAGCGGATACCATTATTAAGGGTAATGTGATCCAAACGCGTGTAGAAGCATTGAATGATAGGGTACAAGCTTCCGAAGCTGATCAGGAGAATACCCAAGAGGTTACGTTAGATGCTGGAAATGCAGAGCTTGCTTTTGACAAAATCTACACCATTCATACGATTCAAGTTGCCGAATCCTACAAAGGTGCATTCGTAGCAGGGGATACGCTTGAAGTTAAACAACTGGGAGGACAACTGAATAACACTGAGATTATCAATGATGACCACGTCTCACTGATTCCTACGAAGGATTATGTGCTCTTCCTTGAAACCTACGAAGACACACCCGCCAGTCTCCTCAACTCCATTCAAAGTCTGTATGTGATCAAACCGGCGAGCAAATCCAGCCAGTCTACAGAGCAACAAACGACATCTCCAGTGATTGTCAGTGCCAATCCCGAAAATGACCTTACATTAAGTCTCGATCAATTGAACCAAATTCAAAGTGAAGAACAGAGCAAATAACTGCAGGCTTGCAAGCGCTAAGTCCTGCCCAATGTTCTTTTACGGCGGATACTTTCTCTCGCACACACGATAAGTCTTACATATAACAAAAATGTGCTGCACCGGAGAAAACGGAGCAGCACGTTTTTTACATGGAATACGTAAGCTGAATAATTTATATTCATGTGATTATTATTGTGTATTGAGATCAATGATCCATTCAGCCAGATCTTGTGTCTGCTTCAGCAGAGCAATCGGATCACGGAACCAAGACTCTTCCTCAGTCCACAAATACACACGTCCATTCTGAACAGCAGGCAATGAGCCCCACACCGGATCTGCTTGAAGCTCCTCAAGCTGCGCTTTGCTAGTCAAAATGAGATAATCTCCTGCGTATTTAGAGAGCAATTCAATGGAGAATTCATGATATGCACCCTCCATTAACTCGGCAGGTACTACTGCAGGTGCTTGTAGGCCGAGCAACTCATAAATGTTACGTCCTCCACGTCCCGACTGATTACCAAATATAAATACCTGCCGATCATATTCCTGCATGACCGAGAACGTTGTATCGGCTGGTACAACATCATTGACCTTTTGCTTAATTTGAGCAATCTCTTCATCAAAGTTAGCCAGCCATTCCTGGGCTTCTGCCTCTTTGCCAAGCACTTCGCCGAAATAATTCACCTCATCCTTAAGTGCTGGGAAGGTAATCGACGCAATCGAGACAGTTGGTGCAATCTGACTGTATTTTTCATAAGCTGCTTTGTCGGGATTCAATGTGATAATGAGATCTGGCTCCAGTTCCATTAATTGCTCAACGGAGTCTCCAATGACTTCAATACCATCCAAATGGCTCTCTAGATACGGACTATTCATCAGAAATTGCCCTCCACCAACGGGCTTCACACCAAGAGCAAGTACTGTTCCCAAATAATCTATGGCGGCAACTCGCTGCGGATGTGCAGGAATTTCTACATCCCCAAATGCCGTTTTCACGGTTTTCATCTCTACAACAGCAGGCTGTTCGACATCTTCAGCCGCTGCATCAGACAATACGGCGCTCTGCGTGGCTGTGCCACAAGCACTCAATGTGAAGATCAGCACAAGTGACATCAGTGCTGCTTTAAGATTGTTAAACATTTCCGCTTCCTCATCTCCATTAAATTGATAATGATTATCATCATCAACTAAAGGATAACGTCCTAGCTGCCCGCTTACAATGGACTTATTTGCTGCGTTTTTTGTGTTTTTCGAAACCCAATTTGATTGTTTATGATGCTCAATACGAAACTTACCCGGTGTTGTTCCCATTTCCTTCTTGAAAGCTCTGTTGAAGTAAAAGGGATCTGGGTAGCCAACATAGGCAGCAATCTCATTTAAAGTCGCTTCTGTTGAGATAAGTAAGTTCCGCGCTTCGTTCATTCTCATCTGAATGATGTATTCCGTAGGTGTAACCCCTGTCTGTTCTTTGAACTTACGAGATAGATACTGCGGGCTATAATTCAATGACTCTGCCAGCGTATCCAGCGAGAGCTGTTCTCGAAAATGCCTCGAGATATAACGCAAAACCTGTTCAGTCAGTGAAGGAAGCTGTTCGTTGCCTTGTCTCTCTGCCTTCTGCCGGGACACAAGTTGAACCAATTGAAAAAAGTACCCTTTGATTTGCAGTTTGCCCAGGTGATCCTGTTCATTCCAGCAGCGATGAATATGTTGAGAGAGCTCCCGTAGCTCCAGTGGATGTTCCGGTTCCTCTGCCCAGTTCTGCTCAAAAGGATTACTGTTAAGCAGCATCATATGGTACTCTCGCAGCACATTAGATGGTAATGTTGCTTTGTAAAAAATGAAATAAACTTCAATGGCCTCTGTAGCCTCAATCGTCAAGTATCGGCCTTTGCCTCCATGTAATAGTAAAAATCGGTTCGAAGACCACACCTCATGGTTCAACCACAGTTGTCCCCGCCCACTTATAAATATAAACGTACTTGTAGGTAGTACATATCGTCGCATCTGTTCGTTCTTCTGGATCATCGTGAAACGTACATCTAGAACACGTACCTGAACTTGATCCCATAATTGAATATGATCATGCACACTCATGTTGTTTTCCTTTCCCCTATCTTTCTATAGATCACTCTAACCTAGCTACATCACATCCAAATGATAATAATTATCAATGATAACGAATTTGCACCACAAATTGAAGCACAAGTTGAACATTCGTTACTCCTTTGAGGAAGAAATAAATCTGATATAAAGTAAAAAAGACCGTTGCTCCCCCCCGCAAAGGGAGAGTCAACAGCCTTGTAATCATCAGGTCACTTCTTAATTCAGAACATGTGAATTATAACGTAATAAAATCAGCCATCGAACGAACCTGAATGGTACCCGCAGACGATACTGCACTTGAATCTTGTAGTCCGGCTCTTGATGTAAACTTCACCTTAACAGGGATACCTGGAATGAGATCGAAGAAATTATCCGAGAAAACGCCTTCTGCTTCTGTCGAGATCCATACTTGTTTAGCAAGAACATCACTTTCAAGTACGAGATACACTGTATCGTTCTCCTTAACTTCTTTTACCTGAATCTCAGCCTGCTTCAGGCCGATATCCTTCGACGGAGCAAAATAGTGCTCTTGCACAATATCCGCCTGTCCTTCTTGCTTCAGATCAAGTCGTAGTAACGTTGTCGCTGGACTATGCCCTTGTAACCATTCTGCTTGATTGAGCGAAAGCACCTGTTGGCCGGAATTCGGCGCAAGCGTTACCTCATGCTCTTCTTCACGATGCACAGTTCCATCAAATCCGATGAGCCGTAGTTGCAATGTTCCTTCCACAGCCTTTAATTGATCAGAGATTAGGTAGATATCCGTTGTATCTTCCTTGGTACCATCTACTGAAATCAGTACATCACTGAAGCTGCGTTTAGCGTAGTACTGCAATGCTTTCCAACGACCGAGATAGTCCATACCTGCCCATGAAGCTACAGGCCAACAATCATTCATTTGCCAGTAGAGCGTGCCCATACAGTACGGTTTGCGGCGACGATGCGCTTCAATAGCTGTCTTCATCGCTTCTGCTTGAAGAACTTGACTCATGTACAGGAAGGAAGGGAAATCCTTCGGTTCGTGCATGTACATATCCATGTATTGTTTGATCAGACGATTGCCTGCTCCGTTCTTCTGGTGAGCCAGCATCACTTCGGATTCAAGCGCCAGATCCTGTTCCTCGGCATAAGTACGCACTGATTTATATTCAGGGAAGGATTGGAATCCATATTCACTCATGAAGCGGCCAACGTGAACGTTATAGTTCTCAAATGGTTCAACACTATGCCATACGCCCCAGTAATGGATGTCTCCTTCGGATGTAGAAGGATGAGCATGTTGTTTCTCGTCATCTGTTAGAGATACAAGCGGTGAAGATGGCCAATAATCAATACCAGGTGCATAGGCTTCCACTACTTCTGGCAATAGATCATGGAAAACGGCTTTGTAATCTGCCCAGATGCTCTCGCGTTGCTCTGTATTGAAGTCTTTCTTCCAGCCCCAGCCACCATTCTCATTGAAGTGAGCCCACGCTGAATCTATCTCATTGTTACCACACCATAATGCGATACTAGGGTGATTACGCAGACGTTTAACGTTATCTATAGCTTCGTGTCTCACACTATTTAGGAACGCTTCATCTCCAGGGTACATACTGCACGCGAACATGAAGTCCTGCCATACCAACAGACCGTATTCATCACACAAATCGTAGAATACATCCTCTTCGTAGATGCCTCCGCCCCATACTCTTAACATATTCATATTGGACTCCGCAGCGGAGACAATTTCATGGCGATAACGCTCAGCCGTAATTTCGGTAATGAAACTGTCGTTCGGAATATGGTTAGCTCCTTTGGCAAAAACCGCCACGCCGTTCAACTCAAAATAAAAGGACGCTCCAACCTCATCTTTGTCACGAACCAAACGAATTGAACGAATACCCGTCTTAACCGTTGATTCCGCCAATACACGCTCTCCAGCAAGCACCTCTGTCACAAAAGAATACAAATGTGCTTCACCAAGTCCGCGGCTCCACCATAACTTCGGTTGATCCATCGTAACAGGAACTTCTACGGTCTGTAGGCCTGACTTTAACGTTACAGCCTGTTCCCAGACCTGACCATCTGTACTGATCCGAATGACGGTATCACCCGCATGGTCTGCATCAATCTCTACCACAGCGGTTAATGAAGCGACCGACGCGCTCACTTCCTGTTGCTGGATAAATACATCATTAATTCGCACCTCAGACCAGCCTTCCAACCGCGCCTCACGCCAGATGCCACTTGTTACGAACCGTGGACCCCAATCCCATCCATAGTGATATGGAGCCTTCCGGGCAAAAATACTCACCTTTTTGTCTCCGAGTTCGCCTACATCGGATTGATCATTTGCTGCAGGCAGTGCGTATCCAAGCTTCTCAAGCTTAGGCAGGTCTTCTTGAATCGGAGAACGGAAACGAATTCTAAGTACATTATCTTGCGCTTTGACAACCGCTTTCACATCAACGTTCCATACACGAAACATATTGTCAGCAGACAACACATGTTGATCATTCACATACACATCGGCATAGGTGTCTAGTCCATCGAATACAAGCTCCAGATGCTCCTGTGCAAATAACTTCTCTTGAACATCAAATTTCGTTTGGTATTCCCAATCTTTCTTATCAATCCATTGAACCTCTTTCTCATTCGTTCCATAGAACGGATCTGGAATCTTCCCCAGCTTCAGCAAATCCGTATGTACACAGCCCGGTACCTGTGCGGGTAACCATTCTTGATCCTCGCATGCCTTAAACGTCCAGTTCTGAAAAACCTGTGATTGTATCGTACTCATCATGGCCTCCGTTATGAATAAATTTTTTTTGCAAACATTAGAAAAAACATTTTGTTAGGTTTTGTTATTTTAAAATGAATAACTTACAAAACAAAAATAACATGACAACCTCAGAATAGTCAACAGTCGTTTTGTGATTGGTCTACATTAGGTTTATTCAGGCAAACAAAAAAAAGACATTAGGCTGCAACATGCCCATGTCTTTGTGGAAATTCTGGTCATTTATGCTGTGGAGCCTATGCGCTTATTCTACAGCAGTTTCGTCTGATGCATATCACGTACAACTAACTCTGAGTATATTAACTTGCGCTCAAAAGGCTGATCGGGGTGTTCAATTCGCCACAATAAATGATCAACCGCTCTCTTGCCAAGATGCTCTTTATCAATATGGATGGAAGCCATGATCGGCTCCTCAGCCCTTGTATTGTCGAAGCCAGTAACAGAGCATCGTTCTGGGACATCAATCCCTTTATTCTTAAGGGCACGTAGCACGACCACAGCTGTAAAATCATTGGCACAGACAAAGACCTCGGGAAGATCTTCAATCTCCATTTCTTCAATTGCTTTGCGAATATGTTCATTGTTTGGCCCAAGTAGTCCAGGCTGCTGATTGGATTGAATCTGCATCTCTTCCAGCACGGAACGATAGCCAAACCAGCGCTCTCTGAAACTCGCTGCATCAGGCAGCTCGCCGGCAAACTGAAAGTGTCTGTACCCTTTGCCAATCAGCATAAGCACAAGTTCCCTCATACATTTGACATTATCTGTGAACACAGTGTCTGCATGAACCGCCGGTTCCTCATGATCCACCATCACAAGCGGAATTCGCAACCGATAGATTTCCAGTAATACAGAAGTAGAAATTGCACCCACCGTGATAATTCCCCTGATCGCTTCTGGATTCAGTACAGAGAACATCCGATCTGATGAAGGTTCCGTTAGGGTTAATATGTCTAACCCCTTCTCATTCAAGCGCGCTGAAATACCCTCGAAAACGGGTCCCCAGTAGAGGGAAGAGCGATTCTGTGATCGAATATTAGGGAACAGCACCAAAATGGTTCCTGTGTTATCTGCAATATGATCCTGCTCCACTGCCTGTTCTGTCGGATAACGTTTCGGTTCAGCCTTGAAGTAACCTAACTGAGCTGCCGTCTTTATAATCATCTCCCGTGTATACTCACTTACCCCCGGCTTACCTGTTAGAGCACGAGAGACAGCAAACTTCGATACGCCGGCAGCATCGGCGATTTGCTGCATCGTTACCTTTTTAGCCATACGACTCACCCGTTTTCCCTTATTTTCATCCAGTGTAGCACAAAAACTAGGATTCAACAAAACAAGTTATTGTTTTGTTTGGTTGTTATGGCAATTTTTTTCCGAAATATCATATTTGATAATCCATTATTAGATTGAGAATGCAAAACAAAAAAGTGGGGCTCTCTTCATTTGAATGAACAGATTCCCCACTCTCTATATATCACCAAAGATACGATCGACTACACGCCAGGTGCTCCCCGTTCTCCAAGTTCTGTTGGTATACTAGGTTGCTTGCGACGCCAGAACATCATATCAACGGCTTTGATCTCGGTAATTAATACACCAACCAACATCAGTGCTGCCCCTGTGTATCCTTGTAGCGTTAAGGTTTCTCCTTGAAAACTAAAAGCAAACGCAGCAGCAAATAGCGGCTCTAAAGAGAATATTAGACTTGTCCGAGTCGGTGAAGCATGACGCTGCGCTAATGTCTGCAATATATAACCTATACCGCTGCACAACACACCCAACCCTAGAATCGCCGCCCAAGACTCAGGTGAATCCGGCAGTCGAGGACTTTCGAACAAAAAGGTGGCTACGATACCCCATATAGCAGCAACCCCTAATTGCACCGTTCCCAGCGTTAATGGGTCATGCTTCGGTGTGAATTTACCAGCGATCATAATGTATATCGCGTAGATCAATGCTGCAACAATACATAGGATATCTCCGGTATGTAAGCTGAGCTCGTGCTGAAGAGTCAACAATCCCAGCCCAGTAACGGCAACAATGATACTCATCATGAGACGTCGATCTGGCATACGTCTATGGATAGTGGTTGTTAGGATCGGTACAAAAATAACAGCTAAACTAATCAAAAAACCAGCCTGTGATGTCGTTGTTCGTTGTACGCCATATGTAATGAACACAAATGCTGCAAATAATGCTGTTCCCATTACCGCCCCAGCTACAAATGTGCGGACATCCATTCGGAATAACCTACGGTGAAAAATAACGGCGGCGGCAATAAATGCAATTGCAAACCGGAAAGCGACTAAGTTTAATTCCTGCATCGATTCCAGTCCAGATTTCATAAATAAATACGATGATCCCCAAATAACGGTTGCGAGCAACATCTGAATGTCAGCTCTTCTCGCTCCATTAATAGGTTTACTGCTTACTCTACTCATTCTACGTCTACCTTCATTCTGTATGATCTTATCTGCTTATATGTCAGCGCAAATGAATTCGCCTTGGCAAGTATAAACGATCTCTTTGCATTATTAAAATGAATAATTATAATAATATACATGAAATAAATTCATGCAATTTGAAACGAGAGGAATCATGCGCTCATGTCGTTAATTAAATACGAAATTTTCAATACCATCGTGGAATATGGCAGCCTCACCAAAGCTGCAGAAGCACTTAATATCACGCAATCGGCTGTTAGTCATGCGATCGCCAGTCTTGAGAAAGAGTGTGGATTCCCTCTACTGAGCCGAGGACGTTCAGGGGTTCGAATTACACTCGAGGGTGAACGAGTTCTAGGATATACACGCGAGATTCTGCGCTGGACAGAATTAATGAATCAAGAAATTTCTCTGATCCGAGGGGCTGAGGTGGGTACCGTTCGCATTGGAACATTCGCCAGCGTGTCAACGCAATGGCTACCTGGAATTCTTACGCAATTTCGGCTGCGTCATCCCGGAATCGAGATCAAGCTATGGGAGGGTGATTATGCAGAAATCGAGGGTTGGCTTGCCGGTGGGGCGATTGATCTTGGATTTTTGTCCCTTGGTGAAACTACACCATATGAAACGATTCTATTACAAAAAGACAGGATGATGTGCATCCTGCCTCTAGATCACCCCCTGGCTCACAACACATCTGTTAGTTTCGATGTATTACAGGAACAACCTTTCATTTTGCCGAAATGGGGCGGTGACAACGAAATTGAACGTTTAATTCGCATGCATGCCGTGAAACTTAACGTAATCTACGAAGTTGCCGAAGATCAAGCCATCATGGCGATGGTTCGAAATGGGCTAGGAATCAGCCTGTTGCCTGAAATGGTGGTACAGGGTCACACCGATGAGTTCGCTCTTGTCCCCATTACAGGTGAGCCTTATCGTACCATTGGCATCGCCTGTACCTCACTCGGTAATCTCGCACCCGCATCACGTCGATTTATTGAAAACGTACAGGAATGGTTGCCGCAATCCAACTAGGACATGCCCTAGTCCTCGAACAACTGTTTATAATACCGTTCTCGGTAATTAAGAAAGTCACGGGTCAGTTGAAAGTGCTCCGTATCTTCATATGCCACTTCCATAATCCCTTCTTCGCTGAACTCGTATATGCAAGCACCTGGATACGACATTAATATGGGGGAGTGCGTCGCGATGATGAATTGCGACCCACTACTCTCCATCTCATGGATCATCCGTAACAAGACAAGCTGGTTCTGAGGCGATAGAGCAGATTCGGGCTCATCCAGTAAATATAATCCTTTTGTACTCAGACGATTGGTCAGAAATTCAAGAAATCCCTGCCCATGTGATCGTACATTCAAAGACTTCCCTCCGTACGGTGCATACGCGCTCTTGCCAACGTCAGGATCATCTGCGAGTTCATCGATATACTTGGCAAATGTGTCAAAGGTTTCAGCACGAAAATAAAATCCCTGCTTAACTCTCGGCATCCATTGCAGGTTCATAATGGTTGATAATGAGGCATCGTCTTTTTCATTCGTAATAACCAGATCCTTGCCACCAACAATGCTAAAACCACAACTTACGCCGATTGCTTCGAGCAGTGTAGACTTGCCTGAACCATTCTCCCCCACCAAGAAAGTTACATTATGTCTGAATTCCAGTTCATCAAGATTACGTAATGCGGGAATTTGATAGGGAAACAGATCTTGTTGCTCCGGTGGACAATCGTGCCATCGAAGTACGACTTTTTTAAGAAAAGGCATGCGGATACCTCCCGAATTTAAGTATTACTCCCACACGCGATCAAGCTGATCTGCGTAATAACGAATGGCTTTCTGATAATCAACAATATTTGAATCGTTAGACGTATCTACCAATTGGATCAGCAGACGTTGCATTGCTTCGGTATGTTTACCCAGATTATATAAAACCATAGCATAAAACACTTCAAATTCACGCCGTTCAGGGAATAACTGGATCCCTTGAGCCAACCACTTCTCAGCTTGTGTGTACTCCCCTAATGTTCGATACGTGCTCCCCAAACCAAGAATAGCTCCAGCTTGATCTTCCTTGTCTAGTCCAAGCTCTATCGCCTTTTCGTAATATGGAACAGCATCTCGCTCCAATCCTAGATTGTCGTGTGCCCATGCGAGCTGATACCATGCCTGAGCATGAGTCGGCTCCTGATTCGTAATGTTTTTCAATAATACAATCGCCTCTTCGGCTTTTCCCTCTTGTCTTAACGCAATAGACTGCTGTAATTCATTCATCTCTATGCTCCGTTCTCCCATAAACATCCTTTTATGTACATCTTATGATTATATCATATACTAAAAAAGCACCCCAGGGAGGTTGTATAGACAACAAAGGTTGTCCATCTATTCTCCATAGAATGCTTTTAGAGGTTATTTACAGAGACTACTTGCTACGACCAAGTCGTATTAGCCACCATCACGATAAATACCACCATCAGGTAGTTGACCGAGATCAAAAAGTTAATTTTCGCCCATTTCTCTGTATCCTTCGTTTTGATACCACTCAACGTATGAATTAACCAGAGAAGTCCGCCGCCTAGAGCTACGATCAGAAATACCAACCCTACATAGTTGTAGTAGTACAGTAGAAACACCGAGGGTAGCAGCAGCAATACATAAGGAATCATCTGTAGTTTCGTGCGCTTTACCCCTTTGACAACAGGCAGCAAGGGGAATCCAGCCGCGCGATATTCCTCCACCCGCCGAATGCCAAGTGACCAGAAATGGGGCGGCTGCCAGAGAAATAACAGAGCGAAGAGCAACCATGCACCGATATCAATCTGATTCGTAACAGCACAGTATCCAATGACGGGTGGCATTGCACCTGCGATTCCCCCAAGGGATGTACTCCAGGTCGAGCTGCGTTTCAGCCAGATGGTATAGATCGCAATGTAAGCAAACCATCCACCCAGGCCGAGCCATGCCGACAACGGATTAACCATGATATACAATACAATGAACCCTGCGACACCAAGTACAATTCCGTACCAGAGAACAAACGCCGGCTTCAGATGATTGATGTACTCAATCCGCTTCTTCGTCCGTTCCATCTTCTGATCAAGTTCCCGATCCCAATAGTTATTAATAACACAAGCTGAGGCAATGACCAATGTAGATCCAATCACGACCATGAACAAGGATAACCAAGAAATATCCCACTTTGAAGCGACCCAGAAGCCTACGGCTACCGCAAATACATTTAACCGCAGCAATCCTGGTTTTGTTAAAGCAATCATGTCTTTAAGCATGACCATCCCCCTGAAGATATGTAAAAAAACCATTCTTCTAATGATACCTGTACCTACAATGAATTACAATCTTCTTCGATTATTTGTCATAACTGAATCCATTTTATTGCGTATTTATCATTGATTTTGTAACGACTTGGAAGTAGCTGAAGGTATTATAGAATGGTTCCAACCAAAAAAGCATTCCTAACCGCTCTTGTCGAACGGAAGGAATGCTTCAATCTTGTCCTTTACCTTTAAGGAATATACTGTTGAACAATTTTGACCACTTTGCCGTCTTGCACCGTCAGATGATATGGAAATACAGCAAGATCCAAAATATCTTTTTTGTCATACAGTGTTTCGAATGTACTGAGTTCAATTGGCTCATTCCATTGAATATCAGCACCCTGAATCGTTCCATCTCGGTCATACAGTTGCATCAACACCTCAGCATCTGCACTCACTTCAAACTTCTCCTGCTCCTCATTATCATTGACGATATAGTACCCATCCGGAGCACCGTCTAGACCAGAGTTCGGATTGCGTTGTTCAAACACTTTATCTGCTTCTTCACCTTGATACCAGCCAATTTTATCGACCACAAGATACAGCTTGCCGTTCTCCTGCTGTAGGTCGTCTACATAAGCTGTAAACATCTCAGAGTTGTTAGCCTGAACTTGCTTGGCAGCAGCTGGATTAACAGTTGCATTCTCTTCTGCATTAGCAGGTGTTAATACATATGTAGCAATCACAATCATGCCCAGCACCGCAACCGCAATACCCAGCATTCGTAGTTTCCATTGTTTCGCCGCGTTCTTCATAGGCAGCATCTCTCCTTATATGAACGTTACTATTCCTTAACCGTAAGCCTTCCATCTCAAACGCTACATGAGTTAATCGGTTGATTCTAACTTTCTATATCATACGTGAAGTCGATATTGTAAAAGTATCAGCCAGATGAAAAATAGTTACAATGAACGTTACCACTGCTCTCCTTAATTACGATAACGATCGGACTATACTGAGAACGGTAATGAAGTCAGAATAATGAAAGACCTTGGATGTTCTCATCCAAGGTCTCTATTGTTATCGACTATTGTGCACGCTGGGCTAACCGGACGAGCATATGAGCAAGCAAATGACGTTCTTCTTCCTTGCCCACATTCCATAGCTCCTGCAGCAATTTCTCTTCCCGGTTGCGCGGCTCTTCCTTCGCAGCCAGATAATCGGCTACTTTCTCAGCGATTTTGGCCATTTGTTCTTCACCCAGTCCGATGGACTCTCCAACGGCAATACGTTTTCCAAGGTATTCCTTAAAGGCATCAAAGTTTTCTAAAATGTTATCCCTCTGTTCGGAAGGAATTTTGTTGATTGCACCTTCTACTTGTTCTGTAGCGACCTGCCCATCTTTATGAATAACATGGTTGTTTTCAGTCATTCGGAATTCCTCCTTGAGTGTGATTAATATAACTACTTATAATATAAACCTCTGCTCAAAGATTAATCAGCCAGTGCTACATGCTACTTTTTACCATCACTTCGTTTCCACGGAAGATGTGGATCTCCCCACAGCCCATGCCCCACCTACGTATAATGCTGCGCTCAGATAAAATAGTACATCAATCGTGAGCCAATCAATCAGCACGCCTCCCAAAATAACAGCAAAGCCTGAAGCCGCCGATGTCCAAAAATGATAGTTCCCCATAGCCTTTCCACGCTGACCCGGTAAGGTATGATCAGCTAGTAGTGTACGTTCACTCATACGTTGCATGGCATTACACAAGCCCATGACCATCTGTAATATCAATACCCATATATACGACAAGACCCATGGAAAAGCGATCATGGCAACCGCCATGCCTAGTGAACTGACAATAAGCCATTGCTTCGCATGTTGATCTAAACGAGGTGCGAGCCATTGGGAAGCAGCTGCGGAGCTGATCGTAAAAACGGCAAAGGCTAGACCGTATTTCGAGAAGCTATTGCCTAGATTTTTGAGAAAAAGCAAATAATACGGGTAGATCATGCCTGATGCCAAGGTGACGATGCTCTGTGAGCGAACAAGCCATTGAATACTCATTTACGTCCCCCCCCCATACTGCTCCATAAAATAATTCATAAACCGATGCTCAGGATCATATCGTTCTTTGGCCGCAAAAAAAGCCTGCTTATGCTTATAGGCTTGTTCGAATTGTTCTGACGTGGCATAAGCCTCGTAAGGCAAATAATATGTACCGTTGTGCGCAATAGCTGCATCAATGATCCGCTGAAGACCAGATTTGAACGTAGTCTGTTCTTCCTCCGATAATGAAGCGTGAAAAAGACAGACCAGCCCAAACATATCCTGTGTCGCATACGAGAGCATAGCCTCTTCATCCTGTTTCACGTAACGTACCGTTATATTGAGCAAATCTAATTCTTGTTCGGTTACAATCTTCCCCATCTCTTGCACAAAGGCCGGAAATTCATCAATCGGGATAAAATATTCTTGAAGCAGGTCATTACTTCCAGGCTGATGATACTCCATAAATGCGGACGGAGATGCCATTGCATTATTGCGGCTGATCCGCTGACCATCCTGAGACTCAAAATAACGTTGCTGTAATTGCCAGAACCAGTCCTTTGCCCACGGAAATTCTCGGTTTAGATTAAACAGGACTTTGGCTGGTAATACACCCTGCTCTCGCTTGGCAAGATGATTGTAATCATTCAAGTCACCTTCAGAATCTAAAGCGTAATTGATGGCATACATATTCTGAAAATAGCCTTCACTCGGTATCAACGAAATGCGTGCCAGATGCATCCGCATACTCGAATCCCCTAAGATGTCTTTACGGAAATACGCCGGATAATCTTCAACGAGAACCTGATCCGTCGTCAAATGATACAATTCATCATCGGTTAACGTTAACGTGACGTCAAGTATTACACCAAACAAACCATATCCACCTAATGCCAAAGAAAACAGTTCGGCATTATGCGTACGACTGACTTCACGAATCTGCCCCTCTGCTGTTAGCAGCCGAAAGGATTCAACACTCTCCATTAATGTTCCATTACGGAGTTCACGTCCATGTGCATTTACACTAATCGAGCCACCCACCGTAAATATGTTTTGGGACTGCATACTTTTCACAGATAGTCCATAGGGATTAATCGCCCGTTGTACATCCGCCCAGGTAGCTCCCGCCTGTACTGTCATTTTCTTCGCATCAGGCTGAATCTCAAGTACCCGATTATACGATGTCATATCAATTACAATTCCATCCTCGTAGTAAGTATGACCACCCTGACTATGTCGCTGCCCAGCAATCGATACGGTCAGATTATGCCTTTTGGCGTCCTGTAGCAGCTTAATTAGCTGCTCTTCCTCTTGTCCTGGTACAATACGCTCCACCTTTACAGGATGTAGACGACTATAATCAGTAATTAGATAAGGGTCTTGATCACTTCCACTCGTTCTCCAGTAAGACCAAATACATAACATCGCCAGTAATAGGAGTATCACACCTTTTTTGACCACTTACACTCGATCCCTCCGTTTACCACGTTTCAAATGAAACGAATTGGTTAATCGTTTACATATAGATTACAACAATTGCAGATGTTAGGTATACCTTGTACTTCATATCAGAAGGAGGACTAAATGATGAGTGAGTCAAAAAAAGATAAAACGAATAAAAATCTCAAACCCGGTGTAAACACCATCTTACACCCAGACCAAGATAATCCGGGGCCAACGGACATGATTGAGAATGCTGTTGGGGACATTGTAGACAATATAGCTCACCCCAAAAAGAATTCCAAAAAAGAACAAATTGATAAAAAAGATTCATAACACTGGCTACAGAATCAAAAAAGTCCTTCTACCCTATCCAGGGTAAAAGGACTTTTTCTTCTTGATTATTTTGCGATATCGATTACAGATTTTTGAGATATCAATTACAGAAATTTTCACCTGATTAGAACTGGCTTACCTTTGATTCCTTAGCAATACGCTGCAATTCCTTGTGAATCCAGATCGCCGCAATGGCGCCTTCTCCCATCGCTACTGTCGCTTGTTCGGCGTGCAAACCGAGATCCCCTGCAATCCAAACATTCGGAGCTGCTATCATTGTACGTGGGTCAGCTTTCACATGTCTATTGTCAGCAATCTCTGCACCCAATTGCTCTGCTAATTCATAGTGTACCCGGTTGCCTCCAAAAGCGATAAAACCGCGCTCAGATTCAAACATCTGACCATCATCTGTTAGAATTCCTGTAATATAACCCTCTTCTGATTGCTGCACTTCCTGCACAGTGGCTTCCAGATAACGAATTCCCTCTTCCTTCATTCTACGATGAAGCTCAGCCGAGATTTGCTTATGTTCATGATTCACATATAACAGATCATTGGTTCGTTCAATTAATATTAGTGCCATATTCGCACCAGCTTCTCCAGAACCTAATAAGACGGTCTTACGATCTTGTATCTCATAGCCATCACAATCTGGGCACACATACACCGTCTTGCCAAGTGTTGGGTTTAACCCCTGAATGTCCGGTATTCGATCAGAAAGTCCAGTGGCTAGTAGAACGGTGCTCGTTTCGACAGTCATCCCATTATCACTGGTAAGCTGGATACGTTCCCCTTTCCGTTTAGCTTCGATCACACGACCCTTTTGAAATTCAACTCCGGTTCGTTCTGCCTGCGTTCTACCTTTGGCACGTAACTCTTCTCCAGAAACGCCGTCAGGATAACCAAGAATATTGTGATAGGTTCGGCACAGGGTGGATCGTCCTTCTCCCGCATCAATTACAAGCACACGATGTGAGCTATAACGTCCCAGCTGGATAGCCGCCTGAAGCCCTGCAATTCCTCCGCCTACAATAATGGAATCATAATTCTGCATGCTCTCTCTCCTCCAATGCTATCATCTTCTATTTTCTATGTGTAGTTTCATAAAACCCTTATATACATTAAACCAACTACACTAACTCAAACGCCTACCTATAGTTTGTTCCAAAGCAAACAACCCAAACCGTCCGCGAGCAACTCGGTTCATTTGGGTTGAATGTAGATATTCAAAATACATATGACTCAAAGCGATTAGCATTCGAAATGGCATTCCACACATCTGAGGTTTCTCCACCCATATACCAGTACGCTAAACCAGCAATATTCCTTGCAGTGCTCATCCTCACTTTGGCAGTTAAAGAACGGCTATCTTCTGCCCAGATATATCGTGGAATACCGCTACTTGAATAACCAATAACATACTGTGCCAAACTAGCATTCCATTGTCTCACAGAGCCTTGAGCCTTGGCTCGCATGCCTTGCTCCCCAAGCGTAATATCCCATGAACTTGTAGCCGGGTTCCGTGATGACCAATCCCGTGTGTAGAGCGGGAGTGCCAATATTACTTTGGAGCGTACAACGTCAGTAAGCATGGTCTCTAATCCTTGTTCTACCCATGGCAGCGATGCAACCGAACCAGCAATGGGGTCACCATTCCAATGCTCTTCATATCCCATCAGTACCATGTAATCAGATACTGCCCCTAACCTAGCGTAATCAAATGCCGCTGTCCAATCGGTTCCAAGATTAGGGGATACATCCACAGATATAACAGCACCTACAGCATGTAGAGATGTCGCCAGGGATGTGACAAATGAAGTCAACCCCTCTCGGTCAGCAGGCTGTACATTTTCAAAATCCACATTAATGCCATGTAAATCATACTTTTTCACATAAGCAACTACCTGGGATATCACATTGGCTCGATTTGTAGCACTAGATAACATCTGATGGGTTAGTGTCGGATTCGAACGGTTCCCCAGAAGAGGCCACACCTCCCGCCCCGTAGACCTTGCCCATGTTAACAATGTCGAATCGGTATGGTCAGTCACCTGCATACTGCTATTCAGGAAGAACCATCGAGGCACGAGTGTGTTCACTTCCGATTGTTGCACCTGTTGTTTAAATTCTGCTGTCGTTGAATCATATTGCCAACCGAGTTGAATCCCCAATTGATCTGGTGTTTGCAGCTGCTCAGACCATGCTTTATTCTGCAGAATCGCATCAAGCATAACCGCCGCTTCTTCTCTAGTCACCTGATCATGTGGTCGGAAGTATCCATCACTACCTCGCATTAAACCTAATTGATAGACTGCTTGTACATAAGGTTTGGCCCAACTTGATATAAGAGATGCATCTGCATAAGTATAAGGAAGAAGTCCTGTAGAACCTACCTGTTTTTTCAGCATTCTTACGAGTAGTGTTGCTGCTTCCTCTCTCGTAATGTTGGCATTAGGTTGAAATATCCCCTGACCCTTCCCTTCCATAATATTAAGGTTTGTCATCGCAGAGATATTGCCATAATACCAAGCATTTGAACTCGTATCCTGATAGGGATTCAGATTGTTTTTCACTGGTTTCAATCCCAGTACTCTAACCGCAAAAGTGGCAAACTCAGCTCGGGTCACTGCTTTCTTAGGCTCAAAAGTACGGTCGGTGGTACCCGCGGCGATTCCCTTATTTACTAGATTCATAATAGCAACACGAGCATAACTATTACTGATGTCTTGAAATTGCTGTGTAGCGCTCGCAGCTTGAGCTGCATTAGTGTTGTAACTCGTCACCCAGCCAAGTAGAACCACTCCACTCAATACCAGCTTTAATATCCGTTTATAGGTTAATTTCTTTCTTCCATTTATCACATTAAAAAGCCTCGCTTCATTGGAGTACGATCATAGATCATCGTACCAAATTGAAGCGAGGCCGTATGTGGTTAAATGTTGGGAATTGGATTGAAAGCAGCTAAAAGTAATGTAGCTTATTTGTGTACTTTTACACGCTCTTCAATCGGTTGGAATTCCTTCTCACCTGGTGTAGCTGTCGGTTTACCAAATGGCATCTGAGCAATCAGTCTCCAGTTTTCTGGAATGTTCCACTCTTGTTTAACTTTCTCATCAATCAGTGGATTGTAGTGTTGCAGAGAAGCGCCCAATCCTTCTTGTTCCAATGCTGTCCAGATCACCAGTTGCAACATACCATTGGATTGGTTAGCCCAGATTGGGAAGTTATCCGCATAAGCTGCAAAGTTCTGTTGAAGTTGTGCGATTACGTTGTTGTCTTCGAAGAACAGAACCGTACCATAACCGCTACGGAATCCTGCCATTTTCTCAGATGTAGATTTGAATGCTTCTTCGTTACCTACAACCTCACGCAAAATTTCTTCTGTGTGATTCCACAATTTATCATGTTGCTCGCCCAGCAATACCACTGCGCGGGATGTTTGTGAGTTGAATGAAGTTGGCGTGTATTTCACCGCTTCTTCTACGATCTCTTGGATTTTAGCATCCGAGATAGTGGATTCTTTACTGATTCCATAATAAGATCTTCTGTTTTTCAATGCGTCAAAGAAAGTTGTAGACATTACATATTCGCCTCCTAAATTTGTCATTCATCATACCAACATTAGTAACCATAATATAGTAACAAACATTAGTCAATAAACTATTTTATTTTCACTAAATATACAAACTCTGTTATCCCTCATTACAATACAATGCATACTCTCCGAGCTATGACATCCATCAAAACCTTACGATTTCCGATAATCTGCGCGATATTTTTCCTCTGTGGACGAATTGCTCTTCGTCTGATCCTTGCGTTTCTCTTCCTGCTTCTCCATATTCAGATCCTCCATCGGAATCGGATCTACCGTCTGTTCCTCTGCATATTTATCGAACAAACTTTCCTTCTCGGTGGCATACTGCTCTGGATGGTCTCTCGTGTATTTCTGTTTCGATGATGTAGTATCGCCCACTTTGTTGTTTTCCATTCTAAACGCCTCCTTCGAATTGAGATGCTGATCTTCTCTTTATCCTTTCTTTACCTTTTCTGCATGTCTTCTAAACAAAAAGAGTGGCGTATCTGCAGCTTAGTGAGCATCATCATGTATAACAAAAAAGCCGATCAGCATAAGCTGACCGACCATAATATGTCATTGATGTAAACGAGTCCGGTACAGATCCGGGCCACAACCTACACTTTGTTTGAAGATACGACTAAAATGAGACAAGCGCTTGAACCCTGACAGACGGGCAGCTTCGGTTACACTAATGCCGGGTTGAAATTGAAATAATACCTTCGCCTGGTTGATTCGCCGGTCGTACAGATATTTAAAGATCGTACTGCCTGTCGTTTCCTTGAACAACCCCGCCATATAAGGCTTCGATAAATGAAGCTCATTCGCCAGATCATCTAGACTAATATCATGCATATAATGCATGTCTACATATCGAATGATGTGTTGGACATGTCGTTCTTTATCTGAAGAAGGGCGATGCTCCTCCAGATTACCCTGACAGATGCCAGCAATAACATATAAGAGTTCGCATAAGCGAATGTTCAATCGTTCCTGTACGAAGGAGCTTGAATGCAATGAAAGTTGATGAAGCTGCAATAACAATTGTTCAAACTCTGCTCGGACTTCTCCTTTTAGATTAATACGGCAATTCCCTAATTCCTCAAAAGGCTGAAGCACTTCATCCATTCGATCTGGATGTAAATGGCTGCGAACTGCCGAGGGATCGAAGTGCAGCGTCGTTCGTTCATAGCGCTTACCCGCAATGGGGTGGGGTCTGTGGAGCGTCATGCCATGCATTAGAACTAAGTCTCCCGGCGCTAGCACATAGACACGATCTCCAATGATGTATGTGCACTCCCCAGCATGAAAATAATAGATCTCATACTGAGCGTGCGCATGGAATCCATCCGACTTCCCCACGTTAAATAAACTGGTGGAGCGATAACTATATTCAAGCGGGTTCGTAAAATGCATCATTCGTGGCATCAATAATACCTCCTGTTGGAGAGAGGTTTTGGTTCCTTACAGCGAACAGAAGCCATGAACACATATAATGAATACGTTACGTGTCATGGCCTCTATGGAACAGCATGTATTATAAACTAATGCTAACGCACTCTGCCCCTTGTCCAATTACAGAAGTTGCTCAATGCTAGTCTGGATATCAGCTATGGAATCAATCGGCTCAAAACGTTTAACAACACGTCCCTCGCTATCAATCAGAAATTTAGTGAAATTCCATTTGATCGCATCTCCATGTAGCCACTCTGGAGCCTTATCCGAAACCATTAGTTTCAGCAACTTCGCCTGCACATCTGTCTCATCAAAACCTGCAAATGGCCCCGACTTTTTGAGAAAGTCATACAATGGATGAGCCGCTTCACCATTCACGTCCATTTTGGAGAACATCGGGAACTTCACACCATAATTAATCTGACAGAAGGATTCTGCTTCTGCACTACTTCCCGGCTCTTGCTCTGCAAACTGATTGCAAGGAAAACCGATAATTTGTAAGCCCTGATCTTTATACTGATCAAACAGCTTCTGCATATCATCAAACTGATGAGTATACTTACATTTGCTTGCCGTATTTACGATCAACATAGGCTTACCCTCATATTGATAGAGCGGGAATCGTTCCCCACTCGTTTTGGTCACAGTAAAATCATAGATGGTTGGCATGTGTGTGGTGCTCCTCGCGATTGATAGTATATGTATATTGGAATACAGTTTCATTATATATGAAACCCATTCACTTGTGTTGGTTAAATATCGTATAGTACACCGTCAGCCATGGTCTGAAATTCGGTTAACACGTATTTGTATATGATCTGATTAAGTCCTTATCGAGCGGCTTCTATAATGTCCAACTGGATTCCTTGGCTCTGAGGTACCCGATAACAGTAAATTTAACAACCCATCGGGGACAAGTTTCGCTTGTGCATGTGACGTAAGTGATGAGAGTTCATGAATCGATTTCCATACAGCTTTGAACGAAGTAGCCCCTTCTATGCCTTGAATTTCGTTATTATCGTACAAACTTCGTTCAACTAATTCCGCTTCATATATAAAATCAACTTCATGACCTACGTCATCTAAGTATGCAAAAATATTTTCAATAACGAACAGCAACTTTGGCTCTTTGATCTCCGCATCTATTTCTTCCTTTACTTCTCGGATAATTGTATCTTTGCTGTTCTCACCATACTCTACGGTTCCGCCAATGGGTCTATAGAAGGTTTGCTTAACAACTGGATCAACGATTTCCTGAACTAAAATGTTATCCCCTTTACGAATTAGACATAGCGAAACTGTTCTAATCACCATGTCCATTCACCTCAAATGAATAGCTCAAAATGATGTCTCCATTGTCTTCAAACTCACCTGTTTCTTGAAATCCACACCGCTTGTATAAGCGATTAGCTACTGTATTGTGAGGCACATGTGACACTCTAATTTGTCTACAATCCGTTCTATCTTTCAATTGATTAATAAGTTGCTTGATCGCGCTTCTACCATAACCCTGCCCCTGATATTTTTCGTCAATCATCAGCCGCAAAATCCAGTAGTATCCATCTGAATACACTTCATTGTCAAATAGGACAAACCCAACCATAAGATCATCTGCATAGATTCCGTGAGGTATCGAAGTAACCTCTTTTACCGCATGTACAAGTGAATCAGCGTTAGTAGCAACGAGTGATAATTGATCTTCTCGCGGTTTGAGAGCTATACAAGCTAATTCATTTTCTTTTGTAATACGTCGTAATGTGATATTGGGCGAGTCCATAACATTCACCTGTTCCTTTTTTATTAGATTCGTGCGCTACTAAGTACCTGCTGCTTCTCTCTTGGTCAACGTATAATAGAGTAGCTTGTCAACAAGCTCATCATGTTTATAAAAATGCATCTTCTGCAGAAGTCTAATGGATCGAGCATTTTCTTGCTCCACCGTTGCCTCAATGTAATCAACTTTCATATGGTCAAACCCAATTTTCACGACCTCAGTCAGCGCTTCATGCATTAGACCTTGACCCCAATAGGATGCAGACAAATCGAAGCCAATTTCCGCTTTCGAAGGCTGTCCCTGATCCCAACAATGGAACCCACATGTGCCTACAAACTCATGGTTAAGCTTAAGAAACAGACCATATCTACAACCTGAATCTGCGATATGAAATTGGATGATCTCTTCTGCTTCAGTAAGGCTCACACAAGGCTCAATATCCATGAATTGAGTCACCGTTGCATCCGAGAAATGCTGGAACACCGCTTGAACGTCCAACATAGTCAGTTCTCGCAGTACTAATCGATCCGTTTCAATCATTGGAAAAGTGACGATCGTAATCACTCCTTTGCATTTCTCATTCGTATCATCGAAAATTGTACATTCGACTCCAGCACTTTTTGTTTCAAAGGCATCAGTGAAGGCATGACTCTGAACTCGATGTCCTCTTTTAAAATTGCACCGATTAAATCATCCATGCGTTCCACAGCGATTGGTCGAACAGCACATTTCGAAGTGTAATAACCTGCATCTTCGTTTTCTAACTCAAAACGCTCATCCTCGAAAGTATATCTATAGATGTGTCCTTCGCGCACCCGGTCATACCAATCCGATTCAATCGCAATCATACGTTGGGTAGAAGTGATGCCAAATTCCCGAGCTAAAATGAGTTCTTCTGCATCTTCCTTAGTCCATACGCACACTCTCGGACACTCTCTTGGGAAAAAATAATGTGCAGCATGATACGCATCAATTGTCCACACTTTGGCATCCGTCTGATTATAAATCGTTCTTGGTTCAAATAATGTAATATCAGATTCTTCACTAAAATGATAAAGCTTCATATTGATCTCCTTTCGGTCAGATACTCCTCTTGAAGTAGACCATAATATGCGAGATCCTCATACGTATCTCCCTTTGTAACATGTCGCCTTAAGCATCCTTCAAATTTCATGCCCAATTTCTCCATCACTTTACCTGAAGCTGGATTCTTACCTAGGTGACGAGCGTACACACGATTTAACTTTAATTCGTCAAACGCATATGCCATCATGCCTCTGGCCGCTTCTGTACAATAGCCATTATTCATAAATGGAACACCAATCCAATACGCCAGTTCACCGTGATTAAACTTAGTATGGAGCGCTATCGTTATTGCACCAATTAGATATGATTCCTCTTTGTGTACAATAGCTAATGTAACTGATTTTCCTTCAATAAATTGATCATGATGTGTGCGAATCCATTCCTCAGCCATACCATTCTCATACGGATGAGGGATATAGAGTGTCATTTCCGCGATATGAGGATCCCCTGCTAACTGTTGAACGGAATCTGCATCATGCAGCTGGAACGGACGTAATAAGAGTCGCTCAAGTGTCACTGTGGGTAAACCACGCATATCGGAACCTCCTAATCTATCATTTTTGCTTCATCAAATATTGTTCATACAACAACTTATAATGCTTGAAGCTTGCAAAGGTGTTGCTTAAATGATCAATCTGATTCCAAAAATTCTCTTCATTGAAATGAGCTAAATCATCAATTAATGCATCCGCTAAGTTGTGATAAGCATTGCTAATATGGAAAATTTCTTGTGCATGTTGAACTACATTTTCCGTTAATAATTGCTGTACTCCCTCTTTCGGTTCTGGTTGCCCGTCCCATACGATTCCTCCAGAAAGCTGTCTGATGTCCAGCAATGCTTGAAATAAAATACTCTTATATGCCTTTACTTTTAGATCATCCATGTATAACTCCTTCACTGTCTTCTAAGACTCTTTCATTCCGCAGTACCTTATCTAATGCCTCACTATTCGTGACTCTCGTAACTTTATGTCTGTAGAGATTCAACTTCGCTTCAAAAGCAGGCCTATTATGTTCAAAGTTACTTGTCCATGTATACATCATTTTTAGCATGGCTATATCCGGTTTATAATCGCAACGCTCCAGACCCAGGTTTTGTTTAATATACCGAGTCAAAATTCGAATCTTCCGCTTCCATAGAGGAGGATCGAGAAATATAATGGTGTCTGCCATATCCAATAAACAGTTATAAGACTCCCGGTGCACTCCTTCAAAAATCCAATCTCCGCTACGGTCGATATCATAAATAACTTCAACTTGTTCCTCTGGTGTACGCTTGTTTCTTCCCTCTAACGTGTGATGATGAACAATGTTGTCTAATTCATGCCAGGGAATACTAAGTTGATTCGATAACCGTTTCGCCAGAGTTGTTTTACCACTAGCCACAATGCCAATAATGAAGATTTTTCTCATAGCCGATCCCCCAACTTTCAGTCCAGTACAGTCCATTTTCCACCCATACGCCGCACACATATTTTTGGATCTACAAAATCATCACTCTTCATAAAAATCCATTCATTCCACCAAATATCCTTCCTAACACATTAAAATAGATAAAGATACTGGATAAGATTATAGTCAAAGTTAGGATTAAGATTCCTTTCTTTTTGTCCTTTGGAATGAGTAATAGTAATACAGCGATCATGATCAGATAGATTCCCATTAGAAATGGAATTAAGTAGTAGTGTGTGTGAATAGGGAGATAAGCGTAACGCAATTGATATCCCTCGGATAATATAACGGTGATCGAAAAAGAAGCGATGATTGTTGAAAATAAACCATGACCACGTGCATACCACATTAGATAGGCACAAAGCGGAGAGATCACCATGCATATTCCCCAGAATAGCATTTCCCTTGCTGGAAAAAAGTGTAGAATCCATACGGTATAAATATAATACACCGTAAGCATAGAGCCGAAGAATGCAAAGACTTTAACTGCTGCCACGCGAGGAGAATAACTGAACACCGATAACAGCGTTGCTACGAATATCCATATGCCAAGACGTCCACCGATATCGTCAAATATCGGATTAATTCCTGGTGCATCAACAAGCTTGGCTGCTAAACCCATAATAACGCCCAACAGGATTGTATACAGGATAGAAACCACTTTTTTCTTAGTTGTTGCTGGTTGCACCGATCTAATTGGATTCAACAGACTGTTAATGAGTACTTCACCGCCTTCTTCCAACTTATCTTATTTGGTTGTCGCCACTGTTAGTCATGGAAATGCTTGATTACATTAGCCAGTGCGTTGTAGATCCCATTGAAAGTTTCAACCTCTAGATCGTAATGTCCTGTGAATGCAACATCCGTCTCTTCACCTTCATAAACAATGATTCGATGAGCATATCCATCTAGCCATAAAGTTTGGAAAGTCATCTTGGCTGAAACTGCGAGACTGAGATTTACAAACCATTGGCGAATGGACAGGGATTGTTCAAACAATTGATCCACTTGCCATTTCTTTGGTGTAAAATGTACGACAATGTTCTCTCCATCCTCAGGTACGAGTTCTTGAGTACATTCAATTGGACTTAACTGCACTTGATGATTGGCATCGATGTATTTATAGACGAGTTCTTTGCGGAAACGGGGGATTACTCCTTGAGATATACCATATTCCCTTTCCCCATAACCATCTTCCAAATATTTAAGTATGGTAGAGTCTACATCTACCTTCAATCCAAGTTGATTCTGTTCCTGATGCCAATGGCCATGCTGCTCAATATATTGATACAATTGTTCAACATGATCTTTACTCATGACGATTGAATACTTCTTTTCAAACTTGTAATTGTTCTCTACATAAGAGCGGAGCATACCCGGGAGATGCATACTAAACTCATCCATAATGCTGAGGTAGTTCTCTTTTTTCATGTAAAAGAAACCTTCACCCTTAAATGCCAACCATGTTTCACTCCCATTCAGATAGAGAATTCTATGTCCCTCAGATTCCATATCTAAGTAAGCAATTCGAGCATCGAGATATTGACTTAAGGCGATAAACCATTTTTGTACTACCTTCGAATCTTCAAATAATAGACTCATATCCGATGTTGCTGCGGTGAAACTAACGATGAGCTCGTTGCAGTTCGTATCCATCTTCTCAATAGAATAATAGATACAACCTATTTGGGCTTGGTGATCACCATTGAAATAATGCTTAACCTCATCTTGATCATCCTTAGGCTTCCAACCGAACCCACCTTCTACATATTTCAGAACAGAAGAATCTACATCAACACATATGGATAAGCAATCTGTCCCATTAATAACTCCATGTTTACTGACATACTTCAGCAACTCTGCTTGCTGATTTTCTTGAATAACAAGCACATAACGATAGTCGAGTCCCATATTATACGTCGCCTTTCACTTGTTCTGCAGATGTGTTAAACACCATACCTTTACCTTCCCAATACTCTGTTCTCACATCCCCAACACGATAGTCACCATTCGTATATTCATGAATGACTCGTTTCCAGAAGTGCTGTGCAGCGTCATTATTTCCATGCTGAAGAACTTCCCAATTGCCCTTATGCGTATCAAAAACCAATCTAGCAACCTGTTGTCCTAATCCATTTCGACGGTACTTTCGCATAATAAAAAATTCAGCAATGGATCTAGCATTTTCCTGAACTAGATAGCAAAAATCATTGACCAGTACAAAGCCTGCATATTGTCCATCAGCTTTTACAAAGTACGCTTGTCGCTTCTCTTCCGTCCAATAATGATCCAGATAGCTATATCCATAGAAGCCTTGTGCGTTCACATCAGCTCCATTAAATTCACTGAAATCGTATTCATATAATTCGATAAGTTGCCTTAGTATGGACTTCTCATCCTCTGAAACTTTGACGATCTGGGCGTAGTCTTTCATTACTTACCTTCTCTCTACTAAACATTATTTATATTTATCCTGCCATTGTTCTAACCAGTCTCTATAAAATGTTCCCGTGTGCTGCTCAAGCGTTTGGCCATCTATCGTGTATACCCATCCGTCGTTCATCTCACTGTGCGTCAGATAGCTGTACCCACCAATGATCCCCGTGGCTGAACTCATAACATAAACAGTTGTTTGTGGATTATCATAATCACTATTCTCATCTAGCGGATGACCCGACACTATGAACTTACTTGTGCTAATCTTCTCACCAACATACATTAAGGGATCTACATCCTGAACGCTCCAATATTGTACATAAGGCATCTCCACCAGTTGTTTCTTATGTAACGTGTATTCATGAACAATGCCCTCATTATGAACAATCGTATACCCTCGATCAAGGACATATTGTTCAACCATGAGATCGTTCTCAATTTTTTTCGAGGTACTACATCCAATTAATGGTAAAAATAGAACGAGAATAAGCATCCTTTTGTTTATATTCATGGAGTCACCTCTCTTCGTAAAAAGATCAATTCTGGATAACGTTACGGAACCTTAGTAACTAACTTACTCGTTATGGTACCAATACATCGGTCTCTCATCGATTTTCTCAAAGCATAGTTTAGCAGCTAGATGATTAGATTCCACATTATCTGAATGACAGCACCAGTTAGGTGTCAATTGTTTGTGAAGACATTCTTTAATAAACTGAGTACCCATCCAAGTTGCAAGACCTCTTCTCTTGAAGCTTTCTATTGTAATGATATCAATCTCAGCAAATCCCCCTCCAATGTATGGAGATGTGCACACACTGACTAGGTCTTGTTTATATTTAAGAAAATGTCCTACTCCAAAATCACAGAATTGGGCATTGGAACTCCAGGCTAGCTTGTAATATGGATAGAAGTGCTCCCTGTATTCTTTTGAAATCTGTTCATTCAGAGGAATATAGTCGTAGTCTTTATTAAGTGGCATATCTGTATCTGGATATGTATGAAGAAATTTATCCCGATTAAAACTGAAGTAAGATCGTGAAATTCGAATCGAATGATGTATTGTATATTTGCTTATTTCAAATTCCCAAGCATCCGTAAACACACCTAATGCAAAAAATCCGTTGTGATGCACGGAATTGTTCATATAACAAATAACTGCTTGATTGAAAAGGGCATCATCTTCTCTACCAGCCAAACAATAAAAGCCACCTGAACTTGTTATAAAACAAGCTGTCGGATTGTCTAGATGATTCACAAACACCCTGCCCTCTTGGATCAGTTCAATAACCGAGAACGCATACACTGCTTTGTTTCGAATATCCTCCAGCCAGGGTAAAACGAGGGTGAATTGTTCTTTACGAAGTTCGTACATACTTCACCTACTTTCTGACCAACACACTTCATTGGAATTTATATTTTAGCAACTTATTCAATACCTTACGTTCTGCCCGCGTCAGATAAGCAATTAAACAACTCTGGTCTAAACTCATTACGGCAATTCTCTTATCTCGTTCTTCATTGGTAAGCTGATTGAAACGATGAAATATCTCAAGGTCAAGCCAATCATCCTCGAAGTTAAGTTTCCATTCAATCTGTTGGTTATTGTACTCAAATGAAACCATGGCTTCCTCTACATCTGGACGTATTGTATCTTTTACATTGCGAATATCTACTTTCGTCATTTTTTTTAATTTTTCAATTATCCATACATAATCCCCCTGATCCTCAATACACTCCGTATCAAAATACCAGACATGTTCAGAAGCTTCATACCATTTTTCATTCTTATGTATTTCACCACCCAGACAGATAAGTAATAATTGAAATGGATCTTCTTCAAATTCAGTTCGAGAGTGCGCCTCTAACAAGTCGCTTATATTGATTGCTGGATTCAAGCTAATACCTAATACAGATAACTTATCGATTTGATCTTCTAATGATATGGTTCGCTTTCTCCTAAACGAAAACATAGTCGCTCCCTCTCGTTCTCCTAATATCCAGCTCATTCATGATTCAATGTTTACCGTTCATATCTCATTCAATATCTCTTCTAGAGCAAACCAGTTATCACTCACCCACATTAACTCATGGGCAAATCTCCGTAAGGTTCGATGTTCCTCCGACCTAATACTTAACCAGGATGCTTCCTTCCACCACGTCAACTGGATAGATCGAATGAGTTTTGCAACAGTTAACGGACTGCTCTCACGATACCCCACTACAAATGCCTTTGTTGATTCTACATTGATGTTATTCTCTAATATAGCACCTGATAGAATAGCTCTCGAAATATCAAACTCCGGATAAATATAGTGCATTCGATCAAAATCCAAAATGGCAGAAACCTGATTGGAATGGAACAAAATATTATCTACAAATAGATCCCAAAGAACCCAACCCTCTTCACACGATTGAAACGTATTGAGGTTAAATCCATCTATAATTTTCTGCTGTGTCTCTAATGCAGAAATGTACTTATGTGATCCTACAGTATGTGCATCATTCCAGTTCTTCTTCCAAGTCGCTAACGTGGATGCCTTAGACTCTGGTTGCCAATGCAAAGGATAATTGGATGGAGCATTTAAACGGAGCCATTGATGCAGCCTACCTGTAATTTGACCTAAATCATACATTTGATCTACATTTACCTCTCCTGGGTTTACCATATAGCCATCACAATAATTTGTGACCATGAATCGTTCACAAGATGGAGTTCGCTGAATATAACGCCCTTGATCAGAGAAAATCTTAGGACACGGAATTCCGATTTGATGTAATCTATCTTGTAATCCTAATGCCGTTTCAACTGAATGCAACAATTGATCTGAATATCGTACTGCATTATATTGCTTCACAAAGCGTATTCCTGCATCCGTATGTAACTTCCATTTGAGATTGGCGTATCCAAAATGATTAGGTTCGGCACGATACGTAGTCCAGCCATAAACCTATTCAACCTGCGCTATTATCTCGTTTAATATTTCATCCGATGACTTTAGTTCCATGAACACTCCCTTACTTATCAAAGCAAAATTTCAAACGATTCAATCAGTTATTTATATGATTTAGCTTCTATAACAAGCGAAATAAGAGATTGTCTCAGTTCATGACCTAGTGAAGTACTATTTAGAAGATCTTCAATTAAACTATAGTTTATTTTGCAAGCATTATTTTGAAGATAATGTAACAGTAAATCAGCTTTGGATTGTCGCCCCATTAAATAATAAGCTACATACCACACCTCAGGACTTGCCATTTGGATTCCGTCCCATTCTCCCATACGCTCTAACGGTAAATGAAGTATTCCTTTCTCGGCATATAAGGCAAATCCACCAATAAAGTCTATATGATGTGTCTCAATACTCATCCTATATTGACTCGCAAAGGGATAATCCCCACTTTCTAACTCTAAACATTCATAACCATGAAGCACTTTCATTAATTCCTGTTTAGGGCAATTTACCGTGATGTCCCAATCATTAATGGATTCAACCAGGTTCAAATAGTACAATAATCCACTGCCACCAACTGAATACATGATATCGTGCTCTTCCAATCTCTGTATTATCGGAATGAGTTTATCAGGTTGCACTTCCATACCACCTACCAATCTACATATGTCTCAATTCGTCCGTAGTTCCTGACAGTTCTGACCATCGAGCTGCAAGAAATTTCGCATAATTTAACGAGCTGATCCCATATGATCCTAGAGAATGCCCATCGTTTATCTCGACCAGTTTCATATGTCCATACTGATCTATACCAAAATCCATTCCATAAGCAGCAGGTGCATCCACAAAATCTTTAACCGCACGTTGCACCTCACTTACATCTAATGTGGAATCCCATGCACCCTTGTAATGTCTAATATCAAGAATTTGTCCGTATCGGATAAAACAACGCCACTCTGTTTTGAAATCCACAATCTCCGAACACCAAATGGTCGTATCTTCGTTTTCTTCAACAAGTCCTATAAAATCTTTGTATTCTCTCACTACTTTTCCAGCAAACTTTTTCGTTGTATCCTTGGGTTTAATAAATACATTCCAATTCTGAGGATTGGCAAAAATGTCTTGGATGGTTGTGCTCCATATTTTTCGACCATAATACTTGGATAAGGACGGTGGATAATCAATTTCCCCTTTTCTTCTTTCCAACCCTAATAACTCAAGACGTTTTCTAACATTACCAATTCCACCTACAACGATATGTTCTGGATTCTTCTCATCAACTTCTTGGATATCATTGAACTTAACAATCTCCCATCCCAATGAAGCAAAGCCTTCATATGCAATAAATGCATTCACATTGTAGAACATGCCATCCTGATTCACCTGTATATATGCTCTCACCCTTGTCACGTCCTTCATGTTGTTCGTTTTCTTATTTCTTATGGAGCCTTTTTCCAACATGTTCTCTCAAACTAGTAACCGACACATTGGTTAAAATACCTATATGTTTTATATTCTGTATGCCTACTTCATAATTCATCAATTGGATTTGTTTTACGGGAATGCTGACTCCATCATCCTCTGAACTAATCAGGTTATCTCCAACCTTCAGTATCGAACTGTTGTTCAAAATTCTACCCGCAATCACTCCACCTTTACCTTGGGCTTCAAAAACATCTTCAACTTCGATTGTAAACATCATCTGCTCCAATCTTCTGCTCTGACCTGTTTAATCCATCACTCTCTTGTATAGGTCAGCGCTCCACCAGAACCCAGAATGACGAGCTTATTCCCAGAAGGGGAAAAACCACATTTAACCGGGCCATCCAGTCGATTCAAATCTATCATCGTGGCACTCTCTAGATAGTTATAGTTAGGCCGAAATACATTTTCTATAATGACTGATGCTAGAGGCCACCATGGATAGATCACTTCCACACTCCAACCATCATGAGTGACGCGATTCCCATCGCCGGAATCGAATCCAAAAATAGAAATGGATTCGTCATTATATGGGATACGGAATGCTAACTGATCTGGACTCATACTGTCATAGGTGTTGTTGGCATCTCGATCCCTATGGATGGTTAGACCTGTATCAGAATCATTCAAGCTGTAGCCTGAACTACTAATCAGCACAAGATTCTCATCTGAGTTCCAGCCACAAGCTATACAACCTGCCGCAGGGATCACCACTTCATGACGCCAAGGTTCTGGCGGTTTAGCAGGTATCATTTCTTGTGCTTGATGTAACAGATTCAATTGAGAATCACTGCGTTTTTCTTGATTGCTATTAGATGGAAGGTTCATAACTAACTCCTTCATTCAATTCTTTTCATCATTCTAAACTCATTACACCGTGCCAAACGAAATTTTCATATTTGGTGCATACATCAACCAAGAATCTGGATTGAAAACGGAGGAGAAGGCGAGTTCAGCCTCATATTGTCGCTTGGCTTCATCCGAACTTAATCCTCTAGCTATCAAGTTATCGATGTTCTGCTCTGCATCACCAGGGTTCTGACCTATGCCTTCTTCCTTCAGGGAATGATATAATTTATTTTTCTGCGCTACATCCATATTCTGATCCAAGAAGTTAACCTTGTCACTGATTCGACATTCCACATGTTTCAATCCCAATTGACTCATTAAGATAGGCAGCCGCATCCCGATATTGCCATCCTTGCCCGTACGTTTCAGATCCTCCTCGAACAGTTTCTGTAACTCTCCTAATCGAACGACATTGCTTTGTTGCATGTCTTCAACATAATAATTGGCCATGCCACCGATCCAATGAGGTTCAAAACATATCATTTTCCCGTGAGGTAGCACACTTTCCTTCATCTTCTGTAGGATGTCATTCGCATTGTGCATATGAAGTAAAAATGCATGGCTCACTGCTATGTCATATTTTCTTTCCATAACAGCCGTCTCCAGATCACACACATAGAACTGAGTATTATATTGGAGCTTTGAATATACGTGTTGAGCCTCTTTAATCAATGCTTCCCCTTTATCAATCCCCGTGTAGGTTGAGCCCTCAGGCAACAAAGGAAGAAGTTTAAGACCTAAATATCCGAACCCACAACCATAATCGATCATATTCACCGGCTTCGTTATTTTCCAGACAGACTGCACTAGAAATTGTAAATAATCATCGTTATAGTACAGCCCCCGTGTATTTCTGAGGTACTCTATTTGCTTGTCCCAATAATACTCAGTCAGCTCGTGTCAACTCCCTTTGTTATGCTCGGATCAATTAACTACTCGTTATCGCAATCAATTCTTTATTCATCTTTAGGATGGATTGATAATGCTCCTGAACTTCTTGGGACTTGAAGTATGCTGCGCTTTGAATTAAATAATCTGCTAATGCCTCTTTATCACTGCCCGTTTGGTTCTCATAGCTACGACTTCGGATCGATTCGAGTTGACCCGTAATTTCTTCTATAATCCGTACTCCACGATATAATTCATTACTCAGTCCTTCTAGGTCGATATACCGCCCACCAGTGTCCGATACAATCCATTCTTGCTGCACACCTAAGCACTCAAAAAATAATGAAAAATCGACATACATACTGTATATACTATTCTCCCTTAGACTACTAACATCAGTATAATTCGCGTAAGAACTGATCGGCCCGTACAATAACGTTAATTCTCTGTGCATCACACTTAAGTGTTGCAAATCCCTGGACACGATATTGCTAGATCCGCCCCGATCACCAATGTATAACCTGTTGTTAGATATTGCGTAAGCTAAATTTTCGTAAAGCGCTCCCACCCTATATTGTGAGTTAAAATAACTCAAGGCAATTTCGACAGCCGTTTCGTAATTCTCATGTTCTTTAGCTCGGTCATACTGAAATACGTTCAATGTGCCGGATAGTATGAATAGAAGTACAACGATGATGAAGAGTTTACCTTTTCTCATATTTTTCACCTCTATACTAGAACGCTTTAACAACTGCACTTGTCACCTATTTTTTATGAATTCAATTCTTTTTTCATATAATAATGTGTGTAGCCTCCTGCATTTTCAATCTTGCCATACACCTCGTAGCCTTCTTTTTCATAAAAATCCAAGGCTTGAAAGCTTAATGTGTCTACTTTGATGAAATCACATTTTTTCTTCAGAGCAATCTTCTCTACTTCTTGAATCAGTTTCCTCCCATACCTCTGGCCTCTTAGACTAGGCTCGACAAATAAATAATGAATCTCAAGCCAGTTCCAGCACGTCTCACCCAGGAGTCCACCATAAACTTGACCTTCTTCATCTTGAAGAAATAGGTGTATTTCTTGATATCTACCTTTGATCTCATCTGGAAAGTGCTGCATGTTATAATAGAACACATGGTCTCTCACATATTTTTTCATTTCATCATTGTTTACATTTGTTATATGTAACGTCATTGTTGTTCTCCTTTTCTCCCCTAGTGTAATAGACAGTTCGATAATCTTCATTCCCACTGGTTACTCCAGAGTGATTTCATTTTCTATCGTGAGGTAAATATCCTCAGAATGTAGCTTTCCGTCATTATCATTCCATGTGACCCTAAGAAACGTACTCGCATAATTCTGTCGATCCTTCTTCAGCTCATCATACGCATAATCACTAGTTACATAGCCTATATTCTTAAGATTATCATTATTAAGAATTGTAATAGGACCATCGTGAGAGGTGGCTACATGCGAAAGCATCTTACTATAATTACCTTCAGGATCTTTCTCCTGTATATCTAATTTATAGTAGTTGCTATCAGTGATACTTCTTGGGTCACCTTTAAACGTTAAGCTTGCATGACCTCGTTGGATCTGATTTGGTGTGATAATAATTTTATAGTCTGAAACGTCCCACAGATCTCCTGTTCCATTCAATTCATACATTTGTACAGCTTTGTTTGCTGTAGTACTTGAACCATGGTTGGGTTGCTCATTCACCTTATTTAAGTACAGCCAGCCCCAAACGACATTAGACGCAATAATTACACTGAGTAATCCAATGATTGTTCTTTTCATCTTCCACTCCTCGAATGCATTCATTTCTCCTTCCAAGCGCTACTTATCCCCGGATAAATTTTCATTGGTAGCTTTGATGAATTGATCTTCTTGTATTTCTACAGCTATATATTCGGTTGTCTCTACATCCTTGATCTTATATAACTTCGTGCCTACTGGATATTTGTTGGAGAAGCCATCTCTATATGACCCTTCTTTGTCAGAATAATGTTTTACTTGACCTATGTCATGATCGATCTCTTCTCTTGGTAGTGTTTCATTGGTAATGCTATACGTGTGATTGTTCCACACAACAAACGAATACGCCCAGCTAGAAATAGAACCGGTACTATCATCCATTGCTCGGCATCCAGAAATTACGATGATGGCGAGAAAAAGTGCAATACAGATACCCAGCGATCGTTTAATGGATCTCATCATCTTTTTCCCCCTTTCCAATTCGTGATCTATATGCCGTAAAATCCAAGAATGAGCTTGTATTTCTTCTTATCTTTCTTTGCTAACTTCATGCCTTCTCTCGTATCCATGATGAACACGCGTTTACCGAACCATACTCGGATATATATTGATTTTAGTTGGAAAGGCGAATAGATTCCCTTAATTTCCGTTTCTGTTCCATCTTCATGCTCCAACTCAGTTCGAATAAACCATGTATTGCCTACACCAATTTCAATGTATTTCTTCAACCTGGTTCTCCTTTACTTGCTCAGCTCTGTTGGCTAAACCACTTTCTAAGCTGGTTAATATGAGCTTGATGATATCGGCTATGATCAGCCATGTGCCACAATCCCCAACGTATCGTTGCTTGCTTTTCATTTTCATGTCCGAATAGGACAACTCGATCTAGATCATCATCTATTAATTGATCACATGAATCTTTAATCATTTGTAGTACATCTTCATATTGTGAGATCAGTAGATTCCACGGAATTTCGTTCACCATAGGAAGTTTATTGTGTTCATCAATCATAGGGCCGAACTGTTCTATAGACGTCTGCGGAAGTGGTTCACCCTTTATTCGATATACCCAATTCAGATCCACATATAGAATATGCCGAAGTAGCTGTGCAGTACTATTAAACGTACCATTGTATCCCTTATAATCGATCTCTTCTTGTGACATACCCTCGGTGATGCGTTGCAGTCGCTCGCTATTCTCCTTCACAACGGAATATAACACCCCTACCATGGGCGACATATTGTCTTCACCTTTAAGATCATATAACATTCGGTCACCTCTGTTCTTACATTTTAGGAGTAATATACAGGCTCAACTTGATATAAAGTACGTTCTATTATCGGGCAAAGCCCCCCATCGGTTTCATAAAATTTAATGCGGAAATACAAACTTTTCAGAAAGTTCTTTATATTATTTTTCTGCCTGAAGGCAGGAAGAAACTCCGGACTTTTTTCCACCGTACCAAAACGTTGAATCCACTCTTCTAGCTCCACTCGACTAAGGATTCTTCGATTTAAAATTTGAATGATGGGTCTGATCATACGTTCATCTTCCCCATCAGAGTAGACACGATCTGTTATCGTCATCTTTTCATAAATTAGATCAAGCATCGTGGACAGATCCTTCTTGTCCAATTCGGAGCACTGCGCCAAATCATCCAATGCATCCGCTGCATGAGCTATAGCGTGAGCCCAGCCTTTGTCTTCATCGTAACCACGATAGTCTCGCTCTTGTTGTACATTGTAGAACACGTTCTCCTTAATCTGATGGATCTGCTCACTTGAGAGAAACGGTGATTCATTGTGTCTCGCCAACAACAGTGGTATAACGAGAATGGAGAATGATCGAGTGAACACAGAATCTGTGTTCGATTCACCCAGCTTATATAGCAAATGGTTATGATCCAAAATAGTGGATAGTATATGCTCTAACTCGTTTACAGCTAGTATGTTGCCAGGGATCCAATGTGATAACGTTGTATAAATGAGCTCATCTCGTAATTCGGCATCTAATGAACCGATATGGCTGATCATTTCTTGTACCAATAGGAAGGCATCTGGAGGTGCTTCGTAATCATTTTTCTTAATCAAGATTAACTTTTCTTTTAAATTCATTGGCTATACTCCTACTGAAATTGTATTATCGACTCGACTGTTATTTAGAATCTGCTAACTTTAGAAATTCAAATATGTTGAGCTTGTATTCATCCCACTTATATCCTTTGTTCTGTATGATAAGTTTGGGAATATCCCAATGCTGAACGATATTACAAACGAAATCTTGATTTTTCGTCCAAAACTTTCCTGCTTCAACAAAATCATCATCGGAATAGAGCCCGCAACGACCTTGCGTAAACTCAGGTCCACGAACATCGCATATCCATCTCCAATGTTGCTCTACATTATCTTGATATACATAGATAAGTTCAGGGTTAAGAGCGCTAAGTATATTTTGAATCCTCCGGGTCAGATCCATTATTCGATCTTCGCTCATTTGCATGTTGTATGCGAAGCCAATTGTATTTTGAAAAGTGCTGCTCTCCACAATTGTCATCTGATTACGATGAATTGGATTATTGACAAAGTCAGTAAACAGCTGCTCCACTTTTGCAATAAACCATTCTGCCTCTTCTACAATAGAAAATGAAGTGAATTGCCGGTCGTAAATGCGAAGTGGGTGGTGATCATCTAATTCATGGTAGAATACATTGGCGATCTTTTGCTCATTCAATTGTTCATGTATAGCAAGTCCTGTTGTGGATTTACCCGAACCAGGCATCCCATCAATGAGAATCAATCTACTGTTCATTTCATTCCTCCTCATGTCAACGTTTCAAGAGATTACCCTTTCGTAGAGAGCATAATTGTACCTATGATTCAATCGCAGGTATGTACATCGTTTGTACCTCCAACTCGCCTTGAACAAAGCCGAGATTGTAGTACAAAGACTCCGCATCATTACCCTCCATCACATACAATCTCAGTACTGGATAATGATCTTTAATGACCATCAAGGCTCGTTGCAACATACGTGTAGCAATCCCTCTTCCTCGGTAAGCAGGAATGACACCTACACTGTAAACAGCCGCTTGATTATCTTGCAAACAAAGCCGACAATTCGCAATAAGCTGACCCGTTTCTTGATCGTACACAAGGGTAGACGCCTGATTTAATATCTCATTTGTATAATTAGGATCTTCATGAGGGACATAATCTTCAAGCAAGAACTTCTTTCTCCTTACTGCCTCTAGGCTCCCTACAAAGCTATTAAAATCACAATTTGCAATTTCGTCTTCTTTACTAAATTTCTTAGCCCCCTGCTGATGGTCAATAATCTGCGGGCTTTCAATACTAAAATTACGATCCCATACAATGTTGTACTGTTCCGTCGGACGCTGCATCCATCGACATCGGAATTCATCTGGCCAAAATCCAGCTCTAGCGTATAAATCAACCTGATCCGAAAGAATTTCATAGGTTTTAATAGGTTTAGTTCGATCAGACCAACTCATTAATAGTTGTTTAAGAAGACTCAATACTTTAAATGAATCGCGAAATGGGGGAATATAGAATAAATGATACATAACATTAGGCTCTATTCTTACTCCACCTACTCTTGACTCTCCTCTATAGATCCAGTAGGCATTTCGTTGAGAAGAGTTGAAGCCCTCTTCCCTAAAGAAACCGATATAACGCATGTTATAATAAACGGAGCAATACTTGCCCCACTCTTCCGGATCCGCTAATCGAATAGTGTATTCACTTGATAAAGCGTATTCAAGAATATCTATTGACCATCCTGTATATTGCATAAGTCATTCCTCCCTAGCATCCAAGCAAATGAATGAGTAAACTAAATCTTCTTCCACTTCCAGTCTCTTCATTTCACTTTGGCAAATATGCATGTATCTCGAAGTGTACTTCCATCTACACTTGTATCATCATTTTGCAATATACCTTCTAATGTGAAGCCTAGCCTCTCTGGGATCGCTCTACTCTTGTTATTCAATGTGTCACAACGTATAAGTACTCTTCTCGCCTTCAATTCATTGAATGCAAATTCTGTAATGCCTTCTACCGCCTCAGTCATGTAACCTTTCCCACTGTGACGACTATCGATCCAGTAACCTATTTCGAATTTGGGGACATCCCAATTTGGATGATGCAACCCAGATGATCCGATAAATTCATTAGTCTCTCTATGAAAAATAAGCAATCTAAGGTCTTCCCTCTTCAAATAGTTTAACCGAGCTTCTCTCAGATTTGCTTCCACCACTTCTTCTCGTTGCTCCTTATGGGCAAAAGGAAGCCATTCTCTCAACTCCTGAATAGACGAAATGATCGATTCATAGACAACCTTTCCATCCCCAGGTAGAGGGCATCTAATCAACAATCGCTCGGTGGTAAATTGGTCTGGGAACTCCATTAAGATTGGATTCATACGATTAGCTCCTTCATTTTAAATAGCAGTTGTATCATTATAGTTGTTTAAAAGACCTTCATGATTTCTTTCCTGTTGACAACACAATTACGCTACCTACCACTAAAGTCACCACAATTAAAGTAATATGAAATATAAACTCTTCCATCGAATGAACTCGCTGATTCAGTCCTGACATCAAGACTAACTCTATGATTAATGCAATAATCCAGATCCAAGTGATTGTAGATTTTTTATTGTACATTGTTCTCACTCCTTGCTTGTTTTACTAGAGTTATCTTTACTTGTTTTATTCATCCTTCTCCTAATACAAACAACATTGTAGAGGAGTTAGTCTGATATGAATTATCTTGTACGGGTGATTAAATTGGTGAATTTAACTCCAGTCATCAAAATGCTTTTCAAGAAATCGTACTTCTTCCTCATAATGAGCTAGATGGCCATCTTCAATGAGCTTAACAAAAGCTACATCTCCAGACGCTGCACGAGAAGTCAGTGTATTACACATTGTGCGGATGCGCTGTACAACCCAATTCTTAAGATCTGTTGGTATATCTATACCATAGGTATTAAAAAATAACATAATCCTTCTTTTCCGCATAATGGCATGCTCTGTTGGGGTATAGGGAACCACGATGTGATCAGCCTTACCTGGCGAGAACCCCGCAAGTGGAACAGAAGTGTAGAGAGTGTAAACAATATCCCATATCCGTGGCCCTTTGCCCACCATATCAAAATCAATGATTCCCACGGGAAGCTTGTCTTGAAACACCATATTATAAGGTGCAGCGTCGTTATGGCAGACAACCTCATGTTGGCTTGGATCAGGATAATCATTCTGAGAATTCAGTGATGTTGTAAATCCGACAGTTGCATCATGGTAGCTCCTCAGAAGCTTCGCTTGTTGTATTAAAACTTCGTCTGACCACATATACCTTTCCATCTCAGGATACTGGTTACCGGGAACTACTCCCTCAAGATAAGAAAAGATTTCTCTTCCCAGTTCATCTACACCTAGATATCTAGGTACAGTAGGCAACCCAACCTTTTCAAGATGCACCAGTAATGCATTCACGTATGCATTTTGTGAGTTACGGCGAACGGTGTCCCCAATTTTGATCACTTCGTTCACGTTACCACCCGCAAGCACCTCTTCATGATCCGTCAAGACTAACCCTCCTTGCCATTAATAGGGCTCTCATACATTCCAGTTTCATATTGATTTTTATATTTATGTTATTATAAACCTAATTTTTCCTATAGCACATATATTAATAGAATTACCGTCCATTTTGTTGAAAAAGCAAATAACGTCGTCAACACTGACGACGCTCCTTGGTACTTTATTATGATCCGCTCTATTCGCTACTTATGCGTTTTTGAAATTGGCTGTTACGTAGCAATCTCGTGCTGGATCTCCTTACTACTTCCTATAAAATCAACCCGCTCTACACGGTATAGATCATAGATCTTCTCCGTTCGATTAATCGTTTGATAGACATCCCGATATATCTCATTCGCCAGCTTCACGTAAGGTAATTTCTCTATTGCCTTTCTCGAACGAATATTTTGCTCACGAATCTTGATAAATACCGTCTCAATATGATGTTCAAGAAACAGTTCAACCAAAAAAGATTCTTTCGCTCTTTGGTTATATCCTTTTCCAAAATACGGACTACCAATCCATGTGGCCAAGAAGCCCGTTTTATTCACGATATGATATAGATCAATCGTACCAATAGGAGATCCCGTTTCATTCAGAATGGTTCTCGAAATAGATGTATTTTGTTCTTCTTCAGCAATCAATTGTTTCGTTACAAATAAGTATTCTTCATAGGTCTGACATGCATAACGAACGTAAGGAAACACCATAGGATCTGTCATCAAGCTATAAAGTGAATGGCATTCGTGTAAGTCACGTTTTTTCAACATTTTTTCTACCACCTAGTCCTTTTCATTCGCTATATTCAAGCAAACTAAGTATATCCAAGGTGGTGTAGAATTTAATGAAATCTGGATCATGCTTATGTAAAATTTATCATTAAAATGTTGTTCACTCTTCTGCTATAATAATATCCTCACAACGAATAATGCATTCTGGATCTCCTACACCAGAAAAAAGTACATGCACTTCATATCCACGATCTGTACGATACAATTCGTCATAAATCCAGTAACTGCCTACGATTTGTCCCTCGTGTTTAATGGTTTCCGCAGCAACAAGCGTAATTTTATTGAAATCGGTGAATCCACTCCGCGTTTCAAGTCGAATTATCATGTCCTCACCAAAGAGTATTTCAGTCACTTGGCAATCGTGAAAACCGAATCGACTCCGAATATCTTGGGGGATATCCTCCGACTGCTGTAACTGAACATACTCATTAGATATATGCTCCATTTGTCTTTTGTTTTCATTACTTAATTTCTTTAACTCTCGCATAACCTCTTTGGTACAGTAACCTAGCGCAAATACCCGAATATCTGCGATCTTAGCAAGAAGCTCGCCCGGCAATTGATTACCTTTATCTGCATAACTCCATTCTAGATTGTCTTTGAATTCTTGTTTACAGTTCACAACATCAAACGGAGGGCGTGCATCATATTCAGCAATTTTTTTCTGTATTTCCTCTTTTTCCTCGTCAGGCATATGATAAATCATCGTGTCTTCTTCACGGATATCCCCACTGACAAATTGTTCTACAGGAACCATAACCGCCCCATCACCTTCCAGCATAAAACGAGGGTCTACATTGTAAACATCACGCTGCCAATGTATAAATTCCTTTTCCTTTCTTTTGTAAAGTCGCAAATAAAGAGCTTCATCTCGAATCTGAGCTCCCCTATGTACTCTCATCCCAAAATGAAGGTGTGTCCGCTGGCACAGATCGTACCATTCTCTCGTTAAATATCTCATGTATTCTCCCTTCGTCAATATACTAGGTATTTTAGAAAATCCATTATTGATATAAAATCCGTTCTCCTCGTAAAAAAGGTTTGCAGCGTTCGGCACATAATATAGGCATTCGCTCACGCATCCAATCATGCATTTTCTCGTTCCCAATCTGAAAAACATAGAACCCGATGATCGCTGCGAGCATAAAACCTTCCAACTGCAACAACTCATTCTCCGAGCAACCCTTTCCACCATAATACGCCTCAAGAAAAGCATCACGGCGATCTGAAGGTAGCATCAAAGCCCCCATTGCCACATCTGTTTGTGCGTATCCCTTTCCATAGAACCCGAAGTCGATAAACCGTAAGTCGCCATTCGCCGTCAAAATCGCATTCCCCAAGCCTACATCGCCGTGAATAAGATCTGGCCCTTCATTCCCACCTTCATCCGACAAACGAGAGTTTATCAATCGTAACGTATCATCAATAATTACCGCATCCGCAAATGTAAAAAGACCTTGGGGAACACCTGAATAGATCACCTGTGCCATTCGTTCGTTGTAAGCTTTCCCTTGGCTCGGTCGTGCTTCCATGCCGACTGGATTGTACTGACTAAAAAAGGCATGCAGCTCTGACATATGCGTGCCCAGTTTCTTGATAACTTCTGCATCTTGTGTATCTTCCTTAGTCAGATCACGACCTTCCATCCAAGTAAGAAGCGATGCATTCAGTTTGTATCCATCTCCTTCAAAAGTCGTGACAAGTTGGCCGCTTTGGTTCCGCACTGGCTTCTGCACTTCATCCTGGTACCATTGACCCCATTGCTCCAACATATCCAGTTCTGCCAAAACACCTGCTTCAGTGTGCTGTAATCCCTTCATCTCCTGCACAAAGGGATCATGAATACGAAGTAGGTACTGTTTGCCAGCGCTGTCCTGAACCCGGTAAGTCCTATTTTCGTTATGTCTTAGAAACGTCAGTTCTGGCCGATCCACATCGTAATTATTTAGCAGAAGCATTAGCTGTTCATTGATCATCTCCATCACGCTCCTCTTTGATTCTCCACTATGGCATGTACTTCCTTCTCTCACAACAACTCATCTTGCGTTAAGTTATTCATTACGCACTAACGCACTAAATGTCTTTATTCACTTGATCATGACAATGAACTCATAATCTCCTTTACTAAATCGATCCACAGTAATGAATCCGAATTTCTCGTAAAGGTGAATTGCTCTTTGGTTAAATGCTGCGACTGTTAAGCGGTAAGAACTATGGTCAAATCTATCCACGATGAAATTCAATACACTTGAGAAAAATGAAGTTCCCTGCCCTTTTCCTGTTAATTCTGGATTCATGCCTATTCCAAGATCGATGTAATTTTCACCATAAACATAAGTTTCATTCGGAACCTGGGCTGAACTCCCCATACACATAAACCCAATCAGTTCATCATGAATATCTAAAAGAACGTAATAGGGGCTATTTAGTAATTCATCCAATGCCTTTAATGAAAGTTCATTATCATAGAAATCATACGGTTGTTCATATTTCCAATGCAGTATCTCTTCAGCAAATCCTACGGTCATTTCATGTATTGAATAAGACAATAGATGACCTCCTTTTGATGAATCTATAGTGTTCAGTCCAATCTATTAAAAACCCTAGTTCACAATCCCATACGCTTTAAGGGCGGAGAGCTTATTTCCAAAACAATTCAGTAGAACTCAGATTACTAGATAGCAACGCTATCTTGTTTGTAAGGATAAGATTTATCTTTCTTCATCTCATATTCATTCAGTTCTATAATTAATGAGTTCTCAAAGTAAACTATACTAGTGCCATCCCATTCATACGTTGTGCCCTTATACTTGCATTTGAACTTCCATTCAACAAAAGCTGTCATCTGCTCGTAATCGAAGCCGACATTATGAATATCCCAATACATAACCTCATTGTCGCTACCGTTCCACTGTTTAAACCATCGATTCAGTTCATCTCGACCTTGAATTACTTCTCCCGTGCACTCCCTTACAATTGCTTCTTCATGAATGCTTCCGACAAAGAGATTAAAATCCTTCTCAACCCATGATCTGAAATATTGATTAATAACTTCGACTGCCGTTTCTCGATCCAATGTTTATCTCCCCTTAAGCAACGGATACACATCATGGTGTTGCCTGCAGATTCTATGCGTTCAATCCAACCTAGCGTCGCTATTAATCATTTCGAGCTATATTTCGAATGATTAATTCAATGGAGGATTGGGTAGAATTCCAATCCATATGAGAATGTCCCGTAAATGAACTCGCAAGATAGGCGCATTGATGAAACAGAAGTTCCAATCCCAGTTGCGATGCATTGATGACCCCGATATCTTGATCAGTCTTAATCCTCAATTGTTCTTCGTATTTCCAATGCTCCCACGTGTCCCACATTGAATCATCATGACTATTTTCTAAAGTTAGACGGTATAATTCTGTTTTGGTGAATCGAGTAGAAGCCTTGATTTTTCTTAGATCCTTCATTGTGAGTGGGTGGATAGCTCCGTTGAAAATAAATACATCCATATTCGAATCCTTATCACGTTCTAAAAATATAACATCATGAGATTGCATACTATGCCTAAAAAGACTTGATAAGAGAAACATCTCTTGGCAGTCAGCAGCATCCATTAGCAATATTCGACCTAGCTCTTCTCTTATTTCAACATTTATATCTGTTTGCTGTAATACAACGACGGTTATTTCTTTCGATTTCATCCGTACTTTTGCTCGTTCTAGTTGATAGGACATTAACATCGTATACACTCCAAACATGTGGAACTATACTAAAGTTCTCTATTTAAATGCTGTTATCCTTATTGTATATCCGCAACAGTTGCTTCACATTTCGCTGAAACTCATAACCTGTATTTTGAATTTCGTAATTCCACCCAGCCTCTTCGATCAAGTTGATAATAGAATCCAAATGTGCTGATCTTTCACTTGCTAAATCCACAATAGGAAACACTCGAATTTCTTTGCGCGTTACTCTCATAAGTTCTCGTATGGTCGCTTGGTGAAAGCTCAGGTCTAATCGATCAGAATACATAAACAAGAAATGCGCCGACAACGTGATATCAAACTGGTTATCCTGAAATGGTAGTTGCGGCAAAGTTGCCGCAAGATAACGGTTAGAATTTACACACATGTCATCAGTGCAATCTGTCAAAGCTCTCATCCGACTTGATCTCAGCTCATCAACTGTTTTGAAATAATTCCAAACATAATTTTGTTGAACCTTTTGAATGTTCTCAATGCCATGTTCTACATCTAATAGCCCTTTGTTCTTAAGCTGCTGAACCGGATAAGAATATGCAATATCAGCAGCTGTCACATTTCCTCCTAACCGATTCGCTATAGAGGTAAAGGAACAAGCGCCAGCAGGGCAATCTAGTATTTTGTTATTGAGAATATCCTCGTTGGACAGATTAAATATATCCCTATATTCTTCAAAAGTTCTTCCAATGAAAATGATACGTTCTAGATCAAGTCCAATGCCAGAGGAAGCCATAGCTACTCAACTCACTTTCAAGGAATGATGGATTTTCATAATTACCAGTTACTTAAAACCCAATCTTTAATCTCTTTTGCTACTTCTTCAGGTGTCAGTTCACTTGTGTTGATTGTTGGCATTGGAGGCGTAAAGGCTACACTTGCATTCTGCACCAACCAATTGGCAAAATTCTTATGTTCTTGGACAGCTTCATTCCCCCAGCCTCGCGCTAACAATCTTGCTGCACGTGTTTCGTCATCGCAATGTAAGTTAATGTAGTGAATTGTCTCAAACTTATCCTTGTGGTCAGCAGATTCAATGTTTTCTGGAACCATCGTTCCACAGAGCACGGTGCCGCGACCACTTAATGAAATACTATAAGCAATTCTTAGCCAATTTGCTTTTGCAATTTGCCAATCGACATTATCAATAATGTCCATATCAAATACATCAAATTCAGGAAGGCTCTCACGCACCAGTGCACAAATCGTAGTTTTACCTGTTCCGCTGGCACCTGTCACAACAAATAAAGGCAATTTACTCATATAACTTCATCCTCTCAGTAAAAAATAATATGTCCTAATCTTTATATAACGCCTTCCCTATCAACGTAGCGCCTACTTCTTCTGTTATATCTGTTAGGAAACCAATTTGATTAAGATAAAAATTGCTTGAACCACAACTTCAAACATTACCCCATCTCCTCTTTCACCTTCGTTCAGACTGTATCCGCTGAGTATGGATTTGCGTAGAGATCAACGTCAATTTCAGCATGAATTGAATCAGCGAACTTAATGAGATAAGAGTCAAAATACAGAGCAGGTGTATAACCATTTTCCATCACGATTACAATAAAAAATTTAGATTTCAGTTGATTTTGTATCTGTATCGTATTGATTTCATCTACTTTATCTTTTAATACATTCATAACTTTATTCAACTGCTCATTAACATCTAGAGATTCTTCATATTCAGTGCTTAATGTCCAAGATGTTTCTGAATGACTATGTTTCGCATTAATGATATCCCCTTTTCTGGTAATACTTGTTGGAGTAATTTCAAGCTTCGAGGTCACTTCATCCGGATCAAAATGATCACCAAATAGGCTATAATAAGCCTTCACCTGTGTTTTATTCATCGTCTCTCCCTTTATATAAAATGTTAAGCACCGTCTAAATGAGATATACAGTTATAACGTTCACAATTCCATCTCACTTGCTCTTTATTTATTATGCTTACCGATGTGTTATGAAGATTTTCTGCCGTATCCACATGCCGAATGAGTTTTTTCAAGGTCAACCCAAGTATTGCGCCATGACTTACGATCAGTATTTTTTGATTCGGATGTCTCTGAGCTAGATCCGCGAGGCAGTCTACTCCTCTTGCAATAACATCAGCCTGTGGCTCTATACCTAAGTCTAGTTTCGACCAGCTATATCCCCACCGATTAACTCGCTCTTGTTCGGTTGTGCCTTCAATAAGTCCGCCATTCATTTCTCTCAAACGTAAGTCGGTTCTCACTTCAATGTTCTTCAGTTTGCCTACCATTTCTGCTGTTTCGAGTGCTCTAGATAAATCACTTGAATATATAACATCCCATTCTTCGTTCTCCATTCGTCTAGCAAGTAATTCTGCTTGCCTTCTTCCCTCGGCATTTAAAGGAATATCAGTATGTCCCTGCGCTCTAAATTCATAATTCCAATCCGTAACACCATGTCGTATAAGTCCAAATACCGTCATATGGGTTCCACCTCTTTTGAATATATAGCTTTCTATCGTTCTACCGTTAAAATGAATTGACTGATCTCTTTGTTAACGCGTTCAGCACGTTCATGATTTATCGCATGACTTGTGTTTGCTATGATTTTATATTGAATTTGGTTTTTATCTAGCTTTTGTATAGCCTTAGGATAGTTGGACAATAGATCATGCTCATAACTTCTATTTGAGTTGTGGGAATTCTTCCTGCTAAACAGACGGCACTATGTATGACATTTTTCTCTTAAGGGTGTAGTAATAGGATAAATAGGCACCGTAGGATACCCCACAAAATATCAGCCTTGTGTATATTAAGAGTGTTTAATAATTCATCAATTCACTGCACTTGATCAAAACTTTTATCGTATTCTTCATTAGGTTCACTCTTCCCTGAGCCTCCAATCGCATCTATAGCTACCATAAAAAAAAATTTTATATCTCATTCTACGACATCCTCTCTTGGTTAAATGCATACACTTAGCACTTAATATCTTCTCTAGTCCTTACCACATATGAATACGCGTTCCCGATCGGTTTAATCGCTAGGTATTGTTCCAACTTGTCTGATAGGAAATTAATGTCATCGGATCGTTCAATGATGCTCTCTGCATAGTTTTCTTCGATATCAAGAAACATATCCTTTTCGCTTTTGTACCAATCAAATCTCTCTAAAATATATATTTCCTTTAGCGAGAGATACAAGGAAAAGAAATCTCTAATATTTCTAGCCACAACCTTTACTGGGCAATCTAAAATCATCGGTTGTACAAATAGCACAGGCGCTTGGTCTAAATCATAAATCGTACCGTGCTGTGTACTAAATGCAAAATGGTCTCCACCCATCCCCGTATAAGCGAATACTTTGGCATCCTCAGGTGTACATTCATACATCATACCTTCCGACCGCAGAATTTGAATGCCTAAATAATTTTCAAGTGTTGTATTGTAGGTTATCTTTAATTCTTCATCAAGCTGAAGGAGACTAGTAATTATTTCTGATTTTAATTCATTTGTATTCAAAGCACACTACTCCTTTTTGCTCACGTTAATCTTTATTAGAACTGATATCCCATCCTTCACCGCCCAAAAAAGTCGTTTCTAATGTCCACTCTAATCTTCTAAGCCACTCCTTCTGAACGCTAACATCTGCATTCTTAATGCGATGTAATATATTGATTACTTTAGAAAGTGCAAAGGCCTTGATCAACTCCTCTGTGACTATTACGGGTGAATGTGCACAATACGCTTTTAAGAAAATGCCAGATAGTTCATCAGCTACATCCGGATAATGGAGGTGGACAAACCATACGACCCATGCGATATCTTGAAGCGGGTGACCCCATCCTCCCCACTCCCAATCGATAACTACCAGCGAATCCCCAGTTACGATCGTATTATGTGGACCAAAGTCTCCATGGATTATCGTTTTTTCATCGTTCACATGTATATTTACAATGCATTTTACTTCATTTTTCAGATCAATGGGTACAAAATCCAGTGAATCTAGACTGTCATCCACCAGCGCAATGATTGGTAATTCCGATGCCTGATCGTTCCAACGTATCGAATGAATTTCGGATGATAACTGAATGCCCAGCAACCTGTAGATTTCTCTAGCAGTATCCATGTCATTTGAATCTAAAAATCGCTGCCCATTGTCCCCCTGTATGTAGTCCATGATAATGTACAGCGATGTGTCCTCCTCAAAATAATCATGGATGCCGGGAGATACATCTGAACCGTTCAAGAGATGTAGAATACTCAATTCATTTCTAGCATCCCTATTATTTTTATGAAAGATTTTTGCAACCACAAGTGGATCAGAACCATCAAGTAATATTGTCTTATTGGTGTACCCACCTGTGAGTTCAGTTAGTTTAACATTTGGAAATTTACGTAACAGGATCTTATTCGCCATTACATAGCCCCTTCTTCCGTTTACCTACACGCCAAATTGCTTTAAATGATGGTCTAGATGTTTATAGAGCCCCTTACCCCATTCTTCAGGAGATAGCTTGCCAAAGAAAGGATGCGGTTTTTTTGTACATTTCTCAGGTCCATCATGTTGGAACGTAATGATCTTCTGGATTAACATTTTCTTTTCTAATTCAAACTCCCTCTCATCTACAATCATAATCTCAGGGATCGTGGACATATTCTGCGGCAGTGGCTTATCGTTGTAAAATACGGGTTTCACTAGTTTACCGATGACTAATCCTAGCCAGCTTCTTGCAGATGTAGAGTTCCCCATTGCTATCTCCTGAAAACCTGAGCAGTGAGCCAGCATTTGTGAAACATTCATCTTACCCCATCGGGGCTCCGCATCCGGACGTAATTGGTTGAGACGCTCCACAATCTCATTAGCATGAACTTGTTCAAATAGGCTGTTCATTTCAATCCTCCTAAGAACATCGTTATTACCATGTCTATTCGTGATAGCTTTTAAATTTCAAAAGTATTTAAAAACCATTTTATGGTTTAATCATAATTATAATCAAAATCTGAAAAATAACGAGACATAAAGCTAAGGGATTTTATCATCCTAGAGAAGATTTAACGAGTGATACTATAGTGGGGAAGTTATCTGAACTAACAATCATGAAGAACGGTATATATCAACCCTAAGTTTCAATACGCAGGCAAAGGCTATATCATTTAAAAAGGTGGGATGACTGGTGAAACACAAAATTCTTATTTCTATAATCTCAGTAGTCATTATTCTAACGGGAATTTATCTATATAAAGACAGGGAAATTATCGCTCTCAAAACAGGTACAACTCCGCCATTACAGTGGGATGATCCTTATGAGAATAAAGAGGAACCGATTCAGCTTACAGCGCAAAATCAAACGTTATCCAATCCGGATGTGCATCTCACAGAAGTTTACTACCTACCCAAGTCAAAAAAACTTCAGTTTGGACTATGGTACCGTAAAAAGGACTATCAACCTAATCAAACTGCAAACATTCCCGATCGGATTTTTCAAGTTACGATTCAAGATACACAAGGCCAAATATTTAACGATGATACCGTTGTGAAAACAGAGGGGATATGGGATGAATTTCAACGTAGGTCTATATCTATTGATTTAGACCATTTAGAAAATCAAGGCACTATTGAAGTCACTGTTTCTTTAATTGCACAGGATGGCACAACCATAACTCCTCTTGAGTCGGCAAGCTTTAAAGTAACTATTTCCTAATTGCATCTACAATTAGAGATGTAAAACCCAAATTGCCATTCTGATTTCGATGATCATATCGGCTAGATCTATAGATAAATCCGTTCTCTGGATTCCAATCTTGAAAATAAAAACGTCCATCCTCATTCCAGTATTCCAATAACTCAACTTCAAAGCCGGCTTCCTCAAACATACGGGTAAGTGTATTATGATTATGTACGATCTTATGACTTGCCGCTGGATGATCGAGAGGTCCTGGTCCGCCAATCTTAACTAGATTCTGATAATCTTCATTTGCAAAATAACCATCAGGAACCGCGCAGCGAATATACCCTTTCGTATGTAGATACTTATAGCATATCTTAGCGGCTTGAACTCCCTCTTCGTAGGTCATGTGCTCCCAGACGTGCTCTGATAAGATGGCTTCGATTCTTCGATCTTTGAAACTTTGCTCCCAATCTTCCAATCGTAGCAAATTCAATTCATTCTCTTGAGTTTGTATCCACCCTTCATAACTTTGTGAAGAAGCACCTATAATAATTTTAATTGGATCTGTTGGTGCAATATTAGAGATATCTATCATATGCTTCGCTCCTTTTATTTCTCATCATTCACATATACTTCCCTTGAGATCTTTCAATAATAACTTCACTGTGGGAAATAATGCTCGATAATCTTGTCCGCACACTCCTCTGGCGTGTTCAAGCTTGTATCTATGGAATAGCTATAATGAATGTTTTTAGCCATTATTTTGTGTTGCTCATCTGATTGCTTTTCACCACGATCACCACGCTCAATATTTCGCTTCCGACATAGATTTAATGGGCAATGCACCTCAACGATATCCAGAGGATACCCTGCAAAAATCTCTTGGACTTGTTCATAATGCGGTTGTAACTCTGGTCTTTCAACAAGTATTCCATCAATTAATACGTGCTTTCCATGATCTGAAAATAGTTTTGCTGTGTGATACATCATCATAATCGCTTCACTTAAGTACTTCCAGTAGTCTGTTTGGAGATGCTTATCCCCAATCGTATTTTCAAAAAGATCATTAGCTACAACATAAAAAAACGGCTCAGTGTATGATTGCATTGCTTCTACAATTGATGTTTTGCCTGAGCTGGTTACACCATTCAAAAATATAATTTTCCCTTTTTCCATTTCTCTTATCATCCTTTACTTGTAAGTAAGTCTATCTCTGAAATGTGCTTGGTCAGAAGGTCTAATTGAGGTGAAGCAAACCAATCTGGCTTGATCTCACGATTCCCACCAAATTTAATAACATGGGTAACCGCTAATGATGACATGTAGATGTTATGCGATCTTAATGGAGGAACCATGACGCTGTCGTCTTTCTCTAAGATTCTCAAAGAAAATTGATTCTGTTCATCAAGTTCTGCATAAGCAATCCAACCTTGTTGTACAACATATAATTCTTTTAATGTTTGGTGATAGTGGCTGTTCTGCCACGAGCCATTCTCGGAACCTTCGGTGCGGATATATGAGCTGCCATCGTTATTGATTAGTCTAAATCGCTTTTCACCGTTATCCATAAGGTGGTACGCCGTTTCTACACCTAAGCTTTTTGCCTCTTCGAAAGAGATCATTTTCATTTTTTTGCTCCTTGTTAATTTCCCTCAAGATTATAGATTCTCTTTGATCATTTCTCTTATAAGTATTGAAGCATTATCAATTTTAATTTTATTATTTCTTGTATTACTCTCCCAGCCGGTTGATTCTGCATATTGGATTAGTCTTGCAATCAACTTTGGCTCGTAAACACCAATATCCCAGTGATCACCCCAATGAATGAGATATTCAGCAAAGGTCGATTTAAACTGATTCGAATAGATCCGTATAACAATATTATAATCTTGTTCATCTATTACATATAAGTACAGAACGCCGTCTATAGTTATTTTTCGAACTTGCTTTCTAAATACTTTCAAACAATCACCTCTCTATTTCTATAAATCTAGCCCCTTAGATGATTATGATTTACTTTAAAATCGTTCTATGATGTTCTTTATCTCTACCAAGTCCTTTACGGACAAATAATCTGTTGAAGGTTTCCCAAAGTAATCATCTTCTTTCCAAATTCCTTTCATACCCGCGTTAATACTTGCATCTATATCATTTACTGGATGGTCTCCTACAAATATCGATTCTTGAGGCTCCAATCCTAAACGATCTAAGGCTCTTCTAAATATTTTAATGTCTGGTTTCCGCAAACCCTCAATTTCAGAAATGAATATTCCATCAAAATAATGATCAATGTCTAGTCCTTTAATATTATTCATCTGAAATCTACCGAATCCGTTCGTTATAATACCTAATTTCATTTGTTTGCCTTTCAAGTAGTCAAGAATCTCGATTAATCCTGGAAAACCAATACAATGATATTGAAATGATTGAATATAATCCTCCAATAATTCGTCCCAGTTCAGATCCAAATTAAATTCATTGATTAGCGTTTGATAAACTTTGTCTTTCCAGACATAACCCTTCTGATCTAATTCAATAAATCTCTGTACAAATATTTGTTCCTCAACATTTTGAAAAGCTTGGAATCGATAATATTGATTACGAACGAAGGCAATTAATGATTGCTCACGATCAAGCAATGTTCCATCCAAGTCAAACAAGATTCCTTTAATCATATATTCCACCCTCTGTTATTTGTCCTAATCTTGAGGAATTGAGCACTGGTACTTATAAAGTCTTTTCAAAAATATATAAGTCCCCTTCTTCTCTAACTTTGGTAAAGCCACACTTGGTATAGAAATGATGATTCTTGACACTCCAATTAGGAGTATCCAGCCACCATTTCACGCTTTCCGGAAATTTTCTTTCAACCTCTTGCATTACTTTCATCCCGATCCCTTGATGTTGAAAGTTTGGATCAATAAAAATCCTGCCAAGATTATGAACTTGATTGGTTTCAATGACGATTATAGCTCCACCTATTATCTCTCTATTAAGAAGTATCTTGAAGTATTCACATTGTTCGATCATCTCTTCTTGCCAACGTGCGGAGTCATACCCTACTGGGCCACCGGATTCACTATTATTAAAGCTCCTTGATTCATCATCAAAACTAGCCTTTTGTATTTCAGCAAGTTTATTTGCATCATATTTTATAGCTCGTTCTAATATCAGCACCATTAGATCCCTCCCATTAAAGTGACTAAATTAAAAATGATCTTTTGGTTGAAGGATTCGCTGTTTGTCTTCTGTGGTATAATTTCAACCTTACAAATCGAATTCTTTTTTAATCAGCTCGGCTGCCTGGTCTGCTTCCAGTCCAATGGTATTCATTCTCATGTAATTGGGTTTGATAATCTCCCCTGGCATTGAATTCAGCCTATGCTTTTCATAAGTTTTAATCAGTTCGGCCTCCGACCATTTCACATCTCGTTTGGTAGGTTTATGTGCCAATCTATTTTCAGTCGTATTACGTTTTTTGCGTTCTTCCAAATCGGCTTCTAGTTCAACTAAATATACCATTCCCCCTCTTGATTCGAATAAGCTTGAAACCTGCTCAATATAGTTCCAATCACTCTGAAGGTCAAATGCCCATACAAACGTAAATATGAGCCCTTCCAGTTCACTTTTGGATACTTCTTCAAAAATCTCTTGCCGAATCACACTTACCAAACGTTTTCCAGCAGGTGTCCCGTAATCGAAAAAAGGAGACACAAAATCAATAGACATGTGATTATGAAATAATTTTAAATCTGTTTTAGCTTCTAAACATTGACCCACCGTCATTTTCCCTACGGCTTGGGGTCCAAAGAGTATAACTAACTTCATTTAAATGTGCCTCCTTTAGACATCATTGCTAATTCATAAATTCGTTGTTTCTAAAACACTATTTTCTCGGCACATACCAATTTTATCAAATCTGCAGTACCTTTTTTCCTTCATTAAAATACATACTCTCATTTCCATGAATTAAATTTTTAAATCCACCTTTATAATAAGGCATTAATTCATCAGCTTGTTCTATGTCCAGCCATGCTATTTCAGAGATTACATCTGGTCTAATGATCTGTTCTTCGCCGCCTACAATCTCTGCCCTAAACGTATAAAAAATGACATGTTCATTGATATCTTCAAATTTGCACTCATTCATCGCAACAATCCCATGGACTTTAACTTCAAGTCCCGTCTCTTCTTTAACCTCGCGAATTGCAGCTTGATCTAATGTTTCATTTAACTCAACCGCTCCCCCAGGAGGAGACCAACTTGCTCGATCAGCATTTTTCACTGCAAGAACTTTAGTTTTAAACTGGTCTGTTATTAGTGAGTAAACGACGTCAACTCTTTTCACTAAATCATATCCCTTCTATATGCCTATGGATTAAGCGCTCTCATTTGATCGTATTATTAATCTTTATTTTCAAATACTTGAACAGACCCTTTCCATTTCTCATTATCTAAAATAAATTCTTCATAATCTCCATCCGTAAAATCATTAATTACTTTCTTCCAAAATAAATTAGCCGGTTTATTTTGTGGTGTCTGTCTTACTTCCCACGCACCTCTAAAAGTGTTGAAAATGAAATTCGCTGTTTGTTGTCCGTATCCCTTATTTCTAAATTTACGCATTATAAAAAAATCACTAATTATGTTTGTCTGAACTGCTGTGCTTACCTTTACATATTCTTTGGGAATATCTTTTAAAACAAGAACGAAACCTGCAAACTCTCCATCAACCTTTATATAAAATGGCTTTCGATATTCATCTGTCCACTGGTGATCTAAGTATTTGTAAAGATAGACTCCATGATTAGTCAGTTCATTTTGATCAAATTCACTCGAATCATACCGATAGAACTGGATCAAATTGCTTAGGAGACTTTTATCTTCATACGGAACTTGCAAAACTTCTAACATTTTAACTCTCCTTAATCTCTTTCGATATATTATTAATAATTACTTCCACGGGATCGTTATTCCTCAATGCTTCTTGTAATCTGCCTTCTCTATTCCACTTTATTCCTAGTTCAATGGCTTTAGGGTATTTAATTCTGTACTTATCCAAAAATTTACTTGCTTGTTCTTCACCTAAAGCCCTTATAACCTGATCAGTTCTTAGCACACGTTGTAGTTCTCCTAAATATGTCTCATCACACTTAATATCAAGGTTTCTTGACTTGATGAATGAATTTTCTGCATCATTTAGATTAGCGCCTCCTGCAATAGGATCAGTTGCAGCGAATCTTACTTTCCTAACTCCTGACATTATAATGGCACCAAAACAAAGTACACAGGGTTCTGTCGTTGTATAAAGTGTGTAGTTTTTGTGTTCTTCTGAATCTAACGTATCCAGTTGTAACAAAGCATTTATCTCTGCATGCGCTAATCTATTCAAGCATGTTTGCTTGCTTGGAGCAATTGTTTCGTTGATTCTATTTCTACCTCGACTCATAATTTTATTATTGGCATCAACTATAATTGCACCGATAGGGATTGAACCGTGAGCATATGCTTCCCAAGCTTCTTCAAAACTAGCTTTCCAACACTCTGATAGTTTCTCCCACACATTCAACACCTCAAATTTAGCATATTAGTTACTTTGATTATTCTTGTTTCCATTGATGTGTTTTAAGTAGTTTTCCAGCTTCATAATAATACTGTATTACTTCAAGCATGGGATTTAACTCTATACAAATGTTATCACAATAATTCCCTAACTGACCACCTATAACCAGATGAGTTTCACTTTTTCCCTGTTTGTCGTTCATAAGAGTATATATATTGCCATCGATTGTTATAGACACTATAAAATTCTCCGGCCCGCCTCCAACTAATGCTGAATCTGTGTCTGATATCTCAAAAAAGACTAATGTAAATTTATCTCCATCTAGTTTTCTTAACAAAGCCAAAGTCTCTAGCCATGTAGGATTCACAACAACTTCTTCATTAGAGGTGGATCCATTCCACACATCAATACTAATAGATTTTATCAATTTTTCTGTTCATCCTTTTTAGATGGTTAATTTATAGCGTTTATATGAGTTCAATATCATTAAATTTTTTAGAGTAACATAAGCTCTCCATTCTAAGGTGTGAGGTAAACGTTCTAAAAGACAAAATGCAGTCAAAATAGTATGGGCATCTTCATATATATTAGACGAAATGTTCTCCAAACAACTTTCTACTGCTTTTTCTAGCCACGGATTATCTATACTATACCTTGCCATTTTAATAGTCCGATAAGTCCGGTTAACCTACTGAATGATGGCTCTGTGGCAAATAAATTTTGCCAATGCTCTGCTCTTGGATATTGGGCTGATGAGGGTAAAATAGTTGGAATGCCTTTCTCTAAATCAGCGTGTTTAGCAATATACTTACATGCCTTTTGAGCAAGTTCTTCATTTTTAATATTGCAATCGTATAAGGTTCGTAACGCAAATTCCATATAAAGTGGTTGACTGCCTGGTGCCCGTAGATCTGGTTCAAGTTCATTGCCGAATCCACCATCTTCATTCTGGTATGCTTTAAGCGAGGGTAAGACGTTATTTGGGGATCCACCTTGATAAACATATTCAAATATTCTTCTTTCTGATAATCTTCCATGTGTCCAGATGAATTGAGCTGCTTTCTCATAATTCATTCATGTTCTCTCCATTACATGCTATTTATGATTATTGCTCTGACATCCAATTGCACATCATGTTCTTGTATTCACGAAATGCAAACCTTATGTGTCTTTACTGTTCTCGAAGTATCATCATTCAAAAATATTTGATCAAGATTCCAACTCTATTTTGTACCTTGGTATAAAAACTCAATTTCACCATCTAATAAATATCGATATTCAAATAATTGTATTGTTCTCTCCCTTAATCTCTCCTTTATAACTGTGCCTAAGCTTACCGGTCCTCTTGATCCAAGATAACCATTATAAATAAATGTATCTTCTACAAATATTGTTTCCTTTAAGTGATACTGTAACCATTCCTTCTGCGCTTCAATTAGGGCTTCCCTTGGTTCTCCATCCAACGTAGAAAGAAGCTTCTTATATATTTGGTTCAACTCTTTATCCCATATCTCTGTATATTTGCTTTGCAACGCACCCCATTCCATGGTTGTTACAATCTCTTTAGAATTTTGAAATTCATTAAATTCCACTTCATAATCATAATCTATAGGATTACGAAGCATTTCATTATAAAAATCTCCTTTCAAATCAAGGTTCCCGATATTCATGGGTAACACTTTATTGTTAGAAGTTTCAGATGGATTTTCCGTTATTTCTTTCGATTCTATTTCATTATCTGCACTCACTACATCAGGAGACGGTTCAGAGTTACTTATTGATTTATTTTCGCTGTTTAACGTAGTCGATTGAATATTCTGACAAGATGATAGCATTATTGTAATAAAAAATAATAAGAGTATCTTACCTTTCATAAATTATCTCCTTAGTTTAATGTGCCAGCCACGACAGTGGCTAGTGGTTTGCAGGGTTGTCCAACTGAAAAGCCTCTTGCAGTCTAGGGCAAAGCCCTCGGTGTAAATATGATGTTATATGCTGTTCCTGCCTATCCTGAACCCGCAGAGATCACCGTTAAACGTTTATATTATTTGTTGTAAATGCATTATCCCTACATTCACCGATGTTTCAATATACCCTTCAATCTGTATAAAATTAAAGACATTAAGCGGTTCATCAATGACCTCTTTATCATAATCCATGTCACTTAAAACATATGGCACAAATTCTTTAACATCTTTGGATTTAACCTCCTGCAGGTCAATAACCGTCGGTGAAGCGTAGAGTGCTTCTTTCATATCATCTGTGAAACCATAGTGTTCTAGTAACTTCCCATTGAGTAATCTAAAATCATTATGATATAAGGAATACAGTTCTGTATTAGCTTCCATTCGATTCTTCAACCATGGCATAAGGAATCCCTTCAGCCACTGGTCATCTGCAATTAAATGAGTAAAATATCCAAGTATATAATAGATATTAGATTGCGATTTATATTCATCAAGAAATCCATGATAGTCAATATATCTGGAGTAATTCTGGTGTTCGCCCTTGAAGAAATGAGATTCATCCTTTGTCTGAACAGCATCGGGTGCAACACTACCAAGTAAAAACGAAGTTCGATCTTTAATACTTAATCTCTCGGCAATTTTATAGCCTATAATCAAATGCATGATTCTAGATCCCATACAATGAATCACCTCAAAATTTCAGTCTATAATCCTCTATCTATATCATCTCCTCTAATTCTTTAGGTAACAAAAACGTCCCGCTTTCATTAGGCTCGAAATCAACAGTCTTTATTACTGAGTCTATATTCATCTCACCATATATATGTGGATACTCTCTTCCTTCATTGTACAAGTCTTCCCATCTAACTTGAGACTTTACTTTTGATTCATCAATGCAAAGTAATATTAATCCCTTTATTCCTCTGAAATTATAATTGGCGACAGATGCAATTTTCTCAATAGGGGAGCAATGAATAAATCCTTCCTTCTCTAGTGAATCTCCTTTATATACTCCTTTTGCTAATGCTGACTCCCATTCCGTTCTCAAAAGTGCATGCACAATAATCATGTCGACTCCTCCTTATAGTACTAAATGAGATTTTTATTAAAGTAGGTATTTCACCTAACCTTCTGGTTTCACGACTTTTCCCCTTAGATAGCTAGGATACATCAACCATGGCTGATCTAACGAAATCGTTCAATATACTTGTTACAGACTCGAAGCATAGATATAATCTTAAATGAAAGTGAAAATTCATGAATTACTTATATTTTTCCCCTAGTAGTATTTCAATAACTCTTTATCAATTTCATCGATATATCCAATGTCTTTAACTCCATCCCAAAAGATAATCTCTTGGGCTTCCTCATTCATTTCAAATGGTCTTTTTTCTTCTATGTCTGCGCTGAAGAGACCCCCATATTCAATTCTTCCATCCCTTAATGTAAACTTCATTAATCCTTTAAATTCAATCCTTTCAGGAGTTTGATTTGTTTCTTCAAGCATCTCTCTGATTGCACACTCTCTTAATGATTCTCCTGGCTCAAGCAAGCCTCCAGCTAACTCCCAATTGTTCTTCCAACCGTTAAACAATAGTAAAAATCCTTCATTGTTCTTGGCAACGACTAATGCATGCGTAATCGGGTAATCCAAGTTAATTTCTTCTATTTGCTCTTCGGCAATATCTAATAGTTCTTCAAAAACATCACCTTTTTGGTTTATACAAATTGGCTTCATTGTTCTCCCCTCCGATGCGTGAATACGATGTTATATATAGGTCCCAACTTCCTTGAAGTGCTTACACTTGGTCTAAGTCTTCACAATTCTATTTGAGCAATAATCTCTCCATCTTCATTAACGTCGCCTGTGTCAATAAAACCTATAGATTCATAGATCTTTTTTGACTTCGTATTATCTTTTGTGTATATAATCTTTATTGAAGTTGCCTTCCCACAAGGAAATGTTTTTAGAGTTTCGATAGCTTTTCTGAGTGCCTCTTTCCCATAACCCTTCCCCTGAAAACGTTTGTCTATCATAAATCTGTAAATATCATAAAAGTAGTCCTCGCCATTCTCCTCACGCTCATAAGACATCGCAATAAAACCCACCATTATGTCATTATGATATATTGAATAAAGAATAGGAACGAAATCCTTGTTAGTAAGTGCTACATATGCTCCCGCGATTGAGTATATATTGGTGGCTACATAATTCCATTGATCTTCGTAAAGATCAAGCGCGATACATTCCTGAAAATTATCTTTAGTTATTTCTTTTAGTTGTATCATATTACACCTCCTCGTGAATTTTTCAATGTACTTTCCGGAGCCTTCATCTAACGTTTCTTTATTTACGACTTAGCGTATGCTGGGTATCCTGCGTATGCCGGATCAAGGTCGTATGCAAGCAGCGTGAATATTATGTTATAGGATGTTCATGTCTTCTATGTATCATCCTAATAGGTTTTCTATTTGTTTCTTATGATGTTCATCATGATGCACGAATATTTTAAGATATCTTTCATAGGTATAAGGTCGTTTATCATTTCCAATAAAAAATCGAATTTCTGACTGATCCACCTTATGGAATTGGTTAACTAAATGAGTTCGAGTTTCGATAAAGGTTTTAACCATACTTTCTCTGTCTGTAAATTCCCTGGACTTCTCTATCGCTTTTAAATTATGAGTATCATGATCGACGAACTCTGGAAGTTTCACTTGATCTTTTATGTGTGGGAGCATCGTATTCAAAGTATATGTATCCCAATTCCATAGATGAGCCACAACTTCCTTCACCGTCCATTTTCCAGGAGAGATCTGCTTTTGCCAAATCACATCATCAATTGATTTTACAAAATCATTGAAATTCCCAAACTGTTCTAATAGTTTCTTATTCATCTTCTTTCATACCTCCTGAATTCACTTTATATGATGGATCGGGCATCTTGAGTAACTACCACCATTTTGATTTTATTCATTGTGTTAATCGGTAACCTCTATGCATAATATCCACCTTCTGATAAGTATTCTTTTGTCTCTTTATAGTGTTTGTGAATTTTACGAAATGCCCTATTTGCTTTGTGCTGATATTCTGTATCACTAATAAATAGTTTAATTACTTTCACTACTTCACTCATATCAGTATCAAATGAAGTTACCCCCGATATTAATTTCTCTAAATCTAATTCAAGTAGTCCTTCAAAATTTTCCGAACAATCCCCATACACATATAATGCTTTAGTGTCATTCATTCGAAGTAACTTGAATTTAATACAGAATGCCATGCAATTCATCCGATCTTTCATATAACGTTCCTGTATTCCTGAACCAGCGTATGGTGGGTGTCCGGCGATTGCCGGACCTTGGTTGTATGCCCGCAGCGTGAATATTATGTTAGATGATGGACCATTGAATTACCTTCAAATTCGATTTACTACTTCTCTTCTACATTGTTTTCAGCTTCAAATTTATTTAGGAAGTTTCCTCGATGGTAGAATGCTTTTTGCCCAATGATTTTTTCAATGTTTACGACATATTCTGAAATGACTTTCTTAATGACTAAATCATTTTTTTAACACTTTCAGGTTCACTCTTTAAAAGCAAAGATAAGCTAAAATTGCATCCAATAGGTGTGGAATCATCCCATTCTTGAAATTTACCGTCTTCAAAAGGTTTAGAAATATTTATTTCTATATTACTTTCATCATAGGTCCAGCTCCAATTATTTTCGTTCTCATAGTCGAACTGAAACCTCTTCAATGACATGTTTTTCCCTAGTCTCTTAGTGAACTCTTCTAACGACAGAGAAGATTGAAAAGAAATATGTTCATTTATCATCATAAATTCTACTCCCTATGGTCTTTCATCTAACGTTGTTGTATTCACGACCCGACGCATGTCGGGTGTCCGGCAGCCTCTGCTTCCCTGAAATGCTTCTGCCGGACCGAGGGCGTATGCCCGATGCGTGAATATATTGTTATCTGATTTCAGGATAATCTATGAACAACTTTCAACAATGTTTTAACTATGATCTTCAATCAGTATCAACTTCTTATCTTTCATTTGAAATATTGATTTCCCTTGAAGTTTTAATGTTTCTCCTGCCTTCATTCCATTAGGGAGATCACTGGACAATATTCCCTCATAATCAATGTCAACCTCTGCTTTATCTCCTGTGAAGGTAATGTTCTTTATTACTTGACGCCTTTGAGAAAATACCTGAATTGACTGCTCTGCTAATGTGCGAAATTCTTGAATCCCCTTTGTTTCCGAATTCACTTCACCTTTAGAAATGTTTCGAAAATGAATATTCTCATTCAAAACTCCTATCATTCCATCAATGTTAACGTGTTATATGCGCTCAGGTATTTTTCAATAAGATCTTTTAAATTTGAGTTCTCCAACTCGAATCACACTCCTAGATTTTGATATTACATATTTGTCCTGATTTCAGATAACGTTTCTGTACCCACGACGTCCCACCGGCTTAAGCCCTGCCAGGGGCGACCGCGGTGCGGATGTGTCGCTGTATTAACTTCCATACTGATTACTTCTCGCAAACCAAGGCGCCGCAAGGCTCCAAAGCGTGGATATGATGTTATACGAAAGTTCCTGTCTTTAATCACTGTTATTCCAAGTTAAGATCCCTTCAACTTCCTTAAATCCCTTTATATCAAAATTAGCATTTTGATAATTGATTAAAACATAAACCCATGCTTCCATTGAGTCTTCCAATTTGTTTCGATCTACAATTAAGCCTTTACTTCCTGTATTTGAATTTAAAATATCATCAATTTGATCTGCATCTTTATCAGTTAGTCTTGGTTTATTAATGGTTATAGATGATAATCCTTTTAAAATTGCTCTCATTTCATCATCTATTAATATTAAGATTCCTTCTGAAGAGGGCTTTAAACAAGCGTAACCACCAGCTTGATTATAGTACGCAACATCTGATTCAGATTTTATTATTAAGGCAAGTTGTTCGAGATTATATAGACAAACTTCTCTTTTTGTTTGCATTTGATCTCCTCATAAATTGGTCTTGGGACTTTCGTATAACGTTTCTGTATTCACGACCTCAGCGTATGCTGAGGTGTCCGGCGAATGCCGGATCAAGGGCGCATGCCCGCAGCGTGAATATTATGTTATACGGAGTAGACTGTAGGCTCAGATACTAAGAGCCTCCCTCATAAATTGGTTTGGGAATTTTTTTAGCTTTACTAATGGAGTGTCGTTGTTTATTTTATTTAATTCAATGATATTCATTTCTTGTACTGGTAAATAATCTTCAATCATGAATTCAGTCATTTTAACCATATCTGTCATTGATCCAAGGACGCTTCTATCATACGTCTTGATGAACTTCATACTGTTCGCATTACTAATGTAGTTGTTGATTAAAGGTTCAGAGATTCCTTCCGCCTTTAAGTTTTCTATAAGTGCATTGAGAAATAACTCTTTAAAGTTCTTATAGTGTTCCTTCCTTATTCCAAACAAAATAAAGCAATACCTTGTCTTATTATTCATAATAATTAAATTATTCTTTTTAGCCATTCGAAATACATTGGCATGCCATTTGTAGAGTTCATCCTCTGATTCATTGTCTTGTTCTTCGATAAAAGAGCTAGTATCAAATAGCTTCTTGGTACATGAGATTGTTATCATATATGTGTCCTTTCACAGTCTATTTCGTCTAACGTTCCTGTATTCACGACTCGACGTATATCGAGTGTCCGGCGAATGCTGGACCAAGGCCGAATGGCCGCAGCGTGAATATTATGTTATAAGATGTCCCTGCCTTTAATTTTTATAATATGGTTTTATTCAGTAATCTCTAAAATGACCCTCTTGTTTTTAAATGCCTTTCCCATATTACATTTCCTCCTTGAGATACTCTAATTGTAGAAATGGCTAGGGAATCCGAATGTTCGCTCCCTTCCGTCCTTCACAAAAATTCTGATGAAATCGCGGCTTGATTTCAACTATGTTTTAAGTCCGAAGATGAGGAAGTCGACATAAAATGCTCAATTTTGGAGGCCTCCATTATGCATCCAGCAGATCGAGCTATCGGGGAAGCGGCGGCGCATTTCGGACTGCCGGAATCCACTCTGCGATATGACAAAAAAAGGCTGCTGCCTCGTCTCACGCGGGACGAGGCCGGTATTCGGCAGCCTATTCATCTCCCGAAAGCCTCGTCCGGGCTGGACGAACATAAGTATCCAGAAACGCATTGCTGAATTTTCCGTTAGGGTCATACTTGTCGATCAACTTCCGAAACGGCGGCAGCTTGTCGAATTGTCCCTGCAGGACATCGGCCGGTACCGTAAACAGTTTGCCCCAATGCGGACGTGCGTGAAACGGCGCCAGCGCTGCTTCCAGCAGCGGAAGCACGCGCTCGACCGCCTGCCAGTCGTCCCGCCACGTGAAGTGAAACGCCACTGAAGATTGATCGCAAAAAGGGCTCAGCCATAAATCGTCCGCAGCGATCGTGCGCAATTCGCTAACGAACAAAATCGGCGCAAGATGCTCCCGCAGTCGGTGAACGGCAAGCGCCGCTTCATATACATGCTCCCGCGGCATCAAGTATTCGCTCTGCAGCTCTTTGCCGGCACTCGGCGTAAATTCCATACGGAAATGCGCGAGTCGCTCATGCCACATCCCCGGCTTACCGAGCTGCTCCGTGCAGTTTTCCGCATGCATGTTCGGCAGCGGATGCACAGGGGCCGTCGCAGGCAGCGCTCCGTAATAGTCCGCATGTCCGGCATAGCTTGCGCCACCATCTTCTTCCCGGCATTTTGTCCATACCTGATGAAATCTCGGCTGCTGCCAATCCGTGAACAAACTTACGCTGTAAGCGCCCGTAAAGATGCCCTCCGCGTTTTCTTCAAGCTGCGAAAGCGGCAGATTCTCATAAACGAACTGTCTGATGGAATAAGCCGGCACGACGTTCAGCGTCAGCTTCGTCACGATGCCGAGCGCGCCGAGGTTCACGACGACGCCGGCGAATTCCGCATCGCCGCGGCTGAATGTATGCAGCTCTCCGTTCGCGTCGACCAGTTCGATACCTTCCACCGCTGCCGCCAAGCTTCCGTTACGGCTGCCTGAACCATGGGTGGCCGTAGCGGCGGCGCCGGCAACCGTGATATGAGGAAGCGATGCCAGATTATGAAGCGCATAATCGGTCAGAGCGAGCTCCGCGCATAGTTCCCCGTACGTGATCCCTCCTTCGACCGTTACCGTGCCGCGTTCTTCGTTTAAGGCCAACATGCGGTTCCAATGCCGCAGCGAAACGAAGATCCCGTTCGTATCCGTGATCGCATTGAACGTATGGCCGCTGCCCGAAACCTTGATTTTCCGATGCTCTTTGACCAACTGCTGCAGATGCTCCACGCTTTCGGGACAGATCATTTCGGTCGCGCCGTAAGTAAAGTTGCCGGCCCAATTTTGATAACTCATTCGAGGTCCTCCCAAGTTTCAAATAATAAAGTGCTTCTTTAAAAATCCGAGCGTCATTTCTAACCTTACCCTTTTTAATGGCCTAGTCTTTACCTATTTAAGATAAACCGTTTCCACGCTTCAATTCGCTGCCGCAGAAATGGCGTCCTGCTTTAAAGCCAACACCGTCTTTAACATTTTTATCTTTACCTATTTCTTATCTGTTTTTTGATTCCCTCTTTTACTTATTCAATTCGTCTTCTTCGAGCCGATCGAAGGGCTCGTTATTTAAGAATGGCTCGTCATTCAAATGATTTTAATCAGCTCTTAGTAATTACGTATAACGTTCCTGTATTCGCGACTCGACGTATGTCGAGTGTCCGGCGCATGCCGAGCCAAGGACGAATGTCCGCAGCGTGAATATGAAGTTATAAGATGTCCCTCATTCTTTGAATGTCTATATCTTTTTATAGTTTTCTACTTTATATTCATACTGGATCAGTTGCCCTTCTCTTCCTATTTCTTTATACCTAGCTTTTCGAGCAGTCTTCTAGAGGCCATATTATACTCATTTGTTTCTGCATGAAATAAATTGATTCCAAATTCCTTCAATCCATATTCCATCATTTTTCTTCTCGCTTCAAACCCTATGCCTTTCCCCCAGTATTGGCTTACACCTATTGCAATCCCCAATTCTGCTCTCTGATCTTTTATGTAAGCCAGATCCGTATAGCCAATGAGTTCACCCTTATATTCAATTCCTTTTCGTACAAAACCATCTAAGGGCAGTCTCTATTTTGCTCTTCCTTCCTACTTGGTTTAATTGTTTGGTTTGTGGGATTTCTTATAACGTTCCTGTATTCATGAACCCCAAAGGGGTTGTCTGTTGAAATCCCTCCTCGAAATCCATCTTGCAGACCAAGGCTCCAAAGGAGCCGCAGCTTGAATATTATGTTAAGTGATTTTCAGTCTTCCTCGAATCACCACTCAATCCTCTTGCGTCTTTTATCTCTTATGAACGAAGTAATTTAAATTTCTTTAGATCAATATTAAATTTCCCTTCCATCAGTACGTCCAGTCCCAAAAGTCCGTTAATGTTGTGATATTTAAATGAAGTAAAGTCTATGTATACATCCTTTAAAATGAAATCCCCTACCTGTATACCGTCGATTCGCTTACTGAAGGCATGCTCTTTACCTCCGATTCCGTAGCTAGTTATAATTTCATCTTCCATACTCACTAGTATCCCAATCTCATCCACTTCATCTTGTGAAATCAAGCTATGACTGGCTCCTGTATCGATCACGATGTTTGATATCACTTTCTTCTGCTCATTGAAATGGACTGTTATTTCCGTAAATAACAGCCCATCTCTATATTCAATATTCATTTAAAGATTTCTCCTTAAACCTATATTTTTCCGTACCTTCACAACGATTCGATCTTTGGAAGTATGGTAAACCAGAGTCTTGTCCCTACTGTTCAATAGTTCGCGAGTCGCTTCTTCATCACTGATCGGGCCAATCACGGCCACATCATCAATGATCTCTTGATTGTCTGTTTCTTCAGAGTGAAGAACTTCAAATTTTACGAATTGATTTGGAAAAATCTGTTGAACTTCTTGCCATTTCATCATTGTCCCTCCTCTATTTTAATGGTTATATTATACCACTTCACAAGCCTATAGCTCTCACTGGAATTTCACTTAACGTTCCTGTATTCACGACCCAGCCCATGCTGGGTGTCCGGCGAATGCCGGACCAAGGACGTATGTCCGCAGCGTGAATATATTGTTAAGTGATGTTCCTCTGAATTACCTATCAAATACGTCTTGAAAATATTTATCCATTAATCCTTTATTCTTAAATCTGTCTTTAATATGTTCTTTTGCTCTTAAACAAGCATTTTTATAACCTTCACTTTTCATACTATCCGCAAGAAAAACCATTTCAATTATTGGATCACTTGGTTCCAACTCGTATGCTTTTGACAGCATGTTTTTCCCTATGCTTTCCCAATGCTCATAGTCTCCAAAATGTTGAGGAAACAACGTAATCATATAACCGAAAATCAATAAAAACTGCGTTTCTGTAGAGAAATTATGTATCCCTTTCTCTGTAACTTCGTTTAATGTCAATTCAATCATCTCATAATCGTTTTCATTAAGCCCCTCAGTAACAAACGTATTTCCAGATTCGACACTCAAATACCAGGATAAAAAACCTAAATTCAAGCATATACTCAAATCACGCTTCCCTTTGTCCCACTCTCTTTTCATCGACAGAAAGGCTTCTTGATAATTTTTTGCAGTCTCAAATTCATTGAATTGATCTCCATCAAACATCACTTACCTTCCTTTCAATTTAGCTTCGGAATTTCACTTAACGTTCCTGTATTCATGAACCCCAAAGGGTTGTCTGCCGAATTGCCACTTCGAAATCCATCCGCAGACCAAGGCTCCGGAAGGAACCGTTGCTTGAATATTATGTTAAGCGTTGCTTCTGTCTTCCTGAGTTAACTTCATTGACCCTGTACCGACTTTAATCTAATTTCTTAGTTCTTATTCTTGGCGTACCAATTTAAAATTTCATTATGTGTTCTATCAATCTTTTTATTAAATCGTTCTCTGTACTCTTCTTTAATATCGTTGGGATCATATCCATACCACATACTACAATTGATCAAAAGATCCCGTATCTCATCCATCGACTCTTGAAACAGTAACATTAATAATTCCGTAGTCAAACGATCGTGTTCATCATCTGGTGCACCATGTTCAACTAAATTCACAGGATCAAATTTGTTAACGATTTCTCTTAGTTCTAAAAATGTCTTTGAATCTTTAGCGATTTTTATTTTATGATTCTCTTTAGGATCGTCTTCAAAATCCATCTATCCCTCCACATATTTTAATCTACTTTAACGAGATGTAACGTCCGAATAACCGTATTCGAAATATGCTGCGTCAATTTTTTTGTAATTCCTCGACTTTCAATCATTTTTAAATGTGCTCTTTCAGAAGTTGCGCTTAACGTTCCTGTATTCATGAACCCCAACGGGGTTGTCTGCTGAAATTCTTCTCCGAAATCCCTCCCGCAGACCAAGGCTCCAACGGAGACGATGCTCGAATATGCTGTTATACGCTTCCCCTGACCTCTTTGAAACACCTCCAAAATATGCTTTGCCCTGTCCTTTCGATCTTCAATGTCTCTTCGATCTTTTAATGCCTCTTCGATCTTCAATGTTTCTTCGAGCTTTTGATGTCTCTTCGAGCTTTAATGTCTCTTCGATCTTAATGTCTCTTCGAGCTTTAATGTCTCTTCGATCTTAATGTCTCTTCGAGCTTTAATGTCTTTTCGATCTTAATGTCTCTTCGATCTTTAATGTCTTTTCGTTCTACATCTAGCTTTGCGGCTCGAAGCAATTAACAGAATTCAACGAATTAGCTCGCCAAGTAATTTATCATCAATCAAAATTTTGTCTCTCAGGGGTTGCGTATAACGTTGTTGTATTCATGAACCCCAAAGAGGTTGTCTGCCGAAATCCTTCCCGCAGACCAAGGCTCCATAGAGCCGCTGCTTGAATATTATGTTATGGGTAGTACCATTACTCCAGAGGATAATCACTCAATATAAATTGGTTTATCCTACTTGGATGTCTCCCTATACGCCCTTCATTATCAATGAATCCTTTAATTTCTATATTAGTTTTCTTTAATAGATTCCTTATGTATGCTTTTCTTTTGGTGTATTTTGATTTTTCAATTCCCCATCCAATAATAATCAAGTCAGTATCTGCTATAGAACTTTCAATATATTGATCATTTAATTCACCTACGGCCTCTGAATTGTTCGATAAAGGAGAAGGGTCTGTTGAAATAAATGCATATAAGTTTACTATCCTAAGTGTCCCAAAATCATTATCTATTAGAAAATTCATCAATTTACAAACACTCACATCTGTTTTTAATTCATCTGCAAAGCTCGGATTAATCATAATCACAGTCGCTTTTTTCTTCTCATTGTCCCAAACTCTCTCAAGCAAGTATCTGTGCCTTTTGTCTTTTGAAAAAATCACTTTTGATTGTATTTTAGCTTCTTGAATTATTGTCATATAATTTCGTTCCTTTCTATAAAACTTCTTTAGTGGTATTTCCCATAACGTTCCTGTATTCATGAACCCCAACGGGGTTGTCTGCTGAAATCCCTCTTCGAAATCCATCCCGCAGACCGAGGCTCCAACGGAGCAGATGCTTGAATATTATGTTATCGGACGGTCTTGTCCCCTTCGAATCTACTTCACATTTCTCTTCAATCTTCCAATCGTCTCTTCATATCTATTGATCTTATGTGTTTTTGACCCTCACGGTTCTTGGATCTTATGTCCCTTGAATTTCATTGGTTTTTGTTCTTTAATCTGTCCTTTGAACTGCAATGTCTTCTGATCTTTTCAATGTTACTTGATCTTGATTTTGTTTTTTAATCGCTTTAATTCCTTCATTTTCATTTCATCTCTTTTGGCTCTTTTCATGCTATTATCCGATTTGTTCAAGGTTCTTCAATTCTATTGCAAGTCTGTTCCGATAACGTTCCTGTATTCATGAACCCCAAAGGGGTTGTCTGCCGAAATGCCTCTCCGAAATCCATCTAGCAGACCAAGGCTCCAAAGGAGCCGCAGCTTGAATATTATGTTATGAGATGTCATTGACCTCTTCGAATTAACCCCAAAATAGTCCGTTATGCCCCTCTTCCACAATCTTTAACTGTGTTTCAAAATCTTCATTCGGTTCTATATCATCTATGAAATGCCATTTCCCTTTACTGTCTTGCCAATATATTTTCCATTCATTTTCACCTAATCTGAACTGAGCTACTGGCATCTGCACCCATTGATCACTTTTGTACCCTTGTCTTTCTTCTATCAATGTCACATAATTTCCTCTGATCTTATAACTGATTCTAATTTGGCTTTTCACATGTTCTGGTACTGCATTTTTAGTATATTTGTCCATGATCTTCATAATCCGCTTCTTCGTAAAGTCATCCATAGCTTGTGTCTCTCCTGCCTTGATCCGTTTTACTCTACTTATATCACAATGATGTCTCATAACTTCAAATTTATGAACTTCGTAAATACTACAATTTCTGATCTTTTTCCGAACTAAATCTAGTTTAAACCATATTGTTCCATTTAAAAGTTACAATTACATCTCAAAGAGCAGCCTTTACATCAGGCTGCCCTTCGATGCTAATTTTCCTATGAATTTAATTTACTAGATTCAAACGAATTACAGCTTTTACTTCGCTCCACCGCTCCATATGACTCGTTCGCTCATCGCTTTGTGCTGAGCAATCAGGCAGATCTCAGCCGCTTTGAAGGCATGCTCTTGGGTCATCGCATTCTCTGTCCGAGCCAAGCAATCACGGATCAGATCGCCGAAGAAGGGGTACCCTACCTGCCCTTTCACACCATAATGGTACTCACCTTCGTGATTGACTAGATAAACCTGATCCCCTTGAGTTTCTCGACCTACATCAATGTATTTACGCAACTCAATGTAACCATCTGTCCCTAAGATCACGGTACGACCATCGCCCCAAGTTCTCAGTCCATCCGGAGTGAACCAGTCTACACGGAAATAACCTGATGCTCCATTGTTACCAATCAGGGAAGCTTCTCCGAAATCCTCCAGTTCGGGGTATTGTGGATGATTGAAGTTATGAACACGGCTGAATGCCACTTCTGCATCCGTACATGAGGCAAACGTCAGGAATTGTTCGATCTGATGGCTACCGATGTCGCAGAGGATACCACCGTACTGTTCATGACGGAAGAACCAGTCTGGCCGAGCTGGCGCATTTAATCGATGAGGTCCGGTGCCCATTACCTGTACAACTTTTCCAATCGCACCCTCTTCAATTAATTGCCCTGCGTAGATGGCACTTTCAACATGCAGTCGCTCACTATAATAGACCATGTACTTTTTGCCGGTGCGCTTGACTTCTTCACGCGCGCGCGATAGTTGATCCAATGTTGTAAAGGGAGCCTTATCCGTAAAATAATCTTTGCCTGACGCCAAAACCCTCATGCCGAGCGGTGCACGTTCGGAAGTAATTGCCGCACTGGCTACCAGCTTCACTTCATCATCAGCAAACACCTGCTCTTCAGATTGAGCTACCTGAGCCTGAGGAAATTGTTTACGAAATGCTTCTACTTTGAGTGGATCCGGGTCATATACCCATTTAAGAGTCGCTCCCGCTTCAACTAATCCCCCTACCATGCCGTAGATATGCCCATGATCCAATGCTACAGCAGCGATTGTGAACTCACCTTCACCACATACGACCTCTTTTTTTACACTTTTGGGTGCATAGAACATTCCATCTTTAGCCATGTGATTCCCTTCTTCCCACTTCTATTTTGAATACAAGTACGTCGATTCTATCCATTCACTTGAACGTTTGTGTCAAGTCTGCAGGTTGATTCTTGTTATAGCCTTGATCCTTCTTCATGACGGATTGTGCGATACGCTCTTGTAAATGTTCGTAGAACAACTCTTCATCCATTGGTAAATCAACCCAATGATCTGTCCATGTTGAGAGAAGCATCGCATTAGACAATGTAAGTCCTTGAATGCCCTCTTCGCCTGGAGCGATAAGAGGTGCACCTGTACGGATTGCATCGACCCAGTTCCGGATTAATCCTGGGTGACCTGATTCTACCCCGGTAATCGGAACATCACATTTCCAGCATTCCGGCTGTCCAAACCCTCCAGTAAATCGTTGATTAAACTCAGGCTCGGATTCACGCAGACGCCAGAAGGTTAATTTTCCATCTTCAATTACAATTTTCCCGCGATCACCATTCACTTCAAATCGATTCGTACCCGGTGCTTCGCCCGTTGTAGTTACAAAAACCCCTGTTGCGCCGTTCGCATATTCCACATATGCGGTCACATCATCTTCGACTTCAATATTCCGGTACTTCCCAAAAGAACAGAACGCCCGCATACGAACAGGCATCATACCGATCGTCCATTGCCACAGATCCAATTGGTGAGGGTCTTGATTAATCAGAACGCCCCCACCTTCGCCCGCCCAAGTCGCACGCCAGCCACCAGAATCATAATAGCTCTGAGATCGATACCAATTGGTAATGATCCAATTTGTCCGTCTGATCTCGCCCAGTTCGCCTGAAGCAATAAGATCCTTAAGCTTGATATATAAAGGATTAGTTCGTTGATTGTACATGATTGAGAAACATTTTCCACTAGCACTTGCTGCCTCGTTCATCTCCCGTACCTGCTTCGTGTACACACCTGCCGGCTTCTCAATCATGACATGTAAGCCATGACGAAATGCCTGAATGGCCTGCTCCGGATGGTCATAATGGGGTGTTGCAATAATTACGGCATCAATGGTGCCTGACCCCATCATCTGCTCTGCATCCTGCCAATAAACCACCGAAGGAGGAAAATTATCCGATACCCACTTGGCCATCTCCTGTCTCACATCACACACCGCTACAAGTTCTGCACCGGGAACCTCTCCAGCGATTAACGTCCTCGCATGTGCTGCTCCCATGTTCCCGATTCCAATGACTGCGACCCGAACTAAACTCATACGCTGACCTCCTCTTCAAGTTGTTGTTTAATAGCCTGAAATACATCTGCAAAATGCTGTAACATCTTAGCGGAGCTAAACACACCACTGAAATCCTCAATGCCGTAATATCCATTGTATCCAACCGCTTGTAAATCTCGTACAACCTGCACCCAATCCACCACGCCTTCTGTTAAAGAAAGCCATGAACAATTCCATTTTGTAATTAATGAGGATCTCTGATCTTCACCCCGTCGTTCAGATGAAAACGTCGAAATAGCTTCCTCCTGAAACCATCCTGCATTTTTAACATGTACATGTGCGAGATAGGGACCTAGTAACTCTAATCCCATTCGATGATTTTCGTATCCCTCATGCACCAGGTTGCCTGGATCATATAACACACCTACATGCTCTGCATCCAATGATTGAACCAGTCGATAGGCCAAAGAAGCACTTGGTGCAATCGTCTGATGATGTGTCTCTACTAAGGCCTTTACCTTATATTGCTTAGCCATCTCCTGAACTTCACTCAGATAACGCACGGCCTCCCGATATAACTCAGGATAACTTGCAGTACGATTATATCCCGGTACACCTACACGCATCATGGATGCACCAAGCGAATTAGCCGCTTGAAATGCCTGTTCGGTTGCTGGCAAGTCACCACAGCTCAGATATGGTACAAGTGCAATGGATTTCCTTCCATGCTTGTGTGCTGCCTCACGGAATATCGGAGTTTGTTCCTCCCATGAGGCGGGATCTATGGAGCACCGGTTGTTCCGCCAATAGGACGGCTCTTCCTGCAGAGCATCTTCCGGTATTCCGCGAAATCTCCATTCAATCCCGTCTATTCCGGCTGAAGCTGCCGCTGCTGCTAACTCTTCCGCATTAAGATCAGGAGTTGCCACCGTAAATACTGACCATTTCAAACCCATCAGCTCCTTATGTAAACGTATTCATTTTAAGGTTGTAAGCGCATTGTATCACTCCCTGAACAGAGTCAACAGGTCTTTTCGTTAACAGATGAATGAGAGATAACAGTTAGACCATTTTCCCCATTCAGAGATAACACTTTGTTATCAAGAAAGAAGTGAGCGTGGATTTCTCATGCGAATCACATCACAAAAAACAAAAAAAGTGCTGACATTCTCTCAAGAGAAAATCAGCACTTTAATCTAAGCGTAGTTTAGAAAGTAAACTAGTTCATTTCACAGCCCACTTACTTCCGATCAAAAAACACATGCTCTGCCTGTAACTTGCCAAGATGTGTTTTCATAATGCCAAACGAATACTGTTTCTGAAAACGCCGATCCGTAGGTGAACCAGGGTTGAATACCAACACGTCATCTACCGTATTCATAACCGGGATATGCGAGTGTCCATATACGATAGCGTCAACTTGCTGTCCAGCAAAGGTCTGAATGGCATTTTGTTCTGTGGACTTTGAGCCCTGATGACCGTGCACGAGCCCAATCCGAAGACCATCGGCCTCAACAATACGAGAAAATCCAAGCTTATCCGCAACTTCAGGAGGATCCGTATTGCCTGTAACACCAGCTACTGGCGCATAGTTGCTTAGCAGTTTATACACGCTCCAGTCAGACCAATCGCCTGCATGCAAAATAAGATCAGCATCTGACAGCTCTTGTACTAGAAGCTCAGGCAATTCACGGGCTCTTCTGGGTAAGTGCGTATCCGAGACCACGATAATTTTCATGTTACTGCACACCTTTCTATCTCTGTACCTAGAATGGGTTTTCCATCACTGCGCCGGCGTTGAAACCTCGTCCATTTCCAAACAAGAGCGTTCCATATCTTCAAGGGTAATTGATGCAAAAAACTGCTGTACCTTCTCTTCAGCTACCTTATATAGATTGTTCAGCAATCCATCGATCCGTAAACCTACATTACAGTCTGGATTGCAATTGCCGTGAATCGGAAAGAGAGGCCCTTCATCCTTAGCCGCTTCGTAGATCATGGCTAACGTAATTTCACTGGAAGGTTTTGCTAGATAGAATCCTCTTGTTCCTGGAGATGAATCCACAAGACCTGCCTTTTTCAGCCCACCTAGAATCCGTCTAACAACGACAGGGTTCGTATTAATACTACCTGCAATCTCTGCAGAAGTGATTCGTTCAGGGGCATCCAAGGACAACAGTAACAAACAATGCACACTGACCGAAAAATGAGTACTCATGATTAACCACCTTTTAGAGGTTGTTCAAAAAAAACGCTTTTGATTACGAGGGATGCCTGTTGGCATCTCAGCGTCAAATATGGAACTCAGCCGAAATAAGTAGACGCTCACGAAGGTTGTTTCCTTCGGAAACAATGTAGTTGCTCACGTAGTTTATCCTACGCTCCGCTACTCCATTTCTGGCTTCATCCTATCTTCTCGGTACTGAAAACCGTCCTTTTTGAACACGCACTTTTATTATTAACATTTCCAAACAGTAATTTTAGATGCTTGTTCAATCCATCACAATTTAGAAGAGCAACTCGCTGTTTATTTATTCAGGAAATAGGTTCTGTTCAGGACGTGCCCTGGTTTTGAGCTGCCGTACACTATATTCAAGTTGCTTCACGATATCATCTAGTTGTTTACGGTCAATCTTCGTTGGATCATCTACGGGCTTGGCCGTCGACTTCAGATCCCGGATGACGATCTGCTGCTCCTGCCATTTATCCATCAGATCGGCTATGTTGGCATAGAACCGCTCATAATCCTTGATAACCAAGTCAAGGTAAGCATCTACCTCGTCAGGGTCATATCCGCGAAGTTTATAGTTAAATTGTTTCTCATGAATTGACAATGCATCGAGCTGCACGCCAAGTTGTTTGAACAATTGTCTTTGTTTATCCAATCTTCGTTTCATATGTTCATCCATAATGACAACCTCCATTATATCAAATGCGCAGCAACTTCCATATGAATTTTATGGGTCTGCGGCATTTCTCTCTCTATTTTTATAACACATTATCGTTCAGATATGAAACCAGCGTAGCCTCTATTTCAAGCAAAACATGATTGCTCCTCGTTAAAATCGGGTAAGGACTGACTACACACCCATTACGGGAAAGGAGCAAGTCGATATGAGTACATTAACGAAAGATCAACTTCACCAATTAAAGGATGCTCTTTTGGAGCAACGTGAAAATTTACAGCGCCATTTTGAATCCAGCATGGAAGATGGAGCTCCAGCAGAATCTCTCAAGGATTCAACCGGTGAGCTGTCATCATACGATAACCATCCAGCAGATGCAGGTACAGAAACGTTTGAGCGTAGCCGGGATCTTGCCGTAGATGATACCTTGAGCGATGAATTCGATCAGGTGAACGAGGCGTTGGAACGAATTGAAGATGGTTCTTATGGAACCTGTATCACCTGTGGTAAGGATATACCATTTGAACGACTGGAAGCCATCCCCTACACCGCCTACTGTATTGACGATACCCCGCAGCGTGATCTAAGCAACGATCGCCCTGTCGAGGAAGAAGTGATGACCATGCCTCCAACTGGTGCTGGTGAGGTCAGACAGCGCAATGCAGGTAAATTCGATCATGCAGACGCATGGGAAGCGGTCAGCGAGTATGGCACGTCCAACTCTCCAGCAACAGCAGCCAAACGCGAAGTAAGAGATTATGATGAGAACATGTAGTCTTCAATCATCATTCTCTACATCGAATTGGTTAACTGATCTGTTGGTCAGCGATACCTTCCTTGCGTTCAGCGATTGTTCTGAGCACGCATGAAAAAGCCGCCATTGGCGGCTTTTTTCTACGTTCACATCCACTTGTCTTATAATACCCCTTGCTCATCTTCAGATAACATTGCGGTTAGTTAATCAGGAGGTCTGCACGAATCCAATTTCTCTAAGACTGAACCTGATCATGACTTCGGCTTAGAACTGGACTTCCTTTTCTTAGACGGCTTTACGTCGGTCTTTGAATCCGGCTCATCCTCCAATTGTTTGGACAAACTGGAGAATAACCGAAACTCTTCTTGAGCATCTTGTTTCTTATCATTTGTAAAATAAGGCTCGCATAACTTCGTAATATCCTTAAAGAGCTGCTCTGCTTCTTCATTCGTTGCATATAAGGTCATGTCAGAGATGAACATACGATCACCTTGATTAGCCTGTTTCATGAACCTCTCACGACTCTGCTCATACATTTCATTTAATAACTTCAATGTTTCCGATTGAAAGACCTGCTTGAGCGGTGAATCCCCCTCGTCTTCATGCCGAAGATGAATCTCGCCTTCAAAGGGCTCATAGTATTTGGCAATAATCCCATTGATTTCGCGTGTGGAGACGAGGGTAAGCAATCCGATCTTCTCCAGCTTTTTCACATGATAGTGTACCTTGGCAGGCACCTCTCCCATCAAATCAGCTACTTCTTTCACCGTCGAGGGTCTTCCCTGTTTACGAAATGTGTTCATGATCTGTATACGGTACGGGTCAGAATACACTTTGATCTCTTCTATTGTTGAAAGTACAATGTGCTGCATCCCTTATATCCTCATTTCCGGGCTTATCTCTATATTATACCGTTCCAACAGGACTTTGGTCAAAATGCTCCGGAATATGAAAAGGTCAATGACTCATTAGTGTTGTTTAGTAGAACGAATGTTAACTTTCACAACTTAGACGTTGGGATTCCATGTCCTTCATTCACGACATCTGCCGAAAATTTTTGCTAAATAAAATCATAATAACAGACAACGCAAGCAGCAGACCAAATACGATGAACAGTACAGGCAATGCAATCCACTCCGCCAGCGCTCCAGCAGCCAAACTACCAAGCGGAACAACACTAAGACATAACATACTTTGAAGAGCTGATACTCTACCGAGCATCTCGGAAGGGGTAACCTCCATCAGATAAGAGGCCAGTGGTGTCGTCGCGAGTGGGATCCCGAATCCCATCAGCAAGCAGCAGGCGGCGGCAGCAGGCAATTGGAAGTCCGACATATAGGCAGGCAGTGCAGTTAATGCATAACTAAGACCGAGCATGACAATACCGCTAATGACCAGCATGCTTTTACGATAATTCGCTCCTGCATGTGACATCCATAGCCCACTAAGCACCATTCCCCCTACCATCAGTCCACTAAGCAGACTCAATCCGCCAGCTCCTGCCTGAAGTGTCTCCATGACATACGGCGTTCGTAGAACATTAAAGGGCATTAGACAGAAATTGACGAAGGCAAACAAGATGGAGACGATGAGCAGAAGGACATGTTTACGAACAAAAAGAAAGGCATCCATCATTTCGGAAAATATACTTTTGGCGTTAGCAGACTGATTCACCGAATCATCATGTATAGCTCGATTCTCATGCTTAGACGATGTATTGCTGGTTGGATACACCACACGACTCATGCATATTGCGCTTAAGGCGAACAATACAGCATCGATAAAAATGGTCCATGCAATGCCTACTGTTGCAATGAGCGCCCCTGCCAACGCAAGTCCTGCAAGCTCTGCCACTCTTGACGCTGAAGACGACATTGCATTACCGGAAAGCAACATGGATTGAGGTAATAACCGCGGTACACTGGATACCTCTGCAGGCGAAGTGAAGCACTCTAGAAGTGAGATCAGGATGGTTACAACGAACAGATGCCATACTTGCAATTGACCCAAACCAAACAACAAAGCTGTGATACCAACAAGTAATCCACGCCCCGCATTGGTGAGTACAATCACTTTTTTAGGCGACATTCGGTCAACCAGTGCTCCTGCGAACAGACCCAGCAGAATATTAGGCAAGAAATTAACCGCGAGCAGTGTCCCCATTAGCAACTTCGAACCCGTTAACATATACACCATCCAGCTATAAGCGATTGAATCAATCGAATCACCAAACCTAGCGATAACCTTGCCTAGCATAAACTGCACGTACGGTCTGATACGTAACAATTCTCCAATTCCCTGCTTGCGTACCACTATACCTTCACTCATTGTTAATCCGCCCTTCAACGTTAAAATATTTTTAATGTTAATATTATTTTAACGAATCTTTAAAGAAAAACAACCCCTTCGTGAAAATAATTTTATCGTTGTTTTTTAGAACGTTTGTTTACACTGCTTTTTACCAATAATAATTCCCTATTACTTGTCTACAACTAGTCGTTAATAAACATACAAAAAAGACCCTCATCCCGAAGGATGGAGCCTGTATTGAGCTATATGGTAGTGCCAAGTTAATAACGCAAAAGGTGGCAGGTGGTATGGAAATCTATGCTTTGTTAATCACTATCCGCTGACGTGTTCTTGCCGATTCCAGACAAGCATCAATGACACGCATATTATTCACTGTATTTTCAGGTTCAAAAGGTAAAGGCGTACCCTCAAGCACAGCCGAAGCAAACGTCTCTGCTTGCAGAACAAACGAATTAGAGACGGATACACGTTCTTCACGACTTATGGAATCAGTATGCACAATGATCTGTGGTGGAATATCACTGTTCTCCCAGCCAAACACCTTCGGTAGTTCAATACGCCCTTCTGTACCGAGAATCTCCATTTCAGCTCGACCAGAAGCCCACATTCCACAATCAAAGGTTAAGGCTACACCTCCAGGAAACTCAATTAAACCTGAGGCCATCATATCTACACCATCATGTTCGTCGGAAAATAGAGCATGCACCGTAACCGCCTCTGGTTCCTGCCCAAGATACATACGTGCTGCAGAGATTGGATATACACCTAGATCAAACAATGATCCGCCGCCCATTTCACGTTTGAATCTCACATTTTCCTTATCGTCTGCGGTATTGCACGTAAAATTACCATGAATGGCTCGAACGGTTCCAATCTCACCACTGGCAATGATCTCCTCTACCCGTCTGTGCTTAGGATGATAACGATACATAATCGCTTCAGCGAAGATAACGCCATACTCTTTGCATATTTGTATCATTTCGGAGCTTTCATCCGCATTCAATGCTGCAGGTTTCTCACATAGAACGTGCTTTCCAGCTTGGGCTGCTCGGATTGTCCATTCCTTATGCATATGATTTGGCAGAGGAATGTACACTGCTTCAATCTCAGGGTCCGCGATAAGCTCTTCGTAACTACCGTAGGATCTAGGAATGTCCAATTCATCTGCAATGGCCTCAGCCTTCTCCTTACTACGACTAGCAATGGCAAGCACTTCGCCACGCTCAGACTGCTGTATTGCCGGTATAACCGCATTTCTTGCAATCGTCGAGGTACCCAGAATGCCCCACTGTAATAGTCTGCTCATGCTTATCTTCCTTTCGTACCGTAGTTATCCTGCTCTGCCTTATGGAGCATGCCGAGACATCGATCCAAGTCTGTTTTGACCTGTTTTTTGTACAACTCGGCCTTTTCCGCTCCGTCATCTGTAAAGTGATACAAGACAATCTCTTGAAAGTCGACTTTGGGATCGTTGCCCTTGAGCTTTTTCGTTCGATAAAAGATTCCCTGCTGCACCAGCTCATGTAGTGCCCGGTATATCTCGCTCTGAGGCGGTACATAACCATAATCCTTGAATTCTTGCTTCATTTCCTCTAACATTTCATACCCATATCCTCTATGCTGCTCTACCATCGTTATTAGATAAAGTTTGATAAATGCTCGTTGTGCAATCATAAAAGCCACGTTGGTTCCCCCTCCTATCCATTAACCTTTCTCTGTGTATTATAAAACTTATGTTCGGTTTCTGCCATCTCGCTCCGTTTTTCTCGTCTCTTCTATCCTGTTGGACTTTATTCGATCCTCCTTTTGTCTAAGGATCGCTTGGAAGAACGAATCATGAAGAAATAGAGAGGGCAGCGGGTAGAAGGAAAGGTTTTATTGTTGTGAATTTTTCAGGTGTTGAATTTTTAAAGTTTTGATTTTAATATACCTGAAACCTGGATCTCCTAAACCGATGGTGGAAAATCCAAAAAACGCAAATAGGGTACAGAGCGCTCACTTGAATTCTCCACGGTTTAGTCTAATTGAAATTATTATGAATTTTTCATATGTTGCTTTATTCGGATATTCCTCTTACCACCTGGCACAGTGCCGACGATCCATTTCCCCCAACGGATCCGCGAAATAAGCCATGGCAGTACACAAGATAACGCCAGTGCGAGAATCCATGTAAGTATCATACGAATGGTCGAGTTGATCCCCCAAGCAACATATAGTAGTTCATCCGGAATGTAGCTGTATCGTAGCATAAGCATGTGCATCAGATAACCACCGTAGGAAACTCCCCCAATCCATCCAAGCCACCGAACAGCAAAAGGATTCCGCAGCTTGCCCGCCAGTTGATACATTACCATTATCGAAGCAATAAGGAATATTGCCATATCAGGTCTGATCAGACTCACGGTGTAAAAGGTGATACGGATGCCTTCCGGTTTTTGATATTCCAGCATTAATAGATATGTAAACCGCAATCCGAGTACAATAAACACGGTCCAGTACACCCAGCGTAACCGTGATATCCACATATTCCAGTGTTGCACTGAGATTCCAGCCACCGCACCTAGTACAAAATAGAAAAAGAAATATAAGAAATTTCGGTCTGCATAGGTCGTAAATGCTTCGGTCAATACAGGAATGTGCAGTCTCTCCATGAAGGCAGCTATGTTGCCAAGTTGATCAGTAAGGATAAGATATACCACGCCGGTAATAAGTAACACTATCCCCCGTCCCCTCGATCCAAAACGTTTGTATACATAACGAATGGCGCGCAGGAATAGTGGAAACAGCACATAGAATTGAATCAGCATAATAATGTACCAGAAATGAGAGGTCGTTTTTCCTGTTAGCAATTTCAACCCCAGCTCCGGTAGTTCCTGCCACCCGATTCCTCTAATTCCATTTGGCGTAAGGACAAAATAAATCAAGGTCCAAATGACGTATGGGATGATGACATCCGTTAATCGTTTATGCATAAAACGACCGTAATTCAGCTGATCGCCTGTGTTATAGAAGAGCACCATGCCTGTAATAAAAATAAATAAAGGCACTGCGAACTTCGTGAGCATTAATAGGATTGCTAATAATACGCCATCCTCAAGCTTGGTTTCTGGAACAATTGAAAAGTGTGCAATCGAATGTTGTAACACGACGGCCGCAAAAGCCATCCCCCGAAGGGATTCAATTTCCACAATTCGTTCTTTTCGAGGCATAACGTTCAGCCGCCTTTCTTGGTTTTACGTTAAATAATAAGTACAATATGACAGTACACATTTTGAGCCGATCGGGGTGATTCACATCATGGATTCTAAGGAAGAACAAACTACAATTGATTCGAAATATGTACAGCAGCATCTAGCAAATGAACGGACTTTTCTAGCTTGGGTGCGAACGGGGATTGCCCTAGTTGGTATTGGCTTTCTTGCTGCAGGATTTGGCTTCAGCTCATCTCTCTATGATCAGATTGCTCATATTGCCGCAATTATTACAGGAGTGACGTCTCTGGTGAGCGGTATTCTCATTATTCTCACTTCAGCAAGCTCCTATCATCGCAAACGCAAACAAATAAATCAACAAACGTTCCAAGCTACTACGCACTTAATTCAATTCTTAACTATTACCATACTCGTCATCGGACTTGCCTTGGCCGTTCTATTGTATGTATTGTTATTCCCTAGTGAATAGCGTTCACATCCTTCATTGCAGACACTACATCTCCTATATAAATGCAAATATAGATTCAAAAGCCGGCTTCCGTGAAGGAAACCGGCTAATGCCTATCTAATGATTCTTAGAAGTCATCAGGAATGATAGATTCAAAACAATCTCTTATAGGAATGTATTATTGCCGAAGCGTGCTGCCTTCGTCTGAGCTTCGAGTCTACGCTCTTCCATATCTAGATCTGCTCGTTCAGCAGGCACATCCGTTCGATCCGCACTGTATCTGTCGCGGTTCAACTGACTGTGGTTACTGAATACATCATAGACATGCTCGTCTCGGTCCGACGAGTCAACGAGAAGCAGGATTTTACCACCTTGCACATATTCCTCGTATTGCTTGGCGTCTTCTTCTGGAATACCCAGTCCGACAAGTCCACCTACAAGCCCGCCGGCTCCTGCACCAACAGCCGCACCCGTAAATGCCGCCGCTATTGGTCCCGCTGCCAGTATTGGTCCAATCCCTGGTATGGCGAGCGCTCCAATACCTGCGAGCAATCCAGCGACACCACCGAGTACACCACCTGTTGCAGCTCCTGCAGCTACACCTTCTGGCGCTTTAGTGCCCGTCTCTTCACGAATGGCTTTCAGATCATCTCGATCCTGTGTAACAACTGAGATATCATCTGAACTGAATCCTTGAGCTTTCAGACTCTCAATAGCCTGCGATGCCTCACGTTCTGTATCAAAAACACCTACGATTTTTTTCTGCATAGTGAATCCCTCCTCATTGGTTTGAGTGGTTCGCTATGTTATTACCCGTCTTCATTTCTTTCAAACGTTTCTGTCCGAAATAATATGTGTTCGTATGATAAAAATATAATCAACCGCTACCCATTGATGAGACATTGACGTTTAACTGCCGCGAGGTTTAGCTCGATTAGTTGCCATCGCTTGTAGCGGGTTATCTGGCCAATAATGTTTTGGGTAACGGCCTTTGAGATCCTTTTTCACTTCGAAATAGGTCTCACGCCAGAAATTCGCTAGATCCCGCGTCACTTGTACAGGACGCTGCGCTGGTGACAGCAAATGCACAGTAATAGGCACACGTCCACCACCGATTCGAGGTGTCTCCTGTTGCCCAAACATCTCTTGGAGTCTAACTGCCAACGTAGGGTCTTCAGGACGACTATAATCTATCGGAATCCGAGATCCACTTGGAACCTGAATATGTGTGGGAGCCTCTTGATCCAATTGCTGACGCTGCTCCCAACTGAGTTCACTTAGCAGTACATCTTGGAGCGACAATTTTTTGAGATCTGTGACAGATCGCATTCCACTCAAAAATGGTCGTAACCTTGCTTCAAAATCAGTCGTTAGTTCGTCAGCAGACAGATTAGGCCAACCTGATAAGTGGGTATGCAAAAAGCGTAATCGATCCGCAAGCTGCCGAGACGATTTATTCCAAGGGAGGCAAGCTAGGCCTTCCAGACGAATGCCACTGATCATCGCCTCCATGACCTGATCTTCCGCAGGATGAGCAATGCCACTCTCCTTCACAACAATTGCGCCAATACGGAGGGATCGGTGTGCTCTTACACTTCGTGTGCTGCGATCCCACACGATTCGATCTTCCTCATGCAACAAATGTGCAGCATGATCCAGCAAGAGCTGCTCCGGCACTGGCGCAGCTAACAGGATGCGTGCATCCGCACCCTGGTCGTCTGCCTCCGCCGCGACCAGCCAAGCTGAACGGCTCAGCGATTCTGTCGCTGCAAGCCGTACACCCCGGCCGCTGCTCAGCAGATAGCGGCCATCCTCCCGGCGCTGCCCTGTCCGGTCCGGGTAGGCAAAGGACAGTAGCAATCCGCAACTGTCCTCATCCGGCCGGAGCGAATGCTGCGCCGGGTCGAGCGCCGAGCGTAGCTGGCGGCTCTCTTGGAGCATGCGCCGCACGGCAGCCGCGTCTGCGACAGACGCTGCCGCCTGCGGCATACCGCTGCTGTCAGCTGTCAGCAGCGCTTCTACGCGCGGGCGCAGATCCGTGCCCGCGCTTGCACTACCGCTGCTGCGCAGGCCCGCGGGCTCCTGCAGCAGCGCCACCAGCATGCTGGCGTAGCTGGCCAGCCCAAGCTCCGCCGCGCGGAGCAGCATGCTGGCCAGTCGTGGATGAACAGCCAGCGTGTTCATCCGCCGCCCAAAGGGCGTGATGCGGCCTGCGTCATCCAGGCCGCCCAGCTGGCGCAGCAGCGCCTGTGCCTGGCCGTAGGCCGCGGCAGGCGGGATGTCCAGCCACTGCAGTTCTGCAGGGGACTGGACTCCCCAGGCGGCAAGCTCCAGCGCCAGCGGCGCAAGATCCGCAGAGGTAATCTCTGGGCGCGCTGCCTCAGGCAACGCACCATGAGCCTCCTCGCTCCATAGCCGGTAACACACTCCTGGGGCAGTTCGCCCTGCACGCCCCCGCCGTTGATCTGCCGATGCCTTAGATACCGGCATCGTCATAAGACGGCTCATTCCTGTGCGTGCCGAGAATACGGATGCCCGGCTAAGCCCGGCATCCACAACCACTTTAATGCCTGCAATCGTAAGACTTGATTCGGCTATGGAAGTGGATAACACAACTTTGCGCATGCCCTGCGGTGCAGGGCGTATCGCTTCATCCTGTCGTTCTAATGACATGCTGCCATATAACGATTGAACTAACACATTAGCAGGAAGCATCATACTTTCGAGTGCTCGCACAGTTCGATGAATTTCTCTCACACCTGGGAGAAATACCAGCATGTCACCTTCTTGGTCAGCAATAGCATTAGCTATCTCACGCGCAACGAATTCCTCAATCTGCGCAGAAGCTGGTCTATGGACGTATCGTGTTTCCACTGGAAAGGTACGGCCAGGACAATCTAACCAGCTCGTCCCTTCACCAAGCAATGTACAGATAGGAACCGGATCAAGCGTAGCCGACATCACAAGTAACTTCAGATCAGGACGCAGCATCGCTCTAGATTCCAATGCCAGGGCAAGACCCAGATCCCCATGTAAATGACGCTCATGGAACTCATCGAAAATAATCATCGCCGTATCCTCTAACCCCTGATCCTGCTGTAACATACGCGTTAATACACCTTCTGTTACAACCTCAATGCGGGTAGCCTGACTTACTCGTGTATCCATGCGCACCCGATATCCAACGGTCTCCCCCACGTTTTCCCCGAGAGAAGCCGCCATCCGAGCTGCCGCAGATCGAGCTGCCAGACGGCGAGGCTCCAGCATCAATATTTTCCGATCATTAACCCAGGGCTCACCCAAGAGTTCGAGCGGAACAACTGTTGTTTTACCCGCTCCCGGCTCTGCGATCAGAACAGCCGTATCCTGTTCCCGCAATTGCTGCTTCAGTTCAGGAATAATCTGTTGTATCGGTAATTCTATCTTCATATCATCGCTCCCACTTGATGTCCTGCTCTTTTGCTCCTATCAATCTGTCTGATATCACTTTAGTAAGTTCTCTTACTATTAATCTAAGAGATTAACTTATTTGTAGTAAGCTTCATGTCTCTTATTAAATTCTCTTGTTATATCCACTTAACTTAACTGGATATATAGATAATTTTATTTTCTAACATTAAAATATTCTTTAGAGTTGTCCCTCATAAATATCCTTGTAAATATGGTCTCACCTAAACATACATAGTCGCATTATAACAAAAAAAGCCGTTCCCAAGGAACGACCCTAATACAAACCGTATTTAACTATAACGATTGATTACATACATAGCTCATCTACAATGTTTCTTTGTTAGCTGAGCAGTGATTCCGCACCATCGATCACAATCTCTGCACCTGTAATATGCTTAGATTCCGATGAAGCTAAGAAAGCGACCAGATCGGCAACATGTTCCGGCTGCCCCGGTCCATCTGCAAGTGGCTGTTGTCCTTCTGGGAACTCAATAGGAATGACAATCTGTTGCAAATCATCGGTTTTGACCGTACTCTGATCAATATTGGTTGCAATTGCACCTGGGCAAATGACATTTACACGAATCTTAAATTTTGCAAGTTCCAAGGCAGCCATCTTGGCAAAAGCCACTTGTCCCGCTTTGGACGTACTATAAGCCGACATCCCAAAGCTTGAGAAACGCTGATTCCCATTAATGGAACTCGTAATAATAATGCTGCCTCCGCTACGTTTCTTCAGATGTGGTAATGCATATTTAATGGTGAAGAACGTGCCATCCAGATTCGTTGTAATGATCTGTTTCCAATCCTCAACCTGAATTTCTTCAATAGGTGCAGATACACCGTTAATGCCAGCGTTGGCAAATACGATATCCAGACCTCCAAATAATTCAACGGTCTCCAGAACAGCCTTTTCCACACGGGATGCGTCAGAGATATCGACATCGAATGCTCGCGCTGCACCTTTGTAGACTGAATTAATCTCATCTTCTGTCTTCGAAATGCGATCATTGACCAGATCAAATAAGGCAACGTGAGCCCCTTCGCTAGCAAGCTTAAGTGCTGTAGCTTTTCCAATCCCTGAACCTGCTCCCGTAATAATGGCGACCTTGCCTGCGAAGCGTGATTTACCGTTATGTTGTGTCATTATCTATTCCACTCCTTTTTCTCAGCAATTATGTAAGAATGTACGCGTTGCTTCATAATGATCATGAAGCATATTCTTCACAAGATTACCCAAAAAGAGCGTCTTTTAAATCAAGCATGACCTATTTTTTTACAGATCAACATGCAGAAGAAAATCGTGTTACACAGCGATCCTTCTTCATTCATTCATCTCGTTACCATTCTAGTTCTATGAAAGCGGCATCATCTTCAAGCCCTCCGGTATGCCTGGAATCAAGCAACACTTGAATATGCTCATCCGGAATATAGGCTTGTATCGCATCTAGATCGTTTAGACCGTCCGTATAGAGCTGTAGACGAACATTTTCACTCCCAGACATCTTGGCCTCGAAAATATGCGGTTTGCCACCAACTGTCCCTTCACGTGTAGACCACCGTTCATTGGTACGGCAGTATTTCTGAAAAGTAGCCGATTGCTCTTGTCCGTTTCGCCACAGACGAATACGCGAATCCCCTTGCCAGGCAATCCAGACACGACTCCTTCTGGAAGCACCAGACAGTGTGATTTGACCACACACATACATGGCCTGACTACCCCTGCTTCGTTTCTCCATTAACACTTCACGTAGAAGCAATGGCGAATTATCTAAGGGCTGCAGTTTCTCTAACTGCTCCGATGCAGGGATCGTGAGATCTTGAAGAAGCTTCTCGATCCCCTCTGCACTTGGCACGGATGTGGTTTCCAACCAATCGAGCAGCGAATTACCTAGAAACCTTGCAGCAAAATCACCTAAATAACTCATACCCACACCATCGCATAAAACAAAGTTACATACATTGCCGTTCATACGAACAGCAGCAAAATCTTGACCTGTATCTCCTTGATTCACGGTTTCAGCCGCTCTCCCATATCCATAACGGCATTGAAGAACACCTTGATATCGGGTTAACGGCTGTTCTCCCGTCTGAACACTCACATAACGAAAGTCGCCGCGCCTCTGCTTCGCTTGCACTCTCTGATCTCCTTCGGGCAGTGTTGCCAAACGCATCGTCCTCAAATGAAACCCCTCCTATCTAACAGGCGTAGCAGCGGACATCTGAAAGCCGATGGATACCAGTTCTGCACACGTACCTGGAAGCATCATCAACGCTCCAGGGGCAAGCAGGTAGTCGGCTTCAACTAGCATCTCACGGTAACTCTCTGGCAACACGGAAGACATATTCCGTAGCTTCTCCCCATGTTCATCCTGCAGCACCGTTTCTGAAGAGATCCCTTTCCAACGTCTTGGCTCCGAGATCGGAGTTTCCAGCAAGTGATCGGAAATGAAGATATTCTCCACCAGCACATTGCCATCTGGAACACTCATGCCCATGATTCGTTTAGCGATCGGCTCGGGATCTTCACCTGTCGCCACGCCATCTGTCATATGGCAAACGAGCGGCGCTGGACAGTCTTGCATATTAGGAATCTCAGCCTGAAGAATCTTCTCCGCTTGTAGAAAAGCTTTGGCCGAATCCGAGAACCGCTTAGGTGTAAGATCAGGCAACGAACCAACGGCAGCGATTTCGTCGATCCCTTTAATGCCGTTAAGCAAGTCATACACATCATCACTGTACGCAAGGATGGCAATACGGTAACGAGGTGTCAATCGATTGCCTTTGGTTGAACGAAAGACCATTTGGCGGATGGCCAGAGCCAGTGCATCATAGACCACATCAATCCGTCTACGATTTTCCAGAACCATGTTCATGGAGGCGCTAATATCAATTAAATAGATAATCAATGCAGGTGTGCGCTGGGATGCTTGAATTGTATAGTTCATCTGGGATGAGGTCACCTCCGTCGTTGTTCACATTTATAATTACAGGTTCGGTAGCTTATAATCGCTGTTGCTGAGGAACTTGTTAATCGCGCTCATTCGCGCTGCCACTTTACCTACCCCTTTGAAGTAGGCAGCATCGGTATTATAGAGATTTTTGAAATCCCGAGCATACGATAGAGCATTATCCGTCTTTTTACCAATTTGTGCGTTATACGCTTTGTTGTAGTGTGCAATCAGTGTGACTACGTTCTGAGCACGCTTTTTCTTAAGCGCAGCTTTTTGGGCAGCCTCCTGTTTGCGCTGAGCTTCAGCTGCGGCTTTACGTGCAGCTTCTTGCTTGGCGGCTAGAGCCTCCTGCTCTTTTTTCCATACTAGATAAGCTTCATACTTCGCTTGTTTATCATATTTCTCCTGCTGTGCCTTACGCTCAGCTTCTTTTTTCTGTTGCTCCTGCTTCGCAAGATACGCTTCGTACTTGGCCTGTTTATCATACTTGGCTTGGAGCGCCTTACGCTCTTCTTCCTTCTTCTTGGCCTCAGCAAGTTGCTTCTCTGCTTCCTCCTGCTTTTTCTTCTCATCAGCCGCTAGTTTTGCTGCAGCAGCCTCTTGTTGTTTTTTCTCTTCTTCCTGTTGCTTGAGCGCTGCAGCCTTTGCTGCCTCGGCATCTTCTGCCGCCTTAATCTCTGCGAGTCTAACTGCCTCCTGTTGCTCCTGCTGTTTTACCTCTGCTTGATCAGCCAATATTTTGACCGTTGGTACAGAGCCCGCCAGCAATACAATGAGCACAGCCGAAGAGATCATGAATTTTTTGGATCTATAAAAAGGGAGCCGAACAGGCTGTCCTTCGTCATCCTTGGGATTCATACGTTCATCCAACTCTTTGATTGCTGCCGCAACCTCGATCTGCATTGCACTGTTGTTCGGTATAAAGTGGTGCAATGAACGATACACCTCAAGCGCAGCCGCAGGCTTACCCTCTTCTTCCAATGCTCGTGCCTGAAGAAATAAACGTTGAACCACTGCTTCCTGACCAGGCGGCGGAGTCGATGCTTCAGAATTTTGGTCAGAGCCTCCGTTAGATGACAATGTGCCACTTATGCTACCTGCCACTGTTGTCTCTTGATCATTTGGCAAATGAGATTGATCAGCAGCGTCTTCCTCCGTAACGGTAGGTATAGCAGGTACTTGGTTTGCGTCTAGAGCAGCCAGTGCGACATACCATTCTCCGAATGTGGGACAACTGCTAAGATCATGACTTTCCCAGGCTCTAACGAATAGATCCGCCATTTTGGAGCCCCAGCGCTTATTCAATGAGTCTCGCATAGCGTAATAACGCTCACTGACTGTCTGCATCTCATGTTGATCAAAATAACTTTCGCCCCATGCCTTCTCGACGATCATCGGATCAGACCAGCTTAGCATCTCTGCAATAATAACAGCTCCAGCAAAACGATCCGCATATGAGCTCCACAATCCGCTATGCACTGTCCGATGTGCTGCATAACCAGGTGAACCTGCTAAGAGCGCATCCGGACGATCCATCTTGGAGCTGTACATCTGTTCTACGTCAACAAGTTCAACGGCTGATCCTCCCAGGTTCTCCACTTCGGAAAAAAACGGAATCATCACATTGGGTGCGGACAAATCACAATGAGCAAGCCCACGCTGCTCCATGGCCGAACCTGTTCCTGCTAGTGCTCTCGCTAACTTCAGACTCTCCTCTGCGGTTAGCTCTTTCTGATCACTGATCACATCAAACCAGGTCAGACCTTGCACCCACGGCATTAATACCGCATACAACAAATCAGGATGTTCTCCAATGAGCGCTCCGTTTCTTTCCGGAGTGAGCACATCACGCTTGCATACTTGCAAACCTGGCAGTTCACTATAAGGCTCCATATGCTCAGACTGATAGACCATAGCTGGAATACGGAATTTTGGAAAAAACACTTTTAGTGCTTTGGCCCCATGTAAGGAACCATTACGGGGAATCAATTGGTAGACAATCCCTTGCCTTCCGGCTTGTGCATAAGCCAGACCTGGCGCAGCAGGATGCTGTCCAATCGTATAGGCTATATCGTTGATTACAACTTCATCCCCGGGATTCGGTTGAAAAGACATGCTCATCCCTCTCTCTATCATTTCTGTCATAGTGCAACAAAAACCGGGTGTCGTAAAACGCCCGGTTTTTGTTGCAGTTTCACATCTTCAACTAGCTGCCTGCATATATTCAGGGCGAACTCAGACAACATTTCGGCCTGATCTATGTATAGCAGATTAGCGAGTTTGGTCAGCTGTACGGAATTTGTTAGCGATAGCTGTCAGTTCCGCACTAATGCTATTAAGTGTTTGAACGAAAGATTGCATTTGTTTGCTTGCTTCTTGGAATTCTTGGAAGAAGCGTTGCTTCGTCATACCTTCCCATTGTCCTTCCATGCTAGTGATGGATTGAGTCAATGTAGATACGATTTGCTGACTTTGCTCACCGCTTTGTTTAAATTGATTGGAAACCTGATCAAGCTGTTCTGGGGTAACTAAAATACGTCCTGCCATGTGTAAATTCCTCCTTGGTTTGTGCAATTAAATTTTTGCTTGTTCAAATTGTACTATACCAGGATCGATCGGACAAAAGCCGAAGGACCTACTCCTATTTACCCCATTTTCAGGCAATGAAACTTCCCCTAACAGACTATTTACATAAACAATTCACTTTCTACTGTGCTGTTCTCGGGACTCACTATCCTACAAGCCTAAGAAACAACAGGTTCGGTTCCTCTCCTTCCTCGAAAGGAAGGATCTGTGAATCTCCATGCTACAGGTTCAGGCTGCATAGCCTGAATTAATGTCGCTGGGGAACCAGCTGGTGGAGCGGCATCCTGTACACGATACACTGCCGCCACCGCGGAAAGGGGATCGGATACAATAGCAGTAGTTGCGGAATGATCGGGTAAGATCTCTCCTGCATGATTGTTCTCAAGCACATGGAGCATGTTAACCGCATTGCTGTAAGTTGTGTTCACATGACCCAGCACCGTGCGGTACTCCATATCAACCTGTTGGAATACCACGGCCTTGCGTCCCAATTGCACGCTCAAGTCCATGAAACGACGCACTGCATCTTCGCCGACCCGCTTACTGTGGTTCCATTCACTCATCACAGCAGCACGAGCTTCAACTTCCCAGTCTAACGAATGAATTGCCTGATCCAATACTGTCATCTTTTGCTGTATTTGCTCCGCCGCATACTGAATCTGCCTGCTCAGTGCCCGAAGCACATCCGGTTCCACACGAATGCGCATTTACCATCACCTTTCCTCTTCCCCTGCAGGCTGTTTAAGCCAGTCCAGCAGCATCTCGTGAAACTGTTCTCTAGTCGTCAGTGCTGCAACAAGCCAATCATCTGAAGCGGCTGTGCTCATACGGAATAACCAATTCGAAATCGAGCTAACGGTAAACGCCGCTGACTGTGAATTCCATTCATCTCCGTTCCACACAAGCAAACGCAGCTCTCCATCTGATTCCTTGTTTACCAAACAGCGTGCCAGGGCAAGTGATCCATCCGAATCATTCGTCTCCTGCGCTAGCTCATCTGCCACTGCTTGAACTTCCTTGCCATTTAACTCATTCAAGACTTCATAGAATTTTTTCTTAGAGCACATAAGAGCTGGCTTCTCATCAGGAGAATGGCCACTCCACTTCATTCTTTCGATCAGACAATCAATAGCTTCACGAACATTCCCCAGATCTGATAACCGGAAAGATTCCGGTTCGTCCACAACGCGTGAAACTTCGACGACGCGCTCGTCCGTGCAATGAATATAACTTTCACAGGACTTGCCCCTCGACGTGTAGCGAATCCAACAAGCTCTGTCAGACAATCCGGCAATGGCCACTCTGGAGAATACGGTCGGTGTCATGATCAGTTCATTGCTGTTCTGATCCTGTATTAGATATCCTTTGTCGAGCAAGGAAGTTTTGACGCGCTCCCACTCCAAAGCAATGTCTTCCGCCATATACCCGCGGAAAGGATCTTCAACGCCAAGCAATCGGTCTGAGCCTAGAATACCAGCCAGAAAAAAAAGTTCTTTTATTTGCAAAGTGACTACCTTTTGCTTGGAATCATGAACCGTCAACATTATGAGCCACCTCCCCTCAAACTACAACATGCCATCGGTCACGAATTTCAAAAATCCAATCATTCATTTTCCAGTTGTCATCACACGGAACTGCACCTTTAACCCTGGAATATTTACGTTTTACATAATAACCTTGACCTGGTGGCAGTACCTTCAGCCCAGCCGAACTGCCTCCAGACTCGGAATAAGGAATACGAAAGAACGAGAGATCGTTAGGGTCTAAAGTCCCGAACAATAATCCGCTTTGGGAAGCTTTTACATCACTTACCCAATCAGATCCAAAGGTCGGGAAGTCTGCAGGAACACCTGACAAGATAACATGAATTCCCCGATCCCTACCTTGACGAACAATTACACCTAATTGATCCTTCACGTTGAAATCATTTAATTGTTTGGATAATGTTTCTGCATCATCAATGGTGAGCACGATTTCCGGACCCCCGGCAATCTCGCCTCGCTTCAGTACTTCATCGTACAACTGTTGGATCACTGGCGCAAGCTGATCTTCCCGTGATACGTGTCCTCGGACATGGGGCAAACTGCTGATCTCACCCAGTCCGCCAGAACCATAGCGCATATCCACGGTGTATATTTGTACTACTTCTGGAGAAGCATGATACGCCAATGATAACATCCAAGTCAACAAAAATGTTGTTTTTCCGCCTTCCATCGGACTCGTTACCATAAAGTGTGGTCCCTCACGCAGGTTCAAAAGGAATGGCTCCAAATCATCTGTGAGCAACCCTACAGGAACCGTTACAGAAGACTCATTTACTTGACCATACGTACCTGTTCGGATAAGAACATCTTTCAGTTTCACTTCTTCCGGAAGTGGAGCAATCTGAGGCGCTTGCTCTCCTGTCCACGCATCTCTGATCTCAGCAATTGTGCGGCGCAACTCAGATGAACGTTTCCCTTCATCTGCACCTGACGACGGTAAGGCTGCCTGGAACATCAGTGGTGGAACTTGTCCCTTCACGAGCCCTCTTCCTGGCGGAAGCTGACTTGGCGCTTTAGAAGGTCTTCCGACTGCATAATAATAGTCACTCGGATCAGATAATTCAAAAGATACTGCATTCGGTATGTTACTTCTAAATTTCTCAAAAATATCAGTGACTCGATTAGCCGTGAGTACAAAAGTGATACCTAGACTTCCACCTTCACGAAGAATCGTCTCTAACAATTCATTTTCCTCTGGATAAGCATTTCGGAAAGAAAGATATCCGTCAATTACAACGATGACCTGAGGCACAGCTTCGTGAGCTGTCCGACGGTAAGCTGAGATCGTTTTGACACCAGCTTCTGAGATCATGTCTTTACGCTGTGCAGACAATTTCAATATATATCGGAACAAACGTTTGATCCGATCTTCCTCTTCGGCCATCATCACACCACCGACCTGTGGAAGACCAGCAAAGTCCTTCATCATGCGCCCCATATCAATAATGTATCCATGCCATGATTCTGTACGCTCAGATCTAGCAAGTGACATGAGCATGGTCTGTACAAATGTCGTTTTGCCCAGTCCAGGCATACCGTACACGACGAGATGGCCTTGATCAATTGGAAGCGCAAGAGGCTCTTGGCGTTGGTTTGGTAGATCATCGAGCAAGCCAACTAGTGGTTTCAGCCCGCTAGCACCACCGTCAAGCAGCACTTCCCTGTTCTTTTCTTCCTGCCAGTCGGTCAGGCTATCCCATTCCAGTGTTTCAGGCAAAGGTGGCAACCAAGGCCCTGGCAGACGATCAATTCCCGCTTCTTCCGCGGCTTGAGCAACATAATCGATAAAGACCTGAAGCTGTTTAGGGACATCGTCTCCTTTGAGCACAGCTCTGCGTTCACCAGTCAGCAGAGGCTCCCGCTTCCCGTTCAAACGTACTTCCATGACGGGCAATACGGAGGTTTTATCTTCCTGCTGATTATAGGGTGCACCGCTCCAAGCAAACTGCATCTCTTCGAATACTTCATCACTGCCGACTTGGAAATACCCTCGACCCGGCTTCGTAATCCATGCCGCATTCGGAATCTTAATCATATCTCGGCTGTCTCCTTCGCTTTGAACGCGAAGACAGATGCGGAAACGGGAGTTACTCCAGATTTTATCATCGACAACACCAGCCGGCTTCTGAGTTGCCAAGATCAGATGCACTCCGAGCGTCCGGCCAATAGCTGCTATACTAATCAATTCATCCATGAATTCCGGCTGATCCCGTTTCAACTGAGCAAATTCATCTATGATAATAACGAGATGGGGCAAAGGCTGTTCATGCCTTGAACGTAGAATTTTGTAATATTCATCGATATGCTGCAGATTGCCTGCATCATTTAATATCTTCTGTCTTCTAACCAGCTCGGCTCGAAGTGAAATATTCGCACGTTCAATCAGATTTCCATCTAGATTGGTAATTGTACCTACGACGTGTGGTAAGCCAACAAACGTATTGGACATCCCGCCACCCTTGTAGTCAATCAACATAAAAGCAAGGTCGTGCGGGTGAAATTCAGCCGCAAGCGATGCAACAATGGACTGAATGACTTCACTTTTCCCTGATCCGGTGGTTCCTGCAATTAGACCATGCGGCCCATGACCCTGACGTTCAATTTTGTCATGCAGGTTAATGGCTATTTTCTTGCCACCCGCACGCACACCCATAGGAACAGGTAGCGTATCTGGATATCGAGTTTGGCTCCAGCGTGATACAACATCCAGATCCTCCACGCGTGATGTACTTAACATATCGAACAATGGAAGCACCTGTGGAATATCCGAAGCGGAAGAGCGCTTCAAACGGATCGGAGACATGTAACGTGACAACGCCTCTGCAGATTCTTTAGAGATTACGTCTGGTGTGTACGTTTGCTGAACGACATCGGCATCCTCTGTTTTTTTGATATATACACCCTTGCCTTTGGAAGCTTCCATAATAAGCTGGCAGTGCATCGGAAGAGATTCCTTCCGATTGGCTAATATAATCGTGCACACATCGATCTCTTGAGCCGATTCCAACAGAAGCGGCAACAGTGGCTCTTCTTCAATTAATTGTGTTTCCGACAAAATGACCACATAACAAGGCGTTTGTACCGTTTTTTTGTAACGATCCTCCTTGTTGTTCCGCCGCCGGTTTAACACGGAAAACAAGCTGTCCGCCAATTGATGCGCACCGCTGTGCCTGTCGGCCATATACCGCTGTCCCTGATCTTCATCCCAAATATGGGGAAGCCAGCGCAACCATTCCCATTCCTTGCTTTCTTTTTCTTCATAAAAAGCAGCAATTTTGAGCTCATCTGGAGAATGGCGCACGGTAAGTTGTGAAACGATCACACGCAGTGAAGTCAGCACTTCCTCACGATTCCCTACCAACCCCATGACTTTCGATTGGAATAACGGTAGGGTGATTGATGCATCGGGTACAGTCTCAAATTCAGAAGCAAGCTCGTGAGCAGCCTCTATTAATTCATCCTTTTCATATCCATCTGGACGTGGTACCTGAAGCTTAATTCGAAAAGGAATTTCCCCTGTACCAATCCGCACCTGCATAAAGTCATCATCTTCTGGCGAACGTTCCCACAAGGAACTGTTTCTGTTCTTTACAACTTGTAGACAAACACCCGGATCGCCGTGAATTTCATACAAACTCTTCACTTGTTCCGCTTGAGCTTCCTTCAGCTCTTCACGATGCTTGTCCAACTGAGCACGGTACATCGCCTTACGCTCTTCAATCTTTTTTCGATAATTCTTCTTGTTACTTAAATATACAAAGAATGGAATCGTATACGATGTTAACATCATCATAACGGTCATCATCTGAAACATCATAAAGGTAGGGTTACTAAATTTACCTGTTAGATTAATATATACATAGAAGCCGATGCTCACCATCGTCATCATAATGGGAATAACGATGGATATGATTGAGAATGTAGGTTTGCTAGGTTCAGCAGGAGGCCTCAAAATTTCGAGCTTATCTTCCTTAAGAACCGGCGTCATTCTTGGAGAACGCTGATATAACACATTCACGAAGAGAAGACCTCCTTAATAGTACGTGTTCAAAATCAAAAGCGAACCTTTTGAACAACCTTTTTAATTGTTGATAATATGATATATACGTTCTGAATCGTCATTCGTTGCTGTCCTGTTGGAACAGTGAGCGTCTTCCGTATACCGGCGCTTCTTCTAACGTCGTTGAGAACGCACGTTGAATTCGCACACAGCTACCCTGTCTTAGCCCCGTTTCCATTAGTTGCTGACTATTCTGCGGTGAGAACCACAGCCCCTCTGGAAACTTAGCTTCAAGGATATATTGAATGCCATCCCCAGGCGCCTGTCCAAATATACGGACGCCAAGCAATGTTTTCAAATGTTCAATCGTACATTCATCCGGGACTTCAATGTCGAACCATTCGCCTTCCTCCCGGCCGGAATACACGGTAAGAATCATCAAATCCCTCCCATAGTCTCATATGTAAATTGTCCTAATGTCAGATTAAATCAAAAAAAAGCGGATGAAACACGGTTTCAACCCTTATTTTCTTACATAACCCCTTTGTTTGCAATGTACTATCTGTAATTTTGTTACATATGACCCACGTTTATATTAAAATATCGTCCCTTGGTCTCAGAACTTTGGAGGCAGACTTACGTTTTCAATTTGCGAGGATGCGAAAATCGTTTGTTTTCTACCATTTAAATGGGAATAAAACTTTATTACCTATCCGTTTATTCCTTCGCCCACAATTGAATTGTGAACACTTTTCAAACATTCATCACCTTTATGTTTTCATAAGCTGATTTTAAGGTAATTTTAAGCATTGGTATTTAATATTACCTGTATGAAATAACTCCGTGAGGTGATTTCAAGTGAGAACACTAATAACTTTTCAAAACAAATCAATCCCTGTATATTTTAATCAAGAAAACAAACAACCTGTGCAAAAGACATTAAGATTGCTTAGCAGTGCTCTAGAGCACAAAATTAGCAACGGTAAACGAGCTTTACAAAAATGTTTGCACTCTTTGATTAGTATTGAGATTGTTAATGGAGAAGCCATTCTCCACAGTCGCAGTGAAAATGACTCTCTGGCCTTGTCTTTATATTAAGTCGAGTCCACGTGAATTCATCTATAATGAAATGCTGCGTCACTCGTTCTATACGAACTATAAGAAAAAGGAAGCTGCCACTAAGGACATGCTTCCTTTTTTATGTTGAAGCACAATCTTATCTATTGGTTAATTTACTCGGCTCACGCTATAGCCGGTCTCACTACCTTCTGCAACCTCCGCTTTATGAATTCGAATGACAAACAATCGCACTAGGTTAGCCCGTGTATGTTCTTCTTGACATGAATTCAGTTTCCTCAGAATAAAACGGTCAATGGACATGAAATTCAAGCCCCTTTACCTTGGATTTTACGGATCTGTTCTTCCGTGTATCCATAAATAACCATATCCAGACTTCCCCAAACCCATTTTCACCGTTTTTTTTCACATGCTTTTTAGGGTATGTAAAAACGTGCAAAAGCCCGTCCTTAAAGGTAAAAACGGGCTTTTGCTTGTTATTGTCGATTTCAAGCGAACAAGGTCTCATCCTGCAATCGGTTTATGTCCTGTAGACCTTTAGTCGACATCACTCACACCAGGATACGTGCGATATTGATGCTGTAAACTAATCCAGCGGGTGCGCGTGAACTTCTCTATCGCCCAGTCGCCGCCGAATCGGCCAATGCCTGAAGATTTCTCTCCACCAAACATAACATGAGCCTCGTCGTTTACGGACTGGTCATTGACATGAACCATGCCTGATTCGATGCGTTTAGCAACTTGATAACCTCTCTCCAGATTCGTCGTAAATACCGAACCACTCAAGCCGTATGGCGTATCGTTGGCTAAACGAACAGCTTCAGCCTCATCCTTTGCTCGCATTAAGACAGCAACCGGGCCAAACAATTCCTGTTGCACAATCTCCTGCTCAGGCTTCACGTCAGCCAGCACTGTCGGCTGTAACACACTGCCTTTGCTTGATCCACCAAGCAACAACCGGGCTCCCGCCTCTTCTGCGTTCTTCACAAGTTCAAGCAGACGTTCTACTTCTTTTTCACGGATAAGCGGCCCTACAAGTGTATTGGAATCTGCTGGATCCCCCGCTTGAATTTGTTTTACTTTGGCAACAAATGCATCTACAAAAGAGTCATAAATATCGGTATGAACGATAATACGGTTCAGCGCCATACAAATCTGCCCTTGATGCAGAAACTTTCCAAATACTGCGGCCTCTGATGCTCGTTCAATATCCGCATCCTCCAGCACAACCATCGCATTGTTACCGCCTAATTCCAGCGCCGTTTCTTTCAGATGCTCGCCAGCTAATTTACCGATGCCTTGTCCGACTTCTGTTGATCCTGTAAATGAAATGACTTTTGGAATTGGATGAGCAACGAAGTGGTCTCCAATCTCACTTCCGCTTCCTGCAACGACATGCAGTACACCTTTTGGCAATCCGGCTTGATCAAATAAATCTGCGATTAGCCAGCCTGCAGTAATGGGTGTATCAGAAGCCGGCTTAATCACAACACCATTACCTAGTGCAATGGCAGGTGCAACTGAACGCAAGCATAGATGTAGCGGAAAATTCCACGGCCCGATCACCCCAATTACTCCTTTGGGTTCACGCACAACTCGGTTCTCTTTGCCAGCTGTATTAGAAGGTAGTATCTCCCCTTTCATTCGATAAGGGAAAGATGCAGATTCGTCTACGATGCGCTTGGCCGCAGCGAACTCCGCTTCAGCTTTGATCCGAGTACTTCCGGATTCAGTAATGAGCAACTGAATAATTTCATCTTTGCGCTCAACCATCAGCATGGATACCTTGCGCAGAATTTCTTCTTTTTGACTAGGTAATGTCTGACTCCATTCCACCGATCCCTTCTCGGCAGCTTCATATGAACGATCGATGTCTTCTTTATTAGATGACCGCCAAGTGGCGATAACTTCTCCTGTATACGGATTAATATTCTCCATGGTTTTCTCACCGGAGCCTTCGATCCATTCGCCATTAATATATTGTTTAGTCCATGTTTGCTTCGTGTCCATTAAAGTCATCTGAATACGCCTCCTAATCAAGAAATCATGTTTACTTATCATGCAGTGTAGTACATCATTAACCTTGTTAAGGATTACGCAAACGTTAATTTAGATCTCTCTGACCTATACAGGACAACTCGTGCGAGCGCATACCCGTCCGTTAAACCTCGTGATGATACGATCATTCCTGGCTTTGTGACCTCTTTCCAAAAAGCTGCAAGTCTTGCCACCCATAGGCAACTTCGAGCTGATTCTCACCACTGACAGATAACGTCTGGCTATGAACTAAGGTACCACCCATCTGCTCATAGAAACGACAAGCTGGATTCTTCTCCAACGCCCAGATCAGTAGGCTCCGCAGTTTTAGTGTATGAAGATATTGGACAACTTGATTAGCAAGCATTGTTCCAATTCTCTGTCCCTGTGCAGCTTGCAGTAAATAGATCGCATAAATCTCCCCATCATAAGGCAACTTGCCTTCTCGCTCTCTACCCCCACAGGCAAATCCGACAATTTTCCCATCCGCTTGTTCGGCTACCAACAGAATCTGCTCCTTTTCGCTAGAACGAATCATCTGCTCCCACTGAGGTACTCTTGCTTCTGTAGTCAAATGATCCAAAAATTCATCGGGTATGATCCCCCGGTAAGTGGTCTTCCAACTCTCGGTATGTACATAAGCGATAGCTTTTGCATCCCCTTCACGGGCTTGTCTAATCTGCATAATCATTTCCTCCTTCTCATTGAGGGTGAAGATACCATTAACGTTATAAAAAATCCGACCCTAGGGCCGGATCTTTACCTTGGTGCCTACAGATACTTTGGAAGAAAGATCCAACACATCTGAGTTATACATCCGGATGCAACCATGTGAAACAGATTTTCCTATAGACGAGGGTTCATTGGTTCCATGTATGCCGTAATGAGGTGCAGATAACCCCATCCACAGTACACCAAATGGTCCTCCAGGATTCGATTGTTTATTAATGATCGTAAACTCTCCACTTGGGGTTTGAGTGAGCATCTTCCCTGTCGCCACAGGATATCCTTTAACCACTTGGTTGCCATCCAGTAGATATAACATATGGTCTGATAGGTCAACAATGATGTTGTAATCCGGCATACTAACATCCCTCCTGACCTATCCTATGCCAATCTCATCACAGATGCCCGCCTGATTTCAAGCTTCATCCCACTCTCTGATGCTTCGGGCATGCTTCGGTTTGCGATTGTTCACTGGCTTGCTCGTTGCTGTTCGACGTTTCGAAGCCTGAAGCTCCTTACGCTGCTGAAATTGCAATTCCTTCTGCATTTTCAGATAATTATCAAGTCTTTTCCCCTCTAACGCGCGGTTCTGTATCGCCTCTCTTACAGCGCAGCCAGACTCACGAGAATGACTGCAGTTATGAAACTTGCACGAAGTAGCCAACTGCTCAATTTCACCAAATGCTAGTGCTAATCCCTGATCGCCTTCCTCCCACAAGTTAAGCTCCCGCATTCCTGGTGTGTCAATCAATACCGCTCCTTGAGGTAATACAAACATCTCACGATGTGTCGTTGTGTGTCTGCCTCGACTGTCTGCCTCCCTGACAGATTGAGTAAGCTGTACATTCTCGCCGAGTAACCAATTGACCAAGGTCGACTTACCGCTCCCTGAAGAACCCGTCAAAGCAACGGTCATGCCAGGTTGCAAATATCGTTCAAGCTGTTCTTTCCCCTGATCCTGCACTGCCGACAAGGCGATGACTTCAACACCTGGGGCAATGCCTTCCACGAGTGCCATCTGTTCTTCTATATTAGAGCAAAGATCGCTTTTACTCAGCACGATAACAGGTCTAACGCCTCCATTCCAAGCCATAATCATATAACGTTCCAGCCGTCGGAGATTAAAATCATAGTTAAGCGCTGCGACAATTAGCAATGTATCCACATTAGCCGCAATCAGTTGTTCTTTCGTTACGTTTCCCGCAGCCTGTCTAGATACTCTGCTTCGTCTCGGCAACATACTGTGAATCATCGCCTCATCACCCGCCTGACCCGAAACCTCAACCCAATCCCCTACAGTAAGACCTGTACCAGTCTCTACATGCTCGCGGCGTAATCGGCCTGTTGATCTTCCCCAGCCTTCACCATCCGCAGTCATTATTCGTAGTAAATGTCCATGATCTGCGATGATTCTGGCTGGTTTCCTCTCGGCATGATTCATGTCTAACGTTATCCATAGCTCTTGCCAATGTGTAGACCATCCATACTCTTCCAAATGTTTATTCAAATTCGTCTTTCCTCCCAAAAATGATAATGTGATTCGGACATAACGACAGATTGACCTATGTGCCCCGGTTCGGTATCCAAAATAAAAACCACGAGTCTCAAGCACCCGCGGCAAATCATTGTTGAATGAATTAGAGAATGACTTTCATAGGGTAAGATTCAGAGGCTCTTATGTTAAGACCCCCCACCCGCAATAAAAGAACATTCCTAATAGCAACAAAAAAAGCCACAGGTACGTCACCCGTGGCTTCATTGTTGCATGCAATAATACATACCCTCATAACAGACATAACTGTCCTGTGGTTGTATAATTATACGCTCTGATCCGTTCCGGAGACGCTGTTCATATTCAAATTAACGTATAGTGCCATTAAGTTTGTCATATTACATCGCCTCCCTTGTAGATTTATCCAACATATTACACACCTGACTGAATTGTTGTCAAGACCAATTATTTAACTTGATCCCAACGTGTCCACATTTCTTTTGGATTCAGTTCGTAAACTCCGTCTTCACGATACATGAACTGGTGCATGATGAACTCACGCCGGATCGTCGCGAAATCCTCATGATAATTTTGAATGAAAGCATTGATTTCCTTCTCCGTATACTTGCGTCCGAATTCAAGTTGCTCGGCCAAATGACCAAGAACAATCAGCTTTTTCTTATATTGCGCTGGAATTTGGCGAATTCGCCCATCCTTGGAGAAAAAATTCCGCATCACGGATGCTTTTAGCGTTTCGTTGACCTCACTCATCTCAGTAACCTCCTTACTTTTAAAAATAAAATCAACGGAAGCTTGTGCATGCTCACGAATGAAAGAAGGATTTAAGGAGAAATATACAATGTTCTTCTCTCTTCTTTCTTTAATGAGTGCAGCTTCTCGTAGTTTCGATGCGTGATGTGTCACCGTTGGCTGGGACAAGTTCAACCGCTCAGCGAGAGCCTGTCCGTGCAATTCTCCTTGGGATAACAACAACAGCATGCGAAGTCGGGTTGGATCAGCTAATGCTTTGTGATAAGCCACTATTTTCTCCAACTGCATGAATGATTCAGCTCCATTTCAATCTCAATAGATTAGATGATTATCTAATTTGATGTTAATCTTTTGTCCAATTAAAGTCAAATCCTTTATTTTTGCGTGGCAGTTCAGCCTATATACCTCCTTACGCTGGCATTAGAGTGTTATTTACGGTAGGATTATATTGCTGAATTTAAGGAGGAGTAAGAACATGGAAGATGTCATTATTATCGGTGGAGGACCCTGTGGTCTATCTGCTGCCATCGAATGTGAACGGTTGGGATTATCTGCTGTAATCGTAGAAAAGTACAACATTGTACAATCCATCTATTTGTATCCAACCCATATGCAATTTTTTAGCACGGCTGAGTTGCTTGAGATCGGAAATGTTCCGTTTAGCACGCCTAACGACAAGCCGTTTCGTTATGAGGCCCTTGCCTATTATCGCAAAGTCGCTGAACATTTTAACCTTCGTGTTCATAACTATGAGGAAGCTCACTCAATCAAGTGTAAGGACGATGGAACGTTCGAAGTACATACGATGAACCGACGTGGGCAGACTGTTATTCATGAGGGACGTAATATCGTTGTAGCTACAGGTTATTTCGATCATCCTAACTACCTCGGCATTCCGGGTGAAGACAAAGATAAGGTTACGCATTATTTCCGTGAAGCCCACCCTTACGCTCAGACCCGTGTTGCCATTATCGGAGGAAGCAATTCTGCCGTAGATGCCGCGATGGAACTCGTTCGTGTAGGTGCTCATATTGATATGGTCTACCGTGGAAGCGGATTGTCTGAACATATTAAATCTTGGGTACGTCCATTATTTGAGAGCATGGTTCAAAAAGGACGGATTACCTTACATCTCAATTCACGTGTTGATGAAATTTTGGATGATTCTGTTCGTCTATTGCATCATGACGGAACAACCAGCGAATTGGAAAATGATTTTGTATTAGCCATGACTGGTTTCCGTCCCGATCGTAAACTGCTCACTTCTGTAGGGGTGGAAATGTCCGAAGATATGGATAAACCCAAGTATGATCCCCAAACGATGGAAAGTAGTGTTCCCGGCATTTATGTGGGCGGTGTTATTGCATCAGGTCGTAATGCCAATGAAGTATTTATTGAATCTGGGCGCTGGCACGGAAAATACATTGCGGAACATATTGTGAGCAAGAATCGTAAACTTTCCGAAGGGAAATGAAATCAATGGATATAACTTCGCTGCTGTTACTCGGATTCGCCGCGCTTGGCATCATCAGCAGTAATACTCCAGTGGCTGTAGCTATGGTATTTCTATTATTGCTACGTGTATTGAATCTGCATCAAGCATTTCCTTGGCTTGAGAAGTATGGGCTGACCATTGGGATCATCATCCTAACCATTGGAGTAATGGCTCCACTTGCGAGCGGTAAAATAAGCTTGCAGACCATCGGGGAGTCCTTCCTGCACTGGAAGTCACTACTTGCCATTGGTGTTGGGTTGCTTGTTGCTTACCTCGGTGGTAGAGGTGCTACATTGATGAGTACGCAGCCCACTGTCGTCGCTGGACTTCTTATCGGTACTGTATTAGGAGTTGCCTTGTTCAAAGGTGTACCCGTAGGTCCACTTATTGCAGCAGGCATTTTATCCTTGCTTTTGGGCAAATCCTGATTGAATTTGGACTTGACTCCCTTCTGTCAACTGGCTGTAATTCCCACCGTTGTATGATATACTTCTATTCATATCACGAGTCCATAGCGGAGACATCAATTTGATTTTTGTTCGTCTAACATTCAACATTGATTCACCTCGCAACTATAATGGCCGCAGGAGGATTCAGGAATCATGTCACGTCAGTTTGTTACAGAAGCCGTGATGGTGGCTATTTATGGTCAATTGCTCGCATCACCCGCGTCTATTGAATATATTGTTCCATACACCACCATCCTTGAATTATACGAGTTTCAAGCCAGCAGCGATCCTCTGATGGGTAACCCTGCGGATGATCAACATGTGAAGACCAAAATTAACGAGATGATTTCTTATTTTGAGGAACCGTTAAATAAGAAAAAAATAGAACGTGCGCTACTTACTCCATGGGCCAAAAGTCCATCGATTCTGTTCGGTGATCAAGTCTCCATTGCTATTATTAACGCTGTTGATACGGCTCAGTATGGCGAGTATTTCGACCCAATCGAGACGGAATTAATACTCACTTCACAACGTTTGAGCATTCCTATCCTTACGGATCAAGTCGAATTGATTGCTCGCATCATTGAATCCTCAGCTCCGGTTCAAGTTTATGATATTGACGACTTTGACTTTGCAATGGATGAGGAGTCACTTGATCAGGTGTAAGCATTGTATATTGATTATTGTGGATGTGTACCCGCTGAGAACATTCTTAGTTGGCATTGCATGAATGATTATAAAACACAAAAGCCTCCCTGTCGGGAGGCTTTTATCATTATTCAGGTCTGTACTTCATTTGTACTTCATTTGTACTTCGTTCGCACTTGGTTTGTAATTATTTGAGCTCGGTTTGTACTCGGTTTTTGCTTTATTTGTACTTCGTATATGCCTGGGTCAATCTTTCTGGTAGGAGCGTGCCAACAACATTTGGGTAAACTCATTGAGGACAGGAAGAGATTCGGTGTGAAAAAACTTCAGACCTGCTTCACTATTCACACGAGACTCTACGAGGTCATCTTGGATGATTCGAGTTCGAAACAGGGCGATCACATAATAGTCTTCATCCCCGCTCGTATGAAGCTGTCTCAGCTCTGGCCCTGAATGGAGACCTTCTAACACCATATGATCTGTAGTCCAGCCAGTCTCCTCCCACAGCTCTCGATGAGCAGTCTCTTCAATCGATTCTCCCGGACGCATCTGTCCTGCCGGAATTCGCCAATGGCTGTGGTCTGCGTGCTGGATCAATAACACTTCACCATGTTCGTTCTCGGCCCATATAGCAGCCTTTACGACGATAAACGCTCGGTTAGCAATATACTGAGCCAAATCTCGGGCTGGCGGATTCAATATTTATCCCCTCCTGTTCCAAGCCGAAGAGACGGCTTAGATCTATAGTCAGATCAGTGCAACACAGTTCTCTCCAACTTACGGAACGTTCTAAAGGCGTGTATCTATGAGTAAGGGATTATACTTCAGTGTATCGGTATTCAATATCTTGACCTTCATCAACAACATCCACATGAAGCTCATGACCTTTTAGATACCAATAATCGTGATCCTCCATGAAAAAGTGAATACCGGATGCTTCTATTTGCTCGGCAGGATGTCTTGGTTCCTCAACAGCGATACCTAACGAAAAGCCGGGATGAAGACCTCCGCCTGAGCTATAACGGGCAAAAAAACGAATGCTATCGCCATCGTTCAAATTAAGCTCTTCCTTGTACCAGCGCGCAGCGCGGTCAGTTACATGTATGGTACTCATGTGGTGTCAGCTCCTTCTCTATATATATGTTACATCATATCGCTAGAATGGTCGGAATACAAACTGTACAACAGAACAAATTACCCAATAACGAACAATTTTCAGGAAATAAATTTACTTCATGGAACATAAAATGAAAAGGTGAGACCATAACTGTATTTTGCAATATAGGACAACAGTCGTATAAAGCCATATTACTTCACGACCCGTTACTCCATTCCTGGCTTCTCTAAACCAGACATTGCTCATTTGTGAAAAAAGTTTGACAGATTGCAAAATGCGGTGTTAAGATGCAAACATACGAGATTCACATTGAATTTATTCCCAAAAAAAGAAAGGGTGATTACGGTGTTTAATAGAGATATGTTTGTTCTAACTAACTTACAACTGAATACCGGAGCAGCCCCGAAATCATTATTTCGTTCATAATTTCTGCATCATAGCAATCTGTTGATCAGATATACTATGTTGTGAACTCACAATATAATTATGTACGGTGGTGGCTCTGCTCTCGGAGCCATGCTGCCGTATGAATGATACCTAAGACATACCGCCTGCGTGCGGTGTGTCTTTTTTTGTGGTCACAAGTAAGCATATGAACGATAATGTATTTCACAGATATGGAAAGGATGGGATAGCACTTGTTCTCAGTACTCAAAAACCTAGCCTGGTTTTTCCGGCTAGAGCGCAAAAGATACCTGATTGGTGTCATTTTGCTCATTCTTGTAGGTGTCGCAGAACTCCTGCCCCCTCGTCTTCTCGGTAATGCGATTGACGAGATTGTACGTGGGTCCATTACAGGAGCATCACTTACCACCTACATTTTACTTATTTTAGGAACCGTCGTTATTATCTATCTAATCACGTACATATGGATGCACAAATTATTTGGCGGAGCTAACTTGGTAGAACGTCTATTGCGTTCACGTTTCATGGATCATCTGTTACGGATGACACCCCCCTTTTTTGAAAAGAACAGAACAGGCGACCTTATGGCTCGTGCTACCAACGATCTTCGTTCGATTGCAACCACAGCAGGCTTCGGCATGCTTACGTTAACGGACTCGACTGCTTTCTTGGCAACGGTATTACTCGCTATGGGTTTTCTAGTTAGCTGGAAGCTGACTCTGGCAGCCATTCTGCCCCTTCCTTTTATTGCCATCGCTATGATGATCTACGGTAAAGCCGTGCATCAGCGCTATACACTCGCTCAAGATGCCTTCGGTGATATGAACGACCAAGTACTTGAATCCATTGCGGGAATTCGGGTAGTACGCGCGTATGTTCAGGAGCGTCTAGATGAGAAGCGTTTTGCCGATGTTACCGAAGACGTGTACCGCAAAAATCTAGCTGTCGCACGGATGGATGCATTGTTTGAACCTACAATCCGACTTTGCGTTGGACTTAGTTATGTCATTGCGCTTGCTTACGGCATATATCTTGTGTTCCACAATGAAATCACTCTGGGGGATCTCGTATCATTCAATATGTACCTGGGGATGATGATTTGGCCGATGTTCGCCATTGGGGAGTTAATTAATCTGATGCAGCGTGGTAGTGCCTCCCTTGATCGGGTCAACGAGACATTATCGGTGGAACCCGCTGTTCAAGATGTTGAACAACCCGCTCACATTTCGAACCCGGAAGAGATCGTCATGCAAGATGTTACGTTCCGTTATCCTAGTTCTACAGTAGACAATCTTAGCCATATTAACTTTTCACTACGCCGCGGTCAGACGCTTGGCATTGTCGGTCGCACAGGTAGTGGTAAGTCCACGCTGCTGAAGCAGTTGCTACACGAATACCCTGCTGGATCAGGTAAGCTAAGCATATCGGGTCACCCGATTCAGGAAATTGCCAAAGACGACTTGCATAGCTGGATTGGATACGTGCCGCAGGAACAAGTGCTATTCTCCAAATCGGTTCGTCAAAACATTCAGTTTGGTAAACCTGGTGCAAGTGATGATGTCATCATGGAAGCGATTCGTACAGCTGCTTTTGACGGAGATCTTGGAACATTGTCTGACGGACTCGATACACTCGTTGGAGAAAAAGGTATTGCTCTATCTGGTGGACAAAAGCAGCGGGTATCCCTCGCTCGTGCGTTCATCTCGGACCCGGATATTCTTATTCTGGATGATGCCCTTTCCGCAGTTGATGCCAGAACCGAAGCTAAAATCATTGAAAATATACGCAACAAACGCTCGGGTAAAACAACGTTGATCTCGACTCATCGCCTGTCCGCTATCGAACATGCTGACCGAATCATTGTACTTGAGCACGGGAAAATTACGGAAGAAGGAACCCATCAGGAACTACTTGCCATGAACGGTTGGTACCGTGAACAATATGAACGGCAACAGGTGGAGTCCAATCTGTCCACGTAGGAGGTCAATGCATTGAAATCGAATACAGGCAAACGGCTATTACAATACGCCTTAAAAGCCAAAGGCACTTTTATAGCCGCATTAATTATGCTTACGATCGGTGTTGCGGCAGAGCTCGCCGGCCCATTTATCGCCAAAAATATGATCGACAATCATTTGTTAGCCATTGAACAGCCCTTCTATGAGACATCTGCTTCAGAAGATGCGGCGGTTTATCAAGGAAAGAATTACAAACGCGAAGGATTATTCGAACCAGCGGAAAGTAAAGGCGCCGAGGTACGCATACTGCAAGCGGGACGTAGCTTTTATTTTGTAAATGAACCGGTGAGCACACCTGACGGAGACCGATCTTACGCCGATGGCACCCTGACGGTAACCCGTGCAGGTGAAGTCACCGGTCAATATGCGGCAGTGCCTCTGTCGGCTGGAGAACTGTTTGCTTTTTACAAACCCGAAATGCCAAGCATCTATCAATTGATCGTATATTACATGATTTTTCTTGTCATCTCGGTCATTATGGAATTTGGTAAAACCTACTGGCTGCAATCGTCCGCCAATAAGGTCATTCAACGACTTCGCAATGATGTGTATGCTCACATTCAGCGTCTGCCCGTCAATTTCTTTGACAATCTGCCTGCAGGTAAAGTCGTCTCACGAGTGACCAACGATACAGAGGCCGTTAAAGATCTGTTTGTTGCAGTACTGTCGAACTTCTTCTCGGGAATAATTACGATCGCAGGGGTGTATGTCGCGCTCTTCCTGCTCGATGTTCGTCTTGGTCTCATCTCCTTGTTCGTTGTTCCTATGCTTATTGCTTGGATTGTGCTATATCGTAAATTCGCTACTCGCTACAATACGATCATTCGTTCACGACTCAGCGAGATTAATGCGATCATTAACGAGTCCATTCAAGGGATGTCCATCATCCGCGTATTCCGCTATCAAAAACAAACCAAACAGGAATTCGAAGATCTGAATGATGACTATATGAAACATCAGAACAAAATGCTTAACCTGAACGCCTTTACCTCACACAATCTGGTTAACGTATTGCGGAATATCGCTTTTGCGGTTGTCCTGTGGTATTTCGGATCAAGTGTGCTGGATGGCACCAGTATCATCTCGTTAGGTGTATTGTACGCATTCGTGGATGTACTCGGTCGTCTGTTCCAGCCGATTACAGGTATGGTAAATCAGCTGGCGAACCTGGACTCCTCTCTCGTATCTGCTGGACGTGTATTCGAACTGATGGATGAGAAGGGAGAAGCCGTTACCGATGGTTCAATGCCAAGATACAAAGGAAATGTTGTCTTTGATGACGTATCCTTTGCCTACAACAAAGACTTTGTGTTAAACAATATCTCGTTCCAGGCTTCACAAGGTCAAACGGTTGCGTTGGTGGGTCATACCGGTTCAGGCAAAAGCTCCATTATCAATCTGCTATTCCGATTCTACGACCCGCAAAAAGGTAAGATTACCATCGATGGACAAAACGTGAAGGATCTGCCCAAACAGTGGATTCGTGAACATATGGGAATTGTATTACAGGATCCTTATCTATTCACCGGAACGATTGCCTCTAACGTCAGCCTCGGGGATCAGAAGATTACTCGTCAACAGATTGAAAAGGCACTTCGTGACGTAGGAGCAGAACGTATTCTAGCCCATTTGCCTCAAGGTTTCGATGAACCGGTTATTGAAAAAGGAAGCACGCTGTCTGCTGGGCAACGTCAACTGATTTCCTTTGCCCGTGCGCTGGCATTTGATCCAGCCATTCTTATTTTGGATGAAGCTACAGCCAATATTGATACCGAAACCGAAGCCTTGATTCAAAATGCGCTCGAAGTACTCAAAAAAGGACGTACAACCTTCATCATCGCCCATCGTCTCTCTACAATTCGCTCAGCAGATCAGATTCTGGTACTGCATCGTGGACGAATTGTTGAACAAGGAGCACATGATGAGTTAATGGCACTCCAAGGTCGATACTATCAGATGTATCAACTGCAACAAGGTGCTCAGTCTGTTCATGCTGATCAAGCTCACAGCACAGCCCCTGAAGCAATACGCACATCCTCCTTCGCTGGAGGCAATGCCTAAAGTAAAGGATCATGTTGGTTTACATCTAAGCTAAAATGATTCTACAATGTGTACGAAAATAAACCGATGTATCTCGCAGACACCCCATCTGTTGATATGCATCGGTTTTTTTAAAGCTTTTCTCTCTGTTACAATTTCCTCTTATTGACAATATCAGCTTCTTCTCGTATTATACATACCAACGGTCGGTATCAAAAGGAGGAGACAGTTATGGCTAGAAACAAATTCCCTGAACAGACGCTAGAACACATCCTTACCGTATCAGCACAATTATTCACCGAGAAAGGCTATGAGAAGTCGAGTATTCAGGACATTATTGATCATTTAGGCATGTCCAAAGGTGCGGTCTATCATCATTTCAAATCCAAAGAAGAGATCCTTGATGCGGTTATGGAGAGACAGTTTGCTTTTGCAGCTCAAATGTTGGATCAACTTGTGGAGAATGCTAACGCAATCTCAGCCAAGGACAAATTGGTCTATATACTAGAACGCATTGTCTCTAATCAACAGGTACACTCCTTAGATCGAGTGCTGTTAACCCAAATCAAAAATCCATTATTTATCGTCAAAGGCATTCAGCAAACGGTTCAAATTGATGCCCCGATCATAGCTGCAATCATGCGCGAAGGCGTTACAGACGGCTCGATCACTACAGGAAATCCTGAAGCCTGTGCGGAAATTTTTCTGATGTTGATCAATATTTGGATTAATCCAACCTTATTCAGCCGAACACCTGAGGAGACAAAGGAGCGTTTACACTTCTTGCAACATATGATGCACACCATCGGTGTTCCGATCGTTACTAACACGTTAATTGATCAGATTATCCACCAACATAACGAGATGGGGGCTTATAACTATTCCGTTAAGGGTACTCAGCAACATACAAGAGATGCATCCAATGAAAATTAACACACATATCATTCGCAAAGAATGGCTTGTTCAAGAGCCTGTTCTTTCCCTCTCGCTCGACTGGATGCAAGGTGAAGTACACTTATACCAGAGTACCGAACAGCATGTTCGAATTATTCAGCGAGCATCTGTGCATTTTCCAAGTAAGCGATGCTTCACAACCCGTTACCACCAAGGTTCACTTCATATTGGTGACGGACGTTCGAAGTCGTTTCCAATCGGAATTCACTTTCAGCGTACATCGTTAGCCATTGGACTCCCTCCATCTACACTGGAACAAGTATACATTCGAGGTGTAGGTACGCGGTTTATTGTAGAAGATGCTCAAATCAACCACTGCGAGTGTAGGTGTACATCCGGACAGCTGCATATCTCCGGTTATACACAACAGCTCAGTTTACGCATGGTGGGCAGCCATATAAAATCACAGAATTTAACTGCGGAAAACGTAGATATTAAGGGGACATCTTCACTCATTCAGCTAACAGGTCAGTTCTCCCATATTCAATCCAGTACGACGGGCAGAACACTCTCCATTCATTCAGCCACGATGCCACAATCGGTGAATAGCATAGCTACCGGATGTAGTGTGAATCTACGAATTCCTAACCCAAACGAAGGATTCCGATTGCAGTGTAAGCATGTCGGAGGCACATTACAGAGTGAGTTCCCCCTTCAATTGGATCGTGGAGAGCACATCTATGGGAATGCATCCGTCCCTATTCACGCACAAGTTCGAGGTGGACGATTCACCATAGGTACGTATTCACCCCATTCGCTATAGAAGGAGGAAACGGTTATGATCATCGGTTGGATTGTGGGTACTTCCTTAGCTATTATCGTATTGTTGTCTGGACTCGTAGGTTTAAACCAAGCTACTCGAAGACAACGTAAGGTTCGTTGGCCATGGTGGCTTATCGGGTTTAGCGTAGCAGCTCTGATCAGTGCGGCGATTAATTATCCAGGAACCTGAATGCCAATTGTACTTGTCCAAACAGTCATACTTATATGGGAAAATAAAAACAATCCGCAAAAGCCTTATGGCTGCTGCGGATTGTCTATCCAACCTTTGCATACATATCCCATGTATAGAATCGTCTCTCGCAATAGAAAAGGAAGCTTGCTGCGCCACGTCTGGTAAGCTGTCGTAAGTGTTGGAGAAGGCACAACATCCATGCCCAAACCGCTGGCAAGCATCATCGCTCGTTTCATATGTAAAGGATCAGTTACAATCGTATACGTGTGGAAGCCCGCTCGCTCTCCGACACCGATTGAATACTTAAAGTTCTCCTCTGTAATGCGTGATTGTGTCTCAAGCTGAATATCTGCTGGATTCACTCCATGTGCTATGGCATAATCACGTCCAACCTCAGCTTCCGAACGCTGCTCCACACTGCCTGCACCACCCGTGAACAGCAATTGACTTACTGCACCCTGATGATACAACAGTATGGCGTGTTCAATACGTTCGCGAAATACCGGTGAAGGTTCATTTCCTACCACTGCTGCGCCAAGTATAATAGCCGCATCCGAAATACGTGTTGATGCCTGCTCGCTATACGTCGTGATAAGCATAGCCGTGATAAAAGCCCATACGAATCCACCACCAACGATGGATGCCAAGAAGATTAGTATCATTCGCTTCGACTTTAGCTTCCTCTTGTCTGACATTCCTCTTGTCACAATGCCTCATCCTCTTCGGTTGAACGACAATGCACGCTCTCCTCATGCATACGTTCAAGCCGTTGCAATGCTGCGGCAGACTCCGCATCCAGACCAAGTTGGGCAATCCATGCAGCCGTGTAAATCTGCAGGGTCATTTCAAGTTCTTGCGCACGGTTCTTAAAATCCTCTAATTCACTTATCATCCTTGATCGCCCTTCAGGGCTAAATGTCTCATGGATTCGTTCCTTGAAATAATGATGCACGATACTATTGCGTTGTTGCCATAGTTCGTTTAATTGCCGGGTCTCGTCATCCGAGAACGTAAAGTGATGGCGAACTTCGTGGATAAGCTGCCCCAATGAACTGCTCATTTTCCGCTCGTATAGATCCTCCAGATCTTCATCTGTCATCACTTTACCCTGCGATAATTTCATTAATAAGATCAGATTAACCAACTGCTGTTCAAGGGACTGTCCATAATAAACCGCTAACCCGTAATAAGCAAACAATTCTCTGGAGTGTTCGCTGTCCAGCATGTCACCATTCTTCATGCCTGTGTTGTGCATAAGCGAGCGCCCCCTCATCTCCGTAAATGTTACTCCATTATCATGTCCCTCTATCGTAACCAAACCGGGACTAACATTCAAGTTAACGGTGAGGACGGCTTCTAACTCCGTAGATCCCTTCTACCAGATAGCCAAATATGAGTACTCAAGAGCAACATTGCATATACTGCCGACCATGTGCAGACCAGAACAATCTGACCTAAACCGCCCCCATCAAACAACATCATCTTTTGAACAAGGTAGAAAGCGGGTGGTAGTATGTACGATATCCATTGAAGTGATTCGGGTAATCGCTCCGATAACGATACTTGTACGAATGATGATAGTAATACAACGATGAAGATGGGTAAGCTCCAGCTGAGCCGAGATATGTATGCGTTCTGAAAGAAAACACTGATGCTAAGGCCAAGCAGTGCTAACACAAGATGTCCACACCAAGCAACGATCCATTCATAGGTGGTCGGCTGCCTCTCAAACATGCCAGTAATGATAGGATATACAATTGTAATCAAGGTCATGGCCAATTGCATAACCGCTGCACAGACCAATTGCCCAATAGCTACCTTTCGCCTACTTCCCGTATGGAGCACCAATAATTGGATCTGACCCGGGGGTTCGGCGTTCATAACAGTTAGACCTAACCAGGCTGATCCAAAAAAGAGCAGCATGGCTGTTACCCCATAACTATCCGCTACTGGATTAGGTTTATATGAGTATATAAGCAACATAACGATCGTATAAAACACGACAGGTGAGAGGTATTTCTGTGAACGAATGTTCTGTTGTAACAAGTACTTGATTAAATACTTCATTGCGCATCCTCCTTAACAACAGATGCAGCGGATGGAGCATCAAGAGATAAAGTATCCTTTTCATCTGCTATCGCTTGGGTAGGTGAGTCCCCTTCTAACAAACGTTCCATCTGAATTAAACTCTTATCCTGCTGAACAGATACGATGGAACCACCTGAAGCAACAATCTGTGCAATGATCTGGTCTGCAGAGCTGCGACTTACTCTCCAATCCCACACCCATTCGTTATGTACGATATCCTCATGTCGTTCTGCACGAGAGCTATGAACTGATCGAACATCTAGTTGTCCAGTAGCGTTCGCAATCTGATTTACTTGTCCCGAATCTACCGCATGGCTCATTAAACTCTGGATTCGCATGTCAGGTTGACCAATGCATTCCAAATCGGACTGTCTCCAATGACGAAGAATTTGTCCATGTTGCAGAACGATCACATGATCTGCCATACGTTCTATGATTAAGGGTTCATGACAAGCCGTTATAATCGTTGTCCCTTGTTCTTTCCATTGTTGTAACAGTGATACGATGGCTTCCTGTGCCGCATGATCCAGGCCGGACAACGGTTCATCCAGCAGGATAAGTCCACCTGGACCTGGCAGCAGCGATTGAATTAAGTTTACCTTCTGAAGCGTGCCCTTAGACAACAGGGGGAGCTGCTGATCAATCGCTGCACCCAGGTATAATCGTTCGCTCCATTGTTTGATGCGCTGTTCTAGCACAGCGGAGCGAATGCCATGAATCCTTCCCATTATCATGAGGTACTCTTTAGCCGTAAAGGGGAGCTTAGGAAGCCCATCAATGGCGAGCATTGTTCGACCCTTAAAGGAAGATTGCATGCTTCCCGAATTCGGCAGGATCATTCCTGCTAACATTCGTAGGAGTGAGCTTTTGCCTGAACCATTTCTACCAACTAACACAGCACACTCCCCTACAGCTACATGGAAACTAATCTCTCTCAACACCTGAACTGAGCCCAGACGTTTACTTACCTGTTGAAGCAAAACCCCTTCGGCTCCTGAATGATATGTCTGCTTTTCCTCTACGTTGGTTGTGTTCTTATAACGTGTATTTGTCCTCCAACCCACCAAATTATCACATCCGTTCTGGTGCTTTTACACCTAGCAAGTTCAAACTGTGTGCCAAACGTTCTGCCGTACGTTCGGTTAACGTTAACCGGAAAGCTCTTTCTTCCAGTGGTGCATCTGCGATCCGTTCTGCATGATAGAACCGGTTAAATGCCTGTGCAACATCAATTGCATATTTGGCAATGACGGAAGGCTCATTGCGTTGCACGGCTTTGCTCAAATATTCAGGATAATGAGCCAGCAGTTTTAACAACGCCCAAGTTGGTTCACTCGTGGTTACTTTCTGCTTCGTGCTGTTGTTCTCGCGATCAATCGTTGTTAGCTCCTCTTCAAGACCTTTCTCCACTTCGGCAACTTCTCTCGCCTTAGCCAGCACACTTTTAATTCGAGCATAGGCATATTGCACATAAGGACCCGTCTCACCTTCAAAGCTCACCGCATCTTCCAACGAAAAATCGATATCATTCAGACGATTGTTGCTTAGATCTCCAAATACGATTGCCCCTACACCCACTGCCTCCGCCACCTCCTGCGGATTAGGCAGGTTGGGGTTCTTCTCCTGTATGATCTGCATTGCACGGGAGACCGCTTCATCTAATACTTCTTGTAAAAAGACGACCTTACCACGACGAGTAGACATTTTCCGTCCTTCGAAACGCATGAGACCGAACGGAATATGCTCACAATTCACAGACCAGTCATGACCCATTCGGGATAACACCGCGAACACCTGATTGAAGTGCAGCTTCTGCTCACCTCCGACCACATACAACATCTTGTCTGCTTTCATTACATCATGCCGATATATTGCCGTGGCTAAGTCCCTTGTTGGATAGATCGTTGTTCCGTCTTTTTTGATAATTAAGCAAGGTGGCATATTCTCTTCTTCCAGGCGCACCACAAGTGCTCCATCACTCTCTTCCAGCAATCCTTTCGCTCGGAGTTCATCTACAACTGCACCCATCTTATCGTTGTAAAAGCTCTCACCAAGCGTGTGGTCAAATTGAACGTTTAACCGCTCATACATTCGATCGAATTCCTTCATGCTTACTTCAACGAAAAAAGCCCATAGCTGCTTAGCTTCTTCATCCCCTTGCTCAAGCTTGCGGAACCAATCTCTTGCCTCAATCTCCAAAGAGGGATCATGTTCAGCCTCATCGTGAAAACGAACATATAATTCAAGCGAAGTGCGGATTGGTTCTGCCTGTAATGCGGCATCGTTTCCCCACCGTTTGTAAGCCGCAATCTGTTTACCAAACTGGGTACCCCAGTCCCCCAAATGATTAACACTCACCGCGGTATAACCCGCTTCATTATACAGACGATATAACGCAGCGCCAATGACCGTTGAACGCAGGTGTCCGACGCCAAACGGTTTGGCAATATTGGGAGAGGACATATCAATCACAACACGAGCAGCATTACCTTCCTCAAGTTTGCCAAATCCAGGCTGCCCCAACTCCTGGAGCAGCTCCGCTGCCAGCTTTTCCCGTTTAAATCGGATGTTGACATACGGCCCTGCTGGAACAGCCTCCAGAATATCCGATTGCAATGCACTCGCAATCTCCGTTGCGATGGCTACGGGAGCCTTTTTCAACGACTTAGCTAACACAAAACACGGAAACGCAATATCCCCCATCTCCTGTTGCGGCGGTACTTCCAAAAGCTTGAATACCTCTGCTTCTTCGAGCCCTGCTAAGGGGGCAATATGTGAAGCGGCCTGCTTTTTCAACATATAAAACACTCCTTGATCATTAATAAATATACGTAAATTACAAAACAAAAAAAGCCCTCGTCTCCTATAACAAGAGACGAGAGCTATTATTCACAGTTCCCGCGGTACCACTCTAAGTGAACAGTATCTAGGTACACGAATGATTCGTCCTACTACTGTTCCGCTCGGTGCGATTAACGGTCGCAAGCCGGATTACCCTCACACTGATGAGTTACAATACTGCAGACATGTAAACATCACTTCGGACAACCATCTCACAGGTGCGTTTCACACAGATCATTTCATACCGGCTTCCACCCGCTCCGGCTCGCTGTCATGTATGGGTCTGGTTACTCTCCTGATCACAGATATTGGTAAGTTTCAATTCATTGCCATCATTATACAGACTGAGACCTGCTTTGGCAACTGGTAAACCTTACTTCCAATACTTTATCTTCGTTGTACAATCTCGTACGACTGATGCTCTAGATGCATAATGGGTCTACAAAATTTCAACGTTTCTCATCAAAAATCCCCTTAAGAGATTACACATCTACATAGATGCTCTGCAAACGTTATTTGCTTTAAGGGGACTAGGCTAATCTGCTATATATTCACGTACCATTATGCCACGACTACCGCCATCATGCGGCACGCCTCTGCGCATTTACGGCAAGCTTCCGCGCAGGCTTGGCAATGATCATGTCTATGCTTCTCACATTCCGCCGCGCAGGCTTCACATGCTTTTACACATAAATCGCAAATCTCAGCGATAAAATCACTTCCACGTGTCATCGCTTGTGCAGCAAACCCACAGATCTCTGCACATTCTCGACTCAAACGAATGCAATCACGCAACATGGCTAGATCATATTCTTTTAAGCTTGATATGTAACTTACGTTGCAAGCATTCATGGACTCCAAGCAAGCATCAATACATTGTTGAATTTGTTGTTGTGTCATTTAAAGTTACCTCCCAGGCAAAGTTTCCTATGCTTCTTAATACCCAGCCTGGAGGACCCTTGAATCATTACCCTGTTTTTACCGCTTCGAGTGCCAATAACTGGTTTCGGATAATGGTTTGATCAAAATGCTCACCGATGAACACCGCAACATTGGGCACATCGCCCTGAGGTGTGATTTTCATGTAGTCCGATTCACGATAAGCATACTGGAACCAAAATCGGCTGGCTGTATCGCTAAAATTCAAAATTCCCTTTGCACGATACACATCCCGAGGCAATTGTGACACAAAGGATTCAAATGCTTCACTATTCACCGGCGCACTGAAATAATGCGTGTACACCATCACATGTTCATGTGATGCATGCGGATGAGGCTGATCATTAATCCCATGCGTATGTTCATCATTATGATCATGGGGATGATCACCGTGAGAACCATCGGAATCCTCATGTGAGTGATCATGTCCTACCGGATTATCCGGCGATGATTTATGCTGTCCATGGGTACATCCATGTGCTGCACAGGCTTCCGTATGGACATGTTGTCCTTCACTGTGATGATGCTCTGATTCACTACGTGATGCACTTCCGTGGACAGCAGCGCCACTTTGAAGCAACATATCTAGATCGACCTCACATTTAACGGTTGGGATAACCGGGGCAAAGGCATTCCATTTCGCGAGTAATTGCTTTAAGCTGTCTAGTTCCTGCTCGTTCACACGATCTATTTTGTTCAATAGTAATACAGACGCACAGCGAATCTGTTCTTGCATCAGCTTGTATGTCTGACCCTTCTGCTCCAGATATAATCCAGACAAATGTGCAGCATCTACTACAGTGATCAAGCTCTTCAGCTCTATACGCATGTACAGTGACGTTTCCGTTACTGCATCGAGAATTTCCATCGGATTGGCTGCTCCCGTTGCCTCGATAATAATAACATCGGGAGATTCCGTCTGCACAAGTTCAGCAAGCTGCAATCCTAAGTCTCCACGCACCGTGCAGCATATACATCCACCCAGCATTTCGGTCATCGGAACGGAGGAATCTACAACTTGTCCATCTAAATTCACTTCACCTAACTCATTCATAACAACAGCAGGTCGTAATCCTTGTTGCTTCCAATGTTCAATCAATTGAACGAGCAGGGTTGTCTTACCGCTTCCCAAAAAGCCTGACAATATATATACAGGGATGGAATGATTCTTTACAACAGTTTCATTCATTGTTATACACCTCTTTAGCCTGACCATCGAATCTGATCAATTTCTACCCTAGGAGTGTACACCAAGTAGGATTCGCTTTGCAATATGTACGTACCCTGTACTCCTCGCATTGCCTGATTTCGCTGGATGGTCTATGCTATGGAGACATGAAATGAGGAGGATCGTTTAAGATGATTAATTCAGTGGAACAACATCGCCAGGAAGCCCCTAACACGGTTTCATGTATGATTATTACGGTCTCGGATACTCGGACGAAGGATACGGATACAAGTGGTCAGCTTATGCATCAGCTCTTGTCTGAAGCGGGCTACCAAGTTATCGACTACATCATCACACCTGATGAATCCGATCAGATTCGAGCAATCCTGCAGGATGCGGCTGTTCGCGATGATATAGAAGCAGTGCTGCTCAGCGGAGGAACTGGCATTGCACCTAGGGATACGACATTTGAGGCTGTATCTTCACTGTTAGATAAGGAGTTGCCAGGATTCGGTGAGATCTTCCGCTTCCTTAGTTATACGGAGGATATTGGATCTGCAGCTATTCTTAGCCGTGCCGTGGCAGGAACGATTGGACGTACAGCCGTGTTCTCTATGCCAGGTTCCAGAGGAGCTGTCAAGCTGGCTATGGAAAAGCTTATTTTGCCTGAGTTACGACATGTAATGCGAGAAATATACAAACCCGTCTGAGCGCTCAGACGGGTTTTCATTGTTTGGTTTTATTTTAAATACGTATCCGAGCTATCTGCGGTCAATCCAACGTAATGTTCACACGCAACGAAGAAAACAGTCATATTTTAGTCCAACTTATATAACATATGATCGAACACCTGCAACACTTCATCCTCGTAGACATCCTTTTGCCCACCTGAAGCAGTATAGACCATAGATACATACCCTTTACTACGAATCGATGTTTTGCCTAATACATTCTGCAGTACAGCCTGATTCTCAGCATTGCCATACATTTCTTTCATGCGAAGTGTCCGCGTATGATCATCGCCAAAAATATGAACTTTTACAACATGCCGTCCACTTCCGTTCAACAGATACATATACGTAATTCCACCCTCACCGTCATCAGCAGACATGTTATTCATCAGCTTTATGCCTTTTTCGTTGAACGCCCGATCCAACTCTTGAATAAAAACTCCGTTCAAACCATGCCCCTGCGATTGTGCACGGATATTCCCTTCGTTTGTAGCTTGCCCGGAATAGATTTTAACTTCCTGTGAAGTGGAGGATGATGAGCATCCTACGAGCAACAAAATGTTTAATGCTAACATGAGGCTTGTTCGTGCAAGTGCATATGGCTTCATTTTAGGTGATTGACCTTGAGTTGTAGTATCCACGCTACTCTTCCCTTCCGTCACGATGCTGTGACATCGTATGGTAGAGTTAGCATGTCTAAGAGAATCGAATCTTATTCGATTTTGATATTTAAATTGATGCCTCCATTGTATTTACAACCGTGCGCCCAACAGCTTCTCCTTGCAGAATTGCTCCCAATGTCTGAGGCAACTGATCCCATGTAATCTCTTGAATGCCTAGTTCAAGTGCACGATCTGGCTTCCACTCACCACCAAGCAGCTTCCATAACCGTTCCCGACGTTCCATAGGGCAATATACCGAATCAATACCTCTGAGCTGAATGCCTCGTAAAATAAATGGAAGCACCGTCGACTCAAATGCTGTCCCCCCGGTTAATCCCGAAACGGCAACCACTCCCCCGTACTGGATCTGTTTTAACCGTTCAGCCAGCGCTGAGCCTCCAACAGGATCAACTACGCCTGCCCACAATTGCTTGCCTAATGCGCCTTTGGCTGGCATGTCTGCTTCTTCTCGTGAAATGATATGTGAAGCACCTAGATCCCGAAGCAGCTGCTCTTGCTTATCCTTTTTGCCTGTGCTGGCAGTCACCTCATATCCTAGCTTTGCTAGGATGGCTACTGCCATGCTCCCCACACCACCCGTTGCACCTGTCACCAAAATTTTGCCCATCTCAGGGGTTACACCCGCTTGAACCAGGGCATCGACAGAAAGTGCTGCGGTAAAACCTGCTGTTCCAATCGCCATGGCTTCTTTTTCACTGAGACCTGGTGGCAGTGGAACCAGCCATTCACTACGGAGACGTGCATACCGGCTATAGCCACCAAAGTGAGATACTCCCGGCTCATACCCCGTACTGATTACACGGTCACCTGGGGCAAATCGTCCGCTCACAGATTCCTCCACAGTTCCCGCGAGGTCTATGCCCGGCACTATAGGATATTCACGCACAACGCCTCCTTTTTCAATCGTAGCAAGTCCATCCTTATAATTGACACTAGAATATTGAACCTGTAGTGTAACGTCTCCGTTAGGCAGATCCTCTTTTCTAAGCTGTTCTATTGCAGCCTTGACCTCCCCATCTTGTTCTTTTCGAACTACGTATGCTGGAAAAGTGTTCTCCATCGTTATCCTCTCCTATTGTTTTTTTTATTTTTTGAAGCAACTCATTTTGGAAGCAACTAAGGAAAACGAAATTCAATTCATGTAGTGAATTATTCATCACAATAATTCATAAGTTTCCTTTTCCCGGTTAGCGATGCCCTTTATACACTTTACTGCTTAAGTCTGTCTGCTACTCGTTAAAAGGTATACTAACGGCCCGAACAGTGGAACAAGACCGATCCAAGCCCAAGCCTGTGAACGTCTACTAATTACGGCATCTCTATATATGGCAAGCACAGATAGCAGGGACAGTATGACAAAATCAATAGTCATAATGTGTACAAATGAGGATTGGCTGAACGCCTCCAAATATGCTTCCATATTCCCTTGTGTCAGCCCATAAAAGAACGTCCCGAAGGTCAATAACAGCAAAACCCCATACGTTAACTTATTTCCTGCCAATCGACGAATACCTGACCTACGATCACTGCCGAAGGATAAGCTTGTGTATGCTGGAGTTAACTTATGTGTTGAGACCCATGCGAAATAAGGTAACAGCGCAAATGCTCCCAACCCAAACGATAGTATAACGAACGGCCATGCCGGAAAGCGTCTACCTCGCTCTTGAGGTGATGTCCGTAATAATAAGCAAGCATAGATCGCGGGGAATATCCCCAGCCACGAAAATACGACAAGTAGCCACGGTTCCTTGCTCTGCATCGTAATCAGTTCTCCAAATATGGGGTCCTCTCCAGGTGGCTGTCCTGGTGCCCATAACCAAGCATAGATGACAAAAACCACCCATATCAATCCTAAAACCCATCTCATATGTACACCTCCTCTATCTTTCATCCCCCACGAAAGTTTGCTTGAAACAGCTATCCATCGGCTGATCGGTGAAGTTATTTGGTAAAGAGAGGTACGATATGTCGAACTAAGAACCCAATCGATTGCAAGATTTGGCGTCTCCTGCGCTTTCCCGAGAAATAATGATGCCATTTCCGCTTACCATCAGTTTCAGTTACACGTAGTATATCGTAATCATCTGACTTCTTGTCCATGACGAATCACACAACTTCGATGAAAGTCATGACTACTGAGGTTCAATACTACGCTCTCCAAATTACCAGGGAAAGAACACGCAGATGAAAAAAAGGCATAAGCCGAGTAACTCCTCGGTTATGCCTTACTCTATGATTAGGCGCTACTCCTCTGTGAATTGAACATGCTCTGCAATCAGCTTCTGTTTCATATTCCAAGCTGCCGGGCTGATGTTCACACGATAAATCTCTGGATTGAGCTTCCGCTGATATTCTGGCCAGAAAAGATTCATCTGTTCCCGATGGTAGCTGCGGATCTCATTTAAGGTTGGTAATTCGTATACTTTGCGCCCATTCACGAAGATAGGTTCTAACATGTTAATTGCTTCGTAGCGGGTTACCGTCTTCTTCAGATAAGGGTGTAGCGGGTTGAACAGCTTGAGCGGCCCACCCTGCAATGGCTGCTCTTCACCTGGATAACAGATATAGTCCGCGATTGCTTTGCCATGTTTCGGATCAATGATCCGGAACACTTCCTTTTTACCTGGCGTAGATACTTTTTCAGGATTGGCTGATATTTTAAGCGTAGGTAGCATCTCACCACCATCAACTTCACGTTCTACCAGCTTATATACGCCGCCTAGAGAAGGCTGGTCAGAAGCCGTAATCAGCTGTGTACCGACGCCCCAAGTGTCAATGCGTGCTCCTTGAGCCTTAAGGTTGAAGATGGTGTTCTCATCCAGATCGTTGGAGGCTACAATTTTCACATAATCCAGACCTGCTTCATCCAGCATTTGACGTGCTTGAATCGATAGATATGCTAAGTCACCACTGTCCAGACGAATCGCATTCATTCTCTTGCCTTGACTCTCCAGCATCTTAGCAGTTTTGATGGCATGAGGCACACCGCTATTCAGCGTATCAAACGTATCTACCAGCAAGGTTACCTGATCTGGTAATACTTTGGCATACACGTCAAAGGCCTCCTGCTCGCTCATGAAGCTCTGTACCCAAGAGTGCGCATGTGTTCCCGCTGTTGGGATTCCAAAACGCTCTCCTGCCAGCATATTAGATGTGGCATGGAACCCAGCAACATAAGACGCACGTGCCCCCCAGATCGCCGCATCCGCTTCTTGTGCACGTCTTGTTCCAAATTCGAGCAAGGTATCTTGGCTTGCTACTTGCTTGATCCGCGATGCCTTTGTAGCAATCAACGTTTGATAATTCATGAAGTTAAGTATCGCCGTCTCCACAAGTTGCGTCTCCATAATAGAGCCTTCTACCCGAATAAGCGGTTCATCAGGGAATACGATTGCCCCTTCCTTCATCGAATGAATTGTGCCCTGAAATGAAAACTGGAGCAATTCTTCCAGAAAGACAGGATCGTAATTTTCCTCTTGTTTCGATAAATACTTGATGTCGTCCATGTTAAAGCGAAGTTGGCTGATGTAATTCACAATGCGTTCCAATCCGGCAAAAACAGCATATCCGTTTCCAAACGGAAGCTTGCGGAAATACGCTTCAAATACCGCTTTTCGCTTGTGAGTTCCATTCACCCAGTGGGCATACATCATATTGATCTGATATTTATCTGTATGTAAAGCCAGGCTAGTCGTCTGCATTTGTCTCATCCTCTCTGACTTCCGCTCATGTTCATAGGCATTACCTTTGAACACAGGTTAACATGTGGAGACTCTCTTCACGATTACATAACATTAACCATATCGTTGTGAATCCAAAAAAGTCTCCGGTTTATTTCATTCACCATATTTAACGCCAATCTAACATAATTACAGCTCGCAGGTTCATTAAGCTATTGGGCAAGAATAGTTTCTCTTGCTTTCACGACTTGAGCCCCTAGACTCGAACGGAAGTGTCCTAGTGCCCACTCATGTCCAGCAGCATTAAAACTGGCTACAGCATCCTCATACACCGTGATGTGAAAGCCTTTGTTGTAGGCATCCACCGCTGTATGTAATACACATATATCGGTACACACACCTATGAGTGCAATATCTGTAATTCCGCGTTCCCTGAGCCGAAGCTCCAGATCTGTTCCACAGAAGGCACTATATCTCGTCTTATCCATCCAACGAATATGCTCTTTCCGATCCTCCATCACTTGGGCTAAGCGTCCATATAGTAGCCTTCCCTCTGTATCCCTAATGTTATGAGGCGGAAAAAGTGTTGTTTCCGGATGGTACGGATCATTCTGTTCGTGCAAATCTACAGCCATAATGACTTCATGCTTATGATCACAGTAATTCTCAGTAATTGCAGCTACAGTCTCTTCAATCTCAACTGCCGGCCCACCAACAGGCAAAGCGCCTGTCACAAAATCTCGGGTAAAATCGATGACAATCAATGCTTTCATCGTCTGCACTCCCTTTATTTTGAGAATAGTCTGAGCCTGATTCAATCCTAAGTCAACTTGGCCAGTTAGGTATAAATGGATAAGCGTGGCACAAGTTCTGTGAAACGATAGAGCTGCGCCGGACGCTGTGAATATTGATTGGAACTGAGTAGGTTGCCCTCTTCATCTCTTACTTCTTCTACGATCCCTTTACGGCTACGCGTTGAAGTAATCTTACGGATGAAATTCGGTTCTTCAAAATCAGGGACAACACTTTGAATGACCTGGTATAATTCACTTAACGTAAAATCACGTGGAAGAAACTGACGTGCAATCGTCGTTTCCAGCATTTGTTGCTGAATCCGGCGATACGCATCTTCTATAATGGTTCGATGATCAAACGCAAGCTCAAGCTCCTCGAGCGCTTCTTGGATCGTAAAGAGTCCAACATCTTCTGCATCGTCTGCAGCCTGACGGTGTTCCAGCATCCATTCCTCCACCAGTGCAAAGAACGCATGTGAGATAATCCAACCCCGTGGATCACGCCCCGGTTGACTATATACATTCAGATATTCTAAATGTCCACCATCGACGCCTGTCTCCTCCATCAGTTCCCGCTTCGCAGCATCGTAGATAGACTCGTTCTCTTGACAAAATCCACCCGGCAGAGCCCATCTTCCCGCAAAAGGCCATCCTTTGCGTTTAATAAGCATAACCTTGAGTTCCCGAATAGGAAGGGTCTTCGTGACAGTCTTCCGCTCTCGTTTGGTCAAGGTGAACATGACGATATCCGCTGGCACGCCATCGGGAGTACGATATTTCTTGGAACTATAAGCACGAGCCGCTTGTTCATCGCTATCAGCATTTAAGTGTTCGTAGTTTTCGCTCATGGGCACCACCGACTATTTTCAATTTGATAATCTCATTATGACATAATAAAATCTTTTGTCAACCTTTGGATTCAGTAGTTTGCTTTCTAACCCCTGCAATACGGAATGTCGCTGTTGCCATACAACCGAGTGTACCGGTAGCATCGCGAACCTCAGATTGTGCTGTAACGCTGCGTCCAGCTTGATGCAGTACCGTCGAGGTCACCATTAATTCCCCTTGTTTCATCGGAGCTAGAAAATGTACATTCAGATTCGTAGTTACACAACTGTCCACTGCCATTGCAGCGGTTGCCACCATTCCCATCGCCTGATCCATCAGAGATGTCAGTACACCTCCGTGGATAATACCCATGGAATTGGTATGGTGCTCACCTGCGGTGAGTCCAATTTGTACTTCTTTTTCATCACCTTTAATATATCGGCAGCCCAGGAAGCCCCAGAATCGCTCCTCGCCCTCTTCAACCATTTTGTCCAAAATACTCATTATTGATTTCCCCTTTATTCTCTTTGGTGTATATCGCTCTTGATGTCCTGTGTTTTAATGAATCTTTTACAGCATGAACTCACACAAAATAACCCCACGAAGTGGAGCCTCTCAATATAATATCTAATTACATTCGAGTCTGTTCCCTGCTTCGTCCTATAAGAGGCTGTTCCGAAATTGAACACACATACTATACATCAAAAAGGCGCGGACTGCGTCCGCACCCTTCTACAACTTAACCGCAGCTCGTCGGAGGTGAATCCGTGCCAGCTTCTACATTTACTTTCTCTGAGACTGTATCTCGAATAACAGAAATTACAAGCTGAAGCAGATAGTTAATATCACTCTGGCTTTGCTGGAATTCAGTTACCAATGGAATGCTGTCCAGTTCATCCTGCAAATCGGTAATTTCTTGTTCGATCTTGTTTACCATATCAGCATTTTTGAAACTTTCGAAGGCAACAATCTCTTTTTGCTTCTTCTTAATTGTTGCAATCAATTGCTGAATGCGCTCATGGTCGCGAATTTTGGATTCTGCCTGTTGAAACTGCCTAACTTCCTCGCTAGTTCCAAGCATATCCGCCAATTCTTTGGCTTTTCCCATAATATCGTCGCGTATGACCAGATCGCGCGTATCGTAGGTCGGCATACCATAATGGTTGTACTGCACTTGCTCCTGCGCCACTGAAATCGCTCCATTCTATGAGATAATATAAGATGGAATACACGCCCTGCACCGAGCCACAATAACTGCTTATGTGACCGCTGCATACTCGGATCGTTCTTTCGATCGCTGTTGTCCCTGTATTTTTTTGATTAGATTATTCAATGGGTAAAATACAGGGACAAAGGCGAGCGTTTTGCTTCTACAGAATCGATTCCGTTCCCTCCGCTACTTTTGCTGTAGTCCGAAGCATACAAAAACCTAAACCATCTTATTGGTTGTGGGTACTGATATTGTTATATTACTGGTTGGCAGCTACTGGCTCGTTAAGCAGGTTGCCGCGAATATAGAATGTCATCGGATCTGTGATCTCCACATGTACGAATGTACCGATCAAATCCTTGGATCCTTCAAAATGAACCAATTTATTGCTGCGCGTCCGTCCTGCCAGAACATTCGAATTCCGTTTGCTTTCCCCTTCAACGAGAACTTCTACCACTTTGCCACGCTGTTTCTCATTGCTGCTCTGGCTATACTCGTTGATCGTTTCATTCAACCGTTTCAGACGTTCCTTTTTCACTTCCATCGGTACATTATCCTCCATCACCGCTGCAGGCGTACCCTCACGCGGAGAGTAGATAAAGGTATATGCGAAGTCATAACCGACTTCCCGAACGAGTGACAATGTATCTTCAAACTGCTCATCCGTTTCTCCCGGGAAACCAACGATAATGTCGGTAGTCAAAACGACATCCGGAATGGCTGTTTTAATTTTGTTTGCAAGCTGCAGATAGTGTTCCCGATTATACTTCCGACTCATACGTTTGAGCACTTCGGTACTTCCTGATTGTACTGGTAGATGAATATGCTCAACCAAGTTTCCACCTTTGGCTAACACCTCGATCAGGCGATCATCAAAGTCACGTGGATGACTGGTTGTGAAACGTACCCGTGGAATATCAATCTTGCGAATGTCATCCATCAAGTCACCGAAGCTGTATTTCAGATCCGTAAAGTCTTTACCATAAGCATTTACGTTCTGACCAAGTAATGTAATCTCTTTGAATCCCTGTCTTGCCAGCTCTCGAACTTCAGCGATCACATCTTCTGGTCGTCTGCTCCGCTCTTTTCCTCGCGTAAATGGAACGATACAATATGTACAGAACTTATCGCAGCCGTACATAATGTTCACCCACCCGCGCATACCTTCGCGTTTTTTCGGCAGATTCTCAATGATATCGCCCTCTTTGGACCATACTTCCACGACCATCTCTTTACTGAACAATGCTTCCTGAATCAGATGTGGCAATCGGTGTACATTATGCGTACCAAAGATCATATCGACGAAACCATGCTTCTGCATAATCCGATTAACGACGCCTTCTTCCTGAGACATACAGCCGCACACACCAAGCAATAGTCCTGGGCGTTCGAGTTTGAGCGTTTTCAGATGTCCTAGCTCGCCGAATACTTTATCTTCCGCGTTTTCCCGAATCGCACATGTATTCAGCAGAATAATGTCTGCCTCTTTGCGATCTTCTGTGGACTGGTATCCCATGGATTCCAGTAACCCTTTGATCGTTTCTGAATCATGCTCGTTCATCTGGCAGCCATACGTATATACAATATAGTGTTTGCCTTTCCCTATGTTTTTCAGTTCATCTGGGATGGCGTTATCGTATAGTACCTGTACGTCTTCCTTGCCCCGCTGTTTCTCCTGACGATGATTCGGCTCCGATTTGATATTGATGTCCCGGCCCCGAATTCGAATCTTTTTGCTGAATTCATCTTGCGAAATTACTTTGGCATCGGAGAAATCAAAATATTGGGAGTAATCCTTTTTTGAGTCTTTAGCCATTTCCTTCGGTCACTCCTTACAGCCTCTATTAATAAAAATTCGTTAGTTCATCTCTAGGTCGCATATAAGCTTTGCACTCCATAATTCAAAAGAGCATTACAGTAAATTATAACATGTATTGGGCTCTAGTTCCACATGCAAAGCGCACGCACCTTCTCCTCTAACAGATGACGAAAGAGTTTCCTGTCTGTGCTTCAAATGCAACAAAAAACCCGAGCCCCGCTGGATGATCCAGCTATAAGGTGTACTCGGGTTGTTGTATGAATGGAGCGCCAAGGCAACTCCACAATTGACACATTACAAATGACTAGTCGATGATTTCAGCAGTATCGCCGTTACGTGCGCCAGCTGCATTTGCTTCATCTGTGTCAATATGCATGTCCAAAGCAAAGGAATCAGATACACGAGCCAGTACATTTTCCAATACCAGACCACGATCTCCGCCCAGACGAACTTTCAGCATTTGCTTGTCCTCAATGCCCCATTTTGCAGCATCGGACGTATGGAAGTGAATGTGACGAGCGGCAACAATAACGCCTTTATCGATCGTTACTTCGCCAGCTGGTCCTTTAATTGTAATGCCTGGTGTACCTTCAATGCTTCCGGACTCGCGTACAGGTGCTTTAACACCAATAGCGAAGGAATCCGTCATCGAAATTTCCAGTTGTGTTTCAGGGCGAACTGGACCAAGGATACGCACTTTATCAAACTGTCCTTTGGAACCAATTACAGCTACTGTTTCGTTAGCAGCGTATTGTCCAGGTTGGGACAGAGGTTTAAACTCAGTCAATTCGTAACCTTTACCAAACAAAATTTCAACGTGCTCTTGGGATACATGAATGTGGCGGGCTGATACGCCCACAGGTACTGTTTTACTCATTGTGAATTTCACTCCTTGTTTATCTATGGCCTCATTAGGCTCTTAACAATTCAATGGTATTATACTCCTTTTTGCAGTGAAATGAAAATGAACTGATGAAAATTCATGAAATACACTTATTTCACCTGAATTTAAACCTGTTTTTGGGAAATCTGTCGTTGATAAAGCCCTACTCTATTCCATCAATGGTTATGATCTTGTAGCACGAGATAACATGTACCTTCTTTCTCAGACGCACACTTCTCTCAGATCATCATGCCCCTTACGACTTTGTTTAAACTTTAACGTTTTCCTACAGGTTCGATTTCAGGCAAATTTTTGCTCAGATAGCTCATACCGTTTCCCCAGATCCAGCCGCGAACCAAGGATTCATCGTAGTGCTTGCATAGTGTATTGATTAAGTTCGGGTAATGTCCTGCGTGTTCAAGCTGTTCGATATATGTAGGAATTCCGTCAAAATCAGACCCAAGCATCAAATGATGCTGACCACCCAGAGAGCAGATCTGTTCAATATGTGGCAATAAATGCTCGATCTGAACATCACCTTCCTGCTTCACAAACCAAGGAACAAACGTGAGTCCTATTCGGCCATCCCGTGTAATAATCGCACGAATCTGATCATCCTTCAGATTACGTACATTCGGACATACAGTAAAGCTGTTGGAGTGTGATGCAATAAAAGGACGTTCACTAAGATCGGCAAGTTCCCAAAATCCCTTTTCGCTTAAGTGTGACACATCTAGCAGCATGCCTATCTGATTACAACGTTGAACCAACTGTCTGCCTTTCTCGGTCAGACCCGCTCCCCGCTGTTCCATAATTCCGTCTGCCGCCCAATTGGCATAATTCCACGTTATACCCACAATGCGAACACCCATCCGATAACAGATCTCTAGATAGAAGAGGTTTCCCTCCAGCCCATCCACACCCTCCAACGTAAGCAACCCCCATGGATGAGGCTGTCCTGCCTCCTGAGTGAGCTGTTCACGCCATAACAACGTCTGTGTGCCTTCTGGACGCTCGTTATTACGTTCCACCTTAGTACGGTATATTTCCAACTGGCTCATGACATGTTCAAACTTACCTCTGCCCAACACTTCGGGTAAATACACAGCAAATGCTTGCAGTCCAATGTTGCCAGTCTGCAGTCGTTGCCAGTTCACATCAAGCTCTGGAGCATCTAGAAAGGAAATCCCCGGCTGTGTCAACATTTTGCTAAGCACATCACAATGATAGTCTGCTATGAGCCATTTTTTCATACGAATTCCCCCTTTTCCACGCTAATATAGTGAATAGAACGCAAAAAACCTGTCTACTTCGTAAACAGGTTTTTGCTAAGAATGCATGTATTATCTGGGCTCCACAATCAGCTTAATGGCCGTTCGGTCCTCACCGTCAATCACAATGTCTGTAAAAGCTGGAATACAAATCAAGTCAACTCCGCTTGGTGCTACAAATCCCCGGGCTATCGCTACCGCTTTAATGGCTTGGTTCAGTGCTCCCGCTCCAATGGCCTGCAGTTCAGCATTTCCACGTTCACGAAGAACTCCTGCAAGTGCGCCTGCTACGGAATTGGGATTGGACTTTGCTGAAACTTTTAATACTTCCATGGTAAGTACCTCCCTGGGAATGTTGAATGTTTGTTTCCACTTACTAGATGTTATTCGCGGGAGGCAAAAAAATTCCTTCTTTTTAGACGGGTTTCCTTGCAAAATGGGACATTGCCCCTATTCCATGCGCCACTCGTCTTCTGTCAGGCGGATTTTTTCAATTCGTGTTGCTGCACCTGTAGATTCGTCAATCTCGACCACTACGCCGTGAAAATGCCATTTGCCGTCGTCTACAACAAAGCGCACAGGCAGTTGTGTATAGAACTTACAGAGCACCGCTTCACGCTCCATACCAAGAATACCATCACGAGGTCCAACCATACCTGCATCTGTCAGGTAAGCTGTTCCACCTGGCAAAATGCGATCATCGTTACTCTGTACATGAGTATGTGTACCTACGACAAGAGACGCACGTCCGTCAAGATGCCATCCCATCGCGATTTTCTCCGAAGTTGCTTCAGCATGCATGTCCACGAGAATACATTTATAATCCTGACGTAGCTCATCTACAATTTCATCAGCTACACGGAACGGGCAGTCCAGTGCAGGTAGGAAAGTCCGCCCTTGCAAGTTTACGATGGCAAGTTCTTTCCCTTCGCCTTTGACCACAGTATACCCTCTTCCTGGTGTGCCAGGAGGGAAGTTCGCTGGGCGAATCATACGTGGTTCATCATCTATAAAATCAAAAATATCCTTGTTATCCCATGTATGGTTACCGAGGGTGATTCCATGCACACCCCAATTGAAAAATTCGTTAGCAATTGCACCTGTAATTCCTCGACCTGCGGCTGCATTTTCACCATTAACAATAATGACATGTGGTTTATATTTATTTTTCAGGTACGGAAGATTTTCTTTCAATGCTTTCCGTCCAACGTTGCCTACAATATCACCAATAAACAGAACTTTCATGGTACTGCCTCCTTCATTCACTACAAAGCTTCAGATTCCGACACTTGCAATACATGGTTATCAACAGGAAAAGTGGCCCATCACTGCGGCCACTTTTCCCAAAATACTCTATTTTGCGTATTCAACCGCACGGGTTTCCCGAATGACGGTGACTTTGATGTGACCTGGATAATCGAGTTCATTCTCGATCATCTTCGTAATGTCACGCGCGAGACGGAATGCTTCAGCATCGTCGATCTTCTCAGGCTGTACCATAACGCGAACTTCGCGTCCAGCTTGAATAGCGTACGATTTCTCGACACCTTCGAACGATTCTGAAATCTCTTCCAATTTCTCCAGTCGTTTGATATACGTTTCCAGTGTTTCGCGGCGTGCACCCGGTCTTGCTGCGGAGAGCGCATCTGCTGCGCCAACCAGCATCGCAATAACCGAAGTTGCTTCGCAATCCCCGTGATGGGACGCGATACTGTTAATTACTACAGGATGTTCTTTGTATTTCTTCGCCAGTTCCACGCCAATTTCGACGTGTGATCCTTCCACTTCGTGATCCAGCGCTTTACCGATGTCATGCAATAGACCTGCACGTCTTGCCAGCGTTACGTCTTCTCCGAGTTCGCCAGCCATCAGCCCAGTTAAGTAAGCCACTTCCATAGAATGTTTCAAGACATTTTGACCATAACTTGTACGGAACTTCAGTCGTCCCAAAATTTTGATCAAGTCTGGGTGCAATCCATGTACGCCAACTTCAAAGGTTGCCTGCTCACCGTACTCACGGATACGCTCGTCCACTTCTTTACGAGACTTCTCAACCATCTCTTCAATACGTGCCGGGTGGATTCGTCCATCTGCCACCAATTTCTCCAGGGCAGTACGAGCGATCTCACGACGGATCGGGTCAAAGCCCGACAGAATAACTGCTTCTGGCGTATCATCGATAATGAGGTCAATCCCCGTAAGGGTTTCAAGCGCACGGATGTTGCGTCCTTCACGACCGATAATCCGGCCTTTCATCTCTTCATTCGGCAATGTCACAACAGATACTGTAGTTTCGGCAACGTGATCAGCCGCACAACGTTGGATAGCAAGCGTAATAATCTCGCGAGATTTCTTGTCCGCCTCTTCTTTCGCCTGCTGTTCGATGTCCTTGATCATTTGAGCCGTCTCGTGACGAACTTCCTGTTCTACGTTGGACAGTATGATACTGCGTGCATCCTCCATAGTGAGATTGGATATACGCTCCAATTCAGTCACCTGGTTTTTGTAGATCATTTCAATTTGCTGCTGTGTCTCATCAATACGTTTCTCTTTGTTAGCCACTTGCTCTTCTTTACGTTCGAGTGATTCCATCTTTTTATCCAGCGACTCTTCTTTTTGCAACAATCGTCTTTCTTGTCGTTGAATTTCGTTCCGACGTTCACGAGTGTCTTTTTCAGCCTCGGCGCGAATGCGATGAATTTCATCCTTCGCTTCCAGCACCGTTTCTTTCTTCAGTGCCTCTGCCTCTTTTTTCGCGTTCTCCACGATTTGTACGGCAGCTTGTTCCGCACTAGAGATTTTAGCCTCTGCAAGAGATTTGCGAATAAAATATCCTACTCCGAACCCAATGAATAGCGCGGCTACAACGAGAGCGATCATGATTGCAGTGTACATACTGTTCACCTCCTCGTTGATTCCTCCAAGGCATTCCTTGGGTCAATTTCAGTTTTCAAGCCTTACATATGTTTGGGAATAAAGATTACCTACGGCGATCCCCCGCCGATTTTCATTTCAAGTGTACATGTTCACCACGTACTATTCGCTCTCAAGCGAACCCATAATCATGAATGGTTGAAATCTCAAGAACCGAAACCGCTTTTTTGGAAGGAAAAAGGGTCTCCATTTCAATAAGACTCATGTCCATTTTAGTATTTGACGAAAGAAATTGTCAAGAGAATGCGACATAGAGTGTCCTGTCTCCTAATCCCACAGTAAAGCGTCGTCATCATCAGGGTCTTTAGCCTCAGTTTCTTCAATTAAACAATTAACGACACGGCGCACCATATCCATCGGAAAACCACGCCGCATCAGAAAAGGAAGCGTTTTGCGTTTCTTCTCAGAAATGTCGCCTTTGACTTGATTCCACTTCTTACGTCCTGCGGTCAAAGCAGTCTCAAATTCTGTATCCCCGCTCACGGTTTCCAAAGCTTCAGCAATTAGATCATTGGCAATGCCCTTCTGGCGAAGTTCTTGCCTTATCCACAGTTTTCCCTTACGCTGACCCTCCATACGCTGACGTGTCCATTCCTTCGCAAATGCTTCATCGTCAATCAAACTCTCCTGCTCCAGCCGATCCAACACCTCTTCAATCAATGGAGGCGCAAACTGCTTCTGCCGCAAACGCTGGCTTAATTCATGCCGTGTACGCGGCTTAAATTCGAGATAACGCAAAGACTGAACATATGTCTGTTGGCGCTCATCAGCCACAACAATTTCCTCAAGATCCTTTTTTACAAATGTGTTGCCTCGCATCAACCGATATTTAATCATTACATCTTCCAGAACAGTAATTGAGTGCATACCGAACTCGATACGATATCTCGCCACTCGTCCCTTCAGCAACCGCTCAACCCGTGTAATGGTCAACTCCTCATGATCGGGAAATTGGGAGATTCCCGTTAACTCTGCTTCTTCAAATAAATCCTCATCATATTTGTCCATGCCTTAATCTCCTTTCATCGTTGCTAATTCTGCTCTCCACGGAAGATCAGACATTATGATAAAAGGCCGGGAGTTTAGCCCGGCCATATCTTATACAGTTAGCGTGCCAACAGCCCCTGTCCTATGGGACAGAGGCTGTTGGACAATGCGAGCCACAAACCTTATTTCCTGTGTATAGTCAAGTCACAATCAGACAAGCCTCAGGAGTTCAGTAAATTACTCGTTAATTTCAAACAATTCTTGTTCTTCTGCTTCTTCTTTTTTCTGATCATCAGTTGTTGGAGCAGGAACTAGCGTCGTTAAATTGCTTTCTTCACGAATTTTTTGCTCAATTACTTGGGCAATTTCTTTGTGCTCTTTCATGAATTGCTTCGCATTTTCGCGACCTTGTCCTAGACGCTCGCCCTCATAGGAATACCATGCACCACTTTTGTTAACGATATCCAGTTCTGTACCAATGTCAATGATACTACCTTCTCTAGAGATACCCTCACCGTACATGATATCAACTTCAGCTTGTTTAAACGGTGGTGCTACTTTATTCTTAACCACTTTTATACGTGTACGGTTCCCGATGATGTCATTGCCTGACTTGATACTTTCAATCCGACGAACGTCCAAGCGAACTGTGGAGTAGAATTTCAAGGCACGACCACCAGGTGTTGTTTCAGGGTTACCAAACATAACCCCAACTTTTTCACGAAGCTGGTTAATGAAGATTGCGATTGTTTTGGATTTGCTGATTGCACCCGACAATTTACGCAACGCCTGTGACATCAGACGTGCCTGCAAACCAACGTGGGAATCCCCCATTTCGCCTTCAATTTCAGCTTTAGGTACCAATGCAGCAACGGAGTCAATAACGACAATATCCACAGCACCACTGCGAACGAGTGCTTCTGCAATTTCAAGCCCTTGCTCACCCGTGTCTGGCTGAGACAGAAGCAATTCATCGATGTTAACACCAAGCTTACTTGCATATTGGGGGTCAAGAGCATGCTCGGCATCGATAAATGCAGCTTGTCCTCCTACTTTTTGCACTTCAGCAATCGCATGTAGTGCTACAGTTGTTTTACCAGAAGATTCAGGTCCATATATTTCAACAATCCGGCCTTTAGGCAAGCCGCCTGTTCCTAATGCAATATCCAGAGCCAAGGAACCGCTGGGAATAATTTCCACTTGCATGTGGGTCGACTCACCCAGTTTCATGATGGATCCTTTACCAAATTGCTTCTCTATTTGACGGAGCGCCATATCAAGCGCGGCACGACGGTCTGACAATATGCTCACACCCTTTACTGTTTATAAGATAATGATACCTTGTTTTAACACGTTTGCCAAGCTTTTTTTCGAACATACATTCGTTTTTTTTGTAAAGGCCGAGGCGCCTCTTCCTCAAGAAAACCTGGAATTAAACAGAAAAAAGAACCGTAAACAAGGCTAAAGTGCCTGATTCTACGGTTCTTCCGTCTGTTAAAATTATACCTGTTTTGCACTGTAAAAGCAAACCAAGCGGAAGAACTAATCTATTTCAACAAGCTTGCGCCACAATCGGTACAAGATAGATTTGGTCGAACGGATGCGAACCGTTTCCCGATTACCGTTAATACGTAATTCATGGATTTCCGTCTCTTTGCCGCGTTCAGCTAGAGCAATGAAGACAAGACCAGGGGGCTTACGCTCAGAATACCCCGGCCCTGCGACACCTGTAACAGCTAATCCAAAGTTAGCATCACCAATCATGCGCACCTGCTCTGCCAATACTTTAGCAACCTCAGGACTTACCGCTCCGGGCGCATCTTCACCCTCAAGATAATCATGAGGAACGTTCAGCAATTTTTCTTTCATCTCATTGGAATAACATACAATTCCGCCTTTAAGAATAGCCGCGCTGCCTGGAATTGATGTCAGGCTCTGCATGACAAGCCCGCCTGTGCAGCTCTCAGCAGCACTAAGAGTCAGACCCATATCAGCCATCATCGTAACGATCGTATACTCAATAGGCACATCCTCATTGGCGTACAGATGCTCTGGCAAACGCTCACGAATCTGAACTTCCATCGCATCCAGCTTAACCTGCGCCTCTCCCTCATTCGGTGCTTTGGTAGAGACACGCACGGTAACCTCCCCTTCGCTTGCATACGGAGCAATCGTAGGGTCTGTCTGTCCGTCGATCAGATCAAGCAGACGATCCTCCAAAGCCGACTCCCCTATACCTGCAAACTTCAGCATTCTGGAATAGATCGGCATCTCTTCTGTCAGAACATGTTGGAAGAGCCATGGCTTAACCTCCTGCTCAAACATAGGAATCAGCTCTTTAGGCGGCCCAGGCATAACTACATAGTGTTTTCCATTGTCCGAGATGGCATTTCCCGCTGCAAGCCCCGTCTCGTTAGCTAGAGGTGTTCCCCCTTCAATAACGATAGCCTGACGGCGATTATTCTCGGTCATCGTAACATTTCGATCCCTGAAAAAGCCTTCTATTTTGTCCATCGCTAGTCGATCTATATGCAGCTTACGACCTAACACTTCAGCCAATGCATCCTTGGTTAAATCATCCTGTGTTGGCCCAATGCCACCGGAAAATAAAATGACATCTGCACGACTCTGAGCAATGCGGATTGCTTCACTAAGGCGACTTAGATTGTCCCCAACAACTGTTTGGAAATACACATCAATTCCGATCGCGGCTAATTCGCGAGACAAATATCTCGCATTGGTATTCACAATCTGTCCAAGCAATAGCTCTGTGCCAACCGCAATGATTTCTGCCTTCATTCTATATCCTCCTGTGCACGCTGTGAGTATTCAAAGGGCAATAGGATGTTTTCCTATTGCCCTTAGTACAAATTGTTCCTTCTAAATTACCCGTTTTCCGGAACGATTACGCTTTTGATAAATTAAGCAAGTTTTTGTTTTTAATAAAATAATCAATTCCTGACCAGATTGTTATAATCGCTGCAGCCCACACTGCGATAACATCCACATGAACCCCTGTGTAAGAGAACGGGAAATTATTCAGCAGAAGCAGTACAATAGCTACAATTTGCACAACGGTTTTTAGCTTGCCCCAATTGCTTGCCGCTACAACAGATCCATCCAGCAATGCAATCTGGCGGAGACCTGTGACTGCAAATTCACGGCTAATGATCACGACAGCGATCCAGGAATCTAACTTGCCCATTTCTACGAGCGAAATGAGTACAGCAGTCACCAACAGCTTGTCTGCCAAAGGATCAAGCAGCTTGCCAAGATTAGTAACCATATTGTTCTTACGTGCCAAGTAACCATCGATTCCATCTGTACTTGCTGCAATGAGAAAAATTACAGCCGCAATCAATTGATTATAAGGAAGCGAAAAGCTTCCAAGCTGCAACGGCTCCGGATAAAATGGAAAATCCACAAGCAGAAACACCATCAAAAAAGGGATTAAGCAAATTCGTGCAAGCGTAATCCGGTTGGGTAAATTCACAAGACGCCCTCCCTCTTATCCTCCAATAACTCCAAACACTCATCTTTATCCCAGACGCATCATCAGAAACTTGTAATTTGTACAGGCCACTTCAGCAACATACCTCACTATGTAAAAAACGCAAAAAATAAAGTCCACCGTTCAAACGTAAAAGCGTTTAAAACGTTCCGGTGACTTCCAGAAAATGTACTGCATATCACAAAGTCAGCAAACGATGATGACTGGGCTAATATGATGGATTGCCAGCAATGCACACTTAGTATAATATACGCCCATTGCAGTGTCAAAAAACGCTTGTGAATTTCAAGCGCCCTGAACGCATGGCTTATTTAAAGTTGGTATACTGCAGATCTAGTGGCAGATTTGCACCGTTCAACAATTGCATTACCGCTTGCAAATCATTCTTACTTTTTCCAGTTACCCGTAGTTGATCACCCTGAATCTGACTCTTCACCTTCATCTTGGAATCACGGATCAAAATATTGATTTTTTTAGCAATATCCTGGTCAATTCCTTGTTTGAAGCTCAGACGTTGACGAACGGTTCCCGAAGAAGCTGGTTCAACCTTGCCATAATCAATGTTCTTCAGCGGCAGACCTCGTTTAGCCATCTTCGATTGTAACACATCAATGACAGACTTGAGCTTGGTCTCGTCATCAGACACAATTGTTAGAGCATCCTTGTCCAATTTCAAGCTACTCTTGCTCCCCTTGAAATCATAACGTGTGCCTATTTCCTTTTCCGTTTGTGTTACGGCATTAGTCAGTTCCTGCAAGTCCATCTTGGACACGATATCAAAAGAATTTTCTGAACTCAAACCGGTCACCCTTTCAGTTATCATATGTTCTGTGTAACATTATAGAGGATACCCTATTGAAAAGTCTAATTTTAGAGAAGATAAACAACAGAAAAAGCATTCTTGACCCTCCATGGTTGGCTGATCAAGAATGCTTTTTCTTACTGTTGTCTTATAGCTTAATACCTGCTGCGGTTTGGTTGTCTGAACATATCAAGCACACCCAAAATCACATGTGCAAGTCCAAAGCCCAAAATTCCGTAACCCCAAGCGCTCGGGGTTAAATAGTACCCCAGGAGGCTGACAATAATCCCTAAACCTGTTACGATCCAGCTGACTGTCATAGCCTTCCACCTCGCTTTACCGAAGATTAACTGCAAGTTAAGACAACGTTAGTGTCCCCCGCAGTGACTTCGGTTATTCGCCAGTGGCTGTGCCTTCGCTTCCGTCCGTTGATGTAGAGTCTACACTATCCGTTGTTGTGGTAGCAGCACTGTCATCCCCAAGCTGTAAACGGATCCGATTCGTGGCTTTACCATCTGTTACCACTTGTCCGCCTACCTCAATAGTCGTCGCTGAAGCACGACCGGATTTAATGTAAAGACCTGTGCTATCCAGATTAAACGTAAATGAGTTTCCATCAGCAGTCATACCGAACTGCAGTTTTTCGCCGCTGGAATTTTCACCTTTGTACACCTCAAGCCAGCTCTCACCTGAAGCATTAATCGTTACCGTCACAGGCTGTCCTGCACTTCCACTCACTTTAAAGTTTGTGATATTGCCTGATTTGCCATCTTCAGTCACAGCTACCCCTGTAGGCGGACTGGTAGGCTCCTCCTCTGTGTCCTCTGGCGTTTGGCCTTCAGAATCATCGGTTTGTTCACCTGTCTGTCCTGTATCTTCTTGACCTCCACCGTTACCACCTGCAATACCTTCATCTCCACCTGTTTCCGTAGATGGTGGATTAGCCGCCTGTCCGTTATCCGCAGGTTGATCTGGCTTATCATCTGGTTGTTGCTGGCTATCTGTAATCTTTGTATCATCCAGACTTGGAGTTTCATCTCCACCCTTGCCCGAAGACCAAAAGGCATAAAGCAACACTAGAATTAATAACGGGAATGTCCACATTAAAGCGACTGACATCCAACGAGTGTTCCGCTCGACCGGACGACTGGAACGCTTCTGAATAACAGGCTCCATAGTCGCTTCGGCTTCCTCTGCCGGTACATCCTTTTTGTGACCCTCTAACAGCTCATCAGGGTTCAGTCCAACCGTTTCCGCATAGGTTTTAATGAACGCACGCACATAGAAGCTACCTGGAAGCACCTTGTAATCCCCTGCTTCTATTGCCTCCAAGTACCTTTTGCGAATTTTAGTCATTTCCTGTACGTCGTCAAGACTCATCCCTTTTTGCAGCCGGGCCTCTCTCAACTGCTGACCCAGTTCAGACATGCCATCTCCTCCTTCAGTTTTTCTTTTTCTCTTTAGTCAGCATTTTGCATCATTCGATCCCACATGCTCAAGGGTACAAAATCTAGACGAAAAACGAAGTCTCGCCCAGACTCTATGGGTTTGATAGTTGATCTTTCGGATTGTGCAAAATGCTCTAGTTGGTGCTAATCTATTTCATGATCTTTCACGCAGCCTTACAGTTCATCGGTGTAGCTGGCCGTAAACGTATCATAAATAATTTCTTCGCCTGGATTGTTCCGAAGCTCGATGATAATGTCAAAATCATTATAATCATACTCAGATTCCTGTACAAAAATATCTGGATGCTCAATAACCTTAGTACTTGGCATCGTCATGATATCCTGTAACAAGTTATAGTGCCGTTCGCTCGAACGAATTGTACTAACAATACCATCGATGATAAATACATTGTTTGGATTCATTTCGTCCTCGGATAATTGACTCCTTATGGTCTGACGAAGGAGGGTGGACGACACAAAGGTCCAACGTTTCATCGCACACACACTACCCGCAATAATGGATTCGGTTTTCCCTACGCGCGGCATACCGCGTAACCCGATAACCTGATTACCTTCCCTTTTAAATACTTCACCCAAAAAGTCCACAAGTAACCCAAGTTCATCGCGTGTAAAACGAAATGTTTTACGATCATCAGAATCACGGTCGATATATCGACCATGACGAACAGCCAGTATATCAACTAGCTTCGGTTGGCGCAAAGCTGACACGGTAATGCTGTTAACCTTAGCAAGCATCTCGCCTAATAGACGAATCTTCTCATCATCATCCGATTCAAGAAGCATACCACGAGTTTTACCCTCAACACCATTGATAGTCAATATATTCACTTCAAGCATCCCCAGCATGGAGGCGATATCCCCCAAAAGGCCGGGTCTGTTCTTATGTATTTTGTATTCCATATACCATTGTTTAGATTCCATTTGAACACCCCGTAATGCATTATTCCACATTATTCGACAGCAACAGAACGCGTCCTTGAGACGGCAAACTGAGTCATCTTCTAAAAATGGGTCACGTTAATGATATATAAAATGAAAATGAATTACAAGAACAGGTCTGTAATCAGTCTGTAATCATTAGAGAAAAGCCCCCTTGCGGGAGCTCTCCATCTGTGAAACTTATGCGTTTTGTTTGGCCAGTTTGACCATCAGGCACGCGATCGTGCGACGCTCATCTGCATCGCCGACATCCCATAATTCCTTCAATGCGCGGTTGGAATGGTTCGCCGGATCGACTTTCTCATCCAGAAAGTCACCGATCTCGTAGGCAAGTTTGTTGATGGTATCTTCACTCATCCCCATCTTCTCTGCTTGCAGTACGCGACCACCTAAGAACTTCTTCCAAGTGTCAAAGTTAGAGACCACTGTTTTTTCTGTTGACATGATAAATCCTCCTTAGCTGTCGCATGAGATTTAAAATCAACAGTTGTAATATGTGCTTTCCGAACATTTTATATACAGGGTAAATCATCCAGCTATGCTCTAGTCTTATATCCAAGCGGATTACGTAAGCCAGCCTCCGTTAGGGCTAATGATCTGACCATTAATATATCCAGACTCTGGCAAGGCGAGGAAATAAACTAGTGACGAAATTTCATCAGGCTGAGCAAGTCTGCCAGCGGGAATCTCCTCTTCTAACATTTTCAACTCATTCTGATCTAGATGGTCTAACATCGATGTCTGAACCGCCCCGGGAGCGACCGCATTTACGGTCACCCCAGATGGTGCAAGCTCTTTGGCTAACGCCTTGGTAAAGGCATTTAAGCCTCCTTTAGTCGTGGAATACAAAACTTCACAGGAGGCACCTGACAACCCCCATATGGATGACACGTTAATAATTCGTCCATATCGTTGTGAGATCATATGTGGCATCATTTCCTGTGTACACATAAATGTACCTTTCAGATTGATTGCCATCACTTCATCCCATATTTCTTCCGTGACATCTGCGAGCATTCCATAATGGGATATCCCCGCGTTGTTGACCAGTATGTCAGGCATAAGCCCGTGACTTTCCAGCTTCTCTCGCATACGTCCAATCTGTTCCCGACTGCGAAGATCAGCAGATACCGTCATTACCTTGCCACTACCTTGCTCCATACATCTTCTAGCCGCTTCATTGGCTGCTTCATGTGATTTCATGTAGTGGATTACCACATTCATGCCAACTCTCGCAAAGCGCTCTGCAATGGCTGCTCCAATGCCTCCACTCGCACCAGTAACTAGCACCGTCATTTCTCCAATCGGCTTCAACATTTGTCCTGTTCCCCTCTCCATGTTAAGGACTCACGACAAGCGATACCGCTAGTTGATCCCAACGAATATGTTCTTTTAATCTGTCATTTACTTCTTCTAAGGTAAGGGATTCATACACCGGTAACATGTTGAAGAAGTCCCCTCCACGGAATTGTTGACGTGTAAATTCATGTGCAATGTTCTCTGGTGAATTCAGCATTCGTAAATATCCACCTATTTTCTTTTTGCGAGCCCGCTCAAAATCAGAGGCTTCAAATCCTTTTGCCACAATAGCATCGACCTCTTCACGGATTCGGGCGAGCAGCAGATCTGGATCCTTCGTGTCACCACCAATAGCCGAGAATGCATACTGCGGCGAGCTGTTGTATTCAAATCCGAAACTATCTGAGATCAGATCCTCATCATACAGCTTCTGGAACAGTGGTGTACTGGAGCCAAAGAGCAGATCCATCATTAATTGGGTAGCCATGTCACGCCGCAGCAATTCTTCACCTGTGAATCCGACCTCTGTTTCCTTGAAACCGAAGAGACACTTAGGCAAGGATACAGCGAGTTTGGCTTCCCGTCTGGCCTCCCCTACTTGCTCTGGTTCATCCTCGAACAGACGCTCAATCTGTCCTTGGGACTCAAAGCTTTTCTCCGCCTGGTTCCTACGAACCAGTTCCATCACTTCTTCCGGGTCTACTCCACCAACAACAAACAAGAGCATGTTACTCGGATGGTAGAAAGAATGGTAACAGTTGTATAACGTTTCCTTTGTGATCCCGCTTATGGATTCAACAGTACCCGCAATGTCGCTATGCACAGGATGTTTCTGATACATGGCTTCAATTAAGCCAAAGTAAACACGCCAATCGGGATTATCGGAGTACATATTAATTTCTTGGCCGATAATGCCTTTTTCCTTGTCCACATTTTGATCCGTAAAATAAGGATTTTGCACAAAATTGATTAATGTTTGTATATTTTCGTTAATATGCTCTGTGGCAGAAAACAAATAAACGGTCTGATCGAAGCTGGTAAATGCGTTCGCCGAAGCACCATTAGACGCAAAAGTTGCAAAAATATCGCCCGTCGGCTCTTCAAACATTTTGTGCTCCAAGAAGTGAGCAATGCCATCTGGCACTTTCACCTCTTCTTGTCCCTCAACCCGGAAATGATTATCGACCGATCCATATTTCGTAGCAAATGTAGCATACGTTTTCTGGAATCCCGGCTTAGGCAGTAAATAGACATGCAGTCCATTTTCCATGACTTCGTAATACAGCGTTTCCTGCAAATGTTCATATTTTATGCTCTCCACCGGTTATTCCTCCTTCTCATCACGCAAGAAATAAATCGTATCCAGACGGAACTTCTCTGCTACTTGTTGAACATCAACTTTGCTAATGGACTCCACTTGGTTCAGCAGCTCTTCAACTGTACGATCTTTACCTGATAATTGGCGATTAAAATCATAAGCGATCATCTCGTATGCCGAATCCTGCATTTCTTTCAAAAGGTTGCGAATCATCGCCTTGGTCTGCGACATTTCCAGATCCGTGATTGCTCCACTTTTCATTTCTTCTAGCTGCTGTTTAATAATGGTCACAGCCTTCTCATAATTGGGGATTTCAATCCCTGATTGAATGGTTGCAATCCCCTTATGACCGTCATAACGTGAAGAAGCGTAATAAGCTAAACTTTCTTTTTCACGAACATTAACGAACAATTTCGAATGTGGATACCCACCTAAAATACCATTGTACAGCAACGCCGATGCATATTCAGGGTCTCTGTACGTGATCGATGTTCGCAATCCCATATTAAGTTTACCTTGACTGACACTCATTCGTTCAACCACTGTATTGACTTCATTATCTCCGACATAAGCTTCTTGCGCATGATAGTCAGCAGACGTTACTCGCTCCACATTAAAATGTCGCTCGACCAGGTTCTCCACTTCTTCCAACGTTGTATCTCCGACCACATATAGATCCATACTTGCATCCTGCAACCATGATTGATATGAATTTGTCAAACCCTGAGGTTCAATAGTAGAAAGATCTTTGCGTTCACCCAATGGATGCAGACGGTAAGGCTCATGCTTACACATCTCCTCAATGCTTCGCTCTGCAGCGTAACGCATTTTATCATTTACGATGGATTCCAGCTTTTTGCGCACCGTTTCACGCTCGGCTTGTACATAAGATGATCTGAAATGTCCGTTCTCCTGAGCCGGGCGAGTGAGCACTTCACCTAGGAAAGCAAAAGAACGATCCAGCAGCTGCTCATCTCCACCTACAAACGAATCATTAATGGTATCCATCCGAAATTGTACAATCTGATAGTCTCCGCGTTTATATACGTCAAACCCAAATCCAGCACCATACAAATGCTCCAGTTGTTCACGGAACTGCGTTGTTTCAGGATATGATTCTGTTCCCCGTCGAAGTACAAAAGGGGTTAAAGCCACCTTTGTAACTGTATCTTCTTGTAAAGGAACCCCCGCGTAAAGCGATATAGCGAATGTCTTGAAACGTTTCGTAGGCAGTACATGTATACGGAATTGTTTCCGACTTCCTCGTTCAAAGCCTGATGTATTCAACTGTCAAAACCCCTTTACGGCGTCATTTGTCATGCACGATTGCGTTGTGATGCTAAGAGTAGCAAACCTTAAGTGTATCAACCATTTTAACCCATCCAAAAGCCAAGAAGCAACCAAAGACACGCCTTCTGGTTGCTTCTTGAGAACATTCAAAACGTCTGTATTCCCCTATTTCTAAATATTAAGAAATGGACTTCAAGACGCTCCTTCTAGATCATCACATACAGAAGATGTGCTGACCGATTGTTTTCACCTGAGGGCGAGTCCAGATCCATTTCGATGTTGCTGTCTTCGGATTAAAATAATATAAACATCCACCCGATGGATCCCAGCCATTCATCGCTTGTTCAACAGCCTTACGCGCTTGCGCATTAGGCTCTAAATAAATCTGACCATCCGCTACAGCGGTAAACGCACCAGGTTGGAAGATCACTCCTGACGGTGTACTTGGAAAGCTCGGTGAGTTGACACGATTCAATATTACTGCTGCTACAGCCACTTGACCTTCAAATGGTTCGCCTCGCGCTTCTCCATATACGGCATTCGCCATAATTTTGAGTTCATTCTCGGAAAGTCCCATCGTGTTGGCTGAACCCATATCACTCTGTTCTTGATTAGCCGAATCCGCATTTCCTTGTTTATTTCCAGCCGGCTGTTTATGCAAAGGAGGCTCAGTAGGTGACCACTGCTTGGTTGCATTGTACAGCTTCAATTTGGTCTTAGCACCAACGACTCCATCTGCTTTCATTCCGAATTCGGACTGAAACCACTTTACAGATTTTAACGTGCTACTGCCAAAATTACTGTCAATTTTACCATTGTAAAATCCGAGATACTTCAGTCTACCCTGTAACTCATAGACATCCTGACCATAGCTCCCATACTTGACAGCATTACTACTAAAGGTGGGCATAGCCGTCTCTTCCGTTTGCGGCTTGCTTGGGCTAGTACTTTCAGTTGCCGCATTGTGAGGGAGCAAATAACGAAGTCCCAATGCGGACATCAGCAAAATAGCAGTGAAAAGCCATATGTTCATTTTTCGCATCGATTGTGCTCTACCTTTCTCTTGTGGGATTAACAGAATCGCTAAGCTTATTATGACAAGCCTGCCTGTTTCCTATGCACCAATTCTCCCGAGGATTGGACAAGATGCCAATGCATCAAACAAATGAACACATAAAAAAACCCTTAATCAAATTGATTAAGGGTTTTGTCTGCCGTCTGTTATAACCTATAACATTACGAGCTTATTTTATTTTGCTGATATTGCTCTAGTGAGATTAATACTTCCCTCGGCTTACTACCTTCATAAGGGCCTATTACACCTCGGGCTTCCATGGAATCAATTAAACGTGCAGCCCGGGTATAGCCAACTCGCATCCGGCGCTGCAATAGTGATACTGAGGCTTGCTTAGCCTCCAATATAATCTGTACAGCCTGCTCATACAGCTCGTCCTGTACTTCGTCCGCCGCCTGAACCGAGTCATCCACCTCAGGCACGATCGATTCATCATATTGAGCCTCACCTTGGCCACGCACATAATTTACAATGTTCTCAACTTCCTCGTCGCTCATGAACGCTCCTTGTACCCGGACAGGCTTGGAAGCCCCCATAGGCATGAACAGCATGTCTCCACGTCCTAATAGCTTCTCCGCACCACCCATATCAAGGATTGTTCGTGAGTCGACTTGTGAAGAAACGCCGAAGGCAATTCGTGATGGGATGTTGGCTTTGATTACCCCTGTAATAACGTCAACGGAAGGCCTCTGGGTTGCGATGATCAAATGAATTCCTGCGGCACGCGCCATCTGAGCCAATCGAGCAATCGCATCCTCCACATCACCTGCCGCAACCATCATAAGGTCTGCAAGTTCATCTACAATAACTACGATGTAAGGTAAAAATGCTGCTGGATTATCCTTCATCAAGTTGTTGTAGCCTTCTACATTCCGAGTACCCGATTTGGAGAATAGCTCATATCGCTTCTCCATCTCAACTACAATTTTTTTCAAAGCAAGCGACGCCCGTTTAGGATCCGTTACAACAGGAGCCATCAGATGCGGGATGCCGTTATATACGTTCAGCTCGACCATTTTGGGATCGACCATCAAGAACTTCACTTCATCTGGCTTAGCTTTGTACAGTATGCTCGTGATAATCCCGTTAATACATACCGATTTACCCGAACCCGTGGCACCAGCAACAAGTAGATGGGGCATTCGAGCTAAATTACCAATGATGGTCTGACCGGAGATATCGCGTCCAAAAGCAATCGTCACCTTGGATTCAGCTTCTTGGAAGGTTGCAGTCTCCATAACTTCTCTCATGGTTACCATAGAAACTTCTCCATTAGGCACTTCAATACCTATGGCTGATTTACCTGGAATTGGTGCTTCCATACGAATGTCCTTAGCTGCCAGAGCCAATGCAATATCGTCTGTAAGACTTACAATTCTGCTGACCTTCACACCGATGTCAGGTTGAATCTCGTACCGCGTCACCGCAGGTCCTCGAACAACTTCAAGAACCTTAGCCCGAACTCCGAAGCTTTCCAAAGTAGCTTCTAGCTTCCGTGCTGTCTGCATATAATCCTTCTGATCCCCAGCCTTACCACCATTGTTTGGCTTAGAGAGAAGGCGGAACGAAGGTAATTTATAAGGTTTCGGTGGCGGTGGTGGTGGCTGAATAGGTTGTGCTTCTTCATTACCACTACTCGATGTAGGATCAAGCGGTGTGGAGCTGTTCTCTGTGGCTCCAGCAGTTAGAACGTTATCACCATTATGAACCTCACCAACACCTTCCTTAGGTGCAGACCATTCTTCATCAGAGCCAAGTGATTCATCTTTGATCTTAATCCCATGATCCCCTTCGTTACCAGGGTCACTTATATCCGCTGGAAATGGATATGCGTCATCCAGATCATCATCCTTGTTGTTATCCTCTGAACGAACATGTTCAAAGAAATCGCGAATGATCGGAGCAGAACTGGCTCTAGTTGGCACAGCTCCAGCTGGTGTAGGCGTTGACTCCGCAGTATAGCGGGACTCTTCACGCCATGTTTCCGCTACATCCTCTTGTGCCGCTCGATACAAAACCTGCTCTGAAGTAGATACATCATCTTGATGCTTGTTCGGTTCAGCATTCGTCTGTTCACGATCTGCCCCCCATTTTCCAAACAATTGGAGGAAGATTGGCGTCTTGCGTTTAGGAAGCTGTGCATCTTCTAAATCGTCATCTTCATCATCTTCATAAGTGTCTGCTGGGACAGGTACCACTTTACGTTTGTTGCCCGACTTCTTACCTGCCGTAGCAACCCGTGTAGGTCTGGATTCAAACTTCTTGTACATGGTAGTGCCCGCGTCCCACACTTTTGTTCTGAAGATTCGAACTAGGTCGACATAGGAAAGATTCGTAATCAGCATAAAGCTGATAATAAACATGACAATCATAATCAGACGAGCACCTAAACTGCCAAACAACCATAAGAAAAGAGCAAACTGACCTGCTCCAAGGTATCCGCCACTAATATCCTTGCCCAGCATCGATTCTCGTTCACCCGGTGCAGGCTGAAGCAACTCGGTCTGCATATCATTATGTACCTGCGTAATTACCGCACCTGGTTCAAGTGCTCCAACGGGAATTAGCTTCTGGTGCATCGCGGAAACTGTACTCATTAAGGTTAACGCGAACACGAGAAGGACTAGTCCCGTCTTGCGTGTAGTCCAACCACTCGGCCATTTCCGGTGAATCATTACCATTAATCCGTAATAAATTCCGATCAGCGGAATTATAAAATAAAATTTGCCCAGCATTAGTCCAAACATTTTGGACAGGGAACGTCCTACCGTTGCTTCACCCGAAAGTGCAATGACCGCAAGGGTAATCAGGACAATCCCGTAGATTTCATATTTTAAAACGCCACCAAACGCAGCAGCCTTTTTCTTCTTCTTTTTTCTTCTGGCCAAAATCAGGTCACCCCCAGAAGAATATTATACCATACAAATATAATCCGTACATATGTTCTTTTCTTGCTCTATTTGTCTTATTTCGTCGCGTCATATTAACTCCTAGTTACCGGAAAGTGGCACCCTGGATCCAGGTGTATTGGAAGCATCCAGATATGCTTCAAGCGGACAATCAAGCAAACGAATAATGACCGCCTCCGTCTCACTGACAGGTCTAACCTGCATCAACAAGCCGTTTACCTTAACCTCTCTCGTAGCCTCACCCTCTTGCCACATTCCAGACCAGAGCTGTTCAGGAGGCATTACGGTATACATGGTCATTGCGTATACCCTCCTACTTGCATCGTTTGTTTCTTGTCTCCAATCAACTGATTCAATTGAGCAATGGCCTGACCAATTCCGCCAACAGCATCCATTAATCCATATTTAACAGCATCTGCACTTCCTACCGCAGTTCCAATATCTCGATTTAGCTCACCTGTCTTAAACATTAGTTCCTTGAAAATCTCTTCTGAAATATTAGAGTGTGTGGTGACGAAGCGTACAACCCGTTCTTGCATCTTCTCCATGTATTCAAACGTCTGAGGCACTCCAATGACCAGTCCGTTCATACGGATCGGATGAATGGTCATGGTTGCACTTCCTGCAATTAGCGAATAAGTCGAGGCTACCGCAATTGGAACACCGATACTGTGTCCTCCTCCAATCACAACCGTAACTGTGGGTTTGCTCAGAGAAGCAATCATCTCAGCAATTGCCAGACCCGCTTCAACGTCCCCACCTACCGTATTCAAAATAATCAATATTCCCTCAATACGCGGGTTCTGCTCAGCTGCAACCAACTGAGGAATAAGATGTTCATATTTTGTCGTTTTGTTCTGGGGAGGCAAAATCAGATGGCCTTCCACCTGACCAATAATGGTCATACAAAAAATATTGAACTCCCCTGCAGGTGACTGTGTTTGTCCAAATTGCTGGATAGCCTCCGTGACAGGCGCCATGCCTTTGTCCTCTTTTTCGTGTGGTTCTGGTAGCTCTGTCTCGGGTTGATTCGATTTAGACATCTGTCTGTCATTCATTTCATTATTCATTAGGCTATTCCCCTTCTTCAATACATTTGATGTATGCCTTAGTATGGGGAATTTTCCAGCATCCTTATACCCACTTCATATTCAAATAGGAGTGTCACGTGGCAAAAAAGATGTATCAAACACAAAAAAAGCCCCTTCTCTACGAGGAACCGTCCAATATTACTCGTAGAGAAGAGGCGACTGTGTGCCTGAATATATGTTTGTTTATCGTACGTTTAAACTTCCATGATGATTGGCAAAATCATCGGTCTACGACGAGTTTGCTCATACAAGAAGCGTCCCAGTGCATCTTTAACATTCGTTTTGAGTGAAGCCCATTCGTTTACGTTCTCACTCATCAGCTTCTGCAATGTGCTACTTACAATGCGATTCGCTTCATCAAGCAGTCCTTCGGATTCCCGAACGTATACAAAACCACGAGAGATAATGTCCGGACCTGATACAATTTTGCCATCCTGTTTGCTGAGCGTTACTACAACAACCAGAATACCATCTTGAGATAACAGTTTGCGGTCACGAAGTACGATATTACCTACGTCGCCTACACCCAGGCCATCAATCAATACGTTACCTGCAGTAACTTTACCTGCTCTACGAGCAGAACCACCTTGGATTTCTATTACTTCACCGATGTCAGTGATAAAAATGTTATCCGGATCAATGCCAACCGATTCAGCAAGTACTGCATGGCGGCGTTGCATACGGAATTCACCGTGGATTGGCAAGAAGAATTTTGGTTTCATCAGGTTGAGCATCAATTTCAATTCTTCCTGACTACCATGACCGGATACGTGAACGCCACTGTTTGCACCGCTGTAATGCACGTTAGCACCCAGACGGAACAATTCATCAATTGTACGTCCTACATATTTTTCATTACCAGGAACCGGTGTTGCTGCAATGATCACAGTATCACCTGGCAGAATATCTACTTTACGATGCGTCGAACGAGCCATCCGAGTCAGAGCGGACATTGGCTCGCCTTGGCTTCCTGTGCAGAGAATTACAACACGGTCAGCAGCCATTTTGCCTACTTCTTCCGGTTCAATGATCATGCCATCTGGAATTTCAAGATAACCCAGCTCAGAAGCGATCCCCACTACGTTCACCATACTGCGTCCGATAACTGCAACTTTACGTCCAGTCACTTCCGCTGCATTGATGACCTGTTGAATCCGGTGTACGTTCGAAGCGAATGTTGCTACAACAACACGTTGACTCGCTTTACGGAAAATATCTTCCAGAACGATACCTACATTTTTCTCCGAAGGCGTGAATCCTGGCTTCTCTGCGTTTGTACTATCGGACAAGAGAGCAAGGACGCCATTCGTTCCGATCTGTGCCATACGTTGTAGATCCGCATATTGACCGTTGACTGGTGTGTGGTCAAATTTGAAGTCACCTGTATGAACAACAGCACCTTCTGGTGTTTCCACGCATACACCCACAGAATCCGGAATACTATGGTTAGTGGCGAAGAATGTGGCTTTCAGCACAGAACCCAGTTGAATCTCGGAATCAGCATCGATCAAAATCCGTTTTGTTTCACCCAGCAAATTTGCTTCTTTCAGTTTGTTTTCTACAAGACCGAGGGTAAGTTTTGTTCCGTATACCGGAACGTTCAAGTGTTTCAGAACATATGGCAAGCCGCCGATATGATCCTCGTGTCCGTGAGTCAAAATAATGCCTCTTACTTTGTCACGATTTTCAGTCAGATAAGAGATGTCAGGAATGACAATATCGATTCCAAGCATATCTTCTTCAGGGAATTTAAGACCAGCATCTACGACAACAATGTCGTTGGCATATTGGATGACGTACATATTTTTACCAATTTCACCTACGCCGCCCAGTGCAAAAATCATCAGTTTATCGTTATTATTTTTCTTAGACAAATGAATCTAAACCTCCTATGGTAGTTGGACGTCGTACCTTATTATTTATTGTAAGTTAAGAAAAGCAGTCCTCACATCTTCAACCTAAATATTAGGTATCAATGTATATGAACGCCTCTATTCACGATATTTGGAAGAAGTTCTTCGAAGTTATTCCCCTTCACCAACAAGTTGGATTTTTGAAATGATTCCTTCTTAGCCGTTCCTTCCCTTTTCACCGCAAAGCCACATCACCTAACGATGTCGCTTTCAATTTCAAAAAAATACCGCACCCAGTCACTTGACATCATTATACATGATTAAAAACAAAAAAAACAAGTCACTGTGTCGTTATACATAGGTTTCCCTCTGACATTGAATGTGAATCAGCCTAAAATAGGGGAATAAAAAAAGAACCGTCTTCTTATAGAGCAGAAGAACGGTCCTTGGTCGGTTTAATATTTTGGAAAATATTAATAAAATAATTATCCTAAGTATTGCTGATTCACTCTAGTTAAACAGCCCTCGAATATACACTTGCTCTTCCTCGGTTGGAGCAATGAGCGGAAGACGAACTGAACCTACGTTTAATCCACGCATTGTCAGCGCATATTTAACCGCTACCGGGTTAGGAAGAGGCTGTGGACACTCAAATAGCCCTTTGAATATTGGGAAAAGTTTCTGATGAATCTTAGCAGCTTGCAGAGGATCTCCTCCAACAAACGAATCAATCATCGTCTTCATTTCTGCCCCAATTACATGACTAGCTACACTAACGATGCCGTGGGCACCAACGGCAAGCGCCGGTAATCCAGAAGCATCGTCTCCTGTGTACACTCTGAAATGCTCAGGGGCATCCGCAGCGATTAACGTAACGTGCTCTAACGAGGCACACTCTTTCGTTGCAATGATGTTTGGAATCTGAGCAAGACGAAGCGTTGTAGCCGCAGTAAGGCTCGCTACCGTACGTCCAGGAACGTTATAGAGCATAACCGGAAGTTTAGTCGACGCTGCGATAGCCTCAAAATGTTTAAACATCCCTTCCTGACTTGGCTTGTTGTAATACGGAACCACTAACAATACACCATCAGCACCTACACGCTCGGCTTCTTGTGTTAGATGGATCGAATGAGCCGTGTTATTACTTCCCGTGCCAGCGATAATTTTGCAACGGCCAGCAGCATGTTTGACTGTAAACTCGAAAAGTTGTACCTTTTCCGAATCGCTAAGCGTGGGAGATTCCCCTGTCGTTCCAGAAACAACAAGTGTTTCAGACTTTTGTTCTACAATCAGATAGTCAATTAGTCGTGCTGTTTCCTCCCAATGAATCTCTCCTTGATCGTTAAACGGAGTGACCATTGCTGTAATCAATCTTCCAAAGTCCACTTCGATTCCTCCTCAAAACAGGTCTGCTCGGTTCAATTCAGCTTATAAATGAAGTTCGAATGAGGCGTGAAGCGCCCTCAATGCCTGAACCATATCTTCTTTTTTTACGAGTACCCAGATGGTCGTGTTGGAATCTGCGGATTGCAGAATCTGAATATCGGCTAGCGTTAATGACTCCACAATTCTAGCCATGATCCCTGGTACACCATTAATGCCCCCACCGATCACTGATACTTTGGCACAGCCAGACAAACTTTGGGGTTTAAGACCAATCTCCTGCAACACTTGAATCGCTTTCTCAGAATCACTGTCAAACACCGTATATACGACTCCCGATGGGGTCACATTAATAAAATCGACACTGATCGAATTCTCAGCCATCGTTTTAAACACCTTGAGCTGTAACCGATCCGTACCGCCAGGAACTTCAACCGCAATCTGAGTCACATTGCTTACATATGCTATACCTGTTACATAACGGTCAACAATGCCTGTCTGTACATCTTGAAATCCTTCAGGATGTGTTACCAGCGTACCTTCACTGTCCGCAAAAGTAGAGCGTACCCGCACCGGAATTTGAGCTTGCATGGCAATCTCTACCGCACGGGGATGGATGACCTTGGCACCATGATGCGCCATATTGCAGATTTCGGCATAACTCACAACAGTCAAAGGACGTGCATCCTCAACGATCCGCGGATCGGCAGTCAATATGCCATTGACATCGGTATAAATATCAACCATCTCCGCACGCAGCGCAGCGCCCAATGCTGTAGCCGATGTATCACTTCCACCACGACCAAGCGTAGTAAAGTCTCCATTCTCCGTCTGCCCTTGAAACCCTGTAACAATAACGACCCGTCCCTGCCCAAGCTGCTCCAGTACACGAACAGGACGGACATCCAAAATCCGGGCATTCCCGAAATTGTCGTCCGTCACAAACCCTGCTTGCGCTCCGGTCAGCACTGTCGTGGATATCCCTTCATGTTCCAGCAAACTGCTAAGTGTAGTTGCCGATATGATTTCACCACAGCACAGCAGTAAATCCTTCTCACGTGCAGATATGGCATTTCCGTTCTGGGCAGTCCAGTCCAGTAATGTATCTGTTGCGTAAGGCTCACCTCGGCGACCCATGGCGGAAACAACAACCACCAAATTTAGGCCTGCTTCAAGCTCACGTTTAATATGACGGAGCACGTGCTCTCTAGCCTGAACGGTAGATAGCGACGTGCCACCGAATTTCTGTACCATGATGCGCATCTTTATTCCTCCATTTGTGTACGCAAGAAGACTAGACACGGGCCAAATCAACAAATGGATCAACCTAGGGAGCGTCCCGATGCGATAACTTCACCCACTGTACGGCATACATGGCATGCCCGTTAGTAGAATGTTTGCACCTGACAATCTACACACAGGTCACGAATGTTACCGCCATGATACGCAAGACCTATGAACGCATCCCGCTTGCGGTGAGCTTAGCATCGCAAACAGGAATGCCCTTACACGACAGGAACGCGGACACAGGCTGGTGTTCACACCTGGTTTATCGTCCCCCATGATTTTCTTTGTCTATCGAACCTTATGCATCTCTTCAAGCGTATAACCGTTATCCTTGAACTTGTTCCTCTGCGAAACCGTATCTAACAACAGGCCAAGATTATATATTACATTAAGCTTGTGAAGAACGTTCAACAATCATTGGCTGTAGCTGTTTGCCATCCAATGCACTCCAGCAAGCTTCTGGAATCAGTTCCATCTTGGCTACTAACGAATTAGGCTTCTTCACCGGGTCATCCTGCCCGAACGGCACAAAATACATGTATTTCGCTACAAGCAGTTTGGCGATGTTGGCCGCATTCAGACCCAGACCATCATTCGTAGAAATAGCGAGTACGACAGGACGCTGATTGCGCATCTGCGCTTTGGCTGCCATCAGCACAGGACTATCGGTCATTGCATTAGCGAGCTTACTCGTCGTATTCCCTGTGCAAGGAGCGATAACGAGTACATCCAGCAATTTGGAAGGCCCTAACGGTTCCGCCTCAACAATTGTAGAAATAATATCATTACCCGTTATATCTTTCAACTGTTTCTGCCAATTCTGAGCCGTTCCAAAACGTGTATCCGTCGTTAAAACTGAATTGGAAATAATAGGGACCACATTTGCGCCTTCAGCTACGAACCGGCTAATGACCGGCATAACCTCTTCAAACGTACAATGAGACCCTGTAATTGCGTAACCTACCGTTTTTCCCTGCCAGTTCATTGTTCAACCTCCCGTGCGTTTTGTTCTTCCAAAAGCAAACGGATCAGCGCGTCGGCAATAATACCGCCAGCCGTTTTGGGAGCAACTATACCGGGGAGGCCAGGCGCTAGCAGCGCCTTCATACCGCGTTTCTCAGCATACCGAAAATCGCAGCCGCCAGGGGCAGATGCAAGGTCGATAATGACTGCTTTTTGCGGCATTCTGGACAGGATTTGTGCTGTGATTATCATAGTCGGTATCGTATTAAAAAGCAAGTCAACTTCCCCGGTTTGAGCAGCCAAATCCGTTGTCATAAAAGGCTTCCAGCCCATAATTGTCGCGCGAGCAACATCCTCTTCACGCCTGATTCCAACCCGCACATTTGCTCCAAGTCCCTGCAGTGTTTTGGCCATTGTGAATCCCGTACGACCCAAACCAAGCACAATACATTCCGATCCGTGGATCGTGAAGTCCGTCTCGCGAATCGCCATAGCGATAGCGCCCTCTGCTGTCGGAATAGAGTTATAGAGCGCAATATCATCACGATTTAACACTTCAACTAAGCGCAGCCCATTCTCTTGACACAGATTACGTAAGAATGGTTTAGCCATGCCTGTAAAGACAATGCAATGCTCCGGCAATGCCGCAACATGCTCCTTTTTTAGAAAAATCGGCAACTCACTGAATGACGTATTCACTTTACCCTGGTCATCACAACCTACGACGGGTAGAACCAATACATCTGCGGAAGCGAATACTTCATCATCCAATTCCTGAAGTTCAATTCCCGGAATAGAGCACTCCAGTTTGTCGAATCCAACCACGGTTACCGTAGCATCCAACTCTGCGCACTTTTGAATGACTTCAAGCTGCCGCGCATCTCCGCCCAGGACTACTATCCGGACACCGGTCAGCATCGGGACGTCACTCCTTTCACCACACGTATGCCTTATCGTATGCAGTTGCCTACATAGGGGTGAAAACACATTAAAAAAGAGCCATCCCACTGTCTAGGGATGACTCTTCCTTATCCGTTCATATGCGCATACCTGGTCATCGCGATCAACTCCACCAAGAATGCATATGTACTTCATTTATTTGCCTGTATGGCCGAATCCGCCTTCTCCACGAATCGTTTCCGAAAGCTCACTCACTTCAGATAACTCCACTGCAGGTACCGTTTGGAAAACGATTTGAGCAATTCGCTCACCTCGTACAATAGTAAATGGCTCTTGCCCAAGATTAATGAGCAGCACCTTTACTTCTCCACGATAGTCGGCATCAATGGTGCCAGGTGTGTTCAGACACGTAATCCCGTGTTTGAATGCAAGTCCACTACGTGGACGGATCTGTGCTTCAAGTCCTGCCGGCATAGCCATTGCGAGACCTGTTGGAATAAGTGTACGTTGACCCGGTTGCAATGTAACTTCTTCCTGTAATGCGGCTACTACATCAAAACCGGAAGCAAGCTCCGACATTTTTTGTGGCAGCTTAATATCTTCATTGCCCGGTAGCTTTTGAATTTGAACGTAATGCAACAAAATCATCCCTTCTGAGTCCAGCTATAGATCGATCCGAAGCCCCAACCATCGCAAGAGCAAAAGGCTCGGCGAACATCAGGTCTAGTACAGCATCGATATCATCCATGGTTACTTGTTCAATTTTGGCAATCATTTCATCTAACGTATGATGTCTGCCCAGCATAAGCTCGTTTTTACCAAGACGGTTCATACGACTGCCCGTGCTCTCCAAACTGAGAATCAGACTTCCTTTGAGCTGCTCTTTTCCTTTACGTAGTTCATCTTCGGACAAACCATGAACTGCCAGATCATTAAGCACCTCTTTTGTCAGATCCAATACTTCCTTCGTCTGTTTCGGTGCAGTACCTGCATAGATTGTGAAGAGCCCGCTGTCCGCATGAGAGCTATGATAGGAATAAACTGAGTAGGCCAAACCACGTTTCTCCCTAATTTCCTGGAATAGTCGAGAACTCATTCCCCCACCAATGGCGTTGTTCAACACAACCATAGCGAATTGAAGCGGATCACCAATTTTGCAGCCTGGGAAGGAGATACAAATATGATTCTGTTCGGTTTTTTTCTTGTGGAAAAGCTGTCCACTCTGGAACTTAGGCTCCGTAACTTGCTCGGCAACCCCATTCACATCGAATTCACCAAAATGCTTTTCCATTAATTCAATGACACTGTCATCAATATTACCAGCAATACTAATGACGGTATTTTCAATGGTATAGTGCTCTTTCATATATGCACGCAGATGGCTCGAATCCATCGTCTTGAGACGTTCTTCCGTACCTAAAATCGGATAAGCCAGCGGATGCTCGCCATAAGCAGCAAGTGCCATAAGATCATGCACCATATCATCTGGTGTATCTTCGTACATCGATATTTCTTCAAGGATGACATTCTTTTCCTTACTTAGTTCACCCTCATCCATTTTGGATCGGAAAAACATATCAGACAATACGTCTACTGCAATCGGCAGATGTTCGTCCAATACTTTTGCATAATAACAAGTGTATTCTTTGGAAGTAAAGGCATTAACATTACCACCAATAGCATCAAATTGCTCCGCAATCGCTTTTGCATCATAACGATCTGTTCCCTTGAACAACATATGCTCAATAAAATGAGAAACCCCGTTGCTCGCAAGCTGTTCGTTACGCGAACCTGTTTTGACCCATATACCAAAAGACACGGAACGACAGGTCGGAATCTGTTCCATGACAACCCTGAGGCCATTGCCCAGCTGAATTTTTTTCACGGTTGGCCCTCCTACATCTCTATAATTGTCCTCATCTCAATAAAACTAAAATTGAAATCGACATTTGGTTCCAACTGTTTGATATTAACAAAAAAACATCGTTCACTCAACCGCCTTAGCCTTCACCCGCTCCGAAGACAAGGTTTCTGTGACGGTACCTAAGATAAGTCCTTTGGCTCGAATAGAATCAATCATGCCTTTTAACGCACCTGAGGAAGCAGCCGTTGGGTGCATTAGGATTAAGGTTCCAGCATCCACGTTTTTCGCAATTTTGGCTACAACAGACGCTGAGCTTGGTTTACGCCAGTCCACGGTATCCAGTGTCCATAGCACCGTCTGTAAACCCATGCTGGAAGCAATATCTACCGTTTTTTGATTAAAGTCTCCAGATGGAGGTGCAAACCAACGATTTTCTACCCCCAACGTCTTTTGCAGTAAATCTTGAGTTTTGCTGATCTCCAGCCTTGCCCGTTCTGCACTCAATCGACTCATATTGGGGTGGGAATACGCATGGTTCGATAACTCATGTCCACGTTTTTGAATCTCTTTTGCAAGTTCCGCATTTTTGCTTAACCAACTACCATCCAAGAAAAAAGTCGCTTTGACATGCTCTGCATCGAGTGTATCGAGCATCGGGACAATATATTCATTCCCCCAAGCTACATTAATCATAAAAGATACCATAGGCTTCTCTGGGTTACCGCGGTATATCGGATGTGCTCCTAGATCCTTGAGACCAATTTCCGGTTCCGTTTGCCGATAAACATACGAAATTTTGGTGTTCAGATTTCCCCCAAGCGCCTTTCGATACGTAGCCTCCACATCAATCTCTGTTCCATTATATCCGGGAATTGCTTTCCATACCCGATCTACTCTGGCATTCATTGGAGCGATTTTGGTTTCAGCCGCTTTTTCCCGAATAGCTGTTAACAAAGCATCTTCACCCGTAGCCTCTTTAAACATGTCAAATGCATTTTGAGTTCCCGGTCCATCACGGATCTCCGTGATGTATGTACGAACACTGTCTACTTGTCCGACCAATATAACCGTGATTATACCCGCCAGAACTGCAGCCAGCTTTTTAGACTTTTTTCTCACAGCTCCATCCTCCCGCCGTCTTTGTCCCCATCATATGAGGACAAGGGCAAGAATATGAATAAAACACACTGCTTGCTATCGCTTTTCTTGCAGTTTTCCGTGGATGAAACCTATTTTGGGCGTTAAAAAAAGAGCCAGAAATACAACCTTCTGTCTCTTCATTCAATGAACCTTTATAACTTAAGCTGTAAACTTAAGATTGAGCCGGAGCTTCTGCCGTCAATACAGCTTTACGTGAAAGGTTGATGCGACCTTGTGGGTCAATTTCCGTTACTTTAACCGTAATGGAATCACCAATAGCTACAACATCTTCCACTTTGGCAACACGTTCTGTGGACAATTGCGAGATGTGTACCAGACCTTCTTTATTCGGAAGAACTTCAACAAATGCACCGAATTTTTCTACACGTTTTACTTTGCCGACGTAAATTTCGCCAACCAGTACTTCACGCACGATCCCTTCGATGATTGCTTTCGCTTTATCGTTCATTTCCTGATTAGAGGAAGCAATAAAGACACGTCCATCTTGTTCAATATCAATTTTAACACCGGTTTCCTCGATGATTTTATTGATAATTTTACCACCTGCACCGATAACATCACGGATTTTGTCCGGGTTAATGTGCATCGTAGTGATTTTAGGAGCATATTGTGACAACTGCTCACGTGGAGTTTTCATTACTTCAGTCATTTTGCCCAAGATGTGCATACGACCTTCTTTGGCTTGAGCCAATGCTTCAGACAAAATTTGACGATCAATACCATCAATTTTGATGTCCATTTGAATTGCAGTTACACCTTCAGGTGTTCCAGCCACTTTAAAGTCCATGTCGCCCAGGTGATCTTCCATACCTTGAATATCGCTCAAGATTGAAACATGATCGCCGTCTTTGATCAGACCCATAGCGACACCGGCTACTGGAGCTTTAATTGGTACACCAGCATCCATCATTGCGAGTGTGCTCGCACAGATACTTGCTTGTGAAGTGGAACCGTTGGATTCAAGTACTTCAGATACAAGACGAATTGTGTATGGGAAGTCTGTTTCGGAAGGAATCACTTTTGCCAAGGCACGTTCACCTAGTGCACCATGTCCGATTTCACGACGACCAGGCGCACGCAATGGACGAGCTTCACCTACGCTGAACGGTGGGAAGTTGTAATGGTGCATGAAACGTTTGGTTTCTTCCAGACTGATGCCATCCAAGATCTGAACATCACCCAACGCACCAAGCGTACAAATGCTAAGTGCTTGTGTTTGACCACGCGTAAACAGACCAGAGCCATGCGTACGTGGCAACAGGGATGTATCACATTCAATTGGACGAATTTCAGCCAGGCCACGACCATCCGGACGAACCTTATCATGTGTAATCAGGCGACGGACTTCTTCTTTTACAATATCGTGAAGCACTTCTTTTACATCTTTGAGCAGTTCAGGTGTTTCGATATATTTCTCTTCGAAGTAAGCAACCGTTTCGTCATTCACTACATCAATTGCATCCTGACGAGCATGTTTCTCCGCAATTTTAACTGCTTCAACGAGACGTGCACTCGCAAATTCACGAACACCGCTATTTACATCAGCGTTAACTGCATGCAGTTTCACAGCCATTTTTTCTTTGCCAGCTACTTCTACCAGTTGTTCAATCACAGCAACAATGTTTTTGATCTCATCGTGACCAAACATGATTGCTTCCAGCATGATTTCTTCTGGCACTTCGTTAGCTTCAGCTTCAACCATCATAATGGCATCTTTCGTTCCAGCTACCACAAGCTCGATCTCACTTACTTCAAGCTGTGCAATCGTTGGGTTAATGATGAATTCACCATTAATACGTCCCACTTTCACACCACCGATTGGCCCGCTGAATGGAACATCAGAAATGCTCAATGCAGCCGACGTACCGATCATCGCAGCAATTTGTGGTTCACAGTCCTGATCAACACTCATAACGATGTTGAGAACTTGAACATCATTACGGAAGCCTTCTGGGAACAATGGACGAATCGGACGGTCAGTCAGACGGCTGGCAAGGATCGCCTTTTCACTCGGTCTGCCTTCACGTTTGATGAATCCCCCAGGAATCTTACCTACAGCGTACAATCTCTCTTCATAGTTAACCGTCAATGGGAAAAAGTCTAAATCTTTTGGTTCGCTGGAAGCTGTAACGGTACACAATACAACGGTATCTCCGTACGTCACCTTAACCGCAGCGTTAGCTTGTTTAGCTAAACGACCTGTTTCAAGCACAAGCGTTCTTCCACCAAGTTGCATTTCAACACGCTTTTCCATGAAATCCCTCCTTTTAATCGTTCCTAACACAATGGATTCTGCATCTTCACAGTATTTCCTGCTTGTCCAACATTCATTAGCATCGGCAGGTTTCAACATCATTAACAGGACAACAAGCCCTCTAGCAAAACAAAAGCCCCTTGCGGAGCTCCCATCTACAAATATATGGCAACATGTTCATCTACAAAACAACCCGGCTGTAGGTTCCGCTTGTCCTTTTAGACAAAAGGAAGGCGGATAACAGCCAGGTTGGTTTTGAAAACATGTACGATAATTAACGACGCAATCCGAGTTTCTCGATCAATGCGCTGTAACGTTTAACATCTTTGTTTTTCACGTAAGCCAAAAGCTTACGACGTTGACCTACCATTTTCAAAAGTCCACGACGTGAGTGGTGGTCTTTCTTATGCGTACGCAAGTGGTCTGTCAAACTTCTGATGTTTTCCGTAAGGATAGCAACTTGCACCTCTGGAGATCCTGTATCGGACTCGTGAGTTTTGTGCTCGTCGATCAGTTGTTGTTTACGTTCTTGAGTCAATGCCATCCTATTCACCTCCTTCATATAATCGCCATTAGCCTCGTAACCGCCGGTGAGAGCATGCAACCAAGCTAAGGTTGTCTGTTGTCTCAATCGACAACGTAGTACATTGTATCATAGTTCGTAGGCTAAAGTAAATCTCAACCTACATTTTGTTTCATTTTTTAGGATAACAAACGAGCAGCCGTCAATGCATCCTCACGGATCTGGCTGATCAATGCATCAATTGAGGCAAATTTACGCTCTTCACGAATATAGTGAACAAGCTCTACCTTCAATTCCTGATCATACAACTGCCCTTCAAAATCAAGCAGATGCACTTCAAACGTAGGCTTCATGCCGCTTTCGTGGAAAGTCGGCTTCACACCTAAATTCATAACTCCACGCAGCATCTGTTCTCCATATTGCACTCGAACTGCATATACACCTTTGGCTGGAATTACATAACGATCCAACAGTTCAAGGTTAGCCGTTGGGAAACCAATGGTACGACCACGCTTTTCCCCATGAATCACGGTTCCTCGGATACTGTAAGGTCGACCCATCCACTGACTAGCTTCATCCATTTGCCCACGTTTGAGCAATCCTCGGATGAGGGAACTGCTTACCTTCTCCCCGTTTAACAAGAAAGGAGGTACTGTCTCAACCGTCATGTCGTTACCGCCTAACGACCGAAGCAGTTGTTCGTCGCCTGCTCCTTGATGTCCAAACCGGAAATCAAAACCGACAACAGCCGTACGCGTCTGAAGTGGCAACAACAGATCGTGAGCGAATTGCTTCGGAGTCAATTTGGAGAATTCGTCGTTAAATTCGACAACATATAGTATGTCTACGCCGAGCCCAGCCAGGATCTCTTCTTTGTCTCGCAGTGGAGTCAAATATCCTTCGTAATCGCCTTTGCGCATAACTTCCTTCGGATGAGGATGAAAGGTCATTACCGCCGCTTGCACACCAGTTTCACGCGCAATGCGGACAGCTGACAAAATGACGCTTGCATGTCCGAGATGCAGTCCGTCAAATTGACCAATAGCTAGCACTTGGGGCTGTGTATGCAGCTCATCGGAAGTCAATGTCTGCGGATATGTTAGCATTACGGTTTTCACAATCATTCACCTGCATTTCACTTGATAGACAGAGCTTATCATCTACACAGTCTAAACTCAAGATCCGTTATTCGGGCAAAAACACCTTGACTGCTCTGACTGTCGCTTTAAGTTCGTCTCGTTCAAAAATGCCCAGGAACGTCCCATCCTGGGTGTATAACCGCAGAAGGCCAGGTTGTTCTACAGGTGGCTCTAACAAACGCGCAGACAACTTCTGACCCTGAAGAGCTCCTTTGGCTAGTTCATCATTAACCGTGTGTGAAGGTATAAAGTCAATTGCTTCGTCTACTGGTATGAACGCTTCGGTTATTGTATTCTCTGCCATACGCTGCTCAACCTCTTCAATTGTCAAACAACGATCTGCGGGAATCCCTGCCGACATGGTGCGTTCGAGCTGTACCATCGTGGAAGGATAACCTAACTCACGCCCAATATCCACACATAACGTTCGAATATACGTACCTTTAGAACACAATGCACGGAATGAGATATCCGTTGTGTCTCCATGAGTCTCAATCCCGGTGAATTCAAGCTCATAGATCGTCACTTCGCGACTTTTGCGTTCGACAGTTTTTCCTTCACGTGCTAGTTCATATAGACGTTTTCCATCCACTTTGAGAGCTGAATACATCGGTGGAACCTGAGAGATCGTACCCTGAAACTTCTCTAGCGCCAGACGTACCTGCTCCTCCGTCACGTTGACAGCTTCTTCCGAACGCTCAATGACTTCACCTGTCATGTCCTCTGTATCTGTCGAAAGACCAAGACGTAGTGTAGCCACATACTCCTTAGGCAGTTCCTGCATATACTCAACCACCCGTGTTGCACGTCCAAGACAAAGCGGAAGAACCCCCGTAACCTGTGGATCTAATGTTCCTGTATGTCCGATACGCTTCATTTTCAGAATACGCCGTAGCTTCGCAACGACATCATGTGAAGTGTAACCTGCTGGTTTATATACCGCTAGTATTCCTTCAAACGGTTTTACCATTGTGCATTCACCTGCTTCAGTACCTTAGCTACGATGTCTTCCAGCATACCTTCCAGTCGGCAGCCTGCAGCAAGTACATGGCCACCCCCACCAAATGTTTGTGCAAGTTCAGCTACATCGACTTTACCTGCAGAGCGAAGCGATACTTTTACGGCTGAATCATTAATGACTTTGAAAAAGATCCCTACTTCCACACCTTGAATATTACGTGGGTAGTTCACAATACCTTCAAGATCTTCATTAGCCGCGCCACAAGTAATCATATCTTCAGGCGTGACAACAACCCAAGCAATCTTGCCATCATCCGTCATTTGCAGGCTATTTAGCGCCTGATTCAAAATACGAACTTGAGGAAGAGTAACTTGCTCTAGTAACGTCTGAGCTAGGTAAGGACCGTCTACACCATGTTCGAGCAACTTAGATGCTGTTGTCATTACATTTGGACTTGTGTTGGCATAACGAAAACCACCTGTATCGGTTAATAACCCCGTATAAATGGCAGTCGCTGCATCTTTATTCAACGTCACTGGAAACAGACTTACCAAATCAAACAAAATCTCTGCCGTTGCTGCAGCATCTGATTTAATAATATTCACAGTTCCGTATGCATTATTGGTTGGATGATGATCAATATTTAAAATGACTGCATCCTCTTCAAAATAATGACGAGTCAAGCCTACTCGTGCAAAATCAGCACAGTCCACACAAATGACTGCTTTAAATTTTCGCGCTGGTGGTTGTTCGGTCATGTTCACGATGTCATCTGCTCCCCATAAGAAGCGCATACGCCCGGGAATTTCGCCTTCATTAATCATCGTGAATGTCTTGCCCAGACATGACAGCAGCCAGCCCACCGTTACCGTCGAGCTGACTGCGTCACCGTCCGGCTGTACATGCGACACGACCAGGTAATCATCATGCTCCAGTAGAAATTTCTTTCCACTTTGAAGCGCCTGTTCATAAGTGTGCATTGCCGTCTCCTCTATTCTGTTACTGGGATTCGTTCTTGTCTGAACCAATATCGCCAAGTAGCTTCTCAATCCGGCTACCATAAGCGATGGATTCGTCGATCTTGAATATCAACTCAGGAACGTGGCGGAACCGGATACGCTTGCCCAGCTCAGAACGCAAAAATCCATTTGCTTTTTCCAGAGCTTTGAGCGAGTTATCCTTCTGTTCCTGTTCACCGAAGACACTCAGATAAACTTTGGCTTGCGACAAGTCGCCAGTTACTTCAACTCCCGTTACGGTAATAAAACCGATCCGTGGATCTTTCAGTTCTGACTGGATGAGCACACTGAGTTCTTTCTTGATCTGCTCGCCCACTCTACCTGTACGAATCTTAGCCATTGTTGTTCACCTCATGCTTCCTTGCTTATCGTTGTACGCTCTCCATAATGAAGGCTTCGATAACGTCGCCTTCTTTGAGATCATTGTATTTATCCAGCGTGATACCACATTCGTAGCCTTGAGCTACTTCTTTAGCATCATCTTTGTAACGCTTCAAGGAATCCAGTTTGCCTTCGTAAAGGACGATGCCATCACGAATCAAACGTGCCTCTGCGGAACGTGTAATTTTACCTGAAGTAACCATACATCCAGCAATTGTACCCACTTTACTGATCGAGAATGTGCTCCGAACTTCAGCATGACCGATTACTTTTTCTTTGTAAATCGGGTCAAGCATACCTTTCATTGCTTGTTCAATTTCTTCGATAACACTGTAGATAACACGATGCAGACGAATGTCTACTTGCTCTTGATCTGCTGTGGTCTTCGCTTGGTTATCTGGACGAACGTTGAAACCAATCACAATCGCATTAGATGCGGCTGCCAAAATGATATCGGATTCTGTAATCGCACCAGCACCACTGTGAATGATCTTCACGCGCACACCTTCAACCTCGATTTTAGCAAGGGAACCTTTCAATGCTTCAACCGAACCTTGTACGTCACCTTTGATGATTACGTTCAAGTCTTTGATTTCACCATCTTTGATGTGTTGGAACAGATCATCCAACGTTACGCGAGTGTTTGTACCCAGATCGGATTCACGTTGTGTAATCGCACGCTTATCAGCGATGGAACGAGCTTTACGCTCATCTTCAAACACCATAAACGGATCACCAGCACCTGGAACCTCAGTCAAACCTGTGATTTCTACAGGTGTGGAGGGTCCTGCTTCTTTCAATCTGCGACCTTTGTCATTCACCATCGCACGCACACGACCGAAGCAGTTACCAGCTACGAATGCATCTCCGACTTTCAATGTACCGTGCTGTACGAGGATACGTGCAACTGGTCCCCGTCCTTTATCCAGCTCGGCTTCGATCACTGTACCACGGGCACGTTTGTCCGGGTTCGCTTTGTATTCATTCACTTCCGCAACGAGCAAGATCATCTCAAGCAGACCTTCTAAACCGATTCTTTGTTTCGCAGAAACGTTAACAAAGATTGTGTCTCCGCCCCATTCTTCTGGAACGAGTTCATAGTTAGTCAACTCTTGCTTCACTTTATCCGCATCTGCACCTGGCTTATCGATTTTGTTAACAGCTACGATAATCGGTAGGCCTGCTGCTTTGGCATGGTTGATTGCCTCAACCGTTTGTGGCATAACACCATCATCAGCGGCTACGACGATAATTGTAATATCCGTAACTTGAGCTCCACGTGCACGCATCGCTGTGAACGCTTCGTGACCAGGAGTATCGAGGAACGTAATTTTTTTGTTGTTAATTTCAACTTGATAAGCACCGATATGCTGCGTGATTCCGCCAGCTTCGCCGCCCGTTACGTTAGTAGAACGAATCGCATCGAGCAATGTTGTTTTACCATGGTCAACGTGACCCATGATCGTTACAACTGGAGGACGGGATTGAAGATCTGCTGGATCATCATTCTCTTCTACCGTTTCGAAACGATCATCTTCAAGCACAATCTTCACTTCAACCTCAACGCCGAATTCGCCTGCAAGCAGAAGAATAGTGTCAATGTCGAGTTCTTGGTTGATTGTAGCCATGACGCCCATGCCGATGAGTTTTTTGATAACTTCAGAAGCATCTTTGTGAAGCAGCTTAGCAGTCTCACCTACAGTCATGTCACCGCGAACGATGATTTTCTTAGGCGTGTTATCAATTTTCTCACGTTGTTGGTACTGTTGTTGATTTCTGTTGCGATTGTTTTTTCCGCCACGGTTGCCACGGAAGTTACCACCACGATTGTCGTCATAACGACGACCGCCGCCACCGCTGTTAGAACGGTTGCCGCTGTTGTTATTATTACCTGAGTTGCCTTGTCCGCTTCTGCTGCGTTGGCCTTGGCCTTGCCCTTGGCTTTGACCTTGGCCGCCAGTGCGGTTGCCACCAGTGCTACCACTGCTTGGTCCTCCGCTTCTTGCTTGACCGCCACCGCTATTGTTTGGACGTTGTTGTCCTGAACCTTGCGGACGGGATGAAGTACTGCTTTGTCCGCCTTGAGCTGGTCTTGGACGGTTAGTCGATTGTCCTCCTTGGCTGGAGCCTTGGGAAGAGTTTGTTCTGTTGCGGCTATCTTGGCCGCTAGGTCTTTGGGAGCCATTGTTATTGTTGGAATTTGGTCTATTGTTCATACCTACCTGCTTTTCCTGTTGTATTTTTTTTAGTACGGGACTACCGGATGAATTACTGTCACTCGGCGTGTTCACTCCGCCGGCCGGCTTGCTGTTGTCCACTGTTTTGTTGCTACCCACTGCGGAAGTAGCAACTTGTTTTGCTTCGTTACTTTGTTTTGAGGCTGCAGTGGATTTTATATCTTTAAAAAATTGTTCCACCTTACCCACTGATCCATTCTCCATGACACTCATATGATTGTTTACGGGAATATCCAGCTTTTTAAGAATGGTTATAATTTCTTTACTGCTCATATTAAGGGACTTCGCATATTCATAAACCCGCAATTTATCCTTGTTTTCCTGTTTACTCAATATACTCCACCTCCGACATTATACCGACTTGCTTGGAGATCATTTTTGCAAACCCCCGGTCCGTTACTGCAAGGACAACCCGCGTTTCTTTACCGATACTTGAACCTAAACTATCCCGGTCAAATCCGATTACGAGCGGAACTTTATACGTTCCACATTTGTCGCGAAATTTCTTTTGTGTATTGGCCGAGGCGTCGCCCGCAACAATAACCATTTTAGCTTCGGAAGAACGGACTGCTTTGAGCACAATTTCTTCACCTGTTACGAGCTTACCTGCACGCATGGAAAGTCCTAGATAAGACAAAGCCTTATTATTCATCATCTTCACGCTCCTGTGCAGCTTTGAATGCATCCTCTACCTTAATAAAGTCAGCAGCCAATTGCTCATAAATTTCTGGTGAGACCTTGCCTTTCAGCGCCCGATCCAAAGATCGGTTTTTGAGTGCAAGCTTAAAACAGGATTCTTTACCGCATAAATAAGCACCACGTCCGGATTTTTTGCCAGTTAAATCAATTAGCACTTCATCCTCTGGCGTTTTAACGATTCGGATCAGTTGCTTTTTAGGCATCATTTCCTGGCACGCCACACATTTGCGCAGCGGTACTTTTTTGGTTTTCATACGTTAACGCCCCCCGTGCTTTACTTTAGTCGACGGAGACGGAATCTTGATGCATTTCCGAAGAAGAATCTTTTTCTCTGCCGAATTCCTGTTCCGCCTGGCTCTCGCTCTTAATGTCGATTTTCCAGCCGGTCAGCTTGGCTGCCAATCGGGCATTTTGACCTTTGATCCCGATAGCGAGGGAAAGTTGATAGTCAGGAACGATAACCCGAGCCATCTTTTCTTCCTCAAACACTTGAACTTCCAACACCTTGGAAGGACTCAGTGCATTAGCCACATATTCGTCCACCTGATCGGAGAAACGAACGATGTCAATTTTTTCACCGCGCAGCTCACCCACAATGGTCTGCACGCGCATCCCTCTAGGACCTACGCAAGATCCAACTGGATCTACTTCCTCATTACGGGAATGCACAGCAATTTTGGAGCGGAAGCCAGCTTCACGGGCAACGGATCTAATCTCAACTACACCGTCGAAAATTTCAGGAACTTCCAGTTCAAAGAGGCGTTTCAACAAGCCCGGGTGTGTACGGGACAAAATGATTTGTGGCCCTTTGGTCGTATTCTCGACCTTAGTGATGTAGGCTTTGATACGATCACCATGAACAAATTTCTCATTCGGCATCAATTCGGTCAGCGGTAAAGCCGCTTCGATTTTGCCCAGATCGATGTAGATATTGCGCAAATCCTGACGCTGCACTACTCCCGTAACGATATCCTCTTCCTTATCAACGAAAGCGTTGTAGATCAGGCCACGTTCAGCTTCACGAATCCGCTGGGTCACTACCTGTTTGGCAGTTTGTGCGGCGATACGGCCAAAATCGCGCGGCGTTACTTCGATCTCCGCAATATCTTCCAGCTGGAAGTGTGGGTTGATTTCTCGTGCAGCAGGCAATGAAATTTCAGTACGTGAATCCAGGACTTCCTCCACGATCAGTTTACGAGCATATACCAGGATAACCCCAGTATTGCGGTTCATATCAACACGCACGTTCTGAGCGGTGTTGAAATTCCGCTTGTAGCTGGAGATCAGGGCTGCCTCGATCGCTTCAAACAGCACATCCTTACTAATCCCTTTTTCACGCTCCAACTCATTCATTGCTTCAATAAAATCCATACTCATGACTGTTGATCCCCCTTTCAAACATGGCATCTCATACGTAAAACGGCGAAAGGCTCTGAACTCCTGAGCACCTTGCCGTTATCGTGAGATGTGTCTTTTTCATTAATAAAGTGAACAAGGCACTTAAAACAAAATAGCTAGGCGCGCACTGGCAACCTTTTCATAAGAAACGGTATGCTGTTTCTTGCCTGCTTCGATCACGAGTGTTCCGTCATCAAAGGAAAGTAACTTACCTTCAAATTCCTTCAATCCATTCACCGGCTCGTAGGTTGTTACAAACACATTTTTGCCTACGGATTTGGCAACATCCTCTGCTTTTTTCAGTGGACGTTCCGCACCGGGAGAAGACACTTCAAGGAAATAGACGGTAGGAATCGGATCGTTCTCATCCAGCTTGGCGCTCAACTTTTCGCTGATCAAGACGCAATCGTCGATGTCGATGCCACCTTCTTTGTCGACATACACCCGTAAAAACCAGTTGCTGCCTTCTTTGACGTATTCGATGTCAACCAGCTCGAAGCCTTGTTCATTCAAGTAGGGTTGGATCATTTCTTCCACGGTATCTTTAATGTTCGTTGTGCTCAAAACCGATAACCTCCAACTTAGGTTAAACCAGCATCATCGCTGGCAGATGATTAAATACCCAAGATTCTTGTATACCAAAGACTAAAGAGTGGGTTTCCCCACTCTTCAGAAATTCGTACTATCTCGTTCACTTCAGAAATTATAACATAGTCTGGTAATAGTGACAAGTAAGCGATCTTTAAGGCAATTTACACACTAATGAAGAAAAAATTACGAGTTGACTTCAACCATGCTTTCCCAGTAAGAGTTACATTAGAAAAGAGATAGTTGATTACTCTCGGGAAGCCCCCGGAAACACCCCATATTCGACAGTAGCTCTACAATCGTTTTAGACGCCTTAGACTTCTGCTGGAAGTCCTCAATCGACAGGAACTCACCATGTTCTCTGGCACCTGCGATATTACGCGCAGCATTGTCACCAATTCCAGCCAAAGCGGAAAATGGAGGAACCAATGAGGTTCCATCTACGATAAACTTAGTTGCTTCAGAACGATAAAGGTCGATCGGCTTCAGAGAGAATCCACGAGCCGTCATCTCCAGCGCCATTTCGAGGATTGGTAGCATGTTTTTTTCTTTTGGTGGTGCTTGGAAGCCTAATTGTTCGATTTCTACGATCTTCTTATAGATCGCTTCATACCCCTGACATACTAGTCCAATGTCAAACTCATCTGCACGTACTGTGAAGTATGTTGCATAATATTCGATTGGGTGATAAAGCTTGAAGAACGCAGTACGAACTGCGGAAATAACATAAGCAGCCGCGTGGGCTTTAGGGAACATGTACTGGATCTTAAGACAAGAATCAATATACCATTGCGGTACTTTGCAATTTTTCATCTCATCAATCCATTCTTGTGGCAAACCTCTACCCTTACGTACACTTTCCGTAATTTTAAATGCCAAACTTGCATCCATTCCAGCTTTATAAATAAGGAATAGCATGATATCATCCCGACAACCAATTACGGTTTTGATGTTACATGTTCCGTTTTTGATCAGATCCTGTGCGTTACCTAACCACACTCCTGTTCCGTGAGACAGACCAGAAATCTGCAGTAAATCGGCAAACGACGTTGGCTGGGATTCAATTAACATCTGACGCACAAATTTTGTTCCCATCTCCGGTACTCCAAATGTGGCAACAGGAGAACGAATCAGTTCAGGCGTTACACCAAGAGCTTCTGTAGAGTTGAACATACTCATGACTTTCGGATCATTCATAGGAATTGTCGTTGGATCGATTCCTGTCAAATCCTGCAGCATCCGCATCATTGTCGGATCATCGTGTCCTAAGATATCGAGTTTCAACAGATTTTCTTCAAAAGCATGATAGTCAAAGTGCGTCGTTTTCCACTCTGCGGTAACATCATCTGCCGGGTATTGTACTGGGGTTACATCTTCTACTTCAATGTAATCTGGTACGACGACGATCCCGCCGGGATGCTGTCCAGTACTCCGTTTTACGCCCGTACATCCTGAAGCTAACCGATTCAGTTCGGCTCCGCGCCACTTTTTATGATGCTCTTCCTCGTATTTCTTGGCAAATCCAAATGCAGTTTTCTCAGCTACGGTACCGATGGTTCCGGCACGGAATACACTCTTCTCACTAAATAGTACCTTGGTATAGTTATGGGCATGAGGCTGGTAATCACCTGAGAAGTTCAAATCGATATCGGGAACCTTATCCCCTTTAAATCCAAGGAAAGTCTCAAACGGGATATCTTGACCTTCACCCTTCAGGGTGTTTCCACAATCCGGACACTCCTTCGCAGGAAGGTCAAACCCGCTCCGAACACTACCGTCAAGGAACCATTCACTATGTTTACATTCGGAATTAACACAGATATAGTGCGCAGGTAATGGATTAACCTCAGAGATGCCAAGAAACGTAGCAACAACCGATGAACCGACCGAGCCCCGAGATCCTACAAGATAACCATCTTGGTTCGACTTTTTAACCAGCCGTTCGGATATGAGGTAGTTGGCAGAAAAACCGTATTTAATAATCGGAATCAGTTCTTTTTCCAATCGTGCGATAATGACCTCTGGTAGATCCTCTCCATAGATTGACTTGGCCGTATTATAGCAGGTGTTACGAATTTCTTCGTCTGCACCTTCCAGAATTGGAGTAAACAGCTTATCCGGGAACAACTTGATCTCCTCAAACCGGTCAGCAAGTTCAATGGTATTGGTCACAACAACCTCGTACGCCTTATCTTGACCTAAGAATTGGAACTCTTCCAGCATTTCATCCGTTGTTCTCAGATGGGCATCGGGCTTCCGCTGATCTTTCAACGGGCTAAAACCTGTAATACCGTGAATTGTAATATCCCGATATAGCTTGTCGCGTGGTTCCAAATAGTGAACATTGCCCGTCGCTACAACCGGTTTCTCCAGTTTCGCACCAATATTAATGACTTTCTGTATCGCTGTTTTGATCTCTTCTGGGGTCGCAACCAGCCCTTTATCAACCAAATGCATATACATCGTCAGTGGTTGAATCTCGAGAATGTCATAAAACTCTGCAATCTCCTCAGCTTCTTCGAGCGATTTATTCAGCACCGCTTCGAAGAACTCACCTTTTTCACAGCCAGACAAGATAATCAGACCTTCACGTAAATTGACTAGTTTCGATTTAGGAATGCAGGGCACTCGTTTAAAATGCTCCGTATGTGAAAGAGAAACCAATTTATAGAGATTTTTCTTACCAATATCATTCAGTGCATAGATTCCGCAATGGAATGGACGCGTATTCGATAGATCGACACCAACATAATCATTCAGACGATCAAGCATCGTTAGCCCTTTTAGCTGAGCTGCATCATGTACCAACCCATTGAGAATACCTGCGAGCGCAATCGTATCGTCAATCGCTCGGTGATGGCTCTCTAGAGCCACTTTATATTTGTCTGCGAGTGTATTAAGACGATGGTTTTTCATTTTTGGGTAGAGCAATCTTGCTAGTTCCAGCGTATCAAGCACAGGATTCGTTAACTCAGGCATACCTAATTGTTTTAACGAAGCTTGAATGAAGCCCATATCAAAACGTGCGTTATGAGCGACCAACACGCCATCCCCTGCAAATTTCACAAAGTCTTGAATGACAGGTTCAAGTTCTGGAGCGTCTTTCACCATATCATCATTGATGTTGGTCAATTGCTGAATGTTATATGGAATTCGTTCGTGTGGGTTCACAAACGTAGCAAAACGATCAATCTCTTTGCCATCCTCTATCTTTACTGCTGCAATCTCGATGATTTTATTCTGCGTTACAGACAGACCGGTGGTCTCAATATCAAAAACGATATACGTTGTGGCTTTGAGATCCAATGGCTGAGGATTCAAAACGACGGCCACGGAATCATTCACCACGTTGGCTTCTAGCCCATAGATCATCTTAATCCCGTTTTTCTTAGCTGCTTTTGCTGCCTCCGGGTATACTTGAACACCACCATGATCACTCACAGCAATGGCTTTATGTCCCCACTCTGCTGCAGTTTTTACATACTTATCAATAGAGGTCACTGCATCCATCGTACTCATGGTAGAGTGCAAATGGAATTCCACCCGTTTCTCGGTAGCTTTATCCTTGCGAGATGGCGGTGCCTTTACTTCAACCAAGTCTGAAGGAATCATAGCAAGTTCAGGGATCTGCATGAAGCGGTCATATTCAACACGACCACGCACTTTCACCCATTTCCCATTCGCTAGCAAACTAAGAATTCGGACATCTTCTTTTGTTTTCGCAAACATTTTCATCTGCATGGAATCCGTAAAGTCTGTAAGATAGAAGGTAAACAACGTGTTACCATTACGCAATTCCTTACGATCCAGTCCAAAAATCGTCCCTTGCAAGGTGACCTTCTTCTCTTCATCTTGAATTTCCTGCATCGGAACAGCGGGTTCCTTAATGTCATATCCCATCTGCAGACGGACATCCCCTTGCTCTTCTTCTTCAGGCATCTCAGGCTCTACCTCACTCATCATCTTCTCAATGACCTGACGCTCTTCTTCCTGTTTTTTAAGCTGGAACTGCTCTAATGCCTCTTTGTTGCTTTCCATCTGACCCACTTGCATTTTAACTTTCAGAGATGTATGGAAATACGTCTCATAAAAACGTGTAATCGCCTGATCAATTTGCTTCTTCTTTGCAAGCTCCATCGATGTTGCATCACTCATAGTTAATTGCAGTAAGTCCGCTTCACATTCAAATTTGGTGCGGCGCAACCAGCCATTAACCGATGGGATTTCACGAGCAACCCATTCATGGAACAAATTCCAGTACTCACTTACAATATCTGTAGACAAGACAGCATCACTATATTTAAAGACAAATGAAATTTTGGCAATATGGTTCATTTTCTCCTGAATATGCAGGCAGAATGTGCGGTAGATCGGAGCAGGCACCAAGGTATCCTTAGCAATTAAAATAGTCCAGTCTCGATTACTACGGCTTGTTTCCACCTGTTCAATCCAACCATCCATAAAATATGGCTCAACGAGCCCCGCTGGAAGATCCGTCTGTTTCATCAATAATTCAAATCTTTTTCTCTTCTCCTCGAATCCACTCATAATGTTCCTCCTCGTTGCCCTTCAAAGCATGAAAAGCCTCTGTAATCAAAAATGTCCCCGATCCGAACGGCACCGACTCATTTTATCCGACAGAAGCTTTTCATTCCTACCTTAACCAGCAAACATCCTTTTGCTAGATCGAAAGAAATTATGATTACATAATTTCAATGCAATATAACGAAGCCTGTGTTACTTAGTAGGCTCTTGCAAATACTACGGTATGTTGTGCTTTTTCTCCACAAGCCAGGCACGTATGTTTTTCTTCCGCAGGCTGGAACGGGATGTTCCGGCTTGTAGCGCCCGTTACTTCTCTTACTTTATCTTCGCACGCTTCTGAGCCGCACCATCCTGCTAGCGTGAAACCACGTTTATTTTCCATTAACTCTTTCATCTCATCCAATGTATCTACAGAATAGAAGTTGTCCGACATAAATGTACGTGCACGCTCCAACATATCGGACTGAACTTGTGCCAGCATCGTTTGAATTTCTTCAACCAGGTTAGCCTGCTCCACAACTTTCTTCTCACCTGTAATCCGAGATACAAGAACACAAACACCGTTTTCCATATCGCGTGGCCCGATTTCAAGACGAATCGGCACACCGCGCATCTCATACTCGTTAAACTTCCAACCAGGACGTACATCGCTACGGTCATCCATTTTGACACGAACCCCAGCTTGTTTCAACTCCGCAAATAATTCATCCGCACGGCCCACAACAGCATCACGAGTTTTTGGCGGTCCAATCGGAATCATAACCACTTGAGTAGGCGCTACTTTAGGCGGCAGCACCAGACCACGGTCATCACCATGCACCATAATCAGTGCACCAATGAGACGAGTACTTACCCCCCAAGACGTCGTGTAAGCAAGCTCCAACTCATTGTTGCGGCTAAGATATTGGATTTCAAAAGCTTTTGCAAAATTCGTTCCCATATAGTGAGATGTACCTGCTTGCACTGCACGTCCATCTTTCATCATTGCTTCAATTGAGAAGGTGTCTACCGCACCGGCAAACTTCTCCGATTTTGTTTTCTGTCCTGTTATGACCGGAATCGCAAGGTATTCTTCAACCACTTCACGATAAATCTCAAGCATTTTCATCGTTTCCTCGCGCGCTTCTTCTTCCGTCTCATGTGCAGTATGTCCTTCTTGCCACAAGAACTCGCTTGTCCGAAGGAAAGGCAACGTTCTTTTCTCCCAACGCACAACGTTAGCCCACTGGTTAATCAGAACTGGCAAGTCACGATATGATTGAATCCACTTGGAGTACATGTGACCAATAATTGTCTCAGATGTAGGGCGGATTGCAAGACGCTCTTCCAACTTCTCTCCACCAGCCTCGGTAACCCACGGCAATTCAGGGTTAAAGCCCTCTACGTGCTCTTTTTCCTTCTGGAAAAAGCTCTCTGGAATAAACATTGGGAAGTATGCATTCCGGTGACCCGTTTCACGGAAACGACGATCCAGCTCATCCTTAATATGTTCCCAAATTTCAAATCCATCAGGTTTAAAAACAATACATCCGCGAACTGGAGAGTAATCCATCAGATCTGCTTTTTTGATTACATCAATGTACCAACGAGAGAAATCTTCACTCTGTGGTGTAATTTCAGTTACAAACTGTTTTTCATTTTCCTTTGACATAAGACTCCAGCGTCCTCCCATTACGACTACCTTCGACTTACCAGAAGATAGTCAAACCATATTATCCGTTAATTAAACGTAGTATATCATTATATGTTACAGCCAGCATCAGTACAAACAACATCGCAAACCCAATAAAGTGAACCATGCCTTCTCGATTCGGGTCAACCGGTCTGCCTCGCAGAGCTTCAATTCCCAAAAACACAAGGCGGCTGCCATCCAATGCTGGAATTGGCAACAAGTTGAAAATCCCTAGATTAATACTGATCATTGCACTCCAGTATAATAAACGATCCAACCCGGATTTGGCGATCTCCCCCGTTAACTCGATGGTTCTGACTGGGCCACCAATATCATCAAGAGCGAAGTTTTGTATGAGCTGTTGAAGGCCTTTGAAAATTAATTTGGATGTTTCAATCGTATACTTACCAGATAACGTGAAGGTTTCTACAAAACCAGCTTGTCTCGTAGGAAACCCTAGTGAGATCCCTACTTTACCACCTTCCTGGCCAGGCAATGAAGTCGGAGTAACCGAAACGTCAAGTTCCTTCCCATCCCGAATCACTGTCCAGTTCATAGCCTTATCTTTCGACTCAGAGATGGAAGCAATGACTTGTTGTTGGTCAATTCCAACAGACGTACCATTAATACTCTTAATGATATCTCCCTCTTTGAATCCAGCCTTCTCCGCAGGCGTGTTTGCTGAAACATCAGCTATTTTTATGTAGGAGGGATTCTCGACAGGAACACCACTTACTTGAACAAATATTGCAAACAACACAAATGCTAGAATAAAGTTCATCATCGGGCCGGCAAAAATAGCTAAGGAGCGCTGTCCAACGGTTTTACTGCTAAACCAACGATCTTTAGGAGCGATTTGCATGCTAGCATTTTTGTTTACAATAACAGCCTGAGGATGAACATCATAGTTCATGCGCTCGCCGTCAACATCAAGTTCAATTTTAAGAGCTGTTTCCAGGTCTATTTGCAGAACTTCACCTTTGATTACATTCTTGTACTTTTCAAGATTGCTCGTGAAGATTTTCTCAACCTTATCGTCCTTAATTCTAACACATATCGTTTGTCCTACATCAATCCCCGTAGTATCCGGATCTTCACCTGCCATTCTTGCATACCCACCAAAAGGAAGCAGACGGAACGTGAACTGAGTTTCACCCTTCTTATATGAAAACATTTTAGGACCAAATCCAATTGCAAATTCACGAACCAAAATACCAGCGCGCTTTGCAAAATAATAGTGGCCCCATTCATGAATGGCTACAATAACAAAGAACATCATGAATATATAGAACGCGATTTTAAGAGTCTCCAACAAACACTACACCTCCTTAACTTATTATGCATGCTCTAGAATAACATTATTCTTAATTAAATACCAAGAAGTTTTTTAAGCCCCAGTAAACGCACCAAGTACTGGAATCTCCAATGATAGAACAGAAGGAATTTCAGGATTATTCAGTCGTAATAGTCCATAACCTAAGCCTGCCACTCCCGTCATCAGCCCTAATTGGAAGTCTCTCGCCGAAATACTATTATACTTCAAGCATATTTCAACGCCAAGTTCTTGTAGTGAAAATCTCGATCCCTTGGTGACCCATGACAACGATAGATCGATTCAATCCCCTTCATCTATTTAATCCGTTTATCACGGCAATGGTAGTCTTTGGATCTCTTCCTTGGTTGTGCACGCTTATTGGACTAATCCTTTGTCCACCACCTAAATAGAGTACGCATACAGTACGACCTTTAGAATGAGATTCGCCAACACTTGTAAAAATCCTCTCAGTACACGCGACTCTATGCTCGTTCCTTTTATAAGGTATCTATTTTCTTGGGCATGTGAATTAGGATTTCTGTATGATATTCGATGAATTTCTTCATTTTGTCGATCATTAATTGAGCTTACATAAGGTGCATGACTAAATCGGATCGACATATGCTCTATTCTATAATAATACAGCATAATGATCATGATAGCGATTTTCAGAGTTCTCGACGTTGGGCAAGCCGGTTAACTTTGAAATGTACAACTCATAATTAATATTTGGATGCTCATGTATAGCAATTTTGAATTTAACTCTTCATACCAATGATGCTTCAATACATCTTTATTTAAATTGATTGAACCAAACACTAATTTAATTAAATTTGACATAAAAAGGTCACCCCTTTAGATCAGCTATTGATCTTAAAAAGTGACCTTCTTTCGGTTGCTATTTTCTTAAGCTATAGTCTCTCAGTCTATCATCCGACACAGCCTATCGTTTTGCATGAAAGAACATACTAACAAAAGAGTTGTACAACTATAAAGTGTTTAGAAACGCAACTCATTGGCTAGCTTACGAGAAGTTTCATCAGCATCCAGAATTTCTTCCAAACTTGGATTTTGAATGTTACTATGCTTTTCCAGGATCTTCTCAATCGTATACTCTATTTGTAAAAAGGAGATCTCGCCTTTTAGAAATCTCGCTACAGCAATTTCATTGGCCGCATTGAAAGCAGTTGGTGCAGTTCCTCCAAGTTTACCAGATTCGTATGCCATTCTTAAACAAGGGAAGCGCTCCATATCCATCTCACGAAAATTCAACTTCCCCACTTGAGCTAAGGATAGACGTGTCGCCTGCGATGGTAAGCGATCAGGATAAGTTAACGCATATTGGATTGGCACACGCATATCTGGATTACCTAACTGAGCAATTATGCTAGTATCCTCAAACTCAACAAATGAGTGGATAATGCTCTCAGGGTGGAGCACTACATTAATCTGGTCGTATGGAAGTCCAAATAACCAATGTGCTTCAATAACTTCCAGTCCTTTATTCACCATTGTTGCGGAATCAATCGTAATTTTGGAACCCATCGACCAATTCGGGTGTTTCAGGGCATCCTCTACAGTAACCTCTTTGAGTTGTTCACGCGTTAAATCGCGGAAAGACCCTCCGGAAGCGGTAAGTGTAATCCCCAGCAATTGCTCCCGTTTCTCTCCATTCAAACATTGGAAGATAGCAGAGTGTTCACTATCCACGGGCAAGAGCGAAACTCCCTTTGCCGCTGCTTTTGACGTAACGATATGGCCTGCTGTAACTAAGGTCTCTTTGTTCGCTAAACCAATCTGTTTTCCAGCTTCAATGGCAGCTAAAGTAGACTCCAGTCCCAGACTTCCCACTACTGCTGTTACAACTGTGTCCGCTTCTGTAGCTGCAGCAATTTCGACTAATCCTTCTTTACCGTGAAAAACCTGCGTTCCTGCAGGAATTAGGGGTGCAATATAGTCTGCCAGTTCTTTGGAGCCAACAGAAACTTTCTTCGGTTTGTAACGCTTCGTTTGCTCAATGAGCAGCTCCGCATTCCCACCTGCAGCAAGCCCTTCCACTTGAAATAACTCAGGATGCATATCTACTACATCAAGTGTCTGAGTTCCAATTGAGCCCGTTGACCCAAGAATCGCAATTTTCTTCATGCTGCACCTCATCTTCATTTATCCAATGCACGTGTAGTGAAATGACGACTCATTACACCTGTCTTGTTTGCAAAATTAATAGGGCAGTAGCATCAGTATATGTATGAACGGAAAAACGACGATCCAACTGTCGCACCGATCCAAAATGCCACCATGCCCCGGTAGCAACGTACCGGAATCCTTAATATTATAAACCCGTTTGTACGCAGATTGAATGAGATCTCCCATCTGACCTACTACAGCACAAGCGACTCCAATTAATATCGCTCTTGGCCAGGTAAGCATACCGTCGGATACTCCTGCAAAAACGAGCGAGGTTATAATGGCAATGATGATACCACCTAGTGCACCCTCCACCGTTTTGTTAGGACTAATTGAAGGCCACAATTTGTTTTTGCCAATCAGCTTTCCGACAAAATAGGCTCCTGCGTCGCTTGCCCAAATAGAGCCCAGCAGTAGAAAAGTCCAAAACAACCCATGTTGAAGATGTCTTGACTCCGCAATGTAATAAAAGCCAATACCAATGTACAACACACCAAGAAAGAGCATCGCAACGGTATTAACCGGAATCTTATTTTTAGTAATGACCGATGCCGCCATGAATACCAACATCACGAGCCAGCCGATCTGAAATAGAGTCAGCGGTCTGGCTTCCCATACCATTTCCCAAGGAAATACAAGCGAAAAAACGCCTACGTATCCAATTAGAGCTACACCTGAAAAAGGCTGTACTCCCGTCATTTTCACAAATTCATAGTAACCGATGAGAGCCATCACTAATACCAAGCCATGATACCAGGGTCCGCCTAGCAAGCAAAAACCCAAAAACAAAACACCTGCTATTATTCCTGTCGTTAATCGCTGTTTCAACGGCTTCATCCTCCATCTATTTCAAACCGCCGTAACGCCTTGTTCTGCGCTGATATTCGGCTACTGCTTCAATCAAATGCTGCTTGCCAAATTCGGGCCAGTATATATCCGTAAACCATAGTTCGCTATAAGCAAGTTGCCAGAGCATGAAATTGCTGAGTCTGAGCTCTCCGCTTGTTCGAATCAACAGATCCGGGTCAGGCATATCACTCGTTAACATATGTCTGTCAATGAGCTCCGGTGTAATCTCCTCTGCAGACAGTTCCCCCGACTGAACCTGTAGAGCTATTTTTTTAACACAGTCTGTCATTTCCCTGCGGCTTCCATAATTCATTGCAAAGTTTAGCACAAGGCCCGTGTTATGTTCTGTAAGACGTATAGCTTCACGTAAAGCATTAATGGTATGAGAAGGTAAATGTTCCTCCTGACCCATCATCCGAATCTGCACGTTCTTTTCGATAAGCTCATCCAGCTCAATCGCCAAAAACTCTTGCGGAAGTCGCATCAGAAAATCCACTTCTTCTTTTGGACGCGTCCAGTTTTCTGTCGAAAAAGCATACATCGTCAGATATTTGATGCCCAGTTCATCCGCCGCGATGGTCGCACGTTTGACTGCCTTCATCCCATTCTGATGCCCAGCTATGCGCGGAAGGCCGAGACGTTTGGCCCATCGTCCATTTCCGTCCATAATAATAGCTACATGCTGCGGGATATTATCCTCGGATATAGTCAGCGTTTCCTGCTTTTCAGCCCCATTCCACCACGACCGAACCCGTTTGATCATTCCTGTTCCTCCAAAATCCCTGAAGTTTCTTCACCTGAAGCTTAAAAAAGAGACAAAACCCCACCGGATCGGAGGGGCTGCGCTTGTCTTACACTTCCATGATTTCTTTTTCTTTGGCAGCGAGTACCTTATCGACTTCAGCAATAAATTTATCTGTCGATTTTTGAATATCGTCTTGATGTCTCCGGGACTCGTCCTCAGAAATATCTGACTTCTCCATTTTTTTGATATCATCGTTAGCATCACGGCGGATGTTACGAATCGCCACTTTGCCCTCTTCACCAAACTTTTTAGTCAGCTTCACAAGCTCTGCTCTGCGCTCTTCCGTAAGTGGCGGAATAGACAGACGAATCATGTTGCCGTCGTTTGCTGGTGTAAGTCCAAGATCCGACTTCATGATCGCACGCTCGATATCACTCATGGATGACTTATCCCATGGTTGGATCATCAGTGTACGTGTATCCGGTGTACTGATATTAGCAAGCTGATTAAGTGGTGTCATTGCACCATAATACTCTACCTGAACCCGATCCAGAAGAGCTGGAGTAGCACGCCCTGCACGCAAAGTGGCAAGATCACGTCGTAACGCTTGAATTGCTTTTTCCATACGTTCTTCGGCATGTTTTTTAACCGCTTGTGGCATTAATCTACACTCCCTTTAACGATTGTTCCGATGCGTTCACCTAGAACAACACGCTTGATGTTACCTTGTTCTGTAATAGCAAAGACGATCAACGGAATGTTGTTATCCTTACACAGTGAGGATGCCGTCGAATCCATTACACCAAGGTCTTTGTTGAGAATATCCATATAAGTCAACTGATCAAATTTCACAGCTGTGCTGTCCTTAAACGGATCGGCTGAATAAACACCATCCACTTTATTCTTAGCCATCAAGATGACTTCTGCTTCGATCTCCGCTGCGCGCAGTGCTGCTGTTGTATCTGTGGAGAAGAACGGGTTACCTGTACCTGATGCAAAAATAACGACCCGGCCTTTCTCAAGATGACGAATAGCTCTACGACGAATGTAAGGCTCTGCAATTTGTTGCATAGCAATAGATGTTTGAACCCGTGTTGGGACTTCAATCTGTTCCAATGCATCTTGCAGTGCCAGCGAGTTCATTACAGTCGCCAGCATACCCATGTAATCTGCAGTTGCTCGATCGATGCCATTTTCACTACCAGCAATACCGCGCCAGATGTTTCCGCCGCCACATACAATAGCAACCTGCACACCTAGTTCAACGACTTCTTTTACTTGTTGCGCAATGGACGAAATCGTCTCTGCATCAATACCATAGCCATTTTGACCGGAGAGAGACTCTCCGCTGACTTTTAAGACAACACGTTTAAATACTGGCTGTTCCAATTGTTCACCCTCCACTTTAAATTGAACACCCTGCGGCATTCAACCAACAAAACTTCTCGCGCACGGCCTCCTGCTTAAAAAGAAAGGAACACAGTAGTGTTCCGCTCTTTTAGGAAAAACGATCGACCGGTAAGGCACTGTTTTCCTGAGATATAAGGGAGTTTGCGCTTCGAAGTTTCATCATTCTTATATCTTCGAAAATCAATCCTGCTTGCCGGTTTAAATAACCGTCTTATTTGTTTACTTGGGACATAACTTCTTCTACGAAGTTATCAACTTTTTTCTCAAGACCTTCACCCAGTTCGTAACGAACGAAACGACGGATGGAGATGTTTTCACCAATTTGGCTGATTTTTTCATTCAACAATTGGGAAATTGTTTTGTCTGGATCTTTAACAAAAGTTTGTTCCATCAGGCAATATTCTTCGTAGTATTTACCGATACGGCCTTCAACCATTTTTTCAATGATTTTTTCTGGTTTACCTTCGTTAAGAGCTTGAGCTTTCAAGATTTCTTTTTCTTTTTCCAGCTCATCTGTAGGAACTTCTTCGCGTGTAACATATTTAGGATTAGCTGCAGCGATTTGCATTGCTACGTCTCTAACGAAATCCTTAAATTGATCTGTTTTACCAACGAAGTCAGTTTCGCAGTTAACTTCAACCAAGACACCGATACGTCCGCCAGCGTGGATGTAAGATTCTACAGCGCCTTCAGTAGCTGCACGACCTGCTTTGCTTGCTGCTGCAGAAAGACCTTTTTCACGCAACAATTCAGCCGCTTTCGTTACATCACCGTTTGCTTCTTCCAGTGCTTTTTTACAATCGAGCATACCAGCGCCCGTTCTTTCGCGAAGTTCTTTTACTGCACTCGCATTAACTGCCATTATAAATTCCCTCCAGATTAAGTATTGTACGTACACTCTAAAAAAAGGGCAGTGAGAGGTTATCCACCTACCAACCACCCTTTTCATTTAATTCATGAATTATGTTCGAAACTATTAAGCGGAAGTTTCTTCGCCTTGGTTAGCTTCGATAACAGCGTCAGCCATTTTACCTGTCAGCAATTTAACAGCGCGAATCGCGTCGTCATTACCTGGGATAACATAATCGATCTCGTCTGGATCGCAGTTAGTATCAACGATACCAACGATTGGGATACCCAATTTGCGAGCTTCAGCAACAGCGATACGCTCTTTGCGTGGATCGATGATGAACAGGGCGCTTGGCAGGCCTTTCATATTTTTAATACCGCCCAAGAATTTCTCAAGACGATCTTTTTCTTTGCGAAGCAAGATAACTTCTTTTTTAGGCAATACAGCGAAAGTACCGTCTTCTTCCCAAGCTTCCAACTGTTTCAAACGATCAATACGTTTTTGAATAGTTGAGAAGTTAGTCAGGGTACCACCCAACCAACGTTGGTTAATGTAGAACTGACCAGCGCGTTCAGCTTCTTCTTTAACAGAATCTTGAGCTTGTTTTTTAGTACCAACGAAAAGAATAGTACCATTCTCGCCTGCGATTCCTTTAACAAAGTTGTAAGCCTCTTCGACTTTTTTCACTGTCTTTTGCAAGTCAATGATATAAATTCCGTTTCTTTCAGTGAAGATATAACGATCCATTTTTGGGTTCCAACGACGTGTTTGGTGACCGAAGTGTACCCCAGCTTCGAGAAGCTGCTTCATGGAGATTACTGCCATCTTCACACACCTCCTAGTATGGTTTTTATTGTGTCCTCCGCCGGCATCATTTTTCGCCAAGACTCTCCAATAAGGAAAGCACCCTTAACGAAATTAGCACATGCGTGTGTTTTAACACCGTTATCTAATATAGCACAATCGCCTAATCGTTGCAACTATCTTTCAAACAAAATACGATATTTTTAGCATATTATTCTGAACTATCCCAAGCCTTGATACAAGCAGAGATAGGAACAACGAATCGCAGTCAAATTAAAAATATAAAGAACCGTCCTGCCTGAGGGTCTCAGCGTGACGGTTCTTTGGTAATTTTGGCGATAATGGACTTAAAGCTTTCGCCCTTTTCCAGCGCATAAGTGCCAACTTGTATTTTCGTGTTAATTCGTTCCGCACGGCCTGCTTGAATGAATGCTTCTGCATCATCAACGATGCCCGATTTCTCCAGATTCTCTGCTACCATTGCCAAGCTGTTACCTGAACGGACTTTAAACGATACCGTAGCGCCTTTTGGCGTTACCGGAGTTGAGGGCTCTGTTGATTTGGGCTGATTAACCTGAGTCTGTTTGTCAGTAGATGCAGGCTTTTCAGGATTCGCAGGTATGCTTGGCGTCTCTACAGTCTCCGTGTCCTTGGGAGGCTCTGCTGTAGTACCTTGTAGTTCACTGCTCTCCTGTGTTTTCTTCTGTGCCCATTCTGTTTCCGTGAACAACTCTTCATCCGAATCTACGAGTCTCATATCCAAGTTTTTCGCAGCCACTTCCAATTGTTCTTTCGTTAGATCTGCAACGACTTGATCGGTATCCAAAGCGCTATCCGATAATGCATTTTGACCTACTGTAGCAAGCTGCAGCAAAACAGCTCCAACAATCATGCCACTTCCAAGTCCGATCCATAAGGAGCGCTTATCCATCCTCTAGCTCTCCTCCCGTTCTGCGAGTTGAAGTATTAATTGAACTTCCCCACGCTGTATACCTGTTTGCTTCGTAATTGCGTCGATTGACTTACCCTCTGCATACAAATTAAAGAGTTCTGCGTACCGAACTTTGATCGACTCTCCAACGGTTGACGTTGCTTGGTCGTGTGGCTGATTTTCCAGTTCAGCAATCGACTCAGCTGCCTCCACTCTTACGCTCTCTACCAGTCCTTGAGCCTGAAGTCCATTGGTACTGTGTACCGTAGACAGATGGGAGACTGAGTTCGGCTCAACCGCTTTGCTCTGTTCTAATTGCTCAAGACGTTGTTGCATCTCTTCCAGTTGCAACTGCATACGCTGATCTGCAGCTATAGCCTCCCCCTTCATTTCAGCAACACGCTGAATGAGGGCATCATTATCGTTTTCCATCTCAGTCATATAGTGTTCAAGCGTGGATTCCATCTCCTGCACCAGTTGATTCCCGTGCTCCTGTGACTTGTCTTTCTTAGGCATAATCAAGGCATATGCAATTGCACAGGCACCTAATATGACAATAATAATCCATGGTGACAAATTCGGTTCTCTCCTTTTGATGCAGCAGTCGATGCGCCAGACTTCTTCTCTATGCAAGTTTCCACTCATGTTTTACTTCGTTATCCAAAGCAAAACTATGGTGATTCTTCTCCTGAGCTACGTTATAAGGAAAAATCAATATGTTTTCCTTTGTACGGGTGTTCAGCCGGTTTAACATTCTCTTGATTCTCAGAAGATTCTGGTTCCTGTGAACCATTTTTCTGCTCTGAATCATGACTATAATTATCACGCAATGCAGCGTTAGATGTTTCATCCATCGCCTCACTTCGATGCCTGGCCGCCTCAGCTTCCTTGGCTGTTTGTTCTGCGAGCAAACTCTGGTCGATGACCGGCCGCTGTTGATATTCATTTTGATAACGACCGGCCTCACTCGTCCTTGGTACGGCAATCTGCAACTCAACCGCTTTGAAACTCATACGCTCACCTCACGGTTTCGAATGGATTCTTGATCTGCTTGAATGCTGTACTTACACGTAAGGAACCATCGAAATATCACCATCATGATAATAAAATGAAATTCTACTCACTGGATCTTTAATAAATTTGGTGTATCTGCCGATAACTATTTTAGAGCCACCATAAATCATCTTGAGAATGTCTACACGAGCCCTACTCGTATCCTCAAGTGCCTTTTCGATTTCAAAGATTCGTGTCTTTGTTTCTTCATTAAGACGCATGGATGATTTCTGTGTGGCTGTCAGTTTAATTCGCATAGACATTTTATCAGGACTTAGTTGTCCTGCTGCTGCCAGTTGGTCCAATAGAGTCAGAGCTTTCTTCGTTTTATCCAACGAATCCATCTGTTCTCGTATGACTTTGCGGAGATCGTTCAATTCATTACGTAGTCTAGGCAGAACACCAACTTCAATGGAAGTAACGGTAGACATGCTATTACCCACAATACGTGCTGATACCTTTTCACCAGCTTGAATAGAGCCACCAACAATAAGCCCTTTTGTCCCAGCACAGATTACTTCTCTGCCTGCACGAATAATAGAATGCATAATACTTTGTGAAACGAGGACATCTTCACCGGCATCCACGTTGCCTTCTTGAATAAAACTACATTTAACGTTATGCCCAGCATGTACAAGCCCTTTGTTATATCCGATTATCCCACCCGTGATTTCGACCGAGCCGCCTGCTTCTAACTCGGCACCTTCGACGCCACCAACAACCCGGATATCACCAGCAGCTTTCACCTTAAAGCCGGTTAGGACATTACCGCGTATAACCACTGTCCCGACAAAATCAATGTTTCCGATGTTATAGTCCACATCACCATTAATTTCATATACGGGGAATACATTTAGTTTATTGCCTTCTGTTTTGGTAACCAACCCATCCAGTGCAGCATACATTGCGGTTCCATCTGGATTAACAACTACATTTTTCCCAACTTTAAAACGCGCTTCCTTACCAGGGCGAAAAGGGATTTCAACATCCGTTACTGCCCTACCTACTATGCCATCCATAGGAGGAATTCGTTCTGCAATAATCTGACCTGCTCGAACATTATTAAGGCGTGTCACTTCTTTGTAATCCACCGTACCATCTTCCGATTCCTGTGGTCGACGCTCATTGGAATCGTCCATGCCTACGAGTACCTTGATGTATCCATCTTCGCCCGCTACAGCAGCAATGCCCTCGGCAATTTTACACTGATTATTGAGATAGGTTTCCGGATGACTTGCGAATGAAAGCAATGCCTCTCGTAAAATACCATACTTGATCCCTTTACTATCAATATATTGCTCGAGTTCATCTAAAGTGAAGGTAAAGCCCTCTTCCAATTTGGAAACTTCAAGGTAGGCCGTGCTTTTATCTTCCGATAAAATAATGCTCAAGCATTGTTCCAAAGCAATTCGCTGTGTCAATGCAGTTCTTCCTCCTTTTAGACTTTCCACTCCCTATAATCCAGCATAACTCTCTCTATTAATCTTTACGTAGTAATAGATCCTTCTGTTTATCTAACGTTCCTCTAAGTCTTAAAATTGCCTTAGAGTGAAGCTGGGAAATTCGTGATGGAGACAAGGACATAACCTCGGCAATCTCGCTAAGAGACAGATCTTCATAATACAAAAGGGAAACCACGGTGCGCTCTTTAACAGTCAGCTTCTCAAGACCCTGAACCAAGGCTTCTTTTAAATAAAACTCATTGACCTTATAATCAGGATTTTTCGCCTTTTCGTCAACCATTAAAGATAGACGTGTCTCGGATTCTTCTTCTCGAATAGGGTCTTCAAGTGAGCAAAGTGACATCACCGCAACCTCCTGAAGCATGTGTTGGAAATCCTTTGTAGACACATCCAGATACGCACTCATTTCTTCATCACTTACGGATCTTAGATACGATTGTTCCAGTTGCTGATACGCGTCTTCGATACGTTTGGCTTTCTCCCTCACGGAACGTGGGACCCAGTCCCCTTGTCTTAGTCCATCGAGTATCGCACCCCGAACACGCCAAGAAGCGTACGTTTCAAACTGAAGCCCTCGTTCATAATCGAACTTTTCCAACGCATCTATTAAACCCATAACACCATTGCTTTCCAAATCATCTTTGGGAACGTTTTTGGGCAATCCGACTGCTAGTCGTCCAGATACATAATTGACAATATGAAGATACTTCTCGATTAAGTTTTTCTTGGCTTCAAGATCTCCATGTTCCTTCCACTTTTCCCACAGATCTGCATGGTTCAAATGTGAAGCTTTACGCTCGTTCAATTGATTTCACCCTCCTTATTTGTCTGTCAGGTGACGAACGGCCTGCGCCAATTCTTCCGGCTCTTTGGTCCGAACGAGTTTAGGCGGATCCAATGGGGCAAAACCCGTTGGAGCTTTCGTCTCAGATGGCGGAAGATCTTCCCCGGAGGAGGCGTTCTGTCCGTTTTTGAGCAAATCGTTTAGCTCTTGACCATCGTCTTCGAGTTTAATGTCCACCTGCGAACCTCTTAATTCTTGACCGTTTAGGGGATCATAATCGAATCCCTTGCTATCTAAGGATGGAGTCAGCAGCAATCCCAATCCCCAGCGTAGTGCATAAGCAAGGGCAAACCAGGCTACAAATCCGATTAACCCGCGAATTAAACTGGTCATCAACACATTGCTGCTGTAAGCTACAAAAAAAGTCAGAATAAATCCGACTATGCCTGCTCCAAGATTAATGCGGTAGTTTCCTATCATATTGGTTATAGTTCCTTTACACCCATTTGTACACTTCTAATAGTTAAAAGTCCAGTCTCACAGTCCATTTCAATAGTTCGTCCATAGTTGCCGCCCGTATCTTCAGCCAGAAGAGGAATACCGAGCTTTTGTAACCATTCCCGACAAGAATCAGCATTTCGCGGTCCAATGCGCATAGTGTCACCAGCTCCCGAAAAAGCAAACATCTGTGACCCTCCCGCCATTTTGGACACGATACGTGATCGAGAAGCGCCGAGCTTAACCATCTTCTCCAATAACTCAGGCAATGCCGTATCCGCATATTTGGCTCTATTCAAATTCCCCTCACGGGCAATATCTGAAGTAGGGAGCATGACATGCGCCATTCCGGCCAGCTTCAATTGTGGGTCATACATTGTTAAGCCCACGCATGAACCAAGGCCAGTCGTACGGATTATGCCAGGAAGATGAGCAATATTCAAATCCGCCATACCGACTTTAACGACGCTTTTATCTTCAATCATGATCTAGCGGCACCCCTAATGATTCGAATATCTTTGCAAATGATGTCGGATCGGGAATGAGGAAGAACTGACCTTCCACTTCATCTTGTCCTTCAAAGAACGATGTGTCAATCAGCAATGCAGCATCGCCCATTTCACCAAATTGCAATAGACCATAACTGAGAATGGCACCTGCCATATCAATGGCAAGTCCTGGAACCGTTGGATACATGGACAGTTTCGTGAAATCCGCAAGTGAAGATAAATATGACCCAGCCAATATGTTTCCAATCTCGGACAGAGCAGATTGTTCCATATCTGTGAAGTCAAACCCTTCCCTGAAGTCAAAACCAGCAAGACGATTAAGCAACATCTTAGCTGCTTCAGGTGTCATCATGAAAAACAGATTACCTGGTGCTTCGCCTTCGACACGTAAGAAAACAGTAACGACAATTCGTTCATCTCCGCCTACTTTCTCAGAAACGTCTTCAAAAGGAAGCATTTGTACCGTTGGAACGCCCATGTCAATCGGTCTATTAAGGAGCTGGGACAACGCCGTTGCGGCGTTGCCTGCTCCTATGTTACCGACCTCTTTGAGCACATCCATCTGGAATCCCTCAAATCGGTTGAATAGTTCCACGGAGTTATCCCTCGACACTTTCCAGCTGAACGACTTCGCTTTTATTTAAGACTTCATGCAGGTTCAACATGATTAGTAAACGTTCATTTTCAAGCTTCGCTACACCACGGAGATATCTAGCCTTAACACCACCAACCACTTCAGGCGGGCTATCAATTGAACTGCTCTTAATATCAATAACATCATTAGCAGCGTCAACGATAAAGCCTACTTGCATATCGCCTACACCTACAATGACAATACGTGTTTGATCGGTATATTCCGTTTCTGGCAATGAGAAGCGACCACGCAAATCAATAACAGGGATAACAACCCCGCGTAGATTGATAACCCCTTTAACAAAAGAGAATGTTTTTGGGACACGTGTAATTGGCATCATGCGCTCAATCGTCTGAACTCTCTCAACTTCAATGCCGTATTCCTCTGATCCTAACTTAAAGACGATAACTTTCAACTCTTCTTCCATGTAAAAAACCTCCCTATTAGATGTAGAGCTTAAACATAATTGGTTTATTTGATGAATGCGTTAGGATCAACAATCAGAGCGACTTGTCCATCTCCAAGGATCGTTGCTCCTGAAATGCCTTCAATCGCAGGAAGATAAGTTCCCATCGATTTGAGGACAATCTCGCTTTGTCCAATGAATTCCTCAACAGAAACGGCTGCAAGTCGATCTCCTTTGCGGATTACAACAATTTCCGTTTCTTTCTCTGCTGCATCATTGAAGTCTGGTACAGAGAACACTTCATTTAATGAGAGATATGGAATCAATGACTCACGGAACGTAATCATTTTGTTGCCATGAATATTGCGAACTTGTTCACGTTGCACAATGGCTGTCTCTACAATGGAGGACAATGGAATAGCATATTTCTCTGAACCCACTCGTACAAGCATTGCTGCAATAATGGATAAGGTCAATGGAAGTTGAACAGAGAAGTTGGTTCCTTTTCCAGGTGTGGAGTGAATGGTTACATTTCCGCCAAGGGAAGTGATTTTTGATTTAACAACGTCCAATCCAACTCCACGTCCAGAAATATCGGAGATCACATCAGCCGTACTGAAACCAGGTGCGAACAACAGTTGATTGACTTCATCGTCACTCATTTTGGCACCTTGTTCTTCTGTAACAACACCTCTGGAAATGGCTGTTTTCAACAGTTTCTCACGATAGATCCCTTTACCGTCATCTTCAATCTCGATGAATACATGGTTACCGCTATGGAATGCACGCAGGTTTACGGTTCCCATCTCTGGTTTACCTGCCGCTACACGTTCTGCAATCGACTCAACACCATGGTCAACTGCGTTACGCAACAAGTGCACCAACGGGTCGCCAATCTCATCAATAACAGTACGATCCAATTCTGTTTCGGCACCCGTAATCACTAGATCGATTTTTTTATCTAGTGTTTTTGCTAGGTCACGAATCATACGAGGGAACCGGTTGAATACCGTATCCACAGGAACCATCCGCAGCTTCAGTACAATATTTTGCAAGTCTGTGCTGACTCTGCTCAGGTGAGCTACCGTATCCGACAGATCATTGTTTCCGGTCTCACTAGCCAACTGTTCTAGTCGTGAACGGTCGATCAACAACTCACTGAACAGATTCATAAGTACATCCAGTCGTTCAATATCTACACGAATTGTACGTGAAGGAGCTGCCGCTTGCTTCGGTGCCGCTGCTTTAGTTTCGGCAGGCTTCGCTTCTGCTTTAGGTGGAGCTTCTTTCACCTGGGATGCCGCAATTGCATCGTTTACAGCAACGACTTCAGCTTCGGCTGCAACGGCTGCCTGGTTCGTCATCTGCTCCAGTGTTTCTTGATCCAACTGAATCACTTTTGCACTTTCAATTTCAGATATACTTAAAATTCCTTGTTCAAGTTCCTGCGCTTCTTTGGTTGTTATGTAATATAACGAGAAATTGCGCTCAAACTTCTCTTGTTCGATATCCTGAACGGATGGGAATGCTTTTACAACCTCACCGGAGCGTTCTAACAGGTCAAATACCATGTAAGCACGTACGCCTTTTAACTGGCTATGTTCACTTACTAGCACCTCAATGTAGAATACACGATGTCCTTCAGCAATGGATTGATCCAGTACTGAATATTGGAACTCATCCAGTTGCACTGCAGCTAAGGTTTCAGGAACCGTCGTTTGATCTACGGCTGCTGCTGGCGTATCGCCTCCAGTCCATTCGCCACTTTCAATCGCTTGAAGTGAAGTAACGATTGCGGAGACATCCGCTTTACCTTCTCCACCATTTGTAATATCCTGAACCATTGTTTCGAGCGCATCTAAACTTTTAAATAGCGTGTCAAAGATAAAATCTTGCATTTTCAACTTCTCATTACGCACCATATCTAACACATTCTCCATCTTGTGTGTCAGTGATGCCAAATCTTCAAAGCCCATTGTTGCAGCCATACCCTTCAGGGTATGAGCTGAACGGAATATAACCTGAACGATTCCTAAATCCTCCGGGTTACCCTCGAGTTGTAGCATGTTTTCATTAAGCGACTGCAGATGATCATTAGACTCATCAATAAACATGGATAAATATTGGTTCATGTCCATTGTGAGGCACCTCCTCCATGAGTTTCACTCCATTTATTTCACAGCTTGAACAAGTTTTGGCGCAATCTCCTGCAAAGGCAGGAGATGCCGTACGCATTGCAGCTCTACAGCAGAACGCGGCATTCCATATACAACACATGTTTCTTCATTCTCTGCAAACGTTGAAGTGACACCTGATTCGTATAATTTCTTCATCATACGAGCCCCGTCACTTCCCATCCCAGTCAGTAAGACCAAATGACGCTGCAGCGATGTGTGCGGCAAAAGAGATTCAAACATCGTATCGACTGATGGTCTATGGCCATTAACCGGATGTTCCTCTGTAAGCTTCAGAATGAATTTGCCATCCGACGTTCTGTTTACTTTGATGTGATATCCGCCAGGAGCAATATACGCTGTTCCTTTTTTCAGAATCATTCCTTCTTCGGCTTCAACCACATGAAGTGGACTGAACGTATTTAATCGCTGGGCAAGTGATCTGGTGAAATTGGGTGGCATGTGCTGCACAATAATCACAGGAGCCGGAAGATCAGCAGGCAACTGCTCTAGCAACGTTTTGAGAGCCCTTGGCCCACCTGTTGAGCACCCAATCGCTACAAGCTTGTTAAATCCAACCTCTAAGGACGGTACACCTCGTTGCTTAGGAGCTACTCGACTTTCAGGTGTATTCCCCGAGATAGACGTAGCAGCCACTTGGTCGGCCGCCACACGTTGAATACGTGCGGATCGGATTTCCTTGGTCGGTGTAGCAGGCTTGTTCGGTCTCAACTCTTTAATTTCTTTAGGTTCAAGCTTGCGATCTGAACTCTTAGAAACCTCTGTCTTTTGTTCCACACGTGCTGGCTTTTGACTCAGTAGCGGTGTGTTCTTCGGTATAACTTTGGACTGAACAGAGGGAGTTTGTTCACTGCTCGCTCGTTTTTCAAGTTTTGCAGGTTCTATTTTTTTCTGGTCAAGTTCCCTACGCGACGGTACAGCGGCTACATCCCGCTGTATTCGCTGAGATTGATTCATCAGGTTACCCTGAGCCTCCTCTCGTTTCTGCAGGGACGCCTCACGGTTCGCTTTTCGTGCAACCTCATTCATTGCTGCTCTCATACGCTCAACCAATGCTTTCCCTACCTGGGCAATATCTTGATCATGCGATATAGATGGCTTACGAATAAAGTCAAATGCCCCGGCCTCCAGAGCCATAATGGTCTCTTTCATGCCTTGTTCATTAATACCCGATAACATAATAACTGGAACATACGATTGCTTCATGATACCCTGCAATGCATCAAGACCGTTCATCTCAGGCATCTCAACATCCATAGTTATAATATCGGGCTTTACATCCAATACTTTTTGAATAGCTTCTTTCCCGTTTGCTGCTGTTGCTGCCACCTTGAATTCCGAATCCGCTTCAATTAAATCTGAAACAATCTTACGCATAAAAGCGGAATCATCGACAACCAATACTTGATACACCGCCATGTTGTTCACCCCTGTTTCCTTTTTTCAGAAATCACGTTGTCTTCTTAAGCCACTTTCTCATAAATCCTCTGATTCCTGTCAAGGTTTCGGATCCGGTTGTAGTAGGTACAGCCAAATAACGAAGAGCAAGTCGCGTTATGTCTCTTGATGCCTTGGTATTTGGGAATGCTAGGCTAAAAGGCACCTGCCTTTTAACCGCCTTTACCACCTGGATATCTTCTGAGATGTACCCTAGAAGTGGGATATCCGTCTGCAAAAAACGCTTTGCTACTCCAGCTATCTTCTCTGCCACTCGCTGCGCCTCTTGTTCGTCTTCCACCCGGTTAACGATCATTCGAAAGGGTGTAGCATTTTCTTGGCCATGCATAACTTTAACTAAAGCATAAGCATCGGTTATTGAGGTCGGTTCAGGTGTGGTTACGATTAAGCATTCATCAGCAGCACCAATAAATTTCATATTTTCTCTTGAGAGTCCGGCTCCTGTATCAAAGATCACGTAATCCATTTCCTGGGCAATCTCTTCTACTTGTTGTGCAAAAAACTCAAGATCTCGGTCAGACAACGAAAACAACTCTTTCATTCCCGAACCACCTGCGATATATGGCAGACCACCTGCACCAAGCTGGATAATTTCCTGAATGGATTTCTGTCGATACAATAAATGATACAGATTATAGGGAGAAGAAGTTCCCATCAATATGTCAATATTAGCCATCCCTATATCTGCATCAAAAACGAGTACTTTCCTTCCTAAGGATTGCAAGGCCAGCGCGAAATTCAAAGTGAAATTTGATTTTCCAACTCCACCTTTTCCACTGGCAATGGTAATAATTTTGGAGGAACGTTTCGCTGGATCGACTCCGTTTATACCATCTCGGGAAGGAACCATGCTTCTGAGTGAGGCTGCCTGGTCTTTCATTATGCTCGCTCTCCCAACAATTGTTTCGTGAGCGCTCTCGCCTCAGGTTTCAGCAGATCATCAGGAACATTTTGTCCATTCGTGACATACGCGAGTTTTAGCGGGAACTGATATAACAGGTTAAACATGGATCCACAACTGCCTGTTTCGTCCATCTTCGTGAAAATTACCTTGTCCAGACCATACTTGCTAAAGTGTTCTGTGATCTGAACCATATCTGTACTTTTGGATGTCATGCTCATAACCAAAAAGGTTTCACTGTTCTCAACCGGAGCCAATAGGCTTTGTAACTCGGAAACTAGTAGCTCATTCCGATAATTTCTTCCGGCCGTGTCCATAAAGATCAGATCACATTCCTGTAGTCGAGATATGGCTCGCTGGGTATCACCGGGAGATTGTACCACTTCAAGCGGAACATTCAAGATAGAAGCATACGTTCTAAGTTGCTCCACTGCCGATATCCGGTAAGTGTCGGAAGTGATGAATCCAACTTTCCGATGGTTCTTAAACATCTGCTCTGCAGCCAACTTGGCAATGGTGGTTGTTTTCCCTACCCCCGTGGGTCCAGCTACATACACGATTCGAGTGGTAGAAAGAATACCCTCAGCGATTCGATCTTTCAAGAAATGAGCAATTTCTTGTTCAATGGCATCATGAATGTTACCTTCATTCAACTCGTTCTCCGTGATTTGTCGCTGTACAACTTCAATCCAAGATTCCGATACATCTGCCCAAACTTCTTGCGAGTTCAGACGATCTCTTACGAGGCGAAGTTGTTCTGGTAAATTGTCTTCCGCGACTCCTAGTTTGGATATCTTGGACATCATCTGTTTCAGATCTTGCAGTTCAGACATCAGTTGTTGTTGATCTAAGTTATTGCCCTGCTGTATAGAGGGAGAGCTTGAACCCGAAAAATCCGCCCCTTCCGGTCGCGGTTTATAATCGAGGTTCAAATCAGATTTGCTCTTATCTGTGTTTGAATCAAGCTGACTCGATTCAAACACAGGATTAGCATCCGCACGTTCTTCAGTTAACGAATGATCGGTTGGCTTAGAAGCTGGCGCATCTGAAGCCTTATCAAACGTACGAGCTGTTTGACGGTAGGCTTCAGGAACAAAAGCCCGTGGTACAGGTGCAAACTGAGGTTGAGTTTTCTTCTTCGCTTCTTTTTTCTCTTCCTTATCAACTGCAGCTACAACTTCTATCCTCTTTTTGCGAAACATACCGAGTACCCCGCCTACCTTAATCTCTTTGGTAGACAAGATAACGGCATCACTTCCCAAGTCTTTACGAATTTGAAGCATCGCTTCGGGCATGGTCTCAACAACGTATTGTTTTACTCTCATAAGTTCACCACCCCGACACTTTGGATTTCAACATTCGGTTCCAACTCGCTATAGGAAAGCACCGGTATGTCCTGCATAGTACGTTCAATCACTTGCCGCAAGTACATCCGAATCGTTGGAGATGTTAATACTACTGGTTGCTGACCTGACTGAATCAATCGATTCACCTGTTCTGTCAGCTTTTGATAGACACTCTGTGTAGAAACTGGATCTAACGCAAGATAGCTACCTTGATCCGATTGTTGTACAGACTCTGCAATCTTTTTCTCCAAGCCAGGCCCGACCGTGATGACTCTTAACGTCTCACCTTTTTGCGAGAACTGCTGCGTAATCTGACGTGAGAGCGATTGTCTTACATACTCAGTCAGAACGTCTGGATCTTTGGTATACGTACCATAATCAGCTAGTGTCTCAAAGATGGTAACCATGTCTCGTATGGATATTTTCTCGCGCAATAGTTTGGCAAGTACTTTTTGAACATCACCAATAGCTAGAACGGAAGGAATCAATTCATCCACAAGAGCAGCATAATTTTCTCTGAGATTATCCACAAGAGCTTTCGTTTCTTGTCTACCAAGCAATTCATGTGCGTGTTTCTTAATCAATTCAGTCAAATGTGTTGCTACTACCGAGGGAGGATCAACGACGGTATAACCAGCAAGCTCTGCTCTGTCTTTGGTCAGCTCGTCAATCCACAAAGCTGGAAGTCCAAAGGCAGGCTCTGTCGTCTCAATACCGGTTACAGATTCTTCTTCATACCCTGGGCTCATCGCCAAGTAATGATTCAGAAGCAGCTCACCACCACCCACAACATTACCTTTGATTTTGATCACATATTCGTTAGGTCTTAATTGAATGTTGTCTCGAATACGAATGACAGGAACCACTAAACCCAGTTCAAGCGCACACTGTCTACGAATCATAATAATCCGATCCAACAAATCTCCACCTTGCTGATTATCAGCAAGTGGAATCAATCCATACCCGAATTCGAACTCGATCGGATCCACTTGAAGAAGGTTAATCACACTCTCAGGGCTTCTAACTTCTTCGATCTGTTGCTCCTCCTCCAACTGCTCTTCAGCCACTTGCTTGGATTTCAGCGTATTCTGCATCTTCCAGGCGGTAAAAGCAAGTAAAGCGGCTAAAGGTAATGTAGTAATAACATGAATTGGTGTGAAGAAGCCCAACATGGCAATGACAAAAGCTACAATATAAATGAGCGTCGGGTATGTAAATAATTGCCCCGTAATATCATCCGCAAGATTTCCTTCTGATGACGCTCGTGTAACAATCAGACCGGCAGCCGTTGAGATAAGAAGCGCAGGAATTTGACTTACCAGACCATCCCCGATGGTCAACACGGAGTAAGTAGAAAGTGCATCGCCAAAGGCCATTCCGTGTACGGTCATTCCGATAATAAATCCGCCAATGAGATTGATAATGAGGATAATGATACTCGCAATCGCATCCCCTTTAACGAATTTACTTGCTCCATCCATAGCTCCGTAAAAGTCAGCTTCTCGTTCAATCTTAGTACGACGTTCACGGGCTTGCTGCTCGTTAATTAGACCTGCATTCAAATCCGCATCAATACTCATTTGTTTACCAGGCATCGCATCGAGAGTAAAACGAGCTGCAACCTCAGCTACACGCTCGGAACCCTTTGTGATAACGATAAACTGAACTACAACGAGGATCAGGAACACGATAAATCCTATTGCAATCTGTCCACCCGCAATCCAGCTACCGAAGGTCGCTACGACCGATCCCGCATCCCCTTCACCAAGGATCAATTTGGTTGTTGAGATGTTCAGCGCTAGTCGGAACAACGTTGTAATCAACAACATCGCCGGGAAGATCGAGAACTGGAGTGCTTCTTTGCTGTTCATCGCAACGAGCAAAATCATGAGCGCAATTGAAATGTTGATAACGAGTAGCATGTCCAACAACCAGGTTGGGATCGGGAGAATCATCATCAATACGATGCCGATGATACCCGCAAGGACAGCAATATCTTTAGTTTTCAATGAATGTACGGCCTCCGATCCCCTTTTATTTCGTTCTGCCCTTTAATTTATATACATAAGCCAGCACTTCGGCTACCGCTTGAAACAAATCAGCAGGTATGGCGTCTCCAATCTCAGCTCTCTGGAACAACGCCCGTGCCAGCGGCTTGTTTTCCATCGTAATGACGCCGTTTTCTTTGGCTATTTCTTTGATACGCAAGGCGACGTAGTCCTGACCTTTGGCAATGATCTGAGGTGCCTCCATCTCTGACCCCTCATACTTCAGCGCAACCGCAAAGTGAGTTGGGTTTGTGATGATTACATCAGCATTCGGAACTTCCTGCATCATGCGCTGCATAGCCATACGACGCTGGCGCTCTCGAATTTTACCCTTGATCAGTGGGTCACCTTCCATTTTTTTGTACTCATCCTTGATGTCCTGTTTGGACATCCGAATGTTTTTCTCATAATCATATTTCTGATACATGTAGTCGAAAATCGCAAGAATCATAAGCGCTACTGCAATTTTCACGCCTAAACTTAATGTTATTGAAGCTGCAAAGTGTAAAATAGCATCCACAGAAAAATGTGAAAGTGAAGCAATGTCTGACTGGTAACTGATAATAGTGCTGTACACGAGATAACCAATAATCGACATTTTTAATACGGACTTAGCGAATTCCACTACTGAACGCAATGAAAAAATATTTTTGAAGCCTTTGATTGGATCGAGCTTTTCAAGCTTTGGCTTAAGACCTTCTCCTACAAGTAGAAACCCAACCTGCATATAGTTTACAATCAGAGCAATAAGGGCAACCCCCAGCAACACAGGAGCAAGTAACAACATAACCTCGATGCCATAACGCATCATGAGCGCCATTACATTCTCACCAGTGATTTGCATGCTTAGCCGGTTAATGAAGATGTCCGTAAAAAGCCTAACCATACGTTCCTTATAAAAGTCACTAAAAAACATAAAGATCAAAAAGGTGAACAGGAGAATCGCAGCACCGGATAACTCCATACTTTTGACGACCTGTCCCTTTTTGCGTGTTTCCTGCCTCTTATTCGGCGTTGCCTTTTCAGTCTTTTCTCCTGCAAACAACTGGAGGTCGAGTTGATATTTCATTTGGGTCTTGTCCTCCATTTCACTCAGCCCGGCCTCTGTCCAATGGTCCCAAGCAATTTTTCCATGGATCTGAACATTACTTCGAACAATTGACTAAATACAAAGGAAAAACTCGGAACCAGTAAAAGCAAAATAGCAATCCCGACAAGTACCTTAAGCGGCATACCAACAGCAAACACGTTGAATTGAGGAGCTGTTTTGGCTAGAAAGCCTAAACCTACGTCTGTCAAGAACAAAGCAACGACAATCGGTGCAGACATCTGAAATGCAAGCATAAATGTCTCGCCCAACGTTCGTACTAAAAATTCTGCTATACTTCCATCTGCCAAACGAATAAAAAATGCATTGGATAACGGTATCCAACGATAACTGTATACGATCGCATCTAGCAAGTAGTGATGACCATTCATCGTCAGAAATAACAGCATGGCAAATGCGTACTTGAAGTTACCCGTAAGTGGTGCGGAAGCACCAGTCATTGGATCATAAACGTTCGCCATGGCAAATCCAATCTGAAAATCAATAAATGCTCCTGCTGTCTGTACAGCAGTCATAATAAGATACGCTACGAAACCCAGCAACAGGCCTATGAGAATTTCTCTAATGACCAGTAGAATGTAACTTAGATCTGTAGGAACCTCTTGATTAATGCCATACACCAAGTACACGGTTAACGTGACAAATGCCGAAATCCCAATTTTAAACGTATTAGGCACATTTCGAGCTGAAAAGACAGGTGCTGTTACAAAAAATGATGCAATTCGACAAAACATAAGCAGAGCGACAGGATAACTTTGCAACAATGTCTCCATCTGCAAAAGCCTAACCTATATATCTGTATAAATTATCGAGTATGTTGTACGTGAAGTCGACCAATATATTCAATATCCATGGTCCAAACAATAGTACTGCTAGTAATACGGCAACAATTTTTGGCACAAAAGCCAAGGTCTGTTCCTGAATCTGAGTTGTCGCTTGAAATATGCTGATCATTAGACCTACAACCAGAGCAAGTATAAGCATGGGTGCGCTGGCCAACAGTGCTGTATAAACTGCTTTCCCGGCCAGACCGATAATAAATTCCGAAGTCATGACCGTCCTCCTTTACTTTTCCGGCTCAAGTATTAAAACTCAGTAACAGTGACTTCACCACCAGATACCATCCATCCACGAGGACAAATAATAGTATTTTGAAAGGTAATGAGATCATAACCGGCGGAAGCATCATCATCCCCATAGCCATCAGTGTACTAGCTACAACAATGTCTATGACCAGAAACGGAATGAAAATCATAAATCCCATCTGGAATGCTGTCTTTAATTCACTGATTGCATATGCCGGCACCATAACAGTGAGCGGTATATCTTGATACGAACTAGGCTGTTCGGTTTGATTGTACTTCATAAAAAGCAATAGGTCCTTCTCCCTAGTGTGGGAGAACATAAATTTCTTTATCGGGTCTGCTGCCTTTTCTAGCGCCTCGGTTTGCGTAATTTCTCCTTCAAGATAGGGCTGAAGTGCTACCTGATTAATCGAAGACAATGTCGGTGACATGATGAATAATGTCAAGAAGAGCGCTAACCCGACAAGCACCTGATTGGGTGGCATTTGCTGTGTCCCCAAGGAAGTTCGCACAAAACCGAGAACGATAACAATTCGGGTAAAACTGGTCATCAGTACCAGTAATGCCGGTGCGATACTCAGTACCGTAATTAATAGGATGAGCGATAACGAGCTTGTACTTGGTGCTCCCCCATCCCCATTTCCGATTTGAATATCAATATTCGGTATCGGTTCGGCAAAGGCGACTGTTACGGACGCCAGGCTGATCAGCCCCATCAAACAACATGCTAGCCAAATCTTTTTCTTCATGAATCCCTCGACCGATCTGTAGTATTGTCTTCTTCTTTAAGTAGCTTCTCCATCTTCTCTTTTCGGTTAGGCATCTGCCGAAGTTTGGACTCAAACAATTCGTGAAAAGAGGTTGTATCTTCTAGCTCTATTTCCCGTGGTGGTTCTTCTTTGCGGAAACGAGCAGCTAGCTTGTTGATGAGAGGCGAGAGGCTTCCATTTGGTGAAGAAGCTTCTCGTTCAAACGAATCGATGATTCGCTGCGCCTCATCCAGATCAGAAATTTTATCTACAAGTTGAATATCATCACCTACACCAAGTAGATAAACGTTACCGCCAATTTCAATAATCTGTAGTGATTTGTTAGGCCCGAGCCCAACTCCGCCTAAAATCCGGACTGTGCCGTTACGAAACCACTGCTGATTCCGTTTATTGAGAAAACGAATCAAGTAGACGATAAGGGCTAGGATGACGGCCAGGACAACAATCACCCAAACAAGCTGCAAATAATAATTGGTACCCGCTAATGGACTTTCATCCTGAGCCATCATCATATCTCTTACACGCCCAGTGTTTTGCTGATCGCTTCAATAACGCGGTCGGACTGGAATGGCTTAACGATGAAATCTTTGGCTCCCGCTTGAATTGCATCGATTACCATTGCTTGTTGGCCCATCGCAGAGCACATAATCACTTTGGCATTGCCATCAATTTTTTTGATTTCTTTCAGAGCCGCGATTCCATCCATCTCAGGCATGGTGATATCCATCGTGATCAGATCAGGACGAAGTTCCTTAAATTTCTCAATTGCTTGTGATCCATCCTGAGCCTCGCCAACGACCTCATATCCGTTTTTGGACAAAATGTCCCGGATCATCATTCTCATAAATGCAGCGTCGTCCACGACTAAAATTCGGTTTGCCATCTTGATTCAAGTCCTCCCTAAATTGTGCTTATTGTAATTTCTGAATTCGGTCCCATTGGCTTACGATATCTATAACACGAACACCAAAGTTTTCGTCGATAACGACAACTTCTCCCTTGGCAATCAGCTTGTTATTAACCAAAATATCGACAGGTTCGCCGGCTAGTTTATCCAGCTCGACAATTGAACCTTGTGATAGTTCCAATATATCCTTAATTTGCTTTTGGGTCCTTCCTAATTCTACGGTGACTTTAAGGGGAATGTCCATCAATAAATTCAAATTGTTTTCATCAACCTGACTGTATGCGCCATTTTGCAAATTAGCAAACTGTACAGGCTGTACGTTTACATTCCTATTCGGTACACCGCCGTAATGCTGTGGTTCACCATAATGCGGCTGTGGTGGCATAGCATATGGTTGCTGTGGTGGCATTCCATATGGTTGCTGTGGTGGCATTCCATATGGTTGCTGTGGCGGCATTCCCTGAGGCATTCCTTGCGGCATCCCCATTGGTGCTTGTCCATAACTGTTATAATCCTGCGCTGGTGGCTGCGGTGCCGCCTGTGGTGGCATCTGCTGCTGTACCGGTGGTTGTGGTGGAGCTGCAGCCGGTGCAGGTGCCTGAGGCTCTGGCGTCTGTACAGGCTCTGGTGCTGCTGGAGCAGGTGTATTCGCTGTAGACTCCTGTGCACCACCAATCAACAATTCAACCATGTGCTTCGCGAAATGAACGGGAAGCAGTTGCATCAGATTGGAATCAATCAGATCACCAATCAACAACCGGAAGGATACTTGAATGAGTGTCTCATCTTCTGGAAGGTTGCTTACACCCTCGCCACTTTCCATGTTGAGAATATCAATCCCTGGAGGAGAAATATTTACGAAACGATTAAATATCGTAGACATGGATGTAGCAGAAGAGCCCATCATCTGATTCATAGCTTCCTGCACAGCACTGATATGAATTTCATTCAATTCCTCATCCGCTGGATTGCCCTCGCCCCCAAGCATCAAGTCAGCAATAACTTGTGCATCGCGTTTTTTGATAACGAGCGAGTTAATTCCTTCAAATCCATCGACATAATTGACATGTACGGCAACATGAGGTTTAGGGAACGCATCTTCAAACTGTGATCGGCTAATCGCCGAAACCTTAGGTGTGGTAATGTCCACTTTGAGTCCTAATAAAGTGGACAAAGCTGTTGCTGCACTACCAAATGTAATATTACCAATTTCACCCAGAGCATCTTGCTCCAGCTCAGTTAAGAAATCGTCAACCGTTTTCTCCGCTGGTTCAGAGCTGTTGATCGATTCAGATTGCCTGAGCAAAGCATCGATCTCGTCCTGGGATAAATAATCCTTACTCGTCAAATTCTTCAACTCCTTCGGTGACAATCTCGTCTATTTGTATAGCCACACGATCTTTAATCGTTCCCGGACTGCCCATATACTTCAGCCTGTCGCCAACTTTAATGGATAAGCCTTCATCAACCGGTTTGTTTAACGTAATGACGTCCCCAACCGATAAACCCAAAAACTCTGAAATGGAAATTTTGGACTCTCCGAGTTCGGCAACCACTGGCAATTTAGCCTTATTGACACGTTCCCTAAGAGCTTCATACTCTTCTGGAGCTCTGGTTTTTTTCTCGGAAACAAACCATTGGTGCGTAGACAGACGTGACATAATGGGTTCAAGAACGACATGCGGGATACACAAATTGATCATGCCTGTTGTGTCACCGATTTTAGTGCTCAGTGAGATCAGCGCAATCGTTTCGTTGGGTGATACAATTTGCATGAATTGTGGGTTAGTCTCCAACGCTTCCAATTTAGGTGAGATATCCAGCACCGTTTTCCATGCTTCCTGCAAGCTTTCAAACGCCCGGCTAAAAATCCGCTCCATAATGGTTGTCTCAATTTCAGTCATTGAGGCTATTTTGGCCGGTGCACTGCCCATTCCACCAAGCAGCCGATCCAGCATTGCATAACCAACGTTAGGATGTACCTCCATGACCATTCGACCTTGCAAAGGCTCGGCCTCAAAAATGTTTAATATGGTCATTTTTGGTATCGAACGGATAAATTCATCATAAGGCAATTGTTCAACCTGAACGACATTGATCTGAACGAACGTCCGCAGTTGGGCTGAAAAATAAGTGGTGAGAAAGCGTGCAAAGTTTTCGTGAATCCGGGTCAAACTTCGAATGTGATCCTTTGAAAAGCGCACTGCCCGCTTAAAATCGTAAGATCTAATTTTCTTCTGAGTTTCTTCCTTTTTCAATTCCTCAGCATCCATCTCACCTGAGGAAAGTGCTGCTAATAGGGCATCAATCTCATTTTGTGATAATACATCCACCATGTTCTCACCCCCTTACAGGTTTACAGCGTGTTCTGTTCATATTACATAGGTACCATTAAGAAATCAGTGAAGCTAGTACTGCTCAATTTCGGTTCTGGTAAGGCATTATTGATTAATTCTGTAAGCTTGGTGTTAAAATCAGAACGGCCTTTAGCTGTTTTTAATTCTTCTGGTTGTGTATCTGCTAGGGTCTGAATAATAATCGGTTTTACAGTGATTTCTTTGATCTTCTCAAATTCTTCCTTTGATTTAGCATCTGCTAGCTCAAAGGATAACTTCGCTTGTAAAATGTGGTTTGTATCTGCTAGATTCGTTTTTATGTCTGTAATTTCTGATGTTACTTCGACAATCTCATCTGCAGTCTTCTTCTTTTCTACTACAGCAGCAGACTTATGTGCATCAGCGTTGTTCCCGTTCTGAGTTTGCATAAATACAAACACAACCACCGCAATGAGTGTTATAGCAAGCAGGCTCATTGCAATCCAGGGCATCATCTTTTTCATCAGGATTCCTCCGTTTGTTGCACTTTGATGGTGGCCGCCTGAACCCCAATTTCACGGTTGTATTCTTTAATTTTGGAAATGACTTCATCCGCCTTTTCCAGCACAATGAGTCTCTTTCCTGTGACAAGAGTTATATACGTATCTGGCGTCTCTTCAACGATCTCCACCATCAGCGCATTCAACCACATGGGAGAACCATTTAACCGCGTCACCGAAATCATGCTAAGCCCCCTTATTCGGCGTGGGGGAACCCACTCCCCCACACAATTAAAAAACTGCTAAACCGTTATTAACGTTTCAGGTTAACAACTTCTTGAAGCACTTCATCCGATGTGGTAATGATTCTTGAGTTGGCCTGGAATCCACGTTGAGCTACAATCATCTCTGTAAATTCACCTGTCAAGTCCACGTTAGACATTTCAAGCTGACCTGCGATGATCGCACCAGTTCCATCTTCGGCACTGTTGGCTGTCAGGGGCTCAAGTGCACCATCTGGATTCGCATTGGCCGTCATACGGTACAAGTTGCCTCCAATTTTCTCCAAACCTTCTGGATTGACTACCTTACCAATACCAAGCTGTGCACCAGCCTCAATCGTGCCATCAGCCATCGTCTGATTGATCGTTCCATCCTGACCAATTGTGAAGGAAACAACATCATCTCCAAGGGTAATGTTACCGCCACCGTTGTCCAGTACAAACAATCCATCAGAAGTTAACAGGTTGCGTGCAGCATCAATGTGGAAATCACCAGCACGAGTCAAATAAGGAACCTCTTGATCCTCACTGAGGCGTACCAAGAAAAATCCATCCCCGTTAATCCGCAAATCTGTAGGATTGTTTGTTGTCATCGGGCTACCTGCCAAGTGCAATGTATCAATTGAACCAATCGATACTCCAAGTCCGATTTGTTTCGCGTTCACCCCACCAGTCGCATCTCCTGGAGCAGTTACCCCAGCCGTCGTTTGGCTCATAATATCTTTGAACATAACGCGGCTACCTTTAAAACCAACCGTATTCACGTTCGCAATATTATTACCGATAACATCTAGCTTTGTTTGAAAACCCCGCATCCCGGAAACGCCTGAGTACATTGATTTCAACATTTTAAAAAAGCCTCCCAGCCATAAATTGGTTTACCGCATCAATCGGTCAGCGGCATTCCGGCTCCCGAGAAGGGCCAGCCGGTTAAGATATAATGACAGCACTATCAATTTGAGTGAATACGTTGTTCTTCATACTTTCACTATCCATGGCAGTTACGACGGTGCGATTTTTGACGTTTACAATAAAAGCTAGATCCTGCATCAAAATAAGAGACTCTTTGGCTCCCTTTGCAGCAGCCTTATCTAGCGCAGTACCAATTTGCTGCATTTGCTCACTTTTCAGCTCGATGCCGCGTTGTTCCAATCTCTTTGCAGCGTGATTACTTAATTTCAGAAGATTATCTTCCAACACCTGGGCAAAGGGGCGCTCTGGCGTTGTGGATAAATCCCCTTGCTTAGATCGACTCAGCAAATTCGGTGTATTTATCCCTGTGTATAACTGCCCAACCGTTATGCGATCACTCATAACAAGTTCTCGCTGTCATCCGCCCGCTCGGTTGCTTCTGGATTAACTGGGCTTTCATTCGTGTCTGTCACGATATCCGTATTGTTTTGAACCTGAGGTTCACTTTGCTCCGGCTGGTTCAGATCACTTGATTCTGGTTCCTTCGGATTGGTTACCTGAATAATCTCATCCAGCTTGATTTCGTCATTGCCCACTTTAGCGTACTGTACACCATCTCGAACAACGATGGAATCTACAATGCCCTGACGAAGCGTTCCGTTATCTGCTTTATTAGAAGAAAGCCAACTGATCTCTCGACCAATCATGCCAGACACAGCACCTAGGGATTGGTTCAAAGTCTTGAGTTGTGATGAAATGTTAACCAATTGTTCAACCGAACTGAACTGTGCCATCTGAGCGATAAACTCTTTATCCTCCATTGGCTGCATCGGATCTTGGTTCTGAAGCTGAGTTATCAAAATTTTGAGAAACTGATCCTTCCCTAACTCCTTTGTTGCAGCACTTGTCGTTGCTTTATTCGCTGCCGAGTAGTTAGGCCAGGTATTGTTGGTTGAAACGATTTCATTAGCCATATATTCACCTCATTTCTATTAAGCTTCTGCTGTAAACGAATCCCGTTTAAGCTCCTGACCCTCTACTTGCTCGCTGCGCCAGTTACGCAATTCTTCCTGGATCCCTGCTGCCGTTACAGCATCATCGGATTGCTCTTCACGCTCACGCGAACGACGTTGCTGCTGGGAGTTACTTCCCGGCTGACGTCCACCATCCTGATACATTTGAGATCCCAGTGAGCTGTTCTGTGTTACTTCAAGCCGTTCTACTTGAATACCTTGGGCTTGAAGTGAACTACGCAGCTGCATCATCTGCTGTTCAAGCATATCTTTCGCCATGGTATGCTCCGTCATAAAACGAGCAACCAATTGTCCGTTCTGTAACGTGATCTGAACATCCAACTTACCTAAATGCTCCGGACGAAGTGAAATCGTCGCTTCAGAGAATCCATTCTTCTGAACAATATCCAACTTGTTCACAACGAATTGTGTCATTTCTTTAGCAAACTGTGATGCTTGCATAACAGGCTCCGCAGGTTTAGCTGCAGATGTACCCGAAGTACGCATAGATAACTCACCAGCTGTGATTACAGTCGAATGATCTAACTCTACATCTGCGCTCGCTGATACTGATGCATTCGTTCCTGTCTCCGTTGTCGCATGATTACCCTTACCTGCTACAGAAGCAATAAGAAGTTGAGAGATCACTGCATCTTGCTTATTCAGCGCTTGTCCTGTACTCGCTTGAGTAACTTGTACATTCTGTTCCTTCATGGCAACTAGCGTATCCACAATTGATTTCAGATCTGACCATCCCTTACTACCACTTAAATCCACGCCTGAGTTCTGTAAATGGTTCTGTAGATTCTGAAGGAGATTCTTAAACTCACTCGTGTTTTTATTAAGGGTACCATCTGGACTAACCAAATTTGTTGCCATTTGTGTAAGAGCATCCTGTAACACAAAACGAGCTGCTGCCGGGTGTTCCGTCAGGTTAATAGCTGGTACGACTTTCAATGCCTCTGGAGCCGCATCCGTATCCGCCGCAGTTCCCATCTCTTGCTCTGTACCATCAGCGATCTGTGCGTACATCTGCTGAATAAAGGTCTGGAGCTCTGCAAGGAGTGATGGATCTTGCTCAATTGCCTCATCTAAAGCTTCCAAGTCGCTGAACAAAGAATTAAGTATATCTGCTAACGAGGTTTGCTCTCCTTCTTCGCTAGATACCAAAGCTATACCAAGTGGATTAACACCCAACATCCCGGATCCTGCCACATTGCTTCCTTCTGTAGCTCCCCCGTTCAAGGATGCTGCGAGGGTTTGCATAAATTCTCCCCCTGGTGCCGCAGTAGCTCCCTTTGCTTGGGTTCCTGTCGTTGAAGTCGTTGCCGTTGCTTTCGATGAGGATGCTGTAGTCATCTGATATACGATCGACATATGTTCTCACCTCCTTTCAAATGTTCAAAAACATGTTAAAAAGATGATGCTCCGGCTACTTATTTCCCATCAGTCTGTTTAAAATTTTGGCCGTTTCCACTGAATTCTCGGTGGACATATTTTCAAGCAATTGCGAACGAGTGGCATCATCCACTGAATTCAAAATGGTTAACGTTTTATCCGGACTGAGTTTGTATGTTTCGAGCAGTAGTTTTGCACCACTTGAAGCTGACATACTTGCAAACGTTTGACTCAGTTGGTTTTTATCTAGATTCTTTGAGGTAGTTGTAGCCGCTGCCGTTGTTGTTGCTTCTTTATTCAATCTAGATTGCAGTGCATCAATGGCCAAATCACCAGATGGTTTGGCATCCTTCATCATCATGGTCACATCTGCAGCCGTTTTGGGATCCATCTTCTCAAGCACTCTAGTCCGAGATGTAGATTGCATTGCGCTCAGCAGAAGTACCATTTCTTCATTCGTCATGTTTTGCAAAATCGGTGCTGCTTTACTTGGACTCATGTCTGCGTACATTTTAGCCAAATCTTTGATTTGTTTTTGGTAATCAGACTCTGTCTCAGGAGTGGTCTGTACTGCCGTTTCTGCAGCTTGCTCAGCTTCGTCCAATTTCTTTTGCAAATTGCTAGCTTTCTGTGTTTCTGTAGCCGTAGCATCCTTAGCTGCTTGAAGCTCCGTTTCCTTCGCAGCAACTTGAGATTTAAGCTTTTCGATTGTCGCTTCAGCACTTTCCACTTGCTTCTCGCTCTTCTCAAGCTTTTCTTTCTCTGGATCTAACACGGGCTCAGGTACCCAGTCCTTGACGACTGGAATTTTATTGGCAAAATCAAGCAAGTTATTGCGAATGTCTACATTAAATAGGGTGAGTAGTACCCCAAGCAGTACAACGGTGAATACAATTGGAATGGAGATCATCAGAAACTTCTCCCAACCACCGCTCGACTCTTTTTCCATGTCCTCTGTGTCTTTTACAGCCATCGTTTATTCCTCCCTCACGAGGGCAACCTCGCTTCCAGACTTCTATTACATTGCCCGTCCGGCTTTTGCAGCGAAGCGTACAGTAGCCATCTCGTCCAGATCGTTCTGTTCACGGAGGAGCATCTCCTGCTGAAATTTGATCTTGGCCTTGTCTCTCGCTTCAAGCCATACTTTTTCGTCAACCATTTTGCCATTCAGAAACGTTTTATTCCGTTCTACATTGACCTGAGCATGCTTAACATCCGTATTCTTTCTACTAATACATTCATCTAGGTGATGAACATATCGTTGCATTTCTTGTAGGGAAGATACAGAAGCTGTGCTTTCCGTTGCCGTTTGGATCACTTGGATCAGCTCATTTTTATCATTCAAAAGTTGTAAAAGGTGCTCTTCTTCCGTCTGAAGTTTACCGATGGCTGTGGATAACATCCACTCCGCTTGTGTTTTCTCATTGCTCTTCAAGTCACAAACCTTCTGGAAATGATATCGAAATTTCATCGCTTACTCATTCATCTCCTTGCAAACTCAAGAATCAAACGTTCCTGTACTTCACTCAGTGTCACTTTTTCATCTACTTTTTGTTTGGTAAAATTCCAAATGTTATCAATCTGATCCATCGACTCGTCGATCGCAGCATTGGAACCTCTCTGATATGCTCCAATGTTAATCAAGTCTTCGGATTCTTTATAAACAGCCATTAATCGCTTCATATTATTTGTCGCTTCGATCTGCTCTTGAGGTGCAATATCCTTCATAACACGGCTGATGCTCGCAAGTACATCTATTGCTGGGAAGTGGCCTTTGTTCGCAATGGCACGATTCAGAACGATGTGACCATCCAGAATACCCCTTACTGCATCCGCAATCGGTTCATTCATATCATCACCGTCAACAAGAACCGTGTAGAAGGCGGTAATTGAACCTGTTGGACCAGTTCCTGCTCTCTCTAGCAATTTAGGAAGACTAGCAAATACAGAAGGTGTATACCCTCTCATTGCAGGAGGTTCACCAACAGCGAGTCCCACTTCCCTTTGTGCCATTGCATAGCGTGTCACAGAGTCCATCATCAGCATGACATTCATACCTCTATCTCTGAAATACTCTGCTATCGTCGTCGCAATGACCGCTCCCTTAATCCGAATTAGGGCAGGTTGATCGGAAGTCGCTACAATCACGACAGATCGTTCTAATCCTTCTGGCCCTAGATCCCGTTCGATAAAGTCTCGAACCTCACGTCCCCGTTCACCTACAAGCGCAATTACATTCACGTCAGCAGCTGTATTCCGAGCAATCATACCCATTAATGTACTCTTACCGACACCAGATCCTGCAAAAATCCCGACCCGCTGACCTTTACCAACGGTTAGCAGTCCATCAATGGCACGAACGACTACTCCCATTGTCTCCAGTACTCTCGGTCGATCCATCGGATTGACGGGTGTATTCGAGGTGGAATACGTAGGCATTCTTGACGGTAGAAGTGAACCATCGAGCGGCTGTCCCAAGCCATCAAGCACTTTGCCAAGCAGCTCAGAACCCACTTGTACGCCAAGCGGTTTGCCTGTTCCTACAACATCACAACCTGGCCCAATCGACTGCAATTCTCCTAAAGGCATTAACAGTACTTTGTTATCTCTGAAGCCAACAACCTCTGCCTGAAGCGGCTTAGCTGATTTTCCAGGGTAGATGTAACAAACATCACCGATGCTTGCATCTGGCCCCTCAGATTCAACCATTAATCCGATAACCTGAGTCACTTTTCCGTTAACCCGGACAGGGTCAAAACCTTTTAAATGTTCCATATAACGCTGTGAACTAAGAACCTTCATGTTGATTTTTTCGCCCCTCATCCTCAAGTGCTAAACGGATCAGTTCCTTTTTAATCTCAGTCAGTTGTGTATCAATACGGGCATCCACACTACCGAAGGAAGAACGGATGACACATCCCTTATCTTTGACGGTTGCATCAGGCAAGATCTGCAGTTCAGCTTGCGAGTCAATTGCGAGCGATAGCTCTTCCCGTGCTGCTTGCACAAAAGAAAACTGATCTGGTGCTACACATAACGTGATCATTCCTTGTTCCCGTTTACGCGACAGATTTTGACGAATTAATTCAAGCATTTGTTCTGGCTCCACAGTAAGTTGCATATCAATTACCTTCTCAGCAATACCGCAAGCTAGATCAACCAAAAATGGTTCTGCTTCTTGAATAATCTGATCTTTAGCAACATAAGCCTCTTCAAGAACTTCACGAGCTTCTCTCATCATCTCTTCGATCTGCACTTGGAGATCCAGTTCAGCCTGTACTTTGCCTTCTTCAAACCCTTGCTGAAAGCCTTGTGATCGCATCGCTTCAGTAAGATGTTCATCCTGCATGCGTTGTTCCTGCCACCAACTATCAATCTGCTCACGGGCTTCTTGAAGCAAACGTTCCGCCTCCTCAGAAGCTTCGCGCACCTGCTTTTCTGCAAACTCCTTCGCATCCTCCAGCATCTCTGCAGTGAGTCGTTGTGACTCCTCGTCTACACGTGCTTGCAGTTGTTCTGCCTCAGCACTTTCATCTCGTTCCACTTCGAATTCCGCTTCTGAATCTCCATAGTGATGATGATTCTCTAGTCGTTTGCGGTCATCTACCGGAACATACTGGAAAGATTTAATCAAATTAGACAATGATATCATCTCCTCCACCACGAGCGATAATGATCTCACCAGCTTCTTCCAACCTACGGATTGTACCTACGATACGAGTCTGTGCTTCCTCCACATCACGCAATCGAACAGGCCCCATAAATTCCATCTCTTCCTTGAACGTTTCGGACATCCGTTTCGACATATTCCGGAACACCGCATCGCGTACTTCCTCGCTGGCAACTTTGAGTGCCAACTGCAGATCTGCGTTGTCGATATCTCGAATAATTCGTTGAATTGAACGGTCGTCGACGTTGACGATATCCTCGAAGACAAACATCCGCTTTTTGATCTCTTCGGCAAGCTCTGGATCTTGTATTTCGAGTGAATCCAAAATCGTACGCTCTGTACCACGGTCTACACCGTTCAAAATCTGTACGATCGACTCGATACCACCAGCATTTGTGTAATCCTGTGTAACGGTTGAAGACAATTTTTGCTCCAATACCCGTTCCACTTGAGCGATAACTTCCGGAGAAGTACTATCCATGACCGCAACTCTTCTCGCCACATCAGCTTGCTTTTCCTGCGGTAAAGAGGAAAGGATTGCTGCAGCTTGCTCAAATTGCAGATAGGACAGCACCAAAGCAATGGTTTGTGGGCTCTCATTTTGAATAAAGTTCAAAATTTGATTCGGATCCGCTTTGCGAGCAAAGTCGAATGGTCTAACTTGCAGTGTAGCCGTTAAGCGATTAATGACTTCAAGAGCTTTGGAGGATCCCAGTGCCTTCTCGAGAATCTCTCTTGCATAGGTGATACCGCCTTGAGAAATGTATTCCTGAGCAAGGCAGATCTGGTGAAATTCAGCCATAATCATGTCTTTTTCCGCGGCATCCACTTTACGAACATTGGCAATTTCCAACGTCAGTTGTTCTATTTCCTCATCACGAAGATGTTTGAAGATTTGTGCCGATACCTCTGGACCAAGTGTGATGAGCAAAATTGCTGCTTTTTGTCTTCCGCTTAGTCCCTGATTGCTTGCCTTTGCCAATGCGTCCACCTCTATTCGTCAGCCAGCCATGTACGCAGCAGATTGACGAATTCGTCTGGCTTTTTCTTCGCCAAACTCTCCAATTGTTTGCGCACCTGACTTTCGTTCGTTACACTGTCCAACGTTATGGACGGGAACTCGGTTGCTACTGGAAGAGGGATTTCCTCTTCTTCTTCTTCGTTCTGTTTGCGGCGACGGCGTACGAGCAGGATCACAACGGCTGCGATCAATGCTGCAACCAGTCCACCTATGCCCCATAGCATCCCAGTTGAAAGTGGGAATCCTGTATCCGCTGTATCTGTAGTCTGGAAGCCTTGAGAGATGACAGATACTTTTTTAGCTAGATCCGCGTCAGTGATAACCGTGCCCGTGTCAGCAAGAGAAGCACGAACGATATTCACCAAGATATTTTCAATCGCATCTTGAACCGGTGCTTGCAATTCTGTCTGACCTGCTGGTGGTTCAACAGCCACATTAATGGTTAAGTCTTTTACAGAATATGGACTTGCCACGATATCTTTAACAATTCGGTTAACATCGTAATTTTTAGTACTTGATGATTCTTCAGAGGTTGAATTTCCTGTCGCATCAGCCGATGGGTAACCAGGAACTTCTTCCTGCCCCGTACCAGCTACACCACCTGTAGGTGTACTCGCTCCGGTATAACTCTTCTGAATCTCTTGTACGCTAATCTCAATACCTTTCATATTTTCCACATCGACAGGCTCTACTCTGTTTTCTGTTCTAGTTTCTTTGTCAAAATTCAATGTAGAAACGACAAGAACGTTAACTTTTTCTTCGCCTACGATTTGTGAAAGGAACTGCTTCACGTTGTTACGAACATCATTTTCAAACTTTTTCTGCAGTGCCATGTTCTCTTGAACTTCAGATGACAAGCCACCACTGCCACCGCGGGCTGATGGAATCAGCTCTGCTTCATCCGTATTCGTAATCGTAATATTCTCTATCGGTAGATTAGGAATAGCCGTTTTAACCAAATTAAAATACCCATCAACTGCTGCCTGATTTGGGTGATAACCCGGTTTGAATTGTAGGGCTACAGATGCAGATGCTTTGTCTTGCTCTTCTAAGCCAGCGAAGATGTTATCCTTTGGCATATTAACGAGCACCTTGGCATCCTGAATTCCTTGCATCCGTTGAAGTAACTGCTCCACTTCTCCGTTTAACGCACTATTGTATTTCACATCAAATTCTTTATCCGTCATCCCGATCGGAGACGAAGATTCTGAGAATGCTTTATAACCTAACGAACCGTTCTGTATGATACCTTGTGATCCAACATTTACTTTCGTAATTGCAACATCTGTGCTAGGAATCGAAATGGATTTGCCATCCGCACTTAGTTTGTAAGGAATATTGGCTGAATCTAGGTATGCAATAACTCCCGCCGAATCACTAGAGTTCAGATCTCTGAAGGCGACCTCATATTCCGTTTTGGAGAGTTGCATGGTTAGAACAACTGCAGCCATGATTAAAAATAAAAAGGTAGATACCAGTAATACCTTCTGTTTTTTGCTAAAACTATTCCAGTACTGAACTGTCTTGTCTTTGTACTGGGCGATTCTCTCATTCACTCTGTCACCCCATCCGAAACTTTGCTTAGTCTGTCCCGAAGCAACTTCTGTACGTCATTAGTTACAGAATAAACGTTGGCTTTTAGGAGCAGCATCACGCTGCTTGTTGTAATGATCAGCGCTGTTATCGAAGCGCAAGGCGTGCTATTTTACAATTGCGTACGCATAATTTCTTGGTATGCTTCGACTACTTTGTTTCGGACCTGAGTCGTCAGTTGCAAACCCAGTAGAGCTTGTTCTGATGCGATCATCACTTGATCGACGTTCACTTTTCCAACTAAAAACTGGTTAGACATCTCATGCGCTTGGGATTCCTGTGCAGCTACGGAGCCTAACGCTTCTTGTAAGTATGTACCGAAGCTCTCAATAGTTTCGGCTGGTGTTGAGGGTTTGCTAACGGAAGCATTTTGCATCTGGAGCGGCTGAATCCCCTGTGTGTTAAACATGTTGTTCTGAATCATTAATGTCCCTCCCCTTCATCTCTTTCTTCAACTTAAGAAGAATTTAATTTCATTCCTGTTTAACTAGGCTCTACCAATCTCCAATGCCTTAGATATCATGGCTTTAGTTGAATTCAAAGCAGTAACGTTAGCCTCGTATGACCGCGAAGCAGAGATCATATCAACCATCTCTTTCGCAATGTCGACGTTAGGCATAAATACATACCCGTCCGCATTTGCATCTGGATGTGTTGGATCGTATACAGGCTTGAGCGGAGATTGATCATCACGAATCTCAGAAACTCTAACACCCTCTCCCGTTCCACCGTCTCTCATTTGGCTTTGAAGCATGCTACTAAATGAGGATTTGTTGGGCTCAAGAACAACCATTTTCCTCTTATAAGGAACGGCTTCCCCATTAACTACACTGGTACGCGTTGTCTCTGCGTTAGCAATATTGGAAGAAATCACGTCCATTCGCAAACGTTGAGCTGTTAGAGCCGATGCACTAATCCCAAAGCTATTACTGATGTTCACCTTAGCTATCTCCCTTCAACGCCAACACGCATCATTTTAATCTGTTCATTTACTTGCTGGATGTAAGCACTGTAGCGCAATTGGTTGTCCGCCAGAAGACTCATTTCTCTGTCGATATCGACATTATTCTGGTTATTATTCATCGATGTAGAATGATCCAAATTGACTACTGGTGTAGGTACGGAAGAGGAAGGGCCTATGACAAAATGCCTTGAATCCGTTACTTTCCCTCTAAGAGCAGGCGTATCTCCATCCATTTGCTGCTGCAACATTTCTTCAAAAGCGACGTTAGAACGCTTAAAGTACGGGGTATCCGCATTTGCAACATTGTCTGCAATCGTACGTTGTCTCATGTTCGACGCATCAAGTGCACCTTGTAACCTCTGGAAACTAATATCATTCAAAAGATTCATATTTTCCCTCCTCTCCTTAGAAATTATGGAAAAAGATTGCATCTTCTTCCTTTTAATCGCTTATGTTTTTTCGACAAAAACATTCGCTTTTACACGTTTTTCTAGGACTTAAGTAGAATTAACTCTGATGTTGTCGTATATGATAAGTTTCTTCGAGATTGGGATTTATTACAATAAGAAAAAAGCCCTATCTTTTCTGTAATAGAGGGCTTTTTGTGTATTTTCTGCAAATTATGATTTTTTTCGTAAATGATGAGGCCCAAAACAAAAATTTTCTAATATCCCATCATCCTGCACTTAAACATTCTTAAAATAAAAAAAATGATTCTTCCCCTAGTTTCTTACACAACCTTTACAAAATAGCAGTATTATTGATCAGCTCATCCCTTTTGAGGATATAGATAATCGCCGATATAATAAGGTTTTTCCAATAATTCCACTTTTGGAGCAGCATTTCTGTGTAATAGAATTTTGACTTAAAAACGATCTTTGTTACTTCAATTCTTCTCTTAATCCACAACACTTTTTTAACAATTATCAACTTGTATGTAGATTGATTTCTTAGAAAGCAGTTTGTTATTCCCGAAATTCCTCCAAACCCACTTTTTGCACATTTGCGCAAATTTTCTCTCATTCTTCATAAAACCTATCGTCAGACTTGGTTAAAACAAAACCCTTATATTGGAAGAGGTTCCACACCTGAGCACGCTAAAACTTACTTTTGTCGAGCGAATTATGCCCGATCTGCGGCACAAGTCCTATATTGTACTTACCAAAAATCTACTCACACCTAATTATCGGTTCTTTACCTTCGTTTTATTAGCTGGATTTGTTAAACAGGATCTTTTGGTCAATACAAAAAGACGGTACACCTCCGGATAGACAGCACACTTACAAGTCAATGTAGGATTATCATACCCACTAATAACTTCAAATGTAATTGTTTATCCATGTATACCGTCATTGTCTCATCTATGTCGAAATTGCAATTCAGCTATAGCTAATCTATAGAATGTACTGGCTCAGATCACGATCCAGAGCGATGTCATTCAATTTCTCACGAACATACTCTGGAGTGATCACCATACGTTCTAATGTGAGTTCAGCTGCCTCAAAGGACAAGTCTTCAAGTAGTTTCTCCAGAATCGTGTGCAGACGACGTGCGCCAATATTCTCCGTATTCTGGTTCACGGACTCTGCAAGTTTAGCAATCTCTCGAATGGCTTCGTCCGAAAACTCAATTTCAATGTTCTCTGTACGCAATAAATCAACATATTGCTTCGTTAATGCATTTTTCGGCTCAGTTAAAATAGATACAAATTCATCCAGTGTGAGGCTATTCAATTCTACACGAATTGGGAATCGCCCCTGAAGCTCTGGGATCAGATCTGAGGGCTTAGCCACATGAAATGCTCCTGCAGCCATAAACAGAATATAATCGGTTTTGACAGGCCCGTATTTAGTCATCACAGTCGAACCTTCAACGATAGGCAGGATATCCCGCTGTACACCTTCACGTGACACGTCAGGACCACTTCCGCGTCCTTGGCTGGCTACCTTGTCGATTTCATCAATGAAGATAATTCCGGTTTGTTCTGCTCTGCGGATCGATTCCTGCGTTACGTCATCCATATCAATTAGTTTGCTTGCTTCTTCCTGAATGAGCACTTTACGCGCTTCTTTAATAGCCAATTTGCGTTTCTTGGTGCGACGAGGCAACAAGCTACCAAACATCTCCTGCATGTTCATTCCCATCTGATCATTGCCCTGACCAGCAAACATATCCATCATGTTAGGCGTTGTATCCTCAACATCAATCTCTATGACATCGTCCTCTAGCTTACCTGATAACAGATCAAATTTAATCTTACGGCGGCGCTCAGCCACATTTGTATCTGGCTCAGCTTCTTCTTGCTCTGGGACATGATTACCATTATTCCCGAAAATCATCTCAAATGGATTCCGCTGATTTTTGGTTTTGGATTGTGAAGGAGCCAAAATATGTACAATTCGCTCATTGGCAGCTTCTTCGGCTTTGTCTTTTACCTTTTCTGTCCGCTCCAATTTAACCATACGCAAGGACGTTTCGATGAGATCACGAACCATGGACTCAACATCACGACCTACATAACCCACTTCAGTAAATTTCGTTGCTTCTACTTTAACAAACGGAGCGCCCACGAGCTTAGCCAAACGACGGGCAATCTCTGTTTTACCTACACCTGTAGGTCCAATCATCAGGATATTTTTGGGTACAATATCATCCTGGGTTTGCTCGGGTAGCAAGCTACGACGATAACGGTTACGAAGAGCCACCGCTACGGATTTCTTAGCTTGTTTTTGACCAACGATGTATTTATCGAGCTCTGCAACAATTTGTCTAGGTGTTAGCGCTTGTGTTTGCATATAGCTTCCCTCCTACCGGTATACTTGATTTTCAAACCTCTCGATGACCCAAATTAGGGAGAACCCCGCAAAACATGAGGAAAAATGACCGGGGTCAGGCTCCATTTTGCGGGGTTAAATTACAACTCTTCTACAATGATATTCGTATTGGTGTACACGCACAATTCTGCTGCAATCTGGAGTGATTCACGCGCAATATCTTTGGCTTCCAAATTACCTGCATGTCGTTTCAAAGCACGCGCTGCGGACAGAGCGAAGTTCCCTCCAGATCCTATGGCAATAACATCATCATCCGGCTCGATGATCTCGCCACCACCAGAGATGAGCAACATACCTGTTTTATCCATAACGATTAAGAGTGCTTCAAGCTTACGGAGTATCCGATCCTGTCTCCAGTCTTTGGCAAGCTCTACAGCAGCCCGCTGTAAATTACCATGGTGCTCCTCTAACTTACCTTCAAATTTCTCAAAGAGTGTAATCGCGTCTGCCACGGAGCCGGCAAAACCAGCAACGACCTGTCCGCGATACAAACGTCTTACCTTTTTGGCGGTATTCTTCATAACAACACTTTGCCCCATGGTCACTTGACCATCTCCAGCAATCGCTGCCTTGCCATTATGGCGCACTGCACAGATCGTAGTGGCATGAAATGACATATCCATGATATTGCCTCCCCCACGAATAATTTATACGCGTTCAGGAATGGTTAGACCTTCTGAAGCAGCAAACCGAGCAATTCCATCCAATGCACGCTGAGCAAGAGCTTCATTCTTTTCCTTTTTGTTGCGTATCTTTGTTTCCAGTTTCGGTAACAAACCAAAGTTTGCATTCATAGGCTGGAAGTGTTTAAAATCAGCAGTCGTAATATATTGTGCCATACTGCCCAGTGTTGTTTCTACTGGCAGTACTACAAGTTCCTGACCAAGAGCCGCTTTTGCAGCATTCATACCTGCAATGAGACCTGATGCAGCCGATTCGACATATCCTTCAACACCTGTCATCTGTCCAGCGAAGAACAGGTTAGGACGGTCTTTAAATTGATACGTTGGACGCAACAATTTCGGAGAATTAATAAATGTATTGCGATGCATCACGCCGTAACGTACAAACTCTGCATTTTCAAGACCAGGAATCAATGAAAATACACGTTTTTGTTCTCCCCATTTCAGATGCGTCTGGAATCCAACCAGGTTATACAACGTTCCTGCAGCATTATCCTGTCTAAGTTGAACTACCGCATGTGGAAGTGTTCCTGTATGTGGGTTAACTAGACCTACGGGCTTCATCGGTCCAAACAACGCTGTTTGTTTACCACGCTTCATCATCACTTCGATTGGCATACAGCCTTCAAAGTAAATCTCTTTCTCAAACTCTTTTAATTGAGCGACCTCAGCGGTAATCAATGCATCGTAGAATACATCAAATTCCTCTTCTGTCATCGGACAGTTCAGATATGCCGCCTCTCCCTTATCATAACGGGAAGCTAGGTAGACCTTATTCATGTCGATGGAGTCTTTTTCGATAATTGGTGCAGCTGCATCATAGAAGTAGAAGTATTCCTCTCCCATGAGTGCTTTGATCTGCTCCGATAATGCCGGGGATGTCAAAGGTCCTGTTGCAACAACAACGATGCCATCTTCCGGAAGGGAAGTCAGTTCCTCATTGACAACCTCAATTAAAGGATGCTGTTGCAGTGTAGAAGTAATCTCGCCCGAGAATCCATCCCGGTCAACCGCAAGAGCTCCACCTGCTGGTACAGCATGCTTATCTGCCGCTCCAAGAACAAGAGAGTTAAGCATTCTCATTTCTTCCTTAAGAACACCTACTGCATTGGTCAGACCGTTAGCACGCAGTGAGTTACTGCATACTAGTTCTGCAAATTTATCTGTATGATGAGCCGGTGTTTTCACAACCGGTCTCATCTCGTATAGTTTTACACGTACACCGCGACTCGCAATCTGCCAAGCTGCTTCTGTTCCTGCCAGACCTGCTCCAATAACCGTTACTTGTTGTTCGTTAGTCAAAATCATTTACCCCCATATATGCTAATCCGCTGATTCCTCGTCTGCTTCTTCCACAGGCTCCTGATGGTCACAGGACGTACATTGTAATCGTGTTCCTTGCTTATTGCGCTTCTCAATCATTAAGGAACTACAGCTTGGACATGGCTTCGCTGATGGCTTATCCCACGAGACAAAGTCACATTCAGGATATTTGTCACATCCATAGAATACACGTCCCTTTTTGCTCCGTCGCTCTACAACATGCCCTTCCTTACATTTCGGGCAAGTCACACCGATATCCTTAATAATCGGTTTGGTATTCCGACATTCCGGGAAGCCAGAACAAGCCAGAAATTTACCAAAACGGCCGAGCTTGTAAACTAAATGTTTACCGCACTTCTCGCAGATTTCATCAGAAACTTCATCTTCAATCTCAATTTCCTTCATCTCTTCTTCTGCAAATTCAAGTCTTTTCTCGAAGGATTCGTAAAATTCCGCAAGAACCTTAACCCAATCCTCAGAGCCTTCTTCTACATGGTCAAGATCACCTTCCATGTTGGCAGTAAACTCTACATTAAGAATTTCTGGGAAAAACTCTTCCATTTGTTCTATGACAAGTTCACCTAACTCTGTAGGCATGAATTTCTTTTCTTCGATGGCAACATACCCGCGCTTCTGAATCGTTTCCAGTGTTGGCGCATATGTACTCGGACGGCCTATGCCCAGCTCTTCAAGAGTCTTAACCAGCCTAGCCTCGGTATAACGCGGTGGTGGCTGTGTGAAGTGCTGCTTCGGCTCAATCTCCTGTTTCTCCAGTACATCTCCATTTTTCAGTGGAGGTAGCAGGCGATCTTCTTCCGTTGTACCGTCATCGTTACCTTCCACATATACCTTCATGAAACCTTGGAAGCGAACTTTGGAGCCCGCAGCGCGGAAGATCGTATCTCCGACAGCAATATCAACAGAAAGTGTGTCTAGTATAGCCGATGACATCTGACTTGCGACAAAACGTTCCCAGATTAGTTTATATAAGCGAAATTGATCCCGGCTCATAAATGATTTAATCGAATCCGGATCACGCAAAATGGAAGTTGGACGAATAGCCTCATGCGCATCCTGTGCATTAGCTGCCTTTTTGGAATAGTTTCTAGGTGTTTCCGGCGCAAATGGTTCACCGTACTTGCCAATGATGTATTCCTTCGCTTCTTCCTGTGCAGATGCAGCAATTCGAGTGGAATCGGTTCTCATATACGTAATGAGACCCACTGTGCCTTCTTTTCCAAGGTCTACGCCCTCATACAGTTGTTGTGCAACGGACATCGTCTTAGAAGCTCTGAAATTCAATTTACGTGCGGCTTCCTGTTGCAAGGAACTCGTCGTAAACGGAGCGGAAGGATTGCGGCTACGTTCCTTCTCTTTCACTTCTTTGACCGTAAAGTCAGCGCCTTCGATCTGTTTCAAGATCGCCTGTACTTCAGCTTCGCTACCCAGTTCGGTCTTGGTGCCGTTCAATTGATGAAATTTAGCTTCAAATGGATTTCCGTCAGCTGTCAGCTTAGCGGTGATGCTCCAGTACTCTTCAGGTACAAAATCATCAATTTCATTTTCACGATCCAAAATGATTTTGACCGCTACCGATTGAACCCGACCAGCGGATAGTCCTTTTTTGACTTTCTTCCATAATAAAGGGCTAATCTTATATCCTACGAGCCGATCCAGAATACGTCTTGCCTGTTGCGCATTAACCAGATCCATATTGATTTTGCGCGGCGTTTTGAACGCATCCTTGACTGCTTGTTTAGTAATCTCATTAAATACAACGCGGCAATCCTCTGTATCATCAAGTTCCAAGGCATGAGCCAGATGCCATGCAATAGCCTCACCTTCGCGATCCGGGTCAGCTGCGAGGTACACTTTTTTCACTTTCTTACGTGCATCTTTCAGTTCTTTCAAAATTGAACCTTTGCCGCGGATCGTAATATATTTCGGATTAAAATCATTCTCAACCTCAACGCCGATCTGACTTTTCGGCAAATCACGCACATGTCCCATCGAAGCCTTAACGATGAACTTGCTGCCTAAATATTTGCCAATGGTCTTCGCCTTTGAGGGCGACTCCACGATTACGAGTGAATCCGCCATAGGTCCATCTCCTCTCAGTCATGAAACTGCTTGGTTCCAATTCATAGTAATGCTCATCATAGCCGTTAACTTCCGTTAATAATCTATATTCACACGCTGCATACGTCACAGCATCGTCATACCCTTGCATATCTAGTTCCAGGTAATTGGCTAATCTGCTTTTTTATGATTAAAGATAACAGAACTGAATGCAAATGTCCAAAATCCCAACTAAGCCGTTCAACAAGTTGATCTAAGGACTGTTCCTCCTGTTCCAGTATGGCGATTACTCTCTGCTCGTCCGAAGAGAGGGTTGCCGGAGGAAACATTCCCGCTGTAACAGACTGTTTATTTTGCGTCGAACGTCCTCTATTGTAAGGAACTTGTTCGGGATTTGGCAAGTCCATTTGATACTCTTCTAACAGATCGGCTGCAGAAGTGACCAATTTTGCGCCCTGTCGAATGAGATTATGTGACCCTCTGCTCTTAGGCGATGTAATAGGACCTGGCACTGCAAATACATCTCTACCCGCATCCAATGCTGCATCAGCCGTTATGAGTGAGCCACTACGAATGTCAGCTTCTACCACCAACGTCCCTAGACTTAAGCCAGCAATAATTCGGTTCCGTTCGGGAAACAATCCCTGGTGAGCTCGAGTACCTGGAGGGTATTCTGACAAAAGTAGACCCGTTTCGGCAATGCGTTCAGCCAAACTATTATTTTCAGGCGGATAGATCGAATCTATGCCTGTTCCGAATACTGCAATCGTTTTGCCACCTGCACGCAAAGCAGCATCATGACACACGCTATCAATACCTCTAGCCAGTCCACTGACAATGGTCAAGCCTGCCTTGCACAATTCCTCGGCCAGTCGCTCTCCAACTTTACGACCATATACAGTCGGCATACGGGTACCTACCATCGCGATGGACTTAGAATGCAGCAGCTGCATATCTCCACGACCATATAATACCCATGGAGGCTGAACGGTTTCCTTCATTAATATAGGGTAATTGGAATCCAGATAAGTTATAACCTCAATCCCCTGTTTGTAAACGTTCTCGCGTTTTTGCTCTATCCAGTCAAGGTCAAAATGCACCGAAAGGCGATGCGCCTGATCCTTCCTCAGACCCGCCTGCAACCAATCGGCTTCCGTATAATCTAATAGCTCTTGGAGCTTATGCTGTCCAGATAATAACTTCGCGATCGTTTTTTTACCGACCCCATCCATCTCATGCAAACCAAATAAAACCCATCTCTCCTCCATAAACAAAAACCTCCCGGTTCGGGAAGAAGTTCTTCCCTCATATTGTGTAGGCTGTGACAACGGATTGCAAGCGTTTACTCTAAAAAGAATCTCTCTCTTCTCACGAGTAAGCCGAGTAAAAAAACGCAAAAAAGCAACCCTTCGCCCTTAATTAGGACAAAAGGTTGCTTACCTTTTCCGTATTCACAAAGCCGGTTACCTGGAAAACGAGTTTCCTGTACCGTTTCTTCTATTATAACGGAAAAGAATTAATGTGTCGTGCACAAATTCAGGATACCACGTTCTTCAAGCACACTGACAAGTGTAGATCCCATCTCGGCTGGCGTAGGCGCAACCTTGATACCGCAAGATTCAAGCTTCGCAATTTTTTCCTTAGCCGTACCTTTACCACCAGAAATGATTGCGCCAGCGTGACCCATACGTTTGCCTGGAGGAGCTGTAACACCACCGATGAACCCTACAACAGGTTTGGTCATGTTAGCTGCCACCCATTCTGCTGCATCCTCTTCAGCAGTACCACCAATCTCACCAATCATAATGACTGCATGAGTCTGCGGATCTTCATTGAACCGTTTGAGAATATCAATAAACTCAGAGCCCTTAACAGGGTCTCCACCAATTCCGACAGCAGAGGATTGTCCAATGCCACGAGTGGTGAGTTGATGTACAGCTTCATACGTCAATGTTCCACTACGGGAAACGACACCAACATGTCCAGGCATATGGATGTATCCTGGCATAATTCCGATTTTACATTCGCCTGGTGTAATAACACCTGGACAGTTAGGGCCGATCAGGACGGTATTTTTACCTTCCATAAAACGATCTACCTTAACCATATCAAGCACAGGAATACCTTCTGTGATACAGATGACAAGATCCAGCTCTGCATCTACAGCTTCCATGATTGAATCTGCTGCGAAAGCTGGGGGAACATAAATGACGCTCGCTGTTGCGCCAGTCGCTTCCTTCGCTTCCTGCACTGTATTGAATACCGGGAGACTCACCACTTGGCCATCTTCCAGTGTGATATCAACATTGGTTCCGCCTTTACCCGGAGTAACACCGCCTACCATCTGGGTTCCGTAGTCCAATGCGCCCTTCGTGTGGAACATTCCCGTTGAACCCGTAATGCCTTGCGTAATGACTTTTGTATTTTTATCAATCAAAATACTCACGTTGCTTCACATCCTTACGGTTATTTTTCAAGTACCGGACAGCTCCGGTACTAAGGAAGTTTGTTGCACTACTTGGGTGCAACCTTCCCAGGAATGAGCTTACTTCACGAGGGCAACAATTTTCTGTGCACCATCGGCCATGGAGTCAGCTGGTACGATATTTAGGCCAGATTCACCCAAAATACGCTTACCAAGCTCCACATTCGTTCCTTCAAGACGGACAACCAGTGGTTTCGTAAGTCCAAGCTGCTTCGCAGCCTCAACCACACCATTGGCAATGACATCACAGCGCATGATGCCGCCGAAAATATTAACGAAGATACCTGCAACTTTAGCATCGGACAGAATGATCTTAAACGCTTCTGTCACTTTCTCCGTTGTCGCACCGCCCCCAACATCAAGGAAGTTGGCTGGGTCGCCTCCATAATATTTGATAATGTCCATCGTTGCCATCGCAAGTCCCGCACCATTAACCATACAGCCGATGTTTCCATCCAGCGCTATGTAGCTGAGGTCGTATTTCGAAGCTTCGATTTCTTTTTCGTCTTCTTCATCCAGATCACGAAGTTCCAAAATGTCTTTGTGACGGAACAGCGCATTGGAGTCAAAATTGAGTTTCGCATCCAGTGCGATAACGTTTCCATCTCCTGTAACAACAAGAGGGTTAATCTCAGCGATGGAGCAATCTTTTTCGACAAATGCTTTGTACAACGCTAACATGAACTTCACAGCTTTGTTAACCAATTCATTTGGAATATTAATGCTGTAAGCCAGTTTACGTGCTTGGAACACTTGCAATCCGATTGCAGGATCAACGATTTCTTTGAAAATTTTCTCAGGTGTAGCTTCAGCCACTTCTTCGATCTCCGTACCGCCCTCTTCGGAAGCCATCATAACGACACGTCCCGTAGCGCGATCCACAACAACACCCACATAGTACTCTTTGCGGATATCGCATCCTTCTTCAATCAGAAGACGCTTCACTTCTTTACCTTCAGGTCCAGTTTGGTGTGTAACCAACACTTTCCCCAAAATTTCAGATGCATACGCACGAACCTCATCCGTGCTCTTCGCCACTTTCACACCGCCGGCTTTACCCCGGCCACCTGCGTGAATTTGCGCTTTGACTACAGTCACCGGACTGCCCAGTGCCTCTGCGGCCGCGACCGCTTCATCGACTGTATAAGCAACCTTTCCATTAGGAACGGCAACTCCATACTGTTTCAGTACTTCTTTTCCTTGATATTCATGGATATTCATTCTCGAATCCTCCTATCAACATGACTGCAACAAGGCGGGTTGGTTGACTAACAAAAGACAAATGTTGACTATTTTTACTTAAACCCAATTCATTGTAACACGTTTTTAAAACGCTTTCCTTAAAAAATTAATGGTTAATAGACAGCATTTTGATATGGATATCATCCCATTTAGCGAATGCTTGGATATAAATGGAAAAACCTCCGACTAATATGTCGAAGGTTCGTCATCATTTTGGTGGTTATTTTCTGGACTCTTTCATATTGGTCTCATGCACCTTATGCAAAAGCCCTTTGAACTGTCCTAGCAAAGCCTCAAACTCGGTACTATTCAAACAAGCATCTCCTTGGATCGAGGACGGTATAGCCAAAGCTTTGTTCCGTAATTCCCTACCTGAGTCGGTTAATGTAATAAGCACTTTACGCTCATCCTGCGCTGAACGTTCACGATGGATGTGACCTGCAGATTGCAAGCGTTTCAGCAGAGGAGTCAATGTCCCCGAATCGAGATAAAGCGCCTCCCCGATTTCTTTCACCGTACATTCTTCACGCTCCCATAGCACCATCAGCACTAAATACTGTGAGTATGTTACACCCAGCACCTCTAGATAAGGCTGGTACATCTTGGTAATCTCCCGTGAACAAGCATATATGGCAAAGCATAATTGGTTATCCAACTTCAATGAATCATTCTGCATATCTTGATCTCACCTGCCTAATTGTGCATTCAATTCCTAATTAATCCGCATTTTCACGCCTAAGTTAGCTACTTGAAGTTGCAAATGATTAGAAACTCTAGATCTATCTTATCACAAATTAGAAAAAAAACAGAATAATTGAGCACAAATTATTTTACTTTTATATTTAATAGTGTTAAATTAAATTGTATAAAATATAATTGTTTGCAGAGGAGTGGAATGATATGTTGACGATTCAACAAAAAATGTATGAAACGACAGTTAGAGCCGTAGGCGGACGTAACGGTTATGTAGAATCCTCTAGTCCTGAACTTCGATTAGACGTACGTACCCCTAAAGAAATGGGTGGTGCTGGTGGTGAAGGTACGAATCCTGAGCAATTATTTGCAGCAGGTTACGCGGCTTGTTTTGACAGTGCACTCAACATGGTAGCTCGTATGCAGAAAATTAAACTTGAAGGTACTGAGGTAACGGCCACGGTCCACTTTGGTAAAGTTGAAGATGGCGGTTTCGGAATCGCGGCTACACTAGACGTTTTAGCTAAAGGTGTAGACAAAGAAACTGCTGCAAAATTAGTCGAAGCTGCTCACCAAGCATGCCCTTATTCCCGTGCAACCCGTGGAAACATTGTTGTTGAACTGAACGTACTTTAAAACATTAATATTTCATTTGCATGCCTTATATATAAGACGTTTGGTTTTCATTCGTAATTCTCTGAAGAATTTCTGGTTGATCTCATAACAATTCAGGAATCAGGAATCTCGTTCGATGTCATCATGACGAACACCTGAGTTGACGCCCTGATTTCTTTTATATAAAATGCATAATAGAAGATGAGGAAGCACCTTAATTCGAAGACTGGCCTGCGCTATGCAGAGTCAAGAACGAAGTGAGGTGTTTCTTTTATTATGTACGGTAAGATACATAGTGCTTGTTTGTACGGAATTGATGGCGTATTGATTGAGGTCGAAACCGATTTATCAAACGGGTTACCTCAGACAGCCATTATTGGGCTACCAGATTCAGCCATTCGTGAGGCTGTGGAGCGTGTCCGGGCAGCGATTAAAAATTGTGGTTTCCAGTACCCACTACAGCGAATTACGATTAACCTAGCTCCTGCTGATTTACGCAAAGAAGGCTCTTCCTTTGATCTGGCTATTGCATTGGGTCTGCTTGTCACTAGTGGACAACTCATGCTCCCTCCACAAGAACGAACGCTTATCCTTGGCGAGCTTGCTCTAGATGGCACCGTGCGTTCAGTACCTGGTATCCTTGCTATGGTTGATCTTGCTAAAAGGGGCGGCTTCACTTCTGTCCTGCTGCCAAAGGAGAATCTGGCAGAGGCTGCTCTAATCCGAGGCATTAAGGTGTATGGGATTCGACATCTGCAAGATGTTATACCGCAAATTGAATCTGGTAAAGGTAACGCTGTAGAAACAAAAGCAAATAATCATCCACTCATTTTGAAAGACTACAACCACTTGTTATCGTCTAAGGATGCAATAGAAGTGATCGATCCGGATAAAGGTGGACAACCAGAGGACTCCTCACTCGAGGACTATCACGACGTATTAGGGCAGCATCATGTGAAACGGGCACTGATGATTGCTGCTGCAGGCATGCATAATATTCTCCTTGTTGGCCCACCAGGCACAGGCAAAACGATGCTGATTAAAAGGCTACCTACCATTCTCCCTCCCCTTTCCGAAGAGGAAGCCCTTGAGGTAACCAAAATTTTAAGTGCTGCAGGTAAGTTAAAAGAAATATCACAAGGACTCGTCAGCCAAAGGCCATTCCGTTCTCCTCATCACACCATCTCAACTTCGGGATTGATTGGTGGCGGCAGTATTCCGAAGCCTGGTGAAGTAAGTCTGGCACATCGTGGCATTTTGTTTTTGGATGAACTACCTGAGTTCCAACGTCAAGTGCTGGAGGTATTGCGTCAGCCATTGGAGGATCGAACGGTGACGATTAGCCGAGCCAGGGCAGTATTCACGTTTCCCGCGCAGTTTATGCTCGCCTGTTCTATGAACCCGTGTCCTTGTGGATATTTATCCGCACAAACCGATGACCTTAGCTGTATCTGTAGTCCTTCCCGTGTTGCAGCATATCGTGCCAAAATATCAGGCCCCTTGCTTGATCGAATCGACCTTCAAGTCGAAGTTCCACCTCCAGGTGAATGGCGTAAGGCTGCCCCATCTCTTGGCTCTAATGAGATGCAAGCCAAAGTCATGCACGCTCATCGGCTTCAAGAGAAACGTTACGTACATACACGTGTTAACTGGAATAGCCAGCTTTCTGGAGCATTGCTACGCCGCATGATTGTTCTACCTCAGGAGGCAGAGCAATTGCTGCAAAATACATTACAGGCCATGAATCTAAGCATGCGTGCACATGATCGAATCATGAAGATGGCTCAGACGATAGCTGATCTTGAAAATGAGGGTAATGTGGTTACTGCGCATGTGGCTGAAGCCATTCAATATCGTCAGTTGGATCTTAAAATCTTTTAAAATGAATGCCGTAATCCACATGGTTAATAGGGGGCGGTTCAACTCAAACATTAACAAATAGCCCCATTTACGCCTGCTGATAGATTGAATGAACACACGTTTACGACCAAAACCCAAGAAAACAAACTGTCCATAGGGTCATTGTTTCTGCCATAAATGGATAAATTCAACCTATGTAGCATTCCCATGTAGAAGGGAAAACAGCGTAAATTGGGGCGATTTGTGTCACCTCATTCTTCACCAAACGTCGACAAAATATAAACAACTTTACATAACCTACGTTATGAAAATAGATTATTCAAATAGAGTCAGCTTATCTTTTGCCGGTGTACGTTCTTTAGCTGAAGGAATAACATCCGGGTATCCCATATAAATCATGCCAATAATCTTTTCGCCTGCTTCAATACCGAGCGGTTTACGAAATTTGGGAGCATATAAAAATGGTTTCGTTACCCAGAATGTGCCAATCTCTTCACTCCAGGCTGCAAGTAGAAAGTTCTGTACGAGCGCACTAACCGCAGCAAAATCTTCATCCCAAATATTTTGGCGTGGATCCTCTTCCAGTACAACCAACATCACCGCAGGAACCTGCTTAATATTAGCTGAGAATTTATTATCTTCTCCCATCTCAGCATCAATAGCCTGAGCTAGCTTATTGCGGCCATCCCCAGTAAACAAAAGGAACCGCCAAGGTTCGCGCAGTTTGTGATTCGGAGCCCATACGGCTGCATCTAATAATTCAATAATTTTGTCTGTTGGCACCGCGTCTTTTTTGAACTTTTTGACCGTCCGGCGATTTTTAATCGCCTCAATGACCGCGTTTTCTGTCTGAATTGATTTGCTCATAACATAACCTCCTAGGCTTTCTTGTTTAAATTATGGTGTAACAGCTTGTAAACCAAGCATATGATTTGATATAAAACTGCCAACCTGTTAAGTTGCTTCTTCATTATACATCGTTCTGTTCACCGGATTCAAAAAAGCTGACTGTTCTGAGTCTTCTCTTCATTTGTTACCTATAATCATAAAAAAAGATGCTCTCAATCCTGCCCCCTCGAGAGGAATGCAGAGATTAAAAGCATCGATCTACTCACACCTATTTAACTGGCAACGTTCCTACGGTTTCTAGTAAGAGCCACTTAGTACGAGCCGGCACCTTCAAAGATACCATTTACAAAGTCCATTTTATTCATTTTCTCCGCATTCCCTGCCACATCCGTGCTGTAGTATTCCACCAACTTTACGTCATTTGCATAAAATTTAACAGGACCATTATAGGTCATCCATTCTCCGCCATTGTAACGATATTGCGTTATCTTTACGCCTGATCCGTTAGCTTCATCCGTGGCTTGCAATCTAAACGTAAAGCCAACAATATATAGCTTTCCATTAATCGTTTCTGTTAATGGTACCAGACGATACTTGGTTACTGGAGGCTGAATATCTTGGTTTACGCGTAATACAAAATCGACGGTATTATGATCTCCCGGAGTTAAATTTGCTAGTTTACTATGTTTGGGGTAACCAGCTGCTTCCGCAACGATTGTAATCGATCCTGTTGGAATCCGTTTAAGTAAGTAATAGCCTTGAACATCGGTTGTGGCTCGTTCTGTGTACCCACTAACTTTGACGCCTGCTACCGGATTCCCACTAGCATCAACAATCTGTCCTCTGACATGAGCAGCATCTTCCAGTACTACATCGATACGTAACGTTTGACCAGCATCAATGCCTAGACGGTCTTGTAGATACGGAAGATGATCCGGACTATCGATCCAGATGGCGATGTTCGCGTTATAATCGTAATCGATGCCCGTAACCGTATATCTTCCATTTGCATCCGTCTGTATTACACGATCTGTTATACTTGTCACTTTAATTGCTGCACCAGGAATCGGCTGACCCGCTGGATCTGTTACCGTGCCCACAATGGTAGAAGGCTCATATAGACTTACATCGATGTTCACTTCATCCCCAGGACTTAACGTATAATTTTGATATTGCCTATAGGATGCATAGGTAATGAAGCCATCTGCTTCAACGTACAATGTCAGATCTGTATAATCTTCAACGACTGCTTCAAAGCGATAGTTTCCGTTTTCATCAGCGAACAGACTGTGTTTGGTCGTATCGCCCCGATAATAAAGCTCATAATCCACTTTGGCATGAGGGACGCTGTAACCTTCTCGATCCGTTATTTTCCCATGAATAATGGCTGGTTGTTGGGCATTATTTTCTTGTGCGGTGGAGGAGGCTCCTTCTTGCTCCAATGCGTAGGACGTTCCAGCGTACACAACACTAAGTAAGATCGAAAAGAAGCACAGCATGAACGATCGAGAGATCCATTTTGAACACTTACTCATAAACATGGGTTTCACCTCATTAGTCTATTTATGGGTCTTGTCATACAGCAGCCAGTCAGTGTTAGCTTGTAAGTAATTCAAGTTTCCAAAATTCTCCGTCCCATACATAATGCCAGATTCCCCCACCACCACTCAGGGTATGCTGCACCTCCAACACATCCATTTTGGGCGTTTGCCAACAACGCTTAACTTTGCTATCCATTCTGTTTGTTTCTTTTTCCATCTTCCTCTCCTCCTACCTTCAATCTTCTTTTCTGTTATTTCCCACGATATATGATACAATTTGTATCATTCAATTACAATATGGAATTCACTGCAAATATCCAAACTCTAACGAATAACTCAATCAGGATAGATGTTGGAATTAGAACGAGACAGATTGAAGTATTACGGATCTAAAAATTGACCCTATTGATTGGAACCCATAGAACGATGAGGTATTGTCTATCAACAAAAAAAGACTTCACTACCACGACGATGTTCGTGGCAATAAAGTCCGTTTTCAACCTCATTGATTTAGTTGTATCTTAGAACTCCGAGAGGAATAGATTTTGCCGAATTTACGTATCGGATCAGAATTTTTTCGCAAGCATCTTACTGAGGTTCTTCAAGAGAACGAAACACAGTTGAGTTGCAGCGAAAAGCCGGTGAGTGATGCCTTCAACTGAGATTGAAGCGGCTCTAAAACGCATTGACAATATGCTCTATGGAAATGGCTTCTCCAGTCGCATCTTGCATCACTGCAATAACATCGAAGCGGATTTGCCGATTGAGCTCTCCAGTCCTTTGCATATACACTGCCGCCGTTGAACGAACCTGTTGCACCTTACGGAAATCAACCGATTCCTGTGGTGTACCGTATCTCCCTACTCCGCTTCTACTTCGGACTTCAACAAAAATGACGAGTCCTTCAAACGTAGCAACAATATCGATCTCCCCACTACGACAACGCCAGTTCTGGACTACGATCTCGTAATCATGCTCTTGTAGCCATCGACAAGCTGCTCGCTCGCCTAATTTCCCTTTTTGCTGACGTGTAAGCTTAGGGGTGGATTGATGTTCTGGTATATGATCTACCAATCGTTTTGTTCCTCCCGTCCAGAAGCCATGCGATCAGCTTTATAAATGTAGGTTAATACCTCTGCTACTAACTGATATAATTCTGCCGGTATCTGTTCATCTAGATCCAGCTTAGAGAGCACCTCTACCAGAGCCGCATCTTCTTGAACAGGCACACCATTTTCCTTGGCTTTATCCAGAATGGCTTCTGCTACTTTGCCACGACCTTTGGCCACGACAACAGGCGCTTCTGTTTCCCCTGGTACATATTTTAAGGCAACAGCCTTTTTGGAAAGCAGATCCGGCTGCGGCTCATCTTTCATATTTTAAAGTCCACCCCTTTGTACCGTTCAGGGCTATAATCCGACGCATTAATTTTACGTTCTGCACCAGGTTCCTGGCCTACCGGCCAAGGTTCTGTCTTAAAGGTAAGCAGTTGGTAGCCTAGCTTATCAAGAGCCGTATGAATGACTTCACGCCCACTTTCGAGTAGTGGCCCCATGCCTTCCCGATCATTAAGCACACGCAGACTGACTATATTGTTGACGACATGCACATCCACTAACGTTGGCCCCAGACTCTTCATATCTAAGTCAAACCACAAACGACAGTTGGATGCATCCAGTTCGCCGCGCTGGCCTCTGCGAGATTGAATCTGAACTGAAGCCGTCTCCTCCCCATCAGGGCCGGTAATTGGAATGAACCAATGCATCTGGGCAAAGGTGGAGCTTCGATCGGTTGTCAGCAGTAATTGCTGACCCGTTAAATATTGCACAGCCTGCCCGGCGGCATCTTTGAGTGCCGCCGGGGCATTGTCGCTGCTGGCTAACTGCAGCAGCAATCCCTTCAGCGTGTCCGCGGTTCCCGGACTCGCCACGTCGCCCACGCGCGCTTGCGCAGCTGCGCCGTGCACTGCCTGCTGCTCGTGCTCTGCACCGAGCAGCTTCAACACACGCCCCACCCACGGGTCTCCCCCGTGGGTTACGGGCGCTGCCGCAGCACCTGCAGGAGCTGCGGCAGTTCCACCAGCCGGCGGCGTATCAGCGCTGGCTGGAACCTGCTGCGGCACGCCTCCGGCAGCCGCAGCGGCTTGGCCGCCCTGCGATGCAGGGGCGGCCTGGGCTGCCGCACCCGGCTGTGCCGGTGCGGCAGCGGATGCGCTGCGCAGCGCATCCAGCAGCGCCAGCAGCTTAGGCGCAAGCTCCGCTGCGCTTGCTGCTGCTGGCGCTGCCTGCGCGGCTGCGGGCGTTGCACTCGCAGCCGCAGGCATGGCCTCAGTGCTGCCGGCAGTTCGCCCGGCAGCACTTGCTTCTGGCTGTCCCGCGATTGCGCGGCCAGCCATAGGATCAGCCTCCCCTGGTGCACCTGGGCGGCCCTGACCCACAGAGCCCGCTTCAGCACCACGCGGGCTCTCCCCAGGTATTCCGGTTCCCGCCGGAATACCTGCTCCTTGCTTGCCAGCCGTCTCCACTTGGCTGGCTCCCGCCTTCACGCCAGCAGACTCCGTAGCGTTACCTGTGCCTGCTGCTGGCGGTTGTCCGGTCGCCTTTGATGGAGCTCCCGCCTCTCCTGCTTCGCCATCAGTCATAACAGGGGTTCCCCCAACTGCAACGGGTGCCTGTCCTGCTCCATTCGTTGCTGCTAAAGGGCGCCCTGCACCAGCAGGCAATGCAGCCTCTTCTGCTTGCAGACTTCCCGTCACGGGCATTGCCGCTCCCTGGTTAATCGCTGTCTTCGCCGCACCAGCTTGTTCTCCCGTGGCTGTAGCCGACTTGCCTGCCTGTTGCGTAAGAAAGGATTCTAGCTGGTCTGCAAGTCCATTCAACAATTGATGCAAGGGTGGACCAAACACTGCCTGGTGCAACCCTTTAACAGTCTCCGCAGTAATTGGAAGCCCCCGCTGGAAAGCAATTCCCGTCGATTGCACCCATTCCTCCACCGGAACCTGTGCAGGCTTAGCTGTCATCATATTTTGAATCATAGCTACATTATCCTTAGTCAGAGGTAATCCACTGCGCTGCATAGCCAGTAACAATCCACGATTCCCTTTCGTATCAGACAAACCTACTTCTTGAAGCAGATTGTTCAACGATGCTTGAGGCAGTTCCGCCAACGTATTAGCCAGCGGTTTCATCACAGTGATGCCATTCTCTCCCTGTGGCTGTACCTGAAGCAACGTGGTTTCCCCTGGGCGTAGAGGCGTCTCAAGCTTGGCTCTCACCTGTACTCCCTGTATTTGCAGAACGGCATCTCCGCCATCATCCGACACACTGAGAACAGATCCACGTACCACCTGTCCTTCTTTCAATTCAAGAGGTTTGGCTTCACCTGGTTTATTGTCCCCGAGTAGCCCTCGAATCATTGAGCTGATATTCACGACTTCCCCTCCTCTCGTCTAATCTATCTAAGTTCAACTCAAGTTAGTTGAACTTAGATAGATTAAAATAACGTTTGCTGCTCCCCTAACAAATTCCCTAGGAAACTACGGCGATGCATAGGGGTAGCTCCCAAAGCCATGATCTGTTCCCGATGGAATTTTGTGGCGTAGCCTTTATGTATCGACAGACCATAATCCGGATATAACGTCTCCCATTCTTCCTTGCACAGTCGATCCCGGGTCACCTTGGCAATAATGGATGCTGCAGCAATGGACTGACTATTGGCATCTCCTTTAATGATCGACATCTGAGGTATAATCACATCGACCTTTTCCGCGTCTACGAAGAGATAGTCAGGTCGGACCCCAAGCCCTTCCACTGCCCGCTTCATCGCGAGACGAGTCGCTTGTTTAATATTAAGATGGTCAATCTCTTTTGCATCCGCAAAACCAACACCGACGGATATCGCTTTTTCCATAATGAGTTCAAACAACATATCGCGTTTTTTCTCCGACAGCTTTTTGGAATCATTCACACCTTCTATAATCAGATCCCGAGGTAAAATGACCGCTGCCGCCACCACATCTCCAAACAAGCATCCCCGACCGACTTCATCAATGCCAGCAATATGTTCGAATCCACTCTCCCAATACTCTCGTTCATATCTCAGCAGATCTTCTGGTTCAGCGGCCACCTTTTCTTTTTTCTTCTTTGGTTTATCCAGGACTTCTAACTGAATAAGTTCAACTTCTTTATCGTTATGAGTCATCTTACCTTCATCTCCTCTACCCATGCTTGCAATAACATATTTATCAGATTCATTCAGATATACATTGGCTTATCCATTAAAATATTAGAGTTACTGAACCATACATGTTCACCAACAACATTTAATTTAGTAGACAACTTGTTACATATTAATGATATAGAAATAAGAATTAGATTTATTATTTTTATCGGCATTTGTTTATTTAAATTGAAGATACTTTGCATCCGTCCTTGTCCGTTTACTTCACCATTCATCATACCATGATTCGTTTTGTCCTCATATACATATGACACAATCTAAGCAATGCTTAAAATCTTCCAAATAACGCCCTTTGTAAGAAACTTGTGGGGGAAGTTACATCGTAGATCTAACTTTTTAAAATAAGTTATGCCTCTGTTTCCTATTAATTCGCCTCTCGCTATTCTCACGCAAATGGTTTAGTGAATTAGATATCTCGCCTATTGTATACAAAAAAACGGCCGCTCCCGGTAATCCGGTAACGGCCGCTTCTTTCGGCACTTGTTCCATATAAGAAGACTGAGTATACAGTTCATCTTCCTACAATATATTGATTAATATGGAGCTTCCATTGAGAAGCGTCCCATCTTGCCAGCACGCAGTTCACGCAAAAAGGCTCTTGATGCCTTTTCAAGGTCAACACGCCCTCCGCTTACAATACAACCACGAATGCGTCCAACCTTTTCCATAATTGCTATGACACTGTCTGAATCATCTGCATCCTTGGAAAAATCCTCAAGTCCGTAACGCTCTTCAAGAGCATTCCAGTAATAACGCATTAAATAACTAATCGCAAAATAGGCAATATCCTCGGCATTCAAAATTTCTTCTTTGATGGCACCTGTTACCGCAAGGCGATAACCTACGTTCTGATCTTCGAACTTCGGCCATAGAATACCAGGGGTATCTAGCAGTTCCATCTCTTTGCCTACCTTGATCCACTGTTGCCCCTTCGTCACACCCGGGCGATCCCCTGTCAGGGCAATACTTCGGCCTGCCAGTCGATTAATCAGCGTCGATTTACCAACGTTTGGAATACCTACAATCAATCCACGAACCGCACGAGGGTTAACCCCTTTAGCTAGCTGGCGATCAATTTTTTCTTTTAGAAGAAGCTTCGCTTGTACAGGAATATCTTTTACATTCGTGCCTGTTGAAGCATCTACAGGAAAAGCAGTTATTCCTTCTTTTTTGAAATAGTCAATCCATTCTTGCGTCACTTTGGCATCTGCCAAATCAGACTTATTTAACAGAATCATACGGGGTTTCCCCTGCAATATTTCGTCAATCATCGGATTACGGCTGGAGACAGGCAGACGGGCATCCAACAGTTCGATGACCACGTCAATGAGCTTCAACTTATCCTGAATCTGGCGTCTGGCTCGGGTCATATGACCTGGAAACCATTGTATCGTCACCTTGTCCTCACCTCTTTATCATTCTAATCTAAGACAGTCCTTCTTTCGAGAAGCTCTGCCTTAATATTCCCGTTATCATTCACATTACATAGTCTGCCATAAGTCCTGTATCACTATTAATGGTTAATCCATTTTATCTTACCGACCGGCCAGAAAATTACATCGGCACGACCGATAATATCCTCTAGAGATACATAACCAATCATACGGCTATCTGTACTGTTAGGACGATTGTCTCCCATTACAAACACATGTCCTGGTGGCACTTTACCATCCGGGAATTGATCATTCGGGAAATCCTTCACGTTATACGTTCCGCCATTTGCTTCAGCGGCATCAATCGCACCTTGAATATAAGTCTCATTGACTTTTTGACCATTGACTGTTACCGTATCATCATTTACCTCTACCGTGTCACCTTCGACTGCAATAACACGCTTAATGAAATCTCGACCTTCGGACGGTACATGGAAGACAATAACTTCGCCACGTTTCGGCTCGCGGATATCGTATAATATTTCATTAACAATGACACGTTCACCTGTTTCAAAATTCGGCTGCATAGACGGTCCGTCTACGACAAATGGTTTGAATAACAACCACCGAATCAAAATAACGAGCACTAATGCGATAACAATGGCTTTAAGCCACTCGACAATTTCATTTTTAGCTTTTTTGGATCGACTGTCTTTTTCATCGACAGCATTGCCTTGGTTTGGTTGAACTTCATGTTCCATCACTGATCTTCCTCTCTTCACGGTACATGTTTATAGCAGCTTGCAAATCCAGATTTTTGCATCATTCCATTCCCATCTAGATCGAAACAGATACAAAATAATCTCATCAGTTATGTAATCTATACGCCAGCATTTTGCATAATTCGATTCCACTTGCTCTCGGAAACGGTATTTCAGACGGGCATATACTCCCGTGTAAGCCAATGTGAAGACGAATGAATCTTTTTCACAACTCACTAAAAATGTAATCTTTGGTAATTATAAGTCGCTCATTGGATTTATGCAAAATGCTCACACAAGAACTCCGTACATTCAAACCACAATTAAATGACATCAATAACTGATTAATTCAAACCTCCCGGACTAACTCTTACGTGTGCCGCCATACCATTTTACTCGGAAGTGTACCTCCGGTTCAACTTTTCCCAGACAAAAACGAAAAGGGCTTGTCTCCAAGCCCTCCCCGGTATCCGTTATATTAACGAATTTCTTTAATTCTCGCTGCTTTACCGCGTAGTTCACGAAGATAATAAAGCTTCGCACGACGCACTTTACCACGGCGAGCCACTTCGATTCTATCGATTTTTGGGGAATGAAGCGGGAAAGCTCTTTCCACACCTACACCGTAAGAAATTTTACGAACTGTAAAAGTCTCACTGATTCCACCACCACGGCGTTTAATCACAACACCTTCGAACAATTGGATACGCTCACGAGTTCCCTCGATTACCTTAACGTGCACTTTCAAAGTGTCACCAGGACGAAAACTCGGAATATCTTTACGAAGTTGTTCTTGTGTAATCGCTTGAACGATATTCATCTATGACTCCCTCCTTCCGTACAGGCGTTCATACTTCTTCCAGAGATCACCTTGTCTCCTTCATTATCCATAGAGGACCGCCGTATTCCACACAACAGACTTATTGTATCATGTAGCATGTCAAAACACAAGACAAATGTAGCAGGTTATTTGTGTTCTGACTATGAACCAATAACTATTCCCAAATATATAACCAGGTATCCATTAATCACTTTATTTTAATAATTTTCATTGAAGAAACTTTCCTCTTATAAACATCTCATTCCGATATCTTGATTATTGCTGAATGACAATCTCACTTGCTCTAATGATATGATCATTTGGAAATTCATACGTGACATCAATTTTTTGCTCAGGCTTCAATTGAGATATTGTCACACCTTCCAGCTCGTGTCCTTTCGCCAAATACACCCTAGTCTGCTCATCAAATGTTACCTCCATCGGCCCTTCCTCTGTCAAGCTTTCCAGCGACAGGGTGAATTGCACCTTATAATCATCAACCTTCATCGGCTTGTCCTTCTTATCCACGAGTTTAATAATCCCCGCTGAGTGATACTGGTTCAATTGCTCTGATGTAGGTAATTGAAAACAAGTCACTCCAGTGACAACCAATAATAATATGCACACAACCGTAGTCATAACTTTTTGGCGACTTTTCATGATTCTCATGATCTCTCCTATTACAGCTCAGCTAAACCAATAGACACATTCTCAAGATTAGAATGCTTAACAATCAGATTCGCAGAACAAAGTCAACCCTACAACCGGCTAAGATACTGTAACTTCCACGCGGCCATGTTCGTCTATGATAAATAGGGCTAGTTATGCCATGGATTATACTGATATCTTTTTATAAGGAGAACCACGATCGTATGAAATGGAAAAAATGTTTGCTTGTTGCTCTAACTGTACTTACCTGTCTGACCACGGTGTATGTCTATGCCGTTAATCACCCCTCCAACGCATTAGCGCACAAAGCTTGCACATCATGGGATATGGTGAAACGTGAAGCATTCTCATTATCCCACTCCGAATATAACAGCACACCTACTCTTGATGCCACTACATTTCAAGTTGCGCCAGGTACTGCCACAGAAGTTCCTGTATTGATGTATCATTACATAGAACCTCATATGGATGCTCTGAAGAAACAAAACAAATCTATGATTAGTCTGCAAGACTTTGAAAAAAACATGAAATACTTACATGACGAAGGTTACCATACGGTCACACTTGAAGAGCTGGAAGACTACGTTAATGGACGAATTTCATTACCTTCCAAATCGATCGTAATCACCTTTGATGATGGTTACCAGAACAACTATACACTTGCCTATCCTATTCTCAAGAAGTATGATTTCCACGCTTCCATTTTTGTGATTGGAAACAAGATTCAGGCTCAGCCTTCTGTATTTGACTCAAGCAAAGATACGTTCTTATCCAAACCAGAGATGACAGCCGGTTCAGATGTATTTGAATATAACAGTCACACCTATAATCTGCATCATAAAGGTTTCATGCGATGTGGTCAGCTCGTGCCCGCTGGTCTGGATACTAGCCTACTTAGTGATGATATTCAGCAGATGAAGCAGACAGGCATTGATACACCTTATATTGCTTATCCTTTTGGATATACCAGCACACAGATGATCTACTATTTGCAGCAAAATGGCTACCGCATGGCCTTTACCATTGTTCAGGGAATGGTGAAGCCCGGTGCCGACTTAATGAGGCTTCCACGTCTTACTGTAACTACTGGCACGGATCTGCCTACATTACTGCAGTCGGATTCTAATCAAGATGCTGAATCGGTTACTGAGGCGAACTAAACTCAACACATTAAAGCAGCATGTGTATAAATAAAAGCCTAGCTATACCGCCATAACGGCTGTAGCTAGGCCTTTCGCCTGATATCTAATCATTCACAAAGTGGAGTCCATGGTGCTTAATCAACTTATGCATACAATGCTTATATGAACTTATCCGATCAACACTTCACTACATCTGTAATGCAATGTATCTAAAGTCAGTATAGAGAGCCTTTTTCTACTCTGATTTCTCTTTTTTCAAACGAAGCTCTTCTAACCAAATTCGTTCTTTATCCGTCAACTCCGCACTTTCCAGCATATCAGGTCTGCGTTCCAATGTACGTAGCAGAGACTGCTCCCGGCGCCATGCATCGATATTCAGATGATGACCTGATAACAGCACGTCTGGCACCTTCATACCTCTAAACTCCGGTGGACGTGTATAATGCGGATACTCCAGCAGTCCTGTACTGAACGAGTCAGTCACTGCGCTCGTTTCATTGCCGAGTACACCTGGAATCAAACGTACAACACTATCAATAGCAACCATGGCTGGTAACTCTCCACCCGTCAACACATAGTCGCCAATGGACAACTCGTCCGTAACCAGAAATTCGCGAATACGCTCATCATAACCTTCATAATGTCCACATATAAAAATAAGATGATCCTCTTGCACAAGCTCTTCTGCCTTTTGCTGTGTGAACGTCTCCCCTTGTGGACACATCAGAATAATACGTGGCGCCTTCATCGTAGGCACAGTAGCCTCTTCACGCTGACCAAGGATATCCTCCACAGCAGCAAAGATCGGATCAGGCTTCAACACCATACCGCCTCCGCCCCCATATGGCGTATCGTCTACTGTGTTATGTTTATTGGTAGCATAATTGCGGAAATTAACCGCATTCAGAGAAACAAGTCCTTTAGTCTGAGCTTTACCAAGAATACTCGTCCCGAATACACCATCGAACATTTCCGGGAACAAAGTTAATACATCTACTTTCATGCTACAGCAGCCCTTCCATAAGGTGGATCTTAACCAGTTTCTCCTTCACATCAACATGGAGCACGACATTATCAATTACTGGAATTAAAACTTCCTTACCTGCTGGCGTTTTGACTACCCATACGTCATTGGCACCCGGCGTTAGAATTTCGGAGATCGTTCCGAGTGTATCTCCCTCTTCCGTAATGACAGTACATCCTACAATCTGATGGAAGTAGTACTCATTCTCTTCGAGTTCGGCCAAATCTTCTTTGGATACTTTAGCCATCCCGCCTTTGAACTTTTCTACTTCATTAATGTTTCCGTACTCTTTCAAACGAACGATATACATATTTTTATGCAGACGTGCAGATTCTACATGCACCAAGATCGGATGATTATCCGCTGTAAAGAAATATAGTTCTGCATTATCAGCGAACCGTACTTCTGGGAAATCCGTCAACGGCATGATTTTCAACTCTCCACGAATGCCATGAGTGTTTACAATTTTACCTACATTCATAAATTCTGCCATACAATCCTCCTACGAAATTCAATCAAATTAAATAGGTACTTCGACTCTCGAATGGCCGTTCCAGCGACGGTTCGTTCTTCCGATCACTGTTATCCCCTCATTTTTTGAACTATTATAAAAGGTGAAAATGTGGTGATAAAGGTGAACGCTAACGCTTCTCCAGAATCGATTCCGTCTCCTACACTGCTCCCGATGTCACTCATACCAAAAAATATTTTTATTTAATATCCAATATACATTAAGTTCAGCATGCACGAAAAGGGGCTAGGACATGCATCCTAACCCCCTTTCGTATATCTTTAAGATATGATATCTACGGTAACCCGTTTATCCATCTTAACTGCTGCTGATGTGACGACTGTACGGAGAGACTTTGCGATACGTCCCTGTTTACCAATGACCTTCCCAACATCGTCAGGATGCACGGTTAACTCATACACGACAAGCCGGTCTTTCTCAACCGTCCGAACCGTCACATCTTCCGGATGATCGACCAAAGCCTTAGCAATTACACTTACTAATTCTTCCATAGATGACCCTCCGAATCAGCACCTTATTTAGATAGTTTAGACTCGTGGAACTTCTTCATCACGCCCGCTTTGCTCAGCAAGTTGCGGACAGTGTCGGATGCTTGCGCACCATTTTGAAGCCATTGCAATGCTTTATCTTCATCGATCTTAACAACAGCCGGTTGTTCAACCGGGTTGTAGTAACCGATCTCCTCGATAAAACGACCGTCACGTGGGGAACGGGAATCCGATACCACTACGCGGTAGAAAGGAGCTTTGTGAGCACCCATACGTTTCAGACGAATACGAACTGCCATTTGAAAATTCACCTCCTTCAATGAAATCTGATTATTACTTCAACTCAGCTAGTATCAACGGAAAGGAAACTTCATTCCTTTGCCTAATCCTTTGAGTTGCTTCATCGCTTTATTTTTGCCGCCTTTAGGCCCCATCATATCCGAGAACTGTTTCATCATGCGGCGCATTTCATCAAACTGTTTGATCAGTCGGTTAACTTCAGCCAGAGATGTTCCGCTCCCCGTAGCAATCCGTTTCCGGCGGCTATGATTAATCATTTCCGGGTTACGTTTCTCTTCTGTTGTCATCGAGTACACAATCGCCTCAATTCGACCCATCTGCTTGTCATCAACCTTCAGATCTTTAGCTTGTTTCATCTTGCCCATGCCAGGAATCATATCCATGATCTGATCAATTGGTCCAAGCTTTTTCACTTGATCCATCTGCTCAAGGAAATCCTCAAACGTAAATTCAGCATTACGCATCTTACGTTCCATTTCCTTGGCCTTCTCTGTGTCAATGTTCGACTGTGCTTTCTCAATTAGAGAGAGCATGTCGCCCATGCCGAGTATCCGTGAAGCCATCCGTTCCGGATGGAAAGGCTCAAGTGCGTCCAGCTTCTCACCAAGAGAAGCAAACTTGATTGGGCAACCCGTAACGGCTTTGACAGAAAGCGCCGCACCACCACGAGTATCTCCATCCAGTTTTGTCAGTACAACACCGGTTAAATCAAGCTGCTTGTTAAAGTGTTCTGCCACATTAACAGCATCTTGTCCTGTCATACTATCTACAACAAGCAGAACCTCATCTGGGTTAACTACAGTATGGATCTGACGAAGTTCTTCCATCAGTTCTTCATCTACGTGCAAACGACCTGCGGTATCAATGATAACATAATCATTACCGTTATCCTTTGCATGCTGCAATCCCTGACGTGCAATCTCTACAGGGCTTGTCTGATCTCCCAGTGTGAATACAGGCGCTTTGATTTGTTCACCAAGCACTTGCAACTGCTTAATCGCTGCAGGACGATAAATATCTCCCGCTACAAGCAATGGTCTGCTATTTTGCTTTTGCAGCATCTTAGCGAGTTTACCGGATGTGGTCGTTTTACCTGCACCCTGTAAACCAACCATCATCAGAACTGTTGGAGGCTTATTCGCTTTAGCCAGCTTCGACTGACTTCCACCCATCAAGTCCGTGAGTTCCTTGTTTACGATGTCGATAATCACCATTCCTGGTGTGAAGCTATCCATCACTTCTTTACCGACAGCCTTTTCTTTCACCTTGGCGATGAATTCCTTGACCACTTTGAAGTTTACATCCGCTTCAAGCAATGCCAGACGCACCTCGCGCATCGCTTCGGCAACATCTTCATCAGACACCTTGCCTTTGCCGCGCAGTTTACTGAACACATTCTGCAATCGGGTCGTTAATCCTTCAAATGCCATGATCCCACCTCCTTAAGCTGTAATACTGTTTGTAAGATCGTTACGTTTCGCTCAGTGCTCAAAACCGTTCTATTCTCTAAGCTGCTGAACAATATCGTTTATTGGTTTGTTGTTATCAATGGAGACACCAATGTCTTCCAATGCATTTTGCAAATCTTCAAGATTACGATTGCGACGCTCATACTTTTCTAACAAGCTAAGCTTGCTTTCGTAATTTTCAAGCACTTGTTCGGCACGCTTGATATGCTCGTATACCGCCTGGCGGCTGATCTCGAACTCGGATGCAATTTCACCGAGCGAGAAATCATCATGAAAGTAATACTTTAAAAAGGTCTGTTGCTTCTCTGTCAGTAAACGTTCATAAAAAGCAAACAGTAAGTTAATTCGGTTTGTCTTCTCAAGCCTATTTTCTTGACTCATATCGGGGCACTCCCTTCGTCAAGGAGAAACACTTTACACTCTTGCAACGTTCCTAATAATACCGAAAAGAAATCAGGATGTCAAGCAAAAATACTTGTCACAATAAAATCGCCTTTTTCAAGGCATAAAGCTACTCAAAAATAAGGTTAAATAATCAGTATTAATGCTCCTTATATCCTTCTTTCACTACGTTGCTATCCCAATAAAAAACGAACCCCCTCTAAAAAGAGCTGATTCGTTCATTTCGTTCATTGTTACTATCTTAGAGGTGTAAGATATAAAAGTACGGCGAAGAAATGAAGAATGCTGCCCGCCAGTACAAACAAATGCCAGATGGCATGATGATACGGGAATCCACGCCACACATAAAACAGCGTTCCGAGCGTGTACATCAGTCCACCCGTTACCAATAACACGATTCCTCCTGAAGGAATTGCAGCTACAAGTGGCTGCCAAGCAATGACGATGAGCCAGCCCATGGCAATATAGAAGATCGTGGACATAAACAGAAACTTTTTCGTAAAGAACGCCTTGAAGATCACGCCGAATAATGCGATGCCCCAAATGACTCCAAATAATGTCCACCCCAGTGTCCCGCGGACAGCAATTAATAAGAAGGGCGTATACGTTCCTGCAATAAACAAATAAATAGAAGAATGGTCAAAAAACTCAAATAAGTCTTTGGCTTTACCCTCTTTAAGTGCATGTACCAACGTTGAGTTGGTGTAGAGCATAAGCATCGTGATCCCATAGATCGTGAAACTGACCACATGCCATGCCGTACCTTTCATGCTGGAGAATACAATTAATAGTACCAATGCAGCCAAACTAAGCGCAGCACCGATCCCATGAGTTACTGCATTGGCGACTTCTTCACGGCGGGAATAGGTATAGGTATTGGCCATATCAACCGTCCTTTCTAACCCTTATTTTAAGTTCACTTTTATTCCATTATACACCTATTGCCGCAGATAAACATGTAGAGCATACGCTTATCAACGGCAATAGGGTCATGTATACGTTACGTTGTGTTCCAAAAATATTGTATCTGTGTAAACAAGTAGTTGAGGGTAAAATTACTCTTCCGTAGTATCCTGTTCTACCTGCTCCTGAATCAGTCCGGCAAACAGTGCGTGTACGAACTGTTCAGAGTCGAATGGCTGCAGATCCTCCATTTTCTCACCCAATCCTACCATTTTCACAGGCAAGTCCAACTCTTGGCGAATCGCAACCACGATCCCTCCCTTAGCTGTACCATCAAGCTTCGTTAGTACGAGTCCTGTCACGCCACTTTTCTCTCCAAAGAGTTTCGCTTGATTCAGGGCGTTTTGTCCTGTCGTTGCATCAAGCACCATCAGCACCTCATGTGGAGCATCCGGAATTTCACGCTGAATAACGCGATAAATTTTGTTCAGCTCTTCCATAAGATTGGATTTATTTTGCAGTCGACCAGCTGTATCGCAGAGCAAAATATCCGCGTTACGCTGTTTAGCCGCTTGCACAGCATCAAACATAACCGCTGCCGGATCAGAACCCGCTTGCTGTTTAATGACTTCCACTCCAGCACGTTGTCCCCAAACCTCTAACTGTTCGATTGCACCTGCACGGAATGTATCACCTGCTGCCATAATGACTTTTTTGCCCTGCTGTTTGTAACGATGTGCCAGTTTACCAATGGTCGTTGTTTTTCCAACACCGTTAACGCCGACAAATAAAATAACCGTAATCCCATTCGGATTTAGCTTTAATTCATTATTTTGTTCCCCACGCAGCAAATCGGTTAGTTTCTCAGAAAGCACCGGCTGCAGCTCAGCTGCATCCTCAATCTTACGCTTTTTCACCTCATCGCGTAATTCGTCAATGAGATTCATCACGGTGTTAACGCCAACGTCTGCTCCAATTAAAATTTCTTCCAATTCTTCGTAGAATTCTTCATCGATTTTTTTGCGTCTAACCATAAGGTCAGATACCTTCTCAACAAACTCTTTGCGTGTCTTTTCGAGTCCTTCCTTAAACTGCTTCGTAACCGACTCTGTTTTGCTAGCAATGCTATCTCTCAGCTTCTTAAAAAAACTCATAAAGCCCCTCCATCGTGTGCATAGTCATACTTCATTTATAATAAACCATCTGTAATATTCCCTATACTGTAGAGATCTTTTCTTGCTTCACCGTCTAAGCGATCTCAGCTTCCTCATCCTCCAGCTTAACGGAAACGAGCTTGGACACGCCGCCCTCTTCCATCGTAACGCCATAGAGAACGTCAGCCTCCTCCATGGTACCCTTGCGATGTGTCACCACGATAAATTGGGTCTGCTCGGAGAATTCACGTAGATATTGAGCAAAACGAACCACGTTCGCTTCATCCAGTGCAGCTTCAACCTCATCAAGAACACAGAACGGCACGGGTTTAACATGCAGGATAGCAAACAGCAATGCCATGGCTGTGAGCGCTCGCTCTCCCCCGGACAATAGTTGCAGATTTTGCAGCTTTTTGCCTGGCGGCTGAGCTACGATATCTATTCCCGTATCCAGCATTCGCTCAGGGTCCATCAGGACGAGATCCGCGCGTCCACCACCAAATAATTTGGAGAATACGGTGCCGAATTCACGGCGAATCGCATCAAACGTTGATTTGAAACGCTTAGCCATCTCGTCTTCCATCTCACGGATAACTTGATACAAGGTTGTTTTGGCCTCGACCAGGTCATTCTTCTGTTCACTGAGAAACTCGTATCGTTCATTGACACGCTGGAATTCTTCAATGGCTCCCAGATTGACCTCACCAAGCGCGGATATACTTCGTTTGAGCTTCTGTACCTCAGCCTGTGTGCTTTCTACATCCTCTGGTACAGGGTAACGCTCTTTAGCCAGTTCATATCCGAGCTCATACTCATCGGTCAATTTACGCAAAATATTTTCTAGCTCAACATCAAGCCTGTTCACGGAAATCTCGGTCTGACGCATCTGCTCTTCCACTGCTTTGAGCTGTGTACGCTGTTCCTTTGTTTCACTTTCCGCAAGCTCTAGCTTCTTCGACAACTGACTTCGAGCAGCTCGCTTGAAGTCTAGCTCCTGAGAAGCTTCCGTTTTCTTCAGCTTGTACTCATTCAGATTCTCAATCTGCGTAACACTCTCAAGCTGTGTTTTCTTCAAATCCGCTTCCATCGAAGCGAGCAAAGTACGATTCTGACGAAGTTCCTTCACGAGGGACTCGACCTCACGTTCCAGACGACGTAGCTGCTCTTCATTGGAATAACGCTCTTGATCCAGCTTACCTTCCCGCACTTTCAATTCAGTCAATTGGCTCTGCAATTCCTCTTTGGCAGATTCATTGGCCTTACGCGCGAATTCAGCAGCGTGGATAGCACGATGCGTCGCCTTCTCTTCCTCTTCAAGCTGCGCAAGCTTCTGGACAGCGACCGCACGAGCATTATCCATCTCATGAATCTCTTCTTTGAATCCACTCTTCTCTTGACCGGCTACAGCAACCTGCTCCAGTACATGACGAAGCTCATGCTCAACCTGCTTCATTTCCATTGATGCCTGCTGTTCCGCATTACGTGTATCATCACCAGACTGTCGCAGCTCATCCAGCTTGTCCTGGCACTGCTCCAACTGAGCTTTTACATCGTCCACACTGCGGTGCAATTTGACGATCTGGTTTTCGGTATCCACAATGTCTTGATCCAACTGATCCAGTTGCCGTTTACGGCTGAGCAAACTGCCGTTTTTCTTGTGCTGGCTTCCCCCTGTCATGGAACCGCCTGCGTTAACCACGTCACCTTCAAGGGTAACTACTCGGAAGCGATATTGACATCGTGCAGCAATCTTATTGGCAACCTCCAGCGTTTCCGCAATGATGACATTACCAAGCAGACTACCGATAATCGAGGCATACGTGGAATCATACTGAACCAGATCGGCACCAATACCCACAAATCCATCCATACCTTCAATCATCGAGCGCTCATTAGCACCAATGGTACGAGGACGAATGACATCAAGGGGTAGGAATGTAGCTCTACCTAGTTGACGTTGCTTCAGGAAAGAAATCGCCTGTCTGGAAACCGATTCATTCTCCATGACGATATGTTGCACAGACGCACCCATCGCCGTCTCTACCGCAAGTTCAATCTTTTCAGGCACTTTGATCAGCTCAGCCACCGCGCCATGAACCCCGCTCAGTGTACCTTTACGGGACGCCTTCAGCACTTCTTTAACGCCGAGCATAAATCCATCAAAATCATCCTGCATTTCTTTCATCGTATCACGTCTGGAAACTTGTGCTTCACGCTTTTGCTCCCATTTCCTAACGGTTCCCCTACTCTCTTCCAGCAGCTTCTGCAAGGATTGAAGTCGTTCACTCTCGGTAATGTATCCCCCGCGGAGTTCACTGATCTCCTTGCCCAGACGTACAACCTTTTTCTCGATTTCCGCCTTACGCTGCTCTAACGTTTCCTTTTGCCCTTCCCATTTGCCAGATTCCTCGGATGCACGACTCATGCGTCGCTCCAGCGTTTCTTTTTGCTGATCCACATAACGAATTTCGTTCCGTGTCTGCGCCATCTGATTCATTAATTCGAGCAAATTACCTTTGAGACTCTCCTCTTGCTGTTGACTGATACCTCCAGTCACCCCAATGAGTTTCGCCTCTTCCTCGGACAGGCTGTTTCTCACATCCGTAAGTTCTTTCTCCAGCTTAGCGAACTTCTCACGAAGAGAGAGCAACTCAGCCTCACGCTCGCGGTGCTTTTCTTCACTCGTTGCAACGGTCACGGTCAATTGCTCATGGTTCGTTTGCAGATTGCGAGCTCGTTCTTTTAATAATTCCCCGTGTCCCTCACTCTTCTCTGTTGCTTCACTGAATTGTAAGAGCTCCGATTGCAGTCGCTCCGTCTCAGTTTCGAGCGTGCGTAACGCATTCCGATCACTCTCTAGCTTCGCATCATGTGTTGAGACAATTGCAGAGAGACCAACCTCTTCCTGTTTTAACGATTGTAAACGTTCATTTGCTTTGCTCCAGGAAGCATGAATTTGTTCAATCTGATACACATACATCGAAATTTCTTGAGATTTCAACTGACTCCGTAATTCCTTGTAGTGAATTGCCTTCTCCGACTGTTCTCTGAGCGGGCCAATCTGATCTTCTAGTTCAGTAACGAGGTCATGAATCCGCAGCAAATTTTGCTCTGTTTCATCCAGCTTGCGTGTAGCATCCCGTTTACGAGATTTATATTTGACGATACCAGAAGCCTCTTCAAAGATTCCCCTGCGATCCTCTGACCGGGTACTCAGAATTTCTTCAATTCGTCCCTGTCCAATAATCGAGTAGGCTTCTTTACCGATCCCTGTATCCATAAACAATTCTGTAATATCTTTCAAACGACATGATTGCTTATTAATAAAATATTCACTATCTCCGCTACGATGCACACGACGTGTCACGGTCACCTCACCAAAATCTAAGGCAAGCGCATGATCCTCGTTATCGAGCGTTAATGAAACTTCACTAAAATTGACAGCTTTACGCGCATCACTACCGGCAAAAATAATATCTTCCATCTTGCCACCACGTAGTGATTTGGCACTTTGCTCCCCCAATACCCAGCGAATTCCGTCAGATATATTACTTTTCCCACTACCGTTCGGGCCCACAACCGCAGTTATGCCACGAACAAATTCCATCTCTGTTTTGTCGGCGAATGACTTGAATCCACCCAGTTCAATACGTTTAAGAAACATAGGGCTTCCCGTCACCTCCTCTTGCAAATTTCAGTTGTTGCAGCGCATATCCTTGAATTAGGGGAAACTGAACCCTAACCTCTCTTTACAAAAAAAAGAGCAAAAAGCAGTCCGGCTAATCATTCCGCCGGGGCGGACCCGCGGGGCTGCTCTTTGCTCTTCGTTTGTCTATGCGCTATCGGTAAAGCCTCAGGCTTCCGGAAGCTTCAATCGTTCCAGCGCTGCTGATGCAGCCTGCTGTTCAGCTTCTTTTTTGGAACGTCCTGTACCTCTGCCAAGCCGTTCTTGACCCATATGGACCTCGGAGACAAACTCCCTTTCATGGGCAGGACCCCGTTCTTCAACAATTCGATATTCCAAAGATCCCATGTTGTGATGCTGTGTGAGTTCCTGCAACTCCGTTTTGTAATCGCTCATTTGCAACTTGCCGCCCAAAACAATTAACGGAAATACATGCTGATCCAGAAACGTCCTAACCGGTTCCAGTCCCTGATCCAGATATAATGCACCGATGAAGGATTCAAACACATCAGCTAGCAGCGCTGGCCGCGTCCGTCCTCCAGTCAGTTCCTCACCTTTTCCAAGAAGTACATACTGTCCAAAACCCAATGCTTCAGCAAATTTGACAAGGGAAGGTTCACAGACAATAGATGCCCGCAGCTTCGTTAGTTCACCTTCCGGACGGTTAGGATACAAATGATACAAGTATTCCGAAACAGTCAACTCCAATACCGCATCGCCTAGAAACTCCAAACGTTCGTTATCCTGATGTTGACTGAAACGGTGTTCGTTTACATAAGAAGCATGGGTAAACGCTTGTTTTAAAAGCTGCCTGTTGTCAAATTTGATTTGAAGTTTGTGCTGTAATTGCTTCAGATCTTCACTCAAATTGAACTAGCCCCTTATGCTTCAAATTTTTTGAGAATAATGGTGGCATTGTGACCGCCGAATCCAAATGAATTGGACATTGCAATATTAACTTTCGTTTGACGTGGGACATTAGGTACATAGTCAAGATCACATTCTGGATCTTGGTTCTCTAGATTGATCGTTGGAGCAAGTGTCTGATGTGTCAATGACAATCCACAGATTACCGCTTCAACCCCACCAGCAGCACCGAGCATGTGACCAGTCATCGATTTAGTGGAACTCACAGCCAGCTTGTACGCATGATCTCCAAACGCTTTCTTGATTGCCAGCGTCTCTGAACGGTCACCTACAGGTGTGGATGTTCCGTGTGCATTGATGTAGTCCACTTCTTCAGGTTCAATGCCTGCATTGCGAAGTGCCATCTTCATACAACGAGCTGCTCCATCTGGATCTGGTTCTGTCATGTGATGTGCATCCCCAGTCAATCCGTAACCGATAACTTCACCATAGATACGTGCACCACGTTTTTGAGCGTGTTCCAGTGATTCCAAAATCAGAATACCTGCACCTTCACCCATAACGAATCCATCACGTCCCGTATCAAACGGGCGGCTAGAATGAGCTGGATCATCATTACGTGTAGACATCGCACGCATTGCACAGAAACCAGCAAGTCCAGTTGGACGGATCGTCGCTTCAGCTCCCCCACAGATCATTGCATCTGCATCACCGTTAGCAATCAACTTGAAGGAATCTCCAATGGAGTGTGTTCCTGTAGCACAAGCAGTTACTACGTTAATGTTCGGTCCTTTTGCACCAAGAGAGATCGACATTTGACCAGAAGCCATATTCGAAATCATCATTGGGATGAAGAACGGGCTAACACGTTTAGGGCCTTTTTGCAGCAATGCGTTATGCTGATCTTCCCAAGTACCCAATCCACCGATACCCGATCCGATCGATACCCCAAAACGTTCTGCCTCAATGTTCTCGTCAATTTTCAATCCGCTGTCTTCCACAGCTTTGAAGCCGGCAGCTACAGCAAACTGAACAAAACGATCCATTTTGCGTGCGTCCTTACGATCCATATATTCTTCCGGGTTGAAATCCTTGATTTCGGCAGCAATTTGAGTAGTATATTCACTTACATCAAATGCCTCAATCTGAGAGATTCCGGACTTACCTGCCATTAAACTTCCCCAGAACGTCTCTAAATCTTTTCCGAGCGATGTCATTACGCCCATTCCGGTAATTACTACTCTTTGTTTCAAACCGACTCACCTCTATATCGACTGCTTTACGCAAGTATTTTTGTGGAAAATCCGCAGGAGAGACGTAAGAAATCAAGAAGAAGTCCTGATTTAACCTACGCTACCTACGGAATGAGAAAAACCAATGAATGATGAGAAGTCCCGCCTGTTCGAAAACAGGTGCGGGACTGAATTGACTTTAGGTATGAGATTGTATGTAGTTTACAACTTCACCTACGGTCGTGATTTTTTCTGCATCTTCATCAGAGATTTCCAAATCGAATTCATCTTCCAATTCCATGACCAATTCCACTACATCCAAAGAATCAGCACCCAAATCTTCTTTGAAAGATGCTTCAAGTGTAACTTCAGCTTCGTCTGCGCCCAAGCGGTCGACGACGATGCGTTTTACACGCTCCAATACATCGGACATCCGGTTCACCTCCTCCTTGGTATTATACGAGAATCGCAGGCAAAATGCCATAGAAGACATATGCGGCTCCCGGCCGGGGAATCCGGCCTTTTTCCGGCATTTCGGATCGTCCAGCGCCTGTTCCCCGACTATTATTCACGTCAGGAAAGAATTACATGTACATGCCGCCATCGACATGAAGTGTCTGACCTGTCATATAAGATGAAGCTTCTGATGCCAAGAATGTTACGACACCAGCAATTTCATCCGGCTGCCCCAGACGGGACAATGGAATACCACTCAGCATGCCATCGACTAATTCCTGGGACAGTTCTTTCGTCATATCCGTTTCAATGAAACCTGGAGCAACACAGTTCACTGTGATGCCTCGTGAAGCGAGTTCACGAGCAGATGCTTTCGTCAAACCAATAACGCCTGCCTTAGCAGCAACATAGTTGGCTTGACCTGCATTACCGAGTACACCTACAACAGAGGAAATATTAATAATTCTTCCAGACCGTTGCTTCATCATCGGGCGCGTAACTGCCTTCAAACAGTTAAATACACCTTTTAGATTCGTCTCAATAACCTGATCAAACTCTTCTTCTTTCATACGCATAATCAGGTTATCACGAGTAATTCCAGCGTTGTTAACAAGAATATCGACATTACCCCACTCTTCAAGCGTGGCTTTGACCATCTGTTCAGCCTCGTCCATCAGACCCACATTAGCCTGAACGGTAATTGCTTTGACCCCTTTGGCACGGATCGCTTCCGCTACCTCCTCAGCCGCCGCTTGGCTGCCTGCATAGTTCACCGCAACGTTGGCACCCGCCTCCGCCAGAGCAAGCGCGATACTGCGTCCAATTCCACGGGATGCACCTGTAACCAATGCATTTTTTCCTTCTAACGGTTTAGTCATAACCTTTCCTCCTTTCCCAAATATAGAGTTACCACTTACCACTCGGTGATAGCGTATGCTTCCGATGTAGCTTTCTTAAAGAAAGCTTTCGGGCGAACGCTTCGCTTCTTCATGTTTTTTTTATTGCAAGGCAGCTACCGTTGCTTCAAGCGTTTCAAGACTGTTTACGTTGTACAATTTTACGGTTTTATCTGTCTTTTTAATTAAACCCGTTAGTACACTTCCCGAACCAATCTCGATAAACGTGTCTACGCCTTGCTCAATAAGCCATGTCACACTGTCTTCCCATAATACGGGAGAATAGACCTGTTCTGTCAACAATTGTTGAACTTGTCCATCTTCTACCGGCTGTGCAGTCACATTAGCTACAACAGGAATGTTAGCCGGTGCGAAAGAAACAGTTTTAAGTTTATCTGCTAGTTTCTCTGCCGCATCCTTCATCAAAGAAGAGTGGAACGGCCCACTGACTTCCAGTGCAATTGCACGTTTGCCGCCTGTTTCTTTCACACGTTCCGCTACTGCAGCAACGCCTTCTTTAACACCTGAAATAACAATTTGACCCGGGCAGTTCATGTTCGCCAGTTCTACGATATGTCCACTTTCAGATACGTCACGGCAAAGCACCCCCAGCGCTTCCCGATCCGCACCCAACACTGCAGCCATCGCTCCCTGTCCACCAGGCACAGCCTGCTCCATGTACTGGCCACGTGCCCGGACAATACTTACCGCATCAGCAAACGACAATACGCCTGCCGCCACTAGTGCACTGTATTCTCCCAAGCTATGTCCAGCCATGTAATCCGCTTGAATTCCTTTTTCCCTAAATGCCTCTAGCCAAGCAATACTTGCTGTCAACAGAGCCGGTTGTGTATTTGATGTCTGTTTCAACTCGGTCTCCGGACCTTCAAATATCAGGTTACTCAGCGAAAAGCCAAGTGTTTGATCGGCTACTTCAAAAATTTCTTTTGACGCTGGAACCGTCTCATACGCTTCCTTTGCCATACCTACCGCCTGTGATCCCTGACCGGGAAATACAAATGCTATTTTACTCATCAGATTCATCTCTCCAAGCTATCTAATTTACCAAACGAGTACAGATGCTCCCCATGTCAGTCCGCCGCCGAATCCAACCATCAGTACGGTATCTCCAGCTTTCATGCGTCCTTCTTCAGCAGCTTCAACCAAAGCTAGCGGGATAGAGGCCGCTGATGTGTTAGCATATTTATCTACATTCACAACTACTTTTTCTTCCGGAAGATCCAGTCGTTGCATTGCAGATTGAATGATACGAATATTAGCTTGATGAGGAACAAACAAATCTACGTCTGAGCGATCCAGACCTGCTTTGTTCAGCACTTCTAGCGTAGCCGTTCCCATAACACGTACCGCAAATTTGAATACTTCCCGACCATTCATGTAGATGTAATGCTTTTTGTTCTCAACGGTCTCTGCAGAAGCCGGTAAACGTGAACCTCCACCTTCCAGTTGAAGCAGGCTACCGCCCGCACCTTCAGCACCTAGATCAAATGATTTGAATCCACGGCCCTCAGGCACTTCTCCAACGATTACCGCGCCTGCGCCATCTCCGAACAGTACACAGGTGTTCCGATCCGTGTAATCCGTAATCCGGGACAGACAGTCTGCACCAATAACAAGCGCATTATTGTAAAGACCACTTTTGATAAAGCTTGTCGCTGTCGCAAGTCCATATACAAAACCAGAGCAAGCAGCAGACAGGTCAAACGCAGCCGCACCTTTAGCACCTAATTTATCTTGAAGAATACAAGCAGTAGAAGGGAAAGCAGAATCTGGTGTAATCGTTGCAACGATGATTAGATCCAAATCGCTACCTGTCATACCCGCAGATTCTAAAGCTTTGATCGCTGCTTCGTATGCCAAATCCGAAGTGGCTTGATCCGGTGCAGCGATGTGACGCTCTTTGATTCCTGTTCGACTGACGATCCACTCGTCATTTGTATCTACCATTTTTTCAAGATCGCTATTTGTCAAAATTTTCTCAGGCACATATTTCCCCGTACCAATAACCCCAACCGGGCGCAAATTATTCATGTCGTCACTCACTTCCCGCTAATTTCCTTAGATATGCTCTCCACTAGCTGATTCTGTACTGCGATCCTTGCTTGACGTACTGCATTTTTGATCGCATTCCCATCGGCCGATCCATGACTCTTAACAACCAGTCTGCTTAAACCGAGAAGCGGCGCGCCGCCATGCTCGGTATAATCCAGTTTCCGTTTCAGACCTCTCAGCTCAGGCATAAGCACAGCAGCAGCCAATTTGCTTTTGAGTGACGATGAGAACTGTTCTTTGAGCAGAGTAAAAATGGCACCTGCTGTGCCTTCCAGCGATTTCAACAATATATTTCCTGCAAACCCGTCGCAGACAAGCACATCACATGCACCTGTCAGTACGTCACGGGCTTCAACATTACCTACAAAGCGAATCGGTAACTGCTCCAGCAAAGGATAGGCATGCTTCGTGAGCTCGTTTCCTTTACCAGGCTCTGTACCAACATTCAACAAACCAACTCGCGGTGAGTCAATACCTTGAACCTTCTGTCTATACAAGCTCCCCATAAGTCCGTACTGCGCAAGATGCTCTGGCTTCGCATCCATGTTAGCGCCAAGATCCAATGCAAGCACACCTACATCATCAATCGTTGGAATCATCGGTGCGAGTGCCGGACGCTCGATGCCATCCATGCGACCTACAACTAGTAATCCGGTTGTCATGAGTGCTCCGGTATTGCCCGCAGAGATCATGGCATCTGCTTCACCTTCCTTCAGCATCCTTCCGGCAACGACCATGGAAGCATCCTTTTTACGGCGGACAGCTCTCACGGGTTCATCGTCCGAACCGATAACTTCAGAAGCATGACGAATGGACAGATTAGCAGGCTTAACCGCAGCTTGACTCAGAAGCGGTTCAATTTGGGCTTCGTCGCCAACCAGAACGATCTGTGTATCCGTCCATTCTGTGGCGGCTGCGATCGCCCCTTCGACCGTTGCCGCAGGGGCATTATCGCCTCCCATAGCATCAATGACAATCTTCATACCAGTTGACCTCCCTCTACGCTGTCTTCTCCACCCGAACGGTAGATAACAAAATTGCCTTGGAACACCATTTCTTCTCCCACATAAGTGAACACTTCAACTTTGGCTTTTCCCTTTTGACCTGAGATCGATCTGACATAGGCCTTGGCAATACATTTCTCAGCCAGATGAACAGAACGCACAAAACGAATGTCTGCCGATGCGGTCAACGCGATTTCATCATTAATCACCGCTACAGCAAGGGAGTTCGCCTGGGCAAAAACATAGTGACCCCGAGCAATACCCGTTCTGGAAAAGACATGCTCCTCCTTAATCTCAAACAAGGAGATTCCACTCTTGTCCAACTGCAAGTCTACAATATCACCGATAATCTCATGCAGAGGCAAAGAGCGAACCTGATCGTATGAGCGCTCTGCCATTAGTTTCATCCGTTCCCGAAGCTCAGGTATGCCAAGCTCCAGCCTGTCGAGACGGATCGTCTGAATACTCACTTTCAACTGTCGTGTAAGCTCCTGATCCGTCACAAACGGGTTGTCTTCGATCATTTTGGTCAACTGTTGCTGCCTCTGTCTTTTCGGTACACGTTCGATGCCTGACACCCCCCAGCTATATCGTTTACGGAACCGCCCATCCGGTCAGTTCTATCCTTAAGTGGTTGTTCAAAAAGTCCGCTTTTGATTACGAAGGATGCGCGAGCGGCATCTCAGCATCGAATATGGGATTCAGCCGAAATAAGTAGATGCTTACGAAGTTTGTTTCCTTCGGAAACAATGTAGTTGCTCACGTAGCTTAATCTACGCTCCGCTACTCCATTTCAATCTTCATCCCATCTTCTTGGTTCTGAAAACCGACCTTTTTGAACATGCACTTTAAGTACATATTACTCTATAATTACGCCCTAAATTCAGGGCACTTCTTCGTACAAGTTATAACTCATATCTATGTAACGTCAAATCTTAGAACCTGGTACTAAACTATAGTATATCTCATCCCGTGTCAAAAAGAAAGGCTGATCCACCAAAAACAATCCACCGTTCTCAACCTTCGCTCCACTCGCCCGTATTATACGAAATCCCGCGGCCTATACGGAAAAATATCTACATAGATTGAACTAGCATCTCATGAACGGAGAGAAAAGAAATAGCGTAAAGCAGCAAAACGTTTCAGTTCCATCCTTATAGAATAAAAAAGAAATTGAAAAAGAAAAAGTAGCACTCCACCGAAATGAAGTACTACTTATTAGCTAGCTATTATTGAGAGATGATCTCTCTTGCTTTGTACGTTCCGCACACTTTGCAAACGTGGTGACTCAGTTTCAGTTCGCCACATTGCTCACATTTCACCATGCCCGGTACAGCCAATTTAAAGTGAGTGCGACGTTTGTCGCGACGCGTCTTGGACGTTCTCCGTTGAGGTACTGCCATTATTCCCACCTCCTTATCAAAATCAACCTTTGCAGGTAGTTGTTACGTTCGATTTTCAATCATGCTCATTTAAAAAAATCCTTGAGCCCTGCAAGCCGCGGGTCGATAACTTCGTTATCACAACCGCAGTCACCTTCGTTCAACTCGTGGCCACACTTAGGGCATAACCCTTTGCATGTATCGCTACAGAGCGGTACAAACGGAAGATGTAGCAGAAAAGTTCCCTCGGCATAACCCTTCAGATCAACGTTATCTTCATCCACATAGAAAGTATCGTCGTCTTCGTGCAATTCCTCTGGTTGTTTTCCCTGCTTGAATTGCTCATGAAAATCAATATGAAAATGTTCATTAATCGGCTTAAGACATCTGGAGCATAACATGTACGCTCCTACTGTCAGTTTGCCATGAACATCCACAACGTTTCCCTCTTTCTGTTCTGCAGATAAATCCGCAGTCAGCGGGGTAACGGCTGTGATATCTTGTCGGTTAGAAACCAGTTCCTTAATATCCCACTGTTCATTGAACTGTACGGGACGATCACTGGTTGCCACTTTGCGAAATGGCATTAACATTTCCATCACTCCAAACGAAACCAATCTCATAATTGTTGTCAAACGCTTTACGACATGTATACAGATCAAGCTGAGGTATAACTACTTCATTTCCTGACTGTATGTATTCTGACGCTATATCATTAAAACTATTATGAAATTGACTTAACAAACAAAAATCATTATACCGATTTTTCAAGAGGTTTGTCAACACTTTTAACTTTACACCCTATTTTAAAATCAATGATCTCCAACCAAATACGCACATTGAAACATTATAGGCTTACTTCGCTCTAACTACAAGCATCTATTGCAGGAAGTATCGGTCACAATTCGTTGATAATTAGTGTGATCTATATCACACGCCCCTCCATGCTCCGTATCTATACTTGTTGTAAACCGAAGCACGTTAAGCATTCAAGACGAATTTATCTACTATTTAATTTAATGAATCTAGCGATCGGTACGAAAGAAAATGGAATGAAGCTATAATGAAGACTACGGATTATCTTGCAACTGCGTTAGAAATTGAACGAACGTTTTCTAATGGAGAAAAAGGGAATCTCCTTTGAGCACATCCACTTCCGCTTATTCCAACTAAAACCTTACCACGATGCTAGTGAAGCCGCTTGGCAGACTAGGTGACAAACTGTTTTTTTACTATCAGACTCTAATACTTTCATCTTATATCGGGAGGGAATTTCATGTTAAGTGAAAACACGATTAAGGTCATCAAATCCACAGTACCTGTACTCGAAGTGCACGGTGAAGCCATTACCCGCCATTTCTATAAAACGATGTTCACTGCACATCCAGAACTGCTGAATATATTCAACCATGCCAACCAGAAACAGGGACGTCAACAGGTAGCTCTTGCAAACATGGTATATACAGCTGCCCTGCATATCGACAATCTCGCCTCCATCTTACCTGCCGTACGTCAAGTCGCTCATAAACACCGTAGCCTTGGCATTGTTCCCGAGCAGTATGCCATTGTTGGCACGTATCTGCTCCAAGCTATTAAAGACGTGCTTGGTGATGCAGCAACCGATGAAATTATAACGGCATGGGGCGAAGCCTACCAAGTCATTGCAGACGCCTTTATCGGAATCGAGCAGGACATGTATGCTACAGCAGAGAAGCAAACGGGTGGTTGGGAAGGCTTCCGATCGTTCAAAGTGGCTAAGAAAGTGCAAGAGAGCGACATCATTACCTCCTTTTACCTGTACCCAGAGGATGGTCTGCCCATTTCTAGCCATGAACCGGGACAATATATCAGCATCAAAATTCATCCAGAGGGACATCCATTTACCCAGATACGTCAGTATAGCCTTTCTGATGCACCTGATAAACCTTATTACCGTATTTCCGTCAAAAGAGAACAGGGTTCCATGGATCGTCCAGATGGAGTAATCTCCACATATCTTCATGAACACATTACAGAAGGCTCTGTTGTTGAGTTATCAGCTCCGGCTGGCGACTTTACGCTTCACGCAGAAGATCCACGCCCAATTGTACTGCTTAGTGGTGGAGTGGGTATTACGCCAATGATTAGTATGCTGAACACCCTTGCGCAAAAGAGCGATAAACGTCCAATCACATTTATACATGCCAATGTAGATAGCGCCAACCATGCATTCCGTGAACACGTAAACTTACTAGCTGACAACAATGATAATGTTCGTGCTTATTATTGTTACACCCAGCCGAGCAGCTCTGATCGGGATATCTCATGTTATCACAAGGAAGGTTACATGGATGCCGACTGGCTTCGTCAGATCGTAGATAACTTGGATGCAACATTTTACATGTGTGGGTCTGTACCATTCATGCAGAGCGTTTATGCAGCACTAGATGAAATTGGCGTATCGCCTGACCAGATCCATTATGAATTCTTTGGTCCAAAGGCACAGCTCATCCCTTCTGCAGAAGGTGTATAACGTATAAACTTGAGCTTTCACAATAAAATGATGGGTTAACCCTCAAAAAGGCATGCTTAAGCATTTTACGATGCAAGAGTGATGCCTTTTTTGGGTACGTATGACTCCTGCAATTTGAACATCAGACCCACCTGACCTATTATGATAGAAGATAAATACCTCTAATTGTGATTGAGCCAAACGTTACATGCGCATGTTGAAAAGAGTTTCTGGAAAAGGAGCATACATATGAAGGCCGTTGGTGTCATTGTTGAATATAATCCGCTACATAACGGGCATGTATATCATCTAAGCGAAGCCCGGCGGCTTAGCGGGGCGGATGCTGTCGTTGCTGTGATGAGCGGCCCTTTCCTCCAACGCGGCGAACCCGCCATCGTAGGTAAAAGGGCACGCACCGAGATGGCGCTTCATGCTGGCGCCGATCTCGTGCTTGAACTGCCGGTTGCCTATGCGGTGCAACCGGCGGAGTGGTTTGCGTATGGTGCGGTGGCATTGCTGCACCATACTGGGGTTGTTGACTCGCTCTGCTTCGGCAGCGAGTCGGGGGACCTGGACAGCCTGCAGCGCATTGCGCGCGTGCTGGCTGTGGAGCCCGCAGGGCTGCGCGAGGATATCGCGCGCCGCCTGCGGGAGGGCGCCAGTTACCCCGCCGCGTACGCAGGCGCGGCGGCGGCACTGGCGCCTGGCGGCGTCGATGCACGCGACGCCGCTGCACTGCTGGAGCAGCCCAACAATTCGCTTGGGCTGCACTACCTGATCGCGCTGGAACGGTTAGGCAGCGCGATCCAGCCCTTTACCGCGGCGCGTACCGGTGCCGCGTATCACGAGGCGACGCCCGGGCCGGGGGCGATCGCCAGTGCAACAGCCGTCCGCCGCCTGCTGATGGCGGACGGGCCTGAAGCCGCCGCGCAATACGTGCCGGCGGCAACCCTTGCCATTCTCCAGCGCGAATGGCAAACTGGGCGCGCTCCCGTACATTGGGAGCGCTTTGTCCAGCCGCTGCTGCACATCGCGGCGACCCGCCGTGCCTCCGAGCTAGCCAGCATCGCTGAGGTCACGGAAGGACTAGAGCATCGGCTGATTCGTACCCTGTCTCAGCTCGCAGAGCCTTCAGTCGATGCCTTGCTTAATGCATTGAAGACCAAGCGGTATACGCGCACCAAGCTGCAACGGATGTTAACACATGTGCTGTTAAACCACTCCAAGACGGAGTTGTCTCCCAGCATCTTGGCTGAGGGGCCAGGTTACCTTCGAGTCCTTGGCTTCAGCTCGAAAGGTCAGAGCCTGCTCAAACAAATGAAACGTTCTGCATCTCTGCCCGTCGTGATCAAGCCAGCTACCTTCAATCATAGCCAGCTTGAACTGGATATACAGGCTCAGGCAGCATATGCCCTTGCTTACACTGACAAGGATACAAGAACGATGTACAGCGATTATTATGACCCACCGATACGATACTAAGTAGGAACATAAACATAAATACTGAATCTGCAGATGCTTATTACATTGGTGACATGTAACTCATTCGATTGAGCTACCAAACACATCCAGTTCCCTATATACCGTTATACTTTGGTTAGCTCTTTGTTGTTACACGAACTAACGGTGCGATAATCATGCCTGAAAACCCTTGGTCAAAATAAGAGTCATATTGTGCTTAACAGCCAAAAAAAACCTTCCACTGTAGCAGGTGAATTCTGCTCAATTGAAGGTTTTTTGATCAGGCATAGCCTGTTCATGAACGAGCCTCTCTCCCTACACCGTCTCATCGTTGTTAACGAATCTGAGAGACCTTATTCCGTCATTTCACAACGAATGGAAATGGTAACGAACCTGAGAAATGTTATATTGCAAAATACCACGGAATGAACCTAATTTTCGCGTCCAAAAGGTACATTAGCGTGTCTACGATTCGTTAGCATCTCCTGAATGCCATTTTTCCTTGAATAACGCCGACTGAGTTCGTTAGAACTAGTACATCATTGAGAGTCGCGACTTCAAAGCTCACACTCACTTACGAGCACGAGCACCGCCTATTACGCCCCACCCCGCCCGTACCCTATCGTGTCACTTTCCCTTGTTGACGTCCCCCTGAATGCCTACCTGTATACCCTTGCTTGGAACTAAACTCATCCGATACCGCTTTCTTCACTGATCCCCATCCCCAATACACCCTAATCAGTTTCTATTCACACCGTTCGAATCACAGCACCTCTTGCCTTTCTTGGCGCATCCAGATGCTCATTCGTACCATCAGATCTACTTACAAACTTGAGCATTGGTACGATATTCCGCCCAATCAAGGCACAAAAAGAACATGGTCTTTTGGAGGTCGTGGGAGAACAGTTTTTTTGTACGGGGGGGTTGATCCTCCTAAAAGAGCTACGTTCTCCCGGCTCCCACCATCGTAAAACGACTATTAAAAAAGGCCAACCAGCAATTACTGGCTAACCTGATAATACAAAAAGAGGCTATGCAATAGCCTCTCATGTAAACAACCCTCTATGCTTAATTAAGATTTTACAGATAACGTTTTTAGGTAAGCCAGTGCATCGTCAACATTGCTAACCGGAACCAGTTTCATTTTTGTATCAATCTGTTTTGCTTTTGCTTCGGCTTCCTTATAGTTATCTTTGGGTACGAAGAAGATCTCCGCGTCCTTCCGATCTGCAGCCACAATTTTGTGGATCACGCCCCCAATTGGACCAACCGTACCATCCTTCGTAATGGTGCCCGTACCTGCAATACGATGACCTTTGGTCAGATCACCAGACGTCAATTGGTTATAGATCTCCAATGTGAACATTAATCCGGCAGACGGTCCGCCTACTTGCGTACTTGTAAATGTGATCTGTTTATCGGGATCTTCCGGCTTCACTTTTTGAACCGTACCAATCATTACCCCTAAGCCTGGACGCTTTTCCCCCGTTTTGTTGTCCGTCACTTCTACAAGTTGAACTTCACGGCTAATTGTTTCCCCGCCGCGCTCTAATTGCATTTCAACCGTATCTCCTGGTTTTCTTCCCTTTAATTGCGCCGATAATATCGTATTATCAGGTGTTGCTGTTCCATCCACACCCAAAATGGTATCTCCAGGCTTAATGTCCCCTTGCGGTTTAGGATCCTGTGAAAGGCCAAATACGAAGATATGCTCAGGAACGATGGAATATTGGATACCGGCCTTCTCATATGCCGCTTCCATCGCAGAGGATTGGGAGTCACTCATGAACCATACTTGCTCTGCAGAGTATTCCGCTTCACTTTTGCCACGTAATCGATCTTCTTTTTTATCAATTTGAGCATTTCGATTAAACAAGGACGTTCCAAGTAGGAACACGTTGGCATATGTAGCTGACACCGTCGTCATCATAAATACGCCCTTTTCCTCCTTGTCTCCACCCTTGACCGTTACCATCGGTTTGATTTCATCCGCACTGCCAGGCAGATAAATGATATACGGCGTTGGCATGTAAACTGCAACATAGAGAATCAGAGCTACCACGATCACAAAGATCGACGCTTTGAAACCTCCAGATTTCCGAATCCGATTCATCGCATGAGCCCCCGTTCTTTACGTTTCTTAAATATTTATAAGTCTAACACTCTCATCAACTTGCATACAATGGTACAGGCCGGATAGGCCGCTGTGAGCAGCCGCTTATCCGGTCAAGGCCGAACCGTCTACGGACGCCATTCGGCCGTCCACATCCATCCAGCAGCCTGTGTGTAAACGCGGCGCTATATCCTATGAGGTGAATTGATGAATATGCAGACCGAGGTTACCCGTTCGGGCCTGTTACGAACCATTTTTCTAAGTAGTGGTGCAATGTTGCTCGTTGTTGCCGTTGTATTATCTCCCAAAGAAGCCTTCGATGCTTCCATTCAAGGGCTTGATATTTGGTGGAAAATTATTTTCCCCGCCATGCTGCCCTTTCTCATGCTTTCCCAGATGCTAACCGCATTTGGGTTTACCGATGCACTAGGCGTTCTGTTAGGACCACTCATGCAACGTTTGTTTCGGTTACCCGGTCAGGCTGGACTAGCCATAGCTGTTGGCATGTGTGGGGGCTTCCCTGCAGGAGCCGATACAGCCGCACGACTTGTACAAGATCGACAAATAACCGCCAAACAGGCGGGTGTCTTGGCAGCCATTGCTCATTTCTCCAATCCAATGATGATTATCATTGTCTTGGGTACAGCTTTTCTTCACCAGCCTGTAGCCGGATACTTTCTACTCGGTATACATTGGATTAGCGGATGGATCGCCGCCATGATCGGTATTCGCCTATTGCCAGTAGGGCGGGCAGCAAGCATTGGCACAAGGTCGGCCTCAGATTTATCGCCACATCCTTCAGAATCAGCACATACAGAAATACATTCCATGTTATCTTCCAAGGCTACCGTTCCCCGCCACACACTTTGGCTGCGTATGAATCTTGCAGCTCGCGAGGCTCGTAGCCGTGACGGACGAGGATTCGGTAAGCTACTTGGTGACACGGTCTCCCAAGCCGTTCAGACCTTGATGATGACCGGAGGATTTATGATTGTATTTGCGGTATTCATTCGACTGCTAAGCCTTTATCTCACACCCGGTTCTTCGGTTGCCTTATGGCCATCTCTGTTGGAAGTACATCTTGGAATCTACCATCTAAGTCAAGCCCCTTTGGCGTCTGTAACCATGATCGCTCTCATTGCAGCCGTATTAGGCTGGGGTGGGCTATGCTCCCATTTGCAGGTCTATGCCGTTCTAAAATCAGTCGGGCTTGCGACAAGGAGTATGATTGACTTTGTTTCTATACGGCTGATACATGGACTCATCGCTTTTGCCATGAGCCTTGTTCTATGGGCACCTTTTAGTCGATACAGTATAGAGGTCTGGACTACGTTTCAAACCAATACGAACATCGGGTTGCCGGCTGCACCGCCGTGGTTTCCCCTGTTCAGCAACAGTTCAAGCCTAGCGTTTATTGGTTACGCTATTCCGGTAGCCATGTTCAGTCTTGCTCTGCTGCTCGTCGTTATGATCAGTCTTTCGGGACTGATTCGCTTGTTCAACGGGCGTTTTTCTCGCTAATTTTCTGACGTAGCGCAGCTTCCACTTCAGGAGATACCAGATCCGTTACATCTCCATTGTAATGCGCAATTTCTTTTACAATACTGGAGCTGAGATACGAATACTTCGGATTCGTCATCATGAAAATCGTCTCTGCATCTGGATTCAATTTACTATTGGTGGAAGCCAGCTGCAATTCATATTCAAAATCAGTGACCGAGCGAATACCTCTCACGATAACTTGCGCTTCTTTTTGGCGTACATAATTGGCCGTTAGGTCGCGGAAGCTATCCACCTCAACATTAGGCAGATGACGAGTCACTTCCGTAATTAATTGCTTGCGCTCCTCCACCGTAAACAGTGGGTTTTTACTCATATTATTCAGCACCGCCACAATCACACGGTCAAACTGCTTCGATGCTCTTGCGATAATGTCCAGATGTCCCATCGTTACAGGATCGAAGCTACCTGGATAAACGGCAATCCGTTCTTGACGATGTATCATTTCACTCATGGAGATCCTCCTCTTCCGCTGTGCTAGATTCTCCATCTTCGGATGCATGAGGTGCATAATGATAAATGGAAACCGCAGTTTCCCCGTACAATGCCTTGCGCGTTTGTTCAAACGGGCCGAATTGTTCAGGGTATAGATGTTTAGATTCATATTCAAGCACGATGGTTGCACCATGTTCAAGCAGCTCCAGTTCATGCATCGTAAGCATAAGTTCATTCCCGTTCTTCATTCGATAAGGGGGATCAAGAAACACGAGATCAAATGTGGTGCTCCGCTTAGCAAGAGCCTTTAACGCACGCCCTGCATCATTTCGATATATAGCTGCCTGATTCTCCAGCTTCGTTGCTGTCAGATTCATACGAATGACTTCAATACTTTTTGGTTCCAAATCAACAAAAATAGCCTTGTCCATGCCACGGCTCAGCGCCTCAATTCCGAGACCACCACTGCCCGCAAACAGATCCAATGCCGTTCCACCCTCGAAATAAGGGCCTATCATACTAAATAACGCTTCCTTCACCTTGTCGGTGGTCGGCCGCGTTCCTGTGCCAGGAACCGCCTTCAACGGTCTACCTTTTGCACTTCCAGATACCACTCTCACGAATGAGTCACCTATTCTCTCTATGTAAGTTTATTGATACAGCTATCGTACCACAATCGGGATGAGTTTGAAAAATAGTGGCTTCAAGGAATATCTCCAATATCAAAAAATGAATTGATGATTATGTATAAAAAGGAAATCTCCTGGCTATTCTATAATTATCGACATCACAAGTGTCGTAGACAACCGCGGAGAAGACTTACGTTTCCCCATAAGCTCTTCGTCCGGTTTCTCCTCTCCCATGAAAGGAGACCTCGAAAGAGGTCTCCGAATAAAAGCCTATCAGAGCGATTTCTGGTAGGTTTTTATTTTGTTATTCGTCTGCGTTAACCTGATCAAAATTTGGACCACCCGAATACTGGCTTTAACACCCTACGGATCCAAAAAGCAACGATAGTGCCCGCATTCCATGAACTGCGATTCTGTAAGTAATCCATGTACTGATCGCTGATCATATAGGTATTAGTGGAGGTAGGACTCTGTAGACCGAACTGCTCCCATTTGGCTGGATCATTCGACCCATCGAGCCTTGTTAGCATATTTGCCGACTCCTTAGCTATTTTAGCCGGAAGTTGTTCAAATGCTTCGGTGATATGTCTGTGGAATTCATCCATTGGATTCTGGTTAGTTAGGCTCTCTAGGTGAATGCTTTCCCGCATATAAGATGCATATGCTAGATGGTCTGCCCAGAACTCATCGATATAAAAAAGGCGAACCCGCTGCTCCGAAGGACTCATCGGTAGATCCCCATTCAGTATGGAGAACCTTTCCTTATGTAGAATTCGTCTCTGATCTTCAATCATATCCGAATAACGGTTCAGTTCCTGCTGAAGATCGAAATTTTGCCCCATCATCACACGCTGAATATGCTCTAATTTGTTGTGTACTATCGGCGCATTGAGAACCCCATCTTGCTTAGGCACCCGAATCGCATCATGAATGCCGAATTGAACTAACAAATCATCCTCTAAACTTACATAAAAAACAGAATCTCCAGGGTCTCCTTGGCGACCTGAGCGTCCACGTAGCTGGTTATCTATCCGCACACTTTCGTTCATATGCGTCCCAATGACATACAACCCACCCAGTTTCAAAACTCGGTCTACTTGAGTAAGATCGCCTCCCCCAAGTCGAATATCAACACCACGTCCTGCCATATTGGTTGACACCGTTACAGCGCCAATTTCTCCGGCTCTGGCAATAATTTGAGCCTCTTTCGCATCATTCTTTGCATTTAAAATATGGCAATCTACGCCCGCAACAGTTAGCGCCTCCGCTAGCTTGTCAGACTCTTGAACGCTTGACGTACCTATAAGCATTGGACGCCCCGTTGCATGAACAGTCACAATTTCTTGCACCAGTGCTTTGAATTTGGCTTCTTGGTGAGTATAGATTCTATGTGGATGATCGATTCGTTTATTTGTTTGGTTGGGCGGGATCTCTACAACCTCAAGTTCATACATCCTTTTGAACTCCATGCTGGAAGCGAGCGCTGTAGCCGTCATTCCGCTAATTCTAGGATACAAACTAATAAAGTGTTGAATCGTAATCGTTCCAAGGATCTTCCCGCCAACTTTTGATTGCAGTCCTTCCTTTGCCATAAGTGCCGTTTGCAGTCCTTCAGGTAAGTATCGATTCTCTGCCACACGACCCGTAAATTCCTCAATCAGCTCTATTCCACCGTCTCTAACGATGTAATCGACGTCTCTTCTTAGCAACGTTTCGGCATGTAGCGCACAATTTAATGACGTTAACAAATGACTGTTATGGCTGTCGTATAAATTGCCACACTCGAGCAATGACTCTGCTCTTTCTGAGCCTGCTTCATTCAAATATACGTTACGTTGGAATTCGTCAAAATGATAATGCTCTAATGGCACGAGCTGTCGAACCACTTCAGCAAATCGAATAAAGTCATCGCTAGAAGTACCTGACGCGCCACTGATAACTAATGGAACCCTCGCTTCATCAAGTAGTAAGGAATCTGCCTCGTCGATAATAACGTAGTGGAAAGGACGATGAACCAGTTCGTCTTTGGATAATGCAATGGTATCCCGCAAGTAGTCAAATCCGGCTTCTTTAGCCGTAACATACGTTATATCCTTAGCATAGGCTTCACGTTTCTCGCTCAGACTCATACCCGCTTGAACCGAACTTACTGTTAAGCCTAGAAATCGATAGATTGGTCCCATCCACTCTGCATCGCGATGTGCTAAATAATCGTTAAACGTCAGCACATGAACCCCATGACCAGTCAATGCATTCAAACAAGCGGTCATCACAGCAGATAAGGTTTTGCCTTCCCCGGTTTGCTGCTCGATCAGTACGCTCTCATGTAGTGCGATGGCAGCTATTATCTGCACATCATATGGCTGCATTTCAAGCTGTCTCTCCGCGACCTCACAGACCAATGCATAGAGATCAACAAGCAATTTCTCTAAGGCTGTGCCCGAGTTAGCCTCTCTTTGCAATCGGAGAAATTCAGCTTGTAATTGTCCATCATCCCATTCTTCTAAGTCCTTTTTTCTAACCAAGTTAACGATGCTTCGGTAGCCTTCCAGCCTATGTCTGGAATCACGGTCTTTGAACTCCTGTACCAACTTGACGACGGTATTTAGCACACTCAGCCCCCCCTTGGCAAAACGACATGATTCGATGATGACTAAAAATTAGATCGCTGCAAACGCATTTATTTATCTACTCATCCTTTAACCGTCGCTCATATAGAATTACAGATACCATTGTTAATACAATCGTCCATAGCAAAATAATGATCAGTGGTTTCAATAGTTCTCCCATCGTATAGCCCGCAGGAGAGATACTTAATAAATGTACAAGCTGACTGCTTGGCATGTAATCCAGCACGTTGAACATAGCAAATCTCTCATCTAATAACACTCTGCCTGGGGCCGCTGTGAATACAATCGTGACAGGAATGACAGATAAAGATGCTTCAAGCAAGGTTTTGGAGAACAAACCACATATCGTTCCGACTGATGTGTACAAAATAATTGATAGAATGAGTGCCGCTAAAGATACCCATAGATTGGCTGGTTGATAACCAAATATCAATGTAGCTATAGTTAGAACAACAAAAGACATGACAAAAACGAGTACACTTTTGCCGATTAAAATATCCATAGTTGTTGACGGAGTCATCATTAATGAACGCAAGGTGTTACGTTCCTTTTCTTCCGCGATTAAGCATGCTTGTACAAAGCATGTAATTAATACAAACGAAATATTTAAAAGAAAACCGATCGCTTCAGGAGCCGATGAACCTATCTCTCGAAAAAGCAAAGCAAGCATAATGGGAACAATCAACGTGACGGAAATTGCAAAATTACGTGAGAATTCCTTGTAATCCTTTATAAATATCGCTCGAATACGCTTTAATGAGATACTCATAGTAACTCACTTCCTGTCAGTTTGATAAAGATCTCGCCAAGACTCGGCTCTTTTGTTTCTAATCGATCAATGAGTCCTTGTTTCATCCAATCTGCAATGAGGTTAGCTGTTTCTGCATTCATCGGAAGTTCGTACGATTCTCCATTTAATAGAACGACAGCTATGACGTTTTCTCGATGTTGTTTTTTTAGCTCCTTGGGCCTTCCAATGGTTTGAATTTTCCCTTCATACAAAATCGCTATACGATCACATAACAATTCAGCTTCTGCCATGTCATGCGTTGTTAGGAAAATCGTAGTTCCTTTCTCGTTTAAGTAACGCAGCCCTTTATAGATATGTAAAGAGTTCACTGGATCTAAGGCCGAGGTAGGTTCATCCAAAAATAATAACTCCGGCTCATGGATCACCGCGCATGCCAAAAGAACACGCTGACGCATTCCTTTCGACAAGAGATGAACCTTCTTTTTACGTTCTCCAACTAAATTCACGAATTGCAATACTTTATCAATCGAGGACGGAGAGAGATCATATAACTGACGATATAACTCTAGATTTTCTTCTACCGTTAACCTCTCATATAGTCCGCTGTTATCAGACAACATACCAAAACGCATCTTCTGAGCCGATTGATACATCATCGATGCCGACTGGTCAAACACCTTAGCCTTTCCACTCGTTGGAGTTAACTGCGCAGTTAATATCTTAATTAATGTTGTTTTTCCTGAACCACTCGGGCCAAGAAAACCAAAAATTTCACCTCGGGGAATCGAAAAAGAGACTTCTGATAATGCATCTTTATCACCAAATCTCTTTCGAATATGCTCGACTTGAATCATGTTCATTCAGATCACTTCCTTACCGTTGATGTTCTCAGCATATTAAGATTACATGCTATCAACCATCAAAACTCGCTGAAATGTAGCTGTGCGCATCTGAATGGTACCCCTATAAACTGAATAGATATCAGGGTGTGTCACAAAACTCGCTAAAGTGCATCTTTTACCGCCTTTTCGCCTCCTGCTACGTCACTTTCCCTTGACGTGCCCCGGCACGCCTGCGGAAAATTTCCTTGCTCGGAACGAAAATTTAATAAGATCTGCTCCCTTCGGAGTTTTCAGACACGCCCTAGATATTTCCCCGGAAATCAAATGTTGAGATGTACTTTTAATTCTTGTAATTTGGAACGCGATAATGGTACTACCGCATCTTTGCCTGTATTTAATCTCAAGCTATAGCTATTCTTCGTCCAGGTAATAATCTCTCTAACTTTTTGTAGGTTCACGATGTAAGAACGATGACATCTAAAAAATCCGAAATTCAACAATCGCTGTTCAAGCTCGGTTAACGTCAGAGCACAGGCAAAACTTTCTCCACCAACATGGACAAGAATCGAACCATTCAGACTTTCTATGTAATCAATTTCAGGCGGATTAAATAAAATTACTTTATCATTTTTTTTCGTATAAATTTTCTGCAGCTTTATATTCGCTTGATCTTGTTCCTGTACCCCCTGTTCATCCACTTCTGTATCCCGAATGTCCAGTGGATGAAATCCCGCTTCGTTCAGACGATAAATTGTATCGCATGATATCATCGCATCCTCTAAATTCGAAGTTAAAATCAAGATCTGTTTGCCTTTTGAAAGATCATCTAAAATCTGCTTGAAATGACGACGATCTTCTTCTTCCAGATAGAAATAAGGTTCCTCCAATACAAGCGTGGGCTGATATGCAAAAAATACGCGCAGCAATGTCACATACATTCTTCTCGACGGGCTTAGATGCTTCATTTTTACGTTCCGCTCACCTTGTAAAGCAAAATAATCGATTAAAGTAGCAACACGATCCGTCCTTTTCGTTACCCGGATTAGAAACGTAATTAGCTCTTCTACCCTCAGATTCATGTATTCGCCTTGTTGCACTCGAAACAAATGATATTGCGTATGATCGACCAATTGATCCATCAAAAGCTGCTTTCGTTTCAAGTCTGTTATAATGCCAACCAATGGATTGCTATCCAGATTGAGCTCGATCTTTGGTATCGTTAATTTCCCATGCGTGTAGATTGGTTCAAATTGCATATTACCCTCCAGATTAATATTCCATAGGTTATGTATGATTTTTTTTCAATTTTAAAAATATGTTTACTTTAGTTCCATATTAAAAAAGGCCGACTAATATAGGTATTTAGTCAACCTTCACTCGTTAATCTGCTGTGTGTCTTGTGCATACGGAGTCATATTTAGGTTTCCTCACCAAGGATCGCTCTTAGTTTCCGATTGGTACGTCGTAATTTGATCATCGTCATCATCAATAACACAATCGGTAAAAGTACAAACCATGATTGTTGTACAATCAACATCACTGACAAGAGGATCAACCCCGTCCACACCATGATCTCGATAATGTCATGTTTTTGCAGCACCCGCTTGAACCCTTTGCGTGAAACAAGGGATATGAAGAAGTATACTAGCACACTGCACAAGACCAACATCGCTATTCCACCTAACAATACAATGAATCCAGACAAAAAATACATTCTTTAGTTCCCCGCCTTACTCCGTATCTATTTTCCCTATCTTACCAATAAAATAAAAGTTCTACCATCTGCTTTATCGTTTATGTTTATTCCATATGTTTTTTTGCTTGTTTTCTCCTATACGTTGTCATCATACTAATCAAAGGCAGCAGAATACCTGTTATAGGTAATGCCAAAGTCCAACTTTGATATCGAATGGCTTGCACAATGACAAATACTATGGATAGAACGAGGAGAATCTGTATAATTTGATATCGATCTAAGGAGTGCCTCCATATTTTCCTAGCCATATATCCGATCAGGAAATATCCAATCAGACCGTAAAAGGCAATCATACCAAGCATCGTAAGCAGCACTATTCCCGTGTTCACACCAATGCCTCCTTTTCAGAAGAAGGTATTACATCAGCTACATTAATAATTACTTCACTTCTCCTCACTGATTACCGTCGCATTATAGATAACAATACGTTTACCGTCCAGATCAAATAATACTTTATTGCCATACTCCGTATCTTGTAGATCAATTTTGCCCTCGTACGTATGGATCAACTCACCCGAATCGCTGTACACTTTGACTACTCGTTCAAGACCACCCGCATTATTCGATCTCATCGTTTTGAGTGCACGTTCTCCAGAAGCGGTATTGAAATACCATATGAAGCACCCCACGATAATACCTAGTATAGCTAAAGAGGTAACCCATACTCCCGTTTTCGCTTTTCTACTCATCATGTAACCCCCCATTATGCGATGTCAACTATCTAATTTAATACGAGTTTGTCTGGATACGGTTTCAATGGAAAAATGTTCGCCCGCCTTAGCGTACACCAAAAAAAAGAGGCCTCCATCGGATGGAGACCTCTTTACGACTTATTTCTATTAAAGTGAACGAATTACGAATTCGAATTCCAATTCACCATTGGATGCAATACGGTACTCTGGATGAACTGGAGCTCCCCAGCTATCGTCACCGCCGACACCCATTTGTTTACCAGCAACAGTCACGACAGTATAGTGCACAGGAGGCAACTCATACGTGTGTTGTGCATTTTCCAACTCAAATGCCGTATATGGAGAAACGTTGAGTTCAACCGGAGCAGATGCTGCTTCGATCTTGAATCCACGTCCTGCATTATCCGTTACTTTTGTCCAGCGTACGCCTGTACGGTTACCAGACTCCTGTGGAACAAGGTAAGGAGCAACTGTATCTGCAACAGTGCTTGCATGGATGCCTAGACGCGCGCCGAAAGCACGGTCAGCATAGTTCTCTTCTGGTCCGAGTGCGAGCCACTCGACATTGCTGAATTCTGGTGATGTTTTGAAGGACAGTGCATGGATTGGAAGCTCAGGCAATCCTGCTGTTCCTTTGTATGCGTTATGAACATGTACACTTCCATCATTACGTACTGTATAAGCAACCTTCACTTGCACATCAGCGGAGATGTTTAGCTTATAAGTGAATTCAATACGGTACGCGTTGGATTGCTGTTCTGCTATCCACTCTACACATCTTGGCATCAAACTTGCTGCATACCATGCGCCAAGCTCGAAGCCCATTGCAGTTCCTTTATCATTGTCTGTCGTTGCACGCCAGAACAATGGCAGTGGAGGTTGGGCAATCGTTTCACGTCCTGAGAATTGAAGTGATACTAGTGTTCCAAAAGCTTTGGAGAACAAGACATGTGTCTGTCCAACACGTACCCCGATGTGAACATCGCCTTCTACCACACGAATCTCATGAACTTGATTTGCATCAACGGAAGCAGTCTCATTTGAACTATTCTCTTGTTGGAAAATAAATTGTCCGAATGCAACCTCTTCTCCTTGGTCTGCCCACAATGTAGCAGATTTCAGAACGAATGCTGTATTCACAGCATATTCAGCTGCGGACAGCCCTTCCACATCAATTGGAAGGTTCACCACTGTTTCGCTTTGCGGCTGAACGTTCACTTCGAGCGTACCGCGAACTACTTCATGGCCTTCGCGCTCCAAGCTGTAAACCAGTTCAAGTTCAGATGTATCTGCGAACAAATTATCATTAACAATTTTAACCGCATTACGATCCGGGAAGAGCTTAATATTTTGATACAGGAATTTAACCTCCTGCATTTTAGCAGTGACCTTACGGTCTGCGTGCACAATACCGTTACCACAGAAAGAATAATCCGAAGGGCGATCTCCGAAGTCTCCGCCGTAGGCAAGGAATTCTTTACCGTAACGGTCTTTCTTGTATACGGATTGGTCAATGTAATCCCAGATGAAGCCACCTTGATACATTGGATACTTGTCTTCAAGCTCTGTGTATTTATGCATACCACCAATGGAGTTACCCATAGCATGCATGTACTCACAGCTAATATATGGCTTGTCTGGGTTAGCGTTGAGGAACTCCTCAATGTCAGCCGGCTTCGCATACATGCGGGATTCCATATCACTGGTATCGTTGAAACGACGATCATGGAAGACACCTTCATAATGAACCAGACGTGTTGGATCAGCAGATTTAAAGTATTGGGATACTTTATAGATCACTTCACCACCATGGGATTCGTTACCACAAGACCAGATAATAATCGATGGATGGTTTTTATCTCGTTCAACCATGGAGATTGCGCGATCCATAACGATATCATGCCACTCTGGTTTGTCACCTGGAATAACCCAAGAAGGCTCAACCGCACCAAGCTTCTGCCAAGATCCGTGTGTCTCCAAGTTCATTTCGTCAATAACATACAGTCCGTATTCATCACACAGCTCATACCACAGACTTTGGTTCGGATAGTGTGATGTACGTACAGCATTCATATTGTTCTGTTTGATCGTACGAACATCCCATAACATATCTTCCTTCGTCACAGCACGTCCACGACGCGGGTTGAACTCATGGCGATTCACACCTTTGAACACGATGCGTTTACCATTGATGTGCATCACTTTGTCAATCATTTCAAATGTACGGAATCCAACAGCCTGAGGAACGACTTCAACCAACGCTCCATTGGCATCATATACACGAATATAGAGACGGTACAGGTACGGAATCTCTGCACTCCACAGGTTTACTTTACCGATCTCTTCACGAAGGCTAACCAGCCCATCTTGAACATCGGATGCGAACGTTTTGACTGTGTTTCCTTCTGCATCACGGAGTTCTGCTTCAATCTTAGCTCCTGCAGCCGCTTGACCTTCAAGCTTCAGATTAACCTGCAACGTACCATTCGTGTACGTTTTGTCCAGATCAGTGCGAACATGTACATCACGAACATGGGCAGTAGGTACTGTGTACAGATACACATCTCTGAAGATACCGGAGAAACGCCAGAAGTCTTGATCCTCTAACCAGCTACCTGTACTACGTTGATAAACTTCAACCGCCAACTTGTTCTCACCTTCCTGAAGGAATGGCGTGAGATCAAAGTCCGATGGAGTAAAGCTATCCTCACCGTATCCTACGAATTGCCCGTTAAGCCACACATAGAATGCAGACTCTACGCCTTGGAACGAAATATATACAGGGTTGTTCTGCCAGCCTGTTGGCAGGTGGAACGAACGAATATAACTTCCGACTGGATTTTTGTCCAGTGGCAATGCTGGTGGACGCAGTTCATTCAATCCATCCCATGGATACTGAGTATTTACATATTGCATCTGACCGTATCCTTGAAGCTGAATATGTCCTGGAACTTCAATATCATCCCAACCCTCACTGGAGAAGTCGGACTTGTAGAAAAACTCAGGACGGCTGTCTGGACGAACCGCATAGTTAAATTTCCAGGTTCCGTTCAGATCATAACGCATGTTCATTTGACCTGAAGTAACGGCTTCTTCCATTGTTCTATAGTATCGGTGATCAGAGTATGCATGAAGACGGTTCACCTCAAATACACTAACGTCTCCCAACCAATTGATATCTGCTTGTGTTGCTTTCATCGGCTCTCTCTCCCTTTAGAACGAAAATTTGCTTGTTTTATATACTCTTATCACAACTATTTCCATAAACAAACAGAAAGACAGAGGCACGCCATCTCTGGCGTCCTCTTCTCTCCTCTTGCACTCTGTCCATACTGGACAGTTTATGCTGTTTTCATTATTTAACGGAACCAACCATACCTGCAACAAAGTGTTTTTGCATGATGAAGAACACGACTGCTGTAGGCAGTGTTGCAATAACAATCGCTGTCATGATTACTCCGTAATCCGGAGCATAACCTGCACCGAGGTTCGAGATCAGCAATGGAATTGTCTGTTGGTCAGGCGTTTGTAATACAATGAGTGGCCACAGATAGTTATTCCAGCTGCTCATGAATGTAATGATTGCAGCTGCTGCATACGTTGTTTTCATTGTTGGCATGTAGATCTTCAGGAAGATCCCAAGTTCACTCAGACCATCAATACGACCAGCTTCCAGCAGATCTTTCGGGAACATTTTGGTGTTCTGACGGAAGAAGAAGATCAGGAACGCTGTTGCAATCGTTGGCAGGATAACGGCTGCCATCGTGTTAATTCCGATAACTGGAGTAACTCCAGAGATCGTTGCGAACATACGATATAGTGGTACCATGATCGCTGCAAATGGAATCATCATGGACAACAATAGAATATTAAACACGATATCACGGGACTTCGTGCGGTATACTTCGAAACCATAACCAGCCATGGAGCCGATTAACAATGCCAGCACAGTGGAGATGACCGAGATCAGAGCTGAGTTCCCCAGAGCCTGCACTAGATTTGTCGAATCAAGCAATTTGCTGAAGTTATCAAGGAAAGCTGAACCTGGCAGCAATCTACCCTTAGTTACATCAACTGATGCATTTGTTGCACTGACCAGCATCCAGAAAAATGGGAAAATGGATACAAAGGCGACGATGGATAAGAACACGTATGTGAAAATCCGTTTTGCTTTAGCTTTAGCCATTTTTATTATCACCTGCCACTTTAAACTGGATAATGGACAAAATAATGATCAAAATTACGATGGAATACGAAACTGTTGCTGCATAACCGAAGTCTGGTGAATATTTGAACGAAAGGTTGTAGATATATTGTGAGATCGACATGGTCGCGTTACCCGGACCACCTTTGGTAATATTCATAATCTCATCGAAGATTTGCAGTGTACCAATCGTTGATGTGATCGATGTGAAGAGAATAATCGGTTTAAGCAAAGGTACAGTAATTTTGAAGAATTGAGTGAATGCATTAGCTCCGTCAATTCTTGCTGCTTCATAGATCGATTGATCGATGTTTTGCAAAGATGACAGATAGAAAATCATATTATATCCGGTCCAACGCCAAGTAACGGCGATTATGATCGTAATTTTAGCCCAGAACGGGTCTGTAATCCATTGAATAGGATCGCCAATAATGTGCAAGCCCATTAATGCTTGGTTAACCATACCGTCTGGAGCAAACAAATATTTGAATACAACAGAGTAAGCTACAAGTGAAGTTACACAAGGCAAGAAAATCGCTGTACGGAAGAAGCTCCGGAAGCGCAATGTGCTGTCATTCAGCAATACGGAAATAAACAAACCGAGAATAATCATTACAGGAACTTGAATGATCAAGTAAATGAACGTATTGAATAATGCTGTACGGAACGTTGTATCAATGAACAATCTTTTGTAGTTAGAAAGGCCCGTAAATTCAAGATTGGCTCCTACACCAGACTTGAAAGATAAGAGCAGCGCTTGGACCATCGGATAGAAGTAAAATGCAACAATTCCGACAACAGCCAGCAAAACAAAAGCCCATCCAGTCAAATTATTTTTCTTTTGGAGACTGTCTCCTGTATTCATGGCTTTCACAGTATGGCTCCTCTCTCTCCATGGAACATGGGTAGAACCCACAGAGCCTCTCGCCGTGTCCGGTTCGGTTCAACTTGTGCCGGACATGGGAGATGGCTCCGATGTTTCATTGGGTTCTATAAGTTACCTTGGATATCTTAGTTAAATTGTGCTTCAGCTTGTTTTTGTGCATCAGCCAGAACGTCGTCAATTGATTTGCCGTTCAGGAAGTTTTGCATTTCAACAACCAGAATATCTTCGATTGCATATGTGTTGATACCATAGTTTACACTAGGGATTTCTGTAGTCCATTTAGCGAAATCAGTGAAGATTTTTTGTCCACCGAAGAATTCATCTTCTTTAGCATATGCTTCGCCATCAACTGCTGGTTTGTACGTACCGATTGCACCGATGTTGTTCAACAAATCTTGATACAATTGTTTGTCAGAACCAAATGTTTTTGCCACAAAGTCAGCTGCTTGATCTGCACCAGGAACGTCCATTACATACCATGAGCTACCACCCAAGTTCGTTGCGTGCACAGAGTTCGGTTGACCAGCCATTTTCGGCATAGGCGCTACAGCCCATTGGCCAGATTGGGAAGCTTCTTGACGAATAGATGGTGAAATCCAGTTACCAGTAGGTACTGTAGCTACGCTACCATTATTCATGTTTGCAATGAATTGGCTCCAGTCAGAGTGCAATTTAACAATATTTGCATCCATCATCGCTTTGTAAGTAGTGAAAGCTTCTTTCAGAGCAGCATTGTTTGCCAGGTCAGGTGTTTTACCATCTTCTGCTGAATACCATTTGCCTGCTGTTTGAATCATCATACGAATGATTCCGAGGTCATTTGGATCAAGAGAAAGAAGTTCTTTACCTGTTTTTTCTTTTACAGCTTTACCAATTTCGATGTAGTCATCCCAAGTGATGTCTTGCAAGTCAGCAGCTTTGTAACCTGCTTGCTCAAGCAAGTCTGTTCTGTAGTATAGACCTGCAACACCAGAGTCAAATGGAACTCCGTATTGTTTGCCATCAAAAGCTGTTGGTCCGAGTTTGTAATCTGCAAAATCGGAAGCTGTGATGTTGGAAGACAAATCTTTGAACGCATCAGGGTATGCATTCAGGAAGCTTTGCGCACGGTAGTCTTCAATCAGAACGATGTTTGGAAGACCGCTGCTTGTTCCGGAGTTAAGTCCAGTGTTCAGCTTTTGAATGATGTCCGCTTGCGCGTACTCAATGATGTTAACTTTCAGATCAGGATTCTCTTTTGCATATGCTTCTTTTGCTGTTTCCATTGCAGCAACGTTAAATGCTTTGTCCCAAGCCCAAATTGTGATTTCGTTCGTTTTCTCGTCACCACCAGCTGCAGAACCTCCGTCACCGCCGGATGAACATGCGGACAATAACAATACTGTAGCGAGCATCAATACCCACATTTTTTTCAAATCATTCAACTCCCCTTCGACCTCTTTGTGTGTAAATTTGTTTACGTTTTCTGAAAGCGGTTGCTTCCGATGTATTCATCTTATCATTCCCATATCTTCATTCGTTAGTAATAATTTTGTACGGATTTGTCATCTTATTGCCACAATGAAAACCTTTACAGAAACCGCTTGCACTAAATTTAGTTTTTTGTAATTTCTTTTGATTTTGTAATTTCTCCATCTAGATATATTACAAATGTGCATTTTCATTTTAAATTAAGCATACAAAAACCCCTCGTTCTCTGACACTTCCAGAACGAGGGGCTTCAGACAACACTGCGATATAGCAATGTTGTTATTGGTTGAACGTCATTTATTCAGTTCGTAATCAAAGGAAGTGTAACGGTAACTCGTGTTCCTTCTCCCACATTACTCATAATCGTGACACCATAGGGTGCACCATATAATAGCTCGATCCGGTCGTGTACATTACGAATGCCAATACCACTAAATAGTTGACGGTTGTTTTTTGGGTTAGGTAACGTCTCGCCCATATTAAGCCCTTCAATCCCGTCACCATTGTCCATGATTTCGCAGATAAGTGACTCGCCTGCTCTAGAGACCAAGACATGAATCGTACCTGTTTCCTTCTTGATAAATCCATGGAAAAAGGCATTCTCGATAAAAGGCTGAATGACGAGCTTAGGTACATGATAGTGATTACAATCAGGAGCCACATAGAAGGCTGCTTTGATCCGCCCTCCATATCTAACGTGATTGATGAAGACGTAGTTTCTCAGATTCTCCACTTCTTGTTCCACTGTAACCGTCTCACTTACATTGCTGATCGTATTCTGTAGCAGTCCAATAAGTGCATTAATCGTTTCTGCTGCGCGATCCTTGTTGCCCTGCTGCACCAGGACTTTGACAGAAGCGAGTGTGTTATACAAGAAGTGTGGGTTAATCTGGCTCTGTAATGCCGCAAGTTCTGCATTACGCTGATCTCGTTGTGTCTGTACTAACTGATCCACGTAATCATGGAGTTCATCAAGCATGTAGTTATACGCATGACCTAGTTGCTTGCTCTCGTAACTGCCACTTACCGGGATATAGTTGTCGAGGTCACTCTTCGTAATGTTGGACATCTGCTTCACCAATCTACGCAGTGACTTGGTAATCTGACTTGTAATCAGGAATACCAGGATTAAAGCACCTACTACAATAGCTGCACAGATTAGAGCTACGGTCTTCATATCAATGAGTTGACCCATAGCGAGCTCTTTGTCCACCACATTAACCAGGTAGAATCGATAGAAAGGCAAGTACTCGGACAAAATTATGCTATCCTGTCCCATTACACGTGCATTAATGTTTTTTGAGGGACTTCCGTTCATTTCCTGTGCGTAGGACAGCAATTCCTGCTGTGTTGTTCCGATCCAATCCTCCCGATTAGAAGACACGATCTCGCCTTTTTCGTTCATGATGACGACATCGTTACCTCGACTTGTAAAGCTGGTATAGAACTGCCGGAACGCATCTTCTCTCATGGTGACATACAACGTTCCGTATATTCGACTGCGCATTCGATCTGTCAGCGCTTTAGTTGCAGAGATCATCTGCAGTTTACCAGTGTCAGTCTCATTATGAAAATCATCAATGATAAGACGACTCGGCGACTCGGCCGCTTGAATAGTAATCGGCTCCTGCTTCAATTCATCCACTGACATCTGAAGATGAGCCCGATTGGTGGAATAGCTCCGTCCATTGATTCCAACGATCGTAATCCCTACTTCATATGATTCGGTTATGGTCTGAACGCGATTCATCGTTTCCCTCATATTATAGAAGGATTTTGCCATGGAGATGGAATCTGCATCGCCTTCCGACAGGAACCCACGAATGGCTCCACTCTGCGCTACATTGTTGGTAACAGCAGCAACTGCATCATTAAAGGATTCAAAATTCGTTTTAATCTGACTAAGCACCTTCGAGTTCGTTATGCTAAACGTATCTGTAAATAGGTTGGTTGACATATGAATGGTCGTCCACAGAATAAGCACAGAGACCAGGACGATGCTGACGACCATTACTAGAAATAATTTAGGGAATAATCCCAGGCTCGATAAACGGTTCATCCATTTCTTCATGATCTAATCCTTCTGACTTTAAGCCCAGAATTTGCGCCGGTATCGGCTTGGTGATAGTCCGGTGAATTTTTTGAACACTTTGCAAAAGTAACTATGATCCGAATATCCTACCATGCTGCTGATCTCAGAGATCGTCACATCATCCGATCGCAGGAGCTCCTCTGCCTTTTCAATTCGAATTTTGTTCAGATATTCGTTAAAGCCTTCTTTTTTGTGAGAAGAGAAATAACTGGATAAGTACGATGGATTAAAATGAAAATGCTTCGCTACGTCAGCAAGCCCAAGGGGCCGGTCAAAATGCTCATGCATATATTCCAACAACATCTTCATGTTGGGATCACTTCTACGACTACCTTCACCAGAAGTACAAGCTTGCACTTCTCTCATGAATGAATCCAATACATCAATCGCTTCACGAAGCGTGGTTGACCCGTCTACATTTTTGAAATACGTGTACTTGCTCTCTTCTAACGTACTGGACTGAACATCCATATCTGAGAGTGTGATCGTCACGTTGAAGATGAGATTACCGAGGAAAGACTTAATGCCAAACACATCTGCAATATAGTCTCTGCCAAGAGTCTTGGCATGATCCTGCAAATATTCTCTCGCTGCCTCTGTGCGGTTGCGTTTAATATGCTGCAAGAACATATTCACATTAAACTGATAACCAGCTGGATGCAGCGGTGGAAGTTCACTGTACACCAAGAGAGGACGATCCTCAAAATAAAAACGATACTCCCTCAGTTTGACTAGATGATTACGGTACACTTCACCCATCGCTTCAAAAGAAGTAAAGCTATCACTCAGCGCCCACGAAGAGCCAGGTTCCCCCGCCTCATGATCGACAGCTAGATGTTTGATCCGGTCAACCATCCAATCATCCTTCACAGGATCAACATTAAGCAATACAACAGGCAGTTCGCCTTCGGCTGGTACCAGTGCGTATTCTACATCTGGCAGATGTTTCTTAAGCGCCGATGCCATCTGTTCTTTGTCTATGTGCATATGCTGCTTCGTAGCCGAGTCTTTGAGTCGGAATACAAGCAGACGGAAGCATGTGTGCGGAAACGTCTCTTGGACGACATCCATCTCTTCATCCTCACTGAGGGTGAAACCTGAGAGCATTTTCTCCATTAATTGTCCAAGACGCCAACCATCATGCGAAGGTTCAAACTGCAATTCGGGAATTTTGCCCGCCGTGCGCTGAAGCACCTCTAACAATTCATTCGTATCCAATTTGGGTTTCAAAATATAATCTGCCGCTCCATGCTGAAGGGTCGAGCGAACATATTCAAATTCACTAAAGCTGCTAAGTACGATTACTTCGATCTGTGGATGACGTGCTTTTAATGTACGAACAAACATCTCACCATCCATGACAGGCATCACAATGTCGGTAATAACAATATCCGGATTCAGCATACGAACCTGCTCAAGTCCTTCTTCACCATTGGAGGCTTCGCCTACGATCTGAAAGCCTTCCGCCTCCCAATTCATATGATGCTTAATCCCTTGTCTTACAAGAAATTCATCGTCAACAATCAATACCTTACACAACCGGTTCATGATCGCGACCCCCTTATCTAGTGTTCCCTCTATATCTCTACAAATTATACCTTATTCATATCGTGTATGCCGCAGTTACGTGTTAGCGGTTACACAAAAATCAGTGTATTTACACCTTTTTTTATAAGATGGATTGTAATATGAAGTGCGACACCCGCTGGAAATAAATAAAAAATGGCCCATGGCCGGATTCGTGTAGAATGAAAGTTCTCACACAACCATTCACACAAGGAGAATCCACCATGAGCTACACACATCTTAGCATATTCGAACGTAGCAAGCTAGAAATCCTCCACAAGCAGGGAAAAAGTACCCGAGCGATTGCAAAAGAACTCGGCAGACATCATGCTACGATTGGCCGGGAACTCCGCCGAAAAGTAGCAGAACACACCTACGGCGCGGAGAACGCTCAAGAGGGCTATGTCCAGCGTCGTAAGGCCTCTGTTTCCGCAGGGAAGTGGAATCCAGAACTGGCGAGTCGCATCGAAGAAAAGCTTCAGGCGACCTGGTCTCCGGAACAGATCGTAGAGCGTTTGCGTCAGGAAGGTCAAGCGATGGTAGGTTTTAAAACGGTCTATCGTTGGCTTTATACAGGCCGCTTGGTGAAAGGCGTGCTTGCCGTCCTCAGACACAAAGGGAAGCGTCGGAAGCCGGCAGAAACACGCGGGCGGTTTGCTGTGGGCAAGCCCATCTCGCAGCGTCCGAAAGAGATTCGCAACCGAGAAACCTTCGGCCATTGGGAACTGGATACGGTGGTCTCGGGTCGTGGGAGAAGCAAGGGCTGTGTAGCGACATTCATCGAACGGAAAACCCGCTTGTACACAGCGATTCGCATGCCGGATCGTACTGCATTGTCCATGGAGATTGCCTTTGGGGTAGCGGCTTCGCAGTACCCTGTCCATGCATTTCAAACCGCTACCGCAGACCGTGGCAAGGAATTCGCCTGTTACACCAGCCTGGAAGCCGTTCATGGCGTGCAGGTGTATTTTGCAGATCCCTATTCCTCCTGGCAACGCGGCTCAAATGAAAATGCTAATGGCCTCCTGCGAGAGTTTTTCCCCAAAGGGACGGATTTCGCCCAAATTACGGATGAAGCTCTGGAAAACGCTCTGGACTTGATCAATAACAGACCACGTAAGTGCCTGAGTTGGAGAACCGCTCACGAATCCTTTTCAGAGGAACTGTCGCACTTGGCTTGACAATCCGTCATAACCTATGAAGCTTCCAGAATCTTCTGTTGGCTCTGAGGTCAAAAGTACCAGAGATCCCTATAGTATATACCTATATTACACTATTTTTCGACAAAAAAAGAAGCCCCGGCCAAGTTGAATCATTTTGGCGTCTCAGGACTTCTTATATTACCTTGATTACCTACTAAGGTTCAATCCCCCATTGCAGATTTCCAGCAATATAACCAGTTACTTTAGACCAATCCGCATATGTGGAGTGGCTACTAGCGAAGGAATAGTCATCGGTCTGCGTATAATTGGTCCAATTGTTTTTGGAGAAGCGTGTTTGGATTTCCGTACTTTGACCCGGGTCAAGCGTACCTGCTGTACTCGTAAATCCGATCTCAAGAACATGATCCGCTCCGGTTACCGGCGTTGGAAGGGCACTGAAGGTGCCAGTCACATTCGCGCCACCAACGGTTGCCCAATCACAGAAAAAGTTCTGTGGTTCATTACTATTCATGGTGTAATAATAACGGATCTTTACGTCTGCCAGATTGAGCGCTGTGGTACCTGTATTGGTCAACTTAAACTTAGGATTAATCGAACTGCCCGTTGCTGCTGTTGACGCATTATACATTTCGATTCGCACAGTACCTGTTGGCTCTGGATGAGGTGTAGTTGTATTTTTAACATTCAGATTTAAAATGGCATCGTTACCTGCACTAAACACAAAAAGGAGTGTGGCCTTGCCCACAGGTAAAGTGGCTAGATACGTTTTGCTTAAAATGACTTGGCTGCCTGAAATGGTATAGTCTGTACCTTCGGTTAGCGTGCTGTTGCCTGAACGGATTGAACTTAACGTATTTCCGTTTAGTGTCAAGTTAATCGAAATGTCAGCCTGTTGTTCTGTAGCCAGATCAAATTCAGCTGTCAACGGATTAATAGCTGAATTCAAGATAGGAGGATTCTCTCCTCCACCATTGTTCCCACCAACTGGATCAGCGTATAGAATGCCACGTCCATTCGTTCCCAAATACACCCTTCCGTAAATTCGAGGATCTCCAGTAATTGTGGTTACACGAGCATACTGGTGCTGGTCATCGTTAATGCGTACCCAGCTTGCACCGCCGTCATCTGAACGGAAGAAGCCACGTGTACCATCAATTTGGGCGATAGTGTATAGTGCAACGACATCCTGTCCGGGAGCTGCTTTACCGAAACCAATGCTATCGGCTTCTTCAACATTAGACAATTTGCTAAAGCTAGCTCCCGAATCTGTTGAACGCCATAGTCCATAAGGGCCACTTTCCTCATTACCACCCGCAAACCAGATTTCTCCCTCAATGCCTGGAACGGCATCCAGATCTGAATTACCATCCACAGGAAGACCAGTTGCTGCCGAAGTCGTGAACGATGCTCCACCATTGATACTTACGTAGATTTTGCCTGCGGCAAATGCATAAAACTTATTTGGGTTGACACGATCGGATATGACTTTAGCCTGTGCAGGTATGCCAGAACTTGCGTTCCATGAGTTACCACTCGTCGCAGAGTAATACACACCTTTATCTGACGTGCTCCAGACCAGGCGATTTCCATCTGCTGAGATTGCTACAGTGCCACCCCCTGCTGTGCCGGCAGGCTCAGCATTGGCTTTATACCATGTCGTTCCACCATCGCTGGATAAACCGATTGATTTGGCATTTGGATCTGCACTGTAATCAGCTTTACCTACGCGTACCATCGTTCCTGGACTTAGCTCCGCAAAATCAAGACTTTCTGTTGAAGCATAATTGGGGTTCGTAAAAATCGTTGCAGGGGGTTGATCCAGATCATCATGACGGAAACCTGCAACATCCCCCACGCCGCTGACTAGATGTGCTCCACTAGGTGGACTGATTAAATCCAGTACAGCTATTTCCTCCAAACCTTTGGCTTTCACGGAAATATCAATTTTCGTATCGCTATCCCAGTTCGTTAGATTATCACTTCCATATATCGTTGCACCCGTTCCATACATCATACGATCCGAATCAAAGGGGTCAATCTCCAGATCGCCGATCATCCATCCTAGCTTCGGAGACACTTCCGGTGGAGCGGGATTAACACCGAATGTTAACCACGGAGCTGCTGTTATGTCTTGTGTATAACGCATTTTACGGTTGGGGTAACCGTCGAATTCCCAGATTCGTGTCCAGGTATCCCCCCCATCCTTACTGCGAAACAGATTGGCATCTGGCCACCATGAATTCAGGGTAGCAACCATTAACGTGCCAGGGTTTTGCGCATCTACTGTGAGTCCACCATACCCGAAATAATTATCTGCGCTGCTGCTTGGCACCGGACTGATGTTGGTCCATGCACCTGTAGCGGTGTTAAACTTCCACAAGTCGCCTTTCTCGCCATCATACGGACCTACTCCGTCGCTATATGAGATATAAAGGCTACCATCCGAATCTAGCACACCATGGTGTGGCAAAAAGCCTGTAGGTTGGCCTGGAACCGCCGTCCAGGTCGTGCCTGCATCCGTGCTGCGATAGATACTTTGGTTTTGGTCAGCCACACCCACGTAGATCGTCTGTGTAGCTTGTCCTGATGAACCCGTCGTTTTATCAAAAGTGATCCATGCTAGACCAACAATATCACTGGTGTAATCGTTACTAGGATCTTGCACGTAGGTACCTGGATTCGGAAAGCTCGTCACTTTGCTCCAGGTTACTCCATAATCTGTGCTTTTCCAGAGTCCGTTGCCGCTTCGCGCACCAAAATATAAAATACGATTGTCATTCGGATCAATGACCAGCCGTTCTCCCATCGAACGTCCTGGCATATTGCCGCCAACCTTGAACGGAAGAGTCGTTGTCTGCCAAGTATCACCTCGATCCGTTGATCGAAGGATGGAACCGTTATTTTGATCCCATGAATTGGTGTACGTTCCAACAGCCATATATACTCGATCAGGGTCAATTGGATCTGTTGCAAGAGCATCTACCCCGTTTTTGTTCCAGTCGTCCCAGCCGACAAAATCAGTCAGCGGAATCCAGCTCTCATTGGACGCATTCCACCGATAGGCTCCTCCAATATCTGTACGAGCGTAGATTAGGTCTTTCTCAGATTCATTGAAAATAATACCGGGAACAAAGCCACCACCCGCACCTGTCACTACACTTTTCCACTGATAGGGCTCCGATGGTGCAGCTTCCGTTGTACCTGCCAGTATTCCTAAAGATGCTGTAGCCACAACAAGCGTTAGGCTGACCATCCGCAATTTCCCCAAAAACGTTTTCATTTAACTTCGCCTCCTCTTCAATATGTTCATTACATCCGGTTCAATCCCGTTGTCTCAGGATGACTTAATGCGTAAGCATATCGTATTTCTAGCCCTATGCCCTCATATCGGAACAAGCCCCACCGCCTCTCTTAATTAAGCGCTTACAAAAGTAACTAAAGACCTACGACTTACAATTTCTCTTGAGCGCCATACCCCATTCAAATAATGTAAAATATTATCAATAAATAACATTCGTTGGCAAAAACCAAATTCCTGCTCCAATTCTCGTCATGAACTATTTTTTTAGTGAAGCTTTTATCCTATTGAAAAAAGAACAACAAAAAGGTTAGCCAATAGTCACTGGCTAACCTAAGAAGGCCTTACTTACATGCTATAAAAGTATTTTATGCGATGCTGAGATCGATGGCTGAGTTATCCATCCAAAAACAGGCATAGTCCAATTTACCGTTCAATCAACTCACTACTCGCTAGTTAGATGATTGAAGCTGCCATATGCATTGGTTTTCTGCCCTTTCACTCCTGGCTTAATGACAAATACAGAGCCTGCATCTGGGGTTTCCAAGAGTCGCTCATCGGAGATACCAATTCTTGCAGTCGTAATGTAGAGGTCTTCCAAGTCTGTACCGCCAAAACAACACGAGGTCACCTGATCAGCAGGCACCACGATCTGTTCAAGCAGTTCAGCTGTATCAGGGTTCCAACGTGTAATACGTCCTCCGCCCCAATGCCCAACCCATAACATCCCTTCTGCATCTACTGACATGCCATCAGGATAGCCCATTTCCTCAGGAATGGAGATGATCGAAGTACGATTGGCGATGCTGCCCTCTTCCAAATTATAATCGAACCGATCTATGGATCTTGTAGGTGTGTCGATATAATACATTGAACGATGATCCACACTCCAGCCCAGACCATTAGAGGTGGAGATATGATCAACCATTTTCCTAACTGGCTTACCTTCCTCTAAACAATATAAGGCTCCCGTTTCTCGATCACCATTGCCCATCCCCATCGTCCCTGCCCAGAATCTTCCACGGGCATCACACTTACCATCGTTGAAACGGTTCGTTTCAATGTCTTGTTCCGGATCTTCATCAATACGTTGAAGTTGTCCTGTCCCCAGATGAAAAGCATGGAATCCACTTCGCAAAGCCACGATGACTTCATCTCTACGATAAGGAACAACGGCTCCTACATGTTCACCCACATCATAAGCCTGATCACTACCTGTAGACGGATCAAAGACATGTACCTTGAAGCCTTCGATATCGACCCATAACAAGCGACCTTGTTCAGCGTCCCAGCTTGGACCTTCTCCCAACAACGCATGACTATGTACCGCAATGTTCAAGCTACTCATTTCATCGCATCCTTTCTATAAGTGCATGTTTAAGTCCAGGTTTTCCGTGCCGAGAAGATAGGAATATAGCAAACTTTTGCACAAATAAATCTGTCCGTTACTTGGTTCCACCTGACCATTCGAATCCAACCGCATCTAGAAACGCCTTCGTCAACACCATGTGACCTGTTGCATCCGGATGCACCCGGTCATACGTCAGAACCGAAGTATAATAATGATCCCAGAATGGAGCAAAAGCAGCCTGTGTGTCCACATAGATTGCATCGAATTCCGCAGCAACTCTGCGCACAGCTTCACCATAAATGTCCATCGTAGCACGCATTGGATCTTCTGGATTCGCTTCCAAATAATAAGGCGTCATAAGCACAAGTCCTTTTAGGCTTGGACGAACCGATGCAACCAGCTCTCGCAGTGTGGATTCATATTCCTCAAGGAATACATGTGAGTCTGTAGATAATGGATTGTCAAATTGACGCCATACATCATTAATTCCGATCATGATGGTCAACCAGTCTGGTTTAAGATCAAGGACGTCCCGATCCCAGCGCTGCTTGAGATCACGAATCGTATTCCCACCATTACCCACATTTTGCACACGTAACATCAATTCAGGATATATGGAACGAAGCAGAGCATACACTTGGGCTACGTAACCGTGTCCTAGACCATTGCTTCCTTCCCCGACAGGATGTTCACGTCCGCAATCTGTAATGGAATCCCCGATAAAAAGGACTTTATCATTTCTTTGAAATTTCATGATCAATTTCTCCTCTGCATTCAGGCATGATGAAGCATGTTGATGAGATTCAGCTCTCACGATTACCAGCCTTGATTTTTCAACCAGGTCAGACATAGTCCAGACCAGGCACTTACCGCTGCATCGTCCTCAGCGAGTCCTAATCCATGGGAGCCCTTCTCAAACACGTGCAAGTCATACGGAATACCATGTGCGCCTAGTGCAAGAGCGTAACGCAAACTATTTTGGACAGGAACCGCTCCATCATCGCTTGTATGCCAGATGAATGCTTCAGGTGCATCGGCCTTCACTTGCTTTTCCGCACTATACGCTATAACTAGTTCGTCTGAAGCTTCAGGACCTAATAGATTTTCCCGAGAACCAGCATGTCCATAAGATTCCATCGTGATGACCGGATAACACAGAATAATTCGATCCGGGCGTGAGCTCACACGTTCAATTGGATCAGCATGCTCGGTTTGCCCTTCATCGTATACCGTTCCCAGCATAGCTGTCAGATGACCTCCAGCTGAGAAACCAAGTACAGCAATTTTGGAAGGATGAATACCGAAATCTTCTGCGTGGGCACGCACATATCGGATAGCCCGTTGACCGTCTGTTAGGGGGGCAGGTTGTTGATGTGGTGCCACGCGATATTTGAGCACAAATGCGCTAATACCTGCACGATTCAACAATTCAGCGATCGGTGCGCCTTCATGGTCGGCTAGAAATCCATAACCGCCTCCTGGGCATATAATGACAGCGCTCTCGGAACCCGGGTGAATAAAAGGAATCAGATGAGGCATTTCATCCTCATGCCCAATCGCTGCATAAGGTGCGGCGTGATTCCACAATGGAATAATTGATGTCAATTCAACTCATCCTTTCTCTCCGTACAACGGTTTCATTCCTTTGCACAGGCTCACTACTTTTTGGAATTGATACCATCATAACGGCAACCAGCTTCGGTCATCAATATCTGAACAGCATCATTATTTAGGGCTTGTCTCAAGCTCCCTAGTCATTTGGTTATAGGTTACATGAATTATGTCCACATGCATAGTGAGATTTGGCACAATTGTAGATATAAAGATTAGTATAATGTCCGAAATTGTTCAGGCGTTACATGTTCAATACGGCGAAATGTAGCGACAAAATGGCTCGCGTCACGGAAACCCACCCTGGTAGCCGTTTCCTTAATCGTTAGCATACGATCTCCAGTCATGAACTCTTTCGATTTGCGAATGCGCAAAAGAATAAAATAGCTGTACGCCGTCATACCGAAGGATTGCTTAAATAGAGTATTCAGATGTCTAGGTGTGATTCCCAGGATTGCTGCCATCTCTTCCAGTCCAATATCTGGATCAGCGTAATGCCGCTCCATATAGGCTATTAACGGCGCGAGTCTCTCAACTGCATGTGAGATCGATGAGCGACTGCCTTTCATGCCATGCTTTTTCAGTAGAATCAAAAATCGATACATGTCCGCAGAAGCCTCTAGTCCAGATAAATCCTGATCACTTCCCATTGAACCAAGCACTTGTCTACCATAATGCTCTGGCGGACTGTCAGCTTCCCATTGATAGATAGCCGCCTCTCCCAAACCGAGCCCCTCCGTAATCGCTGAACATTGTGAACCAGCAAATGTAACATACAAGGTCTCCCAATCGCCTTGGGAGCGCAAGTATTCATGAGGTACGTTTGGCGGCATTAATATGCCGGATGACTCCCCCAGGATCAAGGTTGAACCGGCAAATCTGAACTCTCCAGCTCCCTTAACCGTCTGCAACCAGTGGTAACAGGGGTATCCGGATGGTCTCTTCACGCTCTCTTGGTTCCCATTATAACCAATGCTTTCAATGTAAAGGGGAAGGGTCTGATCCCTTGAAGTCATAAAGTAACGTTCATGCTGAGCTGATATGATCACATGCTTCCCTCCTTAACCTTACAAATATATCATTTCCATATTCTTATATGCGTCATTACTTTTCTTATATTTTAAATGTTATATGAATCATATATTATACAATTATTCTTATACAAGAGGTGAACACATTGATTAGTCACAAATTGCCCAAAATGTTCTATGGTGGAGACTACAACCCTGAACAGTGGGATCACGAAACCCAACTTGAAGACCTGAGAATGTTCAAATTAGCGGGCATTGATATGGCAACCATCAACGTTTTCTCTTGGGCATTAATTCAGCCTGATGAGGTTACTTATAATTTTGAAGGACTTGACCAATTAATTAATAGTTTGTATGAAAGCGGTGTCTACGTATGTCTCGCTACAAGTACAGCAGCTCATCCAGCTTGGATGGCCAAAAAATATCCGGATGTGCTTCGTGTAGATGCTGACGGACGTAAACGCAAGTTCGGTGGTCGTCATAACTCTTGTCCTAATAGCCCGACCTATCGCAAATATTCGGAGAAGATAGCTGATAAGCTCTCCGAACGTTACAAGGATCATCCTGCTGTTCTGGTATGGCACATCTCCAACGAATATGGCGGAGACTGTTACTGTGACAACTGTGAGAAAGCATTCCGCGTGTATCTGAAAGAACGTTATCAGACACTTGATCAAGTGAACAAAGCATGGAATACCAACTTCTGGGGACATACATTCTATGATTGGGATGAGATTGTACTTCCAAGCAACCTGAGTGAACACTGGGGGAACAACAATTCTACCTTCCAAGGAATCTCTCTGGACTACTCCCGTTTCAACTCGGACAGCATGCTGGATTGTTATCGCTTAGAGTACGATGCAATCAAAAAACACATCCCGGATTCCGTTGTAACTACGAATCTAATGGGCTTCTTCAAGCAACTGGACTATTTCAAATGGGCGAAGTATATGGATATCGTATCTTGGGACAGTTATCCTGGTCTTGCGACGCCATTTAGTTTCACCGCAATGGCACACGACCTTATGCGAGGACTGAAGGATGGTCAACCGTTTATGCTAATGGAACAAACACCAAGCCAGCAAAACTGGCAACCCTACAATTCACTGAAACGTCCTGGCGTAATGCGTCTGTGGAGTTATCAGTCCGTTGCACACGGTGCAGACACAATCATGTTCTTCCAGCTTCGCCGCTCGATTGGCGCCTGTGAGAAGTATCACGGTGCGGTCATTGAGCATGTAGGACATGAACATACCCGTGTATTCCGTGAAGTTGCTGAGCTCGGCAAGGAATTGCAAATCCTTGGCGACCAGACGCTGGACGCTACCGTTGAATCTAAAGTAGCCATCGTGTTTGACTGGGACAACTGGTGGGCGATTGAAAAATCAAGTGGTCCTACGGTTGCTCTCAACTATGTAGATCAAATTCACAAATACTATGCTGCGTTCTTCCGTCGCAATATTCAGGTAGATATCGTTAGCGTGGATACCGATCTAAGCAAATATGACATCGTTCTTGCTCCAGTCCTATACATGGTGAAGCCTGGCTTCGCTGACAAACTGGAGAAATTCGTTGAAGCAGGCGGCACATTCCTGACAACCTTCTTCAGCGGTATTGTTAATGAGAGCGATCTGGTGACTACAGGTGGCTATCCTGGAGAGCTTCGCAAGTTGCTAGGCATTTGGGTCGAAGAGATCGATGCTTTATTGCCTGAGCAAAAAAATCGTATCGTGCTCAAAGAAACCTACGGTGATCTGCAAGGGGATTATCAGTGCGGGATGTTATGCGACCTCTTGCACAGTGAGGGTGCTGAGGTCATCGCTGAGTATGGAGAAGATTTCTATCAAGGTATGCCTGTCGTTACCCGTAATAAATTCGGTCAAGGAGAAGCATGGTATGTTGCCTCTGATCCGGAAGAGCGTTTCCTAGACGGTCTGCTTGGACAACTTGCTGCTGACAAAAACATTCATGCCTTACTGGAGACACCAGAAGGTGTTGAGGTTAGCGCACGTACCAAAGACGGTAAGCAATACCTGTTTGTTATGAACCACAATGCTTCAACTCAATCCTATGATCTGGGAGCAACCAAGGTTCGTGAGCTGCTGACAGATCGTGAGCTAACTGGACATGTAGAAATTGAGGGTCGTGGTGTACAACTGCTCGAAAGTAATTCATAAGAGCTTATCGAAAGAAAAATCATATCGAATAGAACTCCCGAAAGAACTTATTCGATACAAACTGTCACCTCTTGATCTATAGTCCCACTTTTTTTATCGTAAAAAACGAGGGTATATGTCATATTCTTCTGACCTCTGTGGAGTTCAGAAAATGCTACTTCCCGTATCCGGCTATGCCGGGTACGGTTTTTTCGTATCATTGTATAGAAGGAAATAGTGTATTATAGCTCGAATTGGACGATACACACATTCTATGAAGCTCTACCTTTGAAACGGAGTGACTGACATGAATAAAATAAACCGGCTAGCCGCCATTGTTATGGCTTTGCAGCACGGTCACGAAACGGCACGCTCATTGGCTGACAAATTCGAAGTGTCACGGCGTACCATTTTACGGGACATCCAGTCCCTGTCAGAGATGAATGTTCCGATCATCGCCATATCCGGCCCGGGTGGTGGCTTTCAGCTCATGGAGGGGTATGTATTACCTCCGCTGCAATTAGATCCTGTCGAAGCTGCAACGATTATTTTCGCACTTGAGGGGATAAGTCACCATATGCATACACCACTTCAGGAATCACGTTGGACTGTCATGGACAAGATCAGAGGTATTATTCCAGAGGATGTTATGGCTAGAATCGACCTTATGCTGAACCAGCTAAATCATCGAATTCATGAGCATAATGAACATATCAAGCACTTTGAGCCTTCTAAGTCTTCAGTACCTTATGAAGGCTGGGCTGAGTCTTCTTTAATTCGAGTGAAAGCGCTATTGAACCATTCAGCAATGGTTGAAGCACAGCAAGACGAGCATATTGGAGAAGAGATGACCGAGGTCAGCCCTGGTCTATGGGAACTGTCTTTTCTCTGTCCATCCGAAGATTGGTCATGGGTCGTACGTTTCTTTTATCGATTAGGTAAGGGAGCAGAGGTTTTAGAGCCTGAAGAACTTCGGAGCGAAATACGCCAGCATGCCGCAGACGTATTTCATTTATATGCATCTTCTTTCAACCGCTGTTGAACTATACTAAACCAAACGATACAAGGAGGACTTCACTTCATGATTAACGACCCTATCACAACTTATGAAGAAGCGGTTCAACGCATCCAATCCATAGGTATACTCCCACTAGCACCTTTATTCCCCGAGTATCCTTCACTCTCTTCACTAACCCCTCAAGAGAATTGGCATAAAGATAATGCACTTGACCCGTGGCTCTGGCGCACACGCTTCGCCGAAGAAGGAATCGCCGCGTACGGAAAATGTATTAAAAAGAAAGCTGTATTGATCTCACGTGATTATTTCCCTTTGATCCACCGATTGCTGGCAGACCAGACGAGCATACAGGAACAGTATGATGCAGGTCTACGATCCCGTGAGGCACTTAAACTATATGAGCGAATTAGTGAGCAAGAAGGGATCGATGGACGTGCCTTGCGTGCACAGACAGGTTTTGCAGCCAAAGAATACAAAAAGTCTTTTGATCAAGGGCTCCTGGAACTCCAGTCCAAAACGATGATTGTCATTAGTGGAACCAAGGAAAAAGAAGGACTCGAAGAAGGCAAAGTGGCTTGGAACAGCTCAGCCTATGAAACTACAGGACACTGGATGAACTCTCATGGCGTACGGCCATTCAGTGGTAGCATTGCTGAAGCTCAGGCATTACTCGTTAGCAAGCTTGAACCGTACACTCCCCCAATCGCTCTATCCAAGATTAAAAAAGCGTTAGGTATTCGATAAAATGAAGACAAATAAATCCCAGTTACCGCACAAGATGGGTAACTGGGATTGCGCAAGACATCGAATGTATAAGCCAATGGGTACGATCCTACTTTAATGAATGTCGCTCATTCAACTATAAGATTACACCATCCTTGAATATGGCAATCTCTCGAAAACCATGTTGCTCACTCAGCGTCTGACTCCGTCCAGAAGCGATGTCGATTAATTGACTGAACAGTTGAACCCTCACATCATCCATCGTCTGACCTTCGAGCAGTTGACCTGCGTTAAAGTCAATCCAATGCTTTTTACGGTTCGCTAGATCAGATTGAGTCGCAATTTTGACAGTAGGTACAGGCCCACCAAACGGTGTTCCTCGTCCGGTCGTGAACAGCACGATGTGAGCACCCGCAGCAGAAAGCGCCGTTACCGATACGAGATCATTGCCTGGTGCCTCTACTATATTTAATCCGGTCTTTGTTACACGTTTACCATAACGCAACACATCAACAACCTCAGAGCGCCCGCCCTTCTGTGTGCATCCAAGGGACTTTTCTTCTAATGTCGTAATGCCACCAGCCTTATTACCCGGTGAAGGATTCTCATATATGTTCTGACCATGATTAACAAAGTATTGCTTAAAACCATTAACTAGATCGACCAAGTCATCAAATACTTGCTCATTAGCAGCACGATTCATTAATATCGTCTCTGCACCAAACATTTCTGGCACCTCTGTCAGAATCGCTGTCCCCCCTGCCGCGACAAGCATATCAGCTACTGAGCCGACAAGCGGGTTGGCCGTGATGCCCGATAATCCATCAGATCCCCCACACTTCAAACCAATTTTGAGTTTGCTAAGTGGGAGCGGCTGGCGCTTTTCCTGTTCAGCAACTTCTACCAGTTCCTCCATCAGGCGTAGTCCTTCCTCCAACTCGTCGTCTATTTCTTGAGCTTTGAGAAAACGAACCTTGCCCTGATATTCAGGTGCAATGCATTCACGGAACTGGTCTACCTGATTGTTCTCACAGCCAAGACCAATGACCAGCACTCCGCCTGCATTCGGATGTTCTACCAACGAAGCGAGCAACTGCTGTGTATATTTCAAGTCATCGCCGAGCTGAGAGCATCCAAACGGATGAGGAAAATGGAATACACCATCTACACGTTTGCCGAACTGGGACTGACCCATTCGTGCTAATGCTTCACACACTTTATTGATGCATCCTACAGTATTTACGATCCAAATTTCATTACGTATGCCTGCTTCACCATTCGGACGAAGATAACCATCGAACGAACGCAGATGTTCGGGAGGCATCTCTGTCTTAGAAGCGAGTCCCGGATTATACTCATAATCGAGCAATCCATGCAGACCCGTTTTTAGATTATGGCTGTGAATCCAGCTTCCCTGCGCAATCTGTTCCTTCGCTACACCAATGGAGAACCCATATTTCATCACATTTTCACCAGCTTCGATATGATGCACCGCAATCTTATGACCTTTGGGCACATCATCTAGCAGAGCAAAAGAAACATCATCAGGCAATACAATCGTTTCGCCTTTTGTGTATTCCCGTAGCGTTATAATGACATCATCCTGAGGATGGATTGCAATCCAGTCCTGAACTGTACTTGTTGTATTCATAGACTCTCACCTTTCAGCAGCGAAATTTCGTGTACGAGCGCTTCTCGCAGCCCTTCACGTTCATCCAAGTTTTCGCCCCAGATGGATACATCGGATAATACGGAACCAATAATACGATCTAATTGTTGCTCATTGCTATTCAATGTATCGTAGTCTTCCCAGTACCCAGCTAAGAGGGATAGAACCTGAGGGTCATCTCGTAAGATAAATGACTCTCCGTTCAAGCGTTGTGTCTGATACCCCTCCGGCGTACTCACTGGGCGGTACAAATATAACAGCCCAGCAAATCCACGTAGCAAGCGGGACGGCCAGTTGCCTTCATTTTGTTCGTAAGAGAGCAGCGTAGGCAGAACACGGACCTTGAACTTACCAATGGTGTTTAACGCAATATCCTGCAATTTATGATTAATGTATGGATTAAGAAATCTTTCAAATATTTCTTCTGCATATAACCCTAAATTGAGATCCGGCATGTTCAATGCAGGGATAATCTCTTCATGCACAGCTTCTCTTATAAATGAACCGAATTGTGGGTCTTCCATCGTCTCCCGCACATGCTGCTTGCCCTGAAGAATACCTAAAGAGGACATAAGTGTGTGTGCACCGTTTAGAATACGCACTTTACGAAGCTGAAACGGCTTCAGATCCTTCACCCAATGTACATTTAATCCAGCCTGCTTCAGGGGCAGCTTCTTGTCCAACGCTTCATCACCTTGGATCGCCCAAAAATGATAAGGCTCTGCTGTATTAATCAGCTGATCCTCATATCCCCAGCGATTCGTCAACGCATCTGCTTCGTCCTGTGTTGGAGCTCCTGTAACAATTCGATCTACCAGGTTGTTTAAGAATAAATTATGCTCCGTAATCCAGGTGCGGAAAGCATCTGAATAACCAAAATCTTCACTGTGACGAAGGACGCAGCTACGTAAGACATCGCCATTACCTTCGAGAAGTTCACAAGGAAGATGAATTAATCCTCTAGCTGGGTCTCCTGCAAAACGTTCAAACCGTCTGTGGAGAAACACCGTCAGTTTGCCAGGGAAGGATTGAACCGGCTCCCCCTCTACATATTCCGAAGATATATATTTCAGACCTGACTCGGTCGTGTTGGAAATAACAAACTCAAGCGATGGTAGCTCCGCTAGCTCTAAGAAATCCTGCCATTCTTCATATGGATTCATGCAGCGGGAAAATATGGAGATCAGCTCTGTACGCTCCACAGGTTTACCATCGGACAACCCACGAGTAATCATCGTATACAATCCGTCTTGTTCTCTGATCTGCTCTAGCTTCGCTTTTCCTCCCGGGCGAGGCTGCGTCACCACAATGCTACCATGAAATTTGCCTTGTCTTGCACTCTCGTGAAGCATCCAGTCAGCAAATCCTCTGAGGAAGTTGCCTTCACCAACCTGCAGTACTTTGACAGGACGTTCAATGATTTCCTTGCACTTCCGTTGTCCATCATTACCTAGCAAATTTAACTTTAATCTTGGACGTTTGGTGCTAGCCGACATGAGCACTCACCTCATTATTTATTTATCTTCAGCGGATGGTGATCACGATCTTATAGCATCCGTTGAAAACGCTTTAAATTCATTGTATCATCAATAAAAGGAAATTAAATTGCTTATAATGCGGTAAATATACTCTTTCATGATCATATTCTTCCTCTGGATCGCTGAGTAATGATTGGAAAGGAGACAGCATGAATCGTTCACCTGTTCGTACAACCATTCAGGCAGAATCAGGCATCCCATTTCGATTGGTGTATGCAGATACGAAATCACCCCAGAACGAATTGCCCGATCATCTTCACGATTGGCATGAGCTTATCTATGTATATCGTGGTCAGGGAACTATTTTTATCGACATGGGGCTTGAGGATATGACTGAGGGGGATCTCTTCATTATTCCGGGAAACACGGTGCATCGAGCCTTACCTGATGAAAAGAACCCCGTCACCTCTTCTGCGCTGTTCTTCAGCCCAGTCTTATTAGCGTCTGCGGCTGGTGTCAGTTCATCCGCATTACTAACCCTATTTGAACGTTGTCGTAAACGTCGCGTGTATAAACGTCAGCTATCCTCAGCCGAACGTTCCACAGTCGCTGCATTAATTGAAGATATTCAGCATGAGTTTGAACTGAACAATCATCTTAGCGCACATGCCGCGTTGCTCAGATTACAACTATTGTTGATCACACTAGAAAGGCTTGATGCCACAGATCCCGAGAATCCCCCTCGCCCGGTACCTGGGCCAAGCTGGTTATCTGCGACTCTAAGCAGCATCGACGACAAACTTCGTAACGGCTTATCTCTGCCAGAGCTCGCGCAGCAAGCTGCCGTCTCACCTGCTCATTTCAGCCGTGCCTTCAAGAGATATACGGGCATGACACTAACCGACTATGCGCTGGCACGTCGGGTTATTATGGCTAAGGAGCATCTGCTCAAAAGTGATGCAACAATGGCCTCTATCGCGGATGCCTGTGGATTCGAGAGCCTGCCTCATTTTTATCGTCAGTTTAAGAAGCTTACGGGAACCACTCCAGCAGCCTATCGGAGAACTATGAGCAGTTAGCAGATGGCAGATGTCTCTAAAACCTATGTTTTTTCATCCCTTTAAGGTGACTCATTTTTTTGAAGTGTAACATATTCTTCCATACACCTCGTATGGTATGATAAGGGGCAGACATCATCTTTGGATCAAGCCAAAGATGGTTTGAAGAGGTTATCCAATACGTCCTCCTGACGTTGTGGTACTCCCTTCTTAAGCGTATATACGCGATTACATTACAAACGGAGTTGACCTTATCGTGCTGATCAAATTTTTGATTTTTGGCTTACTCTGGCAGATTGTAGGTAATCCCATCGTAGCTATCCTCATACTTCTTCTTATTCTGTATTTCTTGGATCGTCGTTACGTCGGGGTATTCCCTAGCTTCATGAAGCCACTCAAGCGGTTACGTAGTATTTCACGATTACGCCAGCAGATCGCCATGAATCCCAACGAGGTTTCCTCCAAGCTGGATCTGGCTCGCCTATTAATGGAACGCAAACGTTATGAGGAGGCACATGCCATACTACTGGAGATTGGGCGCCCTTATGAACATTCGGCTGAATACTGGGAAGCACTAGGCACAACCGAGCTGTATCTTGGCAAAATCCAAGAAGGAGAACAACATATCTTGCAGGCATTGGATATTAATCCAAGGGTGAAGTATGGTCGTCCTTATCTTACGCTTGCTAGCAGCTTCAAGGATCAAGATCAGACTAAATCTTTGCATTACGTGAACCAGTTCCAAGAGATCCATTCATCATCAAGCGAAGCTTATTATCTACTCGGCTCGGTATATCGCTCCCTTGGAAGAAACGCGGATGCAAAGCAAGCTTATGAACAATCCTTGAATGTGTACCGTTCGCTTCCTAAGTACAAGAAACGTCAGGAACGCCGCTGGGCTGTGCGAAGCTGGTTCCGCAAACGCGGACTGTAGCCTACTTGATCTAAGCCTGATGCAGTGTACACAGCGAATATATGGCTATGAATTGAAAGTGCACGGAGCTTTGCCAGTGGCATCGTACCGTGCACTTCTTTTTAATCCTAGGCGTAAACAACGAAAAAACCTATACCCCTCACTAGCAAACCACCTTTATATCGCCTGCACTAGTAGTTCACGTAAACGCCCCTCATGGAGAGCCATCCAATCTGCACGTTCCTTCAGCTTCTGGATCTGCTGCACGGCTACGGCAGGTTCATCCGTACCTTCGAACATGCGACTAAGAAAATGCATCACAACGTCTAGACTTCGTAGCAATATAAGCTGCGGTATGGCTTCTCGTTCAGTAGGCTGCAAAGTAACATTCTCACAGAATCCCTGAATCATCGCCTCCAGTGCAAGCCACACCCACTCTTCATCCTGATCTTGTGTCAACAGGTCTGACATTGGAACAGCGAGCTCCATCACCCGCAAATCCCATGTAGCAAATTCAAAATCAAGTATGGCACTGATCTGTCCCTGTTCATTGGTAAGTACATTCGACGCATTCAGATCACCATGAACCAGTTGGTGTGGCAATTGCTCCATACCATTCAACGCTTCAAATAGAGCCGGTAATACCCGACCTAAATCTCGCATATCATCCGCACAAGTATGAAGTTCAGGAGGTGGTGTCTGACATAGCTGCATTAATTTATGCGGAGTGCACAGTGGGTAGGCATCTTGAATCTGATAATATGGCGGATAAGCAGGTTGGAGTAAGATATCCAGTTTCGACATCGCCAAAGATAATGCTCCAGCAGCTCTGCCAAATTCGAATAGTTGCTCAGGGGTATTCCACACCGGGTTGCTTCCGGCACAATATCGAAATAAAGTTACGATCTTATGCTTGCCAGTCGAGTCCTGAATCGGCAAATAGGTTCTTGCATGCTCATCAGCCTTTATTTCGACAGGGGATGGCACCTTGATCGCAAAATTGGAACGTCCCAAGGTTAACAGCACCTCATGCTCAAACCTAATCTTGGCTTGATCATTATGCGTTTCATATTGCCGAAGCACATAACGCTCGCCGTTCATTTTTACGATATACGTAGAATTGTTCATTCCCCCACTTCCACGCTCTGCTTCCCAACTTGGCTCCATTGTATATGTGGACAGCACACGCTGAATTAGCTGTTGTTCTGGATCATCTGAAGGACGTAAATGAATGTTGTGCACCAAAAAAACTCCTTTACCTTTCATTATCAACTGACCTATTCAAGCTTAAGATACTCCTCCTAAGGCAGAGAACACTTACATATTCTCATCTTAACGGAAGCAGGTAAGCGGGTCTAGTGATTGAAAGACTTCGCCATCATCCCCAATGGTGTACCAGCCTTAGGAAAAAGGAATATAGCCTGTTCGGTTTAACTGATCAGCTATGACACGATACCCTCTAGCATTGGGGTGTACCCGATCCCAGAATAATAGTTCACGTTCATGTCCCAGAAACCGGTCATACACCTGCGCGCATGCATAATACCTTGATCCCGCACCATTCAAGAAGGAATTATATTGCTGTACCCAGTATGCCGCCTCTGCCGCTTGGGGAAACGGGTTGTACAATCCAATTGTTCGCACCATGTAGACACTATTGCCCTTCAGCTGGCGGATCTGCTTCATAATCTGCGAAACATGATTGCGTGTATCTCCCAGCACCTGAGTCATCTTGCTTGTACCCGGAACGCCATTACTTGCTTTGAATGTTCGAATGAGATCATTGCCCCCAATGGATATCGTGATGATATCTGCTTCTCGAAGCGATTGACGCACCCTATTATGCGAGGACACCATCTGTAATAGTTCTCCCGAGGTTAGCCCGTTCATACCCATGTTATCCATGGATACAAATGTTCGAACGTTGATCTCTGCCATTCTGCGATACAAAGGAACAAATCCCGTGCCTAGCAGTGCTCCTGTACCTACGGTTAACGAGTCCCCAATCGCCGCATATCGATATACCATCACCATCGCTCCTCTCTACATGCTCATAACTCACTCATTGCTATAGTGTATGAGGAATCGAAACATATAGCGCGGGACAGTGTCCTTGGGCATTCACCTTTATTTGGTTCGATCACGGTTATCCCCGATTATTCAATTAAATAATATAGAAGAAATTATTTCCTAATAAGCAAAAAACACCGTCAGAAACCTCTGACGGCGTTATTGCAATGACTTATTTGTTACTTACTCGGTTTTTTCCTCACTCACATGCCAAGGGTACGATCAGAATCAACGGATTCCTCCTGCTCTTTGTTCGGGAATGGCCACCAATTGGCACGTCCAAACATCTTCACCATGACTGGTACGAAGAACGGTAAGAATAACAAGGAGTACAACACTAATCCACTGAGAACTACCGTAGCAATCTGCATCATAGATAGCACTCCTGATGGATACATCGCAGCAAAGGTTCCGCTTAGAATGACAGCGGCAGACAGAATAACAGTCCCCATGTTTTTCATAGCATAGAGCATTGCATCCTGTACCTTCATGCCCTTATTCTCATTGAAACGATCCATCAAGAATATGCTGTAATCCACGCCGAGAGCAATGAGCATAACAAAGCCAAAGAACGGCGTTACCCAGCTAATGCCTGAGAATCCAAGGATGTTAACAAATACGGTTTCTGTGATCGCCATCGATGTGAAGTACGCCAGAAGCAATGATACGATCAAATATAATGGCATAATGACAGAACGTAGCAACAACACAAGAATAATAAATGTACCTACAAGCATCAGCGTAACGGTGCGTTTATAATCGTTATTGGATATTTCCTGCAAGTCAGCAAAGGTACTCGTTACCCCGCCTACAGCAATATCTGCCTTCTCAAGCGCACTTCCTTGCACGGCACGATGAACCGCAGCTTCAATATCTGGTACACGATCAATCGCTTCTGTTCCGTATGGATTTTCGGCGAAAATGACATCGATCGTCATCGTTTTCCGATCTGTGGACAGATACGTATCAAATACCTGTTTGAATTCCTTACTGTTCATTGCTTCATCAGGTACGTACCAACCGGCAAGATCCGAATCAGGTGAATTTTGCAACTGTGTCAGATAGTCTTGTGCTGATTCCAGACCACCGGATACCTGTTTAATACCATCTACGCTCTGATTGAGACCATCTGTTAATTGCGTCAATTGACCGCTCAGATCGGTAAATCCTTGTTGGATTTTCTCCTGTCCACCCTGGAGCTGTCCTAGCCCGTTTTGAATAGCAGGAATTTCACTAATGACTTTGCCCTGCCCGTTAGCCGCCTGCGTCAAACCTGTCTCCAGTTGACCTATGCCCATTACAATCTGGCTCAGTCCGTCTGCAAGTGCTTTTTGTCCAGTTGCCGCTGCTGCAAAGCCTTCATTCGCTTGGTTAATACCTGCGGCTGCTTCACCCAGGTTCGTCTGAATTTGTCCCAGACCTTGCGCTAATTGTGCAGAACCTGTTCCGGTTTCACCTATGGTTCCCTTCACCCGCTGATAATCTGCATCGGTCTGCAGTTCAGGATAACGCTCTTCCAATGCTGCGAAGGATTCATTTAATTGAGTCAGCGCAGTTGAAACGCCGGTGAGCTGCTGTACAATTTCACCAACACCTTCACCAAGAGCCGAAACCCCTGCTCCTGCTTGGCGGTAAGCCTGTAATAACTGGTTGTTCGCCTCTGCGAGTTGATCAGCGCTTGACTTCGCTTGTTGAAGCCCTGCTTTCAGATCTCCTGCTCCTGCTGAGCCATCCCGAATACCTTTTTCAATTTGACGCAGCCCTTCAGTTAATTGCGTAATTCCCGACTGCAGCTGTGTAGTGCCTTTGGTCAGTTCTCCTGCACCATCAGCTGCTTCTTTTAATTGTGGTTCATTTTGGCTTAACTGGCTGCTGGCTTCACTCAAGCCATCCCGAATTTTGTCCAAGCCTGTCTTGCCCTCACCCAATCCATCGGAGAGAGTACCCACTTGCTCAGTCACTTCAAAATCTTTGATCTCTTCACCTGTTGGCCGTGTCATACTGCGGACGCCAGTGATGCCCGGAACCTTCTCTACCTCACGGCTAATTTTCTCAGCTACAGCCATATATTTGGCATTGTCCATAGTCTCATCGTTCTGAATAACGACCTGACCTGGTAGAGATTCTCCTGGACCAAAGCTGTCGGATATAATATTGAACGCTTTGACTGAATCGTATTTGTCACCAATTTCATCCAAACTATTGAACGATAATTTACCATCATATGTGCTTAATAATGGTACACAAACGGCTGCTACAATTAACAAGGCTGCCCACGGACGTTTCAAAGAGAAACGGCCTGCCACTCCATAGATCCGGCTCTCGGCATGCTCTAATGAACCTTTAGAAGGCCAGAATAGCTTTTTGCCGAGTACAGCCATAAAGAATGGAACAATCGTTACCAAAGCGAGCATCATCACTGCTATACCCACAGCAACTGCTACAGCGGAGCGATACAGCATAAACTGCGCAAAACCGATGGCAATAAAACCAACCAATACGGCTAAGGCGGAGAAAAACACTGTTTTGCCTGCTGTGCGATACGTTGCAATGATTGCATCCCATGTATTCTCATGATGTGCTAGCTCTTCCTTGAAGCGGCTAATCAGCAGGATACAATAATCTGTACCAATACCAAACATTACTGCCACCATAAAGATCTGTGTAAACGTAGAGATTGGGAAGTTCACTGCGTCCACAAGGAATGCCACAATCTGCTGCGATACAATGTAACTAACACCTACGGTAAGCAGTGGTACGAATGGCGCTACAAATGAACGGAATACAAGGAATAAAATTAGCAATATAAATACAACCGTAATGTATTCCGACTTCTTAAGTCCCTCCTGGGAGCTTTCGATCGTATCTTCATCAATCAAACCCTTACCGGTTATGTAGTGCTCTACGCTGACCGAACCTAAGGCTTCATTCAGGTCATCACGCATCTCTTTCGTAGTACGTTCGCCCTGATTAATGGAAAGAGACGTCAAGATTGTCTTGCCATCCGCAGAGATCATCTGTTCTGCTAATTCAGGTTCTGAAAAAGGTTCCAGGATAGACAGAATGCCCAGCTGCTCCTGCTTAGCCTTCAATTGCTGAATAGCCTTCTCTGCTTCTTGTTTTCCCGACTCACCCAGGCCGTCTGGGTTATAAAATACAAGAGCGATCTGGCTACCCTGCTGCTCGCCTTTTTGCGCGGCAGCTGCATTTAGAATGGCGGCTGCATTCGTTGAAGAGTAACCTTCGGGTACGGAAAATTGACCCTTTTCTCGGATTAACTCTCCCATATTGGGAGCAGTTAGCATTAATACTGCGGCAATGACGATCCACAGCCCCATCAGCCACCATCTTGCTTTCAAAATCGTTCTCATTTCTGCTCCGGTCCTCCCTCATGCGTTAGCAAAGCTGCAAGCTTCTCAAACGATTCAATAAAATTGTATACATCCTCTGGCTTGAAGTGGATCAAATAAGGCTCAAGAAGCTGCTGTATCTCTTGCTCTGTCTCTCGGTATGCCTTGCGCCCGTGATCCGTTAACGTCAGGTAGACAACTCTACGATCACGCTCATCCCCAGCACGATGTACCAGATCACGATCTACCAGTTTGTTGACCAGAGCGGTAATACTGCTCTTGCCCACGCAGAGTAACTCTGCTAGATCGGAAGGGGTGCATTGTTCCTTCTCATTAATCAGTCGTAATGCAATAAATTGATCTGTCGTCATCGTCTGACCCACGCGTTCACGAATTCGAGTATCGAAACGTTTGGTCACCAAAAACGATGCATCCAAGTAACGGTTAACCAAACTTCGAGCGTCTGGTGTTTTCATATCTTATTCTCCTCTCTCGAAAAGTAGTTCGCTTATGAAACTATTTATCAATGAAACTATTCTATACTGAAACTATATGACGAAGCAATACTTTTTTCCTATCCTCTACAAACAAAACAAAAAAAAGCAGGACGTCTGACTTAGTTCTCACTAAACTCAAACGTTCTGCTTCATGTTTTATTTATTTGTATTCAGTTTCATATTCCATATTCTTAACCGATTATTCTTCCGTGTCTTCATCCTTCTCCAACACGCAGCGAAACCGCTCAACGCCTGGATATAACTCGCCAAGGCTGTACACGACAAATCCACAATTCCGATAGAACTCGACAGCCTCCTGATCCGTTTCTGCGATCAAACGATCCGGATTATGTTTCTCCAGAAGCTGTGCGATCATTCCACGTCCATAATTTTTGAAGCGATTCTCAGGCAAAACGGCAATATGCTTAATCGTCACTTCATCTGCTCCTGTGTGAATATAACCGAGTAAGCCAATGAGCTGCCCCTCGCCTTCATACCCTTCAAGATGCAATGCATCGCTCTCCGTATATTGTTGAATAGCTTGATTCAAATGTTCAGGTTCAGGAAAGACCGAATAGGCCAACAGTTCTTGCACCTCAGGCTCCTGAATTCGTGATTTCAAATTAATTAACAACGTTCATTCCTCCTGTATCTTGCATGTATCCGTTATCGTATTGTAGTCGTTACCCATGCAAAGTTCAAGTTATAAGCTGATGGTCAGTGTTCCAGTTCCAATAAAAATAAATATAAAAACGATCATTAGAACAAGAGCACTCGTAACAAGCAGTTTGCCTGTATCCTTCTTATACGGATGATCATTAAACAACATAACTCCACCTATGGTCATGGCGATTGGAGGAAAGAAAATCGTTATGACGACGAGTAGTACGATAGCAAATCGATCCAGTATGGGGTTATAATCCTCCGTCATATGTGTTCGCTCAGGCTGCGCTGTTTTGGTGGCAACCAGATTGCCGCAGGATTTACACTTGAATTCATCTGCTCCCATCGGTTTCTCACAATAGGAACAAACTCTACTGATACGCGACATGTCGAACACCTCCTTTCAATGTGTTTACTTCCCTTCAGGAACGGAGCGTTCAATCGTTTGATCTAAGAACGTATGAAGAGCAGCTACATAGCTGGAACGATCCACCTGGAAGGCTGTTCCGTGTCCTGCACCCGGAATCGTCAGTAGCTGCTTCTCCGTTGGACATGCGTCATGAAGTCGGTATACCATCTCAGTGGGCACAAACGTATCTGCTTCTCCGTGTATAAATAACACCGGCACCTTTACTTGGGCAAGCTGTTTTAGCGCAGACGCTTCAGTGAAGGAATAACCGGCCTTCCATTTGGATATGAGACTGGTCACGGGAATAAAAGGGAATGGCGGCAATTTGTAAAGCTGCTTAAGCTGAAAGGTAAGCTCTTCTTGAACCGAAGTATAAGCGCAGTCTGATATAATGGATTTCACTTGTGCTGGGAGCTTCTCTCCCCCCGTCATGAGCACAGTGGCTCCACCCATCGATATGCCATGTAATACGATCTCTGCTTTGGTTCCAATCTTCGTAATAACCCAATCAATCCATTGTATGTAGTCCATACGATCCAACCAGCCAAAACCGATCATATTCCCTTCACTTTCCCCATGAGCTCGATCATCAGGCATAAGTACGTTATACCCTCGCTGCTCGGCATAAAAACGTGCAAAGCCAGCCATCTCTCTCCCTCTTCCTGAATATCCATGAGCCAAAATTACCGTTTGGCATGATCCGGTGGCTGAAGGAAGCCAGGTTCCGTGTAACTGGAGTCCATCATGAGAGTGTATGCGTACCTGTATTCCATGCTGTTGATCCAACCACTTTAGATCAGCCGCACTACTAATCAATTCATTGTCAGGTTCAGGCATTAAATTCGGGTTATCCACCAGAAACGATTTGGGCGTGCGCCGAATTGCTGTTTTGAAGAAGTATAGTCCCCCTACCCAGGTTGCGATGAGCACGAGTAGAATTAAAATTAAAATAGCTATTCCAAAATATAGAGTTAACATGGCCTCTCCTTCTCTCCATCGTAGCAACCTACATCGTACCTATGCTAGGCGCAAAAACAGGTTTGCAGTCCCGACTTCCGCCAAGACTACAAACCCTTCAGATGACTTTTTCTAGTGCAGAGCACGCTTCTTTATATGCTGGCATTAATTGATCGAGTAGCGGTTCTGCCTTAATCGTCTCACCTTGCTTCGCTAATTGCTCAATGCGTGCAAAGAGGGTGGAACAGTACTCAATCCCTAAGCTGAGACTTCCAGATTTCAGATCATGAGCCACCTCTGCAGCAGCCAGATGATCACCCGAAACGATATGTCTACGCAGCACCTCAATTTTGCCTGGTGTCTCCGACCGATACATGTCTAGCAGCATCTCCAGCAATGTCTGGTCACCTTCACTATTTAATTCAGCGATCTCATTAACAATACTCATATTTAGTATTTCACGATGCTCCGATGTGTTCTGCCATTTCTGAATAACTTTGCTTAATGCTTCAAGGGTAAATGGTTTACCGATAAAGTCGTTCATTCCGGCAGCAAGACACTTGTCCTTCTCTCCGTCCAGCACATTACCTGTCATTGCAATGATCGGAATTGCATGCCGCATTTCATCCTGTTCCATAGCTCGGATCTTGCGCGTCGCTTCAAGTCCATCCATGATCGGCATCATATTATCCATCAGAATTAAACTATATTTCTTGCTAAGATAGGCAGCCACAGCTTCTTCACCATTGGTGACAGAATCGACCTCCGTGATTCCCAGTTTTTTGAGTTGCATCAGCACGACTTGACGGTTAATGACGTTATCATCCGCTAAGAGAATAGGCAGCGAGGCCTCAGGCACAGTTTCTAAGGATTGACTATCGGAGGAAGCAGTATCTGGAGAGGCGTCTGCTTGATTGGTAGCTGTCTTCTCTAGCAATAGCTCAAACCAAAAGGTAGACCCTTTCCCTTCTATACTATGCACACCGATATCACCGTCCATTAGCAAAACTAAAGACTTACAGATGGACAGCCCCAGCCCTGTGCCTTCGTATTCTTTTGCACGTCCTCGTTCTGTCTGAGCGTAGGGTCTAAACAGGTTTTGAAGATCTTCTTCGGCGATGCCAATCCCCGTATCCTCCACCTCAAATCGGATCCGCTGAGCACGCTCATTGTCATTTATCAGTTTCGCCCGAATACGCACCGAACCCTGTAGTGTGAACTTGTTAGCATTCTGAATTAGATTAATGAGCACCTGCGTAATTCGCGTCGAATCTCCTTGTAAAATGGAGGAAATCCTTGGATCACAATCAATGATTAACTCATTTCCATTTTTTTGAATCTTTGGTTCGAGTAAACGCACGATATATTTAAGAATGGATTGCAAATCGACTTCTCCAATTTCAAGTTTCAACTGTTTTGCTTCTAACTTGGACATGTCCAGTAGGTCTTGAATTAGCTTAAGCAGAAGTTTGGCAGCTTCCTGAATGACATCTACCGAATTGCGCTGTTCCTCGGACAAAGGAGATAATTGCAATAACTCAGCCATGCCAAGTATTCCATTTAACGGAGTTCGAAAATCGTGACTAATTACGGCAATAAATGAACTCTTAGATTCCCCCGCTGCAACCGCCTCTTCGCGTGCTGCTTCCAAACTGACGTTATTCTTCGCAAGCTTGCGCTGCAAGGTAACCAGTTCATTGTTCATTTGTGAGAATTCGCCAAGTACACGCTCTTCATCTTCCTTACTACGAATAATCTGATCCGATAGCTGTTCAATCGTTCTCCGTAGCTTGTCATTCGTCTCATTCTCATGGGACATCACATCACCCCTCTCCTAATCACTCATCATTTCTATGTGATCCGTAATCGTCCCTTTCTTTAGTAGAGTCTCCGCCACCGCAACGGCTTCATCTGCTCCCTGAGCATATCCGTCGGCTCCAATCGTTTTCCATAGATCTTGATCAATATTAAAAGGATATCCCCCGACCAGAATCTTCACATGTGCAGTAGCAGGGCTACTACGAATCATCTGAATTAACTCTTTGGCAAGATGAAGATGATACGTCATTGTAACTGAAATAGCAACTACATCACCTTTGTGCCGCTGAATCGCTTCTACTAAACTACCATTTGGAACATTTGCTCCGAGATAATACGTATCCCAGCCTTCCATTTCAAAAACATCGGTAAGCATGCGTAAGCCAATCTCGTGTTGCTCACTACCTACACATGCTGCTACTAACTTCTTCCCATGACCTGCTTCAACTAACCAACGTGGGTAGAGTAAGGATATACACGCTTGAGTTGCAGCAGTACAGAAGTGTTCTTGAGCTACACTGATCTGGCTTATTTGCCATAATCGTCCGATCTCATACTGAACAGGTTGAAAAATGTATTGATATATATCACGTATGCTTGCTCCGCCCTCAAGCTCCGTTTCAACGATGTGATAAGCTTCTCTGCGCTTGCTATCAAGCAAAGCACTTAAATAGGCCTGCGCAGCCTTACCGTACGGGAGAGAATCATAAATATACCCCTGCACAGATTCCCGCTGATGAATCTGATGTACACCCATCTCCAAATAGTCAAGGACAAGATCCTTGGACGTGTTGTCGAATTCTTCCTCCAGCGTTTCTCTAATCAATCTCAGATTAACAGCCAAATCTTCGGAGGAAACATTGTATCCAGCTAACAACGTTTTTAACCACGAGATGTAATGGGTAAATAGATTGGGACTCTTAACGAGTACACTCTCCGCCAGATAATTTAAGCTATATTGTGAATCCTGTTTCGTACGCATACGCCCATTTTCACCAAAGCGTTGAATCAGATCCGGCTGCAGCAAATATTGCTTGTCTGTAACTTTATCAGCTAGTTCACCCGCTGACTGTAACAGTTGCTCACCAGCCTCTTGATGTGTCATATTACTTATCCCCCTTCTTGCAGCGATTTCATCTCAATCCAAATGCTAAAATACCGCCTAAGAGATTGTGTTCAACATCGGGTTACCCGTACTAGGAACATATGAAATTCGAACACGACTCTATAATTGGTTTGATATCGATCAGCGCTTGATTGGGAACGTTCTCTATTGTACATGAATTCAATAGATCATAATTAGTGTCCGATCGTCACTTGCTGACAATTTTCCTATAATATGAAGAATACTGCAAGTCATTTAGCTAGTGTGTGCCTGTTATATCGCTCACGAAAAAACCGACTTGCGTTCATGAACGCAAGTCGGTTTTACCTTCTGCAGCAAGTCCCAGCTTCTTCAGCAGTCGAATTGCCGCCGCTTTCTCTGAAGGCTCCAATCCGTCTACTGCATCAATAATAACTTGGTGATGCTGAGGAAAAATTTGTGTGAAGAGTTGTCGCCCCTCTTCTGTAAGTTCTGCATAAATTACACGTCGATCTTCTTTGGAAGCTCTGCGAACCAGAAGATTTTTATTCTGCAATTTATCGACAACGTATGTGATATTACCGCTAGACATTAGAACCTTCTCCCCAATTTTCTGTAGAGCCTGGGGGCCTTTGTGATATAACAGGTCAAGTACGCCAAATTCGGTTGTATTAAGCCCATGACTCTGAATATCACGATTGGATTTGGATGTAACGGAATTGTATGCTCGGACGAGAACTACAAATAGTTGTAAAGAAAGTTCCCGATTGTCCTCTATGTTCGGCATTTCTATAATCCTCCATCAATTGTTTACATTTCATTTCATCCTATACACGGGGAGAAGACAGCTGTTCCCATTCCTCACGCAGCATTCCCATACGAATAGAATCGTAGTGCTTCCCCTCCACAATACGGCATTTACGCATTCTTCCTTCGACCTGCAATCCTGCCTTGGTCGCTGCTCGCATCATTCGTTCATTACCTGACCAAGTCGTTAATCCGACTCTTGCAATCGGCAAATGGTTAAACAAATGGCTTGACCAGAGCTGAAGTGCACGGGTGCCAACCCCCTTACTCCACGTCGTAGAACGATAAAGAACAATTCCCATCTCAAGCCATAACGATTGTTGATGCTCCCAATAATAAGAGATTGTGCCAATAATCTGACCCTTTACTTCAACGATTCGCATGGAGATTGGATTAGAACTGGTCGCTGATGCTTCGATCCACTTCATTATACCTTGACTGTACTGAGTATAGCTCTCATGCTCAAGCGGAAAATAAGGAGCATCCCATTGCTTCCATTCCGGAACTTCTTCACTATATATAAGTTGATAAAGCTCCGGTAGATCTGCCTCTTCTATGCACCGAAGTACAAGGTCACCTTCAATGATCGGAGTTTCCTTCATTTGAATTCCCCCCTCATTCCTTAATTGGAACGATGGAGTTCATCAATACTACCATCTTCCTTCGCTAATATGACAATATTCGCCATGTTAATGAATAAGCCGTTATCCACTACACCTGGAAGCATATTTAACTTAATGTTCAATTCGGGAGCCTGCTCAATCGCTTCCATCCGACAGTCAGCAATCAGATTTCCATTGTCTGTCAGATAACGCTCGTCACCATTCATGCGCCATTCTGGAAAACATCCCATACTTTCTAGCGCCTTGAACGTCCATTCAGAAGCAAAAGGAACAACCTCTACCGGTAATGGGAATCGGCCTAGCTTGTCTACTGCTTTACTGCCATCGGCTACAATTATAAGTTGATCGCTGTTCGCTGCAACAATCTTCTCACGCAAGAGAGCACCGCCGCCCCCTTTAATGAGATTAAAATTTGGATCAACCTCGTCGGCGCCATCAATCGTAATATCCAGCCGTCCGATCTGATCGAAGGGAATGATCGGAATGCCCCATTCTCTAGCAAGCTTGTCCGATGCTTCAGACGTAGCTACAGCTTGAATTTGCAAGCCATCACGTACACGCTCACCTAACTTGCAAATCGCATAGTAAGCTGTAGAGCCTGTACCTAGCCCCACCTTCATTCCATCTTGGATGTATTCTGCCGCCCGCTCTGCTGCAATTTGTTTCAGATTCATCTAGAATAAACCCCCGCCTGTTTATGAATTTGAGAAATGCATACTGTATTTATTATAGATAAAACCGCTTCCGATGTATATCCATCCTTGTAAGCAATACAAAAACGGATAGTTCATAATCCATTCCAATTGATAAATGCAAGGTAGACTTCCCAAATATGATATTTAGTATGTTTTTCATACTTACATGATGTTTTTTATCTCTTATTGTTATAGAATACATAATGAAACTAAAAAATGGGAATTATTCCGAAGTTTTAGTCCTTTGTACCTATGTATTTATTGCCATGTCCATAAATGTGTAGAATATTAAAAAAGTTTTAACAAAACTATTCAATTTAACGACATTTTATACGACATATTATAGGTAGATGTGTTTTAATAATTAGACACCTATGGATCATGGGTACTAAAAATTCGTATTTACGACCAAAAAACCCAAGACCATGGTCGCATACATAACTTTGGAGGGGATCTACCAATGGCCTAGTTGGCTGGAATTATGCAAGAACAAAGGGTTGTTAATCAAACAGAGATCAGGAGTGGAGTTTTGTGAAATCATTTAGTTGGAAAAGCATGTCTTTTTTCTCGAAAAATCTATTACTTTCATTCACCAACATCGTCATTATTGGAGTGGCACTAATTGCCAGCAGCTATTACTTCCAAAAGACAGTGCTTGTGGATCAATTGCATGGACAAGTTGCAGTCATTACACAGAAATGGGCTGAGGGAATTAATCCATCAGAGGTCGAGGCAGCCATTGCGGAAGGCAGCTATGACGGAACCGTACAAGCTAAACTGCGAGCTTACTTTGATGAAATGCAAGAATACTATCCTAATATAGCCCAAGCCTATATTTTCGGCGTTGAACTTGATGGGGAAAATCAGCGTAATACATCCCTAGTCGCGATGCCAACCAATCTCAGAGAAGCTTTTCAAAGCGATAACGTAAACATTGGCGATATGTATGAGCAACCGGTTGTTGTAGCAAATGCATTGAAAGAGATGTTAAATACAGATCGTCCAACCTTTACTACATTTTATAAAGACGACTTTGGTACATGGACAACCATCGCTTATCCAATCAAGGATAGTAACGGCAAAATCTTCTCCTATTTCGCGATTGATGCGGATGCATCTGCCGTACCTGCCGGACTGAGCTCACTGCTCAAAAACGGTATCATCATTTTGGTAGCCTTTTTACTTCTATTCTTAATCATTCAATATCTCGTTGTCAAAAACACACTATCCCCTATTCGTCACTTAATCAAAGGAATTGATGACGTTAGCCGGGGTAATTTGAATGTCAACATTCCGACAGGCAAGGACGATCTTGGACTTGTTAACGAGAAGTTCAATACCATGGTTCGCAAAATTAATGACACGATCGTCAAAGTACAGATGACTTCTCACGAGGTAAACCAGTCTGCCAAAGAACTGTATGAAGTCTCGGAGAAAAACAGTGATCATGCCGATACGATTAACATCAATGTATCTCAGATCGCGTCTAATATTCGTGCACAAGAACAAGCGACGATTGACAGCGCACGTGCAATGGCAGAGATGGCTACAGTGATTCAAACGATTGCTAGTAGTTCAGCGAACGTAGCTGATGAAGCCTATGAGATGGAGCGTCGTTCCCAGCAAGGTAACACAGTCGTTCGTCAGGTCTCTGAACAAATGACTCTGATTACCGAATCGGTTAAAAATACAGCATCGGCTATTAATGTACTTGAAAGTCGTTCGCAAGAAATCGGAGATATCCTCAATATCATCTCTGGTATTTCCAGTCAGACCAACCTGCTCGCACTGAATGCGTCCATTGAGGCAGCACGTGTCGGTGAAGAAGGTCGTGGTTTCGCTGTTGTAGCGGGTGAAGTTCGTAAACTTGCTGAACAGTCCGAAGAATCAACTAGACAGATCTCTGTGTTAATTGAAGAAATTCAAACCGAAATCAAACAAGCTGTTCGTGCAATGGAACAAGGTACAGCCGAAGTTGACACAGGCCTTGATGTAGCTGATCAAACAGGGCAATTGTTCGAAGAAATCCTGGAAGCAGCTAAGAAAGTTTCCAACCAGATTCAAGAGGTGTCCAGTGCTACGCAAGAGATATCTGCGGGTACTGAAGAGATGACTGCAACGGCTGATGATCTATCATCCAGCGTAAGCAAGACTGCTGATAGCAGTGAACGGATCTCTTCTTCGGTTGATGAACAAAAAGGTTCACTGATTACGCTTGTAGATTCTTCCAACCGACTGAGTAGCATGTCTGAGGAGCTGCAAGAATTAATTTCTCACTTTAATGTAAGCAAGGGCTAAGAATACAGGAATATTACATTTTTTTGAATTGGACAAAGGAGGAAAAACTGAAGTGATTGATAATCATTCTTCATCAGCTCATATTATGGAAACTGAATTGCCGGTACTTCAGATTCCGCTGGATTTCGGACGTCGTCAGCAATCATTCGTTTATGAATCAACGCATATTCCTCTACAGCCTGCCTTGAGTCGTGAAATCACACAAAAATTCGGCTCAGCATTGACTCACCCTGCACTCTTATCCACGTACGCCGCCTTGTTATTCCGACTATCAGGCGAACAGGAGCTAGCCATAGGCACACTGGCTCCTGAGCACGCGGCTGCTAACGTGATACTGCAGATCCATGGGAAACTGACCTTCCGGGAATTGATTGAACAAATTTCAGAGCAACTTCTGAACAACAATACCACTCATCCTGGGGCATACCCTGAAACGATTTTCATGCACAACAGTGTGCAATTGCCTCAAGCTCCACAAATATTAAACTGGAACATCCGCGATGATCGCGGCCAGTTTATCCTTGATTCGTTCTATGATGCTTCCCTGCTAAATGAGGCCACCATCATGAGATATGCGGAGTATTTTGAGACACTGCTACTCGCTATGATCCGCAATACGGACAAGTCTATTGGCTCCGTTGATATTTTATCTGCCTCTGATCGACTGTTGTACCGTGAGATGAACGATACTGCTGTTCTAGAGCCTGAACATCAAACGATCCATGGTTGGTTCGAAGCTGTTGCGGCAGAGTATCCTAATTCACCTGCAATCACGTCACTTTCAGGTAAATATACGTATCGAGAATTGAATGAACGTTCTAATCAAGTGGCTCGAGTTCTTCAATCAAACGGTTTACAAAAAGGGGAATTTGTCAGCATCTTCATGGAAAGAAGTCTAGAGACGATCATCTCCATTCTGGGTATTCTCAAAGCCGGGGGTGTGTATGTTCCTGTTGACCCTGAGCACCCACAAGAACGTAATAGCTACATCGTAGAAGATACAGCTTCATCCTTTGTCCTAACGAAAGATTCTTCCTTTAATGAAGCTTCACGCCTGTTCTCGGGCATCACAACCGTGCGTCAAATTTTATCGGTAGATGGTCGCCTGGCGGGATTTGCAGCAAGCAACCCTAATGTCGATGTTCAGCCGGATGACTTAGCCTATATCATCTATACTTCGGGCTCTACAGGTAAACCAAAAGGTGCGCTCGTAGCTCATCGCGGTGTAACGAACCTTGGTAGTGTCGTTCAGCGAGATTGTGATATTATGCCTAGTGATGTGCTGACCCAGTTTGCTACATACAGCTTCGATGCCTCCGTATGGGATACGATTGGTGCCCTGTTCTACGGTGCTGAGCTTTATCTTCTATCTGCGGAAGAACGTGTATCCGTTGAGGATTTTGCTGCTGCGATCGAACGTACAGGCACAACGATTATTACGATTCTGCCTACGATCTTCTTCAACCAGCTTGCCTCCTATCTGTCCGATGAAGGTTTCCACAAGCTGGCTAAGGTCAAAATAATTACCGTTGCGGGCGAAGCACTATATGGCGAACAAGTCCGTTCATTCCAGCGTAAATTTGGCAACCAGATTGACATCGTCAATGTATACGGCCCTACTGAATGTACAGTAGCAACGACGACACATCGAATCAGCGAGCAAGTTCCTGATCATGTCGTTAATATGCCAATTGGTAAACCGATTCATAACTACAAAGTTTACATCGTGAATGAAGAACAACAGCTCTGCCCGGTTGGAGTGCCTGGTGAGGTATACATCTCCACCCCGGCTCTAGCTAAGGGATATCTGAATCAACCAGAACGTACTGCTCAAGCCTTTATTGAGAATCCATTTGCGATGGGTGAAAAAATCTATAGATCTGGTGATATTGCCAAATTGCTAGACAATGGATTAATAGAATATGTGGGACGTAGTGATTCGCAGTTGAAAATTCGTGGTCATCGGATTGAGATTGGCGAAATCGAGGATCATTTTGCACGTTTAGAACAGATACAGGATGTCGCTGTAATCCCTAAAAAAGAATCAGACGGACAAAATATGCTCGTCGGTTACTTTACCTCCGTGGATGGTAGCACACTATCCGTTGAAGGGATCAAAGCGCAGCTTGCTGTGAAGCTCCCTTCGTATTTTGTGCCGAAATGGATCTGCCAATTGGATGAAATGCCAATTGCGCCAACAGGTAAAATCAACCGCAAAGCGATGGTTGCTCTCCCTCATGAAGAACGTCATGAGAATCGTGCGGAACGCGTACTGCCTGCAACTGAAACTGAGACAATTATTTTGAACTCTTGGAAAGAGATCCTTCAACACGATGACTTCGGTGTCGAAGATAGTTTCTTCACCATCGGTGGAGACTCTCTACGGGTCATTCACGTGCTTGTTCTACTGAAGCCTCACTATCCACTATTGAAGATTGCCGACTTTTTTGCGGAGAAAACGATTCGCGCATTGGCTCGTCGAGTGGAGAAATTAGCGCTAGCTACAGAACAGTCAGAGTCGGCTTCTTCCGGGACAAGTGGTCTGATCACCCAACTATCCGAGCATCCTGTTGAGCTTGCTACACAGATCGGGTACCCGGAAATTCTCAAGCCAGAACATGTTCTCCTAACAGGTGCTACAGGTTACTTAGGTTCTCATGTGCTTCAGCAATTAATCCTGCATTCTGACACGAAAATTTACACATTGGTTCGTCGTCCATCGGATGGAACAACAGCTATGCAACGATTAAGTAATGTGATGCAGGGGTATTTCGGAAATGAACTGGCGCTTCAATTGCAATCTCGCGTTGAGATTATTGAAGGAGACCTAGAGCAGCCGAACCTCGGGTTGACTAGTGAACAAAAGACTTATATCCAAGCCACAATTGATCGCGTGATTCACTGTGCGGCAGATGTGCGGCACTTCGGGGATGCAGCTCAATTCGCGAAAACGAATGTAGAAGGAACTGTAGCACTGTTGGATCTGATTCGCAGCAAACCAGGTGCCTCCTTCCATCATGTGTCCACGATGGGAATCCCAGAAGATCTAGCGCTTAGCGGTCAATGGGAATCTTCATTGCAATATGATCATTTCCCAGCCGATTTGCATGTGGAGAACGTGTACTCTGACAGTAAACTTGAAGCTGAAAAAGTGCTTATGATTGCAGCAGAGGAAGGCGTACCGGTAAGTATCTATCGAGCCGGAAACCTAACATGCCATTCGAAAACAGGACGTTTCCAGTCCAATATTGACAGCAATGCCTTCTACCGCATGATTAAAGCGATGTTGTTGCTTGGCAAAGCTCCTGCTGCGGATTGGATGGTGGACTTCACTCCAATTGATTACGCAAGCGAAGCGATTGTACATCTGGCATTACGCGAAGACACTGCTGGCCGTGTGTTCCACATCTGTAATCCAGAGTCCATTCGTTATGATGAATTGATCCATTCCATTAATCGTGCTGGTTATGAAGTCGAGACGGTTCCTTTTGCCGAATATACGCAGTGGTTGTTTGATGCTAGCATCAGTAAAGATGCTGAGGCGCTTCAACTGGCTATCGCTCAGCTTGAAGGGGACGGTGCCAAGGATTCAGCGTACGTATATGCCTCTCCCGTTACAACGGCTTATGTACAACCTGCAGGCATTTCTTGCCCTAAAGCCGATGATCGTTTTATTTTGAACATGCTTGAGCATGCGGTTGCGATTGGATACTTCCCTGCAGCAATCAAGCCAACATTCGGCACTTCTCCAACACTGGAGTAGATCGGTTCAGCATTTTATCTTTCATAAGAGGCCCCTGTTCCACTAACGGAACAGGGGCCTCTTATATTATTCCAACATGTTATATCCAGCGAATAAGGGCAATGATGGCTAGATGAGCCGGATAGAAATAACGCCATATCCATCTCGGCCCCTTTAAGCGAAAGCCTGCACCATAATATTGCGCAATAGCAATACCCACGGTAGCAATAACACTGTACATCTGCACAGAACTGCTATAGAGCGTGATATAGACTGCCGTTAACAAGAAATGTCCAACAACTAGAATAGCACCTTGGAAGTACCGGAATAACAGAACGAGAATCAGCCCGTACATCCCATAGTCCATATGCGTAATCTCCATAATCCATCCTGCACCTATAACAATCGGGATACTCAACAAACGAACGGGTAAACGATCCAGTGCCAGCAATACCAACAATCCAGACAATAACGTCCATACGACATTCAGTGAGAGGTGGTTAAATGCTGCCATAAAAGGAATCTGTGAAATGACCGCAATCCAGAATAATCGCATTATGTATTTCTTCATATTTCGTGTGTGCTTATAGCCAACATACACGGCAAAAGCATAGATTGGAAATGCGATACGTCCGATCACTCGCAGTTCCTCCACTTGTGGATAAAAAACGGCACCTATGTGATCAATTAGCATCGTTATCATGGCGATCCACTGCATCATGGTTATGTAGTCCTCCCTTGTTCCTCGTGGTGCACCGACACAAGCATATGTCTTATTTTTTTATACATTAAGATCATAATACAGGAAATAGGTGTCGAGTACATAACCTTCTGACTCATACAACGCTTGAGCCTGCTTATTACTAACCCCGGTGGATAGAGACAAAGCAACAACGCCTCTTTCCTTTGCAAGCGCTCTGGACGCCTGTAGTAACTTGCGGGCAATCCCTTGCTGACGATATTCTGGGTGAACGTACAGATCATTCAGTATCCAATTGGAGCGCATAGATAGTGAACTGAACGTTGGATACAACTGTACAAATCCCGTCAAGGCTTGGTCAATTCTATGTTCCTTACCGTTCATTGATTCAAGCACTTCCGATCCAGTATTTCTTTCAGCTACTAGGATAATCGATTCATTATGCTGCATCCGATTCCTTATGTATTGCCCCGCCCCTTCTAGATCTGAAGGTTCATTGTAGAACATACGATATTGATTAAATAACTCACTCACATGTTCAACATCAGCAAGCTCAGCGATTCTAATCTGGTCTGTCATCTCGTTTCTCTCCTTATCTCTTCCTCTTAATGAATGTCCTCTTATTATATAGGTTATCTCCAAAATTCCACATTCATCATTTGCACCAAAGTTTGCAATCTTTTTGGCTTTTCACAAATGCAAGAATATTTAAGGTCAGGCGTCACAAACTACAGGAGAATGACAAGTCATTATATAGACTGGCGAATCAAGGAGGGAGATATGGAATGGAAACAGGCAGCACGCTTGAACAGGTGAAAACCCGTCTCTTGGGCGCTACGGATGTTGTCTATCAGCCCTTTCAGATTGGTACGATTCATTGTGAGCTCATCTACATCCAATCCATTGTAGATACCGCCACGATGAGAGAAGCCATCGTTAAACCGTTGCTAGAAGAAGCATCACGCGCCGAAATAGACCCTATGCTTACAGCCCGGATAGTTAGTGGCTCTTTTTTCACACTGGACTCACATCTCACAGAATCATCTGAACAACTGGTGAGTGACATCGTCTCTGGTAATGCCGTTCTTCATTTCGAAGGATTGCCCAATTGGATTGTGTTCTCAATTCAGAATTATCAGAAACGTTCTATACCCGAATCCACGAACGAGGTAGTTGTGGTTGGCCCTCAAGAGGCATTCATTGAAGACATTCATGCGAATATGTCTCTACTTCGGCACAAAATTAAACATCCTGATTTTAAAATGATCCAATTCACAATCGGCAAATACACCAAAACCGTGGTATATGTCGTGTACATTGAAGGGTTATGCAAACCGGATATTCTAGAAAACGTGTTGAACAGCTTAAATGAAATTGATATGGATAGCAGCTTAGGCGTCAGCTATTTATCGGAGTTTCTGGAGGATCATCCGCTGTCACCATTTCCCCAGTACCAATATACCGAGCGGCCAGACTCCGTCGCAGCTGCACTCGTTGAGGGTCGTATTAGCGTCATGCAGGATGGCACGCCATTCTCAATACTTATTCCTGTCACCTTCTTCTCGTTAATGCAATCTTCTGAAGACTACTATCAAAGGTTTCATTCTGCTTCTTTCATTCGGATTATTCGTCTGCTATTTGCCTTTTTTGCGTTTTTGTTACCTTCGGTCTATGTGGCAGTCACTACCTTTCATCCAGAAATCATCCCAACGAATCTGCTAATTACGATTGCCTCCGCCAGGGAGAACATTCCTTTTCCTGCATTGGTTGAAGCCTTCATTATGGAAATCACCTTTGAGGGGCTGCGTGAAGCAGGGATACGTATTCCGAAACCGTTAGGGCAAACCGTGTCCATTATTGGCGGTATTGTCATTGGTCAGGCGGCTGTGCAGGCAGGTATTGTCTCTGCCCCGCTTGTGATTGTCGTTTCCATTACAGGCATTGCCGCCTTTATCATTCCACATTTTGAATTAGGACTTTCATTCCGGCTTCTTCGATTTCCTGTGTTACTCGTCGGTGGAACGCTTGGTCTGTTTGGCGTAGTCATTTCGATCTATCTAATATACTGGTACATGGTAAGTCTGCGCTCCTTCGGAGTTCCATATATGCAACCTTTTGCGCCGCTTGTCCTGCGTGATATCAAGGATACGTTCATTCGGGTGCCATGGTTTCTTATGAAAAAAAGAACCAAAGCATATGCAGCGGATAATGAAACGAGGCAAGATACGCCATGAGTCTTCGCTATACTCTGCCTAAACTAGCTCTACTCGTGATATGCTGCCTCTTCTGTGGTGGCTGCTGGTCTAAAGTCGAAATTAACGAGCGCACATTTATCACTGCCATGTATGTTGACAAGACCGATACGCCTGGAGAAGTTGAAGTTTCATTAACGATGCCGCTTCCTAACCGTCTATCACCAGATCGAGGAGGATCGAGCAAGGAGCCTTATGCCGTAGTTTCTGCGGTAGCCCCTACCATTGCCGATGCGTTAGAACGAATCCAGACAGATCTCACGAGAAGAATCTCCTGGGGACATACACGTGTTGTTGTCTTCGGACAAGCATATGCCCGGGCAGGGATTGACGATACGATGGAATGGATTGCAAGGGAGCCACTATTTCACCTGAGCAGCTACATAATGGTCGCTGAGGGTAAAGCGAAGGATGTTTCTGACTTAACTCCGGTCTTTGAGGAAACACCAAGTGATGTACTGCGCGAATTCTCCACCGAGGAAAACTTGTTAAAGACCCAGACGCTAAACGTTTATGCTTCAGACAAAATGAACCAAGGCTTTGCCGCATCTCTGCTGCAAGCTAAACAATTATCTATGGTAAGCGAAGAAGGGGCAAAGAAAAAGTGGATCAGTCAGATTGGCGGAGCTATTTTCAAGCAAATGCGTATGGTGGGAACACTTTCAGACGATGAGGCTCGCGCTGTAGCTTGGGCTGGTCGCAAACTAGATTCGATGGCGATATCCATCCAGACGGACAGAGTAAAGGCCAGCATGACTCTCTTCGATATGGACTCAGACATTCGTGTCAGACTAGTCGATGGTGAGCCCTACTTCGACATTAATCTAACGGGTAAGGGAGAGCTTAATTCCGTCATCCCAATATTGAAAGCCAAAGACGTCGGAAGTGTGCAGGAAATGCAGGTGGAGGCGAGTAAAAAAATCGACGAACATCTGAGGCAAGCCATTGTTACCGCACAGCAGCAAGAGGCAGATATTCTGAATCTAGGTTACCGCTTGGAGTGGAAGTATCCCAAGGTCTGGTCTAAGCTTCGTCCTCAATGGACTACGTATGTGAAGAATAATTTGCAATTCCGCGTTAATACACAGATTAACATTCAGTTTGTCGGATCAGAGTCCAGCTATTGATCTAAACGAACCCGTAATGACATGCGCTGAAGGAGGATCATCATGATCGCTGTTTTGTTGTTCGCTGGGCTCTATCTATCTGACTACGCATCCGTGAAAACGAGTAAAAAGACGATTAGGCGCAGTTACTTCATCTTACTCGCGCTGTTTATCGTGTGGAATACGCTCGCGGTGAGCTGGTCTGCCTGGCCCAATCCCAATGATATCATTCAACTGGTCTTTGGCTGGATTGATCCTATGATTCATTAAGAACAGGAGGTACCAATTATCTATGAATCATCTAACAGCTGGGCAAGCTTATCGCTTCATGTTTGTTTATCTATACTCTGAACCCATTGCTTTCCTCCTACAACGATTATTCAAGATGAGCGGTTATCAGGGCTGGTTATCCACGATTGGTGGATTTCTAATCAGCCTCATCTTCTTATTCTTTACATATAGACTCGGTGCCCTTAACCCAGATAGACCTTGGCTGAGCTTTGGAGAAGACGTTGTTGGCAAATGGGTACATCTCTTTTTCGTTGGGATGATCGCCTTGTTGTGTTTGTATTTAGTGACGATTGATGTAGAGAATTTCATTATTTTTCTGCAATCGATGTACTTACCTGAGACTCCCATTTGGGTTACCGCAACACTTACTTTGTTATGTGTCAGCTTATCAGCACGCTCAGGCCTAGTGACAATTATTTTCATGGCAGAAGGTATCTTTTTGGTGCAAGTTCTCACATCCACTCTGCTGATCCCGACCGTAGGCAGTGGCGGCAATCCAGATGTACTCCTCGCTCTGACAACACATCACGATCTAGGCGAGATTGTCATGGGTTCTTTTTCTACCCTGCCCTGGTTTTCCGAGTGGATGATGTTTCTGTTTCTCGCTCCAACTGTTGCGTTTAGGCGCCCTTTACTAAGAAGCATGATATTCGCGGGAATCACCGTTATTCTGTTTGTAGTTTTTTTCTGGATCTATACACTCATGAACTTTGGTCCTTATGTAGCAGCGAGCCTCCGTTATCCTTTACTTGAGATGATTAGGTTTGCTCGATACGGCGACTTTCTTGATAATCTAGATCCCGTACTGATTGCGATCTGGTCAACCACAATGTTTACACGAAGTTCTTTTTTGTTATATGTCGCCTCTGTGTGTCTGTCCAAAATTAGTGGTGTTAGACAACAAAAGTCGGTTGTGTACTTAATTGGTGGAACAGCCGCTGCCATTGTGATGCAATACGCCAAAGATGTAACTGCATACGAGCTAGCTACACGCTCTTACGCTGTGCCGATGTATACCTTACTCATTGAATCCATGCCTATATTGTACGTTATTGTTCACTGGCTCCGATATGGTAAACATCGAAAACTTCAACCCTCTTCTACATCATCATGACTTTTATGCCGCTGAAGCTCATTGTGAATACCGGAACAACTGCTGTCCATCTCTTTACAAAAGTACTTGTTTGGCATATAGTTGTTATAACAACTATTTATGTACAGTGTGTTTTCATCCTTGTTGAAAGTGAGGTTTTCATTAAATATGGATTATTCATTGGAGCAATCCGTAGGTTTCATGTTAGGTTTGACGCATCGTAAGGCAGTTGCTCTGCTCGCGACCAAATTCAAACCGTACGACATCACAACAGAGCAGTTCTCTGTTCTGTTCAATATTGGTAAAGGCGAAGGTGTGAATCAGAAGGAAGTCGCCTTGCGTGTGTTTAAGGACCAGCCAACGACTGCCCGTATCATTGATCTTCTGGAGAAGAAGGGATGGGTAGAACGTCAGACAAGTGAACAGGATCGCAGAGCTTACCTACTGTATCTGACAACTGAGGGTCGAACTATGCTGGACAACCTCGTCCCCATCGAAAGAGAAATGAATAAAGAACTTGCTGAAGGTATACCTGAAGACCAGATGGAAGCATTTAAGCATACTCTTTCCCTCATTAATCACAACCTTTAGAGAAAAGAACATCAGGGGGAATTTTGTTATATGAATACACAATCTACACAAGTGAAATTATGGACAACCGATTTTATATTATTAATGCTATGTAATTTTTTGCTGTTTCTGCAGCTGCATATGATCGTCTCTCCACTGCCCGCTTATGTGCAGGATCGTTTTCATGCCAATGCATTCGAGGTCAGTTTGTTCACCTGTCTCTTTGCACTTAGTGCCATTGCTGCAAGACTGTACTCTGCCAAGGCTTTAGAGAAAGGTCTACGGAACACGATGATCTATGTGGGTCTGTCCATCGCTCTATTAGCTACACTGGGCTACTACTTTGCTGCGGGCATTGTAGTTCTGCTATTGCTACGTATGTTATTTGGTGTGGGATTTGGTATGAGCAGTACCGCTTTCCCAACAATGGCATCTGATATTGTTCCGGTTAAACGGATGGGTGAAGGAATGGGCTATTTCGGCTTATCCACAAGTCTTGCCATGTCCATGGGTCCCATTATCGGGGTTACATTGCTGCAAGGCCAAGGATTCGTTACGTTAATGTTATGTACAGCAGGTGTAATTGCTGTCATTTACCCGCTGAGTTATTCGTTAACACGTAAGAAGGCATCTCAGCGCGACCAAGTGACACACTCAGGAGCAGTTCCTACGTCAGCAGCAAAAGGTAAAAAGATTCCTTTCAATCGTAAATTGATTTTGCCGAGTGTGCTGAATGGCTTATTATCCATCACATACGGGGGACTGGTTGGTTTTATTGTGTTATACGGTAAGGAAGCTAACCTCTCTAATCCTGCACTGTTCTTCCTATTCAATGCGATTGCAGTTCTGCTGGTCAGACCCTTTGCTGGGCGTCTTTATGATCAAAAAGGACCCAAAGCGCTGCTGATTCCTGGAGCGATATTCATCGCGATCGGGTTAATTATTCTTTCTTATGCAAATTCTATGCCGGTGTTATTTGTAGCAGCGTTTATTTACGGTATTGGCTATGGCTCCATGCAGTCTTCTCTACAAACCTGGATGATTCAGATTGTAGCGCCTTCTCAGCGCGGAATGGCTAATGGTATGTTTTTGAATAGTCTTGATCTAGGGATCGCAACTGGTGCCCTATTGCTTGGTGGTATTGCATCCCTCACAAGTTACACGGATATGTATCGCTATTCGGTCATGTTCATGATTGTGTTCCTACTCATCTATTTAGTTCAAGGCAAGAGAAGTGGCGGGTTCACGATAACCCCTCATCCTCTGCTGGAGCATACCCATATTAGTGCAGACAAGGAGCAATCCTCTAACCAAGCTAAACCTTCTTCTAACGATAACAATCAACATTGATTTTACACACTAGAAAACAACAAAAAATGCGTTGTCACATGAGTACATCGGACGTATCTCATGTGCAACGCATTTTTGCTTTGTGTCTGTGTGTAAGTACCATTCTCATCTAGAATGGGCTTTTTCTTTTTCCTAATTTCGGAAGCACTCTTCCCGTCTCTTTCACGTTCTCTTCTTCCTCATCTTCTTGCTTAGCGTCTTCTGTACCGGTATTACTTTTCTCAGGTTTCACCGCAAAGAGTGTAAGCAAACCACCAATTGCCCCTGTCGCAGCAAGTACGCCGAAGATTAAGATATGAGCACGTCCAATTAACAAGGATATGACAGGCGGCCCCAAGGACACCCCGATAAAACGCATACTACTGAATAAAGCAGTGATCGTACCTCGTTGTTTCTTATCCACACCCTCGGTTATTAATGCATCAAGACACGGCAATGTTGCACCGATTCCTGCACTGCCTAAGGTAAACAAACCTACGACAGCATATATATTGTCCCACAGCCCCATAACAACCAGTGAGGCAGTCAAAATCACTAAACCCGAGAATCCAATCCATTTCATACGCGTTTTGCTCTTGCCAATCCACTTTCCTGCTAGGAATGAAGCCAGGCATAGCGCTGCTAATGGAATGGCTAACACAAGCCCTTTTAGCACGCCCTTTAGCTTGAATTCCGTTTCCAAGGTCTCTGACAAATAAAAAAGCACACCAAAAATTACAAACATGCAGATTCCACCGATAGCAAACAGCGCATAGAGCCAGCGACCTTTTTGCTTGAGCACTGTCCGAATAGAAGCGATGAATTCCGAGAACGTAGGAGGTTTTTCTTTTTTCTTAGGTGTTTTCACCAAGAAGATAACCAGCAACAGTGAAATGAGACATAATACAGGGATCGCCATAAACGGTAAATACCATAACCAGACAGCCAGAGCTGCACCTAGGATAGGGCTTAACACTTTACCGAAGGTATTGGATGTTTCAATGATGCCTAAGCTTTTGCTGACTTCATTTTCATCGCTAAACATATCACCCACAAGCGGAATGACGATGGGGAATGCGCCTGCAGCACCTATACCTTGCAGTAGTCTGCCTCCGAGTATCACCCAGTAAGCGGCATCTCCGTTCATTAACCATGCGGCACCACCCGCCACCGCACCTCCAGCCGCCGCGATGATCAAGCTGGGAATAATAACAACCTTACGCCCAAACCGATCAGATAAATATCCGGCAATCGGGATCAGGAGAATAGCAACAATGGCGTACACGGTAATCAACATACTGACTTTGAAGGACGACACCTTTAATTCACGCTCTATCTGAGGAAGAATCGGAATTAACATGGAGTTACCCAAGGTCATGATTACCGGAATGGAAGCAAGTGCGACAAGATCCCACTTTTTATCACTCATACCTCAACCACCTTTAAAGGGATCAGGAATATCAATGTTATTGTGGGTCATTGTGCAGATGTTTATTCGGGATATGTAAAAAGTTCGTTGAATTACATAGAGCAACACTTCATGCACCTTAACACGATACGACTAATTCCGTTCTCTCCATTCCTTGAGCAGACTCAACGTCCTGTGTTGGTACTTCTGTGCATCTTCATGCTGATTGACCTGATGCTCATGAACATAGGCATTAAAATAAGCTGACACTAGGCGGTAAATAAACCGTCGTAACTGTCCTACTTCAGACATATCAAGCGTGCGTCCGTAACCCTCATGAAAGTCAATCGATTCGGTCGATAAAATCGCCTCGAACTCACGATCAGCAAACATGGAGCGATCTCCGTCAATAATGGCCGCAATACTTGGCTGTCCCTGTTGCTCATGGATTAACACATTGGCTTCCCATAAGTCATTATGAACTAAAACTGGCTCCGTCACCTGGTCTAAGACTGGTTGATTAGCTTCTAGAATCGCTAAGATCTCTTCGCCCACTCCAGCCATATACTGCGCCTGTGCTGCCTTAGCTGCTGTCTCCGTTGCATAGGCTAATAATACCTCAGACCAACGTGTAGATCCCTTTATCGTTCCATCCGCCTGTAGCCATCCAAATGTATCTGCCTGAACGGTATGCATTGTAGCGGTATATGTGCCTAATTGGCGATAAAGTTCTTTTTTGTCTTTTGCTAACAACGAAGGATCATTTAACTGCTGACTAGGGATAAATTCCATGAACATATACGTTCTTGGTATTTTCATGCCGCTAGAGTCACAGGCAATAACCGATGCACAAGGAATGCCTTGCTCGCGATAATATTCATAGATGATCGGTTCAGATGCCATCATGGTACGTTCAAATGAAAATAAAGGGTCAAAGAGTGAATGTTCACTGCCATCTCCTTGTACTCGCTCAGGTGCTAATCTTAAAATGACATCCGGGTACTTAGGATGATCCAGCTCTATGCGATAAGTGGTGTTAAACAAACCACCTTGTAACAGACCGTATTGCTTTACATGAGTATTTGCACCAAATGTATGTTCTACTAAGGTGTACAGCATTTCTGCCGTAATAGGTTGATGTAATTTGGAATGAATGGAGTCCATATAGCTTAATCCCCTAACTGTAATGATATGTTGAAGCTGTTCAGAGAAAAACGGATAACAAATAACAAGAGAAAAACGGCACCTTTCGGCACCGTCCTTCTTCTCTATTCTATCTTCATTTAGACGATTAGAACATTACAATTGAATGGAGATTTGTTTTGCACCAGATGCTGGCGTAACAACTACACCATGTTCACCAGAAACATAGGAGCCACCTTCAACACTGGATACACTTCCAAGACCACGAAGTACAAGACTCCAAGGTTTGCCCGCACCTTCTGCGGTAACTTCTAGAACCGAACCATTACGTGATACTTGAACAGCAAGCTCCTGCTCAGCGCCTTGATTCACGACAACCGCTTGGGCTTGATGACCATCAGCTAATTCGAACAAGTGCAAGGAAACATCTTGAGCGAAGTCATAGTCTGGTTTGCCATCAACTGCACCTACAGCGATAAGACTGTTCGGCTTGATCATCATAGGCAGCGTTTTGAAGTCATGGTTCTCGCTAACCCAACGTCCACCCTCTACTTTAGCTCCTGTCAGATAGTTCGTCCATGTGCCTTCTGGTAGGTAATATGTTACATCGCCTTCTTTATTGAAGATCGGTGCGACCAGAATAGAATCACCAAACATGTATTGCGTATCAATTGTTGCACATGTTGGATCTTCAGGGAACTCCAGAACCATTGCTCGCATCATTGGCAATCCTCGAACAGTCGATTCCACCGCAGAATTGAACAGATATGGCATCAAGCTAAGTTTAAGCTTCGTAAAGTCACGCACCACATCAACAGCTTCTTCATCAAACAACCAAGGTACACGATAAGATTCATTACCATGGAGACGGCTGTGGGATGACAGTAGACCGAATTGTACCCAGCGTTTGTATACGTCTGGCTCTGCTGTCTTCTCGAATCCACTAATATCGTGGCTCCAGAAGCCGAAGCCTGACAGACCAAGGGATAATCCACCGCGCAGTGATTCTGCCATCGATGAGTAGTTGGAAGAACAATCGCCGCCCCAGTGTACAGGGAACTGTTGGCCACCAACGGTTGCAGAGCGTGCAAACAATGCCGCTTCGTTTTTGCCCAGGTTCTCTTCCAATACTTCAAACACAGCTTTGTTGTATAGGAATGTATAATAGTTGTGCATTTTCACCGGATCGGAGCCATCGTAATAGACTACATCCGTTGGAATTCTTTCGCCGAAGTCCGTTTTGAAGCAATCTACGCCTTGCTCGATCAATGTTTTCAATTTACCTTTATACCAATCGGTTGCTTCTGGATTCGTGAAATCTACGAGACCCATACCCGCTTGCCATTTATCCCATTGCCATACGCTTCCGTCTGCTGTTTTAACCAGGTAACCCTTCTCCATACCTTCATCAAACAAAATGGATTTCTCAGCAATGTAAGGGTTGATCCATGCACAGATTTTGAGGCCTTTGTCTTTCAAACGACTAAGCATACCTACTGGGTCTGGGAACATATCCTCATCCCACTCAAAATCACACCATTGGTACTCTTTCATCCAGAAGCAGTCAAAGTGGAATACGGAAAGTGGCAGATCACGTTCAGCCATGCCATCTACAAAATGATTAACCGTTGCTTCATCATAGTCTGTTGTGAATGAAGTTGTCAGCCACAAACCGAACGTCCATGCCGGTGGCAACGCCGGTTTGCCAGTCAGCTTCGTATAGTTGTCCAGAACTTCCTTCGGATTGCTACCACCGATAATGAAGTATTCCAGGGACTCGCCCTCTACGCTAAACTGTACTTTGGATACATTCTCGGAAGCAATCTCATAAGATACTTTCTCTGGGTGGTTTACGAACACACCGTATCCTTTGTTGGACAGGTAGAATGGAATGTTTTTGTAGGCTTGCTCACTGCTTGTACCGCCGTCTTCATTCCAGATATCTACGACCTGACCATTCTTCACAAACGGCGTAAAGCGTTCACCCAAGCCGTATACATATTCCCCAACCCCCAGCTCTAGCTGCTCACGGAAAAAAGCACCTTCATTGGCAGACTCAATGTATGCTGGACCTCTCCAGCCACTGCCTGTCAAACGTTTTTCATTATAGTGGAAACCGATGTCCCAACCACCTGCTTTGTTAACGGTTACACGTAAGTTGCCACTTTGCAACTCAGCACCGTTCTCATCACGAGTGATCTTTACATCTGTATTTAATGTATTCAGAGCAAATTCAGGACCAGGATTCACTTTGCCTTTGTGATGGTTCAGTTGTACCCGGATCACATCTGGCATCGGTGAGCTGTACGTTGCTTTGAGCAATGTGCCGTTCAACGTATCTCCCTTGCGTTCAATGCGTTTCGTTGCTGCATATACTGTAAAGGAATCACCCTTTTGTACGATATCTCGAATATCCGCAGGATTTTGTACATGATATCCTTCGCGGGTTTGCCAATAGCCGTCCGTAAATTTCATCTTTGATTGCCCCCTTCGGTTATACTATAATAATATTGATATTAAACATGAAATTCTTCTCCTATTTTGACTGAATATATCACAATTTTGATATTCCCTAACGTTTTCTTCATAAATAACACCAATCAATGGAAACGATTACATTAGCATCAATTTCATTTACATTTAATTGCTTCATTAATAATGATCATTGAAGGAGCGACATCATGGAACGCGAACGTTTACGAGAGGATCGGGTACACGGAGATGCCATGTATCCTGTTAGTGTATATCCGGATATTCAACAGCTGGACGGTGATATCATTCTTGATTGCCACTGGCATGACGAGATGGAGTTCACTATGGTTACACAAGGAAGTGCCGTCTTTCAGATTGATATGAACACCGTTGAGGTACAAGCCGGGGAAGCCATCTTTGTTAACCGCGGAGAAATTCACGTTGGTCATTTGAAGGGTACTACTCCTTGCGTCTTTTCTTCCATTGTGTTCAGCCCTGAACTGCTGGGCAGTCGCACTTTTGATACGATTCAAGAAAAGTTTATTCATCCGCTCGTTCACAAGACACTTGTGCCTCCGAACCACATCAAACCTAGTGATGCTTGGGGACAAGAAATCCTGCTGTATTTACAACGCATATTTGCCGAACACGCAACGAACTCAGAGACGTGTGAAATGTCCACCAAAGCATATTTGTATCTTATATTTGCACAGATGTTCGAACACATGCGTCCAGCTACTACCAACGGCATTCTTTCAACAGGCAGCCATGATAAAGTGGAACGCTTGAAGTCGGTGCTATCGTACATTCATCAACATTATCCAGAAGCATTACGGCTGAAGGAATTAGCAGATGAGGCGAACATGAGTGAAGGCCACTTTTGCCGATTCTTCAAACAGATGGTGCAAAAAAGTCCTGTCGATTATATTAATTATTATAGAGTGCAACAGGCCTGCTACCTGCTGGAGAATACCGATCATAAAATCGTAGACATTGCGATGGACGTTGGCTTTGAGCATCTAAGCTACTTTATTACCACGTTCAAGAAACATAAGAGCACCACACCATCACAGTATCGAAAAATGTTCTATGAGAAAGTTGACGTGGAACCTATGCTGATCTGATCGGCATTATTTAACCTGCGGGTACATGGTAACATGTCAGCTCATACACATGGATCCCGGCATGTTCGCTAATATTCATTCAATAGCTCTTGATTCAAGCATCTCACAGCCTTCCCTAAGTCAAAAAAAGATGTCAGCAACAGGAATCGTCGCGACATCTTTGGGAAGGGTGTTTTCTTTTTTTTCTACATTAAAATTAGAAGCTTATAATCACTAGTTCTTTAGAGTTTTCCAAGACGTGTACTCATGAATTGAGAATCCGTTAAAAGATGAATGTGCTTTAGCCATATTCTCCACCAGCTTAAGCTGAGACTCCATGTACTCCGAACCCTCTTCATAGAAGGTAATAAAGTCGCCCTCTTTACTTTGCTTCGTCTCTATAGCGATGGATATCTTCTTGCCTTGTTGTGCTGCATCGATAAGTTCATCCTTCGCCACATTATAAATTGCGGTTGCTGTATCCCGGTAGGCCATGATTGTGATTGAATCATATTTCTGAATCATCCAATTGCTAACCGCCTGCGTCGAACCAGGAACTTTGTAATTATCCAGCCAGAACGGCAGATCTGCCCCAACCGGCATCTTCATCTGTTTAGCACGATCCACAATGTACTGCACATTTCCCATCCATTGCGTAATAACACTCGCTTGATTCGTTTTCCACTGTGGATGCACATGGGGTTCAATGTCCAAATGAATGCCAGCAAATTTCTCATTTGGTTGTACCTGATTTTGATACGCCTCAATCCAGTTCAGAAAATCAGCGATTTGTCCTCTACTTTCGGTCAATCCCCATGCAGATCTGCCATCCATCACATCCACTGCAATATGATTCGCTCTAGCCTCACGAATAAAGCTTGTATAATAAGGAATTTTCACATCCCGGTTCAATTGCAGGTAGATTGTATTCACCTTTTTTTCTTTGGCAAATTTCAGCACTTCTTGTGGACGACTTTGAATCTGAGTGGTATCCCAAACCCATGTAGCTCGGATAGGCTGCTCAATCTCACCGTGAATGCTCTCATAACTTTCAACTGAACCCTCTGCAATTGTTCTCGAAGAAAACGTAACACCAGCGACGAGGATTAGACAACTAACAAGTTTGATAAAATGGTATTTGGACTTCTGTTGCATATTCGTACACTCCCTCAAATGTTATATCTCTCTGATCTTTAGCACCCGGCAAAAAACTGTCGTAATTTAAGCATTTTGGCGTATTTACCAAAGGCTTTATCTAGTGAATTGCTTCTATATGCAATGCCATCTCTAAGACTTACGACGAAAGAATCATATAACATATTTCGGGTATTCACACTTCTGTATTTATAGTTCTAAAGTCTCAATTAACTGAATTTTTTCTTATTTAACGTATTAACACACAAGACTTCAGTCATTATGAACATATGAAACCTACCGACAGAAGACCTAGGAAGCGTTTTCTTGCTAGTTTGTTCAAAATGAATCGCTCACTACATCCCTTCGTTGAGTTCTGCAACAAGCTTGCAGCTAGGCTACTTCCGACGGATCAATTCACTGCTTCCGGCGGTTCACTCTGCTTTTCAGCCAATTTTCACACCTTCGCTCCGTTTCATCCTCTCCTTTAAGTACAAAATTCAATATGTTTTGCTCAGTTAAAAGCACAAAAAAGCCATCTAGATCCGCTCTAGATGGCTTGCTTATTTATCCTCAAATTTATTTCAATTCTAATATAACGTTGTAATGATGTATTAAAGTATTTACGAACCAGCCGGGGCAGCATTCACGTTCTCTGTTGTCTCATCAAACAAGGAAACCAGCTCAATCCCTTCTGCCGAGATCCGTACCAACCCCTTATCAGATAACCGTAGTTCTGGAATGACAACCAATGCCAGCAATGATAAGGTCATAAATGCATTATTCAGTGTACAGCCAACCGATTGCAACGCTTCGCTAACGGCGGCGGATTGAACAGCCACCTCTTCAAAGGACTCCGTTGACATCAATCCGGCAATCCGTAACGGGAACTCCGTCACTCCTGAACCTGTTACTACTGCAACGCCACCTTGCATGCGAATGACCCGGTTACCTGCTTCAGCCATCAAAGCATCATCATTACCGATGATCAATAGATTATGGCTATCATGAGCTACCGTCATTGCGATGGCCGCTGGTGCCGTGAAGCCAATACCTCCAACTAAAGCTACAGCCCGGTTCCCGGTTTGTTTGTGGCGCTCCAGCACTGCAATTTTACATACATCACCTGTTGTAGATACGACAACCCGACCATCCTGTACAGCAACAGGATGGTGTTTTTCCTTCGTATCCACATGATTCTCCGTTACATGAATAATCTTAGCCCCAATCGTGCCTTCTTCAATCGGCGCAGCAAGTTCCATCTGCTCTGACGTAATTGTAGGTTCCAATTTTACCGTATTCAATGCCTCTTCAGGATAGATGAAATTGTCCCATACGGCAGTCATCTGACCATTCTCTGCCACGACCTGCCCAGCCGCAATCGTCATACCAACACGCACATCCGCGAGTCGCCCATCCAGCAAAATAATATCAGCCATATTACCCGGGATGATTGCGCCAATATCCCGAGCCACACCAAACCGCTCAGCCGTATTAATGGTTGCCATCTGAAACGCTGTTACCGGCTTCACGCCCTGTGAAATCGCGAGACGCACGACAAAATCCATATGTCCTTCCTTTAGCAACGACTCTGAACTGCGGTCATCCGTAACCAGCATCATCCGGCGTGTATCCAAGCCGAGCTCCGTGCAAGCCTTGATCGTCTCAGCTACGTCATGCCAAGCTGATCCTTGACGCATTTTGGCATACATGCCTAGTCTCAGACGTTCAACCACATCTTCCTTCGTCACACATTCATGATCTCCAGTGACTCCACTAGCCGCATAGGCTGGCAAACGCCAGTCATCTGCTGCCCACGTAAAGTGTCCATCAGCTACTTTGCCTGCTCGAAGCGTAGCTTGAATCTCTCCAATCATCGTTTCATCTCCATACACAACCCCTGGAAAATTCATCACCTCGCCAAGACCAATCATATCTGGCCCCCAAGAGAGAGCTTCAGCAACTTCCTCTGGACCAATGTGAGCGCCAGTCGTCTCTAGTCCTGGATGCGTGGAAGGAACACATGATGCAACCTGCATATAGGCAGCCATTGGTGTCGTCCGAGCTTCATCAAGCATCATTCTCAGACCTTGAAGTCCAAGGACATTGGAGATTTCATGAGGGTCAAAGAATCCACCCGTTGTACCAGACGGAAGCACGGCTCGTGCAAACTCTGTTACCTTCATCTGCGTACTTTCAATATGGCAGTGACCGTCCAGTAGTCCCGGAGCTATATACTTGCCTTTCGCCTCGATGATTCGAGTGTGTTCTCCGATCGTATGACTTACATCTTTGCCGACATATGCAATCCGTGCGCCCTGTACAGCTACAGACATACCTTCTAAAATTTCACCGGATATCACGTTGACTAGTGTCCCGCCACGAATCACCAATGTTGCTGGCAGGTCCCCACGTGCTGTTGCCACTAGATCAGGTACACAATCCGCCATTAGCGGTCGGTCAAAAGATGATTTGTACAATGTAGTTGCCTCCTCCTGAATTAAACGCTCCAAAAAAGTATATTGTTTCGATTATATGAGCCCGAACACTAAGTGTAAAGAACATTTACACCAATTGTGTTTAAATCCAAATTCCGATGCAAAATTTATCCAAAGCATCCAAACCACCTAAATCTGCTCATCGATAATGTCAGAAAATATATAGAAAAACTTCCGTCCAGTCGGACGGAAGTCTACTTGGTTTCGTTAAGTCTATATCACTTTGCTTAATCCGCCTGAGCAGCAGTTACCTTTCCCGTATCATATAACGTTTCTGATTGCGAAGTGATAAATGGACTCGGTTGACCTAAACAATAGATATGAAGCAAATGCATAGCCCGTGTACACGCCGTGTAGAACAACTTGCGCTCATGCTCTTGGGCATAATACTCCACAGAACCATCGTAGATGAGTACGGCATCAAACTCTACACCTTTAGCTAAGTAGGCAGGTATGACATGAACACCTCGTTCGAACGCTAAAGTCGTTTTTTTGATCAGCTTCGGTGCGGTAGTTAATACCTTACTGAGTGCTTCATGTACTTCTCTACTCTCTTCTGCGGTCTTACAGATCACTGCTACGGACTCATATCCTTCCTGAACTAAGGCGTTAAGGTCAGCAGTGATCAGATCAAGATGCTTCTGCTCAGACGTTGTGACAATAACTTGAGGTTTCTCCCCACTACGGTTAAACGGAATTATCTCTTCTCCACCTGGAACCATTCCCTTCGTGAACTCCACAATCTCTTGGGTTGAGCGATAACTACGGGTTAACTCAATAAGTTCGGTATTTTCAGGGCCGTATAGGTTCATCAATGGTCCTGTCCCACTCAGCACAGAAGAATGGGCATAAATCGCCTGATTGAAATCACCAAGTGCTGTAATCTTGGCTCGCGGAAACAGTCTTTTCATAAATGCCAGTTGGAACGCAGAGTAATCCTGAGCTTCATCAATAATTACATGCCGGATGTTAGAGTTAATATGGAACCCAAGCAATAGTTCACGTAAGTACAAATATGGTGTGATATCTTCATAAGCAAGCTCTTGTTCTTTCATTCTCCGTAGAGTCATATCGCTGATTTCTTCCCAGTGCGTAGGCAATGGTTCTTTATCCAGCAGTCGAACGATCTGTCCTTGATCCTTGAACAATTGTGAATAAAGCTTGCGAATATCAACAAAGCGCAAAGATTTGATCCATTTTCGCAAAGGCTTAAGGCGACTACTTACGACCATTCTGGCAAGAATCTCGCGTTCCTGTCCAAAATCATCAAATGTATCTGCCTTCCCTTTTTGTTTACGCTTCAGACGCTGGAACGCTCGTTGCAGTTCTTCTGGCTCCATCAGATCAAGCTGCTGATCTACCCAAGGTGCCTCTAGTTCACTTTTCCCGAATGCGGAGAGCTCCTTCAACATCCAGTCTCTTAACATTTCGAGCCGATTCACCAGCTTCACCGATGGTTCATAACTGTAGAATTTCTCTTCCATCGCTTCAGCGGTAACAACAGCACGTCCTTGAAAACGAACCGGCTTGAACTTCATGCCATCGACCATTAAGTTGTCTTTATATTTCGTAATTACCTTCAGGAACAATTCAGACGATTTGAATCGAATCCCAGACATGCGCGCAGGGTAAGCTGTGTCTTCTGTAGCCGAGAGCACATATTCAAGCTGAATAAACGGATCTTCAAGCTGGTATTCCCGTCCAAGACGGCGCTCCAGATACTCTTGGAACGTCGTTTGCAACATATTTTCTTCCCCTAGCTCAGGTAATACCGTTGATACATAACTATTGAACATTGGGTTTGGCGAGAAAAGCACCATCTGATCCGCTGACAAATGTTCACGGTATTTATATAGAAGATAGGCCACGCGCTGAAGGGCAGCCGACGTTTTGCCGCTTCCAGCAGCCCCCTGTACAATCAGCATACGTGTTCGATCATTACGGATAATACGGTTCTGCTCTCTCTGGATCGTCGCCACAATACTTTTCATCTGCGCATCTGACGTCCGGCTCAGAACGGCCTGCAACAATTGATCACCGATGGTTACGCCTGTGTCAAACATGAACCGGATACGACCTTCACGGATGACAAATTGCCGCTTCATCTCAATGTCGCCGCTAATCTCACCGCTGGGTGTCTCATATGTGATCGGCCCTGGCGCGCCGTCATAATACAGGTTGGATATTGGGGCACGCCAATCGTACACCAAGAAGGATTCCTCCTTCTCATCCAATAAGGAAGCAATGCCAAGATAAATGCGCTCTGCCTGCGGATATCCGTCCTCTTTGAAATCGATGCGTCCAAAATAAGGCGAGTGATGTAGTCTTTTCATTTTGTCGAGTGCCGCTGCCGTATTCAAATGGCTACGCTCCCGATCCGATAGGACCTGTGACTGCTGCCGCATACTTGTAGAGGTTTCCCCTACATCATCGGCTTCACTGAAGTTCATCGTAACCTCGTCCCAGAAATCCTTTCTCATCTCTACAACTTCGTCTCTAAAGGAACCAACCTCTTGTTCAAGAATTGTAATTTTACGTTCAATCTGATTGGTTACACTGTCGACCCGATGCTGTTCTTCGCTCCATTGCTGATCTGTACTCATATAATCCTATGCCCCTCTTTCCCCGGAATGTTTCCTCAAAAGCTCATTTGACATGCCCGACTAGGCCATGGTATAATTATTAGAAAGTAAACATTTTAATTTTATGTTAATTAGTTCTAATTTTTTGAAAACCATTTTTTATTGTACCAGTGACAACGTCCCGATGCAAGTGGAGGCGTTTTTTGTTGTTTTCTAATGTTATTTTCTAACTCCTACTTCTTCAATGTATTGTCATATGCTCTTGGTTCATTACGTTTAATGACACACTACCCTGCTGTTAGCTCTTCTCCAACACCCCATATATCCTATGCAACATCATCTCTTCTTAGCTTATTATTACCCACCATATGGATCGATATAGATAATTTCACATGGTAATTATGATTGTTTACGTACTAATAAGAGATTTATAAGTAATCTCTATAGTCGCAACTCTGCAATCGTCTCTTCCCAGCGCTTTAATGTGCCAGGCTCATCCTTCAATTGAAAGGTAATCCCAGAGGTGATATCCGCATAAGGCGCATGATCTACACGAATACTCCTTATCTCACCTTCGTAGCGATCCCTTGGATGAACAGACCCAGGTAAGGGAGGAAGCGCACGTAACGCAAGTCGAATAGTTAACAACTGATGATCTACAATGGCGACCAAAGTAGCCTTGCCTGTCCGCTCCATATTTTGGCTTGTCTGCGTTCCAGACCACAATGCAAGTCTCAGCACGGTTGGACTTATCGCAACCAGTTCTCCCACACTAATCATGGCTTGATGAGGCCACGCATCTTCCGAGACGGTTAGTAGCTGCATGGCTTCATGTTTTTTATGTTGTAAATGCTGCCCATTGAACCACTGCATTAATTCAGGGTTAAGCTCTGTTATTATTGAAGTCATAAGATCTCCCTCGGTTCATTATAGAGGTAGTTCAAAAAGTCCGCTTTGATTACAAGGTGCCTAGTGGCATCTCAGTATCGAATAAGGGGGTTGAATTTTGAACGCATTTATCATATTAATGGTTTGGTATCCCTGCAACAAAATAACCCGGACAAGGCTGCCCGGGCTAAGTTGTGGTTCTATTGTATATGAGTATGCCGCCAACTGCAATTCACTGTTATGGCCACTTAATCCAATTCAGGATATGATCCTGTGAGTCCTTATCATCGCTGCCACTGTGTACATGATCAGCAAGGCGGTTGAGGCGCTCCAGCTGATAGCCATAATCATAGATCGCTGCAGCAACAATGGACAGTCGAAGCATGCCGTTCTGGTCAACATCAAACTCCGTGATCGCTTGCTCCATAAAGTGATCATTGTCCAAAATAAACTGCTCCGCCTCTTCACCATTGGGCTTCAACTTATCTTCGAATTTGAGAAGTGCGTGCTCGTGAAATTTAATCAATCTCTCCAGGTGGGTATCGAAGAAACGATCCAACTCAGGGCTTCGCTGTGCTTGGAAATAGTGACGTTCGACAGAGTCTAATACTTCATAACCCTTTTGCAGACTCAGTAACATCTGCTTATACACAACCATTTGGCGGGTCTGACTGAACTTCGAACGTTTCATCTTTTTCTGTTCTTCTTCAAACAAATTGTACTTATCTGACAGGGATTTAATGGAGCCTCCCAAATTGCTCTTCTCGTCTCGGAATACAGCTTCCTTAATCTCATCTGAGATGGACGTTCGTAGCAAGAGCGACATGCTGTTAAATACACTCTGAATCTGCTTCACAAACTGTACCTTCGGTTTGGGAGGAAAGACTGTAATGTTGATGAGGAAGGCTGACACGATACCAATAAGCGTTAAGAGAAACCGATTCAGTGCAAAATGCCAATCTCCCGAAGCTTCCATAATGGAAACAACAGTAACCAATGTCAGACCTACGGTTTCGCCCATATTCAGCTTAAGACAGATCATGATAACGAGCACAATAATCAATCCAACCGCTATGGGCTCATTGGACAGTACCATACCGCCAAGTAGCGCAACAATGGCACCAAGTGTTGTTGTCTGCAACTGATCCAAGAAGTATTTCCATGATCGATAAATGGATGGCTGCATGGCAAAAATCGCCGCGATCGCAGCCGGCACAGGCGACTGCGGGTTAAGAAACATACTGAGGTACAGAGCAAGCGTTACCGCAATCCCTGTCTTAAGCACTCGTGCTCCGAACGACACGGCAACCCCTCCTTACCTAACCTATCTTTTCTGTAAACTGCATTATTAATCATTATTACCCCGTATTTCATTGTAGTGATCTTTATTTTCATGTCATATTCTCACAAGAACGATTCATTGTACCACGGAATATGTAGTCTGTGCTATTCGAAAGTGCATTCATACACACTAATCCGAAGCATAGAAGCGATTTTGACTCCACTTCAATCCATTGCTACAAGAATAGACCGCACTCTGCGGGAGAGATAACGGTCTATTCATGCTATTTCATGTTATCCCCCAATTTAATGCAGGATACGCTTATACGTTGTCTTTATCGGTTCCTTCCCATTCACGTTTGAACTGTTCTACGAATTGTACCATATAAGCATGTCGTTCCTCCGCCAGCTCTTTACCATATGATGTATTCATAAGCTCCTTCAGCTTAAACAGTTTCTCGTAAAAATGGTTAATCGTTGTGCTGCGCCCATTGCGATATTCCTCCCGGGTCATCTGTTCCCGTGGGGGAAGGGTAGGATCATACATCTGCCGCCCTCTGGAACCGCCAAATGAAAAAGCACGGGCTATCCCGATTGCTCCTAGCGCATCGAGACGATCTGCATCTTGTACAACCTGAGCCTCTAAGCTGGAGACTTCAGGACGTTGTCCACCTGCGTAAGAGATCGTACTGATAATGTTCACGACCGTATCGCGTGTACTTGCCTCAAGCGGCTGTGTATCCAGCCATGCGTGCAGCTTCGCCATGCCCGCCTCCAAGCTTGCATTCAGCTTCTCATCAGGCACATCATGCAGTAACGCTGCTAGTTCCACGATAAATGGATCTGCTCCCATCCGATGAGCAATCTCTACCCCCAGAGCAGTGACCCGCTCAATATGAGACCAGTCATGGCCATCCGCATGTTCTGCTAAATCTGCCTGAACAAAGGTACGCGCGGCTTGAAGAATTTCTTCACCAACCCGCATGCCATCGGTCTGATGGTTCAAACCTGAATCCTGCAGATTTGCTGTAGATCGCTCAGAAGCATGCTCACCCATCCTACAATTCCTCGCTTTCACGCGTTTGTTCCCGTGGTACACGACGAGCCACACCTGTTTTTACCGCCGCCTCGACAATACGATTACGCATCGACTTGACAACTTTGTCGTTAAACACACTTGGGATAATATAATAGCGAGAACGCTCTTCATCGGAGATCGCAGCAGCAATGGCCTTCGCAGCAGCTAACTTCATCTCCTCATTGATCTCTGTCGCACGGCAATCCAGCACAGCTCTGAACATACCCGGGAAGCAAAGCACGTTATTAATCTGGTTCGGGTAATCCGAACGTCCTGTCGCCATCACGGCTACAATATCCTCAACCTCAGCAGGCATAATCTCGGGTACAGGATTCGCCATGGCAAAAACGATTGGATCTGCTGCCATCGATTGTACATCTTCCCTGGATAGCAGATTGCCTCGTGAGAGACCAATAAATACATCTGCATCACGGATAACGTCACGCAGGGAGCCTGTCTCAAGCTCCGGATTCGTACGAGTCGCGTAATCGCTCCAGACCTCACTCTCATATGTCTGGGTGCGTACAAGAGCACCTTCACGATCTACGCCAATTAGCCGATTCGCTCCTGCGGACAACAAAATATTGCTACAAGCCACACCTGCCGCACCAATACCGCATACGACGATCTTCACATCCGCAATCGATTTTCCGACCAATTTCAGTGCATTGATCAATCCAGCATATAACACAACTGCTGTGCCATGCTGGTCATCATGAAAAACAGGAATATCCAACTCCTCGTTCAAGCGGCGTTCAATTTCGAAGCACCGCGGTGAGGAAATGTCCTCCAGATTAATACCACCGAATGCAGGTGATATCGCTTTCACAGTTCGAATGATTTCCTCGGTATCCTGCGTATCTAGGCATATTGGAAAAGCATCCACACCAGCGAATTGTTTGAATAACATCGCCTTACCTTCCATTACAGGCATTGCGGCACGCGGGCCGATATTGCCAAGACCAAGAACAGCACTTCCATCCGATACAACTGCTACAGTATTACGCTTAATTGTTAGTGAAAATGCCTTGCCCGGCTCATCCGCAATGGCTGAGCACACACGAGCCACATCAGGTGTATACACACGGGACAGATCCTCCCGGTTATGAATCGGTGTTTTCGGAGTTACCTCAATCTTACCTCCCAGATGTAAAAGGAACGTTCGATCTGATACGTTAACGATGGATACGCCTTTTAGCTCGCGTACCGCGTCTATAATTTTGCTGTTATCCTGCGAATCGGTTACTGCTACAGTTAAGTCACGTACACTAACATCCTGGTTCGTTGAAATCACGTCAATGGCAATGATGTCTCCGCCAGCTTCCGAGATGGCCGATGCCACTTCGCCAAACTTGATATCTTTCGTTGTCATTTCCAGCCGAATAATAATGCTGTTGCCATCTAGATTCCTTTGATTCATTCCAATTCCTCCCAGACTGTAAGTCTTGAGTTGCATGTTACCTTTTTCTCTTCGCTGCACATGCACTCTTTTCCTTTATCTTACCCAGAAAAAGTCTAAAAGGGTTCATTGGCCTTATGAATATAACCTTGAGATCACCGACTAAACCTAACCTATGCAAAAGACCACCCTACACGTCTAAACGACGTTCAAGGTGGCCTTAATAAGATGGTTATTTTTATTTACGCTCTACAGCTCTGCGCAATACACGGATATCATACGGTTGCAGTGTGATTTGCGCCGGAACCGCTTCTCCGCGAAGCAGATCGGTATAGGACTGACCATCCAGCTGCACTTGCTTCGTCTCCGATGTATAGTTTTGCACAAACACATAATCTGCTGTTCCATCGGTTCGAGTATGAGCAGTGGTTCCTGCTGGAAGCTCTGTTTGCAATCCACGTTCAATGTTCAGATCATGGATCAAGCTACCGTAGAAGTCATCATAAAATGGTGCTTTCAGACGTGCCGCCATATAATATGCCTTACCTGATCCCAGACGATTAACCGTCAGTGCAGGACGTCCTGCATAAAAGTCAGAACGATACGTAGCCAGGGATTCCGCACCCTCCAGATGAATGAGGTCACACAGCTCAATTGCATCATACTCTGTGTTCAGCTTAAGCTCATTGCCCTTCTCTGGAATGATTCCGTTCAGTTCACGATCGTGTAATCCATCAATCTCCTCTGACCAGATTCCCAGCGTTTTGCGCAGCGGACCTGGGAATCCACCCAAGAAGCACAGATCATTCTCGTTTACAATGCCGGACCAATACGTTGCCACAAAGGTTCCGCCATTTTCAACAAACTTCTCGATGCGCTCTCCAACGCCTTCTCTCATCAAGTAAAGCATTGGTGCAACAAGCAATTTGTATTTGGAGAGGTCTGCATCCATATCGATAACGTCTACAGCCACTCCCTTTTTCCAGAACGCTTCGTAATGCGCTTCCACCGTCTGCTCGTACTTCACACCGATATTTCGTGGTCCCTGAGAATCATTCACAGCCCAGCGATTTTCCCAATCGAAGATAATGGCTACTTCTGCTGGAACCGCTGTTCCAACAATCGCCTCCATGCCTTCAAGCGCTGTACCTACGTCAGTCACATCTTGGAATACGCGTGTATGCTCTGTTCCAACATGATCTACCACTGCACCATGCAGCTTCTCACTAGACCCCCGGCTCTTTCTCCACTGGAAATACTGCACGCTGTCTGATCCGTGTGCTACAGCCTGTAATGAGGATAACAGATGCATGCCTGGACGTTTCAGCTTGCTCACTTCCTGCCAGTTCGTTGAGCTAGGTGTGCTTTCCATCAATAAGAAAGGTTGTCCACCCTTAATGGAACGAACGATGTCATGCATCATTGCGATTCTGGATGCTTGTTTCCCATCATCATCCGCATCATGCCATGTCGGATAACTATCCCATGAGAGGAAATCTAGAATATCAGCAAATTTCCAGTAGTTCAACCCACCGTAAAACTCCATCAGGTTGGTTGTGACCGGTAAATCCGGATTCTTAGCTTTCAAAGGTTTAGTTTCGTGAACGATAAAGTTAGCAGTCTGATCGGTTACAAAGCGGCGCCAGTCCAGATTCATCGCATGTACCTGTGTCTCACCATGCGGAGCAGGAGACTCAACTTGACTCCAATCTGTGATCGTATGACTCCAGAATGTGGTCCACCATGCATGATTAAGCTCATCGAGCGTTTTATATTTGTTCTGAACCCATTCGCGGAATGCTGCTTGACAGTAATCACAATGGCAATCCCCACCGAATTCATTGGAAATATGCCAACCAATCACTGCCGGATGATCCGAATAACGCTCAGCAAGCTTGGAATTGATTGCAGTCACCTTTTCCCGATAAACCGGTGAAGTATAACAATGATTGTGACGGAAACCATGAAGATTACGAACACGGTTCTCGGACACACGCAGCACCTCTGGATACTTAGCAGACATCCAAGCTGGTCTCGCTCCGCTTGGAGTTGCTAGAAAAGCATAGATGCCGTTTGCCGCAAAACGATCCAATACTTGATCAAGCCATTCGAACGTGTATACGCCCTCTTCCGGTTCAAGGGATACCCAAGAGAAAATGCCGATGGACATCACATTACATTTGGCAAGCTTCATCAAGCGAATATCCTCTTCGAGGATCTCAGGGTAACGAAGCCACTGCTCCGGATTGTAGTCTGCTCCGTGAAGCATGTGTGGTGCTTTCGAGCTTACAGGTGGAAATTTGTATGTCATAGGGAAAAACTCCTTTAATGATGTAATCTATTGTTGTGATAACTCTGTTCAAACTGTAGCTATACACTATTTAGTTATTAATGTATCCTGACCATCGGTTAATGCTGCAAACGATTCCAACTTACGTCCTTTGTAGTCAAACATCGCTAAGTTCGCCCAGTTATTCGCATGTCCAACCGACCATTCGGGTTTACTAGGAATCCATGCCGGTTCCCAATAGTAGAATCCGACACCTAAACCACCGGGTACTTCACGAATAATCTGTAACATGTCTCTCAGATAACGACGTTGACCTTCAACGGTCGCCGGGTACCCAGGCAACAGCATATCTTCCTGTCTCATAATCCACTCATGACCTTCAAGCTCTTCTAACGTCCATGGGTAAGCGGTTTCTACAACTACAATTTCTTTACCATAACGTTTCGCCAGATCATGCATATTCTCCTTCAATGCGTCGAGTGTGCCATGCCACCAAGGATAATAAGAGAGACCAATGGTATCAAACTCTACGCCGAGCGCTTCAAAGCGATCATAGAACTTGACGCTCTCTGCATTATCTCCGCCACGATCAATGTGGATCATAATATTAATATCTGAATCGATCGATTTCACGGCAGCGATACCATAATTCACAAGCCCTGCAAAGCGTTCCCACTGTTCATCGGTATCATGTTCCTCTCCACCTACTCGACCCTCATCCCACAGCATACCAGGCGTGATCTCGTTACCTACCTGCACCATATCCGGCAATGCATCGTGCTCCTTCAGCGTTCGTAATACCTCTGCCGTATAGTTGCACACCGCACGTTGAAGCTCTTCATAAGACAGCTCCTCCCATGCCTTCGGCTTCCACTGGTTAGCTGGATCAGCCCAACGGTCTGAATAATGGAAATCAAGCAAAAATTGAAGACCATGAGCCTTAATACGTTTGGCTACAGCGACTGTCCGCTCTAGGTTACAGAAGCCACCAGCCGGATCATTCCAGATCCGCAGTCGAATGGCGTTGGTATCGTTATGTTTCAAAATAGACAGCAGATCTTGCTCTTTGCCATCTATATCACTAAAACTGCCTCCATGTTGTTCGATCTCATCCATAAATGACACATCCATTCCAAGAATGAATGGCCCACTATACCGGTTATTCACACAATCAACCTCCATTGAACGAAGTAATTACGTTCTGGGCTCAGCCTTTAACTGAGCCCAGTGTCATACCTTTAACAAAGAAGCGTTGCAAGAAAGGATACACGATCAGAATCGGCGCACTACCAATGAAAATCTGTGCAGCTCTTACCGTTGTCTGAGAGATCGTTTCCAGTTCTTTCGGATTCATCGCCATCGTACTCATATCACGCTTGATAATAACGGTCTGCATGAATGTAGCCAGCGGATAATCCTTGGCATTGTTCATATACAACAATCCGTCAAACCAGGAATTCCAGTGAAATACCATACTGAACAATGCAATGGTTGCGATTGACGGCATGGAGATCGGCAGGAAGATACTGAACAATGTTCTAAAATGGTTCGCTCCGTCCATCAGTGCTGCTTCCTCCAGCTCTTTCGGAATGCCACGGAAGAAGTTCAGCATCAAGATGACAAGGAATGTGTTTACTGCACCTGGGAGTACCAGCACCCAGAAGGAATCCATCAATCCGATCTTTTGGATAACCATATAGAATGGAACCAGTCCACCGTTGAAAATCATACTGAATACAAAAATCCAGGAGTAGATTGTTCTACCTTTGAACTCACTGTTTTCTTTGGACAACGGATAGGCTGCCAAGAACGTAATCAGCAAGGTAATCGCTGTACCAATCACGGTACGAAGCAGTGAAATCCAGAGAGAGTTCAAGAAAATGGGATTATTCATTGTCTTTTTGTAAGCTTCAAGCGAGAAGCCTACTGGCCAGAGACTGACCAGGTTAGCATCTGCAGCAGCTTTATTACTGAACGAGACAGCCAGTACGTGAATCATCGGGACGATACACATGATGGCAACTAACAGCAGAAAGCAAATATTGATAACGTTAAACACGCGATATGATTTCGTTTTATGATACATCGTGGTCCCTTCCTTCTCTGTTCATTCGATTAGAATATGCGGTATCCGGCGTACTTCTTGGCTAAGCTGTACGATACGAGGATCAGCACCATACTGATGACGGATTTAAACAATCCAATCGCAGTAGCGAAACCCATCTCTCCATTTTCCAGCGCCGAGCGATATACGAATGTATCGATGATGTCCCCTGTTTGATACACGAGCGGGTTGTACAAGTTGAAAATTTGGTCGAAACCGGCATTCAATACATTTCCCAGTGCCAGTGTTCCAACAACCATCAGCATCGGTACGAGAGACGGAACCGTAATATGAAGGGTTTGTTTCCAACGATTCGCTCCGTCGATCTCAGCTGCTTCATATAGCGCCGGGTTAATACCGGCAAGTGCAGCCAGAAAGACAATCATGTTATAACCGAATTCCTTCCACACATCCGTTAGAATGATCGTTGGTCGGAACAAGCTGTTATCGCCTAAGAAGAAGTATGGTCCGAGTCCGAAGGTTCCCAATACTCGGTTAACCAATCCTCCAGTTGACAACAAGTCTAGCAAAATCCCGCCCAGGATAACCCAAGACAAGAAGTGAGGCAGATATACCAACGTTTGAATGGTCCGCTGAATAGCCATCTTACGAACCTCATTCAACAGGATTGCAAACACAAATGGTACACATAAGTTAAAGATCAGTTTGAGCACAGCAATGATTAATGTATTCCAGATAACCTGCAAGCTGTCTTCACGTTCAAACAAGTATCTAAAGTTGTCCAATCCGACCCAATCGGAGCCGCTAATTCCAAGCCATGGCTTATAGTTCTGAAATGCCATAACGATCCCGCCCATAGGCACATAACTGAAGATGATCAGAAAGATGATGGCTGGCAGCAGCATTACGTGGAATGGCCAAGTACGTTTCAAAGTTCTCATGATTGCTCCCCCTGTAGTTCTTCCTACTCAAGTACTCCCTGAGTGGCTTATAATGCGATTATATCAAGCTTTTGAGGCACTCAAACAGCGCATAAAAGCAATATAAATGGCACAAAAGCAACTACTTTAGAACCATACAATGCTTCATTTGTATTGGAACCAATTTCCATGGATGACGTCTTCCTGTCCTCTCAAAAAAACAAAAAAACGCGCAGACTACAAGTAGCCTGCGCGCCGGTTAAAACCTTATTTTCTTACACCTTCATACCACTCGTTAACCTCTTGAGTGATCTGATCTCCGCCACCAGCTTTCCACGTCTGAACAAACGTATCGAACGAATCTACCGGATTTTTGCCATAGATAATTTCATTGAAGGTCTGATTCTCAATTTTGTTGAGGTAATCCAATTTGGATTTCATTGTCGCTGTCGTAGGACCAGTAAACATGTTTTTGAATGAGATTTCTTCCTGTGCAAGCAACACTTTAGCTGCGGCAGGTGTTTCTGTACCATAGTTTGCGGCAACATCTTTTTCAAGCTTCGTCTCTGGCTCTTTGCCATCAGCCAGATTCATCAAGGCTTTCATTTGTGCATCTGGAATACGGGCGCCATCACGCACGAGCAAGTAACGTACTACGTTAACATACCCGCCTTCAATATCTTCATATCGTTTTTGTTTTCCGTTTGCATCTAATTCAAAGTCATAGCTTTCAAAGAGACCGTTATCATACTCACTGCCTGGTGCTGGATTAGCATAATTGTCAAACAGGTAGTTTTGATATGTGAAGAATGCTTCTGGGTTCTGCATATCTTTCTTAATCAGCGTAACACCGTTAACGAATTGCGTACCATGACGCATTGCTTTGCCTTCAGGCCCTACCGGGATTTGAATTGGCTTCCACACAGCACTAGATACGTTCTTCACTGTATCAGCCAATGGCCAGCCGCTCATCCAGTAAGGACCAGGGATAATACCTGCTGTACCTGCAACTGCTGGTTCTGCAGTTTTGTTCTCATCCCACAGCGCTGCTTCTTGAGGAATGTAACCTTTGGTCAACCATTCATTCAATTTAACTAGACCTTGTTTCATGCCTGGGTTAATTGAACCATATTCGAGCTTGCCATCTGCTCCCACATTCCATTGGGAAGGCAGCGTACCGTATGCACCGAAGATCCAGGATGGATCTCCCATCCATGTGTTCATGGACGTTTTGAAACCAATACTGAGTGGTGTTACTTTATCCGGAGCCAAGCCGTCCGGGTTTTTGTTTTTGAACGCTTCCATAACAACTTCCAGCTCGTCAATCGTTTTTGGTGCTTCAAGGTTCAGCTTGTCCAACCAGTCTTGACGAATCCAGAGCAGGTAATCATTGTTGTATGCATAGTCGAGTACTGGAATTCCCATTCTCTTGCCGTCACGACTGTACTGATTCCATACGTTTGAATCTTGAGCCATAGCCTCTTTCCATGTGTCCGAAGCGTATTTGTCGAACAACAGCCCTACTTCCTGATACATGCCGGAATCGATTAAATCTTGAGCAACCAGGTTATCTGGTTGGCCAATGGTCACAATGTCAGGCATTTCTTGACCTGAAGACATGGCGAGACGCAGTTTAGTTGCAAACGCACTGTTTGTATCCGTTACAGACCAAAGTGACTTAATGTTAATACCGAATTTGTCCTTAGCCCATTTGGTCGCTACGTTATTTTCCATGGATTCACCATTTTTGAATTTCAGTTCAGGGTCAATCCCCCATGCAGTTGTAATGGTTACCTCTGGGTCATACTTTTCTTTGTATTCATTCTGAACACCAGATGTACTTGGTGCTGCACTCTCCTCCGCACTGCCTCCTGAACATCCTGCAAGAACGACAGTCAGACTCAGTGTTGTAGCGAGAAGCGACAAAAATTTCTTTTTCGTTGATTGCGCTCTCATGTTGTTCCCCCTTCAATCGTTTTGGTTACCCTTTCATTATAGGCTGGCCGGGCCTTTGTTCCTATGATACGAAATCAAGATTTCTGCACCTTTGCCAACCTATATTCTGGAATGATGTTGTAATTACGACTGATCTCGATACTCATTTGGGGTCATCCCGTAATGTTTTTTAAACATTTTGCTGAAATATTGAGGATTTTGGTACCCAAGCTCACTCGTAATCTCGTATATCTTTTTGTTCGTATTTTTGAGCAGATACAATGCACGCTCCATCCGCATGCGAATCATATAGTCCCCTAGACCCTCTCCTGTTTCTGCCTTATAGATTTTGGATAGGTATACTGGATGCAAGTACACTTTGTCCGCAATCATCTTCACAGATAACTCTTGCCCTGTTTCACGGGTTACTAGCTCTTGAACTTGTTTAATAACATGTCTTCGGCTCTGTGTTCCTTCTTGATCAGATAGTTCTTCTTGGAGCTTGGTTAACATTTCTGTTGCCCAGCGGCGCAGCTTCTCAGGTGATTGAATCAACTGATGTGCCAAGAGCAAGTCAAAGCCGGCATGATCAATCTCATGTACGAGATGTCCCTGTTTATGTGCAATATACATAAATGCATTCGTTACGGATAAATACATCTCATAGACATGTTCTCGTGACAATCGCACACGCTCTGCCTCATCAAATACAGCCTCAAGCTTACGTGCGGCTGCCTCCCACTGTTTGGTTTCCAGCAATTGAGGCAGAACTGGCGGCTTGTATAGCTCATCCAATGCCTGCGCATCATTATCGGAGCGCTTGGTCGTGTTAGCATCCAGATACTGAATCATATTCTCCTCTGGTCCTGTAAGCACAAGTGAGCCTAATCCCCGGCGATATGCCGTCGTTAGTTCTTCAAAAGCAAACGGCTGCGTTACGACCATAGAGATATCTCCCTGCAAATATCGAATGACATGCTCCCGGAAGGTAGCGGTAGGTTCCTTAATCTCGTCCAGAATCATCGCTTCGGCTCCGTTTAAGTTCTGATGCTGTATCAACATGACTAGGCATTCATGAGGGCCATGACCAAACCAAACATTAAACTGTGGACCAAACACCTCTTCCGCGATATTTCCCACCGCAAAATCCATCAGATCTAATGATTGTTGATCCATACTTGAGAATCGACCGGCAAGACGAATTAACATCATAACAGCTGGTTGTTCCGGTTCCAGTTGAATCTCGTACTGCTGCAACTGTTCACCAAGTGCCCGAGCTGTAATCTCACGTCCTAACAATAGATCATGCATCAAATTTTCGCGCAGAATTTTGTAATCGGACTTGCGGCTATATAATAAGCGGTGATATTTATCGAATTCATCCCATTCATCTCGAAGTGACGTGATCGCTGCGGATACGGATGCCATGAATTCATCATCGTTAACTGGTTTGAGAATATAATCGGCTGCCTGCAACTGAATCGCCTTTTTCGCATATTCAAAATCACTATGACCTGTTAACAAAATACAACGGATATGCGACCAACGGGTACTGACTTCTGCAACAAGATCCAGTCCCGACATGCCTGGCATACGAATATCTGTCACTACAATGTCCACTGCATTTTCTTCCATAATCGCTAATGCTTCTTTTGCAGAAGCAGCACGAAACACTGTCGTTACCCCAAGCTCACCCCAAGGGATCGTTAGTTCCAGACTTTCTGTTACATACGTCTCATCATCCACCAATAAAATATCAATCAATTTATACACTCCTCATCTTCAACGCTGCATTTCTTAGCTCTCATTGCACATCCTCATAGTCATACATCACATCTGCTCTTAATCCATCGGCGCCTGTAATTCTGTAATCTTCTCTTCACTCACAGGCCATCTTAACGTCACTCGCAATCCGCCAAGCTGAGATTCCTCAATATGAAGACCTGCCTTCTCACCATATCTCAGCTGCAAACGCTGGTTCACATTCCACAGACCACAGCCCATTTCCTGATCCATCGTTCCTCTGAGTTTTAACAGCAGAGCTTCTCGCCCTTCTGCATTCATCCCCTGACCATCATCCTCGACCTGAAGGATCATCATTCCATCGCGGCATTCACCCGTAACCTTGATCTCTCCCGCCTCAGCATCTGCCTCAATCCCATGAATCACTGCGTTCTCTACTAATGGCTGAACAATCAGTGGTGGAACTTCCTGCAGCAGTATATCTTCGGATAAATCAATGGTGTAGTGAATGCGATCCATACGCATCTTCTGAATCTCTAAATAACAATTCACGAATTCGATTTCCTCTGTAAGTGGTACGACATCCCGTTCCTGTCTCGTTGTATAACGATAATATCTAGACAGATTATGTGACATCGCCACGACGGCATCCACCCGTTTGAGCTTAGCCATACTGGTAATAAACGAGAAGCAATTATAGAAGAAATGCGGATTAATCTGTGACTGTAGCTGCTTCAGTCTAGCTTCACGCACATGTATTCGTTCCAAATACACATGTTCAAACAACTGCTGAATCTGATCTACCATTGAATTGAACCGTTCGGACAGAAAGCTAAATTCATTACGTCCTTTAGGCTGAATACGAACAGAATAATCCTCCTGCTTCAAGCGCTGGAAACCACGAATAAGTTGCTTGACCGGCACCTGTACCTGAACATATAACATATAGGCTGCCAGAAAACTCATTAGAAATAGGCAGAGCATCGAGGAATAAAACAATAGATTCGATTGATGAATCGGCTTCAAAATCGCTGACAGCGGCATATAATCAACCAGATACCAGCCTGTTGTGCTTGATTTCACCGTGTTGACCATGTAAGGATCCCCATCAATAACAACAGTTCGATTGTCCACATCCTTCAGCTGATGAATGGACAATTGATTGATAAGTTGGCCGGTTAGCGTTCGATCCGAGGTACGATTATAGATGACCCCTGCATCTTCGCGATAATAGAAGGGGTCGTGCCTTCCGTCATCTTTAAACTTGTCTAACATGTCACGGATGTTGCTGCTATCAAACTCCAGTTTAATGATCGTTTCCGCATTCACTGCCGGGTCACTAATCCCATAGGGCGATACCGTAATCCAGCTGAACATGAAGCGATCATCCTCTCCTGCTACACCAGCAATTCGGCGTACGTCCCAGCCCGAAGAGATTGAATTCTGTAAGGAGAGCTTGTCATATGAGCGGGCGTCCCGTTCAGATACAACCCTGCCCAAGGAAGGGGAGTATAAATACAATTTTGTCTCCCAGTTAGAGGAGCTCTCCTGAATGCTTAACTTGTTCTGAATTCGTTTTACAAGATTGATGGTATCCAGATCAAAATACGAGCTATCTGCAAAGATCCGTCGAAAGCTAGCAATATCGGGATCATGAATGAGCAGGTTCGGCCATGATGATAACAATTCAATATGTGTGTTCACCTGATTCTGAAAGAACTCAAGCTGATTGCTGTTTGAGCGATTGAGCTCATCCCGAAGCACAGCTGTTGTTTTGTGATTGGAATACCAATAGAGCAATACGACAGGAATTAACATAATTAAAATCAAAATAACCATCTTGGAAAATAGGTTTGTCCGATATGACATTTTCTCATCTCACCTTGTCTCAAATTGTCAGTGACATCTATTTTAGCTATACATGCTATAAACATAAATGATTATTTTCGTACTTTCACACGATCCGTTTTCACACCATAGCTTTCTTACACCCTTCTATACATACAAGCAGAGTAGCTCACTCTCCATCGTAAGCGTTTCCAAGCGTAAGATACAGGTCACAAAGTCAATATTTCTGCACTAATTCTAGCTATATAATCCAAAAAAGTCGGCTTTCGCCGACTCTTCTTAATCCATTGTAATGGAAATTATGTATGTGTGTATGTATGTATGTATGTACTCTATGCTGCTAGGGCAACTCATAATCAAATACAATATTCTGACCTTCAATCCCAATATCAAGCACAATATCATGAAGTTTGCCTTGAAAAGGGAGCGGTGAACCTGCTAGACCGGAAAATGCAAGCTGACCCGCAAATGTACCACGAGGTTTAATCTCTATGCGTACAGGCTTTAGCTCAACCGAGTTTAAAGATTCATAGAGTGGATCATCTTGATTCCTGTAACTACGTGCAAGATCGGGTTTGACCATAGCAACTACGGGTTGTCCACTGTAGTTTTTGATGATTAGATAACAGCTCGCTAAAGTATCGCCATCATCAACTACATCGTACATGCACGAACTTTGGTTTTGTACATAAGAAACGGCATTGGTTCCCGTTGCATTCCATTTGACTACGTACATGACTTTATCCGTGATAAAGGAATAGCTGAGAACAATGACCAAGACCATTAACCATAGCTTGCTGGCAAGTCGTGGGAACGATGATCCCAACACTTTTCGTGTAATGAAATAACTACAGACCAGCATACCCAGACCTATAAAAAGTGTGATATGAACACCTCTAACATATGTTGTTGTATAAGGTAACAATCCCACTTTACTCAATATCGTATCACCTACCGAGAAGCCCAGATGATGGTTGAAGGTAAAAATGATTGAAAATAGCAAAAAAATGATTGAGAACGTGAGTTTCGCCCTCGACACATAAACACCCCCTAATCAGCCACCTGATTATATCATATTTTTCCTAATTATGATTAACAATCCAAATCCATGTATCAAACGACAAAAAGACATCCTCGGTTATGTACCGAAGATGTCTCCAAGCGTAAACTCTCTATCCATTTTGCAGATATCAAAATCTGCTTATGGCTTGGTTCGTCTACCTACTGAATTATTTTTTGGAAAGGAATGCATCCAGTTGTTCCTGTTTCGCTGCAATGATCTTATCAATTCCTGCGGCTTTCAGTTTTTCCAAGTATTTAGGGATCATCTCGCTTGGATCTACTGCTCCAGATGTCATACCTGGTTTAAACTGTTTGTTCACATTGTTCACCGCAGCAATTTCATTTTTGACCGATTGGCTGTTAAATGTAAATCCTAAGGCAGGTGACTTCACACCTTTGGCATTAAATTCTTTGAATTTCTCCCACTTCTGAGGGTCTTCATTATCCCAGAGGAAGTTCAGGAATTGATTACCGAGCTGCCATTGTGCGCCTGGATTGTAAGTGCGGCTGTTCGCATCTACACCATCAGGCAGTGTGATGATGTTTTCTGCTCCGTCTTTTTTGACAAAATGCTGACCTTCAATACCGAAATTAAGCAAGTTGTTGATTTCTTTATCAGAGTGCAACAGGTTGATTACTTGCATCGCTTTCTCCGGTTGCTCAGAAGAGCGGGAGATTGCAAGCATCGCACCGGAAGCATCACCCGTTGTAATTGTTGGTTGAGTCATTTCGATCTGTGTGAGCGGGAAGCCAACATAGCCTTCCTCTTCCTTATCTTTACCTGGCTTCATACCGTCTGTCCACATGAATGCTTTGCCTGCTTTGGCTTGGTCTTTCGGGAACACATTGGATGTAGCTGCATCACTATTGATATATCCTGCTTGGTACCACTTACGGGCAAGTTCAGCAGCTTCCTTGAATTCTGCCGTCTCCACTTCGTTTAATACTGTTGTGGAGCCTGCTGTCTTCGAGATAACGCCTGGTACAGATGCATCCCCGAGGTAATCCCAATCCAGATTTTCTAACAATCCGTTACCGTTGGTATTGGACATGTAGAACGGTGTGATTCCTGGTTCATTTTCCTTGATGGTTTTGAGCAAAGGCTCTAGATCTGCCCATGTTTTCACCGCTGCTAAATCTAGCTTATATTTGTCAGCTAGATCCTGACGCACGAGCACACCACGCGTTGCCGCAAGTTCCTTATTCGTTGGTACACCATAGTTGACCCCATCTACTTGTGAACCCTCGAGGAAGGCTGGATCTAGATTTTTCTTAATGTCCTGACCATGCTCTTCAAGCAGATCGTTCAGCGGCAGGAAAGCTCCTTTGGCAACATTGACTGTGTAGTTCTGCCACGCTGCTGTGAAGATAATGTCTGATTTCTCACCAGAGGATATCATCAGATTCAACTTATTGTCCCATTGTCCCCAGTCGATCGCATTAATCTTAAGCGTTGCTCCGATTTTCGGTTCCATCTTTTTATTGATCTCAGCTTCTACCAAGGCAACATCCTTCTGTGGTGTTCCTGGATAATACAGCGTTACTTCATAAGGCTTCCCTCCACCTTCTGCTGCACCTCCGCCTTCTGCACCAGGCGTTGTTGTTCCGCTCTTATCCGTTGAACAGCCTGCGAGCACGAGACTCAGTGCCATGACTGCCGCCGCAAGTCGCGGCCATACCTTTAATGTTTTAACCAAATGAACCCCTCCCGTCGTGTGTTAAACCTTACAACCAGACCGCCAATTACCCCAATTCACGATTTTGTATATGCCCCTTCAGCTATCTTCGTGTTCCTACTCTTCCTCCGCTAACCGGCCGGAGTTAGCCCTTCACTGCACCTACGGTAAGCCCTTTGATGAAATACCGTTGGAAGAACGGATAGGCTAGCACAATAGGTCCAATTCCGACTACAGCCATTGCCATCTGCAATGTTTTGTTCGGTAGATTCAGCAATCCACCCTGTGATGAAATCTGTGAGGACACATTCGAGTTAGAAGTTAAATATTGAATATCGAGCAGCGTTCGGTACATCAGGTACTGAAGGCTGATCGTCCGGTTATCCGATATAAAGATCATACTTAAATACCAGTCATTCCAGTAATTAAGCGTACTAAAGAGTGCAACCGTTGCCATAACTGGAAGTGAGAGCGGAAGTACAATGCGTGTAAACGTTCTCAGCTCACCCGCTCCATCGATTCGTGCTGATTCCAGTATGGAAACTGGGATCGAATTCGCGAAGAACGTCCGCATAACGAGTACGAAGAACGGTGATAGAAGCAGCGGCAAAATAAGTGCCAGAATCGAATTTTTCAAATCAAGCACATTCACATATACGAGATACCACGGTACCAATCCACCATTGAACAACATAGTGAAGAAGATGAAGAATGCGAACCATCCTCGGTATGGTAAATCTCTACGTGAGAGCGGATAAGCATACAGTGCAGTCAGAGCCACACTCGTAATCGTTCCCACCACAGTTACAATGATGGAAATGCCGTAGGAGTGAATGATCTGATCCATATCCTTGAACAAAAACTCATAAGCTGTCAGACTGAACTTCTCAGGAATTAACTTATAGCCGTTTGCGATTACTGTTGTTTCGTCCGAGAAAGAGATGGCGAAGACAAGCAGGATCGGCACGATACAGGCTATGGCGTAAAAGAGAAACATGCCGTGAATAATTGAAGCGGAACGCCGCGAAACGGCCAATGGATCACGTGTTTTCACAGTTGACTTGCCCCCTCTCAAAATAATGCATTATCTTTGTCTATTCGTCTTACGATGGTATTGGATACCAAAACAAGCACGAAGCCGACAATAGCCTGATAGAGACCTGCAGCAGAGGACATTCCTATATCGCCGCCGACCAAGAATGTACGGTACACATAAGTATCAAGTACGTTCGTTACAGGGAACAGCGCACCCGATTCTAATGGAACCTGATAGAATAAACTGAAATCTGCATAGAATATACGGCCAATCTGTAACAATGTCATAATGACAATCAACGGAATGAGAAACGGTACCGTAATGAAACGAATCTGATGCCATTTCGTCGCTCCATCCAAGACGGCCGCTTCATAATACTCCTCATCAATGCCTACGACGGCTGCCAGATAAATGACGGCATAATATCCTATATTCTTCCACGTATTCACCAGTGGCAATATATAAGGCCAGTACTTCGGCTCAGAGTACCAGTCAATTGGCTGTCCACCAAAGATCTGTAATATGGTAGAGTTCATGAACCCCGAATCCTTACCCAGGAACGCAAGTACCAGGTAACTGACTACAATCATGGATAAGAAATAAGGCAGCAGCATAAGTGATTGGTATAATTTCGACATGGCCTTGTTCTTAACTTCATTCAGCAAGATCGCGAGGCCTACGCCGACAAATAGATTTAGTGCGATGAACACGGTATTGTACGCAAGTGTATTCCGCGTGATCTCCCACGCGTCACTCGTGGAGAACAAATACTTAAAGTTATCCCATCCGCTCCAAGGGCTACCTAGGATACCGTCGGCATAATTCACATTTTTGAATGCAATGAGTACGCCGAACATTGGCATATAGTTGTTCACCAGGAGAAACAGAATCCCTGGCAGAAACATGAGATACAGCACCTTAAACTTTCCAAGATTGTACAAGACCGATTTACGTTTGCGAACTGACCCCGCTCCTACATCTGATATCCGTGCGCGATTACCCGTCTCGGGTTGTGTCTTCATAGCCTCTTCTCCCTCACTCCTCTTGAATTCTTCCTCAGGACTTAGCACCGATTGTGTCTCCTGTGGTTCAAGTATACGGCTGTGAGTTCTGATCCAATATCTACTGTGGTGACCTGTTCAATGATCAAATTATGACTTTCTCGTATAAATTCGTGTTCAAAAGCGGACTTTTTGAACAACCTCTTACAATTGAAGTTCAAAAAGTTCGCTTTTCAGTACCGAGAATATGGGATGAAGCTAGAAATGGAGTAGCGGAGCGTAGGCAAACCTACGTGAGCAACGGACATTTCGGTTGAATCCCATATTCGACGCTGAGATGCCATTAGGCATCCTTCGTAATCAAAATCGGACTTTTTGAACAACTTCTAAAAATACAAAAGACGCAGCATGCTGCGTCATAGCTGTACGGTACGCGATTGTTTGCGAAATTCCTGGGGGGTTATGCCGGTGCACTTCTTGAACATTTTCGTAAAATGAGAATAGTTATAATATCCCACCTTGCCCGCAATATCCGTTACCTTCACGGTAGACTGGGATAATAACGTTTTCGCTTTCGCTACTCTGCGCTGTAAAATAAACTCCGAAAGAGACATGCCCTTCTCCTTCCGAAAGAGACGAGACAGATACGCGGGGTTAAATCCTGCAAAGGAAGCTAGTTCTTCTCGCATCAGCTCTTCACCAATATGATTCTCAATGTAGATGCACAATTGATCCACGATCGTCATTGGACTATGATCGTCTGGATACAACACAGGTACCACACGGCTAATTAGTTCTAGGGTCCACTGCTTCAACTGGGGCAAGGAACGTGTTACGACACTTTCTTCCGGCTCGCGTTCCCCTGGATAAAGACTGCGTACAGATACATTTTTCTGATGAAGCAAAGGATATACCACATGAAGCATCGCATGATAGTACAGTCGCAGAATCTCCGGTGACAACCTCTCTTGTCCAGCCAACAACTCGAAAATCTCATCGACGCGTTCACGTAAATCTCCTACTTTGCCTGTCTCGAACAGAATGGACAATTCGGAGAACCACGGAATCGGTAAAAAGCGATCTTCGGTATCTCGGCCTTGCTCATCGTATACAAATACACCTTCGAGTTCCTTGATATTGCGACGCTCCATGTCCATCAACTCATTGAGCATCCCCTGTAATTCAGTAACCGCAACAGGGACACCCACATAACAGGATAATCGGCAATAGAAGTACGTACCGCATTCTCGAATATAGATCTGGCAATCCTTTTCCATCTCTTTCGCTGAAGCCACGATGCCATCCTGTTCATACGCAAGCACAATATTTAGACCTCCATGATCTTGAAACACCTCACCAGGTCTGTCTCCTAACAACATTTCCTTGGCTGCATTTCGCAGCGCATATTCCAATACCTCTTCATCCCGAAGGTCAAATTCACGAACCCATTCCTCCACCGAAATGACGATTGGTACAATTCGTGCATTCGGATCAATCTCGGCTCCATACACTTCGGCTAATTCCTGCAAGCGCTGTTTAGTCAACGTCATTCGTTGAGATATCGCATCTTTCCAGAACCGCTCTGTCAATAATGGCTTATGTGTCTGCCACCGTTTATAGACGGTCTCGTAGAGTTTATTTGTATGTGTGCGCTGCTCACCTGCTTTGATTTTGTCTACAGCCTGACTTACTATCTTGAGCAATTGATCCGCAGGAGCTGGCTTAAGCACGTAATCAAAGCTGTTCAGCTTAATTGCCGACTGCGCATATGCAAACAAAGCATGACCTGTAAGGAAAATAGTCAACATACCTGGATCATGCTTAAGAACCCAACTCTGTAGATCGAGCCCTGTCTCGCCAGGCATTTCAATATCACAGATCATGATATCGATAGCGTGTCGCTTCAGTATTATTCGCGCCTCTTCAGCATCTCCTGCACTAAATACCTGATCAATGCCCGCCGAGTGCCAGTTCACGCCTTCAACCATGGCCTGTAGGGCATATACTTCATCATCCACGATCAATAGATTCCGCATTAGGCTCCCCCTTCTTCTTCTTCCGTCTGAGCGGGTACATGAATTACGACTTTGGCTCCGCCATCTGCTTGATTGCTGAATGCAAGCCCGGCTACATCTCCATATTTCACCATCAATCGGTGTGCTACATTCCAGATCCCAATATGCTGTCCCCCTGGATCTTCTGCATATTGCCCTTGTTGCAAACGATCCAGCAACTCCTGGTTGAAGCCTACGCCATTGTCCTCTATCGTTATCAATAACATCGGAAGCTCTTCTGTCTCCTCATCGTTTGCAGTAGAACCAGATACGATTGCTGTACCCTGACCTTTGATGCGAATGATAAAAGGCTCTGTACGCCGCTGGAATCCATGTATAATTGAATTTTCTACGAAGGGTTGTAGCGTTAACGGTGGCAGCACATAATGCCCCAGGCCAGCTTCTACTTCCAGCGAAAAACTAAGCTTGTTGGGAAAACGAAGTTTCTGAATCTCCAAATAGTGGCGTATATGCTCCAGTTCTTCATCAAGTCTAATGACACGTTTGCCTGCTCGCAGACTGAAACGGAAATAGTCAGCCAGATGCCCCGCCATCTGTTGCACCAGCTCATGCTTCTGTAGAGAGGCCAGGCTATGAATGATATTGAGGGAGTTCAGATAAAAGTGAGGGTTAATCTGCATCTGGAGCTGCTTGAACTCTGCTTCCCTCGTTCTTAGCTGCTCCTCATAAACATCAATCTTAAGATGCTGGATCTGACTCGTCATCTGATTGAAGCTTCGAGTAACAAACTCCAGCTCCGAAGAAGCGGGTGGCTCCAACCTAACATCCAGCTCTCCCCGACTCACCCTTCTCATACCACGGATGAGCATATTCATCGGCCGGAACAGTAATTGACGGACAAAGACAAGGGCAGTAATAAGAATGACAGCTGCACCAATAGGTAGCAAACGAATAATCCGCTGGAAGAACGGTAAGTTTCGCATCATGTCTTCTTCGGGCAAGAGCACAACGTAGTTCATCTTCGACATCGCTGAAGGCAAGCCCAGCATCAAATATTGACGTGCCTTACCTTTGGGTACTTCTTCCGAGATAACCTGATAGGGGTTCTTTAATCCTGGAAGATGGGCAGCCGCTAGCTTAATCTGATCTGCACTCAACGATGAATTGGATAATGCTATCCCATCTATTCCTACAATAACAGCTCCACCCCGATCTCCCGATTCCGTGAATTGCTCTGGATAATTCAGTGCGTTCATATCCACAAGAGCCCCCGCGTAGAATTGCTGGTTGATGCGAACCGTCTTCACAAGTGCATTTCTCGATTCGCCGCGGACGATCCCCCATTCAGGCTGCTGAATATCCCCTTCGAATTGCTGCATCTGCACGGGCATACTCTTCTGCACGAGCGACATTTTGATGTCGTAATCACCGGAGGTAGCGAGTAATAGATCATCGTTTATGGCGTCGTATAAAAAGAAGGAATCGATCAGATTGTAGAAGCCAATATCTGTCATGAATTTATTCATAATCCGTTGCTTAGCAATAATGTAATCCCCGCTGCCGTATTTTAGAAAAAACAAGGAAATGATATCGGGGTCGCGTTCACCCAAGCTATATAGATAACGATTCGTTTCTTGAAGGACTCGTTCATTTTGTTCAACGCTCTTGACTAGATGATTCATACTCGTAAGCGATACTTGATCACGTACAACATTCATGGCGTACACATTGTTATAGTACATCAACAGAAACAAGGGCAGCATGATGAGTGTCAGACCAACAATAAATTTGAAACGTAATGAACGGATGAAGTTCATAGATGACCGCCCTTTTTTGTTCAGCATTAAAATCTTCTTGGCATAACCCACAATTGTAAACGTTATCAACAATGCTTGTTCTTTCTTATTCACGTACAAGATAGATCGCCTTTTTTTCCATTTTTCTTCCTTATGATGGCATGTTCATTGTAATCATGCTCGCTTTCCGTTGTCTATGCACTTTGGTGACCTCTAACTACTACTCTGGTGACCTACAGTAGTATGAACGATACACATTGTATAGTTAATTAAGTTCTCTATCTGTAAAAAAAATCCTCCTACACCATGCATTTCTCTATGAACGCCTGATGCTGACATGCATACGATATAGCACGCCTTGGGCTCTTAAGATGGAGGGGGACTTATAATGTGAATATTCAACTTGTTCCGTTGCATTATGTATATCTGGCGTTTATCGTACTTATCATCGCTGTAATGATTCGGCGAAGAGATACAACCATTATCTGTGTCGCTGGTATTATGACCATTGGTCTGTTGGCTACCGAATCATTAACCGGTTCTGTGTCAGGCATATTTAACAGTTTTATCTATGCGGTGAAAGAGCTGATCAGTACTATATTCATCATCTCGATCATTGTAGCTATGAGCCGGGTGCTCATTCGAACAGGTATTAATGAAGTGATGGTAGCGCCACTGACACGATTTATCCGTTCACCGCAGGTCGCTTTCTGGGGCATCGGCCTCATTATGATGGTGGTCTCCTTCTTTTTCTGGCCATCACCTGCAGTTGCTCTAGTAGGAGCTGTTTTGCTGCCTGTTGCGGTTCGTGTAGGGCTTCCTCCCATCGGAGCGGCCATCGCCATGAATCTTTTTGGACACGGGATTGCCTTATCAGGAGATTTCATCATCCAAGGTGCGCCCAAACTCACAGCAGATGCTGCCGGACTTCCAGTAAGCTCTGTCATTACGGCGAGTATTCCACTCGTCATTGTTATGGGTGCCATATCCACCATTACGGCATTTTGGATGCTTCGCAAAGAGATGCAGGCAAATCACACCAATACCCTTCGCAACCCGGTCACAGGGGAAATGTACGTGAATCCTACCGCATCCACTTCTGCACCGGAAGCGACGACTCCCTCCATTGAACAACAACCTCTGCCTTCCATTTGGAAAAGGGTATTCGCCATTCTAATTCCGTTGTTATTTGCAGTTGATGTTATTCTTATGTTTGTGTTAAATCTTCAAGGCGGAGATGCTACAGCCCTAATTGGCGGTACCGCTGTGCTGATTCTGATCGCAGTAACCCTTGTAGCCCATCGCCACACAGGCCCCGAAGAAACAACGAGTTACCTCATTGAAGGGTTTCAATTTGGATTCAAAGTATTTGGCCCCGTTATCCCAATCGCAGCGTTCTTTTATCTCGGAGATTCAGCCATCACTGAGCTGTTCAACAATCCATTGCCTGATGGATCTCACGGTATTGTGAATGATCTTGGTGTTGCCTTAGCGGGACTCGTACCTTTGAATGATTCGATTGGTGCAATCACGCTTACACTGACCGGTGCGGTCACAGGTATGGATGGTTCGGGGTTTTCGGGGATCTCTCTCGTTGGTTCGATTGCAACAATGTTTGCCGATACAGCTTCATCTGCAGCTACACTTACCGCTCTAGGGCAGGTTGCCGCGATTTGGGTCGGCGGTGGAACTTTGATTCCTTGGGCGTTGATTCCAGCCGCCGCCATATGCGGGGTAAGTCCGTTTGAACTTGCTCGTCGAAACCTGAAGCCTGTATTACTAGGCTTAACAGTCACGACTATTGTAGCCATTTTCTTATTATGATGATTCATTAATCATTGAAGACAACTGAAAGAATGACGGCTGCTTACGCGCCCAATCTCTAAGCTCGATATGACTCCACGTTGCCAGATGCAGCATCTCCACATAGGGATCGCCCTGTAACCCAAGCACTTGAGCAAAGGCAGGCTCAGTCTTGAGTCCAGAACGTTTTAATCTTCGAATCTCACGATGTCCCTCAGATCCCCATAGTTGTAACAGTTCCCACTCTACCTTCATATGAAGATATGCGTTCTGCTGTTGAATGGGGACAGCTTGAGCAAAAATCTCTATAGGCCAATGGTCAATCTGAAAGTTACATGTCACATAAGATGTTCCATCCACACTTCGGGTACCACGATTACATTGGAAATGCAGCATGTTACCCAATTCTCGGTGAATATGAATTGCAAAAGCATCTAGATCATGTGCCTCACAAAGGATATCTAGATCACTACCTGGAATGTCGATATCTATAGGTACAGTTCCCGCAGGATAAGCCTGAAATGCTGCCAAGGTAAGTAACACTCTACTTTCTTGGAGCACTTGATAGGCATCCTGCTGTCGTTCATTCCCTCCTGCGAGATGTGCCATTACATCTGCTGTGCTCTTCATCTATTGTCTCACGCATTCAATCACTGCGCTGCTCCACTGATAATCTGCTTAACTCGTCCTACCTGTCCATTGGTGAGACGAACCTTAATTCCATGAGGATGTGTGGGTGACTTGGTCAGTAAATCCTTCACGATCCCCCGTGTCAGCTTGCCAGTAGCTTGATCCTGCTTCAGCACGATATCCACTTCTAAGCCTGCTCTAATGTTAACCCGTTGTTGTCCGTTCATCCGTTCTCCTCCTTATATATAAGTCAGTCCTAATTCATAACGCCACCTGTAGCAAATCTTCATCTATTGTAGACGTTTTGAGATCAAAACAAAAGCTGTGCCTGCCAAATGCAAAAACCCGCTTCGCTCTGAAATCCAGAGACGGCGGGTTTGAATTCCAATTACGGGTGAACTTTCGAAGAGGATACGCCGTTCTTTGCAGCCTCCTTGGCTTTAACAGCAAGCAACTCGGATACGGTCACGAAGTGATAGCCTTCTTGTTGAAGTTGAGGCAAGATTCGTGCTAATGCCTGCACCGTCTGAGACTTTCCTTCCACTTTGTCATGGAATAGAACAATGTCCCCGTTACGAACGTTTTTCAACACTTTGTTGGCAATGGTAGCGACTCCTGGGGAAGCCCAATCGCGAGTGTCCTGATGCCAAGACCATAACACAATGGTATACCCTTTTTGCTTGGCAGCTTGAATCACCATATCGTTATAGTAGCCACCGGGAGGTCTAAACAACATTGGACGTGCAACCCCCGCACCAAGGATAGACTTCTCGGCCGCATCCATGTCTCGGATATAGGTGTCAGCACCCGTAGATCGCACTGCATACGTATGTGCATACGTGTGATTAGCTACCTCATGTCCTTCCTGCTGCTCTTGCATGACAAGTTGCGGAAATTTCTCAGCCCATTTACCTAACACAAAAAACGTAGCTTTGGCTTCATACTGCCGGAGCAAAGCCAAAATTTCGGGTGTCTGCACAGGATCCGGGCCATCATCAAATGTTAGGGCGATAAGCTTATCCTGTGTAGGCACTTCCCACACAATCTCTCCACGTTCCTCGTAATACTGCCGGTTCTTCTGCGCCGGCTTCGCATAAACCGTATTACAGCTCAATAAGAGAATCACAATGAATATTCCGAGCATTCGGGCTTTTTTCGGGATCAGGGTCATGTTCATATCCTTTCTATGTTGATGAACCTACACTCTCCCTGTTAGCATTACCCGATTCCCCGGAACTATTTAGAACGTGTCTGAAAACTCGGCCTAGCGAAAAATCTGATCTATTACTGCAATTTCTTCAGCAGTCAATTCTACCTGCAACGTCTTCAAATTATTAATCACCTGTTCCGGTTTCTTCGCTCCTGGGATCAGGGCATCAATGGAAGGCTGGGATAGATACCATGCCAAGACAAGATGAGCAACCTCAGCGTTTTTGGATTCTGCGATGCTGCGAAGCTGATCTACCTTGTCCAAATTGCGAATAAAGTTCTCTCCGGTGAAGAGTGGATTCGTTGCACGTCCGTCTTGGAATGTTGTATCACGATTATATTTGCCTCCCAGTAGCCCTGCCGCCAATGGGAAGTAAGGAACAAATGAAATGTGATGTTCTTTTGTATAGGGAAGCAGTTCTTGTTCTGCTTCTCGTTTAAATAGATTATATTCGGATTGCAGGACGTCCACGTGCCCATCGCGGTTTGCTTCCCGAAGCTGTTCAACGGAGAAGTTGGATAAACCTATTGCCCGAATTTTGCCTGCATCCTTTAATCGCTTTAACGCACCTACTGCTTCGTCCTTCGGTGTCTGTTCGTCTGGGAAATGAATATAGAATAAATCGATGTAATCCGTCTGTAAACGTCTTAGTGCTTGGTCAACAGCTTCGGTTAGAAAGGCTGGAGAGTTATCGATCTCAACCTTTCCATCGACCAATTTATGTGCAGCCTTGGTTGCTATGATTGTATTTTGACGCTGACCTGTTTCTTTGAGAACTTCGCCAATTAATCGCTCAGAATGCTCCGGACCATAGATGAAGGCTGTATCCGCAAAGTTAATCCCTTGCTTCAATGCCGTGCGAACGACTTCTTTACCCGTTTCATCATTCAACATATCTGGATAGATATTGTGTCCACCTACTGCGTTTGCACCTAACCCGATGGGGTTAACGACTAGATCTGTTTTGCCTAAACGAGTGTGTTGTTCTGCCATATCTCATCTATCTCCTTTTTCTGAAGGTGTGTTCACGTGCTTCCTGTATTATATCAAACGCATAACCATATTTAAAATATCGGATTTGTCAGGTTAACTATTTTTGAGCACGGTAGCCTCCACATCATTGATAAAACGCCGTAATTTAGCAGCCACGTCCCGGTTAATTTCACCATTCTCATACAATTGCTGTACCGTATTCCGCTGCTCTTGAATCGCTACCATCTGCAGCTCCATCTTGTTCTGATCGAATGGATCTTCCTTCTGCCCTTGATTCCAGCTACGCAATTTGGAGATGACACGCTCATACTTGGCAATAACCGCTATCGCCACCGTACGATTGGCATCGTTCATCTGGGCACGGATCGCCTTAATCGCTGCTTCAGAGGTACGAAGTTTAACCTGTTGAAACAGCTCTGCATTTTCGATCATGAACTGCGGCGTCGGTGCTTCTTGGCGCTCGGTGAACAGATGTCCGATCACACGTCCAATCTCACTGATGGAGAACATCATTTGTGTGTTGGTTCGGTTAGCCAGCATCATTTCTTTGCGATCCAGCCAGCTATTACACCGGAATGCTGCGTCAGATGCAATTACATTTTCATCCAACATCTTCTGCACTTCCTTACGCTCAGCCCGTGTACCGATCAGGTTAATGGCCGCTTCCTGTTTAAGGATATCTTTGCGTTTCCCCGCGGTGAGCTGACCAGCTGCCTGTCTGATATACTTCGATAGGTCTGAAACTACAGCAAGCGCTGCTGCCTTGTTCTCCTCGTTCATCTCTGACTTCACCGCGCGAATGGCTGCATTTAGCATAATATCTTGAGCTTTACGCTCGGTCGTAAGTGGTTCGCCATCCGTTGTTTTCTCATCATTTTTGGCTAATACCGGAAGCAAGGCACTCGCTGCAATTAATGTTAACAGAATGACACCTGCCGCCAAAAATATAATGAGATCCCGCTCTGGGAAAGGCGAGCCATCTTCGAGTACATATGGAATGGAGAATGCACCCGCTAGCGTCACCGCCCCTCTCACACCTGAAAGAGAAATCAACGTCATTGCTTTGAATTTTGGCTTTCCAATCGAAGATTGAGGACGAAACCATTTGTTCCCACGCCAGAATACATAAATCCACGCAAAACGTAATACTAACAACAACAACGTAATCAGACCTACGTAGCCGAGAACCTGTCCATTATTAAACGAAGCATTGGCAAAAATAGTATTTAACACATCTGGAATCTGCACGCCTAGAATGACAAACACCAGACCATTCAGAATATACAAAATTACAGACCACGTGCTCATCGATACAACCTGCATTTTCAGTTGCACGGATTCCGTTCGATCACGCTCAATCGCATGAATGATGCCACCAGCTACGACTGCCAAAATCCCCGAGACACCAATCTCTTCACTCACGAGATATATAACGAATGGCGTCAAAATCTGCAGAAGCATATGAATGGTTACATCCTCCATTCCAAGACGACGAATCCAGACACCAAGCCGGATCAGCAGAAACGATAATAATGCACCGGCAAGTAGCCCGCCGATTGCAATAATTAAGAAGCTAACCGAGGCCTCAGCAAGTGAAAAAACACCTGTAACCGTTGCAGCAATTGCAAATTTGAAAGCAACCAATCCAGAGGCATCGTTCATTAACGCCTCTCCCTCAAGTAACCTATGTATGCTTTTGGGAAGATGCACACGTCCTGCCATCGCTCCAACAGCTACAGCATCCGTCGGGGACAAAATTGCAGCCAGCGCAAAGGCAGCAGGAAGTGGAATGGTAGGAATAAGCCAGTGGATCGCATATCCGCCCACCAGTACGGTGACAAATACAAGCCCTAGAGCAAGAAGTAGAATGGGTGCTCTAAGATTCCACAATTCATTTCGAGGTGTTCGTTTGCCATCGTTGTATAACAATGGAGCAATAAACAGCACAAAGAACAATTCCGGATTCAGTGGCAAATGTACGCCGGCCGGTAGCAACGCTACAGCAAAACCAAGCGCAATCTGAATGAGCGGAACGGGGATAAAAGGTACAAATCGGTTCAATATATTGGATAAACCGATCAGAACCAGTAAAACGAGGACTGCGATAAATAGTTCCATGATGTCATTCCCTTTCCGCGTAATGAACATTGATGCCTTATTTTAGCATATAACGAATAATGGTTATAAAAATGTTGTCATATACATTTACCCAGCCACCGCATTTTATAATAGCTTCGTTTGAACAATAGTGATTGATTCTGTTCCTTCGTAATTAAAAGCGGACTTTTTGAACTACCACTATAAGATGTTACAATACGTTCAGGACAATACCCGTTTGGAAAGGATTTTGGTAATTATGGCATTTGGAATTAAGCGAAAAGAGCTGACAGCCTGGAAAGAGCGTGTCTCCCGTGGCGAAATTGCCTATCTCACTCATTTTTGGATTGATCCCCGTTTCCCTGGCGTAAAGAGTGTGACCAAAGTGGGATGTGCAGATTTGGAAAGACTCGAAGAATGGTGCCGCGCACATGGACTTAATCCTCGTTATATTCATCGACGTGAGCTTTTTCCTCATTTTGATCTTCTCGGTGAGAAACAAAAGGAAATCTTGCAGCTTGAAGGTCTAACAGACCATATTCGCAGGTTCCACCTATAAGCGAAAACATTTTATAATACCCTTAATGAAATATGAAATGCATATTCCTGCAAATTCAAAGACCACTTATGAACCTGTAGGTGAATGAATTTAAATTGATATGTAAAATAAAAAACGCCAGTCTTCAAGGTTTAGACCTCAACGAAGGTCTGAAATTCTTGAAGGCTGACGCCTTAAATTGAAACGTATTACCTTATCGATTCGCTTGCTCAAGTGCTTTCATGTTCTCCAGCAGCTTCAGCTCAATTTTTTTGAGCATGCCGATCATCTGTTGTTGTTCCTCTTCTGTAAGTGCCTGCAACAATTCCCAAGTCATGCGGCCACGATTCGCAATCAATGTACGAGCTAGCTGCTCTCCATCACTTGTAAGGGATAACCAGACAATCCGCCGATCCTCTTCACTGCGCACCCGTTGAATAAGCCCCTCACTCTCCAACTGATTCAGGACAATTGTCGTTGCTCCCGAAGATAGGCTGAGCTGTCTTGCCACATCAACAGCCATGCAACGTTCTTCACGTAATATCATGGCCAATATATGATTTTTGGTTGGATTCAGTTTGCAGTTTGTTTCATTCTTCTGTTGCTGATCCAACACTTTATTTTTATATCTGAAGAAGGCCTCCAACAATTGATCGATATTTGCCAATTGAGAGTTTCGCTCCGTATCCGGACTCATAACTGTCCCTCCTACCTATGATCATAACCTACCTTATATTGTAACATATTTGTACTATTTTGTTTGTGAAATATACGTTTGCATTCGACGGGTTCAATTGGGATGAATGTCAGACGTTTAGGCAAGTTTAGAGACAGGTACTTAAACAACCTATTGCAATATCTTAAGGAGTTTGTTTATAATTACTTATGCTCAAAGTTACTTTTAGTTACTTAATGATTTTTATAAATTTATTGTTATAAAGTACATGAATGATCACCTATAATACAGCGAAGGAATTTTAACATATGAATAATACAAATGAAACAAACCAAACGCTGACTGTCGATGTCTGTATCGTTGGGGCGGGGCCAGGTGGAGCACTATTGTCCAATCTGTTGAATCGACAAGGCATATCTACAGCTTTAATTGAACGACAGCCACATCTTCACAAGTCATTCCGCGGAGAGCTGCTGAATACGGATGGAGAAGCTATATTAAACAAACATGGTCTATACTCCATTATTGCTGAGCGCGGAGCACTTCCGCTGGAGGAGATTCAATATTGGGAAGACGGTAAAATTATTAAAACCATTTTCCCAAGTGATGAAGTCTCGCACGTTGGCATCCATGTACCACAGGATCACTTGTTAGAGATTATCGTCACCCAGTCACAGCAGCAAGAGCAAAACCATGAGCATATCCTCTTCAATACCATTATGACCGGGATATTGCGAGAGAAGACCGGTAAGCCTGTTGGTATCAATATCCGTCAAAATGGCGTTCCGTCTTCCATTGAAGCTTCCATTATCGTCGGTGCTGATGGACGATACTCAGCTGTACGGAAACATTCGGGAATGATCCCCCTTATTCGTAAGCATGGTTATGACCTGTTATGGGCTCGCATCCCGGCACCTGTAGGCTGGGAACCTGCGGTACGAATGGCAAGCATGGACGGACAACAGCTGGCTCTCTTTTCTCAATTCGGGGGCTATGTTCAGATCGGCTGGAACATCCCCCAAGGATCTTATTCCAAGTTGCGCGAGCTGCCTTTTACACCTTTTGTTCAAAAACTGGTCACGGCATTCCCTTGTTTGGCTGATTCGGTTAAAGCGCACATCCAAACATGGAGTGACTTTGTCTTATTATCTGTGGAAAGCAGTTATTCAGAGACATGGACGCAGGACAATATCGTGCTCATCGGTGACGCTGCTCATACGATGACTCCCACAGGTGCATTCGGACTAAATGCTGCTCTAGAGGATGCAGATATGCTTGCAGAACTATTGACCCGCATGGCACAGGATCAGTTCGCTTCGATGAAGCCCCTGCAAGAGTTGCAGTCATTACGCGGAGATAAAGTGAAACAGCAGCTTGCACGGCAGATCGAGATGGAGGTATCTTTCCAGCAACGCTATGAATCCTTCCTTAATTAAGGGAGCAAGATGGTCTAATTGCTCATATGACTGAGCTGTCTAGGACTCGCCCCATACAATCATCATAACGTTGTACGACAATAAGCCATGACCCTCCAGCTCGGAGTTCATGGCTTATTATGGTGGTATTCATTCTAATCGAGAGATCAACCATCTATTAAGGTTCAACCAATTGTTGTTGTTTTTCTGCTACGGAGTTTTAAGTTCAGCACAGCTTCCTCTGATGATGAGTTTCGTAGGAAGAACTACTTTTTTGGCTATATCACGCTTGGAGAGAAGCCGCTCGGCGATCAGTTCTACGGCGGTCTCGCCTATGTACTCCATATGTACCTTTACGGTCGTTAACGGTGGCTGCATAAATGCCGACATCGCAATGTCATTGAAGCCAATAATAGACATCTCTTCAGGCACCTTGACACCTGCTTCATGAAGAGCGCGGAGAGCCCCTACAGCCATCGAATCATTTTGAACTAAAAAAGCCGTTGGGCATACCTGCGATTCCAGGGCACTTTTCATTAGCTGATATCCATCCTCTGGGTACCAATTACTTCCCATATACACGAAGGCAGACTCATGCAAGTTGTGTTCTTGAAGCCATTCGCCAAAAGCAAGCTCCCTCTCATCACGCGTCGTTCTAGCATAGGACTCATTGTGTCCTCCAATATAACCGATTCTGCTATGACCAAGGCTACTTAAATAATCCAGCGCTCCTCGAACCGCATGACGCATATCAAAAACAACCGAATCAAAATGCTCTTCATCCGGTGATGAATCGACAAACACAACTGCATCTAGATTAGCTGGGAAGCAATCGATATCCTTCTGCTCAAACCTTCCAACGGCAATGATCCCATCAGGTGCTTCCCCATTCCAGTCAATGCCCTCTCCAGTGGTGTGCTTATACATCTTCACAAGTTCGAACTGATGCTTGAAGCATTCTCTTTCAATGCCAAGTCGAATAGCCAGGTAATACGGATCCAACATCTCCTCCTGATCTGTATACCAGTTCATCAGTCCAATACGCCGGGTTTCTTTGGTTACCCCATGTGCAGCCCCACTACCGTTACGCTCCCTTGGCGTTCGATAATTTAATTGTTGAGCAATTTCGAGTATGCGTTTACGCGTCTCGTCTGATACGGAGAGGGTTGGGTCATAATTTAGCACTCTAGAGACGGTAGCAATAGATACACCCGCCTGACCTGCGATATCCTTAATCGTTGCCATAATACATAACGTTCCTTTCTTCCAGCTATGACCCCATCATCAACAACTCTGCAATCTGAATACGTTAGCCTGTTGCTAATTCAGCGAGATCATCACAATTAATTCACCTGATAAATAGTGTATCAGATGTCTGGTTGAATGCCCAACAATAACATCCTAGAACCTTGAAGAATCCCTCTGCACAGAGTAACACCCTATTATGAAAAAAAGACCTCCAGCCCGCGTGGCCGCGAGCAGAAGGTTTAAAACTTGTTTGTCCTTTTTAGATTATTACGTATCTATCAATTAGCTATTCCGTAGGGTATTACTGACCCTTATGTTCCATTAGGTTCAATAACACCTGCACAGCTTCACCTCGGGTAGCGATACCCTGAGGCTTCATGGACTTACCATTACCCTGGATTAATCCAAGCTGTACAAGTGTAGATAGTTGCTGCTGAGCCCAAGGACGAATATCTCTTCCATCTGTGAATCCAGCCAACGCATCATGACTGGTTCCACTTTCGCCTGGGTACAGCTTTTGCAGTGCATTATAAGTCATAACAGCCATCTGCTCTCGTGTAATCTGTCTGTTCGGTTCAAAAGCCACATCAGACACACCGTTGATAATGCCTGCTTGATATGCAGCCGCAACGGAGGATGCGTACCATCTGTCCTGAGACACATCAGCAAACGGTGCATTTGCTGTTTCTTCAAGGCCCAGCATACGGGTAAGTAGAGCGGCAAACTCTGCTCTCGTCACAGAACTTTGAGGTGCAAAATTCGCATCGTTAACTCCTTTAACGATGTGCTGAGCAACCATCACTTCGACAGCACGGTTATACCATGAACCGGACTGAACGTCATTGAATGGCTTCGTAAAAGTCATCAGACTATAGGTTCCCAATTCGTTGATCTGGGCTTCAAATGTGTCTGTCTCGCTATGCCATGTACTGCGCTTAAACGCTGCTTCACCTTTCTCGTTCCAGTAATACACACCGACGAGCTGGTGATCGGTTCCAGCATCTGCTGCAAGTTCAATTTGGACTGGCTGCTCGAACGTAGGATTCAACTGGCGAACTGTGCCATCTTCAAGCGTAGCAGACAGCTCCAAGCTGATGAACGATCCGGCTGACTTGAGCTGACCGCCCAAATGCTGTCCAGCCGACGCAATCTTCGAATTTTGTTCAGTGGCTGTAACAGGTATTGATTTCAGATTCAATAACTTGAATCCAGAACCCAGCTCTGACATGATCTGTTTCAAAGCGTCAAATGGAAGCACAAGTGAGATTCCCTCTGCGAGTTTGATCGACAGATCCGTTTGCTTCTCCAGCGCAGCAGCAACATCTTCACGGCTTACCGTGGTTGCACCGTTAACACCGTCCGTATTCGTATTTGCTCCTGGTGTAGCAACCGGTTGAGTCGGAGTGATAGCTGGTGTGCCAGATGAAGAACCTCCTGTAGAGCTTCCCCCGGTATTGCCAGGAGATCCTCCCGTTGAACCATCTACCGTGTAATTCGCAGTAGCAAGTGTAAACGTGCGATCTAGTACTGAAGCTTTCAGTTTTAAGCTGTAATTGCCATCTTGAAGAGCAGGAATGGTTAGTGTACCCTCCTTCGATACACCGCCAGTACGAGCTTTAAGTGCATCCTGTTGTACAGCAACTCGCTCCCCTGTAGCCTGATTAACGAGTTCAAGAATGACAGGGATGTGTAGATCTGGCGTCTGATTTTTCACATAAGGTGACGTCGGAATGTTATCTACATAAGCATTTAATTGTTCTTTTGCAGTCACCTGGTATGTCACTGTTTTGTTGCCAGATCTGCTCTGGATATTAAGACTTCCCGCCAAAACTCCGTCTGTAACATGTGCATCAGCAAAATGTCTGCTGTGCTGAGCGAACGACAAGTCTATCGACTTAGTATAGAACGCACTGTCATGTAGTCCGTCACGAATCTCGGCATAATGTTCTACATGATTATCCTTCAAATACTTGTGAAGCGTCGTTACCGGCACGTCAAATTTGTACACATCCTCATTACCTGAATCCAAGTAAATAGAATACCGTTTCAACGCTTCAACAGGGTAAGATTTAATAATCTCAACTGGATTCTGGCCTGCTTGAGTGAAGTTTATTGCCCCCATATGACTTGCTGCTGAAGAGAATAGATCCGGGTATTGGAAACCAATCGCGAAGGAACCGAATCCACCCATGGACACGCCGGAGGTTCCTCTGTAACGCGCATCATCAATCGTTCTGAATTTCTGATCTACATACGGTACCAGATCCTTAACCACCATGTCCTGCCATTTCACACCATCAGGCTCTGCTCCATTTACCCACCAGCTCATTCCGGAAGAGTCAGGCATAACAACAATCATATCTTTGGATCGTCCTGCAGCGATCTCTTTGTTCAAAATCTGATCGATTTTGTCGATCTCGTAGGACTCACTGTCACTGTTAAACTGGTGAAGTAAATACACACTTGAATAACGCTTGTCTGGATTCGTCAAATAGCTCTGTGGCAGATAAACTCTGTATTTGACCGTCCGCTTCGCACTTTCTGAATAGAACTCCGTCACAAAGAACAGTTTCTGGTCACCTGTTTCTCGAAGTTTACCGTTCTCCTGCTGATAATATTGAGATACCGTTCCCTGCTGAAGTACCGTCTCGGTTCCATCTGCTTTGGTTCCTGTTACGACAACTTCAGCCGTATACAAGTAACGGTTATCCAGTGTGAACACATACGGATTGTTGATCTTGGTTTTGATTGTTGCATAATCTTTTGTCCACTGTTGTCGTTGTTCCAGCAGCTTCAGTTTATCAATGCCTTTCTCAAAATATTTAGCCGACAATGTATCTGCGTAGACAGTCAGATTTTTCTGATCTATTGCCTGGTATTGCTTAGCCGCGAACTCCTTCACTGTGGTTACTTCGTTCTCACTAGGCACCTCAGAAGGTAGGTCTTTAATTTTTTGCATCGCCGCCTTCGTGTAAATGCCAATAGGCCCAGAATACCAGCCACCACCGCCGTTATCGTTAAGCATGTACACGGCTATCGTATTGACCTGACCCCGTTTCAGCAGATTACTCGGGATTTTATATTCACGCGATGCTGCCCAGAAAGAAGACTTATACACGCCGTTCACGAAACCTGTCTCGCCAACTTTAATTCCATTAATATAGGTGATGTCAGCATCATCTATTTTGCCGGCCATTAAGGTCAGGTCCTGATCTGGGAAATCTTCAGGAACAAAAAATGTCTTCTGATACCAAGCAGCTCCGTAATAATTATTCAGCCCTTCATAACCGCCGAACCCGTCTGTCCACCAGTCCAGACCCGGCTGCACTGTTGCCCAATCCGTCGTATCCACATTTTCGGCTTCTCCATGTAGTGATGGTCCTGGATATGAATCTTTCTTAAATTTCCAATCCCCAAGCAGATCAATCTGAATATCTTCAGGCAACGTACCTGTTGGCGTAACGCGGATTAGGGGTTTGGAACCCAGCGATATCGTTGAGCCAAGTAACGAGGCTTCGAGAGAAACAGTTGTACTTTTACTACTGCCCAGCTGAACCACTGGAATATTGAAACTGTCATTAAAAGTAGATTCAGCAGAACCCGTAATAATGTCCCCCGCTTTCTTCGTATCACTGTACAAGACCTCACCCGCTGGATTAGTTACCTTCAGCGATACAGACAACTCAAAATCCTGATCTGTACCATTATTCTGGAACAGCTGCGCCGCAGTCCGATCCAATTGAGTTGTGTAGGCTACACGAACCTCATTCGTATCGGTACCCAATGCTTGAGGCGTAGCCGTAAAGCTGCCTGTTAGAATGCCTTTGGCAAATTTCGAATTAAAAGCACCCAAAGAACGGTTCAGATCCACGAGTGGATCGGTGGTGTGATCACCCGGACGCATCTGGTAGCCATGTGAGATGGATTTGGATCGCAGATGAGCGTGAATAGCATTCGTGGAGTTATCTGCATATGTATTAGGGTCATCCGCATCACCATCCAGATAAATGGAATACGCTTTCAACTCATTCTCTGATTTGCTTTTTATCATCTCCATCGGATTCTTTCCAGCAATGGTCATGCCCAGCGGAGCTCGATGGCTTCCAATCGAACCAAATACCTCTGGGTGATCAAGCCCGACGACAAAAGCACCAAAACCACCCATGGAAATACCCGTAATTGCTCTGTATAGCGGTTTATCAATTGTTCTGAATTTACCATCAACTACGGGAACCAGATCATTTACAATCATATTTTCCCAGTTTCCTTGATCATCACCTTCCGTCTGATTGACGAAATAGCTCCCTTTGCTTGAGTCTGGCATAATGACAATCATTTTCTGAAGTGTCCCATCCTTCATCCACTGATCTAGCTTGTCTGCAATGCCACTGGACTCAAACTGCTCACTGGTATTGTTCTCTCCATGAAGCAAATAGACAACAGGATACGTTCTTGTGCTATCGTAATATCCTTCTGGAAGGTATACCCGATAACTCATTTCCTTCTGATTCAGGCTATCGGACACATACGTTGCTGTGTAGAATCTGAATTTCTGTGCTTCAGGTGATCCCTCCGGAGTGCTGGAGATTAACTGACTGCTCAGTTGGGTGTTCTGCTCAGTGACAGGTATAGCAGACTCTTGTTCTATTGGTGCAGTTACAGATGGATCATCGACCACTGCTTCCTGTCCACCCTGTATCGACTCTTCCTTTACAGACTCTTCTTGTATAGATTCTCCCTGCACAGTTTCCTCCTGCACAGCAGTTGTTGTTTCCGCATATATGAGACTTGGCGATGAGGTTAACATCAGAGCTGCCGACAATGCGGCGATGGGTATCGTCTTTCTTTTCGTTTTCTTGGATCTAGAATCTTTCATGAACTAACCTCCCTAGTTACTTTATGATAGCGTTTACAATTGAACATTACTAATTTATCATTATTTTTAGTAAAAAATCAATAAGATTTTACTTATATTAAGTAAAATTATTTTTGGAGTGCATTTTCTCTTTTCTCTAAGCGTAGCGTAATCCGATGTTTAGCGTTAAGAATAGCTGAAATGTGACTTATAAACCCATCCGATTGGTAAAAAAACAGCCCTCACTAGGAGGGCTGTTTCATGAACATTTTCGTTGATATGTTAGCAAATAATGTTCAATACATAATGAATTGAATAAGTGCTTAATAAGGTTGAAGCAGAATCGGCTCATTCAAGCCATTTATTTGATACTATTTTTCACGAGCGCAGCAAAAGCTTCTGAACCTTCAGCCGTGAGATGCACGCCATCTTTTTCAAAATAAGCATCCTGACCTTCGCTCGCAGCGTTCCAATCAATGAGTGAGACATTGCTATACTCTGTAGCTGCCTCGTTCAATGCTTTATTAACTGTCCGTTCCCAAGGTCTAGGCACGCGTACCGTAACTAGATACACATGTTCCTCATCCTTCAAAAATTCGAGAACCGATTTTAAATTTTTGGAATTAAATGACCCGTTGGTACCTAGTTCCAATATAACCTTACTGCCCATCTGATTGTTCTTTTTCAATTCACTTAATACATCCGCAGCCTGCCACATCTGACGACCAACATGCCCATCTACGTGCACGCCTGCCATCGTCTGTTCCAGATAAGGCTTGGCGTCGAGAATGACTGAATCCCCGATGATTGTATAGCGGATTTTCTCGTCTGTAGCTGGTGAATTGGTTTCCCCTTTAGGCTCATCCGATGTGTGATCAGATTCCTCTGGTGACTGGGCAGCCTGATCGATAGAATCTTCCGTACCCTCTCCGGATTCTCCACTGTTATCTTGCTGTTCCGTAGGTGTCTCTTTACCTCCATCCGTTGCTTGCTCCTCAGGCTTGGAGAAGGAATCTGGCGGATTGGCAGGTGGGTCATTCTTACCTGAATGATCATCTGATCCTGCAACCGGCTTATCGGTCTTCTCATCTTGCTTATTACCTGGGTCTGATGGAGCGACCGTTGCGGGCACAACATCTTGTCCCTTCTCTTCCGTGACCGAATGATCACTGTTCAGCGTAGTTGACATGGACTCCGAATGGGAATCTGAATTCGCTTCAGAGACAATCACCATCTGTGACACCGTTACAATCATCAGGAGCATGGAGAGAACGAGAGCCGAACGTTTCCACCACATGTGGGAAACTCCATGCCGATGACCTCGCCCCCACATCCTGGATAACGTGTTACGGAATCCATTATAACGAATGGGGTTCTCAATATATTTAAGTGATAGTGATGCCAGAACAACCGTTGCCAGTACCTGTAGAATGATTCGCACCGGGTGTGCTCCACCCGTATCTACAGTTGGGCTCGTCAGTACGATCACCGGATAATGCCACAGATACATCCCATATGAACGTTCACCAATCCAACGTAGTGGTTTAGCACCAATGATCCGTGCCAAGAACGACGAAGGATGCGCAAGTACAGCAACTAGTATCGTCGTTGCAATAGCTTGGATTACCATGCCGCCCTGATATAACGAAGAATCGTATTCACTGGAGTTCAGCATCATATAGATTAACAGTAATAGAGCAGCTATACCTGCTGCATCCATGCCCAATCGATTACCATTGGCAAGTGACGAAGACAACTTCCGGCTAGGCCAGACTACGGCTAGCGCAGCACCCGCTAGTAGTGCAAATGCACGGGTATCTGTTCCGTAATAGACCCTGCTTGGATCCAGATCCGGGTTGTACATAATTGCCATTGCACCTGCTGATAATTCAGCCATGATCACAATAAAGACAACTAGCCATCCCTTACGTTTGAATAAAACAATTGCCGCGACCATCAATAAAGGCCACACGATGTAGAACTGCTCTTCTACAGCTAGCGACCAGAAATGGCCAAATGGGGACGGTGGACCAAAGCTTTCGAAATAGGATACATGATGAAAGATATACCACCAATTGCTTATGTATAACACCCCTGCGACAATGTCACCACGAAGAGCGGCCAACCGGGAAGGATCGGTGCAGAGCAACCAGATCATAACAACTGCTGTCATCGTTAACATGCCAGGTAACAGTCTTCTCACCCGTCTTACCCAGAAGTCACCGAGTAAAATTCGGCCATGTTCCTTCCATTGTGTCAGGAGAATGTCTGTGATCAAGTAACCCGATAGTACGAAGAATATGCCCACACCGAGCAATCCACCAGGGATAAAATCTAAATTCAAATGATACGCAATTACGCCAAGCACCGCGATGGCTCGTAAACCATCCAATCCGTTCATGTGGCGCTTGCTACTCAAAGATTGTGACATATGCTGTGCCCCTCCTTACTCATGCATGTTGACATCTTCGTTGTCTGGGGCAATTTGAAGCTCGCAGTGGTACTGGTTCTCGTTGTCTTTAACATACGTATTGCACCTTTCATCTTTCATTTCCACATTAAAGAAGACGTGTAACATATCTTCTGCGTTGCATCTATAGCATTAATATTATTAATCCACGACGTGGATAACATAGTCAGATTCATCTGATCGCACCATGCGTTTATATCACAGTATACGCTCGATCAATTCGGCAGAATTTACAAGAACAGTTACAACAGTTTAAAACGATGTAACTTTATCTTCCAAGCTTCTATAGCTGTAAAATCATACTCTATATTTATAGCTTAATACAGTGCTTTTCATCGAATGGAGAATATTACCTTACATTGTCAAATGAGAGATTCCTCATATTTTACGGTTAAGAAACATGTAATCCATGGAAAAAGGCTGCCGACTTACTCAGCAGCCACTAACCATTATAAACCTATCCTTTGCCGGATTGAAAGTTTTGCTCATAAATGCATCTCGAAGCCTAGGACTCAAGCGCCGAAAAGGGTAAATTTTACAAGCGTTTACTAGATAAGAGCTTTATAGGCTAGGCTCCTTGACAATCTCGAACTGGCATTTCCACAATTCCATCACGCTATATACTTCATTGATTCTAATCTATGCGATATCGATCTCGGTTCTTAATTCTATTAAGCTATTAATCACACGATCGGCCTGTGCTAACTCATCCGGCTGAGCAAAATCGAAATTACACCCAATAGACCTCAACCCATTTTCCTTGGCTGCTCGGATATCGGACAACCGATCGCCAATGACCAACCCTTGAGTGATCTTATACTTCTGCATAATGGTTCGTACCAGATCAGTCTTATTCTGCGATTCTATCTGTTGTATGCTAAAGGTTTCCGTAACCCATTCATGCAAGTGGTAATAATTAACGATGGATTCTAAGTATTCAATCTGCCCGTTACTGGCTATGTATATCGGTATTTCTCTGTCTTTGCACAACTGAAAGAACTCTTCCACACCAGGATACAGCGCCCCTTTACCTGTACTAATATGTTCGATTAATCTCGCATGGAACCATTCATTCGCTTGATTTCTAATGGAGTCAGAATGACCGGGTAATAAAGTTTCCCAAACGACCGGCAGTGGAACCCCCATAATCTCACGGTACTTTTCTATAGGTGTACCTTCATTCCATAACCCTTGTGACCTTAGGTGCTCAAATGTGTCATGTAGTGAAGATTCCAATATTTTATCCGTCTGAAACAACGTTCCATCCATATCAAAAATTAAGGATAACATCAAAAACCCCTCCTAATTAACGTCCTATCTCATTTTACATTGGCAAAAACAATACCCTAACACATGCGTATCACATGTATTTCTCATCATACGCTTTACCAACAAAAAAACAAACGATTAGTCAATGAATTCAGAAAATTCCACTAATCGTTTGCATGAGATTTAAAGGATTAAGCGGTTTAGTTCGGATTAATTCGGACTCAACTATTTTAACTACATTTACTGTATCCGCAATTGTTGCATGTCTTGCATCCTTCCAGATTGATCAGGGTTGCTGAACCACACGAAGGACATAAATCCCTCGATTCAGCAGTAGAAGCACGCCCCATTCCTCCTGTTGATTCATGCGTAGCAGCATGGTTCGTGTCCTTGATCAAATCTTCTCTCCATGCCTCTGCATTACCTGCATCTGTATGGATGGAATCCGAATGATTGTGATTTACGCTTAATTTCGGCTCGTTCTCTATACTTTGGTTCTGTACATGACTTTCCAAAGCTTTGGCAACTGCATCTGCAATGGATTCGACTCGATTCACACCAAAGCCAATGGCTCCTGAACCTCCAATGCCCTTCAAGTGCTTAATGAGCAGTTCCACTTTATGCCCATGGTCACCGTACCGCAGGAACAGAGAGCAGACCCGTCCAAGAGCCTCTGCCATGGCAAATACATCTGAACCCGCTTTACCTACATTCAGGAAAATTTCGGCTGGAATGCCGTCTAAGTCATTGATCGTAATATAAGCCATTCCAAATGGCGTATTAATTTTGTAAGTGGCTCCACGCAGCACCTGAGGACGGCTTCTGTACTGTTTATCTAGCACTTTTGCAGAGGTGGCTGCTACATCCGATCCAGCTACTGCCTCTGATCCTGCTTCTACTTCTGACGTAGATTCTTGTTTATTTAATACCTTTTCTTGTATTTCGTGTGTTTCTTGTACTTTTGCCCCTTCTTGTCCTTCTTCCTTTACCTCTTCCTTCTTCGAAGTGGATAACACCTGCACATCTCTACTGCCATCTCGGTAGATCGTTACCCCTTTGCATCCCAGATCATAGGCAAGCTCATAGAGTTGCGCAGTATCTTCGACCGTAAAATCGGCTGGACAGTTGGCTGTTTTGGATATAGAGCTATCCACCCACTGCTGAATGGCCGCTTGCACGCGAATATGATTCTCAGCGGATAAATCCATCGCGGTTACAAAGTACGCTGGAAGTGACTCATTTGGATGGGCATCCAGCCACTCCTGTGCGATCGGTACAAACTGTTCATCATAACCAAGCCGGCTCTGACGGAAATACTTAAAAGCAAAATAGGGTTCAATACCTGTTGATGTACCCACCATCGTTCCTGTACTTCCAGTCGGAGCCTGAGTGATTAGGGTGACATTACGAATGCCCTGTTTCCGTATAGCCTCCCCCACTTCCGGATACGTCGCAACCATATTTTTCATAAAACCGCTCTGTAGGTATGGCTCTGCTTCAAAAGCAGGGAACGAGCCCTTCTCAGCCGCGATCTCCGCCGATGCCAGATAGGCTTCCTTCGCAATGAAACCATACAGCTTATCTAAAAATTCCAGCGACTCCGGGCTGCCATATCGAATGCGAAGTTTGATCATCAGCTCTGCGAGTCCCATCGTACCAAGCCCCACCCGACGTTCATGCTGCTGGTTCTGTCTATTCTCTTCAAAATGATACGGCGTTGCATCAATTACATTATCCAAAAATCTCGCCGAAACACGTGTCGTCTCCGCCAGTTCTCCCCAAGCTACATCATCTGCATCTGCGTCATAGAATTTGGATAAATTGATTGCTGACAGATTACACACACCCCACCCTGGCAAACCCTGTTCGCCACATGGATTGGTACAGATAATCGGGTTGAAATACCAGCTGTTCGACATTTGATTATAATACTCCATAAATACAACGCCTGGCTCTGCAGATTTCCAAGCAGATTCAATAATGGTACGCCAGATGTCCCGCGCTTTAACCGTACGATAAGGAATGACCGAGCGACCAGCTTCTCTCCATTGCTGAAGATCTCCGCTCCACTCGTTATCATAATTGGGGTCAGTTGTATCTGGAAAAACGAGCTCCCAGTCACCGTCCTGTTTAACGGCTTCCATAAATCCATTACTTACACATACGGATAGGTTCGCATTCGTGACCTGACCCATCGTTTGTTTCACCGTAATAAAATCAAGCACGTCAGGGTGCCAATCGTTCATCATCAGCATTAAGGCGCCTCGCCGGCTTCCTCCTTGTTCAATCAGTCCGGTAGTATAACTGAACAAGCCACCCCAAGACACGGACCCGCTCGATGACCCATTAACCCCTTTAACAACGGCTCGGCGAGGTCGTAAGGAAGACAAATTAATCCCCACGCCACCTCCGCGTGCCATAATCTCAGTCATTTCAGTCAACGTTTTCATAATGCCACCGCGGCTATCCTGGGGCGAAGGGATAACATAACAATTAAACAGCGTGAGTTCATCACTTGCACCAGCACCCGCAGCAATCCGACCTCCTGGTACGAGCTTCCAATCGTCTAAGACCGAACGGAATCGAGATTCCCATGTCGTTCGTTGTTCAGGGGTGGATTCAACGGAGGCCATCGCTTTAGCCAGGCGATCCCACATCTCTTCAGGTGTCTTTTCTATATTAAGCGTTAGCTTTTCTACATCCGTCTTGACGATCTCTCCGCTTCGGGTTCTCACTTGAACCAGCTGACCCTCACGTTCTATAATCTCCCCAACTTCCTTCGTGGGAAATTTAGGGTCATCCTTTGTTAATACCAATACAACATCCCCGACCTTTGCATGATTCGAATCTGCGTTCTTCCAGGCATATCGGTCTAGAAATATTTTCTCGCTTAGTCCCTCTAACTTGTGTGATCGTTTGTTCGTTTTCATCGCCACGCTCAGCCTCCCCGGAATAACGGTAACGGTTCAATTTTGCTCTACGATTAAATTATGACTAAACACCACATATAGTGATTATATTCAAGTATATTACACCATATATTGATTTTCCATGTGATTTATATCATAGCCGTTCCTCGCATTCATGAATACTCGGACAAGCTTCCTCAATCACACTCAGACGTATGAATACGAACTCTGTGAACTTTTTGGGAAAATACAGCCGTGCATATAGAATTCTGAATCTGGTTATGAACTGTCTCTCATTCGTCCATACTATTACCTACGAATAAACGTCATCTCGAATGGCATGGGAGGTAGCAGCATGAACCGGAAAAATCCGCTCCACAACAAACAGACTATATCCGAAATGCCGGTACCACTGGAGTTTGATCGAAGCTGGCTTACCCAGCTTGAATCCCGTTTGGATAAAGGGGGACCTTGGGGAGATTATCGACTCTTTCAATTAGGTATTCAGGCCGAAGAGACGAATCTAATTCCGAATTTTGACGAAATCCAATGTTTGAAGCATTTGCAAGGTCTGACCCCACTCCCTCACCAGATGGACACGGCGCGAAAAGTGTTATTTGAAATGTCTGGCCGAGCCATTCTCGCCGACGAAGTGGGACTGGGTAAAACGATTGAAGCCGGCCTTATCCTCAAAGAATATATGGTTCGTGGTCTTGTATCCAAAGTGCTTATCCTTGTTCCTGCCTCACTTGTACTGCAATGGGTACGAGAGCTGAATTCGAAATTCGGCATTCCTGCCGTTGCTCAGAAGAAAGCATACTCCTGGCAAAACGAAGTTGTTGTTGCTTCCATGGACACTGCCAAGCGTGATCCGCACAAAGACATGTTACTGAATATCGATTATGACATGATTATTATCGATGAAGCTCATAAGCTCAAAAATAAGAAAACAACAAACTATCAATTCATGCTTAAATTGCGCAAAAAATACTGTCTTTTGCTTACAGCGACACCCGTGCAGAATGACATGAGTGAACTGTTTAATCTGATTAACCTGCTCAAGCCGGGTCAGCTTGGGCGTCAGGGTGATTTTGCAGCCAACTTCGTCGTGGATAAGCGCGTTCCGAAAAACCAAGAACAGCTTAAGGATGAATTGTCCAAAGTCATGATCCGTAACAGACGCGGCGAAGGGCCTGTTCAGTTCACCAAGCGGAATGTCTCCAACGTCAATCTACAATTATCACCCGAAGAACAGGCTTTGTATGACGGTGTGACCTCATTTGTGAAGGATCAGTATCAGGAAGCTGGTGGCAATCTGAGCAGCATGCTCTCACTCGTTACATTACAACGAGAAGTATGTAGCAGTAGGGATGCTGTATTCGTAACACTCGTCAACCTGTCGAAGAAGCTCCCACTCGACTCCCCTCTTCGGGACAAAATCTGGGAACTGGTTGCTCATATCAAAGCGATTAAGGAAAATACCAAAGCTGAGAAAACGATGGAACTGATTCGCAATATGAATGAGAAAGTAATCATTTTCACCGAATACCGGGCAACGCAGGAGTATCTCCTTAATTATTTTCGCAATAACGGACTTACTGCTGTACCCTACCGAGGCGGCATGAACCGAGGGAAAAAGGATTGGATGATGGATCTGTTCCGTGGACGAGTTCAGGCCATGATTGCAACCGAAGCCGGCGGTGAAGGCATTAACCTACAATTCTGCCACCATATGATTAACTTCGACCTGCCTTGGAATCCCATGCGGGTGGAGCAACGAATCGGACGGGTACACCGGTTGGGACAGCAGAATGACGTTAATATCTTCAATCTATCCACGACAGGCACCATAGAAGAGCATATTCTGCATCTACTGCATGAGAAAATTAACATGTTTGAGATGGTGATCGGTGGACTAGATGTGATTCTAGAGCGGCTTGAGAAGAAGGAATCCATCGAGAAAAGCTTAACCAAAATTTTGCTAGAATCTCAAAATGAAGAGGATCTACGGCTCAAGATGGACTCACTAGGACAATCACTGAACTCCATCCAACGCGAGGTCGCAGATGAAGTACCACTGATTACCAAGCTCGATCTTCGGAAAGAAGGAGGCTAACCTATGACCATGTCACCCCACGAGATTCAGGCTTATGTACTTACCTATCTTGAAGCCTTGGATTGTCAGATCATAGAACGTTCTCCCGCCCATGTGACGGTTAAACTCTCGCCCGAGGCTGATAAAGCGCTGACGAATCGACCGTACTATTGGGGATTTGTGGAGCGCACTGGCGCACCAGCAGAAACCATGTCATTTACTTTTGTATTTGATCCGGAAGCTTATAAGCTAGCCACTGAGGCAGCGGAAGCCACAGCATCACAGGCGAATTCTTCGGTTGGATCTGGTGCAGCCAGTGGCGGAACCAATACCAGCACCCCTGGTACTGAACCAGCAAAAGAAACCATTCTGGGTCGTTACTTTGGCATAACTCCGTCTTTACCGCAATTAGGACCAGGACGGATTTTGCGTGAAGACGTCGTTTATGGCAGCCGCCGACTTCAGCAAATTTTTGATGCCGCACGTGAGGGCGGGGCTTTTGTTAATCTGTTCGAACAAGCGGCCAAACGACAATTGCGAGCGACAGCGCCGGCCGTCTATGAACCTTGGCTTGGCGTTTGTTTCAAGGTGGAATTCGCCTGTGATCTCAAACGGGAGGAACTTCACTTTCTCGGCATCTCTCTTCGTTCCGGTGAGATTATTGAACAATTCGGGGCGAAGCTTAACCGGCGCGATCTTAGCCCACGATTGGCAGAGAATATGCATGCGCAGGCAGCCAAAATTTCATTATCTACTGCCGGAGCAGCGTTAGAGTCCCATCTCACGAACCGTCTGCTTCAGCTTGATTACGGCTGGGCAGAACAAGCCAAAGAACGGCTTGCACTAGAGCTTGACGTTGTAGATACGTACTATGAAGCCGTATTGCGCGAGGATATGCCTGAGGTAGAAACTACGAGCATAACTGACTCTAACATTCAACATGCCTCTTCCACACCCGAGCCCTCCCCTCTACGAACGAATGTACCGACCGATGATGTGGGGACAAATAATCGTATTCGTGAGGATGTAGAGATGGCAGCAGAGCCAGCCATTCCGTTAGAAACTGAGGCACATTCGGAGCGAGAAAAAGCCAAACAGGCGGTTATTGATCGTGAGGCGATGAAACTGCAATATGAGACACGCCGAACTGAAATGATCTGGCAATATGAACCCAAAGTGAAGGTTACTGCTATTAGCAGCGGCATGTTTCACTTAAGATAGACGAAGACACTACTTTTCCTGCAAATGCTGGCAAAAGTAGTGTTTATTCATAATCAGTTGCCCGACAGGTTACAGCAACCTTTGCATAACTCGTCCCCTAGAATGAATATTAGCGTCGCATACGCAACCAATACTCGTAGATACGTTTCATTCACCGTATCTCGAAGAAGAAGGTGTTTATTTGGAACGAAACGCTACGCAACGGATCCTACTACAGCGAATAACCTTGATCACTCTAACTGTACTCAGTTGTGCAGCCTTATCTACTTTCTGGTCGATTGCAAGTGCCGAAGATCGAAGCACTCCTCCGCTTGCTCCCATGTCATTAACTCATCTCGAAGACAGCACGGCTCCCCAACATGACAAGCTAGCGCCTATTGCTGTACAGCAGTTTGCTCATCAGCATGCTCTTGCGCTTGGTTCAGTAGATGGGGAGTCCAACTGGAAGAAGGCTGAACTCAGCTTTACTCCACTTGGCCCAGGTACACATAGTTGGCTCGTGCAGGCTACTTTTGAAGAGAAATTAATTGGATATATGATTATTACTGCAACAGATCAGGGACATTTGAAGCTTAGCGAATACGGTTTAGGAGAACAGTCACCCTATGATCGCGAGCTGTTAAGCCATGCGTTAGAACGCCAACACCTCAACCTTACGATGATACATGCCGATGGAGGAAAGCTCGGGCTTCGTTATGCTCTTCCTCTACTCGCTTACTGGAAGGTAGAACGACCGAACCAAGAAGCTCTTTACATCGATGCCACCAATGGTGACCTTTTACCCTCAGAGACTTTGAGACAGATCGAGACGACTTCCAAACCAATGGTAATGATAGATACCTATGCTTCCGCGACCTCATCCTGGCTTATCGATTCTGTTCATATGCGACCTACCTTTAACCCGATGGACAACCTGTTATGGATCACCTCCAAACCAGTGAAGCTCACCCGTGTACAAGACTGGACTCAGCTTCATAAGGAGCTTGGAATTGTTTATTCCGCGAATAATCGAAATATTTTTTACGGTGGCCCTTTACCCATTAGTGGTTATCAATTGTGGCATAACAAGGCTCAATCACAATCAGTCTTCTATGTAGCGATTGGTGGACATACTTCCACGCAACGATTCGTACCATTGGATACTCTATTGGAAGACGGGCAATTCTATGTCGCTAACCCCTGAAATGATAGATTAAGAGTTTCCATGCAAAAATAGACGCCTTTTCCTGACCATACAGGAAGTGCGTCTATTTTGCATACAGACCTCGTTTTTTCGTTGATCGATCTTCAGTAAGGTAATCGCTTCCGTCCATCTATTCCTTGTCTGAAGAGCTTTTCCTCGAGTTCGATTCCACAGATCTCCCCTTCTTGCCAACCCACAGCGACACGCCAAACGGAATCATGCCAAACCATTTCATGGACCATGGTTCCTTCTGTTTGGTACGCCCTTTCCGCTCATCCTTCGGAGTATCAATATAATGCACCACACGTTGTGTTATATATTTTACCAACTCATCACTTTTGGCCATACCCTCTGCCTCCCTAGCTCCATCACTTGACGAAGCTTACGATAGTTCTAGTGTGTGCAAGAAGTGTTCTCGTTAAACATTTTTGTGGGCAACGTGCATGAAAATCTGCAGAATGCACAGTCTAATGCCAAAGGTATCCATCGAATCCCTAATATGCACCAAAGACCAATATCATGAAGGAGTGAATGTCCATGTATAAGCTGCTGGTTGCTTCGACCACTTTGCTAGTTAGCTTGTTATGTCTTCCGATTCTTCCACTTGTTCAGGGACAGTCAGCCCAACAAGTCGGATCTGTTACCCCCATCCAAGCTAGCCCCTCAACGAACAGTCCATCCATGTTACCAATAACCGACGGTGAAGCCTATCGCTCCAGCCATCATGCCTTCGCAGCTCCCGTAATCCTAATTGATGTAGGTCATGGAGGAGTCGATGGAGGAACGTCAGCACAAGGTGTGCTGGAGAAGGACATTAACCTCGCTATAAGTCAAAAGGTTTATCTTCTGTTGCGTAGCAAAGGATATGCTGTCATTATCAACCGACTTGGTGATTATGCGCTCAGCGATGATAACCGCTGGCTTAACAGCCGCTCACGGCATCGCAGAGATTTAGCACAGCGCAAAAGCCTCAGCGAAGAAGTCAGTACGGATATCGTTGTCAGTATCCATGCCAATTGGAGTTCAAGAGCTGCAACACACGGTCCGGTGGTACTGCACCAAAAAGAAGGTAGAAGCTACCTCTTAGCACAATCGATTCAAGATGCCATGAATGACTTATATGGAACTAAACGGCAAGTCGTTTGGGGTAAACCCTTTTACCTGTTGAATTATGTGAAACATCCTGCCGTCATTGTTGAAACCGGATTTTTGAGTAATGCAACAGACCGAGCCAAAATAAGTGATCCCGCCGAGCAAAAGCGCATTGCTGAATCCATCGCAAACGGCATTATTTATTACCTGTCGGTAGTGTAGGCGCAATATGCCAATCCCACACCTCTCGCACCAGATCACCAATGCCCACAAATTCAATCTGTCCCTGTAGTTGGGTGACGGTTTCACGAAGAACAGCAGATGTGTTAAGCCCGGTGTGACCGACATGACCGATGACTACACAGCTTTTTTTATCCACGGCACGCTTAGCGGCCAGTTCCATTTGCTTGCGAATGTGCGGCTTAGAGTTCTGGTCGTCTAAGAAGATGTCATTACCGACAGGTGGCATATTTTTGGACGCGGCCAGTTCACCTACTACCGAGCGAAAATTGGTTCGACTGTCTACAAAAAAGAGACCTCGCTCACGGCATACGTCCAACACAATCGACATGATCCGTTTGTCCGAAGTAATCTTAGAACCCATATGATTGTTCATGCCAATGGCATACGGGACATCATCAATTGCTTTTCCCACCCGTTCACGGACTTCCTCATCAGTTAGATTGGACGTAATAGCTCCTGGCCCCAGCCACTCCGGTTTTCCTTTCTTCGGCTCCATGGGCATGTGTACAATCACATCCATTCCCTTCTCATGTGCCGCAGCGGCATCTTTTTGAGTTGTTGGCAAAAAGGGCATGACCGCAACGGTCAGTTTGACTGGCATCGCCAAGATTTCTGCTGTCCCCTTCATGTCATTACCTACATCATCAATGATGATTGCCATACGGTTATGAGGGATTACGGATTGTTCAGGTTGAGATGCAACATGCATCCGATCATGATTCGACAGTGCGTTAGCATACCCTGTATCCGCTTCTCTTGTCACCTGAGATGCCACCGTTATCTCTCCACCTGCCATACATCCTACGTTAATAAGTAGTAAAAGAACGAAGAACCCCGCTAACCTTGTATACAGCTTGCTTCTCACTTTGTTATCCATGTTGATTCCCTCCCTTAGATCTGTGTTCTCATTGTTTGATATTGTAGGGAGTTCTATGTAAGAAACGGTCTGAGTTAACTAAAGGAAAATTTGTAACTACTGAATAGGGATAATAAATGTCATGGATTCCCGATAATTTGAGATAAATTAGTAAAAGACCTGAAATTTGTCAGGTATTCAGTTCAACAATATTTTATTAAAATAAACAAAAGAAAGAATAAATTGATTTTCTTTCCTTTTATTTTCGAAAGGAGGTTATGTAAGGGCTTACAACTAAATCTGTGTAAAATTAAGATTTCATCGGTTTAACAGTTCCAGGATAACCATTTCGAGGAGGATGATCGCAGTGAAATTTAAATTCAAAAAAACCTTTAACGTTTTACTCGCCTGCTTAACGGCTCTGCCACTGATGTTAACACCCACACAAGCTTCGGCAGCAAGTGATGCTACCATTAATTTATCCTCGGAGAAGCAGCTCATCAAAGGCTTCGGAGGAATTAATCACCCGGTTTGGATCGGTGACTTGACGCCAGCTCAACGTGATACAGCCTTTGGCAACGGGCAAAACCAGTTAGGCTTCTCCATCTTAAGGATCAGTGTCGATCCTAATCGAAGTAACTGGTCTAGGGAAGTAGATACAGCCAAAAGAGCGATTGAACAAGGAGCTCTAGTGTTCGCCTCCCCATGGAATCCTCCAAGTGACATGGTCGAGACCTTCAACCGGAATGGCGATACGAATGCTAAACGTCTGAGATATGACAAATATGCTGCTTACGCTCAGCACCTGAATGACTTCGTTACGTACATGAAAGATAACGGCGTAAACTTGTATGCCATTTCCGTTCAAAATGAACCGGATTACGCTCATGATTGGACCTGGTGGACACCACAGGAGATCCTTCGTTTCATGAAAGAAAATGCAGGATCGATCCAGAACACCAAAGTGATGGCGCCTGAATCCTTCCAATACCTGAAAAACATATCTGACCCGATCCTCAATGATCCACAAGCGCTCGCGAATATGGACATTCTAGGTGCACACTTGTACGGTACTCAAGTCAATAATTTTGCCTACCCACTCTTCAAGCAAAAAGGTGCAGGCAAAGAACTGTGGATGACCGAAGTTTATTATCCAAACAGTGATAGCAATTCTGCAGACCGCTGGCCAGAAGCGTTGGAGGTTTCCCATCACATGCACAATGCAATGGTAGAAGGTGACTTTCAGGCTTATGTATGGTGGTATATCCGTAGACAGTATGGACCAATGAAAGAGGATGGTACGATCAGCAAACGTGGTTATAATATGGCTCAATTCTCCAAGTTCGTACGTCCAGGCTATCTGCGAGTGGATGCAACGAAAAACCCGGATACCAATACGTTTGTGTCTGCGTACAAAGGAGATAACAAGGTTGTCGTTGTCGCAATTAACAAAGGAACTTCTGCGACCAGTCAGCGATTCGTCCTGCAAAATGGTAATGCCTCTACTGTATCCTCATGGGTAACGGATAGCAGCCGTAACCTAGCAAGTGGAGCACCGATCAATGTGTCTAACGGCGCATTTACTGCACAGCTTCCTGCTCAAAGTGTAACCACATTTGTAGCGGATATCACTGGGCCAGGTAGTGGTAACACAAGTGGCACAACGTATGAAGCTGAAACAGGAACTACCTTAACTGATGCTGTAGTTGAGACAATCTACCCAGGTTACACGGGCTCGGGGTATGTTAATTTCAATGCACTAACGAACTCTGCCATTCAATGGAATAATATTAACAATGCGACAAGTGGTACCAAAAACGTAAAGTTTCGTTATGCATTAGAGAGTGGCACGCGTAACCTCGATGTGTACGTTAACGGAAACAAAGTGATCAGCAATACCCCTTTTTCAGCAACAGGAAGCTGGTCGACATGGGGCGAGAAAACCATTCAGGTACCCATGAATTCAGGAACGAATACCATTAGAGTTGTAACAACAGGTACAGAGGGGCCTAATATCGATAACATTACAGTTACAGCATCATAATACGTGTAGTAATTTAATTGGCAAAAAATTGCCCATTCTGTGATTGGTCGTTATATCCGAAAATGGATGGACAAGCTGTGAGATCCCCCATATGAGTTCAAAAAAAGGTTCCCCGTTAGACTAAAGTCTAACAGGGAACCTTTTCATTCGATGCGGTCGAGAGGACTCGAACCTCCACGGGGGTTAGCCCACACGGACCTGAACCGTGCGCGTCTGCCAATTCCGCCACGACCGCATATGTATATCTCCGTGATATATATGTATCTCGGCGACAAAAAATAATATATCACGCAAGCATTTACATGTCAATATAGAAATGCTCAGGAATAAACCCAATCCAGATAGTCACTTCCGGATCGGGCTTCATGTTTAGGAGCTGGCATAGGGTCTGGCATGATTGGTACCAGTTTAGAATCTAAATTAAGTTACAGCTTGGATGGCCAGTTACCATACCATGCATAACCGCCTCTTCTTTCTTTGTCAATATCGCTCAATTTGTATTTCACGATGCCGTCACGACCGATAAAAATGGGTTTATCCGTTCCAACTTCATAGAAACGAGCCCAGATTGGTGCAGCTTTGGAATCAGCAATGATTTTGCTATCGCCGTTCGCTCTTTCATATCTGTAACCGGTGATCTTCACTTTGTTAAACCAAGCTTCGGCTCCCTTGATGGATGCTGTAATCTTGGCGTTGGAAGGTCTTGTTTTCAGGAATTTAACAATCGTTACACTCTCTCCAGCTGTTAATGATGGTACTTCATAGATTCTTGCACCTGCAGGCTTAAGTGTGCTTGAATCATGCTGTTGTCCCCATGCTGTGAGCTTGCCACCTGAAACCACCTGTGTATTCAGAATCGCATCTACACCTTTAGCAACCGCATTTTTACTACGATTGGCAAGGTTGCTGTCGATAAAGGAGAAGTCACCTTTTCGCGTCGCTACCTCATCCAGCATGTACATTACATTAATCATCGCATCATCATTATAAGTAATATGTTTGTGATAACCAGAACTTTGATAAACTTGAGGCCATCCACCATTGGAATATTGCATATTCAGCAAAAAGTTAATCCCTTTGATCGCGGCAGCAGAATAACGTGGGTCGTTTGTCTTTTTAAATTCTTTGGCTAGTCTTCTAATTTCTGAGTATGTAGCTTTATTGTCGATCGTAGATTTCGCCCACTCACCAGTGGATTGCTTATATTCTTTTCTCCAGCCACCATCGGCTCGTTGATTCTTCAAAATATCGGATATGCTTGCTGTTGTTCCCGAAGCATCCGCAGCAGATACAGTGCTAACCGGTTGAATGACCATACCTACCGCAGAAAATACCATTGAAAATGCTAGAACTAATGTAACTAACTTTGTTTTTGTATTCAAAATGATCACACACTCCCCGTTATTATTGAAATCATCCAATTCTTCATTCCACTTACTTCCACCCTCTAATTACACGTCTCTCCATCAACTCCTTTATTTGAATTAAATTATAACGACTATATTTTTATCCAATATGTGGATTGGATAGAACGATCTTATGCAAAAAAAATAACTTTGTCAATTAATGCAACATCTTGTAACATTCCGCGATTATTGTATCTATCAGAATAGTTCAAACTGCACATGACAAACCTTGAGTGATATACACTCCAGTTTGGATTTGAATCACATATTACTTTTTTGTAATTAGTTGCGCTGTCATTTCGTGTTTATTCTTCATAAAAATCAATAGTTCCGTTAACATTGGGCGATAAAGAAGGTATTAAGATGGGTTTGACATTTACGCATATATGCAATATAGTTTCAAAAGGTTACAAAAACTTAATTATTCATTTGCCGAGTTTCATGTTTGAAAACGGGGGAACCATTTTGGGTGAATTATTCTTATACATAGGAAATATAGGGAACCTTCTACCGAACCCTTAGCTAACTCCGTAGGCAACGAAGGGAGAACATTGATTTTGAAAAAACTTATCATCTCCATTTTTGGAGCAGCAGTACTATTTACTTCAGGTGCAACAAGTACAGAGGCAAGCACAATCAACACAGTCGTTAATAACATGGCAGGTATTCCTTACAAATGGGGCGGTACGACTATGGCCGGCTTCGATTGTTCTGGATTTATGAGATATCTTTTTGATAAATATAGCATCGATTTACCACGAACTTCCCAGCAGCAAGCAAAAGCAGGAACTGCTGTATCCAAAGCGAACCTTCGCACAGGCGATCTCGTATTCTTCAATACAATGGGTAAAGGTGTTTCACACGCAGGTGTTTACATCGGTGACGGCCAATTCGCACATGCTTCAAGCAGTAAAGGTGTCAGCATCACTAAATTGTCTAATCCTTACTTCAAAGACCGTTATGTTACGGCTCGCCGAGTTACTGGACAGTTTATGTATAATAAAATGATTGGAAAAATATAATGTAACTTCGATGTACATAAATAAGGACCTATTCCCGTAGCATTTGCCAAGGAATAAGTCCTTATTTTTATTTGTATAGCTCCATTCTACTTAGTGGAGCGCCTTCTGTACGCGCATTGCACCCTGAGATAGTGCATGACCGCCGCCTACGGCACCCGCAACAGCAACGGTCTCCATGATCTCCTGATCGGTAGCGCCTTTCGCACGAGCTTCCTCCACGTGATAGAAGGTACACACTTCGTTATTCGCAAATAAGCCAATGCCCAAGGCAATTAATTGTTTCGTTTTGGCATCAATGGCTCCTGGCTGAAAGCATTCTCCCGTAAACTCATGGTAAGACTTCACCACTCCCGGTAACACATCGCTCAACTCACCAATCTGATCTTTATACGCATGAACCTTTTCATTCATCAATGTCATATCATTGCACGCCCTCTCGGAGATAGTTCCACATCCTTCACTGTAACTATCCTTTCTCCTGAGCGAATCGATTATGCCTATGGCATGATGGTAAATCCCGTTAGCTCATTTCCTACTCGCTAAGTGGACTCTGGCGCGGCTCGCTAAACAACTGATAGCGATAACTACGATCGAGCTTAACCACACGCCGATTCTGCCGACGAATGAGCACCTGCTCTCCATCCCAAGCAACAACAATTCCTGTTACATCATTGGACTCAAGCTCGTCCCTTACTACTCTAACCTTTTCACCTGACAAACGCAGGGCATCCAGCTCTGTATCACTAATCATGTCTATGGCTCCTATGTTCCAAATTAATTTACAAAAAGAGACCTAAATGACAACTCATTTAGGTCTCACGTGACTGTATTGGACTGTCATGTCATACGAAACGTATGTCCCGACTGAAATTTACCGCTGCGCGTGCTCTTTGCTGTCATTCTTCTCAAACCAAAAATCAAGCACTTTGGCGGACATCACACGTTCTTCAAGGTACTCCACTTGATGCGGTGTAAATTGCTCTTTCCAAGAGAAGGACAACTCTTCACACAAGCCTACAATCGTCAGAAGTTCTGACCAGGCAACATAGCGTTTGTACCAGAAAAATTGAGGATGTTCAATCATATAGGGATAAAGGTCATCGAATTCCGTATGTTTACAATCCAGGGCACGTTCAAAATGAACTTTCGATTCCGCCAGCTTATCAATAAAAAATTGTTCTGTTGCCGGTTGGTTCCCCATGGTGTTGCCTCCTCTCCCTAACATAACCCCATTATAAATGAATTCTGCGGTCATGCAAAGGCATTGTTCAAAAAATAGGCCCTTTTCCTTTAAAATGTCACATTTCGTTATCGTCAAACTGAATGCTTCCATCGTTCAGGGAACGAATACGTACCAAGGCTTCAACAGGGATTCCCTGTTCACGGATGGTTCGTGCTCCTGCTTGAAAACATTTTTCTACGACTACACCGAAGCCAACTAATTCAGCGCCAGAGCGTTCAATAATTTTGATAACCCCACGAGCTGCATCTCCATTAGCAATAATATCGTCTATGAACAAAATACGATCATGCTCATGAATATATTCGCGAGATACCATAATATCGGTCACAATTCCTTTCGTAAACGATGGTACACGTTCACAGTAGGCATCAGGATCAGCCAGTAGCGTTTTTTTGCGTCGAGCGAATACAAGGGGGACTCCTAGCTCATGTGCAACAGCAAAAGCTACCGGAATGCCAGAAGACTCCACCGTGATAACACGTGTTACACCACTTTCACGAAAACGTGAGGCAAACTCACGTCCCATTTCCATTGTCAAACCAGGGTCAATCTGATGATTCAGCAGTCCATCCAATTTAAGCACCTGATCGGAGATGACTACTCCTTCTTCTAAAATACGTTGTTTCAACACTTCCATGATTTGACCTCCCAAGCCTATCCTATGACGTAAAAGTATCATAGATATGACTGTCAATTCAAGCGAAATCAGCTTTATTGCTACTTAGCCTTACAATCGATGCTCAAAGAATGAGCTCATTGTCATGAGTTTCCAGGGTCAAGCATACCTTGTACCATGGCACCCGCATGTCCAAACTATTCAGGGGCCTGAGAGGGGAAACGCATGAAACAGGCATTTCGGGTGCTGCAGATCGCATTTACATACATTGGAACGGTGGTAGGTGCCGGCTTTGCAACAGGTCAGGAGATCCTGCAGTTTTTTACCCAGTATGGCAAATGGGCAACGCTCACCATCGGCCTATCCACCATACTTTTTGTCTGGCTAGGCACCAAAATGATGCTCATTGCACACGATACAGGCTCCCGCTCCTACGAAGATCTTAATAAGCATTTATTTGGCTACAAAGCAGGCAGATGGATCACTTGGATCACCCTTCTCATTCTCATTGGAGTGAACAGTGTCATGTTGGCTGGAGCAGGCTCCGTCTTTGTTGAACATCTCGGCTTGCATTACCAGACCGGCCTACTCGTTACACTTGTCGGTACTTACCTCCTTCTGGGACGAGGTATCCGAGCCATTATGCAAATGAATAGTATCGTTGTGCCGATGATGCTGCTGCTCTCGCTGCTTATGATTACCAGCACACTCCATCAACCTGGGGCTTCTAGATTTATCACGTTAACAACCGATAAAAGTCTGATACAGGTATGGCTATCTCCACTCTTATACACTTCATTTAATCTGGTATTAGCCCAAGCTGTACTCGTACCTTTAGGAAACCAGATTCAAAGTCGAAACATGCTGAAGTGGGGCGGCGTACTAGGAGGATTTGGAGTAGGCTTTATGCTGCTCGCAGCTCATTTTGCTATGTCTGCACAGATGCCGGGAATAACACAATTTGAAATTCCGATGGGCAGCATTGCCTTTCAGCTTGGTTGGATCGTTCAGTCCGTTTATGTATCCCTGATTTTCATGGAAATATTCAGCACCTTTGTAGCAGACATTTATGGTATGACGCTGCAGGTTAGACAAAACATTCGTGTACATCCGCGGGTCATTATGCTGGTTATTATGTTGTTGTGTTACTCCCTTAGTCAATTTGGCTTCAGCTCTCTATTATCTATTCTTTACCCCATTTTCGGATGTTTGGCACTCTTCTGGGCTTTTAAATTAATTATGGATCGTTGGGGCAGTTTCCGAGGGACAAAAGAAAAATACTAGTCCCTTTGTGGCAACTTGAGCTGAATAGACCGACTCTAGGATAATTCATTTATTATAAGAGTCGGTTTTTATTTTATTTTTTTCGATCCTTCAGTTTTAAAAGATCAATTCAGCGTCATCGCTGTATTATGAAAAACATTCACAAGCTCATCCGAGGGCTCTGCGTTTAACTTAAAATAATGAACATACTCTTCTCGATCTACTTGATAGCTTACCTTCACGTACAGATCTGTATAAATCTCCAATGTCTCACGATCCACCTTCGATGGATCTAACAAGAACGCCCTAAATAGGGATGCCCCTGTACTTGTGCCATCTGGTGCAATTGTTGGTAGGTTATCAAAGAGGACATTTGATTCGAAAATGTTGGTTGTACCTATTTTACTCAGCATTTGTGGATGAAGATGAAAGCTCATTTGCAGCTGTTCCATCTCCACTTTGGGTTCTTCAATGAACATTTCGTAAATGATATACTCCACATTTTCCTTATTACGATAGTTAATCGTAGCTGTAATGTTGAAATGATCGTTCACCACATCAGTTAAAAATACTTCAGGCTGATACGCAATCTTACTTTCCATATCACTTAATTCCTTGGACTGTCCACGATGATTCGGATCAGTACAACCAGCAATGAGAAGCATTATTATGGTCGTACAGGCTATAAGAGGTTTAGCCAACATCTTCAAACTTCCTTCCTCCCTTTCCTTCGAATTGAACACTTCAATTCAGTAAGTATCTAATTTGTAGTACACATTCGCATCTATCTGTTTAATACACGCTATTAATGACTACTATTTAGAACTTAACCATAAAGTCAGAAAATAAAAAACACAGCATAACTGCTTATGTATCAGCAATTATGTTGTGTTCTTCTAAGATATCGTTATTTTATTAGGTTAAAGAGGGTTTAGCGAATTGCAAATACAATTTTTTTAGTTCATTGACTGATCTACCTAGAGAATAATGCGTCTTCGCCTTCTCACATGCTGAGCGTGCAAGCTCATAACGATAAGCTGGGTCGACCATCACCTTCTCTAAAGCTTCTGCAAGCGCAGACGGGTCCTCAGAAGGAACCAACAGTCCGTTACTACCATTCTCAATCTGTTCAGGGATTCCTCCAACATCTGTACCAACCAACGCTAGACAGCTCAGTGCAGCCTCTGCAAAGACAGATCCGAAGGCCTCCGCACGTGAAGGAAGTACAAAAATATCAAAGAACGGCATAAATTCCTCAGGATGCAGCGTGTAACCATAAAATATCGTTTCGTTATATATCCCAAGGCGCTGTGCCAACTCCTCCAGATCAGGGCGAATTGGTCCATCTCCGATAATATGAAGAACGTAATCTAGTCCTCGATCCTTAAGTTCCGCGCATGCCTTGAACAGAATATCCAGACCTTTGGCCGGTACAAGGCGACATACGGTAACTAACTGTGGGATGGCATTGTCATGTGCAATCGGTTTAAACCTTTTTTCATCGAATCCATTGGGTATAATGCCGATGATATCCGGTTGTTGAACATAAGCACCCAAATAACCACGGAACGAGTCAGACACAGTTAACAACCGCTCTGCCTGATGCTCCAGCTCACGGTAAATCGCCACCAGGAATTGATGTTCCAATCCATCGGGCTCGATCCGGCCATTCAGAATCAACTCTCGCTCATAACTGGAGTGAATCGTTTGAATGAGAGGGGTGTCTGGGAAAACCTTTTTCATCGCAAGACCGGCAATTGGATGATGTGCGTGGATGAGATCATACGGCTTCTGGATTCGTAATTTAGTCCACCATAAGTAATCACGATACGTTTGCATATATTTCTGAACAATCGGACTGTCCTGATACAGTGTCCAATCGAACGTCTCAAAAGCAATATCTTCTTTACCTTTGTTGCGGATACGTTTGGGTAGCGAGAACAGATCCATCTCCCATCGTGGAGTTGTGAACCTCTCTTGCATATACGGTATCATAGAGGATACACCTCCGGGCTGCTCCGGAGGAAAGAATAGCGCCTGCAGCAATTTCACCGTTAGTTTCCCCCTTTCTTGCTTCGATCTTATAAGTACATCTTCAATTATGATATATTAGAACGTATGTTTCAGTAAAGCAATAACTGCACATTTCCTCTCCATTCTTCTTACACTGGGATAACATGTTACATGATGAGTCATTTCTCCCTTTATCATTATACGTGCATAATAAGAGCCGGTGAGCTGCAATCTACGCTCCCGGCTCAGTATATTTATTTTATTCAGTACGCAATCAACTTAACATTCATTTAATCCTAAAGACTTCTCATACGTGCTATATCCCTCAGCATCACCTACAAACGTGTAACCATGGCGAGCGTAAAACGCATTGAGAGTGGTATTGTCCGCACCACAATCCAATCGCATCGTGTGTTTACCCTCAAACTGAATGCCTTCGGTCGCCCAGTCCAATATACTGCGTCCAAGACCCGTCTTAGCATGCTTTCTACTAATGGCTAGGCGGTGCAAATAAACTGCTCCATCTTTCGCATGTGCTCTCGTTCCCCATAGTTTACTGTCCCAAGCACTCGGCTTACGCATCAGAATGACCATTCCAGCCACATCAGCGCCTTTTTTGAACACAAAAACATCACCACGCCGAATGGCGCCTTCCGTATCATGCGAATCCTCTCCCTCTAGTAGGGCACTCCATTGGGATGAACCCTGACTCCGTAGCCATTCCGCCGTCTCTGTCAGAAGAGCCATTACCGCCTCCGTATCTTTTGGCTCAGCCAACGTAGCTCGAAAGTCTTCATTAATGATATCTTGAATGATTGTAAATGATTGCTCCATCTTTCTCCGCACTCCTTTGTCTCTTATGAATAATGGAACTATACCCGGAAATGAATATTTCGTCAAAAAAGCAAATAAAAAAGTAAAGAGCCGCAGCCCTTTACCTGTCAATCCTTGCTTCATCAATAATCTGATTGCGATATAACATCGTCAGATGCAACGTATCGAACTCAAGCTCTTTGTCCAGTTCCTTCAGAAGCACCTCAACTAAGCTCTGTCGCTGCACATTGGTACCTGGAATCTGATAATCCATATATCCGGTTAGATCCGGATGTGAAGTGTCAATTGTAGCTGTTCCCACCGGTAGTCCACCACGTTCCTGAAGGTACAGTGCGTACTCACGGAACTCTCGGTCTTTACGTACAAGCATGACGTAAGAGATATCCTCTACATCTCTGTCTTGCATCTCATCTACAGTTCGGCCTGTTGTATCGTATTGAGAAGCATTACTTAGGGCACTAACTGCTCGGTATTCGTCATCCGAAGTTACATCATCTTCATCTGCATGATCATCTTCCCCAGCAAAGTCACGGTGTACCCACTCTACCGAATCGAATTGGTTCCCCTGATGCCAGAAGTGAATCGCGATCGTATCGATCAATTCTTCATCCAACTCTCGCACAAGCAACTCTGCAGCAATCTCTTGCTGTTGTTCATCCGGCTCGTCATACCAGTGAATTTCCCCTTGGACATCTGCTCCATACTGTTTCAGCGTCGCTTCGGCAAGTTCTTGACCTTGTACATCATTAAATACATACGTCGATATGTTGCGTCCCGCTGATACTAGTTCCATCTCCAGCAGTTGCTCCTGATCCTGATATGTAAAAGATTCATCTTGCGAGCCGGGAATGATCTGAATCTCACTCACATCCGTATCATCGTAATCCCTATCATATATGTTCTCATCTTCGTACCATTCCACCTCAACCTCGGTATCGGGTTTCAGCAACACCGAACGCAGTGTTCCGCAGTTGACTAACACTTCGTAATAATCAGCTTCCACCGCATCAACAAGCGCACGAACATATTCATGTACCTTGTCCATAACGATTTCTTCAGATGTTTCCGATAGCGATCCACGTTCCAATTGAAGACTTCCCGATAACCGATCATTCTCTCTATACACGACTAAAAGAGAACCTACGTATTGACCATGTACCATAACATCCAGTACTTCGCCGCCTAATGTTCGCAGATTCGGAATGAGCTCCACATGTAGTTCCATGAATCCGTCCTCCTTGGTCTTCTAAGATTATTCTCTTAGGTTGCCCAGGAAGACAGTAGATTATGAGATCAAACCTTAGCGTTTTCTAGTTCGTACGTTTAATTTGTTCCTATTCACCTAATACATGTTTCCGAATCGAATGCGCCACTCCCTGATCATTGTTCGAAAGTGTCACTTCATCTGCAGCTGCTTTCACTTCATCAGGAGAATTGTCCATAGCAATTCCTTTGCCTGCATAGGTCAGCATCGTTATATCATTATAATAATTACCAATAGCCATTACCTCAGAGGGCTGAATGCCTTTGGATTCAGCTAATCTTTTCAATGCTGTACCTTTGGTTGCTTCAGGGTGCATCAGATCAATGAAAAAGTCTCCACTACGTGTCATGTAGTAGGGAAGATTCCAGTTCCCCCACTCTTGCTGTACTGTGTTCATTTGCTCTAACGGTCCAAAGGCCGTAAATTTGACAAGCGGTTCCGTTAGATCTGCCCACTGGGGCAACTGTTGTGGCTTCATCATAAAGTTGCGGTACATCTCTTGTACTTGCAATTCCAGCCCTTCCGGCTGATCCACATACAATCCAAATGCCGTGTTAATGTCAAAATGAACTCCATTCTCCCGACAATACGTGATAAACGGCTCTAGCCCCTGACCCTCCATAGCAAAACGATGAACAATTTCACGTGTGCTTACTTCAGCAGTTACCGCTCCGTTATGTGTTATCACATAGCCTGCCAAACCCATCTGCTCCATAAAAGGAATTGTGTTGGCTGGCCCTCTTCCTGAGCACAGCACAATCTCTATCCCTTGACGGGATGCACGAATCAAGGTTTCTTGTGTCATCTCAGTTAGTTCATGGTGATCGTTCAGCAATGTTCCATCGACATCAAGTGCAATTAATTTATATGTCATTTTGTATTCACTCCTTAAATAGGGGGGATCGCACCCACCCAAACCCTCCCTTCCGAGGGAGGGCCCCAGAGGGCTCTGCCCTCTGGACTCCCGTTTGCGGAAGCGGCGGTGGGTCGGGTCTTGCTATGTAACGGTTGGTGTCGGAGCGCTTGTCTGCCAGGATCACCGCTAAATATAGCGGTGATCCTGGCCAAGCTTACCGGGACCATCTCGGGCATTGCTGCGCTCCTTGCCCGGGCTCCCTGCTCCGCTTCGCGAAGGGCGGGAGCTTTGCGCCTTTGGCGCGTGGGCATGGCTGCGCCTCTTGCCCGGGCTCCCTGCTCCGCTTTGCGAAGGGCGGGAGCTTGCGCCTTTGGCGCGTGGGCAAGGCTTCGCCCCTTGCCCGGAGCTCCCTGCTCCGCTTCGCGAAGGGCGGGAGCTTTGCGCCTTTGGCGCGGTGGGCAATGCTGCGCTCCTTGCCCGGGCTCCCTGCTCCGCTTCGCGAAGGGCGGGAGCTTTGCGCCTTTGGCGCGGTGGGCAAGGCTTCGCCCCTTGCCCGGGCTCCCTGCTCCGCTTCGCGAAGGGCGGGAGCTTTGCGCCTTTGGCGCTAGGGCAAGGCTGCGCTCCTTGCCCGGGCTCCCTGCTCCGCTTCGCGAAGGGCGGGAGCTTGCGCCTTTGGCGCGGTGGGCAAGGCTTCGCCTCTTGCCCGGAGCTCCCTGCTCCGCTCCGCGAAGGGCGGGAGCTTATTTGCGCAGAATATTTAATTCTTCTGCGGTAAGTTCGCGATAGCTGCCGAGCGGTAGATCGGCTGCTAGCTGCAGGTCACCCATGGCTACTCGTTTGAGGTAAACCACTCGTTTGCCAACAGCCTGAAACATACGTTTTACTTGGTGAAACTTGCCTTCGTGAATAATTAACGATATGGATGAATACACACCCTCATCCGTCTCTTCGTGATGAAGAATCGTTAGATCCGCCGGTAAAGTTTTATAGCCATCATCCAACTGTATACCTGCCTTGAATTGCCGGATATCCTCTTCATCCACCCGTCCTAATACACGAGCTTCATACGTCTTAGGAACGTGTTTACGTGGGGATAGAAGATCATGCGCAAGCGGCCCGTCATTGGTTAGGATCAGCAGACCTTCTGTGTCTTTATCCAGACGTCCAACCGGGAACGGGTTGAAGACACGATCCTCTTTGCGGAGTAAATCTAATACCGTTCGATCTCTATTGTCTTCGGTAGCCGACACAACACCCGGTGGTTTATGCAACATCAGATAGATCATTTCCCGGTAGACGATCCGTTCGCCATCTACCTCGATGACATTCAGGTCTGGATTCACCTGTAATCCGCTATCTTTCACAGCCTTGCCATCCACTTGTATGCGGCCTTGCTTCACTAACTTTTTGAGTTCACTTCGTGTACCCACACCCATATGACTCAGGATCTTGTCCAGACGCAAGGTCTGTTTTCCCTTTCCACTCATACCGATGTCCACCTCCAGCCTGCCGGATATTCATTTTTCAGCACGCCATCCAGCCATTTTCCCCAGCCAGCGGCATAACCATCAACACACACTAAAGCATAACCCTTGGCAACTACTCCCGCCTTGAGCTGAACCCGAGACTCCTCAACATTTAAAGTCTCTCCTTTTAGATACCTCACCGCTTCACCATTTGCAGAATCCAGGTTGATCACTCGCACCGCCTCTGCACTATGCAACGCACACGCCAACGGATGGGATGGCACAAATCGTCCATTTTTCACCGTTCCCATGAACCATCCAGGACGAATGACTTTAAGTCCCTTTAGACGCTCAGCACCTACCGAAGATTGATATACACGGTCACCGTAATACACCGTTTCTCCTGGAAGCTCTATCTCCAGATGGTCTTGTACAAACTGCTTGTAGATGATCTCCGGTTCCAGCTGCTCTGTTCCACGACCCTGTCCACGTCGCTCTGATTTGCGTCCGCCACGTTCGTTTCCTTTCACCTGTTTCCCCTTCGATTTCCCATCATAGTCCTGTCTAGGTTTGTTCTCTCTCGCCTCTGTTCTCAGAAGACGCTCTCGTTTACGATCGGCTTTACTAAGGGGGGCAGACGCTGCAATGAAACGCTCTTGCTCTGAATCATGCTCAGTATCGACATGCGCTCTATCATCTGCTACTCCGTCCACAATGTCATCCACCTCTGAATCCACCAGATCTTGTCCAGCGAAAGATTGACTCCGATGCTGTAGCACCGCCACATAATGACCTTCCCCTTCTAACAAATGAGGCCATAATCTCGCTGTTCCAGCCACTTGATCCAATACCAATGCTGTCTCCTGAGCCGTTTCTGGCATAGTTTGACGCACCCAATCAGGTCTACCCGGCTCAAATCCTGCTTTATTAGGGATGTCTTTCACAACAAAATCAGGATTCAACTTCAGAAATTCCGCAATCATTGCTTCATTTTCTTCAGGTGCGAATGTGCATGTCGAATAAACGATCGTACCTCCTGGAGCCAGCAATCTTGCAGCCGTCTCTAGAATGTCTCGTTGCATCAGAACACACTTATCAATGGAATGATCCTCCCATGATTTCACCATGTCCTCATCTTTGCGGAACATACCTTCCCCTGAACAAGGAGCATCTATTAAGACCTTATCAAAATAATGGTCAAATGCACCTGCTATGCGCTCTGGAGATTCGTTCAACACAACTGCATTTCGAACTCCGTATAATTCCACGTTTTTGGCAAGTGCCTTCGTTCGTTCAGCATGAATATCATTGGTTACCAGCACACCCTTACCTTGCAGTTTGGCTGCAATCTGGGTAGACTTCCCGCCTGGCGCAGCACACAGATCAAGCACTCGGTCTCCTGGCTGTACGCCTAATAATTCAACAGGGGCCATCGCACTCGGTTCTTGAATGTAATATAGACCCGCATGATAATAAGGATGCAAGCCCGGCTTCACCCCGTGAGGCACATATAAACCTGTCCCACACCAAGGAATGGGACGCAAGTCGAATGGAGCGATCTGCTCGAATGACTCCATGGATATTTTTAACGTATTCACTCTCAGCCCCGCATGCGGGGACTGATCATATGATGACATAAATTGTTCAAATTCATTACCGAGCAATGTTTTCATTCGCTCAGCAAATTTCAAAGGTAGCTGTACAGCCATAATTGCACTCATCCTGTCCTGTTATAATACCAGCATCTCTTAGAATGCCTACATCTTGCTCTATGTTATCATATCCGAGTTTTGCTGTCTTATCGGTTCAGTAGATATTCCACTACAGCCTGTAATGTTGTATAATGACAAGTAGGTTAATTCTTGAGCAAAAATTCGGTGTATTATGCATATTATCCCAGACTATATTTTTGCCAAAGCCATATCACGATATGAATAATGGGGGATGTTCAATGAAATCTAAGAAAAAGAAAAGTGCCACGATCCTTATTTTCCTAGGCATTTTTGTCATTTTGCTAGCCGCACTTGTACTGGTGAATCAACAATCCAAGAAGCAGATGGATGCTGTAGAGAATGCGTATGGTATTCCGGCTTCCAAGCTCACTTCAGCTACTCGCGAATTGCTCGATGATCCGAATTACCAACAAATTATTTTGCCTGGTGATATGAAAGCTAAGATTGATAACAAAGAAAGCTTTTTTGTTTATTTCTTCGCATCTGATTGCTCACACTGCCGTGCTACAACACCTCAATTGATGCCTCTAGTGGATCAAGAAGGTATTCAATTGCCACAGTTCAACCTACGTGAGTTTGACTCTGGATGGACAGATTACAATATCGAGTTCACACCAACGCTTGTTTATTACCAAGACGGTGTTGAGAAGGATCGCATGGTTGGCGGACTTCAGGAGAATGGCAGTGATAACGGCTATACCCTGGATGACTACAAACAATTCTTTGAGAAATACAAGGATAGCGCAACGCCAGCAGCAAGCTAAGCACAAGTTCGGTGTTATGGATACCGTTACTTGGAGATGTTGTTGATGGAGGGACAAGCATTGAGCACTTAGGTTGTACTGCTCCATACTTGTCCCTCCTCTCCTTCTCTATCCATCGCTAGAATACGAAACACCCCGATCGCCTGTAAGGCATGATCGGGGTGTTTTTTATATTTTTCCTGCAAGGCTGTCACAGCCCTGTCAGCAACGATGCTTGAGCTTGAGTATCATGTATCCCGTTTTATTGCTCTTTCTGCTGCAATGCCTTCATCTTCTCTTCATAGATCCGTCCACGCGTCGGACTTCGCCGCTGCGGTATGTTAGGTTTCACGTGCTGGCTTCTTTGGCTAACAGCTTGAATCAACACTTCATCCTGAATCACAATCGTTAGATCACGATAAGGCAAGCTGTCCGAATCTGAATCTGTCAGTCCCTCTAACAACTCACGAACTTCTTGGACTAATCGTCCAAGCTCAATTCCCTGTTGGGCAGCAGGATACGTCTCCAGAAGCTCTAATGCACTTTGAAACATCATCCGCGCTCCACGAAGATTGCCGTTTCTAAAATGATACAGTCCAACGGCAATTTGCAGCATCCCTTTATAAAATGAATCACGCTCACATTTTAACCACAGTTCTTCCAACACTTCATGGCATTCAAAATAGTCCTGATCGCGATTAAAGTAGATTAAGTAGTCGATGTACAGTGGCTCATAGCTGTTCATCTGGGTTCTCGCCCTTCCTCGCATTGTTCAAAAGTGCCTTCACATCATCTAGAAGGTCTTTAAGCCCTTCCATGTCATGACGCTCCCAGCAATCATTAAACCGTTTCTGGGCTTCAATCGCTTCATTCACTAGGTGGTAGAAATACAATTGATGTATGATGTTCAGTGTTCTTGATACGATATTAGAGTCATCCTCAAATGCCTTCTGTGCCTCAAGGATTTGCAATCGAATTGCAGACATCTCATTATCAAGTACAAATGCAGCTTCAGCCGTCTTTTTCAGCCTAGCTCGCATATCATCGGGAAGACTCTCCCGAAACTTATAACTGAGGGAATGTTCGATGGTCGCCCAGAAATTCATCGCTAACGTCCGGATCTGAATCTCGGCCAACACGATTTTTTGTCCAAGTGCCGTCTGAACAGGGTATTCAATGATCATATGGAAACTGCGGTATCCACTCTCTTTGAAGTTGGTAATGTAATCTTTTTCAATGAGAACGGTTAGATCCTTACGTGCGCGAATATATTCGGCCACTCGGCGAATATCATCCACAAACTGACACATAATCCGTATTCCTGCAATATCCTCTATCCCGGTTTCTACCTGATCCAGCGGCACATTCAAACGCCTGGACTTCTCCAAAATGCTGGATATTTTTTTGACACGACCCGTCACGAATTCGATTGGAGCGTATTCTTCCCTTTTCTTCAGCTCCGCCCGCATTGTCTTGAACTTAACCTTCAATTCCTCTACCGCTTGTTCATAAGGAAGTAAAAATGTACCCCAGTCTCTACCGTCCATGCTTATGCCTCCTGTCTCTATAGCGTCCCCTATATTACCTATTATACATGATGTTTGTCGGGGGGAAGAGTCCCGTACAATTAACCTCTTCCAAGCTTCTATATTTTGCTATTGGGGAACTTCCTTCTCTTCTACTTGTGCTCCGCACCTACCGCTTCGGAAATATGACTATAACCATCTTGGCGCAACAATTCGCGCAATCCGGCATGGATGCGGCGGTTTACTTCTGGCCCTTCATAGATCAGAGCTGTATAAATTTCCACAAGGCTTGCTCCCGCCTTAATTTTCTCATAAGCGTCCTCGCTTGTAAAAATACCACCTGAGCCGATAATCGGGAGCTTACCTTCGGTCTGGCGATAGATCTGACGAATGATTTCCGTAGAGCGATCACGGAGTGGCTTACCGCTTAGTCCACCTGTTTCCTTCGCATGCTGGTGAGACAGCCCCTCCCGACTAATCGTCGTATTGGTTGCGATAATACCGGCTACACCGCTATCAGCTATCGTTCTCACCATATATTCAAGCTCCTGATCGTTGACATCTGGTGCAATTTTGACAAGAACGGATTTGGCTGCGCCACCAACAATTGCTCGCTGGGCTTCCATCTCATTCATAACCGCAGCAAGCAATTCTTTTAATTCATTCCCATGTTGCAGATTACGCAAATCCGGTGTATTTGGTGAGCTAATATTGACGACAAACAGATCAGCATATTGGTACAGTGCTCGGATGCACTTCGCATAATCTAGATGCGCCTCTTCATTTGATGTTGCCTTGTTCTTACCGATATTCACAGCGACTGGAATACGACGTCCCTTCAGACGAGATAGTTCACCTGCCATCGCTTCCGCACCCAGGTTATTGAATCCCATACGGTTCACTAGCGCCTCATCGGGAGGCAAACGGAATAATCGTGGCTGATCGTTTCCTGGCTGTGCTAGAGGTGTTACAGTACCCACCTCCATGAACCCAAATCCAATCGAAGAGAACCCCGTTACTGCTTGTCCGTTTTTGTCCAGACCTGCTGCTAATCCTACAGGCGTAGGGAAGTGGCATCCAAACATATCCACTGCGAGATCAGCCGTTTCACGCACACCATACATCACACGTAAACCAGAGGGCACCGGGCGTATGCTTCCCATACCACTAAGGCCACCAATAATGAGATGATGAGCCTGCTCAGGGTCCATTTTGAACAATAGCGGTTTTGCAAGACTTCTGTATAACAAATCGTTCACTCCGTTCTCGTCCGGTACGCTTTTAAAAAAAGGCTTTCCCGTCTTTTCATATGTAAAAAAACACTCTATACACAAGTCTATCCGTTTCTTCTTCAAAAGGAAAGTGATTTACGTATAGACACAATCATTTATTCAGATCATCCAAAGATCGGATTCAAGTATACGCTTTCCGCAAGAATGCTATGATCAGATCCTTACACACGATACCGATTCTTATTTCAAAAAGGCACAATAAGAAATCTACCTGCATACTGGAAAAGAGAAGGGGAATTCTTTACAATGATACCATAGTCACATTAATAATAGCTCGATGATAAGGAGGAACAGCTCATGGCTCCCAAACGTAAACCACCAACACTTCAGCAGAAAAAAGAAGAAGTGAATCGAAAAGCTATCATCTGGACAGCAGCCAGTGTGGTCGGATTAATCATTATTATCAGCGCACTGATTATTATCGCCAATATGTAAATGAACCAACCCATGCTTCACATTTTACATAATCATTAAGCAGGCTGTATAAGGGCAGTTCGATGATGATGAAGGTGCATTATTGTACGATGTATGTACCTAGTTCAACCAGTGATACGTCTTGTTCGGGTTATTCTGCTTAGGCACGAGCGTGTACTTGTAGCGATCCTTTGCTTCTGGAACAACCACGGTTTCTGGAAGCAGATCCGTCCCAATCCGCACGGGAGTACCCTGAGGAGCAAGTGCGAATAGTTCTTCCACGTCTGCCTTGTTCATCCTCACACATCCAAGGGATTCATCTAGTCCGATACTATCCGGCTCGTTGGTCCCATGGATGGCATAATTGGTATCCGAGAGCTGCATTCCCCTCGTCCCAAACTCTCCGTTGGAGCGACCATTCGGATTGACCACTTTATCACTGATGACAAAGGTACCTTCTGGCGTTCGATCTCCGCCTAGACCCACCTCATAATTACGAATAATCGTGTTTCCACTGAGGAGCGCGAGCCTATGATTCTTCTTATCCACAACAATCTCGAGCGGTTCCTTCAGGAAAGGCTCGCCACCTAACGTATCTCCAAACACATCTGCTGAATCTACTGCGTTTTCGCCTGCGGCGGTACCCGTTTGAGCCTCGGTTTCCTTACCTTGTTGATGCATTGCAAGTAGAACAGGGAACATTTGACTCATGCCAGGCGAGGTCTCACCTAGCACATTATTAGGAAACGGCTGAGCAAGTTGGTTCACATTTTTGGGCCAAGATCCATTTTTTTTTCGATAAGTTCCGATTGCACTAGACAACGATGCTGCCACCTCTTGCTTGGCCGTCCAAGCCGCTGCTAACTGTTTCACTTCCGTTGAAACCTCTGGAGGCTCACAGTCACACTGCTTCGCATCATAGCTTTGAGCTGTCAATCTTCCTTTGTTGTTGGTCTGTATGATGTATTTCACTGGCATATTACGTTTCCACAACGACCATTGATCAGACACCTGCATACCGAGGACGGCTGACGTCTGCACGTTCGATCCCGCACTAGCCCAGGCTGCAGCTAATGCAGTTTCACCTTGACTTCCACCCCCAAAGGTGCCGGCAGTAAATACACTGGAATCGTTACCCTCTGGATCTGCGACCGATGCCTCACCAGCTTGTTCTTCCTGATCTTCCGTTGCAGCCAGCGCATCTGTGAGTGCTGTAGCTGTATCACGGCTGAACCCAGGAGCATCGGCAGGCGGTACTAACGCAAGCACCAGCAACATTAACAAGGTTAACCATAACTTGCGAACCCGTTGTTTCTTCTCCTTTTGCTCGCCCATCTCCACGAGTTTATTCTGATAATCCACCCATATATCTGCTGGCGCTTTACTGCGCTCAAAAGCTTCATATACCTCCCCAGCCTGTTGAAAGCAGTAATTGGCTTTGGCTTCTTGGCCTTCATTCAAGTACTCCTTGCCAAGCAAATACCAAGCCATTTTATTATCTGGGTGTTTCTTGACATATGTACGTAAATGAGTATTTTGCATCCGATCCTCCATCAGTTCGCCATTTTCCGTTTCTTCCTATATATCGGCAGATTGACGATTGAAATCCATAGGACTTGAGTCCTCGGATTACTTTCGATCATTTTCTGGCACATACGTGTAAACAACGAAAAAGCACGTCCCACTGTGAAAGACAGCAGAAAGTGCTTAGCATGTTACAATATAAATAATGGATTAACCTTCTTTGTTAAAAGGCTCATCCGCAACTTTAATGGAATCTGTAGGGCATCCGTCGCAAGCGTCCTGCATATCATCGAAGAACTCATCTGGAATAGCTTTGATCCCTTTGTTTGCATCACCATCGAAGATTACTTCTGCCAAGCCTTCATCGTCGTAATCGTAGATGTCAGGTGCAGTTGCTCCGCAAGCTCCACATGCAATACATGTATCTTTTTCAACCCAAGTATATTTACTCATTACAATCTCTCCTCCTAAAAATTCACAAACGTACAGTATTTTTATCTAGAAACATATTAATACAAAGTAAGAGTAATTACAAACAATTTTATAACCGCAAGTCTCTATTATGCCTTATTTAATCAAGACTTTGCAAATTATCTTTTTGCAAGGAAGTCCCCCGTACTTTATGGTCGCGCAGTAACACGGATGGATCGTCACCGATCATACCCGCGGTTACAACCGCATTTTCCCCGAATTTGTCACGCAATTGATCCATGATTCGAATCAAGCTCTCTTTCTTCGGCTTCTGCTCATATTCAAACAGATCCATCTGAATGGCAGATTCCTCACGCGGGATCAACGTTTGTAGAGTGATACCTAACATTCGAACCGGCCTCCCACTACCCCAGTGTTTAGCGAACAACGCACAAGCTTCCCGATATATGATGGACGAATCCTCTGTAGGCACTTCCATTAACCAAGAGCGGGTAATAGTCTTCATGTCCGGCGTACGAATGGTGATCTGAATGCCCTGACTCAACATTTCATGCTTACGCAGCCTTCTGGCGACCTGGTCACTAATATTTAATAGAACCCGCTGCACATCATTCATATCCGATATGTCCGCTGGCAGTGTTGTTGTATGCCCGATGGACTTGTTCGCTTCCCGCTCAGCTTGCACAGGCGAATGATTAATCCCTTTAGCTGAATTCTTCAACCAGGTACCGTTGACACCAAATAGATCTCTAAGCATTCGCTCATCTGAATGAGCAAGCTGTCCAATTGTCTCAATACCGATCTTCTTTAGCTTCTCCGCTGTTTTCTTACCTATGCCAAACAGCTCATTGCAAGGTCTATGCCATAGAATTTTAGGCACGTCTCTCATTCGCAGAATTGAAATCCCATTAGGCTTTTTCAGATCCGATGCCATCTTAGCCAGCAGCTTATTAGGCGCGATTCCAATAGAACAAGGTAATCCTAGCTCCTCTCGAATTCGATCCTGTATGCTGGCTGCTATCTCCATAGGTGTGCCGAACTGTTTCGAACCGGTGATATCTAGATAACACTCATCAATAGAGGTTGCCTCAAGCAGCGGTGTATAGCTATATGCAATTTGCATGAATGCTCTGGAATACTTCCGATATAAATGAAAATCAGGTCGAATCACAATTAAGTCAGGACACTTCTTCATGGCCTGGTGGACAACCATGCCTGTTGATATCCCTCTGCCTCTAGCTACGTAAGAGCAGGTTACAATAACCCCTTTTCGCACCTCACTGCTGCCAGCCACAGCCGTCGCTTTGCCTCGATATAACTCAGGCTCCTCTGCTTCATGCACAGAACAGTAAAAAGCATTCATATCCACATGCAAAATGACCCGCCCGGCGGTAGGATAATATTGTTCAACATGGGTATAGCGCGTTCCGTCTGAAGACATATTTAACCTCCGCCCTTCGTATACCGATTCGTAGACCATTGGAAATGTAACATCACATCCACAATCTATAGTTTATAATATTCCAGTTTCTTATGTAAAATTATTTATAGAGCTTGTTCAACAACTCGCATTTATACAACCTTTTTTCATCCTGTTGATCATCCTCTTGGAATTCAAACTGCTTCAATGAACTTGCAATAGATTATGATTAGATGCAAAATGCTTCTCGTTTAATGAATTCCATACCTTTAATAGCTTCATCTATACCTTATAATAGCTTCATCATGACTCGATCCAGTTTATTTCTGAATGGACTTGATGATCAATCGAACGATCACCCAAATGCCGACTCCAAATATGATTGTAGCTATGAATCAAATAATTGTAATTTCCTTAATAAAGCTCAAGACATCTCCCTCCTTTATCCAATTCTAACAAGCATAACATAATTTTCTCAGTCGTTCACGCTGTGCTAAAATTCAAAAATCCTATTTTTGTTACATGAAACTGCGAATTCTATGTAGCATTTGGCTATAATGGTGCTATAATAATTAATTATACAAATTCACGACTTTAGGACAAATCAACGCAGCGAGTTTAACACAGTGTAGCGTTGCAGAATCGAAGGATTGATACAACTTAAGCTTTTCTTACTTTTCCAACTAATCAATTAACTTTTAAAAAAGCGCTTTATCTCAAAGGAGGATCTTCATGTCAAAGGCCATTTCCATCTTCGATACGACTTTACGTGACGGCACACAAGGGGAGGGTGTCAGCTTATCGGCAGATGACAAGCTCAAAATTGCCAAAAAGCTAGATGACCTGGGTGCTCATTATATTGAAGGCGGAATTCCGGGCAGCAACACCAAGGACATTGAGTTTTTCAAAAGAGTCAAGGAATTGAACTTAAACGCCAAGGTGGTTGCATTTGGCAGCACACGTCGGAAAGGCTCTGTCGCCAGTGGGGACGCTAACTTACAACGAATTCTTGAATCAGGTGCTCATGCAGCGACTCTTGTTGGGAAGTCATGGGATTTCCACGTGCACACTGCACTGCAAACCACTTTAGAAGAAAACCTCTCCATGATCTATGACTCTATCGCCTATCTTAAACAAAAGGGAATGGAAGTCATTTTTGATGCAGAGCACTTCTTTGATGGCTTCAAACATAATCCAGAATATGCCCAAGCGGTGCTAACCAAAGCGCATGAAGCTGGAGCGGACTGGCTGGTTATGTGTGACACCAACGGCGGAACGATGCCCCATGAGGTGCATGAAATTGTATCCACACTCTATCGCGGACTGCCCTTAGCTCAGCTTGGCATTCATACGCACAATGACTGTGAACTGGCTGTTGCCAACACATTAAGCGCAGTACAAGCCGGTGCAAGACAGGTACAAGGTACGATGAATGGATATGGAGAACGTTGTGGTAATGCCAACCTGGCTTCCATTATCCCTAACCTACAATTGAAGCTTGGCTATGAGTGCGTGTCTGAAGATTCGATGAAACAACTGACCAACGTAGCACGCTACGTAAGTGAGATCGCGAATGTTAACATGCCAATTAACCAGCCATACGTTGGTAATGCCGCTTTTGCTCACAAAGGTGGAATTCACGTCTCCGCCATCTTGCGCGATTCCCGAACGTATGAGCATATCGTGCCAGAACTTGTTGGGAATAAACAACGTGTACTTGTCTCCGAACTCGCTGGACAAAGTAACATTGTGTCTAAGGCTCAAGAACTCGGGCTTGAGTTCGACCCTAGCAGCGAAAATTCTCGCCAGATTATTGAGAAAATCAAAGATCTGGAGCACCAAGGCTACCAGTTTGAAGGTGCGGATGCTTCACTCGAATTATTGATTCGTGAGGCCAATGGAGACATCAAAGAACTATTCACCTTTGAATCTTTCAAAATGCTAGTGGAGAAAACAGCCGGAAAACCCGTTGTTTCCGAAGCTTTTGTTAAATTGAATGTAGGCGGAAACAGTGTGTACACCGCTGCGGAAGGTAACGGCCCTGTCAACGCACTCGATAATGCTGTTCGTAAGGCGCTTGTACAATACTTCCCTTCACTCGGTAACATGCACCTTTCTGACTACAAAGTACGCGTCCTGGATGAGAAAGATGCTACAGCAGCCAAAGTACGTGTTCTGATCGAGTCCAAAAATACGGAAAACACATGGAATACGGTTGGTGTATCTGAGAACGTCATTGAAGCGAGCTGGGAAGCACTCGTGCACAGTTTCCGCTACGCGTTACTTCAGGAAAACATACAGGACGAGCCTAGCATCGTTTCAATCGCTGCACATGGGCTAAATAATCATTAAACGCATATTTCCCGGAAAATAAAAGAAGCGCTCTTCTCCAACATCGGAGAATGGGCGCTTTATTTTGCATTGAGATATCATTTTTCGCCTTATTGAAGACAGGATCGGGATTTCCCTTTAAACAGTTACTTTTTAATTACTTCCTTGATTTTACGCTCCAACTCTTCCTCAGGTAAAATACCAAGAATAACCTCCTGAATCACGCCGTTGGCATCAATCAGTACATTTGTAGGAAATGCCACTCCGTTATACTTTGCATAAGTAGCTCCGTCCTCATCCAGCAAGATCGGGAAGGTAAGCTTATACTCATCTACAAAGGCTTTGGCATCCTTAAGTTTATCGTACGATGTCACATTAACACCATACACATCTAATTTATCTTTGTACTTTGCCGCTAATGCATTGAGCTCTGGTGCCTCCTGTTTGCATGGCTCACACCAAGACGCCCAAAAGTTCACAAATATTGCTTTATCCTTAGCCCCACCTACATTGTAGGTTTTCCCGTCCATTGCTGTTAGAGAAAACCCAGGAGCAAGCAACCCTGCACGAGGCCCAGTCTCCGTAGGAAGAGGTTCCTCCTGCTTGAATACCGCTGCAATCCCATCCCCTGCATTCTGCACCAACGCAAAACCAACGAGCAATACAGCAACAAACCATATGTATAGATTTCTTTTCACGGTTATTCACCCTCTTATTGTCAGTATCCCGCATGATTTTAACGTTCATATGGAACAAACCCATATCCTCTCTCATATTGTACCCTTTTCCTTAAAAATTTTACAATCTGAATCCATAAAAATTGGACTTTTTTAACAGCTTCTATAAAATAAAATGAAAAAGGACTCCTGCCGAAACAGGAGCCAAAGAGAGAGGGGTGAATACAAATGGCAGCACTTCGTGGACAGCAGAACACACTCTACATCCCTTCCTCCGTGGAGCAAGAAATGTCGGAGTACATGTTCCATTCGCTGCCGCAGGAAGCCTGCGGGATTGTGCTGGGTGAAGCTGCAGCGGGCGGCATACGAATCAGTCGGTTTCAGCCCATTCGTAACGTAGCACCTGACCCGCTGCATCATTTCCAACTAGAACAAGCGGAATGGATTCGTTGCATCTTTCAGGAACCTACGCTTATTGGCGTATTCCACTCCCATCCTCGAACAGAGCCGTTACCATCTCTGGAGGACATCCACGCCCTTCCGACTTTCGCCGGTTTGCTGAACGTATATCTCATTGGATCACCTGTTCATCCCAGTGATTCAACAAGTCATAACAAGATGAACTTACATGCTTATGAGATTGAATCCGCGACACAGACACCTGATGAAGTTAATGAAGGTAGCACACATACATTACAGCCACTACAATTACGCATGACTTAATTGAGTGTACAGATCTCCCAACGTTTCTACGTTATGCTGAATCATATCTTCCAAGTAACAGGACCACAGTTGCGCCGTCATCTTCGCATCTTCCAGAGCATGGTGACGACCCTGAATGGTAATGCCTCTTGATTCCAGCAGCTCATCCAGCCCGTAACCTGGCCTACCAGGCTCCAGCCATCGCGCCAACATCATCGTGTCGATCAGCCGGTGTGTAAGCCTTACCTTGGTAGTACGCCACAACGCTGCATTCAGAAAAGCACGATCATGCCCACTCGCGTGTGCGACGAGCACACTACCTCCGACAAATGACATAAAATCATGTAATCCCTCCAGTAGGGAGGGTGCATCCAATGTCATCTCCTGCGTAATGCCCGTTAGTTCAGTGATATGTTCCGGAACTACCGTCTTGGACTGTACCAACGTGTAGAACTGCTCACCCTCCACGATGGCACCTCCATTAATCCGTACTGCTCCAAACGAAAGAATCTCATCTCCATGTTGAGGTGAAAAGCCCGTCGTTTCCAAATCGAACACAACTGCGTCCAACTCGTTCAACGGGGTGTGAAGCACCTCCGGTCTACGTTGTTCTCTCATCATAGAACGGATAAAAGCCATGTGTTGCGCCGTAGGGGCTCCCATTATGGAAGCGATGGCGGAAGGAACCCCTCCCTGACGCAGCGAATTCCAAAATCCTGTATTGCCCCGTGCCGGCTCTCTCATGGACGTCTCCTCTCCGCGAAACGCAGCTGTCGTTGCAGTGCGCGGTGCACACGACGTACCAGCCCTAATGTATTCCTCAGTTCATAATGCACTTGCTTTTGTTTCATTTGTTTCTCATCTAAAAATCCACTGCTCTGCTGTAGATCCCCTTTGAGCACCACCGGAGTATTACGCCGAAATTCCAGTGCGGATACGAAAGCTCTTCCAGCCGCATCCAGCAAGGTAAGTGGGACAGCCTCCAGCGAAACCAATCGCTCTATCCGCTTGAGTGTGGATGTTTCTTTAATCCCATGCTGTAACGCCAGAAATCTTGCGCTATTAACCAACGGAATGTATAAACCATATTTCACATCAAATCCTCCTGCATGTTCACCAAAACGCTCAGTGACCACCTGCCCAAGAATATTTAATGTAGCTTTATGTTTAACTGTATTGCGCAGAACAGCATCAGAAAGCTCAGGCACCTGTCTGAACCCGGAGTAAAATTCGTTAATCCATTCTTCCGCAAGTCGATGATCTCCTGTAATAAAGCGCATATCTGAAGCGATAATGAGATTACGAACCGGCTCCCAGGCTAGATCTGAACGCCATTCCGACAGCTGTTGTTTCCAAGCCTCAAGCGTCTTTCTCCACAGCCGCTCGGAACACATGACCTTACCTTCACATTTGGCATACCCAAGCTCTTCTAACACATCGGTAATGCGCTGACCTAGCTCAGCATAATAGGATTCTTTCTCTTCATGCGGCATATCACTAATGATCATGCCATTGTCCTGATCACTCCATAATGTTGACTCTTCCCTGCCTGAACTACCAAAAACGATAAAGGCATAGGGGACGGGAGGTTGGCCGAAGCCTTCCTCTACCATCCCCTGGATGCACAACTCTACTGCTTTCCGGGAAATCCGGTCATGCAGCTCATTTACCGTTTGGTACCATTCAACCTTCGACAAGGAAGCGGACAACAATTCCTGGAGCTCATTCTGTAATACGATTCGTGCCTGGCGCAATTCTTCAACAGATGCTGCAACATCTATTTCCGTATAGGACCAAGAATGGTTGATAAACGGGATGGGTTCCATCATGTCCGGCCTCCTTGAAGCATGATTCAGCAATCTTCAACTTAGGAGCTGAACGTACCGCCTCCGTTGGATTTGCTTTCTGCATGTTTCATTTGCTCAGGATACCCGTAAGTACCATGTTCGCTTATATCGAGACCCATTGTTTCTTCTTCTTCCGTAACACGGATACCCATAAGGGCTTTCATTCCGCCCAGGATGATGAAGGATACAACAAGTACGAAGGCAAACGCGCCGACTAGACCGAGAAGCTGTACGCCTAATTGGTGGAAACCACCGCCATAGAACAGACCCGCTTGACCTACACCCGCATGCTCAGCAAGCTCTGGTGTAGCAAACAATCCTGTAGAGATCGCGCCCCACATACCAGCAACACCGTGTACAGAGAAAGCATAGATTGGATCGTCAATACCTTTACGATCGAAGTATTGCGCTGTGAAGAATGTGATAATACCTGCCAAAGCACCGATTACGAGAGCTGCCCAAGGCTCAACGAAAGCACAAGCACCTGTGATTGCAACGAGTGCCGCAAGCACACCGTTCAACATACTAGGGATATCCGACTTACCAAGAACTGCCCAAGAGATCAACAGTGCAGCTACACCACCAGCAGCGGCAGCTACGTTGGTAGTCAGAGCAACATAACCGAAGAATCCATCATCCAAAGCCGTTAATGTACTACCTGGGTTAAATCCGAACCAACCAATCCACAGAAGGATAACACCGAGTACAGAGTACACTTGGTTATGACCTGGGATAATGTTAGGTTTGCCGTCTTTGTTGTATTTACCGATACGCGGTTTCAACAAGATGGTAGCTACTAACGCTGCTGTCGCACCAGTCAAGTGAACGACCGTCGAACCTGCAAAGTCTTGCATACCCAGCTCTGCGAGCCAGCCGCCGCCCCATACCCAGTGAGCAACAACAGGATACATTATAATGGTATAAAGAGTACCGAAAACGATATATACGCTCATCTTTGCGCGTTCAGCCATACCACCGCAAGCGATGGCTAATGATACCGCAGCAAAAGCTAGATGGAATACAAATTTAACGGTCAGTGGAACATCGGAGAATGCTAATGACTCGAAGGAAGCAGCCATTTGGTCACCACTCAGGAAGAATCCTGTTGTTCCAAAGAATGCATTACCGTTACCGAATCCAAGGCCGAAACCTAGAGCCCAGAACGCAATTACTGAGATCCCCAACGTCAGGATCGTTTTACCCGCAATATGTCCTGCGTTTTTCATTCGTGTTGAGCCTGCTTCAAGTAGAGCAAATCCCCCTTGCATCAAGAACACCAACACAACAGCCAAGAACGTAAAGGCTGAGTTCAAACCACTTTGAAGCTCGATATTAGTCGGCCCCTCAGCAGCAGCGAATGCGCTGACCGGAAAAGCCAATAAAGTAAGCATTACTAACACCGAAACCAACCATTTCTTTCTCATGAACCCCACTCCCTCACATGTTAAGTTTCTTCACACATCGTGAAACTCTTAATGTCATTATAAGCAGAAGACAGGAAAGTTGACAAGAGTATTTTCAACAAAATTGAAAAATATTTCTGGGAATAAAGTCATACGTCTTTTTCTTGCACTTAAGTACATAATCATAGGATGTGAGCACATAGATATAGACGGATACACCTCTCATCTTCAAAGCATAACGTTTGACTGTACGGTTAAAGATCATGTATCATATCTATTAGTAAGAAAAACTGGGCGAACTGTATTAAGCCGCAGGTGGAATCTACAATTCCCTACATTTGAACTTGCAAGCGAGGTGAATATCATTGGGGATATGAAACTATTTAGAATTGGCGAACTTGCCAAGACCGCGGGTGTAAGCGAACGGACGATTGACTATTACACAAAACTGGGACTCATTGACCCTGAAGAGCGTACAGAGAAAAATTATCGTCTCTATAGTAGTGAAACCTTAACCAGACTAGAACGTATTGTACAAATGAAACAAGAGAAGTATAGTCTCGACGAGATTAAACAATCTCTTCAGAAGTGGAGTCTGGTGAGTACTGAAGAACAGGTTGCCCATAAACTGAGTACCTTAGAACTTCACGTGCAGCAGCTTGAGCGCGAGGTTAACGAGCTCAAACCTCTCCTTGGCGAGATGAAACCTGTACAAGCACGCAAAATGATGGCAGGGCTGCTCACGAAGAGCGCAGGTACGATGGAAGCACTGAAAATTCTGCTCGAAAACACCATGATGTAACTTATTACTAGAAAGTGGAGGAATGAATATGAGTTTCAATAACGGTATGTTCGTTTTGATCATTATCGCGTTCTTGCTCTCCTTATGGGCGCAATTCCGCGTAAAAAGTACGTTTAGGCGTTGGTCTGATGTACCCAACCTAAATGGAATGACTGGTTACGACGCCGCTCGTCACATGCTTGACGCTAACGGCCTACACGATGTTCCGATTGAACCCGTTCGCGGAACCCTCTCTGACCACTATGATCCAATGAACCGGGTCGTTCGATTGTCAGAGCCCGTATACTACGAGAATTCGATCTCAGCCGTTTCTGTAGCGTGTCACGAGGTTGGACATGCGATTCAACATAAAGAAAGCTACCCAATGCTTGCACTGCGTCACCGGATCTTCCCAATCGTGAACTTCGCATCCGGTCTGGCTCCATTCTTGCTGATCGCTGGTTTCCTCTTCAACGCTATGAACCTTGTCGGTATCGGTATCATCTTCTTCTCCGTTACCGTTGCTTTCCAACTGATTACCTTGCCGGTAGAATTCAACGCCAGCAACCGCGCACGTGAGATTATGGTATCCGAAGGATATATCCGCAACGAGGAAGAAAAAGGTGTGGCAAAGGTACTGAACGCCGCAGCTCTGACTTACGTTGCTGCAGCATTAATCTCATTGCTTGAATTGATTCGTTACATCGGAATTTTCAACAGCCGTGACTAATTAAATACCTAACCTAAACAAAAACAATACCCCACCGTTAACCGGATGGGGTATTGTTTTGTTGTAGACCGAAATAATTTAATAGAAATGACCGGAACGACTGTGCCACAAGCGGAAGCTTATCATCCGCCCGATGAATTAATCCAATCGTGCGTGTCACTTTGGGATGGGAGATTGCTACATGGGCTGGCTGCAAAGGGTTCGTTTGAAATAGAGCCATCTCAGGAAGAAGACTGACCCCCATACCCGCTGCAACTAATCCTCGAATCGTATCTGTTTCTTCACCCTCAAAGGCGATTTTGGGTGTGAATCCAGCTTCGAGACAAGCATGCCATACAATCGGTCTCAGCGAGTAGCCTTTGCTGAACAACACGAACTTGTCATCTTTCAGCTGTTCTAACGCAATCGTTTCTTCATTGGCAAGTGCATGGTTAGGCGGAAGGATTGCATGCAATTCCTCCGTAAGCACAATATCTCCAGCAACCTGATCGTGCTTCTCCGGAAAAGGAGAAATGAACGCCAGATCCACTTCAGCGGACAGCACGTCACGAATTAGGGTAGGAAACATGCCTTGCTTGAATCGGAATTTAACATTAGGATAACGCTGACGAAATGCGGCCACAACAGATGGAATTAGATGAATACCCAGACTGTGCGGAAAACCAATCCGAATCTCGCCATGTTCAGGATCCAAAAATTCATGGACTTCTCCAACCGCTTTGTCCAAATCCTTCAAAATTCCTTCTATGCGTTTACAGAAGAGCTGCCCCACAGCAGTTAATTGCAGATTTCGCCCCTTCTGCATAAACAGATCAACACCGAGTTCTTCCTCCAGTTGATGAATTTGTCGACTTACCGCAGACTGCGCCACATGCAATTCTTCCGCAGCCTGGGTAACATGCTCCTTCTGTGCTACTTTCAAAAAGTAATGCAACTGTCTTAATTCCACTTAGCCTGATCGCTCCATTCTGCTATACCCTACTTATCCTTACATGCATACCAAGATCACAGATCGTCTTCATTACCATTATTGTTACTTCTTTAACATCCGCGGACGCCACAACCGAATGATAAGTCCATAAATAAAGAATCCACCTAACAAGCCACCTAAGTGGGCCATCCAGTTAATCCCCGACATCGCAAACGAGAATATAATTCCGAATACAAGCAGTGTATATAACGTTTTGCGCGAAGATTCATCCATGATGGTTCGCTGAAACAAGGCAACATACAGAAACGCACCATAAATACCGTACACTGCACCCGAGGCACCCACGGATATAGTCGTTTGCCCCAATGAATTGTACCAAGCAAGCGCAAGCACATTACCCAAAACACCGCTGGCAAGGTACAACACTCCATACCTGATCGACCCGAGGATTCGCTCCATCGGAGGAGCAAACACAACGAGAGCAAAACTGTTGAATAACAAGTGACTAAAACCAGCGTGTAGGAAAATGGAGGTAAAGTGCCGCCACCATTCCTCCGAATAAACCGGAAGGTTCGTCAGTGCCCCCCACTCGACCAAGGTTACAGGATTAGTTGAACCACCATTCAAAGACAAAAGAATGAACATCACTACATTCGCAACTAATAACATTGACGTCAAAGGGAAAAACTTCAAATAACTCTTCCAGTTCTCATACCTAATAAATATCATACGTTTCTACTTTCACTCCACCCTGTCAGATCGGCTTTCATCTGATCCACCGTAATAAACTGCGTCCGCATTGGACAATGTCTTTCATAAAAGATTATAATGGATTTTGGCACGGATCACCAATTAATAAGGAGGAACATTATTATGGCACAAGAACGTACAGGCGCAGCTACATTCAAAGGTAACCCTATCACATTGATCGGTCCTGAACTGAAAGTAGGCGATCAAGCACCTGATTTTACACTCAGCAAAAACCTGATTGAAGAAGTATCTCTGAAAGACTATGCAGGCAAAATTAAATTGATTAGCGTTGTTCCTTCCCTGGACACCGGCGTATGTGATGCGCAGACTCGTCGCTTCAACGTTGAAGCTGGAGAGCTCGGAGACAACGTAGTTGTCCTGACTGTAAGCGTAGACCTTCCGTTTGCACAGGAACGGTGGTGCGGAGCAGCCGGCGTAGACCGCGTTGTTACTTTGTCTGATTACAAAACACGCTCATTCGGTGAAAATTACGGTGTTCTGATCAAGGAATTCCAACTGGACATGCGTTCCATTTTCGTAGTGGATGCCGAAGATAAGATTACATATGTGGAGTATCTGCCTGAAATGACAGAATCCCCTAACTTCGAGCAAGCCATTGCTGCAGTAAAAGCTCTGCTGTAGAAGTCATACACGTCCCAGAACAAAAGCGAGGAAGGCTCACCTTCTCTCGCTTTTTGTTTTGTCATCATCTATATAGGACGTGTTTGAAAACTCGCTGAGGTGCATCTTTTACCACCTTTTCGCCCTCCGCTGCGTCACTCTCCCTCGACGTGCCCCGGCACGCCTGCGGAAAACTTCCTTGCTTGGAACGAAAATTCGGCAAAATCTGCGTCCTTTGGAGTTTTCAGACACTCCTAGTCATTTGTTTTGTATTTTGCCAGCTTCTTATCAAGCACAGAAAATAGATTCATAATTGTACGATAATTTGATCCCAGATCTCCAAGTGAACCACGTGAAGCAGAATACATATCTACCGCACTACGCACAGGGCTAACTGAGATAATAGAAACGGTGATATCCATCGTCCGGCCAAACGTTGTACGTTTTTCCAAGATAATCTCTCCAACAGATGGCACTTCGTGCAGCACTTTATAACCTGGAATTTTCTTTAGTGTAGAAGAAACCTCTTCCCACGCTCTCTCTTTAGATAGGTTATAATACCGTGTTTTTAATTTGGGATCCTTGGCTCGATCGCTGGTTCCCTCCATACTTCGGATGATACCTACGAGCGTTCTCTTTAAGGTCAAGACCCTTCCTCCTTTGAGTGTAACCGTTCCATTTATGTATTCTAGTGTAACATTGTTCAAGAAGTAACAAAAGGGTAAGCCGCATTTTTAACAAAAATACGATTCTCCTCACAAAAAAGCACCCTGATATTCCTGGATTAGAGGAAAATGTCAGGGTGCTGTACTTGTAACATAGGAACCCGCCTATGCCGTCCGGCTACATTGTCTTATGAACCTGCTTGGCAGGTGGGTGGTCGCAAAAATGAATTTGAAGTCCCCATGTCGTATAGACAGGGCGTTTCAGCAACATTTTGTATAGATCTCCCGAAGACATCATCATTGGTTCAAAACAACGAATAACCGAAACGTACATCGCAGGATGTACAGTTATTATATCCCTAACTGTGTAAAAAGTAAATGCCGACAAAGTAAGTTTCATTTTCGCAGTGTTTCGTTTTTGTCTTCCACAGGGCTTGCACCCTCAATTGTTTCGACAGCATCTCCCGCTTGTGCTGCTTCCTCTTCTTCCTTCTGCTTCTGCATTTTCTCCATCTGCTCTTGCATCTTCATGAAAGTAGCATAGAAATTGAAGAACGCGAACCAAGCAATAATGCTTACAATAAAGAAGACAAACAATACTGGATATCTTGAGCCGATGTAAATTAACAATCCACTTCCCAGCAAAGTTGAAAATACACGAAACGGTCTAATCAGCGTTAACAAAACTGCATTTTTGATAATTAATCCAATCGACATATGGTAGTGCACAACCATTGAGAAAAAGTTAAACAGTGAAACGAACAATAACAGCAGCAACACAAGCATTATAATACCTACGAGCTGCATATTTTTGAACTGTGTCATATAAACCGTGTAATCTAGATACATAATGGCAAAAAGCAGCGTATAGAATATACCACCGATCAAACTTTGTTTGTAATTCTCTTTGTAACCTACAAAGAACGTGCGAAAAATCGGTACATCCGTATCACCCATATTCCATTTACGTACAACCGTAAATAAAGCCGAGGTTGCCGGGAATAGTGTAAGCGGTGCCACAATCGCCATAGCCCAGTTCATTTGTAATGACTCGTTAGCCAAGTTCTGTTGCATTACCAAGACCTTCATAATCATGAAAAACAAGAATGGAGACGAGCAAATAGCCCACAACAAGTTGGTTGCGGCAAGTCGTGTAATCCACTCTGTAAGCCTGTATATCCCGCCCATAGCTCCTTTAAATTCCAAACATTTCTCCTCCTCCGCAGCCTTGCGTGTAACCTGAAGTCTAATATTAATATACCTTATTTTATATAGTAAAAGCCAGTACTTCCCGAAAAGAGATGATTCACCCGATCTCGTCCTACGATCTTTCACATACAAAAAAAGGAATGAGGCAGTCACCTGCCCCATTCCTTAGATCACACTTATATGTTATTGAATTAAATGTTATTCAAAAGATGAATCTTTGGCAGGACGACGTCCTTCATTGTTGCTTGGACGAGGTTTACGGTCACGGTTGTAACCACCTTCTCTGCTTCCACTACCACCGCTGTTACGATCGCGGTTGTAGCCACCACGTCCGCCGCCACTGCTGTTGCGATCACGGTTGTAGCCGCCACCGCCACTGCTGCCGCCACTGCGGTTACCACTGTAACCTGATGGTTTACGTCCACCGGAGCGAACATCTGGTTTACGGCGTTTAGCACGGATCGGATCTTCTGGAGTCAGATCAACTTGTGCATCTTTTTTGTCACCCGTCAGGAGCTTCAGAGCAGCCGACAAGAGTTGAACAGAATCATATTGCTCAAGCATTTGAATGGCAATGCCTTTGTATTCGTTCAGTTCACCAGATTGTACGATTTCAAGCAAACGCTCAGCTGTCAAACGTTGTTTACCTTCTACAGCCTCTGCCATTGTTGGTAATGGTTTACGTGGAATACGATGACGTGTTACACGCTCAATAAAGTGCAAGTGATCGATCTCACGCGGTGTAACGAATGACCAAGCAGCACCCTCTTTACCAGCACGGCCAGTACGACCGATACGGTGAACGTAGCTCTCAGGATCTTGCGGAAGGTCAAAGTTCACAACGTGAGTTACACCGGATACGTCGAGACCACGCGCAGCAACGTCAGTTGCAACGAGTACGTCAATGCTGCCGTCACGGAACTTACGCATTACAGTATCACGTTGGTTTTGAGAAAGGTCACCATGGAGACCATCAGCAGAATATCCGCGTTTTTGCAATGCTTCAGCCAATTCGTCAACACGACGCTTCGTACGTCCGAATACAATTGCAAGTTCTGGAGATTCCATATCAAGCAAACGGCTCAATGCCTCGAATTTTTGACGCTCAGGCACTTCGATGTAAGCTTGGTCAATCAGAGGTGCACTGACTTGTTTTGGAATTACGGATACATGCTCAGGGTTGTTCAAGAATTGTTGAGCCAATTTTTGAATGTTTGGAGGCATTGTTGCCGAGAACAACATCGTTTGACGCTCAGCTGGGACTTGTTTCAGGATGGATTGAATATCCTCCATGAAACCCATGTCGAGCATTTCATCTGCTTCATCCAATACAACAGTTTGTACATCTTCAAGTTTGATGGTTTTGCGATTGATGTGATCTAGGAGACGTCCAGGTGTACCAATGATAATCTGTGGTTTTCTTTTCAGTGCACGGATTTGACGAACGATGTCTTGTCCTCCGTAAATTGGCAGGGAGCGCAAACCTTTGAAGCGGGTGAGTTTTTCGATCTCTTCGGCAACTTGGATCGCAAGTTCACGTGTAGGTGCCATAATGAGGGCGCGGATTTTTTCGTCACTTTTGGAGATTTTGCTGATCAACGGAATACCGAATGCAGCAGTTTTACCCGTACCTGTTTGAGCTTGACCGATCAAATCTCTGCCTTGAAGAGCAAGAGGGATCGATTTGGATTGAATCGGTGTTGCTTCTTCAAACCCGAGTTCGGTGATCGCTTGCAGCACCAGTGGTTCAAGATTGAAATCTGTGAAATTTAAATTTGTCAAAATTATTCATACTCCTTCTATATGGTGGACATGGTGGACAATCCACTTTGTTGTCTGTATTCTTAAGTAGCGTTAATATTTATAGGGTATCCCATATGGGCAAATTATTTTCACCATCAACATAATTCGTGAATGGGTCCCCAACATAAGACTAAAACTACACACAAGCATTTGAAACATTTCAAATTTTATTAATACATTTGGAAAAAGTTTCCTACTCAAGAATATCCACAAATCATTATATCACAAAACAATTCAAGATTACCAGCAATCTGGTTTTAAATATAAATGAGGTGATTAAATTGCCCAAAATAATTTGGCACTGTTTAGTGATCATTTTGGGTGCTGCAGCTATTGCCTGCGGCTTCAACTGGTTCTTAATTCCGCATCAAATGCTTAGCGGCGGGGTATCCGGTATTTCCATGCTTCTGGGTTATTTCACAACCCTGAGTCTTAGTATAATGTATTTTGTTCTTAACATTCCCTTGCTCATCGCAGGTTGGTTTATTCTTGGACGACGTTTCATTATATTGAGTATTGTCTCTGTAGCAGCCACATCCTGGTTTATCGGTTTGCTGCCTGTTTTTGCTGTGTCACCAGATCCACTACTTAGCTGTGTGTTTGGTGGTATTCTTGTTGGATTGGGCACAGGCATTTCGTTCCGAGTGGGTGGCTCAACTGGTGGGCTTGATATTGTTGGTTCGATCTTCACACGCAACCGTGACTTCCCCATCGGTACCGTTATGGCCGGTATGAACGGAGCAATTATTATGCTCGCTGGTTACTTGAGTGATAATTGGACTATTGCCTTGGCATCCATGGTATCCATCTATATCACGGGTAAAGTGCTGGATCTGATCCACATCAGCCACATCAAAGTAACACTGTACATTATTACGAATGAGACCGAGGCTATGCTGAAGAAATTACTCGTTCGTCCACGTGGGGTTACAAAGATCAAAACCCAAGGAGCATACACCGATATCGAAAAGGACATGTTAATGACTGTAACGACTCGATATGAGCTGGTTGAGATCAAACGAATCATTAAAGAAACCGACCCAAAAGCATTTGTGAATATTGTGGAAACGGTTGGCGTTATGGGTTCCTTCCGTCGAAGTTGAGACACCTGTACGGTTAACAATTATCATAAATGTGGTATAATAATTGTGCACGGCTCCTAAATATGATGTATAGCAGGATCTGCCCTTCAATTTCACAGGCACTTTGCTTTTCCGATTCGCGCCGAATGACTTACCATTTTGGAATTCGAGTAGGAAAGGGTGATTATTGTGGATATGGAAACGGTAAAACTGTTTGAGATCGTCAACAAATGGTGCCCGGAAATGCTCCCTTTCTTGAAACCGAATGAACTCGACTCACTGATCGTCCTCCGAGATGGGCTGGGCATCTTGGAGCAGGGAGATGCAATGGAAATCATTCAGTACAGTATTTGTGAGCATCAGAACGATATTTACATTCAATAATTTTTAGATTGATCACGCCGCTTCTTGTGGGGGTTGTCCCCATTCAGGAAGCGGTTTTCATTTTTTACACATGTTTCATTACTTAGTTAATAAGGTTAAAAGCCGGGAGAGGTTTACTGTATAACACTGACATGGAAATACATAAAAGGAGTGGAATACAATGAATATGTTTTGGGCCTTACTTGCCATGGCCTGGGGAAGCTTCAGCGGTTCTTCGGTAACATCGGATCAGGGAGTGCAGGCATTGCCATCGATAACGAGTAACTTTAATACAGCCATTATTCAATCTCAACAAGATCAGGTGGTCATCGATGCAGACAATCCCCCTGCTAAAATTGATCCTCAACCCGACGCACCCATTGTCAAAGGTATTTATGTAACTGCCTATAGCGCTGGTGGGGCACGCATGAAAGAATTATTGGAACTAGTAGACAATTCAGAGTTGAACTCCATGGTCATCGATATTAAAGACGATCTAGGATATATTACATACCCCACAGAAAATAAAACGTTACTGGAAATGGGCACATCCCAACCCTTCATTCGGGATATTGATGCACTGATGAAAAGACTTCAGAAACATGATGTATATCCCATCGCACGCGTCGTCGTTTTCAAAGATACCATTTTGGCTGAAAAGAATCCGGAACTTTCTTTTAAGAACAAAGACGGAAGCGTCTGGGCTAACAGTAAGGGAGACAGCTTTGTGAACCCTTATAGTAAAGAGGTGTGGGATTACAATGTTGCAATTGCCAAAGAAGCAGCAAAACTAGGATTCAAGGAAATTCAGTTTGACTACGTTCGGTTCCCGGAAGGCTTTGAGAATCGTGCGGATACGTTAAAATATACGAAAACAGACAAGTCACGGGTTGATATTGTGGCTGAGTTCGTGCAGTACGCTCGTAAAGAGCTTGCTCCATTGGGTGTAAGAGTATCTGTCGATATTTTCGGATATGCGGCATCTGTCCCTGCTGCTGAAGGGATTGGACAGGATTTTGTGAAGATATCAGAGAATGTAGATGTGATCTCACCCATGGTATACCCTAGTCATTACTCAACAGGCTGGTATGGTGTGAAGGATCCAGACAAAGATCCATATACAACGATCAAAGGATCCATGGAAGACACACATAAGAAGCTTGATCCAACGAAAGAGCTTAAACCGATCATACGGCCATGGATTCAAGATTTTACGGCTAGCTGGTTAGGTAGTGGACATTACGTGAAATACGGGAAGAAACAAGTGGAAGACCAGATTAAAGCGATGAAGGATATGAATGTGGATGAGTATCTACTCTGGAATGCATCCAACCGTTATACGCCAGGTGTTAATTACGAATAAATATTGAAGAAGGCACTTATCCCAAATTATTATGTAACGACAGCCCGCACCGTATTAGACGGAGCGGGTTTTTCATGCTGCACTGCCCTTCTCTGTTCAAACGGAATAAAATCATCTACAATAAGTAGCTGTCCAGTAATGACACGATGATGATAACTTTATGAGAATAGCGAGGCGCCTCACGTGAACATGACCACAACAAGCTTTTCACAGAAAGCAAAACAATTTTTGATCATATTTCTACCCATCTTCACCACACAGATCGCCTTATCTGCCATGTCTTTCTTCGATACCAACATGTCAGGCAAATTTTCTCCATCTGACCTAGCAGGTGTAGCCATTGGTACAAGTCTGTGGATGCCTGTACAGACAGGCCTTAGTGGTATTCTGATCGGAATAACACCTGTTGTTTCCCATTTACTTGGCGCTAAACGCAAGGATCAGATCGGCTACAATGTTATACAGGCTTTATATCTTGGTTTTGCAGTCAGTTTACTCGTTCTTGCCGCTGGAGCCTTGTTGTTAAAACCCATTTTGAATGCTATGCCGCTGGAGCCGCGAGTGGCTCAGGTTGCTCTTTACTTTTTGAGCGCCCTTGCTTTCGGCATTACTCCCCTATTCGGGTATACCGTTCTCCGAAGTTTTATGGACGCTCTCGGACAGACGCGAATGAGTATGTTAATTACGTTGATCTCATTACCTGTGAACATACTACTGAACTACCTGCTTATTTTCGGACGTTGGGGTTTTCCTCAATTAGGTGGTGTAGGCGCAGGGGTAGCAACAGCTTTTACTTATTGGCTCATATTTCTAATCAGTCTTTTCGTTGTACATCGGGTAGAGCCATTCGCTCAGTATGGCATCTTCCGTCAAATGTCTAAAATATCCTTCGGAAAGTGGAAAGAACTTCTCAAAATCGGAATCCCCATCGGATTCGCTACATTTTTTGAAACTTCCATTTTTGCAGCTGTTACGTTGTTGATGAGTCGTTTCGATACGATTACAATTGCTGCTCACCAGGCTGCCCTGAATTTCGCTTCTACGCTCTATATGTTACCTGTAAGCATCTGTATGGCTCTTACGATCCTAGTAGGCTTTGAAGCAGGTGCTGGGCGCGCCAAAGATGCGAAACAATACAGCCTTCTTGGCATTGGCGGAGCGATTGTGTTGTCTTTGTTAACCGCCGTCGTTTTACTTGTATTCGGCGAGCAAATTGCCGGCCTCTATTCGAATGATAAGCAAGTTATTGCACTGACGCAGCACTTTTTGATCTATGCGATCTTCTTTCAGATTTCGGATGCCATCGCTACGCCGACGCAGGGAGCGCTTCGAGGGTATAAAGATGTGAACCCTGCTCTCATCATTACGTTTGTAGCCTATTGGATCATCGGGCTGCCGGTTGGATATATTACAGCCACGTATACGTCCCTTGGTGCTTTTGGTTACTGGGTTGGATTGATTACAGGTCTGGCTGTCGGTGCAGTAGCATTGCTGTGGAGATTGTTCCTGGTACAGCGAAAAGCTGCCACTGAAGCATAAATGTGCAAGCACAAAAAGAGCACGGCCCTTGATAAGGGCTGTGCTCTTTTGTTGTTACTTATTTATTATTGGGACAAACGTTGTGCCAGTTCATACGTTTCCACATCAAAATCTTTTTTCGTATTCACGACTTTATCAATATCGGTGAGGACAAGCTCACCTTTGATAATACCACAACCCTTATCCGTCTCACCTGCAATCAGGCTGCGAACAGCGAAGTCACCTAGTCGGCTTGCCAAGTTACGGTCGAATGGAGTTGGTGTACCTCCACGTTGAATGTGACCCAGCACCGTTACTCGCGGTTCATAAGTAGGACAACGCTCCATTAATTCTTTTGCAACATCCTCACCTTTACCTACACCTTCTGCAACGATGATGATACTGTGACGTTTGCCATGAGCGAAGTTAGCTTTCATCCGATCTGCTACTTCATCCATATCAAACGGTACTTCAGGAACGAGAATCGTTTCCGCACCAGAAGCAAGTCCTGCGTGCAGAGCGATATCGCCGCAATGACGACCCATGACCTCAACGATGGAAGAACGCTCATGGGAAGACATCGTATCACGCAATTTGTTCACTGCATCAACGACTACACTTACCGCTGTATCGAATCCGATGGTGTAATCAGTGAATGAGATGTCGTTATCAATGGTTCCTGGAAGACCCATCGTGTTGATCCCCAGCTTACTCAACTTGTTCGCACCATTGTAAGAACCGTCTCCACCGATAACAACCAAACCGTCGATACCACGAGCACGAAGAATATCCGCTCCCTTTTCCTGACCTTCGGCCGTGTAGAACTCTTTACAACGCGCTGATTGTAGAACTGTGCCCCCGCGTTGGATGATATCACCAACACTACGGAGATCCATTGGGAAAATATCGTTGTTCAGAAGGCCTTGGTATCCACGCTGCACACCATATACCTCAAGACCATGAAATAGTCCGCTGCGAACCACCGCACGAACGGCCGCGTTCATCCCTTGTGAATCGCCACCGCTCGTTAAAACTGCGATTTTTTTTACTGCTGTCATGATGTTTCTTCCTCCTCTAGTTTCACTTCAGGCTCCCGCAACCAATCGCCTGACTTACATGTGCTTGCGAATCCAGCGACTAAAGATAAAGAAAAACACTCTTGTCATTGGACTCTTCTTCATCAAACGCTTGGAAATGGCGCGAACTTCATGTTGTTCGCTTACTTTGGGATCAGACAGGTAAATGGCAAGTAATCCTTCAATGATCATTCGGTGAAAGGAGCTTCCCGGAATGTTCTGCACATCACTGCGCGCCATCTCCACAATAAAAGCAATTCGGTCCAGCATCGTCTCTACATTCTCATAGTAATTACAGAAGTTGAGATCTCCCCCGACACGATCCTCATCCTGGTCGATTAAATAATCGAGCATAATGTGTAGTGCGCATACATGCGGAAAATAGGCGGTGTGGATCGAGGCCGCCTGCTCTTCAGTTAGCTGTTCGTCGCTCGCAGCCAAAAACAGCATGAATACGCCCAGCGTAGAGCCAGTAGCGGCGGCAAATTCGTTCCAGCGAAACTGAGGCGTGCGGTGACGATGCTCCGACCACCATTCGAGCAAAGCCGTTTCTCTCAGTTCCGGTTTGATATGCTTATATACCTGCAGGTCCGTGTATAGGCCTGCCAGATCCTGAATTTGAGGCTTGGCGGACGCATACCCAGGCAGCTGACGAGTCAACTCCTGACATGTAGTCACCAGATTCCGCAAGTACCCACCGTCATCCTGCTCCTCACGAAGAGCATAATAATTGACTGGTGTTGCCTCGGGATCTACCGCATCAAGCATGGATTGATGGAGCAGACGAAAGTCGTTCGGATCCATCGATGTGCTGCGGTCACACAAATTGTCTAAATAATCACTGATTGTTTGGTAAGCAACAATTAGCGGAATTAAGATATGCCTCTTCGGCATATCGGGCAAAGCATAGACCGTACCACCTTCGCAGTGGAATTGCTTGTCCCTGATGCTAGCGAGAGCTTGGTTGCGCAATTCCTCATTCGGAATTTTTTCAGCCTGTTCACGCCACTCATCTAATTTTTTCCGCGTCTCCGGAATCGTGTACTTGTACACCTTTCTCATCAAATCCAATGAATTCCGTGGATATTGATGACGACTCTGATTTGATTGGCTCAAAATAAATGTGCCTCCACTTGGTTGATACGTATTAGAGCGATTTTTAACCAATCCTATTATAATATGAACCCCTTAATTGTACAAATGATGTACCGCATAATCAGGGCAAAAAATCGCTTCCACTGTCAAGGGTTTATGATATACTAGCTTTATTTGAATCATCAAAGGAGTCCTTCACATGACGTCAAGTGAACCGCTCTCGTGGAGACGGTTATTTGCTTTTTTTGTGCCTCTCGGCATATCTGCCTCTCTTGTCACCATCTCTCACGTTATCATCAATAGTACGCTTGCCCGCTCTGCTCATCCAGAGACGATCATTGCTAGCTATGCAATTGCCGGTAGCCTGCTTACTCTCACCGAACGCCCCTCTACCTTGTTACGGCAAACTTGTTCTGCACTCGTTCGGGATCGACTTTCTTTTCAAGCACTCACCTTTGTAACCAAAATTTTTCTCGCCTGTGTTCTTTTGATCGGATTCGCCATTGTCTATTCCCCTATTGGTACAGGTGTTTTCAAATATTTATTTGGCGTAAGTCCAGATTTGTTATCCCATGTTATCGATGTGTATGAAATTCTGATGTACGTCAGTATTTTCTCTGTTATCCGTAACGTCTATCAAGGCATTATCATAACGAATAATCGAACAAAGTGGCTGACCATCGGCATGTTATTTCGCTTAGCCGGAATGTACGGTCTGTCCCTATATTTTATCTATACTGATACGATTAATAGCGGACGTGTAGGTGCCATCATTTTTGCGGCAGGCATGATGATTGAGGCATTGGTCAGTTTTATCGAAGGAAATAACATTAAACGAAATATGCCTGCTAAGCTCGAGGATCATCCCGTCGAAACGAGAAATGATGTGTTTCGATTCTACAAACCTTTATTGCTGTCCAGCTTTGTCGCACTATTCATCGGACCGGTCATTAATATCGTGCTTGGCAAAACAACGGGTATCGCCTTAGCGATCTCTTCTTTTGCTATTGCCAGCAGTTTGATGCAGCTGATGCTGAGCTTTTTTACGTACATTCACCAGATTGTACTGAATTTTTATGAGATTGACGCTAAATTAGTCAAAAAGTTTGCACTCGTCACTGGATTTATCCCTTTTGCCATGACCGTATCGATTGCATATACACCGCTGGGTCCATGGGTGATGGAAAATGTCATGAGTGTTCAGGGAACTCTATTAGAGCAAAGTCTGTGGACGTTGCGTGCCTTTGTACTCTTTCCTCTGATCTCGCCTTTTCTGGATTACAGCAATGGGCTCATCTTATTACGAGGACAGACCAAAACGATGTTTCGCTCACAAACAGCCAATGCAATCTGCACGATTATCGTTCTTCTTATTTTAGTGAGCATCTTCCCAGCCTGGAATGGAATGATTGGAGCGGTTGCGCAATCTCTGGGGTTACTTGCGGAACTGGTTATCGTGTGGTTGGTCATTCGGCGTACGACCAAAGAACCTTCAATGTCTGCTCGATCCTCTAGGAAATCGACTTCACTGAAGGGTTAATGCTGGAAAGTTATTTAGGATTGGAGTTTTCTCAACATGAAATTAAGTCATAACGCCCGCCCAGATCAGACCTGGTTGCGGGCACTGATGTTTACTATTTTTGGTTCAACCGTACTGGTGGTTTCTTACTTCCAACTATTCTTCAGTCACCTTGGGTTCTCTCGCGCAGAAATTGGTTACCTGTACGGGATTGGCCCACTTGTATCCGTGTTCTCCAACATGTTCTGGAGCATGGCGAGTGATCGTTACAAAACAGTACGTAAAGTCATGATCATCTTGCTAGCAGGGCAATTTATTACTGGTATTTTGCTAGCCAATGCGACAACGTTTGGAGAAGTCTTTATACTTGTTTCTTTATTTTACTTCTTCTATTATCCGATCTATCCGCTTGCAGACACGATGGCCATTACGACCGCTAATAAATACGGCAGGAATTTCACGACCATACGTGTATTTGGTTCAATTGGATATGCGTTCTTCGCCCTCACCATCGGCTACTTTCTTGGCTCGTTTGGAGTAGGTTGGACGATGTGGTTATGTATAGTCCTAGCTGGAACTACGTTCCTCATTAGCTTACGACTGCAGGATCAACCATCTGGTGGCAGCACTAAGATGGATCTGTCGGGATTATGGGCTATTTTAAAACGCCGAGATGTGCTGAGCTTTTTCGCCTGTGTTTTTTTGCTTGCCATGGGTCATCGAATGAATGAAGCTTTTCTCACCATTACGCTCAAAGAATTGGGCGCTGGCGAAGGCTTAATTGGCTGGTCACTACTAATCTCTTCTGTGAGCGAAATTCCAATTTTCATGTTACTGAGTAAATATGGCAGTCGGTATAAGGAGTTGCCTTTGATTGCCTTCGCCGCACTGATGTATGCCCTACGTCTATTACTAATGTCGATATCTCATACACCTGAAGCAGTGGTCGCTATTCAATTTATGCACAGTGTAACATTCGGTATATTCTACGTTACCGCAGTTCGATACATTACCAACCTCGTGCCAGATGAATACCGCGCGACAGGCATGGCTCTCTTTACGATCGTATGGTCTAGCTTAGCTGGTTTGCTTAGTGGAACATTGGGCGGACTCCTGATTCAGCATGCGGGTCGACAAACCTTTTACCTGACCGCGATGACCTTCTCTCTAGCTGCGTTGCTTGGATTCGGCCTTAAACTATTATTCGGCGTTACCCGTCGAACAGGTTGATGAAAGTGAAATTCATTTAAATTCTCAGCAAACTGAATTAAATACGTCAAAACTACACATAATGATATATAATCATCAAAAAAAGCACAGCCTCCTAAATAGGGACTGTGCTTGTGTTCGTATATTCAGCTATAAGTCATTTATAAGAAGTCCGTTGACCGGAAAGATTCTTACAATTTAGTTACGTTAGCTGCTTGAGGACCACGGTTTCCATCAGTGATTTCGAATTCTACCGCTTGACCTTCTTCCAATGTTTTAAAGCCGTCGCCTTGGATTGCGGAGAAATGTACGAATACGTCCTCGCCGCCTTCAACTGAAATAAAGCCATAGCCTTTTTCTGCATTAAACCATTTAACTGTACCTTTCAAATGAACAACCTCCTAAAAATATCGCCATCTATGGCGAATACCCTTATTATACTGTAAGCCCCTCCATTTTGCAATTTTTCTTTTTTATAAATCCCGAAAAAATTTGCTTTGAATCGTAGGGTACGGTATCATTTTACCAAAACCGTTAGTTTGGAGACTACCTATGATAAAAAAACATGAAATATACAAAACAGACAAATGGAATATGATGACTGTGGAAGTACAAGGCAAGTATCTCGTGCTTCGTGAAATCTCGGAAGAATGGGGCGAGGAATGTCATACGTTCTTAAGCCGTCCAGCCTTAATGCATTGGGCTGAGCGTCGTTTCCCAAAAGCTGATTTTGAGAACCGCGAGGATGAATGGCGCCAGCTGATGGCTGCCTTCAAAGAGGTCTAAATTGATGCAACTCGATTCAAGTAACGTCGTCATATTTATTATTCTTGCCTTTTCCCTAGGGATTGTGCTGATTCTGGGACGTAATTCCATCCCGGATCGACTGAGACGAGGCATGGCTCTTATCGCCACTCTTATGATTTGCTTTGCTTTTTTCCTAATTGTATATTTCCTCTACAATATGGGAGCTTAGCTTCTCAAATAATTCAACGTACGCCTGGTCATACTATATGAAATATTGGTATGGCTGAGGAGGAAATACGTTGAATTATCGCAGATCACTTGCTATTTTACTGGTTTTTAGCTTGATTCCTTCGTCTCTGCCCCTTTCAGCGGTCGAGGCGAAGACTGCTTCATCCATAGATTCATCATTACCATTAAGGAGGATTCCCATGAGTCAATTATTGAAACGTTCCGAGGTACCAACTGAACACACTTGGAAACTGGAAGATTTGTTTGCCGATCAGAAAGCTTGGGATCAGGAGTATGAAGAAGTCTCTTCTTTGACGAAGAAAGCCTCCGAATATCAAGGCAAACTGGATAAACCCGAAGCATTAAAAGCATGTTTCGAACTTGAAGATGACATATCTCTCAAGATCGAGCGCCTTTTTGTTTACGCACGCATGCACCAAGATGAAGACACAGCTAATCCTACATATCAAAATCTTTCCCAAAAAGCGCAAAAGCTGAGTGTTCAAGTTGGGGAAGCACTTTCGTTTGTAACACCTGAGATTTTGGCACTTCCAGATAATCAACTGGATGCATTAATTGCTGATGAGCAGCTTAGAGCTTACAAGTTCACTTTAGAAGAAATGAAACGGGAAAAAGCGCATGTCCTGAGCAAAACAGAGGAAGCTTTGCTCGCCCAAGTGGGCAACCTCTCTCAAGCTCCGCAAACGATTTTTAGCATGTTGAACAATGCGGATCTCAAGTTCCCAAAAATCAAGGATGAACATGGAAACGAAGTTGAACTGACACACGGCAGTTATATTCAATTCCTGGAGAATCCGAACCGTGAAGTTCGCGAACGTGCTTTTAAGGCAGTTTATGAAACCTATGGTAAACAAAAAAATACAATTGCTGCTGCCCTAAATGCCAATGTAACGAAAAATATGTTCTATGCAGACGTACGTAAGTACCCTTCTGTACTGGAAATGTCCCTCTACGGTGACAACATTCCGAAGGACGTATACACCAACCTCGTGGATACTATTCACGAAAGTCTTCCTTTGCTGCACCGTTACATGGATCTGCGCAAGAAACTGCTTAATGTGGATCAACTCCATATGTACGATCTTTTTGCTCCACTCGTAGATGAGTACAAGATGGATATTACTTATGATGAAGCAAAACAAATCGTCAAAGACGGCCTGAAACCGCTGGGTCAGGATTATGCTGATACACTTCAGGCAGGTTATGAAAATCGGTGGATCGATGTATATGAGAATGAAAACAAACGCTCAGGCGCTTATGCATGGGGAGCTTACGGCACCCATCCTTATGTCCTGCTCAATCACAAGGATAATCTGAACAGCATGTTTACACTTGCTCATGAAATGGGTCATGCGCTGCATTCTCATTATTCAGATACAACTCTTCCATATCGTGATGCGCAATACACTATCTTCCTTGCTGAAGTTGCATCCACCACGAACGAAGCATTATTGATGGATTATCTATTAAATAAATCAACCGATCCAAAAGAGAAGTTGTATCTATTAACTTATTATGCAGATCAATTCCGCACCACTGTATTCCGTCAAACGATGTTTGCCGAATTCGAGAAGATCATTCATGAACGTGCGGAGCAAGGTGACGCACTTACTCCACAGTTACTATCCGAAATTTATTATGATCTGAATGTACAATATCATGGTAAAGACATGGCGGTGGACAAAGAAATCGAAATGGAATGGGCACGTATTCCCCACTTCTATAACAGCTTCTATGTGTACAAATACGCTACAGGCTTCTCAGCCGCAACAAGCTTCTCGAAGCAAATTCTGGAAGAGGGTCAACCTGCTGTAGATCGCTATCTTGGTTTCCTGAAAAGTGGCGGTAGCGATTACTCCATCAACATTTTGAAAAAAGCTGGCGTGGATATGTCCTCGCCGCAGCCGATCCGTGAAGCTATGAGCGTGTTCAAAGAACTGATCGAGCAGATGGAAGAACTAACCAAATAAGGTTGTTATTCCATCCCTACGACCTGCATCCCTTGCCCAGTTGGGCAAGGGATTTTATAATCATTGCAGGATACAACCTTAGATTAATGGGGTAATGTATCTTAGTCCTGAATTGTTCAACAAGGAGGCAACACCATGAAAATGCAATGGGCGCTTATTGCAGGTCTTGTTTTTGCACTCTTTACCGGAATATTTGCTGTAATTAATGTGAATTCGGTGGAGGTTAACCTGCTATTTAACACGTTCCAAATCCCGCTAATTCTTCTGATTCTCGGCTGTACGCTGATCGGCGGAATTATTGTAGGGTCATACGGCATCTATCGCCAATATCGACTGCAGCGTGAAAACAAACAGTTGAAGTTACGCGTATCTGAATTAGAGAATGCCAAATCAAGCACTGACACATTCGATTCCTACGCTTCGATGGATACAATCGGAACAACTGAACCGGAAGGTTCTATCGCCAACGATTCTATTGAAAGCCAGCGTAAAGGAAATCCGACAGGTACGTTGTAAAAAAGCAAACAGCCTGCTGGCCTAAGGAATGGGTGAGTTTCAACACTCCTGCCAGACAGGCTGTATTTGTTATTGCGTTTGTACCATAACAATGATTTTGAAGGGGGAAGTTGTACCATGGCATTTACCATTAATGAATCTTATGTCTTAACTCTGCTAAAAAAATTGCTCGATACACCGAGTCCAAGTGGATATACACACCATATCATCGAGATGATTCGTGAGGAAGCCGAGAAATTAGCCATTCCTTTTGAACTAAACAATAAAGGCGGAGCAATTCTTACACTGGCTGGGCAAGATTCATCCAAAACGATTGGACTTAGCGCACACGTTGACACACTAGGCGCAATGGTTCGCTCAATTACTTCATACGGCACCTTGAAGCTAACGTCTGTTGGCGGTTTCTCCATGCAGAGTATTGAAAATGAATACTGTACAATTCATACTCGGGATGGTAGAAGCTACACAGGTACCATTCTCTCTCTCCACCCCTCAGTACACGTCTATCCGGATGCACGTACCTTCGAGCGAAAAGAAAATCATATGGAAGTCCGAATTGATGAGATCGTTAATTCCAAAGAGGATGTATTGGGACTCGGCATCTGTGTCGGTGACTTCATTTCCTTCGATGCCAGAGCTGTGATTACACCAAGTGGTTATATCAAATCAAGACATCTTGATGATAAAGCCAGCGTTGCTGCCTTGTTTGGCATACTGGAGTCTGCTCACCGCGAGGGATGGAAACCTCTACATAACGTGTCCTTGTTAATCTCCAACTACGAAGAAGTTGGGCACGGGGCATCCTATATTCCTGCTGAGATCAGTGAGATGATCGCTGTAGATATGGGAGCTATGGGTGATGATCTCAGCTGCAAAGAAACCGATGTATCGATCTGTGCCAAGGATTCTTCGGGCCCATACGACTATGAGATGACAAGCCGCTTAATCGAGCTGGCCAAAGAAAGCAAAATGGATTACGCCATCGACATTTATCCGCAGTATGGCTCAGACGGTTCCGCTGCCTTACGTGCCGGCAACAACATTCGAGCTGCACTCATCGGTCCAGGGGTACACGCCTCTCATTCTATGGAGCGCACACATAAAGATGCCGTGCTAAATACCGCGCGACTGCTCACAGCATATATAACAACCTAATAAACTGATAGTCAGGTAATAAGCAATTTTCAATGCAAAAAAAAGCACTTTCCGTTTTCTATCAATATGAAGTTGAATAACCTGCAACTGGTATTTAACGTAAATAGGGTACGTCTTGCACCATAACATAATGGATGCAGACGTACCCTATTTAGATATTTTTATAGATATTAAGCCTAATCGGCAAGCTCAATATGTTGATGATAACGACGCTCCAAGCTCTCCTTGGTTGCCTGATGGGCACGTATTTCATTTTTGAGCACGTGCATAGTACGGCGAATCGTACTTTGTCCCTCCTGCACCTGAGACTCAGCTTTACGAATTTTGTCCTGAACCATCCAATCTACGAAGAGATTATCGAAAAAATAATCAGCGAACGATAACAAACCTCCGAGTTCTAAATCGGCTTTGACCGCCATTTTGACATCATCCAGCTCCTTCTGGAAACGTTTCAGATGTCGTCCAGCTTCATTTATGGCAGATTGTGCATCATCCATCCGGCTACGCTTGATATGAGTGGATATCATCCCGCCACCCATCATATCGTACACTCCCCAGTTCCCAGCTGACTTTAGAGCCTCTGCTGCACGATCCAAAGCGAGCATTAGACGTTTACCTTCTCGTTCCGCCTCTTGTAGCTCCTTCAATTCCCCGATGACATGCTCACGATCCTCTACCATCTGTTGCAGTTCGTGATCTCTCGCTAGCAAACGGTGTTCCTTCTTGCCCCATAGCTGCTTGTAATCACTTTCCCAAAACTGAAGTTCACGTTGTCCATCCAGCTCATGCTGTACCTGCAAACGCTGTTCTTGTATATCCTGTAACATACGGCATGCCGTGTCATACTCAGCTTTGCTCTCCATAAGCTCCAGCTCTTCCTTCTCTAACCGTTCCTGTTTCTTACCAATTAAATTATAGAAAAATGCCGACAATGTCATGCTTTTTAGACGATCTACATCGCTTTGTTCCTTTTCCAGATGCTCCAAACGTCGCTCTACTTTCGCTTTCCATTCGTTCTCTTCCTCATTCAGTTTCGCCAGCCTACTCTTCCACTTCTCGTAAATTCTCCCCTTTTCCTTCAGAATCGCCAATTGTTCATTTATTTCTGTATAACCCATGTGGTACCAGCTCCCTCCTATGGAATTCTTTACTTAATACAACGTAATAAAAGGAGAAACGTTTCATATTTAGTCGTTAATACTTTTAAAGAAATCAAACAAACGCGTAAACTTTTGTTATATAAAAAAACCCTTTTCATCAGCAACATAATGTCGCGTTTGAAAAGAGTCCTAGTTAAAACTAATAGGTTAAATCGATCTTAACTTACATCTTGGCATTGTATCTTGCCATGCTAATCATAAAACAATCTTATGATTTGCTTTTCTCAATTTGCTCTGCAAGTTCATTCAAGTACGTCCAACGTTCCATCAGTTCTTCTAAATGACGCTCAGCCTCTGCCTGTTCTGCCATTAACTCCTGCAGACGGGCAGAGTCACTGAAGGATGCCTCCATATCGGTATTGATTCGTGCCAGATTAGCTTCAGCCTTCTCAATATTCTCATCAATTAGATCATACTCACGTTGTTCCTTGAAGCTGAATTTCAGCTTAGGCTTCGCTGTAGAAGCAGCCGACTTACGTTCATCCGTTGAGGATTTGGAATCGGTACTTGCCGCCGCACTGTTTGTCTGAGAGGACGTAACCGTACTAGATGTCGCATTCTTCAACATCCATTCCGCATACTCACTATAATCGCCCACATGAACCCTTACAGCACCTTCACCTTCAAAGGAGAGAACCTTATCTACCGTACGATCCAAGAAGTACCGATCATGGGATACCACGAAGACAACGCCAGGGAAGTCATCCAGATAATCCTCTAGAACAGCCAAGGTCTGGATATCCAGATCATTCGTCGGCTCATCAAGCAGTAAAACATTAGGTGCAGCCATTAATACACGAAGCAAGTATAGTCTACGCTTCTCCCCACCCGACAACCGAGAGATTGGTGTCCATTGCGCTGTAGGCGTGAAGAGAAAACGTTCTAACATCTGCGATGCGGTAATTAGCGAACCATCTGCCGTTTTCACGTTCTCAGCAACTTCCTTGATGTACTCAATAACCCGCAGCGATTCATCCATCTCCTGATGTTCCTGTGTGAAGTAACCGAGGTTAACAGTTGGCCCCACAGAAACCTCACCTGCGTCCGGTTCTAGCTTGCCGGAAATCATCTGTAACAGCGTCGATTTACCACTACCATTCGGACCAACGACCCCTACTCGATCTCCTGGTACAGCGATGTAACTCAGATCTTCAATCAGTTTACGTCCACCTGCAGATTTGGATAAATGCTCAATCTCCAGTATCTTCTTCCCTAAACGGGTGGAGCCAACAGAAACGTCCATTGAGCCGGAACGGTTCAGCCCTTGTTGATCTTTCAATTGCTCATAGCGATCAATTCTCGCTTTTTGTTTGGTCGTACGAGCTTTAGCACCGCGTCTAATCCAAGCAAGCTCTGTACGCAGCAGATTTTGCCGCTTCTGCTCTGATGCAGACTCACGTTCTTCTCGCTCTGCTTTTAATTCTAGGAAACGGGTATAGTTCGCCTCGTACCGGAATAATCGTCCATGGTCTAGCTCAAGCATGACATTAGCAACACGATCGAGGAAATACCGATCATGCGTAATCATCAAGAGCGCTCCACGACGTTTTTGCAAATATTGCTCCAGCCACACAACAGAGTCATTATCAATATGGTTGGTCGGCTCATCCAGAATAAGCAGTTCACACGGATGAATTAACGCAGAAGCTAGAGCTACCCTTTTACGCTGTCCTCCAGACAATGTGCCCATACGTGCATCAAACTGTCGTATGCCCAGCTTAGATAGAATGCTTTTGGCTTCGCTTTCCATCTGCCAGGTCTGGAGCTGTTCCATCTGTTGATTCAAACGCATCAGACGCTCTTGCAAGGCTGGGTCAGAAGAATTAAGTTCCAATAATTCCATCGTTTCGGTATATTCACGCACTGTCTTCATCTCAGGGCTGTCGCCTTCAAACACTTGTTGCAGTACGGTATTGTCTGGATTGAATTGAGGATTTTGCGCGAGAAATTGAATTCGTACATCGTTCCCGATGGCAATGTGTCCACCATCTGCAGGCTCAATGCCTGATATTACACGTAGGAACGTTGACTTTCCTGTTCCATTCACACCTACGACCCCAATTTTATCTTGATCCCCCATACCAAATGAGGCATCCTTGAACAATATTTTTTCGCCATAGCTTTTTGAAATTTGCTCTACAGTCATTATGTTCATTGTTTGTACCTACTTCTCTGTAAATTGATATTCGATATAAGTTGTTACAGCGTTCTACACTTGAATGAACGAACGGCAGCCATCCAAGAACAGTGCAGCTGCAAAGGAAATGCGTTTGTTCAGATCGTCCTCGTTAAACTCCGGATTAAGCATAATGTCCATTTTCAGCCGATCTAGAATTCCAATATAAGCCTCAGCTAACAGCACAGGCTCAGGTACATTGGCGCTTTTCAGCACCTCACATACCATACTCATATATTCATTCATGAACCCTTTCATAAACTTCATCAGATCAGGGTCATTATTAGGTGCCATAAAAAATAGTTTAGTATGATTACGCCGCTCGTAATAATAAGTTAAATGCGTCTTCGCGATAGCACCAAGCTTGTCACCCGTATTTTCATTGGATTTCAAAGCATAATCAAGCCGGCTAATAAAGCTATTACAATCCCGCTTCGATACGGCAATAAACAATTGTTCCTTGCTTTTAAAGTATAAATAAATCGTGCCCTTTGCAATGCCTGCCTCGTCTGCAATATCAGACATCTTGGTCTCATAAAATCCTTTTGAACCAAAGATACCATAAGCCGCATCCAAAATAGCCTCTGATTTGTCTCCTTGAACAGTACTCAACAGTACTCCCTCCCTACAACGCCAAAATAATCCCCAATACAATAGCCAAACATCCGCCAATGACCGAGCTTAGCACGTTTACCAGATCGTTACTCATCCATGACCATCCACGCGAATGCACTGTTGCATGGCCGCAATGTTCAGCAACCTCGACCTCGCGTCCGCACACCGTACAACGATACATGTGCTGGAGCGTCGCACCTAGATAAGAATCTGCAAATGCGCCTCCAAGCCCACCGACTAGTCCAACCATCATCCAACCGAACAAGCCTAGCCCTTCCAGTCCCGCAATCCAGGAAAAGAAAAACGCACCTAATCCGATTAATGCTCCACCCACAGCAGCAGCCATAGTTCCTAGCCAGGATACCCCTCCCGAAGTACCAGGTGTAAGCACCTTCCATGTCACTACTGAGCGTGGTGGTCTACGACTCAGGCTTCCCCACTCCGTCGCCCATGTATCCGATGTAACGGTAGCCATTACACCGATAAATGCATACATCCAGAATGGATGTGGAGCAATCCAGTTTCCTAGACACAGCACCATGCCTATGCCACCGTTAGCCAGCACTTGACCAGCGTCCCGGTTTCCTGTTTTGGCATACGACTTTTCCAGCTCCTGCTTGCGATCCTTATGATATTTGGAGAGTAGCGTTGAGGTGATGAAAAATAATAGCAGCGTCCCAAACCAGAACAGGTTACCTGCCCCATAATAAATCGTACCCATCAGCACAGCCGCTAGGCTGCCAGATCGAGTAAGTGATTTTTTCCGGTAGGCTGCTCCAGCTACGATTAAAGCGCACACCGCGCCAATGATCCAGTTCATACATTCTCCTGCACATGGTAGCTCACATCGCCCACATGTTCATTTTATTTTTGAAATCTAATTATACCACGGTTTGATCCTAATGCCGAAATACGAACTCACTAGCTAATCACAAGATAAACTCCGCCCGAAATATGGAATTCATTACCACATGTGTTTTATCTCTATTTAAGTTTGACTTCAGGTTCTTCAATTACACTAAATCTAGAACTAGTACATAGCAAGTGAACTTTAATAATTCCAAATTGAAATGAGGATGACCTTTATGAATATGAAACGTGTAATCATTGTTGGTACGATGATTGTAACGATGTCTTTTGCCGGAACGGCTTGGAGTAAGTCCGCAATTACACCGATTCCCCTTGCCAAATGGTCTATTATCAGCATGAACGCAACGGAACAGAGTGAACAGAATGAGGATGCGTTGCTTCATGCGCTTAATCAAACTTCGGACGTCTCACTCATTCGAGATTTGTATGCCGGTAAATCGCTACGAATGATCGCTGAGGCGAACGACGGTGATATCGATGCGGTCATTGAACTACAAGTCGCTGAGCTAAGCAAACAGTTGGATGAGCGACTCGCGAATGGAAGCATTAGCTTGGAACAGCATACTGCACAACAAGCAGAGCTCACCTCGTTAGTGACTGAGAGCGCTAATACCTCATATCTATCCATATAAGTTGCAGAGACAGTAACTAGGCTTAATCAGCTATCATTGGCATATAAAAAAGGAGCGTTTACACGCCCCTCTTGTTACTCATGTTACTCACAAGCAAATGCTCCATGATTAATTAGCTGCCACAATCGTGCACTGGCCTACAGACTCGCCATTCCAAGTGAGTTCAAGAACATCGCCAGCTACAGTTGATCCTACACCCTCAGGTGTACCTGTGAAAATGATATCGCCTTCTCCAAGACCGTAGTGTTGTCCCACGTAGTCCACAATCGTCTGGAGATCGAAGATCATATTACGAATATTGCCGCGCTGAACTTCTTCACCATTTTTGTTCAGCGTAAAATCAGCGTTTTGCAATGAATCTACATCTGTGAAGGCTTGAAACTCCGTGATCGGCGCTGAATTTTTGAATCCCTTGGCTGCAGTCCACGGATGTCCCTTTTTCTTAATCACTGACTGCACATCACGCAATGTAAAATCGATACCAAAAGCATACGCATCAACGAGGTTCACAATAGAAATTCCAGGCTGATAGTTCTGTCCGATTCGAATCACTAATTCGGCTTCATAGTGTACTTCGCCTTGGGTAGAAGGCAATGCAATTGCTTCTCCATTAAGCGGAACCACCGCATGAGAAGGTTTCATAAAGATCATCGGTTCATCCGGTACTGCATTACCCAATTCTTCAGCGTGAAGTTTATAATTGCGTCCTACACAGTATACGTTACGAATATTTGTCAGCATCGGTTGATAACCACCTTTATCAGATTCATTAGCGCAGATGAAGAATGTATTTTGCTTTTTTCATATAAGTACATATTATAATTCACTTCGAAATGATTGCAAATTAGGGTCTGAAAAAATGACGTGCTGTTTCGTGGAACGCCTTCTCCCACACATCAGGACAGTTCGTACATAACATTAGCGAAGGATCGATTGCGGCGAGGCGCTTCATGATCGTTTTGTCGTCCACTGTCCAAGCCATCACCTGAATCTCCTCGTGTTGCATCTCACGCATCAAGGATTTATCCACATTGGTATAACCGATGGACAGGAAGCTGCACTGCAATTGTTTTAATCGAGCTACCAGATCGCCTGGACGAGCATCAATGATCAATCCCGTTTGGAACTCTGGTGCAATCTCTTTAGCTTTAGCTAATGCTTTGGGTTCAAAGGAAGTCAACACCACATCATGTTGCATATGTCTCTGTCTCACTTCATGAATGACGGCGGCTGGAAGATCTGGATACATATCCCCTTGCGTTTTCAGTTCAATATTCAGTCGAACCTTGCCACAACAGCGATCAAGCACCTCGCCAAGGGAAGGGACCCGTTCTCCTACGTAGCTTTTTCCTTTCCATGATCCTGCATCTAACTTCTCTATATCCGACCAATTCGTCTCCCGTACGAGACCCTCTCCGTCTGTTGTTCGATTAAAGGTAAAGTCATGAATGACAACGGGGACACCATCACGTGAACATTGTACGTCCAGTTCGATCCATTGTACTTGGGGTTGTTCCATAGCAAGCTCAAAGGCTGCCATCGTATTCTCTGGTGCAATGGAAGAAAAACCACGATGCGCGACACAGCTATTGTTCAATCTGATCCACTCCTCCACAACGTACTAGCTTCATTCATATACTACTTACCCACTTACATCTTCGATATGTTCAAGACTAATTAACTTGGGGAAGCAACACCGCTGGCATCAAAGCGAACACCTGGTGAAAGTTGAGTCATCTGCTGTAACAGTAGCTTATTAGCTTCACCTAGCATAGGAATGGCCTGACCCAGTGCAGCCTCATAAGGAATTACCTTCATACTGCATTTGGCTTCTGCACTACAGCGAGCTTGAAATACAGCCGTTTTCCATGTTTCCTCTGTGGTTGATTTGGAGAAAATAAAATTACCTGTACTGTATGCGATCCATTTGCCCTTATAGTATTCCATGCCTTGTAACACATGCGGATGACCCCCTATAACAAGGTCTGCTCCTGCATCTACAAATTCATGTGCCAAGCGCGTCTGATCATCATTGGGCGTACTCACTCGCTCTACTCCCCAATGCGCCACAACAATAACGAGATCCGCATTCTTACGTGCATCCTGAATTGCTTTTACCGCGGCAGTGGAATTGTAGGCTTCAGCTACACCAGCTCGATTGCCTTCTGCCTTCCAACTCGCCTCAGGTACGACACGGCTGAAGCCAAGTAATGCAATTTTCATTCCTTTACGCTCCAGATATGTAGGCGCATATGCCTCATCCTGATTCATTCCTGATCCGGTGTGAGCGATTCCATATTCCTTCAGATAACCTAGCGTATCCACTAGACCTTCGACACCCTGATCCAAAATATGATTGTTCGCGAGATTAACCGCATCAAATCCCGCATCTGCCATAGCCGCTAACGCTTTGGGCGAAGATTTGTATACATATGTTTTGTTAGCTGCACCCGTACCACCAGTCGTTACCGGTGTTTCCAGGTTTCCAATTGTCAGGTCATCATCCTTAAAGAGGTTGCCTAACTTCTGAAAGGGATAATCGTATCCATTCTTCTCCAGCAGCTCAGCTACTTTTCCCGAGAACTGTATGTCCCCGACAAAATGAATCGTTACGTCATTAGCTGAATGAACAGGCTCTTGGTTCCCCGGTGCTGCTGCTGAGCTACCGTTCCCTTTAGAGCTGTCTGACTTAGACGGTTTGGCCGGCTGCTTTACGTCCGTTCCAGACGTATCTTTCGAATCCATGTTGGCAGCATCTTCCGTGTTGTCCGACTGGTCATTACTAGTTTCTTCAGCATCTTGGTCATTGGACACAGCCGGCTCCTCTTCCACAGTATCATCCGTCTCAGGGGTTGCCTCAGGTGTCGTTAACGGGTCACCACCTTGAGGTTCTACCTCACCAGAAGATTCTGGAGTGACCGTTGTCACCTCCACCGCACGATCTGCCTGCTCTCTCATTTCAATGGCATAATACAAGCATACAAGTCCGATCATTACTATTAGCAACAAATTAATGACCCAAACGATCCGTTTGCGAGTACGTCTCGTTTTTTTCTTTACTTCACTTCGTTGGGATCTTGGCGGATACATAGGCAACTCCTCTTCTTTACAGCAATCTTAATCATTATACCAGCCATGGTATGGAATGGTATAAAAAAGCTGTCTTTCCTGTAGAAAATCTACGCTCAAGACAGCTCTATATGAGATTGTTCAACAGAGTTTCTTTCGAACATTCAAACTCTGTTAATTTGCAGCAAGTTGCTGTACTGCTAGCATCGACATTTCTTTTGCCTGTCTAATGCAGTCAGGTAATCCCACACCTTCATAACCCGCACCCGCGATATAAACACCAGGCAACTGTTTGCCAAGCTCTTCACGCAATGCGGAGATATGCTCTAAGTGACCTACCGGATATTGAGGCATCGACTTGCGAAGTCGAGTGATCTCAGCAAAAATTGGCGTGGCTTCAATGCCCATTGTCTCTCGTAGATCCTTCATCACCAATTCTGTGAGCGCATCATCCGGAAGCTCCACATTCTGCTCATCTCCGGAACGGCCAACATAACAGCGCAGCAGCACTTTATCATCTGGGCTAGTATGTAGCCACTTCGTTGATGTCCATGTGCAGGCAGTGATGTTGCGGCCTTCCTTACGCGGAACGAGGAAGCCAGAACCATCGAATGCATGCTCTACATCCTTTTTCTCAAAGGCAAGCACAACATTGGCTACAGATACATAATTAATCGCATCAAGTGCCGCCGTATCCACATGGGGTTGCAGTAACGATGATGCTACATACGTAGGCACTGTAATTACAACCTCATCCGCATCAAGACTATGACCATTGTCCAATTGAACCTTATATCTAGCTTCACTTCCAGCCTGAACATCCAGTGATTGTACTGAAGTATTCAGCAGTTGCTCGACATCTTGTAGATCATGCACAAGTGCATGAACAAGACTCTGAAGCCCCTGACGGAAATTAAGAAAAGCACTTTTTTTCGTGCCTGTGTGAGTTTCTGCAGGTTTGCGACCTGTCATCATGCCTCGAATTAGGCTGCCATAATCTCTCTCAACTTCTCCGAATTGAGGAAAGGTAGCTTGTAGACTTAGTCGGCGCATATCCCCTGCATAAATGCCCGCTAGTAACGGTTCAGTTAGATTCTCAAGCACTTCCGTACCTAGGCGTCGTTCAATCATATAGCCTAATGACTCATCTTCTGTTGTACGTTTTGGAGGAATGAAGAAATCCATTAACGCACGCATTTTGCCTGCGGGGGATACCAGACCACTCCGCAGAAAAGGTCTAAGCTCCGTTGGAATACCTAGAACGAGTCCTGCTGGCATAGGATGAAGCTTGCCACGCTGCATAATGTATGTTTTCTTGGACTCCGGATTCTGACTCACAAGTTCGTGGTCAATCTCAAGTTCCTTAGCCAGATCAATCATCGCTGTTTTGCGAGCTAGGAACGAATCCGGTCCCTTTTCAACAACAAATCCGTCACGGTGAAGGGTCTCAATCATACCACCCATGGAGGAGCTTTTCTCCACCAGAGTAATTATGGGTTCAAACCCTGCTTCCCGATAATGCTTCCGTATATAGAATGCCGCGCTGAGGCCGGTTAGTCCGCCGCCTACAACGACGACACGCCGTTTCTTATCTTCCATTACACATCCGTTCCTTGCTGCCACTGGCTTAGAATGACGTCACTGAGCGTCTCCATGTAGAGTGGATCACTGTTCAGAGAATCTGTACGCATAAGACGCATATCGATCTCTTTAGCAATCGCTTTGGCCTCAATATCCAGATCATACAGGACTTCCAGGTGATCCGATACGAAACCGATTGGAGCGACTAACACATCCTCTATCTGCTCACGGGAAAGCTCCTGAAGTGTATCCAAAATATCAGGACCAAGCCACGGCTCGGCTGTACGCCCCGCACTCTGCCATGTAAATTGCCAGTTGGTGATACCCAATCGAGAAGCAATAACCTCAGAGGTTTCCAGTAGCTGTTGTGGGTATGGGTCACCGATATCTACAATTCGTGCCGGCAAGCTATGTGCGCTGAACAATACACGAACATCCCCACGTTTGGCTCCTGCTTCTTCAAACATATCTAACTTCGCACTTACGCGTGTAGACAGAGCCTGAATCAGCTTCGGATGCAGATGATAGCTCTCGATAAAGGACATCTGAATGCCCATTTCTTCGGCCTTCTCGCGTGCGCGCTTAATATAACTGCCTACACTCATCGTGGAATAATGGGGAGCAAGTACAATCCCGATGGCGGACTGGATTCCGTCTTTTGCCATCTGCTCCACACCGTCTTCAATGAAAGGATAAGCATGTTTGAGCCCCTGATAACATTTGAATTCTACGTCACTCGCACGCTCATCCTTGTTCAATGTTTCTTGCAACGCTCGAACTTGATTATCGGTGTTTTCCCGAAGGGGGAACACGCCTCCAACAATCGCTTCATAGCGATCACTAAGTTCCTTCAATTGCTCCGGCTCAGGTGCGCGACCTCTTCGAATATGGGTGTAATATGCCTCAATGCTCTCCATATTTTCAGGTGTGCCATACGACATCACCAGTACGCCTACAGTATTAGTCATTAGTTATAGTCACCTCACTCTTCAATGCTTCAGATGAATACTCATGTATATATGCTGTCAACTCTCTTAATTTATCAAGAGATGCTTCCGGAAATAGTCCATGTCCCAGATTGAATATATAGCCAGGCTCTTGGATACCTTGATCAATGATTACTTTTGCCTGTTGTTTAAGTAACTCCATCGGTGCAGTCAGCACATACGGGTCCAGATTACCCTGCACGGCAAATTTACCACCTAGTCTTTTGCGACCTTCGGAAATAGATACTCTCCAGTCCAATCCGATAACATCAGCTTGCAGATCTACCAGAGTTGGCAGCAGTTCGCCTGAAGCTACACCAGGGAAATAAATTTTCGGTACATTCAAATCGGACAATTCGGTAAAGATACGAGTAATCGTAGGCAACACAAAGGTTCTAAAATCATTTGGTGAAAGCGCACCTACCCAGCTATCAAACAACTGAAATGCCTTACCACCGTTGGCAATGTGTGCACGGACATATGTAATCACCATATCGCCTAATTTTTGCATCAATTGATGCCACATTTGCGGCTCACTATACATCATCGTTTTGGTTCGAATGTATCCTTTTGAAGGTCGACCTTCAATCAGGTAACTAGCAATCGTGAACGGTGCACCAGCAAACGTAATAAGTGGCACATCTAGTTCTTTATCCAAAATTCGAATGGTTTCTAATATATGTGACAGATCACCTTCAACGTCAATGGGACGCAAACGCTCCACATCAGCCGCTGTCCGAATCGGATTATCAATGACCGGTCCAATGTTTTTGACAATATCAAAATCAATGCCGAGCGAAGCAACCGGATTCATAATATCTGAATACAAAATAGCCGCATCTACGCCCAACTTACGGACGGGCATGAGGGTTACTTCAGCCGCGAGCTCGGGCCGCTGGCAAATTTCGAGCAAAGAATACTTTTCTTTAATTTTGCGATATTCAGGGTCGTAACGTCCAGCCTGCCGCATGTACCATACCGGAACACGGTCGACTTGTTGTTTGAAACTCGCCCGAATCAGACGATCATTATAGCTCATGTAAGAAGCCTCCAATAGTTTTTGGACTCATAATTACCATTATGCCCTTTTTGAAGTTCCGTAACAACCTCATACAGATGTGTTCCAATGACAATACTATGACATTCGTTACACCCCTCGCCCATATGCCAATTGTGTTATAATAGTAAGATGGTGTTTTTCGAGAATTACAGAAAAAGCTTTGAAAGGAAGTGAAAGCACTTTGAAAACATGGAAAGTTAATCTCATTGTGCTTTGGTTTGGACAATTTCTGGTCAACTCTGGTATGACCATGATTACCCCATTTCTGTCCCTTTACCTCGCAAGGGATCTGGGCGTGGTGGGCGAGCATGAAATTGGCATCTGGGCGGGATTCATTTTTGCAGCCAATTTCCTCACGTCCTTTTTGTTCCAACCCTTATGGGGCAAGTTATCCGATAAATATGGGCGCAAAATTATGCTGCTGCGCTCGGGGTTCGGGATGGCAATCGTTATTGCGTTGATGGGTCTTGCACAAAACCCTTGGCAATTGCTCTTATTACGCCTTCTGAACGGTACAATCTCAGGCTTCAACCCTGCCGCAGTCTCACTCATTTCGGGAACTACGCCCAAAGATCGTATGGGATTCGCGATGGGAATCAGTCAATCAGGACAAGTTGCCGGCACAATCTTAGGTCCACTCATGGGCGGTTTGTTAGCTGATGCTGTAGGATTTCGACCTATATTCTATATTACAGGTGGATTAATCTTCGCTGCTTCTATGCTTGCTATGTTCCTTGTAAGAGAGAAGTTTGATCGCCAAGAAGCAGCCAAGCTACCTGAACAATCCGTGTTGTCCGGTTTGAAGGAACTGAACAAATCACCACAATTACCTGTACTCTTCGCCGTAACGTTTCTGCTACAGTTTGCCATGATTAGCCCAATGACCTTATTGCCGCTATATGTGCAGGAGCTTCATGCTTCAACTGTAAATGTTGCGTTCTGGGCAGGACTAGTAGGGGCAGTTACCGGTATGTCCAATATGGTGATGTCACCATTCCTAGGGAAGCTAAGTGACCGAATTGGGGCACACAAGGTGCTTACATTTTCTCTCATTGGGACTGGCCTTATGTTAATTCCCCAAGCCTTTGTTCAGAGCGTGTGGCAGCTCATCTTAGTTCGGTTTGCAATGGGGGTATTTATGGGCGGTTTGTTGCCAAGTGTGAATGCCCTTATACGTTCGTACACGCCAGATGGAATGATCAGCCGTGCTTTCAGTTTCAATACAAGTACGCTTGCGCTCGGGAACATGCTAGGTGCAATTATCGGTGGTTTCATGGCCGGGTTTATCGGGATTGAGGGTTTGTTCATCGTTTCTGGTGGATTGTTACTTCTCAATATGGTCTGGGTTCGGTTCAAATTGTACAAAAGACCTGTCCGTATTGAAGAAACCTGAACATAATATAAGTTTGGCAAAACAAATTAGCATCGCCATTTGCAGTGTTCGCATGTAAGCATAACATGCAGCAAAAAGCCGCTTCAGCGCCATTTCAGGCCTGAGAGCGGCTTTCTTTTGTTATGGTCTTTCGTGAAATTGAATCGGATATTCCTTCACACCAAAGACAAAAGCGCTTTGAATTGGCTCTAATGGCGTTTTAGGGACTAACTGGATCTGTTCCATACGCTGGAGCAGCGTGTGCAATACAACTCTCGCTTCCAAACGAGCCAGTGGTGCACCCAGACAGAAATGAATGCCAAATCCAAATCCCATATGTCGGTTCGGCTTACGATCGGATACGAATTGATCTGCATCTTCAAACTGTGCACCGTCACGATTGGCAGCTCCAACCCAGGATATAACCTGTTCACCCGCCTTAATCGTTACATCTCTTAGTTCCACCGTCTCCCTCGCAACACGACCAATTGCCACGATCGGCGGATAATAACGCAGTGTCTCTTCTACGGCACTCGCGACCCGATCCGGATGCTCACGCAATTCATCTTGTAATTCGGATTGTTCAGAGAGGATACGCACTGCGTTTGCGATTAGGTTGGTGGTTGTCTCATTCCCCGCGGCAAGCAAGAGAATACAGAAATTGACCACTTCTTCCTCCGTTAACTTCTGACCCTCAATCTTTGCAGCGAGTAACAAGGAGATCAGGTCGTCCTGTGGCTCTAAACGGCGCTGTTCCATAATGTCTGTGAAATAGGCATATAACTCCCGCATGTTCTGCTGCTTCTCTTTGGCCAACTCCTGAAAGGCTTCTTCACTGTCATCGCGTGCGCCTTTCACAAGCACATCAGACCAATGCTTGAATTCACGACGATCTGAAGCCGGAACCCCAATCAGTTCAGCAATGACGATGACGGGCAGTGGTGTTGCAAGATCATCAATCAGATTCATCTTTCCTATCGATAGGTGCGGAGCCAGCAGCTCATCTGTGATTTCCTGAATCCGTGGCGCAAGAGCCTCTATAGCCTTCGGGGTAAAAGCTTGATTGACCAGATCACGAAGCTGTTTATGTTTTGGAGGATCTGTCGTTAACATACTGGAACTCGCGCGGTTACGCTCAGAAGAAAACAGCTTTGGATTTTTCAATACATACTGTACATCTTCATATTGAAATACATCCCAGCATTCACGATGCTCATCATATCGGACTGGAGTGTTCTCACGAAGCTCTGCATACACCTGAAAGGGAGATAATTGCTGCTCCTTGCTGTACAATTCTCGAATAGGAATATAATTGGCATATTTTCGAGGCGCTTGTTTCATCGTGCTTCCTCCAATCAATTATATATATTTATTTACATATAAGTTCGTATTCATTATATACGCAACTGGATGGATATTCCAACTAAATCAACGTAAATAAGCCTCTTGGCCCATCTTCTGCGTCTAACTACCTTAATTTTGTCGAAAGGTTATTATGTAATATTTAATAACACATAAATATCATAT
>NZ_LMFO01000028.1 GCF_001426865.1 Paenibacillus sp. Root52 | reverse complement strand
AGCGGCAACCAAGTTCCAGTCTTTGGTGTTTTGGGGACAGTTAATTTTAGTTAGAGACGTTAAAAATAAAATTGGACAGGAATTATTTATTTGTTAAAAGGAAGGTTATTGCTAAGGAATTTAACAACAACTACTGAAATAATGAATCCCACATGACTTTTTGGTACTACTTTAAAGTTTCAGAGTATTTTCTTATAATGATTCTTCTTCAGAAGAATATTCTGCTTCACTTCTAAAGTAATCTTCTTCTTGTAAAACCTCTATTAATTGCTTGTATTTTAATTTAGTAGCGAGGGCAATTTCCGAATTAGCTCTCTCCATAAGAAACTTATAAACGCCAATTTCCTGGTTTTCAGATCCCTTAATTACAAGAGAGCAAAGGTACCCCCATTTTGTTTCTTCAAAAAAAGCAACTGTTTCATTTAAAAACAAATCAAATACTTGTTTAAATTCCTCTGCGCCTGAGAAGGACCTCAATTGGATTATTTGGTGTAGCGAATCAATTTTCTTGTCAGCTAATGCCGCATTATACTCATCATTCAAAAATCCTTCATATTTATCCAGCATATTTGAGTTTAGTTTTTCAATAAGAACCCTTGTATCATGATTACTTTGGATTTCATGTATCCCGTCAAAAGTATCCCAATCCTCTGCCCTTAATTTTAAGACCTCATCATATGTTGGTTCATACAATTCAGTTGCTATATCCAGCAATTTCTTTCCATTTGGGCAAACGTTTCCTAAATTAATCAAAGCATCAAAAAGAGAAACAACCAAGTTCGGTTCTTTAAAATACTCCATATTCCGACTATCTATTTTCTTATGAATTTTCGATAATATTTTTTCTAATTCACTTTCGTTTAACTTATATGCGGAGTACAAGCGGTGTACATCCTTAGCAATTTCACTTTTATGAATAAGATAATCGTTTAGTATATGTATCTTCGAACTGTAATCTTCATATTGCAATATTAACTTTATTGTTTCATGCATCATCAATTTGGTATGAGTTTTATTTTTATGTTTTTTTTCAACATCTGAATTAGATAGGAAGGTTTCTACAATAACACCAATACAACATTCTAATGAATAATTATCAAATTCGAACTGACTATCAGGGAGTTCCTTTTTTTACAACTTCACTAACCCGTTGAACCAATTCGATATATTT
>NZ_LMFO01000027.1 GCF_001426865.1 Paenibacillus sp. Root52 | reverse complement strand
GAATAAATTACATTAATATTATTAAAAATTATTTTCACATTAATTTTGATAATCAGTTCTTCTAAATTCATTAAATATATCTGTTTTCAAAAAAAGAACCCTCGCTTAGATCGCGAGGGTTCTTTTTCATGGAATTATGTGATGCTTCTTATTTCGTTTTTTTAATTATCTTATGAGATCTATTAATTCTTATCTACTAGTTACGACCTATAGAAATGTAATGCATAGAGTTTGTATACACCATTGTCAGAAAAAATTAGAATTCATCAAATGTATAATCTTTTCTCCTTGCATTATGGAACTGATGAGATGAACAGCATATATTTTTGTTTTGAATATCTAGTAAGTTGATGCCTTGGAAGAATGAATCACTTTTAATCAGATGATTATTGTCATGTTTGATTTTTAGGATTTCAAAGTACTTATTTCATTCATTGACGTTTTCTTTTCTAATTAACATTAAAAAAATACCGAACCTTATGAGTATCGGTTCGGTATTAGATTTTATATTGAGAAACCTTTTTTAAGCATTTTCTTTTCTATAATTGTAAGAATACTTGCTTCTAATGAATCAGGACTATGATTAACCAGAGTGCGGTTACTTAGAACACGAATATCGTCCTTAATCGTTGGCATCACATGTACTAAAGAATTAGGACAAATTTGACCCTGAACTATCTGTGCTTCTAAAAAGCGTTCTTTATTTCTTGTTCCTAGACAGGTCAGCCAGTCGATTATAATCCGACCATTAAAACTATCGGGGATATGATGTTCAATTCCACCGGCACGGGACTCATGATGTCTGGCAATAACCAATTTATCATAGTAGCTATCTGACAGATCAGCAATTAAAAAATCCTGAGTTGGGATAATTGTCGTGGTATTCACTTAATCACGCTCCTAATCAAATTCTTGCATTCTGTTCTTTTACTTAACGAAGGATCACAAAAAAATACCGAACCAATAGGTCGATATTTTCTAACTTCTCTATATCCTTTCTAATTATTGCTTTTCTCTCATTGTAAAAATCCTTATGCGTAGTAATCTTGCATGCAAGAGGGACAAGGATATCCAACCTCTGGTTCTAATCCTTCTTTGGTCAGTCTTTCAGCTTCTTTAATAGCTTCAGCACGACTGGTGAAGCTGACTTTCTCTGTATCGCAACCGCCAAGACTGCATATTCCTTTTGCAAAATTCCATTCCAGTGCTTTGATGTTCAAAAATTGTATATGAACTAACTATGAAATACTTTGTTATATCAGCTCCATCTTCATATAGATAAGTTTCTAAATCATTTTTCTCTCCGGAATTGATTAGGCAGTCATTTTCCGTATCTTGAATTGTCTCGTTTTCTTGAAATATAATTCGTTGTTTTCCATGCGTTCTATCTTCACTATCTTTTTTTTCATTAATTTCTAACATCTGCACCTCTGAATTAATGGAAGATTCATTTTCGAATAATCCGTCATGTTTCTGAAATAGTTTATTTACTATTCTTTTGAATAATGAATTTTTACGTTTTTTGTATTGCTTCTCTTTCTCTTCTTTATATGCAGCAATTTAACCCTGCTTCTATTTCTTTTAAAGATTTCTGTTCATCTTTATGTAGATTAATAATTGTTGTATTCATTAGATCCGCTCCTTTTTTTCGTTAGTCATGAGGTTTATCGGTGGCGTTAGCCGCGCTTTAAAAAAAAAATCCGAACCTATTTAGGTTCGGATTCTTTTATTTGTTTTTGACTTTTGAAATTTTCCATTTCCTGAAGATCTTCAACTGATATTTCGTAAGCTCCATCCTGGCGTCCTTTTTTAATATAAGAATCTAGCCTTTTGGACTGACCAATGAGTTCAAAGTTACTCATAATCCAGGACTCCAATTCATCTCTGGTAACGTCTCCTACTTTGAGACATTGCTCATAAAACTGCATGTGCTCAAGCGCTTGTGCCATTCGCGGGTATTCACGTTCAACAATCATTTTTATTGTCTCCCAATGATGCACTGGTACAGTATCATAGAATTGCTTAGCTGCTTTATCGTATACGCCAAAACCAGTCCTACCATATCCTTTCCGGAGATATCCGTTAAGGATATCTTTAAAATCATCCTGCTCGTATACAATCTCAAATATATCTGCAGCACTTTCCAGACCTGAGTCTAAGGTAATAGCGTCCAACTTGTGTCGTTCAACATATATACGTAAGATCTCTTCAAGGCGAGTATACTCTTCATCCTTTTCCATAATGCTAATAAACTCATAACATGCAAATTGATGTGCTCTACTTATTTTTTTCTCTTTTTGTTGTGGTTCAATTATTTTTTCAACATATTGCATCAAAATTTGAATGACAACAAATTGTGGATTGTAGCTGAATTGTATGGTTGGCATTGTTTAGAAGCTCCTTCTTATATGGAATTGAACTACCGATCAAGCATAACGCACCGAATCAAATTTTGACTGTTGGTCTTTTTATTTGTATTTTTATGTAACTCAAGTGCATATGCATAATCACTAAATCCGTTTACGACATCTTCAAGAAGTAGCTCTGCATTTTCATCGATGATCACGCATGCAGTATCTTCTCCATACTGATCATGTTCCATAAGAAATAATGTGTGCCCATCAGAAGTGCTACGATTGCTGATTGCACTCCATTTGCCGTTGAGTCCATTAATTTTGATACCTTGCATTGTCATATGTATTCCTCCAGTATTTATTATTTTATATTTTGGATCTCTTTTACTTTATTGGCCGTTAAGACGGCGTCTTACGATTTAATGTTCGTGTAAGAAAAAAAAACCGAACCTCTCAAGAGGTTCGGTTTTTGGTTTAAGTCAAATGATTTGTAACCATAATGATTAGAAACGTCCATATGATAGCAGCAATTGAAGCAGTGACTTTGTCTTTTGTCTTAAAATCAGCAAACATTTTATTCATATTATGATCCTCATTTCAATGTATTAGTTTGGTTGCTTATCTATAGAACTTGATCTATCCTTCTTATCTCCATACAGACCTTTAGCGGTCTCTTGATCATTCATTTTATTGGCCGCTTGGGCGGCGCTTGTGACGCTTTTTCGTTATTCATTGTTTACAATAATCTTATTTTTCCAAAAAAATAACCGACCCTCATTCGAGGTTCGGTATTTGCAAGATCTCTTAGCTGATAATAATGCATCTAATTCATAAAGCTCCAGTCCATCTGCTCTATCAGCAGCTTTTCGGTACTCTACTCTTTGGCTTCAACTTTCCCTATTCAGTTACAATAAAATATGAGATTGAATCTGGTTTCATATAATAGGTCAGACATAATTCCTGAAGTTCTGAAGTTATATCATTATATTGTATCCATTTATCTTGTATGATTACTTGGTGCCCCTCAAGTTCGTAATAGCACTCCGTTAGTTGCTGACCACTCAGTTTTTCAATGCTCTGGCCATCTTCGTTAAAATCCTGTAAATACTGTGCTATTATCGAATCGAGATAAAAAATGACTCGGATCTTTCTGTTTGATGTATTTCTTTTGAGTTTAAAAAAACTAATTAAACGTTTGAGCATTCGTAAACCTCCGATATGTAAGATAGTGTTCTATTGAATTTCGAAAATAACGCGATAAGCTAAAGTAATCTTCAGACCCTTCACCGACGGATCAACCGCTTCTTCTAGGACACTGCATCTTACATGTTGTGTTCAAGATGAGAAGTTCGTTCTGCTTTGAGTTAATTGTTGTACTTCACACACGGCACCAGTTACCCAAACCCCGTATAGCAAGTTTCGGATCTACTTCCATTACTGTAAGGTACGCAAGACTACTAGAGCCTCAATCGGTTTATGTGGTCATTTATTCTATTGGCCGCTTGGGCGGCGCTTGTGACGCTTTTTCATTATTCATTGTTTGCAGTAATCTTAATTTCCAAAAAAATAACCGAACCTCATTTGAGGTTCGGTATCTTTCAAGATCTCTTAGCTGTTAATAATGCATTCAATTCATAAAGCTTTAGTGCATCAGATCTATCCGCTTTCAATATTTCTTGAATACACTGTTCAAATACTTCGTTATTATTTGAAAGTTCCAAATCCATTTTTTTTCGATAATGCTCGACACGATCAAGGAATGTTTTATTCTCCTTGATCTCTTCTATTATAGATAAAGATTCAGTGGTAACGTCCCATACCTTAGCACATGTTAAACATACACCTTCTTCACCAGTTCCAATATCAACTAATCTAGAGGTACATGTTGGACATTCGATTTCCAAATAAGCTTCATCGTTTAGACTGTAGCATCTAATATGACTACCATCTGGTTCAATCTCCCATATTTGCACACATGTTCGACAAAGAAATATTTCAGAATCTATGTCTTCCATTCCTGGAGTATTACAATTCGGACAAAGGATGTTCATTTGCATGAGAATAACCACCTTTTAGAATTGATTTTTTTGGGATACAGACTTCGTCATTATCGACTTCATTCTTTGGATAAATGTATGCGGGTTCCTTGAGTTGTATCGAGTTTTCTGCTTTCCATGTGTGTTCACTTGTAATTTGGAGCGCAGCCTTATTTGAAGCTTCTTCCCGTTTGAGATCCCAGAGATTATAAATACAGATCCCCATAAGTCCTAATATGATACATAAACCAATGGCCTGCCACCAATCGGTGTATATAATGTTATCCATTTATGAGTCACTCCTGTTTTGTTAGTATCGCAATCTTTAGACAGCATAACTATAAGCCGATTAATTAGCCCTGTTTTTGGATTGATCAAGTTGTTTTTTCAGTGCCATGTGCTGAATGATCTTTATGTCTAGTTTCTGAGAGGCCTCAATTACTTCTTTACTATGTAATCCAAACTCGGAACTTATTTTTACCATTTCTGAACGAAGTTCCTCCAGATCGTTCTGGAGAACATGTATCTGCTCCTGAATTGCTTGTGGTGAAATTGGATTCTTAATTCTCATACACCCCTTCCGCTATATTCAGCAAACACTATGAGACTATTATCCGCACAACGTCTCACATTCATATTCCAGTGCATTGAACAGATAGCTGGAATCCGATTGCTCATATTCCGATGTCAGATATTGTTCAGCAGCAGCAAACGTATTCCGTTTAACCTCAAGGCGAGTACTCCACCAGTTAGTGCTGATCGTTAGGGGATCGTTTTCAGAACATTGAGTTGTAATGCAATCAGCGAGTGAGATTGAGTCATCATTAAAAAGTACAATCTTAGCTCCAAACGGAATCACTTTTCCGGTCACTGCATCGACCGGAAGCGGGCTTGATTCATTGTAATTATTGATGTTCATGTTCATATCAATCACTCCTATTAATTTGTTGTTTTGAACTTAAATAATCGCGGCGTATACTTGGCCGAAAATATCATCCGATTGAGTTTCCCACTTGAGCTGCCCTTCAGTTACAGCAAAACTAATGCGATCAAAATCGACTTCATTCTTCCACCACCCAGGCGTCAGAGTGAAAGCTTCGTTGATCAATTTATCATCGATAACCTCTTTGGCGAGCATAAGAGAATTATCGAGCACCTGAACCACTTCCTGTCCATATGCAATGATTTGTCCTGTAATCAGATCTGTTGGTAGCGGACTTATTGCTTTATAGTTATTGAGGTTCATGATCTTTAAATCTCCTCTGTTCCGTCCTTGATAATTGGCCTGCATACCTTGCGATTTTCGTTTAACCAAGCATCAATCTCAATTAGACTTTTGCTTGCTTTTATTTTGAGACGTTCTAAATGATATCTCTCAAACTTTAAACTCATCTTCAAACAAATGTGACGCATACTAATCCATAATCCGAACGGTTCAAAATCAAGAAGATAATATATACAGCCACCAGCGATATGAAAATAAATAGCATGTTCGGGAAACAGTATGCTGAGTGTAAACATCGAGATAACCGTAAAAATAATCTTGCGCTTAACGAAAGAAAGAAAAAACGTGCAGCATACTGTTATATAAAAACAAATTGCAACGGTTGATTGGAAAATACCAATAACGAATAATGTTAGAATGACTAAGTTGATGAGTGAAATTGCAATACGGTCGATAGTTCTCATACTATACTTCCTCTCTAGAGTTAAATATTTTATTGTCATTTCATCGTATTTATTGGCCGGCTCGCCGGCAGGTTTTGTTTTTAATAGGATACTTAGTTAATAGCTCAAGTGAAAAAAATTGAAATCTAGAAGGTTGGTTCTATGGCGATTCGTAAAATTTCAAAAAAAATCCGACATGATGTATCATGTCGGATTTTTAGAACTTATGTATTTCTGGAATAATGGTTTGATATCTAAATCTTAATTTGATAAGACCTCTTCGTTAAGACAATAAGCTTAACTAGTAACTGTTGATCAATTAGGTGAAACAAATAAATTGTCTTATTAATTACGCATATTATATTACATTTTTTTATGAATCCCCTTCTATAAAATT
>NZ_LMFO01000026.1 GCF_001426865.1 Paenibacillus sp. Root52 | reverse complement strand
AATAGATATATACTCAAGAAATCGCCTAAAAATAGACCCTATAAATGTAAAAATATGATCATTATGTAACTAAAACAGTGTGATATCGATAATTCCTTTAGAGAAAATCAATCAATAACTTGATTGAAAATTGGTTGATATATTATATATAATCTCCTTCCGAGTAATGAATAGAGAAGAGCAATTTAAGACGAAGAGTCTGAAAATGCAAACAATGATGTTATGTTAGATCTCTTTTTTTAAACTGAAAAGAGATTGTTAACCAATATATTTTTTTATTACAACAGATGAAGTCTATTTTGTCAGTCAACAGAAAGACAAGAAGATTCTACGACCAAAACTCAAACCTAAACAGGTACGGATTGCGCGGTACCCTCGTCACTCCTAAAAACATATCGTTCCTACCCCCACAATCCATACCAAAATTATTTCCTGGATCGTCAATTTTAAATTGACTGTTCTTCACCACACAGAAACAACAGAAAGGTTTTATTCTAACGCGCAACAGAAATATAAAGTCTTAACAAGCAAGATTAGCAGGGCCCCTCGTCACTCCAGATACATCTCGTTCCTACCCCCCAATTCTTGCTGCAGAACCCTCCCCTCAGACCGTCCGGTACCAACTTCGAACAGTGCGTACTTTGTACACACAAAATATATTTTATTGAGAAAAAAGTGCTTTTATTCTGCGACCGATCTTCGAGACGGATTCAATTCCCGATATCCAACAAATTGAATCACCGCTACGCTAATGCTGCGCAAGACCTGTTCGATCAACCTACCCTATCTCCAATTTTCTGACAACTCCGATCAGCAGCGTGCTATTAAAGGCGGCGTGAATACTGCCCCGAAAGCACCGCTCCGGAAAGTGCATAGTCGCAAGCGACCGGAGCGGGAATACCGGGCTCAAATTCGCCCGGTAATATCTGTACGTTCCAGAAATGTTGTCATACGCTTTGATATATCGTGCCATTCGTGAATATTTTCACGTATGGCGTCATCATCCCGTTTTGTCAAAACGGAATACGCCGCGTATTTGCTTCGGTTCTCGCAGAGAAATCTTCGAACGCTTGCCACGCCTGAATTTATTGACAACATTTTTCATACGGAAGTTGAATCGTAACGCGATAGGGTAAAGAGCATAAGAAACACGTATGACATTACGCTTGCGCTCCATGTCAGTCGGCATAGCCGACCGTGTTTCCTACTGCGTCGTTTCGATGCCCTGCATCTCGCTCCTTGCCCCTGCAGGGTGCTCATAAGAAGCTTCCTACTCGGGCGCTTCTAACTAAAAATTCAACACTTCGCTCTCGTTCTAAACGCATGGTTTTTCTCTCTCTCTTCGTAAAAAATAGAGTAATACATCTGCGCCATTGCCACTTGGCAATGCTATTCAAACGTGTACGTTTGAACAGCAAAACGCGCTCAAACATTGTACGTACAGCGTGTGACATCTTCGTTGCCAACGGCATGCGTTGCCAACGAAAAATCTAGCTGTTCAACAAAATCAAAACCCTTTAAAAATAAAAGAGGGATCTAATAGATCCCCTCTGAAACTACTTGTCGCCAACGGCATGCGTTGCCAACAAACTTACAAATTAATAGAACATAATATGAGGATGTAAAAATTCTGAACAACCATATTAAGGTATAGATAATTTTTCACTAGAGTAATTCTGGCTTCAGGAGACGTGCTCCCTAGCCAGAAGATCTACTATGCATAGATTTCTATTTCCTGAAATACAAGAATTCATTTTTAATACAGAATCATAGAGAAGTAGTAAGGCATAACACAAAAAAACTAACCTAATATTAATAATCAGTACAATTAATTAATATAGGATCCTAATTACTTAAGCTATCAATCTGAGTGATTTTATTAAAAGATCTAAATGTCCGAAAATGCAAATTTCGTTTACCTTTAATAACTGAAAGGTCTCTATCTTCTAAGTGAAAAATATTGCCAATCCAAGAAAAACATTTTTAGACTTTGAAATTGAGAAGAACACAATTCATCATTCATCAATTTCTATGTTTTATGTAATATATAGCTGCAGGATCTGTTCAACTTTAAATTTGTTCCTCCGATTAAACCTCACTAACAATTCAACATATTTTTTCAAAATAACTGTCATATATGAAATAACACTTTAGGGCTTATCATATTTTTGTTTTTAGAAGTCACATAATTCCATCTTTACTTCCAGATTCATTACTTAGAAGTTTTAGTACTATCTACTTCGAAACCATCTTACTAAGTCTTTAGAGTAGTGAAAATATTGAATGCGACATGTCTAGTCATGTGATATTGATCCTCATGTTTTATAACACCTGCCGCCATGTCCGATAAATATAATGACCAAATAAATAATTACATATTAGAAGTATATAAACCTTCATACAAATAAAAGGGGACTGATCATTGTGAACACAAATAATAAAAATCTAAAATATCGTAAAATATCCATACCTAATATCAGAAACTTCGAACGGCACGTACAAAACCCATTTGCCGAGCAATTTAGAAAACGAATCTTTAAAAATCAAATATATTTTACAATGAAGACAAGCTTCATTATTTGGGTATATATTAAAAATTTAATCTTGTTTAATATTCCTTCGTTTGCCATACATTCAATCCTATTATTCCTAAGCTTCATGAACAAATTAGTGTTGAATGAGGATATTTCATTCGTTACAACAACTTGTGGGCTTCAGTTACTTGCACTCGCTTATGCCTCATGCACTCTACTGGCATTTCGTAGAATTAACGACCATATGGCTTATTACAATAACACCATGTTAATTAGCAAGCACGACATTAATAGGACTCTTGTGAAAATGTTATGGAAAGAAATTGAGCGTGGAGATAACAAAGAAATTGATGTGATGGATCATTATCGTCTCAAGTTTATAAAACAAAGTTTATTCCCTACCAAAAGAGAGCTGGCACTTGAAGAGCAACTATACACTAGAAATCAGACAAGTAAACATGATGCTGTACGTCAAGGATCCGAAATGCGTTATGATCGCTTGTCCCTGGAGAACAAAAGGGAAGAACATATTGCAGCTAAACACATCAGTGATTGGAAACAAGAAGAATATGGCGGCCAAAACGAATACGAATTACTGGTACAAAAATATAGTCATCGTGCTGCTCCCGTTATTAGAAACATCATAAAAGAATTAGAGAACGAAGCAATTTCATAATTTAGTATATATTCATGAAAAAAGCAGACGACAATTGTCGTTTGCTTTTTTAGTTAAAGGAAGAAGGTTAAAATGTGATTTATATCTGCCAAAAATGTGAAGCAACATATGACAGTATTAACGACGAATATCCACCGGATCAAGTTAAAGATGGGTATTGGTGTGAGTGTGAATTTTTCAACTATTTTGACTCCACCAAAAAGCGTCCCCCATATATTCTTTTTTTAGAAACCTCGAAAAACCAAGAATCCGTAATCAAACAGAAACCAAAAATTAAATTAAAAAAGCAGCTTTCCCCTTTACGATACCCTGGTGGGAAAGGTAAAATCGCCGACAGATTACTCCTATCTATGCGGCCTGAGCAACTAGAAACCCTTATAAGTGTCTTTGCAGGAGGAGCAAGTGTTGAGCTAGCTTTATTAGAGGCTAAACAAATTAAAAACCTCATACTCAATGACCTTGATTATGGAATTTTCTCATTATTTACTTTAATCAAGTATCAACCAGAAGATCTGATCCAACGACTTAAAAGTTCTGACCCAAACCATGATGATTTTTTTATAAACAGAGAAATTATTAAAAATGATTACAAAGGTATGGACGTGATGGATGCTGCATGGGCTATGCTCATCGTCAACCGACTTGCATATTCAGGGATATATAGCGCAAATCCTTTAGGAGGCAGAAAGGGAACTAAGGAACAACTACTTAGTAGGTTTAATAGGGATGCGTTATGTAAACGGATCACCCAAATACATCAAATGAGTGAGCGTATTCAAGTACACCAACAAAATGCAGTTGAATTCATCGAGGAACACATGTGGCACGACCATAGCACTATCTATATTGATCCCCCTTATTATCAGCAGGGTCACGCTTTATACCGGCATTTTTATACTGAGGAACGACATATAGAAGTTGCTGAATTGATAGATAGTATATACGAGGAATTTCCTAATGTTGATTTTATTGTGACTTATGACAATCATTCATTCATTCGCGATCTATACTACAAATATGCAACTCAAATTGAGTTGAATCGTCGCTATAGCGTATAATTTAAAGCACACATGAAGATCAATAATATACTATGAGGGGGCTTATGGGTACTATGGAATTTAATAATGATGTATTAGAAGATTTTTTACGTTTCGCTATCAAAGGTAAATCTAACATTGCTGTCGTTGGCTCAAATCAGTCAAAAACGAAGGAGTTATTTAACTCTCTTAAAGTGCTCATTCCTGATGAGTACAACATCGTTACTATCGATATGGACTACGAATCTGGAAAGTATATTCTGTTTGATCAAGTAAGTATGGTTTCATCTGTCGTTCGGGAAAAAATCTTGAATGCATTAACACTAGGAATCCAAGTAATTATTCTTCCCTATATCACCAAAGTAGAAGAGCTAGAAGCTCTCGATACGTTTGCAAATGTCAAATTATACGTCAAAGGTGATACTATAAAAGTTGTGGATAAAAGAGAAATTTTAATGATTACTGAATCTGGAGATCACTATGTACCTTTTATAACCAATCCTGATGAAGAACTAATAGGCAAGATTGCAAGTAACCTATCACCCACTGATCGATCAGAATTTGAGACATTTTTAAAAGTACATTGGTTTGATGAGTACATATAGATATACAAAATGGCTTCAAAAATGTCCGTGCGTAATCAGAAGCAATATTTATGTCTCTGTATAAAAATTCAACGGTAATGAATACGAGTTAAATTAAGCCCATAGAAGCAATATTAGGGAACCTCAATTGAGGTTCCATTTTTATTTACTCAAAAAAGTACATAGCTTCGGATAGGATCAATTCGTTACTCAAATTAATGTATTTATTATAATTGCAATCTAATGTTTTCCTTGCGGAAATCACTTACGGATAAACGATTGCCGATAAATAAGGTAGTCCATCAAATCATGCACTACAAAAAAAACTTTCATAGAACATGCGATTAACTTAAGGAGGGAAATCATGTCCTATACATATAAACCTGATGATATGTTTTATGATGTACTTTCATTAAATAATATATTTATCGTTACCTGGTGGCTGCCTGCAGTAAATGTCATTATCGTTTCATATTTAGATGATCTAATGGTCATAGATAGTTCTTCAAAAGAAGACGAGGTTCGTAAATATATCTACCTACAAAATCCGAAACTATGGAAATATAAAACGGAAATTGTTTTTGAGAACCTTGGTAATACCGGATGTATACGTGAGTTCAATCCCGATCCGGGCAAAACGGGCGGATATTTAGGTCTGCAGAGTTTCGCTAAGCGTCTAGGTCTAACTAATGCAGCCACATACATAAACGCACATATTGATCAACGTGACGTAGAAGTGAATGGAGTTAGATATCATCCTGCTTTTTACCCTGTGAAGCAAACAGATCCTGATTATGATGAGCTTCAGCATGGGTACCGTTTCGGTTATAACTCAAAACATTATCACACGACCATTTTAGCTGAGCTCTTTTCGCGCATACATCCAGCATACTTTACAACCCACTTTATTAATCAGCCCGTGCTTATCGATCGTGAGACACCACTAACAGCGAACGATCTTCATCAATACCACAAAGAGTTACACCATGAACCTTGGCTTAAAAGCATGTCACAACGTTTAGCGTATGGCATGTCAGCAGATCTAGACGAACAAGGAGATTACAACAGACATGCTTGGCTATCACGAAAAGGGTGGCTGCTAAGTGGTCGTTTTATTGATGTATCTCGTTTAAACGAAAAGTTAAAGTCTGTAGAATTAAAACGTTTACTTGCTACACTTGGTCTTCCAATAAAAGAACCTAGAAGACTTGAATGTAATGCTCCACTTAGTTCAATCGAGCAAGTTGCAGACCATATGAACTGCAGCATCTTTGACGTAATAAATCTTCAAACGCTCTTTGAGGAAGAACTGTATCAAAACTCTTTTCATATTCGTGGGAAACTTCTTGATGATTATCCGCAGACTATCTTTGCTTCAAGAATACAAGACAACACTCAAAATCAAACCGAGCAGGCTGATACAGGCAACTACTTAAACATTCGGGAAAATCGACTCACACGCGATTCTTCAAGTGCTTCATTCGTCGAGTATGCCATTGCTCCATATAAACCTATTAAAGATATTGAGAAGGTCTCTTTCTTTTATCCTTCAGAAATAGAAGCTAAGAAGCTTGGAATTATTCCTTCTGACATATTGGAAGATACCAAGGACTTTTTTGAGCGGAACGTTACAAGTGACCCAAAGGATCCTGCACACCAGGATTTTATGCAGGTTTATGAGTTCTATGATTCGATTCGTGGACGGAACTTTAATCAATCCAGTACTTATAGAGAACATTATCCGAATGGTTTAGCTAGTTTGGATAAGTCCTATATCAACGAACTCATGACAAGATATAATACCAATTTGTTTTACTTCAATAAAAATGAAGACGGAAAGGTGTTCCCTTCGTCTTGTTACGCTAACTTTTCAATCGGTGGAATACACGGAGCAGAAATTAATGTAAGACGTTTACGTGAGGATCTAGAAGAAAGCAGAAGAGATCAAATCATCCAGGAATACGTGGAAGGGTTGTACCCGTCTATTACTGAAGCACTTAAAGGTGATTTGACAGTTACAATACCTCAGCATATACAGTTACCCAAACGATTTGTAGGCAAAGTTAGCAATGATCATAAAATTCCACTTCATGAGTTCACTAAATTTGGTTCACTGCAACCCAATGCTGTATGGCGAGACAAAACAAATGTTGGACTGTTTAAAAGAAATTCATCCGGAAACTGGACTATTCAATCTAGATATAACTTTGTCACTTCAGGATCTAGTCTACATCAAGATTACGAGTCATTTTTTCCAGTGCTACTCTCGCGATTATCTGTGTTTCTTAATCCAAGTTATCACGGATATAAAGAAGACGGGGAACCAGCAGATCCATATTACAAAATGTACATGCAGCGTATTCAAAAGAAACGGGAATCTAAAGATCAGTCTCTACCTGAAGGAGTTCGAGATATTATAAAGCTTGAACAAGAATCGAGAAAACTGCTAATTAATGCTGCGTCCGGAATTGCAGATGCTAAATTCGATAATAACATACGTGCTAATAACGCCATAATTTCAATGCGTATCATTGGACAACTGTTTACGTGGCGCATTGGCCAGGCGTTAACAAGCGCCGGCGCACGGGTAGCATCAACCAATACAGATGGATTATATACGATGGATATCAGCAAAACCGTTAATAATCAGATCCTACAGGATGTTTCAAAAGATATGTATCTCAAAATTGATTCGAGCACGCTCGACCACTTTGTATCAAAAGACTCCAATAGCCGATTAGAGTGTAACAACGGAAGGATCTTATCTGCTAAAGGCTCAAGTCTCAGTTCCTGGGGAGGCCCCCAACTCACACAAAATTTGGATCATCCCGCGATCGTAGATTATATTCTATCTAAATATTTAGCTAGCTACGTAGATCCCGTTAACCAGCCATATCAATCTTCTGCTGTTAATCTCTTGCTACATGAATTTATTAATGAGCATTTGAATGCGGGCACACCACAAACTGCGCTAAGATACTTTCAATGGATCATATCAAGTTCAATCAATACTCACCGGTATCTATTCAAGAGGTCAGTACAATTAGAAACTGGTGAAATTACTAATCAAGCATTACCGCGCCATAACCGTGTATTTATGACTGATATCCAAAGAAAGGAACACCAAGAGATTAAGATAACAGCATGCAGTCCGATTAACAATGTGTCATGGGAGATAAGATACAAAGAATATCAAAAGGGCGACCGTCCTTATTCAGCAATATTGGATCACGATCCAGATGCTTTAGAAGTGTTACTCCAAAATGGTATAGATCTAAAGACATTAAACCGGAATCCAGTGTCCTTACTTTACAAACATGAAGCCAAAACACAAAAAATTAAAGGGATGCCTGAAGGTCAACAAATTGCAATATTCAATAACTCAGTAATTGACCTACCCCACGATCGAGCTGTTCAAATGATCAATGCTCTCGATTTAAGAGCATACGCCAGGATGATAGAAAAGAGTTTCAATTTGTGGTCGAACATCTAAACTAATCAAATTAGAAATATACAAGTGTCGATTCGATTGATTAATACGATTTTTCAACGAATCGACCAATTAATGATTAGACAATTATGGCCATTAACTCAACATACCTGAACATGAATTACTGCGGGTCGCTCAGGCTGCAGGTAGCATTGTTTCACTCAATGGACTCCAAAGGAAAATTTCAGCATACAGAGAAAGGGTTGCACTACAGTTTGGATGTCTACATATGATTGCTACTGTTCACCCTCATAATAGTTACAGTCGCGATAACCTTATTAAATTAGGGTTTTCTTTAGCTCTGAAGAGTAAGAGATTGAATTGTGGGCCGAGAGACATTATGTACAAGACCATTAGGTAGTTTCAAACCAATAAAAGCGTCACAAGCCAAACATGAGCTTGTAGACGCTTTTATCATTTCTATAGACCCTTCAGTTATGTAGAACTTAATTACGACGAAGTGAAAGCCCCAGCCAAGAAAAACATATTTCTTCTTTTCTTCAGAAACAGAAAAGAAGAAATCGATCAATAAAGTGAACAATTTAATAATGTTAATAAATGATTCATTCCAAGTGACGTGAAAGGGGGATCATCCGTGACCTTATATTCAAAACGACCAGGATTACTTGCTGCACTTGTGCGTGGTGTTTGGTATCTAATTGAAGGTGAACAGGCATGGGAAGCCATATGTTCCTTTGCACCATCCACATTAGGAAAACAACATAGAACAAACAGCAAGACATACAAAGAAGCGATCAATGTACTAAGACAAAATAAAATTGCTTTGTAAAAAGGAGATTATATATATGACAACCACAGAAACAATTCAGCCTGTTAATATTCAACCCATTGAAGAACGAATTACTAATTTGATTGATGTTTACACGCAAGATAAGACAGAAGTTACTAATTTGAAAAATATGCTGCGAGAAGCTGAGCAAAAAGTTATTGATTCAGGACGAAATATTGTCTTTATGCAACGTATTGCTCAAATTGCTGGATACGAACAGAATATAATGTTATGGCAAGACAAGCTAATTGATCAATTTCATGAGGATCATGACTACGAATGGATCCAGCATCACGAACTCAATATTGCAACTTTACGGTTTGATATTGCAGTTGTGAAGAAAAGGAAATTAAAGAAATATAAATATCTCGTAGTAGTCAGTGGAGCATTGCTATATGTATCAGAAAACATCAACGCTGTAGGAGACACCTACAAGGACTACGATTACGTTAAAACAAAATACGGCAATGATGAATTAGAGTTACAAAAGAAATTTGTAAATCATGAAGATGCCCTTGCTTACGTAGAGCTCTGGAAAGCACGTCTCGAATTGGATCATTCAGAAAAAATTCAAGAAGAACGAGAGATCTATCAAGAGCTCATTGACGCTGGTCTAAAATATGATTATGAAACAGCTCGAAATCTTAATAGGAACCGACCTCATAACTCTGGTTTAACAACACTTGAAGATATTGGGATTATTCATAAAACGCGCCATATTTAAGGCGCGTTTTATTTTTAAAGTGTAAGCGAATTTTAGAGTTAAAAGTATTGTAAAACGCTGAATGATCAGAGAAAATGGGATTATATTACTATTATATTTTGAAATAAGATTTAAAATGAATTATAATCAGTACTTCATAAATTAAAGAAGGGACGACTCTTCGTCATGAAAAACAGAAAAATCCGGGGGGCTCGACGAATTGCTGACCGTATTATACGAGAGATTGAAGCCAATACAACAGAGTTTCCGGAAACTGATTTCTTTGAGAATGACTGCTGGCATCTTGAAATACCAGGCCCTCAAAAATATTTAAGATCTGAACGCACACCAAAAAAAGAAAAGCGCCGCTGCCTTCAAAGTATGATCGATCGTGCAGAATATCTAATCCAGCAAAGACCAGAACAGAAAGAATCATTTAAAATAATGGTTGTACTTGATATTGGTGATCTTTGGAGTTCGCAGATCATTGTTGGTACACGAGATGCAGATTTTGATCGTTTCATTTATCCCATCAATCCTAACCTTCGGAGGATCAAGCAACCAGACTATAACAAACTAAACCGAGAATGGGGACTAACTATACCAGATCATTGGAGTCTAACAGGGTTCCGTGAGTTTATAAGAGAAAAAAATGAGCAATTAGAAGGAGAAATATGGTTCATCGCGCAATAAAAATATAGTCTATAACCCGTATGGCACTGCAACTCACTATCAAGTGAGGAGCAGAACCTACGGGTTTTTTTGTGTTTTGGATCAAAAGATTAATAAATTTTTGTGGAAATTATTTTTACAAGAAGTTAAACAATAACTTATATATTAAAGGTATCAAAAAATATATATAGATATTATTTTTAAAATTAATGTTAAATTAATATTATTT
>NZ_LMFO01000025.1 GCF_001426865.1 Paenibacillus sp. Root52 | reverse complement strand
ATTATAGATATTAATTATATATTATTTTTCAATAATGCTGAATGCACAACATATTATATTACTTATTAACTATATATCCAAGACATTTTATAGTAGTAATATACTAATATATAGAACTTTTATCACAGACGACTCATTATTAAATCGCAACTCAAGTCCTAAAAGAGCGTTTAAAAATGCTTAAAAAAACAAAGAGGGCGCCCCTCCTCTAAAGGGCACCCTCTTTGTTAGCAGCTTTTATACAACCATTATATACATGCTGCCACGAGATTATACGTACTTTAATGATTCAAAAATTTTAAGATTTGGAGTATTTGAGTTTTGCCTAACGATTCATGATACCTAACTTGAACTTTTGTATTCGTTAATATTAACTTGATGCTGTTTTCAAGAAAAGATCAGTGATCGTCAAGAAGACGAAAACTTGTCTTTTTAGATGACTTTGTGGTTCTTTCAGTCATTAAATTCAATTGTGAGAGTTGTCTTTTTACATGGATTATTAGTACGCATGAACGTGACAATACCTCAATATATCATTCAACTTGTCGTATTCTTCTGAAGACCTTTTGACTGATTTGTTGGGGAGATTCTTTTTTTTCTTATCTTCATGTTATTTTTTTTTGCAAAATTTAATATCTCTTGAGCCAGCCGAGATCCGGAATCAATATTTTTGTCCTTCATCTTCATCACCTCTACTCTCAGTATCGCCAAAGGATTTTCCCTACATACATACTTGTCATAGATCACTGCGAGCAACATAAAATTAAAATAACCTAGCAACACGTAAACAATGTTGCAGACATAACCTAAGCGGGAGGGATGATTTTGACCGTCGAGGGAAGGAAAATAAGAGTTGATAAAAAGAGAGCAATAGCAGCCCCATTAACAGCAGCTCAATACGAGAAAATATTTATGCTTAGCTATTTATGCGAATTACCTATGAAAACGATCGGCGAAGCCTTGACGATTAAGGGTTATGAGAAGGATGAAGTCGTAAATATTTTCCAAGCGCATTTACGTCGTAATTTAACATACAAAACAAATCGATTTTTGATCGGTCATCTAGATAACGAAGCATATGTTTTGTTTGGAAAACCCAAAAAGCGTTTGACTATGCGACTACGTACTACCGATCATGAACTAATATCCGAATTAGCTTATGCGATGGATTTATCTGTGCAGGGCGCTGCAGCGTCCATTATCACTGAAGTGCTAAAACAAGAAAAAATAATGTACGAGATTGTAGCTCAGTTGTTAAGGCATAACCTGGATGAAGCGACAAATGAACAGATCCGGAGACTAGCGAACCAAATCAACGCGAAGAGCCCCAACGAATACATTACGTTAAGCATGGTTCTTGGATACGCTATTGAAAAAGCTATCGAAGAGCAGACAAAGGTGCGAATCATACTAAACAATTGGAGAAGGATTTAATGCAATTCTTGGCTGGTGATTCGTTACACGGAATACGTAGATGGGAAAATCGTTTCCTCTCGGGTTTCTATGTCATGTATGTACTTACTTTCAAGTCTCGCGAGAATCCGGACGTTGTGTGCTAAAGATTCAATGGCATTCATGGACTCTGGAGCCTTTATTGTCTTTAAATCCTCATTCAGCACCTTTCCATATTTACGTCCGGACAACCAGGTGGAGGAATCTGCAGAAAACCATGGGAATGTTTGGATAAGTGAAGATGATCCACCTAGCCAATGAAATCGTTCTTCAGGATATGCAGTAAAGATTTTTTCGAACAGAATCCGCTTTTCAGATTCACTCATACCTACTGTAGCTCCGATGGCAATAATATCATGATCTTGTTCAATTATTATTTTCAGCTCCTGGAGATCTCCCACTGCTGGAAACACAGGAACCGGACTAAGTCCCACACTACGAAGATATGCATCGTTGGCAATTGTAGCTTCAGGATCACCAACAACATCGAGCGTGATATACGAATGGATGACGTCTTGATTCTGTAATACAAATTCTGCATAGTCACGAACATCAATTTCTTTAATATCTTTTCCGGCAGCACGCTGTTTCCAGATTGTGAATGCACCGGAGTCTAACATAAGCTTAAGGCCTAAACGTGTAACATGCTTTTTACAGTTGAGATTGCGGTCATCTCTTAGATAGTAGTAAGACATCAGGACGAACTTTGCACCATTTTCTTTTGCTACTTCTAAATCCCTTACTGCACGGTCGCAACCGGAAAAATAAAAGCGAACACCGATCAAGGTTAATCGAAATCCCTTAGATCCAGATGTTAATTTAGACATCCCTTTAAAAATGCTCCTTAGTAATCCCAGTAATGCCGAAGAAAAATTAGAGAATACTTCGAGCTGCTTACGAGTTATAGTGCGACGAATGAACAAATCATGAATGGCAGCCTTCAGTTTGGATAATTCAATGGTATTCACCATTCTTCCATTTTGACTTTTGAAGTAAATCCGTCGTGAGTCATGTTCAATAACGTTAACTATTGCACCACGTCCTGTGCGAAATACACTATTTCTACGGAACCAATTTCTCATCCTCCGTATGGCCATTCTTTCAAAATTCATGATAATAGTTCTCCTTATCTTATTAAAAAAGACGTTCACAGAGTTTCTGTGAACGTCTTTTTCCTTTTGAGTACAACAAAGGCAGGATATTTTCTCTTTTGGTAAACCTAAACTCTTTATGTTCTCCAAGCTCCCTGCCGCTGCTGGGGTAGGGAGGAATATCGCTATAATTTTAAAGCGCCAAGGATCTCACTTACTATATTGGTGGTTTCGCACGTACGTACAGCGGAGCCACACGGCCTTTATTCAATCGTAAACGCTCTACACTTAACACCTGCATATGAATCACATAATTCATAGTTAAATTTCATATATTAACAATAAAATTCTGTACACTCAGATGTTTTGATGTTAAACAAAGTACATTTATGATAATATTGATCATGAAATTAATTATTTTCTCAATGATGTCACAATATAAATGAAAGGAATGTGAATGCTATTACGGTCACCGATAATAAACTTCAATCATTTTCAATGTACGCTGTGTTAGAAAAACCTCTACTAGATTATTTAAAGCAAGGTGATGGGATCAATGTTCTATCAGTTTACGAGGAAAGACATTTCCCCGATGCCGAAGTAGTTGATATTACACTTGTAAATCTAGTGAAGTTGCTTGCTACTGCATTTGGGGTTTCTCGATTTCCCCAAGCTTACAAAATCATTGATCGCATCCAAGATACGAACTCAAGAAAAAAAACACTGCGTTTTCGGTCTCGTCATCCTCTGTTCACGAACGGCTCACCTAAACATCAGAACTTATGCTTGGTGAGTGGAATGGTGTACTTGGGAATTCCAATTCTTCCATATTTCGATGGCGTAAATATTTTAGCTGCTGATGACTACCCGGCTTTGGTTACACACGACGATTTAGGGGATCACCCAGTTCTTATTCATCGCAAAATTCCTGACTTGATGTAAGAAGGAGTGAACTAATTGTGGGAAGTATACCGGAAAGAAAGCCTGGGGGTCTTATAGGTTTTGCTGAACAGCAGCAGCTCATCGCACAATTCCCATTAATCATAAAAAACATGCATAAACAAACAGCATTATTCCAGCAAGTGATGAAAGGTCAAATGAACATCTCTGTTAATCAATTAAATGCAATCAATAAGCAAATCAATCTTTCAGAACGTCTCTTACATAAAGTCGACGAACTCGCAAGAGAAACGAAAATCACAAATATATTGCTTGCAGATCTTATAGCAATACATCGGACTGTGGTTGCTGACGACACGGATGGTCAACGAGATTATATCTTGGCCACCGCACAGCGGGGTATAGAAAAAGAGAAATAGATTATGAGGTGGCTGTTATGAGGGGGAAAACGCATGTTGTTGGATCTTTGGCTGCGCTCCACTTGGGACTGATTGGTTATACATATGTAGCCTCTAGTTCACAGATTAAGTTATTACAGGATGTTGAAATGTTCGGACACTTACTTCAATTACCTACTACCTTGAATGAATATATATTGACCCTATTCTCGGTAACTTTTTTTGCATTCTTACTCCTTCAGTTCGGTCGAAAAAAAATGATTATGATTTATGTGGTTGGTCTGTGTGCCGCACTCTATATACTACACGCCACTTCAAATAGTTCTTTTTCAACGGTACTGATTTTATTATCTTTTACACTGGGTACACTGTTACCGGATATCGATTCTGAAGATTCGTCGCTTGGCCATTATTTCGGAATAGTAAGTCGGATCATACCTCATCGTAAGGTGACGCATACGATCTGGTTTGTTATTTTGCTCGGTTCAATCTCCTGGATCTTTGAGTCAATATACCTCGCTGCTCTCACCATAGGATATACATTTCATATCCTACAAGATACCTGGAGTATTCATGGTATTTGTTGGTTTTATCCCCTGATGGGGAAGTATGTCAGTCATTCTAACGGAAAAGTAGTAAAGGCTGGTCGAAGTACAACATTTGCTTACGAAACTGGTGGTGTAGCTGAACAAATTCTATATTTGTGTGCTATCATTACCCATCTACTTTGTATTGTGTTGTTTCTATACTCAATGGCAAGCTAAACAAAAAAAGCTCCCTATAGGAGCTTTTTTTGTTTAAGCATTTTTATAACTGGCACATCTCATGAGGATTTCATCATTTTTGTGATAGGGTTTAATTTGCAACCAACAATGGCCATTCCCATCAAATAATTTCGACAATTCTCCTCCGGCTGCTTCAATCGAATTTCTTATTTCATCTTTGGTATCCTGATTGCATTGTCCTGAACAACCAAAGGCTGGATCTGTACATTTTTTTGAATGATAAGTTTGTGTACCTTCTCCAGTGTATGTGTCTAGTTCAGTTTGTTGCCTTTCATTCTTAAAGGGAAATTGTTCACGGACTCGTGCAAAACTCTCATATTTTTGAAAATACAAATCTACAAGATATTTGTATACATCCTCGCCATTCTTTAACTTGGCTGGTAGAGTAACACCACGTTCTTTACAGATTTTTAGCGCGAAGTCGTGCTGCTCTGGTGTAGTCTTGATTTTCCGGTATGACTTTTTCTTTACTACCTCAATTTCTTCTACAGCTTTACGAACAACAATTTCTTCCTCTAGAATGGCTGCAACACTAATCTTTTCTTGCGAATAGGGAACATAATTGGCTTCAGAACCTAATTCAAGTTTCCTCTCATAAAAATTCTGTACTTCTTTGATGGATCGTGTGAAGGCATACCCTTTTCTTTCGAAATCGGAACGGATTAGTTTACCGTACTCTGTAGTAAACACTCTGGGATCTAGAATAGTTATGATCCCATAATCCAGGATGTCTCTTATTAATCGTCCAGCTCCTTGATTAAGCTGAATCATCATTTTCGGAAATAAGACATCTTCCATAAAACTGTCTTCAAGTCCTTGCCCGATTAGTTTTAAATAAGGATCATCCGGCACCGGGAATGGCAAACGAGAGAATGTAACCGATACTAATGATGTACCCGGGACAGAAAATCCGGAAAAGAAGCTACCACTACCGAGTAAAACACTTGTCTCGTCCTTCTTGAATAGCTCAGTTAGTTTCTCTACCCCTCCTTGATCCTGTTTAAGAAGCGTAACCTGGAGTTCGTCACATACGGACTGAAGTGCTGCATGTATATCCTGCATATGTTGCTTGGATGTTGATAAGATCAGTGATCTTCCATGTGTTATATGCAGCAAGCTATTCAAGTGTTTAACTTGATCTTCAATCCAATGGGAATTTTGTTTCCTAGGATCAATCACAGCTTCTGGAACGTAAATCAAGGCTTGTTTTGAATATACAAATGATTCTGGAATAACTTTTTCGACGACATCCAACGTTCTCAATCTCCACTGAGCAATGAGGCTGGCGAATGATCCATCGTTGGTAAGTGTGCCAGACATGACGATGACCTTATTATAACTAATAAGCATATCCATCATTTTACGAAAATCTCTAGGGAAATTAACAGGTATAAATGAGAAACTAAAATCCTCATAAGACAGCCATTGGACAAAATTATCCTCATCGATAAGATCTCTGATTAAATTAAGACTATCCTCTAGTTTGTCTGACAACTGGTTGTTTGATGAATTATATCCTCCGGCATTTATGCTTTGAAGAGTGATTTGTTGCAGTGCTTCATTTAATCTCTTCATAAACATGTGGAAGTGTCCTTTAAGCGTTTCTGTAAGTGGGTACCTGCCTTGAAGTGATTCTACGGTTTGTGAGCTGCTTCTAAGTTCATGTTCAATTTGTAGTATAATTTCTTTGCAGCTTTTTTGGGACTGAGTGGGGAACTTCTTATCGTGAATCAATTTTTTAAGTTCACGAAGGCTAATGTTTTCTTCAATCTGACTCAGGAAATTGTCTAAAAAGTGATGAGCTTCATCGATGATGACAATACCTGGATCAATCGGGACAATAGGTGAAGTAGGCGGATCAGAAGACCGGTTTAATACCGATCGAATCATCTGCTCATGGTTTGTAATTACGAGATGGTTTTTCATATTAAATGATTTACGTTGTTGGTTCGTTGGGCATTTTTGTGAGAGGTTGCATCTTTCGCACTCAGATTTCGTTGCTCTTAATTTTACTCGATCCCAGATATAGCTCGGTATTTCACCGTACATGCTCTCATATTCGTCTCGTTGTCCTGTTGAGCCTTCGTTAAAAAATCGTTGAAAGTTATCAAAGATTTCTTGGTTATTGTCTACTATCTCTTTGCTGGTAAGTTGATTGTGACAATAATAGTGAGTCTTACCTTTGGCTAGAATTGCTGTGCGAAGAAGTTTAAGACTTTGTAGGAGTGGAACTTCGCTTTGCATTAATTGCCCTTGTAGATTTATGGTTGCAGTTACGTAGCTTATCCGTAGTTGCTTGAAGGTATCAGTAGTACTCTCGATCAAAGATGGAACAAGAGCGCCTAAAGACTTCCCCGTACCAACGGGGGCTTCTACAAGTAGTAGCCTTTTAGTCTGCTTAGGATGCAAAAAAGCAGCGACCTCCATGGACATCTGCACTTGACTTGCTCTGATATCATTTGTGTTGTAGTGCTGCGGGATTTTCGTTTCGAACATCTCTAACAATTTATCTTTTCTCGTGTAGTTCATTCGAACATCCTTTCTGGGTGCGTATGTTCTTATTATACCTGACATTGGTATTTGATACAGGTATAATTTGGTTTTAGCATCTGCCTCGATAGGTATCGATAAGAACAAAAAAAGGGTAGCCGTTGGCTACCCCTTTTAACGTATGAGCCTAGGAATAACTAGGCCTTGTTAACTTTATTAAGTACAAATGCTTCATCCATAAAGAGACTTCGGTCAAATCCCCCATCTTTAGTTATACCTAATCCGCTTTCCCAAACCTCAATGACTCTCCCATATTGAATAACTAGTGACATAGATTGCCAATCGTATCTAAAATCGCTTCTACCGACAATGAGATCCCCAACCTCTGGAACCTTTCTTTTTCCGTAATCAATCTCGTACAGGTCACCTTCGATTTCAATATGGCTGATACGATTAATAGCCAATAACATATTACTCTGATGTTGTTTATTGATGATATTAGCTAATATTTCTCTTGAATAGGTTTCTAGTTCTTCAAACAAGCGAATCGCTTCATCCGTTTTACCGTCTAGTGCGTATCGGACAATTTCTGCAATATCGTTGCTATCTGATTTGTCTAATTTATATGAAGATTTATAGTGAGTTACATACGTTTGAATCTGAGTTTCTCTTTGTTTATTGATCATTGCAATTAATTCTTTAGATGTATACATAAATGATTCTCCTTATTTGTCATTTCATTGTGCCATGTCTTCAACAAAACATCCGCAACCGCCAATGTCGAATAAATCGACCTGCATGTTATTTTCTATCTCATAATGTAATTCACGAATTGCTAATGGTTGGCCTTGTCTTTTCATAAAGCTGTATCGCTTAACGCTATTGAAATATTGAAGGCTTGCGGTACTTCCAGGGTGAATATAAAGTTTTGGTTTCGGTGCTCTATCATAAAAATAGTCACGATAAGCATCATCGAGATCCTTGATCATTTGTTCACGTAGGTCTAGTGGTATCCTATCGCATTCTGGTACGTTGTCATCGATAATATACCGATAGGCCGATACATAGATATTCAAATGATGTTCTTGTTCCATCAATGTTTTGAAAACCGCTGGCATTTGTTCCTTTAATAACTTGTAATGTCCTTGTCCGGCTTTAACACATCTACCAAAACAGTTATTGTGACTGAATCCAAGATCGTAGAGCTTTGGTTGTTTGATGTTGTATTTTTTTAGTGCTTGATCTTGCCAGATGTTATGTTCAATTAGCGGCATTTCTACTTGAAATGGAGACCAGTTCTTTCTAATTGCTTTCTCACGATGCATCTCATCGAATCCAATACCAAAATACAATACAGCATCTTCAGTGAAGTTCTCTTCTTTCAAATAGATACGGTTACGCCAATTCTCGCTTACCGGTCTAATTCCTTTTTTCAAAAAGTTTCGTGCGACTTTCATCTTTAATACTTTCGAACAATCGCCGATCATGTTGTTATAAACCATACGTTTTTCAAACATAAGCTGAATCGGGTTAATACCATAGCTATGTGTTAAAAGAGGGAGCTGCAGCTTGTCCGACACTTCCCTATTGAAGCGATAGAGATCAGGATGTTCCCAAAGTGTGTCTGTGAAATATAGGATTATATTGTCGTTGGGATATGTTTCTTTGACCCAGTTCGCAGTAGCGAAACTAGCTATACCTCCACTAAAAAATATAATCCGGTTTTTTAAATCGTGTTTTGATTCATTCTGATTGTCATTTTTCATTTTCTTGTTTGATGTACGTCTTGTACTCTTCAGACTCAAAGACAACAACATCTCTCGCTTTTTCTGATCCTATAGCCCATAGCTCGTAAATTTCGTAGTAGCGTGACAAAATATTATCTGCTGTAAGTTTGTCCTCTACCATGCTTGTTCCAAAGATCGTTGTCTGTTGTTCTTCCCAATGGTCGACATAATTACTATAAAGAGATAAAGCGGACATATCTTTTGAATCTTCCTGGTATGTGTTTGAAGGGTCACTGTTCAAACTAATATTTGTCCAGTGTATTTCATTTTCGATAATTCTCACCCTCGCTAAGTCAAAGGCTCCTTCAGAAGAAATATCGATTACATATGTAAAACCAGCAGAGAATTCCTCACCTTCTGTATGCGCTTTCATATTATCGGGCAAGTACTTTTCATTTGTATTACTCATATATTAAGTCTCCTTTTGTAGTGAACGGTTTTTTTCAGAGCTATGTTTACTCAAAAATCGTTTGATCTAGATAGTTAAGAAAATAATTAATTTAACCTGACGATTAATTCCTCTACTCGAGCTTAAATTACCTTATGCAACGATTTCTTTTTTCCATTTCCACTCAATTTGAGTACGCCATCTTTTAATCCAATCATTTAGGCTGCTGGCATAACGGTCAGCCAAATGTCCATACTGGATTGCATATACTTCTTGAAGTGGGCGACGGCTGTAGTGTAGATAAGGAACGCTATTCATAACCTTTGTTCCAGTTAATTGCACTCTACGGATCTCGTTATCAAACCAGCATGCTTTGAGGAACGATAGAGGCTCAATTTCTATAATTTCGTCCCAATCCATTCCAATGTCACGATCACCATCACAGTTAAATGGACATAGGTAGCAGCGAGAACGTCGAGTTGGAAAATGATTTTCTTCGAGGAAACGAATACTATCTGCAGTGGTTAGATTCTCTTCTACAAGAGGGTAAGCTAAGCGAATGTATTGATACTGTGGAGATTGATCGGTGTTTATTCGGCGAATCTCATCGTAAGAGAACCCGATATCAATGACAAACCCAATGTTTTCAGGCATTTTTTGATTGCTTTTGAGGCCATGTCTCTCTAAAACAGCGTGCCGAACTGCTCTTTTTACTGGATTGATCTTAAAATCCACAGTACACTGTCTGGGTAGCATACCGGCTGGTTTAATCGCGCCAGTTGTGCGATTTAGAGTTGCACAATAGACCGGCATCTGGAACCTCTGATAATCAGTGTGTATCCACAGCATGAGCATCTCTTCCAATCCACCAGTTATTTTATTATGGTGGGTAATGATAAACGGTGTTTTGTTGCCTACCTGCTGCTGCCGACGCTGCCACCATGCAACTTGTTCATGTATGAACTGTGGCTCAGCACCAGTGTCCGAGAACACAATATAATCATAGTGTATTTCTCCACGCAGATGTTGTTCCATGAGATGAGCAGACTGTGTTCCCCCTCCGAAACTCAGGACATGATAGATTTTATCCCTACCTTCTTCTTTCAGACTGTCTACAAGCTCCTTCCGTGTTCGGAATACTCCTTTTCTGTACTTCGAGTGCAGCCTAAAGTCTGGAGCTTCATCAAACATACTCATTTGCTCAACTATTTCAGGTGCTTCATCAATTTGTGTTTCCAACTTCATATCTTTGATATTGTCTACGGTGTACATGATGCACCTCCCTTTTTCGAACTATGCGCTATTTTCCATTTTCACTAGAACGGTGTTAACTACTTGATCAAGTGTTAGGACTTCTAACGGTTGATTTTGAGTCCACCGACACTCATCTTGTGTTTTTTGATCTTCTAACCAGGCGCTTAATAGATTCATATTAATTACGCCATCTGGTTTTTGAAATATACCTATACTTCCACAGTCCGCATGTAATCGGTGAAAAATGGTCTCTTTTAGTGTGATAATGGAGTACTTGAGTTTAGAAATTTCACTTTCATGGAATTGGTTATATACGGATGACTCCGGATTTAGTTCAATCGGCATTGTGATACTGTGATGACTTTCAATGATGGGTTTATGAACATATTTATCTGGCCAATAGGCTCCAGTCTTCAACAGATGTAGGATACGTTGGATCGTGGATCGTTTCATTTTTTTTCGTTCATAGATCATGGGTTTCGTAAGCCATCCGATGGAATTTTGCGGTTGTTTCGCTGTGATAATTTGAAAGACATCTAGTTCATCTCGGATAAGTTGAATCGTTTGTTCAGTAGGGTTTTGCTTTATTTCTAAAACCATCCGATCCAGCATTTCCATGACTTCAATGGGGTCCATTTCATTTTCGAATTCTGGTGAGTAATTAATGACGTGCTCAATTAGTTTTCCTTGCAAAGACGCTGTTTTCATCATAGATTTCTCCTTATTAATTCATTTATGTATTTGTGTTGTTGTTTCTGAACACGGTTATATTCTCCACCTGAAAAAGCGCCGGAGTACTTCTCCGACGCATTCTCCTCTGTTTATTTTATTGGTCAAGCCTACTCACTAGTGAGAAGTTTGATTATATAGGTAGGCTATGACAGGTCTTGATCATCTGCAACGGTACCGTAGAGTTAGTAAGTTTATAAGACAACACTAACAGTGTTCCATACAATATGTAAGGCGATGCTGGCGTATATGCTTCTTTGACTGAGTCTTGCGTATAAGAAGCCTGCAGCCATTATGGTATAAGATGTCCATCCCATGATACCTGAGGGACTATGAATAACGACAAATATGAAACTAGCTGCTATAAAGCTAGCATAGCTTGCACCAAATGCATTAGGTAGTAATTCCCTAAATACGAGTTCTTCAATTACTGGTGCTAGTATTGTGATCATGAATATCATCACGAAAGGAAAGCTATTGAACATGGCATCTAAAGATACCTGGTTGGGCTGTGAAGGATAGATGATACCCATTAAGGTATAAATGTAATTCATTATTGTTATCGTGATTAGACAGGCTATAAACACGCCTAGAATGGGTAAGATCCGAACTCTATTCACATAATTGTATCTTCTCTGTCGTCCGATAATGACACGAAGAGCAAGCGCAAGTATCGTACACCCAATTAAGGATGTGGCTGCAGTAATGATTGTAGTATAGCCAGGGTACATTGAACCTAATGTAACGCCGATGGGAAATAGCTGCAATCCAAAAAGAAAAGTAATAGCTTGATATAGCTCACGATGCTTAAACGTCTTTTTGAGTGATTGCCAGCGAAATATGGGGTAAGATCTGCTTCTATTCATTGTCTTTTTGCATCTCTAGATCTGTATTTTCATGTAGTATTTGTTCAAGTAGTTGTTCCACTGAAGGCGGGGCTTTAAGAATACTTAGATTTGCCCCCTCTTCGCCGAGTGTGACGATAGCAATTAATAAGTTAGGATCATCCCATAGAACCTCTGGTATCCTCTCTATACTTTCGTCTGTCACATCTGAAGCAAAGACAGCTAGATGCGAGGAATCATAAAGTTGAACTGCAAGAATAGAAAGTGGAACCTGGCTTCGCTGCAACCCACCCTTTAAGATGGCTTCTTTTTCTTGTAGTGTACAACATGTTTCTAACAAGAGTAGTTCACCAAGGGGTTCGACACTTAGTATATTATTTTCATTCAATCCGATGGTTTGAGCTTTGATTCTGTCTTTTTCAAAGAGCTCACGTTTTTTTAGTTCATCCATCTTTATGTGCATTCCTAAGAAAAAGGCAGAATTCAGCATTGAATAAGAGATTAGCTGATCATTCAGCTCACTAAAAAATTCAAATGGGAACATTCTATTAATGTCCTTTGTGTTTATGTTTCTTGGCACGATAAAATCTCCTTTTGCTTAAATTAAGTAATTTTGGGTTGGGTTGTAGATTTATTCTTCTTTCGTTGTTCATTCTTGCTTTTGATAAACTCATAAGCACGCTTGGAGGTAAACAACAACCAAGGCATGCCATTCCGCTGCTGGTCGTGTTTAGCTCGATGTGGCACAGCGTCTTGCAGCATTAGGTATATTGCATATGTCAGATCTTTTTCAGTAAGAGATTCCGCAATTTCTTTTTCTTCTGTATCCATCGCAATCTTGTGGTTTTGAATTACATAATAAGCAATGCCGTTGGCCACGCTCATTTCATATCTAGATTCATCTCCAGCAAAGTCGTGTATTTTTCGCTCGATGCTTTTTTCTCTTGCCTTATCGAATATATCCAATTCTAAGAAGCTCCGTATCTCCGCTTGTTTGTCCTCATTTAATTGGCTTTCTACTATGCCTATTTGGTATTGTCTGACCAAATCGCGATCAGCTTTTCTCTTCTGATCCATTTCTAGAATCTTAGTTAAAAAAGACTGAAGTATTTCTCGATCCGTCGGATCGTCATAGTCTGCAGAAGGCTTTTCTACAAGCATGCGCTTCGTAAATGTAATGTAGTGATCATTCAATAGGATTTCAAAAAATGCTGGGCGTATATCTTTACCATTCTCATCCTTCGGCACAGGCTCCTTAAATACTGAGAGGTCATCGAATAGGTAACGGTTATGTTCGTTTATTAAGCTCTCAGGAACAAGTATTAGCGCATGAACTCCCCCATTTTTAGATAATTCGGTGTAATGTGCTGGAAAATTGAGTATTTGATTCTTCATCCATTGGGGAGCAATGGGTTCTACATCGATCGCAATCACTCGGTTATCTCTAGCACGAAGCCAGTATGCCCTATTAACACCATCTAAATTTTTATCGGCATCCAACTCGGGCAATGTCACAAGTGGCCACTCTCTACTGTCATCTAATTTGGCGTTATAAAGTTCGTATGTATCTAATAAAATTTTTGCGTTTACTGGTCGCTTTTTATCGTCGGAAACAGTCCAGAAAGGATCATGTGATAATTTTGTTATCAATGGATTTTGGCTAAACAGTAGCGGGTGAACTAATGGATAAGTGTTCATGTGTTGGTACCCCCCTAAAGAGATTCACAAATAGAGTCTTCAATAAAACATTATAAAAAACCGATAAGCACATGCCCTCGGTAGTCTCTCCTCGATATCATCTTCACTGATTATGTGAATTGACTAAGTTTCTTATTATCGCCGGCATTTTGCATTATGAAAGCTTTCCCAAAGGGAGAGTCAACAGCACTCATAGCTGCTTTAGCAGCAGATTTTCCTTTAAGATGTTTTAATTCAGATGTATTGACTGCTGTAAGTGGCTCGTTATCATTCATCTCGTTAGTACTCGATGACAATTGGCTTTCGGATACCGATGGATCTACAACTCTATAAAATGGGGAGCTGCTCGCATCAATGTCGGTTTCATCTGGATCAAAGATTGGAGCAATTGTTAACCCTCTCGTGTTTACTCCTGATACATGTACCTGAAGATCTACTTTTGAACCGAATCCTGGTAAGTGATCTTCAGCACGTACAGCTTCGTAGAACTGGATGGAACCTTCCGGAAATATAATAGTATTTAGTCCAGATCCCAGATAATTAAATCCTTTTGATTGGAATGCTGAGATCTGAAGCGATATTTCTTGTCCGATTGAAGGATTTTTTTGTGGATCCTCGATCGTGATTGCTTCACCATTTTGGATTTGTTTATAAGTTGGAGGAAATAATGACTTGGTTTCAAGTGTGATTAGCTTACCAACCATATATTGCTCATAAAATTTTGCAAGTGGTGTCCCCTCACCTTCCACAACGACGGGATTTTTAATCGTGATCTTCCGGAAGGGTTTCGTTTCATGAAGACCTTTACTTAATCTTCTTTGATTCAACCTATCAAGAGCTTTTCCTTCGACAGGTTTATCGATCTTCGCGAATTTAACGGTACCGCGAATGGTTATGATATCACCTGATGTAACTCCACATTGTTCTCTCGTTAATTTTTTCATATTTAATGTTTCCTTTTTTAGGTTTAGATTATATTTGTAACGATTATTATCCATTCATTTATTTGGAATTATACTCCAATAACACTATGCATACAATATTTTAAGAATTATTTTAGTGTCATATTATATATGCATATTTATAAATTAAGCACACTGTCTATAGGCGAAATGGGGCTTGACCCTCTTTCGCATCTCCATTTATGCAAACATATCAAGATGAATTTTTAAAAGGTTAATCATCATCGTTGAGATTAAATTTGATTGATTGTTTCAATAATAGGTATTGTTGCCACCGCAATATAAAAATGATTTATATTAAACCAAAAACACTGCATAATCAGCGATTTAAATGAACAATTACGATATTTTCATCTTGTGACCGGTTTATGTATTCGTTATAATTATTGGTAAAGGAGTGAATATAAAAATGTCTTTTATTAAGATTAAACGAAAAAAAGATTCGGCTCTACTTGATCAAGAATCCGACATTGTAGGAGAGCCTGCCTTCGTTTCAAATGAGAACTTACTAATCTCAGAAAATTACAAACCACTTGAAACGATGCTGAAAGGAAGCTACCCACATAAGGGGTCTCATCCTGATAGTTTCCGGAATGTAAACATTCTTTCCGTTATAATTATTGTTGGGGTGGGATTGTTCTTCATTTTGTTTTTTTCACTTGATGTACCCTCAAAAATTTTGAGTTCAAGTTTTTCACAGCGGGTTGCTGCCGAACCTACTATTTCGGTTCCTAATCAATCCAATGACGGTATGGCTAATAATTCTTCACGTATCATCGTCTTGCCAGGTTCTAACATTACAGAAGAAGAGGTTCTCAATTATTTAGGAGATATGCCGGATGAAGATGTAGAGGCGGTGCTTCAGACCATACAATCTCAAAAGGTTGTTCGGAATGAAACATCAAGCGAATCATCGGTTAGCGCTAACTCTGTTACGCCTGGTTCTGGTGTAGATATAGTCTCTACTACTAAGAATGAGAAGATTGAAGCTTCTAAGCGCCTTCGGTTAGTTCAAGATTTGAATTCGAATAATATTACATATTATGTCGCAGAAGACGGTGATACGTTACTTGCATTAAGTAAAGCATTTGGTGTTTCACTTGGGCAGCTCCTCGAGTTAAATGGTCTTAAGGATGCAGATGTTATTCGAGCTGGTGAGATCTTATTATTTCCCGAGGGAACTGAACAACCGATTATCAGTGTAGAGTAAAAAAAAACCATCCAAGTTTAAACTGTACCCTATGTAAAGGACATTTCTAAAAAAGACCTACATGGCTTGAAGAAGGTGATCTCTGTATTCTACAGGGGTCATCCTTTTTAAGTTCC
>NZ_LMFO01000024.1 GCF_001426865.1 Paenibacillus sp. Root52 | reverse complement strand
CCCCTTCTATAAAATTAATTATTATATTTATTGTATATTTTTTATCACATTAATTTATAAAAATCACAATTAAGCCAATGAAAATACACATTATTGAGCAAATCACATCCTCTGTTAATGTTCGGAAGCTCCAGTTCAACAAAAACCGACAAAATATAGCATCTCGGTTTAATATTTATCATCTATTTCTATGAAATTATATCGGGGTTGAAAGGACATTCACAAAAAAAACTAACACTCTTAGATTAAGAATGTTAGTTGTTCAGCAGTTTTCACACTATTACCAGAGGTCAGTAATAATTTAGATGGACGTATTTCTAAAAAAATTGACCCACTCTCATCTTCATGCAGTTTATAACCATCTAACAGAGAGATCTCCATCATATTCTCACAAGCTTCTTCGACGATCTGTTTCTTTTTTGCCGGTCGATTTGCTTTTGCACCCATAAGTAATGCAATCTCATCAAGTGGCCATCGTGTAATACCCTGAGCTACCTGAGCTGGTAGAAATAGATATAAGTTCTGAGCTGTTCCGCTATTCAGGTCTTCAAGGATCGCTAAGCTAAGATATGCAATTGCCCCTGATTGTAGAGACCGGTATACCGCATCTGAAAACATAATCCTAAAGGTTTCGTTTCGGTCACGTCTTCCAATCGCCTGTAGTATATTAATCCGATCTAACGAATCAATTAGACCTTTATCATGATAATAAGTAAATTCAAATTTACTGTCTTGAAGTACTTCAAGTGATTGCCATATTTCTTGATAGGTTTTCCCACCTGTGTCGCGATTCATGGCCTTAGCTAGCGAATAAATCGTAAATTCGAACTCTTTCTTTTTTCCGTTTACTTCCCACAACTTGTGTATACCAATTAACACCTTTGCATCCTGCAGTGTTAGTTCCTTTTTAGCAGGATGATATATCTTTGTTCTTCTATTATCACGAACTAGGGTATCTTCTGTTTCAGAAGTTGCTGTTATAGTTCTTGATGTCGATATAGAACTGATTGCACTTTCAGAGAATATATGACCATAGGGATGTGACGGCTTGTTGTAATAAGTCGCACGCCTGATCACCTGGGATTGAGCCCAAATTTTTTGTTTTACCTGGTGTTTATAGATTTCCATATTAATCAATTCTTTTTCTTCATTGGTTAGTTCTTCTAGTACTAATCTTTTAGCTAGTTGTAGCTCTGCTGTGCTTTCATTGTGTATATGCTTAAGAGCAATTTTATTAGATGTCGTCTTCAATTGGTCAGCAGCTTTAATGATAAGATCCTGTACCTTTGGATCTTCTGCAGGTAAATTTAGTGCTGTTATTTTACCGACCCATTGTTCGATGTTAATTCTCCGTGGTGGCATAGGATAACAGCTCCTTTCTTGAATACTCTTTTGTCGTGTTTATAGAATACCATAGCTTTAAAGATTGATTACACGTTTTATAGAAATGTCCTTTCTACCCCGTCAAAACGTCCTTTCTACCCCGATACTTCACCAGCCATCTTATAATCATGATGATCGGATACTTAAAAGTAAATGATATGTTTAAAGATGTTGATGTTTACATCGTCCTTTCAACCCCGACACTTTAGCGTCCTTTCAGCCCCGATACCTAAAAAAAAATAAAAAAAGTTTTTTTTGTTTTCGTCCCCGTTAAAACGTCCTTTCAACCCCGATAGTGTGTCTTTTCTACCCCGATATATTGTCCTTTCAACCCCGATAATTACAATACGTCCTTTCAACCCCGATATCTTGACTCTATTTATACCAAAAAATACAATGGCAATAAGCTAAATTAGTAGTTTATGGCACTTGTTCTCGAAAAATAGCTAAAAAAAAAGCTCCCTGATGGGAGCAGGCCGTATGGCCAGTCGAATAATACTCTCGCTATCACGAGTTGCACCTCAAGATAGCAATCAAGAACATAACCGCAGGTAACTGTTTCTCGAAAAACAGATATCCTGGGGGCGTGTTAAAGTCGCTTAAAAAGCAATTTAACCTGCCGGTTCCCTTATTATATGGAAAAATGTACTGAAATTCAAGGGGATTGGCATGATCTAACTTCAAGGAGGACTAATCATGTCTAATTATATTTCGCCTGATCAATATCTACTCCAGGGTTTAAAAGGTATTCTGAATGACTCTGATCTCAAAACATATGAGAAAATGATCATGATCGTAATTAAGGTCTATCAAACCGAACATGAGCATGTTTTTCCGGATTACGATACCATTGCTGCAGCAGGGGGCATGTCAAAACGCAAAGCCCAGTATGTTGTTAAAGATTTGGTCAGCCGTAATCTTATTGAAAAAAAAGCACGTTACAAAGAAATTGAAGGACGTCCAGTAAAGCAGACGTCTAATCAATATTCCGAGATCATTCCTCCTGCAGCAGTTAAAATACAACCAGAAGTATCAGCACATGCACAACATGCATCATATGCACAAGATGCAGTTGAACCTGATTTTTTATCTGCACAGCATGCACCCTATAATTCAGGTTTTATTAATCAAGAATCTTTAGATCTTTATCCTTCAACGTTTAAAGAAGAAGAAGATACACCTTCTGTGCGCGAGCAGATGTCTGAACTTGAAAAATATGCACGATATGCAGACGTGGTAGAACGAATGATTAAATTTCAAGGCACAGGAACGATCTGCTACCTGCAAGAAGAGTTTTTATCATGCTGTAGGTTATTTAATTTACCGCCACGGCTGATCTCTGAACTCTACCCACACATTGAGACCTGCTTACAAAAGTACCATTTTGAATCGATTTATCGGTCGCTTGAGAAGTTTGCAGAGCGCTTAATTAAAAATAAAATTGATAATCCTATTGCGTGGTTTAAATCTACCTTCAGCAATGAAGATCTTAAGGTTAGATCGGAGATACAGTTGCTCAAAATGGGCGAAGTTTCATAAGTTTAGTACAGTCATGATGGCCGCCTTACAGCGATCCGCAGGGCTTGCATGAATCATGTCATATGTGTCGCATTCGCCTTTGCTGGATAGCATAATTTTTTTCAATTGATTAGTGTATCGAGCTCTGAGGCGAGGTTCATGAAATCGTTCTTCTACTTGCCATGTTGCTGCAATATTTGTAGAAAACTCACCATCGCCGTACACTGCATGTTGATAGATATCGATTTGAGAGTAGGGGATGACTGTATACCTTTCTTTCATACTCTCCCAATCTTTATAGATTCGATAAGGTTCGCGCTCACCAGGCTTTTGGAATGTGATTGAGATATAATCCTTACGTTGTTCTGCCCAAGCGATCCAGCCAAGTACATGTTCTTGTACCCATCCGTTTAATTGTGTAGAAGAATTTTCGGATAATATTTTCTCCATAGTTAATTGGTTTTGCATCCAGATGTCCTCCTTCGTAGTAAGATGTCATTAAGACCTCAATTTCATGTGGTATGGTTGTTTTCATCTGTTGTTATCAATAGCTCAGGCTTTAGTCTGTAGTGTCTTTGTCTATCAATAACCATACATTCACACCAATCGGATTCATTATTTATTAGGGCAGCCGCCAGGCCATTTTTTGGAGTAGAATAATGGGTACTGCACTTTTCGAGTAGAACCGGCAGTGATACCCATCCTTCTTTGATTTGCAAGTTAGCACGTTCGCTATCATGTCGATCATGCATGCGTTCAAGAAACTCTCTGACTCTGAGCATGGTTGTTCGGTATGCTGTAACGTGACCGCCTTTGTTGGTTCCTGCATCTGGAGAATGAGTTAGGTGATATTGGGTTAGTGATTCACTTAAAATGGGCTTGATTTTGCGATTTAAGCGGGCTCTTATCACGTTATAGACCTTATCCTCTGTGACGTACAACAACCCGATCCCATACATATTGATGATTTCAAGTCCAAGCTTGGATACATAATTTTTAATGAGTTCCCCAGGTTTGTATCTAGACGGTGCTGGTACTGCAGCGTATACAAGGTGAGCATGATTTTTCCAATGGCTGCATTGATCCAATAAAGTTAGAGATAGCGATGTTTTTAACTCTACTACAGTCTCTACGCAACCATGAATTCCAAGAATGTCAGCACGTCGTAGCGTTCCTCTACGGGGTTGTACCTCCGTGTATACAGCATAGCCCCCAAGCTCTAACCATGATTTCACTGGCGGGAACAAATCAGTTTCCTTCAATGTTCCGCTCTCCCCCCTGGTCACCCATAAGATCCTCAATGAATTTCCAATCTGTCATATCGATAAGAGTTTTCATATTTGCTGCAATAGAGCGGAACATGAATCCATCTGATGGAGTACCATCCGGATATATAAATTTGCTTAGATTTTGAGCTGCTATGAGAACTACTGCGTACTTTTTGATCAATTCTTTATCTAAACAAGCCAGATCAGGTCGATCGAAGGGTTGTTTAGGGTAAATTGGGGTAACTGTGTCGCCTGAAGCTATAGCGGAATTCGACAGTATTGGTTTGGTTAATAATTCAATCGTACGATCTCTTTGGGTAACAGTTTGTTGGAGATGATCAATCAATTTCAGTGCTTCATCCAACGCTTCATCTGCACCTATGGGTGTAATAACTTGATTTGAAGAGAGCCTCAATCCTAAAACCTCTTCACTTACGATCAATTCCGCATTATTCAAGAGCTCATACACTCGTTCACTCATAGCTGATCTTCCTTTCTGAGCGTCATATAAGCTGCCTCAGCTCGTTGGCGAGGGGTTGCCCTAAGCATAGACTCTAGCCTGTTATAGGTTAATGCATCTTCATATTTATGACCTGTCGTAAATTTGAGATGGTCGATGTAACCAATTTGATCGACATTTAAGGCTTTGTTTTGTGCTTCTAAACATGCCTTATGATCCTCTGAGTATTTAGAAATTTGGCCATAGTAAATTTGGCTTGCATCTTTGTTGGTTTTTCCTAGTAGTTTCGACAATTCAATATTCAGATGTTCATTTGTCATGGGAAGAACTAAAAATGTTACGTCTGATAACTCTACTGATGAATGACTTGAGTGCTCATTTTTAATGTATAGTAGGTTTCCCTCATCAATCCCTGCAACGTGGTAGGTTTGACCATCTACATACTGTACTTGGGTTGTAGAAAAGTCTTTGAGTTCGATCATTATTCTGCCTTCTCTCTTATGAATTGGTATATTTCAAGTTAGTTCTTGTCTATGCAATCCAAGATTACTTCGGGTCCATCAGAGCTCCAATGCTGAAATTGAACAAACATTTTATCAATAATTACCTGAATTTCTGTGATATTTTCTGTAGTAACACATGCTGCAGCTTGAACATCCCATTCTTCATACATGTTTTGATGCTCTTGTTCGATATAATTCTCGATCATCTTTTTGGCGCTTGGCTTCCATGTCACTGGGGTACATACATGCCAATCGTACGCCGCCCATTCAGCATCCTCGCTGATCAATGTACGAACTTGTTGGATCGTATATGTACAAGTCGCACCTTCATAACTTAATTGAGTGATTTCGGGTAACTCAGAAAGCTTCACTTTTGAATTATTGTTCATCGTCATTCCTCCTAAATGCTAAAGAACCCAGATCTTTAATGATCTGGGCTCTTCGCATCTCTATTTTATTAGTTGATTCATTTGATCTTCTTGGCTATTGATCATTTAATCTGTCATAAACTCGTTCAATTGAGGTATAGAGTAGCTTGAGTAGATCTGGGCCAATATTTTCATAGCAGCATGATCTAGCTCTTTCATCTTCATCAGTCTGTTCATCCAGCTCATATAATTGAATGACCCACACGTCATCGGTTGTGCAGAGGTTAATCTGATGATATTTTTTAATGACCTCCAGCATTCGGCCAATAGTTACCTGTTCTTGCAATTGACTCGGGAAACATTCCAAATCGGCAGCAAGTGTATTGCGATCACTCTCATGTAATAGCGACATATCGATCTGCTGTAACTTCTGAAGCATAAGTATCTCCTCCTTTAATTACAGTAAAGCTAATAAAGCTGCTCTACCAATGGCGTGAGTTACACTAGGTAGGCGAATGTATTCTCTGTTTTTGTCCCCACTAAATCTTACGTCATAATTCAAATGTTCATTGTCAATTATTCTGATGTAATTCTTATGTTTTTTCCGCATATGTTCTACTACTGTCTAAGCTGCAGAAATATCTGTAGAGTTTTGTGATGAAACTATTGTTCCATCTCTCCAAATATTAATGTAGGTTGTACAACTGCAGTCCATCGTTCTGCTAGTCTTACATTATGACTTCCCATCTCAATAATCGTACATTCTCGGTTGTTTTCAAGAGAGACTTTTAATGTTGTTCCTCTGCCGCCGAACGGATCAAGTACACGTCCTCCAACAGGAGAGCTTGCTAGTATAAATGGTAAGATTAGCTCTTCAGGAAACACAGCATAGTGAGCTCCAGGGAAGTTTGCAGTAGAAACAGTCCATACTGATCTCTTGTTTCGTTTTCCGCTATACTCAATATTCTTTCGATCAGTTCTATGTTGTAGAGAATTACCAGGTGGAGGGGATTCTTTAACGGCACGAGCAAATGAATTCTGTGCGCCTTGAGTTACCGCTAGTTCCTCTATGGCTTCGGAATCGAAATAGTATTGTTCTGATTTAGCCAACAGGAATATGTATTCATGCGCTTTGGTTGGTCTATCTCGAACACTCTCAGGCATCGGGTTTGTTTTATTCCAAATGTTATCCATTCTTAGATACCAGCCGTCTGCTTGCAGGGCAAATGCGACTCTCCAAGGTATACCAACCAAGTCTTTATTTTTTAGACCGGTTGGCTTTTTAGGCATTTTGGTGAGTGTTGCACCCGGATCTATCACATAAACTTCTTTCTGACGCTTTTTGTTCTTCCAAGCGCCTTTACCACTACCAGCATAGCTATCTCCGAAATTCACCCAAACAGTACCGTCTTTCCTCAATACTCGCCATATCTCACGAAAGATGAGAATTATATGCGCCACAAACATTTCGGGCGTGGGCTCAAGACCAAGACATCCCGTCCATTCTGGCACCGTTATTGGTGGAAATCCTGGCATTGGTGTATAAGTGACTTGAGGCCAATACGATGCTTCTAAACCATAATCTCGTAAACCCCAGTAGGGGGGAGACGTTATACATGTATGAAATGAGTCTGGTTGTAGTTTCGGGAGCACCTCCAGGCTATTTCCAGTAATAATCATATCAAACTCACCTCTTTATTTACCTGAATTAGGCCACGCCGAAGTATCTTTGTACTACTTCGCCTGCCCATCTGCCCATTGGCACCGCTACGGCATTCCCTATCTGACGGTAAGCGTCATTATCAGTCCCTGCGAACTGAAACCAATCAGGGAATCCTTGTAGTCGGGCATACTCACGAACGGAATAAGGGCGGATAGACTTTCCATCGTTGATTAATCGTGTAGAGCGGTCTTTGCCGTAGTGTGCCAAACAAGTAGGTGCTCTCCCGTCCAAATCCGTAATAATTGGATAATCTCTGTATTTGCCGCTTAACCGTTGCTGTACGGCTTTTGGAGCGGATACCTCAGCGCCTACATCGATGATATCCCTCATCTTAACGGGAGAGGTAACAGGATAGGGGAGGTTATAAATTGGTTTTTTACTTCCGATCACAATTAGTCGTTTACGTTCCTGGGGCAACCACATGTTAGCATTAACCGGACATTCTACTCTGACATAATAGTTTGGTAGTTTTGTTAAACATTCCATTACGACTTGAAATTGTTTCATGCCAGGTACGTTTTCAACAATGTACATTTCCGGCTGAGCCAGAGCAACGTGGCGAAAGAAGTGGAGAAAGAGATCATCACCTGTGCGGGTACCATGAATATCGGCGATTCTACTGTATTTGGTGCATGGAAAAGTTCCGATATAAACGTCTGCGTAAATTTGATCGAGTACGGTGATTTTAGTGATGTCTGTTTCATTAACTTTGTGACCAAAATTGTTGCGAAGGGTATCACAAGCAACCTGATCGATTTCAAACGATTCTACGACTTGAATTCCTGCTTCAAGCATGCCGAGATCCATACCACCGGCACCACTAAAATAACTCTTGGCTGTGATCAACTTATATCACTCCTTGTCGGATTATGTTTTCTTGCTGGCAGAGATATAGAGGAGGGGGCAGTGAGAGCATTCTCTAAAAAAACTCGAGGATTTCATCTCTTGTGCCAATCTCTCCGCGATCAATACATATCTGCAAATCTCCGCTCATTTCGGTTAGATCTCGTTCTGGTAAGAATCCGTTGTCTTCCAGGATCTCCGCTAGATTCGTATCCATTACTGAGTCTAGTGTTTCAATCGCGCTACATAGCAACTGTAGCGCCAGTTTTTGTTGTTCATCTAGCTGCAACATCGTTTTCCTCCTGTAGATCCCGTGATTAGCTCCAAGAGGAGCAAGGGGTATCGTTTATAGATTAGGGTTGAACACAGTCTGATCGACATTCCGGACAAATTGGTTCAGTACAGCAGCCCCCGTCAGCGTGTTCAAAGCAATCGTTGGGTACACCAGATGTCCCGTCGCTAAAAAAGTTAGTATATGTACCGTCAAGTGCCATCTGAAAGTACGTATTAGTAGTGTCTAGACCTTCTGAATCACCACCACAAACTAATACATGATCGATCTCACATTGGTTCGGACATACCCATTCAACTGCATTTTCGAACAAATTCATAAGGTCATACCTCCTAAAGACCCCACTAGAAGCTCCAGAAGGAGCATAGAGGGGTCATTTCATAGATTTGGTAAAACAGGGGGTCGATCAGAGGGGAGCGCTTAAACAAGCTATCTGTGGGCTCTCCTATAGATAGTTGTTCTTGTTATGTTGCTAGATTTAGGATGAGTAGGGGCGTCTAAAGAAAGTTATGCGTTCTCCGCAGGAAAAACATCTCTTATATAGAATTCAGCAATATTCTCGGCGTCTTTTGTTGCATTAGCAACTGATACATTGTTCCACCAATTATCTGCTTCTGATCTAGCGTTTTCTGCACTGAATGCTGGTACTCGGATTGTTTGAGTTACTAAGTACTCTACATCAACTTCAAACTCCATTCCGTGCCAGAAGCGATTCTCATCGTTAATATATGTTTCTGTAAGCCAGCCCATTTCACGTAGCTTAACTTCCGTAAAGTGATCTATGGCATCTAGATATCCCTCTGGGTTGCCTAGTTCTAAAATTCCTGCACTATAATCAAAATCTGGCCCCTGATACTTGTTTTCGAATTCCTTAGCCCAAGTAATGATTGATTGACTCAAGGTGGAGCTGGGGATATCTAAATCACATTTAGGAAAACTCCCTTCACCAATGAGATTGCCAACTATTACACCCATTTCAGCGATATTTACATGAACTAATGCAGCCCGTTGTTCTTGTGTGAGTTTTCTTTACCGTGTGTAGCTGTCATATGTACTTACCTCCAAGATGTGATATATGGTTTCGTTAAAGATTTCAGCGGCAAGCCGCTCCAAAAGGCTGCTCACCATAGTGAGCAGCCTGAGCAGAGGCCTATTTATTAGAATCGTCATATTTGGTGGTCTCAGGTGTTAGGCCGAGTGGTCCCTGATCCCCTACAACGATAATGTAAGTATATCCATCGTTACTTTCTCTCCATACTAACGGATGGTCTTCACAATCTAAGTGAAGTAGTATCGACTTAAAACCGTTTTTTCCAACATATGCTTCAGCAAAAATACCATCACCACTATGATCTTGATGAGTGACTTCTTGATCACAGCAAAAGCAAGGCATCGTTTTCTGCTCGGAATTTTCTTCATCAGGTAGTGCATACTTTTCAATATTCTTTATACGTGCTGAAAAATCGAAAATTTGCTGCTTTGTAGCGCTTTTCACACGTTCAAATTCTGATTGAAGCATAGCTATAATCCTCCAGTTAGTAAGATGTTACAGTATTCGCTCAGTTAACTGGGGCGCTGGAGCGGCCGTATTCTGGAATCTTTTTTAATTTCATTGCTTCGTTTTAGTGATTTGTAGGTTTGGCTTGTTCAGTAGGGGGATGTAGGTGGCGGTCGTAGCACTAGGCATTCTCGATCTTTACTTTTCATGATCTTCATAGGTTCTGTACTACGTGGCACATGTGTAGTAGAGCGGGGCTATCAGACCTAACTGAAGACTATTTTATAACTACACAATATCGATAATGGCAACGATCTTACCGTCTTCGTAAGCGGATAGACCACTAGCCTTCAGATGAATAGCAAGCAGCGATAGCGGGGCATTAATCGGTTCATCTTGCTCGCATCGATACTCCTTTTGAAGAATTTTTCCTTGGATCATTAGGTTGAGGTTAAGGATCCGTTCGTTTTTGAATAGTTTTCTGGGTTTCACGATCGGTGGCTCCTTCTTTTTTAGATTGTTAAACTGTTTCAGCAGCTTTATATTTATCAACGAGTTGCCATTCTACATTAATCGCTGTATCTAATTCATTATGTTTGGGTTTATAAATGCTGATATCTACAGCACCTTGCGCTCCATAGGGATGACCAATTGCAACTTCGTTGTCCCAGAATATGAGACCACGATTACTCTCCATACCCTTGCTAGTGCCAAAGAAACTGTCTTCATACCTAAGGTAGGTAAGATCTGATTGGATGAGTCGTTGGCCAGATTTCACTTTGCTTACGATCTCATCTAAATAGATTTTTTTGTTGATATAACAGTTTTGACAAGTAGAACCGTCTAGGAAGATCTTTTCACAACCAGGATACATTTTCTTCTGACAACCAATACATGTTGTAACCTCGCCAGCATCCATATAGTTTCTCTTTCGTAATTGATCATCTGTAGCAGCAAGCATTCGATTGACCTGGTTAATAAATACTTGTTCACCATCTTCGCGAATGACATAACTACAACTCCAGCTTTCAAATTCAATATCGTCACGGATAACGAGCCATTCGCTACCGCCTTCAATTTGATTAATAAAGCATAGGTTTTTGTAGTAGAACGCTTGACCGAGGCACCAGTTGCTGAAATGTAGTTTTTGAACTAACGTACCTATGGTTATACATTCGCTAAATGATCGACGAGTGAATGGAGGATCGTAAGCGTTACTTATCCAACTATTTTTACAACCCATGGAGTACCAAGTCTCAATGTTTGAGACGTCCGTGGTGCCTAACTCCTTCAAGATGATAAGGTTGGAGTAGGTAGCGCCCCATGATGTAGGCCCTTTGGCTATAGTTTTTTTGAGGTTGAGAATCTCCGATTCTTTCATCTCTTCTTGGCGAAGTTCTGAGGGATTATTGCTATAGCTGTACATATAGCTGACTTCAAATACTTTTTCTGCTACTGGATGTGTCATGTTCATTTCTCCTGTCTTAAATGATTAATGGTGTGGAGCTGCTGTTCCAACGAATTGAATAGTGTTGATGCCAATTTCTTCATTGGCCAGTTGGATATAAAGTAAAAGGGTGTGTACCAGACGTTCGGATCGTGTAAACGGGATTCGGTTGGGGGATTTCTCAAAGAGTCATCGATAATGACATATCCCCCGCATCCGAGCAAGGAGAGCTGTATGTAGCACATGAGAGCGGCTGTCTGGTCAATGTCTTGTGCTGTAAATAGGATGCTTTGTTGGTAATTAAGGTTACGAGAGCGAGCTTCGTTAGCAAATGCGATGAGGGTAGCGCCAGCTCCACAGGCCGGATCGTTTACTGTGATGTAGCCTTTTTCTGAAATGGACTGAGATAGATCTCCAATTTGCATTTGAGACATCAACTGGCATACGTGATAGGGTGTGAAAAATTGACCACGCCAATGGTTGCTGAGCTCCAAGCGCATGAATAGATCGCCAAGAAAGTCTTGCTCAGGCTGCTCTTCGAGCGCTTGAACGATTTCAGCGAATAATTTGGGGAAAACTTCTTGCTCAGCAGGACTGTATTTATGAATGATCTTGAAGTAGTTCGCCTCACGACGATCTTTATGTTCGTGTTCGATTGTATTCGAGATTGTACAAGCTGCTATTTCAATGAAGTCGCTCCATACTTGCCAGGTCTGATGGCGATGGGTCAATATTTTGAATTGATCTATAAAATGTTTTTGTACCTGGGTAAGGCCAGTCATATTTTTTACCATGATGTTGTCTCCTTATATTTGAAGGACATTTATTCTGTGCTACAGGAGCTTTGTCTGCTATAGCAGCCGTTACAGTACATGTAGAATTAATGTTTATAACTCGAGCGGAATGGGTGATGAGAGGGGGAGTTATTTGAATGTAATTTCCTACAATTAGGTGATTTGTACATATACACCTGTAGAAGGCATAAAACGATAGCGGTGACCTTCCTTTGTCGTATATGTATCAGTTGTTTCATTCCATGTAGCGTCACAATGATCGCAAAGGGAATACTCTTCGGGGATTGGGCTGTTACAGATCACACAGTTGTCAGATATGGTCAAAGGATCATTCCTCCTTAATGTATTGGTTCAAATTTGTGAACTATATATGGGTCGCGGTTAGCAGCTTGTTACGTGGTAAAGAATTTGAAATATGAAAAAAGAACGGCATGCGAGATCGCATACCGTTCCTTGATACTTATTAGCCATCATTTTACATACTAAAAGCTAGTTGTCCTTCAATTGGTTTATAACGCTCTAATATCATCTTTCTACCAGATCCCACACACAACTCAGGCGTATTTGCTTGAATGAGCACTTTTGACATAATTGGAGGTACAGCATTGCCACATCGAGCAATTTGCTTTTCTTTGGAATATTTTACGCCGTCAGCGTCCACATCAATGATATAGTTCTCCGGAAAGCCTTGAGCTGCGAAAAGTTCATGGGGCTCAAACATTCGCATTCCGATATCGACGATTTGATAATTTATTCCGTCAATTGTGACAGTCCCGTAGTTATCCAAATGAGAGTTACTGTCACTACTATAATCTTGTAAAAATGTCCGGACTTCGCCGATGTGTCTTCCTCCAGCAGTAATGGTCGGTACAGGTTCTGTGACCAACTGACCATCTTTACAGGTTCCTCGAAATTTGATTAAATGACTTGTTACCAAAGCGCTCTTGCCGCCACCTCCTGCAGTAATGGTGCCAATCGGAGCGTCTAACGAACTCCCGATGGAATTACCGAAGTGCCTAGCAATATGTGCGGTGATTACAGAGTCATCTCCAGTTTGTGGATCGTTCGAACCTGGGTTTTCTATTGATTTTTGAAGTTTTCTGTCGCCGTATTGAACAAGAAAATTCTTAACTTTCTGCGGGTCAGGAAGGTCTTGTCGAGCGAGTACAGCTTCAGCAACGGCGAATTTATTACCGGCTGCTGTTATTGTGCCAATGGGTTTATCTAGATCGAGGACACGAGGGGCTTGTCCCTCTCTCTCGGTGTAACCCATTTGAATCAAAGTCGGACTGACTAATAACTGATGTCCGTTAATGGTTTTAGAGTATAGGGGCTCGTTAGGTGAACTACCAGAACGCTGAGTAGTATTAGGAGCCAAAATGGGAGAGACAAGAAGGTGCTCAGCTTTAGTGGTTACTGTCGTTAGTGGTTTTTCAAGATCATATTGTAACCGATCTCCACCAAAACCAGTTTGCCCAATGCGAGCGATGAAAGGCGTAGTAATGTTCTCACTACGTTGATCAGCGTAATTTACTTTCTTCACGTATGGTTTGGGATTGTTGATGATGTAGCGCTCAATCCCACGGGCGATCCGGCGCTTTGTATTATCAGCTAATTCTTTTTTACGACCGAAAATTGAATTGCACGCTATTGACCAGTCAATAATATCGGCAGCAGTACGCCACGGTTTAAGTTTTCCATTCAATACGGCAATGCTGTCAGGTGATCCGTGGGTGGGTTCTGGCCACACAATCGGACGACCGTCGCAGCGAGCAACCATAAATAGTCGCTTTCGGCTGGTGGGAGCACCGTAATCGCATGCACGTAGTTCTCGCCACTCGACATCGTAGCCATGCCGTTTTAAGGCATTCACAAAGGAGTTAAATGTGTATCCCTTGCGTTTCGGGTCTGGATAATAAATTCGTAGGTCATAAGGGACAACCTCACCTGGTTCTGAAACAACAACACTATGTATTTTAGGGTTCTTAAGATCTGGTACCTTTTTGAGTAACCGTCCTGTTGTTTCATCTCTTTGAGGAGTGACAGGCCCCCATGTTTTAAACTCTTGTACGTTTTCTAACATCATTACGCGTGGGCGAACGGTAGCTGCCCAACGAACGGCAACCCATGCAAGTCCACGAATATTTTTATTGACTGGGATTGAACCTTTGGCTTTGGAGAAGTGCTTACAATCAGGAGAGAACCAGACTAGACCAACGGGCTTGCCATCTACAGCAGCTCGTGGGTCAACGTCCCAGACGGACTCACAGTAGTGCTTAGTATCCGGATGGTTCACCTGGTGCATAGCGATGGCATCTGGATCGTGATTTATGGCGATTGCAGGACTTTCTCCAGTTGCAAATTCAATTCCGACTGAGGCACCACCGCCTCCAGCAAAATTGTCCACCGTAATTTCTTTCATATATATCCTCCATTCAGACGAGTAATATTGTTATTTCAAGTACTCGTAACGCGAAATATATTATTTGTTATTCATGACATACTTCATAGGTAATAGTCCTAACTTATGGCGTTTCAAGAGTTATTGGAGTTCATGTTGTGTATTGGTCGCGGCTTGCGACGTATCAAAGGATATGTGAGGTTAGAAAATAAAAAAACCGATATGCGGAGTCGCATACCGGTTCATAGTAAATCGATAGAATAGTACTGTTGTTTTCATCTGAAGCTAAAATTATGTAAATAACAACCCTCTAGTAACATAGCTAATAGGAGAGGGGGTCTTCAACTGAATTGCTTTCTAGCCAATCAGCAAGTTGATGGAGCTTGATTTTCTTATTAGCGACAGCCATCGTGGTAAAATATAGATCGTTGTCTGAGACTTGGAGATGGTAGCCGTTAATCATTAGAAACACTTTGGCACTCAAATAGCCCGTACGTTTGTTTCCATCACAAAATAATTGATGAGTTGCAAACGCTTCCATATATACCGCTGCTTTTAAAAATAAGCCGGGATAATATTCCTCATCACCGAATCCCTGAAAGGGTTTCTCTGCGATAAAGGCTATCAATCCCGGCTCATTTATGCCTGGTAAACCATTATAAAGTTCTAATGAGGTATCATGAATATCAATGATATCATCATAAGTTAGTCCCTGAATCAATTTTTAGATAGCCTCCTCAAACCCTCGTCATTCTCCAGACAAGCTTTTTTAGTCATCGCTTTGATCATTTGGCTACGATCGAACTTCTTTTTTTGAACATCATTAATGTTTTCTTTACGTACAGCGTTCATGTTTAATTCCTCCTTATCCTCCGGCGTAACAAACACCTCCGATCCTAATGAATCGTATCAGTGTTACCCCTTATGGATAAATTATACCCAGTATAGTAGGAGACTACAACAGGGTATGTGCCAAATCATACGGCTTATTGGTCGCGTTAGCGACTTGTTTAATAGATTTTTCGTTTTAAATTAATTGACGTATGAAGACTGATTGTATTAACTAAAAAAATGTAACATTATATATAAAATTAAATTAGTGAATAGATTGATACAAAATTTTTAGGCATCATTTCATTCATTAAATTCAATAATAAATCCATGATTATTTAAGGGTGTAATAAATTAATGAATTATTATTACACTAAATTTGCTATAAAACTTTAAAATAATTTAAGGAAAATATTTTTGATCTAACTACGATGTTGATCTTTTAGCTCATAATTAGCCTAAAGTGTTAGGGGAGTTATTGTAGCCGCAGATACCATGTCTAGATGTTCTGATGAAGGGGGGATGGTCTCAGTTAAGTAAGGGAAGTAATTTCGAAAGTGCTCAATCTGCTTATGATGCTCCACCCGCTTGAATGGTCAATGCAAGCGAGTAGAGCGAGGTAATGTTGGGGGTAGCAGCAAGATCTAGTTACTTTTTCTTTTTGATTCAATGTGTAGGACTAATTGTGTTGTATATCTTCCAATTCTACTTAGAGCTGATTGATGATTTCCTCCATTGAAATCCCATAGAATCTCGCTTAATTCTTTACGAAGATAGAATCCAAATGACATCTGAAGACAAACAAAGCTTGCAAGATTATATGCTAGGGCAACATCTAGAGAATAATGTGTCGCATTTTGACTTACCTGGCTAACAACGTTTCTTACAGAATCAATATGGATTAGATCTGTTGAATTGCTAATTCTGTTATGTTTACAAATCTCTAAGAATCCCATATGTAGAATAGCGATTGCAGCAACGTAGTTATCTTCCCTAGGGTTACCAGAAAGATCTAAATCCTTGACCAGCTTAAGTAGTGAGGTACTATAGTCGTCTTTACTTTCCAAGTTTAAAAGAATAAATCTCTGAGCAAAGAGTAAATTATTTTGGTCAAACTCATATCCGGCATCATAGACGTTTCCTGCCCAAGATTTGTATTGTCTAATATCAGCTAAAGTAAGTGTCATTGATTTATTCTCCTCCGTCTCTTGAGCTATATAGCCTGTATCACTATAAAATGACTACCGGGTTTTTGAAATCACACTAGTAGGTCTCTAGACCTCCAAGCATAATTTATATTATACATATTTTCTTATTAAAAAAAACAAAGATGCATACTATTTTTAATCAAATTCACTGAGCAACCAGACTATTATAATATTTTTCTGTGTAATAGCCAA
>NZ_LMFO01000023.1 GCF_001426865.1 Paenibacillus sp. Root52 | reverse complement strand
CGGGAAACGATTCTCCATAGAAAGGAGGTGATCCAGCCGCACCTTCCGATACGGCTACCTTGTTACGACTTCACCCCAATCATCTATCCCACCTTCGGCGGCTGGCTCCTTGCGGTTACCCCACCGACTTCGGGTGTTATAAACTCTCGTGGTGTGACGGGCGGTGTGTACAAGACCCGGGAACGTATTCACCGCGGCATGCTGATCCGCGATTACTAGCAATTCCGACTTCATGCAGGCGAGTTGCAGCCTGCAATCCGAACTGAGACCGGCTTTGTTGGGATTGGCTCCACCTCGCGRTTTCGCAGCCCGTTGTACCGGCCATTGTAGTACGTGTGTAGCCCAGGTCATAAGGGGCATGATGATTTGACGTCATCCCCACCTTCCTCCGGTTTGTCACCGGCAGTCTATCTAGAGTGCCCACCCRAAGTGCTGGCAACTAAATATAAGGGTTGCGCTCGTTGCGGGACTTAACCCAACATCTCACGACACGAGCTGACGACAACCATGCACCACCTGTCTYSWMTGTYCCGAAGRAAAGGTACATCTCTGYACCGGTCAKWSRGATGTCAAGACCTGGTAAGGTTCTTCGCGTTGCTTCGAATTAAACCACATACTCCACTGCTTGTGCGGGTCCCCGTCAATTCCTTTGAGTTTCAGTCTTGCGACCGTACTCCCCAGGCGGAGTGCTTAATGTGTTAACTTCGGCACCAAGGGTATCGAAACCCCTAACACCTAGCACTCATCGTTTACGGCGTGGACTACCAGGGTATCTAATCCTGTTTGCTCCCCACGCTTTCGCGCCTCAGCGTCAGTTACAGCCCAGAGAGTCGCCTTCGCCACTGGTGTTCCTCCACATATCTACGCATTTCACCGCTACACGTGGAATTCCACTCTCCTCTTCTGCACTCAAGTCACCCAGTTTCCAGTGCGATCCGGGGTTGAGCCCCGGGATTAAACACCAGACTTAAATGACCGCCTGCGCGCGCTTTACGCCCAATAATTCCGGACAACGCTTGCCCCCTACGTATTACCGCGGCTGCTGGCACGTAGTTAGCCGGGGCTTTCTTCTCAGGTACCGTCACCTCAGGAGCAGTTACTCTCCTAAGCGTTCTTCCCTGGCAACAGAGCTTTACGATCCGAAAACCTTCATCACTCACGCGGCATTGCTCCGTCAGGCTTTCGCCYATTGCGGAAGATTCCCTACTGCTGCCTCCCGTAGGAGTCTGRGCCGTGTCTCAGTCCCAGTGTGGCCGATCACCCTCTCAGGTCGGCTACGCATCGTCGCCTTGGTGAGCCGTTACCTCACCAACTAGCTAATGCGCCGCAGGCCCATCCTCAAGTGAYAGATTGCTCCRTCTTTCCAGTTTCCTTCAGGCGAAGAAAACAAGTATTCGGTATTAGCTACCGTTTCCGGTAGTTGTCCCAAGCTTGAGGGCAGGTTGCCTACGTGTTACTCACCCGTCCGCCGCTAACCATCAGAGAAGCAAGCTTCTCWTCAAGTCCGCTCGACTTGCATGTATTAGGCATGCCGCCAGCGTTCGTCCTGAGCCAGGATCAAACTCTCCAATAAAGTATTGAAAAGAGCGATTAGCTCATTTTGAATCCGTCCTGAGCCAGGATCAAACTCTCCAATAAAGTATTGAAAAGAGCGATTAGCTCATTTTGAAWCTGACGAGATTAAAAATCTCATTTGTGCTTCGAAATCATCCAGTCCGAAGACATGTACGATTTCTCAGCGTCGATCTTGCAAGCAAGATCGTTACTCACTCGTTGTTCAGTTTTCAAAGATCAAACTTATTTCAGCGCCGACATTCGTTCTCGTCAGCAACTTTTATATCTTATCACATCCGAACCAACTTTGCAAGCTCTTTTTTTRAGTTTCTTTCGAAGCTTATTTTGTTTGCTTGCCGCACCGTGTTTCTCGTRTTTTCTTGGCCGGAATTAGAATATACCATGTACAGATTTAGAACGCAAGCTTTTTTTCGAAATAAAATCAATTTCCTTAATCGATTCCTCTCAGAAGATAAGCTTCTTCTATAATATATAGTTTCTCTAAGTTAGATTGTTCCTATATTATACGTTCCCAGAGTTCGATCTAATCATTCAGGAGCTAATTCCTTCTCTTTACTCTCGTCGCAAGTTCATATCTCCATCGTTTCATAGTCCACCTTTTCCCGGCCACTACACTACAACTATCTCTGCATGTATATTTCACTTCTTTAATTGCCAGCATTGAAGTGAAAGCATAAGCTACATGCCATATCAACGATGTTTAATCTCTTCTTGTTTATATATAGAAGGAAACAAAAAAAGCTAACACTCTGGCAAGATACCATCGCATTAGCTTCTTCTTCAATTTTGGTACGTATTCATTGCTAATCGCCCGACTATTCGCCACCCATAAATACATACCGGCATATTACGATAATCGCTAAGATCCACATCAACCAGTGAATCTTCACTTTGCGTTCTGTTACCAAGTTGCTGAATACCGCCAAGATTACATAAGATACGATACCCGCAGAGATCCCGTTCGCAATTCCACCTGTGAAAGGCATCAGCACAATGGTAAGGAATGCAGGGAAGGCTTGTAGGAAGTCATCCCATTCAATACTGCGAACCTGACTCATCATCAACACACCTACAATGATCAGCGCTGGAGCAGTTGCAGCAGAAGGAACAACTAGTGCCAGTGGAGCGATGAACAAAGCGAGGATAAACAATAGACCCGTAGTTACAGAAGTCAGTCCTGTACGTCCACCTGCTTCAACACCAGAAGCACTCTCAACATATGCAGTAATTGTACTTGTACCCAGTGCAGCACCTGCGCTGACACCAACTGCATCGACGAGCATCGCTTTACCGATCGTTTTCTCGCCTTTTTTCTTATCTTTCATAATGCCCATACGTGTCGCCGTCCCTACCATGGTGCCGAACGTGTCGAACAATTCAACAAAGGTAAAGATAAAGATGATTTCAAACAGACCTAAGCTAATTGCGCCTTTAAGATCCAATTGTCCTACTGCCAGGTCACTGAAGTTAGGCAACCAGCTCGCACCAGTCAACCCACTCAGATTAGTAACTCCCATCGGAATCCCGATCAGCGTTGTTGCCACGATTCCAATCAAGAGAGCTCCTTTGATCCGCATAACCATCAGAATTGCAATAAGCAACAAACCAATAAGAGCAAGCAGTGCATCGTGATGTGTTACGAAGTTACCGAGTGAAAGGTTAAAGCTACTACCCGGAATCGGCTGACTCAGATCTGCATCTGGCGCTACGTTCACGGTTACTGCTACCAAGTTAGCCAATTTGAAACCAATAATCGTAATAAACAAACCAATACCGACTGTGATAGCCATTTTAATCGATTGCGGAACTGCAACGAGCAACATTTGCCGTACTCTTGTCACGGTCAAAATGATGAACACGATACCTGAAAGGAACACAGCTCCAAGAGCTGCCTGCCAAGTAATTGCACCATTCGAGCTAAGAACCACTGTCATGAAGTACGCGTTCAATCCCATGCCCGGTGCGAGCGCAATCGGAATATTTACGAACAATCCCATAATAATCGTCATTAATCCAGCGCCGACGGCCGTTGCAAAAAATACTGCATTATCGGACATTCCCGCCCCACTAGAACCTAGAAACAACGTGTTTACAAAAAGAATGTAAGCCATTGTCATAAAGGTGGTCAGACCCGCAACAATCTCCGTTCTAACATTTGTTCCGTTTTCTTTGAGTTTAAAGAAACGATCCATAATTCACTTACTCCCCCTTAGAGATGTTGAAGCCATATTGAAAAACGACAAATGACCCTGAAGATGTTATATCCCCAGAGCTCAGCTTGACTAGGAGCGGCACTAAAGCCTTTTGACCAAGAACAAAAAAATTCTAATGTGCGTGCGTGATGTAAGACGCAACCATGTAGAATTTATGTGCTTAGCCTGCTCCTCTTCGTAGCCAGATCATTAGGGTGATCTCGTAGAGACTCCCGGGCCAATCCCCAGGATTATACGAATTAGTATGCGCTATTTGTTTGTTTCCCATCACTATTTTAGGAGGGCGGGTTCTATTTTGTCAATGATAAAAACGAATGTTATTTCTAAACTACCTCCATATCGTTCGTATTATTTAACAGAAAGAACCAAGTTAGCGGTTTACAAACCATTTACCTTCGAGTTTCTCAGCTGTTTTTCTAGTAGAATATGTCCATTTGGTCAGACTTCATATCGTTTCGGATAGTTAAATGCACATTAAAAAAGCTACCCTTTTCAAAGCACAATCAATGCTTCGATAAAGGTAGCTTGTGTTCATAGGAGCATGAGCAGAAGATGAACAATACAATTATTCTTTTATAAACGATAGGCCTGTCTTTTATTAGAGCAAAATTTAATATTAAGCACATGATTAACTTGTAACATAGTCAGCTATTTTCCTTAAACAGTCCTAAGGTTATATTTCTGTCTGCGAAGCATCGAGTAGCTTGTTTTGATCCTGATCTGTGTTCGCTGTAACTTCAGAGGGTACTTCCTGGTTTCTGGTCTGATCGGAAGATGCATCCGCTGCCTCTAAGTTCACAAATGAAAAATCACCGGAACCGGAAGCCAGATCCTGCACACCCGAACCGCATCCTGCCAGCATCACCATCAGAAATGCACTTCCAATGCCCATCTTCCATTTGCTCATATTGTCGGTTTTACGCATACACTCAATCTCCTTTCAGTAGCCAATTGCCTTAGTATGTACTCAGTATAGAACTCAAACCTGAAAAGAATCTGAAGTAAGCCTAAAAAGGAGATGAAGAACAGAGATATATGTAAGCTCAGATGTACTATCCTATACTCCCACACTTCCACTGCAACGGAATTATTCCGAACCGCCAAATCTCGAGTCGTATTGAATCCTTAAAGTTAATGCCATAAAACAAAAAAAGCTTGGCAGAAACCTTATTAAAATAAGGCTCCCCAAGCTTCTCTAGTGTTTAGTTTATTTAACTATTCCCACTCAATTGTTGCAGGTGGTTTGGAAGTTACGTCATAGACGATACGGTTTACGTTATCCACTTCGTTAACGATCCGCACGGAGATTTTCTCCAATACGTCCCAAGGGATACGTGCCCAGTCTGCTGTCATACCATCGATGGATGTTACAGCACGGATACCTACAGTGTAAGAATACGTACGTGCATCACCCATAACGCCAACACTCTTCATGTTCGGTAGTGCTGTGAAGTATTGCCAGATTTCGCGGTCAAGACCAGCCTTGGCGATCTCTTCACGCAAGATGTAGTCGGAATCACGAACAATCGTAAGTTTCTCTTCCGTCACTTCACCAAGAACACGGATCGCAAGACCTGGTCCTGGGAAAGGTTGACGGTGTACAATTTCGTCCGGCAGGCCGCACTCTGTACCTACTTTACGCACTTCATCCTTGAACAGCGTGTTCAAAGGTTCGATGAGTTTGAAGTTCATGTCTTCTGGCAGACCGCCCACGTTGTGGTGAGACTTGATGGTCTGCGCTGTTGCTGTACCACTTTCTACGATGTCCGTGTAGAGTGTACCTTGTGCTAGGAATGTGAAATCGTCAAACTGCTTGGACTCTTCGTCAAATACGTAAATAAACTCGTTACCGATAATTTTACGTTTTTGTTCGGGATCATCCACACCAGCCAGCTTGGACATGAAACGCTCTTGTGCATCAATTTTGACAACTTTCATGTCGAATTTGCCAACAAACGTCTCCATTACGCTTTCCGCTTCGCCTTTGCGCAACAGACCGTGGTCGATAAACATACATGTCAGTTGATCACCGATCGCTTTGTGCAACAAAGCAGCTACAACGGAAGAATCTACACCACCGCTGAGTGCGCACAGCACTTTACCGTCGCCTACTTTTTCGCGGATGTCTCTGATCGTGTCATCGATGAAAGTCTCCATGGTCCAGTTGCCTTCGCAACCACAGATATTAAACAAGAAGTTGCTAATCATGTCGTTACCACGAATAGAGTGACGTACTTCTGGGTGGAACTGAACAGCATACAATTTGCGCTCATCGTTACTCATTGCAGCGATTGGCGCACTTTCCGTGCCTGCATCCAGTTTGAATCCCGGAGGAAGCGTAACAACATGGTCACCATGACTCATCCATACAGTATGTTCGCCTTCAATACCTTGTGCCAATGCTGCACCTGCAGCAAACTCAAGATCTGCTTTACCGTACTCACGCTTCTCGGAACGTTCTACTTTACCTTCAAGCTGTTGTGCCATAAGCTGCATACCATAACAGATTCCGAATATTGGAAGTCCAAGATCATATACACCTGGATCTACGTGAGGTGCATTCTCAGCGTACACACTGGATGGACCTCCCGAGAATACGATCCCTTTTGGTGACATTTCTGCGATCTTCTCAGCCGGTGTATTATACGGCAAAAGCTCGCTGTATACGCCAAGATCCCGGATTCTTCTGGCGATTAACTGGTTGTATTGGCCCCCAAAGTCAAGGACAACCACAATTTCATTCTGCTTATTCATTACCGTGCCTCCCTCAATTAATGAAACTAATTATACGCAACGACAAAACATACCGTCAAGGAAAGGCTAAACTCCTTTATTCGACAATTTATGAGCAACACAAATGTAGAACAAAAGAATGCTTCTTTTTATGGTATAACTGCACTTTTGTTCAAGCCAGTCCCACAATTTTTCCACTTCTTCTGCTCCTTCCACTCCTACTTGTTGAATAAAAGCACCTCTAACTAATGCTAACCATCGCAACAAGGTTAGCGCGGAAAGACGCCTCGTTCGCCGCTAGGCAAGAGAGGCGTCCGTGAACAGGCGGCTAAACGTACACCTTGGCGTTTAGCGCCTCGGCAACCGCCGGGCTAGCCGAAGTGCCCGGCGCAGGAAGTCCAGACTGTCCGCGCGCAGCGGACGCTCTGGACCGTACAGCAGCCGTTCCCAGTCGGCTGCAAACCGCGCGATGTCCGCGCTGTCCGTGCCTGCGGCCACGGCGGGTGACGCTGCGTATTCCCGCAGCGTCATGCCCGGCGGCCGCGGGCCGTACTGCCGCGCAAGCGCGGGCCAGACCGGAGCGGCGGCGCGTAGCAGCCGCTCTCGGTCCGGAAAGCTGCTGCGCGGCCAAGCCAGCAGCAGCCTCAGCGGCAGCGCGGGGCGTAGCCGCCGCACGCCGAAGGCTACAGCGGCGCACAATGCCGCCGCTGCCGCAAGTGCCGTCGCGGTGAGCCAAGGCGCCGCGACAAATGCCTGGGCGCGAGCCAGCAGCCAAGCGCTCGCACCAGACCACGGATCCAGTTGCGGCTGCGCCCCTGCATCCTGGAGCAGCGTAGCTTCGGCATCAGTTCCCGCCGTCGCTTGTGGTATAACAAAGCCGGGCGTTGCCTCAAACGGCATCCAGCCTGCGCCCGGGAAATACACTTCCACCCAAGAGTGAGCATCACCTTGGGTAATGCTGTACTGCCCCGGAACCTTAGGGTCAAGCTGCCCTGTGCCAAATCCTTTGACCCATCGTGCTGGAATGCCTTCTGCACGCAGAAGGATAACCATCGCTGTTGAGAAATGATTGCAGTACCCTTGCCTAGTAACAAACAGAAAATCATCCACAAAATCCGTTCCACGCGGAGGCATACGTGTATCCAGTGTATACTCAGCATGATTAGCCAGATACGTCTGGACTGCATGTACTGCATCGTATCGTGTCTCGCTCCCTTTCACAATCTCATCTGCCAAGGAGCGCACACGTCCGGGCAGTGTGTCCGGAAGCTGTAGGTAAGTTCTACGAATTTCGGCAGGATCTTTACTCCGTTGCTTCGCTTCCAAAAGACGTAAATGCTCTGGCTCGGCTGTAGGAATCATAACATCTGCTGCATAGCGTTTAACGGATACACGGCGGCCTGAACCAGACAGCCACAGCGTCGCTGAATCCCTGTTCGACAGAAGCGAGAGCATGGTTTTCTCATTAACGCTCTCACTATCCTGAAATGATACATTGAGCGGCATTCCTCCCGTAAAGAGCGGATTCGGCCCCTTCCACTCCCGCTGCATCGTAACGGTTTGCTGTATACGAGTCCAATAGTTCTGATTCTCCCAGCCATCTGTACGTAGTAATCCGGATGGACTAGCCGTTTCGAAACTTTGCGCAGGATCACTCCATGTACTGCCGTTATAATATGAGCGAGTCTCCCCGCGCCAATACGTCGGTTCTGGACTTTTCGCTACGAAAAAGACCGTATCCCCCTGGGTCAGAGGTGCACCCATAGGAGCATCGGCAGTGCTATATCCTGTAACAGATGCTGTGGCAGGAATGCTATCTCCTGAGTTATAGCCTGCCCAGTGTGCCAGACGTTCACCAATCTCATCTAGAGATATCCGCTCTGGCTGCGAGATTGAACTAAAGTGACCTGGCAATCCAGAAAAAGAAATCATCGCCATGGCGGCAAGCACAGTCGCTATACTCCAGCGTCCATAAGGATTCAGCGCATAACGTGGTGTCGTAACCCCACCGGATAAACGTAAAAGTTGCAGCAGCGCCTGGATCAGCATGATCCAGAGTACTGAACGTACGATGGATGTGTAGACATCCAGCCCAGCCAGAGATTCCAGCAGCATCAAATAAACCAGTGTAGCTCCACCAAATAACATGACACTTAGACGCAGCAAAACGAGAGACTGCACCGAGGTAATCAGCATGCTCCAGCCTAACATCATGCAGAATCCTCTTGTTTCTGTACTTATACTATAGAAATGCCCACTCTGCATGAAGGTATCCAAGTCGGACATTAGCATCTCAGGATACGTGATCCCCCATCCAAGCGGATCTTGTCCGCCGTACATCAGACATAGTGCAACAAAAGCAATACATAACCGAATCAGTGTGCCTGCAATCCAACCGGTACGAAATAATCCGACCACAAGCAGTGCTCCGGTTAATCCAGCCATGACCAATAAAAAACGTTCACTTCCCTGCTGACCCGAAGAGGTCACCGGATAGATCCATTCCAGAGACAATAGCAGCAGCAGTGTGCAAATGAACAACCTATACCTAACAGGCTCTGCCTCTGCCTCTTTGGTTCTGTTGTCCAGATTGATATATGACAAGCCTTCTCCAATAGATTCACTGGATCGTGAGTGGCGGTTCGGACTATGCTCCCACATCCGTAACCACCACCTTTCCTACAGGAGGTATTGGGTGATCTGCCACGTTGCAGATTTTCACTCCACAGTGCTGAAGCTGCTCTAGCCACGCTGCGGACTGGGATTGAGGTACAGGTAGCTTTGAATCCGCTGCACTTTTATCTGTTGGGCTTGTCCTCGCTGTCTCTGTTAATTGCACCTCTACTTGTATGCCTAGACTTACAGCATCCAGCACCCATTGATGAAGATCCGCATCCATCCGTCCACTGAGTACAATAACCCGCGATCCAGTCGACATATGCTCCAGCATCGTCCGCTTCATCATGCTGGATCCACCCTGTGAAGCCCAGGAAATCCCTGCTAACGCTAACCGATCTAGAGATCGCTCCAAGTCACTAGAAGAGTGCATTTCACCAAATTTATACGTCTGTTGATAAGCTAGACCTTCTCTGTCGCTTGACCACAGTTGATACGGAATGCTATCCATATCCGCTTGATGAATCCACCTTGCTGCCATACTGACGGCTCGTTCAAAAGCAGGATGTTCGCTTGAATTATCCCAAGATTGTGCATAACCCGCCTGACCTTCATACACCAAAATATGAAGCGATGGTGATTCCATCGTTTCAGGGACAAACGTCTGAAGTCTCCCGGTTTTGGCTGTACTTTTCCAGTGGATTCGTTTCATTGGATCACCGTGCTGATAATCGCGGAACTCATGCCCCCGGCTACCCTGTAGACTTCTCTGCTCGGACAGCTGTCCCTCTCCCGCAACTGTAGATGTGTTGACGAGGCTCTCTCCATATTCGGTGACCGTGACAGAAGGTACAACGCTCAGTGAGGTTCCGCCGCTCGTCTCCGCAGATATCGTATTCCAGCCGAAAATATCACCCCAGTACAATCGGCCGTTATCCCATTCGTAGATGCCCCTTCTCAAACCAGACAACTGATATTGATAGGTGAACTGCCTCTTCATTCCTGGAAAAAAACACTTTCGATGCACACCCGCAGGTGTATTCTCACACAGCACAATCCATAACAGCGGAATACGACTCTCGAATTCCAGCTCGACTCGCACATGAATGGTTTCACCAGATAACATGCGGTTGGACTGCATAGATCTGCGAATATTAATGTAGCGTGGACCACAGGCATGGATAAGCACTCCACTAACTCCAATCAGAAGTGTAATGACGAAGAGAAACAGTGCCGATTTGCCTCCATACCACACGAAGAGGGAGCCAAAAGCCAGGATGAGGGCTGTATTGATTAGACGGCCGGCAAATGTGCTCATTGCCTCCGTCCCCTTCCTTGTGCCGACAACTGAACAGGGATCGGAACGGAAGACAAAGCCTCATGAATCACCTGCTCTTGTGACCATGAACCCTCTGTTCTATTCTGGGACTTAAGCTGAATGCGATGAGAAAGTACAGGAATCGCCATCTCTTTGACATCATCCGGGATCACATAACTGCGTCCTCGAAGGTAGGCAAAGGCCTGTGTGGCAACCATCCAAGCAAGCGTGCCCCGAGGGCTAACCCCAAGTCTCACGGATGAGTGGCTGCGTGTCGCTACAGCGACGGAGACCAGGTATTGCTTAATGACCGCATCAACATGTACCTGTCTAACCTCCCGCTGCATGGCTACCACTTCTTCCGCAAGCATGACCGGTGGACTTGCCAAACTAGATTCTCTATTTTGCATACGCGTTAACAGCTCTACTTCTTGTTCAGGCTCAGGATATCCGAGTCCAATCTTAATCATGAAGCGGTCTAGCTGTGCTTCGGGTAAACGGTAGGTGCCCTCAAACTGCAACGGGTTCTGCGTCGCCAGTAAAAAGAAAGGACGCGGTAACGCATACGTTGTGCCATCAACCGTCACTCGGCGCTCCTCCATCGCTTCTAAGAGAGCAGATTGGGTTCGGGGCGAAGCGCGATTAATCTCATCGGCCAATACGAAATTAGACATCACCGGACCTGGACGAAATGTAAATTCCCCTGTAGGTGGATGATATATCGAGGTACCCATTACGTCTGCTGGCATGACATCCGAAGTAAATTGAATGCGTCCCATGGAACAGTCCAGCGCAGAAGCCATAGCACGAACTAACATCGTTTTACCTGTGCCCGGTACATCCTCCAGAAGTGTATGTCCACCACCGAGCATTGCCGTAAGCACATACTGAATCTCTCGCTTCTTACCGATAATAGCAGTCTCGACTCGTTTAATTACTCTATTTAATAACTCCACCGCATGCTCATGTTCTATCCGGATATACGTCATATCACTCGGTCTCCTTCCATTCATCGGCATTTCTTAGTCATAGTAATCTATGATTTCAGTGTTGCCCGGAAGTAGAGAGATTAGACGTAGATTGTAAGATTTCCCCTGCTTATAGCAGCTACAGGAATGTTCGCCTTCACTGTCCATTCCAATTTATTAGATTTCATGGATTGGATGCTCAGCCCCATCTGCTCTAACAGATCTCGAAGCGGAACCCAAGTTGTACCGCCCTGACTTCGAACCTTCCCCTTCACGGTTTCGCCCGCTTGACCTAATCGTCCTGAAGTTAATTCTCCACTAATACTGCTTGCGTAGATTGTTCGGTCTTTCCAGACTACCGTAGCCGTTCTTGTTTCTGCATCCCAACGTGCATTACTGCCGAACTTCTTCATGAAGCTTCGTAAAGGCACCATGATCTGCTGCTCCTCTATTCGAAATTCTCCTGAGTGCAAGGTCGCTGCCGCCATCCCTATTTCAACCTTTAGTTCCTTACCTGCGAGCCACAAGGCAGAATTGGGTTCCACATGCTCAGCGATCCAAGCTTTGCCGGGCGCCTTACGAGAAGCATATGCCCCATCGGACTTTACACGGAATTGGACAGGCTGATCAGAAGCCTTAATCGTATCGAATTGATAGTTTTGATCCTGATAATACCGGATAATTTCCGGTAGTGCTTTTACCGTTTCGGCGTGCGCTCCCCCATCATGCATTAATACAATAACTGAGCTGGTTCCAGCAGGCACCTTGGTAGCATTACGTAGGATTTCGCTCACAGGCACACCTTTACGCCTCGAATCTCCGCTGTCCACATTCCAATCCATCACAGTGTATCCACCTTGCTTCAACAGGTCAAAATAGCTTTGATCAAAGTGGCCATAGCTTCCACCTGGTGCTCTCACCAGATTAGGGCGGAGCCCGGTGATTCCATGAATCACTTCTTCTGTCTGTTTAATCTGTTTCCAGAATTCTTTAAAATCACTATATAATTGCTTGTAATTATGATTGAATGTATGATTCCCCAGAGCATGTCCATCTTCTACAATTGCTCGAATAAGTTCAGGATTCCGCTGTGCCTGCTCACCAAGTACGAAGAACGTGGCTGGCACCTCTTCTTTCCGCAAAATATCCAATACTTCCTGAGTGTGCAATCCAGGACCATCATCGAAACTTAGATAGACCGTCTTCTTCTGATTATTTTTCTCGCTGGGAGTGGGTACATTAGAACCTGAAGCATAAGAAATGTCAGTTATCCCCGCGCACGTTGTAAATAAACTTATCGTTAGTACCATCCTTACTAGGAACGTCATCCATTGGGGGAACCTACATGTATGTTTTTGAGCACCATTCACGGACATATCCACTTCTACACTGATCTTTGATTCCATGTTCTGCGTCATTTATGAATCAACCTCCAACGTTTCTAGTAAATTTGCTGATAGACTTCAGCGGATTTGTTAGAATTATATGGAGGGCATCTGAAAAAAAGACGTCATTCTTCACTATAATTTTTCGGATCGTATCGTATGGATTACGATTGATTCTTTGCCATGAATTAGGTAGCATATCCTAAGCAAGACAGTCCGGGAGTTATGGTACGTTCGTAACTCACACCTTAACCTCAGGAGAGTGAAAAGTATTGGAATTGCTCGAGAAGATCCAACATCTATTTGGATCCTATGGATATAGTGTATTATTTTTTGGATTGTTACTTGAGTTCATTGCCCTCCCCTTCCCGGGTGAAACAACGATGGCGTACGCAGGGTATTTATCATACAAAGGACAGCTTGACTTCGGAATCCTTCTTATCCTTGCGTTTCTAGGAACGACAATTGGCATGACCATCACGTATTTTATTGGAGCTAAGGCAGGACTGCCGTTTATAACCCGCTATGGAAAATGGTTTTTATTGAAGCAGGACAAGCTGGATAAAACGCAAAAATGGTTTGGTAAATATGGTAACGGTCTGATCTTCATTGGCTATTTCATTCCAGGTGTGCGGCACTTTACAGGTTATTTTGCAGGCATCGCTGCGATCCCTTTTCGCAAATTCGCTCTCTACGCTTACTCGGGTGCATTATTCTGGGTTGTCCTATTTCTAGGCATCGGCAAATTATTCGGCCCTCAGTGGAACGTCGTATTTCAGCTCGCGCATCAGTACTCTGCGTACCTCCTAGCAGGTGTTGGACTTTTACTGTTAATTGCAGTGATTTACCGTTACCGCACTGTCTGGAGTCAACGTAATGTGAAGAAAAAGACCCCTGTTCCCCAAAGACAAAAACAAAATGCAGACTAAAGTCGTCTGCATTTTGTTTTTTTATGACAAATATCAGTTCAACGTCACAGCTTATAGATAAAAAACTTAGTTGAAACATGACTCTAACAAAACAATTCAGGCGAGACCTATACGTATCGTCAAATACTGCTACCTTGCATTCGTCTCCATGTCTGTCCTCACAGGCATCATAACTATAAATTGTGTGGATTGAGCGGATTGACTCTCAACATAAATTTTCCCATTGTGCGCTTTCACCAATTCTCTAACAATGGACAAACCAAGTCCACTGCTCTTGGATTTTCTCGACGGATCACAGACATATAACCTATCGAATACATAAGGTAGATCCTTATCCGCAATCCCTCTCCCATTGTCTCTAATTTTGATTTTTACTTGGTCGTTCCTATAATCCATAATTAACTCGATCAAGCTCCCACCACTATGTGTTATCGCATTCTGAAGTAAGTTGTTAATGATACGTTTGTATGCATTTTTATCCAGAAACAAATATAATTCATTACTTGGAATGCTAATGCTGTATTGAAATTGATGTTTATCAAAAATTGCAATCCATCCTGCCACGATATCACGTGTCACCTCATAAATGTCTAAATACTCAAAATGAAAAGTTTGTTCCTTAGCATCTAACTTAAACCATTCGAATAAAATATCTATGTACTCCTTTAGATCCTGTGCCTTAGCTCTTGCAGTCTGAATATATTGATCTTTTTCTTCTCCTGCAACGATACCTTTGTCTATAGCCTCCAAATACCCAAGTAGTGAGGTCAGTGGTGTCCTTACATCATGGGAGAGACTTGTCATTAAGAGCTTATTTGATTGCTCTGCCTTCTTAAAGCCCGCTAGCTTTTCATTATTCATCTTTACAATTTCATTGATTTTATAACATACCTGTGTTGATATATCATGATGAGATAGAATAATTCTACGATTGGTATTTCCTCGAATAATATCTTCAAGTACTAACATGATTTCAGATAAATTACTTCGTAGTCGATAGATATATCGAAACTGGTAGAGAACGATTAGGGCTAAAACAACGATAATAACATTTGTTAGTGACATGAATTCCATCATCATACCTCCGGATTAAACCTATAGCCTACTCCCCAAATGGTTTCAATATAATTAATCTCATTATTCGCAGCTTCTAGCTTTTTTCTGATTTTACTTGTATAGGCCATAATATTGCCATCATCAAATGCAAATTGATCATGCCAAACTTGAATATACAGTTGCTTTTTAGTAAATACCTTGCCTTTGTTAGCCGCAAGATAATATAACAAATCAAACTCTTTAGGTGTTAAGGTTATCGCTTTCTCATGAACGGTGACCGTCCTCGACAGCATATCAATGATCAGTCCACCTTTATAGGTTAGCTGTAAGCTTTCTGGTTTAATTGCATAATTTAGTGCAGTATATCGGCGTACAAGAGCATCAACTCTAGCTAAAAATTCATTAATACTAAAGGGTTTAGACAAATAATCATCTGCCCCTAGTCGAAGGCCGTACACCTTGCTTCCTTCCTCCACTTTAGCTGTGAGCATTAATACGGGAACAGTATTTACTCTTCTTATTGCTGTAAGAATCTCAAAGCCATCCATTTCTGGTAGCATGACATCAAGTACAACGAGTTGGTAGTCCTGCTCAGCCAGTAAACTTAATCCTTCTGATCCATTATGGCAGTAATCCACTTGCATACGATTGTCACTATCCATACAGCGTTTAAGGAGCTTACAGAGCTCCACGTCATCGTCTATAATCAATGCCCGATTTGGTGTAATGGAAATCCCCTCCTACCTCATAAGCACACCTTCATTCACTTCGTCATTAATAACTCCATTGAAGCTTTTATAATAGAACGACTTTCTCTTCATTAATTCATCATGAGTTCCATGCTCCGCAACTTCTCCACGATCTAGAACGTAAATATGATCCACCTTTTGAAGAACATTTAGTCGATGTGTAATCATTATCAAAGTAACAGATTCATCATTTAAATTAGCAAATATTTTCCTTTCAGTAATAGGGTCTAAATTACTTGTTGCCTCATCAAAAATAATCACCGAAGGTTTTGAAGCAAGTGCTCTTGCAATTGCAACTCTTTGTTTTTGTCCGCCAGAGAGATTCTGCCCATTTTCACCCATGATTGTCTCTAGCTGTAGAGGAAAGCCTTTTACATCGTCTTCCATCTCTGCCTTCTTCAAAGCATCATATATCTGCTCATTGGTCAAATTCCCAGCAAAATCTATATTACTTCTAATTGTACCATTAATTACTAAGGGGGTCTGTGTCACTACGGCAACTTTTTGATAGAAATGCTCTTTGTCAATTTCCAAAATATTATGCTTATTAATTGATATAATTCCTTCATATTTGTGTAGAACATTCATGATCAGCTTCGTAATTGTTGTTTTTCCACTGCCTGAACTACCAACAATTGCAACCTTTTGTCCTGATACTACTTTTAGATTGATATTTTTCAAATTATATAAATCTCTAGGAGAATAACTAAAACTTACATCCGCGAACTCCATCACTTCAAAGTCATTCACTTTAACCGTGCCAGAAGGTGTAATATCACTGTAATTAAGCAATTCTTTGACACGTATGAATACCTCTTTAAGTGTACTAAGCTGTGGTAGCATCGTTGACAATGCACGAATCGGATTAATGAAAAAAGCAGACAATGCAATGAATCCTACTAATTGTCCAAGAGATAAGTCGCCAGAAGCAACCAAGCCTCCTCCAACAGCATACAACAACAGCGAAGTTACTATATTTATAGAGCTGATTGCTGACTCCATAAGATCACTTGTTTGTGTCCTTTTTTTATGGAGCAATACTGTTTCAGAATAACCCTGATCGAGGTTATCAAACATAATCTTTTCAATTCCCATGTTTCGTATTTGGATTATATTGTTCACCATGTTAAATAATTCACCTTGTAAAAGACCCTGTTTAGCCATGTATGCACTTGTTTTCTTTTGTACTCTTCCATTGAGCAGCATAATAATCAACAGTTGAGCTACTGTTACAATGCATACAACAAGTGATAACGATATTGAATATTTAAACATAGCAATTCCACATACAATTGCAGTTATAACATCAATACTAACGGTAACCATCACACTAGACAAAAACTCATTAATCATACTGACATTATTGAATCTATTAACAATGTCTCCAGATGTATGACCTTCAAAAAAACGAGTATCAATTTTAAATACCTTCTTCAACATTTGGAGAATAACATCCTTGTACAGTACGTTTTGAATCAGAAGTATTAAACGCTTTCGTAACCAAGTAACACCAAAATAGGCCACAGCAATCAATAGAACCGCACCTAAGACGCTGTAAACGTTAAGCTCTGTGCTGTCCTTACTTAAGACGTCTATTATTTTCTGTATAATACCTGGAATAATTAAGACGATTAACTGTGCAGCAACGGTTAGCAAGATACTAACAACCATCTTAAACCAATCTATTTTAAATCTCATTTCGGTTGATTTCGGTAAGGGCTGTTGTTTCCTATCTTCACTTGGTCGTATTACTACAATAATATTTAAAAAATGATTAACGATTTCTGAAAATGACCGTATTTTTTTTCCCTTTGCAGGATCTAACACATGAAAACCGTGTTTTGTTCTCTTCTCTATAACGACATAATGGTTCTCTTTGGAACACATAATAACCGGCAAATGTTGAATTAAATTTTGCTCATTATTAGCATAATTATAAGCTTTGAACTTGAAGAAATGTTGTTCACAAATGAGTTTCATATCCTCCAAGGAAACCCCATCTCTACCAACATTAGCGCCTAAGGATATTTTTGTTATATCTGAACGATAGTGATAGTAATTAAACAACATCGTTAAGCATGCAGTACCACAATCAGTCATACCTAATTGTCGAATCAGTCTCATTTTTTTCATCATTAAGGTCACACGCCTCTAATTTAGTATAGATAAAAGGCGACCTACTCAAGAAATCCAAATTCATGAGGCGGTCGCCATATAACCATATTTAGTCTTAAATTCTGACTCCAATTACAGAGGGTAACGATGGCTTATACATTTTCAACAACGAATAACCTATTCCAGAAGTGCCCACCATAAAACTGGCATTCTCATGAGAGTCAGGCAAGCCGCATCTCCACTGTCCTTGTTTAATCACGCTTGCAATCTCTCCACTCACACTTCCACATAACTCTAATAAATCAGACTTATTATAATAACTTGCATACTGAAGTAAAATCTCCAAGTTCCCTAAATCTCCATGACACAAAGAATGATCGCCACAAAATCCTTTTGATATTGTTGTGTTAGCCGCAATCAAGATATCCTTTTCGATCCTTGCTTTCATATGAGAAGGAACACACTCTAACATTTGCATTCTCCCTAATAAAATCCCACTTGCACCATGACACCAAGCAACAGGATATATACCCAGCTCATCATTAGGTTGACCATCAAATACTCGTTTATCTCCCCAATTTTGTTCTGTTGGATTAAATAAAACATCTTCATAATCCAATGTATGTACCGCCGCTTGAAGAAACTCTTCGTTATTTGTGAATTTCCATAGTCTTAGTAGGGACATTGCAATTCCAGTAGAACCATGTGAAAATCCTGCTAAAGGATTGCTGGCTTCTGATGGGAGCCAACCTATTCCTTCAGGAAGTTGGATTTTATGTTTCAGTAGCTTCATCCCAGCTCGGATTGAGGACTCAAGGTATTTTTTTTCTTTTGTTATTTCATAAAGATTTAAGATCACCTGAATTGTTCCTGCGCTACCCATCATTAAGTCATAACTCTCGTCAAATTCAATCAAATAGTCCACAATTTTAAAATGTTGTTTGGCATAATTTAAATAAATCTCATTACCAGTTATAGAAAACAACAATTCAAAAGTGTACATCAACGAAGCTTCACCAGAAAATGCACCATTACTTTGGCTAGGTAACATAACTAGATTTTCTTTTACAGTATTAGAATATTTAAATAAAGTTTGGTCGAGCGCTTCGCATATTAAATCATACTCACCATCGTGAGTCATCATTTTTAATGCATTCATAAACACTGCAATACCAGCAATTCCTTCATAAAGATAAAAAGTCATCGGAGCTATATTCCACATCGTGTTAGATGTGCCCATCAGTGAAATATTAATCCAGCTAACATCATTCATATCCCTGTTGTAAATCGCCTTCTTCATAATATCTCTTGCAATCGTTTTTGCGGCTTCCATGTAGACTGAATGATCAAGAACCATGTCTGGCTCTTGGACAGAGCTTGATAAACTGTAGTGATGGTTCTCCGTTAAAGCTTGTGTTTTATCTTGAGTGTATAAAGAAAGTACAATATATAAAGTTTGTTGCTTCAGGTCGTCTTCGCTTAAATTCTGAATTTTATAACGTAGCTTGTCCATACTACTAAATTCAAAATAATCTAAAATTTCATCATGGGTAGAACTGTAAAGTGTTCTTTGAGAAGAATTATAATAAAAATAAGGAATATCATTTTTAAGAAGATCTTGTAACTCATATTTTGTAACTTTAATCATTCTTTGGTCAGTGATATCAATGTACTTGTACAAACATTTTAAGAAGAGCTCTCTCGCATGACCATTCTGCAAAAAGTCAGGATGATAGGAAGCATGAAGCATCATTGCATAGTGTTGAGTCTCCCTAACAATGTGTCGCAGCTCTAATTCTTCAAATAAAGCTGATTTTTCTAGAATCTTACCTTTGTTCTCCATCGCATATGTGTACGCTACTTTGAATCCTTCAATAATCTCAGCAATAAACTTAGAAGGTGAAATGAATTCATCTTCAAGCGTAGCTAAATTTTTATTAGTTGATGTTGTAGGATTAACATACTCATAGTGCATGGCTGAAGTTTGCAAATCTACCAGTCGTGGAACCTTAATAGGCAGCTCTTGATTCTCCACTCCATTGATTGCACTTAAATCAATGCCATCCTCTCCATTTTTCCCCCAACTATGATGTGGGAGCATGCCCGAATGGAGTACCGAATCAGAAAGTTGAGAGTACACAGCATCTAATGCCGTTTCATCTAGTGTTTCTGGTCGATTATCCATAATGGTTTCCAAGTCAACAAGAACAGGGAATTCACCAGAGGCTATGATATTTTCTAAATGGATATCGCTTGTATGCAAAATATAATTTGCAAAAATTGAGATCCCAAACCGATAGTAGTAACGCTTTAGAGCTTCTAAAGAGGAACATGAGCTATATTCCACTTGCTCTACCCAGCCATATTGCTCTTTATTAATTATCTTATAATTGAGCATTGTCGTATTACAGTTCTTAGCTATATCATGAACAAAAATTTGATATGCTTCTTCTGCTTGCAGAGAACGTGGCTTATAAATTAACTTGATGTTGTTATCTAATTCAATTTTGTATACCGCACTACCACCTTTGTGTGAATCAGACAAACTAGAGCTCATTTTATCAATTCCACTAAAGCTTTTACCCTCACACATTTCATTAATAATAAGATCTGTATCTTGATCTAAACGTTCTAGGATCGTTACATAATTAAAAATAACAATGTTAATACTCTCAAGTGCCAACCTGCACAAACAAGGATAGATGGATAATAATTGAGCCACGTAATCCTTATCGTTTAGGTATGTTTCTAAGTAATACTCATACTCCTCACCAGAGCTCTCTCCCTGAAGTGTCCCCTCTTCTTTACTAATATACATCTCGAAAATAAGTGATCTTGTACATATATTAGATAGCTTGGCAAAGAGAGTACCTAGAAAACTTTCTTTCACAACATGGTTTGAAAATTTTGTACTTCCGCACAAGTGAAGTTTCTTATCAAACCAATACAACCCTAACTTTAGTAAATCGCCAAACAAAGGCTTAAATACGATATCTTCACTTTCTAAAAACGAAGATGGAAGCTGCACTACATGATGCTCTCCCATCAAATAAGCATTGTGAATCTCGTTTAATTCTTCGAAATAATTTGGCAATTCTGTAGTAAAATCCTCCGAGCTATACAACAGATCTATATTTAATTTTTCGTTATCTTTTAAGTAATCGATGATTTCTATTCCTAATATATTCTTCCAATAATCGTAAACTTGCTGGTCTGGTTTGAAAGAAACTTTATTGTATTTTCTTTCTCTAATATAGCTTGAATTCTCAAAAATGGTATTCATGTCTGACCTCCTTCAAGGTTCTATAAAAATGATCTCCAATGCAAGATTAAAAATAAATTAATATTTAACTAATGGTTTACAACTTGTAGCCACCCTAACTAGTATTCGTACATCAATGTTTAAGATTGATTAAATCCCCTTGTTACTAGCAGCAGAAGCTTAAGAAAGGACACTCTGTCGTAAAGGTACAGAAATTACCACATGATTTTTGTTTAGAATAACAGCTGTTGTATGTGTTTGGGCTGTTTGCTGCACCATGTACTTTATTTAATTCCGCTTCACTTAGTTCGATCATGATATTACCTGCTGGATTCTCGAATTCTGCATTTCTTTTCAATGGATTTCTAAGAATATTTTTGTGCATATTCAACATCTCCTCTTAAATAGAAATTAATTAGTTAGGGTGGTTACAAATCGTAAACCGGTTGATATTCACATTGTACAACCGAAATGTATCAAACACCCTAATTTGGAAAATTAAGCACTTTTTTAGGAATAATAGGTCACTTTATTTAAATTTTAATCATTTCGAATTCTGTTTATGTAACTCGTAGCTCGTTTTAAACAGTATTTCACGAGTTGTTTTTCTGTTTTTTCTACTGACTGGCAAGACGACTTCATTTTCCATCATTAAATAATCGTAATGGGTCTCCACAATATACTTAAGGTTGACCAAGTATGACTTGTGAATGGAAATAAATTGCCGATTATTTAATTGTTCTTCAACTATCGACAACTTCCCATAAAAACTGCGAACACCATCAACTAGGACAATGTTGATTTTCTTTCCTTTGCTTTCAAAATACATAATTTGCTCAGAGCAAACTTTATACTTATGACTTGCTATTTTATATTCAAAATACTCCTCACCTAAGCTCAACAGAGAAATAGATGTTCTGAGTACACTTAAAATACTTCTATATTGGAGTGGTTTAATTAAAAAGTTTAACGGTCTGGTAGCAAATAACTGCATAGCGTAGCTTTCTTTTTCAGACATATAAACGATATGAGCAGTATTATTATTCATTTGCTCACGGATTCTTTTTCCCGCCTCTATTCCATTCATTGATTCCATCTCGATATCTAAGAAAATTAAATCTATTTCTTCTCCACTACTTAAATACTTGCAAAGATCCATCCCTGAGAGGAATACTTCTACTTTGATATCTATAAGTAAATCGTAACTAGCTTGGTTAAAAATACGTTCTAAACGTGCTCCCATTAACCGGTCATCGTCACAAACTGCTATGGATAACAATTCATTCACCCTCTTTTTTTAATGGCAACCACACAAAGAGCAAGCTAAGTAACAATACGCAAACCAGACTACTTAATGCCGTAAAATACTCACTAGGTGTAACAGAACGAGCCCCTGATATCTCAAAAATAGCAGATATGGGATACATACTGTGAATAGATGAATTTGTAGTAAATACACCAATGAATGAATATACCATTGCAATAGCTGCTGATATCCAGTATCCCCTGCTTAACACTGTTACAATGGTTATAATCGGGGTAACAGCCACAAAACAGCCAATTCCTTGCAGTATATATTGCTTTAAATTAGTAATGACAAATGGAATGGTCATCAATTCACGGTTAAATATAAACTCCGCACAGATCACAAACAGGAATAGCACACTTGTCATCAATAGACTAATACAAAACGCAACCAATATTTTTACCAGCATAAGCCTTGTATTTGATAATGGAATCATCTGAAGATTTTTTAATGTATCATGCTGAAGCTCTCTATAAATGATAAAGCTACCCATTAACGAGAATAGCGGTGGGAAAATGTAATAAGTAAATAAGGATAATGTGCCTTCGGAAAGCCATCCCAACGTATTAATGTATCTCTCGCCTTGAAAGTATCTTAGTCCTTGAAGAACAATAATTGATGCTACTAATACGATGGTAATGACTGATATCATAAGCAATCGGGTTCTTTTTAACTTATTAAATTCAACACTAAAGAGCATACATATCTATCCTTCCTGCTTATTTAATACCATCAATGAACCCACCAGGCATAGCAAGGATACTACGAGAATATTGAGAAAAGACCCTATGATGCTCCCCTCGATGGTAATCCCTTCGAAGTTGTTATACCAAATTACATTCATAGCGCTAGACACGGGATGAATACCGACTAATGATGAGGCCGCAATGTATCCAAAAAATACATAAGCAACACTAATAGAAATAGGAAGTACGAACCCTTTTTTAGAAATTGTAATTATAAGAACAATGGGTAGCATCGCAAGTGGTGTGAGCAATCCACTATATAGACACAATGCAAACAATCTGACTATAAGTGTAAAGTTGACATCTGGGAAGCCTCCAGCAACGAGAGCACCTATAGTGATTAATACGCCTGTCAGCATCATGATGCTAAGCGAAATACCAAATAAAGTAATTATCTTCGAGATTAAAATTTCATATTTACTAACTGGAACACTGGATAGTTCCTTCATCGTGTTATATTTATATTCATCTGAGAAAATCATTGTGGCTAAAATGCCTAGCATGATTGGCAAAATTAATAAACTCATATACCCTAGACTTAATTTATAAAAATCAGTAAAGCTGTTCATAAATGAGGCATTTCTAGAAATATTAGCAGCATAATAAGTCACAATGGCAGGCATTACACAAGCAATCAAAATTTCCGCCAACAGCAGCTTTTTACGCCGCAACTTCATGAATTCAGCTTGAACAATGTTATGCAATCCCCTCACCTCCAGTGATTTTTCTGAAGTAATCCTCCAGCGTATCATTACACAGCTGGGAGGCACTCACATCTATATCACTGAGCATCAAAGCTTTATTCACTTGAGCAATATCGGTCTGTGTGTCGAATAATCGAATTGTATGATCATCATCCACACTATAATGAAGTTGACCTAGTTTTTGCTCTAATACTCTAGCTGCTTGAGCAGAAGAGGATACCTTGAGCAAGAAATATTTAGTATTGTTCTTCTCCAGTTCTGCATAGCTACTTTCGGTTAAAAGAATGCCGTTATGGATAATCCCGATATCATCTGCTAATAACGAAATTTCGGATAAAATATGACTTGATATAAATATCGTTTTTCCTGTTATACTACTCATCTCTTTTATTAGATCCCTCATTTCGGCAATACCGATCGGATCAAGACCATTCGTAGGCTCATCCAATATCAGTAATTCAGGATCGTGCATTATCGCATTAGCTATTCCTAATCTCTGCTTCATCCCTAATGAATAATTCGCAAATAATTTTTTGTCCTTATAAGGAAGTCCCACAATATCAAGTGCTTCTTTGACAGCATTTCTACTCACAGTGCCACGTAACTTGGCGAAAATCTCCATATTCTCTGTTCCTGTTAAGTTCGGATAGAAACCTGGCGTTTCAATAATCGCTCCAATTCGTGAATATAGCCGCTTACGCTCTTTAGAAGATCCTCCTATCCTTTCTCCTAAAATTTCGATATCTCCTGAATCGGGCTTAACAAGTCCCATCATCATTTTCATAATCGTCGTCTTACCAGCGCCATTTCTGCCAAGTAAACCATATATACGCCCTTGTTTCACTTCAATTTTCACCTGATTTACTGCGGTCTGTTCATTGTATTTCTTCGTTAAATTTGTAATTCGAATTGCTGTATGATCCATTAAAAAATTCAGCTCCCTTCATGCCACTTGGTAATTTATAGAATATCACCTCATTTGAGCTATAAGCTTGCATTTTTCTAGTGATTCTTTATCTTTACATGTCCATTACAGAACCAGCGTAAGAACGCAGGCTAATTTCCCTCACTTTGTTGTCATAATCTGTATTCATCCAGGTCATACTACTTTGAAAATAAAGGTTGTACTGGGGGGATATGAATATGAGCATCGATGCGCAGAGTCATGATACAACGCAGCATATCAATCCGAATCTGAGTCAAAACATAGAGTACTGCAAAGAGATGATGGGAAACAGCAATGACCTGATGATCCGACCTTTCCAATGCTTGCACAAATGGCCTGCCGTTCTGCTATATATCGATGGGCTCGTTGACGTACAAATTTTAAATCAGGCTATTCTTGAATCCTTGCTGCAGCGCCGGGAACTCCCTGATTTTTCAGCAGATGATGAACATCTCATTTACCTGCAAAATGATGTTCTTGCCGCTAGTGAAGTATTACTTATTGAGGACATGGATGATGTATTAAATGCGATGATTGCAGGTTTCGCCATCCTGTTGATTGAGGGCTCCGTGCGTGGTCTCAAGATTGGTGCTGCCGGGTGGGAAGATCGCTCTGTTGGCGAGCCGATATCACAGACTGTTGTCCGTGGCCCAATGGAAGGTTTTAATGAAAATTTACGTACCAATACAGCGATGATTCGTAGAAGAATACGGGATTCACGCCTCTGGATTGAAGAAAGAGAAATTGGACAGATCACCAAAACAAGAATCGCTGTGCTCTATATCAAGGATACGGTTAACAATGATGTCGTCGAGGAACTTAGAAAACGACTGGATGAGATCGATATTGATGGCATTCTGGAAGGCGGATATATCGAGGAATTTGTTCAGGATGAGACACGCACCATTTTCCCGACGGTCTATAACAGTGAACGACCCGATTCTGTAGCTGCCGCACTGCTTGAAGGTCGAGTAGCCATTATTGTGGATGGTACACCTTTTGTACTGCTTGTTCCGGCCTTGTTCGTACATTTCTTTCAATCTCCCGAGGATTATTATCAGCGGGCAGATATTAGCACATTGATCCGTATGATTCGGTACTTGGCTTTTTTTATCGCTTTGTTGGCTCCATCCTTCTACATTGCCATCTCGACCTTTCATCAAGAGATGTTACCGACCAATCTACTGATCAGCCTAGCCGCACAGCGAGAAGGTGTCCCCTTCCCAGCGTTCATTGAGGCATTGCTTATGGAATTAACCTACGAGATCTTGCGAGAAGCCGGTATCCGAATTCCCAAAACGGTCGGTCAGGCCGTCTCCATTGTAGGTACACTGGTTATCGGTCAGGCTGCGGTTGATGCTGGGGTCGTCTCAGCAGCCATGGTCATTATCGTTTCCATTACCGCAATCTCAAGTTACGTCATCCCAGAGAACGGTCTATCTATTTCTGTCCGAATTTTACGCTTCGTTCTGATGATTTTGTCGGCTGCCTTTGGTTTCTACGGCATCTTAATTGTGCTGTTAATTACCGTGACTCACCTGTGCACACTACGTTCATTCGGCGTACCGTACATGTCACCTTTTGCCCCTTTCATTCAGAGTGACTTAAAAGATACGTTGTTCCGGGTACCTTGGCCTAATATGAGGACTCGCCCACAATCTACAAAATCACCGAACATCAATAGACAGCCTCCCAAAAAAAAGAAAAGACAGTGATAGTCAGGAGAACATGACATGAAGACTTCCTTACGCCTTATATCCTGCATCCTTGTAATATTCCCTCTTCTAACTGGATGTTGGGATCGTCAGGAGCTTAACGAGCTTGGCATTATGCTTGGTCTTGGTATAGACAAGGATGGCGACAAAGTAAAGGTTAGTGCCCAAGTTGTTGTACCTAGCGAGATCTCCTCCAAATCCGGTGGCGGAAGAGGAACACCGGTCACTCAGTACCAGGCTACAGCAGCCTCCATATTAGAAGCCATTCAGAAGTTGACCGAAACAAGTCCACGTCGGATCTTCATGTCACATGTCCGCATACTTGTATTTGGAGAAGAATATGCGCGTGAAGAAGGAATATATGATGTTATGGAAGCACTCATGCGTGAGCCTACCGTTCGTCCTGATTATTACGTTATGGTGGCAAGGAAGACCCAAGCTTCCAACGTTCTCGATCTGCTTACACCCCTTGAGAACATTCCTGCCGAAAAGTTATTCAATTCGCTAGATGTCTCTTCCAAGATCTGGTCGCCTACAACTACAGTAACGGGAGACGAGCTAATGGATACGATGTTATCCCCAGGTATACAGCCAGTGATTACTGGAGTGCAGGTTATAGGAGATCATAGTAAAAGCGGGGAACAAAGCAATATCGAAAGTATTCTCGTGCCTGCACACCTCAATACAACAGGACTCGCCGTTTTCCATAAGGACAAGCTGGTCGGTTGGTTGACCGAAAATGAATCCAAAGGATTCAACTATGTCCGTGGCAATGTCAAAACGACCGTAGGTCATGTGGATTGTCCAAAGACGGAGGGCACAGTAACGATGAAGACACTCCGCACATCTACCGATCGCAAAGTAAAATTTGTGCACGGTGAACCTGTCATTAATCTTAAAGTTAAAAACGTCTCTTCCATTGGATCGGTGGAATGTAAATTCCAGATTGGCTCTATGACAGCCATCCATGAATTAGAGAAGCTGTCAGAGGAGCGACTCGTTGAGTTAATGAAGAATTCGGTCAATGCTGTGCGACGCAAATTCCATGTGGATATCTTCGGATTCGGACAAGATATATATCAGTCTAATCCTAAATACTTCAAAAAAGTAGAAAACAATTGGGATCAACATTTTGAAGATCTTGAAGTTAGATATGAAGCCAATTCACAAATCAGACGTGTGGGAACATTGGATGACTCATTCCAAAATGAGCTAAAGGAGTGACAATATCATATGGTGCTCTCAATTTTAGCGGTAGTGATTGGAATTATCATCGGCTGGATTGACCTACCTACACTCTTTAAGAGTAAGCAATGGAAAGAAACCGCAGTATATAGCGTTCTACTGCTAGCAGGTATCACATTCAGTGTCATTGCGGTCAATCTATGGGAATTTCCGAGTCCGCTAAAGCTCATCATTTGGATATACGAACCAATCAATCAGTTTTTGGCGCGGATGACCGGTACTTAGCAAGAAGGGGGTGGCGATATGCTTGAGCAAGGACGGCTTGGAACAAGGCAACTGGCTACGCTAACGATCATGATGGTCGTTGGTGACATGATGATGATCTATCCTTCCGTAATTACGTCCTATGCGAAGCAAGATGCTTGGATCTGTGCTCTAATCGGCATCCCGTTAGGAATGGGTCTCATGGCTATGTTCCTTAAATTGGGCAACGCCTATCCGGGTCAGAACCTTGTCTCCATCTCCAGATCTATACTCGGGTATTGGCCTGGAACATTGGTGACTCTCTTTTACTTGTATTTTTTCATAATCGGAGCTGCAACTCAGACCCGAGAGGTCGGGGACTTCATGACAACTCAAATATTCCAGTTCACTCCGATTCGTGTCGTTATAGTGCTATTTACCATTGCTATTGTGTGGGCTGTTCACCATGGTCTGGAATCAATTGGGCGATCCAGTGAGCTTCTATTACCCTTGCTTATTCTGTTCATTATTGTTCTTGTTGTCTGCCTATTACCTCAGATCGAAATAAGCAATCTGAAGCCGTACAGGGAGAATAGTAGCATGTCTATTGCTCAAGGCATCTTGGTTAGCGTCATCTATCCAATAGGCGAAGCTGTGCCTATTCTTATGCTTCTTCCTTATACAGCCAAGACCTCTCATCGAAACTTAGATATCCTTCTGGCTGCAGGCATCGGAAATCTCATTCTCTCATCGCTGGTCACGATCTCTATGCTTGTTCTGGGTGCTTTTCTCACACAGCATAATATCTATGCTTCTTTCATTTTGTCGCAAAAAATTAACATCGGTGACTTTTTCCAGCGTATTGAAGCCTTTATGGCTTCGGCTTGGTTAATCTCTACTTATTTTAAAGCATGTATCTATCTGTATGTCTTCGTGTTGGGAACGGCCGAACTGTTTAACATGAAACAGTATCGTCGACTTATCCTACCTACAGGCCTTCTGATCTTTGGACTTTCCAATGTGATTGCGCCTGGAATTACGTATATCATTATAACTGTCGTACCTTATTGGGTAGATTGGGATACTACGATAGGCATTATCCTTCCAGGATTACTTCTCATGATTCATTGGATTAAATCGCTTTCTCATCGAAAGAAATCATGAACAGTCAGCCAGAAAATCATGAGCGCTTAAAGGAGTCCGGGTATGAACAACGAAACGATTACACTTAAACAGTTCACAGCACTCACCTTCCTGGTCATCCTTGGCGACATGACCTTGATCTACCCTTCAATGGTTGCTGCCTCCGCTAAGCAGGATGCTTGGCTGGCTTCAATTGTAAGTCAACCATTAGGTCTACTAATTGTGTATGTAATCTATAAACTCCACCGCACTCACCCAGAGTTGAACTTTGTTCAGATCTGTATGAAAATCCTTGGCAAATGGATAGGAACTATTTTCACGATAGCCTATCTATTTTACTTTGCCATGATCGCCTTTACGTGTATAAGAGAAGTTGGAGATTTCTTAACTACGAAGGTATATATCGCAACTCCGATTCGAGCGATCATCATCCTGATGGTGGCAGCTCTAACCTGGGCTCTTCTCAAAGGAATTAGTACCATCGGAGCAACGAGTGAAATTCTGCTTCCTATTTTTGTATTGTTCATGCTTATTCTGCTCCTTGGTCTCTTGCCACAAGTCGAGTTATCTCGTCTCAAGCCCATACTTAACTCAAGTATGCTCGAATTCTGGAAGGGCGTTGCGATAGGTGCCTTCTCTCCTTTTGGGGATATACTTGCACTAATGATGGTTATTCCTTATGTCCGCACAAAGACCCATCTCAAGCGAGATTTGTTGTTGTCATCTCTGACAGCGGGTACCATGCTCACATTTCTCGTTTTGTTGTCGTTGGCAGTTACAGGGTCTTTTATCACCCAACATAATATCTATATCTCTTATTTCTTGTCCAAAAAAATAAACATCGGAGGTTCGTTTCTTCGGATTGAGGCAATGATGGCTTCCGCCTGGCTGATCTCTACCTATTTCAAAAGCCTCATGTACATGTATTCGTTTGTAGCAGGTGTTGCTCAATTGTTCCAACTTAAAACTCATAAAATGCTGATCCTACCGTCCTCCATGTTATTTTTCTCCATGGCCGTGCTGCTCGCCCCCAATGTGCTGTACTATTTGGTTATCACCGGCGATACTTGGCTTATGTGGGATATTACAACAGGATTTCTCATTCCATTACTGCTGCTGTTAGTTCACCGAATCCGAAACGGCAAGTCTAAGCAAAATTAAATTGGGTGCATAGTGGAAAGCCAGTCAACAAGCAAAGCAATCTGATAAGTAATGGAGCGACTATGGCCATCCCTCTTCTGGATGCTCTCTATATAGCTAAAAAGGCCATGTTTCAGGAATCGTTCATTCCCTAAACACAGCCTTTTTTTGTTTAATTTCACATTTTATCCTTACCCTATCTTAGCTCGATAACTCCCGAACAGCCTCAAGTGCAGCTTCGATATGTCCCTTCACTCGCACTTTCGACCAATCCTTCATGAGTTTTCCCTCTTCGTCAATCAAAAAGGTGGAGCGCACAATGCCCATATATTCCTTGCCATACATTTTCTTAAGCTGCCATACGCCATACTGCTCTGCTACTTGATGCTCCTCATCTGATAACAAGGTAAATGGCAGTCCATGCTTAGCAATGAATTTGTCGTGCTGCTTCATCGGATCTGTACTGATACCCAAAATGACCGTATTCAATCCTTGAAACTCTTCATGTCGATCCCGAAAATCACAGGCCTGCTGTGTGCAAGAAGAGGTCATATCTTTAGGGTAAAAATAAAGCACTACCCGCTGTCCACGATAATCGGACAACTTAACATTCTCTCCCGTACTGGACGGAAGTTCAAAATCAGGAGCCATCTGGCCTACGGTTAATGTCATCTCAAATCCTCCCTAATCTTCGCACTATATAAATTACGAACCTGCCCCGCGATACCGTTTCACGCCGTAATTCCATAGAAGTAAACCCACCGAGCCAAATACGAGTCCCATGACTGGTGTAAGCAGCGCCATACGATGCATCTCAGATCGTTCTAGGAAAAGCGCTGCTGGATAGATTCCCACAAAAGCAAATGGAATAATCCAAGTTAACAGTACCTGTATCGCACGATTGTAGATCGTCACTGGATAACGACCATACCCTTGAATGTTGTACATCAAAGGAAGGATGCCTGTCGGTGCGTCCGAATAAAACGAGAGCGAGGTCAGGATCGTATAAATACCCGTGTAGATCATGACTGAACTTAGTGCCAGAATGATCAGAGCCGGAATATGCCACCACTCCAGTACCAGTCCCATTTCTGCTCCGCTTATGCCCATGATAATCAAACCAATGAACGAACCAACCAGCGCCGGCGGATCGACATTCTCTAGCAAGATCTGGAACAGATTATGCGCAGGTCGAGTCAGTATGCGATCCATCTCTCCTTTGACGATATAGCGTTCACTGAACCCCCACAGATTAACGAAGCAGCTAAAGATACCGTACGGCACCATAAAGTATCCATAGACGAAGAGAACTTCACTCTCACTCCAGCCACCTAGATTATCCGTATGACGGAAAACAACAAAGATAAAGATCAGATTCGTTGCCTGAAACAACAGATCCGATATAATTTCAACCCAGAAGTCGGCACGATAGGTGAGCCTGGTTTTCATGTAATTTTTGAGATATTCTCCGATTAAACTTAAATAATACATTCCGTTAACCCCCTTGCACGAACAAACGCTTACGCGCTTGCCGCCAGATCAGCATCATCGGAATCAGCAGCAGAACAAACCACAGCACCTGAATACCGAGTACATTCCATATGCCTGTGCCTTCTACTCTTCCCGTAAATACAGAACCAGGCAGATACGTGATCGCTTGGAAAGGCAACAGCTTCATGATGGTTGACAACCAATCTGGATATAAGCTGATCGGAATAATTAAACCAGAGAACAGATCCACTACAACCCGTTTCATGCGCATCATACCTTCGTTATTTTCCACAAAGAATGCCGCAAGTCCCGTAATGACGTTAATCTGGGAATTAATCAAGAAACTGAAGAACAGCATCACTAGAAAACCAATCCACGCCGAAGGCGCAGTAGGCAGTTCCACCGGGAAGAGAAGAATGGCAATCAACATGCCTGGTATCATGAGCAGCAAGAAGCGGAATATACCTTCACCGAGTCCTTGCATCATTTTGACCATCACATAGTTAATCGGCCTGATGAATTGAATCGCTATGGAGCCATCCCGAATGTCGGCCGCAATCTCCCGATCCAGGTTGTTAAAATAAAATGCTCTCGCCATCCACGACACTGCAACATACGTCGTCATCTGAGCAGCCGTGAAGCCGCCAATTTCTCCGCTTCCTCCGTAAATTGCTTGCCAGGTAAAGTAATACACGCCGATATTCAGCGTATATATCAAAATGCCGGAGTAATAATTCACCCGGTATGCCAGCATCGTTAGAAAACGAATGCGCATGAAATCAATAAATGCACTGTTCATCTAAGATACACCCACCGCTTCGTTGTTTGCCGCTACAATCTCAGGGCGCTCGGCGGAACCGGATTGATAGATACTACGTACGATCTCGTCCGTATTAATCTCAACAATCTGAATATCGGTAATATCAGCCTGTCCAACAACCCTTCCCAGCACGTCTGATACATTAAGCTCCAATGGAATCCAGACCGATGCCGACAGCTCGTTCTCCACTGTCCAGCGTACAGGCATCGCGGCAGTCCATTCCTGCATTTGGCTCATCGTGTGTGCTGTGCCGAATTTGAAGCGAATCTCTCGCTCAGTTCCCCATTGGGATTTCAGATGATCCAAACCGCCGTCATAGATGATGTTTCCTGCATCCAGCATAATTACTCTTGAACAAAGCGCCTCAATATCCTGAAGATCGTGGGTGGTCAGCAAAATAGTTGTACCATGCTGCTTGTTCATGTCTTTCAAAAATTCCCGAATTTCGGACTTCACGACAATATCAAGTCCAATGGTCGGTTCGTCCAAAAATACAATGCCTGGATTATGTAGCAAGGCTGCTACTAGCTCACAGCGCATGCGCTGTCCAAGACTAAGCTTACGCACTGGACGGTTGAGCAGGTCTTGAAGCTGTAGACGCTCAACAAGCTCATCCAGTCGTTTACGGAAATCTACTTCACCTACGCGGTATACTTTGCGTAGCAAATGGAAGGATTCAATAACGCCAATATCCCACCAGAGCTGACTACGCTGACCAAATACAACGCCAATGTTCTGTACAAACTTCTCCCGTTCCAGATAAGGAACATATCCACCAACCGATATTTGGCCTGAAGTAGGCACTAAAATGCCGGTCAACATCTTAATTGTTGTTGATTTGCCGGCACCGTTCTCCCCGATATATCCACAAATTTCGCCTTGCGGAATTTGAAACGAAATGTCGTTTACAGCCAATACCTCCTGGTATTGACGCGCAAACAAATCCTGAAACGCGCCCTTGAGCCCTCCACGGCTCTTCTGAACGCTAAACGACTTGCGTAAATCTTTGACATCAATCGCCAGCATGATTATACCTCACTTGGATTTTGTTGAAATTGCTTGTAGCCCAAAAAGAAATTATAATGGTATCAGTCGAAATTCAGCAAGCTTTAAAATAGTGTGAGGAGCGTCCTCTCTCGCATCTGTGAAAGAGGTCGTGCTCGGAAAACCTCGGCTAGATGATCATCGGACTGATTTTTTAAATTCATTTTGAATACAAAGGAGAGCTAGCATGACCAGAAAGACGAAGAGAACCATATGGATCTCTCTTGCCGCCTTCGTATTGATTGTTGGTGGAGTCGCGGCATTTTATTTCGGTTCTATTCTCAATCAGTTGAATGGTTTGCAAAAGGAAGGCGACGAATCTCCGTTTGCCGGTATCGAAAATGTTGAAAAAGTGAACACACCTGACCCACCGAAGTGGGAAGGAACCGACACCGTAAATATTTTGGTTATGGGTGTCGATGCTCGTGGATTAGCCAAAGGCGAAGTTCCTCGTTCAGACAGCATGATGGTGGTATCACTTGATCCACTCACCAAAAAAATCAATCTGTTCTCCATTCTGCGAGACACTTATATGAATATAGACGGCTACGGTAAGGATCGGATTAATACCGCGATTACACATGGCCCTAACACAGCAATGAAAGCCGCAAGTGACTTACTTGGTATCCCTGTTCAGTATTATGTGTATACGGATTTCCAAGGATTCATTAAATTAGTGGATGCCGTTGGCGGTGTGGATTTTGATGTAGAGAAGGACATGCACTATACAAGTAAAGCTGACAATAACGAATACGACATTGATCTTAAAAAAGGCTATCAGCATTTAGATGGAAATACCGCTCTGATGTATGTACGCTTCCGTCATGATGCCATGTCAGACTTCGCTCGCTCAGAGCGTCAACGCGAGTTCCTCAAGGCGGTTGCAGCGAAGATGCAGTCGACAACAACCATCGCAAAGCTGCCTTCCATTCTGGAAGAGGTTAGCCCTTATGTAGATACGAACCTCACCCTTTCCGATATGTGGAAGCTGGGTGGACTCGGATATCAGAGTAGCATGAACGGCAGTGAACAGATTCCACCAATGACCATGCTCAAGGAAGAGCGCACAGCCGGTGGAGCACAAGTGTTAACTGTTACGAATGAAGAGAAGCTCAGACAGCACATTCAGGATATCATTCATCCGCCTGCTGAGCCTGAAGACAGCAGCACGGTAACGGAAGATAAAACGGCTAGTGGTGACGAACCCAAATCCTCCGAACAACCAGCACAGTAACAACTTCGAAGTAGAAACACACAGAGGGCAGCTATCACGCTGCCCTCTCGCTGTGTTGTTTTATGAATAGATATCATGCAAACCATATTGAAAGGAAGTTATCCCATGAACTCATTCCCATCTCGTTCACGTTCCGAAGTTTTATATGAAGAAGCACTCCAACATATCGTTGGTGGCGTTAATAGCCCCTCTCGTTCGTTCAAAGCCGTTGGCGGCGGTGCACCCGTATTCATGAAAAAGGCACAAGGTGCTCATTTCTGGGATGTTGATGACAACAAATATATTGATTACCTCGCAGCTTACGGCCCTATTATTACAGGACATGCCCATCCCCATATTACAGAGGCGATTACGAAGGCAGTTGCGAATGGCATCCTGTACGGCACACCAACAGAGCTTGAGATTCATCTCGCCAAAATGTTAAAAGAAGCGATTCCTTCCATGGATAAAGTTCGTTTCGTCAACTCAGGTACCGAAGCTGTCATGACAACGATCCGTGTAGCACGTGCATATACCAAGCGCAATAAAATTGTAAAATTCGCTGGCTGTTATCACGGGCACTCCGATCTCGTATTGGTAGCAGCTGGCTCTGGCCCATCCACGCTTGGTATTCCAGATAGCGCAGGTATTCCAACGAGTATCGCCCATGAGGTTATTACCGTTCCTTTTAATGATCTGGATGCTCTCAAAGACGCTCTGGAGCGTTGGGGTGACGACGTTGCCGCGGTAATGGTTGAACCCATCGTAGGTAACTTCGGTATGGTCATGCCAGAACCTGGCTTCCTAGAAGGGCTCTGCGCGATGACACGAGACAATGGTTCGCTCGTCATCTATGACGAGGTTATTACCGCATTCCGTTTCCACTATGGTTCTACTCAGACATATGCTGGTCTGGAAAATCACGCTGAGATTGAACCAGATCTGACCGCATTAGGTAAAATTATTGGTGGCGGTCTCCCGATTGGTGCTTATGGCGGACGTAAACATGTCATGGAACAAGTTGCTCCGCTCGGCCCTGCTTATCAAGCTGGCACAATGGCGGGTAACCCGGCTTCGATCTCTGCTGGTATTGCCTGCCTTGAAGTGTTACAAGGTGAAGGTGTGTACGAAGAAATGGAACGTCTGGCAATTGATCTGACCACAGGACTGAAGGCCTCAGCTGATCGCCATGGCATCGATGTAACAATCAACCGAATCCGCGGCGCCTTCTCCACCCATTTCTGTAATCACCCGATCACGAACTATGATCAGGCACAGGATACAGATGGAGAACAGTTCGCCTCCTTCTTCCGGCATATGTTGAACCGTGGCATTAACTTAGCTCCATCCAAGTATGAAGCGTGGTTCCTGACTACTGCACATACCGATGAGGATGTACAAGCAACATTAGAAGCAGCCGAAGCTTCCTTCAAAGCGATGGCTCAGGAGTAATATAAGACGCTAAGTCGTGTCTGAAAACTCGGTGAAGTGCATCCTTCGTAATTCTCAGACACGCCTTAGAGGCGTCGATAAACGGTGATGGTGACCGTTTACGACGCCTCTTTTTTATGCGTTTCTTCCTGATCCATTTTAATACTGTACAACATGTAACTTCGTAATCTGCTCTGCAATAATCTGCATTCCTTCTGCAATTCGCTGTTTCGGCACATTCGAAATGTTCAATCGCAGCATTTTATCCCCATGCAACCCCTCCGGGTAATACCGCTCCGTAGTCCCTGCCATAACTCCATGCTGCTCCAAACGCGCCAACAATGCCTTAAGAGGAATGTTCGATGGGAGTGGTAACACCGTATGTTCTCCTCCTGTACGCGGCGCTTCCTTGAAAGGTGTAAATTCAGGATAGGCGTCTAGCTGTTCATGAACCTTAAGCATGCGCGCGGCATAACGGCTACGAATCACTTTGCCATGATGGGCAAACATGCCACTACTGATATAGACCTCTAGCGCAGCCTGAGACAGTACGGAGGTGTCAATATCGAGCATCTTTTTGTACATATTGAAGGCAGTGGTAAGTTTCGGAGGCAGGATCGCTATACCTATACGCAGGCCGGGGAACAGGATTTTGGAATAACTCTTCAGATAAATGACTCGCCCCTCTGTATCATAGGAAAATAAAGGATCTTGCTTCGAATTATCCTCCAGATCCGCCAAATAATCGTCCTCAACGATGTAAACATCGTACCTCATGGCTAGCCGAATTAAATGCTTCTTCTCTGATGTTGTCAGTGACGTTCCGAGCGGATTATGAAAGCGTGGCATTACATAAAAAAATTTGATATCTCCCTCACGAAATTGGCGTTCTAATTCATCCCAGTCTAGTCCATTCAGCGAACGCTTAACCCCCACAATCGGCACGTTTAATCCACTTAATAGTGATGGCATATTGTGATATGTCGGTAATTCAAGCAGCACCCGTTGCTTCCCGTTTGGAAAGGGCATTAGCGCGAGCACTGCAAGCGCCTGCTGTACACCAGATGTAATAAAGAACTGATCTATACGAGCAAAAACCTGATAATCAGCAAACTGTCTCTGCACCAGCTGGATGAGCGAAGGCAGACCTCTTTCCGTTCCATATAGAAATAGATCAGCCTGTTTCTTCTCCATCGCTTGATCCACACAATGGCGAAAATCTGAGTACGGGAATACGCGTGGATCAGGTGCAGCTGAAGCAAAATCCAGGGGCTCATTCCATTCAGCCTCATCTACATCTGTTCCATTCTGTACAGCATAATAGCCGGACTGAGGAATCGCATACACCAGATGTCGTTCCTCCAGCCATTCATACGCCCTAATCACGGTGCTGATGCTACATTGATGCTGTTCGGCTAAGGCACGAACTGCCGGAAGCCTGATCCCCTTGTCCAACCATTGCCGAGTGTCCTGCTCACGAGCTTGCTCCTGAATCCAACGTTGTATGGACTCTGCGATCACTTCATATTTCTTCTTCATTCCACGTTCGCACCTCCACAATTGTACCGGTACAGTCTGTATTTATGTTTATTGTAACACGTTATTCTCGGCAGTATATTGATAGGGTCAACATGATCTTATGAACTAAGCGGAGGAATCGACATGAAGCAATCCCCTACTCGTACTCAAGGTTTGGCCTATATGGCAGCCGTTGTCTATGCGGCTATTATTGGCTTATCCTTTCTATTTGCCAAAATGACAGTCAATATTGCCCACCCGATTGATGTGTTAGCACACCGATTCGCGTTGTCCCTGTTAGTAGTCAGTATACCTGTTGTTTTTGGATGGATTCGGATTAAGCTCACGTGGCAAGATCTATTACGGATTATCCCACTTGGGCTTCTATCCCCGGTATTATTCTTCGCATTTCAGACATTCGGGCTAGTCTCATCGAATTCATCAGAAGCTGGTATTATCCAGGCAATGGCTCCTGTATTCACGCTCATTCTAGCTTCGGTCTTTCTGAAGGAAAGAACAACAACGATGCAAAAGCTATTTCTGATGTTGTCAGTGGCCGGTGTGATCTACATCTTCTTGATGAAAGGCACTGCGATGTCGCTCGGCAATTTTAAGGGCATTGCCTTACTTCTGCTCTCTACCATTTGCTTTGCAGGTTATGGTGTTCTTGCACGACCCTTGACGCAAAAATATAAACCGATGGAATTGACGTGGGTGACCTTGATGGTTGGAGCCATTGTCTTCAACGTCACATCTGTCATTCGCCATACTTCAGTCGGGACATTATCGGATTATATCAAACCACTTGGGGATGCTTCTTATCTGGGCTCGATCGCCTATCTGGCTATATTATCAACAATGTTCTCTACCCTGCTTGCCAGTTACGCCTTGACCCATTTGGAGGCTTCGCAGATGAGCGTATTTAGCAATCTGTCCACGTTAATTTCAATTGCAGGCGGGGCTTGGATTCTACATGAACCGGTTAGTGGCTATCATTTTATCGGAGCATTGCTCATTATTGCGGGTGTTCTCGGCACCAACATGAGTGGTAGAAAGCGTAGTCTAGAAGCTAAACCTAGAGCCTGAGTTAGCATTAATTCATTGTAGGATTAAGCAAATACATCGACCTATGTAACCCACACCTGTATGAAGCACAGGATTCAAGTAAACACTGCTGAGATAATCTTATAAGTGCGTGTTCAAAAAGGACGGTTTTCAGTACCAAGAAGATGGGATGAAACTAGAAACTTTTTGAACAGCCTCTATTAGGAAAGAGGTTCTCTCAGCATGAAATCAACCCAGCCTTCATTCTTACAAGCATTAATGCTTATGATGTTAACGGTGGGACTTGTCAGTCACGTATTGATCATCCCGGCTCTTCTCACGGCTGCCAAACGAGATGCGTGGATATCCGTTCTGCTGTCTGCAGGTCCCTTCCTCTTATTCACCCTCATGCTTGCCTACGTCTCCCGGCATCTTAAGCATCAAACCTTCAATAACTGGTTGTCGAATCATCTCGGTAAACCGATTGGTCTGCTGTTTCGTATAGGGAACAGCCTCTTCTTCCTGTCCTTGATCTATTTCACTTTGCACGATACGACCACTTGGACCAAAACGAACTATCTGCAGGATACTCCGGTAATCGCGACGACCATAGCCTTGATGGCTGTCTGTGGCTACACTGCCTATAAAGGCATACGTACACTGGCGTTCACAGCTGGATTGCTGCTTCCACTCGTTGTCCTGCTTGGCTTCTATGTAGCTATCGTTAACATGCAGTACAAGGACTACAGCCGCTTACTGCCTGTACTTGAGCATGGATGGTCGCCTGTCATGAATGGCACAGTATACTGCCTGGCTGGCATGTTTGAGTTGTTGTTTATCTGGTATATTCAGCCTCATCTGCGTTCTCGCATTCGACTGTGGCAATATCTATTACTGGCCTGCATCATCGTAGGACTAACACTTGGCCCACTGATCGGAGCCATTGTGGAATTCGACCCATATGAGGCAGCCAAAATGCGTTATCCCGCTTTTGAGGAGTGGCGCATTGCTTCCTTGGGCAAATATATTGCCCAAACAGATTTCTTTTCGATCTACCAGTGGCTCGCAGGCTCTTTTACACGGATATCCCTTGGTATGTATATTGTGGTGGAGATATGGAATATTAAAAACGCCTATACAAGAAAAGCTGCCTTTAGCGCGCTCACTGTCGTTTTTATTATGACGATGTTACATCCATTGGATGATATCACGTTCGAATTTTTGCTCGTACATGTTATTTTCCCAGTTAACGTGCTGTATCTGAGCAGCCTTGCTGTAGTCGCCACTTTCACTGCGTGGTTCAGTTCGCGCGCTCAGAGGAGGAAACAACATGGAACACACACTGATTAACTCCCAGTCCCCAGATTCCCTTCATGCTTCGTTACAGCAGTTGTTTAAGTCCTGTGCAGACGTTGTTGTTCAAGCCTACCCTTCTAAGCAGCCCGCTGGATTATCTGTCATTTTGGTATATTGTGAGGGCTTAACAGATACCAAACAGATTAATCAATATATTGCTCCTCGACTAGAAAAGGCTGAATTAGATGCAAGCTTGTCATTACCTTCACAGCTTGGGCTCTCCATGAGCTCCATTCAGGATATACAGGATGTGCCTAACATTAATCGTCTCGTATTTAGCGGACAACTTGTCCTATTCTTCGGGCAAGGGCATCCGGCCTATAGCATGGATATCGCCTCTATTCCGGGTCGTACACCCGAGGAATCCGCCATTGAGACATCAGTCAAGGGACCCCGCGATGGGTTTACCGAAGAGCTTAGCACCAACATTGCCCTGATTCGAAAACGTCTAAAAAGTGACTCCATGTGTTACGAAAAATTCGTCAAAGGTAACCGGACACAAACCTCCATGGGACTGTTGTATATAGGCGATATTATTAACCCGGATATTCTAAGTGAAGCCCGCAACAATCTCAATCAGATTGAACTCGATGGCGTTCTCGGAACCTCACTTGTCGAAAGGGCTGTTATGGGCGGAATCAAAAGCATTTTTCCTTTAACAGATAGTACTGAACGTCCTGATTATGTTGTTGATTCCATACTTAACGGTCGCTTTGCTGTTCTCATCGAAGGTTCTCCAGTAGCAACAATTGCACCTACTACCTTATTCAATCAACTGAAGTCACCCGAAGACGAGAGTACCCCGTTCTTTATCGTAACCTTTGAGCGGATTCTTCGTATTGCGGGGTTATTAATCGCCTGCTTTTTTCCTGCCTTTTATATCGGACTTACAAGCTTCAATCTGGAACAGATTCCACTACCTCTTCTCGCGACTATTGCGGGTACCCGAATGGGGTTACCTATGCCGGTTACACTCGAAGCTTTCTTAATGATCTTTATGTTTGAATTATTTAATGAAGCTGGACGTAGACTTCCCAGAGCACTGGGACAGACGGTTAGTGTCGTCGGCGGACTCATTATCGGAGATGCAGCCATTCGAGCGGGAATTACCTCCCCCACCATCATTGTGACTGTGGCAATCTCTGTTATTTCTAGCTACATCCTTGTGAATTCCGTGCTAGGGGGAGCCACTTCACAGATCCGAATTTCCATGCTGGTTCTCTCTTCTGTGCTCGGGCTATATGGGTTCATGATTGGTTTCTTCGCCATAATCGTACACTTGGTGTCACTAGAATGTTACGGCGTATCATACCTGTCTCCTGTATCTCCTTATATTCCTGGTGACTTTACTCAATCTGTATCGATGCTGCCTACACTGAAACGCAAACAACGCCCTAAGGCTCTGCATACTCAAGATTCCACCCGAAAGAAGGGGAAATCATGAAGTACACTGTGCGGTTCATGACATGCCTTACCCGAAAAACAGGGCTCTGGCTGATTGCCATTATTATGGCTATTCCTCTATCTGGATGCTGGGATTCGAAGGAAGTCCAGAGCATCAATTTCATCACTGCGCTGGGTATTGATTATGTTAAGGATCACTATGTCGCCTATGCGCAACTCATTGATTTTTCGAGTATTGCGAAGCAAGATGGACCTACCTCACGTGAGGGAAGCCAAGTCTGGATCGGTCAAGGTGAAGGAGCAACACTGAATATGGCTGTCAACGATCTGTACCGCAGTTCTCAACAGCAGACGTTGTGGACCCATGTGAAGGCCATCGTCTTAACTCAAAATGCGCTAAACGGGCATCTAGAGGATATCTTTGATACACTTATGCATTCCGGGCAACTTCGTTATACGCCTTGGATTTACGCTACGACGGACGATATGAAGGATCTGCTCTCTTCATCCGCTCTGCTGAACCAATCTGAACAGACGATCGAGTTATTCGAGCCGGTTAAGTTATATAAACAATATTCAGCGTTTGAGCCTATTCGAATGCATCAGCTTCTAGATGGATTCCGAGAACCCGCGTCTACCGTTCTGGTTCCCTCTGTTACGAATACCAATCACACATGGACAAACCAGGATCGGAAGCCACCGCTCGTGCAAATGAATGGATTTTACGTTATCACAGGTGGTCAGAATCAAGGAAAAGTCGACGCAGATCATGCGGCAGGAGCAAGGTATGTTAACTACAACAAAGTCTATCAGTATCCTCTGTACGTCTATTCTGACAAGCAAAAAACACCCAGTCTATCCCTCATGCTCCGTGATCCACGAACCGTGATACGAGCGAATAAGAATGGAACCGGGGTTCAGTTTGATCTGAAGACCATCGTTAAAGGCACGATCATTGAAGACCATAGCACCCATCAATCCAAACGCATGCTGGAACAAGAAGCTGCGCAGCAAATTCAGAACGAAATACGACATACCTTTCAACATACACAGGCGATGAAAATAGATACCTATGGCCTGGTCGAGTACCTATACCGACATGACCATCCCTTGTGGGCTACACACGCCAACAAACGAGCTGATCCTCTCGCCCATTTCAAGCTGGGTCAGGTGGACGTCCGTGTCGACATTATGAATGCAAGCACCTATAAATATAATGCTTCAAAATAAAAGACGATCCATATCCCCTACAGTAAGCAGAGGGTAGATGCATCGTCTTTTGGTGCGCTAAAGTGTGCTATCCTTTTGATGTTCTAACATTGTTGGTGTTCCACCATTACTCATCTAAGCTATCGGAAAAGCGACTACACTCATCAATGCTAATTCAGGCTGCGTTGTATCCAAACGACTGTACTGCACTATGATCGCTACATTGCTGGACACTGTTATAGCGTAAGGCACTCCGAGTGGAATCGACTCACCATTTGCTTGTAAGGAAGCTGTTCGGATGTGTTTGGTTCTCCGCCCAGGTACCGTTGCCGCGATCTGCTCCAATGGATCCCGATCCTCGAAAAAAATGGTGATCTCAAGTTCAGCATCTTCTGTGCCTGTATTCAGTACACAGATGCTCTCATGGCTCTCCAATGTACCGCTACTATCTGGAGGAATGTATCCGTCGGGGATCACCCAATATGTATGGCCTTTTGCTCCCCCAGCGCTGTTTCCTTTATTATCGCTCGTAACATTTGTCTGATTCGTTCCCACTATGCCAACCTCCTCGTCTTAACTGAGTGCTTCCGATTGACCCTTGCTTCATTGTTAGAACTCTTGTTAGAACTCTTCCCTAACGCAAGAACATCTGTAATGGCTGTAATCTTAACTCACGGATGGCTTCTGCCACTTGCTGAGCTAGACGATGAGCGCCGCGTTCTTGAAAATGCGTGTTATCTTCCACGCCAGCAGGGAAGTTCATAAATTCACCAGGTAGTACCCACATAAAATCCTCTTTGGTGCCCTCGATGCCTGTCTGCTCGAATAAAAGACGGCTTCGCTCAGCAAGATCAATCAGCGGCACTTCCTCCTCTTGCGCTAATTCACGTACGGCTACGATATAATCGCCATGCGTATCTGTCAGCGTACCGTCGTCTGCGAAATAGCGACGATGAACAGGAGTAACCAGCACTGGACGGGCTCCTGCCTCACGGGCGACATCAATATATTTTTTCAAATGCTCTTTATATGTTGTGAAAGGCTTCGTTCCCCGGCTAGGATCTGGCTTCTCATCGTTATGTCCGAATTGAATAAAGAGAAAATCCTCTGCCTTGATCTTCTTCTGAATGGCACCTAAGCGCCCTTCATTAATGAAACTGCGAGAACTGCGCCCTGACTGCGCATGATTATCTACAGCAACATCGTGTTTGAATTGAGCCGGTAACAACTGCCCCCAACCACAGTAGGGGTAGCCACTCTCCGGTTGATCCGTAACCGTGGAATCCCCTGCAAGAAACACCGTCATGGTCTGATTCGCAAGCGTTACTTCCAATGCATTAATTCGTGGTGCTGGGCCAGAGAAGGATAAGCGAAGCTTGCCCCCTCGAACAACGACGGAGAATCGAACCTCTGCACATTGTCCTGGCAACGTATGGATGGTCGGCAACATAAGCCTACCTTCTCCAGCTTTGACACGAGTACGTGTCTCAGCCAGCTCATCTCCTGCAATCATCATTACTTGATACGTACCATCAGGCACATCCATGACAAAAGCGGCTTTCGTTGGAATACAGAAGCTTGAACGTAATTGGAAGGCCAGGTTAACCGTCTCCCCATTACCTTGAGTGCGATTAGCTCCTCGTGATGACTCATTGTCATAAATCCGTTGTTTCTCATACACGATGGAGCCTCGTTCAAATCCGAATCCCTGTTGTTCCTCATAGATTGTACTCGAAGATACCGCCTTGTATCCTTCTATTTCCTCTCCAGGGCCAAACTTAAACTTCCATGCTGTAACTGTACTCTCGTTGTTCTCTACCGTTGCCTCCGAGGCAACGGCATGACGATCCTGAGCATTATTCAATGGAAATAGCCTCCTTGTTCAGCGTTCTGTTCCAACGCGTGCAATTAGCCTTTCAAACCGCTAGTGCTCATCCCTTGTACAATTTGTTTCTGGAAGATGAAGAACACAGCTACAACAGGTACGAGACTGACGATGGACATCGCGAACATCGCTCCCCAGTTGGAGGCAGATTCGCTATCCAGGAACATTTTCAGAGCCATCGAAACGGTGTATTTATCCGGTGAATTCAGGTACAATACTGGACCCAGCAAGTCCTCCCATCTCCAATAGAAGGAGAAGATTGCGGCAGTAGCCAATGATGATTTGATGAGTGGCATAATAATCTGAATGTACAACCTAAATTTGTTACATCCATCAATCGTAGCTGCCTCATCCAATTCCTTAGGAATCGTTCGAATGAACTGTACCATCAGGAAGATGAAGAACGGCATCCCGAAGAATGTAGGAACAACGATCGGCAGTATCGTATTCAACCAACCAAGCTTTGTGAAAATGATATATTGAGGAACGAGTACAACGTCATGTGGCAGCATAAGAGTCAACATCATAATGGAGAACCAGAAGGCACGTCCTTTGAAGTTGAGTCTGGCAAAACCGAAAGCAATCAATGATGACGATATCACTGCACCAATAGTTGAGATGATAACAATGACTAGCGAGTTCGTAATGTAATCCATGAACGGTCTGCCGCCAGCACCTTTCCAGCCATCAACATAGTTGCTCCATATCCATTCTGCTGGGAAGAGAGTGTCTGCCGTAACGAAGATGGTACGGCTCTCCTTGAAGGAACTGAACAGCATCCAGAGCACTGGATAGAGCATCAGGAGGGCTAGTGCTGCAACGAACAGGTGATAAATGGGCCATTTAACATTTCTCCAAACCATCGTTACTTCCCTCCTTCGGATTCATAGAACACCCAGAATTTAGATGTCAGGAACACCGCTACAGTAAGCAAACCAATCATCAGCAACATGATCCAGGCCATTGCCGAAGCGTAACCCATGTTGTTAAACATAAACGCCTGACGGAACAGGTACAGGGAGTAGAGCATCGTACCGTCCATTGGGCCGCCTTCTCCTTTGGAGATGATGTAGGCAGGTACAAACGTCATGAATGCACCAATGGTTTGCATGATCAGGTTGAACAGAACAATTGGACTGAGGAGTGGCAAGGTAATGCTGAAAAATTTACGAATCGGATTTGCTCCATCCACGCCCGCTGCCTCATACATCTCAGGAGAGATATTTTTGAGACCCGCTAGGAAGATCAACATGGAGGAACCAAACTGCCACACGGACAGCGAGATTAGCATAACGAGGGATGCATTAGGATCACCGAACCAGCTTATTGGTCCTACTCCGATTGCTACGAGTGCACTGTTAACGACACCTTCGTTACTAAAGAGGTTACGCCACATAATGGATACAGCGACACTACCACCAATGATAGATGGTAAGTAGTACAAGGTACGGTACGTTCCAACCATGCGAGAGCCAGTATTCAGGATCATCGCTACGAAGAGGGCGAAGATCAACCTTAACGGTACCCCAATGAATACATACAGGAATGTTACCTTAACCGAGTTCCAGTATTTCGGGTCTTCAAAAAACATTTTGTAGTAGTTGTCGAGCCCGATCCAGCGCGGAGAAGTGAACAAGTTATAACTTGTGAATGACATATATAGAGAAACAAACATGGGGATCAGCGTAAAACCCAGAAAGCCAATAATGAACGGGCTGATGAACGCATATCCGGTCAGGTTTCTACGTAACGACGAATACTGCCTCAATGGAACGAACCTCCTTTATAGATCTGCTTGCGCTATGACTGGGGCGGCAAAGCCTCTGCGGCCGCCGGGTTTCCAAATGATTGGACGGGGAAAGGCCCTCGCAGAAGCGAGTAGCCCTATTCCCGTCCATCCCAGTCTCGGGATGAGCAAGCAATCATTCAACTGTTATTTATTGTTGGCTAGAACAGATTCAGCATTTTTGCGGAATGTCTCTGCCGCTTGCTCTGGTGTGATTTTGCCAAAGTTCAATTCTTCAACAACATCAGCTAAAGATGAGATCACTTCAGGTGAACCTACTGGTGGTGGTGGGCTCATAGGTGAAGCATTAGGCTCCATCGATGCTACGAATTCAAATACCTGTTTCGTTGCGTCACTCAGTTCAGGTGCAATCGCTTCTTTGATTGCTCCAGAGATTGGCACACCGCGCTCACCTTTGATCAATTTGTTAGCTTCTACATCGTTCACCCAGAAATCAATGAATTTAGCTGCTTCTTCTTTTACTTTCGAGTTGGACGTTACACCCCAATACATACTTGGCTGCATGTAAAGTCCTTTTTCCATATCAGGACCTGGCATTGGTGCGAATGCAAGTGGACGGTTAGCTACTTGTTGCAATGCTACGAACTGATTCGACCATTGCCATACACCGATTCCTTTTTCTTTAACAAGATCGGATTCTTCAATAATGCCTTTGGTTTGGTTAGCGATATCTGGAGTAGGTGCTGCACCTTGCTCAATCATGCGACGCATAAGTCCGAAGAACTCAACGAATAATTTATCGTCGTCATAGCCAAGCCCCGTTCCTTCCGCATTGTACAGTGACAGTCCTTTTGTACGCAGGAAGTAGTGGAAGAAGATATCCGGCGCTACTCCACCATCCAAATACAGACCTTTATCCGCGGCTTGTTTACCCAGCTCTTCGTAGGTTTCCCAAGTCATATTGTCCGGAATGGCATCCACACCTGCTTTTTGAAGCAATGCTGGATCGTATTGGAAACCCAGAACGTTAACACCAGCAGGCACACCATATTGTTTGCCGTTAATTACGCCAGTGCTGATAACATTCTCAGAGACATCATCTACTTTGATCTGGTTGCCCAGATATGGAGCCAGATCCTCTAGCTGACCATTCTGTGCATATTGACTGATATAGGAGATATCCATCTGCACAATATCAGGCAACTGACTTGCCGCTGCTTGTGGAGCGAGCTTTTTCCAGTAGTCATCAAATGAAGCATATTCCACGTCGATTTTGACATTCGGGTTTTTCTCTTTGTACAGGTCGATGACCTTCTGTGTGTATTCATGCCGTGCGTCTGAACCCCACCAAGCGATTCGTAGGTTAACTGATCCATCCGAGGACGAGCCTTCTGATCCTCCACCTGAACTACATGCTGCTGTAAAAACCAGCAACGCAGCCATCATCAGGAATATTGCCTTTTTCACCATGCCAATCTCCCCTTTTATGTTGATATGGTTGTGTGAACGGGTTACCTTTTCTTTGCTGATAACGCTTTCACAAACTTGATAATGTCATTTTCGCAAATGTACGCGCATAGTTGAATACACAAAACCGTCTTGTTGGTTTAAAAAACAGAGGAGGACGACATTGCCCCTCATGGCACTGTTCGTCCTCCCCATATATTCACTACAGGATCGATGTCCAATTGTTACGTGCCGGATCTACGGAATTCAGTAGGTGTCATTCCCGTCCACTTTTTGAACACCTGACTGAAATATTGTGAGTTGCCTCCGAAGCCGAATAATTCGGCAAGCTCAAATACTTTTACATCCCCGCCTCTGCGAATATGATCACACGCCCGTTCGATCCGAAGTCGATTCACATAGTTTGAGAAATTCTCACCAGTCACCTTTTTGAAAATTTTCCCTAAGTAATCCGGATTCATATATAACATCTGATGTGCAACGCCGTTTAGCGAGAGATCCGCTTCACCGTAGTAACGATCTACGATATCCATCATTTTCTCCACCGCCGAAGACTGGCGACTAATATGGTTCTTGTAGTAACCCGAGGTCAACCGAGCTGCACTGCTGGATACAAAGGATTTCAGACCAGATAACGTATCGATGTGAGATAGCTCTGCCATCCGCTGTGTGAATTCCGTGGCCTCTTCGGGTGGACAGACTTGAATCATTGCCGAATACAATTGCACCACATAGGAACGAGTAACCTCAATCTCCAGCTGATGCTCTGATAACAGATCAAACAGACGATCCACTTCAGAGGCCGCTTCTTCGGCATTTCCCGACTTGATTAATTGACACAACTGATCGGCATCCTGTTCCACATATATACCTTCGCGTTCGCCCGCTAGTACAAGGTCGTTCTTCGTAATTAGCTTCCCTTCTCCGATGAAAAAGCGATGATTCAGACATTGCAGTGCTTCACGGAACAGACGCCGAGCCTGGATCATTCGATCTGCTTCGCTTAGTGCGGCAGTCACCTGTAATTTATACAAGCGAGTAAATGTAGCCCGAACTTCTTCGATACTTTCCTGTAATGTAACTGCATCAGCGGAATCTTTCAGCAAAATCAACAGCTTTCCTTCAATCGTTGTACTTAACATGACATGTAGGAGAAGATCATTCGCGATATTCTTGATCGCAAATAAATGACTGTAATCATGCTCATCTGCAATTCGGAACAGCAATAGGCGAACTTCAGTATCCTCAAGCTCCAGATCGAACAGCTCTTGATAATATTCCAAGTCACCTGGTCCGTAGGTTCGATTCGTCATGAATTCCAGCAGAAACTGTTCTTTCACATGTGGAAGAACCCGTTGCAGTCTCTGCTTCATCTCTCCGGCTACATGCTCCTTCACCTGGGCATCCTGCTGTTCCTGTAACAGCTCGGATAAGGCATCATGGATCTGATTCTCATTACAAGGTTTCAGCAGATAATGCTTCACCCCATATTGCATGGCTCTACGGGCATACTCGAACTCCTTATAACCAGACAACATAATAAACCGTAGATCAGGATAGGCCTCGGACGCCTTCTCAATAAGTCCAAGACCATCTAGACCAGGCATGGAAATATCCGTAATGATAATGTCAGGCCGGGATTGCCCGATTTTGTCCAATGCTTCAATTCCATTCCTTGCCGTATCCACCAGCTCTGTGCCTGCTGCGGCCCAATCGACCACCTGGGAAATTCCCTCTAGAATGACACGCTCATCATCTACGAGCATCACTTTGTACATCGTCATCGTCCTCTCTAATCCAAGGTATGCTGATCGATACTACAGTTCCTGATCCAGGGCTGCTGCTCATGACCATTGTGCCTTCATCACCGAAGGTCAGTCTGATCCGTTCTTGAATGTTCGATAACCCAATGCCCTGCCCTCTTGTCTGAATCTGTCCCTCCTGCAATTGTTGTAGAAATTCCGCTGTCATTCCCGGGCCATCATCCTCCACTTCAATAATCACCTTATCCCCGTCTGCCCTCGCTCGGATGCGAATTCGGCAAGGATCTATGCTTGGCTCCAGTGCATAATGAATGGCGTTCTCCACCAAAGGCTGTAATGTCAGTTTAGGAATCCGTGCTGTTCCCACTTCAGGAGCAATCTCCATGTCAAAATCAAGTCTTTCCTCAAAGCGTGTACGCTGAATCGTCACATAGCTGCGCACGATATCCAATTCCCTTTCGAGCGTAATCCACTTTTCAGACATATTCACCGAGCTCCGTAACAAAAACCCAAGTGCCTCCACCATTTCAGAGATTTGACGTTGTTTCTGAACTTTGGCGAGCCAATTGATCGATTCCAGTGTGTTATATAAGAAGTGAGGGTTGATCTGCGCCTGAAGCGCTTTCAACTCTGTCTCACGAATGACCAGCTGCTTGGCATAATTCTCATCAATCAATTCACGGATGCGTTGTAGCATCATTTTGAAGGTTCGATGTAATAGCCCGACCTCATTTTGCGGGGAAGATGGAATGTCACCGAGTGCAGCTTCCTCCAGCTTGTCGAGATCACCCTTTTCAATATTACGCATTTTCTTGATCAAATGGGCAATAGGCTGAGTGATGCTACGCGAGAATCGGAATCCGAATATAAGTGCCGCTAGAAATATGACAATGAAAATGACCGTTACCAGCTGTTTGACAAACTGAACCTGCTTAAACATCTGATCAAAGGGAGTCATATACAGGTACACCCAATCTGTGTAGGAGGAATGAGCTCGGGCGACAAAATTCCTTCCTTGTTCAAACATAGCAATGCCATACGGCTGAATTCGCTTCAATTCTGACTCAATTTCAGATTCACTGACTGAGGGTTCAGTTGGATAGATGACTTCTCTACCATCCGTAATGAGTAGCTGAGAATCCTCTGCCGGATGCTGCATCTGATCTTGGACAATGCGATCCAATCGAACACGAATTACTAACGTCCCCAGCTTATCCAGTGTAAACGCACCACCAATGAAGGATTTCACCTGTCTTACCGATAGCAATCTCGCTTGACGATCCCCGCCGGTATACCATGCATTTGCACCGGAATGCTGCTCACCGAGCGCAACCAGCTCATTTTGCATTGCTTCGGATACACCCTCTCGGTTTCCCGCAGCCATAATATTTTTATCATTATCAATAAATATCATGGAGTACACGTACTTCTCCGAGCCTGCATAAGCGACAAGTCGATTAGTGATCTTCTTGCGTACACTGTTCTTTTCGTATCCCGTCTCTGCCTTCTCCAACTGCAGCAGATATTGCTGTAGCGGTTCGTCCGACATGACTTTGAAGGATAGATTCGTGATCTCCCGAAGCTGATTCTCGATGCCTACAGAGGACATATTAAGAACCTGTGATGATTTCTCGTAAATCTGACGGTCATAGATGCTGAAGACATATCGCAGGACGGAGACATAAAAGGTGAAGCTGACCAACATCAAAAGCCCGATGAGAAGGATGGTTTTGTGATGTATTGGCAACGTCATGAAAGCGTTCTTAATTTTCCTCATCCAAAGCGCTCCTTTGACTGGAGAAGGGTACGATGCTTCTTATGGCGTGTAGAACGACTGTAAGTTATTTTCATATTTACACATCCATGGTCAGATGACAAGTCATATTTATTCAACTTTTGGAGTCATGAAACAATCTATTCACGATGTCCGCGGATAAAAAGACAAATAGACAGTGAATTCCCTCTGAAATGAAGGAACCCATCTGTCTATTCGGGTACGAAGTAAAGGTTACGGATTCACGAATACCGTTTTCAACTTCGCCACATATTGCACGTCAAATCCCAGACCTTCTGCTACCATAGCAAGCGGTACGTATGTTTTGGACTCTTTGCCTACCTTGTTCAGGAAGGCAGGTGTGTCTACCTTAACCGATGCTCCGTTAACTAGAACCGCATTCGCACCGATCTTCACAGCAACCTTACGATCACCATAAGTAATTGTAGCTGTAGATGTTTTGTTATCCCAAACCGTTGTTGCACCAACCGCGTTCACGATATCCTGAATGGCTACAAAGTTCTTGCCGCTACGGTTGATCGGTTTGTACGGTGTATCCAGCGTTTTGCCGCTGACGATAATGTTCATTGGCTCGCCTGCTGCTGGAGCTGTCAGTTTCGTATAGTTGCCCCAGATGGTTGTGGCAAACACTTCAGCAATCGATGCATATCCCAATTGATTCGGATGGAAATCACGATCTCTGATCATATGTGTCATCGTACCTTCGCCGCCAATAAACTCTTTCGCTACGTGAGCTACTTGTACCTTGATCCCTTGGGAAGTGAATTGAGCAGCAATTCCATCAATCGTTGTTGTGAAGCCTTTGGATGCCTCCATAAGTTTAGCATAAAGCTCCTTGCCCGCTACCTCTGGCATCGGTTGATATTGATCAGCAATCACAATTCGAGCGGTTGGATTAATCTCATGAATGTCAGTAATCGTTGCACTAATATTCGCTGTATATGTTGTAAGTAATTCTTTTACCTTCTCTTGCAGCTCCTGATCACTCAGCTTGTTGGCTGTACCGAGCAATTCCGATACGTCATTTCCGCCAATTGTAATGGCTACTAGATTCGCTTGAGCAATACTCTCCCGAATGGCAGCGGTATTCGCTCCGATCTGTCCAGCTCTTGGGTCTGGCAGACTTGGTTGAATCGCTTCAGACGTGAGCGTTTTTCCTTCTTTAATTGCCGTCGTGAACGTCTTCAGACCACTGCTCTTCAAGCCAGCAATGCCGAAGTTATCCACTTGCGTACGACCATGAAGCAAGCCTTGCTCCTGCAAACGTTCTACATAGCCATATGGTAGCTCTTGCTCTTTCAAATTAGGCTCGTATCCCACAGTGATAGAATCTCCCAGGGTTACGATACGAAACTCCTTCGTTACCGCTACTGCATCTTTCTTCGCTGGCAACGATGCTTCGGTTGTGCTCGCTGGCAATGTGCTCGTACCTGCCTCTGCCGCATGTGCAGGCAGTGCAGATGATGCTAAGAGCAACATTCCGGCTAACATACTCGCTGTTAATCCTGCTGCTGTATTTCCCCATGTAACTTTACGCTTCATTCTCGTTAACACTCCTTTTCGCGAATCTATCATTTTACACGATTATATAGTACATCCGTCATTCTAATGACATAAGTGCGTGTCATTCTATTCTATCATTTTGAAGTAGAGGTTGTCCCCACCACAGGTGGAGCACATGAAATAACAGGTTTCCCGGACGGGATAACCTGTTATTTCGTTCATTCTTATTCGTTGGCTATGTCTAATTACAGTCATACATTGGCCATTGGTTAAGTTTGCGACGGATCTGCATCTTTAGAATGATTGGGATCCACTGTGTCAGTATCCGGTTTGTTACCAACAGCTCGCTCCAGATAACGATCATAACGATCGTCTACTTCACGTGCTAATTGCCGGAATTTCAACGTTTCTTCGACAATGGGATCGCGCTCCGTCTGGATCCGCACTTCATATTTGGGAAGAATCATTTGGCGTTCACGCTGTTCGGCGTCGCCGGAGTCCTCCATGTCCCCTTCCATCAGCATATCTCTGAGCCGTTGTTCCAGTTCTTTGGATTCATCCATTGGTATTCGCTCCTTTGATTGAATTCACATGTTTACGATGACAAGTTATTCAAGCTTGGATAAGTGACGCTCACTCCATACCCGTAGCTTTGGCTTCCTTCAGTACACCTGTCAGAGCCTCATGAATTTTGCCATTACTCGCGACGATATGGCTAACAGACAGATCGTACGGTGTTCCAACCGTATCTGTGATTGTGCCACCAGACTCTGCAACGAGTAGTGCGCCTGCTGCAATATCCCATGGTTTCAGTCCGATTTCCGTATAAGCGCTAAGTCGTCCCGCAGCAACATAAGCCAGATGTAATGCAGCTGAACCACCAGCACGTAGATTACGCACCTGTGGGGCAAGCGCTTGTACAGCAGCCATATTAATCGGCAGGGTATAGTTAGGATCAGCAGGGAAGCCAACAGCGACAAGGCTATGTGCCAACTCTTGCTCTCCAGATACACCCATACGATTACCATGAACGTAGGCACCTTTTCCTTTTTCAGCTACAAATAATTCATCCCGTGAAGGATCGTAAATAACGCCTACAATAACTTCACCACGATGTGCTAATGCGATAGATACCGAAAAGAACGGAAATCCATGCACGAAATTGGTCGTGCCATCCACGGGGTCAACAATCCAAAGATACTCCTCATCTTGAATCTCTTGGAGCGCTCTAGCGGAAGCTTCAGGCCCCGGCTCCACGCCCTCTTCACCCAGAATAGCATGGTGAGGAAAATGCGTGAGAATCAGGCGGCGGATCATCTGTTCCGCTCCTTTGTCCACTTCGGTTACCAGATCTTGCGGAGAATACTTAATTCCGAGTTCACTTACCGTTCCAAGGCGACTCTTGATCCACTCTCCAGCTTTGGAAGCTGCGTTGATGGCAACGGCAGTATAGCTTTTGCTTGTCACGACATAAGGTGTCTTTTCCTTCTCATTCAAAGCGTTCACTCTACTTTCTATATCAATCTACGAAAAAATTAAAATACTTGTTAGAAGTATACGTCCCTTTGGAGGTAAAGTTTCTAGTTGCCTAAGCCTCTTTTGGCACTAGGGATGAATAATGACCGTTGATTCGTCTACCCACTCCACGCCCTCTTCGTGATAGAACGCTAGCTTCTGCATCAATTGAACCAACGCTTCATCTTTACGTTTGGCCTCAATCATAACATCCAGCGCAGGAGTATCTGCAGCAATGTGCCTTAAAAAATCCAGCAACGGCTCTACCTCTACACCGTCCGCATGACCACGCGGGTCTTTCTCACTCTTCGGGCTGGACACATGAATCTTAGGTGGGAGTGGGCGATCCGCTGGTGAATCTGCCTGGGCAAGGGGTGACGTCCACGTTTTCAAAATGTTAGGCCACAGTTCCCAAGGCTTTTCACCTTCGTTGTTGACCCACTGATGATGAATATCTAGTACCATCGGTAGCCCTAAATGTTCACACACCGCTAGAGTTTCGGGCATATTGAAAGTTTTATCATCATTTTCGAGCGTGATCCGCTCTTGAATATCCCTGTCCAGCTTCATAAAGTTCTCTTCAAAACGAAGTGCTGCAGAAGGCTTGTCCCCATATGCACCACCAATATGTATATTATTCTTGGCAGTTGCATTCAGACCCATTGCATCCAGCATCCGCACATGATGGCGCAGGTCCTTGATCGAATTACGCAGCACTTCCTCACGAGGTGTACTGAGTACCGTAAAATGATCAGGGTGAAACGATACACGCATCTGATTCTCCTTCACAAATTCACCTATCGCTGCAAAATCAGATTTCAGTGCCGGAAATGGATCCCAATCACTTAGATCCTCATGCGTTGCGAGTGGAATTAATTTGGAGGAGAAACGATAAACATGAATATGACTCCCGCGATTATGTCTGAGTAATCGTAACGTATTGTGTAGATTCTCAGCCGCGATCCGTTCCAGCTTACGAATGGCTGCTTGCCTGTCTTCGATCTTTTTGAAGCTGGCCATGGTCATTGTGCGCGATGGTGAAGCATTCTCCACAAGCACAGACATAGCCACGTAACCAAAACGCACGAGCATGAAGGTTCTTCCTCTCTATGGGCGGCAATTCTGCCCGACTCTGATACGCCGAGCTTTGCCAACTTGTATATAACCAAGTTTTACCCTAAACGAAAGACCATAATCGTTCAGGCGCTAAATTGGACGATTAACCCTACGCCTGCTCTCCGAAGAACATCTCGTCCGCAAGTGCAGTCTGGACGCGTGACTCTTCTTCCGTTAATTTACGGATGAGTTGCATCTCTACTTCGGTCACCTCTTGATTTTGGAAGTTAATTTCCGCAATGGAAGCGACAATCTTCACGATGGCAACCGCCACATTGTCCGGTGTGTACGCAATGACTTTCTGTCCGGTAGGGAACACACGGAATCCTTGTTTAACCATTTTGCCACGGCCATATTCAAGCAGCTCGAATAGTTCTTGTTCGCTTTTGAATTTGCATACGGAATTGAATTCAGTCTGAAATCCCATGCCTATCCCTCCTTAAATTAGCGTGTAAATAATAAGATCATTTTATATAATCCAAAATTACGCTTGCACGCCGTTCTCGTAGTTCAGCGCCTGTTTGCGGTTGTATCGCTCCAGAGCCAGCTCAATCATGCGATCCAGCAACTCCGCATACGCTACACCCGTTTCACGCCACAGCAAAGGATACATGCTGTACGGTGTGAAACCTGGCATTGTGTTCACTTCATTAATAAGCAAAGCGCCATCCGATTTGCGGATGAAAAAGTCCGCGCGGGAGATACCATTGCCTTCGATTGCACGAAATGCCTGCAACGCCGCTTCACGAATACGATCTGCTGCTTCTGGATCGAGTGGTGCAGGAATCAACATCTGTGATTGTCCGTCAATGTACTTGGCAGCATAATCATAATATTCACCGGAGGATACGATTTCTCCTGGCACCGAAGCCATCGGTTCATCGTTTCCTAGCACACTCACCTCGACTTCACGTGCTTCAACGAACTCCTCAATGACCACCTTCGTATCATAACGAAGTGCGAATTCTACAGCTGTCTTCAGTTCATCCCGGTTGCGTGCTTTGGAAATGCCCACACTTGAACCCAGGTTTGCCGGCTTGATAAAGCATGGATAACCCAGCTGATCTTCAACCTGAACGATCATTTCGTGCTCAGATTGTTTCCATTGTGTCGCGTTGAAATACGTGAAGGCACATTGGTCAATACCCGCCTGTGCGAACAATTTCTTCATCACCACTTTATCCATACCACCTGCTGAGGCGAGTACACCCGCACCAACGTAAGGCATATCTGCCATCTCGAACATACCTTGGATCGTTCCGTCTTCACCGAATGTGCCGTGCAGCAGTGGGAACATCACGTCCAAAGCTTCTTCTCCACCGTACAGGCGACCGAATAGCGCATTCAGCGCTTCCTGTGTTCCGCCCGCAGCTTGTTCCAGCTTCAGGTCTTCGATCCGCGCGAATGGCGCATGCATCACAGAACCTTTTTTCCACGTACCTTGCTTAGAGATATAAAAAGGAACTAGTTCATACTTCTCATAATCAAATGCATTTGTTACAGCAAACGCCGTTTGCAGCGATACCTCGTGCTCGCCAGATTTCCCGCCATAAACGACGCCTACTTTTAATTTATCCATACTCATGCGTAACCTCCGATTATCTGTGCATCATGCCTTCATCATGAACGTAATCATGACAGGCACCATTGTTATTCTGTACTGATCTTATTTTACACGGAATGGGCTTGGCTCGTCACCGAAAACAAGTTCTTTCCCTGTGAGAACATACTCAAAATTCGTCTGCAATGTGAAAAAGCCGATACACCGTACGCTCTGTCCAAGCGTAAGAGTCCTGGTAATCCCAGTAACGGTGACGACTGCTGACTGTATGTGCGTTAACAAGCGGCATGCCACCAGCATCAAAGGCGGTTACCACCGTGCTATGCTGAAAGCGACCATCCCCATCCCAATCGTAGAGAATAACATCCCCCAGCATCAGTTGCTCAGGACGCTCCACTACCGTTGCGGACAAGCCCCAAATGCTACTGGACAAATAACGCTCCAAACTGTTCGATACCGCCCAGCTATAGCTCCACATCTCCGTGCCATTTACATAACCTTTATACCACCAGCCCGCTTCTCTTCTACCAGTATAGTGGATGGGTGCCTCCCCTGCAAAGAGGCACTGGGACACGTAATTGGTGCAATCCACCTCGAATTCTTCAAATGCCGGATTGCCTGTATTCCACCAACGATCCGCATACGCAACCGCTAAATCTCGGCGATACAATTGCTGACGGGAGCTGCGCCCCTGCCTAAGCACATCGTGATTGAGTAAAGGTCGATTCATCGCCTGTACAAAATCAGCCTGCTGAAAAGGGCGACTCGCTCCAGGAGGGCGGCGTTCGGGTACCTCCCGTTCTACCCGTGTAATCGTCCAAGTTCCGTTCTGCCGTAGAAAGGTCAACCGCTCCCGCTCGATTCGATCTTCGCGATGAGTCATGCCGCTTTTCTCATAAAATAATCTGCTGTATAGCTGCACATCCACCACGGATTCTTCCGGACTCTCGGTAACCGTACGTATGATTTTGGCGCTGGTCTCACTCCGCAACGGCACAGCGCGCCGCCTACGATACCACTCGTCTAATCTCGCCATACGCTCGCCCCGATCCAGAACAAACGCAGGATCGGTTACAATACGTTCGCTTGTCTGTGGGCGGTAGTCAATCTCGCAGCGATTATATTGGTTAACATACGTATACAAGGCACTCTTCCATTCCCGTTCCAAGCTGTTGTCCCCCTTCGGCATAAGCTGTGTTTGGACGATCTCCCACCGATATGCACAATAAAACTCCTTCTATATCTATGAGAACCCACCGGGTTGTATGAGTACGCCTTCTGAAATCCAAATGATACGAACTTGCTCTTTACGAGAAAACGCCTTCATTCTTTTTAAAAAGCAGGATTTCACAGGCAAAAAGCCCTTTACGTAGACCTCTTGAAACGGTATACTTAAAACTAAAGTTACGATTATGAAATTATGTTTCACCTAATGAAACCAACGAACAAGAACACGGAGCGATGAAGGCCTGTTCTTCATTTAAATGAATGTCTTCTTCATCTCACCGACACATTTTTAAGGAGGTACATGTATGTCAGCCAAGAACCATTTCTCCGCCGCACGCAGTCTTGAGGTCGGAGGCAAGTCTTACCGCTACTACAGTTTAGATGCGATTCAGGAAGGCGGCTACGGCGACCTTTCCAAGCTTCCCTTCTCTATTAAAGTGCTGCTTGAAGCAGCAGTTCGTCAATTCGATGGACACGCAATTACCGAAGAACATGTGAAACAATTGACCGGCTGGGCAGATGGCCGTGACAATAACAAAGAAATTCCATTTATTCCTGCACGTATCGTTCTGCAAGACTTCACCGGCGTACCTGTTGTCGTTGACCTTGCTGCAATGCGTGATACCGTTAAAAAAGCAGGCGGCGATCCAAAACAGATCAACCCGCTCGTACCGGTTGACCTCGTTATTGACCACTCCGTTATGGTAGATGCATTCGGAACAAACGATGCCCTTGACTACAATATCAAGGTTGAATTCGAGCGTAACGAAGAGCGTTACCGTTTCTTGCGTTGGGCGCAAACGGCGTTCAACAACTTCCGTGCGGTTCCACCGTCCACAGGGATCGTTCACCAAGTAAACTTGGAGTACCTAGCTTCCGTTGCTGCAACCAAAACAGTTGACGGCGAAACGGTTGTATTCCCAGACTCTCTCGTAGGTACTGACTCCCATACAACGATGATCAACGGTCTTGGCGTTGTAGGTTGGGGTGTTGGCGGGATCGAGGCTGAAGCAGGTATGCTTGGCCAACCGCTTTACTTTGTTACACCTGACGTTATCGGTTTCAAATTGACTGGTAGCCTGAGCGAAGGCGCAACAGCAACGGATCTGGCACTGACTGTTACCCAAATGCTTCGTAAAAAGGGCGTTGTTGGTAAATTCGTAGAGTTCTACGGCCCAGGACTTGCTAATATCGGTCTTGCTGACCGTGCAACTGTAGCTAACATGGCACCTGAATATGGCGCAACAATCGGTTTCTTCCCTGTAGATAGCGAAACGCTGAACTACTTGCGCAGCACAGGCCGTTCCGATGAGCAAGTGGATCTGGTTGAAGCTTACTACAAAGCTCAAGGTATGTTCCGGACTGCTTCAACAGTAGATCCTGAATTTACAGATGTTATTGAACTTGACCTCGGCTCCGTTGTACCAAGTCTTGCAGGACCAAAACGTCCACAAGACCGCATCGAGCTGACACAAATGAAAGAAAGCTTCAATAGCATCATCCGCACACCGGTTGATAAAGGTGGATACGGACTGACTGAAGAGAAGCTTGAACAGAAGGTACCTGTTAAGCATCCTGATGGTTCAACAAGCGAGCTTGCTGCTGGAGCTGTCGTAATCGCAGCCATCACAAGCTGCACGAACACATCTAACCCTAGTGTTATGGTTGGAGCAGGTTTGCTTGCGAAAAAAGCAGTTGAACGCGGCTTGACTAAGCCAGGATACGTGAAAAGCAGCTTGACTCCAGGATCTTTGGTTGTTACCGAGTATCTGGAAAAAGCAGGTCTGATCGAGTACTTGGATCAACTCGGATTCAACGTTGCTGGTTACGGCTGTGCAACTTGTATCGGTAACTCCGGTCCACTACCGGATGAAGTAAGCGAAGCTATTGCTGAGAACGATATGACCGTAGCGGCTGTATTGTCTGGTAACCGTAACTTCGAAGGCCGTGTACACGCTCAAGTTAAAGCTAACTACTTGGCTTCTCCACCGCTCGTTGTGGCATACGCACTTGCGGGTACGGTGAATATTGACTTTGAAGTGGATCCAATCGGCTATGATACAAATAACGAGCCTGTGTTCCTGAAAGACCTCTGGCCTAGCTCTGAGGAAATCAAGGATGCGATTGCTAGCTCCCTGAACGCTCAAATGTTCCGTAACAAATACGAGAACGTATTTACAGCTAACGAACGTTGGAACAACATCCCTGTACCAGAAGGCGAATTGTACGAGTGGGATCCAAACTCCACGTACATTCAGAATCCTCCGTTCTTCCAAGAGCTTGGTGATAAGCTGAACGATATCGCAGATATCCGTTCTGCACGTGTTATGGCATTGCTTGCTGATTCCGTAACAACGGATCACATCTCGCCAGCTGGTAATATCGCACCGTCCAGCCCGGCTGGATTGTACCTGAAAGAGCATGGCGTAGAGCGCAAAGACTTCAATTCCTACGGCTCACGTCGTGGTAACCATGAAGTCATGATGCGTGGTACGTTTGCGAATATCCGTATTCGTAACCAAGTGGCTCCAGGTACTGAAGGTGGTATTACGAAATACTTGCCAACAGACGAAGAAATGTCCATCTACGATGCTTCCATGAAGTATCAGGATGAAGGACAGAACCTGATCGTTATCGCAGGTAAAGAGTATGGTACAGGAAGCTCCCGTGACTGGGCGGCAAAAGGAACATTCTTGCTCGGCGTCAAAGCCGTTATCGCAGAAAGTTTCGAGCGGATTCACCGTAGTAACCTCGTCGGTATGGGCGTTATGCCATTGCAATTCCAAGAAGGTCACGGCTGGTCTAGCCTGGGTCTGAATGGACGCGAAACATACGACATTACTGGCCTGAGCAATGACGTGAAACCAGGACAAGAGTTGAAAGTAACTGTAACTCGTGAAGACGGTACACAGTTCGAATTCCCTGTTATCGCTCGTCTGGACAGTATGGTTGATGTGGATTACTACCATAACGGCGGTATCCTGCAAACTGTATTGCGTCAAATGATGAAAAAATCTTAATTGCATTAACTATTCGTGCCATTAAGGTTATATAAAAGAAGCTCCCCATCGTTGCCGGTTGGCATGGATGGGGAGCTTTTTTTTGATTCTTGTATCTGTTTTATATCTACTGGCCGGTGATATGTCTGCCATGAAATGAGGTAATTTATTTTAACCGAAAGATAGACGATATTAAAAATCAATCTTTATGCCAACTTCCGAATCATCAGGAGGTTCAGGAATGCTATAGAGTCCCCTCCTGTTCAACTTTTCTACATTAATCCAGTCTACAAAATCACTTCCTCCGTAACAACGAACAAAGTGACCATATTCCAATTCGCCATCATAGTTAATGGATTCCATGTATTGGGTGGAGTGCACCCCTTAGAATAGACATTGGAAAAAACCCTGGGTTTAGCCGATGAAATTCTAGGGGGTGCATTTTTTATGGCGATTAAAGGACAAAAGTATAAAACGTATTCGGAGAAGATAAAAAAAGAGGCTANCCCTGGGTTTAGCCGATGAAATTCTAGGGGGTGCATTTTTTATGGCGATTAAAGGACAAAAGTATAAAACGTATTCGGAGAAGATAAAAAAAGAGGCTATTCGTCTGCATACGGTTGAGGGCTGGACTTACCGAAAGATCAATGAACATTTGGGAATTCATGACCCGGGACGAATGAAGCGCTGGATGCGAAAACACCGGGAACAAGGCGAGTTTGGACTGATGGATCAGCGAGGTCGACGGAAAGAATACTTGGATCAAGAACGCTATGTGCAAAAACTGAAACGGGAGAATGCGTTGCTAAAAAAGTGCTTGGTAATCTGGAAGGAGGAAGCAAACAAGAGAGATTTCAGATCATGGAAAAAGTAGCGGCATACGGTGATATCCAGAAACTCTGCCATGTGTTTGGCGTGTCCCGCAGTGGGTTTTATGCCTATGTAAAACGTAAACGATTYGATCKTGATGCCAAGGCGAAGAAACAGGTGCTTCAAACGTATCATCGCTATGGAGGCAAATATGGCTATAGACAACTCATAGACAACTCCAGTTATTCCTTTGGCAAGATCAAGGGATTTGGATGAATCACAAAAAGGTACTCCGCYTGATGCAAATGCTCGGTATTCAATCTCGAATCCGTCRTAAACGGCGCTCCAACAGCTCGTATGCACCTGCGCAGCGTGTAGCAGAGAACCGCTTRAAGCGAGATTTCAGTGCAGAAAAACCGAATCAGAAATGGGTAACGGACATTACCCAGTATCGTGTGGGAGAACGCTGGATATAYCTTTCRGCCATAAAGGATCTGTTTAATAACGAAATTGTGGCCTACGAAATAGGCGAACGYAACGACAATGAACTGGTGCTCCGCACATTCAGCAAGGCGTTTGCGAAGCAAAAAGACGTGACCGGACTAGTCGTTCACAGCGACCAGGGATTCCAGTACACGTCTCATGCTTACCACGATATGCTGCCAAAGGTTGGCGCCCAAATCAGCATGTCTCGCCGAGGAAATTGTTATGACAATGCCTCGATGGAGAGTTTCTTCTCGCATCTCAAAACGGAAGGACTCTATCCTTATMATATCCGAACGCTTACCGAAGCACAAAGCAAAATCGAAAAGTACATCCGTTTTTACAACCGAAAACGACCACAACGGAAACTAAAAAAACTGACGCCGGTAGAGTACCGACGCCAGTTTGCAGCCTAGGGTCTTTTTATAGTGTCTATTAAATGGGGTCAACGGAAACTAAAAAAACTGACGCCGGTAGAGTACCGACGCCAGTTTGCAGCCTAGGGTCTTTTTATAGTGTCTATTAAATGGGGTCTTGACCATGGTTCGGTAGGGCTCTTTTTGGTTTGAATCGATCATCGAATCTCGAATCTATCAAGTCTAGCAAAAATAGACGTTATAACACTGGCATTTTACCGTTACAATGCTAGATTTCAAACATAGAATACCGTATCAAAGCAAAAAGGAGGTGATTCACATGGCTATCCTTTTACCAATTCAGTATTACAATCTTCCAGCGGGTGTAGGTAAGTCCTACTACGAAAATCTGGCTGGAGGCTCCAACGCTACTGTAACAGTCAACAACAATGGACCATTTCCCGTATCTCTTGTGATTACGCGTGTCAATGAACCAGTTGTCACTTATGTTGTTCCTGTAAACAGCAGTCTTACGATTGGAGCGGGTCATGTGTTAGTTTTCGCGTTGCTAGCGAATAATGGAGGCCCGGCTTCCGGAACGATTCAATTCGCTGTAGCTGATTTCTAATGCAGACTTGACTGTAGTGCACTGAACAAGCCCTTGCCTGGTAGGTTATCCTTCCGGGCAGGGGCTTAATTTTTGATAGTGTTCGTTTTGTAGAAAATGGTATGATGTGTAAGATTACTATATTTACATAACGCTGTTATAAGAATGAGCGCTTCTTGTACAGCACGAAAGGAAGGATCAAATGTTGAATAAACTGTTGAAGTACATGTTGAGTGTTACGTTATGTCTGGCATTCATCTTGCCTTCTACGTCCACGCAGGCAGCTTCCTCCATGACCACTCTGGATTTTAGTAATGGAGCGACCTATTATGGGGAAACGAAGAATGGTAAACCTCATGGTGATGGAACGATGACATGGAGCAAGAGCAAGACTTACAGTGGCAGCTGGGTGAATGGTAAACGCTCGGGTTACGGGGTATACCAGTTGATTACGCGTGACGAATACAGCATTACGACCCTTAAATATGAGGGGAATTGGAAGAATGATAAGAAAGATGGCCAGGGTCAACTAGAGATCAAGGAAATATCTAATGAAGCAACAGTGCTTGAGAATCAGATCCGGACAGGTACGTTTGCCAAGGATCAATGGGTTACAGGTTATGATGTTCGACATGGGGAGTACGATCCACCGTATTATTTTATGTACAAAGACGCTAAGCTGAGCTTAGAGATGATGGGTGAACCAGGAAATATGTTAGCAGGGTTAAAGAGCGGGTATTTCTTCTCATTTACATATAAAAAGGGAAATATATATCGTAATGTCGGTGTTGGTGGCGAGTTTAGTCAGAAGCAGTTTACTACATTTATTAAGAGTGTAGAAAAAGAAATTAAACCGCACATCGATCAATTCGAAAAGCTAGCTAAGCAACTGTAGACATAAACCTCCTGTTTAACGTCGCTCCCATTCGATTAATTCATTGTAAAGGAATCAATGAACTGGTCATACTGATGGGAGGTTGTAAGACCATGAAGGAAACGATGAGAACAGAGCGAGAAACGTTTCTTAAAACTGACCGACTTGAGTTCGCGACGTGGACTGAAGAGGATCGTCCTTTGGCATCTGCGCTTTGGGGTGATCCAGAGGTGACGAAGTGGATGAGCAACAAGGGATTTTTTAACGAAGATGAGATTGAAGCAAGACTCACGCAAGAGATGAAACGGCAACAGGAAGAAAATGTGCAATACTGGCCCATGTTTGAGAAAGAAACGGGTGTATTGGTAGGTTGCTGTGGGCTTCAGCCACATTCATCGGATGAGTACATGTATGAATTGGGTGTTCATCTGACAAGGGATCATTGGGGTCAAGGTTATGCGACAGAGGCTGCACAGGCGGTGATCCGATATGCATTTGAAGAACTAGGTGCTAAGAGGCTCGTGGCAGAACATCATCCAGAGAATGAAGCTTGCGAACGAATGTTGCTTAAACTCGGCTTCTCTTATGATGGGGATGAATTGGTCGAGCAGACAGGAAAGATGCATCCGTCATATCTCTTGCAGAGCCCGCCCCAGAGATAAGATTAATGATTCGATGAACATAACATTAGGAAGTACAGCGCTCACACAATGGTGCTCTATTGGCAACTCGTAATGAGTTACGTCGAATAGAATCCAAATTCATCGATTTTTTATTTCATTTTCAGCTTCTATTAAGGTAGCGAGGGTAAGATATTTCTTGTAAACCCCTTCTCGTGTTAGATAGATGTGTGACTGACCCCGCCGGATGCCGGTGGGGATTTTTTTTGTTTGATTTTAAAATACAACAGATAAACAAACATAAACAAAGATAAGTAAAATAAAAATACGATAATATGATTGACTTATAAAGATAAACAAAGGTATAATGAATGTGAAAAAAGGAACTTACTAGTACGTGGTTAGCTAAAAAAATGAGGCAATCTAAGGAGAGAATGATCATGAACGTGACCCTTACGAATAAAACGAACGAAACGGATCGACCTGCTGGCTGGAATATTCCCTTTATCCGTGAGATGGCCGAAATTACACAGCATATGTGGAAAAATGGCTGGGATGAACGCAATGGTGGTAACGTCAGCTATTTGCTGGAGGAAGAAGAAGTTGCTCAGTATATCGATATTCATCACGTCATCCGTACGATTAAACCCGCATTTGCTGTACATGAGCTGGCAGGGAAATATTTTATCGTGACCGCTTCGGGTAAATATTTCAAAAATGTGCTAGCTGACCCAGAGAGTAATCTCGGATTGCTGCGTGTCTCGCAGGATGGGCAGGAATTGGAGGTATTATGGGGTTTGAAATCGGGAGCCAATCCAACTAGTGAGCTGCCTACCCACTTCATGAGTCATATCGAACGGTTAAAAATCGACTCGAATCACCGGGTTGTGATGCATAACCATGCGACCAATGTACTGGCAATGACATTCATCCATGAACTAGACGAAGCGAAGTTTACGAAGACGTTATGGCAGATGTGTACGGAATGTGTGGTTGTATTCCCAGATGGTGTAGGCATCATTCCGTGGATGATCCCGGGGTCGAATGAGATTGGACGGGAGACGGCTGAGAAAATGAAAGAGTATCACGCAGTGATCTGGCCACAGCACGGTATTTTCGGTACAGGGACAACGATTGATGAAGCCTTCGGACTCATTGAGACGATTGAGAAGGCTGCCCAAGTGTATATGCTGGTTGCTGGTCATGAGATTAGACAACGTATTACGGATGAACAGCTCACAACACTCGCACAAGCTTTCGGCGTGACTCCACGTCCAGGTATCATCGGCACTTAATATATGTATTGCTCGTAGAGGAGTGATTTACGAGTGGAAGAGGAAATGGTCTTTGGTTCACGAACCGAAGTCCGTTTCTTTTTTTTTGGCATCCAAACGTCAATTTAGCTCAAAAAAGTTCAAATAGATCATAAAGAATGGCTTTGTTATTCATTATTGAATTGTAGAATGCATTATCTCACGCTGACGAATTTCGGGTGAAATGACGTATTGTTATTGCGCTCGCGATTTTGCATAATAACAATGCTTCACACATGAAAGACGGAAGGAAGTCATGATCATGATTGGCAAAATGAAGAGGGTCTTAATAGGCAAGCCGATGAAATCGGCGCAATTGGATGGAGAGAAACTGGGGAAATGGAAGGCTCTCGCGATTCTATCCTCGGATGCATTATCCTCTGTAGCCTACGGTACGGAACAGATTTTACTAGTGCTCGTTGCGGCTGGATTTGCCGCTCTGTGGTATTCCGTGCCGATCTCCATCGCTGTGCTTGGATTACTTGTCATTTTAATATTCTCTTATCGTCAGACGATATTTGCCTATCCTACAGGGGGCGGGGCGTACATTGTCGCGAAGGATAATCTGGGTACAACGCCGAGCCTGATCGCCGGAGGATCATTGCTGGTCGATTATATCCTAACGGTTGCTGTAAGTTCATCTGCAGGAACCGACGCGATTACGTCAGCATTTCCCGCTCTACATGATCACAGCATAGCAATTGCGCTGTTGATGATTGTATTTTTAACCATAATGAATCTAAGAGGGGTCACAGAGTCGGCATCCGTGCTGGCGCTCCCGATCTATCTGTTTATTTTCTCCATTGCAATTCTTATCATCTCTGGTGGGATCAAGTTCTTCACTGGAGGTATGCATGCCGCAGCACCTGAGTTCGGAACCAGTCTCTCGCACGTAAGTATATTCCTATTACTTAAGGCATTCAGCTCAGGCTGTTCTGCACTAACCGGGGTGGAGGCCGTAAGTAATGCCATTCCGAACTTCAAGCAGCCTGCGGAGAAAAATGCGGCAGGAACCCTACTGCTGATGGGATGCATTCTTGGCGCAATGTTCATCGGCATTACGTTGCTCGCTTTTGGTTATGGCGTGAAGCCTGATCCTCAGGCAACGGTTATTTCACAGATTGCTGAAGCAACCTTTGGCAGAGGCACAATGTATTTTATCATCCAAGGTGTGACAGCACTCATTCTATTCCTGGCTGCGAATACGGCATATTCGGCTTTCCCGCTGTTGTCGTTCATGATGGCCAAAGACAAATATATGCCGCATATGTTCATGGTGAGGGGAGACCGATTAGGCTTTTCTAACGGTATTATTTTTCTAAGTGTAATGTCTGCATTGCTCGTTGTAGGCTTCAAAGGGAACACGGAAAGTCTCATTCCCCTCTACGCGGTGGGTGTGTTCATTCCATTTACGTTATCACAACTCGGCATGATGATTCGCTGGATCAAAGTCAAACCATCGGGCTGGAGAACGAAGTTACTCGTTAATACGGTGGGTATGCTGACGACCTTGTCGATCACCTTAATTTTTATTTTCACCAAGTTCACGCAGACATGGGTTATCTTTATTTTCTTACCACTCGTCGTTTATGGATTCATGCGCATTCACCGTCACTACTGTAACATCGCTGATGAGCTGCGAATTGACATCCAATCGGAGAAGCCGGCTCGAAAAGGGAATACGATCGTGATTCCAGTGGCAGGCATTACACGGGTAGTGATGAATACGATCAGTTATGCCCAGACGATGTCGGATAACGTTGTAGCGCTATACATCGGTTTCGATGATGAGGCGATTCACAAGATGGAGAAAAAGTGGGCAGAGTGGAACCCGGGTGTGCGCCTCGTGGTGGTGAAGTCCAGATACCGTAGCATTATGGGGCCTTTGAAAAAGTTCATCGATACCGTGGAGTGGAAAACATCCGAGACGGATCACATTACCATTCTAATCCCACAATTCATCACCAAGCATTGGTGGCAAAATGTACTGCATAATCAAACGAGCTTCATGATTCGAACCTATTTGATTAATTACAAGGACGTCATCGTCACGACTGTGCCCTATCATCTTAATCGATAGACATAATGAGGGTGAGGGGGAAACAATCTGACCGTGCAACGAACTAGAGTACCTTTGTAAATTGGTATTTTCCAGTTTTGTGTAAAATGAGTGATATTTCAGGAAATGGACTTTTCATTTCGCTTTTACAAAGACAGCCGCATGAAACTTCCCGAATGGAGGGAGTACATGCGGTTTTTTTGTCATTTTATCCATTAATATGGAAGCTGTTTCAACATGATCCATTTGGTAAACCCACTTGTCCACGATTAACATTACGTTGATTCAGAATGGATTCTGCAATGATGTTGAACTTATAGACTGATTAAGGTGGTTATGACGCTTGAGTCATGACCGAATGCTAATCAAGGGGGAAGAAAATCCGATGAGTGAGCTTGATAACCGGATCGGCTTGCCTGCTGCCAATCGGCGTATATCGAAGACAAGTGAGCGCCGAACGGCTTCGCTCCGAGTACAACGGATGCGGGAGAATATGCTGGCCTATGGTTTCCTGGCACCGTCGCTGCTTTTGTTCGCAGTGTTCCTGTTCTATCCAATGTTTAAATCTGTGTACCTCAGTATGCATTCAACTGATCCTACGGGACAGATTGCTGCCTATGTAGGACTGGACAACTTTAAGGCGGTTTTCCAATCCGGGCTGTTTCTTCAAGGAATGAAAGTGACGTTGTTGTTCGTTCTGTTCACGGTGCCAACGGGCATCCTGGCAGCTCTGATTCTCGCTGCGCTAACCCATAACAAATTTAAGGGAATGCGTGTGTTCCAGTTTGTCTTTTCTCTACCCGTTGTATTATCTGTAGGTTCGTCAGCGGTCATCTGGAAGTTTCTGTTCCATCCGACACTGGGCATGCTGAATTATTTGTTAGGAAAAGTCGGCATTGATCCGATTCCTTGGCTAACCAGTCCGGATTGGGCACTAATCTCCATTTCAATGATGACCATCTGGATGAATCTTGGATTTAATTACATTATTTTGTCCAGTGGATTGCAGGGCATCCCGGATGAAATCTATGAGAGTGCGAAAATTGATGGAGCAGGACCATTGCTTACGTTTCGCAAAATCTCAATGCCGCTGCTATCACCTACGCTGTTTTTTGTCAGCGTGGTTTCCATCATTGGTGCGTTCCAGTCGTTTGGTCAGATCAATATTTTAACCCGAGGGGGACCGATGGACAGTACAAACGTATTCGTCTACTCGATCTATCAGGAAGCCTTTGTTAATTTCCGCTTCGGAACAGGTAGTGCGCAGGCGCTTATTCTGTTCGCGGTCATTATGCTTCTAACCCTAATTCAGTTCAAATGGGTAGAAAGGAAAGTACATTATCAATGAGAACTCCTTGGATTAACACCTTATTGTATGTGCTTCTCACGATCTGTGCGGCACTGGTGCTGTATCCGGTCATGTATACCTTCTTCATGGCTGTGATGACGCCCGAGGATGCAAGTGCCTATCCGCCGCATATCATTCCGCAGTCGATTGATCTGTCCAACTTCTCCGAAGTATTCGATATCGTGCCAATTGGTACGTTTATCTGGAATACCTTCCTGGTTGCGGGACTGACCATGCTGGGGCAATTGATTACGGCGAGCATGGCTGCATATGCTTTTGCCAAAATGCAGTTTAAAGGGAAAAACGTCATCTTCAGTATGTTTGTCGCCACGATGATGATCCCTTGGGAAGTCACGATGATTCCGAACTATCTGACGGTTCGTAGTTGGGGCTGGCTTGATACGTATCAAGGCTTAACGGTTCCGTTCCTGGCTACGGCGTTTGGTACCTTCCTGCTAAGACAGTTCTTCATGCAGCTTCCCAAAGAGTTGTTTGAGGCAGCAAAAATTGATGGCTGTGGACACATTCGATATTTTGTATCGCATGTACTACCGCTATCTCGCCCAGCGCTTGGAACTCTAGCGATCTATTCATTCCTCAGTATGTACAATTCGTATCTATGGCCGTTGCTTGTAACGAATACCCCAGAGATGAGAACGGTACAGATCGGGATCTCGATGCTGGAGTTCCAGGAATCCACTGCATGGAATCTGGTATTTGCCGGCACGGCGATGGTCATTCTACCATCCTTGTTGCTGCTGGTGTTTGGGTTGAAACAGCTTGTCCGCGGAATGGCGGCTGGCGCATTGAAAGGCTAGTTATATCAAAGCTTTCACCACTGTTGTAAAAGATCCACGCATTCCAATGCTACGAGCGAGTAAACCAGGCTCAATCTGTAATAAGGTTTTATTAGACTGCAAAAGTAGTGGAGGAGAAGAATCGATTCTGAAGAAGCGAAGCGCTCGCCTTTGTCTCCGGATTTATACAATTAAGATATCATTCCAATAAATCTGGAGACAACAGCGATCAAAAGAACGATTCGGATCCGTAACGGCCATCTTGCAGAGTAGTGAAGCACTTATTACGAAATGAGCCCCAAAAAAGGAGAGAGATCATGGTAAAGGTATTTCGGTTGAAAAAAAGAGGAACGTTCGCTTTAATGTTGGCAGCACTCATGTTAGTTATCTCCGCATGTGGTACCAAAGCAGACACAAGCAGCACGCCAGCGTCTGGTGGACAAGCAGATGCCGCTGCAGCTACCACTGAGCCGGTTCAATTGAATTGGTGGCACTCCATGTCCGGTGCAGGGGAAAAAGCGATCAATCAGCTTGCATCCGACTTCAACGCTAGTCATCCTGACATTCAGGTAAAAGCAATCTATCAAGGTAAATATGATGAGAGCTTGAACAAACTGAAAGCCTCAATGGGATCAGATAGTGGCCCTGATATCATCCAAGTTTATGAGATCGGCAGTAAGTTCATGATTGACTCTGGCATGATTACGCCAGTACAGCAATTTATTGATAAGGATAACTTTGATCTCTCTCAATTGGAGCCAAACATCATTCGTTATTACACCATTGATGGTAAATTGAACGCGATGCCTTTTAATACATCGAACCCAATTCTCTACTACAACAAAGACATGTTCAAAGCAGCGGGCTTGGATCCAGAGAACCCACCGAAGACATATGAAGAGTTCGAACAAGCAGCTAAAGCACTGGGCAAAGACGGTAAACCAGGCGCTTCCATGGCGATCTATGGCTGGTTCATGGAGCAATTCTTCGCTAACCAGAATGCAGATTATGTAAACAATGGTAACGGTCGAGACAGTGCAGCTACTGAATCTCTGTTGAACTCCGAAGCTGGCGTGAAGACATTATCATGGTGGAAAAAGATGATCGACGAGAAAACCGTATCTAATCTTGGACGTAGCACAGATGATACAACAGCAGCATTTACAGCACAACAAATCGGTATGACACTGGATTCTACGGCGGGATTGCGTAAAATTGTAGAAGGCTCTGGCGGTAAGTTTGAACTTGGAACAGGATTCTTGCCACGCCCAGCAGATGCAAAAGAAGGTGGAGTTGTGGTTGGTGGTGCAAGCTTGTACATTATGAATAACAAATCCGATGCACAACAACAAGCAGCGTGGGAATTCATCAAGTATTTGGCGACACCAGAAGTACAAGCGAACTGGAGTGTTGCGACAGGATACTTCCCAATTACGACAGCAGCTTACGATCAGCAAGTATTAAAGGATAATATGGCGAAGTACCCGCAATTCCAGACAGCAGTCGACCAATTGCACGCTTCTGTTGATTCGACAGCAACTTCTGGCGCAGTTATGGGTGTATTCCCAGAAGCAAGACAAATTGTCGAAGGAGCAATCGAGACCGTTCTGAATGGACAAGGTGAACCTCAGGAAGCTCTGGATGCAGCTGCGAAGCAAATCACAGATAAGATCGCACAGTATAATAGCACAGTGAAGAAATAATGTTGGATTAATCTCATAACAAAAACTCAGATGCGGCGGTCGAATATGATCGTCGTTTTTTTGTCGGATGTCAACCAAAGAGAGTCAATTATAGTCTAAGAATCTGACATCTAGTTTATTTATTGCTAAGTAGAATCGTAGCAAGGAAAAAGATTGACACCCTAGCAGCTCCTATCATATAATCAGCACGATAAAATGATAATGATTATCATTAATGATTAATGATTAATGATTAATGATTAGGGGAGAAAAGACAGATGAAAAAGAGAATGATCCTGCCGTTGATTGTGATCATGTTGTTCACGATCATCGCCAGCGCCTGCGGTAACGATGCTTCAAACAATGCAACCAGTAACAGCAATCAGGAGACTGCTGCTGATACAACAAGTACAGGTGCTGCTCAGGAAGAGACAACGGATACAATTACGTATCAGTCTGAAACTGGCCCTGTAGAGATTCCGGCCAAGCCCGAGAGAATCGTTGCTCTGTCTAATGGCCCTAATATACTTTCTATGGATGTAACACCAGTGGGTGTGGATGAATGGACTGCGGCAAATCCGCTGTTCCAGGACAAATTAAAAGATGTTGCCATCGTAACAGACTCGGATCCAGAGAGCATCGCGGCATTGAATCCGGATTTAATCATCGCAGGTTCAACGGCGAAGAATCTAGAACAACTGTCTAAGATTGCACCTACCATTGTGTATACTTGGGGCAAACTGGACTACTTGGATCAACAGTTAGAGATCGGTAAAGTACTGAATAAAGAAGCTGAAGCACAAGCATGGATTGATGATTTCACAAAAAGAGCAGAAGATATCGGCAATGAGATCAAAGCTAAATATGGGGATAACGTGACGGTATCCACAATTGAAATATTTGAAAAAGAAGTGTTTGTCATGGGAGACCATTGGGCGCGGGGAACCGAAGCGTTATATCAAGCCATGAAGCTGAATATGCCGGAACAAGTGAAGAATGATACACTACAAGAAGGCTATCACTCCTTATCACTTGAGGTTCTTTCTGAATACATGGGTGATTTTGTTGTAGTCAGTAGAGATATGACTCGGGACAATGAAATTATGAAATCTACCATTTGGAGCAATATACCTTCTGTTCAGAATAAACACGTCATTGAGCTGGAAACGAAAGCTGTCACGTATAGTGATCCAACTACACTTGAATATGTATTGAACATCTTCAAAGAAGCGTTTCTTGGTACAACGAAGTAAGTAGAAGAACTTATGAGTTCTTTTATGCCGATTGAAAAAAGGCAACATATACGCACACGCACAGGTTTGGCCTTCGCATTTCAAAATTTCGCAAAAACAAAACAACCTTCTCGCTCATCGAGAAGGTTGTTTTATTATATATGAGCAGCGTAACATTGCTTGATTTTTTTCCAAATTCAGGTTTATACAACTCGAATTGGGTTAATTATCTTTTAAATCTTCGACAGAATTGATGTCCATGTAAGTTGGAACGACAAGTCCTTGTTTCACGCCTGTCATGCTTACAGCGATATCATCGATTTTGTCTCCGTACGAATCCCAATAGTCTCCATGAGTAAGTGGAAGCCAAACGGCTGGAGATGCATCGATATCACCTGCTGCTAAGCCTGCCCACATTGGACCTGCTTCGACTTGCAGTGCTTGCACGTTGTAACCTAGATCCGTCTCAAGGATGTATTTCATTAGATTCGTACTTGCAATCTCAGAGTCCCATGCAACATAACCTAGACGTAGCGTATCACCATTAACAGGTGTAAGCCCTGTGATCCATTCCTCAATTTGGTCTGGATGTTTCTCAGCATAAGTCTTGGCAGCTTCTTCAGGGGAAATACCTTTTTGAATGTCGACCATGATTTCACTCATTTCGTCGGCAGTCCAATTAAAGCGAGAGAAGAATTCGTAAGCCACAGGATGATCTTCTTTTATTCCTTTACGACCAACGGTGTGAACTTCCTCTGCATCCCCAAAGATTTTGTCGGGGTCGTCCAGATACTTTAGATCATACTGATTGAACATCCAGTGAGGAGTCCAACCAGTAACGATGATCGGTTCTTGATTTTTATAGGCTTTGTCCAGAGATGCAGTCATTGCCGCTCCAGAGCCTTCGATTAGATTCCAGTTCGTTAAACCATAATTCTCAATGGCATTTGCTGTAGCTTTCATCAGACCTGCACCTGGGTCAATCCCAACGATTTGGTGATTCACATCGTTGCCTACATTCGTACTTGCTGTTGGAGCAGCAGCAGAAGAAGCGCCAGTTTCCAGATCTTCAATGGAATTAACATCTGTCATATAACTAGGAACCACAAGACCAGTACGTACACCCGTCATGTTAGCACCAAGATCGTCAATTTGATCTTTGTACCGATCCCAATAGTCCGCATGTGTCAGTGGCAACCATGCTGCCGGAGAGGCATCTACGTCACCAGAAGCAACACCCGTCCACATTGGACCTGCTTCAACTTGAAGGGCATTAACTTTGTAACCAAGTTTTGTTTCCATCACATATTTTAGCAAGTTTGTACTCGCGATTTCGGAATCCCAAGCAACATAGCTGAGCTTGAAAGCATCGCCATTTACCGGTGTTAGACCTTTAGTCCATTCATCGATCTGATCAGTATGCTTCTCAGCATAAGCTTTAGCAGCTTCTTCCGGTGATGTACCATCTTGGATGGCAATCATCATTTCACCCATATCATCCGATGTCCAATTGAAGCGGGACAAGAATTCGAAAGCGACAGGATGATCTTCTTTCAATCCTTTACGAGCAATGGTATGAATTTCTTCAGCGTCCCCGAAGGATTTTTTGGGATCTTCCAAATATTTAAGATCATATTTGTTGAACATCCAGTGCGGAGTCCAACCTGTAATGATAATAGGTTCTTCATTTTTGATGGCTTTATCCAGTGTAGCAGTCATTGCTGCACCAGAGCCTTCGATGAGCGTCCAATCTGTTAGATTGTAATCCTCAATCGCTTTTGAGGTTGATTTCATAATACCAGCACCTGGATCGATACCAATAATTTGATAATTCACTTCATCACCTACAGCATTAGCAGCTCCATTGTTTCCGCCAGCGGAAGTTGTACCGCCTACGAAATACTGTGAGAAGCCAGCTACGAGCACCACGAGTGTCGCTGCTGCAGTAATCCAAGCTTTTTGTTTCGATGTAACGCGTGATGTTCTCTTGCGACCTGGCATGAACAGATTCTGTGTGAATCGGTCAAGCACAATAGCGAGTACGACAACAGCGAGACCTGCTTCGAAACCTTTACCAATTTGCAGTTGAGTAACCGCACGATATACTTCGGCACCAATACCTTGTGCACCAATCATGGACGCGATAACGACCATAGAGAGGGACAACATGATGGTCTGGTTAATACCGGACATCACTGTAGGTAAGGCGAGAGGAAGTTGTACTTTGAACAATTTCTGTGCAGAAGTCGAACCAAATGCATCGGCTGCTTCAACAAGTTCGCCCGATACCTGATTGATCCCGAGGTGAGTCAGACGAATCGTTGGCGGAATCGCAAAAATAACAGATGCGATAACACCTGGTACAACACCCAGGCTAAAGAAGGTAACCGCAGGCAGCAAGTAGACGAATGCAGGCATTGTCTGCATGAAGTCAAGTAGCGGTGTAATAATTCGTGCCGCTGTTTTGCTGTATGCCAGCCAGATACCAATCGGTACACCAAGTAGGATGGAGATTAACCCTGAAGTGATAACGAGACCGAGTGTATCCATCGATTGAGACCAGTACCCGAGGTTATCTACGAGCAGGAATCCGATAACTGTAAATAGGGTCAGTGGGAGTCGTCCCACAATAAACGCAAGAACACCTAATATCGCAATGAACAGGAGTGGGTGGGGTAACATAAATAACCCTGAGAAAAATCCGACCACTTCCTGAATAACAACAGAAATAACTTTAAACAATCCAGAGAGCGAGGAGCTCATCCAGTCAACAATGGATTCAATCCACGATGCTAGTGGTATTTTGGGAATCATTCACAAGTTCCTCCTTTACTGCAACTTCACCGCTAAGAGCACCCAGCAGGGCACCGCGGACGATAACACCTTGCAGACGACCATTCTCACCAACAACAGCAAGTGGCACATGGGCAGAACTTGTAATCTCGAACAACTCATGAATCAACGTTTCAGGTGGCACGGTTGGCCCATCCGTAATCAGGATGTCGTTCAATGTCTTACTATCACGCATTGCACGAGAAGCATCTTCAGCCGTAATAACACCTAGCAATTTCTTCGAACGGTCAATGACAAACAGGTTGGAAATACCACGTTCGCGCATTAATTCGAGGGCAACACGAGGACCACGATCTAGTGTAATCGTTTCAGGGCGACGCATAACGTGAGAGGCGGTAAGGACTTTGGACAAGTCCACGTCTTCGACGAAGCGGGCCACATAGGAGTTGGCCGGTTGAATCATAATTTCTTCCGGTGTACCGATCTGCACGACGGCTCCATCTTTCATAAGAGCAATACGATCGCCGATGCGCAGCGCTTCGTCCAAGTCATGGGTAATGAAAATAATCGTCTTTTTCATTTTATCCTGAAGCTCAATCAGTTCATCCTGCATATCACGGCGAATCAGTGGATCGAGGGCGCTGAAGGCTTCATCCATCAACAGCACTTCTGGATCATTGGCAAGCGCACGAGCAAGACCTACACGCTGTTGCATACCACCACTGAGCTCATCCGGCATTTTGTCTTCCCAGCCTTTTAGGCCAACCAGCTCAAGCGACGTTTTTGCTTTTTCACGTCGAACTTCTTTGTCCACTTTTTGGACTTCGAGTCCATACTCCACATTATCGAGAACGGTACGGTGCGGGAACAATGCAAATTTTTGAAAAACCATGCTGATTGTTTTCCGACGTACTTCGCGCAATTGTTCTTTGTTCATCTTACGTAAATCTTTGCCATGAACCAGAATTTCTCCAGATGTTGGTTCGATTAATCGATTAAACATACGAACCAGTGTGGATTTACCACTACCGGACAAGCCCATGATAACGAAAATCTCGCCTTCTTTGATCTCCATGTTGACCCGATTGACACCAACCGTTATCTGTTTTTCTTTGGCCAACTTTTCTTTACCCCAACCTTGCTCTAACAATTGTAATCCTTGCTCGGTTTGGGGGCCAAACAGTTTACTTACATTCTTCACTTCAAGTATGGTCATGTTTTCACCCCTTCTGATGTGTTGTGCACTTCGAACGGCTTACAGCATCCACAAGCCCATACACTTGTGCGCCCAGCCACGAAATCCGGTAATCGTTGCTTCGCTTCCCGTCTTTCTGGGTAACGTTTTTTATTCTAACAATACTTAACCAGTATATCAACCGAATAAACAGTACATAATGTTTGTACAGTAAAAACTGTACAAAGTTTTCCTGTCATATGCTCCGTCTATCTCCTTATTCTGGCTAATTAGAAACCTTTACTTTTCAGAATGCTTTTTCTAAAATAGAAAATGGGTTGAATTGAAGTTAATTTTTTGGTTAAAAGAGAGTCATAGGCAAATGTATCTTGGCAGAGTTACCATTTTAATACATTGGGTGATCAGAGCCCTCTGGCGTATAGGATGTCCGGCCGGATGCTTTCCCATGTAAGCAGGACTTTGTAAGGGTGCAATTATTTTTGCCAAGACTGGTAATGTTCAGAATGGAGGTTGCAAGCATGGGCTTGGACCATTTACAAGAAGAGCAGCAGGAAACAGTTCTCAGAATCCGTAAACGCGTCATTGAAGCGATTGGACGTAATATGGATCTATACGGCGTGACGCTGTCCACGGGACACTTATACGGTTTACTTTTTTTTGCGGACAAACCAATGACCCTTGACGATATGGGACGGGAAATGGAAATGAGCAAAACAAGCATGAGTACCGGCGTACGCACCCTGCTGGATCTGAAAATGGTGAATAAGGTATGGAGTAAGGGCTCTCGTAAAGATCTATATGAAGTAGAGTATGACTGGCACCAAACGTTTACAGACTATTTCGTAATTAAATGGAGAAAAGCGGTGGAGAGCAATCTACAGACCCTGCGCAAATCCATTGAAGAACTAAATCGTTTAATTCGAGACTTGGATGAACAAGCTGACGCGGAGCTACTTCATATCCTCATGGAGGACAAGAAGAAGATGCTGCAAGCGGAGGCATATTACAAATGGCTTGATCGATTAATTGATACAATGGAAGATGAAGAAATATACAAGCTTGTCCCTCGGGAAGAAGTTCAAGAACAGTCCTGATCCTGAAAAAAGATGATCAACACAAAAAGGCGTTCTCCACACTGGAGGACGCTTTTTCTGCGATTATAATGTAAAAAACCTGCCCTTAGGCTCTTATAGCGTCCAAGCTGTTTGAGAAAATGCAGCATACTGCTGGGCAATCTGCTCTAATTCATTCATGATCTGAATCTGTCCACGAGGTGTCCAGCATATCTCAAACCAATGATGAATGTCATGGACATTACCATCAAGTACAGCAGGTGAGCGGTTCCAGCCTGCCGTTTGCTTCATTCGTCGCAACACTTTTTCACTGGCAGCAAGGGTGGGCACACGTTGAATTAACAGATGGTCTGTATCCAGTAATGGGGTACTCTCTGCTAAGAACTCACTTTGTGGTTGATGGGGAGGGACAAGTTGTGCAGGTTGCAGCCCCAGCTCACCATATAACAATTCTGGCAGTGGATGATTAAACGTCCCCTGTATGCGAACGAGTTGTGATGTCACTTGAACAAGCGTAATACGTTCATTAGCAAAATAAGTCTGCAGACGCTTGCTCGTCTCCAAGATTCGGAAGGCTAGCTCCTTGATATGAGATAACGCTTGTTTTTCCCTTCCAACCAGTTCACCTATTCGAAGATAACTTTTGCGCCAGTCTGCCACTTTGTTCAAGACCACAGTGGGTGCAATGCTTTTGAGTGTATCCACATAGGGCTCATGGTACCAATCTGCGATGATTAAGTCAGGCTTAGCTCTGCGAAGTTTATCTAATTGAGTAGTGAACTGGAGATGGGATTCTTTTCCAGCGACTTCTCTGTCATTCCATGCATTAACTGTGGTAACCGGCTCAAGACCTAGGGAAGACAGGTGTTCAGACAGGGCAAGGACCGATGCGGTGGCAACTTTTAATTGATTTTGCTTCATATATAAACTAGGGGAAATACCCACAGTTTGTTTGAATTTGCGATTGAAATAATATTCGTTGCCATAACCGACGGATTCTGCGATTTCTTTAATAGAACAATCATTTTGTTTTAATTGTGATTTGGCTTTGCAGATCCGAAGTCCGTTCAGATAATCGGTGGGGGACATGCCCTTTGCTTTTTTGAAGCTTCGAGAATATGAGCTGGGTGTAAGGTGGGCAATTTTGGCGAGTTGATCCATGCTAATCCCGTCTCCCATGAAGCGGTGCATATATCGGATACTACGCTCGAGTGCCGGATCAACTCTTTCTTGATTCGCTTCTAGCCGGTGCTCTGAGACGTACTGGAGCAATTCATGGAGCTGGCTATGTATGCTAACAAAATGATCTTGTGTCACACCGCGATATGCATCGTACAGTTGTTTAAAGCGTGCCACGATCTGCTGTTCCTGACGGACAAGTATTCTCCCTGTATGCCAATGCAGCGGAAGCCCAGGAACAGATGTCATTTTCCATTCACCTTGGATTTGCTGCACAATGACCGTGCTCATGCTCACCAGAATAAATTCCGTTATATTGGACGAAGAGGTGGCCTCGACGTGAGTACCTTCTTCTAAGACAAACAGTTGATTGGCTGTAGCCGAATAGAGTTCATCATTAAGGGACAGAAGACCTTCACCTTGTAAAACAAGGCACAGCATTGGACGGGACACCGCTCTGCTATTCACACGGAAATTCTCCCCACGGCGAACCCGGCACATGGAAGAGAGCAACGGCAGAGATGAAGTTTCAACATTGAAAGAAAGCTGTTCAGTCATACCGACCATCCTTTTTGGTTCATTTTCTTAATGATAACAATTATCATTCTCATATGGAAGTTTTTTTTGAAAATGAATAACGTATAAACAAAAAAATACCCCGAACCTTAGTAGGTTCAGGGTATTTGTCATGCAGTAGAATGCTGCTTATTTTGATGTAACCAAGCGGATATCGTCAAGGTATACGTCACTAAGCGCTTTTTTGCCAGTGCCGTTGGCATTTACGTGGTACAACCGATAGAGGTCATCTGCGTTGATGTAGAACACGCCTGGCACGTTGTTTCTGAATAGGAAGGTATCCCATTCTTCGCCAGTAAGCTTGGTTACCTTGAAAGCTGTTGTAACAGAGTAGAGACCGTTGTTGCCTGAGATGTACACCGTGGTTGGTGTGCTGTTCGTATACTGATTAGACGCATACGTTACATTGTTCAGGTTTAGGGTAGTCGATTTGGACACCTTGTTGCTAGCAAACGTTTTGCCGTAAGCTTTTTTGTCTGCGTCAATGATGATTACTTTATCTGTTCCTAGAGCAGTGACTTCTCGCACACTCTTGCTGTGAACCTGGAAGGTCTTGCCCGCAGAAGTCAGAGCAAAGGCTTTGCCTGTTGAATAGTTGTAATCTTTGTTGCTATCAAGCACGATGCCTTTGTTATAAACGTAAAGGTTATTTCCCCAGCCACCGGAGTACACAGCGTTCACATCAAGCTTAGACTTGGGATTAACAGCTGTACCCTTGCCGGTATTGTAGTTTACTTTGTACAGAACCATCGCATTGGTTGAATAGTAATCCTCGTAGGGATCTGTATTGAGCATCACTTGTAACTCATTTTTGGCTTCATTCACTAGGTAACGACTCTCTACAGCACCAGATGCAATCCGTTGCACAGCTCCGCTTCCATTAGAAGCTTTGGAGACAAACCATGTGTTGCCATTAACGAGACCGTTGTAGTATATGCGACCTTTATTGACCGAGAACATCGGGAATTCTGTATCTGCTTTATCGGCAATCTTTGTAGCGGAAGATGCAGCGCTATTTCCATTTGCTCGATAGATCTGTCCGGTTGTATCTAGATAATAAATGAATCCGTTATCGGTGTAGTAGTCAAGTACACCTGTTGCATATGTCTCTGCGGCATCACTTGATCCATCATTCGGGACTCTAAGCAGAGTAGTAGAATTATTGGAAGGCAGGTAGTAGAGATAAGAGCCTGCTTCGACCGGATCGGTACCTTCATAATCAATCAATACTTCTGTCGTTTCGCTGCCGTCCCCAGTCACCTTGTAGAGAACGCCATCCGAATCATAATACACGCTAGACTGACTAAGCGTTGCAGCTTGTACCTCAGCCCCACCAACGAGTGTTGCGCCGCCCACCAGTGCGCAGATCAGCAATGCTCCCATGGAGCGCTGCATTTTGGCCAACCATTTGTTCATAATGAAATCGTCACCCTTCTTCATGTTATATATGTATAGACCTTTAAATTATATCGGTAAACAAGGTAAAAAATGTTACAGCTCCCAACTCCAACAGAACTAAAAATGAAATTGAATTTCATTAAAATTTCTTCTCGGAGTCCTTCTGTGCATGGTGGTGCCAATTCGGTTCTTAAGCATTCTCGGAACGAATCAAGCATGATAACATTCGTGTATCCTAGAGCAGAAGGAGTCATGATAAAATGCTAAATATCGCCATCATTGGATTCGGCAATGCTGTTGTCAATTATCACCTGCCTTATCTGGAGAGAACAAAAGACATCAAGGTGAAGAAGATCTATCGGCGTGAGGAAGATCGCATAGGTGATACAGAAAGAGAAGCGTATTATCCCGATATTACATTTACTATAGATTTCGATGACGTACTTCAAGATACGGAGATTGAATTAATTGTTGTAGCAACACATGTGGACAGTCATGTTGATTATGCGAAGCAAGCCCTAGAGCATGGAAAACACGTATTGGTAGAAAAACCGTTTGCTGCAACGTCAGCAGAAGCGAAGGACATTTTCGAGCTTGCTAAGCGCAAAAATCTAATCGCTATGGCGAATCAGAATCGCAGGTTTGATGGGGATTTCTTAACCTTGAGTAAGGTAATCGAGAGTGGAAAACTGGGCAAAATCCATGAAATCCAGTCTCACTATGATTATTTCAAGCCATCTTGGATCAAACCTGGGTTTGGGTTAATGCATGGCTTGGCTGTGCATACCATTGATCAGATGGTTTCCCTATTTGGCGTAGCGGATCGAATTGATTACGATGTCCGAAGCTTGGTATATCCGGGTCAGTCGGATGATTATATCGACATTGATTTTCGCTATGGCTTGACCAAAGTAACGATTAAATGCAGTTTGCTAGTCAAGATTGCACATCCCAAGTTTGTCGTCCATGGCGACCGTGGTAGTTTCATTAAATATAGCAGTGGTCATCAAACCAAAAATGGAGAAGGGCCAACACAGGTATCCTTTGATCAAGAGTCTGAAGAGAATTGGGGTACACTGACTTATGTAGATGATGAGGGAGAATCCCATACGGAGAAGGTACCTTCTGAGATCACAGATTATGGGCTGCTGTATGAGAGACTAGTGAGGGCGATCCGGCATCAAGGTGAACAACCCGTTAAGAATGAAGAAGTACAGTATGTACTCGATATATTACAAGATGGGGTCGAGGCTGCGAAGCAAGCCCAATAATATAAATGAACTTAACCATATAGATCTAGTAGGAGTCGCTAATACTGCCCATATATAGGATATCAAAAAGATAGAGAACAGAGACCATGGTGGACATCTTGGATAGACGTAACTGTTCATAATATCCATGGGTAAGAAGCGTTTCCGTGCACTGTCTGGACAGTGTTGAATGATTGTTGCTAGTGACTGCGATGACCTTCATGGACTTCTGACTAAGAATTGTGGCTGAATCAATCATAGACAGATTCTCTCCCGTATGTGATATGACAAATGAGAGCGTCGTCTGACTGGGAGTCATGGTGTTCAAATAATGCAAATTAGGGCTATTGTGAGCAATGGCAGATATGCCGAGTTCATTCCACTTGGTACAGGCTTGTTGGGCTAGATAATAGTTCATGTCGTTACCGTAGATATCAATTCGATGTGATTCTCTGACCCAATCTATAATTCGTTGCAGAACAGTGGGGTTCAACAGACGGCGAGTCTCATTCAGTGCTTGTTCGTAGAGATAAGGAACGGATTCAATTGCTGCGAGTACATTACCTTGTTCTGCAATCAGCTGATCCTCAGAGCGGAATGGGGTAGAACTAGGCTGATATTCCAGCGCAAGTTTGAGTTGAAAGTCTGGGTACCCTTGGGTACCCAGTTTTTTGCATAAACGAACAATGGTCGAAGAGCTTGTATAGGTTAATTGAGCAAGTTCATGTGCGGTTGAATGAAAAACAATGTGGGGATTGTTTAGAATAAAGTCTACAATATGCTTTTCTTGTGTCGTTAATTTCTCTGCATATTTCAATTTTTGAAGTAGCTGGGATTCCATTCTATCCTCTATGCCTCCTACTAGCATTCTAGGTACATCTCTTCATATCATAACCCTTGAGTTTTGTTTTCTCAATGATCATCGAAGGGACGCCCTCCGCATCATAATAATCTAAATCTGACTCTCCGCTAATTGCTGGCGACTGTTCCAGAGTGTAACAAGACGGAGCAGGATGAAGCAGACCAGTAGAAGAATTGCACCAATGAGAAGTAACATGAAAGGACGGATTAGCAGCATGCCACTTGCCTGACCAGCAATGAGAGCAAGTAGTGGAATAACGACGAGACCACCAAGCTGATATGCTTCCTGAAATCCACGTACTTTGGCTGAGATGAGTACATTGAACAGGATGACCATCAGACTGCATGAAGGCACAACCCAGAGAACTAGGATGATCCAGTTCAGATTAGGAAACATCATTTGTCCGAACATCGGGTACATCAGAATATTCGCAATGATGCCATAGATGATGAATGTAACCCAAGATAGAAGCACAGAAGGGATGAAGGCGGCAAGCACTTTTCCTTTGAACAAGGTATCCATGCTGATGGGTATGAATAATAATCCCTCCAATGTCTTGCGCTCTTTCTCACCAGCGAAGCTGTTCGCCGTTAATATGCTGGATGCCATCACTGGAATGATGAGGAACAAAGGAGCGAACATGTACAAGGCAAGGTAATAGACAATTCGATGATTATCCGTAGGCATGGAAGCAAGCTGAGGGATTTGCCCTGAACGCGTGAGTGCATCTAGAGAATCAAGCATAAATTCAAGATTACCTATAGTGCGTAGTTCTGTTCTTGAGGCTACCCATAGGAGGGCGGCAGGCATAATAATACCAATCAGAAGTGGAACAATGATCATAGGAAGCCAGAGCTGCACACTGGCAGTAATAGCTCGAATATCTTTGCGAACAAGTGCACGAATGGCATGGCGTTTATTCATGGTGGTGTGCCTCCCTAATGGCAAAATAAATACGCTCCAGATCACTGTTAACAATGCGAGCTTGATACACTTCCCCGTGCGCAGTCAACTGTCTTAACAAGGTTGGAATATCTTCACGGGATTGAAGCTGGAAGACAGCTCGCTGCGCGGATATAACCTCAGGGCTATAACCTTCGACCCGATTCCATCCCTCTGGCAGAACAGCTTCTACTTCGATCTGCGGCGCCGTCTGGTAACGGCTAATAATCTCATGCTCAGTGCCCTCCTCCACTTTGCAGCCATTCTGCATAAATACATAATGGTCACACACGGCTGAGAGCTGTGATAATACGTGAGATGACACGAGAATCGTCAGGTGTTCCTCCTTGTTAAGACGACGGATCATCCGAAGAACCATCTGAATTCCATCTGGATCTAGCCCGTTTGTGGGTTCATCCAGAAACAGAACGGATGGACGGTGTAGCAATACCCGTGCTAGCCCTAATCTTTTTTTCATACCTGTACTGTAGGTACCGACTTTACGATGTTGATAATCTTGAAGCTCCAATAAATCCACAAGTTCGTTTATTCTTCCATCACGCTGCGGAATACCAAAAGCATCTGCAAAGAAAGCCAGGTTGTCACGCCCACTCATATTGTCATACAGCCCGCTCTGTTCCGTCAGTGTGCCGCACATGGCAAGAACCTTCTCTGTCTCCACGAACGGATCAAGTCCATGGATTCGAACCTGTCCGCCGGAAGCGCCAAGAACACCATTCATGATGCGAATCAGAGTGGTTTTACCTGAGCCGTTAGGGCCAATCAAACCTGTGATACTGCCTTCTGTAAGGGTAAAGCTAACATCGTTTAATGCTTGATGATCCTTGAACTGTTTAGAGATATTACGAACATTAATCATATGTATTCACCGTCTTTCATACTGATCAGAGCTTCGTTAGCAATGATTCATCATGCACTTAGCTCGATCCATGTTTGGTAATGATACGAGTAGCTTAACCAGATCGTTCAATCCTTTTCAAAAATAGTTTTGATGAGTGTTCAAAAGCACGCTTCTGCTTGATTTTTTACATGAATTTGTACCTTTTTCTATCTTTAGTCCCAAGTGATCAACATAGTTATGAACCTAAAGTCTATTGAATTCGGGTCCCAGGTTTGTTTTCATCCGTTCTTCTACCTAGTATCCTGAATATAAGGTGACTGAATTCGTTTCAGCGCTAATGCCATTGTGGTAATGATAGGATAGACCCCCAATGATCCATATAAAAATGAATTATTCGTCTAACGCCGGTCTTGGTGAACAAGGCCGGCTTGACGCGTGGTTTTAACCTATTGGATCTAACCTATCGTTGCTGAAACAATCTATTAATATGTATACATATTTAATTCGTCTAACAGATCAAATGCCATATAGACTATGGAGTTATGGTGTGATTGGACTTTAAGGAAGGTGAACGAATATGACAGCATCTAATGAGTATCGTTTTCAGGTTAACCTGAGCGGTATGATCCAGATTTTATCGAACCATTTGTACAGCAGCCCTAAAGTGTTTTTACGTGAACTCATGCAAAATGCGACAGATGCGATTACAGGACGCGCGGAAGTAGAACCGGGATTCATGGGGAATGTCCGAGTGGAGCTTACGGGCAGCGGTGAACAGTTAACGATGATGGTAGAGGATAATGGTATCGGATTAACTGAAGCGGATATCCATGAGTTTCTGGCGATGATTGGTCAATCATCTAAGCGGGATCCACAGGCACTTTTGCAAGGAGAGACCTCATTTATTGGCCGGTTTGGGATCGGTCTATTATCCTGCTTCATGGTGAGCAATGAAATTGTTATGCTGACACAGTCTGTGAAGGGTGGACCATCGATGGAGTGGCGTGGGAAGCCAGATGGTACGTATACGATTCGACAGTTGGATACGCAATTATCTCCAGGAACCAAAGTGTATTTGCGCTCGACACCCGAAGCAGCACATTATTTTGAAAAGGAATATGTACAGCAGGCGTTGTTCTATTACGGAGCATTACTACCTTACCCAGTTACGCTACACAGTGAAGGTGTACAGAGCATCGTGAATGCTGAATCGCCTGATTGGCTAATTGCGCCTGAACGTGCAAGAGGGCGGAAATCCGAAGTGTTGGCCTTTGGTGAGCGATTGTTAGGTGAGAAATTTCAAGATTTTATCCCGCTGACAACAGCCTCAGGGCGCACAGGGGGGATTGCCTACGTGTTGCCCCATGCTGTGAATTTGAACGTCAAGCGTTCACACCGGGTATATCTGAAGCGCATGCTCGTATCGGAGAAGGCAGAGAATATTTTGCCAGAGTGGGCATTCTTCGTGAAATGTCTGATCTGGACAGATGAGCTTCAGCCAACGGCATCACGGGAGCATTTTTATGAAAATGAGAAGTTGGAAGAAGTGCGCTCTGAATTAGGAGATGCGCTTCGTCAAGGACTAGCTGATATGGCTGAGACTCAGACAGAACGATTACAGAAGATTATTCGTTTACATGCGTTGTCTATGAAGGCTCTGGCTGTGGAGGATTTGGAGTTCTACCGCATGATTCACCGCTGGTTGCCGTTCGATAGTACCCGAGGTCACCGGGAGTTAGGAGAACTTCTGGAGGAGCAGGAGACACTCTATTTCACCACAACGGTAGATGAGTATCGTCAGATTCATCACGTTGCTTCTGCCCAATCCATGCTGGTCATTAATGGCGGTTATATATATGACAGTTCACTGATGGAGAGCCTGCCTATGGTGGCAGAGAACGTGAATACCGAACGGATTGAGCCAGATGAAGTGTCGATGAGCTTTACCGATGTCCCGCCAGATGAACGCAATCGTTATTATGATGCCTTGCGTCTTGCCGATTCAGCCTTACAGCGTTTTCGCTGCCGAGCAGAAGTAAAAGGGTTCAAACCAACCGACCTGCCGGTACTTTTCACACTCTCACAGGAATCGTCAACGCTACGTGCACTAGAGAAAGCAAGTGAAGAGACTACGGATTTATTTTCATCCGTACTTGGCTCCTTATCTTCTGGCTTTGGAGCGGCAGGATATTCGACGTTATATCTGAATGTAAATAATCCCGTAATACAGCGGGTCTTAACGTCACCAGACCCTCAGATGACACCGATTGCCATTGAAATGTTGTACGTGAATGCCTTGATGATGGGTCATTACCCGATGAACCGCCAAGAGCTTGAAGTAATGAATCAAGGCATTGTTCGTTTCATAGATTGGGGTCTGCAGGCGAATAGGAAACCACAGGAGGGAAATGAATGAGAACGGAGATGGATTTTGAAGACTTAATGGAAGAGGCTTATGGACTCCCGAACGGGCCTGCCAAACTGGGGATGTTAGAAGAAGCGGCTAGAATAGCTGATCTGAGTGGTATGGAGGAGGAGGCGTACGAAGCTCGTTCCGAAATTGTTGAGGTGGCTTCCTTCTGTGGCTATCCGATGAAAGCCCTGATTGCATTCTCCTGGCAGTTAGGGAAATTCGATCAGCAGCCGGAGTTATATGACGAAGAAACACTGATGTGGTCATATAAATGGATTCTGGGGAAAATGACGATCTTCCCTGAAATTTCACGTGATAAAATTATGGAGCTTCTCGAGGACTTCGGACGTCGTTTCCAATCCTTTGGATATAGTGATCGTTCGTACTGGTACTATCGCTTCCGTGTCTATATGGATCTTGGTGAATTGGATGAAGCTAGCGCGAGCTATGCCAAGTTCATAGACCTGGAACGTGACTATATGAGTGATTGCGAGGCGTGTGAGCAGGATGAGATTATGCGCTACTGGGACAGAATGGGTGATGATGAGAAGGTGCTGCAGACAGCGAAGCCGATCTTGAAGGGTCGCATGAGCTGTGCCGAGATTCCACACTTGACCTTGTCCGAGGTTCTTATGCCATTATATCGATTGGGTAAGATCAAAGAGGCGCATGTTCACCAGAAAAACGGTTATCGACTGATTAAGGGACAGAATGATTTCGTGCAAAGTTTCGGCGAACAGATGGAATTCTTGACGTTAACTGATCCTGCGAAGGGCATTGATATACTGGAGGAAAGCCTTGTACTGGCGATGGATCATGAAGATCCTTTTGCCAAAATGATCTACTATGCTCATGCCGCTTCGCTATTACGGCGCTGGGCAGAAGAGTCACCTGGCTATCGCCTGCGCCTACCCGCATCGTTTCCGTATGACGGAGATCCAGGGGATCTGATTAAGCTTGCAGATTATTTCGGAGATTACGCCAAATCGATGGCAGAACAATTTGATCAACGGAATGGCAATCGCCACGTTTCATCGTTGATAGAGAAGCGTTAAACATAAACATATCGTAGAACAGGTTTAATGTTCTAATCATTCCTGTTCGAAATTGCCAGACGTGCTTGTAGCTCATGGTGGGATTTTCAATCCTGCCATGAGCTTTTTTATTGGCTAGGGCGTGTCTCAAAACTCGCTGAAGTGCATCTTTTACCGCCTTTTCGCCCCCTGCTGCGTCACTTTCCCTTGACGTGCCCCGGCACGCCTGCGGAAAACTTCCTTGCTTGGAACGAAAAGTCGTCAAAATCTGCTTCCTTCGGAGTTTCAGACACGCCCTAAATGAAATTAAGATTTGCTTTTACGATAGACTTCACGATAATAGGTGCCGATGTGGATAATCCAGATTGCGGACAAGACAACGATAGGGAAAGGGGCAAAGGAGAAAAGGATGGAATAGAGCACCATAGAGATCATTCCAATACTAAGTAGAACATTCATGGCGCGGAAGGAACGATAGGCTGCACGATAGACGATCCATTTCTCACCTTCATCAAGCTTATCGAAGTGCTCCTGATGCATGTTACGTGAATTGAAATCTAAAGTGCGATCTGGGAAATAATTATTATATCGTTTAAGTGTTATGTTCTGAAGGCACACGACCGTAATTATGGCAATGGCAGAAGCAATTAAGTTACTCAGGTTAAACATTTCAGAAGAGCCAGTGACAGCTCGCGTTGAGGCAAGTAATGACAGAGAAAGAGCCCCCCAGGTAAGCGATAAGATTACATTAAGATTACTAATAATCATCGCTCTACCCAATAAACGTTCGGCTGGTGAATCAAGGGAATCTGCATCATGAGATAGATCCTCTTCCAGATTGAGCTTAGTAGGAATACGAATCAGAATCGCTGTATTGCATGCAGTCAAAGCCAAGAACAAGAATCCGAGAATGCCGAACAGAAGATCATAATCATAGTAGACAGAGAGTGTCCAGTTCAGACTGGAAGGTGCATTCAATAAGACACTTGCAACCAAGAAACCAACGACTGCTCCTCCAGCCATGTACAGCGGCAGACGTAACCAACGATATTTGGAGTTTACGCTTGTAGTTGAATTAGTCATGTGAATCTCCACCCTTCAATTCAAAAATTTGTTCAACAGGTTCATTAAAAACTTTGGCTATTTTCAATGCCAGAACGACAGAAGGAGAGTAATCTCCGCGTTCAATGAGGGCAATGGTTTGACGAGAGGCGTTGATTAATTTAGCCAGTTCTGCTTGTGACAGACGGTCTCTGGCTCGTAACTCCCGAACATGATTGTGTAATTCTTCCATTTACTCACCTCCTGATTGAATTGTATATGATAATGTACAATTTGTAAATGATGATGTACAAAATAAATAAGATAATATACAAAAAAAGAGGATGCACAGCAGAAAAAACCTCCGAAACTTTATTCGGAGGCGAAATGGACAAGTAGTATTAAATGCGAATTTCATTTGAACTATACCTTACTTTCTAGGCTTGGAACCAAGCAACTAAGAAGCATCTGCACATGCGACAGGATCGTGATGAGCCTTTGTTATAGGTGATTGCAGCGTCAACGCCCGACGGAAAAAGAATAATGAAGCGATTCCTAGCAGCGCATACAGGGTTGCCATCCCGTATGAAGGGAGGAAGGCACCAAGCGTGAGTCCCAAGCTTCCGAGCAATGCAGCTACATTGTAGCTCATGCCGTCAACAGCCATATAGGCAGCGCGATTCGCATCTGGGATCATTCCTGCAAGTAGAACTTGCCGGACAGGATTATACATCAGTTCCCCAAGAGTCAGTATTACGGTGCATATGATGAGCAATAACGTCCAGTTACTGAATCCGAGAAAGGCAAAACCAGCAGTGTACAGACACATACCAACCGTCATCACTTTTCGAGAAGGGAACCGTCCCATCCATTTGGTGAAAGGAATGGCAATGAGTACAACGAGTACAGTGTTGATGGCCATAATGAGGCTGAACATTTGCAAACCCGTGATATTCCAATGGAGTAACTGAGCACTGAATTCGTTTTTTAGCCTCACCGCAATATACTTGTCTAATTGAAATTCCAGAGAGATTGCTAATACAGTAGCGGTGAGGAAGACCATAAATCGCGTGTCTTTAAGGACATCGATGTAGGTATAGAAGATGTTTTTAGGGGCGATTGATGTTGTCCTGTGAGACAGGATCGTATGTCTTCTATCCATTGTTTCGTGAATATAAAAGATAAGGATAACTAAGGTGACTAGGCTCTCAATCCATACGATACTAAATAGGATGAAGCGGAAGGATTCAAACAGTAACCCTCCCATCAAAGCACCGATCGTAATCGCAGCGTTGGTTGTCCAGTATTGCAGTCCATATACATAATGGCGTTCAGATTCACTGCTTACATCAACAATCATGGCGTTGGCAATCGGAACAGTGATCCCGGAGCTTAGGCTGCTCAGGAAAAACATCCAGCAGGTTAAAGGTACTGAATTCAGCCATGGAGAGTTAGCCGCAGCTAACCAGAACAGTGCGAATACCTGGAGTATTTGAGCAATGACCATCAATTTCTTTCTTCCAATCCGATCAGACCAATACCCAGCCCATAACCCAACCAACATGGAGCCGATAATGTTAATCGTCAGTAACAAGCCTGCCCAGCCTGCACCAATTTGAAGACTTAGGTAGATCGCCATAAAAGGAATGATGGATTTCTGTGTCAGATCCGTAAAGAAATCGGTAATGATTCGAATCTGAATATTGCGATGTAATTCGGTGTATCTCATATGGTTTCAATCTTCCTTTCGTTGGTGAAACGGCTTTTCCTGAGTATAATGAAGAAAAACCTGAAGAAAAACTGTAGGAGTTCAGAGATGGATTTCATATTTTAGTGAAGGCGATGAAAGGCTGGGACGGTTGTGGAAGTGACGGAGCATTATATCCAACTTAGGTTGATCTTCTCCCATGTACATGAAGAGGAAGAAATAGAGATAACGATGGGTGTATTAGCAACTCATTTGTGCTGCACCATGCGTAATATGAATCTGATTATGAATAAGTTTTTGGATAACGACTGGGTCAGATGGAGCCCGCAGCGGGGAAGAGGCAAAAAGTCTATACTTGTTTTTTGTTTACCGTTACACGACGTGGCTGGGGAATGGTTTGAACGTCTACTACACAACAACAAAATAGAAGAAGCATACGCACTGGCTGCATCATTGCCGTTTCTCATCCGTGAAAATTTAATGCATAGATTACAGGGGCAATTCGGTCTTCGTTCAGATCATGGTGCTCGGGGAAGAGTGGACACACTCCGCATTCCTCAGGAGACGTCGTTCGAGACGTTAGATCCAACCCAGGCTGTTGTATGGGGCGATGTGGGGATCGTTGCAGAAGTGTATGATCGCTTAGTGCGTTACAATGCAGAGCAACATGTCTGTGAGCCAGGGCTTGCGATGGCATGGGAGAGCAACGCAGAGGGAACGGAATGGACATTTTATTTACATAAAGGTGTGCTCTTTCACCATGGCAGAGTTCTGGAAGCAGATGATGTGAAATTTACATTTGAACGCATCTTATCCAGCGTGGACAACCCTTGCAAAGCCTTATTCGGCTCGATTCAGAGGGTGGAGGCGTTTGACGATTTGACGGTTCGCTTTGTGCTGAATGCACCCAATTTTATGTTTCCTGATTTGATGAGCAGCATCAATGCATCTATTCTGCCAAGAGATGTGGAAATAACCCCGCTTCATCCGATTGGAACGGGACCATATCGCTTGGTTCGCAACGATCCAAACATCTTAGTCTTGGAGGTATTCTCCTCCTATTTTCAAGGTCGTGCGTTTATCGATCGTGTAGAGATCTGGCAGCTTCCTCAAGCAGGGCGGGGGGAACCCATGATCCGACAGGAGCTATTCCCAGACGGTAAGCCACATGCGGTACAGCATGAAGTACAGGGCGGGGTTTTTATGACGTTTAATATGCGCAAAAGAGGCCCTCATCTCGATATATCCTTTCGTCGTGCCATCCGAGAGCTTATGCATCCACAAGTCATGGCGGATGCTTTGAATCGATCATCAATCCAGCCGGCATCTAGTTTGGTGCGTAAGTATGATCGAGGAAACCAGCAGGACGAAAAGATGTATCAGTTCGATGCAGAGAAGCACCTGAGAGAAGAGAAGATGGAACAACAGAAGTGGGCTGATGTAAATGAAGATGTAGGTGTAAGTGCAGATGTAGATATAGGTGTAGACGAACCTTCTCTCATTAGCGCTTCGGCATGGTTGAAACGTAGCCATTATGCAGGAGAGATGGTGAACGTGTGGGTTGAAGAGGGCGTGAACATGGAGCATGACATGGTTTGGTTTGCTAAGCGGTGTGAACAGATTGGTCTACATGTAAACATTGTACCTGGTGATGTGGTCAAGGCCATTTATCATGATGAATTACAGGCGTATGACCTCATATACACTGGAGAAGTCTTTGACGATCATGTGATGCGAAGTCTCGTTACGATGTACACGTTCCAAAATACGATCTTTCTCAGTGTAATGGATGATCATTGGAGGCTTGAGTTAGAGCGAGAGTGCGGTCAGATCGTGGCGATGCAGGAGCCAGAGGATCGGATGGAGAGTTTGCTGCAACTGGAGGATCGATTAATTCAGGAGGCGTTATTATTGCCTGTGTATAGCTTCAGGGAGGAGCATTCACATCATCCATCGCTGCGAGATTACCGCGTGATGGGATATGGGATGCCTGACTTGCGACGGTTGTGGGTGAAGCGAAGTCCTAATACGTCGAAAGAGTCCTCCAGCTATTCGGCCTATATCCCGTTGTGGTAAGAGTCCACTACAACGGGATGGTCGAATAGCTGGGAAGAAGGACGTTTAATCTATATTTGAATCATACCTCTAAATCCTACTTTCGATGGTACTCAACGTATTAGACTTCACTTTTGGCATTAACATTAGCTTTTGTTTTAGTTTTAGTAAATGTCACTTCATTCGTATTGGGCTCCATCAGTAGTGGAATCTTGAGAGAATGAGTATGATTTTGATCATCTAACGTGAATGTGAACGGAAGCTTTTGTTCCTGTCCTTGTTGAACAAGCTCAACATCAAAGGTTTCGTTGCCAATGTATTGCATGCTCATGTCTAAATTGTTAAATGTTGCTCGTAATCCGCCCTCAGTAGTGGATTCGATCAGGATATCACCATAGCCCAGATGGGTGTATACGCCAGTATATGCGGATGCGGGACGATCGAAGGGTTGAACTTCCGTTTTCTCGAAATCTGTTGTCTCCTGATGCTCAGATCCGACAGAGGCTGTACCTTCTGTTGCTTCGGATTCGCCCTCTGGCTGTGTATCCTCCCCATCGATTAGTTTGGTCAATCTATCGCTCCAGTCGGTAGGTTCCAGCTCTAACAATCGATCAATAATGTGATAGGAAACGGTATAAGGCACTACGCTGCCATTGCTATTACATAGTACAACGACGCCAATCTGTTCATCTGGCAGGAAGGCTACTTGGGAGGTGAACCCGTCGATTCCTCCGCCATGATGGATCATCCGATGACCGCGATAAGATTCAATAATCCATCCCAATCCATAGGTACTAATCGGAACTTCCTCACTACGGAATGACGAATCACAAGGCATATGCGGGCTATGCATAGTCTGCATTTCCTCCATGGAAATGAGGGATCTGCCATCATGCTGTCCTTGATTCAATTGGAATTTTAACCACGTAATCATATCTATAAGATTGCTGTTAATGGAGCCAGCAGGACCAATCGTATCGATATTGCGATAAGGAATTCGAATATGATGCTCATCTTTCTCCATGTAAGGCAGTGCATATTCAGGTTGGAGCTGCATCAGATCGACGGATAGCACGCTTGAATTCATCCCAAGCGGGCGCAATAATGAATCTTCTAATACGCTTTCCCATGACGTGCCTTTTATTTGCCCAACTAGATAACCTGCCGTCATATACATCATGTTCTGATACTGCCACTTATTTCTGAAATCCTCATTAGGCTCCAAGTATCGTAGACGAAGAACGAGCTCTTCTCTCGAACGAGGTGAGTTATACCAAGCCATCTCATGTCTTGGAAGTCCAGAACGGTGGCAGAGTATATCCCGGATCGTGAGCCGCTCCGTCGTTACCGGGTCGAACATTTTGAAATCAGGCATATACTGCACAATAGGCGTGTCCCAGTTCAATTGATTTTGATCGACAAGTATAGCGGCCGTCGCTGCTGTAAAAGCCTTGGTTGATGAACCGATTGCAAAGAGCGTGTTGGGAGTTACGTCCAGCTTGGCCTCGAGGTCGCGATATCCATAACCTTTTTGCCAGACCACCTCATTCTTGTGCACTACCGCAACGGCTGCGCCCACACCTTTCCAATGTTTCATTTGTTCTTCTACAAAAACATCCAATCCTTCCAGCAATGAGTGAAGATCCGTTGTCGTCATCCGTTACCCTCCAAATGTATGAATTAGGTTTCTGATACAAACAAGATGATTGTAGTCCAGTAGTTGCTTCCCTATATTAACTATCCCTTTTCTATACAGAAAAAGCATCCTTCCCTAGACGGATTTGATCCTAGACCTCTGGTATAAATTAGAACAGGTGATGCTTGTCAAACTAGTCCGCATAAATCGAACAAGTCCCTCATAGACATGTACTAATCAAGTAGGGGTTCTGCTGCAAGCACAGCCCTGAAGTGAAAACAGTGCTAAAGGGGATGATGTCATGCGCCGAATATCATGGATGCTTGCCATGGTATTGGTCTTATCGGCCTTGCTTGCTGCTTGTGGGAAAAAGGATGCGGCAGCCGTGGTCAAAGATCTGAACGAAGTCGTAGGAGAGATGGAAAGTTATCAGGGAGCAGGCGTGATGACGCTGCACACTGGGGATACGCCGCAGCAGTACAAGGTCGAGGTATGGCATCAGAAGCCTTCCTATTATCGAATCGCGTTAACGAATGCGAAGAAAGATGTAACTCAGATCGTATTACGTAATGATGAGGGTGTATTTGTACTCACACCGAGCCAAAACAAGAGCTTCCGTTTCCAAAGTAATTGGCCAGACAATCAAGGACAGGTTTATTTGTACGAAACGTTGATTCGCAGCATTACGGGAGATTCGACTCGTCAGTTTGTAGATGAGAAGGATAGCTACGTATTCGATGTTGCTGCCAATTACAATACACATGCACTGGTCAGACAAAAAATCTGGCTGAATAAGGCCGATTACGCTCCTAAACAGGTTGAAGTATCCGATTCCAATGCCAATGTTGTGGTCGATGTAAAATTCGATAATTTCAAATTCGGTGCTGAATTTGGTAAGGATGCGTTTGATATGCAGCGCAATATGACTGCGGCTACAGAAGGGAATGGGAACATCGGAGCAGGCAGTGAAGGAACCCCTGCCACAGATCCTCAATCTTCAACGGAGCAACAACCAGCATCCGATTCGAGTGGTGAAGTAAGCGACGGTCAGACGGGTATTAGTGGAAGTGATGAGCAAGAGGGAGCACAAGATCCAGCGAGCACAGATCAAGGAGCAGAAGAGCCAACGATGACAGCGCCAGAGGAGAGCGAAGGATTTGGCGTTGTTGAACCAACGTATGTCCCTGAAGGTGTGAAACTGAAAGATGATCAGATTGTAGAAGAATCAGGTAACTATTCTGTACTGCTGCGCTACGAAGGGATGTATAACTATACCATCTTTGAAGCTAGACCACAGGACAGAGCTGTATCGCTTGCACCATCCCGCGTTGTGGATCTCGGATTCACGTGGGGCATGATGAGTGGAGACGCACTGCAAACTCTTACGTGGATGTACGATGGAATCGAATACCGGATTACAAGTGCAGATCTACCCGAAAATGAAATGAAACAGATTGCACTATCCATGCAGGAACAATCCGGAAAATGATATTATAGTGAACTTTTCGAACAACCCTTTAAAGGTATAGTTGTCATATCAGAAGGAATGCTAAGAAGCATCGGAGACCTATTCTCCGGTGCTTTTGTGTTGTGCACGGCTACAACTCTGGTCGCATAGAATGTTGATACACATCAGTGGTGATATGGGATCGAAACATGGAAATACACAGGCTTGAATAGGCGGGGAAATCTCAATAATTCAAAAGACGCTTCTACGTACGAGGAACCGGGTAAGTAATACGGTATAGACGGACATATTCGATCGTGAGATGAGAAAATGATCTGACGATGTTCAGTCTATCTGCCGTTTTCTTCCTTAATCTCCGGCTGCATGATGACAAGGTCATTGTATTTGAATGCAGCACATATGTAGCTCATTTGACAGTCACATGTTAGAGCATTACGATGGAGTCTGATGCGTGAGCCGGATTAAGACGATTAGAGAAGGTGACAGAACGTGCAAGAACAATATCGGCCGACCCAAGCGGAAATTAACTTGGATCATCTGTGTGACAACGTAGAAGCTTTCCGTGAGGCATTGCCGAAAGGGATGAAGCTCCTTGCTTGTGTTAAGGCCAACGCTTATGGACATGGAGCTGTAGAGACAGCGAGAGGACTTGAACAATATGGAGTCGATTATTTGAGTGTTGCTTTTCTAGATGAAGCGCTCGAATTGCGTCAACATGGGATCAAGCTACCGATTCTCGTGTTAGGTTACACACCGCCCGAAGGTGTTGCTGTAGCCTGGGAACATGATATTACAATTACCTTGTACAGCCGGGAAGTGCTGGATGCGATTCGAAACCTGAATGCAGGCACGTCCACCGGGAAATTGAAGGTGCATATTAAAATGGATAGTGGTATGGGGCGGCTAGGCTTGCTGCCTGGTAAGGATGCAGTAGCCTTCGTACAAGAAGTCGCTTCGCTGGATCAGGTAATGCTCGAAGGCATGTTCACTCACTTTGCGAAGGCAGATGAAGCAGACAAGACCTATACACTGGAGCAGTATCGACGGTTTCAAAGCGTTGTGGAAGCGCTGAGGGATCAGGGATGTGTCATCCCGATTATACATACGGCAAACAGTGCCGCCGCCATTGATACACCGAATCTGTCTTACGACATGGTTCGAGTGGGAATCAGTCTGTACGGTCTGTATCCGTCTACTGAGGTGAATCATCAGGTGGTGAAGCTGTCCCCGGTATTGACACTGAAGACAAAGGCGGTTCTGGTCAAAACGCTGCCACCCCACTGGGGCGTCAGCTACGGAACACGCTATGTTACACAGGAAAATGAACGAATTGCGACCCTGCCTATCGGCTATGCAGATGGATTCTCAAGAATGCTGACAGGCAAAGCACAAGTGCTTGTACGTGGACGCCGTGTTCCCGTTGTCGGTACGATCTGCATGGATCAGTGTATGGTGTCGCTACAATCTTTCGCTGAAGAAGCGGAAGAAATTCAAGTCGGCGAAGAGGTTGTCCTCATCGGCCACCAGTCTGGCGAATGTATAACCGTAGACGAGGTGGCCGCCCAGCTAGGTACGATTCCATATGAAGTGATCTGTATGATGGCACACCGTATTCCGCGGATCTATCTGCGGGATGGTATAGAGGTTGCCAAGGTTAATCCACTTTTGTCCTCCTAATAGGTTAACTGGACGCTATTTACAATAAACTTTTTTTAGAACAGAAGGAAAACTGTCGGAGCATCTCGAATTATGTATGACGATAAGGATTTATAATCCTGGAAAAGAGATGTTTGGTCTGTACGAATATTGTTCCCCGTGTTTATAATGGAGTACAGCATACTTGATATACGTGGGGCATATATATTCCTTTGTATAAAAGTTCTGGAAAAACGTAATACTGGTTCACAATGGCGAAAGGTTTGTGGGGGTGGAAGAAAGGTGGCCAACTTGCAGAACACCAAGCGAATCATGATCAGTCTGCCTGATCATCTTTTGCAGGAAGTGGATGGCATCGTAGCGCTGGAGAACTCCAACCGCAGCGAATTGATTAGGCAGGCCATGAAGCTGTATCTGACGGAACGGAAGAAGCGGTATATCCGTGAGTCTATGCAGCGTGGGTACATGGAGATGGCGAAGATTAACCTGACCATGGCATCCGAGGCCTTTCACGCGGAGGAAGATGCGGACAGCACTCTGGACCGCTTAGTTAGCGGGGTGTAGACATTGATCGTAAAACGCGGTGACGTTTTTTTTGCGGATCTTTCTCCCGTTGTCGGTTCCGAGCAAGGTGGAGTCAGACCGGTGCTGGTCATCCAGAATGACATCGGTAATCGATTCAGTCCAACTTGTATTGTGGCGGCGATTACCGCCCAGATCCAAAAGGCAAAGCTGCCGACGCATGTAGAGATTGATGCGGCGGCACACGGCTTTGACCGGGATTCGGTTATTTTGCTCGAACAAATACGGACGATTGACAAGCAAAGATTGACTGACAAGATTACTCATTTGGACGAGGAGACCATGAAATTGGTTAACGAAGCCTTACAGATCAGTCTGGGCTTGATCGATTTTTAAAGGTGGAGCAGTGGTTTGAGACTGCCAGCCAGCCGTTGACAGCGGGAAGTGCCTTAGGTGTTCTAAGGCATAACCAATTCAAGTGTGTGTTCAGAAGATCCCTTTTGAACAACCACGTTATAGTGCATGTTCAAAAAGGTCGATCTTCAGCACCTTTTAGGGCAGTAATTCACAGGAGCGTACAGCAGCCAATCGGCAGCGGTACGCTCTTTTGAATAAAGCTGGATGAAAGCGTAGAACATTGTCCATCTTTTCGCTATAATGAAACCTGAGAAACCGTTTACCCAAAAGACAGATATATAGAGGTGGAGGAGACATATGAGCATTTATATCAATCAGGAGAAACTACAATTTCATTTACAAACTCGCAAGGCAAGTTATGTATTTCAAGTATTGCCTTCAGGATATTTGGTGCATTTGTACTACGGCAAGAAATTACGCGATACCGATCTGAGCTGGTTGCATGTTCGTACAGAGCGCGCATCTTTTAGCCCAAACCCGGTGCCAGAGGATCGAACGATCTCTTTCGACACATTGCCAGTGGAACTGCCAGTGTATGGAACGAGTGATTTCCGTAATCCAGCCATCCAACTCCAATTGGAGAACGGCTCAACCATCTCGGAGTTTACCTACACAGGTCATCGCCTGGAGAAGGGGAAGCCTTCCCTTGAAGGACTACCAGCAACATATGTAGAAGCTGCGGATGAAGCAGAGACATTGGTCATTGAATTGCAAGACCGTGTTGCTGGCATCAAAATCGAGCTTTCTTATACAGCCTTTACGGCATTTAATGCGATTACTCGTTCGATGCGTGTAGTGAATGAGAGCGCTACCTCAGTCAATGTCTTGCGTGCGCTTAGTTCCTCAGTTGATTTCCCGCATGCAGATTATGAATTGCTGCAATTGTCGGGTGCTTGGACACGTGAGCGCGACATCGTTCGCAGACCGCTTGCTTCTGGATTGCAAGGCGTAGAGAGTCGCCGTGGTTCGAGTAGTCACCAGCAGAATCCGTTTATTGCCTTGATGACGCCAGGTACGGACGAAGACCAAGGTGAGGTATATGGATTCAGCCTCGTTTATAGTGGAGGCTTTACAGCACAAGCGGAAGTGGATCAATTCTTCACGACACGTGTGTCGCTCGGAATCAACCCGTTTGACTTTAGCTGGAAGCTGGAGCCACAAGAAGCATTCCAGACTCCAGAGACCGTTATGGTGTACTCGGATGCAGGGCTTGATGGTATGTCCCAGTCCTATCACGAACTGTATCGTGAGCGTCTTGCACGTGGTCAATTCCGGAATACGGAGCGTCCTGTCCTCGTTAACAACTGGGAAGCAACATACTTTGGCTTCGATGCAGACAAGATCGAACAGATCGCACGTGCGGGACAGAAGCTTGGTATTGAGCTATTTGTATTGGATGATGGCTGGTTTGGGCACCGGGATAGCGATAATTCCTCGCTGGGTGACTGGATCGTAGATAAGAATAAGTTACCACAAGGTCTGGATGACCTCGCGAATCGAGTGACGGGTCTAGATATGCAGTTCGGACTGTGGTTCGAGCCTGAGATGATCTCCCCTGATAGTGAGCTGTATCGTGCACACCCAGACTGGTGTCTGCATGTGCCTGATCGTCGCCGTACAGAAGGACGTCAGCAGTTGGTACTCGACTTCTCTCGTCAGGATGTACGAGATGAAATTGTACGCATGCTGAGTGATGTACTAGGTTCTGCACCGATTTCGTACGTGAAATGGGACATGAACCGGAATATGACAGAAGTGGGCTCTGCATTGCTGCCAGCAGATAGACAGCGTGAGACTGCACACCGTTATATGCTGGGATTGTATGAGGTGATGGAGCGGATTACGAGCTCATTCCCACATATCCTGTTCGAAAGCTGTTCAGGTGGTGGCGGACGCTTCGATCCAGGTATGCTCTATTACATGCCTCAAACTTGGACAAGTGACAATACCGATGCGGTATCTCGCTTGCGTATTCAATATGGTACGAGTCTCGTGTATCCAGTAAGTTCAATGGGTTCCCACATCTCTGCCGTACCGAATCACCAGGTGAACCGGATTACGTCATTAGAGACACGTGGACATGTAGCGATGTCAGGGAACTTTGGCTATGAGCTGGACTTGACTCGTTTCACTGAGGAAGAGAACGAAATTGTAAAAGCACAGGTTGAACTGTACAAAGAAATTCGGGGCACGATTCAATACGGAACATTCCGTCGCTTGCTCAGTCCGTTTGAAGGAAATGAGACGGCATGGATGTTCATCGCACCGGATGGCAGCGAAGCTGTCGTGTTCTATTTCCGTGTATTGTCTGAGCCGAATGCACCGTTGCAGCGCCTCAAGCTGAAAGGATTAGACCCTGACGCGGATTACCGTCTGAAGGGCAGTGAAGAGACGTTCACTGGCGATGCTTTGATGTATGGCGGTATCGCAGTTGGTGCAACGTCTGGAGACTACCTGAGCGAGATGTTCCGTTTCGAGCGAGTATAATTTAGAAGCTATATCAAATGAACTAAAGCGTATTACACTTGCCACTCCGATGACAGAATAACCTTCCAATCGCTGTTATCCCCAGATTTTTTTGATTTCCCTTTTCTAAAGGGGAAAATCCGGGGATAGCGTATGCTTCCGAAGTAGCTTTCTTTCAGAAAGCTTTTAGGCGAACGCTTCGCTTCTTCACGTTATTTCTGTCCTCTCCGTTCTCGTGTAATTTACGAAGTTCTTTGATATAGCAAATCCAAAGTAATACTTCGCTTTTATAATTAGTATGATGAAGACCGGGATACGTCGAAACGACGTTTTCCGGTCTTTTTTTGCCAGTACATTGCATGATAGCTACCGATGAAACGGGGGTATCGGGATTGGATGAACTTGTAAGCTCGCCTCATGCTGGAAATTTGAACGGGATTTTGTGATAATATAGGGAAGAAGAATCTGCACACATGTGGATTCCATACTGTGATTATTGCAGCGAAGCTGCCCTGGACGTGCTTTTAATGATCGATTCAGGAAGGAAAGAGGGATTTATTTGTCTGAACAGGAAACGGTTCTGGAACCTAATGAAGAAACGATAAAGGCTGAACGCCACGAGCGAATCATCAAGCAGGTAGCCAAGGAATTATCGCTACCCCTGAAGCAGATCCGGACTACGTCCGAGCTTCTGGATGAAGGCAACACAATTCCGTTTATCGCTCGTTACCGTAAGGAAATGACTGGAGAGCTGGATGAGAACCAGCTACGAAATATTGAAGAACGTATCGTATACTTGCGTAACCTCGAAGACCGTAAAGTAGAAGTTATTCGTATTATAGACGAACAAGGCAAGCTGACGAAGGAGCTCAAGCAGTCCATCACTCAAGCTGTGAAGCTGCAAGAAGTCGAGGATCTGTATCGTCCGTATCGTCAAAAGCGTAAAACGCGTGCCAGCGTAGCCAAAGAGAAAGGTTTGGAGCCACTCGCTACCTGGATCTGGAGCCAGCCTAAACAGGGAGATGCCCTGGAAGAGGCAGCACGTTATATCAGTGCTAAGCTTGGCGTAGATGACGCAGAGGCTGCGTTGCAGGGAGCTAAGGACATATTAGCCGAGAACATTGCAGATGATGCGGCCATTCGTGCGTGGATTCGCCGCTATACGTTGGATCACGGAATGCTGACTTCCGAAGCGAAGGATGCGGAGCAAGAGTCCGTGTATGAGAATTATTATGATTATCGTGAATTAGCGAAAAAGATGCCGCCGCACCGTATCTTGGCGATTAACCGCGGTGAGCGTGAAAATATTTTGAAAGTCGGTTTGGACGTGGCAGCAGATCCGGCTCACCGTCATATGGAAGGACAGATTATTAAGGGTGCTTCTGTTGTACAGGACATTTTGCGTGCAGTAATTGAAGATGCTTATAAACGTCTCATCGCACCTTCCATTGAGCGTGAAGTTCGCGCAGAATTAACGGAAAAAGGGGAGACCCAGGCAATTTCCGTATTCTCAGCTAATCTTCGGAACCTGTTGCTCCAACCGCCGATCCATGGCAAACGTGTGCTTGGTGTCGATCCTGCCTACCGTACAGGCTGTAAGCTGGCAGTCGTTGATGATACGGGCAAGCTGCTTGAGGTGGCTGTAACTTATCCAACCCCACCACATAATAAGAAACGTGAAGCAGCAGAAGTGTTCCACCGGATGATCAAACAGTATGATATCGGTCTGATTGTGATCGGGAATGGTACAGGATCTCGTGAAACCGAGCAGTTTGTTGCCGAGATCATTCAGGAGAATGGCGATGAAAGTCTTGTCTATCTGATCGTTAATGAAGCTGGCGCAAGTGTGTATTCTGCATCTAAGCTGGCTCAAGATGAGTTCCCGGATCTGGACGTTGCTGAGCGTAGTGCGGCTTCCATTGCTCGTCGAGTACAAGATCCGCTGGCAGAATTGGTCAAAATTGATCCTAAAGCCATTGGTGTAGGGCAATACCAACATGACGTTTCTCAGAAAGTTCTCGAAGAGAGCCTCAAAGCTGTTGTTGAGTCTGCCGTTAACCATGTTGGTGTTGATGTAAACACCGCATCTCCTTCACTGCTGTCCTATGTAGCTGGAGTGAATGCAACCATTGCGAAGAACATCGTGAAATACCGGGAAGAGAACGGTCGCTTCACGAATCGCCGTCAGTTGCAGAAGGTGCCTCGTCTCGGAGCCAAAACTTATGAGCAATGCGTTGGCTTTATGCGGATTGGTGAAGGGGAGAACCCACTCGATCGCACACCAATTCACCCAGAGTCCTACAAGGTTGTGGATCAGTTGTTCAAGGAGCTTCAAGTGGAATTGGACAAGCTTGGCAGCAAAGAACTGGCTGAACTGCTGTCTGAGCAAAAGGCTGATCAGTTGGCTGTAAAACTGGATGTCGGTGTGCCGACACTTCGCGACATTTTGGACAGCTTGCAGCGTCCGGGCCGAGATCCACGTGAGGAAATGCCATTGCCCATCTTCCGTACAGACGTATTGAAGATTGAGGATCTCGTTGAAGGTATGGAACTGCAGGGTACGGTTCGTAATGTTATTGATTTTGGTGCCTTTGTAGATATCGGTATTAAGAGTGATGGACTTGTCCACATCTCACAGCTCAGCAATGGTTATGTTAAACATCCGATGGATGTGGTCTCCGTCGGAGATAATGTAACGGTATGGGTTATGAATGTAGATACCAAAAAAGGCCGTGTAGGTCTAACGATGAAGAAACCAGCTTCAGCCAAGTAGTTTCTTTAAAGTGCATGTGAAAACGATAGAATAGCCTTCCCTAGTGATAATGTCATTAAGTTTATTTTTATCTTAATGACATTGCGCTTAGGGAAGGCTGTTTTTGGTCTGGTTGGATTGTCCTGTGGACTAATTACCATTCGAATGATAGATCACTGATAATATCAATGATAAGCTATATAGAGGAAGAGTATTTGATCGGACGGAGAAGGTTAAGCATAACAACGTCGTTCTTAGAGTTCGCTGTCCGCGCTGCGTACCGTACCACTTTTCGGTTTGTTACGATAAAAGAACCAGCATTCGTTAAGTAGCTTAATCTGGCGGCTGTCTTTTTTGTGGAATGCACGCATGAGTTGATTGCAGAGCCATTGAGGCAAGGGTATCTCCTCCTCTTGCATAATTCATCTGTATGTTAGCATATGTGATAACAGCCTGGCCTGTGCAAATGAACCATTGACATTAGGAAATTCAGGTAAGGGTTGATTACAGTTAGCGTGCTGTTGTGGACTAGAGGTATATAGCAAAAAAACGCACACCCATAGATGGGGATGCGTTTTGTTTATGCCGTGCTAACTTTTCCAAGATGAATTCAGTTGAATTATAGCGTTTCCATCTCTTCTTCATACCATTGTTCTAATTGAGCTTGAAGTGCTCGAATCTCAGTGAGTAAGGAAATTAACGGATAATGGCTCTCATGTAATTCGGCAAAACTATGCTCAAGCGCGTTGATATAGTCTAGACCTCCAACAATCGAGAGTTGTTCATCCAGCAGATCCAGTTGGTCACATTCGGCAATTGCTCGGGGCAGAACGGGTACGTTGGGTGCGGTGAGTTTATCGATCTCTTTGTGTAGGCGCAGATTAAGGGCGCTGAGCTGATAAGCATAATCGGCAGGCATTTCTACAAATTGTAATTGTTGTTCCAGTTGCAGGATGACGTAGCGCATTGTAGGCATAACGAGTAATAATCTCCCCTCATACTTTCTACTTGACAGTGTAGCCTAGGAAACGGTTAGAATTCAAGTATTATAAGAGGTTGTTCAAAAAGTCCGCTTTTGATTACGAAGGATGCCTTGATGCATCTCAGCATCGAATATGGGATTCAGTCGAAATGTCCGTTGCTCACGTAGTTTTGCCTACGCTCCGCTACTCCATTTCTAACTTCATCCCATCTTCTTGGTACTGAAAACCGCCCTTTTTGAACACGCATTATGCGGGAAAACGAATCGTTTAATCGGTGTGAAAGGAGAGGGATCGATGGAGAATGAGGAATTACAACAATGGATTGAACAGGTATCCTTGGATCACTTCGGGGTTCCGTTCACCCATGAGGCGTTGTTTAATCGACGGTTAACGACTACGGGTGGACGATATATGCTTAAGAGTCATCGGATTGAGATCAATCCACATCAGCTTGAAGTGTATGGGAGAGAAGAAGTCGAGAAGATCATTAAACATGAGCTCTGTCATTACCATCTGCATATTCGTGGACGGGGTTATCAGCACCGTGATCCTGAATTCAAGGCTTTATTACAAAAGGTTGGTGGTTCTCGCTTCTGCCAGTCTCTTCCCGGCAGTAAGGGTCGGAAGCCGCTGCCTTATCGTTATAAATTGGTATGTAAGAGCTGTGGTACCGAATATTTACGCAAACGAAAAGTAGACCCCAAGCGTTACCGTTGCGGACGATGTGCAGGTAAACTGAAGATGGTAGAGATATAGGGTGGGGCATTCTAGCTCTGTTGTAGATATTAATCCTAGTAATCCAGGAAGATCAGCCCCTGTAGTTGTTCATTCACATATATTGAAGCGGAAATAAGATCCTGTAAGAAAGGGAAATAGTCCTGTTGACTTGGTTAATTAATCATGATAAATTAAATTTATTCAAGATTAATATTCCCTGATAGCTCAGTTGGTAGAGCACTCGACTGTTAATCGAGTTGTCACAGGTTCGAGCCCTGTTCGGGGAGCCATTCTTGGAGAGATACCCAAGTGGCTATAAGGGGACCCTCTGCTAAGGGGTTAGGCTGCGTAAGCGGTGCGAGGGTTCGAATCCCTCTCTCTCCGTACTGAATAAACTTCCCTGCAAAGGGATGAGAACCCTAAAGGTTCGTCGAAGCATAAGCTTCGTTAGCGATACTTCGCAGTCTCGAATGAAGTGAGAGTACCCCTCTCTCTCCGTACTGAATAAAAAAAACGTATACATGTAAATCCCCACCGGATTGAGCGATAATTGCTCCAGCCGGTGGGGATTTTTTGTTGTTTCGATATGCTTCGATTACGATAACTTAAATCATCCTGTTTAAAAGGAAATGTTGAGAGCTTCGTATAGCCCTTTCTTACCTGTCTCTGTTAATTCAACGGAGCGACTTCCCTTTATTTGTAGTGTCCAGTCTAGTTGAGATAACCGACGGTTCAATTCCTCTCCGAGCAAGCCGGAAAGGTGGTGTCGTCGTTCACTCCAATCCAGACATTTACGAGCCAACGCACGGCGTGATCCGGGTTTGACCTGAAGCTCGATTCCAAACGAGGCAAACCATTCGTATCCTTTCGTTGTAATCGTATAGTCTTTGTTTTCCTCATCTTCCGGTTCAATTAGATACTCCTCACGCAGCAAAGCCTCACACATGGCGATTCCCAGCTTCCCAGCCAAATGACCATAACAAGTTCTAGCGAAGCTCAGATGCCGCAGTTGATCAGATTGTTTGAGTGAACGCACTTGTACAGGAGGGGCAATGTTGGCCATGGACTCGATCAAAAAAGCAATCTCTTGATTGGCCAAACGGTAATAGCGATGTCTGCCTTGTTTCTCAACGACCAATAACCCGCCCTCGACCAATTTGCTCAGATGATTACTTGCTGTCTGGGGAGTAACTTTAGCCATATAAGCAAGTTCGCCTGCAGGTAAAGCTCGCCCATCCAGCAATGCTTCTAAGAAGATGGCGCGACTTGGGTCAGCAATTAATGACGCAATAATTGTTATATTCGGATATGTACTCATACTTCGATGATACTTGAACTATAGGTGTATTACAATCGATCTGAGACGAATGCTCTGGACTGCGTAAAGAGGAGCTAGGTAAATGAATGGGAATAGGAGAGGAAAAATAGATGAAGCAGGAACAACCACAACTACAACTACGGCAACAATCGCAGGAACTGCAACCAAATTATGAAAGTCCTGAACAATCAAATGGAGAACAAGAACGAAGCCCCAATAACGACTCATATTCACAACATATAGGAGATACGCATGATACGGAAACGATACAACCGAGTATTTTATACTATGGTACCCCAGTGATGATGCTTAGCACGCTTAATGAGGACGGTTCGACTAATTTATCACCGTTATCTTCCTCTTGGGCATTAGGGGATTGTCTCGTACTTGGTATCGGGATTCAAGGGAAGGCATACGAGAATCTGATGCGACACCCAGAGTGTGTCGTTAACCTGCCGGAAGCTTCGATGTGGAAACAAGTTGAGGTGTTGGGGAAATTCACAGGTGTAACTCCAGTACCCGAGGCCAAGCAACAGATGGGCTATACATTTTGTCAGGATAAATTTAACGCTACAGAACTTACACCTCAGAATTCAGTCGAGGTTGTGCCACAGCGAATTGCAGAATGCCCGATCCAGATTGAAGCTTCTGTCCAACACATTCGTATTCCGGAGCATACACCTTATATGGCTATTGTGGAAGTAAAGGCGATGAAAGTGCATGCTCATTCCAAGATCATCTCAGGCACAAACAAAATTAACCCCGAGGCGTGGCGACCGCTTATCTATAACTTCCGGCATTATTACGGGCTTGGAGCGAAGTGTGGAGAGAACTTCCGGGCGGAGAAGGTGTAAGGGGACTAGTATCATAACCTCATATTTTGGACAAAAGTAAACAAGCACAGACTCTTAGAAAGAGAATGTGCTTGAATTTTATGTTCTGATATAAGCACACAATGAGTGGGCTGTTACAGATTACCTTTGCTAACACCTGCTGGTGGGTTGATCGGCTTACCTTCAAGCACGGAATAGATAGCATGAGCTACGCCGTGCTCTACATTGGTCAATGTGATAGCTTTAGCTAGTGCTTTAATTTCCGGTTCTGCGTTGCCCATCGCGATTCCGAGCCCTGCCATTTGCAACATGGATACGTCATTGAAGTTGTCCCCGATCGAGACGGTATCTTCCATAGCAATGTTCAAATGAGCTGCAAGCTTAGACAAGGCATTACCTTTGGATACATCAGGATGCTGCATCTCGAAGTTGTGTTCAGAAGATACAACCATAGCAACATCCGAACGTGCTGCAAAGTATTGTCTACCTTCACGTAATTGATCCGGATTCATGGAGAAGGCCATAATATTGTAAATGTGTGCTTCTGCAGGAATTTCCTGATGTGAGTTCACACGGTGGTAATCCTTTTTGTCATAATGCTTCTTAACAGCTCGGATGAGGCGTGCAACGTCCTCGCTAGGGCTTGCGCCTAGAATACGATCCATCTCGGCAAGCATCGCATTATGACTGTTAATTGGAGCATAGATCCCCTGCTGTGTGGAGGCTTCATAATAGCAATCGTGATCCTCCAACCACTGCATAACAGAGGCGGCTGTTTCGCGTTCCAATGGGAGATGGAAGAGACGTTCTCCATTCTCATCATGGATGGTTGCGCCATTTGAACCGATAACCGGTGTTTTAATTCCTCCTTCTAGAGAAATAGTAACAACATCGGAATACACGCGACCTGTCGCAATCGTCACCCGTAGACCTTCTTGCTGTGCACGGTGAATTGCGGCTGCGTTCTCAGGGCTAATCTGACTGTCTCTGTTCAATAACGTTCCATCTAAATCTGTAGCAAACAATTTCATATACTTACAACTCCTTATCTTCTGTAGGTTCAGGAATGAGAATCTCGACTTGTTGTTCGGCTAGAAAAGTGCGCCATTCCGGCGAAGGCCATTGGTTCGTAATTAATATGTCTACCAGTGACCAATCGGCAAAGCGGTAACCATAACGTTTGTTAAACTTAGAATGGTCTGCGAGTACAATAACTTGTTTGGCTGCTTGCATCATACGGTATTTAATCTTGCCTTCTTCTTCGGAGGCGCTGAAGCCATCCATGGTAAGACCACCAATGCCGATGAAAGATTTGTCTACATAATAGTGAGAGAGGGTTTCGATCACAGGAGCGCCATAAACATAGCGTTGATCTTTATCAACTTTACCACCAAGCAAACGAATTTCGACGGAGGCATGATTGGAGAGAAGATCAGCTGAATGCATGGAGTTCGTAATGACAGTACAGGATTTACCGTTAAGGTTCTCAGCACAGGCTTGCACTGTAGTTGAGGCATCCAGGATGATATTCTCACCATGACGAACGATAGCTGCAGCAAGTTTGCCAATAGCTCTTTTTTCCTCTGAGACATAGAGTAGGCGGTCTTTGTAGGATCTGAATTCTTGCGGAGGAGAGGGGAGAATCGCGCCGCCACGCGTCCGGATAATGCTATCCTGCTCTTCAAGCTTAATGAGATCTCTACGAGCGGTGTCCCGGGATACGTCAAAGAGTGAACCGATCTCCTCGACAGAGATGCGATTATGTTTACGTAAGTGTTCTATAATAAGCTGCATGCGTTCCTCTTGAAACAAACGTGCCGCCTCCTTATACAGGGATGACCGTGTTATATATCTATATGTTTAATTATAAGTAGTTATAATGTTATTTGCAATATTATAAGTGAATATCAGTTTTTGTAAGTAATTTGACGTATCTTTTACATATACATCCGATTCTAATGACATATCTCTGAAAGGCTCCTTGTTGATATTCTTAGTTACTGAAAACTTCTCTTAAAAAAAGTGTTGCACTACTTCGAATGATCGTGGTATACTCATTCTTGTCGCCAAGAAAGACAACTTGTTATTAAGGCCCGTTGGTCAAGGGGTTAAGACACCTCCCTTTCACGGAGGTAACAGGGGTTCGAATCCCCTACGGGTCATATCTTCACCACCTTTTTAATCGAAGGAAACCTCGCAAGTCATTGTTCTACGTAAGAGATGATCATGGCACATCAGGGTGAAGTTACAGCAAGAGCCATTAGCTCAGTTGGTAGAGCACCTGACTTTTAATCAGGGTGTCGAAGGTTCGAGCCCTTCATGGCTCACCATTTTTACAATTGAATATGCGGTCGTGGTGGAATGGCAGACACGCTATCTTGAGGGGGTAGTGGGCGTACGCCCGTGGAGGTTCGAGTCCTCTCGACCGCATCACAGTATTATGAAATAGACTCTCATGGTTATCCATGGGGGTCTATTTTTGTCTAAAATCCAGTGTACGGATTTATCGTAGGATTAGTGGCTGAGGATTCATGGAGGTTGTGGTATAATTATGTATATTGTGTTGTCCGTGATTCATTAGGATAAGAAGATTATTATCGTTGGAAGGCGGTCCTGTATGCAGTCAATATATGAGCGAATTGAACACCTGATTGCTGAACGAGGAATGACGAAGAAGGCTTTCTGTCAACAACTGAAGATTAGTACAGGTAATTTGGGTGATTGGAAACGTGGGAAGTCCACGCCGAGTACGAATAAACTGATTGAGATCGCTGCGTTTTTTGATGTGAGTCTGGACTGGCTCATGATTGGTCGTCCGTCGAAGGAAGCGATGGTACGGGAAAAACGAGAGGATTATTTTTTTGACGTGTTGCGGCAATTGAATTGCCAAGAGAGTGAATTATCGACTGAAGAGCAGTCTTTTATTAGTGAATATATTGAGTTTACCCGCTACCGTAAATCGAAGGAGAGTCGAAATACTCAGGAATTCCGTTATGAGAAAGAGCGCAAGACGGAAGAGGATGAATCGCTCTAGCTTGAGTACTTATTTAGTCTGTGGTTATCCTCAGGTTTTTCCCTTTGAAGAAGAGGGTTCAGAAGAACTGGAGGGAATAGCGGACGTTAAGGTTGTTCTGTCATCGGGGTGGCCAGTGTAAGTTATTTTGTTCGTTATATAGCTTTTACCTATGAGAAACTCTTGAATACCCGTTGTTATGCGGGTACTCAAGTTTTTTTTGTTGTTTCTCATAAGAAGTTGTAGATCGTATATTCATTTACGGAATGTTAAAGCTCCGCTACCAAGTAGTTGGGGGCGAATGGTATTCCAGATGTGCAGGCATTGTTCTTGGAGCTCCCAAGCTGCGGTGCCGAGTATACGGACGCTGATCCCACCGGCGGCCAGTAGACTGGCTCCAGCCAGCATGCGTCCATCTGGGGGGAGGGCTGAACGTATGAGCTCTAACTGTGTTGCCCCGAGATTGGGGGCGATCATCCACAATGCTGCGGTATGAGTGTAGTGAAGTAAGGCGGCAGATTGTCTAGGGTCGTTGAATGTTGGTTCTAATCCGAATCGATCCCAGACTGCAAGTTGTTGCCCTTGCCAAATTTCCGTTAAACTGCGATACGTATTGAATTGAAAAGCCTCTCCCCGGTGAATGCGTCCCGCTGACCAGATATCCGCATAGGCAAGTATACAATGTGCCTCTAGTTCAAAGGAGGCGTGAAGTGAGGAAGAACTACCTTTGAACGGGATAACGCATTCGGGAAAATACTCCAGAACCGCTCCTTGCTCCAACCGGAAGTGATGGTGGATTGAAGAGGGGAGAGATGGTGTTGGGTGAAGGCGAGTGGCTGACGTACTACTCAGCATCACGTGAGTGTCTTGGCCTAAATGCCAGTTGGAATGATAATGATCTCCATTCAGGACGCCTGGCGAGACATCGGAGGTATAAATGTAAAGTCCATCTCTGTCGCCGGGTGAACGAAAGGAACGGCTGAATCGAAGAGGGGCGCTGTAATATCGATCTGTCATGACGGTGCGCCCGCCTTGAAGGGCGAAAGTTGCCTGTAGCTCGCTGCGGCGCATCACGGCTCCTTCAATATGAATGTCCGATTCGATTGTACCTTTTGATCGTGAGGAATTAGGCTTAATGGGTGTGGGCGGAACCGTGGCCATGTGTATGTGGATGCGCAGCGGCATCGTCATCCATATATTGATGTTCAAGCCAATGAACGATCTCGGAGACACCTTCGCCACTCATTAGATTAGACATGACATAAGGACGTCCTTCACGTACTCGCTCAGTATCTTCCTGCATGACTTGTAAGCTTGCGCCGACATAAGGCGCGAGATCGGTCTTGTTGATGAGCAGTAGATCGGAACGTGTAATTCCGGGTCCTCCTTTACGAGGTAATTTCTCCCCTTGAGCAACGTCAATAATATAGATGAAAACATCTGCTAGTTCAGGGCTGAACGCCGCGGATAGATTATCCCCGCCGCTTTCGATAAAGATGAGTTGCAGGTCAGGGAAACGTTCAATTAATTCGTCAACGGCTTCGAAATTCATGGAAGCATCCTCGCGGATGGCGGTGTGAGGGCAGCCGCCTGTTTCGACACCGATAATACGTTCGGGTGCGAGTGCGTTTTGGCGTAGTAGGATCTCAGCATCCTCTTTGGTGTAAATATCATTCGTAATCACTGCGAGACTATAACGGGTACGCAGTGCCTTGGATAACTTCTCCACTAATGCGGTTTTGCCTGAACCTACGGGGCCTCCGATTCCAATCCTCATCGGACGACTCCGGTCAAACGTTTTGCGTTCCCATTCTGGGTGATGTGTATGATCTGCTCCTCCGCACATAACAATTCCTCCTTCGTTTTTCTTTCAATAATGAAAGTCTTTGAATGCCTTTGAAATCAGGACATAAACAGACGCGCGGGTAAACTTTCATGACGCATGGCGTAGATTTCTTGCGCGATCCCGAAACTATGTATGTCATCTGGATCGTCGCCGCGCACTTGGTTCCATTCAAGTTCAATGACGTCTAATAGTGTATGGATGAGCATTTGAGCTTCGGTCTGCCCGATGGGCAGAAGGCGTAATGCGCTGTTCACATAGGCGTTGACGGAAGTGTAGAGATGTCCGATGACGGCTTCGTCCAATCCGATATCCAACCTGTGATTAATGTAACCGTGAATGGTTGTGATCCCGCAAAAGGCACCATGCTCATGGATAGCGATGTCGATAAGGGAAAAGTCCATCCGTGGATAGAGTGAGCGTGCTAATTTCAGAAGTCGCTTACCCATTTTATGTCCGCTTTCCCTGAGTTCGCGTGGTGTGCGCTGGGCGTGAACCTGCTTGTCATAGAGGGCGAGAAGGGCTGCGTTCTCCTGATCCATTGCCTCGTAAACACCCTTGATCGCAAGCCCGTCGAGGCGAACAAGGTTAGCATGGAGTTGGCTACGAATGAATGCTTCGAGTTCGCTCGTTGTTCGCACGGTGCCATCATGAGTGTATGCCTCCAAGCCGAATGAATGTGAGAATCCGCCGATAGGCAGAGCAGAGTCCAAGAGTTGAACGTAACGAAGTAGCTTCGTGCCACTATGCATCATGAGAAGCTCCACCCCTTTGTCAAAACATGAAATAACGCTGAGCCATAGGTAATTCGTCTGCGGGTTCACACGTAAGGAGTATACCGTCGGCGCGCACCTCATACGTTTCGGGATCTACTTCAATGATGGGAGTCACATCGTTGTGAATCATGTCTTTCTTATTTACTGTACGGCAGCCCTTCACAGGCTCGACACGTTTGTGAAGCCCGAGTTTTTCTTTGATGCCGGTATCTGCCGCAGCTTGGGAAACGAAAGTGATGGAGCCTTTGGGCAATGCGCTGCCATAAGCGCCGAACATGGGTCTGCCAAACACGGGTTGAGGTGTTGGGATTGAAGCGTTGGGATCACCCATCTGGGCAAAAGTGATCATACCTCCCTTGATTACCATCTCGGGTTTGACGCCGAAATAGGCGGGATTCCAGAGTGTGAGATCGGCGAGTTTACCAACTTCGACGGAGCCGACGAGATGGCTGATTCCGTGAGTGATAGCTGGATTAATCGTGTACTTGGCGATATACCGCTTGATGCGATCGTTATCAGCTGGTGAATTTGGATTGATGTCCAGTTTGCCACGTTGCTTTTTCATTTTGTCTGCCGTTTGCCATGTTCGTATGATGACTTCTCCAACGCGTCCCATAGCCTGGGAGTCGGAACTGATGATGCTGAATACACCAAGATCATGCAAAATATCTTCAGCGGCGATCGTCTCGGGTCGGATTCGAGAATCTGCAAAAGCAACATCCTCAGGGATAGACGGGTCTAAATGATGGCAGACCATCAGCATATCCAAATGCTCTTCTACTGTATTTCGTGTGTAAGGTCTGGTGGGGTTAGTGGAAGAAGGGATGACATAGGATTCACCGGCTGCTCGAATAATGTCGGGTGCGTGGCCGCCGCCTGCGCCTTCTGTGTGGTAGGTGTGTATGGTACGACCGTTAATGGCTGCGAGTGTGTTCTCCAAGAATCCGGTTTCGTTCAAGGTATCAGTATGGATGGCTACCTGCACATCATGCTCGTCAGCAGCAGTCAGACAGGCATCGATTGCACTTGGGGTTGTACCCCAATCTTCATGGAGCTTGAGTCCGATGACCCCTGCTTGAATCTGTTCAATTAAAGGGGCTGTAGTGGAGCTATTTCCTTTACCGAGAAAGCCAATATTCATAGGGAAGGCTTCTGCTGATTCCAGCATGCGATGGATGTGCCAAGCTCCTGGTGTGCAAGTTGTTGCTTTTGTTCCTGTGGCAGGCCCTGTGCCGCCGCCAATCATGGTGGTAACACCAGAAGATAATGCCGTCTGAATCTGTTGTGGACAGATAAAATGAATATGGGTATCGATCCCGCCTGTAGTTACGATCATTCCTTCGCCAGCAATGATTTCCGTGGAAGCGCCTATAATGAGTGAGGGATCGACACCGTCCATCGTATCGGGGTTGCCGGATTTTCCTATGGCGCAGATGAGTCCATCGCGGATGCCGATATCGGCTTTGACGATCCCCCAATGATCAATGATGATTGCGTTGGTGATTACAGTATCAGGGGTGCCATCACTACGAAGGGCAGATGCGGATTGACCCATGCCGTCGCGGATGACTTTGCCACCGCCGAACTTGCTCTCGTCTCCGTAGATGGCATAATCGTGTTCGATCTCAGCCCAAAGTTCTGTGTCTGCTAGTCGAACAGCATCGCCGGTGGTAGGTCCGAACATAGAGGCGTATTGCTCGCGGCTCATTGATTTCATGCAGAATCACTCCCATCCTGCTTCAGTGGGGCGAAAGTGTTCAAGAACGTGTCTAGCTTCTGAGAGTCGGGAGGGTGGTCTATGGCACCTTCGGTTAAACCGTTAAAACCATAGATTTGTCGTTTGCCGCCAAATGTCGTAAGCTCGATGGGTTTCTCTTCACCAGGCTCAAACCGAACAGCAGTACCTGCTGGGATATGGAGGCGATGTCCATAAGCCGTTATGCGATCGAATTCCAATGCGGCATTAACCTCGTAGAAATGCACGTGGGAACCGACTTGTACGGGACGATCCCCGCGGTTCAAGACAAGTAATCGCACTGTTGGGCGATTGGGGTGACAGATGATTTCGTCCTGCTTCAAACGATATTCACCAGGGATCATGACGTTCTCCTGCCTTTCTTAGCGTATGGGCTCGTGTACGGTAACGAGCTTTGTGCCATCGGGAAAAGTAGCTTCTACCTGTACCTCGGGAATCATATCGGGTACACCTTCCATGCAGTCCTCACGTTTCAAAAGGGTACCCCCGTATCGCATTAATTCTGCAACACTCATTCCGTCACGCGCGCGCTCCATGAGTTCAGAGGTCAGTAGGGCGATAGCTTCGGGAACATTTAACTTAAGTCCTCGGCCTTTGCGTTCTCGGGCGAGGTTGGCGGCTACGGTAACCAGGAGTTTTTCTTTTTCCTGCTCAGTCCAGTGCAATGTAATCCGACCTTTCCCATATGAAGTCAGTCTTGATCTCTTTTGAAGACGAACGAAAGAAGGTTCATCTGATATAGAATATTATGTTAAATATACTCACACAGGGTAGGTTCGTTGTCAATGGGATTTGAATAATATTGGCATTTTATATCCGTTATAATCGGTTGATGTGTTATGTATATTGACATTTAAGTTTGGTGCTTCTTTGAATACCGCATTACCAGGGGCTGGGATGTTTGGGTTGGTTGGTGTATTAACAATATGACATGAAAAAGGTGGAAGGTTGGGGATGAGAATAAGGGAGGAGTGGGTGCTTGAGGGGTTGAAGCGTACTCTTCGGGATAGAATCGTCCGAAGGCATTCAGCCTTCGGCGCTAACAGGTTAGAGTTCATCTATCACTACCCGAGAATACCGGAATATTGTGGGTACAGTCTGCGGATGCAATCTGGGCAAATGTCATGGGTGAACTCGGCATGGGTGTGCTTTCTGAGATAACTCTCGACGGAGTTCCATGTATCCTGTTCATCCTTAATTTGTTTGCATACGGCACATATAGGAAGGAGTCCGCGTAGTGTACGTACCTCAGATAATGCTTGTTGAAGTTGCTGCTCGGCTTGTTTCTGTTCTGTGACATCGGTGTGGGCGATTAAGGCGAGTTCAGAACTACATGGTGACTCTGTTGTTGGCAAGGGAGTGAGTTCTAAGCGGAACCACCTCTGTTTCGAATTGGGGAGGCGTATCGCGATGTCGTATGTATGGTTGCTGTCAAAAGGTGTTCGAATCTTTTTAAGTCGCTGGATGGTCTTATTGCTCTGATGATCTCGCTCAGGTGACGTCCATACCTCTAGTAGATTGAGGTAAGGCAGTGTGCCGGATTCGGAATAAAAGAACGCTGGTAAGTGTGTAAAGTTGTGCGTTTGGCCAAGTCCTTGTCGCCAAGCGTTGTTGCAGCTACGAATGATCCAGTTGTTATCTACGATAATGAGTTGGTGGCGCATAAATTGATAAGATAGTTTCTCTAGATCGGTTGTTAAGTACCGCATTGGTCGAAACCCTCCTTGTGGTCAGTTGGCGAATGAGACAGGGTGCTCTGCTAACGGAGATCGTCTGGAATTTGTAAAATATCTGCGACCTGATTCCGGAATCGGGTAGCCTTGCGTGTGCCGTGAATTAGGTTGGATAGACGGTATGGTGGGATGTCGTGTTGTTCGCAAAAGGTCTTCTGATCCATCTGGAGTTCGGTTAAACGGCGTTTGATGGCCCATCCGAATGGGGTCACGGGTTTCTTTTTGTTCAAAAGGGTTCACCCCTAGGTTAAAAGTAGTATTCAGTCGCTCCTACTTCGGGTAGAATGTAGGGAGATGCGCGCTGTATATTTCATTATATACGTTATTACGTCATGTAACAATTAAAAAAAGACGGAAATAAGTGTATTTTATGATTTAAAATGACGTAAATTCGCAAATTCATCCATAAATGAATAACAACAAAAACACGCCAACAAAGGAGTTGTGGCGTGTTTTTGTTCAATTGGAGAGGTATGTGTTGCGGGAGGGCTCGTGGCACGCAGTTATGCTTTGAATGCATGTAACCCTGCACCAAGCATGTGGAAGCTTGGGAATAGTGACTTCATAGACGTCGCTGTTGCTTGTGCTGGTTCATCCGCAACGGAGGCGCTGATGGTATTCCATTCATGCTCCAGGTCTGTGGTTAGGTGAACCAGCAGTTCCTGTATGCTTTGACGATCGAGGGAGATGGCTTTCGAGGCTTCCGTTATGCATGCGTTTGAGGCTGAGTGGAGATAACCGAGAACTGCCTCCTCGACGGGGATATCGAGGTAGTGGTTAATCCAGGCGTGAACAGTGGATAGGCATCCAACTGAATTATAGGTGGACAGGGTGTGCTCGAGTTTTCTGAAGTCGATCCAGGGATGGAGGGCTTGAGCGAGCTTGATTAACCGTTTGCCCATAGCGGAGGAGTGTTCCCTGAGATCTGGAGGGGTTCGCTGGACGTGAACTAGTTTGTCAATAAGAGCTGTTCGCCATGTGTCCTTCTGATCCGCTGCGCTGTAGATTCCCTTAATCGCCATTCCTTCCAGGCGCACAATGCTCGGATGTAATTGACAACGCATGAATGATTCCAAGTCTGCTACGTTACGGATTGAACCTTCTGCTATAAGTGCATCCATGCCGAATGAATGAGTGAACCCTCCGACTTGAATGGAGGAATCAAGCAGTTTGACATAATCGAGCAGCTTATTCCCACGGTTCACGATCTTTCGCCTCCTACGTTCGTTAAATGTTATTATATATAACATTTTATTTCGTTTTGGTGCTGTTTATGAGTTTGAGTCCGAATTATATGATATATATAATCACATAATTATCCGCTTTTTGTCAATTAAATCTTGTTAATTTTGCACTAATCTCCTTATGTGTTAGATATAATTACTCAATAAGTCATGTTTTTGGGTGTGTGGTGATAATCTTGTCATTGAAAGAGAAATAGTAAATGTAATATTAGTGGTTATTCCATTGGATTGCTCATTGAAGCTTATTAAGGGTAAAGGAACTACAAAAATAGGTCGAACTCAAGGATATGCAACTGCTGTGGAAATATGACGATTCATGCAGTTAGAGGGGGAATTATCGTATGAAACAGTTGAATTTAAAAAGTGCTTTACTTTTATAATGAAACCCGGTATAATCAATTTTGTTGCCGATAATTTACGACATGCGGTCGTGGTGGAATGGCAGACACGCTATCTTGAGGGGGTAGTGGGCGTATGCCCGTGGAGGTTCGAGTCCTCTCGACCGCATCATAATGCAAGACAGAAGAAGCTTCCGAACTCGGAAGCTTCTTTTTTGTTTCTAACGTTTTTATTTTATTCTAACTTCATTAAGCCTGACCGATTTGAAATAAACGTATGATTTCACCATCAATAAGCTCTCTACTTACTTGCATGAATCCTAACGATTCATATAACGTCCCGGCGATCTGATTGTCTGGCCGATGTCCAATCATAATCCTTGTACCATTAGAATTACCTTTACTCATAAGCTGAATCAACGTTTTTAATGCTGCTTTACCATACCCTTTACCTTGGTGCTTCTCGTCAATCATTAGTGCTGGAATCCAATAGTTGTTATCTGGGTCTGGCTTTGTACAAAATACGAGAAAGCCAACAAGAAGACTTTCTGAATAAATAGCACGTAATTCGAAATCGCTAGCATATTTAGATTCCGCAATCCAATAAACGACAGATGCAGGAAATAGGGCAAGCTGTTCTGGTTTAACTTTAAGCTGAGTACATGCATACCAATTTTCAATAGTGACAGGTTGTAAATCGATGTTCATCCTTAGTTCCTCCCGAATTTCGAATTCGCAGAGGATCTCGTCCTCTACGATGATCTTGAACCCTTTCTCCGAACCATTGCAGTAAGTACTTTTTTCATACCACATCACTCCTCTCAACAGAACGCTCTAATGTATATCATAAGCTCTTATGCCAAAATAAGCTCTTGAGTGCAAAAAAAAAGCCACCGACTAGAGAATTCCTGCTTAACGCTGGGGTCTCCGGTTAGATGGCTGTTATATGTTCAATTTATTTCAATAATTTCTCGATGTCAGCTTCAATCTGATCAGGAGTTGTCTTAGGTGCGTAACGCTTTACGACACGTCCGTCTTGATCCACTAGGAATTTAGTGAAATTCCATTTGATTGCTTTGGAGCCGAGCAGGCCTGGAGCCTCTTTGGTGAGATGCTGGAACAGGGGGTGAGCGTTCGATCCGTTGACATCGATCTTCTCGAACATAGGGAAGCTTACACCATAGTTCATTTGGCAGAACTCAGCAATATCATCGGATGAGCCTTTTTCTTGTGCAAACTGATTGCTCGGAAATCCGAGGACTTCAAAATTGCGATCTTTGAATTTATTGTACAGCTCTTGCAGCCCTTCGAATTGTGGTGTCAATCCACACTTACTAGCTGTATTCACAATAAGCAGTACTTTGTTCCGGTATTGAGACATTTCTTGTTCTTGGCCTCGAAGCGTATTAACTTTGTATTCATAAACGGTCATAAAAATCGCCTCCTATATCGAATGGATTAATCCTATTTTGTATATATCTATTATATTGGTTACAATTAAATAATGCAAAACTAATATTGGGTAATTATAGTTTTAGCGCTTTTTGAGCTTGAATTGGTCTTCATATGAACGAATAGGTAGAAGATTTTTGTGATCACGAGAATTAGAGAGCTTCGGAGAGATGGATGAAGCAAAAATATGTTGTAAGCGATATCATTGGGTTGAAACGGCATAAATCCGTCGATTCGGTGATCTATGTACACTTTACATCAACATGACCTCGGTGTATGATTCATATCGTAATTTCTAATTTATTTCTATTGTACATGAAAAAACGAAACAAACGATAATATCGATCTAATCAGTAATGATGTAAGAACGATGTTTTAATCGCTGAGTTTCCATTCATTCATGGGTGGAAAACGGGGGAACCAACAGGATGCGCTGTTCTAGGACGGTATGGATCCATGGGGTGAATTTTCCGGTAACAGCCGGAAATAGGGCGACTCTCGCGCCCGAATCCGTCAGCTAACCTCGTAAGCGTTAAAGGGAGAGGCAACAAGCCGTACGCTGGTTCATGGTGTTTTTGCCATGGATTCTTTAAGAAGCGTCCGGGAGGCCTTGGTCCCCCACGCTTCTTTTTTGTTGTCTTTTCACGCTAAGGGAGGAACGAATGATGGATAATGAGATGATTTTAGTAACTGCTCCGAACGAAGCGGGGCGCAAATTTATCAAACTGTTGATGTACAAAAAAATGCCGTTTGCCGTTCTGACTAACAGTGCAGGGGAAGAGCGGAAACTCCGGAAGTTCGGGGTAGAACATGTCATTCGCATGAACACGGCTGCGGCAGAGAAATGGTTTTTACCTCAGAGTAGTGTAGGAAATGTTTTTATTTTTGAGAATAGTCTGAACTTGACCTGCCGTTATTTGCAGATCTGTCGTTCGTGGACATCTAAGTCATTGTGTGTGATTACAGAACAGAGCCATCCAAAAGGAATTTATCGAGGCATGGGTGCCGATCGGATTGTCTATTCATTAAACGGAGAAGTGGGCTTCCTGCTTAACGGTTGATGCTGCAACCGATGATTGCTCCCTTGTCAGGTGCCTGATATAATTGAACCAATAGATCATGAAACTTATGAACAAAGGGTAAACGGAATTTTGAGGAGACTCATGCATGAAGTGGGTCTTCTTTTTTTATTGTTCAGGGGATGCAGCAAGATAAGGAGGAATAGATGTGCCGGATGTACGTGGGTTAAAATGGTTGTTCTTCGATGTAGGAGATACGCTAGTGGACGAATGGGAGCCTGTAGACGATATTATCGGTCAGTTCGTGAGAGAAGCCTGTGCGCTTGGATATCCGGTGCAGATCGAGACTGTACGGGAGATATTTGTCACCTGTTACCGAAACTACGAGGCGTGGCCAATGAAAGTGGCGATACGTACGTTGATTAGCGATGAACAGCATAGAGAACAGATTCAGGCTAAACTGAAGTTTCGCAAAGAGCTTGAGCAACCCTATGCGTGTGCTGGTTCAGTGCTGAAATCACTGTCACGATATTATCGAATTGGCATCATTGCTAATCAGAGTCCGGGTACGGAGGAACGGTTAGAACGTTACGGTTTGCGTAAGTATGTGAATGTACTTGCCTGTTCTGCTGAAGAAGGGGTGTCCAAGCCTGATCGTGAACTGTATGCAGTGGCATTGAAGCAGGCGGGATGTAAGGCTGAGGAAGCAGTTATGATCGGAGATCGCATCGATAATGACATCGTTCCGGCGAAGAAGCTTGGAATGCGAACGATACGCATTTTACAGGGGTATGGACGGTTCCAGCCTGAGCTTGAAGATCAGGATCACCCGGATTGGACAATTGATAATCTAGAGCAGCTTCTTCCTTTGCTTTTACCAGATCAAGACTAGGAGATATATACTCCAAAATAAAATTTGTAGCTGATGACCCTACTGGAGCATATCGTTCTGGAAAAGGTTTAAAAAAGAGCCGACCCATTTCAAGTGAACATTTCACTTGGATGAGTCGGCTTTTTTTAGGAATTAAAACAGAGCAATGGTCTGAATAATGAGGTACACATTCAGGACAACGATGACTGCAGCAATGATCCATGACGTAATTTTCAACCACAGTTTGTTAGCGAATGCACCCATACTCTTCTTATCACTTGTAAACATGACCAGCGGAATAACCGCAAAAGGAAGTTGTAAGGAAAGTACAACTTGGCTTAGGATCAGAAGTTCCTCTGTTCCGTGCTCTCCTGCAATAGCGGTCACAATGACGGCAGGAATGATTGCAATCAGGCGAGTGACTAGACGTCGCAACCATGCAGGAATGCGAATGTTGAGGAATCCTTCCATAACAATCTGTCCGGCCACAGTGCCAGTAAGTGTCGAGTTCTGACCTGATGCCAATAGAGCAACGCCGAACAGAACACTTGCAACAGTGGTACCGAGCAGGGGTGTGAGCAGATGGTAAGCATCTGCAATCTCGGCAACCTGTGTCATACCGGCACTATGGAATACTGCCGCAGATACGATCAAGATCGCTGCGTTGATGAACAGCGCGAGTGTAAGTGCAATCGTGGAATCCATCGTTGTATAACGAATGGCTTCTTTTTTACCCTGCGGTGTCTGTTCGATCTGACGTGTCTGTACAATGGAGGAATGCAGATACAAGTTATGTGGCATGACGGTAGCTCCAATAATACCAATCGCGATGTAGAGCATAGCCGGATTCTGTAGAATTTCAGTGCTAGGTACAAAACCGTGAAGCACCCCGCCCATATCGGGTTTTGCCAAAAATAGATCAATACCGAAACAAAGGGCAATGGTCGCCATAAGCACAATTACAAGGGTTTCGAGCGCCCGGAAGCCTTTATTCTGTAACACTAAGATTAATAGTACGTCCACAGCTGTAATAATCACGCCATATAACATCGGAATGTTGAACAGTAGCTTCAAGGCAATAGCGGAACCAATAACTTCCGCGAGATCGGTGGCTGCAATGGCAAGTTCGCAGAGTACCCAGAGCATAATAACCACCGGCATACTGAAGCGTTCACGACAGGCTTGAGCTAGATCGCGTCCTGTGACGATCCCGAGCTTACCCGCGAGTGATTGCAGTACAACAGCCATCAGGTTCGAGATTAGAATAACGGACAGTAGTGTATAACCAAACTGTGAACCACCTGCGATATCTGTTGCCCAGTTGCCGGGATCCATATATCCGACAGCTACCAAGTAGCCCGGGCCAACAAAGGCGAGGAACTTTTTCCACCAAGCTGCGTTCTGAGGAACCTTCATGGAGCTGTGAGCTTCACCGAGGGAAGGAGCCATCCCAGCCGTGGATAACGATTCTCTGGAAGGAGTGTTAAATGGATTTCTTTTACTCATACAATAATCACCTGACTTTGAAATAATAATGTGACAATATGCGATATGTGATATATCTAAATTTTTATTTTTATTCTTACATTGTACTCCTTCAATAATTTTTGTCTAGTGCAACTTTTATGTACGGGCACAAAAATAAGACGATATCTTTATCAGCTCCTCTGTATATTACCCATTGATCAAAAAAATACAGCCTCTGAGCGTTATCTGCATGAAAATGAAAAAGATGTACAAGCTGAATATGAATCCAACATGCGTTTCAAAATGAGCCAGAAGTTTAAAATGAATTGTAGGCAACAAAAAAACAAAATGAAGGAGAGATTCTAATGGAAGCTTTATATACAGCAACAGCAACGGTTAAAGGTGGACGTACAGGCTCAGTAACTTCTTCGGACGGCGTACTTCAGCATGATCTGAAAATGCCTAAAGAACTGGGTGGCTCTGGCGGTGAGGGGACGAACCCTGAACAACTCTTTGCAGCCGGATATGGAGCATGTTATGAGAGTGCACTAGCTAACGTAGCGCGCAAAGCAGGTGTGAAGCTGGAGAATGTGGTTGTAACAAGTAATGTATCCATTGGTAAAGACCCTGCGGATGATGGATTCCAACTGTCTGTGCGTCTCGATGTAAGTATGCCGGGAGTGGATCATAGTCAAGCAGAGGATCTCGCTCGCAAAGCTCATGATTTCTGCCCTTACTCCAAAGCGACTCGTGGCAATATCGACGTTGTATTGAATGTAGTATAACCACTACTTATAGGAAAAGAATTGATCCATAGAAACAGATAACCTTGATATCTGTTGGCATAAGACAAGCCCTGCTGGTAATCGGCAGGGTTTTCAATTTCAGAACCTTTCTGAATAACCTCCTAATTAAATTAACGGATGGTGCAGGAGATTGTAGGGTCAGGAGCGTACTCTTTTACATAAATTATACTCTTATTTCATGTGAGCTATCCTAAAAAAAAGGGGGAACGCAAAAAATGAGTATTGAAGAGATGATCGAACGTCGGTTTGTATGTTCAAAGTGCCGAGGAACCGATTGTGATATTAAGGAAGTGTCGATGTCGGGGGCGGGGTTAAGCAAAGTATTTGATATTCAGCATAATCATTATTTGTTCATCACGTGTACTTCCTGTGGATATGTAGAGGTGTTTGACCCGGATGTGCTCAAGGGAAAAAAACAAGGACAGGTAGGGACGATTCTGGATATTTTGTTTGGAGGATAAGATCACAAAAGGTTGATTGTAGGGAAGTGTTCCGGAATATTCCAGTTCAGGCGTAGCTACTTGAGTTGACATGGGCCTAAAATTTCTTTAATATGACTTAGTACTGAGAAGTATCATTGCATGAACCAAATTTGAATTGACAGGTGATATCCATGTCTTATAGACCGAAAATTGCACAATTGCAAGTAGCTAGCCAAAACGAAAAAGACGGATTGTATGAGTTTACAGTAAAACTCGAAGATGGTACACATTGTCGTGTGTTCTACTCCCGTTCCCCAGAATGGAAGTTGACTCATATCAGTCGTCTGCAAAAAACACCTTGTCCAGTATGCCGCAAAGATTTCATTTGTAAATGTATGGATCAGTGGTCAGAAGATCTGCATCACCAAATGATCGATGAGCAATGGGTGGACAAAGGACTTGCTGAAGCAACTCAACAATAATTTCGTCTGATTTCGGGTGAATCACCCAGACAGATACGAGCGTAGGCACCGAGCCTACGCTCTTTTTCTATTGTTTTATTCCTTCATCGAAGGTGTTAGGTTTGAATTTGTACGATTTAGTGTTGCTAGATTTAGAGCACGTTCTAGTTGAACATAGTCTAAAATGGGTAAATTACTCTAGGGCGTGTCTGGAAACTCCGAAGGACGCAGATTTAACCGAATTTTCGTTCCAAGCAAGGAAGTTTTCAGCAGGCGTGCCGGGGCACGTCAAGGGAAAGTGACGCAGCAGGGGGCGAAAAGGCGGTGAAAGATGCACTTCAGCGAGTTTTGAGACACGTCCTGACAGCATCAACTTGAGGAGGCCTCTATTATGACAGCTAATGACATCGATCAGCATCAAGGACACCCCATTGTGCTCGTGGACGGCGTATGCCATTTCTGCCAGGGCATTACCAAATGGATTATTAAGCGTGATCCAGAAGGTAAATATCATTTTGCATCATTGCAGTCCGATATTGCGAAGGACTTACTGCTGAAGGGGAATCTTTCGCCAGATCAAATGGATACATTTGTACTTATTGAAGATGGCGATTACTATACGCGTTCTACGGCAGCACTTCGCTTAGCCAAAGGCCTCGCCTTCCCATACCCATTGTTATACGGGTTAATCATTGTTCCCAAATTCATACGTAATGCTGTATATAATCTGGTTGCTCGTAATCGTTATAAGTGGTTTGGTAAGGATGAGGCTTGTATGTTGCCGACACCAGAGATCAAAGAACGTTTTTTAGAAATGTAGTTTAAAAAAATTGCTTTTGATTACGAATGATGCCTCTGGGCATCATCAGCATCCAATATGGAATTCATCCGAAAATCTTTTCATGATTAATAACGGGAAAAACTGGGTAATAAATAAGGATTATATTTATTTGGGAGGAAATCAACTTGAAGAAGTGGACTACATTAATTATCGGGGCGTTATTATCGATCAGCTTGGCTGCATGCGGAAACGATACAGATAACAGTGCTGCAACGCCGCCAGCAAACAACGAATCAACCAATGAAGCAACGAACGAAGGTACAGCAACTGAACAACAGGAGACGGCAGCAATCCCTACGCTCGACGAATTAATTAACAAAACAAATGAAGCAACCAAAGCGATGAAGAGCTTTACAACAGACGCAAATATCGACCAAGTTTTGAAACTTGAGGCTGGCGAACAGTCCCAGGATCAAGAGGTTAAAACCTCGCTGAAGATGGATATCATCAAAGATCCAATGATGATCTATCAAGAGATGAAGGTCGAAATGGCTGGGCAGGAAGCACAGAATGTGAAGCAATATATTACTTCGGATAATATCTATTCACAAGTTGGCGATCAGTGGGTTACGATTCCTGAAGATCAAACCAAGGAACTGATCGAGCAGATGCAAGCTAGTATGAATCCGGAAGCGGAACTGGAGCAATTCAAAAAAATCGCTGAAGATACGAAGATTACAGAAGAGGGCGACAATTATGTGATCAACGCTGACGTATCGGGCGATAATGTGAAAGAATTAGCCAAATCCGTCATGGAACAAAATGGATCAGATGCTCAGACTCAAGCGATGCTGGAGCAAATGAACATTACGAGCATGAAGATGAAGTATATGGTTAACAAAGAGACATATCTGCCTGCAGCTACCGATGTAACTATGGTGATGGAGATGGAGCAGAATGGACAAAAAGTAACCATGGATATGAAGATGAACTCAACCTTCTCCAATCATGACCAAGTAGAAGAGATCAAGGTTCCACAAGAAGCATTAGATAGCGCGAAGTAAGCTAGCTAGATGCGAATTGGTGAGTAACCGTTATCTCTGAACTACACGGTTATACATCAAAGGCATGTCTTAACACAGTTCGGTGTGTAAACATTATGTTTGCACTCATCTGTGCAAGGCATGCTTTTTGTTTATGTCCATCTTTCCTGGTCATGGATTAGGAATGTATAGTAGAATTTATGTAAACGTTTAACGTGAAATAGCTTGGACAGTATCTTAAGAGAGGGGATTCAGAAATGATTCAATATGCACATTTACATCATGTCAGTCTGGCTGTACGTGATCTGGAGATTGCGAAGCAATTCTACTCTGGACTGCTACAGATGCAGGAGATTGAACGTCCGCCTTTTCGCTCTACAGGTATATGGTACGCCATTGGAAGTCAGCAGCTGCATTTGCTCCAGCATCCAGAAGGGCATACGCTGCGTGAAGCGGGGATTGATACGACGGATGGGCATTTTGCCATCTGGGTTACAAGCTATCAGGAAACCATAGACTGGCTCACGAAGCAAGGCATTGAATACGAAGCGAGACCGGATAGTGTGGCTGGCTTTGCACAGATTTTTGTGCTTGATCCGGATCGTAACATTATTGAATTTGGCGCGTTGTATAATTCCTAATATGGATCATCGGATAGATGTCTGCAACGAGTGCGTGAGGTTTAGGTGAATTAGGCCATAGGCTCATTTGTATAAATCTCTTGCTCCCCCAGAAATTGTATGATATATTATCCATACATTCATAGCACGTGACGGAAGCACCGTCCATATGCTGCATGCTCATGCAGTCATTGGACGGTGCTTTTTTGTGCTTTTTTTGCGGGGAGGGGAGTACATTGATTGTTCTGAAAGTAGTGCTTGCTTCAAAAGATCGAGAGTATATCAGCGCCTGGTTAGATTTTGCACAGGGGGGCTCAGCAGGCTCAGGTTTGCGATTTACAGCTTTTTCACAATGGGAGCCATTCAGGGAGCATATGCATGGACAGGGGGAGCGAGAGATACCCGATCTGGTCATTGCGGAGCCGGAGCTGCTGAACGCCTGGCTTAGTAGTGGTGGTGATACCTCGGGTATACCATGGTTAATGCTAAGTGAGGGGAATGATGAGGTGCAGGAGGATAAACAGTTGATGAAATATCAACCTCTGCCCTCTTTGCTAGATGCGGTAATGAACGCATGCCGTCAGCCACGTCGTAAGAAAGCGCATCGACCCGGTCAGGACACCCTTTCCATTGGAGTCATATCTGCTTCAGGTGGAAGTGGGAAGACAGCAGTTGCTCTGCATATGGCGAAGCAGTTAGGACTCGCTGGATATGCTGTGCTCTACCTTAATCTGGAGACATTAGACAGTACGCAACCCTTCCTTGAGAAGGGTCTAACTCGAGGCTTACAGCGTCAGCCTGATGCCGAAAAGGGGTTGTCTCGACTGTTATACGATCTGAAGGTCAGCCGGAAAGAAACAGGAAAAGCAGTACAATCCCAATCACCGTCCAAAGGTGTAGATCATTATGTGCTCCGTCATGAGGGATTGAAGTCTGATGTATTCTGGCCTCTATCCAATCGCAAAGAGTTGTTGCAAATGTCCAAGGAGGATACAGCTAATCTCATTCAATACCTGATCCAATGTGGACAATACGATGTCATTATTCTAGATGGAGATTCAGGTTGGGATGGACGCAGTGAAGGGATCATCGAAACAGCAGATACATTCGTATGGCTCGTAGAAGATGAACTTGCTGCGATGCATCGCTGGGGGCAATGGATACAGTACGCTGAACGGGTGAAGCCGAACTGGATTGATAGTGTAATGGATCGTGCACGATTCGTCGTGAACAAGTATCGGGATAGTGTTGTGAATGCGACGCCAAGACCTGATCTGCATCTGGATGCCGTATTGCCATATATTCCATCCTGGAGGCAGATTAGTCAGGAGGAAGTTCTGCTTAGCTCACCAATCTTTCAGCGAGAAGTGAAAAGACTGTGCGCACTGCTGATCCAGAATGGGGAGGAAGAGCTAACACAGACAGGTCGAATTCACCAGGGAATGGGAGGACGCTAATGACAGACTCATCCCTCAATGATCTGAACCGGGAAGAATTATTCCAGCATATGCGCCAGGAAGTAAGAGCTGGGCTGGATCTGACTTCATCTGCAGGAGACGAGGAGTTGTGGCAGGGTATTGAGCGGAAAGTGCTCTCTGATCCCAATCTGCATGACCTGACATCTGGAGAGCGACATACGTTGGTACAACGGTTGTTTGACTCCTTCCGTGGGCTAGATATATTACAGCCGCTTGTGGATCATCCCGATATTACGGAGATTATGATTAATAGCCATAGGGAGATATTTGTAGAGCAAGCAGGTGAAGTTAGCCGGATTACACTTGAATTCGAATCCAAGGAACGGCTAGAAGATATTATTCAGATGATCGTGTCTGGGGTAAACCGAATTGTTAACGAATCTTCTCCAATCGTTGATGCCAGGCTTAAGGACGGTTCACGTGTCAATATCGTATTGCCGCCCATTGCCTTGAAGGGGCCTACGATGACAATTCGTAAATTTCCGAGTGAACCGCTGACGATGTTGAATCTGATTCAGAAGGGCGCATTGCATGAAGAGGCAGCAGAATTATTACAACAGTTGGTACGTAGTAAGCACAATATTTTTATCGGGGGCGGTACGGGTTCAGGGAAAACCACGTTCCTCAATGCATTATCTCAGTTCATTCCGGCTGATGAGCGGATTATTACGATTGAGGATTCGGCAGAGCTACAGATTGTGACTGTACCTAACCTCGTTTCTATGGAGACACGTAATGCCAACACCGAAGGTAAGGGTGAGATATCGATCCGGGATCTAATCAAGTCTTCCTTACGGATGAGACCCAATCGTATTGTTATTGGTGAGGTTCGGGGCGCGGAGGCGCTAGATATGTTGCAAGCCATGAATACAGGTCATGATGGTAGCTTGAGCACTGGGCATGCCAATAATATTCGCGATATGATCAGCAGGCTGGAAACCATGGTACTTAGTGGTGCAGATCTTCCGATTGCTGTTGTGCGGCAGCAGATTAGCTCAGCGATTGATATCTTTGTACATCTGTCCAGGCTACGTGATCGATCACGTAGAGTAACTGAGATTAGTGAGGTTGTGGGTATAGAGAACGGGGAAGTGCTGCTCAATCCTTTGTTTCGATTCCAAGAGCAAGAAGAACATGAAGGCAGGATCATCGGGGGACTGATACAGGTTGGCATGCTGAGTCAAATCGATAAAATTCAGATGGCTGGCTTAGGGGATTGGTTTGCAGAATACATAGAACGAACAAAGGAACACAATTCGTTGAAGAATACTTTTTCAGATAACAACGTTAATTAGATATCAGATATTGTTTGGAAGGTGATTAGTGTTGGCGGAAGCTAGACAAGCATTAACCAATTACACCGTATTCACGCTATCCCGGAGACAGCGATTTACCTGCATGTTGATCAGTGGATTGTTATTTTTCGGTATCGGGATTCTATTCTACCATCACTGGTTGGCTGGCATCATCTTGGCTGCAGGGTGTATCTGGGTGCCTAAACATTGGACTAAGGTGTTGTTGGAACGAAGGAGAACAACGCTCAGTCTACATTTTAAACAGGCATTGTATGCATTGTCTTCTGCATTGGCTGCCGGAAAATCAGTTGAGAATGGATTTAAGGAATCCGTTGAAGATTTACGTATGTTAAACCCTGAAGCAGATACGGATCTTATTCGGGAGTTTACTATTCTTCGGACACGGATGGAGTATGGGCAGCCTATTGAGGAAGCGTTGCAGGACTTTTCTGATCGAGCACAGGTTGAGGACATTACTAATTTTGCCGATGTGTTTATAACTTGTAAACGAACAGGCGGTGACCTGGTGGAGGTTGTCCGGCGAACTTCTTCGGTAATCGGAGAAAAGCTAGATATTCAGCAGGATATTATGGTTGCCATAGCACAGAAAAAGTTCGAATCCAAGGCGATGTTTGCTGCACCATTTATATTTCTTATTTTTCTTAATTTGACTGCAAAGGATTTTATGGAACCTCTATATAGCGGCATGGGATATCTAATCTCCACAGGTGCTTTAGCACTGCTTGCCTGCTGTTATCTATGGATTACACGAATTATGGATATCAAAGTATAGGGATTGAACTTTTAATTACGAGGGCTGGCTGAATACGGACTACATGATAAGGAGTGGAAACGATGCTACTTCCCGTCATATTCGGAGGGATGCTCGGGATTGGATGGCTGATACTGGATCGTACCAAAGGACAGACTTATCGCCATTTACGCAAGCTGGATATGGAAGGATTACGATTCAAGCAACTGCACGCTCCATTCTTGTTTCTATTGGATAAGTTTGAGGTGGGTCGTCGATTGCCTGTTGTGATGTTCCGTATGCAGCATGCCATTCAGAAGATGTATGGCATACAGCACAGTGGAGAAAAAACGTTGCTCTATAGCGCTGAGATGCTGACGTATACCTGGCTTATGTTATTGGTGGGTTGCTTGTTATCTCTTATTGGGGATATAGGTCTTGGTGGATTGGCAGGTGGTATAGTGCTTGGCGCTCTCCTGCCATTTGCGCTATACAAGGATCTCAGCAGTAAGGTGCAACGCAGAGATCAGGATATTCTGGTGGAATTACCAGAGCTACTGAATCGAATTGTTCTATTGGTTGGTGCTGGAGAGACGGTACAACGTGCCATTATGCATTGTGTTGCCAGTCAGGGGGAACGAGATCATCCATTATACAACGAACTGCGGAAGACAGCCCACGACTTGAATAACGGTTATTCGTTTCAACAATCGTTCGAGCAGTTCAGCCGGCGCTGCGGAGTACAGGAAGTAACGATCTTCACAACAACCGTGTTACTTAATTTCCGGCGTGGGGGAGGTGACTTTGTATTGGCGCTGCGGGATCTTTCGCATGTGTTGTGGGAGAAACGTAAGGCTGTTAGCCGGGCAAAGGGAGAACAGGCTTCTTCCAAACTTGTGTTTCCAATGGTACTGATCTTTTTTACGATCGTTGTGATGATTGGGGCACCTGCTTTTATGATGATGAATATGTAGGAGGAATTGGGATGCTGAAATTATTAAATAACAAGGTAAATAGCTTTTGGAAGGAAGAGGATGGGCTGGGCACGTTAGAACTCATCTTGATTATCGGCGTTATTATCATCATTGCATTGATATTCAAAAAACAAATAACTGAATTAGTCACGAATCTCCTTAGTAAGGTGACGAAGAAAAGTGATGATTTTTTCCCGGATAAGTAAGGTGAGGAAGGAAGAAGGGAGCTTCACCATTGAAGCTTCCCTGGTCTTCCCTGTTGTGTTGTTTACGCTTGTGATCCTTCTTTTCTTCAGCATGTTTATGTATCAAAAGACGTTCTTGAACCAGCATGCATATGCTGCATCCGAGCGAGCCGCTTACAGCTGGGATAACAGTCATAAGCAAGCGATGACCGGAGAGTTTGCTACAGGAGAGTACGACAATCTCTACTGGAGATTAAAGGATGACCAATTGCTCGGTGCACTATTCGGCTGGGCAGGAGCTGACAATCAAGTTACGGTTTCGGTGCCGGCTGGTGAAGGCGGTAGCTTATCTGAACAAAAGTTATCCCATGCAGTTCAAGGCATGCCTGCGGCTATGACTGGAACGATTGAATACCAGAATACGCTGATTCAGCGAAAAGTAACAACCAAGCTTGAACAGATGATATCTCTACCGCTACCTTCCTTATTGTTTGGTTCAGGTAACAGTGTATTTACAACTGCATCATCAGCGGTGGTTGAGCCGGTAGAGTTCATTCGAACAGTGGATTTAATTCGTTATTATGGAGCCAAGTTCAAAGGCAAAGGTGGAACCGGAGATCGTAATGCTGCGGAAGCGGGACAGGTCGTGCAATATTTTGGGAATCGTAAAAAGTGACAGAAGGAGGGGGGAGCGCTGTTTAGAAAAAAAGATGGTGAAGCGGGAGCCGTAACCCTTTTTTTAATATTAATTTTGGCAGGCGTGTATATGTTTGTTGCTGTGTTCATTGACTATGCTCGCATAGCTGCTTTCAAAGTGCAGGCTGAACGTATGACACATGCTGCGCTAAGATCGGTCATGTCGGCATATGACCCATCACTGCGCGAATATGGATTATTTGCTTATGGAGATAGTAGCAGCGAAGCAATTATGGCTAAGGTGCTGAATGACAGTGTGAAGCCATCTGCGGTGAAGGATGGTTTTCCGATTCTTGATATCCAGTGGGATACAACAGCCTTAAGTATGGATCGGGAATTAGGTAATTACGAGATCTTCAACCGTCAGATTCAAGAGGATATGAAATATCGAGCACCTGTCGATTTTACCCTTGAAGTGGTCAATCGTTTCAAACCGATGTCAGAAGAATTGAAGGAAGCAGCACATACAGTGGATTTACTCAAAAAATTGCAGAAGCTATATGACAAACGAGAAAAATTGTTGGATGAAGCGATTGATAATCAAACAGAATCGGCGGAAAAGCTAAAAAATCTTCCGGATCTGATCATGAAGCCGCCTTCGTCTGCCATATATGATGAGATGCTAAGAGAAGCACCAGAGACTGCTGCTGAAGCTGCAGCCCGTTACGCGGATTATCTTAATAAAAAGCAAATCGACGAGGGTCTGCCCTTCACCCAGCAAATGTACATAGTAGAACTGGGCCGTTATCGGACAGGGGTAGGCAGGGTGGCGACAGGCATAAGTATGACTATTCAGCCAGCGTTTCAGACCCATCAGACCAAGCTGGAGGAAGCACATGCCAAGATCGAAGAGGCTCGCCAGATTAACGAAGAGATGAAGCGAGTTATTGCTGAGGGAGAGAATCGTTCACAGAATGCCAGCTACGATAACGTAGGTAATTCAACGCTGCCTGGCGCGAGCCCTTCATCTGCTGGACGAGGTGATGAGGCTAAAAGTACGCGTTCCCTTGCTTCCGAGCTTGTGAGAGCTGATTCTTTATTCGATCAGTTAAATGGGCGAGTCCGTTCACAGGCGTCAGATTTCAGTCTCGTTCGAACGGACAGTATGGAACTAAATATGCAGCTTCATAGTGTCGCGGCTGTAAACGGTGTTGCAATCAAACCCGCAGTTACACAAGCAAGTCGCACTACGGAGCAATACATGAATACCTATGTACGCAGTGGCTCTTCAAACATCATTATGCAAAGTAAAAAGCAGCTTGAAGAGGGTCGAGGCTCGGATGCTCAGCGTAAAGCGAACGACAAAGAATCGAAAGGCAAGCTAAAGGAAGTCAAACGCATGTTATCACAGATTGAAAAGGGCAGTTCAGGATCAAAGGAAGCGTTCAAGCAATTAGAGTCGTACTACAATGCAAATATTTCTTTTAACGAGGCGAGTCGTGAAGAGGCTAAAAAAGCTGAGATAGATGGTGATCCATACGATTCTGGTGGCAATGCCATGAAAGGAATGGACAGCCTGTTTGGTGGGATGTCGGGACTATTAGACAGTCTTGGAGATGAATTGTTCCAGAATGAGTATGCGCTGGCCTATTTCAATTCAATGGATTTTGGACAACTGTTTAGCTGGACAGAGGGCAGTGGAGATGCAGGTGATGTCTTTAAGCTTGAGAATCAGGAACTGGAGTATATCGTTTATGGTTTCCATAATCCTTCAGGTAACATTGCGGCTGCTTATGCCGAGATCTTTGGGATGCGACTGGCAATTCGTACGGCGGAAGGGTTAGTGAAGAATAGCAAATTAGGCAACCCGCTTCTGGTACTCTCCGCAGCTATTTTATATGGGATTACACATGCGATTGCAGACATGGTGGCTCTTGCCAAAGAGGGTAGCGTAGAATTGTCCGATTATATCAAAGTCAAATTGACATACCGGGATCATCTCAGGCTGTTTTTGCTAATGCATAGCAATAATGAACGGAAAATGTCGCGGATGCTTGCGCTGATCAGGATGAATACGGGTGTGAACCCAGACGAGAAGCAGACCTATGCGTCTAGCACGATACGAAGCAGCATCAAATTATGGTTCCTGCCTGGCGTCGCCAAAAGTATAGGTGCGGTATTAGGCAGTGCAGATGAGGTTGAGGATGGACGACTTTTCATTGATCGGAAGGCGGATTATTCCTACTGAATAATGAGGTTCTTTCTGGTGGAGGGAATATGGATAAGCAGTATCAGCAGTATCAACAGCAGGCTCAGCAAGAGAAAATGTTGGAACGATTGCAGGCACGCCTAACACAGATCAACAGACTAGAGCGTTTGAAAAATCTAAAATCGTTGAAAGAACGTAGCCGTTCTCTGAAAAAGGAACAGGGTAGCATCGTGCTGGAAGCTTCGTTAGTGTTACCTGTATTTTTGTTCTTTGTCATGTTTCTGATCTACATTGTGCAAATGACACTGGTATCTACTGCGCTACAAAGTACAGCAGGTGAAGCCGTGAAACAGCTCTCTACTAAGATATATCCCGTATCCCTTGTATTTACCCCTTCTGATTCAGCAGGCAGCGGAAGCAGTGATTCGGGTACTGGTTGGAAAATACCTGAGTTGTCCCTCACAGAGTGGGCAGAAGGGTATGCATCTTCGCTGCCAGAGCCACTTAGTGACTGGGTACGGGCAGCAGCAGCTCGAGGGGAGCAGCCTTTACAGGAGATCAAAACATCTGTACTAGAAGCTGTACTTGACCCAGTTGTTAAGCCGTTGCTGAAACCATTCATGAATACTTCTCTACTGGATTATGAACGAGTACATGTGAATGGGGTATCTATTCCTAATCTTAAAAACAAGACCAATCCGTATTTCAGACTTGAGTTAAGTTATGATTTGCCTCTCAAGGTACCTTTTCTCGGCAAATCGCTACGAATTCAGGCTTCTGCCGCAGAACGATTATGGATTGGAGACACAGGAGAGGGCTCTGACGGTAGTGGAGATGGCACAGATTCAACAGGTTCCGTTACGGTGTTGTCCAAGCCGGAGCCTGCATACATAGGCAATAATGCCATGATTAAGGTTAAGGTGGAGCCTGGAACCACAGCGAATCTAACGATCTTTTACAAGTCGGGGGAAAGTACAGCCAAGCACATTGGTTGGGCAACTGCAGATGAGAACGGAGAGATTCAGTGGGAATGGTTTGTTGGAACACGTACAACGGAAGGCACGTGGACGTTTGTTGTAGAGACAGCGGAGGGTGTTGCAATGGAAACGGCATTCGATGTTGCTTCAAGAAAGTAATAGAAGTGAGTGGTTTTCAAAAAATCGGTTTTCAGAACAACATCTAGAAGGGAGGAGAGTTGGAAATGACATGGTTCTCTATTATTTGTGGTATCTATGTACTCGCTGCCTTTGTTACAGACGTACGTTCAATGAAAATTCCAAATCGGCTGACGTTGCCTGTAACAGCAGCGGGGCTCTTAGCTCATACGATCTGGCAGGGATGGGAAGGGTTTATATTTTCAATAACAGGATTTGGAGTTTGTTTCGTAATCATGTTTCTCATGTATGCATTTGGAGCTGTTGGTGCGGGAGATGTCAAGTTGTTTGGCGGCATTGGAGCATGGACAGGGCTTATGTTTAGCATTCATGTCTTGGTCTATTCCATTTTGTACGCTGGCGCAATTGGTTTGATCATCTTGTTGTTCCGCAGAGATTTTGCCAAACGAATACGTGCCATGGCAAGTGGGCTTGCAGGCTTCCTCATGCTTGGTTCGCTCCAACTGGTAAGTCAAGATAAGACCTTAAAGTTTCCGTTTATGCTGGCAGTTTTACCTGGGTTTATCAGTGTCTATGTGTACATGACTGCGATATAAATTGGATTAAATATAGTAAAGGAAAGAGAGGATCGGTATGTATGGATTAACAAGGGATTTTATCCGCAACGGAGGAGCCTTTATGGTTCTGGAGAAGCCGGAAGGCTTGAAGATGGAGAACCTAAGCCGAGTTCAGACGGGCATGCTCACTGCCAATTCGATTCCACGGTTACTACCTATCCATATTCGTGAAGTGGACAGCATGGTGACATTACAGTATGACATCTCAGGCTATAAAATGCTGTCTCAGGTGTTGAAGTCGAGCAAGATTGAGATGGTTGTATTATATGGCTTACTGTATCAGCTTGCGGACACCTTTACCGAATGTCGTCAATATATGCTAGAGTCACGTAAATTGATGCTGCATGAAGAGTATATTTTCGTAAATGGATCGCTTGATCAGGGTGAGCTTGGCTTAGTCTACGTACCTCTCATGGATACGCCAGAAGGGGATCCTACTCCTCTGCAATTTCGTGAACTGGTCATTCGACTAATGGCACATACCAAGGAATTACAAGGGCAAGGGATCCAGCGTGTTTTGCAATTATGCGATACGGAGCAATGGGATATTCAGAAATTACGAGAGTTGTTGATGGGGCTATATGCAGATGAACAAAAAGGTTCAAGTAACGTTGAGTTTCTATCTTCACGGTCGACTGGAGACGGCGGTTTCGTCGTTAAGGACGCACAATTAGCAGGTAATCAAGCTTTAGAAGATGTTCGAATAGGACAGCAACAATTTAGTAGTCGGGAGTCTTACTCGCCGCAGCACGTACCTTATGAATCGGAACCTCAGCTCCATTGGCGTCAACAGTCTAAGACTCCTGAGGAAAAGGAGCTGGATATCGTGAACCGGACGATGTCTAGTTCTTCAACTACGCGTGCCCAATGGGATATACCACCTCAGTCTCGATTCGGTAATGAACAATCATTAGGGCGTTCGAATAACGCGTCAGTACAAGATGATATGTATGATGAACCGTTGGACGATGAAGTCGAAAAGAAAGCACCTTCTTCCAAAGTAACTTATATCCTATTGGGTTGTATGGTGGGCATGGCATTGGTATGGAGATTCATCTATATGGAGCAGCCAGGTGAGACACAAATGATCCTGTCTGCTGCATTAAGTGTTATATTGCTTGCCATTGCGGCATGGGCATGGTTGAGCAAAGGGGAATTTAATACATCCAAAGGTAACGCGAAGCGAAAAAAAGAAGATCAGGAACAGAATGCCTATCCCTACTCGCATTCAGATTCGAACGCTAAGGAGCCTTCGACCGATAAAAAACCTACCTTTTTTGGGTTAGGCAAGAAACGTCCTAAAGAGGAGGAAGAGATGTTTCAGGAGAACTGGCGTTGGAATGCTCCTGCACCAGCAGTTGATCAAGCTTCCACTGCATCTGGTTACGTAGGCCAAGGTGTGAACACTCGTTTTCAGGATTTGCATACGGAAACGCATAATCATCTGACTCCGCAGGCTACATCTATTGCTCCATCAACTTCTGAATTACCACGTTATCATATGGCGACAGAGCCAACGGTTAATTTGCAGAATGTGTCAGGTGGGGTACAATCAATCGCAGGAACAGGTATGCCTTCATATTATCTGGAACGCCGCTCGGCGACGGGTGAGCGCAATGAACGGATGGATGTAAGCGGAGCTTCGTTTGTGATCGGTAGATCAGCAGAGATGGTGCAGTGGGTCGATACAGCAACCGGTGTGTCCCGTGCTCATGTGGAATTGAGCCGGAACAAAACGGGATATGTGATCAAGGATTTGGGATCTGTCAATGGAACGATTCTTCAAGGCAATCCACTTGCCCCGTACAAAGAATATCCGTTGCAGGATGGTGATACATTTACGTTAGCTGATTCATCATACACTTATCGATCAGTCGGATAAGTCTCGATGCTTCAGGTCTTCTAACGCTTTAGTTAGTGTAGGGAATGTAAATTCGAACCCGTGATCTAGAGCTTTTTGAGGAATCACGCGCTGTCCTTGCAGCAGCACTACTGAGAGTTCACCTACCAAAGCCTTGATGAGGAAACCAGGTACGGGGAACCAATGTGGGCGATGGTACACCTTCCCGACAACGCGCCCAAACTCGTCATTTGTTACAGGGTTCGGCGATGACGCATTTACAGGCCCTGAGATGTCTTTGTTCTGTATCGTAAAATCAATAAGCCGGACGATATCCATAATGTGGATCCAACTCGTCCACTGCTTGCCGCTGCCGATTCTACCTCCAACCCCTAGCATATAAGGCAATTTCATGAGAGGGAAAGCTCCTCTTTTATGACCGAGGACAAGACTTACCCGGATCTTCACAAGTCGTACATCTTGGATGGCATCGGCTGCTATTTCCCATTGTTCAGATACACGGGATGGAAAATTCATTGATTTTTGCGGACTGCTCTCATCAAAGGTCTCGGTTGGGGACGTTCCGTAGATCGCCATCGCAGATGCTTGAACGACAACTTCTGGTTTGTTCTCCAGTGACTTTACGAGCTTGGCTACACGAGCAACGGTCGTTACTCGCGATTCCACAATTTCTAATTTCGCCTTGGTTGTCCAGCGCTGATTCAGAGTCTCTCCAGCAAGGTTCACCAAGGCATCCATTCCTTCTAACAAATGAGGCTGCTCCTCGGCTTGCTCCCAAGAGATATATGTAAGATTCTCACTAGGGTTATGAAGGTCGGGCAGTTTGCGTGTAATGATTTTCACATGGTATCCGGCTTGCAACCAATAATCGACAAGTGCACCTCCGACAAATCCGGTTCCTCCACAAATAGCAATTTTCATGCAAAATTACCCTCCTCGTATATCATTATGCTGATAATTACCCTGACGAACGATCAACAAACAGCCCCGACTGGTAAGCAATGCCTCAAATGGATCTTACCTGACGGAGCTTTGTGAAAATAAGATCGTAATTAACTTAAGTGAAGATAGCAATTAAGATCTGCAGTGCAACTATTTAATTATCGCTCGTTTTATTTCTTATTTATTTCTTATTTAATTATTTATTTATTTGTTTATTAGATGTTTATAAGGCATATAATCAATTTTATTTTTCTCCAGGAATTTCACGAGGAACTTATTATCACGCTTCGGGGTGGCAATAATGTATCCTTTGATGCAATGATCTCTTGAAACTTCTGTAGCGTGATCTTCCACAGCGATTCTACCAATCTCAGCGGCGATGGAATGTTTGGCGATATCACGAAAAGGACCGGGAACAGGTTCCACAAGTTGATCCAAAAAAGCCTTGGCTTCGTCTGTCCATAAGTGACGACTTGTCTCGACCCAATGATTCTGCCAATCTAGCTTGGACTTCCCGTCTGCCTTTGGGAGAACCTTCAGGAACTTGCGCATCATAAAAAATCCACCAATGCACATACTGCCAAGCAAAACAAATGTCCAGAACGCCATAGTATTCATAAACCAATTGCTGGGTGAACTGCTGGCCAGCGTCAAAGCATAGGAATCGAAAATCATTGCGGAGTCACCTCGGTTCATTGATTTTCACGGATAGACGAAATCCGTCTGCCCATGTTCCAGATGTTAGCTGTAAAAAATAGCCTGTATCCCGAATTATAGCGCATTTCTAGATTTATTTCGATAATCGCGTTAGAATAAGGGATAATTCACATTAAGGGGGATCAATGATGCTGAAAATCGGCTCCCACGTGTCCTTTTCGGACAAGGGATTATTGAGTGCAACGAAGGAAGCGTCCTCGTACGGTTCTAGCTCGTTTATGATATATACAGGTGCACCGCAGAATACACGTCGTAAGCCTATCGAATCCATGTATATTGAAGAAGGCAAACTTGCTATGCAAGCAGGTGGAATGGAAGATATCGTTGTCCATGCGCCTTACATTATTAACCTGGGTTCGTACAAGGAAAATACGTACGAGCTTGCAGTAAGCTTCCTTCAGGAAGAGATTCGTCGTACGCATGCCATTGGTGTCAAAAATATCGTATTGCACCCAGGTGCATTTACTGACAAAGATGCACATTATGGTATTGAGCGGATCGCTCAGGGACTTAATGAAGTGCTGGACGGTGTGAGAGAGACTGATGTAAATATCGCCTTGGAAACGATGGCGGGTAAAGGAACTGAGATGGGCCGTAGTTTCGAAGAAATTGCCCAAATCATTGAAAAAGTGACGTACAATGAACGCCTTACTGTATGTATGGACACATGTCACATTCATGATGCCGGATATGATATCGTGAATGACATTGATGGTGTTCTGAGACAGTTTGACGAAATCGTAGGTCTTGACCGCATTGCGGTTATGCATATTAATGATAGTAAGAACCCTGTGGGCGCACATAAAGACCGGCATACGCCGATCGGCTCTGGCTGGATTGGTTATGAAGCCATTCATCGTATCGTTCACCATGAAGCACTTCAAGGTCGCCCATTCATTCTGGAAACGCCTTGGATCGGGAAGGAAGCCAAGACACAACGTCCGATGTATGAAGCTGAGATTGCTTTGCTACGCGGCGATATTGAAGGTCGATTTGGCGGAGAGTTCCTGACAGATGTGGAGCGATTGCATCACTTCTTCCAAGGCAAAGAGATTGAAGCGCGTTCTTATGTACTCGATGTGTGGACTTTGCTCAAGAACGATGCCAAAGCCAAAAAAGCAGATCCACGTGAACCGCTAGAGCGCCTATATGACTTGGTAACTGAAGCAGCGCTGTTCCCACAGCTCAGTGAGGAACAACTGAATCAACGCTTGATTGCTTGGCTTGCAGGCAAGGAAGCACTGGTCACGGTTTAATTTGAAGGAGGAAGAATAACCCGATGGAGATTCATGCTAAACAAGTACGTCCTGATGCTAAAAACCGCGCCGATCGGGCGCGGATGCTCATTTCCTGCCCCGATGGGCCGGGAATTGTAGCGGCTGTTTCACATTTCTTGCACCAGCATGGTGCAAACATTGTTCAGTCCGACCAGTACACGATGGATCCGGCTGGCGGCATGTTCTTCATGCGTATTGAGTTTGACCTTCCACAGCTCGAAGCGAGTCTTCCTAAGCTGGAAGATGACTTTGCTGAAGTGGCGACGCGTTTCAACATGGAGTGGACTTTATCGGCTGTAAGCCGTAAGAAGAAGCTTGCCATTTTTGTATCCAAAGAAGATCACTGCCTCGTTGAATTGTTGTGGCAATGGCAGGCTGGCGACCTGGATGCAGACATTGCACTGGTTGTTAGTAATCATCTGGATATGAAAGATTATGTGGAGTCCTTTGGTATTCCGTATCATCATATTCCGGTTACAGCGGACACGAAGAAGGAAGCAGAACAACGCCAGCTCGACATCATTGGTGACGATATTGACGTCATTATCCTTGCTCGTTATATGCAGATCATCTCACCGATGTTCATCGAACATTATCGTAATCGCATTATTAATATCCATCACTCATTCCTTCCAGCCTTTGTGGGTGGTAAGCCTTATGCTCAGGCATATAACCGTGGTGTTAAAATCATTGGTGCTACGGCTCACTACGTTACAGAAGAACTGGATGGCGGACCGATCATTGAGCAGGACGTACAGCGTGTAAGCCACGGGGATGATGTAACTGAATTGAAACGAATCGGACGTACAATTGAACGTGTTGTTCTAGCGCGTGCTGTGAAATGGCATGTAGAAGACCGTATCTTGGTTCACGAAAATAAAACCGTTGTATTTTAAGTTTGTGCTTTAATACTGCGCAAGGTTGATTCGGAGCCACATAAACTGGCAAAAGAAAAAGGCGATTCCTATCGATGTACTCATAGGGGATCGCCTTTTTTGAGCTTTTTGAAGTCTTTTGCACACAAACCAAGAATTACTCCATAGATGAGATGGGCTGTGACCCAGTAGAGAATGGCTTGCGTGTCATTCAGATCAGGAACACGTGTAGATAGTTGGGATAGCGGTATATAGAGAAGAGAGGAAACACCGCCAATTAGAATCCCCTTGAGCATGGGATGCTCAGGCCGTATCTGTACCCACCATATATAGAACACGCCGATGCAGATGGAGACAATAAGGTGGAGGGCAAATTCTGCGAGTTCCGGCAAGGTGGGTGGAAGCCCTGGCACGAAATCAATGTTTAGGAGCAAAGTATAAACCGCAATGCCAGTAAATGACTGAATCGCTTTAAGCAGAAAACCAAGTACGAGACCTGAAAGGACGCCTGTCCATACGCCTTTGAACCATGGAAAGGTGTGAGGGGGTGACTCGGAACGTTTAACAACAGGGTCAGAAGACATTGCGGGACCTCCAATCCATAAAATAATCTTCGCTTCCTGAAGTATACTACGTTTTGAATTCCTAATCAGGATTACAAGGGCAGGTTCATACCAATAAAAACTAAAATGAAATCTACATGCCAAAAAGAGTATGGTTTTCTGGTTAAAGGTTATACTTCTTCCGATGGATTGACGAGGCTCGTCCTGACGAAAGATGGGCTGCAATGTTTTTTTGACTCGATTTTTTTGGTGCTGGGAACCCATCTCTCGTAGCAAATCACCGAATTTTCCCGAACTTCTAAAAGAAGGTTATGGAAAAGCTTCACGCCAAGTGATACAATACAAAAGTGAATAAGTCAAAATGAAACACTCAAGCGGATTCACTTATTGTTATATACGGTTTGCTTGGTATTGATGAGAGGGATTCGCTTGCGCACCCGACTTATCTAAAGACATGAGGAGGACAAACCATGACTGACAAGAACGAAGCGATTCAAAAGGACGAGAACACTACAATCGACAACCTGTCGATCACTACCGTACGTACTTTGGCGATTGATGCAATTGAGAAGGCGAATTCCGGACACCCGGGAATGCCTATGGGCTCCGCACCAATGGGGTACCAACTCTTTGCAAAAACGATGACACATAACCCGAACCACCCAACTTGGGTTAACCGGGACCGTTTTGTCCTGTCCGCAGGACATGGCTCCATGTTGTTATACAGCTTGCTGCACCTGAGCGGCTACGACTTGCCGATGGAAGAACTGAAACAGTTCCGCCAATGGGGAAGCAAAACTCCGGGTCATCCGGAATTCGGACATACAGCTGGTGTTGACGCAACTACAGGCCCACTGGGTCAAGGTATTGCAATGGCAGTTGGTATGGCGATGGCTGAAGCACAACTGGGTGCAACATATAATAAAGAACAATTTAACGTTGTGGATCACTACACATACGCAATCTGTGGTGATGGTGACTTGATGGAAGGCGTATCTCATGAATCAGCTTCCCTGGCTGGGCGTTTGCACCTGGGTAAATTGATCATGTTGTTCGATTCCAACGACATCACTTTGGATGGTAAATTGGATCTGTCTTCTTCCGAAAGCATTGCGAAGCGTTTTGAAGCTTATGGCTGGCAAGTGCTGCGCGTTGAAGATGGTAACGATCTGCCTGCAATCGAAAAAGCAATTCAAGAAGGTCAAGCAGACACACTGCGTCCTACATTGATTGAAGTGAAAACTGTTATTGGTTATGGTAGCCCGAACAAACAAGGTAAAGGCGGCCACGGCGGTACTCACGGATCTCCACTAGGTGCAGAAGAAGCTAAGTTGACTAAAGAATATTATAAATGGGTTTACGAAGAAAACTTCCACGTACCAGCTGAAGTTCGCGATCACTTTGCACAAGTGAAAGATCGCGGTATCGCTGCAAACCAAGCATGGGATGAGAAGTTTGCTGAGTACAAAAAAGCATTCCCAGAGCTTGCTGCTCAATTCGAAACAGCGATCAACGGCGACCTTCCAGAAGGATGGGATCGTGATCTGCCTAAATATGCAGCAACAGACAAAGCGCTTTCCACTCGTGTAGCATCTGGTAACGCTCTGAACGGTCTGGCGCACAACGTGCCACAACTGACAGGCGGATCTGCTGACTTGGAAAGCTCCACTATGACTCACTTGAACAACCTGACTAACTTCTCTCCGGAAGATTATGCAGGTCGCAACATCTACTTCGGTATCCGTGAATTCGGTATGGCTGGTGCAATGAACGGTATGGCTTTGCACAGCGGCGTAAAAGTATTCGGTGGTACGTTCTTCGTATTTACAGATTACCTTCGTCCAGCAGTTCGTTTGGCTGCCCTGATGGGATTGCCTGTAACATATGTCCTGACTCACGACAGTATCGCTGTGGGTGAAGATGGTCCTACCCACGAACCAATCGAGCAGTTGGCTTCCCTGCGTATCATTCCTAACTTGACGGTAATCCGTCCAGCTGATGGTAATGAAACTTCTGCTGCATGGGCTTATGCGCTTGAGAATAAGAGCAACCCGGTTGCCCTTGTACTTACTCGTCAAAACCTGCCAATCTTGGAAGGAACAGTTGAAGGCTCACGTGAGAACGTTAAGCGCGGTGCTTATGTTGTTTCTGATGCAAAAGACGGTAAAGCAGTAGCACAAATCATCGCTACAGGTTCTGAAGTACAACTGGCTGTTAAAGCTCAAGCTGCACTTGCAGAGCAAGGCATCCAAGTTCGTGTAATCAGCATGCCAAGCTGGGATCTGTTCGAGAAACAGGACAAAGCGTACAAAGAATCCGTCCTGCTTCCAGACGTTAAAGCTCGTCTTGCAATTGAGATGGCTCATCCAATGGGTTGGGAGAAATATGTTGGCGATCAAGGCGACATTCTCGGAATCAACACATTTGGTGCATCCGCGCCTGGCGATCGTGTTATCCAAGAATATGGCTTCACCGTGGATAACGTTGTTAGCCGCGTAAAAGCATTGCTGTAATAGCATGACCAACGCGCAATAGACTAAAAGCTTATTTCCGCAGAGAAGGGTGGGTAACCGCCCTAATCTGTTTTGCCTTTTGTTTTCATTAACTTCAGGGGAGCGGGTACGCATGTCACAGTTTGATCAAGTGAGTGTAGTTAAAGAGGCCAACATTTATTATGAGGGCCAGGTAACCAGCAGAACGGTTATTTTGGGAGATGGCAGCAAAGTGACATTGGGCATTATGCTTCCAGGTAGTTACGAATTTGGTACAGATTCTCGTGAGATTATGGAGATTCTGTCCGGAGATCTGAAAGTATTACTTCCCGGTGAAGAAGATTGGCAAGAGATTCAAGGTCAAGCTACGTTTCACGTGCCTGCCAATTCCAAATTTAAACTGGAGATACGCAGCGTTACCGACTACGTCTGCTCGTACCCGGCGGAATAACATAAGAAGGGTAAGCGGAACCTCGTTAGCGAGTTCGGTTTACCCTTCTTGCTATTTATAACTTAACGACAAAGTTCGCGTTGCAAGCTTGTCAGTAAGGTGGATTTGAAGTATCCTTAGGCTAAGTTGTTTGTATGGAAAACGGAAAATTACTTAACGATTATTAGGAGGTTTTTTAGATCATGGCTAAAAAAGTGACTTTTGACTATAGCACTGCACTACAATTCGTCAATCAACATGAAGTAGACTATTTCGCTGAACCAATTCGTTTGGCTCACGAGCAGCTTCATAACGGAACGGGAACCGGATCAGATTACCTCGGATGGATTGACCTTCCAACGGCATATGACAAAGAAGAATTCGCTCGTATTCAAAAAGCGGCTGCTAAAATCCAAAGCGATTCAGAAGTTCTGATCGTCATTGGTATCGGTGGTTCTTACCTGGGTGCTCGCGCAGCGATTGAAATGCTGACACACTCTTTCTACAACAACCTGTCAAAAGATAAACGCAAAACGCCTGAGATCTACTTTGCAGGAAACAACATCAGTTCCACGTATGTTACACATTTGCTGGATCTGATTGAAGGTAAAGACTTCTCTGTAAATGTAATTTCCAAATCGGGTACAACTACAGAGCCAGCGATTGCATTCCGTATCTTCCGCGCAGCTCTTGAGAAAAAATACGGTAAAGAAGAAGCTCGCAAACGCATCTACGCTACAACAGATAAAGAGCGCGGCGCTCTCAAAAAACTGGCGAACGAAGAAGGCTACGAGTCCTTCATTATTCCAGATGATGTAGGCGGACGTTACTCTGTTCTGACAGCTGTAGGTTTGCTGCCAATCGCTGCTGCAGGAATTAACATCGAAGAAATGATGCAAGGTGCTGCTGACGCATCGAAGGAATATAGCAATCCTAACGTTGCTGAGAATGAAGCATATCAATATGCAGCCGTTCGTAACGCGTTATATCGTAAAGGCAAAGGCACAGAAATCCTCGTAAACTACGAGCCGTCCCTGCACTTTGTATCGGAATGGTGGAAACAATTGTTCGGAGAGAGCGAAGGTAAAGATTTCAAAGGAATCTATCCTGCATCAGTTGACTTCTCAACAGACTTGCACTCCATGGGTCAATTCATTCAAGAAGGAAGCCGTAACATCTTCGAAACAGTAATCCAAGTAACTGAAGTTTCCGAGCACATCTCAATCGAGGCTGACGCAGACGATCTGGACGGTCTGAACTTCCTTGAAGGTAAAACGATGGACTTCGTAAACAAAAAAGCATTCCAAGGAACGTTGCTTGCACATACAGATGGTCAAGTACCTAACCTGATTGTGAACATTCCAGATATGACTCCATATTCTTTCGGATATCTGGTATACTTCTTTGAAAAAGCATGCGGCATTAGTGGATACTTGCTGGGTGTCAATCCATTTGACCAACCAGGGGTAGAAGCTTACAAGAAAAACATGTTTGCATTGCTGGGCAAACCAGGCTTTGAAGAAGAGAAAGCCGCGCTGGAAGCGAGACTTTCGGAATAATTCATCGCTCTGCTCATATGATGATATATGTAAGTGTTAAGTCGATTGGGGAACCGTGGATCATCATTATGATTGATTCAGATGTCATCCCAAATGTCTAAAACAAGGCAGTTCGTCCGCGTTCTTACGCGGGGAACTGCTTTCTTGTAAAATGGATCAAATTAGAAAGTTGGATTGGAATGATTGAACGCTATCGCACGGTTCGAGAATCGGGCAATCTAGAGATTGTAATTAAAAAGTCCCGATTTATCGGTCATATTATGCCAGTAACGACAGAAGAAGAAGCCATAGCTTTTATCGATGATATTAAGAAAAAGCATTGGAATGCAACGCATAACTGTTCCGCTTATATGATTGGCGAGCGGGATGAAATTCAGAAGCAATCCGATGATGGAGAACCGAGTGGTACTGCCGGTAAACCTATTTTAGAAGTCATCAAAAATCAACATTTGAAAAACGTAGCTATTGTGGTTACACGGTATTTTGGGGGAATCATGCTTGGTGCAGGTGGGTTAATTCGTGCTTACACAGACGGTGCTGTTGCGGCCATCGAAGCCGGAGAGGCAATCACCAAAGTGCTGCATCGTGAAATATTTGTGGAGCTTGACTACACTTGGCTGGGAAAAGTGGAAAATGAATTAAGGAGCCGGGAAGTCCGTACAGGTGAAACTGGATTCACCGATAAGGTTACGTTGACTTGTCTTCCGCCGGATAGTGAATCTGAGGCATTTGTAGCTTGGATCACGGATTTGACGCAAGGGCAGTCCCGGATCACGGAAGGACAGCGGCTTTATTTTATTGAAGGGGAATAAAATATATGGCTAGAAGAGCAGTCGAACAGGAATTGTCGAGGGAGCGGATACTGGAGGCGGCGAGGCATCTTTTTATTACCAAAGGATACCGCGCCATATCGATGCGAAGCATCGGCCAGCATCTAGGCTATAGTCATGGGTCGCTGTATTATCATTTTAAGGAAAAGGCAGAGCTGTTTTATGCCATTGTGGTGGAAGACTTTAACCATCTGGGACATTTGCTGATGCAAGCTATGGTCAGGCCAGTATGTGATGGCGTGAGCAAAGCGGAACATATCATGATGGAATTTATTCGCTTTGGATTGGATAATCCGTACCAGTACGAGATCATGTTCATGCTGCGGGACGAGGAATTGTTGTCTTATTGTCGTGCCGAACAGGGGCGTTGCTTTGATTTGTTTGCATCCATCATTAGGCAATACATGAAAGAGGAAGGCTGTACAGAAGAGGATATCGAATGTGTACCACGTACACTGTTTTTATCTATGCACGGATTTATTTCCTATTTTAATCAGGATCGTGTAACCTTTGCTGAGATCGAGTCATCTGCACTGTCTCATGTTAAAGTACTCTGTCGCAATCTCCACCACCAGCCTGGCGTCCAATAATGACGCTTTTGTTGCACTCATACACTTCAGGGCGGTGAATTGTCATAACATTAATTCTTTATAACGTTGTCTCGCGAAAGTTTTATGCTGCAAAACAACAAGTCAGGCGGTTCATAACCCGGGAATGGGTGGGAATCGCCTGTTTGTGTTGTGTAACGATCTAGTTGAAGATAACGCAGAGTTTGCTTATCCTTCTATGATTTTGAGGAAATACTGACGCTTACGCGGACCATCGAATTCGCAGAAGTAAATTCCCTGCCACTGACCGAGCAGAAGTCTACCTTCATGGATAATGACTGTTTGCGAAGGACCTGTTGTAATCGACTTCAGGTGAGAGGCTGTATTGCCTTCAGCATGTCGATATTCAGGGTGCTCCCAAGGATACACTTCGTTCAAACGTAGCAGAACATCATGCTTAACGTCGGGGTCTGCATTTTCGTTAATAGCAATGCCAGCGGTGGTATGAGGACAGTAGATTAGCACAGTTCCCTCTTGAATGCCACTAGTTCGGACAATCGCTTCCACGTCCCTCGTAATATCTCTCATTTCATCCCGCCGGGATGTAGATAAACTTTCAGTATATAACACGTACACCCGCTCCTTTTTCATTTCTAATTATGTCTCCTAAATTGTACCTTACCCACCACATGCCAAACAAACCATCCTCATGATTTATCCCACCTCTGGCGGCTGATTCTTTGCCATTAATACATCTCAGATCTGGCTCTAATATATTCAATAAAAGCATTGACGATTAGTACTGTAAACTGGTAAAGTATCAGATAAGCAAAAAACCAAGTAGACTAATGGGAATAATATTAAAGTAATAATACCCATATTAGGGAAAGTGTTGTGCCATAACAGGAAGACTGCCGACCGGACTAAGAACCGGAGGCTGGGAGGGAATACGGCAATGAATACCGTTCTTCGTCACAAGGGATGGACTTGGGGATTTCGCAGTACTGTATTGTTATATTTCATCGTACTTATTGTGCTTCCGATTATCGGGGTGTACGTCAATTCGTTCTCTGAAGGCTGGAGTACCTTTGTCGAGAGTATTATGGATCCAATCGCTTGGAAGGCCGTACTGCTCACCGTTCGGTTGGCTGTGATAGCCACATTGATCAACGTTGTTTTAGGTACGATGATCGCCTGGGTACTCACACGTTATCGTTTTTTTGGGAGATCGTTTCTGAACAGTCTCGTAGACCTGCCTTTTGCATTACCCACAGCCGTTGGTGGATTGATGATTATGTTGCTCTTAGGACCGGTTAGTGCCATTGGCAAGCTGGCACAGTCCATGGGTTTCGAAATTGTATTTCATCAACCCGCGATTGTCATTGCGATGACCTTCGTTACGTTTCCTTTTGTCATCCGAGCTGTACAGCCGCTACTTGAAGAGATTGATCCTTCCGAAGAAGAGGCGTCGTATACGATGGGTGCATCGAAGGCTCGTACATTCAGACAGGTTATCTTGCCATCAATGGCTCCAGGTATGATTAGTGGAGGAATGCTGGCATTCTCTAGGGCACTGGCTGAATTCGGTGCAGTTGTGCTGGTAGCAGGCAATATTCCAGGAAGAACGTTAACGGCATCCGTATTTATATACGGTGAGATTGAGAGCGATAACCCCACCGGGGCAGCCGCTGTATCTGTTCTGTTATTGACCCTTTCCTTCGTCATCCTCTGGATGATTAATCTAGTGCAGATGCGGGGGAGAAGACGATGAGACGGCTGTTAATCGGACTGACGTATGCGGTATTTGTCATTTTGCTGATTATTCCGCTTGGACGGATTGTTATTGGTGCTTTTGAAGACGGAGCAGGAGGATTCCTGGCTGGACTGATGCGTCCTGAGGCGCTACATGCTCTAATGATGACAGGACTGGTTGTTCTCGTTGTCACTCTGTTAAATACATTGTTTGGTATTATGATGGCTATTTATTTGGTTCGTGCTGGCTGGTTAAGTGAACGAATCAAAGGATTGCTTAACAGCATCGTGGATCTGCCTTATGCGGTATCTCCCGTAATTGGTGGATTGATGATTGTGTTATTACTCGGCCCAAGTAGCATTATGGGTGGTTTCTTTGAAGGCATTGGCTTCAATGTCGTCTATGCGTTCCCAGGCATGGTCATTGCAACGTTGTTTGTCACATTCCCGCTCATGGTTAGAGAAGTTATGCCTGTCTTGCAAGAGCTTGGCTCACAACAAGAAGAGGCGGCATCCACACTCGGAGCGTACGGTTGGAGAACGTTCTGGAGTGTAACGTGGCCTTCCATCCGTTGGGCTGTTGTATACGGTCTTGTGCTGACTGTGGCGCGATCATTGGGTGAGTTCGGAGCTGTTCTAGTCGTATCAGGCAATATTATGAACAGAACACAGACAGCAACGACGCTTGTGTATCAGGATGTAGAGAATTTTAATGTGTCTGCTGCGAATGGTGTGGCATTGGTGCTGGTGACGTTTTCCGTATGTCTATTGCTCATGATGGAATGGGCCAAGAAGCGAAAGGAAGTGCATTAAGATGCATGTAGAAGTCCGTGATCTGAACAAACATTTTGGTCAATTTCATGCCGTAAAAGATGTTTCATTCGATATTGCCAAAGGCCATCTTATTGGTCTGCTGGGTCCTAGTGGTGGCGGGAAAACTTCAATTCTACGTATGCTGGCTGGTCTGGAAAGTCCGGGTTCAGGAGAGATTCGCTTTCATGGAAAAGTAGTAAACCATCTGCCACCGCAAGAGCGGGGCATCGGATTTGTCTTTCAGAACTATGCTTTGTTCAAACATATGACGGTATTTGATAATATCGCTTTTGGACTTAAGGTCAAAAAGACACCAAAAGCCCAGATTCGTGAGCGAGTTATGGAATTGGTAGAGCTGACTGGGCTGAAAGGTTTTGAGCAGCGTTATCCGCATCAATTATCTGGTGGACAGCGACAGCGTGTAGCTTTTGCAAGAGCGCTTGCACCTGAGCCTCAGTTGTTGCTATTGGATGAGCCGTTTGCCGCGATTGATGCGAAGATTCGTCAGGAGCTTCGTTCATGGTTAAGGGAATTGATTGAGCGTGTCGGCATCACTTCGATCTTTGTCACGCATGACCAAGATGAAGCCATTGAAGTCGCAGATGAAATTATGATTATTAGCCAAGGACGCTTGGAGCAGAAGGGTACCCCGTGGGATATTTACAAAAACCCAGAGACACCTTTTGTAGCTACCTTTATCGGTGAATCAACAGTCGTGGAGGATGCTTCTGAGCTGAAAGGCTTTGAACATGCGGTTGAAGGTGAGAATACGCGTGCACTGATCCGTCCGGAATATATTGAAATTGGTCTCAAAAATGAATTCAGCATGTTGTCGGCAACTGAAAAAGGTACGGTGAAGCACCTTCACTTCCGCGGAAGTGAGTGGATGGTTGAAGTCGAGGTACGAGGTCATAAGCTGATTACGTATCGTTCCTTGGAGAAAACAACACTGGAAATCGGTCAACAGATTCGCGTGCTTGTGCACCGGGCATATCTATTCAATGATTCCCATAGTTGGGTCGTTGAGAATCGGCTTAAAGAAGATCCAATGCCTGTCATGATCTAATGAATCAAACCAAGTGGGAATTCACCCAGAACGTTTAGAGAGGAAGGCGTTGCCCATGCAGACGAGGAAGAAAACCACATTACCCTTCGTTGCTGTTCTCATGTTTCTGCTCGTCTGCATGACGGTTGGATGCAGTAAGCAAGAAGCTGCAAACGAACCCGGCAATCCTGCTGGAACGGATCAATCCAACACGCTCGTTATTGGGGCTTATAGCGTTGTAAAAGATGCGATGGCAGAACTGTTGCCTATTTTTAAGGCAGAATGGGAAGCCAAGACGGGACAGTCGATCAATTTTCAGGAGTCTTATGAAGCTTCGGGTACACAAGCGAGAGCCATCGCAGGTGGCTTCGAGGCGGATGTAGCTCTGCTCGCGATGGAGAATGATATTGATAAACTGGTCAAGGCAGACCTGGTTAACCCTGACTGGAAGCAGGCGCCTAATGACGGCATGATTACGAGATCTATTGTTGTGTTAGGTACGAGAGAAGGCAATCCACTGGGCATCCAAGATTTTGATGACTTAACCAAACCGGGTGTGAAGGTGCTGTATCCTAACCCGAAGACCTCAGGCGGTGCACAATGGGATATTAACGCGATCTATGGTGCTGGCCTGAAACTGTCGGAAGAGCAGGGGAAGAAAGATCCTGCGGTAGCCAAGGCTTTTTTGGAGAAGGTACATCAGAATGTTGAATCACTTGATAAGAGTGGTAGATCTTCAATGGCGGCTTTTGAGTATGGCGTCGGTGATGTCATCGTAACGTATGAGAATGAGTTGCTCGCCCGGATTGCCAAAGGAGTCAAGTATGATATCGTCGTTCCTAAGAACACGATTTTGATCGAAAACCCGGCAACTGTGGTGGATAAATACGTGGATAAACACGGAAATCGTGAACTCGCGGAAGCTTTTGTGGCGTATCTGAGTACACCAGAAGCTCAGCGTATTTTTGCAAAGCATGGTTTTCGTTCGGTAGATCCGGAAGTATTTGCGGAGACAGAGTCTACTTTTCCAACACCGCCAGGGCTATTCGATATCAATTACCTGGGTGGCTGGGCTGAAGTTCGAACTACACTATACTCCAAACGCGGGGTATGGTACCAGGTATTAGCAGGCTTGTAGTGGAATTGTACAGCATTGAAATGACCTCCGTATGGTTAGATTATATCTAACCATACGGAGGTCATTTACGTGAGAAGGAATTGAAGTGAAAATGCTCTAGATTTATTCTTACAGCACTATTATTGTTGTTCTGAATTTAAATCGAGAAAAAATAATTCAGCTTGAGTGCTATCTTTCTCATATTCCATGCGCGTAAAGGTAAGTTTATCTCCGAAATTATAGATAGGTGTATAACTACCTTCTTTTGTGACTATTCGTTGTTTATTTCCTGTGGTTAGATCGATGGCCATTATATAGGGAGCTTGGTGGTAGATAAGTTGATTGTTAAATAAAAATGGTGAGTAGCCACCCAGCAGGGAGCTATCATGGGTGATAGAGTAAACTTGTTTTTTCGTTTTTCGATCTAAGATTTCGGTAGTACTCTCCATGGTTAATACAATCCATTGCTCATTGGCTGTGAAATCAAAAATGTCTTCACGGTCCTTAACGATCATTTCGGGTTTGGATTGATCCTTAGGATACATAACAATGTCAAACTTTTTTGTATTGTTGTCGTCTTTATTTTCAAAAACGGTTTGTCGTATCAATAATCCGTCACTAACAGGCTTTTGTAAATCGAGGAAAATTCCATCTCTCTTATTCTTTTGTTGTTCATTTAGAAATTGTGTAGCTACTTTGGTCTTTGTTCCAGTTTTTACATCATAAATGTAGGCTTCGCTCTTCACAATGTCATCGGTAATTTTCTTTTCAATCCAACTAATTTCATCATAATTGGTTCTTAATACAGGTACAGCGATTTGATCTTCGCTATTGCCTTCGGCAAATACGACAGGTTTTGCTTTAAGATCGTCTCGTTTCATCCGTAGAATTTGCCATGGTGTATTATTATCTGTTGCTTTGTCAGGATTCTCAATCCAGAATAAGTCGTCCCCGACAGAAACTAGAGTATTAATAATAATGCCTTTAGCGGAGCGGTAGCGAGAAGTATACGTATTATTTTTCGTATCAAACTGGATGATTTCCATCTCGGTTACTTCACTTGTAGAAAAGTCTCTGTCGAAAAAGACAATACCGTTGTCATCTCTATAGCTCGCAACGACCGTATTACGCTCTAAAATATCATTCTTGATGGTCATTGAATCCATTATGAAGGGCAGTTTGAATGCAACGTCGGGTTTAACTTTGGGCAGTTCAGGTATCGTTTGATCTTGAGATGAATCAAGAGAATTAGTTTCAGGTACAGTTTCAATTGTAGTAGTTGGCTCTTTAGGTAGATGCTGATCTGTTGTTGTACTAGGTGGAGTAGACTTGGTACACGCTGTGAGTATTAAAGTAAGCATTAATGTAATATGAATAGACTTGTGCACATACTTCATTTTCATGATGAACCTCCTGTAGACCTGTAGAATAGTAAAGCAGGGAAGTAAAACCTCCCCTGCTTCTAATCAATCTTTTATCTTACCAGATTGTCGCTTGTCTAAAATGGTTTTGATTAGCTTGCCATACTTTCTTAAGATCATACCATTTGTTCCCAAAAGTTTCCCCTCTACTTCCTTGATCATAAGGATCAGTGAGTCTTACTTTTGCAGCATCTGTTCTAAAATCATAACCAGATACATTTAATATATGTCCTTTCACAGTACCGGTGTAATTGATTAATTCATTACTGGTAATTGTTAAATCTAATACAGCTGGAATGTAGTTATCAGAAGTATACATTATGGAACTACATTTTAGATTAATTAGGAAATTTTGTGAATATTTTTATTTTGTTTTATTAAATAGTAAGAAGTATAAATTTTCTTTATTCGTTCAGTGAATCGTCATACCATTCAGTAAAGGCTTGTTTCCATGCCCGCTCGGAGAGTCGTTTGCTTTCCAAAGGAAACGTCTGTCTTGTTATGCATCCGTTGTAACATGCTTGTGGGCGTTTGTTTGCATACGAGCCCTATGTGTTGCTGTCGAGCCAAGTCTTTCTCAACGGTCGCTCTAGAAAAAGCGTACTGTAACGTTTTTTAGCCTTTACAACAATAAAGGGTGATCAGATGTTTTTCGTTTTCAATCTTGAATTACTTCATCAAGCCATTGAGCCTTAATATAGTATGAGGTGTTTAGTGTTCAAAATAGAGGTGTATCTTGACACTTTGTCTTTGAGCGTTGGGACAGAGTATACTGAAAACAGACTAGCCAATTACAGCTAATTTTATAGGAAGGTGTGAATGAGATGAGTACAGAGGTTAAATTGTCCCAAAGTACAGCGATCCGGCTGGAACAGGCGCGCACGAAAGGCATGTCTGATGCAGATATACTGAAAGCCATTCAGGCGAATGATGTTGCGGCTTTTGATGCTGTGTCCGAGGAGGACTACAGATATGATGAGTTCCTTTCCTATGCGGCGGATCATGGAGAGAACTTGGAAGTAGCAGTTCAAGATGGCTACCGTATCACGTTTAATACACGTGGTGGATTAGGCATATACTTGGAGAAAGCATTCGGTGTAGTAGCAGAGAAGGATTTCGCAGTTGGTGAAGGCATTATAACAGGGCTAAAGCTTAAGCCGGAACAGGCAGAAGTGTTAGCAGAGCGACTTGCATCCAACTGGGTTATTACGGAATCGAAGGATGTACCTGAGGGGAAAGTATTGACGCTGAAGCTGCGGGCATTGGTGTAACACCAAGCGAAGGCTAACATCGATAGATCGACATAAGGCTGTCCTGCATTGCGTAAACAATCGCAGCGGGAGAGTCTTTTTTTTGCCAAATCAGAGGTTGGAGAATACAATTTAGATAATAGTGAGCTTGAGAGGGGATAACGATCTTGAATCAACTAACATTTCTTGGAACAGGCGATGCGATGGGGGTTCCGCGTGTATATTGTGATTGCAGCACTTGCACAGAGGCTAGGCTTACCGGCATCAATCAACGTAGACGCTCGTCTATTCTAATCCATAGTGATGGTGTGGAAGAGCCTTTTATGATTGACTGCGGCCCAGACTGGGGAACACAGATGGAAGCGCAGAATCTTAGAATGGTACAGACGATGCTCATAACCCATGCACACTTTGACCACATCGGTGGATTGCCTGAGTGGGGGGATGCATGCCGATGGTTAGGAGTAAAGGGCAATTTGTATGCACCGCGTGAAGTCATCGTCACCATTCAAAGCCAGTTTCCATGGTTAGATCGTCATATGAATTACATGGAAACGGATGACGATATCGAAGTGCATGGCTGGAAAATTCACTCATGGAAAGTATGCCACGGGAAAAACGGATATTCCTACGCCTATCGCCTGGAACGAGACGGATTCCACTGGGCATACTGCTCAGACGCGATTGATCTGAAGGCAGAGGAGAAAAAGCCGTTGCATGGTTTGGATCTGCTCATTTTAGGAACCAGCTTCGTGCATGAATTAGCAGAATTCTCAACACGTTCCGTGTATGATATGCGGGAAGCACAGGAGCTTTTGCAGGAATTGGAGCCTAAGCACACATATTTTACACACATGTCTCATGATGTGGATGTACGGCAGGATTATCATTTAGGTCAAGGCATTACGCTTGCTCTCACAGGCATGAAGGTGTCTCTTAAAAAATAAATACAGAAGAGCGTATCCTTTGCAGGAGGTTCTTCGTTTACATAGTGTAAGTCGATTACAGCAAGAGCACAGCAAGGATGTAAAAGGAAAGCAAGACCAATCAGGAATCAACAAAGGGGGGCCCCGTAATGGCCTTTGTGAAATCCGTGGATTGTCGAATCAACAGATCACACGACCATGTTAATCAACCGCATAATCCATATACACCACCACACATGAATGCTGGAGATTCATTTCAAGCGGACGATCTTCATGCTGCATTACTTAATGTACAGCGTTCGTTGTATGCGTATTGTTTGTCCATGACAGGTTCTAGAGAAGATGCTGAGGATCTGGTGCAGGAGACGTTTGCCAAAGTGTTATCTTCTTCCTCGGTTCATAAATCGGGTGCAGACAGGGACATCAATTGGGAAGCCTATCTCATTCGCATTGCCCGCAATGCGTGGATGGACGTTCTTCGCAAACGCCAACGTTTACATTGTAAAATGGATGGTTTGAAGCCGCTTATCCAAGAAATGGCGGAAGAGGAGCCACTAGAAGAGCTGGATACCGCTGTTGAGATTTTGATTAAAGAGTTGCCGTCATGGCAAAGAGTGATATATATGTTACGAGAGTTATTAGGATATACGGCGGCAGAGGCTGCTGAGATGTTAGATACAACAGAAGGCGCAGTAAAGTCGGCGTTACGTCGTGCCCGGATGACCATAGCTGAGATTAGGGATCAACTAAATGATCTAGATGCCGACGAGGAGACAGAAGTTAGCGAGGAACGAATCCGTATGGAAGAGTTACGCGGTTATTTGCTGGCATTACGCCGCGGCGATACAGCTCGCATAATTGATCTATGTCTGAATCAAACGGATGACCCCATGGCTGTGGCAAGTACGATTTTGCAGCAGGCTCTGCCGTCTTCAACGATGCAACCGATGATGTACAGTTATGCCATCTCAGATTGTTATGGAGGGGGCTACATGGTCAGCATGGTTGCATAATCTGAGGAGGGATATGCATGAATGTGGTACCTTATGTTGTTGAACAGACGGCTCGCGGAGAACGGAGCTACGACATATATTCTCGTTTGCTGAAAGATCGAATCATTATGGTATCTGGCGAGATTGAAAATCAGATGGCGAATGCCATCGTAGCACAGCTATTGTTTCTAACCGCAGAAGATCCGGATAAGGATATTCAAATGTACATTAACAGCCCAGGGGGTTCGGTGACCGCGGGATTCTCGATCTATGATACGATGCAATTTGTGAAGCCAGATATCTCTACCATCTGCACAGGCATGGCCGCAAGTTTCGGAACGATTCTGCTCGTTGGTGGCACCAAAGGCAAACGTCTGGCGCTACCCAACAGTGAGATCATGATCCATCAACCACTCGGCGGGACACGTGGGCAGGCAGCAGATATGCTCATTCACGCTAATCGAATCATTCAGCACCGCCAACGTCTGAACCAGCTGCTTGCTGATCATACGGGTCAACCGCTGGATCGAATTGAAAAGGATACGGATCGTGATTATTTCCTTACCGCTGCTGAAGCTGTGGATTATGGCATCGTTGATAAGGTGATATCTAGCACGTAGGCAAGTTGGCACAAGAACGCATTTAGGGCAGCAAAAGGATAGAAAGAGGACATCTCAAGGTTACTTGACATTTAAGAGGTAAATCAGCCAGGTGTAATTCGCAGTGCTGAATACAGAGTTGGAAGAGCTATCAATTATATCACGGCAGAATATTCACAAAGACAAAGCCCAGATGGTCTATTGACCTTCTGGGCTTTGTTGCATATATAAACTTTGCTCAACTCGATGACATTACATATGCTCAGTGGCACGCTTTGGTAGAGGGACTGCAAAATGTATAACAGACGACCATTTAATAACATGGGCTAACGTCTAAATGGAGCCTTATTGGTTATTATTTCAAAGCGATTGACTTGATTATTTTGGAAAAATTAAAATTAATCGTTGACCATACGTGTATATAGTGTGTATATTAGATATATACAGTATATACGCGTAACCATGAGAACACCAATGAGGTGAGAGCATATTAAGATTTTATTGTCCAACGCATCGAGCGACCCAATCTATATCCAGATCTTAACTCAGATTAGACAGAGCATCTTGAGTGGTGAATTGGTCGAAGGAGATAGTCTTCCTTCCATCCGGCAGCTGGCCAAGGATTTACAGGTGAGCGTGATTACAACAAAACGTGTCTATGAAGAACTGGAGAAGGAGAATCTAATCGATTCCGTAGTAGGGAAAGGTAGTTTTGTCTCGGGAACCAATCAGGACTTTATTCGAGAGCAGCGAATGAGAAGATTGGAAGAGAAGATGCTTGAAATTATTCGTGAGAGTAAAGAGATCGGCATGAGTTCGCAGGAGTTAATTCAACATCTCACTTTGTTGTCAGAGGAGGAACATACAGAATGAACGCCATTGAAATTCGCAACCTTTCCAAAACGTATCCTTTATTTAAAGTAGAAAATGTATCTTTGGATGTGAAGCAAGGTTATATTACGGGGCTTATCGGTCCCAATGGGGCAGGGAAAAGTACGTTAATTAAATTGATTACCGGCTTAATCCAGCCTGATTCTGGGAGTATTCATACATTAGGTAGAAAGATGCCTGAGCAGGAAGTTCACATTAAGCAGCGTCTTGGTATTGTATCAGACGAATGTTTCTATTATGAGCATCTAACCATCTATGAGATGGGCCGGATGATTGCTCCGTTTTATAAGCGATGGAATGATCAAACATTTAGAGGTTATCTGGATCAATTCGAGTTGTCTCCGAAGAAGAAGATCGAGGATTTATCCAAAGGTATGAAGATTAAGTTCTCCTTGGCAGTCGCTTTATCACATGAAGCGGAATTGCTGATCATGGATGAGCCAACTTCCGGTCTTGATCCTGTATTTAGACGGGAATTGCTGGATCTGCTCGCAGACACGATACAAGATGAGACAAGATCCATTATTTTCTCCACACATATTACAACCGATTTGGAGCGGATCGCAGACTATATTACGTTTATCCATCGCGGACAAATTGTATTTAATGAAGCCAAAGATGATGTGCTCGAAAGGTACACGATTGTGAAGGGGGATATGGAGCTGCTGGATGCAGACACCCGTGCTCATTTGGTGGGAATCCGCGAAACGGCTGTGGGCTTTGAAGGGTTGTCTGATAACAAGGTAGAAGCGGAGCAGCTGTTTGGCAGTTATGCGTTGTTACACAGACCCTCCCTAGAAGATCTTATTTATTTTACAGCAAAGGGGGCACGGAAACATGGTTAATCTACTTCGCAAAGACTTCATTGTACTGAAGAGTTCCCTATGGATCATTCCTTTTTATCTGGCCGTGTTTAGTATCGCCTTTATTCCCAAAAGTGAGATGTCCATGTATCTTGTAGGCATATACACCGCATTTGGTTCCATCATGCTTGCGACCATGATCGATGTCAAAAACCATAATCATAATTTCCTGGTCACACTCCCGATCAGCCGGAAAAATGTAGTGCAGGCGAAGTATTTATCGACCATATTCTATACACTTTTTGGCGTTCTCTCATCGTTCGGAATTCATTATCTCGTTAATATGAATTTCCCCGGGCTCCACAAGCCAGATTTCTCAGTATTGGATATTCTGGTTTCGATCGCTATGGTACTTGGCTTAACTTCAATCTATTTGCCTCTTTTTTACGCACTTAGCAAAAAGGGCGCAGGGATCATCAATGTTGTATTCTTAGTTGCTCTCGTTATACTTGCTCAGCCCTTTGCATTACTCATGAACTTGGCGAGCGAGGAAGGCATGGTGACTGGACAGGTAATTGGTATAGTTACCATTGGTATTCTGCTGTTATTCTTTGGTTCTTATCTTCTCACGGTTCGTTTGTTCGCCAAAAAAGATCTGTAAATTTTGAACACGTACTATACATTTTGAGTGTTTGCAAAATAAAATCAAATCAGAGCATAAACTTGCTCGCCTAATAAAGCAGAATGAGCGAGAGGATCGCTCCCATTCAGAAGTCGCCTTTATGGCGACTTTTTTTATGAGAAGTCTTTCTCTCTGCACACCCACCAACCGATTTTCCATATATCCGCCAACAACTCTTGCGAACACACTCCTTATAGATAAATGGAGTTAAGTTAAGTCATTTTGTGCGCTAGTTCAATCAGTCTACTCATACCTTCGTAAATCTGCTGTTCATGTGCATACGAGTAGGATAAACGCAATTTACGACTTGCCCCGGGATCGGAAGGGTCAAACACTGTACCTGGTACAAAAGCGACGGAATGTTCCATACATCGATGTAGCAGTTTGCCCGTATCCATTCCTTCTGGAAGCTCTACCCAGATGTTCAGACCCCCTTGGGGTGTAGTCCAACGCCAATCCGTCTCTTTTAAGCATTTCTCCATCACTTCCATCCGTAATTGGATTGCAGTACACAGTTTGGATATATGCTGATACATACGTGGAGATTGGAAGTAGCGTAGAAACAGCTTCTGATTCAACAGCGGAGATCCGTTATCCGCAAGGCTCTTAATCGCCTGTAATCCAGGCATGAAGCGTGGGCGGCACATAATAGCGGCGATTCGAAGACCAGGAACGACATATTTGCTATAGCTACGAATGTAGAGCGTGTGTCCTGTTGTGTCATAGGTGAAAATCGGCGCCGGAGGCTTTTCTTTAAAATAAATATCATACGTACTGTCATCCTCCACAAGGAAACATCCATATTGCTCAGCCAGTTCGGGTAACTGTTTGCGCTGTTCAACCGGAATGTTAATACCAGTAGGGTTTTGGAAAGTTGGTGTCATATAAAAGAGTTTAGGCTTTTCTTGCTTCATCAGAAGCTCAATCTGATCTAGATCGTACCCCTCTGAGGTGATGTCGGTAAACACGAGCTTCGCACCTTGCTTGCGGAATATTTCCATAGCCGGTCCATAGGTAGGTCGCTCCACAAGAACCCGGTCACCCGGTTTAACTAAACTACGTGCAATGAGGTCAATAGCTTGTTGCGCACCTGAGGTAATCAGGACTTCATCTGCTGAGATATAGAAACGCTCCCGTGAGGTCAGATGGCTAGCCAGTTCACTTCTAAGCTCCAGATCACCCTGATTCGTAGAATAGGTTCCGAGCAGCCGAGGGTAATGATTGAGCAGATCACGCATCAGTTCTCCCCAATACCGGTTGGGCAAGAGAGCAGGGTCAATTAAGGATTTGGAAAACTGGAACTCCGCCTCCAGAGATTGCACACGGTCAAGAGAATCCCAATGCAGCCAAGCCGAGACAGCGGGATCATCCGCCTGATCCATAATCGGGGCTGGGTCAGCAGGACTGACATAATAACCGGATTTGTCTTTGACGTAGACATTTCCACGTTCTTTTAACTCCTGATAGGCTTTGAAAACGGTCAGGCGATGCACACCGAGTAGCTCGGATAGGCTGCGTACAGAAGGCAACTTCTCATGTTCCGTCCATTCTCCTGCTTCAATACGAACAACAAGATAATGAACGACTTGCTCATATAGTTTAAGGCTGTTATCTGTCATCATGATGGTTTTGCCCACCCGGCTCACGCTCCTTTTGAACTCTATTGTAACAGCATATGGGTCTAACTGTTCTGTTTTCTTCACTCTGTTCTGTAGACAGTGCTATATGATGGAGAACAGATGAAGGAGGGGCTAGCATGATTGGAGTAGCATTTGCAATAATGTGTCTTGTATTTGGAACGACTTTTCTAGCGATTAAAATTGGAGTTGAAGCGGGTCTGCCGCCATTTCTGTCTGCGGGTTTACGCTTTATGATTGCAGGTGCGTTGATGTTTGCCTGGATGCTGATGAAAGGACGGGTGAAGATGTCCTTGTTGTGGCGCAAAGAAATGCTGCTCACCGGCGCAGGACTCACGTTTGCTACGTTTGCGGCTCTATATTGGGCTGAACAATATGTAAGTTCAGGTGTAGGTGCTATTTTATCAGCGACAGGCCCGATTATGATTATGGTGATGCAAACGGTTTTGTTAAGGCAGAAGACGTCTGCTCGCATAATTACAGGCTGTCTGATCGGCTTTGTCGGCGTTATATTTGTTGTTATGCCTGGTGTTACGATTGGGGGCAGTCCACTGTGGTTATGGGGCTGTATCGTCATTTTGATTGGGGAAGTGTGTTACTCCGCAGGAGCGTTATATTCCAAAAAGGTGATTAACCAGTTCAAGGAAAGTGACCCGGTGGCAATTAATGCCGTTCAGATGATGCATGGGGGACTGTTGCTGTTAGTATTATCAGCCTTCACAGAGTCATGGAACATGTCAGTTATGGACTGGACACCTGCAATTACCTCATTGATCTATCTGACGGTCATTGGCTCGATGGTAGGGCATAGTCTGTTCTATTGGATCATGTCACGAACCAATCCATTGTTCCCAGCAACCTGGCTGTACATCTCACCACCGATTGCGGTTGGTCTTGGCGCCATTGTCTATAATGAGCATGTAAGCTGGATGACTTGGATCGGTGTAGTACTTATTGTGTCTGGATTATTATTCATGAATGATAAAGTCACGGGTTGGTTCAAAAGTAGGAGAAACAGCAATACGTTAGCCGAAAATCCATAAATTGGTGTACAATGATAGGAGTGGATTTTTAGCAAGCGAGGTGAGAGGATTTGAACAGGCAGGGAATAGGTGTAGCGTTAGTATTTGCTGGCATCATTTTATATGGAATCGTGCATATCACAACATTGATGTACCTACCAACTGTAATGACCTATTCAACGCAGTGGGGGAAGTATCTACAAGCGATGTATGATAGCGGAGGATTGATCGCGTTTATCGTATCGATCGTATTGTTTTTGATCGGGGTATTTTTGCTCTTGCCCAAATCGATCTTCTCTGCGAAGGGTGTCATGAGTGAAATACGTGAGCGAGACCGTGAATTTAATGAGCAGTATGGTACTCGGGAAACACAATAATCGAAAGCAAGAGTAAGAAAGAGAAAGAGAAAGTAAGAGTAAGTAAGAGTAAGTTCCCCTTGATTACGTTGGAGTTTTCTTGGGGCAATATAGTTATAGTTGCTAACTCTCATTATAGGAGGCTGTAGATTACGAACGTCTACGACTTCCCGTGATGGGAGTTTTTTTGTCTAGCATAGACGATGATGGAGAAAAGAAAGCTGGAAAAATTATATTATGATACCTATATTTTCTGATTATGCGGTGGTAACATATTGTAGTTAATTGTAGTTATTGGTCGTTATGAGAAAATATTATTGGAAGGAATGAATGTGATGAATACCCAGCTAGATGTATTGCCTACAGCAAAACTAAGAATTGCGTTAGCACAATGTTCTGCAGTCGATGGGAATATAGAAGAAAACGTTAATCGAGCTTATAAGATGATTGAAGAAGCTGGGGAAAAGCGTGCAGATCTTATTATGTTTCCAGAAAAATTTCTAACGGGATATGTCCCGGAAATCGTCCAATCTAATCTCTCTGACAATACGCTGTGTATAAATGACGTAAGGATTGAAAAGCTGCGACAAGCATGCAAAACGTATGGGATTTGGGCGATCATTGGAACGCCTGTGAGTAGAGGAGAGGAAGTATATATATCCTCCATCATTATAGATTCACATGGAAACGAAGTAGGCATTTATGATAAGTCGCATTTATTTCAAACGGAGAAGAGCATGTTTTCCACCAATAATGAGCAGGTCATCATTCATCTCAAAGGCTGGAATATTGGCATGGCCATTTGTTATGATGCTGGCTTCCCTGAACATTCGCGTCGTTTAGCACAGCAAGGCTGTCATTTATATATGGGTAGCTCACTCTTTAGCAAAGGAATGGGGTATAAGGAGTCACGCGTATGGTTCCCTGCCCGAGCGTTAGATAACACTATATTTACTGCGATGTGTAATCATGTTGGCAGAACCGGAGTGTGGGATACGTGCGGACATAGCGGTGTCTGGAATCCATTAGGGGATAATATCGTTGAAGGCTCGCCAGACCAAGTTGAATTGTTGATCGCTGAATTAGATCCTGCACTTCTTAAACAAGCCAGAGATGGTGAGATGATGCTTGCAGATTCATTTGAGTTAGATCAACAACCATATTCGCTCCAAACGATTAAGGGCTAACCGGATCAAGGTGCCGATACGTGAAATCGGGGTCTACGCCTTTTACAGGTGCGCTGCTATATTGATAGATTTGTCCGTTCTCCTCTTTGTAGAAGTAACGAGCAAGAGGCTCATCCTTAAAAATAACTTCTGTGCTGACGAGTGGTGCTTTACCGAAATGGGTATCGATTTGTTGAATATCTTCGTGACTATATTCTTTGGACGAGAGTAAATACGCTTCAACTTTAAGTTCCATTGTTCGTTGGAAATTCCAAAGGTACAGAGAGATAAGCGCTACTAACGTGATAAGTAGGGACAGAACGAGTATCGGTTTGCTAATATTCATCGACTCATCTCCTTAGAATCCATCATACATGATAACGAACTAATGCTACATAGTAGAAAATAAGCAAGAAAGAGCCCAATGCGCACATTTTAGGTGCAATCTGGGCTCTTTCGTGATGTGACAATCAAGTTCTAGAATAGCTTCGGTTGGACAGTAGCGTGTCCACTACTCCGCATTCAGTACAAATTTCTCAATAACCTGTTTTACACCATCTTCGTTATTGCTAAGTGTGATGTAGTCTGCAATCTCTTTCAATGCTGGGATGGCATTACCCATCGCAACACCAAGACCGGCAGCTTCAAGCATCTCATGGTCATTCCAGGAATCACCGATGGCGATGCACTCAGACAACTCAACGCCGAAATGATCAGCTAGGAAGGTAAGGGCATGTCCTTTTGTTCCTTCGCGGTGCATAATTTCAAGGAAGTAAGGCTTGGATTTCGTAATATGCACTTCAGGCCCAAGCAGCTCGCGCAGGTCAACAGCTACCTTATCCAGATAATCTGGCTCGTCAATAATCAGCAGTTTTGGTGTTTGCTGCTCGATCACTTTGATGAAGTCGGATTCGATATAGTATTGTGTGCCGTTCAATTTCGCGTAATCACGCAATTTATCATTCTCTTCACGGGCATACAATTTATCGTCAATATACGTTTGAAGGTGGAGGTTGTGCTCCAAGCAGTAGTCATACAATTTGCGGGAAGCTTCCTGTGGCACATAGCGCTCGTAGAGAACGTTCTCGTCCAGCAAGTTTTTCACCAAAGCTCCTTGGTATGTAATGATCGGCACGTTCAATTTCGTTTGGCGAGCGAGTGCCTGTGCAGAAGCGTAAGCACGTCCAGTTGCCAGTGTTACCACTGTACCGTGTGCAACGGCTTGCTCCAGAGCAGTTTGGGTTGCGGGTGTTACTTCTTTGTTGTCGTTAATGAGTGTGTCATCAATGTCGATGGCAATTAGTTTGTAGGTCATGTCGTTTCTCTCCTTTATTTATCTGTATCTATTTCATTGAACGAAATAATCTCACACGAACACTCCGATGACAGAACAACCTTTCAATCACTGTTATCCCCAGATTTTTTCGAATTCCCCTTTTGAGGTGAAATCCGGGGATAGCGTATGCTTCCGATGCAGCTTTCTTGCAGAAAGCTTTCAGGCGAGCGCTTCGCTTTTCCAGGTTATTTCTGTCCTCTCCGTTCTGTGATCTTACTTAGTTCAAACAATCTATACACATCTAAATTGCATACTCCATTATTCCTCCAGGAAAATGAGGCCAATAAAGTCCTCCAGCTCCAGGTTGCCGAAGTAATGTTTCACATCCAAGTCTTGCAGTGCTGTGCGCACCTCGGATTCTTCGTAACGTTTGCCACGCAGCATATCCTCGATATCGGCTACATCACCCACACCGAAGAAGTCACCGAAGATTTTCAGATCTTCAATCCGTCCATCTTTAATGTTCATCCGCAGATCGATGATACCTACAGGGAATTTACGTGTGTGCTTCACATTGCTTTCTGGAGACAACCCGTAGTTCCAATCCCAATTGCTGTAACGCTCAGCAGAGATTTCTTTGATCTTGTCCCAATCTTTCTCAGTGAGTTCGTATTGAGGCACATCTTGGGGCTCCATACGGAAGATATGACGGAGCAACTCGTCGCGGAATTGTTCAATGGTCATGTTGCTGTCAATCAATTCGCGAATGTTAGCAACCCGGCTGCGCACAGACTTGGTGCTTTTGGATTTGAATTTCTCAGGGTTCACGTTCAGTGATGCTTGTACATGATCTAGGTTCAGATCAAACATCAATGTACCATGGCTGAACATGCGACCACGTGTGGAAAACTGAGCATTACCCGAAATTTTCTTTTCTCCCACTTGCAGATCGTTCCGCCCAGTCAATTCGGCATTGACTCCAAGCTCTTGCAGAGCCTCGACTACTGGTTGAGTGAACTTGCGGAAGTTGTGGAAGGACTGACCGTCATCTTTCGTAATGAAGCTGAAATTGAGGTTGCCCAGATCGTGGTAGACTGCGCCACCTCCGGATAAACGGCGTACGACCTGAACTCCATTATCCTGAACATACTCGATATTAATCTCTTCAATGGTGTTCTGATGCTTACCAATAATAATGGATGGGCGGTTGATGTAGAACAGCAGGTAGCTGTCATCCATCGGCAGATGCTTCAGAATGTATTCCTCAATGGCGAGGTTTACGGAAGGATCTGTGATGCCCTGGTTATCAACAAACAACATGGTCATTCCTCCATTAATGTATGTGAGGGATAGGAATCCCTTATGTAGTGTTTGATTCGTAGAAATTAGATTCACCGAACTGACGTTCATGAAACTGAAATTCCTTCTCTATTGTAAACGAATTGCCCTAATGACACAAAGAAATTAGACAAGTCCACGAATTCAGCCAGGCATAGACAAAACAAGATTGACCCCAACCTGTGATCGACTCCATAATAAAATGGACATGCAGAAAGGATGACGGACACAATGACCGGTATGATAGAAGTATTCGGACATGGTGGTGATGTGGAGACAGCGGCCTCCCGTTTCGGGGGCAATCCGGCTGGTTTTCTCGATTTTAGCGCAAACATCAACCCGATGGGGCCACCTCAGAACGTATTACATGCATTGGAACAGGGATTACAAACCATTTTGCGCTATCCTGATCCAGGACACAGATCGTTTAAAGCACGACTTAGCGAGTATCTTGGTGTATTGCCTGATCAGATCTCTGTTGGAAATGGTGCTGCGGAGAGCATGGCATTGATCCTACTGGGTCTTGCGCCACGAATTGTAGGTACGGTGGAGCCTGGATTTTCGGAGTATAGTGCGTTAGCTAGGCAATTTGGAGCTGAGGTTCTTCATGTATATGGACGTGAAGAAATGGACTGGCGAGCAGAGGTAGCGGATATTGAGAGGCTCATGGATCAAGTGGATCTATTGTTTCTAGGGCAGCCCAACAATCCCAACGGGGTTCAATATTCGGTAGAGGTGCTTCATCGCCTGGCTCGCTCAGCAGAGAAAACGAACACGATTTTAGTGATTGATGAAGCGTTCATGGACTTTATCCCTGAAGCTCGGAGGCAGTCACTTGCACCTCGATTAAATGAGTACCCGCAGGTCATGATCATCCGTTCGATGACGAAGTTTTACGCGATTCCGGGATTACGTCTAGGTTATGCGCTGGCACGACCTGAACTAATACAAGCCATGACTGCGAAGCAAGTCACTTGGAGTGTCAATGGGCTGGCGCTGATTGCTGGGGAAGCCTGCCTCCGCGATGGGGAGGGCTTCGAACAGGAAACGCTTGCTTATGTGTCTCGTGAACGGAACCTATTGACTGAGGGGCTGGAGGCTTGTGGTTGTCAGGTTACACGCGGAGAAGCTAACTTTATATTGGCTCGCCTGCCGGAACTGTGGTCAGCGACTACAATGCAGGCAGCACTGGGAGAGCGTGGAATTCTGATCCGGAGCTGTGCCATGTATCCTGGGCTTGGCAAACGACATGTTCGGTTTGCAGTGAAGGATGCGGATGCCAATGGGCGTTTGCTAAGCGCAATGCAAAGTGTAATTGCTCAGAGTAATTCACAGCATATTTCTGAGCATATCTCTCAGGCCTTTTCTCAGGACACTCCTCGCGTAAAGGAAGGTGGCTCGAACGATGGCCTTACCATTTCTTGATGAAGAGTCGAAGGGGAGACAAGTCTATCGTTATCCTGGTGAATACGTTTCTTCTGTATGGCCAGGATTGACTATTAACGCTCAAGAACGTCATGTTAAAGCGTCCGTTCCCTCTGTAGCTACTGCGATCTCCAGTGCAGTCTATGGCGGGGCATGGTTGAACTGGATCGGATATTTAACATTTATGTAGATAAGCATTATCGCTGCGATGATCCTCCGCGCGATATACAGCGCCTACTCCGTGAGTGGAAGGAACGAGAGGATACGTGTACCGGTCTGCTGACAGCCGTCCGTCTGGAACATACCTCGATTCAAGAGTATGCGAATTCTGACTTTGGGCTCCTATGCTGTACAACGGCAGGCGTATCGAATGCTGCACGCGCCGGTTCACCAAGAATGGTATTTGATGCGATGGGGAATCGAACTGATGCTGTCCAGCAGCTGGATGGAGCGTACATACCTGGCACCATTAATATGATGTTGTGGTTGAACGGTCGTTTGACGAATGGAGCCACGGTGAATGCGATTCAGACTGCGGTAGAAGCGAAGGCTGCTGCTCTGGCTGATGTTGGGGTGAGAGATTCCGAGAATGGTCTAACCGCTACTGGAACCACCACAGATGCAATTGTGCTCGCGGTGAGTCAGGATCAGCATAAACCGATTTTGACTTATGCGGGAACAGCCACCGTTCTAGGTTCAGTGATTGGCAGACTTGTCTATGATACGATTACGGAAAGTTTGCAGGCCGGACGGCAATGGAGTGGGAGGAACAACAAATAATGATACTAGAATTGAATCAATGGTTCTCTTCGTCATTTTGGATCGGGATGACAGGAGCTTGGATCATTGTCGCAGCATACATATTAGATCGTTGTATCGGAGATCCGAGGTGGATTCCTCATCCAGTCATCGGTATGGGAAAAGCCATCTCCGCACTGGAGCGGGTCATACGATCTCGTGTCACTTCCAATCAAGGACTCAAAAAAGCGGGAATCTGGTTTCCGATCTTGATTGCTGGTGGTTCTTTTGCCGTGACTTGGGGACTGATCTATCTCCTTGCACATATTCATCCGATGGTTGCAGTGGTAGCTGAGGTCATATTGATTGCGACAACGATTGCTTCCAAAGGATTAAAGGATGCAGGGATGGACGTGTATCGTCATCTCATCCAGGGAGATCTTCCTGCTGCGAGGCGCGCTCTTGGCATGATTGTAGGACGTGATACGGCGCATCTAGATGAACCTGAGATCGTAAGGGGGACGGTGGAGACGGTAGCTGAGAATATTGTGGATGCAATCGTGTCTCCCTTGTTCTATGCCCTTATTGGCGGCGCACCGCTTGCGATGGCATATCGAGCCGTCAATACACTGGATTCCATGGTCGGTTACAAAAACGATAAATACCTGCATCTCGGCTGGGCATCCGCCCGTCTCGATGATTGGGCTAACTGGATTCCAGCTCGAATCACGGCTGTATTATTGATTAGTGGAGCATGGGTTATGAAGCTAGATGCAAGAAGGGCAGCACAGATGGTATCCCGGGATGCAAGACTGCATCCGAGCCCGAATAGCGGCTTTCCCGAGTCTGCCGTTGCAGGTGCACTGGGGATCAGACTGGGTGGGCATAACGTGTATCATGGTATCTCGTCTTTTCGTGCATATATGGGAGAACCGACTCGCTTAATGGGTGCAGAGGATATCGTGCGAACGACCCGCCTCATGTTCTGGTCGGCAGGTTCCTTTGTCATCCTGTGTGTACTTGTTTCCCTCGTGGTCTGGCTCGCTGGAGGTACATTATTGTGGTGATGACGAATAAGACAAATAGAATATATTCGCGTGATCTCATTTTTATCCGTCATGGGACAACGTTATGGAATCAGGAAAAAAGATATCTGGGGCATACGGATATCGGCCTCCTGCCTGAAGCGAAGCGAGAGCTAGCTCCGCTCAGGGAGCAGCTTCAGAGCCTCTGTTGGAGCAAGCTGTACTCCAGTGATTTACTTCGCTGTCAGCAGACCCTCACAAGCATTGCTCCCTTGCAGCGAGAACAGGCACATTTAGATGCGCGCCTCAGAGAGATTGATTTTGGGGAGTGGGAGGGGAAGACGTATGATCAACTCCAACACATTCAGCAATATCGAGACTGGATTGATGATCCACAGAACGTGACACCACCGAAGGGGGAGTCATGGCAGGCATTTACTGCAAGGATTGATTCTTTTCTGAATACCTGCTTGTTGCACGATGCATTGTCCGAACCAGTAACGGTTGATGTGCCTCAGATGGGTATCGTGACACATGGTGGTGTGATCCGATATGCGATATCTCGCCTAATCCCTAATTCGAACTTCTGGGATACGCAGGTTATTCCAGGCCAAGCCATTAAGGTCAGACTGGATTACGGGGCGAGCGGATGGGTAGGAAGCCAGGTTGCATTTCCTTGAATCGGCTTGTAAGGTTGTACAATATAACCTATAATCACAACAGACGTGTGACGATACGTAGGGGTCTGATGGGTCTAATCAAGGATTAGGTACTCAACCATACGTATACAACTAATATGCTCAATTGAATGTTTAGATCATAAGCGACCAAGGGTTCCGTATGCATTGGAGTTGCATGGTTATGTGTATTCATACCATGTACGCAAACGGATGAAATAGGGAAGCTGGTGTAAATCCGGCACGGTCCCGCCACTGTGAATCAGGAATAATCCTGTAAGTCAGGTTACCTGCCCTGGACGTATAGACCGGTGTTCCTTCGAGGAAAGGACAGCGTTTCGGGCAGTGTTCTGTGTATGAACAGCGCAGGTGATTCATCATGCGTAGAGCACGCCATATGCGAGACGTTATCCCTGATCCTGTTGTAAGGATTGGGGATTTTTATTGTTCCAATATGAGTTCTTCACTCTCCGATAACGTGTAAATGTTGAAGTTCAACCTTATACAGGAACATCAAGACATGGGCATTTAGTTTTGAGCACGACACAGGATTAATAGAACAGATAGAGAAGGGGAGAATGAACACAATGAGTATCAAGAATTGGAAAAGCGTAGCGTCCCTGCTTAGTGCAGCGGCTCTGGCACTGGCTTTGGCTGGATGTGGCAATGCAACAACGAATGAGGGGTCAGGAGCATCACAGCAACCTGCACAGGAACAGAGTCAAGAACAGACAACAACGGATCTCAAGACACAATATCCAATTACTGTTACAGATGCAACGGGTGAGACATTCACGTTTGAAAAGGCACCAGCCAAAATTGTATCTGTATCTCCAGCGGAGACAGAGTCATTGTTCGCCCTTGGATTGGATGAGCAGATCGTAGGTGTATCTGATTTTGATGATTACCCTGAAGCAGCTACAACGAAGCCCAAAATGGGCGGTGTATCTAAACCGAATGAAGAGTCCATCATCGCAGCGGATGCAGACATCGTATTCACAGGTATTTCCATGAATGAAGAAGCGGTGAAGAAATTCCGTGACCTAGGGATTGTTATTTTCAAGACTGATCCAAAATCAGTAGATGATGTAGCGAAGAACATTGAGACATTTGGTCAAATTACAGATACACAGGAAAAAGCACAAGAGATCATCGCGAAGATGAAGCAAGATGTAACAGATGTTACTGAAGCGGTGAAGGCGGTTAAACCGGAAGAGAAGAAGAACGTATATGTTGAATTTTCCCCGGGCTGGACAGTGGGTAAAGGTGAGTTCATGGATGAGCTGATCACACTTGCTGGAGGAAACAACGTTGCTTCTGATTTGCAAGGCTGGAACGAAATTAATGAAGAAAATATCATTGCTGCGAACCCAGATGTAATTCTGTATGCTAATGATGTCATTGATGAGAATTCCAAAACACTGGATCAAATTATCAAAGCTCGTAGCGGCTGGGATCAGATTACTGCGGTAAAAGACGATGCGGTTATCGGTCTAGATGCCAACCTACTTAGCCGTCCAGGACCACGTGTAACAGAAGGTCTGAAAGCCGTAGCTAAAGCGATCTACCCTGATCTGTTCCAATGAGTAAAAAGCTAGCGGTGTACGGGACGGCTGGGATAGGACTGCTTGTGTTGACGGTGCTGATCTGCACGGGCATTGGTTCAGTATCCTTGCCTGTCCGTGACATTGCAGGTATTCTGCTCCACCATATTCCGTGGATTGGGGATTGGATTACTCCCGATTGGAGCACAGCAGCAGAACAGATTATATGGAAGGTGCGTTTCCCGCGAGTACTGCTTGCCGTGCTCGTGGGTGCCTCTCTAGCGATAGCGGGTGCTGGCTTCCAAGGGGTGCTTCGTAACCCTCTTGCAGATCCGTTTACGTTAGGCGTATCATCTGGTGCATCGGTGGGTGCAGCGTTTCTGATTTTCTTCGGATTACAATATGCATTAATCGGAATCTGGACCTTGCCTTTGGTTGCGTTCCTAACCGGCGTGTTGACGCTATGGTTCGTATTGGCACTGGCTCGTGAGGGTCGGAAAATACCAACTCATAGCCTGATTCTGGCGGGCGTGGTCATGCAAAGTTTCCTCGGGGCAGTTGTCTCCTTCCTATCGACCATGTCGAAACAGACGATTAATGAAATTATATACTGGACGATGGGAAGTCTGGCACTGCGTGGGTGGTCGTATACGGCCATCCTTTTCCCATATTTTCTGCTTGGTCTGATCTTCCTCTGGAGTCGTGCACGTTCGTTGAATGTGCTTGCTCTGGGAGAGCGTCAGGCGGCTCACATTGGAGTGCAGGTGGATGGATTGAAGCTATCGGTGCTGGCGGTTGGCACACTGCTTACGGCAGGAGCCGTATCAGTGTCGGGCGTCATCGGATTTGTAGGACTTGTCATTCCGCATATTCTTCGACTGATCGTAGGGCCTGATTATCGTCTGCTGGTGCCACTATCTGCAATAGGCGGAGCCATATTCATGGTGTGGGCAGATACGATCGCTCGTACGGTATTGGCGCCAACTGAAATTCCGCTGGGCGTTGTTACCGCATTTGTCGGTGCACCGTTCTTCGCCTACCTTTTGCACAGAAATAAGAAGCTTCGTAAAGGGATGATGCCATGAGTAAAGACACGAACCAAATGGTGCATGCCAATCGGAATGAACTTAAGTTTACGGGGAAACAGGCAGAACCGAGCTTCAATGTTCAGCGCGACATCAGTAAACCTTTGATTGAAGTGGATGAGGCAGGTAAACGGTATGGTGAGCATCAGGCGTTAAATGGAGTGAGCTGGCAGATCGCAGAAGGCGATTGGTGGGGTGTTGTAGGTCCCAACGGAAGTGGCAAATCAACCTTGTTGCAACTATTGGCTGGCACGGAGTCGGTTAGTGAGGGCAGTATTCGACTGAATGGCAGGAATATCACTTCGTATAGCCGGAAGGATCTGTCTCGTATGATTGCTGTTCTGCAGCAGGATGGACTGCCTGCAATCTCATATCCCGTAAGGGATGTCGTGGAGATGGGGCGTTATCCTTACCAAAACTGGCTTGGCCGTGATTCTGGAGACGGTGAGAAGATCGTTGATCGTGTGCTGGAGGAATTAGGTCTATCCGAGCTTGCGGATCGTCCTCTGGATGCACTTAGTGGAGGACAACGACAGCGAGTAGCTCTTGCTAAAGTGATGGCACAGGAACCAAGTATTCTTTTGTTAGATGAGCCCACAACGTTTCTGGATATTCGTTATCAGTTGCAATTTATGGAGTTATTATCGACATGGCGTCAAAGAAATCCAATTACGATTGTGGCAGTTCTGCATGATCTGAACCTAGCTGCGCAATTTTGTGATCATATTCTGGCTTTGAAAGAAGGCGAAAGTGCTGGCTCTGGAACTCCTCATGCACTGATGACCGAGGAACATATTCGAGAGATCTTCCAGGTAAATCCTGCGATGGTGAGGCATCCAGATCATGGCATTCCCCAGTTGCTGCTGCGCCGGGAGCATGAAGAGCCGAAGAATTGATCGGGGTATATACCCACATATTGATGAAGGAAGTGCTAGTTGTATGCGTAATGAACAGGTGTTGGAGCAGTTAATACGTCGAATTACTGATCCTCATGAGCAGGTAGCAGCAGAAGCTGCAGCTCATGTGGATATCCTTACGAAGCCACCAGGCAGTCTTGGCAAACTGGAGGAACTCGTTATTCGTCTAGCAGGCATTACGGGACAGAGTCGCCCTTGCTTGGAACGTCGAGCGGTAATCGTGATGGCAGCAGACCATGGTGTAGTTGCCGAAGGTGTCAGTGCATTCCCTGCTGAGGTAACACCGCAGATGGTCCTTAATTTTCTGGCGGGCGGAGCGGCCGTTAACGTGCTTGCCCGGCATGCTGGGGCAGATGTGCTCTGTGTAGATATTGGAGTGAATGCTGATCTAGAACACCCCGAGCTCATCTCCCGCAAAGTCCGCAAAGGCACAGCTAACATGGCGAAAGGTCCGGCGATGACTCGGGACGAAGCAATCCAAGCTATCCTGGTTGGCGCCGAAGTGGTCGCGTCAGAAGTGGACAGAGGAACGCAGATATTTGTAACTGGAGAGATGGGGATTGGCAATACAACGGCAAGTGCTGCTGTAATGTGTGCTCTAACGGGAATTTCACCGGCTTCGGCTGTTGGACGCGGAACGGGGATCGATGATGTTGGGTTACAGCGCAAGGCAACGGTGTTAAGCCAGGCTCTAAGTCTGAATGCACCCCATGCGGAGGATGCGCTGGATGTGCTCAGTAAGGTTGGCGGATTAGAAATTGCCGGACTAACAGGTGTAATTCTTGCTGCTGCGGCGAATGGATGCCCTGTTGTGGTCGATGGCTTTATCTCAACAGCTGCAGCATTGATCGCAAGACAGCTTGCACCAGTAAGTACGGCTTATATGATTGCTTCCCATACATCCGATGAAAGTGGACATGCAGCACTGCTTCGCGAGATGGATCTGAAGCCAATGCTTGATCTGAATATGCGGCTGGGTGAAGGGACAGGAGGCGTGCTCAGTCTTCATCTCATTGATGCGGCTTGTCGTATTCTTAATGAGATGGCGACCTTTGCCAGTGCAGGTGTATCCGATGGCTCGCCTCAAGGAGAGGTTTCTTCATGAGTGTGCTTGTAACTGGAGGGGCGCGAAGTGGCAAGAGCTCGTTTGCTGAGCGTCTATGCATGCAACGCTCCTCAGAGGCTTGGTATGTGGCTACAGCACAAGCCTATGATGACGAGATGCGTGAGCGAATCCGTATGCATCAGCAGGGGCGTGAAGAAGCGGGATACCTGTGGCATACGGTAGAGGAACCATTGGCATTGCCTGAATGGATCACACGTATGGGAGCTTCTCATACGGGGATGTCAGCTCCTACCGTATTGGTGGATTGTCTGACATTATGGCTGACCAATATTTTACTTGCCCATGAACATGATCCTGCACATGTCATACAGGGACATATGGATGCACTCGTATCGGCTGTAGATTCATATCCGGGGCTACTTGTGCTTGTAACCAATGAAGTAGGGGATGGCATCGTTCCTGAATATGCTCTTGGACGAAGATACCGTGATCTTGCAGGCATATTGAATCAGCGGATTGCAGCGATTTGCGGGGAAGTATTTCTAGTTACGGTGGGGATTGCGATTGAATTAAAGAGTAAGGAGTACCGTCTATGAGTGACCGCAAGCACGATGGGAGAAAACAGCCAGCGGCGGCAGCCTTTCAATTTTTATCTCGCTTCCCGGTTAAAATGCAGATTGATTTTGTCCCACCATTGCTACGTGAAAGCGTAGTTTATTATCCCCTTGTGGGTGCCGCAATAGGGTTAGCTGTCTGGCTTGGAGCGGCTGTTTCGGGTGTACTCCTACCCTCGTTTCCAGCAGCGGTATTAACGCTGACCCTATGGGTCTGGTTGACCGGAGGGTTGCATCTGGATGGCTGGATGGATACAGCAGATGGTTTGCTCAGTTATCGCTCTCGTGAGCGAATGTTAGAGATCATGAAAGATAGCCGCGTGGGTGCCATGGGAGTGATAGCCTGTGTTCTTCTCTTAATGATGAAGGCGGCTCTAATTGCAGATTTCATCGCACGTGCTAACTGGATGTATGGAGCACTACTGATCTTACCGATGATCTGGAGCCGATGGTTCATGGTCTATGCCATCTCGGCATGGCCCAATGCGCGAGGAGATGACGGATTAGCTGTTTTGTTTAAAGGATTGGGTGAGCGGCGAGAAGTTCAGCGGGCACGGAGCAATGCCATTGGAGTTACTGTTCTAGTAGGTGTAATCACTCTAGCAATCGGAATGCTTTTCCAGCCGGAGATGTCAGTCGTAGAGGGATTACATATCGGGAACAGTCTAATGACTCTGTCGTGGTGGCTATACCCTGTCACTGCTGTAATTGTTGTTCCGCTTGCTTGTTATGTCATAGGTAAATGGATTGCTGGACGTATTAGTGAAAGACTAGGCGGATTAACAGGAGATACCTACGGTGCAATGAATGAACTACTGGAAGCTGCCTTGCTTACAGTGCTTAGTATTCTACAAGGATTCTTTTGGATATAATAAAATCGGTGACTGGGGGATGGATCGTGGACAGTGCGTCTGTACAGAAAACAGCGGCAGTCTTAATGCTGCAAGGAACCGCATCGGATGTAGGGAAAAGTGTAATAACAACAGCTCTATGCCGGATATTCAAACAGGACGGCTTCAGACCTGCACCGTTCAAATCCCAGAATATGGCGCTGAATTCCTACGTCACAGAGGACGGTAAGGAAATTGGTAGAGCGCAGGGAGCACAGGCAGAGGCTTGTGGTATTGAGGCGACGACAGACATGAATCCAATCCTCATTAAGCCTGTTCGCGATATGCACTCCCAGATTGTTGTGCACGGCGTACCCTTTGCTCAGATGAGTGCGTCAGACTATCGGCAGCATTTTCTGCCAGAGGCGAAGCAGACCGTGATGGAAGCATTGGATCGTCTACGGTCAACTTATGATGTCGTGCTAATGGAAGGTGCAGGTAGCCCTGCAGAGATTAATCTGAAGGATCGGGATATTGTTAATATGAACCTGGCCGGATGGGCAGATGCACCGGTTATTCTGATCTCTGATATTGATCGCGGTGGCGTATTTGCTTCCATTGTGGGTACGCTGGAGTTGCTGGAGCCACACGAAGTTCAGCGTGTAAAAGGCTTCATTATTAACAAATTTCGGGGCGATCTGTCCCTGCTACAGCCAGGACTGGATTGGTTGGAAGAACGGACAGGAATTCCAGTACTCGGCGTGTTACCTTACATAAGAGATATACAGATTGAAGCTGAAGACTCAGTCGTTTTGGATTCCCTACGTCATGGTAAGTCGGGGCAACAGGAATTAGATCTTGCTGTGATTCGGTATCCGCGGATTTCGAACTTTACAGACTTCGATGCATTGTCTCGTGAACCCGACGTCAATATTAGGTATGTTACTTCACCAGAGGAGCTTGGTTCACCAGATGCAATCCTATTACCAGGGACAAAGGACACCATAGGTGATCTGGAATTCTTGCGTGAATCAGGCTTGGAGCAAGCGATTGCCCGTCATATCGAGCGTGAGCATGTGCAACTCGTAGGGATCTGCGGAGGATATCAGATGCTAGGTCAGCATCTTAAAGATCCTTTTGCCGTTGAGGCGAATCAGGTTCAGGAGGCAAGAGGTATGGGCATGCTGCCACTATCCACGACCTTCCTACAGAACAAACAGACCGTTAGAGCTTCGGGTTGGGTACAGGTGAAACATCCAATTCGTTTACACCAGGAAGTAGATGGAGCCCATTCGGCTGTTCAATCAGCTTCTCCGATGCCCATTGAAGGTTATGAGATTCATATGGGAGTTACGGAATGCCATGAACCGGAGCGTGTGTCGGCTTTATTTGAAATACGTCATCCAGGGGGACAGTCGTTTAATGAAGGTTGGGGAACCCAGGATGGCAAGGTATGGGGAACGTATCTACATGGATTGTTTGAAAGTGATCAGTTTCGGCGTTCCTGGCTTAACGGTTTACGGGAAAGTAAAGGGCTTGCTCCTCTCCTTGAAACGTACAGTGCGCGTGAGCGTAAGGAAATGGAATTTGATCGTGTAGCGGAATCCTTGCGTTCTGCACTGGATTTGGAGCGGATATATGAAATTATGGGTCTGCAAACTCCACAGTAGACTGTGAGTGACAAGAATAAGGTAACTGGAATTGTACACCCCAAAAAGTCCCCCATACGGGCAATGTTCCTTCATTAAGGAATATTGCCGTATATGGGGGACTTTCCTATCTAGCTGCGACTCCGAGTTCAGCCAGTTGAAGATCGTGAGCATTCCCTTTACGTTCAGTATTGATTCAAACAGTAGAACGATGGGTTAATGCTACATTTGATTAGTTAATTTTGAATTTCTTCATGGCAGCCTGTAACTCTACCGCTTGTTCATGTAAATGACGAACCGTTCCAGAGTGGGAATCCATCTCGTTCAGTTGCAGATCTGCGGTGGAAGCAATCTCCTGCATGCTCTGACGGGACTTGGACGTAATCTGTGCTGTCTCTTCAACAGAGGCACTGACTTGTTCTGCCCCAGCAGATACCTGCTGCGTGGAAGCTGATACCGTCTGGATGGTCAGGTTTACGTTCTGAATTAATTCGTTTAATTGCTGGAAGGCTGAGCCTGCTTGTTGTACAACATGAGTACCTGAGCCAATCTCTTGCGTTACCCGGTTCATGGCATCAACAGAACGCTCGGCATCCTCGCGAATCGTGTTCAGATAGTCCGAGATTTCCTCGGTTGCCGTCTTGGATTGCTCGGCAAGCTTGCGAACTTCTCCAGCAACGACCGCGAATCCACGACCATGTTCGCCAGCACGTGCAGCTTCAATGGAAGCATTGAGCGACAGCATATTGATCTGTTTCGTAATTTCAAAGATGGATGTGACGATGGTACCGATGGCGATGGAACGTTCATTCATCGTTTCGACATAACGCAAGGATTCACTCGCGGTCTGACCTACACGTTCCATCTGCTCTACAGCATTCTGTGCCAGGCGATTACCGTTCACGGCTTCACTAGCCGCTTCTCCAATCTGCTCTGATACTTCGGCAGAGGAAGAAGCGATATGCATGATCCCTTGGGTGATTTCCTCCATAGCTCGTGCATTCTCAGCAGCACTTGTGGCAATGCTTACACTGCCTTTCTCGGCTTCTTCGGCAGATTGACTGGAGTTCTTAACCATACTGGACATGGAATCAACCCGATTTAGCAGATCATTCGAGCCTTCAACCACTTCATCCGAGGTGGAGAGAACACGACTAATCATTTCTTTGAGATTATGAGTCATCGTCTGGAAGCTAGTCGCGAGTTGAGCAATTTCGTCTTGACCTTTAATCTGAAGCTGGGTCGTTAGATCACCCTGTGAAATTTGTTTACTATGTTGAACGAGTGTAATAATCGGACGGGTAACTCTTTTAATCATACTCGTTGAAATCAACCATCCAAGTACAAAGGTCAGTGCGGTGATACCTAGGCACAACCAGAAAATTTGCGCAATCTTGGATTGGATGAACTGTGCATCCATGCTTACCGCCATGAGCATATTGCTACCTGCTACAGGTATAAATGCAGCCTTATGTACGCCAAAAGAGTCGGAATAAACTTCACTAATAGCTAATGCTTTAGTCTCAATTGCTGTATTCATTGCAGATTCAACTGCAATTTCTTCTCCAGCCTTCATACCCGAGGCGTTGTTGGCAATTACGATCTTGGCCGTTCCGTCTTGAAGAGAAACAACGTAAGCTGCATCCAAGCTATGTTCCTTCGCTTTTTCAGCCAAATAGGATTCAACCGTTAGAGCAGCACCATCGGAACCGGCTCCACCGCTTTCGACTTGCGAAATTTTGGACGAAGAAATATTTTTGTATATATCCTGAATAGACGTGTTTAAGACCTTGTCGAATTGCGGGAGTACATAACTTTGCATAATATTCATCGATACTGCATAAAAACTGATACTAAACAACAGGGATGCAACTAGCAATACGAGGAACAACATTCCTCTTATTTTGCCAGCAACCGTGCGATTACGAAACATAAAATCATCCTTTCACGTCATGTTCATTAACATAGTCGCTTTTCCGTACTCATCAGTCCTATCTATCAACGAAGAAAGACCTAATTTTCACATTGAGAAAACTTGGGAATAAGCGGATATACCTATATTACATAATTAACCTGAGGTTGAATACAACAAATTTCATAAAACGATCAGTTTTTTTCAGAAATGCGCAATTAGATTACATACATATTACACAAAATAAATTAATGCCTACCGGAATAGTTTGTTATGTGTTATATTGTTCAATACAATATAAGTAAATAGAAAGCCGGAGGTTTCGGCAAGCACATTTAAGAGGAGGATTTACAGTAGTGGATACATTTTTAATCATTTTGAACGTCGTGGTTATGCTCATTCTTCTGGGTGTCCTGTTCTGGATGCAGAAGAAACACATTTCATTCACGAAGCGTGTATTTACAGGTTTGGGCATCGGGGTAGTATACGGCGTTATACTTCAACTGATCTATTCCTCAGGTTCTGATATTATTACCAAGTCAGTTGATTGGTTTAACCTTGCCGGTTCAGGCTATGTTCGTTTGTTGCAAATGGTTGTTATTCCTTTGATCATGGTGTCGATCATTTCGGCAATCATGAATCTGAAGGGTAAGCAAAATCTAGGTAAGATGAGTCTATCCATTATAGCAATTCTTCTTATTACAACTGCAATCGCTGCAAGTGTGAGTATCGTAACAAGCTTGAGCTTTAACCTGACTTCCATTGAGATTGAGGGAGGAGATCGGGAGCTAGCACAAGGTCAACGGATGGAGGAACGTCTCGTCGATGTGAAAGATCAGACGATTCCGCAGCAGGTATTGGAATTTATTCCATCCAACCCATTCGCAGATATGACAGGTGAACGTCGTACATCTACATTGGCAGTTGTTATTTTCTCTGCATTTATCGGTGTAGCGGTACTTGGCTTGGATCGCAAAAAACCACAGCAGGCTGAAACGTTCCGTGGAATGGTGAACGCGGTGTATGCCGTAGTTATGCGGATTGTTACGCTGGTGCTACGGTTGACGCCGTACGGTATTTTGGCGTTGATCACGAAGGTCACAGCGACAACCAACCCGGATGAGATATTGAAGCTCATTAAGTTTGTTATCGCGTCCTACGTTGCGTTGTTCGTCATGTTCATTATTCATTTGATTATTATTGCTCTGTTTGGTTTCAACCCGATCACTTATGTGAAGAAGGTTCTGCCAACACTGGTATTTGCCTTTACTTCCCGTTCCAGTGCAGCGGCTATCCCGCTTAACGTAGAGACACAGACGAAGAAACTGGGTGTATCGGATGGTATCGCGAATCTGTCGGCAAGCTTCGGGGCTACAATTGGTCAAAACGGCTGCGCCGGGATATATCCAGCCATGCTCGCGGTTATGATTGCTCCTACGGTCGGTATCGATCCGCTTAGCTGGGACTTCATTATTACCCTGATCCTTGTGGTCATGATCAGTTCATTCGGCGTAGCCGGTGTAGGTGGCGGGGCAACCTTCGCTTCCCTGATCGTGTTGTCCACGATGAATCTGCCTGTTGCTCTGGCAGGCTTGTTGATCTCCGTTGAACCGCTCATCGACATGGGTCGTACGGCACTGAACGTCAATGGTTCAATGACATCAGGTCTCGTTTCCAGTAAATTGTTGAAAGAGAACGATCAGGATACCTTCAGCAACCCAACACCTGATCTGGATGGTGCCGCTCAGGCGTAAGCCAAAGTCTCACTGAAGTAATGGTTTAAGCAGCCATCTATTGCACCACAACGATAGTATTACGAGAACCGTCCTTCGGATACCCGGAGGGCGTTTTTTTGAGCTTGAATGTTTATGTGAGGTACATTAGAACAGAAGGTACACCAACGGTTCATTTTTAGCTTAGCAGTAATGGTGTAATTTAGTGCTGTTCAATAGGCAGGAAATATGATAGAGTAATCATGTTTTGGCTCTGTGCCAGACCGCGGTTCGTAACCATCCCGCGTAATCAAAACTAGGAAGGCAGTGTATGTATTTATGTTTAATTTAGGGTGGGGAGCGTTATTCGTTCTCGTCACTTATGGTTTCTTTTTGTTATGTTATCGCTTGTTCGGTAAAAAAGGTCTCTATGCCTGGATTGGTGTGGCAACGGTTATTGCCAACATTCAGGTGACCAAAACGATAGATATTATGGGGATTGTGTTGACACTAGGCAACACGATGTATGTAAGTCTATACCTTACCAGTGACTTGCTTAACGAGAAGTACGGTTCAGGAGAAGCGCGCAAAGCTGTATGGTTCGGGTTCTTTACGTTAATTATGACCACGGTACTCATGCAGATGGTGTTGTACTTTGATCCAGCATCTACAGACTTTGCCCAGAAGCCGATGGAAGCTTTATTCGGGCTATTGCCACGTCTTGCACTGGGAAGCCTGTCAGCGTACTTTATTAGTCAATTCCTGGATGTGCGCTTGTACTCTTGGTTACGCAAAATCACACCTGGTCGTAATCAATTGTGGATTCGTACAAACGGAAGCTCGATTATCAGTTCATTTGTGGATACGTTAGTGTTCACTGCGATTGCGTTTGCATTCATTTATCCATGGGATGTGTGGAATGAGATTTTCCTAACCACCTATGTGATCAAATTTGTACTGACTGCAGTGGGAACGCCGTTCCTGTATGCTGCGCGTAATTTTAAGTTTAAGGATGAGTCTTAAATTCGAAGGCAATCTACGTGTAGATGGTTACCAGAAGTAAATAAGTGAATGTTCATAAATGAAACTAAAAATGTCCCGCAGAGCCATGTCATCATGGACTTGCGGGACATTTTGCATTATAGGTGGTGATACAACCAGCACGAAGGTTCCTATATGATGAAGTGATGAATAAGAAGTATTAGTCTGTCAGAATTTGCAATTTTTTAGGATAAGAAGTCAGTACTTCTACACCCGTTTCTGTTACGAGGACATCATCCTCAATGCGCACGCCGCCAGCTCCGGTTACATAAATGCCCGGTTCGATGGTGAATACGGTACCTTCTTGTAAGAGGTCTGTATTCTGACCATGCAATGATGGATATTCGTGAACATCAATGCCGAGGCCATGACCGACGCGATGCATGAAGCGTTCACCGTAGCCAGCATCTTCTGTAACTTGGCGTGCAGCACGGTCAATCTCTGCACAGGTCACGCCAGGCTTGACTGCTCGAATAGCGGCTTCATTCGCTGCCAGTACCGTATTATAAATTGTTCGTAGCTCAGGAGAGATGTCTCCAAATGCAAACGTACGTGTAATATCGGAAGCATACCCACCAGCATATACGCCCATATCAAACATCAACAGATCACCATGTTGAAGCTTACGTTCCCCCGGTATACCGTGTGGCAATCCCGTTTGTGGCCCAGTGAGCACCATCGTGTCGAAGGAAGGGCCGTCTGCACCTAGCTTCTTCATCTGATATTCCATCTCGGCAACGAGTTCAATCTCGGTCACACCTGTACGAACGTGGGAAAGCCCTTGGCGTAGAACTTCCTCAATTAGATGAATAGCATGACGAATTCGAGCAATCTCGTCTGGCGTTTTCTTCACGCGTAGGGAGCGCAGCAGTGGACCAACATCTTCGTATTGGGTGCCACCCAACGCAGCGGTTAATTGCTCATAACGTGCAACGGTAACGTATTCCTTTTCCAAACCAATTCGTCCAAGACGTCCCTGGTAACGCTCAAATAGCTCGTATGGATTGTCTGTATCGGTATGTGTTGCGATGTTGGAAACGGAGGAAGCAGCAGCTGCGGCATCGGCATCTAGCGCAGGTACAATCAAAAGAGGTTCTTCGCCGCGTGCGAGCACGAGTCCAAGGAAACGTTCATGCGGATTACTTGCGAATCCTGTTAAGTAGTAGATATGTTTAGGATCTGTGATTAGTGTGGCATCCAGTCCTTGCACAGAGAGGCTAGCTTCTAAGCGGGATAATGGTGTTTGGTTCGTCATAGGTACGTCCACCTTTCAATTGTCTATATCATCTAATCTATTATAAATTAAATCGTCTCAATTCCATAGGCGCGCGTATATGAGAACATTTATATAGAAGAAAGTAAGGAAATCGGGCTATCTCTAAATAATGAGAATTAGGGCGGCTTTTTCGTTTGAGTACATATTGGGGCGGGTAACGGGTAATAGAGGACGAAACCTTGTTATGTCTGACGTCGTAGAGTTAACGGTCATGATTGTGTTATATCCGTAACTCATTAAATATGAACTCATATCCATTCATTCCAATTCGAAGGGAGAGGTATGCATGAATAATCGATTAAGCGTTCCTCTATATGCTTCGCTATTAAGCGTTGCGTTATTGACTGCGTGTGCTTCGGGTGATGGCTCCGCAGGATCAGGATCGCAACCCATATCTCAGGGCGCAGGTGGAGGTCAGGGACAGACAGCTAACGGCGGTTCTACTAGCGTAGAGAGCAGTGAAAATGAGGCACAGGAGAATGCAGTTGTTCCTTATGAGACTTCAGTTCTGGTAGAAGGGCTTAATGCCCCATGGGAATTGGTTGAAGTGTCCGATGGTCGTATGTTTGTAACCGAGCGTCCGGGTACAATACGGGTCATTGAGGATGGCGAGTTGTTGTCTGAGCCATTGATTGAATTTACTGATCCGTTTAATGAGGAAGGTGAGGGCGGGTTATTAGGGCTTGCCGCTGACCCGGAGTTTGAGGAAAACGGCTATCTGTATGCCTATCATTCGTACATTGAAGGCGATAACATTGCGAATCGTGTATTACGATTGAAGGTGAGTGATGGGACAGCAGTCATTGATAAGGAATTACTTGGCGATATCCCTGGCGGTGTGAATCATAACGGTGGGCGCATCAAGATCGGACCGGACAATCTGCTCTATATCACAACAGGTGAGCGGTATGAACCAGAACTAGCGCAGGATCAGGACAATCTAGGAGGCAAAATATTACGAATTGGTCTCGATGGCTCGATCCCTGCGGACAACCCTTGGAATTCTCCTGTATATAGTATGGGACACCGTAATGCACAGGGACTAACTTGGAATCCGGACAATGGATACCTCTATGCGACCGAGCATGGTCAGCGGAATCTGGATGAGATTAACCGAATTGAAGCCGGGGCTAATTATGGTTGGCCTGAGGTAGAGGGTGACGACCATAACAATAGCGAGTATCAGGCTCCGCTTGCACATAGTGGCGATGATACCTGGGCTCCTTCGGGTATTGCTTATATTGAGGAAGGACCTTGGGCGGGTTCCTTAATTGCGGCCAATCTGCGCGGAGAACAACTGTTGAAGATCACGCTATCCGAGGACGGAACGCAAGTCGATCAGGTTGAACCTATTTTTGAAGATGAATGGGGACGCATTCGGAATGTAACGACTGGAGCAGATGGACAAATCTATGTACTAACAAACAATCGGGATGGTCGTGGCTCCCCGCGTGATGGTGATGATAAGCTCATCGTGCTTACCCCGCAGGATCAAGCGAAGTAACCCGATATGGTATTGGCTTGCCAGGTCTCAAACCCTGAAAAATCGACTGAATCGACGAAATAACGCCTCTGTGATTCATTAGATCTCAGATCCGGGGAAATGGGAGCAAATAGCGTGTTTCAGATTCATTACATCAAAATAATGAATAAAGGGGCTGTCCCCCGTCATATTCATGACTTATGAACTGCACCCCGTCAAGTAGACAGTACAAAAAATAAAAGTTGGTTAAGCGGCCTTGATCCTGAATTCATTGGGAGTGAGGCCGTTTAGTTTTGCCTGAAACCGTTCGTAATTGTAAAATTGTATGTAATCATCAATGTCTTTTTGGAGCTCTTCAAAGGTTCCGTAGCTATGCAAGTAATACTTCTCACATTTGAGCGTTCCCCAAAAGGATTCCATGGGTCCGTTATCAATGCAACAGCCCACCCGAGACATACTTTGTGTGAGCTTCGCTTCGTCCAACATCTCCTTAAAGCGTAAAGAGGTATACTGGAAACCGCGGTCGCTATGAAGCAAGGGACGGCTTGCTGGAACAGCCTTTAAAGCCAATTCAAGCGTCTTAAAGACCAGCGGATTATTATTAGAATGCCCTAAGACATAAGCAACAATAGACTTGTCGTGCAGATCCTTAATTGCGCTTAAATAGGCTTTCTTTCCGTTGCCGTACTTCAATTCCGTTACGTCCGTTACCCATTTTTGGTTTGGCATTTCCGCCTCAAATCTACGATTCAGTACGTTCTCTGCGACCTGCTGAGGTGTAGAGCCTACGTACTTCTTCCTCTTTCTTCGGGTGACAGATTGGATGCCCTGGAGCTTCATCAGACGATATACTCGCTTTGCGTTAATCGGACTGTCCATTTGCCTGCGTAAATGAAGCGTCAATTGGCGATACCCAAAGATTCGCTCCACCTTCTCATAGAGAAGGAGCATGGCCTGTGTAAGCTTTGCATTGTCGTTCTCCCGTGAACTCGGTTTTCGATTCAACCATTTATAGTAGCTGGACCGCGGAATTCCTGCGATTTCACACAAAAGCTGAAGGGAACAGGACTCCTCCTGCCGAACAACCTGAATAGCCAGGTAGATGTTCTCCTGACGAATGTGACTTAACGCCTCCTCCTTTCGAGTTCCCCTAACTTTTTTAGAAAAGCATTCTCCGCACGTAGCCGCGCATTCTCGTACTCTAACTTTTGCATAGCGAGTCTGTGATGATCTGCCTCCGTGAGTGCTTCAGGTGTTTTGGTACGTCCTCTGCCGTCCCGTAGCGCCTCTTCGCCGCCTGCTTCGTATTTCTTTACCCAACTATATACTTGTTGGTACGAAACGTGAAAATAGCCTGCTGCCTGGGTGTAGTTTTGTCCATTGTCCAGGCAATATTGCACGATATCGATCCGTTCCTGCCAAGTTGTTACGCGTCCTTTGGTCATCGCTCTAGTTCCTCCTGAATGAGCAGCGGTTAAGCTGATGCTAAGACCATTATACTTCTTAATCCAGTTGGCGAGTTGAGTTCGACTTGCAATTTTATACTTGTCGATGATTTGATATTGCGATAATCCACCTTCCAAATAATCATGGACTGCTTGGCGTTTGAGCTCTACTGAATACCTTCGATTGTGGGAACGGACTTCCAGACCCTCGTAACCATACAACTGATAACGGCTTCGCCACTTGACTACAGATGTTTTGGATAATCCGTACTGTTGAGCCACAGCGCTTAAACCAAGTTCGCCACATTCAATTTCCTGCAGAATATTCAATTTTTCAAGTGCCGTAAACTTCTTTTTTTCCATAAAAATACTCCCCATTCAGTAACAGGCTTTTGTTATTTCACCTGTCTACTTTATGGGGAGCATATCACTTATGGGACAACCCCTTTATTCATTATTTCATCTCTGTAGAGATGCCATTACAGGTAATAAGTCACCGTCTGCATGAGGATGTAATGTCTGTATCAGTTAACTTATTCACCAAGCTCAGCGAGTTCAGCCACTCGTTCACTTGCGGCTTGGGTGTATTCACCACCGTGGTAACACAGGACGGTATCGATGTTCAAGCCGATTAATCGTTTCAGGCTGCGTAGTGCCTCGGGCATGTCCGGCGTTGCTGGAGGAGCAGGGCCTACCAATTCGTCATCAACTACACGAAGCTCATCGGCTGCGAGTAGAAACTGCTTCTCGCGGAAGTACAAGCAGATATGTCCGGGAGTATGACCTGGTGTATGAATAACTTGGATGCCTCCTTGTAAGGGCAACATGTCCCCATCTTCCAGAATGCGAGTGATGGGGAGCGTAGGAAGCTCGGAGAGCAGTTGCTCAGCTAGCTCCAATGTAGGTGGGGCTAGCATGGCTCTACGTTCAGGGGTAAACTTAATCAGTGGAAGCTTTCCTTGAAGATAGGGGATTTCATCAGCATGTGCCCAGATTTCGACGTCAGGTACGGCTTTGACTAAGGCGCCAAGATTACCGATATGGTCGATATCCTGATGCGTGATAATAATGCGTTTAAGCTCATGAAGCTTGGCACCCGCTTCTTCAAGTGCAGATTGCAATTCGGCAAACTGTCCAATCATGCCTGTATCCACCAATGTAATTCCATCTTCATCGCGCAGCATCACGGGATAAATCGGACTGTTACCAGTGGGTGTGGGAATGTTAAGATGAAGAATGGTGATATCAATAGGTTGTATATTCATATTCGTTACCGGAATCGTTCCGGAGCACCTCCCTCAATAGTATGTTGCTTATAATCAGTACCGAAAATGTACACAGTCGGAATGACATGTAGGTAGTGAGTTCATCCGGTCTTCGCATTACTAAGAACAGGGATTTCGTACTTTAAGTGTTTTCTGTATTGTTCAACGGTATTCAAGATCCACTCTAGCGTTTGTTCCGCATTGCTATCCTGCCCAACGATTGAGGCGAAGGAGAAGTTGGAATGAATTAATTTGTTTCTTGCTTTGAATACCTTGGCTAGTTCGTCATCATCATTCTCTGCCCCAGGTTTCACAGCAATGTGTTGGCTTTTTAATTCGGCTTGAAGAATCTCGATATTAGATAAAGAGCGGTATGCAGGAGTTTTCATAAGTTGAACCGAATTGAATGTTTTTTGATAGGTTTGTTCATAGAGGCGAAGTAACCATTGTTCAATGATGGAGCATAGTTCAATCGTCCATGAAGCATACTTTCGATCCTTACGATCATAAGTCAGTCGATGGATCTCTTCCTCGTCCCATAGGTCATGTTTCTTAAGCTGGCTTGAAGCATCCTTTTGCTGGAGCTGTTCATACTCCTGTTCAATCCATTTGATCTCATGCTTAGCTTCTTTTTTCAGTTTTTTGAAGTCTTGTTTGGTTAGCATAAGTCATAGCCTCCCTATAGGATCAGATGTGAATAATTTCTATTATCTCACATTGTCTTCTTTGGCTCAAAAAGTCAATCCGTACTCATTTAAGTCCATACTCATTCAAGCCTCAGTTTAAGAAGGGAAGTGTTATGATGTCCAACATAATCTCCAATACCATGTCCACTTCAGTGACCGATTCAACGTCCAATACAATGCTCAATCCCAACGCCGATCATAAGAAGAATCCAATCGCAATTGTAACGGGAGCGAACTCCGGCATGGGGCTGTCGACCACGATAGAGCTTGCGCGAAAAGGTTATCATGTGATCATGGCATGCCGCAGTGAGCAGCGTGGACAAGAGGCGCTTCAGGAAGCACTCCGTCAGTCTAACTCAACTGCCATTGAACTGATGTTGTGTGATCTCGGTTCATTAGACAGCATTCGGCGGTTTGCCCATTCGTTTAATGAGCGTTATGACACGCTGGATGTGCTGATGAATAATGCCGGCGTAGTTATGGTAAAGCGCAAGGAGACCTCAGATGGTTTTGAGCAGAGCATAGGGATTAACCATTTGGGTCATTTCCTACTGACACTTCTGTTGATTCCACCCTTGCGGCGTGCGCAGCAGGGACGGATTGTGAATGTATCATCTGGTGCCTACAAAGCAGGAAAGATTCACTTTGAAGACCCCCATTTACATAAAAGGTATAACCCGATCAAGGGCTATGCTCAGTCCAAACTCGCTAATGTGTTATTTACTCGGATTCTGGCTCGCAAAGTAGCCGATAGCCGGATAATAGTGAACTGCCTGCACCCTGGTGCGGTTGGCACAAGTATTGGTGTGGATCGGAACACGGGATTTGGTACCCGTATTATGGCTATTGTGGGCAAGCTCCCGTTCTTTCTTACCCCCGAAGAGGGGGCAAAAACGGCAATCTACTTAGCAACCAGCCCTGAAGTTGCAGGAGTGACCGGAAAGTACTTTTACCAGCAGAAGGAACAGAAATTGCAAGCCCACGCCACGGACGATGCTGTAGCTGAACGATTCTGGACGTGGAGCGAGCAGCAAGTAGGACTTGGATCGAACGATCAAGTGTAATGCCCTGTCATTGGTTTACAAGCTAATCTAGCATGTCGGATGTTTTATCTTTTGGCTTGCACAGCTTCATGAATTTGTTGAATCAGATCGTCTATCCGCTGAATGCCTTGATCGCCCTGACCGTACGCACGGACAGAGGCTGACGAGGCATTTTTCTCATTCTCGCCAAGGACGAGGGAGTAGGGAACCTTCTCCATCTGAGCCTCACGAATTTTGTACCCCAGCTTCTCGTTACGCAAGTCTGTCTCCACGCGGATTCCTGCTGCTCGCAGCGCTTGTTGAACCTCTAGAGCATACTCGGCGTAATGGTCTGAGACAGGGAGCAGCTTCACTTGTACGGGCGCAAGCCATAGAGGGAATGCACCGGCAAAATGCTCAGTAAGAATGCCGATGAAACGGTCAATGGAACCGTAGATTGCACGGTGAATGACGACCGGACGATGCTTCAGACGATCTTCACCGATGTAAGTGAGATCGAATTTCTCTGGCATTTGGAAATCAAGCTGGATTGTTCCGCATTGCCAGCTGCGTTTCAGTGCATCAAGGATATGGAAATCAATTTTGGGACCATAGAATGCGCCATCCCCTTCGTTAATGCGGTAGCTGACTCCGCGCTGATCCAGAACATTTTGCAGTGCGCGTTCCGCCTGATCCCATAATTCCTCTGACCCCATGGAGTCTTGTGGTCGTGTGGATAGCTCGATGCTATATTCGAATCCGAAAATATCGTACATACGTCCAATCAACGAGATTGCGCGGTTAATCTCTTCCTCGATCTGTTCGGGCATGACATACAGATGAGCATCATCCTGACAGAATGTCCGTACACGCATCATGCCGTTTAACGCACCCGAGTATTCGTGGCGATGTACCTGACCGAATTCCATCATGCGAATAGGTAATTCGCGATAGGAATGAAGCTTGTTTTTGAAGATTAGCATATGACCTGGGCAGTTCATCGGTTTCAGTGCAAACGTAGCATTGTCCACCTCGGAGAAGTACATATTGTCTTTGTAATGCTCCCAGTGACCAGATTGCTCCCACAGCCGATTATTCATCATGAGCGGAGTGCGAACCTCCTGGTATCCTTCTTGTAGCTGTAATTCACGGGAGAAATTCTCCAGCTCAGTGCGGACAGTCATGCCTTTGGCTAGATAGAACGGCATGCCGGGTGCTTCCTCCGAGAACATGAAGAGCTCCAGCTCTTTGCCTAGTTTCCGATGATCTCGTTTCTTCGCTTCTTCAAGCATGTGCATATGCTCATCCAGTTGTGCTTGGTTTGGAAAGGCAGTGCCGTAAATCCGTTGAAGCATTTTATTGTCCGAGTTACCACGCCAGTACGCGCCAGCTACATGAAGCAGCTTGAAGGCTTTGATGCGACCAGTTGACGGAAGATGTGGACCTCGGCACAGATCGATAAACTCACCCTGTTCATACAACGAAATCTCTGCGTCCGCGGGTAAATCGTGAATCAACTCTAGCTTATATGGATCCTGCATGTCGGCAAAAAGATCAAGAGCCTGTTCACGGTTAACGACGCGGCGATTAATCTTCCAATTTTCCCGCACAATCTTGTGCATCTCCTGCTCAATAACCGCGAGATCATGAATGGAGAGGGCGTGCTCCAGATCCACATCGTAATAGAATCCATCGGCAATAACAGGACCAATGCCAAGTTTCACGTGCTCCGCACCGTAAATTCGTTTGATTGCCTGAGCCAGAACATGCGCAGTAGTGTGACGATAACGGTGAAGACCTTCTTCACTTTCGAGTGTAACGATAATAAGTTCGCAGTCCTCTTCAAGCTGCCGATCCAGATCGACATGTTGCCCGTTCACAATACCTCCGACAGCCTGCTTACCCAGACTTATACGGATGGACGAAGCGACTTCTCCCACAGTAATGCCTGTATGATAATCCCGCACGGCTCCGCCTTGGAGACGAACTTCGATATGCTGATTGAGTTGATTGGCATCCTTTGCTTTTACTTGGTTAGATGGACTGAATTTTTCCTGATTATTCATGTGAACCACACTCCAATTCTCAAATTAGAAGCGCAAAAAAACACCCGTCCCGGAAAAGGGACGAGTGCGCTTAGCTCGTGGTTCCACCCTAATTTGGTTATGAAGCCATCCTTATTCGGCCAGCCGCCGGATACAGGAAACATCATAACCCTCATTGGAATCCGTTAACGGGGATTAGGCGGTGAACTCTACTGGCCCATGTAAGCTCCAAATTCGAGTAGGAACTCGTGGCTTAAAGGGTGGTTCGAGATCACGGCTGCAGAGGGGTAACGCCGTTTCGTTCGCTGAAGAAGGTTTCACCAATCCCTTCTCTCTCTGGGCAGCACGCAAGCGGAATCATGTCTCTGGTCATCGCCAAATATACGAAATGATAAGGTTGATCCGTCCAATGCGGAGAACGCCATATCAATTTTTTGGGAAACAGGTGTTACTTGAGTGTCGATTATATAGATTGAAAATTCAAAGGTCAAGTGATTTTATTTTGAGCATCGTGTGATATCCCGTCCCAGATCAATCGAATCTGTGTGCCCTGCCCGGGAGAGGAATGCACTTCAATTCGACCTTTCATCGCCTCAATCAGGCCCTTGGTCACAGCCATACCAAGCCCGGATCCCACATCAGGAGTTCCTGTATCGGTTCCGCGATAATAACGTTCAAATAACCTCCATACCGTCTTCGTATCCATACCTCTCCCATTATCCACAAACTGTATGCTGAAGTCTCCATCTCGTTGCCCAGCATGCACGCTGACGATGAGCTTGGTGTCTGTAGGGTTATGCAGCAGAGCGTTGGCAGTCAGATTATCTACAATTCGTTCAAATGAAGGGATGTGCACTTGCCCGTACACAGGAGTCGGTGCCGGTTGAAACTGGATGCGACCTTGTCCATAGGCTGGATTGCGTTCAGCGCGCAGCACGAGATCATGAAGTAGCGTATTCACGTCAGTTCGTTCCACGTCTGGTTGATATCCACCACTGCGTAAGCGGTAAGTCAGAGCAAGATCATTGACCAACCGATCCATATACATCGATTTGTCCAACATGATTGCAGCGAACTCCCGTACTTCCTCTTGGGACCAGCTATATTTATCCGCTTCAAGCATATGGGCATAACCCTGTATAGAGGATAAAGGTGTCTTCAGATCATGCGTGATGCCTGCAATCCATTCCTCGCGAAGAGACTCCGTTTGCTTGCGAAGTTCCTCGTCTTGTTTCAGCGTGCTGGATAACATTTGCATCGAGTGTAACACTTCGGCGTATACACGATATTTACGCTTCCATTTGCCGTTACGTCGTTGACTGCGAGGTATGCCATTTAGCCCCGTGGGCTCTTCGTAATGACCCTTTTCCAGTCGTTGTAGCCATTGGAGCATGTGCAGCATCGGGGAGCCAAAACGATTGGCGTACCAGAGGGCCAGCAGGATTAACAACATAATTACGGACAGAACCAATACCAGCAGTGCTGGCTCCCAAATAAAAGCATAGGGATCTCTCTCATCTTCTGCTGCTGACAAACCGCTAGGGACACTGATCATCCAGGTCGTTTCAGTCTGTTCATCATACATAGTAGATGTGAATGCTCCATATCGGCTAGGGTAGCGGGCACGCAAAACGAGATCCTGAATGTTGTAATCGGTCGGCACACCCATTGTAGGTTTATTATAGGAATCTAGCTCCTTACCAGAGGAATCCAATAGTTGCAGGTAGGCCTTGGCTTCGCGAATGGACGCTTGTTGTTCTGGCGCTACGACAAGCTTGCCGTTGGTAAAGGTGCTAGTCTGATGAACCTGGTTAAGTAAGGGTTTGGCAACACTGCGTTCTCCATATAACAATGTAAAAACAATACCGTTTCTTTCTCGAATGATCATGACGATCTGATATGGAAATGGCTTAGTTCCTTGCCAATAAGATATTAGCTCTCCTGGTGCATAGTGAGTCGGAATATCGGAAGGGGTATGAAAGGCATCGATAACCTTACCTTTATCATCGAGCATTTGCAGCCACCCTTGATTTTGCTCCACCTGCTTCAGAAGATCGGGGGCATAGTGAACGGTGCCATCAGACGAGATTTTTGCGGTATCAATTAATTGATCTAGACCTGTGGTCGCAAAATCATCGACTAGGTTCACTTCATTCACCTTTTGCACTACCCAATAGGTCGCAGCTGATCCAAGTACCACAATCAAAAGAACTGCGCCAGCGAGCATACCGATAAATCGGGTCATCAATCTGCGCCGAATGCTCATGATTGTGGAACCTGCTCAGGCTTAATGAGCTTGTATCCGAGACCTCGTACGTTGACTAGAAGCTCTGGAGTGGAAGGGTCGGCCTCAATTCGTTCCCGAATGCGATGGATGTGAACCATAACGGTATTGTCGTCACTAATGGCTTCCGATCCCCAGACCCGTTCATATAACTCAGATTTGGTAAAAATACGATTGGGATGCTTACAGAAATAGAGTAGCAACTGATATACAAGTGCCGGGCAGGTAACAGTCATTCCCTCAACTCGTAGCTCTCCAGCCTGTTCCAACACCTGAAATCGTCCAAAATCATATATGTCTTCTTGTGGATTTGGATATGACGCACTTGCGTCATTTTTTGTATTTAAGGTGTTTGAGGGATTTGCTACTTTTGAAGGCAAGTAACGCTTGAGTAGTGACTTGATTCGGGCGACGACTTCGAGTGGATTAAAGGGTTTGACGACATAATCGTCACCGCCCACAGCGAATCCAGTTAACTTGTCATAATCCGTTGTTTTGGCGGTGAGGAACAGAATGGGTGCATCGGTTACCTCTCGCAGAAATGGGCAGATTTCGAGTCCACTTTTCCCTGGAAGCATGACATCCAGCACGATGCAATGATAGGTTTTACTTTTGCAAGCTTCGAGTGCTGCTTCACCTGTTGTAACGGTATCGATATCAATAAACTGCTCTTTCAGCAGAACGGTGCGGAGCATATGTAGTATGGCTTGTTCATCATCTACAAGGAGTAATGAGACGTGATTCATGCTTGAAAGTGACCTCCTTAGGCTTCTGTCTGGCTCAGTTCATCATATCACTAAGATCGTTGATCTGGCGCATGCGCTATCTTAACAGAATCTTAATTATGAGTTCCGTGGAAGTCAAAGAGTTATGTTAGGTGTAAGCATATGTTAGACGCAGGATAAGATTCATTGTGTAGAGTTAACTCCAAGAGATAACGATTTTAATAAGGGGTGTGGAACAATGAACAAGATAAATGAAGAATTTGAGCGTATGAGGCAACGGCAAGATGAATCAACCGCAGATTCAAAATCCCAAAATGCTGTACAAGTGAGATCACAGTCGAAGAAGAGTTGGAAGTTATTTGCAATTTCACTGGCAGCGTGTATGATTCTCTCTGCTTGTAGCAGTTCTGCTACATCGGATCAGGCAGAGCAACAGTCCGCAGCGCAGACATCTGATTCTACTCCAGCAGTTGAAAATCAAGAAAATGATAAAGAGGGCGCTGAAGAACAATCGGGAACAGAGGTGCAAGCGTTGATCACACCAGATAACTTCTTGGATACATTGTTGAATGGTTCGAAGGATGATATTTATAGTCAGATGAGCCCTGAGCTGAAAGAAGCGGTATCGCTTGAAGAGTTCAAATCATCTGCTGACAGTTTTTTGCAGGGGGTAACTACGCTTGACCAAGTGGTAGATGTGCAAATGAATAATTTAACTGAGCGTGTCTGGAAGGATGCAACTGGAACAAAAGGCATTCGCGCTTATTTTTCGGAAAAACAAATTGAAGGCTTATCTATTCATGCTCTGGAACCTCATGAGGATACAGATAACAAGTATACCCAAACGGAGTTCCAGTTCCCTATGAAGGGCGAATGGTTTGTATTTTGGGGAGGCAATGATGTTCTGTCCAACTACCATTATGAGCATGAGACTCAGCGCTATGCACTGGATATCGTTCGAACGAAAGACGGTTTCAGTTATCAAGATGATCCGACTAAAAATGAAAATTACTATGCTTTTGGTGAGCCGCTCTACGCTGCTGCGGACGGAACTGTCGTGGAAATTAAAAATGATCTCCCGGATAACACACCGGGTGTGATGAATGCGGAAGAACCCGCCGGCAACTTCGTAGTCATTGACCATGGTAATAAGGAGTACAGCATTACAGCGCATTTGAAGGAAGGGAGTGTAGCGGTTAAGAAAGGGGATAAAGTGAAGCAAGGCGACCTCATTGGAGAGTTAGGCAACTCAGGTAACTCCAGTGAAGCACATTTGCATTTCCAAGTATCTGATGGGGCTGATCTGTTCACGTCCCGATCCATCAACATTCGCTGGGCAGATCAGAGTCAGCAGTTAACACGTGGTAACACCATTCAAGCGAGGTAGTTTCTGCATAATCCCATAATGGCTTAGAGCATCTCTCGATCAAAGGCGATAGGAAGGAGGCAATCCTTAATCTATCGCCGTTTTCTTATATGTGCAGCTATACAAATGTTATGGGTGACGATTGCGCCTGTATCCCGTTATAATATCGTCATAAAGTCGGATTGGACTGGATGATGGAGGCGTTATGATGATGTTAGATCGTGTGCAGATTGAATATGCCCGTATTGAGGATTTGCCAAGAATTGTAGAGATTTATAACTCGACGATTGAGAGTCGTATGGTGACAGCCGATTTGGAGCCGGTAACGGTTGAACAGCGCATTCCGTGGTTTGAGGAACACTCTTCCGATCGGCGTCCACTGTGGGTGATGAAGCAAGAAGGACAGGTTGTAGCCTGGGCGAGTCTGAGCTCTTTTTATGGACGGCCTGCCTATAATGGGACTGTGGAAGTGAGTGTCTACGTAGATCAAAATTGCCGGGGAATTGGCGCAGGCAGCCGACTGCTGAATACTATCTTTGCGGCGTGTCCAGAACTTGGCATAAGCACTATTTTGGGCTTTGTCTTTGGACATAACGAACCTAGCTTAGGTTTACTGCGCAAGCATGGTTTTGAGCAATGGGGGTATTACCCGGAAGTAGCTGTATTGGATGGAGTGAACCGAGATCTAGCGATTTTAGGTAAGAAAATATAGATAGCTCATCATGGTGAATCATCGTGGTAAATCATTGATTATTTATATTGTTGAACGAGATAGATGATGAATTGCAGCCAAAGGGAGGCAGTTTCGTGATGTTGCTGGATGATATTGAAATTGTAATGAAGCCTGAGATCAAGCTGGTGGGATACCAGGCGCAGGCAAGTCTGAACGAGGACATTCAGGGTAACATTGTGAGGAATTTACGCGCAAAGTTGAAGTTGGATGCTCCGCACGTTCCTAATATGAAGGATGCTGGGATGTACCTTATCCAGATCTATCCGGATGTGGAATGGACGCCAGATGTGGTGTTCACTCATATTGTCGCGATTGAAGTCCAGGAGTCTCAGCAGATCGCTGAGCAGATGATTACGCACACTGTGCCAGCAGGTCGGTTTATACGATTTATACACGCAGGTTCTGAAGCTGAGATTGATGAAACATATCATGCTGTGAATGACTGGCTTGTTAACAACGGATACGATGAGCCACGTGCATTTGATATGGAACACTGGGCAGAAGCGATGTTATCTGGAGAAGAAGAAACTCAAATCCAGATTTATGTTCCTATTTAGAGGTTGTTCAAAAAGTCCGCTTTTGATTACGAAAGATGCCTGACAGCATCTCAGCTTCGAATATGGAATTCAGCCGAAATAAGCGGGATGCTTACGAAGCTTGTTTCCTTCGGAAACATGTAGTTGCTCACGTAGCTCTATCTACGCTCCGCTACTCCATTTCTAGCTTCATCCCATCTTCTCGGTACTGAACCCCCCTTTTTTGAACATGCAATATTATATAACAGATTGTGTGGGGAAATATATGACATGAAAACTCTGAACGCCTAAATGGTGTGTCGGAGTTTTTTTGTTAAGTGGGTTCAGGATAGAAGAATTGGCGTAGAAGAAGGATGGCGCACATCGTTTTGAGTTAGGGTTCGACCTAGTATTTAAGCTGTTAGAGGAATATAACCTATACAAAAAAAGCTCGCTGTCATCCAACGGGCTTCTCTCAATCATTACCATCACCAAAAAAGGATTGACGGTTAGACTATGGCATTCTATAATCGGTAGCAAGTAACTTGATATGTAAGGAGTCCTGACATGATATGTTAGTAATTGACGAGGTGTATCACCATACAGCATTGCAAATATCATCGTCCGATTTATTGTACCTTATGGAACAGCTTAAGGTCAAAAAGGAAAATGAAATAGAGACTCTCAAGCATAAAATCGAACAATTTGAGCAGAAAAAACGTGCGGAAGAAATGGCATATCAATCTTTATCTCCAGTGCGCAAATGGTTTGCGGGACGTCCGGCTTCGCATCATCAGGCCGTAGAATATATGGTTCAGGTAAAAGAACGTTTTCGTAAAATGGAGCAAATTCGACGACGAATCCGAGACCTTGATCGGATAATCGAACAAATTCAACATCCTGACAGCATTGAGCGAGATGAGATTGAGCTTTCACCCGATACCATCCGTGAGATTAGGCAGCTACGTGAAACGGAGGATGTACAAGCATGACGTTAGAGAGCTTGAGCACGGGAATCGATACAGTCTGGGTAGTACTGAGCGCGGCCATGATTTTGTTGATGGAGGGTGGCTTCGCCCTGCTAGAGGCTGGCTTTGTACGTTATAAAAATAGTGTGAACATTATTATGAAAGTATTTGCTGACATTACGATTGGTACATTATTGTTCTATGCGATCGGCTTTGGCTTGATGTACGGTTCGGATGTTGGTGGTTTGGCTGGTGTTACCGGCTTCTTCTTAAATGGAGACTTATCTCACATTGATGTACCTGTCTCATTAGAGACGTTCTGGTTGTTTCAAGCTGCGTTCACCATCGCCGTCATTTCGATCGTTTCAGGTGCGGTAGCTGAACGGATTAACTTCCGTGCTTACCTGTTATATATCATCTTAATGACTGCGATTATTTATCCGATTGGTGGACACTGGGCATGGGGCGGCGGTTGGCTCAGCAAATTGGGTATGCAGGACTTTGCTGGATCGGCAGTCATTCATGCCTTAGGTGGATTCTCTGCCTTGGCCGCTGCAATTATCATTGGCCCGCGTAAAGGGAAGTACACCCCACTTGGTGTAAGTGCTATTGCACTTCCCAGTAACTTGCCGTTAGCCTCGGTAGGAGCCTTTCTGCTGTGGTTTGGTTGGTTTGGTTTCAATGCGGGAAGTACGCTTAGTGCAACAGATGTAAGGATCGGGCATATCGCCATTGTGACCATGCTATCGGCCGCTTCTGGCGGAGCGGCAACATTGCTCTATACGTTATTCCGCTTTAATCGTTCAGATGCGCCTTCTGTCATTAACGGATCGCTTGCTGGACTTGTTGGGATCACGGCAGGTTGTGCCTTTGTAAGTGATCTGGCAGCCATCTTTATTGGTGCAGTATCCGGTCTGCTCATGATGGCTGCTACGAACTGGCTTGATCGTCGTCAGATTGATGATCCTGTAGGTGCTTTTCCTGTGCATGCTGTATCCGGCATGTGGGGCACGATTGCGGTAGGGTTATTTGCAACCGATGGAGGTTTGTTCACTGGTGGAGGGTGGAGACTACTTGGTGTTCAAACACTGGGGCTGGTTGCCCTCGTTGTCTGGGGATTTGTCATGACCTGGTTCGGACTGAAGCTGATTGGCAAGATTGTACCTGTTCGTTCGACAGAAGAAGAGGAGGATCTGGGTCTAGATATCAGTTACCACGGGGTGATGGCAGCTCATCAATCCCATGAATTTCTGGATGGAGAAGAGCACATGCGTGCTTTTCGAGAGAGTAATAGAGACTAACGGCTATGCCGCTGGTCTTTTTTTATAACTTCTATGTTTCAGTTCTATTGATTTTTACAATTAGGCAGGGAAAGATGTCTTGGCGGAAGAATATACAGGTGTGAACCTGAATATGTCTCACCATAGATGTATTGTATTGTCTGAAGGGGAGGATCTTGATGATTAAGCCTGAACAATGTGAACGCTTGACTAACAAAGCTCGTAAAACACTAGAAGAGTATGGATTAGGTGAAGTTTCCGACCTGCTCCTAGCATCTGGCCGCTGGGGCATTCGCCTCGATGTGTCCACGATTGATGAGTACCGTAGAACGGGCAATTCGCGAGTGGGTGGGAGTCCTGATCTGCCTGAAAAAATGGAATGGCCTGTGACGCAGGAAGGTGTACCGATGACCTTTTTGGCACAGTTGAACCTTGTGGATCTGTCACCTTATACACCGAATGACGGGCGTGGAAGTTTGCCGGAACGAGGGATGCTATACTTCTTCGTTGGTGTGGATGAACCCGCTTATAATATTGAACATCGTGTAATATTTGAGCCGGACGCTCGGAATTTGGTAAAACGTGAACCAGAAGGCAGCACAGCTCTAGAACAAGCTGGATTTGTAGGTCATGCCGTAACTGTACTGCCGAATCTAGAGTTTCCTACATACGCCTATGTTGACTCTAAGGCGCTGAGTGCAGCAGCTGTTACACAACCTGATGTACAGCAAGAAGGTGAGACGGATATTGATCTGTATGACCGATATCTGGACTTCGAGTCCCATTGGAATCATCCAAGTTCGAAGAACTGGGGCGGGATGTTTGGTTATCCTGATGGCCAGCACCCTGATGCTGAACATCAAGCGCTGCTTCAGATTGCGACTGGTGAAGAGTATAGTTATGACGAAAAGGCGTGTGAGGAGAAGTTAACCGCTCATTATGATGGGGATCGGAACCAAGCCTTACAAGAACTTGAGGACACACTGTTACTGCTGAAGATTGATACACATGACGAGATTGGTTTCCAGTGGTGGGATTGTGGAGAGTTGCAGTTTTTCATTCGTAAGGCTGATCTGCTGGCAGGTCGGTTCGATCAAACGTACTGCTCCTTATATTCTAGCTGAGGCAGAATCATATCTATTCGTATAATAAGCGTGCAATCCAAAGAGGAAAGTCTCTGAAAGAAATGAATTATAATTGCGTGTTCAAAAAGGTCGGTTTTTCAGTGCCGAATTAAAAAACGGACTTATTAATCAACCTCTATAAGCAACAAAATGTCCCGAAACCCGTCTAATAGAGGGTAGAGGGGCTTTTTTTTATTCGTAATGTTAAGTTTCAGATAACAATGGTTTATATATGAAGGAGGAATATCTTGGTTGTAAACCGATCATATGTTCTGTATAATGGAACGAAAAGGAAGTGTAGCTGTTGATTCAATCTGCATTTAAACATATCGACGTGGCAGTGACTTCACTTATTGATATATGTGACCAGCTGTCTGAGCAAGATCTAAAGTTAACTCCAATTGAAGGGAAGAGACCTGTTGGAGAATTGCTATCCCATCTATCGGTGATCTGCCGAGCGGATGTATACATATCGGAGGGCGCGTCCGAAGAGGATATGGCTGCTTTTTACGAAGAAAACAAACCTCATACTTTATGTCAGATCAAGCAGGCTCTTGTGGACAATCAGATGTATCTGTATCAGCGGTATAGGCAGTTTAATACAGAGGAACTGTTACAAGTGACCGATTCGTATTGGGGTGCTTCGTATAGTCGGCTGGAATGGTTGCTAGAAATTATGGGGCATGTCTATCATCACAGAGGTCAACTGTATACGATGCTTAACATGACAGAGAAAGATCTGAAGGTGAAGTTATTTGAGTAGATCAGAAGGTTTGTAAGATCCACTGCACGACGAATGAAGGATACATTTTGTGAACCATCGAATACATAGAAGGTAAGGCTCTTCAGAATATAGACGCCCACCAATGAGGTGTCTCTACGACGTACATACGGAATATTTACTGTGCGGGAAGAAATGTAAATGGTTAGACCAACGGAGGTTTCCAAGATGGAAGAGCAGGATACATATGATGTGTTGCACGAGTTGATGGCGAAGATTCCCGAACTACAGGGAGCTTCGGCGATTGAACCAATTCACAAAGGGTATTCAACCGATACAAAATTCAAAATTAAATTGTCTGGAGAAACTAGTTACTTGTTGCGGACATATGAATGGTCTGAGCAATCTGTGAAGCAGACCGAGTATCGAATCATTGCGGAATTACACCGGAGGGGAGTTCGTTGTCCTCAAGCAATTAGCTTAGGTCAATTGACCGAGCAACAAGGCTATATGCTACTTAGTTACATCGATGGGGAAGATGCGGAAGAAGTGTTGCCTCGAATGGACGAACAGAAACAGCGGAGCATCGGTATCGAAGCAGGGGGACAATTGCAGCGTATGCATGAATTGCAGATCGGAGAGCCTGCTGAATCCTGGTACGTGCGTAAGAGTAAGAAGCATCAGCGCTATGTAGATAAGTATCATCATTGCCCTATTCGTATGCGGAATGATCAGGCTATATTGGCATTTATCGAAGAGAATATGAAGTATATGAAGAACCGTCCTGATCGATTCCAGCATGATGACTTTCATCCAGGGAATCTGATCGTGAAGGACGAAAGGTTCGCGGGAGTTATTGATTTTAATCGTTATGATCAGGGTGATCCAGTTCATGAGTTTCTTAAGCTGGGTCTATTTGCTTCGGAGACAAGTACGCCGTATTCGATTGGACAGATCCAGGGGTACTTCAACGGTGGAGATCCGGATGAGCTATTCTGGCGTATGTACTCTCTGTATATGGCTATGGCACTTATATCTTCTGTAGTCTGGATTCAACAAGTGAAGCCGGAGGAAACGGAGGATATGATGGCTAAGATTGAGCGAGTTCGGGAAGACCATGATGATTTTCGCAGATTGATTCCTAGATGGTATAATGTGAAGAATTACTGATTCGGGATAGAATGGAAAGGAACAATGCCGTGGCACATCCAGCAACTATTCTGCTTGTGGATGATGAGCAGGAAATTATTAAACTCATGGAGATTTATTTTGGCAATGAAGGTTATCGCATTCTTACAGCACATGATGGTATTGAAGCTCTTGCACAATTGAAGAATGAGCGGGTTGATCTCATTATCCTCGATGTCATGATGCCCAATATGGACGGCATTGAAGCATGCATGAAGATCAGGGAAGAACAGAAGATGCCGATCATTATGTTGTCTGCCAAAAGCATGGATATGGATAAAATAACAGGGTTAAGCATCGGAGCAGACGATTATGTGACGAAGCCATTTAATCCGCTTGAACTTGTTGCTAGAGCGAAATCCCAGCTTCGGCGGTATCATACGTTTAATGAAGGTCGGGAGAAAACGGAGCATGAGTTGATCATTGACGATCTCGTTATTAATACAGATACACATGAAGTATGGGTAGACGAGCAGTCTATTCGTTTAACGCCCCGTGAGTTTGCGATTCTAGAGCTCTTGGCGCGCCATCAGGGTTCCGTGCTGAGTATGGAGCAGATCTATCAACAGGTCTGGAAGGAAGAATTCATGGAGTCGAACAACACCGTAATGGTGCATATACGCAAGATTCGTGAGAAGATCGAAATGGATAGCAAACATCCCAAGTTCATACAGACCGTGTGGGGTGTGGGCTATAAGATGTTCAAGCCATAACGTGCAAGGATATGAGCGGTATTATACTGCCAAAGACCTGAACAGGGAGTATCTGAGATGAATTCTACATTGATTAATACGGTTCGCTGGAAATTTATCTATGCATTTCTGCTGAGCGGCATACTGACAGCGGCTATTTTGTATGGGGGCAGCAAGGTGGTTCAATCGATCCTGGCAGCACAGACCTATCCCAATTATTCGATCCCTGCAAGGGGAGTACGGTGGCTAATCAACAACATTGGTTCTATACCGTTAATGATGGTGATTGGTATTTTGGGGTTTGTGCTGTTCTTTTTCTTATTCACACGCAGGACGATCATGGTGTTGAATGAAATCACTGCGGGAATACAAGAAGTTGCCAAAGGGGAGCTATCGCATCGAATTGAAGTGAAGTCATCCGACGAATTCGGTGTAGTAGCGGCCAGCATTAATCAGATGGCAGAGCAATTGCAACTATCGTTGGAAGAGGAACGGAATGCGGTTGCCGCCAAAAATGATCTGATCACAGGTGTGTCTCATGATCTGAGAACACCATTAACGTCAATTCTTGGGTTTCTGGAATACATAGAGAAGGATCGTTATCAGGATGAGATTGAAATGCGTTATTACGTTAGTATTGCTTATGAAAAGTCCTTAACTTTAAGGAAGCTCATTGATGATTTATTTGAATACACCCGTGTAAGTGGTGGGAATCTGCCTTTATCTATGACAACATTGAATTTGAACTCGTTTCTGATGCAGCTTGCCGAGGAGTTTACGCCTATGTTAGAAGAGGCAGGTATGACGTATACGTTTGTCGGGGGACAGGAGCCATTATGGATTGAAGCTGCACCGGGAGAATTAGTACGTGCATATGAGAATCTATTTAGTAATGCCATTCGTTATGGCTCCAAAGGAAAGGTCATGGAGATTGGATTAGAGCTTGAAGGAGAAGAGGCTGTCGTGCGAATTAGCAATTACGGTGACCCGATCCCTGCACAGGATTTGCCTTATTTATTTGATCGTTTCTACCGGGTGGACAAGTCTCGTTCGCGTGAAACAGGAGGTACCGGGCTTGGTCTTGCCATTGCCAAATCCATGATTGAGCTACATCACGGCACGATCGCGGCATATAGTGACAAGGGCAGAACCGATTTTGTGACTCGCTTTCTAATAGCCTCGCCACTTGTAAGTGCTCGGTCAGTGGATGACCATGACACCCGTTCTTAGATGAACTGTACAATTTTAGCTATGTTAAATGTGCTTGTAGCTTCTATATAAATTGAACTAAACATATACACGAGACCGGAGAGGACAGAAATAACATGGAGAAGCGGAGCGTTCGCCTGAAAGCTTTCTGCAAGAAAGCTACATCGAAAGCATAAGCTATCCCTGGATTTTACCTCTGGAAAAGGAAATCAAAAAAATCTGGGGATAACAGCGATCGTAAGGTTATTCTGTCATCGAAGTGGCAAGTGTAACCATTCTTTAAGTCAATTAATATAGCACAATCGTATGATGGTGATTAGTTCAACGCATGTTAAGAAAATGATAAGAAGTTCGTTACATTTTTATTAAGAAGTACCCGGTATCCTAAACTCAATGATCGAAGTTAGATAGATATCTACATTGAGGAGGGTACCGATATGAATTCATTACTACGTACGGTTAGATCGCGATACATATACATCTGTGGAGCAAGTGCGCTGCTTAGCGTGGTGCTCCTTTTTGTCGTTTATCAAATGTTACGATTCGCGCTTACTCATCTGTCTGCAGGGGGGACATCATGGTTACCTCAGCTCATTCGCTGGGGAATCCATAATATTGGAACTCGGCCTATTGTTATCGTCGTCGGAACGGCCTTATTCTTAACATTTTTCTGGATTCGCTCGCAGAAAATTACGGATGACCTTCAGCGTATATCCCAAATGACCCATGCTTTAGCAAATGGGGATACGGGTGAACGCGTTGATGTTCTGAGCGGTGGAGAGCTGCGCCAGATTGCTGCTCAGTTGAACGAGATTGCTTTTCAGATGGAGCAGAAGCGAATGAATGGGGGAGAGAGGGAAAGCGAGGATGATTGGAATAAGAAACAGATAGCCAGCAATGAGCATACCACAAGTGTGCAGGTTAACGCCGTAGAGGTAGACTTACCGGTGAAGCTTACCATCTATAGCATTCTCTCTTCTCTTGAAACCATTATTGAAGGACGGTACCAGGATGAGGCTGAGATCCAGCATTGGGTTCGATTGACATATCAGAAAACATTGAGCCTTCAACAAGCCCTCGACGTCGCAGCGTTACATCAACAGGTGAGCAAGGGGGATTAACATTGAAAGTTGAAATGATACCCAAGGCTAGTCATGATCGACCTGCAGAAAAATATTCCGAAACGCAAACCCGAGAGCGTGTACCGATCATGCGAGAGAAATTATCTAGACTAGAAGACTCCACTGTTAAGGGAGCACTCGGATTACGGCGTAGACTGAAGTTCAATTTCAAAGTAAAACGCGGAATTTATTATGCTTTTGATGCATCAGTTGTTATCGTGATGATGTTATTGATTGGATACATGTACATGGTGACCTATGGTGAACGTATGATTCGAAGTCATCCTGCCATAACCTCCAAGATATCCTCAACGACGATTCTGAACTCAGAGGGAGCAGAAATAACGAGGCTACAAGCTGGTACAAATGGCTATGCAACGCATGCCGACCTTCACGAAATGCCGAAAGTATTGAAGCAAGCTTTTCTAGCTACAGAGGACAGACGCTTCTATAAGCATGATGGATTGGACTACATCGGTATTGGGAGAGCAGTGGTACAGGATGTAATTAACCTTGATCTAAGTCAGGGAGGAAGCTCCATTACGCAGCAACTAGCGAGGAACCTGTATCTCAATGGAGACAAAACAATGGTTCGTAAAGTGAATGAAATGTCCATCGCCATAGCCTTAGAGAAGAAGTATGCAAAGGATGACATTCTCGAATCGTATCTGAATCAGATTTACATGGGACAGGGGCTATACGGTGTAAAGGCAGCGGCATGGCGTTATTTTGGCATTAAGGATCTGCGTCAATTAGAACTCTGGCAGGTCGCAACGCTAGCAGGGATTCCTAAAGGGCCATCCATCTATAATCCGATTGATAACGCAGATTTATCTAAGGATCGACGTGCGGTAGTGCTCACCCTTATGCATGAACAAGGAATAATTACGAGAAAACAAATGCAGGAAGCTCGCAAGGTGGATTATGTACCTCCGGTTACTATTGCTAATTCGTCTGCACCCCAGCCTGCTTACGCTTCTGCTATAGATGCGGTCATACAGGAAGCCTCACAGTTAACTGGCAGAAGTGTCACAGATATTCAATCAGCAGGCTGGGTCATACATACTGGATTGAACAGTCGTGCCCAGTCGGCGATGGAAGAGGAGTTTCGCCAATCTGCTCACTTCACAGATGACCGTGCCGATGAACGGGTTCAGGCGAGCATGGTCATTATCGACCAACGAAATGGAGAAGTGAAAGCGATGATGGGTGGACGCAACCCTCGAAGAGGTGACATGAACCGAGCCACGAGAGATGCCCGGCAGCCTGGCTCGGCATTTAAACCTATTATTGCGTATGGGCCAGCGCTCGAATCGGGGAAATTCAATGCAAATAGTATTTTACAGGACAAACGGGTGCGATATGGTAGCTATCAACCGAGTAATCTGGGAGGGCGTTATCAAGGTTCAATTACCATGACTGAAGCACTCCGGAAGTCAGTGAATGCACCAGCAGTATGGTTGCTAAATGAGACCGGGATGCAGCGTGCCCAGCAGTTTGCTGCGCATTTGGGGATTGAGCTGGGTCAAGAGGATCTTCACTTGTCGAGTGCTCTAGGGGGATTGCATCAAGGGGTGTCTCCTCTGAAAATGGCTCAGGCATATACCGTATTCGCGAACCAAGGAAGATTCAATACCGCTCATCTTATTCGAGAGATTACCGATGCAGAGGGACGGAACGTATATGTGCGTAAGGCAGAGAATGAGCAGGTCATTTCCCCCAATACAGCAAACGTTATGACTGCTATGCTACAGAATGTAGTCAGTCATGGCACAGGAAACAAGGCGCAATTACATGGATATCAGGTGGCGGGCAAAACAGGTACAACCCAGGCAGCATTGCCTGGCGTGAAGAAAGAGGCGAATCGGGATCTATGGTTTGTAGGTTATACGAATAAGTGGACTGCAGCAGTGTGGGTGGGGTTTGATCATACGGATGCGGAACATTATATGCTAGCAAGCAGCGGAGCAGCGGCGAATTTGTATGCATCGGTCATGAGGCGTGCGCTGCCATAGCCAAAAATGCGAAGAGGTGAAGAAGTTCCCTGGAAGAAAGTGACTTCCCGAGAATTGCTTCGCCTGAAAGTATTTAAGCAGAAAGTTACATCAGTAGCATAAGCTTTGCCTGTATCCCCGAAATTCATCTGTGTAGGCTTACAAGTGCATGTTCATAAGTGAACTTGTTGAACGGCCTTTAAATCTAAACTATAGGGATAACAGGCAACATTTACGAGATCAATTTATACGAAGTGTTGCGTAGTCATGTTCCTGGGTTTTTATTTTAACTAATCTAACCTGACTAGGTTGTTGCTACTACGTTGGTGTAGTTAGGTTTTGGATCGAAATAAATGCGGCGTGCGTCGAATCATTTGATTCAGCACCTCGGACAATACCAGTCCAACGGCGATCGCGCCGGATAACATGAGTGCTTTGGCGGCGAGCTCTACAGCGGCATTATAATCGTTTTGCACAAAACTACGCATCGCATTGTAGGCCAGTCCACCTGGAACGAGGGGAATAATACCGGCTACGCTGAAAATAATGACAGGTGAACGGAACATCCGGGAGAATAACTGGCTGATCACACCAACTGCAATTGTGGCAGCAAGCGTAGCAGGAACTGCATCGGCTGCATACTCCAGCACCACATAAATGATCCAACCAATCATGCCAACAAAACCGCCGTGTAACAACATCCGGCGCGGAGCGTTGAAGATAATTCCGAACGCTGCCGAAGCAACAAAGCTGGTCAGAGCTTGTTCTATAAAATGAAGCATCATCTGCACTCCTTCGTCTTACATAAAAAGTGAAAATACAACGGCTATACCTGTGCCAATGGCAAAGGCGGTTAGAAATGCCTCGGCTCCCTTAGATAACCCAGACACAAGGTGACCCGCCATCAAATCCCGCACAGCATTGGTAATAAGCAGTCCTGGTACGAGCGGCATGACAGAACCGATGATGATTTTGTCCAGCTCGTGGCCTAATCCAAGATAGACCAGCAGAAATGCGAGTAGACCGATCACAAATGAAGCTGTTAGCTCGGCAAAGAATTTGACCAGCACCAGCCGGTGAAAGGCGATCACTGCTGCATAGCCGGTGCCACCACAGATCAGTGCCGGGATAAAGTCACCCCAGCCTCCGCCAAACATAATCGTAAAACAGCCACTAGACAATGCAGCAGCCGTAAGCTGAACAGCAAAGGAGTAGGAAGAAGGCTGTCCTTCGATTTGTTGTAACAACCCGTAGGCATCGATGGCAGATAACTCACCTTGTCCAATTCGCCTTGATATGGCATTCACCTCGGATACCTTGTGCAGATCCGTTGTTCGTTCGGAGATGCGAATGAGTTTTGCCGGTTCGGTCGCATCCACTGAGAAAAAAATGCCTGTAGGCACAACATAACTATGCGAATGGGGTAATCCAAGCGCTGCAGCCATACGTTTCATCGTATCTTCTACACGGTAAGTTTCCCCGCCGCTCTGCAGCATAATTTTTCCTGCGAGTAGACATGTAGCAATCACGCGCGATTGTTCCGAAGTTGTCTTACTATTTCCCGCCATTTCTGTCTCAGGCTGAGGGATGGGGAGAGGGTCATGCGATATGTATTCCAACCGGATCATACTCCGTTTCTTATAAGATAGGGCTTAAGCCGACACCATTGTATCATATTTCACACGAGAGAACGGAAACATACTGTACGAATGGGTGAACACCTATATAAGCGACACGAATTAACACGATATACCTAATGGTAAGGCTCCGCTTCAATACCCTTAGGGCCGAAACGGAGCCATGTTAAACTTGAACATAAATTCAGACTACATCAACAACGTAATGACCAACAGCTCATACAGCACTAATGGCAAAATCGTTGGTCCAAACAAAGCTCGTGGCTCAGGGTAGCCATGCATCGGCGTAACTTGAAGATATAGAATCCCCCGGTCTGCGCTAATGATAACACCTTCCCATACCTGACCATCGATATTCTGAACGTGGACTTTCTTGCCTATATGTTGCCGAGCTGTATGATGAATCATATTCCGCACGCTATGTACGGATTGAAGCATAGGTGTATTCGCCTGATAGACGACGCGTGTCGACGGTGTGGATGTAGACTCAGACATGATGCACAACCCTTCCTTTGAATAAACTTCTTACTCCAAGGTATGCATCTGCCTATAAAAGGTGACTACACCAACACCATATCTATGAGTGCTGTGGCGGGTTAACCCGTAAATATTGAGCCTTACACCAATTTACTTCTTCCAAGTGAGTTGCCTAGATCACTTTAGTCTAGTCTATGGATTAACCGGAATATCAACCGAGAACGGTGATTGACTTAGTACCGGGTATGAGAATAGCTCCATATCCAAAGCGCCTTGTGCAGAAGCACCATTCTTGATCGTGACAGACGCTTCAGCAACGGAAGGGCTCCATCCCAACTGGCTGACCTCGAGTGATTTTCCCTTACGATCCTTAATATTGGTAAATGACAAACCTGAGTTGGCATTCTCCGAATCTGTAATATTGAAGTGCAGTATCATATCTTTACCTTTAATTTCTTTCTTAAGGAATTTCAAATTCTGCGGACCACCCTCGATCTTACCCGATGTTGGATCAATCTGAATGTGCAGTTTATCTTTGTCCACGGCTCTAATCCCAGACGCATGTAAGGTCAGTTTTTTTGGAATAGAGAAATACATACTTTCGAAGAAAGCAGACATCCCATCCTCGGGAAGAGATGCTTCTTTTGTTGTCCATACTCTACCTTGCTCATCCACGAGCTGTAGATCATCAATGCCAAAGATCTTTTTGGTATTCTTCGGATCGTAGGTCATGTCCAGGACAAGCCGAGTTGGATATAACGTAGCTTGGTTTACATTAATTTGCTGACCATCTACAACTAAGGTTTCGTTAACGGGGATAACCCTTTTCATGCCTTGGGTTAAGCTGTGATCGACGGGAAATGTAATTCTCCACTCGTTTGCGTCAGCTTCTTTTCTTTCTTTAAACACAACGGTTAACTCTTGAGGAGGTAAAGAGTCTATAAAGGATACATTAATCATATTCTCATGAAAGTCCTCATCTGAGGTTGGATTAGTGTAGCCGTAACTAAATCCAACGGGAAGATCCTTACCATCTTTATCAAGTAATTTGATGTCGTACATCAGATTTTTGGGATTTTGGATGCCTTTCATCGTGTAGAAAATAACCATACGTGACTCATCCGTAATTACACCCTCAATGGTCACAGAAGTACCATTATGCTCGTCGGTTATACCTACCTTTTGTAATAGGGATTGATCGATCGCCATCATCAGCCCTTTATCCTGACGAATCAGACTCACAATGCTATCCATCCCAGGCAATTGCTCTACGAAGGAAGCGAAAGCAGGGGACACTCGGATACATCCGGTAAAAATAAGAATGATTGCTGCGGCTGAAACGGAACTCATCATCCAGCGCAACCGGGATTTACGCTGGCGTGTAGCTTTACGAATGCCAGCTTGCACAGCCTGCTGCGTGGCGGCTTCGGGTATGGACAGGGCATCATATTCTAATTTGCGACGATGTAGACGTTGTTCCAGATCTTCGATAGGCTTTATTTCATCAGACATATTATGTATCTCCTTTCGTTCCTAGTTGATCACGGAGCTGTCCGAGTGCTCGATGCAGTCGTGATTTTACGGTTCCGGTCGGAATTCCGAGAATCTCGGCAACTTCTGTTAAGGGGAAACCTTCAAAATAACTCAGAATAATAATCTGTTTGCAATCTCGATCCAATGAAGATACAGCAGCAGCCAAGTCAGGGTCTTCAGGTTGATCCCAGCTACTGGATTCCTGAATATCGGTGATCTGGCTGAATCGGCTTTTGCGTTTACGTTCATCGGCACAATAATTGAGGAGAATGCGAATTAACCAGGTGCCGAAGTAGGATGGTTCCTTTAACTTTTTGAGTTTGCGAAAGGCTCTATAGGTGGATTCCTGTATCGCTTCCAGTGCATCGGCTTCGTTATGCAGATACGCATAGGCGATGCGATATAGTCGGTTCTGATGCATCTCCATTAAAACTGCAAAAGCTTCGGCATCCCCTTGTTGTGCGGCAACAGTAAGTTCGGCAGGGGTCACATGGCTCCTCCTTTCGTGGATGTGTTGCGTATTAGACGGCGCAGCTCGCCAAACGGTTCTTGAATTTTCCAAAAAAAATTAGATTAAGCTGTTCGCTCATAATAAATAACCGCCAAACTCCATGATACAACTAGGAGCCTAGCGGTCAAACGGTTTTCAGCATATGTGAGTAAGAATTAGGACTTTGCTTCAAGGGCATCTCTCAGACATTGGGCTGCCAAGTGATTCTCTCTTTCAAGTGCAATATCCAGCGCAGTCTGTCCTGAATTGGAAAGGGCTGATGGATCAGCGCCATGCTGTAGGAGAAGCTGAATCAGTTTTGCTTGATCGGTATGGAATGCAGCCGTATGAAGAGCGTTCTGACCGTCGCTATCAAGAATGTTCGTTGATGCGCCATGTTCTAACAATAAGCGCACAACCTCCACCGAGCGTTCACCCGCAAGCGCGGCATGCAGCGCAGTGTTGGACGGGATAAATGAGATTTTCGAATGAGAAATGGCATTAACACCGGCTCCCTGTGCTAGAAGAATACCCACTGCTTCAGCTTGTCCATAATGCGCAGCGTACCCAAGCGGGGTGAGGCCATCACTGTTTTCAGTATTGGCGAGATCAGGCAGAGAGGTAAGTAATGTCTTTATTTTTACGATATCCCCGTTCTGACTAGCTTTGAATAGCTCGTTAATCTGTTCTTCGTGTTTCAAGTGGCAGACCTCCATCGTTATGTGTGGTATTAGGTAAGTTAAATTGTTGTATCTCAAGTGAACTCATAACTTATTGAGATAATTCGATTATAAGCAGTCTAAAATCGATTGGCTTCTTCATTATCACCTTTTTGCACGCAGATTGGAGGGAGAGACATGGAATCTTCGGGTAAACAACGTGCTGAATGATCCAAGGCTTTCGAAGCCAACTCCATAACATATATCTGTAACGGACTTAACTGTATCCAGTAGAATCTGCTTCGCTACCTGAAGTCGAAGTTCGGTCAGATAACGATGGGGGGAGGTGTGAAATAGCTTTTTGTAATTCCGCAAAAAATGGTTAACTGACAAATGTGCAATGGATGCAGTCTCTGCAAGCGTTATCGGCTGGTAAAAGTAGGCGGACATGTATTCATGTCCAAGGTACACGCGTCGGTATATTTCCTCACTGGTTGAACGCTTTACATAACCTAGCTCATCTATCTCTAGCTTAACGTCTCGGTGTACGCCCAGCATATGAACGGCAAGCTGATGTACTAATTCATCATTCCCCCATGAATCAACGGCATCTTGATTAACTAAATGGCGAAAATGACCTAGTGAGGCACCAAGCTGGTTGCCGATCGGATAAGTTCGTTCGATCCATTCAATTGCACCAAGGGGAGAAGACTTATAGGGCTCGTCTAGCAAGTACAGATCGCTACCCTGCAGACTTCGATGAATATCCTCTACAAAACCAGGGGGGAAGAAGATGCAGAAGGATTCTACCGGTACAGGTGAATCGATGTGCAAACTATATTCTTGCCCCTCATTCAGAAGCAGGTAGTTGCTTTCATCAACGGCAAAGTGCCCACGTCCAGCCTCGTAAAGGCAGCGCCCGTTACGAAATGTTTTGAGAGATAGTGATCCAGAACCCTTCCAATCAAACTGAGGGCGTGCCTCATGCAAAATGTGGGGTGTGATTGAAGTTGGAGTCATTCTCCGAAGTACATTTTCTTGACAGCATCAAGACCAGGAACAGCGAAGCAAGCGAGTGGAGATGGTAGATCATCCAGCGGAAACCACCCGATTTCACCGATGGCTCCGCCTTCTTCTAGATTCCGAGCGACACCCCCAATAATCCGTGTGGAGTAGAGAAGAGAAATCCAATGCTCCTGCTGGTCAGGCTGAATCGTCTCTGCTGTGCAGAGCAATCGGTCGATGGCGATATCTAGATTGACTTCTTCCTTGATCTCCCGAATAACTGCTGTCTCAGCAGACTCGTAAGGGTCGATTTTACCTCCGGGTATGCTCCAGGTGAATTGCTCTGGTTCACGGTTGCGCCAGACAAGTAGTACTTCTCTACGATCATTAACAATGACCGCACCTACGCCAATGCGAGGTTGAACAGAAGTGTTCTCACTCGTAGTGGACAGGGGCTCAGATGCAGCACCGGAACCAGAAGTAGAGACTGAGGCGGCGTGTTGAAATTGATCTATGTTAACTGACGTTTCGTTTGAGACATTCGCACGAGTAGATTGAAAAGATAGAGGCAGTTCTGTCTGCCTTGACCATTCCTCTGCAAGGATACTCATAGAGATGAGGTCATAGTGCCTTCCATCTCGTAATACGGCTGAACGCTGACGTCCTTCTACCTGAAACCCAGCTTTAAGGTACGCCTGCATCGCAGTCTCGTTATATTCGATGACTTCCAGTGCAATTCGGTTCAAATTCAATTCATGAAATCCATAGCGCATAATCAGGGCAAGCGCATCACTACCGTAGCCTTTGCCACGATCCTTTTCATCGCCGATAGCAATGGCCAGACGAGCGGAGCGGTTATTCCATTCGATCCGGTAGAGAGCGGTGAAGCCAATATATCGATTGTCCTCTAATGTACGCAAGGCAAACTCAAATCCATTATCTCTGCGGACAGAAGAAGAACCTGTTTCATCCGGCGTTAGCGGTACTGCAATGTCCGTATCTAGATTACGTAGATATCCATAATCGTCGGTGAAACGGGATAATCGCATACAATCTTCCGGACAGGGTGCTGCGAGCCGAACCTTGGAGCCTTGAAAATGATTGAAATGAAGTGGAGCCATGTTGCACCTCTTTTATCGATATGAAATCGTTCATTAATTATCATTATACTACGAATGAGCCCAGATCCGAAAAAGGGAATACCTGATTCACAATTCGATCCAATATTCCGTGCATGTTGCGAAGATGTGCTTGTTCGCGGCTATGTATTTACAATCTCAATAAAATAAAAAAAGCAGCCTACAGGCTGCAGTGTCGTGCATTATTTTAGATCATTTAGAAGATTCTTTATCTTTTTGTAGTGTCCACTTACTCGATCGACCATGTAATTGTACATCAACTGATTCTCCGCAAGGTTCGACATTTCCTTGTCAATGTCAACGTTGTTGCCGTTGTTGTTCATCGTTGTGTTGTTGTTCTCTACAATGCGGTATGGCACGACTGGACCTGGAGTACTCACTGGAAAATGTTTCGGATGAGTCCGGTGTAAATTCAAATTATCTGTGTTGCCTTGCTCAACGATGCGTCTAAGCTCTTCTTGGAACTCTACCGACTTCTTCTTATAATTCGGTGTGTCCGCATTGGCAATGTTGTGAGCAGTTACATTATGCCGGGCGGTTAATACTTGTAACAGCGATTCGTTACGCTTGGAAGTGTTCGTTTCGATCACGGCTCATTCTCCTTCACTGCAAAGTAATACCGTTACTCCTATAATAAGAAAATTTGTTGCATCATGTCAACAAATGACGAAAAGACAAGCGTATGCCGAAGGCTTTCACGAAGTGAAGAACCTTGCTAGCATGACTGCTTGTCTTTAGATATTACTTTTCACATTGATTCATTGGTTACATAGAATGTTACCGCAACGATGCTGGGAAAGTTGTGTTTTCGCACCGCGTGCAGTCCCAGCAAGCATTGTCCCGCTTCATGACAAAGGTGTCAGTCACCTTCTAAGGGGCGATCATGAAGTAGGACGATTAATGTTTTTGCCGTAATAGATCTCGTCCATCTCCAGCTTCAGCCACTCCGTAATTTCATGTTGTTCTGCCTTGCTTAGCTTATCCTTGGTGTACCCAAAGAGATAGTTATCCAGATCAAATTCCCTCAGCTTACATTTGGTATGGAAAATGTTCTCCTGATAGACGTTCACATCAATCATATCAAAGTTGCTCTTGATCTCATCCGGAATGTAGTTCTGGATAGAACCAATCTCATGGTCGATGAACAGCTTGCGTCCACTTGTATCACGTGTAAATCCACGCACACGGTAATCCATCGTCATAATGTCCGTGTCAAAGGAATGAATGAGGTAGTTCAGCGCTTTGAGAGGCGAGATTTCCCCGCAAGTGGACACGTCAATATCGGCACGGAACGTACTGATCCCTTCGCTTGGATGAAATTCCGGATACGTATGAACCGTAATATGGCTTTTATCCAGCTGCATCACGACGTTATCTGGCAACGGCCCCGGGGATTCATCGAAGGATTCCTCTGGAATTTCCACGATTGGTCCCTCGGATACGAGCATGGTTACACTAGCACCTTGTGGGACGTAATCTTGTTGCGCCACATTCAGGACGTGCGCACCAATAATGTCGGATACATTTCTGAGGATTTTACTTAATCGTGCCGCGTTATATTGTTCATCAATATATTCAATATAAGCCTCACGTTCATCTTTGGTTTTGGTATAACAGATATCGTACATGTTAAAGCTCAGCGATTTGGTCAGGTTGTTGAATCCGTGCAGTTGAATGCGCTGCTCGGGAGTTAATGTCATGGCTGCAGTTCCCCTTTATCCATACGACATAGTAATCGCAGTTTTAATACTACTTATACCCATATTGGTGCCAAAAAAAACATGAGTAGGTCATACGAGGCTTTTACATCTATCTTTATTTTTTGGTAAAATAAACCTTTCAATGTATAACATACGGTTTTTTGATGTACGAGGCGATTACTGATGAAGAGGAGGGCTATGCCAGATGGAATTCAGCTTTGGGAACGTTACTATTGTTTTCCCACCATTGCTCATTTCAATGATCATGGTCATTATTATATTCCTGTTAGTAAGATGGAGCAGACAATTAGAAACAAGACGTTTCACCATTTTCTTGTACTTTTTGATCAGTGCGTCTACTATAACAGTCTATTCCCATGCTACAACCGAAGGCTTCTTTCAGTTGAAGCTACCCATGGGATTTCTATTGATTTTATTATATCTATCTAACAAACAAAATTACCATCCAGCTAAAATGAAAGCGAGTCTATTAGGACTCTCCGTAGGGCTATACCAGCTAATTCTTCAATATTTCGGATAGATAGATGAATAAGGATATAGAGGAGATGAGGGGAATGTCCATTTGGAAAAAGCAAATGATAATCTATATGGAATTCATAGGATTTTTGGTTATTGGCTTCATTGTTACAGAAAATGTTATGAGAAATATTTATGAGCGTTTCAATATTCCTTTTATGGGGAACGTATGGGTTAACTGGTTTGGGGTCTCATATTTTTTGTTTTTCCTTTACACACTCATTTGTGCGCTATGTATAAAAAAGAATGCTGATTTCTTCAGGAAACGCTTCAAATCTTTGATTTTCTGGGCTTTTCTAATTGGCTCTTTGTATGTTATTTTTGTTCCATTTGTTAAAGGAGAGAATCCCTTTTAATAAAACTCAAAAAGGGCTATCCCCAGTCATTTTTATGACTTAAGGGATAGCCATTTCTAAATCAATACAGACATGATTCAGAAGGAAGTATCTTCGTAATGCTGCACATCATTCATCCGCTCATCCTCCGCGATGGATTGAATATCCTCCGACGTTACGCTGATGATGGTATAGTCTTCATTCTGCTGTTTCTTCATTGCCTTTTCCTTCATAAACCGTGGACTGCCTTCGCCGGCATCCTCATCGTACACAAGCAATAGACCGTCGCTTTTGCGTAGCAGAAGATCGTCCCTCGCTGTGAATTGCCATGGACCAATATAGGGCTGCCGACTAATTGCACCATAGTAATCAACCCCTTGCAGGATGGAGCGATAATACTCTTGTTTATCTTCCTTCCATTGTTCCTCAGGGTTCTGAAAGGCGGTAATGATCGATAATTTCAGATCGGGGAATGTCTCCTTCAGCTCCAACACAACTTCACAGGCCCACAGATCCACGCCATACTGTCCTGGAGTCAGCACCCATTCCAGCCCGTCTTCCACAAGCGGTGTGAGGCGAGAGGCGATGGCCTTTTTGATATAAGGAATACCTTCATGCTTCTGTCCAAAAATCTGCAGTTCATGTGCCCGATAACCGGTAATCAGCAAGTTTTTCAGCATCGGTTGCTCCTTTCAGCGCGACTCCGTACCCAAGAGCTTCAGTTACTCCGCGGTTGCGTTATCTGCACGGAAAGGATACAAGAATTGCTTCGGAATATCGGTCTCGAATGTCATCAGCTTATCGGTTGTTGGATGGATAAACGAGAGCACACGTGCATGGAGTCCAAGGCGTCCCAGGTCTCTCGTGCGCGCACCGTACTTTTTGTCTCCTGCAATTGGATGTCCGAGGTCTTCCATGTGCACACGGATCTGATTTTTGCGTCCTGTTTCCAATCGAACTTCAAGCAGAGAAAACTCACGATTGGATTTGAGGCGTTTGTAGTGCGTTATCGCGTGCTGTCCATCATTCGCACGTGGACTTGAGTACATTTTCAGTGTTTTGGTTTCCTTTAGCCAGGAGGAGATCGTACCTTCCTCTTTGCTGACAGCACCTTCAACTAGAGCAACATAAACGCGATCCTGTACATTATCTTTCCAGTTGTTTTGCAGCTTCTGTTGTACCTCTTCACTTTTGGCAAACATCATCACGCCAGATGTATCCCGATCCAGACGATGCACAACAAATATCCGATTGTTTGGATTCGTACGGCGCACATACTCCATCAACTGGCGGTAGGCTGTAAGGTCGTTGCTACGGTCAGCGGCGATGGATAACAACCCAGCTTCCTTACGAATGACGATGATGTCATTATCCTCATGCAAAATGTTTACTCCGGTCATGGAAGGGGCAGCTACGGCGCCTTCTTTGCTAATGGATACTGTCTGACCCGGCGTGAGCGCCAGGTTGAACTTCGTCACGACCTTCTCATCTACGGATACCTGACCACGACCTAGAATGGACTTCACGGCATTACGACCATCCTTCAGATGCTTCAGCAGGAATGGCAGCAATTCTTCTGACTCTGTCACTTGATACTGACGAGGTGGCTCTTGTTTACGATAATAGGAATTGCCAGAGCGTTTAGACGCGCCTGATGATTTGGCTTTGGCAGATCTTGCTTGGTTGCCTGTTGTTGAAGACTTGGCAGCTAGTGGCTTGTTCGTATCCGCTGTATTGCGAGATGTGGATGCAGAGGATCTGGATGATTCGGAAGATGAAGCACCTGATCTCTGAGAGCGTCCCGCAGAGGGGCGGTTCGATGACTTTCCTTTGGATGATGAATTGCCTGTGGAACGTTTACGTGTATTCATAAATAATAATCTCCTTCTGAACAGCCTGTACCGCTTGCGTGCATACGATCCGTTCATTTCGTTATGCAGTTCAATATACCATTAACCGGGTGTAAATAAAAATAGGTGTATAGAAACTGTTATTTATCCAATCGAACGAGAGTTGAGATTCATAGAATAGGATATCTCATTGCATTGGAGGTGTTACTCTTGGGTGTATTTCTCGATATGAGAACCTCAATGAACTCAGGAAGCGTAGGATCGCCTAACACATCTTTATCCTTATCACCAGAAGTGTTCGGGTCAATTGGGCTGCAGACCTTAGGTGTTGCGAATCCCATTATCACCCTGAATGGCACGGTTGGTGTGACGGGAGAGCAAGGAGATACCTTCGTTGTTGAGTTGGTACGTGGTACGGTATATGATCCGTTCTTTGTCATCTATCGTGCCGAAGGTACGGTGGGACAGACGGGCGGCGCTGAATTTCATTCCTTTACCGCACAGGATTTGGCTGCACCACCCGCACTGGAAAATGTGTACACTTCATTTATATCAGGGGTGTCTACAGTAGTAAGAACAGGACCAGAGATGTTCTACGGCATTGCAGCTACGAACTAGTTTTCAACAAGATGACCAAGAGAACTTCCCGATCAATTCAAGAAATGCAGATTCGATGGCGTAACGTAATGACTCAATAATGCCTGTAGGAAAAGTGATCGTAGATCAGAACAATGGATCGAAATATTTAGACGCAGTGCACAGAAGATAGTAGACAACAAAGTGCAACATCAGCAGGAGTAGTAAGCAGTAGGTTACAAACAGAAGCTCAAACAGCAAACAGTAAACACAAAACCGGAAAACAGTAGCAATCATCATATAGAAGCAGCAATTAGCAGCGGTAAAAGGTCAAACTTAAAAATCCCGGCTCCAGTATCGTAGGAGTCCGGGATTTTTTTTGAGTTATATTCCAGCCGTATTGTGATGCAGCAAGAGCATGAACATCGCCAGATGTAATTCAAGAGCCCAAAGCAAACTCAGTTAGCACGGCCTTTCAGAATGATATTGCCTGCTTTGCCAAAATCAATAGCAACTTTGCCCGCTAGGGCGGCTGTGCGCTCAGCGAGAACAACTGCATTAACTCCACAGGAGAAGAGGGCAACATCGAACATATGTTGGTTCGTTACGATCCATTGCAGTGTTTCATCTGTCTGATCCCAATTATCAAAGGGAAGCGCTGCTGCGATCTGGAGATGATACGGTTCTTGTACAAGCCGATCGCGAAGGGCATCGATCTCGCGAGTCACGAGCAGTACCCGTTTACCAGCAAGCATAGACCAGAACCGTGGCATCTGCACGAGTTCCCGATTGACGCAAGCATGGCAGGTAAGTGCCGGAGCGATACCATAGTGAGCAAATACCATATCCGTGAGCGGGCGTTTGAGATAATCCGGTGCTTTAATCGTCATATCCCCTGGGGGAAGCACACCAACAATATTAGCTCGTTGTATAGAAGCGGCAACGTGATCTCTGAGCTGAAAATCGGGGAGACGAAGTCCCTTTTGCCCTAAATTGGCTTTGATCGCCCAGCGCTCTTGAAGCACCTGCTCCACACTCCAGACCGTTTCCTGAGACATGACAATATTCTCGCCATCGCCCACGCGAACGAGAGAAAATGGACGCTTCTCTACAAGTGCTGCTTCGAGCTGATCAAGTACACCATCTGTCTCAAGATAAATAGCATTCATCGTAGATTAAACCTCCTTCGTATTCTATTGACCTATTCTATGTAATGGCTGCGCTAACGTTTTGTACGTTCGACCTGTAAAAGGCTGTTCCATAAGTCCACTTTTGATGAAGTGATTACCTTCATCCCATCTTCTCGGTACTGAAAACCCGACTTTAATGACCACGTAATATAAGGCGAATCTTCGGGTGTATATCAATCTATTTTGTGAAAAGTAGTTCAAGTGTACTGACCGATGCTACCTCTGTTTCATACCTTGTAGAGATGGCAGATAAGAGAATTGCGCTATGAAAGTTGGGTGGAATGCAACAACGCATTACATGTATTTCTGCACAGCATAGGTTGCAAAACTATGAAAATGGTTCAAAGGCAACCCGAAGAAAGGCTGTTTACATGAGGAGGGATGTTATGTCTAGGAAAGTCGTTATTGAGATTAACTTCAACAATTATGGCATGGATCCGCAGCGGTTAACGAGAGAATGGTTAGAGCGACGGATGAACATCTTTCGCACCTTTACGTTGCATTGCCTTAAGGCGCAGACGAATCAGAATTTTATTACCGTTGTGAAGCTGGCGAAGGAATCAGGCGAGTTGATGCAAGAGATTCTTGCGGAACAAGAGCCATTACCTTCTAATATTCGCTTTGGAACCAATATTGAGAGTGTGCGTGCCATTCTAGCTTTTGCACAAGGGGCAGAACACATCTATATTGCCCGTCTGGATTCGGATGATCTGTACCACCGTACCTTTGTTCAACAGTTATACGATATACAACCACAGCCGGAGACAATGGCATTAATTAATCAGAACGGCTACCTGTGGGATAGTGTGAATCATGAGATGGCACCCGCATTTCATCGTTCTCCGCAGTTCTATGTCTACCTATACCGGACGGAGGAGTACGCTTCAGGCTATCGAGTAAAGCTGCCAGGCCGCGGTACGCATGGAAATGTAATTGATCTACCACATGAGCTGCTCGCACCCCGCAATTATGTCAATATCGTGCATAGCAACAACACATCGGTCAAAAAGGTACCACCCAAAGATCGGTTAAGCCGAGACGAGATGGCTCAGGTATTACGTGAATTCATGATCTAACGATCTAATGAAGGAGGCATTCTTGCATGATTAAAGGACAAATTATTTTGATCACTGGAGGAACAGGCTCCTGGGGACAGAAGCTGACCGAGGTACTGCTGGAACAGGATCCAGCTGAGATTCGCATCATGTCGCGTAATGAGTATGCTCAGATTGCGATGCAACGTGATTTTGGTCATGATGCTAGGCTGCGCTTTGTTATCGGAGACATTCGGGATTATGGAGCAGTGGAGGAAGCGTGCCGGAATGTGGATGTTCTCTTTCATTTGGCCGCACTGAAGCATGTACCCGTATGTGAAGACCAGCCGGATGAAGCTTTCAAAACCAATGTCATTGGCACACAGAATATCATTAAAGCAGCCATTCGTATGAAGATTCCTAAGGTGATTGATGTCTCCACGGATAAAGCAGTTGATCCAATCAACGTGTATGGCATGACCAAGGCGCTCGGTGAAAAGATGATGATTCGTGCGAATGGGCTAAGTGAGCATACTCGATTTGTCTGCATCCGTGGTGGCAATGTGCTAGGAACAAGTGGCAGTGTCGTGCCATTGTTCCGTCGTCAGATCGATGAGGGCAAGGTGCTTACGATTACGGACAAAGGCATGACTCGATTTTTTCTGACACGAGCGGAAGCAATACATTTGCTGCTTAAGGCGGCTGAGGCGGCGGTAGGCGGCGAGACATTTGTGATGAAAATGAAAGCTTGCAAGATGACCGATCTAGCCTCGGTCATGTTAGAGAAGGCGGGTCGCCCATCCTATGACTACCAGGTTACAGGCATTCGCCCAGGCGAGAAACTACATGAAGTGCTCATCTCACCCTTCGAATCACCGCGTACCTATAAGTATGATGAGCAATATTATGTCATATTGCCGCAGGAACCGGACAAGCGCCTGCAAGATCAGTACAGCAGCCTGCCTCGTGTCACACTTTCCGAATACCGCTCAGACACTGCCATGATGAACAAACAAGCGATAGCTCAGTTTTTGCGTGCAGGCGGCTTTATTAATTAATAGAAGGGAGGCGGAGCGTTTGGAGATGGAAGGATTGCAAGACAGCATACACAACCGCTCCCTTCTTGCTGCTGTCATTGGGCTGGGTTATGTGGGGCTTCCGATGGCGGTGGAGATGGCGCAGGCTGGTTATCGAGTACATGGCATTGATATTGATACACTCAAGGTTGCGAGACTTCGAGCGGGGGATTCCTACGTGATCGGCATTGAGGATCAAGTGGTGCAGTCATTAACCGCAGAAGGATTATTCACGGCAACAACGGATTATACGGCAGTCGCTAAGGCGGATATCGTTGTCATCTGTGTACCAACACCACTAACGCCAGGTCATCAACCGGATATTTCATATATCGCCGCAGCAGTCGAAGGCATAACCCCTCATCTGAAACAGGGAAGCCTTATCATACTGGAGAGCACCACGTATCCGGGAACGACGGAGGAGCATGTGAAGCAACCCATTGAAGCAGCCACAGGCTGGACAGTGGGCAAACAGTTCCATGTCTGCTATTCTCCTGAGCGGGTCGATCCAGGTAGTGTGAATTATGGGGTGAAAAATACACCGAAGATCATCGGAGGTGCTACAGCCTCCTGTTTAGCCTATGGAACAGCGTTCTACGGCTCTTTCTTGAATGAAATTGTGCCGGTGAGTTCTACCACCGTAGCTGAGACCGCCAAGCTGTTCGAGAATACGTTTCGCAGCGTGAACATTGCCCTTGTGAATGAGCTTACACCTGCATGCGAGCAGATGGGAGTGAACATCTGGGAGGTGCTGGACGCTGCTGCGACGAAGCCGTTTGGATATATGCCTTTCTACCCCGGGCCGGGGATTGGTGGACACTGTATTCCGATTGATCCAATCTATCTATCCTGGGCGGCAGAGCGACAGGGGTCGGAGCTGCAATTCATCAAACTAGCCGATGCAACGAACCGGGAGATGCCGGAGCGTATGGTGGCACGGGCAGTGGAATTGTTAATGAAGAGTGGAATTTTCGTAAAGGATGCACGAATTGTGCTGGCAGGTATGGCGTACAAAAAAGACATTGACGACTTGCGTGAATCTCCCGCACTGGATGTCTTCAGACTGCTGAGTGCAGCGGGAGCAGAGGTCGTCTTCACCGATCCGATGGTGCCTGTCTTCCGCAAGGACGACGGTACGATTATCCAAGCTCAGCCAGCCTCACCTGAACTATGGGCATGGGCGGATCTTGTGATTATCACAACGGATCATAGCGGATTTGATTATCAAGAGATGGCTGACCACGCGAAACGCATCTTCGATACCCGTAATGCTACCCAAGGTGTCCATGGGGGCAACATTGTGGTGCTTGGGCATCCAGCCCAAACGCCCATCTTAACTGCTTCTGAGGAAATGGCAAGCCATTCGTCTGAACAGGTAGGAGATAGCGATGGCGAATCATGACCGGGTGAATGAGCGGTACTATGGTGAGATTAATTCGGAAGAATCTCATGAAGCAACGAGGACACGAATTCACTGGATGTGCCGGGAAGCGACAGGCGAGCGAATGCTGGATATCGGATGCAGTCAGGGGATTACCTCTATACTGCTGGCACGTGAAGGCTTTCGGGTAACCGGCATTGATCTGGAGGAAGAGAGCATCCGGTTTGCGAAGGAAGAGCTGGCGAAGGAATCGAAGCCTGTGCGGAGTAAAGTGGATTTCCGGCTGATGGACATTACGCAGTGGAAGGAACGGGCTGTCTTCGACACGGTACTGCTTGGCGAAGTGTTAGAGCATTTTGCGCATCCCGAGAAGTTATTAATGCAGATCCATCGGTTATTGCATGAAAAGGGAACGTTGGTCGTGACGGTTCCCTATGGATATCATCCGTTTCATGATCATAAACAGACCTTCTATGCAGGCAAGCTTGCAATGTGTTTGTTGCCGTATTTCGAAGTGGTGAAGCTGGAGGTTCATCATAAGTATCTATGCTGCACTGCACGCAAACGCTGGGAAGTCAATCCATATATCTCCCCTACGCCAAGTGAAATGAAAACATGGATGGAACTGGACTATGCCCATTTTGCCGAAATTGAGCGGAGCCACCTACGACTGATGAATCAACGGAAGAAGGCGCTCGACAATGCTGTTGAACAGGTTAAGCGTCTGCGAAAACAAGAAGCGGAGAAACAGTAGTCAGAACAGTGAAAGTAGTAAGGATAGTAAGAACGGTTAGAGAAGTAAGATAAGGCGGACACAACAAGTATAGAGGGAGAGTACGATATATCAAGCTAAGCTGCACCAAGGAGACTTATAAAATGGATGTACAACCGTAGGCTATGTTGAAAAAATTGGGCAAGTCTCCAGGGTAACAACTCGGAATATGAAAGTTATCACGAACGTTGAATAAGATGCTTCATCGCATAAGTGTAGGGGCAAGGAAGGGGCATATATCCGTGATCACTATCAGTTTATGTATGATCGTGAAGAACGAAGAACGCACGTTGGCACGTTGTCTCGATTCGGTGAGTGGAATTGTGGATGAGATCATCATTGTCGATACAGGCTCATCTGACCGAACCATGGATGTGGCTGCGCAGTATACCGACCAAGTCTACACATATGAATGGCAGGATGATTTTGCTGCAGCTCGTAATTACTCATTCGAACAGGCCACGCAGGAGTATATTCTCTGGCTGGATGCAGATGATGTGCTGTTGCCGGGTGATCAGGCGAAGCTTCAAGCGCTGAAAGAGCAGCTTCCGTCAGATGGTGAGACGGAAGCTGTGGTTTTGAACTACACGCTGGCCGAGGGGGTGAAGGCAAGTCCGTTAGTGACGGACCGCCGGAACCGCCTGGTCAAGCGCAGCGCAGGGTGCCGCTGGCATGGCCGGCTGCACGAGCAGCTGAGCTTTCCGCGGAGCGGAGTGATGACGGCAGACATTGCAGTCACGCACCGCCGCGAAGCGAGCAATCATTCGGCGCGTAACGTGCGCATCCTGCGCAAATGGATCGCCGAAGAGGGCGTAGCCCAGGGTCGCCTGCTGTTCTATTATGCAGGCGAATGTTATGACCGCAAGCGCTACGGGGCTGCGGTGCAAGGCTACGAGAAGCTGCTGCAGGAGCCGCAGGGTTATCGCGAGGATCGACTGATTGCCTGCGCGCGGCTCGCGGAATGTTATGAACGGCTTGGCAAGCCGAGCTATAAGCTTCGCGCCTTATTGCAGTCGTTCCAGTTCGACCTGCCCCATGCAGACTTCTGCTGCGCTATTGCGTCTTGCTTTCAAGAACGTCAAGAGCACATGACCGCAATCTATTGGTATATGCAGGCCCTTGATGTAGGCACCCGTGATCCGGGGTTCCGTCCCGTACCAACGGCATGTCGAACCTGGCTTCCTCATGCCCGGCTCTCCTTGTCCTATGCTCAATTGGGACATTGGGAACAGGCGCTTAAGCATAATATTCAGGCGCTGGCATATGTGCCGACTGATCCCGGTTTGCTCAATAATCGGGAGAAGTTGGAAACGATGGTGCGTCAGGCGACATCTGAACCTCACCAGGATTGATTGACAGTGGGCAGAGTGAAGGAAGCGTAGAGCAAGAGCAAAGAGCAAGAGTAGAGAATGAGCCAAAAGTGGAGAAAGAAACAAGCACAGGGCCGTGATTAATGAGTAAGCTACGTGCTAGAATGTCTGCTCTAATCGTTTAATCTCGTTTTGCTGCAGACGGAAATAATTCATTTAAGCATCCCTGCTACTACTGCTTCTCAGGAGAGAGGCAACGCACGTATTCACCTTTCATGCGCAGGCTCTTACATGCAAAGTTCCATCCATCATAGATGTCCTCTTCAATATTCAGCGTTACGGTGTCATCATTATACTCGTTCCGGTTTTCAATCCGGAGCGTTTTTTCATTTTCCCATTCAAGGTGGTTAGCTCCGCGATGTTTGGCACGATAGATGGTTTTTACAAAACTAGAGTCTGCACCAGCAGATCCGTTTCCGGTTGATCGAACATCGACCCAGATGGTTACTCCCCCTGTCCCCGCACCACCGTAAGGAACACCATAGATTTCGGCTACATATTCACCGTTCCGTGAAGGCATCGAATAAGCAAGGTATCCTTGTTCAGAACGATCGAATGTCGAGAAGTAAATACGAAGGATGTAGTAGAGAACGCCAACAACGATAAGTGCGATTACAAACAATAGAAACCCAGCGAACAGTGGATGGCGCTTAATCCAGGGTTTGGTTAGTTTAGTTTCTGTAGTTGCTGCTTCGTTAGTACGATTGTTATGCTCCAATAAGGTGAGCCTCCTTTAATCCAATATCTGCTGTGCCGGAATGTAGATATCCAATTCTCCGTAGTTCTCCTCCGCCAGATGACCATCCACCCATTCAAAGTAATACGAATCACGCTTGGCATATCCCGAACGACTCTGCCAATATTCATCAATAAAGGTCCAGACACTGTCTAGATGATCAATGTTAATTAGGCTGGAATGAAAGTCACAGATGAACTTGAAAACCGCATATTGACTGGCTGGTACCTCGATCTGATCCAAACCCGCAGGAGCATGATCAAACGTACTCACTTCAACAGAAGGCTGATAGATACTATGATCATTATCGATTTCACGGGTGAAACCAATGTAAACGCCAGGATGCACCGCATCGGGTATCGTTGCAAAATGCTCCTCTATGAAGGTGTTTCCTGCTGTCGTAGCCTCATAATAGGTCTCATTGTCAATGTACCGTATGCTGCGTTGCTGACCGACGAGCTTCATGGCGGGCTTCCGTACATAAGTTGGACTCAGCACATAGCCGTGCGGAAGAGAGGTGATCATTGCTGTCGTTAGGCGAGCCGTAATCTGGAGATCATGAGCTCCTTGCTTGCGGTATTGTAATGGCGTGATGCCAAAAGCTTGCTTGAATGCCCGTATGTAGGACTGTTCATATTCAAATGCATAGTGTGCACTGATATCGATAATCTTCCAGTTCCGATCAACGAGTTGCTCCAAGCTACGAGCGAGTTTGCGAGCACGGATATATTCCCCCGGAAGTTGACCGCTAAGATGTTTGAACATCCGATGCAGATGGAACTTAGATATATGAGCAATTGCAGCGAGTTGATCGAGGGACAGTTTTTCTTGAATATGAGTCTCAATATAGTCAAATAACATATCAAAAGTTTCTAGTAGATCTTGTTGCATCGGAATCTCCCTCATAGGTTCAAGTAGTTATAGCAATAAATGTTCATTTTTTCCTTATCTTCAATGATATCATAGCGAAGAGCTTAACTAACAACAAGATCGGAGAAACGTTCTATGATTACCCAAAAAAGAACTTATACCACACGAAGTATGATGATTCGTTTGTGGAAATTAACAGGACGATATCGCATGTTCATCATCCTATTACTGTTTGCAGCCTTTACGGCTTCCTTAATTGAGGTCGGTTATTTGGAATCCATCCGAAGATTGGTTAAGGGAGCGACGGAGTCACAGGTTTCGTTAATCTATTCCGGTCTAATTATAGGTGCAACCATTGTGGTATTGCGTATATTTGTAACCGCATTCATGACGTGGGTCGAGACATTGTTCCAGCAAAAATCACTCTTATCTGTACAGACTCTATTACTCTCATCTCTTGGCAACACCGAGACACGAGATTTGACACATTATCACACAGGTGATCTTACGGCTAGAGTCTGGACGTCTGCTAAAGAAGCTCAGAAAGGGATCAACCAACATGGTATTGAACTGGCCAAAAATATCATTCAACTCATTCTCGCCTTTGCTTATTTCAGTTGGGTGAACCTGCCGTTGTCATTGGCTGTTATTGCATTTACGTTAATCTACCCACTTATAACGGTGGGGTTAGGCAGACATTTACAACGTCAACATGATCTATTGAACGCTAGTGCAGCAGCAAGAGATGAAATGTTGACTGAGATTATACAAGCTCCTGTTGAGATTCGTAGCTACGGACTCGCGGGATATGTGCAGCATCATTATAAGGAACGAATGAATCGAGTGTTCAGACAGACAATGTCGGTATCTGTGTTGCAACGTCTCTCAGAGGCAGCTGGACGAATCTCCACGTATGGAGGGATGATCCTAATTCTCTATCTGGGTGGAATGCAGGTGTTGAATGGACATATGGATGTGGGCGGGCTGGCGGCTTTTCTGGTTGCAAGCAGTCAGTTAACACGTCCGATCGAATCACTCTCAGGGTTATGGAATGACTTTATCAGCTCAGCCTCTCATGCGTCACGAATCTTTGAAGTATTAGATTTGGATAAAAAGAACGCTGGAACAGATGAGCCAATGGCATCCACTTTTGAAACCAATACATACGTACATCCTGAATTACGTTCAGATCAGTTGGCTGAACAAGTTACGCCGCACAACATAGTTGTACAGCATGTTTCCTTCAGGTATGCGGAGCAGGAAGAAGTATTATCGGATATTTCATTTACAGCTACGCAAGGCAAACTCACTGTCATTACAGGATCTAGTGGGTGTGGCAAAACGACTTTATTGAAATTGTTAACCGGGTTGTATGCTCCTAACGAAGGTGCAATACAAGTTACTGGCTCTGCACAGACAGACCAGGTGCATCAGGTATACGTTCCGCAACAAGCCTTTATTTTCACAGGCACGGTGGAAGAAAATATCGTTTTTGGACAAGAAGGAGTAACGACGGTTCAAGTAGAGGCTGCAGCGCAAATGACACATGCACATGACGCCATTATGCGTCAGTCATTCGGTTATAAGACCGAGCTTCAGCCACAAGGTGGCTCGATGTCTGGCGGGGAGCTCCAACGGATTAGTTTAGCGAGAGCGGTTCTTAGAAGCCCGGATATTTTATTACTGGATGAACCAACATCATCTCAAGATCCATGGCATGAGCAGCAGTTGAATCGTCTAATGAGCCGGATGACAACAGAACAAGGCACGACGATTATTGCGGTTACCCACCGATTGTCATTGATTGAACGGGCAGATCAGGTCATCTATATCCAGAAGGGGCGCATCCAAGATGTGGGCACACATCATGAGCTGCTGAATCGTCCGAATGGATATCGAAGCTATATTACGGAGCAGAGTGCAGTAGGCAATTGAATCACATTTGGGTGCGGAAGTGAGATTGGAGGAACACCATGAGTAGCAAGAATAACAAACATATCAAGAACGAGGATACGGTAGATACGGTACATGCCGATGGCAGCAAGGGGACGGAGATCAATCGTGAGATGATTACAGCGGATGGAATGAGAGTAAATCATACGAACGAAAATGATACGATAAATGAAGGTGATGTGAAGAACGAGATTTATATCCCACATGAGCGAGAGGATAAGCAAGCCGAAGAGCAAGATGAGAAGAAAGTGGCTTCGCTTGCCGCAGTGTGGCCTGTTATTTACCGCTGGATGAAGCCTTATGGATTGGCTGTGGCGATTTTACTTATTTTTATCGCAGCAGATGCTGTCTTTGATTGGGGACTTGCTTTTGTACAAGGATTCTTCGTAGATGCCATCCAAGATGGTGGACAGCAGCGTCTGAACAGTACTGCGATAATTTTCGTTGCCATTCTGGGCGGATTTATCGTATTGCTGGCGATGCATCGTTATGTGCTGGTATGGCTCAAGGAGTCGATGCACCGAGACATGTCCATGGATCTTCTGAAGCTGTTGAATCGAATGCCCTATGCATGGGTTCGCAGGCAGAAGTCTGGGGATGTGATGCTTCGTATTAAGGAAGACACCAAGCATGGTGCAGAAGTGGTGGAAGCCATTGCGGAGGGTGTTACCGTTGTGTTCATTATTGCGCTATCGCTAGGATACTTGTACCGTGCAGATGCATGGGTTGCGGTTATCGCTCTCATTAGTGCAGCCGCAATCTGGTTTACGGCGAGGTTGTACGATGAGCGGATTGTACGTCTATCCGATGAGGTTGAATCACGAGAAGGTGAGTCACAGCAACAGATTCAACAATATGTGGAGGGCATACCGGTAATTCAGACGTATCATGCTGCACCATGGTTTCTAACACGTTTTCGAACCCAACAGCAATCGCTGAATCGGGTTCAGGCGAAGCTGCAGATGATGTTGAGCATGTCAGACAATGTGGCGATGGCAGTGTTTGGTTTGGCTCAACTGGCAGCATTGTTCCTTATTGCGTTGTCAGCAGCGAGGGGGACTTTGTCTCCCGGTATGGTTGTGGCAAGTAGTTTACTGTTCGAACTCGTGGTGTGGCCTGTACTCGGTCTATCCAGCCAGTGGAGTCAGATGCAGTCCAGTGTGGGTGCATTTGGGCGTATCTCAGCATGGCTGGAGCGAGCGGATAAGATGGCGAAGAAAATGGATGCGTCTAAGGAGATTCAGGAAACGAATGCACAGGTACGGGGTGTTTTACAAAACATAAAATTTGATGAAACACTGGATGTAGCAACGGAGAAAGTACCAGATCAAGTATTAGATAAAACACTGGAGAATAACTTAAATAAAACGTTAGATGCGGTAGGAGATTCAGAACGACACAAACATGAGCCAAAGAATGCAGAAAAGCAATCACCATGGGGAGCTCTATCTCATGAACAAGGGATTGCAAAGCAAACAGCACATCAGATAAAAAATCAAGATAACGAACTTGTTATGCTTCGGCTCAGACAGGTTACGGTATCGGATGAAGAAAGCGGACGGGCCATTCTGGAGCAGATTACGCTGAATCTGGTTCCTGGTGAACTCGTTGCTGTTGTTGGTGCCAGTGGTGCAGGCAAATCTACATTATGTCAGGTATGTGCAGGGCTGATTGAGCCTACAACTGGGAACGTAATGTTGCATAATAAGGAAGTTACGCAATATTTGGCTAGGGATAGCCAATCCACTGTGACGTATATGCCGCAGACACCGACTTTTTTTACAGGAACAATGGCAGAGAATATTCGGCTGGGAAGAGACGTTGCATTGGATAAGGTAAAGCTTGCAGCAGAGCAAGCAGGTTTAGATGAATTTATTGAGGCACAAGAAGGACAGTATGAAGCACTCATGCAAGAAAAAGGTGCCAATCTATCTGGAGGTCAGCAGCAACGACTATCGCTGGCCAGACTGTTCTTAAGAACATCTGATGTGTATATTCTAGACGAGCCAACATCATCACTTGATGTGCAGACAGAGCATCATGTAATGAAGCATCTGTTAACCTTTATGAAAGGCAAAATAGGATTACTTGTTACTCATCGAATGGAGGTTGCTCAGCAGTGTTCCCGCATTCTCGTGATGGATCAAGGTCGAATTGTTGAAGATGGAACGCATGAGCAGCTGATGGAAAGCAAAGGGTTGTATTATCACATGAATGGTAAGAATTCGTAACTGATGGTGAATTAGAGAACAATCGTTTTGTCTAATGAAGACAGGACGGTTGTTTTATTTGGGTGGAAAAGATTAACTGGGCATGGATGTTCACTGCGCCTGAACTGAATTGCTGCTTGGGATGGATCTTGAGCCGTAGTTGTGCCTAACATAAATCAGTATTAAAAGAAGGTTCCTATTCCTATTTAACAGTCTTTATATACCAAAGTTCGTTAGACATGAAAACGCGGTTGCTCATTCGGGTCTGTCCCGTTAAACTAAAGGGAGCGGCGTTTTGCTTGACGGACAAGTCATGAGAACGCCATTTTGTTGTCAAGGATACGGCAATGGTGCCGTGTTCGGATGTCAGAATCGGATCGGACCAAGCTGGTGGAGGAACACCGGTGACAAGTAAGGAGTCTTTACATGAGTGTGCAAGCACCTACTTTAGAAGAAGCGCAGGGTCTCCTGCAAAAATATTATGGTTACCCCGACTTCCGCGAGGGCCAGAAAAAAATCGTATCCAGCCTGCTCGAATATGAGGATACGCTGGGCATTATGCCAACCGGGGGCGGTAAATCCATCTGTTACCAGATTCCCGCTCTGTTATATCCGGGGCTAACGCTTGTCGTTTCCCCGCTCATATCACTGATGAAGGATCAGGTCGATGCGCTGACGACCGCTGGCATTGCCGCCGCTTACATCAATAGTACGTTAAGCGGCAAAGAAGTGAATGAACGCATCCGCGCAGCACAGCGCGGTGATCTGAAGTTGCTCTACGTCGCGCCGGAGCGACTGGAGCTGGATTGGTTCCGCGATGAGATGGCGCAGTTGCCCATCTCGTGCGTGGCTGTGGATGAGGCACACTGTGTGTCACAGTGGGGTCATGATTTTCGGACAAGCTACCTGGCGGTAGCGCCGTTTGTGGACAGTTTGCCGGAGCGGCCGGTGGTTGCGGCCTTTACGGCGACGGCAACGCCCGAGGTCATGGGCGATATTCTGCGGCTGCTGCGTTTGCAGGATCCGCAGACATACGTGACCGGACTTGGGCGGGATAATCTGGCGTTCAGCGTGCTGCGCGGTGAGAGCAAGAAGGATTTTGTGCTGAACTACGCGCGCGAGCATGAGAGTGAGCCAGGTATTATATATGCCGCGACCCGTAAGGACGTGGACGACCTGCATCAACGTTTATTGCATGCAGGCTTGCCCGCAGGACGTTATCATGCAGGTATGACAGACGATGATCGGGCTCAGAGCCAGGAGCAGTTTTTGTACGATGATATCCGCGTGATGGTGGCAACGAATGCCTTCGGCATGGGGATTGATAAGTCCAACGTGCGTTACGTGCTGCATTACAGCATGCCGAAGAATATGGAGGCATATGTGCAGGAAGCCGGACGTGCTGGACGGGACGGAGATCCAAGTCAGTGCATATTGTTATTCGGGGCACAGGACATTATCACCCAGAAGTTCCTGATTGAACAGAATCCAATGGAGGGTGACCGGAAACAAAATGATTACCGGAAGCTGCAACAGATGGTGGATTACTGTTATACAACACGTTGTCTGCGCAGTGCGCAGTTGGACTACTTCGGTGAGGTACATGAGGACAAGCCTTGCGGCATCTGCAGTTCCTGTACGGATGATCGCGAGCTGGTAGATATGACGATTGATGCACAGAAAATATTCAGTTGCATTCATCGTATGCGCGAACGGTATGGTGTATCTCTGGTCGCTTCGGTGCTCAAAGGTTCCCGTGCCAAAAAGGTGCTGGATTACGGCTTCGATTCCCTGCCAACATACGGTGTGATGGGCAATCGTACGGAGCGTGAAATTGCGGAGATTATTAACGTTATGGTATCCGAAGGTTATCTGATGCTGTCCGAGGGGCAGTATCCGGTAGTGCGTTTGCAGCCTTTGGCGGTGGAAGTGCTCAAAGGTCAGCGTGAAGTCATGCAACGGGTGGTGCGCAAGACGGCTGCAACAGCTTCGGGTACTAACTATGGTGGACGTCGTGGTCGTGATGCGATGCCGTCTGCGGTTAACGAAACGGTATTTGAGCAACTACGCTTAATCCGGCGTGACTTGGCGGCGAAGGAACATGTGCCGTCTTACATCATCTTCAATGATGCAACACTTCGCGAGATGAGTGTGGTATGTCCGAAGACGGAACGTGACATGCTGACTATTAAAGGGGTCGGTGAGGTCAAGTATCGTAAGTACGGATTACCGTTCTTGGAATTCTTCCAGAGACAATCAGGCGAAGAGGTTGATACGGATGATGATGCCTTTTACGAGTATGAGTAAGTTGCTGGATTGGTAGATGAACACTGCTCAAGTTGCTGGATCGATAAATGAATACTCCTGGTATTGCTTCGGTGGATAAATGAGTAATCAAAAGAATGCAACAGTATGAGCATGAGCATGGGGATGAGGGATGACTGCATGATCTAGTGATCTAGCGGGCATAGAAGTTAATGAGTTTGGTATTTGAGTTTGGTAATCAAGCTCGGTGTTCAGGGTTTGTATTTAAGTTGGTTATTCGATTTCAGTCTCTGAGTGATGGACAAATGGTGAAAGATTGTCTTTCATAAGGTGGACATTGTCGCTCGAGAGCATGAACCAAAGGGTGTACAATATGTAGATTGATTCGTTGTTGTCTGGTCTATATGTTGTAGTTGGATGAGGCTGAGAGAAGGGTGTCTTTTTAAAAAGCGTGTCCACTCTTTGAAAGACAAATTCCAGATATGTCCATGAGATGTGGAATAGTTACCTATGGAAGCTGAAGTATATGTATAATTAGTCGTGCAAGTGCAACGAAGGTGTAGATAGCGGTACAGGCTTATTCTATGAGAAGGCATGGGCTTGGATGGCTGTGGAGCTTTACTTTTCCCAAAAAAATATGGTCTGGGTGTCCAGGCAAAGGTTGTGAACCATGAAGGTTATTCTTTCTACATTAAATGCAAAGTATATCCATACCTCGCTGGCTTTGCGTTGTCTGAAGGCGTACAGTGAGAAGGATTTTGATATTGATATCGCCGAGTATACGATTAAAGACCCGGTCATGAATATTGTGTCTGATCTGTACCAACGTGGTGCGGACGTCATTGGGTTCTCGTGTTATATCTGGAACATTGAAGAGACGATTAAGGTTATTGATAATCTGAAAAAGGTTATGCCTGAGGTGAAAATTTTGCTGGGCGGGCCGGAAGTGTCCTATGACACGGAATATTGGATGAACCGGATTCCTAATGTGGATTTCATCGTTATGGGTGAAGGCGAAGAGACGCTGCATCAGCTGTTGACGGAGCTTACGGGCAGTAAGAAGTATCACTTTGTCTATGGACTGGCGTATCGCAAAGGGGAAGAGGTCATTCTCATGCCAGGACGCCCGAAGGCGGATCTGAACGATCTGCCGTCACCGCATCGATTTGAAGAGGATATCCCGGATCTCGGGAAGCGGGTTGTTTATTTTGAAACGAGTCGTGGTTGTCCATTCAGCTGTCAGTTCTGTCTATCCAGTATTGAGGTCGGCGTGCGGTATTACGATATCGAACGGACGAAGTCGGACATTCTGTACCTGATTGAGAAGGGTGCGAAGCTGATCAAGTTTGTAGACCGAACGTTCAACATCAAGCGGGATTACGCGCTGGAGATGTTCAAATTCCTGATTGAGAACCATCAGGGGACGGTTTTTCAGTTTGAAATTACCGCTGACATCATGCGTCCTGAGGTACTCGATTATCTGGCAGAGAATGCGCCGCCGGGTACGTTCCGATTCGAAATCGGGGTACAGTCCACGAATGATCCAACGAATGAATTGGTGAAACGCCGTCAGAACTTTACCAAGCTGAGCCGTACGGTGAACAAGGTGAAAGCCAGCGGCAAAATCGACCAGCATCTGGATCTCATCGCCGGACTACCGGAGGAAGATTACAATACGTTCCGTAAGACGTTTAACGATGTATTCGCTCTGGGGCCTGAAGAGCTTCAGCTCGGATTCCTCAAAATGCTGCGCGGTACGGGGCTGCGTCTCGATGCCGAGAAGTACAACTATACCTATATGGATCACGCGCCGTATGAGATTCTGGGCAGTGATGTGTTGCCGTTCAGCGACATCGTGCGCTTGAAGCGTCTGGAGGATGTGCTGGAGAAATACTGGAACGCACACCGGATGGATCATACGCTGAAGTATCTGATGGAGCAGGAGTTCAACTCGCCGTTTGATTTCTTCCAAGCGTTCGGGGATTACTGGGAAGGGCAAGGCTGGCAGAAGATTGGTCACCAATTGGAGGATCTATTCACCCGCCTGCACAGCTTCCTAGAGTCGCGGAATACGCCGCATATGGATATTGTGCTCGGTCTGATGAAGCTGGACTACTTCCTCGGACACAAGTACAAGCCACGCAAAATCTGGTGGGATGACGTACTCCAGAAAGACCAGTGGGCGGGTTACATGAAAACGCTGGCTGAACGTCCAGAAGACGTTCGTCTGCCACGTGTTGCCGGTGCCGCAGGCTCGGCATGGCTGGAAAGCAGCGGCACAGGTGCCAGTGCTGCTGTGGGAAGTTCGGCTGCTGCCGGGGAAGACTCTGCCGCAGATGCGGCGGGTATCATCGGCAGCGATGGCGGGGATGCTGCGGCGCTTGCAGCGCGCGACGCGGTTGAGTCCGCCACGGATGGAGCGGCGGACAGTGGGGACGGCAACGCTTCGCGTGCGTTGCCGATGACCTCGGCCATGACTGCACAGACGGTCATGGGTGCCCGTGATTTCGCCGACCTTGGTCTCGGCGAAAAAGAACTGCAGAAGCACGCCGTATTGGACGTGCTTCCGTTCCGGCTTGAGCGGGTGCTTGCTGGCGCTAGCCCGCTTGCCGCGAAAGGCCGGACGCTGCTGGTCGTTGTATACCAGCAGCATGAGGGGCAGCAGGCGCAGTATTACACGCTGCCGCTGGGAGAAGAAGCCGCTGCTATGTAGGTTGCAGCGGCAGGGGGAGCACCGCGATCATTGACGCGGTGCATCTCCATGAGGTGCTGCCCATTTGGGCGCAGCACCTCACTCTTACGCGCGGCTTGCCACTGCATAAGCCGCGCTCCGCTCTACCTTTTACAACAGCATATATGATCCGAAAGCATCGGAAGGTCGTCTGATTCCCTAGGGGAGGAAGAAGGGCCTTCCTTTTTGTTTTTCAGAATGATAGCAAAAGCAGAATCCACCCAATCTAAGGAGGTTTCCTATGAATGAACATGCTACGACCAAAGAGACGATTACGATATCAAAAGGTTCTGCTGGGGTACTGCACATTTATATTCCGTATAACCCTGCACACATTGAGCGGATTCGTCGGATCACGGGTAGAACGTGGCAAGCGAAAGAAAAAGTATGGGTCATCCCCTACACCACATCAGCTATACAGGAGTTCATGAATCAATTTAATCCAAAAGATGTTCAGATTGCTCCAGAGTTGTGGGTGGAAAGTGAGGATTTACAGCAATGGAAAGCTAGCAAGGGAAACAGTGCATGGAGCAAAGAACCATTACAGAAGGCATTAACATTACGAGGATGCAGTCGCAAAACGATCAAAGCCTATTGTAATCAGATCGAACGCTTTCTGAGTAGCTGCCAAATTGAAAGTACAGCTGTGACTACTTCTGTAGTTCAGACGTACTGTTTAGATTTGCTTGAGCGAGGAATCTCCCATTCCAGTGTGAACCAGACGATCAGCGCAATTCGCTTCTATTGCAAACATGTACTCCATCATCCTACAGAGATCCAGTATATTCGTCCCAAGAAGCAGACCAAGTTGCCACAAGTATTGTCTGAAAAAGAAGTGGCTCAATTACTCACATCCGTAACTAATCTCAAGCATAAAACGATTCTGTTTCTCACGTATTCGTCTGGTCTTCGTGTAGGTGAAGTCGTTCGTCTGCGGTGTAGCGATCTGGATATTGAGCGCCAGACCCTTATTGTAAGGCAGGGAAAAGGTCAGAAGGATCGAAGAACGCTACTCTCCCATCTAGCTTGGGAAATTGTGCAGGAATACATAACCGAGTTTAAACCCCATCGATGGTTGTTTCCGGGACAATCTTCGGATCGGCATCTGACCGAGCGTAGTGCGCAAAAGGTCTTTGAAGAAGCTAGACAATGCGCAGGCATTGTGAAAAAGGTTAGTATTCATGTCTTACGACACTCTTTCGCCACGCATTTACTGGAAAATGGAACAGACCTGCGCTATATCCAGGAGCTGCTTGGTCACACGAGTGCACGAACAACCCAGCGATATACGCATGTGAGTACAAAGAATATTCAGCGTATTCAGAGCCCGCTGGATCGTCTGGATCTGGGAGATTGAGGGCTTCTATAAATCTACCTTTTTCGCTAAATTCTTCTTCGCAAATACCAGTGCTTGGGGTATCATATACGTAGTCAGATATCAGCCAGGATCTGTGGTATTTACGAAGTACATAAATTAGATGTTATCTGAAAGATACTTAAAGCTAGAGAATAATTATAGAACACAATAAACAGAATTATTTTGAAGGAGTCCTATGGAGAAGTGGGAAAAACTTATTGAAATATTGTTAGATGAGAGTGCTTCAGATGCTGAGAGAGACGATGCGGCCATGGATCTAAGTGAATATAACCATAAAAATGTAATGAAGGCCTTAATGATAACAGCAAAACATGATAAAACTGACAACATGGTAAAAGCGAGCTGTGGTGAATCCCTAGCCCTGATTTTTATACAGAATGATCGATTTGAAAAAGAGATTTATAAACAACTAAGAGGCATAGCGAAGACAGAATTTGAAAGCAACATCAATTCAAAAAGAAACGATTGGAAGAAATACTTAGACATAGAGACATAAGGAGTAGGAAGAATCGGAGAAGACGTATCCATCAGATAACTGATATTCAAGCAGCGGCTCCGATGGAGCCTTGGTCTGCGAGATGGATTTCGTTGAGGCATTTCGGCAGACAACCCCTTCGGGGTTCATGAATACAGGAACGTTATCTGAAAGATACGTAAAGCTAGAGAAGAATTTTAAACAAACAATAATAGACATGAATGTTGAGGTAGTCCTGTGAAGAAGTGGGAAATGCTTATTGAAATATTAATAGATGAAAGAGCTTCAGATGCTGAGCGAGACGATGCAGCGATGGGTCTCAGTGAATATAATAATGAAACGGTAATAAAGGCTTTAGTGATCACTGCCAATCATGATTTAACGGATGCGATGATTAAAGTAAGTTGTGGAGAATCGTTAGCCATGATTTTAGTACAGAACGATCAATTTGAGAAAGAGATTTACAAGCAATTGAAAGGCATAGCGAAAATAGAATTTGAAAGCTATATCCGTTTATAGAGAAGCGATTGGAAGACTTATTTAAATACAGAAACCTAAGGAGTAAGAAGAATCGGAGAAGACGTATCCATCAGATAACATAATATTCACGCTGCGGGCATACGCCCTTGGTCCGGCATACGCCAGACACCCGACATGCGTCGGGTCGTGAATACAGGAACGTTATTGGAACAGACTTGCAATGGATTAAAGCCTTGAATGGATCGGATGAAAGAATTGAAAGGTCAAAAATCGATTAACAAAAAAGGATCAAAGAAGAGATCAAATGACATTGAAGGACAAAAGCGATTTTAAAAATCGGATTAAAAAAAGGTCAAGTAACATTCAAAAGATCAAAAGAGATTGAGGATCAAGGACATATTGAGAATGAAGACCAATGAAAATGAAATAACATAAAAAATGAGAACCATGAAAGATCAAAAAACACATACATGAAGAAACATAACATTGAAGAGAAATGTGCAGTAGATTCGAAGGAGGCAAGACCGTCCAATAACATCATATTCAAGCAGCGGCTCCGTTGGAGCCTTGGTCTGCGGGAAGGAATTCGAGGAGGGATTTCAGCAGACACCCCCTTCGGGGTTCATGAATACAGAAACGTTAAACGAAATTAATCTAAAACATATGATGTGGGAGGCTTAGAATATGACAAGGAAAAATCCAGAAGAAACGACGGTACAAATAAAACAATTTACTATTAAAGAGATAGATAGAGGAATCACTAAATTAGAACGTAGAGTTCAAGATATAGAAGAATTAAGAGAAATAACTGTTTACTCAGACCCAAAAGTTGAAAATGTTGAGGAAAGTATCAAAGAAACAATAAGAGAAGTTTATGGTCAGTTTTCGCCTGAGTTTATTAAATATCAACACTATGTCATTTGGGAAGGAGCATACGTAATTGGTGATTCGTTTTTAGGAAAACAAACAAAATTTCAATCGGGCATTGAACATGCAATTAGTATGTTAAACGGTTTGATAGAAAGATTGGCAGAGAAAAAATTTGATTTGGAACAAGATCCTGACACTATCAAAATTCAAACGTTCAATGGATTAAATTTGCATCCACGTATTTCTAATGTTTGTTTGAATTTATATAAAGATGGTCATTTTTCAAGTGCTGTATTCGAAGCGTCTAAATCATTGATTAATTATGTTAAAGAAAAATCAAAAAGACATGACTTAGATGGAACAAACTTAGTTAGAACAGTTTTTTCGAGAAATAAACCCATTTTAGGCTTTAATGACTTGATAGATCAGACTGATTTAGATGAACAAGAAGGAATCATGCACTTGTTTGAGGGAGTTGTAATGGGAATTCGAAATCCAAGAGGACATGGGAATATTACCGATGATCCTGATAGAGCTATGGACTATATCATTTTAATTAGCCTATTAGCATATAGAGTAGACGATTCAAGTAGCGTTTTAAGAGAAAATTAACTTCGTTTAACAGTATATTCACGCTGTGGACATTCGTCCTTGGTCCGGCATACGCCGGACACCCAACATTCGTTGGGTCGTGAATACAGGAACGTTATGGGAAATACCCAAGATCAAAAACATCAATTGAAGGATGTAAAACGTATGACTATTGACGATTTCGATTACTACGAGGATCAAAGCTTTGAATGGAATGGAATTTTGAACCTCTATACAAGTTCAGAATTTCTAAACGAAAAAGGAACGAGGTTTAGAATCCATGTATTAATGGCAGAAGACATTGAAGAATCCGAATTAGTTCTTTTAAGAGCATTTGGACAGTCATGGACGTGGGGAGAAGATCGCCGAATTCAGGCTTTCGAACTGCTGGATTTTCAATATAAAGATCAAAGAATCATTTTTGATTTTAGAACGATTAGAAAAAGTCAAAGATATGATGAAGTGAAATACTTTTTATTTGATTTAGGGTCAGTAATGGAAATGAGCAATAACAAGATTGAGGAAATTAAAGTAGAGAAGTTGAAGTGAAATTTGTAAATCAGGGTACATCCCATAACAATATATTCAAGCTGCGGACATACGTCCTTGGTCTGGCATTCGCCAGACACTCGACATACGTCGAGTCGTGAATACGGGAACGTTAGGTGAAATATTCGGAAATACATTAAATAAAATCATATAAAAGAATGAAAGGAGCAAAACATGGATATTATTCGAACTCAAAATCATGAGTTAATTAGTGAACTTAACCGAGAAGTACAACATATTCATGCTCAAATGTATCCGAATCATTTTAAAGAACATGATCACATAGCAGTAAGTGATTTTTTTAAATCAATCATGATGAATCCTAACTATCAATTTTATATTGTTGAGGAGCAAGGACAAGAACTGGGCTACATATGGATTGAAATAAAGGAACATCAAGAAAACCCATTTCGAAAATCATATAAGTCATTATATATACATCAATTAAATGTCATTAAAGCACATCGGAATCAAGGTCTTGGAAAACAATTAATGAATAAAGCCCATGAGATCGCTGCCCAAAACCAGATTAGCAAGATTGAAGTGGATTATTGGGTGAATAATGAAATTGCAAAGAATTTTTATGACAAGAGTGGATTTATAAGTTACAGAGAATATAGGTATAAAGATTTATAGTGCAACTGATGATTTGAATGTAATTCGAAGAAGCCGAATACATCACCTAACATAATATTCACGCTGCGGGCATACGCCCTTGATCCGGCATTCGCCGGATACTCGACAGTCGTCGAGTCGTGAATACAGGAACGTTAGGAGAAATGCCGAAGTCAAAAAATGAGTATTAATAGAGAACCCTTACACAAATAAAAAAGATTTTAGAAAAAACTACTAAAGGGATTAATTTAATGAAAAATTTAGAGAAAATTATCTGGATAGAAGCAGAACAATGGGCGAAAGGACAATGGGATAATGATGATGTAAATACTGATGTAATTGTAGTCTTTTCAAATCGAATGAAGTGGAGTGCAAGTTTCTTTACATATAAGAACATACAAACATTAAGAGAAAAGAATAGAAAAACCGGAGAATGTATGAATGGGGGGTATTTCTGTTCTAGTGATATGGTTCTAATTGATATTGGAAGTAAAGAAAGGATCTATGAAGTAGTAAATTTCTTAATTGAAACAGATGAATTTGAAACTGTGTTTACTAGGTATCCTGATGTTGAATTAATGGACGATGAATATTACCCTGAAGGATTCTTTATAAAAAATGAGGGATTATAAAATCTACTATATTCTTGGGTAATTCAGGCAGCACTTCTCCTAACATAATATTCAAGCCGCGGCTTCTATGGAGCCTTGGTCTGCTGGATGCATTTCAAAGATGAATTTCAGCAGACAACCCCTTTGGGGTTCATGAATACAGAAACGTTATGAGACATCATTGTGATATAAGTAGAGTAAAACGGATCAAGGCAGGAGAGATAGAAACCATGGATGACTTTACGAAGAAGCGGATTATGAAGATTATGGACAAATACACCAAAAATGCAGTACCAGAACATGTGAAAAGCCAAATTAGAATCAGTTATAAGATCAGAGGAAATCATGTGACATTGATTGAAGAAAGACAAGGATTTAAAAGTGATCAATGGGTGCAGATGCCAGTAGCTCAGTTCAGATTAGGTGATAATGAATGGAAAATATATTGGCAGGACAGTAAAGGGAAATGGCATTTCATAGATGACATCGAACCGAATGAGGATTTTGAAACACAGTTAAAGATAGTGGATGAAGGACACAACGGAATGTTTTGGGGATAGTTCGCAGAAGCCAATGACATCTCATAACATAATATTCAAGCAGCGGCTCCGATGGAGCCTTGGTCTGCGGAGGGATTTCGAAGAAGGCTTTCAGCAGACAACTCCTTCGGGGTTCATGAATACAGGAACGTTATCTGAAATCATAAAGATTTTAATAAAAACAAGGAGTGAAATTTATGGAAAATAGCTCTAATAAGTATTATTTAGAGACAAACGTATTATATTCAATGATTAACAGCATACCTAAATTAAAAAAAACAAGTGATGCAGCAACATCATTACTTGCTTACCAGGAAATAGTGTGGGGCATATCACCTGAACAGTATCACAAAAGAAAAATACTACTTACCAAATTAAAAGAGTCAGGATTAAAAATATACCCTTATTTGCCTGTAGAATGCATTTTGATTTCTTTTGGACTAGATGTTTCGAATGTTCCTTTGATAATAGAAGAAAAAAGGCTACTGTGGGGTCAGGTTAATCTTATAATTTCGTGTGAAAATTATGAAGACTACGCTTACGCCCTAAAGACACAATATGATATTGATATTGACGAAGCAAGTTATAAGATTCAAATGCGGGAAAAAAGCAAGCAAACAATTCTTCAAGATATTATAGAGAAAAATCACAAAGAAATTAAGAGAGAAAAAAACGAAAGAGCAGAATCACCTCAATATCATAAGATAAATATTGAAGATTTAATTTTTGATCCTGATAAGAAACCAGATCTAACAGTAGAAAGAGAACTTCTAATTGAAGCATTACAGATTTGTAAGTTCGACTTTCTTGACACTGAGATAGATGAGCTGTTATTAAATTATGACGGAAAGCAACTAGTCGCTTTTATACTAGGTAGATACTCATATACATGGAATCGAAGTCGGACTAATAGAACTCCAGATATAAATGATCCTATTGACATAAATCATTTACTGTACTTAAGAGATGAAAATCATATGATTATTTCTGATGATCGAATTTTTGAAACTGCTGCCTTAAGAAGCATGAGAATGAATTGTAGTGATTTTCGGAATGCTCATTTAACGTAGAGCTTTTACATCATTTTAAAATGACTTGGCATCAGATAACATCATATTCACGCTGCGGACATACGTCCTGGGTCCGGCATTCGCCGGACACTCGACATGCGTCGAGTCGTGAATACAGTGAACGTTATACGACAGAATTATATGAAAGCATTTTAAAAAAAGGGAGATCAAAAATGAATTCTGAAAATTTTTCATGGACAGAAGTCTACTCGTATTGGAGACATTTTGTTGAAAATTATAGCTATAAATCTATTGAAGATTCGATTTTTAAACAAGTTCAAATACAATCACAATCGAATCCTAATCTTAACATTGGAACTGGAATAATAGATTGGTGGCCATCTAATGAAATTGAATATAGAACAAAAAAGTTAAATGATAGAGGTATCCTAGGGGCTGATTGGGATACGGTAGTAGGTTTTAAACGGACTGCTGAAATGTTATGGGAAAACAAAGAAAATAATGAAAAACAAGCTCTAATTTGGATTGCTGCTGGATTGAATGAAATATTAACTCATCTTCCAGAAGAATGGAGAGGAAACTCATATAGATTTATCTTCGAAACTCAATTGAAAATTATGAAAGAATTCAATGATAGAAATATGTGGTCATGGCACGCCTCGACCAAGAATTTCTTGCCTGTCAAAGTTAATAAATTCATGGAATTATATTCTGCCCCGATGAAAATACATAATTTAATAAACATCATAGCTATCGATAATGTTCTTTCGAGAAATGCTTGGACATTAGTGCATGTTTCTCGAGAATGACTCCGTATAACATAATATTCTCGCTGAGGACATACTCACTTGGTTCAACATTTAGTAGGACACTCAGCATGGGCTGAGTCGTAAATAGAGGAACGTTATATGACAGCGCGATGATAGAAATTAAGGAGGGAACTTGTTATGACAAATAAAGAATACAAAGAGCTAGTAGAAGCTAAGTATGGTAAGTCCCTAAAAGAAATAATGTATGAATTGTGTGTGGATAGAAGATTAGATAAATGGGATGGAGCAAAAATATTAGACGTGCCTGAAAAAACATTTGTTGCTTGGAGAACCCAATTTCGTTTTGGTCCTGATCAATTAAGATATGATTATGCTGTAAAGAAGAGGATTGAAAGCATTAGTGAATATAAAGAGCAATTGGAAAACATAAATCTACGAAGAAAATTTACACATAATAAAGATAAATCCTTAAAAGGATTTCGAGAACTAGTTGAAAGGAAAATGGAACTGGAGAAGTCAAGAAGAACTTTATTAGAAGAAGAGGATTCGTTTAGTGATATGTCTGTTCTAATAAGAATTGGAATGCTTGAAGGTGTGCTAAACTATCTAGATGAGTATGAAAAGCACGAGAAGAATATAGAAGCTCATTTTCTTAAAGAAGTAGAGATGATGGAGTTATTCTTAAACAGAGAAGTCTAAAACAATTAACTTAAGGAACCGACATACAATAGTACATTCACACTTCGGATAAGTTGCGTTCCGGCAGAGGGATTCCTAGGAAGTTGGTGTAGCTGTATACCCTCGCATTGCGAATACAGGAACGTTATACGACAGAATCAAAAAGAATAGAAAAGAGGATCATATGATCCTCTAAATGCTAGAGTTTTGCAATTCACCAAAAAGTTGTAGTGCGTCTTTGAAACCTTGTATGTAGATACTTCTTTCTAAGATGGATTGAAGAGAAATTTGAGCGTCTTCGTAAAGAAAAACTGTATGTTGAAGTTGATCAGGCAAAGCATCGCGAAGTGTTTTAAAGTATTGATCTGTCTCAGTAGAAAGTTGATTGTATTCCGTATGGCATTTCACAAGTTCAGTATAGAGTAATTCTAGACGTATTCTGATCAGCGGTTCTGTTAGCAATTCTAATGTATTAATCATATAATATCCCTCCCTTTATTAACTCTACAGAGTTATTATATAACCTTATAGAGTTAATTACAAGGTGGATATTTGACTTTGTAGAGTTAAATATTCGCTTTTCGTTGATGATTACTAATGAGGGAGATAAGATAGAACTATGGAGGGGAAAAGATGAACGTAATCAAGTGCAATATACGAGAACTCATGGCAGAACATCGAATAGATGATATAACAGAATTGATGGCAAAATCGGGCTTAAGTCGGAATTCGATCAATAAGCTCTATAGGGAAACTAATATAGAAACAACAAAGCTGGAAACCTTATTCAAGCTATGCGATACATTTAATTGTAAATTATCTGAATTGATTGAATACGTACCTGAAGAAGAAAAATAATGAAGTTATATTCGAGAAGTGATTCCGTCGTATAACATAATATTAACGCTGCGGCTCCTTTGGAGCCTTGGTCTGCTGGATGAATTTTGTGGAAGCGTTTCAGCAGACACATCCGACTACGTCGAACGTCGTGAATACGGGAACGTTAGATGAAAGGAACGTAACACATGAATCTATACACTAAATACAAACCCGAAAAGAAAGATGAGAGATTCATTCTTCAAACCATAACAATGAGATGGGGAAAGGAAGTAAGGGGGGCACCCTTTTCGACTGCACGAAATAATTTTCAAAAAGCATTTCAGCTCCCCGAAGCCTTATTTAGCTATTCTACGAGTTATGGTCTTCCTTACCACGAGCTTCTTATTGTACAAGACAAAAAGGGAATTGAGATTATCAATCAAAGAACTCCTATTTTAGATCCTTCTCAAAAAAGTTGGAGAATAGGAAATATAGAAATTGAACGAACAGAATCAGAATATCTTTTGACCTTCAATTACTCATATGACTGTGGCAAACCAGTAAGAGTTGATCAGTTTCATCATGCTTTAGTAGAGAAGGCTTTTGGATTAAAAGCTAATGAATATGGCAGGATTGTTTATAATGGAAGACATATTTTTCAGGACACAGGGGAATGGTACTACGAATTACATATAATCAATGTCATATCTACCGAAGATAAGAACCGAGATATACTGATTGATAAAGAACCCTTAAAGCAATACAACCAATTAGGAATTCTTTTCTAGCTAATTCAAAGAAAACGTTCCCACCATCTAACATAATATTCAAGCTGCGGCTCCTTTGGAGCAGTGGTCTGCAAGTTGGATTCCAGAGAGGTATTTCAGCAAACAACCCTTTGGGTTCATGAATACAGAAACGTTAGCTGAAACCCCTAAAATATATAAAATCAAAGGAGGATATCTCAATGGAGATACTAAAAAGTATTTGGGAATGGAATATAGCCCCAGTACCATTGATTGTAGCTTTATCATTTTACTTTATTCCTATTTATTGGAGACGATATAAAAGTAATATATATACTCCAATTTATTTTTCTATTTATCCTCTTGCAAAGTTAAACGTTCCTCTGGCTGCTTATTTAGGAGAAAGCTTTATTGATGATTATATCGCTGACGATGTTGCTGAAAGAGAGAAAAAGATAATTAAAGTAAAGAGTATTTTTTCCTCTGTTATTTTTGTAATTGTGATTCCATTGTTGTTAGCGCTAGTATGGTCTTTTATGCTTACTGAAGAGCAATTTTTTATTGCAACGCTAGTAGTCTTTATATCTGTTGTCTTAAGATTTACTAGCACTGTAAGAAACTTTAATAGATATACAACAGCAAGTTCAAGAAGAGGATTCCTATCGTTTTTTTATAGCTGCGTTCTTTTTGTGTTTTTTTATATTTTGCTTAGAGCCCACTTTTGGATTTCTCCAATGATTAATTCGAAAAATTACTGGGGTATTATCACACAATTCGGCGATTTCTTTGTAATAGAGGTAATGATAGGTATAGTCCTTGTAGGAATATTGATTCCTGTAATTATCACGCTTGTTTTTGATAAAGAAGTTAGGAGAACGAACTATGAAGAATACAAAAAGTGGCAGCAGGAGTCAGCAACAGCTTATTCGGAATTTGAACGAGCAGATCAAGAAGAACCCTCTTCCAGCAGCGATCATTCTAGTTGAATCTGAGTTTCGCCCTCTTCCAATCCGTCTATTTGAGTATTTATTTTTTTTATATTGTTCTATTATGGGTCGAGGTCGAATTTTAAAATTATCTTTAGGTCTTTCTCAAGTTCAATTCAGATATTGGTTAGATTATTATAGATATAATAAATCATTTTTTCAGTTTGTTCGTTTGTTTGAGAATCAAAAGTCAAATTATTACATTGTAGAGTGGTATATTAATCAAAAAAAATTCAGAGATTTATTAGATTTATCAGAGATATATACTGGTAAGAAGAACATGTATTATGTTAAAAAGTTGATTAAGGCATTAGAGATAATAGAAATAACTAGGAGTGAACAGTATGAGTTTTCTTCAAGGTTTAAGTAATAAAAACATAATTGATAATTGGGATACATTAATTAGTCACTCGTTAAAAAAGTCGGACTATACAATCAGAGAAAAAATTGAAAAAGGTCAGGATCAAATAATAAAGAGTCGTAAACAACTTGGTGCTACTTCATGGTTTGTTATTGAGTGTTTTGAACTACCTGAAAATTATTTTGCTGTGATGTTGGAAGAAGGTCATGTAATTAACTACGTACTATTGAAGTATGTTCAAACTAAGAATGAGTTTTTTTCAATATATGAATCAAATATAAAGGAGAACGATGGATAATTCCAAGAAGGGCGGAACATCAGCTAACAACATATTCACGCAGTGGGGCTATTGCCCCTTGGTTGACAGATGTATCATCATGGAAGAAGGCTCAGTCAACAAACGCGCCAGCCTAAGATAAGAGCTATCTAAGGATGGTGCGTTTCGTGAATACAACAACGTTATACGAAAGGACCGAAGCGGTGATATTTAATAAACCACTTGACCCATACGATTTTTTTCTTCAGTCCGAAGATAAAAAATCACATATCCTTTTTTTATTTAAAGACGTTGAATTAGAGCGATATAAATCCATTAACTACTTGGTCTATATTAAGGACGATCAGTTTGCTGGACAAGCCGAGATCAGGATTGAGCATGAAAAAATCCATGACTGTATGGAAGGACTTTTAAAAGCTGAAAATAGCGAAGTCAAAACGATTCAATTAAAAGCAATGAGTGACGAGGAATTTGAAATGAGTTTTATCGATCAAAAAATGGGGCATTATGACATTGCCTATTGCATTACAAAGAGAAGATATTCAAGAGGCGAATTAATAGAAACGACATTAAAAGGCTCTTTTGACTACGATAGTGAATTTTTAAACCTACTGAAAGAGAGTTTGAAAAGAATTAATAGAGTGTTGTCTTAAACATTTGTGAGTAATTCAAGGTTCCTTCGTATAACATAATATTCACGCTGCGTGCACTCGCCCTTGATCCGGCATTCGCCGGACACTCAGCATACTCTGAGTCGTGAATACAGGAACGTTAAGCGAAATAAACAATGTACACAAATAAATAGATCATTTTAAAGAATTTTAATTTAGGGGGCATTCTCATGAATGTAATTGAGAAGTTTTTGAAAAGCTATTCAAAAGAGTACGACTTTTACTTAAAACTAGCTCAAATGTGTGCTACTCAATGTGAAAATATACTTGAAGGAAGTGGAATCAGAGCCATAGTGACGCATAGAGCAAAAAGACCAGATAGACTTAAAAGAAAGCTTGAAAAAAGAATGATAGAGAAAAAGTATAAAAGCGTAGACTCAATTTACAAGGATATTGTAGATCTTGCTGGAGTAAGAATTGCAATATATTTTCCTGGCGATAGAGAAGAAATTAATAATTTTATTGCAAAAAATTTCTTTGTACATAGTAAGAAGGAATTTCCGAGTACAGCTACTCCGTCATATGAAAAAAGATTTTCTGGTTATTGGGCGTATCATTATCGTGTTTCTCTAAGACCAGAAATATTAACAGATACAAATAAGAGATACACTGATGCCGTTATAGAAATACAAGTAGCATCGGTATTAATGCATGCATGGTCTGAAGTTGAACATGATCTAGTTTATAAACCTTTAAGTGGGGAGCTTTCAATAGAGGAATACCAAATATTAGATGAGTTAAATGGCCTTGTTTTAACTGGAGAAATTGCTTTGGAACGTTTGCAAAACGCAGCAAAAAATCGTGTCTCAAAAACAGATAGAGAATTTAATAATCATTATGAATTATCAGCTTATCTTTATGATTTAATGAAAAAGCATATTAAAAAAGGCGACTATGAACCTGTCATGGGAAGAGCAGATGTGTTGTATAGATTTTTGCAATATGTTGAATTAAACTCTCCTCAAAAGTTGTCTCAATTTACTGTAGATTTAGATCCTGATACTGAAAATCGCCCAATAGTAGATCAGCTTGTAGATAGGATTTTGTTAGGAAATGAAAAGAACTATGAATTTTATAGCAGAGCAAAAAATGAAATTGGAACTAGGAATCCTTATAGCATCAAAAATGAAAAAGTATTGTCTTTGACAAATAATAAATTGGCGCTAGGGGTATTTTTGTCTAAGTGGATTGTTTTTGAATCTACACTAAGAAAGATTTCTAATATCCAAAGAAATAATGCGATCATAGCATTAGAAGCAAGAAATCAGGTGTTTAATTTTAGACAGATAGAGTCTTTAGAGATTTTTGATCAAGCATCATTATTTGAGATAAATAGTATTAGAAGACTTAGAAATGAAGCTGTACATGGAATTAGGGCGTATCCTGATGAGGTGTTGATTAATGCTTCTGCTACTTTAGAAGCAGTCTTAAAACATAGTGTAGAGAACGTTCCAAATGAATATAAAGAAATAATGAACAATGCAATTAATGAAATGCAAAGAATCAACATATGAAAAATCATATAAATTATGTAATTATTTATTAGTAGTTCGATAAAAAGTTTACTTCGCTTAACATAATATGCACGCTGTAGGCATACGCCCTTGGTCTGGCATTCGCCAGACACTCGACATACGTCGAGTCGTGAATACAGGAACGTTATAGGAAATCAGCCGAAATTCATGAAAGTAAAACAGTTATTGTCAAAGGAGAGCTTGTATACATGATCTCTACTTACGTTCGACGCATTCAAAAAGTTTATCCAGATTTACATATTCAAGATGTAAAACAAAATGAGATCGGTCAGAATAATGACGTATTTATTATTAATCGATCTCTCGTCTTTAGGTTTCCTAAGTATAAGCAAGGATTAGAAAAATTTAAGCGAGAAACAGAATTGTTAGAAACAATTAGAAAGACTGTAACTCTGCAGATTCCCTATCCGGCCTATCAATCATTCGATGAGTTGGAGGTGGGTAAGACCTTTATGGGTTATTCACTGATTGAAGGCGCTCCTTTATGGAAGGACGAATTAATAACTATCAAAAGCCAAAAATTTATAGATGAAATTGCCTCACAACTTGTTATGTTTCTTATTGAACTCCATTCCATAGACATACCGAAAGCGGTAGGATTGCAAAAACAGTATGAAAGTGTACATGGAACTATAGAAGTTTTGTTCACTAGAATAAAAGAAAAACTATTTCCATTTATGCGGTTAGATGCGCGAGAAAAAGTAGTAGAGAACTTTAATGCATTTTTAAATAATATTGATAATCAGAGTTTGAAGAAAACTTTGATTCATGGAGACTTTGGAGCAAGCAATATTATATGGAATCCAAAAGATAAAAGAATTGCAGGCATTATTGACTTCGGAGGCTCAGGACTTGGGGATCCAGCCTATGACTTAGCAGGAATTCTTTCTAGCTACGGAGAAGAATTTTTTGAAATCTGCACGAAGTTATACCCGAATGGAAGACAAATTTCAGAAAGAGTCCATTTTTATAGAAGTACCTTTGCTTTACAGGAAGCTCTACATGGGATAGATCATAATGATGCAGAAGCTTTTGAAGACGGAATTAAAGAATTTAGATAGAACCACTTAATTGTTTGTTTGTGGTTGTGAATGAATGAGCAATAACAATTTATCTTTAGTGTTTCAAAGAAGAAGCTGAAATCCTATAACATAATATTCACGCTGCCGCTCCTTGTGGAGCCTTGGTCTGCGGAGGGATTTATAGGAGTAATTTCAGCAGACAACCCCGTTGGGGTTCATGAATACGGGAACGTTATAGGAAATCAGCGTTAGAGCATAAAGACGAAAATTCTTTAGTAAGCAGGTGAAGACTTTGAACATCGATTTTATTATTCTCCACGGTTCGCCTGGGAATGGAAAGACAACATTGTCCCAGAGATTACATGAACACTTTAGGACTCCATATTTTGAATTTGGTTGGATTCCAGAATTTCGCGCTCTAGCACCTTCAGTTCAGATCACTCAAAAAGAAGAAGAACAATTAGCATTTGAGAATTTGATGTTGGTCGTAAAAAACTATAATCGTCATGGGTTTAAGCAAATTATTATTACAGATCTTAATGATATTAGAATGTTGGATATTCCTAAAGAATTTGAAGGGTATAACTATACTATTTTGACACTTTGTAGTGATCAAGATGAAGTGATTAAATATAGAATTCTAAATAGAGATAACGGGAATAGTTACACTGATTGGGAAACTTCTATAAAAATGAACTCCCTCATTAGGGGAAGGAACAAACTCCCGAATGAATATCGAATAGTAAATTCAAGTAGTGATGTAGAAACTACATTTCAAGAAATATTGAAAGTGTTGGAAAAGCATGTGCCATCAAGAACTAATAAAATTGATGTGAGAGAAGATGATTTTTATAGTTATATTACCACTTGAATGAATCTGTGGGTGAATCAATCAATTATAGATACGTCACAAAGACATATAAATTATTCAACACTAGGTAGAGGAAATCTTTCAGGTCTTCAAAGCATAATAAATGAAATGAAATCTTAGAGTATGTAGCAGTTACAAAGAAGTCGTTGACATCCTATAACATAATTTTCACGCTGCGGCTCTGATGGAGCCTTGGTCTGTGGAGGGATTTCGGAGATGCATTTCAGCAGACAACCCTTCGGGATTCATGAATATAGGAACGTTATACGAAAGACTGCAAATTTGATAATACAGAGGAGATTACCATGAAGCTAGAAAGATGGATTGAAAATAAATTAAAGAGTAATAAGATTAAGATCTCGAAAACTTTACGACGTACTTTTGAAGAATATGAGTCAGTTGAAAAGAAAAACGGACTTAATGTAGGAAGTGCATCTCTAGCGAATGGGTTTGAAACACTTAACACTGAGATTATAGATTTAATTACACAATTTGGGAAGTTGAAGTTAATTAGAAAAAAGGAAATTATAAATCTAGAGCAAACTTTGAAAAAATATATTGACGAAAGCTCAAAAGACATTAAAAACTTTATTGATAATAAGACGCATTACGTGGTCGGGATTTCACCGTTGGAAGAAAAAATTAAAGATTCCTATGGAATAATTGAGATTAATTGCGAAATCATAAACCAGGAGAGAAAATATAAACTAATAAGTTTCTGGTGGAATACTTCAAAAATCTTTATTACTGCAATTGTGGCTGGTTTTATTGGAGCATACATTAAAGGGGTTTTTGAGTAACGCTAAGAAAAACAGTCCTTTGTATAACACAGCATTCCTACTGCGGGCATTCGCCCTTGATCGCCAAGAGGGATTTCAAAGAAGTTAATTCAGGCGATACATTCAACCAGCTAAGTCTGACGACCCGTTCCCTACGGTCACTTAAGCCGCTTGAATGTCAGGAATGCCAAACGTTATAAGAAAAGTTAGATAAATTCAAATAAAAGGATAGGGTAGGTATGAATTCGTTAATAATGGACGGCGAAGAGTATGATCTTATTTGGGAAACAGTAAGTAGGCTACAAATAATATTTCATCCTAGAATTTCTCAAGATGGATTAATAAATTATAAACAGTTTTCAGAAACAAAAAGAAATAATCAAGTAGTGCTATTACTAGATAGAAATCTTTTGAGTGGATTACTAAACTTAGCTCGTTATGGCTCTTTGAAAGAGAAAAAGGAAATGCAACTTATTGGGCTTATTATGACATGGATTAGTATGAATAATGTTTCTGCAAACGCAGGGCTAGCCCTATTAGAATACGGAACAAATATCAAGGATAATATTCAACCTAAAAAAGAGCTTAAAGAGTTTAATAATATTTTAGAATTTTATCCTGTTATGATTTGGCTACGTTTAGCACAAGGGAGATTGAATGAAATCCCAATTTGTCCTTTACCTACAGATCCGTTTATGACAAAAAGTAATTATGATGAGGAAGACGATCATTTACTCATGCACTTTGCGACGATGATTCATACAGTATATCTGCATCGGCGACAAGAACTTTCGCCAGTTGAGAAGATGATTGAATTTCTTGAGTGGAGCTATAAAAACTTACGTATTTCGGAGAACACTTTAACTTACGTAGCAATGCTATTTACAAATCAAGAAGGAATTAAGGCTCCGAAAAATTCAGGTAGTAGTGATATTCATAAGGTATTAAATGGATGTAAAAACCAAGCCTGGGATTTGAATTATTTATCTAATTGGAGTTGTTTTCATTATGCTGAAGATTCACTTGATCAAGTATTTATGTTTGCTACTCACGATACTCAGCTAAAGAGAATTTTCATTAATACTTATAACAAAGGTGGAGTAGCGGCATTAATTCAAGCAGTATATTCAAAAAAAGATTTTCAAAAAATATTTGAAGTCATCCATAATAATTCTGGATCAAATAGAGCGAAAGCAGATTTTGGAGAGAATCCAAAAAGTTATTTCCGTTGCTTGATTGATGACGAAATCAATGTATTGAAAAATCATTGCTTTAGGCAAAATACACTTTTTAAAGGAGGAAGATATGAATAATTCAATTCAAAAAAATTTAGACTTCATCAAAAGGCCTCATGTTCAAATATTTCTTGATGTTTTTAGGATCCTTAGCGTAACATCGTTAATTTTATCTCTTTTCGGGTTTTTCTTTTATACAGTTGGGTATTCATTTTTGTATGGTTATTATATCTCAGGAAATGAATCAAGCTTTGTATCGACTTTAAATGTAATAACAAATCCTGTGCCATTTAATTATTACACGGTATTAATAATTTCTTCATTGTTAATGATAAGCGTGATTTTTTTGATTTCTGCAGTTTTTGTCTATAAGAAGAAAAAAGTACATCTTAGTCTCGCTACATCAGTCTTTATATTAGTTTTTCATGTTTGTTTATCAACTTTTTTCACAAATGGGCAAGAAATACCGAATAGAGCTCTTTCATTTATAATAGTATGGGCAGTTCCGATTTTCATTACAATAATGGTTTTTTGGATGGTTAAGGCTCCTACAAGAATTGGTACAAGTATATCGGGATCTCTTTATGGTGCTATAATTCCAGCTGTTTTATTTGTTTTTTTTGATTTTCAAGATATATTGGTTCAGCTAATCCTGCCATTATCTACGTTTCTTGTTGGAATAATTTTTACATTCTTAAAAGAGCAGTGGTTCAAAAAATATATCTTCAGATTTTTGATATTTTTTCCATATATCTTCACTGGTTGCATAATTATTGTGATTGTTATTCAGAATTTGCTGCAGTTTGAAATTAATAATACGATTCGTTTCGTATTATTACTCTCTTCATTATTAATTAATATCGTAATTTCATTTAGAAAAATTAAAATTCAACAAAATGACTCTACGAGCGGAGAGAATGAAGGAAAGACAAAATACGAACAATACTTTAAACCGCTAGAAGAAGCAGGCAAAGCAAGTGTAATTGCAACTATTACATTAGTAGTAGTTGCACTTGGGATTTTAACTCCTTATATTGCGGTAATTGGAGGACAATATATAAGAGATGTTTCAGATAGTAATAGACAGTTACATATAATACAAAATGATCGAGGGATGATTTTATCGAAAGGAACAATTATATCAGTTAAAGATGGAGTTTATTATATTTCTGACGAAAATTGGAAACTGACTATTGTTAAAGGCGATAATATCATAGTTGTTGATTCAAAGAAGTAAAGTACTCCGCCTAACAAAAATTCACCAATCGTGTTATTCAACCCTCGGTCCGGCAGAAGTAGATGTGATTCGAAGAGGCATTTCAGTAGCCGGAAGTTATTCAGCCGGACACATCGATCCCCTAAGATAAGAGCTATCTAAGGGGATCGATCTTGTGAAAAAAATCGTTTTGCAAAACAGTTACGGAAATAATCAGAAATCATTAAAGGGGTGGATTGGATGAGTAAGTACAATCAAGCAGCTATTAGAGTCGTAGAATTAATACATCAAAAAAATTATTAATTCGCCTATTGAAGCATGGGGAGTCGCCACGGCAGAAGTATTCGGTGAAGGAACTTGGGGAGCAAAAAAAGGAAGTCCTAAGAATGCGTTTCTTGGATTATGTGAAGAAGGATATATAAAAGGTGTATCAAAAGGAATTTATAATTCAAGAAAAGATTCAAAGAATAAAAGATATGCAATAAGTGCTGTAAGTATAGTAAAGAAACAGCCAGATTTGTTAAACGATAAAAAAGAACTTTGGAATCAGGTAACAGAAGGAAATGGAATATCTCACAACTATCAACTAAATGTATTAGAAGCACTTTGGAAGAGAGATTACATACAGATTTGAAGGCTCATTCGAAGCGGGTAATTGCGTCGCATAACATAATATTCACGCTGCGGGCATACGCCAGACACCCAGCATACGCTGGGTTTTGAATACAGGAAAGTATATGAAATCCCGGAGATCTAAGTACCAATTGAGGATCAATGTATTAGGAGGGAAGGATGATGAATAATGATACGGTATCAAGGCAAGAACTGAAAATTGATTATGAAATTAATCAAATATATCCCAATATATCAAATTGACTAGAAGAAATTGAACGTATCCCTACGGTGCTTGGAATAAAAATACTCACTATCCTTATTGAATAGGCTTGCCAGCCACAAAATATCCACCCAATTGAAATAGCAAGGAAAAAGATTAAACTTTTTATTGGCAGGATTGATATAGCTGGAAAGATTACGGCTCTAATACCGGGGAACATCTTGAGGCTATTGAGTATGAGAACGAGAAATACCGATTACATGTAGGAACTCAGGATGGAGAGCTTTTAATGGCAAGACGAGATCGAGGCGATAGGATTCCTAAATCGCTAAATTTGAATTCTGATCTTGAGAAATATGGATTTATTATAAGTTCAGATAAAGGCATTGAAGTACCTATGACACGAATTGAATCTCAAGAGACATGCCAAGTACATTTTTTAACAGCTTGGAATCGAAAGATAGAAGAAGATATTTCCACATGGCTAGCGGTAGATTTACTTTCGAAACAAATACTAGCGGGTGAAGAACTTTTGTAAGCATTCTCAAAGAGGCTATAGTCCATTCGAGAACAGATGGCTTAGCTTATACATCACCTAACACATTGTTCATGTTGTGGACTTTCGTCCCTTGGTTGTGAGGTGTATAATACTGGAAGATGATCAGACAACAAACGCTCCAGCCCAAGATAAGAGCTATCTAAGGCTGGGGCGTTTCATGAATACAGGAACGTTAGCAGAAATCATGGGAATGCTTAATTAAATTATAGATATTAGATAAACTTTTGTTTAAGGGCGGGGATTTCAATGAGTAGCTTGTTACTAACTTCGTGTGGTTTTAATACTGAAGATATTAAGAATCAATTTCTGAGTTTTATTGACAGAGATATTTCTCAATTAAAGGTCTCTATTATTACAACAGCATCCCCTATGAAAGAAAATAATAGATATGCACAAAGGGCGGTGCAGGACTTCAAAGACATGGGCTTTCAGCATATTGATTTTGTAGATATAGAATTTGATGATCCGCAACTTCTCATACATAGCGATGTTATATATATCAATGGTGGAAATCCATTTACATTATTGTATTACGCTAAGAAAAGTGGTGCTGATGAAATTATTAAAACTTTGGCCACACAGAATGTAATTATAGTTGGAGTAAGTGCTGGAACGTTATTACTGGGGCCGAATATTAACATTGTCGATTTCTTTACTCCACAGATGAACACAATGGATTTAACAGATTTTAAGGCATTAGGTGTAACCGACAAGCTTATTTTTCCTCACTATGATCGAGAGGACAAATTTAAAGATAGTAATAATAAAACAATTGAAGAGAGAATAGTAGCATTTGAATCCAATGAGAACTGTAAGGTGACAAGGCTTAAAGATGAAGAATATATCTCAATCTTAATGAACTAAGCATTTTAGGAGGAGTCTACATGATATTAGAAAAAGTAATAGATAAAATAGCAATACAAAGTGAATATAAGGACTTGGTTGATAAGTATATAGATCAAGTACGTACCGAATTTAAAGGTAAGTTTCATAGCATCTATATGTGTGGCTCGATTCCCAAAGGAACTGCTACACCTTTTAAGTCAGATGCAGACTTTACGATTGTATGTGAAAATCCCAAAGATATCGATTACGAAAGATTGTCGAATATTAAAGACAGGCTTTTGGAAGAATATCCATTCGTCACTAAGATTGATACGATAATTTGCTCAATAGACGATGTATTAAATAAACCGAATGAGTGGGGTTTCTGGGTTAAGATCATTTGTGTTTGTATACATGGGGATGACATTGGTGAAAAAGTACCCCCGATCATTATTTCTCCAGAATTCATTTTAGACTTAAATAGAGAGACTAAGGAAGAAGTAGATCGTATACATCGTTCACTTTCTAATACTAGTGATAACGCATTAAAAATCAGATATATTAAAGGTTACTCTAAGAGATTAATTCGTGCATTATACTCTTTGGTTATAGTAGATACAGGTGTATGGCAAGATGACATGCTTAAGATGAAGAATGCTATATTAGACTATTGTGACATTGACTCCGCTCTAATTGATTATCTGTATGCTTGTTACTTGGATTGTAATAGTGGACTTGTTGAAGAGTTCCTGGAAATTGCAGATGAAGTATATAGCTATTTTGAGAATGCCTTAAAGGCAATGGCTGCTTCCAGAAAACCCTAGAGTAAAACATATTGGTTTTGCAAAGGGTACTTGGATATACCTCTTCAAGATCAGGAGTAATCGAGTGTTGACGAGGCACCGGCATGCTGGTGGATCTGTTACGAGATGGGTATAGAAGTGCGAGAAGATCTTATTTATTGAGGGCTTGGTTACAAAGCCGGCGAAATCGTGTAACATCATATCCATGTTTCGAGTAAACTTAATAATACTTTAGGGGGTTAATGATGGGAGCATGGGGAACTGGAATTTTTGAAAACGATGATGTATTAGATTGGAAGGCAGATTTACTTGATTCTGATGACATTGAATTAATTGAAGAAACGATTGAAGAGGTTTTAGAAGAAGAATATATTGAGTCAGATTTAGCTTCCAATGCTCTAGGCGCAATCGAAATCCTTGCAGCTTTACAAGGCAAACCTGGCCAAGAGATATTAAATAGTCAAAGTAATACTGAAGATCTATATGAATGGATCGATGCACATAAAGGTAAAGGGAAAAATCTCATTTCCAAAGCTAAACGAGCAATTAAAAAAATTAAGAAAGACTCAGAACTACAAGAGTTATGGGAAGAATCAGGAGAATATTCGAGCTGGTTGAATACACTAAATGACCTAGAAAGTCGATTGTAAAGAAATTTATTGCTTTCCGAGAAGGAGAGCTTTACATAACAAGATACTCACGCTACGAGCTTCCTCTTAGATTCGGCGTTCGCCGAACATCCATGACACGTTAGGTTGTGAAATACAGGAACGTTATAAAAAGGAGAAGCCTAAATGAAGATTGCAATCCTAACTGATATTCATGGTAATTATCCTGCATTAAGTGCCGTATTCTCTGATATTGATTCTCGTGCGGACATCGAACATACATATTGTCTTGGTGATATGATTGGCATTGGCCCTAACTCTAACGAAGTGCTTGAAGAGATAATGTATCGAAAGGATGTAACGGCGGTTTCAGGTAATCATGAAGAGGCAGTTTTGAAACTACTGCAAGGTGATGATACCTTACCGGGTCATGAAATGATCGCTGAACATCATAAGTGGATCGGTAAACAGCTAAAAAAAGGAAATATCAAGTTTATAGAAAATCTCCCTCAGACATTAGAAGTTGAAATAGAAGGGCAAAAAATTTTAATAACGCATTACCATATGAAGAAAGGAGAAAGAGAAATAATAGATGAAACCCCTTCGGGATTAAAATTAGACGAAAGATATGAAGGCTCACCTTATAGTCTCGTTTGTTTTGGTCATCATCATCCAATCCATTACTTCAAGACAACTCAAAGGGTTTATTTGAATCCTGGAGCATTAGGTTGTAATGAACATGCAATTGCAAGATACGCGATAGTAGAACTCCAAAAAGGAACAGTAAGTGTTCAACTTATAGGAACCACATATGATAATAAAGCATTTTTGGAATCTTTTGAGCAGTTAAACGTTCCAGACAGAGAGTTTATATTAAAAGCTTTTCATGGGAACCAACTAGAGAGAGATTTCAAAGATGGTAACAACATCTGATAACATAACATTCACGTTACGGACATTCGCCCTCGCTCTTGCCTTCGCCAGACTGGCAGCTCAGAGTAAACAGTTATAGTGGGTGAAGGACACAGTTAAATATTGTCGAAGTATATACACAGATTATTTCGAAAGTGAGGTAATAGATTATGAGTAAACGTCCGATCTGCTCCGTGCAAAGTCTTGATCTATAAACAACGGCGGTTGTTTGTATGGAGCTAGCATTTATTTCACCGCCTTCATATTCGTTGTTTATAGAGTAGACTTTGCGACCTTAATTTAAATTAAATTTAAGGAGCAGAGCTATTATGAAATATGTAAACGCCGATATGATTTTTCCGAAGGAACTATTAAAGGAAATACAAAAATATACACACGGTAGCATGGTATACATCCCAACACCTGAGGGACAACGAAAAAAGTGGGGGGAAAACTCGGGAAGTCGCAAGTATTTGAGCCAAAGAAACGAAACAATACGTCAACAATATATGGATGGTTCATCGATAGATGAGCTCACTGATCAGTTCGGCCTTTCTAACGATAGTATTAAAAAGATTATTTATACAAAAATATAAGTTATAGAAATCACATCAGCGATCTTATGATGTGATTTTTTAGTGTAATAAATGATTTGAATTATTTTATATATATTTTTTCAAGGCTTTCTTCGCTAAAATGGAAAAAACAATCATTCCATATTGATCTGGTAGTTAAATAATACATAGAATTCCAGATGATAAAAGAAAGGTGTCTTGATATGAATACCCAAGCTTTATTAGATAAAATCGTTACTCTTTTTAGAGAAGAGCTTAAAGGGAACTTGATAGGTGTTTATTTGCATGGGTCACTAGCTATGGGATGCTTTAATCCCACAAAAAGTGATATTGATTTTTTAGTTGTTGTAAAAGAAAAGCTTACACCAGTAAATAACTCCAGAATTGCAAAAATAGCTTTATCTTTGCATGATGAAATGTCTGTGATGTTTAATGAGCGTGGAATAGAATTTACCATTATCTTAGAAATATATTTAAAACCGTTTGTCTATCCTACACCTTTTGAATTCCATTACTCCGATTATCATAGGGAAAAATATCGTACAGATGAGAATTATCTTTGCGGGGGATTGGAAGATAAGGATTTAGCCGCTCAACTTGTTGTTGCCTATGAGAGAGGAAGAACACTGTATGGAACACCATTAAGTGAACTTTATGAACCGATTAATAGTCAATATTACCTCGACTCCATATTAAACGATGTGGAAGGATGTGCTGATGAGATCATTGACAATCCTCCTACGAATCTTACTTCTATGTACCTAACCTTAAATTTTTGTCGAGTTCTCTATTACGTAACAGAAGGTAAGATATCTTCAAAGCGAGAGGGTGGAGAGTGGGGAATAACAAATCTACCTCAACACTTTCAGCCCTTGGTTAAGTATTATCTAGCTATATACACGGACGAATCATCCGACAGAGAGAACGACAATAGCAATTTTGATTTACAAAGTTTATTAGCATTTGTTGAATATATGACAAACGAAATAAAGCAAAATACATCTCATCATTAAGCGACATCTTATAACGGGGCATTCATACGGCGGCGCTCATCTTAGTCTGTAGAAGGATTTCAGAGAAGCATTTAAGCAGATAACCCTTTGCGGCTCATGAATACAGGAACCTTATCTGAAATCATGAGAGAAAGGAACAAACGTTATGGAAAAGTACGTTAAAGAGCTGTTTACCCTGAAAGTCCTTAATGAGGCGGCTCAAAAGTTCAATATTAATCCATCAAGTCTTAAAGATTTAGAAGGATTCCAGAACTTTGTTTATTTTGGGAAATCAGATGATAGAAGTGTCGTCCTCCGGGTAACACACCAATCACATCGAACTGAAGAAGAAATTTTATCCGAAATTGAATTTATGAATTATTTATTGAATAACAATGTATCTGTTTCCAAAGCGTTACCTTCTATTCACGGGAAATTTGTAGAGGGAATAAGTGATGGAGAATTTTATGCAACTTCTTTTGAGTTTTCTAGTGGCAGAAATGCTAGAATCGCTGAAGAAAGCAATCTGTTCTATCAAAGAGTTGGCAGTTATACAGGCAGAACACATAACCTTTCCAAGCAGTTAAATCTAACAAATGAATTAAATAGGAGACAGTGGTATAACAAAGAGTTACTTGTCCATATGGAAGAGTATTTACCTGCAGAACTATCTTACGTAATTGACAAATATAACATTCTAAAAAAAGAGCTCAGCAATCTGCCAAAGAATACGGATTCGTATGGAATTATTCATGGAGATTTAAATCATGGGAATTATCTGAACGTAGACGATGATGTAGTACTTATTGATTTTGATGAAGCAGAATACAGTTGGTTTGTTAGTGATATTGCTATTCCATTATTCTATGAAATTCCGATCCCTTGGGTAGTAGATGGACAACGAAGATTAGAGATAACTAAGAGGTATTATTATAACTTCATGGATGGGTATCTAAAAGAAAATACAATGGATAATGCATGGTTAAAACTAATACCTGAGTTTATTAATCTTAGACAGTTTGGAGTAGTGTCAGCGATTTATAGAAGTTATGATTTCGATAATTATAACAACTGGAGTGATTGGGACAAAGAAGCATTAAAATTTTATTTGAATAATATCGAGCATGATATTCCTTATATTGAGATGGATTTTAGTAGATAGTGCAATGCGGCATAGCCTAATATAATATTCACACTTCGGGCTTACTCCTATGGTCGCCCAGATGTATAATTATAGGAGATAACTCGGACAATACGAGAGCCGACCTAAGATAAGAGTTATCTAAGGTCGGCTCGCTTCGTGAATACAGGCACGTTATGTAGAGATCACGAAAGTTCAACCTGAAGAGATTGTCGAAATCATTGTGATCTTTTTAAACTAATAATTTTGAGGTGAGAGACATGAAGTATTTTTATGGGGTATTAACACTGTTAGGAATAATATTGCCCTACATGGAGTTTATTCCTTGGATTAGTGAGCACGGATTTAATATGACATTACTATTGAATGAAGCAACACAGAATCGAATTAGTGCATTTGCTTGGTTGGATGTAATAATTGCAGCAATTGTTTTGATTGGATTCATTTTATATGAAGGAAAGCGAATTGGCATAAAGCATAAGTGGATTCCGATCATTGGAACATTAACAGTTGGTGTTTCATTTGGACTGCCATTATTTTTATTATTGCGTGAAATTCGATTGGATAAACTGAAAGAAAAGTAAACTTAAATAGATATTCAGGTAACGAATTTAGTTGAAATCCCTCTAACCAAGTAATGGAGGTGTATAGAATGAAAAAACTAATTGTAGTAAACGGAAGTGTGGGCGTAGGCAAGACAAGTACTTGTAAAAATCTTTACAAATCTTTAGATCGATCTGTATGGTTAGACGGAGATTGGTGTTGGATGATGAATCCCTGGACGATAAACGAAGAGACCATTGAAATGGTTGAGAATAATATTACCTATTTACTTAATAATTATCTGAAAAATCCTTCATTTGATTACGTTATATTCAGTTGGGTTCTCCATAGGGAAGACATTTTAAATGATTTACTTGAAAGGTTACATACTTCGGAGTACAAGCTATACAAGATAACTTTAACCTGTTCTGAGGAATCATTGAGAGATCGAATGCATTCCGACATGAGAAGCTTAGAACAAATAAATAATAGTATTAATAGATTACAGTTATATCAAAGGATGCAGTCAAATAAGATTGATACAAGCGATCTTGGAATTGAAGAGACGGTTGAAAAGATTATAAAAGTAATAAGTTAATTTTGAAATATAGCTGCCAAGAAAAAGTGTGAAATATATCTAACATAATAATCAATCTACAAGAAGGTGGGGATTAACTAGATGTCTATTCAACAATTTATAAATGAACATCTCTCTAACATAATCTTTGAACCACCATTCTATTACAATAATGATTTTAGTATCCGGTTTGAACTGGGACCACCGAACAGCGATATTGATAATGACACATACTATAGTGTAGTTCAGGAGAGAATCCTTGCCTTATTTCTAGCAATATTTAAAGAGAAGCATCCGTTTTATATTGTGGGGGTATCATATGAACCTATTGGAGATTTAGATGCTTATATTGAAGAGGAAATTGACCTTCTTCAATATTTTGCAGACCACACAATGAATAATTTTCTTAACAAGGAAGATTATGACGATGAAACACTAGAGTTGACTGGACATTATAAATTTTACTCTCTTGAATGCGAACTGTCCGAGATAGACTATATTGATTTGTTAGGACTTATTGGAGGATTTACTCAGAAGAATAGTTACCTTAATTCAAGAATTTACTTCATAGATCCTCAATCCCAATTGGTGTTTCACATTTATGATGATCGTGGTTTAGACATCGTCTCACCGACTAAGGAAGCCTTGCTTTACTTGTACAAGGAATTTAACGATTGGATTCTTGATTACGATCGAAAAGAGATAGATAAGATATTTAAGAGTATTTCATAGAAATCAATTGTCCCGAACGTAGACAAAAGCACGGGGATTTTGAGGAGAGGAGGCGGAAATGTGATTGGTCCGATATTCTTAAGAGGTGATTTAATTCATCAGTTTAAAGAGCACCTCACCAACACTGAATACCATCGTGTAATACATAACGGTGTAGACGATACAAATAGTACAACTGAAAGATACGAATTGGAAAAACTAAATGATACATTCGATGCATTTATTAACTCAGACTATCCTATCATTTGTAAGTCAGGCAGCAAGAGTACAATTCCATTCTGGGATTACCACATTGCAGTCAACCGTTCCAAATACGACAAAGAAGTTATTGTAACTGAACTTTTGGTTCGAGAACCTAATGATCAGAACGTAACAAATGCGGTTTTAATGGCGTTCTATATGTTAATTAATGAGAAGTACGAGTATGAAAGATTAGTAGTGCCAATAAGAATGAATGACATCGTTGGATATGAAGAAATAGGGATACAATCTCACAAAGATGGAAGCGTTCTATTTAGAAAATATGCGTAAGTCATTGCTATTCCGTTATTCTATGATATTCCTTATATTGAAATGGATTTTAGTAGATAGTACAATGCGGCATCCCCTAACATTATATTCATGCTTCGGGCTTACTCCTATGGTCATCCAGATGTATAATTATAGGAGATAACTCGGACGATACGCGAGCCGACCTAAGATAAGAGCTATCTAAGGTCGGCTCGCGTCGTGAATCCAGGAACGTTATGTAGAGATCACGAAGAAAAACTATGTTGGGGGTTGAATCCATTGAAGTATTCAACTGTAGTTCTTGACTTGGACGGAACATTATTGAATTCAAATAAAGAAGTATCCAAGAGGAATTTAGATGCTGTCTTATCTTGTTATCTGAAAGGAATGAGAATAATATTCGCAACAGCTCGACCGCCCAGGGCTGTTAATTGGTTTCTTCCTCATGAATTATTGGATATCGGGGCGTTTGTATATTACAACGGAGCTCAAGTGATCTGTAAGGAAACCAAGATAGAAATTAATGAATCAATCCCTGCTAATGTAACCACAGAAATTCTTGATTACTGTTTGAAGTGTAACCCTGAGATTGAGCTGACGATGGAAGTAAGAGATGAGTGGTTTAGTTTAAGAGAGCTTGATTATATTACCTCAATGAACACACGATCTAACCCCATAGTAAAACCCTTAAATGAATTAAAGCAATATGATGCTACGAAGATACTCCTTTCCGGCAATAATGACAGTTCTGGATTATTAAAAAAATTCGAAGGTAAAGTGAATATACTGATTACGGATAATCATCAATTAATACAAATCATGCCTCTTCTCGCCTCTAAGGAGCTGGCGATTGCTAAACTCTGTGAATTGTATCATGTAGAATTGGATTCCGTTATTGTATTTGGTGATGACCATAATGACGTAGGCCTCTTTAAGAAGGCTGGATACGCTATTGCTATGGGGAATGCAATAGAGGAATTGAAGGAAATTGCTGATGAAATAACCGCTAATAATGATGAGAACGGTGTAGCCGTAAGTTTAGAAAGATTTTGTGGGTCACGTAGGCTGTTTGAACTTCAGGATGGCGCGAAGAGTTTTGGATAATCTTCATAAATACTTATTTTTTTGGAGGCATCTCAAGCATGAGTAAAAAAACAATAATTATTGAAGATTACAACAATGCATGGCCTGAGATGTTTTCTAATCTGAAATCCATCATAGAACATAGACTCGGGGATCTCGTACTTCAAATCGAGCACGTTGGTAGTACCGCAGTACCAGGATTAGCGGCAAAACCTATTATAGATATTGATGTAGTGATTGATTCAATGGACTTACTTCCAGACGTCATTCAGGGATTAGAAAGTTTAGGTTACCATCATGAAGGGAATTTGGGTGTTGAGAACAGAGAAGCTTTTGCAAGAAAAGATGCAAGTGTTCCCTATAGTATATTGAAAGTACAGAAACCTGAACATCACTTATATGTTTGTAATAAAGAGAGCAAAGAGTTATTAAGACATATATCCTTCAGAAATGCATTAATTAGCAATCCTGAATTTGTAGTTGAATATGCCAATCTAAAGAAAGAGCTAGTTAATAGTTATAGTGAAAATCGGCAGGCTTATACGGATGGGAAGACCGAATTTGTAAATAAAGTACTTATGTGAAATCACAGTAAATCTATTTATCAGAGCGTCTCAAGGAGGTCTAAATGAAAACGCTGAATATGCCTTACCAGGTGGCGAATCAACGCGGATTGTCAGAATAGGTCAATGACAGTGCTCAAAACCATATTAAAAGAACACAAGGGAAAGAAAATTGCGATTGGAACACACGGTCTTGTAATGACTTTGATGATGAATCATTTTGATTCAAATTATGGCTTAGCTTTCTTAGATCAATTAAAGAAACCGGATATCTATAAAATGCAATTTGAAGACCTAGAATTGAAAGATGTAACGAGACTGTGGAATGAATAGATATATTTAAGCTTAGCTCTACAGAAGTTTATGAAAAGGAGAAAATTAATGGATTATATTAAGTGGATTAGAAGTAAGGTAGGCACTGAAATGATCATTCTTAACTTTGCAGGAGCCATCGTTTTAAACGAAGAAGGACAAATATGCTTCAACGGAGAAGAGATAAAAATGCTTGGGGATTTCCAGGAGGAGCTATGGAGTTAGGCGAATCTGCTGAAGAGACAGCTATTCGTGAAGTGAAAGAAGAAACAGGAGTAACAATCTTCGTTGAGAAATTAATAGGCGTGTACACCAAGTATTTTGATAAGTATGCAAATGGGGATCAGGCACAAACGATTTCGTTTTTTTATCTGGGACGCATTTCCGATGGAGAACTGATTAGTAGTAATGAAGAAAGTATAGAAGTTCAATTCTTTGATCCAAATGAAGTGCCTGAGTTATTTAATCAGCAACATACTGATGCCTTTAATGATTTCAGGGCTCAAAGAGTCGCAGTATCTAGATAAACGGTTTGATGAAGGTCGACTAATAAAGCGAAGATAGGTGCATGACATGGCGGTGAGTAGAAAACTACGACGAAAAATAGTTCGTCTTGATAGAGTGTTTTATTGGTATGTGGCTCCAGACTACGATGATGCTGGGGTTCATAAGCTTCACATCTTATCTGAAGATAAAAAGTTTATCGTTGCCTACGAATTAGAACAAGCAGTTAAACCGAATTGGAGACCGATGTTAGTCGTAATGGGGAAGGAATTTGAGGGGTTAAGTGGTGATTATACGGGATATAGAAGGGTTTTGACACCGATTTGGCAAGATAAATTGATAACCCCAAAACTAGTAGGCGAGATTATTGATTGGTGTTATTCAAAAGAGAAGGATCTAATCTTAGTAAATTGGATGGGAGAAATACTTACCTAAATTAATGAAGAGAAGAGGATTATTTGATGAGCTATAAATCGATTTTGATAGATCAATTAACGGCATGCTATAACGATAAGAGTTGGTTTCTTCCTCTTGCGGAGATCTTGGATGATCTAACAGCAGAAGAAGCAGTCATTAAGAATGACAATGAACAAAGCATATGGTCGATAGTGAATCATCTTATTTTTTGGAATGAAAAGTGGCTTGAGCGATTTAAGGCGGGAGAATTTAGATTAGATCATAATATTGATAATGATGAGACATTTGCTGTGGCACAAGATCAATTGAATGAGATTGGCTGGACAGAAACATTGAATAGACTTGAGAATGTGTTCGTTAATTGGAAAGTTGTCTTAGAAGAAACAGAAGATTCGAAGCTCACCAAACAACTTCCAGAATATTTCAATGCTCCTTGGTGGGGAGTTGTCTCTAATTTGAGCATTCATAATGCTTATCATGTCGGGCAGATCATGTTGTTAAAGAAGCAAATACGAGTTGAAAAATGAGTTTAGAGAAAGAGCTAACAAAGAAGCAAAGGAGTCATGCAATGACTGATGAAGTGTTAACCATTTTCAAAGAAATAAATAATAAAGATAACTTGCCAGGTGTGTGGCTCAGAAGAAATTCAACTCACTACAATTTGGTTTCATACATAAATCACATTATTGGGTTGTATCTTAGTGGAACATTCGAATTCATTCCAGTGTTCGTTAATAGAGCTGATAAAGAGCTGAATTCTTTAACTTATAGAATCGGTCACCATCGATATTTTGAGAAGTGTCGGATCTTATTACTTCAGGTTTCGAAACAGATTAATCTTCATAAGTCACATAAAGAAATATTGCCGTTAATTTACCAAGAAGACAAAGAGCGATTTCGTGCATGTCCAGAGAAATTTTGCTTCCACTGGGTTGATGAGGGGGCTATTAAGCTTCCTTTTCAATTTGCAGAACTAGAAGAAGCATTAAAATTATCAAGTAATGCAACACCTTCAAAAACTTCATATTGTGGTTGCGTATTTGGAACGTGCAAAAGGCAGGTAGTAGAAGCTGGAAATAAGGATTGGTATGAACCCAATGAACCCTTATTAAGTGCATATAAAGTATCAGACAATCATTTTAGGAATGATTGCTGAAATTACTAAACATATAAAGGAAGGTAAAGATTGTTTCAGTCCAGTCAACCGAGAGAGGGGAAGGTATTCATGGATCAGCAGGAATATGGTCGTTATTTGTTAGCAATGGGCGGAGAAGAATTAGAGATAGAAGAAGATGAGCAGGTCGAAGCAGACCATCTGTACGGTTTTTTTCAGTGGTTTATGCCATCGGGCGCGGGGGTTGAACGTGTATTTGAACCGATTTCTGGCGGGCAGCGTTTTCTGGACAGAATACGTCCAATTTATGAGATGTTGAATCCAGAAGATTTCACCGGCGAATATGTACCAGGTTATTTCAATGGTGGACATGAAGGTACATCCGAGGAAGCGTTACGAGGACTCGGCCAAGAGCTAATAAAAGGGTTGGAGAGTCTGTTCTCCATCGTGCCGGAAGATGACGAAGCAGCGGACATTGCTAAGGAAGCATTACACGATTTGGCTTGTGTGAAGGAAGTCGTAGTTTTAAAGCAGGGTGAAATTGGAAAGTAAGAGAAAGAAGCGATTCAAGGCACGAATGAAGAACATAGCGAAGCAGTTTACGAAGCACTTGGAGAACTTCTCAGTTCGCGCAGTGACTACAATGAGACGATTGAAATATTGAATGAAGCCTACTACTCTATCGCTTGTGATTATTGGGTAGCATACTACTTGCAATGGCCTCGTTATCAAGGTTTGCAGGACATGGAAGCCTGCCTATACCCATACTTTGAGCTATACCGTTATGGATACAATCTTCATTGGACTCAGAACGTGTTATTTATTGGAAAACGTACGTAGTGTTAAACCAAAATATGCTCAATAATTTGAGCCAATGCATAAGATAAGGGGGATCTAGATATGGAACGGGGTCTCATTATATTTTTGAACGGAACGTCAAGTTCGGGGAAGACCAGCATTGCGATGGAAATGAAAAATCAGGCTGACATTCCCTTTCATCATCTGTCTGTAGATCAATTTTTCCAAAATTATGATCAGTTTATCGATACTACATATCCAGATATAAAACCAACAAGAGAATTAGATGCAGGTGTGATGTCAGATATTCTTTTTGACCCGATTGGCTCATTGTACTATGCAACTATTAAATTATTTTCAGAGCTGGGTTTGAATGTGATTGTGGATACAGTCATCAGTAATGACAAGTGGTTTAATGATTTTTATGATTTGCTTTCGGATTATCCGATCATGTTTGTAGGTGTACATTGCTCCAAAGAAGAACTCACCAGAAGAGAACAGAGTAGGGGAGATCGCGAGATTGGACTCGCCCATTCCCAGTTCGATTATATATACTCCTACGATGAATATGATCTGGAAGTGAATACGGAAGAACTCAGTTCCGCAGGATGTGCGGAGAAAATATTAAGTTATATGAAATCCGGTCAGGAATACCCAGCCTTCAAAAAGTTAAGTAGAAGATAATGATGTAAGCTGCAGAAGCAACTTCAGTTTTGGTACGTTGTTATTGTTTACCTCACATAGTTAGATCATTTAAATCGATGTCTCAAATACACCTTGGGGCATCGATTCATTGTATTTTGTCAGAACAGAAGGAGATCACCTCATGGAAAATAACGCTATGCATCCAGAAGATCATATTCAGCAAACGTTACAGGCAATTATTGAAGATACACATGCCATCATTAACGATACTCATAAACAATCCTTCGGATCTCTGGAATATTTCTTAGAGCACATTGTAGAGTATCTTAATGAGAAGCAATACTTGACAGATGAGTGGCACATCCGCACCCCACGCTGGCTTGGAGAGTATGGAAATACATACGAGGAAGAGAAGCTTCACTCAGACATATATCAACTACAAGCGTATATTGCTGAAAAGTTAAAGGGTGGATAAGCGGTCTACCGTTATAAAAACAGCAAGTGTGATGATAGTTAGGTGGTTTTAATTGAAGTAACTATAACCTGTAACAGGAAAGGTGGATTACCTTGTTTTATGTTAATACAAGAGCAATCATTGAAAGACATATTGATGATCATATCGAAATTGTGATTCAGAATAGAGTGAAACCGAATGAGCCATTAACTATTGAACTTCCTGGAGGGCGCATTGAACCTTTTGAATCATTAACACAAGCATTGAGGAGAGAAGTGAAAGAAGAAACGGGGCTAGATTTATCTGAAATTGAAGGAGAGGAATTAAGAATAGTTACTGAAGGAAATCACTTTGAAGTAGAATGTGTTAAACCATTTGTAGCGTACCAAACTATAAAAGGGCCAGTGGATTCTCTAGGTTATTATTTTAGATGTAAAGCAAACGGAGAGTTGCTTGAAACGGGAGATGAAACATCAGGGATTCGATGGATCAAGATAAGAGAGCTAAAAGAACTATTGGAAGAAAACCCCCTTCAATTTTCAGAAATAGATCGAGCTGGAATACAATATTATATAAACGAAACACTCGTATAGAATTTTGGGAGGTGTATATCTATGGGGAAAATAGTTGCAATCGGTGGTGGCGAAATGCGGTTTCATGAGACTCTGTCAATAGACAGGTACATCGTTGAGTTTGCAAATATTGAAAATCCAAAGCTACTATTCATTCCAACAGCAAGTAATGATGCTCAAGGCTACATTGATACTGTTAAGGCTGTATATGGGGAGCAATTGGGTTGTACAGTTGATACGTTATGTCTTGTCAATCAGGATATCTCTGATGAAGCCATTAAGGACAAGATCCTATCCTCAAATATCATTTATGTAGGTGGCGGAGACACTGTTAAAATGATGGAAATATGGAGAACTAAAAAAGTAGATCAATATCTTAAAGAAGCCTATGCACATAATATAGTATTATCCGGTTTGAGTGCAGGTTCTATTTGTTGGTTTTTAGAAGGCCATAGCAACAGCAGTATAGAAACCAATCGTGATGGATGGTGGGATAGAGAGCAAGTCATAGGACTTGGGCTCATTCCCGCTAATCACTGTCCACATTACAATGAAGTTGGTCATGAAACATTTGATGACAAGATGTTAGATAAAGAGGTTCCAGGCATTGCTCTTGAAAACAATGTCGCTATTGTAATTGATGGAGATATGTACAAAATAATAAAGAGTAATATAGAAAGCAAGGCATATGTATTGAAAAAATGTAACGGTAAAATGAATAAGATTGAATTGAATAACCGTGATTTCAAACCATTATCAGATATTTTATAACTATTTATTGAGGTAACTGTAGAGAGTCGAAGAATCTCATTTTGTATATTAAAAAAGTGACTGACATTTGATAATAACATCGCATTCGACGCTGCGGATCGGCAAGCCAATCCTTAATCCGGAAGGGACATCTCATAGCAGCAGATTTACAGGACAGATTCATAAAGGAGTTTCATAATAATGAAGAGAGTCTTATTAGTAATTTTATTGATATGCATTACTTTTTCTATAATTGGTTGTTTAAATAGAAATAAATCTGAAATCATTGATGATGGTATAGTGATTGGGCAAACACTCCTCTCATTAGGTGGTGAAAATTCAGATATAACTGAAGTAACCTATAGTATCAATTTACAGAACAAGTTAGGAAAACCAATCTCAGTAATAGGGGTTGAGCCAGTAATTTCTAAAGATTTATCTGATCGATTAATTGACAATTCTTTGAAACTGGAAGTAAATAAAGTAATCGAAATTAATGAATCAAAGGATATATCCGGGTACTTCAAGATAGACACAAAAGGTCTTAGTAAACAAGAAATAATGAACTTTGATTTAGTCATCAGGAAATATAAAATACAAACTGAACAATTAGTTAGAGCTAATTAATGAATAAAAAATGTAGGAGATGATAATTTGCAGGTTAGAGAAGCTACGATTCATGACGCTGAAGGAATTGCAAAAGTTCATGTGGATAGTTGGAGAACGACATACAAGGGGATTATTCCAGAGGAGTTTTTAAAAAATCTATTTTATGAACAAAGAACTGAATTATGGATTAATAATATCAAGAGAACAGACAGTTTTGTAGTAATAGCAGAGAACACTGAAGGAGAAATCATTGGATTTGCAGATTGTTGGAAGAGAGAGACCAATACGATCCCTGACTCAGGAGATCTAACTTCAATTTATATACTTGATGAATACCAAGGGCAGGGAGTAGGAAAGGAACTACTTAAAAAGTTATTTGTTCGATTCAATTCATTGGGTTACCAGAAAATATTCGTTGATGTTCTAGAGGATAACAAGACACGCTATTTTTATGAGTATTATGGAGCTCACTTATCTAAATCAGTTCAAATAAAAATTGGAGGAAAAATCCTTAATGAATTAATCTATGAATGGGATAACGTTGATGACGTATTAGCAAGATTAACTAAAACCGATTAGGGGGAAGTTATGAGTTATCAAATCATTGATTTGAGAGAAAACGTAGGAGGAGAAATGAACAAGGTAAATCATTTTGAAACGAAGCTTGCACCTCGTTATGATGACAGTGACCCTGATCAAGAAGGAAATAAAAATGTGGTTTTTGCTGATTGGATCATTGATGGGAAATCCCTCTATCAGATGCTAAAAAAGTACGATTTTGTACCAAGTTTAGGCTGGGGGACAGAAGAGGAACAGCAAGAGTCTATTGATTATTTTCTGCTGAAGCAACTACATCCAGTCTTATATTATAGGTACCCCATATTAGTGTGTCCTTGGTGTAAGGATGAAGATTGCGGTTATGTGAAAGGGAAGGGGATTTTGTAAGGTGGAGCGATTTTAGATTAGAACCACATAATAGAAAAATTGATCTAGAATCGTTCACTTTCAAGTGGAAAGATTATAAGAGAGAGATTATTCGTACATATAAAATGGCAGCGATGCATAACTAGAGATGAAGTTAAAAAAAGAAGACAGGAAGGCGAGAAAATTGAATTTAATGCAACTCAAGATCCCAGCAGGTTATGCAGTAACCTATAACAAATTCTACGATGTAGACCCTGTTCTTAGTGCAGATAGTGATTACTTTATTGAGAATTGGGAATTCTTCACAGAAGATTTATTACAGATCGTTAAAATGAAAATCAACAATGGGAAGTGGTTTATTCCTGAAAGAGAAGACACGATACTTTTTGATTTAGGATGGTATCCAGATTCAGATATTAACGGCCATTACCGTCTGGAACTTGTTGATGGGGAATGGAATGAGATCAAAAGCATTTCTACTAAAGATCGATTTGTAATTAAAGAGACACTTGAAGAATGGTTGGAAGAACAACTAAGAGTGTAAACAAAAACAACCGAGATATGAAGACTATTTTAATAAATACGCTCAGAAGGCATACAGGGAGGTTACTTCAATAATAACTCCAGGAGGATTCTACTAATGAGGAAGAGATATTCTATTGAAAAAGCAGAGTGGTCAGAAACAAGAGAAAAGGAGTATGAGCAAGAATGTAGAGATATTGTGTTTAATTTCAACGATGAGCTTGTTCAGCGGGAAGGTGTCATTTACTTAAATAAAAAAGATGGTCAAACTGTAGTGATAGAGCCTTTGAATCAAAAAACATTATGGTATGAAACATGGTTAACGATCAAAGACATCTACAGTACATAGTGATGTGAAGATTTAATAAACGCTTAAAAGCAGGATGAATTTGTTGAAGACTCTAAGATCCTATGAGAGTAACATCAGGTAGTTGATGACTAAGTTAGATTGAAATGTTTAGAGAGCTGGATGACCGATGTCAACGTCCAACATTAACAACTTGCCTGATCCACTCAGACTCACTGGTTGCTGCCCGCACTAGGCAGTCGGCACAGTCTGCAAAGGGAAGTGCTCCGACAGGATTTATGCGAGCTAATGGGCCTGCTGTATATTTTAAAGTACCCTCGGCGTATTGAAGCACGGATGCCCGTACAATGACCCATTCTAGCTCACTCTGTATTAACGCATGCTCAGCAATTGATTTATCCTCGATGGCTTTCCAAAATATACGGCGCATCATGCGAACTGCCAATCGATGGAGGGGAGACAGCTCTCTTCCGTTGCTCAAATTAATGCCGCTCTGCATGATTAGACGCTTCACACCCGCAATTTGACAGGCTGCTATCATATTGGGCATACCTTCGGACATGACAGTACCGGGTGAGAAGTTAGCCGCCATAACATTCATGCCAGCTCTTAGATTTAGAAATTGCTTGGCAGCATCCGGCGAAACGTTACTGGGCGGGCCGATGCAGCTGATGACTACTTCTGCACCAGCAACGGCTCTGACCAAACTGGACTCGTCAAATACATCTCCCTGTCTGACGGTGAGTCTCTCCAAGGGGGGGATCATTTCTGGCCGACGAGCTATGGCTATAACATCATGGCCAAGTTCAAGTGCTCGTTCCATCACTTTCCTTCCAGTTCCTCCTGTTGCTCCAATAACTGCAATTTTCATAATAATGAACTCCATTCCCATCCATGCATAAATGCACAATAGTGTATTAATAGTCTATTACGTATAATGATAGACAGAAATGAAAACGCTACAAGTCTTAAAATGAGTGATTTTGTGCATTAGTTCACAGTTTCTCAGAAAGTGTGTAGTATTTAATTAGGAAGCTGGTGGTTCTAAAGTGGTAAAGGTAGATCGCAGAATACGCAAATCCCAAGAGGCCATAAAAATGGCTGTTATTCATTTGATGATGGAAAAAGCATTTGATCAAATTACGATTCAAGATATTTCTGACAGAGCAGATGTTAGTCGAAGGACTATCTATCTTCACTACATGGACAAATTCGATCTTCTGGATCAGCTCATCAAAGAACATATTGATGACTTAAGAAGGATCTGCAATTCTACAGACGATGACGCGGATTATAAGGATATGGGGTTGGTGTGGTTCCAGTATTTCGAGAATCATTCGATGTTCTTTTCTGCATTACTAGCGAGTAAAGGGAGCCCTTTTTTCCGCGATCAGTTCCTTACGTTTTTCATCGAAGAACTAGAGAAAGGAAACGGCATGTCCGAAGGGTGTAACTCTGAATTAACGGAGGGAATGAATGTGGATGTTCAGTTCCTGGGGTCAGCGATCGTTGGCGTAGTGGAGTGGTGGTTTAAACAAGGGAAGCCTCCTACTCCTTCCTTTATGGCGCAGCGAGTGGGCGTATTGCTTGAAAGAAATCTGGAGGTATAAATGTTGATGTGAAGAAGAATGTTAGATGGAATTCGAGTAGAATAATTCTAAGAGGGAGGATATACATGGAAACATTAAAAAGTAAGCTTGTCCAGTATAAGGCAGGTCATATACTCGAAGTAGGCACAGGAACAGGGAAGTTTATTCCGATGATGATGAATATATTTAATGGAATTGACCAAATCGTGGGCATTGATATGGATCATGATGCATTACTCGAAGCAAAGAACACTTACATAGAAAATACTAAAATTAAATTTGTTGCAATGAACGCTGAGCAGTTAAGTTATGAAGATCATACTTTTAATACGGTATGCATATCGAACGCATTACATCATATGCCCCCAGAATCAAAAGTATTAGAAGAAATGAAAAGGGTTTTGAAGAGTGAAGGGTTATTTCTAATCAACGAATTGTTTTGCGATGGTCAAAATGAAGCACAATTATCTCATGTCATGTATCATCATTTTAGTGCTGAAATTGATCGACGATTAGGGATCTACCATCATCAGACTTACACGAAACAAGATATTTTAGATCTGATTAGGGATAAAGGTATAGGATTAGAGATTGTGCATGAATACAATGAATCCAAGGGAAATGTAAGAGCTGAGCAAGATATTGTTCTAGTCACAGAGGCATGTCGAAAACATATAGAGAGAACTAAGGATTTCTCGGACTACATTGAGTTCAAAAGACGTGGCGAAGAAATAATTGAACGGCTCAATACCGTGGGTATTCAACGACCTACACAACTCATGGTATTAGGAAAAGTCGAAGCGTAAAGTTGTTCGAGCAAGACTCAAGTGAAATACAGAAAAATCAATCTTACAAAGGAGAGGTAATATGTTTATAGACCTTTTTAATAGACTCAGTATTACATTACCTATTCTACTCATTGAGGAGTTAGAAACTCACCATAAGAAACAAAAGGATCAAGATTACTTGTTGAGATTAATGGAATTTGACGAAGTCATTGAAATGGTCGATTTCATGTCTGAAATGGAGGTGTATCAAGACATTATTCCTTTATGGACAGATGATCATTCGAACTACATAGGTTTATATGTTCAAGGGGCTTGCCAATACAGAATCGGTTACATCAATCATGAGGAAACAGATTTATCTCCCGGTTTTAGAAGCGTACGTTCTTTTATATCTAAACTCGAACAACATCCTAATTTTGATTGGGATGAATTGAAGAAAGACTATCCGTCAGATATAGAAATTAGTCATGCTGAGATGGAGGAAGACTTACGTTGTATTGATGAATTAAACAAGCTGATAAGTTCTAACCAACAAATAGATGACGATATTCGTTGTCAGTATATTTTTTCAATTATGGCGTTAACACCGATAAGAAATCTTGATTCATTAATAAAATATTTAGATGACGAAGATATGTATGTTCAAGAGAGAGCGTGTGAGATTCTTGGTTTTCATAGATACATTCCAGCTAGAGATAAGTTAGTAGAGGTTTCTACAAACGGAATGCATAATGGGAAGCTCGCAGCGAAAAGAGCATTAGCAAGAATAAGAGAAGAGAACCAAGGAGCATTCTACTGGAACCAAAATATAAAGAAATAAGAGAATATAACGGACTAATACTAAATGATAAAGGAATTCATCGATGAAATTGTACTTATTTATTATTCAAAGCTTCTATGTGTTGACCTTAATGCCTTGGTTCATCATTTGGGGATTATCTTTTATGGCATTTGACAGTGGAGTTTCAATGTGGGGAATAACATTAGTAACGATCGTTACATTGTATCCTCTGGCTGTTGTAATTTGTTCGGTTTTATCTTGGTTATTAAAGAAAAAGGTGAAGACGATAAGTCTTATTCTTATCAGTGCATTTCCATTACTGTGGGTGGTTTCTTTCGCAGCATTGATCCTAGGATAGGACATCAAGAATATGGGAGTAAGTTGTGAGCAAACAGTTCGAATCAGGAGGTGCTAGAGATGGAGTCTTTATCCGTGCGATTGGAGATTGAAGAACTCATTAAAGAGTTTTCAATCAATAGGAAAGCGCTGTTCGAAGTCCGAAAAGATCAATGGAAGACGATTCTAGATCATATCGAAAAGCATTTTCTAAATAAGACTCATTACACTCAAGACTTGCATTGGGGATGGAATAGAATTCAAGAACCTTATTACGCATTGAGGTTTATCGAGCAACCTTATAAATCTGTTAAAGAGATTATTAAAGATGAATTTATATGGTTTATTGCTGAAGACCACAACGATAAAATGTGGGTTTATGAAGGGGAAAAGAATATTATTTTCGATAAAATAATTCCTGAACTTTACCATTTGGACGAATACTTTCTGGTATCGAAGAAATATGAATGGCTCGTATGTGAAGATCATCATGAGATTGTACATTTCTCAGGGGAAGGCATCATTAATCAAGCGAAGAAGTTTGAATTAGAGAACGAGAGCAAGATATTTAAGTAAATACACAGTCATCACGCTTCGTACTTCATATAACCTAATTTTTACGTTCTGACTTCTCACGGCTTATTGAAAGGGTGGATGGAAGTTGATTCAAGGAGAATTAATTTATAAAACAATCGACTCGCTAAAGAAAAGATTGGACAATAACAATCTGCTAGAATTGCAGCTTCAGGAAGGTTATCTAACTCAAGCTACCTGTACGTTTAATGAACCGGCAGATGAAAGTGATTTAATCGAATTCCAAAGAACATTAGGGTATGAACTTCCGAATGATTATATTAACTTTTTGAAGATAAGTAATGGTTGCTCGTTATTTGACCATCCGCAATACGGAGGAGAGGCGTATTTATATAAGTGGCAGGATATCCAAGAAGCAACGTATGAGAGTTCAAACGAGGGGTATCTGAAGATCGCCTATATCTACCAAGATAATATCGTAATTAATCTGAAAAAATACAGCGAAGGCTCAAATAATTACTTAATGGTTAAGGGGCACATAGACAACTTTGATGAGTCGAGACCCTTTAATATGAACTTCGAGTTGTGGTTTGATCGATTTATTATCAGTCAGGGAGATAAATTTTGGGACTGGTCAATATATACGGCAGAAAATTACTATAAATTAAAAGGATAAAGTACGCCTAGGCGATGTACTTTGTATGAGAGGAATTCAGAATGAATTATAAATTTATGTTGAAGGGTTACCCATTATATTATCTATTTATATTTTTACCAATTGGCTTTCTCCCTGTAATTACTATATTAAGTAATTATTTTGGTGATGGCATTCGAGTAATACTACTGATAACAACTGGGGTAATCGTGATTTCTCTAGTTATTAAAAGTTGGAGCGATTCACAAAAGGAATATGCGGTAGTGTTATCGCCCGAGGGAATAACAGTAAATAAGACGAGCTATTCGATTAATCAAATTAGTGAAATGAGAATAGGTACTAATCTTCTTCAAATTCAACTTTCCGATAAAAATAAAAAGCTAGCTTTCTCATTAAAGAGTCAGGATAAAGATAGCGTAATCAAGGCATTCAAAGAATATTGTGAAAATTTCGGGATAAAAGCAGAGGATTATCAAAAGGTATAAAAGTTGCTGCGCTGAAGGTAAAACAGCAGCTTATGATTGTGCTGTATGACCAATTGGAATCATACAGCAGGCAGAAGCGCCACGACGATACAAGCGTGGCGCTTTTTGTCATGCATCACGATGATGCACTCGTGATGCTGCTACAATTACGAGTACCGCAGTAATTAATACACGACCCAATACGTTGAGGTGCTACCTCTTTGACACAGCACCATAACCATATGTGGCTTGCAAAGTACAGGCCGCAAATGCAAGGAAATGCTGTGGAATGAAACAACAAGACTAAAAAATTATAAAAAATATCAGAATGTGTACTGACTTAAGGATTTTAATAATACTATAAATGAAATGGGTTTCATGAAATCCTTTTCAAGTATACTCAACAACTTGGCTAGTGCTCTTCAAAGCGAAGTGTGAATCTAGGTTTTCAAATCCCATTAAGGCGGCCTTGTAATGAGTCAGATTGTTCAGGGCAGTCATCAAAAAGCATTTTGTAAGCTTGATTCAATGTTATCAACTTTGAGGGGGAGCGTGTGTAGGATGAAGTTTGAGCCCAAAGAAAAGATCACTTTGCGAGGAATCGATATGGATGGCTGGGGTGGTGAAGGTACATAATCCAACACCTAGAAGTGTACTTTGTTCAATATTTGTAAGCGCTTAACCCGCTGCATAATTCAGTCATTTCAAGAAAGGAGCGAACACCCTGAACGGCAATTGAGAAGCTGAACAGGCTATGGCGCTCACGTTTGCACTGGAACAGATTAAGATCATTTACTTGAGGGAGGCCGCCCATTTTGAAAAAAATGATGTCTAAACCAATGATGATGTTCGTGTTATTTGCCACGTTAATGATGCTTTTGTCTGCATGCAGTGGTACAAATGACAAACCAGCCGATCCAGTTGCTCAACCAGCTGAAGTAGAGACGAACACAACACCAGTGCAGGAAGAGGAAGAGGACAAGGAAGAAGCTGTGCCGGCGCCAGATTTAGACGGCCGTGTTATTCGAATTTCTCACTGGTGGGATGCTACACCAAAAGGGGATTCAGAATCAGATGAACTTGCCCGCGAGCGTATTCAAATGGTGGAAGAAAAGTATAACGTAAAGATCAAATATTTGAATACAGAATATTGGTCTACCTCTGAAAAGCTGTCCTCCTCTGTGCTCGCGAACGAGCCATTTGCTGAAATAGTCCGGGTTCCTGATGGATTTATCTGGGGACTTATGCAGAGTGGTTTTCTGACACCGCTGGATGACTACCTTCAAGATACTCGTGTGGAGCAGGATGTTGTTAATGCTATGCGCTTTGGAGGCGACAAGGTGTACGGACTCGAAAGCTGGTATACACCTAATGATAGTGGCATGTTCTACAACAAGCGTATATTCAAGGAGGCTGGTCTGAAAGACCCGCAGCAATTGATGGACGAAGATAACTGGAACTGGGATACGATGCTGGATGCGGCGAAAAAGCTAACGGTTGATCGTAACGGTGACGGTAAAATGGATCAATACGGACTGGCTGGAGCGCATTACGTACTTTCTGAGATGCTGGTCGCGAGCAACGGAGGCAAATTATATGATGAGCAAACAGGTACAGTGACGTTTGATTCACCCGAATCTATGGAAGCGCTTAATTTTCTGCATGGTCTGTACAATGAGCACAAAGTGGTGAAGGCCAACGGAGGTAACGACTGGGAAGATCCAGCCAAGTTCTTCGGGGAAGGCACCATTGCCATGTATCCGGGTGGACTCTGGGAGATCGAAGGCCGGATTCTAGATAAGATGAAGGATGAGTGGGGTTATGTATACATGCCGAAGGGACCTCAAGCGGAGTCGTATTACGAACCATTCGGTCAGGCTACAGCTTACGTTGTTCCAAAGGGAGTGAAGGATGCAGATGTGATCGTGAAGATTTGGGAAGATCTGCAAGACTTCGATAACTGGCAAGATAACCGTAGGCTCTCGCTCGAGAATATTTTGCCGGACGAAGCATCCATTGCCAACGCGATGAATGATAATGGCCAGGTGCAGCGTCTGTTTGGTGGTCGCTTTGGTGGTCTGGGCATTAAGGATCAACTGGACAAAGTAACTGAGAAATTCATCAAAGGCGAGATTACACCTTCAACAGGTGTTGCCCAGGTTATCGGACCTGCACAGGCTGCGGTGAAAAAAGTGTTAAGCGGGGAACAGCCCGAGAAAAAATAGTTCGAGAAATCTGCGTTAACAAACAGGACGGCCTCATTTCTGATTTCATCCCAAAATCGATATGCGGGCCGTCTATCTAATTCACTACAGTCTGCTAAAGGGGGGCATCGGGTGAAGTTTACATTATCCCGAGTGACGCTTATCGTCGTTATGCTAATCCTCGTCATGGTGTACACGATATCCAGTTCCGGTGCAAGCGGCAATGCAAAGTCCGGGAATCGAACATCAGATCCGAGCCGTGTGATGCCAATCTCTGAATCTGCTTCTGAGGGTAGCTACGATTATTATTTGCAGCAATTCCAGAACGAGAAGCAGCCTTCCAGGGAAATTGTTATTCGCGGAGCTGACTACACAGCTGCGGAAGGAATGGAACCGAAGATGGTCACGGAGCTTGGTGGCGAGACTGGCAAGTTCATAAGAACAGAGGAGAGCGGTTCAGTGCAATGGGAAGTGGATGTTCCTGAATCGGGCATGTATCACATGACTTTGCGTTATTACCCGATCCAGGGTAAAAGTTCCGCAATAGAACGTGAACTATGGATCGATGGCAAGTTGCCTTTTAATAGCGCACGTAATCTGAGTTTTCATCGTGTATGGGTCAACGAGAAATCCGAGATCGAACAAGATAACAGAGGTAACGACCTGCGCCCACGTCAGACGGAGGCACCGATGTGGCAAGAATCTCTTCTGAGAGACAAGGAGGGCTATTATGAGGAGCCTTACCAGTTTTATTTTTCTGCAGGCAAACACTCATTGACGCTTGTGTCCACCCGGGAGCCTATGGTTATTGATTCGATTAGGCTACACCAGTATGAAGAACCGATATCCTATGCAGAAGTGAAGCAGGAGTATGAGAGACAGGGATATACGGAAACCAGTGGACACTTGATCAAAGTTCAAGGTGAGCATGCCAAGTACAAGTCATCACCAACGTTGTATCCAATCACTGATCGATCAAGCACATCCACAGAACCGTACGATGTATCCAAAATCAGAATGAACACCATCGGCGGAAACAACTGGCGTGTGCCAGGACAATGGATTGCATGGGAAATGGATGTGCCGGAGGATGGACTATACAAGATTGCGATCAAAGGTAGGCAGGAACTGCTGAGGGGGATCTATTCCACCCGTTCGCTGCAGATCGACAATAAGGTTCCCTTCCGTGAAATGATGCAAATTCCGTTCTTCTATGACTCGAATTGGCAGATGAATATGCTTGGCAGCGAGGACGAACCCTACTTATTTTATTTGACCGAAGGAAAACATGAATTGCAGCTTGAGGTCAGTCTGGGAGCGATTGCGCCTCTGATCCGTCAGGTGGAAGCCAGTGTGCTCGATATCAATGCGATGTATCGCAAAATTCTGATGATCACAGGTAACGTACCTGACCCCTATCGGGATTATCAATTAGAGAAGCAGATTCCAGACATGGTGAAGGTGTTTCGCGAACAAAGTGACATTCTAAATGCCGTATCTGAAGAGTTAATTCGTTTAACGGGGGAAAAAAGTGATAAGACCGCGATATTGACTAAAACAGCCTATCAACTGGCCGATCTAGCCGACAAGCCGGAAACCGTGCAGAAGCGGCTTGGTCAATTCAAAATCAATGTAGGCAGTGTCGGCTCATGGCTTCTGGAGGTGCGCGAACAGCCACTGGAAATTGACTATCTGTTGCTCGCTTCACCTGATGAGAAACTGCCGAAAGCAAATGATTCGTCCTTCCGAAAAGTTGGACACGAAATCTCGTCTTTTTTCCATTCATTTTTCGAGGATTATGACACCATTGGCAGCACATCTGATGAAGACAAGTCAGTCACGGTATGGATTGGTACAGGCCGGGATCAGGCTCAGGTGTTGAAGGCCATGATTGACGATACGTTTACACCGCTGACGGGAATTAGTGTGAACCTCAAGCTGGTGAATGCGGATGTTTTGCTGCGTGCTTCCCTGGCAGGAGAGGGGCCGGATGTGGCCATGCAGGTCGGAAATGATGTGCCTGTCAACTTCGGAATGCGGAACGCGGCAGAAGATCTGTCCGAGTATCCCGGCTATGACGAGTTAATTAGGCAGTTCAGGGATAGTGCGATGGTTCCCTATAACTATGAGGATCAAGTATTTGCACTGCCGGAGCAACAAATATTCAATATGTTATTTTACCGGAAGGATATTTTGGAACAGCTTGATCTGGAGCCGCCGCAGACATGGGAGGACGTCTACGCCATGATCCCGGTGCTACAGAAGCATAATATGGAAATGGCTTTGCCGCTTGCTCAAACGACAGGTGTACCCGTATTGGAAGTGAACCGGGCATATGCCATGCTGCTGTACCAGATGGGCGGTTCGTTTTATTTGGACAATGGCTCCAAAAGCGGTATGGATACGGAAACGGGGCTGGAGGCGTTCAAGGAGTGGACGAATTTCTATACCAGTTACAAGCTGCCACTCACCTTCGATTTTCCAATGCGCTTTAGAACCGGAGAAATGCCTATAGGTATTATGGATTACACCTTTTATAACTATCTGTCCGTATCTGCGCCCGAGATCAAGGGGTTATGGGAGTTCATTCCGGTTCCCGGCCTCAAGCAGCAAGACGGAAGTATCAAACGAGATGTCGCGAGTGGAGGTACGGCAACCGTTATGCTTAAGCAATCGAAGCATAAGGATGCGGCCTGGGAATTTATGAAGTGGTGGGTCAGCAAGGATGCACAGGTTCGTTTCGGACGTGAAATGGAAGGTCTGATGGGGGCGGCGGCGCGGTATCCAACGGCGAATATTGAAGCGTTACAGGAGTTACCTTGGCCTGTCCGCGATTATCGAAGTCTCGAAGAACAATGGGAATGGCTTCAGGGTGTTCCGGAGGTTCCGGGAGGTTATTTTACGGGTCGGCATCTGGACAATGCTCTGCGTGAGGTCGTCAATAACGGGACGAATTCCACCGATGCCTTATACGATTATGTGCAGGAAATTAACTACGAAATTCAGGAGAAACGAAAAGAGTTTAAATTGGACGGAATGCACTAGGGAGGGACTCTTTTGCAGAAGGCTAATATGGTGACCAAAACCGGTTCTCAGCCCAAACGTACGCCTGCCGGCTTACCCGGGAAGTGGGAACTCTTTAGGAGAGATATAAAGCGGGATAAGCATCTCTATATACTTCTTTCACCCTACATGTTGTTATTCTTCTTGTTTACCGTGTTTCCAGTCATGATCTCCACCTTCTTCAGCTTCACCAATTTCAACATGCTGGAGTTTCCAGAGTGGGTTGGTTGGGAGAACTACTCCAAGCTGCTCTGGAATGATGATGTGTTTCTGATCGGTCTTAAAAATACAATTATTTTCTCGGTGATCACCGGTCCAATTAGCTACATTGCCTGCTTTGTATTTGCCTGGCTTATTAATGAGCTGAATCCAAAGGTGAGAGCCTTCATGACACTGATCTTTTTTGCACCGTCCATTTCAGGCAATGTGTTTTTTATTTGGCAAATTATTTTCTCTGGAGATTCGTACGGCATTATGAACGGGTTCCTGATGAAAATAGGCATCATTTATGAGCCAATCCTGTGGCTACAGAATCCCAAATACATGCTTGCGATCATTATGCTTGTACAGCTATGGCTCAGTCTTGGAACCAGTTTTCTTGCGTTCATTGCCGGTTTGCAAACCGTGGATCGCACCTTGTATGAAGCAGGAAGCATCGACGGGGTTCAAAATCGTTGGCAGGAGCTGTGGTATATTACTTTGCCTTCGATGCGTCCGCAGCTCATGTTCGGAGCTGTGATCCAGATTACCTCATCCCTGGCCGTTGCAGAAGTGGCTACTGCGTTGGCAGGTTTCCCGAGCGTACAGTACGGAGCGCATACGATAGTTACTCACTTGATGGATTACGGAACGATCCGATTCGAGATGGGCTATGCTTCTGCCATTGCAACGGTGCTGTTCAGTCTGATGCTCGGTTCCAACCTGCTTGTTCAAAAGCTGTTAAAGAGAGTGGGGGAATAGCAGATGAAGATGGCCTTGCGTATGAAAAGGAAAATCAACAGGTCCTGGCAGGTCGATATCTTGCTTTTCCTTTTGCTCGGCGGATTTGGTGCGTTTATGGTCATTCCGCTTATCTATGTGATCAATAATGCGTTTAAGCCGTTGGATGAACTTTTTATTTTCCCACCAACGCTGTTTGTCCGGAATCCGACGTTTGAGAATTTTTCAGATCTATTTCAGGTGATGAAAAATTCATGGGTTCCATTCTCAAGATATATTTTCAACACGGTGTTTATCACTGCGGCAGGCACGTTCGGACATATTATGCTAGCCTCTGCGGCGGCTTATCCACTAGCTAAATACAAGTTCCGCGGGCACAAAATCCTGTTCACGATCATCGTGTTGTCTCTGATGTTCTCGCCGCATGTAACGGCTATTCCCAATTACATGATCATGTCCACGTTAGGCTGGCTCGATTCCTATCAGGCCATGATTATTCCCGCCTTCGCTTATCCGCTGGGTCTGTACTTGATGAAGCAGTTTATGGAGCAAATACCGGATGCGCTCCTGGAGGCGGCAAAAATGGATGGAGCCAGCGAATATCGGATTTTCTTTCAGGTAGTTATGCCACTTGTCAAACCTGCGTGGTTAACGCTGCTGATTTTAATGATGCAGATGTTGTGGGGAACGGATGGCGGTAGCTTTATCTACAGTGAGCAGCTCAAAACGATGCATTATGCCATGGGACAGATTGTTCAGGGGGGAATAGCTCGTGCGGGTGTGGGTGCTGCCGTTGCTGTCATCATGATGACGGTGCCGATCGTGACGTTTGTATTATCTCAGAGCCAAGTCATCCAAACAATGGCCTCATCCGGCATGAAGGACTAAGTGAGGGGGTGTTAGAGATGAAAGTAAGATCATGGCTAATCGTTCTGGCAGCTTCCCTGCTGATCTCCGGATTCGGACATAACGTGTCTTATGGGGCACCGTATGAGGGCTATACCTACAATTACTGGGGTAATTCGGTCAAGTCTCCGATTGCTTTTCTCCCCTCCAGAGTGATCACGGGTAACGATGCCGGAACGGGAGCATGGCAATCTCCACTGGATTTGTATGCTGCACATAATGGCTTGCTCTACGTCCTGGATTCAGGCAATGGACGCATTGTCGTATTGAACGATCAATGGGAAACGATGCGAGTCATCCAACATTTTGAGCATGATGGCAAAGAGGACAGTTTTCTGAATCCTGAAGGGCTGTTCGTTACGGAGTCAGGTCAGATTTACGTTGCCGACACCGAAAACAGACGAGTCGTGGAGCTGAATCCGGACGGTACGTTCGTTCGTGCCATTGGTGCGCCGGAGTCGGATGTGATCAGTGATACATTTGAGTATTTTCCCAGGAAAGTGATCGTTGACAAGGCTGGGCGCATCTATGTTGTCGGTCGTGGTGTCTATGAAGGGTTGATCGAATTCGATAGTGACGGGCGCTTTACGGGGTTTATGGGCACGAATCGTGTGCAGTTTGATCCGGTTGATCTATTCTGGAAAAGCGTGTCCACCAAGGAACAGCGGGAAAAGATGATTCGTTTTATTCCATTGGAGTTCAATAACGCAGATATTGATGAAGGCGGTTTCATCTATACAACGACAGCGGACAAAAACACAGCTTCGGCGGTAAAAAAATTGAATCCCTCCGGCATTGATGTACTTCGGGTCAACGGAGAATTTGCCCCGGTGGGGGACTTGAGTATTAATCGCTCCTCCTTCATTGATATTCAGGTGTCCGGCAATGGGGTCTACCGTGCTCTCGATTCTACGAGAGGGCGTGTGTTTACGTACAACGAGGATGGCAACTTACTGTATGTGATTGGTCAGCTAGGTAATCAGAAAGGCACATTCAAAAATCCGGTAGCCATTGAAAGCTACGGAGACGCCATCTATGTGCTGGATCGCGATCTTGGCCAGATCACCGAATTCAAGCCGACGACATTTGGAGGCCTGGTGAACGAGGCCAATCGTTTGTACAGCTCAGGCAAACATTCGGAAGCTGCAACGTTGTGGCAAGAGGTGCTGCGACTTGACGCCAACTATGAAATGGCCTATGTAGGCATCGGCAAATCAATGCTGAGAGAAGGAAAGTACAAGGAAGCGATGACCCACCTGAAGCTTGGCAATGATCGGGAATATTACTCCAGAGCTCTGGCGAAATATCGGAGAGAATACATGCGGGAATATTTCGGAATCTATATGACGGTGGCGATCGGAGTGCTTGTCAGCCTAATCATCTGGCGCCGAATCGCTAGATCGAGGAATGAGAGGGGAGCCCGAGATGTCGCTAATTAAGGAAATCAAATACTCTCTACATGTCGCTGTACGTCCATTCGACGGATACTGGGATCTGAAGTATGAAAATAAAGGCAGGCTGCGTGTGGCGCTATTAGTGCTGCTCGGTGTTACCGTAACGATGATTCTGAAACGTCAGTACGCCGGATATGTCGTGAATGACAACGATCCACTCTCTTTGAACAGTATCAATGAGTTGAAGTACATCATTCTTCCCTTCCTGCTCTGGTGTATCTCCAATTGGTCTCTGACCACGCTGATGGACGGAGAAGGCAAGTTCAGGGATATTCTGATCGCGACGGGATATGCCATGCTCCCGCTTATTCTCATCAACATTCCCAATATATTACTGAGTAATGTGATTACACTGCGTGAATCTTCTTTCTATTATTTATTTGACTCAATAGGGGTCATTTGGTTTGTCTGGCTGCTTTTTATAGGAACCAAAACGGTACATCAGTATTCCGTGATCAAAACGATTAGTACGATGCTGCTCACCCTGGTTGTTATGGGGATCGTTATCTTTCTGGGTCTGCTTTTCTTTAGCTTGATTCAACAGATTATCAGTTTTGTGTACACCCTCTATCAAGAGATCACGCTGCGCAAATAGGAGAAGGAAGGAGGTGTCAGAGGTGAACAAAAGTCGTACGATGTTTGCCATAACCATCATGATCGGCAGCTTGTTAATGACTCAAAATGTCAACTATGCAGAGTCGGTCTATGAACGAGCGGTGACCACAACAGTTGAGTCTGAACAACCTCATCGTAGCACTGTTGCCGAAACAGAAGCATCACCAGAGCAAAAGACGACAGAGTCTATTCAGGCTGACGCAGATCCATCCATAACCAAAGAGCTGGCAAATCAAGCTGCAAGCCACAACGTAATAACTGTTCCTGATGGTATGGAGGCTATCGCCGAAAACGAAGAGCTGATTCTGTATCTTCAGCCGGAAACGACAGAGATTGCGACGCTCGATAAGCAGCATGGTGAGATATGGTTCTCCAATCCGCAGGATCGGGAACAGGATGCCATCGCAACCGGATATAACAAGTCCCAGCTGAATGTACAGCTCGAATTGACGTATTACGATAACGCCGGCAACGCGCTCAAATACGACAATTATACACATAGTGTTCAGAGTGGTCAGTTTGAGATCGAAAAAGTCGAAGACGGCGTTAATATCGTGTATACGCTAGGTGAAGTCAATAGCGATATCGAAGCTATTCCCAAATATATTATCGAGGAACGTTTCAGGACTTTAATCCTCGAGAAACTGGAGGAAAAGGATCAGAAAGAGTTAGAGAAGCGCTTTCGTTACGATGAGCAGAACAAGCGTTACGAAAGACGGGATTCGTCTCTGAAAGGTGTTGGTTTGTCCAAAGTAACCCGAATTCTGGAATCCATTGACTATGATGAGGTGCAGATCGCGATTGACAAGGAAGCCTACGGTGAGGGAGAGAGCGGGCTTGAGAATGTCGTCGTGCCAGTGCACTATCGACTCGAAGATGGACGTCTGAGGGTATCGATCCCTGAGGGCGGTATCCAGTATCCGGATTCCATGAAGATTCAATCCTTGTCACTGCTACCTTTTTTCGGTGCCAGCGGGCCTTCAGAAGAAGGATACAGTCTGGTGCCGGACGGATCAGGATCACTGATTTATTTTAATAACCAAAAGACGCATGCATCACCGTATAGCACCACCCTGTATGGTGGGGATCATGCTGTTAATCAACTCACCCAGATTCAGAAGGAACAGAAGGCTAGAATTCCTGTGTATGGCATGAGTTACGGAAACAAAGGGTATTTAGCCATCATTGATAAAGGCGATGCGGTCGCATCCGTTGAGGCGGATATCAGTGGTAGATTGAATCAATACAATACGGTGCATTCAAGCTTTACGCTGAGCAGTATGGAGGAAGTTACGCTCACCAATGGATGGCGTTCCAGCACGGTCAAACGGTTTCAGGCACAGCCTTTTCATAATGAGATGGCAGTTGTCTTTGAATTTCTGGGTGCGGACAATGCGAGCTATTCAGGTATGGCTTCGACGTATCGGGATTATCTGGTTGAGCACAAGCAGCTGACGCGTTTGGCTGATGACACAGCACTGCCGTTTTACGTAGAACTCATTGGCGGTATTCCGAAGAAAAAGTTCTTTCTGGGCATACCCTACAATGCCTATGAGCCGTTGACAACCTTTGAGGAAGCACAGGAAATCTTGAAGGAGATGCAGAGCTACGGTGTGAGCGAAATTCAGCTTCGTTACTCGGGGTGGTTTAACGGAGGAATTCATCACGACATGCCTCAGTCAATTGATGTTGATAAGAAGCTAGGAGGTGCTCAGGGTTTGCAAAGCCTGCAGGCCTACACGGAGCAGAATGGCTTCGGATTTTACCCGGATGTGTCTTTTCTGGAGGTGTATCCAGAAGCTAAAGCGTTCAAGAAATCATATGCTTCACGTCAAGTTACAGGCAAGCTTGCGCAGTTGTTCCCATACCGGATCTCTACATTTACGCGGGATGAAGAGGCTTCACCAGGATATGTCGTCAGCCCGCAAGCCGTACCTGGCATTGTGGATGGATTTATGCAAGATCATATACGGCTAGGACTTTCGGGGGTGTCCCTTCGAGATTTAGGCGATCAGTTGAACTCCGATTTCAATCGTACAAATGTGGTAAATCGCGAGCAGGCGAAGAAGGTTGTAGTCGAACAGCTTGAGCAGCTGCATCATTCCGATGCGTCACTTCTTGTGGAAGGTGGCAATGTGTATGCAAGTGCCTACACCCGGCATGTTGTCGATGCACCTATGAGTAACAGCGGCTTTAACATAACCGACGAAGCCGTGCCCTTTTTCCAGCTGGTATATCACGGCTACATCCAATATGCGGGAAAAGCATGGAATATGGCTGACGATCAGTATTCTCTTGTCCAGATGCTGCGAGCGATTGAAACGGGATCAGCACCTTACTACACATGGTTCTATGCGGATCCATCTGCCATTAAGATGACTGGATTCGACGAGTTGTATTCAGCAGATTATCGGCGCTGGATTCAGGAATCAGCCGAGCGGTACGAGCAGATTAGCGATGTCCTGAACGACGTGCAGAATCAAACTATTGTGAAACATGAGAAGCTGAGCGATGGTGTCTATCAGACGACTTTTGAAAAAGGAAAAACGGTCATGGTCAATTACAACGATGTTGCTGCGAACATTAACGGCGTAAGTGTGGCAGCGAAGAGTTACCGTGTAGGAGGGGGTGACATGCCGGAATGAAACTCAAAAAGTTATCTCTTGAACAAAAAAACAGATATTACGGTTTGTATTTCATTCTGCCCTGGTTCATCGGGTTCCTATTTCTGTTCATGGTGCCGTTAATCTCATCGTTCCGATACAGTCTGAGTAATCTACAGGTGTCTAATGAAGGGTTCACCCTAGAGTTTATCGGTTTGGGCAATTTCCGTGAGGCTCTGTTATCCCATGAATCCTATGTACGAATGTTGACGGAATCAGTTCTGAATATTGTGGTAAATACACCACTGATTATTATTTTCAGCCTGTTTTTTGCCGTCATTCTGAATCAGAAGTTTCACGGACGGGTTTTGGCAAGAGCGATCTTTTTTCTGCCAGTCATTCTGGCCTCAGGCATCATTGCCAGTATTGAAAACGGGGACTTGATGCAATCCGTTGTACGCAATGCCAATGATATGACCGGTGGGGGACTGTCTGTCTTAAAAAATCTAGATCTGACGATTATGCTGCTTGAATCCGGCATGAGTCCGATTCTAGTTGAATATTTGACAGGTGCGGTAAGTCGTATTTATGAGATTGTCAGTCAGTCCGGAGTACAAATTCTGATTTTCCTTGCAGGCTTGCAGTCGATCTCACCTTCACTGTATGAAGCCGCCAAGATCGAGGGATCGACAGGATATGAAGCCTTTTGGAAGATTACATTCCCTATGCTGAGTCCATTGATTCTGACCAATCTGGTCTACACGATCGTGGATAGCTTCATCAGTGACCAGACCAGTCGACTTGTTGTGGATACGGCCTTCAAGAGCTTTAATTTTGGGCTCAGTGCGGCGATGTCCTGGATATATTTTGCCGTTATTGCACTGATCTTGTGGGTAACGACTGCCCTTGTGTCTCGCAAGGTCTTTTATCAGAATTAGCATTCCCGAAGGAGGCATGACATGAAGACAGGAACCGCATCAGGGCAGCGAACTGCAAAAAAAGAAGGGCTAGAGCGCCTAACTTCTACTGCCTACTGGTTTGAATTCATTAAAAAGTGGCTGTGGATTTTGGTGCGATTCGTCCTGATATTTGGCATTTCATTCGTTATTCTGTATCCCATTTTATTGAAGATATCAATTTCATTTAAAAGTATGTCCGATCTGTATGACCCGACAGTAATCTGGTTACCCCGCGAATTCACGCTGGATAACTTTAAATTGGTATTCACGGCAATGAACTACCCCAGTGTGCTGATGAATACCTTATGGTTGTCGACTGCTGTCATGCTGCTTCAGACGATAACGTGTGTACTGGCAGGCTATGGGTTCGCAAGGATCAGGTTCAGAGGAAGTGGTCTGTTGTTTGCCACGGTTATCTTTACCATTTTGGTTCCTTCACAGACGATCATGATTCCGCTCTATCTGAATTTTAAAAATTTTGATGTGCTTGGTTTGATTGAACTGTTTCGAGGCAGTCCTGCGAATCTGATTAATACGTACTGGCCGTTCCTGATATCTGCATTATTGGGCATGGGTGTGAAAACAGGTCTGTACGTATACATTTTCCGCCAATTCTTCAGGGGCATTCCGCGTGAGATTGAAGAAGCAGCATACGTTGATGGTGCAGGCTATTTCAAGACGTTCGGACGCATTATTTTACCAAATGCAATACCTTCCATGATTACTGTAATGCTGTTTTCGTTTGTATGGCAATGGAATGATTCGTTCTTCACCAATATGTACCTAAACGAGCCCAAGGTTATGTCGTCGATGATGTCTTCCTCCGGATATACGATCGCAACGTACCTGACCGGTGGTGGGCAAGCCGCAGAATCGTACACGCAGGATCCATTTTTCATGTCGATGATGATGAATACAAGTGTGCTGATGGCTATTCTGCCACTTCTGATCATCTATCTGTTCGTTCAGCGACATTTCGTAGAGAGTGTGGAGCGTTCCGGACTTGTGGGCTAGACCTGAACATAGAGAATGGCTGAAAGAGAAGAGGCTGGAAGGTTAGGACAGTAGGCTTGCAATTACATGGGTGCCACTGTAAAGCGTGGCCCCTGTAGTGCAAGTACATGTAGCTGCTTCGGCTGGAAAAGAGGAGGATTCTAGATGGGGAAAACGCTATCGAAGTCAGAAGGGTCACCGGATGCGGTGGTAACGGTTAGTGGGGAGCTTCGCTACCAGATGATGGATAACTTTGGCGCATCGGATGCATGGTCCATGGAACCGTTAGGCAAGCATTGGACTGAGGAGAATAAAAACCGGTTGGCGGATCTGTTATTTTCGAGAGAGAAGGGCATCGGATTATCTGCTTGGCGTTTCAATATTGGTGCCGGTTCCACAGTAACTGATCAAGCCCTAATTCCCGATCCATGGAGACGCGCAGAAGCTTTCAAAATGTCGGAGGATGGAGAATACGACTGGAGCAAACAGTCCGGACAACAATGGTTCCTGCAGGCTGCACGTGATCGGGGGGTGGAGACGCTCATTGCATTTGTGAATAGTCCGCCGGTATGGATGACCAAAAACGGTCATGCCCAGCCAGATTCCGAAGTGGGTTCAACCAATCTGAAGCAGGGGTACGAGGGGGCATTTGCAGCTTTTCTCCTACATATATTGACGCACTTTCAGGAGATCGGACTGTCCTTTGATTATATCAGCCCGATTAATGAGCCTACCTGGGACTGGAACCAGGCTTGGCAAGAGGGCAATCGCTATAACAACGAGGATATGAGACGTGTTATTCTGGAGTTGCATCGGCAATTGCGGTTAACCCATCTGGGAACACGGATCAGTGCGCCTGACGGGGTGGAAATTACATCACTGCTGGACGATGCGTATTATCGCCAGTTTGCAGGCAGTGGTACGTATTCAAGCGGTGCCAACAAGCTGGGTACAGGCCAATACCGGGAATACATCAAGGCACTGATTGGTGACCCCGAGATGAAGGAAGCGGTGGGCAATAAAATAGCTTCACACTCCTACTGGTCGGATTATAGCCATCCGGGTGACGATCGGCTAGTTCGACTCAGACGGTTATTGAATGACAATATGAAACATTATGATGCGAGCAGCAAATATTGGGTGACGGAATATTGCATTTTGGGCGATTACGGCCCTGGTCGGGATCTGGGCATGGAGCCTGCACTGCATGTTGCACGGACCATTCATTTTGACCTAGTGGAAGCCAACGCGGCTGCGTGGCAGTGGTGGACGGCGGTATCCAAAGTGGACTATAAGGACGGACTGATCTACACCGATTTTCAGGAGGAGGGCGATGAACAGAACATTTTAACGTCCAAAATGTTGTGGGTGCTGGGCAACTACAGCAAGTTCATTCGTCCCGGCGCACAAAGAATCGGCCTGACGGGTCTTGGTGAAGAAGCAGACAGCGGATTGCTGGGCTCTGCCTATGTGCATGACGAAGAGCAGACGGTGACCGTGGTCTTGGTGAACCATGGAACACGAGACAAATGCATTCAGCTGAGTCTTCACAATCTGGGGTTAAACGGAGTCGTTTCCGTACTGGAATGTTACGTGACGAATGCCGGGCTGGATTTGGTTAATATGGGGTGTGTTAAGGCAGGCGATGAACAATCCTTTCTCGTTACGATTCCGGAGCAATCGGTAGTGACTTTGACTGGTGTAGTGAAGCTGAACTAGGTGTGATGTTGTGCGGCATATTCAGTAGATGAGGTAGTTTTACACGCTGCTGCTAGATTAAGAAGCTGCTGCCATGTCGGTACAGCAGCCTAGATTGTTGTGCTACATGACCGATTAGGATCATGCATCAGCAGAAAAGAAGCGCCACGGCGATACAAACGTGGCGCTTTTTGGCATCCCATCACTACGATACACTCGTGATGCTGCGGCAATGTATTCGCACACATTCAATAATTGAATCTTCATATAGAACTTATCTATAAGCAATCCGTTGACGCTGGATCAGTGGGAATGATACTTTTAGAATAATTCCTACTTAACAAGTAAGAATTGGTGGTATAAAAATAATAACCAACATGACGGGGGAAATATTCATGAAAAAATGGTCACTTTTAACGGTTACTACTGCACTGCTTGTGGCGTTGACAGGATGCAGCGCTGGGGAGGAAACTCCGACAGCAGCAGGGGCAGATGGAGCACAGGCGCCGACCAAAATTATTGTAGGGACAGGCACGCAGTTTCCGAATGTAGCCTTTATTGACGATAATAACAAGCTGACAGGTTATGACGTAGAGCTGGTCAGAGAAATTGATAAACGTCTGGATGATTACGAGTTCGAGTTTCAGACCTTGGAGTTCACTAACTTACTGCTGAGCCTAGAAACGAACAAGATTGATATGGTTGCACATCAAATGGAGAAAAATCCGGAGCGCGAGGAGAAGTATCTGTTTAACAAAGAAGCATATTCACATTGGAAAAACAAAATTGCTGTTCTCAAAGACGATAACGCCATTCAATCGATTGACGATTTGAAGGGCAAAAAAGTATTTACGACAGCAACCAGTGCACAAGCGATCCTGCTGGAAAACTACAATAAAGAGCATGACAATGCACTTGAAATTGTTTATTCAAGCGGTGTAGCCAACGATTTCATCTCACAACTCAAGTCGAAACGGGTTGCAGCGTCGATTGCTGCCGACTTTACACTTCCACTGATTGACCCTAACAACGATTTGAAGCTAGTCGGTGCGCCGCTTAGTGAATCTGACACGCTGTTTATGTTCCGCAAAAATGACCCTGAAGAGCAGAAGCTCGCTGACCGTGTTGACGAAGTGCTGAAGGAAATTAAGGCGGACGGTACATTGAAGCAACTGAGTGAGCAATGGCTTGGGTTTGACGCTACGGAATCGGAGATCAAATAACACTTAGAGAGGTTGTTCAAAAAGTCCGCTTTTGATTACGAAGGATGCCCTGAGGCATCTCAGCATCGAATATGGGATTCAGCCGAAATAAGTGGAGGCTTACGAAGCTTGTTTCCGTTGGAAACAATGTAGTTGCTCACGTAGTTTTGCCTACGCTCCGCCACTCCATTTCTATCTTTATCCCATCTTCTCGGTACTGCGTACTTTGAACAACCTCTTAGAGGAAAGGCAGGCCGCAACGATGGGCGCAACATTTGAGTTCAGCTATATCATTGACTATTTTATAAAGCTTCTACCGACCATCAGCACTACGCTTCTGATTGTAGTTAGTGCGATGGTACTGGGACTTGTCATTAGTTCTATCGCAGCACTGCCTCAAATGTATAACATCCCAGTGCTGAATCGGTTATCGAAACTGTATGTATCCTTTTTTCGTGGTACGCCGATCTTAATTCAGTTGTTTTTATTCTATTATGGATTTCCAGAAATATTGAAGTTGTTTGGTGTAAATACAGATCGTGTACCAGCCCTGTATTTTGTTATTTTGACATACGCGCTGAACAGCGGGGCATTTATGGTGGAGATGATTCGGGCTTCCGTTGCTTCTGTTGATCGTGGTCAGGTAGAGGCTGCTTATGCAATTGGTATGTCGGGGCCGCAAGCGTTTTTCCGCATTGTATTGCCACAGGCGATCGTTACGGCATTGCCGATCTTCTCCAATATGGTCATTGGCAGCTTGAAGGATACTTCGCTTGCTTTTAGCGTGGGTGTTATGGAGATGACAGGAAAATCTTCTACGCTGGCGACGATGTCCCGGCATTTTATAGAAGCGTACATTTCACTGGCTCTCATTTATTTCGTCCTAAGTTTTGTGCTAGAACGACTGTTCCGTGTACTTGAGCGGAGAGTGCAGAAAAGGGGGTTTGCTCCGATATGAGCTTTGATCTCTCTTTTGTGTGGACCGCCTTTGTGGAGCTTCTCGGCGTAATCCCAATTACGCTAGCGATTACGGTTGTATCGGTTGTTTTCGGTTTCCTAATCGGCACAGCCGTTGCACTTGTTCGTCAATTTCGAATTCCTGTGCTAAGTCAACTGGCGGCTGCCTACGTTACATTTGTTCGCGGCACACCGATGATTACCCACCTGTTACTGATTTACTTTGGTGTTCCCATGCTGCTAGATAGTGTGTCGGAATCGCTCGGGCTTGGGTTTAATTCGGCCTCTATTCCGTTGATCGGATTTGCTTATCTGGCATTTTCAATTACGGCTGGAGCTTATGCATCCGAGATTGTCAGATCAGGTTTGCTTTCGGTTGATCGCGGGCAGATTGAGGCCGCTTATTCTCTAGGTATGACTGCGACGAAAGCCTTGCGCAGAATTGTGTTGCCGCAGGCTTTTGCAGCGAGTCTACCCAACATTTCGAACATGCTGATCGGTATGTTGCATGGTTCAACGTTGGCATTTGCCGTATCGGTGGTCGAGATTAATGCCAAGGCACAGATTGTTGCATCAACGAATTGGAAGTTTTTTGAGGCATATGTGGCAGCTGCTCTTATTTTCTGGGGTCTGACCATTGGGATTGAAAGACTGAGCGCGCTGGCAGAGAAGCGGTTCAGAGCGTACAGTCGGGGAGGCGTGTCATGATTGAACTTAAGCAAATATATAAAAGCTTCGGAGACAACAAGGTGCTTACCGGCATTGACCTAAATGTGGCACGTGGTGAGGTCGTTGCGATTTTGGGGCCAAGTGGCTCGGGCAAAACCACACTTCTGCGCTGCATTAACTATCTGGAGAAACCGGATTCCGGGCATATCACACTCGGAGATTTCACCTTGGATTATAAGAAGCATGGCAAAAAGGACATCCATGCTCTACGCCAAAAATCAGCGATGGTATTTCAGCAATACAATTTGTTCCGCCACAAAACGGCGCTGCAAAATGTGATGGAAGGTCTCGTTGCTGTTCGCAAAGTACCAAAGGATGAAGCGCGGGCGCGTAGCGCTGCCTTGCTGGAGAAGGTGGGTCTCGGAAATAAGCTTGATTCGTACCCTAGTGAGTTGTCAGGTGGACAACAGCAGCGTGTTGGCATTGCACGAGCCTTGGCGATGAATCCGGAAGTTATTTTGTTCGATGAGCCAACCTCTGCTCTGGATCCGGAACTTGTGGGTGAGGTACTGGCTGTTATACGCCAAATTGCAAAGGAAGGCATTACGATGATCATCGTTACCCACGAGATGGGCTTCGCTCAGGAAGTGGCGAATCACGTTGTATTTATGGACGGTGGAGTCATTGTTGAGGAAGGGGAACCAACTCAGTTATTCCGATATCCAAAAGAGGAACGTACGAAACAGTTCCTTAAACGGATTACGCCTGATAGCGCGTATTCCATCTAGGTCACATTTGAGGAGGAATGCATATGTCATTTACATTGGGGATTTTGGATCAAAGCATTGTGTTTCCAGGCCAAACGGCTGCGGAAGCGTTGAATAATACAGTCGAACTTGTGAAACTCGCAGAGTCGCTTGGCTATGATCGGTTTTGGGTAGCGGAGCATCATGACTCGGAAGGTGTTGCCGGCTCCTCTCCAGAAGTGTTGGTATCTTATTTGCTCGCACAGACAAGTACGATCCGAATTGGTTCTGGCGGCGTCATGCTCCAGCATTACAGTCCTTATAAAGTAGCGGAGAACTTTAATGTGCTTGCCACGCTGGCACCTGGTCGGGTAGAACTTGGCATCGGACGTGCACCGGGAGGTTTACCTCGTTCGACAAAGGCACTGCAAAAAGGGATCGCGGAACCGGAAACGTTGGAAGACAAATTAGTGGAACTTCATGACTTCTTGCATTCCTCTGCCGGTGAACACCATGCGCAGCCTGGACTGTCTGCCCAACCGTTGCCGGTACAACCAGCAGGTATTTACATGCTTGGTACGAGTGTTTCCAGTGCTGAATTAGCAGCAAAGCAGGGGCTGCCTTATGTATTTGCATTGTTTATTAACAGTGATCCTGAGGCAGCGCTGGCTGCGCTGGATACCTACCGCAATCAGTTCAATCGTGAGAAGCATGGGGAACCACAAGCCATTCTGGCCCTGTCTGTTATTGCAGCAGATACGGAAGAAGAGGCAGCGGAACTGGCAGGACAGCACAAAAGTGTACGTGTGACGTTGGCCAGTGGCAAAACCGTTAATGTACAGACGCTGAAGCAGGCGGAGGAATTCGCAAGACAGGCAGGAGAAACGTATACAGCGGTTGAGCGCGAAGCGGGCATCACCCGTGGCACGAAGGAAACCGTGAGGGAGCGATTACTTGGACTTTCGGAGGAATACGGTGTAGACAGTTTTGTATTTACAACAATAGTCCCTGATTTTAATAAAAGGGTTCGCTCCTTCCAGTTGCTTAAAGAGGCGTTTGCAGAAGAATTAGTGTAAACATATCACGTTTAAATTAATGATACAGATCGGAGAGCGGTAATTATGGGGAACACAGTAGACACAACGGAGTCAATCATTTCCGCATATACACAGGCGTATAGCGAGATTGAACAGGAAATTGCTGGACTAAGCGAGCAGCAGGTGAGATGGAAGTCATCTCCAACTTCGTGGAGTGTTACGGAGGTGCTGGCACATCTGGTGGATCATAGTATCGTTGTTTCCTTTCGAATCCGTGAGATATTAGCGGGATCGCAGGTAAAGCTACCTGCGTTTGATCAGGATGCATGGGTTGCTGGACAAAAAGCGAATGAGGAACACGTATCCAAACTTATTGCGATTGCTCACGGTTTGGTTCAATACAACTCCGGTCTATTGGAGCGGCTTGATGAACAGGAATGGAACAAAACCGGTATCAACTTTAAAGGCGAGTCGGTCTCTCTTTCCGCGATCATTCCGGCCTTTGTTGCTCATGTGCAGCATCATGTGAACCAGATTCGGAGAATTAAGCAGGAAGCAGCCGGAAAGCAGGTGCTGTGATGGGAAATATAGAGGCGCAATCTAATGGAAGTCAGCATACGACGGAGGGTGCGGATGGTAGCGAACCTTTCATTAGAGAAGCCACTACCGAAGACCTTCATTTATTGGAGGCAGTTCTGCTGGATGCATATAGCCAATATGAACAGGAACTGCCTCATGATGTATGGATTGCGTATAAAGCAAGTATTGTAGAAGCGATCGAGCAATCGTCAACGGTAGCGAAGCTGGTAGCTGAGCTTGACGGAGAAGTTGTAGGCAGTGTGTTTGTGTATGCTTCATCCGACACGGCTTACGGTAGGCCAGAGCTTGGCATCCACTCCCCTGTTATTCGTCTGCTCGGCGTGACAAGCAAGGCACGTGGCAGAGGCGTAGCTACGGGGTTAATTCGAGCTAGCGCCCAATTCGCTAGAGAACGTGGAGCGAATACGTTGCACCTTCATACTTCGGATATGATGGGGGAGGCTATCCGTCTCTATGAGCGACTGGGCTTTGAACGAGCCTACGATAAAGAATTTACTACAGGGCAGACGCTGGTCAAAAGCTATTGCTTACAGCTAGCCAACACCCCACTGCTTCAATAAATGCAACTCTGCGGGAGGTCTGAATCATGAGTAAACCTAAACAGCTTAAATTAGGCAGTATTATTCTGGGCGTTGGTGGAACGATGTCCAGTTGGCGTCATCCAAGTGTACCCGTAGATGCCAGCGTTAATCTGGACTTTTACACACAGCAGGCACAGACGGCGGAGCGAGGCAAATTTGATCTTGTATTTATTGCTGATGGATTGTCTATCAACGAAAAGTCGATTCCTCATTTTCTGAATCGCTTCGAGCCATTGACGATTTTGTCCGCGCTTGCGGCAGTCACTACTCGAATCGGGCTGGTGGGGACGTTATCCAGCACGTACAGTGAACCTTTTAACGCAGCTCGTCAGTTTGCTTCTCTTGATCATATCAGCAAGGGACGTGGAGGCTGGAATCTGGTGACATCACCGCTGGAAGGTTCCGCAGCCAATTACAGTAAAGAGCAGCACCCATCTCATGGGGATCGTTACGAGATTGCAGAGGAGTTCTTGGACATTGTGCGTGGTCTCTGGGATTCTTGGGAGGATGACGCTTTTGTACGGAACAAGGAGACGGGTGTCTTTTTCGATGCTGATAAGCTACATACGCTTAATCATAAAGGCAAACATTTCAAGGTAGCAGGACCACTCAACATTGCACGTACTAAACAGGGACAGCCTGTAGTGTTTCAGGCGGGCTCATCGGAGCCTGGAAAACAACTCGCGGCTAAGGGAGCAGATGCAGTATTTACGGGACAGAACTCCATCGAAGATGCCAGAGCCTTCTATCAGGATGTGAAGCAGCGTACGCTTACGGAAGGGCGCGAAGTTGATGACCTTGCCATTATGGTAGGCATTGTTCCCATCGTTGAGCAAACGGACGAAGCGGCAGAGCAGAGATACCAAGAGTCTATAAACCGCATACCGATTACGGAAGCGCTGGATGTGCTGGCCCGGTTTTTCGACCATCATGATTTTCATCAGTACCCGCTGGATGAGCCATTTCCGGAGCTTGGCAATATAGGACAAAACTCATTCCGCAGCAGCACAGATCGCATCAAAGCGAGAGCTCGTGAACTAGGACAGACGTTGCGACAGGTCGCGCTGGAAGCGGTGGCGCCGCGGACTCCTTTTATCGGATCACCTGAGACGGTAGCAGATACGCTGCAGCGTTGGTTCGAGACGGGAGCAGCCGACGGCTTCATTGTGCATCCAATTAGACCGGAAGACCTTGATGTTTTTGTCGATAACGTTGTGCCGATTTTGCAAGAGCGGGGTGTGTTTCGTAACGATTATGAGTTCGACACACTGCGAGGTCATCTGGGGTTGCCAGTACCAGAAAATCGTTATGCTCAGCGGAAGGAAGCGAATACCGCATTCTAAAGTGTGTGTTCAAAAAGAGTTGAGAGGAGAACGGTTATGTCTAGAGAAGGTCAATTAAAGCTGGGCACATCATTGCACGGCGTTGGTTCCAGTGTTTCGGGTTGGAGACATCCGGATCTACCGGCAGATGCAAGTATTAATATAGACTTTTATATTCAGCAGGCTAAGCGTGCAGAGGCAGGCAAGCTTGATTTTGTGTTTATTGCAGATGGTCTACATATTACCGAGAAGTCAATTCCTCATTTTTTGAATCGTTTTGAGCCACTTACGGTTTTGTCTGCCCTGGCAGCATCAACTCGAAACATCGGTCTTGCGGGAACGCTGTCCACTTCCTACAGCGAACCGTTTACCGTGGCTCGTCAGTTTGCATCTCTAGATCATCTAAGCGGTGGACGCGCAGCTTGGAATGTGGTGACCTCGCCATCGGAGGGGGTGGCGGACAACTTCAACAAGGGGGGCCATCCTGATCATGAAACCCGTTATCGCATGGCAGAAGAGTATGTGGAGGTTACGCGGGGCCTATGGGACTCGTGGGAAGATGATGCGTTAATTCGAGATAAGGAAAGCGGCATTTTCTTTGACCCAGAGAAGCTACACAAGCTTAATCATAAAGGTGAGTTTTACCAGGTGGCAGGCCCGCTGAACATCGCACGTTCGAAACAGGGACATCCTGTCATTTTCCAAGCAGGTGCTTCGGAATCAGGGCGAAATTTTGCTGCGAGTACAGCAGACGCTGTCTTTGTTCATGGGAATTCATTGGAGGAAGCCAAGGCGGTATATGATGACCTGAAGCAGCGGGCTGTCTCCCACGGACGCAAGCCAGAGGACATTCTGATTTTGCCAGGCATTGCACCGATTGTAGGGCATACCGAAGAGGAGGCTCAGCGTAAATATGATGAGGTTGTCCGTCTTGGCTCCGTCGAAGATGCAGTTCAATACTTGAGTCGTTATTTCGATTATCATGATTTTACGCAGTATGCTCTGGATGAGCCTTTCCCGGATCTGGGCGATTTCGGCTCCAATGGCTTCCGAAGTCTGACGGATCAGATCAAAAGGGATGCCAAGGAGCAAGGGTTAACGTTGCGCGAGGTTGCTCTACATGTGGCACAGCCCCGCCCCCTATTTTTTGGCACACCTGAAACGATTGCTGACAGAATGCAACTATGGTTCGAGCAGCAGGCGGTGGACGGCTTTATTATTCTCCCGACGGTACCGAATGGTCTGGAAGATTTTGTGGAGTTAGTCGTACCGGTGCTGCAACAGCGCGGACTGTTCCGCACAGAGTATGAGCACGATACGTTACGTGGGAATCTGGGGCTTAATGTTCCGGTTAACCGTTATGTTGCTTCGAGTAGCTAAATGAATAGCTAAATTGGTTTCTAATCGTGATACGATGAAGTTGAGATTGGAAATGAATGAGTAAGGACAAGGGTGTCTTAACTAAGACGCTCTTTCTTTTTTGTTTCTTAGAATAACTAGCTTAAATCCACTCCATATGACCACTAAAATATTTAGTAATATTAGACCAATATACCCGTCTGTGATCCTCGTACGTTCAACCCACTTATTCGCTAACTCTCCTGAGAGAGCTTGTTTGTGCAAATACGTTTCTAGCGTGTCCTGGTTGATCTCATCAATATAGATAAGTGGAAACTCCATGCTATTGGTAGAAGCTAGCGGTGGATAGAAGTCTACCCATTTCTGCCCTGCCCATCTGTCATACTTATAGAGGTTGTTCAAAAAGTCCGCTTTTGATTACGAAGGATGCCTAGCGGCATCATCAGCATCGAAGCTGGGATTCAGCCGAAATGTCCGTTGCTCACGTAGCTCCATCTACGCTCCGCTACTCCATTTCTAGCTTCACCCCATCTTCTCGATACTGAAAACCGACCTTTTTGAACACGCACTTATACCTGAAGTCTACGCTGGATTCGAGGTCAACCCACCTGAAATTACCCAATATAAGTAGAATACATAGTGTAACGATACTCAGTATTAGCCACTTATTCTTCATGAAAAGCACATCCTTATGTTGTGTGAATTACATTTATTTTCAAGTATACCTTGTGTTTGTGAGCTTGGGTATGTAGATGTAATGTCGTTTTAGTCCGGTTGAAATGTCGCAAAAGTACATGGTAAGGCGGTGTGAAGATCGTATATACTCGCCTTATCATACGATAATGAAAATCATTATCACATACAAGGGGGATTCATCTTGATTAAAGGAACAGAGGGGAAAACGGCGATAAGCAAGATATACGCTGCCCAAAAAACACGATTTATCATGGGTCTGATGCTGACACTTGTGCTTGTATTAACGGCTTGTGGTGCCGGAGCAGGTACAAACGGGGGCAATGAGTCTGCTGCAACGCCTGCGGAAACACCTTCGAATACAGAAACTCAAGCTGCAGGAGCTTTTCCTGTAACGCTCAAACATATGAAGGGCGAGCTAACACTAGATGAGAAACCACAGAGAATTGCTGTGCTTGATGTTAAGTTTCTGGATCAAATGTTAGCTGTTGGCGAGAAGCCGGCAGGTAGTGTTATCGCTGGAGGCAACACCGATTTTCCAGAATACTTAGGTGATGAGCCGAAAGACGTACAGGTTCTGGGTACACGGGACGAGCCTAATCTGGAAGCTATTGTAGCTTTGGATCCGGATCTGATCATCATGACTGACTTTCAAGAGAAACAGTATGAGAGTGTGAGCAAAATCGCACCAACCCTCGTACTCGACTTCTACGAAGACTGGCGTGATACGTTAGCTACGATTGCTCAGATTACAGACAAGCAGGACGAGGCAGAGACAGTGCGTAAAGCATATGAGGAGAAAGCCGCTGGAGTGAAGGCGCAACTGGCAGAGAAAATGGGAGATGAGACGGTAGCCCTTATTCGTCCGAGAAAAGAAGGCATCCGTGTTCATGGTATCGAGCATCGCACAGGCGAAATTCTGTATAAGGACTTAGGTTTGAAAATGCCTGCACTCGTTGAGGAGATCAAAGGGGATACCTCTGTTGAAATCTCGATGGAGAAGGTTCCTGAGATCGGCGCAGATCGTTATTTCGTACTGTCAGATGAGCTGTTTGCAGCAGAGGCAGAGGCTATGGTTAGCAATCCAGTATGGCAATCTCTAGATGCAGTGAAAAACAACCTTACCTATGACGTAAATTCAACCCTTTGGATCGCATACTATGGTCCTATCGCGATTAACCTGATTGTAGATCAAGCATCAGAAGCGCTGCTGGGATCGAATTAATATGGATCAGTATCTCTCGAGTGACTTATGGAAAGAAACCGTGGAGGATCATTCGATTCTGCTTGGTAAGCCGCCTGAGAATAGTGTCCGTACCATTGCTTTGAGTGAGCTGCATGATGAAGCGGTATGCCGAGAGTATATCAGCTGGTTTCAGGAGTATATTGATGCGCCTGACATGAAGGTTGCCGCTTCCATGTTAGCCAAGCGAATTGGTTATCTGTGGACAGCTCCACTTGTGACCGCAATGACGTTTCATCACCAGCATGTTTCGTTTCAGCTGGAGAACAGCTTCCTCTATCATCCGACGCTCTCATCTAATGAGGGCGGTACACGTTTTCCTTTTCTAGCGGTGAATGGGCTTCAAGCAGAAGAACTAACGGGAGAAAGAAACGTGTGGCGGGAAAAGGTAGTACAGGAGATGTTTGCAGAGCAGCTTACACCGTTGTTACAAACGCTTGCTGTGGTTGCACCTCTTTCCATGAGCATTCTTTGGGAGAATATCATGGTACGCATTGGGCCGCTGTATACGCCTGATGCAGACGAGGTAGAGCAGGGAAATGAGCATATCCAGGCTGATTTTGCATATCTGACGCAGGTGGCATCGGGGCAAGTGTTTGGTGTGAGAAAGAATCCGTTAACCCGCTTCACGTACATTAAAGACAATATTCCAGTTGCGAAAAGCGAACGGATCACCTGTTGTTTCTATTACCAGATGTCAGGGGAATATTGCAGGAAATGTCCGAAAATTGACAATGAGAATGAATCTCAATTAAAATGACAAGAGCAACAATTTTACCTTTGCTAAGGGACTCGCTTGGAGTTAAGGGTATACACCTATTCGGGCGATTCTCTCTAGCAAAGGATGCTATTGTCAGGAGATGAGAGAAATGCCGCTGCAAGAACAGACAAGTCTATGGAGTAATACGGCGATCAAGGTGCTTGAACTGCATAGCGGAATTTTGCAGACAGGTAGCGTGCTTAGCGAAACAGAATTAACATCCAATGTGCTGCTATTGGCAGGCGGGGGAGAAGGGGAGCTCTTCATAAATGGTGAGGTTTGCCATGTAGGGGCTTCTTTTGCTGCTCATGTGGCTAAGGGAGCATCCTTTACGCTGACTGCTATAGCAGAGGACTTACAATATCTTGTGATCATGTACCAGGTTACTTCTATGGAAGGAGCCTCTCTTGTTATGCCCTCGTATCGTAAACATCCGTTGAACACTTCATTTATACAGGATTCTGTCACTCAAACGGAATGGGTTCAGGTCGCGGAGAAAATTGTAGCAAAATGGAGTCGTGGTGAAGGGCTGGAACGGTTTCACGCCAATGCATTGATGCAGGGCATAATCTACGAACTCATTATGGAGTATGAGAGCAGTCAGGGCGGAGCAAAGTCAGACATGGTGGATGCTGTCGCTACATATATATCGGGTCACTATCGGCAGAATCTGGAGCTGAAGGAGTTAGCGGCACTTGCTGGATGCAGTGTAAGACAGCTACAGCGACGCTTCAAACAAGAGAAAGAACTCGGGCCGATGGAATACGTCATTCAGTTACGGATGGAGAGTGCATCACGGATGCTGCGTCATACGGATGTTTCCATCGGTGAAATTGCTGACAAAATGGGTTATCGCGATATGTATTATTTCAGTCGAGCATTTAAAAAATACTTTGGGGTTCCGCCGCAGCGCTATAGGCTTACATCTGCTTCGAGAACGGATAATTATATGTCAGATTCCTTGCTCAGGAATAACATGGCTTCTTCATATGAGTCATCCGAAGGCACAGTTATATGCCATATGCGAGGGGAATATTGTGTCACTGAGCCACCACGGCGTATCGCTGTACTCGATGTTCAATATGCGGATCATATGCTTGCGCTGGATTTGTCTCCAGCAGGTAGTGTAGGAACGGGGAGTGCGGTGGTCAATTTCCCTCAATATATTAGAGCAGGGCTGCAAAATACCGAGTTGCTCGGAACCTATGAGTACCCTGATCTGCCTGCGGTGGAACGGTTGGCACCGGATCTGATTATCTGTACCGAGGTGCATGACCAGTATTATGAACGTTTAAGTCGGATCGCTCCAGTTCTCATGTTCAAGCGCAATGAGAGCTGGCAGACCATTCTGAGCTTGTTCGGTGAACTAACGGGTAAGCGAGCAGAAGCCAAACGTATTATTGCGGATTATCATCGCCGAACGGCTTTGCTGTCAGAAGAGCTTGCTCCAGTATTGGCAGGCAAAAGCGTGGCATTGATCCGTCCGCTGGAGTCTCTGGTTCGCGTACATTCGCCGTTTCATCGTACAGGTGCTGTACTGTACCGTGATCTAGGTCTGCCTGCTCCGTTATTTGTCGCAGACACCTCTGACACGGCCTATCATATTTCAGTGGATAGACTACCAGTTGTACATGCTAGTCACTATTTCTTGCTGAGTAATGAACTCATTCAGGATGGCATATCTGCGACAGAGCAGCGTGTCTGGGGCATGCTTGATGAGGGTGAGCGACAACACATACACTCGGTCGATGCCGCAACCTGGATCGGCTGTTATGGACCAACAGGAATTAATGGGATCGTGGATCAGATTGCGCAGGCTTTTTTGGCTTAAGGGGGAGATCCGCTTGGACTCTCCTATTTGCGTATATTTAGAATTAATTGAATTAGTAGAGTGGTTCCAACCGAGATGTATCATAATTAAGAAAGGAGACATTCTAACGTGTAATTATTACTGATTTCTTTGTTTTGTTGTTGTGGAGATAGTTGACAGAAGTAATTATCAAAAGATAAAATCCATATATTACCTATGATTAAAAAGGGAAATCTGATAGTCTATGTAATTTGTCCTAATTGAATATAATTTCTTTGTCTATATTCGTGAACTGGGCTTCCCATCCGCATTTGAATAACTTATGAATTTTATTCTATAAATAATAATCTGAAGCGAGAACAGGAAGAATAAGACGGCCATTCTGTTAACTACAGAACTGTGTCCCGTCTTTATTTCTTTACTGTCTTTCTCATTTCAACTCATAATTACTTGATTAAGATCTTACGTAGATATAAATCTTTGCAGTATAAGGTTTGAGATGGTTGACAAGCTCGATATATTTTTTTGTTTTTAGTAAGGTAATTCACTTCCTATTCGGAGTGCGGTTTCTTAGCACGTATCTCCTCAGGAAGGGATAGTGTCTCGATACTCAGAGGATCGTATTTTACGAGAACAAACACTTTCTGTTCCTTGTTTCCTTCAATATAACCGTGGAGCCCTAACGATTTGTCTAAATCGGGAGGAGAAAATTTATACTCAGTAAAACGGACGGTTTCCCCATATTTTTCAGAAATATAATTTGCAGCAAACTTCTCAGCGGAAGATACGATCGCCTTTTTCTCTTCGGAAGCACATGCTCCAAGCAAGAGTGATGAAATGATTAGAATTACAAACAGGATGAAAGGTTTTCTCAAGCGGGGACACCTCTACTTTCTCTTATAGAATGGTATTAATATACTATAAAGATTGGATTATCACTAGTTTACATATTCAACTTGAAATGTTCAATTCAGGAGGTATTTTATGCGAGACGATTACATTAGTGATGAGTTGTATCAAAAAATATCCAACCTTGCCTACCAGGACAACGTTACTGCCGGCACACCGCTTACAGAAGAGGAAGATTATGCACAGTGGAAGGTCATCGAACCTGAAGGTGTGAAGCTCCACAATAAGGTGTCGGGTTTTGATTCTATCGTCCTCCAAAACAATCAGACGGATCAGATCGTCATCGGTTACCGCGGAACGGAGCCAGATGGAAGCTGGCTTGGGAGAGCAGTCGATTACGAAACGGACGTATACGATGTTTTAACTGGGCGTACTAGAAAATTGGAAGATGCCGTAACTGATCCTGATCATCATAACATTTTCAAAAAGAGTTTTATTTTATCCATCAAGGACGATATTGCTTGGGAAAACAATCAGTTTCATCAGGCAGAAGTGCTCTATGAACAAGTCGAAGAAAAATACCCCGACGCCAGTATCTCACTCACGGGACATTCGCTTGGAGGTGGTTTAGCGCAATACGTGGCAGCGAGGCAGGATTTGTCAGCCATGACATACAGTGCTCCAAGTGTAATTAATCTGCTGGATGATGCAAGCTTGGCCAAAGTGAACGAAGGTTACTATGATGGAAAAGTGGTGAACATTGTCCAACCTAACGATTCCGTAGGTGCAGGAGGGATTAATGAATATGTTAGACATGTTGGCAGCACGTACTACAAAGACCAGGATTTTGATTCGGCTAATGCGATGTACCAAAACTGGAGACTACAATCTCAACTAGTGGCTCCCATTTATATCCCATTGAATATAGATCTAGACAAGCTCCAAGCGGGCAATATTATTCGCTTTTTTGACTCGTTCTCTAAAGAAGATGGCAAGGGTTACCATTCAATGAACCAGTTTCAGTTTGATAAACAAGGTAACTTGGTCGGTCCACTTATAGATCGCGCTACTGGGAAACGGATTGACAACTCACCGCGCTGGATCGCTTATCAGGAATCAAAACTGGCTTTGTCTAACCTAGTTGGAGGGTTGGTAGCCCCTTTGATTGCGGCTGCATCCGTTGGGAAATCAGGAGAAGGTGGCGGCACAATTCGACTAACGCCTGAGGAATTGGCGCATGCGGCCAAGGAAATGAGACTTAGTCTGGTTGGGTTCTCAAATGATGCACGAACTTCCATCAAGATGTTTGAGGTTTATACCGCTACAAGTGAGAGCCATTCCTTCACTCCGATCGCTTATGAAGCTACGGCGACACTGGAACGAATCAACCGTTGGTATCAGGAATCAATCAGTGAAATTGCCGAGTACATTGAACGCAAGCACGAAGATTTCATTCAGGCAGACCAGTTCATTAACGGGAGGTAAGTAACATGTCTAGAATATCAGTATCATTATCAGATCTATGAAGAGCAGTTCAGCAATGTGAACAGTTGCAGGAGCGGTTGATGCAGCAGGAACAGAAGATGCGTTCAATTCATAATCGGCTGGAGCAGGATTGGGTCGGAAACGCCGCATCAACGCTAGGATTCAAGATGCAGTCTTTCTTGAGCGGGACATCCTCACGAATGGTTGAGTTGGAGGCACATAAAGAAGAACTGCGACGATATATTCGCAAGATGGAGGAAGCTGACCGTGAGGACAGCAGACACCGCCGCATACTGAGATGAATTATCCTAACAGTTGTTTGCAGATTCTACAGCATTCTCATTCACATAACCAAGTTCCAGGCCGATCATTTAATTGCAACTCTGGTTGTCTCCAGAAGAAAGTGTCGAGGAAATGATCAGAGTGTCTGAAAAGCCTAAATGACAATAGATCAATTCATAAACAAAAGGAGAGATTTTTTGTCCATTTTGTTTACCTCCTTTAGAGATAAACGGAGTGCAAATGATTTTTTAGAGCATTACCAGAAAGAAGTAGACATAGTTTTCATAGAACCACAGTGGAATATTTCAATGCTATATGGGCAGGTCGGAGATTAATTGAAACTCTTAGCGGCGATGACGGAGAAATCAAAATTAAGAAAATACATCGGCTAAAGAAATTGAAAGATAAAAACACCATCTCTTAGTATGGAAGTGCTGGTAACCATATACCAAAGAGACGGTTTTTTTACTTTTCTATACTTAAGTAAAGAAACATTTAATCAGATCGAATTTATGTATACAGGAACGGTATATGAAATTAGGGGATATGTTAAAATGATAGAAAGTTGAACCAATACGAATAACAGGAGGTATAACTCATTAAATGGCAAGAAGTTAGAGAACTGTTCCCTGACCAATTTGTTCTGGTAAATATCATTCATTATCATGAGGAAGATAATAAAAAGATTGTAGATGAAGTTGCACCCATTCGCACGGTATCAGAATAAGATGCGAATAGAGAATTTTTTCAAGTAGAGCCTGGTAACTTTGTATATCATACTTCAAATCAAGACTTTGTGATTCATCTGCGTAAGGATCCATTAATGAGAGTGAGATTATCATAGGCACAAACAGCATTGAGAGTATAGAGATAGATGTAGACGTAGACGTAGACGTATTGCCTAAAGAACACAAAGGGCTTCTTGGATTGGATATTTAGAAACAACAGAATTTTAGTATTGATTTGAAGAGGTTAGAGTTACATAAGTGAATAGTCAAAGGATTGAAAGGGAGAATGAGCTGATGAATGAATATGGTACATTACATGAGTCGAACGGTCGTTATGCTTTGAGATTTGAACGATTTCTTCGTCACAATCCAGAAGATGTATTCCTTGTTATTACGAAGTCTAGTTCTTTCTCCCAATGGTACCCTTTCGCAACAGGAGAGATGGATCTCAGAATTGGGGGCAAGATTGCCTTTGATGACGGTGAAGGAACGAGATATGAGGGGATCATCACCGAGCTAGACAAGCCATACGTATTTGGTTTCCGTGAAGTTGATGATCTGATTAACATTTCATTGCAGGAGGAAGATCAAGGGTGCCGAATGACCTTCACCCATACGTTTAATAATGATTCATGGGCAGTAAATACTGCCACAGGATGGCATAGGTGTCTGGATGTGTTGGTGCAGATTATCAATGGTAAACCTATTCAGTGGAACGATAACTCAGCCAAGCTGCGTGAAATCTATAGTGATGCATTTAGAATGGAACCTTAAAAAGGAAAAGTTATTCCACGACTAGCGCTGAGGTCGAACAAGAAAAACAAATATTATAAATAATAGAGAACTCAACAAAGGTTCAAATCACTAACGCTAATTCCACTAACGCGAACCTATAAAAGGCAAGCGGTACAAAAATTCAACTTAAAAAACCCGAGTCGAAGCGAGTTATACACGCTTCAGCTCGGGTTTTAGTGCTTTATGTTTCCCAAATCCCAATCCTTAATTCCCACTCACCGACTTAAACCAATCATTCACTTCTTGCGTGATCTGGTCTCCGCCGTTGGATTTCCAGTTGGCGACGAATTGGTCGAAGGCATCGACTGGCAGTTTGCCGTAGATGATCTTATTGAACGTTTCCATCTCGGACTGGCGGAGCAGGTTCCATTTGGAGACCATGGTTGGTGTGGCAGCACCAGTGAAATAGTTTTGTTTGCGAATGTCGATCTGAGACATGACGACTTTGGCAGCGACCCAGTTTTCCGGTTTGCGGAACTCGGCCATTTGTTTCTCGTAAGGCGTTTCGGGCTTCTCACCGTCGGCTAGTTTCACGAGGGTTTTCATGTACAGGTCTGGAATACGTGCTGGACCAGTCAGGAATGGGAATTCGTTGGAGAAGTCTTTGATTTTCTCCTTATCACTGGTTGGTTGACCGTCGATGATATCCCAGTCGTATCCTTTGGCAAAGCCATATTCGTAATCACTACCTGCAGCCGGGTTGGCCAGGTTATCGAGCAAGTAGTTGTAGTACAGGAAAATTGCTTCGGGATGCTTGGCATCCTTATTAATCATGATACTGGCGTTCACACCAGAGTTCTGCCACTTCGTACCGATCTTGCCGTCTGGGCCAGCCGGAATAGGGTAGGCTTTGTATTTGGCACCAGGTACGTTCTTCAGCAGGTCAGGTGCAGGCCAGTCGGGTACCCAGTTCGCTCCAGGCAGAATGCCAGCGTTGCCAGCAGTCCAGCTTTCAGCAGATTTACCTTCGTCCCACAGTGCAGAGTCGGCGTGGATGTACCCTTTGTTCATCCATTCGTTTAGCTTGGCAAGAGCTTGTTTGGCACCTGGGTTAATGGAGCCATATTCGAGATTACCATCGGCGTCTTTGTTCCATTGTTCCTGGATTGTGCCGTATGCACCGAATAACCAGTCGAGCGAGCCCATCCAGGTATTGGTGTTATTTTTCAGCGAGATTGCCAGTGGGAACACTTTATCCGGAGACAGACCGTCCGGGTTCTCGTTCTTGAATTTGTCCATGATGTTCTCAAGGTCTGCGATGGTCTTTGGAGCTTCTAGATTCAGCTTCTCCATCCAGTCTTCTCTGAGCCAGAGCAGGGTATCGTCGTTATCCGTGTACTCCATGATCGGCATGTTGTATTTTTTGCCGTCCTTGGTAAACGGGTACCACAGCTCAGGATGCGCTGCTGCGTGATCTTTCAGTGTTTGGTTTGCGTACTTGTCGAACAGCTCATCGATGGCGATGAATTGACCGGAGTCGATCAGCTGATTCGTCAGTACAGCGTTGGTTGGTACAGTTACGAAATCAGGCAGTTTCTCGCCAGACGCAATCGCGAGCTGCAGCTTCTGTCTGTATTGATCGTCATTGGCCGGATACCATGTATCCTTATGCTTCATACCCAGCGTTTCCAGCATCCAACGATCGTGCACATTGTTTTCTTTTGTATCGCCTTGCACGTATTTCTTCGGCATCAGCACCGAACTAAACTCAATAGGTGGGTCGTATTTTCCATTAGCAAAAGCAGCTTCTGCTTCAGCCGAACCGACAGTTGCCGGCGTATTATCGTCAGTACCATTTTCACTCGCTGTCTCACCACTGCCGCACGCAGTGATCGTGATGAGTGCGATAACCATGAGCAGTGACCACCATGTTTTGAATTTGATCATTGTTCAATCCCCCTACGATGTATGATCTTTACTAATGTAACTGTACCAATTTGGGTGGGAGGGCATCTATATGAGTTTGTTAGTTTTGATAGGACTCTATTATGTTATTAATGCTGGTCTCTATACTCCTGTGGCGTTACGCCGAACTGACGCTTGAATACTTTGATAAAATAAGCTGGGTCCATATAGCCAATCTCCATACTGATTTCATATACTTTTTTGCTGGTCGTCACCAGCTTGTGACAGGCTCGATCCATACGTAGGCGCGAGATATATTCACTAATGCCTTCGCCTGTTTCAATCTTATAAATCTTGGACAGATGGGTCGGATGCAGATTGACATGATCGGCCAAGGCTCGCAGAGACACATCCAAATGCAGGTTCTTATCTGTATAATCCTGAATCTTCTTCACATACTCGGAGCGAATGTCCTTGATCTCGTTGGACGTGCCTTCCTTGAGTTTGCCAAGTACGCTGAGTGACCATTTCCGCAGTTTTCCAATAGTGGAGAAGGCTTCTCCACTCTGAAGAAATTCGATATCGCTACCCATTAGATGAGCCAGTGTGAGCTTGTTACGGTGTGCGAGATTAGTGAATGAAGCCGTAATGAGAAAACCAGCCTCCATGCAGTGCTCCCACGATTCCGACCATTTCTCATCCAGTTCCGCGCAGACAGCGAGAATCTTCTCTTTCGCAGCATCCCACTGCCCACTCTCTAGCAGCTGTACCAACGTAGGTGGGGTATAAAGCTCATCCAACGGGCCTTGCGCTGCGTGTGATTCCACATCACTGACCCGCATCACGAATTCGCGCTCGTCTCCAACGATCTGCCGGAAATAGGCAGAGGCCTGGCGAAAACGGGGATAGAGCTGCTCCGGGAAAGCAAACCACTCGGTCATAACGATAGAGAGGGAGCCCTTGAGGAACTGCTTGACCTTAGATTGCAGCTGAATGGACAGCTTCTCCAGAATGGTTTCTTTGCCGATATCGCCTTTGCGCTCCTTCAATTGCAGTAAGAACACCAGATAGCCGTGCTCTTCCTTGACACCCCATACTTCCATAAATTCACCCATAATCTCCTCCGCCATATTGATGATGGCATATTCGATTAGCGTCTGATCATGGCTGTCATATTGACCGAATTCCTCTTCCAAACGCACCAACATAAGTGCCGCATCCCCCGTATGGAAGGGCAGACCATAGTTAGCGAGCTTCCGATCCCATTCACTAGCAGAGTAGCGATGTCCCTGCAAGGCCTCTAACAGCAGTCGTCCCCGCAAATGAGGCAGATTCTCCCGCAAAGTAAACTGAGTTCGCGTAAGTGAGCTTACAAGCTCCCATTCGTTATTGAGTTGGTCGATTGCTTTCTGCACTGCACCCATTAATTCATCATCTGTAGGCGGCTTGAGCAGATAATCTACGGCCTCATACTGGATGGCTTTTTTGGCATATTCGAATTCGGAGTACCCGGATAAAAGAATGCATTTAATTTTTTTGTCACGGACTCGAATCCGTTCAATCAGTTCAATACCTGTCATTTCTGGCATTTGAATGTCTGAAATCACGATATCAATCGGGTGTGTATCAATCATTTGTAAAGCTTCACGCGCCGAATAGGCTTTATGCACCTGTTCGATCCCCAGCGTATGCCAGGGCTTTGTCATGGATAGATTGTCTACCCAATGTGCTTCGTCGTCTACGATGATCATCTGCATGATGTTAGTCTCCTTGGGTGGTATATAAGTCTTGAGGTTAAAATCAAGGGATAGATGATGTGAACAAGGGCGCTACGGATTTGAAGGGTTCTTTCGATCGCTGTTATCCCCAGATTTTATTGAATCTTTTCTAAAGGTGAAATCCGGGGATAAAGGCGAACGCTTCGCTTCTACAGAATCCCTTCAATCCTTCGCTTTGGTTCACATAAAGCTCCCCTTTATTTTAAAGAAAGACTAATATAAAGGTGAATTAGTATTAATTTAAGGACGGATCGTATGGTTTCGCTACAGCCAGTTATCAAAAAAGGCTTTCAGTTGAACAAGTACATACACTGTTCTTTTCAAGTTTTTTTACTGTGCTCCAGGTTTTTGCGCTTCTGTCATATTTCATCAGATACTTATTTCCCCTGAATCCTATATCCGATGCGATATGTCTCTAGGCATCCTTTGTCATCCCAATCTGACTTTTTAAACAACCTCTCATATTAGTTTCGGTTTCCTCGCACGGGATCTGTATCTTCCTTCGGAATCTCCCAGACGATCTCGGTTCGGAATCCGCCAAGTGGGGAAGGGCCGAATCGGAGGTAGGATTGGGTGCCGAATAGGTGCATGATGCGCTGGTTGGTATTCCAGAGACCGCAGCCCATTTCCTCTTGCAACGGCTCCTGCATTTTCATGTTCAGTGCTTCGTACTGTTCCGGACTTAGGCCAGGGCCGTCGTCATCGATATATATTTTGCCTATTCCGTCCTCGCTCTCGCCAGTTATGCGAATTTCCCCGGAAGAATAGGACTTCGCCACGCCGTGAATGACGGAATTCTCGACCATCGGTTGCAGCATTAATCGCGGCACAGGCTGATGGAGCATGTTCTCCGGAATATCAATGTGATACTCAATGCGACCATTACGCAGCTTCTGAATATCCAGATAGTTGATGAGCAGCTTAATCTCTTCCTGAAGGGAAGAGGTCTCTCGTTCCATGCGCGTCGTATAGCGATAATACGCACTTAAGTTATGAGCCATGGACACGACGGCTTGCTCGTCCTTCATCTGAGCCATATTGATGATATAGCCAAGACAGTTATATAGAAAATGTGGATTAATCTGTGCTTGCAACTGCTTCAGCGTTGCTTCTCTAGCTCTAATTTTCTCATGAAATACATTCTCGATCAGGTCTTGAATCTGGTGAGACATGTCGTTGAAGCGGCGGAATAGGAACGAGAACTCGTTCTGCTTGTTACTATGCAGGCGCACGGAATAGTCTCCCTGCTCTACACGGCGTAAGCCTTTGATCAGTTTTTTGATTGGATATTGCACATTTCGGTAGAGCAGGATCGATGCCGAGATGCCCACCACCAGTAACAAAATCATACAAGCATAGAATAGATTCCGGCTGAGTGAGATCGGCTGAAGAATCTGATAGAGCGGAATGACATCAACCAGATGCCAGTCCAGATACGTGGATTTCACGGAGCTAACCAAGTGTTTTTTTCCACCCAGCTCGACGACATCCTGTGTTGTATCTGCCGAGGAGTGTGTATCCAGATAACGGATGAGTTCTTGGGATAACTGCTTGTCTGCACTACGATTCAGAATGGGGGCGTCACCCTTGTGATAAAAGAACGGATCACCTTGCCCGCCAGCTTTATACGTATCCAGCATATTTTGAATATTTTCATAGCTGAAACTGGCTTCGATAACGAGGTTGCTTCCAGTAAGCGTTCCCGGTTGAGCCAAGGAATCTGTAAAGAACCAGTAGAAGGATTGCAGTCCATCTTGAGGTGCTGTCCCTTGATCCCCGTAGGTCCATTGTCCGCTCATATTTTTCTTCAAATATTCCTCATCATACTCGGATGAACGGTTGTAGTTGGCGATAACTTCCTGATTCTGCTGGGAATACACGGCATACCGAGTAGGCCATATATCTGTAACGCCGGATTGCAGCGTCATCTTCTCCTGTATGACATAACGGGTCTGCATCTGGTCATACCGATCATCCCACATATTCAATCCATTGAAGGCTCGTACATTCGGATCGCGAGAGAGAATTAAGCTGAAATCCATCATCTGATTAATGCGCGAATCGATCTGGCTGGATAGGAACGTCAGCTGCTTCGTGTTCGAAATCTGCAACTCATTACTCACCACGTCATAGGTGACGCTATTCGAGTAGGTGTACATGATGAGAATAGGGATGAATAACACCACTATTAACAAATTTATTTTGGCAAACAGGCTAAACCGCGATCTCGCCTTGGCTGGAAATAATATTAAGCGCTTCCATGTATGCATGAAAATTCTCCTTTACCTTCACTTTCAGACTACATAGGCTGAACTAAACATTCACACGGAAACGGAGAGGACAGAAAGAACCTGGAGAAGCGGAGCGGTCGCTTGAAAGCTTTCTGAAGGAAAGCTACATCGGAAGCATAAGCTATCCTTGGATTTCCCCATTAAAAATGGGAATAAAAGAAATCTGGGGATAACGGCGATTGGAAGGTTGTTCTGTCATCGAAGTGTTTGTGTGAAAAATAGTGTTCAGCGATATAGATCAAACTAACAAAACCCTATCGAGCCTAACAATGTTATATAGTCAGACCTCAGAATGGCTTGATACTATTTATATCAGAGAACCCCATCACACACAAAAACTTTTTTTGGGAACAGGAGAAGCGCTATGGAGGCAAAATTGGAGGGTAAACGAGTCCCGCAGGCCAGTCTTGGAAACAAGCTGGAGCATAAGAGAAAAAAACGTTATAAACAGCCGTGGATTCTACACTTCATGGTGTTGCCTGCGGCCATTATGGTCTTTATTTTTTCATATATTCCGATGTCGGGAATTCTGATGGCATTTCAAGATTACAAACCTGCGTTAGGTTTTTTAAATTCGGAATGGGTAGGACTGAAGCACTTCAGGTACATGTGGGAAAATGATTACTTCCTGCAAATTACGTGGAATACACTGTTTTTTGCCTGCTCCAAAATTGTCATGAACCTGATCATTCCATTTGTCTTCGCCTTATTGCTCAATGAGGTACGGAAGATGGCGCTCAAAAGAACGATCCAGACACTCGTGTATCTGCCACACTTTTTGTCTTGGGTAACACTGTCCGGTATTTTGATCGACATTCTGGCGCAAACGGGGATAGTCAATCAGTTCCTGGTCTCGGTATTTGGCATCAAGCCGATCTTCTTCCTTGGGGACGGTAGCTGGTTCCGGTTCACGGTCATTGCAAGTGATGTCTGGAAAGAGTTCGGCTTCAACACAATCATCTTCCTTGCAGCCTTGTCCGGCATCAATCCATCACTCTATGAAGCTGCGGAAGTGGATGGAGCAGGGCGCTGGAAGCAAACGATCTATATTACCATCCCGGCACTCATCCCGATTGGGATTGTAATCGCAACTCTGGCACTGGGTAATGTGCTCAACGCGAACTTCGACCAGATCTTTAACTTATATAGTCCATTAATCTATCAGCAAGCGGATATCATTGATACGTTTGTGTATCGGGAAGGTCTGTTAAGTGGGCAGTTCAGCTTCGCTACCGCGGTGAATCTGTTCAAATCGGTCATCAGTCTGATCCTGATCGTAATCTCTTACCGACTGGCTTACCGTTTCGCCGGATACCGAATTTTCTAGAAAGGATGACGAGCCATGTATCATAAAACGCTGCCCTATCGCATATTCAGCATCTTCAACAATGTATTCCTGACCATCCTTTCGCTGCTCTGTCTGCTACCGCTTTATCACTTACTGATGGTATCGCTCAGCGCGTCTGCACCTGCTAATGCCGGGTTGGTCACGTTCTGGCCGATTGGATTCACGCTCGAAGCGTACGCCAAAACATTTGATAATTCCAACTTCCTGTCTTCCTTGTGGGTATCCGTAGAACGGACGGTACTGGGTACAGGGCTTGCGCTCATCGTCAATACGCTTGCGGCATATGCGCTGTCCAAGGAGACACGGGTGTTCCGTGCGCGAAACATCTATCTGTGGTATTTCGTAGTTACCATGCTGTTCAGCGGAGGACTCATTCCGGGGTATATCCTTATTCTAAAGCTGGGACTGATGAATACGCTGTGGGCGCTGATTCTGCCAGGTCTTGTGGCGGTGTTCAATATCATCCTGCTGCTGAATTTCTTCCGCACGGTGCCGAAGGATCTGGAAGAGGCAGCATTTATTGATGGCGCAGGATATTTTCAGTCATTTATCAAAATCTATCTGCCCGTCTCCGTGCCTGTCATCGCCACCGTGTCTCTGTTCATGATGGTTGGGCATTGGAATGCCTATTTTGACGGAATCATTTATATCCGTGATTCGGAAAAGCTGCCACTCGCGACGTTTATGCAGACGATCATCGTGCAAGCCGACATGACCAAGCTTGATCCCGAAGCGATTGCGAATCTGTCGCAGCGGACAATCCGGGCATCTCAGATTTTCATCAGCGCACTGCCGATCCTGCTGGTGTACCCGTTCTTGCAACGGTATTTTGTAACCGGGATTGTGGTTGGAGCGGTGAAGGAGTAATGTGCGGTTGTATGAAGTAAGGTAACATGAGGATCGTAAAAGGGAGCTACTGAACTGGGGAAGGCCAGGGAGGTGGCTTCTTTTTTGATTAAATATTTCGTTTGAATTATGAATAATTGAATCCTTATATTTTTCTATTTCAATAGTATAATCATGGCTATAAATGTGAGATAGGGGTTGTACGAATGGCAGAGTATACTATTAGGTTCATTCAAATCACAGATGTTCATGATATTTATATATTAAATCAGCATTTTAATTCTCAGTTTGCAACTTTCGGTATTGAACAGGTTAAGCAAAAAATCGAAACCATTCTTGAACATACCAGAGATGTGGTCTGGGTTTATGAGCAGAATAATGAAGTTCTTGGATATATCCACGGTAGCCCGTATCAACTGTTATTCTCAGAGCCGTTGGTCAATGTACTAGGGTTTGTTGTTAAAGAAGGATATCGAAATCAGGGAATCGGAGGACGTTTAATTCAACATTTGGAATCATGGGCTCAGGATGAGGGTTATTATGGGATTAAACTGCTGTCACACCCTAGTAGAAAGAATGCACATGCCTTTTATGAGAAACGAGGATACCAGTTTACCAAAGATCAGAAGAATTTTATCAAGGTGTTGATTGAATAAAAGTAGGAACATACCTTTTGAACTAGGAACCCATTGCCCCCACATTCCCTATCCTGCTATAATGCCGGTATATCTACTATATTGGGGGTTATACCGTGGCAATATTGGCTGTGCCGGATTGCTCGTTCGCTAGAAAGGCCTTACGCAAAGCCTGAATAGGGGTGGACTTTGTGTAGGGCGCGACGAGAATGCAATCGATCGCCCTGTAAGTACGTGAGTACCATAAACAACATGTATCATCCCGCTGGCTTTGCACCTTATTGGATTGATCAATAACTATAAGGGGCTGAACGCCATGCAAACACCATTTATTCATAATCATCAATTTAATTATATTCATAAGCAAGCCAATTTCCTGATCAAAACGCTACGCTCTGTCGTGGATCCTAAAGTATTGGAGACCGTTCGTTATACGGTCGGCACAAATGTCATTGAAGTCTTTGATGAGCTGACATCAGAATTGACATCGGAACAGAAGCATTTACTGGAGCGGTTATCCACGTTTGATACGCCCCATGACGTGCAATTGTATCTGAACGAGCTGGAAGCATATCTGATTCTGTTCCCGCAAATATCGGCGAAGCAGATTCAGAAGCTGTTTCCTAAGGCGAAAAAGCTCAAATTGCCTGATCTCGAATCCATCAATTATGCACACACGACCTATTTGAGATGGATCGACATTGCGACGAGCCGTTTGTTCATCGTGTACTCTCACGAAGGCAGATTCTTCGGTATTGAGGGACGGATTACGGCTACGAACAAGAAGGGATACTGTATGTTCTGCCATCGCCATCAGGAGCTTGGATTCTTCAACGTGAAGAACAAGAGCCATTCACAAGATCACTTTAGTGCCATTGGCCAGTATGTATGCATGGATAACGATGCTTGTAACCATAGCATTAGTGATATAACGATGCTGGAGAAATTTCTTTTCTCGGCAGTAAAATAAGGTAGTTACACAGCGAAAAGGTCGCTCTTCGGAGTGACCTTTTTCTTTTTCGCTACATCAATGGGCTCTGATCCTTATTGCGCCTGAATATCCTTAGCATAATCCAGTCCTAACTGATAGGCATGGTTAAGCAACTGCTCATAATGCTCTGGTGCAGCATCCAATGTTTCATACAGAAATTCAACCCTCGAGCGAGACACACCGCAGTAATCAGCAATACCCACGTTGAGCAGATTCTGAATGGATTCATCATAATTGCGCTTTTGCATCTGTTGTTCCGTCACACCCGAAAGGGCAATCCATAGTATTTGCTGATGATGAAGCTTATTTGCCCCATAGGCAAATCCGTTATTAAATACACGATCAATATAACCCTTCAGCATAGCTGGCAGATGCCACCACCAGAGGGGAAACACAAAAGCCACAGCATCATGCTTTTTCAACCGTTCCATTTCTGTTTGGACTTCAGGAGAGAATACTTGAACTTCTTGAGTAAGGCTTGGTTCATCTCCTTCTAGGAGGAGAGGGTCGAAGCCAATGCCGTGTAAATCCAATATCTCCGCACTGTGACCAGCCTCAGTTAGACCGTGCACAAAACGATCAGTAACCTGAAAAGTCAGGGAATTCTTCCTCGAATGCGACACAACAACTAATACGTTCATACGTATAGTTCACTACCTTTCTCAATCACGATTAATAGCCATACCTTATAGCCAATGCTATTATAGACGAGGAATGAAATCGTTTGGAAGAACGCACTTTGAAGTTCTATAGGAAGAAATAAGTTCTATAGGAACATGAAAGTACCCTAGTTAACTGCAATTAACATTCAATACACAATAGTAGTACGCAAGAAACAAGAGGTTATGTTTTCGCCCAGCAATAGCTTGAATCAGGAGGGAAGAACGTTGACAGAGGATGGACATACGAGTGCTCCCAAGAAATACAAAGTAGGCGTGGAAGCAGCCTTGGAAGTCATGGGTGGGAAGTGGAAGCCTTTAATTATCTACCATTTGACGACAGGGCGGAAACGTACATCGGAGCTGCGGAGGCTGATCCCCGAAATCACGCAGAAGATGCTGACAACACAGCTTAGAGGTCTGGAAAAGGATGAGATTGTGCAGCGAAAGGTATATTCGGAGATTCCGCCTAAAGTGGAGTATGAGTTAACGGACTATGGCTGGGGGCTTAAACCTGCCCTCGATCTACTATGTTACTGGGGTGAGGAGCACCTGGATAAGGTTTACGGAGATAAGTCCAAGGTGTTAGAGGAGTTCGACTCTTCAGAGAAGCGTTGAATCCGTAACGAGAGACTAGGAGAAAGGTTTCTCTTGCACCGTAAAATGGCCTCTTGCATTTGTCATACAAAATGTGGAAAATACGCACAACAATATGCTTTTAGCTTGAATGATTAAGCCTTTTTCCGATTCTCCTTATGATCTATTAGCTTTGGCAAAGTTTCGGTTGACACCGTTTTCATGAAATGATACATTAAGGCTATAATTTGAAATGGGTGTTACTGATTAGATCAGGCATTACCATGTTGAAAATACCTTATGTATTTTCAAGATGGATTTTTGTGTTTTTTAAGAGGTGGGGTCAGTAAAGTGAGGTATATTAAAGCCTTCAACAATAACGTGGCTTTAGTTAAAGATCTCTCTGGACTTGAATGGGTAGTGATGGGTACTGGAGTAGGTTTCCAAAAGAAAAAAGGAGATCTGATCGAAGAAGAGAGTATTCGCCGGAAGTTTGCAGCAGAGGATTCAGCAGCGAAGAAACCTCTCGTGCAAGTATTGGATCATATGGACCCTGATGTTCTCGATGTAGCGGTAGAAGTGGTTAAAAATGCGGAAGTTTCGCTTAATACGACGTTTGAAAATAACATTTATTTAACCATCGCCGATCATTTGAACTTTGCGATTAAACGAGCAAATGAGCAAATTGAATACGTTGAAACGAACCGTTGGGAAGTCAAGAATCTATATCCGAAGGAATATCTCGCAGCTCAAGAAGCCATCCGGCTAGTATTCGATCGCCTTGATGTTCTTTTGCCCAAAAGTGAGGAAACCTTTCTAACCTACCATTTCGTAAATGGACAGCAGACTAAAAAGACACGGATTGAAGAAACGTTGAAAATGACGGAAGTTATTAATCGAATTATTGAGGTTATCCAATATCATTTTCAAGTCAAGCTGGATGAAGAATCGTTGAGCTACACGCGATTTATCACCCATCTGCGTCACTTTTTTATTCGTCAATTCAAGCAAAATCATATCGAAGATCAAGAGGTTGATCTAACGATTGTGGAAGTGGTCAAGAGCAAGTACCCTCGTTCCTATCAGGCAGTTGAGAAAATTGCACATCTGCTAGAACGGAAGTATGGTTGGTCGCTTTCGCCGAATGAAAGACTGTATCTTGCTCTTCATATCTGGCGTTTAACCAGCCAACTAGAAACTAAATAGGTCAACCGTGGAATTGTTACTGAATCATCGATTCAGGCGTTACCCAAGCATAGGAGAGCGAGAGCTCTACCGTTGTTTGGGTATTTTTTTTGAAAATTTCAGAGAGGGGATTCGCGATGAAAGCATATCAAGAGTTAGCTAAACAGATTGTAGAGAAAGTCGGAGGGAGGGAGAATGTAGAGCAGTCCTGGCATTGTGTGACGCGCCTGCGCTTCTTGGTGAGCGACAAGGAAAAGATAAAGCTAGAAGAGATCAAACAATTAAAAGGAGTCATCGGTGCTCAATTTTCGGGTGATCAATTCCAGGTCATTATCGGTAATCAGGTGGCTGATGTATTCGCTGAGGTTGAACCTCTAGTCGGCACAGGTGGAGCGCAGGCAGCGAGCGGAGAGAAAAAAGGGATAATCTCCTCCGTCTTTGACTTCATCTCAGGTGTATTCACCCCGCTCATTCCAGCGCTTGCCGGAGCGGGTCTGCTCAAAGGTTTCCTGGCGATGTTTGTAACATTTGGCTGGTTGAGTAATCAAAGCGAGACATATCTAGTATTGAACATGATCGGAGACGGACTCTTTTACTTCCTGCCCTTGTTCCTGGCTGTAACCGCTGCGCGCAAAATTAAGACGAACGAGTATGTTGCGCTCGCGCTTGCCGCACCGATGCTGTATCCAACCATGGTCAACGCAGTCAATTCGGGTGGAGAGATCACGAGTTTTACCATTTTCGGTGGGATTACCATCCCGGTGATTAATTATTCTTCATCGGTTATTCCGATCATACTCGGTGTCATTCTTCTGAAATACGTAAGTGCTTTTGTTAAGTCATGGATGCCAAATGTGTTAACGATGATGTTCACACCGCTGCTGTCCCTGATTATTGTGGCTCCGATTACGCTGTGGCTTATTGGACCAATGGGTACCTATGCTGGTAATTGGGTCGCAAGTGGACTCGTATGGTTGTTCGATGTGGCTGGGCCACTTGCAGGCTTCTTGGTTGCTGGTTTCATGCCGCTGCTCATTATGACAGGTATGCACTATGCCCTTGTTCCCATTATTTTTCAAAATTTCGCGAGCTACGGATTCGATCCAATTGTCTCTCCCATGATGTTGCTTAGTAATGTGGCACAGGCTGGGGCTGCATTCGCAGTCGCAGTGAGAAGTAAAAACTCTCAATTCAAACAGTTGGGTGCATCTACCGGCTTCTCGGCTCTTCTGGGTATCACGGAGCCTGCGATGTACGGGGTTAACATGAAATTGAAAAAACCGCTGTATCTCGCCATGATCTCTGCTGGGGTTATGGGTGGAATTGCTGCATGGCTTGGAATTAAGAAACAAGTATTAGGCGGACTGCCGGGGCTCTTCGTTTTACCAGCGTATGCTGATCCGTTGGGTAATTCGTATAACTTGATCATGACCTCGATTCTTTTTGTTGGAGCCTTGCTCGGTGCCTTTGTGCTTGTCATGATCTTCGGTTTCAAAGATATTCCAGCTGAAGGACAACAGGAAGAAAAGGGCGCACCGAAGGTTCCAACGAACCCGAAAGCATCGAGTGCGAGTATTACAGCAGCTGCAACGAAAGGACCGATCAACATCCATTCGCCATTGAAAGGACAGATTGTAAACCTTCATGACGTATCCGACCCGACGTTCTCAGAAGAAGCGATGGGCAAAGGTATTGCGATTGAGCCAGACGAAGATCGCATCGTTTCACCTGTTAATGGAGAGGTCAGCATTATGCCGAAGTCCGGTCATGCCATTGGTATTAAAGGGGATGACGGTGAAGAACTGCTTATCCACATTGGGATAGAGACCGTTTCGCTAAAAGGTAAGCATTTTACAAGTCTCGTGAAGCCAGGGGATCGACTCGAAGTGGGACAACCTTTAATTGAATTCGACCGCGCCGCCATTCGTGAAGCGGGTCTTGAGACGGTAACGATGATGATTGTCACCAATACCGCCGACTATCTAGACGTACTGACGATTAACGAAACAGGTCCTATTTTTGAAGGAGAACGAGCATTAACCATTATGAAATAAAACATAAACTAAGGAGTGATTCAATATGACAACATATCAAACAGGTTTTCCAACGAACTTTCTCTGGGGTGGCGCAACTGCCGCCAATCAGGTTGAAGGGGCGTATAACGTAGGTGGCAAAGGGCTCACAACAGCTGACATGGTTCCTTTTATACCAAAAGAAAAACGCGGGTTAAACTTCGCCATAGATGTAAACTCTGATTATATCGAGAAGGCTCTCAACGGGGAAGTAGACGATCGCTATCCGAAACGTGACGGCGTCGATTTCTATCACCGCTACGAAGAAGATATTGCGCTGTTTGCGGAGATGGGTTTCAAAGCCTTTCGCTTGTCGATTAACTGGGCGAGAATTTTCCCGAATGGCGATGATGCAGCTCCAAGTCTCGAAGGACTGGAATTCTATGATCGAGTATTCAATGAGCTAGAAAAGTACGGCATCGAACCAATCGTTACGCTGTCTCATTATGAGACTCCGCTGGCGCTGACTCGCAAATATAACGGTTGGTACAGCCGTGAGTTGATTCCACTCTTCGTGAAATATGCGGAAACGCTCTTCAATCGTTACCGTGATCAAGTGACATACTGGATTACATTTAACGAGATTAACATGATGGGGCATAGTCCATATACGGGTGGGGGCGTACTGGTCGATAAGCTTCCGAACCAAACCAAGGAACAAATCTCTTATCAGGCGTTGCACCATCAATTCGTAGCGAGCGCATTGGTGACGAAGCTAGCACACGAGATCAATCCAGATGCTAAAGTAGGGTGTATGCTGGCTAGGGGACAGACCTATCCGGTGACCAACAATCCGGAAGATGTGTTACTCGCACAGCATTATAACGACTTGAACCTGTTCCACACGGATGTACATGTTCACGGCGAATACCCGTCCTTTATGAATCGTTATTTTGCCGAGAACAATATTGTGATCCAGAAGGAAATTGGCGATGATGAAATATTGAAGCAGTATCCTGTGGATTATGTATCGCTGAGTTATTACATGTCCAAGTCAGTTGCATCCAATTCGGAAGATTATGAACAGGTATCTGGTAATCTCACGACGTATGCGGTGAAAAATAAATACCTGGATACGTCCGACTGGGGATGGCAGATTGATCCGAAAGGGCTTCGTATCACGTTGCGCGATATGTATAACCGCTATAGAAAACCTCTTTTCGTTGTAGAAAATGGTTTGGGTGCATATGACAAGGTTGAGGAAGATGGTTCAATTCATGATACGTACCGAATCGATTATCTCAAGAAGCATATAGAGCAAATGAAAGAAGCGGTTAAAGAGGGTGTAGACTTGATTGGGTACACGGCTTGGGGGCCGATTGATCTAATCTCCATGTCCACCTCCGAAATGTCTAAACGATACGGATTCATCTATGTGGATCAAGACGACGAGGGCAATGGTACATTGAAACGGTTCAAAAAGGATTCGTTCGAGTGGTACAAGCAGGTTATTGCCACCAATGGTGAAGATCTGTAAGTTTGAATAGATTTAATCGAACATGATTTTTATAAAAGAAAAGTGTCGGTTCGTGCACTCGTGCATGAAGGACACTTTTTTTGCTCTTTTATTAAGGAGTTTGATTAGGCATTCCGCTATCTTAGAAATCTCCTTTTATATTACATATCCATTATGGACATTGGAAATGATCGCATAAATATTATAAGCGTCAAAAAAGGATATTCAGTTATGACAAGATGAGCCACACGGCTAGCACAAACTTGTACAAAAAGTAGACCGCGAAACCCAGTAAAAGTACACCCGCCAGAGCCGAGACAACTTGTATCATTTTGGAGCTCATCATTTTGCGTGTGATGGAGACGATCGAGACCAGACCCACATCATGTAGAAGAATTCCACAGAGCACACCGAGTCCAGCGAAGATAAAGCTCAATTTGCCAGACGCTTGGTAGGAATCAGATAATACGGTACCGAACACGGATATCCAGAAAATAAGATTACCTGGCGAGACAGCAACCAGTAATCCATTGCGATATGTCTTCCAAAATGATTTGTTGGTTTTTGCGTTCTTTCCCTCGGTAGAGACCAGATTAAGCTCTGAGTTTCGGATAGAATCATAACCCAGAAAGGCTAAGAAGCCTGCACCAGCGAGCCATAACGGAATCTGAACATACGGAAGTGACAATAGAGAGGCGAAGCCAAAATACATGGCAAGGATTAATCCAGCATCTACAGTCATTCCACCAAGGCCTACCGCCCAGCCATGCATGAATCCATTTCGTAACCCCTGTTTGGTCATCTCTACGGTGATAGCTCCAACAGGCATGGCAATAGCGAGTCCAATGAGTACGAATTTAATATAGATTTCCATAATCATTTCCTTTCTATACATGAATGATTACATGAGGGCTTGTCCGCTGGTGGTTGGTGAAATATGCCTGTAATGCATTCCGCTCTCCTCGGGGAACCGCTGGTATTCAGCTTATTCGGAGGAGAGCTTTTTTAGAATCGAGATGCCGTTATGACTTGCCTTTTTCCTGCAAGGATCGAAGAAATGGACATTTGGAAGGAGCGGTATCATCATCACGAAGAAAATACTGTTTGTACTCCAAGTTACCTTCGCTTCCATATTGCTTCAATTCAGGATGAGCTGGAACGGTATCATACGCAGCCAGGCGTGCACGAATTCTAGGAGCGATGGCTGCAGCCCGCTGAGGTTGTTCATTCCAGAGATTCAGCACCCAACGGGGTGTTAAAGCCAGCATGAGATAGGGAAAGTTCCTACTTTGACGAGACGTATGTGCAGGTGTGCCACAGTACACGAAATATCGTTCATCTCCGAAACAAAATTCCCAGAGTGGATTCTCCGGATCTTCGGGAATATCACCTGGCCAAGGCTCACTGTCCAGATCCCGAATCTCACTTAATAAGTTCCAGAAGGTTTTTTCGTAATCAAGAACACTCCGGATTTCTTTTTCTTGCTCAAAGAACACAACGAGAGAAGAATAGTCACCGAAAGAACGGGACGACTTTCCATATTCCTCAACAATTCTTGATAATTGCTTTGCGGGGAAATTGTGCTCAGAACAGGATATGAATCCATATCGAAGGTGACCCAGCGCATGAGCCTGTGTAGCCGGAATACACGGAAAGCGAGCTTCCCGGTCGCTCATTTTGGCAGAAAATAAACGATGCGCATCCCTCATCCAGGGATCAAGCGTCAGTTCATGATTATCAATCTCGACAGAAGAAAACAACAGCGGCATGAACAGTCCTCCTTTTTACTACTACTAGGATATAACCTAGCGTCAAAATGGTGACTGTCCACACCTCACCTTACATATGTAAAAGGATGTCTCACATTTTTTTTCTTTGACACAGTCCTAACATGTTTCCACGCGAATGGGGCAGGCTACTTGAAGCAGCTTGGAAATGATGTAGAAAGGACTGACAACATGAGTAAGGCATCCAAATCGTCAACAGAGGAAAAGAAATTGAAATGGTGGCAGTTAAGTCTGCTTGGTGTGGCAGGAACGATTGGAACAGGATACTTTTTAGGCTCAAGTCTTGCGATATCCATTGGTGGCCCTGCGGTATTAATCGCTTATGCCTTAGCTGCTCTGGGTACATATGTTGTGTTTGATGCATTGGCACGAATGACTTCAGATCATCCAGAGGAGGGTTCATTCCGTTCCTATGCGAAGAAGGCTTTTGGGAATTGGGCTGGTTTTGCCAGCGGATGGGTGTATTGGTTCTCTGAGTTGCTTATTATGGGGAGTCAGTTGACGGCTCTGTCCATATTTTCTCGATTCTGGTTTCCCAATGTTCCGCTGTGGGTCTTTGCCGCAGGATTTGGCGTAATCGGCCTATGTATCGTGTTTTTTGGCAACAAAGGATTTGACCGGGTTGAGAACGTGCTCGCAATCATTAAGATTGCAGCCATTATTATGTTCCTGATCCTAGCTATTGCACTCCTTGCCGGTTGGATTGGAGGAACGAAGTACGATCACAAAGTACCGATGGATCTGGCAGCGATTTTTCCCAAGGGTGGAGTAGGCTTGTGGGCTGCATTTCTGTTTGCGTTCTATGCCTACGGAGGGATTGAGGTGCTGGGAATTATGTCTTATCGATTGGAAAAGCCCGAGGACGCACCCAAGGCAGGTAAGGTGATGCTCATTTCCCTATCGACTGTATATGTCGTTTCCATTGGTCTTGCGTTAATTATGGTACCGCTGAGTGCATTTAATCCCAAAGAAAGTCCGTTTGTCCTGGCACTGAGCAGCGATCATCTAGCCTTTGTTCCGCACCTGTTCAATGGCGTGCTAATTGTAGCGGGTTTCTCGACCATGACGGCATCGCTTTATGCGGTGACCTCAATGATTATTACACTGGCGAAGGAGGGAGATGCTCCATCGTTATTCTCACGTAAGTGGAAGAAGAAATATCCCTTATTCGCACTCTCCCTCATCGGGTGTGGGCTTATTGGAACGATTGTTATGTCTCTGTTGCTGCCTGGTAAAGTGTATGAATATATTACGACTGCGGCTGGATTGATGCTTTTATATAACTGGTCATTTATCTTACTATCCTCTGGTCGACTGCTGAAATCAGGCAAGTTCGATGTCGTCAAACGTTGGATTGGACTGGTGCTCATTACGTTAGCCGTGACCGGTACGCTCTTCCACGCACTCAGTAGACCGGGCTTATTCATAAGTCTCATGCTGGTGTTGCTTATTGGAATTAGTGATATCATTGTACAGCGCAAACGCAAGAAAAAGTCCTCGGCTCAATCGGCAAGCACCGGGAAGGAAGACGATGAAGCTCATGAACCAAGTCCCGAGGAAGCAACCGGTTATCATATCACCGGCATACGTCTTCGCAGAAGTAAGGTGAAATGACGGACAACTAGGTCATAGAACTAACAGAACTTGTACGGCTTTGACGCCAAAATAAATGCCAAAACCAATCAGGGAAACTCCGGAGATCAGTCCGATGGCTCGAAGTACCGCAGACGTGAGATATTTGCGGAAAAAGCTGACCGCTGTCGCCATGCACAAGTCCCACAGTAGAACACCGAAGATGATAGCACCACTGTAGATCAACATCTGATCTAGTGGCGAGTCATTGACCGCTTTAGCCAGAACAGATTCGTATATGCCAAGCCAGAACATGATGGATAGAGGGTTGAATAGAGACATTAGGAACCCTTGAACAAATGACCTCGATAGTTCGGAATGACCTCCTCTCGTCTCATTGAGAGCGAGGTTTCCTGCATTTTTCATACTTTCTACGCCAGTGTAAACGAGCACAAAACAGCCAAATAGCCACAAGAATACCCTTACAAAAGGCAGTTCCAGCAGGTGCACAACGCCAAAGTATACGAGCAACATGTACAGGATATCTGCTGCGATTGCTCCCAGTCCAACAAACCAGGCGGGCATGAAACCTCCACGGACACCCTTGTCCAATTGCGCTGCATTAATGGGTCCCATAGGCGCCGACAGGGTTAGTCCGAGAAAAACATAGCCTAATAAGATCGAGATAGATGTCTCCTCCTTTCGCGTACTTTACTAGCTTATTCTGCGAATGGCTCTTATAGGACAGGTTTATCTCCTATTTATGTGAGGGTTGAGCGGAGTAGTGAAGATTTCATTTGAATATTAAAAAGTACATAAGGTACTATGTAAAAGAAGGGAAAAATTTGAAAAGTGCTAGATTGGGAGAGGTATGGCTAACTGATAGGTCTAGGACATATAAATAATAATCTCAACGAATGGAGGAGAGGAATAAATCATGAGCTATTTGACGATTTATCCTAGAGCTAGGTTGAATTTAATTTTGATGCTACTCCTTGGACTTATGCTATATACAATTTTTCATATTAACCAAGAAGGTTTTTCTAAGTATTTCATTCTATTTCTAATGGCTGTTACTTTTACTAATATCATCATCACGATCAGACGTTTATTATCTGCCAAACCAAGCATTACTCTAGGTGCCGATTATGTGATATCGACTAAAAATCAGAGATATGACGCCTCTCAGATCGAGTGTGTCTTTATCAATTACAAACGGATCGGTATCAAGCTCTATGGGCGCAGGCTTGTGCCAGTGGATCTGTGTTTTTATTTTGACTCTAGCCAAGAGCATGCAGGATTAGAAGAATTATATGAATGGGCAGCACGGAACCAAAAAGACGTGAAAAACAAGTTTTTTCAAACCTTAACCTAGACCTGTGCGTCTAATTATAGGGAGGGCATTCTAATGAAGACATTCGAACAATTGCTAACAAGTGATTGGTATCAGGCCGTTATAACAGAATTGCTTCAACTTAAACCTCGCATCCAATTTGTAGAGCATGGCAGCTATGAAGCGAGCATATTAATGGATGATTTCAAGGAACGGAAGTATGTGCTTGAAGGATTTGGCGCTTCTCTTCCAACAGAAGAAGAATGCATTCAATGGTTACTGGAGCAATACAACAATGATAAGGATGACATCATGTCTTTTGTGGTGGCTCGGATCACTTTTAGTGAAGAATTAGATGATGATCCTGATGGAGAGTTTCCTGAGGGCGAGGAGCTTGATGAAGGTGATCGTTCTGAAGTTGTTGAGGTTCTAGGTTTTGCGAGGTCGGTCATCGCGAGTACGATCATTGAATATGATTTTGTCAAAAATCACCCTAAACAATTAACAGCTTATTATAAACGGACACGAATTCCAGGTGCAGCAAAATTTTCGTCACAGATTAAAAAGGTGTATGCATCCATAGCCAAATAGATCATTGAAGGACATCCAAATGGAGATAGAGCCACACAGCGGGATATGAGAGAGATTTAAATCATCAGTGGGAGAGATCATCTATGAAATATTTAACGAACGAATGGTATGAACTGAGCCAACGGACAGGACTTCATTTTGGCATGAAAGTACATAGCGGAGCTTATGAGTTGGACGAAACCCTTTTTCAACGGCTCTATGAGAGAAAAGAAAAAGCACATGTCAATCTAGAACGACAGATGTATGACACTGATCCTCGGTATATGTTAAAGCATAATGGTGAGGTCTTGACACGGGCTGATGCGTTTTTTAGCGGAGAAGAGGTAACAGAAGAAGATCTGATCGTTTATTCCATGCCACCGGAAGAAAGAGCACATATCGAGAAGCTCATTGCAGCGTATGATGCACGTCCGCCGTTTGACGAGAAGAAATGTCGGGAAGAGTACAAAGAAATGATGGAGTGGAATTATAAACAACAGACAGAACGATTACCCCAAGAAATCTATGACCGAATTGCGGATATCCGTGTATTTACTCTTGGGTATTGCACGAGAGGCATAATGCGCCAATTGAAGAAACAGAGCAAACGAAATGAAGAACAAATGCAGCTTGTGCTGAAGGAATACAGAGAAGTGAACGTAACGCAAGATATTCCACTTGAGGTGCGTCGACGCTTGCATTTCCACGATTGTACGGTGACGGAACTAGTAACAGGTGATGAACTTGTCATTCGATTTGATACCCGCGGGGGCTTCACTAATATAAACAAGCTCACACTGGTCGCACCCAAAATCATCAAACAAGAAGGAGATATTGTCGGCAGATACTGGCTATATGAAGAACTTTATCGGATCGATGATGGATATGAGCTTCATATTCTGTTTGAAGGTGAAGGTATGCCTGAACTGATTGTTCGCTGTAAGGATTTTCTGGTAGAGATCGAGTAGGGGCGTATTGAATGGAGCTATTCAGAAAAATTGAGATAAGCACTCATGTGCAATCACAGATTTAAAGCTTTAGTTAGTAAGGAGTTGTACTTGTATGGAATTATTCGGCGTTTTATTAATAATATTCGTGAGCATCTTTGCGTTTCTAATCATTGCCTTTGTTATACGTTATGCCATAGATTCATCCCAAACATCGAGAAGACTTGACGTTCTAATTAAAGAAGTTAGGTACTTAAGATCTGAAGTAAAAAAACAGAATCAAGATTATTCAGATGGCAACAAACATATTATTAATAAAAAAGTGTAGAAACTTGTTCAGATCAGTCAGTAGCTATGTAGTAAGCGGATGTACTTATGTTATACCATCGCATCTAAAGTGGACGACTCTAGCTACGTAGAGTCGCCCACTTTTATTATGTTAAATATCTATTCTTCATATGTGAGTTGAAGAGGGGATGGATTAACATGTAATGTTGAAAGAAATGTTCGCCATAGATGGAATAAAAGTGAAACTTAGTTGAAGGTGGATACGTTATTTCTAATAAGTTAAAGTCAACGGTTGAATTCTAGTAGAATTATCCAGAGGAGGATTTTAAGAATATGGGCATGTCGGACTATTACCAAAATCTAAGAGATAAGATTGGCAACGATCTGATTTTTATGCCAGGTGTGGCTGGAATTATCCGTAATGAGCAAGGAGAGATATTATTTGGTCGTAAGCATAAGGAGTCCACTTGGGGATTGATTGCCGGAGCTATTGAACTAGGTGAGACGCCAGCTCAAGCGATGGTTAGAGAGGCGATGGAAGAGACGGGGCTTGTGATTGAACCAGAGAAGATCACTGGGGTGTACGGTGGCGAAGAGCAACGGTTTACCTATGCGAACGGCCATCAGGTTGAATACATAACGATTATTTTCGAATGTAGAATTAAGTCCGGACAGCTCTCTCCCGATAATGACGAGATGAAGGAACTTCAATTTTTCCCTGCACATCAGCTTCCTCCCATGGTAAACAAGTATCCACATCATATATTTAGTTCCCAGCAGGAAGAGCGGGCACATTTTGTTAAATAAGAGATTAATGGATCTGTATCCTTATAAAATGAAAATGATCGAGATGGAATGGACTAGTAGTACATTTGGTTATTTATCCATTCCGATGTTTATCATGGGTGTGATCGTTCACTTTTTTCCGGACATTTTATATAGGTGCTTCGTCCTTCTGAGATACAGACGTATTAAACCCAATTGGGAGTTCGAGGATAACCCACCGAGCGGCGATATTCCCAGATGGGTAGAAGTGGTATTAAAAATATGCGGAATTGTGATGATGCTACTGGGGATTGTATGGTTTTGGTTTTCGGAAGAGTTCTATGCATTTTGGTTTTGAGCAGTAAATGAGAAAAACGAGAGAGGAAGAGCTATTCTGAGAAGTTCCAAATACACACCGTATTACAGTTACATTGGTATTGCTTTCTCTATTCTAACCCTGATCGTTAATTTGAGTTTTAAATATAGTACAATTTCGGACGAGGGCGTACTCTTTCTATTGTCTGTTTCAAATGCTGTATTATTGATGTTTACATTGCTCTGGGCAGTATTCGGAATCATTGAGTTGCACTTGATCATGAAAACAAAGAACAGGCTTCATTCCCGACTTCATCACGGTACGATCAGTACAGCAGAGTATAAGATTAGCCAGAAAAGTATAAAGTTCAGCCTCGCTATAGGGATAAGTTATCTGGTTCTGATCGTCATTCAAATTGGCTACGTCATTCTGAACTGGGATGAGATTAATATTTAGGAAGTCATGTAGAGAGTGTATTAAAGTGTTGCTCTATTGAGCTAAGAGCGATAGAACAATTTGTAACCAGGAGAGGAAAAAATGAATTATCAATGGCAAGTCAACAATGTACTAGATGGATGGACATGCCCATCCGAGATTGGAAAAGTAATTCAAGGTAATGTATTCACATTGGAACAATATCTTCTTGTTGAAGATGCATACATAGACACAATCATGGCGTTTTTAAAGGAAGCAGGACAGCAGAATCTACGGGTTATTCAAGTATTGAATCGATCAATCTCACAAGAAGATCAACATTCTGTGTTATATGAACAGGAATTTAGTCAAATTGTAATTCGAGAAGATGGGGTATATAACACCGATGAAATTCGCACAATCTGCAAGATGATACTCAGAAATTATGCGGATTGTCAGTTGTACGCCAAAGATCATTTTTTTGTGCATTTTGGTTGGGACTATTATATGTTTATTGGTAGTTATCGTGATTCATATCAGGCCATTGAATTTGCTAGAAGCAAAAATCTATCGGTGGAAAAGTGTACTTCACCCTATTATTATGAGGAAAAAGATGTAACTAGATCGATAGAATGGAGTGAAATAGACGCGGAAGTGGAGATCGTTATTGGTGAAGAGGAAATACAAGATGTGACCATACAGAAATACCGTGATGTATTTGGTTTATCCGAAGAGCATCCTGTTTTTGGATATTTTAAAATAACGCAAGCGCATCAAGAGTTCTTTCAATCCAAAATCAATCATACGTTGGATTTCACCAAGTATAGGTACGGATTACGCGCTAGTTGTTAATGATCCATGCTTTTCTTTCTAGTAGAAGTTCTCGGACGGAGACCTATTCGGTGGGCATCGTATCCATGCAGATTTTGATTATGAGTATCGCTTGATCCAAGCAGATGTTTAGCCATGTTTCAATGTTGCTGTTTCTTTGCGTAATAATTATAAAAAAGTAGGGAAGGTGAACCCGTGGGATACGACTTTAGAGGAATAGTCACATCATTTGATGCTATGAAACGATTAAAGGAGAAGTATACGAGCACTAAGATTATCCCGTTCTACAATGAATTAATCGTTATCCCCCTAACAGATGAGCTATATGATGAGATAAATATGAATCAAGGTACAACCATGCCTAACTATGAGTATTTGACTGATACCATTAGTTCCTATTGTATAGAAATCTCTAAGTTCGGCTTGGTTGCTTATATTGAAGCAGAATATTTCGGAGGAACCGGCTCACAGAATGCAATGGTATGGGACTCCAGTCAGGTTATTTTCGAGGAAACGTTAAGTCAGTCTGCAATCAACCGATCACTTGAAATTTTGGGAGTATGCAAATTACAGGGCAAAGATGAGTTTGATACTGTAGGTTTGGGTAGGCATCGCGATATAGAAGATTGGGAATAGAATGAGACGGTGAAATGATGATGAACATCTATGGTCATATCAAAAAAGCGAACTCGTAAGAGAAGGGATTATCTAGGTTACTTAGAATGAGGTGATAAGGTTTAGATGAAGATTTCATATCAAACCATAGATGTATTGAAACAGAAATACACAGATACAAGTCAGTTTTACTTTTCGTTGTTTAGACATACCAAGCCCATGGATTTTGCATTACATACTGAGAAAACGGACTTGTTGAAATATCTTCTTTCTAGTGAAGAATTCATTGAAGAGTATGCTGATTTTTTGCCAGTTAACGAGGATGTGTTGGATCAAGCAACGGTGTTAAATCGCTATGAGTTGGAAGGCTCGCTAATCAGTATGTTTCTCCAAGGCACGTGTACAGAGCGTATTGTCGCTGATGAGATTGAGGCAAGGGAATTAGCACAGGCGCTGCTCTCAGATCTGAGAGTTGAATTGGATCAATGGGTTGTCTTTAAGTTAGGAAATCCAGGTTGGTCCAAAGCTTCAATGGAGGCAACATTATCCTGCTTCTATATTGTGTTTTACGCAACACGCAGATGTTGGTTCATATTGGGATTCGATGATGTTTATTAGATATATGGCATTACCAGAACTGTCTTTGATATATGGAGAATTAATGGTTCAAGATCATATTCACCAGAATGGCATGATACGCATTCGCTCGCGACACTATTGGAGAACCAGATTGGGATGTACGCAGAAGATTTGACGGAAGAAGAATGCAGGGCTTGGTTTAATGAAGCGAAGAAACAGCGAACAGTGCCGAATCGTCAGGTCATTCGAGTTCAAGCGATCAATCATACCATGAAGAAAATCGTGATGATGTTCGACCAACCTGTATACAGAGAATGGGATTGCTTATATATTGATGGGAGTGCGTTGTATTACAATGTGGGAGAAGGTATGGTTGCGAGTATTGCAACGAGTTAGTGCCATGAATGGTGTGTGATCAAGTTATAAGGAGGACTGTCTGTGGAATTAAGACCAATCACATCAATCACGATGGATGAATTTGCTCAGCTCGGTCATTTTGGATACGTATCCACACGTAAATTCGAATGTTCAAACGAAGAGACGGAGATACCATACTCTTACACCGTACGAATCCATCTCATTGATGTAGATCCGCCGTATGTGAAGGAAGAAATGAATGATGAAGAGGATCTAAAGCGATATAACCAGCTTGTTACATTAGGTTATTCTTACGGGGTGTATGTCGATCAGAAGTTAGTAGCACTTGCGATTGCTGAGCCTCAATACTGGAATAATACGTTGTTAATCTGGCATCTTCAGGTTCATGAGCGCCATCAGCGGAAAGGATATGGCAAGATTCTTATCGATAAGATGGCTAACTTGGTTAGAGACAATGGGCTACGAGCGGTGACGGTCGAGACGCAAAATACCAATGTAGCCGCAGTACAGTTCTATATGCGATGTGGATTTCAGATCGAAGGAATTGACCTCTCACTATACTCCAATAACGATACAGGGAGTGAAGAGGTCGCATTCTATATGCGTAGGAAGATTCCACAGCATGAATAACGATATTATTATGATTCAGTATTCACTGAAATATATGAAAGAGCTTCTCTATAGATAGAGGATAGCAAGGAATTAGGAGCGAATAAATATGGGACAGAAACAGTTCTGGTTTTATATCAAACGAGAGATGACCGATTTTATCCAGGACGTTAACCTGTTCAGTGGCTTGGATGACTCTCATCGAGATTATGAAGATACATGGGAATGGTACGAATATGGCTCAAGCGACCTAAGTAATACAGAGGTGTATATCAATATTTCAAGAGCGCACAACGGGGAACAAGCTAGTTACGAATGTCCGGTCAGGTTAAAGTATCATAACTCAGAGGTAGAAGTTCATACGGTTGGATTAGGGATTTCAATAGAATTAGGTGTGAAAGTATATTATGGTCAAGTCGCCTATGAAGGCGGGAATCAGTATACATATCAAGAGGAGCTTAGTTGGGGAGCATAAACAAGAAGCGGAGGTAGTGAAGATGAGCAGTGTTACGCTAAAACAACTCTCGACCCAGGATCAAGCAGACATGTTGGATCGTGAATTCGTTAATCATTTTCCGTGGTATCGTTCAGGAAATTACTTTGCGAAGTGTTTGGAGGAGAATGTACAAGGAAAGCGAGTAACGCTGTTGGCATTCTGCAACGAGGTACTTGCGGGAGCTTGCCACCTGTTACATCACTCGGAGTATCCGTTTTTCAACCTTGATAATATTCCCGAGATCAATGATCTCAACGTATTCCCGGAATTCAGAAGAAAGAAAATTGCCAGCGCTTTACTGGATGAGATGGAGAAAATTGCAGCCCAAGATTACACACGTATTGGACTCGGTGTAGGGTTATATCAAGATTATGGAAATGCGCAAATGATGTATACCAAGCGTGGTTATGTCATGGATGGGAAAGGGATCACATATAAGAATGTTCAAGTGGTACCTGGGCAACCGGTGATGGTAGATGATGAATTATTGCTGTATTTAGTGAAGGACTTGGGCATATAGTGTTGTAAAGGTTAGTTGCTAAAGTCATATTTTCTCTACTTATTTGGGGAGAGTGGTCGTAGTGATTGTCATGTCAGAGATCATATTCGCTATGTTGATCGTTGTGGTCATTCTTTTCCAAGCTGCGTTAGCTGCTGGTGTACCATGGGGCGAATATGCGATGGGTGGGAAATCCCCTGGTAAATACCCCCTATTTATGCGTTTCATTTGTTTGTTTCAGATCGCCATTCTGGCGCTGATCGGTGTTACTGTTCTAAGTAAATCAGGTTTGTTACTGCCTGCGTGGTCTGCGATTGCAGATACAGCGATTTGGTTTATTGTTGCTTATCTAGTGCTGGGCACGATAATGAATCTTATGACAAGAAGTGTGTGGGAACGAAGAATCTGGACTCCTGTAACCCTGCTACTTCTTATAACGAGCTTAGTCATTGCATTGTCATAAGACGATACGTAGCAATAATATACAAACGATAGAGCCCTGGCATGTATGCCAAAGGGCTCTTTTCATGGTTAATGATCCTCATTTATACTAAATGGAAGGTGTGAATATACATAGAGAGAGTCAGGAAGGGGAGACTGTATTGTGGTGTGGATCTTTTACTTTGGAGCAGCTATATTCATTATCATAGGAGTTGCAGTAGGGCGTAAGCTGAAAGGAAATCGTTCCATAAGAGGCCGAAGAAGACGTCGGAAGAACATGTACAGAAGTACCAATTTACCTCAGAATCTTGGACTACGCAAAGAGATTGCATATAACCAGACCATTCAGAGACTGGAAGCTAGCTTCCAAACACATTTCTATACACATTCTGAAGATAAACTTGAATTACGGATGCAACAGGAGCATCCTTACATGAATAAGCTAGAGTATCAGTGGAAGCTGCTAGAGCTCAAGCGGTACTTCATTATGGCTTCGTTGCTGAAGCAGGTGCCTATGTTCAGTGAACAGGTGGATCAGTTGTGGCATGAAATGTTGATGTTTACAAGATCGTACGCCGATTTTTGTACAGAATTCATGGATGCCATGGTACATCATGAGCCAGCAGTTACTCGCAGTGATACGCCAGGTGCACGTGCTTGGTTTGACTGGGTGTATTGTCAGCTCTTTGAGTTCACTCCGTATAGTTCCGCGATCTGGGGTGATTTCTTCAGATATCCGTTATCTGGCGACATACAGAAGCTGATCGTACAGGGGCACCGTTCTGAACTGGTAAACCAGCTTTTCCATGCTAGGCGTACGCAGGAGGAACCTGAGACAGCGCAAGTGGTTACTTACCTAATCGAGCAGTTACAACGATCAGCCAACCTGAACGAGAAAGAGTTATCTCTTGAAAAGACAGGCTCAGGTACGAGCAATGTGGCTCTTCTCATGGCAAGTGCAATGGTATATTACTCCATACAAGATGAGTCAACGTATGAAATGCACATGGAGAGTCTGGAACAAGACATTTTCCCGAGGGAGAAGGCGGCTTCGTCAAGTAGCGGCTGTTCGAGTAGTTCCAGTTGTTATGCAGACCATTCCAGCGATCATCACAGTCATTCTTCTGGAGATTCTGATTCTTCTTCAGGCTCATCTTCTTCAGATTCTTCTTGTAGTTCATCCAGTTGCTCGTCTTGTGGCGGTGGTGGAGATTAAGATAGGGATTAAGAAGGAGAGTAGAGTATTCTGATCAGCATAAATCAACCTGAAAAAAGAAAGGGGCTTTCCCACTTGCGGGAATAGCCCTTCTTTGGAATGGACAACTAAAGTGTCCATTTTAATGATGATGATGCGCGTGCGCATCTGGTGCGTCGCCTTTGACGGTGCATAATACCGAACGATCATGCATGTGTTTCTCAGACTCCACCTGTAAAGTCACATGTTTAATTTCCTTATGCTCCAGCAGATGTTCAATCTTCTGAACCAACACTTCGGATGCATATACATCCATATTGCCATCCACGACAATATGAGCGGTGAGTGCATTCAGGTTGCTGGTAATTGACCATACATGCACATCATGGACACCTTGCACGCCGTCTACGTTTTGAATCGTTTGTACAAGATCATTCAGATCTACATTCTTAGGCGTACCTTCCATGAGGATATGTAAGGACGATTTGGTAACGAAGAAACCACTGCGTAACACTAGTACAGCGACAATGACACTTGCTAATGGATCTGCCCAGCCCCAGCCGAAGAACATCATGAGCAGAGCTGCAGCAATAGCCCCAACTGAGCCGAGCATATCACTGATGACATGTAAGTATGCGCCGCGCATATTCAGATTTTTTTCAGTGTCACTGCCACGCATCATAATCCAGGCAACCAGTATATTGATGAGCAATCCAATCGTACTGATGATCAGCATGCCTACGGTTGCTACTTCGGGTGGGTTAATGAAGCGACCAATGGCTTCGTAAAAGATATATAGGGAAATACCGATAAGGGTTATCCCATTCAGTGTAGCCGCTAGAATCTCAAAACGCCGATAACCGTAGGTTTTACCTGTGTTCACAGCTTTCTCACCAAATGTGAATGCTAACAAAGCAATTCCCAAGGCAATGGAGTCCGAGAGCATGTGACCTGCATCTGATATTAATGCCAGGCTGTTCGTTATAAACCCACCAACGGCTTCAACGAACATATACAGGGTAATGATGATAAAGGAAATGAGCAGTACTTTCTTGTTGTTGGTGTGTGCGTGATTATGACCATGGTCGTGATGATGTTCAGACATACGGAATTCTCTCCTTTTTGCAAAAAAAATGTCTCATTAAGAAGCAGTTGATGAAATTAAGAAGCTATATTAATGATTTAATTATGAACATATGAGCAATCACTCATATGTTTTATGTTTTTATTATAAAAGTACCTCAAACTAGTGTCAACCCGTTTCATCAGAATTATGAGTTATAAAATGGAAAGTTATTGAGTGAAGTTAGTAAAGCTTGTGGTATGATTGAATGAAGTATGAGGGAAAAACATGAAAAAATGGGTGTTTGTACATATAGAACGGGATTCTAATTCTTTAAAGGAAGAGATCAATTACGTGGAGGATATGTATGCAAGATCGGCGAAAGAAGATGTGGGTGTGGAGCAGTAGTGTAATATTATGTGCAGTAGCAGTTGGTATCATCATCTATGTTATGAACAGTGATGCCATGGAGCATAACGGGGGGAACTCAATCATAGCTGATACTACAGCTGTGAATCATACCCTGCCGACTGAAGATGAGGTTCCGTCAGAAGTGGAAGAAGAAGTAAATATGATTGGAATGATTGAAACTAAAGATAGCAAGAATTTGGACATTTACATGAGTGCTTCAAGAAGCAATAACTTTGGGCAACTTCCATTCAAGCAAGATGAATCATTCAAAATGGATGTAACGAGTGAAAAAGTAAACGAACTTGAAATTGGACTTATGTCGATGACTGATGAGCAAATCTATAGTGAAATTGTAGAATCCGGAACAGGAAGCGTAACGATCAAAGTACCTGAAAGTGGGATGTACCGAATATACGTGAATAATCTATCGCCTGAATCTGTACAATTTCAGTTGAAATTAGGGAAGGCAATCGATGGGCCGATAGATTAAGCGTTGGCTTTAAGACTCGGTATAGTCAGGGTGCTGTCTGTCTTTCTGTTAACGCCAACAATAGAGAGGTAGTTAACTCATGAATGAGATTCCATATAAGCTAAACTTTGAGAAATTGTGCAGTGAGCTGGAGCTTGGTGATCTAATAGGAACACCTACAGCCATCTCAGGAGGCTTGTTACATAGAACGTATGCCTTAGTAACTAGCCTAGATAAATATGCAGTGAAGGCACTAAATCCTCAAATTATGCTCAGACCTGAAGCGGTTACGAATTATAGACAGTCGGAGCGAATTGCGAATAAGCTAGCTGGCACTATTGCTGCACAACCTGCCATGATCTTCAATGGTAATGCTGTGCACCATATTGAGGATCAATACTATCTCGTATTTCAATGGATTGATGGACATAATTTTCAGTCTATGGATATTACTCCACTTCATTGCGAACAGATAGGTACGATCCTCGGACAGATTCATAGAACGGATTGTTCTTCGATTCTTGATACAAGTCTTCAGCCGGCCAAACAATTAGAGATCGACTGGAACGGTTATGTGAAACGAGGTCTACACGAAAATATAGAATGGGCTCCGCTATTGGAAAACCATGCGCACAAGCTCTATGAGTGGACGGCAAAGGCTAACACTGCTTCAACAATACTAAGCGTAGATCAGGTAATCAGTCACCGGGATCTAGAGCCCAAAAATGTCATGTGTCGTCATAATAAACCTATTATTATTGATTGGGAATCTGCGGGACGGATTAATCCGCTGCATGATCTCGTTGAAACTGCAATCTATTGGTCTGTGCTTGATACGGGCATTGTTAATCAAGTTAAATTCATGGCATTTGTCCGTGCATATCGGAAGCAAGCAGGTGAACCAAAGGTCGATTGGGGCATGGTGTTGAATCATGGTTATGAAGGCAAGTTAGCATGGCTGGAATATAGCCTGAAGCGATCCTTAAAGATTGAATGCACAGATCAAGCAGAACAACAGCTGGGAACATCTCAAGTCAGTGGAACTTTAGACAGTTTGCAAAGGTATGAAAATATGAGTGGTGAGATTGAAGGCTGGCTTAATGCTTGAACATGTCTGAAGAAGGGAGATGAATTCATGGTGAAACAGGGCTTTACACATTGTTTGCAGATGTTTCCGAGTGTGAATATGGCTGCTACAGCAGGGTTTTACGAACGTATCGGCTTCCGGGTTGTACGTTATCTAGATGCGAGTGAACCTCATGTGTGCCTATATATGGATCAGATTGAAATCGTATTAACTCAATCGAACCAAGAAGCGATTGTTCCTAATCGAGAAGTGCACGGTTATGGGTACGATGCGTATTTCATCACAGATGCCCAAGAGCAGATGGAGAACACGTTAAGAGAGTTAGGTGTGAATATTGTACGTCCGCTATCTACCACGGATTATAACAATAAGGAATTTGTGTTTGAGGATATTGATCGAAGATGGATTGCGGTAGGTAACAAGCAGTAAGAAGTAACTCTAAAATGATGATTTCTATTGCACATACGAGTTTACGAGTTTCTGAGAGAGGGATATTATCAATCAGGGCATATAAAAACCAGTTGATAGTTAGCAACTGGTTCTTCCTAAATTTATACGGAGTATTTCTTCAACCAATGCAAAGCTTGTTCTTGATCAGCAAAGAATTTAACGGATTCGGTTTGATTCGATTGTTCTAAATAGTTCATGATCTCGCCTTCTTCAAGAAGAAACGCTATAGCCTGAGTGTGCTGCAGAAGGTGTTTGTTGAAGAACTTATCTTTCCAAGCCTTTTGCACAGAAAAATGATCTGGAATGTACCCTTTTCGATCGACCAACAATTTAAATGTCCGGCCTTCGGAAATAAATTGTTGACAAGCTTGCTCAAAGCCTACAAACCATTCGTTAACATCATTTGTTGTAATCTTACCAGTTAGGTGGGTAACGATTAAATCTCCTGAAATGGTTGTGCTGATATTTTGCTTGCTAATTTGGAATCATCTCCCTTAGATATCATTATACGAATAAGGAGACTGGAATCAATCCGAATGAGAGCTAAATGTATGATTTTTATGGATGAGCTTGATATGGAGGGAATTTAACATGATAACGAAGAAGAAGCTAGGTCAAGAAATTCAAAATGATCATTTTCCTAATCATATTGCGATCATGATGGATGGCAATGGTCGATGGGCTAAACAGCGTGGATTACCACGAACAGCCGGGCATTACGCTGGTATGAAAACGATGCGGAAGATTATTCGGATCTGTTGCAAGATGAATTTGAAATATCTCACGTTGTATGCATTCTCCTCTGAGAACTGGAAGCGCCCCAAGGATGAAGTGGATTATATTCTGAGTTTACCAGAGCAATTTTTTGATGAAGCAACGTTGCAGGAATTTGACGAAAATAACATCCGAGTCCAATTTTTGGGGGACATTCGTAAATTCTCGACGGGGTTAACGGATATGATGCAATCAACTGTGGAACGAACCAAGAACAATGATGGAATGATTCTGAATTTTGCGATGAATTATGGAGGTAGGGCTGATATTATGCATGCCATGGAACAAATTGTGGCATCCGGCATTCATCCTGATGAGATAACGGAAGAGTTGTTCGAATCGTATTTGTATACCGAAGGTCAACCTTCACCTGAACTCATTATTCGTACGAGTGGGGAGATCCGTCTAAGTAACTTTCTACTATGGCAGTCAGCCACTTCGGAGCTATGGTTTACGCCAACCTATTGGCCCGATTTTAATCAAAAGTTATTGAACAGTGCGATTCAGGAGTACATCGAACGAAAAACAAGAGAATGATATACAGCGAATGACGGGCTGCACATCAATTCGTTTAGCTTCGTAATTTATAAAGTCCAATGAAAGGGTGAGTCATGATGGCAGAAACCAATAAAACATTACGAACGTGTGAACAAGGTCACCAATATTATAAAAGCAGCGACTGTCCTACATGTCCAGTATGCGAGAAGAAACGCAAACCCCTAACTGGATTTTTAAGTCTTCTTAGTGCACCGGCCCGACGGGCATTGGAGCATGAAGGGATAACGACAGTACAGGAGCTTGCAAACCATCGTGAGAAGGATATCTTGAAGCTGCATGGTATCGGCCCTTCCTCAATGCCGAGTCTTCGCAAGTCCTTGGAGGAAGAGAGGCTGCGTTTCAAGGATTAATCTCAACATCAATCTAATTAATAAGGGGCGATATCCATGAAAACGATTGCGAGTTACTTTGATCCATTTCCTATCCTAGAAACGGAACGCACACGTTTACGACCCATTACGTATTCAGATCTGCATGATATGTACGGCTACTGTTCGCATCCGGATGTCTCGCGCTATACCACTTGGGATAAGCATGAGAGCAAGGAGGATACAAAGGCCTTTATTGATTTTGTCTTAAGTCGGTATGAGGCTGATCAGTTGGGACCTTGGGGAATCGAGTATAAGCCAACTGGAAAGCTGATTGGTAGCTGTAATTATCTGAATTGTGATAGCCATACGATGAAGGCTGAAATTGGGTATGTTCTCTCACATGAATACTGGAATAAAGGTATTATGACCGAGGTTGTGAACCGAATCATTGAATTTGGCTTCACAGAAGTTGGACTTGTTCGAATTCAGGCAATGTGTATGATCAACAATACAGGTTCCGCGAAGGTTATGGAGAAAACGGGTATGAAATTCGAAGGAGTTCTGCGTAATTATGCCAAGTTGAAGCAAGAGCTCCACGACTTGAACATGTACGCTATTACCATTGAAGATTACAGATCGCTGAGGGGTGATTAACTTGAGTCGTAGAACAACAGGAACTTTATTATTATTGATAGCGGCATTTTTATATGGTATCCGATATTTGAGTGCTGCTATTTTTGCATCCAATGTTTCATCGTGGGACTCCGATCTGTTTCATTCTATGTTGGATTATGTTGGGACAGCTCCTCGGAATTTAAGCATTATAGCATTAGTAGGGGGGATATTTTATTTATTATGGGCAGAGTATGAGAGCCGTGATGTTAAAACAAAGGAAGCTATAAAGCAATTTATGATTGGTGGCACCTCAGATGATTAAAGGTAATGATTACAATTACCCTGAGTATAACTTTTAAGTAAAGTACACCAGTATTAGAATAATTGAAGAGCAGAAAGAGTGCTCATAGAAAATAACTACATAGAATAGGAAGTGTTAGTGTAATGCAACCACAGATAGAAGAGCAAAAAGTAGATTATCGCCCGCTAGGTATATCTGGGCTTGGTGGGTGGCTAGTTCTTGTACAGATTGGACTTTATCTTACAATGATTATGGTTCTGGTCCAATTATTTCAGTACTCCTTAACAGCTTTGAATCCAGGGACATGGGGGATCTTAACGTCAGATCAATCAAGCTTTTACCACCCTTGGTGGGGGGCAATCATTATTTTTGAAGTGACCTATAATGTGCTGTTCTTCATATTTAGCATAGTTACGCTTGTAATGTTTTATCGAAAGAAATCTGTATTTCCTCGTCTGATGATCATATTTTATAGTATTAGTTTAGCTGTGAGCATCATTGATTATCTGTTGTTGCTTCAGATACCTATTGCGAGAGAGCTTGAAGATGGAAGTGGTTTAACCGGAATTGTGAGGTTGGTTATCACCTGCGCAATATGGATTCCTTATTTTATTAAGTCAGAACGAGTTCGTAACACGTTTATCCGGTAAGTGGGAGATATAATAATTGGGGCAAGCCAGGAGAAAGTGACACATCAGGAGCGAATGGGCTGTGGATGATGCCCTAAGTGAGCGTTGGATTTGAAGTCACGCCTTTGATCGTGCACGATCTCTAACGAATTCAGTCAACCTTATTGGCGGAAAAATTGCATTCAGAAAAGGCAAACGAATCGTTGACACGTTAATACGCCTTATGGACGCGAAAATTAGATCCATTCCGGGGTATCCGTCATATAACGTTTCTCAGATTCGTTACCATTTCCATTCGTCGTGATACGATCTAATAAGGCCTCTCCGAGTCGTTAACAGATTTCCAGCGAAGCGGAATATAGTGTATGGAGACACCCAATTTCATCGGATGGATCAATACAAATCATAGAACGTACATAATGTCATATCGAACATCTCCTGTAATCCTTTATAATCTCCAAGTTGTAAAACATGGACTAACGCAATCAGGAGGTACACCGAATTGGCAGCTAAAAATAGGTATAAATCACTCGAACTTGAAACGCCCGGCGTATATGAGCTAGAAGGATTGGAAGTAGGTGTGACATCCAACTGTAATTACAAATGTGACTATTGCTGTGCGTATAATCGAGATGATGGAGAATGTATTAGTGCTCAGGAGGTTATCCGGATTATCAGTGAACTTCCACGGCTCAAACGAGTGCGTTTGTCTGGGGGAGAGGTGACCCTGAAATATCAGGACTGTCTGGATATTGTGACGTACTGTGCAGCCCATGGCATTGACACACAGTTGAATACAAATGCAACCCTGCTGACAGGAGAACGAATACATGCTTTGCGTGATGCAGGATTATCCAATATTCATATTTCGTTTAACTACACGGAACCAGACGCGTATGCTGCTTATTACCGAGTACATCCACGCATGTATGGACGTCTGGAGCAGAACATCCGTCTGTGTACCGAAGCAGGATTAGAGACAGTGCTGGAGACCCTGCTATTTGAAGGCACTCAAGCGAATATGCGAGCCATTAGTGAGAAGGTCTACGACATGGGGGTTCGCATTCACGAGATTCAGAACAGCATTGTGATGCCACATAGCAATTGGAGTCAGATTACACCGAAGGAATCCCTTGTTCGCTCGGTTACGGAACTGATTACACATAAGAAGCCCGATACGACGCTGTATTTCACGTGCATGGATCGCTTCGCCGATCAATTAGGTTTCCGTGAGGAACCGGGCGTCTATTTCTCGAATTGTGTGGACGGAACCAAACAGCTGCATTTACATGGCAACGGGGATATCCTCATCTGTGAATTATGCCATCCGGTGGTTATCGGTAATATTTATCAAGGTACATCCTTGAAAGATATCTATGCGAACCAACCCCGTGCGTTATCGGATTTTCTAGAAAAGTTGCCTTGTCCGGCATACGATGCGCTTTTTCCCAATGAACAAAACGCATAATTGAAGCTAACGCAAGTAGTATGTTGCTTATTGCTTATCACTTATCACTTATCGCTCATCACTGACGTGCTATAAATTATAAAATGCATTCGTCATCATACAAGTAGAAGATTGTCTGGACTCCTAAACTGGGGAAAAGATGATCTTCTTTTTTTGCACAATTATATTCAGATTCATTTAAGCTACTCAGCCTATGATGGCTGTAAGAACTTAGATGAAGAGGTGAGCTTCCATGTTGAAGATCTATGAGAAACCAACTAAGCAGGATTCATATAGAAGAGAAAATGACCCAACAAATTCGAACGAACACAATCCCCCGAACCGACTGCGTAAATGGCTAATCCTTACGCTGGTCATTAGCATAACGATTGGTTCCATACTCTATAGTTTAGCTGACCGTTATCTAATCAGGCACGTGGAAGTGGTCGTTGCTGACGATACAACAAGCACTACGTCTTCCACATCAAGTCAGACCACACAGACCGCACAGAAAAGCAGTGATGTGAATGCAACATCAGATGATTGGAATTACTCCAGTGACGATATGCAGATTAACATTGAGAAGGTTCAGACCGGGACAGGTTCGGATCAGATTACTTATTATGTAGCGGATGTGACGGTAGCTGACGCAAGCAGTCTGCGCACGGCACTGGCGGATAACAGCTTTGGCACGAATATTATTGAGAACACATCGGATATTGCTGCTGCGAACAACGCGATCTTTGCCATCAATGGTGATTATTACGGCTTCCGAGATGATGGCGTTATTATCCGTAACGGTACAGTATACCGGGATAGTCCAACGCGGGATGCGCTCGCATTGTTCAATGACGGTACGATCAAGACATATAACGAGACCGAAGTTTCTTCCTCAGAGCTACTAGCTGAAGGAGTGACCAATACGTTATCTTTTGGACCTATTCTAATTCAGAATGGTGAGATTGTGAGTGATTTTAGTAGTGTGAAAATCGATACTAACTTCGGTAACCGCTCTATACAGGATGCGAATCCTCGTACAGCTATTGGAATGATTGCTCCGAATCACTATGTGTTCGTCGTGGTGGATGGACGCCAGGATGAGAGTCGCGGCATGACGCTGGCTGAACTTGCTGCTGTTATGAAAGACTTAGGAGCAACGGAAGCGTACAATTTGGATGGTGGCGGCTCGTCGACAATGTATTTTATGGGGCGAGTGGTCAATAATCCGCTGGGGAGAGATCAGGAACGCGGCGTCAGTGACATCCTGTATCTTAAGGAGGGTGAAGCGTCATGACCGTATTAATTCCTGCATATGAACCGGATGTTCGTTTACTGAATCTCATTTTGCAATTACAGACATTTGGTCTTGGCTCCATTGTGATCGTGGATGATGGTAGCGGGCCAGCGTACCGAGGAATATTTGAAACGGCCGAAGCGTATGGATGTACCGTGCTCACACATATCGTTAATTTGGGGAAAGGGCAGGCACTCAAGTCGGGATTCCAACACATTCAGGAGAGCAATACGACAGGTTATGTCGTCTGTGCCGATAGTGATGGACAGCATCTCCCGCATGATATTAAACGTGTATTCGATGTTTTGCAGGAGCAACGGACACCGGGCATCGTACTTGGCAGCCGTCAGTTCAGTGGAAGAATTCCGTTGCGCAGTCGATTTGGGAATACAGTCACCCGAAGTGTTTTTGCTCTTACGACAGGAACCAAAGTATATGATACTCAGACAGGTCTACGTGGATTCCCTTATTCCATGCTGGGCTGGTTACTCCAGATTCCTGGGGAACGATTCGAATATGAGATGAACATGCTGCTGGCTGCGCACCAAGAAGGATATGTGATCACGGAGGAGTATATTGATACGGTGTACCTGGATCATAATCGTTCGTCTCATTTCCGTCCATTGGTGGATTCTTTGCGAATCTATCTACCGATCCTAAAGTTCAGCACATCTTCGGTGGTATCCGCGCTCATCGATTTTGCCCTATTATTTATTATTCAATATTTCACACATCATCTATTTCTGGCCGTGGTTACCGCGAGATTATGCAGTTCAGTCTTCAACTATACAGTCAACCGGAAGTATGTGTTCACAGGTGGGCAAACGTCCAAGGTTCGCCAATCGTTCCCCAAATATTTTGCACTTGTCGTTCTCGTACTACTATTAAATTATGGTCTGCTGTACTTCTATAACGAAACGTTAATCCTTCCGCTCATTGCGGCAAAATTGTTGACTGAGGCGTCAATCTTCCTATTCAGTTATTGGGCGCAGCGTCGATTTGTTTATTCCTAAGCACATCATCAATCACATCAGGTTAACCAGTACGTACTGGTTAGCCTTTTTTTGTTTTTTTTGGTCAAAAGCATTTCTTATCGACTGCAATATAGGTTACGATGTAATAAGCCAGAAGTAAACCTCTTATAAAGGAGCTTATCTATGTATTTAAAAAGTGTAGAGTTGTTGCACGATCAAGTTAGCCAAAGGAACCAGCATCCGTTTGATATTCCAACTGTCGCTTCTTTGGAACGGCTTGAGTTCAAGCGCAATATTACTTTTTTCGTAGGTGAAAATGGCTCTGGTAAGTCTACGCTCCTTGAAGGCATCGCTTATCAATGCGGGTTCAATACGGCTGGAGGCGGGCGCAACAATTATTATGATACGCATGCATCCGAATCTTCATTAGGACATTACTTGCGTCTGGCGTGGTTGCCCAAAATATCCAATGGTTTCTTCATGCGCTCCGAATCCTTCTATCAATTTGCTTCACATGTCGAGGAGGTTGGTTCTCTTAAACACTATGGAGGTCAATCCTTACATAAACAATCGCACGGCGAGTCCTTTTTAAGCTTGTTCATGAACCGGTTCAACTCCAAAGGAATCTATTTGTTAGATGAGCCAGAGGCAGCATTATCCCCGGCGAGACAGCTGTCATTACTGCGTATTCTGCATGACCTTTCGGACACCTCTCAGTTCATTATTGCAACGCATTCTCCGATTATTCTGGGTTACCCTGGAGCAAGCATACTGAGCTTTGATCATGGTTCCATTCAGGAAGTGGAGTACGAGGATACCGAGCATGTTCAGATTACCCGCAGTTTCTTGGAGAACCGAGACCGGATGCTGAAGGAGTTACTTAGAGATTAGTGATTAGTACATATGGACGTTAAGGAGGAAGCTTTAGTGAAAATAGGTTTGTTGATTGTCGATATGCAAGAGCATATTGTACGGAATCAGGTGGAAAAATCAAAGATAGATCACGCATGTGAATACATCAATCATGTTGCTGATGCACTTCGTTCACAGAATCATGTGGTGATTCAGATTCAGGATGTAGAAGGTATGGATGAGGCTAAACCAGAGGAATACCGCTGTATTCCTGAGATCGATGTGAAGCATGGCGACCTAACCCTCACTAAACTAAATTCGAATGCGTTCTGGCAGACGGAACTGGAGCAAGTGCTCAGCAGTCAGAATGTAGAGCTTGTCATTATCTCTGGATTTGCGGCAGAAGAATGCGTGACATTTACGTATCATGGAGCAGGGGAACGGGGCTATACTCCGGTTCTATTACAGAATGGAATTCTAAGTTCACATCCAGATGCGATAACTTCAGCGCTTCGGGATCGGAATGTGGTGTCCTATCCTGTGATCGATTATTTGGTGAAATAAGTGTAGACTTGATAGGAATCGACCTTGGTCGGTTCCTTTTTTTGTAGCAACAAGGGTACGTGCTATGCAATAAAACAGGGGCATTTTATATTAGAGTAGCCAAGGAGGAGCGTCATGTTTATTATTGTGGCGAGTAAGGGCATGCGAAGCTGGATCTCGGGTATATTTGATAATGAGACCACAGCAGAACAGTATATAGATACAATTCCAGATGAATTAAAAGAGTTCCAGCAACGGATCGTCATAAATAATCTCAACTATCCGTTTTATATTGTAGAACGAGATGGATTTCAATTTCTAACCGAAGATGAAGTTATTGCGGTATTGGAGCAGACGGAAGTTACAGAGGATGAAGATGAAGTTCATTTTAACCTTTATACCATTGAATCAGATTATCAGCCTAGAATGCCGGGCACCGACTATATGGGCATCTTAAGGCATGAACATGTGACCAATGAATTTGTTCAGTGGTATAAGTCGCAGGGGATCGATTTCTTACATCAAAGAGGTATCCTATGTTCGAAATAATAAGTATGCGTAAATTTGATAGATAAGGGGTCTGAGAACGTAATTATGAAGCATTTGCTCTTAGTTGATGATGATGCCCATATACGGGCACTTCTGAGGTATGTCATGACAAAAGAAGGATATCAAGTAATTGAGGCAGAGGATGGTGTAGAAGCCATTGAAAGGTTACGAGAAAACAGCATTGATCTGGCCATCATTGATATTATGATGCCGCGGTTGGATGGACTCGAACTATGCGATGTCATTAGGCAAAATTACGACATTCCGATCATCATGCTCACCGCAAGAGACCAACTCTTGGATAAAAAGCAGGGTTATCTGCAAGGCACAGATGAATATGTGACCAAACCATTCGAACCAGAAGAGATGGTCTTTCGAGTCAAGGCATTGTTCCGTCGCTACAATCGTACTTCTAGTGATATCATCCGAATGAATCGAATCGTCATTGATCGAAAAAATGTAGAGGTTACGGATGGCGAGTCTATTCTCTTCTTGCCAATGAAGGAATTCGAATTGCTCTCTCAGCTTGCTCAATTTCCGGGTCGACTGTTCTCCAGAGATGAATTAATTCGCCTCGTATGGGGAGCGGACTATGAGGGAGATGATCGAACAGTAGATGTACATATCAAGCGGCTTCGTCAGCGTTTCGCTGAATATGTGGATGATTTTGTTATTCAAACAGTACGGGGGATCGGTTATAAGATTGAGGTGAAGACTCCTTGAGGTCATCGTTATACTTTCGGGTGTTTATAATTACCATCGCAGTTATTGTAGTTAGTGGCATCCTGGGTTTTCTGTTCTCTAATATCTATTATCATGTCAAATTAAAGCCCTTTAATGATGAAAAGTTGGTTGGCATTGCGCAACAAATGAAGCGATTTGCAGAACAGCAGCCGGAAGGCATGGATTCTTATTTGCATAATGCTGCAGCACTTGGTTATGAAATCTATATGACAGATGGTCGAGCAGATGAGCGATTTTATGGTCGTGAGTTCCGGGAGAGGGATTTGGACGAGTCATCGATCAAGTTGGTGCTTGCTGGTAATGTTTATCATGGTGTTGCCCAGTTTCCAAATGAACCGTTTATAACAGGGTTCTTCGACAATCGATTAAGCAATACTGTGGGAGTGCCAATTCAGGTCGATAACCAACAATATGCCTTGTTTATGCGTCCAGATATCATTCTACAATTTGGGGAGTTACGCATATTTTTTGCCTTGATTGGATTGTTGACGGTAGGAATAAGTATTGCTCTGTTCTTAATTAGTACAAGGTATTTGGTAAAACCAATTGAAAGTTTAACTGATGCAACCAAACGAATCGTCCAAGGAAACTACAACCTAAGATTACCCACCAAAAGGCGGGATGAGATTGGACAATTAGCTGAGCATTTCATGACGATGAGTGGTGAGCTGGAACGAGTCGAGCAGGGACGTCAGCAATTTGTATCCAATGTATCCCATGAAATTCAATCACCACTGACTTCGATTCAAGGATTCGCCAAGGTGCTTGCTGAGCGTGATCTTTCGCTGGAGGAACGTAAGCACTATGCATCTATTATTGAGGAGGAGAGTCGTCATCTTTCCTTGCTTAGTAAACAGCTGTTATTACTTTCTTCACTGGAACAAGGACAAGAAACGTTGACTCAAAGTACATTCTCCCTAAGGGATCACATTCGCCAAGCGGTTCAAGTGTTACAATGGCAGCTTGAAGAAAAGGAATTGCTTATAAAGATGTCTGTGCCGGGTTCGATCCTGATCCGGGGGAATGATGTGTTACTTATGCAGGTCTGGATGAATCTGATCGGCAATGCGGTAAATCACATTCCCAAGGGAAGGAGCATTGCAATCAGTGCTGAAGAAGTAGATAGAAAATGCATCATTATCATTAAAGATACGGGCGATGGCATCGCTCCAGAACATATACCGTTTTTGTTCGATCGTTTCTATCGTGTAGATCGTGCGCGTGAACGTGCTTCTGGTCATACAGGTCTGGGACTAGCAATTGTCCACAAGATTGTTCGAATTCATGGAGGAACGATTGAAGCACAGAGTACAACTGAGGGAACCCGTTTCATAATTACGCTGCCTCAACTGTAACATGTTGTTCATTTGCCGTTCATTTTCACTTCCTATACTGAGGTCATTACGAGGGAGGGAAGCAGAATGTATTTGGCTATTCGAGAAATGAGATTTGCTAAAGGGCGGTATGCCTTAATTGCTACCATTATGGTGCTTGTTGCTTTTCTGGTTTTGTTTGTCACTGGTCTTGCACAGGGGTTGGCATATGATAATGCGGCCTCTGTTAAGAATATGACTGCAACTCATTTTGTGTTGGAGCAGAATTCGAATCATCGATTCACCAGGTCTCAACTGAACCAGAACAAACTGGAGCAAGCTCGCCTTGCCGTAGGTGAGGGGAATGCAGAGCCACTAGGTGTGAAAATGACGACCGTCATTCCGGCAGGAAATACGAAGAAGGTTGATGTAACCTTGTTCATGGTGAATCCCAATGGTTGGTTGTCTCCAACCGTCAGCGAAGGATCTTCTATTTCTGAGCAGCAGGCAGGACAAGTGATGGTTGACCGGAAGTTGTCTGAATCAGGGGTTCAACTTGGTAGCATTATTGAGGATCAAGCTTCGGATATGCAATGGACAGTGAGTGGATTCGTAGAAAATGAGTCCTTCAGTCATTCACCAGTTGTGTTCTTGAATAAGCAGGATTGGCTTAACCTACAAACAAAATCAGCCGCACCTCAAGGTGCTGAATCTGCAGAGAACCCCGTTTACAATGCCATCGCGCTTAAGAACACTTCGTCGGATCAAATTGAAAACATAGTGAAAGCTTTGCCCGGAACAGAAGTGATTACAAAATCCGAAGCAATATCGGCTATTCCAGGTTACAAAGAAGAGCAGGGTTCACTAGTGATGATGATTGCCTTTTTGTTTGTCATCTCTGCTTTTGTTCTGGCGGTGTTTTTCTATGTAATTACGATTCAGAAAACGAGCCAATTCGGCATTCTAAAAGCAATTGGTACAGGTACTGCTTATTTGGCTAAAAGCGTGGCACTACAGGTATTGGTTTTATCTGTCGGTAGTCTGTTGATAAGCGTGCTTTTGGTTCAAGTCTTTGAGTCCATTTTACCAGCTACTATGCCATTCCAATTAGGTTTCTCTACGCTTGCCTTGACGTGTATATCCTTTGTCGTTATGTCACTGGCAGGTTCGTTATTTTCGGTATGGAAAGTAGCCAAGATTGATGCATTGGATGCGATTGGGAGGACAGCAGCATGAGAAATAGAATAGTACTGCAGGGAATTAGACAAACCTTTGAAGATGGTGGAATTGAGCGAGTAATACTGAATGAATTAGATCTTGAGGTTGCCGAAGGGGAATTGGTCGCGATTATGGGGCCATCTGGTTCGGGTAAGAGTACGTTTCTATCCATAGCAGGTGCGCTTCTGGAACCTCAGCAGGGTCAGGTATTGTTAGATGGAAAGTCAATTACGGGTAAAGAATCGAAAGACATAGCAGAAATTCGACTTCGGAATATTGGATTCATTTTTCAAAGTGCTAACTTAATTCCTTATTTGAAAGTTGAGGAGCAACTGATTCTGGTCGCCAAGCTGGCGGGAGTGGATAAGAGTGAAGCTTCTAAGCGGGTAGCCGTATTACTTGATACGTTGGGCTTGTCAGCAAGGCGAACCGCATATCCGGACAAGTTGTCTGGTGGGGAGCGTCAGCGTGTTGCCATTGCGCGAGCCTTAATGAATGATCCGGCGGTTCTACTCGCCGATGAGCCAACAGCTAGTCTAGATGCAGATCGAGGGCATGATGTCGTTAGCTTGATTGCGAAGCAAGCGAAGGAGCAACGCAAAAGTGCTGTCATGGTAACTCATGATGATCGCATCCTATCGCTCTGTGATCGGGTACTCTATTTGGAGAATGGGAAACTGAACGCGAAATAAATATGGTCTATGGTTACATTCTAACTTTAAATGAAATAGAATTCTTTCTCTCTGAAGTGGGTAGTTTGAAGCAACGTTCAACTGCTGCATTAGAGGGATTTTTGTGTAATATAGACATGCTAAACTTTTCATTCATAGGATATGGTGAAGATAGAACTACTTCGCATTTTCCATTTCATGGGTTATGATGAAGAAAAAAGTGAACAGGTGATTAAGATAACTACGTATATTATGAATCAAGGGAAAAAGATATATGTCGAAGTCATGGGCGAGGAACATCTACCTGCTTTTCTCTATTTGCATGGAGGGCCGGGTGCAGGATGTTATGATTTCCTATTAAAAAGAAGAAGTATGCAATGGAGATTCAGCAATTTATTATGAACCTACATACACTGAAATAGACCCGAGGAGGACGGGATAGCATGAACGAAATAGCAATGCCTCGATCAGCAGCACATTTGGTTGAATCCTTGCGCATGACCAATACAGCGACTTCTGTTTTTATGGAGATTCTCGTACTTAGCGGTTCTTATATCGCGGAGACAGACCGGGAGAAGCAGTTTGTCATCTGGTTGGCACAGCGAGATCAGAATATCATTGGACGTGGAACCGTGGGATTCGATCTGGACGAAATGCCCTGGTTAGAACATGATCTTGAACCTATGAAGCAGTTTATGTTGCGGATGATTGATGGGGCGAGAAACAAAACCCAGTGGCAGATTCTAGACTACGAGCCTGGCGAAGATTGGTGCCATGCGACACTTGATCATTTCTCCGCGATGATTCAAGCACTTGACCAGAGTCATGTCGATGAACAGCAATACATGGAATGGACTGCGCTTGATGAAGAAGATGAATACGAACCGACAATCCCTGTAGGTTATCCTAAGTGTGCACAACATGATGTGTATCTGTCCTGTTTGGGTTGTGTGATCTGCAACGCCAAGAAAGGAGAAGATGATTAATGATGCAAGTTTACTGGGACAAAAGATTTGAGAGCAAAGAGATGGTATGGGGGGAAGAGCCAAGCCAAACGGTTTATCATGCGATGGACGTATTTGCAAGCAATGATGTTCAAACGCTGTTAGTACCCGGATCAGGCTACGGTCGCAATACCAAACTTTTATCTTCCCATTTTTCGGTTACGGGTCTGGAGTTCTCTAAGTTAGCAATTGAAATGTCGAAGGATTGGGATGCGAAGACGCAAGTGATTGAGTGTTCTATTCTAGAACCGATAAATTTAGAAACTCAATGGGATGCAATTTACTGCTACAATGTGCTACATCTGTTTCTAATGGAAGATCGGATGAAACTGATCCGCAATAGTATGAAACAATTACGTGATCAAGGTATCATGTATTTCACATGTTTCTCAGATCAGGATCAACGCAATGGGCGTGGAAGCAGGCTGGAGGACAATACATATGAGTATAAAGAGGGAAAAGCAGCTCATTTCTTTACAGAACAGGACTTAATTCAGCATTTTGCTGGGATGCGAGTTATTGAAATGGGATTATTAGATGAAGAGATCCCCTATAGTGAGACGGAAACCGAGAAATACAGCTTGAGGTATATCATTGTGCAGATGGTATAATTTATAAACAGAGGAGTGGTCTTATGCCTTGGCCGATGGTTCATTTTGCCGTTGCATCTCGTCTGGTAGCGAATCCATCACCTGAATTTCTATTAGGCAGTATTGCGCCAGATTCGATTCATGTTAGAAACAACATCACTAGAGCTGACAAAGCCAAAACACACTTGATGATTGAAGAACATGTATTTGTTACTGACGAGCAACTGATGGATTATGTTGAACTGAACAGACAACAAGCGATGCAGGATAAACGATTTATGGACTACTTGTGCGGGTACATTGCGCATATTTACACAGATCGGGTCTGGACATTCAATATCTATCCGCCATATGAGACTCTTCCAGAAGGTAGAAAGTTCTACACCCAAGATGTCACGAAGCTGGAATTCCTTATTCTACAGCAGGATGGTGCCAACGAATGGCTAGATAAGCTAAAAGTAGGTCGAGCCTTCGACTTAGGTGGTCTTCGACAGCATGAAGTCTACCAATATCGAGAGGAGAAATTGCAATTCTTCAAGACACCGGAACATGAACCAATAGAAGATCCAAGCGTTATATCGTTAAGTCTAGTGAATAAGTTTATCACGAATACAGCCAATGAGATTAGGGAGCTATATCAGCAATCGGGAATTATGAAATGAGAGGACGAATAATAACATGACGAAATACATAACGGAAATTACTGATCTAATGCGTAAGTATCCAAGGGCATCAGCAGTTATATTATCTGCTATCACAATTAATCTAATCTATACCCTAGGCAAAAACATAGGCACATTCATCTATCAGTTAATTCACTAAACGCATAGAAGTCAGATAAAGGAGCGCTGATACGTAATATGAAGAATTCAATCCGTCTCACACGGTATGATCAGCAGTATGATGATGCATTAGCGAATTTTTCTCTCACAGGTGAACAGTTCCGATTTACCGCAATGCCTGCGGAAGTGATTGAGGAAGCGATTCAGAATGAAAATAAATACCCCATCGTTATTTTGTATGAAGATACGCCAGTTGGTTTTTTCATTTTGCATCGATACTCTGAATATGCTGATGAACATGTTAATCGAGAGAGAAGTCTTCTGATCAGGGCTCTATCGATCTCAACCGAATATCAGGGAAGAGGGTATGGCCTTGAAGCTATGCAAGTATTGCCGTCGTTCGTGCAGCAACTTGTTCCAGATATAAATGAGATCATACTGGCTGTAAATGAGGAGAACGTCGCTGCCCAGAAGTTATACCTCAAAGCAGGGTTTGTGGATACAGGCAGACGACTGGTGAAAGGGCAACTTCTCCAGTTTATTTTTCATTATAAAATGGGTTAGGAGTGAGGGAGATGGATATCGTAATGAATCTAGAACCCCATGGTTGGCTGGATATCTTCATCACACCGACTTCTGGTCAACCTATCGAGATTCCGGCTTCATTTCTTACGGATGCCATTCGTGATCTAGTAGATAAACTTATTGTCCTGAGAAAGGGAGCAAATGATGTGGAAATTACGATCCAGACAGAGCCAGGGGAATATCGATTCTGGATTAAGAAGCAATCGCCTAGCCGAGTTCGATTTGAAGTGTATGAAATGAGTGATAACTTTAGCTCAGAAGCAGTCCAAGAGGGACGCCGTTTAATGTCAGAAGAAGTTCCGATGGTACGGTTATATAAATTGATGTATAGAGAACTAAAGAAAATGAAAGATTTAGGACTTGATGAGTATAAAAAGCGGTGGAGCGGAGATTTTCCTCTAAGTGGATTTACACAAATAGAGAGATATGTTCAGAACTAACGAGGTGAACGTTGGATTTTAGAATACTAATGAAGATGACATGAGGGGGAGATTATGTACGCTGTCATTGCTAACGTGATTATAGACAACCAGCTCCGAACAGGTGCCAAGGTGTTTATTTTATATTGTCATGGGATGGCTGAGAGTCCTAAGGTCTACGGAATGGCCAAAGGTGGCAAGCGCATTGAGAAGTATATTTCATACAAGAAACTCAAGAAGTTCAGATCCCAGTGGATTCCCGAGCACATTAGGCCTCGCGTTCATTGGTCATATGAGGATCGAGCGAGTGCAGATCGGAGTGCCAAAGCACTGGAGTTGATGTGGACTAACGTCCGCGTATACGATACTTCTGGCAAGTTAGTTAAGGATGGCGTGTCTTCTAGTAAGGTTGATGAGATCGCTAAGAGCATGAACTTTATGGATCGTCGTTATGTTTTTGATGAGAATGAGAATTAAGAGGCTGCTCTGTAGAGTGGCCTTTTTTGGTATAGAGAGGAAGCAAAGTGCAACAAACCTACAAGTTCTTGCAACAAAACGCGGAATCGTAGTTATAGCTTAGTTCGGCATGTATGATAAGTCGTAAGAGGAGGGACATTCACGTGAAGCTTATATTTGAGGTCAGTTCATTGCTTGAGCGAAGTACAGCTAAGATTGTCACACATCCAGAGGAACAACAGCACTGGGATTCGATCCGAGAAGCTATTCAACAAATGGATACAAAGATGGTAGTCATCAACGCTAAAAACAACCGCAATATGCAGATTCCACTCAGTTCGATCGCCGTCATCCAATCGGAAGATCGGTTGTGCAGTGTACGTCTGATCACAGGTGAGCACTACTTACTCCCCAAACGCTTGAAATTTGTGGAAGAGGATCTAAGTGAGCAGCATTTTGTGAGAATTAATAATCAAACGATCATTAACACAGCTTGTATTCAAACATTCGCGGCAACCCAGCAGGCAAGAATTCAAGTCGAGCTTGTGGACGGCTCCAGCTATTATGTCAGTCGGTATTACATCAAACAATTCAGGGGGAAATTAGTATGATAAAACAACTTCGCCAATCGTTCTTTCAAGTATTCACATTGACTTCGTTATGGGTGACGCTTCTGTTAACGGTTTTTGATCCAAACCATTCCATTCGTATGACTTATCTATGGAATGTTGCTGGAATTGCTGTTATTGCAGCGCTAATATTCGGGGTTATGTATGATGCATTATGGAACTACTTTACCCTCAAGCCGGTATGGAATATTGTCATTACATCTACGTTGAATATTTTAGGTGGGATGGCGATGGTTTGGTTATATTCGCCAGACATGTTTGATGTGATCGCACCTTGGTTCCCTGGAATGTGGTTGCTATCCATTGTGCTGCATATCCTTGCTTTTTATTTTTATGCTAAAATGGATAACAAGAAAAAAGTGGAAGAATTAAATCGAATACTGAAGTAGGTAAGGAGAGTAATAATGCGTGAAGATGAACTGCTTGCATTATATGGCTTAGACCCGAACCCGCAGTATAGAGATCAGATCAGGCAAAAGTTAGAAGAAGAGATTCATCAGCTGCATGTCGAAGACCATGAATATCTCAAAACACTTTGCGTAATGTTGTTCTGTATGGGGAACGTGGAGGATACCCAGCTCATCTGGCAGGCTAAACGCAAAAATCAAGATACAGGCAGCTACATTGATGTGCAGCTCCTGTGTGGTGCAGGTTATGAGGAAACGATCTCTTACCTTGATCTACAAGAGGATGTGCTCGCATTAGCAGAATTACAATATCTTCGGCAGTGTGAGCCATATGATTTTGTGCATTTCTCCAAAGCGGAGTGGGTAAGCCATTACAAGCGTTATTATGGTATTTCGAGATAAGGAGGTTACATGACTAAAAAAGGTAGAAACATCATCCTTGTTGTTCTATTCGCCATTTTAATTCTAGTGTTTACGAATCCCAATGAAGCAGATTATGAGCAGTGGTTGGCGGAGGAACACGGTATTCATTATACGAGTTCTCCCGAGATGGGTAGAGAGTATGTGATGTCCACGAATGGTGTGGATCAGAAGATTGAATACCGTGGGGGTCATATCCAGCATGCTGGAATCTATACCTTCTATGACAATCGTTATACGGATGCTGACGGCAACGATATAAATATCAAGGCGTTCGGTATTCTGAAAATGCTATTTGATCGATCTTAATCTGTCCTGGTAATAAAATGGATCAATGACGAGTGAGTAAATTTTATTATTTCTTAGTTATGAAACTGAAAAAGAGAGTTGACTACCATACGCCCGTGCTATGATTTTACATCATGCATCGTGGCGTATTTTTGTTAAGCCATATATGGCAGGATCGTATGGATATTCGCAAATTCCACATTATGGGTTATGATGTACTATAGAGAAAATTTAACAGTAGCAATGATAAATAGCAGAGTTTCTCCTAGATCCGGTCGTAACGTGTGTTCCATAGTTGGGGGAAGTGCTATTGGGTAAGTTACCTTTTCCATATTATAAAAGGGGGAATCCAGAGATGCGGAAGGTAAGTATGCTTTTACTGGTACTCGTTGTTCTCGTATTAACTGCCTGTCAAGATCAATCTACAAGTGAACGTGTGCGAGAATCAAGCTCAACGCGAGCGACCAATAATGAAACAGAGCAGATCACTTCCGAGAACGAATCATCAAGCGAGGTAGTTGTTGAGCCGGTAGGAGAAGAACCTGTATATCTGGATGAAGCGAACTATTCAGGCGATGAACTCGAAATTATACAACTAATCAACGCCCGGATACGTTATTTATGGGAAGAGGATGAACAGCAGTATTTACAATTGTTCCAAGAACAATCAGGCGTTTCTAGCATACCAAGTTATAAGATAAAGAACGTTATGTTCACGAGTGATCTTACCATTAAAGAGCAACGAACATTGTACGAAGGGCTCGTTTTTCTCGAAGAAATTAGATTTGGTGGCAAGAAATCACCGAGCATGTATGTGTTCACTAAAATCAAGGGCGAGGGAGACTCTGCTCGTTGGAAGTTTGCTGGGATTGATTAAGTGTAGCAAGCCAGTTGCATGTTCCGCTAATAGGGATATGTAACTTGTACATATGTATTAGATTAACATTTTGGAGGTTCGATTATGTCAGTTTATGCACTAAGTGTCATCGTAGTAACTGCATTATTGCTCATTGTTGGGAAACGAAGAAAAAGCAAAGTCTTGCTAGGTTGGGGCGTTGCAAGTCTTACACTACTGCTGATCACTATGGGGACTGCGTTTATCTTCGGATTTATCGATGGATTTGCTGAAGGCATGTCAGCTAGATAGTTAAATGCGATGGAGGTTGCGTTATGGAATACATAGGTAAGCATGTGCGGATTACGCAAGTAACGGAGGAAGATCTTGATTTTCTGTGTAGATTGGAGTGTGACCCAAGCATCTGGGTGTACGAAGAGAGTGTAGAATCAGATGAAGAGAAGGTAAGGGAGAAATATCGAGAACAACTGCCTACAAGTGCAGAGCGATATGCTTACGATTTTATTATTAGACGTGTAGATGACTCTGAGAACACGCCGATTGGGCTTGTGCAGATGTGGAGCTATGTTGACTTTCGTAAGAGCTGGGAATTAGGGTTCGGCATGCTGCCGGATTATACTGGCCGAGGGTATGCGAGCGAAGCTACCCGGTTGTTGCTTCAATTTGCTTTTGCCGAAGTACAGGCTCACAAAGTGGTTGGCATGTGTAATGCACAAAATACACGGTCAGCTCTTCTAATGGAGAAGGTGGGTATGAAGCGGGAAGGTATCTTTAGAGATGAATTATTTTGTAATGATCAGTATGTGGATCAGTATTTCTTCTCGGTGCTCAAGAGTGAATTTTTTGCAGACGCAGGTGTAGAAGGAGAAGGAGTCTGACAATATGAAGGAAATGTAAAAGGAAAAGTGAGGAGTGCTGTGAGATGTTTGAAATCATTGATATTAGACAGAAGCCGGAACGGGTACAAGAGGCTGTGCAGTATTTCTGGAAACAGTGGGGAACTGAAACGAGCTATCACTTCTACCGAGATTGTATAGAGCGTTCGGTTGAGACGGAGAGTGATGTACCTCGATTTTATGTAATGTTGGATGGGGATCGAATCATTGGAGGTTACGCATTATTACGTAGTGATCTGAACAGTAGGCAGGATCTGTTTCCTTGGTTTGCCTGTCTCTATGTAGAGCCTGAATACCGAGGGAAAAAGCTTGGCGAACAACTACAGAAGCATGCTATTCGTGAAGTGCAGGATAAAGGTTACGACAAGCTTTACCTCTGCACAGATCTAACCGACTACTATGAGAAAAATAACTGGACTCATATCGGCAAAGGATATTTGCTAGATGATGAAGAGACACGGATCTATGAATACACCATTTAATGCCTTAATTCGTGCATACTTCAATCATGGGGAATATAACATAACGGATGTTCCTTTTGGTCAGACAAATACGACAAAGATCATGGAGATTCATGGACAAAAATATATTTTGCGGATCTATAATAAGTACACAAAGTCGATAGATGGCATTGAACTTGAATCCGAAGTAACGACCGCCCTTGATAAACATGTGGATCTGTTTGAGGTGCCTGTATTTCGTCGAACACTAACTAATGAGAAGTATATCGAGTTGGAAGAAGGGTCATTAGGAGCCGTTACGACATTTCTTCAGGGAGATGTACCACAATTAATTAATGTAGAGCAGGCTAGAGAGTTTGGGAGACTTGTGGGTGGTTTTTCTGGCCGAGTTCGTGAGTTCAGTGTGGATAACCATATTTACAGAGGGACATCATTTACAAAAATGTATGACATTCATCCGTTAGCTACTAGTCAATCGATTAGGTCATTTTTAGAGAATCCCCCTTTCCCAATATCGAGGAAATTACTTACGTTTTATCGCGATATGATTGAAGCTATTGAGGGTTCGGGGCAGACTTTAGAAGAATTGCCGCATCAGTTCGTTCATCATGATCTATTAATCTATAATTTGCTGGCTCAGAACAATAAAGTAACTGGGGTGTTGGACTTTGATTTTGTCTCTTGGGATGTTGCGTTTATGGAATGCACGATTAGCCTCAATCATCTAATTCATGAATCGGAAGGCTCATTTGAGATGATAGAATCATTTTTAACAGGCTATTCGTCTGAACGCAAACATTCTTCTCAAGAGATCGAACATCTGATGCTGCTAACACAGATATATTATATGTCAGTTTTACATTTTTATATTGGTCAGCACTATGCGGGTATTACAGTTGAACACAACTTCATTTTTATCCTCCAACAATATGAGAGAAATATACAATGGTTACATCAAAATGAATATCAATTACAAACTTTGTTGTATGAACATTTAGTTAACTAAGAGCTGTGACCGGTTGATCGGATTAAAAACGCTGTATAACAGCAATAGTTGATTCTATATATTTTGTATCCTGTGATTCCAACCTTGGAACGGAGTGAGAACATCGAACAGACCTTATATCTAGCTCAAATATTGGCAGAGAAAGTGATTCGGACGGCAGGACAGGTTGTTAGAAATTCGTTTGACCAATTAACCTGTGTGGTTCAAAAGGGAAGCCATGGTGATGTCGTTACGTCAGTAGACTACGAAAGCGAACGCATCATATGGGAAGAGATCACCGAAGCTTTTCCAAATCATGCGATTCACAGTGAAGAGCGAGGTCATAATGGTCAGAGCAATGAATGGTTGTGGCTGATCGACCCGCTAGATGGAACCAATAATTTTGCTATAGGGTTACCTGTGTTCTCTATCTCCATCACGTTAATGTATCGCGCAGAGCCAGTCCTTGGAGTGATTTATGAGCCTTTGGTGGATCGTTTGTATGTGGCTTCGAAAGGAAAAGGAGCATATTGTAATCAGGTCAAGCTTGCCGTAAGCAAGAAAGAAGATATTCATAGAGGTACAATCGGCTGGATTCAAGGTCATCAAGTTCAGAATGAAAAGAAATCGGTTAACTTACGGCAACATTTGGATGTTCGGTTCAAACGGATGATGAGACTGTGGGCACCGACACTACAGTGGTGTATGCTCGCCAAAGGGGATATCGATGGCATCATCCTCTACAATTCGGAAGGGGACGATCTCTATTCCGGCTTACTTATGGCTCAAGAAGCAGGGGCGATCGTTATGGATTTTTAAGGTGAGTTTTTTGAGAAAAGCCATCCTGAGCCCTATCTCATTGCATGCCATCCGAATCACCAAACCTATTTGCTCAACATCGTGAAGGAAGGGTTGGAGATATAGAGATGATTACGGAACTTCAACGGCAGGATTTCGATAAGGTGCAGCATATTATCAACACTTGTAGCACACTTGAGGTACGGGCTGTAGTGTCCGGCTATAATCCGGGCCGCATTTATGTTGATGATATTTCGAATATCACGGCTGCTCTCGTTTGGATTCAGGGGCAAAGCGGCTTTCAGTTAATCGGGGATCCGCAGAGCGAACCTTTTATGAAGGAATTGCCTGCATTTATGACAACACATATTGAACCTGAAATAGCAGAGTTAACACTCGATTCCGTGGAAATTGGCGTACAGGATGAGCGCTGGGAAGAAGTTCTGCGTAACATGGCAGACAAGCGAGAACTCTCCAGTGATAATCAGCATGTATATGGATTCCATTCACCACGGGGAACAGAACGTGTGGCAGGAAATGAAGAGACCGATGCTGATGTTCAACATCTAGAGCGGAATGCTGTCCAACTTGTGAGAGTAGATTCTGCACTTATACATAATCGCAAGTTCGGCAATTCATCCTTTGTGGCGGATAAGATCACTCACTTTTGGGATACAGCAGATGACTTTTTGCAGCATGGTTTCGGTTATATGTTAGTTCATGAACGGAACAATGAGATTATGAGTATTTGTCTCTCAGGATTTGTTGCAGGACAGACTCATGCTATAGATATAGAAACTGTGGAAGCATATAGGAATAGGGGCTATGCTGCTGTTGTAGCAAAAGCTTTTGTAGAAGAATGCAGGCGTGAGGGTCTTCAGCCGTATTGGGATTGTAGTCCGGATAATACAGGTTCTGTCCGATTGGCTGAACGTGTAGGAATGGTTTTCGATTTTGATTACAGCGTGTATTGGTATCCATTATCGTCATAATTGGGCGTATCGTTATTTTGTTATGTGAAGGAGATTGGACATGAATGAATTGTTGCAACAGCAAATGCAGTTCTTAATTGAGATTGATAAATTGAAGACGATTGAACGACAGACCCGAATTATTCATGGTGATCGACGTGAAAATGATGCAGAGCATTCCTGGCATCTCGCAATGATGGCCTTGATCTTGCAAGGTCACGCGAATCAGGATGTGGATCTGCTTAAAGTGATGAAGATGTTACTGGTTCACGATCTGGTAGAGATCGATGCGGGAGATACATTTGCTTATGATACGGTGGGTTATACGGATAAATATGAGCGGGAAATTCAGGCCGCCAACCGATTATTTGGACTGCTGCCACAGGCTCAAGCAGAAGAATTAATGAATCTATGGTTAGAGTTTGAAGCAAAAGAAACGCCGGAAGCTGCATTTGCTTCATCACTGGATCGTATGCAACCAGTTATACATAATCATCAGAATGAAGGAGATACCTGGATGAAGAACAACATCACCAGCGAACAGGTATTGAATCGAAACCGTGAAGTCGAGAGAGGTTCCGAGACGCTGTGGGCATACGTACAAGAGATTGTACAGGATTCTGTCGATCAAGGGATTTTAGCGAAGTCAGCACCCCAGGTTACTTCAGAATAAATGTAGTTTTGGTATAGAAGAAGGAGGTAGCCTATGGGATATATCACGGAACTAAGGACAATTTTGGGCTCACGACCACTAATTTTGACAGGTTCCTGTGTACTGGTGTTTAACGAACAAGGACATGTGCTCTTGCAAAAACGCACCGACAGTCTGGACTGGGGAACGATTGGAGGTTCGATGGAGCTGGGTGAATCCTTGGAGGAAACAGCAGCACGTGAATTGTATGAGGAAGCAGGTTTGAGAGCGGGGGCGTATCGACTCATTACGGTGTTTTCGGGACAAGACATGTATTATCGCTATCCGCACGGGGACGAGATCTATAATGTGATGGCTGTATATGAAGCATTGGACGTAGAAGGGGAACCTCAGATTATGGACGATGAAGGATTGGAGCTGCGTTACTTTGATCTATCCCAACCGATTCCAGAGATCAATCCGATTACAGCATATGTGTTACAAAATACAGGATATATCAAAATGCCTGATTAGGAAAAATGTGCTAATATATAACACTACGATTTAATTTATATTTTAGCAGGAGGTACTATGATGAGTTTTGACTTCATTACATCGTTGGTCATGTTATATTATTTCGCAGTTGCGGGGCTTGTGCTTTATGCTCTTATTGTTTTTATTAGACTTGGACATCGGGGAATCAAGGCACTTGATATTTATCTAAGTGAGAAGCGCGGGGATCGGCAATAGAAATTGAACAAAATATTTACATGAAAACGGAGAGGACAGAAATAACCTGAAGAAGCGGAGCGTTCGCCTTTATCCCCGGATTTCCCCTTTGGAAAAGGGAATTAAAAGAAATCTGGGGATAACAGTGATCGGAAGGTTGTTCTGTCATCGAAGTGACCAATGTGAATATTCTTTAGTTCAATAAAAATAGAATTATCATTTTTCTCTCAGTGTTTTATTGATCTTTTATTGGTATGATTGCACTATCACTCCATTTAAGAGAGGTTAATGATATGGATACCTTTTTAGAACAAATTAATGAACTACAGGTGATTCAGAAAGATCTGGTAAGCATACACCCGATGTTTGCAGAGTATTATCCGGTGGTTGTAGCATACGAATCTCTTCTATATATCTACGATTATTCTATAGATACACAGCAGTATGAATGGGTCAAAACCGTTCCAGATGACATGAACATTCCAGAGGAATGTATGGCAGCATTTCCAATACCTCATATGGATTGGCGCGTATGTGCAGTCGTTACCGATGCGGTGTTCCAAAGCTTTGAACAGAAGGTCTATCTGTTTCATGAATTCGTCCATTGTTATGTGTATGAACAGTACAGAGAGCAGGTTGGTGGGCGTATTGGTATCAAAAGCACGATGGAGCAGCGAAAACGGGTAAGCTGGGAAATTGATTATGAGTTTCCTTATGACGATGAGACGATTGTTGGCATCATTGACGAACTTAACTTTGCGTTACAAAAAAAGGACATCAAGCAGGTAAGAGAGATTCGAACACAGTTATTTAGCTCACTTAGCTTAGAAGCCGGTGAATTCTGGAACTGGCTGGAGTGGAATGAAGGTTATGCTCGGTATATCGAGAACCTAATTCGAGCAAAGTTCGAATTGGAACAGAATCGTGTGGGAACAGAGAAACCGCTCAGTCGGCTTATTTTCTATGCAACTGGCTCAGCCTATATTGATCTGCTCGTTCAAGAGCAGCCGGTGCTTCATACAGACCTGGCGCAATTATTTGAACAGTTACAAGCAGAGCGTGTGAATGTTGAACTGAAACGGAGAGAACAAGACGTATGAATCGCCTGATTACCATTCATCCCTTAACGGCATCAGATGTGGATAGCGCCAACTTAGTGTTTGAGACAGCCATTCGAGGTGCGTTTCAGGACGAAGGTTTGGATACTCTACATGATGACTTCTGGAATGAAGTGAATGACAAAAAAAGGCTGCTCCAAATGGCCTTGCAACAAAGCCATAATCAGGATGAAACGATGTTTTTTCTCCTAGCGAAGAGGGAAGATACAGTCGTTGGAACGATTTCCTTTGCGCCTTGTAGTGAGATCATTCGTAAGGGCACTAATCAGGAACTGGCAGATATCGGTGAACTGGGTACGTTGTACATTTTACCCAAATTACAAGGTCAGGGAATCGGTTCTGCTCTAATTCAGGCGTTAATCGGTGAACTTCAGCGGCGTGGTCTAGAAAAGTTCTGTCTGGATAGCGGTTATAAACATGCCCAACAGCGCTGGAAACGGAAATTCGGTAAGCCTCACACCGTGTTACGAGACTACTGGGGAGAAGGGGCAGATCATATGATCTGGCTGTGTGACGTGAAGGATTTTGCAGCCAAATAACACAAAAACAAGAAGAGATGATCCTCTGTCGAACAGGAATCATCTCTTTTTTTACAATGGCTTAATTCCAGTTCCATATCTCTACGCGATTAAGCTGGAATTGATGAAATTCCGGCAGCTTTGTTATTTTCTCCAACTCACGTACAGGACCTGTAACGACAGCCCCATAGACTTGCACGCCATTTTTTTTCAAATAGGCAAGACGCTGCTGATCCACATCCGAACCATTGTATTGTACATTGCTAGTCATCCATTCCAGATCAGACATCATCGCTTGAACTTGCTCTTGCATCTGTTCTGCCTCGTCTGGTGCAAAGTAGGCATACCAACTAGAACCAGTTTCTCCGAATAAGGTAAGAGGTTTTAGCGTGAGATGAGGCGTCATATAGTCGTACATACCCGAGCGTGAATAGGAGATATCTAACTCCTTCAATTCACCTGCATAGATTGACATCGCGGTTACCCCAACATCGTAATTGGCGAGAAGCTTCATCAGTTGTTCTGGAGATATTAGATTTTTCACGGAAAGGGATAACTCTGCGACATGCCCATCATCAATTTTAGCAAGCCTGTTCAAGTTCATACTATCGTTAGCATCTTCCTCAACAGGCTTATCGGATATAAGAGAGTAAGGAAGATAAAAAGGACCGGGGCTGTTGCCATTCATATATGCTCCTGTATTGGTAAACGTATAGCTCAATTTGCCGCTGATACTTAGTTCCGCTTCAATCTCTCCAGTGATTACTTCCCATGAGCCTACTTGTCGATATATTTTCAGATTCGCTTTTTGAGTTAGAAACGGACTAACCTCAAAAGCTTCATGAACGGGCTTTTCTACACGTAGCCCATCACCGTGCATCTCTACAACAGATACGATGGAACGTAGGAAGTCATTGCGTACTTTTGATTGATCGAAGTAGATATGGAGTGATGATACATAGATGTGGTAGACGATAAATACGAGAAATAGAGCACCTCCTGCGTTAAGGAAAATTTCCATCTCGTCTTCCATACCATGCGTTTGAACTGCTTTTGACCCCATTCAGGATGAAGATCCTCAAAATCTTCTTCTTGAAGGACACGCTGCTCATCATGTTCTGTGTGATTAGACATTCTCAATCGTCTCCTTTCATTTGAAGCATCTCTGCTTTGAATCGTTCTCTGGCACGAAAAAGGGTAACCTTGACCTGGTTCATATTCATATCCAGAATTTCGCAAAGCTCCTTGTAAGATAACTCGTTCATTTCGCGTAGTAACAATATGGTTCGATACTGTTCAGGAAGCTTCTTCATCACCTGTTGAATACGAATGGTTCGTTCACGTGCGTTAAGTACTTCCTCTGGAGAACGGTATGTATTTTCTGAACCTTGCTGTTCCAGTTCCCGATTCATTTGCATTTCACCACGTTGTTTACGATACCAATCAATAAATAAGTGCCGGGCTACTTTGTACAACCACGCTCTGGCGTAGCTTGCATGCTCGGCTTTCATAGATACCATAGCCCTGTAGAATGTTTCTTGAACTAACTCCTCAGCGGTCTCCTGAGATCCACACATGCGGTAGAGATAGAGATGCAGGGAGGATTGGTACTGCTTGAATAGTTCGGCATATAGATCACTCCTCATTTCAAGTTTCCTCCTCCTTCTCTTAAGACAACGGCGCAATGTCAATTATGTTACAGTACATTTGAAAATGTTAGGAGGTTAATTTTGTGGACAAGCCAAAGCACATGCATGAAATGATTAAAATTGTATTCATGGATATAGATGGAACTTTATTAAGTGAGGTGGATCGAACGCTATCACCTCGAACAGAGCGATCGATTCAAGAGCTGCTTCGCCGAGGAATCCAAGTCGTCTTAGTAACAGGCAGACCCTATAATCTATGTGAGGAATTCAGGAGATTGGGCATCGATACGATCATTTCAGCCAATGGTGCCTTGATTAAGAGTGGAGAACAAGTGATCCATAAGTCTGTACTCTCACCCGACATGGTAAGAACGTTCAGCGAATTTGCACAGGAGAATGGTCATGGTATTTCCTATTTTACAGAGACGTTTGAGATGAACGGGGACTTTGAAACCGATGTACGTATTACGGATGCATTAAGAGACACGTTGGGCATTATGGAGTACCCTGGGAGAATTAATTCGTTAGATAGCGAAATATATTGTCTCTGTCTATATGCAGATCAAGCGGAAGCGGAGATATATCATAGGCAGTTTCCATCCCTGAATTTTGTGCGTTTCCATGAGTATGTATCCAATGTGCTAGAAGAGAATATGGTATCCAAGTCATCCGCTGCTGAGAAAGTACTCACGTTTCTAAACATTTCCCGAGAAGAGGCAATGGCGTTTGGAGACGGTGAGAATGATATCGATCTGTTGGAGTATGTTGGTCTGGGTGTTGCGATGGGGAACGGGGGAGAACGCATTAAGTTAAGCGCAGATTATATTACGCGAAAAGCAAGTGAGGATGGGATTATGCATGCATTGAAGGCATTTAAGCTCATCTATTGATATCCTAATTATGGATTTTCATGTAGAATGGTGTGAATCTTCTAAAAAGAAATAAGGAGGAATTTTCCCTATGATAGCACCTAAACTGCAACCAGGAGACGAAGTTCGTGTGATCTCCCCATCGAGAAGTCTCTCCATTATAGAAGAGGAGCATATTAAACTAGCCAAAGAACGATTGGAGGCCTTGGGTCTAATCGTCTCTTTTTCGGCTAACGCATATGAGATGGATGATTTTGCTTCGTCCTCTATTGAATCGCGTATTCAAGATTTGCATGCAGCCTTTGCTGATCCGCAAGTCAAAGGAATACTGGCAACTATTGGTGGGTTCAACTCCAATCAGTTGCTGCAATATATCGACTATTCACTTATTCAGGCCAATCCGAAGCGGTTCTGTGGCTACTCCGATATTACTGCATTGAGTACCGCTATCTATACGAAGACAGGGCTGATAACCTATTCGGGTCCTGCGTTCTCGACGTTTGCTATACTTCATGGCAATGAATACACCGTCGAGTTTTTCGAGAAAATGATGATGGGATCGGCCGATTTAATTCACGTTACACCCTCTGAAGCATGGAGTGATGATGCGTGGTATCGGGATCAGGAGAATCGTCAGTTTATTACGAACCAAGGGCCGGTGATTCTGAACGAAGGACAGGCAGAAGGAACCATTATTGGCGGCAATCTATGCACATTGAATCTACTTCAAGGTACAGAATATATGCCATCTCTAGAAGAGACAGTTCTGTTCGTTGAGGATGACTATATGGCCGACCCGTCTACATTCGATCGTGATCTCCAATCACTTATTCATCAGCCTGGGTTCGAACAGGTGAGAGGGCTAGTCATTGGTAGATTCCAGAGAGCATCAGGAATGACACTGCAATTATTAGAGAAAATCATTCGCAGCAAGCGAGAATTAACGCAGATTCCGGTTATTGCAGATGTCGATTTTGGACATACCGCACCACACTTTACCTTCCCTATTGGGGGCAAGGTCAGGCTTCACGCACAAGGAACGAGCGTAGAACTCTGGATTTCGGAGTACATGTCGGAGTGAAAAATTAATGGATATCTTACTTGTTAAAAATAGGAAAGGTTAATATAATTACGTTTGGCATATGTAAGCAGACAATCCCACAGCCGATGTGGAAATCTAGAGGTGAATCATGAAATTCAGATGGGTGTATGTTCTTATTCTTGCTTTAATCACTACAATCGTCTTACCTACAGCAGATGCAAGTGCAGCAGGTACGATTGCAGTGAAATCGAAAGTGCTTTATTACAAAGGCCAACCGTACATAGAGCTTTCAGGTGGAAACAAGAGTGTGACAGCGAAGCTTAATAAGATGTTTAAGGTACATGCAGTTAACATTGTGAGTGCAGACAAAAAGATTAAAAGGGAAAATAAAAAGTACTCTGTAAGCACCACAAGTGCTACAGTGAAATTCAATCAGAAAGAAAAGATATCTGTTGTGTACGAGGATTATATTTATGCAGGAGCAGCACATGGTTTTCCATCCTCTACGTCCTACAACTATGATCTTAGAACGGGCAAGAAACTGAAGTTTATAAATTTTGTGCAAAATGATGACCAACTAGCCAATTTAGAAGACTCGATCTCAAGCAGCCTTAGAGCGATGTATAATGCGAATCAAGGTATCTTTGAAGAAAATATTAATGATTTCCCATTAGATCAAGAGCCTGCATTTTACCTCTATGATAAGGGGATCGTAATTCGCTTCTATCCTTATGAAGTTGCCCCATACGCTGCAGGATTCGTTGATGTTAAAGTTCCCTATAGCAAAATAAGCAAATAGATTTAAGAGTCAAGATGACGATTATGAAACTAGGTTTAACCAAGCATGGTTCTTAACTGAATCATGTTTTTTATTATTTTCAGTTCCATGACTAGTGGAATGCACGAGCGATAGAACGAGTACATACATAATTTCATAAAAATATTTAAAATATTCTAAATAATTCCAGTGTTCTTCGTCATTTTATAGTATATTTAAGGTATTCGGGAGGTGATAGAGGAACAATGCAACGTTAGTGATCTGTATGGCTTCTATGTGCATGCATACCGTAAGCGAAGCTTAACCCATTCCATGAAGGAGGTTTTAGTTGATGCCTATTGGTTGTTGGTTACGAAAAGCCGTTCTGTTGACCTTATCGTTCATGTTAGTATCTGTCGCATATTCACCCCACTCGGCTTCGGCAAATGCAAGTCCTGTGCAAGGATTTCATGTAAGCGGTACTAATCTATTGGATGCTACGGGAGCTCCGTTTGTTATGCGTGGTATAAACCATGCGCATACCTGGTTTAAGAACGATCTGGAAACTGCGATTCCAGCTATCGCGGCGACAGGTTCCAACACTGTACGAGTCGTACTATCGAATGGAAGCCGCTGGACAGCAGACTCGCTTGCTGATGTGGAGCGAATTCTAGCACTCTGTGATCAGTACCAGCTGACAGTTATGCTGGAAGTTCATGATGCAACCGGTTCCGATAGTATAGCGGAGCTTAAGAAGGCTTCGGATTATTTTATCAGCATCAAGCAGGCGCTAATTGGTAAGGAGGATCGTGTCATCGTGAACATCGCCAACGAGTGGTATGGTTCATGGGGCACGGATGTCTGGGCTGCCGGATATCAGCAGGTCATTCCTGAGCTTCGTCAGGCGGGGATTCGCAATACCCTTGTGGTAGATACAGCAGGATGGGGGCAGTACCCAACGGCGATCTTTGACAAAGGATTAGATGTCTTTAACTCCGACCCACTCGCGAACACGATCTTCTCCATTCACATGTATGAATATGCAGGCGGAGATGCAGCCACGGTAAAAAATAACATTGATCAAGCGCTCGCTATTGGCGTGCCTGTTATCGTTGGAGAGTTCGGCTTCCAGCATACCAGTGGTGACGTGGATGAGGCGACTATTATGAGTTACGCTCAGCAAAAAGGAGTAGGCTGGCTCGCCTGGTCTTGGTATGGAAATGGCGGTGGTGTGGAGTACCTTGATCTGAATAATGGTCCAGGGGGTGCACTGACGAATTGGGGACAAACGGTTGTGAATGGCCCTAACGGTACGCAGCAAACGTCGGTTCTGAATCGGATCTACACCACACCAGGGTACCAACCGGTTCCTGCAACATAGGTGGCATAATAAACACATACTATCCCAATTTGTACCTGCGTCAGGAGTTTGAATGCAAACCTGCCGCAGGTAGATTGGAGGGTGAGCCTAGGCGGAGGAAAAGGTTGTTTTGAAGCGCCGATTCCGCTGCTCAATAATCTTCTCATAGTCTGCAATGAGCTGGTCGAAGATGTTCTCCCATGACCGCTGATGTGCAAGTTTTCGCCCATGTATGCCCATGACTTTAAGCTGCTCAGGATGATTTGCCCACAGATCTATCTCACGAATCAGTGCATCTGCACGCCCCGGTTCAAACAATATGCCACTTCGATGGTCAGCGACAAGATCCCTTACACCGCCAGCATTAGCTGCTAATACAGGCAAGCCCGAAGCCATAGCCTCCAGTACGACATTGCCGAACGTTTCCGTACAGGAAGGAAATACAAATAGATCTGCCGAAGCATACATATGAGCAAGCTCATCCCCATGCAAATAACCAGTGAATGTTACATTTGCTGGTGCTTGTTGACGCATTTTGGGGAGTAGTGGTCCATCGCCAACGATAACCCAGTGAATACGCGATTGCAGCTCAGCCGGTAAATGCTGCATCGCCATAGTAAGTGTGCCGATATCCTTCTCAGGCGCGATTCGTCCAACGTAGAGCAGGATGAGCGGAGCAGTAATCCCATGACGAATACGGAATTCTGAATTTCGTTTATCCGGTGTATATAGATTGCAGTCAATTCCGCGCGACCATTGCTTTAATCGCTGAATGCCTTGTTTGTGCAACCATTCGAGAGTCTCCAGTGAAGGGGCGAATGTAGCGTCGGCTCCGCGGTGGAACCATTGGACATACTTCCAGTAGAGGGGAATCATGCTTTTTAATCTGTAATATTCGAGGTAACGATCGAAGTGGGTATGATAGGATACGACATGCGGAAGATGATATTTGTGTGCATAGCGGAGGCCAAGCAGCCCCATATTGAATGGCGTGGAGATATGTAACAGATCCGGCTGAAAAGCCTGCAATTGTTTGTAGGTGGAGGTTCTGCTGGGTAGAGCAATTCGACATTCGGGATAGAGGAAAAATGGGATATTAGCAACAGGCCGCACTGGACAATCATCATTGCTCTCGATAATGGAGTTAGGTGTGAATAACAGATGTTCGATCCCTCTGCGCTGCATATGGGTACTCCAACGTTCGAGTGTGGCAGCAACGCCATTCGTATCTGGAGCATAAGTATCCGTGAACAAGGCCAGGCGCATGATCATCCCTCCCGTGACTCTTGATGCCAAGATCATAACAACCGTTCATTATGGAGAAGTCAACGGCACGTTAACTTATTGCGTTTTCTTGTAAATTGTAAGCACGATACAGCACATCCGTTTACTAAGCTGGTAAGTATTCTGTCAGCATATCTTGTACAGCATATTCTGCTATGATGGGATGAGGTGTCGGCGCATTCTGGTAGCACATAATGGTAAGTCGTCATGTTAATTTGTTCGTTAAAGATAGAGAATTATTGGAGGCAGAGGAATGAAACAATTAATAGAAGAATTACAGGAATTATTACCTTTGGATCAACTTGAATCCATGTCAGGTGAAGAAGTGGTGGGTAGCGTAGCGATGGATCTATACCGCGCTGAATTTGCAACGATAAGAGAATGTGGAACAGAGCTCCCGCAAATCTTACGAGAAATGATCCTGATTATAGAATTAGACACTGAATTATCAATGAATGGAATAGCCGGATATTTGGAAAATTCAAGTGGGCGATTTTTAAGTGAAACGACAGCAGTATTACAGCGGATCGGTAATGAGACCGATGCAGAGATTATGCAGAGCATTCAAGACATGTTATCTTCGAACGGTGTGAGTACTGCACAGCTCAGAGAAAATGTGAATGGGTTGTCTGAAGGGGAGGTAACGAATTCCTTGGAGGTGCATGGACAGCAGATTCATGAGGTCATGCAACAAGTACAGCTTGCAGCGGAAGGATTACTGATGCAATCTGACAATGAAGAAGTATTTGAAATGCTTTATCAGTACGTGGATGCGAACATGGTCAGTTTGAAGCAACAGTTGGAGCAGCTCTTATCTAAATAATGAAGCGAACTTAATATGTATACACGACGAACGTGATACGGAGGAGTGGACTTACATGATTGTGATGATCAATGGAGCATTTGGCGCAGGTAAAACGTCGGCAGCGAACCAGCTACAGCCATTAATACCAAACAGTATGATCTTTGACCCTGAAGAAATAGGCTATATGCTGCGAAAGGTAATTCCAGAAGACGTAAGAATGAAGGAAGAGCAAACAGATGATTTTCAGGATATGGAGCTATGGAAAATCCTTACCGTAACCATCGCTCATGAACTGAGGCAGAAGTATAATAAACACCTAATTGTACCGATGACAATCTATAATACAGAACGCTTCGAATATATTCATGGTGGGCTTAGTGAATTAGATAGCGATCTATATCATTTTACGCTGATGACTTCAATGGAGACGTTACATGAGAGAATAGCCAAACGTGGAGATAAGCTGGGTGGATGGACGTACCAACAAGCGGTTAAATGTCTAAAGGCACTTCAGGATGCGCGGTTCGAACAACATATTATAACCGATGGTCTAACTACGGATGATGTGGTCAAGCACATTTATTCCAACGTAATGCAGAAGGAATTGGCTTTGGAATAGCGTTCAACCCTACAATCCTAATCCTAAGGAAGACTAAGCGATGAGATTGAACAAACCATTGGTGCTTGAATCCATCATCGTAAGTTTACTGTTAACCGTAGGCATCATCTGTTGGCAAGTCATCCAAGGTATGATATTAACGTACCAATATGAACCGGCTATTGCAGACAGCTTTGCCTCTGCGGAGAAATTGCAATCTACAGTTGCGTTCGGGACGGTTGTTCGAGCTGATCTGACATTCATGTTATTGATTGAAGCGGGGCTACTCCTCTTCGCGTGTCTGTACTATCGTGTTCGTTCAAGAATGAAGCAACGGAAGGCACATTTGTAACGAAATGCTCGTGAAACAACCTGGATGTATTTGAAAAAAACATAGATACTGTTAACAAATACATGCTGGGTATCGTTCACCCTTCAATTAATCATAGTTCACTATCTTCCCTGAGTCCTTCTGACTCGGGGTTTTTGGGCTGATTTAATGTTTTTCCGGTTCGAAGGGGAAATTTTGTATATCCAAGCTGGTCAAACAATCCGTTACAATGATCTTGTAAGCGCTTATCGTGTTGGAGAGAGAGAGGAGAGACAGGAATCATGATTACAACAGATCAGATTTATCTGGATCAATCATTGCCTAACAAAGAGGATGTATTTCAATTCATTTCTGCAGAAGCTGAACGTTATCACATTACAAGTAACCGCGAGCAGCTTGAAGCTGATTTGTGGGAGCGTGAACAGGTCTATTCCACGGGGTTGCAAGATCACTTCGCAATTCCACATACGCAGAGCGAAGCAGTGACTCGTCCAGCGGTGATGGTGATTCGTTTGAACGAGCCGATTGACTGGGAATCTCATGATGGGAAGCCCGTGAAATACATTTTTGTCATACTGGTACCGAAGGGTCATGTGGACGTATCTCATCTGAGGATCATTTCCTCACTTGCCACGTTATTACTCGAAGATTCATTCAAAGAGGGCATTGCAGCAGCGGCGAAGCCGGAAGATGTATATGGCTTGCTTCATCAATATACGGAAGGATTGGTGTCATAATGAAAATCGTAGGTGTAACGTCATGTATCGCAGGGCTTGCTCACACGCCAATGGCAGCAAAAGCATTGGAGAAGGCAGCAGTTCAATTGGGTTACGAGATCAAAGTCGAGCAGCAAGGTGCTATGGGTCAAGTGAACAAGCTGACAGAGGAAGATATTGCAGCGGCTAATTTTGTACTCATTGCTTCGGATCAAACGGTGAAGGATATGGAGCGATTCGGCGATAAGAAGGTCGTACGTGTCAAAATTGGTCATGCGGTTAGTCAAGCTGAAGCGGTACTAACCAAAGCGGTAGAAGCGGTAAAAGCACAATCCTAAATTATCTTCCATATGAGGAGAGAGTAAGATGAGAAAATGGTTTGGTGAAGCAAAAACACATCTCATGACAGGTATATCCTACCTGTTGCCAGTTATTATCGCGGGTTCCTTGGTTGTAGCGATCTGTAAGATCATCGCGTTGTCGATGGGCATAACAGACCTTGATCCATATAAAGATGGAAGCGGATTCTTGCATATTTTATACCTGGTACAAAATGTAGGTTGGAGCGGTATCGGGCTACTGACCATTGTATTGTCTGGTTACATTGCTTATTCCATTGCTGACAAACCGGCGCTGGCCGCAGGTCTGATCGGTGGGGTATTGGCTCAACAGACAAACGCAGGTTTCCTAGGCGCGCTCATTTCGGGTTTCTTTGCCGGATATATCACGCTCTGGGTCAAAAATAAAGTTAAAATCACAGGTCCAGCCGCGGGCTCGGTACCCTTAATCATTTTGCCGCTGATCACTGTGGGACTTACGGGTTTCCTGATGGCCGTTGTTCTTGGCGGGCCACTGGGCGCACTCAATGATTACCTGATTACATGGGTACAGAACATGAGTCAGAGCGGAACCAATACAGTCTTGCTTGTTATTATTCTGGGCGCGATGATCGGATTTGATCTCGGCGGACCAGTGAACAAAGCCGCTTGGATGGCAGGTAACGCGTTGTTCCTGTCTGGTGTATATCTGCCTAATGTGTTTATCAACATTGCGATCTGTATTCCACCACTTGGCTACGGTTTAGCAACATTGCTGATGAAGAAACGTTTCTCCAAAACGTATCAGGAAGCGGGTAAAGGCGCTGTCATTATGGGTGTCATCGGGATCACAGAAGGAGCAATTCCATTTACGCTGCGTAATCCTGCAAAAATGATTTTGGTCAACATGGTTGCCTGTGCATCAGGTGCAGCATTAACCGCGTTGCTCGGCGCGCACATCATCATGCCACCGATCGGCGGATTGTACGGTGCGATCTCCGTAGGTACACCACTTGCGTACCTTGCCGGAGGTATCTTCGGGGCACTCATTGTTGCGGGCGGAACGATGCTTGTTAACTTCCGTGATGAAGAAGAGAAACAACCTGCTGAAACGAAGGAAGCTTCTGTGAAGAAAAATGGAGAAGAGATTGAACTTGTTTTTGACTAAATAAATGAGAATTTATTAGAACCAATATGTATTCAACTAAACTTTTACACGAGAACGGAGAGGACAGAAATAACGTGAAGAAGCGAAGCGTTCGCCTTTATCCCCGGATTTTCCCTTTATAGAAGGGAATCAAAAAAATCTGGGGATAACAGCGATCGGAAGGTTGTTCTGTCATCGGAGTGGTTAGTGTAAACATCTTTTAGTTGAACTATATAGAGCTAAATAAGCAACTGGAGGGATACAGAGATGAGTGAGAGAGAACGTACGAAGGTGCATGTTATTCCACACACACACTGGGATCGGGAATGGTACTTCACCACCTCCCGTTCCAAAGTTTATCTAGTCAAACATGTTAAAGAAGTGCTAAATGCACTGGAGAATATTGAAGGATTTCATTATTACCTGCTAGATGCTCAGGGCTCCTTGTTGGATGATTACATCCGTTGGTGTCCAGAGGATGAGGAACGTATTCGTAATCTAGTTTCAGCTAAACGACTCATGACTGGCCCGTGGTATACCCAAACAGATCAGTTGGTCATTTCCAGTGAATCCATGGTTAGAAACCTGTACTATGGAACGGAAACAGCACGCAAATATGGGCATGCCATGAAGGTTGGTTATGTACCAGATGCGTTTGGACAATCAGCACAAATGCCGCAGATTTATCGGGAGTTCGGCATTGAACGTTTCTTGTTCTGGCGTGGGGTGTCCGATAATACGAATCCGCGTACTGAATTTACCTGGGAAGGATCGGATGGTAGCCAAGTATTCGCGGTTCAGATGCCGTTTGGATATTACTACGGAGGAAACATTCCAGAGGATGCCGAGGATTTGCAGCCGTATTTGGAAAAACAGATTGGCGCGCTTGAGAACAAAGCATCAACGCGGCATATTTACTTCCCGAATGGCTTCGATCAAGCACCGATTCGTTTGAATCTGCCTCAATTGATTGAACGCTTCAACGAGCTAGATGACAAAAGGGAATATGTAATGAATGAGCCGGAACGTTTCATGGCAGAGATCGAAGCAGACAGTCATGATCTGCCGGTACTCCGCGGTGAGTTAATGGAAGCTAAGCATATGCGCATTCACAAATCCATTTTTTCCACGCGTGCAGATCTCAAGCAACAGAATAACCAGATCGAGAACTTCATTGCGAACATCTTAGAGCCTGTACTGGCCATCAGTCACTCTCTTGGACATGAATATCCGCATCGCATTGTGGAAGATATCTGGAAGTTGATGTTTGAGAATGCGGCGCATGATAGTATTGGTGGATGCAACAGTGATACTACGAATCAGGACGTTGCTTTCCGTTACAAACAAGCCAATGATATCGCACGCAATCTACTAGATTTGCATATGCGAATGATTGCTTCCACCATTGAGCAGGAGGAGACATTTGCCTTTACCCTGTTCAATACTTTACCGTATGTTCGTGGGGGTGTTACGGAGATTGAAGCGTACATTCCAGAGGAATCGTTTGTTATTCGTGATACGAAGGGAAGAGAACTGGCCTATACGATTGTGGACAAAGTAGATCAGACAGATTATGTGTTAGGACAACACATTGATCTGAATCCAAGTCGTAAAGTATATCTCCCAGACCGTGTATATCGTGCGAAACTATTAGTAGAACTGCAAGAGGTTCCGGCGATGGGATATACTCAGATCATCTTTGACTTTAGTCAGGGAGCGGCACCAACGATTGAGCGACGCAATGATCAGCATATCGAAAATGAATTCTTTGGCATCGTTGTTGAAGATAACGGTACATTAACCATTACAGATAAAACCTCTGGACAGACGTATGCCAATCAGATGGTGTTTGAAGATAACGGTGATGACGGAGATTCTTACAACTATTCACCACCAGAGCGGGATCTTATTGTATCTTCCATTGGTAGCAAACTGAATGTGACTACGGCGAAGACCACCGTTCTTGAAGAGCTTCAACTGGGATGCACACTGAATGTGCCTGCGGATCTGCATGAACGTGAAGCAGGAATAAGCTCGGGACAACTGCCAATCCAAGTTCAAGTAGGACTTCGTAAGGGAGAGTCATTGATCCGCTTTGAGGTTCAGGTACAAAATCAGGTGCTTAGCCACCGACTACGTGTACTCTTTGATACAGGTCTAGCTTCCTCCTTATCGATTGCAGATCAGCCTTTTGGTGTTATTGCTCGTCCTACGTCCTTGCCTGAAGCCCAGGTGTGGGAACGTGAGAAGTGGCAAGAGAAGCCGATTACGATTGAAGCGATGCAGAGTTATGCGGGATTGAATGACGGTAATCGTGGCATCGTAGTGATCACCGAAGGAGTGCGTGAGTACGAGATTGTAGGCGAGAAGATGGATACTATTGCCTTGACCTTGTTCCGAACGTTTGGTTTCATGGGTAAAGAAAATCTTGTGTATCGCCCGGGGCGAGCTTCGGGAGAGAAAATCGTTGCTACACCAGATGCCCAGTTGCTGGGTGAGCTGAACTTCTCGTTTGCATTGTATATCCACCATGCTGGACTGGATGAAGCGAAGGTAGCGCATGTTGCGCGTGAATATTTAACCCCGATCGCCAGCTATCAATTGTGTGACTTTTTGAATGGACGATTGATCTTCGCCTTCCGAGATGAAGAGCGTACATTGCCACAGAACTACAGCTTAATGTCCTTTAAGGAGGAATCTAATGCTGTACTCAGCGCGTTCAAGAAAGCGGAACATCGTGATGGTTATATTATCCGTGTATTCAATCCGTACTTGAAGCAAAATGCACAAGCAACAGTTCAGTTCAATCAGTCGGTTTCGGTGGAACGAGTATCCTTGGCCGAACAGTCTTTGGAGCCAGCACAGGTTATTGCGAATAAAGAGCAAGTCATTCCATTGCCTGAGCTTACCCATTGCAAGCTGTTGACCGTCCTTGTATCTGTATAAATTGAACTTAACATTTACATTTATACTAGAACGGAGAGGACAGAAATAACATGGAGAAGCGGAGCGTTCGCCTGAAAGCTTTCTGCAAGAAAGCTACATCGGAAGCATACGCTATCCCCGATATTCCCTTTGGAAAAGGGAATCAAAAAAATCTGGGGATAACAGCGATCGGAAAGTTATTCTGTCATCGGAGTGGCAGTGTAAATATTCTTTAGTTCAATTTATATAAGCTGAATTAATATAAATACTGTTCACAGTTAGACGTGGTTAAATGGATTTTATCGAATGCTCAGCTTAGACGGATCAGAGAGGAGGTCGGATATAGATATGATATTTCCATACAAACGTTTGCAGAAGTTGTTTCTCCTTCTTCATGGTGAAGGGCAGGATCAGGCGTGGACAAGCCAGGCTCTTGCCGAGAGGCTAGAGGTCACAGTGAGAACCATTCGGGACGATCTGAAGAAGCTGGAGAGCATCCTTGTGCAACATGGAAGCAGACTGGAATCCAAACGAGGGAAGGGGTATTCCATCGTGATCGATGAGCCTTCCAGCTATGAAGCGTTGCTTGAAAACCGGCATAATCTTCAATCTGGGAGCTTGCCCATCCCTGGATCACCTGAGGAGCGGATACGATTTGAATTGTTTAAATTGTTAAACGAACCAGGTCATATCAAAATGGAAGACCTCGCTGATCAATTATTTATTAGCCGTGCAACGATGAATAATGACCTTAAGATCATTCGTCAGATTCTAGAGAATTATCAATTGCAGCTCTGCATTAAACCTGGATATGGCGTGCAGGTAACTGGGGATGAGAAAAGCATTCGATATTGTCTCGCTGAATATGCTGACGTGCGTGATGAACAATTACAATTGGCTCCAGATGGAATTACGGTTGCGCAGGAGCAATTGTTGCAGCCTGTGGATCCAGCCCAAATTCGGGAAGTGGTGATGCGACATTTGCGTCATAAGCATGTTCGGATCGCTGATCTGGCTCTGAAGGATCTGATCACACATTTGGCTGTTATGGTACTTCGTGTTATGCAGGGCCATGGGTTAGAGAAGTTTGATACAGTAGAGGCGAGTGGGCAGGATCAAGAACTTGCTCTACAGATGATTAAAGATCTGGAGGAGTTATATTCCATTCGTTTCTCCGCGGGTGAGCGTGATTATCTGTTATTGCATATTATTAGCAAAAAAATGACGGCTACGGATTGGGATGGTCTATCGGATGATCCTCTATATGTTACCGTTCAGCGGATGCTAGACTATGTCTGTGAACGATATAGTTATGATCTAAGAGATGATGAACGATTACCACGTGACCTTTACGCCCATCTGAAACCCATGATTACACGGCTAGAGCATGGGATGAACATGCGTAATCCACTATTGGGACATATCCGTAAATATTATCCGCTGGCATATGAGATTACGATTGGTGCGATTAAACAGCTACAGACGTATGTGCCTTATGAAATTAATGATAGCGAGATTGGTTATCTGGCACTGCATTTCGGAGCGGCGTTGGAACGCAAATATCAAATTCCTCACCGAAAACGGAAGTCCGTTCTACTCGTATGTGGCTCAGGTTATGGTACAGCACGTATCCTTGAATCGCGTTTGCGTTCATTGTTTGCGGAGCTGGAGGTATCTCGCGTTGTATCCTTACGTGAATATGAGGAAATGGTGAGCATTCCCGAGGATATGGTGATCTCCACCATTCGCTTACGAGAGTCTAAGGGCAAGCCTTCGGCTGTCATCGCTGCTATTCCTTCAGAACGGGATATGGCAACCATAACGCATATGGTACGTTCCAGTGATACCCAAGAGGAAATGACGTTGCTACGCTATTTCGATCCTGAATTTTTTATGTATCGTACGGATCAGCCTGATAAGTTCAAGCTTATGTCTGAGATGAGTGATAGGTTATCAGCACGAGGTGTAGTGACGGGTCGGTTTTGGCCTGCATTACAGGAGCGTGAGGAAATGGCTTCCACGGCTTTGGGTAGAGGTATGGCGATACCCCATCCGTTAGAGCTAAGTTCTACACGTACGGTTGTCTCCGTCTGTTTGCTGGAGAAGCCAATTCGTTGGGATAATGAGAACGAAGTACACGCGATATTCATGTTATCTATATGCAAAGAGGATTATGAGCAAGCGATGGGTATCTACGATCTATTTGTGGAATTCATCCGTCAGGAGGAACTCCTTGAGGGGTTGCGAACCTGTAATGCCTTTGAGGATTTTGCCCAGATCGTTCGCCATACACTGCGTACCAAAAGTACGGATGCTTATTCCTGAGTAGTATTAGGCTTAATCGAAATATTACATGTGAACTAAACAAACAAGCAGGTCTCTATCCGATTAACTGGGGAGAACTGCTTGTTTTTTTTATGATTTATGATTTATTGTTTATTGTTTATTGTTTATGGTTTGTTAATTATCGTCTGTTTATAGTTCTATATCACTTTCACTGAATTAAATGTGCTTCGAAATAACTTCTTCCAACCCTTGCGCCACCGATTGTGCTCCGCGCGCTAGATGCCGCTCATATAGGTGTAGTCGGACAAAGCTCTCATCTGTACCCATCGCTTCTGAGAAAATGCCACTTAGCCCTCTAGCACGACGATCGATCTGTAGCAGTAGCTCTAGCGAGTCGCCCATCGGATAGAACAGAACCTCCAGCTCATCCAAATATCCACGAAACTTATTCGTGGGTACGAATTCGAATTCCTGAACAAAGGGCAGATTGCAGCCAAGTTTAGGTGCGTAGTCATTGGTGACTTCACGCAACTTGAAGCCAAGGATGTCAATGGCATCTAAGACGGTACGCATCTCTTGGGTTGGTACAACACGTAATAAATCCCGATCCGAAGGATCCATAGCACTTGCAATATCAAGGCCTGTTTCCACCCATACCTCGGCACTATGCAGCGTGAGCGGAAGATTTTCCGGTAGGTCAAATGAGAACTGTTTCTCCAGCTTTGCGCCTGGCTGCAAGGTGAAGCCATCCGTTAACAAAAACTTGGCGATAGTTGCCTTCTCCTTGAACTTACGATCATCGCGTTCACGTAGGTAATGAGTGTGAATACTTAGGTATATTCGGTCGACGTTCTGTTCGACATCACCACCTTGTATGTATACCGTTCCTGTAATAACACCGCCTGGGATAACCTCAGGAGTATCTAATTCCGTATTTACTTTTGCTGCGCCTACGCCTACACTAGCTAACATTTTCTTGAAAAATGACATTTGCTCAACCTCCGGATCAGTTCGATTTCTGGGAAAAAATACGACTTCGACCTTTATACGGAATGTGACGGATTGCCGTTTCAAATTTTATAGTATAAAATTCTCGGAATAGTGGGGGAAATGAACGGTCATTGTCGAATATAGTTAAATAAAGGAATATGCGGAGGGGGAATCGGATGGGACTGGCATGGTATGACATGATTGCGAGACGTAACGGAGGATATCGGGGCAGGTCGAAGTTTATCGTCGAAGGACACTCAGCGGAAGATGTGTTTGAAAAGCGATTAATTGAAATGTTACCTCTCCATAACACGGTACTTGACGCGGGATGTGGTCATGGTGAGTTTACATTGCGAATGTCAGCTTACGCTCAGCACGTTACCGGTTTCGACAACTCCAGCGAGATGATACGAATCGCATTATCGGGGCTAGCATCGTCTGGTGTGAGGAACGTAGAGTTTGTACACGCTACGACCAAGACGAAGATGCCTTTTGTGGATGAACAGTTTGACCTAATTTATGATCGTCGCGGACCAACATCTATCATTGAACATGGCCGAGTGCTTCGCAAAGGCGGAACAATCATCGGTATTCATGGCGATGTGAGTAAGGTGAGAGAACGGTTGTTGAATAACCGATATGAGGATATTGAAATCGAAGAATTCAACGATGCAGTTCTAGTGTTCCCTAATGAACATGAATTTGCACTCTTTCTCTCCGATACGCCAGGAAATCCTGACTATACGTTGCCTGAGCTTCAGGAAGCATTTCAAGCCAAACTAGATGAAAGTCTGGTTGACGGAAGAATCTGTGTACAGGAGCGCAAGTACATTTGGAGAGCAGTAAGGGCAGGAGAGTAATCTATATATTCAGAAGAACGGGATTAACATTTAAACTGAGGTGTGGAGGGAATACATGATGGATTTGAGATATCCTATTGGATCATTCGAACATTCGGGGGAGATTACAGTAGCTCAGAGAGAACAGTGGATTGAGGACATTGCACAGTTACCCGCTAGCGCTCGTCAAGCTGTAGAAGGATTGAGCCCAGAACAGTTAAGCCTACCTTACCGGGACGGAGGCTGGATGGTTAAACAAGTGATCCATCATATGGCGGATAGTCATATGAACAGCATGATTCGATTCAAGTTGGCACTGACCGAGGATAATCCAACGATCAAGCCGTATTACGAGGATCGCTGGGCTGAGCTTAGTGATTCACGGGAACTGGATATCGAATTCTCCCTTCAGATTCTAGATGCATTACACCGCCGGTGGGTCGGGCTGCTACATACCTTAACAGATGCGGATTTTGCCAAATCATTCTATCACCCAGGTTCACAAGAAACGACTAGATTGGACTATAACCTAGGCTTCTATTCCTGGCATGGCAGACACCATGTCGCTCATATTACCTCACTTCGGGAACGATTAGGTATATGAGATTGGTATAACTTTTTTACCTTTCATAGGGAAGTAGTAAGGACGTCTCAGTGGAGCAATACGCTCTCCTTAGACGTCTTTTTGTATGCCCAGTTTTATACCTATACATCATGGAATTCTTCAAGAAAAATAGAGAACTTCTGGGTAAAAATGTTATAATAGAGTGTAGCATAATTTTGAGAGAAATCCGTTTGAAATGCTTATTCTACAAGGGGGTTTCATCTGAATTAGGAGGCGAAAGGTATAGAAAAAACAATTAGAAATATTCAGGATGTATATGACATGTTAGATGCGGAATTTCGCTCTGCAAAACAGTTCTGGGAACCTTTTTATGAAGATCGTAGCAGACCGATTCCCTTTTTCCCGAATAAGCCTGATGAGAATTTGGTAGCACATGTGAACTCAGGATTGCTGACTGGAGGCAAGGCTCTAGAGCTTGGCTGTGGGCCAGGTAGAAATGCAATCTATCTGACGCGTGAGGGTTACCAAGTCGATGCATACGATCTATCCGAGACGGCTATTGCATGGGCAAAAGAACGGGCTAATGAAGAACAGCTCGCGGTTAACTTTGAGTGTCGATCCGTATTTGAGTTATCTCCGCATGCAGAATATGATCTCGTATATGATTCCGGCTGTCTTCATCATCTCTTGCCCCATCAGCGTATACCGTATCTAGAGATGATCTATAGTGCGCTTCGACCAGGAGGCTACTTTGGCATGACTTGTTTTGCTCCAGGATTCGGAGGTATGGGCGGGCCAGAGACCGTTATGGATGATTGGGATGTATACCGGGAGAAATCAATGAAGGGTGGTCTAGCATTTACAGAAGAGAAGCTCCGCTATATGCTGGAGGAATCATTCGAATGTGTAGAGTTACGCCCAATGAAGACAATGAATCAGGAAGATGCTGAGTTTGGCATACCCATCCTATGGGTGACGTTGTGGAAGAAGAGAGACGCATAATTACATAGATAGTGCGGTTTAAACTTAAATTAGGAGGATGACGAATGAGAACAGAACATTATATCATCACAGGTACTTCTAAAGGCATTGGGATGCAATTAGCAGAAGTGTTATTGGAAAGGGGAGCTTGGGTTCATGGTATTTCACGAGGCACTCATGAGCCGTTAACAGCTCATTCTCAATATACACATTACGCGTATGACCTTAGTGATCATACGGGAATCGATGAGCTGATGACTCGAATTCTGGCACAGATTCCAGCACAGGAAGCTGAGATCGTTGGACTGATTAATAATGCAGCCATGGTTGAACCGTTAAAACCCATAGATCAATGCAATGCCGCAGAGATCAGTCACAGTTTGAATATTAGCTTGGTAGCACCCATGATATTAAGTTCTTCTTTTATTCGCCATAGCAATGCTATGAATGTAAGGCGAAAAATTGTAAACGTTTCTTCTGCATCAGGGCAATATCCAGCGCCCGCTATGGGAACGTACTGCACAGCCAAAGCAGGCATCAACATGTTTACACAATGTCTTGCGACAGAGCAAGGCAGCGCGGTGAATCCAGTTGAAGTGCTAACTTTTGACCCAGGTATGGTCGATACAGAGTTACAGGCGGTGGCACGAGGTAAGAGCGAAGCAGAATTTGCGCTATCTACACTATTCAGTCAAGCTTACGAAGCAGGCCAACTGCAAGATGCGAGAGATGTTGCAGAGCGACTTCTAGCCCAACTCAAGTAGCAAAGGAATTCAGACTGAAGTTCAGTCCGAATTCGCCACCAAGGAGTGAGTTTTTGAAGAAAATAGGATGGATTATCTTGTCGCTCTTGATTATTGCTGTAATTACCCTAATGATCATTAGAGCCAACAGCTTGAAGCTTGCTTTATCTTGGGGAGGATATTCAACGTCATACTCTACTTACCATCAGGGATATAATGCGAATCAGCTGGAATACAAGGTGATTGAGGCAGGAGAAGGGGATAATCCAATTTTGATCTATTTGGAGCGCAATAGATTTGGTTTTTGGAAGATTCTATACGACAGCGGACAGACTCCGGACGCCAAGTTTGCGCACATTTTATGGATGAATTCGGGCGGATTTAAGAAATTTGCTTTTCAGGATGATCCAACGTTTTCAACGGAGTGGAACTATCTGGCTGTTGGAACAAACGCTGTAAAACAGATTGAGTTGTCGCCTGACTGGCTCCGCCCTGGGACAGCCTTCAAAATCCAGCAGACAGGCGAATCGTATAGCATTTATCTGATCACGTTTACGGATCCTGAGGATGGTGAGATCATGGATATTTACCAACTGCTGCTCGACAAAGGAATGATTAAATAATCTAATGTTCAAAATTATGCTGATAGAGGATGACGAATCCCTATTTAATGAAATGAAGGATCGATTGAGCCAGTGGTCATATGATATTTATGGCGTGCAGGATTTTGGCAAAGTGATGGAGGCTTACAGTAGCATTCAGCCTGAACTTGTCATCATCGACATTAAGCTGCCGCAATATGATGGATTTCACTGGTGTCGATTGATCCGGGCGCATTCCAATGTGCCTATTATCTTTCTGTCTTCACGGGATCATCCTACGGATATGGTAATGTCCATGCATCTGGGTGCTGACGATTTTGTGCAGAAGCCCTTCCACTTTGAAGTGTTGATTGCGAAGATCCAGGCGACGCTACGGCGCGTATACAATTACAATACAGAGCGGGTAGAGTTACGGACTTGGCGAGGTGCAACGATTGAGTATGTGAAAAATACGCTTACTCATGATCAGCAAGCAGTTCTACTAACGAAGAATGAAATGTTGATTCTTAAATTGCTTGTCGAACACAAAAATCAAATTGTGACCCGTGAAGAACTCATCCGTAGTCTGTGGGATCATGAGCATTTTGTTAGTGACAATACGTTGACGGTGAATGTGAATCGATTGCGGAAGAAGCTGGAACCTCTTGGCTTAGATTCGTATATTGAAACTCATGTAGGACAAGGTTATCAGGCTACGGAAGAGGCAAATATATGATTTGGCAGTATTTACGTGAGAAGCTGACTTGGTTGTTACTCCTGATTTTCATACAGCTCATCACTTTGTTTGTTGCTTATATAGATACATCTATTCCTTTTGGAGCGTTAGCTTATATTGTGTTGCTTCAGGTTGTCATATGTATTGTGTTTATCTGGGCGAGATACCCGAAAGAGACGCGTTATTACAAAAAATTGACTACTTGGGATCATACATATGATCTCGCCGAGCTGGATCAAGCGGATAGTCCGTATGAGCGCATTATACATGATGCCGTGGCTTCTCAGACCGAGCGTTACCGGAAGGAATCGACTTCTCATTTTAGTTCATTAGAACAGGAGAAGGACGAGATTCTGTCTTGGATTCATGAGGTTAAGACGCCACTGACGGCATTACAGCTAATGATTGAACGGATGCCTGACGATCGCTTGCGGGCACAGATGACGTATGAATGGTTGCGTATACATCAGCTCTTGGATCAACAGCTTCATCAGAAACGCATTCCGTTTATGCACAATGACTTGTTTGTGGAGAATACGGAGATTGAATCTGTAATCGTTGGGGAGGTTCGAGCGTTAAAGTCATGGTGTATTTCCAAAGGAATTGGGTTCGATGTATCTTTATCTGCCACTCATGTACTGACAGACAGTAAGTGGCTGAGCTTCATCATTCGCCAGCTTCTAAGTAATGCAGTGAAATATAGTGATTCCTCCGATATTGTTATTATGAGTGAAGAGCAAGAGGGACACGTTGTACTTACTATTCAGGATCAGGGACGAGGCATAGAGGCTCAGGACCTGCCGCGTATTTTTGATAAAGGCTTCACATCCACTCAAGGACGGCTCGAAGGAACGGCTACGGGCATGGGACTGTATCTAACGAAGCAGGTTGCGCAGACTCTTCGGATTGATGTTCATGTGCACTCCGTTCCGGGAGAAGGCACAACAGTACAGTTAACCTTTCCACGAGAGAATGAAATGGTGCGGCTTGCAGGCATGTGACGATAATGTCACATGCTTTTTGGTTTTGTTAGATCAATCGAAGGATAAATAATCCCGTTCCCCTTATGATAAAAATTGTTCAGAGAGCCGCTTTTGATTACGAAGGATGCCTAGAAGCATATCGAGGAGGAGTGAATGGGACATGTTCATTTTGGAAGCGAAGAAAATATATAAAGTATATGGAGATAAATTTAACAAACAAGAGGTATTAAAAGGTATTGATCTAGGGGTGCGCAAAGGGGAGTTTGTTGGCATCATGGGACCTTCCGGCTCAGGCAAAACAACCCTGTTAAATGTGCTGTCCTCGATTGATCGTGTCAGTCAAGGCACTATAGAGATTGAGGGTAAAGAGTTTACTGGGATGAAGGAGAAGCAGCTCGCTGAATTCCGCAAACGACATCTCGGTTTTATATTCCAGGAGTACAATCTGCTGGACACACTTACGGTTAAGGAAAATGTACTTTTGCCACTCTCCGTTACGGGCATACCGAAACAAGAAGCGCATCGTAGATTCGACCACATTGCAGGGGAATTAGGAATTGCTGAACTAAAGGATAAATATCCGTCTGAAATCTCGGGCGGGCAGAAACAGAGGACTTCGGCTGCACGTGCATTCGTTCATGATCCCAGCATTATTTTTGCAGATGAGCCGACAGGAGCATTGGATTCCAAGTCAGCTTCCGATCTGCTTGGTAAGCTCAGTGATATGAACACTAAACATCAGGCAACGATTATTATGGTTACGCATGATCCAGGCGCTGCGAGCTATTGTAGTAGAGTTATTTTTATTCGCGATGGACAGATCTATACGCAATTGAACCGAGGGGACGAGTCACGTCAGACCTTCTTCAATGATATCATCAAAACGCAGGGTGTACTGGGTGGTGTGCAGCAATGAGTCTAAACCACATCATTTTTCGCAATTTGCGCAAAAATCTGAAAAATTATTATCTCTATGTTTTTGCACTAATTTTCAGCGTTGCCTTATATTTTTCGTTTGTGACATTACAGTACGATTCATCCATGACTGAAGTGGAGAATTCCGTTAAAGGTGCGGCTGCAATAGGTACATCATCGGTGTTATTAATCGTCATTGTAGCCATTTTTCTGTTATATGCGAATACGATCTTTATCAAACGTCGCAGTAAGGAGATTGGATTGTTTCAGCTTATTGGATTAACCAAAGGTAAGATTTTTCGAATTTTGAGTGTAGAGAATTTCATTCTTTATTTCGGTTCTATGATTATTGGGGTGTTGATCGGATTCCTTGGATCGAAGCTGATCCTAATGATTTTATTCAAAATTATTGGTGTAGATGCCATTACGAAGTTGGTCTTCTCTCCGATGGCGTTAGTGCAGACTATCATTGTTTTTGTCGTATTGTACATGCTGATCATGTTGATGAACTATACCTTCATTCGAGCACAGAGTATTCTTTCGCTCTTTCGTGTCTCTTCAACCTCGGAGCAGCGACAAAGCCAGATGTCAACGGGGCAGGTTATCGTAGGTGTATTAGGCATTATCCTCATCGTATTCGGCTATGTCTTGTCAGCCCAATTGTTCAGTGGAGCCGCACTCGATATGCAGCAATTGATGGTCACGATGCTTGTGATCCTGTTCTCTGTTATATTGGGCACTTATCTGTTCTACAAAGGTTCCGTTAGTTTTCTGTTTAATCTGATTCGCAAAAGAAAACAGGGTTACCTATCTATTCATGAGGTGTTATCGTTATCATCTATTATGTTCCGCATGAAGTCGAATGCCTTGTTGCTCACCATTATTACAACGGTCTCGGCTCTTGCCATTGGCATGCTGTCTCTGACATATATTTCATATTATTCGGCAGAGGCTCAAGCACGAGAGAGTGTGCCAGAGGATTTTTCGTTTGCACAAGCGAATGTGAAGAATCGATTTGTAGCTGAATTGGATCAGCGAGAGATTGCTTATGAGGTAAAGCACAGACAACCGATTTTCATTGAAATTGATGGAAAAGATATCATGAATGAATCTCAAGGTAAGGAGTTTTTGTACAGCAGTGTCGTGAGCGACCAGATGGTGGATGACTTGGATCTCACCCCGGGTGAAGTGGTCTTTATGGGGTATGGAAACGTCGTTCGGCAATTAATTCCGATTCGGGAAAAAGGGTCTATTGTTCTGCATGGAATGAAGCATAGCATCGATCAGGAGTTAATTGGAACCTCGAAGCAGGGAGTACTCCCTACGTATTATACGAAAGGAACACCAGTCGCTGTGGTGGACGAATCGGTCTATCAACAGCTTCAACAGGATCTCGATCCTAAGCTTCAGGAGGAAGACAAGGCTGATAGTTATGGTGTACAGATTGTAAGCTCGGCTCAGGCGGAGGAAGCATACAGGATATACAAGGCACTAGACTTGCATGTCCCGAATTTCGCTCAGATCGAAATTCGAGACAGTCAGCGCACCAATATGGGCCTTATTATGTTTATCGTAGGTTTCTTAGGTCTGACCTTCCTGATTACCTCAGGATGCATTCTATACTTCAAACAAATGAACGAAAGTGAAGAAGAAAAGCCGAATTATACGATACTCCGTAAGCTCGGCTTCACCCAAGCTAATTTGTTACGCGGTATTCAATTGAAGCAATTGTTTAACTTTGGTATCCCGTTAGTTATTGGATTGAGTCATAGTTATTTTGCGGTGAAGTCGGGGTGGTTCTTCTTCGGTACTGAGCTCGTGACACCAATGGTGATTGTGATGATTGTATATACGATGTTGTATTCGATGTTTGGGTTATTATCTGTCTTGTACTATAAACGTGTGATTAGAGAATCATTGTAGATCAGAGATCAGGAGAAGAGAGCCATCTCAGCATACGAATAAACAGCCTTAGTTTGGTATCCTATAGGATTGCCTAAGCTAAGGTTGTTTAGGAGTTATAAGACACGCCTTAGTCATTTACTAATGGAAAAAAAGGAGGATCAAGGAAGTATAGCGAAATAATGATCAGATGGATGTTACATTACATATGGAAGAATGCTTCGATGCTGAGGCGCTAATATAAGAGTTTATAGAAGGGATGGTAGAACAGAATCATGTCCAATCATATATTAAATTCAAGTACTGCAGAAGATTCTCAGTATGTTCGTCAGCAATTAATAGCGTATAATGCAAGTCATATATCGACTGAACTCAGAGATCGGTATGAGGAACTAAACTTCCATGTGAAAAATGAGGCTGGCGAGATTGTGGCAGGTATACTCAGTACACTATGCTGGAACTGGATTGAAATCGACATTTTGTGGGTAAATCCAGAACAGCGTCAACAGGGTTTTGGCTCACAGCTTCTGCTTGAGGTGGAACAACTTGCGCGTGCGAAGCAATGTGACTTTGTTATGCTGAACACATTTTCCTTTCAAGCACCAGAATTTTACAAGAAGCATGGGTACACAGTCACGACAGTTATTGAGAATGCCCCAACAGGGCACACACACTATTATTTTAAGAAAGAACTTTAAATGAGCCATTGTGTTATCGTTTAAGGTCAACAGGGGGTATTCCATCATGGTAACCGTAAAAGCTATTGAACTTCAAGATTTGCCAGCATTAAGTCAGCTATACAATGAATTGATGGAGACACCAACAAATGAGGTTCAGATGCAGAAGATGTTTCGATACATTCAACAGAATGGGCACTACTATATCCTCGGAGCATTCTATGAGGGGAAGCTGGTCGGCTCTGTGATGGGTATTGAGTGTATGGATCTGGTAGGTCAGTGCAAACCATTTATGGTGGTGGAGAATGTGATTGTATCTGATCAGGAGCGTAGGCAGGGAATTGGCCAAAAGCTAATGCTACAGATCGAACGAATCGCTAGAGATCTCGCATGTGGTTATATGATTCTGGTATCTGGCGATCAGCGGAAGGAAGCACATCAGTTTTATGAGAAGCTAGGGTTTAAGGATGAGAAGGTTCAGGGGTACAGGAAGCAATTTAGCTGATCTCGTCTGAGGCTGTTACATATTCACATGGATTCCAACGGAGCATGCTCTAACAAGAAAGGCTTTAGAACAAAAGGGAGCCGTAGGCTCTCTTTTTTTGATGTCTCTTCTATTGACCTTCCACTGAACATCATTATAAAACCTGTCTGATTTTGACAAGTCGCAACTTAGTCTTCATCTTAGAGCAGATCGTTCAACGTCCTGGAGAGCACTTGGCAGATGTAGATAGATCCTACAAAATAAAATTACCCCTGCCGATAATCTACAAATGTTGGTAAAATATACAGAGCTATTGCTGTTTAATTTCTTATGAGTACAAGGAGGTTTTATACATTATGCGTGTGATTGATAACATTAAAGTTTGGGGGGAACCGCTGGAGAATGCAGTGAGCCAGGCTGTGACTTGCTCGCAGTATGGAGATGTGCTTGGTGTGGCATTAATGGCGGATCATCATAAAGGATATTCTCAGCCCATTGGTGGTGTGGTCGCCTACCGTAATATGATTAGTCCTTCAGGTGTGGGATACGATATTGCCTGTGGTAACAAGGCGGTACGTACGAATCTAATGTGGGACGATATTGCTCACGGGATTGCGAAGATGATGGATGAGATTAACCGGGTCGTTTCATTTGGGGTGGGACGGAACAATCCAACACCGATTGACCACGAATTGTTTGATGATTCGAGCTGGAAGCTATTTGACACCATCGAGCCTAAGCTAGAGCAGAAGTTAAAGACGCTGGCACGCAACCAACTCGGAACCGTGGGCAGTGGTAATCATTTTGTTGATATTTTCGTGGAAGAAGCTACGGGCAAGGTGTGGATTGCCAATCACTTCGGAAGTCGTGGATTCGGTCATAAAGTGGCGAGTGGTTTCCTCAACTTGGCAGCAGGGCGTGAGTTCAGTGGGAAAGCGCCTGGTGAGTCGATGGATCAACCCCCTACACTGTTTGATCTAGGTAGTGAAATGGGTGATATGTACTGGAAGGCGATGACCCTTGCGGGTAGATATGCATATGCAGGACGTGACTACGTCATCGAACAGGTACTGGATATCCTCGGAGCTCGCAGCGAATACGCTGTCCATAACCACCATAACTTTGCTTGGAAAGAAGATCATTTTGGCGAAGAAACTGTTGTAGTAAGAAAAGGTGCAACACCGTTATCCCCAGGACAGCTTGGTTTTGTTGGAGGTAGCATGGGAGATATCTCGGTCATTGTCGAAGGGATTCACAGTGATGAGAATACGGAATCTTTCCGGAGCACTGTCCATGGAGCGGGACGGATTATGAGCCGTACACAGGCTGCTGGCAAAATGAATTACAAGCTTCGCACACGTATGGGTGGAGAGATTAGTGAAGAACAGATGCAACAAGCCATCCGTGCGTATGGCGTAGAGCTGCGTGGTGCAGGAACAGATGAAAGTCCGTTCGTGTATAAGAAACTGCAGGATGTGCTCCATGCCCATGCAAGTACCTTGAAAGTGAATCATATTCTGCGTCCTGTTGGCGTGGCCATGGCCGGGGGCAATGAGTTTGATCCGTACAAGGATTAATATCTAAAGAAGGTGAATCCATTGAAAAATTGTGCCTTATACAGCTCACAGTTTGACTTAGAGCAAGTTCATGAACTTCTTCGGTCAATGTATCCCCAAGATCGGATAGAGCTGAATGAAGATAAAACACATATTACCGTAACTCATAAGAAATGGTTTAGCAAAAAAACCAAAGGGTTCAACATCATGACGAGTCGAACGCATCCGGAACAATTTACAGCTATGATCCAAGGCATGATGAATTTTCTTGGCCAGATTGATGCAAACCGTCCTCAACTCCAGGAGAAAGTATTAATCAAATGCTCGACCTTGAATATGGTTATTGGCATTGAGACGGATGAGGACATATCCGAGGAGTTCTTCAATGAGCTGTTGCAGCTGGCGGATCAGCTTGATGCGTTGATCTTCTGGGGAGGGGGCTCTCTATTGAACGCTCAAGGACAATTGTTACTTGATACGAACGGTGATTCAGAAGTTGAAGATTACACAGTAACCGCACATCCAAGCCTACTAGATGATGCTCGGCCTCAGTCTGCATCTGGCATTCGACGTAAGGAGCGCTCTGAACGTATTTTGACCGAACAGGGCATTCCATTCAATCCACATTTACCTGCCAGAGCTGGAGAGGAACATACCAGAATCCGAACACTTGACGAAGTGGCAAGGCGAGCAGTGGCTCTATGTCTTGCGGCTCTCAAGGGGGAATGTTTGGGTGCGGGTGAGAGTGCTGAAGATACCGCCGCACTTGTCCAAGAGGTCATTGATAAGTATGATGCAGATTCGTTCTTTTCTCCAGCAGAGCGAAGGTTTATTCATCAGCATGGAGCGGAGCAGCAGGAGGTAATTTCCTTCTCGTGGGGATATGAAGCTTATTATGTTATGCTCTGGGCTCTTGGTTATGTTCAAGAATTAGGGGCTCCAACACAGCTATGTAACGTGGGACAAGCGGTAGGATATTTGCAGCAGTGTGACACGTTTGAAGAGTTTGTATCCCAGGCTTCATTCCGTGATGTGAGCGAAATCCTAGATGAGGCAGACTTAATCTATCGATATAACTGGGTCTGTGTAGACAGTCGCGTGAAAGGGACTACACCGCCTGCGGGTCTGAATGGCGGAGTTGCCTACGAACGACATCGGGCGTTGAATTGGTTAATCTGTTATCTGGATCAAGAGTGGGATGATGTTAGAACGGATACGTAAGCGCGCTTAGGCTGATAAATTAGAAAAATAAAAACAAATACCCTCATGCTAATTCATGAATGGCATGGGGGTATTTGTATTGCTTTTTATAGTGATTGTTTAAGTTGGGCTAACTGTAATATAGATCAACCGCTATGTCGGCCGAAATGTTCTCGAATAATAACATCTGCGAGAATAAGTTTTTTTTCCACATTGCTTTCGGGATTAATAATGCGCCATAACATCTGATCCACTGCACGCGCACCGAGTAATTCCTTGTTAACATTGACACTAGCGAGCACGGGAATGTCGTTGTATACATTATCAAAGCCCGTGACGACACATTGATCAGGTACACGGATGCCCATATCTTCTAATGTCTCAATGGTAGAGAGAGCATAGAAGTCATTGGCACACACAAATACTTCAGGCAAATTGGTTTCGTTAAACAGCGAACTGAAGGTCTTGCGAAAGTCCTCGAGATCTGGGCTGCTAAGCTCGGGAATCTGGTCGAGTTCAATTCCGTGTCCCATAAGGACTGAGCTGTAGGCAAGCCAGCGTTCATAGAAGCTGTGTGCATCATGGATGTTACCTACAAACTGGAAACGTTTGAACCCCTTACGAAGCAGGTAGAGCATAATGTCACGCATCGATGCAAAATTATCTGTGAAAATACTGTCACTATGGAAGACGGGATCTAGATGATCGACCATAACTACAGGTATGCCCAACCGTTTGATTTCAAGCAGGATCGGTGTGGAGATGGAGCCCACCGTAATAATGCCGCGAATGGCATCTGGATTTAATAACGTGAATAATTGGTCAGTAGAAGGCTCTGTCAGTGTCAGTATATTAATACCCTTCTGATTGAGCCGAGAGGATATCCCATTAAAGACGGGACCCCAGTACACGGATTCCTGATTCTGATAACGGACGTTAGGAAACAAAATCAAAATCGTCCCGCTCCAACGTATGTTTTGTGGATCATTAAGATCATTACTATTGTGGACATCCCCAGATAACGCAGCGTTATCTTTAAAATATCCAAGCTTGCCGGCGGCTTTAAGGATAACATCCCGTGTCTGGTCACTAACTCCTGATTTTCCAGACAACGCGCGTGAAACCGCAAATTTCGACAAGCCCGTAAAGTGTGCAATTTCCTGGATTGTTACCTTCGTCTTCATCATACCATCCTTACACTCGTAGTTCTGCCGTATTGTCTACAACGAATTATGAAACTGATTCTAGTATACATGATTAATTTCCTTGAATCGAATTACAGACAGACATTTCAAGAGGATAGCTCTAGGTTGGTTTAAGCAGATAGTGAAATCCATAGATGAGAGATAATGAACAAAAAATAAGGCGAATTTTGTCTAAAAAATTATGACTTGTTATTTTAAATAAATAACAAATTAAAAAATAATGATTGGTTCTTCATTCGCGTGTACTCAATAGGTGATATGGATAATATGCTTTGGAATAAGCATTTTTATTGCCTGTAATTGCATTCTAACAGAAGAAATAGAAAATGTTAACAACAAAAATGTTGACGCTTACATTGTGCTATGTTAAATTTTGTTTGTTGAAACCAAACGAGAAAATAACAAATGGTGGTGGTCATGTATTTTCTTTAGGGCATATGGGAGGTATCGGTTTCGGTTTGTCCATGATTTGTAAACACATTTGGGGAGGTTGTTCTAATCATGATTAGAAAACGGAGCTTTTTTCCTATTCTTTTATTGGTGTTCATGCTTATTGTATCCGCTTGCAGTGGAGGGGGAACAGCGCAGAACGCCACGGAACAGGAAGGTACGGCGAATTCAGGCAATACCACAGAAACGGTAGAAGTAAGCACAGAAGCTGAAGAGCCTGCAGCTGATGTTCCGAATCTTAATGGCCGTGTCATTAAGGTTGCAGCATGGTGGGATTTAAAACCAGCTGGAGAGACTGCGTCCGACAAAGCACGTCTAGACAAAATTGCTGAGGTTGAGAAAAAATACAACGTGACCATCGAATTCGTAAATGTACCGTTTGAAGAGTACATGAACAAATTCACAACGACTGCCCTTGCTGGCGAGCCGTTTGCAGATATTGTACAGATGGAATATAAATCTGCACTCCCGGCTGTACTCAAAGGGCAGTTATTGCCAGTCTCTGAGTTTACCACTAGTGAGAACAACATCAATCAGGAAGCTAACCTGATGACTCGATTCCCGTCCATTGCGGGTAATGATTACGCATTTGACTCACCAACAAGTATTGGTCTGGGTCTTCACTATAACCGTGATCTATTCAAGAAGCTATCACTGCCTGATCCACAGGAACTGTACAACAACGGTGAGTGGAATTGGGATAAATTCATGGAACTTGCTAAACAAGCAACCAAAGATACGGATAACGATGGCAAAATTGATGTCTATGGATATTCCGGCTGGGCAATCGATGCACTGCGTCACTTTACGGCAGCCAATGGCGGTACGATCGTAGATGACGGAAATTCCAAAGAAGGCTTGTCTGATCCGAAAACGATTGAAGCGGCTGAATTCATCAAACGCCTGTATAACGTGGAGAATGTGGTGAAAGTGAAAACAGGCGACAAAACGAACTGGGAAGAAAGTAATACATTCAAGGACGGAGACGTCGCTCTCTTCACTGCGGCAGAATGGCAATTAGGCGATCTGACCTTCGCTGCTGGCGTAGTACCTATCCCGAATGGTCCTCAGGGCGATAAGTCTGTAACGTATGCAAACAATGCTGCTGCAGCGAAGTTTATTCCTAAAGGTGTAGAAGATCCGAAGATTGTATACCAAATCTATGAAGAGACCTTCGACATTCCACAGATTGAAGAATACCCAGGTCAAGACTACCTGGAAAGTCTCTACTCAGACGAGAAGGACATCGCGATGATTCGTGAGCATATTGCAGGCACAGGTCGCATCTTGCTGGATGATGCCTATGCAGGTTATCCAATCGGTGATTATGTAAACGATATCATTAAAAACAATGCATCCGTTAAGGCAACAGCAGAGAAGTATAAAGCACAGGCTCAAGCTGCTGTAGATAAGCTCAGTAAACAATAACACCAGCAGTAATTAGGGTAGGTCTGAAAACTCCGAAGGAAGCAGATTTGGCTGAATTTTCGTTCCAAGCAAGGAAGTTTTCCGCAGGCGTGCTGGGGCACGTCAAGGGAAAGTGGCGCAGCAGGGGACGAAATGGGGGTAAAAGATGCACTTCAGTGAGTTTTCAGACACATCCTTGGTAGGGGTACCTCGTATCTAAGATGCAGGAGTACCCCTCTTCCTAAATTCCAAAAAAAGGAACGCTGGCATCAGCCTTGATGAGGAGGACTCGTAGGATGGCTGGAATTCTACAACGAAAGAAATGGATCCTGCCTGCCGTAATGGTCATCGCAGCAGCCGGGGTGATTTTTTATTTCACATCGGGGACAGATGCGGAAAGTGCGGATGTTCCACCCGGCGGTTTGCCGGCCATTGAAGTGGATGCTATCTTGCAGCAGACAAGGCAGAAGAAGGGGTATGAGCAATATTTGTCTAAAGTAGGCGAAGCTGCTCGGCCGAATGTGGATATTACGATTGAAGCTGGGGAGTATACACGAGCCAGTGGCGACGAGGTGCAGACACTCGATCATTACGAGGGCCTGGAAGGAACATCGCTACATACGGGTGAGACCGGAGAGGTCGACTGGATGATCAGCGTACCAGAATCGGGATGGTACAACCTTTCTGCAACGTATTTCCCTGTAGAGGGCAAGAGTTCCGCGATTGAGCGTGCACTGTACATTGATGGTGAACTTCCGTTCGCGGAAGCCGCCTATTTGCAGTTTGATCGGGTATGGAGCAATGAGAAGGATGAGGTTCAGCAGGATAACCAAGGGAATGATCTTCGACCTAAACAGGTGGAGAAACCGCGTTGGATCGAAGAGATATTTCAGGATTCGGACGGTTACGAACAAGCACCATTCAAGTTTTATTTGGAAAAAGGGAAGCACACGCTAACGCTGAAATCTTCTCGAGAACCGATGGTTATACGCTCGTTACGACTGTTCAATGACCAATCGGTAGCTCCGTATTCGGAGATAGCACAAGCACAGAATAGCGATTCATTCCCACAACCGAAGGATGTGCTCATTCGCATAGAAGGGGAGGCAGCCGTTGCCAAGTCTTCTCCAACGTTATATCCAACTAGCGAAAGATCAAGTTCAGCAGTGTCTCCTTACAGCGCCTCCCAGGTACGAATCAATACGATTGGCGGCTATAACTGGCGTTTGCCCGGACAATGGATTGAATGGGAAGTGGATGTGCCGGAGGATGGACTTTATCATATCGGATTTACGGCGCAGCAAAATTTTGTGAAAGGGATCTATTCCACTCGTAAGCTGACCATTGATGGCGAGGTTCCATTTGCCGAAATGATGAAAGCTCCCTTTCGGTATCAGAGCGATTATCGTGTAGATGTGATGGGTGGAGATGAACCTTATAAGTTCTTGCTGGAAAAGGGCAAACATGTCATTCGGCTGGAGAACAGCCTGGGGGACTTCGCACCACTTATCCGCAATGTAGAGGATAGCTTGTACAATCTGAATTCCATGTACCGGCGGATTCTGATGATCACAGGTACCAAGCCTGATGAGTTCAGGGATTATCGGGTGGAGAAGCAGATTCCGAATCTGCTGGAAGTGTTCAGTGGTGAGAGTGAACGCTTACGTGAAGTGGCTGCTCAGCTTCGCATCTTATCCGGTCAATCGAGTGATCAGGAAGCGCTGATCAAAACGATGGCGCAGCAGCTCGATGAGATGATTGAGAAGCCGGATACCATTCCGAGAAGACTCGCTGCTTACAAAACGAATACAGGTGGACTCGGTACATGGGTGCAGCAAGCGAGAGAACAGCCACTGGAGATTGACGCACTCTACGTTACCTCGCTAAATCGCAACATTCCTGAATCAGGTATGGGGCCAATGGCCAAGATCGGGCATGAAGCGAAAACGTTCTACAATTCATTTTTCATCGATTATAACCAGATCGGAAACGTTGCTACATCAGAGGATCAGCGGACAGTTACTGTCTGGATCGGTAGTGGGCGAGATCAAGCGAACACGATGAAAGCAATGATTGATGAGACGTTCACACCTGAGAGCGGCATCAATGTCAATCTGAAGCTAGTGAATATGGGAACGTTGCTGCCAGCGACGTTATCAGGCGAAGGGCCAGACATTGCGATGCAGATTGGTAATGACCTGCCTGTGAACTTTGCGATGCGGAATTCGGCAATGGATCTGACACAGTTTAGTGATTATGACGCGGTGGAACAGGAGTTTAGGGAAAGTGCGATCGTTCCATATGCCTATGATTCTGGTGTGTATGCACTCCCCGAAACGCAGACGTTCAATATGTTGTTCTATCGTAAAGATGTGCTTGCTGAGCTCGGTCTTGAGGTGCCTCAGACGTGGGATGATGTGGAGAGCTTACTTGCGATCCTGAGCAAAAATCATATGGAATTTGGCATGCCGATTGTAACACAGGCGAACATGCAAGGTGTCAATATTCCGCCGAACTCACAATACGCAACGATGCTGTTGCAAAATGGCGGTGCATTCTATCGAAATAACGATAAGGAATCGGATCTGGATTCTCGCATCGGAATTGAGACGTTCAAGAAATGGACGGAGTTCTACACCGATTACAAGCTGGAACGAGAATACGATTTTGCCAATCGATTCCGTACCGGTCAGATGCCGATTGGTTTAACGGATTACACCATGTATAACCAGCTATCTGTCTTTGCACCTGAGATTCGTGGACTGTGGGGATTCGTGCCTGTGCCGGGAACCGTTCAGGATGATGGAACACTGAATCGTGATGTGCCAGGCGGTGGTACTGCGGTCATGATGTTACAGAGTGCGAAGGATCAAGAGGCCGCATGGGAATTTATGAAATGGTGGACCAGTACACCGATTCAAGCGGAATTCGGACGTGAGATGGAAGGTTTAATGGGAGCCGCTGCACGTTATCCGACTGCGAATATAAAAGCTTTGGATTCACTTCCATGGCCTGCTGAGGATTACGCTAATTTGAAGGCGCAATTCGAAACGGTGAAAGGTATTCCTGAAGTGCCCGGCGGTTACTTTACAGGACGCCATCTGTTTAATGCGTTTTACAAAACTGTCGTAGGTCAGGTGGAAGCAAGGGAATCCATTATGGACTACACCCAGTATATTCAGGACGAGATTCGGATCAAGCGTAATGAATTTGGTCTTCCGTAAGCAGAGGGAGGGTTAACAGTGTCACAAATATCACTCCGAGACGGACAAAACAGTCCTCCTGAGAAAAAGCCAACGATGGGCATGAAATCATGGTGGAGCTGGAAGCTCCAGGAAATGAAGGCCAGCAAACATTCCTATGTGCTGCTCGCTCCTTATATGATCCTGTTCATCATGTTCACCGTGATTCCCGTTGTCATCTCAATCATATTGAGTTTCACCTATTTTAACATGCTGGAATTTCCGAAATTTATTGGCTGGCAAAACTATACGCGCTTATTTCTGGAAGATGACGTATTTCTCATTGCGATCAAAAATACGTTACTGTTTGCCATTATTACAGGGCCGATCAGTTATATTGCTTGTTTCGTGTTTGCCTGGATTATTAATGAGTTGACTCCGAAATGGAGAGCGTTTATGACGTTGATTTTCTACGCGCCCTCTATTTCGGGCAATGTCTATTTTATCTGGCTGATGATCTTCTCGGGAGATCGGTACGGGATTGCGAACGGTCTCTTAATTAAATGGGGATTTCTACTCGAGCCGATCCAATGGTTGAAGACCGAAGCCTACATTATGCCGATCCTCATTCTAGTGCAATTGTGGCTCAGTCTAGGAACAGGATTTCTCGCGTTTATCGCAGGTCTGCAGACGGTAGATCGGACGTTGTATGAAGCAGGGGCTGTAGATGGAATCAAGAACCGTTGGCAGGAGTTATGGTACATTACGCTGCCTTCGATGCGGCCACAGCTGATGTTTGGTGCAGTTATTCAATTAACGACCTCCTTCGCTGTAGCGGACGTATCCATTGCGCTTGCAGGCTTCCCGAGTGTTAACTATGCTGCTGAGACGGTTGTTACACATTTGATTGATTTTGGTACCACGCGGTTTGAGATGGGGTATGCCTCAGCCATAGCGACAGTGCTCTTTATGATTATGGTAGGCACGAACTTGCTGGTACAGAAACTTCTGAGAAGGGTGGGAGAGTAACGATATGGCCGCCATTACAACAGCCAAAAAGCGGGTGAACCGCTCATTATCCGGAAGCATCTCCCTGTTTGCCCTTCTACTGGTGTTCGGAGCGTTCATGGTGCTGCCGCTCATCTATGCGATCAATAATGCGTTCAAGCCACTGGATGAGATCTTTACTTTTCCACCGACCCTATTTGTTAAAAACCCAACGTTAAGCAACTTCACCGATTTGCTGAACCTGCTTAGCGATTCATGGGTTCCATTCTCACGTTATATTTTCAACACGTTATTTATTACAGGAATCGGCATCGTGGGTCACGTGCTGCTGGCTTCTGCGGCAGCTTACCCACTTGCCAAACACAAGTTTCCGGGCAAAGTATTCATGTTTCAGGTGGTTGTACTTTCCCTGATGTTTACTCCTGCCGTGACGGCAATCCCGAACTATATGATCATGTCATGGTTAGGATGGATCGATACGTATTGGGCTGTTATCATTCCGGCGTTTGCCTATTCGCTGGGTCTGTATCTCATGAAGCAATTCATGGAACAGATTCCGGATGCATTGCTGGAAGCAGCTAAGATTGATGGCGCGAGTGAGTATCGCATTTTCTGGTCGATCGTCATGCCGAATGTGAAGCCAGCGTGGCTTACTTTGATTATTCTGTTATTCCAGATGCTGTGGGGAAGCGATGGTAATGGATATATCTATAGTGAGCAATTGAAGACCTTGCATTATGCTGCAGGGCAGATCATTCAAGGCGGAATTTCCCGTGCCGGAGCAGGTGCAGCAGTTGCATTGATCTTGATGAGTGTGCCAATTACGCTGTTTATTTTCTCACAGAGCCGCATCATTGAGACGATGGCAAGCTCAGGCATGAAGGATTAAGGGGGAACGATATGGCACGCACAGTGAAAAGGTGGCTAAGTCTTCTGGCGGCAGTATCCCTGTTGCTGGTGAATGCCATGCCTGCGGCAGCCTCCCCGGCGCCGTATGACAGTTATAACTACAACTACTGGAAAGAAGCGGTTCCTTCACCGGATGCTTACCTGCCTGAGCGGACCATTTCAGGCAGCGATCTGGGGATTGGCGAATTCAAAGATCCTGGTGATATCAACGTCTCTTCATCCGGTCAGATCTATATTTTGGACAGTGGTAACAGCCGCATCGTCGTCATGGACGCAAACTACAAGCTGTTACGCGTTATTGAAGGTTTTATGCTGGATGGCAGCAAGGAGGCATTTAGCGTTCCAAGCGGACTATTTGTAGACGAAGAGGAACAGATTTACATTGCAGATACCGGCAACAGTCGCGTCGTTGTGTTAGATGCAGAAGGAAACCTGGTACATACCATTACGAAGCCAGAATCGGACATTTTGGCGACTGATTTTCAGTTTCAGCCTTTGAAGCTGACCGTGGATCGTGTGGGCCGGGTATACGTTGTGGCACAGGGTGTATATGAGGGCATTATGCAATTTGATGAGAACGGTCAATTCATTGGTTATGTAGGAACAAACAAGGTTGAACGGGATTATGGCGAATATATATGGCGCATGTTGTCAACTAAAGCTCAACGGGCTCAGATGGTTCTCTTTGTACCAACCGAGTTCTCGAATGCAGATATCGACCATAAGGGATTCGTATACGCCACCAACATTGATCCAGGTTCGAATGAACCGATCAAGAGGTTAAATCCGTCGGGCGAGGATGTTCTCAAACGATTCGGTTACTACGATGTCAAAGGGGACATCCGATTCCGAAATAGTACCGGGCCATCCAAGTTAATTGATGTAAAAGTGTTAGGTAACGGCATGTACAGTGTACTGGATGCAACGCAGAACCGAGTGTTCACCTATGACGATGAAGGCCATCTGCTGTATATCTACGGGGGCAAAGGTAACCAGGTCGGTACACTTAAGACTCCTGTTGCGATTGAGCAATCCGGTGATCATTCGTTAGTGCTAGATCGAGGCAAAAGCAATTTAGTAGTCTATGAGCCTACGCGATTCGGATCGACGGTGAATCAGGCTGTTGCTCTGCACTATCAGGGCGAGGACACGGAGGCGGTGCATCTCTGGAAAGAGGTGCTTAAGCTGAACGCTAACTATGATATCGCTTATATCGGCATCGGTAAGTCATTGCTGATGGAGAAGAAAAACGAAGAGGCTCTTGGTTACTTCGAGCTGGGCATGGATCGCAAGAGTTATTCTGTCGCATTCAAACGACATCGGAGAGAGGTCATGAAAGAGAATTTTGGCACATTTCTAACGGTTGCTATTGTGGCGGTCTTTGTTCTGATCCTTGTTCGATTGGCGGTTAAATGGAAACGGAGGAGGCAGATCGATCGTGAAGCAGGATTACATTAAGTTTCCGTTGCACCTCATTTTTCACCCCATTGATGCATTCTGGGATCTGAAGTCAGATAACCGGGGTAGGTTAGCTGTTGCTTTTAGTGCACTCGTGCTGACGATTATCATTATGATTTTGCAAAAACAGTACGCAGGTTTTCTCGTCAATTATTCGGATCCGCGGACACTGAACAGTATTCAAGAGATCTTAACGATTGTTGTACCGTTCTTTCTCTGGTGTACAGCCAATTGGGCCATCACAACCCTAATGGAGGGTGAAGGCAAGTTCAAGGAAATTGTACTTGCGACAGGTTACTCGCTCATCCCGCTTATTTTGATTTATGCACCGATGATTGTGATTAGTCGGTTTATGGTTCAAGAAGAAACAGCTTTTTATTATCTGCTGACGACGATAGCTTTTATCTGGTTTGTGCTCTTGTTGTTCATCGGTACAATGACGGTTCATCAGTACACTGTTATCAAAACTATTATTACGATGGTGCTGACCGTTATTGTTATGGGGATCATCATTTTCCTTGGAGCGCTAGTGTTTAGCATGCTTCAGCAATTATTCGAATTTGGCTACAACATCTATCGCGAATTGATTTTTCGGACGTAAAGGAGGCGGCATCGGTGAACAAAAAGCAACGACTATACACGGTGCTGGCCGGCGGTGTAGCTGTGGTGATCATTGCAGCCGGGCTGTTGTATATCAATAACCGGGGCATTCCTGCTGTTGAAGTTGCAGCTTATGCCCAGACAACAACAGAAGCGCAGCCAACCGAGGTGGAGGCACTTCGTTTCTTGACAGACGCATCTGAGAGCGTGCCGGGTATGAAGCTAGTGGCCGAGGACACGGGTCTTGCGCTCTACTACAATGAAGAGACGACCGAAATTGCGGTTCGTAACGGAAATAGCGGACAGATCTGGTACAGCAATCCGGAAGCGCGAAATGAGGATGGTCTGGCCTCGGGATATGAGAAAGAGGTGTTGTCCTCTCAGCTCAACGTTTCCTTCCGTGATGCAATCGGTACGTTGGAGAATTATCCTAATTTTAGCTCCAGTATTAGTAACAAACAATTTGTCGCATCCAATATTGAACAGGGAATCCGCGTGAACTATACCCTTGGGGATACTTCGCTTGGCATTAATGCGTTGCCTAAACTGATCAGTAAACAGCGGCTGGAAGAAAAGGTTCTCTCCAAGCTGGATGAAACCGCAGCGCGGTATACATCTGCCCGCTATTACCCAAGCCAAGCGAATCCAGATGTGCTGGAAAGATTGGATGGACAGATTTCTAAACAGCTTGTTCTGAACAAGATGTTGGATGCATTTGAGACCGCAGGATACAGTGAAGAAGATCTAGCCTATGACAATCAGGAGAATGGTGTCGAGGGTGGAGGCACGTCGGAGAAGCCTAGTTTTGAAATTCCTGTGGAGTATCGGTTAGAGGAAGGAACACTTCTTGTAACTGTACCGCTGAGTCAGGTAAAAGAGAGTGGGCAATACCGTATTCGTAATATTGATCTGCTTGCTTATTTTGGAGCTGCCGATGCTGAAGAAGAGGGATATATGTTTGTACCTGATGGTTCGGGCAGCCTGATCCATCTGAACAATGGGAAGATTAAGGAAGAGCAGTATGTACAACGTGTCTACGGTATGGATCCCAACGATAATTCTCTTAGTCGGCCGCAAGTGAGTGAGTCTGCTCATATGCCTGTCTTTGGACTGAAGAGCGGTGATCGTGCTTGGTTTGCCATCATTGAGAAGGGTGATGCGATGGCTAGCATTGCCGCAGATATCGGTGGCAGACAGAATAGCTACAACCACGTATATAGCAGCTTCTCCTTACGCGGTGAGGATGAATTGGAGATGTATACGTCGCAGAAAATGCAGGAGATTCAGTTACTTAGTGAAGAACCGTTTCGCGGAGATATTCAAGTGCGCTATCAATTCCTTCAAGGGAATGATGCCAGTTATTCCGGGATGGCGAGGTTATATCAGCAACAGCTAATGAATCAAGATGTATTGAAACCATTGGTGGATCAAGAGGATATTCCTTTCTATGTGAACGTGCTTGGTGCGGTGGACAAAAGGGCTTCTTTCCTAGGGGTACCTTATCGTACTACATTAGCGATGACCACTTACGAGCAAGCGGGCACCATTGCAGAAGAGCTTCAGCAAAAGGGTCTGAAACACGTGCAAATGCGATATCAGGGATGGTTTGGTGGGGGATTCAGTCATCATACACCAACACGAGTGAAGCTGGATTCGGAAGTGGGGAGTTCATCGGAGTTGAAGCAGCTCTCTGAGCAATTGCGTGAATCAGGTGGTGCGTTGTTCCCGGATGTGGCTTTTCAGCATATCTATCACAACGATTCTCGTTTTGCACCTTCCGCAGATGCGGCGCGTTTTGTCACCAAGGAGACCGCTCAGCAGTATCCTTACAATCCTGCCTTGAACCGAATGGATCAGAGCAAAGACTACCACTATCTGCTCTCGGCAGCCAAGCTTCCATATGTAGTCAGTGAGTTCGCTGAGAAGGTAGGCAAGTTGGAGCTACAAGGGTTATCCCTGCGTGATCTCGGTCAGGTACTAAGCTCGGATTATCGGGATAGTCGTGTCATTCATAGGGAGACGGCGAAGAATATTGTGCAAGAACAGCTTGAAAAGTTACAGCAGGCTTACCCGAATATGATGCTTTCATCAGCTAATGCATATGCCTGGGGCTACGCGCAGCATATTGTGGATGTGCCGGGAGGCTCAAGCCGGTTTAATATCACGGATGAGGAAGTACCGTTTTACGAGATGGTTATTCATGGATACAAAGACTATGCAGGTTCACCTATGAATACGTCAGGAGATCAAGATTTGCGCAAACAATTGCTGCGTAGTCTGGAGCTCGGAGCAGCACCGCAATTTCAATGGACCTATGAGCCATCATCGCTCCTGAAGCTGACGAACTACGATTCGGCGTATGCTACGGACTATGCGTACTGGGTGGATGAAGCTGTAGAGTTATATCAAGAAGCAAATGAAGTACTCCGTGGTTTGAGAACCCAAACGATCGTAGATCATAAGCGGATACAGGACGGGGTTGTGCAGGTCAATTACAGTGGTGGTGCACAGATCCTCGTTAACTATACCTCAGAGCCGGTTTCGGTGGATAACATCGTTGTGGGTGCGGCGGATTACGCGCTGAAAGGAGTTAACCGATGAGAACGATTCGATTATCGCTAAAATCACGGAGAGCGTTGCTTGGCCTTGCCTTTATCTCACCATGGCTGCTAGGCTTCATCTTTCTCTTCGTAACACCGTTGCTGCAATCGATTCGGTTCAGTTTGAGTAATTTATCGGTTGCCCCTGGAGGATATGTACTGGATTTCGTTGGGTTGAAGAACTTCAAGGATGCGATCCTAGTCGATGCAACCTTTAACCGTATTTTGTTAGATTCGGTCGGCGCGATGTTGCTGAATGTCCCGATGATACTCTTCTTTAGTTTGTTCACGGCGACATTATTGAACCAGAAGTTTAAGGGGAGAACGATGGCACGTGCAATTTTCTTTCTTCCCGTCATTCTGGCTTCAAGTGCAGTAGCAGCGGCTGAGTCTGCGGGGTTGATTAATATGATGGGGGATGTCTCTGCTGTCGATTCGTCAGTGGACGGAGGCGCGTCCTTTAACGTTGTATCTATTGTGCGCATGCTCTCTGATGTGGGATTGCCTATGGCTTATGTTGACTATATTGTGGAAGCTATTATGCGTATTTACGAGATCGTCAGCAGTTCAGGTGTGCAGATTCTGATCTTTCTTGCCGCACTGCAGTCTGTGCCTGGTTCAATGTACGAGGTAGCCAAGATTGAAGGCGCGACAGCTTATGAGTCGTTCTGGAAAATTACATTCCCCATGGTCAGCCCGCTGATTCTGACGAATGTCATCTATACCATTATCGATTCATTTGCTGGAAGTCCGGTCACGGAGGCTATTTATCAGACGGCATTCAAAACCCAAAACTTCGGTCTCAGCTCGGCGATGTCCTGGCTATACACGATCGTCATTGGACTCGTGCTGGTTGTTGTCGGCTGGGTGTTGTCCCGGCGCGTTCACTATAACTAACAGACCGTTTAGATTACGCCTGAAGGAGGCATTAGACTATGGCTGCGTCCGGAACAGATCGCATGGTAGTCGTCCCCAAAGAAAACTATCATATGCATAGGGTGCGGAACAAAACATCGGACCTGCTCTATTCCATCTTCCGATATGCACTAGTAATTGGAATTTCGTTTATTATCCTATATCCATTGTTTCTCAAAATTTCGGTTACGTTCAAGGATAAGCAGGATATTTATAATCCAACGATCTATATGATTCCGCAGCATTTCACGTTGGATAATATTAAGCTTGCGGCGCAGGTAATGGATTACCTGCCTTTGCTTGCGAACACGCTCTTATTTGTAACCATCACCACCATACTCACGGCAATATCTTGTGCTCTTGCTGGATATGGGTTTGCACGTTTTTCTTTTCCGGGTAGTAATGTGTTATTTGTACTCGTCATTCTTACGATTTTGGTGCCGACCAGCACTTTGATGGTGCCGATGTATCTGCACTTCCGTAGCTTTGACTTTATGGGTATTATTCATCTGTTTACCGGGCGAGATGGGATTAATTTGCTCAATACGTACTGGCCGTCCATTATTACAGCAGCAACTGCGGGAGGGTTAAAGGCAGGTTTGTTCATTTATATTTTCCGTCAGTTCTTCAAAGGCATGCCTAAAGAGATCGAAGAAGCCGCATTGATCGACGGTGCGGGTGGATTTCGAACATTTGCTAGAATTATGTTACCCAATGCCATATCACCGCTGATTACAGTTATTCTGTTTTCATTTGTATGGCAGTATAACGATACATTCTACTCGGCATTGTTCATGAGTGAGAGCCCACTTATCTCACTTAAGGTCGCTTCATTACCTGCACAGGCGAACCAATTGATTCCGCAACTGATGGGCTTTGGTTCCAACTCAGGTATGAAGGCAGACCCGAACTATGTTGCGATGATTGTAGACACAGGCATTTTGCTCGCTATTGCACCGTTAATTATTTTGTATTTGTTTGTACAGCGGTATTTCGTTGAGAGTATCGAGCGTTCTGGAATCGTTGGTTAACACAGCAAGACTCAAGTTCTTCGATAAGAACTTGGGTCTGTTGTTTGTTATGCTGGTATCTAACCTAATCTTAGATGAAAAGGGGGGACATATGTTGTGCGAGAGTGGCAAGACCGATTTTAACGCCTATCATTATTTTGATAAAAGGGTTGGACCATTTCGTAATCTTTCCAGTCTACCTGAGCAGGAAGCAGAGGAGATTAGCAATCAGCTTCGACAAGAAGGATTGAGCTTTGCCAGCAAACGTTCAGATGATTATATGATGATTCGTAGAGAGCTTGAAATGAAGGCGTACGAGCAATTTGTCGCCAAAGGGGGAAAGCCCATGCATACGTTTCCTCACTATATGACATTAGGAGCATGTAATTGGCTTGAATCTTGGTATATGGAATCGGCGTGTGTTCGTATTCCGTGGGAATATCTGAATGAGGCTTATGTCAGTTTCACCTACGGAGATCTGTTCCCAACGATGAGATATACGGACGGTAAACCATATCGCAAACAGGTGTTTACTAAAAGCGAAATTGTGGACGTTATTCATCGATATGGATGGCCGCAGGAGTGGAATCGTCAGGGCAATCTTGGCCCAGAGCGCTACATTGAAGTTCAGGTATGGGATAAGCGCATAATCGAGCCCTATATAGGTTGTTCCAAAAGTCCGCTTTTGAATACGAAGGATACCTAACGGCATCTCAGCGTCGAAGATGAGATTCAGCCAAATAAGTAGAACACGTACTTATATAGAGTCATAGGGAATGGCTGTAAAATAAATCATTCTTTCGTTCAGCTCCTATACAGGATAAGTCCGGTTGTTTAACGAATACGATAGAGAAACGAGCTTTCCTAATCCAATTACTAGAGGGGTTAAAATTCATGAATCTATTTGAGCAATGTTCAGGTCAAACGTTATCCTCCAATTTGCAATGGTTGAATGAGCCAGCAGAGTGGTTTATTCAGGATGGAGAAGTCACGATTACCGTTCCACCGGTAAGTGATTTTTTCATTGATCCAGCAGGTGCTGCGGTAAAAGCTTCTGCGCCATACTTACATACAGTGATTAAGGGTGATTTCAGTATTGTTGCAAGAATAGAGGTGGATATGAGAGAACAGTATGATTCGGGATGTCTGATGCTTATGGCAGATGATGTACACTGGGCTAAAGTATGTTTTGAATTTTTCGAAGGTCAGCCTTCTATTCTGAGTGTTGTGACACGAGGGGATTCCGATGATTGCGTATCATCCCCTGTAGACGTGAACAAGCCATATTTGCGCATTGCTCGCTCGGGTAACAGCTTTGCGTTCCATTACTCACAGGATGGCGAGAAGTGGAAGCTGGTTCGATATTTTGGCATGGAATGTCCTGAAGAGATTAAGGTGGGTATTGTCGCCCAATCTCCTGTCGGACAGGGAAGCATGTCAACATTTACAGAGGTACAGCTTCAGTATGGTGTAGACACAGATATTCGCCGTGTGAAGTGACGGATATCTGTGTCTATAAGCTATTTCACTCGAATCAATAATCCGAACAAACCCAGTACAGCGAAAGTTAGAAACGCAATTGTATTGGAGAACATTTCAATGGTGTATCCCGCCATGGAAGAGCCTAAGAATTGTCCAACTCCGAGCGCGAGGAAGGCAAGGCTAATCCCAATGGATACATTTGGAGTGAAGAGTCTTGTTGCCCAAACGATAAATACACTAGTTAGGAATATATATGTGCTGCCAAACATGATCGCTGAAGTCAGACTAGCAGTCATCGAAGGCAGTAGGATAACCCCAAGTGAGAGGGACAAGAGCAGAATCCCTAGTCGGTAAGACCGGCGAATTTCAATGCGTTCAATAATGCGTCCGGCACATCCACCGAGTATGCCCATTACCCCCATAACGATCCAGAAAAGGACAGCTTCCGAATCGGAGGCTCCTTTTTCGTCTGTAAGGAAGTTTCGGGCAAACGTCCAATAGATTGCAGAACTAAAACCTGTTAACAGACAAGCCATGAGTAACGCAGCACCGGGCCGGGTTGGCTTCATACATGCCCAGATCGATTTGGTGCAAGGGAGTGTTTTGGTCGCTGGGATGACACGTCTATTCCATAACAGAACGATAATGCCGATCGCGGCAAATATAATGTAGGTTAAACGCCAGTAATCGGTCAACAGCCAATAGAGCGGGCCAGAGACAACAATTCCGAAGCTGGTTCCTGTATTGATCCAACTGTTGCCTCTCGCCTGCAAATGAGGTGCAAGTTCGGCATTAACGGTATTACCGAGAGCAGGGGAAGCCCAGCCTGTGCTTAGACCAGCGAGAAAGACGCTGAATGCAAGCACCCATGCATTCTGAGATAGAGCAATGCCTATTAATCCAAGCACGGCACTGATTCCAGCCAATTGAAGAACATAATGATGGCCTCTGTGATTAATGATTAATGGAGCAGTCAGAAGGGACAGACAGTATGCAATGTAGGTTCCTGAGTTAATCGCACCCGAAGCGGCATCGTTTAATTGCAGCGCTTCTGAAATTTCCGGCATAAACAGCCCATAACTGAAACGCCCAAAGGCGTAACAAACAGCGATAAGTGCAATGCCTGGGAAAATGATTTTTTTCAATTGATTCACCGCCTTTTAGATAGAACGATCATTATATTTCTTGCGAAATAAAAAAGTGAGTTGAATTACTAACTCACCCTGTGTACTAGGATTTGAAACTTTTTTCCGTCATGTGAATCAGTTCTCTGCAGACATTATGTACATCTTCTGTTTCGGCAAGTGCAGTCGAGCCCTCCAGCAGCAGGATAAACTGCAACAGCTCTCGGTCACTCAGCGAGGGATTTAATTTTTTGATCAGGGTCATTACATGTTTTTTATGTGCATTTACCGTTTGTACGATCACATGATCGGCGGCTCCTCCAAACTCTTCCTTAGCACGCAAAAACAAACATCCTCTGTTCTCATGTTCCATGAGCCAGCGTGCATGTCCTTCAGCTAAATTAAGGAAGATGGGCTTCGATTGGTTGTCCGCATATTGCCGCAGTTGTTCGAGATAGCGCTGCTCCCGTCGCAGTAGGACTTCGACAATGAGATCATCCTTGGATTCGAAGTGGTTGTATAGTGTCATAATCGCGATTTCCGCATCTGTAATAATCCGCTTTAAGCCGATGGCATGAAATCCATGGAGATAGAACAACTTTTCAGCTACATTTAATAGCATTTCCTTTTTGCTGCTCATCATCAATCATACTCCTTCCACTAAAAGATAGAACGATCATTATATCTGGTATGTTATATCCATCCATTTGAATTGTCAATTTGTGTTAATATATCAGGATATCTTTATTCTCCGCCATAGTTGCTAATAGTGAGTCTCCTAATTTTAAAAATATTATAAATAGTGGTATATGAGATCTTACGTATGAAATTGAATTTTGGATCAATGCATTGAGAAACTTGTCTATTTTATTGAGCATATATAAACATGGTATAGTGAAAATGAATGTTTTTGAGTGAAGTGATTGTGTAAGGCATTAAAAGAGTAGATTCAGGGAAGCAAGGAGAGGGTTCATATCCTGCATGAAGAGAGATGCATTCAGTCCGTTAAACATAATAAGATAATGATGCAAGATTTACAGCATGCCCGCAGTCTTCATCTGCCGCAGTGCTACATCGGAGCAGGATATGTCCGTAACTATATTTGGGATGAACTGCATGGATACGATCATCGTGAACTACATGACGATATTGATGTGGTCTATTATGATGCAGAAGATATAAGCGAAGATCGGGATACGATGCTGGAAAAAGAGCTTCAACAGGTTACTGGAAATCCCAAATGGTCTGTGAAAAATCAGGCGAGGATGCATCTGCGTAATCATGCCAAGCCCTATAAGTCGACAGAGGATGCCCTCCGGCATTGGCCTGAGATCGTTACGGCTATAGGTGTACAGGTTGATGAGCAAGATAATATTCGCATCTGTGCTCCACATGGGCTGGAGGATCTGTATCGGTTGATCGTACGTAAAAGCCCGTTCTTCATGGATGCAGATTATTATAATCAGCGGGTAGAGAAGAAATGCTGGCAACAACGATGGCCTAAGCTCAACATAATCATCGCACAGGGAGGAGAAGCATGAGGAAGATCACAACATTTTTACGAGAGAAAGGCCTCATCATTGATATTATTTTACTCGTGTGTTTAGTTATTTTTCTAATAATCTGGGGTAGGAATTTTGCAGTCACGTTTTTTGGTGCGATCAGTGTGGCATTTATGGTATTACGGCGTATTAATTATGAGAAACATGTTGTGCTGAAACGTATTATCCTGTCTGGATTAGGCATTGTAGCGGTTTCATTTATCATTATCGAAGCTCTTGTATTTACCCAATTGGGGGCAAATGATCAGGAAGAAGCGGATTATGTCATCATATTAGGATCGGGTATTAAAGGTACAGAGCTGTCGCTTACGCTCAAACAACGATTGGATGCCAGCCTAGATTATATTCAAGCTCATCCGCAGATTCCCGTCATCGTTTCCGGAGGTCAGGGGCCAGGAGAAGACATCACAGAAGCCCTTGCCATGAAAACATATCTGTTGACTCAAGGGATTAACGCTAACCGAATTATCATGGAGGATCGCTCTACATCGACAAGAGAGAACTTAGTTTTCTCTAAGGAAATAATAGATCAAGCTGGGGTGATGAACCCTGAGATCATGATTGTAACGAGTGATTATCATATGTTCCGTGCGAAGTATTTGGCGGTTAAAAGTGGATACTCTGCCGAATATGGTATCTCAGCTTCATCGCCAGTACACCTCAAACCGATCTATATGATTCGTGAATATCTAGCCGTGATCAAGGCGTTGATTTAGATTTACAGCCATGGAGTGCCAAATGCGCTCTGTGGCTGTTTTTATTATAAGAACAGAAATATGTAGTACAATAGGATATAGTTGGAAGGACATGGAGAAAGAAAGGAATCGGATACAATGAAGACACACATCTTGTTGTTTGAAGGTTATGTTTCGTTTGAAATTATGTTAGCCAGTTATTTTATGAAAACCCAGGGTGACGTGATTACAGTGGCCTTGGATGAAGGGGCTTTTCGTTCGTATGAGGGGTTATCCGTCAATCCAGATCTAATAATGAATCAGGTTGATCCGTCTACGGTGGAACTGTTAATCATCCCAGGAGGGGATGTGACCTCACTGCTTAAGCGAAAAGAATTGATGAACTGGCTTCGCATACTGAATGGACAAATGACTCCAATTGCAGCCATCTGTTCAGGAACCTTATTGCTTGGTCAAGCGCAAATTCTGGAGGATAAATCCTTTACGACTAACGCAGAGGCACAGATGAGAGACATCACTATCCAAGGTGTGTATATGAATACCAACGTTGTCGTAGATGGGCATATTATAACGGCTAAGGCCAATGCTTATGTTGATTTTGGTATTGAGATTGGTAAGGCCATGAATATCTATTCAAGCACGGAGGATCTGGAAGAAACGATTGAAGTGTTCAAATATTTCAAAGCTAAACCATGATATAATATGTGGCGTTATATAGAAGAACGAGATATAGGAGTGAATGATCATTACTGCATTTAAATTAGCTTCTTTATACGAACAGAAGCAGATCACAACAAACGAGATGGAAGAGATCGTACGCATACTGGCACAGGCGCCATTATTATATGATGACGGACAGATCATTCAAGTTCATGATTTTGTAAATGGCTTGGAGATTACGCTGCAGCCGAGTGCTCGTCCTGCAGTAATTGAGCTGTATGAACTAGCTGTACAGGCTTGCCGTCAATATCCGGATAACTCGACATACGAACAGTTTCAGGATGCACTAGGGTTACAGGCTGAGTTGTGGCAGGAAGAAGTGCTGACACTGGCAATGTGGATGAACTGGTTGAAGCAGATCGCTGAGGGGGGTCGAACTTTACCAGAGTATCATTTTGAAGCTATGCTCGGGGCGTTGCCGGATGGGTTCATGATCCATGATTTTTATGATGAGCTACGATATCAATTGGAGCAGAATCCTTCCAATGATTGGGCGATGCAAGAGCGTGATCGATTGTATGCTGCTATGGGAGCAAAATAAAAGTTCATTAGATTATGAAACTAGCACCCAAATGGAAATGAGGGGATGGAATGAATAAGGTCGTTTTGGCAGGTGGAACTGGATTTGTAGGTCAGGATTTTGCTAGGCGGTTTCAGCAGCTAGGTTATGAGGTGGGTATTATCTCACGCCAGTCTGGTCATATAGCCTGGGAGGATCGAGAAGCCATCATTCAAGCGCTGGAAGGTGCCGAGTTATTAATTAATCTGGCTGGTAAATCTGTGAACTGTAGGTACACAGAAGAAAACCGCAGGATCATTCTGGAATCCCGCACACAAACCACGCGTATCCTTGGGGAGAGTGTCTTGGCTTGTAACAACCCTCCTAAACTATGGATTAACTCAAGCACAGCTACCATATATCGACATGCTGAAGATCGACCTATGACGGAACAGGACGGGGAGATCGGTACAGGCTTCTCGGTAGATGTAGCTACAGCATGGGAGCAAGCTTTTTTTGAATTCAGTTTGCCTTCTACCCGGCAGATTGCACTACGAATTGCCATTGTGCTGGGGAACGGCGGGGTCATGGAGCCTTTAACGAATCTGGTTCGTTTTAGGTTAGGTGGTTCTCAGGGTTCTGGAAGGCAGCAGTTTAGTTGGATTCATATCGAGGATCTGTTTCGGATGGTGATCTATTTACAGGAGCATCCTCAGTTGGAAGGTGTATTCAACGCCTCCTCACCTCATCCTGTTACCAATCGTCAATTGATGGCAGCACTGAGACAACAAATGGGTGTGGGATGGGGACTCTCTTCACCGCGCTGGATGTTAGAATTCGGTGCTCGTATCATTCGAACGGAGACAGAACTCGTGCTCAAAAGTCGTTGGGTCATTCCCGCGAGATTAGAGCATGAAGGCTTCGTATTCACATATAATACACTGGATACAGCGCTCGCTGAGATCCTGAAGCAGAAGAATTAATCTATACGGCTATTCAGCCTCAGGAAGAAAGGTTGTTCTGAAGAATAGATGTAACTTACCCATACAGCAACACGATGAGAAGGGCAGCGGCGACTGTCCTTCTGTTATTCTATTTGCATGTCTTGGCATGAGGTATAGAGAACGTAGAGATTGCTTGGTAAACGGAGTGAGAAAGAAGGTGAATTTATTGACGAATGGAAAAAGGAAGACGGACAATGCACCGGTGGTCTTAATAACCGGCACATCTAGTGGATTTGGGATGCTGACAGCGATTAGTTTGGCGAAACGAGGTTATCTGGTTGTAGCAACGATGCGTGATCTCAGTCGTAAGGAAGCGCTGGTGAGGTTAGCCGCAGAAGCGGGAATCTCGGATCAAATACGATACATACGCTTGGACGTCACTGATCCCCATTCAGTTACGGAGGCGATGGATGAGATCCTGCGGCATGATCACCGTATTGATATGTTGGTGAATAATGCAGGCTTTGCGGTCGGAGGATTTATTGAGGAAGTACCCATGGCGGATTGGCGTAGGCAAATGGAGACCAATCTGTTTGGACTTATTGAGGTAACACGCGCTGTTCTGCCAGTGATGCGTAAGCAAAAAAGTGGATTCATTATTAATCTTTCCAGCGTTAGTGGACTATCGGGCTTTCCGGGATATGCACCTTATGCTACCTCTAAGTTTGCCGTGGAAGGTTTCACAGAAAGCTTACGCCATGAGATGGCTCCATTTGGTATAAAGGCTGTATTGGTAGAGCCCGGCGCTTATCGTACCCCTATCTGGAATAAGGGCCTAGGTGAGATTCGTCAGCAGGAGCAGTCGCCTTACAACAAGCAGCTGGATGCAGTGCTCCGGTATTCCCGTCGTACAGGCGAAACTGCGCCTGATCCGCAAGAAGTGGCTGACCTAATCGTTCGGATTGGACAGATGCGCTCCCCACGACTTCGCTATGCGCTCGGCAAAGGTTCTCGTTTACTAATTATCGGTAAGGCTCTATTGCCTTGGAAGTGGTTCGAGCGGATTATTGCCCGTGGATTGAAATAAAAATAAAGGATGGACAGCTAGCCTATCCTTGAATCTTTTTAGTATTGATTGTTGTGCGGTATATATCATGCAAGGTTATTAATATATGAACCTATGAAACTGCAAGGAGTGAAAGGTATGCGCAAAGATTCCCTCAACGAATCTATTTCGATTCGCAATATTGTACGTGAAGATGCAGAGCACTACTGGTCTTTTCGGTTAGAAGCTCTCAAAAATCATCCTGAAGCGTTCGGTGCTTCGTTTGAAATTTCAGTACAGCTCCCCATGACTGAGGTGCAAGACCGCATACATAATGAGCCGGATGATTACATTCTTGGAGCATACGCACAAGATGGTTCTCTTGCAGGCATGATGGGGTTCAAGCGAGAATATGGGCTAAAGTTAAGGCACAAAGGTATGATCTGGGGAGTCTATGTGTCTCCTGCCTATCGTGGGCTTGGAGTGGCTTCTCGTCTACTTCAGGAAGTGCTGGAGCGAGGAAGACAGCTAGAGGGATTGAAACAAATTAATCTATGTGTCGTTACAACGAACGAATCAGCAAAGCGTTTATATGAGCAAGCCGGCTTTGAGACATACGGAATCGAAAAAAATGCCTTGGAAGTGTACGGTCAGGGATATGATGAAGCTCATATGACATACTTTTATACGAATCAAAAGCAGGTAGTCGAGTTTGTTGCTACAGAATGCTCATTCGTCATTACGCAATCTCAATTCGTATCTCGTAAGAATATACCGTATAATGGAAAATGATTGGGAGAATAGATGGATATGCAGGTATGCTCGATCTGGGTCTTATACATGTCTTATGTGAACAGAACAGAGGTGTGTCATTGGCGATGATCCGAACTTTTGAACAAAAGGACTTACAATATGTCATTGAAGCTCATATCCGTATCTATCGAAATGAGTATAATTATGATCATAGCTTTGCTATTTTCATTGAGGAATCTGTTCGGGAGTTCAGTCGTACTTGTCGTCCCAAGAAGGAAATGATCTGGATTGTTGATCTGGACGGAGTTGCCACAGGTTGCATTGGGCTCGTTGAATTGAATGAACACACCGCTCAATTGCGTTGGTTTCTCATTGAACCTGATGCTCGCAATGAAGGCTGGGGTCGTCAGCTTGTTGAGCATGCTATCCAGTTTGCTAGAGAACAAGACTATGCCTCGATCCTATTATGGACTAATCAAGATTTAACAGGAGCACGCAGACTATATCAATCCTTTGGTTTTCATGTGGCGGAAACGAAGCGGCAGTTCTTATCGGGACAGGAGCTTACGGAGGAGAAGTGGGTGCTTCCCCTGACCTAGGTTGTTGGGGTAAGGGAGGACACGCTCTGAAGCAATGGAGCGTTGCATAGGCAAGTAACGAGCAGCATAGAGAAGAACATACGGCGGAGCATTGGAAGAGTGGCAAAGACTAGCTCATGCAGTATAAAATGAAGGAAGAATCAACATACCTCACCTCCAGTCATCATGAGCAGGAATACCGGGTTCCATGGAACCTGAAAGAATACGTTATAGAGGTGAAACCTTTGAACAAGAAAATTGCATTTTTTGACTCAGGCATTGGTGGTTTAACGGTGTTACATCGAGCATTGCAGCAATTTCCTGAAGAACAGTTTATATATTACGCAGATACATTACATGTTCCCTACGGCCCCAAAACTGCGGATGAGGTAAGAGGACACATTTATGATGCTGTAGAAGCGATCCTGCGCGAAAATGTAAAAGCCATCGTCATTGCTTGCAATACAGCAACCAGCCTGTCAGTGAAGGAGTTGCGTGCCCGAATCGACATTCCGGTCATCGGCATGGAGCCGGCGGTGAAGCCAGCAGTGGAGATGAATCGTGAGAGTGGAAAAAGAGTGCTTGTTTTTGCCACGGCATTGACCCTGAGCCAAGCTAAATATAATGAGTTGGTATCTCGCGTAGATGACCATAACACCGTGGATTCCATCCCACTTCCTGAACTTGTAGAGTGGTGCGAGCAATTGGATTTTGATGAGGATAAGATCACCGATTATTTCCGGATGAAAATGGCGGATCTAGATCTGAACATGTATGGAACCGTGGTGCTTGGTTGCACACATTATCCATATTATACCGCCATGCTTCGCAAGGTTCTCCCAGCACATGTGCGAATTATTGATGGAAGTATGGGCACCGTTAATCGCCTGCAACAGCTCCTTGGACTGTCTGAGCAACACGGGGTGTGGACAGAAGATCAGATTACTTTTCTCAGTTCCTCTGGGAAATCGGAAGATCTGGACAATATGAAACATGCCTTACAGTACCTTCAAATGAGCAACTTGTGATCTCGTATAACAGGAGGGTCAGATATGAAGTCCATTTATCTCATTCGACATGCCCAAGCGACGGGACAGGAACCCGAGTCTGAACTTACATTAGAAGGATTGCAACAAGCTGAGAAGCTTGCAAGGGTGTTTGCACAACACTCGATAACCTATATTGTTTCAAGTCCTTGGAAACGGGCGCTACAGACGGCGATGCCGCTTAGCGTAGCCTTATCCCAGCAGGTACATACAGATGAACGTCTTCAGGAAAGGGTGTTAAGCACCCTGCATCTGGAACACTGGATGGATTCATTAAGACGCACATACACGGATGAAGATTGGACGGAAGAAGGGGGAGAGTCTTCTCGCACGGCAACGGCACGTGGCATGAATGTATTGGAAGAGTTGTGGAACCGATCTGAATCAAGCGCCGCAGTGGTGACTCATGGGAATTTGTTATCCTTGATCATCCGCCAGTACGATTCATCCTTCGGATTTGAAGCGTGGAGATCCCTCACGAATCCAGACGTATATGTGTTAGAGCGGACAGCGGATGGGTTAACTCCTTCGATTCGTCGATTCTGGACGGATTGAACAACAAAAAAGAGTGCTATAGCTAACCTCTAGAACACTCTTTTTCTTGTATTGAATTTTTTATTGTGAGAATTACAGAGCTGCGATCAGTAATGTTACCCATCCAGCGAGAAATGCAACCCCGCCTAATGGGGTGATGGCACCAAGCTTACGTACACCTGTAATACTGAGTACATAAAGACTGCCTGAGAACAGGATAATGCCAGCGAATAAAAGCCATCCAGCGAGTAATACTAGCGAAGTTTGCTCTAAGCGATCCGCCAGCAGTCCCATGATAATTAGTCCAAGTCCATGAATGAGGTGATATTGTACACCCGTCTCATAAATTTTGATCATGTCAGCGGACAATTTGCGTTTCAGTGCATGTGCTCCAAATGCACCCAAAGCTACGGCCAGAAACATCATAATACTGCCTAGTATGATTAACGTTTGCATAGGGATATCTCCTTCAAATAGTGGTATTCGGAAATGTGGAGTGCTCCGAACCCGTCAATTACAGTTTGCGCAATTGAATACGTTGGATGGAGTGATCGGCTTCCTTTTTCAGAATAAGTCTAGCTCTTCCCTTCGTTGGCAAAATGTTCTCGTGCAGATTTTTGGCATTAATATCTTGCCAAATCTGACTAGCCGTTTGCACAGCTTCTTCCTCGCCAATATTGGCGAAACGACTGTGGAAGAAGGAATCTGTATTCTGAAACGCGGTGTTACGTAGAAGCTTGAATCGCTCAATGTACCAGTGGCGTATATGTTGTTCTTCTGCATCAATGTAGATGGAAAAATCAAAAAAGTCGCTCACAAGTAACGGTGTTTCTTTCTTAATTTGAAGTACGTTAATGCCTTCAATGATCAGGATGTCCGGCTGGCAGATCGTTTTTTCCTCGCCTGGAATCACATCATAGGCTAGATGGGAATAGACCGGAGCTTTGACTTCGGGCTTACCGGATTTCACATCACCCATGAATTGAATGAGTGACTTGATATCGTAGCTCTCAGGGAAACCCTTGCGGTTCATTATGCCCTTTTCTTCCAGCACGGCGTTGGGATATAGGAATCCATCTGTCGTAACGAGGTCGACTTTGGGATTGTTTTTACCTCTGGCTAGCAGAGCTTGTAGCAGGCGAGCAGCCGTACTTTTGCCTACGGCAACACTGCCTCCAATCCCGATAATGTAGGGCACAGGGTCAGCTTCTTTTTTTAAGTAGGAAGCCGTTAATCGATTTAATTCTCTTGAGACACTTGCATATAAGTCAATAAAGTGGGTAAGAGGTAAATAAATATCTTTTACTTCCTGTATAGATACCTCTTCATTTAATCCCTTGAGTTGTTCTAATTCCATTTCCGTCAGCGGAATTGTGGTCTGATGCTCTTGCAGTTCAGCCCATTCCTTGCGGTTGAACTCGATGTAAGGAGAATATAAATTCATGAGATCCCGCTTTCTATATGTAATGTAATCTGTGACACAACCTTTAGTGTACCAAATTTCAGGAAACTGACAACACCTTTACATTTAAAATAGAGTGTAGAGTCGAATTATACCATGCGGAAGGGTGACAGCAAATGATCGTCTATGAGAGAGAGCATGATTTTGTATTGACCGCACAACAAGAACATGGGCAAGTGGCTGGAGAGATGGCTTCTTATTGGAAAAGCGACTTGCTCGCTGATGCCAGTCACTTTGAAGAGCTTGTTCTTGCGGCAAGAGAGCATGATCGTGGATGGATTGAACTGGATGCTGCTCCATTCTGGAATGATTACAGTCAGTCGCCTTACTCGTTCCGTGACTTTCCGCTACGTCCGCGCTTTGTATTTTACCAGAAGGGAATCGCTGAAGTCTGTGTAAAAAGCGTGTATGCGGGATTGCTATGCAGCATGATGTATACGGAGTTGTTCCAAAATACGCTGGGTGCTAATGCCCATGATGATGACGATATCAGGGAATATCTGAATAGCGAGCGCAAGCAGCAATCGGAATGGATTGCACAGCTCGGAGGTGGAGAAGAGTTACAACGTAGATTACAAAGTGATGTGGACATTATGCTTTTTTGTGATCAATTGAGTCTATTTCTCTGTATGGAGGAACCAGGCACACCTGCGGCACGTTATGAGTTTTTTGCTGAAGGGTTAGGCTGTACATTTGATGCTTGTGGGAGACAACCGATTCGGGCGGAGTGGATCTCCAAAGAGAAGGTAGGCTTATCTTATGTTCCCTTTACAGAAGAGTTTACGGTAGTTATGCCTTATAAATCTGTGCCGAAAGCCAGCATTCGTAAATTCGGTCTATTACAGGCCTATCGTCGTGCGGAGTGGAAAGAACGTAAAGTTTTAATTACAGCATTGAATCAAGATAGCCATTAATCATGAACGACGAATAGGTTTAACTAAACAGACTCCGAGACTCTTCGGAGTCTTTCTTGTGCATGGCTTTTTCTAATCATTATGCATGATTAGAAACTGCTAGAAATTAAGATCAGTCGAAGCAGGAAAAACCAGTGGATTACCAGAAATGTTAATGTACAACGAAGGATTACAGGAGGACACGTATGAGTACACGAATTGAGATTCTAACCATGTGCATGGTGTGGGATAAGTTACATGGCAAGGTGTTATTAATGAATCGTCCGGATCGTAAAGGATTTCCGGGATATATCGCACCTGGAGGCAAGGTAGACTATCCAGAAAGTATTGTAGATGGAGCCATGCGAGAGGTAGAGGAGGAAACTGGACTTAAGGTTACTGAAATCACGTATAAAGGACTAGATGAGTTCTGTGATCCGGAGCAGGGATTACGTTATATGGTGTTTAACTATCTGGCGACGGCATTTGAGGGAGAACTATTACAGAATCCGCCCGAAGGTGAATTGATATGGATTCCTTTGGAACAAGCACTTAATCTACCGATGCAGGACTGGTTCGCAGAACGTTTTCCGCGATTTTTCAATGAGGGTACGTTCGAACGAAGTGTGATCTGGGAGAAATCCACAGGGCAGACGCTGAAGGAAACGTTTAAGGTGTATTCCGATAAAGTTCTTCAATAGCAGAGATCATCCATATCTATATAGTAATATCCATATATTATGATACAATGAAGTTTACTTTGTTTTGATTAGAAGTAGTGCCATCGCATCAAGGAAAAGGGATTGGGGCTACTCTGTTAGAAAGAATGCTTCAGCGACTTCAGCACCTCTACATGATTGATCTGTTATGCGATGGAGAAATGCAGAATTTCTATGAAAAGCAAGGAATGATCAAAGCGTCAGGAATGCTGATTCGCAATTATTCCAATCAATCAGGTGCAACATCTAGTTCATAGATCAAGTAAAAAGGGTTATATGGAGCGTGGCTACTATGGTGAAAATATATGAAGATTTAGCCGATACATAGGCTTCTGCAAACGGACGTAAATGAATACTGTTTACAAAAAAAAGGTGGGTTTATCATGAAATTGTCGTTCCGAATTTTGGATTGGGAAGAAGAAAAGCCTTATGAGCTTCTATTGATGGCTGATCCTTCGAAAGCGATGGTTGACGAATACTTGAGCCGAGGTGTTTGTTTTATCGCTGAATATGAAGGAGAGATGGTCGGAGAGTTCGTCTTGCTGAAGACCCGGCCGGAAACGGTGGAGATTGTTAACATTGCGGTACAGGAAGAGTTGCAAGGACAAGGTGTAGGTAGACATATGATCAAAGAAGCGATTGAAGCTGCACGTAGATTGGGATGTAAGACAGTTGAGATTGGCACAGGGAATTCAAGCTTTCACCAATTGAAGCTGTATCAGCGTTGTGGATTCCGTATTGTTGGAGTGGATCGGGATTTCTTTGTAAGACACTACGAGGAAGAGATCATTGAGGGTGGCATTCGTTGCGTGGATATGATTCGTCTGTCATTGGATCTGGACACCGTTCCGAGGCAGGAGGAGAAGTGAACATATATCGAATGGACTGGACAGACAGTCGAGTAATTACGGCTTTTGACAGCAAGGCAGCCATGATCACACCTATTCTTCGTAATACTGCGGGGTGCCATGTCGCATTTTTGAAGCTGAATGCCGGTGGGAATGTTGGGCTTCATCCGGCCGTAGGTGAGCAATTGTTCTTCGTGCTGGAAGGAGAGGGCTGGGTAGAAGGTGGCGATGGAAAACGAGTGATGATTAAGTCAGGAGAAGCTGCCTTCTGGTCCAGTGGTGAGAATCATCAATCTGGCTCAGACCATGGTCTGACCGCTTTAGTGATTGAAGGAGAAGATTTGGTTGTGCGTATGTCTTTGACAGCAGATGAAGCCGAATAAAAGGGAGTGGTTCATTTGGAATACATGTGGGTTGCTGTGATCATCGCTGGCTTGGTGGTTACGCCATCACTTTATCAGATGAACAAACGAATACGAAGGTTGGAAGAACAGGTTAGACAGATGTCCGACGATAGGAGAATTCTATAATGGAGCGTTATACACATCTAGGCGTTTACGGTCTAATGGTTTGGGAACAGAAGGTACTGCTGATTCAGAAGGCGCGTGAGCCTTATCAGGGGACATGGGATCTGCCAGGAGGTAGGCTGGAGTTCGGAGAAACACCGGAAATAGCGCTCCATCGCGAGATCGAAGAGGAGACGGGGCTCACAAATGTTCGACTGTCTCTTCGATCCGCGCAATCCAATCTGGTGCAGTGGATGTATGAAGGTAGTCCTGAAGAAGTCCATCACATTGGCGTTCTATATGATGTCTATTTGGAATCAGATGAGCAAGCCTATGATATCAAAAAAGATTCGGATGGCGAAGATTCTTTAGGTGCAGCATGGTTTACGACGGAACAACTCCGTTCACTCGCATTAACGCCGTTTGCGCTGCATATGATTCAGAATCGGATGGAGCTATAAGGAATGACTAACATCGGGGTATAGCGCAGCCTGGTAGCGTGCACCCTTGGGGTGGGTGAGGTCGTGGGTTCGAATCCCGCTACTCCGATTCGCAGCAGTAAATAGGATAGGCTTAAAGATAAGGTCATGAATCTTCGGATTTATGGCCTTTATTTGTATTCCCGCAAATTTATTAGGCTTACGTAGAACATAAAAGAAATGCGGATAGGAATGGATGAACATTAATAGGCATGTTGCAGGATTAACGTGTTTCTCACTATCTATGTATTGTATTCCGTATACGAATCTAAAATGGTACTCATAATCACCACATTTTAGTGTAAAACACGTACCATTGGTTAATGTTTAAAGTAACCGTTTGTTTTTTAACTTTATCGACCACAATTAAAAAGGGGGGAATTAACAACTTTTAGACGCAAGGATTGCACCATTTATTCGATTCATCTAATTTATGCATCAATCGAACTAAAAATAGGAAATGCTCCTGAGCGCAAAAGTTTATAGAATAGATATTAGAACACAGAACTTCAGTTGAAAATATTGGAGAATGTGTAACCTTCGAACGGATCAGGACAGTATTCGACATCTGTGCGACGGTATATACAATCATTCTTTTTCTATGATTTTGAAAACGCAGACAAACCTTGACGGGAGCGTCGGAACAACGTTATTACCACCAACAGCACGATTATTGGACTTCATGAAAAATTTCGCTTAAAATGTTGAACGAACGCAAATTACAGCTTAGTCAATGATTTCCGTCAAAAATACGACTAAATCAAGACGGAGGGAACGTCGATGACGATCGTGGAAGGCAACAAGAAACCCTGGGAAAGTTACTATGGACCCAATTTGGGATATGTACAAGAACAATATGAATTATTTTCCGAAGACCCTGGTGCAGTTACACCAGCTTATCGGGAGTTGTTTGAACAATGGGGTGCACCGCCGATGCCTGGCAGAGATGCACATACAACCACTTTTTCGGGTAATGCTCAAAATACCTCGGGAAGCGTGGATATTCAACTTTTACAGAAAGCGGTTACAGCCGGGAAACTGGTCTGGAATATCCGCACATATGGCCATCTCGCTGCAGATATTGATCCACTTGGGATTAGTGAAGAAGTAGATACCTCTTTGCTCGAACCGAAGAATTTTGAATTAAATGAAGAAGACCTCAAAGCACTGCCTGCATCCTTGATCTGGGAGGGCGCTGACGGTCAGACGGCAAATGGTTGGGACGCAATTCAGCGTCTACGCCAGATTTACACAGGGCCAATCGCGTATGAGTTCAGCCACGTACATGAAGTTCAGGAACGTGAATGGCTCAATCGTCGTGCGGAATCTCGCACTTCCCCTGCACCACTTAATCAGGAAGAACGGACTGCCCTATTGGAACGCCTAGTAGAGGTGGAGCAATTCGAAGATTTCCTGCATAAAACCTGTGTGGGACAAAAACGCTTTTCTATTGAAGGAAACGATGTGCTTGTACCAATGCTGGACGAAGCTGTGCGGATTATGTCGCATGCGGGCTCAAGCCATATCCTGATGGGGATGGCTCACCGGGGACGCTTAAACGTACTGGCACATGTACTGGGTAAACCATATAGCAAAATCTTCTCTGAATTCCATCATGCCCCGAACAAGGATTTGGTTCCATCTGAGGGTTCTACAGGAATCAATTATGGATGGACGGGGGATGTAAAATATCACCTAGGTGCTAATCGCTTTGTAAAAGAAGGTGAAACGGTACAGGCTCGCTTGACACTAGCCAACAACCCAAGTCATCTAGAGTACGTAAACCCTGTTGTACAGGGATTCGCTCGTGCTGCACAGGATGATCGCCGTGAACCGGGTTATCCGAAACAGGACGTTTCCAAAGCAGCAACTATTCTTATGCATGGTGACGCAGCATTCCCTGGTGAAGGAATTGTAGCTGAGACGTTGAATTTCAAAGCTCTGCCAGGTTACCAGAATGGTGGAACTATTCATATTATTGTAAACAATCGCTTGGGCTTCACAACGGATAGTAGTGACTCGCGCTCCACGCATTATGCGAGTGACCTTGCGAAGGGGTATGAAATTCCGATTATACACGTTAATGCAGATAATCCGGATGCTTGTATTGCAGCAATTCGGATGGCCGCAGAGTACCGGAATCGGTTTAAAAAAGATTTTTTGATTGATCTAATCGGTTACCGTCGTTACGGTCATAACGAAACGGATGATCCAGAAACAACACAACCGAAGGTGTATGACAAAGTTAAGGCTCATCCGACCGTGAGTCATCTGTATCAGGATCAGTTGAAACAGGAATCTATTGTTGACGAAGCGGCTATTAATAACATTCGTGAGGCTGTGACGAACCGCTTAAAAGAAGCCTATGACCATATGAAGAAAAATGAAGTACATGAATACTATCAACGGAAGACAGAAGAGCCTGAAGCAGTGAAGGTGATTCCAACTGCGGTACCGCTTGAGAATCTACGAAGTATCAACGCAGATCTATTGAAATGGCCGGAGAATTTCAATGTGTATCCGAAGTTGCAGCGGATTCTACAGCGCCGTAGCACGTCACTTAATGAAGGCGAAAAAGTTGATTGGAGCCTTGCGGAGACACTTGCATTTGCAACTATTCTTGCAGATGGTAAGCCAATCCGGATCAGTGGTCAGGACGCAGAGCGTGCAACATTTGCTCACCGGAACCTGGTGTTGCATGATTCAGAGAATGGAAGTAAATTCTGCCCTCTGCATCATTTGCCACAGGCACGTGCTTCGTTCGCAATCTACAACAGCCCATTGTCTGAGGAATCGGTGGTTGGATTCGAATATGGATACAACGTGTATTCGCCAGAAACTCTTGTCATCTGGGAAGCTCAGTTCGGTGATTTTGCTAACTGTGCACAGGTTATTTTTGACCAGTTCATATCGGCAGGTCGCGCGAAGTGGTCGCAAAAATCAAGCCTGGTTATGCTGCTTCCGCACGGTAATGAAGGTCAAGGGCCTGAGCACACAAGTGCACGTCTCGAACGTTTCCTACAGCTTGCTGCAGAAGACAATATGACCGTTGCTAACTTGACAAGTGCTTCTCAGTATTTCCATCTGCTTCGTCGTCAGGCTTCCCTGACTGAAACCGAAGATGCACGTCCGCTTGTAATGATGTCACCGAAGAGTCTAATTCGTAATCCACGTGTTGCTTCTCCGGCGATTCAGTTCAGTGAAGGCAAGTTTGAGCCAGTGCTGGAACAAGCAGGGCTTGGCACAAAGCCTGACCGTGTTGAACGGATTATCTTGTGCAGTGGTAAAATTGCGATTGACCTTGAGGATGCTTTTGAAAAAGAAGGCGGAGACTTGTCATGGCTTCACATTATCCGTGTTGAACAACTGTATCCATTCCCAGCAGAAGAGATCCAGCGTGTACTCGCACGTTTCAGCAAGTTGAAAGAGCTGGTATGGGTTCAGGAAGAAAACAAAAACATGGGTGCATGGACGTATATGGAACCACGTCTTCGTGAAATTGCACCTGAGGGTACAATCGTTAAGTATGAAGGCCGTCCGGAGCATGCAAGTCCTTCCAGCGGTTATCAGCTTGTGCATAGCATGGAACAACAACAGATTATTACATCCGCGTTGAAGCAAACGACGAAGAATAATATTCCACTTGGGAGGTAACAACTGTGAGCGAAATTAAAGTACCTGCAATGGGTGAGTCGATAACCGAAGGAACGGTATCCAAATGGCTTGTCAAAGAAGGGGATACGGTTAACCAAGGCGATGTCCTTCTAGAACTGGAAACAGATAAAGTTAATATTGAGATCAGTGCTGAAGAAAGTGGCGTATTGGAGAAAATTATTCGTCAAGAAGGGGATACCGTTGAGATCGGTGAGACGATTGGTACCCTTTCCGCGGGTGCAGGGGGAGGAAGTAGCTCGGCTGCTTCCGAGCCGGCTGCATCGGAGCAAAAACAAGCGACTACACCAGCGCCTGAAGCACCAACACCGCCGCCAGCACCTGTTGCTGCAGGTTCTGAATCTTCTGATAATGGAAACAAGACAGCTTCCCCATCTGCGCGTAAACTAGCGCGTGAGCGGGGCATCGAGCTGGATCAGGTTCATGGTAAGGATCCAATTGGACGCGTATATCAGGATGATGTGAAGGCTCATAGCACACAGGCTACTGCTCCAGCAGCACCTTCTGCGAATAAAGCGCCAGCTGCATCCAGTGCTCCAACCGGAGGTTCTACGTATACTAAGCCAGTTGAACGTCAACGTATGTCTCGCCGTCGTGCGACCATTGCCAAGCGTCTGGTTGAAGCTCAGCAAACAGCAGCAATGTTGACTACGTTTAACGAAGTTGATATGACTGCCATTATGGATGTTCGTAAACGTCGTAAGGACAAGTTTAAGGAGAAGCATGAGATCAATCTGGGCTTTATGTCCTTCTTCACTAAGGCTGTCGTGGGCGCGCTGAAAAAGTTCCCAACCATTAACGCAGAGATTGATGGCGAAGATGTTGTACTGAAGAAATATTATGATATCGGTATCGCGGTATCTGCAAAAGAGGGTCTGGTTGTACCCGTCGTTCGTGATGCAGATCGTCTAGGCTTTGCTGAGATCGAGAGAAGTATTGCTGATCTGGCTTCAAAAGCTCGTTCCAACACGTTGGCACTTTCGGATCTGCAAGGTGGAACATTCACGATCACCAATGGTGGAACATTCGGCTCGCTCTTGTCCACACCAATTCTGAATACACCTCAAGTGGGTATTCTCGGTATGCACAAGATCCAACTTCGTCCTGTAGCCATTGATGCAGAGCGGATGGAGAATCGTCCAATGATGTATATCGCTCTGTCCTATGATCACCGTATCATTGATGGTAGTGAAGCAGTGCGTTTCCTCGTCACTGTGAAAGAACTGCTTGAAGATCCAGAATCCTTACTCATCGAAGGATAAGAAGGATAAAGGTATCATTTGATATACTATTCATAAAAAGGATCATAAAGAAGCCCCGGAATCGTAATGCAGCTCTCGCTAGCATCTTGATTCCGGGGCTTCCTTTTTTTGGTATTGAATGTTTTCTGTTGCAATTGATCCGCTAGCGAATAGCTACGGAATAGCTCCAAAGTAGATAAACAGAGCGCCGCCCCAGTTTATGGAGCGGCGCTCTGTTTAAGGTATCTGCTACTTACCTAAGCTTAGTGATCCTACACTGATTAGGATCATACCGAATCAGCGATATCTGCATTGACAGTGGTGGGAGCTGCGTTAGATAGAACCAGATGGCGATCCAGCCAATCTAATACATCCAGAGCTACGTCTGCCCGATTCGTCTCATGCAGCATCTCATGACGACCACCAGCGTACAGACGGTACTCAATATGTTGAAGCTGAAGCTGACGATATTGAGTGACTAGGTTATGAACACCTTTGCCATGTAAACCAACAGGGTCTTGCTCGCCTGAAAAGAGGTACACGGGCTTATCCTTTGGAATACGTTTCATATTGTCTGGCAGATGTATTTCAATTAGCAGCTTGAAGAAGTCGCGGAAAAACCCTGCTGTACATATCGCTCCGCACAATGGATCATCAATGAACCGTTTAACCTCCTCGGGGTCACGAGATAACCAATCAAAAGGGGTGCTCACCGGGCGGAAGGAACGATTGAATCCACCAAACACCAATGCGTTAAGCAGCATACTCGGATGAGTTGCTCCTTGAATGCCACATTGAAGGAAGGCGAGCTTCTCACCAAAACGCAGAAGACCACGCTTGCCGTTCGTTCCAGACAAAATAAAGGCGTGATAGCGTTCATGTCCCGCATACATTAGGTGCTGGACAAGGAAAGAGCCCATACTGTGTCCCATTAGAAATAAGGGGATATCAGGATACTCCCTAGATGCCACTTCTCCCAGATTGATCATATCGCTGGCCATCCAGCGGAAGGCATCTACCCCGGCATTACCTAACAAATTCGGATCTTCGACCGATTTGCCATGACCTCGATGGTCATTAGCATAGACCGCATAGCCATGGCGGGTAAGGCACTCTGCAAACTCTGCATACCTAGCTGCCGTTTCTCCCATTCCATGTGCAATCTGCACCACACCCCGGACTTCAGTTCCAGGATCAGGAAGCCAGCGGTACACATGAATACGGGTACCTTCATTGCCCACAAGGCCAAAGTTAGATTCCTGCATCTTGTGCCAATCCTCCTTCATTGGTCATTCAAGCCTATTCCAGATAAGACGAAGCTGTTCACTCCACACACTTCAGAAAAGTTAAGGCAAGTAAGAGCGAAGAACAGTGGTATTCCCGTCTAATGTATATGTACCCAGGTTGGCAGGCAATAGATAGCATTGACCTGCTTTTAATTCAATTTTTTCGGACGAGTCGTTGTCCCATGCTAAAGTACCGTTACCTTCACACACAACTAGAATTGTAAAACTCTCAGCGTTTGTGGCGAGCTGCCAAGGCTTAGACACGACTCCTTTTTCAACGACGAAATATGGGCATTCCGCTAACTTCAGCCATTCACCAGAGATTGCGTTGTTCGTTTTCATCGTTGTGGCACCAGCGCCTTCATAGGCAGTGACATTAAGGGAGTCCTCAACATGCAACTCACGAGGCTTACCATCCAGACCTGGGCGGTTATAGTCATAAATTCGGTAAGTTGTATCTGAATTCTGCTGAATTTCAGCCACAACAACACCTGCACACAGTGCGTGAACAGTTCCGGCAGGGATGAAGAATGTATCTCCTGCTTCTACAGGCACTTGACGCAACGTGTCCATCACGGTTCCATTTTCAAGCGCTTCCTTAAGTACGTTACGATCAACGCCTTCATTCAATCCATAAATGATATGTGCGCCTGGTTTCGCATCAAGTACATACCACATTTCCGTTTTGCCGAGTTCACCGGGAGGAAGAGCCTCGTAATCATCCGTAGGATGCACCTGTACAGAGAGATCATCGTTACAGTCTAGAAGCTTGATAAGGAGAGGGAAACGTCCTCCCTTTTCAGATACACCTTTTGTTCCTAACCAAGACGTACCGAGCTGTTCACGCACTTCATCCAGACCTTTGCCAGCAAGTGCACCATTCAATACTTTTGTTGTTCCGTTAGGGTGATCGGCAATCATCCAGCCTTCTCCGATATGACCTTCAGGTGGCGTGAGGCCAAAATTCTCAAGGGCACGGCCGCCCCAGACACGTTCTTTGAATTCAGGTTGAAATTGCAGTGGATATGGATTAGTCATTGTAGTCTCTCCTTTAGTATATGAAATGGTGGAATGAATTAATCAACCTATAACCGGTTCGACTCCTACATGTATACGGTTGCAGGTTATGTAGTATAAGCGACCACTGCGAACAGATAACAACTTATTAGTGGGTTATGGAACTCGCACTTATATTGTTGAGACGTATTCAGCAGATGGTGCTTACAATATGTCTATCGTAACGTATTTGGACAAGTAAGGAAATTACTTCTTCTCGATTCCGATCAAGAAGGGAGAAGTATCACGTTGTAATTGCCGATAGAGCATGACTTGTGCTTCCGTGACAGGTAGAGCAGAAGCCCATTTTGTTACAGCCTCAGCCTCTTGGGAGCCACCTTCATGTCCGGGGTACAGCACAACGGTAATAATCCCTTTTGGACGCAGTAACGTTAGAGCAGCCTCTAATGCAGTAAGCGTACTTTCGGTTGCCGTAATAATGGAAGCATCTGCACCTTCCGCAGGCAAGTATCCAAGGTTGAACATAACGGCTCCAACGGCACCTTGCCAGTCTTCCGGAACAGCTTCAACCATGCGGTCATGGCTTAGCTGTAATAGTGAAATAGAGCCGAGTTTGGCACCGTCCTCTTGTTTGCGAATCCGAGCTTGGGCAAGAGTGAGAGCTTCGCTCTGGATGTCGAAACCAATGACTTGACCACGTCTGCCCACCTGTTGTGCGAGGAATAACGTATCTGCACCTGTCCCTACGGTTGCATCGATGGCGAGGTCTCCAGGTTGTACCCGCGCTGTAATCCATTGATGCGCACAGCTTAGAACCGATAGAAAACCCATCTTATGCTCCCCTCCAGTACTTGCCTTGCCATGTATCACGTTGTCTCAATTCGCGGTCAATAGAGTTCAGCACTTCCCATTTATTCAGCGACCACATCGGGCCGATGAGCAGGTCTCGTGGTGCATCACCAGTAAGACGATGGACAATCATTTCTGGCGGTAGAAACTCAAGTGTGTCTACAATCAGTTTAATGTACTCATCTTGTTCAAGGAAGCGGAGTAGCCCTGCTTCATATTGCTTCACCATCGGTGTTTTGCGCATGAGGTGCAGTAAATGGATCTTGATCCCTTGAACATCCATATTCGCTACGGCACGGCCGGTATCCAGCATCATCTCGTGTGTTTCTTGAGGCAAGCCATAGATGATATGAGTACAGACCCGAATGTTGTGTTTACGCAGCTTTGCCACGGCATCCTCATAACACTTCGTATCATGTGCGCGATTAATAAGTGTAGAAGTGGATTCATGAACCGTTTGCAGCCCCATTTCAATCCACAGATAGGTTCGTTCATTTAGCTCAGCCAAATACTCAATAACGTCATCTGGTAAGCAATCAGGTCTTGTCGCAATGGACAAACCAACAACACCAGGTTGTTTTAGGATCTCTTCGTAGTACTCTCGAAGTTCTTCAACGGGTGCATATGTATTGGTATACGCCTGGAAATAACCAATATAGTGGGCGGTGGGCCACTTCAAATGCTGTTTATCACGAATGGTATTAAATTGTGTAACCAAGTCGTGGCGACGACTGCCCGCAAAATCGCCAGATCCTCGTGCGCTGCAAAATGTACAGCCACCTTTGGCTATTGAGCCATCACGGTTCGGGCAAGTAAATCCCGCATCCAGCATGACTTTGAACACCTTATTGTCAAATTCATTTCTCATCTCATAATTCCAAGTGTGGAATCGTTTATCTCCCCAGGAAAGAGGGCTGGGTAGGGCAGGTGCATTCATCTTCAGGAACTCCTTCGGTTGTTCGTTTATTAATGAAACGCATGCCGTAATGCATTCGTGAAAAAGAACAAAAAACGGCAAAATATGCGTTCTCATGGACTTTTACCATTGTATCAAAAAACTCAAAAAAAAGGGAATGCAGATGCAAAAATAGGCCGGAAAATCACGGTTTTCTTCTTGCTATAGTTAACACCTTGTGTTATATTTAAATCAACGTCAGACACCATCTAATGGGCAGTATTCATCATAGCATTTGAATTAATGTTGACGTCATGGCTCATACTATACCGTGAGGTGATATGAATGAATTCCCAAGTTAAAAACACTGATCTTCATCATGTTTCTGTAGAACTGACGGCTGAAGAGGCACTGGCTTTGACAGGTGTTCGTTTTAATGGAAATCCGAAGGTGAAAGCGGCTGCAAAACAAAAAGTTCGCGATGCTTTTGAAAAGACATTTGATTTTTCGCACCAAGATAAGGTAGACTATGAACTATTAAAGTAGTTGGACCCCAATTCCAAATAAATCGAAGAGGGAATCTTTGAAAATTGCCACTAGTGGCAATTCCGAAGATTCCTTTTTCATTGCTCTTTACAATTGGTCCGTTCTTCGGCAAAATGAAGCTGAGACAAGTATGGATAAACGGAGGAATAAAATGCGTTTACGTGGTAGAAAAGGAATCCGAGAAAATCTGGAGGAACAGGTCGATCTCGTTGTTCTGGAACCCAACCAGTACAAAGGAAAATGGTCTGAACTGTTTGGCAATGACCATCCGATCTTTGTAGAATTCGGTATGGGCAAAGGGCAATTTATTAGCCAAATGAGCTATAAATATCCGGAGTTTAACTTTATCGGAATTGATATGTACGATGAGCTCGTTCGTCGTGCTAGTGAGAAAGCTCGCAATGCGTGGAGTCAGGCAGAAGTGGAGACACCACCTAACCTGAAGCTAGCGCTCGCCAATATTGAACAAATTGAGGATGTATTCGAACCAGAGGAACTGGAACGTATTTATCTCAACTTCAGTGATCCTTGGCCAAAAGCGAAGCATGCACGTCGTCGTTTGACACATCCACGTTTCTTGAAAAAATATAAAGAATTGCTCAACACTAAAGGACAAATTCACTTCAAGACAGATTCGGAGACGTTGTTTGATTTCTCGCTCAATGCCATTGCTGACTTTGGCCTGCAAATGACAAATATCTCTTTGAACTTGCACCGTGATGGATTGAATGAAGAACATGTGATGACTGAGTATGAGCAGAAGTTCATGGGCAAAGGTATGAATATTCATCGGGTTGAAGTCGTTGTTGGTGAAGAGGCTTTGCGTGAATATCAACAAATGCGTCTGGACAAGTATAAAGTTCGTGAGGTTTCAGAAGAGACTGGCGAAACGCAGGAATAATAGATCTGCATCTATCTATAAGTAGTAAAGCGACACAGAGAGCGTTAAAGCCTCAGGTGTCGCTTTTTTGTTTCTTCAGGGCTCTGAATGTAATTCTTTGCGGCGATAATCATTAGGCGTAACTCCATTAAACTTCTTGAACATGCGATAAAAATAGGAGCTGTTCGTGAAGCCTGTTTTCTCGGCAATATCAGCAACGGAGTTCTCAGTCTCAATTAACAGATCTTGAGCTTTCACAATACGAGTTTCATTAATGACATCAGTTAATCCTTTTAGAGTCAGTTGCTTATAGAGCCTACTTATATAGATTGGAGACATGTTCAGCTCTTCTGCAATAGAAGTAACGCAGAGGTTTGTGTCCGCGTAATCCCGTTCAATAATGCTGTTAATTCGGCGGATCAGCTCATCATGTTTAAGTGTGCGTTTCTCCTCCACCTTGGAGCCTAATTCATCGAACAGTTGATAGAAGTGAGCATGTACTTCATTGAGATCTTCGGCCTCATGAAGAGGCAGCATCGTCCCATCCGAGATAGAGTTAAGCGTCAGTTGATTGTTCTTTTTGAGTGTGTTGCGAACATGGTTTAGTGTCATCGTAAGATGTGAGAGAGCTAGCTGGAAGACATTGAACGGATACGTCGCCGTTTCATTTACGATCGTGGTGTACACCTGTTTGGCTTCCTCTGTTTTACCTGTCATCAAATAATCAATGAGCTGTTTTTCCTTGCCAACAGGGAAGGCATACTCCTTAGCATGATAGGCCATGATGTCTGACGTGTACAATAGACAGCCAGAACCATGAAATAGTCGATGTAGTGAAGCCTCTGCGGATCTTGCATAAGATGCGATGCAATCCTCAAGAGACTTTTCTTCTGGCCCGATTGTGAATGATATGGAGCATTTCAGATGTAGCATGACCGCATCCTGTAGCATTAGCAGCAATTCCTCGATCTTATGCTCTCCAGTACGCGTTGAATGTTGACCCGAATCTTTCTCGTTAAAAATTAGAGTAATCAGATCCCCGCCCATATCTATGGCCTCGGAATGATGGGTAGTTTCAATCGTTTCTGTACATATGTTCATCATCGCGTATTTAACCAACTTAACCTCGTCCCGATAGGTATCACAGAAATCGACAAAGTGATCGATTCGAAGCAAAACAAGTCGAGAGCTACGCTGCACGTCTAAGGATGAACCATAGAATTTCAATCGCTCGGCAAGTAATCCACCCGTAAAGGTCTCGCGTCTCTGGAGAGCTCCCCGCAAATAATCTTGTCTGAGAATATGCAGGCTTCCTCGCCGCTCTGCTTCCATCACACGCATACGCACGAGAACCTTATCAATAGGATGATACAATTTGCGCGATACAAGGTAAGACAAGAGCACACCAGCAACTAATAGACCAAGACAGAATAGGACGGTATGGGTTCTCATATTCCGGATGTCTGTAGTGATCAGATCGTAAGGTGTAATTCGCACATATCGCCAGCCTAGATTGTCAGGAGAGGTGTAGGTAATAAGTGATTTCTCCCCATCCACTTCTGCGGTAAAGAATGCGGACTGGGCTTCATTTTGCATAATGGGCTGTATAAACGATTCATTAGAGAGATCCTTCATTAATGCACGTTCACCAAAATCAGACAATAGCTGTCCTTTTTCATTAATAATGAATGTATTGCCAGGCTGATCCTCCGAATTGATGTTGGGACTAAGCCAGTCATCCTTAATGTTTACAATGACAGCATAATTCAGCTTGGCATTGTCGTTGATGGTGTCATAGCACAAATAGGTATAACTGTTGACCTCGGTTTCCTCCGTTGTGCCAACCTGATATGTACGTGGGATGGGGACAAAGGGTTTATAGTCATGAAACTGTCGGAGAATCTCAGTGATCCCGTGATCATCAATGTCAGAAATAGATTGTTGTCCGGTACGAACACCATCTGAACTGATGAAAAATTCATTACTTTTGGAGTTGTATACATAGATGGATTCAATAAAAGGAAGGGACATGCGGTAGTTATCGAGCTGCTCCATGGCTGGAGTAATTTCATATATGCTCGGTTTGGAGTATAAGAGTAGAGCGGAAATCGTGTAATCCTGATAAATCTGATAAGACAATGATTTGGCGGTCTCGGTCATCTTGGAAACTTCACGACTCGCCTGTGTGAGACTATCCATATCGGTACGATAGACTTGGCGAAGAGCAATGCGGTTATAGTTGGCGTATAAAATGACAGAAGCAACAAGCAAGGTAGCGACAGTGCTGATGATAATGCCAACCAGAATTCGTGTAAACACTTTTTGGCTGTCTTCCGAACGTTTACGCACTACTTTTCCCCTCCATTTCTTCTGTATATATGATAGGTGAAGCGTAGTTTTGAACGAGTGAAGTTCATTCACAGATGTCCATAGTCATCCTGAGCTGGCAAAATAAATTATATATTATGTATGCGTTTACATCAATGCTATACATAGAGTTTGGCTGTCATTCTAAACGTAAAGTTCAACTTTCGCTTGATTGTTCACTACGGCTAGCGTATGTACGATATCAACATTTGTGAACACTCAGCTGTTCATTTCACTGTTCGTTCGAATTGTTCATATTCACTTTAGCAAGATCGTTCATTTTCCGGACAGATGATTCAGTATTCAAGAGCGACAGGGGCACCTACAATAAAAACCAGAGCTACACAGCGCACCAGCGCCGTCAAGAAATTCGGGAGGGATCGAGCCATGCTCAAAGAATTGAACAAAAACAAAATGATGTTTCTGATGCTGCTACCTACACTGATCTTTTTTCTGATTAACTCGTATTTTCCGATGGTCGGCATCTACTACGCGTTTACGAGGTATGATTTTGAAGGTGGTTTGTTTGGTAGCCCATTTGTAGGTTTGGAGAACTTCAAGTTTCTCTGGCAATCAGGAATGCTTCTGAAGCTGACCACCAATACCGTAGGTTACAATCTAGCCTTCATTATATTGGGGAACGGACTCGCTATCTTTTGTGCAATCATGTTAAGTGAGATTAGGGGAAAAGTGTTCAAAAAAGTGACCCAATCCGTTATGTTTCTACCGTATTTCATTTCATTTGTACTATTAAGTGTAATCGCTTACAACATGTTTAACTATGAATCCGGGTTTGTGAATACGGTGCTGAAGCGCTTCGAGGCAGGGCCGGTTGATATCTATAATACGCCGTGGATCTGGGTGTTCCTGATCATCATCTTCTATCTATGGAAGAACCTCGGTTACAGCATGGTCATCTATTTGGCTGCCATTACAGGCATCAGCGATGAATACTATGAGGCGGCTCGGATAGATGGAGCGAATATCTTTCAACGTATCTGGTATATTACGGTTCCGATGTTGAAACCAACGTTTGTTATTCTGCTGCTCTTCTCATTAGGAAGCATTATGAAGGGGCAATTTGATCTCTTTTACCAACTGATCGGAAACAACGGGGTGCTGTATAATGCCACCGATATTATTGATACCTACGTATACCGCTCGTTGAAGGTGACCTTTGATATTGGCATGGCGACGGCTGCTGGCCTTTATCAATCCCTGTTCGGTTTTATTCTCATCATGACAGTCAATTACATCATTCGCAAAGTGAATGAGGATTACGCATTGTTCTAGAACGCCCAATAGGCAGAAGGGAGACCTACTATGCATACTCGTGCCAGAGATTCGGAATTTACGATGCTCTTTCAAGTGATCGCGTACACCTTTATTTTGTTTCTTTCCATCATCTGTTTAGTGCCATTTCTACTCATTCTGTCTGGTTCATTCAGCAGTAATGAATCCATCGTGAGGGATGGATACCATCTGTTTCCCACTGATTTCTCCCTGGAAGGTTACAAAATGGTATTCAAATTCCCTACACAAGTACTCAAAGCCTATGGCGTCACTGTATTTACGACTGTTGTAGGAACTGCGCTTGGACTATTCTTCATCACCATGGCAGGGTTTGTATTACAACGCAAAGATTTTAAATACCGGAATACATTCTCCTTCTTCATCTACTTTACGACCTTATTCGGTGGAGGACTTGTACCTTGGTACATCATGCTGGCGAATTACTTTAACTTGACCGATACGTACACCGTATTGATCTTCCCAGGGCTCATGACACCATTTCTCATCATTCTAATGAAAAATTTCATTCGATCTGCTGTTCCTGACGAGCTCATTGAGTCTGCCAAAATTGATGGGGCGAATGACTTCCGCATTTACTTCAGTGTTGTATTAAATTTGGCGATGCCTGGCATTGCCACAGTGGGGCTTTTCCTTGCACTCGGATACTGGAACGACTGGTTTACATCATCGCTCTTTATCAACAACCCGGATATGTATCAATTGCAATTCTATCTATACAACACGATGAACACGATTACGTTTATAGATCAGATGGCGATTGGAACAGGGATTACACTTAGTCAGGATGTGCCCACTGAATCAACCAAGATGGCGATGGCGATTATCGTGACTGGACCGATCTTGTTCCTGTATCCATTCGTTCAACGTTATTTTGTTAGAGGTCTGACGATTGGTGCGGTTAAAGGTTAGAACGCGAAACCGATGGGGATTCTGGGCTGTGGCAATCTAAACTGCTCTGTCTACATCGAATCTGCGCTAACATATACGTTTCACCACAAAAAGGGAGGATGCATATGCGAAACAAAACATTTCTTCGGCACCTGTCTCTAATTATTGCCTTAATGATGTTTGCTGGGGTGCTGGCCGCATGTAACACAGGTTCGGGGGAATCGACACAAGGTAGTGCAGAGGGAGGCTCTTCAACTTCCAGAGGAGACAAAGTAACCCTGCAATTCTACATGCTTGGTGATGCACCGAAAGACCTACCGACCATTGAATCAGAAATTAATAAATTGGCTGAGGCTGATCTGAACGTCAACGTCAAATTCAACTACACCTCTTGGACAGACTGGGATCAAAAATATAAATTGCTGCTCTCCTCGGGGCAACCGATAGACCTTATCTTTACAGCCGATTGGACATTCTACCAGTCCTATGCTAAAAAAGGTGCGTTCCTAGCGCTGGATGAAATGCTGCCTAAGGTTGCACCGGCTCTGCAAGCGCATGTACCAGAGGATATGTGGAATGCTGTCAAAATCAATGATAAAATCTATACAGTTCCTTCCACATGGATTGAATATGTAACCGAAGGCATTGCGTACCGTGAGGATTTACGTGAGAAGTATAATTTGCCTAAACCTGAATCTATGGAGACGCTCGAAGCTTACCTTGAGGGGATCAAAGCGAATGAACCGGATATGATACCGATCGCAGACAGCAATGCAAACCATACGCATGGCATTCGTCAATTGAACTCTAAACTCGTAAATACAGCTGGTCAGTTACCTTATGGTCTGGATATCATGTATGATTCACCGTCCAATGTTGCTTCCTATTGGGGTTCAGCACAGCATCTGGAAGATCTAAAAACCTACAAGCGCTGGATGGACAAAGGGTTTTTCCCGAAAAACGTACTGAATGTGAAAGACACTTCTAATTCATTGCTGCAAAATGGCAAAGCGGCTGTGATTCTCTCAGGAGAGAATCCGAACAAATTCAATGCCGACGTAATTAAAATCCAGTCAACACACCCTGATTGGAAGTTGGGTTATTTCCCATACCCGAATGCGAAAGGGTTTGCACAACCGGTTCATCCGATTCATAACGGTTTTGCAATTCCGCGTAGCAGTAAAAATCCAGAAAGAGCACTCGCATTTTATGAGAAGCTGGTTACAGATAAACGATACAACTGGCTTACTGAGTATGGTGTAGAGGGTAAAAACTTCGAAGTACAAGATGGCTACTACAAAATGATTGGCGATGCTCAAACGAATGGCTTCCCACGTGAAGGCATGAATGGCTGGGCATGGCGTAATCCGGAATTCATGCTGTATGACAAGTCATTTGACGATGTCCTGAGCATGTTCGAGGAACTCGACAAAATTAAGAAGCCTGATATTTTCACTGGATTTGCAGAGGATTGGACACCTTATCAGGCTGAAAAGGCAGCATTGGAGCAAGTGGAGAAACAGTATCTTTACCCGCTAAACGTAGGCTTAGTAGCCGATGTCGAGACAGGACTGAATACATTTATGGAGAAGGCAAAGCAGGCTGGACTTGAAAAAATCCAAAGTGAATATACGAAGCAGTGGCAAGAATATCTGAAATCGGCTGGGATTCAATGATCTAGTATTGATATCGCACGGATAACCTTATACCCGATACCCAACAAAAACTGCGTTAATTCCGATATGGGAATCGCTGGCTCTGCTACTTTAAACCCATACAAGAAAGGGTACCTTCATAACGAAGATACCCTTTTTCGTATAGATATGAGTTGTTAGAAGCGTTAAACGCTTGACTGATCGGATGGATAAGAACGAATTTCTAATAGATCAATGATGCTCTGCGCACTCTGTGTTGGATGATACTTGGCAATCTGAGCCAAATGGCGTTTACGTTTACGGACAATATCCGGGTATTTATGTAACAGCCGATTCATCCAGTTCACTACAACATCTAGGGAAGTGATCGCTTCTCCAAGGCCTCTAGAAGTAAAATAATGAACGTTCTCTTCTTCCTGACCTGGAATCGGATTATGAAATAACATCGGAATACCCTTGGCAAGACCCTCACTGCATGTCATTCCACCAGGCTTGGTGATGAGCAGATCGGAAACCTCCATTAGTTTGTCTACCTCGTTAGTGTACCCGATGATATGAATGTTTTCTTTTTGATATATAGGATTCTGTTCCATGCTGATTCTTACTTTGTCATTCCGCCCCAAGCAGAAAATGAGCTGAATATCCTTGTGCCAACGGGTAAGCATCTGATTCACAACTTCATCACTGAGCATTCCCCAACCACCGCCCATGACTAATACGGTAGGCATATTTTTCAAATTGAACCTGCTCTGGATCTCATCACGTCCGGGGTGCTCCCAAAAGTTAGGGTGAACAGGTATGCCTGTTACTCGAATTTTGTCTACAGACACACCTCTCAGCATCAGTTTGGACTTCACCTCATCTGTAGAGACGAGGTATAAGTCCACCTCAGGGCTGATCCAGGTACCATGAGCATCATAATCAGTAATCACAGTACACAGTGGCACTTGCACGCCCAATCGCTTCAACCTGGATATCACAGCACTTGGAATGGGATGTGTACAAACGATGACATTTGGACGAAGCTGACGAACAATACTGCGTGTATGAGTATAGAACAGCTTATGCAGCGCCAAAGTAGTCAATCGATTTAGAGACTTTTTATACTGATGTTTGTATACATAGCCGACTAACTTGGGTTGGTTGGTAACGGTTTTTTTGTATGCAGTAATAATCAATGGTGCAACCCGGGGGTTAAGGAAGCTTCCGAGTTCTAGAACTTTGGTCTGCACATCGGTAGAAAGTTTGCGCAAACTGCTGGAAAGGGCGTATGCCGCTTGAGTGTGTCCTGCACCAAAACCTTCTGATAATAGTAATACTCGTTTTTTCTCCACGCTTGATTCACCTGTTCCTGCTAGGTTTTCCTTCGTCTAACATATCGACTTTAAGTCCAGAATGCAACTGTCGCGAGTGCGACCAAAGTACCGATTGTAGCACCAGCAAGGACATCGGAAGGATAATGCAACCCCAAGTATATTCGGGAGAATCCGACAACAAGCGCTACAGGCAATAATACGCTCAGAAGAAATGGATCCATCGTCATAAATGGCACGGTAACCGAAAAGATCGCGGTGGTGTGTCCAGATGGGAATGAATGATCGGTCAAAGGATTACGAAACGTAATCGTGTCTGGTAATGCAAGGTAAGGCCGTATACGAGGATACAGCTTCTTGGCGATAGCCACGGGAATATGACTAACTGCTAGAGCTACACAGGCTTGAAGTCCTGTTGTATTCCATGGAGCCGGTGCGAGCAACCATATCAATAGTGAAATGGCGATGGATGATGTCGCCCCGCCCAGATGGGTGAAGTAATAGAGCCAAAAATTCATAAAACGATTATGAAGTCGACCATTAATCCACATAAACACATTTCGATCATACTCTTGAAACTTAACAAATAAACGGCTCATATTGGCCTCCTGCCAGTCAGGCCGCCCCAGAACGTGTCTCATAACTTGCTGAAGTACATCTTTTACCGCCTTTCCCTCTCTGCTGAGTCACTTTCCCTTGACGTGCCTCGGCACGCCAGCGGAAAACTTCCTTACTTGGAACGGAAATTCGGCAAAATCTGCTTCCTTCAGAATTTTCTGACACGCCCTAATCGGCGGCAGTATTTCCGGGTAAGTTCTGGTTCCGGTTTTTTGTCCTGATTACTATATAACCGTTTTTTAGAGGTTGTTCAAAAAGTCCGCTTTTGATTACGAAGGATGCGCGAGCGGCATCGCAGCATCGAATATGGAATTCAGCCGAAATAAGCGGGATGCTTACGAAGCTTGTTTCCTTCGGAAACATATAGTTGCTCACGTAGTTTGCCTACGCTCCGCTACTCCATTTCTATCTTCGTCCCATCTTCTCGGTACTGAAAAGCGTCCTTTTTGAACACACACTTTAAGATGCCTGGGTTATTTCAGGGATATGTTTATCATATTTTTAAATGTTGTCCTTTTCAAGAAGAAGACATGTGAAGAAAGTAAATTTCATGTTAAAGTGTGGATGAAAACCCAACTTAACATTTTGACTTGGACGAGCCAAAAAAGATACAATGATTCAATGCTGCTGAAATGAGGTAAAGAATTGTGTGATTTATATTAAACTTTTGTTGAACTTTTTGGGCTTGGTTTGCGTTATTTAGATATGTAGACTCTGGAGCTATATAGGTATCTTAGAAAAAAAGCAGGGACTATAGAAATAAAAAACAAGCAAACGGCTGAAAATAAGACATAACTGGCATGAATGCAAGTGTACAGTGTCGCGGAGTGCCAATTTAGCGTTTAATGTTCACATTTCTGCTTCAGGAAGTGAAATTGCGGTTTTGACAAATGGCTAAAAAGAATCCAAAATCGATAAAGCAGCCAATTAGGTTCTAGCCAAGTTTGAAACATTGTTCAAAGCACTCACGTAGTATTCAAAAGAACAGGGTCATATTCTGCACAACAAAAAAAATAAGATGCAGAAGCAGGAAGAGAAACGCTTGTAGGTTAGTAATGGGTTTGAATAAAAGGGGGTAACAGAGAACGATGTTGGACGCTATATTCGTCACGCTGCAGGTGCTACTTGCACTGCTAGCTGTGTACCAATTCACGTTTTCGCTGTTCGGTCTGTATAAGAAAAAGAAAAAGAAAAATTATCCAGCGACAAAGTCATTTGCTGTACTGGTCGCTGCACACAATGAGGAACAGGTCATTGGTGCATTGATGGAAAACTTGAAAGAACTTGATTATCCAGAAGATCTGTACGATGTATTTGTTATCTGTGACAACTGTACAGATGGAACAGCTCAAATTGTTAGAGACCATGGATTGAACGCATGTGTTCGTACGAATGCGGATCTCAGAGGTAAAGGATATGCCATTGAGTGGATGCTCAAATATCTGTGGAAATTGCCACGTCAGTATGATGCAGTTGTTATGTTTGACGCGGATAACCTGGTAGATCGTAACTTTTTGCTTGAGATGAACGATGACCTTTGTAATGGAGCGCGCGTGATCCAAGGTTACATTGATACAAAGAATCCAGAAGATTCTTGGATTACAGCAGCGTATGGCGTATCGTACTGGTACATTAACCGTCTGTGGCAGTTGTCTCGTTACAACCTGAACATGGCGAATTTCCTTGGAGGTACAGGGATGTGCTTCGAGACTAATTTGCTGAAGGAAATTGGTTGGGGTGCAACGAGCTTGGTAGAGGATTTAGAGTTTACGATGCGTAGTGTGCAACGTAATGTCTATCCGGTCTTCAACTATGATGCTAAGGTGTTTGATGAGAAACCGTTGACGTTCAAAGCTTCAGCTAGACAACGTCTTCGTTGGATGCAAGGTCACTTTACTGTTGCGCGGAGATATTTCTTCCCGTTGCTGTGGCAAAGTATCAAAGAAAGAAGCTTGGTCAAATTCGACCTTGCTGTATATGGTGCCAACGTATACGTAGTATTGCTAACCTTCTTGCTGACAGCAGTAATGTGGGTAGATACAGCGGTGTTTAATGGTCCGAATATCGCCAATGTGTATGGGTACTTCCCATTATGGGTAGGATTTGTAGCAATCGGTTTGAACATTTTGACGTTCTTGCTGTCAATGGCGCTGGAGAAGGTTACTTTTGCCAAAGTATATCTATACCTGGTGTTGTTCCCGATCTATCTGCTCTCTTGGTACCCAATTACGTTCTATGCGTTCTTTACACAGAACAACAAGCAATGGAGCCACACTCAACATACACGTGTTGTACGTTTGGATGAGGTGCAGAGCAAACAAGGGTAATGCTTATATCTTATACTTGAGTAGTTGGTGAGCGGGTTTACAATGGTTTGAAATTAAAATTGTAAAGCTGTTGACAATGACTACTACAGGTGGTATAGTATTCAAGTGCGTTAAACAAATAGTGATATGGAATCACAAGAAGAAGTCCGACTTCTCACCTGACCAACAAATGTTGGCTGGTCAACGATCCCAATAATTTATGAAGTTGTATACTCATGAAGAATTGTGTTGATTACAGGGATGTCGGTAGTTTAACCGGCATCCCTTTTAATTTTGTATTACAGTATTGAAAATGACCTGGAGGTGGACGGTTATTAGTAAAGATCACATGATTAATGATGAGATTCGGGCGAAAGAAGTACGCCTTGTCGGAGCTGAAGGAGAACAAATTGGGATCACGCCGATTCGTGAAGCACTACAAATGGCGATTGATCTGAACTTGGATCTGGTCAATGTGGCACCACAGGCTAAACCGCCGGTGTGTCGCATCATGGACTATGGCAAATTCCGCTATGAGCAACAAAAGAAAGACAAAGAAGCCCGTAAGAACCAGAAAATTGTTGATATTAAAGAAGTATGGTTCCGTTCCAATATTGAGGAGCATGATTATCAAACGAAGCTTCGTAATGTAGTTAAGTTTTTGAAAGAGGGCGACAAGGTGAAATGTTCTGTTCGTTATCGCGGACGTGAAATTGCACATGCCGCCATTGGTCAGCGGATTTTGGAGCGCGTTAAGGTGGAAGTTGAAGAACTTTGCACTATCGAGCGTCAACCAAAATTGGAAGGCCGCAGTATGATCATGATTCTGGCTCCTAAAGCCTGATAACATTGAAGGAGGAAACACAAAATGCCTAAAATGAAAACACACAGCAGTTTGAAAGGACGCTTCAAAATTACCGGTTCCGGTAAAGTCCTTCGTTACAAAGCTCACAAAAACCACTTGCTTTCCCACAAATCAAAACGTGCTAAGCGCGTTCTGAATGGTAACCCAGTTATGGCTGCAGGTGACGTGAGACGTTTGAAACAAGGTTTGGCTAACCTCAAAGGCTAATTCAGTACAATACATTCCGTATGGGGGATCGGCTACGGCCGTACACATACCACGGATACATTTAATATTTATTTGGGAGGTTCTTTAATATGGCAAGAGTCAAGGGCGGTTTTGTAGTACGTCGTCGTCATAAAAAGGTTTTGAAACTGGCAAGAGGTTATTTCGGTTCCAAACACCGTATTTTTAAAACAGCTAACGAGCAAGTAATGAAATCCCTGGTATACGCATACCGTGACCGTCGCAACACGAAACGTAACTTCCGCAGACTGTGGATCGTTCGTATCAATGCTGCAGCACGTATGAATGGTTTGTCTTACAACAAACTGATCCATGGTTTGAAACTTGCTGGTGTAGATATGAACCGCAAAATGTTGGCTGATCTGGCCGTTAACGACATCAATGCGTTCAACTCTTTGGCTACTGTAGCTAAAGGTAAAATCAACGCCTAAATTATATTTATACAAGCCGCCGTACCTATGGCGGCTTTTTTTACGCCAGATTCTGCGTGAAGAATATACAACTGTCAGGAAGGGTACACTTAAAATGGCAGTAAAGGGTATGAGAGCATTGTGGTAGTACATAAAACCCGAATCATTAAATAGTGCAAATGAAAAAGACTTATTATTAGTTGATGACCCTCAATATGGAATATATTTGTTATATAACATCACATCGTTGTAACGTTAGCGTGTTAAACTGCTAAATTTTTAAGCGCTTTCAACAATAAAAGTGCAAAAATAAGTGGTTTTTGGTTATGAAACATCTAGATTTTAACACTGGTTAAATGTATAATCACCTCTAGTAGGCAAGTCCTAAACTTTTCTCTCTAGTCATAATGTTCGGTTTTTCGACAGATGATCCGGTAAAGTTAAGTGTAGAATGTGTTTATTATGTCGAATTAGGCATACATTCCACAACCAAACCGTGCTTGGCATCTGTTCTTCCGATTCATATGAGCCTAGGTAGAAATTAGGTATATATCATTAAGGGGGAACTAAAGAAAATGAAGAAGATGCTCAGCTTGTCTTTGGTCATGTTGCTGGCAGTATCCGTAATGCTCGCAGGTTGCGGAAGCAAACCAAAAGAAGAAACAAATGCCGGAGGAACTACGGGTGGCGAAGCTACTGAAGCGAAATCCGATTTGAAAATTGGTATGGTAACTGACGTAGGTGGAGTTAACGATAAGTCCTTTAACCAATCCGCTTGGGAAGCTCTGCAAGCAACTGAAACTGAAACAGGTGTAGCCGTTAAATACCTGCAAAGTAAATCCGATGAAGAGTACATTCCTAACTTGAACGAATTTGTTAAAAATGGATATGACCTGACTTGGGGTATCGGTTATCAGTTGGAGAAAGCGATCAAAGATGTAGCTGATCAAAATCCTGACTCAAAGCTTGCGATTATTGATAGCGTAGTGGATTCTCCTAATGTTAAATCAGTTACTTTTGCAGAAGAAGAGGGTTCTTTCCTTGTAGGAGTAGTTGCTGGTTTGACTACGAAAACAAATAAAATTGGTTTTGTAGGTGGAGCTGAGAGTACTCTTATCAAGAAATTTGAAGTAGGCTTTAGAGAAGGAGTAAAAGCAGTTAATCCTGATGCTCAATTCATCCCCAACTACACAGGTGCATTTGATAAACCTGATCTTGGTAAAGCAGCAGCTGCTACAATGTATAACCAAGGCGTAGACATTATCTTCCACGCTTCCGGTGCTACAGGTAACGGTGTGTTCAACGAAGCAATTGCTCGTAAGAAACAAGGTCAAGATGTATGGGTTATCGGTGTTGACAAAGACCAATCTCTTGAGTTTGGTGATGAAATAACATTGACTTCCATGATCAAAAAAGTTGACGAAGCGGTTAAGCGCGTTAACCAAGAAGTTGTTGATGGTACATTTGCTGGTGGTTCTGAAACATTGACCTTGAAGGATAATGGTGTAGGTATTGCAGATACTTCTACTGCTAATGTTCCTGCTGATGTACTTGCTAAAGTTGACGAGTACAAAGAAAAAATCATCAACGGCGAAATCAAAGTACCTACTGAGTAATCGATTTCGAAGTTATGCAAATGAATAGTCATGGAGGCCGGTCAAGACCGGCCTTATGATTGTCATGAGACTTGTTCTAACATCTAAGAATCATCTGATCCACACGCACAGTGAAGTAAGTCGATAAGCAAGAAATCGCTGTTTGAATGGCAGTTATTATTCCTAATAAACGTCGCTAGACGTTTTTCTTACGTTTGTGGAACCACACTATATCAGGTATAAGGGTGATTACATGGGTGCAGCAACCCCCGTCGTTGAGTTAAAACAAATCACGAAGCGTTTTCCAGGCATTGTTGCCAACGACGCCATCAGCCTCCAGCTTCGTAAAGGCGAGATTCATGCTCTACTGGGCGAAAACGGCGCTGGTAAATCAACATTGATGAATATTGTATTTGGTCTCTATCAGCCAGATGAAGGTTCCATTGAGGTGAATGGCAAGCCAGTGATCATCGATAGTCCGAACAAGGCCATCGATTTGGGAATCGGTATGGTGCATCAGCACTTTAAGCTCGTACAGCCGTTCACGGTAACAGAGAACATTATTTTGGGATCTGAGCCAACAAAGGGTCTCAACATTAATTATAAAAAAGCGGCTGCAGAAGTGCAGCGTCTGTCTGAGCAATATGGCTTGAAAGTGAATCCACATGCCAAAATACATGATATTTCGGTCGGAATGCAGCAACGTGTAGAGATCGTGAAGACCTTGTACCGCGGCGCGGATATTCTGATTTTTGACGAGCCTACGGCGGTCTTGACACCGCAAGAGATCAAAGAACTGATGATCATTATGAAAAAGCTCGTAGCTGAAGGTAAGTCCATCATTTTGATCACACATAAGCTGAAAGAAATTATGGAAATCTCGGATACCGTAACGATTATTCGTCGTGGTAAAGTCATCGATTCAGTGAAGACTGCGGAGACCAATCCGAATGAATTAGCGGAGAAGATGGTAGGACGCAATGTCACATTCAAAGTGGACAAGAAGCCAGCTACACCCGGTGCTAACATTCTGGAAGTTAGCCAGTTGACTGCTAGAAACAAAGAGGACATGCCTGTTCTTAATAAACTGAACCTCAATGTGCGTGCAGGAGAGATTGTCGGTATCGCAGGGGTAGATGGTAACGGACAGAGTGAGTTGATTGAGGCACTTACCGGACTGCGCAAGATCGAGAGTGGCTCCATTCGTCTGCAAGGCAAGGAGCTTGCTAATCTATCTCCAAGACGTATCTCCGAATCGGGAGTAGCTCATATTCCTGAGGATCGGCACAAACATGGACTTGTTCTTGATTTTTCAGTCAGCGAGAATATCGTACTGGAATCGTATTATAAATCTCCATACACACGTAGAGGCTTCTTGAACTTCGATGCGATTAAAAAGCAAGCGAAGCGACTTGTCGAGGCTTTTGACGTGCGTACACCAAGTATTGAGACCAAAGCGCGTTCCCTGTCTGGAGGGAATCAACAAAAGGCCATTATTGCCCGTGAGGTTGATAAAAACCCAGAACTGCTGATTGCTGCTCAGCCTACTCGTGGTTTGGATGTAGGGGCGATTGAGTTTGTACAGAAGCAGTTGATTGCACAGCGCGATCAGGGGAAAGCAGTGCTGCTGATTTCTTTCGAATTGGACGAAATTATCAATGTCTCCGATCGTATTGCTGTCATTTATGAGGGAGAGATCGTAGGCGAGGTGCTGCCAGAAGAAACCAATGACAGGGAGCTCGGCTTGATGATGGCGGGCAGCACCCAAAAGAGAGGTACAGTGCATGAATAACGTATTAAAATGGTTTACCCGTGATTCATTTATTTTACCTGTTGTAGCGATTGTTATGGGTCTGATCCTGGGCGGTATCGTTATGTTGATTGGTGGATATAACCCAGTTGAGGCTTATGGTGCATTGTTCACAAAGGTATTTGGGGACATGTACAACTTCGGTGAAGCTGTTCGTGAAATGACTCCGCTTATTATGACTGGACTTGCCTTTGCCTTCGCATCTCGTGCTGGTTTGTTCAATATCGGGGGAGAAGGACAATTCCTCGTTGGGATGACAGCAGCAACGTTTGTTGGTGTGAAATTCACAGGACTTCCGATCTACATTCATGCTCCACTGGCTCTGATCGCAGGTGCAGTATTTGGTGGACTATGGGCAGCAATTGCAGGTTATTTGAAAGCGAAGCGCGGTGTAAATGAAGTTATCAGTAGTATCATGTTGAACTGGATTGGTCTGTATTTGGCCAACTTGATTGTACGTCAGTTCTTGTTGCAACCAGGGGAGAATCGTTCAGCTGATATTAGTGATTCAGCATCAATAAGCCTTACTTGGCTCTCCGAATTGATGGGTAACTCGCGTGTTCATCTTGGTACTTTAATCGGATTAGTTATAGTGGTAATCTTCTACATTTACATGTGGAAAACGAAGCAAGGATTTGAGATTCGTGCAGTTGGTCTAAATCCAAATGCAGCTGAGTATGCCGGTATGCATGTAAATCGTAACATTGTCAAAGCGATGTTCATTAGTGGGATGCTTGCTGGGTTGGGCGGAGCCTTTCAGGTCTTGGGCGTATTCCAATACCAAACCTTAATGACAGGATCCCCAGGTACAGGTTTTGATGGGATTGCTGTTGCTTTGATCGGTTTGAATCACCCATTTGGTGTGCTTCTAGGTGCGTTGCTGTTCGGTACGCTCACTTACGGTTCTGCGGGAATGAGTTTCGCCGCGGATGTACCACCCGAGATTATTCGGATTGTTATTGGTTCGATTATCTTCTTCATTGCGGCACAAGGCATCGTGCGCTGGGTACTTAAACCGTTCTATTCCAAGCGCAAGAAAGAGAAGGTGTTGTAGATGGACTTGTTGACAATCGGGCAAATTATCAATACGACGCTTGTCTTTGCCACGGCATTGATTTTTGCATCCTTGGGCGGTATTTTCTCAGAGAAATCCGGTGTTACTAACCTGGGTCTTGAAGGTTTCATGGTATTTGGAGCATTTGCAGCTGGCATCGGGGCGCATTATGCTCAAGAAGCAGGAATGGGTGGAACGACTTCGGCATGGATGGGGATTTTGTGCGCTGTTGTACTAGGTGTAGTTGTATCACTTGTCCATGCGGTTGCTTCAATTACATTTAAGGCAGACCAGATCATTAGTGGTATTGTCATTAACTTCCTAGCAGCAGGAAGTACGCTTTATTTAGTTAAGTTATTGTTTGAAGGTGCTGGAGATTCTCCATTGGTACAAGGCTTTAATAAACTCAATATTCCGTTCCTAGAGAATATACCTCTATTGGGAGAGGCAATCTTTAAAAATGTATATCCAACAACGTATCTTGCGATTCTTTTTGTATTCCTGACATATTATATTATGTTTAGAACGCCATTTGGCCTTCGTCTTCGTTCGGTAGGCGAACACCCAAGTGCGGCAGATACTGTTGGTGTCAAAGTCCTTCGTTACCGTTATATTGGGGTTATGATCAGTGGTGCACTTGCTGCTATTGGAGGTGCAGTAATTACTTTGACTACGACTGGTACGTTCTCGCATAACACAGTTTCTGGACAAGGTTTTATTGCCATTGCAGCGATGATTTTTGGTAAATGGAATCCAATCGGTGCATTCGGTGCTGCTGTTTTCTTCGGCTTCTCACAAGCGATAAGGAACTATGTGCAGATGTTTGAATGGACCCAAAGTATTCCCCAGGAAATTATCTATATGCTACCTTATATGTTAACACTTATTGTTCTTGTAGCGGCTGTAGGGCGTTCTTCGGCTCCATCTGCACTCGGTGAAGCGTATGATCCGGGTAAAAGGTAGGATTCGCTAGTAGTTTTTTTAGACTAAATTTATTATCTTTAAAAATAATATTATTTCTTTAAGTTCTATCATTTCTTCTGTTAAAGTAATGCATTGAGACCATTTTGTTACGGTGTCTTAAGCTTTGCTTAGCAGAAGTTTTTTTATTTTTCTGAAAGTGCCTATCGATAGTAATGCAATTAATCAACAAATAATTTACATTATTTAACTTTACTTTTTTTACTTTAGTACTATTGTATAAATATCCCAAAAAAAGAAAGAGAGTGATATAATTTGTATTTAAAGAAAATATTAGTTAGCGGCCTTACGGTATGTCTTTTAGCAGCAGGATCACCTGCATTTGCAGATGAAAATAATAATGTTGAAGTAAGTTCGAACGTTGATGGAAATATCGAAGCGATTGATCTTCAAAATGGTTTCGAAAACTTATCTGAAGATATGGTAGTAAGTGATGTTTTGACATTTGATGAGTTGGTTGCTGTAATGGCTAAAGAGGAAGGTATTACAGCAGAGGAAGCTTCTAATATTATAATAAGTAATTCTGGAGCCAAAATTAAGAGTAATGACAGTAATTTAATGGCAGCTAAATCTGCTACTTACAGAACTCTAACTAAAACATTGAATGATTTTAGTGACTATAAACCGACTTTAAACTTTTACTGTGAAACAAGTGAAAGTGGTAGCTTCCGTGGTATTGTAAAAATCCTCAATACAAGTTTAGATCCAATCTACTACCATAATTCTAAAAGAATTTCGTATGCTTTTATTGGCACCATATATGTAAATTTAGAGCATGCAAATAAAATCCACTATGAAGTAAGTGGTAAATATTATAAAGAATCGGGTATCACATCAGTCACTGGTAATGCAAGTGTCTCTATTGGTGGAGCTATAACCTTAGGAATAAGTGCTACAGCTGCTACTGGTTATATGGGGACTGTATTCAACAATGGAAATGTTTTATTTTAATTGAAAGTAAAGAAACCATGATCAATCTTTAAAGTGTACCCTTTGTAAAGGACATTTCTAAAAACTAGGGAACCTGTTGAAGCTGCTGTCTGTATTTTACAGGCGGCAGCTTTTTCAAATTCAATTGCCCTCGATTATGATTGTACTACGTCATATGATCTTAGTTTCTCGTTTTAATTCTTCAAATGTTTCTCATTCTTTGATATTCGTTTCATCCTTAAAATGCCTCAAGAACGATTCTTGAGGGGCATTATCCCAACAGTTTCCTTGACGTGACATGGATTGACTAAATCCCATGTTCTTCACTAAGGATGGAATTGTGGATTCATATAATGAAAGCCTTGATCGGAATGGATCACGCATCTTTATGAATGACAAATAGTGGCTCCGTCGTCTGATTGGAGATTTTGGTGACCTGGGCCAATGCTTCCGCTTTCGTTCGATCTTGCAACAGACTTTCGTAACATTTATTTTTTCTCAGAAAATGACCAACGGTTGTTCGGGGTGATAACTGTATTCAGCGACATCGACGACTTTTCCTCGAAATCCCTTCGCAGTGGAAGCGAGCACTAGTGATTGCTCCTCGTGAAAAGTTTATTGTGGTGAATATCTTTTTAATACAAGGACTACAATATCGTAGATTTTGTTTATTGATAATACCCATATTTCCTGGTAGGGACAAAGAAACAGGCGAAGTGAGCCATGGACGAATACACTGTTCTGAACGATGCGAGGAGGAGGGGAAAGTATGAAACAACATGTTACGCGTCATGCGGCGATGAAATTCATAGGCAAAAATATTGTTGCCGTTAAAAAGGATGGTACTCGAGTTACTGGGAAGCTGTTGAAAGTGTCGGGAAATAAATTGGTTTTGAAGCGCATGGATGGGAAAAAAGTACGTACAAAGGCGATCCTGCCACTTGTTTTATTTGATCTGCTCGCCATCGCGACTTTGCCTTATGCTTACGGGTCAGGCCCAGGTTTCGGAGGCGGTTATGGTCCTGGGTACGGCCCTGGCTACGGACCAGGTCCGAAACCGGGTCCAGGATATGGTGGTGGTCCAGGCTACGGACCAGGTTCTGGATTTGGACCATATGGACCAGGACCACGTCCACCAGGTTTCTTTTGAGGACTACACATTTTTAGTGTGATCAGATTCTTTTTTCCATTTCGTAGCAGCGGCTAATCATAATATAGCGAATCGTACTATAGCCATTTTTTTGATAAAATTGTAGACCTTTGATGTTTCCTTCATCGACCATAACCTTGGATCTTTTGCAGCCTCTTGATGCGGCAAATTGCTCAGCTTTGAGTAACAAGCTCTGTCCGTAGCGCTTTCGCTGCTCTTTCGTGGTAACGGCCATCATATCTACGTATAGAAGTTCACCATGCATAAGAAAATGGATGAATGCGACCGCTTCTTGGTCAGGCTCCGATGAGACTACAAAGGTCATGCCCCTGTTCATTCGCAGGGGTATTTCTTTGCGTATTTTATTGATTTCACTTTCACTCATATGAGAAAGGGGAACAAGTTGAGAATCAATCAGTCTCATAATGGCAGTGTCATCCAGCTTAGATTTGCGTTGCCGAATTACCATAGAGAGCCTCCTCTCTTAACCAGTCATGCTGCTTGTGTATCCTATGCCTGTAGTAAGATAAAAGGTGACTGAATGAGAGTAGTAGGTTTAGGTTACATTAGTCATTGAAGATGAAAAGTGTATGCGTTTAAAATTTTTATCAAAAACAGGTATTGACTTATCGCTCAGTAGAATCATATAATGTTCCTAACATTTAACGAGAATATTTCATCGGCTATGAAGAGGACGAAGTTTTAAGGGCTCTTTTGCTCAGAGAGTGGCTGGATCTGCTGAAACCACCACCATTATCCCTTATATACGAGCTCACCTCGGAGCTGTTTTCCTGAAAAGCATTGGATGTCACTCCAACTGGTTATTAGGGAAAATCGTATGTCTGCGTTACAGACAACAGGTATAGATAACGGATATGTCCGTTAGGACTATTGTTTTTTGTACCTGGTAAGGTCCGTTATTGCGAAATTTCGGACAAAGTTGGGTGGTACCACGGAAGCGACAACCTTTCGTCCCTCGCAAGCATGAACTTGTTTGCAGGGGATGGAAGGTTTTTTTTGTAACTTCTAATGTCAGAATGGTGTGAATTTCGAGAGGAGGATGACTAATGGGTGCTCAAATTCCAGAAGTACGGTCAACAGATGAATTACGTGAAAAATGGATGAAGCCGGAGGTCATTAGCGGTTCCGAGATTTTGCTGAGAAGCTTGTTGCTGGAAGGTGTAGATTGTGTCTTCGGTTACCCTGGGGGTGCAGTACTTTATATCTATGACGCAATGTATGGTTTCGAGGATTTCAAGCATGTATTAACTCGTCACGAACAAGGTGCCATTCATGCAGCTGACGGATATGCACGTGCGAGTGGTAAGGTAGGCGTATGTATCGCCACTTCCGGACCAGGAGCAACCAATCTGGTTACTGGAATCGCGACAGCGTATATGGACTCAGTTCCTCTCGTTGTGATTACAGGTAACGTTGTCTCCAGCCTGATCGGCTCGGATGCTTTCCAAGAAGCAGACATCACGGGTATTACAATGCCAATTACGAAACACAGTTACTTGGTAAAAGATGTTAAGGATCTACCACGTGTCATTCACGAGGCATTCCACATCGCTAATACAGGTCGTAAAGGCCCGGTTTTGATCGACATTCCGAAAGATGTATCTGCTAACAAAACATTGTTCGAGCCAAGTACTGAGCCTGTTGTGCTTAGAGGGTATAATCCTCGTACTGTACCGAACAAACTGCAAGTTGATCGCTTGGCACAAGCTATTCAAGAGGCAGAGCGTCCAATGATTCTCGCAGGTGGTGGCGTTGTTTACTCTGGTGGACACGAAGCACTCTTCGAATTCGTTGAGAAGACAGGTATTCCAATTACAACAACTTTGCTTGGCTTAGGCGCATTCCCAAGTGGACACGAATTGTGGACAGGGATGCCAGGTATGCATGGTACGTATACTTCGAATCTAGCTATTCAACAATCAGATTTGTTAATCAATATCGGAGCACGTTTCGATGACCGGGTAACGGGTAAACTGGACGGTTTTGCGCCACATGCCAAAATTGTACACATCGATATCGATCCAGCCGAAATCGGTAAAAACATTGCAACAGATATTCCAATTGTTGGTGATGTGAAGACTGTGCTGGAAATTGCGAATAAAGAAGTGCAACGTGCAGAGCGTGCGGATGCATGGAGAGATCAGATCAAGCAATGGAAACAAGAGAAGCCTTACAGCTACACTGATTCCGATGAAGAATTGAAACCGCAATGGGTTGTAGAGTTGTTAAACGATACAACGAAAGGCGAGGCAATTGTAACGACGGATGTTGGACAGCATCAGATGTGGGCAGCTCAATATTACAAATTCAATCAGCCGCGTTCTTGGGTAACCTCAGGTGGTTTGGGAACAATGGGCTTCGGATTCCCTTCAGCAATCGGTGCTCAAATGGCGAATCCTGACAGACTGGTTATCTCCATTAACGGTGATGGTGGTATGCAGATGTGTTCTCAAGAGCTTGCAATCTGTGCAATTAACAACATTCCAGTGAAAATTGTTATTATTAACAACCAAGTACTTGGAATGGTACGTCAATGGCAGGAAATCATCTATGAGAATCGCTATAGTCACATTGATTTGGCGGGCAGCCCTGATTTTGTTAAATTGGCAGAAGCCTATGGTGTTAAAGGCTTGCGCGCTACGAACAAGGAAGAAGCGGAGCGAGCTTGGCAAGAAGCACTGGACACACCGGGACCAGTCGTTGTAGAGTTTGTTGTACGCAAGGAAGAAAACGTATATCCAATGGTTCCACAAGGAGCGACAATCGATCAAATGCTGATGGGGGATGCTGAGAAATGATTAGACATACAATTTCGATTTTGGTCAACGATCAGCCGGGCGTCCTTCAGCGGGTATCGGGTTTGTTCGGTCGACGCGGTTACAACATTGAGAGTATTACGGTGGGGCAATCGGAAGAGCCGGGTTTGTCCCGGATGGTCATTGTCACTACCGGTGATGATAAAACATTGGAACAAATTGAGAAACAATTGTACAAAATCATTGATGTCATCAAAGTTGTCGATTTCAGTTTGAAACCTATGGTTGCTCGTGAGCTTGCACTAATTAAGGTGAAAGCAGAACCTTCCGAACGACCTGAGATTATGGGTGTTGTCGAGACTTTTAGAGCAGCTGTTGTTGATATCGGACCTGGTAGCCTGATGGTACAGGTTGTAGGAGATACTGACAAAATTGATGCTATGATAGAGTTACTCAAACCATACGGTATTCGCGAACTCTCTCGTACAGGTGTAACGGCATTGGTAAGAGGAAACGCATAAATCATTATGAATTTTCTTTGAAAATGTAGAGCAACACGAATTTTGGCACTGCCTGCAATTTAACATTTTAGTGATGTAACGCTTGAAAAGAGAAATACACACCCGCATTAACGAGCGGGTGTCTGAACGGATCGCAGCAGACCAACCCCCGTTAAATCAACTTAACGTGTCGGTCCCTTGAGACACCCGCTCATTAATGAAGGGTTCTTTACAATACAAAGGAGGACTTATAAACATGCCAGTAACTACTTATTATGAACAGGATGCAGAGCTTAGCGTATTGAAAGGAAAAACGATTGCCGTAATTGGTTACGGTAGCCAGGGCCATGCCCAAGCTCAAAACTTGCGTGATAGCGGATTGAACGTAGTCATCGGACTTCGTGAAGGTAAATCCTTCGATACTGCAAAAAATGATGGATTTGAAGTTCTTTCCCCGGCTGAAGCAACTAGCCGTGCTGATGTCGTTCAAATCTTGTTGCCAGACGAAACACAAGCTTCTGTTTACAAAAACGAAATCGAACCAAACCTCAAAGAAGGCGCTGCATTGCTCTTCTCCCACGGTTTCAACGTTCATTTCGGTCAAATCGTTGCTCCAAAAAACAGCGATGTATTGCTGGTAGCTCCTAAGTCCCCTGGCCACATGGTACGTCGTACTTACGTGGAAGGATTCGGTGTACCTGGTCTGATCGCGATTGAGCAAGATGCAACAGGTAATGCAAAAGCGATCGGTTTGGCTTATGCAAAAGGTATCGGTTGCACACGCGCAGGCGTTATCGAAACTTCCTTCCGTGAAGAAACAGAAACTGACCTGTTCGGTGAGCAAGCGGTTCTGTGTGGTGGTGTAAGTGCCCTCGTGAAAGCTGGATTCGAAACGTTGACAGAAGCAGGTTATGCTCCTGAAATGGCATATTTCGAGTGTCTGCACGAGTTGAAATTGATCGTTGACATGATGTATGAAGGTGGACTTGCAAGTATGCGTGATTCCATCAGTAATACAGCAGAATACGGTGACTATGTAACTGGACCTCGCGTTGTAACTGAAGATACGAAGAAAGCAATGAAAGAAGTACTGACGGATATCCAACAAGGTAAATTCGCACGCGACTTCATCTTGGAAAACCAATCCGGACGTGCATTCCTGACAGCAACTCGTCGCAACGAAGCTGAACACCCAATCGAAGTGGTTGGCGGACAATTGCGTGAGATGATGCACTGGATCAAGAAATAAGCATTTCGTTTAAGGAATTATAGCAATTCACAGTTTCAACTGGAAATAGCGGCCGTGCTTATGCGTGAGCCGCTATTACTGGTTTAAAGAGGCAAGAGGTAAATGTTGTCGTCTATTAACGACGGTAATGAAATGAACCCACTTGCCTGAATAATTATCAAGTCAAGGAGGTGCGAAGCGTGCGTAAAATCTATGTATTTGACACAACGCTGCGTGATGGAGAACAATCTCCGGGAGTTAACCTAAACACTCGTGAAAAGGTAGAGATTGCACACCAGCTGGAGCGGCTTGGTATTGACCGGATGGAAGCGGGTTTTCCAGCAGCTTCTCCAGGGGATCTGGCAGCAGTGAACGCGGTAGCCAAAGCGGTGAAAGATATTACAGTAATTGGCCTTTCTCGTTCGAGAGAACAAGATATTGATGCTGTAAAAGAAGCTCTGAAAGGTGCACAGGATCCGTGTATTCACGTTTTTTTGGCGACGTCACCGATTCACCGTCAACATAAACTGCGTATGGACAAAGCGCAGGTGCTTGATACGGCTCGTTCTGCAATTCGTTATGCAAAGAAAACGTTCTCTAAAATTGAATTCTCTCTGGAGGATGCAGGACGTACAGAGTATGATTTCCTTGTAGAAATGGTGAATATGGCAGTTGAGGAAGGCGCATCCGTTGTTAATATTCCAGATACAGTCGGTTATCTGAGCCCCTATGAGTACGGTAACATTTTCAAACATCTCAAAGAGAATGTACATGGGATCGAAAAAGTACAGCTAAGTGCTCATTGCCACAATGACCTGGGAATGGCTACAGCAAATACGCTTGCCGCGATCCTGAATGGTGCTGACCAGATTGAAGGAACAATTAACGGAATCGGTGAACGTGCGGGCAATACAGCAATCGAAGAGATTGCGATGGCACTGGAGACTCGCCAAGAGTTTTTCCAAGCCAAAACATCACTTCAACTTTCTGAAATTGCACGGACTAGTCGTCTCGTGAGCCGCTTGACGGGTATGGTTGTGCCTGGAAATAAAGCGATTGTTGGTGCTAATGCATTCGCACATGAATCCGGAATCCACCAGGATGGCATGTTGAAAGAGAAAACTACGTATGAGATTATGACACCAGAGACTATTGGTCTGAAGGAAAGTAAACTTGTACTGGGTAAACATTCCGGACGTCATGCTTTCCGTGAACGTTTGATCGAGCTAGGCTATGAGTTGGAGGAAGAAGCGCTGAATCGCGCATTTGGCCAATTCAAAGATCTTGCAGATAAGAAAAAAGAAGTTACGGATGAAGATCTACTGGCTCTGATTGAAGAGAAATTGCAGGATGCACCTGAGGTGTATAAACTGGAATCCATCTTTGTAACATACGGAGATGAATCTGTTCCGACAGCGAAAGTTCGCATCACAACCCTCGACGGTAAGACGATCGAACAGCAGGCTGAAGGAAATGGATCTGTGGATGCGATCTACAATGCTATTGATCTGGTTAGTGGGGAAGAGGTAACTTTATCCGATTATTCGATCAAATCCGTTACACATGGTAAGGATGCATTGGGTGAAGTTCATGTTGTTCTTACCCAAAATGAAGTGTCTGTACAGGGACGTGGGGTAAGCACTGACATTTTGGGTGCAAGTGCGCGTGCCTATGTCGATGGTGTGAACCAATTGATCGAGAAACGAAAAACATACACGAACCGAGTAAATGTGAATCTGTAATATACTTGTGCAGCCAGCATTGAGCGAAATCGCTATGTAATGTCTGGGCTAACGTGCAGTCACAGAGAATCATAGGTTGATGAAACCAGAAAAGTCTGACCTCCTTACTGTTACAAGGGTCAGACTTTTTGGCTATCCTATGATTTTATCTCACAGCATAAATAAGACGGTACAACTGCTGGTTCATTCAGATATAAAGTACGATATCAAGTTCATTCAAATATTACCAAGCATAAGCGTTCGGGGCATGTCCACCAGGGCCTGGGAAAATCTCATCTAAGCGCTTAAGAACTTCCTCGTCTAGCGTAACTTCCAGACATTTGAGCGAAGTCTCAAACTGCTCGAGTGTACGTGGGCCGATAATAGGTGCTGTAACTGCTGGATTCGCAGCTACCCAGGCAAGGGCTACTGTATCCTGTGGCTCACCAAGTTCACGACATAATGCCGCAAATTGCTCCAGTTGGGATTGCTGATGTTCGATCCGTTCAGATATTCCGCCACTGCGCGTTCCTTCAAGCTTCTGGAGAGCATTACGTCCCAATAGTCCACCATCCAGAGGACTCCATGGAATTACGCCTAAACCTAATTCTTTGGCGGCTGGAAGAACCTCGAGCTCAGGTAAACGACAATTGAGGCTATACTTATGCTGTTCAGAAACGAGACCAAGGAAATGGCGGTTTTTAGCTTCACTCTGTGCAATGGCAATCTGCCAAGCCGCAAAGTTACTTGAACCTACATAGCCAATTTTCCCCTGATGCACTGCGTTCTCAAACGCATGCCATAGCTCGTCCCAGGTAACAACAGGATCAACATGGTGCATCTGATACAGTTCAATGTGATCTGTTTGCAGGCGGCGCAGGGAACCTTCCAGGTGACGTCTAATTTTATATGCGGATAGCCCAGCCTCATTGTTAGGACCGTCGTTCTCGTCATGCATGGAGCCGTAGACTTTGGTTGCAAGTACAACTTTTTCACGTCTGCCGCCACCTTGGCTGAACCAACGGCCAATAATCTCTTCTGTCAGACCTGAATTCTCACGCCAGCCATAAATGTTAGCGGTATCAAAAAAATTCACTCCTGCATCCAGCGCGGCATCCATAATGCGAAAGGCTTCTTTCTCGTCTGTGATGGGTCCAAAATTCATGGTACCAAGACAAATACGACTAACCTTGAGACCGGATTTACCCAAATACGAATATTGCATGGTGATTATCCCTCCTGCGTACCTGATTTGAATTCAGCTATATTTTACCTTATGGAGAGAAGCGGAACAACTTATATACGTTAAGATTGAACTGCTTATAGGTAAAATCTATTAAAGTCATAGATTGTATATCTTGGTCAAATGACCTCAAAATATGATACAAAAGAGAGAGTTAATATGAGAGCGTTACTTCGTGAATAGTTATAATGAATTGATACAAGGAGTGGACAACCATGGCAGAAGTAAAAAAAATTGCAGTCATTGCTGGAGATGGAATCGGACCAGAAGTCGTAGCTGAGGCTGAAAAAGTACTTAAACGCACAGAAGAAGTATTCGGTTATCGTTTTGAAACAGAACATGCTTTGTTTGGCGGAATTGCCATCGATGAGAAGGGTACACCGCTTCCTGAAGAAACATTGACGGTATGTAAAAGTGCTGACGCAGTACTGCTTGGAGCTGTAGGCGGTCCTAAATGGGATAATAATAGCAAGGAGTTGCGTCCTGAAACTGGCCTGCTTGGTATTCGTAAAGCGCTTGGACTTTTCTCCAATCTACGCCCGGCAGTTGTATTTGATTGCTTGAAAGACGCATCCACACTGAAACCGGAAGTGCTGGAAGGTACGGATCTCATGGTTGTACGTGAGTTGACTGGCGGAATTTACTTCGGCGAGAAATTCAGACGTGAAGGCTCACAAGGTGAAGAAGCTGTAGACACTTGCGTATACAATGTTACGGAAGTGGAGCGCATCGTTCGTCAAGCATTTGAAATTGCTCAAGGCCGTCGCAAAAAACTCGCTTCTGTAGACAAAGCGAACGTACTGGAAACATCCCGCCTCTGGCGTGAGGTTGTTAACCGGGTAGCACCGGATTATCCGGACGTTGAAGTGGAACATGTACTTGTTGACAACTGTGCAATGCAGTTGCTTCGTCGCCCAGCTAGCTTTGACGTGATCGTAACGGAAAATATGTTTGGCGATATTTTGAGTGATGAAGCAGCAATGCTGACAGGCTCTATCGGTATGCTCGCATCTGCATCTCTTGGAGAAGGCAGCTTTGGTCTGTATGAGCCGGTACACGGTTCTGCACCGGATATTGCCGGTCAAGGTTTGGCCAATCCAATTGCAACGATTCTATCGCTTGCTCTGATGTTCCGTACAACCTTTGGATATGCTGAAGGAGCAGACGCGATTGAAGCGGCTGTATCGAATGTACTGAACGCAGGACATCGTACTAGCGATATTGCTGTAGATAAGAGCACAGCGATCAGTACAACGGAGATGGGCGACTTGATCGTCGCAGCGATCCAGAAACAGGCGTAATTATACGATCAACAAGACAGCCCTTTGTCTCCTATTATGGAAGATACAGAGGGCTGTTCCTGTATGAGGTTGTTCAAAAAGTCCACTTTTGATTACGAAGGGTGCCTGACGACATCCGCTCTTTTTGAACATGAGTATGATGATTTTGGCACGAAAAATCCTTATTTATAATTATTATAAAAAAATAATGTTTATAATCTTGACTTTGAGAAGTCCGGATGATAACATTTTACTTGTACTTGTTATCAAGTATCAAATCTATTTAATGACAGGAGAGACGCTTGCGTTTCTACCTGATGATGAGCAATCCATATGGATGCTTACATAATCCCAAAGGAGGAATTTTTAGTTATGGCAGAACGTTTGGTTGGTAGACCAGCACCAGATTTCGCAATGGAAACAGTATCAGGAGACGGACAAGATTTCGGTTCCGTGAAACTGTCTGATTACCGTGGCAAATGGCTTGTATTCTTCTTTTATCCTTTGGACTTCACATTTGTGTGCCCAACTGAAATTACAGCTTTGAGCGTTGCTGCAGAGCAATTCAAAGCTTTGGATACTGAAATCCTTGGCGTGAGCGTGGACTCTGTACACAGCCACAAAGCTTGGATCAACACACCTGTAGACAGCAATGGTCTGGGTCAATTGAACTTCCCGCTCGCTTCTGATATCACGAAGCAAGTGGCTAAAGATTACGGCGTTCTGATCGAAGAAGAAGGCGTTGCATTGCGCGGCTTGTTCATCATCGATCCAGAAGGCGAATTGAAATACCAAGTAGTTAACCACAATGATGTAGGTCGTAGTGTTGAAGAAACACTTCGTGTACTGCAAGCACTGCAATCCGGCGGATTGTGTGCAATGAACTGGAAACCAGGCGACACGAACCTGTAAGCCAGTTAACTTGAACGCGTCAGGTTCAAGCCCTCATCCCACACGGGATTGAGGGCTTTTTGCACCCTTTTTCTCGGATTGAAAAAGGAGTTGTCCAAAGATGTTTAGATTCGTATGGAAACGTGTTAATGATGTATTATAAGAATGATAGTATTTTATCCTCGTGAAAGAGGAATTGAAGGGCATAAAGGCGAATAGGGTATGGAAACCCGGTAAATTATCCGGTATGATTGCTCTCAGATAATGAAGCATATGAAATCCGTTGGAACTATTCCCTTTTCGGTAAGTGCTACAGGTGTACGGGATGTGATTTGCACACTTTTGAATCCCGACACGTAATAAGGAGGGTGAACAAAAATGAGTTACTGTTGTGGGGCAAGTATGGTGGGAACTAAGGGCACGCTGAAGCATTACCGCACCCAGGTTCATAATGTTCCCCTGCTGTTTTGTCCGGTATGTCATCGGGTCGAGGTACATTACAAAGTCGAAAATGAATATGAAATTCTTGCTGAGTATGCACATGGAGATGGTGCTTCAGAGATTGATTTTCAAGACTATGTCACAGAAGACGAAGATGCTATCTTTGAAAATTGTGTAAACCGCGAAAGCGAAGATGCTATGGTCATTGTGCAACGCCAGATTGATATGTCGCTCGATCTGCTTCGACTTGCGAAGGAAATGAAGGATGAGAAATGGGAAAGTGAGCTCAAGCGTCGATTAGCCGTGATGAGCCAGCGCAGACTCAAAATCCAGCATAATAAAAGTGGCTTATAGATCTTTTTGACGCATATGCTATCGCTTGAAATCCGTGACATGTTGGATCAGATTGATGCCGAAAAGCCGCTGCGAATCCAATAGAGATTTTTCGAACGACGTCTATAAGAAATATAAGAAAAAAGTCTATCGTCGTACCTTCACAGAAGACGGACTGCATGTAGTTGTAGTTTTTCTTGCGATGATCGAATGGTTCAGCTCCGCTGAAAACTTATACATTCTAATAACTTAAAATAAACGAAGCTTTTTCGCTATGCTTGCGAATCAGCTTCGTTTTTGTGTATTCAAACTTAGCAATTTCGAGGTTTTTCTTAAAAAAATTTCCATTCGACACTTTCTCCGATTGACTCCATTCTATAAACTTGTCTATGATAAAAACAGACTTGCAAAAGAGGCGGAGCAAAAAGTGTTCGTGTATGGGAATAGGACAAGGTCAGAATGGAACATACGTATATCGTTTTCCGGATCGATTGTTGGTTACGGAGATAAACCAGCTTGGGTTCCGGACGCACCATCCATATTTTCGGCTCAGCCCCCTAACGAAAGGGCTCCGGTAAGAGAATTTAAATCGGCCCTTCCTGTTTCTGTGATGATATGATGTCCGAATGGCAAGTTTATCATTTACGTGAAAAGGAGGAACCTGACGTGATTAGTGAAATTCAGGATACAGTCCCTCAATTAACGAATGGTTTTCCGCCTGTACCCCTGGATAACAACAAGTATGAGAATGTCCTGGAGCACCTGGATAGCGGTATTATGTTGTTTGACAGCAATGGTGTGTTGACGTTTATTAACGTACAGATGGCAAAATTGTTGGAGCTCCCGCGGAGCCTGCTCAACGGATGCACACTCATGCAAATGATGCATCTTCCCCAGATGAGCCGATTCAAGAAAAAGAAAATTTTACGTATTTATCGGGAAACCATATTCCATCGTAAGCGATATCATGAACTGATTGATGAGTATGGCAGGCACTGGCTGGTCACGGTTACCTATGGAGATCAGATGGATGGGGATTTTCTGTTCAGTGTTAAGGATGTGTCCGACTACAAACAAATCGAACAGACGGCCTATCAAAATGACAAGCTTGCGATGTTGGGGAGAATTTCTGCATCGATCGCTCATGAGATTCGTAATCCACTGACAGCCATTCGGGGATTCATCCAGCTGCTACGCCCGCACTTGTTGCAATTAGGGAAGGACGAGTACGCCAGAATCATTCTAACTGAAATCGATCGAGCCAACGATATTATCTACGAATTTCTGAATTCCTCCAAACCGTCAGCGCCCCAGAAAACCATCATATCTGTGGACTCTTTGCTCAAAGAGGTGGTCTTGCTGACTGAAAGCGAAGGCTTGATGAAGGGGTGCGAGATTACCCTGGATGAAGCAGAATTGCCATTGAATGTTTCGATCGATGTGAAACAGATTAAACAGGTTATTTTGAATATGGTCAAAAATGCAATGGATGCAATTGAAGATGTAGGAGAAGAACATCCTGGCTTAATTCGAATATCCACCAGCACGGAAAATAAATTTGTTCAGATCTCTATCGTGGATAACGGTCATGGAATGGATCATAATACGCTTGTACGTTTGTTCGATCCATTCTTTACCACAAAAGAAAGCGGCACAGGACTTGGGCTATCTGTCAGTTATCGCATTATTAAGAATCATGGAGGCACGATCTCTGTGGATAGCAAAAAAGGGGAGGGCACACAGTTTAAAATTATGCTGCCCCTTGTGTAACTTTAAAGGTGAAAACAACGAACAGGAATTGGTCAATTAGCCGATTCCTGTTGTTTTTTGTTAAACTAAATAGGGTTATAGTTAAAATGAATGCGAATACATAAATGTAGTTTATGGAAGGAAAGGTGAATTGCGAATGGATATTCAAGGAATGGAGCAGATGAACAAACAACTGTTGAATCATGTGGGTCAGGTGATTGTAGGGAAAGAGAACACGATGGAGCTGGTGTTAACAGCCATTATTGCCTCAGGTCATGTCTTACTTGAAGATGTACCAGGTACAGGTAAAACAATGCTAGCCAAGTCAGTTGCGGCTTCGCTTGATTGTACATTCCAACGCATCCAGTTCACACCGGACTTGTTACCGTCGGATCTCACAGGTATTCATTTCTTTAACCAGAAAACAGGGGATTTCGAGTTCAGACCAGGTCCACTGTTTGCTAACCTTGTACTTGCGGACGAGATCAATCGTGCTACGCCGCGAACCCAGTCCAGCTTATTGGAGTGTATGGAGGAACGGCAGATCAGTATTGATGGTTCCACAAGACAGCTTGAACACCCGTTTATAGTCATCGCGACGCAAAATCCGATTGATAACCAAGGAACATTTCCTCTGCCAGAAGCGCAAATGGATCGGTTTATGATGAAGATTCGTATGGGCTACCCTACCGAAGGTGAGAGTGTAGAGATTTTGAGACGTACTGTTGCAAGTCGTTCCGTCGCTGATCTATCGAGCATTATAACGCGTGAGCAGCTACTTGAAGCTCAACAGACCTATAAGTCTGTACAGATCGATGAGGATCTGCTGACGTATATCATCCAGCTCATAGAAGAAACTCGCAAGCATCCAGAGCTGTCCTTAGGAGTTAGTCCTCGAGGAGCGCAGGCTCTCCTTAAGGCGAGCCAAGCATGGGCTGCTTTGCATGGCAGAGATTATGTTCTACCAGACGACATTAAAGGCTTAGCAGAGCCAGTACTTGCACATCGCTTGGTGTTCCGTAATCGAATGCGCCAGCAGGAAGGAATGGCAGAGCGAATCATTCAGGATATTCTGAATAACGTTCAAGTACCGACGGAGAACATGACTGCTGGCAGTGGGCGATAATTATGGATTTGCTATGGTTAGTCGTTGTTGGCGGCATTGTTATAGGTATACATGGCTTGTGGTTTGGGCGCTCTGCATTACGTAAGCTCACGTATTCAAGGCAGTTTAGTAAGTCACGCTGTTATGCTGGCGATGAGCTTGAGATGGTAGAGACCATAGCTAATGAGAAACGTGTGTCTGTACCTTGGCTTCGGCTTGAAGCCATGCTACCAGGATCATTTGTTTTCCGTACCGGTTCAGGTATGGCGATTAGTCAAGGTGAGATCTATCAGAATCATAAGAGTATCTTTACTTTGAAACCGTTTACCCGTATTACACGCAAGCATCCTCTGGTGTGCAGTCGCCGTGGGATATATACGATGCAGAGCATTACAATGACAGGTGGGGATCTTTTTGGAGTATGGCGTACCTCCAAGCTTATTCCCATGCATCTTTCCATGATTGTGTACCCCTCCTTGATTCGGCCTGAGGATCTACCGGCTATTTATCAAGTATGGCAGGGAGAGGTAGAGGTGTCCCGCTGGATTGTGGAGGATCCTTTTCTGATCCTAGGTGTACGTCCGTATGGTGCGGGTGACCCCATGAATCGAATACACTGGAAAGCTAGTGCACGTACAGGGGAATTGCAGGTGTATAAGCAGGGCTGGACAGCAGATCCGCAATCATGGATTGTAGTCAATATTCAGGAATCCGCAGACATGTGGAGTGTGGTGACTAAGCCCGAGACGATCGAGCAAGCTCTTCGTTATGCTGCAACCGCAGTTGTGGATGCCATTGGGCGTGGTCTACCTGCAGGTTTTGCCCATAATGGTTATCGAATAAGCGGCGGACATGAGCCATTAAGGATCGAACCAGACTATGGTAGCCCTCATTTGGAGTTATTGCTGGAAGCGATGGCTGAGATTGAATTGAAATGTATGGTACCCATGGAGCAGTTCTTGCGTGATGAGGTATTGTGGAATGAAGAAGCACAGCAGGTGAGAAGTTATCTATTGATTACAACGTATGTGTCTCCTGCCATGGAGAATGAAATTTCACGTTTGCATGAACAAGGACATCGTGTAACTATTCTTCCTGTAGAGCAAGTGACAACGAGTAACAAGGCGGTGAGTGCATGAATGATTCCGTCTCATCGAAGGGTAAGTTAGGGCTTTCGTGTGTTGCAACTCTGTTAATCGGTATCTATATCTATCCCATCTTGACACTCACCTCACTTTACGCGACGGGATCGTTACCTTATACGCTAATGTTCTACTATATTATTACTGCAGGATTAGCGGTACTCGTTCAGTATCGGCTTCCTCGCTTGGGGAGTCATGCATTCTCCCGTTTGGGTGTAGTTATTATACTAGGTGCACTTATATTTCTAATGACTAACCTTACGTTATCTCTTCCATGGCTTGAACTATACACAGTTGGCGTGTGGGGGATGATCTCTGCTTATATCGGACTTACCTCAGGTCCATATCTCCGTTCCACCGCGACGTTGAGGTTGCAGCTTGTAGGGGTGTCTAGTTCCATTCTGCTGAGCGTGGCTTCGAGTTGGGGTGAACCGTTTCATTTGTTGCAGCCGTATGTGACAAGTCTATATGTATCAGGCGTAATTTGCTTCGCCGGTTGGATGATAACCTTGTATAGTTCACAAATGGATCGAGCCATACTAAATGATAGCAAAAGAAGGATGGTTCTACGGGAATTTGCGAGAGCTAATCGCCAGCGTTTAATGTGGATTTTAATTACAATCGGGCTTATTGGAGCATTTCCCAGCCTTGCTGCTTGGTTAGGTCCTTTGCGTGATCGCTTACTTGCTTGGATAAGAGGTTTATTGAACACTTCTGGGCAGGAAATACCTATACCGCCAGCGGAACCCATGAATACACCCATGTTGCCTGAACAGACGACAGAAGGAAACTCAGAGCCCTCTATACTGTGGGATATTCTTGGCTGGGTGGTTCTCATTGCCGTGATCTTGGTCATTCTATGGTTTATGATGAGATGGGGGCAAGGTGCACTGCACAGACTTATGGAGCGTTTGAAGGGCATGATGAACTCCAAAGACAAGAAGATGACTCCACCAACGGAGTATATGGATATTAGTGAGACACTTGCAGCTCCGACTAGGGTTCGAAAGCCTTGGTTCCGCAAGAAAGAACCTCTCCCTACGCAGGACAGAGATCGAATTCGTTTTTACTACCGAAAATGGATTAACAGCGCTACGCGTAGTGGGGTTCATATTGAAGGTTCACAGACACCTTTAGAAACAGGTGAGATTGTTCAACGTGAGGGATCGAAACAAGAGGATAAAAGGTTATCTACGATATTGCCGGATGCGTATAATGCTGTGCGTTATGGAAAGAAAGCGCCCGATAATACTAAAATGAATGAATTGGATCAAATATGGAAGTCCTAGTTACAGAATAGCACGTTTATCCCTTTACTTTTCTTGTCACGTTCAAGTATCATGAGAGGAATACACAAGTTGGTCAGAAAAGGAGCAGACAAATGAAGACAAATCATTGCAAAATTGTAGATTGTACGATCCGGGATGGCGGGTTGGTTAATAACTGGGACTTTAGCGTGGACTTTGTTCAACAGCTCTATGCTGGATTGAATGAAGCAGGCGTTGATTATATGGAAATTGGATATAAAAACTCTCCTAAACTGCTGAAGGGTGCCGAAGATGCAGGCCCTTGGCGTTTTCTGAATGATGACTTCCTACGCAAGGTTATTCCGCAAAAAGGGAACACCAAACTGTCTGCACTCGTAGACGTTGGCCGTGTGGACGAAAATGACATTTTGCCACGCAGCGAAAGCATGCTGGATCTGATCCGTGTGGCTTGCTACAGCAAAGATGTGGACAAAGCGCTTGCGCTGGTTCAAACGTTCCATGATCGTGGTTACGAAACGACACTTAACATTATGGCTTTGTCTAATGTCATGGAGAATGAACTGCTGGAAGCATTCGAAATGATCAAAGACAGCTCTGTAGACGTTGTTTACATTGTAGATTCCTACGGAAGCTTGGATCATAATGACGTGAAGTACCTTGTAGAGAAATTCAAAACACATCTTCCAAACAAACGTCTTGGCGTGCACACTCACAATAACATGCAGCTTGCATTCTCCAATTCACTTGTAGCGGCAGAGCTTGGTGTGGAATTATTGGATGCTTCGGTGTACGGTATGGGTCGTGCTGCAGGGAACTGTCCAACGGAATTGTTGGTTGCTCACCTGAAGGGAACTAAATACAACTTGCGTCCTGTACTGGGTGTATTGGAGCAATTGATGGTGCCTCTTCGTGAGAAAGAAGAGTGGGGTTACATCCTGCCATACATGATTACAGGTACATTGGACGAGCATCCTCGCTCTGCAATGGCACTTCGGTCTTCCGAAGATAAAGATAAGGTTGTTGATTTCTATGACAAACTGACAACACCAGAAGTGAATTTTGATAAGTAAGCATAAACATGCATAAATGCATAAAAAACAGTCCAATGGACTGTTGCTAAACTCACAAAAACACGTTCTCTCTATGGAGAGCGTGTTTTTTTAGTTCTAAGTACCTTGTTTCTCGATGAGTCATGAATAATTATTCCTATATACGATTATTTTTTTGTTCACGTCTGCGGATATAAATGTTATTATGTACCAGACAGCATGTTGAAGCATGTAATTTGAACGTTGGTAAAATAAATAAATGTCGAATGATGTAACTTTTGAAAATTTCAGAAAGACCATCACAGATGAGGAAACGTTATTCAGGATAGGTGACCCCGGGAAGGAAAAGTATGCATGAAGGTTAAACTGCAAGATCAGAGAAAAGTAGTTATTTTGGCCCTGGTATGTGGCTTATTGCTTTACATTGTTAGTCAATGGTTTCGTTCCTCTACAAGCTCTGATCTGATCATATCAGGTTATCCGGTTTTAATGCTTTTGAGTGGTTTTGCTGCAGCGGCAGCATGTATTGGGATTTACAATCAAAGCCTCTTGTTCCAAACGCCCAAATTAACCCTACGCAGGGTTTTACTGACCACCTTATTTTTGTTAGTGGGTCTGTTTCAACTGGTTCATATCGTTCTATTTGCCGAAGAAATTCCGAATGGTGCGATGATTGAATCGGAGCTTTCGTTGAAAATGATGACACTCGGATCAGTAATCTGTGCGGTAGGATTATTGTTCATTTATACAGTGAGCGAAAAGGAAATTGCATTACCACGCAAATTCTTGCTGTTTAGTGGAACACTTGGCGGATTTGTTATTCTGTACACTTTGGGAATTCAAAATTGGAGCGGATTACCTAAACTGCTTGAAGAAGATATGCTCAGCTATACATTTACGCAGTTTCACTTTTTGGTAGGCGTCTTATATGGCGTATCCGCTATCGTTTTATTTTATAAGTGGAAGAAAAATAAAGATGGAGACCTTCCTTATATTCTGTATGGAACGCTGAGTTTTCTATTTGCCGAATGTTACTGGGTTTCTGCAACAATGGTTAATGATATCAACCTGTTAATGGGTTTGTTGAGTAATTGTATTGGGTACTATTTCATTCAAAAAGGGTTATACACCTCTGTGGTCGATACACCGTTCCTCAAACAGCAGGCTGCTGAAGCGCGGATGAATTACATTGCCCATCATGAAGATGTGACCGGACTTCCTAACCGCCGACGTCTCTCTCAGAGACTGAAAGCGATGATGGACGAAGCGGTAGTCCAGGAACAGCTTGTAGGGGTATTGGTGCTTAATATCAATCGCTTCAAAACCATTAATGATTCACTTGGTCAACAGGCAGCCAATCGAGTTCTACATCAGGTAGGACAACGTTTGAAGCACTCCTCTCTGCCTTGTGAAGAAGTATTTGGTCTGGGAAGAGACGAATTCGTCATTGCTATGACGGATTTCTATACAACGGATACGGCTTTGCGCCGTACAAGATCCATTTTGCAACTTTTCGAAAAACCGGTCATGGTTGATGGCAATGAATATCATCTTACATTAGGGATTGGTATGGCTATCTTCCCTCATGATGGTGAGTCACCTGAGGAGATCATTCAGAATGCAGACACGGCGCTGCATAATGCGAAGGAACAGGGGCTGGAGTTGAATCGTTACGCTCATGCCATGCAGATGAAGGCTCAAGAGCGTCTTCAACTGGAGAACGACCTGCGTAAAGCGCTAGATCGTGGACAGTTCTATCTAATGTACCAACCACAAGTAAACCTTGCGAGTGGACTTGTCGTAGGTATGGAGGCACTAGTACGCTGGCAGCATCCGCAGAGAGGGTCGATATCCCCTGCAGAATTTATTCCACTTGCGGAAGAGAGCGGCTTAATTGTTCCGTTGGGTGAATGGGTGCTACGTCAGGCATGTAAACAAAATAAAATCTGGCAAGAAGCGGGTTATCGTAAATTATGTGTATCCGTGAACCTGTCGATGAGACAGTTTAGACACTCCCATTTGCTGGACAATATTAGTGGAATACTTAATGAAACGGGTCTGGAGCCAGCGTGGCTTGAACTTGAAATTACAGAAAGTATGACATTTGATAAAGATCGTGCATTTGAGCAGTTACGCAAAATTAAAGAGATTGGTGTTCATATCAGTATTGATGACTTTGGCACAGGATATAGCTCTCTTCACTATCTGAAGGATTTGCCAATTGACCGACTCAAAATTGATCGTTCTTTCGTGAATGAAGTGATGGAGGATCGCAACAATGCAGCGATTGTATCCACAATTACATCGATGGCGCACCATCTACAGTTGAAGGTTACAGCTGAAGGGGTAGAGAATGAGGAACAGCTCGTATTTCTACGTGATCAGCATTGTCATGAAGCGCAGGGATACTTTTTCAGCAAACCAATCTTGCCATCGGATTTCGAGACGAAGTTTCTACGAGATGTTGATAAACCAGCAGGATAAAACACAGAGAGGACAGGAGCGTTCAGGCGCTTCTGTCTTTTTTTTGGATGTAAATGATTCGTTGAACGGAAATAAGAGTTGCACATCATTGTTGCTTCATGCTATATTATTATTGTAAAATTATTGTTAATTGCTTAACATATTTAAGGATATTTTCCTTAGATCGTTTATACGACTGATATATCATCAGAACATTGGTTTGAAACTGATCATGCGGGTGTAGTTCAATGGTAGAACTTTAGCCTTCCAAGCTAATAGCGTGGGTTCGATTCCCATCACCCGCTTAACCGAATGCTTAAAACCCTTGCTGTATAGCAAGGGTTTTTTTGCGGGTTCAGTTCCGATTAGGATCTGGAGAATGATCACGATGCTACCTTTGATTTTTTACCAACATCTGTTACAATAACAGAGAAATTGATACTACACATGAATGAGAGGTAACCATACGTCCCATGAAGTAAGACACATGAACTGAACCCAAGTTAACTGCAGACGTTTATTGATGACGCAGTCAGCCAGTCCGGCTGAGCAATGAGGGGATCCGTGTGTCCAAATTCAGCAATGGGATCAAGTGTAGTGCAAGTAGGCTAGATGGCCATACCCGATGTGTGGGTTTATTTGCTTATACTTGGGGATATCTTTTGCCTGTTTTGTGATGCTTTTTCCAATCCTGAATTGCCCAACCGCCGGCTGATGCCAGCGGTTTTTTTGTTAGGAAATAAGGTGATTGCATTTCCTACAATGACCGCACAACCTATTTTGGAAGCGGGAAGGATGAGGCCTCATGATGACATTGGTGCGCTTACATGAAGTATCTAAGGAATGGAACGGAATAGAATTGTTTACAGGATTGCAGCTGGAAATTAATGAAGGGGAGAGACTGGCGATCCTGGGACCTAACGGTTGTGGCAAAACGACTTTGCTGCGCATGATTATAGGGGAAGAAGAGGGCGGAGGAAGGATCGAGCGTGCTATACCAGAGCGGAACTGGGGATTTATGCGCCAACGCTCTCAGATCGAACCTGGGATGAAGGTGCTGGATGCAGTCCGTCAGGAGAGTGGGCAAATTTACGAGGTCAAGCGTAAGCTCGCGGAACTGGAAGGACGTTTAAGTTCGTGCGGTGCCGGAGAAGAACAGCAATGGATGGAAGCCTACACGGTAGCGATGGAAGAATACGAGCAATTGAACGGTTATATGTGGGAGACTGAGGTTGAGAAGGTCTTAACACGGCTTGGATTAACGTCTGAGCATTGGAGCAGACCCTATGGTTCTTTGAGTGGTGGACAAAAGACAAAAGCTAGGCTTGCTGGATTATTGGTCAGTAAACCGAAGTTTCTCATTCTGGATGAGCCAACGAACCACTTGGACGAAGAAAGCATGCGCTGGTTAGAGGGCTGGCTATCCGCTTATACAGGCACACTCTTGTTTGTGTCACATGACCGAACGTTTATTGATGAAGTGGCAACAGGGGTCATTGAGTTTAACTCAGACAAACTCGTCAAATACAAGGGTGGGTACACCGCATACAAAGGCCATAAAGAACGGGAATTACGGGAGCAGGAGGCTCTGTACCGTAAACAAGAATTAGAGAAGAAGGCATTAGAAGAGACAATTCGCAACTATCAACAGTGGTTTCATAAAGCGCATAATTCAGCAACCGACGTTGAGGTCAAAATCACCCAGAGCTTTTACAAAGCCAAGGCAAACAAGAACATCTCTCGTTACCATGCCAAGCAAAAGCAACTTGAACGGTTGGAGAACGAGCGCGTGGATAAACCGCGAGAGGCTACTCGGTTAAACATGGACCTGAATATGAATTCTCTCGGTGCACGCCAGCTCCTAAGATTGAATCAGGTTGAGTTTGCTTATCCTGTAGGGAATCCTCTATTTCATGGATTGAACGTTGCAGTGGAACGAGGAGATCGTCTGGCTGTACGTGGCCCCAACGGTACGGGGAAGACGACATTGCTTAAACTGATGATCGGACAGCTTGATCCGGTAAAAGGGGATGTGACAAGGAATCCCGGGCTGAAGATCGGTTACTTTTCGCAAGAACTCGAAGGACTTCCAGAAGAGCAGACATTGCTGGACAGCTTGCTTAGCCTGCCTTCCATGACACAGAGTGCGGCACGTACGATTTTGGGATGTTTCCTCTTTTCTAGAGAAGATGTATTCAAGCGAATTGGGGATTTGAGTATGGGAGAGAAGTGTAGAGTGGCTTTCTTGCGGCTGTATTTCGGAGGAGCTAACCTGCTTGTGCTAGACGAACCAACCAACTATCTCGACATTGATACCCAGGAAGTTATGGAAAGTGTATTAAAACAGGCTTCTGGTGCATTCGTTTTAGTCTCACATGATCGAATGTTAACCAAAGTGCTTGCCAATCGGTTACTTGACCTCAAATCAGATGGTACGGCGATTTACTTCGAAGGTGGGGTAGAAGACTGGGAACAATCCCATGTTCTAAGAGAATCGGCATTACAGAACAGAGATTCTGATGATGAACGATTGCGTCTGGAGATGCGACTGTCTGAGTTGTTATCTCCAATGAATAGTGCTACAAGAGATAGCGAGGATCAGACGAAGCAAGAACCGGAAGAGGAACGAGCGAAGGAAGCTGCGGAAATTCAGCGTATTAAGCAGCGGCTGGGGCAACTGTATCAATCGAATTGATCTGTACGTATGAAACGCCAAGATGTTATCTTTTGAAGTATTCCTGACTAAAGGGTGAAGAGTCTAGGTATAACAGCGACCTTTAAGCTTGTTCCGTTGTCAGAATGGTAAGCCCATATTGTCACATATTCGACTGATATCGAAGCATAACGGTTGCTATTTCATTCGATATTGAATATAATAATGAACGATCATCAACAGCTTGCCTCGAAGAGAGGCTGTACGTACTTGAAGGTTGTTGATATAGGTTTTTCTAACATGTAAACGCAATGATGGAGATAAGTAAGCAGTGCCTCTGTACAGGGAGGAAGCGCCGTAGATTGAGAGCGTTTCTGTAGAACAAGGCTGCCGAAATTCACTCCGAAGCGGTTCCCTGAACTTGATGATGCACGTTGTGCTGCGACAGTAGGGGTAAACGGTTAACGGTCGTTATTCCGTACAAAGTGAGACAGACGTATTGCAATCCAGTAGCTTCAAGCAATATCGCTGTCTAACAAGGGTGGTACCACGGTCTTTTCGTCCCTTTTGGGGAGAAAAGGCCTTTTTTTGTTGCAAATTACACCATAAAAAGGGGGCATTTACACATGAAAGAACGTTTAGAGGCATTGAAGATCGAAGCGTTGGAACAGTTGTCTGGCGTGAACGATCCACAGACGCTGGGTGATCTGCGTGTAAAGTATTTAGGGAAAAAGGGTGCATTGACTGAGATTTTGCGCGGTATGGGTGCATTAAGTGCAGAGGAACGTCCAGTCATTGGGCAGGTTGCGAATGATGTACGTAGTGCGATTGAGGAAGTCATCGACAGCAAGCAAATTCAGTTCCAAAAGGAAGAGACAGCGAAGCGTCTGCAATCAGAGAAAATTGACGTCACTCTTCCAGGACGTCGCGGACGTCAAGGTGGATTACACCCTCTGACTAAAGTGGTGCAGGAGATTGAAGATATTTTCATCGGAATGGGTTACCGTGTAGCAGAAGGACCCGAGGTAGAGATGGACTATTACAACTTCGAGGCTTTGAATCTGCCTAAGAATCACCCAGCACGTGATATGCAAGACTCCTTCTACGTTACAGAAGACTTGCTGATGCGTACTCATACATCGCCTGTTCAGGTGCGGACGATGCAGAGCATGAAGGGTGAGGTTCCTGTCAAAGTCATCTGCCCAGGTAAGGTGTACCGCCGAGATGATGATGATGCAACGCATTCCTTCCAATTCAATCAAGTCGAAGGTCTCGTAATTAGCGAGAACATTCGTATGAGCGATCTGAAGGGAACACTGCTGCAATTCGTACGTGAAATGTTCGGTGCTCACACCGAAATTCGTCTGCGCCCAAGCTTCTTCCCATTCACTGAGCCAAGTGCCGAGGTGGATGTAACGTGTGTACAATGCGGCGGCAGCGGCTGTCGTGTATGTAAACAAACAGGATGGCTTGAAATTCTTGGCGGTGGTATGGTTCACCCGAAAGTATTAGAAATGGGTGGTTACGATCCTGAGAAGTATAGCGGATTCGCGTTTGGTATGGGTGTTGAGCGTATTGCCATGCTGAAGTATGGCATCGACGATATCCGTCATTTCTATAACAGTGATATGGCATTCCTCAAGCAATTCGGACGGCTATAATCTTAAAAGTATATGCGGCATATGAAGAATTCAATGAAGATGGGCGTACCGAGCATTGAGCGCCAAACACTAATTTATAGATAAAGGAAGTGAACGTCCATGAGAGTATCGACAGATTGGCTGTCTGATTATATTTCCCTAGAAGGTGCGACGCCACAGGAATTGGCTGAGAAGATCACCCGGGCGGGTATTGAGATTGATGTAGTAGAGAACCGGAATCAGGGCGTAAATAAAGTTGTTGTAGGTTACGTAAAGAGCAAGGAAAAGCACCCGGATGCGGACAAATTAAACGTATGTATTATTGATGCAGGACAAGAAGAAGACCTACAGATCGTATGTGGCGCGAAAAATGTGGATGCAGGCCAAAAAGTAGCTGTAGCTCTTGTTGGCGCGAAGCTTCCTGGTGGGTTTGATATCAAAAAGGCGAAGCTGCGCGGTGTAGTTTCCCTTGGTATGATCTGCTCGGCAAAAGAGCTGGGCATGAACGACAAGTTGCTTCCTAAGGATCAGCAGGAAGGTATTCTCGTGTTACCAGAGCAAACGGAAATCGGAACACCAATCAGCCAGGTACTTGGATTGGATGATCATGTGCTTGAATTGGATCTGACCCCGAACCGTTCTGACTGTCTGAGTATGCGTGGTGCAGCTTATGAAGTAGGCGCGATTCTGGGACGTGAAGTAAACTTACCAGATCCGAAGCAACAGCTCGTTGAGATTGGCGATGCTGCTGCGAATCATATCTCCGTTGAAATTACAGCTACAGAGCAATGCGCTCATTACGCGGCTCGTTATATTACAGGCATTAAGCTGGGAGCTTCCCCGCTCTGGATGCAGAACCGACTGATGGCAGCGGGTGTTCGACCAATCAACAATATCGTTGATATCACGAACTACGTCATGCTGGAATATGGTCAACCGTTGCACGCCTTCGATGCGGATAAGCTGGAGAAGGGTCATATTGACGTGCAGATGGCGAAGGAAGGCGAAAGCATCGTAACGCTTGATGGTCAAGAGCGTAAGCTTGAGCCACATATGTTGATCATTACGGATGGTGTGAAACCAGTAGCCATTGCTGGGGTAATGGGTGGCGAGAATTCCGAAGTGTCGGAAGGAACGGTTAATCTGTTGCTGGAGTCCGCTAAGTTCGACGGCGGATCAGTTCGGAAAACGTCGCGCCAACTGGGGCTGCGTTCCGAAGCAAGCATGCGTTTTGAAAAAGAAGTTGATCCAGGTGCAGTAATTACAGCCCTAGACCGTGCTGCTGAGCTAATCCAGCGTTATGCTGAAGGTGAGGTTCATCAAGGTACGGTAGAAGCTGGTGCAGTTGCAGCAGAGAAACGGATCGTACAATTGTCTCTCGATAGACTTAATCGTTATCTGGGAACAGATCTGTCCTTGCTTGAGGTCAAAACGATCTTTGCTCGGTTGCATTTCGCTTGTGGCGACGCTGAACAGGGTTTACTTGATGTTGAGGTTCCGACGCGTAGAGGGGACATCACACTAGATGTTGATTTGTTCGAGGAAGTTGCTCGTCTGTACGGATATGACAATATTCCTACGACACTTATTGAAGGACCAACGACACCAGGTGCATACACTCGTTCCCAAGCAATGCGCCGCACCATTCGTGGCGTGCTTGCAGGTAGCGGCTGGCAGGAAATGATCAGTTATTCCTTCGTACACCCAGATAAAACGTCCCTATTCCCTGCACTTACAGGTGATAGTAAGTATGTGAAGCTGGCGATGCCGATGAGTGAAGACCGTAGCGTGCTTCGCACAAGCGTGTTGCCACAGATGCTGGATGCAACAGTATACAATATGAATCGGAAACAGGATTCACTTGCAGTATTTGAAGTTGGCAGTGTTTTCTTCACTGAGGAAGAGCAGTTGACTAAGCAGCCTCATGAAATTCCAGTTCTTAGCTTGCTGATTACTGGAAATCGTGCAACTACGCAGTGGAATGTAGGGGCAGAGAAAGTGGACTTCTTCGACCTGAAAGGTGCACTTGAGAACCTGTTTGCTTACCTCGGTCTAGAGCAACGTATTCGCTTGGTAGCGAACAGCCCTGAAGGATTCCACCCAGGCCGTTCTGCTTCAGTATACTTGGATGGGAAAAATGGAGAAGAAGGCAAGCTGATCGGTACGATGGGTCAATTGCATCCAGAACTGCAACAACAATATGATCTGAATGATGTATATATCGCTGAGATCGGACTTGAAGCTATCTACAGTGAAGCTGATGCGGATATCCGTTATCGTGAGCTTCCGCGTTTCCCGGCAGTGGAGCGTGACATTGCTGTCGTGGTAAACAAAGATATTGAAGCCGGTGACATGATAAAAGCCATTCGTGAATCAGCAGGTGAACTGCTACAGACGGTACAGGTATTCGATGTGTTCACAGGCAGCAAGCTGGGTGAAGATAAGAAGAGTGTAGCCATGGCACTGGTCTATCGCAATCGTGAGCGCACGCTTACTGATGAGGAAATTACCGAGGTGCATGCTCGCGTAGTTGCTCGTCTAGAGGAGCAATTCGCAGCTGAATTGCGTAAATAGAACAGAAGTCAATTTTTTGAACAAAGATTAGCAGGAATTGTTTGAAGTCACATCGAATCCTTAGCATATAGAGGATCGATGTGACTTTTTTGGTTATACAGCTTAGAATCAACATACAGACTTGAAGGAGGGCACAACTGTGACTACACCTGATCGTACACGCGTCACCGTAGATATCTACGGGACTTCCTATAAACTGGTTGGCAGCAGTGCCGACTATATGAAACAAGTAGCTAATTTGGTGGATGAGCGTATGAACGCTATCTCCAAACATCACTCTCGCTTAGATACACCGCGCATTGCGGTGTTAGCAGCAGTACATATGGCTGAGCAATCTCTTCAAACCCAGGAAATCCGGAATGAATTGAAAATGCTAACAGGTGAACGTACTGAACTTCGAAATGAAGTGAATCGTTTGAGCAAGATACAGAGCGAACATCAACAGGAGCTTGATCGCCGTGATCAAGCATTGGCTGAAGCGACCAAACTCAAAACTGAGGCTGAACAGGCCATGGCGAAGCTACGTGAGGAACAACAGGCTGAAATAGCCAAATTGAATTCCGCTCTGGAGAATGAGCGCGCACAAGCAGCGGCGAAAGAGCAGAAGCTCCAAGCTCAAACCTCAGCTCAATTGAAAGAGAAGGAAGAGAAGACGTTAGCTCGCCTGAAAGAAGCGGAAGACAAGGCAGCGAGTCAGCTTAAGGCTGTTCAGGCACAGGCTGCAACTCAACTGAAAGAGGCACAGGCAAGTGCCAGAACACAATTAGAGCAAGCCGAAGCTAAAGCAGCTGCCCAATATAAGGAGCTGCAAAATAAAGTGGCTGCTCAACTAAAAGAAGCAGAGAGCCGGGCTGTTGCTGAACGACAGCAGCTAGAAGTGCAGGCAGCGCAGCAAGTTCAGGCTGCTAAAGAACAAGCAGAGGCTGCGATCTTGTCAGAATTAGAGCAAGCGGAGACTCAGTTGAAACAAGCGAAGGACGAAGCTGAACTGAAGTACAACGCGTTGAAGTCTGAATTGGAACAGCGTATCCAGGAAGCAGAACAATCTGCTACAGATCAGGCGCTACAGCTTACTGAGAAGGCGAAGCAAGATCGGTTATTGTTGGAGCAACAGGCTGACGAGAAGCGTCTTGTAGAGATTGAGGAGCTGCAGGCTTCGTTCCGAGAGTCATCGGAACAGGCTGAATTGCAATGGATGGAGAAAGAGGCGGCTTACGAAGAGCAGCTGCAGCAAGAGAAGCAAGCTGCGACAGCTGAACTTGCGGAGGCTCGTGCAACTGCCGAGTCTAGATTACATGTAGAACAAGAGAAGCTACATCAGCAGTTGGAAGCTGAACGTGAACTCGCTGAATCTCGTCTGAAGGACGTGAGCACACAGCTTAGTAATGTGGCAGAGCAACTCCAACAAGCTCAAGAAGTCGTTGTGGATCAAGAACAACAACTTCACAGTGAGCGAGAGCAACTACGAACTTTACGTGAGGAACAAGAAGTGCGTAAACAGCAACAAGAAGCACACACACGGCGTATTACGGAGCTTGAGCATCAGCTTGAGCAATTGAAGAACGATCGTACCGAGCTTCAGGAACAGTTGCGTGAAACAGAATCGCTTCTGCAGCAAACTCTTGAAACCGAACAACAATGGAAAGAACAATACAACGAAACGATTGAGCGTGAATCTTCCCTTACAGCACAGCTTCGCAAAGTTCAGGAACAACAGGGCACGTTGGAACAGGAGATTCAGAAGCTTCGTGAATCCGAAGCGAAGTCGGAAGATGAGCAGCGCAGACTGCAAAAAGTGCTGGAGCAGGCTCATGCGGCTGTACGTACATTGCAGCATGAGATTAGCACATTGACGCAGAGTGAACAGTCATGGAAAGACCTTGCCGAGCAGCGTCGACTCGAAATGGAAGAGTTAGAAATGCAGGTCCTTGAAGCTGTTGAACAGAATGAGACGCTGGAAGCAGGTGTTCAGTCTCTACATGATGAGTTATCTGTAGTGAAGGATGAAGCAGAGCGTCATAAAGCAGCAGCAGAACGTTTCCAAAACCAAGTTGATGAATGGGAACAAGAGCGTCTTCAGCTTGATCGCGAGATGGGTGAACTTCGAGAGGAACTGAATAAGCTGCAAGAGAGTTATAAGCAGATCCGCCATGATTATGGAGATGCTCTCCAGCGCGAAGAGGACTACACTCGCAAGCTTGATGAGCTGGCTGTGGATAAGGATACACTTGAGAAGCAGCTGTCTACGACTCGCAATGAAGTACAGCAGTTATCTGCACGAATAGATGAGCAGGCAAGCTTGCTTGCGCAGACGGAGGAAGAAGCATTGGAATGGCAGATTAAGCACGAAGAACTAACTGCCAAACAAGCAGATTTGTCTTCACGTTTGCAGGCGCTAACCGATAGAGAAGAGCAACTTCAAGAGCAACTCCGTTCAAAAGCTGCAGAGTCGGAACAAAATGATCAAGTTTGGCAGCGACGTGCCGACGAGTGGGCAGCACAGGAGCAATCCTGGCAAGAGCGCTGGACTGCATTGGAGAATGAGATGAATGTCTGGCAGAAGGAAAGTGCTGCAAGTGCTGAGAAGGTTGAAGAGCTAGAACAAGAGCGCCAGCAATTAGATCAGCTACGTGCAGAGGCTACCTCTGAGAAACAAGCTCTGGAGCATGAACTGCTTGAGATCAGTGACCGCTATGAGCTTGCTGCGAATCAGCTTCGCTTGTTACAAGTGGAACGTGAAATGGAGCAAGAGAAGGCGGAGCAACTGAACACGGAGCATCGACAGTTGAAAGATGAATATACGAAGTTACAGACGGAGTATAACGAATGGATTGAATTGATTGAACAGGATCAGAATTAATCTCTGTGGATTTGGATATCATCCTGGCATTGAATTCTTATAGTGCATGCTCAAAAGCGGGCTTTTTGAACAACCTATTGTACAATTTGTTATAATGAAAGAAAGAGCTCCCAATGTTACGGGGGCTCCTTGTCTTGGTTATCTATTCTTCAACAATAATTTTGGAGATCATGCTACTGTGCCCGCTACCACAGAATACAGAACATGACATCTCAAATTCGCCGACTTGGTCAGGGACGATTACTTTTGAAGTATTTTGGATGTCTAGTTGCAGTTTAAGTTCAGGCACAAGCAAGCCGTGATTTCCATTTGAGTTTTCGTAAATAATGTTAACGGGAACCCCTTTTTTGAGGTGATACTCGGGTTTGTCGAACTCATAGTTGCTTGCCTTGATCACGAGTTCCTCACTTGCAGTAATTTCAGGATCAGCATCGCTGCCATTACTTGAGTTTCCTGATCCGCATGCTGCAAGAACCATGATCAACATACAAGCTACGAGCCAGGCTATACTTTTTTTCATCATGTGCCCCCTTATTGTAATAGATGAAATTTGAATGATTTCTTCAGTCATCATACCGCAAATTGAATACGCCTGTACATGTGGGCTATGTCGTTTTATTGAAAATTATTCAGATTATGATGTGGTGTAGGGGAAGACTTCATAAAAAATAAACCTCATCAGGCTGTGAAGCCATCAGAGGTCTACGGATGAGCTATGTTACTGATCTAACGTGTTTAGCCAGGGTATAGCCTTGATCTTACGAACGTTTGTTGGATTCACGCCCTGCTTCAAACGGTGTGGATACAGGGATGAACAAATCGATAATCCCGATAACCAGTGCGGCTAAAATGGCTCCAAGCAAGCTGACTTCAACGTGATCGACAACGTATTGACCTAACCAGATCACTAGTGCACTGACAATGAAGCCAACGATTCCACGGCCGAAGGGAGAGACCCTTTTACCAAAGACACCTTCAATGATCCAACCAAGAAGGGCAATGACCAGAGCTAGCATAAGGGCGCTCAAGAAACCACCAACGGCAAAACCAGGTACAATCCAACTGACGACCATTAGTACAATGGCTGCAATAATGAATCGTACAACATGTCCCAAGAAGTTCAACGTGTTTACCTCCTTATATTTCAGATCGGATTATGCATTGGGCATCCTGTTCGCTTGGGGACGTTGCAAAATCCTGACACCTGTAGTTTGTGGCTTAATGTCATAACTTATGTGTGGAAGGATTCGTTAAATAGCGTTAGAAAGTTTCTTTCGCTATAATACAGTTATAGTTTGGAAGGAGTTGTACACTTGGATACGAAAATTTTACACACATTGGAATACCGCAAAATTTTAAATACATTGCAAGGCTTTGCCCAAACGACAATGGGCAAGAAGAAAGCGGATACTCTGGAGCCGATTGGTGACCTAGAAGAAGTGAAAAGATTACTGCAGCAAACGGACGAAGCCTTTAAGTTTGATCGATTGAAGGGTTCGCCATCTTTCGGTGGCATTGTTGACATTACAGCCTCCATTAAACGTTCAGAAATTGGGGGCACCTTGAACCCACATGAACTTCTCGGGATTTCGAACACTACTCTTGCTTCACGCAGACTCAAAAGGCAAATTGCCACGCTTCATGAAGATGAAAAAGTGGAGTCGCTGTTCTTCATTAGTGATCAGTTATCGGAGCAAAAAGCACTAGAAGATGAAATTCGTAGCTGTATTGAAGATAATGCTGAAGTTTCTGATAGTGCGAGCGTCACGCTTGCACAGATTCGTCGCGAACTTCGGGGCGGCGAAGCTCGGATCAGGGAGAAGCTGGATTCCATGATCCGCTCATCAACGGTATCTAAAATGCTACAGGATCAGTTGATTACTATTCGTGGGGATCGCTTTGTAATCCCGGTAAAAGCAGAGTATCGTTCTTACTTCGGGGGGATTGTACACGATCAGTCGGGTTCAGGTGCGACTCTGTTTATTGAACCGGAATCAATTGTTGCAATGAATAACAAATTACGTGAGACTCGAATTCGGGAAGAGCGCGAAATTGAAGTTATTTTGCAGAAATTGACAGCCCTTGTCAGTGAGCAGGCAGAATGGCTGTTGGATGATGTCGATCTATTGGGGACGCTTGATTTCATCTTTGCGAAGTCACGTTTAGCGCGCGAACTGAAGGCAACCTTACCTCGGATGAATGATCGCGGCTTCATTAAGTTGAAGAAGGGGCGTCATCCGCTAATTGCCATTGAGAATGTTGTGCCTACGGATATTGAATTAGGCAATGATTATACATCGATTATTGTCACAGGGCCGAATACAGGTGGTAAAACAGTCACGTTAAAAACGATTGGTTTGCTCAGTCTAATGGCCATGTCTGGATTGTTTGTCCCTGCTGAAGATGGCAGTCAGCTCTGTGTATTTGATGCGATCTATGCCGATATTGGAGACGAACAGAGTATTGAACAGAACTTGAGTACGTTCTCCAGTCACATGACCAACATTATTCGAATTTTGAAAAACATGACCACGAAAAGCCTTGTTCTTCTCGATGAGCTTGGCGCGGGAACAGATCCGGCAGAAGGTTCCGCACTAGCGATTTCCATTCTGGAACATATGCATCAGACGGGTTGTCGTATGGTAGCTACAACGCATTATAGTGAGCTGAAGGCATACGCATATGAACGCAAAGGCGTTATCAATGCGAGTATGGAATTTGATGTGAATACATTAAGTCCAACCTATCGTTTGCTTGTTGGTGTTCCTGGTCGAAGTAATGCCTTTGCGATTGCGGAACGTCTTGGGCTTCCAACTAACATTCTGGATTATGCCCGTGGCGAGGTGAAGGAAGAGGATCAACGGGTGGAGAATATGATTGCTTCACTAGAAGAGAATCGACTGACTGCCGAGCAAGAGCGTGAGAAAGCGGAACATTTACGTGCAGACATGGAGAAGCTGCGTAGTCGACATCAATCCGAATTGGAGAAGCTGGAACAGCAGCGTGACCGCCGGATTGAGAAGGCAGAAGAAGATGCGCGCCTGATTGTGGACAAAGCTAGAGCAGAAGCAGAGAAAATTATTGCTGATCTGCGTCAGCTAGCTATGGAAGAAGGAGCATCGGTTAAGGAGCACAAGCTAATTGCTGCTCGTAAACAATTAGACGAAGCTGAACCGGAGAAACGGAAGAAGACCGTTAAACGCACGGCATCCGCTCCGAAGGCTCGTGCTATTGGCCCAGGCGATGAAGTATTAGTGTACAGCTTGAATCAGAAAGGTCATGTTGTTGAGATGTCTGGAAGCAAGGAAGCAGTGGTACAGCTTGGTATTATGAAGATGAAAGTATCACTGAATGATCTTGAGCTGAAGCAGTCTGCTTCAACGGTAGTGACACCCAAACAAAAACCTGTGACCGGAATGAAACGAACTCGTGATGATAATGTCAAGAGCGAGCTGGATCTGCGCGGTGCCAATCTGGAGGAGGCTCTGATGGAAACGGATCGTTTTATCGACGAAGCGTTCCTTGCGAATCTCGGTCAGGTATACATTATCCATGGTAAAGGAACAGGAATTTTACGTTCCGGTATTCAGGATTATCTGCGTAAGCATAGACATATTAAAAGTTATCGGCTGGGTAATTACGGGGAAGGCGGAAACGGTGTTACCGTAGCAGAACTGGAATAGCTAGCCCATGCCATGAATCATTGAATTTCCGCATTCTTGGTCAGCTTTGAATGCGGAAGCGGGAAGGGGAACCGTGCGTGAAAGGGACGATTGACCAATTGCTGTCCCATCCCTTGGGGATGGTGCTCGGTTTTTTTTCGGTAGCCATTATGGAGCTTCTCATTTTTCTCGCTTGCTTTGAACTGGTTACCAAGTACAAGTGCTGGGATGAGATTAAGAAGGGAAATATTGCGGTTGCTATGGCAACAGGTGGCAAAATTTTTGGCATATGTAACGTACTTCGTTTCTGTATTCAAGCCAAATCTTCAGTCTATGAAGCCATGACGTGGTCATTTCTAGGGTTTATTCTCCTGCTCGTTGCCTACTTTTTATTTGAATTTTTGACCCCGGTGTTTTCCATTGATAAAGAAATTGAAGCGGATAACCGGGCGGTTGGACTGATTTCCATGATTATCTCGGTCTCGCTATCCTTTGCTATTGGCGCGAGCATCATGTAGGAGGTCTTGCGGCATGAAACTGTTAATTCGAATTTTGTTTGCTGCATCCATTGTATTTTTCACTATTGGCGTCATTTATGTTATGAATACTTGATGGTTATACAGAAAGAGAAAGGTTGATTAGATATGGAAACAACAATTTGCCCTTGGTGTCACACGGAGATTGTATGGGATGAGGAGCTGGGACCTGAAGAAGAGTGCCCACACTGTCACAATGAACTAAACGGATATCGTACACTTAACATTAACATCGGAGACGAAGAGGAGATTGACAACGAAACGGACGTCTACGAGGAAGATGAGGTGCACGATAATCAAGGGACGGATATCTCTGATTTATGGGGCGACGAGGTAGAACTGAAACTACCTGAATTGCGCACACTAACTAAGTATGCGGATGAGGGGAATGATCTGATCCAATACGAAGAAGGTGTTGAGAAGCAACTCGATCATCAGGAAGAAGTCCCAGAATGCCCACACTGTCGTGAGTTCATGCTGTTAGCAGGTACTCAACAAGCAGACCAGGCGAACTTCACGTCTGTTCCGAATGGTGCTGCGGGAACGGGTGATTTGTTGTCACCTCCGTTCACAGTGCAGATGTATGTCTGCTCAGGATGTTTCCAAGTTCAATACAGTCTGTCAGAGGATGATCGTCTTCGTCTGATTCAGAATTTGAGTGCGAAGAAATAAATCATTTTATAAAGCTCGATCAAAATAAAATTTTATAGCCATGCCAAAGATTCATCATGTTTTCCTAGCGCTTGGGGTACGTTAAACCTGAGACCTACCTGTAAAGTGCTCACTTCAGGTGGACAAAGGAGGAGCAGATGAAGATTTCTTTGGGTCGACAATCCATTCTGCTTTTGGGCGTGAATGGATTGTTTGTGTTAGCAGGAGCTCTATCGGGAACGTTTCTGAATGTGTACTTGTGGAAGAGCCGGCCAGACTACGCTATGTTAGGTTGGTTCACTGTCAGTCAGCAACTTGCCATCGGGCTCACATTTTGGATTGCTGGTAAATGGGTTAAGGAACATAACAAAATGAGTGCGTTACGACTAGGAACAGCATTATCAGGGCTTTTTTATATGACAGTTCTCTGGGTTGGTTCTAGCGCTGTAGACTGGATTTGGCCTCTGGGCATACTGTTAGGGTGTGCATTAGGTCTGTTCTGGATTGCATTTAACGTCGTATATTTTGAAATAACGGATCGCGATAACCGGGATTTATTTAATGGCTGGGTTGGTCTGTTAGGATCGATGACAGGTATTATCGGGCCATGGTTCTCTGGTCTAGTCATTTCCCGCATGACGGATAATACGGGATATCGCCTTATTTTCACGGTGTCTCTAGTCATTTATGTGATTGCAGTTGTGTTCAGTTTCTTTCTCAAAAAAAGAAAGGTGAGCGGTACATACCGCTGGTCGGAGCCTTGGCTCCAGCTGTCTAAACCGCATAGTCCTTGGAGGCCGCTTGCTTTAGGTTTATTTGCTCAGGGGGTGCGTGAGGGTGTATTCGCATTCTTGATCGCTTTACTGGTCTATGTGGCTACTGCTCAGGAGTACAAACTAGGGCAGTTTTCTCTCATCACTTCTGCAGTAGCACTTGTAAGTTATTGGGCGGCAGGCAAATGGTTTAAGCCACAGTATAGGGCGAAGGGAATGCTCATTGGAGCCATATTGCTGCTGGTTGTGTTAATGCCGCTTCTCTGGAAAGTGACCTATGGTACGCTGTTGATCATGGGAATCGGGAGTGCCTTTGCGATGCCATTGTACATTCTGCCGATGATCTCAGCGGGGTTTGATATGATGGGCACGAGTGGTGAAAATGTCGAGAAAAGGGTAGAACTTGTCGTATTAAGAGAGCTTTCCCTGATGATTGGTCGGCTGTTTGGATTGGGGGTCTTTATTCTAACCGTCATGAATGAACCTTCGCTGCGAACGCTAACTTGGTTAATTATCATCTTAGGAGCCTTTCCGCTAATCGGTTGGGTCTTTATGCGTAAGATGTTAAGACACACTGAAGGAAAAGGTACAACATCGTCATAAATCTAAGACCATAGGTTGGCTTAGATTATGCCTCTTTCATAGTGTGGTGCTGACAGTATGCGAGTGCAAATGTTTACTATATGTATGGTAAAAATAAAAAGGTACATTCAAGGAGGTAACTCCTGTGAATGTACCTTTTTTGTGTATCCGTTTTAAATTAGCTGCTTCAACTGCTGTTATTGTCTAGACCTTATCTACATCACTATACTTATATGCTTACTCCGGTTAAACGGGAGAAGGTTTGCTAGTTCTTGTGAGGGAAAATAGATCCAAGTCGGGATTCTTTGTACCCGTAGCAATAAGCTCCGTAATTAGCCTTGCGCCAATCATGCTGTACACTGTCCCGTTGCCACCATACCCTTCTACAAAATATGAATGTGGGTAATCTGGATGGGGTCCAATTAGGGGCAGCCCATCATGCGTGCTACCAAAGACCGCTTCCCAAGCATAATCCACTTCAAGTTCGGATAAAGGGAAATATTCTGCAATCTGTTGAAGTAGAATGTCACCTTTATGAGCTGCTTTGATCGATCGTTGATCTTCACGTGGGCGTTCCTCATCAAGTCCACCTGCAATAATTCGTCCATCTGGTGTTGTACGCATGTACAGATACGGTCGGGCAGTTTCCCATATCATGCACTGTTCATACCAGCTGCTAAGATCCTTCAGTGGTTTGGTAGCAATGGCATAAGTGCTCTTTAGATATGCCCCACGATCATTCTTGATCTCTTGCGTTTCATATCCTGTAGAGAAAATAACATGCTTGGCACGAATTGTTCCTTGTGGCGTATAACAGACCACTCCATCCTCATTGTAGTCACAATGGGTCATGGCGGTATGAGCGAAGACTTTGGCTCCCTGATTTGAGGCCGAGTGGATGAGTGAGTGAACCAAGCGATACGGATTAACCTCCGCATCACCACTTGTATACAATGCAGCTCGCTTGCTGAAAGGGAACACGGAACAAATCTTGTCTTCATTCCAGAGCTCTACATCGAATCCGTAATGCTTCAGATTGCGATATTCCTCCTCAAGCATAACTATATCATCCTCATCAGTTGCGCAATATAGACTTGTGCGAGGCACAAACCAAGGATCAATTTCAAGCTTTTGTGCAATCTCGGCTAGCTGCTGCATTGCATCTCGACACAACTCATAAAATCGTACTCCTGTCTGTTCTCCAAATGTCTGGATACAGGAGGTCAACGTCTTATCATTCGTATATTGGAGTAAGCCCGTGTTCGCCATACTACTGCCATGCCCGATCTCTCTCTTGTCAATGAGGATGGTTTGAATTCCACGATCGGTTAGAAGCTTGGCAGACAATGCTCCAGCCATCCCACCGCCAACAATCAGGCAATCACAGGTAAGGTTCTCTTCTAAAACTGGATAATTGCGTGTCGGCTGGAACGTGGTTGGCCAGTACGTTCTTCCGTTAATGAGTTCCATAATAGACCACCTCTGTTCATTTGATGAAGTATACTTTTTCAGGACAAGGTAACAATAAATTCGCATAAACTTTAGGTTAAGGAGGTCAGACATACATGCAATATTCACAAATGCAAGCACTGAGCCCAAAGGAACTGAACTACATTGCGGATTCAATCTCCAATGAAGAAATGCTGATTAAACAGTGTGCTGCCACAGCATCCATCTCACACCAGCCACAGATTGGGCAGGCATTGAACCAATATGTTCGTGCCCATGAACAACATTTGAACACGCTGATCCAGGCTCTGCACCAACATCAATCTCTTGCACCTTCCCAGTCGCAATAAACCTCAAACCGTTAGCAAGTGATTTTAATGCATAGGAGGAAAATACGTGTACACACAATCTTTATCATCCAGTGGGAATTTTATGCAAGAACAGGACTTGTTGAAGTCGATTCTTGCAGATTTGAGACGAACTTCTCGGGAATATACGACAGCAACTACGGAAGCTTCCTGTCCTACAGTTCGTAAAATGTTCAATGATCTGACGAATGATACTTTGCGTTTACAGGGTGAATTGTTCAATCTGATGCAACAAAACAACATGTATTCTGCCTCGTCCAAAGCCATACGTTCAGATGTTGATAAGCAACTCCAGTCTGCACAGCAGACTCAGCAGAAATGTCAGCAATTCATTCAGGAGAAGAATACGCAAAGCAGTCCATACAGCCAGGCACCTAATGTGCCTCAGCATCAGCCTAGTTACGGTAATCCTTATTACATGTAACCTCTGGAAAAGGGGTTTGAAGCACAAGCCTGTATGAAGACCATACCACCGCTTGCCTGAATTCAAGGCAGGCGGTTTTTGTCTTTGCATCAACGTTAAATTCATGTAATATAAGTATTAATTCATTGAAGAGATAGCTCGAACACGTACGTTAAGGAACTTGGATGACGCTGGAGGTAAACACATGAAGGATTTGAACGACCTGCAATTGAAAGTTCTGAATTTGTTGAAGGAAGACGCGAGAAGGACTCCCGCGCTGCTGTCTACGCTGCTCGGAGAGTCGGAAGATAAGATTAAGAATGTCGTCGCACAGCTGGAGCAAGAGCATGTCATCGTCAAATACGCAACGGTCGTTAACTGGAGCAAAATTGATGACGAGAAAGTCACAGCACTGATCGAAGTTCAAATTACGCCAGAGCGTGGTCGGGGATTCGAAGGTATTGCTGAACGAATCTACTTGTATCCTCAAGTAAAATCGGTTTATCTCATGTCGGGAGCATATGATTTGCTCGTTGAAGTTGAAGGTGGCAACCTTCGTGAAGTTGCTAATTTTGTATCCGAGAAACTGTCTCCAATCGATTCAGTACTCTCCACCAAAACGAATTTTATTCTTAAAAAATATAAGCAGGACGGGATTATTTTTGAAGACCATCAGGAAGACAACCGTCTCATGATCTCGCCGTAAAGGAAGATGTGTCATGATAGTGAATGAACAGACAACAGGGAATAACAAGAAAATGACTTCGTATCTGGCACCTTTGGTTCAGCAGATACCGCCATCCGGAATTCGTAAGTTTTTTGATCTGGTTGGTGATAACAAAGACATCATTACACTTGGCGTCGGGGAACCGGACTTTGTTACGCCATGGCACGTGAGAGAAGCTTGTGTGTATTCATTGGAAAGAGGCATGACTAGTTATACGTCAAATGCCGGTATGCCGAAGCTGAGAGAAGCCATCAGCGATTATTTGCATACCCAATTCGATACAAAGTATGATCCGAAGGACGAAATTATCGTAACGGTTGGCGGCAGTGAAGCGATTGACCTCGCCTTACGGGCTTTGATCGTACCGGGAGACGAAATTCTAATTCCAGAACCGTCTTATGTAGCATATTCACCCATTGCTTCAATTGGTGGGGGTGTGCCTGTTGGTGTTGAGACCTATGCCAAAGATCAATTCAAAGTGACAGCGGAGGCACTCGAGGCAAGCATTACGCCCAAATCCAAAGTTGTGATTTTGTGTTATCCAAGCAATCCAACCGGAGCAATTATGACGTATGAAGAATGGCTTCCGATTGCTGAAGTGATCAAGAAGCATGATCTTATCGTCATTGCTGATGAGATATATGCTGAGTTGACGTATACGCAAAAACACGTTAGCTTCGCTTCAATTCCTGATATGAAGGAACGCACAATTCTAGTCAGTGGATTCTCCAAAGCATTTGCTATGACTGGTTGGCGGATCGGATACATGTGCGGACATCCAGAGCTTATTGCGGCAATGCTCAAAATCCATCAGTATACGGTTATGTGTGCTCCTGCGATGGGGCAAGTTGCTGCACTTGAAGCTTTAACGAACGGATTAGGTGAGAAGGACAGAATGGTGGAGTCCTATAATCAGCGCAGAAGGCTGATCGTACAGGGATTCCGTGATATTGGATTAGACTGTCATGAACCCCAGGGTGCATTTTACGCATTCCCAAGTATTCAAAAGACAGGCCTTACTTCTGATGTTTTTGCTGAACGATTGCTCACAGAAAATAAGGTTGCTGCTGTGCCTGGTAATGTGTTTGGCCCACAAGGTGAAGGTTTCCTTCGTTGTTCTTATGCAACTTCAGTGACTCAATTGAATGAAGCTCTGGAACGAATCGGAAATTTTGTTTACAAGATACAAAAAGAGGGTTAATAAGTAAAAAGATTCTTTTGTATGGTTAGAAAAGGATACCCGAATGATACAATTTGTTATATTAGAAAAAATGACTTTCTTTTACAAATTATTGTGATATAATTTCAATTTGAAATAACTTTTTCTAACATTTAACATTCGGAAGAACATTTTCCAAGGAGGGGTTAGCTTGTTTTGTGTTGAATATGAGTTACCGACTAATCGTGGACAATATCTGGCTGAAGGCGATCATGGCGACCGATGGTCGGTCAAACGAGATCACGCATCATTGCATGACATTTCCTTGGAAGATGAAATTCATCTGCTGCGTCTGAAGATGGAGCAGATCTTCCTTGAAGAAAAATCGTTCACTTCTGACATCGTTATTGAGATCAGTAGTCTGCTTGATCTGAAGATTAACGAGTACATGAAAGCTAATCCGATCAAAAGCAAATGATATCTTGCCAAGTATGTAATATAGATTGCTGTTGTTGCAGGCTATCGAAACGTTACGTATTTTGGCTGTAGAGAGACCCGGAGGGGTCTCTTTTTTTTGTGGTATGAGTCAAGTCATAGTCTTAGAAGGCGTGCTTATTTTTTTGCGTGGAACAATTGTGATATATTGGACATAGGAGACAAAAGGGGGAGCTGGAATGAAAAGAGTTTGGGGTCTAATGGCAATCATCTCCATAATTTTGGTGCTTACTGGTTGTGGAGGAAAGAGTGGATTCACGATTTTTATTATTGATAACCAGGGTGATCCGTCCGTTATTTCAGAACAACTACAGGCGAATTTGCAGCAAAAACTAGGTGAAGAGCCCAAAGTAGAGGTTGTCACTAGTGCGATGTATGATGTACAGAAAATCCTGGTAGAATATGCCGCAGGTGGGCATGATATTTTTATACTGCCTGAAGCAGACATGAAGCAATATGGAAACAATGGCTCAAACGTGTCTTTAGATGATACATTCGATCAAGAGAAATACGAGCGAGGAGTATTTGAAGGTGGAGTTTTTGTTGAAGATGGCACAGGAGATGATGGATCTGATATCAAAAAAGAAACACATCTCTATGGAATTCCGCTTGAAGATATGAAGATGTTCCAAGAAGTGCAGTATGCTGCGAAAAATTTATTTGCAACCATTCCAGTATCCGCTTCAAATATTGAAGAATCAAAGAAAGTACTGAAGGCATTAACAGAGTAATAGGTGTGAAGCCTAGCTATGGAAGGAGGGGAGCGGATTGTTGATTACGGTCACTGGGGGTATAGGTAGTGGTAAAACGAAGTTTGCCCTTAGTTATGCGGCGGAGATCAGCCGGGAAGGCATCTATTTATCAACTGGCGATCATGAAGCGATCATTCCGGAATTTCCATCCGCTCACTATCGTGTCATTGAAGCTGGGAATGGTCAACATCTGACGGAAGTTATTCATCAGATTAATCGAGAATCTAATTTATTTCTGGCAGATCGTCGGATTGTAATCGTGGATAGTTTAACCTCGTGGATGGTTGCTGGTTTTAGAGCGAATGACGATTTGGATGAACAACGTGTAGAAACGCAGCGATTGCTGGATGCCATGTTGTCTTACCAAGGGAAGATGCTTGTTATCACCAATGAAATGCATGGTTTACTGAACCCAACGGAAGAAGAGCGTATCTTCGCTGCAAGAATGGCATCTGTGAATCGCGCACTTCAGGCGCACTCTGAACAAGTCTACATGCTCGTATCTGGTTTAGCGATGGAGCTTAAGGCACGATCAGTACGTTATGAATAAGTCGTCTTATATCATATGAGTCATGGCAAAGGCTACATAATGGAGATTTAATAAAGAAAGACGTGCGGTCTATAGGAGACGGCACGTCTTTCTTTATAGGGGCACTAGTGAGAGTAACTGAGGAAAGATTTAGTTAGACGCATCCCTTACGTGAATTACATTAGGGAGTATCTTAAATTCATTTACGGCTCTCGGAGTTCCAAAACACAGCTTAATTCCGAGTTCTACTCCGTTTGACCCACCAAATTATCAATCCTACAATAAGGATTGCGAGAATGATGTAAATTACAAGGGAGTACACATCCATAAAGCTCAGAATACTTTCCCATGATGCTCCAAGTGCGGCTCCAACAGAGACCAGAATAATATTCCATACGAATGTACCGATTGTGGTAAAAAGCACGAATAATCCAAACTTCATATTGGACATACCGGCAGGGATGGAGATTAAGCTACGAACAAGAGGAATCATACGGCAGAACAAGACAGTCCACATTCCGTATTTATCGAACCATGCGTCTACACGATGAATGTCCTCTTTTTTGATACGTAGAATATGACCCCAGCGGTCTACTATTTTCTCTAATCGGTTCACATCAATTAACAGTCCAATGGCATATAAAATGATAGCTCCAAGTACAGATCCGATCGTTGCAGCAATAATAACGCCAGGCAGTGTGAGGCTAGTATACGTGGTCATAAATCCGCCGAATGGCAAAATAATCTCAGAAGGAATGGGCGGAAATACATTCTCAAGGGCAATTATCAGCGCAATTCCTATGTATCCATACTGTTCCATGAAATCGGTTATCCAGTTCTGCATCATCGTCTCCTTTTTTATGGGGGTTTATCAATTTCATGTATACTCAGCATTACAACTCAATTCAATATACGTGGCAAGCTTTCAAGCGGTTTCTGAAAAAAATGCATTTCCGTATCTTATGGTGGTCAAGTATACTGGTTAAGTTGAAGTTAAGGAATGTTCGCATTACTAATAACCCGAATATTCTACCGCGCGAATCAATAACAATTGGAGGGATTAGCATGGGCATATACACACGAACAGGTGACGAAGGTCAAACATCAGTGATTGGTGGACGGGTCATCAAGGATGATGATCGAGTAGAGGCATATGGAACAATTGATGAACTGAATTGTTTTGTGGGACAAGCAATCAGTTTAATTGATCATGCAACAGGGCAATTCGAGGATCTCCGAGAGCATTTGCTTGAAGTACAACAGGAGTTGTTTGACTGTGGATCAGATCTCGCTTTTGTAAGAATTAGTGAGACAAAATATAAAGTGCGTGATGAGATGGTTACTAGATTGGAACAATGGATTGACATGTATGATGCGGAGAATCCAAAGGTAGAACGTTTCATTTTGCCGGGGGGAAGTCTGCTATCATCTACACTGCATGTGTGTCGCACTGTGTGTCGTCGTGCGGAACGCCGTGCAGTTACTCTTGGCCAACATACCGATATTAATCCATCGGTAAGACGTTATTTAAACCGTTTATCGGATTATTTCTTCGTGGTTGCACGGACAGCCAATGCGAGACAACAGGTAGCTGATATTGAATATGTGCGGAGCAAAAAAGTTTTCCGCCGCAAAGAATGAGCCTGTATTATTCGCCGCTTGTCTATACGATTCCTGAGCAGGAGGATGGCTGGCTGCTGAAGACCGTGCTACAGCGGCGGCTGCAGGTATCCCGTAAACTTTTGTCGAGATTGAAGCTCACGGAACAAGGAATCATGTTGAACGGAGAGCGTGTGTATATCAGCGTGAAGGTATCCGCGGGGGATCGACTCGAAGTTCGAATGGAACAAGAAGAATCAGATGACATTTTGCCAGAAGAGCTACCTTTTAACATTTTATATGAAGATGAGCATCTGCTTATTGTAAACAAGGACTCCGGCATTATCGTACATCCCACGCATGGGCATTATACAGGTACGCTAGCCAATGGCGTTGTCCATTATTGGAAGTCCAAAGCAGAGCGCTTCCGCTTCCGCCCGATTCATCGTCTGGATCAGGAGACATCAGGTGTGCTCGCAATAGCCAAAAACCCTTATGTGCACCAGCATGTGTCGGAGCAGATGATTGCTGGAACGGTCGATAAAAAGTATATGGCTATTGTGCATGGTTGCCCCGCTGAGGTAGAAGGTGCGGTGGATGGTCCAATTGACCGTGACCCTGACGAGCCTCATCGTCGAATCGTAACACCTGATGGCTATGCCGCCAGAACCTTGTACAGAGTGGTAACTACGTGGGGAAATGGCAGTGCCAGTGTAGTGAATCTGAAACTGGAGAGTGGCCGAACCCATCAAATTCGTGTACATATGACTTCAATTGGTTGTCCGCTAATTGGTGATCGGATGTATAAGACCTTGCCAAGCGATAGAATCGATGCTGATACAGAGGCGATGCGAAACGAGCGAGATGGGTGGATTGATCGTCAAGCGTTACATGCATACGAGCTATCATTCGACCATCCTATTCTGAAGCAGCGGATGACATTCCAGGCACCACTGCCTCCAGATCTGGCAGCGTTGGAGAAACGACTTGATGCCGAAGCGCAACCCAGAGAGGAACGCATTTAAAAAGTGGATTGCTTAAGAAGTAAAACTGCAATGCGATGGTATTGTTTTCGAGCGACTTTTGGATTTGCGAAGTAAACCAAGGGAAGCGAGAAAACAACACCGGAGCCAAGGAGGAACAACACGATGAGTCAATTAAAAGTATATCAGTACGCCAAATGCGGAACATGCCGCAAAGCAGTGAATTGGCTCGAGGCACAAGAGCATCAGCTAGAGTTAATTCCTATTTTTGATAACCCGCCTACTGAAGCCGAGCTTACAGATTTGATCCAGAAGAGCGGACTTGAGGTTAAGAAATTTTTCAATACCAGCGGAGAGGTGTACAAAGAGCAGCAGCTGAAGGATAAGTTGCCTGGGATGTCGGTAGAAGAGCAGATTCGTTTACTGGCTTCGAATGGTCGTCTCATCAAACGTCCCATTGTAACGGATGGGGATAAGGTCACCGTGGGATTCAAGGAAGATACGTATGAGCAGGAGTGGAATAATCGCTAAGAACGACGGATAACTTGGATTCTACCGTATCTGAAAAGGTAGTGTAATCGGTGCCCTGAATATTAATAATTCAGGGCTTTTTTGGCTGTCCGATAAGTGGTAGAACTATGCTATAATGATAGAGTTATTTTGCAATGCAATTATATTTTATTGGTTACACACAAGATAGGAGAGAGTAAACACAAGTGAATCAACGTAATGAACCTACTTTGTTGCTAGTAGACGGTATGGCAGTGTTGTTCCGGGCATTTTACGCAACATCTGCAAGCGGATATATTAGACGTACAAAGGCAGGATTGCCCACCAATGCAGTTTACGGATTTATCCGTTATTTCTGGGATGCGGTTCAGACCTTTGGGCCAAGTCACGTCATCTGTTGTTGGGATATGGGTGGAAAGACGTTTCGTGGCGAAGAGTACGCCGCTTACAAAGGCAATCGTCCCGAAGCTCCAAATGATCTAATTCCGCAGTTTGAGCTAATTCGTGAAGTCATGGATAGTCTGAATATTCCGAACATTGGAGCAGCTGGATATGAGGCTGACGATTGCATTGGCACGTTAGCGAAATATTACACAGAGCAGACAGACATGAATGTAATGGTACTGACGGGTGATCATGACATGTTGCAACTGATTAATGATCGTACAAGCATTATTATTATGAAAAAAGGTCATGGCAACTACATGGTGTACACACCAGAGTCGCTAATGGCGGAGAAACAACTTACACCGCGCCAGGTCATTGATATGAAAGGCTTGATGGGGGATGCGAGTGACAATTATCCAGGGGTTCGAGGCATTGGTGAGAAGACGGCGCTGAAGCTTGTGCAGGAGTATGATTCAATCGAAGGGATTCTGGACAACTTGGATAAGCTTACACCTTCGGTACGCAAAAAAATTGAGAATGATCTGGACATGCTTCATCTGTCCCGCAAATTGGCAGAGATTCACTGCGCTGTTCCAGTCGCATGTGCACTGGATATGTGTGAATTACGTCTGGATCCGGATACGGTGATGGACAAGTTTGAACAACTTGAGATGAAGAGCCTTGGCTCTTGGATGGGAGTGGCAATAGGGTGAGCAGTATTCAATCACGAAGATCAAGTAAGAGATGGTGGACAGGGGCTATGGCTCTTGTCCTGGCTTTACCGGTATTATTGTCAGGGGCAGTAAGTGCTCCGCAGACAGTCGAAGCAAAAGCAGCAATCAGCACAAAAGTGCAGAAAGTAAAAGCAGCAGGACGTAGTTTCACCGTGCAAACGGTTAGTATTCCAAAAGGCACACCAGTGACAGTAGGATTAGCGAAGAAGCAGGTAGGTCAGACAGCAACATTGCCTTCCATTGTCAAAGCGTATGGGGCGCAAGCAGCGATTAACGGAGCTTTCTTTGAGGCTTATAATGGTGCTCCAGATCCATATGGCATGTTAATAGCTAATGGTAAAGTAATACATATAGGAAGATACGGTACAAGCATTGGTTTTAAAGAAGATGGCACAGCTATTATGGATTCACTTCGTGTGAACTTAACAGGTATGGTAACGACGCCAGAAGGTAAATCCCGCAGTTGGTACGCTACCTTTATTAACAGAACCCCTTCAGCAAATGCAAGCATTACGATGCTGTATACGCCTGAGCGTGGTTCAACGGTTGGGTTCAAAGGTGGTACAGCAGTAGTGATCGAGAAAGGGATCGTTACCAAAAAAGTACCGAATACCAATATTGCCATTCCTAAGAATAGCTCAGTTCTGGTCTTCACAGGCAGTCATAAATCGAACGCCGATCGTTTCGTGGTTGGCTCCACGGTTGAGATGAATTATAAGTACACGAATGCAGCAGGCAAGGAAATTCCTTGGGATGAAGTCGTTACTGCTGTAGGAGCTGGCCCGCGTCTCGTTAAGGATGGAAAGATTTCGATTAATCCAGCAAGTGAAGGCTTCAAGGATCCGAAAATCCTGAATGCTTCTGGTGCAAGAAGCGGGATCGCTATCATGGCCGATGGTTCGGTTCTTCTAGCGACCGTTTCCGGGGCAACGATGAAGGAATGGGCTGCTGTGATGCAGAAGCTCGGAGCGAAGCAAGCAATGAATCTGGATGGTGGTGCATCATCAGGTATGTATGCTGGTGGTAAAATGCTCACTTCGCCTGGTCGATTGTTGAGCAATACACTCGTTTTTGGTGGCTCCGTTAAATAAACCGTGAACAATGAAAGGGAGGAATGCACAAATGAAACTCACACAACAATCCGAATCGGGCGACACCCCGACGGCTGTCCTAGCCATAAATGTGGGTCAACCTAAACCCTTGCCTGGTCAGAAACGTGAAGTGCTGAGCGGAATTGTGAAGACTCCCGTTTCTAGTCCTGTTTTCTTATCATTCACCGGCATGACTGGGGATGCACAGGCTGATCTAGAGCATCACGGGGGACCTGATAAGGCGGTTTGTGTTTATGACCATAGTCGTTATCCATTACTGGAGCAATTGATGAATCGCAAGCTGGAATGGGGAGCTTGTGGCGAAAATTTGACAGTCGAGGGCTGTGCAGAGGATCTGGTGCGAATTGGCGATGTGTATCAATTAGGCGCCGCTATGGTTCAGGTTAGTCAGCCCAGACAGCCTTGCTTCAAGTTGGCAGCTCGATATGACTACAAGGGTTTGCCTGTTTATTTTCAGGAAAGTGGGCATACCGGCTTTTATTTTCGTGTGTTACAAGAAGGAGAAGTGAAGCCAGGTTCTGAGTTCAGACGAATCAGCACGGATTTAACCTCCATGACAATTCTGGAAGCGAACCGGGTGATGCATCAGGGTAAGCAGAACGCGGAAGGCATTCGTGCTTTGCTGGCTATTACAACGCTCTCGGACAGCTGGAGACAGACATTGTTAAAACGTTTGGACAAGCTGGAAGCCGAGTCGTTGGATTGAACAAGTAGAGTGATCGATAACAGAATGGAATTCCTTTTATATTAATTGAGGAGTGTGACGAACATGACGATCTTAGGCGCAATTGAAGCTGGAGGCACGAAGTTTGTATGTGGTATTGGAAATGAAAAGGGAGAAGTGTTGGAACGAGCTAGCTTCCCTACTACAACCCCCGAAGAAACGATGGCACAAGTCATTGCTTTCTTTGAAGGCAAAAATATTGAAGCACTAGGTGTAGGTTCTTTTGGTCCAATCGATCCGATCGAAGGCAGTCCAACGTACGGATACATTACAACTACACCCAAACCGCATTGGGGGCAATACAACCTTATTGGCAAATTGAAGGAACATTATGATGTGCCAATGACGTTTGATACCGATGTCAATGGAGCTGCACTTGGTGAAGCCACTTGGGGCGCAGCCAAAGGGTTAGACAGTTGCTTGTATATTACGGTGGGTACAGGAATTGGTGCAGGTGCTGTAGTTTCTGGTCAAATGGTACATGGATTGTCTCATCCAGAGATGGGACATATCATCGTACGTAGACATCCGGAGGATACCTTTGAAGGATTCTGCCCTTATCATAGCGATTGCCTAGAAGGACTTGCTGCGGGTCCGGCGATTAACAAACGATGGGAACAACCAGCTTATGAGTTATCACCGGATCACAAAGCATGGGAGATCGAAGCTCATTACTTGGCGCACGCACTTATGAACTATGTTCTGATTCTCTCCCCACAGAAAATTGTGATGGGCGGCGGCGTGATGAAGCAGGAACAACTCTTCCCGCTGGTACGCAATAAATTACAGGAACTGCTGAACGGCTATGTTCAGCATCCAGCACTTCAGGCCGATATTGATCAATATGTGGTTTCACCGGGTCTTGGAGATAATGCAGGATTGTGCGGCTCCTTAGCGCTTGCGATGCTTGCGCTAGATAAGTAAGGTATACTACACGAAATGATTGACGAATTTTTCCAATATGGTATGATATGAACAACAGCATAGCACGGTTTGTTGAGGAAGCACCTCTCTTGCATTCATTTTGCAGGAGAGGTGTTTTTTTTGTGCCTTTTTTTAAGGTGATGGAAGGTAAGCCTTACAAGCGGTGTTGCTGAAACTCGAAGGAGGGATTGACCATGGAAGTCATATTTATGAACAGATTAGCAAGATTTACAGATCAGAATGAAGAGCTTGCACAAGTGTGGATTGGCGAAGAAGAAGGAGCATGGCATCTGGGTTGGAGTTTGTATGAGGAAGGGGATCGAGAGGATACGGTTTGGTATGAGGGCAGTTCGTGGGAAGAACTCATGCATATATATCGTCATCAACTAGCACTGCAGATGAGTGAAGGGTTCCGACCGTTACTACAAGGTTTATTTCATGAGATTGAAGATTTGCGATCACGAAATTATGGTGGACAACGTCTTCAATGTTATAGCGAGTTGTATGCCAATGAAACATTGTACACAGATTTATGCACATGGCGTAGAAAGAAAGCCGCTTCTGACCGAAAGGCACCTTATTTTATTGCAACGAACCGTTTGCTTCGCATGATTAGTTCGTATGTGCCGCTGACGATGGATGAGCTGATGCAATTGCCAGGAGTTGGAGAGAGCAAGGCTACCGAGTATGGTCAGGCATGGCTGGAGCTAACGAACGGAGTGGAGCGTTCCACCGTATTTCCACTCGACTGGGTATACTCTGCATTGAAAGAAGAGGAGTATGAGAACTGGCTTTATCGACAGAAGGAACAAAAGTATAAGCAGGAATTAGATAAATTCAAGACACGTAAGCAAGTACTTGAAGGCATGAAGGAAGGGCATACGTTAGAGGAGATTGTTAACCGTTCGGGATTGTCACGCCGAGAGCTAATCGAATTACTGGAGATCTTAGATCTAGAGGGTTATGATACAGATTGTCTTCTTGATGCAGAGCTTGCCATTATGCCTGAACAAGAACAAGAAGCCGTATGGAACGCCTATGAGGAACTAGGAGACGCGTTTCTGAAGCCTGTGCTACATAAAGTATATGGGGAAGAGAAACCAGGTGGAGGTAGCCTAGAACAGGTATATGAGAAGCTTCGTATGATCCGGATTCGTTATCGTCGTCATATAGAGACGGAGCAGAACGTCAGTTAATGTGCGATTAGACTCAAAAAAAGACGAGGCCATAACCCCATTAGGGAGGCTTCGTCTTCAATTTTCTTTGAAATGTTCATTTCGAGTCTAATCAGATCCAGTCTTTTTTGCGGAAAATGAAGAACATACTCAGGCCAAGTGTCACCATAAGCCCAATAACCACAAAGTATGAATACTTCCAGTGCAATTCTGGCATAAATTCGAAGTTCATCCCGTAGATACCGGTAATAACGGTCAAGGGCATGAATACTGTGGTGATGGCGGTAAACACACGCATGATCTCATTCGCTCGGTTAGCGATACTGGATTGATAAGCCTCACGTAAGTTACCCATCAGATCCCGATAGGTTTCGAACGTCTCGGATATCTTTACTGCATTCTCATAAATATCGCTGAAGTATTTCTGCAATTGATCATCAATGAGACGCAAGTCTTTTTTGTTAAGTGTATTGATGACCTCTTTTTGAGGACCAAGCACTTTTTTGAGCCATAGAATCTCACTACGAAGCCCGATTATTTCGTTTAGGTGAGATTTTTTGGTGTGCATCAGAATATCTTCCTCAAGCTTCTCGATCCGTGCCTCAATTCGATCACCGACAGTAAAGTAATTGTCGACAATTAAGTCAACCAGCAAGTATAACAGACGATCCGGAGTGCTGATTTCCTGTTCCCATAGAATAGGTTTTAAAGTTCGCAGCTCACTGACTTTCTGTTTGGTCACACTGATAATGAAATGTCTGCCCAAGAACAGGTTGACGGCACGTAAAAAGATCTCTTCATCATCAAAACGAATGCTGTTAATGACAATAAAATAATGACTTTCATAAATTTCGATCTTCGGACGCTGTTCCTCGTCACTTAAGCAGTCTTCGACCGCCAGGTCATGCATCATAAATAGCGGCTGAAGCACGGCTAGATCATCCACATCTGCATCAATCCAGTAAAAGCCCTCCGCTGGTGGAGTCAGCGCTTGCTGAATGTCCTCCACTGGGATAAATACACCGTTGTTTACCAACCGGATTTTCATCGTTATCGACTCCTTCTGCACCCGCCGGGTTGGCGGATCTTCATCATTATGGGCGCAAAAAGAATAGATCAGCCGGTCGGCAGCGGAGCCTGGTGATCAGGTCTGCGTTCGCTCTATATGCAAACGGAAGTAACGTCCCGCTGCCGGCATGCTGATGTCAATTCTCTATGCTGTTTGTCGGAATTCGGCTGCCAGTCAGGCCTCGGGTCGCCATCCATTGATTATGTCACCTCTCACATAAGGGTTTACAACACCTGTTTAGTATACCGCTGGTCCAAGGTGCTTTCAAGCGCAAAAATGTGTCTATTTCGCGCCCTGAGGCAGTGTATGACAGGAGGTGAAAAACAGTTCCGAGATGTAGAAACTTAGGATGAACTGTAGCTTGACGTGAACGGATTAATGTTTTAAAGTAAACGGAAAGCAATTAAATTTCAAAAATTAAATACAGCGAAATCTTATCAAGAGTAGGTGGAGGGACTGGCCCGATGAAACCCGGCAACCGGCGGTATACCGCACGGTGCTAATTCTTGCAGCGACTATGTGCCCAAGAGGTACTGTTGTAACTGAGAGATGAGAGAGGCGCATATCTATTTACATATGACCTTTCTCGGAATCCGAGGAAGGTCTTTGTTATATGCCCCGACTTCTCAGCACTGATTTTCGCTAAGGAACTTGAGCCTGTCTCACGGCATTAGACATAGGATTCTATGCTTGTAGAGCAAGCTCATGGCAGCGTATGCTGCAATCTATTTATGCTCAAGGAGGAGTGTGACACCATGCCAATCAAAATACCGGACACTTTACCTGCGAAGGAAGTGCTTGCAGGAGAAAACATCTTTGTCATGGACGAGACATCCGCATATCAACAGGATATTCGTCCGCTTCGTATCGCTATATTAAACCTTATGCCAACGAAAGAAACGACCGAGACCCAGCTCTTACGTTTGGTGGGGAATACACCTATACAGGTTGACATCGTTCTGGTGCATCCGAAATCTCATACGTCTAAGAACACTTCCCAGGAGTACCTGGATGAATTCTACAAAACATTTGATGAAATCGAGCACCGCCGCTTCGATGGCATGATCATTACAGGTGCACCCGTAGAACAGATGGATTTCGAGGACGTGAACTATTGGAAGGAAATCCAGGAAATCTTCGAATGGACCAAAACAAATGTAACTTCAACCATGCATATATGTTGGGCCTCACAAGCAGGCTTATACCATCACTTCGGTGTTCCTAAAGTTTCGCTGGACGAAAAGTGCTTTGGCGTATTTCCACACACGATTAACAAATCTCACGTCCCACTTCTGCGTGGTTTCGATGAAGTGTTTAATGTTCCTCATTCACGTCACACTGAAGTGCGTCATGAAGATATTGAGAAGGACGAGCGTCTTGAAATTTTGGCTGAATCTGAGGATGCAGGTATTTTCCTAGTTGCAACCAAAGACGGTAAACAGATTTTCGTTACCGGACATGCTGAGTACGATCCATTATCCCTTAAGTGGGAATATGATCGCGATGCAGCCAAAGGATTAAATGTAGCGCTACCTAAAAATTATTTCCCGAAAGATGATCCCTCCCGTGTTCCTCCAGCGACATGGCGGGCGCATGCTAACTTATTATTCTCTAATTGGCTCAATTACTATGTGTATCAAGAAACACCTTACGATATTGGTCCGCAAATTTAATCGAGATAACAGGGGGATTCTGCAATGGAAGATAACAAGTTGAAAATCGAAAGCCGCTTAGCTCAAATTGGTTCTATTAATGAACCTGTCACAGGTGCGATTAACTTTCCAATCTATCAAGCAACAGCGTTTCGTCATCCGAAGCTTGGACAGAGCACGGGATTTGACTATATTCGCACAACGAATCCAACACGTAAAGTGTTGGAGGAGGCAGCAGCAGCACTGGAGTCTGGCGATGCAGGTTTTGCTTGTAGCTCAGGCATGGCAGCACTGCAAACGATTTTCGCGTTGTTTAGTCAAGGAGATCATCTGATTGTATCTCTCGATCTGTATGGGGGCACATATCGTCTGCTTGAACGTATTCTATCTCGTTTTGGTGTTACAGCAAGCTATGTAGATACGAATGATCTGGTTGCATTAGAGAAGGTTCTCCAGCAGAATACCAAAGCGGTCTTTATTGAGACACCAACCAACCCGCTGATGATGATTACAGATGTTGAAGCGGTAAGCACATGGGCGAAGAGCCATAACTTGTTGACTATCGTGGACAATACGTTGTTGACTCCATTCTTCCAACGGCCAATCGAGCTGGGAGCGGATATCGTTATTCATAGTGCAACGAAGTACCTTGGTGGACATAACGATGTACTTGCTGGATTGATTGTGACCAAAGGAGAGGAATTGTCAGCAGAGATGGCGTTCTTACACAACTCCATTGGTGCAGTGTTATCTCCAACAGATTCCTACCAGTTGATGAAGGGTATGAAAACATTGGCTCTTCGGATGGAGCGCCATGAATATAATGCATTGACAATCGCTAAATATCTTTTGGAGCACCCAGCTGTTGGTGAAGTCTATCACCCTGGATTGTCGGATCATCCTGGATATGAGGTGCAGAACAAGCAATCCAGCGGTAACACGGGGATCTTCTCTTTCAAAGTGAAGGATGCTCGTTACGTAGAGCCATTGCTGCGTCATATTAAACTCATCGCATTTGCTGAAAGCTTAGGCGGCGTTGAATCATTAATGACATATCCAGCAGTTCAAACTCATGCCGATATTCCGATTGAAATCCGTGACGCTGTCGGTGTGGATGATCGTTTGTTGCGCTTCTCCGTTGGTATTGAGCACGCAGAGGATCTTATCGCAGATCTGGCCAATGCCCTAGCAGCAGCAAAACTCGAAATTGAAGGAGGAGCACATCATGAGTGAACAGAACAAAAATTCCGGTCCTTCTGATTCTTCTGAATTGAAATTCGATACAAAACTGCTGCATTTTGGGGATGAGGTAGACAAAACGACGGGAGCTTCCAGTGTGCCGATCTATCAGGCGTCCACCTTCCATCATTTTGATATCTTCAATCCACCACAACATGATTACAGTCGTTCAGGGAATCCTACACGTCAGGCTTTGGAGGATTACATCACCCTGCTAGAAGGCGGGGTACGTGGTTTTGCGTATTCTTCAGGGATGGCAGCAATCTCCAGTGTCTTCATGATGTTCTCGGCGGGGGATCATATCATCGTGACAGAGGACGTGTACGGCGGAACGTATCGCTTACTGACCTCGATTTTGAACCGGATGCAGATTGAAACGACATTTGTCGATATGACAGATATTGAAGAAGTAAAAGCAGCGATTCAACCAAATACGAAGGCTGTTTATATGGAGACACCTTCCAATCCAACGCTGAAGATTACAGATATTGCTGCAGTAACATCATGGGCTCAGGAGCATGAGTTAGTTACAATTCTGGATAACACATTTATGACACCTTACTACCAACGTCCAATAGAGCTAGGTGTAGATATCGTTGTACATAGTGCAACTAAGTTTCTGGGTGGTCACAGTGATGTGTTAGCAGGACTTGCTGTAGCTCGTACAGAAGCTCTGGGTAAACAGCTCAAGCAGTTGCAGAACGGGTTGGGTACTGTGCTTGGAGCGCAAGAGTCTTGGCTACTCATGCGTGGAATGAAGACACTTGGCGCTCGTATGGCACACAGTGAACAGAGCACAGCCAAGCTTGCGGCTTGGTTGAATGAACGAAGTGATGTTTCAGCTGTTTATTATCCAGGGTTACAGGATCATCCAGGTCGCGAAGTGCACGAACGCCAGTCAACGGGCTATGGTGCTGTCGTATCCTTTGATGTAGGTTCTGGGGATCGTGCCAAAGCAGTGCTTAATCGTGTGAAGCTGCCAATCGTTGCTGTGAGTTTGGGAGCAGTAGAGAGTATATTGTCTTACCCTGCAATGATGTCTCATGCCGCAATGCCTGCAGCGGTTCGCCGTGATCGCGGAATCACAGATGGATTGCTTCGCTTCTCAGTCGGTCTTGAGGACATTGATGATTTGATTGCAGATTTGGAGCAAGCACTGCAGGAATCCTAGGAAAGCGGAGCGTAGTCTAAGCTACGTGAGCAACGGATATATCGGCTGCATTCCATCTTCGATGCTGAGATGCTGTTAGGCATCCTTCGTAATCAAAAGCGGATTAATTGAACAAATTCTATATGTCTACATTTTCACTTATTTTTAAAGCACCTGCTCATAAGGTGCTTTTTTTCACATGTAACCTGTGTTACGATAGTTGGAGTACAGAAATACGATGTTTTCACCGGAACTTGTGTATCTAATCCACAAGCTAGGATGATCGTTATCATATTTTCACTTCATGAGGGAGGCTTTTTTATAATGAGTACGGTAGACCGTATCTTAGATAAAGCCCTTCGGGGCGAGCGTTTAGATTTAGAAGATACGATTCAACTATTTGAATCGGACGAAGTGGACAAAATTGGGGCGGCAGCTAATGTTATTATGAAACGCATGCACCCTGAACCATACAGAACATTTGTAATTGGGCGTAACATCAACTACACAAACGTGTGTGATGTATACTGCCGTTTTTGTGCTTTCTATCGCAGACCTGGTTCCGATGAAGGTTACGTATTGCCTGATGAGCTGATCTTCCAGAAGATTCAGGAAACGGAAGACGTTAACGGTACCGAAATTCTTATGCAAGGCGGTACGAACCCGAATTTGCCATTCAGCTATTACACAGACATCCTCAGAGAGATTAAAGCGCGTTTCCCGAATATCACAATGCACTCCTTCTCTCCGGCTGAAATTATGAAAATGGTTGAAGTTTCGGATGGTCTTACACTTGAAGAGGTTGTACGTGCGATTCACGAAGCAGGATTGGATTCCCTCCCAGGTGGTGGTGCTGAGATTCTAGACGACCGTACACGTCGCAAAATCAGCCGTCTAAAAGGCTCATGGCGCGATTGGATGGACGTTATGCAAACGGCTCACCGGATTGGTATGAACACGACAGCAACGATGGTCATTGGTCTTGGTGAATCTATGGAAGAGCGTGCATTGCATCTAATGCGTGTTCGTGAAGCTCAGGACGAATGTATCGCTAATAAATATGACTCTGAAGGGTTCTTGGCATTTATTCCATGGACATTCCAGCCGGATAATACGAACCTCAAATTAGAGCGTCAGACACCTCAAGAGTATCTAAAAACGGTGGCAATCAGCCGTTTGGTATTGGATAACATCAAAAACATTCAATCCTCATGGGTTACAATGGGACCTGAGATTGGTAAGAAATCCCTTGAGTTTGGTTGCAATGACTTCGGTAGCACAATGATCGAGGAGAATGTCGTATCCGCGGCAGGTGCAACTTACAAAGTAAACATTGGTTCAATTCTTCAACTGATTCGTGAAGCAGGTTACATTCCAGCCCAACGTAATACCAGATACGAAATTCTGCGTATGTTTGATGAGGAAGAGAATACCCTTGAGCAAGACTTCGTTATGCAGAACTAGTAATTAATTGAACATAAACTTATTGATTCTTAAAGAAGCCATAATGCCGCGATGTTCCTTCATGTAGAAGGACTTCGCGGCTATTTGTATTATCGACTAATATTTTCTATTTAGAGAAATGGAGAGCCTAATCAGATCATGAAACAGTATATAATCCACATATGAAGGTATTTTATATTCTTATTGAACTGGTACAATGAAAAAGCAATGAATTTTACATGACCTCAGATGTTCTCAAATGATATAGGGAAAGGGGTAGGATGATGAAGCAAAGAATACTTGGAAGGACAGGACTAAACGTCCCCGTACTAAGCTTCGGTGCATCTTCATTGGGTTCGGTATTTCGTAATATTGATCCTAACGAAGGTATTCGTACTGTACATGCTGCACTAGATGCAGGCATGAACTACATTGATGTGTCTCCTTATTATGGATTAACGAAAGCCGAGACCGTGTTAGGTCATGCGATTCGTACTGTGCCACGTCAATCCTATACGTTATCAACGAAGGTGGGGCGGTATGGTGAGCATAAGTTTGATTTTTCACGTAAGCGCATTCAGGAAAGTGTGCAGCAGAGCTTAACAAGGCTTCACACAGACTATATTGATATGTTGTTTCTTCATGATATTGAGTTTGTACCGGCTGATATCATAATTGAAGAAGCCTTTCCAACCTTGTTAGACCTCAAAGAGCAAGGAGTCATTCGATTCGCGGGCATATGTGGACTGCCATTAACCTTGTTCGAGAAAGTATTGCCACAGATCGAAGCTGATGCGATCATCTCGTATTGTCATTACACCTTAAATGATACATCGTTATTATCTCTGCTGCCGCTATTGGAAAAAAACAATGTTGGTCTTGTGAATGCTTCGCCACTCGCCATGGGTTTGTTAAGTACTAGAGGTGCGCCGGCTTGGCATCCTGCGACTGAACGAGTGAAGCAGGTTTGCCTGGAGGCTGCGCAATTCTGTGCCGAGCAAGGCAGTAACATCGCGAAGGTTGCTGTGCAGTATGCAACCGCCAATGAGCAGATCCCAACCACTTTGGTGAGTAGTGCGAGTGTTGAGAATATCCGCAATAATGCTGACTGGCTAGATGAGGAGTTAGATCAGGAATTGCTCTCAGCAGTGCTCCGTATACTTGCACCAATTCATAATGAGACCTGGCCAAGTGGTCTTTCAGAATATCATTAAAATCATGTAGGAAGCATCTAAGGGGGAGTAGAGATGAGAGCTGTCGTATGTGAAGAAGTTGAACATCTAACCTTACAGGACATACCTGAGCCTGAAAGAACCGAGCATGAGGCGATCGTTTCGATTAAACGCATTGGTATCTGTGGTACAGACCTTCATGCGTATAAGGGGAATCAGCCATTTTTTACATATCCTCGTGTGTTAGGACATGAGTTAGCAGGTGACATAGAGGATATCGGGCAGAATGAAGCAGGTTTACAAATCGGGGATACGGTTAGCATTATTCCATATTTGCACTGTGGACGATGTATCGCGTGTCGTTCAGGTAAAACCAATTGCTGTGTCTCCATGCAGGTGATGGGTGTACATGTAGATGGCGGCATGCGAGAAAGAATAGCGGTACCTGTATCTCATCTATTGCGAGCGGAAGGGCTGACGTTGGATGAAGCTGCGATGGTGGAACCCCTGAGTATTGGAGCTCATGCCGTAAGAAGAGCTAGAATACAACCTGGAGAACAGGTTATTGTCATCGGTGCAGGACCGATTGGTCTTGGGGTAATGGCATTCGCCAAACAAGCGGGAGCTAGAGTTATTGCCGTGGATCGAAATCAGGAACGATTGGAACTTAGCCGCTCTTTGGCAGGGGCAGACATCTTGGTACAAGCAACAGGACAGGCAGTGGAACAAGTCAGGGAAGTTACGGAAGGAGATTACGCTACCGCGGTCTTCGATGCAACAGGTAACGTCAATTCGATGAATGAAGCCATTCGTTATGTTGCTCATGGTGGGCAGCTAATATATGTAGGTTTGGTCAAAGCGGATATTACCTTCCATGACCCGGAGTTTCATAAACGGGAGATGAGTATACTGGGAAGTCGGAACGCGACGCGAGAGGACTTTGAACAGGTCATGCAAGTTTTGCAAGCGAAAAGACTGAATCTGGATGCCTACATTACGCATCGGACGTCTTTTGATCAGTTACCTTCGGCTATCGAGCAGTGGCTACTTCCAGAGTCTAAGGTCGTTAAAGCGATCGTTGACTTATAAAGGTCAATCAGGCTCTAACAACATAAACACCAAAAACTCTCTCAGATCCTCAGGATAACAAGTATCTAGAAGGTAGAGAGAGTCTTTGGTGTATTTCGCTATATCGTATTGACCGTGTATAGAAGTCAATATCACTTCTCTGGATTCGTGACAAGACCCGCATGTGGATCAATATGTCGCACGATTGATTTGAGCCAGATCATTTCAAGAAAGTGAACCTCGTAATAGAGTGCGCCTGGAAAATGTTGAACCCAGCCATCGCTTGCAACGGATTGAAGAGAATGACTTGATGGGTTAGGTGTTACAGGTTCTCGGCGTAATCGTTTCCGCAAAGCCTGCGTGACTTGATCCCTCTGCGCGGTTAAGATATACACCTTGCGTTTCGCGGAGAATCCGCGAAAAGCGACATACACCATTTCATAAGCAATTAGATATGCAATGACAGAGTACATGGCCTGATCCCAACCAAATACAACACCTGCAGCCGTTAGAATCAGCAAGTTAAACAGCATGATTATTTTTTCGATAAGCATCCGTTTCCCGCTAAATAAACGCTCGGGTGGTCGAGAAGACGGATCACCGATTTCCAGCGTATCCAGTGTCCCGCCATAACGCACCACTAGTCCAATTCCTATTCCCAGACATAACCCGCCGAACATCGCTGCGGCAAGTGGATGTTCTACTAGTGGTGGCATGGGATGAAGCACGATGGCACCGATCGAAAAGACAACCAGACCCAACACAGTAACGAGTACAAACTTTTTCTGCACGATCTTGTAGGAAATAAATATAAATGGAACGTTGAATAAGAAGAGGAATAATCCAATTCTCATCTCAGTCCAATGGGCGAATAACGATGAAATGCCCGTAATGCCTCCAATAATAATTTTATTGGGGTGAAGGAACAATTCAAGTCCCACGGAGGCCAGAATACCACCTGCTATCACAAGTAAAAGGTTTAACAGGCGACGACTTGATGAGATTCTGGTCTTAGCGGTGTGTGGCGCCGGATTAGCCGATATCAGAGGTGCTTTCATACGTCATCCTCCTTTGTGCGGTTCCGAGCCCTTCTCCCTGGGTTAATCACAGAAAGATCGGCGTAGAGCCGCGAGTTGCTATATAATGTCTATTCCACATAGACATGTCATCCTTCTTTTTGCAAAACCTTAGGTTCTTCTTTTTTCTTACGTGTGTCCTTGAACTTAAATATTTTATCCAAAATTCTAAACACATGTTTGGACTCTTTGGTCAACAATGGTCCAAGGATTGCCAGAATGAGTACATACAACGCAGCAAACGGTTGAATCATTGCCATCAGTCCCCCGGCTTTCCCCATGTTGGCCAAGATAATGGAAAATTCACCACGTGACACAATGGTTAATCCAATATTAGCCGATGCTTTTGGAGATAAGCCTGCGCTACGTCCAGCCAGCATGCCTGCAAGGAAATTACCAAACAATGTAAGAGCTACTGCAATCAGAGCTAGCCACACGGCATCGCCACCCAGAGACAACGGATCAATGGAGAGCCCGAAGCTGAAGAAGAAAATGGCCCCAAAGAAGTCACGGAACGGCAGAATCAAGTGCTCAATGCGTTTAGCGTGTTCCGTTTCAGCAAGAACGAGTCCGACTAACAAGGCTCCAATAGCTTCAGCGACATGGATCGTTTCGGAAAATCCAGCTACAAGGAACAATGCTCCAAATACGACTAGGGAGAAGAGTTCGTTGGAGCGGATTTTGAGCACCTTGTTAAGCAGTGGTGTTGCTTTGCGTCCAAGAATAATCACAATTAACATGAACCCAAGGGCAATAAGCGCGGACATAATGACGCCTCCGACGGAGGAAGAATCACTGAGTACCAATCCGGACAAGATCGAGATGTATACAGCGAGAAACACATCTTCAAACATGATGATTCCGAGTATCATTTCAGTCTCTGGATTAGCTGTACGTTTCAGATCGACGAGTACCTTGGCTACAATGGCACTTGATGAAATGGTGGTGATACCCGCAATAACCAATGCTTCTGCAACTGGGAAACCGGAAACAAAACCGAATATTAATCCCAGCGTAAAGTTAATACCGATGTAGATCGAGCCACCTACTGCAATAGAGCGACCCGATTTCACCAACCGTCCTACCGAAAATTCAAGTCCGAGATAGAAGAGTAGGAATAGAATACCGATCCGACCCATGAAGTCGATAAAAGGCTGACTCTCGATGAATCGGAAGTCTAGATGCCAGATTTTCATAGCATGTGGACCAACAGCCATACCGATTAAAATATAAAAAGGAACAACGGAAAAACGTAGTTTAGCAGATAGGAGTCCGGCTGCTGCAATGAGCACCAGCGCCAGACCCACTTCGAATATCAAATGGTCCATTCACTCACCCCCTCCCGCTCAGGAGGAGGGATTTGAACAGTTTCTGCTGGTTACGTTCGCCGACAGCGACAACCGTCGATTCTGCAGTGATCACGACCTCCGGACCGGGGCTAATATGTTTTTTGTGGTTTTTCTCAACAACGGCAATAACCGTTGCTCCAGAGTTTTGACGTACATCTAGTTCACCGATGGATTTACCGATACATCCGTAGGAAGCCTCAATTTTGTACCATTCAATGATCAGGTCATCAAAAGTAACTTCAATATTCTCAAGCTGTTTTGGCTTATAGGTCAAGCCGCCGACAATAGCAGCTATCTGTCTTGCTTCATAATCATCCAGTGTAATCATGGAGATGCTTTGGTCTGGATCATCATACTCAAAGTGATACATTTCACGACGTCCATCATCGTGAATAATAATTACAATTTTATCGCCACTACTCGTTTCAATCTGAAATTTCTTACCGATACCTGGTAGATCCGTTTCGCGTACATCCATGGATAGTTGCCTCCTTAAAATGAGGGCTGGCCACAGAAGAAAGGCTTATTTCCCGTAAATAGAATGATCTAATGATTGGGAAGAAACATTAAATATGCGGGTAAACAGAGCCAGGAACTCCTGACACACAGCCGTAATGTTTTGAATTCAATTCAGAAATATGGGTATGACAAAAGAATGCTACAAAGATTGGCATACAAGCCAATAGGGTAATATTATCTAACTTAGCTAAAAGGGTAATGAGTTATGCACAAGTATTCCGTCTTTTCATAAATGAACGAAGAGGAGCCTCTATGCAAAGCAACCTTAAATACGCTGCAACGACTAGCGAAGAGTGTACACGTATTTTGGTGCTATAGGAGTGGGGGAAACATACATACTGGTGTATTTAATAGGTAGCAGAATTAATCTGCGCTTAAACAGACAAATCAACGGTTTAAAGGGCAGACGTGGTGTTGGAATCCGCAGAATCAATAGTAATGCAAGCACAAGAAAGACAGGTTTCTTATGCATTACCGCAAGGAGTTTAGCCATCACTTGTGGGTATCTACGGATGACGGGCTTCTGTTGAGACTCTGGAATCTGAACCATTATTTCCTTGTTAGAGTTCGAATCAACAGATACACCGACAGCGGATTCTGTCTGCATCGGAATAGGGAAACACAGGGCTTGGAATACGCACAAAATGATAATCAAAACGCTGCGAAGAATTCTTGGTTGTGTTCTCATTCTGGCTTCCCCCCTTTTCCGTGAAACATACTGTTATAAAAATAATAACACATTTTTGGCTGATCTCCAAACCACTTTCGAAAATACAATGCAATTTTTTGTGAATAAAGACCCCATATGATCAGCAACATGTAGTATAAAACTAGGAAAAAAGCCGCTAGATCTTGTACTTTAGAACGATTAAGAGTGAATGTGGCAAAATGCTGAAATATACTGAGAAATCATGACATGCTTTCCATCAATCCGCTTCGTATATCCCCATACACCTTGCCATATACTTTGAACAGGACGGAAAGGAGTGATTCTTGTGGAACTGTTTACCGTGTGGACAGATGTATCCGGGCAAGAGGAAGCGGATCAATTTCATCACTGTATCAAGGAAAAAACCAAAGGTTTACATATAAGTAAAAGAGGCTTCAGGCTCACCTTCAAACATAATGATGGAAGGGCAGTCTGGGTATGCAGAGGCAATGAGAATCACAATGACTTCCAGCAATGGCTACCACAAATTAGTGAATTATTTGCTAATGGCTTGGCTGATTTTATTATGCTTACCCGCGAACGACATATGGTGGAAGACATGATCTCCAAAGCATGCTCCGTCATGGATGAGCACGAAGTAGAGAAGGTAAATCGAATTTGTATGCCGCTTTTGATCAATGGTGATCTGGATCAGCCAGGGCTCCGTGATCGTCGACGCTCAACACTCGCAAGTGGATTGAAGAGGGATTTGGAAGATGTTCATTTTTTTCATCTAGATGGCATTGTGAACTTTCGAATGAAGCAATACAAACAAGAGCTACATGAGCTGGTGGAGTATGCTCTAGATGAGTTTTGGATGGATCGACAATACGAAGAATTTATGGGATTGCTTAAATATTTTGTTTTCTTTCAGGAAGCGAAAGTGCCTCTAATTCATCTCGTTCATAAAGGAAAGCATGAATTCCAAGTATATGATGCTGCGCTTAATCTGTTGCCTGTGCAAAAAGATGAGCAGGTTGTGGTGGAGATGCCTGGACTGGAACTGGAGATGGATATAGAAGATATGATCGTGAGTACGCTTATATCGATCTCGCCTGAGAAAGTGATGTTGCATACCAGCACAGTGGATATGCCCATTATTACTACCATTCGTCAGATCTTTGAGGACAAGGTGCAGTTATGCCATCATTGCCCGGAATGCGAGGTACTGCGTGCGGGTTTATTGACTGGTCTTGACGCAAGCGATCTCGGCAATTATAATAACTGTTGATCCACGAATTATGGGTCGAGTTACTTATAATGACTAATGAACTAAAAGCGTTGACAAAGATATGAGCCACTCGAATGGTCGGTGCAGAGAGAGGGAACTTTGGCTGAAATTTCCTCCAGATTCCACGTTTGGTTTACCCCTTTGTAGTTGCGGTTTTGAAAGCGGAATGTAGAGAGCCAATGGAACGATCAAATGGAACTTAGCCGTGAGTAAGGATCTGCCGGGTCATGCCCGTTATCGTCATGCCAATGAGGGCTGTATATCCAGATCGGATAGGTCAGCTGAATTAGGGTGGAACCACGAGTATATATTACACTCGTCCCTTTACCGGGACGGGTGTTTTTTGCGTTTTTTGCCTTCGTGCGAAAGATCGCAATAGATATTCAGTCCATTATTGAATGGACAAAGGTTACATTTACAGGAGGAATGAGACAAATGGCAGTTAACATTAAACTCCCTGATGGTTCCGTACGTGAGTACGCTGAGGGAAGCACGATTGAAGATGTAGCGGCTTCGATTAGTAGTGGCCTGCGCAAAAATGCTGTAGCAGGTAAATTGGATGGCATCGTGGTGGACTTGTCCACAACGCTTCATGAAGGTGCGCTGGTAGAGATCGTAACGTTGGATTCTCCGGAAGGTCTGGAAGTGATGCGTCATAGTACAGCTCACTTGATGGCCCAAGCAGTGAAGCGTCTATACGGTAACAAAGAGGTTCATCTGGGTGTAGGTCCTGTTATTGAAGATGGCTTCTATTATGATATGGATCTGGAACAACCACTCAATCCTGAAGATTTGCAGAAGATTGAGAAGGAAATGGAACGGATCGTTAATGAGAATTTGCCGATTGTTCGTAAGGAAGTTAGCCGCGCTGATGCAATCAAAACGTTTGAAGAAGTGGGCGATCCTTACAAACTTGAATTGATTCGTGCTCTACCAGAAGATAGCGTGATTACGATCTACGAGCAAGGTGAATTTTTCGACTTGTGCCGTGGACCACACGTACCATCCACAAGCAAAATTAAAGTGTTTAAGCTGATGAACGTTGCTGGTGCATACTGGCGCGGAGACAGCAAAAACAAAATGTTGCAACGGATCTACGGTACTGCGTTTGTGAAAAAAGCACAGTTGGATGAACATCTGCACTTGCTTGAAGAAGCTCGCAAACGTGACCACCGCAAGTTGGGTAAAGAGCTGGAAATGTTCACATTCTCTCAATTGGTGGGACAAGGTCTGCCAATCTGGTTGCCTAACGGTGCCAAATTGCGTCGTACATTGGAACGTTATATTGTAGATTTGGAAGAAAGTCTGGGATACCAGCATGTATACACACCTGTTCTTGGTAATGTGGAGTTGTATAAAACGTCTGGTCACTGGGAGCACTACCAAGAGGATATGTTCCCGAAAATGGTTATGGACAATGAGGAACTGGTTCTTCGTCCAATGAACTGTCCTCACCATATGATGGTGTACAAGTCTAGTATGCATAGCTACCGTGATCTTCCGATCCGGATTGCTGAGCTTGGCATGATGCACCGTTATGAAATGTCAGGAGCACTTACAGGGCTTCACCGTGTACGTGCGATGACATTGAATGACTCTCACATCTTTGCACGTCCAGACCAAATTAAAGAAGAGTTCGCTCGTGTAATCGAGTTGATTCAAACCGTTTATAAAGACTTTGGTATTCATGAATACCGCTTCCGTTTGTCATATCGTGATCCACAAGATACAGAGAAGTACTTCCAAAATGATGAAATGTGGGAAATGTCCCAACGCATGCTGCGTGAAGTTGTGGAAGAACTAGATCTGCCATTCTATGAGGCTGAAGGCGAAGCAGCATTCTATGGTCCGAAGCTGGATGTTCAGATCAAAACGGCACTGGGCAAAGAAGAAACGCTCTCTACCGTACAACTGGACTTCCTGTTGCCAGAGCGCTTTGAGCTTGAATATGTTGGAGATGACGGACAGAAGCATCGTCCAGTCGTTATTCACCGCGGCGTAATTAGCACAATGGAGCGCTTCACAGCGTTCTTGCTCGAGAACTTTGCTGGAGCATTCCCGCTGTGGCTCTCTCCAGTACAAGCAAAAGTAATTCCGGTATCGGGAAACTTCGAAGATTATGCGCGTGAGGTTGAAGAGAAGTTGAAACGTGCGGGGATCTCGGCAGAAGCAGACTTGCGGAATGAGAAGTTAGGATACAAAATCCGTGAAGCTCAGCTTGAGAAACTTCCTTACATGTTTGTCGTTGGGGAAAATGAGCGTAATGCGGGTAGTGTCTCTGTGCGTAAGCGTGGAGAAGGCGATCTCGGCATGAAGCCACTCGACGAAATTATAGCTCAGCTTAAGGAAGAAATTACGACACGTCTCGTGTAAGGTTCTAAAAAATATGGTTATCACCGTCTGGTACAGTGGATTCGTCTGCTGTACCAGACTTTTTTTATTTTGCCAGATACCTGTATAACGTGTTTGCTTTTTGGAAAACCTTTGCAGTGAGGGGAGGTTTTATAATGAAAAAGCAATTTATATTACAACAGTGCAGGTTAAGATTACTGATCTCATGGTGTGTGATAGCCGCCGGATTAGTCTTAGGTATAAATCAGGCAGAGGCGTATACATTCGAAGAGGAAAATGAAGTGAGGCATGTTGAAAATCGTTACAGCAGCAGTCCAAACGTGGTACATGTAGAAAAGCAAGAAATCAGGTTGCCTGAGAATTATAGTGATCAAGCTCAGCTAACTACAATGGTCTACATGGGTTTATTGTGGTCTCCGCAGCCAATTGTCATCCCTAAACCTGTGATGCCTGGCAAACAAGTTGTTCTGGACCCGTCCATGCCTGTTTTGGCTCCTCGTTCAGAGCAAGTGCTTGGCACACAAAAGGTAACGGCAACGGGTTATACCGCTGGAATTGAGTCGACGGGAAAAGGGCCTAAGCACCCCCAATATGGGATTACATATTCTGGTGTGAAGGTAAGGCGAGATAAGGAGACAGTCTCCACTATCGCTGCCGATCCCAAATTGTTTCCTTTAGGTTCTATCCTTTATATTCCTGGTTATGGCTATGGGATCGTGGCAGATACAGGGTCAGCCATTAAGGGCAACAAAATTGATCTTTATTTCCCTACAACAAAGCAGGTATACAAGGAGTGGGGTAAGAAGGATGTAGAAGTTCAGGTAATCAAGCAGGGCGGCGGAAAGTGTACGGAACAAATGTTGGACGAGCTGTCGCAAGCGATTGATGTGTATAAATCGGTACCTGATTCATGGCTTGATAAAGCGGTATGATTTTGGAAGTTCCAATCGATGAATAAGCGGGGGGCTCTCTTCACATAATACTCTCTGGGGACGAACCCCACGACTCAGCAATGAGACGTAAATATGAAGAGAGAGGTGATTGTTGTGGCTAAGAAATCCCAAGGTTACAAAACGCCAAACGAGAAGTACAATGCGGAGTTTGGTCAAGAGAACGTAGCGAGCAAAATTAAACAATCCGAGCAAAACAAAGTGAAGGACAATTTTCAAACACCTGATGAAAAATATAACGCTGAGTTCGGCGTAGAAAACACAGGCAAAACTCAAAAGTAAGCTGCACACAAACACCTTGGAGAATGTTCTCCAAGGTGTTTTATTATGTGTATATACTTCAAGTACATATGGGAAACAACATAAAAAAACCATAAATATCCTGTGGACTCGGTCTAGAGACTGAGATGACTTCCATCTGCCGCCGCTGTTATCAGAGCCTCGTCTGAGGTACACTGGATACAGAATACAGACGAAGGAGACATGAGCGATGAAACGATCTACGCGGGACCGCTGGTGGGTGGGCATACCCCTCATAGCTATTGGTGCAATGATCTTGTTCAGACAATTGGGATATGACATTGATATAGGATACATTTTTAGAACCTACTGGCCGTTGTTTTTAATCTGGTGGGGAGCCAAAGGAATCTCTGAAATCCGGCGCAATGGGGGCTACGCTTTCATCGGTCCTGTTATCGTATTGTTGATCGGGGGTTACTTTCTGGCACGCAACCTGGGATGGATCGACTATTCAATGGGAGAGTTTATCCGCTATTTGATTCCAGTGATGCTGATCGGCGGCGGATTGTTTGTATTGGTTGGGCCGCGGCGACGTGATCGAAAGCATCATGACAAAATGCAGTCACCTCCACCACCTGAACAGCCTTATCAGCCATTGTCACCAGAAGATCTAGAGATGCAGTCTACATTTGATGAACAATTTGAGAAAACATTTGGCAAACCAAAGCAAGAACAGAAGCATGATCCATATGGTTCTTACCATGCAGATCAAGAGCATTCAAACTCTTATGAGCATCAACAATATAAAAAGCACAGCACACATGGTTCAGCGAACAAAAAATATGGGAAATTCGATTCGAGTGATCCATATGGTCAGCACTCCAACGATTATGGGAACTACGACGGCTATGGCGATACGATTAATAAGTCTGCCTTCATTGGCGATCTGTACATGGGGCAAGAAGTATTTACGCTGAAGCCAATGAACATCTCCGCATTTATCGGGGACACGGTGATTGATTTGACAAAAGCACAGATCCCGTATGGGGAGACCAAGATTGTGATCTCGAACTTTATAGGGGATGTCAAAGTATTCGTGCCAGAGGATATGGATCTTGGTGTAACCGTGACAACCAATTCCTTCATTGGTGATATGTCATTGCTCAACCAGAAACGTGGTGGTTTCATGAGCAGCGCTCAGGCTGAAACTGCACATTATCGTGAAGCAGGCAAAAAGGTGCGGATCATTGTGAGCGTATTTATTGGTGATGTCAAAGTTAATAAGGTGGGTTAACACATGATTCGAACGATTCTCAAAGCGAATAAATGGGAACTGATGATGTATTTTGCGCTAACCGGTCTGATTACACTTGGCGGCTTCTACTTATTATATGGAGAAGTGCTCTCCGGTGAGAGCCGTCAACGTGCTTGGACCTATGTTGGTGTAGTTGTGTTAGCCACCATTGTTACTGGATATATTGCCGCTCTGCGGCTACAACGCAAAATTGATCTGTTGGATCTCAACATGCTGAAAGTATCTAAAGGTAATCTGACGGTTCGTATGCCTGAAGCAGACGATGCTTCGTTTGGTCGGGTATACCAAGAATTCAATGTGATGATGGATTCTATTGAGAAAAAAATGAGGTTGCTTCAGCGCCTCGGTGAGCAGGAAGTCATTGAGAAGGAACAGGCCTCAGAGCGAGCCGTTATCGAAGAGCGCAAACGAATGGCAAGAGACCTGCATGATACAGTAAGTCAGCAATTATTCGCGATGCATATGTCTGCTTCATCACTGCCGCGTCTGCTGGAGATAAATCCGGAACAAGGACGTAACGTGCTGGATCAACTCATTCAGATGTCCCATATTGCACAGCGGCAGATGCGAGGGCTTATTGCACAACTTCGACCAGTCGAGCTGGAGGGACGTGATCTATCTGCCGCACTGGATAGCTGGTTTCCTGATTATTGCAGGCAGAATGGCCTCAAGGGTGTGAAAGAGCTGGAACTGGATGGCGGAATTTCGGATGCCATTGAGCACCAGCTATTTCTTGTTATTCAGGAGGCTGTTGCGAATGTGGTGAAGCATGCCGAAGCAGGGCTTGTTAGTTTGTCGATCCGAGAAAGTGAACATCAGATCAGCATGAGCATTAGTGACGATGGGCAAGGTTTCTTGCAACAAGCCGACCGTCCGGGGTCTTATGGGTTATCCACGATGCGTGAGCGGGCAGAGAAGCTTGGAGGACAGGTGCAGATTATATCGAAGCCGGGAGCGGGAACAACGGTACGGGTGTTCATCCCGAAATTTCCGAATGAATCAGAGGGGGAGACCGAATGAGCGGAAAAGTGAAGGTAATGATTGTGGATGATCATGATATGGTTCGCATGGGGTTGAAGACGTATCTCATGCTGGAGCCGACATTTCATGTGATTGGAGAAGCGGGTAACGGGGAAGCGGCACTGCACCATTTGCGTAAGCTGGATGAGAGTGAGATGCCTGATCTAATCTTGATGGATCTGATGATGCCCGTAATGAATGGTGCAGAAGCAACGCAGGCCATCATGAAGGAATTCCCGGCTATGAAAATTGTAATGCTGACGAGTTTCCTCGAAGATGATCTGGTTGTACAGGCCATTGAAGCGGGTGCTGTGAGTTATGTGTTGAAGACTGTATCTGCCGAGGAATTGATCTATGCCCTGCAAGGTGCTTACCGTGGAATGCCAGTCATGACAGGAGATGTTTCACAGGCGTTAACCCGTGGAATCAGACAGCGTACCGCCCGGGAGAGTGAGTCCGGTCTCACTGAACGAGAAAAAGAAGTGTTGCTGCTCATTGCAGAAGGTAAGACCAATAAGGACATCGGCGAAGAATTACATATAAGTATCAAAACCGTCAAAACACATGTCAGTAACTTATTGATGAAATGTGAGATGGATGATCGAACACAACTGGCAATCTATGCTCATCGTCAAGGATGGGTGAAGACGAAGGATTAAAATGCTGGTCGGACGGGAAAAATGAGTTATAGAGGTTGTTCAAAAAGTCCGCTTTTGTTTACGAAGGATGCCTGATGGCATCATCAGCATCAGATATGGAATTCAACCGAAATGTCCGTTGCTCACGTAGCCCTCCTACGCTCCGCTACTCCATTTCTAGTTTCATCCTATCTTTTCGGTACTGAAAATCGTACTTTTCGAACATGAACATATTATGATAGGGTTTTATCTCCTTTTTAATTGTTTTTAAGGTACAGTTAAGGTTTAAAGTACAAAATAAGGACAGTTAAAGAATATCTCTTACGAAGAAGAGATTGGGAGGTAGAGAGGCATGGACGAACGTAATTATAGATCAAGCCGTCAAGACGAGGAAAATGAAACAAAGCAAACGGAGAACCGAAATTCTTCCGGAACGGACGATTCCTCATATTATTATTCTTATGGACCCTTTCAGTCCGTGAATCAGGAAGATACAGCAAGTCATCAAGGGGATACGAACCAGCGTGCAGAAGGTGACGTGCAGATTACAAGACCTGATCCTGTGAAGCCGGTACCTTCATATTACAGCCAAGGATCTTCCGAAGAGGCTAGTCGAGGTAAGGCAGGGAACGGTGGTGGAAATGGCGGTAACGACGGTAAAGGTGGGAATTGGAACTATAACAATCGTCGCCCACGCTCGTCCGTCAGATCCCTTATGTTCTCCTTCATTGCAGGGATGTTAGTTATTACTGTTCTAATGTACGTGGCGGACACAACGAACATGTTCACACCGCAAGCATCAATGACAAGTGCCCAAAGCGAGAGCGCAAGCAAAGAGTCTTCTACAAACACGGGTGGAGGCAACAATGTAACGGCCTCGTTGCTGCCTACAGGTAAAACGGATGTGTCATCCGTTGTGACGAACACTAGCCCGGCTGTAGTCAAGATTGAGACATTGGCGAAGCAATCAACTCGTAGTGGTGGCTACCAAGGCGGTTCTACGATGAGTGACCCACTATATCAATATTTCTTCGGTAATGGTGGAACCAATGGTAACCAAGACCAAAATCAGCAGCAACAACAGCAACAGCAAAGCAGCAATCAACTTGTCCCACTGGGCATTGGTTCTGGATTTATTTTTGACAAAGAAGGCTATATCCTGACGAACCAGCACGTAGTCCAAGGTGCAGATGTTATTCAGGTAACTTTAGAGAACAATAGTAAGCCTTATGAAGCTAAACTGCTGGGAAGTAGCTTCGATCTTGACCTAGCTGTACTGAAAATTGAGAAAAACAGTGGCGATGCTGATTTCCCTGTAGCTCCATTAGGTGATTCCAACAGCACACAGGTCGGTGAATGGCTTGTGGCGATTGGTAACCCTGAAGGATTCGAGCACACTGTTACTGCAGGTGTTCTGAGTGCGAAAGAACGTACGATTAGCATTCCAGACGAAGAAACAGGCAAAACACGTGAATACAGTCACTTGCTGCAAACAGATGCGTCTATCAACCCTGGTAACTCCGGTGGTCCATTGCTCAACCTTAATGGTGAAGTAATCGGTATGAACGTTGCCGTGAGTGCAGATGCGCAAGGTATTGGATTTGCTATTCCTTCGAGTGTAATTTCGGAAGCAGTGAAATACCTGAAAGAAAACAAAGAAGTTCCAAAAGAGCCAGTACCGTTCATCGGTGCATCTCTGATGGCACTCACACCTGAAGTTGCTAAACAAATGGGAACTGACATTACTGAAGGTTCTGTAGTAGCAAGCACGATCTATCAATCTCCGGCTTATCAAGCAGACCTGCGGGCATATGACATCATTACAGGTGCCAATGGTACGCCGTACAATACAAGCCAAGACTTGATCGATTTCATCAAGAAACAGGAAATTGGCAGTGAAGTAACGTTGAACGTCGTTCGTGACGGTAAGAAAATGGATATCAAGATTAAGATCGGCAACAAAAACGATTACGATACTTCACAAACTTCAAATGAGCAACAACAAACGCAACCTTAATCGTTGAAAGACGGATGTTGCAAAAAGCGGATAAGCGGAAGGGTTTGAGGGCCCTTTCGCTTTTTTTGCCTCAAGATGCAGATTGTGCTTCTGCCTGTTACAATAGGAATAAAATGTAGGATAAAGGAGAAAGACCATGCGCTCAACTATTCTGATTGTTGATGATGATGAAAAAATCGTGTCCATGCTTCGTCGGGGGCTGGCATTTGAAGGTTATGAAGTACAGACGGCTTCCAATGGAGCTGAGGGTCTCAGTAAACTGATGGATAAGGAACCGGATATTGTCGTTCTAGATGTCATGATGCCTCAGATTGACGGATTCGAAGTGTGCCGGAGATTACGAGAAGCGGGCAGTAAAGTGCCAGTTCTCATGCTAACGGCCAAAGACGAAGTACAGAGCCGGGTAACAGGACTGGATACGGGAGCAGATGATTATTTGGTTAAACCATTTGCCCTTGAAGAGCTGCTTGCTCGTGTTCGTGCACTGCTACGCCGTAAAGCGGACATTGTGGATAAACAGGACAACCGACTTGTATATGAGGACATCATTCTCGATAATGATTCCCGTGAAGTGTTGCGTGATGGACAGCGGCTAGAACTTACTGCCAAGGAGTTTGAGCTTCTGAATTTATTTATGCAAAATCCAAAAAGAGTGTTATCCCGTGATCTCATTATGGACAAAATCTGGGGCTATGATTACAGCGGAGAATCTAATGTTCTAGAAGTATATATCGCGATGTTAAGACAAAAAACTGAAGAGTATGGAGGCAAACGCTTGATCCAGACAATTCGGGGAGCGGGTTATATCCTAAGAGGTGATTCCTGATATGTCCATTCGGTTAAGATTAACCGCATGGTATTCGGGTATTTTGGCAGCCGTGCTTATCTTCTGGGCCGTCGTGATTTATGCTTTTGTCTATTTTAACTCTTATCAGGAAGTGGAACAGCAACTAAAGGTTAAGAGCGAACGCATTACAGAACAAATTGGTGTTAATCCGCTTTCTCAATCGCTCGACCTAGATCCATTTACAGAAAGTCAGCTTCAAGAAGCACAGATCTATATTCAACTGGTGGATTATCAGAGCAGATCGATCAAGATCTCAGGAAATATGGAGAAGGCTGGCATTGACTTTCCTGTTGTGGAGCTGAAGGACATACGGGAACAGCGAGGCATATCCAAAATATATGTGCATGGCACTCCCTTTCTCGTGAATCAACAGCCGTTGTCCCTTCAAGGAACGAATGAAATTAGGGGACTTCTTCAAGTGGGAGCCAATGTTACTTCCCAGGAGCGACTTCTGGAAGCACTGCGTAATATATTGATCTTTGGCTGGCTTGTGGCTATGGCTCTTGCCATTACATCAGGGCTTATTTTGGCTCGTAAATCCATGCGGCCGTTGGTTAATGTAATTGATGCTGCGAATCAGATTCAGTCAGGAAATGACCTAAGTGTCCGTATTCAATACACAGGGCCGAAGGATGAGATTGGCCGGCTCATTGAAACAGTGAATAACATGCTTGAACGGACAGAACTATCCTTCCGGGGCTTGGAAGAGACCAATACAGCTCAACGGCGTTTCGTATCTGATGCATCGCATGAGCTACGTACGCCACTTACGACAATACGTGGTAACGTAGATTTCCTCAAGAAGCTGTGGGATCAGGAAAGTACGGATCGTCCGAATCTTGATGAAGAAACGGTTAAAGAGATGTCGCTTGAGGCGATTGAGGATATGGCAGATGAGGGGAAACGGATGAGCCGGCTGATTAGCGACATGTTGTCACTGGCGAGAGCGGATACCGGTCAGAAGATTGAGCTGAATCCAATTCCATTGCAGATTCTAGTGCAGGAAGTGGCTCGCAGATCCCAATTCCTAGATCGTCAATCCGAATGGCGTCAGGGCGATCTATCGATCCTCAACGGGATCTATGTCAATGGCAGCAAAGATTATTTGCAGCAAATGCTGTTTATTTTTATTGAGAATGCGTTTAAATACACTCCGGAAGGGTCAGTCACACTTGACGCTATATTGTACAAAGGTCAGGTAGGGCTGCGTATTAGTGATACAGGCATTGGTATGGAGCGAGACGAGGTACCGTTTATCTTTGATCGTTTCTATCGTGCAGATGAATCACGCGGAGCGACACCAGGAATCGGCTTGGGGCTATCGATTGCTAAGTGGATCATTGAAGAGCATCATGGCTCGGTAGAAGTCGTCACTAAACGTGGAGAAGGTACCACATTTATTATCTGGTTGCCTGTTGTCTTTGCTCCCCCTATCGAATAAAGGTATAATAGAGTGGACTGCAATTACATCGGCAAGCTTGCCGAAGAAAGAAAGCGGGTGGCAACCAAAGTGGAAGTACTGCGAATTTCGCCAAGGGGATATTGTTACGGAGTTGTGGATGCCATGGTTTTGGCACGTCAGGCTGCACGTAATCTAGATCTACCCCGGCCTATATATATATTGGGAATGATTGTTCACAACAAACATGTGACAGATTCTTTTGAAGATGAAGGCATCGTTACACTGGATGGACCTAATCGGATGGAAATTTTGAGTCAGGTGGAGAGTGGCACTGTTATTTTTACAGCACATGGTGTATCTCCAGAAGTCCGTAAGCTGGCACGTGATAAAGGCTTGACTACAGTGGATGCAACTTGTCCAGATGTTACGAAAACTCATGACCTTATTCGTGAGAAGACGGCTGAAGGGTATCAGATTATCTATATCGGTAAAAAGAACCACCCAGAACCTGAGGGCGCGATTGGTGTTGCTCCGGATCAGGTTCATCTGATTGAAAAGGAAGAAGAGATCGATCAGTTGAATGTACCAAATGGCAAGATTCTGATTACCAATCAGACTACAATGAGCCAGTGGGACATCAAACATATCATGAGTCGTCTTCTGGAGAAGTTTCCAGGTGCCGAAATCCACAATGAAATATGTCTAGCTACACAGGTTCGTCAGGAAGCTGTGGCTGAACAAGCAGGACAATCGGATCTCGTTATCGTTGTTGGTGATCCGCGGAGTAATAACTCAAACCGACTAGCTCAGGTATCCGAAGAAATCGCGGGTGTAACAGCTTACCGTGTGTCTGACGTAGCTGAGATTCAGCAGGAGTGGCTGAAAGGCGTAAACAAAGTGGCGGTTACCTCGGGCGCTTCAACGCCGACACCGATCACGAAGGAAGTTATTACGTATCTGGAGCAGTATGAGCATGACCAACCAGAGACGTGGGAAATTAAACGTACAGTGAATATGAATAAACTGTTACCACCTGTGCGTGAGAAAACACGTACGACCTAATTCTGAATGAATCTTGCGCTAGTGCTCCATTGTCTTTGGAACCTAGCTCGCAAGATTCTTTTTTTGGATGATGTGTAAACGTATGAGATCCTTGACGAAGAAGGCAGACTATGGTATATTTACTTTAGTGATTAAAAGCTTAAAAGCGAACAAGCGTTTAAGTGTGACAGAGAATAATTAATAATCAGATGCACTTTATTTAGTGCTTTTATTGTTCGTAATCAGAAACGAACATATTGAACAACCTCACATACAAGGAAGGATGGGAATAAATTATGATCGTTATTGCAGGCAAAGCTACTCCGGAGGAACAGATTCAGGATATTGTAGCCGTAATTGAAAAGGAAGGTCTTCAGGTTCATATTTCACGTGGAGAAGATCGTACAATCATCGGCTTGATCGGCAAAGTAGAACCTAAAATGCAGGAGCATCTTCGTCAAATGAAGGGTGTAGAGAATGTAGTCAAAATCTCGAAGTCTTACAAATTAGCAAGTCGTGACTTCCACCCAGAAGATACAGTGATCTCGATTAAGGGCGTTGACATTGGCGGTAAGGAACTTGTTGTCATGGGCGGACCCTGTGCGGTTGAATCCGCTGCACAGATCGATGAGATTGCTGGTCTGGTGAAAGCAGCAGGAGGACAGGTGCTTCGTGGTGGTGCGTTTAAACCACGTACAGGTCCATACAGCTTCCAAGGTACAGGTGTGGAAGGTTTGATCATGATGGCTGAAGCAGGTAAGAAGCATGACCTGTTAACCATCACAGAAGTCATGACACCAGAATATGTAGATATCTGTGCAGAGTACGCTGATATTTTGCAAGTAGGTACACGTAATATGCAGAATTTTGATCTGTTGCGTAAATTGGGCGAGTGCGGTAAACCTGTACTGTTGAAACGTGGATTCAGTGCGACTTATGATGAGTTGTTAAATGCGGCAGAATATATTCTTGCAGGCGGTAACCCTAACGTAATGCTCTGTGAGCGTGGTATCCGTACATTTGAATCTTACACTCGTAACACGCTCGACTTGTCAGCAATCCCTGTATTGCAGTCTCTGAGCCATCTGCCAGTCATTTCAGACCCAAGTCACGGAACTGGACGTCGTGAGCTCGTTGAGCCAATGACGAAGGCTTCTGTTGCAGCGGGTGCTAATGGTCTGATTATTGAGATGCACACTGATCCGGATAACTCCATGACAGGAGACGGTGTACAGTCGTTGTTCCCTGATCAATTCGCGAACCTATTGCAGGATCTTGAGAAGTTGGCACCGATCGTAGGTAAAACATTCAACACAGCTAAACAACCAGCAGAGTTCTTCCCAGCTAGAGTCGGCGTATAATTTATATGTAAGCTATATGTGCAATAATTCCGGACATCTTCAGGCCGTTCATTCAACATGAATGCAGCTTAAGGATGTCCGGTTTTTCATTCTTTTGGGCATTGAATGGATTTATTAATCAATAGTGATAAGAAACATTTATGATGTGAAGTTTTTTCCACAATTTAGGTGTAAATACGCCTGCTTTACCGCATTAAATCGATTAAATATAGCTTGTAAAAGTTGTTATGTGAAGTAAGTGTATTTATAAAATGTGAGTATAGCTAACATCTTCGCAAAAAATACCTTACATAAGTATTGACGATGTCATGTTTGAGATTTTATAATGACGACAGAAAAAAATTCGAATATGGACATTTTCATTAGTGGGGTTGTTTATTGTTCGGAATATTTGGGAGGACGAATACATGTCGGTTGAAAACGTATTGAAATCAATTCAAGAGAACAACATCGAGTGGGTAGATTTTCGTTTTGTAGATTTAGCTGGTCGTGCGCATCACATCTCGTTGCCAGCTTCGGCTGTTGATGCAGACACATTCGTAAATGGAGTAGCTTTTGACGGTTCTTCTATCCAAGGTTTCCGTGGAATTGAAGAGTCCGATATGGTTATGATGCCAGACCCTGAAGCGACATATGTCGATCCGTTCACAGCACACCCTACATTGAATGTAATGTGTGATATCTTCACACCTGATGGTGAGCGTTATGAGCGTGACCCACGCAGCATCGCTGTTAAAGCAGAAGCTTTCCTGCAAGAAAGCGGCGTTGGTACAGCAGCATTCTTCGCACCTGAGTCCGAGTTCTTCATCTTCGACGATGTACGTTACGAGAGCGGTACGAACAGCTCTTCTTACTATGTAGATTCCGAAGAAGCATCTTGGAACACAAACCGCAAAGAAGAAGGCGGTAACTTGGGCTTCAAAGTTCGCACTAAAGGCGGATATGTTCCAGTAGCTCCAGTTGATACTCAACAAGATATTCGTAGTGAAATGTGTCGTCTCTTGGAAGAAGCAGGTTTGTCGATCGAGCGTCATCACCATGAAGTGGCGACAGCAGGTCAAGCCGAAATCAACTTCCGCTTTGATACGTTGAAGAAAACAGCAGATAACCTGCTTGTATACAAATACATCGTGCACAACACTGCACGTCAATATGGCAAAGTAGCAACATTCATGCCAAAACCATTGTTCGGTGACAACGGTAGCGGTATGCACGTACACCAATCCATCTTCGATGGCGATTCCCCATTGTTCTATGACAAAGCGGGATATGCTAACCTGAGCGAAATGGCTCTGCACTACATCGGAGGTATTCTGTACCACGCTCCAGCACTGATCGCTTTGACTAACCCTAGTACGAACTCATTCAAACGTCTCGTACCTGGTTATGAAGCACCAGTTAACTTGGTTTACTCCAAAGGTAACCGTTCTGCAGCGGTTCGTATCCCAGTTGCAGCAGTGACACCTAAAGGTTGTCGTATCGAGTTCCGTACACCTGACTCCACAGCTAACCCTTACCTGGCATTCTCCGCAATGTTGATGGCGGGTCTGGACGGAATCAAACGTAAAATCAACCCAACAGAGCTTGGATATGGTCCATTGGACAAAAATATCTATGACCTGTCCGATGCAGATAAAGAAAACATCCGCAGCGTGCCAGCTTCTTTGGAAGAAGCGCTTGATGCACTGGCAGCTGATAACGAATTCTTGACTGAAGGCGGCGTATTCACTAAAGAATTCATTGATAACTATATCAACCTCAAACGTGATGAAGCTAAAGCGGTAGCGATTCGCATTCATCCGCACGAGTACAGCCTCTACTTCGACTGCTAATCCAGTCGGAACGGACTGTTCCTCATTCAGGAAAAGCCTCCGGGATTCGTTCTCGGAGGCTTTTCCTCGAATTGAAATGTTATAGCGCTTTAACTTTGCAGGGTGATAAAGGAATTTGATAGCTCAGATTGTGTTTTCAGTGCTTATTTCACTTGAAGCATATAGGGAATACTGATATCATAGCGATAATATTTACTTCTTATGTAAGCTACGGATGGAAAGGGCGGGGGATATTTTGACAAAGAGAGCGTATAATTTTAATGCAGGACCAGCGGCACTGCCACTTGAGGTTTTGGAGCGTGCTCAGGCAGAATTTGTTGATTTTCGTAATACAGGTATGTCGATTATGGAGATGTCCCACCGTGGAGCTGTGTACGAATCTGTACATAACGAAGCTCAAGATCGTTTATTATCTTTGCTTGGCAGCCCGAAAGGCTACAAGGTGCTGTTTTTACAGGGCGGTGCAAGTACGCAATTCGCCATGTTGCCTATGAACTTGCTTGGTGCGGGTCAGACAGCCAGTTATGTGAATACAGGCAGCTGGGCTAAAAAAGCACTGTCTGAGGCTAAATTAATTGGTGAGGCTCAAGTGGTCGCTTCTTCCGAAGCGGACAAGTTCATGAAGCTTCCAGATGTATCGAATCTAAGTCTGCCAGATAACAGTGCATATGTGCATTTAACATCCAATGAAACGATTGAAGGGACACAGTTCAAGGACTTCCCAGATACAGGCTCTGTGCCTCTGATTGCAGATATGTCCAGTGATATCTTCTGTAAACCATTTGACTTGAATCAATTTGGGATGATCTACGCTGGTGCGCAAAAGAACTTGGGTCCATCGGGGATTACGGTTGTCATTGCTCGTGAAGAGCTAGTGAGTGAGTCACCTAAAACTATCCCGACGATGTTCCGTTACAGTACACATGTGGAGAATAACTCCCTCTACAACACACCGCCTTCTTTCTCGGTATATATGGTGAATGAAGTATTGAGATGGATTGAAGAGCAGGGTGGCCTGGCAGGTGTCGAGCAAAAGAATAAGAAGAAAGCCGAATTGCTCTATAATACGATTGATTCTTCCGGTGACTTCTATCGTGGTTGCGTTGATGTTAATGACCGTTCCTTGATGAACGTTACATTCCGTCTAGCGACAGAGGAGTTGGAGAAACAATTTATTAAGGCTTCTGAGCAAGAAGGATTTGTAGGTCTGAAAGGACACCGTAGCGTAGGTGGTCTGCGAGCATCTATCTACAATGCAGCTCCATATGAGAGTGTGAAAGCACTCACGGACTTCATGAACCACTTCCAACAAACGAACGGGTAAAGAGGAGAGAGTCACAGGATCAACAAGAGATTGCGCATTAAATCGCGTGTTCAAAAAGGTCGTCATCCTTCGTAATTAAAAGCGGATTTGTTGAATAACCTCTTAAAACGTTGCAACTGTGCCTTTCCAGAGCCTTCCACATTGACGTGTGGAGGGCTTTTCTTTAAGATTAAGGGATTGTCGTTAAACATGAATGAAAAAGGAGATCGAACCTATATGGCTTTACACATTGTTCTGGTTGAGCCCGAGATTCCCGCGAATACGGGCAATATATCCCGCACATGCGCGGCTACCGGCATCCACCTACATCTGGTTCACCCACTGGGGTTTCGTACGGATGACGCTACACTGAAGCGTGCAGGCTTGGATTACTGGCATGCTGTACACATCGAATATCATGATTCTTTTGCTGAAGTTCAAGAGAAATTCCCTGAAGGACGATTTTTCTACGCAACGACGAAGGCGAAGAATCGGTATAGCGATTTTGAATTCCGTGATGGGGATTTCCTCGTTTTTGGTAAAGAAACCAAAGGACTTCCGCCGGAACTTATTGCGGCTAACCCAGAAACGTGCATGAGAATGCCAATGACAGGTGACGTACGGTCGTTGAATCTCTCAAACTCCGCAGCGATTATCGCATATGAGGCATTGCGTCAACTGGAATTCCCGGGTCTAGATTGACCGAATTCCGTCCTGCTAAATAGGTTACGAATGGTCAAAAAAAACATTTTTCAAAAAAAAGGACAAAAAATGTTTATTTCCAGCAGGATTCGACAAAATGTTGGCGAATCTATAAACTTAGTACAAATGTACCTAGAAATTTAGAGTGAGATAGGAGAGGTGTGCCGTAGCTATGAAGCCAGCTGGAGTCGTTCGCAAAGTTGACCAATTGGGTAGGATCGTATTGCCTAAATCTTTGCGTAAAAGGTATCAAATGAATGAGGGAGATCCTGTAGAGATCCTAGTTCAAGGGGATCATATTATTTTGGAGAGATATCGTCCAAAATGTATTTTCTGCGGATCAATGGAAGAAGTCAATGAGTTCAAAGAGCGTTACATATGCGCACAATGTTTAGATGAAATGACCCAGCTTCCACAGCACGGGTAATAAGATTACGTCATGGAGGAGCACTCCATGACGTTTTTTCTTTTTGAAGACTAGACTAACATATGAATATGAGAGAGATATAAGCCAAACATGTGTAGCTGAGATCTTGATCATTACTTAAGATAAGATGGGGAGAATCTCAGTCCATACGGCATCAAGAATCTTCTGCATTTGATCTTCTTCACTGTTGATGGAGATGACGGCTTGCCGTGTAGGCAAAATGATACACAGTTGACCATGAGCACCGTCAGCACGGTATGCATTATACGAACACATCCAGAATTGAAACCCGTAACCCTTACCCCAATCGCCGTCTCCAGATGTGATAATCTGTCTACGTGTAGCACATCGAATCCACTCAGCAGGTATAAGCTGCTGCCCCTTCCAGTTGCCCTCCTGAAGAAGTAGTTGCCCGAATCGACTCAACTCCTCATTGCTAATCCAAAGACCAGCACAACCCAAAGTAACGCCAAGTGGAGAGGTTTCCCAATCGACATCATGTATACCCAGTGGTTCAAATAAACTTGGGGTTAGATAGTCTTTCACGGTTTGGCCAGTTGCTGCTTGAAATAGAGCCGAGATCATGAAGGTATCCCCACTACTGTATGTGAATTGTTTCCCTGGCATTCGATCCAAGGGTAGCGACATGTAATATTTGACCCAATCCTTCTCCTCCAAAGAGGCGCGTTCTTCTACGTGTAGTGGAGGATTGTCATGTCCGGAAGACATGCGAAGTAAATCCACCAACATTAACTGTTGTGGAGGAAAAGACGTCTCAGAGATGGAGGGGACATTATCGTATGTGAAATAATCGCCAAGTGTTGAATTTAGGTGAAGTAAGCCTTCTTCGATCGCAAGACCAACAGCCATGCATGTGAAGGATTTACTAATGGAATGTTGTAATCGGCGAGTATCTTGATTGCGATCCCATTGTGCGATGAGATTCCCATTATGTAATACGCGAGCGGATAACACGTTAAGATGTTCATTCATGATTTTATGAACAAATCCATTTAGCTTGTTAGTCATATATAAACCACCTTCCGCAGGATGAAACCCTAGTGAACTAGGTTGGTGAAACGTTTCCGTAATCAAATGCAAAATTAGGGTTTATGTTAGTACATTCCGGGATTGATGTCAATGAATGATGTGCAAACGGTTACGCATAAGCATTTACCCATAAGAAAAAGTGCCTTTTGGCGCAATTTATTGGCTGTGGAACTTACTTTTTAACAAAAAAAGCGCGAAAAATGTAAAAAGGTTATTGACAGGATTTACTGATCGGGATTATGATTTATTCGAAACGATTCGAAGAAATCGCTTCCAAGTGAATTATGGCTTTTGCAAGTCCATATATATTAAAGTTGACTGAATTTGAAACGATTCGAGAGAATCGTTTCGATAACCCAGCACACAACAGGGGAATCTACGACATGCTGCAGGCACACACCGCAAAAGAGTAGAGTGAAGGCGGCAGTCGATAATGAAAGGGGTTACAAATGGCACATATAACGATCGAAACGGGATCACCCACGTTATGTATGAATACGAGCATACATGTTGTGTCCAGTGACTCTGGAGAGACTTCAGGCGGTACGCTATATCTGCTGCATGGGGCAGGCGATAATGCAAGTACATGGCAGCGTCTGACCACAATCGAAATGTACGCTCAGCAGTATGGCTGTACCATCATTATGCCAGAAGCGAATCGAAGCTATTACACGGATATGGAATACGGCCTGAATTACTTCCACTACATCACTCAGGAGTTGCCTGACTTATGCAAGCGTCAGCTTAATCTGAACTCCGATCCAGCGAAGACGTATGTTGCCGGTTTATCTATGGGTGGATATGGTGCGCTGAAATGTGCACTGACTTATCCAGAACGATATCGCAAAGTCGTTTCCTTATCGGGCGTGACGGATATTCAGAAACGTTTACAAGATCCGATGATGCCTCCAGGCATGATCAAAGAAATGAAAGCGGTTTTTGGTGAACAGTTGGTAGTGAAGCCTAATCAGGATCTATACACCTTGTCAGCCAACTTGCTGCAGCAGGGTGAAACTTTACCCGATATTCTGAGTTGCTGCGGCGATCATGATCCATTTGTCGAGATGAACCGAGCATTTGCCCAATATATGCAGGATACCGCTTTTGAATTTCGGTATGTGGAGACACCAGGCACTCATGAATGGAGATTTTGGGAACAGCACCTAAGAACGATGTTTGATTTTCTGTATAACGACAAGACCAAAGTAGAGTGAGGAGATGCAAATGAAACCTGCAGCCGAAGGACCCAGCAAAAAGCTGAAGGGAAACGTGAAAGGCAATTCGCTCTGGAGTGAAATCTGGAAGCACCGAATGACATATACCCTGTTGATACCGGGACTTGTCTGGTTGATCCTATTTGCCTACATGCCGATGGGAGGTCTATCTCTGGCATTCAAAGACTACAAGGCAAACTTGGGAATCTGGGGCAGTCCATGGAGCGGATTTGAGAATTTTAAATATGTTTTCCGTGACCCAACCTTTATCGATGCCGTATGGCGAACGCTGTACATTAATATTTTGAAATTGATCATCCAGTTCCCGTTCCCGATCATTCTGGCATTGTTGCTGAATGAATTGCGAATGCGCAGAGGGAAGAAATGGTTCCAAACCGTCCTTACCTTCCCACACTTCCTGTCTTGGATCATTGTATCCGGGGTAGTTATCAACGTGTTGGCTTATGACGGACTGGTAAATAGCGCGCTTGGATTACTCGGATTGCCAACGATTAACTTCTTAGGTTCCGAATCGAACTTCGTACCCATGCTGTTATTGACTGATATCTGGAAATCAAGCGGGTGGGGCGCAATTATCTTCCTAGCAGCTATATCCGGTATTGACCAGGATCAGTATGAATCAGCACAGATTGACGGAGCTTCTCGTATGCAGCAGATGTTCCGTATCACGCTGCCTAACATTCTTCCAACGATCACGGTTATGTTTATTCTGTCGGTTGGTGGACTCATGTCTTCCGGTTTCGACCAGATCTTCAACTTAGCTAACGCTGCAACCAAAAATGTATCAGAAGTACTCGATGTATACATCTATCGGATCACGTTCCAGTCTTCAACCGATTTCTCATTCTCGACAGCAGTCAGCCTATTCCGTTCCATCGTGAACATGATTTTGTTGCTTCTTGCTGACCGATTTGCGAAATGGCTTGGCGGAGACGGATTGTTCCGATAAGAGAGGAGGAGTAACGAATGAGTAAAAAAGCGAACAAGAAGCCGAGAATTGGCACTGAAAAAATGACCTTTCTCGATTACATCATATTTGCCATTCTACTTGTGCTTGCCTTGATGATTCTAATTCCGTTCTGGAACGTCATCATGATCTCATTTGCAACACAAAAGGAATATGCTGAAAATCCATTTCTGATGTTCCCGAAAGAGTTCACACTTGATTCGTACCGAGCATTATTCGCTGACGGAAGTATCATTTCAGGGTACAAAAACACACTTATTTTGTTGGTGATTGGATTGCCGCTCAGCTTGTTCCTTACAACAAGTATGGCTTACGGCTTAAGCCGTAACAATTTTCCATTTAAAAAGTTTCTGTTTTTCCTAGTACTGTTCACTATGATCTTTAATGGTGGGATTGTACCACTGTATCTCATCATGAAATCGTTGCATCTTACAGGTACATTGTGGTCAGTGATCCTCGCGGGAAGCTTCAGTGCTTTCAACATGATTCTGATGATGAACTATTTCTATACCTTGCCAGAGTCACTGATGGAGTCTGCGAGATTGGATGGAGCGGGTGAATGGAGAATCCTGTTCTCTGTCGTTCTTCCACTGGCGACACCGATTATAGCTACTATCACACTCTTCTATGGGGTAGCTTACTGGAACAGTTGGTACGATGCGATGATCTTCTTGCGAAAAGCGGATCAGTTACCATTGCAGAACGTGCTCAGGACGATCATTGTCACGTCTCAGACCAATGCATCCAATGCATCTAGTGTCGATGCAACCCAAGTAAGTAACTTCTCTATGGGTATGAAGATGGCCGCCGTATTCGTAACGATGGTTCCGATTATGTGTTTCTTCCCAATGCTGCAAAAGCACTTTGCTAAAGGGGTATTAACAGGGGCAATCAAAACCTGATTATACGTATAAAGGTAGTTCGAAAAAAACGCTTTTGATTACGCAAGATGCCTGTTGGCATCAGTAGCATCGAACGTCCTTTTTGAACACGAGTAGGTTTAGAAATTCAACTACAAACATGGGGGTAAGAGCATGAACACGAACAAAAAGTTGTCAGTTAGATCGATCTTTGTTATCACACTTTGTTTATTGATGCTGGTGGTGACAGCTTGTTCTAATGGTGGCTCGGAAGGTAGTAACGAAAAGGACGCAGATGGCAATTACACAGATAACCTGACCATCTCTGTAGCGAACCTGACGGAAATTAAAAACGGAAATTTGGATAATGACTTCCATAAGTTCTGGACAGACAAATTCAATGTAACATGGGATTACAACTATATCGATTGGGATTCATGGGGCGAGAAGCTTCGTCTGTGGATCAACTCGGGTGACTTGCCGGATGTATCGGTATGGAACTATGTTCACGGGGATGCGCTGAATAACATTGATCAAGGCTTGTTCTACAAGTTCCCTGATGATTGGAAAGAGCGCTGGCCGAATGTTGCCGCAGCGTATAACTTGACAGGGCTTGGCGATAAGTTGGAGGAACTGACAGGTGGAACGTATCTCTTGCCTAGACCGATTTATTATGAGAACAAACCTGCTGATCCACTTACGAACCAAATCGGTGTCATTGCTCTCCGTAAGGACTGGGCAGAAGCGGTTGGTTTCGAATTGAAGGATGCATATACCACAACTGAATTGAATGAATATGCTGCACTTGTAAAAGAGAAAGATCCAGGTAAAGTGGGGAACAAACTTGTACCCCTGTCCTATAACGCCGCTGATGCGATGACAAACATCATTATGCCAAACAGTGTGCATGCGATCACAGATTCTCCATTCTTCAAAGGTGAAGACGGTCAGTTCCACTGGGGACCAGCAGAGCCGGAAACACTCACAGGGCTGAAATTGATGCAAAAAGCATATAAAGATGGTTTGCTTAACCCTGAATTCTACACATGGAAAAACAATGAAGGTCAGAACAACTTTAAAGTAACAGGTACAGCAGCAGTAACAAGTCTGGGTGGACTTGCTTCATACAGACAAGGTCTAGATTCGGATATTCGTAAAAATCTAGGTGTAGATAGTGATGAGATGGTTCACACGGCAATCGTTCTTGGTGACGACGGTAAATACCGTAACCTAGAGCAAGCCAACTTCTGGTCCGCATTGATCTTCAATCCGGAGATTAGCGACGAGAAATTTGAACGCATCATGGATCTGATTGACTATTCCGCAACCAAAGAGGGACAATTGCTCATCAACATGGGCTTTGAAGGAACCGATTGGAAATACGATGAGAACAATGAATTGGTGAGCTTACTGCCAGAAGGAACGGTTCTGGAAGATAAGTACCCAGCTCGTTTCGAAGGATTATACCTGCTTGGTGATGATTTCAGTGTAGTCAACCCTGCAATCAAAAAGGATTACCGCGATCGTGCCGTAAAGTTGTTTGAGGAAAAAGCAAAACTTGGTACAGAGGGTCAATCGCTCGCAACCTATGACTGGGATGTTAACCTATACGACTCCAAAGCGAAAAGTCAGGCTTCATTCGATTACCAGAACGAATATGCAAACCTGATTCTCAAAAGTGGAGATCTGGAGGCTAACTGGAAGGAATGGGTGAACAGTAAAATGTCTCTGGTTCAACCTTACCTGGATGAGCTAAACGAAAATTTTTAAGTGAAGATTCAGGAAGTAGATGGGACATGGTGGAAGTAACCTGTCTCATCCACCCGAACCCGGTGCGTAGTTAAATATGCAGCCGGGTTCTTCAATTCAATGAGCTGTGGAGGAATACATGATGAATAATGAGCAATTGATCGATCTGGTAGGACAGATGACGCTTACGGAAAAGACAGCCCAGCTGCTCCAATTAACTTCTAACTTTTATGAAGGGACGGATACGCAGGGGCAGATTACTGGCCCGATGGAAGAGATGGGAATCACCCAACCGTCTGTGGAGGCCAGTGGCTCCATTCTGGGGTTGTCCGGAGCTCAGGCGATTATTGATGTGCAGCAAGCTTATATGGAAAAAAGCCGACTCGGTATCCCACTTCTGTTCATGGCAGATGTCGTGCATGGTTTCAAAACCATTTTCCCCATCCCGCTGGCGATTGGTTGTTCATGGGATACCCAGTTAGCGGAGAAATCTGCTGAGATTGCAGCACGTGAATCCGCAGTCTCTGGTTTACACGTTACGTTTGCCCCTATGGTGGATTTGGTTCGTGATCCTCGCTGGGGTCGTGTCATGGAAACAACAGGAGAAGACCCTTATCTGAACAGTTTGTTCGCCGCTGCCTTTGTTCGTGGATATCAAGGGGACAATCTACAGGAGGAGACAGACCGTCTCGCGGCTTGCGTCAAACACTTTGCTGCATATGGTGCGGCAGAGGGTGGTCGTGATTACAACACGGTGGATATGTCGGAACGCAATCTTCGTGAGTATTATTTACCGGCTTATAAAGCTGCGCTTGATGCGGGTGTAGAGATGGTGATGGCATCATTCAACACAGTGGACGGTATTCCCGCTAGTGGTAATGAGAAGCTGATGCGTGACATTTTGCGTGAGGAATGGGGATTTGAAGGGGTACTTATCTCGGATTGGGCTTCCATTCGTGAGATGATTGCCCACGGGGCAGCGGAGGATGATCGTGAAGCAGCATATCGTGCCATTCGTGCCGGTGTGGACATCGAAATGATGACACCTTGCTATGTTCATCATCTGCCTGCATTGATTGCCAGTGGTGAATTGAGCGAGAAACTTATTGATGAAGCGGTACTTCGTATATTGCAGCTCAAAGAAAAATTAGGCTTGTTCGATAATCCGTTCCGAGCAGCCAATCCAGAACGGGAGCGCGAGATCGTGTTCTCGAAGGAACACCGTCAGGTGTCCTATGAGCTGGCCACCAAGTCGGCAGTGCTGCTGAAAAATGCGAATGACATTCTTCCATTGAATCCACAAGCCCATATTGCCCTTATAGGCCCATTTGCCGAAAGTGAAGATATTCTAGGATGGTGGTCATGTGAAGGGGTAAAAGCGGATGCAGTTAAGCTGGGAACAGCATTGCAGGAACGTCTTGGCACAGATCATGTCCATCTTGCCCAAGGCAGTGGTGTGCATACGATCACATCGGAGCAGATTGCAGAAGCGCTAGAAGTTGCAAGTAAAGCAGATCTGATTGTACTTGCGCTAGGTGAAGATTCGGAAATGAGTGGTGAGGGTGGATCACGCACTGATATTCGTTTGCCAGCAGCACAATTAGAGCTTATCAAGCATTTGAGATCCACAGGTAAACCGTTGGCCACTGTCATCTTCAATGGTCGCCCACTTGATCTACATGGCGTATGGGAAGAATCGGATGCTGTACTTGAAGCGTGGTTCCCGGGCAGTGAAGGTGGGGCAGCCATCGCTGATGTGCTGACAGGTGTGGTGAATCCGTCCGCTCGATTGACGATGTCCTTCCCTCAATCGGTAGGCCAAGTTCCTGTCTATTACAATCATTTTAATACAGGCCGGCCATTGAATCCTCAGAAGACGGAAGAGCGCTACGTTTCCAAATATATCGATAGCCCGAATGATCCGTTGCTGCCGTTTGGTTATGGTCTATCGTATACAACATTCGAGTATGGTTCGCTTGATATTTCAGGCCAAGAGCTGAGCAGTGAGCTTCCCCTGACCATCAAGGTGAAGGTAACGAACACTGGAGAACGTACAGGCGTGGAGACCGTTCAGTTATATGTGAGGGATGTAACGGGTGAAGTGGTACGACCAATGCGTGAATTAAAAGATTACGTCAAGCTGGAGCTGGCTCCAGGTGAGACAGGCACTGCAACATTTACGCTATGCGAGGCACAGCTTCGCTATCACCACTCGGATCTGAGTTATCGTAGTGACAAAGGCACATTCCACGTCTATGTGGGACCGAATAGCCGTGATACTCAGGAGAGTAACTTCAAATTAGTGTAGTCGGTTAGATGTTTAAACGAGGCTACGGAATGGTCTCGTTTAAACAAAATTCCATTTTGAACATTCAAAGAGTATAGAAGACGTCGGGTTCTCTGATCTGGGGAGCCTGATCCATATAACAGGGGAGCGAAGAATGTGGTCAGTATTAAGGATATCGCCAAGAAGGCGGGGGTTTCGATCTCCACCGTGTCGTATGCACTGAATGGCAGCAACAAAGTGACAGATGAAACGAGTTCCAAAATTTTGGCCATCGCCAAAGAGCTGAACTACGTTCCGAATGCTGCTGCACGGACGTTGAAGAAAAGGGAGTCCAAAATTGTAGGTGTATTTCTGACCGATTTTAGCGGAGATGTCTATGGAGACTTGCTTACTGGCATGAAGGCGGTCTGTAACACACAAGGATATGACTTAATTGTATGCAGCGGTAGACAGTCTCATCGGATGCTTCCAGAACGAATGATCGACGGAGCCATCATTCTAGATCAGACCTTTGCTAGTGAAGAATTGCTGCAGTACGCTGATCGTGGACACAAAATCGTTGTGCTGGACCGGGAGTTAGATCATATGAACATCAATCAGGTTCTGCTAGATAATAAGGCTGGAGCAACGCTTGCAATGGAGCACCTTATTGAACAAGGCCTTACCAAGATATATGTAGTGACAGGTCCGGAAGGCTCATTCGACTCTGTACAGCGTATGAAGGCTGTGAGACAGGTTACAGAGCGTGAACCCAATGTGGAGTGGATGGTGATTACGGGGGACTTCGAGAAAAGTAGCGGAGAAATGGCTGCGAATCAGATTATCCAAGAATATACGAGCCCCGTTGGCGTGTTCTGCTTGAACGATGAGATGGCGATTGGGCTATGTAATCGACTTGCCAGCAGTGAGCTACAGGTTGGACAAGACATCCACGTCATTGGATTTGATAATATTGAACTCAGCAGTTATGTTAGTCCGAGGCTCGTTACCGTTGATTATTCCAAACGAAAATGGGGTTCATTGGCAGCAGAGCAATTAATTAAACTTATGGCTGGAGAACCAGTAGAGCATGAACGGATCTACGTGAAACTCGTAGGAGGAGGCTCTGTTCGCAATCAGGCTGAATATACACCTGTTATAACCGTAGGCGACAATTCGGCGGCGTACTATTGATGATGTACTCCAAAGGTAGCGAGTATATAACGTTTAGAACGCTAGATCTAAGAGACAAGAATTAGAAGAATGACTACATTCTTTATAATCCTTGTCTCTTGTTGTATCGCTTGTATCGAGTCAAGGGCAAATTTAGATTTGGCTTCGTTATAGGCAAAGAAAAAAGCCTCTTCGCGAAGAGGCTTGGCCATTAGAGACCTTTTGTTTTGTCATTGTTGTAGGATGCAGTCAGGATGCCTGCCATATACAGAGCGAGTACGATTGCGATAATCCAGAATGTCAATGAGAACGACATATACTTGCCACCTCCTGCACATATCTCAATTTCTTCTATTATAACCAATATGGGAAGAAAAGGAATGCCTACACAGGTTTATTTATAAAATAAAAAGTGAGTAGGTACAGGTCTAAGATTTCCATCCGATGGATTGTTGACCACCCGATTGTTTAGAACCAGTGACGAAGATCCGCCGCCGTCTAAATTATATGCGTCAACGACGCCAAGCTTGTACAGACGACCTTGTAGCTCTTCTAAGGTTGCCCCGGAACTGCCTTTCTCGTTATAACCATCCACTACGATAATTAGTATCTGATCATCCTTGTAATTGCCGATGACAGTACGTGGAGCCCGCTTAGGGGATACCTTCCACTTGGCAGGGATAGGCGTTTTACGACCATTTTGAAGCAATACAGGTACAAACGTAGCTCCAAACTGAGGCTGCAAGCGATCTAGGGAGCCTTTGTCAAAAAACTTGCCGCCGACGAGCTTACCTGCATCATTCAGTCCTACAAAAAATAAATCTTTAAAACTAGCCTGAAATCCATTCACATACTTTCCATCCATAACGGTTGTACTTAGAGGATAACGTTTGCCCCCGCTATCAGCGAAGCCGCCCGCATTAATTCCAGCAATGGCTCCGGTGCGTCTGACAGCCTGCATGGTCGTCTCTGATTTTCCTGCTTCACTATTGAGAGCCATCTGCATCGCTGTAGGGTCTTTAAGCTTGATTTTCATCGCATAGCCCTTATAGGTGCCCGGGTTAACTCGATACATCTCAATCGTAAGACGGTCACTGTTGATCCGTTCAAATGGTACACCAAGTTTAGATGAGATCCGTTGATTGTAGATCGTTTCTGGGCGAGTGGCTTGTGACGTCGCCTTTTGTACAAGAGCTGACATTGTACTTGTTGTTTGATTGTATAATTGCGTTGTCTTTTTAATAGAAGAAGATGTTTGAACGGCAGCTTCTTCAGCCCCCGAGAGATCCTGACGAATAGCTTGGGTTTGAGGCGTAATCGTCTCTTCCGGCGGCGTGAGTTCCGCCAGATTAGCGGGTTCAAGCGAAGGACGAAACAACAGCAGACAGAGCATAAGTCCAACAAATGGAGCGAGTGCAAGCATAAAAAAACGATTAACCTGTTTAATGGGTGTAATCATTTGAGCAGATCCATCTTTTTCTGGAGGGTCTCCAGTTGTTTTTTGACTTCGCTCAGTTGGGTATACAATTTATTGCTGTTGTCCGTTTTGTCGTTTGCATTGTCCTTGGTGAAATTCAGCAATTCATTGAAGGATTGCACTTGTCCCTGTAAGTCAGAAACTTCCTTCGATATCGTTGTTAGCTGCTTTTCATATTCTGATTTCAATGCGTTAATCTGCTGTTGATTATGTGTCTGAAGCTGATCAATCATCTGCCGCTGGAGATGGTTACTATAATAGTAGGTTCCGATTACTCCGAGTGCAATGAGCACAATCCACATGACCAGAAACAGTTTAATTGAAGAACCGGCCTTGCTTTTGGTGCTCCGGGTGTGATGGGTGTCAGAAGGTTGAGCAGAAGGTTTCATATCATCACTCCTGGTTATTTATAGGTACTAAAAAAATTCCAATCCTCATTCTATCACGCCCCTATTGATTACGCAAAAATGAAATTCTTTCAGTAATAGGATAAAAAGAGATTGCATCGGAAGGAAGTCCTAGGATACAATTTCTTATAGATGCAATAAGTAGGAACTTTGGGCAAGTTTTTCGACCTTTTTAGCTAGGAATACAGGAGAATTATACTATATTGTGATCGTGATAGACGGAATAATTGGGATTTTATCACAATATGGAACGTATGTAGGGCTTAATCAGAGCCTTATCACTTATTTTTCTTCAAATTTCGACATTGTGCAGCGCAAGCTTCTTCTATACGTGGACTGTCGCAGGCGATGGTGAAGAGTGAAGTCGAAGGATAGAAAAGCAAATTTGTCCAATACATAACCAGGGGGAACAACAATGAAAAAAGTATGGCAGGTGGTCATCGTAGATATCCACCCCACCAGCATGCTGGGAACGAAATTAATTTTGGAAGAGCAACAGGATCTGCTGGTACGTGGCATGACTTCGACAGGAACAGAAGGACTTGAATTGGTGAAAGCCAATCAGCCTGATCTGGTTCTGATGGATTATCGACTTCCCGAAGGTCAAGCAGATCAATTTATTTCCGAAATAAAAACGGTATCAGCGCACAGTCATATCGTTATTCTCACGGATGAGGATAATGTGAAGTTATTCCGTCATCTAATGAATCTCGGGGCAAGCGGAATGCTGTCCAAGCAGGCTTCCCCTAGCCAACTGATTCATCTGATATCTGGACTGCGCGAAGGTTATGTGTCCATGCCGATGGCTTGGTTGACCAGCGCAGAATGGGCGGAGCCGATTGAATCAAGAGCGGAAGAATTCATCGTAGATTTGACGGAAACCGAAAATTTTATTATGGAAAGAATTGTTCAAGGGGTAACCTATGATAAAATAGCGAGTGAGATCAACGTTAGCCGTCGTTCGATCGACAACTATTTGCGTAAAATCTATGTAAAGCTAGACGTGAGCAGTAGAGCGCAAGCTATCGAGCGGTATGCGTTGTGTGCCAGACAGACCAAATCCATCTCTTGATGAGCCGCATTTCATGACTCTCGCGTTCTAGGATTCGTTAGGTGACATGTACAATCGTCATATTCTATGTTCTTTTGGAATAGGTTGTAGTGGCTACGAGCTATGTGCATAGTTCGGAATAGGGACGAAAGGAGAACGAGACCAATGAGATATTTCTTCGCCTCCCGTACAAACAGGCTGTTGTCTTCACCGCTTAGGGATATTCGCAAAATGTCTGACAAGGATTATTTCATATCTCTAGCGGAGGAGTTGCCAGCAGAGGAATTGTTCCCATTTAAACTGCTGGAAGAGGCAGCTGTGTCTGTATTTAGTTCGGGTCCCTCTGCACTTCAGTATGGTGAGCCGGCTGGATACAGGCCCCTAAGAGAGTGGCTGGACAAGGATTGGAACACTCGCAAAGGCATCCGAACAGTTCCAGAGCAGATCTTATTAACGACAGGAACGCAGCAGGCCATTGATCTCGTCATGAGATTGCTGTTAGAGCCAGGGGATTCTGTTCTAGTTGAACACCCTACATCTCCAGGCTGCCTCGAAGTTTTGGAGATGCAAGGAGCCATCATTGTGCCTGTGATGGGTGACTCTGATGGAATATTGCCGGATCAATTGGAACGCCATATGCAGCAGGTGAGGCCGAAGCTGCTTTTTGCTGCACCTAGCTTCTGTAATCCTACGGGTACATTATGGAGCTTGGAGCGCCGGGAGGCGGTATTGGACTTATGTTCTCGTTATGGTGTGCTGCTGGTAGAGGATGATTCGTACGGTGAATTGCATTTTGATGGACTGCAGACCGAGGATTTCTATCGCAAGTACCCATCACTCTTCGCGTTGGATACAGCAGATCAGGGTGGACATGTCTTGTACATTGGTTCGTTCAGCAAAACGGTTGCACCAGCCTTACGCACAGGATGGGCTGCAGGTCATCCAGCTCTGATTCAGGCGATGGCATCGGTTAAACGGATTGCAGATGGACAATCCAGCCCAATGAATCAGCGATTGTTGTATCAACTATTAGCTCATTCTCCTTTTCGCTGGACGGATCATTTATCCTTATTGAACCGGGAATACAAAACCAGGCTGAAGTTGATGCTGGAATTGTTGAAAAGGCCTGGCTGGAAGGGCTCCAATTACGATATACCCCAAGGGGGCATGTATCTATGGGTGGAGTTACCTGAAGGATTGGATAGCGGGGCACTGCTTAGAGCAGCTCTGTTAAAAGGTGTATCTTTTTTACCGGGCTCTCTCTGTTCTACAGGAGAACAAGATCATCGTCATATTCGATTGAACTTCAGTCATCCCGGTCGAGATGAGCTGTTACTTGGCATGAACCTAATCAGCGAGTCCATCGCCGAATTTACGGCACGTAGTTAAATACACAATAGAATAAATACAATTATATAGAGAAGCAAAATATTGGATCTGCGCCTGAGATGGTCGTTACACGTACATTTCAGGCTGCGGGTTCTATTCCATATGCGTCCAAAGTAATTACGTTATTGCATCCACTAACATTTTTATATATAATGTGTATTAATAAGTTGTGCCCTTATAAATAGGGGCGGCAATTTTAATTTAGTGCCTATAGCACTTATCATTTTAAATTAACGGGGGAAACCAAACATGGCTAATATTTTATTTGTTAAAGCAAACGACCGCCCTGCGGATCAAGCAGTGAGCGTTAAATTGTATGATGCATTCTTGAGTGCATACAAAGAATCCCACCCAGGTGACACAGTTACTGAATTGGATCTTTACAATACAGATATCCCTTACTATGGTAACGACGTAATTACTGGTGGTTACAAAGCAGCTAACGGTATCGAAGCAACTCCAGCAGAACAAAAAGCAGCTGCACTTGCTGCACAATTGCAAGATCAATTTTTGGCAGCTGACAAAGTTGTATTTGCATTCCCGCTCTGGAACTTCACAGTTCCTGCTCCATTGGTGAACTACATCTCTTACCTGAGCCAAGCTGGTAAAATGTTCAAATACACTGCTGAAGGCCCTGTAGGTCTGGTTGGCGACAAAAAAGTAGCATTGTTGAACGCACGTGGTGGCGTATATTCTGTAGAGCCTATGGCTTCTGTAGAAATGTCCGTTAAATATGTAACAAACGTATTGAACTTCTGGGGTATCCAAAACCCTGAATTGGTTATCGTTGAAGGACACAATGCTTCCCCTGATAACTCCGAAAATATCGTTAACGCTGGTTTGAAACTGGCTGCTGAAGTAGCTAACAGCTTCTAATTCATTCGATATGAAATGTAAAGAGCCTGTCTTTCCTTAATGAGGAAACGACAGGCTCTTTTTTTTATAAATGCCGCAGAAATATGCGGCATTTATAATCGTGGTTGAACATACGAGTGGGAGAATATCCCCGAAGTTCAGTCATTTTTTTGGACTACATAAGATAACATGTCTTCAGCGACGTGCTCCAGCTCCTGTTCACCCTCATTAGAGAAGGAATTCTCTGAATCATTGTTCCATTCCAATTCATTCATGCGAAGTTCAAGCAGCTCCTGTTGGTCAAGCATATGTGCATGTGCTGTAAGAGCCTCATTTCCCTTAACGGTGAGAATGTACTTCCCCCGAGATACTCGTTCGAACCAGCCATAATAATTCTTCTGTAGCATGGATGCGGTCGAACCCACTCCTGTCTGTTTAGCAATAATCGCGGGTGAAGCTTCCCCTTCATTCCTTAATGCAGTAGCAACTCGTAATGCTTTTTCGCGGTAAGCCGTCATTAAGGGTTGGCGTGTACTACCTCCTGTATTGTAGTCTCCGGTACGTTCGTCGAATTCTCTTAGCAGCCGTTGCCGTCTAACGCCGCCTTTACGAGAAGATGAAGGGAGTGCATGATTTAGTGTGATGGGTTCACAGAGGACATCAATCAGAGGCGATTTGGTTTTGTAGAATGTAACAGCAATTAAACCAAGCCCCAGTTTATTGCAGACTGCGGTCAGTTCACTCCAGCGTTGGTTTACCGCTCCTCGTTTACTACGATTACGTTCTACCGCTAAATATACGTTTGGACTTAGTTTCAATCGTTGCATCCCTTGTAGAAGGAGAGACAGGTTGAAGGACTTTTTCATCTCCACGATTAGAGGCACGTTCTCATTAGCCCTGATACCAACCAGATCACAATGCTTCACTTCGGCTCTCACGGTATACCCCTGCTTCTCGAAGAATGCCTTTATAGGCGGATATAATTCGGTTTCGTATTGAATAGCCATGCTCGCCACTCCTTTCCTGTGAAGATCCTCTACCTGGTTAAGTGCTGTCCGTTTTCCTGAATTAGAACCTTTATTATAGCATATCAGTTCTTTTTTTTCTGAGGGTCAAGATGTCTGATAGAACAAGGAATGGGTAAAATTAAGACCTGCGAATTGAAAAAAAGAGGTCAACTTATCCAATTTGCCGCATAGGTATGTAATACACTTTTCACAACAATATCAGTCGTTTGGACAGAGGGTGGCGGGACTAATCCGGACCGCAGATGGGTATTCAAGCAGGAGCCGCAATTCTATTGATTTCTTCATACCATTCGGAATGGTTGACAATCACACTAAAGGAGCCATGGGAGGTACCAAGCATGAATATTTTTGAACGCGTTGCGGAACATCGGGCAGAGAGTGACCGTTTGTCATGGAACGGAACATTTGAGGATTACATCGCAATGCTGAGAGAAGATCCGACTCCGGCAATGACGGCTCACGCACGAGTGTATCAGATGATTGAATCATTCGGCGTGGAAGAAGTGGGTGGACAAAAACGATACAAGTTTTTTGAACAAGAGATTTTTGGCTTGGATCGTTCCATTGAGAAGCTAGTCGAAGAATATTTCCATTCAGCAGCACGCCGATTGGATGTACGTAAACGGATATTATTACTTATGGGACCCGTCAGCGGTGGGAAATCTACGTTGGTGACGTTACTGAAACGTGGATTGGAGAAGTTCTCCCGTACAGAAAAAGGTGCAGTGTACGCCATTGAGGGATGCCCAATGCATGAGGAGCCTTTACATCTCATTCCACTGGAGCTTCGTCCAGAAGTAGAGAAGGAAATAGGTGTTCGAATTGAAGGCAACCTATGCCCTTCCTGCCAGATGCGGCTTCGTACAGAATACGGCGGAGATATTAGCCGCGTGAAGGTGGAACGAGTCGTCATTTCGGAAGATAACCGGGTAGGGATCGGAACATTCAGTCCATCTGATCCGAAATCTCAGGATATCGCAGATCTCACAGGAAGCATCGACTTCTCTACAATTACCGAGTTCGGTTCAGAGTCTGACCCGCGTGCTTATCGATTCGACGGGGAATTAAATAAAGCAAACCGGGGACTCATGGAGTTTCAGGAGATGCTGAAATGTGATGAGAAATTCCTCTGGAACTTGTTATCGTTAACGCAAGAGGGTAACTTCAAAGCTGGACGATTTGCGTTAATCAGTGCAGATGAAATGATTGTCGCACATACGAATGAATCGGAGTACAAATCGTTTATTTCCAACAAAAAGAACGAGGCGCTGCAGTCCCGGATGATTGTGATGCCGATACCTTACAATCTGAAGGTGTCTGAGGAAGAGAAAATTTATGAGAAACTCATTCAACAAAGTGATATGAAGCATGTTCACATTGCGCCGCATGCTCTGCGGACAGCAGCCATTTTCTCGATACTTACACGTTTGAAAGAAACCAAGAAACAAGGCATGGATCTGGTTAAGAAAATGCGGATGTATGATGGTGAGGAAGTTGAAGGATACAAAGAAGCAGATTTGCGTGAAATGCAGAATGAGTATTTGGATGAGGGGATGTCGGGAATCGATCCGCGGTATGTCATCAACCGGATATCCAGTGCTTTGATTAAGCAAAATCTTCAGTGCATTAACGCGCTGGATATTCTTCGGGCAATCAAGGACGGTCTGGATCAGCATGCTTCTATCTCCAAAGAAGAGCGTGAGCGTTATCTAAACTTTATCGCTCTGGCTCGCAAAGAATACGACGAGCTTGCCAAGAAAGAAGTACAAAAAGCGTTTGTTTATTCATTCGAGGAGTCTGCAAGAACTTTGTTTGAGAACTACCTTGATAATATTGAAGCTTTTTGCAATTGGTCCAAAATCCGAGATCCATTGACAGATGAGGAGATGGATCCGGATGAGCGCTTGATGCGTTCGATTGAGGAGCAGATTGGCATTTCTGAAAATGCGAAAAAAGCGTTCCGGGAAGAGATTTTGATCCGAATCTCGGCATACTCCCGCAAGGAGCGTAAGTTCGAATATAGCAGCCATGACCGCCTGCGCGAAGCCATCGAGAAAAAGCTGTTTGCTGATCTGAAAGACATTGTCAAAATTACGACATCAACGAAGACTCCGGATGCGACACAATTAAAACGAATGAACGAAGTCATTAAGCGATTAATTGAGGAACATGGCTACACGGCGGCGAGTGCCAATGAGTTGCTGCGCTATGTGGGTAGTTTATTGAATCGCTAATATCAGACCATTCCGGATCGGGCTCTTAATGCCTGCTGTGAGGCTCCTTCACGGCAGGATTAAGGGCCTTTTTACATGCTTTACATAGAAATGAAGTGAGTTTAATCACAATCCTGTACAAATTTATGACAAAATAGTTCTAATGGTTTATGAAAAAGTAGGTCATTTAGTCTATAATCTATACAATATTTAGAAATTAAAGTTTTTTATAGTACGTGTTCAAAAAGATCGGTTTTCAGTACCGAGAAGATGGGATGAAGCTAGAAATGGAGTAGCGGAGCGTAGGCAAGCTGCGTAAGCATCCACTTATTTCGGCTGAATTCCATATTCGATGTTGAGATGCCGCTCGCGCATCCTTCGTAATCAAAAGCGGACTTTTTGAACAACCTCTTATAGCTTACTAAGGAGTCGATTACATCACTATGAGTATTGCTGCAGCAAGACAGAAACAACTCGATTATATTGGACTAACAAGCAAAGATTTGCAATTACTTGCCGCTCACCGGCCAGTCTTTGAGAAAGTGGTAAATGAAGTTGTTGATCACTTTTACAGACATGTAGGCAACTATCCTGAACTGGTGGATCTGATTGCTCGATTCTCTAACATTGACCGACTAAAAGAAACACAACGGATGTATTGGTTATCCATGACGGACGGTGTCGTGGATGACGCTTATATTAACCAACGTATTGAGATTGGGCTGGTACACTCACGAATTGGATTGTCTGAAGATTATTATCTAGGTACATATATGGTCTATCTCGATATTGCGACAACCATTTTCCAGCAGGTCATTCCTGAGTCATGGCATCCCATCATTCAAGCACTTAGCAAAATGTTCAATCTAGACTCTCAGCTTGTACTGGAAGCCTATGAGAAAAAAGAAAAAGAAAAACTGCATCATCTTGCGGCGGATCAACAAAATACGTTGCTGGCCATTACGCAAATTACACAACAGCTGACAGGTATGATCAGTGAACTGAATGAAAATGCACGAGCGATCTCTGATGTGGCTATGCAAACGGCAGCTTCCCAGGATCAAGCACATGAACTGCTGGAAGAGTTAACAGGAGAAATGCATCAGATCGGTAAGATGGGGGAGCTCATCCGCGAAATTTCAGATCAGAGTCACCTTGTTGGATTGAATGCAGCAATTGAAGCTGCGCATGCTGGGGAGTTCGGTCGGGGCTTCGAAGTGGTCGCAAGTGAGGTGCGTAAGCTTGCAGCGAGTTCTCGTGATGCACAAGGAAAGATTCAGGCTAATCTAGATCAGATCATGAAAAAGCTCAGTCATGTACAGAAGGAATCAGAACATACGTCTCAGGGGGCACGCAGTCAAGCATCCCGTTCTCAAGAGCTGGCTGTATTCGCCACAACGATGGAGAAATTGGCAGTGGATCTGCAGAAACTGGATCATTAAGCTGTAGATAATACACTTGTTGGAACCGGTATTACCGTTTCTGGCTGTTTTAAGCTATAATGGGTAGACAAACCTGCCGATGCGTTAGCGAAAGCAGCCGGAGACAGGGGATTTATAAGAGGTTGAGGTGATCAGATGGCTTCTATCCATGATGTGGCCAAAGAAGCGGGCGTATCTGTTGCAACCGTTTCCAAAGTGCTGAATGACTATCCTGATGTAAGTGACAAAACTCGAAAAAAAGTCAATATAGCCATCGAACTATTAAAATATCAACCCAATGTGGTCGCACGTGGATTAGTTAAACGTCGCTCTTGGACAGTAGGCGTACTCTTAACCGTACCGTTTACCAACCCATTTGTATCGGAATTGTTGGAAGGGATCAAGACAGCGCTGGAGAACAGCGGTTATGATCTTGTTCGTTTATCTACCCGTTTCGATGACCCTGGCTATTCATTCATCAAGCATTGCCGGAGCCGTAATGTGGATGGTGTTGTTGTATTTGGTGAAGGAAGAGAAAACAAAAGTATTGAAGAGCTAGTTCATGCTGAGATTCCAACGATGTTTGTGGATACGGATTTGTTCGGCAAACGAGCTGGATATATCACAACGGATAACGCGAATGCTATTGGCATGAGTGTTAAACATTTATATGAGCTGGGGCACCGCCGGATTGCGTATATTTCGGGGACATTAGGTTCAGCGGTAGCGAACCTGAGACTAGACGGATACAAAGAAGGGCTACGACACTGTGAGATCCCGTATTCAACCATCTACTTGGAAGAATGTGATTATTCTTTTGATGGTGGAGGTAAAGCAGCGAGAAGGCTATTAGCCCTGAAGGATCATCCTACTGGGATTGTCTGTGCTTCGGACATGTCCGCATTTGGAGCAATTCAAGAAATTGAACGGCATGGTCTGCGTGTACCTGAAGACATATCTGTTATTGGCTTCGACAATACATACTATGCACAGGTGTTCAAGCCTGGACTAACGACGATTAATCAAAATATATATTCGATCGGTATCAAGTCGATTGAGTATCTGATTGCTATGATCGAGAATCCAGACTATACGCCTCCAGTAGTTACGGAGCCTTCCAATCTGGTCATTCGTCATACAACAGCACCCGTGCCTGAGTAGGTGACCATAAGGACCAAAAGAGGACAGCCAATGGCTGTTCTTTTTTTGTATGTGATTAGAAGTTATACCTTATCTCTAGGTGAGTGTATTTGCTGCTGAGGTTGCTGATGTTAGTAGTGAAAATGGAACGAGATGGTAATTAAATCCTTTAGTGGTCTATATAATGAAAGTGTTTACAAAAGCATTGATGTATAAAAAATACGAAGGAGGCAATGGGATGCGTTATCGAAAATGGTGGAGCTTGTGCTTAACAATGTTCATGGTCATCAGTTTGCTGCCTTTGACGAGTCCGGGAAAGATAGGTGCCGAGGCAGCAGATGAGGATGACTTATTACTGTCTCATTCTTATGAAGAGGGCACATCCCAAGGGTGGGCACCTAGAGGCGGTGTTACGCTGGCCGTGACAGAGGAGGATGCGTATGAAGGAACACATGCTCTCCAGACAACAGGCCGATCCGCAGCGTGGAATGGACCTGCCTTATCCGTAACGAATATATTGGAGAAACACGCTGTCTATGAAATATCAGGATATGTGAAGCTGTTACCTGGGACGACTCCGACTAATCTGAAATTTACCGTTGAGCGTCGTGAAGGTACTCAGCCTGCACAATATGATCAAGTAAATACGGCTATTCCTGTAACTGATCAGGAATGGGTTAAGTTACAGGGAGAGTATAGCTATCAGCAAGGAACAGACCTGCTATTGTACTTAGAGAGTGATGACCCAACGAGTAGTTATCTGTTGGATTCGTTCCAATTGCGACGGGTAACTGCTGCACCGGAGCCTGAGAATCCAAGTGAACCTGGTGAACAGCTGTTTGCAGCCGATTTTGAGAATAATCAGGTGGGAGAATGGCGCCCGAGAGGTTCTGAGCAGCTGAGTGTTGTCACAGGCACTGGCCATAACAGCACGCGTAGCTTGAAGACGTCCTCCCGTACAGAAACATTTCATGGACCGCTCATCGAGGTGTTGAATCTCTTGGAGAAGGGAAGCACCGTGCATATTTCCTTTTGGGCGATGTATGATGAAGGGCCAGCCACTCAAGTCATTAATGGTTCCTTGGAGAAGGAATATCATAACGACAGCTCAACCAGAGAATATACTACGTTCGCTTCAACAAGTTTAATCCAGGGACAATGGAAGCAGATTGAGGCGGATGTCGTCGTTCCGAGTGAAAGTAGTGGAATTACCGGTTTTCGATTCTATGCGGAAACCCCGTGGAAATCGTCTGAAAATGTGACAGAGGCGGATACGATTCCATTTTACATCGATGATGTTGTTATTACAGCGGCAGACTCACTAGAAATTGAACAGGACATTCCAAATCTAGCAAGCACGCTCGGAACATCTTATGACGTTGGGGCGGCTATTGACTTGTCAGCTCTTAATCCACAAGATCCACATGCACAGTTGTTAGTCAAGCATTTCAACAGCATCACCGCGGGTAATTTTATGAAAATCGATGCGATGCAACCGCGTGAAGGTGAGTTTGTCTGGTCGGACACCGATCGATTAGTTGAGTTTGCCGAGAACAACAATATGCGGGTAAGAGGTCATACGTTAGTATGGCATAGCCAAGTCCCCGAATGGTTTTTTACAAGTCCGGATGATGCATCACAGCCAGCGACTAGGGAACAACTTCTTGCACGGGTGAAGACACATATTCAGACAATCATGCAGCGATATCAAGGCAAAGTTCACACTTGGGACGTTGTCAATGAGGTCATCTCGGATGGAGGAGGTCTGCGTAATGAGGCAAGTGGTTCCAAGTGGAGAGATATCATTGGTGATGTAGATGGTGACGGTGATGACAGTGATTACATTGAACTGGCGTTCCGGTATGCACGCGAAGCTGATCCTAACGCTGTGCTGGTCATCAACGACTATGGGCTGGAAGGTAGCGTTAATAAACTGAATGATATGGTGGAACTGGTCGAAAATCTGCTCGCGAAAGGTACACCGATTGATGCGGTTGGGTTCCAAATGCATGTGTCTATGTATGGGCCGAATGTACAGCAAATCCGTGAAGCTTTTGAGCGAATTGTTGCTCTAGGGGTCAATATACAAGTGACAGAACTGGATGTGTCTATTTATTCGGGTTCATCGGAGCAGGAGAAACCAGTCACAGATGAACTAATGATGCAGCAGGCATACCGGTATAAGGAATTGTTCGATCTGTTTCAGGAGTTTGATCAGCGCGGAGTACTGGATAGCGTAACCGTCTGGGGGCTTGCGGATGATGGAACATGGTTGGATAATCATCCCGTGCAGGGGCGTAAAGATGCACCTCTTTTATTTGATCGGAAACTAAAAGCGAAACCCGCTTACTGGGCATTGGTTGATGCGACAACACTTCCGGTGTATCGGAACGAATGGACAGCGAACAAGGCTAGCCCTGCTATGCCGGATCGCAAAGGACAGGAAGATGTGCTTTGGGGAGCCGTAAAAGGTGTGCAAGTTTCCCATCGCGTAGAAGGTACATCGGATGTTACGGGGCAAGCAAGCGTGCTGTGGGATAATAAAAAGGTAAATCTTCGCATAGAAGTACAAGACACCTCCCGACACAAGGGAGATCAGGTGCAGGTTTTTCTTGAAGAAGAATTGAATGACCCAACAGACGGAGGGGCGGCTGATCCTACTTCCAAGAAGAAAATAGAACCTAAGCCTGTGAATGGGCAGTATACTTTTGAACGAAATGGCGGCAAAGGAAAGGATCATAAGTTATACAAAGTAAAAGAGACATCGACGGGTTATATCATTTATGCAGCTATCCCATTGTCAGCCTCTGTACTTGCCGAAGGCAAAACGTTGTCCATGGATTATCGAATTCAAGATCAGCAGGCGGATGGTCACACCTCCGTTGTCGTCTGGAACGATGTCAATAATCAACAACCGAATGAACCGGGGAATCGTGGCAAATTGAAACTAGGCAGTACGCTGAAACATACGAAGGTCACGTACGGTACACCCGTGTTAGATGGTCAGAAGGATCGCATTTGGAAAAAGGCGGCTTCCATTCAAACGGATGTGTGGGTTCTTGGGAACTCTGGGGCAACAGCGACAGCACAATTGTTATGGGATGAACAATACTTGTATGTACTCGCTGAGGTCAAAGACCCAATGCGTAGTAAAGCTAGTGTGAATGCATATGAGCAGGATTCCATTGAAATTTTTGTGGATCCCAATCATAACAAAACCTCGTTTTATCAAGATGATGATGCTCAATATCGAATCAATTATGATAATGAAACTTCTTTTGGAGGCAATGCCCTTCAGGATCGGTTTCAATCTTATACACGTCTGACGAATGCAGGTTACGTTGTAGAAGCGGCAATTCCATTAGATCTGGTGTCGACCCATACTGCATCGTGGATCGGATTCGATCTGCAAGTGAATGACGATCGCACAGGTGAAGGCAAACGTAGTAGTGTCTCCATCTGGAGTGATGTTTCAGGTAATTCATATCGCGATACCTCCGCATTCGGTAACCTGCTGCTCGTTCGCAAATGATAAAGCATGAGATGAAGCATAATTCGTGTCCGGTTCAATGAATTGGCAGACAATAGATATGGAAATAAGTGTTGATTTTCGAGAGTAGGACGATTAGACTATATACATCAATATTAAACGGGTTTCAGATGTGCATATAGCTAAGGATACGTAATGGATCCGCTTGCTGGAGTTTGTGGTTACAAGTCAAATGAAGTGAAGGGAGTGCCTGTCACCGGGACAGAGCACTCGCTTCTTTTTTTACTTTTAACATACATACAAGACATTTGCCGGTTGAAAGGAAAGACGTAGTGGAGCACATACATGGAACGTACAACTCGGAACTTGTTATTTTATCTTACGTTATTGCAGCAGTAGCTTCGTACGCAGCGCTTGATCTTGCAGGGCGGGTAAGCTTGGCCAAGGGGATGCCAAGAAACGTGTGGCTCACCTGTGGTGCGATGTCGATGGGACTAGGGATTTGGTCGATGCATTTTGTGGGCATGTTGGCCTTCACCCTCCCGATGCACGTTTCCTATTCAACGGGTGGAGTAACACTTTCCGTTCTGCTTGCCATCATTGCATCTGGTGTGGCTTTACATATCGCTGGCCAAGAGTCAGTGTCGATGAGGCAGCTCATTGTTGCTGGCTTGCTCATGACTGTCGGGATCAGCAGTATGCATTATGTGGGGATGTCGGCGATGTCCGCTTCAATTACGTATCAGCTGTCTAAGGTGATCTTATCGATATTGATCGCGGCAGCGGCTTCCTTTGCTGCATTGTGGCTTATGTTTTTTTTCAGGCATCAACATTCACGTTCGACCTGGGTGTACAAGCTGGGCAGTGGACTTATTATGGCGATTGGCATAACGGGAATGCATTATACGGGGATGTCTGCCGCGCAATTTCAGAATGGACATGTCATGGTAAAACACTCAGGCATGCAGATGAACCCCGACATGCTCGCTTATTTAATTGCAGCTGGCACGTTTGTTACGTTGGGCTTTACGTTATTCGGTATTTTCTTCAATCAACGCCTCTCTCAAAAAGACCAGCGTATCCATGAGAATGAACAATGGTACCAAGCGCTGTATCACAACCATTCCGATGCTATTATTTCTGTGGATCGAGAAGGCTACGTCAAAGGCATTAATGCTGCCGTTACTCGTATAACAGGGTATGAAGAGCAAGAGGTGATCAATCGGCGTATTGATCATACTCTCGAACATGTTGAAATCTATTGGCAAAACGATATGCAGGATGTGGCTTGGGGAGAGGGTTGTCTGGATCAGCAGAACTACAACGCAACGATGAGGGTCATGGATGGGCGGTTGCGAGATTTGCATATAAGCGTTGTGCCTGTGTTGATCAAGGGGAATCATATGGGCAGTCATATTTTAATCAAGGATGTTACAGAGGAGAAGCAGGCACAGGAGCACATTCTTCATCAAGCTCTGCATGATTCGCTTACAGGGTTGCCCAACCGGCGAAAGCTGGATGATGTACTGGCCGCAACTATTGCCTCCTCTGAGTTAACAGGTCAACAATTTGCAGTTATGGTGATGGATATTGATCGTTTCAAAATGATTAATGATTCGCTGGGTCACTCCATCGGAGATATCTTCTTGCAAGAGGTTAGTGATCGGATCATGGCTGCGATGCAAGCCTGGGATCCCAAAGCCGAGGATAATGTTATGTTAGCTCGTATGGGCGGGGATGAATTCACATTAGTTGTTGCTAATGATCAGAGGAATGAGATTGGCGTGGCTGAACTTGCAGAGCGAATCGTCAGTGCGATTCAATTACCATACCGTCTAAAAGAGAATGACTTCTATGTTACTGCAAGTATTGGCATTGCGATGTATCCCGATCATGGTACAGAAGCGGATAGTTTATTGAAACATGCGGATACCGCTATGTATGAAGTGAAGAAAAATGGCAAGAACGGCTTTCAATTCTATACCACCCAACTTGATTCAGAGTTGTATGAGCGAATTGAACTGGAAGGCTATTTGCGTAAGGCGCTGGAACGCGATGAGATGGTGTTATATTATCAGCCCCAGATTCGGACGGAGGACAGCCGGATGATTGGTGTGGAAGCACTCATTCGCTGGAACCACCCACACAAAGGAATTCTGCCACCGAATGTCTTCATTCCACTCGCTGAGGAGACAGGTATGATCTATGCGATTGGGAACTGGACGCTGCGGGAAGCCTGCAGACAGATGAAGCAATGGCATGAAGCTGGTGGGCCACTCATTCCAGTCTCGGTTAACTTATCCAGCCTGCAATTCCATCAGGCTAACCTGTTAGAGCAGGTTCAACATGCGCTGCTTGAGACTGGGCTGGAAGCCAAATATCTAGAACTGGAGATTACAGAGAGCATGATGATGGACGCTTCTGTATCTGCGGAAATTCTTAACGAACTTACCTCGCTCGGCGTGAAGATCAGCCTTGATGATTTTGGTACAGGATACAGCTCGCTAAGCTACTTGAAGCATTATCCAATCCATAAGCTGAAGATTGATCGCTCATTTGTTACCGATATTACGGAGAATCGGAGTGATCAGGCGATTGTCGCAACGATTATCTCGATGGCTCAGCATTTGAAGATGGAAGTTATTGCGGAAGGCATTGAGACCAAGGGACAATTGGATATTTTAATGCAGAATGACTGCAAAGAGATTCAAGGGTATTACTTCAGTCGTCCCTTGCCAGCTCAAGAGGTCGAACATCACTTTTTTGTTCCACTGCGGTTAGAAGATCAATCTTAGAATTGGTTTTGAAATTGTGGGATTGAGGCTTCACTAGCTATATTCCTATTTTTATAACATCATGCCAAGCGGCAAGTCTCCGTTATTCTACAGGGACTTGCCGCTTTATTTGTTGATCATACATATTGGATAAAAAAAGAATGTGAATAATTAAATCCACTCGGGTTCATTAAGTAATCAAAGTGAGGACATATCACATAAACTTGCGATGGTGCTTCTTGCCATCATAGGTGAACCAGATTGGTTTATCCTCTACACGGGTTTCCAGATGCACTGTGCGCCCCCATAGCTTGTAGAGATAAGGGAGGGTGCGCTCCATATATTTAAGATCCAGCTCAATGCCTTCATATTGATGTTTGAGGACAAGCTCGCCGGTTCGCAAATAGTCTGCGTCTTGAACAACGAGGTAAGGAGAGCCGCCGTTCACGCGTGAGAATACAAGCTGATCGCGTATGTTTTCCCAAGACTTGTCGGTGATTTTCCAGTCTGGGCCCTTTTTCTCAAAAACGTATAGGTCAAGGTCTTCCGTTAATTGTTTGGTCATGTAATTGCGGATAAACGAGGTGTCTGAATCGAACTCACGAACCTCGAACATTTTGGCACGACCCATACCCGGTTTGCGTCCAAAGCGTTCCCGCTCTTCCTTAGATGGATGATCCCATCGGTGCTCAATATCCTCGAATATTTTAAGTCCTAGATAATATGGATTCAGGCTTTGTTTGGACGGCTGCACGACAGAGGAATTCAGCTTGGCGAATTCAATGGTATCTTCACTACTGAGATCCAATTCGCGTATAATGCGTTGATGCCAGTACGAAGCCCAGCCTTCGTTCATGATTTTGGTTTCCATCTGCGGCCAGAAATAAAGCATTTCTTCGCGCATCATACTCATGATATCCCGCTGCCAATCCGTTAACACTTCGGAAAACTCTTGGATGAACCACATCACATCTTTTTCCGGCTCAGGGGGGAAGTGATGGACTTTAATTCCATCTGCAGGAGTTGCCTCATCCTGTCTATCGTCCAGAGCCCATAAATCGTCATAACGCCCTTCGGGTCTAGGCGCTTTCTCCCCACGCTGTTCACGTATCTTCATTTCCATGTAACGTTGTTTGTCCAATTGACGGGGCTTGATGAGCTGTGGATCAACATGCTCCTGAATGGCAATGACAGCATCGATGAAGGCTTCCACGGCCTCCGTACCGTATTCCATCTCATAGTTGCTGATCCGGTCGGCTGTCGCTGCCATGCTCTCGACCATATTTCGGTTTGACTTAGAGAAGCGGGCATTGTTTTTGAAAAAGTCACAGTGCGCAAGCACGTGTGCCACAATGAGTTTATTTTGAATAAGGGAGTTTCCGTCGAGCAAGAAGGCGTAACAAGGGTTAGAGTTGATCACAAGCTCGTATATTTTGCTAAGTCCAAAATCGTATTGCATCTTCATCTTATGAAAGGTTTTGCCAAAGCTCCAGTGGCTGAAACGAGTAGGCATGCCATAGGCGCCAAAGGTATAGATGATGTCTGACGGGCAAATTTCGTAACGCATGGGGTAGTAATCTAGGCCGAATCCATCGGCAATCTCCATAATTTCGGCAATGGCATATTCAAGGTCGCGGATTTCATCGGTCATCCTACACTGCCTCCTTCGCGTTTCTGAAAAAAGCTGCGCAAAGCTTTGTATACTTCGCCTTTTTCTTTGATCACATAATACATGAACTGGTCCATCTTGATATGGCGATAAGCAGACATGAGTGTACTGCTGCGATTGTATTGGTTCACTTCTCCATAACCGAACATGTTACTTCGTTTCATTAACTCGCCGATCAGCTTCACACAACGCTCGTTGTCAGAGGTTAGATTATCCCCATCAGAGAAATGAAAAGGATAGATGTTGTAGCTGGAAGGAGGGTAACGTGAATCGATAATATCCAGTGCTTTCATATATACGGAGGAACAGATGGTGCCCCCGCTCTCGCCGCGGGTGAAGAATTCCTCTTCGGTGACCTCTTTAGCTTCGGTATGATGAGCAAGAAACACAATTTCGACCTTCTCATATTGACGACGCAGGAAACGAGTCATCCAGAAGAAGAAGCTGCGTGCGCAGTATTTTTCGAAAGAGCCCATCGACCCTGAAGTATCCATCATCGCAATAATGACAGCGTTGGATTGTGGAATGATCTTATCTTCCCACGTCTTATACCGCAGATCGTCAGGACTGATGTGATGAATGCCGGGATTGCCCGTTGTTGCATTTCGGCGTAAGTTCTCCAAAATGGTTCGTTTCTTATCAATGTTAGACTGCATTCCTTTTTTGCGAATATCGTTGAAGACGACCGTATGTGTCTCGATGAGATCTTTGTCCTTCTGTTTCAGATCTGGAAGCTCCAGTTCTGCAAATAACATATCTTCCAATTCCTCTATGCTAACTTCCGCTTCCACGATGTCATGACCGGGCTGATCGCCGGCTTTTTCGCCTTTTCCTGGCTTCTGCGACGCAGGATCACGACCGATGACGTCACCGACCTGACTGTCACCATCACCTTGCCCCACATGTTTTTGCTTCTGGTAGTTATACACAAAACGGTACTCATCCAGACTGCGGATTGGTACCTTGATGATTTGTTTTCCATCAGACATGATGATGTTTTCCTCCGTGATTAGATCCGGAAGATTTTGCTTAATGACATCTTTAACCTTTTGCTGATGGCGCTGTTGGTCCTGGTACCCTTTGCGGTGAAGCGACCAATCTTCCCGGGATACGACGAACGAGTAAGGCTGGTGTGAATTTGACATGTAGGCACCCCCCATTGATTACGCGGCACAGTTTGGCCTGTCGGTAATTAAGTATATTCACGGGCGGGGACGATATGTGATGAGAGAGCATATAAAATGATACATTTATGAAGCGAGTAGCATTGAATCATTCGGAATAGTCGCATCCTGTGGGACGTTAAGGGCTTTTTAGACTATTTTGATTGGAATACATGTTGTAGCACGATTTCATTGCGATAATTTACAAAAAGCGGGAACAAGTATGATAAACTTCCTTTAGAATAGAAAGGTGCGAGTTCATAAAGTTCGTTGTTACAAGGTGTGTTTTATAAGCCATAACGGACATTTGGAACAACCTCGAAATGGAATTGATCCGGCATCCCATATGAGGATGTATGCAAAGGAAGGGTTTTATTTGGAGAAACGGGCGGTTAAAGCTTGGATTATGTATGATTGGGCTAATTCGGCTTATGCAACAACAGTGCTAGCGGCTGTGCTTCCTGTCTTCTATGCTTCAGTAGCAGCAGCGACACTAGATGCGGATACAGCCGCGTCTTATTTGGCGTACACGCATTCCATTGGTATGTTATGCGTAGCTTTACTCACGCCTTTATTAGGCACGCTTTCCGATTTATCGGGACGTAAAGGGGACTTCCTGCGAGTATTTGCCTTAATAGGCATAATGGCTACACTGGGATTCAGTATTGTAGGAGAAGGAGACTGGCTTCTGGCATCCGTACTGCTTATTATTTCTACGATAGGTTTTGCAGGCGGTAATACATTTTATGATGCAATGTTGCCTGATCTTGTACCGATCGAACGGCGTGAGATGATCTCTTCGAAGGGGTATGCATATGGTTATATCGGCGGAGGTTTGTTGTTAGCACTCAACTTGTTAATGATACAACAGCCAAGCTGGTTTGGCTTGGACAGTACATTAGCAGGTACTCGGCTTGCCTTTGTCTCTGTAGCGATCTGGTGGTTGCTGTTTTCTATCCCAATCTTCCGCTTCGCTCCACGCCGTCCTGCGGCAAGAGATTTACCACAATCATGGGGAGGATATGCCCGAGTAGGTGCACGCAGACTACGTCAAACCTTCAAACAGATGTTACGTTTTCCTCAATTAATACGGATGTTGGTTGCCTTTTGGTTTTTTAATGATGGAATTAATACCATTATCCTGATGGCGACTATTTATGGGACAAGCATCGGTATTGGGACTACGGATCTAATGCTTGCGCTGTTAATCACCCAATTTGTTGGTTTCCCATGTACGTTATTACTGGGGGCTTGGGCACAGCGTTGGGGAGCTAAACCAATATTGCTGGTAAGCTTGTCGGTGTACATATGTATCGTTATTCTCGGTTATTTCATGACAGAGGCGCTTCATTTCTATATACTTGCCGGGCTTGTTGGTGTGGTACAGGGCGTCAGTCAGTCTACGGCCCGTTCCTTGTTCAGTAATCTGATGCCTTCTGGCAGGACAGGGGAGTATTTTGGATTCGTCAACATAACAGGCAAATTTTCCTCTATCTTTGGACCGTTTGTGTTCGGACTGGTAGGTCAATTAACGGGTTCAAGTCGCTGGGGGATACTGTCTTTAATTTTCTTCTTTGTTGCAGGCATCGCCTTCTTGTTAACGGTCAAAGTACAGCAGGGAATCACGGATGCTCAGCTTGCGGACCAGGAGGATCAGAAGCAGTGGGGCAGACACGCGCTCAAGGTTGGATCAGATATCAATGTATCAGGATAACTTCAAGCGTAGCACTGGGATAACAGCGATCGGAAGGTTGTTCTGTCATCGGAGTGGCAAGTGTAAATATTCTATAGTTCAATTCACATATCAGCTAAACATGAGATTATGAATCCTATCTGTCACTGGAATCCATCTCATAATCCTATAGAGCTTCAGGTCAGTTCATTCGTTGAACAGATCCTGGAGTTTTTTTATTTGGCGACAAGTCATAAATGAGAAGATGACCGGAATAGGTATGGAGGGGTGATTCAACAACGGTAGCAACGAAGATTCGCACGAAAATTATGAAAAATTGAAAATAAAAGATTGACATGATACATTTTGTATCATAGAGTAAAACTATGAATACATAACGTATCAAAAACGTTGTCGAAAGTACATATATTGTCTAGGCATACGAAATCACGTCTGATCCTCGAGCTTTCTTGAGTATACCAACTGCATGCTTATTATATAAACAAAAGGAGAGGATGCCATTGGTAGATATTCAAGGTAACGGACTTGTATTTTTACTTTGTGTCCCTCGCAGTGGAAGTTCACTCTCCACCGTCATGTTACAAAATCACAGCCGCATATTTGCCACGCAAGAGATGTGGTTCCTAATGAGTCTGGTTGATCTGGCCAAAGCAGAACCTCGCCCCTATGGTGGGAATGCCATCATTCGTCAGTTCTATAGCGCGATGGTGTCTGAGGATGTATTTGAACAAGCATGTCGAAGATTCGCCCTAGAAATCTATAATGGTTTCCTACAAGGCAGCGGGGCAGACTTCGTTGTAGATAAATCTCCGCGTTACTATTATATGCTGGAATGGCTTGATCGTCTCTTTCCACAGTCCAAGCGAATTCATCTCCAGCGTAATCCACTTTCCATTGCTGCATCATTCAAAAAAGTTAACCGTAACTCAGGCAATGGATTCGAACTCATTCAGAGTTTACAAAGTCCCGAATTGAATATGAGAGCCGTTGACCTGACCTTAGGTTTGCTCAGACTAAATGATTACTTTGAGGTAGAGCATCCTCAAGCTTATGAGATAAAGTATGAACAACTCGTCGCAAGCCCCAAGGACGAACTGGAGAAGCTATGTACCTTTCTCGGGATCGCCTATGAAGAGGGCATGGAGCAATATGGACGGTTTGTGGATACGACGAAATCCAATATGTTCTACAGCATGGGTGTAGGCGATCCGTTCTTGGCATCACATCAGGAAGCACACAAGGATTCAATTAACAACTGGAAAAGTATACTTGATCGTCAAGAAGTTGAGCTATATTGCCGAACCATTGGAGCAGATTTGTTTCATCGAATGGGGTACAGCCAGCAGTTAGAGGAAGCGGAGCAGTGGACGGGTGTACGTTATGAAGCCAGTGCAGATCAAGAAATTGTGGAACGACTTACACGTCAATTCACAAAAGCAACCGGATGTGAGTGGCAGCCTCATTACCGAATAAAGCCTGAAGCTGCAGCAGTACGGTCCGAACATGAAAGAACAGATGCCACAGATACACAGCAAGCATCAGCACCCGATCCAACGCTAGCTGCATTAGCAACGATAAGGCAATTGGAAGCTGCATTACGGGCTGCGGATCATCGGTTAGAGCGAGGATATAACGAGCGCGAGAGATTAAAGCTGCAACTAGCCTCGACGCAAAGCAAGATACAGCGGATCAAATCCTTGATTCCATTTGGTCATCAGCTTAGTGCCTGGGCATCCCAGCGCAAGATTCTACGGGGAGGAAAGTCATGAGCGCCATTGCGGGGATTGTTCACACCGAGGGTCAAGAAGCATTGTGGGAAGATAGTTGGCGGTTGTATGCCAGCTTGGGTCATATTCCAGCAGACACGACAGGGGTGTGGAAAGGCAATGAAGCATTCCTAAGCTGTCATGCACAGTGGATTACACCAGAGTCAGTTCATGAAAAAATACCTTTATATGACGAGGCTAGCGGCCTCTCTATTACCGCTGATGCTATCTTGGACAATCGGGAGCAATTAGCAGACCAATTGCAGATATCCAGAAGAGAGTTAGCCGAGTTGGCAGATAGTGAGTTAATTCTAAGAGCATATCAACGATGGCAGACAGATGTGACAAGCAAACTGCTTGGAGACTTTGCTTTTGCTATCTGGGATGATCGCAAGCGTACGTTGTTTGCGGCTAGAGATATTACGGGCATGAGATCCCTGTACTATCGCCATGATGGACAGCGCTTTGCCTTCTGCACCCTAATGAATCCTCTGTTGTCTTTGGAGGGTGTTTCCAAAGAATTAAGCGAATCCTGGTTATCTGAGTTTCTCGCGATCCCCGCAATGCATGGCGCAGCAGACATTCAATTGACTGCATATCGGGGTGTGAGGCAACTGCCTCCGGCTCATACGTTACTTTTTCGAGACGGTAAGGTCGAGTTGAATCAGTATCATCGCTGGGATGAGGTTGAACCACTTCGCCTCAAATCGGATGGAGAGTATGTAGAAGCATTCCGTGATGTTTTTGCACAAGCTGTAAGCACACGATTGCGGACTCATCGGCAAGTCGCTGCTGCCTTAAGTGGTGGCCTTGACTCAGGAGCGGTTGTTGGTTTTGCCTCAGGTACATTGCGAAGCCAAGGGAAAAAGCTGAACGCCTATAGTTATGTGCCTGTGTCTGATTTCAAAGATTATACACCCAAAACATTGCTTGCAGATGAACGACCTTTCATTCGATCTACGGTGAATCATGTAGGCAACATTTCGGAGAATTATCTGGATTTTGAAGGCAGAAGTCCCTTCAGTGAAGTGGATACATGGCTTGAGATGATGGAGATGCCGTATAAATTTTTTGAAAATTCGTTCTGGATTCGCGGCTTTTACGAAAAGGCCAGTGAGCAGGATGCGGGCGTTTTACTCACTGGAGCAAGGGGCAACTTTACGATCTCTTGGGGACCGGCACTAGAATATTACGCAAGCTTAATGCGAAGTGGACGCTGGGTGAGACTATTCAAAGAAATGAAGCAATATAGTGAACGTACAGGGATGAAATTTTCACGGATTGCTCGAATCACAGCGCAGAAGGCGTATCCAGAGCGATTTCAGTCATCTCGAAGTGGTGGAATTCCACACGCAACCAATCAATTGATTCATCCTGAATTCGCCCAAAAAACAGGCGTGTTGGATCGTTTGGGCTCACTGGTTGTGCTACAAGGTGGCGCCCAGGCAGACGCCCTGAAAGTGAGAGCAGAGAAGTTCAACAATCTGGCGATTGCGAGCAAAAATGGGGCAATGGCAACAAAATGTTCACTCCGTTATCGTGCCTGGGAACGAGATCCTACGAGTGATGCACGTGTGATACAGTTTTGTCTCTCTGTACCGATTGAGCAGTATGTTAATCAAGGTACAGACCGATCATTAATCCGCCGGGCAACGTCACCCGAGTTACCGGATAATGTGAGACTGAATCAGCGTGTACGAGGTGTTCAGCCAGCCGATTGGTTACATCGCATGATTCCGGATTGGGGAGCATTCACAAGTGAAATTCGGGCATTGTGTTCTGATAGTCGAGTAGCTGGCATATTAAACACGGATCGAATCTATGCAGCTCTTCAAAACATACCTCAGCCTCGTCCTGAGCTTGCATCGCATCCTGACTTGCGCTTAATGATGCATAGCCTCATTGTGTATCGGTATATCCGGCAATTCTGATACCGGATGGTGCTATTGATTGGTGCCTAATCCAACATGCACTCATGAAAGGGGGTGAACACAATGCAAATCGAAAAAAAGCAATGGCAAGCTCCAGCACTTGAAGTTTTGGAAGTAAACCAAACCCTCGCAGGTAAAGGTTACAGACAAATCGACTGGATCACAGAACACGATGCTGATCTGTATGATCCACCTGTTTCCTAAGTAAGAAGCTATAAGCATTGTCATTATACTTAAAGGGCGGAAAGGCAATAGCTTTCTTTTCGCCTCCGCCCTTATATTAAGCAACACCAATATAAGGGCTTTTTTTACTTTTTTTTAAGAGGCCGTACCGTTCAAAAATACGTTAGCTCTTATGCTTACTGCTGCAAGCAGATGCTTTGAATATGCATGTTTAATAACTTGCCAAGAGGAGGCGTTTATGTTGTCTCTGCGTTATGAAGCTTATGGATTACACTGGATAAGCCAGATTCACATGCCCGAGCTCCGGATTGTGCCAAACGGTCATGAACTGATGACGAAGACCACGGACGTTTACATAGAGTCCACCGACTTAACTGCCCTGTGGGAGTCATGGGATGTGGGGGAAAGTAATTTTGTATGCAGAGTAGGAAGCCTATTTTTTCGGGTAGCTGGAACAGGACTCTTCTTCATGGAGCAAGGACAGCGTATCCTGGTATCTCCTGAACCGGGAGCTGAAGAGAAAAAAGTTCGTTTATACATTCTGGGCACATGTATGGCTGTCATTATGATGCAGCGTAGCATACTTCCACTTCATGGGAGTGCTGTAGTCATTGATGGATGGGCTTATGCATTTGCTGGTCACTCTGGTGCAGGAAAGTCTACATTATCGGCCGCACTTGCCTCACGCGGTTACCCGCTTATGACCGATGATGTGGTTGCACTGACGTGGGATGCAGGCGGAAGAGCCATTGTATCGCCGGGATATCCTCAACAGAAATTATGGCAATCTAGCTTAGATGGTTTCGGGATGAACGAACAGAACTATGCAACCATTCATGCTGAGGTAACAAAATATGCGATACCTGTTCAGCATTATTTTCATGATCGGGCTGTTCCTCTTGCGGGAATATTCGAATTAGACCCGAGGCCGGAGGAAGCTTCAGCAAGCATTCAAATGACAGAAGTCACGGGATTGGAGCGGTTGCATCTATTGTGTACACATACGTTTCGAAGCACGCTTGTATCACGTCAAGGACTCGCACAATGGTTGTTCGAGACCGTCTCTAGGTTGTCGGCAAGTATAGAAGTTCACCGAATTACGAGGTCAGGCTCTGATTTTACGGCGTTTGAAATGGTAGATCGGATCATAGACCATGTACGCAAAGGAGTGTATACAGAACAATGAATATGACCCAACCAATCCAAGAGCAGGATCGCTTTGTACAGAAGGAAGGCCATCTCGTCAGTGATATGGGCGGTGAGAAGGTCATGATGAGCATTCAAAGTGGCAGATATTACAATCTGGGCAGTACAGGGGGACACATCTGGGAGTTGATTGCGGAAGAGCGCACATTGGCGGAGCTGGTGGATGCACTTGCCTCCGAGTATGAGATTGAGCCTGAGATTTGCCGTGTACAGGTTGTTCAGTTTTTGGAGCATTTGACCCGTGAGGGATTAATTAACGTCACCCGTGGAGCATAGAGAATGTTTCGGAAAATGGTTCGCAAAATCAAAGCGTACTTCTCATTGACACGGACTCTACGTCTTATGTTGTGGGAAGCATTCTTCTATCTCGGACTGGCGCGCATTCTCAAAGCAATGCCATTCGCCAAAATTGCTCCAGGGCTCGGCATCCCCATGCATGAAACCCCGATGACTGGTCTGAATCGTAGTCAAATCGTCACCTTACGGAATGTGTCTAAAGCGATTATGCTCGCAAGCAAAATCACACCCTGGCAAAGCCGATGTCTCGTTATGGCTATTGCTGCAATGAAAATGCTAGAACGTCGAAACATTAGTAGTACGCTCTATATGGGAACTGCTCGGAATAAAGAAGGACAGATGATGGCTCACGCCTGGCTCAGAAGTGGGAAACTGATCGTGACTGGAGCTGACACGATGGATCAATACACCGTAGTTGGTGTGTTTGGCAAACAATGTTCAGAGAAGGGATCTGGGGAGATTGTCTATGAATCTTGAATTTGAAGATTATACAACGGGGTTCCCGCAGGAACTCAAGCTGATGTTGTTCATGATCCAAAGTGATCCAACTACTCAACCATCAGCACTAGAAGCGATGGCTGAGAACATCGATTGGAATCTATTTATGCGCTTGGTATACCATCATCGGCTGTATTCGGTGCTATATCTAAAGATCAAACATGGCAATATGTCATTTGTTCCAGCAAACGTTGTGGAAAGTTTCAGGCAGGAGTACACGGCGAATACATTTCGCATGTTACATCTAACAGCAGAGATGGAGCATGTATGCAGTGCCTTGGCTGGACAAGGAATTCGGAATATCACACTGAAGGGACCAGCTCTCGCTCACGATCTGTATGGCGAGATATCGATGCGTACATCGAAGGATCTGGATATCCTTATTCCTTTGGAGAATGTAGCAGCCGCAGAGGAAGTGCTAGAGACCCTTGGGTATGTAACGAAGGAAGGCAGACGTATTACCGCAGTTCAGAGCTGGAAATGGCGAGAACATCATGTGTGTTATATGCATCCGGTCAAACGAACACAGGTAGAGGTTCATTGGCGCCTGAATCCAGATTCCGGCAAAGAGTCAGATTTTGAGGTGTTGTGGAAACGAAGCCGATTGAGCCCGTATACTCAAACTCCTGTTCGAATGCTGGAGAGAGAAGATCTATGGGTTTACCTGGTGACACATGGTGCAAGACACGGCTGGTTCCGATTACGCTGGCTCTTGGATATTGATCAGATGATCCGTACGATGCCGATGGATACGAATCTTCTAACGAAACGTCTGAAAGCGGAGGGACGTATGGCGATTGGAACGCAAGCTCTGCGATTAGTCTCAGCTCTGCTGAATACACCTCTGAATTCGAGCTATCATACGCTGTTATCCCTGAATTCCAAGACAGGAGATCGGCTTGCAAGACACGGTGTGCTGTTTATGCATGAGATGGTTGAAAGCCCTGCACACGTGAAGAGTTACCAGTCCTATCTGTTTGCGCTGAGAAGTCGGAGACAGAAAATGTTTTTTTTCATTGAACGATTGTATCCAAGCACTTGGGATGTGGAACAGTTTCCGCTTCCACGTTATTTGCACTTTTTATATTTTCCGTTACGTCCGTTCCTCTGGTTCTGGCGTCGAATGAAAAGGAACACGATGGCGGAAAGGGGATAACACGATGCTCTCAGAACTTCAATTTTATATGCGTAAATTACGTAGTGTAACTGGACCCGTACTCTATTGGAATCTACTGGGGATGATCAGTATCAGCTTGATGGAAGGCATCGGCATTTATATGTTAGTTCCGATGTTGAGCTTAATTGGAGTATTCCAGCTGAATTCGGCCGGTATTCAGATCCCGTGGATCTCTGATGCCTTAAGTGGGTTATCTCAGAACAATCAGTTGCTCCTGGTACTTATAACTTTTGTTGTTATCCTCTCAGGTCAGGCATGGTTGCAGCGTCTGCAGACGATTCGAAACACCAAAATCCAGCAGCAGTTTATACGGACACTACGCCTAGAAACCTATCGTTCAATCCTCGCGGCGGGCTGGCCTTTTTTTCTCCGAAAAAGAAAATCCGATTTTAACCATATATTAACGACTGAACTGGCACGGGTTAGCCAAGGTACGAATATTATGCTGCAAATGGCGGCCTCGTTAATCTTTACGGGTATTCAGATCGGTCTTGCTTTCTGGTTATCAGCCAAACTAACCACACTTGTACTGGTTTGTGGATTAGTGCTGTTCTTCGTTCTAAGGAAGTTCGTCAAACGTGCTAAGCAAATCGGAGATCAGACATCTGAATTCTCGCAACATTATTACCACGGGTTAACAGAACATTTTAACGGGATAAAAGATATCAAAAGTAACATGCTCGAAAATTCTCATATTAATTGGTTTGACGGCATGTGCAAACGAATCGAGCGTAATGTTATCCAGTTTAGCAAGCTTAATAGTGGAACTCAGTTTATCCACAAGGTATCTTCAGCCGTAATTATTGCTGCGTTCATCTATCTCTCGATGCGTGTCCTAAATGTACCCCCAGCAAGTCTGCTGCTTATTATTCTTATTTTCTCTCGTTTGTGGCCGAGATTCACTTCGATCCAGTCTAATCTGGAGTATATCAGCTCCATGCTGCCCGCATTTCGGATTGTTCGTGAGTTACAGCTGGAGACGGAGAAAAGTCGTGAAATACATAATACCCTCACAGGTGCGGCATATCAGCCTGACTCTGATAAGTCCAGTCCTGGTCCGCGTTCCATGCGGATGAAAGCCCAAGCCCAAGTGAGCACAAGTGGTATGGTGGAGGATATGCGTCCCATTCAGCCCTTGGAATTACTGCGCTCCATTAGCTGTGAGCATGTGAATTATCGTTATGAAGGAAGTAATACGTATGCTCTTCGTGAAGCGAATGTCACAGTCCCGGCTAAAGGCATGACGGCTATTGTAGGTAAATCTGGTGCGGGAAAGAGTACTCTGATCGATCTTATTATGGGTCTGATTCGACCAGAGAGTGGTCAGATTCTTATTGATGGTGAACCTCTCACCGAAAGCTCATTGCTTGCATGGCGAAGCTCCATTGGGTATGTGCCCCAAGATCCATTTTTGTTTCATACCAGCATTCGTGAAAACTTACGTTTAGTTGACCCAGAAGCCAGCGAAGAACAGATGTGGCAAGCGTTGCAGTTCTCGTCTTCGGCGTCCTTTGTACGTAAATTACCACAGGGTCTAGATACGGTTATTGGTGATCGTGGCATAAGGTTATCCGGCGGTGAACGTCAACGGTTAGTGCTTGCTCGTGTGATGTTACGCAATCCTTCCATGCTGGTATTAGATGAAGCGACAAGTGCATTAGACAGTGAAAATGAACAACATATTCATGAAGCGCTCGAACGCTTAAGAGGGCATGTGACGATCATCGTTATTGCCCATCGTTTGTCTACTATTCGTACAGCCGATCGTGTCATTGTCCTGGATGAAGGCCAGGTTATTCAGCAGGGCGGCTACCAGCAGCTGTCCACCGATCCTGTAGGAACCTTCAGTAAGTTGCTCAACATGCAGGCAGGAGTAGTAGGTCAGTAGGTGGAGGGCAATAGGTGTTGAGAGGGTGTAAGCATTATTTCATGTTGTGCATGGTAAAGAGGCGCAGACTATAGCTGCGCCTCATATCTTTAACATGTGTCTGCGAACTGACACATACAACGTAATACCTTCTACCTTCAATCTTTGAACATAAAAACTGCCATATGAGTTTATCCGTTCCGGTTCGTGGTTGTAGACAGAGGAAGTTGTAGAGAACCGGTCTGCTCTAGATGTCTTACGATCTCAGCTACAGCTTCGTCCAAAGAGAGCAGTTCCGTATCGATAATGAGCGAAGGTTCCTCAGGAATATCATAAGGTGCGGAGATTCCAGTGAAATGGGGGATATCCCCGTTACGAGCTTTCTTGTATAAACCTTTGGGATCACGCCGCTCACATTCCTCAATAGAACAACGAACATAGATTTCAATAAAATCACCAGGCTCAAATAACTGCTTGACCATTTCGCGATCCTCTGCGTGAGGAGAAATAAAAGCTGAGAGAACAATCAGTCCAGCATCCACCATCAGCTTAGATACTTCACCAATACGGCGTAGGTTCTCTTGACGATCCGTGGCGGTAAAACCAAGATCCCGATTAAGTCCATGACGCACATTATCCCCATCCAGCACATAACAACGTATTCCTGCGTCGTACAGATGCTTCTCTAACGCAAAGGCAAGGGAGGACTTCCCTGCACCGGAAAGACCTGTGAACCACAGTGTACGGCTGCGGTGACCATTGCGATACTCGCGTTCTTGTCGATCTAAGCTGGATTGTTGCCAGGTAATATTACGTTCTTCTCTCGTCACAGACATCCGCCTCTTCCTATGTAGAATATGTATAATATTTTAACATCTTTTCAAGATTGTAGCATCAAATTATACCTATCAATCATAGGCTATGTAAGGTATTTATTCTCAAGTAACAACCTATTTCTGCATCATAATATGGTATGGAATGGAGAGATCATAGGGAGCATGTTAAGTTCAATTTTGATCGCGCTGCAGGTCGTGATTTTAATCTGGTTTGGGTATTGGTTTATCATATCGTTGTTTGGATTCGGCAAAGCGAAACCGATGGAAATGCGTGCTGCAAAGAGTCGGTTTTTGCTACTTGTTCCTGCTCATAACGAGGAGGTTGTGATCGGAGATCTACTAGACAATCTGAAGATGATTGATTATCCAGCGGAGTTATTCGATATTTGTCTCATTGCCGATAATTGCTCTGATCGCACCGCCGATATTGGTCGTGAAAAGGAAGTCATTGTGCTGGAACACTATTATATGCCTGGTGAACCTAAAGGCAAGCCGTATGCGATGAAATACGCACTAGATATGATCGACCTTGATGATTATGAAGGAATTTGCGTTTTTGATGCAGATAACTTGGTAACTCCGAACTACCTTAAAGAAATGAATAACCATCTCATCGCAGGCCACCGGATCATTCAATGTTATCTGGATACAAAGAATCCTAAGGATAATTTTATTACGATGTCTTATGCAACCAGTTATTATATGATGAATCGCTCGTGGCAGTTAGCCAAATCTCGATTGGGGCTCGGAAATGCAATTGGTGGCACAGGATTCTGCGTGGAACGCCAATTGTTTAACGAGATCGGTTGGACTGCGCGCAGCTTAACCGAAGATTTAGAGTTCACCATGCAGGCATTGTTGAAAGGCGTTAAAACCCATTGGTCTCATTACGCCAAAGTGTATGACGAGAAACCAACGAATTTCTGGTTCAGCTGTGTTCAGCGTTTACGTTGGGCTCGGGGGCATTGGGACGTATGTTTCAAATATGCTTTTCCACTGATCTGGAGAGGTATCACGAAGCGTGACATGTCAGCGATTGATGGGGCGATGTATCTTCTTAACCCAGGGAAAGTAGTTGTCGCTACAGCAATGAGTGTGATGTTTTATATAACTCTGGTATTTGGAAACCAATTGTATGATCCATTTGTGCCGATGTGGTTATATGGAGCGATGATTCTATTTAATGTAGTGTATATTGGTATTGCGCTCCGAGATGCATCTCACAAGATCAATCTATTCAAATCTTATGCAAGTCTGCTCTTCATTAGTTATTCCTACATTCCATTATTTATATGGGCGTTGGTTACTTTTACGAAGCGTGTATGGATTAGGACAGAGCATACCAAGAGCACAAGTTTACAAGAGGTGGAGAAAGCTCAAGCCAGCGCTTAGTTAAACGAGGAAGAGTCATCGGAATCTCAGGCTCCGAGGGACTCTTTTTTTGGTATACTATATGAGGTTGAATTGAACTATATCGAATTGAAGGCTTAAAGCAGTAACAGCTTAGGTGGAGGTTTCTTTGTATGAAAGTAAGTATTACGACATGGCATTCTCAGCAAAATCAAGAAACCTATATGCAGATCGTTTCGATCAAGCGAGGCTTATTATTCTATTTGGCACATACATACGAAACGCTTCATACATCAGGGTCATATGCTTTTGTCATGGAGATTAAACAGATGCAAAAGCTGCAAAAATTGTTGACCCCAAAGATGATCGTTGGGAGTACGCTCTCATCTTCCCTGCGTATAAAATGCAGTGATGGCGTTAAACGCAAATTAGTTATTCAAAAAATCGGACAAGATCACCTTGGAATTTCATTTCATATGGATGACTGTTCATTCCTGACCAATGGAGAAGATTTAGGTGCCATTTATAGAGTTATTACGGATCAAGTATCTCTACTAGGTGTGCAAAAGGATGAAGACTATTGCTGCCACGAACGTGTTACGCTATATTCTCCGCAATCAACAACGCAGTTTGAGTATGAAATTATAGACCGTCGCTTCCATATCGTCATGATGCATAAACAGTTGATAGAGGGTAAGGTGCGCGGGGGAGCCATATATGAATTTTACCTCGATATTCAAGTGTTACTTCAGTTGCAAGATTGGATGAAGCATATGTCCTCTCATTCTCTCAGCGAAGATACATTAACGATTACGTTATCGGGTGCAATGGACATAGACCTCAAGGTGACGCGTTCTGAAAGGGGAGTTCAATTGGACATGATCAAAAAAGACGTTAAACAATGCCAGTTTTCTTTACTACCCGGTGCAGAACTTCAACAATTTGTCCAATACGTTCATGAAGCCATATACTGTTACTAAGAACCCAAATACATATATTTGCTGTCCCTGAGGCATATTACCTGTAGGTGTTTGTATTAAATAAACAATACTCAGGAACAGGGGCGAGTTGGATGAAGCGATTGGTGCTTTACGTGCTGTTAGCGATAGTAGCAACCTGCACGCTGCCGGCACAGATTGAAGCATCGCCGGTGACCGGAGCATATCATTTCGGATTCAAAAAAAGTCAAAATGGACAGTTACCTTCGATCGATCAAGAAGGTTTTAAGGCGATTTTAGAGCAAAATGATGCCATCTTCTTAGGGGATACGAAGCAAAAAGAATTGTACCTCACGTTTGATAACGGATATGAAAATGGGTTTACACCAGCGATTCTGGATGTACTTCGGGATAAAAAAGTGCCTGCGGCTTTCTTTGTTACAGGACATTATCTGAAGGATCAGCCGGAGCTGGTAAAACGAATGGCAGCTGAAGGCCATGTTGTCGGCAACCATTCCTGGAGCCACCCAGACATGACTAGAATCTCGAATGATAAGATCCGAACAGAGCTGGATCAAGTCAAGACTGAAATCAATCGATTAACGGGACAACAAGTGAGTTTCTTACGTCCGCCGCGAGGCATTTTCAATAATCGTACACTTGCAGAGAGTCACGCACAGGGATATGTGAATGTATTCTGGTCTGTGGCGTATAAAGACTGGGATACCAATGTACAACGAGGCGCGGATTATGCACGTCAACAAGTGCTGAAACAGCTGCATCCAGGAGCGGTTATTCTGTTACACTCGGTTTCCAAAGATAACACAGAAGCACTCGGTTCCATTATTGATGAAGCGCGTCGACAAGGATATGTATTTAAACACTTGGATGATCTCAAAACAAAAAGCTACTAATGGAGTTTAATGACAGGTTGAGACAGGATCAACTGTTGTTTTGGGCAAACGTTGACGTTGAGATAAATTGCATCAAAATAAGAATTTAGAAAAATATTATCTGCTTGAATACAGAAGGGCATCCTCAGCTATAACTAAGGATGCCCTTTACTTTGTTAATATAGAATCGTTATAGAAGCAGCACCACTTCATCTGGAATGTGACATTCAGATGTTACAATGCGGTATTATAAATAATACCGATCGTTTTGGGACCACAGTGACTACAGACTACACATCCTGCGGTAGCTAGCTCTACACGAGCGCCTGTCTGTTCTTGAAGTGACTTTTGCAAATCAAGCGCATCTTCTTCTGCCATCGTATGCACAACGATAACCAGATCCTTATCAATCTGCTCCTTATTGCTTAACGTGTTCTGCAGCATTTGCTCCAGAGCCTTTTCGCGTTTACCGCGAACTTTGTAAGCGGGAGCCATTTTACCATCTGTTACTCGAATCACGGGGCGAATCTTCAGCAGACTGCCAATTAGATTTTGCATGCCAGAGCATCGACCGCCTTTATGTAAATACTCCAGCGTATCAATGACGAATTCAGTTCGCACATTGGGTTTGAGGGCTTCGATCAAATGTGTGATCTCTGATAATGTTTGACCATTCTGAGCTGCATGAACTGCTTTCATGACAAGCAGTCCAATTCCGGATGAGAGATTCAAGGAATCTATAACGGAAATTCGCCCTTCTGGGAATTCAGAGCTGGCGAGCAGGGCATTTTGATATGTAGAAGAAAGTTCAGAGGATAAGCTGATATACAGGATATCATCCCCTTGGTCTATGGATGGCTGAAATGCCGTCATGAAATCCGCTGGAGAAGGCGCAGCTGTTTTGGGGAGACGACCATCCCTACTTACGCGCTCATATAGCTGCTCCGGTTTAATCTCAACACCGTCTTTTAATGATTCCTCGCCAAATACAACATAGAGCGGAATAATTCCAACGTCATACGTTTGAATCCACGATGGGGTCAGATCACTGGTGCTGTCTGTAAAAATTTTGATTCGTGACATGTTGATCTCCTTTGGATATGATAATTTGAACAAAAGTTATGTCATAAGTTTGATGTTTGCAACGTATATGTTGCTGCTTCGTGCGACACTGTGTTGCCTGATTACGCCATGAACATCCCCGCTAGAATCAGTCCGGCAAATGCCAAAATCAGAATACCATTCAGAATCGTCCCGATAATGGCGAAGATTTTCTTCCGATTTTTGAGCACAAGCCCAATGACACCAACGATAAGCCCAGCTAAATTCAGGACGAGACAAACTAGGATGGATAGCGAAGCTAGAATGACCGCAGGATGCAGAGCAATTTCCTCAACGTTCGCAGGTGTGAACGAATCCAGTGAGCTAGTCAGAGCCATCGCAGCAAAGAAGAACGTTAAAATATAAGCAAACAAAGCGACTAGTCCAAGTATAAAGCTAGCAATACCAGGGCCAGATTGTTTCAATCGGATATTGTTCGGTTCTTCTGGATATGGCGTGAACGAGTTGTTATCGTATGAATGTGGTTCATTCAGATGGTTATTATTCATATTATATGATTTCCCTCCTTATCCTGCTGATTAGGTAATGCATGTTATTACCCTTATTTAAACGTAGTGATTCTTGGGTTGGTTTCAAAAACACACCTTTTTACTTTTCCATAAAAGTCGTTAAAAATCAAGATATCTCAGCACTTTCGCCATTGTTTTCGAGTCAATATGTATTTTATATAACCAAAGTAGGCGAGTACGTTCAGCTATTGAGCTAACTAGCAAACGATAGTGAGATTCGGTTACAATAAAACATAGTGCAAACTATGAACTTAAAGGGGAGATAAAGGGAAATGCAACGTAAATGGATGATGCTGGGCGCAATACTTATGATGCTGTCTGTGGCGATTGGTGCGTTCGGTGCACATATTGTTAAGGAGCACATTGATGCCAAAGCCCTTGCTACCTATGAAACAGGTGTACAGTACCACATGATCCACGCTGTCGCTTTGCTGATTGTTGGACTTACAGCAGGACAATTAGGGGAGTCGACGAAGCTAAGATGGTCGGCACGTCTTCTGCTGATTGGTATCATTGTGTTCTCTGGTAGCTTATATGTACTCAGTACAACAGGCATTAAAATATTAGGTGCCATTACTCCCATTGGTGGTGTAGCCTTTATTACAGGTTGGCTGCTGTTCGCGTTAGACGTGTGGCAACGAGGTAAGGGACGATCCTAATTACATAAGGATGCTTCCGTGCTACCCTTGAAAAACCATTGTTAATGTGGAAATCTTCATTTTACTGATGCGCTTACACAATGTTTAAAAAAAGCAGCCTACATGGAAATGTTATGGGATTTCCACGCGGGCTGCTTTTCATTATACTTTGTTGTTTTTACAAAAACTCATCAATTTCATTGGTTCTGAATGAATAAACCTGCTTCTCATCAACATGGTAAATGCTTACTATGTTATTATCCCGATCAAAATTTAAAATGCGGCAAGGGATACTCTGATGCTTACCATTCTTGTTGTTTACGACGATACGTGTCAGGCGATTTTCCTTAATCAGTGTGTCGATCCACTCATCAAATGAGTTTCCGCTTTGGGAAGGCTCGGATGATTCTTTCTTTGGAGTGACATCTTTAGGTTGCTCTTTTTTGGCTGGAGCAGAAGAAGCGTTCGTTGAAGCGCTTTTCTGTATCGTACTGTCCTGAGCTTTTTTTCGTCCATTGTGAAGAGTTGTAATGGAATCTTTTTTAGATTGAATTGTCGCTTCAATAATCTTGCCAAGCTCTATACCGGATTGAATCCGGAAGTCCACAATCTGTTCCTCTTTGTTCATGAGCTCCAACAGGGACTGCAGTGCCAGTGCATTTGAGCGGTTCTTAATCAGAACATCGACGTTAAATAGATAGCCGAATTCTTCTTCGTTGGATAAGGTTTCTTTCATTCATCCCAGCCCCGTTAAAATATATGTGAATACCATAATACGTCTAACCTACTATATCATTAATGTGGCAATAATCATAGTGTCAAGGTGGATAAAATGCTATGGAAGAATCGGTCAAAACCATGGTGATTGGAGGGGCATTCATTTTTGCTTTTTAGCCATGTTATTTGTATATAAAGTTGGTAATGACTGGTGATTCAGTAGAGTTATAGATGTGTAAATATGGAATTTAATATAAAATAAGATTGAAATGACATTGAAGTTACATCATATATTAAGGAAAGAGGATGAACGAACATGGAATTGAAAAAGATTAACTCTATAACTAAATATCCAAGTATTTATACATATCATCAGTTGGGGGAGAGAGGCCGACTAAATGATGCGTTAACTGAATCAAGAGGTTTTGAAGAGTCGGAGTCAGTATATATCTATGAAAAAGTAGATGGAGAGAATTCCAGAATCATTATGCTTAAGAATGCTGACGGGGAGATAGACTATCTCATCGGTTCTAGAGAAGAACTGCTGTATGCTAAAGGGGATCGGATTGGCAACCCATACGGAAATATCGCGGATTTCCTTAGACCTATAGCAGACGAGATCATTGCTAATGATCAGCTTCAGGGGGAATGGGCCTTAAAAGTAATATATCAAGAGTCATATGGCGGGAAAACGAAGGCTTCCAAACACTACTCAGATAGAAAAACACAAAACTATCGCGTATTTGACGTTTTCTCATTGAATGAAGTTGAACTAGATAACCTTATGGAACTCCAATTGGAAAAAATAGCTGAATGGCGTGAGCATGGTAATCAACCATTTTACAATGAAGATGCTAAGCAGAGATTGGTTCAGCGTTTAGGTTTGCAGGCTGCACCATTATTGGAAATAACAACAGGGTCTCATTTTCCAATCTCGTTAGAAGATACTTTCTCCAATCTGAAGAAGTTTGAAAAAACACAAGTCGGAATAGAACTGGCTGGTAAATCAGAGGGGATCATTGTGAGAACGGTAAACCGTAATCAAATCCGAAAAATACGCTTTGAAGACTATGAAAGAACATTTAGAAATTGATGGAGATAAACGGATGAGTTATTACGAATCAGCAGCGAAGAGAATCAGAAATATTGACCCTAATTTATACAGGGGGATTTCGCAGAAAAGTTACAAAGAAGTTAGGTCAAGAGGACAGTATGAAGCAGATACCATATTAATTGCCGAGTACTACCGCAGAGTGGGTGTTTTTTTGCAGCATCTTTCTAAAGGAGGAACAGGCATTTATGTGGGAATGGACATGTTAATTGGTTATCGAATTCCTGATGATGCATGGGACAACTTCGTAGTCGATTTTCCCAATTTTACAGATATTGATATCTTGCTTATGAAAATGTTAAGTATGCACTATCTGCGATGGTGCGCTTTAATTGATGACAGAAATAGTTTTGCATTACAGTTTCCAGACATCTATGAACCGATAATCACATTGTTTGAAAGAGGTGGTGGACGAATTAGTACCCATCACCATGAATTAGTTGGAGGATTTGGAGGTTTCCCTAAGACGATCTATGCCACGAGAGGGGACATGAACCCTTTTGACATCAGTGAGGGAGCACTTGAAAAGATCATTGAAGAGGTGAAGTTCGCGGAAGCATACCTAGAAGAGTATAGAAATGGAGATTTAACTGAACGGAACTGTATTCGTTGCGGCAATCGTCTATTGATCCATTCACACATCACGGAATATGGTTATCCATGGTACAAAATAAAATGTGAGTCTGAATATTGTTTTAATAAAAATTTTTCATGATTCGGCTGATGAAAGCCGCTATGATGTGTTTGTTCATTTTGAAAATAAGTTAATCTCATTTCGAAAGTGAAAGACGGATTAAGAAGCCATTTTCTCGATACACGGCAGGTGTCCACACGACTCTTCAGGGCAAGGCATACAATTATCTTGACCTGCGGAAGAGGAGGTGGATCGGAAGACTATGGTGACGATGGAGCCGATTGTCGTTGGGGAACACGTGTTGGTGGGAGTAGAGGTTAAGCTGCCCAAAACAACGCTGCTCACAATTAACACATCGAAGGGGTATATCATGTGTGGAGCGCTCGATGTGGGATTACTTAATGAGGTGCTGGGAGATCGCAAAATCATTGCAGCTCGGGCAGTTGGTGTGCGCACACTGGAACAATTGCTGCATGCTCCGATGGAATCGGTGACAACAGAAGCCGAAGCTATGGGAATTACAGTTGGCATGACCGGTGTAGATGCATTATTGAAAATGATCTGAACATCTAAATGGATTATCGCATCCAATCTAATCTAATATTATCCCCATCCCAATTTCAATGTTACTGCAACTCAACGTAAACTTAACTTCAAGGTTAACGCCCAAAAAAGGGCTCCTTTCAGGGAGCCCTCATTTCTTTACATATCATTTATTTCATTAAACTCGATTCATAAATATAGGAACTAAGCTTCTTCCTTAGCAAACAATGCAGCAAGATTCTCTTTGAAAGGCGCACGGACGACACCTTTTTCCGTAATGATGGCAGTGACATATTCGTTCGGAGTAACATCGAAGGCCGGGTTAAATACTTTAACACCTTGCGGTGCGGTACGTTTGCCAAAACCTTCGGTAACTTCCTCTGCTGCACGCTCTTCAATCGGAATAAGATCGCCAGATGGCGTAGACAGATCAATGGTGGACAGTGGGCTAGCTACATAGAACGGAATGTTATGCGCTTTGGCAAGTACTGCAACGCTGTAAGTTCCGATTTTGTTCGCTACATCACCATTTGCAGCCACACGATCTGTGCCGACGATAACGGCTTGAATCCATCCCTTCGACATTACCATTCCGGCCATATTATCGCAGAGCAGTGTAACGTCAATGCCAGCTTGTTGCAATTCGAATGCAGTCAGGCGTGCCCCTTGCAGTACAGGACGAGTCTCGTCCGCAAATACTTTAAGGTTAATACCGCGTTCTTGAGCAAGATACATCGGCGCAGTTGCTGTGCCGTATTTAGCTGTCGCGAGTCCTCCGGCATTACAGTGCGTCAGCACACCCATACCATCCGCGAACAGTGGGAGTGCGTTCTCGCCGATCATACGGCATACTTCTTCGTCTTCTTTTTGAATGAGAAGAGCTTCGGCTTCAAGGGCAGCATTGCCGTCCTCAATCGATGTGCCAGCTTCTGCAAGCTCACTGGCCTTTTGCATCATACGATCCAGCGCCCAGAACAGATTAACTGCTGTTGGACGAGATGTTGCCAAGTGAGCACAGATGGATTTTACATGATCCAGCCACCCTGGTGTACCCATTCCATCATAAGCTTTAGCGCCTAGAACAACGCCGAATGCAGCAGCAATCCCGATCGCAGGAGCTCCACGTACTTTCATGGAATGAATAGCTTCCCATACTTCCTCAGGTGTGTACAGCTTCAGCATCAGAATGGTCTCGGGTAGAAGACGCTGGTCAAGCATTTCAAGCTTGTCCTGTTTCCATATCAGGGAGGACAAAGGCTGGTGTTCAGAAGTTGTCATGGGTGTGCCTCCATTTTTGTTAGATTTATGATTTGAGTGCAGAGACAGCTGTAGACACGTTGTCTAACAGTTCTCCGATTGTGTTCAAGCGACGATTGCTCTTAATAAGAGCTTTACCAATGGCGAGTGCTTTGCGCTGTGCACGTTCACGTTCTGTTGCATCTTCAATGGTATCGATGTCCGCTACATGTGCGAGACCTACTATACGACGTACCATTTTAGCACCAGCGAAGCCAGCAGTATCACGGAAAACTTTTTGTACATAGTGGTCTTGATATCCCGGAGCTTTTGCCATAGGGTCAACCAGATCATTCACCCACAGTGCACGGAAACGGCTCTCAAATTCAGTCCAGACGTCCCGAACCATGTCTAGCAGCATAGCTTCACGCTCTTGAAGTGCCTGGCTATCTTTGATCGATCCTGGGAGGGAAGCATAATTGAGTAGCAGGTTCGCAATCACCGCACCAATATCGAAGCCCATCGGGCCATAATAAGCAAACTCTGGATCAATGACTTTAGTGGATTCTGGTGTTACAAAAATGCTGCCTGTGTGCAGGTCGCCATGAAGCAGTGCTTCACCATGAGTCAGAAATTTCTCGCGTAATAAAGCGACTTCCAAGTGCAGTTCTCCATCCGTACGAAGCGCTTCAGCTTCGTCCTCAATAGAAGCTTCATAATTATTTTTCTCAGCGATCCGGTAGGGCTCATCGAATATCAAATCCTCGGTTATTTTACACTGATCTGGATTGATAAATCGACCTTGTTTTTCTTTCTTCAGTTGCTGGTTCATACCGAGGTCTGAAGTAAAGAAGAGCGTTCTTGCCATAAATTCACCGATATGTTGTGCGAAAAGCGGATAGCTTGTACCCTCTATAAGACCTTTGCGCATAATCACATGATCACTCAGATCTTCCATTACCGTTAATGCAAGATCGTCATCGTAATGATACACCTCAGGCACCATTCCAGGGCAGAGACGATACTCTTCCTGAAGAATTTCACGTTCAATGCGAGCCCGTACAAGAGACAATGGCCATGATTCTCCTACGACTTTCGCATAAGGAAGCGCCTGTTTGATAATGATACTTTTATCGGAGTTCTGATCTGTGATATGGAAAACCAAATTCAGATTGCCGTCGCCGATCTCACGACATTCTAGATTCGAATCTGCCGTAAACGGATCAGGTAATGTTCGTGCCAATTCGATTGCTTCCTGGGGTGTTAAAGGGTGATATTGGGACAAGAATGCCACCTCCATATATATGAAGAAACAGGAAAACCCACTTCTTTGCTTGGTATATGTCAGTATATCGGAATTAGCTCGGCTTTTGTACCCTTTTTTTGATACCGGCAATGTCAATCTTGTTTCACACTTCAGGGACGAGGGTAAAAACAAATAGGCCGGACGGTTGAAGTAAAACGCCCGACAAGGCTTCCCGCAGGCAGCGGTGCCGAATAGCTAAATCTCTGTTATACAGGGGAAGAACGACTCTGCTTTCTCGTATAACGGACTAACTTTAAATAAAGGATGGGATTCAAATGGCTACAACTAACAAAACAAATCAAACAAAAACAGTTGAACAATTACTTAATCGTCAAGTGGCAAACTTGAACGTCCTTTACGTCAAAATTCATAACTATCACTGGTATGTAAAAGGCCCTAATTTCTTCACGTTGCATGTTAAATTTGAAGAGTTCTATAATGAAGTGACTGTACAAATGGACGAAATTGCTGAGCGTATTCTTACACTTAAAGGTAGCCCAGCAGCTACAATGAAAGAATATCTGGAGCTCTCTTCTATTCAAGAAGCTGCAGGTGGAGAAGATGCGAAACAGATGGTGCAGAACCTAATCGAAGATTTCGCAACGCTGTCTAATGAATATCAGGAAGGTATTGAAGCGGCTGACGCTGCCGAAGACCAACCAACATCAGATATGCTGACAGGATTCAAGGCAGATCTGGAGAAACATATGTGGATGCTTCGCTCCTTCTTGGGCTAAGACATCGATTTTCATCCATTACTTTAGTACCTAAGTATGTACTAGTACACGAATCGTCGCCTTTCCTACTTTATGGAGAGTTGTCAGGTAGGCGCTTGAACGTCTATACTGCTGACAAGACCGATTCGGGGAGGGGAGCATATGATAGGTAACAATATACCGGCATTGAAAGAGTGGGCTTCCACGATCAAAGCCTTAGAACAAGGTCGCCAAATTATGGTGATGCGTAAAGGCGGGATCGTGGAGGAAACTCGACATTTTGAGCTTAAAAGTCCAGCGTTTGTTCTGTATCCGACTTATGAACATCAGCGTAAAGAACTGATCAAGTCCTCTGATCATCCCTATGTTGAGGAATCATTGGCCGAATGGGTGCCCGAAGCCTCGACAATCCGCATCACTTCTTATGCCGAAGTGGTGCAAGACGTGGAGATTAGAGATCAGGAGACGCTGGATAAACTTCTAGATTTACATATGTGGACTGCGGATTTTGCCGAAGACCGCCTGAAGTGGAAACGAAAAGATCCGCTCCATGTATTATTGCTGCGCGTGTACCGTTTGAATGAACCGATGGAGATTCCGGTTTTGTCTGAATACAATGGTTGTCGTTCTTGGATTTCCATTCCGAATGGTTCGTTGCCGAGCGAAATGACGCCGGTGATGGACGTTGCGGATTTTGACGAACAGGTACGGAAGGTTAACGAATTGCTCAAAAATGAAGAATAATGACAAGAAGGGCTTGTCCATCATATGGATAAGTCCTTTTTTTTGTAGGAGGACATGCTATGACAAAAGATGTGTTACAGTGATTTTTGTCACTGTTTATATACTGTCAGGATGTATTCTCATTTGATTCAAACCTACTTTTATTATAGAATCAGGTAGAATAATGTTTTCTCCAGAGGACAAGAGTTCTCGGAAATGACTTGATAATCAATGAGAATCAGTTTAGAATTATTCTAAAGTGTTCTTGGCTTTACAGATTACAGCACCATAAGAAATTCAGAGGAAGCTCTGTTCAGATATTAATAGGCGCTTTTTCGTTTTCGACAGCAAACATCAATTTAATCAATGGAGGGAAACAATACACATGGCTACGAATTTCGTCATTGAAGGTCTGAAAGCGACGATCGAAGGTAAGGAAATCCTGAAAGGAATCAATTTGGAAATGAAAGGTGGAGAAATCCACGCAATCATGGGTCCAAACGGAACAGGTAAATCTACACTGGCTTCCGCGTTGATGGGACATCCTAAATATGAGGTAACTGATGGTGTGGTAACACTTGACGGTGAAGACGTACTGGATATGGCTGTAGATGAGCGCGCACGTGCTGGCTTGTTCTTGGCAATGCAATACCCAAGTGAAATTGCTGGTGTTACTAACTCCGACTTCTTGCGTAGTGCAATCAACGCACGTCGTGGCGAAGGAAACGAAATTTCCTTGATTAAGTTCATTCGTCAAATGGAAGGTAAAATGAAAGAGCTCGATATGAATCCTGAGTTCGCTCATCGTTATCTGAATGAAGGTTTCTCCGGTGGTGAGAAAAAACGTAACGAAATTCTGCAAATGATGCTGCTCGATCCAAAAATCGTAGTACTTGATGAAATCGACTCCGGTCTGGACATCGACGCTCTGAAAATTGTTGCAGACGGTGTAAATGCAATGAAGAGCGAAGATCGTGGATTCTTGATCATCACTCACTATCAACGTCTCTTGAACTACATCACACCTGACTACGTTCACGTTATGATGCAAGGTCGCATCGTGAAATCCGGCGGACCTGAGCTGGCTCAACGTCTGGAAGCTGAAGGTTATGATTGGGTAAAAGCAGAACTGGGAATTACAGACGAAACTGTAGGTCAAGAAGCGTAATAGACAAAACGGAGGAGGATAATAGATGACAACACAAACAATTCTTCCGGTTGAGTCTGAAGCGCTTCGTACCTTGTCGGAGAGCAACAATGAACCCGGCTGGTTGACTGAGCAACGGCTTGAGGCTTTGAAGCTTGCAAGTGAGCTTGCGCTTCCTAAACTGGAAAAGCAAAAAATTGAACGCTGGAATATCAGCGAGTACGGAACATATAAAACGAACGGAGCAATTGCTTCTTTGGAAGAAGTACCTGCTTCAATTAAAGAGTTGGTTCAAGACCAAGCTGAAGGTAGTCTGGTTATCCAACGTAACTCTGCTACAATCTACTCCAACCTGTCTGCTGATTTGGCGGCAAAAGGCGTAATTTTCACAGATCTGGCTTCAGCGGTTCGTGAACACGGCGATCTGGTGAAACAATATCTGGGCACAGCAGTAAAAGCGGATGAGCATTCTATTGCGGCATTACATGCAGCTCTTTGGAATGGTGGAGTTTTCCTCTATGTTCCAAAAAATGTTGAAATTGAAATTCCATTGCAAGCGGTCTTGCTTACAGATGATGCATCTGCAACATTTGCACCTCACGTGCTCGTTGTTGCTGAAGCAAACAGCTCTGTAACATACGTAGACAACTATGTATCCGGAGAACTATCCGCACCTGTTTTCCATAATGGGGTCGTGGAAGTGTTCGTTAAATCTGGTGCTAAAGTACGTTTCGCAACAGTACATCAGTTGAATGTGAACGTAACAGACGTTTCCTACCGCCGTGCAGTGGTAGAGAACGACGGATCGATCGAATGGATCGTTGGTGAAATGAACAATGGTGACACAGCAAGCAACACGATGACTGTACTCAAAGGGAATGGATCCAGCTCCGATTCCAAAGTAATTGCTGTCGGTTCCGGTTCACAGAAGATCAACTACACGACAGAAGCTCGCCACTTTGGTAAAAACACGCCAAGCCAAATGATTACACGTGCGGTTATGCGTGAAGAAGCTTCGGCAATTATCAACGGCATTACGAAGATCGAGAAAGGTGCCACAAGAGCGGATGGACAGCAAACAGAGAAAGTATTGATGCTGAGCCCTAAAGCGCGTGGAGATGCCAACCCGATCCTTCTCATTGATGAAGATGATGTAACAGCAGGTCACGCAGCTTCCGTAGGTCAAGTGAATGCGGAGCAGATCCATTACTTGATGTCGCGCGGGATTAACCGTACGGATGCGGAACGCCTGATCATTTATGGCTTCCTCGCACCGGTGGTGGCGGATATTCCTTTGGAAGCACTGCGTACCCAATTGCAGTCCCTGATTGAGAAGAAGCTGGGACAATGAACCCATCCATTCGCGAGCAATTCCCGATCCTCCACCAGGAAATTAACGGACATCCGCTCGTTTATCTAGATAGTGCTGCAACTTCACAAAAGCCTCGTGCTGTGATAGAAACAGTTAAGCATTATTATGAATATGAGAACTCAAATGTGCATCGCGGTGTTCATACCCTTGGTAGCCGTGCCACAGACGCTTATGAAGGCGCGCGTGAGAAGGTTGCTAAGTTTATCAATGCACGTCGCACGCAAGAGATCATATTCACACGCGGGACTACGACAGCCCTGAACCTAGTGGCTTCGTCGTATGCCCGTGCGAATTGCAAAGAAGGCGACGAAATTGTTATTACGCAGATGGAGCACCATAGCAACCTGATTCCTTGGCAGCAAGTGGCTAAGGAGACAGGTGCAACATTGAAATACATCCCACTTCAGCCTGATGGTCATATTGAATTGTCTGATGTGGAGAAGACGATTACGAACAATACCAAAATTGTAGCAATCGCGTATGTATCCAATGTTATGGGTTTAGTCCATCCCGTGAAGCAAATTGCCGAAATTGCACACCGCAATGGTGCGGTCATCGTAGTTGATGGCGCACAGAGCACACCGCACATGAAGGTGGACGTGCAGGATCTAGATTGTGATTTCTATGCGTTATCCGGCCATAAAATGTGCGGTCCAACCGGAATCGGTGCACTTTACGGCAAAAAGGCGCTGCTGGAGTCCATGGAACCGGTTGAGTTCGGCGGTGAAATGATTGATGATGTAGGTTTGTATGAATCAAACTGGAAAGAGCTACCTTGGAAATTCGAAGGTGGAACGCCAATTATCGCTGGTGCGGTAGGCTTGGGCGCTGCTATCGATTTCCTAGAAGAGATTGGCATGGATGAAATTGCGCATCATGAAGGCGTGCTGGCAGCGTATGCTACAGAACGTTTGTCCGAAATTGATGGGCTTACGATCTATGGACCAGCTAAACGGCATGTCGGTGTCGTAACCTTTAACTTGGGAGATGTTCACCCCCATGATGTGGCAACGGTGCTAGATGCGAGTGGCGTAGCTATTCGTGCCGGACACCATTGCTGTCAACCGCTAATGCGCTGGCTTGAAGTGAGCTCAACAGCTCGAGCTAGTTTTTATCTATACAATAACGAACAAGATGTGGATCGGCTTGTCAGCGCCTTAATTCAGACAAAGGAGTATTTTGGCGATGCAACTTGATGATCTGTACCGGCGTGTTATAATGGACCACTACAAAAACCCACGTAACCGCGGAACGTTTGATAATGACGCTGTCACGGTGAATTTGAATAATCCAACGTGTGGCGACCGGATTTCACTGCAACTTATGCTGAAAGACGGAATCGTTCAGGAAGCCAAGTATACGGGCGAAGGCTGTTCCATAAGCATGTCTTCGGCATCTATGATGTCTGAAGCGGTTAAAGGTAAAACAATGGAGCAGGCTCTCGATATGGCTAACCGTTTTTCCTCACTGATGAAAGGGGAAGAAGTCGATTTCGACGATTATGAAGATCTCGAAGCCCTATCCGGTGTGAACAAGTTCCCTGCACGCATCAAATGTGCCACCCTGGCCTGGAATGCATTACGCAAAGGAATTGACGAAGAGGACAATGTACAATAACGATAGGGAGGTAGAGTAAGATGGCTAAAAAAGCACCAGAAATGGAAGAGTATAAATATGGTTTTCGCGATGAGCACAAATCCATCTTTCAAACCGGTAAAGGTCTGACTGCAGAAGTCGTGACTGAAATTTCCCGGATTAAGAACGAACCTGAGTGGATGTTGGAATTCCGTTTGAAATCCTTGAAACAGTTCGAAAAAATGGCTATGCCTAAATGGGGTGGAGACCTCGACGGATTGGACTTCAACGAGATTCAATACTATGTTCGTCCTTCTGATAAGCAAGGGAAAACATGGGAAGAGGTTCCTTCTGAGATCAAAGAAACCTTTGATAAATTGGGAATTCCCGAAGCAGAGCAAAAATTCCTTGCAGGTGTATCAGCTCAATATGAGTCTGAGGTTGTATATCACAACATGCAAAAGGAATTGGAAGATCAAGGTGTTATCTTCATGGATACCGATACAGCTCTGAGAGAGCACCCGGAAATCTTGCGCGAATATTTCGCTACCGTTATTCCACCAGCAGACAATAAGTTTGCTGCGTTGAACAGTGCCGTATGGTCCGGAGGAAGCTTCATCTACGTACCAAAAGGCGTGAAATGTGAAGTGCCTCTGCAAGCATATTTCCGGATTAACTCCGAAAATATGGGACAATTCGAGCGTACACTGATCATTGCTGACGAAGACAGCTTCGTTCACTATGTTGAAGGCTGTACAGCTCCGATCTACAGCACGAACTCACTTCATAGTGCTGTTGTTGAGATCATCTGTAAGAAAAATGCCCGTGTTCGTTACACAACGATTCAAAACTGGGCACCAAACATCTACAACCTCGTTACTAAACGTGCGGTTGCAGAAGAGAATGCAACGATGGAATGGGTCGATGGTAACATCGGTTCCAAACTGACGATGAAATATCCTGCTGTTGTTCTGAAAGGCCGTGGAGCGAAAGGGTCCGTTCTGTCCATCGCTGTAGCTGGTAAAAATCAGCATCAGGATGCAGGTGCGAAAATGATCCACTTGGCTCCAGATACAACATCAACGATCGTTTCCAAGTCCATCAGTAAACATGGTGGTAAAGTAACGTATCGTGGTCTGGCTTCCTTTGGTCGCCAAGCTGAAGGCGCGAAATCCAATATCAAGTGTGATACGCTCATTCTCGATAATGAGTCCACATCCGATACAATTCCTTACAATGAAATCATGAATGACAACATCATGCTGGAGCATGAAGCGACGGTATCCAAAGTATCTGAGGATCAACTCTTCTATCTGATGAGTCGTGGTCTGACCGAAGCAGAAGCAACACAGATGATCATCATGGGCTTCATCGAGCCGTTCACGAAGGAATTGCCAATGGAATACGCGGTAGAAATGAACAGATTGATCAAGTTCGAGATGGAAGGTTCTATCGGTTAACCTTTGTCTGACAATGGTTAGCGGATAAGCTGGACGCTTGCGTCCTAATTCCTGCCTGAATAAAATTCATGTAATACAGATTAAGATCGAGGATTCTCCTCGGTCTTTTTTTGTTGTCTAAAAGTAAGTTTTATTTTGTGTGAAACGCACCTTAGAGTGCATGCTAAATATTGTTTTTCTGGTATAAAATAGGATCATTCGCACAAGCCATCTCATAGATTCAAGCATCTATTGATAGAAAAGGATGTGACATGATGAGCTTAAATCCGTTTGAGGGATATCGTATTACCAGCTCATTTGGTTATCGTATTCATCCCATCCATGGCGGGCAGACATTTCATCGGGGTATTGATCTAGTCACAGAGCCATGGAATGGCCCTGTCTATGCTTTTTTGGAGGGAGTCGTACGATTTGCTGGTGAAGGGGTTACAGGCTCAGGATTCGGAGGTTACGGGCTTACAGTAGCGGTAGAAGATCATCGAGGTTACTTACATTGTTACGCTCATCTGTCCCGAATTGCGGTGAAGGTTGGACAACATGTTCAGCAAAAGCAACTCATTGGCAATCAGGGCAGTACTGGCCAGAGCACAGGGCCGCATGTGCATTATGAAATACGTAAAGCAAGCAGACCCTCTTATGGCTTCACAGCAAGCGAGAATGGCGTTGTCGAGCCGGAAACATATCTTAAGTCCGAATATCGCTCTATGGTGGAGGAAGAGGAGGCACAGCCCATGACAAGTGAGGAGAAGCAGAGGTTCGAGACCATGCAGAGAACATTGGAAGCCCAAGCGTCCTGGATCAAGCAGCAGCAAAATCGTGCCAATATGCCTTGTCCCCCCTGGGCACAAGATGCATTCAATTATTACCGTTCATTCATCATGACGGATACAGGGAGCTATGATTTTTGGAGGCTGCTTGTCATTATGTATCGCAAGGAGAAGAATATTAACGTAAACCCCGATGCGACAAATTAACAACTAGGTATTGACCATGCTAATGATTATTCCAACCTACGATAAGCTTCAACAAAGTCCTAATGCTCTTCATCAGGTAGCTGAACTTAGGTGGATATAGGCGGATAACCATTTATGGAATATTGCCAATTCGCCCGGTTCAAAAAAATGCTGTTGTCATATGTTAGGGTATACCTGATGAAGAGGAGGCAATCACATGAGCGAAGTAGGATATGGCTGTGGTGGTAACAACGTAGGTGGCGTGGGTGGTTACAACCCATTCACATCGACAGGTGCAATCTTGGTATTGTTCATTCTGTTGGTTATCATCACCAAAGCGTTCTGTGTATAATTCGTAAACAATCCTCTAAATAGAAAAGGGAAGCCGTTCACGCGGCTTCCCTTTCAAACGTTATAATGGCGAATGTTGAGTGACAATTATAGCTTGATATGTCTTTATCCAATCTCAATATGTCTGTTTTGATCCCTAATCAATACTACTGGACATAAATCTCAACAATCGCAACATCTCTTTCCTTCGCTAAATCGATAAAGGCAGAGGATGTCTGTACGAGTGGACGGAAGTAATCCGCAGGATTATTCATGACGATGAGGCCGGTCTGCCCTGTGGTGAGAAGAACTCGTTTACCAATAAAATTAGGAAGCATATGTTTAATAAGTTCCTGAGTGACTTCTCCATTTAATTGACCAAAGCTAAGGCTGTACAGCTCGCATAAGACAGAGATTAGCTCTTGTTTGGTCTGATATACCCGATTGGTTGTCATGGCGCTGTACACGTCCGCTACAGCCGTAATACGGGAGTATGGATGAATCTCATCTCTTTTTAGTCCGTAAGGATAACCACTACCATCCTCACGCTCATGGTGCTGTAATGCTACGGTTGCAAGAAGTTCATCTTGAGTCGATTCCATAATAATCTCATACCCATATAGGGTGTGCTTTTTCATTTCTTCGAATTCTTCCGGAGTTAATTTACCCGGCTTATGTAACATTTCAGGTGGAATCTTCGATTTGCCAATGTCGTGCAAATAACCAGCTTTGGCCACGGTCAAACACTCTTCTGGATTATACCCCATCCACCCTGCGATATAGAAGGCAAGCATGCCAACTTGTAACGAATGAGTGTACGTGTATTCGTTATCTCCGTCCATCATGAGTAGAAGGGAAACGACATCTTTTTGTTTTTCAAGCTGAGATGTTAAGTTAATTAAGATATGATCGACCTGAGACTCATCAATAAATCCCTTTTCCATGGCTTGCTCGAACAACGTTTCAGTACCTTTTATCGTATCTTCAAACAAATTAGTTAAAAGACGGGTTTGTTCGGAACGTAAGGTTTGTTCATCAGAGTGTAAATCGGATGGTGTATGCTCTACATCTGCGTAATCGATTCCGTGTTGCAGCAATTTGGCAATATCATCTTCGCTAAGCGTGGAACCTTTCACCAGCATGTGGAGACCTGCATTGTTATATACGTCATTTATTAACAGGTCGCCAGGTTTAAGATCAGTAACATGCACTCTCACGTATAAACCACCTTTTCCTCGACTAATATCGACACATATCATTATAATAACAAGAAAAAAATGGGTTGACAACGACTTATTTACTAATTTAATTAGTAATTCAAGAGTTAGAATAACTAATTATTGTTGCTGCATAGGGTTCCAAGGACCCAATTGATGACCCTTCCACTCGGAACCATCTTCCCATATTTCTTTTTTCCAGATCGGCACAGTTTGCTTCAATCTCTCGATGGCATAACGACTTGCATCGTAACAATCACTGCGATGAGGAGAAGAGACGGCAATGACCACACTAATCTCAGCAACGTCCACTTGTCCAATTCGATGGCTTATTGCGCATAACACGCCAGGCCAGCGCTCAGAAATTTCATCGCCGATGGCTGCCATCTGTGCTAGAGCCATGGGAACATAAGCTTCATATTCCAAGTGCACTGTTCGTTGTTCACCCGTCATCTCGCGCGTAGTTCCGACAAACGTAAGAGCAGCACCGTGGTTAGCGGTGATGACAAGATTAGTCGTTGCTTCCACAGACAAGGGGGATGTAGTGATCTGATATCGCCCATCTGGAGTAGATTGTTTGGTAGAGGAAGCCCCTTGCTCGGACTTCCGATCCTCAGTACCATCGCCTCCGGATACAGGAGGTATCAAAGCAATCTCATCTTGAGCCGATATTATAGTATCGGCAGGAGCGTACTGTTGGTTTACAGCAAGAAAGGACGTGCGGATCTGAGAGGCTAATTCAGGGTATGATTCGGCTAACTTTTCTTTTAAAAGAGCAGCTGTTGGCTCAGCAACGTCGTATTCATATTCAATCAGAGAAGTGCCGAGACGTTCAGCAATACCTGCAAATAGTTGAATGTTCAATTTCATGAGAATTTTCCACCTTTTTTTCAAAATCTAAACCCTTTCAATATATCATAACGAGACGGAAAATGTTATGCTTATCTATTAGAGGAATGAACGTTTTAAACGGAATCAGAAGGAGGCGGTGTGATGAGCACCACGAATACACAAGTGTTAACAATACTGCATACGAATGACATTCACAGTCATTTTGGTGCCATGAGTTCGATCGCCGCCATGATTGAAAAAGAAAGAGAACAAGCTGAGAATGTATTGGTTCTTGATATAGGAGATCATATGGATCGTAAGGCTGTGGAAACGGAAGGCACACTTGGAGCAGCCAACGTCGATGTGATCAATCTTACTGGGTATGATGCCATTACGATCGGGAATAACGAAGGACTTACGATAACACCTGAACAGCTGGCAAGAACGTATTCCGGGCTTCAATGTCCTGTTGTTTGCGGGAATGTTGTTGAATATGAGACTGGCCTTGTCCCATCCTGGATGCACACGTCGCTCGTCGTGACCAAGGGTGAATTTCGCATTGGTTTGTTAGGGGCAACAGCACCATTCACTACGTTTTATGATTTGTTAGGATGGCGTCTTCTTGATCCTATCGAGATGCTGAGTAAGCAAGTTGCTGAATTGTCTCCTAAGGTGGATGTCATCATTGTTTTATCGCATTTGGGACTTTCCACTGATCGCAGATTGGCAGAGCAGGTTGAAGGCATTGACGTGATTTTGGGCGGACATACACATCATGTGCTTGAGGAGCCTCTGATAATTGGCAATACCACCATTGCAGCAAGCGGTAAGTTCGGAGAATGGCTCGGTAAAGTGGTCTTAGAGCGCCAGAACTCTGCGAGCAAGCCTGTCCTTGTAAGCAGTGGATGTGTTCCGGTGACAACCACTCTTCTGGAAGAGCAGGTTACTCTCGCAATCGCTACGAATCGTGCGGAAGCAGAGAAATCACTAGAGCAGACAGCCGTAATGGTGGACAAGCCACTTTCCGTTCATTATGAGCGTGAATCACCTTTTGCCACCTTGCTTGCACAAGCGGTTAGACAGGCTACAGGTACCCAAGTGTCTCTGGTGAATGCAGGGCAGTTACTTGGAGATCTTCCACAGGGAGTCATTACCAAAGGAATGTTACATTCCCTATGTCCTTCTCCGATCAATGCTTGTACAATATGCTTAAAAGGCAGCCACATCCGTGAAGCACTTGAGCAATCATTGCTGCCAGAGTTTACGGATAAGCCAATCATTGGATTTGGGTTTCGCGGGAAGGTTCTAGGAACGTTATGCGTGGATGGGATGGACATTGAATATGATCCTGAGCGACCAGCATATGAGAAAATTCGTTCTATACGTATTGCGGGCACTCCTATTCAGGAGGAACAACAATATGTGGTCGGTACACTCGGAATGTTTACGTTTAATGTGGGATATCCTCCACTCGCCCAGGGTACAGAGACGAATTATTATCTTCCAGAATTCTTACGGGATCTAGTGGAAATAGAATTAAAACGACCAGGAGCGCTGGACGATTGCCTGCGACCTCGCTGGCGAGAAATATAACAAGTACTTGCCTTCTGCTGAAGCGGCGGCTAGTTGCAATTACATCTACGGAGCGGGAGAGGATAGGCTGTGCGTTTAGTACATATAAACTTATTGCAGCCTGGCATGAAGCTGGGGAAACGGATATATAGCGAAGAGGGTTTGGTACTGCTCAGTGAGGATGTGGAATTAACTCAGCGATTAATTTCTCGAATGAAAGATCTCGGGATCGGATATGTCTATATAAAAGATGCGGCAACAGAGGATATTATTGTACCAGAAATGTTACAGGAGGAGACCAAGCGTAGAGCATTGGTTGAGATAAAACAGCAGTTCCAGAACATGTCTGGCTTTCGAACGAAGAGCCGGATCTCGCACTTCGGCAAAACACTGACCGGATTAATGAATACGATTTTAGAAGACATCGGTAGCCAGAAGGAAGCCATGATTATGCTCATGGACATGAGCTCTACTGATTTTGACCTATATAATCATTCATTGAATGTTTGTGTGTATACATTGGTTCTCGGGGTAGCATCGGGCTACAATAGACAACAGCTAATGGAAATTGGCCTTGGTGCCTTATTGCATGATATCGGAAAAACACAGATAGCTTCAGAAGTACTGTATAAGCCTTCTAGATTAACTGACGAGGAATTCAAACTCATTCAGCAGCATACTACATATGGACATCGGATCCTCAAAGACGAGCCGGGTATACCGCTTCTGGCTGCACATTGCGCCCTCCAGCATCATGAACGAATTGACGGTAGCGGTTATCCATTCGGCCTAAAAGGTAATGAAATTCATGATTATGCCAAATGGATCGCACTCGCGGATTCATATGATGCGATGACAACCAATCGAGTGTATCAGCAAGCCTTATTACCACATCAAGCTGTGGAAGTACTCTATACTGGTTCTTGTACGCTTTATGAACAACGGATGCTTGAGAAATTTCGAGATTGTGTTGCGATCTATCCTATCGGCATGTCGGTCAAACTAAGTACAGGTGAGGTTGGTGTCGTGGCCTCGATCCATCCACGTATCCCGCAACGCCCAATCATTCGAGTGCTAAAGGATGCAGAGGGTCAGGATTTGCATGCACCCTATGAAATTGATCTATCGACTGCATTGTCAGTCATGATTACAGGTGTGGAGGGCGCGGAAGAAGTGCCTTCGATGCCAGTTAGTGGACAGTATTTGGAAAGCTGATATCCAATTTAATCAGTACTAGACGCTTCTATCGTGATATTTGGGTTGAATAGACTCAATATACAGGAGCGTTTTTTTGCCTTGTAATTGTACCCATTAGTTATAAGGTGGTTCAAAGTTACGCTTTATGATGATGAAACAAATCTGGTCTGATTATCTACAATTTAAGTAGGATTTATAGATACAAATGTAAGCCTACGTAGGGCAGTTTTCCTACACGAAATAGACAGACCCTTTCCTCCGGGGTATTCAAAATTGTGCTATGATAAAAGATAGCTCCAAAAAGATTGCGTCGGAGTATGATGTAAATAAAAATTTTTAGGTTAATAAAAGGAATAAGGTGAAAAACAATGACCATGCTAAATTCAGGATCGGTTCAACCGATGCCTTTATCGCCGACAAACGATCCATGGGATCCAATCGGTTCTTTGCGTACATATGGACGCCATGTACTGACCAGTGTAGAAATGACCGTGACTCACTTGTGCAATATGCGCTGCGAGCATTGTGCGGTGGGTGATATGCTTACGATGCGTGAGGCTCCAGCTCTGCCGTTGCCTTTGATGTTGAAACGGTTAGATGAGGTAGAACATCTGCAAACGATTAGTTTGACAGGTGGGGAACCAAGCTTTAGTCAGAAAACGGTGGATGAGATGATTATTCCGCTGCTCAAATATGCGAAGGAGCGTGGCATAAGATCCCAGATCAATTCCAATCTTACGCTAGATCTGAATCGATATGAGAAGTTGCTTCCTTATTTGGATGTCATGCATATCTCCTTTAATTATTTGAATGCGGATGATTTCCATCAAGTTGGGTTTGCAAACAGTGGCAGACCGGTTAAACGTGAAGTTGCGGTGAAGATGTACGAGAAAATGATCGAAAACTCACGTAAGTTAAGTGAAGCTGGCATGTTTATCTCTGCCGAGTCCATGATTAATTACCGTACTCATGACAAACTCGAGGGTATCCACCAGTTAATTCGTGAGATGGGCTGTGTACGTCATGAAGTGCATCCGATGTATAATTCGAACTTTGCATCCAACCTGCCTGTTCTGTCGCTGGATCATATGCGTTCGGCCATTCATCGATTGCTTGACGTGCGTGATAAGGAGATGTGGATGTTGTTCGGTACACTTCCATTCTTCGCATGTAGCGCTGCAGAACAGGATCGTGAGCTAATTAATCGTCTGCACAGTGAACCTAACGTAACAGTTCGCAACGATCCAGATGGGCGTAACCGAGTTAACGTAAATATGTTTACAGGTAATGTGTATGTGACTGACTTTGCAGACATCCCAGCCTTTGGCAACATTCGAGATCGTAAGCTGGATGATGTCTTCCATGAGTGGTCAGCAGAGCATCCGCTGAACCAGACAGTGAATTGTCACTGTGATATCGCATCCTGCTGCGGCCCTAATCTGTTGGTGGCAGATATGTATTATAAGGGTGTTGATTTCAAATCAAGAAAGGCAATTACACGCTGACCTTCCAGGTGCATTCCTGAATAGATAGAAAAGGGGAGTTTCGACTTGGATATTCATACCGAATTTCATCTTGGGCAATTACTGTTTAATCTGGTGTGTGTGTTTCTGCTCGTCTTCTTGAATGGTGTATTTGTTGCAGCGGAATTTTCCCTCGTGAAAGTGAGGCAGACTCGTCTGACGCAATTACAGAGTGAGGGCAATCGTCTGGCTGGCTATGCGCTAAAAGTGAACGGAAAACTGGATGCGTATCTATCTGCAACCCAGTTTGGAATCACGTTGACTTCCCTTGGACTTGGATGGCTCGGTGAACCAGCGATATCAGAATTACTGGTTCAACCCCTCATGACCAAGCTTGGTGTGGTGGATACAGCGCTTATATCGACAGTTTCCGTTATCGTAGGTTTCAGTATTATTACGTTCCTACATATCGTACTTGGTGAGCTTGCTCCCAAATCACTGGCGATTCAAAAGACAGACGGAGTTGCGCTTTTCTTGTCTGCACCGCTGCTGCTTTTCTATAAAATCTTCTTCCCATTCATCTGGGTGTTGAATGCGTCGGCGAATGCGTTACTCCGTCTTGCTGGAATTGAACCTGCAAGTGAAGGAGAAGCACATTCAGAGGATGAGCTGCGCATTCTCATGAAACAAAGTGCCAAGAGTGGAGTTATTGATAAGGATGAGATCAAATTGATGGATAACATCTTTGATTTCTCTGATATGCTCGCTCGTGAGGTCATGTTGCCACGTACAGATATGGATTGTCTTTACACCAATCTGTCTTTGGAGGAGAATCTGAAGATCATCAATGCCACTAAGCACTCTCGATATCCGGTAGCGGTGGAGGATAAGGATGAGATTATTGGATTTATCCATATTACGGACTTACTGCTAGCTGAACCAGAACAACAGCATGACCTGGCTTCTCTCGTTCGTCCAATTCTTAACGTTCCGGAATCCATGGAAATTAGTCATGTGTTACGTCTGATGCAGAAGAAACATTCTCAGATGACGTTGGTGGTTGATGAATATGGCGGTACAGCCGGTTTGTTAACAGCTGAAGAGATTCTGGAAGAGATTGTCGGAGATCTGTACGATGAGTTTGAGGACGAACGTCCACATATGGAGCGCAATGGGGATTCTTTCTCAATCGACGGTCGCTCTCTTATTGAAGAGGTGCATGAATGGACTGGAGCCGTTATTGAGGATGATGAAGTCGATACCATCGGTGGCTGGCTATTCAAGGAGCTTGAAGGTAGCCCTGCCAAAGGCAAAACACGCGAACGGAACGGATACGTATTTGAGGTGGAGGAATCCAGTCGATTGCGAATTACGCGGGTGAAGGTGTACAAGCGTACAATAACGCAGGACAATGATAAACCAGACGAACAAGATGAATAATTAAAGTGAACACGTATGATGAAGACTCGTGAGTCATGTTGACCTTTGTGAAGCTTCCCTGTGGGGGAGTGGAGCGGAGGTCTTTTTTTAGCTTTTACTGAAAAATACGGATTAACCCATACGGTTGAGACATATGGTTATAGAGACGGGAAGCGTAGGGTGATTACGAAACGTAGGAAGGTTGATTCAAAAAAACTAGAAAGGAGGTTGATGGTATGAAGGATCCGCAGATTCGCGCATACAGGCCATTTATTGGACCATTTGATCCGTGTGAACCTAAAGAGATTCGAACGTATCTGGTTCCTCCACAGCTGTTTATTCCATTTCAGCCTATGGGATGGCCACAGTATAGTCCCGCAGAAGCGCTTAGATTAGGAACGTTGTGGCCCGCCTTGTACAGCCCATACACATCGGCAAAAGCGAAGGAAAAGGGGGTGTAATTGATGGAATCTGAAGAGGTAGCTAATAAAGCTTGTGATGCTAGATATTATGAGTTGCTGGAGGAATTACAGGCCTTAGATTTTGTGTTAGTGGAGCTTAACCTGTATTTGGATACACATCCTGGAGATTATCAGAGTATTGAGCAGTACAATAAGTTCGCTCAAGAACGCATGCGAGTAGCACAGGAATTTCAGCAATTGTACGGTCCGTTAACGAACTTTGGTCATGCCTTTTCCAAATATCCATGGGAATGGTCACAGACGCCTTGGCCTTGGCAAGTATAGAAGTAGTGAGCAAAAATTAGACCATATGCATAAAGAGCAATTGAAATTTTTATTTTAATTGATTTTGGGATACGAAGATCGAGGCATTTTGGGAGCCTATGAGCTGGAGCGAGCGTTAGATTTGAAGCTGAACCAAATGGATGAATAAAGGGGGAGCCCTGTGTGTGGGTGTATGAGAAAAAATTGCAGTATCCCGTTCGGGTAAGTAAATGTGACCCTCATATGGCTAAACTACTTATGGAGCAGTACGGCGGCGCAGATGGAGAATTGGCGGCTGCTCTGCGATATCTAAACCAACGTTATACGATTCCTGATAAGATCATTGGGCTGCTGAATGACATCGCTACGGAAGAATTTGCTCATCTCGAAATGATTGCTACCATGATCTACAAGCTAACCAAAGATGTTACGGTAGAACAGTTGGAGCAGGCAGGCTTAGATGCACATTACGTCAATCATGATCGAGCGTTGTTCTATAATAATGCTGCAGGCGTGCCTTTTACGGCTACGTACATCCAAGCTAAAGGAGATCCGATCGCAGACCTGTACGAGGATATTGCAGCCGAGGAGAAGGCACGGGCTACTTATCAATGGTTAATTGATATGACCGATGATGTTGATCTACAAGATAGTCTGAAGTTTCTGCGTGAACGGGAGATTGTGCATTCTCTGCGATTCCGCGAAGCTGTGGAAATCCTGAAGGACGATCGGGATACGAAGAAGATATTTTAGGCGTTAGGTACTGGTTATAATAAGATTTGAATAAAGAGCCACTTCTTTTATAGAGGAGTGGCTTTGACATTAACGCGGGACACATACATATATAGAACTTACGACTAATAAACATCTATACATCACATCGTTTGATTTAACCAAGCAGGATCTCTTTATAGAATCTTGACATTAAATTCATATAATGATAGTTAAATAGAAATACTAACAAATGAGCAGAGGAGAGAGCTAATCAATGAGCTATGAAAATGCACTGCAACGTTATATCCATGCAACAAACACACATCAGTTCGAGAATGTTAAACAGTTACTACACCCTAATGCGGTTTACTGGTTTTCAGATCGAACGTGCAAGACGACTTATGAAATTCAAAGTTATTTTGAGAACTCTTGGGTTACGATTAAGGATGAAGTCTACTCCATTTCAGATGTACAATGGCTAGTGACTGAAGAGAATACGGCAACATGTATCTATACATATCATTATGAGGGAGTGCTTAACGGAAAGTTTGTATCTGGCAGTGGTAGGGCAACGAATGTTTTTGTCAAAGTAAACGAAGAAGAGTGGAAAATCATTCACGAACACCTCAGCAGCCTTTAGCATTTATCCGTGAAAAACAGGAAGGACGCTATTTACGAGAACGTGATCAAATAGGAAACGAAATGGCTACCTTTAAAAAGCATGGAAATCATCTGACTCTGTCTTACATTTTATATGTAGAATTGCTATAATAATACTTATTAAGTTAAATAAAGAATCACTCTCAATCACTCAAAGGATCCCTGTACCACTGTAGCGTGAGACATCATACATACTTTAGGAGTTGATCGGATGACAAGAAGTGTATTTAGGAACATGCCGATGTGGTTTATACTCGTAGCAATTGCAGTGTTTGTTCTCCTTACAGTCAATTTCTTTTACTTGAATACTGCGGTTAATATGATTGCATTAACAATCTTGAATGTTGCCAACGCCATTCGATTGTGGAAGGCTGAACGGAGCGTGGCCATCGTGCTATTAATAGTAGGTGTTGCTTGTGGGCTGTATCTCATGAAGTACTTATTGAATTGAAATCTCTCAATGATCACTACAAATCAAATTTGGTCGTCCACTTTGGACGATCTTTTTTTACGCATAATAAAAAAACAACCGCCATTGTAGTTCACCAATGAACGGTTGCCTTCATTTATTTAATAGTCAACTAATTAATATTCAACGATCATGGCAACATTTTGCCACCCAGCACCGACAGTCCAGAACAGCACTTTGTCACCACGTTCAATCTGTCCGGAGGCAATGGCTTGATGTAATGCAATGAATGGACTGCTCGTGGATGTATACCCGAACTCATCTCCGATGTACACTGCAATTTCATCTGCAATCCCAATGTTCGCCGATACCGCGCGGATATTGGCGATAGACAGTTGAGAGAAGCAAGCGGCTTTGATCTCACTCGGTGCTATTTCATTACGCGCGAGCAACGTCCGAATAGACTCAGAAGCGGCATCTACACAGATGGAATCATCGAAGGGTGTGAATTTCACGTGAAAAGCACCTGCATCTACTCCGGTTTTACCCAGCTTCGCTAATCCTTCAGCAGGAAAGAGAGAGTTACCATACACACACGTATCTGTCTGATAGATGGAGTCAATGAAACCGACACTCTGCTCTTCGCGCTCCACGATTACGGCTGCTGCAGCATCTCCGAAGTTAGCAAAGTATACCGGATCATCAGGGTTCGCATGAGGAGCAACATAATCCGAACCGATAATTAGAGCGCGGCGGATTCTCGGATTGCCTAACATCTGGCGGCTAACCTGTTCGAAGGCTGCGGTCATTCCAGCACAGTTGGCATTGCTATCGATACAGATGGTATGAGAAGCTCCGTTAATCAGGCGATGAATCATTAAGGAATTCGTAGGGAAGATGTACTCTGGTGTTTGGCTTGCATAAGCAATGAGGTCAATGTCTGCACCCGTCAGTCCAGCTTTCTCAAGAACATTGCTGGCCGCTTCGAACGCCATACTAAGTGAGTTTTCATCCTCATTGTCAATCTTATAACGCTGATCGCGTCCAAGTGCTTTTAACAAACCGCGAATATCTACACCTCTCGCATCAAAATGTTCAATATAAACGTCATTGCCCACCTTGTTTGACGGATGATAGATATCGATGTCTACAATACGAATTCCGGCCATCTTCGTTCTCCTCCTGTGCGGGACGGTTTATCCAGAGCTTGTCCGCCTGGTATTTTAAGTAGTTGTTCAAAAAGTCCGCTTTTGATTACGAAGGATGCCTGACTGCATCTCAGCGTCGAATATGGGATTCAGCCGAAATGTCCGTTGCTCACGTAGTTTTGCCTACGCTCCGCTACTCCATTTCTATCTTCACCCCATCTTCTCGGTACTGAAAACCGTCCTTTTTGAACTTGCATTTTAAGTTGTCACAGTAGATATGATTTCGAGGTTGTCCAGACCAACCGCACGGCCGAGTCGGGATAACTGCATTTTAAGAATAGAATTATTCTCAAGGGTCAGAACAATTTTTTTGTACCCGTCTTTTTTGAACAGCGCCAGGCAGCCTTCAAGCAATGGCACAATCTCTGGAGCAGTGACGTTCAGTTTTTTGCAATCAATATTCAAGTTATACTCTTGGGTGTTAATCGGAGCAATGGTATCTTGATACGCAGAGATCGAACGCAATCCGTCTTCCTGTGAAAATGAACCTTCTAGCTCGATGTTTAATACCTTGTTTGCTGCATCCGTTTTAAGAATAAAACTTCCCATGATTGTTCTCTCCCTTTAAATGAGTTAAGGCTATCCCGAAGGATAATTTAACCATATTATAAAGGGGTTGATGTAAGAAGATCAATAAAAAAGTCGAATCATGTATAAAAATGTAGAAAAGTGAATTATTGGATTTCTTCAATTGTCTCGAGCAAGATATTAAACGCGCTAATGATGCGTGGTGCGCCAACACATGGAGCCAAATGTAGCAGAATTCCTTTGAGTTGCTCAACGGTTATTCCAACACTTAGAGCCATTGTATAATGCACACCCAACTGCTCGTACTGTCCTTGTGTAATTAATGAAGAGATGATCGCGACTTCTTTCCACTGATCTGTTATCGTGGTACGTTGAAAAATATCCCCGTAGGCTGTCCCCATAATGAATTCAGCCAATTCAGGAAACTGTTCCTTGATCGGATTAAGCGCACGTGCACCATATTCTCCAGATAACTTAGCAAAACGTTCTAATCCCTGATTTACTTGTTCACTCATCGCTGTTCCTCCTAGTTCAAATTAAGTGTACGATGGGCTGTTGGTGGAATCTCATCACGATCTGTAAGCAGTTCAATGACCGTAACTTGATTTAATTGTTGGGCTTCCTTGAGAGCAATGGTGAATTCGGCGTGCGTCTCTGCTCGGAAGGCCACTGCGCCTAGAGACTCTGCAAACTTCGCTGCATCCATTGGAACCTCGAATAATGTGCCATCGATCCGGCCTGTTGTTTTTTGCATACCTTTGAGTGCCATGTCCAATTGTTTGTTGTTCACCACGATGAAAATCACGGGGAGCTGGTTGCAGACAGCAGTGTTAATCTCAGTTCCTAACATCATGAAGCAGCCATCCCCTGTAATACATACGATTGTTTCTTCAGGTGCAGCGGCTTTGGCTCCAATCGCCATACCGATGGCATTACCCATGCAAGCGAAGTAGGCATCGAATACGAAACTTCCTGGTTTCTTAACTTTGTATCGCTGAACCGCATGGAATCCGTGGCTACCATCATCCACGAACAAGGTGTGGTCATAAGGAAGGATATCGCTCATGTTCTCGAGGACAGATGCCAACGATAACTGAGATAATTCTGGAAGCGGAAGGAAGTAATCCGCAGGTGGTAACGCTCTGTTCATTGCTTGAAGTTGTATTGCATGTTCTGTGAGGTTCCCAAGAAGATGGTTCATATTATCTTTAAGATCGCCGGAGATATGTAAGGTTTGTGAGTTTAGAATTTTACCAACGAAGGTAGGGTCGCTATCAAACTGGATTAGGTGTGCCGGATGATTCTCCGGCTTAAGGTTACAAATCGTCATATCACTCAAACGAGAACCTAGCACAATATATAGATCACTCTGATTCATCAGATCATCCGCATGCGGGAAACCTCCGACTCCACAAGGGCCATGATATAACGGATGATTCCAGGCGATGGCACCTTTTCCACCAGGTGAAGTGATGACGGGAATATGAAGGAGTTCGGCAAGCTGTAACAGTTCATCATGAGCATGTGCACGGCCAACGCCCTTGCCAGCGATAATTAATGGATGTTTGGATTGTTGAATTAAGGGGAGAACTCGGTTTAGATTAGTAACACTGATCATAGGCTCAGGTTCGGGAAGGATGATTCGGCATTGTTCCACAAGTTCGGTCTGTACATCAAACGGAAGGCAAAGATGAACAGGGCCTTTGTTTGGACCTAGTGCGATGGAGATCGCATGATTGAAAAGGGTAGCGAAGTGGTCTCCACGCTCGACAAGCTTACTGAATAATGTGGCGGGTCTGAACATCTCAGCTAGATCGGCCAAATAAGACGAGGAATCCTGGCACTGAGGAAGTCCCAATTCTTGAATGGACTGATGTCCGGTAATGAATAGTACAGGCAAATTGTTCGCCTTCGCGTGGGCAGCAGCGGTTAATAGATTGGTTCCGCCTGGACCTGAGGTTGCAAATGCTACACCCAATCTCCCAGTCTGAAGTGCATAACCCGATGCGGCGAATCCTGAACTAGATTCATGGCGTCCAGGGATGAATTCCAGCCCATAATCGACCATCTTCAACGCAGCAGGGCAAATGGATTTTCCGATAATTCCAAAGACATGGGTGACGCCTAGATTACGCAGAGCTTCCGCTAAATAATCTGCAACGGTTCTCATTTGGGCACCTCGCTTCATGAAATAGGTTTTTAGACCCAAAGGTCTGATTCCTTTTTTTGAGAGTAAATTACGGTATTAGGTTGTAATAGGAAATAAATGCTTGATACTAGGAAGAGTATCTTTTTTTGTGGTTTTTTGTCAATAGATTTTTAAGATTATTAATTTTTGATTCTTAGGGTGGTAGCGCTTAAAGTCTTACTGCAACGCATAAAAAAATCTAGTAAAATATAACTGGCACAAAATGCCTATTATTTTATAATTACATTTAATGTAAAATAATGACTTAAAATGATGGTTTTCAACTGAATTAAACATAAAAACAAGAGCGAGGGTTCACTTTTCGTATCTATGCAAAAAGGAGTAGCGCTGTATCACTTTCTGGTATACTAGAATTCGATTGGAGTGAACTCAATGAAAAAGATTAAAATGGCTGTCATTGGATTAGGTAAAATGGGCTTACATATGATTCATCAAGCCAAGAGTGATCAGCACGTAGACGTAGTGGCAGTATGTGATAGCAATGAGCAGTCTCTTGCGAATTATGCGGCATTGAACCCTGAGACAAGTACATATACGGATTATCGCCGTTTGTTAGATGAACATGAGATTGATCTGGTATACGTTGCGGTGCCACCCAAGTATCATTATGGAGTAGTGATGGAGGTGCTTCAGCGTAGAATCCATATCTTCTGTGAGAAGCCTCTAGCTAACAGTGTGGAGGAAGCCGAAGCTATGCTAGCTGCAGCTGAGCAGTCAGGTGTGGTCCATGCGATCCATTTCTCAATGCCTCATGAACCAGCGGTGCTTCAATTGCAAAAGTTAGTTCAGGAAGGAAGTACGCTTGGAACTATTCGTAAAATTGAACTGATTCTCCGGTTCCCGCAATGGCCGCGAGCTTGGCAACAAAATCCATGGATTACGACCCGGGATCAGGGTGGATTTATTTTAGAAGTGGGTATTCACTGGATTCATGTGATCCAGACGGTGTTCGGTGGACTGAATGTCATAAACAGTCAGGTACAATATCCCGATCATTCGAATGGTTGCGAGACGGAAATTCATGCAGAAATGCAGCTTCAAGATGGCACTCGGGTAGAGATCAACGGGATCTCACACTTTGCGGGTGAAGAACGTGTATCTATGGTGGTGTATGGGACGGAAGGAACAATCGCACTGGAGAACTGGGATCAACTGATGAGTGGACGGATTGGAGAGTCACTAACACCTGTAACCGTTGATGAATCGTTTAGTGAATTACCTGTACTGCAACATGTAATTGCACGTATTCAAGACAAGCCGGGCAGAATATATGATTTCAGAGCTGGGCTTGAAGCACAACGGATCCTGGAGGCACTTCGAAGTCAGTAACCTAAGCGATAAGAATAAATAACCGACGGGATACCTTCTGGATCTACTTGATCAAAAATTGAACGTCACAGAAGGCATCTCTTCCCTACACAGTGTCAATGTAATCCAAAATTACAAACAAAGAAGCAGTTTCCTAACTCAGGCAACTGCTTCTTTGTATTTAGTTTCATTAAACGATGTTCCTGATTTCCTCATTATGCAAGTTTGAATCGGTTCACGAGCTGATCCAGTGCATCGGACATTTGGTTCAACTGTTTGGATGTGTCAGTCATTTCTTGCAAGGAGGCTAATTGCTCCTCGGTCATAGCAGATACTTCTTCGGTTGCTGATGCAGTGTCTTCCACAACCGCGGATACAGCATGAATAGAAGACATAACAGCTTGGCTGCCTGCCGTGAGCTCTTCCACCACCGCGGATATATCCACCATTTCTCCGCTTAGATCATGAATGTGTTCTGTAATATTAGCAAAGGCTTGCCCAGCATCCTCTATCGTTTGTAACCCTTCTGTGACATGAACAGTATTGGAGTCTACGATCTGAACGGTGTTATGCACACCTGCAAGTACAGTTTCAAGAATGCTTGTAATATGTTTGGCTGAGGTAGCGCTCTGATCTGCCAGGTTGCGAATTTCGGTGGCGACAACAGCGAATCCTTTGCCATGTTCTCCGGCGCGTGCAGCTTCAATTCCAGCGTTAAGAGCCAGGAGATTGGTCTGTCTAGCCGTTCCCGAGATAGATTCTGCAATAGAGATGACCTGATCGGACATTTTAGAGATATCCGTAATGGACTCTTGAACCGCGCGGAATGATTGTTCAATGGTTCCCATTTTACCCACAGCATTATTAATGCGTCCTTGTCCATCCAGTGCGATTGATTCGGTTCTTACAGCACGTTCAGCAACATCAGCTGTAGAAGCGGATACTCGGTTAAGTCCAGTCAGCGATTGCCCCATGGCAGCGACCATCGTTTGCGTCAGAACGACTTGTTCATCTGCGCCTTCAGCGACTCGTTCCATGGCGGTGGCAACTTCCTTACCAGCGGACAGGTTGTCCGACACACCTTTATCCAATCGATCTGAAGCCGTGCTCAGGATGCTAGCATTGTTCTGAATCTCAAGCATCATTTGTTGCAATCCGAGCAGCATTGCATTAGCCGCCTCTGCCAATTCGCGTGTCTCATCCTTCATATGGGTCGCAATGCGGAGGGTTAGATCTCCGTTAGATGAGCCAATGTCGTTCAGTGCGCTGGTGACGCTACGAATGTTTTTGACAATAGAGCGGGACAGTGTCAGAGCGGCAATTATCGAAATCAAGGCAACAAGGATGAGCGCACCGTAAAGTTCGATGTTGAGTAGCTCGTTTTTTTGTTTGAGTGCTTCGGTGCGCTGTTCGGTTAGCGCTAGTTCATTGGTGCGGAAAGTCGTTAGTGAATCACGAATTTGATCCATATCCTGCTTACCAGGATCATTCACGAAGAACGCTTGCACGGTGGACGTGTCGTTAGCTCGTCGTGATTCAATAACTGGTTCACCCGCAACCTGTACCCAATTGTTTATTACATTATGTATGTTCTCAAGTAGGGCGAGCTGTGCTGGATTATCAGCAATGAGTGATGCGAGCTGTGAGATGATTGTTTCCTTCTGTTCTAAACCTTCGGTGTAAGGGGCAAGATAACTGTCTTGTCCTGTAATGACATATCCTCGTTGACCTGTCTCCATGTCCACCATAGTTCTTTCCAACTCATAAGTTAAATCATGTACTTTCATATCGTGATCGACCAAGAAATCCAGCTCGCGTTGGAGTTGGCTAATACTATTTTGGATCAATACAATAGAACCGGCTAGAACAGCCAGCACGAGCAAATAGCCCAAACCAATCTTGTAGAAAATTTTAAAGATTCTGCGCTTTACCATGTTTGTTATTCCTCTCTGTCGGGTATATATATTTGTCGAAAAAACAGGAAAAACACTAAATTAGGACTTTAGATGTAGGGTCTGAATGACTATTTTCAGTATTATACTTAAACTAAATCGTTTTGTATATAGTTTGTTTACTTTATGTATAATGTTATCCGCTGAGTTGTATAACGTTCGCGGAGTGTGTTTTACAATGTTCGGTTTACACCTGCAAACGTTTATGTTTATCATGGGGAGGGAACGATTCCGAATACATATCCCAATCCGAAAGGACGCTTTGATATGACAAAAGAAAAGGTATTGCTTAAACCGGAAGCAATGATATTTGATATGGATGGCACACTATTTCAGACAGAGACGCTGTTGTTGCCTGCTTACCACCAGTTGTTTGATACGCTGAGAGCAGAAGGACACTTTGAAGGTGAGACCCCTCCAGAGGAACGGATGATTGGAAGTCTTGGTATGTTACTTGAAGATATATGGAAAGTAGTTATGCCTGAAGCATCGGAGGCAGCACATCGCCGCGCGGACGAATTGTTGCTTCAATTGGAGATTGAAGGTCTGGATCAAGGGGGTTCTACACTCTATCCTCACGTGAAGGAGACTTTAACAGCGCTCAAAGAGCAGGGGGTGCGGTTATTTGTTGCGAGTAATGGACTTGAGGATTACGTCAAAGGTGTAGCGTTTGCCCACGAGATCATGCCTTTGTTTGAAGGAGTGTACAGCGCTGGTCAATACAAAACTCCTTCCAAAATTAATCTCGTTCAGATCCTGCTTGAGAAACATCGGATTCAAGATGCGTGGATGGTGGGTGACCGTTCATCGGATGTAGAGGCAGGGAAAATGAATGGACAGACCGTTATTGGCTGCGCTTATGCTGGTTTTGGTAGGGATGAAGAACTGGCGGGATCGGATGTATTGATCTCTGATTTCACAGAACTACTTCGTCTGTATAAGGAAGCAGAATAACCATATTAAACATTTCACATATTTATTCTTGTTAACAAGGTATAGCCTGTATTTCCAGTGGAGTTTCATTGGAAATGCAGGCTATTTTGTTTGTCACTCATTCGCAATTACTCATTCATACGCTTCACATTTACCTTTCACCCATCCACATTCACTCAGTTACATTCTCCCCTGTAAAAAGTGGATTTCCCCATCCCGCTTCACACGGTGATCGCTCTATACTTCTTGCAAAAGCAAGTAAGGGGGTCAATGTTGATGAAGCCAAAAAAAGTGCATGCGTACCTGTTCATCTTTCCCAGTTTATTTCTAACTCTCGTGTTTGGGGTGTATCCCCTCATATGGGCTCTACGTTATATGTTCTACGATTATCAAGGCATTGGAACGCCCGTATTTATTGGACTTGGCAACTTTGCCCGCATTATGCGGGATACACAGTTCTGGTCAGCAGTTGGCAATACAGGAGTCTATGCATTAGGTAAACTTGTGGTCACGATTCCGCTAGCTCTGACACTCGCAATCATTTTGAATCGCAAATGGAGAGGGCGTTCACTGCTAAGAGCTGTGTACTATCTTCCAACCATTTTCAGTGCTTCAGTTATGGCGATTGTATTCTTTATTATTTTTAATTCGTACAACGGAATATTGAATCAACTACTGGTGAAGTATCATGTGATCTCTGCCCCGATTGGCTGGTTGGATGCTGATCATGCCATGATGACGACCATAATTATTGCGATCTGGGGAGCTGTGGGGAACTATATGCTGCTGTTTATTGCCGGTCTGCAGAGTATTCCTGAAGAACTGTACGAGGCGGCATCGCTGGACGGAGCGAATGAGTTCCAGAAGCTTAGAAATGTGACGATTCCACTACTCGGTCCTGTGCTGCAGATGATTATTATGCTGGCGATTACAACCGCACTCAAAGGATACGAGAGCATTATGGTATTAACCGAAGGAGGACCGTATGGCAAAACGGAAGTGATGTACTTGTATCTGTTTAAGTTGTTATTTCCGATATCCGCTGATACACAATCGCTCCAGCAACTGGGTTACGGCAGTGCAGTAGGCTTCACTACAGCCATCATTGTAGGTGCCGTCACACTCATTTATTTCTGGATATCCAAGAAGCTTAATGATGTTTATTAACAGCAGACAGGAGGAACCGAACATGTCACAGACGGTCATAAATCCGAGTATTTCACCCAAGTGGGTTCAAGGAATAAAGCGAACACTACTCACTATTTTTCTGCTTATCATCGCTGTCCTGTCGTTGTTTCCGATTCTATTAGTACTGCTAGGCTCGTTCAAAACAAATCAGGAATTAACGGGTGGTGCAACGATATTACCTAAGGTTTGGCAGTTCTCTAACTATGCTCAGGCATGGCAGACAGCCAATTTCTCAGGATTTACGCTCAATAGTGTCTTTGTTAGTGTCACTGCAACAACAGGAATGCTGTTAGTTTCATCCATGTCTGCCTATGCCGTGGATCGTGTGAACTTTAGAGGGAAGAAGGCATACTCCATTTTGATGGCATCTACCTTGTTTATCTCCATTGGAGCCGTGGTTCTGCGTCCGCAATTTGATCTGATGGTCAAATTAGGCCTGAATCATACCTTATGGGGTGTCATCATTATTTTAATTAGTGCTCATGCCGCTACGTACTTCATTTTAGTGGGCTTCTTCAAAAGCATCCCGCGTGATCTAGATGAGGCAGCTATGATTGATGGCTGTAACTTCTACACCGTGTATTGGCGTATCATTCTTCCATTGCTTCGCCCCGGTTTGGCGGTTGCAGGACTCGGAGCATTTCAGAGCTCGTGGAATGAGTATATCTTGCCTTTTGTGTTCACGATGAACAATCCCAATTTGCAGACCTTGCCTGTGGGCTTGGCTAATCTGCGTTATGGCATCGGGGCTGCTGCTGAGGTTCAACTCATGATGGCCGGGGCGTGTCTATCCATATTGCCACTGCTCGTTGTGTATATTTTTGCGAACAAATCCTTTATGCAGGTGACATTAGGTGCGGTCAAAGGCTAGGCGTAATCTCCTTAAAATGGGAACGGTATTATGGGATATTCTGCTGTGCTATACTCTTGTTAAAATCTCCAGTGGCAGAGCTAATCCGTATCCGAGGAGTGAACGCCGATGAACATGAACTTCTATAAGATGACTCTGAAAAAAAGGATACAACTGTTGTACATTTTCCTTGTTGTATTATGCATCAGTGTAACAGGAATTAGCTCGTATCTCTTCGCTGCACGAAGCATTGAACGAAACGCGCTTGAGTTGAAGCAGGGCATCCTGAATAAGTCAGTCCAGGTAATGGATGAACACTTAAGGCACATCGTGGTATCTTCATATTCGTTTATGCTGAATGACACCTTTACTCAGGTGATGCGAGATGTTCGCAACAATAATGCCTCTCACTATTATCAGAATCTTTCACTACTTCAAACGTCATTTACGCAATTGAAGCTTGTAGAGCCCTTAATTGATACGACCTTTTTAACAACACCAATTGGTGATTTTTACTCAACCAAAGATGTACCGAACCGGGATGATGGATTTGCTAAGGAATACGGGCAGCTTGTGAAGCAGCAGGGCTGGAATACAATGTGGTTTGGTTCGCATCAAAGTCAGTTATTCCAGGCGAAGGATCATGTGTTGTCACTGTTACTCAAACCAATTGTGGTCGATAATCACTCCTTGTCTAACGTGTATATGGTGGTCAATATGAAGGAAGAAGCGATGAGGGATATTCTGGTTCAGGACTTGATGAATAATTCAATTGAATTGTTTTTGCTGAACAAAAATGGGTCACAGGTTATCCGGTCAACCTCCCAGGATGTGAGTTACCTAACCGACCCTGAATTCAGCCGCGAGATCAGTCGTGGTACAGGCGGGGATTTTAGATATACGAGTAGTCAAGGAGAGGACATGCTCATCAACTATTCTGCATTATCAATGAATGAGGACTGGGTGATGGTCAGTGTGCAGTCCAAATCAGATTTATTGTCTCCACTGCGGAAGATTCGTTGGTTAGTTATTGGGATTATGGGTTTCTGCATCGTGCTCGCCCTAGGGCTGTCGAACTTGCTGGCTTCTGCTCTACTCAAGCCGCTGAATAAGCTGCGTCGTTTAATGGTTGAAGTACAATCGAACGATCTGGATGTGCGCTTCCGCAGCAAGTACGATGATGAGGTCAGTGCGGTGGGGTATCGTTTTAATCGAATGCTGGATCAGATCCAGGTTTTGTTTGAGGAGGTACGGGTAACCGAGCGGGATAAACGACGTTTCGAAGTGAAAGCGCTTCAAGCGCAGGTTGATCCTCACTTTCTCTACAATACATTAAATACAATGTTCTGGAAAAGTGAGAGCGGTGAGAAAAAAGACGTTAGTGAAATGATCGTATCATTGTCACTGTTGTTCCGACTTGGATTGAATGATGGGAAGGACATGACCAATGTAGAACAAGAGATTAAACATGTAGAGCAGTACCTGCAACTTCAACAACAATGTTATGAGGATCTTTTCATTTACCGCATTGAGGTGGGTGATCCATCCTGTTATTCCGTAGAAATATTGAAAATATTACTGCAGCCTTTAGTCGAAAACTCCATACTGCACGGATTCCGTGATAAGGATGAGCTCGGCGTCATTGTAATCAGAATTAATCAAGATGAAGATATGCTGACACTAGAGGTCACTGATAACGGTTGTGGTATGGATATGGCTGAGGGGCAGATCAGAGAAGGATTCGAAGGCAGACGTCAGGGATACGCACTCGGGAATCTCCATGACAGATTAAGCCTATATTACGGAGATGCCGCTTCAGTTGCATTTGAGAGCAACATAGACGTCGGAACGACGGTTACCATCACGATTCCAATCATCTGAGGAGGGGTAGTATGGATCATTTGACGGTATGTGTCATGGATGATATTCAGGCGGTTGTAAAAGGCATATCTTCGACCATTGCTTGGGAAGAGCATCAGGTGAAAATTGTAGGTACAGCCAACAATGGCGAACAAGGGTGGTCCCTACTCAATGAACAAGAGCCGGATCTTGTCATTACCGATATCAAAATGCCCCGCCTCAGCGGTCTTGAATTGATGAAACGGGCATCCGATGCAGGACTGCGCACCAAGTTTATATTCATTAGTGGGTATTCTGATTTCCGTTATGCCCAAGAGGCGATTAAACTTGGTGCTTCCGATTATTTGCTCAAACCGTTTACCCCTGATGAAATATTAGGCGCAGTGCTCAAGGTAAGAGAAGTGATTGAAGGTGAGCAGGCACAGTCGAGGCAGCTTGAACAATTGGAACAAAAGGTGGAGAGCAGCAGCGTGCATATTCGTCATAGCTACCTTCTGGGACTGCTTCGTCAAGAGGTTGGTGGTTTTATGAATGAGAATCGTTGGGATGAACTACAGATCGATCTCGATTCTTCGAATCTTCAGCTTATGGTGATTGAAGTGGACGGGTATACTCGGTGTGAAAATACAATACATCTGGATGCCGAGATTGTGCCTTTTGCGGTTCAAAATATTGTGGAAGAGACGCTGAATCGCCACACCAGAGGGGTTGTATTACGCGAGAGCAGATACCGGCTTGTGGCGATGTTTAATACACCAGCATCAATGACAGTTCCAGAGCTGCTGGAGGAATGTCGGCTTAATGTGGAACAATTCAGTAAAAAGACGATCTCGATCGGTTTGGGCACGATTGCCCGAAGACCTCAGGAGGTGTGGAGTGCGTATGCACACGCCGATAAAGCCATTGCCTACCGCTTTTATAGTGAGGGTAACTGCATCTTCCAATATGCAATCGTCGAACGTCAGGAGTGGATAGCACCTGCTTACCCTTTGGAGAAGGAGAAGGAACTCTTTTATGCGCTCAAGTGTGGCAATGAAAGCACCTGTCACCGGATCATTGATGATATTTTGGAGGAATGGCAGTTTTCGGAGGGATATCCTGAGCCACTTACTATGATCCGTTTGTTGTCCGGACTCGCGTTCGCCATCTATCGTGCCTTTTGCGATGAAATTACGGAGGAAGAACGTATGCGTTTAGAAGCTGACCTGATGGTGCTGGAGGAGATGCGCTCTTTGACATTTGACGGTTGGAAAGGGTACATCAAGCACTTTAGCAGCATGGGCTGCGACATTATGGATAAGAAGCGGCTTACGGATGTGAAGCAGGCTATTCATAAAGCTCAGGAATTTATAAGTATGAACCTGGAAGAGAACCTGACGTTGAACCTTTGCGCTCAGTCGGTTCACTTAAGTCCTAGTTATTTTGCCAATGCATTCAAGAAAGAGACCGGCATGACCTTGATTCAATACATCACAAAAATGAGGATGGAGAAGGCCAAGGAACTGTTGGTCGCAGGCATACAAGTACAGGAGATCTGTCAGATGCTGGGTTACGAGGATCGCCCGTATTTCAGCGGTTTGTTCAAAAAGTACTGTGGTATGACACCTACGCATTTCCGTCAAATGTATCTGAATTAATGAATGCACGGAACATCATTTGTCCCCCCATTCATAGTTATAATGTCCCTCACTTCATCAACGGTAGAGCGATTATCATTACGTTATCGGGTAACCTGAGAGGTTGTCCAGACAAGCATAGGGGGCTTTTCAATGGCTAAAAAATGGATGATGACTACACTGAGTGCATTGCTCGCATTGAGTTTGGCTGGTTGTTCTACCAACAATGGAACGACAGCAAGCACCGGAACGGGTGGTAGTGATGGCAAAAGTACAGAAGGGAAAACCAAGGTCACCTACTGGACGCCCGATCGCCATGATGCTGATTTTATGAAAACAAAAATTGATGAGTTTAATAAAACTAATAAGGATAATATTGAAGTGGAAATGACCGTGATGGGTGACAATTACCCTCAGGCGGTAGATATTGCTTTTGCAAGTAAACAAGCACCAGATGTGCTACAAGTCAATGATTTTCAGACCTATTATCAAAAGGGGTATCTAGCTCCAATTGACGGCTATATGAGCGAGGACATGAAGACTACGTTCAAAGACAGCCTAATCGACAACAAAAATACAATAGATGGAAAAATATATACGCTTCCGAATACCGGACAAGTGTGGAGACTCGTGTATAACAAAGATATTTTTCAAAAAGCCGGAATCACCAATCCGCCTAAAACGTTAACCGAAATGGTGGAGGATGCGAAGAAAATTACGGACGCTGGGAAAAGTGAAGGAATCTATGGCTTTGCTAGTCCGTTCAAAAGTGGAAGCGGTTTCTGGAGGGCGGCGAACACGATCGCAGGAGCCAGTAACAACTACGGCATCGATGGCTATAACTACCGAACAGGTCAATTCGATTTTGGCATGTACAAGGATGTTGCACTTGCGCTTCGCCAAATGAGTGAGGATGGAAGTATGCTGCCAGGGGTTGAAAGTCTGGATATTGATCCGCTGAGAGCGCAGTTTGCACAAGGCAAAATTGGTATGTACATCAACCATTCCGGCGAACCAGGGGTCTACAAAGATCAATTTCCTACCGAAGAGAACTGGGCTGCTGCTCCTGTGCCTACCAGTGATGGAACGATCAAGGGTGCTTCGCAAGTTATAGGTGGTTCATATATTGGGATCAGTGCAGATTCAACGCAAAAAGAAGCAGCATGGAAGTTTATGGAGTATGTATACAGCAAAGGCCTTCAGAGTGAGTATTACGAAAAAGGCTATGGTATCTCCCTTATTCCAGCGGTATTAAGCTCAGGTAAGAAACCAAACATTCCTGGCATTGAAGGCTTCTTGCCGAAGCGCTATGATGCGATTTTCCCCGCGAATCCAGGGGTAGTAACAGAGAGCTCGCTGGAAGGAACTAAATGGACAGATGCATTTTCCATCTTTGTCTTTACCGGCGGCGATATCGATAATGTGATCAAAGATCTGGATAGCAGATATAATGCTGCACTGGAGAAGACCAAAGCGGCAGGCTTGACCAATATAAGCGCTGATCCTTCTTTCGATTCCTCCAAGCTTCAAGGCAAATTATCAACAGAAGAATAGCAGTAGTGATGCTTTAAATTAATTAGGCGGCTGGGGTTCCAAGACTCTGGTCGCTAATTCCAAAGGAGAGGGGTAAGAACAATGATATTGGAAAATGCAGCGATACCTGCACAAGTCATTAACGCAACGAGCTCTCGTAAAATTTTGGGTATGGGTGGAACATTGATGATGGTCGAGGTGAGCTTTGCGAAAGGCGGAATCGGTGAAGTTCACTCTCACGATCAGCATGAGCAGGTAAGCTATATCGTTAAGGGCAGTTTTGAGGTTCAAGTTGGTGAGGAGACACGCATCCTGAGGGCAGGGGATAGTTTCTATGCTGGCTATAACGTTCTGCATGGGGTTAAAGCACTGGAAGATTCCATCATTCTAGATGTGTTTACCCCTTTTCGTGAGGATTTCATTGAGGAGCCCCAATGAGTGATTTCTTTCTTTCGACTGTTGAACTGCATCAGGCGGCGGACTATTATGAGCAACATTTTCCAGAGGAAGCACGCAATTCGGTGACGATTGCTAATCGTGCAATCATCAATGAATTTATTGTTCCTTATACGAATGATCTCAGTCGATGGATTCCGATGGGAACCCCTGTAGATTGGCTTCATAATCCAACAAATGATCTGGAATTCACCTGGGGCATGAACCGGCATTGGCATATGATTGATCTGGGCAAAGCGTATTTGATGAAAGGCAACCCCCTATATGTGTCCACCTTTATGGCTCACTTTCGAAGCTGGAGAGAGCAGAACCCAGTACCTAACCAATCGCCGTATGAAGAGGCCGTCTTTTTCCAAAAGCCAGGCCCTTGGCGTCTGCTGGAGACTGGACTGCGGGTACAGTCGTGGATATCTGCCTACAAATACATGGAGGATAGTCCACTGCTGGACGCCGACTTTCTGGCAGAATTCAGGCAAGGTTTAGAGGATCACGCCGAATATTTGACCCGTTACCTAGGAAGCACAGAGATTAATCATGCCATCATGCACATGCAGGGATTATTCATGATCGCGATCTTTCATCACACCCACCCAAGAGCTGCATATTGGCGGCAGGTAGCGATGGAACGACTGGAGCTGTGTCTGCTTCACCAGATCAACTCAGAAGGAATACAAATTGAACTGACGACTCACTACCATAATGCGAGTATTGAAATGTTTGGAACACCGTATTTACTAGGGAAAATAGCGGGTCATCCTTTCTCGGCATGGTATGGTGAAAGTCTACGCAAAATGGGTGCGTTTACCGAAGCATTAATTCGGCCAGACCATCAATCAACCGGGATCGGTGACTCCGACTGGATCAGTGATGGAAGGCAGCGCTTAACCCTGCTTGGTGCCATTCTGGAGGACGATCATTGGATCGGTCGAGGGGCAGAAAGCTCCGAATGTCTATGGCTTCTCGGTGCAGATCAGTATGAACGTTGCACTCAACTTCAGGTAGCTAGTACGCCTTCGTTGTCGAGCTGTGCGTTCCCACAGACAGGGTACTATGTGATGAGAGACCATCATCAATATTTCTTCTTGGATGCTGCTTCAATGGGCGGAGCACACGGGCATGCAGATGCGCTGAACATGGAGTGGATGTGGGGCAAGCAGCTAATGTTCACAGACACTGGACGTTATACGTACGAAGAAGGGGAATGGCGACACTATTTCAAAAGCACACGAGCCCATAATACGATTACAGTGGATGGGCTAGATCAGACTCCTTACGTATCCACACAGCAATGGGGAGAGCCTGAAGCGGTAGCTACAACATTCCGTTGGGAAAGCAATGACTGCTATCATTTTGTGGATGCGTCGCATGACGGGTATACCCGCCTAGCTGATCCGGTTACACATCGCCGCTGGATTATGTCAGGCGTAGACGTTCCTCTGCTCTTCATCGTGGATTGGCTGGATGCGGCAGAAGAGCATGTGCTAGAGCAACATTTTCACTTGCATCCCGATGCTCGTCTCACATGGCAAGGGGAAGCAGCTGACGAGCGAGTAGCTCAAATGACGTATTCAGAAACGAATACCACGCTCTCTATGCAGTGGATCACAGCAGGTATAGCAGAACATGCATTACAGCTGACTGAGGACACAGGCTGGGTATCCGAAATATACGGCTCTAAAATTGAAACTACCGTCATTCAAGGCAAAGCTGCCTTTACAGGTTCAATCGGCATTCTTACGGTATGTTTGCCAGCAGATCAGAAGACCGATCAGGTAACACAGGTAACCGCGTGTAAACTTGAACCTGAGCGGATGCGAATGGAAGTAGCATACAGGCATGGTGACGAAGGTGGGGTTATCGTTATCGATAACGACACTGTGCAATGGACGGCTGAAGAGGATTCCATTCCATCCCCATGATTGAAACGAGTGGAGTTAGAACGGTGAGAAGGAGTGGATGTTCACGTAAGTGACATTCACTCCTTCTGCTGCGAACTAACATTTATCTGGTTTTCCGGATTTTTCTCATCCGTGTACTTTTCTTCACCGTTGTTATGATGCTGCGTTCTTTTCGAGGGATGCCTGGTTTCTTATTGCGATACACCCACAATGCGTAAGCCAGAGGTTGAGTGATGGCTTTTAGATAGATTTCACGTTCACCAATACGAGCAAACACCTCACGTGCTGGCTTGGGATTCACCTCAAGCAGATAGATCCGACCACTCTTATCAATTGCTAAGTCTAATGCAAGCTCGCACAGATCCCCATACGTATCTTCTAGAAAGGAAGCTACCTCAATGCCGAATTTCTCGGCAGTTGTATGGATCTCAATTCGCTGATCTTCATCCGATATCCATTGCTTCATCAAGCGGTTCATCGCAACCGCCTGCCCCCCGCCATGCAGATTGGACGTTACACTTTTCTCGGCTCCCATTCGTCCAGCACAACCAGTCAGTTCCCACTGCCCCTCGCCGTTCTTCTGAACAAGCATGCGGTAATCATGTACACGCCCGTTGGGAAGCTGAAGCTGGATGCCTTCCTGAACCAGATATTTATCTTTCATATTCCAGTGTTGGAGCAAGGAGCCCAGCCGAGACAAGTGCACTTTACGCGGTGTAATAATTCGCCTCTTCTGATCTCGTCCCTGTACCAAGACCATATTGGATTCACTTTTGATTCGTTCAATACGCAGAATGCCACGTCCACCGGTGCCATTAATCGGTTTGAGATAGATGAGAGCAGTACTTTTCAACATGCGATTCACGTCCGACATATCCTGGAACAAGATCGTTTCTGGCAGATGTTCGCGAAAGGCGGGTTTCCCAGACAGTGTCTGATGAATCGTCCACTTGTTGCGTAGTGGACGATTCAGAAAGAGGAGATGCCCGTATTTTTCACGAAAAGCAAGGAGCTGCTGAAATCTACGATTACGTTGTATCCGACAACGATCGAAGATCATATCGGGGAAAGGACGCCACTCTCTGGACCAACCCTTCTCCGAATGAAAGACCATCGCTTCAATCTGCTTACCTCCCGGATGTACATCCGCAGGTGTGAACACATATATGTCGAGTCCCCGCTTGCGTCCTTCGAGGATCATCCTGCGATATATGCTCCGTTCTTCTAAGGCTCGGTGTTCGTTTAGGTACAACGTCATGATGCCTAGAACAGGTGAGGACACAAACAATCACCTTCTTTAGCTTTTATTCCTTTCCAGTATGTCTTTCGAATAGATGTTCAAAAGTGAACTTTTTGAACAACCTCTTCCATTAACGTTTGGACTGACGGGCAAGGTAAGCACTGTAGTGGAAAATGCGTTCCAGCGACCTGCGTCTGATCTGTGGTTCATCGAATTTCATAGGCTTTGCATTGGCTTCAAAAAACCAGATCTCGCCGAGATCATCCACCCCAAGATCCATGGACATCTCGCCAAGGGTGTGCCCCGATCCACGTTCGACTTGCCTAGCAATCATCAATGAGGTTGATTTCACCCTCTTCATTAGCGTGTTGCTTAATTCCTCACCGAAGAGCTCAGTCAGCAGTTTTTCGGGATCCTCCACACTGCCTCCGCGAGGGACATGTGTCGTGATGCTGCGGGAACCGGCCAACCTTGCACCGACGCCCGTAACACTCCATTGACCTTTACTATTCTTCTGCACAAGCACTCGTAGGTCGAAAGGGCGTTTGCGCGAAGAAGCGAGTTCAATGCCTTGCTGCATAATGTACGGGGTATGACCCGTCTCTCTACGGATGCGAGCCCACAACTTGGCGAGTGTAGCTGTTTTGTATGTGGTGCTTTTTCTAGAACTTTGGACTTTGAGCCGATAAGGGAGCCGATCCTTCTCTTGAAACTTGAGCATCATGATGCCTTTTCCCGCTTTGCCGCTCTCGGGTTTCAAGTATAGATAAGGATAGGATTTGAGCACTGTAGCGAGTGCGGATGCACTGCGCATACGGCGAGTATAAGGTATTAGGTTTTGAGTCGATTTCGACTTCTTGAGCCATTCAAATAGATTCCACTTGTTGAAGAAAAAAGGATTATATAACTCGATCCCGGATTCCATACATTCAGCGATTTTACGTTGAACTGACGGTTTGCGCTCATCTTCCCGGTTCGGTATACGATTATACAGGACATGGGGAAGTGGGAAGGACTGAGAAGTCCATTTTCCACTTCCTTTGTTGTAGATGTAGCCCTTGACGGTGGAGCCAGCCACATTTAGATCGCGGACAGTCACGATGTAGACTACATACCCCATACTTTCTCCGGTTTGAATAATGTCTTGAAAATTTTGATGATTTCCCCTGAACATCCGTTGATCATCATGCATCGTCAACACGGCAATGACAGGTTTAAAATCATCGTGAAGGCTCATCAAATGTCGTCCTTCTTCCGGAATTTGCTCAAGTATAGGCAATGTTCCAAGATGTGCTCCACTGATGATTTTCCCTCCACTCGGAGTGAAGGGTGACGGAAAATGGAGCGTCCGGGTTTGGCGTTCGCTTCGAACATCCATACATGTTCCTCCTGATCAATGCCCAGATCAAAGCCAATCTCACCAATCAAATGCTGGTGCTGGGTTTCAATCGCCTGGGCCAGTGTAATAGCGACGGATTTGGCCTGCCCTAGAACTTCTCCCGCGCGGTCACCGAAGTTACGGCTGAGCGCCTGCTCAGGGGTCATTAGAGAGCCGCCGTTTTTGATATGTGTTGTTACGCTACCCCGACCTGCCTTCTTGGCGCCGATCCCGACGACGACCCACTGATTGCTGCCGTTTTTGTGCATGTGAAAACGAAAATCAATCGGGCATTCATCGATTTCAATAAGACGGATTCCCTGCTGAACGACGTAACCGCGGAGCTGCTTGCCATGTCTGCCTTGCAACATCCGCATCAAGCTGTTGAACGAGCCAAAACGCAATAGTGCATTGCCGCTTTTTTTGCGATAACGTGCGAAATATCCCCGTTTGGGCGAGTAGGTCAAACGATAAATCCCATTGCCGAGACTTCCAGCTGTTGGCTTATAGTAGACAAATTGATGGCGTTCGAGCATTTCTTTCATTTGCTCCACTGACGGATTCGTAATGGATTCAGGAATATAACGCCCTGCGGACGGATCATTCTCCAGCAATTTATAGATATCCGATTTGTTGAAAAAGCTCCAGTTGAAGAAAGGGATTTTCCGGCGGATGAACCGTTCGCGCAACTGGTTAATCGCAGGCGAAAAGTCGGAACGTCGGCTCGGTAATCGATTATATACAACATCCGGCAAGGGTACAGTTTTGCGTACAAAGCTACCATTTTCATTCAGAAAGTACCCGGATACCGTCTCATTTGTCCAATTGATATCTCGTGGTGTAAAAGCAAAAATATAAGATTTACGACTTCCTTCACGAAGCAATTGCTTGATAAAGCCGGTACGAGAACCGAACGGATTCGTACTGGTCGCTGGGCCGTCAGACAATACACCGATCAGTGGTCCGAGCTGAACCTCATCGTTCTGCAGGTTGCGCAAGTAGATGCTCCCACGTTTGGGGACATTCATCAGATTGCGGATGCCTGAGGCGAGATAGAGGTGTTTACCCGCTTTCTTAATAGGTTTGATCGTAGCAGGTACGCGGTCTCGACCGAATCGCAGATGTATCGTTTTTTTACCAGACAGATTGAGGCTCTTCATTAATGCGTTGGACACATATACCACCTTATCCGGCTGTTGAGTGAAATGCAGATTGCAAAAGGTCAAACTCATGATTTATCCTCCTATCCTGAAAAGATCCTTCGGCTCCATGGCAAGCGGGCGCTGCAGGCCTTAGCCGCCGTGAATCGGGATGGGTTTCAGGCCAGCTTTGCTGGATGTATTCGGCATTTTCATTGTTGGACGGTAGACGTCCGTGAGAACATGTTGTTGCAGCAAATAACGAGCATAGGCAAGTGGTTCGGTATACGTCAGTGTATGCATCTGCGGATTATCCGCCATTGCGAATGCGGATCGACCTGGTTTGGAATTCACTTCGAGCAGCCAGAGACGGCCGTCAGTGTCTGCTCCGAAATCAATGCCAAGTTCAGCCAGCCGACCAAATCGGCTCTCCAGCAGGGGAGGAATTAGAGTAGCCGCCTGCTTGATCCTCTCCAGCAAAATAGCGGTATGAGATGAACCATATCGATCCATCAGATAAGAATGCACAGGATGTGCTGTACCTCCACCATGTAAATTAGAAGTGAGTGATCCTTCGATACCTTCTCGCACCATACATCCGGTCAGGGACCATTGCCCGTGACTATTTTTTTGTACTAGGGCTCGAATATCGAATGGATGCCCGTGATGGCTTAGATTAAGGTAAGGCTGCATAATCATGCTGTGTCGGGTCATAGATGATTCGACCCAGTCATGTACCGATTGATACGTATACAGTGAATAGCTAAACCTCTCATTGTGGGAGTCTCGACCATCTACGATCCAAGAACGGCCTGCTACTGAAACGAGTCGGAAGGTATCCCGTCCGTGAGTTCCAGCCACCGGCTTAAAGAACAGTCCTGATGGCCAGCGCTCTAACCAAGGCTCCCACTTCACACCGGGTTGCAGGAGGAGCGTGGGCGTGAGTAAGGAACGCAGCGCCGGTTCGTGGGATAACGCCCGATGCACCTTCCATTTGCCAGGTAGCGAAGTTGACCAGTAACGCGGGCGCTGTCCACTAGTTGACCACACAAGATGGTGAAGCTGTTGTCGTATTTGTTTGGGGATAGGTCGCAAGCAGCGATCCATCAGCAGATGGACCTCGGGAATAGGAGCTTTCTTCCATACTCCGTGCCGGTACACATATCCATGTTTAGGCAGTGTGCGTGTCACCTCGCTCGATATGACGAGAACGAATATATTGAGATTAAACTTCGGGCTTTCCAAACTAAGACGCCGACAGAAGAGTTCATCTGCGAAGGGAGAGGTTGCTTCCTCGCCACGAACCAGTATCGCCATGGTTTTGGGCGGATGCCATGGGAACATTGCTCTACACCTCCTGTTCTAGATGACTCCTTCAGAATCCAGCGAGATAGCTTGAATATTCCAACATCGCTTTGACCGAAGGTCGGATTTTGCTCTCGCTTAGCGGTGTATTATCATTTTTGGATGGCTTTGAATTGACTTCCAGCAGCCACACACGTCCTGTGGTATCGAGGGCTAGGTCAATCCCGAGTTCACCAAAATGAGCGGGAATTGCTTGCTCAATGCCTTTCGCAATATCAAGTGCAGCCGTATGCAGCCCAGCGTAAGCTGAAGCTTTAGCTGCATTGGACAATGCCGTTTTGGCGACAGCTTCCTTGACGGTGCTTAGACTTCCGCCTCTTGCGAGATTGGAGACATAGTGACTTCCACCAGCAATGCGGGCAACAATGGAAGTGACACTCCATTTGCCAACTTTGTTTTTCTGCACCAGCGCACGGAAGTCTACAGGTCTGCCGCTATTATCGATCAAGGTCAGCCCCTGCTGAATCTGGTAACGAGTTGTTTTCATTTTTCCAGACAGACTGGCATACAGTTTATCCAATGAGGTATAGGTCTGCTTACGAGTGCCTCCAACGCTTGTAGCTAGAGTGAGGAAGCTTCCATCGTTCTGGCGGGATACTCGAATGATCCCTTTGCCCAGAGAGCCGCGAACAGGCTTAAGGAAAACGACGGGATATCGGTTGCACATCGCTTTAAGCATGGAAGAAGTTTTGAGCAGATGAGATTCCGGCATCACTTTTTTGAGCGTTGTGATGGACTTCAAAGCATCGAACACTTCATTTTTGTCCAGAAATTTTTCATTAAAGGTTTGTGTACCGTAGAGCGATTTTACTTCTTTCATGAAATGCTGTACGCTAGGTTTGTTCTCAAGCTTACGGGACGTCAGCCGGTTATTGACGACATCTGCTACAGGCAGAACGGTCTTTTTCCAGCCGTCATCGTACACCCAGCCTCGCATTTGACCCTTGATCGTTCCAATATCCTCTGGCGTAAAGAAGGATACATAGGCGCCTTGCTTCCGGCAGGCGTTCACCAGTTCATGACAGAACATCGTGATGGAGCCGAAGGGTCGATCAGGCTGATCGGGGTAATCCTGGCTAACCAACACACTGATGAAGGGACCAAGGCGCAGCGTGCGACTGGCGGAACGATAAGATACGCTAAGCACAGAGCGGGGTACAAGGCCAGTTTGGCTGGCTACCGTCTGATTGATGCGTAGACCGTCATAGCGAGGAACCGGGATGACGGTAACTTCACGGTGGAAAGAGCCAAATTGTAACTGAAGCGGCCTTCCCGAAGGGATCTTTAATGCTTTGAGTACCCCTTCGCCCAGCATGATGACGTCGTCCTGCAGGATGCCCGAGCCGGTAACCTGAATCGTTACTTTTTTTTTGGACATCACGGATCTCCTTCCGGGCGGCAACTTGATGTCTGATCTCGAAATTAAAGCGGCATCTGAAAACATGGCATGTGCTTCATCATATGAGGACATATATCCCTTGGTGATTGACCCATTTGGATTAAATACATTTCCTTCGGGCCAGGTGATGGAGGGCTTGTTTTGACTTGCCTTGTTTGACAGTAGTTATTTACGTGTATTAACACGGATGAACGTTGCGATGAGAATGTGATGAACAAATGAACAACAACTCATATCCGAGGAGGAATTATAGTGAACATTTATGACAAAGCCAATGATTTGGCGAAAGCCCTGAGAGAAAGTAACGAGGTAGAGGAAATTACCTCTGCAATGAAGTTGATTGAAACTGACCCAGAAGCAAAACGTATGTTAGATGGCTTCCGTGACCAACAAATGGAGCTGCAACAACGTATGATGAGCGGGGATATGCCTGCCCCAGAAGAAATGGAGAAAATGGAAAAGCTGTTTGAGGTGCTGAGCCTTAACCTGAACATCCGTCGTCTATTTGATGCTGAGCGTCGTCTGAGTGTCATCATTGAAGATGTGAACAAAATTATCGCTGATAGTCTTGGTCACTTGTATGGTGGCTCAGAAGCATAAGTGATCTAGCCGCTCCACACGCGCGTATACACATCAAGTTATGACTATACGAATGTATCCTAACGATCTGTCCAAACCTTTCATATTACAGCAACCTGGTTCATAGACTAGACATATAGAGTCGATCAAGAACGAAGGAGCTGTGAATAGTGAAAAGGTTGAAAAAAGCAAAACATGTGATCTATCTCTTAGTTGCCTTGTCTATGCTGATTATTGCATTACCGCGAATTTCCTTCGCAGGTGGAATGGACTGGGTGAACATTTTTGGTATCGTGTGGGTGCTATTCTCCATGTTAATCATCGGTGCTCACTTACATTTCATTCTCGGTGTAGATGAAGAGAAGAAGCGTGCTCTTGAAGCGGTTAGACGTGCCAAGTTGCGGCAATGGGAAATGAAGCTGTTGGACAAGCAGGAACAGAGTAAATCGGTGTAGAGATTGTTCAAAAAGTCCGTAATGGATCAAGCATGGTTAGGTGCGTAGTGGACGAGTTGGAGCTATTGTAGAAAGACCGTATTCTCTTCTAACGTGAGGAGATGCGGTCTTTTTTGGCGATCTTTTTTTGAGATAAATGAAGGTGTTCATGATCTATTAAAGAGGTTGGTTACATACGGAGACACGATGGGGTTATTTTCCTTTGCTCGTGTTATAATAGATACAGAATAGTACAGATGCATCTTCGGGGGTGGTACAGTTTGGACGGACAAGAAGAGAATGTAACGAAGCATGAACAACTACTACAGCATATCGAACAATTGAAGGTTGGCAGTAAAATATCCGTTCGTGGATTAGCACGAGAACTTGGGGTAAGTGAAGGTACAGCATACCGTGCGGTTAAAGAGGCAGAGAACTTTGGGATGGTCGTGACCAAGGAAAGAATCGGAACGGTTCGAATTGAGAAGAGACCTCGGGGCATGACAGAGCAGCTTACTTTTGCCGATGTGGTAACGATTGTAGAAGGTCATGTGCTCGGCGGCAGTGACGGACTTGCCAAACCGCTTCATAAATACGTGATCGGTGCGATGAAAGAGCAAGCGATGGCTCGTTATATTGATGCAGGAAGTTTGTTGATTGTTGGTAACCGTGATAATGCACACTCGCTTGCCCTGGAGCAGGGAGCTGGTGTATTGATTACTGGGGGCTTTGGAACAAGTCGAGAGGTGCGTTTGCTGGCTGATGAACTTGGGCTACCCATTATCTCTTCCAGACATGATACATTCACTGTGGCCTCTATGATCAACCGAGCGATCTTTGACCGACTGATTAAGAAAAAAATCATGCTGGTTGAGGATATCATCGGTCAGAAACCACGACTTCAGGTGCTTAAGGTGACCAGTTTTGCGTCTGATTTCCACAAGCTGGTCGCAGAGACAGGAGAACATCGCTTTCCTGTGGTGGATGAATGGAACCGTGTTATTGGGATTGTGAGTCTCAAAGATGTGAGTGAATTGAAAGAAGATCAGAGCATAGAGAAATGTGTAGTTCGCCGGCCAGTTACAGCCTCACTGCAGACCTCTCTCGCTTCGGCTGCTCAGATTATGACCTGGGAGGGAATTGATTTCCTGCCCATCGTGGATCGGAACCGTAAATTAATTGCTTCCGTGACACGCAAAGAAGTCCTTCAGGCGATGCGGGATGCTCAGAAGCAACCCCAGCTCGGGGAGACCTTTGATCATCTGATCTGGAACGGATTCGCCGAAGAACGTGGAGAGCAGAATGAACTGATGTTTCATGGATTTATTATTCCGCAGATGGCGACGGATCTTGGAACGATCTCAGAAGGGGTTCTCCTTAACATAATGACACAAGCCGGACGCCGTGCTGCATGGGACGTGACGGGTAATGACCATGTTGTGGATAATGTGACTACCTATTTCGTCAGACCCGTGCAGATCGAAGATCAGATTCTGGTTCGTCCGATTATTTTGGAGACAAGCCGCCGTACCTGCAAAATGGACATTGTGATTACACGTGATGGAAGTGTAGTATGCAAAGCGGTCATGACCTTACAATCCATTGATCATGCGTAGTAGCGTCGTGGTCACTATTATTGGGTGTAATTCCAAAAGAGGATATCTCCTCATCGTTTACGTCAACCGTTATGGAGTACGCGGGCAGACATGTATTCGATGTAGGCAGAGATCCTCTTTTTGTTAACCTAACGCATGGAAAGACAGGGTGAGTTACAATTAAACGGATGGGCTGGATGGATGAGGTGATCTGCCTTCTGCCTGTTGCTGCAGTCGAGCATGATGACTACGGTTACGTAAACCAGCAAACAGATTGTATGCACCCACTAGCAAAAAAAACGCTTCCACAACGATGGATAATGTTGAGCCGCTAAAGACAAACATGAGGATTAGAGCCAGTACAATGAGCATTGCACCCATCCAGATGTTTGTCCAGGAACGATACACACCTGTGGTAGCAGGATGTGTACTTCGATGGGAACGAATACTATTTACGGCGGCACAGACCAGGGTCAATGTGAAGATGGCGATAAGGCTGTACTTGAGTACTTCAATAAACACGAATACCAGGCTCCTTTTCTGGAAAGCATTTACTGCCCTTATTGTATCATGCCATTTGCAGACAAGGGCAGTTTTTTTGCTGTGGTATTCTTGAAACTACATTCGTGAAACTACAATGTGTGGGTTACGTTGGGACATGTTGACGAATCTGCACCCAGACTTGTAGCACACCTTCCATTACTAGCATCGTTTTTACTTGAACGGTATAATCCTTCTCTCGAACCGTATAAACCTTTTGATTTAACATAATCCGGGTCATTTTACTATATTCGTCGATGTTGAACACATCTCGTCCGCGAAGCGCCTCCAGTTCATCGCCGAGCTTTTGCAGTAATACTTTTAATGAAGCCTCGTCTGGCCCCTTGTCAGAATCCTCTGCTCGGACTTTAATTTCTTTGATGACCGTTTGGCGTTTACTATATTTCTTCAGCGTTTTGATATCTTTCTCATTCTGATGAAGTTGTAGCTGTAATTCCTGATTGTTCAGCCACAAGGTGTTGTAACTGAGGTGGAATATGCCATTGTAAACAATGGCTCCCGCAATCATACCCAGGACAAAAACAGCGGTCATGCGCATTAATGGACGGTAGTTGGAGAACGGCGGAATTCTCATGAACCTTGCCTCGTGACCATATCAGCCACGTCCGCCGCCGCAGACCCATTTCACAAGTTCGGTTCCCATATGAGCGCCCATGAAGGCTGAGATGAGATACAAGATTTGTTTGACTGCTGGTGATAGATTACCGTCAAAGAAATTACTTTCGATGACACGCATGGGATCAATCGTACCTCCAACTGCCGCTGCAAGCGCCCATATTTTTATTTTGCCTGAAATATCTAGCATCGTCTGCGTAGGCGGCTGAAGAGAAATGACAGCTCCAATCCCTCCAATCATGGCACCGCCAAGTACGATCCCAAATGCGATAAAAAAATCAAGAATAGCTTTGGACAAAAATGTGCTCATCTAGCAACACTCCTTCTCAGACCCAGTACACGTCCCCAAATCCGAGTTCGAATAGGAGGGCGGCTTGTACTTCTATTGTATGGGCGTGCCCCCAGACGTTATGATAAAATGTCGATAAAAATGTATCTTGCGAGTGCAGTTACTTACAGTAGGCAAGGGAGATTAATTATGAATTTGGAATTGAACTATGGGGTGTTATTCAGAGATTGGACAATGGTATTGAAGGATGCTGTACAGATTAAGCTGCTGACAGGTGAGACCCATTGCTCAGATGAAGAAATAGCGGGGAAGCCTGGTACTAACTCTGGGGTTCAGTTTATCCTTGGCGTTAGCGGCGAGGGAGAGATTAGTCTTGGACAGGATACCCGGTCGTTTCGTCCTCATGATCTTTTTTTAGTCGAGGAAGGACAAGCAGTAGCTGTGATCAACCGGGAACTATCTCCTCTCGTCTGTTATATCATTCATTGTCAGAGGGTCAGTTTATTACAGGGGTTGGCGCCGGAGAAAGAACAATTGGACAACCAGAATAAAACGGGTGTGCTTGAACTGTGTAACTCTGTTAACCTTCAACATATGGCCATCGATGATGTGAAGCAGATCGTGGAGAGTTTTCAACGTGAGGATCTGCATGATCCGTTGTGGTGTCATCTTCTTTTTCATAAATGGATGTGTGCTATCGTCGAACAATTGCGAAGGAAAGCTGAACTGCAGCAGCCCAATCTGGCTATACAAAGAACAATTGACTATCTAGATGAACACTACGATGATCCAATTACAGTCCAGCAACTGGCGAAGATGGCTAATGTCAGCCGGAAATGGTACACCATGAGGTTTAGGGAAATAACGAACCAAAATCCCAGAGACTATATTACTGAATTACGAATAAAACGAGCCAAAGAGCTATTGAATCTTACTGGAGACAGCCTCTATGAGATTGCCCGTAAGGTCGGATATGAGGATGAACATTATTTTAGTCGGAGATTCAAACAAATGGTAGGCCATTCACCGCGTCTTTATCTACATCATCGTCGATATTTGGGAACAACGATGACTTCGCCTGAACTACTATATACTCTTGGGATGACGCCAATTGTGGCCAAAGCTCCGTCTTCCGAATTTCCTCATTACTTGAAAGAGTCGTTTAAACAAGTACGGAAATGGGAGTCAGGATACTCACTCGACATGGATGAGATTCGGGGTTTGAAGCCAGATCTTATTATTGCATCCGCTTGGCAGGACGATCAACATTATGAGCAGCTTAACCGGATCGCAACGACAGTACTCTTACCTGAACGTAACAATTGGAGAGAGGAACTGAAGGATCTAGGAGAAGTATTAGGCAGAAACAAGCAGGTACAACAAGTGATTAGTAAGTACAACGAGAGGTTAAACCAGGCAAGAGAGCAGTTACACAGGCTTATTTCGAATGAGACAATAATATATATTCGCTTGACTAGTGAAGGTATCAATTTATATGGGGAGAAGTCTTCAAGAGGAAATACGCTGTACCGGGAGCTTGATCTGAAAATGCCGAATGCTTCTTTTTTATATGGAGAGGGGATGCTCATTACGGTTGAGATTCTTGCTCAAATTCAGCCCAATCATATTTTGCTGCAAATGGAGGATAGCATGATTGCCCAGCGTGCTCTTTACGATCATCCGATGTGGAATCAGCTTCTCGCTGTTCAGAATAACCAAGTGCATGTTCTAAGTAACCGAGAGTGGTATAATTTCTTGTTCTCTCCGCTTGCAACTCAGTATGCGATTCAGGAATTGTTAGACCTTCTGACACAAAAGCGGTCATAATAAGATGGCTAAATTATAGAACACATTAACTTCGCAAAAATCCAAATGAGAACGGTCAAATCTCCATTCATTTATGTTTGGACATGTATATAATGAGAATGAGAATCGTTATTATTTATATATTGAAGGGGATAGACTGATGAAACATGCAAAAAAATGGCTGGGATTAGGAATGATTCTAACCTTGCTACTAACTACAGCTTGCGCTGGGACAAGTGCAGAGAAGTTGGAACCTAGTGCGGAAGCCGAACCTCAAGCACAAGAACAGCGCGTGGTCGCCACTTCGGTTACATATCCTGATTTCTTGTATGTGCTTGGTGTGACACCAGTTGCAGCAGAGAACTATCATTCGGATTACCCGGATTATTTGGAAGGCAAATTCGACAACGTCCCGAAGCTGGGGAATGGTTCTAACTTGGAGGGTACTCTTGCAGCCGAGCCGGATATCATCATTGCTCCTAAATGGCGAGATGAGAAAATATATGACCAGTACGCCAAAATAGCTAAAACCGTGCTTCTACCCGACCGGGACAATTGGCGTGATGAATTGAAGGACATGGGTGAGGCCTTGGGCAAACAGAAGGAAGCTGAGCAGGCTATCCAGGATTATGATCAGAACATTGCTGATGCTCGCGAGGAGCTAAAAGGTCTAGTTGGAGATGAGACGTTTATTTACTTGAGAGTTATGCCTAAAGAAAGCTATGTAATGGGTGAGCTTTCGAGCAGAGGTATGGTAATTCATAAAGAGTTAGGGCTTAAAACTGTAGCAGCTTACCCAGCAAGTGAAGGGAGTGTTCCTGTCTCGCTTGAGCTGTTAACCGAGTATCAGCCTGATCACATTATTCTCCAAATTGACGGTGGTGATGATAACACCAATGCTCAGAAACTATACGAAGAAATGAAAGAAAGCAATATCTGGAAGGGCATGAAGGCAGTTAAAGAAGATCATGTGTATTTGGTAGGTGACAAGGAGTGGATGAATTTTGGATTCTCATCAGTCGCGACATTGAATGCAGTGGAAGATATCGTATCTGTAATCCGTGAGAGAAATCGCTGATGGGTAATCTTCAATTGAGCCTAGTGGAGCAGGTAATTCGTGAGCGAAGGATAGTTAGATCTTTTAGCAAAAGGCCTATTTCTCAAGATAAGTTGCTTGGACTGCTTGAAGCAGCAGTGTGGGCTCCGTATCATTCCAAACAAGAACCATGGCGGTTTATTATTTTTATGGACGAGGGTCGCAAGGTGTTCTGTGATGCTGTGCTCTCGACCTATACTTCGGAAGAGTTAAAACAATATGGCCAAGGTACAACGCGGGATTACTGTGAGGACACTCCGGTGCATGTGTGCGTTGCTGTTCGGCAGGGTAAGGATCCTTGGAGAAATGAAGAGGCAATACTTGCTGCAGCAGCACTGATTCAAAATTTGCAGCTGCTCGCCTGGGAAGAACGCATTGGACTAGTGTGGAAAACTAACGAATACAACAGGGAGCGGGCGTTTGCCACGCAAATAGGTCTAAATTCGGACGAACGGTTGGTGGGGACACTTCATCTTGGATATCTGCCGGACGATGCGGTTTCTCGACCAGTGACCAGAAAACCAGCAGATCAACTTATTACCTGGATTCGTCATGAACAGGAATAGAAGTTTCACGTACTTGTAAAAAGAGAGGTACAGATATTATGATATATCTGTTACCATCTCTTTTTTTGTTTCTAGTCATACGCTTTGGATATGTAGTGCGAACCTTTTATTTATAGAGTTTGAATGGAATGTTTTGAGTGGGGAAAGGAAGAAAAAAACATGAGTTCTTTTGTGCATTTGCATGTTCACAGTGAGTATAGTTTGCTGGACGGCGCTGCGCGTATTTCGGATCTCGTGGACAAAGCTGCAGATCTCGGAATGACATCACTTGCGCTAACCGATCACGGCGTGATGTATGGCGCTATTCCTTTTTATAAAGCGTGCGTAGCACGGGGTATTAAGCCGATTATCGGATGTGAAGCGTATATGACTGCGGGCTCTCGCAAAGAGCGGGGAAGTCGTAAGGATCAGCCGATTCATCATTTGATTTTGCTGGCGAAGAATATGACTGGTTACCGTAATCTGATGAAGCTATGTTCGATCGGTCATTTGGAAGGTTTCCATTATAAGCCACGTATTGATATGGAGAGCCTGCAGGAACACCACGAGGGCATCATCTGTTTAAGTGCGTGTCTGGGTGGAGAGGTTCCACAGCATTTGCTGCACGGACGAGAAGAGGAAGCACGGCGCGCGGCGCTACGTTACAAGAACATTTTCGGAGAAGACTTCTATCTTGAACTTCAGGATCATGGCCTCTCAGAGCAAAAACGTGTCAATCCACAGCTGATGAAATTAGCTGCTGAGCTGGAGATTCCGCTCGTAGTGACGAATGATGCTCACTATCTGTTAGAAGAGGATGCGGAGCTTCAGGATGTGCTAATCTGCATCGGGACAGGTAAAACTGTTGATGATGAAACTCGGCTGCGGATTGGAACGAACCAGTTGTACCTGAAAAGTGGGGAAGACATGGCGCGTTTGTTCCCTCATGTGCCTGAAGCTATAGCCAATACCGTTCGCATTGCGGATTCTTGTGAATTGGAGCTGGAGTTTGGCAAATCTATTTTGCCTGAATATAGACCTCTCCCAGAAGGACAGAGCCCATCTACGTATCTGCGTCAATTGTGCGAGGTAGGTATGGAAGAACGGTATAGCAACACCGTGCGGTGGACGGACAAGGAGCAGCGTTCAGAGCTGGAGCAGCGATTGGAGTATGAGCTTCGGGTTATTGATAGCATGGGATTCTCTGATTATTTCCTTATCGTATGGGACTTTATCGCTTATGCTCACAGTCAGAACATCGTGACCGGGCCCGGTCGGGGTTCGTCCGCAGGCAGTATCGTGGCCTACACGCTGAAAATTACGGATGTTGATCCTATGAAGTACAACCTGCTCTTCGAGCGGTTTCTGAATCCTGAACGGATCTCCATGCCCGATATCGATATTGACTTCAGTGATGAACGTCGGGATGAAGTCATTGATTATGTTGCGGAAAAGTACGGAAAAGCGCATGTAGCACAGATTATTACCTTTGGTACAATGGCTGCTCGTGCAGCAGTACGTGATGTTGGACGTGCACTCAACGTGCCATATGGCGAAGTAGATAAAGCCGCGAAGCTGATTCCGGCTCAGCTAGGCATCAACATTCAGCGGGCGATGGAAACGACGCCTGAATTGATGACCTTGTATGAGACTAAATCGAAAACACGTGAGCTGTTGGATATGGCGATGAAGGTAGAAGGTATGCCTCGTCATGCCTCCACACATGCAGCCGGAGTGGTCATCTCTCGGGATCCGTTGACAGACGCTGTTCCGCTGCAAGAAGGCAGTGAGGGCACTGCTCTGACGCAATATTCTATGGAGAATTTAGAGGCCATCGGATTGCTCAAAATGGACTTTCTCGGATTACGTACCCTTTCTATTATTGAGCGTTGTCTTCGTTGGATTGGGGAGCATGGAGAGGTGCCAGATTTCCGCCATATCCCAGACGATGATGCACAGACATATGAGATGCTGGGGCGCGGCGATACGATGGGCATATTCCAATTAGAGTCTGCGGGAATTCGGCGTGTCATGAAAGACATGAAACCAAGCGTATTCGAGGATATCATCTCCGTGCTGGCTCTGTATCGTCCAGGCCCAATGGAGTTTATATCCAAATATATTCAAGGTAAGCACGGTCAAATTGAGGTGGATTATCCGCATACCGACCTAGAGCCAATCCTGAAAGATACCTACGGTATTATCGTCTATCAGGAGCAAATCATGCAGATTGCTTCGCGGATGGCAGGTTTCTCACTGGGTGAAGCCGACTTGCTGCGCAGAGCTGTTTCGAAGAAAAAACGGGAAGTGCTGGATCTGGAGCGTGGACACTTTGTTCAGGGTAGCCTGAAACAGGGATATAGTGAAGCAGAGGCAGATTTGGTCTACGATATGATCGTCAAATTTGCAAACTACGGTTTCCCGCGTGCCCATGCCGCCGCTTATGGTGTACTGGCTTTCCAAACGGCGTATCTCAAAGCCCATTATCCCGTTCACTTTATGGCATCCATGCTGACGGCTATAATGGGTAGCCACCGGAAAGTTGCAGAGTATGTCGTGGAGTGTCGCCGGATGGAGATTGAGGTATTACCGCCGGATGTGAACGAGAGTGGTATTTTGTTTACACCGGTCTTTATCTCTTCTAATCAGCAGAAAAGTCATGCTACAACTCAAACCGATGAGGACACGGCAGAGGAAGGTACAAATGGTCATGATGATGGCTATGACCATGCACACTACGGTGATGCGCCTCTGCCAGATGATCCTGGGCCTGAGCCCGGAGAAGAGGGCGCTGGTTATGAGTGGCAGACATCCACTGCCATAACCGAACCTTCTGCGAAGACCGAAGGGACGGGCATTGTCACAGCTGCTACAGCAGGGTATTCGAGCGATGAAGAGAACTCAGCTTCACAACCAGCAGCTTCCTTCACAGCCGCAGGAACAGCAGCGGAACTGGACGAGGAAGCACAGACGCCTACAACGTCAGGTGCCATTCGCTTTGGTCTTGCTGCAGTCAAAAACGTAGGTACCCAAGCGATGGAAAGCATCATGATTGTGCGTAAGGAACGTCCTTTTGACAGCTTGCTCGACTTTTGTCGACGTGTTGATTTGCGGGTGTGTAATAAACGGGTAATTGAATCGCTGATTCAAGCGGGGGCTTTTGATTCGTTGCCTGGTCATCGAGCACAGTTACTTGCAATGCTGGATGAAACGGTGGAGGCGGCGCTGAAATGGCGTAAGGAACGTGAGGACTTACAGATTCAATTGTTTGATTTTGTGGAGACACCGAATTGGGAGATTGAATATCCGGAAATTCCACCGTTTTCTGCAAGTCAGCAGTTGGAGCTAGAGCGCGAATTGCTTGGTCTGTATCTCTCTGGACATCCGCTGGATGATTTTGAGAAAATACTTGAATCCAGCGGTGCAGATCGGATTATGGAATTGACCGAGGCAGCCGATGATACGATGGCGGTTGCGGCGGGCATGGTTGTCTCTGTGAAGTCGATTACGACGAAACAGGGGAAAGCGATGGCGTTCATGGAGCTCGAAGACCAGATTGAACGCTGTGAAGTGGTTCTCTTTCCCGAAGTATGGCGGCGAAGCCAGCAGATGATCGGGAAAGGTGAACTGCTCGTCGTGCGCGCCAAGGTGCAACAGCAGGACGAAGGGTTTAAGCTGCTGGCTGAGGAGGTGGCGTCGCTCACACCGACGGCACTGGAACAGCAGCTACGCAGTCGCGAACGGCGCGCGAAGCCCGGCAGCGCTTCACGCCCAGCGGCTGCGCCGAAGCAGCCGGCTGGTGCGGGTGTTGGAGCCGGAGCGCAGCCTAGCGGCGCAGGCTCTGCAGCAGTGCGCGGCAGCGATGCTGCAAGGGCTGACACAGCCGGGGCGAGAAGCGCTCCGATTGAACGCCCCGGTGCAGGCAGTGCGGAGCCGACTCGTCGGCCTCAGGCGATGGAGCAGCGAGTATTTGTGAAGATTAGCCCTCAGGCGGAGACGCCCGAGTTGCTTGCACGGTTGAAGCAGCTTTTAGAGCAGCATCCGGGGCCTGTAGCCACTGTGCTTTTCTATGAGCAGCAGCAGAAGCTGCTTGCACTGAGTGACGGCTATCGGATCAAGCCTTCTCCAACCCTCTTTGCCGAAATGGAGAATATGCTTGGTGAAGGAACCGTCAAAATTAAATAGGTTCATCAGACAACTTGTCTGTCTTCATAAAGATAAGAAGGACCTGTTCGGTGACTGGAGTGCACCCCTTAGAATAGACATTGGAAAAACCCCTGGGTTTAGCCGATGAAATTCTAGGGGGTGCATTTTTTATGGCGATTAAAGGACAAAAGTATAAA
>NZ_LMFO01000022.1 GCF_001426865.1 Paenibacillus sp. Root52 | reverse complement strand
GAAAAGCGGCAACCAAGTTCCAGTCTTTGGTGTTTTGGGGACAGTTAATTTTAGTTAGAGACGTTAAAAATAAAATTGGACAGGAATTATTTATTTGTTAAACCAACCTCTGCCTCATCGTCTCAAACAACAGAACGGTAGCAGCCATCGCCGCATTCAGCGACTCCGCTTGTCCCTGCATTGGAATCGTAATGGCATCATCCACTAATTGTGCGGTGGACTCCGAGATGCCTTTGCCTTCATTTCCGATGACAAGCCACACAGCCTGCGTAAAATCATAACTATAACACGAGTATTCTGCCTGCAACGACGTGCTCACAAGCTTCACACCAGCCGCCTTGGCTTCTGGCAACAACGTCTCCAGTGATCCTTCAACAATCGGCAAATGGAACAATGAGCCCATCGTCGAACGAATTGTTTTCGGGTTATAGACGTCCGCACAGCCAGTCCCCAGCACGACACCAGCCGCACCTGCGGCATCTGCGCTACGAATAATCGTTCCCACATTCCCCGGATCTTGTACGTTATCCAATACAACGACCAGATTTCTCGTCTCGGAGAGCAGATTCTGCATCGGTTCCTTGGACTTCCGAACAATCGCAAATACGGGTTGCGGGGTCATCGTATCCGTACATTTGGCGATAATTGCAGGTGTTACACTAATCCATTCAACCTTCTGAAGTGGGTTTTCGAATCCCGCAAGTTCGTACGGTACGCCTTGCTCTCCATCATAGACGACACACTCTAGATCAGCGCCAGCGCGGAGCGCCTCCTGAACCAAATGAATGCCTTCAATGATATATTTATGTTGACGGGTACGGTGCTTTTTCTCCAGCAACTGAGCCCATTCCTTCACACGTGCATTTTGCGGTGATACAATATCCATCTTTCCATCCTTCCCATCTCATCACTTCGGATAGGCCAGTTCCATCTTCGTCAGATGATCCTTATGCCCTACAATGATCAATACATCCCCATCCTCAATCCGATCATCGGCATATGGAGAGATGTTCATCGAATTACCACTACGAATCGCCATCACGTTACAACCGAACCTTGCCCGAATGTTTAGCTCAAGCAGGTTTTTTCCGATCATTTGCTCAGAGGCTCTCATCTCAAGGATACTGTAATCCTCAGACAGCTCAATATAATCCAGTATGTTTGGTGAGGTTAGATGATGCGCTACACGCAGACCCATATCCCGTTCAGGATATATGACTTTGTCCGCACCAATTTTTTGTAATACTTTACCGTGGAGCTCATTTTGAGCTTTTACAATAAGAACTGGCACACCCATATCCTTCAGAATGAGCGTAGTCAGGATACTTGCCTGAATATCTTCACCAATTGCCACCACGACAACATCGAAATTTCGTATACCCAGCGCACGTAGCGCTTCTTCGTCTGTAGAATCGGCTGAGACAGCATGGGTCACCACATTAGACATTTCCTGTGTCCGTTGCTCATCTGCATCAATCGCCAGCACATCGAATCCCATACCACTTAATGCATTGGCTACACTTGATCCAAATCGTCCCATGCCAATCACAGCATACTGTTTCTTTGCCATTAGGATCTTACCCTCCCGCTGCACTTCAGCACTACACATTATTTTGATACTTCCTGAGATCATAAATACATGCCATGCTTACTTCGTATATGTGTTCAAAAAGGTCGGTTTTCAGATGAACAACCTCTTAATAATCCTTCGTAGTATACCACAAAGCCCAATAAACTTGAATGCGCTCACGCTTCCCAGGGAACAGTATAGGAGCAGCCGAATATACGAGGAGGGACTTGCGATGCCAATTACATTAAGCCTGCGTGACGCGATTGTTCATAAGGTTCATGACAAAAGTGATGATCAGCTCCGAGAGATGATTGAAGGTTCCGTTGACGGGCCTGAAGCAGCTTTACCTGGACTTGGCGCCATTTTCGAAATGATCTGGAAGAACACAGAACCTGCCAAGCAGGAAGAACTGATTCAAATTGCGCAGGAGCATCTGCACACCATTCCCGTACAACCGCTTCGATAAGTGAGGCAATAAGGGAAGGTAACCATCAATACGTTTGTTCTGTCTGCAAAAGAAAGCTTTCCCTTATTCGGCTAGGTCATCCCTGCCTAAGGTAAGTGGATAGCAATAGATCCCTCCACCAACCGGCGGAGGGATCTTTATCTTTTTGACCAAGTGCCATCACATCGCACTTGCTTATACTACATGATATAAAACAAATTTACACAAAAACGGAGAGGACAGAAATAACATGAAGAAGCACATCGTTCGCCTGAAAGCTTTTTGAAAAAAAGCTACTTCGGAAGCATACGCTATCCCTGGATTTTCCCTTAGAAAAGGGAGATCAAAAAAATCTGGGGATAACAGCGATCGGAAGGTTATTCTGTCATCCGAGTGGTTTGTGTAAATTTACACAGTAAGACTTAACTTAAGGTGCAGTTTCCAAGAATTTAGCCGTCGGATTTTTGTCCATCGCTGTTCTCATCGCGTATTCATTCTCGAAGAGCACAACGTAATTGCCCTTTTTATCTTTTACCAGCGTGGAGTTAATGCGGAATTTGCTTGGATCGAGGTTTTCGTCCACAATCCAACGTGCGAATTGATACTGCATCCGCTGCAACTGCACATCTACCCCATATTCACCCTTCATCCGATACTCAAATACTTCAAACTGGAGCTGACCTACTACGCCGAGCAACGTCTCGTCGAAGCTAACGGTATTGAAGACCTGAATGGTTCCTTCTTCCGTCAATTGGTCGATCCCTTTTTGATACTGTTTATGTTTAAGCGCATTTTTGACGGTTACTTTGGCAAAAATCTCAGGCGAGAACGTCGGCAATTCGTCAAACACAACTTCACTACCTTGGCTAAGCGAGTCTCCAATTCGGAAAATCCCTGGATCGAACAGACCGATAATATCTCCAGCATATGCCTCTTCAACGATATCCCGATCCTGAGCCAGGAATTGCTGTGGTTGAGACAATTTGATTTCTTTCCCCACACGGTTGTGCTTCACGCTCATCCCACGTTGGAACTTACCAGATACGATACGTAAGAACGCAATCCGGTCACGGTGTGCTGGGTTCATATTCGCTTGAATTTTGAACACATAACCACTGAACTTCTCATTGGTCGGCTCAATATCACCAGCTGTACTATGGCGAGGTTCCGGTTTCGGTGCCAGCTCAAGGAAGTTCTCCAAGAACGTTTGCACACCGAAATTATTGATCGCACTCCCGAAGAAAATCGGCGTAAGTTCGCCACGTTGAACCTTCTCCATATCGAACTGATCCCCAGCTACATCAAGCAACTCCAGATCCTGACACAGTTGATCATGCAGGTACTCTCCCGCCATCTCGCGGATAATTGGATCTTTGTATCCATCCACTTTTTGCACTTTGATCGTCGAATGATCGTCGCCCTGGAACAATTCAACTTGGTTTTTCATGCGATCATATACACCACACAGATCACGACCTGTGCCAATTGGCCAGTTCATCGGTACAGAGCGAATACCAAGAACATTCTCAAGCTCTTCCATTAGATCAAAAGGGCTTTGTCCTTCACGATCCAATTTGTTGATGAATGTAAAGATCGGAATCCCGCGCTTCGCACAAACTTGGAACAACTTAATCGTCTGTGCCTCCACGCCTTTCGCTACGTCAATCAACATGACTGCACTATCCGCAGCCGTCAGCGTACGATACGTATCTTCACTGAAGTCCTGGTGACCAGGTGTATCCAGAATATTAATCCGATGATCCAAATAGTCGAACTGCATCACGGAAGAAGTTACCGAGATCCCCCGTTGTTTCTCAATTTCCATCCAGTCACTTGTTGCATGTTTGCTTGCTTTCCGCGCTTTGACTGTACCCGCGAGACGAATGGCGCCCCCGAATAATAGTAGCTTCTCGGTTAAAGTTGTTTTACCCGCATCCGGGTGAGAGATAATGGCAAACGTCCGGCGTTTGTCCACTTCCTGTTGAAGAATGTTATCTGCAGCTTTGCTCATAGCTTCTGTCCCTTTCATCCGTTCATTCACGTTTAATCCGGCTGAGCCGGTCCATCATTCAATCTTTATTCAAATCCGGCAGAGCCGGTTGATTGTACATTAACTTCCGCCGCAACGTCGTCGGCACATTAGTTTCATTTTACACTATTACAATGGAGTTCATCCTCTCCAGATCTGTGTTCCCTTTTATACGGTAATACTGATTCTAAACCCAACTCTCCTATTGTACCATAATCTGTAGTGAAAATAACCGATTACGTTCCGCAGATTTCTCACTTTTACACAACAAAAAAAGCACCCTTCAGCTAGTTTAGCATCCAGGTACTTTCCCTTTCGTTCTTCATATATGCGATTTAGAAAATCAAAGCATCCAAGGCGTACTGTCCGCCACCTGTCAGAGCCAGAGCTACACCGACCACTAGAATCGCGAGGTTATACTCGAATCCGTTCTGCGTAGACCAGTATCCATTAGCCCCATGAACCTTCACAATCGCGATCACCATTGTTAATGCAATAAGAATACCACCAACGGGTGTAAGCAGACCAAGTGCAAGCAGCAGTCCACCCCCGAACTCTGCCAAACCTGCTAGCAATGCAACCAACGCACCGGGCTTCATACCCATAGATTCAAACCAACCGCCAGTACCCTTAATTCCATATCCACCGAACCAACCAAACAACTTCTGAGCACCGTGCGCCATAAACGACAAACCAATCACCAAACGAATCAACAACAATCCTACATCCAACATTTCTTTTTCCTCCATTCATTATTTACAAATTGTTATTCTTAGATTAAAGATATTATGCCAAAATTTTTTATTCATGAAATCGGTGTAACCCCTAAGCTCGTTTCATTCCAGTTTCATGAGCGCCTCATCTGACTAGCGTCAATAATTAAGCCGCTTCTTTATTTTTGTTTTGCGTAATTTCTTTATCTGTTGAATTGAGTATAAGTTATCTACTTACTTTTTGTCAACATATTATTTTAAGTAATTAAATTTCATGATTTCTTGCTCTTTCCTACCCCTTCTCTTCCTCACCAGTATACGTATATCCCCATTCAACATATGCCTCTTATTTTCTAAGCTAAACCACACGTTTCTCAGTAAAGTATCTAACTTAACAACCTATACCGTCATATATAATCTATACAGGTTCAACTAAAGAAGGTTTACCCTTGCCACTCCGATAACAGAATAACCTTCCGATCGCTGTTATCCCCAGATTTTTTTGGATTCCTTTCTTCAAAGGGAAAATCCGGGGATAGCCTATGCTTCCGAGGTAGCTTTCTTGCAGAAAGCTTTTAGGCGACCGCTTCGCTTCTTCACGTTATTTCTGTCCTCTCCGTTCTCGTGTAAAAAGTTTAGTTGAACTTATATATCCACTTCATACATGTTTGCTCTTCACACTAAAAAAGATTCAAGACATTCGCCCAATAGCGAACATCCTGAATCCTAACTTATGAAACTTCAGCTCATTAATTATTCACTTGCCAAATCACTCGGTCTTCATCCTGACCATTCACTGGCCACCAGTGGTAACCATCCTGTTCAAGCAGCTTATCCGTTGCTTCTGGCCCCCAAGTGCCTGCTGGATACGTATGAAGTTCCCCGTGATTTTCAGCCCACGCAGCTGCAATCCGATCCACGAATGACCATGCTGTTGCAACTTCATCCCAACGGGTAAAATACGTCGAATCTCCTTCTGCCGCGTCATGCAGAAGTCGTTCGTATGCTTCCGGTGAATTGATGCCAATCATGCAGCTTTGACAGAAGTCCATCGCAAGCGGTTGAATTTCCGAATCCGAGCCCGGTTTCTTGGCATTAATTTTGATATATATGCCTTCCATCGGGTTCACACGAATGACCAGCAAGTTTGGTTCTAACTTATATTTTTTGCCGAGATATACGTTGTTTGGCATCGATTTGAATTCAACCACGATTTCGGTCGTTTTCACTGGAAGACGCTTACCTGTCCGGATATAGAACGGTACACCAGCCCAGCGGAAATTATCAACAAACACGCGTGCTGCAAAATAAGTTTCCGTAGTGGAGTCTGGATCAACCTTGTCCTCCTCCCGATACCCTGGAAGCTGCTTCCCTCGATACTCGCCCTTCGTATATTGTCCCCGCACCACATTACTGCTTACCTCTTCGTCTGTTGCAAAAGCACGCAGAGATCGCAGTACCTTAACCTTCTCATCCCTAATGTCCTCAGGGAATAGTCTGCTTGGCGGCTCCATAGCAATCATCGTTAACATCTGCAGCATATGGTTCTGTCCCATATCACGCAGCGCACCAGAGTGGTCATAATATCCTCCGCGCTCTTCCACACCAACCGTCTCACCGAGTGTAATCTGGACATTCGCAATGTGTTTGTTATTCCAGAGTGGCTCAAAAAAGGCATTGCCGAAGCGAATGACTTCAATATTTTGCACCATTTCCTTACCTAGATAATGATCGATTCTGTAGATTTCCTCTTCACGAAACACTTCCCGAATTTGTTCATTGAGCTGTTCTGCCGATTGCAGATTATACCCAAAAGGTTTCTCGATCACAAGCCGATTCCAGCCCTTACTTTCCAGCATCCCGCCATCTCTTAGACTGTATGACACGTTACCGAATAGTTCTGGTGCAAGCGCTAGATAAAATAACCGATTACCCGGCGTGTTAAACTTCGCTTCCAAAGCCTCCGTCTGCTCACGCAGCTCTCTGAAACCATCAACGTTATTAATATCAAGTGATTTGTATTCAAAATGTTGGGCAAAAGCATTCCACTCCTCCGCCTCTCCCGCTGGATAACGACAGAACTCTCGAATGGATTCATGGATGTCTTCCCGGAATTGTTCTGGTAATCTCGGACGCCGTGCTATGCCAATAACCGCGAAGTCATGGGCTAGCTTTCCTTCACGGTATAGACTATAAATAGCCGGAAATAACTTCCGGCGAGCTAAATCGCCCGTTGCTCCAAAAATGAAAAATACTGCGCCAGGTGTCTGCACTTCATCTTGCATTAGTTTTTCGACCATAGGCTCCTCTTTCTTCCGGGAAGAACACGCTAGCGTGCTGCCCGAGCTATGTAATGGTGTTATATATGCACAACATACAAACGTCAATTACCAGCATGATCCTTCTTGGATGTGATGCCATTTTAGCATATCAACTAGGGCGATGCACTAATTTCTGGCAGTCTTTGTCCAATTATTTTCTAGAATTCATCATTAACATCATTGATAAATATTCCATTCATGGTATGAGTACTCCTTAACCAAGATCATCATGATTCAAACGATCTCCTTAATAACACTCAATACATCATACTCAACAATTAGTACTCAATCGTAATGACAGGAAATCCCAAAGTAACACGGTTCGTTCCTAACACATCATCCTGATGAACGGCCAGCTGCATATTTAATTGATGCGAACCACTGTTCACGGCCATTGATAACTCAGGAACAGCATAAGATACACTTGTTGTGCTGTCATCTTCATAACGTTCCACTGCACTCAGTTTCAGCTTATCTGATAATGCTCCTTCAATGTGTCTTACCACAGTACTGGCTTGAACCGGAGCGTTGTTGTGATTTTCTATCCCTACAGCAGCCTCTTCCCCTGTGCCTTGTACTGAAAAGTTCCAAGTGGCTTTAATACCGACATCTTTAAGTAATCGCTCTATCTGTTCATGCAAAGCGAGATACACACTCCAATCCGTCTCTTCATTGCCGGATAACTGGATAATCATATAATATTCTGCTGAACCTGTAACGACAACGTTGACCAGAATGCCCACATCTTCGTTTGACGCCTTCAATTCACTGCGGTATACATCATGTCCTGTCTGACGTACTAACTCAGGTTTCTGGAGCTGTAGCCCGTCAGCGAGTAACACCGCTATCTCCTGTGCATCTCCCATCCCTTGGCCCTGCCATTTAAGTACTAAGCGATCTACTTGTTCTATAGCAGCACCTGCCGTGTTCAGCATTTGCTCTAACTTCTCACCTTCAGATACACTTTTCTCCGCGTATACTTGAGTAATACCGATTAACATAATGATTGCTACTGCTAGTACAGCTGTCATCATCCACCGTTTTAACATGCTGATTCCCCCGCTCGTTCTCTATTCTATGAATCTATCAACAGCATGCCCGCTTTCTCTTCGTACTAAACGCTTTATTGCATACAAAAAAGCCCCATCAACCAATTACCTTGGTTAATCGGACTTTCACACTTAAATTGCTTCTATGTTTTGCTAAGCTTATCGTGTAGATCTAATAGCTTGTATAGTAGAACGACCTATTCGCTCATTTATCGGTCATCACATTTCCAAAATGTCCTTACTCTGCAAGTCCATTCTTATAAGCATATATTGCTGCCTGTGTGCGGTCATCTACGCCTAACTTCGCGAGCAGGTTGGTCACATGAAATTTAACCGTCTTAATCCCAATAATCAGATCATCCGCAATATCTTGGTTAGACTTCCCTTGGGCAAGCAAACGAAGGACATCCATTTCACGATCCGTCAGTTCTTCATGAGCCGGCGCTGCAGCTTGAGGTTGACGGAAACGATTCATCATCTTGGAAGCTACCTGTGACTCCAGTACGGATTGACCACGTGCTGCAGCACGAATGGCATCAGCTACCTCGTTAGCTCGGGAGGTTTTGAGCAGGTAACTAAAGGCTCCAGCTTCAATAACCGGATACATTTTCTCATCATCCAAGTAACTCGTCAGAACGATAACCTTACATTCAGGATACATTTTCAGCAATTGCCGTGTAGCTTCAATGCCATCCATACCTTCCATGACTAGATCCATCAGAACAACATCTGGCTTATATTCCTGTGCCAAACGAATGCCCTCTTCCCCGCTTCCTGCTTCACCGACAACTTCAATGCCATCCTCCGTATCAAGAACTGCAGCGAGACCAATCCGAACCATTTCGTGGTCATCCACGAGCAGCACCTTAATTGACGTTTCTGACTGTGTGTCCACTTCCGTCTCCTCCATTGACATGTCCTTCCTCACTTTCATCGCTCATCAAAGGTATCGTAATTTCAATCCGTGTTCCTTTACCAGGTGCTGTTACAAATTGAATGGCTCCGCCGATTTCTGTAACGCGTTCACGCATGTTCGCTAGCCCGTAAGAAGCCTGCTTATGTTCATCCAGATCGAAACCTTGACCATCATCACGAATTAACACTCTAACTGCATCTGTCCGGCGCTGTAGCCTAATCTCCATTTTCTCTGCCTTCGCATGACGTAATGTATTAGACATCGCTTCTTGAACAATACGGAATAGATGATTTTCGATGCCTTTAACCAGGTCAATATCCTCATCGATTTCCAGCACAATGTCCATAGGCACTTTCGTCTTCAGTTCCATGACCAGATCCTTCAATCCCTGCTCCAGCTGTTTGCCTTCCAGATATACCGGGCGCAAGTGCAATAATAAAGCACGCATCTCCGATTGAGCCACAGAAGCCATCTCTTCGATTAGAGCAACCTGCCGCTGAGCACGTTCAAAATCCTTTTCCATTTTCCGTCCAACCGCTGTTGCTGTCATGGAAATTGCAAATAACTGCTGAGACACAGCATCATGCAATTCTCTTGCGAGACGCTGCCGTTCTTCCACAATCGCCGTAACTCTTGCTTGCTCTGCAAGCTGAGCGTTGTTGGTGGATAGTCGCTGTAGCGAGGTGACCTGATCCTCCCACTTCTTCCCGATCCGCCCAAGCTGATCGCTTAGACGCCCAACGTCGTCCATACCAAGATCAGGCACCGTGCGGGAGAGCGATCCTTTTTCCCACTGCAGCAAGGTTTCTCGCAACAATTCTAGTCTACGCTTCACCCGATAGCTTTGGTAAAAACCAAATGCTGCCCCGATTCCAATTAACAACAGTAACAATGCCACACCCGATTGAATCAGATGTCTCCAGCCTGCAAACGGAGCCAGATAACCATATGTATATAGTACATACAAGACAACCGCGAGCACAATGAAAACAAGGAGGATTCCTTCACGCATACTTCGGGTTACCATGTCGGTATGTCGTTTTGTGTTCATACAGGTCTCCTCCTTTGTCATCTTTTTAATTACTACGGATTACTAATGCTTAGGTCGCCAACAATATAGGAAATTACAAATTTTGCTTTATGTTCACTGGACTCATAGCCAGGAGTTCTCCATATTATTTTATTCATCATCCCACTGTCCTGCTCGCCATTCAGATTAACGCGGCCAAACAGTACGAATGCTTCAATTTCAACGCCATAATCTTCAGGCAAGGTCAAGCGTACATTACCCATAACGCCCTGAAGTAATACAATAGTTTGTTTCTCTTCGGGTATAGACAGCGATAAATCTGCGTTAACTTCCCCCATGGCATGCCACAGACTCATACTTTGTAACCGCCAAGGCTGTTGATCCCAATAAAATCGTGCCATAAAATTTTGTCTACGCATGACATTTTCATTCAGATGAATCTTCTTTGTTTTGGAGTAGAAAAAAGCGAGTGAAGCAAGTACGATCAAAAATACAATCATCAAATTATCGAGCAACAACAGTGCTGCCCCGATTCCCAAGCAACGATACCCTTTACGTGTAACACCTTTTTGAACTTGAATCATTCCATACGTTAGCAGGATCAGTGCGGCAAGAGTTAGAAAGTTCATATTTTGATTCAATAACATTAAGGCGCCAATCACAATGATTAACACTGCAAGCCATTGATTTTTTTTATTCATCTCCACCGCACCTCCTCTGTAAACGTAATCTTCTCTATTCGATGGAAAAGCCATACCAGGCACTGAGGTCCCGTATGGCTTAACCTTTGCTCTACAAATCGTTCTCTATTCACGATTTATAGAATATCATATTGTTTGCATAGCGAACAGTTATTCTTTTGAAGTGTTGCCTGCATCATTTTTAGAGCCATTGCCCATTTTGTTTTTCAAAGCTTGCAGCTGTTGATCAACTTTGAACTGTTTTTCGGCATCCACAGGATTAGTGTACGTGGATTGTGTGTTGCGATATGGTGCACGGATTACGTCAGCTTCGGCTTCCATTTGCATGATTTTTTCTTCCATGCGGTGGAATCCAAGTGATGCGCCTCCGCTCTCGATGCTGTGCAAGCTGTTGATTTGAGACATTTGTTTTTTCGCTTTAGCCATCTGAGCACGAGATACCAGTTCATTGCGTTTGTTACGCATTTTGTAGAACTCATCTTTCATGTCATGAAGCTGTTGCAACAAATCTTTGGCTTGTGCTTCCGATTGTGCATGAAGATCGCTGTATTCCGTAATTTTTTGATCAAAGTAGATTTTCTCTTCCAGCAATTTGCGAGCTACTTCTTCCTGACCATTAGCCAAGGCAGCTTCAGCTTGAGACTCACGTTGTACAGATGTGCGCTCTGCTTCATCCAAACGTTGCTTCATACGGCGCTCATTTGCCATTTGTTTGGCAACAGTTACCTCAGCCTCGTGAATTTCAGCCTCCATATCACGCAAATACTGATTCAACATTACAATTGGGTCTTCCACTTTATCCAACATATCATTTACCGATGCTTTTGTCATATCCTTAATCCGTTTAAATACTCCCATTTTACTTTTCTCCCTTCTCGTAACGAGATAATTTTTGGCGAAGCTCTTCAACTTCTTTTTTCAATGCTTTTTTCTCAATATCTTTCATCATGGAGTCCAGATCACTTTCTTGATGTGTCCCAGCTCCGTAGCCATTGTTGTCATATGAACGTGGATCAGATTGCGGTCTGCCGTTGTACCCTGGACCAGGGCCAAAGCTTCCATGACCTGATTGGTTTGGGTTATTTTGATAAGGGCCTCTTGGTGGCTGATGATCATAGTTGTTGTATCCTCTGCCAGGCCCTGTCCCGTATCCGTATGGATCATATGGTGGATAAGGTTCTTTAGGGACTACCAGTGCTGCAATGAAATAAATTAACAACGACGTGCCGCCAGTTACGAAGATACTGATGACGAAGATGATCCGAAGTAGTGTGGAATCCATGCCAATGGATTCGGATATCCCGCTACACAAACCGGTCAGCATTCGGTCACGCGTTGAGCGGTATAATTTGCTCATGTACTTACTCCTTTCGTTTACTTATATCCTCTTACGTGATCGTATGGATCAGCGTAATAGGTTTCCTTCGGCACCACCAATGCAGCGATGAAGTAGATGAGCAGTGATGTACCTCCCGTAGCGAAAATACTGATGAAGAAGATGAGACGTAGCAGCGTGGAACTGAGTCCGAGATTCTCGGAGATGCCGCCGATCAAACCTGTCAGCATCCGATTACGCGTTGAGCGGTATAATTTACTCATTTTAACTACTCCTTTTTGTCATTGTTTAATTTCTGTTTCAGCCTCTCCAGCTCTTTATCGAGCGTTCCGGAAGACATGCTTCCTGCTGATCCAGAACCATCCTGGCCCATACGCCGTATGTCCCGTAAACTTTGTGCTTCGTATTCAAGGTCAGAGACTTGATCATCCAGTCGATTGAACATACGTGGGACATTCTGACCGTTGTTATAGTGACTTCTCTGATTCATTCGTTGTTGTAACTGAATGGTTTGCATCCGTGCGTAGTAATATTGGCGCTTACTGTAGACATTTTGATATTCTACTTTGAGCTGATCGATCTGTTCATCGAGTTCCTGTAATGCCGTATTACTTTGAGCGTACAATTCATTGTACTGATCCATTTTTTCTTCATGTAGAATTTTCTCTTGGAGAGCAAGTTTGGCAAGATGCTCCTCACCTGCTTTTAAGGCCATTGAAGCTTGTTCTTCACGTTTGTGTACCATCGCTGCTGCTTGATCAGCTTGTTGTTTCATCTGTCTGGTATGACTTGCATATTGATGACGAAGCTTCTCAGCTTCACCGATGTCTTGGCGGGTCGAGATCAGAAACTGGTCAATCAGTTTGACTGGATCCTGACTTTGCTCCAAATGTTCATTCAACGTAGCTACGGTAATATCCCGCATTCGACGAAATACACTCATTATATTCTGTCCTCCTTCTCATAATCGTGAAAGCTTAGTAACGGCGATGACGACTGCGTTTATTCCCAAGCATCGATACTCCTAAGATAATCAACCCGATTGCGATGATTGGTCCGAGCAACCAAGATAATTTACCGATCAATGCGATGATACCGATGATCAGTACGATCCATCCCAGCGTTGTGTTACCACGCTTCACTCCGTAGTACCCAAGTGCAATCATCAGAATCGGAATCAAATATCCCATCATGTATCCTAGCAAAGGTGTTAACTTTCCGAAGAGGATGAGTGCGCCTAGCGCAATCAGTACAATCGCCCAGCCGTTTCCTTTATTCCATCTCATTATGTTTTCCACCGCCCTTTCCGTGTGCGTTTGTTTCTTGTTTAACCTTATGTCCTTATTCTAGGGGAAATTGAGACTTTTCAAAACAGACTGTGGACGGTTTTTCATCCTAGACTCAGGTCGGGGATCATATTCGACCTTTGGCTATCTTTATATCAGACCTTGATCTGACAAGGTTCGCTCAAGCCTCCTTATCCCCCTATTACCCGCATTAGAGACCCCGTATGACCTTCCATCTACAGATACACATGCAGATACAGTCCTTACCCCTAAGTTACGTTTATGATGAGTTCGCGTTTCTACATAATAGGCCAGAAGTGAAGTGTTCAAAGCAACCTTCGAAATTTATTACTTTTTTATCCATATAATCTAAATTTAGATTGTTTTAATTGTAAGCGTTTACTAAAATGGGAATATGACTACTCTTTACGTCAGGAGATGACCTGTGCGATCCTTAACTTATTTACATAAAATGATAGTGTATGGCATTCTGCTGAGCACGCTACCCATTCTTTTAACCGGAATTGCTGCTTTTCTCTACTCCTCCCATCAGATGGAGTCACATCGTATTCAAGCAAATCAACAGCTACTTTCACAAATGCAATCAAACGTAGAGCACAAACTTGCGACGGTCAGTTATATGTTGGATCAAGCGACTCGTTCTCCAGTGACTATACAATCTCTGTCTTCACCTCATCTAAGCCCAAAGCCAGCTATTGCGAACAAACTGCAATCCGAGTTCCAACATATGAGATCCTGGGAACCATTAATGGACATTACACTGGTTAACCAAACTCAGGACTGGCTTATCGATCATGCAGGACTTTATCTGAATACGGATTTTCCACTGTCTCTCCCTATGCAAGACTTACTGTCGAATACGCTCACATCAGGTTGGCAACTTGTCCCGTCCTCTGTCTTTAACAACCAAGAACGGATGAAGAGTTCTGGCTGTAATTATCATATTGCACTAGCAAGGCCGATCCAAACGATAAATGATTCAACTAACTCGGCTCTTATTGCTGGAATACCTGCGTGTTCACTACAGACTCCCTCTGAGGCAATAGATACGAATTCATCCGCTTCAGGACTAATCATTGTCAACCGTGAACAACGTATCATTGCACATCCAGACCCTAGCTATATGGGTAAACCCTTAGCTGCGACCGGCTTAATCAATAGTGACACTGGGGTAAGCCTGAGTGAGCAACTCTCTCCTGCTTCGCTTCCGGCGTCTTCTTCCTACGGTGAACTGCGTACGTCAGATCAGCACTATTCCATGGTGTACTCCCAATCCCCACTAAAAGGATGGAGCTATATTCTGATTACGCCGATGAATATCCTGAATCGTGAGTACATTCAAGTCGCATTACACACGATGTATATCAGTATTGGAATGTTACTTCTATCTCTACTGCTTTCCTGGCTAGGTTCAAAGCGAATGCACACACCCATTCAGAGACTCCTCTCCCAAGTCGGCATTAAAGAGCAAGTAGCAGCAAGAGCTACAAGCTCACTGCAAGCGGAATCCGAGATCTCCATGGATGAGTTCGAACAAATTAGAGCGGGTGTCTCTCAATTATCTGCATCCCGTTCTCAGCTTGAGAACAAGTTGAATCATTATGTGATGCAGACACGCAACCATTTCTTAATGAATATATTTCTGGGTAAATATCCACCAACTAAGCTACAACACATCTTGAATGAACAAGGATATGCCTCTCAGCTCAAACAATGGCAACATATTGCCGTCATAACGATACAAGCAGATCTTGTGAATCATGCAAAATATAGCTCTCAAGACCGGGAACTTCTCCTGTTCGCTATTCAAAATATGCTAGAGGAGACCATCTTGCCCGAGATGCAACTGCTCCCGATTGTAATCGAGCAGACCGTTGTAACGGTCATTGGAACCTATGAATCTGACCCAGATGAGTTTACGAAGCAGCTATACGCCCAAACAGAACAACTGCAACGACGAGTTCAGGATCTGCTCAGTTTACAGATAAGCATTGGAATTAGTCAGTCCTATCCTTCCCTATTAGAAGTGCACCAAGCCTACATTGAAGCTATTGAGGCCCTCCAGCATCGTCTCAAATTAGGGACAGGCGTTATTATTCCATATGAAACCGTTAAGACCCACATTTCGCATTGGTCGATGTCTTACCCGGAGTCTTTCGAATACGAGTTACTTCAGGCTATTCAATCCGTGGATGAAACTGAAGCTATTTCTATGCTCCATCAGCTGCTTGGGTATGTATTTAATATGGAATCGACACCAGAAGAGTATCAGTTGATGCTAATGCGATTGCTCACACGTATTCTGTTAATGATGCAGGAAGCCGGTGTACCTCTAGGACAGATTACAATTGGACAGAGCCGTATGTTCAAAGAACTCTTTACTCTCCAGTCTGCGGCTGAAGTTGAACAATGGTTTACCCAACGTATTATCATGCCACTTATAACTATTCTTAAGGAAAGGCAGTATGCACAATTCCATCATATTTCTGAGAAAATAATTGCTCTTATCCAGCAGCGCTATGATACAGATCTTACATTAGAGGAGTGCGCTGCCCTTCTCCACTACAATGCCAATTATCTAAGCGGTGTATTTCGCAAGGAAACAGGCTCTTCCTTCAGCGAATACCTAACCAAGCATCGATTTACGATAGCTAAGAAGTGGTTAGAAGAGACCAATCTTACGGTTAAGGATATTGCAGCTAGACTTCGGTACAACAACCCGCAGAACTTTATCCGTTCCTTTCGCAAGTGGGAGGGTATCACACCTGGACAATATCGGGAACGTAAACGTCAAGCTGGCTATGTACAGGAAAGTCGTTCATTTGGGGAATAAGATTGCCCAGGCGCCAAACTCATTACACCGCGCGCCAGGAGATACACATGGTGCGGCTATCTGCTGAACTATCTCATCACAATAACTGTATACTGCTCTATTCGTAATTGAAATTCTTTAATAACACGCATTCTTGTTATGAGATCTTTATTTTATTTGTTTGTGAGAACCTTCATATTTGGCTGTTCCAACTGAATCAGGATTTTACCAAACCGTCCTCCTCTTAAAAATGTCACTGTTCCATTATCATATGTCTTCCTAATGTATTGTTCAGCTAGGCTAAGTGATTGTTCGTCTGTTGGTAGAGCATACGTATTCAGCCATTCAGGTAGCTTCTGTACAACTTCTTCCACAGGCAGTTCAACGGTATTCACTTCCTTGGTGATTAGTGTTGTATAGGAGTACCCCTTCAGATAGAGCAACTGTTGAATGAATCCCATATCACTTGGTTTAAATGGTTGCTCCACCTGAAGCACCTTTCTTAGTTCATCAATCAGTGTATGTTCCCGTTGTCCAGCCATTGTACTGATATACACATACTTACGGGCAGAACTAATGGCCTGCTCAATCGTTTCCCAATCGGACATTGCTGGACACATTGAGGCAAAGGCAACATCGTACTTTTTCCTCCATCCCTTCTGCTCAATAGATATTTCTTCAAAACGCTCGCATACGATTTCAATCTTAGATGTCAAAGCTGCTGGAATTGTCTCCTTCATCAAGGAAACGAGTAGCTCAGAAGGTTCGACCGCTGTTACGGTTGCGCCCTTCTCTGCGAACGGAATCGTGAAAATGCCAGAAGCAGCCCCGATATCTAAAACGGACATTCCTTCAAAGTCTACGCCTTGATTCTCAATCCAACCCATAATGCGCTCAGAACGCGCCTTCCCCTCTGTTGTAAAGGATTGCTGATGATACTCCCTAGCCCATCTTTCAAAAGCTTCTGCTGTATTAAAAGGGGCACTTTGCTTTTTATATTTGGGACTCCTCGGTCTATTCTTCCAAGCCTCTTCCCACACAGAAAGATCGAATAATCCTTGAGCAATATCTATTTCATTGCTTGGCGTTACTTCTGTCATCTCTACACACTCCATTTCTTCCATTCGAAATTTTGATTTTATTGGTTCAATTCAATTGATTCAACTCATGCTGTTTGTATAGTAAATATAAAGGAGTTATTATATCTATAATTAGTTCAGACATATATATCAATGATAACTCCTTTACATCAATCATTTTCGTAGTGATATGTAGGGCATAAGTAAATTAAAGACTTTATATATCTATAATATATTTGATATTGAATTACGTCAATATGTTATACAAAAGAAATCAATGAGCGTGAACAGCTTCAATTACATGCTCATTGAACATTAGAGTTTTCTCTTCACAAAAATAACCCTATGAATTGCAAGAGCAATCCATAGGGTTATACGTTATACCGGCGAGAGGACTCGAACCTCCACGGTTTCCCACTCGATTTTGAGTCGAGCGCGTCTGCCATTCCGCCACGCCGGCACATATTTTTTTCGCATATCGAGAAAATAACTGGAGGCGCCACCCAGATTCGAACTGGGGATAAAGCTTTTGCAGAGCTGTGCCTTACCACTTGGCTATGGCGCCATATTCATTTGGAGCGGAAGACGGGAATCGAACCCGCGACCCTCGCCTTGGCAAGGCGATGCTCTACCGCTGAGCCACTTCCGCATAATGGCTGGGGATATAGGATTTGAACCTATGCATGACGGAGTCAAAGTCCGTTGCCTTACCGCTTGGCTAATCCCCATAGACAAAACAAAGGGGCGATCGAGGGGAATTGAACCCCCGAATGCCGGATCCACAAACCGGTGCGTTAACCACTTCGCCACGATCGCCATATATAATATACTTTTAAAGATTTAATTGGCAGGGGCAGCAGGAATTGAACCCACACCAACGGTTTTGGAGACCGTTGTTCTACCTTTAAACTATGCCCCTAAAAACTGGTGGAGGATGATGGATTCGAACCACCGAACCCGTACGGGAGCAGATTTACAGTCTGATGCGTTTGGCCACTTCGCTAATCCTCCATAAGTGGTGCCGGCGAGAGGACTTGAACCCCCAACCTACTGATTACAAGTCAGTTGCTCTACCAGTTGAGCTACACCGGCGTATTAAGTTATAAATGGTGGCTCGGGACGGAATCGAACCGCCGACACGAGGATTTTCAGTCCTCTGCTCTACCGACTGAGCTACCGAGCCATAATAAAGTTCAAACTTAAATGTTACACTTTACCTTGGGCGTCGGTGCCTTATATCAGATCTAGTGAACAGCTTCCTCATGTGGTAAATATGGCGGAACCGACGGGATTCGAACCCGCGATCTCCTGCGTGACAGGCAGGCATGTTAGGCCAACTACACCACGGTTCCAGATCACTTTCTCGTAAGAAAGTATAATTGCGGGGGCAGGATTTGAACCTGCGGCCTTCGGGTTATGAGCCCGACGAGCTACCGGGCTGCTCCACCCCGCGTCGTTATAAAAGATATATGGTGGAGGCTGAGGGGATCGAACCCCCGACCCTCTGCTTGTAAGGCAGATGCTCTCCCAGCTGAGCTAAGCCTCCGAATAACACATTTATGATCTTAACATATAACTGCTATTAAAATCAACTTCTTTTTTTTGAAGAAAAGAATGACCCGTAGGGGATTCGAACCCCTGTTACCTCCGTGAAAGGGAGGTGTCTTAACCCCTTGACCAACGGGCCTTGMTTAAAAATTATCTGGCGGAGAGAGAGGGATTCGAACCCTCGAGACGCTTGTGACGCCTACACGATTTCCAATCGTGCTCCTTCGGCCAGCTCGGACAC
>NZ_LMFO01000021.1 GCF_001426865.1 Paenibacillus sp. Root52 | reverse complement strand
TGCCGCCAGCGTTCGTCCTGAGCCAGGATCAAACTCTCCAATAAAGTATTGAAAAGAGCGATTAGCTCATTTTGAATCTGACGAGATTAAAAATCTCATTTTGTTCATCCTGCAAGCAGGATGATTACTCACTCGTTGTTCAGTTTTCAAAGATCAAACTTGATAATTCTCTTCTTTTTTCGTCACCATTTTGTCTCAGCGGCGACTTTTATAATATACCATGCTTCGTGTGTTTCAGTCAAGCATTTTTTTGAAATTCTTTTTTCGAGCTCTTTCGAACTCATTAATCTCTTCAAAATGTCTCAACCAAGCAAGCAAAGCAACGAGATATAATGTACCATAGAATCGTTCGAAGAGTCAACTACCCAAACAAAGAAATTTTCAAACCTAATAATAGCCCCACTCCAGGCAGCCCGAGAATACTCACCGTACCTATCGTGGCGGGATTCAGAGGGATGTACGCCCCTGTAATCCATCCTGAATAATTCACGATATAAATTCCCACAGCCGCTAGCACAAGATGAATTCCGAATGAGGTAAGCCAAGCGAGTCCAATTCTCTTCTTAAACAAGATGACTAACAGCGCAAGCAACGATATAACCAGCACACTTCCTAGTATTAAACTCTTCATTATACCCGCCTCCATTTCATTCAACTTATTCAGCTACCCACTCAGACCTCGATCCATCATCACCGCCCCATCCATCTCCGCACGCTTAGCTCGCTTCAAATGAATTTGGTACTTTCGCTCAGCCGCTTCCAACACATAGATCGCATAATCAATCTCATCCTCCCCTTGTGCCTCTTCGAACTGCCTCACAGCTCTCTCCCATTCCAACTTAGCCTTTTGAATATCGGTGTAAATCTGTTCCGCTTCTCGTTCCTTCAATACTCGGGTATGTTTATCATTAGATGAGCGCCTGCTACTTTTCCAAAACAACATAAGCTCTCCCCCTCCAGATCTGAAACAGCATATCTCATACATATCAAGGAGAGGACAAACTTAGAACTTATTCCACGAATATTCCTGTACACAGACTTCCAACTCACAATATCACTACATCCACCCCTCAAAACCACCGACCTACACATCCAATAAAACAAAAAAAGAGAACCCCGAAGGGCTCTCTGATTAAACTCGTTTACGTTGCTACACACATCGGCTAACAAAATAACAAATCGAATACCGCCCTTCAGATCATAGCTAGGCGTTTAACGCAACTCTCTACGACCTTCCAGCGCTTTGGATAATGTTACTTCATCTGCGTACTCCAAGTCTCCACCAACAGGCAATCCATGAGCAATACGAGTTACCTTGATTTCGAATGGACGAACCAAACGGGAAATGTACATCGCTGTAGCTTCTCCCTCAATGTTCGGGTTCGTTGCCAGGATTAACTCCTGTACTCGTTCATCACTCAACCGAGTCAGCAGTTCCTTCAGACGAATGTCATCCGGCCCAATACCCTCCATAGGAGAGATCGCACCTTGCAAGACATGATAATACCCATCGAATTCTTTCGTACGTTCCATAGCCACCAGGTCTTTAGAATCCTGAACAACACAGATTACCGAGGTATCCCTCGATTTATCCTGACAGATCCGGCATGGATCTGTATCTGTGATATTACAGCACACAGAACAGTAATGAAGGTTACGCTTCACACTGACAAGTGCTTTGGCAAAATCAATAACATCATCTTCCTTCATGTTAAGCACATGAAAAGCTAATCTCGCCGCCGTCTTAGGCCCAATACCCGGCAAACGAGTAAAGGCATCAATTAGCTTGGCTATCGGTTCGGGATAATACAATCGATTGCGTCTCCTTTTAGAGGATCAATTTAAATTAAAATAGTCCCGGAATTTTCATGCCGCCTGTGAATTTACCCATATCTTGATTGGCAATCTCATCGGCTTTGGTCATAGCATCATTTACAGCAGTCATTACAAGATCCTGCAGCATTTCTACATCTTCTGGATCTACCGCTTCAGGTTTGATCGTAATAGCTAGCAATTTCTTATGTCCGTTAACCTCTGCTGTCACAACGCCACCACCTGAAGTACCTTGAACCGTTTTGTCCGCAAGCTCCTCTTGTGCTTTCAACATTTGCTCCTGCATTTTCTTCACTTGTTTCATCATTTGGTTCATGTTATTCATAACTTTTCATCTCCTTAGGTATAGTTATCGCACCAGGCGTATAGTAAATCTATTCCTTAATCACAACAAGATCCTCACCAAATAGCTGAATGGCTTCATCTATCCAAGGTTGCTTGCTGCCTGAACCTCCATCTTCATGCTCTGGTTCAAGCTTAAAGTCCTCCTTTGGCGCTTCAGAAGCTCCTTCCATTGCACCAGTCCAATCCTTGAGCATCATCGTCACCAGACGCGCTGAACGTCCAAGCTGTTCAGACAGCACACGTTCAATCACTTCACGGTTAGCCTGCTTCTCGGTCGTTTCGCGATGGATGTTATTTTTGAAAGCCACTAATACGTTGTCTTCCAAAAGAGATACTGGTTCACCGTCCATAAACCAAGCATGAACTGTGACTTTCTCCTCTTTCACGCGTTGCAATATCTGACTCCACTTTTTGCTGATCTCCATAAAATCAGGCGATCCTTTACGCGCAACATACTGATCCAAATGCGCAGGCAACTTCGCTGGCGAGTTCCCTCTAGACACAGGAGCACGTGTCGCCGGACGAGAAGGGCTGCTTGAGGCAGATTCCCCACCAGATAACCCACTTTTAAGTGCGCGATCTAGTTTCTTCTCAAGCTCAGCAAGTTGTTGCTTCAACCGCCCAATCTCTCCACTATCGGTCGATGGCGCGGTAGATCCAGCACTTGACGAAGCTACTGCTTGATCAGCCATTGCGCCTTGCGCGGGAATACTGCACAGTTTGAGCAGCGCAACTTCAAATAGTGTCTGTGGTTGGACTGCATACTTCATTTCACTCTGGTACCGATTAAGTGTATCAATCATTTGGAACAACTGTTCCTTAGTGAAGGATTCAGCCATATCTCGGAACGACTCCGGGTTGAGTACACGATCCGTTAGCTTATCTGCATCCGGCACCATCTTAATCATAAGCAAATCACGGAAATAATAAAGCAAGTTCTCCATGCATTTGTCTGCACTCTTACCTTCATGCATAAATCCTTCAATCATCAGCAGGATATGACCGACGTCACCCTTCAATAGAGAGGCAGCAAGCTTCGCAAATTGTTCAGATGGAATCCCACCGGTCATATCCATGACCTGCTGATAGGTTACCTTCCCATCCGTAAATGAGGAGATCTGATCTAATACGCTAAGCGCGTCCCGCATTCCCCCGTCAGATAGACGGGCAATATATTGAAGTGCATCAAGGTCAGCTTCCATACCTTCTTGCTCACAGATTAGAGCTAAGCGTGCTGTCTGTTCCTCCAACGAAACTCGGCGAAAATCAAATCGCTGACAGCGAGATATAATCGTAGCCGGTAGACGATGGGGTTCGGTTGTTGCCAAAATAAACATAACATGCGGAGGAGGTTCTTCCAACGTTTTAAGCAGCGCATTGAAAGCCTCTGTCGTAAGCATGTGTACTTCATCAATAATATAAACTTTCTGCCGAACCTCGGTTGGCGCATATTTAACCTTTTCCCGAAGATCACGGATCTCTTCAACACCTCGGTTGGATGCCGCATCAATCTCTTGTACATCCATTACCGCACCAGTTGTAATCCTCCGGCATGCTTCGCACTCGTTACAAGGCTCAGGCGCAGGTCCACGTTCGCAGTTCACAGCTTTGGCCAAAATCTTGGCAGCACTTGTCTTTCCCGTTCCTCTAGGGCCACTAAACAAATAGGCATGGGAAGTCCGCTGTTCACGAATCGCGTTCTGTAAGGTTTGAATAATATGCTGTTGTCCCACCATATCTTGGAACGACTGGGGACGCCAAGCCCGGTATAACGCGATATGCTCCATGATGCGTTACCTTCCTTCCACTTCGCATTCGAGTCCTTTGTCGTTCCCCCATTATACTATATTCCGGGGTGAATCCAAACTTTATCTGACCCATTTCTGCGTGGTTTTTTTGTAGACATATCAAAAAGACCTCTGCATACATACAACTGCAAAGGTCTCAAATTCTAATAGTAAGCCGTGCACCTGCTATCGATAATTGCGATCCAAGTGGCACCCCTGAACAATAGCTCAGGCTAGGCAACCCTCCGGCACAAGAGTGATCTCACTTATGGCTGCTTCCTTCCGGACCTGACCAGGTTCATGAGTACTCATTGCGGAGGACCCAACCGTCAACACCACGTTCAGGGACCAAACCTCACATCGACAAAACCTCTAGCAGGAATTCAACCTCGCTGTAGCGGATTGCGAGTTACAGGGCACCGCTACCTCCCCATCTAGCACGGTAAGAAATAGTATAACGTAAGGTAGTATAAATTGCAACCAGAGGGAGATGGGGAGAGCTGAATAATTGTTACCAATCGATCTAGAATGCGGCTCGGCCTACTTGCGATGTAGAAAACTAGTCTTAAAAAGGGCTAGAAACTAGGAATCTTATCGTAGAGCACTCTCCACCTTCCATACACAAACATACATATAAAAACCCCTGTCAAGATGACAGGGGTGGGTTTGGATGCAATTAGCAGACAATTCCCGAAGAATTGCTGAATTAGATTCCGTATTTTTTCTTGAAACGATCCACACGACCGCCAGCATCGATAAACTTCTGTTTACCAGTGAAGAACGGGTGGCACGCGGAGCAAATCTCTACACGAAGTCCGTCTTTAACCGAACCAGTCTCAAAAGTATTACCGCATGCGCAGGATACTTGACCAATCGTGTATTTAGGATGAATTGCTTCTTTCATTACCTTTCACCTCTTTCCGCCCTGAGCCTCAAGCGGACCCAGAGTAAATGGCACAACTTCGAAGATTATAACATGGCATATTGCCAGTTGCAATCCATAATTATCAAGAGGTGATCAGGCGCTTAGGACGTGCCATTCCAGCTGGTGGAACATGTGTAAATGAGCCAATCACGACGTCAGGCAACTCTTCTTGGAAGATCTCGATCATCTGCTTCATTCCCAGTATGTCACCTTGAGCCGGAGGAATCAGATCCAAATAACTCTCAGGGTCAATATTGAGATTACGCATCTGAATGAGACGTAGTTTGGTTCTGCGCGCAAACTCAACCATTGCTTCAATCTCTTCCTCACGATCCGTTACACCCGGGAAGATCAAATAGTTAATGGATGTGTATACACCTTGTTCAGCGGCATACTTCATGGATTTCTCGACATTAGCCAATGTATAACCACGAGGTTTGTAATAGGCATTATAATGATCGTCCAAAGCACTGATTGTACTTACGCGCATAAGATCCAGCCCCGCATCTACAATACCTCTAATATGATCATTCAATCCAGCATTCGTATTAATGTTGATGTACCCCATATCCGTGATGGAACGCACTTCACGAATAGCCTCAATAATCAGTTTAGCCTGCGTAGATGGTTCACCCTCACAGCCTTGTCCAAAACTGATAATGGATTCCGGCGTTTTCAAATGCTCCAGCATAACTTCAACAATTTCATCCACACGTGGGCGGAAATTCATACGTGTCTGCGGAGATACAAAACCACTGTCATCGGGTTGTTCAGAAATACATCCGAAGCAACCGGCATTACAGGAGTATGATACAGGCACGCCGCCTTCCCAACGATTCAAGAACGTGTTGGATGAAGTTAAGCATTCATATCCCAGCGCACAATTCGATAGATGAGTATAAAGACGATTTTCCGGATATTTTTTCGTCAAATGATTCACACCTGACTTCACATCATCCCGGTCACAGTTAAGCGGATTCCACTTATCTGGACTATCCGACTTCGCAGCTGTGACATAGAAACCGCCATCTTTCCAGACAACTGCCGAATAACCGAACAAAGGCAACTTGTACTCTTTATCCGTCTTCACATAACCTGGCAAGCACAGCCGGGTGAAACCTTGCGGCAATAACGCACCTACAGCTTGTGTATCACTAGGCATTGGCAACATCTCGCCCGTATCGGGATCCATACCAATTGGACGAGTGCTCGGCAATCCCACCAATGTCGCACCATCTGGCAGAGGAATAAGCTCATCCTCCATAATTTCAACAATCATATCACCACTTCGTGCAAGTCCATACAAGGACGGGTGATCAAATACATTACCTTTTTCATCTGCGTATACTAAATACATGATGTTCTCCTCACATCTATATGGGTTAAGCCTAAACGACGAGTGTCCAATCAGCCCATAGTCAACTAGGTTGTCGTTGCTGATGTGGCTGTTTGTCTTGGTGAACGACGGGTTGTTGTTGTGCCCGAATTACTCGTTGGATTATTGGCCGCTGCATCAAATGCAGCAAGAAACTCTGCATTGGTTTTGCTGTTACGCAGCTTCTTCAGGAAGCTCTCCACAAAATCATGTGAGTCATTCATATTTTTCCGAATAGTCCAGATTGTATCCAGCTCTTCTTTGCTAAGAAGCACTTCTTCACGACGAGTACCCGAACGACGAATATCAATCGCAGGGAAGATACGGCGCTCTGCCAAACGACGATCCAAATGAAGCTCCATGTTACCCGTACCTTTGAACTCTTCATAGATAATATCATCCATACGGGAACCTGTATCAATCAGAGCAGTCGCCAGAATAGTCAAGCTTCCTCCCTCTTCCACATTCCTTGCAGAACCGAAGAAGCGTTTAGGACGATGGAATGCTGCAGGATCAATACCTCCGCTTAGCGTCCGACCAGATGGCGGAATAACCAAGTTGTATGCACGAGCCAGACGTGTGATGCTATCCAGCAGGATAACGACATCTTTTTTGGCTTCTACAAGGCGAAGTGCACGCTCCAACACCAATTCAGCAACTTTAATATGGTTCTCAGGCAGCTCATCAAACGTAGAAGCTACAACTTCACCTTTAACCGAACGAGACATATCCGTTACTTCCTCTGGACGCTCATCAATCAACAGGACAAATAGTTCAATTTCAGGATTGTTCGTTGAGATGCTGTTGGCGATTTCTTTAAGGAGAAGTGTTTTACCTGCTTTGGGAGGTGCTACGATCAATCCGCGCTGTCCCAGACCTACTGGAGCAAGCACATCCATAATGCGAGTGGACAAATGGTTGGGGGATGTTTCGAGAACCAGTTTTTTCTGCGGATATAATGGAGTTAGTGCAGGGAAATGAAGTCTTTCCGCAGCGGCTGAAGGATTCTCTCCGTTTACAGCATTGACTTGCAGCAAGCCGAAGTAACGTTCATTTTCTTTTGGCGTCCTACACTTACCCGATACGAGGTCACCCGTTCTAAGGTCAAACTTGCGAATCTGCGAAGCCGAAATGTAGATATCCTCCGTACTTGGCAAGTAGTTTATCGGCCGTAGGAATCCGTATCCCTCAGGGAGAATTTCAAGTACACCTTGCATAAACATCAAACCACTTTGTTCAGCTTGTGCACGTAATATAGCAAAGATTAATTCTTTCTTTTTCAATTGACCGTAATATGGAATTTGATATTTTTTGGCCAGTTTGTAAAGGTCCGTTAATTTCATTTCTTCCAAATCGGAAATTTGTAGATCCATATAATAACCACCTATTCAATTAATAAGTCCGTGAAATGGATAGTTTCGCTAGATGTTCCGGCTATGGAGGGCAGCATAACACCGCGTTCTCTTCTGTCCATTGTACGGAATGTAACCGCTATAATGCAAATACTTGTCTTTGGATGTAAGTTCCGGGCGGGGTGGCTATATACACAGCACTGTCCGCTAGTGAGTGAACACAAAAGTCATGAGGCGTTCGATCCGGGTAACCGGCCAAGGAGCGCAGTTCAAACAAACCGGGGGCTTGAGGAAAGGGAATAATCTCAGTTCTTACAGCCATATGATGTCTAATCCAAAAAAAGACCCTCCGGCCAAGGAAATCGTACATTTCACCTGGTTCCGGAGAGGCTGAGAACTCTATTAGTATAGGTTTACCCATTTGTTGAAAGGTTATGCAGTTCTGTAAAAATAATAACTGTATTGCTGTAAACTTGCAATATATCGTTCGTTTACTCCGTCTCACGCCACACATCTGCACCTAACAAGCGCAGATTAGTAACAAGATGATCGTAACCACGATCGATAAATTCAACACCTGTTACTTCAGTCACACCTTCACTAACGGTGAGACCCGCAATCACCAGCGCTGCTCCAGCGCGCAGATCGGATGCTTTTACCTTAGCCGCATTCAAAGGACTACCTTCAATAATTGCAGAACGTCCTTCTACACGGATTTTAGCACCCATTCGCACTAACTCAGGAACATGCTTGAATCGATTGCTATATACAAAATCACTGAGGACACTAACACCCGTTGCTTGTGTTAATACACTCGTCATCGGGGACTGTAGATCTGTAGGGAAGCCAGGGTACACCAGCGCCTTCACATCCACATGATTGTACGATGCTTGTCCAATAACTCGGATGCTCTCGTCTAGTTCCTCAATGCCAACGCCCATCTCAATTAGCTTTGCAGTCAAAGCTTCAAGGTGTTTGGGGATGACATTATCAATCAGAACGTCTCCACGTGTTGCTGCCGCAGCAATCATGTACGTACCTGCCTGTATGCGATCCGGAATGATCGAATGACGACAACCTTTCAGTTCAGATACACCTTCAATACGAATGGTTTCTGTACCTGCACCCTTAATGCTTGCACCCATAGAGTTCAAAAGTGTTGCTACATCTATAATCTCAGGCTCTTTAGCCGCGTTTTCGATAATTGTAGAGCCTTTGGCACGAGTTGCCGCCAGCATAATGTTAATGGTTGCACCTACGCTACTTACATCTAGATAAATCTTAGCTCCGCGAAGCTCTTTCGCATGCAGATGAATGGAACCATGTTCGTTTGTAACCGTTGCGCCAAGCGCTTCAAAACCTTTGATATGTTGATCAATCGGACGAGGTTCAAAGTTACAACCTCCAGGTAAACCGATGGTCGCTTCTTTGAAACGCCCAAGTAGCGCACCCATCATATAGTATGAAGCACGAAGTTTCTTCACAGGCTCATTCGGCATAGGAATGGATTTAATATCGGAAGGATCGATTCTCATCTGACTGCCTTCCCATGTCACACGCGCTCCGAGTTCCTCCAAAATTTCCGCATATACGGCCACATCACTCAAAAGTGGCAGGTTGTCAAGCACGACCTCTGACTCGGCAAGCAATGCTGCAGGAATAAGCGCAATGGCGCTGTTCTTGGCGCCGCTTATGGTTACAGTTCCCTGTAACGGACGTCCGCCACTAATCATCAATTTTTCCATAAAGCTTAATGTCCCCCTACGTGTTTTGCAGCCGATGAACGGCAATACGTGCTGATGGCTAACGATGTAGAAATAAGGTGTGAAAATGGAAAGACACCGGCTAGGCGGTGTTCTTCCATTTCACAGTATGGAACTGTTTGAGATAAATTACGCTTTGTTGTTAGAACCAAACTCGCGGATTTTACCTTTAACTGTTTCTTTGATTGCATCACGGCCTGGTACGATGAATGTACGTGGATCGTAAGCATTTGGTTTAGCTGCAAGTACTTCACGAACTGCTTTAGTGAAAGAGATTTGGTTCTCTGTGTTCACGTTGATTTTGGAAGTACCCAGGGAGATTGCTTTATCGATATCGTGTTTAGGAATACCAGTACCACCGTGCAATACGAGTGGAACTTGTACCGCGTCACGAACTTCTTCCATTTCTTTGAAACCTAGGTTTGGCTCGCCTTGGTAAGGACCGTGTACGGAACCCAGAGCCGGTGCCAAAGTATCGATACCTGTTTCTTTAACGATACGGATACACTCGTTCAGGTCAGCGTATTGAATACCACCGATAACGTCGTCTTCTTGTCCGCCTACAGTACCTACTTCAGCTTCTACAGAAACGCCTTTAGCGTGTGCATATTCAACCACTTTTTTAGTCATTTCGATGTTCTCATCGATGGAGTGATGGGAACCGTCAATCATAACGGATGTAAATCCAGCGTCAATCGCTTCTTTACATTTGTCGAAGCTTGAACCGTGATCCAGGTGAATAGCAACTGGTACGGAGATTTTCATGTCAATCAAGAGTCCTTCTACCATTTTAACTACAGTAGTAAAGCCACCCATGTGACGTGCTGCGCCTTCGGAAACACCCAGGATTACTGGGGATTTTTCTTCTTCAGCAGCAGTAAGAATTGCTTGAGTCCACTCAAGGTTATTGATGTTGTATTGACCAACTGCATATTTTCCTTCGAGTGCTTTGTTCAACATGTCTGTCATAGATACTAATGGCATGGTTTCAATCCTCCTAGGGGTTTGGGTTATGTCTATGGTTTTTAGCCGAAATCACATACGGGCTTATTATACCACATCCCATGTCAAATACTAAACATGCATTTGCAAAAATGCTGTGCTTTGCAGCACAGTTTTCATAGATATCACATGACGGCATCATCAATTTCAATATTCCCTGAAAATTTCACTGGAATACCTTGGATTAATACAATCCTTATATTTGGTTATTTATACACAAAAAAATCCTGTTTCCACAGGATTCAGCTGCATTTATTGGCGGTATCATTTCGTAATTGCATATTGACGGCAACACGCATCTCATCGATATCAAACGGTTTCGTAAAATGCATGAGTGCTCCAAGATCGGTAGCTTCCTTAATCATATCTAGCTCCCCATAAGCCGTCATCATGATGACTTTGATGTTGGGGTCTATTTCTTTAATATGCTTCAAAATTTCCAGCCCATCCATGCCGGGAATTTTCATATCGAGCAACACCAGATCAGGCTTGTCGTTATTTACAATTTCAAGAGCTACCTTACCATTAGGCGCTTGAAATGTATTATATCCCTCACTGCTGAACACTTCCATTAAGAGGATACGAATCCCATTTTGGTCATCAACAATCAACAATTTTTTATTTTCCACTGTGTAACCTCCTGGATTTAGGAAAGCATAAACGTCCGAATCTGGATAACTATCCCATAGTCGTCATGATAAGTATTCTACCTCTTCCAGTAAAATCCTTCTCCAGGTTCAAATTGACCGAAAACATTTTATCCCATCTATGATTTCTAAGAGCATGACGAAAAGAGGATGCCCCGCCCACCCGTAAATCACGAGCGAACAGAGACATCCCCATATAATAAATAAATAACTTACTTCTCAGCGTTCTCCAAGGAAGCTTTCACAAACTCACGGAACAACGGTTGTGGACGGTTCGGACGGGAAGTGAATTCTGGATGGAATTGTACTGCCAGGAACCATGGGTGTCCCGGAAGTTCAACGATCTCTACCAAACGGCCATCTGGAGATGTACCGGAGATAACCAATCCTGCTTTCTCGATCGCTTCACGGTATTCATTGTTGAACTCATACCGGTGGCGATGTCTCTCATACACGAGTTCGTCATCATAACAAGACATAGCCAAAGATCCCTCTTGAAGCTTACAAGGGTACAGACCAAGACGCATCGTACCACCCAGATTTTCGATATCTTTTTGCTCTGGCAACAGATCGATTACCGGGAATTCAGTAGCTGGATTGATCTCGGAGCTGTTAGCACCGTTCAAACCAACGATGGAACGTGCATATTCAATAACGGAAACCTGCATACCCAAGCAAATACCGAAGAACGGAATATTTTTCTCACGGGCATAACGGATTGCCGATACTTTACCTTCGATTCCACGATCTCCGAATCCACCAGGAACAAGAATACCACCCACGCCGTGCAACAGGTCTCCTACGTTCTCATCTGTAATATCTTCGGAATGAACCCAGCGAATCTTCACATCTGCGTTGGATGCGAATCCAGCGTGAGACAATGATTCAACAACACTCAGATATGCATCATGAAGCGCTACATATTTACCAACAATCGCAATCTCAACAGTGCGTTGCAATTTGCTGATCCGGTCAACCAGCCCTTCCCACTCGCTCATATCCGGTGCAGGAGTAGTCAGCTTCAGGTGGTTTACCACGATCTCATCCAAGCCTTCTTCACGCAGGTTAAGTGGCACTTCATACAATGTGCTCGCATCGCGGCATTCTACCACGGCGTTCTCATCAATGTCACAGAAGAGCGCGATTTTGGCTTTCATGTCTTTGGACAGCTCGTACTCTGTACGGCAAACGATAACGTTTGGCTGAATACCGATACTGCGCAATTCCTTCACACTGTGCTGTGTAGGTTTTGTTTTCACTTCACCCGCAGCCTTGATGTATGGAATCAGTGTTACATGGATGTACATTACATTGTCGCGACCTACATCGCTCTTAATCTGACGAATAGCTTCCAGGAAAGGCAAACTCTCGATGTCGCCCACTGTTCCGCCGATTTCCGTAATCACGACATCCGAACCAGCTTCACGACCAGCGCGGAATACGCGCTCTTTGATCTCGTTCGTAATGTGCGGGATAACTTGTACCGTACCACCCAAATATTCACCGCGACGCTCTTTGCTGATCACGGAAGAGTATACTTTACCTGTTGTAACGTTGCTGTTTTTGGAAAGATTGATGTCAATAAACCGTTCATAGTGACCCAGATCCAAATCCGTTTCCGCGCCATCGTCTGTTACAAATACTTCACCGTGCTGATACGGGCTCATTGTTCCCGGGTCAATGTTGATATATGGGTCAAATTTCTGGATTGTTACCTTGAGTCCTCTGTTTTTCAGCAATCTGCCCAGCGAGGCAGCCGTGATTCCTTTGCCCAGGGAGGACACAACTCCGCCCGTCACGAAAATATACTTTGTCACTGTTATTACCCTCCTAATATAAGTACAGAAATTCAGGCGATATATGGTGTTATCGTAACCCGTTTCCCAGGTAATCATCGTTAAAAAGAGCAATGGTAGAAATTCCCTGCATCTACGAACTGCTCTTTCTCACGAAGACCGTTTGAACAACGCTGCTTTACAACAAAATGGTGCAAATTTTCCGAGAGCCTTAATCCGGGTTCGTCCCCTTACCTGACATCAATCAGAAAACATCGATTGACGTTTTTTTATATACAAAAACGAACCCCGGACGTTGACCGGGAGCGTGCGGAAATCATTTCATTTTGCAAAATTCTGCCTCTAAAAATACAAAAAAAAGTACTCCCGCAGGACGGGGCACTTTTATAAAAAACATAAATATATTGTCGCTCATTCATAAGCCCATGCAATAGTTTACCCGCTACCCCATCTGCTTGTCAAGGATGTCTATCGGGGTGAAACGGGTAAATTATTGACATTAAAAATGACGTTTACTTATTGGAATCGTCGTCAAAACCATCCTCGTCTTCGGACTCTTCTTCATCGTCTTCGTCGAGGTCTTCTTCTTCCAAATCATCATCTTCAACTAGAACTTCTTCATCGCTATCATCTTCATCGAAGATGTCATCATCGTCATCATCATCATCGTCTTCATCTTCGTCCTGATCATCATCAGTGTTGTCGAAGTCTTCGTCGCTGCTGTAGCTATCTTCCTCTTCACCGAAGTCCTCATCTTCCAAATCATCATCTTCATCGTTGATGATACGCGGACGTTTCGCACCCGTCATGGAATCTTCCGCTCCAGCAACCGGATACCAGCGCTTCAATCCCCACAGACTCGTACCGACACAAGCAAAACGTCCATCGATATTAATCTCGGTATATAGCTGGGCAATAAAATCGTTGATTTCTTCGTCAGTCATTCCGCGCTGTTTAGCTACCTCATTCATCAAATCTCGGTAGTAATACGGCGTATTTGCCGCTTTCAGCACCATAAAGGCGAGGTCAACCAAAGGAATCTCTCTTACCTTTTCTTTATCAATTTTTAAGTTGAGTGAGGTACTCACTGACAGACACTTCCTCTCACACATTAATTCACTTTATATCCCTACGAACTGGATCGTTACGTATAACATATCCATTAACAAAACTAAGTAAAACCTATTTAGCGTTAAAAAGCAAGTTTTTATGTACGTGGATTAGATAAATAACATGGAAAACAACTTCGACGACGCCATTCTACAGAAGCTGAGCAAAAATGGAAAAAGACGGAGTCCCCTCCGTCTTCTGACTGTATACCCTCGTAGGATCGCTCCTTACCAAGGTTCCCCGCAAGAGCCCTCTAGCCCTCCATCCATCATATGTCCCTGCGCCCTTTTTGACACGAAGTGAAGGACTTTTTATAAAAAAAGGGCAAGTTCCCCATGCGGCAGGCTGAGCGCATTCATAGAATACCTCAGCATGTTCATCCCGAAGGGGGCTGCCCATAATGGACTACACCGGCTTATTGCATCATTTAGTTGAAGGAATGAAAGGTCCTGAACCGGAACAGGCGGGGCGGTACCTCATCCGGTTCAACCAACCAAGACACTATGAAGCCTGTCTCTTGGAACTTTCGAGAATGCGCAGCAAATTCTCCGATCTCAGGGCAGTGCGTTCCTCCCGCCTAGCACGCTCCATTATCGCAAATGTAGGCTGCCCAGAAGAATTGAATCGTTATGGCGCTGATATTACAGTGGAAGGGGATCACTCCATCTCGCTCCATGCCACTGCGCTTCATAATAAACCAACCAGTGTTCAAGGTGTGCCCTGGGGAGTGAAGCAGATCCGTGCACCCAAAGTATGGTCTGTCTCCACAGGACATCGCATCAAAATCGGTGTGATTGATACTGGTGCTGATTATCAGCACCCGGATCTTCGTTATTCACTGGCGCGTGGGATTAATCTGTTAAATCGCAGCTTACTGCCCCATGATGATAACGGTCACGGAACTCATATTGCCGGAACGATTGCAGCAGCCAACAGCACGGCTGGCATGATCGGTGTAGCTCCTCGGTCTTTGATATATCCAGTAAAGGCATTCGATCATAACGGATCAGCTTATGTATCCGATATCGTGCTCGGCATCGACTGGTGTGTGCGTAACCGGGTAGATATCATCAATATGAGCTTCGGTATGAAGACTCGAAGCAAGGCTCTTCTCGATGTCGTTAATCGGGCATACCATGCCGGCATTGTCATTGTGGCCTCGTCAGGAAACGACGGCAAACGTCGTAGCATTGATTATCCAGCAAGGTATCCGCAGACGATATCCGTGGGTGCAACGGACAAAAACCGGCGCATTGCGTCCTTCAGCAACCGTGGTGCATATGTAGATGTCTACGCACCTGGCGACAAGATTGTATCCTCATGGGTACAAGGCAAGCACCACGAGATGAGCGGCACCTCCATGGCTACTTCCCACGTAAGCGGCGCCATCGCGCTATTACTTGCCAAGCATCCAGGACTTTCGCCCAGCGAAATTAAAGCGCTGGTCAAGCGCGCCACCGTACCACTGCGCGCTCGCAAAACAACCGCCGCGAAGACGAAGGTACGCGGCGGCGAGATCGACGCCCTCCGACTCATGCAGGAGGGCGAGGCATAACGCACCGACCGCCATCGCCATCGACTAGATCAAGCCTTGAAGGCACCGTATACCGCGAGCATGCGGTATACAGAGGCTTCAAGGCTTGTACACGCGGCGGCGGTGGTCGGTGCAGGCTCAGGTGCAAGCACGGCACGCTATGCGTCCGTCTGCTTGCACTGCCAAAAGTCCCCATGCCCACGCTGCATTGCTAGCGTGGTGCATGGGGACTTTTGGCTAAGCCTAGGCGGCAATGCGCCGCTGCGGCATGGGTTACATTTTGTCTGGTGCGGATACGCCAACCAGACGAAGCGCTGTTGCGATAACGGTGCGCACAGCACCGATCAACGCCAGACGCGCTTGCGTTTGCTCCGCGTCTTCTGTAATGACGCGCTCTGCACGGTAGTAGCTATGGAACAGGGATGCCAGTTCATATACGTAACGGATCAAGCGGTGTGGCGCATATCCCGTAGCAGCAGTGGCAATCTCTTCTGGCAGCTCACCCATTTTGCGAAGAAGATCAAATTCATGTTCTGTTGTCAGCTTAGACAGGTTAATCTGTGAAATTGGCAACAGCTCAATGCCTTGCTCTGCTGCTTGGCGGTATACGCTGCAGACACGAGCATGTGCGTATTGCACATAGAATACTGGGTTCTCATTAGACGTCGAAATAGCAAGATCCATGTCAAAGTCCAGATGGGAGTCCATGCTACGCATCGTGAAGAAGTATCGAATGGCGTCAATGCCTACTTCATCCATCAGATCTTCCATTGTTACGGCTTTACCCGTACGCTTAGACATTTTCACTTTCTCACCATTCTGGAACAAGCTAACCATCTGTGCAATCAGCACGACCAGTTTATCCGGATCATTACCGAGTGCTTGCATAGCAGCTTTCATCCGTGGAATATATCCATGGTGATCGGCTCCCCAGATGTTAATCATCGTGTCGTATCCACGAGAATATTTATCGCGGTGGTAAGCGATGTCCGGTGTCAGGTAAGTGTACGTACCATCATTCTTGATCAATACACGTTCCTTGTCGTCCCCATATTGCATCGTTTTCAGCCAGGTTGCGCCATCTTTCTCATAGATCTCGTCACGGTCACGCAATTCATCCAGCACACGAAGTACTTCACCATTATCGTAAAGGGAAGTCTCGCTGAACCAGATATCAAAGTTAACGCGGAAGCGATTCAAGTCCCGTTTGATCTTATCCAGTTCCTTCTCCAGACCATAGTCACGGAAGTAAGCGGCACGATCTCCTGGATGCATGGACAGCAAGCTGTCTCCCTTCTCGGCAACCAATTCCTTCGCAAACCCTTTAATATCTTCACCATGGTAACCGTCTTCTGGCATCTCAGCATCTTGGCCTAGCTCTTGCAAATAACGCGCTTCAATGGAGCGAGCCAAATTAAATACTTGGTTACCCGCATCATTAATGTAGTATTCACGAGTTACAACGTAACCAGCATAATCGAGGATATTGCACAGTGCATCACCTACAGCTGCTCCACGGGCATGTCCCAGATGCAGGCTGCCTGTTGGATTGGCACTGACAAACTCCATTTCGACCTTGCGTCCTTCACCGACATTAATTCTTCCGTAATTCTCTCCCTGCTCTTGTACAAGCTCCAGCACGGGATAGAGGTAGCTCTTGTCCAATTTGAAGTTGATGAAGCCTGGTCCAGCGATCTCAGCCGTCTCAATGCCAGCATCCGCCAAGTTCAGGTTAGCGATGATCTCTTCCGCAATCTGACGAGGATTACGCTTAGCCATCTTGGTGAGCTGCATCGCAGCATTGGTTGCTAGGTCACCATGGGATTTGTCCCGAGGTACTTCAAGCGTGATAGCAGGCAACTCATCTTGCGTAACGATTCCAGCAGCAACGATGGCATTACCGATCGCCGTGCTTACCCGTTCATTAATTGTATCTAGTGGATTACGTGTCATTAAATTGGTTCCTCCTGTATATGCAAACTAATCGCGAAATGTCCGGATTCTTCGTCAAAGCGGTAAAAGTCGTAGCTCCACGCTGCGCGTGCGTTCAATCCTTGAATGGAAAGTTCCAGCTCCTGTGTATGCGTGGACAAGGAAAAAGCCATGTAAGGGGAACGATAAAAGCCCGGAAGCTTCCGGTTTAATTCAAACGTCTGCTCCGATTCCACCTCGCCGTGACGTATAATCTTGATGGATTGTCCGCTCATTTTCAATGTTGTTCGGGTAATACCACCTTCAGGGCCGTTCTGTGGTTCCTGATAACGAACATAGAGAACAGACCCTTTCAGCACAGCTTCACCCTGCATTTCCTGCAGCACATCTTCACCTTCATAGCGGCTGTGCAGCCGGATCTGAACCGGTCGCATGTTCGACATGAATGTTAACCTCCATTATATTCGAGGCGGCGCCAAAAACGAGAGGCTGATCTACACAAGCGCTTCCCGTATCGTTGTACCGCTATACGCACTCATATTACCGGATAGCCTTCTATCCTACACTCTACTGTATAACTATATCCAGTTCACTCGCTCAATTCAAATCCAAATTCAGAGTTTTTGTTCTTGGGCAGCAAAAAAAGGAGAGCAGCACTATATGATATGCCCCTTACAGTAACAGGTTTGATTGTTCACCTGCCTACTTGACGGGGGACAGTTCATTCAGTGCTGCTCTCATTCATCTCATTAATATAGTAATTAAGAATAGGAATTCAATCAGGTCCATCGTGAATCATACGGGAATGGACAGGTCGAATCTAGCAGTTTGGCACGCACCTGTACCAAACAACCACAATACCGACAAGTGCTCCCGTACTGTAATGCCGGACAGCTGTAACAGGAGGATAATCTCCGCTCATATTCGGCATCTGCAACAACAGGGCGTGAACGTGAGGCTAGCTCCACAAGACGCGCTAGCTTGGCTTCACTAATCTGTACATCATATTGATCATCGCAACCTTTGCAAAGTGAACGCTCAGACTTCTGACCTGCTTCCATAGATAAACGGCTGTTCATAGCACTATGCCTTTATTGCAATGACTCCAACAGATGCAGGCGGCAATACGAACCGCAATTGACCATTTTCCAGCGCAACATCCTTCCATTCCGATGGAGTAACGTTCTCTGGTTGCTCAAACGTATTAAACGCACCGATCTCCCCGTGGTGTAGAATACGTCCTGAGGCAACGGAAGAATCGGTTGCTTGCAATTGGCACACCACTTCAAGCTCATCTGTATGACTGAGATTACATGCGGTCACATGAATTACACTCTCCTGGTCACGTGATGCAGACAAACTAAGCTGCGGGATTGTATCTTCACCAAAAGTGTATCCAGGGCTCTCAAAATCCAGCTCCAGTCGCTCCGCATCCATATGAACCTGATACATATCAAAGACGTGATAAGTTGGCGTAAGGATCATCTTCTCGCCTTCAGTCAGAACAAGTGCTTGCAACACATTCACGATCTGTGCAAGGTTTGCCATTTGCACCCGCTTGTTATACTTATTGAATAAATTCAGATTAATCCCTGCTACCAGAGCATCTCTCATCGTATTCTGCTGATAGAGGAATCCTGGGTTAGTTCCCGGCTCCACGTTGTACCATGTGCCCCACTCGTCGATAATCAGACCCACTTTACATTCAGGGTCGTACTTATCCATAATCTCGGAATGTTTCACAATCAACTCTTCCATATGAAGTGTGCGCTTCAACGTTTGGAACCAATCACTTTCATTAAAACCAGTCGCTTCACCTTTATCTTGCCATACGCCCGTTGGGAGGGTGTAATAATGTAGGCTGAGTCCACTCATATGCTGATGGGCTTCACGCATTAATACTTCTGTCCAATGATAGTTATCCTCGTTTGGCCCACATGCAATTTTGTAAATCTGGTTATCGGAATAGTTGCGCACATACGTGGCATATCGGCGGTATTCGTCAGCATAATATTCTGCTCGCATATTGCCGCCGCATCCCCAGTTCTCGTTACCTACCCCAAAGTACGTCAATTTCCATGGCTTCTCTCGACCATTGCTCTTCCGCCAATTTGCCATTGGTGATTCGCCGTCAAACGTCATGTATTCAACCCATTGTTGCATCTCTTGAACTGTACCGCTTCCTACATTACCGCTAATATAAGGTTCCGTTCCAAGCAGTTCACACAGTCTCAGAAATTCATGAGTTCCAAAATGATTGTTCTCTTCCACGCCGCCCCAGTTCGTATTGATCATTCGTGCACGCTCGCTCAGCGGCCCCACGCCATCCTTCCAGTGATACTCATCGGCAAAACAGCCGCCAGGCCATCGGAGCACCGGAATATTTAGCTTTTGCAGCGCTGTTAATACATCATTGCGAATGCCCTCAGTATTTGGAATAGGTGAGTTTTCTCCAACCCATATTCCTTCATAAATACACCGACCTAGATGTTCAGAAAAGTGACCATAGATATTGCGATTTATTAATCCTTGGTTGGAATCTGCCTTTAAAGTAACATTAACCATTAATTCAACCCCCTAAAAAGTATGTTGTTATCGCTTACAATATCGTTTTTTTAAATCAGTTTCAACTATTAATCTTACACAGCAAATAGACCCTTTCTAGCTTCTAGTAGCTGGAAAGAGTCTATTTATTCTTATATTTAGTTCGAGAGCTACGTTAGCGCTTGTTTATCCTTCTCATTTTTGAAATAACATCCATACAATTCCATTGGAATCGTTCATTTATTGCAATTTAGGCGGCAAAATATTTTGGAGTACCTATGCGGTGCTCAATCTCCCCGTATCGATCATCCACTTATAAATGGGCGGAGATATATTAATTTCACTCCAAGTCTACTCGTTGTATTCGATGTATAAAATGTATAGGAAATTCGCGAGCTACACTTATTTGAAATCCAATCAATATTGTTCCATGTGGAACTTTTTTCGTAGAAAAGTCCCCCTATACAGCAGCTTATCTAGACAGACAAACTAATATATTGAGGATACTGGGTTTACGATGTGTGAGTATTCCTGCTTATGTAGAGGTATGCGAACAGACGTGCTATACTATTCCTTGTGGACTTAGAATAACGGTGGATGTTTTCCAGATCACGGCGCAGCTTCCCGAGAGGGGGTGACGTCGATGGTCAAACTTGTGACGTTGCTTGATGTAATCCGATGGATTGCTGCAATCCTCAGTATTGTGCTGAGTGGGCGAAGGCTGTACCGTTGGTTACGCAAAAAGTTTCGTAGCAAGCGAAAACCCACCTCATAGGTTAGGAGCCTGACGGTGGGTTTCGCTTGAATAACAGTATTTAATTCATGCGCGCCGTGGCAATCCACAGCCTTTCGGGTCCTAGGAGTCATTACCGTTGGCGCGGTAATGACTCCTTTTTAGTATATGGTCGAGCCCATTTACCATATACTCCGCGATTGTAATATATCAATTCATATATTACTGAAACTTATGTAGTAAGTATAACACAGCTCCTGATGGAAGTTAAATTAACCATTATCCTCTGAAAGACGGATTATTTTTCTCCTTAATCATTCTTTTTCGTTGCTCCCTCAGGAGGAGTTGTAAATTCTCAAATAAGGATCATGAGAATAAAAAAACGCCCCCCCTTCTACGCTGGTTTCAACCTGGCGTAAACAGAGAGGCGCTAATGGAGACTATTACTTCACGAATCCAAGCAGCATTTCACGAATCATTTTCGCGGCCACAATCTGAGTCTGTTGTGTTGGATCATAGATTGGCGCAACTTCGACCAAGTCACATCCAACTACGTTCACATCAGAGCCTGCAATCATGTGGATCGCTTCCAGCAGTTCTTTAGATGTAATGCCACCCGCTTCTGCCGTTCCTGTTCCTGGTGCCGCAGAAGGATCAAGCACATCGATATCAATGGTCACATACACTGGACGGTTGCCCATTTTCGGAAGAGCTTCCTTCATTGGAGCTGCAACTTCAAACGGATAGAAGTTGATGTTCTCGCGTCCATACTGGAACTCCTCGCGGGAACCAGAACGAATACCGAATTGATAAATATTTTTGCCGCCCATCAACTCAGCCGCTTTACGTACTGGTGTAGAGTGGGACAATGGCTCTCCTTCATAGTCTTCACGAAGGTCTGCGTGTGCATCAATATGAATCAAGATTAGATCCGGGTATTTCTTATACATTTGTTGAATGACCGGCCAAGTAACCAGATGCTCTCCGCCGAGACCAATCGGGAATTTGTCGTCAGCTAGCAGGCTACCGATGTATTCATGAATTACTTCAAGACTGCGTCCAGCGTTACCGAAAGGCAAGAGCAGGTCTCCAGCATCAAAGTATGTCATATCTACAATACTTTTATCGAGGTACGGGCTGTACTCTTCGAGTCCAACCGATGCCTGACGGATATGAGATGGGCCAAAACGGGAACCCGGACGGAAGCTGACGGTGTAATCCATCGGCATACCGTAGATAACCGCTTTGGAATTTTCATAATCCTCAGAGCTGCAAATAAATACATTTCCTGAATAAGCTTGATCCAGTTTCATTAATTGATTTCCCCTTTATTTCGTTAAATCTTCCACGAATTTAGGAAGTACAAATGCCGCTTTGTGCAGACGCGGAGAGTAATATTTCGTATCCATCTCCGGAATTTGAGTCTCATCCACCGTAAGCGGGTCATGCTTCTTGCTGCCCATGGTGAATGTCCACAGACCGCTTGGGTATGTTGGAATATTACAGCCGTACACATGTACGATCGGGAAGATTTCTTTGACGTCTTTGTTAACCTTCTGGATTAGATCTGCCTTGAACCAAGGGTTGTCCGTCTGGGCAACGAAGATTCCGTCTTCTTTGAGTGATTCATAAATGCCTTGGTAGAAACCACGCTCAAACAATGGAGCAGCTGGCCCTACAGGCTCGGTGGAGTCTACGATGATCACATCGTATTCATTTTTATGTTCAATAATATGCATGTAGCCGTCGTTCACAAGAACTTCCACATTGGGCTCGTCCAGCTTACCGGCGATTTCAGGCAAATATTTTTTGGAATATTCAATAACTTTACCGTCGATTTCAACGAGAACAGCTTTTTCTACTGTACTGTGCTTAATGACTTCACGGATTACGCCACCGTCGCCACCGCCAACAACCAATACCTTTTTCGGATTCGGGTGGGTATGGAGTGCAGGGTGAGCTGCCATTTCATGATACACGAACTCGTCTTTTACCGTCGTCATAACCATACCGTCAAGGATCAACATATTACCGAATTCTTCGGTCTCTATCATAGCCAAATCTTGAAAGTCTGTTTGCTCTGTAACATAAGTCTGCTTAATCTTCGCGGTGATCCCGAATACAGGGGTCTGTTTCTCCGTAAACCATAGTTCCATAATCTCTACCTTCTTTCCGTAAAGTATTGATCAGCCATACCCGATTAAGCGCTACACGCTTAAACGTTCGCCCAAGCACGTCCAGCGTTCGGCGCCACACAGCATGATGGTTGCTGGTTGCGGGAGAGATCCGCGTTTCACTTCATATATAGATTAAAAATGGACCAGAACGCGCAAAGCGACTGACAGATCAACGAATCAGTGACATTTGGTGTGGTTCGTCCTTCCGTGTCTTCTGTATATTGTGCCGAACTCGTTCTTTTCATTACCCTTTTGCATTATACGCGATAGACGTTTATACTGCAAAACGGTTTTCCCACAATATGATACTTATTAAACCGTTATGTAACGCGGTGAATATACCTGCCACTCTAATCCCATACTGGAAAGAAAAGAAAGGAGCCCGTTCCATGAATCAAACACGCCAAAAGACCCGCAAACGCGGGTTCCGTATATGGAAATTCGTCAAAGGGATCTCTGTGCTGGTTGTACTTGGTCTCATTGCCACAGCAGCCGGACTCGTCTATCTATATGCCACTAGCCTGCCCCTAGCTGACTCCGATCGCAATTCCAGATTATTGGACAGCCAGGGCGACATCATCGCAACCTTCTCTGCTGGCGGCAAGGACTCGGTACCCGTACAACTGCAAGATATCTCGCCAGATCTCGTTCATGCCACACTGGCTGTAGAGGATCGCAAGTTCTATGAGCATTACGGCTTCGACATTCGGGGTATGGGACGAGCTGTGCTCGTTAACCTGGAGCATATGCAGATGTCTCAAGGAGCCAGTACGTTGACACAACAACTCGCACGTAATCTATACCTTTCCCACGAGAAAACATGGACACGTAAAGCCAAAGAAGCTATGTACACCGCTCAGCTTGAGATGAAATATAGCAAGGACGAGATTCTACAGATGTACCTGAATGAAATCTACTATGGTCATGGAGCCTACGGCATCGAGGCTGCTTCACGCATGTATTTTGGCAAAAGCGCTAAACAACTGGATCTCGCTGAGAGTGCGATGCTAGCAGGCATCCCGAAAGGTCCAACCTATTATTCTCCATACAATCATATGAAGAATGCCAAGGATCGGCAGAAGATCGTATTAAATGCTATGGCAGATATCGGAGAAATTACACAGACCGAAGCGGATAAGGCCTACGAGGAAATGCTTCAATTCAGACCCGAAAGTGAACGGAAAACGGTGGAAAAAGCTCCTTATTTCCGGGATTATATCCGGAATTTAGCCATTAAGGAACTGGACATCAGTGAAGCGATGCTGGATCACGGGGGATTAAACATCTACACCACATTAGATCTACGTGTGCAAAAGGCGGCAGAAGATGCCGTATCCAAGGGTATGGATGCTACAGGTGAGCTAGAGACCGCACTGGTCTCCATTGACCCTCGCACAGGCTATATCAAAGCAATGGTCGGCGGCAAAAATTATCGCACCAATCAGATTAACCACGTGCTGGCAACGACACGCCAGCCAGGTTCAGCATTCAAACCCATTATGTACTTGGCCGCACTGGAGTCTAAACAGCTCACTAGTGCATCTATGTTTAATAGCGAGCCTACCTTGTTCCACTACGACAACGATCGTAAGACGTACAAACCAGGGAACTTTGGTGACAAGTACCTCGGTGAAATCGATCTGAGAAAAGCGATAGCCGCATCAGACAATATCTATGCGGTTAATACGATCATGCAGATTGGGCCAGAGCAGGTTGTGAATATGGCCAGAAACTTAGGGATCACAAGCAATATGAGTGCTGTCCCTTCCCTTGCACTCGGCACCTCACCCGTTAGCCCATTGGAGATGGCATCTGCCTTTTCAGTCATTGCCGCTGGCGGTCAACGTACTCCTCCTGTGGCTATTTTACAGGTGACTGACGCTGCAGGTCGTGTTCTGTATGAAGCACCCCAGACCCAAGCAGAAACAGTCGTTGAGCCCGCCGCTGCCTACGTGTTGACTCGGTTAATGGAGAGTGTATTTGAAAATGGCGGAACAGGGAACCGTGTCTCAGCTACCATCAAGCGACCCGTTGCAGGCAAAACAGGAACAACCAATACAGACGCCTGGCTGGTCGGTTTCACCCCAGAGCTCTCAACCGCCGTCTGGGTTGGATATGATCAAGGGAAAGCAATCTCCACCGCTGATGGTCGCCGCGCGGCCCCCATGTTCGCCCAGTTCACGGAACAAGCACTCGCCAGTGTTCCACCCAAAATATTTTCGGTACCAGACAACGTTGTTAGTGTCTACATTGATCCTGAATCCGGCAAGCTGGCCGGCAATGGATGCCCAGAGAAACGACTTGAAGTATTTATTGATGGAACTGAGCCAACGGAAGTATGTCGCAGTGCTTCAGAAGACTCGGAATCTGGAAGCGATGATATGACTCATGAGGCACAGCAGCAACAGGGTCTACAGGAAGAAAAACATTCATGGTGGAGAGATTTCAAACGTTGGTGGGTAGAATGACGCAAATACGTAATGACGTAGTTGCGTCACCATCATTTTTTTGTGGATAGGCTTTCTATAAACACATCTAAAAAAACCCGTACCTGATGTTAGGACTGATTCCTGTTATAAACAGGTGACATTCCTTCACTAAAGGTCACGGGGCTTTTCTAGTTTAATTATTTAGTTTAGTTAGACGCACTGAAACGATTTAGGCACCTAGGACAATGCATCCTTCAACACATCCGGGGAAGCATTCCACCATTCTTCGTTATGTGAGATCAGAAGTGTCTTCAGTGCTGCACGTTCTTCTGGACCCAGATCATCCAACATAAAGCGGCGTTTCAACGCATAATCCATGCGGTTCACATGATCCGCAAGCAATTTCCATCCACGCTTAGCCTCCGTATCAATCCACATCTCACAAGCCGTCGCACCACCATATAACTGTCCCTGCTCTGTACGATCTACAGCTACCCAAACAAGCCATACTTGGCGTCCATTAGGTACGTCCTCACGATTGGTCGAAAACTTGATGCCACGCTCCACTTTACTCTTCGCGTGCATCGCACCAATATCAATCTTGGCTTCGCCTTGATCAATAATGACCGGGGATAAGTTATTCAGATCAATAGAACCCGAACCGAAACCTTTGTGTTTGCTTTTTGCACTAACGATATTCAAGGCAATTTGTTTTTTGCCGTTTTGCTCGTTTTGTTCCATGTTTATAGCCTCCAAGGGTTGATACAAATATTTTAACTAATATTCGTCCCATTGCAAACATATACATGCTGTAGATGCTTGTCAACGGGAGGTATTTAACGATGATTCCACGACGCGCCAAGAGTTGGCTCACCGCATTCCTCGCCCTGTGTGTGCTTATTGCAGGAGCATGGATTACGCTGGGAAACACTCGCTCCACAACATCCGAATTGCCTGTGCTCGCCCCAGAAGTGGGCAAGCCTCCAGGAAAAGCCCAAACCTCCGCACCTCCAGAAAGCGTGCAGACCCCGACTGCTGAAGTGTTCAGCGACCGTGTGGTGGAATATCACATCGATGTGAAATTGGTGGACGGAAATGTGTTGCAAGGAACACAGACACTAACTTGGACTCATCCAGGCAAAAAGACGGTCAACGAGCTTTATTTCCACCTGTATCCCAATGCATTCTCCTCTTCAGACACTACTTTTATGAAGGAGTCTGGCGGAAAGCTTCGTGGGGATGTTATGCCCACAGATGGCTATGGATCCATGAAGATTACAGAGATGAAAACAGAAGACGGTCTGTCACTTTTACACCGCATGCAATACGTACAGCCAGACGACGGAAATATGAAAGACAAAACACTTATCAAAATCCGATTGCCCAAACCGGTGAAGGGCGGCGAGAGCATAACGCTGCACACTCGATTTGAAGTACAACTGCCCAAAATTTTTGCCCGTATGGGAACTGCAGACGATTTTGTGATGGCAGGGCAGTGGTTCCCCAAAATTAGCGTATACGAGCCTACAGGTAGACGTGGACGCACAGCCGAGGGTTGGAACTTGCACCAATATCACGGCAATTCCGAATTTTATGCCGACTTCGGTATCTATAGCGTACGCATTCGAGTACCGGAATCATACAAGGTAGCCGCAACAGGTTTTCCAACGCAACAGGCAGTTGTGAAAAATAACGAAAAGATCTATCAATTCTATGCCGATGATGTCCATGATTTTGCATGGGCGGCCTCACCTCATTTTGTTTATGCCGAAGAACCCTTCTCCGCCCCCAATGTTCCTGGAGTAAGGATCAAACTCTATCTTGACCCTGCGCACCAGGATCTAAAAGAACGTTACTTCTACGCCGCTAAGGCAGCTCTAGCGAACTACAGCAAATGGTTTGGCACTTATCCCTACTCTACCCTCTCCATTGTCGTTCCTCCAAAAACCGGAAATGGCGCAGGAGGCATGGAGTATCCAACGTTGGTGACTGCCTTCGGGGCGGACGATACAACACCCGGGTATGATCTGGAACGAACCGTCGTCCATGAAATTGGTCATCAGTATTTCTATGGCATGCTCGCCAGCAATGAATTTGAGGAGGCTTGGTTAGACGAAGGATTCACCTCTTATGCAGAGGATAAATTAATGGAGCAGGAATATGGCCTAGTCCCTAACCTACCCGTTCAAGCGGGTTTGATCACGTCTCCAGCCCCGTTGACACAGGAAGCATGGAAGTTTGATTCACAGAACCATTATGCAGCGAATGTGTATACACGAGGCAAGCTTGTCTTGCTCGGTATCGAACAACAAGTCGGCTCCAAAACAATGGAACGCATCCTCTCTACTTATGTGAAGAAGTATCGTTTCAAACATCCTACTTCAGCAGATTTCCAAAGGGTCGTGGAGCAAGTTACTCGCACTTCATGGTCTACGTATTTTGATCAATATGTATATGGCGATGGGATGGCGGACTTTGCTGTGGAGAAGATCAGCGTAACTCCGGTTCAGAAGGGCGATCAAGAGGTGTACGAATCCTCTGTGACCATTCAGAAAAAAGGAAGCAATTATATGAAGGTTCCTGTGCGAATTGTGTTCGAGGATGGGCATATCGTGAATAAACAATGGAATGGAAACGAGGAGCGGATCACATATAAGCTTACCTATACTTCTCCGGTTTCTTGGGCCATGACCGACCCTCTGTACACTGTGGTATTAGAGAATCGTCATATGGACAATTTCCTGAAAGCTAATCTGGACGAATCATCCAAATTCCGCTGGAGTTTGAGCGCAACCAAACTTATTGAAGCTATTTTCGGAAGTCTGTCATGGTGAGGTGGAGACAGTGAAAGCAAAAATACGTGAAGGCTGGTTTCTCGTCCGTCAGCATATATTCATAGCTGCACTACTATTTATCTATCAATTAGTATGGGGGTACTTTATCTATCGATTAGTGCAGTCGGCGGTTGTCCCGCTGTTGCTTCGATATCCTGGCACGGATGCTGGAGAGCTCAGTACCCTTTTGTTCAAAATGGAAAGTCAACTCAGCCTCTCTACTCATCCCGAGGTTCATCGGTATCTATGGATTCTCGGAGCTATGCTGCTGCTGCGCATGTTAATCACTCCCCTCATCCAAGCAGGGCTGTTGTACTCATTACAACACTTTAATCAATCGGAGGAACGAACTCCTTTTGTCCGTGGTATCAAAGTGTTGTGGAAACCCATGTTACTGCTGCACTTCATCCGAACGTTGTTGATGTTGTTGCCGGCCTACTGGCTTGTGCCCACACTATTCGCCACTCTAATGGATGGGTTCCATTCATTACAACTGTTACTGCCGGGTATTCCATATGTTGTCGGTTGGATCGTGTACGGCTGGATTATTCATCACGTGATGTTATACATGCAGTTCGGTGCATCAGCTCCAGATGGAGAAGGCCGAGCACGCGGTGCATTATACGCTCTATGGATCGCGCTTCGTCATATCGTTCCTGTGATTGGCATCGCCTTGCTTCTGGGGGGGCTTCATCTACTCATCTTCGGTGCCTTCACTTCGGCATCCTGGTTCTTAACAGGGCTAGCTGGCCTTATATTACAGCAAACGTATCCTCTAGCTCGCTGTCTTATGTCTCTATGGAAGATATGCGCCCATTTCCGCTTATGGCAATCCAAGTCGACTAGAAGTTGATTCAAACAGGTTAAAATTTGTTACCATCTCTATGTCACATAAACGCGATGATAACGCTTCACAAAAGGAAACCTCAACCTTTCCCCGTCAAAGGTCGAGGTTTTTTTTGCTAATTTTACTGCTAAACGTTGCCAAATCAATGTACCTCTGGTACAATAATCGCAGTGAGTTTTTAGTAACAACTTTGTAATCTTTACCTTCATATTTGTAACTACTTAAAATTTAATCGTCATTTCTTGATTTTACAGGTGCACAACTAGCATAGCCAAATTCCTAGCACCTGGGAAGCGGGGGAACCAGTTATGGGTGAATTGATCTTGCTACAGAGGGATCATAGGGGACCTTCAACCGAATCCTTAAGCTAACCTCGCAGGCATTGGAAGGGGTATATCTCTTGTTCAAGAAGAAACTAACCGCAGCTGTACTTAGCCTCACATTCGCATTATCGCTTGGAGCTGGTAGCGCGTTCGCAGATTCAAAAATGGATGAAGTAATTGACTCAGCAATGGGAACTACATACAAAAGCGGGGGAACAACGCTTAACGGCTTTGACTGCTCTGGATTTACACGGTATGTATTCGACAAGCTTGGCATTGATTTGGCACGCCAATCAAGCTCCCAATTCGACATGGGTGATTCCGTTTCCCGTTCAGAAATGAGACCTGGCGATCTGGTATTCTTTAATACTTCCGGCAGTGGAGTATCACACGTAGGAATTTTCGTTGGAGAAGGTAAGTTTGCACACTCCTCTTCTTCCAAAGGCGTTACCATTAGCGCACTGAGCGAGAACTACTGGGCTAACCGCTATGTTGGCGCTAAACGTATTATGAGCACGGACGCGTATGAAACACTCGCACGTGACTAGGGACAAGCTGAGCAACATCATACTGTAACCAAGCATAACAGAACCGCCCGATCCATTCTCCGCAGGAATGTATCCGGCGGTTTTTTTGTGCTTTTTCGTCCGTGCCCTTATGATGTTTTTACCCATCCTATTGTAATATAAACGTAATGAACCGATCTTTTGTTTCAATTTTTTTCTATTTTACGAAGACTTGCCAAAACTACACCACGTTCTGTAGAGTAATGTTAGGAATATCTATACATTGACACATGATCTGTAGGATCCATCCCCATTCAAGAGCTTGTTCGGTTTTGAAGCGGTACCTATCCTACAAATGAGAGGAGCGTGCAGTAAGTATGGACGAAGCTTCTGTGACGTTTCACGTTAAACCTATGGAAGAAGAACACGCTCAGCAGATATGCAGTTGGCAATACGACCCACCTTATAATATTTATAGCTGGCTTCCTTGGGAACAGATGAAGGCACTTGAAGTCGAATTTGGAGATGTGCAGCTAAGGAAAGACCAATATGCTGTAATTTTGGGCGAGAATGATGAAATCTGCGGTTTTGCACAGTTCTTCCCGCTGGTCGGAGTCACCCGAATTGGACTAGGTATGCATCCCGAACGATGCGGGCATGGCCAAGGTGTTGAATTTGTGTCTGCGATTGTACAAGAAGCCATTCGCAGGAATCCCTCAAATGAAATTGATTTAGAAGTGCTCACCTGGAACACAAGAGCCATCCGGGTCTATGAAAAGGTTGGTTTTATCACCCAAGATACATACGAACGTCAGACACCTACTGGCTTGCAACCTTTTTATTGTATGGTGTATACAGGAGCTCGTTAACTTATAAGATAATTATGAGCTAATACGATTCCCGCTTTTAGTTGATAAGTTTCAAAAAATTACCACAAAATGCTATGATGTCATGGACAGTTCCGTTATAATGATATGGACAGATTCAGTTAGGTGATCTTTCATTCTGGAGGGGACATAAGGGATGCACAAATGGATCATGAGCGGGGTATTTTTTGCAGCGTGCGCGTTTGCTATTATTTTAATGTTTACGCTTCCAGGAAAAGAAGAGGTTGCCCAGGAAGCTAAACCAACTATGCCAGAAGTCACGATGGATGCCGGACAGGCTGAAGCACTGGTGAAAGCCAATTGTATTTCCTGTCACGGTGATCAGCTTCAAGGGGGCGTAGGTCCAGCTCTTGCGAACATCGGAAGTCAGGATGACGTTGAGAAGATCTACTCTACAATCGTCAAAGGTAAAGGCGGCATGCCTGCGTTCAAGGATCGACTGCAAGATGAAGAGATTGCCAACATTGCGATGTGGCTCGCCGAGAAAAAGTAACGGATGAACGAAGAGGCTATTACCTCCCTACCCGGGGTGTAACAGCCTCTTCTCTGTGCTTGGACATATCAGTGATAGAATCAGTCGCTTGATGTCTGCTGTGCAAGAAATGCCTCTACTTCATCTGCAGACGGCATTCCAGACTGGGCACCCAACTTCGTCACAGATAGCGCAGCTGCGCCCATAGCGAAGCTTACGGCTGCGTCAAGCGTCTCGCCGCGCGCAAGGGCTACCGCCAGCGCGCCGTTGAAGCAGTCGCCAGCGCCGGTCGTATCGACGGCGCTTACGGCGTAGCCGGGCGCACGGCACGCGCCGGCACGCCCTGCTTGTACGCGGCCGCCTGGCGCTGCCGCGTACACAGCCCCCTCGGGGCCGAGCGTCGTGACGACGGCGGCTCCGAGGGATGCGGCGAGCTCTGCGACCGCCGCATCCAGGTCTTCCGGCCGGAGTTGATCCCGGCCGGTAAGCACGGCGAGCTCGGTGCGGTTCGGCGTGACGACGTCAACGCACCGCAGGAGCTCCTGGGGCAGACCCGGCACTGCCGGAGCCGGGTTGAGCACCACCAGTGCGCTGCCTTCTGACGCTAGAGTAGCGGCGCGGGTGACCGCTGGCAGCGGAATCTCGAGCTGCAGCAGCACCGCTGCGGCTGCAGTCAGGCTTTTCACCGTATCCGCCTCTTCCAGCATCTCCGGTACTACCTTTCCGTTCGCCCCTGGGATAACAATAATTCGGTTATCTCCATTGGAGAGCCAGATCGAGGCTGTACCCGTCGCTGAATCATCCATGACACGAACCGGCGATGCATCTACCCCACTCTCATGCAGGCTACGAAGCAGGCGTTCGCCAAACACATCTGTCCCTACAGCTCCAATCATCGTTGTCTGCCCACCGAGACGAGCGGAGGCCACTGCCTGGTTAGCCCCTTTGCCACCAGCAAGATAGTGCAACTCTTCCCCGCTGACCGTTTCTCCCTCTTCTGGAATCGTATCCGTTTTGACGACAAGATCCATATTGAGGCTACCAACGACAGCGATAAGCGGATGTTTCTGATTGTTGTCTGACATGCCGTTCACCCATTTCTAGCAGACGAGCCTAACCCAGTGGTTATTCCGCCCTCATTTTCTCAAATGTTTCGTTGAATTGCTCCGCTTCTTTAATATCTACAGATGTAATGCCTCCGTCATCCCATGACGTGAGACGTAGCGTGACTGTCGTATAATCAATCGTAATGAAAGGATGATGATTAAATGCTTCCGAGATCGCAGCGACCTCGTCTACAAATGCAATCCCTTTCATGTAGTTAGAAAACACAAATTTGCGAACAATCCATCGTCCCTCCTCTAGTTCCCAGCCTTCAAGCCTTCCCAGATGAGCTTCGACTTCCTCTTGCGAAAAAACCATACGTTATCTTCCTCCCCATACGATGGAAACATCACCATACTTCCGTATCCATCTATGTTACCAACGAAACCTTTGGCACTACCGACTAGCCCCAAACGGTTGGTTCACCGCAGTGCGATTCGCCGTTTCATGACTATCATCTTACCATGGACAAGCCTCAAAATCCAATCTAACAGATGACGGTAGAGCCAATAACCATAAGGCTTTCAGGCGTTTATCTCCCATGATATCTGACCCTGAATTAACGCTTCTGTGCAAGCTAAATAAGCGGTACAAAGGTGAGTTCTTCTTCTCCAATCAAAATATGAATCCGGTGCTGATCCTTATCATGGATGACAACCCCGCTGCCAACTGGAATAATCGATTCTTCACCTAGCGCATAGAACAGATCCTCTGCCAGTGCCTCATCGACTTCAAGCTGCTCTGCTTCGCCTAATCTGCTCCACTCTTCCGAATCCATTTCAAAGAAAACATACCGATCCGGTATACGACTGAGGGCCTGTGTTAAATCTGTCAATATTCCTTCATAATCCCGTCCATGCTTTACGCCCATTGGCTTTTCACTCCTATTCGGCCCCTAAGGAGCGGATTTCATCTTATTATACCTGAAAATAACCCTTAAAAAAAAAGGCCTATTGGTCGATAAATACTATACATGATCGTTTTAACTGTTTTGGCAATCCAAAAGAGTGCCAAGCATGAAACGAATTGCGGCTCTACGTTCGTCCGGAAGCCCGAATATAGCCGCTTGAAAGGATTCAATTTTATCTCATGGATGAGGTGTATGATGAACATTTCAACAATTATTGGACTTGTTTTGGGACTCGCTTCACTTGTAATCGGTATGATGTTGAAGCATGCTCCCGTAATTAATCTGGTCAACAACCCAGCAGCCTATATGATTATATTTGTTGGTACCGCAGCAAGTATTTTTATGGCATTCCCTATGTCAGAAGTCAAGAGAATTCCGAAACTCTTCGGAATTTTGTTCAAACAGCAAAAATTGATCGATCGCGTATCCCTAATCGGCACATTTATGGACTGGGCTTCCACTACCCGTCGTGAAGGTTTGCTTGCACTAGAATCAAAAGTTGAAGAAATCGACGATCATTTCCTCCGCAGCGGCATGCGGATGATTATCGACGGGAACGATCAAGATTTCGTCAGCGATGTTTTAATGGAAAACATTCACACTACAGAGGAGCGTCACCGCAGTGGTGCACTAATCTTCTCCCAAGCAGGTATGTATGCTCCAACACTCGGCGTTCTTGGAGCCGTAGTTGGTTTGATCGCAGCCCTTGCCGACCTTAGCGATATGGATAAGCTCTCTCAAGCAATTGCAGCAGCATTCATCGCTACCCTCTTGGGTATCTTCACAGGTTATGTACTGTGGCATCCAATGTCCAACAAGTTGAAGCGGATGTCCAAGCAAGAGATGGAAATCAAGCTCATGATGGTTGAGGGCCTGCTCTCGATTCAATCCGGTGTTTCCACCATTGCTATCAATCAGAAATTATCTGTATTCCTGACACCTTCCGAACGTAAACAACTGGAAGAGAAGGAGGGTTCATCAGGTGAAAAAGGCTAAGAAGCATGAACCACATGAAGAGCATATAGACGAGAGTTGGTTGCTCCCTTATTCTGACTTGATGACCTTGTTGCTCGCTCTGTTTATTGTTTTGTTCGGCATGAGTTCCATTGATGCGGGTAAGTTTGAGCAAATGGCTTCCGCACTAAGCAGCGCATTGAATGGTGGATCAGGTGTCCTTGATTATAGCTCCATGAATCCTGAAACTCCGGGTGCTGATCTTGGTAAGAAGAAAGAACAGCCTGAGGAGATTACGAAAAAATCACCAAATCAGATCACCGATGCTCAGATGGCTCAGAAAGAGCAAGAGGATCTGGAGAAGCTCAAGGAACGTCTGGATCAGTATATTTCAAAAAATGGACTTTCCGATCAGCTTAACACCAAGTTAAATCAGTCGGAACTGAAGATCACGATCAGTGATAATGCCTTGTTCTCCTCTGGACGAGCCGATGTGAAACCAGAATCGCGTTCCTTGGCCAAAGCGATCTCAAGTATGCTTCAGGAGTTCCCGGAATATGAAGTGGTTGTATCCGGTCATACCGATAATATTCCCATTTCGAACAACCAATATAAGGATAACTGGGATTTGAGTGCAGATCGTGCCCTCAACTTCCTCAAAATTCTGTTGCTTAATACATCGCTCGATCCTTCCAAGTTCACACCTAGCGGCTATGGAGAGTACCATCCAATCGCTAGTAACGACACGAATGTTGGACGAGCACAGAATCGACGTGTAGAGGTTTCCATCATTCGGAAATACCAAAGTAACAACTCGTCTGTAAAAGCTGTTGATTCGGCTAACTAGAAGCCCTATAAATAGCATGAGCTATTCCGAACAAACGAAAAGTGCCGCTTTCCTTTTACCAAGGGGAGCGGCACTTTTGTTTTGCTGCGGAATCCCGGTACTATTACTTTGTTGCTATTAATGGTTCTTGCTCTGCTCCTATGGGCAGATGAAGAAAGCCAGCATCCAGTAATCCCTTAGGGACTCCCGAACGCTGGCTTTTTTGCACTCTGGCTATGCTCTCTTATTATTCTAATGAATAGTCGAGCAGACTACCGAGTTCTGCTTTCTCTGCCGCAGTTAACTCTCTCCACTTGCCCGTAGCTTGTTCCCCCAGATGAATGTTCATGATACGAATCCTTTTCAGCTTCCGAACCTCATAACCAAATGCACTGCACATCCGGCGAATCTGGCGGTTCTTTCCTTCGGTCAGTATAATTCGGAACATTCGATCCGTGATACGAGTCACTTTGCAGGGAAGCGTCATTTCACCAAGAATTTTGACCCCTGTACTCATACCCTGCAGAAAGCTTGCAGTTACTGGTCGATCCACGGTAACGATATATTCCTTCTCATGGCGACCCTCTGCTCTTAAAACCCGGTTCACAATGTCCCCATCATTGGTCATAAGAATCAAACCTTCTGAATCTTTATCCAATCGACCAATCGGGAAGATCCGCTCTGTGTGGCCTACAAAATCTACAATGTTCCCCCGGATATGTTGCTCCGTCGTACTGGTGATACCCACCGGCTTGTTCAGCGCGATGTACACATGTTTTCTTTTCTCCCGGATCGGCTGTCCATTAATGCGTACATCATCGCCTTCTTCAGCCTGACTACCTAGCTCTGCCTGGACACCATTAATCGTTACTTTCCCACTCTCGACTAGCTTGTCCGCTTCACGCCGGGAACAGTAACCTGTCTCACTAATAAATTTATTGATACGCAAAAGGTCATCTCACCTCATCTAGTTCTCTTCGTCTGTAGGGGGCTGCTCCGTGCTGTTATCGTCTTCTGCCTGCTCTGGCAACTTATCCGAAGCCGGAAGATCAATAATAACCGTTGTCCCCTTGTTCATGACACTTCTAATATCCATCATGCCCTTATGTGATTGAATGATGCGCTGACTGACCATCAGACCAAGCCCCGTTCCCGACTCTTTGTTGGTAAAGAACGGTTCGCCTAGCTTCGGCATCATCTCTTCAGGAATACCAATTCCTTCGTCCTTGATCTCAATCCTTACTCGATTCAGTTCTTCCTCATGGTGAAGACGAATTTGAATACTTCCTCCATTAGGCATGGCCTCCATACCATTTTTGAGCAGGTTAATAAACACCTGCTTCAATTGGTTCTCTTCACAGTGTACCATAGCAGAATCGGAAGAGGCACTTAGCACAAATTCTACACCATGCAGATGCGCTTGGCTATCGAGCAGTGAGATCACATCTCCAAGGATAAAACGGATATCCCGATCTTGAAAATGAACCGCCTGTGGCTTCGCCAAGATCAGGAACTCACCAACAATGAGATTGATCCGATCTAGCTCTGACAGCATTAAGTCCAGATGGCGATGATTGAGCTTGTTCGTCTGCTGTTGAAGTTGAAGGAACCCACGCAACGTGGTTAGCGGATTCCGAATTTCGTGCGCAACGCCGGCAGCCAATTGTCCTACAGTCGTTAACTTCTCAGAACGTCTCAGCAGCTCTTCCATTCGGTTACGACTTGTGATGTCTCGCGATACACTGATCAGTGCTGTGATCTCGCCCTCTTCGTCTCGAACAGGAGCAGTACTTACACTGACTTCTACACGAGTTCCATCCTTCTTCATCCAAGTCGTTTCATTAGAGGTGATTGACATACCCTCAATTAACTGAGCATGCTGCTCACGTCGTTCCTCTTCTGCCTCTGGAGGGATGATCTTCAAGGTGCGCCCTTCTACTTCACGGCTACGCCAGCCGTATAGCTGCTCAAAAGCACGGTTTACCCGAAGCACATTTCCATCCAGATCCGTAATATGAATCGCATCCGCAGTCTGATTAATAATCGATTCTAGATGCTCTTTGACTGCGCGGTTCTCTTCATACATCTGCTTGAGGCGATTCGTATAATGACCAAGATTGCGAATCATGGCATTAATTCGGTTGGCGAGCTGTCCGAGCTCATCCTTCCTTTTCACTTTCAGACGGAAATCGAAATGCCCATCAACGACATCATTTACTTTGCCTAATATCAGTTGAATTGGACGTGTAATATATCCTGCGAGCAGATAACTGCCGAAGATTACAATCTCAAGCAATACAAGGGAGATCGAGGCATGGCTGACCAACTGCTCTGACACCATGGAAGATATCTGCTTATAGTCCATGACAATTCCGATTACATAGGACGATTGATTAGGAGTAAAAATAGGAATAAAACTCTTTAACACTTTTTGATCATGTGTTTCGCTGACAAAAGAAACGTTCTGTCCCGTACGAATAGCTTTCACCACCGCACGGTGATCCTCTTCTGTTGTGCCATATTGATATGTTCCGAACCTGATTGGTTTGTTATTCAACTTGCTAAAGTTACTATCTCTTCCGTCATCGTTCATACTTGGACCACCAAAGGTTAAAGGATTAATACCTGTAATCTCAAGAATAGAAGGATTAACTTCGCGAATTTTGTTCAAAATCTCATCTGGACCAGAGATCTTCACATAGTCATCAACTTCGGCATTATTATAGAAGGGATTGATTATGTAGTTCCTCTTCCCATCATGGTAGTAGCCCCAAATATCAATATCTGACGGACTGGATGTCGAATACTCGAATCCATCTGACCAGAAATGATCCAGCGCTTGCCCTTGGGGAATGGTGACCTGATGCTTTTCGAACAATTGCTTGAAGGCCTGATACCAATACGTCATGGATTTTGTGGAAAGTCCAATCTCCCGCGGATCGGAAGAACGGGTTACAACGATATCATCCTCGGTCTGTTCCATGAGCGATATGTGGGACACGCCGACCTTTTTGCTCACACGTACAAGGTCTTCATTTGTGATATTATTAATATCCGGATCTAGTTCTTCTGCAGCCATAACCGAAGCAAGCCACAGATTACTACCAATCTGGCGTTTTACATATTCTGAACTATACTGATTCTGTTCGACAGAAATCGCGATCTGTTTAGCAGTCAGCACCATTTTATTTTCGCTGTCCTGTCTAAGATTTTCCTCTGTAGTATAATAACTCAGTGCAATATTCAGCACCAAAATAACGAGCACTGAACACGACATAATCATGGATAATTTCGTTTTTATAGACAACTTTTTGTTCACCTCTCGGCTTGTACCCTTTGGCGATATATGGCAAAACCTATATCCATCATAACGGTTGTATGTGGTTTTGAAAAGGATATTTGACCATAGTCCAAAAGTTACCGTTTAGCTAAAAAGCTCGAAATTTATTGTTTTTTCGCTTTTTCCATGTCTACAATTAAATAAGTCACAAAAACTATACACAAATCCACAGGGTTGTGGATAGTATGTTTATAACTATGTGAGCAACTCCTTAGTTATCCACAGACTTATACACAACATGTTAACAACCCGAATATTTGTTCGCTGAATAAACCGTTTTTGAAAGGGGATTTTAACTGTAATGAATGATATTTCCTCCCATATTGATCTTTCCCACCTTCCGGAAGATGCTAGGCACGAGTACTGGATGCGGGAAGCCATTGCTGAGGCACAAAAAGCGGAGGCGCTTGGGGAAGTTCCTATTGGGGCTGTCATCGTGCAGAATAACCGGATCGTCGGGCGTGGATATAATCTGCGAGAAACAACGCTGGATTCGACAGCTCATGCAGAAATGGTCGCTATTCGTCAGGCCAGTGAAACGATTGGAGCTTGGCGACTGCTGGATTGCAGTCTGTATGTTACGCTTGAGCCTTGCCCGATGTGTGCGGGCGCGATCGTACAATCACGCGTTCCACGTGTAATCTACGGCACGGCTGATCCAAAGGCCGGATGTGCAGGAACATTGATGAACCTGTTGCAGGAGCCGAGGTTTAATCATCGAACAGATGTCATCCCGGATGTACTCCAGCCTGAATGCTCCACCATGCTCACTCAATTTTTCCGACGTTTACGTAAAAAATAAAGGCTTTATCCACTTTGAAAGGATGTGCAACGTAATTATGGCACTAACCCTATACGACACACCTCACGGTATCAGTCTTCGTTTATTAACATCAGAAGATACACAGGCCTATCTAGATCTGATTCAGATTACACGCATCCCCTATCAATCTGTAGAGCCTATACGAGAGGATGAGTTCTATACGCTGGAAGCCCAGACTAGACGCATACAGGATCGAATGAAGGCTTCTGAAGAAGGAACCGGGTATCAGTTCGGGATTTATACAATCCAGGACAGCACTCTCATTGGACAAGTTAGCCTAAACAATGTTGTCCACGGTGTCGCCAACTATGCAGATATGGGTTACTTCATACACCCCGACTATCAAGGGGGCGGACGAATGACTGCTGCTGTGAAATTGGCTGTAGCCTACGCATTTCGTGCTCTGAAGCTGAATCGTGTACAAGCCGCCATTCTGCCTTCTAATCAAGGATCACAACGTGTGCTTGAGAAGAACGGCTTTCAAGCAGAAGGTATTGCACGTAAATATCTTAAGATTAATGGGCAATATCAAGACCATCAGATATACGCTGTTCTCGTTGATGATCTGCATGAACAATTATCCGACTAGTCGCTCACCAATATAGTCCGTTTCCATCCAAACACTACATCACCCCGAGAAATAGGCATGTAACACAAAACCGCATCACCCCAAAAAAGGGAGTTGTGCGGTTTTTCTTTACATCATAGATCATTTGTACTTTATTTTGTAGACATGAACATTCTTCACAGCTTTTAGCCCTTTCCATACTTCGCTTTTCTCCCACTCATCCGCTACAGCAGGTAGAGATGAATCCTCCATACTGAAGTTCCTAAAAGGAGATAGTCTGTATAGACTGTTACACTCATTTCATGCAAAAAAACCGCCTATATTCAAAGCGGAAAACGTTCTTCCGTTTGATTATAAGCGGTCTTGTGAGATTGCGTAGGTATTAGTAACCGTAAGAAGAATTCATCAGTTCTTCGAGTTCTTGCATTGTAATCACGTTATCACCAGTTGGAATGTTGATTTTAAACGCTGGTTTTTCGTTGATTTTAGTGTACGTATTCGAACCTGTGAAGGCCAATTTAACTTCATCCTTGGTGTCCGGTTGTTTGATCAGCAGATCAGCATCCACTTTTTGATAAACGGGGAAGTCTTGTTTATCCAAGGCAAAGTCAATGTTGAATTTATTGATTGTGAGCGTTTCTTTCAATTTATCCAGATCTTTGGACATTTCAGCTTGATCAGCCTCAGTGATCTTCAGATCTTCCTTCGCTCTATCAATATCTTCTTGGCTTAATTGCAGCATTTCGCGATATTCCTCTTTGGACAAGATGTCCATTACTTTAGGCAATGCTTTCGTTACCAGTACAGTAACAGCTTCTTTTACATTGTCATTCGTAACTGAGAATTGCACGACTTGTTTAGCATCTACTTCTTCAGGAAGTGCTGCATCTTTCACAGCAATGTTTTTGAAGAATTTCTCTTGATCATATTCGCCCAATACCGCATCCATCACTTCGTTGCTGAGCTTCTGTGTTTTTGCAGCATCCATAGCTTGCGGATTGAACTCAGTTCCTTCTTGTTCAGCCAGTTCCTTCAGGTCGATCTCCACAAATTTGTTAACGATCGTTTCTGGAATAGGGAAGAATGGAACATTTGGTACCTTAACATAGAGCTTCTCTGCTGTCATAACCATTGGGATATTGAACGTCATGCCCATATCACCTTTGAGCTCAATGCCAAGCGTCATTTCCGTTTGCATAGGCTCACTTTGGTAAACGCCTGTCACGTTCAACTGAGCGTCTTTCAGCATACTCATAAACTGGGTCATGGTTGGATCACCTTGTGACTCTGCTCCAGGTTTATAGCTCAGATCATTAATTGTAAAGTTGGAACTCATTTCATACGAAGTCAGTTTAGAAGCATTGGACGCAGCCGTCTTCAAAGCCTCTTTTGGTTCTTGCTTCGTACCACATGCTGTTAATGCCATAGACACGGTCAACAACATTGTAAGTAGAAGCGCCCCCATGCGTTTCTTCATTTGTTTCTCTCCTCTCGTGATAACCCCAAAAAAATAATTCAACATCAATGATATACCATTTATTCTGAAACGGAAACACGATTTGGGAAATTTGTGATCTTTCTTCTGCAAATTGGCTACAAAGACCTATGTCTGATTTCAATGGTAGCGGTTCACAACGTCTATATATGTACGAATACGCAAAAAAATCCGGCTTTACCCACCGGACTTTTTTGGCGTTACTGTTATTTATCAAGTAGTACAGACCCTATTTTACTTACAGCACGTTTAACCCTCAGGGTTCAAGTGATCAACATGATTTTGGTTTTTCACCTTTTTGGAACCCGATAATGGCTCTTGCATGGAAGATCCCTTAGAAGGTTGTCTATGCTGTTTAGACGGTTGTGCTTCAGGTACAGGGACAGCTTTAGGTTTGCTCATGGTGTTCTGTTCCCCCTTTTAAAATTAGGAATGAGATGGATTCATGTCTTTCGTTTTATCATGATTCAGTGAATCTTGATGTCGACGGTCATTCACTTCCTGCTGGATTTGCTGCGCATGGTGGCTGTTGACAGCCGTTTGCTCAAGGTCTGCAGCTACGTTTTGTAGATTTTTGTCCACTCCCGCTTTGGCTTTACTCACTCGAATCACTCCTTCCCCATTTAAGGTTATGGTCTGGTTCTAGATTGTAACGATTGAGCACATTCATGAATGTGCCGAGTGTAGTCGTGAGCAAGCTCCTGAATCGGCTCTGTTCGCTCATCCGTTGACTGTCCATCCCGTTCGACATCGACTAATTGCACGTTGACCTCCCGGGAATCTACATAAGCGCATTTGAAGTCAAAAGAGTACATTTGGTGCCCAGCAGTCGCAATGTGAATACGAATGGCCTGCTCATCGGCTTCGTCTGCCATAACTCGTGCTTGATCGCCAACATTCAGGACTTCGGGTAATCGCTCTTGCCAAGCGCCAACAAGCTCTGATTGATTGATGTTTAACTCGCGGTTCATCTTACCACCTCCACTTCTATAAAGTGCGGCGATGAAGATGTTTTTATGCATCTCGTCTCTGCTTGATTTCACATTTCCACATGAATCCATAGCAAACCTATTCAACCGTCAATAACAGCCTATAACCACTGCATATTTGGCCAATCCGTTCATATTCAAGATGAAACTCAGAGTGACACGACCTATCTGCACCAGCTACGCCACGCTTAACGCTAACGGATCTGAACAGCCAGTTCCCTTTAATAAAATCAAAAAAGGACTTGAGCATCAGCTCAAATCCTTGTTATTAATGTAGTATGGCGGAGAGGGTGGGATTCGAACCCACGTGGAGTTGCCCCCTAACGGTTTTCAAGACCGCCCCGTTATGACCGCTTCGGTACCTCTCCAGGGAAAAAACATTTTATAAACTTGCCACAAGAAATATCATAACATAATGTTGAGCATTATAGCAAGCTTTTTAAACAATATTTTTATAATTTATTTTAAATTCAATTTATATCCTTGATCTGCTTCAAATTAGAGCCAGGCTCTCGTTCGTTTAAAAATAGAACCCGCCATCCTCTCGATGACGGGTTCATTACTATTTGTGATTTCAATCTGATCTCACGCTTTAGAATATAACATTCCAGGTTCTATGCACGACGTGCAATGACACTGATTCCACCCATATAAGGGCGAAGAATCTCTGGAATTACGACTGTGCCATCTTCCTGTTGATAGTTTTCCAAGATCGCAGCTACTGTACGTCCAACAGCAAGACCTGAACCATTCAGTGTGTGCACAAATTCCGGCTTCGCTTTTGGTTCTCTACGGAAACGAATATTTGCCCGACGTGCTTGGAAATCCTCACAGTTAGAACATGAAGAAATCTCACGGTATGTGTCACTTTCCGGCAACCATACTTCAATATCATAAGTTTTCGCTGATGTGAATCCCATATCGGCTGTACATAGCGTAAGAACACGGTATGGAAGTTCCAACAATTGCAGCACACGCTCTGCATTTTGTGTCATTTTCTCCAATTCCTCATAAGAAGTTTCTGGAGAAGAGAGTTTCAGCAATTCTACTTTATTGAACTGATGCTGGCGAATCAGACCACGCGTATCGCGCCCAGCTGAACCTGCTTCTGAACGGAAACATGAGCTGTATGCCACAAAATGTTTCGGCAGATCCTCCATATTCAGAATCTCTTCGCGATGATAGTTCGTTACCGGAACTTCGGCAGTTGGAATCAGGTAATACTCTGTATCTTTCAGCTTGAACAAGTCTTCTTCAAACTTAGGCAGTTGTCCTGTACCAAACAGACTGTCCCGGTTCACGATATAAGGAGGCAGAATCTCTTCATAACCATGCTGATCACTGTGCAGATCCATCATGAAGTTAATCAGAGCTCGTTCCAGACGAGCACCAAGTCCTTTGTAAAATGTAAAACGGGAACCCGTTACCTTAGCTGCTGCTTCAAAATCAAGGATATCGAGATCCTGAGCAATTTCCCAGTGCGCTTTTGGTGTGAAAGAAAATGATTTAGGTTCTGCGTAGCGGCGAACTTCCACATTGTCCTCTTCGGAAGCTCCAACAGGTACACTCTCATTCGGAATGTTTGGGATCGCCATTGTCAGCTCATTAATCTTCGCTTCCAACTCACGAACTTCTTCATCCATTGCTTTGATTCGATCGGAAACCTCACGCATCTCGACGATGAGATCGTCTGCGTTCTCCCGATTTTTCTTCAGGCGTGCTACTTCTCCTGATACTGTATTTCGACGACCTTTTAACGTTTCATTCTCTTGCAGCAACTCTCTGCGTTTAGTATCCATTTCAGTAAATCCAGCAATGAGATCTAGTGACTTGCCGCGATTCGTTAATGCTTCTTCTACGCGTGCGTACTCATTCCGCAATATCTTCACATCAAGCATCGATTACCCCTCCTAATAGCCCCACAAATGTAGATTCTGATATGTAGATCAGTAATGCCTTTGTGAGCCTGTATCTTTCATCATTCGTTAACACTAAAAACAACCCATGAACCTCGGAAGACACCCTATGCTGCGATTCCCGCTTTGGAAGCAGATACGGGCAACATCAGGCATCCGATTAGATGCAACCCCTACAGCCACTCTCTGGAGTGATTGTAGGAGCGATCTGTTTCCGGGCAATCATAGGTTGTTCATCGTTGCTATAGATTCTGCACAGACGCTTTATATGACCGAGCCATGTCTACGAAGTAAGCATGCAAGCGGTAGTCGTCCGTCAATTCAGGATGGTAAGAACAAGCCAGCAAATGACCCTGACGTGCTGTTACAATTTCATCCTTGTATGTGGAAAGAACCTCAACCTGTTCTCCTACACTTTCAATTAAAGGAGCCCGTATGAATACAGCCCTCACCGTTTCTTCAATACCCTTGACTGGCAAATCTGTCTCAAAGCTTTCTCTCTGCCGTCCAAAAGCATTACGGGATACGGTCATATCCATCAGTTCCAAATGAGCCTCTTCCTGACCTGCAATATGCTTAGCCATTACAATCAACCCTGCGCATGTACCAAAAACCGGTTTACCTGCTGCAGCAAATTCACGAATAGCTTCCATAAAGCCATATTTACGCATCAGTTTACCAATTGTAGTGCTCTCACCACCAGGAAGAATCAACCCATCCAACTCATCCAGTTGCTCGATGTTTTTGATGGCAACTCCCTCTGCCCCAGCTTGCTCAACACTACGGATATGCTCCGTTACTGCGCCCTGAAGTGCTAAAACGCCGATCTTCATCTGCAATTCCCCTTCTCTTACCAGCCGCGATCCTGCATACGCTCAGAAGGCGAAAGCTTGGAAATCTCGATACCTTTCATTGGTGCTCCGAGGTTTTTGGAAACTTCAGCAATCAGTTTGTAATCCGTATAGTGCGTTGTTGCTTCTACGATGGCGCGAGCGAATTTCTCAGGGCTGTCCGATTTGAAAATCCCTGAACCTACGAATACGCCATCAGCGCCCAGGTGCATCATAAGCGCTGCATCCGCAGGAGTAGCTACACCACCCGCTGCAAAGTTAACTACAGGCAGCTTACCATTCTCATGTACGTCAAGCAGTAGCTCATAGGCAACACCCAGGTTTTTCGCTTCAGCATACAACTCATCCTTGGACATGTTCGTAACTTTGCGAATCTGGCTGTTAATGAAACGCATATGACGAACAGCTTCAACGATATTTCCTGTTCCCGGTTCACCTTTCGTACGAATCATGGAAGCTCCTTCACCAATACGGCGCAATGCTTCCCCAAGGTCCTTAGCTCCACATACAAACGGTACAGTGAACTCATGCTTATCAATATGGAATACTTCATCCGCAGGAGTTAGCACTTCACTCTCATCCAGATAGTCTACCCCGAGTGATTCTAGAACTTTGGCTTCAACATAGTGTCCAATCCGAGCTTTTGCCATGACTGGAATAGTTACAACTTTCATCACTTCTTCGACAATTGTTGGATCCGCCATACGAGCCACTCCACCAGCCGCACGAATATCAGAAGGAACACGTTCTAAAGCCATAACCGCCGTAGCACCTGCTGCTTCAGCGATTTTAGCTTGCTCTGCATTCATAACGTCCATGATGACGCCACCTTTTTGCATTTCAGCCATACCTCTTTTAACGCGCGATGTTCCTGTTTCCATATTCCAAGCCCCCCGTAATGTATGTGCTGCTCTTACCCCTATGGCGAATGTGAATTCACCATACTAGGGCAGAAGAACATTTAGACTTTTTACTGATTCATACGTAGAATTCTAACTTGATATTTTACCGGAAAAATTGTAAATATACAATGCATCCAGTCGGAATTAATTGCAATTTGTCATGGTTAAGAAGATGACCTTCAGTTCAGGCATAAACTAGAACAAGTTTTTGATTCCATCAAACAGATCAACGAAGAAATCCTTCACAGCACGGAAGAATAGACGGAACCAGCCACCCTTCTCTGCTTCTTCTGCGGTAATGAGATTCACCGTTTTCTCCTGAGGTTCAATGCCGTCCGTTTTGTAGCTATAAGTTACCGTTCCAACTTTAGTTCCTGCTTTGATTGGTGCAACTAGCTTGTCTGCTTCGGTGATATTCGCTTTAAACGTCACATCCAGGTTTTGCGTTCCTTTAGGGACAACAAAACTTACAGCATTATCTGTAACAACAGGTACCGTTGTCTCTGCACCTTTTTTCAGTGGTACAGCTTCCCAACCAGTAACCTTTGTTTTAGCAGCAACAGCCTGTTTTACTTCAAAGTTGTTAAATCCGAAGTCCAGTACCTTCTTCGTTTCCTTGAAACGCGCAGATTCTGAAGTTGTACCCATGACTACACTGATCAGACGCATACCATCACGCTCAGCTGTACCCGTGAAGTTGTTTCCTGCGTTTGTGGTGTGGCCTGTTTTCATTCCATCCAGACCTTCATAAGCATAGCTTTTGAAATTGGTTATATTTTTATTCTCTTCCAACATCCAGTTATAGTTGATAATTGGTGCTTTATCATTTGGACGGAATTTATAGGATTGAATTGTAGTGAAATCTTTGTAATCCGGGTGATCCATAATAATATATCTACATAGAATCGCCGCATCATTTGCTGACATCATGGTTTCTTTGTCTTCATCCGGGCGGAATTTTGCAGGCATATCCGCACGGTCAAGACCTGACGAGTTAATGAAAAAGGTATCTTTCATTCCCATCCGTTTTGCTTCTTCATTCATCATTTTGACAAATGCTTCTTCGGAGCCGGCAACGTGTTCAGCCAAAGCAACGGTAGCATCGTTGGCCGATCCAACTGCCATCGCGATATAGAGCTCTTTGACAGTATGCTGATCCCCTTCTGCCAGGAAAATGCGCGAGCCAATGCTTTTTGCTGCGTTCTCTTTAACAGTAACAACATCATCCCAACTAAGTCTGCCTTGCTTCACTTCTTCAGCCACAATATACTCTGTCATCATCTTAGTCATGCTTGCGGGCGGCTTTGCTTCGTCTGCATTTACAGAGAGGAGGACCTGACCCGTTGATGCTTCCATCAGTACGGCATTCTTAACTTCAAGCCCTAATTCATCGACACCCGGGATCTTAACTGTTTTTTCGGTTTTTGTCGTCGTTGCTGCTGCCGTAAGGACTTGCCCTGAATCGTTTGCTGCTGCCATGACAGGCATTACCGCAGACAGGCATAGCATATTAATCAGCATCACCGAGGCAACGCTTTTTTTGAGCATTTGGCGTTTCTTTTTGTTCATTGTTTTGACTTTCAAGATGAATACTCCCTTCAAATCCGAAGCTTTCCGTTCTATGCTTCAGTGCAGCTTAAGCTGCGATATTTTCTAATTCCCCGTCATGTGTGTTAAATCCATGTGTAACCTTGTTTTAATGCGCTATATCGAATGAGCATGTGCTTGCCCTGAATTTCAATATTGACTGTCATTTCATCAGCATGAACTCTCATGTTTATGTAGATGGTCGTCCGCGCTTCTATCTAGCGGGTCAACCTATGTATGTTCACCAACCGGATCAGGTGTCATTTCCATAGATTCACGTCAAAAAATCGCCGCAACGCCCTAATCCATTAAAGAATCGTCACCGCTTGTTCTATTCTATCACAGGGGTATCCGCAAAAAAAGACAGACCCGGCGAAAATCGCCAAGCCTGTCTTGGAAATAGTTAACTCTCTTCCGATTACAACGAGTAGTTAGGTGCCTCTTTTGTAATCTGTACATCATGTGGGTGACTCTCCCGCAAACCTGCACCGGTAATGCGGATGAAATGTGTATCATTACGAAGATGATCCAAGCTGCTTGTTCCACAGTAACCCATACCAGAACGCAGACCACCAATCAGTTGATGAATCGTATCAGACAAAGGACCTTTATATGCTACACGACCCTCGATTCCTTCCGGAACAAGTTTCTTATCATCATCTTGGAAGTAACGATCCTTACTTCCTTGTTTCATCGCACTCATTGAACCCATACCACGGTATACCTTGAAGCGACGTCCCTGATAGATCTCAGATTCGCCTGGGCTTTCTTCTGTACCTGCAAACAAGCTTCCCAGCATAACGGCATGAGCGCCTGCTGCAAGAGCCTTCGTGATTTCACCGGAGTACTTAATACCACCATCGGCAATAATCGGAATTCCATACTCACGTGCTACAGTTGCACAATCGTATACAGCCGTTACCTGAGGAACGCCAATCCCTGCGATAACACGAGTTGTACAGATAGAACCAGGACCGATACCTACTTTTACTACAGAAGCACCTGCTTCGATTAGATCACGTGTTGCTTCACCAGTTGCTACGTTACCTGCAACAATCGTAAGGTTCGGGAAACGCTCGCGCAGTTGACGGACTGCATCAATAATATTGATGTGATGACCGTGAGCGGAGTCTACAGTGATTAGATCAACGCCTGCTTGTACGAGTGCATCAGCACGTTCAAATGTATCTTTCGAAATACCAATTGCCGCACCTACCAAGAGACGACCTTGTGCATCTTTGGCTGCATTCGGGAATTGAATTGCTTTTTCAATATCTTTAATTGTAATGAGACCTTTCAATGTGTTGGACTCATCTACCAATGGAAGCTTCTCGATTTTATGCTTCTGCAGAATACCTTCTGCTTCTTGCAACGTAGTGCCTACAGGAGCAGTTACCAGGTTCTCACGAGTCATTACTTCGCTGATTTTAATGCCATAATCATGGATGAAACGCAAGTCACGGTTAGTCAGAATACCAACCAGCTTCTGTTCACCCTCAACGATAGGTACACCGGAGATACGGTACTTCGCCATAACGGCTTCTGCATCAGATACCAGGTGTTCCGCTGTCAGTGAGAATGGGTTCGTAATAACGCCGCTTTCCGAGCGTTTAACACGATCCACTTCCTCTGCTTGTTGCTCAACAGACATATTTTTATGAATAATCCCGATGCCGCCTTCACGAGCAATAGCAATTGCCAATGTTGCTTCTGTAACGGTATCCATACCCGCACTGATCAATGGAATATTCAGTTTTACACTATCGCTCAAACGTACAGATACATCTACTTCTTTAGGTAGTGTCTCGGATTTCCGTGGCACCAGCAATACATCGTCGAAGGTCAAGCCTTCCTTACCAAATTTATCTTCCCACACGCGGGTGTTCCTCCTTATGTTTGCTCAGCTTTACGGTCCAAAACCCGAAGATCCTAGGCTGTATTTTACGCCGAAAATGCGTTTTCTGAAAAATTTATTATTGCCATCTTAGCAAAGCGATATTTAGCCTGTCAAGGGAAAGTGACTGGTTATATCAGGTGTACTGCCTGATGCATACAAGTGTATTTCTTGTGTGGACAAAGTGTAGATATGACAAAAACACCATTCATTCTTAAATGGCGACATCTTAGGAAAATATAGGCGTGATCTGAGTACATCATTTATGGTTATTAACGGGTTATAAACAAATAAAAACCACCACCGAATAACATCGGCAGTGGTTCTTTGCTTGGCGGCGTCCTACTCTCCCAGGACCCTGCGGTCCAAGTACCATCGGC
>NZ_LMFO01000020.1 GCF_001426865.1 Paenibacillus sp. Root52 | reverse complement strand
ATTTATATATTTTATTAATAAGATGTTTTGTGCCACAATTAAGTGTATCAACGATGAAAGCGAAGGTGGTACAGATGCAATCATTGAATCAATGGAGGGCAGATGAATACGACAATAAACTGGCTTTTGTTTCGGGGTACGGCAAAAATCTTATTTCGTTGTTACAGCCTAAGAAGGGTGACTATATATTAGATTTGGGCTGCGGAACAGGAGATCTGACACATGAGATATCTTTGTACGAGGTTGAAACCGTTGGTATAGATGCATCCTCAGACATGATTCAGCGTGCGCGCGACAAGTATCCCCATCTTGAATTTAGGGAAGGAGACGGTCATCATTTTGAGACAAACAGGCTTTTTGATGCCATCTTCTCTAACGCCGCTCTACATTGGATGCGTGATCCCCAACTTGTGGTCAGCAGTGTATGGAATGCATTGAAGCCGGGAGGGCGTTTCGTGGCTGAGTTTGGCGGGAAAGGGAATGTTGACACTATTATTCATGCACTGGAACAGGTGTTAGAGCGCAGCACAGGTATGAATGCATCGGCTAGAAATCCGTGGTATTTTCCAACGATCGGAGCGTATAGCTCGCTTTTGGAGAAACAAGGATTTATGGTGCGACAGGCCTATCATTATGACCGACCAACTAAGCTGTCAGATGGAGAACAGGGAATCGAGGGCTGGTTATCCCAATTTGGCGGAGATTATTTTGAAGGGCTGCATTCAGAACAGATAGATGAGATCTGCATTGAGACAAGTAAGCTTGTTGTGCCAAAGCTCTGGAAACAAGACGCAATTTATGCTGATTATAAACGTTTACGCGTGGAAGCAGTGAAACCTATTAGTTAAAAAAACAAAGATAATTAAGTTGTTATGCGAATTAAAGTGAAGAAATGATAATTTTAGCAGTAAAACATTATATGTAGGGTTGTTAACGATGACTAGGGATCAAATGCCTCTTTTGTTAGAGGTTTTTGATCCTTTTTGTTTGTTGGTTCCACAGGCAGGGGATAGAATCGACAAAAAATGCAATTTTAATATTTTTTAGGTACATAAGAACCATATAAGTAATTTCTATATCATTTTTGTTATTATTTAGAAGGAAAATGCGGTATTTTGATAGAATAATTTACCAAGGGTCAATCCTCTTGCAGATTGGAAGGTGAAATTGTCGCAGGTATTGCAGTGCTTGCAAGCGCAGGAACCCATCATTTGGTGAGGTATTCACATTATAAAGGAGGGGCATAGCCTTGAGTAAACGATTGATATCCATGTTATTAAGTGCTCTTATGATTTTTTCTATTATTCTACCAGCGGCTGGAGCCGCTCCCGCAGATTCAGTTGTTCTGCTTGAGAATATGCCAAGCAAGGCCGAAGCGAAACAGTGGAGAGATATTCTTACAGACCGAGAGGCTAGGCTTGCAGCGGATCCATTCTTGGATGAAAGCTTGGAAGGTCTGGGCGGAGAGAATACACGAGTCATCGTGGAGCTTTCTGATAAACCCGTCGCTGTAGCGCAAGGTGAATCAACCCTCGAAGGAAAATCTTTTACCTCCTCTATGGAAACAAAGGCTGTGACTCAAGTCGAGCAGCAACAACAGTCATTTGTACATAGCCTCACTCAGAAGAAAATCAAACATGAAGTATTGGGAAATTACGCATATGCCCTGAATGGTGTAGCCATTGAAGTAAAGGGAAACCAATTGGGACAATTGCTTCGCATACCTGGTGTAGTCAGTATTTATCCGGATCTGGAAGTTACACTGAGCCCGGAAACGGATGAAATCAATCCGTATATGAAAGACACAGCTCCTTTTATCGGTGCCCCTGAAGTGTGGGATCTCGGTTACAAGGGGAATGGCATCAAAGTTGGCGTGATTGATACAGGTATTGATTACGAACACCCTAACCTGCAAGAAGCTTACAAGGGTGGATGGGATTTTGTAGACAATGATAATGATCCTTATGAAGCGACCTATCAAGAATGGAAAGTTTCGGGTCAACCTGAGTTTAATGCTAATGGAAGTGCCTATTATACCTCTCATGGTACACATGTAGCGGGTACAATTGCAGCTCGTGAAGCAGGAGATTACGGTATTGTTGGCGTTGCTCCTGAAGCTGATGTGTATGCTTATCGTGTTCTCGGACCTTACGGTAGTGGTCAAACTTCTTGGGTACTTGGGGGAATAGATCGTTCAGTTGAAGATGGCATGGATGTCATTAATCTCTCTTTGGGAAATTCAGCGAATGATCCAAGTTATGTTACATCAGTAGCTCTTAACAATGCGATGCTGTCTGGTGTTACAGCGGTAGTAGCAAGTGGTAACAGTGGACCTAACCGATATACACTCGGTTCCCCGGGTGCGTCAGCTATGGCTATTACGGTTGGTAACTCTACCGGACCTAGCCAGCTAATTACAGCTAATACTCATTTCGCAATTGGCGAAGAAACGTTACCAGAACAACAACCTGAGTTAGAGCAGTCTCCAGAACTAGGAACAGCGCCTGGAACAGAAGTTCCTGTCGTACAAGAACAAGACACTCAGACAACTACCCCTGAGGACGAAGTGGTCGTGACTGCTCCTGAAGAAGGTGTAGCAAGTGAGGATTCAATAACTTCTGACGAAACGGTTTCTACTAATTCAGAGCCAGCTGGAAGTGAAGCAGAAGTAACTGCTGATGTTGAGGCTTCGAACGAGGTAGACGTTGTTACAGAAAATAATGATCAACCAGTTTCACCTTCTGCAACAGAAGAAGCTTCTACTGAAGCTGCTGCTCCAGTAGAAGAGGAGTCCGTTATTGCTCCAACTGAAACGGAGATCGCTCCACTGGCTGTTACAGAATCAGTCTATCGTTTAGATCTGATGGGCTGGAGTCTGTCAGCAGATCCTGAATCAGTATTGACTGATGAATACAAGTTGGAATTCGCAGGACTTGGTAAACCGGCTGAGTTTGAAGGTAAAGATTTTACAGGAAAAGTGGCATTGATCCAACGTGGTGAGCTTGCATTTGTTGAGAAGATCGCTAATGCTAAAGCTGCAGGAGCCGTAGCTGTTATTGTATATAACAATATTCCGGGTCCAATCGGCGTAAGTCTGGGTGATAATTTTGAGCTTATTCCGACGCTGAGTATGACGAAGGAAGATGGAGAAGTTATTAAGGCAGCACTAGATGCGGGACAACCCGTTGAAGTGAGCTTTAGTGATTTCGAACGTGATCAAACACCAGGCGATGAAATAAATTCATCCAGTTCCCGTGGTCCAGCGAAGGTAACTCTGGATATCAAACCGGATATCGTTGCTCCGGGGACAAGTATCCTGTCTACAATTCCTGCTTACGGCAAAGACGAGCCTGATGCAGACTACACACAAGCGTATGATCGTAAAACAGGTACAAGTATGGCTACACCGCATGTAGCAGGTCTTATTGCACTGCTGATTGAGAAACATCCAGATTGGACACCATTTGATATCAAAGTAGCACTTATGAACAATGGTAAAGTGCTCGATACCAATCAATTTGATGTGTTTGATCAAGGTGCAGGTCGTATTCAGGCTGTAAATACGATTGATCCCGTTGCACTGGTTAAAGTGCAGGATGTAACACAGTATACAGAGAGTGGCTCGCTTGTCGAAAAAGAGAATATTACCGGTAGCATTAATTACGGTAACTTTTTGAGAACAGATGAAAAGACAGTTACCAAAACGATTAAAGTTGAAGCACTGAACGGTAGTGGCGGTGATTACACAGTAAATGTTAATCCAACTCGTACGGTTCCAGGTGTATCCGTAGCTGTAGACAAGACTTCATTCACGCTGAATGGTGAGGAAGAGCTGGCAGTTACAATTACAGTTCCTCAAGGGGTTACTGCTGTAACTGAAGCGCAAGGATATATTGAACTATCGAATGGAACGAATACTTTTACGGTGCCTTATGTAGCTCATTTCAACGTTACGTTGAGTGGGGTTAAATACATTGAAACAGTAGCAGGTGATGTGAAAAATCCATTCCATTATCCACTGAAGGCTGATGGAACATTAGACACACTTAATGTAGCCATGGAATTTTACAATCCAATGACGTTTGCGCTGATTGAAATCTATGATGGTCTTGATCCAGAGGGTGGATATTATGAAGATGGATACATCGGATCTATCTTTGGTAACTATTTCAACTTCAATGCAAATGCTAGATATAATCTAGCATGGAGTGGTAATTATTCAGATTATATTACCGACGAAGTGACTGAGATTCCGGATGGTCTGTATACGGTTGATATCACTGCACTCGGTGCTGATGGTAAGACTTATAAAGAAGATACACCTCCATTTTTGGTGAAGAAAACAGCTCCAATTGTAACGGCACCAGAAGCGTTGGAATTTAAGCAAGACGAATCTGTTGTCATTAACGGTAGTATAGAAGACTTGTATTTCCGAGTTGCACCTGCTCTTGCGAATGGCTGGGACATTAATTTTGATCCAGCGGCTTCCTTAGAAGCTACGTACGTGGTGAAAAAGGAAGATGGTTCGATTGTTAAAGAGGATGCATTTGAAATACAGGCTGATGGTAGCTTCAATCTTTCGTTGGAGGATAATGCTGCAGGTGAATATACCGTTGAATTGACGGTTAAAGACCAACAAGGGCTTTCTGGTACAGCGACGACTACGCTGACAATTCAATCAACAGAGACTGAGCCGGAAACTCCTGCAAAAGGAGCACCTGGAACACCTGTATTGTCTCACAATAACGGTGGTGGCAACGGTCTACTGGAAGGTACGTACACAGTTAGCATGAACTTGTGGTGGGGCGAGAACGCAACTAGTTACAAGTTATATGAAGATGGAGTTTTAATTGACACGCAAAAGCTGACGTACAATGCTCCTTTGGCACAGTTTGCTCAGACGAAAATTACGGGTAAATCCAATGGCACATATACGTATGTAGCTGAGCTCACAAATGACAAGGGAACAACTCGGAGTCAGACGCTGACTGTGCGGGTTGCAAATGCATCGCCAGGAAAAGCAGTTCTTTCCCAAGATAACTGGGATGGAGATGGCAACTATAAAGTAACGATGAACTTGTGGTGGGGAACCAATGCCACTGAATACCGCCTTTATGAAAATGATGAGTTGATCGATACGCAAGAGCTCAAAGCGGCAACGCCTCAGGCTCAAAGCGCTGTAAGTGTATTGTCTGGTAAGGCGTCAGGCACATATACGTATCGAGCAGAGCTGATCAACGCGGCTGGAGTGACCAGCACGGATACAATTACGGTTAAAGTAAAGTAAAGTAAAGTGAAGTTTATTGCTTGAGAATGTATTAATGAAGGAATGTGTATGTACTTTAACGGCCCCCATCCCATATTTATAGGATGGGGGCCGTTTTATTTATCATTCTACTGAACAGAGAAGACAAAGGGGCCTTGTGGTTTAGTTGTTCATTGACTCTAGCCTATGATTCGTTTCATGGGGAAACTAACCGATCATTCGATTTTTGCTAGCTTGAATGCCTACGATTAACAGACCAACGGCAAGGATCACTTGAACTAATAAAGGGAAAGTCCACCCTTTCGTCCAGTCATGAAGCATACCTAGCAGTAATGGGCCAACTGCCGCTAGCATATATCCGAAGGATTGAGCCATACCAGATAGATTGGCCGCTTGTCTTGCATCCTTTGTGCGAAGGACGAAGAACATGGTCACCAATCCAAACGAAGCACCTGCGCCAATTCCTGCCAGTGTGACACCTATAGTCACTAGGGAAGAGACTCCACTTAACAATAAGGTGTAACCAACAATTAACGACGAACACGTTACTGTTGTCAGTATACGTTGATCTTGAGTTCTGCCGGCAAGGATTGGAACAATAAAGGTTACTGGTACGCTAACCATCTGCATAAGCGAAAGCATCCAGCCTGCTGATGTAGCACTGAAACCCTGCTCGGTGAGAATCTCTGGAAGCCAAGTAATTGTTGTATAAAATATTAAAGATTGTAGTCCCATAAACAAGGTGATAAACCAAGCTAGGGAAGAAGTTCGGAGACGCACAGGTGTGCCTTCGCTCGAAGAAGCAACGAAGAGCCTGCGTTGACGTCCCACGGCAACTTGAGGTAGCCGCAGAAGGAGTGCAATAATTGATAACACTGCCCATATGCCTAACGAAGCACGCCAGCCCATAGAGGTTGCTCCGGCGATGGGTACACTGACACCTGAAGAGATTGCGCCAAATATATTCATGGACACGGAGTACAACCCGGTCACGATCCCTACCCGGAGTGGAAAGTCACGTTTGATTAAACTCGGTAACAATACATTGCTTAACGCGATGCCACACCCCAAAATACCAGTTCCAATATACAGAGCAACAACCGAGGGTAACAGACGTAAAAGCACACCTATCGTTACAATGAGCACAGCCATCAACAGTGCCGATTCTATTCCTAATCGTTTAGCTAGGCGAGGTGCAAACGGAGATACTGCTGCAAAAGCTAGCAAGGGAAGTGAGGTTAGGAGGCCTGCCAACGTATGTCCGATCCCTGTATCTGCCCGGATCATTTCTACAACGGGACCTGTTGCTGTGATAGGGGAACGCATCGTTGCGGCTATAACGATAATGCCTGCTAGCAATAAGCCGTATCTTTTGGATGCGGTGGAATGTTTAGTTTCGTCAGGTGTTGACGAGTGTTGTTGTGTTGAAGCTGACATAATTAGATCTCCTATTTTTCTAAAGAATGATAATTAATATGTATGGATTGTTACATATCCATTCGCCAAGCATAACACTTTGTGTCAAGTCAGAACAATCCAATTGGAAGGGAATCCCCTGAACGCAAAAAAACTTCCCAAAGGAAGTTTTTCTTAATACGTCCCAGGAGGGATACTCTCCTTGCAGTCGAGACTGCGAAGTGGTCCTTCCGAAGTGAATGCTCCGACGAACCATAGGGGTTCTCATCCCCTGAACGCAAAAAAAACTTCCCAAAGGAAGTTTTTCTTAATACGTCCCAGGAGGGATTCGAACCCCCGACCGACGGCTTAGAAGGCCGTTGCTCTATCCTGCTGAGCTACTGAGACATGAAATTTTTCAAGCAAAAATGATTTTATCATAAATAATGATGAATATCAAACTTTTTATTAACGTATTATTTTTGTAAATGAAATTTGGCGTCTAATGTGTTTTTTTCATTATAATTCAGGTTATGTTAGAATATCAGGAGAACTCAGAAAATAGATCGCTTTTTGCTTAATATACGAGCCTTTTGCAACACATGCTAAGCGTTTTTTCGATGAGCACGGTGTAGTTCAAGGTGATTCAGCTCGTCTGGATTTTGATCCCGTGAACTCCATAATAGGACAATCGAGTGATGCAAAATGTGGATACATCTATTTATCATCGTTTCCATATGAAAAATCAGAATATAGAGGAGGTGCTCTTATTAAGGAATCCACGACCCCGGAAACCGAGCACAGCAATAATATCGTGCTGTTTCCCAAAACGTTGGACTATTACCAGATTCAATTGACGGTGATGCTGGAAAATGAACGGTATAGTGAAGCCATCTCATTGCTCCGTTTTTTGTTGCAATGTCAGGGACAGGAAGAACGGCACTATGATGAATGGCGAGCTTTACTTGAATGGCTTCAGGCTGCTTTCCCTCATTATGGGGAAGAATCCCCAGTCATTGGAGAGGTGCAGGAAGAAGAGGAGATTAGCGAAGAGGATATGGCACGTCAGCATGCTAAGTCCAAGCTGGAGCAGGATGATGGTTATGCAGATAAGCTGCTTCGGACAGTTATGGAGGAACCTCTTTCTGAACATACTATGTTAGCGCTGGAACAACTCGCCTATCTTGATCTCCCGGAGATTGATGAACAACTAACGAGTTGGTTAAAAGATAAGTCGCTTCATCCATTGCTACAATTCCGTGTCTTGCAGACTTTGCGGCGTCGCGGTGCTCATGGTGAAGTCATATTTACCAGAAATGAGGAACAGGTTGAAGTGGAGATTGACACAGTACCTCTGCGACCAGAAGAGTTTCCGCTTCAGATTGTTCGTATTTTGGAAAGGGTAGCGGATCAGACAGAGGTTCATGAGCCTACGTTATTTTACTTTGCCCAGGAATTGTGGATACAATTTGTCATGGCGGTGTATGGTACTCGTGATTATGCATCCATGCTGGAGGGAAATGATTCCATGACGGACATTTGGGCTGCAGCGTTACATATGACTGTTGCGGATAGTTTAAGCGGCACACATAATGAAGAAGATACGCGCTCTATGTATGCCGTGACGGGATCTATGCGGTTCCGTTTGGAGCAAGCATATCGTTCGATGAAACAGTTTGTTTCTGCCGGTTTGGACGGCTAAAAAGGGCGGGAAACGTTTTCCTTAAATGGCATCAAGGGATTCCCCTTGAAAAAGAATGTAATCTTGTTTATACTAAAATGGTTATTTTGTACGTGATTGCCTACGTGAACATGTGAATTTTGGAGGGGAAAGTATACAATGAAAGCAACTTGGGAAAAGATAGAGAAGAACCTTGGGGTTCTTGAAGTTGAAGTGGGTGCAGATCGTGTAACTGAAGCACTCGACAAAGCTTTTAATAAAGTAGTTAAACAAGCGAATGTACCTGGATTCCGTAAAGGTAAAGTACCACGTCCAATCTTTGAAGCACGTTTTGGTGTGGAAAGCTTGTATCAAGAAGCGATTGACATCTTGCTTCCTGAAGCATACACAGAAGCTATCGATCAAACGGATATCTTCCCAGTTGATCGTCCTGATGTAGATATCGAGCAATTCGCTAAAGGACAAGCATTCAAGTTCAAAGCGAAAGTAACAGTTAAACCAGAAGTTAAACTGGGCGACTACAAAGGTATTGAAGTTGCTGTAGCTAAAGGTGAAGTTACAGAGCAAGAAGTAACAGAAGAGCTTGAGCGTCTCCAACAACGTCATGCAGAACTTACTGTAGTTGACGAAGGTGCGGCTCAAAACGGCGATGTTGCAGTAATCGACTTCGACGGTTCTGTTGATGGTGTACCTTTCGAAGGTGGACAAGCAGAGGGTTATTCCTTGGAACTGGGTTCCAACACATTCATCCCAGGATTTGAAGAGCAAGTTGTGGGTCTGTCCACAGGCGACTTCAAAGACGTGGAAGTAACTTTCCCAGAGAGCTACCATGCAGCTGAACTGGCTGGCAAACAAGCGGTATTTAAAGTGAAAGTACACGAAATCAAACGCAAACAGCTTCCAGAATTGGATGATGAGTTTGCTAAAGATGTGAGCGAATTCGATACACTTGAAGAATACAAAGCTGATCTTAAAACACAATTGGAATCCCGCAAAGCGGATGAGTTCAAAGGTGCACAAGAAAACGCAGTTGTAGAAAAAGTGGCTGAAAACGCTGAAGTGGACATCCCTTCTGCAATGGTTGATAGCGAAGTACAGAACATGATGCGCGATTTCGACAACCGTCTTCGCAACCAAGGTATGAACCTTGAAATGTTCTTGAGCTTCTCCGGTCAGACTCAAGCTGATCTGAGAGCACAAATGCAAGAAGATGCTTCTAAACGTGTTCGCAACAACCTGGTTCTCGAAGCTGTAGGTAAAGCGGAAAACATCGAAGTATCTGACGAAGAAGTGAATCAAGAACTCGAGAAAATGGCTGAATCTTACAAACGTCCAGTTGAAGAGATTCGTGGTATTCTCGAAGGTAATGGTTCCCTCGACAGCCTTCGTGATGAAGTGAAACTGCGCAAAACGATTGATGTTCTCGTTGAGAACAGCACAGTGGTTGAGCCAGTTGAAGCTCCAGCTGAAGAAGCTGCTGCAGAATCTGCCGAAAAATAAGACAAGCTGTTATTGATGAACAGTTAACAGTTGAATAAATGATAAGGCACGTGAGTCATTGCGTGCCTTATTTTTAAATTATGACATCCATTTTATGGGGAAATGAATAATAAAATGGATAGTTATCATATTCATAATGCTTTTATGGCATACTTACCTATGTGCTTAATGCAAATAAAAAATGGTTAAACGGCATAGGATTGCTTCGATTTGCACATACATAGAAAACATGGTTAAATATGATCAGGTTATAAAGTAAACAAACCTATGCTGTACACGACCTGTGAGAAATGACATTGGCACAGGAACGTGATAGAATGAATTTGGGTTTGCTTTACAAATAACCTATGTCTAATTACATGTAGAAAAGAGGTTGGTCTCATGAGTCTGGTGCCAATGGTTGTAGAACAAACCAATCGAGGCGAGCGGTCTTACGATATATATTCCCGTTTGCTGAAGGATCGCATTATTTTTCTAACCAGTGCGATTGATGACGATGTAGCCAATCTTGTCATAGCTCAGCTTTTGTTTTTGGCAGCGGACGATCCTGAAAAGGACATCAGCTTGTACATTAACTCACCTGGTGGTTCTGTTACTGCAGGGATGGGTATATACGATACGATGCAATATATCAAGCCGGATGTATCTACCATCTGCGTAGGAATGGCAGCAAGTATGGGTTCGTTATTGCTGACAGCCGGCGCACCTGGCAAGAGATATGCGCTGACGAACAGTGAAGTAATGATTCATCAGCCGCTCGGCGGCATTCAAGGACAGGCTGCGGATATTAAGATACACGCAGAATGGATTATTAAAACACGTCAGAAACTGAATCAAATATACGTCGATCGTACAGGTCAGTCCCTTGAGAAAATTGAGCGGGATACAGACCGTGACTTTTTCATGAGTGCTGAAGAGGCCAAGACGTACGGCATTATTGACCAGGTGCTCAGTAGACCGATCAATTCCTAAAGGGGTGGTTTCATGTTTAAATTTAACGATGAGAAAGGGCAACTGAAATGCTCTTTTTGCGGTAAATCTCAGGAACAGGTGCGTAAACTGGTCGCTGGACCAGGCGTCTACATTTGTGATGAATGTATCGAATTGTGCACCGAGATCGTTGAGGAAGAATTGGGTCATGATGAAGAAATCGACCTGAAAGATATTCCGAAACCGAAAGAAATTCGTGGAATTCTGGATCAATATGTTATTGGACAGGAACAAGCGAAGAAGTCGTTGTCTGTTGCGGTGTATAATCACTACAAACGGATCAACACCCAAAGCAAAATTGAAGATGTTGAGTTGTCGAAGAGTAACATTTTGCTGTTAGGACCAACGGGTTCCGGTAAAACATTACTTGCGCAAACGATGGCCAAAATCCTCAATGTTCCATTTGCGATTGCAGACGCAACTTCCTTGACGGAAGCAGGTTATGTTGGTGAAGATGTTGAGAATATCCTTCTCAAGCTGATCCAAGCTGCTGACTATGATGTTGAAAAAGCAGAGCGCGGCATTATTTATATCGATGAGATTGATAAAGTTGCTCGTAAATCCGAGAATCCTTCTATCACACGGGATGTTTCGGGTGAAGGTGTTCAGCAAGCATTGCTGAAAATTTTGGAAGGAACGGTTGCTTCAGTACCACCACAAGGTGGGCGTAAGCATCCACATCAAGAATTCATTCAGATTGATACAACGAATATTCTATTTATCTGTGGTGGTGCATTTGATGGATTGGAACAAATGATCAAACGCCGTATTGGTAAAAAAGTCATTGGTTTCAATACAGTCGCAGAGCAAAAGGATCTGAAACCAGGCGAATATCTCGGCATGGTATTGCCGGAAGATTTGCTGAAATTCGGTCTGATTCCAGAGTTCGTAGGTCGTCTGCCAGTAATCTCCACGTTGGAGCCGCTGGATGAAGATACGTTGGTACGGATTCTTTCGGAACCAAGAAATGCACTTACGAAGCAATATCAAAAATTGCTTGAGCTGGACAATGTTAACTTGGTGTTTGAACCAGGGGCATTGCTCGCCATTGCAAAAGAAGCAATTAAACGTAACACAGGCGCACGTGGATTGCGTGCCATCATTGAGGGCATCATGCTTGAAATCATGTATGAAGTTCCTTCACGTGAAGATGTTACAAACTGTGTAATCACGGAAGAAGTCGTTGAGAAAAGAGTTGTGCCTGAACTCGGCCAATCTAAGGACGATAAGCAGGAAGAAAGCGCCTGATTTGGGTGACATATTCCATTAAGCTCTGAAATATAGACTTGTCAGTCCTCCACTTTGGCAGAAGACGAATTTGATGTCTCTGTCAGGGTGGAGATTTGACGTTGTGGGGAGAGAAATCACTCATGTATTTAAGACAAGATACACGTCCCGTAAAAGTGGGGAACTTAACGATTGGTGGCAATAATGATGTCATAATCCAGAGTATGTGTACAACGAAAACGGCAGACGTTGAGGCAACCGTGGCAGAGATTCTGCGACTTGAGGAAGCAGGCTGTCAGGTGGTTCGTGTAACAGTAAATAATGAAGAAGCTGCTGCGGCGATCAAAGAGATCAAGAAACGCATTAACATTCCGCTAGTTGCAGATATTCATTTTAACTATAAGCTCGCACTTCTGGCGATTGAGAACGGTATTGATAAAGTACGGATTAATCCGGGGAATATCGGTAAACGTGCGAAAGTCGAAGAGGTTGTAAAGGCTTGTAAAGCACGTGGGATTCCTATTCGAATTGGGGTAAATGCGGGATCATTAGAGAACCATTTGCTAGATAAGTATGGCTATCCTACGGCTGATGCTATGGTAGAAAGTGCATTGTATCACATTGGTATTTTGGAAGAGCTGGATTTCCATGATATTATCGTTTCTCTCAAAGCATCGGATGTGCCTATGGCAATTGAAGCGTACTCCAAAGCAGCTCAGATTATTAAATATCCGTTGCATCTGGGGATTACTGAGGCAGGTACATTGTTCTCGGGTACAATCAAAAGTTCCGCAGGTATGGGCGCTCTGTTATCCATGGGAATTGGTTCGACCATGAGAATTTCTCTGAGTGCAGACCCGGTAGAAGAAATTAAAGTAGCACGTGATTTGCTCAAAACTTTTGGGCTGATTTCGAATGCAGCGACATTGATTTCCTGCCCAACATGCGGTCGTTTGGATATCGATTTGTTCTCCATTGCCAACGAAGTCGAAGAGTACATCTCCAAGCTTAAGGTGCCAATCAAGGTATCCGTGCTCGGTTGTGCGGTTAACGGCCCAGGTGAAGCGAAGGAAGCCGATATCGGCATTGCAGGTGCTAGAGGCGAAGGTCTATTGTTCCGACATGGTAAGATGATTCGTAAAGTGCCGGAAGAAACGATGGTCGAAGAATTGAAAAAAGAAATCGATAAAATTGTGGAATCCTATGAAGCTACAGGCGTCATTCCTGGTCGCTCGCACTAATTATTTATACAAAGGTTGTTTCCAGAATCGTTTCTCGGTCTGTGAACTCACCTTAACATATTACGGAGAAAGCCCGTCAGTCATGACGGGCTTTTTGTGTATTTCCCAACAGAAATTCTGAATTCCCCGTTTACGTCTCTGCGAAAAGGTCATACTACCAAGTATTAGCATGATCACATATGAATAGGAGACAGAATAGGAGGATGTTGAGACATGGGTGATTTAGGAATGGTCTTCATGTTGATTCAGTTATTTTTTGGTGTGGTGATAGGCCTATATTTCTGGAACCTGTTAAGGGGTCAGAAAACGAACCGCAGTGCGGTTGAGCGTGAGTCACGCAAAGAGCTGGAGAAATTGCGCAAGCTGCGCTCCATCTCGCTAACTAAGCCACTTGCGGAGAAGACCCGGCCAACTACAATTAACGATATTGTCGGGCAAAAAGATGGGCTGCGTGCACTAAAAGCGGCGTTATGCAGTGCTAATCCGCAGCATGTTATTATTTACGGCCCTCCCGGAGTTGGGAAAACAGCAGCCGCGAGGGTGGTTTTAGAAGAAGCTAAGAAAAATCCAACTTCTCCGTTTAAACCAGATGCAAAATTCACGGAGCTGGATGCGACAACAGCGCGTTTTGATGAACGAGGTATTGCTGACCCGTTGATTGGCTCGGTGCATGATCCGATCTATCAGGGGGCAGGTGCAATGGGAGTAGCCGGTATTCCTCAACCTAAGCCTGGAGCTGTAACGAAGGCACATGGAGGAATGCTTTTTATTGATGAGATTGGTGAATTGCATTCTATTCAAATGAATAAGCTGTTGAAAGTGCTTGAAGACCGTAAGGTCTTTTTGGAGAGTGCGTACTATAACTCGGAAGACACGCATACTCCTGCTTATATCCACGATATTTTTCAAAATGGCTTACCGGCCGATTTTCGTCTGGTTGGAGCGACAACCCGTTCACCTCATGAGCTACCGCCAGCTTTGCGTTCGCGTTGTATGGAAGTGTATTTCCGCTCGTTATTGCCAGAAGAGATTGGAGAAATTGCCAAGGACGCGGTACAGAAAATTGGCTTTAGCCCTTGTCCGGAAGCCGTGGAGGTAGTTAAGCGGTATGCAACGAATGGTCGTGAGGCGGTTAATATCATACAGTTAGCAGCGGGACTGGCATTAACTGAAAAGCGTGAAACGCTTCAAGCTTCTGATGTGGAGTGGGTGGCAGGAAGTAGTCAGATTCAACCACGTCCAGATCGTAAGGTGCCTTCGCGACCACAGGTTGGATTTGTGAATGGGCTGGCTGTGTATGGGCCGAATATGGGCACACTCCTCGAAATTGAAGTATCCGCTGTGCCTGTGCATAAGGATCAAGGTGTAATTAATATTACAGGCGTTGTGGATGAGGAAGAGATTGGAGGCGGTTCACGCACGCTCCGGCGAAAAAGTATGGCCAGAGGTTCTGTTGAGAACGTCATAACTGTCTTGAAAGCGATGGGTCTTCGTCCAACGGATTATGACTTGCATATCAACTTTCCGGGAGGCACGCCGATTGATGGTCCGTCTGCAGGGATCGCGATGGCAACCGCGATTACCTCAGCGATACAGGGACGTCCTGTTGATCATGAGACGGCGATGACGGGTGAAGTTAGTATTCATGGACGCGTGAAGCCTATTGGCGGTGTACTGGCTAAAGTGGAGGCGGCTTTTCAGGCAGGAGCGAAGACCGTGATCATTCCCGCGGAGAACTGGCAATCCATTTTTGAAAATTTGGAGGGCTTACGTGTCGTTGCAGTAGATACGGTTGAAGATGTATTTCGTGAAGTTTTCGCGTGGGTTCCAGATATACAATCAGCGGAGCAGGCGCAGCTTGTTGAAGAGTCTCCAGTTCCGGCAACCGAGATTTTTCCACCAGCTTCAGCATCATTTTTGCGTGCGGATGTGCCTCGTCCAGGTCGAGTTACGGATTCGGGAAGCTGCTAAGCGCTTCCCTTCATTGGTTTTTTATGTGAACATTTGATAGAATAATGAATGACTACAACCTGAGAGCCATTGGAGGTGCGAAAGCGATGGGACCGAGCAAAGCGAAAGGTCGTCGTTTTCCTTTACTGCCTTTAAGAGGACTTCTCGTCTACCCGAGTATGGTACTGCATCTCGATGTGGGCCGGGAGAAATCGGTCAAGGCTTTAGAAAAAGCGATGGTAGAGGAACATTTGATTCTCCTATGTTCTCAAGCCGAAGTAAATATTGAGGAACCAACACAAGAAGATATTTTCAGAATCGGAACCGTGGCCAAGGTCAGACAGATGCTGAAGCTTCCTAACGGTACGATTCGTGTACTCGTAGAAGGCTTGGAACGGGCTGAAATCATTGAATATATGGACAACGAGGAATATTACGAGGTGCTGGCGCAGGAGCTGCCTGAGGAGGAGAATAACCATCCAGAGACGGATGCTCTGATGCGGACTGTTCTCAACCAGTTTGAAAACTATATTAATCTGTCCAAAAAAGTGACACCCGAGACACTGGCAGCCGTGTCTGATATTGAAGAGCCTGGTCGGTTGGCTGATGTCATTACGAGTCATTTGTCTCTGAAGATTAAGGATAAGCAGGAGATTCTAGAGACGGTGGACGTGCGTGAGCGCTTGGAGAAACTTCTCGATATTCTTAATAATGAACGTGAAGTGCTGGAGCTTGAACGCAAAATCAGTCAACGTGTGAAAAAGCAGATGGAGAAAACCCAGAAGGAATATTATCTGCGGGAGCAAATGAAGGCGATTCAGAAAGAACTAGGTGAAAAAGAAGGTCGCGCTGGTGAAGTCGAAGAACTTCGCAATCAGATGGAAGCACTTGATCTGCCTGAGAAAGTGAAGGAAAAGGTAGAAAAAGAAATTGATCGCTTAGAGAAAATGCCTGCAAGCTCTGCTGAGGGTGGAGTGATCCGTAACTATGTGGATTGGCTGCTGGCCATTCCATGGAGCCAGATGACTGAGGATGACCTCGATATTCAAAAGGCTGAGGATGTCCTGAATGCCGACCACTATGGTTTGGAAAAGCCTAAAGAACGTGTGCTTGAATACTTGGCTGTGCAAAAGCTTGTGAAAAAGCTCAAAGGGCCGATTCTATGCCTTGTCGGTCCGCCAGGGGTAGGTAAAACATCACTTGCTCGCTCGATTGCCAGATCGCTGGGACGAGAATTCGTTCGAATCTCACTTGGTGGTGTACGGGATGAAGCTGAGATTCGTGGACATCGCCGAACCTATGTTGGAGCGATGCCAGGACGCATTATTCAAGGGATGAAGACAGCGGGCTCGCTTAATCCTGTGTTCCTGCTGGACGAGATTGACAAAATGGCTTCTGACTTCCGTGGAGATCCTTCCGCAGCGTTGCTAGAGGTGCTTGATCCAGAACAGAACAATACGTTTAGTGATCATTTTGTAGAACTGCCGTTTGACTTATCTAACGTCATGTTTATTACAACGGCTAATACCGTACACAGTATCCCTCGTCCGCTTCTAGATCGGATGGAAATGCTGAACATTCCTGGATACACTGAGCTGGAGAAGCTGCAGATTGCCAAGAACTATCTGTTGCCGAAGCAGAAGCAAGATCATGGTCTGCAAGAGGATCAGTTGAATGTAGGAGACGACAGCTTACTCCGTGTCATTCGTGAGTATACACGTGAATCCGGTGTACGGAATCTGGAGCAACAGATGGCATCCTTATGCCGGAAGGCAGCTAAGAATATCGTATCTGGAGTAGAAGGCGAGATTAATATTTCAGCGGATGAAGTGAAGGATTATCTTGGCCCAGGCAAGTTCCGGTATGGAATGGCTGAACTGGAAGATCAGATCGGTACAGTGACTGGACTCGCGTGGACTGAGGTAGGCGGGGATACCCTTGTTATTGAAGTAACCGTTGTGCCTGGATCAGGGAAACTAACGCTGACAGGTAAATTGGGAGATGTCATGAAGGAATCGGCTCAGGCAGCCTTCAGTTATACTCGCTCCAAAGCGGCTCAACTGGGGATTGCATCCGACTTCCATGAGAAAAATGACATTCACATTCATGTGCCGGAAGGTGCTATTCCGAAGGATGGACCGTCTGCTGGGATCACAATGGCAACGGCATTGATCTCTGCACTCACGAATAAACATGTATCGAAAGACATTGCCATGACTGGAGAGATTACACTCCGTGGTCGTGTATTGCCAATTGGTGGTCTGAAGGAGAAATCCCTCGCAGCTCACCGTGCAGGTTACAAAAAAATATTATTGCCCAAAGATAATGAGAGGGACTTACGAGACATTCCAGACAGCATTAAGGAAGATGTGGAATTTGTCCCGGTTGCCCATATGGATCAGGTGTTAGAGCACGCACTTGTAGAGCAGGCAGAAATTCACCTGTAATCCATATCTAAGGGAGCGTATGAAGAATAAACCGTTTTGCGGAGGCTTCGGCGTCCGCACGAACGGTTTTTTTGGTATGATAGAACAACAAACCATGGCATAATACCTTCAGTACGTTCTACAGGAGATCAAGAGAGGAAAGATATATCATGAAAGTAAACCAATCCGAATTTATAATCAGTGCCGTTCGGCCTGAACAATACCCAGAAGACGGTTTGCCAGAGATTGCTCTGGCGGGACGTTCCAATGTGGGGAAGTCATCCCTTATCAACCGTTTAATCAGTCGTAAAAATTTGGCGCGGACAAGTTCTACGCCGGGTAAAACGCAGCAACTCAACTACTATAAAATTAATCAGGATCTCTACTTCGTCGATTTCCCGGGGTACGGGTACGCCAAGGTATCCAAAGAGCAACGTTTCGCCTGGGGGAAAATGATGGAGAAATACCTACTGCAGCGCAAGGAATTGAAGCTTGTTATGCAGATGGTAGATATCCGTCATGAGCCGTCCAAGGATGACAAGCTGATGAACGAGTGGCTGCGCCATCACGGGCTTCCTCTCGTTGTCGTGGCAACCAAGCTGGATAAAATTCCAAAAACACGTCGACCAAAACATATCAAGATCATCAAAGAAGGACTGGGTCTTCGCTCAGGAGACCTGTTTGTAGCATTTTCATCAGAAGAAGGAATAGGCAAAGAGGAATTATGGGAGATCATCTCTCGTCATGCGGCTGTAGGTAAATATGCACCTGAGGCTCCTGAACTCGAAGAGAACAACGAAGCTTAATAGCTGACGGGCGATCCTACCCTTCTCGGCAACATGGATGAGGCGAACTGCATTTAAAGTTACCTAATAGATCATTAGAGATTGACCAGGGGTTGATGGTAAAGACAACCGCGTATCAATCTTAGCCTAGATAGTCATGGAATTATTCCATGGCTATTTGTTGTAGCAACGGATTATAATATGGAAATCTTCGAAATAGAATCGTAACGCATAACGGCGAAGATTGGTGAGACACTACAATATATGACAATGCATAAGATGATTTACATGTGAATTTCATAAACATTTCATAAAAACCCCCCGGCCCTGGACAGGATGTGTGATATAATTAACCATGTCCGTTATAGATGGATGTATATATGTAGAAAACACTTTGATTGGAAATTTATTAGGCAGGTGAACTTGCAATGCACATCGTTGTTGTTGGTTTGAATTACCGCACGGCGCCTGTAGAAATTAGGGAACGATTCACATTTGCAGAAAAGGATTTGTCCGAAGCGCTGCAGCAGCTCAAGCTGACCAAGAGTGTATTGGAAGGTGTAATCGTGGCCACATGCAACCGTACAGAATTGTATGTTGTGGTAGACCGTCTGCACATGTGTGGTTATTTCATTCGTACGTTTATGGAACAATGGTTTAATGTTCCGCGGGAAGAATTTACGCAACACTTATATATATATGAAGATGATACAGCGATCCGTCATTTGTTCCGGGTTATTTGCGGATTGGATTCGATGGTCATTGGAGAAACGCAGATTCTCGGACAGGTGAAACAGGCTTTTCTCACTGCACAGCAAGAGAAAGCGACTGGAACTTGGTTTAATATGCTGTTCAAGCAGGCGGTTACCTTAGGTAAACGAGCGCATTCAGAGACGTCGATTGGCGAGAGTGCGGTGTCTGTCAGTTATGCAGCAGTGGAGCTAGGCAAGCGGATTTTTGGGATGTTCACGGATAAGAAGGTTCTCATTCTGGGAGCTGGTAAGATGAGTGAACTGACCGTCAAACATCTGTACGCCAATGGTGCTTCTGAAGTAATCGTTGCTAACCGTACACTTGCACGGGCAGAGGAGCTTGCAGCGAAGTTTCGAGGAACGCCGTGCACGATGGAAAGAGCACTAGAGAGACTGAATGAAGTGGATATTGTTATTAGTTCTACTGGGGCTGATCGATATGTATTGGATGCCTCCGTTGTTCGCGATAGCATGAAGCGTCGGCAGTCGCGCCCACTGTTCTTGATTGATATTGCAGTTCCTCGTGATATTGATCCGGCAATTGGTGAGATCTCTAATGTATTCCTCTATGATATTGATGATCTAGAGGGAATCGTGGAGAGTAACCTGGAGATGCGTAAGGTCGAAGCGGCCAAGATTGAGAAAATGATTGAACTGGAGATGGAAGATTACTATCACTGGCTCAAAACATTAGGTGTTCGCCCTGTCATTCGTGCTCTGCAGGAGAAGGGTGCATCGATTCATGAAGAGACAATGGAAAGTCTGTTCAACAAGTTGCCAGAGCTTGATGAACATCAACGCAAAGTAATCCGTCGCCTGACCAAAAGTATCGTCAACCAAATGACGACTGATCCGATTAATCGAATCAAGGAAATGGCCGGTACGAAGCATGGTGATGAAGCTTTGAACATGTTCACTCAAATTTTTGCCTTGGAGGATGCAGTGGAGACGGCCGCGGAGAAAGTAAATCAAAGCGACGCCTCGGCTTTACGCAAACCAGCCGCTGTTCATCTTAACGACAACCGGCAAGATGCTATGCCGGCTTATGTCCCGGCAGGCGTATAAGGCGGGTGGGCAGTTTGACCCTAGCTGAACAAATTTACGAAGCTCTAATTTACTTGTATGCCCTGAGCCTTCTGTTCTATTTCTCGGACTGCATTCGACGCAATGCGGGGGCGAAGCGAACGGGCACAGGGTTTCTTGTAGTTGTACTTCTGCTGCAGATCGCGCATGTTATTATGCGAATGTGGGAAGAAGGACACTTTCCGATCTATACAACGTTTGACTTTTTATTTTTATTTTCGTTCAGCATTGTACTGATGTCATTAGTGATGACGCGTGTACAGCGTTCTGAGTTCGCCATTTTGCTATTGAATGTTGTAGGATTCTCGGTTACCGTGCTAAACCGGTTGTGGTTTACAGCCGGAGAGATTTCTTTGCACAATTGGCAGACTGTACATGGGTTGCTGATTATGCATATTACATTAGCGAATCTAGGCTTCGCCGCTTTGACGGTAGGAACGGTATTTGCTCTGTTATATCTGTTTTTGCATCGTAAACTGAAGAACAAGAAATGGAATGATACCGTACGGCGTATGCCTAGTCTTGAAGTGATCGGCAAATATATGGACGGAGCAACGTTAATTGGAACCCCACTGTTAGGAGTTTCGGTGATGTTGGCGGTACTATCAATTGTTGCGGAGACACGTTGGAGTTTACTTTTGGATCTTAAAGTGATTGCGACATTTCTCGCGATAGCGATATATGTAGGATACTTTGTTGCGAAGCAACGTAAACAATTTTCCATGATCATTATGGCGAGATGGACATTGATTGGTTATGCCTTAGTCATTATCAGTTTTTTATCCAATGCGTATTCAGCGTTTCATCGTTGGACGGGAGAGTGAGTCCTATGGATCGGTATACCCCGATATATGTGAATACTTCAGGAAAAATGTGTTGTATCATTGGCGGCGGTCGTGTCGCTGCACGTAAAATTAAAGGTCTGCTCCATGCGGAGGCGCATATCAAAGTGATAAGTCCGGACATCACAGCCGAGCTGAAACAACTGCATCAAGATTCCCGATTGGAGTGGATAGACCGGTCCTACCGCAAAGGTGATTTGCGGGGGGCCTTTCTCGTATATGCGGCGACGAACCAGGTTGAAGTTAACGCGGCTGTAGTCCAAGAGGCGATGAAGGACGGCATACTGGTGAATGATGCCATTTCCTCATACAACAGTTCGTTTATTACTCCCAGTGTCGTGAGACGGGGAAGATTGAGCATTGCCATCTCAACGGCCGGGGCAGGGCCAGCAGCTGCTGCTGAGATACGTGCCGTACTGGAGGAGCAATTTGGAGATGAATACGAAACTTATATTGAATTCTTGCATCAGATGAGAGGCCAAGTGAAGGCTCGTGTCTCTTCCTCACATCAGCGCAGCATTTTACTTCGTCAATTGACGGAAATGAACGTACTTGAAGACATTCGCAGTGGACAATTTCGATGGTGGACAGAAGAACAAATCGGGGAATGGATATCCCGCAATCAGGAGGAAATATAGACATGCGTACAATTAAAGTTGGTAGTAGACAGAGCGCTCTTGCTTTAACCCAGACAGGTCATGTTATTAACGATTTACGCCAGATTTGTGAGCGGGAAGGATTAGCTTTTGATTTTGAAGTACATAAGATCGTGACAAAGGGAGATCTGATCCTCGATGTGACGCTGTCCAAAGTGGGAGGAAAAGGGCTATTTGTAAAAGAAATTGAGCAAGCCATGTTAGATCACAAGATTGATATGGCTGTACACAGCATGAAGGACATGCCGTCCGAATTACCCGAGGGATTGATCAACGGAGCGGTGCCTCGTCGAGCTGATCCACGCGATGCCTTGATCTCGAATGGAGGTCTCACACTGGACCAATTGCCAGAGGGGGCTAGAGTCGGAACAAGTAGCTTGCGTCGTTCCAGCCAGTTGAAAGCGTATCGTCCCGACCTTCAACTGGAGTCCTTGCGCGGTAACATCGATTCTCGTCTACGTAAACTGGAGACGGAAGGTTTGGATGCTATTATATTGGCTGCTGCTGGGCTATATCGAATGGGCTGGGAGGATCGCATTACAGAATATCTGTCCGAGACGGCTTGTCTACCTGCTGTAGGTCAAGGTGCGCTTGGCATCGAATGCCGTGAAGATGATGCAGAGCTGTTACATTTATTACAATTGTACAATGATCCAGAAACAGCGGAGCCAGTTCTGGCGGAGCGTCGTTTCCTAAGTGTCTTGAATGGCGGTTGTCAGGTTCCGATTGGGGCGCATGCAGTCTGGGTGCCGGAGGAAGATACGGATTCCCCGAATGGACAAAACAAGTTACAATTAACAGGTATGGTCGGTACGCCTGACGGCGGACTGATACTTAAAGAAGCTCTGACCGGTAAAGATCCGGTTCGTCTAGGAGAAGAAGTCGCGTGGAGGCTAATTGAACGGGGAGCAGAGCAGATACTGGCAGAAGTTAGGGGATGAAGACATGGTGGGAAAGGTCTTTTTGGTAGGAGCAGGCCCGGGAGATGCTAAGCTGATTACCGTAAAAGGATGGGAGTCAATCGGCAAGGCAGACGCGGTGGTATATGATCGCTTGGCTAGTCCAAGGCTGTTGAAGCAAATGAAGCCAGGGGCTGTTAAGATCTATGTGGGCAAGCGACCTGACAGGCATACAATGAAACAGGAAGAGATCAATCAGTTGTTGGTGGATCTTGCTCTAGAAGGAAAAGTAGTTGTCAGACTCAAGGGCGGGGATCCAACCATATTTGGACGCGTTGGCGAAGAGGCGGATTTGTTACGCAAGAACGGTATTCCTTTTGAGATCGTACCAGGTGTGACAGCAGCGATAAGTGTGCCTGCTTATGCCGGAATTCCAGTGACCCACCGCGACTATGCTTCGTCAATTTCTATAATTACAGGACATGAGAGCCCGGACAAGCTGGATCGCAGCATCCATTGGGATAAAGTAACGAATGCAACGGGCACACTTGTATTTATGATGGGTGTCGCCAAAATTGGTTATATTAGCGAACAGTTGATTCGTCATGGTCGACCAGCTCAGACGCCAGTGGCATTAGTCCGCTGGGGAACAAGAGCAGAGCAGGATACAATTACGGGTACACTTGAAAATATAGAAGCTAAAGTGCTGGCAGCCAATTTTCAGCCTCCTGCTGTCATTGTTGTTGGTGACGTGGTGAACCAACGGGAACAATTGAAGTGGGCAGAGGCGCTTCCGTTGTTTGGCAAACGGATTTTGGTGACTAGAGCTCGAAGTCAGGCCAGTGAATTAGTAGATCGGATTGAGGAGCTTGGTGGCGAACCTTACGAATTCCCAGTCATTGAGACGATTATGCCAACAAGTGAGTCTTCCAAACAAAGTGTCAAACAAGCCTTCGATGCGTTAAATACATTTGATTGGGTATTTTTCACGAGTGTGAATGGCGTTGAGTTTTTCTTCCGTCATTTGGAGCAAGAAGGCAAAGATATTCGCTCCATCCATCGTGCCCGAATTGCAGCCGTAGGTCCTTCTACTGCAGAAGCCCTGCGCAAACATGGCATTGCAGCCGAAATGGTCAAAGGTCCTTTCCAAGCGGAAGGTATGCTTGAAGCGTTTGAAAGCGAGTTGAAAGAGGGGCAGCGTGTGCTGCTTCCTCATGGTGACCTTGCGCGCTCCTGGTTGCCAGAGCAACTGAACGCGCGAGGGCTTCACGTCACGGAAGCGATCATCTACGATACAATCCTTGCTGGCGAGGATGACGATGAGTTACTGAAATTGTTAGAAGAGGGCGGTATTCACGCCGTAACATTCACAAGCTCATCTACGGTTACGAACTTTATGAACATTCTGAAGCGCATGGGGATTCAAGATCCACTGCCTTTATTGAAAAATGTGGAGATTGCTTGCATCGGGCCGGTCACGGCGAAGACGGCAGAGGCTGCTGGGTTGAAAGTGACCTTGATGGCAGAAGAGGCAACAATCGAGAGTATGATCTCCGTATTGTGTGATTGGAAGCGGACACCGACGACGGTCGAATCTTCCTCACTCTGATTAATACTTCAGAATCGCAAGTGGGTATACATTGCGATTTCACGTAGCGTTTGCATAAATCTGGATGACTGAAGCGTGCTGAATTCGTTAAGAACCAGCGCGCTTCCCTTTTTGCTCGATTTAACTTTTGAAGGAGGTTTCAACGATGAGTTTTCCAATTGTACGACATCGTCGTTTGCGTCAATCTGTAGGGATCCGTAACATGGTCAGAGAGAACCAGCTGAGTGTGGATGATTTTATTCAGCCGATCTATGTGACGTATGGAGAGAATGTAAAATCTGAAATAAAATCAATGCCGGGTGTATTCCGCTTCTCGTTAGATCGTCTTCAAGAAGAAGTGACCGAAATTGCAGAGCTCGGTATTCCGGCTGTGCTGTTGTTTGGTATTCCAGAGACGAAGGATAGTGTTGGTTCGTCTGGTTTTGCCGAAGATGGTATTGTGCAGGAAGCTACGAGATTGATCAAATCCTGGTATCCAGAGCTGCTCGTTATCGCAGATACCTGTCTGTGTGAATTCACAGATCACGGACATTGCGGTATGGTGCACACTTTTGAGGTGGATGGTCATACTTGTGGTGATGTTCTAAATGATGAGTCATTGGAGCTATTGGTTAAGACAGCAGTATCCCAGGCTAAAGCAGGAGCAGACATTATTGCTCCCTCCAACATGATGGATGGATTTGTACAAGCCATTCGAGCTGGACTCGATGAGAATGGATTTAGTCATATCCCAATCATGTCTTACTCGGTAAAATACGCTTCGGCATTCTATGGCCCATTCCGCGAAGCAGCCGACTCTACACCTCAGTTTGGAGATCGGAAATCATATCAGATGGATCCGGCCAATGCGCGTGAGGCTCTACGTGAAGCTGAAACGGATGTGTTTGAGGGTGCAGACATGCTCATGGTGAAACCATCACTTTCTTATTTGGACGTCTTGCGTACGATTAGAGATCAGTTCGATCTGCCTCTTGTAGCTTATAACGTAAGTGGGGAGTACGCTATGGTGAAAGCAGCAGCTATCCAAGGATGGATTGATGAGAAAAAGGTTGCGATGGAGATCCTGCTTAGTATGAAGCGTGCAGGAGCAGATATGATTATTACCTACTACGGAAAAGATGCTTCTCGCTGGCTGGCAGAGAAGTAATGGCTTGCGTTTGATTACAGGATATTAAGGAGGATATTCATGACTGCACAACAACAAGGAAATCGTCGAAATGATGAGCGCTCACGCAGCGCATTTGAAGAAGCGAAGCAGTACATACCGGGAGGGGTGAATAGTCCGGTTCGAGCATTCAAATCGGTTGGACTTACGCCTATTTATGCAGAACGCGGCGAAGGTTCTAAGATTTACGATATTGATGGCAATGTGTTTATTGATTATGTAGGTTCCTGGGGTCCACTTATTATGGGACATGCACATCCTGACGTTGTAGAGGCTCTCCGAGAAACAGCGCTAAAAGGAACAAGTTTTGGTGCACCAACGTTGCTTGAGACAGAGATGGCTAAGCTCGTATGTGAACGCGTACCATCGATTGATATTGTGCGGATGGTAAATTCGGGTACGGAAGCAACGATGAGTGCCATTCGATTGGCTCGTGGTGCAACGGGACGTAGCAAAATTTTGAAATTTGAAGGCTCTTATCATGGACATGCAGACAGCTTGCTCATCAAAGCAGGCTCGGGTGTTGCAACACTGGGTCTTCCAGACAGTCCGGGCGTACCAGAAGGTGTGGCTACAAATACGATTACAGTACCTTATAATGATCTGGAATCGGTGAGTCTTGCCTTTGAACGCTTCGGTGAAGAGCTGGCAGCTGTAATCGTGGAGCCAGTTGCAGGTAATATGGGCGTTGTTCCTCCGGCTCCAGGTTTTCTTGAAGGACTGCGCAGCTTAACAACGAAGTATGGCAGCTTGCTTATTTTTGATGAAGTTATGACGGGATTCCGTGTGGGTCTGAATTGTGCACAGGGGCGTTATGGTGTGACACCAGATCTAACATGTCTTGGTAAAGTCATTGGTGGTGGACTGCCTGTAGGCGCATATGGCGGCCGACGTGATCTAATGGAGCAAATGGCACCATCAGGACCAATCTATCAAGCAGGTACACTTAGCGGTAATCCGCTCGCAATGGCGGCAGGATATACGACCCTCAAGCTGCTCACACCGGAAGTTTATGATCGTTTGGAACTGCTATCCGCTCGCTTGCAGGCTGGATTCGAGAAGAATGCAGCAGAAGCAGGTGTGGCAGTAACGATTAACCGGGTTGGTTCGATGGTATGCCCATTCTTCAGTAGCGTACCAGTAACCAATTATGATATCGCTAAAGAAAGCAATCTGGATCAGTTCCGTCGTTATTTTGCCGCAATGGTTGATCAGGGTGTGAGTGTAGCTCCATCTCAGTATGAAGGAATGTTCGTCTCTGGTGTGCATACAGAGCAAGACATCGACGATACGATCGAAGCTAACCGTAAAGCACTCTTATCCTTATGAGCATCAAAAGCTGGAAACGCCGCGGGGATTGGCTTGAACTGATGCCTGGTAAAGTGGTGACGGGTAGTTCGGACAAGCAGATGGCCGTAGAGCAATGGCTGCAATCTGAACTACAGTTCCCAGAGAAAATGCTACGTCAGTTACAAGCGAATCAGGGCATACAACTTGCAGGGGACCGGCTTCGGCTGGCCCTTTTTGCATCTCGCCCCATTGAAGTTGAACCACGCTGGGCGGAGATTGATGTGTTATATGAGGATGACTTCGTTCTGGTTGTGCACAAACCTGCGGGAATGAAGCTGCACCCGGATGGGAGCCGAGTAGACACTGCAATTACACTGGATCATGCGGTTGCTTCGTATTATGAGATGAACGGCATTCAGGCAAGCGTACGTCATGTGCACCGATTAGATGAAGATACAACCGGCCCTGTGTTATATGCCAAAAATGTTTTTGCCCTCGCCAAACTGGATGAAGCGATGCGCAATAAAGAGATTGGACGCCATTACGTGGCGATTGCTGGGGGACAGGTACCCCAGACGTTACAGCTGATTAATGCGCCCATTGGCAAGGACAGACATCATAAGCAACGTAGACGCGTCTCTCCGAATGGACAGGAGGCGATCACTCATATTCAGCTTGTAGAAGTCTTTCCGAGAGCGACTTTAGTTCGACTGACGCTAGATACTGGGCGCACACATCAGATTCGGGTTCATATGGGTTATGCGGGACATGCTCTAATTGGAGACGAATTGTATGGGGGTGCACCGGATCGCATTGGACGCCAAGCTCTCCATGGAGAGCTATTAGTGTTCAAGCACCCTCTTACCGGAGCGGTAATTGAGGTCGCTGATCCTTGGCCCGATGATTTTAAACAACTGATCGATCGTGTAAGTAATAGGTAATAAATACAGAAGGTTTGAACAAAGGTGGCATGCTCATCTCATCCATGGCATATAGATTGGGTAACGAAGGATTTAGACCATGGATCAGTCCCATGAGAAGGATCATGGTGAACATATGCCGAAAGGAGGACGCCACCTTTGTTGAATCAACCTTATGGTTTACGGTTCGATATTTATGAGCGCGTTCATTTGTCTGAGGGAGTCCCTGCAATTGAAGAGTTGGAGGAAATTGAGTTATACCCACGCATTCAAGTCATCGGTCAAGATGATCATGCTACACTGAGGGGTCATCTTCTACTCACAGGTACGTACCGCGGCGAGGATACAGCTTCAGAAGAGCTTAAGCATTTTATTCCTGTTGAAATCACGGTACCCTTGAATCGAGTAAGATCCATTGAGGACATTTCTATTGAAATCGAAAATTTTGATGTCGACTTATTATCGAATCGCAGTCTGAACATTACAGGAGTTCTATCTCTTCGAGGTATTGAAGGTTTCCCAGTCGAAGAACCCCAAGTATGGACAGCCGATGAGTTTACGGTCGTACATTCGCCAGATTCGCAGCAGGGTCAGCGTTCCACAGAATCAGAATTAGATCAGGAAAATAACTTAAACACCTTTGCACAAGAATACTTGCTGCAGCGAAGTGAAGAGGAAGGACTTATCGAGTCAGCAAATGCCGCATTGGATGGTCAGTTCGAGGATGGTTCACAGCAAGCAGCGGATGAGTCTATTCGCAGCGAAGATGCGGAGCAACCAGAGCTATTATCCCAGTCCTTCGCGGAACCTACCTATGCAGAGCAACCGGAAGCCGAGGATCAAGCGTACAGACCTAACGCTGTGGACGAGGCGTATACCTCTTTCATTTTCCAAGGAGAGGAACCGGCTCATAATGAGGTCGCTGACACGCCATCACCGGTATCTTCCTTTTTGGCCGAAACTGCGGATCGCCTTGCCTCTTATCCTGAATCAGAGCCCTTAGTACCGCTGGCTGAAGAACCATCGTCTGTTTGGTCCGAGCCTTCTGTGGAGACCCTACATACGAATGCTGGATCAGACCAGTCAACAGCCCAAGAAGAGACGCCTAATGTGTGGCATTTTGAATCTGCTCGATCGATTCCTCAACAGGAGGATCCCCCAGTTGCCGAAGCTCCGGAGAACTGGCAGGAAGTGTTTGCCCCTTCTGAATTAGAAACGGCAGGAGCAGACCGGCCCTTACAGGAGACTTCGGATGCAGAAGGAATTGCTCAACAAAGTGCGCTTATCCCTGAACCTGTAGCTGAGACGGAAGACAAGCCGGAGCTCAAAGTGGCTTTTGGTAGCAAAAAAGAATCCTCTCTAAGAGAGGAAAATGGAGTGGGTATATCCTCCTTGTTATCCTCTGGCAGAGCCGTACGTGAGGCAGATGCAGATCGCGAAGATGAAGCGGCCACAGATGCAGTGCCAGTCGAGGCTTATTCGTCTGATGACGGACAGTGGAAGAATCTATTCCTTGGTACAATTGTGGAACAGACTCCATTCCGTAAAGTGAAATTATGCATTGTTCAGCGAGAAGAGACGCTGGATACGATTGCAGATCGGTACCAGTTAAGCACACGGGAGCTTCAGCTCTATAATCGCTTATCCGAGCAGGTTGTTGAAGAAGGGCAGATCTTATATATACCATAACCGAAATTCATGCGTAAACTTCACCCGTTATCTCTAGGGATGGCGGGTTTTTGCGATTTTTTTTGAAAAAGCGAAATGTTATGCTCGTTTGTATTCTCAAGCGGGTTTCATTGACGACGTCTTAGTGGCTAAGTTTAGTGGCTAAGTATGCATGGGGTTGCCTTATTCCGCTGTTACCAGGTTGACTATCGCGCATGGTCAGGGTATGATGTGTTTAGGTTTTTTGAAGAATAACTTGGATCGGGAGTAGTAGACAGATTGACCTTTCAGAGAGTGGAATTGTATCGCTGAGAAATTCCGCAGGAACCAACTGTTCGAAGTCGCCCGGGAGTTGCCTATTTGAATTCACGGAATGATCTGATGGATGATTTCATTGTGAGGTAGGATAGGCCGGTAGCAGCCGTTATCTGCTTGAAGTGTCACGTGTACCCGTAAGGGAGATCTGTATTTTTGGTCTGCGTGAAACAAAGGTGGTACCGCGAAAGCTAACCTTTCGTCCTTTGATGGATGAAAGGTTTTTTTGTTTTTTGGCGATGATGATTAAGTAACGGAGGAATGACACATGTCTGAACAAAAAAATTCAGCTACACCTGAAATGCCAACAACCTATGATCCAAAAGCTGCCGAGCAGAAATGGTACTCTTTTTGGACGGAGCGTGGATATTTCAAGGCAGGACAACGTAAGGACGCTGAGCCTTTCACAATTGTAATCCCACCACCTAACGTAACAGGGATGCTGCACATTGGGCATGCGCTTGACTTTACATTACAGGATATTCTGATCCGTACCAAACGGATGCAAGGGTATGATGCGCTATGGTTGCCGGGTTCAGACCACGCAGGTATTGCTACACAAACCAAAGTTGAGCAGAAGCTACGTGAAGAAGGTCTAACTCGTTATGACCTTGGACGCGAGAAGTTTTTGGATAAAGTATGGGACTGGAAAGATCAGTATGCAACAACAATTCGTCAGCAATGGGGTAAAATGGGGCTTTCTCTCGATTATTCACGTGAGCGTTTTACGTTGGATGAAGGGTTGTCTCAAGCTGTACGTAAAGTTTTTGTTCAATTGTACGAGAAAGGTCTCATTTACAGAGGCAAACGTATTATCAACTGGGATCCAGTAAACCGGACAGCATTGTCCGATATTGAAGTTGAGTACAAAGAAGTACAGGGTCACTTGTATCATCTGCGTTATCCACTCAAAGACGGAAGTGGTTACGTTACCGTAGCAACAACACGCCCTGAAACAATGCTTGGCGATACAGCGGTTGCTGTCCATCCAAAGGATGAGCGTTATGCAGATATGATTGGCAAAATGCTCGTATTGCCTATTATCGGACGCGAAATTCCGATTGTTGCCGATGATTATGTGGATAAAGAGTTCGGGAGTGGTGCGGTTAAAATCACGCCTGCTCATGATCCGAATGACTTTGAAGTAGGTCAGCGTCATAATCTGCCTCAGATCACGGTAATGGATGAGACCGGTACGATGAATGAAGAGGCTGGCAAATATCAAGGGCTTGATCGCAGCGACTGTCGTAAGCAGATTGTAGCGGATCTGAAGGAACTCGGTGTACTGATTAACATCGAGGATCATACACACCAAGTTGGACATAGCGAACGGACTGGAGCTGTAGTTGAGCCATATTTGTCCACGCAATGGTTCGTAGAGATGAAACCTCTTGCAGAAAGAGCCATTCAGAAGCAAAAAGGTGGAGATGGCGTAAACTTCGTCCCAGACCGCTTTGAGAAAACATATCTCAACTGGATCGAAAATGTTCGCGATTGGTGTATTTCCCGTCAGTTGTGGTGGGGACATCGTATCCCTGCTTGGTATGACGAAGAGACAGGTGAAATCATCGTATCTGCAGAAGATCCAACGACATTACCTGAAAATGCTGGACGTAAGCTTAGACAAGATGAGGACGTATTGGATACATGGTTCAGTTCTGCTCTATGGCCGTTCTCTACACTTGGATGGCCGGAAGAGACAGAAGATCTGCAACGTTATTACCCAACAAGTGTACTTGTAACGGGTTATGACATTATCTATTTCTGGGTATCGCGTATGATCTTTACAGCATTGGAGTTCACGGATGAAGTTCCGTTTAAGGATGTCTTGATGCATGGTCTTGTTCGTGATGCAGATGGACGCAAAATGTCCAAATCACTGGGCAACGGTGTAGATCCGCTTGATGTTATCGAAAAATATGGCGCGGATGCGATGCGTTATATGATCTCAACGAGCAGTACGCCAGGTCAGGATTTGCGTTTCCGCTGGGAGCGTGTAGAGCAGGCTCGTAACTTTGCAAACAAAATCTGGAACGCTTCTCGTTTCGCTCTGATGAATTTAGAAGGGTTCACGTTCGAAGATCGCGACATCTCTGGAGAGCTTGGAACAGCAGATTATTGGATTTTGCACCGTCTGAACGAAACTTCCCGAGATATTACGCGTCTAATCGAAGCATACGAATTTGGGGAAACAGGCCGTTTGCTGTATAACTTCATCTGGGATGATCTCTGTGACTGGTATATTGAGTTTGCCAAACTGTCATTCTACGGCGAGGATCCTGTGGCGAAGAAAAAAACACAATCCGTATTGGCTTATGTGTTGGATCAGACAATGCGCTTGATTCATCCGTTTATGCCATATATCTCCGAGGAAATTTGGCAGCATCTACCGCATGAAGGCGAGACCATCACACTGGCTGCTTGGCCGGTATATGATCCAGCTTTGGAAAACCCGGAAGCCGTTGCGGAGATGAATCTGTTGATGGATACGATTCGTGCCGTTCGTAACATTCGCGCTGAAGTGAACGTGCCAATGAGTAAGAAGATTGAGTTGATGGTGAAAGCGAACAGCCCAGAGGCGTATAGCATCATTGAGCGCAATAGCCATTACATCCAACGATTCTGTAATACGTCCGAGTTCGACAGTGGGCTTGATCTCAATTCACCGGATAAAGCAATGACTGCTGTCATTACAGGTGCTGAGTTGTATTTGCCGCTGGCAGGACTTATTGATATTGAGCAGGAAGTGGCTCGCCTAGAGAAAGAGTTACAGAACCTTGAAGGCGAAGTACTCCGTGTAGAGAAAAAGCTGGCAAACGAAGGCTTTGTTGCTAAGGCTCCGGCCAAGGTTATCGAAGAAGAGCGTGCCAAACAAGCGGATTACTCGGATAAACGGGATAAAGTCATTGCCCGGATCAAGGAACTGAAAGGTTAAGAATATCTGGGTCGGGTGGACATGAATGACGCCATCCGGCCGCTTTTTTCAATCAAACTCATGACCGAAGGTGAAGCAGATGACTGAACTTAATGAGACAGGTGTGAATACGCCTTTACAAACGTATAACGAGGCTGTGGACTGGATTAATGGTCTTATTCCTTTTGGAATCAGACCCGGACTGGAACGAATCATAGAATTGATGTCACGGCTCGGTAATCCACATCAACGTCTTAAATTTATTCATGTCGCGGGAACGAACGGCAAAGGTTCGACTTGCGCTTTTTTGACGTCAGTTCTTCTTCAGGCGGGATATGATGTTGGCACATTTACATCCCCGTATATCACGAAGTTTACGAACCGTTTCCAGTATAACGGGGAAGATATTCCTGAAGAGACATTGTTGAAATTGTCTAATCGATTACAACCTTTGGTACATGATATGGCAGCTACCGAGCTTGGTTCACCTACGATGTTTGAGGTGTCGACGGCACTTGCCCTCCTTTACTACGCGGAAGAGTGTTACCCCGATGTTGTAGTATGGGAAACCGGGCTGGGGGGAAGGATGGACGTAACGAATATTGTTACACCTGTCGTATCGATCATCACTAACATTGGTATGGATCATACAGATGTACTCGGCGATACCATTGAATTGATTGCAAGCGAGAAGGCGGGGATCATTAAACCGGGTGTACCGGTCGTTACTCTCGCAACTCAACCTGAAGCAGTGAAGGTGATTGAGGAGACGGCAGAGCGACTTCGATCAACCGTATACTTGGCTGGTAGACAGTTTACTTATCATAGGCTGGATAGCGACGAGAAGGGTCAATCTTTTCATTTTGCAGGACCTTTCCGTGAGTTGGACGTTCGTATTCGTATGCAAGGTGTACATCAATGTGACAATGCAGCGGGTGCGCTTATGGTACTTGAATTGCTACGCCAGTACATGGCATTTATGTTGGATGAAGAAGATATTCTACTTGGCATGGAGCATGCCTTCTGGGCAGGACGGTTCGAGAAAGTCATCGACGAACCGCGAATTGTTCTGGACGGTGCACATAATCCTGAAGGTGCCGAATCACTAGCCAAGAGCATTATCGACGTATATCCCCACAACAAGTTAAATTTGATGATGGGTATGCTGGCGAATAAGCATCACGAAGCGTATTTGCAGCATATACTGCCACTAGTGGATACGCTGATCCTGACCGAACCAGACTTCCGACGCAAAATGGATGCAGCCGATCTGCTGCAGATTGTCGAACGAGTACGTCCTGCCATTGCGAAGCCGGAGCTGGAAATCATCGTCGAGCCTGAATGGGCGAAGGCACTTGATCTATTGAAGTCACGGACGGAAGCGGAGGATCTGGGGGTAGTGTCTGGTACACTGTATTTAATTGCAGATGTGCGAGCAGCCCTTTTGCATCAAACCGATTCTGAAAAAGGTTGGTGAAAGTTTTGTTAAATACATCGGAACACGTTCATTTTATAGGAATTGGCGGATATGGTATGAGTGCCATCGCCAGAGTTATGCTTGAGATGGGATACACCGTTACCGGATCGGATGTCGCTTCACAGGAGTTGACCGAGAAGTTGGCAGCCAAAGGAGCGAAAATATATATCGGACATACGGCGGAGCACGTCAACGGCGCAGACTTGGTTGTGTACTCAACGGCAGCTCCGGCAGACAATGTGGAACGGGTTGCGGCAGAGCAGCTCAATATCCCGATTTTGCACAGAGCTCAGATGCTTGCGCGTCTGTTGAACGAGCGTAAGGGAGTGGCTGTTGCTGGGGCGCACGGTAAAACAACAACCTCGTCCATGATTGCCCTTGTTATGGAAAAATGTGATACAGACCCAACGTATATTATCGGTGGGGAGATCATGAATGTGGGCACCAATGCGAAGGCTGGTCAAGGCGACTGGGTTGTTGCTGAAGCCGATGAAAGTGATGGTTCATTTTTGCAATATCATCCTTGGCTCGGTATTGTGACCAACATTGAAGCTGACCATTTAGAGAACTACAACAGCGACTTTGAGGAACTCAAAAAAGCGTATGTGCAGTTTCTGAGCCAGATTCGTCCAGAAGGCACGGCGATTGTATGTGCTGACGATGAGAATGTGCAAGCCATTCTTCCGGCATTGAAGTCACGTGTTACAACGTATGGTATTGATCAGGCTGCAGATTATACAGCAACAGATATCGTGCTTGGTGATCGCCGTATTTCATTCACGATGAATCATCAAGGTGCAGCGATGGGAACCGTCGAGCTGTCTGTGCCGGGTAAACATAACGTTTATAATGCTATGGCTACAGTTATTACTTGTCTGGAAGCAGGCATTCCATTCGAGCAAATTACAGCTGCGATTATTCAGTTTCATGGAGCCAAACGCAGATTCCAGGTGCTGGGTGAAGCACGTGACATGTTGATTATCGACGATTATGCCCATCATCCAACGGAGATTGAAGCGACCATTAGTGCAGCCAAAGCGACAGGGAAACGGATTATTGCCGTATTCCAACCGCAGCGTTACACACGGACGTTCTTCTTGCTGGATGCGTTCAGTCGTGCTTTTGCCGAAGCGGATGAAGTGCTGATTACAGACATTTATTCGCCTGCTGGTGAAAAAGAAATCGAAGGTGTTCATTCTGCGAAACTGGTAGAATTGATTGTTCAGAACAGCAATGCTTCTGCGCGATATCTTCCAACGAAGGAAGATGTTGTAGCTGATCTGCAGCACCGTTTACAACCAGGAGATCTTGTACTTACAATGGGTGCGGGGGATATTTGGAAGGTTGGCGACACGTTGGCCAAATCCTTAAAATAGCTCATTTGTACTCAGAGAACCGAAAATATATGTGTCATGCAAGCCGTCTGTCTTCTTCGTGAAGCAGGCGGTTTTTGCATTTAAGAGGTTCTAATCTGCCCGTTCAATGCATATAGCTGTAATACATGCTTGTTCAAAAAGACCGGTTTTCATGATCGTAAAGATGAGATGATCCTTTTTGAGCAACCTCTATTATGGAACAAAGGAGAGGGTTCGGGGTGAGTAATGCTAGAATGACGTTTCGTTTCGGGGATAAGGAGTCGGACAAGCCTGTAAACAAAGGACAGTCAGTGGTAGGGGAGCCTTTTGTGTTAAAAGAGGAGAGCCCACAGAATCAAGAGCCTTTGCATCTAGCAAAAACATCAGCATGGGAACCAGAAGATATCCCTGTAGATTGGGGTGAGACGGTTCTAACTAGTATGAGCCCATCCGAGCCCGATTCTGATTTTCGTGCCAATCCCAAAAGGGGACAAGATAACAAGCCTAATGCTACAGAGTCTCCTTATGCGTATTCAGAACCATTTGATTACCCGCATGAAGATGACCAAGCATCTACAAGGAATAACCCAGAATACACAGACCATGACTGGTTAGCAACCCATGATCAGTATTCATATAAGCGCAATCGTCCTCCAAGAGGTTGGAAAATGATTGGATCAGTGACGGGTGCTCTAGTCACCGGGGCACTCTTTGGAATAGTGATCCTGTCCTTTTTTAATAAAGATGGCACGGACTCCATTGTAAACATACCAGGTAATCAGACGGTGTCTACCGTTGCAGAACAAGAAATAGCTGCAGGGGCAGGAGAAGCGAATCGGGTGGCGATGACCGGAGGCAGTTATTATGCTCTGCAATATGGCGTCTTCAGTTCACCTGAACGTGCGGAACAAGCTAAGCTTGAGTTGGCTCAGGTAGGGATAGCTGCAGGTACTGATCCAGAGGATGGGAATCGGGTGTATGCAGGTATCTCTGCAGATCGTGAAGAAGCCAAATTGTTAAGCTCCAGATTGAAGGCTGAGGGTGTTGAATTGTATGTCAAAGAAATCACAGTGCCTGCCATTAATTTATCTGCATGGGGTAGATTAGAAAAGGACGTGGAGAATCTTTTTGCGAGTAGCTCCGCGCTGGTAGATCAGTTATCCACGCTCTCGATTAATCAACTTGGACAAACCACACCTCAGGCGGTTCCTGCTGAAACGATGAGTGTAGTGCAAAACCAGCATGAATCGTGGCTCAGCGGTATTAACAGCTTGGCTCAAGGGCTTAACCCTGAGGCGAGTACGATCGTTTCTAGCATGGAGAAGTCAATGAACAGTGCAATTACAGCGGTGACCGAATACAATAAAAATCCGGCTGATGTGCACATGTGGACGGTTCAGGCTAACTTGATGGAATATGTTTTGGAGCAGAAACAGTGGATTGAGATGATGAAACAATAATATTTCTTCGCATAACAATGACTTGGAATCCCTGTCCGGCAAGGAACTGGAAATAGTTCCCCTTGCCGGATTTGTGTTTGTATTGACGTACAAAACCCCGTATAATAATGTGGGTGTCAAAAAATGGCGAGGGAAGATAACCGATGAAAAAAAACTTCGGCATGTTAATATTGTTCCTATTGCTCGGCTGGTTAGCCGGAGCTTGGATCGCCAAGGCACTACAGCCCGTTAAGGCTGTAGCTTTTCTGACTAAAGCCACGACCATTCGTTGGTCGCCTCAGGCTGATCTAGATATTTTTAGTTATGACATTTCACTTCAATTTCAAATGAGCCTCCTAAGTCTGTTTGGCATTATTTTTGCCGTGTGGCTGTACCGCAGACTGTAGGAGAATGACGGATTATGACGAAAAAATAGACAAACGACATCAATTTTTGTGATACGAGCAGATGTCGCTGTAGCATAAGGAGCCATTTATTGTGGAAAATGTACAACAGCGCCCTATAATTCTTGCCTCCACTTCGCCGCGGCGCAAAGAGCTGATCGCTTCACTTCATTTAGCTTTCGAAGTAATACCAAGTCATGCAGATGAAGACACACCCTTAGAATGGACGCCTGAACAGACGGTTCAGGAACTGGCTATGCGTAAAGCGCTCGCAGTCTTTCGGGATCTTGACGGTCGCGGATCGGATGCGGTCATTGTAGGTAGTGATACCATTGTGGTTCTGGATGGCGAGATTTTAGGGAAGCCCGTAGATGAACAGGATGCTGAACGAATGTTGACCAAACTTCAGGGTCGCACACATCGTGTATTTACGGGGATAGCGTGTATTGATGCTGGTAATGGGCAATCTGTGGTTAATTACCGACAGACAGATGTGACCATGAAGGAATTGTCTGAAGCGACCATTCGTGGATATGTTCAGACAGGAGAACCGATGGACAAAGCAGGTTCATATGCTATTCAAGGTATTGGCGCTTCACTAGTAGACCGCATTGAAGGATGTTACTTTAATGTGGTAGGCTTGTCTTTACCTTTGCTAAGTGACATGTTAGATGGATTCGGAATCCATGTACTGCCAAGAGCATGAATCTTGAGGATTGACGATGTGAAAAGAGGGAACCTATGGAGTCGGCTCAGTATATGATGCGCGACATCCCCCAAGAAGAACGCCCGAGAGAACGCTTGATGGAATATGGGGCGGGCGCTTTAAGCCATGCAGAGTTACTGGCTATTTTACTTCGGACAGGTACGAAGAATGAATCTGCAGTGCATCTAGCACAGCGGATTATAACTGAAGCCGGTGGGATCCGTTCGTTGATGGATCAAAGCCTCGAAGAGCTGACAGCCATGAAGGGTATCGGTAAAGCGAAGGCTGTGCAATTAAAAGCGAGTATTGAGCTGGGACATCGCATTGCCAAGAGCAAGCTGACACAATCACCTTCCATCCGGACACCACGTGATGCAGCGGATATTCTAGTTGAACAAATGCGTTATTTGCAAAAGGAACATTTTGTATGCCTTTTTTTGAATAGCAAAAATCATATTATTGCCCAGGAAACACTCTCCATGGGTAGCCTTAATGCTTCGATTGTCCATCCACGTGAAGTATTTCGAGCTGCCATCAAATGTAGTAGCGCCTCTATTGTCTGTGCGCACAACCATCCTAGCGGTGATCCAACGCCAAGCCCGGAGGATATCCAAATCACCAAGAGACTGATTGAAGCCGGTAGCATCGTAGGTATAGACGTGCTAGATCACCTTATTATCGGAGATGGAACATACGTAAGTTTGAAGGAGAAGGGCTTAGTATAATATAATGGTTGGCGTTGATGTTTTCCTATGAATGATGACGGCGTTGTCCGTAGAAGATAGGTTCACTTTACTGATGCAACTAAACGATGGATACAACAAAAAAATGAATGCAAATATTAGCTCCGCTATTGCGGTATGAATGCAAATGAAACGCTCTAGCTCTCAAGCTGGAGCGGCTATATGAGGCAGAAAAGGAGATTACGTCATGTTTGGTGGTTTTACGAAAGATTTGGGGATTGATTTGGGGACAGCGAATACATTGGTTTATGTACGTGGAAAAGGAATTGTGGTGCGGGAACCTTCCGTAGTCGCTCTGCGCACAGATACTAAAAGCATTGAAGCCGTGGGTGAATCTGCTAAAAAAATGATTGGTCGTACACCGGGGAACATCCGTGCCATTCGTCCGATGAAAGACGGCGTTATCGCTGATTTTGATACAACGGCAACGATGATTAAATATTTCATTCGTCAGGCACAAAAACAACGTTCAATGTTTCAGCGTCATCCCAACGTAATGGTATGTGTACCTTCCGGCATTACAGCTGTTGAACAACGTGCTGTAGAAGATGCGACCAAACAAGCTGGAGCTCGTGAAGCATACACCATTGAAGAGCCTTTTGCTGCTGCAATTGGTGCTGACCTTCCTGTATGGGAACCGACGGGCAGTATGGTTGTAGATATTGGTGGCGGTACGACGGAAGTAGCGGTTATTTCTCTCGGCGGGATTGTAACAAGCCGTTCAGTACGTGTGGCAGGTGACGAGATGGATGAATCCGTTATTCAATACATTAAACGTCAATATAACCTGATGATTGGTGAGCGGACATCTGAACAATTGAAAATGGACATTGGATCAGCTATGCCGCTTGAGCAAGTGGAGACCATGGAAATTCGCGGTCGTGACCTGGTTACAGGTCTGCCAAAAACAATTACGATTACATCTGACGAAATCAGTGAAGCACTGGCAGATACGGTAAATGCGATCGTTGACGCAGTTAAAGTAACACTAGAGAAGTGTCCACCTGAGCTTGCAGCGGATATTATGGATCGTGGAATCGTTCTGACGGGCGGAGGCGCTTTGCTGCGTAACTTGGACAAGTTGCTTGCAGGCGAGACAGGTATGCCGGTTATTGTGGCGGAGAACCCGCTTGATTGCGTGGCAATCGGGACAGGAAAAGCTCTTGAGAACATCCATTTATTCAAAAGCAGAAGCAGTTCAGCAGTTCGTTCTAAACGATAATTGTATTCGAATTGTCTCTTGAGGTAGATCGATATCTTCAAGAGACAATAGCCAATGAAGAGGGTCGGTACAGCCGAAAGAGCTATTACCCGCTGCCCGGGGAGGCTTGTGAATATTCTCGACGGGACTATGATCTGACAGTCTCCCCACCGGGCATGGCTCGGAAGAGAATAATGGATGTTAGAGGGTGTTGGAACTGTTTAAGCTGCTGGGCAACAAAAGACTTTTTGTTTTGCTGGTGGGCCTTGTTACATTTATCGCGTTGATGGGCTTTACGCTCGGACCGCGAACCGCTCTATCCTGGCCGGAGAAATTCCTGAAGGATTCAGTCGGATTTGTACAATACGTATTTTACAAGCCCGCTTCTTATGTAGCGGGCTTTTTCAAAGATGTAGCGAACATGCGTGCGGTATATTCAGAGAATGAAGAACTCCGGATTGCATTGGGTCACTACACCCGAGATCGATTGAAGTATAATGATATGGAGCAAGTGAACAAGCAATTACAAGAAGCACTTAATTTTACAGACGAACAGAAGAACCGGTATAACTACGGGTCACGTATTGCACAAGTTATTAGTGCCAATTCTGATCCTAACAGTAGAACGATTAACATCGACATTGGAGAAAATGCAGGTATCCAGCCTGGGATGGCGGTAACTTCTCAGCAGGGGCTTGTTGGTGTAGTCAGTCATGTTAGCTCATACACTTCAACCGTTAATTTGTTGACTTCGATGGATGCAAATGATCCCAATTCGAATGCTATTGCGGCTACAGCCGTTGGCAAGGAGAAAGTGTTTGGTATGATCGAGAGTTATGATCCGAAGACAGGTATGCTGAAAATGACGAAGATCGCTGAAGATTCGAATATCAAAGAAGGCGACGAAATTATTTCTTCAGGTATTATTAATAACTTTCCGAAATACATGCGAATTGGTAAGGTCGAAAGTGTTGAGAAAAGTGAATTCGGTTTAACAAGCACGGCTACCATTGAGCCTTATGCCAGTTTTCTAGATTGGAAAGAGCTTATCGTAATCATTCCACCTGAGGTGAAGGAATAGTGGTTACGCGTAAGCAAGTCTTGATTCTGTTGTTGTTCGTGCTGTTCATTGCTGAGGGAACGATACTCCCCCTGCTGATTCCTGAGGCATGGCAGATGCGGATTTCTGCCAATCTGGTTTATATTGTGATTCTCTTTTTCGCTGTCTATCATCATCGACATACAGCGTTAGTGCTCGGTATACTGTTTGGGCTTCTCCATGATGTGGTATTCTATGGTGAAATGATCGGACCTTATGGCTTCTCCATGGGGCTGTCTGCTTATATGATCGGACTCATTTTTCAGGCTCCGCGTGCACCGCTGCCAATCATGGTTACGGTTGTCTTTTTAGGGAGTTTGCTCAATGACACGGTACTATTTTTCCTATACAAGCTTTTCCGTCTGAACCATGTGACATTTGATTGGGCGTTGTTTGAATATATGATTCCTAATTTATTTATTCATTTTGTGTTCACATTGATCATTTATGTTCCTTTGCGCAAGCAAATGGAGCAAATTACGAAGAGGCAGAAAAAGCCACAAGAAGCATCCTGAACCATTTGTGAGACCAGAAGCAGGAACTTGGGGGCTCCGGCACGAAATGTAATGAGATGGGAGGGACAGGCTTATGACGGTAAAATCGAATCACGTAACGATTAAAGGCATCCGAGACGGCTTGGTTTTCCTGTTGGACGATCAATGTGAATTCGAGGAATTGCTCTATGAGCTCCGCTATAAGCTGGAACACAGCCATCAAAATATTTTGACCGGGCCGATCGTTCATGTGGATATTAAGTTAGGCAGTCGTGAGGTCACGGAGAACCAGAAAGAATCGATTCTGGATATATTGAAGCAAAAAGGTAATTTACTCATTCGTTCCATTGATTCGCCAGCCCTTAAACCAGAGGTTAAAGGGCCACCGCCGATTATGACGATGTGTGGTATGGTGCGTTCAGGTCAGGTGCTTCATCATGATGGAAATCTCTTGTTTCTTGGAGATATCAATCCGGGCGGCACGGTGACGTGTACCGGGGATATATATATAATGGGTTCACTCAGAGGTATGGCTCATGCAGGCATCAGTGGGGACGAAACTGCGATCATAGCGGCATCGGTCTTTGCACCGACTCAGCTACGTATTGCAGATATTATCAGTCGTCCACCTGATGAATGGGAGAGTCGAGAGGCTGGGATGGAATTTGCTTATTTGCAGGACAATCAGATGCAGATCGACAAGATGAGCAATATCGTTCGGTTGCGCCGAGATTTTAATGTGTTTAAAGGAGTGTAGCTCATGGGAGAGGCAATCGTGATCACTTCGGGTAAGGGCGGCGTAGGTAAAACCACCACCTCAGCAAATATCGGGACTGCGCTGGCATTGCTCGGAAAAAAAGTTTGTCTAGTAGATACGGATATCGGTCTTCGAAATCTTGATGTCGTAATGGGACTCGAAAATCGGATCATTTATGATCTGTGTGATGTGGCAGATGGCCGCTGCCGTCTGAATCAAGCTTTAGTAAAAGATAAGCGTTTCGAAGAATTATATATGCTGCCTGCAGCACAAACGAGAGATAAGAACTCCGTATCACCAGAACAGGTGAAGGATATTATTTTGGAGCTAAAAAAAGATTTTGAGTACGTCATTATTGACTGTCCTGCAGGGATTGAGCAAGGATTCAAGAACGCAGTTGCAGGTGCAGACCAAGCAATCGTAGTAACTACACCTGAGAACGCTGCTGTGCGAGATGCAGATCGTGTGATCGGCTTGCTGGAGAGCTCACATATCCAATCTCCGAAGCTCGTTGTGAACCGTATCCGTAACAACATGGTGAAGTCGGGCGATATGCTAGATATTGACGGTATACTGCAGGTGCTTAACATTGATCTAATCGGGATTGTCCCTGATGATGAACTGGTTATCAAAGCGGCGAATTCCGGAGAGCCAACGGTTATGAATCCAGATTCGAATGCAGCGATTGCATATCGCAATATTGCCCGTCGTATTTTGGGAGACACCGTTCCGTTGATGCAGTTAGAGCAGAAAAAAGGCGCGTTCACACGCTTCAAAAAATTCTTTGGTATGGGTTAAATACGTCCCCATGATGAGATAGCTATTACATAAAGCCGGGCAATCAGCCCGGTTTTTTTTTGCGTTTTCTCGATTATAGAAGTCTATAGAAACTTTTATAGAAACGTCATCAGAACCTAATAAACGAAAGCAAGAAGCGTGCTGCAGTCGTCTTTTGCAATAACCTAGAGCTTGTTCATATTATCAGTGGGACCTTCATAGGATATAGTAAGAGAATTCTGGTTCTTATCTAAGTGAATATCTTAAACAAGCCTCGGCGGGAGGATATGTTATGAATGCCAAACTCAGAATCAAGCAGAGAAGAGAAGAGCGCATCCGGCGTTTGCTGAATGATGCAACGAGGGAGATTATTCAAGAGCGGGAAGTCAGTTCTAGCACAGATTCGAATGTATGGAGGAAACAGCCGACCGAGCCGGTTGCAGATCGTCAGAATGGGTTATTCAGTGCGAAGAATTGGGGAGCGGAGCAAGAGCGAGATCCGGAGACTTTATGGAAAAAAGAGAATGGATACTACGGATCAGATCATCCGGTTCGTTTTAATCTAGTGAAGTCGTTAGCACGTCGTACAGTCATTAGTGCTGTTATCTTTGGTGCGGTATGGGGATTGTTTCAGTTGAACAATGCATGGAGTGTCTCACCCAAAACAGTAATTACGGACGCACTTCATCGTGACATGGACTTTGCCTCCATGGCCGCCTGGTATAATCGGAACTTAGGTGGCCCACCCTCCTTTTTACCTGTGTTAGGACATACAACAGATGTTGTCAATGGATCAGGCATTCGTTCACTTATGGCAAAACCGATCTCGGGAACCATTGTTCAGCCTTTTGCCTTGAGCATGAAGGGTGTGGAAATCGTACCTGAAGCTGCTGGTGCAAGCCTTGTACAGGTAGCCAGCTCTGATGCTGGGCGTGTACTTCAGGTTTTGGGGGAAGCGGAAAGTGGCATAACGGTTGTGATTCAGCATACCGGCAATATGACTGCTATATATGGGCGATTACACGAGAGTGAAGTTGAAGTGAATGACTGGGTGGAGGCAGGGTCTCCAGTGGGGAGCCTAAAATCAAGCAATGATGGACAACCCGCCGCTACCTTATATTTTGCTGTTAAAGAGGGCGAGCAGTACGTAGATCCCGCAGAAGTGGTTGCCCTTGATTAGATTATGGGATGTACGTGTTTCCATGCACCCATTCTTTGTCATCATCATGTTGGCTTCGCTTGTAACCGGTCATTTTATTGAGCTTATCACATTGTTTGCAATTGTGTTCATCCATGAGTGTGGACATGCAGCAGCGGCAGCTCTTCTGGGTTGCCGTGTTGTATCTATTCAGATGCTCCCTTTTGGCGGGGTGGCGGTAATTGAGGATGGTGGCAAACTTACGGCTTGGCGAGAGATTGCGATTGCGCTGGCAGGGCCCTTGCAGAACATATTCATGGTGGGCGTAGTATTGTTATTGCAATACATGCAGGTTGGAGATCCAATCTTTTTGTCCTACATTATCCAAGGGAATTTGCTTATTGCCTTATTCAACCTGCTGCCGATCTTGCCACTGGATGGTGGTAAAATTGTACAGGCACTTGTCAGTCTGATTGCTCCTTATTATACAACCCTCATGTGGACGTACAGAATAAGTATTCTCGTCAGTATAGGGGTTATTGTGTACGCTGTGGTGCGCTGGATTGCTGGCGATTACGGACTCCCATTAAATATTCTCTTAGTGGGGCTGTTTCTGTTCTACTCTAACGTTACAGATTATCGTAATATTCCTTATCGATTTATCCGCTTCTTAATGAATAGAGAAGGGGCTTTTGTCCATCATGCAGCTATGGGCAGTTTGGCGCAGCCGATAATCTCATTTCCGGCGAAACCTTTGGACACCATTCTGCGTCTATTAAAGAGAGAGAGATACCATATGGTATATGTGATGAATCAACAGGGGCGAATTTTAGCTGTGTTGCCTGAGCAACGGATTATCAGTTCCTATTTCAAACAAAATGCTGATAAGTCATAAGTTGCTGGTGAACCTGCCCTTCATTGGGGTAATACATGTACATATGGGTATTGCAATGATATAGAAATGGATGTGGATGATGTGAATTGTCTTCTAGAGGTGAAGCCATGAAACAAATGATTGTACATAACGAACATAACCTCATGCAAATGGCGCTTCTGGAAGAAGGCAAAGCTGTGGAGTTTACAGCAGAGCGTACACGAGAGCGAGGGCTGCTAGGCTCCTTTTTCAAAGGGCGTGTAGTCAACGTATTACCGGGTATGCAGGCTGCTTTTGTGGATATTGGTCAGAGAAAAAATGCTTTCCTATACGTTGATGACGTGTTGCATCCTCACTTGGAGAAACAGCCTAAAGTGAAGCCTTCGATCTCAGAATTGCTTCGTCCGGGTCAGGATGTGATTGTTCAGGTTCTGAAGGAACCCGTAGGAAGTAAAGGAGCCCGGGTGACGACTCATTATTCACTGCCGGGTCGATGGCTTGTCTATATGCCGATGGCAGATTATATAGCCGTGTCTAAGAAGATCGCCCGCGAAGGGGATCGTTCACGCCTCAAAGCGCTTGGTGATCAGCTCAAGAGGGATGAAGAAGGGCTTATTATCCGCACCGTATCTGCAGAGGAACAGCGTGAGGCGATTGAATCTGACCTTGAAACATTGCGTGAGCAGTGGCGTTTGATTCGTGAAAAAGCGAACAGTTTGCCTTCTCCAAGCTTGCTTCATCGGGATCAAAGTATGGTACAGCGGATCATCAGGGATGTATACACGCCAGGTAGTGATGTGGTGATTACGGATAGCGAGGAGCAAGCTCGTGAAGTGACAACTCTGCTTGAGGAGATCAGTCCAGGACACCAGCCACAAGTACAGGTGCACCGGGGGCCAGAACCGATATTTGCCGCTTATGGGGTGCAAGAGCAATTGAACAAGGATTTTGCTCGTAAGGTGTGGTTACCCGGAGGTGGGTACATTGTTATAGAGCATACAGAAGCGCTTACGGTGGTTGATGTGAACACAGGCAAATACACTGGAGCAGGTGGAGATAGTCTTGAGGAGACTGTGACGGAAACGAACATGCAGGCGGCGATTGAGATTGCGCGTCTCATGCGGTTAAGAGATATCGGTGGCATGATTATCGTAGATTTCATTGATATGACGGAAGCCTCGAATCGTCAAGAAGTATCCGCAGCACTGGAGAGTGAGCTCAAGAAGGATCGCACCAAAGCGTTTGTAATGGGCTGGACCAAATTGGGACTGTTGGAACTAACGCGTAAAAAGGTGCGTGAAGAGAGCACTCTACCTTATGTGGAGCTATGTTCATCCTGTCATGGGACGGGGAAAAGATATATTTCACCTTTGCATTGATTTTTAATATATTGCGTGATATAATCAGCAGGTATGTGTTTAGCCTATTTGGTCTTGCACATGCTGTAACCGCACTGGCCGGGTACAAGAATGGTTCCGCAAGGAGCTGTCACCTGAGACCGGGCGAGTCTGAGACATGAGGAGGTGCAAGGCAAATGTACGCAATTATTGAAACAGGTGGTAAACAGTACAAAGTCCAAGAGGGCGATGTTCTGTTCATCGAGAAATTGACTGCGAACGATGGCGAAAGCGTAACGTTCGACCGTGTCCTGGCTGTATCTAACGATAAAGGTTTGACAGCAGGTACACCATTGGTTTCCGGAGCTACTGTAACGGCTAAAGTGGAGAAACATGGCAAAGGTCAAAAGGTTGTTGTATACAAATACAAACCGAAAAAGAACTACCATGTGAAGCAAGGTCACCGTCAACCGTACACTAAAGTAACTATCGAAAAAATCAAAGCGTAAGGTAGGTGCGATAAGTGATTATCGTTCAAATCTTTCGTAATGAGGATGAGAGCATCGAACGCTTTTCAATCCAAGGGCATGCTAATTTTGCCAAGCGGGGAGAAGATATCGTATGTGCCGGGGTATCTGCTGTTACAGTAGGTACAGTTAACTCGATTGAGGCATTGACTGGTATCGAGATGGATACCAAAATGAAGAATGGCTTTTTAAGTGGTTCTTTACCTTTGCTTCCAAAAGATGAAACTTTTTCTCAGGTACAATTGTTACTCGAATCCATGGTAGTTATGCTCACTAATATTGCAGAGTCATACGGTAAGTATATTAAGATAGAGCAATCCAAATAATTTAAGAAGGAGGAAAACCAATCATGTTGAAATTAAATCTTCAGTTGTTCGCATCGAAAAAAGGTGTAGGTTCCACGAAGAACGGACGTGACAGTAATGCACAACGCCTTGGCGTTAAGCGTGCTGACGGCCAAAAAGTAACTGGTGGTAGCATTCTCGTTCGCCAACGCGGAACGAAAATTCACCCAGGTACTAACGTGGGTATCGGTAAAGATGACACTTTGTTTGCGAAAGTTGACGGCGTTGTGAAATTCGAACGTTGGGGACGCGATCGTAAAAAAGTAAGCATCTATCCTGTAGACGTTGCTCCAGTAGCAGCTACAGTAGAAGCATAATATCGGCATTCCGCCTAAGGAGCCTTCGGCATTTTTGCCGGAGGCTTTTTGTATTTTAAGAGTAATCGCTAATGAACTGACAGAGAAGACATGTTATACTTTGATACGGTGGGGTTAAACTAGCCGAGTTAGTGTAGAACGGGGAGAAGCCATGAAATCTTGGAAAAGAGTGCCGTGGATTGCGGCATGTTCACTTCTGATTCCTTTGGTTTTCGTTATGCTGTATCCATCAGTCATTTCAGGTATTGTGTGTGCGTTATGGTCCGTTGCAGTGCTGGTGGTTTCGCTCTATCTGATGAACAGACAAGCGGAGGCAGAACGCAGAACAATTGTACAATCTATGGAAAAAACAGCAATCGCATCATTAAATCATCATCGGCATGACTGGATGAACGATCTTCAGGTATTGTATGGATATCTTCGACTAGGCAAACTTGATAAATCAGTGCAATGTGTGGAAAGAATAAAGGAACGGGTTACTGAGGAAAGCCGAATTTCAAAATTAGGTATTCCTTCACTCGTGTTTTACCTGCAGTCTTTCCGAGCTAGTGGAGTTGCATTGGAATTGCATGTTGAAGTTGAGGAAGAGTTGCAGCTTAATGCTCTGGTTTCTCCCGAGGATGGCGAGTCACTAACGGGGGCGATTGCGGATGCAATTCGAGCCTATCAATTTGGCGGCGGCCGGTCGTCTTGGGGAGAGGTTCGCAAACTGACCTTGAGCTTCGGACAGGATCATGGAGATGTGGTTGTCCGATTGGATGGGGATCAAACACCCGATCCAGAAACGGTACGGCATCTTGAGGCCGTACTTAAAGGGAAAAAAGTCAGAACGGAGCAACTTCCGTCTGAGGATACGTTTATACAATTCCGAATGCCGTGTGGAATATAGGAAGAAGGGGTTAACCAATGTTTGTAGATAAAGCGAAGATTTATGTGAAAGCCGGAGACGGGGGGGACGGAATTATTTCGTTCCGTCGTGAGAAATATGTACCAAACGGCGGACCTGCCGGGGGTGATGGGGGCAGAGGAGCGGACATCATTTTCCGCGTAGATGAAGGTTTGCGGACGTTGATGGATTTCCGTTACCAGCGACACTTCAAGGCTCCACGTGGTGAAAAAGGCCGTAACAAAAGTCAACACGGTGCCAATGCGGAGAATATGATTGTTCGTATTCCGCCGGGAACAGTCATTGTTGATGAGGACAGCGGCGAAGTATTGGCCGATCTGACACGTCACGGTCAGCAGGTTGTTGTTGCCAAAGGTGGTCGAGGTGGCCGGGGTAACATTCGTTTTGCCACACCAAATAATCCTGCACCTGAACTTGCCGAGAACGGTGAAGAAGGCCAAGAACGTTACATCGTCCTTGAACTTAAAGTAATGGCAGATGTAGGACTTGTGGGTTTCCCAAGTGTCGGCAAATCGACATTGCTATCTGTCGTTTCAGCAGCTAAACCAAAGATCGGTGCATATCACTTTACAACAATAACACCTAATCTGGGTGTGGTTGGTGTGAGCGAAGGTCGTAGTTTTGTCATGGCAGATTTGCCAGGACTCATTGAAGGTGCGCATGAAGGGATCGGACTCGGACATGAGTTCTTACGCCATGTTGAGCGTACCCGTATCATTGTGCATGTGGTTGACATGTCTGGTTCAGAAGGACGCGATCCTTTTGAAGACTGGCAAAAAATCAATGATGAATTGAAACAGTACAATCCTGCATTGGCTGAGAGACCACAGATTGTGGCAGCAAACAAAATGGATATGCCGGAATCTGCAGAGAATCTAGAAAAGTTCTTGCAACAGGTTCGTGAGATTCATCCGGATATCGAAGTTATGCCAATTTCGTCGCTTACTCGCCAAGGGATTCAAGAGCTGTTGTACCGTGCGGCTGATTTGTTGGATCAGATCCCGGATGAACCGATTGTTGAAGAAGTAGCGGATATTTCGGAACGTAAAGTGTTTAGTTTGGACAAAAAAGAGGATGAAGGCTTCCGCATTGTACGTGAGAATGATACCTTCATTGTTGAAAGTGCCAAAATTGAACGCATGATGAAACGTATGCAGCTGAACTCACATGAGGCAATTCTCAAACTTGCGCGTACATTGCGTTATATGGGTGTGGATGATGAGTTGCGTAAACGTGGTGCAGAAGAGGGTACGATTGTACGGATTGGCGACTTTGAATTTGAATTCGTCGAGAGCAGCAGTTACTACTAAGCGTCATTCACGTTGGATCGATGCATAATGTGGTTAAATAATTGCACAGAGCAGTGGGATAACAACCCGCAGTTCTGTGCTTTTTTGTTTTTATATAAATGAAATCAGACATTTACATGAGAACGACGAAGGACAGAGAAAACAGTGTAGATAGGTTTTAGTTCAATCGATATAACATAAACGTGGGATAAGCTGTATACTGTGAAGAACATATTTTTAAAAAATAGACATGTAATGTATTGCCCTTTTGCGCTACATCCTATATAATGTCCACTATATGAATACATGAGTCTTTGAGGAGAGGACGTTCTGTGAACGAACGCTATTACTTGGTACGTGAAGACATTTTGCCTGAAGCTGTCGTGAAGACGATGCAAGTGAAAGAGCTTCTTGCTGCGGGCGATGTCAAAACGGTGCATGAAGCCGTAGAGCAGGTTGGATTAAGCCGCAGTGCTTTTTATAAATATAAGGACGGCATTCATTTGATCAATCAATTGGAGCGAGAACGAATCGTTACCATTTCCATTGATCTGGAGCATCAGTCTGGAATATTGTCTCGTGTGTTAGGACATGTGGCTGGTTATGGTGCTAACGTTCTTACAATTAATCAGAGTATTCCTCTTCAAGGAAGAGCGAACGTTGTTATTTCAGTAGAAATATCGCATCTTCACGGAGAGATTGGAGACATGTTGGAGCAAATGCAGGAAATGCCTGGTGTTCGTCGCACCCGAATTGTAGGGCAAGGTTAACGAGACGTTATTTTCATAACGTTCAATATAGGTCGAACAAGTTGTTCAGATGTACAACAGTACAGAGGTGACAGCAAGAAGAGATATAGGGGGTATGTCGTTAGTGAAACCAGTAAAAGTAGGATTGTTGGGTTTGGGAACTGTAGGTACAGGGGTCGTTCGCATCGTAGAGGGGAACCAGGAGGATCTGAGCAGTCAGGTCGGCTCTCCCATTGTTATTGAGAAGATTGCTGTAAAGAATACAGAGAAAGATCGCGTTATTGCCGTTGATCGTGCAAAGCTTACAGAAGACCCTTGGGAAGTTATTCGACACCCCGATATCGATGTAATCGTCGAAGTTATGGGTGGGATTGATCAGACGAAAGCGTACATTCTGGAAGCGCTGGAACGCGGCAAACATATTGTAACAGCTAACAAAGATTTGATGGCTCTGCATGGGTCTGAGATATTGGCGAAGGCACAGGAGAAACAATGTGACGTATTTTATGAAGCCAGTGTAGCTGGTGGGATTCCCATCATTCGTACTCTAATTGAGGGATTCTCGTCGGATCGAATAACCCGAATTATGGGTATTGTTAACGGCACAACGAACTATATTTTGACCAAAATGAGTCAGGAAGGCGCCTCATATGAGGAGGTCTTGTCAGAGGCTCAGGCACTTGGTTACGCAGAGACTGACCCTACCTCAGATGTAGAGGGACTTGATGCCGCTCGTAAAATGGCGATATTGAGCACATTAGGTTTTCGTACCAATGTTGAGCTGCAGGATGTAACAGTCCGCGGTATATCATCCGTGACTCGTGAAGATATTACGTATGCTAGAAGACTTGGATATGAAATGAAGCTACTCGGTATTGCTGACCGTCAAGATGACGAGATCACGATTAGTGTTCAGCCTACGATGGTTAGACAGAATCATCCGATTGCCTCCGTTAATGGGGTATTCAATGCCGTTTATGTTCATGGTGAAGCGGTAGGCGAGACGATGTTCTATGGTGCAGGAGCAGGAGAGCTTCCAACAGCAACGTCTGTAGTAGCTGACATCGTGGCTGTCATCAAAAACTTAAAACTTGGCGTAAATGGTCTCAAAGCGATCGTGCCTTATAAACCTAAACGGCTTCAAAGCGACGAACAGATTTTGTCGAAAAACTTCATCTTGTTGCATGTAGACGATAAGGCAGGGGTACTCGCGCAAATCACGCAAATTTTTGCAGAGTATGAGGTAAGTCTGGCGTCGGTTGTTCAACAACCTAATGAGACTAACCCTGATGCCGAGATTATTATTGTTACCCATAACGCAAGCAAGGCTAGCATGGACAAGGTGCTTAGGCACTTTGAATCACTTAACGTTATTCGCCGAATTAAGAGTGTATACCGAGTTGAAGGCTAACATTCAGTATTGAATCACAATACATGTAATGATCTATCAATAATGAATCTATATAGAACCCAATGTGGAACTTTAAACGACAAAGGAGCTTACTTACAATGAGATATCAAGGACTACTGCAAACTTACAAAGAATACCTTCCGGTTAATGAAAATACACCTATGCTTACGCTGCAAGAAGGAAATACACCTCTGGTTCATGCAGAAAATCTGTCCAAAGAACTTGGCTTGAACTTATATTTCAAATATGAAGGCTTGAACCCAAGTGGTTCGTTCAAAGACCGTGGTATGGTTATGGCTGTAGCAAAAGCAATGGAAGAAGGAAGCCGCACGATCATGTGTGCTTCAACAGGTAATACGTCTGCTGCTGCTGCTGCCTATGCGGCTCGCGGTGGTTTGAATTGTATCGTGTTGATTCCGAATAACAACATCGCTCTGGGTAAGCTTGCTCAAGCTATGATCTACGGTGCTAAAGTTATTGCGATTAATGGTAACTTTGACCGTGCCTTGGAGATTGTTCGTGAGATCACAGCCAAACATCCTATCACACTTGTAAACTCTGTCAATCCGTTCCGTATTGAAGGACAAAAGACAGCTGCATTTGAAGTGGTAGATCAATTGGGTCAAGCTCCAGACGTATTGGCAATTCCAGTAGGTAATGCGGGGAATATCTCTGCATACTGGAAAGGCTTCAAAGAGTACAAAGAGGCAGGTAAATCGAATTCCTTGCCACGTATGGTTGGTTTTGAGGCTGAGGGTGCTATGGCTATCGTTAAAGGTGAACCGATCCTGGAACCTGAAACTGTAGCTACAGCGATTCGAATTGGTAATCCAGCAAGCTGGAAAACAGCGGTTGCTGCAGCTGAAGAGTCCGGTGGACAGATCAACTACGTAACCGATGAAGAAATTTTGACAGCATACCGCACCATTGCGGCTCGTGAAGGTATCTTTGCTGAACCTGCATCTGCTGCTTCGGTCGCAGGAGTATATAAATTGAAACAAGAAGGATACTTTAAAGGTGGAGAGACTGTTGTTTGTGTATTGACAGGTCACGGCTTGAAAGATCCAAATATCGCAATCAAAACAGTAGCAACGGAACCACTTGTCGTGGAAGATACTGAAGAAGCGGTTATGGCGGCGATTGCGCAACTGGAGCAACAATCCGTATGAGCCTGAAACAAAAAGTTACAGTCAAAGTACCTGCAAGTACAGCAAATTTAGGCCCAGGGTTTGATACCCTGGGTATGGCTTTATCTTTGTATGCCTGGCTTGAAATGAAACCTGCTGAGCAGACGACCTTTCATCTACATGGAGAGCATCTAACTGGTTTACCTACGGATAAATCTAACCTGATATACGAGGTTGCACAGATGGTATTCAATGAAGCAGGAGTCTCCGTTCCCGAATTGGAGATTTCCATGCTGTCCAATATTCCACTTACACGTGGTTTAGGGAGTAGTGCATCCGCTATTGTTGGTGCTCTAGCCGCAGCTAATGCGTTAATTGGTTCACCTTTATCGGACGCGAAGCTCTTGGACATGGCTACTTCGCTGGAGAAACATCCAGACAATGTAGGTGCTTCCTTGTATGGCGGGATTATCGCAGCGGCCTGGGATGGAGATCATGTAGATCATATTCGTATTGAGCCGGCTCAGGATTTAGAAGCGTTAGTGATTGTCCCAGACTTTCAACTATCCACAACCAAAGCGAGAGGTATCATTCCACAGCAATTCGGAATGTCTGATATTGTGCACAATATCAGCAGGTCTTCTCTTTTGGTTGCTGCACTGTCGAGTGGGCGTTTAGATATGATTCATAAAGCGATGTCCGATCGTTTGCATCAACCTTACAGAGCTTCGTTAGTTCCAGGGATGGCAGAGATTTTGGAGTATGCGGTAGATCATGGGGCGCTAGGTGCTGCATTAAGTGGTGCTGGTCCAACCGTCATAACCTTTGTAGATCGCCATAGTCAACGAAAAAATGAACTTGAGCAATATTTAATCGATACCATGGGGCGCGAAGGCATCACGGCGACAGCGATGTGGCTTGATCCGGATCTCGATGGTGTTACGGTGTTGCCTGATCAAGACGACACACCTTTTTTGCACAGAGTTAAAGGGGACGTTAATGCATGAAACGAATTGCAGTATTGCCAGAAGGTTCAGTCTCCCATGAAGCAGTCGATTTCCTGTTTAATGGTGAACCGTTAGAATTGCTTCACTCCAAACTCATTTCAGATGTTTTCCGTGCGACAGATAGCGGGAATTCTCAATATAGCGTCATTCCAATCGAGAATACGATTGAAGGCTCGGTTAGTCTACATATGGACTGGCTCGTTAATGAAGTGGATATTGCGATGCAAGCTGAATGGGTATACCCGTCAATTCAGAATGTTATCGGACATGGCTCGGAGTTCAGGAATGATGAGGGTGGATATGATTTTGGGAAAATCACCAAGCTCATGTCTCATCCGGTAGCCATCCCGCAGTGCCAGAACTTCATTCGTACACATTCCCCTGATGCGGATCTAGAGGGTGTGAACAGCACAGCCGAGGCGGTGGAGCTGGTTAAGAAGAACCCAGGTAAAGGCTGGGCTGCGATTGGTACAAGATTGGCTGCTCAGAAGCATGGCCTGGATATTATGGCTGAGCGAGTTACTGATCATGACAATAACTACACTCGTTTTGTTTTGATTGGTCATGAGCCTGTTCAGATTCCGCGTGAACCGGATCATGTAAAGACGAGTCTATTGGTTACATTACCTGAGGATGCACCGGGTGCTCTTCATCAGGTGTTGTCCGCGTTTGCTTGGCGTAAGCTGAATCTGACCAGGCTCGAATCGCGTCCAACGAAGAAGCGGCTCGGCAGTTATTATTTTTATATTGATGTAAAAGAAGCTGTTGACTCTGTGTTGCTGACGGCAGCGATGGCAGAGATCGAGGCTTTGAATTGCCAAGTGCGTGTCCTTGGAAGCTATCCTTGTTTTACGTATCCCTCTTTGAAAACAACCTAATCATAGGCCGGATTTATAGAGGTTGGGACTAATAATGGGGTAAATCTCACACGTGAATGCTTGTCAATTGTTGTACAATAAGTGAATCTGATGATATTTTTCGTGAGTGAAGGATAGGACATTTAACGGAGGTGCAGTCATCCATGTCAGAACAGTGGATTTATTTGGACGGTCAATTTGTGACGAAGGAGAACGCAACTGTTTCGGTATACGATCATGGTTTTTTGTATGGAGATGGGATTTTCGAAGGTATCCGGATATATAACGGAAACATTTTTAGATGCAAGGCGCATTTGGATCGATTGTATGATTCAGCAAAATCCATTAATCTAAACATCCCTCTCTCTTATGAAGAAATGTTAGACGTAATGGCTGAAACAGTACGTCGTAACGATATGCGCAATGGTTATATTCGTTTAATTGTTTCGCGGGGTCCTGGTAACTTGGGATTAGATCCACTGCGTTGTCCAAAAGCCTCTGTGATTATTATTGTGGAGCAATTGGCCATCTATCCGGAGGAAGCCTATCTTACTGGTCTGAAAGCTGTGTCTGTCTCCCAACGTCGTAACATTCCGGACGCACTTAATCCTAAAATTAAATCGTTGAACTATCTTAATAACGTACTTGTCAAAATCCAGTCCAACTATGCAGGTGCAGGCGAAGCGATCATGTTGAACTCTCAAGGTTATGTTACTGAAGGTTCTAGCGATAACATTTTTATTATCAAGAATGGGGTTGTCTACACACCGCCTTGTTACCTTGGTGCCTTGGAAGGAATTACGCGTCAGGCAATTATTGATCTATGTGGTGAGCTGAACATCGAGTTGAAAGAGATTCCGTTTACCCTACATGATGTGTACATCGCGGACGAGGTCTTCTTCACAGGTACGGCTGCAGAAGTCATCGCTGCGTATGAGGTTGATGGAAGAACGATCGGTTCAGGGGTTGCAGGCCCGATAACATTAAAACTTCTTGAAGCGTTCCGACAAATTGTGGACAAAGACGGGTACAAAGTTTGGGAAGCCTAAACAACGAATATAACTGAATTTAGAACGTGAAATCCTTCTGATCTATCAGGGATCGTCATACCCCAAAGTATGCGGTTTTTGAAGAGAGAAGGATTTTTTTTGTTTAGGTGATGTCATTAGCCTAATTTCTGCATAGGATGTAGTAACGGTATGGGCGAATGCACTGCCCAAGTATCACGTCTAGGAGGTTAGTTCCCAGTGAAAATACACATGGTGAAAAAAGGCGACACATTGTATCTGCTGTCCCAAAAATATAATGTGGCGCTCGACAAAATTATTGCGGCTAATCCGCAAATCAGTGATCCCGATAAGTTGGATATTGGGATGAAAGTGAAAATTCCTGCTGCACCTGTGACACCCAAACCCGAGGGAGTATTACACAGTCATAAAGTTCAGCAAGGAGATTCGTTGTGGAAGTTGTCGCAGGCATGGGGAGTCCCGCTGAAGGATATGATCAATGCCAATCCACAACTGAAAAACCCAAATGCTCTTCTGGTGGGGGAAACAGTACACATTCCTTCCATGCAAGGTCAGAGCAACGCAGGAACAGAGATCGGTGCGAGTAATGTTGCAGCTCATGAAAAGCTCTCTCCTGAGGGAAAAGAACATACAGGTGTAAAAGAGGAGCCGGTAAAACCGGAAGCTCCAGTGCCATCATCCCCACCACCTACACCGGTGGTACCTGAACCAATCAAAGAGCAGCCTGCTCCAACGCCTAAGCCGGCTAAACCCGTGCCACCTAATGTAATGCCTGAACTGGAAGTGTTACCTCAGTTACCTGAAATTCCAGATGTTAAGCCAACGAAGGAGCCGGAGAAAAAAGAAAACCTTGCGCCAACGGCACAAGTGAAGCCTCTCCCAGAAGCTCCAAAGTATACAATGCCGAATCTGTCACCTGAAATTATGCCTTTGCCAGCTATACCGAATACAAAAGCTCCAGTTGAAGTGTCACCTGCGACCAAATCTCCATGTGGTTGTGGAAGTAAACTTCACCATGCACCAGCAGAATACCCATATACCCAGGTTCCTGTGCCTGCACAAGAGGTGTATACTGCGGAACAAGCAACGTATATTGCTGGGTATAGTAACAATGCTGGGTTCCCAGGGATAACGGATATAAGTCCATATGAGGTGCAACACTTATCATCCAATAATGAACCGGATTTTAATCATAACAATACAATGCCAAATTCCGCTCCAATGGTGGCAAATAATGCATATCCGCAAGCGCCTTCTGCTCAAGTGAATAGCCCGTTCCCATCTTTCGCCGCGGAGCATTCCATGAATCAGCCACCATTTATCTCTCCTTATTCTGTACTTCCATATCCGCCATGTGGATGCGGAGGACATACACATGCACCGAATTATGGTCACGTAGCTCCAGGGTACAATGATCCTGCTTGGGGAATGTATAGTCCATATGGGGGGCATCCCAATATGGCTCCATCTGTAGTTCCGTATCAACCTGTTGAGTACGCATATCAAAATCCGTATCCATCGCAAAATTTGGTGCCGCCATCCCCGCTAGGCGCTTTTGGTGAACTATATCCATCCCAAGAGCACACTGGGGGTAAGAAAGGCAGTCGTGAGGAAGCTAATCTTAGTCAGTCCAACTTCGAAGGTGACGACAATTACAATAATAGTGGCAAAGCGAAACAATCGGCTGGGAAAAGTGGGGTAGCGAAACGAAGAACTGCCAAGCCAGCAGGCAAAAGAACTTCTAAAGTATCGGTATCTTCCAAAGAAGCTGAAGCTCGTAAAACGCAAACAAACAAACGCAGCTCAGCAAAAAGCCGCCGTAATCCCTGGATACAGCAATAAGGGTAGGAAGCAATTAATGAGATAAGTGTTGGATTTAGTTCAAATAAAGAGAGTCAACCGTTACGGTTTGGCTCTCTTAGACTATGTCGTTGATAATCGTTTTGAGAGAGCATGTATTATAGAAGCTTAGAGAAGGATAAAAAAACATTAGCGTGCATCTAACTATATTAGAGTGCACGCTTAAATAAATTGAAGAAAAATGTAAATCAATTGGAAAGTTCGCTGCAGCTATGATAGAATAATGACTACGTGATAACGATGCGGTTTTTAGAAGTTAATGAGGTGTTCAGGAGACTGAATCTACTAAATTAATTAATTATAAAAAAACTGTTGCATTGGATTCACCGATATGATATATTATTTAAGTCGCCGCTGAAACACAGCGCTGATGAAGAAAAAAAGTTTGATCTTTGAAAACTGAACAACGAGTGAGTAACGGTCTTGCTTGCAAGATCGACGCTGAGAAATCGTACACGTCTTCGGACTGGATGGTTTTGAAGCACAAATGAGATTTTTAATCTCGTCAGTTTCAAAATGAGCTAATCGCTCTTTTCAATACTTTATTGGAGAGTTTGATCCTGGCTCAGGAC
>NZ_LMFO01000019.1 GCF_001426865.1 Paenibacillus sp. Root52 | reverse complement strand
TTTAACAAATAAATAATTCCTGTCCAATTTTATTTTTAACGTCTCTAACTAAAATTAACTGTCCCCAAAACACCAAAGACTGGAACTTGGTTGCCGCTTTTCCCAATCATTTCTCCAGTCTTTTTCTCGTCCATTAAAGCATCCCAGCAGGGATTTCTCATCCAAATCCCGAATAGGTAATCAAGCAGAAACCCAGTCTACTCAAGGCTTTTGGGGATTGAATGCAGTTGATTCAAGATTTTACTCAGGCATTTCCCAGGCTCATACCCAGGCGTTTTAACTGCCGATCCCTGCTTTTCTCAGGCATCTCTCTACCCCTTCAGGGACATGAATTATTAGTCGTTTTCGTTCACAATTGAACCAGTTTCTTTCCAGTTTTCTGGGCTTTTTCTCAACGTTTTTGGGACAGTTATTTTTATCTCGGAAATGGCGGTGAAGCCTTGTGGGGTAAGGCATTGGAGGAGTTGGAGAGAGGGGGGTTTTTGGGACAGTTATTTTTATTTTTCTACAGTTTTTATCTCGGAAATGGCGGTGAAGCCTTGTGGGGTAAGGCATTGGAGGAGTTGGAGAGAGGGGGGTTTTTGGGACAGTTATTTTTATTTTTCTACAAAGTAATAGGTTTTCGAAGTGGGGTTTTGGGTAAAGGGAGGGGAGTGAAAAAGACTATTGATGTAAGGACTATATAATCAAATGTCGAATTACTATTGCAATAAAGAAGTTAGTAGGTATTCTGCTAATGCATAAAGTTTTTGTTTAATCTCAGTTGCACTCATAATCATGGGGGGATTGTTACAATGAATGAAAATCAATATTTAAAAATGATGAAAAATCTAACTGATGAAGCATTACGTAAGTTAGACGAATCTTATGACAAGAATACATATGATTATGTTTTACAAAATGGATTTCCTGATGATGATATTCATTCGTTGTTTAATGGAATAAATGAAAATAGTTTTTGTCCTTGTGGTTCTGGTCAAAAATACAAATCATGTTGTATCGATAATGTTGAAAATTTGGTTCACTCCATTGAAAATTGCAAATATGTTGGTTGTAAAGAAACAACCAAAAACCGAGATAAATTGCCATTAAGCTTCAGACTTTCTCCTATATTTCAGTTAGGTATGAATGTGAACGACGGGGATCAGTTGTTAGTTAAGGAGATCATTAAGACGCATCCTACGATTGTTAATCACTTATACTTAATAAGTGCAAAAGAGCTTTCTAAAGCTTATTCTGAAAGTGAACATGCAAGATATTTGCTAAACGTGATCTATGATCTTGGGGAAGAGGCTGACGCAAATTGGGAGGATTTCAAAAAAGATAACAGACCATTAAACGAAAAAGAGAAATCATACATGATGCAACAGAAAATAACGGTTCCTACAAAGACATTGTCAATGAGAAAAGCAACTATTGAGTGGTTGACACCTTCACAATTTATCTTGAATTAATACTCTCTGATAGTTCAACCAATTTCAAATTACTGAAGCGATGGGAATGATGGAGTGCTAATTTGAATAAGAAGCAAATATGCATAGAAAAGACCTTTGAACTATTAACCAAGGAGTGATTTATATGAAAAAACAGTGGACCTTAGAACAAATTAAGGTGTTCATAATAAGGATTATTGAATCAGGTAATTATATTACTATTCAGCGAAGTGACCGTACAGCATCTCCAACACTCACAATGAATCTACAGGTGGAACGTTGTGTACCGATCCACAACGGTGTACAGTTTCATGTAAATGGCGGATACATTAATATGGAGTTCAATGATTATTTAGACGAAGAGAACCGCAGGTATCGTACATACGAATTCCAATTTGAATATGATGATGAGCGTAAAGGAAGCTATCGGGTTCATTTCTATGAGTTTAGTCTACTCATACCCGATGCTGGCTTCATGGAGATATTAGAAAATTTAGATAAAGAAGTAGCAAACCAGCGGCAACATGATGAAAAACGTCGTATTATTCGGGAGAGTGCCAATCGTTTTATAGATTCGAAGACATGGGCTTCTATAGACAATATGCTTGAGAAATAATGTGATTCATAATTTAAGAGAGTCAATATTGTTATCATCCCGCAAACCCTACTGTTCATATCCAAAAATCCTTAACGTCTACCATAAAAGCTAATAAAGCTTGACCGCAAGCCGAGCTGATTTCAGGCATTTCCTCCTGATTTCACTCGGATTTTCTTTATCCGTCCAATTTTGTTGCTCGATTTGGTTTATAGCTCATATAAAAAATGTATGCAAAAAGTCCAATTGATAAAATTAAAGGGGATTTGTGGATAGTATATCTATATGATATACTTTAAATGTTCGAACTCTGATTGATAAAATTCAAGAGGGAATAACGGGAGGAATATTAAATGTTCATAACTAAGGCACAAGCAGCGAAGCGGTTAGGGATGTCTGATCAAGCTATTTCATCAAGTATAAGAAATCTCAGTACAACCGAAACAAAATTACAAACTGCATATCATAATGGAAAAGAACAGGTAATCGTCTTTTCATTAATCGAAGAAATTGCACAAAGATATCAAAGAGTTGCAAATGCAATGAACGCAAAGCCTGGTGAATGTGGTTGTGGCTGTCTTTCTAAAACGGAAGGTACTGTATATATACAGGGGCACGATCAAAAACTTGACGGTTGTCTTCAAACTATTCTTAGAACAGGTCATGAAATAGATAAGGATTCTGTGAAAAGTTTTGCGATGATACGGGGAATTGATATAACTAAATTGCAATAACCATCCAATACTCATAATTCTGTTGACAGCGAGATGAACCTCCAACTATCTCATAAGTTTCAATACTTATCAAAATAAGATTGTAGCTAAGCCAAACAATAATCAGGACGTTATCCTAATTATCGTTTGGCTTTTCCTCAATTATTTACTCGTACTTCCTTTTCTCAATCACTATCCCGTATATTCCTTGCCAGTAAGGCATTTTCTCCAACTCCGACGTTTCTCTGTACCTACTCCTGCTCTCCGTCAAACTTTTTTACGGTTCGATTCATGTACTTCTGTAGTCCACAATTTAAGTCTGCAACTCCGCACCTAAAGTCTGCCCCTTATCACTTAAAGTTTACAACCAAGCCGACAAGTTTTAGTTAACCACCCCTGATTTTCGCTCGGCTTTTCTTTTGGGTAGGAGGAGGGGATTGGGGAACGCAGGAGAAGAAAAAGTTCTACTCGAATCATACCTCAGAGGCTTGAAGCATGCGTTTCAGGGTTTCTCAGGCGGTGGTATATCAGTGTAACTACTTTCAAAATGATTAGGTCTGTGGAGCAAACGACAGGGAGTGATTTCATGCAGTTGATAAGAAGAATAACTGACAGTGATTTTATTGGTGGTGCTCCTGAATTCATGGATACCACAAATTGTTATGCCTCAAGGGGTGTATTAGTGGACGACATGCTTAAAGTTGATATGATGTACATGTCGAAAATTAACCTTTACAAGTTACCTGGCGGGGGAATTGATGAAGGCGAAGAGATCAGAGATGCGTTTCTACGTGAAATAAAGGAAGAGGACAGGCTATGAAGCTGAGATTATATATGAATTGGGTTACGTCGAGGAGCATAAGAACAAAAATAATTTTATGCAACTATCCTACTGTTTTGTAGCAAAAGCGTACAGCCGCGTAAGTAACGCGATGCTTACTGAAAGTGAAGCATTAGAAGTAATGAACAGCTCTGAAATAATTTGCGATAATTATTCAACCCAATTTATGATTGTACGGGAAAAGGCTATTCTTGAACAAGCGGTTAGAGTATTAGCGAACCTATATGGGTGAGGGATATTTGAAGAATGTAAGGATGACAAAGGTTGAGAAGATATACTTACAGGAAAAGAGCAAGCCTTAAAAAAACATAAATGTGATTTTGCCAAAAAATGCTGAAGGACCTTGATCCAGATAAAGTTGCTGAGATCACTGGTCTTCCATTGAAGGGGTTGAGGGTTAATCCCGAGGCTTCTTTTTATTTGCATAGCTTATTTTAGAAATGATATTTCATACGAAAATCGATAATGCTGGAATTCCAACAGACGAGGCGAAAGCCGTCAATTATGAGGCAAAACAACTTTCGGAATACAATAAACCTATATATAGGGACAAAAAGTTCATCTATGGGTTTTACGCATGTCATCTTCGGAAGTAAGTTGCGTATTCATCAATGGGTTCCGATCATCTATAAAGTTATGGTGAACTCATTCTAATTTTGAAACATACCTACGCTATGGTTACATTGCACGCAACCATAGTTGTTCAAGGCGTTCATCTGACAAGTATTCTGCAATTAGAATCTAAAGATACAGGGTTCAATAAAAAGCATTTGCGAAAAGACTTTTATGCAATCTTCAAAGAGTGGTTAACCAGTACAATTTAAAGAAATTATCAAAGCCTGATTTGACTCACTACTCATGGTTTTCACCTATCAAGAGGTGAAAAGTAACAATTCCTCTTATTATCGAATTCAAATCCCGATGGTAGAAGTTTTGAGTTGTACTCTCATGATCGTGATGAAACAGCGACTTCCCATCTTTCGAAACCCAGTTATAACAATAACCATTATTAAGACATTCCGTAACATATAGCAGGGTGTCGTCGGTGAAAATAATCGTTGCCCTCTGAATCTCTTCCGAACTTGGCTCTCCTGACTTGTCTGTATTTTTCACTAACTTTATGGCAAATATAAATTCCTTTGTTAAGCTGTCAAGATCGGTCAACTTCTCCAATCGTTTTCACCCCTCCGTCTGATCGTTATACCATGTATAATCCTATTTTGAGCATAAAGCAAGATGGAGTTGGATTTATTTTTAATGTGGTTACAATTGCAACACCATCCAGTTTTTATTGACGAAATTAATATGCTTGTGTATGTTCATATCAAACAAATCTCCAAGCTTTTTAGGAACGGGTGATAAATGATGCATCTTCCGAAAGATTATTTGGACGACCTCTTAGTGCGTATGACACATCATTCTTGTGCGATTGAGAATAACACAATTACGCTTAGCGAAACTGTTTCCATCCTACTTTATCAAATGATTCCAGGCAAAGTATCTGTACGCGAATTTTACGAATTAGAAAATCATCGGATAGCTTTCAACTATATCATAGAGAGTATTAATCAAGAACTTACGATATCCTTGATTCATGATGTTCATTCTCTTCTGATGGATAGACTTGATCATGAGAAGGGGCATTTCAAGTCTCACGAGAATGTAATTGTAGGAGCGACATTCCCTACAGCTTCTCCCAAAGAAACGCCTTTGCTTATGGAACAGTGGCTTCTAAATCTGAACAATCGCATTCAAAAGGCGAAGTCATCTGATGATATCATTCTTTCAATCTGCTCCAGTCACATTGCGTTTGAGCGAATCCATCCATATAAAGATGGTAATGGACGAACGGGTCGATTAATTATGATGCATCTTCTGTTGAAAAATCGAGTTGTACCCCTTGTGATTCTTAAAGATCAAAAGCATAAGTATTTTCAATTTCTTGATAAGCAAGACACAGAGGGTTTTACAGTATATGCTACGGAAAATATTAATAAAGATCGGCAACGCTACAATGCATTCTTAAATTCACTTTCCAAGGAGTAGTGGGATAAGTATGGGAGTAAACTATTACAATTATCAGCAAAACGTTGCTGATAATTTGAAAGCATTTATGCGTAAAAAAGGGTATTCGAAGCAAACGCTATCAAAATTAACAGATGTTCCTCGACCAGCGATTGATCAATTATTGCTAAAGAGTGGAGAGAATTTGGCTCTATCGACATATAACACGTATATTTTGCAAATCAATCAGAGATTTAATTTCATGGAGGAAGATCTCTTGAAAGTAACGCATATGCCTAATTTGTCACCATCTCCGCCTGCTCAAACAGAAAGAAGTGCGCTGGCTCAAGAGGCGCTGGATGGACTGGAGCAGATTTTGGATGTATTTTCGCTGTATTATAAAAAGTGAGTAAGGATAAGGGTTATATCAGGGCTAAGCTCTATAACAGATTCTGATATCCAAAAATTGAAATTTTAAAAATGGGAACATTTAAAATTAGTTTGCGTCTGTATCATCGACGGAATGTATTTGAGCAGATGGGTGTGGATGACTTGATTCATAAGAAAATAATGTGTTTGTGCCTTTGCTTGCTAATCGTAACTGCATGTAGTGACGTAGCAGACAAAAATTCAAAGGTAAAATATGTTGAGGACCCAGTCGTCACGTTCCAAGGTGACGTTATTCCTGTTTTTGAGGAAGTCATGAAGGTGCATTTTTCGAATGATTCGAATGGGGATGTATTCTTTGAGCAAGCAACCAGCTATTTCGATAATGATAACTCTAAGGTTGTGTTCCTCTTTTATCAAGAGAATGCAATAGAAATGAATGCTTTTCGCAAGGAGCTTGAAGAAAAGCTTGGAGATAAAGTAATATTCAAAAAAGCGAAGTATAGCCCGAAACTTCTGAGTGATACTGCTAATGAAGTTAGGGCGGACGTTGAATCCATAGTTGAAAAAGGCAGAGCTTTAACTGTCAGTTATAATCCTGTTGATGAAGTAATTGAGGTTGAAGCACTGCTAACGGATGAGCAAATTGCTGATCTGAAAAAGAAGTTTGGTGAGGAAATCCTGAGAATCACAAATCAAGAACCCGAACGAGGCATTGCATTATAGTTAGCGAATGTATATGAATAAAAACAAAAGTCGTACAATTTTGCTGAACCACCGCAGACAAATTCTACTAACGAGTTGGGTCTGCGGTGTTTTTGTGTTTGGAGACAGAATGTTTATGGTAAGCTTCAATTCGGTTGTAATTAAGGCGAGGGGAACTTAGTTTAAAATCTTTAGTTAACCACAAACTAATTCACAATATGAATCACATTCATCAATCACAATGCTCCAATTACTTACGCAGATAACGGAAGTAGCCTATAATACAACGCAGGGAGGGGAGTTGGAACATGACTTTAAAGGACAAAATAATCAGCTATCTGAAAGACAAGGACGGCTTAACTGATCGCGAGATTACTAATGCTATTTTAGGTGTGAACGAACCACAACAGGCAGTAAACCAAATATGTAGAGCATTAGTGAGCAAAGGAATCGTTAGGCGGGTTAATCGTAGAGATGGGCTGATTGGCAATTACATAGTCGTTCAGGGCGTGCACATTCAACCACCTTCATTCGTTCAGGTAAAGCATACGACCGAGGCTTCCGCAGTGTTCAAAGAAGATCATCTCAAGCAGATATTGAAGGATTATTTGCATGCTGATGGATGGGAAACGCAGATTGCATGGGGGAGAACGCCTGGGATCGATATCAATGCGATTCGAGGAACAGAGCGATGGATTTTGGAAGTCAAAGGGTTAGGGTCATTAAGTGCAATGAACGTAAATTACTTTTTGGGAGTCCTGGCAGAAACGCTTCAACGAATGGATGACCCGAATGCAAAGTATAGCATTGCGTTACCCGACGTGAAGCAGTTTCGGAATCTTTGGAATAGACTTCCATTGTTAGCGAAGAAGCGGACAGGGATAACGGCAATATTCATTGATGGACAGGGTAAAGTCCATCAATGTGAAACCTAATAAGTTCAGTAAATGAAAGAGAATATTTAAGATACGAACTGCTTGGGTGCTACAATATATACTTTTTAGAACTTCGAACAAGTATATATCCAATGTTAATGAAGAAGGAATGACAAAGGAGTATGCATTATCCGCAGGATAAATTGGATGATACGATAAGATAGTTGGTCAATATTCTTGAGAAGATGCTAAAGGTAATGGGACTCGAATTGTATTTGGGAAATAGTGTTAACCTAAACCGCTGAACAAGCGGTTTTTCTTTTAGAGTTGATCTTGTATAATAAAAAAGTAAGAGTGGAGTAATAATAAAGTATAAGTAGATTTGTGCGAGGTGGTTAATTTGGAACTGAAGCTTTTCTATAAAACCCAGAGGGAACTCGCCACGGCGTTAAACGAGATTGTTAATGCTTATTGGGATAATAGCGTAAGCGAAGATTCGCTAATGCAGTGTATATCGAATATCTACATAAACAATCCGAACAAGATTTTAAAACAAGAACAGTTTACAACTATACTCAAACAACAATGCGGGAAACGACGACTGGAAGTTGTCGAACGGGTACTATTGCTGACTGGAATGATGAAGGAACAAAATACTATTGGCGTAAAAGCAGGGAGATAAACCATGACTATAGAATTAGATTATAGTGTAACGATAACTGGTGCATCGTTCCTATTTTATGAATTGAAGCAGGTCGTAGGACTTAAGATACAGGGATTAACGGAATCGCAAATAAAAAAAAAGGTAGCAGAGGAAAATCTATTTCAATATCAGGTCAAATCAAGTATTAAAAGAAGTCTGCCATCGGTATTGCGAAGAGCAGGCGTGCTCGATGAAGCACTCTGTCATATGGTTTTGGAGCATTCATTAGAGTCAGGGAAGATCATCAATTTGTATGCTATTATGAAAACGGACAGGCTCTTCTTTGAATTTATGACTGAAGTTATCCAAGATAAGTTTAATTCTGACAATTATCTGTTGGAAAAGAAAGACCTCAATTTGTATATTGCTTCAAAGGCTGAGCAAAATGCTGGGGTGGCGGCTTGGACAGAACAAACGATTACCAGACTGAAGCAAGTATATGTAAAGGTTATACATGATTCAGGACTCCTGAAGGACAAGAAGTCTGGTGAATTAAGCAGACCTATGATGGATGAGCAATTGAAACAGCACTTGATTCAAATCGGAGACATTGCTTATGTTCGAGCAATGGGTGAGGTATAACGTATGGCGAATATTAAAAGTAGGCTTGATAAAATAATACCGAAAATCAGGGAAGATAAGTTCATTGAGGGCAGAGGCTTGGGAAACGAAATTAGCTTCTATGTGTTTGATTATGAGGCTGAGAACGAACTGCTGGTTCGGGATTATATCCCTCACGTATTGAAGGAGTTCAGTCACGAAGGTTCTGGACGCAAACTTATTGAGTTCGATTTATATAAGATGCTCATTGAGATTGCCAAAGAGAAACGGATCTATGATCGAATTCCTCAAATGGAAGAAAAACAGGGCAAGGATGCCTTGTTTAAAGCGATGGCTAACTTTGCAAAGCCTGAAATATTTCTGCAAAAGATCAAGGATCAGATGCAGGATCACAATGTCGTACTCATCACAGGTGTGGGTAAGGTATATCCGTTTGTACGTTCCCACAATATATTGAACAACCTTCAGGAAGTTTTAGACAAGACACCTGTTATCATGTTTTTCCCAGGGAAGTACGATGGATTATCATTACGCTTATTCGATCGTTTTAAAGACGACAACTATTATAGAGCATTCCGTTTAGTGGATTAAACCAGAGGGGGAAGACTTGTGTTAATCAAAGACATGTTCGTGAAAGACATTGAACGTAGTATTAAAGGCGTAATTAAGGTCGCTCAGACCGATGAAAATAACATTTATCAGGAACTCGATGAGTATGTCGTAACACGGGAACTTAATAAGCACTTATCTAAGTTTTATGAGAATTATCAGCAAGGCATCGATGGAAATACAGATAAAATGGGCGTTTGGATTTCGGGCTTTTTTGGTTCGGGTAAATCACATTTTTTAAAGATACTTGCTTACTTGCTTGAAAACAAGAAGGCGAAAGATAAACGTGCAGTCGATTTTTTTGTCGATAAAATTCAAGATCCAATTGTTCTCGCTAATATGAAAAGAACTTCTAACGTGGAAACAGAGGTTATCCTGTTCAATATTGATTCGAAAAGCTCATTGGATAACAAGTCTAAAGAGGATGCCATCCTCCGTGTATTCACGAAAGTCTTCTACGAGCATATGGGTTTTTATGGTGATATCCCTGGTGTGGCAGAGATGGAAAAGTACCTGACCAAAGAAGGTGTGTATGAGGACTTTAAGCGTGAGTTTAAAGAGGCGGCAGGTGAAGAATGGGTTGACCGTAGAAACACCTTCTATTTTGACGCTGATTATGTGATCGGAGCATTGACAAAGGTTACTTCGATGTCCGAAGATACTGCTCGAAACTGGTTCGAGAATGGTGTAAATAACTTTGAGATCAGCATCGAAAAATTCTCGAAGGACGTAAAAGAGTACATCGCTCAGAAGGGGAGCAACTTCCACCTCATTTTCCTGGTCGATGAGATTGGTCAATACATAGGGGACAGTAGACAACTGATGCTTAACTTGCAAACGTTGGCGGAGGATCTCGGAACGCATTGCTCAGGCAAGGTGTGGATTATGGTCACTTCGCAGGAGAGTATTGACAGTATTGTGAAGGTGAAAGGTGATGACTTCTCTCGTATTCAAGGACGTTTCGATACCAGACTATCGCTTTCATCGATATCGGTTGATGAGGTTATCAAGAAACGGATTCTCGAAAAGAAGGAGCATGTTGCTGATAAATTAAAGCTTCTTCACCATGAGAAGAGTGCAACACTCAAGAATCTCATTAGCTTCAAGGAGAGCACGGCGGATTTACGTGGCTTTGAAAATGATTTGGAGTTTGTGGATGTATATCCGTTTCTTCCGTATCAGTTTAAACTTTTGCAAAATGTTTTTGAGCAAGTACGTAAGCATGGTAGTTCTGGTAAGAGTTTATCAGAAGGTGAGCGTTCTATGCTTTCTGCTTTTAAAGAATCGAGTCTACGTTTCAAGAATGCAGAAGAAGGTACATTGATCCCGTTCTATGCCTTTTATGAAACGATTAAAGAATTTCTAAATCCTTCTATTTCTCGTGTAATAGATGGAGCATATGAAAACCCTGCATTACGTGATGATGAGTTCAACATGGAACTGCTGAAAGTGCTGTTCATGATTAAATACATCAAAGAACTCCCTGCCAATATCGATAATATCGCAACGCTCATGGTCACACAGATCGATGAGGATAAGTTGGCTTTGAAGGAGAAGATCAAGGTAGCTCTCCGAAAACTGATTTCACAAACGCTCATACAGAAGAATGGTGAATTCTACCTGTTCTTGACGGACGATGAGCAGGATATTAACCGTGAGATCAAGGCAATGAAGATTGAAGAGGATGTTCTCAAGCGTGAGCTTGCTAATTACATTTTTCAAGACCTATATGATGACAAGAGATACCGCTATTCGGCTCATTACCAGTTCTCTTATAACCAGAAGATGGACGAGAAGAATATCGGTAATCAAACATCGAGTATTGGAATCAATATCCTCTCGCCGCTGTCTGATCACTATGCTAAATCCGAACAAGAGCTGATGCTTATGTCGTCGGGCACAGGCGAGATGATTCTTAAACTGGGTGCGAGTGAGGCATATGTTGAGGAAATGGAAGAGGTTCTCAAAATCGAGGAGTATCGGAAGAAGAAAAATCCGACACAACTTGCAGAGAGTATTCAGAATATCCTGAATAATAAACAAGCTGAAGCAAGAGATCGTAAACGTCGAGTAAGAGATATGCTGGAGGAATCGATCAAGGGCGGTACATTCTACATCAATGGTAATAAAGCGGAGATCAAGGGTTCTACGGTCAAAGAGCGGATAAACGCTGGATTCCTGTCATTAGTCGAAAACGTCTACACGAAGCTTGGCTATGTTAAGACCTTCTTGGAGTCGGAAAAGGATCTCATTTCGATTCTAAGAAGGAGTAATGAGCAATTGACCATTGATGGTGGATCGTCGAATGCAAATGAGCTGGCAGTAAAGGAAGTCTTGGACTTTATCAGCTTACAGGATAGTATCCAAAAACAAATACGAGTAAAAACAGTATCGGATCGTTATAAGGATAAACCATATGGTTGGAAGGATCTCGACATATCGGGTTTGATTGCAGAGTTAATGAAGGAACAAAGGATTCGCTTACGGCTTAATTCTGAATACTTGGAGCCAGAAGATGGGAATACCGTTAATGCTTTAACCAAAGCAAGTGACGTTGATCGAGTAATCATAGTGAAGCGTATCATCGTTGATGAGGGGTTATTGAAGGTTGCGAAAAATATCTGCAAGCAAGTATTTAATAAAACAGATGTGGCAGACGATGAAGATGGTCTGATTAAGGATATTCGTCATCTTATTGATCAGCAAGTAATGGAGATAAAAGCACTCAAGAGCCGCTATGAGGGAAGAAAATATCCTGGTGGCAGTCTTTTGGACAAAGGTCTTGAATACTTCGGCGAGTTTACAAAGGGATTAGACAATGTATCCTTTTTCACCAAGCTACGTGATTTAGAAGATAGCATATTGGATTGGGAAGAGGACGTAACGTATATTCGGAGTTTTTTCGCTTCCCAAAAAGATATCTTTGACAAAGGACTTCGAGCAATTGAGAAATACAAAGAAAACGATGTTTATTTATCAGGTTACGAGATCAAAGGTTATGCAGAGAAACTGCAAGAGATCTTAACGGAAGTACTGCCATATCGCAAAATCAAGGATATTCCTGAGCTTGTGAATAAGATCGATGAGCAGATTCAGGCTGTTCTTGAAGAAAAGAAGGTAGCGGCGAAAAATATTATTCAATTAGATCTGAATCATCTTACGTTACGTGCTATTGAAGATGGTGTATCCGAAGAGACGAAAGAACGAATTCAAGCATATTACGAAGATCTATTCAACGGAATGAATAACCTTGTCGATATCTTTAAGGTGGATGCATCAATATCACAAAGTTCAGCATTCAAAGACAAACAAGAACTCATTATTAACCGTGAAATTCGTGAGTTTGAAGAGAAGCAAAGAGTGGAACTGCCAGTTACAATAGTTGGAGAGGGAGATAAATCTCCAGTTATAGTAAACGTTTCTCAGAGAGAGCGAGTAAAAGTGAATGATCTGCTTGCTACTAAGACTTTGCGTACAGAAGCAGAGGTAGATATGTTGTTGGACACATTATCGGCAAAGCTAAAACAGATTATTAAGAGCAACAAACAAATCGAGTTTATTGATTAAATCAGAGATGCCGTGGTCTATGGCCACGGCATCTCTGACTATAATATATTCCAATATAGGTTGGTGAAAAGTACAAATGAATAAGACAGCATTGAAAAACTTTGCGACAAATGCTCGTAAAGAATTGATTGAGAAAGTAAAAGCAAAGGCTTTTAAAATAGGGATTACGGAAGAAAACATTAAGAAGGCACAGTTTGAAAGTTCAGATGCGATTTATATCGATGGTAAACAGTTAACTGCAACTGAAAAGATACAACGGGGGAGACTTATTAACCGAATAAAGGAAATAGGCTATAAGCAAGTTGTAGAGGAAGTGGCCTATACATGGTTTAACCGCTTTACAGCATTGAGATTTATGGAAGTAAACGATTATCTCCCGACAAAAGTGCGTGTTCTCTCTTCTTTACATGCGGACAGTGCTGAGCCAGATATGATGAAGGAGGCACTTTCACTTGGTTTGGATCTTGATAATGAGCGTATATATGAACTCAAAATGAACAACGAGACAGACGAGCTGTTCAAATATTTGATCAAGATGCATTGTAACTATTTAAACAGTTACATGCCGTTTATGTTCGAAACAATCGAGGACTACACGGAGATCCTCTTTCCAGAAGGTTTACTTGGGACGGGTTCATTTATTTCTCAAATGACAGATACGGAAGTTCTTCCAGAAGAAAATTGGGTGAAAATCGAAGTGATCGGATGGTTATACCAATACTACATTTCAGAAGAAAAGGATCGGGTATTTAAGGAGAGAAATAAATATAAGGCGGAAGAAATTCCTTTTGCTACTCAGCTTTTTACTCCTGATTGGATTGTCCGCTATATGGTGCAAAATTCGCTTGGACGTTACTGGGTTGAAGCCCATCCAGAACATGGTGACTTGATCAGTGGATGGGAATTTTATTTGGTAAATGAACAAGAAAAATTCCAAAAAAAAATCGCTCCGTATGTGAGTAAAGAGTTGAACGTCGAAGATATCAAGTGTTTCGATCCTGCAATGGGTAGCGGCCATATATTAGTGTATATGTTTGATGTCCTTTATGAAATTTACATTAAATGTGGTTACATGGAGCGTGAAATTCCACGTCTTATTATCGAAAAAAATTTATACGGATTGGACATTGATGACCGTGCGTATCAGCTTGCAAGTTTCTCTGTCGTCATGAAAGCATTAGAATACAACAGACGTTTCTTGAGAAGCATAGAAAGGGATGGACTGATGCTTAACTTGGCATCGGTACAAGAAACAAATGGATGGACAGTTGATGATATTAAGTATATAGCGGGCGAAAGCATCGAACAGTTAGACACAATGAATGCATTTTTCGAACAATACCGAAATGCCAAAGCAATTGGCTCACTTATAAAAGTTACTGAGCATGATACAGCTTATTTAGAAAGTAGATTACATGTGTTTGAATCAGCACCCGTAGAGGACTTATTCGAAATAGAGCAACGGGAAAACACATTATCCTTACTTCCGAAATTAATTAAACAAACGAATATCATGAGACAGCAATATGATATTCTCGTTACAAATCCACCATACATGGGTTTAGGAAGCATGAATAAAGAATTGTCAGATTACCTAAAAAGGAACTATCCAGACTCAAAATCCGATCTGTTCGCCGCTTTTATGGAAGTGGACTACTATCTAAAGAAAAACGGATTTTATGCAAGCATTAATCAGCACTCATGGATGTTTTTGTCCAGCTATGAGAAGTTGAGAGAGAAGGTTATTCAAAACAAATTCATCGAGAATATGTTGCATTTAGGACCGAGAGCTTTTGAAGAAATTGGAGGGGAAATTGTTCAATCGACGGCTTTTGTGTTGAGAAACGCTAAGGTTTCAGAAAGTAAAGGTACTTATTTACGGATGATTGAAGATAGAACGGCGAAAGATAAGAAAGTAAAGGCAATGGAAGCCGTTCAAAATTCATCTGTTCCTTATCGCTATTCATTTAACCAAGAAAACTTTCGTAAAATACCTGGAAGTCCGATTGCTTATTGGGTGAGTGATAATATAATAAATACATTTAGTTCAAAATATAAAGTTGAACATTTCGGGAAACCTCGAAAAGGTTTGGTAACTATGGATAATAATAGGTTCCTAAGACTTTGGTACGAGGTTGAGTTCAATAAATCATCTATTTTTGGAGAAAATAGTGAAAAATCTATTGAAAGTAGTGCGAAATGGTTTCCGCTATCAAAGGGAGGAGGATTCAGAAGATGGTATGGGAATAGGGATTACTTTATCAATTGGTTTAATAATGGAAAGGAACTAAAGGATTCAATTGTAAAAAAATATAATGGTGGATCGTACACTAAAGAAATAAGAAGTGAGAGTTTTTATTTTAAGCCAATGCTTGCTTGGTCAGGGGTTTCATCGGGTGATATTAGTTTTAGGCTAAATGATAAAGGCTTTATCTTTGATACTACAGGTCCAGCAGTTTTCCCAGAAGGAAATATCTATGAACTATTAGGTTTTTTAAATAGTTCTGTTGTTACTATACTCTTAAAGTTTATTAGCCCAACGTTATCATTTTTATCAGGCGATATATCCATACTTCCTATAAATGAAAAGGTATTAAATAATTCAAAAATCTCAAATATTGTTATACAAAATATAAAAATTTCTAAAATGGAATGGGATTTTTACGAAACCTCATGGGATTTTGGACAGCATCCTTTATTAATATATAAAGGGAAATCATCGACAATTGAAATCTCATATAAACAATTCGAAATGTATACAAAACAACAGTTTAACCTGTTAAAAGTAAATGAAGAAGAACTGAATCGAATATTCATTGAAATATATGGTTTACAAGATGAACTAACGCCAGAAGTTGATGCAAAAGACGTTTCCATTCGAATAGCCAATTTGGAACGTGACATCAAAAGTTTTATTTCTTATGCCATTGGCTGTTCTTTCGGTCGATATTCACTCGATGAAGAAGGTCTTATCTATGCTGGTGGAGAATTCGATCCTTCAAGATATAAAACATTCCCAGCGGATCAAGATAATATCCTTCCAGTCTTGCCAGGTGCTTATTTTGTGGACGATATTGTTACAAGATTTGTAGATTTCACTCGGATGACATTTGGTGAAGAAACACTTAAAGAAAATTTGGATTATATATCGGATGCAATTGGACGTAGAAATGCGGAAACAACTATTGATACAGTACGCCGTTATTTCATGAACGATTTCTTCAAGGATCATGTCCAATTATATAATAAGAGACCAGTTTACTGGCTATTCACCTCAGGAAAGCAGAAGGCATTCAATTGCTTAATTTACATGCATCGATACGATAAAACAACACTATCAAGAATAAGAATAGACTACTTGCATGAACTTCAAGTTCGGCTTGATGCAGAAAAGAAAACCCTCCTTAGCATTATCGAGGGAGATGGAAATACTAAAGAAATCAGCAATGCGAAGAAAGAACTAAAGTCACTTGACTTGAAAATCGAGGAACTACGAGCATACGATGAAAAACTCCATCACATGGCAGACATGCAGATTGAAATAGATCTCGATGACGGCGTTGCTGTAAACTACGCTAAATTTGATGGCTTACTCGCTCCAATCAAATAATTTGGTTACAATGGGGGTATGCCAGTTAAGTTTGGTATATCCCTGTTTTTTAGCCTGATTGTAAAGGTGTTGATAACTAATGAATATGGATGAAGTGGCAAAGGCACTGCAAGAGGCTTTCCTTCAGCCACTTAATGAAGGCGAACAAAGGAAGATTATCTTCTGGTTCGATAAAGACCAGGAGTTTGCTGAATATTTACATGAAATAGGCTTAGAGGGTGTCAAGGTCCATATATTGAACGAAGATAACAACTTCTATACAAAGGTCTTGCTTGAAGAAGAGGATCCAACATCTAATTATTTGGTCTATTCCAATCTGGATATGAGTATGGAAGACAATTGGTTATTGGATACGATTCTGTACTCGAAGACCTTTTATGCGGACAAGATATCCCTCATTATGAATGAACTGAGTATTGATCCTTCATTTCGAGGAGCAGTTAAAAAATACGAGAAGTTTTTTGGAAGTAAGGATAGGCTTCGTAAGTTTAAAGGGTTTGAGGCTAAAACGGTTTCTGAAGGAACAATTGAACTAATGATGATGAGTGCGTTATGCAACATCAAGACCCCAGATTTTGAGGATGTTCTAAAGGTTGTACTGATGGATTCGCTTGATGACAGTGAAAATAAGCATCTGGATTCGATTGCAAAGTATGTCGGATTAGATGTGTTTTGGGATGCAGTAGCCGAGCGGTATGAGTATGAGCCAACTAAAAAGTCATTAAAAACATTATTCATCCACTTGACCGTCACTGCACTAAGCCATGCGGTAAATGAAGATCGACTTTCACAAATCAAAAATTACATCGCAACTCGGAACAAATCAAATGCTTTGGTATTCATCGACCATTGGATGCATCATAAATCGGATTATCATAAGTATGATCAGTATGCTGAAATTGCCGAGAAGGAAATCAAGCTTTCGGATATCGTAAACCAGCTCCCTGTTGAGAAGTTCAAAGCGGCAGATACTTTCCCATATTTTGATCGAGCCATCATTATTTATATCGCCAACAGCTTGGAAGATCGTTTAGAGGATTATGATGAATATTTGAGGCTGATTAACTTGCGGAGAGCAAAGCATTACTACGAACAGTACCAATCCATTTATGAAGCCCTTTTTTATACCGTTAAAATGTTCGAATTTCATAAGAAGTACAACATGGGCATTCCGAGAACGCAAGCTGTGGACATGTACCGAGCGTATGTGAATGATTATCACCAAATGGATATGTACTACAGAAAGTTCTATTTCGCTTACGATAATATTTCGAACAGTGAAATCCTGAAGAAGCTCAAACTCATGGTCGAGAACCTGTATACCAGCTGGTATATGAGCGAATTAAGCTCGCATTGGTCCGCCGCTGTGCAAGATGAGATGAAATCAAGCTGGGCGCTTCCAGGGACCCAAAGTCAAAAGGACTTCTATAGAAGTTTTGTTTCACCAAAAATCAATAATGGCGATCGGGTATTTGTTATCATTTCTGATGCTCTGCGTTATGAAATAGCGGCAGAGTTGGCGGACAAGCTTAATTCGGAAACAACAGGAGCCTGCGACATCCAGCCATTGTTAGGAGTCGTACCTTCTGTAACGAAGATGGGGATGGCATCACTTCTTCCGCATAAGAATTTGGAGATCGATCTAAGTGGAAAAGTATTGGTCAATGGGAGATCTTCCAGTGGGATAGATAATCGTATTGATATCCTACAAGGAGCAGTAGCTGATAGTACCGCCATTCACTATCAAGTGCTGAAAAACATGAATAAGGCTGGTCGCAGGGAAACTTTCAAGGGTAAGAAACTGGTATATATTTATCACGACAGCATTGATGCAACGGGAGATAAGGCATCGACCGAGGTCTATACGTTCACAGCGGCTGAGAAAGCTATTGATGAATTGTACGATATAGTTAAAATCATCAAGGATGATTTGAGTGGTACAAACATTTTCATCACTGCGGATCATGGCTTCGTTTATCAACGTGATGCATTGGAAGAGAGTGACAAGATTGAAAAGGAAGGTATTCAAGCGTTTGAGATCAAACGGAGACATCTTTTCTCGCAAGAACATGGAGAACGAAGCGGTCTCCTTGATATCAACATGGATAGTCTAATTAAGAATGAGCATAAGATCACCACTTATGTTCCGAAGGCGACTATTCGTTTCAAAATTCAAGGTGCTGGTGCTAATTTTGTTCATGGGGGAGCCAGTCTTCAAGAGATCGTTGTGCCGCTCATACAATTTAAGAACATTCGAGCTGGGCAAAAGAACAGTCGTGAAATCGAGAAAGTGGATGTAAAGCTCACAAATACCACCAGAAAGATCACGAATAGCCTGTTCAACCTTACCTTTTTCCAGACGGAGAAAGTGGAGGACAAGCGGGTTCCTCGAACGGTTAAGATCTACATGGTGGATGATGCCGAAAGCGTGATTAGTAATGAGGAACTCATCATCTGTGATCGAACATCAGATAAGCCAGACGAGCGTACATTTAAGCTTCGCTTTGCGTTAAAGTCGATACCATATGATAAGAATAGTAACTATTACCTCATTACAAAAGACATTGAGACAAATATCGTCATTGAAAAAACGCAGTTCACAATCAATTTGGGCATAGTTAGTGACTTCGATTTTTAGAGGAAAGGAGAGGAACGAATGGAGTCAATAAGCGAAGGACAAACGATCGATTTAGATAGGAAACTGAATGATGTCTTTTCAGGCAGGGTTGTTCGAAAAGACCTGACAAAGCTAATGAAAGAGGGGGCAAATGTCCCTGTTTATGTTCTTGAATATCTTCTTGGTATGTATGCCGCTACAGATGATGAAGACAACATTCAAGAAGGGGTTCAACGGGTGAAGAAGATCCTCTCAGAGAATTTTGTTAGACCAGATGAAGCGGAGAAGGTAAAATCGAGAATTCGAGAACTCGGTCAATATTCCGTTATCGATAAGATAACGGTAACGCTCAATGAGAAGATCGATTCTTATGTGGCAGAATTCTCTAACTTGGGACTAAAAGGGGTTCCGATATCGCCGAACTATGTCAAAGAGTACGACAAGCTCTTGGCAGGCGGGATCTGGTGTATGCTGAAGATGGAATACTTCTTTGATGAAGAGGTCAAGAACAGCAATCCGTTCAGCATCAGTAGCTTGAAGCCGATTCAAATGCCGAACATGGATCTGAACGAGGTGTTTGAGGGTAGGAAGAACTTCTCGAAAGAGGAATGGATCGATGTACTTATTCGCTCTACAGGTATGGAGCCGACCCAACTTGAGGACAGAGTGAAGTGGCATCTACTACTTCGACTTGTACCACTTGTTGAAAACAACTATAACATGTGTGAACTCGGTCCACGGGGGACTGGTAAATCACATGTGTATAAAGAGATATCGCCTAACTCGATTCTCGTCTCTGGTGGACAATCGACGGTTGCTAACCTTTTTTACAACATGTCTTCAAAAAAAGTAGGACTTGTTGGAATGTACGATGCGGTGGCATTCGATGAAGTAGCGGGTATAACCTTTAAGGACAAAGATGGTATACAGATCATGAAGGATTACATGGCATCGGGATCATTTGCACGGGGAAGAGAAGAGAAGGCGGCTTCTGCTTCCATGGTATTTGTAGGGAACATCAACCAAAGTCTTGATTCACTGATCAAGACATCCCATTTATTTGCACCGTTCCCTGAAGCAATGGCGAATGACTCTGCATTCTTTGATCGGATGCATTATTACCTCCCAGGCTGGGAAGTACCGAAGATGCGACCTGACTTCTTCACAGATAAGTATGGCTTCATCGTCGATTACATGGCTGAATACTTTAGAGAAATGCGGAAGCGTTCGTTTGCGGATGTTCTGGATCGGTATTTTAGGCTGGGTAATAACCTGAATCAACGTGATGTTATTGCAGTGCGTAAAACGGTATCAGGGTTAGTGAAGCTTCTGTATCCAGACGGGGAGTATACGAGAGACGACATCGAGGAGATCTTGAAGTATGCTCTCGAAGGAAGAAGAAGGGTCAAGGAACAGCTCAAAAAAATAGGCGGGATGGAGTTTTACGATGTCCATTTCTCTTATATCGATAAGGAAACAATGAGCGAAGAATATGTGTCAGTGCCAGAACAAGGCGGTGGAAAGTTGATCCCTGAAGGAATGGGCAAACCAGGACATGTATATACGGTTGGTCATGGAGATTCTGGCATGATCGGGGTTTACAAATTGGAGAACCAAGTCGTTTCGGGGACAGGGAAGTTTGAGAAATCGGGTGTCGGATCCCATCGAGGAGTGAAAGAGAGCCTGGATACCGCCTTCCGCTACTTCACTTCAAACAGTAAGAGTATCAGCGGTTCGATTAGCACGAAGACCAAGGATTATTTGATGCATATTAGTGATTTGCAAGGGATTGGTTTGACGGATGAACTCGCTATAGCTGAATTGATCGGATTATGTTCTGGTGCATTGGAACGTCCCGTTCAGGATAGTATGGTTGTGCTCGGTAACATGACGGTTGGTGGAACTATTGCAAAGGTCGATGAGTTTGCAAATACGCTTCAGGTTTGTGTGGATGCAGGAGCGAAGAAAGTTCTTATTCCTGCCTCCTCTGTAGTAGATTTTCAAACGGTTCCTGCTGACCTGTTGATCAAGGTCCAGCCTGTATTTTACTCGGATCCGACTGATGCTGTGTTTAAAGCTCTGGGAGTTGGATAAGCTTACGGAAGATAAGATACATAGCATCATTACCGAGCTGGATATGGTTCTGCTTACACCATTACCTATACCCACTCAGACGGGAAGGAAGGAAAAGTGTTTTGATCTTTGGTTAGACAAAGGGGAAACGATATACCGATTACAGTCCATCTATTTGCTTGATGGTAAAGCAGAAGAGTTTGGGCAGACTGTTGGGTACAGCAAGACAGAAATCACAAGGACGATGATTGCGTTGTCAGCTTATGATTAATTCCAAGTCCATGAAATCGACTGAAATAGAGTCGTCTGAGTGTTGGAAGGATAGTTCTCTGGTGAAAAGCAGTATAAACACAAATCTCCCTTTACATCCTCACTCACTATTTGATCCGATATCAAGGAATGAATCGGGGGAAAGGAAGGGAAATTAATAGGAAGTACCGAGTTTTCGTCTGAATTAGGCGATTCTTCGGTACTTTTCTTTTTAAATGCGAGATTTTAGTAGAAGGAGTGGTAGATAGATCGACATCTTCATCTGTAATCTGTGTTCAGGAGAGGAGGTTTGGATATTGTGGGAATCTTTAAAAGAGGCAAGGGAAACCGCTCAGGATTATGTGGCACGAAATTATAAGGACGCTATCAAAAGCATGCCCAGTTGACTATATTTCAAATTCCAATATGCAAATAACTTTCATTGCCAACAACAATGCTCAAACAATCTATCTGGTTGTTGATCGGCTTCTTTATATGTAGGGTTGCGTAACAAATTCATAAGAGTTATGAAGATGTTACAGAATATGTGTGAGGATGTTCATAACTTGTTCATAACATTTATGAGGATTTATGAACATGTTTCATATAAAGTGTGATAAGTTCTTATGTACTTTTGATGCTGATTTGTGATAAAATAATTAACTTTATTTTGGTGTTGACTTTTTACGGATATTAACGGTAAACTTACCATCAAAATCAGCATTAGTAATACAAGTGGCTGCTCCTTCAGACTCGAATGGGGGGATGATATGGTTAAAGTAAATCGTAAGCCTAACATAAACAGAAATATAAAATATGAAATGAAGACAACGCTGATTGGACGACATGAACTCAAATTAATGAGAGAAGCATTGGGGTTACTGAGGAACCCTGAACAGAGTTGTGTCTGTTTAAAGTGGAAGGAGAAATCTCAAATTAGATAAAATCCAGCGGTAAATTGATAAAGCCTCAGCTTTTGGAAATCTCCAAAACGCTAATTAACAGCAACACATCAGATTATCTGTAGATTAGTGTTTAAAGGTGTTGAAGATTTTCGTGAAATCGATGTTGGAAAGTAGGATTAGCTTGGAAAACACGACAAGAATACGAAAAACAACACGTTTGTCTGATAAATCAGCCACAGGAGAATCGATTGAATTGGATCCAATAAATAGGAATATACTGAAATTGCTCCGTGTAAGACGGTGTGGAGGCGGCTATTATTCCAATATTACATGCCCAATTTTGCAACTTAATTGTGTACATCGTTTGCTACTATAGTTTGGATTGTTCGCTGTAATCAAATACAAAACCATGCTTCTCGCAAGCGAGAAGAGGCTCCTGCGCTTGGTGCGTATGAGCCTTTTTTGCATTCATCCCCAAATCGTTATAATGCCGCAACCAAATAACTATAATGCTATCATCTACGGGATAAGGGGCTTCGTTTCAATGGGTGGGTTCTAAGCTCGCCTCTTCCTTCGGAAAATCGGCTCACTAAGAACCACCAAGCCCCGTTGTGCTCGGCTATCGCCGACCGCTCGGCCTACGGCACTCCCTGCAAAACGGAGCCATGGAAACTCGCCCCTTGGGAAAAGCCGTTGCCCCATTTGCAATGTGACAAGTGTTTCTGCGAAACACAACTACATTGCCTCATCTCACGATGAGGCAAAAAAGCATGTTGCCGCGTAATTTCGCCGCGACAATCGTCTCTCCGAGACGCAAATGCCACACTGACCATCTACGATGGTCAAATAAACATTGCCAACGAACAAATTATTCACTCATCAAAAGGAGGTGCAAGCAATGGCAAGAAGAAGCAAACCACTCGTTACCCAATTTTTTGCCCGAGATCGGCTCGCATTTACGGCAATGCACAACGTCGGTCATGTCTCTTCCGATCATCTCCACACATGCGGCTTAGCCGATAGACGTATACAAAACCTTATACGAGACGGTCTTGTTGAGAAAGTCGCGTACAAAAGAAAAGGGAAAAGTGAGGAATGTTATAAGCTTACGAAGTCAGGGCGGGAAACAGCCGCTCGCCTATGGGGATTGAGTTATGCATACCATGCTCAAAGTCCGATGCACGACCTTGCGATAGCAGAAAAGTATTTCAGCTTATCAGAGGAGTCACGAGAAAGCTGGAAAACAGAAACTCTGATTCGAAAAGAATTTGAAGATCAAATTTCTGATATGCGAAAAGAAGGAAACGAAGTGGAAGCAAAGCTATATCAAGATATGATCAAAGAGAAATTAATATCTATGCCAGATGGCTTATATAGCAATGCTGAGGGCATCGAGGTGGGGGTTGAAATAATCACCAATTCGTATGGGATCGAGGAAATGAGGTCTAAAGAAACATTCGTCAGCATGATTGGATGCCAATACGAAACAATTAGAGTTTGAAAGGAGGAAACGAAATAATGACTATATCAAATGCTAATAAACAAGCAGTTTGCGAGAAATATAGAATCTATCTCGAGATTATATATAGCTTTGGAAACAAAGTCATGTTGATGAAGCAATTGTATCACTATGCTCAAATGATGGGCATAGCAAAAAGCTACTCAGCTTTTTACAGCTCCATAATAGAACTTGTAGATGCCGATATTTTTAGAAAAGAGTCGTTTAACGCTTTCGGTAAGAAGACTCAGCTTCAAATGCTTGTGATGCGAAAATATGGCATTCGATTTTTAGAGGAAAAGCCAGACAGCTACAGCGTTGCATCGGTCAAGAAAGCTATGGGTAACGAAAGGATTTTGGTCAGCATTTTTAAAAACCAATACATCCTCAATAAAATCATTCCTCGTATCCAAAAGGAGGATACGAGGGTAACGCTTAGAGCAATAAATGATCTGTTGGAACGCGACCACAGTACAATTTTGCATAACAAGAATCAGGGGCTGTCCTTTTTGGAAAAAATGAAAAATGAAGCAACTCTACAAAAGTATTTAGATATGCTTTCGGTTGAGCAAGATATCGATAAAATGCAGAAAATCAAGCAGAGAATGGGACAGGGATTGAGGAAAGGATCGAAAGCATCGGACGGGAAAGGGAGGGGGCGACTCTATCTTCCTGAAGTGTCCTCAATGAATCGCATTGATAACATTGCTAAGCGAAGCCAGGATTTAAGCAAGGAAGAGAAGATTGATAATTATACAATTGATACAATGCTCGCGTTCAATGCGTATGTCGCACAGATCAGGATCGACAAGGGGCAGGTTAAAATCACGGTACTCATTTTCGACATTTTTAACAGATCAAATGTATATAAGGTAGCCACACATATCGCTTGTATGCATCATATGTTCACCTGTTATTTCCAGGATGAGATTGAGCTGAAGGTTGGTGTCGTATCCATTGATGGGTATGCCTCAAATCATCTAAAGACACAAGCTGAATCGGCAACTATCGACTTTGTTTCAAAAGAGCGTAGGGATTCGCGACTATCTCATATTTTGGAGAAATGGCATGTTGATCGATTGATGAAAGGACGGATTGAGGTGCATTTTGTTGATTATAACATCACAGATGAGTTTCTCGACGGCATTAAGCATGCTAATCTTGTAAGGCGTTAATGGTATTAATCAAATAAACAGATAGGATAAAGGTTCGCTCTATGCGAACTTTTTGTGCGTTGATAAGAATAATTTGCATATGTAGTATGCATGACGTGTGAACTGTTCACAACGGTTAAGCACATGAGCTTAACTTTTACATAACAATTCATGAAAAAAACCTCTCTTTCAAGGAGAGGCTTTTACACTGCTTTCAGACGATAACTTATTCAGTAGATTTGAAATCATTAAATGATTGCTTTCGATCCTTCAGGTATTTATTCAACAACTCCACCGCTTGTTCAAATTTGATATTTGTTTTTCTTGTTTGTTCGGCGGATATTTTATCGATTTCACCTAAGAATTCAAGATTTTTGACTTGTTTTTTCGACGCTGGAAGATGGAAGGTATAATCAGCCACAGCTATCAATAGTAGATGAATTTTTTTAACCTGTTTCGTATCCATCCATTCGATGTTGTGAATATGATATCCAACGATCTCTGCCACTCCTTTGGCGATACAACTTTTCAGCACCCTGTCTTTTAGGGCATACAAGTTGTTTTGCCGTGTCTTAGATCTGCCGACGATATCATGGTTGCCCATAAAGTAGTTTGATTCTTTGGTATCTCTACTTTTCTTTGCCGACTTGTTGATTACGTACAACGATTCCGCAATCGTCTCAGGTGCTATTTCGATGCTGTCAATATTGATTATTCTTCTTTTTATTGGACGTGTCATCGAAATATCATATAAATCAAATTCTCGCATAGCACCGTGTTGGCGTACTTTTATCGTTGCCTGGAAGTCGGATTCGTCGAGTGGTTTCAATCCAAGCTCTTTTAATTGGGTTTTCGTCTTCAAATGCTCAGGAACTTGTGACCAACGGGAAAATCTTTGTTTTTCAATTGCCGCAATCATTGTACTCATCCCCTTAGCTTAATTGATGCGATCAGTGAGATATGCCACCGTTGATTCGATGGGATATCCCAAAATTAATCCTGTCAGTACGTCATCAAATGTTTTCTTGCTCGGACTTCCGTAGTCAAATCCTTCGAGGTACCACACCAATTCCAAGTTTCCATGGTTCAGAATAATCTCCTCATGGTCTTTGCTTAGAAGATCGTAGCCGAGTTTTTTACTAAAGAGCTGGTATGATTCAATCAATTTGTTCAGATCGAAATGATCCCTCATCTTGCCTTTGTTTGCCACGCCGATTTCATACTGAAAGTTCGGATGACTGTTATCGGACACTTTCCATACCAAATCAGTCTGCTTCACTTTATGAAGAGTTTCTTCCAATTCTTCTGATGTTAATGGCCAAAAGCCAGTTGGTTTCAATCCAGTCCTAATGGCATCAAATAGGCGATCATAGGTGTCAGTTCGCTCTCCGTTTGGAAACCTGATTGAATATCCGCCACAAAAGAACAAATTGTGCCAACGGACCATAGGAGAATAAAACGGGATATTCGAAACCTTGGGATATTTATACCTCAGCATGGAGTGTCCATTACCCATGACCACCATATCAGAAGTTTCTTTGTAATCTCTCCGATAGAAACCAGAAAGTCCAATTCCCTGCTCATTCCGATATTTCCCCTGAATTTCAGAGCTATTTGAAACCCATCCTTCAACAGCAGTTAATGTCTTCACGCCATACCAGACCCCTTTTAAATGTTTATTTTTACTTTTCGAATTTGCTTTTGCCCTATTAAACGATGAATATGGCATTCGGTTGCACCTGTCCCAAAAAAAGTCTTTGTTTTTCCACTTTAATGTAAATGAAGAAAGCCATCCCCTTATTTTTATTTCATGCTGATATAATAGCAATAATGGGTCAGGCTGATTCGGCAGAGGGAAAGTGGGAGGGAAGGTAATGGATGGCGTACAAAAGATTCGTGACACAATAGCTGGCTATGAGAAATTGCTCAAAATCATTGAGGATAATACAGACAAAGATAGTATCTGTAGATTGACGAAAAAAGAAATAACTAAGTTATATGGGTTGTCATATACAGGAACATGCAAGAAGTTAGGATTCCTGCTGAGATACGGACTCTTGAAGGTAATCAACGGAGGATTTTTACTAACCGAGAAGAACGTGGTTCAAGATACGCCACTGTCACTGTTACCGAAGATTTTAGTGTTAATGGCTAACAAACCTGAAGTGTATGACAGTTTCAAGAAACAAGCAGAACTGTTATCTGTTTCGATGGAGGATGTCCAGACGGCATGGGGATTTTATTCGTACTTCTTCGGATCGAAGTATCCGCGAGAAGAAGATCTAATACAATTAAAAGAAATTCTCACACTCAGTTGACTTGGGAGAACATCTCTTGCCTCGCGGTAATTGAAAATGATTGTAGCACCGATGGTGCTCTATTGCACGAGACAATGCTATACCGTTTACAAGGTAACGGGTTCCAAATTTTGGTTGACGACCACTGAGTTTAGCTGTACTATTATGCTCAAAACAATATCAAACGAGGTGGAATACGATGTGGGTATTATCAAAATGTCATAAATTAATAGCGTGTATCTCTGAGGGTTAGCCAAAAATAGGCTGACCCTTTTTTAATGCCGTTATGAACGCAACATCATTGAAATAAGGAGTTGGATAGGATGCAATTCATACTCAACAAAATTTTAGAGAAGCTTCATCCAGAACTTGATTACCGAATTGATTGCTGGTCTTTTAATGGTTGTCATCGGCATCGCCTCTGGCTACCTATTCAAAACAATGCTGTTTTAAAATCGCAGTAAGAGGAGGAGTATTAACATGGGACAATATCTGCAAATGGGAATTTGTCATCAAATGCTGATCAGAAAAAAAAAAATTGAGAAAACAACGATTGATAAAATCAAAGGTGAACTTGGCAAATTGGTTGATTTGGAACTCTTTGATTTCGAGGAATCGGAGGAGAATATCTCTTTTATCATCAAAGAATTAGTTGTGCAAGAGCAGTTGCAAATGTTCTTGAGCGAGCAGTTCTCTCTTTATGATCAGAGTTATGCGGAAGATTTTTCTGAACTACTTTTAGAAATTAAAAAAAGGCAATCGTTTGATGAAATTATTGAGCTGGCGAAAGAAAAGGAATTCCGCTTTTTCCAGTACAATAATGTGTACGATAATATAGAGATCTCGCCATGGCAGACGGCTCGGGTAGATACCTCATTGCTTGTGATTTATATTGAAGGCAAATTGCTGATGGAGAGCTATAATAGCTTTCTTCGCTACTTGGAAAATTTGGTGCGTGCCAGCTCCAGTCAAGCCATATCGGGTGCATTTCGAGCTTTCATAGATTGAAAGGGATTAGACTCACTTTTCGTTATGAACTAATGAGACTCTGAGTATATTACATTACAAAGCTTGATCGTTTCATACAAAAAAGAGAAGAAGGAGGGGGGAGAAAATATGTTGAAGAAATGGATGGGAAACAAAGCAGGATACGTCTCGATTGAGACAGTAATCGTTGCTGGTCTGGTTATTGCATTGGGTGCATTTGCGATGCAAGAGTTTTATACTGCGGCACAGAGTATAGTTGAAGCATCTATGGAAAATGTTGAGGATGCAAAATTTGTTTGGTTTCCGCTTAGCAACGGCGCTGGAGATGTCGTTGAAGTTGATGTGCCTTAAAAATGTTCGTCATTTTATTGGAGGTTGAACCGATGACTTGGATAAACACTGAGATAATTAACAGCAAACTGATTTTTGATAGAACACTTAGGCAGCCACGCCTGAGTGTTTTTTAATGTTCGAAAGGTAACAGCATTGATTCGAAGCAGTCAATCCAATTCGGTATTTTGCTTTGCCTGCAAGTCTGCTAACTTGCGAATCTGCTCCAGAGCAAAATCTTGAAATTGAGGTTGCAATTCTTTGAAAATAGCAATCGCCTCATCAAGTTTCTTATTGGATTGCCATTCATTTAAAAACATATCACCTTCACCTGTGGTGAGCCAATTTTCATTAATACCGTACCGTTCACAAATATGCTTCACCATAAGATCCTTTATTTCAACCCTATTATATTCAAGATTTGAAATGACATCTCGGCTGACTCCAAGTCTTTCGCCAAACTCGCGCTGACTCATTTTTAGAGCTTCGCGGATAGCCTTGATTCTGTCGTGCATAGACACACCTCCACTGTTTTAACTACAGGTAGTCTAAATGTACAACACAAAAACTCTACAGTCAACACAATATAAACCCTAAAAAAGAGTTTACAACACAACTAAATAATGGTAGATTGTGTTTATAACACAAATTTGAAAGTGGAGGTGCGTTTTTGACTCCAAAAAATAAGCAGGCAAAAAATATTGCTGAGCTAAACTCGCTTTTTAGCACGCTTGATGACGCAAATCAAGAGTATGCATTGATTTTGTTGCAAACTCTACATTTCTCTCAACAGTATTATGAGAGACAGAACGTAGGGAACACGAAGGAGAGAGAAAATGGGGAAACATAAAGGTATAATCGCTACAACCTTAGCAATATCCCTCCTGCTAAATGCGGGAATAGCACATGCGGGTAGCCAGAATGGAAGCGTGCAAGAAGTTATTATTGTGTACAAAAATGCAGATGGAAAGGAAGCCATAATTGAAGAAAGTGTTGATGTTAAACACGAATTTGAAACGATTCCCGCAGTAGCCGCTAAGGTAACAAATGCTGATTTACGTGAATTGGCGAGTGATCCGAACATTGCGTATATCGAGCGAAATACCACACTCCGAATTACTGGTGGAGATATCAAAGTAACAGCCGTCCCTGCGGAGCAATCGCAATGGAACTTCCAAGCTATTCAACCCACGAAAAGGTGGGATGAAGGCTACACAGGAGCAGGCGTTAAAGTCGCAGTTATTGATACGGGCATTTTCGCGCACGATGAATTAACGATTGCTGGCGGCGTTTCGACCGTAGACTACACGACAAGTTACAACGATGATAGAGGACATGGTACTCATGTTGCTGGTATTATCGCTGCTAAAAGTGGAAATGGCGGTATAGTAGGGGTCGCACCTGACGCTCAAATCTATGCCGTGAAAGCCATAGGAGCAGACGGCGAAGGAACGACACTTGACGTACTTGAAGGGATCGAATGGTCGATTCAGAATGGAATGGATATCATCAACGTTTCGCTTGGGACGGATACAGATTCGTCACTCTTAGAGGAAATGATTAATAATGCCTACAACGCAGGAATTGTCGTTGTTGGTTCAGCAGGAAATAGTCAGGAAGACTCTAATGGAAATCCTATTCCCATTAGTACTCCCACTGTAAATTACCCTGCAAAATACGATAGTGTCATTGCGGTTGCGGCAGTAGACAACTTGAATCAACGTGGAACTTTCTCTTCTGTTGGTGATGAAGTCGAACTTGCGGCTCCAGGTGTTGATGTCATTTCAACATATGTAAAAGCCGATGGCACTGGCGGTTATGGTAAATCAAGCGGTACTTCACAAGCGGCTCCACACGTAGCAGGCATGATTGCTCTGTTGATGCAAAAGTATCCAAACATGAGCAATGTTGAGCTTCGTGAGGAAATTAAAAAATATGCCGTTGATCTGGGAGCACCAGGACGAGATATTGAGTACGGATTTGGTTCGCTGACATTCAACAAGGATGTTGCTCCTCCTGCGAATGTAACGAATCTCGCCGTTGCTGATAAAACCGAAAACAGCATTTCGCTTAGCTGGAAGAATCCACAAGATGCAGATTTCGCAACGAATAATATTTTTGCGAACGATGTAAAAGTTGGTAACACGGACGGTAACACGTTTACGCTGACAGATCTTCAACCGAACACACCATACACGGTTACGGTTAAATCCGTTGATCAGGGTGGAAATGAATCGGAAGGGTCTACTATTACGGAAACAACAGATGCAGATGCTACAGCTCCTGCGGAAGTAAGCAACCTTTCGGTTGTTTCAAAATCCACGACTACAGCGAAAATGACTTGGACGAATCCGATTGACGGAGATTTCGTGCGGGTTAACTTGTACAAAAATGACGTTTTGGTAGATAACACTACACAAAACGAGTATGAATTTACAGGTCTTACTCCAAACACGGTATATGAGTTTGAGTTTAAAACCGAAGACGCATCGGGTAACGAATCTGCTGGTCAAGCAGTGACCGTGACAACAGACTCCGAACCAGTTGTCGATACAACTGCTCCTGCCGAAGTAACGGGAATGACACTCGGCGAAGTTACCACAACATCTGCGGAAGTAACTTGGATTAATCCTGGTGATGCAGATTTTGCGAAAGTTAACCTGTATAAAGACAATGTTTTTGTTGGGGATGTTTCAGGAACACGGTATGTATTTAATGGATTGAATCCAAATACAGTACATGTGTTTACGGCGAAGACAGTGGACATCGCTGGCAATGAATCTGTGGGCAAAGCGGTCACTGTAACAACAAAGGACACTCAACCTGTAGTGGATACAACCCCTCCAGCAGAAGTAAGCAATCTGACGGTTGGAGAAGTGACTACTACGACAGCCGAAATATCTTGGGTTAATCCGAGCGATCCAGACTTCGTTAAATCGAAATTGTATTTGAATGGGACGCTCGTTGGTGAAACACCAGGAACAAGTTATGTATTCAATGGTTTGACCGCGGATACGAACTATGTTCTTCAAGCGAAAACAGTAGATGCTAATGGCAATGAATCGTCTGGTCGTTATGTTATGACGAAAACGAAGCCTGTACCTGATACGACACCTCCAGTTGACAACACGGCACCAGACGAAGTCAGCAACTTTACGGTGGTCGGAGAGACGAATTCTTCCATTGATGTTTCTTGGACAAATCCATTAGATGTAGATTTTGCGAAAGCAAACGTCTACTTAAATGGAACGTTTGTTTCTAACACAACGAACCCGTTCTTCAAATTCGTTGGTCTGACAGATAACACGGATTACACGATCGTTGTGAAAACAGTAGACTTGAATGGTAATGAGTCCATCGGTACTTCAATTGTGGGCAGAACGCAAGCAACACCTGTTGTAACGCCACCAGTTGACACAACGGCTCCTGGCGAGGTTTCAAGTTTGGAAGTTTCTAATGCGACTGTTAACACCATTCGTGTTCGGTGGGTAAATCCAATGGATGCAAATTATGAGAAAGCAAATGTCTACCTCAATGGAACTTTTGTTTCTGACACAACGAACTCGTTCTTCGAATTCGCTGGTCTGACAGAGGATAATGCTTACACTATTGTTGTTAAAACGGTAGATGCAAGCGGAAATGAATCCATCGGCACTTCGATTGTAGGCAGAACGCAAGCAACACCTGTTGTAACGCCTCCAGTAGATCCGCAACCGCCAGTTGATACAACGGCTCCTGCGGAAGTAACGGGATTGATAACGGAAGCTACAAGCCAAACAACGATCACAGCACGTTGGAATAATCCTGAGGACAGTGATTTTGCAAAGGTGAAGCTGTTTGTTAACGGCAACTTTATTGCGGATACTACAAATTCGTCCTACGAGTTTACTGGATTGGTTGCAGATAAACCTTATACCATTGTTGTAAAAACAGTTGATGCAAGTGGCAATGTTTCTGCTGGTGCTACGCTTGATGCAAGAACTCAAGCCGTTCCTGTAGTAACGCCTCCAATTAATCCGACAGATCCAGACGACGATGTTGTAGAGATTCCTACGAATCCAACACCAGCTCCAACTCCAAGTGGCAGTGGTAGCGGCAGTAATACAGTTATCGTAACCCCTGCTCCAGAAAAAGCATCTTCGGTTGATGAAGTGAAAACAGCTCTTGAGAAAGCGAAGGAATCGCTGACTATCGCTGATTTCGTTGGTGCAAAGTCAGCAATTGACTCCATGACTGACATAGAGAAACGTGATGAGTTTCAAAAGGAATTGGAGACACTCAAAAAAGAGCTTAAAGTCAAAGATCTTCCAACGAAAACGGAGCTTCGCACATTTGTTCCAGTTGGTATCAGTTTGCAAGTAGCAATGAAAAGTGAGAACTATAAGTACATTGATGAAGCGTCGATTCAACCAGGTAAAAACGTCTTTGTTTTAAACAGCAAAGGAGAACTGGTTAAAGATGTGAAAGTTCATGTATTGTTCAATCGAATCTTTGTTACTCCTCTGAATGGTAAGTTCGATTCGAAAGAAACGTTCACGATCATTCTCGATACGACAGTGAAGGGCAAAGCGAGCAAAAACTCGAAGGAAAGCTTTGAACTGAAAAACCCACTGATTCTTGAGTTTACGACTCGCTAAACAACAGGGGGAGTTGTTAATGCAACTCCCCTATAATAATAAAGCAGGAAATGGAGCGTACATATGTTTAAAAAGCAGTTTAAGTTCCTCACAATCGCACTATTTATTGTGCTCATCGCAACATCGATTCCACAAAGCGTAGATGCCGCTGAAAAGGTTACGTTCTCGGACATAAAAAAAGGGGCATGGTACGAAGTAACGGTGGATTGGGCAATCTCTAAGGACATGATTAAAGGATACGAAGACGGAACGTTCAAGCCAAACAAGAGCGTAACCGAAGCTGAATTCTTGACGATGATGCTACGTGCGTTTGAACCAACGCTTTCTTCTTCAAAATCGGAGAATTGGGCAGAAGTGTACTACAAACGAGCTAAAGAGCTGAATTATCCAGTAAAAAGCTATACGAACATTGCTTCGAGGAATAAAGTGATCCTCCGCAAACAGGTGGCAGAGTTGATATCCTCGACAGAAGGTGTGAACTTTAGCGGTGAAAATGCAATTCATTATCTTTTGGCTTTTGGTCTTGCCGAAGGTTCCAATCCCAATGAAGTAACGCTTGCAAGTTTTCAGGGAGATAAGGCTTTAACCCGTGCAGAAGCTGTACAGTTTGTTAAGAATTTCGTGGAATATGGCATTGGTGGGCTACTGGAAAGACCGACTGAGCCATCGAATCCAAGCGAATTGCCTCCAATACGTCTTTAACCTACAACGACCATCTACTTTCTTGTTCCGTGGAGCTACCTCTTGCGATTTGGATTATTGCTTAAATCAATTATTTTATTGGGGGATACTATGAAAAGAAAAGCAGTGCCAACCTTGTTGATATTTTCTACTCTATTCATCACGCTCTGTTCACCTGTCTCAGCATCTACCGTCTTCCCAGATGTGGAAAAGCATTGGGGAAAGGAAACAATACAATGGGCATTGGAACACGACATTGCCAAGGGATACGAGGATGGAAGCTTTAAACCAAACAACTTGGTAACAGAAGCGGAGTTTCTCGCTATATTAATTCGAGCCTTTCAACCCGAAATTAAATCCGATGAGAATGGGCAATGGGCGAATAATTACTACAAGTTTGCCGATCAATTGAGCTACCCTAATTCAAAGGAAGGGGATAATCGCACACGCAACCGCGAAATGACTCGGGTCAAGGTTGCTGAACTTATATCAGCTACGCAAGGAGTGCATTATAGGGGAGACGAAGCTGTTAGATACATGCTTGATAGCGGTCTTGCCAAAGGTAGTAATCCTGCTCAATTGTCTGTTGAAGGTTATAGCCCTAAAGGGTATTTAACGCGTGCCGAAGCGGTGCAGTTCATCAAGAACCTGTTAGAGCAAGGAAAGGGGAAGTTATTAAAAAGCCCTCTTAACCCTTCGGATCTGTCCTTTTTGCAATATATTCCTATCACCTCAACTAAGGAATCAAATCTATCTCGTCTGAATGTAAATGGAGATCCAGTGGCATCGATCTTAGGGGAGCCTTTCTATCTGGCAGAAAATATATATATACCCGTTGAACCAATTGTACGTGGCATGGGTGACAAATTCTTCTGGATTAATCAAGCTGAAAGTGGATATATCGAGAAAAACGATGGATCTAAAATCAGTATTTATGAAAATAAGGGCGCAGCACTTATAAACAACAAATCTATCCCCGTATCTAAAAAAATTATTACCGATGGTTCAAATTATAAACCGTATACACCGATGGTGGTCAATAACAAGCTATTTGTTCCTATCGATTTTTTGACTGATGTTTTGGGGTATCCGATTCAAACCTCAGTCAGGGAAGCAATGCCTGTCGTTCATGTAGGAGAACTAAACAAAGAGTCTCAATCCGTAGGCGACTATGAAGCAACACCTATTCCAAAGCCAAAGCCGTTGCCAGATTGGAAGCCTGATCTTCAATTTCTTCCCCCTGCGAATTGGATACCCCCGCAAATTGTATCAGTTGCTACCAACGACCATCGTAGGAACAGTAAAATACTGGATGCAGAACTTGGTTTCACGGACGGACGCTCTTTTAATCCTTATGGGAAGAATGCGTATTCGAACTATCCGCTCTCGGTCATTTACTTGGGCGACAATTCAAGATATATGTATGATATCCAATTCACAAGCTGGTATGGGTCTAAGACGGAAACAAACAATAGTAACAAAATTCCTTATGTCTCGCGCGAACTTTTAAAATTTTTCCTGCCACATGAGCATATGAAGCTGTTTACGATTATGTCGGATGGATTCGATGGTAGAGATGTATCTCAATATCTGAACAAGCCTTTTAAATTGGAAGGTCGCGAGATTAGAATTACAGAGGGTACAGGTCAAAATGGTGCAAGTTGGGTCACTGTTTCAATCGGTAAGAAATAAAGTGAGATTGATGCTCTACAAATAAGATGGTTAATTGGTTTTAATGGAGTTATAAAAGTAACAATATAGAAAAAATGTTTGTTATATACATTTAAAAATAATATAATGTATCTATAACAATCTGTTTGAGATGCCTACAATGATTAACGTGTATTTGCGAAAATAAAACTGTGTCATTTTAAAGCGCTCGGTCAGAAGACGACTGAGCGCTTGATTTATTTAATAGAGTTTGCATCTAAACATTATAGAAATGTATGAGTGAAAGGGAGGGAAAACATTGGACTATCAACAACAATTTATTAAAATCATCGCCGATGAAGAAGAGTGCGTATTTATTATCCCGATTGCCACATTGAAACAAGCGAACATTGCTATTGGAGACAATTGCATAGTCGTTGCTGAGCATAACAAGATAATCATCAGGACAGCGGAGAATGATAGCTGATGAAAACGATATGTGTATGCGGAGGACTGGCTCGGTTGCAATATAAGAACGAGCAAGGGCGAATAAAGGATAAAGTCGTTACAATATACAATGTGCCTGCATACTATTGTGCTGATTGCCAAGAAGCATTTACAACGGGTTCTGATAGCTTGAGATTTGCCCAGAGAGTTAGAAAAGCCGTTGAGTCGGGGGCTGAAGAGCTTGAGTTCTGAAAGGGGAAGAGGAGGATGCAATTTGATCAAGAAGCATTCGGCGAGTATCTGGAGCAAATGTGGGAGCATCTATTTGAGGCAAACCCGCTCAGCCAGATTATAGCCAAGATTAATAATAACCATCGAGCCAGACGCTTTTTTGCTATGTATTTGCTGAAAAATAGAGAGACTTTTTATAGTTATTACCAAATGCGAGAGGAGCTTGGTATCGGCTACATTTTTGATACTGCAATTTCTGCTCTATTTCATGAACGAGAAAAAAAGCCAGTGAAACAAGAGATGATCGATCTTTTGCAAATTAACTTAAATATGGCTAATCAACAAGTGGAGGGCTACTCGTTGAGGGAGTTTGATAAGGATTTGAATTCGTTTTTAGCGTATTGGCGGAAGAGGACTGGTGGATGGGAGCATCTTCATAAAAGTTAAGAACAACTTCACAACTTTTATGCATATATTCAGAACTTGTATGAATGAATGCGTATAAACGGTGTATAACATCTTAAACGGAAGCTCAAACAAGGTTCGACACAAAATCCATATATTGCATGGACTATTCCGTATAAAATTAAGAAAAAAAGAAATTGAAGGGGATTAAAATGAAAAAAATAAAAATTTTCGCATCGTTGCTATCAGCAATACTGTTAATGTCGGCAAGCGTACAGACAAGTTCAGCGGCGGAGACCAAAAACGCATACACGATTGAGGCTAATGGAACGACTCTAACACAACAAATGGTAGTAGATGAAGGGCGGGATAGCCTCAGTGTCCCTATTGCTCCGATAGTCAAAGCAACTGGAGACAGCATTAAATGGAACAATAATACTCAAACGGCTATAATCCGTCAAAAGGATGCTGTTATAGAGATTTCAGCAAACAAAACTACTATAAAGTTAAATGGAAAGAGTGTACCCCTTGTCACCAAAACGATGAATAATGTTATTGTTCCGAGTGGAGAAAAATCATCTATTATAGATGGAAAACTCTACGTTCCATTGGAAGCGGCAAAGACCGTTTTTGGCTATGATATCAAACTGATTGGTGCGGAGACTAAGAAACTGGATTTGTCATATCCTGTGCCATCAGAATGGGTCTTGTCGCAAATGAAATCATCAGCAACAGGCGACTATCAGACAAACAGAAAGATCTTGGAAGACGAGTTGGGATTCCAGCGAGGAATTTGGTATAACCCCTATGGGCAGGATGCATACGAAGGTTTAGGAAAAGTAAGGGTGGGTCTTGCGGAAGGAGCTATCGCTAATATCGATTTTCTTGCTTGGTATGGTGACAAAAATCAGGAGCATGTTAGCAACACTATACCGTATGTCAGCCGCGAACTATTCCGCTTCTATCTGCCGAAAGAATACGATAAGCTCTTTAAGGTTATGAATGATGGATACAGCGGAAAGGATATCTCCAAATACATCAATAAATCTTTTACGCTTGACGGACGCAAAATAACGATCACTGAAAATGAACGGAGTGTTACGGTTAAAATCTCGAAAAAATAAAGAAATTTAACGAGGGAAGAGGCGGACATCCGTCTCTTTTTTTCTTGTATCAAATTATGAATCTCGCACCTGTTGCGTAAAAGAGGTAGAGCAAGGTAAAACAGTTTTTGTGTTTTCTAACACAATCAAAAAATCTAAACTAAATGGAAAGGAGGTCGATAAAGCATGAAGAGATACAAAGTAATGAAATTTGTTGGTGGATTGGCGGTGGTAAGCCTGATCGTTGGGTTCTTGCTACATCAGGTTTACCAGCCCAATGTAGTGGAAAGGGCATTTGCCTTCGGCGGCGATCTTGTCACGGCTCATTGGGATGATGGCACGGGGAAGATAGTCAGAGATATCAGTGAGCCTCCAGTGTATCTTACTTACAATGATTCACGGCAAAAGGAATGGTATGATTCCATAGGGATTTCGAGACTATATGAGTCGTATCACAAAAACAAGTTTCTGTGGTACAGTCCAACCGAGCAGACACCTGCACAAATGAGAAACTCCAACACCGATCATTCGTTGATTTACGAAAATAATTTGGTGCGAGAGGGAACAAATTATGCCTATCTGGTGCGACCAGGGAAAACTGGTATTTGGCAAAATCTAAAACTCGGTAGCATGGATCCAGGATATCAAACGAGAGACCATTATAATGGGGACAACAGTGGGACAACCACTATCGTTAATACGAGCAAATTAGGTGCATATTTCGGGGCGAATTATGAGTACCGTCACCTTGGTGTATCGGATGCAGGAATACCAATAAGCAATCCATATTTTCCGTCAGATTTCCCCTCAGGCGATCAGGAGTCTGACTGGAACCCACTCGAAAAAAGCTGGTGGAACTATCCTTGGACGACTACTGAAGGGCATCCTGCTAAAACAACAGCATCCGCATGGGATGTTTCTCCAGATGAAGACCCCGAGGGATTTGAGCAGAAGGTGCAGTGGTTCATAAAATATCTCTTGCCAGCGAACGAAAATCTAAGAAGATTGGGAAAGAGTGAACGAGAAGATGCAATTTACTACGCAAAAAAATTTAGCCTGCTTAATAATCCTGAGCTATCAACAGGGATTGTAACTGCATGGCACGGAAGCGGTTATTATGCGACCTTTGTTTTGAAATCCCCACCTCGAAATAATTTGAGAGTTGTGGAATTTAAAATTTCGGATAAAAAAACGGGTAAAGTCGTTGGCTTAATGACTGCTGATGCAAATAATAACGACAACATTTCGAGAGCATGGGAAATAAACAACCAAGAGGTTGCTGTAGGCGATACATTAGTCGTTACAGCCAAAGTTAAGAACATGGTTCAAGCAAACTTTAATGGTCGTAAAACAAAGTATACACCTGTTCGAATGATTCAGATGGCTTCTTTTGACGAAGACTCTCTAATTCTTGGCAAATGGAATACTGCCATAACTGAGGATGTCATTCCTGGAGTGAATGCTGATCCAGCAACTCGAATCAACGGTATCGATGTAGGTCAGGTTGTTACCTTTGATAAAACGAAGAACGATTCATCTGGAGAAATTCTACAATGGGAATTCAAAGTACCTTCTGACGTAAAAAAACAATTTGTTTTGGGTGCTGAGGTTTCTCCAGGATTCAAGCTCTACAATGACAATATCTACACGGGTGACGACGATGGGCGACTTCGATTCAAGATTAAAGAAGAAGATATCGGACTTGTAGAAAGTTCTATCGAGCTTCTTGATAATCAAGGAAACGTTACAAATGATGTTGTTCCAGGAATGTCTCATGGTGTGAGAATCACAGTGAAAAAAGTCACTGGTAACAAACTCGTTGGTGATCCAAACGATTATAACAACCCTTTTGCGGCTGTTTCTATCGCTCTCAACGATACAGGAACCGTTTATATTGACCATGACAAGGTTTCAGCAACGAAGGCGTTAACCTTTAAAGGGGATACGGCAGTAATCGAGATTAGAGATGCGATTACACCTCTTGTACCGAGCATTAAGGCGGACTTTCAAATACATTGGTTTAATAGTTCGCCAAGTTTCGGTAATCAAAGTTCTGATCCTTCGAACGACAAAGCATCTAAAGTATGGAGATCCACGAACAATCTGAGCGTAAGCAATTTCACAATTGTTCCCACATCGGTTATTGGTCCATCTTCTACTTTGAATGAGACCCTGACATTTGAATTTATTGCATCGAACATTAACCCTGAAAACTCGGATCGAGATGTTGAAATTGAAATTCGAGATCGTAATGGTAGAGTTGTTAAGGAAGAGATCGTTACGCTTCCAGCAAACGTTGATTATCCGTTCTCATGGACTGTACCCAATGTTTCGCTAAGTGCGGGATCCAACGGTACTTCAAATGCCTTTATAGTAGAGATCAACCCACCACCAAGGCGGATAATTGAAACATCTACAAGCACAACGAACCCGTATGCTGATAACATCGATACGAGTGCAGTAATGGCATATATGACGAATTCTAACCCAGAGACTTGTTTGGTCGTAAACAACCGTAATACTTGGTCAGAAACTCACTATATCCATGATCGTGAAGGTTATCGATATTACTGGTCAAACCGTTGGGGATCGGGTAGTTATTGCATCACAACCTATGACAATACGTGGACTGATACAAGAAGCTATTACGAGGAATACAAGATAACCAATGTAATGTTCCGAAGCAAACTGACGAAAGATAAACTCGGTGGAGATGGTTGGGTTGATATCTTAGCTCGACCAGATCAAGCGAAAGTAAAAGCTGGATATGGATTTGAAATCAAATATATCGTTAAGTTCGATACAAACACGTATCGTAACTCGCCCAAAGGTTGGCCTGGCGATTGTTCGTTTAGAACAGTAACTCGTCAGTACGGCGGAACTGTAACAGCCCCTACCACTCTTAGTGTTCAAATGCCATTTGCCGATAAGTTTGGGAATCACGTGACTTATAACTTGACGAATCCATCTCAGTCAGGTTCATGGGACTCGCTTAGTCAGGTGTATGAGATGCCTGAAAAAAATGCATTTGGATTGAAAAATACGCGTGAAGTTTTCACAAATGTTTCCGCTAAGGATGGAAGATACAATTTAAAAGTTTCCACATATCGTTACTTTTATGGGAGTTCCTACAAACCAAACCAGTCCATTTATCTTTGTGATTCTGTAGATATTTCGATTTTTCTGATCGGTAGCTATACCGATGATGTAAAATCCCATATAACTCAGTAATAAAACGCAGGAGAATTATTAATGAAATTCCCCTGAAGCCATACGTGAGGGAGAAAAGTAAAAGAAACAAGCCTAATGGCTTGTTTCTTTTACTTTACAAAGATTTCTATTTTTACAATACAGAAAAAGAAGAGCCATCAATCAGCACTGCACTTCGACATTCAAATATACATCAATTCCCTTTAGTATTCCCCGCAATTTTAAGAATTTCATCCATCTCCTCAGTCAAGGCTTCCCAACGATAATAATCAATTGGATCATCCAAATCACCCTCCGCTATTCCTTCAAATGCTTCTTGGTAAGTCTTCTTACCATACCGCAATTGCAACTCAGTCAGCTCTTGATTAATTTCAAGTAGACGTTCTTGAGGAGTTTGTTCTAATCGTTTTTTTGTTTGATAGTTCATTTGCATTCGAATGGAATAAACGGTATCACGCATGAGTTCTACTGCATGTTTAGGAATCTTTTTATGAGATCCATTGTTGTCCTGACATTCTAAACCTTGATTTACGTACTTGCGTAACGTCACTTTTGAAATGCCCAGTAGATCTGCGGCTTCCGAAGCCGCAAGTAGGTAGTCGTCATGGTAGATATATTCAATAGACACACCGCCTAATTCATAATACCAAGTGTCAAAATCAATCTTCCATTTTCCGAAATCCAAATCACTAACTGGTGAGTTGACTTCGTAGACTCGATCCAGCCATGTTATCAGATTTTTTTTGTGAGTCGGAGATAAGAGGTATTCTGCCGTGCATGTAAATTGTCCGTTCGAAACCTTGATGCCTACAACTTTATCCTGAAAGGATATTGCAAAACTGGCTAAAACTTTGGATAGGATATAATCCGTCTCTTTTTCAATCACCACAGGATTTTTTTCACTGAAGCCATAACCAATTCGCTCATGGGTGTAATCATATACCGTTCTATTCATCATCTACATCTCCCTTGTACATTCTATTCTAATGCATGGTTAACGAATTATCAATTTCGTTAATGTTTGTTTTGTTGGTTTAGCTAAATTTCATATATGAGTCGAAGAATTGTGGCAAAACAAAAGACTTCCTAATGTATGTAGGAAGTCTTCTTTGCCGAAATTATTGCTTGCTACCTCAAGGAAGGATTGCGTCCATGATCTCATATGAAATGTTCCATTTTTCCTGCATCATAATTGCCAACTCAGGTGCTGAAAATCCAAGCTCGTCCGCCGCCTCGACAGGATGAAAAAACTCAAACAAAAACTTGAATTCCGCCTCAATTTTGTGAGACTCGTCCTGTACCCATTCCATAAACTCATCTGTTTCTACCTCATTATCAAAAGGATTAGCGCCTTCATTAAATCCGAAAAACGTGCTCCCAATCTGCTCATTAGCAAGATTATAAATAGCAAATTCCATATCATACTTATCAAAATTAATTGATTGCAAAAAAAAGAATTTGTCCTTATACATTACCAATTTTTCCATTTCAAAATACCTCCGTATATAAAATATGTTTTTCTGAAATTTCTCGATTTTGAGCCTTAGTGATCCTCCTTAAAGTTGCTGTTTTTGATACACATAATTGCTCATCCTTTATTGTTTTTAACTCTATATTATAAGCATTTTCTGCAACATAATTCGATTGCATCCCCTTTATTTTGCATAAAATATATAAACAAAAAATCAAGGGGGTGCTGCATATGTATGGGCATCAAATCTATCAATTATCGGCAAACGATCGTGCGAAATTTTTAAACGAAGAGCTGAAGAAAGAGGAATATCGGGAGCTTAACCAATTGGCGAATGAGCTGATGGTTGACGAGACTGATTTGAGAGAGGATATGGCGATTACGGGTTGGTACTACATTGTGGAGCTGAAACGGTTCATGAAGATCGAAGCTAACCAAGCATCTTAAAATTGATTAATGGTCAGACTTGCTTGTAGGCATTAATAGTTATCAAATCAGTTGCCCTCGACTACAACATAAAAAACAAAAAAAGAGAGGCTTTCAACACTCCCGCCAAAGTTGTGTCCACGCAAGCACTCTCTTCGTTCACTTATGAAATAATTATACTACGCTCAATCAGGAAATATAATCTTGAAAATGTTTGAGACGGTTTAATGTTAAATAGAAATGTGGATGAAAGAGAGAATGGGTCAGTTGAAGCCTCCTGTACAAAGGGGGGCTATTTTCGATGAAAGAAATGAAGATTTTTAACCAAGTGCCAGTCTTGACGGATGGGCAGATAGACAAGCAAGCAGAGAAACAGATCCGTTTTATGAAGGCAGTACATCCCCAACTTGCGGACGAGCATTGGAATGAGGGCAGAGTTGAGCTTCGACCAGTCAAGCGCGATCCATCGATAAGAGAGTATCTACGGAGCTTCGGAACATGGCACCTCGGCGAAAAGGATACCTCGGAACTAAAAAAGTTTCTCCAGATTATGAATGGCAAAGGAGTAGACTTATACTTTTCGAGCTTTGCGTTTGACTATCAATTGGAAGTTTTCAAGAAGGATGGGAAAAAGTATGAAAAAGGAAAGGTGAATAGTGAAAATGCCTTGTTTACGAGTATTTTGCCAATGGATTTTGACGGCATAACGGCAGAAGAATTTCAGTCTCAAAAACAACGGCTAATAGAATTGGGCATTGAAACACTTGATATCTTTTCAGGTCACGGTTACCAAAGTTTTATACTGCTAAATCATAGGGCAGATAAGGAAATCTACAAGAAGTTTACCACCCTAATGCTTGCGAAGGGCTTTAAAGTTGATGAGGCAATACAAGATTGTTCCAGAGTCCTTAGGATGCCATACAGCTTTAACTGCAAGGCTCTTGATCCTAAGAGCAAATATTACAGCGGGACAAAACCAGAGATTGTTCCAACGACAGACGTATCATGGACGGAGAAGCGATATCACATCACTGAGGTTTTCGAGAAACTAAATACTCTGTCTGATGTGATTAAGCAGATGGAGCCTTTGAGTGAGATTGAGCTAAATTCAATTCAAACTGCACCATTAAGCGGTGTGGATAAGAGAGTAAAAAAGGAGAGAGATAAACGGGAAATTGAAGCAGTCGGGGAGATAAAGATCGAAACCCTTAAAGTCGTTTACAGTATGCTGGACTTCGAGCGGCTTCCTGATGCCGTACAAAAGATGCTTGCTGGAAGCCAGGAAGGGTTGCGGAATAAAGTGATGATGTTCATCATTCCGTTTTTGCGGAACAGCCTTGGATTAAATATCCAGACGATTAGGGACGTTATGGTTTGCTGGGGAGAAAGGTGCTCACCAAGTCTGGATGCCTCCCACATTTTCAAAGAGACAGACAGAATATATGCAAAAGACTTTAAGGGCAAACATGGCAAGTATACGGAGGAGCTTCGCGGTGCATATGGGTATTTAGAGTTTGAAAATTATACGAAAAAAAACAAACTCATCATTTCGAATGACTTTTTCGATGATCTAAGCGTTCTATCTGATTGTGCAACACGGATTTACTTGGCTATGAAGCTTGGAGAAAGCCTGGAGGGAATCAAGAACTTTAGTAAGTTGGACATCCAAAGGTACGCTCAAATTTCCGAGAGAACTCTGGAGCGAAATATGAAGGAGTTAGTTTTAAAAGGACATGTCACTAAACGCAGAGGGAATCGTAGAGCTGGCGAAGGGTATATGTATTACTTAAATCCCTTCTTTAATTCCGTTTCTGGCTTTACTACCCTTGATAATGCAACGGTTAAATTGATGCTGAAGGATCTTACTGATGGGGAGTTAAAATTGTACAGCTTTCTGAGCAAAATTGTATCTCAGAAAGGAGCTGATTGCTGGGCAAGTCAAAAGTACATCGCTCAAAAAATTGGTAAGAAGGGTCATGATTCAATTTCTAAAATGACAGCGAGTCTTCACAAGAAGGGGTTCATTGCAAAAAAAACAATAGACAGGAACGGGATCAAGCATTCTATTTATAATTTGAATTTCTAACACATCAAACCTGTAGCAAATCTAAGCTCCAGGTTTTTTTGTTTTCTATCAATTTTTAACCGTCATCTATTCACATACTTGGAGGAGCCAAAAATCCTTGTTTTATAAGGGGTTTCAGGTTTTAACCGACATCTATTCACAATAATAATAGAAACAGGAGAGGAGCGAAGTGAGAGGGTGCGAATAAGGATAACAATACTTAAAACTGCAATACAACATTGAATCAATTTAATAGATTCGATACTTGTTTTTGATAGGTTGCATGCATATAAGATATAAACCAATTATCAAGGAGGCATATGTATGCAATTTCGTTCAGACGAGCACAAAAGACGATTCAATGATTTATGCGAAAGAGACAAAACGAATATCAAGGACATTGAACGGTGCTCACTTTTTTACATTTTCTCAGGAACAGAACTGTTGTACAAAAATATCGAAATGCTTTACACTTTGAGGATCATACTATAAGGCTGGAGGCTTACAATCAAGCTTTCCTAACTGGCGGCACTCGTAGCTTGATTGACCTGGCATTTAGTCTGCACGGCTCGGAGGCGGAATGCGAGGTTCGCTTTTTGTTTAATACCCTTGATGACCGCAACAGCATACTTGCATTGCAGGCAATTAAGTATCGATTTCAAATTCCAGTTGAGATTGATGATTTAAAATGAAGCAGAAGAAACATTAAGATGGCGAGGGAGCTACCGACAAATTTATACTCAATCACTATAAGGGTTTATTTACTTGAATCAAAGTAATGAAGTATAATGGTGGCAACTGAATCGAATATTTCAAATCGGAAGCACCGATCTTACCTTAGGGGGGGGATCTGTGCTTTTTTTGTTTGATGGGAGTTAAAGGGAAGGAATCAGACTAAACAGATCGCTGATTATAGGAGGGGAACGAAATATGGAACCAGAGAAGCTATTTCTGGCAGTTCGGCTAATGGTCGGAGGAGGTTTATTGTTTTTAAACCGAAGTATTTATCAAATGTATGGTCACGATCCGCTAAACAGACCTTTTATGCAAATTGTTTTCTTTCTCATGTTTGTTGCGACGATGTATATGTTTCGAAAATTGTCGCTTTTTCAACTTGCTTTGGAGATGTTTAAGGATCTTTATCGCTTATATAGGGACAGTCATAGTAAGGATTGATAATAAATCTCTCTACATTACACAACTCAATTGACGGCGGCAACATGATTAATCGGGGAAATTAGTAGGTCATTCAAGTTGCTAAGTGAACAGTATTCGAATAACATTCATGCCGTCATTAGCGTAGTTGATAGGCTAAAAGTATAAATGAATGAATGGACAACTTATCTGCTGGACAAATCAATATAAGGATAAAAAGGAGATCGAATCCAAGAACAATATATTGGATCTCCTTTTTACACTGTTACAAAGGTGAGGGAACAGTTTGTTCCCTTGCTTTTTTCCTGTAGCAATAGAGTTTACATTAAAACTGTATTGAAATGTCTCTTCTGAGCCGATATAAATGTAAATAATATTTTACAATAATCGGAGAGTATATGGACATCAACAGTATATTTACGGGTGGAAACGTAAAGCCCAATACAATCGCAAAGAACATTATTCGACAATATTTGCATAATACTGGTCGCATACAGCAGTTCCAGATCAGAAGCTATATAGAGAACAAGGATTTCTCTGCTATAACGACAACGCAGGAATTCGAGCACTACATCCAAAGACAGAACGCTTTTGGCAAAGTTTTTGGTAACTTGGACATGGTGGAAGATGAGCGGCATTACTGCAATTTCGTAGCTGGCAATGATGCCTGGATATCCAAAGATGAAGCAGGGGTCTATCGCTATTTCTCCAAGGCGCGCTGGGGTGGCACGATTAGCCTTAATATATTTGATGTCGTCGAAATTGTTCTTGGAAACGCTGATGAAGCGGAGAACGCATTCCAGAGCGCTCGGAGCCTACTCGCCAATTTGTTTGAACTGGAACTAAAGGACGAATGGGTATTACAACAAGCTCAAAAGTATCAGAGCAATCTGCAATACATACGTGGAGAAAGAAAGGATCTGGAGCAAGCATATCCCGCAGTGTTTCAATTTATTCAAAAATACTATGCCATCTTAGAGTATTTCAACGATCACCAGGAGGATAAATTATATCGGGTCTTCAGCTACGAAAATCAGCATGTGTTTTTCTCCGCAACCAATCGAATTAAGGAAAAATTGAACATTAGTCAATCAACCGTGACCAGATCCATTAATATGCTCGCGCTATCAGGATTAATTGTAAAAATTCCGCATCAAAAACTTCCAAGCAGAATGCTTGAAATATCTGATGCGATTTTGAGTTATCGGATGAATCAGGGCTATATAGGAGGCAAAAGGATTACGTTTTACACAATCCCAGAGTATAGTAATGAAACATTGCAATTGGCAGAAAAGGTCGTTATCATACTGCAAGCCGCTGGCGTATGGGGAAGTTTACTTACAAAGGAGAAAGTGAGTAAGCACTTTGGAGAAGCAAGAGCAAATCAGGTGTATTTAGCTGAATATACCGTGAAGAAAATTAACTCAGCAGATAATTCTACGTTGGTTGATGATGCAGAAGACATCCTAATCGATATTGAAGATGATCCAATTCCATTTTAATAGCTATAAATTTATATAATTCACACTACAGTTGTCGGTTTAACGCATTAAAGTTGTGTATCTCATGTTTGGAGGAACGCAATCTTATATCAAGCATGTATCCCTGAGATGGGATGCTTAGTTTTTTACGCGTATCACCAATAAGGAGTTTGCATAAAAACCAAGGTTTATCGCGCAGGCGAATATTGTAACCATGTTTTGCGCTAAGCGTCCGTAGGGACGCACATAAGAAGATTGCGAAGTAGTTTAACACTTTTATTTGTATTTTAGCTTGATAATTTAAAGACATTTTATATATGCAACCATTTATTTACAACTGTTTCACAAACTCACTCAAGGCGCACATTTTTCATGACAAAAAGAGAGGAAATCTCCTCTCTCTCCCTCGTCAATATAAACTACCAGACACTTTTCAAAGCGACTGCAAATGAAATGATCTTGACTTTTTTTGATTTTAATAGAACATATCGAACCGATTCCCAAGCTATCAGCATAAATATCATTCCCCCAGTCACGTATCCTAATATTCCCGTTATCTGCCCATAGCTAAATCCAACAACAACAATTGCAATCAAGTAAAATGTCAAGCGTGGCTTTCCGCATTTAGATACCTTCCTAAATATACTCAGCCACTTTCTCAATCCACTCGTTTCATGCGTCCAATTTTTATGTTGACGGAAAGCTCCCCAAAGCGGCAAAAGAACAACTGAAAAAACTGCTACAAACAGCAAAACGTCTAATAGAATTGATACAATGAACGCCAAAATCGAACTCAAAAATGCAATACCCAAGATATAGCCTAATGTATCTTTGCTCATGTCTGCGCACGCTCCTGTTTTTAATTTTGCCTTGTAAATATGTCACTGCTTAATTTCCTGCCTATCCTTTAGATGAATACAATCATTCTCCATTTGTTTATAAGTATCTATATGATAGATTTCTGAGTTGAATATAATCGTGTTTTGATCAAAAGTGCGCAATGATCATTGGTTGTTGATTAGCCCGCTATGAGTTATAATACAACCAAGAATACCGAAACCAACTTTAAATGCATTGGATATATGCTGTTTCCTTTAAAAAAAAGGAGACTTATCGCATATAGGCAATGCATTTTTTTGTGCTTTAAATAAGAAGAAAGAAGGTTGAAAAAATGGAAATCGAGTATATATGCAAAATTGTCAGATACAATTCAGGTGAAGATTATAAGACAGATGTTGTGATCATCTTTGATTTTTTATTGGATTCAGGATCGCTTCGGAAACTGCTTAAACATTTAACAGTCTCGTCTATGTATACACCAATCAAAACGATTGCATTTATCGATGAAAATATCGGGAAGTTAGCTGAATTTTATCATGGTGACATCACTTCTCGGGCTAAAATAGAGTTCATCGATTCTAACAACTTCAGCGTCAGTTTCAGAAACGATGTTATTAAAGGCTCCATTTCAAACAAAGCGTTGAAGCAGTGGGATGTCAAAAGTGTTGAGGAGATGCTTGCAGGAGATACATTGAAAAGCGTAATACTGACGAATTACACATACGGTCAAAAACATGCTGAAGCGACGGACGCCTATCATATCTCTTTAAGATTGCAGAATGGGGGGAGATCTGATGTCTAAATTTAACTACGATGCTTCTGATGCCAAATTACAACGATTCATTAAGGAAGGAAGAGGTCAGGGGCGTGAGGCAGAATACCAGCCATGGCTAAATGTCCATAGCATTGCATCCCGCGGAAGAGTGAGCAGAGTTTCGGGCTGGAAAACTGGCAGGGTGCATCATTTTCTATCCGATAATGAGACGCGCTATTTCTATTTATGCGAGTGGTCAGATGCTGTGATCGACATCCGCGAGCATTATCCCCTCATGGATTTGTACGAGATGACTGATATTTTAGATGATGACTTAACGAAAAAACTAATGGATCGCAAAACGGGTACTCCACATATTTTAACGAGCACGTTTTTATTAACGATGAAAAACGAGCAGGGGCAAGAGCGACATTTCGCTCGGAATATCAAAGAGGCGAGGGACTTTGAAAAAAACTCAGTCATTGAACGTTATGAGGTCATTCGCCGATATTGGCACAAAAAAGGTATTCCTTGGGGACTGGTTAGCTCCTCTGAAATCAATGCGGCACGGGCAAAGAACATTGAATGGTTGCACGCCGCAAGAAGGTTAAGCGATTGGGGCTACTCAGAACAGCAGATTGCAGGCGAGAGCCAATCATTAATGGAACTTTTGAACGGCGGAAAAGGAACGATAAAAAACGCCATTGAACGCTTCGATAGTCAGCTTTCAGGAGAGCAAGGGAAAGGATTGTTAATGCTAAAGCATCTGCTTGCGACTAAGCAAATCAAAATCGATATGGACAAGCCTATTGACCTTAATCATTCTGCTAAAAGCATTGAGATTGTGGATAACAAAGGAAGTGATACAGTTGCTAAGATTAGCGGTTAACACGATGCTCCAATATGGAGGAGATACAAAGCAAATCGAAAGAATTTTGTGGATCGATGCTGGACGAGTCCATTGCTATATCATTAATATCTTTACGAATCGATTCCCTGAACTGCGATTAATTGAGGATATTGAGAGAGGAATACAGGAAGAAGTAATTCATGTGGTCGAGGATCAATGGTTTTCTGTTGTCTGTGAGGAGCTTTTATCTGATAAGGCAAGGGTGCAGATGGAGAACGCATGGGAGGCTGTAAAACAATTAGGGGATCAGGAACCAGCCATATTCGACACGGCTACTCGTATGAAGCTAATCCAAAAAGCATCTGACTTTTCAGGAGTCAGCACAAAAACTATTGGACGATACCTGAAGTCATTTTGGGTCAAGGGGAAAGTCAAATACGCCTTGGCTCCATCGTTTGATAAAAGAGGAGGCAAGGGAAAGACGAAGGCTTCAGGGCAAGAAAAGCGTGGAAGACCGCGAAAATATAGTCAAGAAGAAGGGATTAATGTTGACGAAGAGGTTGAACGGATTTTTCGAGTCGTCTTGAAAAAATACTATTATACCTCAAAGAAAGCACCGCTGAAGTTTGCTTATCAAAAGATGATTCAGGAGTTCTATAGTCATGACAGCAGGATGGAAAACGGTGTGAAGATGCCTATTATTCAAGGTTCGAGCAAATTACCAACGTATACTCAGTTCAAATACTTCTTTCAGAAGGAAAACAACATCAAGAAGGAAGTCTCAACGAGGTTTAGCTCGAAAAAATATGAGTTGCTTCACCGTCCAGTCCTCGGGAGTGCTACAGCAGAAGCCATTGGACCAGGGTCACGCTACTTGTTCGATGCGACTGCTTTCGATGTATATTTGGTCTCAAGAATTAATAGGAACTGGATAATCGGACGTCCCTACCTTGTATACACCCAGGATGTCTTCAGCAGATGCATCACTTCGATCCATGTCACTTTGGAAACAAGCTGGTTATCTGCGGCAATGGCAATTGCAAATTGCTGTGAAGATAAGGTTGAGTTTTGCAAACAGTACGGGATCGACATTCGCCCTGAAGAATGGGAGGCAAAGCATTTACCCGAAACCATTCTTGGTGATCGTGGAGAACTCTTTACGAAAGATGTAGAGACCCTCATAAGCAGTCTGCACGTTAAAATCGAGAATACATCCAGCTACAGAGGGGATTTGAAAGCAATTCTTGAGCGACACTTTAGGACAACAAATGATCTGACTAAGATGATGCTTCCTGGAGTAATCAATCCAGATTTTAGGCAAAGAGGTCCGAACAGTCGCGATTATCGCTTGGATGCAAAATTGGACTTATACCAGTTCACCCAAGTCATCATTCGATGCGTGCTCTACCATAACAATCATTACTTGCCCAAATATGCTCGCGAGGAAATGATGATTAGTGACGAGGTAGAAAGCATCCCCTCGAAAATCTGGCAATGGGGCGTGAAATATAGATCGGGAAAGTTGCGGGAAGTGCCGAAGTCAGTGGTCTTGCTAAACCTGCTTCCAACTGCTGAATGCCTGGTGACTTACCAGGGGTTAAAATTCAAAGGCTTGTTTTATAGCAGTCATACGGCACTTAAAGAGCGGTGGATGGAAAAAGCGCGCACGGGAACCTGGAAACTTTCTGTGAGCTACGATCCACGAAATCTCGGGACGATATATCTACGGGGAGTGGGCGACAATGGGTATGAACCTTGCTATCTGTTAAGCCAGTACAATCAATATAATGGTCGCACTCAGGAGGAAATTGAGTATTTGCAGGAGTTTGAGCGGATGCAAAAGGCGCAACATGCAGAAAAAGAGCTACAACCTCAAATTGATCTCATCACACACATCGAGGCTATCGTACTTGAGGCGGAAAAGCAAACGAAAGAGCAATATGTCTCGGGTACAAAAGCTGAAAAACTTCGTGGAATTCAAGACTATCGGAATTTTGAAAAGAAACTCATACGGAATGAGGAATCCATACATGCCCAACTTGGGTTCGGAAAACCAACTCATTCTGAAGACAGGGCAGACTCCTCTGGGAACATTGATTATTTTGATGATTTCGAATTGTTGAGAAGGAAACGAGGGGAGGAATAGCATGGAATGGATAAAGATTCCTAACGGGACTTTGGCACAAGTGGCTCAATATTCACAGCAAATTGTCAGTCAATACGAGGGCAATATGCTTATCGAAGCACTACCTCCCATTATGTCTAAAGAAGAGGTTGTTCAAGCCTTATCAAGTTATCCTCACTTTGATGTGGAGGAGCGCTATGCCGACAGTCATTATCGTTTCCACATGATTCAGCAACTGCTTGGTTACTTTCAAGTAATGCCTCTGCATATTGACCTTGAAAATCGAATATCGAGACTGATTCGGCAAGGCTATGTCAATCGAAATCCTTTAAAGCCACACTATGCGAGTCAGATGGTTCAAGGACACGCTGATATTCAAAGTGGACAAATTCGCCAAACTGTACAAGCATTCTCCTCTGGAATGACCATTGTCGGTATTAGCGGGATTGGCAAGAGTACAGCTATTAATCGTATATTGAGTTTAATGCCCCAGACCATCAGCCATTCGGAATACAACAGCATACAGCTAAGTGCATATCAAATTACTTATTTGCGTTTGGAATGCCCTCCAGACGGCTCAATTAGAGGGCTAATTAATAATTTTTTTGTAGAGCTGGATCAGCTCCTTGGGACGAATTATATGGATCGCTTTGGCAAGAATACAAAATTATCTGCCTCCTCCTTGATGCCAATTGTCGCCCAAATTGCAAAGAGCTGTAGCTTAGGCATTCTTTGCGTGGACGAAATCCAAAACTTATCCGTAGCCAAAAGCGGTGGTGCAGAAAAAATGCTCTCATTCTTCGTCACGCTTTCAAATTCTATTGGACTGCCGACAATTTTAATTGGAACGCCCCGTGCAAATGCCCTTTTTTCAGATTTTCGCATTGCGCGACGAGGAAGTGGCCAGGGTGACGTAGCATGGCTGCCAATGAAGAAGGAAGAGCCAAGTTGGAGACTTTTCATAGAAGGGATTTGGGACTTTCAGTGGGTTCGAAATCCAACGGAATTAACAACAGAGTTTAATGATGCAATGTATGAGGCGAGTTGCGGAATTACGGACATTGCTGTTAAAATTTTTATGTTCGCTCAAATACGGGCAATAACATCAGGAACGGAGACGATAACTCCACAGATCATTAAAGGTGTCGTTAAGGATAGCCTGAAATTAGTGGAGCCGATGTTGAACGCTCTTCGTTCAGGCAATCTGAACAGCATTGCCAAGTTTGGCGATATCAACATTGCTCCAATCGATGGATTTATAGCGGCGGAGCAATCCAAGCTGGATTTAGGTAATATGCTTCAAACGTTTCAGAAAACACAAAAAGAACAACAGGTGCATGCTGAGCGATTTAAACAGGATGCCGTAGTGCGATTAACACTATTAGGGGTTCCAGAAAAAGAAGCCAAACATAATGTCAGCAAGATTACTTCAGATATGCCTCAAATTCAAAACATCCAAGAGGTTGTACAGGAGGCTTATAAGCTTCATCTTGGTCTAATTGAAGACAAGCAAGCTACAAGCAAGACACAACCACAAATTGATGATGAACGCGACTTGAGAAAGCTTGTTAAGGCAGGGAAAGAAAATGGTTTTACTGCCTACCAGACGCTAAAAGATGCTGGATATATTGCCTCTGATTTTTCAATAGATACTGGAAGTGAACTCGGATGATGCTCCAATTTCCGACTCCCTATCATGATGAGTTATTACAAAGTTTGCTTGCCAGAGTTGGGATCCGAAGTGGGAATATAAGCAACAGGGCTATATTGATGGATATATTCGGAACAGACAGGTTTACAGCATGCTTGGAATTGCAACCAGGCATCAGCAATATAGTTTCAAATTTGCCTATTGGATCAACAATATCAGCAAAACAACTCATCTACCAGAATACGATGTACCTCTTTTATAACGCTTTTCGGGATGAAGAACAGGCGCACGCCATATATATCAGTATGCTTGATGAGCATGGAAGGGATCTGCATAATTCCATTGGTTTAATGTCATCATCAGTCCAACCGAATACTCACTTTCAATATTGCTCCTTATGCAATCAGGAGAGCATAAGACAGCATGGAGAACTATATTGGACACGGCTATTTCAAATCCCAGGTGTTCGAATTTGCATCAAACATGGAATATGGCTTTCTGAAAGCTCGGTTTTGACGAGAGAAAGAACGAAGTATGCATTCATAGCTCCAACACAGGATAATTGCACTGATCATTCTGTTCGAGAGATTACTGATAAGGAAATGTTGGGCCAATATAGTTGCATCGTGAACAACATTAAGAAGTTGCTCAATTTCAAATATCCTCATCGTCCAATGGAGTGGTTTCATAAACACTACATAAATCAGTTGATGCGGAAAGGCTACGCCTCAGATAAGGGAAGAACTGATTATAAGCGATTGAGAGCAGAATTTGTTGATTTTTATGGAGTTGAACTGCTGGAGATTCTCCAATCATCAGCAAATGGCGAAAGTAGTTGGCTGAAGCTAATCTTCCAGAAGCATCGGAAAGGATTCCATCCTGTTCGTCATCTACTGGTTATGCAATTTTTAGGACTGACACTGGACGAATTATTTAATAGTGAACCATCGGATTTTTTAGATGGTCATGCGAGTAAAGCATCTCTGCCAAAGAGAAAAATTATGAAGAAAACAATGACTGAAGAACATAGAAGACAAGCTAAAAGAGAAAGGCGAGAAGCGTGGTTGCAAATGCGAAGCCAGCATCCTGGACTTGGCAGATTAGAGTTGAGGAAGCTTAATCCCAAGGTATACGCTTGGCTCTATCTGTACGACCGAGAATTTCTTATGGATCACATGCCCCAAAAGTTGCCACCGAAGTCTGGTACAACACGTCATGATTGGGAAAAGCGAGATCTGGAGATTCTTGAAAAAGTTACTGAGATTGCAGAACAGTTGATGAGTGAAGAAGGAAAGCCACGCCGCATCACTTTGGAAAGAATACAGGAGATCATAGGTAGCAAATGTTTAATGCCTAAGCATTTAAAGAAGATGCCACGTACTCGAACCTTTCTTGAGCAGGTGGTAGAAGATGCTGAAGCGTTTCAAAAACGTAGAGTATTGTGGGCAATCGGGGAATTGAAATCGAACGATGAATCGCTAACTTTAAATAGGGTTAAAGTGAAGGCTGGAGTAAGTAGAGTTCCAGAGGAATATTTACATGATCTTAATAAGATCTCCGCAATATAAAATCGTTGAAAGAATTGCAGTTTTGTAAGTGTGACGATCATTCCCAACATAGGAGGGATATTTTGGTTTCTCGTCGAAATGTAGTTCAATAGCTGTATATTTTATTCAGAACGGGAGCGGCATATAGTGAAATTGGACTCTCATCACATTGAAAGATTAGTACCTTGGTTTGGGTATGGGAATTTTAATGAAGCAGAAGTAGTCTTTTTTGGAAATGAAGAAGGACTGGGCGGCTACCCAATTGAAGCGGTTTTAGGAAGGTGTCAGCTTTACGGATATGATGCGAATACGTGGATTGATAATGATTGGAGACTGGGGTATTGGGATGAAACAAGTCATGATGGGTACTTAACCCTGGGAAGGATAACGAATGAAATAAGAACTGCAAGTGGACTGTCACCTGTTGCCCCACCTCCACCTCCAGCTTCTCCGTTCTTAGAATTCCAAGCAAGGATGCTATTACATTTTGAACAAAAGGATCAAAATTGGTTCAATGTTAAGAAAAACCTTCTAAATAATCAATGGAATCAAATACAAGAGTTGAAAGAACACTTATATTCAAACAAGACTAAAATTAAGGCAGGATTAGTAGACTGGAGACCCTTGCCTCGCCCTACAGAGGATGTTTGGCCATACGATGGAATTGACGAAAAGAAGTACATTTCAGCTTTCAAATTAGCTAATGCAAATTTGAAAAAAATAACTGAATTAAGCAACGGTAAATTGGCAAAAGAAGAACTCGACGAGTATTCCAAGATGCTATGGAATCGTGCTGAGCTGATTAGGAAAGTATTTGTTACATTCCCCTTCTCAACACTAATCGGTGTTGGAGATATGAACGCCAAGAAGAAACTGTTGGAATTCATTTTCAGAAATGAAAATTTAACATTCACGAAAAAGACTTTGAGAAATGGGAAATCGTATGAGATAGCTGAGTTAATTCTTCCAAACAAGAAACTTACCATTATCCTTACATTATTCTTTAATCATCGTTCTAATTGCTTACAATTAGAAGGGCTACAGCATTTATGTGAGGATGTTCTTGAACCAATTATTGGCTGTTAAAGTTAATTTCAATTATAATGGAGTTTTCTTCTACAGAAAGTCCATAAGAATAATAAGTTGATTGTCGAGTCGATGAATTTCAGGTGTTTATTCCTGATTATTCGTTCGGCTTTTTTTGTTTTTTCAACAAATTCAGTCTTTCTGATCGTTGATTCGGTGTTCTTCTCTCAGTATCAGAGATCAAATTGTTAATTATTCCGAAAAGGAACGTTTTCGGAAATTTTAAGTGCATTATACCTATCTTTTTGGAGGACATTTGTACCATTTGTCGAATTAATAAGAGTGGTGGAGCTTTATGTAACTTATGGTAATTTCGAATAAGATTGAAAAGTTTTATAGGCTGATTTAAGGAGACAGAAACATGAGAAGAACACCAACTGCTAAGGAATTAAATGATTTTTTAGATAATAAGAAATGGGAAGATTTATGCAACCATATATGTGTGGAGGAGTTTTCAACAAAAAGAGTTAATGATGCTAATGGTAAAGGGAATGGTTTAGACGCTTACAAAATATTAGATGATAATTCATTGATTGGTTACCAATTTAAAAGATATACGAGTAGCTTTAAGGATAGTCAAATAGAAACATTGAAAAAAAATATTAAAGATGCTAAGCAAAAGACTCAAACAGAACTTGGTATAACGTTGAATAAATTTATTGTTATTTTTAATATGAACTTAGAACCTTCTCATTTTAGTGTAGAAGGAGATCTTAAAAAGTTTGAATCAAGAGTAGTAAAATGGGCAAAAGAAAATTATGACGTTCAAGTTGAATATTTAGATCTGAACTGGGTTCATACAAAGTTGCTCAAATATCCACACTTCTGTCCTGAATTATTCGAGGAATATATGACGACTAATGTGTTTAAAACGGGTATAGAGCCCTTGGAAGAGAAAATGAATAAGCTGATTGAGATGAGTAAGCCATACAAGCATATTAATAAGCTGATTAAGAGTAGTAACATGCATTATTCCAGAGCAAGAGAAGGTAACTATTTAAAGAGAATTGATAGTGTAATTCTTAATCTGGAAGATGCCGTCGAATTACTTGATGTAGAAGGAGAATGCATTGATGTAGAGTTTAGAGGGAAAATACTTATGTGTCTATCGGGCATGTATGTACTTGTTTTTAATAATACCGATGCTATCAAATGTGCTGAAGAAGCAATGAGTATATTAAAAGATGAAGATGACAAGGCATATTGCAAGGGTAATTTGGCGTTTGCACTCTTAGAGTCTTCGGGTGATATAAACTTTGCCGAAAAGCTGTTTACGGAAATATTGGAGCACTTCAAAAGTAAATATAATTTATCAGAAACAATTAGAACATCAGGTCATTTACTTCAGATTTATATTTACAAAGACCGAATAAAGAAAGTTATCTCTTTCTCGGAAAATTTAAATAAGATTATAAATCAAAGTATGGAGTCAGGAGGAGAATTAACTGATGTTATCCTTTCTGCACAAGGAGCTATTGCTAATTCTTATGTTTATTTAGGGGATTATGGATTTGAGGAGTATTATCAACAATCGTTAGAAATTCTCGATAGAATGATGAGAACTTATAAGAGAAATGGTATTTATTATATGTTTTACAAGGTTAAAATATCTAAAGCAACAATCTTATGCAGAATAGACAAAGAAAAAGATGGGAAAATCGAGTTTGATGAAGTAATCTTTGCAATAAATGAACACCTTAATCGAGCCCAGGATGATAGCGTGTATCATTTATTGGCTATCTCCTTATTTAACAAAGCATTCATGATAGAAGGGCTTAATAAAGATGAAAAACAAATTACTCTTTTAGAGGCTGAGAAATTATATCTGCGATTTGGTGATACGGATACAGTGCAAGAAATAAGAGAGGAACTTAGAAAGATTATTTAATTTTGGGCTTTATCTCATAATCAGTGCTTGACAGTTCTGCAGAGCTTTTTCCGATAGACTTTCATATGAATCTATACCGTTTAAACGTGTATACTTCATCTGCACTAAGTCATGGAGGAGTCAAGCACTGATTTTGGTTTTGAGCCTAATTTTGATTTTTTAAGACATAAATTTAAGGAGCATAATCTTGCTAACAAAAACACCGACTTCCATAGAGAAGATAAAAGCGTATCATAGTATTAAAGGTTTCTTGACTGAAGAACAGCAGAAGGAAGTAATTGCGATGCTTGGTTTGAATTCAACAGATCTCGAAAAAAGAGTTTGGGGAAAAGATAACGAAGTTGAATTCATATTAATGATTCACTTATTAGAATGGTGCAAAAGCATTATAGGATTTGAAGAGGGGGTTGCTAAATTAACTAATACTGTTGCATCCGACTTGCTTATTGAATTAGTAAATGGAGATAGAGTTATTGTAGAGATAAAATCAACTGAGAAAAATAAATATAGCATCTCAGCTAATAATTTTAATGAGAAAAGGATATTTGCAAATAAAATGGGTGCCAAACTCTATTTTGCAGTAAAAATGGCAGGATATTGGACTTTGTTTAGCAGTGAATATCTCGAAAAAAAAGGTCGGAAAATTTCTTTGGATGATGATTTTATAAACTCAGAACTTAATGGAATTTTTGGTGATAGGTCATTTTTGTTTCCGAAGGGATTGAAGATATCATCTATATATTCTAAAAGTGATAATAAACATTTAGGGCTCTATAACTCGGATTTCGGTCATTTAGTTAGTTATAAAATAGAGTTTTTAAACAGAAAAATTATTAAAATTAACAGTAATCAGCATGAAAAATATCATTATATATTCTTATTTGAAAATCTACAAGATACGATGTCAATACAAAAACAAAATATTCAAAATATCGATTCAGATAGAACTGTGATCACAGAAGAATTAACCGAAGAAATGACTCAAATGAACTTGTCCGCTTTCATTTTGTCGCCAATTAGACATACTATGAGTGATTTAGGACATGTTTTTGACTTCAGTCAGTATTTAACTAATTTAATTGATGGTACGAAACAAATGATAACTCGCCAACATATACTGTATGCCATTTCATTTTTGTGCGATAGGGGATACCCAGTTTATGAAAATAGAGAAAATAATTTATATAATTTCAGAGATATGCGAATAAAGTGATTATTATTGGAGTGATTTTCTTCCTAAATGCTTCTTGTTAACAAATGAAATATTTCCGTCAGCAATGTGCTCTAAAATAGAAAAGCTATTATCCGTTTCGAATTAATTCCCATTGATGAGAGGTCGTTTGTATATGAATCAAACTAAAGTAAGCAAAACGCTCAATCAAATTTTTAAAATTAGTCAAGAGAAAAGCACTTGCGTCTTCATTGATGGTGGATGGGGCATAGGGAAGACGCATAGTATCCTTAACCAATTCAAGAATGATGGCGAGAAAATTACCCTGAAGTATATTTCTGTTTTTGGAAAAAAAGATTTGGAGCAAATAGAGAAAGAACTAATATTGCAATTAATGCCGACTGAGAAGCTTTTTAACAAAGTGAAAGATAGCAATGCTATGAAGATATTGGGAAATGTTGTAACCAGCACCTTAAAGTTTTTTGATAAGGAAGTGAATATTCTTGACTTACTAAACAATCTAAGAATTGAAAATATCAGTTATGACAGGGTTAAAGAAAATATAGTATTGTGCATAGATGATCTGGAAAGGAAGTCAACTGATATTGAAATTGGAGATTTACTTGGCTTAATCGAGAGGGCATCTACCAACTTCAACATTGTATTTATTGCAAACTCGACTAAGCTTTCTGAGGATGAATTAGAATATTTCAATGAGTATAAGGAAAAGATTGTAGACTATCATTTTGTGATTGATGAGTTGGATATTGAAGTTCTGCATTTAATTGCTAAGAATCATCTGAGAGATTTGAGCGAAGAAAATATCAAAACGGTTTCGGAATTTTATCTCGAAAATATTGAAAATTATCGTGCGAAGAAAATAGAAGATAATAATAGTTATGAAATTTTAAAAAATATA
>NZ_LMFO01000018.1 GCF_001426865.1 Paenibacillus sp. Root52 | reverse complement strand
GCCAGCGTTCGTCCTGAGCCAGGATCAAACTCTCCAATAAAGTATTGAAAAGAGCGATTAGCTCATTTTGAAACTGACGAGATTAAAAATCTCATTTGTGCTTCGAAATCATCCAGTCCGAAGACATGTACCGATTTCTCAGCGTCGATCTTGCAAGCAAGATCGTTACTCACTCGTTGTTCAGTTTTCAAAGATCAAACTTGAATGAAGTTACTCATTTTTGTGTCAACCACTTTTTCAGCGGCGACTTTTATAATGTATCATGTTACCGAAGTTTTTGCAAGTACTTTTTTTATAACTTTTCAAACTCTTCATTTCAGCACTTGTTTCGGTGAACTTGTCCTAAAAAAGGAACGAAAATTAATTTATCATATATATCAGAAACGGTCAACCCTTTTTCGACATTTTATTTCATTGCTCTTCCCTATCATCATGTAGAGGTACAGCGTTAGCTATACATGCCGCACCCCTTTTATCCTAATAACCGGTGATTGACTATGAGCACAACATTCATGGCTTTGATTTTTTTAGTTTTCCGCCCCTCGCGTACTTGGATAACTCTTTAGGCGGAGCAAAACGTGCATACATCCGAAATACCGTTTTGTAGCGACTCGCGATAGCGTATTTGATTTCTTGGTCAAGACGGTTATCACTCAGGTCAAATAACATTTCATCAAGCTCTTTGCGAAGTACATAGTCTAGCTCCTTGCATTCCTTATCATTAAACAGCATACCCAGCATTAGAGTTCTCCTTTTTCTGCATATGGATAATACGCGCTCATGTGTAGTTGTCTGATGTAATACACCTCTAGCAAACAGACGTTTATCGAATCGCGTAAGGTTAGCAGCACAACCCCAATCATATTAACGTTGAGGCTGTACCTGAACCCGTTTTATTGTTATGGTCAACTTTCAGAAAAATTATGAATGTCATTCCATACAAATTTATCCTCGGACGATGCTGTAGGTAATGGTGCTCTCAATGATCGCTGCAACGAACAACAAAATAATGATCCAGCAAGATGCTGTCAACGTCCTACGCAGAAACACTTCCCACTGCTTACCAAGCAAGTGTCTCTTTGATCCACCTAGCTGCATGAGACTTTTGGAAGCTAATCCCCCAAACTTTAGACCGAACGCACAAGCAATAATGATCACTGGTATTTCGATAATCCCATGCGGGAGTAATCCTTTAATAACGATATCATAGAAACTTGCTCCATAATTCATCGTGGTGTGCACAAGGAACCCAATAACCATTCCGTTGATCAGTAGAAAAATTATCGGTAGAATGCCAAAGAATATACCGGCATAGATCACAAGTACGCTTTTAATCGCATTGTTGAAGAAAATAAACAGGAAGAAGTTTAATTGCACATTCCCCCCTTGCTCCAAGCGCTCACTGACTTCTCTTAACCCCCCAATTTGATTCAAAAGTAATTCTTCTAGGGGCCCGGTGCTCACCCACCCTACACTAATGCCAATCACAAATAGTGCGACCGACCAGATTAAAGCATTCCGGATGGAACCCAGATCTTTCAGAAATGTACTAAATTTAAGCATAACAACCTCCTAAGTAAACTAACTTAATGGACAAACAAACATCATATACGAATAACTAAGCAGTACGAGCATACATTGGAGAGTAAACAAGCATTTCTTATGGGAGAGGGGCGCTTATTGAAATGAACTCGTTCTATGTATTTAGCGGCAAAAAGATCAAACGTTACCTGATTGTGCTGGCTGCTGCCGTGTTTGCTATCGGAATAATCTATCTGGAGAGCGGCAACGTTTCTGTGTTCTCAGAGGATACACCTTCTGCAGTCTACAGTGTACCAACCGAAAAAAAAGTAATTGCACTTACGTTTGACATTAGCTGGGGGGATAAGCGAACAGAGCCCATTCTAAAAGTGCTAAAAGAGAACAAGATCGAAAAGGCTACCTTCTTCCTCTCCTCACCATGGAGTAAAACACATCCTGAAATTGTTACCTCAATCAAGGAAGCTGGATATGAAATCGGCAGCCATGGACACAGACACGAAAACTATAGCAGCCTGACAGAGGAAGAGATCCGTAAGGAAATTTCGACAGCTCATAGCATTTTAACCGATTTAACGGGCAAAGAACCGAATTTGTTACGTCTACCCAACGGGGATTTTGACAAACGTGTTCTCCAGGTTGCGAGTAGTTTGAACTACCAAGTCGTACAATGGGATACCGATTCTCAAGATTGGAAAAATCCAGGTGTACAGACCATTGTTGATCGTGTAGTCAGCAAAGCTCATCCAGGAGATATCGTTCTATTGCATGCTAGTGACTCCTCTAAACAAACGCATGAAGCCTTACCTGTAATCATCGATAAACTTCGAAATCAGGGATATGAGTTTGTCACTGTTTCCGAATTGTTGAATCACTCCAGCACCAAGGGTTCAGAGGTGCGAGATCAAGCCAGTGCACAATAATACGCCACCAAAGTTATGTCTAACATCAATGTACTGCTCAAGTATTACAATAACTGCAATGACGTTATAGATCAAAATTACACATCGCACGCTATTCGTGCAAATGAAAAGAGCTAACCATCGTTAGCTCTTTTTGGAGTTTATTTTTATAACAAAATCATCCCTCTGCTTACTTCACGCCTGCTCTACCTTTCCAGTAACAGCTCGATCGGCAGATGCATCTACCAATTTGTGCAAGATCAGCATTTGGTATGCATTACACATTAACAAGGGAACCACAATAAATATGGTCGCTGCATTTGAATCGATGCGTAATACTCCAATCGTCTCTACCGCTGTAACGGCAATCATAAAGAAAAGGGTCGGCACAAGTGCAGAAATGTTTGTTTGCTTGACCTTTACGTAAGCGGTAACAATTGCTGCTGCCAAAATAATGAGTCCAAGGACAATATCGGATATGGGCTCTCGTCCCTCCCCCACAAACAAACGCAAGAACATCACATCAAGCAAAGCTAGTACCGTTAATATAATCTGAACAATTTGCCAGCCGCGTTTGGGAAACACACCCTTACCCATATAATTCAAAATTAAATATGCAAAGAAGCCCATCTGCGAATATACGCTAATCATAATACCGGAGCCAAACAGAATGAGCAGATATAACATAAAATCAGCAATTCCATTCGTTTTTTCTCCATTTAACAACATCATCATTAATCCTGTTATTAATGATCCCACCGCACCGATCAACAACGCGGTCCAAAATAGGAAAAACCATTTCCGTAAATTCAAATGTTTTCCACCCCCGAGACTTTATTTTACCAACCTTCTCAGTAAAAAACCATCTCAGATCAACATATTTACTGCTTTCTCATCACATACTACATCCAGTATCTAATCAAGGAGGGGTTGTGCACATGAAACGGCCATTGTGGCAGTTATGTTGTGTCCTATTTGGGCTATCCGTCCTGCTCGCCGGCTGCGGCTCTGATCAGAATTATTCGCCTCCTCAGGGCAGTTATAAAGAGATGAAAACCATGGTGGTGGACATCCTCAAAAGTGATGAGGGTAAAAAAGCAGTGGAAGAAGCCCTTACTGGTCAAAGTTCTTCTGGCGGCGGTGGAGAAGGTGGCGGCTCTGAGCAAGGCGGTGGTGGCGGTTCTGGTACGATCGGTATGAAAATGCTGATGCCTATGCAATCACAGGAACAGATTCGTGTTGCGGTAAAGGATACCATAACAGCTCCAGAATACAAAAAAGAATTCGAGAAAATTATGACCGATCCACAGTTTGCAGGTGAGTTCGCCAAAGTGGTCAATTCACAAAGCAAGCAATTACACATGGAACTGATTAAAGATCCAACGTACCAAAAATCCATCTCAGATATTATGAAATCTCCTGAAGTTTCCAAAATGTTCATGGATATGACCAAAACCCCTGATTATCGTAAGCAAACAATGACCGTCATGCAAGAAGTGATGCAAAACCCTTTATTCCGCATGGAAGTTCTAACTTTGTTAAAAAAAGTTGTTCAGGATGAGCTTCAACCTAAAGTGGAAAGTGGCGGCGCACAGAAGGATGACCAGCAACAGCAGCAAGAAGGTCAAGGGCAAGATGGTGGCGGTTCAGACGATGGAGGCAGCGGTGACTCTGGTGGCGAATCATAGAAATACTGTGTTAAATGGTATCGTATGAATTAAACGGTTATGTATGATCAAAAGCCCCGCATCTATAGATGCAGGGCTTTTATTCGTAGCTGTCGCTTCTGACAAAGGGAACTTCGAACTTAGTAATGAAAATTTAGAATTTAGTTTCAATCTCTTTAGCGATCTCTGCGTAGATCGCACCAATGCTTGTATCTGCTTTATACACAGATGGCGAGAAGTCCGGCTCAGAGATATGGTTCTCTGGTGCTCCAAGTGGAATCTGAGCTAGTAGATTAGTATGCAAGCTTTCAGCAAGCTGTCCACCGCCTCCACGTCCAAACACATAGTCCTTCTCACCACAGCTTCCACATTCGTAATAGGCCATATTCTCGACGACACCAAGCAGCTCGTGTTCGGTCTGAATAGCCATTGCTCCTGCGCGTGCCGCAACAAAAGCAGCTGTTGCATGTGGCGTTGTGACGATGATCTCTTTGCTATGGGGTATCATCTGATGTACATCCAACGCAACGTCACCTGTTCCTGGAGGTAAATCAAGCAGCATGTAATCGAGTTCTCCCCAATTCACATCAGTAAAAAATTGACGAAGCATACGACCTAACATAGGGCCGCGCCAGATTACAGGATTGTTCTCACGGATAAAGAATCCCATCGACATAACTTTAACACCGAATCGTTCTACCGGCTGAATAACCCCATCCTCTACTACAGGATATTCTTCAATCCCCATCATGTCCGGTACACTGAAGCCATATATGTCAGCATCAATTAAGCCGACCTTTTTGCCTTGACGAGCCAGAGCGACTGCTAAGTTCACTGTCACAGTGGATTTACCAACGCCACCCTTACCACTTGCAATTGCAATGTAACGTACACCCGATTCAGGGCTCAACAACTCGTGTCCACCTAAACCTGCTGCGTGGCCTTTGACGAGAACTTCTTCGTCACTTGGGTCTTGTTGAATATCACCTTCTGAAAGGTTCTGACGTTCATGCTCAGACGCTGCCCTAAAGCGAATATGTACATCCTCTATTCCATGCTGGGACAAAAGATTACGTGCAGCATCACTTAGAGCTGTTGTATCCTCAGGCTGGTTGTCCAACGTCACGAATGTAATGGCTACATGATGTTCTTTCACCATAACATCGCGAACCCACTGCAGTTCGGTCAGACTAACTCCCAATTGTGGTTCTTGTAATGGTTGCAATAGTTCAAGTATCTGTTCTTTTGATAACATCAGACAGCACCTCAGCTTTATCTATTGGCATGTATTAGGTATGCTGTATCAATTATATCATTACGAGTCTAATTGTGACTAACTTTTAGGGCGTTCTCCTGAGGAATATCGCAGAATCCCGTTATAGATGGAGGCCGCAACTTTGCGCTGGTACGTTTCATCTGCAAGCATTCGCGCCTCTTCTGGATGAGAGAGGAAGCCTACTTCCACTAGAGCAGAGGGTATCTTTAATGCCTGAAGTAAGTAAACCGTATTTACCGTTTTGGCGATGCGATCTGTATTTTCCAGATTCCTTATCATCTCTTGCTGAAGCAGATTTGCAAATCCTTCATTGTCAACATGGTTTGGTGTATAAAATACCTGTGCCCCGCTCCATCGATTAGAAGGAACGCTATTCATATGAATGCTAATAAACAGATCTGCTTGCTTGTCCTCAATCCGTCTAACTCGTTGTTTTAGATCTTCTGTTTTACGTTTGGAGTAACCTCTTGTATCCGCTTCTGCAAGATCCGTGTCGATCTCTCGTGTCATAACGACCAATGCACCCGCTTGTTGTAAGTAGTCCCGCACATATAAGGCGATGGAAAGGTTAATATCTTTCTCAATTACCCCCTGCTTACTGACAGCTCCCCCATCTGGACCACCGTGCCCGGCATCAATTGCGATAACTTTGCCAGCAAGAGGCAAGCTCCAATATCCAGAAGTCTTGGATGAAGGAATCTCATACGTAGCTACACCTACTAACATTGCTAACAAACAAAGACTCAGCAGCACTCTCTTCACTGTACGTAGACGTATCCATACTACAAAATGCTTTCCCCTATTTTTACGCATAAAAAAACCACCTCGCCCCTATAAATGACTCTAATCATCTATATGGGACAAGATGGACAAATATAACCTTTAGGACTGGACTTGCTCAGCCATTCCCTCAATCAGTACCTCAGCTACCTCTGGACGTGTAAACTCAGGTGGTGGGCATTCTCCATTGCGAAGCAATCCACGCACCTTAGTTCCAGACAACGTCATATGATGCTCTTTACCATGTGGACAAGTTTTACTGGATGCCATATTGCCACATTTGGTACAAAAGAAGCTATGCTCGAAGAACAGCGGGGTAATGTCCAATTCTTCAGCTGTGAAGTTAGAGAAGATTTCTTGAGCTTCATAGGTACCGTAATAATCACCAACACCAGCATGATCACGACCCACAATAAAATGAGTACAACCGTAGTTTTTACGCACCATAGCATGGAAAATAGCTTCTCGTGGCCCTGCATATCTCATGGCCGCTGGAAACACACCTAGAAAGGCACGATCGGCCGGATAATAGTTCTCCAGCAACACCAAGTAGCTCTTCATGCGCACATTGGCTGGAACGTCATCAGACTTCGTTTCACCTACCAGCGGATTAAGGAACAAGGCATCTACGATCTCCATCGCACTTTTCTGAATGTACTCATGTGCACGGTGAACTGGATTACGGGTTTGAAAGCCAACCACTGTTCTCCAGCCTTTCTCCTGAAAACTCTTTCTGGTCTCAGCTGGATCGAAATAAAATTGCTCAAATCTCGCTGGTTTAGGACGATTTAACACTTGAATTGGACCTCCCACATACGTTGCAGGTCGCTCCAGCAATTTTTTCACACCAGGATGCTCTGGATCATCTGTTTTGAACACCTGACGTGCTTCTTCGCCCTGATCCACCTTGTAAACACTCTGGACTTCCAGCAAGCCATAGGTGACTCCATCGTCTTGCCCCACCAGAGCCACCTTCTGTCCAATCTGAAGCTCAGCAGCCTGCTGATCGTCTACAGCAAGCGTAATTGGGATACTCCATACCGTGCCGTCTGCCAACCGCATACGTGATACAACAGAGAGATAGTCCTCCTCATTTAAGAAACCCGTCAGTGGAGAGAATGCACCCACACCAATCAGATCTAGATCAGAGATCGTCCATGTGTTAATACGCAGTGAAGGTAGAGCTTCACTTTCCCGCAGTAGTTGTTCCCGTTCTTCTCCTTGTACGACACGCTGTACTAGCGTACCTCCATGAGGCAGAATTGAAGTCATCTTGTCAGCTCCCTATTTCAATATTAATTACCACAATGAAAAAGTATCACAGAAGTCAATTACTGGTTTGGTTACGGAAACCTCAAGGTTAGTTTTTAACGAGCCTTATGCTTATATAATTGTACCATTTACTGGTAATGCTTGTTTCTTAAATTATGAGAATTATTTATGCAGTCCACACTCAGTCTTATCATTGCCGGACCAGCGTCCCGCACGTGGATCTTCTCCAGGCATGACTTGGCGTGTACAATACTCGCAACCAATACTCGGATAATTCTGATCATGTAGTGGATTGTAGACAACGTTATTTACCCGAATGTAGTCCCAGACATCTTCGGAAGTCCAGTGAGCAATCGGATTGAATTTCATAAGACCGAATTTTGCATCATACTCCACTTTCTTGGAGTTAGCGCGAGTTGGTGCTTGATCTCGACGTATGCCTGTAATCCAAGCATCATACTGAGATAGTATACGTGTCAGAGGTTCTACCTTACGGATGTTACAGCAAGCATTAGGATCCGATTTCCACAGCTCTGCTCCATGCGCTGCTTCTTGCTCTTCAGGCGTAATTTTAGGTGATACACGCACAAAATCTAAATTGTACTTTTCTTGCATAACGTCCCGAGTTTCATACGTTTCCTTAAAATGAAAGTCCGTGTCCAAGTAGAACACATCCGTGGATGGACTGATCTTTTGCAGCATATCTACTAACACAACATCCTCCGCACCAAAGCTGCATGCAAATGTAATGTTGGGAAATGTCTCAACCGCATAACGAATAATATCTTCTGGGCTAGCAGATTCTAATTCCTCAGCTTTTGTCCGGGCAAGTTCCTCTTTTTCAAGCAAGTTCATTTTGTATTTCCCCCATTCAACAATTGTAAATCTAAAGCCGACTAATCTAATATGAATTATGTTTAGTATAAATCTTTCTTAGGGGATGTCAATGCCTGCCATATGGTAAAAAAGAACATGCTTTACTTCACTTTGACGTTACAAATGAGCCATCAATTAATGATTCAGTTACCCTCTAACCCTGCTGAAAGGAATAGATGTGAATCAATACAGCACACACTAAGCCAGTACACCCCTTATAGTGATTGCCAGTAATCCTTTGCCCCTATTGGGTTTACAGACATTTAAGGAGTTTAGATCATACGCCTCTCCCTATCTATATTGTCTAACTGTAGTAGCGGATAGATGTGCTTACACTCAGAACTAAGATCAATGATTACTCGTAGATATGTAAGCGAGTTTTATTGAAACTATAAGAAAGACTGATGGATTGGTAGGCCACTTCATCAGGTTATTGTGATTATGTATTGAAGTATTGTATAGCTCAAGTTCTTTGTGTGATCTATGGTGTCCGAAGGAATAGCTTCAAAACGAGATGAGGCTATATAGCGAACTACGTATTTCTAACCCTCTCCCGGAGAAGAAAACAAGATGTGGCAGGGTGTAAGAAAATATCATTGATCGCCGTAGGTTGTAGGCATTTTAGACACAAAAAAACCCCTGGCCGAGGCCAGAGGCTTGTAATGCATATTAACGTTTGGAGAACTGAGGAGCGCGACGAGCGGCTTTGAGACCGTATTTTTTACGTTCTTTCATCCGTGGGTCACGAGTCAGGAATCCTGCTTTTTTCAGGGATGCACGGTACTCAGGATCTGCTTTCAACAGAGCGCGGGAGATACCGTGACGGATAGCGCCGGCTTGACCGGAGATTCCGCCACCATGAGCGATAACCAAAACGTCATAGTTGCTGAGCGTTTCTGTCAAAGTCAATGGTTGTTTTACGATCAGTTTGAGTGTTTCCAAACCGAAGTATTCATTAATATCACGTTTATTGATGACAATGCGTCCTTCACCCGGTACAAGGCGAACACGTGCTACCGAATGTTTACGACGACCTGTCCCATAGTATTGTACTTGTGCCATGAAACTGTCCTCCTTTTAATTAACCGCGAAGTTCGTAAACTTCTGGTTTTTGTGCTGCATGTGGATGCTCAGTGCCTCTGTACGCTTTAAGTCTCAGCTTCATTTTCTCGCCCATGCGAGTTTTTGGAAGCATACCGCGAACAGCCAATTCCAACATACGCTCAGGTTTGTTTTTAACCATCTCTTCGGCAGTAGTTACTTTCAAACCACCTGGGTGCATCGAGTGACGGTAGTATTTCTTACCTTGCATTTTTTTACCAGTCAATACGATTTTCTCAGCATTGATGATAACAACGAAATCGCCAGTGTCCACATGTGGAGTGAATTGTGGCTTATGTTTGCCGCGGATCAAAGCAGCTGCTTCGCTCGCCAAACGTCCGAGGGTTTTGCCTTCAGCATCAATGATGTGCCATTGGCGCTCAACTTCGCTAGGCTTCGCCATGTACGTAGTACGCATGAAAAGTTCCTCCTTAAAATGTTCAAAATCATCATTTTCATTTATCTTCGTTCATTAAGTTATAACTTTAGGTGTTGATGGATTAGTTGTTGCGATGTGAACCTCTTAATTGGGGCTGTGGGAAAGCCATTAAGAAAACACAACTTTTATATTACATGATAGGAGATTAAATCGCAAGTGTTAATTAAGCTTTTTACCCACCAAATTTAATCTTTTTTGTATTCAAGATCCCAGAGCATTAAACCACAGCTAACTGCAGTAGGTCCTGCAGCAGATCGATTACATGCAGCAATCATATTCGGTACTTCAGAGGCTTTCCGTTTGCCCTCTCCGATCTCCAGCAGTGTACCTACAATGATACGAACCATATGCTGCAAAAAGCCGTTACCACTCACATAAATGTGAATGACACCCTGATCGCGCGGATGATCCCTACACATTGAACGGTCTACTTCCATCCATGCTTCGTATACCGAACGTACATGATTCTCTTTCTGAGACTTGCGTGAAGCAAAGGAAGTGAAATCATACGTACCTATAAAGTGACGCAGTCCCTCCTCCATAGCCGCAGTGTCCAGTTTGGCATGGTGATGATATTGCAGTCGTCTGTTGAAAACATCCGGAAATTGATTCGCATTAACAGTGTACCGATACGTTTTCTTTTTCGCTGCATAGCGAGAATGAAAATCCACTGGCACTTCCAGTGCATCAATAACGACAATATCCGATGGTAATCTGGAGTTGAGTGCAATACACCAACGCTCAATTGGAATCTGTGACGCTGTAGGAAAATTGAAGATTTGTCTGCGGGCGTGAACGCCTGCATCCGTTCGGCCTGAACCTGTAATTTTAACTGTCTCACCGGTTAATGCACGAATGGCATCTTCAAGATGGTCCTGAATGGTATTACCTCCCGGCTGTACTTGAAAGCCGTAATAGGCTGTTCCATCATAAGTTACCGTCATACATAAGTTGCGCATCATAACCACACCTTTGTTCCATACTATACATATCCCTATCCCGAACAGCAAAAGAAGCCCCTTACGGAGCTTCAATTACAGCACGAATTCCGAAATGAAGAGAAAAAAAGGGTTAACCCAGAATCGTTGACTCTGTCCCCTTTCCTCATCTCATCTGTTTTACGCGCGGTCTACCAGTTCCAAGTAAACCATTGGCGCTGCGTCACCACGACGAGGTCCCAGTTTCAGGATACGAGTGTATCCACCTGGACGCTCAGCGTAACGACCGGACAATTCGCTAAACAGTTTTTGGATTGCATCTTGCTCACCATCGATAGTTTCGCGGCGAACATATGCTGCCACTTGGCGACGGGCGTGAAGATCTCCCTTTTTCGCTTTAGTGATCAGTTTTTCAGCAATAGAGCGAACCTCTTTTGCTTTCGCTTCAGTTGTCTGAATGCGTTCGTATAAGAACAGGTCGGTTACCAGGTCACGGAACAAAGCTTTACGTGCGCTGGAATTACGGCCCAACTTTTGGTATGCCATTGTTTTCCCTCCTTCACTTCAAGCACTCGGCTGTCTATTCTTCTGTACGGAGTCCCAAACCAAGTTCCTCAAGCTTCTCTTGAACTTCTTCCAAAGACTTACGTCCGAGGTTACGGACTTTCATCATGTCTTCTTCTGTTTTCGTAGTCAGCTCTTGTACGGTATTAATACCAGCACGTTTGAGGCAGTTGTAGGAACGAACAGAGAGATCCAGCTCTTCGATCGTCATTTCGAGTACTTTTTCTTTTTTGTCTTCTTCTTTTTCGACCATGATCTCTGCATCTTTCGCTTCGTCTGTAAGACCCACGAAGAGCATCAAGTGCTCGGTCAAAATTTTAGCGCCGAGGCTTACAGCCTCTTCAGGACGAATACTTCCGTCAGTCCAAACTTCCAACGTGAGCTTGTCATAGTTGGTCACTTGGCCGACACGCGTATTTTCCACAGCGTAGTTTACGCGACTGATCGGGGTGAAGATGGAATCGACAGGGATGACGCCGATCGGCTGGTCATCGCGTTTATTCCGATCTGCCTGGACGTAGCCGCGACCGCGATTGGCAAAAATACGCATGTGAAGTCTCGAACCTGGTCCGAGCGTAGCAATGTGAAGATCCGGATTAAGGATTTCCACATCGGAGTCAGCACGGATATCTCCTGCCGTAATTGCTCCTTCGCCTTCAGCATCAATCTCGAGAACTTTCTCCTCGTCGGAATGAATCTTAAGCGACAAAGCTTTCAGGTTAAGAATAATCTCCGTTACATCTTCCATTACGCCAGGAACTGTAGCAAATTCATGCAGAACGCCATCGATTTGAACCGAAGACACTGCCGCACCCGGCAGTGAGGAAAGCAAGATTCGGCGAAGCGAGTTTCCAAGCGTCGTACCGTATCCACGTTCCAGCGGTTCTACTACGAATTTCCCATAGGTGCCATCATCGTTGACGTCTACCGTCTCAATTTTCGGCTTTTCGATTTCAATCACTGCAATACCCCTCCTTCAAAACGTCGGTCCTCTATGAAACATTTACCTTCTCTTGCGAAAACATGCAGTACTATGCCTAAACAACCATTATTAGCAGATTGTGCCGGAAGTATACCACACGCAGGGGCAAATCTCATTAGACACGACGACGTTTTGGAGGACGGCATCCGTTATGCGGGACTGGAGTTACGTCTTTGATCAGGTTAACTTCAAGACCAGCAGCTTGCAAAGAGCGGATCGCTGCTTCACGGCCTGCGCCTGGTCCTTTAACCATAACCTCAACGGCTTTCATCCCATGTTCCATTGCAGCTTTGGCAGCAGTCTCAGCAGCCATTTGTGCAGCAAACGGAGTCGATTTACGGGAACCTCTGAATCCGAGGCCGCCGGAGCTTGCCCACGAAATTGCGTTTCCGTGAGGATCCGTAATAGTAACGATAGTGTTATTGAAAGTGGAACGGATATGTGCCACGCCAGATTCAATATTTTTACGGTCACGACGTTTAGTACGTACGACTTTTTTCGGTTTAGCCATTTTCTCTTATCCCCCCTTATTATTTCTTCTTGTTCGCTACTGTACGACGAGGACCTTTACGAGTACGAGCATTCGTTTTCGTACGTTGTCCACGAACAGGCAGACCACGACGATGACGAACTCCACGGTAACAACCGATCTCCGTCAAACGTTTAATATTCAAAGAGATTTCACGACGCAGGTCACCTTCAACTTTGACCTCTTTGTCGATACTTTCACGCAATTTGCTGACTTCATCTTCCGTCAAATCACGAACACGAGTGTTCTGATTGATGCCTGTAGAGCTCAGAATTTTCTGGGAAGTCGTTTTACCGATTCCGAAAATATAAGTCAAGGCGATCTCAACGCGCTTATCACGTGGCAAATCCACACCAGCTATACGTGCCATTTTACGCTACACCCCCTTCATTAACCTTGTTTTTGTTTGTGTTTCGGATTTTCACAGATAACCATAACATTCCCTTTGCGGCGAATGACTTTGCATTTTTCGCAAATCGGCTTGACCGAAGGTCTTACCTTCATGTGAATTACCTCCTCAAAGTTCTGCTTAGCAAAACTCTCTTCGTAAGCATTGACCTTGTTCTACTATTGTAAAACCGGCTTCGAAGCTTTCGCAAGTTTTGCCGGGCAAAACCCGCTTCATAAGCTTCACAGTTCATTGCAACTGTCTACTACTATTTACGGTAAGTTATACGACCTTTTGTTAGATCATAAGGCGATAACTGAACAACTACTTTGTCACCAGTCAGGATACGGATAAAGTGCATCCGCAACTTTCCGGAAACGTGAGCGAGAATTTGATGACCGTTCTCAAGCTCAACTTTGAACGTTGCATTCGGTAGCGGTTCGAGAACCGTACCTTCCACTTCAATGACATCTTCCTTAGCCATTAGTCAGTCTCCTTTCTCTTCAGCTTGAATGTTGGTGGATTCCAGAAACGAATGCACCGCATAGCGGAGCTTTCCGTTTGTCACCCGACCACTCTCGTTTAAACTGTTTACGACCTCGCTGCTAATCATCGGTTGGAGCTCAAGATGAAGAATGTTCTTCTTCTTGGGCTGATCAAACTTACGTTTGTCTCCATCCGCAATATATACGAACCTCGCGTCCGCTATAGCAACAATTACTGCGGCTTGGTCCGCATTGCGGCCTTTACGGATCTTCACAAGTTGACCGAGCTGCGGATTAGACTGATTATTCATGCCTTATCACCTACGCATTCAGTTTTGTGAAAATTTCCATGCCATCTGGTGTAACTGCTACGGTGTGTTCAAAGTGGGCACATAACGATCCATCAACAGTTACGACAGTCCAGTTATCTTCCAACGTTTTTACATACCGTCTACCTACGTTAACCATCGGCTCTATGGCCAGCACCATGCCCGCTTTGAGCCGTGGCCCCCGATCAGGAAGACCATAGTTCGGAATCTTTGGTTCCTCATGCAGATTGGCTCCTATGCCGTGACCGACATATTCACGTACTACCGAAAAACCAGCATCCTCAATATATTTCTGAATCGCATGAGATATTGTAAACAAGCGAACGTCAGGTTTCACTTGCGCCAGACCTGCGTACAATGAAGCCTCCGTAACGTCTAGGAGACGACGGGCTTCTTCAGAAATACGGCCAACTGGATAAGTCCAGGCTGAATCTCCGTGATACCCTTGGTACTGCGCGCCGATGTCAAACGTAACAATATCGCCCTCGTTCAACTTGCGTTTGCCGGGAAATCCATGCACCAACTCTTCATTCACTGAAGCGCACACACTGGCAGGGAAACCGTTATAACCTTTGAAAGACGGCACAGCTCCTTGACTGCGGATAAATTGTTCGGCCATATGGTCAAGTTCTCCAGTCGTAATACCGGGTGAGATATGTTCTGCTAAGAGACGATGCGTTTCCGCCACGATTCTCCCTGCTTCTCGCATCAAACCCAGTTCCGTTTCTGACTTACCAATGATCATTCAATTAACCTCTCAGTAAGGACACGATTTGTTGAGAAACTTGATCGATATCCTGCTCTCCATCCATTTGACGAAGAAGAGCTTTGTTCTCATAAAACGTGAGGAGTGGTGCTGTTTTGTTGATATACTCGTCCAGACGCGTGCCTACGCTCTCTTCATTATCATCAGAGCGTTGGTACAACTCTCCGCCGCATTTATCACAAATACCTTCCTGCTTAGGCGGATTGAATACGACATGATACGTGGCGCCACAGTCTTTACAAAGCCGACGACCCGTTAAACGAGCCAACAGTTTGTTGCGATCCACTTTCAGGTTAATCACATGATCAAGACCTGAATTCAGTCGATCCAGAATGCCATCGAGCGCTTCTGCTTGAGACAAGGTTCTTGGAAAACCATCCAAGAGAAACCCTTCTCTGCAGTCAGGCTGCTGCAATCGTTCTTCAACGATGCCGATTGTAACATCATCTGGTACAAGCAATCCTTGATCCATATATTCCTTGGCTTTCAAACCAATGGGAGTTCCCTGTTTGATCGCAAGGCGAAATGCATCGCCTGTTGAAATATGGGGAATACCGAACTCTTTCACGATGACTTCTGCTTGCGTTCCTTTTCCTGCCCCCGGAGGGCCCATGAATAGGATGTTCACGTTATGTCACTCCCTCCAAGACTACCCTACATCAACAAACAGCACAATAGGTGCCGGCAAGTAAATCTTCACTCGACCGGTACCTATTGCCTATTTATTGATAAAACCTTTGTAGTGGCGTTTGATCAATTGGCTTTCGATTTGCTTCATCGTATCCAGCGCAACACCGATAACGATCAGGAGGGATGTTCCTCCAATTTGCGCTGCTTGAGGCAAACCAGAAAGTGCCCCTAAGAATACAGGCAGAACGGAAATGACTGCCAAGAAGATGGCTCCGGCCATTGTCAAACGAGTCATGACACGGGTCAGATATTTCTCGGTTGCTTTACCCGGACGAATGCCTGGGACGTAACCGCCGTTCTTTTTCATATTGTCAGCCATCTGCTGAGGATTCATCTGTACGAAAGTATAGAAGAATGTGAAACCGAAGATCATCACGACATACAACAACATACCAAGAGGTTTGTGTGTAGTCAGATTCTGACCGATCCACTGTGCCCATACGCGATCTGCCCAGAAGTTGGCGATAATCGTTGGGAACATCAACAGCGATGATGCGAAGATGACAGGGATAACACCTGCTGCATTAATTTTCAGCGGGATGTGTGTATTCTGTCCACCGTACATTTTGTTACCTACGACACGTTTAGCGTACTGTACAGGAATTTTCCGAATCGCCTGCTGAATGTAAATGACACCAATGATGATCAGCACAATAACAATTGCGATGATTACACCCTTGAGAATGTTCATAAACAACTGATCAGGTTGGATAAAGTCGGATTCGATCGTTTGTTTGATAATGTTAGGCACCGTTGATAGGATACCCGCAAAGATCAAAATCGAAATCCCGTTTCCTATGCCCTTCTCGGTGATCTGCTCACCAAGCCACATCAGGAATGAAGTACCGGCCGTAAGTACAATCGCAATCAAGATATAATCTGCAAAAGTTGCATTAGGAATCATGTCAGTATTGTACAAGCGATTGAATCCGATCGACGTACCAAACGCTTGAACCAATGCCAACCCTATCGTTAAATAACGGGTCAACTGTGCAGATTTCTTCTTACCTTGTTCACCTTGCTTTGCCCACTCCGCTAATTTTGGTATAACGTCCATGGAAAGCAACTGTACTATGATAGACGCAGTGATGTAAGGTACGATTCCGAGTGCAAATATCGAGAACTGGAACAGTGCTCCACCCGAAAACGTATTGAGAAGTCCAAAAACTTCTTTACCCGCAGAATTTGTCGCTTCGAACACATCTTTGTTGACACCGGGAACGGGAACAAAGGAGCCGATGCGGTAAATGATCAGTACAAAAAGGGTAAATAATACCCTTTTGCGCAGATCCTCAACCCGCCAGATATTCTTTAGGGTCTTGAACATTAAATCACCTCGGTTGTACCGCCGGCAGCTTCAATTTTCTCCACCGCAGATTGAGAAAACTTATTAGCTTTAACAGTCAGCTTCACAGTGACTTCACCGTTACCCAGGATTTTGATTCCGGATTTAGCGTTTTTAACTACGCCGTTCGTCATCAAGAATTCTGGAGTTACTTCAGTACCCGCAGCAAAACTGTTCAGGTCTTCAATATTCACAACTGCAAATTCTTTGCGAGTTGGGTTTACGAAACCACGTTTTGGCAATCGACGATACAATGGATTTTGTCCACCTTCGAAGCCTGGACGAACACCACCGCCAGAGCGAGAGTTTTGTCCTTTGTGACCGCGACCTGATGTTTTACCTGTACCACTACTTGGACCGCGACCAACACGCTTACGCTCTTTACGAGATCCAGGAGATGGAGAAAGCTCATGTAACTTCATCGTTCGTTGCACCTCCTTAAAGATTTGTGGGATTAACCCGTTATTAAGCTTCTACTTCTTTTACAGCTACCAAGTGGCTTACTTTGTTAATCATACCACGGATGGCAGGATTATCGTTTTGAACCACTTTGCTGTTGATTTTGCGCAATCCCAATGTTTTCACAGTTGTTCTTTGCGTCTCCGGACGTCCGATCAAGCTACGGACGAGGGTAATTTCTAATTTAGCCATGAGAATTCCCTCCTAACCCAGAAGCTCTTCGACGGATTTTCCGCGCAGTTTAGCCACGTCTTCAGCACGCTTCAAACGGGACAAACCTTCCAAAGTCGCATTGACCATGTTCATGGAATTCGAAGAACCCAGAGATTTTGTCAAAATGTCACCCACACCAGCAAGTTCGAGAACCGCACGTACAGGACCACCAGCGATAACACCAGTACCTTCAGATGCTGGTTTCAACAGCACGCGTCCTGCGCCGAACTTACCTGTTACCAAGTGAGGAATCGATGTTCCTACGAGTGGAACGTGTACAAGGTTTTTCTTAGCGTCTTCGATACCTTTGCGAATTGCATCAGGTACTTCGCCCGCTTTACCGATACCAGCTCCAACCCAGCCGTTGCCGTCGCCGACTACAACTAGTGCGCTAAAGCTGAAACGGCGTCCGCCTTTTACTACTTTAGCTACGCGATTAATATTTACAACTCTTTCAGTCAGTTCCAAAGTATTCGGATCTACACGCAAGTCGTTAACCTCCTTTTGAAAAATATCTTAAAACTCAAGTCCTGCTTCACGAGCCGCTTCAGCCAATGCTGCGATACGACCATGGTACAGATAACCACTACGGTCAAATACGATGTTGGAAACACCTTTGTCTTTCGCACGTTTAGCAACGAGTTCGCCAACTTTACGAGCTGATTCAACAGATGCACCATTTTGAATGCCGCTGCTCAATTCTTTGTCTACGGTAGACGCGGAAGCGATTGTTACACCAGCTACATCATCGATGATTTGAGCATACATATGTTTACCAGAACGGAATACGTTCAAACGTGGACGTGCTGCCGTTCCTTGGATTTTCTTACGAACACGAAGGTGTCTTTTCAGACGAGCCTTATTTTTATCTGGTTTCGTAATCATCTCAGGGATTCACTCCTTTCAGGTTACCTCGCTGGCTTCAAAGCAGAAGCCACGGGGTATATTAGAAACACACGAAGCAAGCAAGCCGAAAGCCGCGCAAAGGCGGTAAGAGAAATCTTATTTCTTCTTACCGGCTTTACCTTCCTTACGGATGATACGCTCGCCTTCATATTTAATACCTTTACCTTTGTACGGCTCAGGTTCACGAACGGAACGAATTTTAGCAGCGTAAGCTCCTACGCGCTCTTTATCGATTCCGCGAACGATGATTTTCGTATTCGAAGGAACTTCGAATTCGATTCCCGCTTCCGGTGTAATTTCAACCGGGTGAGAGTATCCAACGTTCAGAACGATTTTATCTCCGGATTTGCTTGCACGATATCCGACCCCAACCAGCTCCAGAGATTTTGCGAATCCTTCAGTAACGCCGCTCACCATATTGTTTACAACGCTACGCGTTGTGCCGTGCAAAGAACGGTGAGTTTTGTTATCGGAAGGACGCACAACTGTAATTTCGTTGTTCTCAACTGTAACCTTCATATCTTTATGAAGCTCACGAGTCAGAGTTCCTTTTGGTCCTTTTACCGTAATAACGGTGTTGTCCAGTGTGATGTCCACACCACTTGGTACTGTAATTGGTTTGCGACCAATACGAGACATATGTTGCACCTCCTATCTTGTGACGTTATATTACCAAACGTAGCAGACTACTTCGCCGCCGGATTTTGATTGACGAGCTTCTTTGTCCGTCATGATACCTTTGGATGTTGAGATGATCGCGATTCCCAGGCCACCAAGTACACGAGGTACTTCGTTGCTTTTCGTGTAAACACGAAGACCAGGTTTACTGATTCTTTTCAGACCAGTGATAACGCGCTCGTTATTTTGACCGTATTTCAGGAAAACACGGATAATCCCTTGTTTGTTATCATCGATAACTTCAGCATCACGGATGAAACCTTCACGCTTCAGAATATCGGCGATTTGTTTTTTCATTGTCGAAGCAGGCATTTCTACTGTTTCGTGGCGAACAGTGTTCGCGTTACGAATACGAGTAAGCATATCTGCAATTGGATCAGACATAGTCATTGTGAGTTAACCTCCTTCCCGTTCAGGACTTTTTACCAGCTTGCTTTTTTCACGCCAGGGATCTGGCCTTTATAAGCTAATTCACGGAAGCAAATTCTGCAAATTTTGAACTTCTGCAGTACCGAATGTGGACGTCCGCAACGCTCACAGCGTGTATAAGCACGTACTTTAAACTTTGGTGTACGTTGTTGTTTAACTTTCATCGAAGTTTTTGCCACTTAGCCTGACACCTCCTAAATAATTTCGGAGAAAAGGGAGTCTTTCCAGACACCCGGAAACGTTATACCAACATTATTTAACGAAAGGCATTCCCAGTTGCGTGAGCAACTCACGGGACTCTTCGTCTGTTTTCGCCGTTGTTACAATGACAATATCCATACCGCGGACTTTGTCTACTTTATCATACTCGATCTCTGGGAAGATCAATTGCTCTTTAAGACCCAGTGTATAGTTACCACGACCATCAAAAGCTTTGCTTGAAACACCGCGGAAGTCGCGGACACGTGGAAGTGTTACGTTAAGCAATTTATCGAGGAAGTAATACATACGCTCGCCGCGCAATGTCACTTTCACACCGATAGGCATGTTCTCACGCAGTTTGAAACCTGCGATAGATTTTTTAGCACGAGTGATTACAGGTTTTTGACCTGCGATCAGTTGCAAATCGTTTACTGCAGAATCCAACACTTTGGAGTTTTGGACAGCTTCGCCCACACCCATGTTGATAACGATTTTCTCGATTTTCGGCACTTGCATTACCGTTGTATAGTTAAACTTCTGCATCAAAGCAGGAGCGATTTCTTGCAGGTAACGTTCTTTCATTCTTGATGCCATGAATCATAGCCCTCCTTTCTCATTCGGTTCAATTAGTCGATAATTTCTCCGGAACGTTTAGCAACGCGCACTTTCTTTCCGCTATCCAACACTTTGTAACCAACACGGGTTACTTTTCCGCTCTTCGGATCGATGTGCATTACGTTTGAAACGTGAATCGGAGCTTCCTTCTCGATAATGCCGCCTTGCGGATTTTGCTGGTTAGGCTTCTGGTGTTTTTTCACCATGTTAACACCTTCCACAAGGACGCGGTTCTCACGAGGATAAGCAGCGATGACACGGCCTTTTTTACCTTTGTCTTTACCGCTGATCACCATAACCGTATCTTCCTTTTTAACGTGAAGTTTGTTGTTATGTGATTCCAGAACTTTTTTCACTCTTGGCATTTCGTACACCTCCTGTTTCTAACATCACGAGATTAAGCTTTAGATAACTTCTGGAGCCAAGGAAACGATTTTCATGAAATCTTTGTCGCGAAGTTCACGAGCAACAGGTCCGAAAATACGTGTTCCACGAGGGCTTCTGTCGTCTTTGACAACAACCGCTGCATTTTCATCAAAACCGATGTAGGAACCGTCTTTACGACGTATAGAACGTTTAGTACGAACGACAACCGCTCTAACTACATCACCTTTTTTGACAACGCCGCCTGGTGTTGCTTGTTTTACAGAACAAACGATCAAGTCACCGATTTGAGCTGTACGACGTCCAGTACCGCCGAGTACGCGGATACACATCAATTCCTTCGCGCCGGAGTTGTCAGCTACAGTCAATCGTGTAAATGGTTGGATCATTTAGAATTCCTCCTTTCAGCTATGCTGTATATGCATTAGATGATAACCGCTTTTTCTACGACTTCAGTAAGTCTCCAGCGTTTATCTTTCGAAAGCGGACGAGTCTCCATGATTTTCACCGTGTCACCGATTTTCGCAGTGTTTTCTTCGTCATGCGCTTTGAACTTTTTAGTAACCTTAATGCGCTTATGGTACAATTTGTGGTTTTTGTAGGTTTCTACAGCAACAACAATCGTTTTATCCATTTTATCACTGACTACTTTACCAGTTTGCACTTTACGTGCGTTACGTTCTTCGCTCATTGTTGGCCTCCTTCCTGATTACGGACGGATTATATATCCGACCCTAATTAACCGATTCCCAATTCTCTTTCACGGATAATGGTTTTAGCACGAGCTATTTCTTTCCGCACATCACGGATTCGAGTCGGGTTATCCAGCTGACCGGTAGCGAGTTGAAAGCGGAGGTTAAAGAGTTCTTCTTTAAATCCGGCAATCTTTTGCTCGATTTCAGCAGAGGTTAGGTTGCGAAATTCACTAGCTTTCATTTGCTTCACCACCCAATTCTTCACGTTTCACGAACTTCGTTTTGATTGGCAGTTTGTGAGCGGCAAGACGCATTGCTTCGCGTGCAATCTCCTCCGGTACACCAGCAAGTTCAAACATGATCTTACCTGGTTTCACTACTGCAACCCATTTTTCTACATTACCTTTACCGCTACCCATCCGAACCTCGAGAGGCTTTTGAGTGATTGGTTTGTCAGGGAAAATTTTAATCCAGACTTTACCACCACGTTTGATGTAACGAGTCATCGCAATACGAGCCGCTTCGATTTGACGGTTCGTAATCCAAGCCGGTTCCGTAGCTTGCAGACCGTATTCGCCAAAGTTCAGCGTAGTTCCGCCTTTAGCTTGGCCTTTCATATGTCCGCGTTGTTGCTTACGGTGTTTTACACGTTTTGGTACCAACATGATTAGTTGCCTCCTTCCTTAGCAGCTTGTTTCTTAGCCGTAGGAAGAACCTCTCCACGATAGATCCATACTTTTACGCCGATACGTCCGTAAGTAGTATGAGCCTCTGCTGTACCATAGTCAATGTCAGCACGCAGTGTGTGCAGTGGAACAGTTCCTTCGCTGTAGCCTTCAGAACGTGCAATCTCAGCTCCGCCAAGACGTCCGCCTACTTGAGTTTTAATGCCTTTTGCGCCAGAACGCATAGTTCTTTGAATAGCTTGTTTCAGAGCACGACGGAAAGAAACACGACGTTCCAATTGTTGTGCAATGCTTTCTGCTACCAGGACTGCATCCAGGTCTTGGTTCTTAATTTCAGAGATGTTGATGTGTACTTTTTTACCGCCAGCAATTTTCGTAATTTGGTTACGAAGATTTTCTACTTCAGATCCACCCTTACCGATTACCATACCTGGTTTCGCTGTGTGAATCGTTACGTTTACGCGGTTAGCCGCTCTCTCGATCTCAACACGAGACATAGCGGAGTCTTTCAATTTATTTTTCAGGAATTCACGAATTTTCACGTCTTCCATCAAAAGATCACCGAAGTCTTTGCCTGCATACCACTTAGATTCCCAGTCACGGATAACTCCGACACGGAGTCCGACTGGATTTACCTTTTGGCCCACACGTTTCCCCTCCTTTTACTTTTCAGATACCACCAAAGTTATGTGGCTAGTACGTTTGTTAATACGACTTGCACGTCCCATTGCACGAGGGCGGAAACGTTTCATTGTCGGTCCTTGGTTCACGTAAGCTTGCGAGATAACCAAGTTATTAACATCCAAAGAATAATTATGTTCCGCGTTCGCAATAGCGGAGTTGAGCAACTTCTCAACGATTGGAGAAGCAGATTTCGGAGTGTGACGGAGAATGGCAACCGCCTCACCTACTTGCTTGCCGCGAATCAAGTCAACAACGAGTTGAACTTTACGAGGAGCAATCCGGATAAACTTAGCATGTGCTTTTGCTTCCATTGTGTAACCTCCTCTCAAACATTAAAGATATTCATTTATCTTCTTGTTTTCTTATCATCATCAGTATGGCCTTTGTACGTACGGGTTGGAGCGAACTCACCCAGTTTGTGTCCAACCATGTCCTCAGTTACATACACTGGCACGTGCTTACGACCGTCGTAAACGCCAAATGTGTGTCCGATGAATTGTGGGAAAATTGTAGAGCGACGGGACCAGGTTTTGATAACGTTCTTCTTACCTGACGCTTCCATCTCTTCTACCTTCTTGAGCATGTAGCCATCAATGAATGGCCCTTTTTTCAAACTGCGACTCATGTGGAGATCCTCCCTTCAAACGTAGCTATTATGCATCCGCAGATGCCTCACGAAGTCATGCACAGTGTGTATTACTTCGTGCGGCGGCGAATGATGTATTTATCAGAAGCTTTATTTTTCTTACGCGTTTTGAAACCAAGAGTAGGTTTACCCCATGGTGACATTGGCGATTTACGTCCGATTGGAGCACGACCTTCACCACCACCGTGAGGGTGATCGTTAGGGTTCATTACAACACCACGAACTTCAGGACGTTGTCCCAACCAACGGCTACGACCGGCTTTACCGATTTTGATGAGCTCGTGGTCTTGGTTACCAACAGATCCGATTGTCGCACGGCAAACTTTAAGAATACGACGAACTTCTCCGGAAGAGAGACGAACGGAAACGTATTTTTCTTCTTTACCAAGCAACTGAGCTTCTGTACCAGCAGCACGAACCAATTGTCCGCCTTTACCTGGTTTCAACTCGATGTTGTGGATAACGGTACCTACTGGAATGTTTTCGAGTGGCAACGCATTACCAATTTTGATGTCTGATTCAGGTCCGGAGAATACTTGATCTCCAACTTTCAAACCTTTAGGAGCGATGATGTAACGTTTCTCACCATCAGCATAATGAATCAAAGCAATGTTAGATGTACGGTTCGGGTCATACTCGATTGTAGCAACGCGGCCCGGTATTCCATCTTTAGTACGTTTGAAGTCAATGATACGGTATTTACGTTTGTGTCCACCACCATGGTGACGAACTGTAATTTTACCTTGGTTGTTGCGGCCTGCTTGTTTGCTAAGCGGGGCAAGCAACGATTTCTCCGGCTTATCTGTGGTGATTTCCTCAAATGTAGAAACGGACATGTTCCGTCTTGCCGGGGATGTTGGTTTATACTTTTTGATTGGCACTGGGTTTCCCTCCTTACTTCAACAATTTCAATTATACAGTTTCAAAAAACTCAAGCGTTTTGCTGTCTTGTGTCAGCGTTACAAACGCTTTTTTCCATTCGCTAGTATATCCGGAATAACGTCCGTACCGTTTCGGTTTAGCTGGAACACGAAGTGTGTTCACGTTTTTCACTTTTACGTTGAAAATAGCTTCTACCGCTTTTTTGATCTCGGTTTTGTTTGCACGGATATCGACTTCAAATACATATTTCAAGTCGTTCATCATGTCAGCAGTACGTTCCGTAATAATCGGACGTTTTACAATATCACGAGGATCCTTCATTACGCGAGCACCTCCTCTACCTTCTGAACTGCTTCTTTCGTAATGATCAGTTTGTCGTGCGCAAGCACGTCAAGAACATTAATGCCGTCAGCAGCTACGAATTTCACGCCTGGAATATTCCGTGCGGAAAGAGCTACATTATCATCATAGCTAGGTGCTACGATCAAAGCTTTACGTCCTACTTTGAGATTATTCAAAATAGCTGCAAATTCTTTAGTTTTAGGTGTGCTCAATGCGAGAGCATCCAAAACGATAATGTCATTGTCAAGCACTTTGGATGAAAGAGCTGATTTGATCGCCAAACGGCGAACTTTCTTAGGCAGTTTGTATGCATAGCTCCGTGGTGTCGGACCAAATACGATACCGCCGCCTTTCCATTGTGGAGAACGGATTGAACCTTGACGAGCGCGACCTGTACCTTTTTGTTTCCAAGGCTTACGTCCACCGCCACGTACTTCAGAACGTCCTTTTACTTTGTGGGTACCTTGACGAAGGGAAGCGCGTTGCATAAGAACTGCATCGTACAGAACGTGTTGATTCGGCTCAATTCCGAATACAGCATCGTTCAATTCAACTTCACCTACTTGGCTACCATCTACATTGTAAACTGATACTTTTGGCATTTTGTGTTCCTCCTTTCTTCAGTGGTTATTTTTTCACCGTTTCTTTAACTTTAATGAGACTGTTTTTCGGTCCAGGAATGGAACCTTTCACGAGCAACACGTTACGCTCAGCGTCCACTTTAACTACTTCAAGACGTTGGATTGTAACTGTATCATGTCCCATGTGTCCTGGCAGGCGTTTGCCTTTAGGAACGCGGTTAGCTTGGATCGAACCCATCGAACCCGGGCCACGGTGATAACGAGAACCGTGTGACATAGGTCCAGTGCTTTGTCCCCAACGTTTGATTACGCCGGCAAAACCTTTACCTTTAGAAACACCCGTTACGTCAACGAATTCGCCTTCAGCGAAAATGTCAGCTTTCAGTTCTTGGCCAACTTCATATTCAGCGATGTTGATACCGCGAACTTCACGAACGTAGCGCTTAGGGGCAGTATTCGCTTTTTTAGCGTGACCTGCTTCTGGCTTGTTAGCATTTTTCTCTTTCTTATCGGAGTAACCGATTTGAATTGCTTCGTAGCCATCGTTCTCAATGTCTTTCTTTTGCAAAACAACACAAGGACCTGCTTCGATAACCGTTACAGGAATAACGTTACCTTCAGGAGTAAATACTTGAGTCATTCCGAGTTTTTTTCCTAAGATTGCTTTCATGTTGACACCTCTTTTCCTCTATACATGGTCTTTGTTGTAGCTTGTATTACAATTTAATTTCGATATCTACACCGGACGGCAGATCCAAGCGCATCAAGGCATCCACAGTTTGTGGAGTCGGGTTAACGATGTCGATCAAACGCTTATGTGTGCGTTGTTCGAATTGCTCCCGAGAATCCTTGTACTTGTGCACCGCACGAAGAATAGTAATGATTTGTTTTTCAGTAGGAAGCGGAATCGGACCGGATACACCTGCACCCGAACGTTTTGCTGTTTCAACAATTTTCTCCGCGGATTGATCAAGAATTCTGTGGTCGTAAGCTTTCAAACGAATACGAATTTTTTGCTTTGCCATTTTAGTCCCTCCTTCTATCGCCCAATTTTTTATCGGACATACTCCGTGAAAATTTTCTAGCCACCGCCTCATGGCAAAGGGGCCGGGTGTGCCAGTAACCTCTCACATCATCGCAACGTCTCAGAACAACATTCATTATTATATAGAAAAAATGGGCGTATTGCAAGCATATTTAAAAAAAACATTTAAACTAATCTTTTCTGATGAAATGAGTTCGTTTATTGTAGGTGTTTTTCTTCTATACCCAAGCTGCCTAACCGATTATTCTATACTATAAATGGTGTTCGATTTTAAGAGACACAGGTTCCGAACGATTACATAATAAAAGAGTTCTTTATCCGATGTCGGATAAAGAACTCTTCCGAAGCTTCGTTACAGTACAATGTTACTCGTTCCAGTACACTGTTGCATATACTCATTTAGCACTAGGCTAAATTATTATTTTTGGATTGTAGCTACGGAACCCGCACCAACTGTACGTCCACCTTCACGAATAGAGAACTTAGTTCCTTCTTCGATTGCGATTGGAGAGATCAGTTGAACAGTAACCGTGATGTTGTCACCAGGCATTACCATTTCAGTACCTTCTGGCAAGTTGATGATACCAGTTACGTCAGTTGTACGGAAGTAGAACTGTGGACGGTATCCAGTGAAGAAAGGCTTATGACGGCCACCCTCTTCTTTAGTCAAAACGTAAATTTGTGCAGTGAATTCTGTGTGTGGTTTAACAGAACCTGGTTTTGCCAGTACTTGACCACGCTCGATTTGAGTACGGTCAACACCACGCAACAATGCACCGATGTTGTCACCCGCTTGAGCGGAATCCAACAATTTACGGAACATCTCAACGCCCGTAACTACGGATTTTTTAGTTTCTTCAGTGATACCAACGATCTCGATCTCTTCGCCGACTTTAACAGTACCACGCTCTACACGACCTGTAGCAACGGTACCACGACCAGTGATGGAGAATACGTCCTCGACAGGCATCAAGAAAGGCTTGTCAGTTTGACGCTCAGGAAGTGGGATGTAAGTGTCGATTTCTTTGAACATCTCAACGATTTTTTGAGCCCACTCACCATCAGGGTTTTGCAGAGCTTCACGAGCGGATCCACGAGTGATTGGAGTATCATCACCTGGGAACTCATATTCGTTAAGAAGGTCGCGAACTTCCATCTCAACCAATTCCAACAACTCTTCGTCTTCAACCATGTCACATTTGTTCAAGAAAACAACAATGTAAGGTACGCCTACTTGACGGGAGAGCAAGATGTGCTCACGAGTTTGTGGCATTGGGCCGTCAGCTGCGGATACTACCAAGATAGCTCCGTCCATTTGTGCCGCGCCAGTGATCATGTTTTTAACATAGTCGGCGTGACCTGGGCAGTCTACGTGAGCGTAGTGACGAGTGTCAGTTTCGTACTCAACGTGTGCTGTGGAGATAGTGATACCGCGCTCGCGCTCTTCTGGAGCTTTGTCGATTTGGTCGAATGCTACAGCAGCACCACCGTAAGTTTTGGACAATACAGTTGTGATTGCAGCAGTCAGTGTTGTTTTACCGTGATCGACGTGACCGATAGTACCGATGTTAACGTGGGGTTTATTACGTTCGTATTTAGCCTTTGCCATTTGAACGTGGCCTCCTTAAAATTATAATTTATGTTTTCACTGAATGAAGTGCTCCGAAATGAATTCTTACGCACTTGCATCCAGTGTGAGAAAACTACTCGGTGCCTTTTGTTTTGGCAACGATTTCTTCAGCGATGCTCTTAGGAACTTCTTCATAGTGAGAGAGTTCCATGGAGAACACGCCGCGTCCTTGAGTACCGGAACGAAGAGTTGTAGAGTAACCAAACATTTCAGACAAAGGTACCTTAGCACGGATGATTTGAGCTCCACTACGGGAATCCATACCTTCGATGCGGCCACGACGGGAGTTCAACATACCCATAACGTCACCCATGTACTCTTCTGGAACTGTTACTTCTACTTTCATGATAGGCTCAAGCAGAACTGGTTTACACTTGTCTTTAGCCGCTTTAAGCGCCATAGATCCGGCAATTTTAAATGCCATCTCATTGGAATCGACATCATGGTAAGATCCGTCTACGATTGTAGCCTTAACGTCTACAAGCGGGAAGCCTGCAATAACGCCGTTTTTCATTTGCTCTTCAATCCCTGACAGTGCAGGTTGAATGTATTCTCTTGGTACGGAACCACCGACAACCTTACTTTCGAACTGGCTGCCTGTACCAGGCTCGAGAGGTTCGAATTCAACCCATACGTGACCGTATTGACCACGACCACCGGATTGACGTACGAATTTACCTTCAACGCGCGCTGGAGCACGGAATGTTTCACGGTAAGCTACTTGTGGTTTACCCACAGTAGTTTCCACCTTGAACTCACGACGCATACGGTCGATGATGATATCAAGGTGAAGCTCACCCATACCTGCCAAGATTGTTTGGCCTGTTTCTTCATCAGTGTGAGCACGAAGAGTTGGATCCTCTTCTGTCAACTTACCGAGAGCAACACCCATTTTATCTTGGTCAGCTTTGGTTTTAGGTTCAACGGCGATTTCGATAACCGGATCAGGGAAGTTCATTGACTCCAAGATTACCGGGTTTTTCTCATCACATAGTGTATCACCTGTACCCGTATCTTTCAAACCTACTGCAGCTGCAATGTCACCGGAGTAAACTTCAGTGATCTCTTGACGGCTGTTCGCGTGCATTTGAAGGATACGACCGATACGCTCACGTTTGTTTTTGGTTGCATTCAATACATAAGAACCGGATTGAAGAACACCGGAGTATACGCGGAAGAATGTCAATTTACCAACGTAAGGGTCAGTCATGATTTTGAATGCCAATGCAGAGAATGGCTCTTCATCAGAGGACTTACGAACTGCTTCAGTTCCATCTTCGAGATGACCCGTGATTGATGGTACATCTGTTGGAGCTGGCAAGTAGTCGATAACAGCATCCAACATCAGTTGAACACCTTTGTTACGGTATGAGGAACCACAGATAACTGGGAAGATTTTAACTTCTACTACACCTTTACGGAGAGCGGCTTTGATCTCATCAATTGTGATCTCTTCGCCTTCCAGGTATTTCATAGTCAAATCTTCGTCTAGTTCAGCAACGCGCTCAATCAACTCGTTGCGAAGTTCTTCAACTTGATCTGCAAATTCTGCAGGAATTTCGGTTTCTTCGATATCTTGTCCCAGGTCATCTTTGTACATATGAGCCTTTTGAGCAACGATATCAATGATACCTTTGAAATCATTTTCAGCGCCGATTGGAAGTTGAATCGCAACAGCGTTCGCTTGAAGGCGATCACGCATGTCAGATACAACGTTCAGGAAGTCAGCACCGATGATATCCATTTTGTTTACATATGCGATACGAGGTACGCCGTACTTGTCAGCCTGTCTCCATACGGTTTCGGACTGAGGCTCAACGCCTTCTTTCGCACTGAATACACCAACTGCTCCGTCCAATACACGAAGGGAACGTTCAACTTCAACAGTGAAGTCAACGTGTCCCGGGGTATCAATGATATTAACGCGGTGACCTTTCCAAGCAGCGGTAGTCGCAGCGGAAGTAATCGTAATTCCGCGCTCCTGTTCTTGCTCCATCCAGTCCATTGTCGCAGCGCCTTCGTGAACTTCACCGATTTTGTGCGTACGGCCTGTGTAGAACAAGATCCGCTCAGTTGTCGTGGTTTTACCCGCATCAATATGAGCCATAATCCCGATATTACGTGTATTTTTCAAGGAGAACTCTCTAGCCATGAAATGGGTCTCCCTTCAAAATTGAAGTTATTTTTTATGAACTGAATCCTACCAACGGTAGTGAGCAAACGCTTTGTTCGCTTCAGCCATTTTGTGCGTATCTTCACGTTTTTTAACGGAAGCGCCTGTGTTGTTGGAAGCATCGATGATCTCAGCAGCCAAACGCTCTTCCATCGTTTTCTCACCGCGGTTGCGGGAGTAGTTTACGAGCCAACGTAATCCCAGAGCAGTACGTCTCTCTGGTTTAACCTCGATTGGTACTTGGTAGTTGGCACCGCCGACACGGCGAGCTTTAACTTCCAGGACTGGCATGATATTCTTGATAGCTGTCTCAAATACTTCCATTGGGTCATTACCCGTGCGTTCTTGGATCAACTTGAACGCATTATACAGAATGCTTTGAGCAACACCGCGTTTTCCGTCGAGCATGATGCGGTTGATCAAACGAGTAACCAACTTGGAGTTGTATACCGGATCTGGCAACACGTCTCTTTTTGTAACTGGACCTTTGCGTGGCATGGATATCCCCCTTTCTTTCTTGTTCAGCAGATCCTGTACCTTCCAGACCTAAGCCAGAAGGCTTCAGGATAATCTACTTATAATAGTTTAAGCTTTTTTAGCTTTTGGACGCTTAGCACCGTATTTAGAACGAGCTTGCATACGGTTGTTAACGCCTGCAGTATCGAGAGCTCCACGAACGATGTGATAACGAACCCCTGCAAGGTCTTTTACTTTACCTCCGCGGATCAATACCACACTGTGCTCTTGAAGGTTATGTCCGATTCCCGGGATATAAGCAGTTACCTCGAGACGGTTCGTCAAACGAACACGGGCATATTTACGAAGTGCAGAGTTCGGTTTACGTGGAGTCATTGTACCTACACGAGTGCAGACACCACGTTTTTGTGGGGCACTGATGTTAGTGGATTCACGTTTCAAAGCGTTGAATCCTTTTTGCAAAGCTGGTGATTTTGACTTATCAACTTTAGCTTGACGTCCTTTACGAACCAGTTGGTTAATAGTTGGCATTTGATTGCCACCCCCTTCCTCAATTATTCATGTTTCTTTATAAACCTCTTTTCGCTAAGTCCACAGACCCAGGCGGTTCATAAAAAGACAAATGAAAAGTTTTTGCCTTGGAGAATCACTAAAAGTTCTCGGACAAAAACGTTCCTTACCTTATGATTTTACGACTGCAGCCATTGCTGCCCCTACTCCAATCCCGCAAGCCTTGCCGAGATTTTTCATTGTGTCCACTTTCGTGCACTTCACATTGTGTTGTTCACACAAAGCAATGATTTTGGAAGTAAGCTGCGGATCACTATCTTCAGCCACATAGACTTCGGAAGCCATACCTGTCTGAACCATCCGCGTGGTCTGTTTGGTACCTATCTTGACATGAGCATCTTGCAAGCCTTTTTCATTAGACATTGTTCATTCCTCCGAATAGGACTAAATACAATCATCTACTCACGCACCTTTGATATATTAGCATCTAGAACAAACATTGTCAATGCTATCACCAAAACATTTTATCAAAAGTTTACGTACATCAGGAACGTCCATCTGTATTAAACAAACGTCCGCTCACTGACGTACAAAACCTTCGATTCTCTTCAAATGAAGAGCAATCTATTAATCAACCGAAACTGGCTCAAGTTCTTCTACTGAAGATTGGCCATCTTCTGGCTCAGCAAATTTGATGCTGCGATAACGGTTCATACCGGTACCTGCAGGAATCAGTTTACCGATGATTACATTCTCTTTAAGACCGAGCAACTGATCGACTTTACCTTTGATCGCTGCATCCGTCAAGACACGTGTAGTTTCTTGGAACGAAGCTGCTGAGAGGAAAGAGTCTGTTTCCAAGGATGCTTTCGTGATACCGAGCAAGATTGGTTTTGCAACCGCTGGCTCTTTATCACTAAGAATCGCAATTTTGTTAGCTCTTTCGTACTCATGCATATCAACGAACGATCCTGGCAACAGCGTTGTATCTCCTGCATCTACGATACGGATCTTACGCAGCATTTGACGGATCATAACTTCGACGTGCTTATCATTGATTTCTACGCCTTGGTTACGATATACGCGCTGTACTTCCTGCAAAATGTAGTTTTGCACACCACGTATGCCTTTAATGCGCAGCATTTCTTTCGGATCGATAGAACCATCTGTCAACTCGTCACCCGCTTCAATTTCCATGCCTTCGCTTACGCGGACACGGGAACCGTAGGTAACAGCATATACTTTGGATTCTGCTTCACCTTGAATTTCGATTTCACGACGATCTTTCGCTTCGCGAATCTCTTTAACCACACCATCAATCTCACTGATCGTTGCTTGACCCTTAGGATTACGAGCCTCAAACAACTCTTGGATACGCGGCAAACCTTGCGTGATATCGTCTCCGGCTACACCACCGGTATGGAATGTACGCATTGTAAGCTGGGTTCCTGGTTCACCAATGGATTGTGCTGCGATAATTCCAACTGCTTCACCGATCTCCACGTGTTTACCAGTCGCCAAGTTACGACCGTAACACTTCTTGCAGACACCATGACGAGCACGGCAGCTGAGTACAGAGCGGATTTGCAATTTAGTTATGCCCGCTTCAATGATAGCCTCTGCCTTGTCGGAGTCAATCAATTCATTGCGGCCTACAATAACTTCTTTCGTTTCTGGATGACGCAATGTCTCGAAGCAGTATCTGCCTTCAATACGGTCGTAGAGATCTTCAATAACCTCTTTACCATCCTGGATACGACTTACAGTGAATCCTTTATCTGTTCCACAATCATCTTCACGAACAATTACATCTTGTGCAACGTCTACGAGACGACGAGTCAGGTAACCTGAGTCCGCTGTACGTAGAGCCGTATCGGCCAAACCTTTACGCGCACCGTGAGTTGAGATGAAGTACTCGAGTACCGTCAGACCTTCACGGAAGTTCGATTTGATTGGGAGTTCGATAATTCGACCAGATGGGTTGGCCATCAGACCACGCATACCGCCCAATTGAGTGATTTGCGATTTGTTACCCCGCGCTTTGGAGTCAACCATCATCATGATGGAGTTGTAACGATCCATGGACTTCATCAAGATTTCAGTGATGTCATCTTTAGATTTTGACCAAATATCAATGATACGGTCATAGCGCTCTTCGTTTGTAATCAAACCACGACGGTATTGATTCGTAACGATTTGTGCTTTTTCCTCAGACAATCTAAGAATTTCGAACTTCTCAGGCGGAACGATAACGTCCGACACCGCAACGGTAATACCAGCACGAGTAGAGTATGTGAATCCAAGTTGTTTGATTTTATCCAAGATAACGGCTGTTTCCGTTGTGTGATAAATTTCAAAGCAACGTGCAATGATGGATCCGAGATATTCTTTGCCGACGCCACCAGCCAGAGGAGCATTCATGATAGCTTCTTTGAGGTCTGCGCCTTTCTCATATACGAATGAGTGATCGGCAGTACCTTGATAAAGGTTTGCACGAGTCGCATCATTGATATAAGGGAAGGTTGCCGGGAAAATTTCGTTAAAGATAATTTTACCGATCGTTGTCAGCAACATGCCCTCTTGTTGCTCTTCCGTGAAGCTTGTTTTACCAAGCGCCTTAACTGGAATAGCTACACGAGCATGCAGTCCAGCAGTACCACGTTGGTAAGCTGATACAGCCTCATTGACAGTACGCAGGATCATACCTGTGCCCTTTTCTTCCTTGTTGTCCATAGTGAGGTAGTAAGAACCAAGCACCATATCCTGGGAAGGAGTAACAACCGGTTTACCGTCTTTCGGGTTCAAAATGTTACCTGATGCAAGCATCAAGATACGCGCTTCCGCTTGAGCTTCAGCGGACAATGGAACGTGCACGGCCATTTGGTCACCGTCAAAGTCGGCGTTGTACGCCGTACATACTAGTGGGTGAAGACGAATCGCTTTACCTTCAACGAGAATCGGTTCAAATGCTTGAATACCGAGACGGTGAAGCGTAGGGGCACGGTTAAGCAGAACCGGATGCTCCTTAATTACTTCTTCAAGAACATCCCAAACTTCAGGACTTACACGCTCAACTTTACGTTTAGCGCTCTTGATGTTGTGGGCAAGCCCTTTATTTACAAGCTCTTTCATAACAAAAGGCTTGAACAATTCAAGTGCCATATCTTTTGGCAGACCACACTGATACATTTTCAGGTAAGGTCCAACAACGATAACGGAACGACCAGAATAGTCAACACGTTTACCGAGCAAGTTTTGACGGAAACGGCCTTGTTTACCTTTCAGCATGTGGCTGAGAGATTTCAAAGGACGGTTACCAGGACCTGTTACAGGGCGACCACGACGACCGTTATCGATCAATGCGTCAACAGCTTCCTGCAGCATCCGTTTTTCATTTTGCACGATAATATCTGGCGCGCCCAGATCAAGCAGACGTTTCAGACGGTTGTTCCGGTTAATTACACGGCGGTACAAGTCATTCAGGTCAGACGTAGCGAAACGTCCACCATCAAGCTGTACCATAGGACGAAGTTCCGGCGGAATCACAGGAAGTACATCCATGATCATCCACTCCGGCTTATTGCCAGAGTTACGGAAAGCTTCGATAACTTCCAAACGTTTAATTGCACGGTTACGGCGTTGTCCTTGTGCAGTACGGAGCTCTTCTTTCAAGAAATCAAGTTCTTTATCTACATCAAGATCTTGAAGCAATTTTTTAACTGCTTCTGCACCCATACCAGCTTGGAAACCATATCCGTATTTTTCACGGTAGCTGCGGTATTCTTTCTCGGACAACAGCTGTTTTTTCTCCAGTGGAGTTTCTCCTGGATCAGTTACTACATATGATGCAAAATAAATAATCTCCTCGAGAGATCTTGGAGACATATCCAAAGCGAGACCCATACGGCTCGGAATACCTTTGAAGTACCAAATGTGTGATACTGGAGCAGCGAGCTCGATATGACCCATCCGTTCACGACGAACTTTCGCACGTGTTACTTCAACGCCACAACGATCACAGACAACGCCTTTATAACGGACGCGTTTGTATTTACCGCAATGACATTCCCAGTCCTTTGTAGGGCCAAAAATCTTTTCGCAGAACAGCCCTTCTTTTTCCGGTTTCAACGTACGATAGTTGATCGTTTCCGGTTTTTTTACTTCTCCGCGGGACCAAGAACGAATTTTTTCTGGGGAAGCAAGCCCGATCTTCATGTATTCGAAATTGTTGACGTCCAACAAGGAGCAACCCTCCTTAACCAAGTCCTGTATTCTAGGTTACGCCCCCTCCGGCCGAAGCCGGAGCAAGACGCGAGCCTGATGAAAAACGCCGGTCATCATGCGCCCGAAGCGGTTACTCCGCTCCGACCTCTGTACCCTCAAGGTTGAGGCTGAGCTTATCGCTCGCAGCGTCATCTTCATCGTCCATTTCTTTCATTTCAATCTCTTGCTCATCTTCACTCAAAATCTTAACGTCCATACCTAAGCTTTGCAGCTCTTTGATCAATACTTTGAATGACTCAGGAACGCCTGGTTCCGGAACATTCTCACCTTTGACGATGGATTCATACGTTTTCACCCGACCAACAACATCATCGGACTTAACGGTCAAGATTTCTTGCAAGGTATAAGCTGCACCATAAGCCTCAAGCGCCCATACTTCCATCTCCCCGAAACGTTGTCCACCGAATTGGGCTTTACCACCCAATGGCTGTTGCGTAACGAGAGAGTAAGGACCTGTGGAACGGGCATGAATTTTATCATCAACCATGTGTGCCAGCTTGATCATGTGCATGACACCAACGGTAACTTCACGTTCAAACTCTTCACCTGTACGACCATCATACAGGACAGTTTTACCATTACGTTGCATTCCTGCTTCTTCCATCGTATCGAAGACGTCATACTCCTTCGCTCCGTCGAATACAGGAGTTGCTACGTGAATCCCCAACTGCATTGCTGCCATACCCAAGTGAACTTCAAGTACTTGACCGATGTTCATCCGGGAAGGTACGCCCAGTGGGTTAAGAACGATCTGAACAGGTGTACCATCCGGCAAGAAAGGCATATCTTCTTCCGGTAGGATACGAGCCACGACCCCTTTGTTACCGTGACGTCCGGCCATTTTATCACCCTCGGAGATTTTCCGTTTTTGGGCGATATACACACGAACGAGTTGGTTAACACCTGGAGGCAGCTCATCACCGTTCTCACGTGTGAACACTTTAACGTCTACTACGATTCCGTCCGTACCGTGAGGTACACGCAAGGAAGTATCACGTACTTCACGTGCTTTCTCACCGAAGATTGCGTGCAAGAGACGTTCTTCAGCTGTCAGCTCAGTTACACCTTTTGGCGTTACTTTACCAACTAGAATGTCGCCAGCACTGATCTCAGCACCGATTCGGATGATACCGCGCTCGTCAAGGTTACGTAGCGCTTCTTCCCCAACATTCGGGATATCACGTGTAATCTCTTCAGGTCCGAGCTTCGTATCACGCGCTTCTGACTCATATTCCTCGATATGGATGGATGTATATACATCTTCCTTAACAAGTTTTTCACTGAGCAAAATCGCATCCTCGTAGTTGTAACCTTCCCAAGTCATGAAGGCAACGACAACGTTACGTCCTAGAGCCAATTCACCCATTTCCGTTGAAGGACCATCTGCAAGGATGTCGCCAGCTTTGACAACAGCACCTCTTTTGACGATCGGACGTTGGTTAATGCATGTTCCTTGGTTCGAACGCATAAATTTGTGTAATTTATATTTAACAATATCGCCTTTGACTTCTTGGCCATCTACTTCTTCCAAACGACGGAGCCAGATCTCGTTCGCAGAAGAACGTTCGATAATCCCGTCATATTTGGAGACAATACATACACCAGAATCTTTTGCGGCTTTATGTTCCATACCTGTTCCGACAAGCGGAGCTTTAGGAATCAAGAGTGGAACGGCTTGCCGCTGCATGTTCGATCCCATAAGCGCACGGTTGGAGTCATCGTTCTCAAGGAACGGAATGAGCGCTGTAGCGACGGATACAACCTGCTTAGGAGATACGTCCATGTAGTCAACTCGCTCACTCGGCATCGTAAGGATGTTATCCGATTGCTTGTTGTAACGTACAATGATCGCTTCTTCAGCAAATGTTCCATCTTCATTCAGCTGCGCGTTCGCTTGAGCGACAACATAGTTGTCCTCTTCGTCTGCTGTCAGGTAATCGATCTGCTCAGTTACAACACCCGTCTTCGGATCTACCCAACGATACGGAGCTTCAATGAAACCATATTCGTTTACACGAGCAAACGTAGACAAGGAGTTGATCAGACCAATGTTCGGTCCCTCTGGTGTCTCGATCGGACACATCCGGCCATAGTGGGATGGATGCACGTCACGGACTTCCATGCCGGCACGCTCACGCGTCAAACCACCTGGTCCGAGTGCGGACAGACGACGTTTATGCGTCAACTCACCCAGTGGGTTCGTTTGATCCATAAACTGTGACAATTGAGAACTACCGAAGAACTCTTTAATCGATGCAATAACAGGACGTATGTTAATCAAAGCCTGAGGCGTGATTACGTTAGCATCCTGAATGGACATTCTCTCACGAACTACACGCTCCATACGGGACAAACCGATACGGAACTGGTTCTGCAAGAGTTCACCTACTGAACGCAGACGACGGTTACCCAGGTGATCGATATCATCTGTGCTACCGATGCCGTGCAGTAGATTAATGAAGTAACTGATTGATGAAATAATATCTGCCGGTGTGATGTTCTTAACTGATTTGTCAATGTTAGCATTGGCAATCAATTTAACAACTTTACCGTCTTCAATCGGTGAGAACACATCAATGGTTTGCATCGGGATATCATTGGCATCCAAAACACCGTTCGCCACATGATATGTGCGGAAACCAACGCTTTTCTCTAGGTGTGGCATGATCTCGTCGAGCAAACGACGGTCAACCATTTGACCTGCTTCAGCAATGATTTCACCAGTTTCGGTATCAACCAAAGACTCAGCCAAGCGTTGATTGAACAAGCGATTTTTGATGTGAAGTTTTTTGTTGATTTTGTAACGACCTACATTAGCCAGGTCATAACGTTTTGGATCAAAGAAACGCGCTACGAGCAAGCTCTTCGCATTATCAAGCGTAGGTGGCTCACCCGGACGAAGACGCTCATAAATTTCAATCAGCGCTTTCTCCGTGGAATCTGTGTTATCTTTATCCAGTGTGTTGCGGATATATTCGTCATTACCGAGCAGATCCAAAATCTCAGCGTCTGTGCCAAAACCAAGTGCACGCAGGAGAACCGTCACCGGTATTTTACGTGTGCGGTCGATCCGGACATAAACAACGTCCTTCGCGTCCATCTCCAGTTCGAGCCAAGCGCCGCGGTTAGGAATAACTGTCGCGGTATACGTCTTTTTGGCATTCTTATCTACTTTAGTGCTGAAGTAAACGCTAGGAGAGCGAACCAACTGGCTGACAATAACCCGTTCCGCACCATTAATAATAAATGTGCCAGTATCGGTCATCAGCGGGAAATCTCCCATGAATACTTCCTGCTCCTTGACTTCGCCGGTTTCCTTATTAATGAGCCGGACTTTGACCCGAAGCGGTGCTGCATAAGTAACGTCACGCTCTTTAGCGTCGTCTACTGTATACTTCGGTTCTCCGAGACTGTAATCGATAAATTCCAAAATCAAATTGCCTGTAAAATCCTGGATCGGCGAGATATCCTGGAACATTTCGCGCAACCCTTCCTCCAAAAACCAATCATAGGATTTTTGTTGGATTTCAATCAGGTTCGGAACTTCGAGTATCTCGTTAATTCGTGCATAACTGCGCCGAGTGCGTCGACCATATTGAACAAGATGTCCTGCCAACTTAAACTCACCCCTCAATGTCTACTCACTTTAAAAATTTCGTTGCGAACCTCTGTTTGTAACCTTATAATGGTACACATACAGAGCAAAGCAATGCATCCACAAATAAAGAAAAGCCCTTACTCGAAATGTCGTTCGAAAAAAGAGCAACTTTGATCGGCGGATGTCTTCCAAAACATTCTTATCCCCAGTTTGCCCAAAATGTACATATTATACGCCAAACGTTGGCATAATAAGCCCGTTCGGCGTAAAAAAAGGTTGACATTTTTAGTTAGCTAAAGCCAAGTAGGGCATCTTAATACTGACATTTTACAATAATACCACGACCTGAATTTCAAGTCAATAGTCCTATTGCAAAAAAAATGCTCCCCTGCTTACTTTACAAATCGGAAATCAACCTTCAGCGACTTCTTCCGTTTTCACCGCTTTGAAAATTCGGTAGCCTTTATCCTTTGTGACTTCCTCTACTCTTCCAAACAAAGACTCCAACTTCGATTTTGCCGAAGGAGCTCCCTGCTTCTTCTGAATAACGATCCACAACGAACCACCAACCTTCAAATGACGATGAGCCTGTTCAAATATAATATGAACCGTTTCTTTCCCAGCCCGTATAGGCGGATTGGTTAGTATAACGTCAAAGTCTTCCTTTTTCACTTCAGCCAGTAGATTACTTTGCATGACGGTAACATTGTTAATTCCATTCGCTTTTGCATTTTCCTTGGAAAGTTCAACAGCTCTCTCGTTGATATCAATCATGGTGACATGTCCATCCGGTACAAGCTTCGCTGCTGTAAGACCCATCGGTCCGTATCCGCAACCCACATCAAGAACGTGAGCTCCTGACGGAATCTCCATCACATCAATTAATACTCTGCTGCCATAATCAATTCCGTTCTTGGAAAATACACCAGCGTCTGTCACGAACCGCAGACTAAATCCACGAAGCATCGTTTCAGTTGCCTTCCGATCATGCGCTACTTGCGGTTTGTCCGAATAATAATGATTGGACATGCCCTCACTCACTTTCCATTTGCAATTACAGCAACAAACCCCTTGATATAAGTCAAGGGGTTTGTTGTTTTGTTCATTCAGCTTGTAAAAGCCAAATTATTTAACTTCGATTGTAGCGCCTGCTTCTTCCAATTTAGCTTTGATAGTTTCAGCTTCTTCTTTGCTTACTTTTTCTTTCAATGCTTTTGGAGCGTTGTCAACTACTTCTTTAGCTTCTTTCAAGCCAAGACCAGTGATTTCGCGAACTGCTTTGATAACGTTGATTTTGGAAGCGCCAGCGCTTGCCAAGATTACGTCGAACTCGGATTGCTCAGCTTCAGCTGCAGCAGCTCCGCCACCTGCAACAGCTACTGGAGCTGCAGCAGTTACGCCGAATTCTTCTTCGATTGCTTTAACAAGATCGTTCAGTTCCAGTACAGTCATGCCTTTGATTGCTTCCAAGATTTGCTCTTTACTCATGATTGAACCTCCATATATAATTTTTTTTTTTTGTATTTCGTTACTGCTAAGCAGTATTCAGATCAAGTAGCTTACGCGCCTTGTTCTTCTTTGTCTGCAACAGCTTTAACCGCAAGCGCGAAGTTGCGCACTGGCGCTTGAAGCACGCTGAGGAGCATGGAAAGGAGACCTTCGCGGGATGGAAGTTCTGCCAATGCCTTAACTTCTTCTTCTCCGATTACGCGACCTTCTACAACTGCACCTTTCAATTTCAGTGCATCGTTCTTTTTCGCGAAGTCGTTCAGAATTTTGGCTGGAGCAACAGCGTCTTCTCCGCTGAATGCAATTGCTGTAGGACCTGTAAGAACACTATCGAGTTCTGTCAGCTCTGCTGCAGCAGTTGCGCGGCGAAGCAACGTGTTTTTCAGCACTGAGAATTCGATTCCGGCTTCACGAAGCTGCTTACGCAGCTCAGTTACTTGGGCAACGTTCAATCCGCGATAGTCAACAACAACTGTAGTAGCGCTCTCGCGCAATTTTGCTGTAACCACATCAACGGACTCTTGTTTTGCTTGAATCACTTTTGCGTTTGCCAATCTGTACACCTCCTGATCAAATTTATCCCATTAAGAAAAGCCTCCGTAGAATCACGAAGGCTTGATATATACTCATCATCGATTTACATCGTTCTAAGTTCTATAATCACACCTCGGTAGGAAATTAAGCCTGATGGCACCTACTGTCTACGGCAAGCATATTCAAATGTCAACGGTCAGTCACTCGGACTCACAACTTTTATAGAATATCAGAACAGGACGAACCTGTCAAGAACATTTTATCTAAAAGCTGCTGCGTTCACGCGTGCACCAGGGCCCATCGTAGAAGAAATGCTAATATTCTTCAGATAAACACCTTTAGCTGCCGCCGGTTTAGCACGGTTCAAAGCATCCATGAGAGCTTTGAAGTTCTCATTGAGTTGCTCGTTAGAGAAAGATGCTTTACCGATCGGTGCGTGAATTTGACCTGCACGATCCAGACGATATTCGATTTTACCGGCTTTAATTTCTTGAACAGCCTTAGTTACGTCGAAAGTTACCGTTCCGGCTTTAGGGTTAGGCATTAGACCTTTACCGCCGAGCAGTCGGCCCAATTTACCTACTTCACTCATCATATCTGGTGTCGCTACGCAGACGTCGAATTCGAACCAGCCTTGTTGGATTTTGTTGATCATGTCTGCATCACCAACATAGTCCGCGCCAGCCGCTTCCGCTTCTTTCGCTTTGTCACCTTTTGCAAATACCAATACGCGTTGTGTTTTACCTGTGCCGTGTGGCAAGACAACAACACCACGTACAGCCTGGTCTTGCTTACGAGGGTCTACACCCAAACGTACTGCTGCTTCGATAGTTTCATCGAACTTTGCAGTGGCTGCCTTTTTCACAAGCTCTACAGCTTCTGAAGGCTCGTAAGTTGCTTCGCTGTCGATCAGCTTAGCAGCTTCCAGGTATTTTTTACCGTGTTTAGCCATGTTATATTCCTCCTTTGTGGTGTTAGCGGATATACCTCCCACATCAACCGGTCGCGAATCGACCGGTTTTACGAAGCTATGTTTCAGATGAAAATTAGTCTTCGATGGTGATACCCATGCTGCGGGCAGTACCTTCGACCATACGCATTGCGGACTCAACGTCTGCTGCATTCAGGTCAGGCATTTTTTGTTCCGCGATTTGACGTACCGCATCACGCTTAACGGTAGCGACTTTTTTCTTATTCGGCTCGCCGGATCCTTTTTCAACTTTAGCTGCCACTTTCAACAGAACTGCTGCTGGTGGAGTTTTAGTGATGAATGTAAAGGAACGGTCTTCGAATACAGAAATCTCAACTGGAATAATCAATCCCGCTTGATCGGCTGTACGAGCGTTGAATTCTTTACAGAATGCCATGATGTTGACACCTGCTTGACCCAATGCTGGACCTACCGGAGGCGCTGGATTCGCTTTACCTGCTGGAATCTGAAGTTTTACCATTTTGATTACCTTTTTTGCCATGATTGACACCTCCTTGCAAAATAGTGGTTAGCGAACCTCTCGGTTCTCCCACAAGAAACTTGAAGAAACTATATCTTCTCCACTTGTGTATATTCCAACTCAAGCGGTGTTTCCCGTCCAAACATGTTCACATGCACTTTCAACTTGCTTTTGTCTACCAAAATTTCTTCCACGGAGCCCACAAAATTCGCAAAAGGTCCAACTTTAATACGTACGGATTCCTTAATATCGAATTCAATTTTCGGCTTCGGTTCAACCATGCCCATATGCTTCAGAATTTGTTCCACTTCTTCAGGCAACAGTGCAGTTGGTTTGGACCCGGAACCTGTCGAACCGACAAATCCCGTAACACCTGGTGTGTTGCGAACAACATACCAAGAGTCATCCGTTTGGATCATTTCAACCAAGACATAACCGGGGTAAACTTTACGCATAACGGTCTTTTTCTTACCGTCTTTGTTCACCACTTCTTCTTCCATCGGAACAAGAACGCGGAAAATCTTGTCTTCCATGCCCATGGACTCTACGCGTTTTTCCAAATTGGCTTTGACCTTGTTCTCATACCCTGAATAGGTATGAACGACGTACCATCTTTTTTCCATATCAAGCCACCTGGGACCCTTCTTAAATAATCGCTTCGATCACAAAGGAGATGCCGATGTCAACGACCCAAAAAAACAGCGTCATAACCACAACAGTACCAAGAACAATCAACGTGTAGTTGGTAAGCTCTTTGCGATTAGGCCAGCGAACTTTTTTAAGTTCAGCCCAGCTTTCTGAGAAAAAGGAAATCAGAGATTTGAAACTTCGTTTCACGCCGACTACACCTCCCAAAAACTATCTGGTTTCGCGATGAGAAGTCTGCTCGTTACAAAACTTGCAAAATTTCTTCATCTCCATGCGGTCGGGGTGATTACGCTTGTTTTTTGTCGTTGTGTAATTTCTTTGTTTGCAGTTAGTACAAGCCAAAGTGATAATTACCCGCATGATGTACACCTCCCGAAGACTTCCGCTTAAGCAGAGTCTCTAAATTGATCCTAAAAAAAAAGCCGCGAATTTAGGCCTACCTAAAACACTTTATCATAAGGGTATAACCATGTCAACGAAAGAATAGCCTTTCATTACTGGGTAAAAGTTCCGCGTGTCTGCATTCGGCTGCTTATCTCTGATTTTCTCTCTTCTCCTACTTGGATCGAACGATTACTAGTATTATCAATCTTTTATTTTATAAACTTAAAGCAGCAAAAAAAGACTCAAACCCCGAGCCTTTTCCGTCAACGACAACAATTGTTCAATTATCTCGTACTTCCAAATACTTTTCAAGTTTTCGCTTCACACGCTGTAGCGCATTATCAATGGACTTCACATGTCTGTCCAGATCGACTGCGATTTCTTGATAAGATCTACCGTCAAGATACAACATTAACACTTTACGTTCCAGATCACTTAAAATCTCTGACATCTTATCTTCCAGGCCTACAAACTCTTCCTGATTAATGATAAGTTCCTCAGGATCGCTGACCTGGGTTCCACAAATCACATCGAGTAAGGTACGATCGGATTCTTCATCATAAATAGGCTTGTCCAGAGACACATATGAATTAAGTGGAATGTGCTTTTGACGTGTCGCTGTCTTAATCGCCGTAATGATCTGCCGTGTAATACACAGTTCAGCGAAAGCTTTGAACGAAGCCAATTTGTCACCCTTAAAATCTCGAATAGATTTATAGAGTCCAATCATTCCTTCTTGAATAATATCTTCCCGGTCTGCCCCAATCAGAAAATAAGATCTTGCCTTGGCGCGTACAAAGTTGCGATATTTGTTAATCAAAAACTCCAGCGCTTCGCTTTCACCTTCACGGACCGCTTCGACAATGTCTTCGTCACTTTGGTAATCATACTTTGATAACATGATATCTTTGAGGTCGACACTCACAGACAATCCCTCCGGCTGCAACGCAAGGTACCCCGTTACTCTACTCTATGAAATATAGGACAAGTATATATGATGCTACCTCACACCGTCAACCACGCTCTGCCTAAAAAAGAACATGAATAACATAATTGTCAAGACTTTCAATATTGTAATATCTGTAAAAAACAAGATTATTCCCTGCGCCAGCGCTCAAATTGTTTCAAAACATCTGGACTGAGTTTCCCCCCAAGTGTATTGCGTGTCGTTTGAGACTGCCTTTCTTCCAAACGTTTTTGCAGCTCTTTTTCGTTCTGCTCTACTTCAATCAGCAGTTCCCTAGCAGACACACGCAAAGCTCCCTGTCCAAAAATGACGTGTTGCTCTACCATATCACTTGTAGCCACATAGATTTGTCGTCTTCGCATACTGAGTTCCCGAACGAGTCTCTCAATGCATTCATCCGCCGTCTCTTTTTCCTTTGTGAAATAGATCTGTATTTTGCTCTGTGTAAAGGATTTGCCGAGTCCGGGCACGAGGTAGGCGTCAAAAACAACAATGACCTTCCGGCCAGAGAAGGCCTGATAGTCAGCAAGACGCGATAGAAGGCGGTTGCGCGCTTCTTCCAATCCACTTTGCGCTAACTTAGACAGCTCTGGCCAATCACCGATCATGTTGTACCCGTCTACAAGAAGCACATCACGGGAGTCAGCCATAGTTTCTATTCCTGCACTTGGCGTGACCGGAGCACTTCATACATAACTACACCCGCAGCAACGGAAGCGTTAAGAGAGTTAATCTGACCTTGCATCGGCAATTTAATCAACACATCACATTTTTCACGGATGAGGCGCCCCATACCTTTGTTCTCATTCCCAATCACGAGCGCTACAGGTCCTGTAAAGACCCCATTGCCAAATACATCTTCTTTGGCAGTAACATCCGTGCCGACCACCCACACGCCTTCTTCCTTGAGACGATCAATCGTTTGACCCAAGTTACTTACTCGCGCTACAGGTACATACTCAACAGCTCCTGCTGATGTTTTGGATACCGTAGCAGTCACTGCTGCTGAACGGCGTTTAGGTACAATGACACCATGAGCGCCTGTGCAGTCTGCCGTCCGCAAAATGGAACCAAGGTTGTGTGGATCTTCGATTTCGTCGAGCAAAATCAGAAATGGGTCTTCCCCCTTCGCTTTAGCTGCGGCAAGAATATCTTCTACCTCAACGTAAGCATAAGGCGCAGCTTGAGCTACAACCCCCTGATGCTGTATACCTGGAACAGTTTGATCCAATTTACGCTTGTCCACATGTTGGATCACAATCCCTAATTTTTTCGCTTCCGCAATTATCGGCTGGGTCAGATGCTTTTGGGCCGTATCCGCAATCCATATTTTATTAATGGTTCGACCTGAGCGTAGTGCCTCCGTTACGGAGTGTTTACCAGCGATCCATTCTTCTTCCATTGTTGTTCGATCCTCTCTATAACGCTGCGCGAGCCTTAGTTCGTTTAGACAAAACTCACGTAGCGGTTTTCGTTGAAATTCAATTATTTTGTCGAAGATTGCGCTTGTTGTTCTGCGTGCTCAATCCCACGACCAATCAATGCAATCATACGATCATGTTGACCGCTGCTATACAAATAACCGATCAGACATTCGAGCGCCGTAGCATGTCTATACTCTAGAACATCCGCATTCTTAGGGACGGAACCAGACTTCGCGTTTCGCCCTTGACGAACCATATCACGTTCTTCTTCGGTCAGCTCTGGTTCAATTCCTGTAAGAATTCGGCTCTGAGCCTTGGCTGATACAAGCCCTGTTGCACTACGGTGCAGATGATTCGGGCGCATGTTGGGTTTGGATAACAAATACTGACGTACCGCCACCTCGTACACAGCGTCTCCAATATAAGCCAGAGCAATTGGAGGAATCAGACGAGCAGGCCGTGAGGGAGGGTAGGGAAACCAGCCCCCCTCTGCGATATGCGTTGTTGTTTCTTCAGACTCCATTCGCTGTGTCTCATTATCTACTGTCGAGGCAGCTTCCGTAAGTTCGGCAAATTCAGACATTTTTTTCGGCTGCTCCTCACTCATTTGCGACGCCATCTCATCCCTTGAGCTGTATCCTCAAGCAAGATTCCCTGTGCAGATAGTTCATCACGGATCTCGTCAGCCCGAGCCCAATTTTTAGATTTACGCGCTTCTACACGTTCTTCGATCAAACGCTCAATTTCATCATCCAACAGGTCAGGCTCAGCATCAGTATAGATGCGCAATACTGCGTTCAGTTCGCTGAACAGTTCCAGCAGAGCACGAATATCCGCAGCATTTACTACATCCTGTTGTAACAATTGGTTCGCTTCACCTGCCCATTCAAATAAAGCTGTGATTGCGTCAGGCGTATTGAAGTCATCTTGCATTTTCTCATGATACTGCTCACGAATCTGTTCCAATCTTGCCTTGAACTCAGCTGAGCTATCCTGATCTACAGTCACCGCCTGCAAACGATGCTTGAGATTGACCACCGCATTAGTGATCCGGTCTACACTGTTCTGCGCTTGCTCCATCGTATCCTCCGTAAAGTTAAGCGGGTTACGATAGTGTGTAGATAACATGAAGTAACGAATGGCTTCACGTTTATATTGCGTGCGGAGGTCTTTAACCAACACACCATTTCCTAGTGATTTGGACATCTTTTCATTATCAATACGGATAAATCCGTTATGCATCCAGTAATTCGCCAGCGGCTTGCCTGTGAGCACCTCGGATTGAGCGCATTCGCACTCGTGATGTGGGAACTGTAGATCCTGCCCGCCTCCATGGATATCCAACGTATCCCCGAGGTATTCCCGCGCCATGGCCGAGCACTCAATGTGCCAGCCTGGACGTCCATCTCCCCATGGACTAGACCAGTAGATCTCTCCTGGCTTAGCAGCCTTCCACAGAACGAAGTCTTCCGGATTCTCTTTACGCTCATCCACACCGATCCGAATACCGAACTGAAGCTCCTGCAAATTCTGCTTAGATAATTTACCATACTCCGCAAACTTGCTAGTACGATAGTATACATCCCCACCGTTTTCGTATGCGATATCCTTATCTACCAGCTCACGGATGAAATCAATAATGAGCGGCATGTTTTCGGTTACTCTCGGATTACTGCTAGCCTTAGGAATGCCCAGTCCTTCAAGGTCTTCGTAATAAGCCGCTATGAACTTCTCTGCCACATGCGGTACGTCTGTACCGAGCTGCTCTGCTTTGCGGATAAGCTTATCGTCAACATCTGTAAAGTTAACGACATAATTCACGTCATGTCCGGTCTGTTCCAAATAACCACGAACCGTGTCGAAGAAGATCACTGGACGTGCATTACCAATGTGGATGTAATCATATACCGTCGGTCCGCACACATACATCTTCACTTTCCCCGGCTCTTGGGGGACAAATTTTTCTTTTGCACGACTCATTGTATTGTAAATTTGAAGCGTCATGGTCACTTTCCTTTCGTTCTTTTCCGCATGAAATGAAATCGCTCGACTTATATAGCACTCACTTTCATCTCATGCTTCCTTTATTTATTGTATCACGTGAAGACTCCATCTCACGGGTATTCTGCATCGTACGCACCTCTTCCCGCAAGCGTTCAATCTCTTGTTGCATACTTCGCAAAGAATCAATGACTGGATCTGGTAACTGTTGATTCAGACGATCGACACGGCGCCCATCCTGTTTGACAATTCTCCCCGGGATACCCACAACCGTACTATTCGCTGGCACCTCTTTCAGTACAACCGAGTTGGCTCCAATGTTGCATTGATCCCCCACACTGAACGAACCAAGCACTTTGGCACCTGACGAGATAACCACATTATTACCAATTGTCGGATGTCTCTTACCTTTTTCTTTTCCCGTCCCCCCAAGAGTAACCCCTTGATAGATAACAACGTCGTCACCGATCTCACACGTTTCACCAATAACTACACCCATTCCATGGTCTATAAACAACCGTTTGCCGATTGTAGCACCAGGATGGATTTCGATTCCTGTCATAAAACGGCTAATCTGTGAAATGAACCGGGCGAACGAGAAGAACCTTCGCTTGTATAAAAAATGCGCGATCCGATGCGCCCATATCGCATGCAGCCCCGAGTAAGTAAATACCACCTCAAACCATCCCCGGGCCGCTGGATCGTTTTCAAACACCGCCTGGATATCTGATCTGATCTTCTTAAACATGCTCGTTCCCCTCTTGTTCAGGTTCTCGTCCTCCGGTTTACCGGACGGCGCATTCCTTGATAGTGTACTCCTAGCTTCACACCTATGCACATGTTAGGACTCCGTACCGCTGTCACTGTAATTCAACACCGCTGTGATTTGATTATCTTTGAAAGAGTTACATGTCCAGACATACAAAAAACGCCCCTGTAGCTATGTAAGCTACAGAGGCGTTAATCGCGGTCCCACTCTGCTCAGTTCATCTGTATAACAATGAACCCTCAAACGGTTTAATAACGGGAACCAACCGTCACAACCTATCCTAACGTTTTCCCTTATCCTAATCGAGAAGGGCGGGGCTGGATTCGGCTATGCAGCTCACAGGCGCATTTCGGTTGACGGACAGCGGATGGCTCACAGCCACCGCACCAAAGAACTTCATTCTTTAGGCAGGGCCATCCTCTCTGAATCTGTCCGGCTCAACGTACTCCTCCCGGTCTTTGCTGTTCTATATAGATAAATCATATCATTTATTCGTTGTGTTGCTATTATAGCGAAAAGGGTTGAGACTGACAACAGGCTTCCCCTGTAATCGACAGAAATTAAATGCCTGTACGCAACTATAAATGAATTGTATTCTCGCTGGATTATGCCCCTTTTACTTGGGCATGCAAACGTTCAATTACTGTGTCTCGACCAAGCAGTACAATGGTTTGATTCAAATCGCGACCATGTGTTTGCCCTGTTAACGCTACACGAATTGGCATAAAGAGCTGTTTGCCTTTAAATCCAGTTTCTTTCTGTACTTCTTTGATGAGTGCTGCCATTTTGCTTGGCGTAAACTCATCACTTGCTTGAACTTTGTCAGCAAAAGCTTTCAGTACAGTCGGCACCTGCTCTTCAGCGAGTACCGCTGCAGCTTCAGATTCCAGTTCGAGATCTGAACGGAAGAATACTTCAGACAATTCAACGATATCCGAAGCAGCTGTCATCTGCTCTTGATAGAGATGAACGAGTGTATAAGCCCATTCTTTCTGCTCAGCCGACAGCTCAGAAGCAATCCGTCCTGCCTTTTGCAGATGAGGAATCGCCATTTCAGCAATCCGATCTGGATCTGCATTTTTGATATAGTGATTGTTCAAGTGTGCCAGTTTATTGGTATCAAATACCGCTGGGCTCTTAGACAAGCGCTTCGTATCAAAAATTTGGATGAGCTGCTCTTGTGAGAAGATCTCCTCTTCTCCTTCTGGCGACCAGCCAAGTAAGGAAATGAAGTTGAACATCGCTTCTGGCAAATAGCCGAGCTGATCATATTGTTCAATAAACTGAATAACGGATTCATCCCGTTTACTCAGCTTTTTATGATTTTCATTTACAATCAACGTCATGTGACCAAATTGCGGCGGCTCCCAGCCTAGCGCTTCATAGATCATCAACTGACGCGGCGTATTAGAGATATGATCTTCCCCGCGCAATACGTGGGAAATTTTCATCATGTGATCATCCACTGCTACCGCATAGTTGTACGTAGGAATGCCATCTTTTTTGACGATAACGAAGTCTCCAGACTCCTTGCTGTTAAACGAAATTGTTCCTTTAACCATATCATCAAACGTGTAGATCCGTTCCTCCGGTACACGGAAACGAATGCTCGCTACGCGGCCTTCTGCTTCAAATGCACTTCGTTGCTCTGGTGTCAGATCCCGGTGCTTGCCCGAATAACGCGGCGTCTCCCCACGCGCTGTCTGCTCTTCACGCTCTTGCTCCAATTCCGCTTCTGTGCAATAGCAATGGTAAGCAAGACCTTTATCCAGCAGCTCTTGAGTATATTTGCGGTAGATATCCAGCCGTTCCGTCTGACGGTATGGCCCGTATTCTCCACCCACATCAATGCTCTCATCCCATTCGATGCCGAGCCATTTCAGATACTTCAGTTGACTTTCTTCCCCACCAGCAATGTTACGCTTCACGTCCGTATCCTCAATACGAATAATGAATTTGCCGTTATTATGTTTAGCATACAAGTAATTAAACAACGCCGTACGGGCATTCCCGATATGTAGGTGTCCCGTTGGACTCGGCGCGTAGCGCACGCGTACTTCCGTGCTCATAACTATCCCCTCCGTCTCTTCGTTGGTTGATGATATCACACGCGAACAAGGCAAACAACCGATTGAGCTGCAATGCCCTCTCCCCGACCAGGGAATCCGAGCTGCTCTGTCGTTGTTGCTTTGACATTCACTTGATCTACTTCCGCTTCCAGTACCTTAGCGATAACCTCGGCCATCTGTGGAATGTAAGGTGCCATCTTCGGCTTCTGTGCAATGATGGTTGAATCAATGTTACCGAGGCGGTATCCCCGATCCTTCACAAGCTGCCACACATGTTCCAAAAGTTTCACACTGTCTGCATCCTTAAATTCCGGATCGGTATCCGGGAAATGTTTGCCGATATCACCAAGTGCCAGCGCACCCAGAATCGCATCACTAATAGCATGTAGCAGCACGTCAGCGTCCGAATGGCCTAACAACCCTTTTTCATGAGGAATAGTCACTCCGCCAATAATGCAAGGTCTTCCCTCTACCAACTGATGCACATCGAACCCTTGTCCTACACGAATCATTGCTATCTCTCTCCCCTCAGCAAAAACGCGGCATACTGTAAATCTTCCGGCGTCGTTAACTTAATGTTCGTATAACTGCCTTCCACAACCTTGACTGTTATGCCCTGGCGTTCTGCCAGCATCGCATCATCTGTTCCTAGAAAGCCATCCTTCTCTGCCGACTCATATGCAAGCAACAATGCAGAAAGACGAAAAGCCTGCGGGGTTTGAATGCTCCACAGACTGCTGCGGTCTGGCGTCGCCGTAACGACACCTTCCGCATTCACTTGTTTGATCGTATCCTTAACAGGAACCGCCAGAACAGCACCCCCGCCAGACATTACAGTTGTCATGCAAGCGTTGATCTGCTCACGGTTAATAAAAGGACGTACCCCGTCGTGAACGAGGACCCAATCCGTTCCTAGGGCCTTGAGGCCTTCATGGACCGAATGCTGTCTCTCTTTCCCGCCGGGGATGACACGAACTCGTGATTCCAGATGGTATTCTTTTACCCAATTCAGGCAGCGTTCAACATCTCCAGCTCCGGTCACCAGCACGATCTCGCGCATCTCGTCCAGAGCCGCAAACACTTCAAGCGTATGTATGAAAACGGGCTTGTCCTGCAACAGCAGGAACTGCTTACTCTCGGTTGTACCCATCCGGGTTCCCCGACCTGCCGCCACAACGACAACGCCCCACCCTTTATCCATGCCGCAATCCCTGCCTTGTCTGTCAGTTTATCGTTCGCTATATCAAACACCACAAGGGATATCCAATATGTGCTACGATACACTACCCATCATACCGTTTTTATTGGGCTTTTTCCAACAGTTTCGGCTTCGCAAAAATCATTCTTCCCGCAGATGTCTGCAGTACACTGGTCACCAGCACTTCCATCATCATGCCGATATACTCGCGTCCACCTTCTACAACGATCATCGTACCGTCATCCAGGTATGCCACACCCTGTCCATGTTCCTTACCGTCCTTAATGATCTGCACCATAATCTCTTCACCTGGCAACACGACTGGCTTGACTGCATTCGCCAAATCATTGATGTTCAACACAGATACACCCTGAAGTTCACACACCTTGTTTAGGTTAAAATCATTCGTAACGACCTTGCCCTGAAGTACTTTAGCAAGCTTGACTAGCTTACTGTCCACCTCGGATATCTCTTCAAAGTCACCTTCATAAATCAGCACTTTAACGTCGAGCTCTTTCTGAATTTTATTCAGAATATCTAGTCCTCGCCGTCCTCTATTTCGTTTTAACAGGTCGGATGAATCGGCTATATGTTGTAATTCTTCCAACACAAATTCAGGGATGACAATCGTGCCTTCGATAAATCCGGTTTTGCAAATATCTGCAATCCGTCCATCAATAATTACGCTTGTATCCAAAATCTTATGTTCCTCTAACCGTCGTCCTTCATCTGCCTCAGGATGCCCCCATCGTCCTGACATCCAGAAGGCTGCTAGATCGTCTTTTTTGGCTAGTGCAAGCATATAGCCCGAATATGCACTAACAACCGTCAGCGCTACTTGGAGGACCTCCCCGGCTGTCCCTAACCATGTTAAACAAGGATAGAGCAACAACGCCACCAATAAACCTGTAACCGTACCTACTGCACCTGCTGCTAATTCATTCATAGGTACTTTTGCCAAAGCATTAATTCCATTATGCAGTCGATCGGCGATCAGTGTGCCACCTAGATTGCATGCAGCCATAAATAATACGGCTCCCAGCGCAGTGGATACCCCAGCTCCCAAGAGCCCTGCGGATTGAATCCATTCTGCCATCCAAGGGATGGATTTCCCTGCCAGATGATATGCTGTATAGCCGAACCATGCTCCGCACAATCCTGTAAAAGTTAAAATGCCTTTTTTCCACATACGTCCCTGCACCTCCTTCATGATATTTCCATCTTCATATCCAGTATGATCCAATTCCTAAAATGCTAATCCCATAAACAAGAACTTTTTGGAAAAGATGCAATCCTTAGTTGAAAGAAGATAAAAAATTGGCATATAATGAATTCAATTCATATCCCGAGGTGAGTAGCAAAATGAGTACGCTAAGTTTACAGGCTTTTCAGGATCAAGTTTCTGAGCTGTTATTGCGTCACCGCAGTTTGATTGATGTGCTGTCCAAAACGGGACAAGCCGGGGCTTCGGTCAACCGTGCCGTGTCCAAGGCCATTACCGAATGCGGCTGCATTGAGCTGCACGCTACGAAGCAACAGTACGCCCCTGAGAGTGGTATTGCTCAGACCAAGGGTTTACTGGAGACGCATGTCGAAGGTGAGTTGTGTGAGAATTGTAAAGAGGTGATCAGTTCCGAACTAGGACGCAACCTGTTTTATATGTCTGCTCTCTGCAATCTCTTGGACATCAACATGGAAGAGGTCGTGAATCACGAGTCACAGAAATGTTCGACGTTAGGGATGTTCAATTTGTCATAAACGATGCATCATCACTGCACGAGGTTGGTTGTTACCGTATAGATTGGAATAACGAGAAAAAGCACGTGGCTCCGAAGTCGGAGCACACGTGCTTTTTGCATTATTGAAACTGCTCTATAGCAAATAAACATAAGTGATTGCTTTTATACCCTTTTACCGATCCGAACGGGAAGTCTTCTCTTCTCTACGTTTCTTAGCTCGGCTACGAGAGGCTGCTGTCCGTAAATTGTGCTTCATTCCGTATAAGGCATAGAGCACAAGTGGAATAAAGATTAATTTGGATAACTGTTCTGGGAAAATAACCGCTACGGCTACCGCAAAAGCAACCACCCATGGAGCAATCCAGATCGCTTTACGAGGCAGACCAACCTTTTTGAAGTTAGGATATTTGAGTGAACTCACCATCAGATAAGACAACAACAATGTGGCGATGATCATACTGATTGGACCGATATCTTTGTTAAACAAGGATAGTGTCGCCAGCACCCCACCTGCTGCTGGAATCGGCAGACCCGTGAAGTATCCCGGAATCCCCGGTCGTACATTAAATCTAGCCAAACGAATCGCACCACAGATTGGGAAGCTCGCCGTTGCAATCCAAGCTAATACGGGTGAAGCATCTTGAAATGAAACCATAAACACAATCAGCGCTGGAGCGGCACCAAACGATACCATATCCGACAGAGAGTCCAGCTCCTTGCCGAATTCACTTTGGGCATTCAAAGCTCGTGCCACCCGTCCGTCCAGACCATCCAGTAGCATCGCGACAATAACCATAATCGCTGCTAAACTGTAGTTCCCCTCAATTGCAAGTAATATTGCCATCATTCCAAGAAACAGATTACCTAGGGTAAAGAGATTCGGAATGAATCTGGTTAACATCGTTGTTTCACCTCATCATCTTCAAGCCGTTATAGGCACACTCTTACATCTGTCTGTCGATAAACATTTGCTCCTGTAGTCGCTTCAAACCTTCCTTGATTGTGCGAGCACGCACTTCACCGATTCCATCCACTTCGTCCAACTCTTCAATGGTTGCCATAATAACTTGAGGCAACTGTTCAAATTGATCCACCAGGTTATGAATGATGACATTGGGCAGACGGGGTATCTTATTTAATACCCGGAATCCACGTGGAGCAACCGAGTCCTCAGACGTCGCTGCAGATGAAGGATATCCGAGCAAACGTACAATATGATGTGCATCAAGAAGTTCATCATCCGACAATCTCTTCAAACCCACAATAATTTCGCGAATCTTGTCATCACTATCGTCGCGTGCATAGTCTTTGTAGAGCAACCATGCTTCTTCTTCCGTTGTACCTACTAGCTCTTCCATTTGCATGGAGATCAGTCTTCCTTCGTTGCCTAATTCATGAATATATCGTTTAATTTCTGTTTTGATCCGCATCACCATTTCTGTCCGCTGAATAACATTCACGACTTCAGGAATGGTTACCTGTTCTTCAAATTCTGAAGCACTGAGGTTGGTTAGAGACTGTGTCAAAACGGCTTTATATTTCTCCAACGTTTGAATAGCCTGATTGGCCTTGGTCAAGATTACACCGATCTCTTTCAGTGAATATCTGAGTGTTCCCTGATACAGGGTAATAATATTCCGACGTTGGGAGATGGACACCACCAATTTGCCTGTTTGCTTCGCTACGCGCTCCGCTGTACGGTGACGAATCCCTGTTTCCGAAGAAGATATGGACGAATCTGGAATCAGTTGAGTATTCGCATATAAAATTCGTTTCAGATCCTCACTGAGAATGATGGCACCATCCATTTTTGCAAGTTCATACAGGTAGTTCGGAGAGAAATCACAATTAATTGAAAATCCCCCGTCAACCACTTCCATCACTTCAGGGCTGTATCCTACAACAAGCAGTGCCCCCGTTTTGGCGCGCAGCACGTTCTCCAGACCTTCGCGGAAAGGTGTACCTGGTGCGATCAACCTTAACAACTCATTCATATTATCCAGTTGGCTCGAATCTTTCATCTTGTTATGCCCCCTAATCTAAAGCGACCGCTAGTGCATCTGCCACGGTATTTACACCGATCAGTTGTATCCCGCGAGGATGTTTCCAGCCCTTTAAGCTTTTTTCTGGTAAAATGACTCGTTTGAAGCCAAGCTTCTCGGCTTCCTTTACACGTTGTTCGGCTCGTGATACAGCTCGAACTTCACCCGTCAAACCAATTTCGCCAAATATGACATCGTCTGGTTTGGTTGGTACATCTCTTAGACTAGAAGCGATGCTAATTGCAACTGCCAAATCCACAGCAGGTTCATCTAGGCGTACGCCCCCCGCTACATTAAGATAGGCATCCTGGGTTTGTAGAAACATCCCCATCCGTTTCTCCAATACAGCGATGATCAAGTTTAACCGGTGGTGATCTATGCCTGTCGCCATACGACGCGGAGAAGGGAAATGAGTGGCAGAGATTAATGCCTGTAGCTCCACGAGTAAGGGTCGTGTTCCTTCCATACTCGCTACAACCGTAGATCCAGCTACGCCGAGTGGACGTTCCGACAGAAAGAGCTCTGATGGATTACCGACTTCACGGAGCCCATCTTCACCCATTTCAAAAATACCGATCTCATTTGTGGAACCAAAACGATTCTTCACTGCCCGCAATAGACGATACGTATGATGACGCTCCCCTTCAAAATAGAGCACACAATCCACCATATGTTCTAGCATACGTGGCCCAGCAATGGCACCTTCCTTGGTAACATGCCCTACGAGAACCGTTGCAATGCCTCGACCTTTGGCAATTCGCATGAACCTTGATGTACATTCCCTTACCTGGGCTACACTTCCCGGCGCACTGGTAACTTCGGGCAAATATACCGTCTGAATCGAGTCGATGACAAGAAAATGCGGCTGGATCTGCTCCACCGCTTCCTCAACACGTTCCATATTGGTTTCACACAGCACATATAGCTCAGGAGAGAGTGCGCCAAGACGATCTGCTCTTAATTTGGTTTGTTTTACCGATTCCTCGCCCGATACATATAACACACGTAAACCTGAATGTGTCAACGCATGAGACGTCTGCAACATCAATGTTGATTTTCCGATACCCGGATCTCCGCCCACCAGAACGAGAGAACCTGGAACAATCCCGCCACCCAATACACGGTTCAGTTCTCCGATTCCAGTCTGCACTCGCGGCTCCTGACCGCTATCTATATCTATGATAGGAAGCGGTTTATCTTTACTGTCAAATAGGGGAGAATTCCTCCCTTGTGTTTTGACCACCGTTTCAGTTTCTTCTATCATTGAATTCCATGACTGACAACCTGGACACTTACCATACCATTTGGGGGCTTCATAGCCGCATTCCGTACATTGAAACTTGGTTTTTACTTTGGCCACTTCAGCACTCCTACCATTTATTTTATAACAGCATTTTGCATTATTCGACGAATTTTGCCCCGACTTCCTAACGCGCAGGGTTAATAAAAGTTTACCATTGTTTGAGATTTTTCGTAAAGGATTATCGTAAACTTTACACATGTTCCTGAATCTTCTACTCCTGCTATTGCCACTTCATCAGTGGTAAGAAGCCAGATGGGTCAGATTGCAAAAAAGACCTCTCTGGCATAGGCCAGAAAGGTCTTTAGTCATTCCCACGAATTTCTTAACGAATGATCCCGGTTGGGTTACTTCGTTTCGATCTCTTCCGTGGACGGAACAATATCTTTTTTAGTTACAGACAAGGCGCCATTATCCTCATCAATGAGCAAGGAATCACCTTTGACCACATTGCCTGTGAGCAACTCTTCTGACAATTTGTCTTCGATATGCTTCTGGATTGCCCGACGTAGTGGACGTGCACCATAAGCTGGATCAAAGCCCGCTTTGGCAAGGAATGCCTTCGCATTGTCTGTAAGCTCAAAGTCGACTTCGTATTCACGCAGTCGTTTCCGAAGTTCTTCACTCATCAGTGTAACAATTTCAGCAATGTGTTTTTCTTCGAGAGAATGGAAGACGATAATTTCATCAATCCGGTTAAGGAATTCTGGACGGAAGCTTTTCTTCAGCTCATCCATTACTTTACCCTTCATGTTGTCATAATCTGCTCCTGCATCTACCACAGCAGTGAATCCGAGCGTAGAGTTACGTTTAATCGCTTCTGCACCCACATTGGATGTCAGAATGATCAATGTGTTACGGAAGTCAACTACGCGGCCTTTGGAATCTGTCAGACGACCATCTTCAAGCACTTGCAACAGAATGTTGAACACTTCTGGGTGTGCTTTTTCGACTTCATCCAAGAGGACTACGGAGTATGGTTTGCGACGAACTTTCTCTGTCAACTGACCGCCTTCTTCATAACCGACATATCCTGGAGGCGCTCCGACCAATCTTGAAGTGGAGTGTTTCTCACCATACTCAGACATATCGATACGGATTACTGCATTCTCATCACCAAACATCGCTTCAGCCAGCGCACGAGCCAGCTCGGTTTTACCAACCCCAGTAGGACCGAGGAAGATAAATGAGCCCATTGGACGTTTCGGATCTTTCAGACCAGCACGAGCACGGCGTACAGCACGGCTGACAGATTTCACAGCTTCATCTTGACCGATAACACGTTCATGGAGAATTTGCTCCAGGTTCATCAAGCGCTGTGTTTCTTCTTCTTTCAGCTTGTTCACCGGAATTCCAGTCCAGTTGGCTACCACTTGTGCGATATCCTCAGGTGTTACCTCAGAATCTGTGCGACCTTGTTTTTCTTTCCATTGGTTCTTCGTTACATCTAGCTCTTCACGGATTTTTTGTTCCGTATCACGCAGAGCTGCCGCCTTCTCGAACTCTTGGCTTTGCACCGCTGCATCTTTTTCCTTGCGGATATCCTCCAGACGGCTCTCCAATTGTTTCAAGTTTGGTGGTACTGTATATGAGTTCAATCTTACTTTGGAACCCGCTTCATCGATCAAGTCGATCGCTTTGTCCGGCAGGAAACGGTCAGTAATATATCGATCAGACAATTTAACCGCCTGTACAATTGCTTCATCTGTAATTTTCACACGGTGATGGGCTTCATAACGGTCTCGCAAGCCGTGCAAAATTTGAACAGCTTCTTCTGGGGATGGTTGATCCACCGTAATAGGTTGGAAACGACGCTCAAGCGCTGCATCTTTTTCAATATATTTACGATATTCATCCAGCGTTGTTGCACCAATGCACTGCAATTCTCCACGAGCCAGAGCTGGCTTCAGAATGTTAGAAGCATCGATTGCACCTTCTGCTCCACCTGCACCGATTAAAGTATGCAACTCATCGATAAACAGGACGATGTTACCTGCTTGGCGAATCTCATCCATGATTTTTTTCAAACGATCTTCGAATTCACCACGGTATTTCGTACCCGCTACAACTGAACCCATATCCAGTGTCATAACACGTTTGTCACGCAATGTTTCTGGAATCTCGTTTGCAATGATTTTTTGGGCAAGCCCTTCAGCAATCGCTGTCTTACCTACCCCTGGTTCACCAATCAATACCGGATTGTTCTTCGTACGACGACTCAGCACTTGAATTACTCGCTCAATCTCTTTGCTACGTCCGATCACAGGGTCAAGATTGTTTTCCCTCGCATAGGCCGTGAGATCACGAGCCAGGCTGTCGAGAGTCGGTGTGCTAACATTAGCAGGTGTTCCGTTATGACTTGATACCGCTTCGCTGCTACCCAGCAATTGAAGCACTTGCTGACGAGCTTTGTTCAAGCTAATACCTAAGTTATTAAGTACACGTGCTGCTACACCTTCACCTTCACGGATCAATCCAAGCAAGATGTGTTCTGTTCCTACATATGTGTGTCCCAATTTGCGGGCTTCATCCATAGATAGCTCAATTACTTTCTTCGCACGAGGCGTATATGCAATGTTAGTAGGTTGCTCCTGACCACGGCCAATCAGCGTTTCTACTTCATCCTGAATTTTTTCCAATCCGAGTCCCAGGCCGATCAGCGCTTTGGCTGCAATACCTTCGCCTTCACGAATGAGGCCGAGCAAAATGTGCTCAGTACCGATGTTATTATGACCGAGACGGACAGCTTCTTCCTGCGCTAATGCGAGTACCTTTTGGGCACGTTCCGTAAATCTTCCAAACATCATATCTCCTGCACCTCCATGGTTTTGGATAAAACGGGCTAGAGCAACTGAACCAAGCTCTCCACCGTATTCTTTATAACACGTTGTCTGCAGCCATGCTGCGAATAAAATCATTAAGCATTTCACATCAATTATTGTGATTCGTTGCAATGACCTGATGTAAATCTGCCTTATTATATAAAAGCTGCAATTGCAGCGTGAAACCTCATTTATAATTCTGGAAAAGCTACCTTACTTTGCGGGGTTGATCGTATCCCGAATGAGCTGAGCACGGTAGATATCTCGTTCATCTGTACGCATATCTTCCCCGAACGTTTTCTGCAAAAAACCAGGCTGAGTCATGACGTTCAGCTCGTTCATCACCGGTATGGTGAGTCCTTCCAGCAGACCTAGATCTACACCAAGACGAACATCGGAGAGTCGCTGTGCAGCTTCCTTCGAGTCCACAATGGCAGCGTGAGACAGAATACCATAAGAACGCATAACCCTGTCCGTAATACGCAGTCTTGAGTCTGTAATCAGTCGCTCTCGAGCCGTACGTTCATGTCCAATCATCTGTAAAACAACACTATGCAGATTTTCGATGACTTCTTGCTCGGTCTGTCCTAGAGTAATCTGGTTAGAGATCTGGAACAGGTTACCCATTGCTTCGCTGCCTTCGCCGTAAATCCCTCGGACAGTAAGCCCTACCTGGGAAACCGCCGTTAGAATACGTCCAATCTGTTGTGTCATGACCAGAGCCGGCAAATGCATCATTACGGATGCCCTTACACCTGTACCGACATTGGTAGGACAGCTGGTCAGGTATCCTCTACGATCATCAAATGCATAATCCACATGCGCTTCAAAAGCATCATCTATCGCAGAAGCTTTCTCCCAGGCTTCTTTCACCTGGAACCCCGGATAGAGGCATTGGATCCGAAGATGATCCTCTTCATTAATCATGATACTGACGGATTCATCCTCACTAAGAATGACAGCGCCGTTCTTGGATTCATTCGCAAGACTGGGACTAATCAGATGTTTCTCCACCAACACACGTTTGTCGAGTTCATCAATATCGATTAGATCCAAAGTGTGGAAATTTCCAAAAGCATGAACATCGTCGTATTGAAGTACTTCGCTCAGCTTATTCAGCACTTCCTCCGATTGCTCATTGGATGCAAGCATCGGAAATGGATAATGCTGTAGGTTGCGTGCGATCCGGACACGGCTGCTAATGACGATCTCTGAATCAGCCGCATCACTGCGCATCCAATCGCTGAGCGCCTTCTCTGTAAAAGGCAGATTAGGCATTACGCATCCCTCCTACTCATGTCAAACTTTACTCCTGAGCTATTTCCTTTTCAAGTTCTCTGATCTGGTCACGAATCTGAGCAGCTTCTTCGAATTCTTCTTGCGTGATACTTTCTTGAAGAGTACGTTTCAAATCTGCAATTTGTCGTTTGACCTTGATACGACCACCCGCCCTTGCAGGTACTTTACCTACGTGGGAGGTGCTGCCATGTACCCTTTTGAACAACGGGTCTAAACGGCTATCAAAATATTTATAACACGAGCTACAGCCGAATCGGCCGATTTTGCTAAATTGGGAATACGTCATGCCACATTCTTCACATCGAAGGGATTGAGCAGGTGGTGTTCCTGCGGATCCACCTTTGCCAGATGGGTCGAAATCGAGCAGACCGGACAACAAGTTATGAATGGAGAATCCACCTGCTGTTCCGGGAATCATTTCCCCTTTTTCACGAGCACACGACTCGCAGATATGAAATTCCGTCTTCTCTCCGTTCACGATCTTCGTGAAATGAAGTGTAGCCGGACGATTATTACATTCTTGGCAAAGCATTGATGTACCTCCTTTGATCCCGATAGTTTTCATTTACCGAGCAAAGATATTAACATCGCCTTCAACATTCTGGCACGAATTTGATCCCGGTAAGGAAGTTTGACCAAAATAATTTCTCTCGATACAGCCGCCCGCATCAACCCCGCCTCTCGTTTGCTCAAGAAACGCGCTTCCTCAAGTTGGTAGATCAGACCTTCGGCAGCAGTCTGCCCGATCTCATCTCCAATACTATGATGCAAATGGTTATGCAGTGCCGAGTGAGCAGGTAGTTCGATCCGTTGAATACGTACATAACCACCGCCACCACGTTTGCTTTCTACCAGATAACCCTTCTCAAGGGTAAATCGGGTGCTAATGACGTAATTAATCTGAGAAGGCACGCATGAGAATTGGTCTGCCAGATCATTACGCTGAATTTCAACCATGCCTTCGGGACTTTCATGCAAAATACTCTTCAGATATTGTTCGATAATATCAGAGATATTACGCATCCACTCATCCTCCACTGTCTGAAACGTTAAGTCAATAAGGACCCACACGCCCCTACAGAGTGCACCTTCTCATCCCATTTAACCATTCCGTGAAACACCGAATCTGGATAGCACAAGTGTTACCGGGAGAGTATAGGCCGCTCGAAGGTCCTTTAATACTGCTTGTTCCGCAAAGAAAAGTGTAGTCGCACTCTACTCAGCGGATGGCATAAGAAAGTCAAACGAAAAGATGATCTCAGTTGACTTTGACTTTCTTTGACTTTATATACATTATAGCATATTTTGTGAGTTTGCCAAGTGGGGTCACTATTCATTTTTTACGATTTTACACGAAATATTCTTTGGACACAAAAAAACCTCTCCAAAAGGGCTGGAGAAGTCCATTTGTCTTACCGTTACGCCTTTGTGCTATATCAGGTGATTTTAAAAACCATCAGTGCTGCTATTAAACTAATCCTTATAATTTCCTGATCACTCTAATCCTTTAGAAGAAATCAAGTAAATACGTTTCCCGGACAGGAATTACATTCTCCAAAGCACTAATTGCCTCAGCAGGTCCATTAATTCTTCCTATCTCTTCCATTTCAGCAGGTCTTCGGTACCCCATCAGCACAGCAGTAAGGGATTGAATATCCATTTGTACTGTCTGCTCCTCAGAAACAGGTTCGGAAGCCTTCCAGATTGAAGCCGTTCCATTCATGGCAACATTTAATTGCCACATGCCTTCGTTCCAAGGTGCATGAGCATCCCTAACCTGAAGAGCAATCTGTACTGGGGAATCCTGACTGGCAAACGGATATTGAGAAATAAATTGCTCCACACTCACGATGCGAGCCATAAAATAAGGAATAATCTCTTGCTGAATCCGTGGATTATCCAATTGAAAAGCAAGGGTGTCACTTGCTGGCGCTTGTAATGTAACTTCTTCAATCATGGAATCATGATTGGCTATGAAAGTCCACAGGGCTTGTCTCGCTTCTTCATTCAGATGAATGATCTCATCGATCGTGAATTTACGCTCCTTGACCTCGTATAATATATATCCCTGGGCTTGCCCAGCTTCATCATAATATACGGCCTTCTGACTGGTTCCCTCCGTAAGCACCGAGTCTTTCCACCACGCATCGTCACGGACCAACATTCCGTTATAGCGCTCCGCATATGCATTATATACACTTTTTAAAACATCCAGATCTGGATTGCCTCTGCGCAACGTTCCGGGTGTTTGTTTTTTGGCAGGCAAATGCGAAGTAGGCACTTTATATTTTTTGTACTCAATGTATGTTTCCCATCCATACTTCCGATAAAAGGCAAACGCGAACGGATGCAGAAACGAAATGCTCTGTTTGTTGCGATTCATTTCTTCCAATGTGTGTTTGAGAAGACCAGCTACCCAGCCCTTTCGTCTGTACTCTGGCCAAGTGGCTACACCTGCAATACCACCCATGTCGAATGATCGACCATGAATATACGTTTGAAAAGGAATAAGGTGGAGCTTGGCACCTAGGCTGCCATCATCGTAAACTCCCCATACATTGTGTTTTTCAAACTGTTTTTGGCGCTTCTCCCTTTGCTCCTCTTTCATTACAAATTGAAATGCATATTCAGAAAGAGCCATGCATTCTTCGAAAGCGTCTGCTGTTAATTTACGAAATTCCATCTCATTCTGCACCCCGTTCTCTAGAAAATGATGAAATCATCCCAGTGTGGTCTGATCTGTGATGTATATATTCTCTATGAGTGTGTCAGAGGAACCCTGCAAAGTCAAATAAGAGGTGCCTTAGCACCCCCTTGATTACGTAAATACTAAGAAAATAAGATGTTCTTCCGAGAAAAATAAAAACCACCACCGAATAACATCGGCAGTGGTTCTTCGCTTGGCGGCGTCCTACTCTCCCAGGACCCTGCGGTCCAAGTACCATCGGCGCTAGAGGGCTTAACGGTCGTGTTCGGGATGGGTACGTGTGGAAC
>NZ_LMFO01000017.1 GCF_001426865.1 Paenibacillus sp. Root52 | reverse complement strand
CGCACCGTGTTTCTCGTGTTTTCTTGGCCGGAATTAGAATATACCATGTACAGATTTAGAACGCAAGCTTTTTTTGAAGAAAAGTTTAAAATAAGATAAATATCAATAAAAGCCCCTGTAAGAGACTTTTATTGAATCTATCTAGTAACGCACGTTCCATATATGCTACGAACTGATAATTTCCTGAATATGAAGCTGTCTTTGTTGCATTAGATTTATGATAGTTCCTTCAACAGATACCATTGGGCGGGTAGGATGGTCACGATCTGAGAAAATAATCTCTCCAATTTGGTTATTGCTGAGTCTAACCCGTATGCCATTGTGGATCTGCGTGGAACGCTGAATAAATACATTCACAATTGTTGGATCTAGTTTGCCAAACGCCTCGCTCTGAATTTGTTCTAATACTAAATAAGGAGATTGTGCTTTGCGATAGATCTTTTCTAACGTCATCGCGTGAAATATATCGGCAATGGATACAATCTTGGCATAGATATGAATCTGTGTACCACTTAACTGCAAGGGATAGCCTGATCCATCTACCTTTTCATGATGCTGTAGTGCCGCTAGTCTAGCTCCCTCGTTAATAGCTTTTGCTTGCTTCAACACCTGATATCCATATTTCGTATGCTGGCGGATCTCCTCCTGCTCCTCCGTTGTTAATGCAGAGGGTTTATGGAGTATCAATGGATCTACCTTGTTGTTGCCGATATCGTGGAATAGACCTGCAAACGCCACTTGCATCCAGTCTTTGGACGGCAGCTCCATCCACTGTGCTAATTGATAGGATGTAATTGCACTTAGAACCGCATGGTGGTAAACATAGTCGTGCTCGTGCATCACTCGCGGGCTAAAAGTGAGAACATTATATTGCTTAAGGTGAACAAACATAGCTTCAAGCTGTGTACGAAGTTCGTATACAGGCAACTCTGCAGCGAGAGAAGAGAGGAAAGCATTCTTGGTCATCCCCACCATCTTCTCATATTCTTCATGGAGAGATGAGACTATAGGTGCTGTGACTGCACCAGCCCCCTTGCTAGACCGTTCTCCATTCTTCTCCACTCCAGTATTACCTGATGCGGTAGAAGTGCCTCTAGAGCCTGTATTGCTTGCGCCCACACGTTCCTGATCAATGTCGACCTGGTGAACCATAAAAGCTTTAAGCACTTCTATATCTTTAGGTAAAATGACTTTGCCTTTTTGCAACAAAACATTACCGCGAGAAGTATGTACATCATTCCCCAGTTTAAGCCCTGGTTTTACTTCAGATAAGGTGATTAATCCCATAGTCATTCCCCTCACTCATTATTCTTCTATAAAATAAGACCATAGTCCCAATTTCCCATGATATTTATCATTATATTACTCGCTAATCAGGCTGTACATCCTAGATTTTGCACGTAAACTATAAATAAAAAGAGGGCTCCTTAAGGAACCCCCTACTATATCTTCAACCTATTATAGAACAATCTTTGTAAATCCTAATGAACTATGCTTCTGAATCACCGTTGTCTGAATCCGTACCCTCGTTATCTATTGACGGATCAGCTACACCTTCAGTACCTTCAGCAGCTTCTCCTGCTTCCAATTCTTCTAGCAATTCATCCGGTTCGTCTTCATTCTTGTCAATCCGGCTAACCGTCGCCACAGCATCTTCATCGCGGATATGGATAAGCTTAACACCTTGCGTGTATCGACCCATGGTGGATATGCCTTCCATACTCATTCGAATCAGCGTACCACTGGATGTGATTATCATCAGGTCTTCTTCGGTTTTCACCATTTTCAGGCTAACGACAGCACCGTTCTTCTCTGTAACGTTAATGGTCTTGATTCCTTTACCACCACGAGTCTGCATACGATAGTCGCTGACAGGAGTACGTTTACCGTATCCTTTGGCCGTAACGATCAGAACATCCAACTCCTGATCAACAACGTCCATGCCAATGACAACATCATCTGTATCCAACGTGATCCCTTTTACCCCTGTTGCACTACGTCCCATCGAACGAACATTAGCTTCAGAGAAACGGATAGACATTCCGTGAGCTGTACCCATAATGATCTCTTGCTGTCCATCGGTCAGCTTAACTTCGATCAGGGCATCATCTTCACGTAAGGAGATCCCGATGAGACCGCCTTTGCGAATGTTAGTGTAATCCTCAAGTGGTGTCTTCTTCACAACACCCTGACGGGTAGCGAAGAATAGATACCTATCACTTTCGAATTCCTGCACTGGAATAACCGCATTAACCGATTCTCCCTGTTCGATCTGGATTAGGTTAATAATTGGTGTTCCCCGTGCAGTACGCCCAAGCTCTGGAATTTCATAAGCTTTGAGACGATACACTTTACCTTTGTCGGTAAAGAACATGAGATAGTTGTGTGAGTTGGTCACAAATAAATGCTCGACAAAGTCGGTATCTTTCGTGTCCATACCTACAACTCCACGTCCCCCACGCTTCTGACTACGATACGTGGATACCGGCAAACGTTTCACGTAGCCCGTATGCGTAATTGTGATGATAACCTCTTCACGAGGAATCAGATCCTCATCCAAGATGCTTTCTTCACCAATCGTAATCTCCGTGCGACGATCATCACCGAAGCGATCACGAATTTCTTGCAGCTCTGTACTGATAATTTCGAGTACCAGATGCTCATTAGCTAGAATTTCGCGATATTCTGCAATTTTGATCATCAATTCGTTATATTCATTCTCGATACGTTCGCGTTCCAAACCTGTAAGGCGTTGCAAACGCATATCGAGGATAGCTTGAGCCTGGTCATGACTAAGCGAGAATCGCTCAATCAATCCTTCTCTAGCGGCATCTGTATTACTGGAGGAACGAATCAACGCAATAATCTCGTCAATATGATCCAAAGCGATACGTAAGCCTTCCAGGATGTGAGCACGAGCTTCGGCTTTTCTCAGTTCAAACTGCGTACGTCTGCGAATGACTTCAATCTGATGCTGCAAGTAGTGATACAACACTTCACGCAAATTCAGAATCTTAGGTTCTTTGTTCACAATAGCTAGCATGTTAATGCCGAATGTGGATTGCATCGACGTATGCTTGTACAAGTTATTGAGCACTACACCTGGATTCACATCTCGGCGAAGCTCAATCACGACTCGCATACCATTACGGTCTGATTCATCACGGAGATCTGTGATGCCATCAATTTTTTTGTCACGTACCAGTTCGGCAATTTTCTCAACAAGTCTAGCCTTATTGACCTGGTATGGAAGCTCTGTAACCACGATTCGTGCTTTATTATTGTTCTCTTCGATATTCGTTTTGGCTCTCATTGTTACCGAACCGCGTCCAGTCTGATACGCTTGGCGAATACCTGAACGTCCCAAGATATAACCTGCTGTAGGGAAATCTGGTCCGTGGATATAATCCATTAATTCCATAGACGTAATATCTGGATTTTTAATCATTGCCTGTACACCATCGATAACCTCACCCAGGTTATGAGGAGGAATATTCGTGGCCATACCTACCGCAATTCCGCCTACACCGTTAACAAGCAGGTTAGGGAAACGAGCTGGTAATACAACAGGTTCTTGCTCTTCACCATCATAGTTTGGCTGGAAATCAATCGTATCTTTATTGATATCTCTGAGCATTTCCATAGCAATCTTGGACAACCGTGCCTCGGTATAACGCATCGCTGCTGCCATATCGCCATCTACCGATCCAAAATTCCCGTGACCATCGACATGCATATAACGCAAAGAGAAATCCTGAGCCATCCGTACCATCGTTTCGTATACCGCAGAGTCACCGTGGGGGTGATACTTACCGATAACTTCGCCGACGATTCTGGCTGATTTTTTGTGAGGTTTATCGGGTGTCATGCCTAGCTCCGACATTGCGTAAAGAATACGACGGTGAACCGGCTTCAAGCCATCACGTACATCAGGCAAAGCACGGCTAACAATGATGCTCATCGCGTAATCCATAAACGACTCACGCATCTCGACGCCAATATCCCGATCTTTAATCTGCGAATTCATTTCTTCCGCCATGCTGGACCTCCTTCTTGTCCTTCAACAAACGTTCCATTCAATCAATCAGTTTTCTTTGTATGTGAAAAGCCTAACAAGGCTAAAACCGCGCAAAAACGCTACTCTTTATTATATTACTTTCACAAAAGTTACACAATTAAACGTCTGCAGGACAATAGCCTTATTCTAGTCTGTGTTCAAAAAGGGCTTTTTGGGCTGAATCCCCTATTTGACGCTGAGATGCCACTAGGCATCCTTCGTAATCAAAAGCGGACTTTTTGAACATCTTCTTCTAGGAACTTTTGGTGGTCTAGGGATTAGCCCTGCCCTCCTGCCATTTTACACATACAATGCTAGAAAATGCGGCATATGTACTGCGTATACAAGGCTGATGCCGTTCCCAATCTACAGTAAAACTACAAATTGTGCAGCAAACCACACAAAACGCCATATTTCTCTATTATACCACTGAAATCATCTCTTGTCCTTTGAATTCTCTGTGCTGCTACTCTCTGAAGAACTATAAGTAAAACACGAAAGGACTGATGTCTCTTGAGTATCCAGCGTGTCTCCAGTAAATGGACCAAAACGGTTGTGCTGCAGCGCAGCCGCGGTGTGAGCAGGTATCTTCCTGTCACGCGTCGATACAATCGTCAAACTCTAGAACGGATGACTGAGCTGTATGAATTGAATTATATTAAGCCGGATCGAGGAACCTACGGTAATGGCGTTATGCGGGTTAAAACGATACACACCATGCGGCCTGCGCCTCCTTCCATCCTGGATACCAGCATAGAAGAAACTGATGAAGACCCATCTAACCCCAGTTCAGATAGCGAATCTTTAAAAGCAGACCAGGATGTGCAACCTGTGACTATTCAGACGACTTCGTACGAACTGCAATATGGTACACAGCAGAACGTATTCCATTCCCTTGATGAACTAGAGCTTGCTCTTAACGAAAAAATTAAGCAACACGAATATATCATTCAACAGGGCATTTCCTTGTTAAAACATGAAGGTCTTCCGTTCGATTTACGGGTGCTCACCCAAAAGAATCTCAGGGGATCATGGGAAACTACAGGTATTCTAGGTAGAGTTGCTGCTCCTGGCAAAATCATTACTAACATTCATGGTGGTGGGCGCTTGGCCACCTTTGAAGAGTTGGTTCAGCCCCACCTTTCAAATACTCGATTTCAAGAACTCCGGAATGAGCTGTACCGACTTGGAATCCATACCGCTGTGCAATTGCAACAGACGTTTCCGAGACTCAAGGAAATTGGCATTGATATTGCTCTGGATGGATCAGGACGTCCATGGATACTAGAAGTGAACACTTTACCCGGCATCTACGCCTTCGGACTGTTACCTGATAAAGGGGCTTACCGCAAAATCAAACGTTATGCTATAGCGTATGGAAGGCTGCCTTCCAAGAAAGGCAAGACAACACGCAAAACAACTAAAGCACAAGCATCCTCCTCCAAAAAACGCACACGTTAAACAATGTGCCCTCTACCCCAATGCAGATTACCAAATAAAAAAAGGCGCCTTGCAGGCGCCTATCTTAACAATCATCAAATATCGAGATTTTTTACATACTTCGCATTTTCCTGGATAAAATCACGACGTGGTTCGACGTTATCGCCCATCAATGTATCGAACATAGCATCAGCTAACATCGCATCGCTAATCGATACTTGTAGCATCGTCCGACTCTCAGGATCCATCGTTGTTTCCCACAACTGTCCGGCATTCATCTCACCAAGACCTTTATAACGTTGGACATTAAACTTCACATTTTCACCAAGACTTGCGATGATTTCATCGCGCTCTTTCTCGGAACCTGCGTAGCGAATGACTTTGTTACGTTCAATCTTGAACAATGGTGGCTGTGCAATATACACATAGCCAGCCTCGATAATTTTGCGCATGTATCGATACAAGAATGTCAGAAGCAATGTACGAATATGTGCACCATCGACATCGGCATCGGTCATCAGGATGATTTTGTGGTAACGTGCCTTAGAAATATCGAAGTCGTCCCCGATTCCTGTTCCCATTGCGGTAATAATGGCTCTAATCTCCGCATTACCCAAGATGCGATCTAGACGTGCCTTTTCCACGTTCAAGATTTTACCACGCAGTGGCAAAATAGCTTGGAAATGACGATCACGACCTTGTTTAGCAGAACCACCCGCCGAATCTCCTTCGACGATGTAAAGTTCGCTAATCGAAGCATCCTTGGAGGAACAGTCTGCTAGTTTACCAGGCAGAGAGCTAACCTCGAGTGCACCTTTACGTCTTGTCAATTCACGCGCTTTACGAGCGGCTTCACGAGCACGGGCAGCTTGCAGACCTTTTTCCAAGATTCGACGGGAAACTGAAGGGTTCTCCTCCAGGAATTCCTGTAACTTCTCAGCAAATAGGGATTCCACAATACCACGTACTTCACTATTTCCGAGCTTGGTCTTCGTTTGTCCTTCGAATTGCGGCTCCGGAATTTTGACAGAAATAATCGCTGTCAAACCTTCACGCACGTCATCGCCTGACAGGTTGCCTGTACTATCCTTAATCACACCAGCTTTGCGTGCATAGTCATTGATGATCCGTGTCAATGCACTCTTGAAGCCAGATTCATGTGTTCCACCTTCATGGGTGTTGATGTTATTGGCAAAAGAATAAATATTCTCTGTGAAGTTGTCGTTATATTGCAGAGCAACCTCCACTTGAATATTGTCTCTTGATCCTTCTACGTAAATCGGATTCTCGTGAAGAACCTCACGCTTTTGATTTAGGAATGAAACGTACTCGATAATCCCGCCTTCGTACAGAAACGAGTTCGTTGCTCCAGTACGTTCATCCGTAAGTGTAAGACCAATCCCCTTGTTCAGGAATGCCAGCTCTCGAATACGAGTAAGCAAAATATCGTAATCGTACACCAACGTCTCAGTGAAAATTTCTGGATCGGGATGGAATGTAACAGTCGTTCCTGTCTCCTCCGCAGTACCGATTGTTTTCAGGTCATATTGAGGAGCACCACGACGATACTCCTGTTGATACATATGCCCATCACGTTTAACGGTTACGACCACTTTCTCGGATAGAGCATTCACAACGGACACACCCACACCATGCAAACCGCCGGATACTTTATATCCGCCGCCGCCAAATTTACCACCTGCATGCAGAACGGTCATTACAACCTCAAGTGCAGGACGCTTCATTTTGGCATGTTCGCCGACAGGAATACCACGTCCATTATCGACTACAGTGATACTGTTATCTTCGTGAATACTGACCTCAATATGATCACAGTAACCCGCAAGCGCTTCGTCGATACTGTTGTCCACTACTTCCCAGACCAGATGATGCAGACCTTTGGCACTGGTAGAACCGATATACATCCCCGGACGCTTCCGTACGGCTTCCAGTCCTTCAAGGACCTGAATTTCATTCGCATCATAGGACGGTTGATTCATAGACATGCCTTTCACCTACTTCTATAGATTCAATATCGTAAATATGCGTTAACTAAGAATACTTGCTGAAAAAGGATTCCTCTCATAATTCCAACAAGCTGGCTGTCCAAATAAAACAAGCAGCAAAGACACAATCATTGCATTCAGTAACCCCTAGAGATCAGGAAAAATGTGAGCCCGTTTCTTAAGCGTGGCAGAGGAAATAGGGGAGTAGTACACAATATTTTTGGTCACAACAATAGACTTGGCTTCCTCTTCGCCAATATGCTCCACCGTCTTTTCCTGCTCAGCATACGTGACATACTGCTTGGAGATTTTCGAGGATTTTTCAATCGATATATCAAAAATAGCGACCAATTCGGAAGAACGGATGATCTTCTCTCCGCCCAGATGAATGTACATAGACCCTCACTCCTTAGCGTTCAACCTGTCCGGCATGAACGTGATAAATACTGGCATCTTTGAGCTTATCAAGATTCAAGCTCTCGATTCCGGTAGCTGTAATAAAGGTTTGGACCTTACTCTGGAACGTCTCGATCAGCTGCGTCTGACGAAAAGGATCCAGCTCAGATAATACATCGTCAAGCAACAGAACCGGATATTCTCCGATTTCTTCGTGTATCAGCTCGATTTCCGCGAGTTTAAGAGACAACGCAGTTGTACGTTGCTGTCCCTGCGAGCCATACGTTTGTACTTCCCGGTCGTTAATGAAAAAGGACAGGTCATCCCGATGTGGCCCACTTAGCGTTGTGCCTCGGCGAATCTCCTGCTCTTTCATTTGTGATAATTTTATCATAAATTGGTCCATTAAAACAGCTTCATCTTCCTCAGACGCTTCGCTGAAGGAAGGAAGATAGGCTAAACGAAGTACTTCTCCGCCTCCAGTAATGCCCTGATGAATGGTTTCTGCCCACTTTTGGAGTTTCTTTATGAATTGTTTCCTTTTTTTGACGATTTTAACACCGTGCTCGACCAGTTGCTCGTTCCAGACTTCAAGCATCGTCTGGGCTGAGGCGTTCTGTCCCCATAGTTGTTTGAGCAGATTATTGCGCTGTACAAGTACTTTTTGGTACTGCTGCAGATGGTATAGGTAACCCGGGGCAACCTGACCAATCTCCATATCAAGAAACCGGCGGCGAACCCCCGGCGTGCCTTTGACGATCTCCAGATCTTCGGGGGCAAACATAACCACGTTCAGCGTCCCGACAAAATCACTTAACTTGCGCTGCTCTAACCCGTTAATTTTTGCTTTTTTGCCTTGTTGCGACAATGCCAGCTCCAGTTTAACTGATCCATACTTTTTGTCGACTTCTGCAGTGAGTCTAGCACGTTCCTCCCCGAAACGAATTAGCTCCTTATCGCGAGATGTACGATGGCTCTTCGTAAGGGCCAGTGCAAAAATGGCCTCTGCAAGATTGGTCTTACCTTGGGCATTTTGACCGATCAGTAAGTTCACAGGGCCAAAAGAGTCCAGCTTTAGATGCTCATAATTTCGGAATTGCTGCAGTTCAATGCTGTTGACAAACACAAGGTACCCTCCCTTTTCTTCCGTCCGTCAGGAGGCAGCAGAATCGAACTGGATTATTCTGCGGCAACTTCGAATGCGCCTTCTCCGTCCACTTCAACGATATCCCCAGGGTATAACTTGCGTCCCCGGCGTTCTTCAGGCTCTTTATTCACACGCACAAGTCCTTCTTGAAGCAAAGCTTTGGCCATGCCTCCAGTTGGAATGCAGTCTGCCAGCTTCAAAAACTGGTCAAGCTTAATATATTCCGTACGAATGGTTACTCGGTTCAATTGGAATTCTCCTCTCGTTTCGTTAGTTGGTAGTCCGGTAAGGCAATATGACGTATAGGCTGTGACTGTCATCCAGTGGTTTCAAGATGATTGGGCTCATGACACCGGTAAAAGCGATCATCAGTTGTTCACTTTCCACGACTTTCAGTACGTCCAGCATGTATTTGGAGTTAAACGAGATTCTCAATGGATCGCCACTGAAATCTGCCGGTTCGATCTCTTCTCTTACTTTTCCCAGCTCAGAGGAGCTTGAAGAAATTTCGATTGTTCCAGAATCCATCGTTTGCATGCGCACAATATTTGTTTTTTCTTCACGTGACAGCAAATAAGCACGATCAATTGATTCGCTTAATTTTTTGGTATCCAAAACCAGTTCTGTTTTGTACGACGTTGGAATAATTCTAGAAGTATCCGGATATGTGCCATCCAGAATACGGGAGTAGAACAATACGCGGTCAATTTTGAACAAAACTTGATTGTCAGCTACAACGATATCAACAAGCGTGTTTTGGTCAGGTACGATTTTGCTAAGTTCGTTTAGCGTTTTACCTGAAATTACGACATTGTTAAAACGGATACCCTCTGCATTATCCAGCATAGCTGAACGAGTAGCAAGACGGTGGCGGTCTGTTGCCACAAATTTCAACTCATTATCAACTAAACTCCACAGTACACCTGTCAAGATTGGAGTCGTTTCATGTGTGGAAATGGAGAATACCGTTTGCTTGATCATATTTTTCAGTAAATCTCCAGGGATGGAGACCGTTTGATTTTCTTCGATGCTCGGCAAAACAGGGAATTCTTCTGGATCAAGACCTACGAGCTGAATCTCGGTAGCCCCTGCTGAGATAAAGGTGTTGAAGTTATCTTTGACTTCCATGTGTACTTCTTGGGAAGGCAATTTCTTGATAATTTCGACAAAGAATTTGGCTGGCAATACGACGCTGCCGGGTTGATCAACTTGAACAACACTTTTATCACCATCTTCCAGAGGGATAAATGATTGGATGGAGATGTCAGTGTCGCTTGCTGTCAACGTTACACCCTGATGATTCACATCAAATTTGATACCGCTCAGGATGGGGATTGTTGTTCGACTGGAGATTGCTTTAGACACATGCTGAATGGACTCGTTTAAATAGCTTTTCATTATGCTGATTTTCATGGTTTCACTCCTAGCGAGTTTTTTGGGATGTTGAGGTATTGATTTGTGTTTTTCAAAAGCCGAAGGCGATGGTTCGAAAAAGCGTATTTGTAGATGATATCTTTAAGATCTTTTTAGTAATAATAGTAATAGGGGCACTGAATATGTGGATAAGTGGGGTTAAACCCATAAAATTAAGCCTATCCACATGTGTACACGTTGTGCATAGGCTTGGGACTTGTTCAGGTTGGATTCTTTATTTTTTCGGTTAAGTTGTTGATAACTTTATAGAGATCCTGATCGTTTTTAATCGATTGGGATATTTTTTCGTGCGCATGAATGACTGTGGTGTGATCTCGTCCTCCGAATGCTTCCCCGATCTTGGGCAGAGAAAAATCAGTCAATTCACGTGAAAGATACATGGCAATCTGTCTTGGAAAAGCAACGGCTTTTGTACGCTTCCGTGCTTTGAAATCTTCTAGCTTAAGGCTGTAATACTCGCCGACCTTTTGTTGGATGTCTTGAATAGTGATCATTTTAGGACGGCTGGAAGGAATAATATCCTTCAGCGCTTCAGCAGCCAGATGAGATGATACATCTTGGTTTGTTAACGAAGAATAGGCTACAACCCGAATCAGGGCACCTTCGAGCTCACGAATGTTGGTGTCAATCTGATTGGCGATGTACATCATCGCTTCATTTGGAATATCGAGATTCTCTGCACGGGCCTTTTTACGCAAAATGGCAATCCGCGTCTCCAGATCTGGAGGCTGAATATCTGTAATTAACCCCCACTCAAAGCGGGAGCGAAGCCGTTCTTCCAGCGTTGGAATTTCCTTAGGTGGTCTATCGCTTGAGATAATAATCTGTTTCCGTTCCTCATGCAGCGCATTAAACGTATGGAAAAATTCCTCTTGTGTCGATTCTTTTCCCGCTAGGAACTGAATATCATCAATAAGTAGAATATCGACGTTACGATATTTGTTACGGAAGTTCTCCCCACGGTTATCACGGATGGAGTTGATGAACTCGTTCGTGAATTTCTCAGACGACAAATAAACAACCTTGCTACTTGGGTCATGCTCCAGAACATAGTGTCCAATAGCATGCATCAAGTGGGTTTTGCCAAGTCCTACTCCTCCGTATAGGAAAAGAGGGTTATATGCTTTTGCGGGCGCTTCAGCGACCGCAAGCGATGCGGCATGGGCAAAACGGTTGCCAGGGCCAATGACAAAAGTATCGAATGTATATTTTGGATTCAGCATGCTCAGTACCGCTTCTTCTTGCACAACCTTAGGGGTTGGTGCCGGCAGTTGCGGATCCGGTTCAGCAGGCTTGTTCTCCTCAATGACAAATTTCACATCGACTTGCTTGCCGAGTAGCTCATATACCGTCGAACCTACCAGTTTGGTATAGCGACTCTCCAGCCATTCGACGGCAAACGTTGTCGGTGCGGAAATGACGATGGAACGGTCATTAAGCTTCGTCGCTTTGGTTGCTTTGAACCAGGTATCGAAGCTTGGTTTGCTGAGTTTGTTTTGTATGATTGATAAAATTTGCTGCCATAAATCAGAAGTATGGCTGTCCACAGACTGTCACTCCTTTTACATGTTCCAAGTGTGGCTTAAGCCATGTTGCAGTGTCGAAATACGAGATATATTGCCTGAATTTATCCCCAAACCCCCGCAGGTCGAAAACAAAAAAAGAATGAACAACGGAAAATTGTTCACAACTTTATCCACAGGCTGTTGATAATATTATGGGTCAGATCACATATTCACATCCAAAAGTAATACAATCATAGCAAAAGAAGCCCCGCATTTCAACGTATCGCGTGATTTTATCCACAAATTCAATAACTTGTGTATAATTTTTAACCACAACACAATATATTGTTTATAAATTGTTTAAGTTTCGACATGGCAACCCCAAAGTCGAAATTATTTTATACACAGGTTATCCGTCAAATGATGCCAAAATGTGTGCAAAATTATTCTTCCTTTGTGAATAACATGATTGTGGATAACTACAAAGTGAATTTGGGTTGTTCCAGACGCCGAAACTAATTAGGGTTGTTCCTCGCAGATGTTGCTGCTCTTTAAGAGGCTTATTGATTATTGAAAAGAAGGTATCTGTAAGGTGGAATTCCTTATCATGATTGCTGAGTTAATCAGATAGAGATCCGACATGAGGATGTACATATAAATGAGGCCAAAAAGAGGCAGAAGAGGGTTGCCTGTATAAGATGTTCTTTAGATAGAAGTTGATCGAAATTGCGACAAAAAGCGATGGAGACAGTAATAGAGGAAGAAGAGATATCATTTACATATTGTAAAAGAGGAAGAGCCAACAACCGATCGGTTGTTGGCTCTTCCTTTTAGAATGCGAAATAAGTCAGATCAGCGAACCATCTATAGATGAGCAGCAGGCATCTTACGCTGGAATTCAGCAATATCGGCATATTCCTCTTCTAGCTTGCGAGAGATGCGAATATAGATGGGCAGCAGCTCTTGATAGAGGGTGGCATGTTCTTTAATTGGTGTATGACGATGGGTTGTACCCACCATTGAAGAAACGGCATGAAGTGACTTGATTCGACCTGTTGCGTAAAGGCCAAGGACAACAGCCCCAAGACAGGAGCTTTCGAAGCTCTCAGGCACGACCACTTCTTGATTGAATATGTCAGACATCATCTGGCGCCATAGCGGAGAGCGCGCAAAGCCACCTGTAGCCTGAATAGAGGTAGGCTGTCCAATCTGTTCTTCCATCGCGAGCAGAACGGTGTAGAGGTTGAAAATAACCCCTTCAAGCACTGCACGTATCATATGCTCTTTCTGATGGTGGAGGGTTAAGCCAAAAAATGATCCACGAGCGTCTGGATTCCATAATGGGGCGCGTTCGCCCGAAAGGTACGGATGGAAGAGAAGCCCTTCAGACCCAGGAGTAACACGTTCAGCAATTTTAGTTAGCACGTCATAGGAGTTAATGCCGAGCCGCTTCGCGGTTTCTACTTCTGACGCTGCGAATTCATCGCGCACCCAACGGAACAGCATGCCACCGTTATTGACGGGACCACCGATAACCCACAGATTCTCTGTGAGTGCGTAACAGAACGTCCGACCTTTGGGGTCGGTAACTGGGCGGTCAACGACCGTTCGAATAGCACCACTGGTGCCGATGGTTGCAGCGACAACACCAGGCTCAATGGCATTTACGCCGAGGTTGGACAATACCCCATCACTTGCCCCAATTACAAAGGGGGTAGAGGGGGAGAGAGCCATTTTTTCAGCCCATTCTTGATGCATTCCCTCTATTGTATGTGTGGTAGGTACGAGTGTGGATAAATGACCTGGCGTAATGCCTGCCATTGCAAGAGCCTCCGCATCCCAGTCCAGTTGCTCTAAATTGAGTAGTCCGGTGCAGGAAGCGATAGAGTGATCGACGATATATTGTCCGAATAAACGGAAGAATAAATACTCTTTTATAGATATAAATTTAGCTGTGCGCTGAAAAAGATCGGGTTCGTCATGACGTAGCCACATTAATTTGGTGAGGGGAGACATCGGATGAATGGGTGTACCTGTCCGAAGGTAAATACGATGTCCCACTCCGTTCTCTTGCAGCTTGGCTGACCAAGCTGCACTTCGATTATCAGCCCAGGTGATGCAACGGGTTAGCGGTTTGTCGTCTTGTCCCATCGCAATGACACTATGCATAGCTGAGCTGCAGGACACAAATAAGACTTGCTCGGCCGGAACACCGCTTAGATCCATGACTCCACGCACAGAGCGGATGGCAGCCTGCACGATCTCCTCAGGATCTTGCTCAGCAACATCAGGGGCAGGTGTATAGAGTGGGTATTCTTGCGTCGAGGTACTAACGACTTCACCCTGTTCCGTGAATAATACGGACTTGGTACTGGTTGTACCGATATCTATTCCAATCATATAGTTGGTCACGTTGATCTAACCTTCTTTCTCCGGTTACGGAATTGAATCTAAACTCTCTATAATGAATTTTCATTTATACCACTGTACTTAGCAGCAAAATAAAGATCAGTCCCACGACGGATAATAGTGTTTCCATAACAGTCCACGTCTTGAGCGTCTGTGCGACACTCATATTGAAGAATTCCTTGATCATCCAAAAGCCTGCATCATTCACATGAGACAATACAAGGGAACCTGCGCCAGTGGCGAGTACGACCAGTTCGATGTTGGCACCTGGCGTAAGTGCAAGAACCGGAGCCACAATGCCAGCTGCAGTTGTCATCGCAACGGTCGCTGAACCAGTAGCTACACGAATCAGGGCTGCAACAAGCCAAGCGAACAGGATCACATTAATGTTGGCATGGGTAGCAACCTCGGCAATTGCATTACCTACACCACTGTTGATTAGTACCTGTTTGAAGGCACCACCGCCACCAATAATGAGAATAATGGTCGCCGTAGGCGCCAGACATTCGCTGGTGAAGCGGGAAAGATCGTGCTTGGTGAAACCACGTGCAAAGCCGAGTGAAAAGAGGGCGAAGACAACAGAAATAAGTAGGGCAATGATCTCATTGCCGATAAACTCACTAAACACTGTGAAGCCACTTGTAACATTGGGGTCAATGATACTTGCTATTGAACCGATCAGCATTAGAATAACCGGCAGCAAAATGGTAAAGAGCGTAATGCCAAATCCGGGCAGGTTATTGCTTGTTTTGGTAGCAAACTGCTCAGCCAGCTCTGCGGGTGGTTCAGTGTGTACCCTTTTGCCGATAAACTTACCAAACAAGGGTCCTGCAATAATCGCTGTCGGAATACCTACTATGAGGGAATACAAAATCGTCTTTCCCAGATCTGCGCTGAACGCTTCAATTGCAATCATAGGCGCCGGATGAGGGGGAACGAGACCATGTACTGTGGATAAACCAGCCAAAATAGGAATACCAATCTGCAGCAAGGACATATTTGTTTTACGGGCAACGGTGAAGATGATCGGGATCATCAGAATGACACCGACTTCGAAGAAAACTGGGATACCTACGATAAAACCAACGATCATCATCGCCCAGTGCACACGTTTCATACCAAAACGATCTACCAGTGTAGTAGCGATGCGTTCAGCTCCACCAGATTCAGCCATCATTTTGCCCAGCATAGTACCGAGACCAATAACAATTGCAATGGTACCAAGTGTGCCGCCAAGACCACCAGTAATAGACGAGATTACGTCAGCGGGTTTCATACCTGTAAGTAAACCGAGCATTAATGCAGATAATAAGAGGGTGATAAATGGATTCCATTTATATTTGGAGATCAATACGATTAGAAAAACAATGGCGATTAATGTCCATACCAGTAAAGTTGCATTATGGGATAGTCCAAATAGAGTGCTCATGCTGTATGCTCCTTCTTCTCATGTTGTATATAACGCTTACAAATAAATGACGGGCACGTATACAATAAAGAAATAACTTTATGTATGCCCTTAAATAAAAAAGCAGTGGTTAGTTCCCTTTAATATGCCTCAAAAATGAAAATAAATCGCATTTTGTATACTTGTCGACAACTTAAAGTGCAATCATTCATTTCGAAAATGATTGCAATCTCAGTACAAACCCCATTATCCATCAAATTCTAGAGGGAAAGTACGTTTGGAAGAGCTTGACGATCACAGTGGTCAGCCGTGCGATCATCATATATCAAAGCTATCGTGTAAAGTTTTGCCGGAATCCTTGAAGTATTGGCGTACGCCCGCCTGAATTAAGCTTTTGTCTCCAGACTCAAGGGCTTGAATTAACAAACGGTGTTTCTCAATTACAGCGCTTACTTTCTGTTCACCTTGATTAAATACTTCCTTCGTTGTAAGTAACATGACCGTCATCACAACATATCGGATGCTCCGCCAGAGATGTGAAATGCGAGAATGCTCAGCGGCTTCAATAATCGTCTCGTGAAAAATTAGATCCTGGTAAGCAAATTCAACCGCATCTTGATGGCGTCCAGCCAGCTCCATTTTGTCGATGATATTATGGAGTTGTGTAATTAATTGTTCTGGAACGGCACTTGCTAGCCGTTGTTGGACAAAGCTTTCAATTAGAAAACGGACATCATACAACTCTTCGACGTCTTTAATTTTCAATCCGAGGACAACCACGCCCATTCGTTCCAGACGAATTAGTCCTTCATTAGACAATGTTCTCAAAGCCTCACGCACAGGTGAACGGCTACTGTCAAAATCAGCGGCAATGCGATTCTCTGATAAAACCTCTCCAGGACGAAGGGTTCCGCTAATAATACGCAGCCTTAGTTCGCAGGCAATGGCTTCCCCTCGGGAAGCACCTTGCAACCAAGAAAATGGAAACAGCATAATGGGTAACGCTCCTATTCAAATAATCAGTTCCTATTGATCATAGCATAACCGTTTATCGAATGAGCATATGTGATCATAATCGACAAGAATCATAAGGCGACAAGTAGTCATCATTAAGGTCAGGGAAATACCAATAAGTATACTTGTATACAAGATGTATTTGTATCCTACACCTTTCTTGAAAACTTGTAAACCTCACCGTTAAAGCGGATACATTCAATTTTAAATATACGCAGCAGAGGGAAACATTTTACGAGAAAATCTGACATGGAAACTTCGTCGTTAATTCGCAAATAAAGATTACCCCTATTGAAATGGACACAAACAAGTCAGATATTTTTATATCATTATCCACATGTGAATAACTCAAAAGATTATAATAATGAGGTAATGATCAATATTTTGAGGTGTGGATAACCTGATATCACGATAAACAGTGATTTTAGGAAGGTGGGTGGGGATAACTTTTTGGCGAGTTAACCGTATGTGCCAATTGGAAATTCCAGCTGTTTAGGAAGAGTGCCCAATCGTAGATGACAACGGCGTTTAGAAAGAGGGAGGAGTCGTATGGGTTTCAGTTGACTTTTCCAGTTGTACGTGGTTAAATATATAAAGGTGTTTTCTGTGAAGATGAAAATGATTCATCACATAAGTATTTCCTTGTAAGGAGGTGCAATACATTGAGACCTACATTCAAACCGAACGTTAGCAAACGTAAAAAAGTTCATGGTTTCCGGAAAAGAATGAGCACGAGCAACGGCCGTAAAGTTTTGGCTGCACGTCGCCTGAAAGGCCGTAAAGTCCTGAGTGCTTAATGCATGTGAAGACCACCGAGGTGGTCTTTTTTTTCTTAATATCAGATCAATTCGGACTTGATGCTTCTACAGATCTGGTCTGAATTGACTTCGAAGAGTCAGAATGCACAACCTTAATGTATGTTGAATGTTCTCGAAAGCGTACTTTCTTTTCGGAAACATACCTTAATATATATAGGACAATTATGTTTTGGCCGAAATGACCGATTCATATTAATCCAGGGTCAATGCTTGCTCTTAGTGCAAGTAATTCATATTTATCGCAATAGAATGAGCGTCCAATTCAGGTACTCAGTCGTCATTGATTCGTGATGAAGTTGTGATTAAGACAGTTTACTGTCATGCAAGAAAGCCTATACTAAATCAGTAATGAGGCCTCCGTCAATACATGATGGTGGAGAACAGCAAGGAGAAGCGCCGTGTACAAAAGACTGCGTTTACGAAACCGGGCGGACTTTAGCCGCGTATACCGGTATGGGAAATCGTTTGCCAATCATCAGTTTGTGGTGTATGGCTGCCGCCGTAAAGATACTGAGCAATTCCGAGTAGGCGTATCATGCAGCAAGAAAATCGGAAACGCTGTCGTACGCAATCGGATGAGACGTATGATTAAGGAAATTATACGGCATCGGGAGAAAGAGATTGTTACGCAAATGGATCTGATCTTTATTGTCAGAAAAGGTGCGCTGGACATGACCTATCAGGAGATGGAGAAAAGCCTGATGCATGTGATGCGTAAGGCGGCTCTTTTGAAGCCTAATAAAAGGTAAGCCTTGGTTTATTTGTCCTCCTAATTATGGTATGATTTACGGTGGAATGGAATGGTTAAGAGAGGGGTTATGAAGTGTCGCGATTGAAGACATCAAAGGGGAAGTGGATTCTCCTCATTGCAGTTATTGCAATGGTCTCTGTATTAGCTGGATGTGCTCCGCAAGGAGCCGGGGTTACTACAGAAGATCTGAAGAACAGTGATTCATTCTGGCAAAGTAATGTAGTTTACTGGTTCTCTTATGCACTCGATACGTTCGCAGAATGGTTCAGCGGCGAATATGGACTAGCTGTCTTAGTCATGGTGCTTATTGTGCGGACATTGATTTTACCATTGACGATGAAGCAAGTTCGCAGCTCCAAAGCAATGCAGGCAATTCAGCCGCAACTTAAGGAGATTCAAGCCAAGTATAAAGATACACCTGAGAAAGTTCAGCAAGAAACGATGAAGTTGTTCCAGGAGAACAAAGTTAATCCGATGGCCGGGTGTCTGCCTCTTATCATTCAGATGCCGATTTACATCGCACTTTATAACTCCATTTACGGAAACTCCAGTCTAAGAACTCACGATTTTTTGTGGCTTCAACTCGGAGAACCGGATCACCTGTTTATTTTGCCAGTGCTCGCAGCCATCACTACATTCATTCAAACATGGATGATGATGCGTATGAACCCAGCACAGCAGATCGGTCCAATGCAGTTCATGCTATGGGTGTACCCGATTCTGATCTTCGTTATGTCGTATCAGTTCCCGTCCGCCTTGCCGCTCTACTGGTTCTACAGTAATATCTACACGATCGTACAAAACTATTTCCTTTACCGGAATAATGATAAAGTCGTGGCTGAGGTCAACGTGAAGCAGAACAGCTCTTCCAAAAAAGGAGCTAAACGCAAAAACGGTGGCAAAGCGACCGTCTCTGGAAAAGGGTCGAAAGGGGCCAAAAAATCGAAATGACCAAAGTCATTGCGTCAGGAAAAACCATTGAAGATGCTGTAAACCAAGGATTGACTGAGCTTGGCGTGAGCCGGGACAAGGTCGAGATACAAGTGTTAGAGCAGCCGTCAAAAGGATTCCTGGGTTTGATCGGAGTAAAGGCGGCGAAAGTAGAAGTTAAGCTTCTCCCTGTACCCGAAGTCGTATCAGAGCCGATCAAGCCAGCTGCGTCTTTGTCTCAGATGCATGAAGCATCTGAGGATGTCGTAGCTAAAAATCCCTATGAGGAAGCGGCTGCTTTCTTAAAAGAAGTGGCAGCAGGTATGGGACTGGATGTTGAGGTGCATATCAAGAAACAGCGTGATGGACATGTCTTCAATATTGCTGGAGAAGATCTCGGCATGATCATTGGCAGACGTGGGCAAACGCTAGATGCTCTTCAATATTTAACAAACATTGTAGCCAATCGTTATTCGGAGAGTTTCGTACGCATTGTGCTTGATGCAGAGAACTTCCGTCAACGTAGACGGAAGACACTGGAGGATCTGGCTGAGCGATTAGCTGGACAAGCCATTCGTTCTGGTAAGGAAGTTGTACTAGAGCCGATGCCACCACTGGAGCGCAAAGTGATTCATGCGAAACTGCAAAATAACCCGCAGATTAAGACATATAGTAAGGGCGAGGAGCCCAATCGGCGTGTGGTCATTATGACGAAATAACACTGAATTGAAGACGCAATGGCTGCCTGCCCGGTGCAGAAGCCATTGCTTTTTTCGTACAAAAGCCTTTTATATTTAACTACCCATAAGGTAAGCGTAAGCCTTTTATTAGAAATGATATGGCGTCCAATCCTGGGCGGCAATTTGAAAATAGAGCAAGGAGAGATAACCATGATCAGTGATACGATCACAGCAATATCAACGGCTGTCGGAGAAGCGGGAATTGCCGTGATCCGGATCAGCGGCCCGGATGCAGTATCAGAGACAGAGAAAATTTTTCGCAGTAAAACACCATTAACACAGGCTGAATCCCATACCGTTCACTATGGTCATATCATTGAACCAGGTACGGGAGAAAAGGTTGAAGAGGTACTAGTTACCGTAATGCGAGCACCGAGATCATTTACAACAGAAGATGTGGTGGAGATCAGTGCCCATGGTGGTGTTGTATCTGTCAAACGCGTAATGGATCTGTTGCTCCAGCTTGATATTCGTCTGGCTGAGCCGGGTGAGTTCACGAAGCGGGCGTTTCTTAATGGGCGAATCGATCTGTCACAGGCAGAAGGGGTTATGGATCTCATCCGTTCCAAATCAGACCGTGCTTTCTCCGTTGCTCTGAAGCAAGTGGAGGGCAAGCTATCTAGTAAGCTTCGTGATCTAAGGCATACACTGGTCGAAACGCTGGCGCATATCGAAGTGAACATTGACTATCCGGAGCATGATGTGGAGTCACTCACGGCTGATTTTATTAAGGAAAAATCCAGTCTAGTCATGACTGAAATTGATAAATTGCTAGTCACCGCTGAACAGGGCAAAATACTGCGTGAAGGGATTACAACGGCCATTGTTGGACGACCTAATGTAGGGAAATCCTCATTGCTCAATGCACTGGCTCAAGATAATCGAGCAATCGTCACAGATATTCCGGGTACAACGCGAGATGTTATTGAAGAGTTTGTTACAATTAATAATATCCCGCTCAAGCTGCTCGACACAGCCGGCATTCGTGAGACGATGGACGTCGTTGAGAAGATTGGTGTCGAACGTTCCCGCTCTGCAGTTAATGATGCTGATCTTCTATTGATGGTCATTAATGCGGCTGAGCCTCTGCATGTGGATGAGATTGAATTGTTGGAACAAATCCGCGGTAGACAATCAATTATCATTATGAATAAAATGGACTTAAATCCGCAGGCAGATCGCGATGTGTTGCTTCGGTATATTCCTGAAGACCGCATTGTTCCCATGTCGGTAAAAGATGATCTCGGTGTAGATCGCTTGGAAGAAGCAATCTCAACATTGTTCTTCAGCGGTAAACTGGAGTCGGCGGATCTCACATATGTTAGTAATGTGCGTCATATTGCGTTGCTCAAAAAGGCCAAACAGTCTCTTGTAGACGCATATGAGGCAGCAGAACAGTTCATTCCTATTGATATGATTCAGATTGATGTGCGACTGGCTTGGGAGCACCTGGGTGAAATTGTAGGAGATACAGCACATGATGCATTGATTGATCAGATTTTCTCCCAGTTCTGTCTAGGAAAGTAAAATTTGCAGGCTTACACGTGTATCAAAAAGGTGTATGATAGATGAGTTCAATCCCTATCATAGGTGTTGTATTTTAGATTTAGATGAACAATGACCCATTGTTTTGATATAGATGTTACGGATTTTTCAAAATTCAATTTACGATTAGGCAGTCAGACGTCTAGTTGTTAGAACCGATCGTACATCAGTATAAGTGTGCGACGGTATAAGGGGGTAAACAAGAATGGCTTTTGATGGCGGTAGTTATGATGTTATCGTCGTTGGCGCAGGACATGCAGGTGTAGAATCTGCACTAGCGGCAGCACGTATGGGTTCCAAAACGCTGATGATCACAATCAATCTGGATATGGTGGCCTTCATGCCATGTAATCCATCCATTGGTGGACCGGCAAAAGGGCATGTTGTGCGTGAGATTGATGCGCTCGGTGGTGAGATGGGGCGAAACATCGACAAAACGTTTATTCAGATGCGGATGCTGAACACAGGTAAGGGGCCGGCAGTGCACGCACTGCGCGCTCAAGCAGATAAGTTCTCTTACCAGCACAAAATGAAAGAAACGATGGAGAATGAACGTAATCTGACCATGCGCCAAGGTATGGTGGATCGTCTTATCGTTGAGGATGATCAGTGTGTAGGCGTAGTAACACAGACTGGCACAGAGTATCGTGCTAAGGCGGTTGTCCTGACTACAGGAACCTATCTGCGCGGTAAAGTAATCATGGGTGAATTGATGTATGAAAGTGGACCAAACAATCAACAGCCATCACTCAAATTGTCCGAGCATTTGCGTGAGCTTGGTTTCGATCTGGTTCGTTTCAAAACAGGTACACCACCTCGTGTGCACAAGGATACGATTGATTTTAGTAAAACCGAAATCCAACCAGGCGATGACGAGCCGAAATTCTTTTCTTACGAAACAGAATCTTCTGACAATGAGCAACTGCCTTGTTGGCTGACATATACATCTGTTGAAACTCATCAGATTATCAACGATAATCTACACCGTGCGCCAATGTTCTCGGGTGTTATTGAAGGTACGGGGCCGCGTTATTGCCCATCCATTGAGGATAAAATTGTTCGATTCAGCGATAAACCGAAACATCAGATTTTCCTTGAACCAGAGGGTAAAAACACATCGGAATACTATGTGCAAGGTCTATCTACAAGTCTGCCAGAGGACGTTCAGCTGGCTGTTCTACGTTCCATTCCAGGTATGGAAAAAGTAGAAATGATGCGTAACGGCTATGCGATTGAATACGACGCAATGGTACCTACACAGCTCTGGCCTTCACTCGAAACAAAACGTTTACCAGGTCTGTTCACTGCAGGACAGATTAACGGTACATCTGGGTACGAAGAAGCAGCAGGTCAAGGTGTGATGGCGGGTATTAATGCGGCACGTAAAGTGCAGGGGAAAGAGCCGGTTGTGCTTGATCGTTCGCAAGGGTACATTGGGGTTCTGATTGACGACCTCGTGACAAAAGGAACCAATGAGCCATATCGTTTGCTGACATCACGTGCAGAATACCGCTTGTTGCTTCGTCATGATAACGCAGATCTTCGTTTGACTGAAATTGGCCATGATATTGGATTGATTACAGAAGAACGTTATGCGAAATTCCTCGATAAAAAAGCTAAAGTAGATGCTGAAGTTGAGCGTTTGAAAGTAGCAAAAGCACGCCCTGTGGACGTCAATGCGAAACTTGAAGAAGCAGGTTCAACACCAATTCAGGATGGAAGCACATTGCTGACCTTGATGCGTCGTCCTGAACTGGGGTATGACTGGATCGAGCAGATCTCTCCATCCGAAGTTGAACTGACTGCTGATATGAAGGAACAAGTCGAAATTCAAATCAAATATGCGGGTTATATTGAGAAACAATTGATCCACGTGGAACGTTTGCAAAAGATGGAGAAGAAGAAAATTCCGGATACAATTGTATATAATGAAGTTCACGGACTTGCGATGGAAGCGAAGCAGAAACTCTCTACGATTCGTCCAATCTCGATTGGGCAAGCTTCCCGTATTGCGGGCGTTACACCAGCGGACATCTCCATATTGCTGGTCTACTTGGAGCATTATAACCGTGTAACCGCAGCAAGGGGACAATAATGGACGCTATCCAACAGCAGCTACAGTTGCGCTTGAAAGAACATGGATTAGAGCTGAATGAACTTCAGCTGGAACAGTTTGAATTATACTTTCAGGATCTTGTAGCCTGGAATGAAAAGATGAATTTGACAGGTATCACAGAGCGGGAACAGGTATATACGAAGCATTTCTATGATTCAGTATCGCTTGCTTTTTACACGGATATTTCCAAGGTTCAAAAGCTGGCCGATATCGGATCAGGAGCTGGTTTTCCGGGATTACCACTTAAGATTTGTTTCCCACATTTAAAGATAACCATCGTTGATTCCTTAAATAAGCGTATCGGTTTCTTGCAGCATGTGGTGGATCGGCTTGGTCTGACAGACGTTGAACTGATCCATGGACGAGCAGAAGAGCTTGGACGTAAAGAGGGGTATCGGGATAGTTATGATCTCGTTACGGCACGAGCCGTTGCCAAGCTAGCTGTATTGAATGAATTCTGCCTGCCATTTGTACGCAAAGGTGGATTCTTCGCTGCTATGAAGGGTGGCGACCCGCGCGAGGAAATGAAGGAAGCAGAGTTCAGCTTCAACCAGTTGAAGGGACGAGTAAAAGCAGTTCATCCATTCCAGCTACCGGTGGAAGAGTCTGAGCGTCATATTATTCTCGTTCAAAAGTTTGATAAAACACCCTATAAGTATCCACGTAAACCAGGTACACCAATGAAAACACCTTTGGTGTAATTACAGGTAGCTCAAGTTTAAGAACAATAGTGCATCTTTGTTAATGCAGCGCATTAGCAGGGTGCACATTTTTTTTTGTGAATGTGAATACAGTTCAGGAATAGATTATAGCAAAAACGAATAATGATTGAAGATTACGGTGTAAGGAGATTACATTATTCATCTGAGAGTAAGTTGTTTTTTAGGTTTAAGCTCGTTCGTGGAGTGGCGGACTGGATTGGAATATAAAATCGAAGATGTGACGCTTTTGTCAATTGAAGAGTGATATTTAATGGATGTAGATCGTAGCCATGTGAAAAAGAAACTACAGTATGATGATGTTTCACGTGAAACATTCTTCTTTTCTATAATACATAAGTGAAACGACTTACCATAATATCGAAAGAAATACCCTCCGAAAAGTAATTATCCCTTCCGTATCGTTCAATTTGAATGAATAAAAAGCAGGAAAATTAAGAGCGTTTAAAGAATAGGTAAACATAGGATTATGATAGAAAAGATGATAGAATAGAAGTATCCGATCCTGTGGTTCAGAGATCATAGATTGATATAGATGAATAGACATTTCATACAGTAAGTCATTGAATTAGGATGTGTTAGTACAGGCAAAACTTATTCGAAAAACGACGGTATATATGGGGTCGCATATTGAATAAGAAGCACCTGCATTATAGCAGGAGCTATTACGAAACTAGGTGGTAATATACGGAATGAAAGAACAATTTTCGAAGTTGTTTGGTTTGGCGGATCGCAATAACGGAGACGAGATAAAACAAATTCCGGTCAATGAAATTGTGAGCAGCCCGTATCAACCCCGTACGATCTTTGATGATGAAAAAATTGACGAGTTGTTGCAGACGATCAAGACACATGGGGTTATTCAACCTATTGTCGTCCGCGTACGAAATGGATCATATGAGATTATTGCCGGTGAACGTCGCTGGCGTGCAGTTCGAAAGCTTGGTCTGGATCATATTCCAGCCATTGTACGTGAATTCAACGACTCACAGGCTGCATCCATTGCATTGATTGAGAACTTGCAGCGTGAAGGACTAACATCGATCGAAGAAGCGGTGGCCTATCAGAAACTAATTGATTTGCATCAGTTGACACAAGAGAGTCTAGCACAGCGTTTGGGTAAGAGTCAGTCGACGATTGCCAACAAGATTCGTTTGTTACAGCTTCCTGAAGGTATTAAAGCAGCTCTAATGGAACGGAAAATCTCCGAACGACATGCAAGAGCGTTACTTTCACTAGATACAGAAGAATTACAGATGAAGCTGCTTGCTGAAATTATTGAAAAAGAACTCAATGTGAAGCAAACGGAAGCACGTGTTGCCTTCTATAAGGAATCTTCTAAAATCAAAAAATCGAAACGCATTTCATTCACCAAGGACGTTAGACTTGCACTGAATACAATTCGCCAATCGATTGATATGGTTTCCGGATCTGGTCTGGATATCAAAACGAAAGAAGAAGACCATGAGGATCATTATGAAATCGTTATCCATATTCCGAAACGCAAATAATTGAAGCTTCAGGCGGCAATGGGCCGCTTTTTCTGTCTATAGCACGGAGAATGACATTGATAGAGGAAATGGTAGTTGTTGTTGTGTGGACGATAGCCACCTGCTTAGTGTTAAATGTAGCTTATTACCTACAAGAAAAGACTCCTATTTTATTTGAGGTGAAGGTATTGTCTAAGATTATGGCCGTAGCAAATCAAAAGGGCGGTGTAGGGAAAACGACAACATCTGTTAACTTGGGTGCAGGACTGGCTTCACTCGGGAAAAGAGTACTACTTGTCGATATAGACCCTCAGGGGAACACAACCAGCGGAGTCGGAATCAATAAAGCAGATGTGGCTAATTGCATATATGATGTCATCATTAATGAAGTTCATCCTCAGCAGGCTATTGTAGAAACTCAAATCGAAGGCCTTCATATTATTCCTGCAACCATTCAGCTCGCTGGAGCCGAGATTGAATTGGTATCTACGATATCACGCGAAGTTCGCCTGAAAAAATCACTCGCCATGGTGAAAAATAATTATGATTACATACTGATCGATTGCCCACCATCCCTTGGCATGTTGACGATTAACTCGTTGACCGCTTCCGATTCGGTGATCATTCCGATTCAGTGTGAGTATTATGCACTTGAAGGTTTGAGCCAACTGCTTAACACCGTTCGTTTGGTTCAGAAACATCTGAACACCTCTTTGCAGATTGAGGGCGTGTTGCTTACGATGTTTGATGCGCGTACGAATCTGGGCATTCAAGTCATTGAAGAAGTTAAAAAGTATTTTCAGCAAAAAGTGTATTCAACGATTATCCCACGTAATGTTCGACTTAGTGAAGCGCCATCTCATGGACAGTCTATTATTACGTACGATCCCCGTTCCCGGGGAGCAGAAGTATATCTAGAGCTCGCAAAGGAAGTGATATCATATGAGTAAGCGGCTCGGAAAAGGTCTGGATGCCCTCATTCCATCGCTTTCAATTAATGATGATGACAAAATCGTTGAGATCCCGATTAGTCAATTGCGGGCAAACCCTTATCAACCTCGTAAAGTATTTGATGAGGATGCAATTCATGAGTTGGCAGAGTCCATTCGCCAGCATGGGGTAATACAACCGATCATTGTACGTACCGTGTTGAGAGGATATGAGATTATTGCCGGTGAACGGCGTTTCAGAGCTTCTCAATATTGTGGAAATGCCACTGTACCAGCAGTAGTTCGCAATTTCAGTGATCAGCAGGTTATGGAAATCGCACTGATTGAAAATCTTCAGCGTGAGAACCTAAATGCCATGGAAGTTGCAGTTGCCTATCAAGGGTTGATGGATCAATTCGCCTTGACTCAAGAAGAGCTTTCCGTAAAGGTGGGTAAGTCTCGATCCCATATCGCTAATTTCTTGAGATTGTTATCTTTACCGGATGAATTGAAGGATCATGTTTCACGTGGAACACTCTCAATGGGTCATGCTCGTGCCATTGTAGGTGTGAAGGATCTTGATATGATGAAACAACTTGCTAAACAAACCATTGAGCAACAGTGGAGTGTGCGAGAGTTGGAAGAAGCAGTTCAACAGTTGGATCGCGCTAAAGCAATCGAGGGCAAAGCGAAATCTAAACTGAAGAAGAAGGATCCATTCATTGATACAGTGGAGGAGTCCCTTCGAGAGCGGTTTAAAACAACTGTGAAAATCAAGCATAGCAACAAGGAAAAAGGTAAAATTGAGCTCAACTACTACAGCAAACAAGATCTAGAGCGGCTACTCGAACTGCTGCAATAGACGATGTTTCACGCTCGATAACAACATGCGGGGCTTTCTCATGGGATGACATATCGCCTCTGTACGATGGAGCAACGATATGTCATATTTATTTATTAGGGTGAAATGCAGGCATTACGTTTAATGAATAAGCAGAGGTGGTTATGAGGTGGAGAGAGTCATCTATCTAGATCATGCTGCAACATCATGGCCTAAACCGCCTACTGTTGGTGAAGCAATGATGCAGGCTTTGGATATAGCGGGAGCTAATCCCGGTAGAGGTAGCCATCGGATGGCTGTTCAAGCGAGTCGCGTATTATTTAGCACTAGAAAGACATTATCCACGCTGTTTGGTGTGAACAATGCAAACGATATCTCACTCGGTTCTAATACGACAGAGGCTTTGAATATTGCGATTCAGGGATGGTTACGCGAAGGGGACCATGTTATTGCAACTATGGCTGAACATAACTCTGTGCGACGTCCGCTGGAGTACATGCGTAGATCACGAAATGTAACCGTAGATTATGTAAAGGTTGATGCTATGGGCACTGTTGATCTATTGCAGCTTGAGAAGATGTTTCGACCGAATACCCGACTGGTTGTCTGTACACATAGCTCTAATCTGTTGGGTAGTATTTTACCAGTTGGTGAAATCTCTCAGATGTGTCGGAAACGCCAGATTCCTTTACTTGTAGATGCTGCTCAAAGCGCTGGAGTGATGCCTGTTGATGTGAAGCAACTTGGCATTGATATGCTTGCCTTTCCTGGTCACAAAGGTTTGTTAGGTCCACAAGGAACCGGTGGACTCTACATAGCCCCAGAGTTAGACGTGCAACCTCTGCTGCATGGCGGGACAGGAAGTCAATCTGAAGCCATAGAGCAACCTAATGTCCGTCCCGATCGTTATGAAGCTGGTACACCCAATACGGTAGGCATGGCTGGTCTTGCTGCTGGTGTGAAGCATGTGATGGAATTAACACCTGAACGGATCTACCAACATGAATGGGAATTAACACAGTTTATGATGGAAGGGTTAGTCTCTGTACCGGGAATCCGAATGTTAGGCCCAGAAGTTGGGCACCCACGAACTGGATTGTTATCCTTTACGGTAGAAGGACATGATTCAGCCCAACTCGCTTTTAAACTGGATCGACAGTATAACATTGCAGTTCGTTCCGGGTTTCACTGTACACCTCTTGCACATGAGTCCGCAGGTACTACACGTAGTGGAGCGGTTAGAGCAAGTGTAGGGTATAACACAGTCCAAAGTGATGTGAACACTTTAATTGAAGCTGTGCACGAAATAACAAGATTTAAATAAGTCGCATGGATACATCATCGTTAGGCATGTTACGATCTCAATCCATGACATAAAGAGAGTGGATATACCCGGGTACGCATCGCTTGGTTATACGAAGGGGCTTAGGGAATCCTAAGAGGAGTTTTTGTATTTCCGGGCTGATCGATCAGGTGATTTCGTAATATAGGCATGATGCTACAGGATACAGACCTTAATCTGAACAAACAAACAGAGGGGTAGTTACACTACATGGCTGAACTAAATGAGCTGATTCTGGAACAATTGCTATGGATTATTGGCGGAATGGCATTACTATTGGTAATCTTGCTGGTGACTAGCATTGCACAGGGTGCAAAGTTGCGTAAGTTTAAACAGAAATATGAAGCGATGATGTCTGGCACAGGAGTAGAAGATCTGGAGACGTTGTTAATTAATCTGAAGATTCAGATGGATAGCATTGAAGATGAACACAAGCTGCAAACGAATCAGCTACAAGCAGTCATGCAGAAATTGACCCATATGCAGGGTAAAGTAGGGGTTAAGCGTTATAATGCTTATGGTGAAAGAGGTAGCGATCTAAGCTTCTCCATGGCAATGATTAATGATAATCAAGACGGTATGATCCTCACAGGTCTTTATAATCGTGATGGTTCGTATGTCTATGCTAAACCTCTTAAAGGGGGAGAGTCCACGTATACACTTTCCCCTGAAGAGAAAGAAGCGATTACTCTGGCACAGCAAGCAGAGTAGAGCGAGTATGCCATTCTCGAATGGCCGAGTAAAGACTGCTGGATATAATCTCAGACATGCGCATAACTAAACTGAGCCTTGTATTCTGCAGAACAAAGTATTCCATAAAGCCGCCGACGTTAACGATACCTGTCAGATGGATATCGCCGACCGGCGGTAATTCTTTATTTACGCCAGCTCCAGGCTTCAATGGTCCATTTACCACCTGAATGCAGCCAACACTAGAGGATTGTCCAAGACAAGCATCAATTCCGATAACGTATGGATTATGGTGTGTGGCTTGGATTTTGTGAAGTGTTTCTTGTAGATTCATAGCATGTACAGGTTCGTCTAGTGTGCCATAAAGGTGAAAGAGAGGGCTGTCCCATTTAGCAAGAGCTGAACCTACTAATGGGCCTAAGCAGTCCCCGGTAGATCGATCAGTACCGATGCATACGATTACAACATTTTGTAACGAGTGAGCTTTATAGAGATGGAACATTAAACGATGAATAATAGCAGAGTGTACGCCAGGATCGGTATGAGGAATTTTCAAGCTGGTCATATCTTGGGATGAAAAAGAATGCGAGATGGGTTTCATAGGATCTATCCTTTCCCCTTGAAATGGTAGTAACAGTATATGGAAGGATAGAGCGTTTTATACTTGGTCAGGACAAGCTTTTTCATGAGAAGGTTATGATGTAACCCAATGAGGGTAAATTGGAGCTAAGTAAGGTTGAAGGGAGCCGGTCATGGACGAATGGTTAGATGATTGGATGTTGATTGCGTTTGATTCTACTCAGCAGGCACTACGAGCGGAGATGTTATTAGAATTTGCTGAGATTGAGATCGACTTATTTCCAACACCGAAGGAGATTACAGCAGGCTGTGCACTCTGTATTCAGTTTCCTAAGGAAGATGTGTTGAGGGTGCAACAGATCATTCGGAATGAGTTCGTGGAGATTCGAGGCCTCTATTTCAAAAACGAAGACAGCTATGATAACATACCGATGTAGAGGGGGATGGATGAATGTGGTCGTTTAAGTATATGACTGCTCCTGCTTTAGAATCAGCTCTAAGCTGGACAGATCAATTATGGAACAAAATCGCTGATGCAGATATGTGGTTCAATATTTTATTCAGTTCCCTACGCATTATACTTATCTTTATCGCTACTCGGATTGTTATTAAAATTGTATCGCGTATTATTGATCGCAGTATGCAGCAGAAGCAAGAAGGTCGGCTTCGTGTCAACCCTCGCAGATTTGTTACTGTAGGCGAGTTGATGAAGAATGCAACCTCCATCACATGTAATTTCATTATGATACTGCTTGTATTATCGGAGATTAATGTGAAGGTTGGGCCATTACTTGCCAGTGCGGGTGTACTCGGGCTAGCAATCGGTTTTGGGGCACAGGGATTAGTGAAAGATGTTATTACGGGTTTCTTCATTATATTAGAGGATCAATTCGCTGTAGGAGATGTCATTCAGACTGGTACGTATAAGGGAACGGTTGAGGTAATTGGACTCAGAACGACTAAGTTGGTGAGTTGGCAAGGTGAGGTGCACATCATACCCAATGGTACCATTGCCAGTGTAACGAACTTCTCGATGTCCAATTCATTAGCCGTGGTGGACATTCCAATGAAGGCTGACCAGAGTCTGGATGAATCGGTGAATTTGGTGAAGCGAGCGCTGGTGGGGATTGAGAATCGTGATCTCAACATTGTGAAAGTTCCAGATGTACTTGGAATTCAATCGATGTCTACCTCAGAGTACGTTGTTCGCATCGTTGCAGAGTGTATGCCAAACTCCAGATCTTCTGTAGAACGTCAGATTCAAAGTGATGTGAAGAAATCACTGGAGTATCAAGAGATGAGCAATCAAGCAGTGTTAGAGCAGGCAGCAGGTCAAGAACAGGATGAGGGGGATGGCACAGGTGGAGCGTAAAATTTTTCAGCTCGGGGACATCGTGCAGATGAAGAAGCAGCATCCATGCGGAAGCAATGAGATGGAGATCATTCGTATGGGAATGGATATCCGTATCAAATGTGTAGGGTGCAAACACAGCGTGCTAATTCCAAGAGCGAAGTTTGAGAAAAACATGAAAAAAGTGCTGCGGTCAGCAGAAGATCTAGCTGAATCATGAGTAGACCGTAAGTAAATCATGAGTAAATCGTAAGCAGAATGAAGGATATGAAGTTGAATAGATTATACCTAAAATAGCGGTTACATGCAGGCAGGGCTAAGTGTTGCGTTCTGTAAATGATCATGCTATAATCAATATTGCTGCGGAAAGGTACCCAAGAGGCCCAAGGGGGCTGACTCGAAATCAGCTAGGCGTGTCACAGCGTGCGTGGGTTCGAATCCCACCCTTTCCGCCACTTCACTTGTACATGATAAAACATTCGATTACTCAACGAAGTGTTGAGTTATATAAGAAGAAAGTCTTCCTAATATGGAAGGCTTTTTTTGTTTGCTCATTCTTTTTTGATAAGACAGTAAAAGCAATGGCATGAAGTGAAGCAACCACCAGTGACTGTGACCACAAAATAAAGAGCCCCTAAGGGCTCTCTATCCGGCAGTGCATTCGGTTAGTAGGAAACAATCTGGCGTAAAGATCAGAAACCTTGGCGTACTGCTGAAGCAATACTCGTGCTTAGGACGCAGGGTCTTACACACAACCACTTGCTTCTTATATTACGTGATGCATTTCCAACAAAGAATGTTCGGCTTCGTTGTCCAACGGAACCACACCTCTCTCGTGCACCGCCTGATTGTATTATGTGCTTTATTTCGTTTTATATACGTTGAGCTGAAAAAAAGTTTACTTAGTGGACACGAGCTTTCGTCAGCTTCTTCCACTTACGATTATGATTGCTTGTCTCTGGGAAGGGCTCACCCTTTTGCAGCGTTACTCGCTTTGGATTGTTGATTTCCGTGTGAAAGCTCTTCTCACCGACCTCGGTGTACTCGCCATCATTTGGAGCTTTGTCTCCTGGTTCAAATTCAGTTCTTTCGCCCATGATATGAAAACCTCCTTGGCCTAATGTATTTCGTTGTAGCTTCTGTAGTGTGCTCCATAGTAGGGGTGATCATGTGCCATATATAAAGGGAACGTTTGCTTGCATTATGGTTCTGTATTTGTTATATTAATATAGTTCGAGTTTGTGCTCGTTCCTTGCTCTCAACCTAGATTGAGGGCCAGAGTCCATAAGGAGGTGAAAATTATGCGCAAATATGAAGTGATGTACATTATTCGTCCTGACGTTGAGCAAGAAGTTGTTCAAGCTACAGTCGATAAATTCCAAGGCATCATCTCCAACGGCGGTGGTGAAGTTACAGCTCACGACGTTATGGGTAAACGCCGTCTTGCGTATGAGATCAAGAAATTCCGTGATGGTGTTTATGTTTTGGTACACTTCACTGCTGAACCAGCAGTTGTTACTGAACTTGAGCGTCTCATGAAGATTTCTGACGAAGTAATTCGTTATCTCATTACAAACGACGTTAAGTCTGCTTAAGACAAAACTCGTGATCGACGCACCAATACGCTCTGAAGGAGGGGATTACATTGTTGAACCGTGTCATTCTGATCGGCCGGTTAACCCGGGATCCTGAGTTGCGTTACACTCCAGCAGGAGTAGCAGTTACGCAATTTACTTTGGCAGTGGACAGACCGTTTACAAGCCAAGGGGGAGAAAAGGAAGCGGATTTCATTCCGGTCGTAACCTGGAGACAGCTTGCCGAGACTTGTGCAAACTACTTGCGCAAAGGACGCCTGGCTGCAGTCGAAGGACGCATTCAAGTACGGAACTACGAGAATAACGAAGGAAAACGTGTATACGTGACCGAAGTCATTGCCGATAATGTCCGTTTCTTGGAGTCAGCTAACCGTGATAATAGCGGTGGCGGCGGTGGGCAACCTATGCGTGAAGAGCCTTCTTATGGAGGCGGCGGACGCGCGAACAATAACAATAATTCGCGTAGCAACAATCAGGATCCTTTTTCCGATGACGGAAAACCGATTGATATATCGGATGATGATTTGCCATTTTAACATGAGCTGATACTCTTAGGAGATATGGGTTACATGATAGGAAAGGACTGAAAAGCATGGGCTTCAAGCAAAGAGAAGGCGGAGACAACGATAAAAGACCGGCACGTCGTGGCGGCCGTAATAAACGTCGTAAAGTGTGCTTCTTCACAGCAAACAAAATTACTCACATCGATTATAAAGATACGGACTTGCTTCGTAAATTTATCAGCGAACGTGGAAAAATTTTGCCACGCCGTGTAACAGGTACTAGCGCTAAATATCAACGTGCTTTGACGATTGCAATTAAACGCTCCCGTCAAATCGCATTATTGCCATACACTACTGAGTAGTCTTACTCAGCATGGATAACAAGCAGTCGGCTTATAGCCGGCTGCTTTTTTGCATATTCATTAGTTACTTACTAGATGCAACGAAACAATCAAAGCTTTTACTGATTAGATAAACGAACCTCCATAAGAACTGCGCTTGCGTATAGATTTCCACTAAATTGTGCATTAGGAAAGTCCGATGTTATGATATAAGGTATAGGCTGAGTTAAGGTGGCTATATTAAAGTTCAACACATCAGGAGATTATAATGAACAAATCAAAACGTAAAAAACAGCAAAAACGGAAAGGTCGTCTGCGGTTCTGGCTTATCGCTACTTTGCTCCTTGTCGTTGTATATATATGGCTTCAGCAGAAAGATGATGTATATGAAATATGGCCGGGAAACCCGCAAGATGTTATTCCCATTACAGGCCTTCATCCCCTTGTTGCTGAGAGTGAGGAGCTATTGGTTCGAAAAGCAGCCAGGCGCGGCATAGATGTTGTCATTACTCATGGTTATCGAAGTATAGAGGAACAGGATGCACTGTTCGATCAAGGGCGTTCAAGTGCAGGGAACATTGTCACCAATGCCAGGGGTGGAGAATCTTATCACAACTATGGTTTAGCTATTGATTTTGCCCTTCATACACCCCAGGGGGAGATTGTATGGGATATGGAGCGTGACGATAACGGTAATGGTGAGCCTGATTGGATGGAGGTTGTTACAATCGCAAAAGACCTCGGATTCACATGGGGAGGGGATTGGGCTAACTTTCCCGACTACCCTCATTTACAAATGGATTTTGGCCTGAGCATTAATGAGTTAAAGCGAGGTAAACGACCGCCGGATATGCCTTAATTAATATTATTAATATGCAATGATACGTATTATTATTAGTAAAGTCCTGCATTTTGCAGGGCTTTTTTCATTGTTTTGTAAAAAAAATGATAAAAGATGACAATTAGTCCTTTACAGCAGTAAATAAAAAAATTTATACTATAATAACTAGAAATAAACCACTGATTCGATATAAGGGTAGCCAATATCATATTTGTATATATTTGTTTGCAAGTATGCGTTTACTTTTGAACATCAACTACTAACCACACGTATCATAAAGTTAACATGTGAGCTTAATATAAGAGACTACTTCGACTATATATCACACGTATTTACACTCTGCATGTAATGTTAATGTCATATTTTAGATTTTCCAAACTCTATCTGATGTAAAACTTTCAAACGTCCCCCTCCTCTAATGCTGTAAACTCCTTAATATTTACCTTTTTAGCATAGCTAATACCCAAAACTGTAGTATAAAAAACATTTATTCCAAAAATCTCAAAATAAGCATTGACGTCACCTAAATTTACACGTATGATTACATTAATTATTTTGCTATATAATCCCGGTAGGAATGCTCAACATTAATTGACCAATGGTCTAAATTGAAATACAAAAATTTAATTCATTTGCTGAATTCGTATTTTGTATAAAAATTTGTTCGTTGTCTTCAAAAACATGGAAATATACAGTGGATGCATTCATCTATTGATGAAACATTCTACGGAAATTTTGGGGTTAGGGTGATTGATTTGAATACAGACCTATTGGAAGTCAGAAATCTAACTACATCTTTCAGAATTGAAGATGACTATTACGCAGCAGTTGACCACGTTAACCTTACCGTTAAGAAAAATGAAGTGTTAGCAATTGTGGGAGAGTCCGGATCGGGAAAGAGTGCATTTGCCTTCTCACTTATGGGATTGCACAACAAAGCAAAAATTGAAGGTCAAATTTTGTATAAAGGGCAGGATATAGCTAATATATCTCCTAACAAATTAAACAAACTTCGTGGTAATGAGATGGGGATGATATTCCAAGACCCATTATCAGCACTAAATCCTCTAATGATTATCGGCGAACAGATCGAAGAGATCCTGACGCTGCATCAACCTAAGCTTTCTTCCAAAGATAAGAAAGTGAAAGTTATTGATCTGCTTAACCAAGTCGGAATTCCACGACCTGAGCATATTTATAAGCAGTACCCTCACGAATTATCAGGCGGTATGAGACAGAGAGTTGTTATCGCCATTGCGATTGCCAATAAACCTGAACTGTTGATCGCCGATGAGCCAACTACCGCACTGGACGTTACCATTCAACTACAAATCCTAGAACTTATTCGCGATCTGAAGAAAGAGATCAATGCAGGCATCATCCTAATCACTCATGACCTCGGTGTAGTAGCTGAGATGGCTGACCGGGTTGCAGTAATGTATGCAGGTGAGATTGTTGAGATTGCAGATATCTATACCTTGATGAGCAATGCTAAACATCCATATACACGTTCACTTTTAAATTCTATCCCTACGATTACAGATACAGATGAGAAGTCGAAGCTACATGTCATTCAAGGCATCGTTCCTTCACTTAAAAACCTTCCTCGCCAAGGGTGCCGATTCAAGGCTCGAATTCCATGGATTGATGATTCGGCTCATGAAGAGAACCCACAGATGCATGAAATTGCACCAGGTCACTTTGTAAGATGCACCTGTTACCAGCACTTTCATTTCCCTGATCAAAGCTGAGGAGGAACAACATAATGGCATTACTAGAAGTAGAAGGACTCAAAATACATTTTCCGATTCGTGGTGGCTTGCTCAAGCGCGAGATTGGAAGTATCAAAGCAGTTGATGATGTCAGCTTCTCCATCGAACAAGGACAAACCTATGGACTTGTTGGGGAATCTGGTTCTGGTAAAACGACGACAGGAAGAGCCATTATCGGTCTGAATCACGTAACAGCGGGTAAGGTCATGTTTAATGGCAAAAATCTAGCCACAGAACGTCGTAAAGATCGGCAGCTTCAACGTGATGTGCAAATGATTTTCCAAGATCCGTATTCTTCACTTAATCCGAAGAAGCGGGTTATTGATATCATTGCCGAGCCACTCCGTAACTACGAGCGACTGACGGCTACGGAAGAGAAAAAACAAGTAAGAGAATTACTAGAGAAGGTCGGGCTTAGTCCTGAATCCATCTACAAATATCCACATGAATTCTCGGGTGGTCAACGTCAGCGGATCGGAATTGCGCGGGCAATCGCCTTGAAGCCAAAACTGATTATTGCAGATGAGCCTGTATCCGCATTGGACGTATCGGTACAAGCCCAGGTGCTAAACTTCATGCAGGATATTCAAAAGGAATTGAATTTGACCTATCTGTTCATTAGCCATGATCTCGGGATCATAAGGCATATGTGTGATCAGATTGGGATTATGTATAAAGGTCGATATGTGGAGCAGGGAACAACCGATGACATTTTTGAGAATCCACAGCATATCTATACCAAACGTCTTATTGCAGCTATTCCGGATATGGATCCAAGCAAACGAGAGGAAATGGTTGCCTTTCGTAATATGGTCAAGTCAGAGTACGAGAATTCATATCGAAACTTCTTTGATGAGGAAGGGCTTGCATACTCGCTCCAATCCATTTCTAATACTCACCGAGTAGCTCTACCTCAGAAAGGTTGAAGACCATGTGGAAAATAATAGTACGAAGAATCATGATTATGATCCCTCAGATCTTTTTGCTCAGTCTTTTGGTCTTCTTGATGGCCAAGGCTATGCCAGGGGATGCACTAACCGGTTTGCTTGATCCAAGCATTGATCCTAAAGCATTGGATGAACAGCGGGAACGACTTGGACTTAATAATCCATGGTATGTACAGTATTGGGACTGGATCAGAAATGCCGCTCAAGGTGATTTTGGACAATCCTTCCGATTTAAAATGCCGGTTATGGATCTCATTGGTCAACGTATAGCGAATACATTCTGGCTCGCTTTTGCAACACTTGTTTTCACGTATTTAATTGCGATTCCACTTGGTATTATCAGTGGTCGTTATAATGACACATGGTCTGACCGATTAATTACGGGTTATACCTATCTAGGTTTTGCAGCACCTCTATTTATTTTTGCACTCGTTATGTTATGGATTTTTGGTTTCCACTTTGGCTTATTCCCGACCGGAGGCAGCGTAGCACCTGGACTTACACCAGGAACATTCGAGTACATTGCTAGTAAGTTCTATCATTTGTTATTACCGGCATTATCTATGGCATTGATCACTACGGTATCCACTGTTCAGTACTTGCGTAGTGAAATTATTGATATCAAGCATAAAGAATTTGTTCTTACTGCTAGAGCCAAGGGTGCCTCGGAATCACGAGTGTACAACAGACATATTTTGAGAAACTCTCTACTACCGATCGCCGCATTCTTCGGTTATGAGATTACGGGGCTTATCGGAGGAACGATTTTCATTGAGAGTATATTCAGTTATCCGGGCATGGGGCAGCTGTTCCTTACCTCAATCTCTCTTCGAGATTTTAGTGTTGTAACAGCGCTTGTCCTACTATTTGGTATAGCTACAATTCTAGGATCATTGTTGTCTGACATTATTCTGGGATTGGTAGATCCGCGTATTCGGATTAAGTAAGAACTTGAAGATTTCGGGGTGAATAAGATGAGCAAGACCAATGATGTCGTTATAACTTCACAGAAGATTGATAAAAGCCCCTCTGGCTTGAGTATATTGTGGAGAGAAATCGTTCGAGATAAGGTTGCTCTGGTCTCACTTATATTTTTGGGACTGGTTTTAATAATAGTCTACGGGACAGCTCTGTTTCTGGATCAAGACGAAATCGTAAAAGTAGATCTGTTCGCTTTGTATGAACCGCCTTCTGCGCAATATTGGCTCGGGACTGACTACGGAGGTCGTGATGTATTCGGACAACTAATCATCGGTACGCGTAACTCACTAACGATTGCAATTCTGGTTACGCTAATGACAGGTTTCATAGGGATTGTGATTGGAGTAGTATCCGGTTACTTCGGAGGCTTTATCGATAATATATTTATGCGTATTGTTGATTTCTTCAGCATACTTCCGTTCTTGATGATCGTTATTGCGTTTGTTACAGCAGTACCCAAATATAATATTGTTTCGTTCTCGCTAATCATGACTGCTTTCCTATGGATGGGGATTACTAGATTGATCCGATCAAAGGCGTTGCAAGAGGGAGAACTAGAATATGTAAAAGCATCAAAAACAATGGGATCATCCCATCTGAAGATTATCTTCTCACAGGTACTTCCCAATCTGAGTTCGATTATCATCGTAACGATGACGTTGAACCTCGCTGCCAACATTGGCCTCGAATCAGGGTTGTCTTTCCTAGGGTTTGGTTTCCCTGAAAGCACACCTAGTCTTGGAACACTCGTAAGCTATGCTCGTAATCCGCAAACCTTGGAATTTAGATGGTGGATATGGCTACCTGCGTCACTACTGATCCTAGTATTGATGTTGAGTATAAATAATGTCGGACAAGCTCTGAAGCGTGCGACTGATGCAAGACAAAGAAGAGGTTAAAAAAAGGGAGGAAAGGTTCATGAAAAAAGGATTTTTTTCACGGGGTATATTTTTCACAATGATGTTGGTCTTCGTACTGGTGCTTGCAGCATGTAGTTCAGAGAAAGAAGCAACTCCAGCGCCTACGGCTAACCAAGGGGAAGAGAAAACGGAAGAAAAGCCTGCTAATGAAGAGGGCGTTTACTCCATTGATGATTTTAACAATGCTAAAACGAATGAAGGTACAGCGATCGAAGGCGGATCAATTACTTTTGGTCTAGTATCTGATACAGCTTTTGAAGGTACACTGAACTATAACTTCTATTCTGGTAACCCGGATGTCAAAGTTCTTGAATGGTTCGATGAGGGTTTGCTAACTTGGGATAAAGACTATGTCTACACCAATGATGGTGCAGCAACATATGAAACGTCCGAGGATGGCAAAACATTTACATTGACGATCCGTGATAACGTGAACTGGCATGATGGTAAACCGGTAACAGCTGAAGATCTACAATTTGCTTATGAAACTATTGGTAGCAAAGGTTATGATGGCCCTCGTTACGATTCTAGCTTCACCAGTGTAGTAGGTATGGATGAGTTCCATGCAGGTACTGCAGACACAATCTCTGGTATTGAAGTGCTGGGAGACAAACAAATCAGCATTACGTACAAAGAATCCACACCGTCCCTGTTGACAGGTGGTGTATGGACGTACCCACTGGCTAAACATATCTTCGGTGATATGGATGTAGCGAAAATGTCTTCTTCCAAAGAAGTGCGTGAAACTCCAATTGGTTTTGGTCCATTTAAAGTTGAGACCATCACTCCAGGTGAGTCTGTAACTTATGTGAAGAACGAAGATTACTGGCGTGGAGCTCCGAAGTTGGATAAAGTAACTTTGAAAGTTATTAACCCAACAACGGTTGTTCAAGAATTGAAATCTGGAGGCGTAGACCTCGTAGATGCGTTCCCGACAGATCAATATAAAGACAATGCGGACATGTCTAACGTAGAATTCCTTGGTAACATTGACCGTGCTTACACGTACATCGGTTTCAAATTGGGTACATGGGATGAAGCAAACGGTAAAGTTGTAAGCAATGCAGATGCTAAAATGGGCGACAAAAACTTGCGTAAAGCAATGTGGATGGCTGTAGATAACGATCAAGTTGGTAAACGTTTCTACAACGGTTTGCGTTGGAATGCAACAACTCTGATTCCACCATCTCATCCTGAGTTCCACGATTCTAACAACCCAGGTGTTGCATATGACCCTGAAGCGGCGAAGAAATTGCTCGACGAAGCTGGTTATAAATTAGAGGGTGAGTTCCGTACCAACCCAGATGGAACACCACTAGAAATTAATTTCATTTCAATGACGGGTGGAGATATTGCACAGCCGCTGGCTCAATATTATGTTCAGTCATGGGCTGCAATTGGTTTGAAAGTGAACCTGGAAATGGTTGAGTTCAACAGCTTCTATGACCGTGTAGGTAATACTGGGAAAGATGATCCAAACGTTGACGTATATCAAGCAGCATGGGGCGTTGGTATTGACGTAGATCCTTCCGGATTGTATGGTCGCGATGCATTGTATAACTTCCCTAGATTCTCTAGCGAAGAAAATGACAGATTGCTGGCAGCAGGTGTATCCGCTGAAGCATTCGATGTAGACAAGCGTAAAGAGATCTACAACGAATGGCAGCAGTACATGGTTGATGAAGTTCCTGTATTCCCAACACTGTATCGTGCAGTTGTCGTACCTGTTAACAAACGTGTAATGAACTACGCAATTGGTGACGGTACTGGCGTATACTTGAATGAATTGGCTGTTAATGCGGACAAAGCAGTTGTAGCTGAGTAAATCTAAAGCTGTGCACGATCTAAAGTGCCACGATTAGAAGCAAAAGTTAATTTCACAATGATCTAACATCGATTAAGGATTGGGGTCCTTCGTAACAATCGATGCTTGGATCAATGAATCATTCTTCTAGGATGTTATAAAATGAATCATCTAAACATGGATTTTTACACTCTGGCATGGGTGTAGGAATCCATGTTTTTTATTTGATGACAAAAAAATAAAAAAAATTTAACTTTTTTTCAAAAAAGTGCAGACAAAAAGCTTCTTCACTTCGTCTATATAGGTAAGAGGTGAATACGTAATGAAAAAGTGGTGGAAACGTGCAGGTATGCTGTTAGCTCTGCTTATTATTATATATTTAGGTGTGAAACCAGACATGCTGGTAGGCAAACCGGGAATTAAGGCGGAATCTGCTGTGCTGATGGATATGAGAACAGAGCAGATTTTACTCGACTTTAATGGTTCGGAAGGAACAGCTCCAGCAGGGGTCAGCAAGTTAATGACAGAATTGCTTGTACTTGATGCAATTACTAACGGAGATATCCATTGGGAAGATCCGGTTACAGTTAGCCTGTATGCAAGCTCGGTTGGTGGAAGTCATCTAGCCTTGAAGCAAGGGGAACAGTTTACGGTGCGTGAGTTGTTTCAGATTGTAGCCGTTTATTCTGCGAATGATGCGGCAGTTGCACTCGCTGAACATATCAGCAGCTCAGAACAAGCCTTTGTGTCTGCAATGAATAAGAGAGCTGCGGCTATTGGGTTATCAGATACGACAGTATTTACGAATTCAACCGGACTAAGCGAGAAGCTGCTGGGTCCTAATCGTCCTGAAGCCATTCAGGGGCAGACTGTGATGACCGCTATAGATGCATGTAAGTTAGCAAGATACCTCATTACAAACTATCCTCAAATATTACAAACCTCCAGTCAGATGCAGGTGTCCATTCATCAGCGAGGCATGTATATGAGTAATACGAATTGGATGTTGTCCTCCCTAGGTGGCCCATATGCTTATGATGGCAATGATGGATTGAAGACAGGATATGACGAGGCTACAGGGTACCACTTTGTTGGAACAACGGAGCGCAATGGTAAACGATTGATCTCGGTTGTATTTGGTTCCGAAAGCCGGGAAGGACGCTTTGTGGAAACGAAGAAGTTGTTCAACTACGGGTTTTCCGGCTCGCAGTAATCTACCACAATCATGTAATGGGAAATCGGATGCCCATCATGCCATACCGGCTGTGTCAGATGGGCGTTCTTTCCAATATAAGCTTACTCATGATAAGATGGATTTACGGAATATTCCATAATACTATGAATTTCACTTATAAGGGGGAAACGAATTGAACTCAATTAGCAAGAAGGTATATGCACTAACGCTAAGCATGGCAATGTCTATTGCCTTGATTCAGCCTGCAGTACAAGCTGCGGAAGCTGTTAAACCTACAGCAACTGTTGCAGAAACGATCGCTTCAAAAGCATCACAAACGCTACAACAACTGGGATACATAGATAGCACAATAGAATCAAACACGCCGATTACTCGTGCAGAGGCAGCAGTCATTTTACAGCGTGTACTTAAACTGGATGCACCAGCTTCACTTACTGGTTTTGCGGACGTATTAGCGAGTGATGAGGCTGCACCGGCAATTTATGCTTTGAAGCAGGGTGGGCTAATCCAAGGGAAAGCAAAAGGTTATGCTCCAGATGCACCACTGACACGGGCACAGATGGCCTCTTTGTTCACACGGGCATTTGAATTAAAAGACAACGGTATTCAGGTTGTATACAGTGATATGAAGCAAATTCCAGCAGTTCATGTGGAAGATGCTGTACGGATCAAGCAACATTTTATTATTGAAGGTTCTGCGTTTAATGCCAAACAATCGGTAACTCATGGAGAGTTCGCTGATGCTCTATATCTTGCGCTAGGACTGGATGTGAAGTCTGAGGGTCTTACACCGCTAGAGGACTTCTTCAAACAGCCTGCTCAGGCAGGATTCCAGATGTCTCCGGATGGTAAACATCTCGCTTACTTGGAGCCGTGGAATAACCGCATGAATATTGTGGTTAAGGAGAATGGACAGGACAAGTCTATTCGAGTTACGAGTGAGTCTGAACGGAGTATCATGGGATTTGGATGGGCAACCGATAATAAACTGCTCTACATCAAGGATGCGGCGGGAGACGAGAATTACCACATCTATGTGACGGATATCGATGGCAAAAACAATAAGGATCTCACACCATACCCTAACACCAGAGCGACTCTGATTGATCCGCTCGAAGGTGTGCCAGATGAAATTCTGGTGGCCATGAATAAACGTGACCCTCAAATCTTCGATGTATATCGCATCAATATCAATACAGGCGAGGCCATTCTTGCTGCAGAGAACCCAGGAAACATTACGGGCTGGCTCACAGACCATGAGGGTAAAATTCGTGTGGCTGTATCCAGTGATGGCAATGTATCTTCATTGATGTATCGTGAATCCGAGGATAAGCCATTTGAGCCGTTGTTAACAACGAAGCTTGGAGAGACTTTTGCGCCAGTTATGTTCACGTATGATAACAAAAATATTTATGCAATCTCCAACTTGGATCGGGACAAATCAGCTATCGTTGAGTATAGTCCTAGCACCAAGCAAGTAACCAAGACGATCTTCGAAAATAAAGAAGTAGATGTCACAAGTTTTGTACCATCCAAAACGCAAGGAACCATTCTTGCAGCTATTTACGAAACGGATAAAGTAAACTATGAATATTTCGATGCTGAATTCAAAAAGCTGATGGAAGACATCAAGGCTAAGGTACCAGGCAAAGAGATTAGCCTGTCCAGCATCAGTGAAGAAGGTCAAGTATTATTCATTTCTTATAGTGATAAATCGATGGGCACGTACTACTTCTATGATTCGGTGACGGGCAAGCTGGATAAACTAGCCGATGCTGCGCCATGGATTGATGAGGACAAAATGTCCGATATGAAACCAATCTCGTACGAGTCACGTGATGGATTGACCATCCATGGATATCTGACATTGCCTAAGGGAGTCGAAGCTTCCCAGTTGCCACTTGTCGTTGTACCACATGGTGGACCTTGGGCTCGTGATTCATGGGGATATAACCCTGAAATCCAATTCCTCGCTAGTCGTGGCTATGCTGTGCTACAGGTAAACTTCCGTGGATCTACAGGTTACGGTAAGGAATTCCTGGATGCAGGCAATAAACAGTGGGGCAAAGCGATGCAGAACGACATTACAGACGGCGTAAATTGGTTGATCGAAGAAGGAACTGTTGATGCAGACCGAGTAGCAATCTATGGTGCATCTTATGGTGGATATGCTGCTTTGGCTGGTCTGGCGTTCACTCCAGACGTATATGCTGCTGGCATCAGCTATGTTGGCCCTTCCAACATCTTCACTTTGCTGGATTCACTGCCACCATATTGGGAATCAGAGCGCAACATGTTCTATGAGCGTGTAGGTGACCCAGAGAAGGATAAGGAGCTGCTTACGGCGATCTCACCTCTATTCCATATTGATCAGATGAAGGCACCTTTGTTCGTCGTTCAAGGAGCGAATGACCCACGCGTTAAACAGGCTGAATCAGACCAGATCGTTGAAGCGCTACGTGAGCGCGGGGTAGACGTACCTTATATGTTAAAAACAAATGAAGGTCATGGCTTCGCCAATGTAGAAAACCAGTTGGATCTGTACAGAGCGATTGAGAAATTCCTCAATCGTCATCTGATGAAGTAATTCAGGCAAGGTCATTAACTAGATCAGATTAATACTCAATATCGCAGTCTTGTATAGGCATAAAAAGAGACGAATACTATAATACTTGAGTACCGCCCTCAGATTCTACGGAATCGTTGGGCGGTATTTTTTTTATATATACGGTGTAATATTCGCTTGTAATTATATATTTATAAATTGACATAACAAATGTATTTGATTTAAAATGACCAGTGAGTCATAATTATTCTTAAGTGTTTAATATAGATGTAACAGTTCAGTTTATGTGCGTTTAATAAAGTCCGTTTATCTCGCTAAATTATATGTGATCGGGAGGTAACACAAGATGCAGAAACAAATGAAATGGCCGTTAATTCTGTTTGCAGTCGGGGTATTTATGGCGGCACTGGATAATGGGATCATTACATCGTCTCTAACGACGTTGAATGCCTCATTCGGGGTATCACCAACTTGGGGTGCGTGGACGATTACATTATATACTCTCGGTCTTGCTGTGAGTGTGCCTATTGCAGGTAAGCTTTCAGACCGCTATGGTCGTAAGAAGTTATTTCTGATTGAAGTAGCTTTGTTTGGCATCGGGTCTTTACTCGTCGCATTAAGTACATCCTTTACGTTCTTCCTGATTGCTCGTGTTATTCAGGCCTTGGGCGGTGGCGGGATCTTCATCATTGCAAGTTCCTATGTACTCAGTAAATTTCCAGCAGAGCGGCAAGGTACAGCATTGGGCTTACTGGGAGGTATGAATGGGGTGGCTGCCATCCTGGGGCCAAACGTCGGTGCTTTTATTTTGGATATGACAGGGAACTGGCACTGGTTATTTCTCATCAATGTACCGATTGCAATCTTGTTGTTCATCGCGGGTATACGTTATATTCAGGATGAACAGGAATTGAACCGTGCAGCAGTGGACTGGAGTGGGATTGCAGTTCTAACCCTTGGTGTGCTCAGTCTCATGTACAGCTTCAGTAATTTGGATGGCGTAAATATGCTGCAAAGCGTAGGTTCACCGATGTTTTACGGGTTTTTCTTGTTGGGTGTAATTGTTCTGATTGTATTCTACTTTCTTGAGAGAAGGCTCGAAGGATCAGGACGTGAACCGGTTGTGTCCACACAGTTGCTGGGTATTGCGTCCTTCCGCTGGACACTGCTCATCGCCTTTTTCTCAGGCGCTATTCTAGCTTCGGTCATCTTCATTCCTGGCTTCGTAGAGCAGTATCTGGGTGTGTCTAACACAGCCTCAGGTTACTGGTTTACGCCACTTGCGCTGGCTTCAGGGATTGGGGCAGGAGGTGGCGGTTATTTGGTGGATAAGAAAGGACCAATCTGGACGTTGTCTGTGGCAGGGCTTCTGTCGGCAATTGGATTCCTGTTATTCCCGTTATGGGTTGAGCATATCTGGCAGTTCGTTATCGCGAGTACACTTGTAGGTATCGGATTTGGTATGATGCTGGGTGCTCCAGTAAACGTGCTTGTGACGGAACAGGCAGGTGAGAACAATAAAGGGATTGCCGTGGCAACCAGCTCGTTATTCCGCCAGATGGCGATGGCCATTGCTCCTACGATCTTTGCAGGTTTTCTGGCACGTTCGTTCTCTAACCTGGGAACTAATATTCAGGATGGTTTTGCTGATCAGGGAATACAAGTATCTCCTGAGATGCTTCAACAATATACCTCAGGGGGAGCATCAGGTAGTGATGTCTCAAGTCTGACTGAGGGGTTATCACAGATTGACCCTGGCATTCGAGACACTATACTGCAGGCTCTCCACGTGACGACAGGTCAAGGATACAACGGCCTGTTCTGGTCAGCAGTTATTTTCAGTGTATTAACCCTGGTAGCTGCATTGATTACAGGGGTTCTGCGAAATAGAGAAAAGGGGAGCGCTGTAGATCTCTCTTAAGTAAATTTATGATTGAGTTTATAATTTTGAATATAACATCTAGTGATCAGAACAGTTCCTTTATGCGGTTTATATATGGAGCTGTTCTTTTCAATTTAACCGGATTGTAACTTTTACTCATGTAGCAATGTTTACAATAGAACGAGCGTTAGCGGTGCTTTCGAATGATATAGAGAAAACATTAGAGAACGCCGAGTCATAAGCCGTTAGGCACGTTTAATGGTAGGTAGGCAATTCATTTTTATAGTGAAGAAGGAATCGACGGATGACAAGAAGAACTAAAGAAAAGAAGAAGAAAAGAAGAAAAGGTCTATATATAACTCTCGTTTCGCTCGTGGTTTTGTTAATTGGCGGGTATTTGTTCCGTCAGCAGCTAGCTGTTGCTGCATTTGATCTTTTTTTGGCAAATTCAGTTGAAGATCAGTTGTCTCGTTCTTATGTTCCGCAGGAAGGCAATAATACGCCAGATCCGACGGTGTATCGTAAAGAGCCATTTTCTGTACTTCTGCTCGGTTCGGATAAACGCGCGTATGAGAAAACAAGAGGTCGTTCCGATACGGTCATCTATGCGGTTGTGCGTCCTAAGGAATCTCGTGTACTTCTCGTTTCGATCCCACGTGACACATATGTGCAGATTGTGGGTCGCGACGCGAATAAGGATGGGGAAGACGATTATGACAAACTGGCGCATGCCTATGCATTCGGAGGGGAGAATATGTCCATCAATACGGTGGAGAAATTCTTAGACGCAGATGTAGGGTATTATGCTACCATTAATTTTGATGGAATCAAAAGAGTCGTGGACGCGCTTGGCGGGGTGAAGCTGCCGATTGAAGAGGACATCGTGAATAAACATCCGGATCATGTGCAATTCACCATCGAAGGCGGTAAACCAATCTATGATGGTCAAGAAGCGCTGTACTATGTTCGATATCGTGAGGACAGTGACTTTAATCGTACCAAGCGGCAGCAGATATTCCTGAACTCGATGGCGAATGAGATGCTGAATCTCAATTCAATCAGTAAAATCCCAGAGCTACTGGAGATTATGGGAGATAACTTCCAGACAGATATGCGTCCATCCTTTATCGTTGATCTGGCGAAACAGGTGCTGACACAAGAGAAACCACAAATTTCTAGCTTCACGATTCTAGGTGAAGGTATGCGCAAAGACGGGATCTACTATGGTAAAGCGGATGAGAAAGACGTCCAATATGCCAAAGAGCTGATTACCAACTGGATGGATGAATCGACCCCAGCCGGCGCCTTGATGATACCAGACCGGCAGAAGATCGAGTAACGAATTCCATACAGAGGCCTGATTATAATCAGCAGTACGGCGTTTATTTGCGGGCTGCTGTTTTTTCTTTTTCAGAAGAGCGACGAGACCTTTTGGAACATCTTACGTTTTGAAACGTATAATATGGGTTGAGGATTAGTTGTAAGTCGAAATTCGTGAGGGGGATACGTGAGGGTATGAACATCGCATTTTTTTTGCTGCCTAAGCAAGAGGTTACGTGTGTAACATCGGATTCTACTCTGCGGCAAACATTGGAACGGATGGAGTATCATCGCTTCACAGCGGTGCCCATTTTGAATAAGGAAGGCAAATATATAGGTACGGTCACTGAGGGTGATCTATTGTGGTACATGAAGAATGCCGAGGGAAAGATCACATTTGAAAACGCTTCAAAATTCCTCCTTAAGGAAGTACCACTTCGCCTAGATATTAAGCCTGTATCCATTAATGCCAATATGGAGGATCTTATTAACCTGGCTAAGGTTCAGAACTTTGTACCTGTCGTCGATGATATGGAACGCTTTATAGGCATTGTCCGTCGTAGCCAAATCATAGAATATTGTGAAGGCATTGTAGCTAAGGAATCCATGAAGGCAAAATAAGAAATTAAAAACGTTACTGGCACAGGGATAATCCGAGCCGCTCAGTACCATGTTAAACAGTGGGAGAGCAGAAAAAGGTGGGTAATTCCCTTCGCATAAGGGAACATTTTGTAGCCCCCCTTTTTATGTTATAATGGAGAATAAAGCTTTTTCGGGGAGAGTGACTTTCGCCAATATGCCTAAAGAACTGGATGTAGCCAAACGCGCTAAAGTGATTGAGTGGCTGAAAACCGAAGTACTTGACCAAGTGTCTCGATTGTTCAAAGCCTTGTGGGAAGGCAGTACTTCCCGAATCGGAGACAGTCTAGCCAGTCTGATGATGAGTAGTTACATATTGGGCCGCAGGCTCGGTATTCCTTTCAAGGATCTAGATGCACTGCTTGTGGAAAAGCTGAAGAAGCACAAATCGGAAGGTCACCAATTGGAAGATTGGTACCAAGATATATCCGCGCTTGAAGATCATATGCGTAAGAGGTGAATTTGTTGAATTTTAGCTTTAAATCAGTTATTTGGAGCGTTGTGTTTCTGCTCTTGTTACTATCGCTTATAACGCCTTTATCGGTGCTCACGGTATTTTTCATGCTCGTACCAGGTGTGATTCTGTATGCGTACCTATCGGTTAAATCGTTTGTCGTGCATCTCATCCCAGTCGCCATAATATTATTCATGATTGAACCGTTGTATCTCATATTCTTAGTTGTGTTTACGGTGCCAGCAATCGTAATGGGGCATGCCTTCAAAAAAGGAAAATCAGCTCTGTTTGCCTTCCTGGCGGGCAGTGGTGCAATCTTGGCTGAATACTTGTTGATGCTGCTGATCGGGAGCGTTCTGTTCCATTTCAATCTGTATAACTATATTGAGGACATGGTGAAACTGGCTACGGAGCCACTGACAGCTTCAGATGGACTGGTCAATGGATTTGTATGGACGCCTGAAATGACAGAGGATGTGGCCAGACGAACGCAGCTCTTAATTCCGTTCGCTCTCGTAGTGACTGCACTTGTGATGTCGCTCATTACACATCTCATTGCACGTCCAATTCTGAATGTAATGGGTGTGAGTGTAGCTAATTTCCCGCCAGCACGTGAATGGCGCATGCCTCGTGCTCTCATATGGTATTACTTCCTTGCACTGATCTTTACGCTCATGTCTGGTGAGAATGATGGGTCGTATTGGTCGATGATTGCGGCTAACTTGTCGCCATTAATTAATCTCGGCTTCATGATACAAGCGATAGGCTTCTTCTTCTTCCTTTCTCATGCGAAGAAGTGGAATCCAGTTATACCGTATTTACTTGCGGCTGCGGTCTTCTTCATTGGTCCGCTACGAATTATCGGAGTTATTGATCTGGTGTTCCCGCTTCGCGAGGCAATAACGAAACCAAAACGTTAGGGTGATGAGTCTTGCCTAAATTTCTGAAGAAACGCTGGCACGGCTACTATACCGTATGGGCGTTCATAATGCTGCTACTGCTAGTTATGTTGGTGACCATTTATAACTGGACGCTTGGTTTGGTTAGTCTACTTCTGGCTTCGGCGCTGGGGATCGTCATGATTAAGGCGGAGCTAGCGTTCCGTCGAGAGTTGAATGACTACATTAATGGACTGTCTATTCGGATCAAACGAATGGAAGGCGAAGCCGTAGGTATGCTTCCATTCGGCATTGTGTTGTACAGTGAGGATCGTACGGTAGAGTGGCATAATCGTTTCATTGCAGATATGTTCCATGAAAAAACAATGGTAGGTAACCCGCTCCAAAACTTGTTTCCCAATCTTCCTCAACCAAAAGAGAAAAAAGATGGAACCAAGGAGCTGACCAGGGAACTTCATGATGAATTCCAGTTGGATGACCGGTATTACGGTGTAATTCATAATCCGCAGGAGCGGTATGTGTATGTCTACGAGATGACAGAGTTAGCTATTCTTCGTGATAAATATGAAAATGAACGTATGGCACTGGGGATCTTAGTGCTTGATAATCTTGATGAAGCAGCGCAAGGCATGGATGATCAGCAGCGAACCGCGTTAATCGCGCGTGTAACGAGCGAGATCACATCCTGGGCTAAGCGTTATGAGGTATATCTGCGACGCTTGTCCTCAGATCGGTATCTTATGATGCTGAACTATAAGTCGTTGCAAGAGTTGGAGCAGAGCCGATTTGTTATTTTGGATGAAGTTCGTGAAATGACTGCTGACCTCAAAGTTCCAATGACGCTCAGTATCGGTCTAGCCTTTGGATCGGATAGCATTGGAGAAATGGGAGAGCTTGCTCAATCAAGTCTCGATATGGCACTTGGTCGCGGTGGTGACCAGGCTGCCGTGAAGTCTGGACAGCGCTTGTCCTTCTATGGTGGTAAATCGAATGCTGTTGAGAAACGCACACGAGTAAGAGCAAGGGTCATTGCTCATGCGCTGCGTGATCTGATGCAAGAGAGTGACCGTGTGCTCGTTATGGGGCATAAAATTCCGGATATGGATGCAATCGGTGCCTCTATTGGTGTATGGAAGGCGGCTAGTTTATACAATGTAGAAGCGCGAATCGTCCTTGATGGGCCGAATCCATCAATTGAACGCATGATGGAGCAAGTGAACAAGGATGAGAAGCTGTCCAAAGCATTTGTATCGCCTGAACAAGCAACACAGATGATGACTGAGCATACGTTGCTGGTCGTGGTGGATACACACAAAGCTTCGATGACAATGGAACCGAAATTAGTGCAAGCAGCTACGCGTGTAGTAGTTGTGGATCATCATCGCCGCGGAGAAGAATTTATTAATGATGCGGTACTCATCTACTTGGAGCCATACGCTTCATCGGCTGCGGAGCTAGTGACCGAGCTGTTGCAATATATTCATGACAAAGTGCAATTTACACCCCTTGAAGCAACAGCACTGTTAGCGGGAATTACGGTGGATACGAAGCATTTTGCATTGCATACAGGTTCACGTACATTTGAAGCAGCGGGCTTTTTACGTCGTAGTGGTGCAGACACCATCATGATCCAACGCTTGATGAAAGAGGATCTGTCAGAATATATTGCTAAGGCAGAAATCATAAAGCATGCTAAAATGGTATATGGGAACATTGCGCTGGCGGTCACAGACCCTGGCAGCAAGATTTCACAGATGATGATCGCCCAAGTGGCGGACACATTGCTGAACATGACCGATGTCGTTGCATCATTTGTGATCAGTGAGCGCCCAGATGGGCTAATTGGCATCAGTGCTCGATCACTGGGACGGATGAATGTACAGGTCGTTATGGAGAAACTTGGCGGTGGCGGACATTTAACCAATGCTGCTGTACAGCTTGAAGGTACGTTGGGAGAGGCAGAAAAACGGCTGATGAACGTACTTGCTGAAATCGAAAAGGAAGAGGGGCTGTTCGAATGAAGGTCATTTTTATAAAAGATATGAAGGGTCAAGGCAAGAAAGGGCAAGTGAAGGAAGTATCTGAAGGTTATGCACAGAACTTCTTGTTACCACGGGGAATTGCTCGTATAGCAACAGACGGAAACATGAAGACGCTGGACAACCAGAATGCGGCTGAAGAGAGACGCAAACAGGAAGAGAAGGCAGAAGCAGAAGCACTAGGCAAAAAACTCGAATCAGAAGTGACAGAGCTTAAGGCGAAGTCCGGCGAAGGTGGCCGTTTGTTCGGTGCAATTACATCTAAACAGATCGCAGAAGCTCTTGCAGCTAAAGGTCTGAAAATCGATAAGCGTAAAATTGAGTTGGACGAGCCTATTCGTACTCTCGGTGTAACGCAAGTATCTGTCAAGATTCACCCTGAAGTGAAGGCAACCTTGAAAGTACAAGTAACGGAGGAATAAGATGGGCGGCGAAATGTTATTCGACCGGATTCCCCCACAGAACCTGGAAGCCGAACAGGCTGTGCTGGGTGCAATCCTGTTGCAGGGCGAAGCTCTGATTACAGCGATGGAACGGGTGCAAACCGAGGATTTCTATGACAAGCCCCATCAATTAATTTTTGAAGCGATGATTCAGCTGGGTGAGGGAAATCAACCGATTGACCTCGTAACACTAACTTCGCTTCTGAAGGATAAAGGTGAGCTTGAGGACATCGGCGGCGTTAGTTATCTGGCTAAGCTGGCTCATGGTGTACCTACAGCCGCGAACGTAGACTATTACGCTCAGATTATTGAAGAGAAATCGATGCTGCGTCGTCTGATTCGTACAGCTACGCAGATTGTTAGCGAAGGATATACTGGCGGTGAAGACGTTGCTGGCATGCTCGGTGAAGCAGAACGGCGCATTTTGGAGATCTCTAACCGGCGTTCCAGTAGCGGTTTTATTGCCATTCAGGATGTACTCATGGAGGTATTCGATAAAGTCGAGACGCTGCATCAAAACCGTGGAACCACGACGGGCATCCCGTCCGGATTTATCGACCTCGACAAAATGACAGCCGGATTCCAGCGTAGTGACTTGATCATTGTAGCTGCGCGTCCTTCAGTAGGTAAGACAGCCTTTGCTTTGAATATCGCTCAGAATGTGGGGATTCGCGCGCAAGAGACGGTAGCTATCTTCAGTCTGGAGATGTCAGCCGCACAGCTTGTACAACGGATGATCTGTGCGGAGGCCAATCTGGATGCGGGGGTTCTGCGTACGGGTGAATTTAAAGGTGATGAGGACTGGCAGAAGCTAACGATGGGCATCGCTGCGCTAAACGAAGCAGATATCTATATCGATGATACGCCAGGGATTACGGTGGCCGATATTCGTGCCAAATGCCGTCGCCTCAAAAAGGAAAAAGGCCTTGGCATGATTCTAATCGACTATTTGCAACTCATTAGTGGACGTGGTAAAGCAGGGGAGAACCGTCAACAAGAGGTATCCGAGATTTCACGTACACTGAAACAGATTGGCCGGGAACTGGAAGTTCCGGTTATTGCCTTGTCTCAGCTAAGCCGGGGCGTAGAGCAACGTCAGGATAAACGTCCGATGATGAGTGACTTGCGGGAATCGGGATCGATCGAGCAAGATGCTGACATCGTAGCTTTCCTGTACCGGGACGATTATTACAATCAGGAAACCGAGAAGAAAAATATTATCGAGATTATTATTGCTAAACAGCGTAATGGTCCGGTAGGCACGGTGGAATTAGTGTTCCTGAAGAACTTTAATAAATTCGTAAACTACGAGAGGGCACATAACGACGCCTTCGCCATGTAGTATTGAACACGCACGATAAGGAACCGGGGTTAGCCGTCAGACATGTTTTGACTGGCTTCGCCGGTTTTTTGCGTCGGAATATAGCGTAAATTCCGAACATTATAGTTTTACTATATCTAATTGTTCGCTATTTGATTTGACTTTGAAAAAAGGTACTGGTACACTAATACTGCTGCGTTAAAGCAGCGAAAACCTTCCTTTGGATGTAAATTGAAGGAAATTTTCACTGTCCGTTAGCACGCTTCTCCGCTGGTGTTTTTCACTTAAATTCCTGCCGAGATAGAGGACGGACAGACCAATACAAAGGTGCGCAAGGCACCCACGGAGGTATGTACTATGTCAACGGTAGTTGTAGTGGGAACGCAATGGGGAGACGAAGGTAAAGGTAAGATTACGGACTATTTAGCAGAAACGGCAGACGTGGTTGCACGTTACCAAGGTGGTAACAATGCAGGGCACACGATTCTGATCGACAACAAAAAATATAAACTAACGATGATTCCATCGGGTATCTTCTACACGGACAAAGCGTGTGTAATCGGTAATGGTATGGTGATTAACCCGAAGGCACTTATTGAAGAAATTAATTATATTCATGATAATGACTTCACAACGAAGAACCTGTCCATCAGTGAACGTGCTCATGTCATCCTGCCATACCACATGGTATTGGATGCACTGGAAGAAGAGAGCAAAGGTCCAAACAAAATTGGTACAACCGGTAAAGGTATTGGCCCAGCTTACATGGACAAATCAGCTCGGATTGGTATTCGGATGGTCGACCTGCTTGATGCGGAAGATTTCGAACTGAAGCTGCGTCATCTGGTTAAAGAGAAAAACCGCATCATCGAGCAGGTTTACAACGGTCAACCTGTCGATGTGGAAGAGATTCTGAAAGATTACCTGGGATACGCAGAGATCCTGCGTCCTTACGTACGTGATACATCTGTTGTGCTCAATGAATATATCGATGAGGACAAAAAAGTATTGTTTGAAGGCGCACAAGGCGTGATGCTCGATCTGGATCAAGGGACGTATCCGTTCGTAACTTCATCCAATCCATCCGCAGGCGGCGTATGTATCGGTTCTGGTGTAGGCCCAGCCCGCATTCAGCAAGTGATTGGGGTAGCTAAGGCATACACAACGCGTGTAGGAGATGGCCCATTCCCAACGGAGCTGCATGATGCGATTGGTGACCAAATTCGTGAGACTGGACACGAATACGGTACGGTAACTGGACGTCCGCGTCGTGTAGGTTGGTTCGACAGCGTTGTCGTTCGCCACGCTCGTCGTGTTAGCGGTATTACAGGTCTGTCCTTGAACTCACTGGACGTTATGACAGGTCTAGACACCGTTAAAATCTGCACAGGTTACAAATTCCGCGGTGAGGTTATCACTCACTACCCAGCAAGCCTCAAAATGCTGGCAGAATGTGAAGCAGTATATGAAGAAATGCCAGGCTGGAGTGAGGATATCACTGGAGCGAAGAAGCTTGAGGATCTGCCTGTAAACACACAGAACTATGTAAAACGTGTATCTGAGTTGACGGGTATTCCAATCGCGATCTTCTCTGTTGGTCGTAACCGTGAACAAACGAATCAAGTACTTCCAATTTACGAATAAGCATTATTGAAGCCTCAGTGGTCGCTACTTTAGCGGTCACCGAGGTTTTTTTCGTATACACAACAATTCATAATGATGAGAACCGATTATATTCCTCTAATTTCCGTCAATACTGATTAACAGTAGAGTGATAGACCCGAAGTGAAGCAAGATGAACGGGTGGGAAATTGGAGGGAGAGATCGGAAATGAAGCTGCTTCAATGGTTTGTAAAAATGGTGCTTACCGTTGTGTTGATCAGTGCACTGACCTTGCTGACGACCGGACTAATTGTACAGTCTTATGCTAAATCGCTGCTTGCAAGTTTTAATATTCAGTGGGAGGGTCAGCCTTTAGGGTTGGCAGCTATGTTTCAAGGCATGATCGGTGGAAAATCTGGAGAGGACAAGAAGACAGAGATTGAACCACCAGATCAGCCTACAGGAGCAGAAGAAGAACAGGTGCCGGAGAATGCCACTTCTGTAATGGGGAATGGCACAGATGACGATCCAGGGAGTACAGAACGTGATACCGAGGTGTCTCTAGGTGGCGACCAACCGAATACATCAACTGGTTCCGGTTCTGGTGAGAGTAGCGGAAATGAGTCTAATTCAGATGAAAGTTCAGGCGTAGGTGGGACGACAGGTGGTTCTGTAGGTAGTACAGGGGAAGGTGTTGCTTCCGGCAACGGAACAGGTGGAAGTTCTAATGGAACTGCACCGACAGGTAATGATGCAATTGTTGTATCGCCAGATGACATCACAGGTGTGAAGGATAAATTGCCGCTGGAGGATAAGGAGAAAATCTTCAGCTTATTGATGGCTAAGTTACCCCAGAAGGAAATGCAACAAATTTCCGGTGCTATGGAGGGTGGATTGACGGAGCAGGAATTACGTGAGATAGAGCAGGTAATCTCAAAGTATCTGACCAGCGAAGAATATGATAACTTAATGGAAGTACTGCAAGCAGAGTGAACAGTAGGGTAGGGCGAGGAATGTTCCTCTTCCGATCTGAGATACTCGCGGTATTTCTGCGAATCTTACTGGCATATATAAGAAATGCAACAGGGCGACTGCCCTAGTAACGCAACCGAAAGTAGTGTTTCATATAAAGACGATATCCAATGGAGTCGTGGAAGAAATTACTTGGCATAACTAGCTGTGATATTAAGGCATCCTATAGCAGGTTACGATACAAAATCCCTTATCAGAGTTCCTCTGGCGAGGGATTTTCAGGTTGTGTTTTTATGAAAGAGAAGTCATATTTCGGTGGGTCTTAGAACCTAGTCATAAAACTTGATGAGAAGTACATAGTTTCTTAATATTAAGGGGAAGAATGAAGCCCGAATGACCTGCCACCATATGGATAATACAGGAAAACCAAGCGGGGCGCGGCTTTGCGCTGTGATGGCTACAGTTGAAAAGAGTGTAAAACCTGTGTTAAAGTATACGGGTGCGACAAAAGGTTAAAATTTTGACACTTTTACGAGCGCAGCTAAAGTCCTGATTTGCGGACACCCAGATAGATAGATCAACAAACATGAGACACACACGATGGGTGATGTCTTGACAGAAATGCGAGCCTAGAAGTGCTGAAAAGGAGAGAATCATGAAAGGTTTCAGAGGCATACGCCAACCGGGCAAAAACCGGGAACACGAACAATCCGGGGAACACCGGACGGCCGAAGACAAAAACAACATGAGCATGTCCAACTTCAGTGTTAAACAGAAGCGCGTTCAAGCTTCGCGCAAATGGATCATCACGACAGCATGTGGATTGTTTATTGCTGCATCGGTCGGATTTGCAGGGAAACAGTATGTTGCAGCCAACACGGTTCCGTATTATAACGTAATCGTCAAAGGACAGGCTATCGGCAGCATTACAGACGAAGCGCAATTACAGCAGCTATTTGCAGACAAAACAGAGGAATACCAAAATAAATATCCACAAGCGGAAATGGTACTTAATACGGACGGCATTACCACCGAAACGGTAAAAGCATACAAACCGGAGATTAACAGTGATGAAACACTGAATAAACTCGACGATATGCTTACGGCTTACGCTAAAGGCGTGGAGCTGAAGGTCAACGGTGAAGTAATCGGCATTGTGAAGGATCAAGCAACAGCAGATGCGATTCTTGAGCAAGTGCAAAGCAAATACATATCGGCATCGGCTGTGCGTAGCTCGCTCAAGACGAAGTCGGTATCGGCGAACTCTTCGAAGAAAGCTGAAGGGCCAAGTACGACGTTGAAATCCGTAGATATCAAAGAAGATGTTGAGACGGATGCAGTTAAGGCAGATCCAAACAAAATATGGGATGTTTCTGAGGCGGTTAAAGCATTAACGGTCGGTAAAGACGCGCCTGTAACCTATGTGGTACGAGAAGGAGATACCATCTCTTCCATCGCTGCCAAATACGAGCTCACACAAAGTGAGATTCGTAAAAATAACCCTGGCATTAAAGAAACGTCTATGCAAATTGGAGACGAGCTGACACTTACGGTTCCAAAACCGGCGGTTACTGTGAAATCAGTCGAACAAGTTGTTGAGCAGATCGAGATCAAACCACAGGTTGAAGTACGTAAAAGTGCTGAGCTAAAAGCAGGGATAACCAAAGTGGTACGTCCAGGTCAAAGCGGCTTGAAAAATATGCAATATCGGATCACGAAAGAAAATGGCGAAGTTGTCCAAGAGGAATGGTTAGGTCAGGAAGTGGTTAAGTCAGCAGTGACTGAAGTCGTTCTTAGCGGTACGAAAGTAGTCGGCGAAGGTACGGGCGAGTTCGCATGGCCTGTCTCCGGCGCAACGATGAGCAGCAGCTTCGGTGAACGTTGGGGTCGTCAGCACAAAGGTGTAGACCTTGTTGGGAACCGGGATGTGAAATCCTCGGATGAAGGTGTAGTGACGTTTGCTGGACAGAAGAGCGGTTATGGCAATGTTATTATCGTTAACCATCGTAACGGGTACGAAACATTATACGGACATCTGAACAGCATTGGTGTTAAAGTTGGACAGATCGTCGAAAAGGGCGAGAGTATCGGTGTAATGGGCAATACTGGACGTTCAACAGGAACACATCTGCACTTCGAGATTATTAAGAATGGTACGGCAGAGAATCCAATGACATACTTGAACTAGTAATTATATTAAGAAGAAAATTCCGCGATATGCTTGTATCAAAATGTGGATTTTTCTTGTCATGAAGGTCAGCTTAGGCTGGCCTTTTTTCTATGGATCACTTCAGATATGTAAAAAAATTTCATTTTGCCGCTGATCGATTGCCAATCGGGATGTGACGCTGGTTCAGGTATGATAAACTATATATGTTCAACCTAATAGGATAGACAACTAAGATGAACAACTAACGATGATGACAGAACAACTTATATAAAGAGATAGACCGCATATGCGGATCAAGCAGGATACAGGGGTGAATACAGTCGATGCAGGGGAAGATTTTGGTCGTGGACGATGAACAGCCTATTGCAGACATTCTGAAGTTTAATTTGGAAAAAGAGGGATATGAGGTCATCTGCGCTTTCGATGGGATTCGTGCCGTCGAACTGGCGTTAGCCGAGAAACCGGATCTCATGCTACTCGATCTGATGTTACCAGGCAAGGATGGAATGGATGTATGCCGTGAGGTGCGTGCACATCTGGAAATGCCAATCATCATGCTGACTGCGAAGGACGGCGAGATTGATAAGGTGCTCGGTCTGGAGCTGGGTGCGGATGATTATGTAACGAAGCCTTTCAGCACAAGAGAGCTGCTTGCACGGGTGAAGGCACAGATGCGCAGAAGGCAGAAGCCGGCTATTGCGACGGAAGCGCAAGAGGATGAGAAGCAGGTTATGCGGCTGTTCGACTTGGTGTTTGATATGGACATGTATACAGCGTACAAAGGCGGAGAGCCGCTGGATCTGACCCACCGTGAATATGAACTTCTCTATTACATGGCGAAGCATTCGGGCAAGGTGATGACACGGGAACATCTGTTACAGGCCGTATGGGGATATGAATATTTCGGGGATGTGCGTACTGTGGATGTAACGATCCGTCGTCTGCGCGAGAAGATTGAGGAGAATCCGAGCAAACCGGAGACGATTCTGACGCGCCGTGGATTAGGTTATCTGGTGCGTAGTCCCAAAAGCGTGGGGATATAATGGGGCGATTCTCGCGATTTTCGTTCTTCCGAACGATTCAGGCGAAGCTAATTATCATATATGTACTGCTGATTCTAATTGCGATGCAATTGATTGGCGTTTATTTTGTCAGCGCGATGAAGAATTCTCTAACTAGTAACTTCACCGAGGATCTACAGGCGAGAGCGGAGATGCTGTCGGTGCTGGTGGGAGAGACGATGGCAGGCGGCGAAGTGGAGGCTGGCGAAGACAAAACGGAAAATCTGCGCGTACTAGTGAACAATCTGTTCAATATTAACGGGGCAGAGATTCAAGTGTTGGACGCCAGTGGTAAGGTGCTGACCACCTCACTAAGCTCTCATTCAGACTATGTTGGGCGAAAAAATACACAGACCGTTGTCAGCCGTGCGTTGCAGGGCATTCGAGACAATGAGGAATATATCGTTGATGAGGACAATGTCCGCAAAAAGGTGGTTGCCAAGCCGGTATTGTCCGGCGGCAAGATCATTGGCGCGGTATATATTGCCGCATCAATGAATGAGTTATATGCCACCATGGAGGGCATTAACAAGATTTTTATTTCGGGCATTCTTATTGCCCTTGTGTTAACAGCGGTGCTCGGCGTCATTCTATCCCATACGATTACACAACCGATCAAGGAAGTGACGAGGCGGGCAACAGCGGTGGCTGAAGGTAACTTTGACCAACAGACCCCTGTATTCGGCACAGATGAGATCGGCCAGCTCAGCCGGGCATTTAACTATATGACCAGCCGTTTGCGTGACGCACTCTCTCAGAATGAAGAGGAGAAAGAGAAACTGACCTCTATTCTGACCAATATGAGTGATGGTGTAGTTGCAACAGACGAGTATGGCAAAGTTATTCTAGTCAATCGCCGTGCAAGTAGCATTCTGGGAATGCGTCCGGCAGATATTGAGGGCAGGCACTTCGCTGTATTGCTCGGTATCGATCCTGAGGATGCGGAAGCACTCGCGAGCGGCTTCACAGGTTCAACCCTGTTGCAGATTGCTCCTGCGGGTCAGGAGGAGCCTGTTGTCATTCGTATGACGTTCACGCCTGTTCACAGGCGTGAGTTAGGAATTACCGGAACGATTGCGGTTCTCCAGGATGTCACGGAACAAGAAGAGCTGGAAGCATCCCGGCGTGAATTCGTGGCGAATGTATCCCATGAGCTGCGTACGCCGCTGACCACCATTAAGAGTTATGCCGAGGCGCTTGATGATGGTGCACTTGAAGATCCACAGCTCGCTGGGCGGTTCGTAGGCGTTATCCAGAATGAGACAGAGCGAATGATCCGCCTGGTTACGGATCTGCTACATCTCTCCAGGCTAGACTCCAAAGAGGCTCTTCTGCGTAAACAACCTACGGATATTCTGGAGATGCTGGAGGAAGTGACGGATCGATTCTCATTCCAGATGCATCAAAAGGATATTCAGCCTGTATTATCGGTGGAGCGTGATCTTCCTGCGGTACCGCTGGATCGGGATCAGATTGATCAGGTGCTTGATAATGTCGTGTCCAATGCGCTGAAGTACACACTTGAGGGTGGTAGGATCACGATTGCAGCACGCAAAACGAATGATCAGACGCTCGCAATCTCGGTAACAGATACGGGAATGGGTATACCACAGCGGGATTTGGATCGTATATTTGAACGGTTTTACCGTGTAGATAAGGCTCGTTCGCGTAGTATGGGCGGAACAGGGCTTGGGCTATCCATTGCCCGGGAAATTGTAAAAGCGCATGACGGCAGTATTACGCTTGAATCAGAGCTGGACGTTGGGACAACCGTAACATTCACATTGCCGATGCGTGATGAAGGAGGTGAGCACCGTGAAGGAACGGATTAAATCACTGGTGCTTACCACACTCGTTGTTGCCAGCTTAGTTCAGAGTTACTTTCTAATCTATCGTCTACCAGGCGGTGGGGATTCGGTTGTGACATCTGAAACGAACTATGTAAAGACCGAGAATATGGGTCAAGAGCGTAACATTGAGGAATTAATTTTTCCGGATCAGATGATTATTCATCTAGGTGAGGATAAACATACTGTGTTTTACCCAGGCAATACGTTCTATCAATTGATCTTCTCACGGCTGCAGGGGCGAACGTTTGATGATTTTCAGCGTCGTAGTGTGCAGTCTGTGAACTGGGATCAGATTCGGAAGGACAACCCTGGCTTTGAGCTGTCTTTCAAGGAGGGTATTCCGGTGGCTTTGTTACAGCGAGTAATGCGACTAGGCACGGATTCCCTCTTCCAGGGAGAGACGATTAACCGAATTTCAATCTATACCGCCAAAAATGAAACCAAGGCGCATGCACTATTCTTCAGCGCCAAGGGAGATGTCGTTTACGAGGCTACGCAGGCTGACCTAACGGTACAGGATGTGCAGCAGCATGTGGACTTCGGCAGCAACTGGACGCCTTATACGCTGATGGATGGTCGCTATTATATTCCTTCCGAAGCTATTGAGACGATTGAGGCGAGTATGCCAACAAGCCAGTTTACGGTAGAGCAGATGCAGCGCAGCTTGTTCTTCGACCCTAGCATGACCCGGAATATTCGGGAAAAGGATGGGTCAGAGATTTACACGGATAGTAAGCGGAGTTTGCAAGTGAAGCAGGATCAACGATGGATTAGTTACACCGATCCAGCTGCACCACCTGCGGGACAGATTGATGCGGCCAAGGACGCCTTGTCTGCGGTGGATTTTGTCAATCAGCATGGGGGCTGGAAAGGACGGTCGCGTCTGATGCTGGAGACAGCGGATAACAAAACACAGCTTCAGTTCCAGCAATATTACGGTAGCTTTCCGATTATGGACTCGATGCAATTCCGTTTCGGTACGATCAACATGGAAATGCGGCAGGAGACCGTATCCAGCTATGAGCGTTCATTGGAGTATCTGAACGAAGGTACGGAGACGAAACAATCGGTCAAGCTGCCTGGCGGGGACAAGCTGAAGGCACTCATACAGAAGGTAGCTGGTGCGAATCGTGAGGTTGTAGATGTATATCCAGCGTATAGACCGTCTGCGATTGAGGATGGTCTTAAGTTGATCCCGGTATGGGTGATTCGCTTCGGCAATGGGGAGGAAACGACGGTTTCTTAATAGTTCGTAGAGTGGAGCAAAGAGCTAACGAATCTGACACACCTTAAATGGCGGAATCAGCATAGGAGCAGAATCTAACGAACCTCAGCGATGCTATTGTCGTAGAGTACCGGTGAAAAGCGATAGAAAGGTCTATACATGCTAGAAATAACGTCTCTCCAATTCGTTAGATTACAAATTTGCCGAAAATGGAGCTAATAAGACGTGTGGAGTTCGTTAGCAATCAAGTATTTCATTTAGTTAACTGGTGGAGGTGAATGTTTTGGATTGGGGACGGGCGAAAAATGTATTAATCTATGCCTTTCTGTTACTGAATCTAGTGTTGGGATATCAGATCTGGATGGATGCACGGGAGACGGCCGGAGCCAATCTGGACTTCACCTCGCTGGCGGATAATACACAGCAGGCGATGGAAGAGAAGGGGATTCAGGTGCTCGCTCCTATCCCGAATGAAACACCGAAGCTACCGAAGCTGTCCTATGAATTTATAGAAGAGGACGAGGCAGGTATCCGTGTTGAGCTGGAACAGCCTGTAGACAGCAAGCTAATCTTCTCACAAAGTGAGTTAGAGGACGCGCTGCAAGATGAGATTCCGCAGATCGGTACTTACCGACTGGATCAACTGATGGCGGAGGATGGGGCATTTGTCCTTCATCCATTGGTGGATAGCAAATGGCCGCTCTTCAATGTCAGTCTGGAGCTATTCTACAGCGATCAGAAGATTACAGGTTACCTTCAGACTCCGGTGAAGATTACGACAGCGGAGGAGAGCGAGCAGCAGGTGCTTCCGGCGTCGAAGGCGCTGGGTACGCTGATCGAGAACTTTTTGCCTAATGATTCTATTGTCAAAGATATTCAGCTTGGCTATTACGGCCAGTTGTTCAATTCAGATCTACAAGTTGCGATGCCGGCATGGCGATTCGTGCTGGAAAGTGGCGAAGTGTTGTACGTGCAGGGCATCAGTGGGGATGTATTCAGTCCCAAGACAGATAAACCAGGGGAGTAATGAGTTATGGGGATTTATTTTACCGTATTGTCTAGTGGTTCTACAGGAAACGCCACAGTCATACAGCATGGAGGCACATCACTTATGATTGATGCAGGCCTCAGTGCGAAGCGGCTGGATGCACTGTTTCAGGAACGGGAGATCGCAGGAACAGAGCTGGACGGCATTCTGGTCACACATGAACATTCCGATCACATTAAAGGACTAGGCGCGATGTCTCGGAAATATAATTTACCAATCTATGCAAACACGAATACGTGGGCGGCGCTGGAGAAATCAGTTGGGGCAATTCCTGAGGAGAACCGGCGGATCTTTGAAACGGGTGAGAAGCATGATTTTGGCTCGCTCCGCGTGGAGTCCTTCGGGATCTCGCACGATGCAGCAGAACCTGTAGGGTACACGTTCGATGATGGCAGTGAGAAGCTGTCTGTTGCGACCGATCTAGGCTATATGAGCGACAAGGTTCGCGATGCCATCTCGAATTCTGACGTGCTCGTACTCGAATCGAATCATGACGTCGAATTGTTGCGGATGGGACGTTATCCGTGGAATACCAAGCGCCGAATCTTAAGCGATATCGGGCATTTGTCGAATGAAGCGGCAGGTGCAGCACTCAGTGAATTGATGAACGGACGCATCAAGCGCACGTATCTTGCGCATCTCAGCCGGGATCATAATATGATGGATCTGGCGAAAATGACCGTGCGCGATGCGATGGAGAGTCGTGGATGCTTCTATCGGGATCATGAGTTCAAACTCTGTGATACGTATTATGACCGTCCTACACCATGGGATAGGGTGGGTGAGCCATAAAGCTGTCTAGCTCAGCGGCTTTGCGCTCTACTTCCTCGCGGGTGAGAATGCCTTTGTCCACGAGCAGCTCAATGATGGTGCTTAGGGCTAATGTATTGCGGTAGTGCTCTTCTTTGAGATCGGCCAGCTTGGCCGCCATATGAACCTCTTCCATGGCTGTGAGTGTACGTGTGCGTTCCATAAGTAAATCCTCCTTCTAATGGTAGTTCAAAAAGTCCACTTTTGATTACGAAGGATGCCTGCTACCCTTTTTGAAGACACAATTCTATGAACCTTCGCATCCTTCTTTGAACAACCTTTTTACTATTATTGTAGTCAGGCTGGTTGGAAAACATTCCTCTTTTTGCCGCTATAAATGAAAGAAGAAGGCATGTATGCTGAAACAGTAGCTTATCGGATTAGAAAAAGTTTGCCTGAAAGGGTAAATATGCGCTTAGCGAACTGGATTTTGTGGTGATAGATATAGTATGAACCTTTATCGTTAGCTGCAAATTAGCGGAAATTTGCGATATTCTTCGTATTTATGCAACTTTTTCAGATTTAGCGTGTTTAGTATATAAGGAGCACTTGGAAATAGGCTGGAATGTGAGCGAACTGGTGAGTGTATTGGCATATCAAAAAAATGCGAGAGCTTGATTGATAGAGTCACTGGCAGAGTGGGAGATCCATTCTGTTGTACATAGACGCTTCATTTCGTGTACTTGGGAGTGCGGCGATATGCAAAAAAAGATTTTGGAAAATGCAAAAAGCATGGGGAAAGAGCTGGTATTTACGCCACGCACGTAATGGAGGACACAGAACGAAGCTGGAGAAGCGGAGCTCAGAGCTTTCTGAAAGAAAGCTTTATCGCGAGCATTGGTTCGCCTTCATCCCCGGATTTCACCCTTAAACAAAGGGCACAAGAAATCTAGGGCTAACAGCGATCGGAAGCTCATCTGTCGGCGGAGTGGGGTATGTGAGAACACCATCGACGTCCCATGCGACAATGATCAGGCGGCAGTCAGGATCTTGATGCGTGACAACGAAGGGGAGAGGATCACGATGGGATTGTTCGGAGACGATTTTTATTCAACTAAAGTTTCAAGACGCGCCGAACCTGTGCAGAAGGGCAAACTTCAGATTCTCCGCCCAGGAGGGCGTGATCGGTGGCAGAATCCGCGCAGATCACGTTCGGGTATTAGCTCCACGGTCAAAGTAGCCGTGATCAGTTCTGTGATCAGCTCCATCGTTACCGTTACCCTGTTCAGCTTCATCATGCAGCCAGCGTCTGTACCGTTATCTAATGCCACAATAGGCAATGGTTCAGGTGGCGGCGCGCCCTCTGCTCAAGCGGTTGATCCGTACGACCGGATCATTCAGGCAGCTGAGAAGGTGCGTCCTTCTGTAGTGAGCATTGTGAATCATAAAACGGGCAGCAGCCTATCTATGGAGGACTCAGCGTTAGGATCAGGTGTCATTTTCAAGAAGGAAGAGGGCACAGCCTACATTATGACCAACCACCATGTGGTGGAAGGTGCGAGTGATCTTGAGATTGTAACGGTGGACGGCGAGACACATAAAGCAAAGCTGGTTGGTAAAGACCGGGTGAGTGACATTGCGGTGCTGTCGACAGAGGATAAAGGGCTGGGAGCTGTGGCGGAGATTGGCGATTCCAGCAAGCTTAAACGAGGTCAGACCGTACTTGCCATTGGTAACCCGCTCGGTCTGGGCGGTACACTGACATCTGGGATTGTGAGTTATACCGATCGCATTCTACCCGTGTCGATTAATCAGGATGGCGTGTACGACTGGGAGCAGAACGTTATTCAGACAGATGCAGCGATCAACGAAGGTAACAGCGGCGGCGCACTGGTTGATCTGAACGGGAAAGTGGTCGGCATTAATACGATGAAGATATCGGATACGGGCGTTGAAGGTCTTGGATTTGCGATTCCGATGAACGAAGTAATGAAGACTGTCGATTCGCTATTGCTACACGGCAAAGTATCTCGTCCATACCTGGGTGTGTACACTGTCGATCTGAGCAATCCTTACGCTCCGTTGGATGACGAGCAGCGTAAGGATCTAAAACTACCATCCCATGTAGATAGCGGTGTGGTCGTGCTTGAAGCATCGGGGCCTGCATCGGAGGCGGGTATGAAGCTGAACGATGTTATTACTGAATTTGACGGGCAAAAGATTACCTCTACGCTTGATCTTCGTAAGTATCTGTATGATAAGAAGAAAATCGGCGATACGATTGAGGTAACCTTCTATCGGGACGGCAAAGCCGAGAAGGTATCGGTGAAGCTGTCGGATAAACCGGAGTAAAACATATATTAAGCACATGCTATGGTGAGATTGTGTTAGGGAATAAAAGAAAGAGCTGGTCAGGTCGTGGAGTGCACCCCTTAGAATAGACATTGGAAAAACCCCTGGGTTTAGCCGATGAAATTCTAGGGGGTGCATTTTTTATGGCGATTAAAGGACAAAAG
>NZ_LMFO01000016.1 GCF_001426865.1 Paenibacillus sp. Root52 | reverse complement strand
AGCGTTCGTCCTGAGCCAGGATCAAACTCTCCAATAAAGTATTGAAAAGAGCGATTAGCTCATTTTGAATCTGACGAGATTAAAAATCTCATTTGTGCTTCAAAATCATCCAGTCCGAAGAGATGTACGATTTCTCAGCGTCGATCTTGCAAGCAAGATCGTTACTCACTCGTTGTTCAGTTTTCAAAGATCAAACTTATTTCAGCGCCAACATTCGTTCTCGTCAGCAACTTTTATATCTTATCACATCCGAACCAACTTTGCAAGCTCTTTTTTTAAGTTTCTTTCGAAGCTTATTTTGTTTGCTTGCCGCACCGTGTTTCTCGTGTTTTCTTGGCCGGAATTAGAATATACCATGTACAGATTTAGAACGCAAGCTTTTTTTGAAGAAAAGTTTAAAATAAGATATAACCACACTAAACTCCCTCAACAAACACTGATATTATACTTCCCGTCCTATCCATAGAAATATACATCAACAGTACTCCAAAGTTAGTTTTATGATTTATGAGGTTCGAAGATGTCATGTATAAGGTTAAACTCATATCGAACCTCTCTTTAGATCTTTAGATCACATTGTCAATGTTACTTCATTTTCTCAAGAGGTATCTTTCGTGGCCATAACGTATAGCTGAAGCTAATAATAAAATCGATTCCTAATATCATTCCCCAAATTCTAATAAGACTTGTGAATGCTTCTGTCCGCTCTGCATCACCAATCCACAGAACCATGATATATAGAAACAAACAACCAATACACCAAGCAGCTAGATGCCTGAACCATCCCTGGATCTCACGATTGGCATGCTCCCTGCCATAGACCTTCTGACCTCGAGGATTATCCCCGCCTTTGAACCAATAGAGAAAGTACCGATCCGCCCAAGCAATCATGCGATGACCATAGACTACACTCACACCTATATAGATCGCCGCTATACCATGGATCGTACTCGCAGTTGCTCCACGTTGAAGATCCATGACCGTTGCCACCAATAACAATACATCCACTATAGGTGTTGCCATGAGAAGAGCGATTCCCGTTCTTTTCATCCCAAGTAGATATCGGACACTCAATCCCGCAGCCACAAACACCCAGAAGGCAATCTCACACCCTATAATAAAATAAGCAATCAAATTCTTACCCCCTTCTTTTTAGCACTTGTGTACTAAAAACAATTTAACACGTTTGTATTATAATAAGCAACAATGATATACTTAGAACATGCCTAAAATAGTTGATCACGATAAACAACGTCTACTTGTTGCGGAAGCGGCATGGCGCGTCATTCGCAGGGATGGTATGGAGCATACCTCTGTTCGTAATATTGCAAAAGAAGCCAACCTATCTACAGGTTCAATGCGTCATTATTTCTCTACGCAATCGGATTTACTCCTATATGCTATGAATCTGGTATCTGAACGAGTTACGCACCGATATCATCAGATGTCACTCACCGGCTCTCCACTGGAGGATATGAAGAAGATATTATTAGAACTCTTGCCTAATACAGACGAGAAGTTTGCAGAGATGGAGGTATGGTTCGCTTTTACTGTAAAGTCCAAAACAGATCCGGCGCTCAAGTCGCTTGCGGATAATGTCTATAACGAACTCCGGCGGATGGCTACATATGTCATCACTCATCTGATGGAGCTTAGGTTAACAAGTCTCGACCTAAACGTAGAACTTGAGATCGAACGATTGTATGCACTAATCGATGGATTAGCCATTCACGCTATCCTCAGACCTGAATCGATGAATGCGAAGGTTATGGATGACATCCTCACATTACATCTTGCCTCTTTATGCGATTCACAAGAGTCGTGACTAAATACGTTATGCGATGTAAACCCAAAAAAACCGTCAGACATACTGGTTAATTGCCCTGTTATCTCTAACAGCGGCTACACCACTTGTCTGACGGTTTCTCTTTCCTTATCCGATAATGATCCGTCCTTCTGGATGACGATACAATTTCTTCTCTTTGCGCGGACGAAGCGCATAAGCAATCGTTAACGGCCCAATACGGCCAACAAACATTGTAAATGTAATAATAATTTTGCCCCAATCGGTTAACTCATGAGTAACACCCACCGAAAGTCCAACTGTTCCAATTGCCGAGGCGGCCTCAAACATAAGCGCGAGAAACGGCGCATCCTCTGTCGTCAATAAAAGCATGACAACGACCATGAAGATGATTAAAGAGACCATAATAATGGTCAATGCCCGCATAAGCAGTTCCTTCGGAACACGTTGACGGAAGAACACGATATCTTTATTGCCACGAATCATGGCATATACGGCGCCAATCATAATTAAAAATGTTGTCGTTTTGATCCCACCACCCGTCGATCCTGGTGAAGCCCCAATAAACATTAATAGGATGAAAAAGAACTGCGTAGCCTGTCTCATCTCTGTAATATCAATGGTACTCGTACCTGATGAGCGGGTAGACACCGATTGGAATATGGCCGCATATATCTTCTCACTCCAACTCAGCGGTGCCAACGTATGTCCATTCGTGAATTCAAAGATAAATAGGACAATCGCTCCGATCCCAATCAACGCACCCGATACGGACAGCACTAGCTTGGATTGTAGCGACAAACGGCGGCGTTTGCGATATTCGAATAGATCATTTAGAACTACAAAGCCGAGTCCACCCGAGATGACAAGGATAGAGGCTGTTAGGTTAAACAACCAGTCGCCCCTATAATACTGAAAGCTGTTACCAAATAGGTCGAACCCACCGTTATTAAACAAGGATACCGAGTGAAACACTCCATAGTATGCAGCCTGCACGACAGGCATCTCTGTTGCCCAGCGCAACGCCAGTATAATTGCCGCTACTCCCTCAATGGTAAAAGAAAAAATCAGCACCTTACGAATGATACGTACAATACCCTCCATACTATCCGCGTTAATGGCCTCTTTGAGCAGTAACCTATCCCGAAGTGAGATGCGCTTACCCATAACCAATGCAAACAACGTGGCAATGGTCATAAATCCAAGTCCACCGAGTTGCATGAGCACCATTATAATAATCTGACCAAATAAATTGAAGGTTGTCCCCACATCTACAACAACCAGTCCGGTCACACATGCCGCAGAGGTAGCCGTAAACAGCGCATCGATAAATGCCAGGTGCTCGCCGCTCTGATTAGAGATCGGAAGCATAAGCAATATCGTACCGATGGAGATGATGAGTATAAAACCACCAACCAGAATCAACGGAGGGGATAGGAATTTAGGAAAGTGAAGCCTGAACTTCATGAAGGGCACCTCTTTTAACAAAATACAAGCATAGTGAGCGGTAAAAGTCCTGCTAGAGCTAGCTTCATCTTCATATGAAGCCTGAGAAATTATCATGATGTTTCTTTCGCTCTAACGATCCTTCTATGTAAACCTAAAGAGGAACTTGCCTCAGTTTAAACTGAATGGCAGGTTCCTCTTCTATTATGAACGCATAGAACGTTCCTTATTAGTGCGTGTTCAAAAAGGGCGGTTTTCAGTACCGAGAAGATGGGATGAAGATAGAAATGGAGTAGCGGAGCGTAGGCAAACTACGTGAGCAACGGACATTTCGGCTGAATCCCATCTTCGATGCTGAGATGCTGTTAGGCATCCTTCGTAATCAAAAGCGAACTTTTTGAACAACCTCTATTAATCTTGTGTACGTGGACGCATATGAGGGAAGAGCAGTACATCCCGAATGGATGGTGAGTTTGTGAGCAACATGATCAATCGGTCAATCCCGATGCCCAGTCCACCTGTCGGTGGCATACCATATTCGAGCGCACGAATGAAGTCATCATCCATCTCATGTGCCTCATCATTCCCGTGTTCCTTCTCAAGCATCTGTGCTTCAAAACGCTGACGCTGGTCAATGGGATCATTCAACTCAGTGAAGGCATTCGCATGCTCACGTCCAACGATGAACAACTCGAAGCGATCCGTAAAGCGTGGATCTACATCGTTTTTCTTCGCCAGTGGCGAAATTTCAAGCGGATGTCCCATAATGAAAGTTGGCTGAATTAACGTTTCTTCTACAAACTGCTCGAAGAACGCGTTCAGAATATGACCAAATGTCATATGCTTCTCAACCGGAACCTTATGCTCCTTCGCCAAGCTGTGTGCTTCCTCATCCGTCATATGGACGGAGAAGTCTACACCCACCACTTCTTTAACCGCATCTACCATCGTAACCCGGCGCCATTCTGGCTTAAGATTCACTTCATGCTCTCCATACTGGATTACTTGCGTACCCAATACTTCCTGAGCAATATGTGCAACCAGATTCTCTGTCAAATGCATGATATCTTTGTAGTCAGCATATGCTTCATACAATTCAATCATCGTGAATTCCGGATTGTGACGTGTTGACATCCCTTCGTTCCGGTATACACGGCCGATCTCATACACTTTCTCCAATCCGCCAACAATCAGGCGTTTCAGGTGAAGCTCAATCGCGATCCGCATGTACAGTTCCATATCCAGTGCATTGTGATGCGTGATGAATGGACGTGCCGCAGCACCACCTGCGATCGTATGCAAGGTCGGTGTTTCCACTTCCAAGTATCCCAGAGAATCCAAATAACGACGCATAGACTGAATGATCTTGGAACGCAAAATAAACGTCTGTTGCACATCCGGACTCATAATCAGGTCAACATAGCGCTGACGATAACGCAGCTCTACATCAGTAAGACCATGGAATTTGTCCGGTAGCGGATAGAGGGATTTGGAGAGCACTTCTAGATCTTTCACTTTAACGGAAGTTTCGCCTGTTTTCGTTTTGAAGATCACACCGCTAACTCCAACAATATCTCCTAGATCCAGCAGGCTGAATGCCGCGTATTTGTCCTCTGCCACGGTATCCTGACGAACATAGATCTGGATTCTGCCGCTCAGGTCCTGAATATGCGCAAAGCTTGCCTTACCCATTCCCCGCTTCGCCATAATCCGTCCGGCAATACTGACTTCGATCTGCTTCTCTTCCAGCTCTTCCTTAGTCAGTTCTTCATACTTCTTCAAAATAGAACCGGCTTCTTCGGTACGCACGTATTTTTGGCCAAAAGGATCAATCCCCAATTTGCGGAGCTCGTCCAATTTGTCGCGGCGAATTTGCAAAAGCTCGCTAAGTTCGGTTTCCTGATTCAAGACTTCATCCGTCATGATCTGTATTCATCTCCTTATTTACATTGCAGACATTCTCAGAGGTGTCACCCTCATATGATGAAAAAGCTTCCCTAAGGAAGCTTTTGTCTTTCGTGTCCTACTGCTTCATTGCTACGATTACTTTTTAATATCTACAATTTTATATTGAATTACGCCAGCAGGTACGCTCACATCAACAACTGTACCTTTTTTCTTGCCCAAAATTGCTTTACCAACAGGGCTTTCGTTCGAAATTTTGTTCTGAAGCGGATTAGATTCCGCAGTTCCTACAATCGTATATTCTGTGATATCACCGAACTCGAGATCTTCTACAGTAACGGTTGCACCGATACTTACAGCATCTGTGTCGATCTCGTCACTGTTAATGATTCGAGCGTTACGCAGCAATTTCTCCAATGTAATGATACGACCTTCGATAAAAGCCTGTTCATTCTTAGCATCTTCATATTCGGAGTTTTCACTGATATCTCCATAACCGATGGCTACTTTGATCCGTTCAGCCACTTCACGGCGCTTCACTGATTTTAGTGTTTCCAGTTCTTCTTCCAGCTTCTTGAGTCCTTCTGGTGTAAGGATAACTTCCTTATCGCTCATCTCAACCGATTCTCCTGTCATGGGAATAATTTGATTGCATGGCAACGGAATCCATGCCGTTTGTTCACAGAGCTCCGCCCACATACATCTTAGAAACTATATGAAGTTCTCCGGAGAAACAGAACGTCCTCCTGATGCACTAACCTTATGACGCACATGGCGAATTTATACTGTGAAATTATAGGGGAACGGTCTCGAAAAGTCAATGTTACGCCCCTTATATCTGTAAACGTTTTACAATCCGAGTTTAGGATGCATTGCCTGCTGCAACAGGTTCAGTTTCTAGGTTACCTTCCAACTTCAGTCTACCTACAAAATCCTCCAAAATCTGCACCATCTCATCACGTTTGGTACCTTCCATAATGATATCTTTGATCCTAGCAGAACCTTTCAGTCCTTTCAGATACCAAGCTAGATGTTTACGCATCTCACGTACAGCAACCGTCTCGTTCTTCAATGCGATAAGTCGATCCATATGCAAGATTGCAACACGAATCTTCTCCTCGCCATTCGGGTCAGGGAGCAATTCACCCGTGCTTAAGTACTGAATCGTACGATATAACATCCATGGATTTCCCAGGGCAGCACGACCAATCATCACACCGTCACATCCCGTTTCATCTAACATACGGCGGGCATCCTCCGGTGAAGATACATCTCCATTCCCAATTACCGGGATCGAGACAGCCTCTTTTACATCCTTAATGTGTGACCAATCTGCCGTACCTGTATAGAGCTGCTCCCGTGTTCTTCCGTGCACACTTACCGCTTGACCGCCAGCACGTTCAATCGCAAGTGCATTCTCCACCGCAAAGATATGTTCACTATCCCAGCCGATCCTCATCTTAACCGTCACCGGCTTCTCAACAGCATCCACGACAGCGGAGACCATTTCGTAGATTTTGTTTGGATCAAGCAACCATCTTGCACCTGCATCACATTTCGTCACTTTAGGCACAGGACAGCCCATGTTAATGTCGATAATGTCCGCATTCGTTTCTTTGTCCACGATTTTGGCTGCTTCGATAAGTGAATCGCGATCGCCTCCAAAGATTTGCAGGCTTAGTGGTTTCTCACGTTCATCAACAAACAGCATCTCACGTGTACGCTGATTGCCATGCACGATGGCTTTACCACTCACCATCTCCGCACATACGAGGCCTGTTCCAAATTCCTTCGCGATCAAACGAAAAGCCGGATTACATACACCAGCCATCGGCGCAAGTACGACCTGGTTTTTCATTTCAATGCCACCAATTTTCAGCATGTTCGTCGTTACACTCCTCATCAAACCGTAGGACTCTTACTTGAGTCCCCGTAATGTTCCAGTTATTTGTATTCAGGTTGTATTTCGTACACATGGTGTTTAATCATGATTGATCTATACGAATCAACAGTGCTATATAAAATCAACGATTATTAAGATATTTTGTTATGCCCTCAACAGCACATGTAGTGATGACTTACTCGCCTCTTATCTCCGATACACTAATCCCCAGCATCTCTGCAATCCGATTCAGCTCCTGTTCGGATACTTTGCGATTGCCACGTTCAATGGTTCCGAGCGTCGCCAGTGAGATGCGCGTCTTCGAAGCAAGCTCTTGTTGTGTCAAACCTTTCAGCTTCCGGAATGCCCGGATTCGATTGGCCAATTGCACGTTTTCCAAAGCTGTATTCCATCCTTTCCATCGAGAACAGACAACGATGCATGTACAAAGTCATACAAGCCCGAAGGCTCATTCTTCATGACAACGTCTGACAACGGAACTAACACAAATGCACGTTCACCCATGCGTGGGTGAGGCAGTTGAAGTACTTCGGTCTCCCGTGTCTCTCCAGCGACCCAGAGTAAATCCAGATCAACGGTACGAGGACCCCAACGAATATCACGAACACGTCCAAGCCGGTTCTCAACATCTAATAATTCCGTGAGCAATTGCTCCGGTGTCCATTGTGTCGTTACAGCTATAGCCATATTTAGAAACGCAGGCTGATCCACATACCCGACAGGATCCGTCTCATAGAGCGCAGAACAGCGCAGTATAGATATATGCGGATGTGCATCCAGGAGCGTTAACGCTTCAAGCAATGTCTGCTCTCGGTCGCCCAAATTGGCCCCTAAAGCAATATAAGCCTCTGAAGAATCAGAGGTCGAATGTGCAATCATGATCGGTTCTCACTTTCTTGTGCGGCGAAGCTCTACCGTTACGCCCCCAAAATGAATATCAAATGGTGGATGTGGCTTCGTCACTTTGACTGTCAATGCATTGATAATAGTATAAGTGTCTAGTAAAGAAGATGCAATATGCTCACCTAAAGCTTCAATTAACTGGAATGAAGTATTTTCGACAATATGCTTCACTAGTTCATGAATCTCTGCGTAATTAATTGTTTTGGTTAAGTCATCATTACGTCCGGCCTCGCCCAAGTCCATATCAATATCCAGATCAATATAATAACGCTGTCCAAGCTTCCGCTCTTCCTCAAATACCCCGTGATATCCGTAATACTCCATCCGGTGTAGCACCATTCTATCCATTATATAACCGCCTATCCTTTTATAATAAAAAAAACATCTCTCTTGCTATACAGTCAACTTATTTTCTTCGCAAGCCAGGAGACGCGTATAACATGGCATCACACATGTCTACCGTCCGACGAATTGATTTTACATCATGGACACGTACCATCTGACAGCCTTGTGCAATGCCAAAGGCTACAGTTGCAGCTGTGCCCTCTACTGCATCATCGGCCTGAACCCCCAAGGTGTTCTGGATGAACCTCTTACGCGAGGTTGCTAGTAGAACAGGATAACCTAGTTCGTTCAGCATAGCTAATGAAGACATCAAGGTGAGATTCTCCTTCAAATCCTTTACGAAGCCGATTCCCGGATCAATGATAATTTGATCCTGATGTACACCTGCCTTTAGGGCAATCTGAATACTATCCTCGATATCCTGCACGACATCCTGTAAATAATTAGAGTAGTCTCGTTCTTGTCGATTGTGCATCAACATCAGAGGGCAACCAAGCTCTGCAGCTGTTTGTGCCATAGCCGGGTCAGCTTTGGCTCCCCACACATCATTGATGATATGTGCCCCAGCCAGAATAGCCTGCCGAGCTACATCCGCCTTGTAGGTATCCACGGATATCGGAATATGTGGAGCTTGCTGATGCAGTGCTTTAATTACCGGAATAATCCGGCTTAATTCCTCCTCGGAGTTCACAACCTCTGAGCCTGGTCTCGTGGATTCTCCACCGATATCAATTAGATCAGCGCCGTCCTCAATCATCTGTATGGCATGAGCCACAGCGAGATCAACATGATTGTAACGCCCACCATCGGAGAATGAATCAGGCGTGACGTTCAAGATGCCCATAATTAATGTCCGGTCTCCAAGTTTTAATTCCGCTGGGCCAAAGGAATAAGTTCGTTCATATATAACTGGCGTAAGTGTCATGAAGTATACCCCGCTTTCTCTCGATACATACCCAGAAGTAAGGATGTAACTGGGCCTATTTGTCCGTTGCTAATGATTGTTTCCGTTCCATGTTGATCACGCAAAGTCGTAACAGGAACAAGCTCCGTCACCGAACCTGTTAGGAAAGCCTCGTCTGCATGCAGCAGCTCATCCCAGCAAAATAATCCCTCTTTACAAGGAATACCTTGCTGTAGTGCTAACTCCAATACAACCGCACGGGTGATACCTGGTAAAATACCAGTCTCAATCGCTGGTGTGTACAACACACCCTGCATCACCCAAAATACGTTGCTTACGATTCCCTCAGCCACATAGCCGCTACGTGTTAATTGCAGCCCTTCCGCGCCCTGAACTGGTGCACCATATCCATTCAACTCCCGTTTGGCAAGAATGCTGTTCATATAATGTAACGACTTGAGGCGAACATGTCCTTCAGGCGTATTGCGAGGTGTCGTCAGACATTGAAGCATTTTGCCCTGCTCATAGAGAGAGGAGGATAGGGGCGGTAACTCTTTGGCCAGAACGATATGATTAGGCTGAATATAATCTCCGGATGGCAATCCAAGAGGGGCTTCACCCGCCGAGACGGTATAACGCACATAAGCATCTTCTAACTCATTCGCTAGCAACAAACGCTGAATCCAATCCGTCACTAGTGCTGTTGTTACTGTAAAAGGAATACCTAGTTCATGGCATCCAGCAGCCATTCGCTCTAAATGCTGCTCCAGCAGAAATGGCACACCACGATACGTCCGAAATGTCTCGAACAAACCAAGTCCATATAAAAAGCCGTGATCCGTTACCGGAATCACGGCTGCCGCCATATGGATTACGTCTCCGTTGATCGCGGCATAGTTCATGTTATACGGTCACCCGCCCGGACAAGAAGTTACGTAACATCTGATGACCGTGATCTGTAATAATAGATTCTGGATGGAACTGAACACCTTCAATCGCATACTCTTTATGACGCAATCCCATGATCTCACCTTCAGCAGTTTCTGCTGTGATCTCTAAACAATCTGGTAAGCTACTGCGCTCAACAATTAAGGAATGGTAACGTGTAGCGGTAAAAGGTGACGGTAATCCAGCAAAGACGGATGTACCGTTATGATGCATCTCGGATGTCTTACCATGCATCATGCGATCTGCTCGAATCACATTACCGCCGAAGGCCTGTCCAATGGATTGATGTCCCAGACATACGCCAAAGATCGGGATGCTACCCTTGAAGTGATCAATAACAGCCAAGCTGATCCCTGCTTCAGTTGGAGTGCAAGGGCCTGGAGAGATCAGAATATGATCAGGTGCCAGAGCTTCAATACCTGCCAGATCAATTTCATCGTTGCGACGTACTTCCACAGTTTCACCTAGTTCACCAAGATATTGAACCAGGTTGTACGTGAAGGAATCGTAATTATCGATAACCAGTATCATATGCCTGCTCCTCCTATTTATCCGTCAACACAGTGACGGTTGCTTCATTTTTTAGTTTACAACCAATTTAGAACGATTCCGTTGTTATTTCTAGCGACTTCTCTACCTGTATGGATTCCTCGCTATATTGCACAGCTCTCATCATCGCTCTCGCCTTATTGCGACATTCCTTATATTCACGATATGGATCTGAATCAATAACGATGCCTGCCCCTGCCTGTACGTATCCTATGTCATCTTTGATCGCCAGTGTACGAATCACGATGTTCAATTCCATATTGCCACTGTAATCCATCCATCCGATCGAACCTGTGTATGGCCCACGACGTACCGGCTCCAGTTCCTCAATAATCTCCATTGTACGTACCTTGGGCGCTCCAGTAATCGTCCCACCTGGGAATGTAGCCGCAATGACATCAAAAGCAGATAAACCCGTTGCCAGCGTCCCCTCAACCTGAGACACCAGATGCATCACATGGGAGTATTTCTCGATCGTCATCAGCTCTGGAACATGCACCGACCCATAGGCTGCAATTCTCCCTATGTCATTGCGCTCCAGATCCACCAGCATAATATGCTCAGCCCGTTCCTTGTCACTGTTCAGCAGCTCGGAAGCCATCAGATTATCCTCAGCTTCATCCCGTCCACGTCTGCGAGTACCGGCAATGGGACGCGCGCTGACTTTGCCATTGTCCACCTTAACGAGCAGCTCCGGAGAACCACTGACCAGTTGAAACTCAGGACTGCGTAACATCCCCATATATGGGGATGGATTAACGAGACGTAGCCACTCATAGATATGCTCTGCCTTGGTATTCAGCTGCTTTTCCTGTCGTAATGACAGGTTCACCTGAAATACATCTCCCTGCCGGATATATTCCTGCACCTGATGCACGGCTTGTTCGAACTGGTGCTGGGGAAATGCTGTCTTCCAGCCTTCTGTTTCCAGATCCGTTACGTCTTCCTGCTGTGACAAAAGTAATCGCTGCTTACGCTCCGTTGAGACTTGTAATTGATGCTCACCTTGGGCAGCTGTCCATATGTTCAACCAGCGCTCTTGCATCAAGGCTGCACGCTGCTCTGCCTTAACGTACAACTTAGATAACGCTTGTTCACTTCGATCTTCCGGCATTGCCATATGAACCATACAGAACAAAGCCTGTAGCTCATGATCATACGCCCAGATTTCCTCAAAGCGCATCCACCAGTAGTCCGGTAGCTCTGGATCATCCTCAGCAATCGTTGGCAACTTCTCTAAAGATCGAGCTATATCATAGCTGAGATATCCAGCACAGCCACCCCCGAAATCGGGTGCTCCTTCTACCTTTGGAGCACGGTAGGCTGCTGACCATCGTTTCAACACATCAAGCGGCTTGCCGCTCTCAGTGGTTGTATCTCCTTTTTCGAGGTCATAAATGATTGCTTCGCTGCCTTTGCCAGAGATAACGGAAACGGGATGTAGTCCAAGAAATGTGTATCTTCCGCCCTTTCCATTCTCTAACACCATTGCATAAGGTGAAGCCTGCTGCCAAGCTTCTTCCCAGGTTAACGGTAAACCGCCATGATCCGGCTCATCATCCGACTTCATCATATATGGCAGCATGGTCCAGCCTAGTTTGGCCCACTCTGTCCAGTCGGCGTATGTTGTCATCACGTGTGTCATTGCGGTGTACCGCCCTCCATCTGTCGCTAGTTCTATTGTCTGATAGTATACTAAAGCACCGCTCCTTTTAAAAGCGTTCAGCAAAAAATCCTCCTCGCCCTTCATATGGGCAAGGAGGATTGAATGTATGTTCGGTACAAAATTAAGCTTCGAAGTTGTATAGCGGTGTGCTCAAATAACGTTCGCCGTTACTTGGTACAATAACCACTACACGCTTGCCTTCGCCCAATTGTTTAGCGATTTGCAAACCTGCACGAATCGCTGCACCAGAAGAGATACCAGATAGGATACCTTCTTCTTTGGCTACCAAGCGAGCTGTTTCGAATGCATCGTCATTCTCAATGTGAATGATCTCATCATAGATTTCTTGATCCAAAATTTCAGGAATGAAGTTGGCACCGATTCCCTGGATTTTGTGAGGTCCTGGCTTACCGCCAGCCAAAATTGGCGAAGCTGCTGGCTCTACAGCAATAACTTTTATAGAAGGGAATGCTTCTTTCAGCACTTCACCTGTTCCTGTAATTGTACCGCCTGTACCAATCCCTGCAACGAAAGCATCCAACGTACCACCCACAGATTGAATCGCTTCAACAATCTCAGGGCCAGTCGTTTCACGGTGGATTTTCACGTTGGCTTTATTTTTAAATTGCTCAGCCATGAAATAGGTCGGATTCTCCTTCAGGAGCTCTTCCGCTTTTTTGACAGCACCATTCATACCTTCAGCGCCAGGCGTAAGCACGAGCTCAGCACCATAAGCACGAAGCAAGTTACGGCGCTCCAAGCTCATTGTTTCAGGCATAACAATAACGGACTTATAGCCTTTAGCTGCAGCCACCATCGCGAGACCAATTCCTGTGTTACCACTTGTTGCTTCAATAATGGTATCACCTGGTTTCAACTTGCCTTCTTTTTCCGCTTCTTCTACAATGCTAACTGCAATACGGTCTTTAACGCTTGACCCTGGATTCTGATACTCCAGCTTCACGAATATTTCAGCACTGCCTTCTGGTACGATACGGTTCAGACGAACAAGCGGAGTACCTCCGATGAGTTCTGTTACGTTATTTACTACTTTAGCCATATGAATGCCCTCCTTAGTTGGATGAATAATACTTGGTGCGGTTACCTATACATGTACGGCTGAAGCAGCCTCTGGTTGTTATAGAAGAACTGCGGAAATCCGTTAACATCCATGCTGACAGCTATGTCCTCTAACCAGTATGGGGATTCCGTAGGTTTCTTTTTTGGTTTTTATTTTATTCCGAGTAAACGAGTAGGTATTTGATTATTTTTATCTTATCAACCTTACGCCCTATTGTCAATATGAGTACTAAAAAAAATACTCTGCCTTGGGCCTTAAGCCTGTAGACAGAGTATTTTTATCACGATGAAGTTAATTCGCAAGATCTATTCATAGATTATGACGCCGGAATATCGGAAACGACCACCGCTTCATACTTGTTTCGCAGTCTTTCTTCCACCTGGGGAAGAGGGTCTGCTTGACTTAACGCCAGCTGCATCCGAATTTCCTCGTGAGCCTCTTCAGCCGATTGCTCCTGGCGTTCCTGAATATCGTTCAATTTGATGATAGCATAGCCTTCTTGAATATCTACAGGTCCTGCAATATCACCGATCTCCAATTGACCTGCAAGGTTCAATACTTCTTCGGGTTGAAATGGATCATTCTGCTCAATCCAGCCTAGTTTCCCACCCAAATCACGAGAGAAGCTATCGGTTGATTCGACGCGTGCGGTCTGCTCGAAGTCTGCCCCGTTTTCCAGAGCTTCCAATAAGGAATCCGCTTCTCTTTTATCCTTCACCACAATCATGGACAGATCATACTTCTCTGGGGAAACGTAATCTTCTTGATGCTCGTTCCAGTAACGCTCGATATCTGAATCCTTAATCTGAATGCTGCTCGTTGCAATCTTCTCCAAGAGAAGCCTATACCCTGCCTCCAGTTCAAGATCCTGCCTAGATAAACCGAGCTGAGATTGCATCTCTTCATAATACGATTGTTCCGAATCATATCCATCCATTGCATTGGTAAGTTCCTTCGCAATTTCTCTAGGTGTCACCGTTAGATTACGTGCAATGGCTTCTGCATATACTGCTTTGCGGTTGAGCATCTGAAGCAATAATTCGCTGCCATAGCGCTTCTTCAAAGCATCTGTCCAATCTTTATCCGTGATCACTTCTCCGTTAATTGTGGCTACAGCGCTACCTTCCTCTTGACCCGAATCATGGGGCAGTTCACCCTCTTCACGACCTGTCCTGAGACCCTGCACCACCATGACCGAACCCATCACAAGCATACCAAGCGTCAAGACAATTACAGCCGTCCACAATCCCTTTTCTTGCCTTGTCATTCCGTATCCCGTCCCCGCTAGAATCAGTTCTTGGCTTGCTCCAGAATGGTCTCGAGTTGTTCCTTATTGAAATCATACGCTTCATTACAGAATTGACATACCACTTCAGCCTGACCTTCTTCTTCAATTAATTGTTCCATCTCAGATTGGCCTAAGCTAATGAGCGTTTGCTCTACGCGTTCCCGTGAACACTCACAACGGAATCGAATATCCATCTCATCTAGTACTTGTACATCAGGGAGGATTCGAGTCAATAATTGTTCGAGCTCAAGTCCTTGATCCAGCAAAGTTGTAACTGGCGGCAGTGTGCCGATGGACTTTTCAATAACCGTAATCTCATCATCAGATAGTCCTGGAAGGAGCTGTACAATAAATCCACCTGCCACGATCACGGAGTTATCCGTATCAACCAGAACACCTACACCTACAGCAGACGGCGTTTGCTCTGACTTAGCAAAATAATACGTGAAATCTTCACCTAGTTCACCAGAGATAATTGGGACACTACCGCGGTAAGGCTCTTTCAGTCCAAGGTTCTTCGTTACATTGACAAAACCTTCCGTTCCAACTGCACCCGCAACATCCAATTTACCCATACTATTGCTAGGCAAGTGCACGTGTGGATTGGAAACATAACCACGCACTTCGCCTTTCGCATTAGCGTCTGCTACAATCTGGCCGATTGGGCCATCGCCCTTAACCTGAATGGTGAGCTTCTCTTCTCCCTTAAGCATAGCACCCATGATAGCCGCAGCTGTAAGGGTACGCCCCATGGCAGCTGTAGCCGTGGGAAACGTATCGTGTCTTCTGCGCAGCTCCTCAACCAATTCTGTCGTCTGGACAGCAAATGCTCTAACCCGTCCATCCATTGCTGTACCTCGAATTAATCGATCTTGTTTTTTGTTTTCCAAGTCATTCAGCCTCCTTTGGCGTTTTGCCATGTATTATTGTGTATCCATCTAATGTAGAAGAAAAAAAACGGCACAACACGTAAGACTGTCTAATCAGCCCGCTGTCTGCGCCCTTTGATCTTACCTTTCCCGGTTCCGCTCATAAATGATACGCAGCCCTTCAAGCGTAAGCAGCGGATCGACTTCTTCGATGCTGCGGGTTTCTTCTGCAATCAAGGCAGCAAGTCCACCGGTCGCGATGACCTTTGGCTTCGCTCCCAGCTCCTCACGAATGCGTTCCACGATCCCATCTACCTGCCCTGCATAACCATAGATAATACCCGCCTGCATGGCATGAACCGTATTACGGCCTATGACCTTCTTGGGTTTCTCTAACTCAATACGAGGTAACTTAGACGCACGCTCGTACAGTGCTTCGGTGGCAATATGAATGCCTGGTACGATGGCACCACCTAAATAATTGCCCTTCTCGTCAATACAGTCAAATGTCGTAGCTGTTCCGAAATCAACAACGACAAGCGGCCCCCCATATTTATGAACGGCTGCTACTGCATTCACGATTCGATCTGCACCTACTTCACGAGGGTTCTCGTAACGCAGATTAAGTCCTGTCTTAATTCCAGGCCCAACAAGCATTGGCTTTTTGCCAACATACTTAGCACACATTGTTTCAATTACATTCACCAGTGGTGGAACGACAGATGAAATGATAACTCCTTCAATGTCACGTGTAGAGATACCGGACATATGAAATAAATTATAAATCAATACGCCGTATTCATCCACTGTGGACTGACGAGATGTGCTCAAGCGAAAATGGTGGAGCAACGTTCGACCTTGATATACACCAAGAACGATATTGCTGTTGCCCACGTCTACTACAAGAATCAAAGAGGTTCACCCCTCTTTCTTTTCGTTTAAATCAAGGCTAATATCCAGGCTCTCAAAAGAGTAGGTTAACCTGCCAACTGAGATTACATCCACACCACTCTCTGCAATGCCACGAATGGTTTTCAAAGAGACGTTACCTGAAGCCTCAACTTTCATATGCGGAGACTGCTCACGGATTATCGCAACCGCCTCACGCATACGATCTGGGTGCATGTTATCCAGCATAATGATATCCGCTCCAGCTTGCAATGCCTCTCGTACCTGATCCAGGTTTTCCGTCTCCACTTCAATGGTCATGGTATGCGGAATAGCTGCCCTAGCACGCTCAACTGCGGCTGTAATGCCACCTGAACCCTTGATATGATTATCTTTAATCATAACCGCATCATATAAACCAAAGCGATGATTCGATCCACCACCCACACGCACGGCGTATTTCTCAAGTAATCGATGACCCGGTGTAGTCTTACGTGTATCTACAAGCTTCGTGGCTAGGCCTTCGATTGCTTCCACATAAGAACGTGTACGAGTAGCAATACCCGACATCCGCTGCAGCAGGTTCAGAGCCAGCCGTTCACCTGTTAACAAGCGGTGTGTACTTCCTTCCACCTCAGCGAGTATAGTACCTGTTGTAACCAAGTCGCCATCTTGAACCAGCGGTTTAAATACTAATGCAGGGTCTACAACTTGAAACACCAGTTCAGCTACATTGATACCTGCAATGATGCCGTTGTCTTTGGCATGAATAACCGCCTTGGATTGATGGCCTGCTGGAATCGTTACACTAGAGGTCACATCCCCGGCACCAACATCCTCACGAAGCCAACTTTTAATTTGTTCGATGAGTTCTTCATTATATCCGTTCAATATCATGACATCAATTCCTCCACAATCGCTTGTTCTCGCTGCTGCAGACTATGCTTCTGCCAGACTACATCATCACGCTGCGGGAAATCTTCCCGATAGTGTGCCCCTCGGCTTTCCTGCCGATGTAACGCACCTGTAGTCACTAGCCATGCACATGTCAAAAGGTTGGCATACTCCATCTCTTCCCTTTGTGTAAGCATCTGGTCAAAATAGTGTAACTCATGCTGAAGTTGTTCCATAGCTCCTTGCAGATTAACCCCGTTACGGCGCAGACCAACATAACGCACCATCATTTTTTGTAGTCGTAGACGTCGTTCAGATACAGGTCTCTGCTCTGCCACGACTTTTCTTCCAATACCTCCAGCAAAGTGCTCATAACGTATTGGAGCCAGCGGCGGAAGGGTAAGAACTCGCTCCACTATTCTTCGCCCAAACACGATCGCTTCTGACAAGGAATTGCTCGCCAGACGATTTGCTCCGTGTACTCCTGTAGATGAAACCTCGCCACATGCGAACAACCTGCCAATACTGCTCTCGCCGCTAAGGTCTGTCTTCACACCACCCATCATGTAATGGGCTGCAGGTGCAACTGGAATCCAGTCTGTGGTCATATCAAGCCCGTACCTCATGCAGGTTTCATGAATAGTGGGAAAGCGATGCTTGATCAGTTCGGTTGATTCATGCGTAATGTCTAAGTAGACGAAGGTGCTGTTGGTGGCTTCCATTTCACTGACAATCGCTCTAGCTACAATATCACGAGGAGCCAGCTCAAGCTGTTCATGGTAGCGTTCCATAAAGCGTTCGCCTTTCACATTACGCAACACAGCACCTTCACCCCGAACTGCCTCCGATATGAGGAAACGTGGGGCTCCCGGGTAACATAAGGAGGTCGGATGAAATTGAATGAACTCCATATCCCGAATGACAGCCCCGGCACGATAAGCCATAGCTACCCCATCAGCCGTTGCGACCTCTGGATTCGTAGTATATCGATACAACTGTCCAGCACCGCCAGAGCATAGAACTGTTGCCTGAGCTTTTACAAACACCTGTGAGCCATCTGCTTTTTGGACAAGGGCTCCTATACATTCACCATGATCAGTGATCAAATCAATAACAAAATGTTCATCCCATACTTCAATGCCAGGGTGCTCATTGGCCTCTACAGCCAGCGCTCGCACAATTTCATACCCTGTTGCATCTCCATTTGCATGCAAAATACGGCGGTGGCTATGCGCTCCTTCCTGCGTCAACGCCAGCACGCCGTTCTCCTCATCGAATGCTGTTCCCAGTCTGATTAATTCCTTAACACCATCTGGGCCTTCATTCACCAACGCCTCAACCGCTGCGGAGCGGCATAAGCCTGCTCCAGCGATTAACGTATCCTGTAAATGGTATGCGGGGGAATCATCCTCTGCAATGACAGCGGCAATTCCTCCTTGGGCATACCGTGTGTTGCTTTCCAATAACGATTTCTTCGTAATCATCAACACGCGGCGCTCTTCACCGGCTTTGATGGCAGTGAACAATCCCGCAATGCCTGAACCAATCACTAGCACATCCGTCTCGACTACAGGCAGTGAGGAGAGATCAAAATCGACTAAGTATGAAGGTATCATATTATTCACCCGTCTTGGAGCAAGAGTAACGCACGTTACTTCACCAGTAACATACGCTCTAGTGATTCTCTAGCTTTGTCAGCAACAGCTGGTGGTACGTAAATTTGCGGCTTCATCGTTTCCAGACACTTCACCAGCTTCTTCAGGTTATTCACCTTCATGTTAGGGCAAACGAGAAACTTGGTGGCAAAATGAAACTGTTTGTCTGGGCTATCCAGACGGAGCTGATACCCTGTTCCATCTTCGGTACCTACGATGAACTCTTTCGTTGTGGACTTCTTGCAGTATTCAAGAATAGCTGTAGTGCTGCCTACAAAATCACCCATCTCCACTACTTCTGGGCGACATTCAGGATGGACAACAAATTCAGCATTCGGATATTTAGCTCTCATCTCCACAACATCTTTAACCGTTAGCATATCGTGGGTATTACAGTACCCTTCCCAGATAATCATCTTTTTGTCCGTATGTTGCTGCACATAATGACCTAGATTTTTATCAGGTACCCAGATGATTTCATCGGAATCAACAGATTGGATCACTTTAACAGCATTTGCTGAGGTGCAACAGATATCCGTTTCTGCTTTGATCTCCGCCGAGGAATTGATATACGTAACCACTTTGGCATTTGGATGTTGTGCTTTTAACTTACGGAGCCCTTCAACGTTGACCATATCGGCCATCGGGCAACCTGCACGTTCATCCGGAATAATAACCGTTTTGTTTGGTGCCAGAATTTTAGCGCTTTCACCCATAAAATGAACCCCGCAGAATACGATTACATCTGCATCAGTCTCTGCAGCCTTTTGAGCTAACAGAAATGAATCTCCGCGAAAATCGGCAACTTCCTGTACTTCATCACGTTGGTAATAATGAGCAAGAATAATAGCATTACGTTCCTTTTTCAACTCCATCAACCGCTCACGCAGCTCACGGTTCATCTCAGCCTTGCGCTCTAAAGCCAGAGCTTCCACCTGTGATCCTCTCCTTTATCGGGACAGTGTTGTTCACTGTTTCGTATGACTGTCTACGTCACCATTTTTCGCTTGAGAAACGAATCACAAGCGGTTTAACACCTAATGTACACAACGTTCACGACTCTGTCAATAAATGAAAAGGCTGCAGAACTCCCCGATAACTACCCATTTTCTGCATGGTTCTTCCTCAATCTCGTCATTATCGTTATATATAATTTAAAATAATCCGTATGCATATCATCATTCCTTGAATTGATTCTAAGACATAAAAAAGGAGAGCCCTTGGGCTCTCCTCTTTGTATCTGTCATTAGACAGATCATTAATTTAGATTATGATGTTGGTTTCGTTCCACCATCATCTGGATCATTACCATTAGGTTTATCCAGATTCGGAGTTTCGTTAGGAATATCACCCGATGGTGTTCCAGGTGTTTCATCCTTGCCTTGAATACGGACACGCACATCGCCGATGTTATCAACGATTGGCTCTCCGCTTTCGTTCGGCGTACCTTCATCATCATTGTTGCTCTCAGCTACCGGAGTCAGAGAACCTGTCTCGATCAATTGCTTGATCTGATCCATTTCCAAAGTCTCCACTTCAAGCAACGTTTCTGCGATCAGATGCATCTCTCTCGTATGTTTTACGAGCAAGTCCTTACATTTCTCGTAACAATCGTTAATAAAGCGCTGCATTTCCTGATCAATCTCATATGCAATGGAATCCGAGTAATTCTGTTCATGCCCAATATCACGACCAAGGAACACTTGTCCTTGTGAACTTCCGAATTGCATTGGACCCAATTTTTCACTCATACCATATTCCATAACCATGCTACGAACAATACCTGTCGCTTGTTGGAAGTCGCTGTATGCACCAGTACCAATTTCGCCGATGAACAATTCTTCTGCAACACGGCCTCCAAGGAGTCCTGTTACTTTGTCGAGCAGCTCTTGCTTGGTGACAAGCATACGATCTTCTTTTGGCAACATGATTACATATCCACCCGCACGTCCGCGCGGAATGATAGTAACTTTATGTACCATATCGGCATGTTCCAAGAAATAACCAACAATGGTGTGACCTGCTTCGTGATAAGCAACAATTCGTTTCTCACGGTCACTGATAACACGGCTCTTCTTCTCCGTACCAACAATGACACGGTCAATCGCCTCGTCAACTTCTTTCATGGAGATATCTCTACGATTACGACGTGCTGCGAGCAATGCCGCTTCGTTCAAGAGATTCTCTAGATCAGCACCAGAGAAGCCCGTTGTACGCTTCGCGATAACATCCATCTTCACATCTTTGGTCAGAGGTTTGTTACGAGAGTGTACTTTCAAGACAGCTTCACGGCCTTTAACATCTGGGCGGTCAACCGTAATTTGACGGTCAAAACGTCCTGGACGCAGCAAGGCAGGGTCAAGAATATCTGCACGGTTCGTTGCAGCTACGATGATGATACCTTCGTTAGCGCCGAATCCGTCCATTTCAACGAGCAACTGGTTGAGCGTCTGTTCACGTTCATCGTGTCCACCGCCAAGGCCAGCTCCACGCTGACGTCCTACAGCATCAATCTCATCAATAAAGATGATACATGGGGCATTTTTCTTCGCATTTTCAAACAAATCACGTACACGTGATGCACCGACACCGACGAACATTTCAACGAAGTCAGAACCGGAAATACTGAAGAACGGTACACCCGCTTCACCGGCTACGGCACGTGCGAGCAATGTTTTACCAGTACCCGGAGGACCTACGAGCAATACGCCCTTAGGAATACGTGCACCTACTGCTGCAAATTTACGAGGATCTTTGAGGAAGTCAACGACTTCAACAAGTTCCTGCTTCTCTTCATCAGCACCAGCAACGTCTTCAAACGTAACCCGTTTTTTCTCTTCGTTATAGAGACGAGCACGACTTTTACCAAAGTTCATTACTTTACCGCCGCCGCCTTGCGCCTGATTAAACAGGAAGAAGAACAACAGGAACATAATGATCAAAGGAATAAAAGAGGTCAACAGTGTCAGCCAGATGCTGTCACGTCTCATTGGCTCCTGATTAAATTGAAAATTATTAGTTTCACTTGCCGCTACAAGTTCACTAATCGCTTCATCCGTAGGAGGAATATACGTTGAGAAGTTTTCTGATTTGGCTTCTGCAGGCTTCTCTTTGTATTGACCGGTTACCAGAAACGACTGACCGTCGAATTGAACCGTCAATTCAGCAACATTGTTGGCCTTAACTGCTGCACGCAACTGATCATATCTAGGATTATCGGTGGCTTCGCCGCCATTGCTGACGAATTGGACTATGCCCACCACGACTAAAAAAAGAATTAAATAAAAAGCAGAATTCCGGATGAACCGATTCATCCCCTACCTCCTCTCGAGACACTTTAATTATTTTAACATAGCCCGACACGGCTTCTCAACAGAAGCCAGAAAACTCTCAAGGCTTGGGTCCAGGATGATATTAGCTGGTGTAGACTTCCGGCTTCAAAATCCCGATATAAGGAAGATTCCGGTACTGCTCAGCGTAATCCAAACCGTATCCAACGATGAATGCGTCAGGAATGTCAAAGCCTGTGTAATGAGCTTCTAGCTCGACCTTGCGGCCTGATGGCTTATCAAACAGCGTGACTACACGCACAGACTTGGAGCCACGGTTTTCAAGAAGATCAATCAGGTAACTGAGCGTGAGTCCACTATCAATAATGTCTTCGACAATCAGAACCTCGCGACCTTCAACCGAAACATCCAGATCCTTAATGATTTTGACAACCCCTGACGATTTGGTGGAAGCGCCATAACTGGATACTGCCATAAAATCCATTTCAACAGGTACCGTTATGTTCTTAACCAAATCAGCCATAAATATAAACGCACCTTTGAGCACGCAAATGACCAAAGGGTTGCGACCTTCATACTCGGCACTTAATGTTGCGCCTAATTCTTTAACCTTACTCTGAATCTCTTCTTCGCTAATCAATACTTCCTGAATATCATTCTGCAACTGTGCGAACCTCCTAAAGTTATACTATGAAAGCCTTACCTGAACCATAACCACTACCCCTGAATCGCTGAATCGCCTACAGTCATGTATAAAATTGCGGAAGTATCCTCTTGAACCGGTGCTACGTTCGAGCGACGAACACCAGGCAACCAAATAATGTTGCCCGCTCCATCACACACCACTGGAATTCGTGGACGGACAGAGGGTGGGATTTTCTCATCGATGAAAATATTTTTCACCTTTTTGCTTCCGTTTAATCCCATGACTTTCATGGTATCTCCAGGTAACCGTGAACGCACAATCAGCGGCATAACCAGTTGATCCGCATCGAATGCGGCTTGGTTCGCTGATTCCGGTACAAGATAGTCCTCGGGGATTACGGTCGTCAAGCGAAGAAATCGATTGATTTCGGAGAGTGGAAACTCATACGTTTCTCTCCAATTCGTTAGACGATACTCGTAGGTTTGATCCTGTACGTCATTCCGTATGCCAAAGGAGATCAAATCATACTCCCGGGTACAGACAAGTGTCTGTCCTATATCCAGGCTCCAGGTCGTCACAGAGGGCTCCATCACCTTCCGGCGAATGGTTTCGATACGGGTAAAGTCGACAAAATCACTGTCCAAAGGCAGATAATTCAATATTAGTTTAATCAACCTTCGTTGTAAAGCGACATGTAACTTCAAAAAGGAAGGCACCTCAAAGGTTAGCCTTCCGCCGTTCTCCTGCACTAGACACCTGTATGCGTCATATGCACCTTGTTCCATGAAATCGTCTTCATCGCCTACAATTTCAGCGAGTCGATTCAATGACGGCGTTAACTGTCCATTATACTGCCCCAAAAAAGGAAGGACATCCAAGCGAATGGCATTACGCCGATATTTACGCAGGGAGTTACTCTCATCCGTAAAGTACGGAAATCCCTTGGTATTACAAGCTTCTACAAGGTCTGTCTTGTTTATACGAAGACATGGACGAATAAGTTCCACATTTTTTTCACGCCGTTTAAACTTCATTCCACTCAGTCCAGATAGGCCGCTGCCACGCAGCAAATGAAGCATGACCGTCTCCGCCTGATCGTCGGCATGATGAGCAAGTGCAATGCTTGCTGCATCGTATTTGCTTGCTACCTCATGTAAAAATGCATAACGTCTATCTCGTGCAGCCTCTTGAGATCCTTGACCTGTAATCTTCATATAAGAAGGAATATCTGCTCGTATCCATTCAAATGGCATTCCCAAATGGGCTGCCAGTGCCTCCACCATTTCCGCTTCTTGATCAGATTCACTTCGAAATCCATGATGTACATGAGCACAGATCAATTGTAACGGCATATGGTTTGAGCTTATCTCGTGCATGATATGCAAAAAAGCCACCGAGTCCGGCCCGCCCGACACAGCGACGACAATCCGATCCCCAGGAACCCATAATTGATGCTCTTCCGCTGCATCCAGAACATGTTTCACCAGCTTGTCCCAGCGTAAAGCTTCCATACCTTTTCCTCATTCCTTACGTTATGTATATGCACCCTGAACATTAGAACCGAAGCGCATAGATCAGTACCCCAATAAGTAGTATAACGGATACAGCAAATGAATTTTTGAGCCATCTTGGTGTTGAATGCTGAGAACGTCGTCTCGAAGGAATCGGCCGAGCCATAAGCTCCTTCCAACCCTTGGTCGCATGTTCGGCATCAAGGAATTGACCTCGCAACGCCTGGATCATCCAATGACGAAACGGTCTGAGTCGTTCACTCCGCTCCACCAAGCTCACCAGTTGGTTCACACTCCGCAATTGTGGTAACCCTTCAGCAGCAAGTGCCTTGAGCGCATCAGCCTCCAATACATGAATCATCAGCATTGCAAAAGCAAATACATCATAGCTGCTGTCAGCAGTCCGACTTCCAGCATTCCAGAATCCACGGTCGTACCACTCTGTAAACTGTTTGACACTTCGACCAATCGATGTAACTCCACCATAATCAATAAGTTCTACATGACCATAATCGGATACGAGTACATTCTGGGGTTTAAGATCACCAAATACCCACCCTGCCTGATGCAGCTGTGCCAATTTTTGCAGAAGTCTGAGTCCAACCAATAGTGTCCATTCCGTACCCTGACGTCGAATGAAGTGATGTAAAGCCTCACCTCGAACGTAACGCATCACGTAAAAAGGAATATCACGGTCACGAACGGCATAATCATCCACATCTTTGAGATAGGAGGGAACGCCGCTCTGCCGAAGGGCCTCATGATTGCGCTGTAATTGAAAAGATTTGAGCACATTGATCTCTGATTGCAAATCTACGGGATCAAACCCCATTTTAAGTGCATAGTGTTTGCCATTTTCACCCCGCTGGACAAGAAAAACGATGCCGTTAGCTCCTTTGCCCAGCAACTTTCGAATCGTATAACGGCTGCGATTCCATTTCCCAGTAATAACTGTTCCTGGTGGGAAAGAGGCGTCAGACAACGTTGTCACCGAGCATCTCTTCTCTTTCAATGCGATATTTCCCTTCTATTTCCTGCTGTCCCTCCAGTGTACCATATCGGTAAAAATCAATCACCTTCTGAATCGCAGGACCTGTGGGCGTCGCTCCCCTCATCTGCAGACGTCCGAACAGAGATCGGACACTACTCGGATCGGTTGTCCAGTTGATATCCATGACAGCATCCTCACCACTGTGACGCCCAGGAAAATGAAATACCGAAAGTCGGCTTGATCCAGCACGAGCTTGTAGACTTAACATCAAATCTCGTATTCCCTCTTCTACGGCTGCAAGCTTAGGTTTCATACTCGCACTTACATCGATTAACAGAATGACCTGCAACGGGGCGGTTTCCGCCATATTATCCATCACTTCCACGACCTGAGCACGACGCTCTGGGTCAAGATCAGTCACCGTTTTGGGGCTTTGATCTCCCAAAATTTGTGTTAGCTCTCTATTAACCGCCTGCTGAATCGTCTGAACCACTGTTTTTCTAGTCATCATCTGCATTGTATGAGTAAGCTGCCTTGTCCCCACAATCTGACTAATCCCGCCCCCAGCCTTCGCAATCTCTTCTATTTCCCGGCTTCCTAGTTCACCTATCGTGCCATAATCTATAACGCCAACAACATTGACCGTAATCCCTTCCTCGTTCGCTTCAGAAGCAGCGAGTACTGGGCTTGTCCCTACATTTGAACAACCGTCGGTTATCAACAAAATTTGCTTCATTCGATATCCCTCCGCTTCATAACTCTCCAACTCTATGAATAGCATTGCCAGATTGGAGAGAGTTCAAACAGAGTAGAGAGAATTAACTCACCGTTCGTGGTCGTTCCATTCGATTAATGCCAGGCACGCGAAGCGTAGCCCACTCCGGGCGATAATGCTCTACTTTGCCTACAACCACAGTCATATCATCATAGATCTCATGTTGCTGATATCGAATAACACTTTCAAGCAAGCAGTCTGCCACATCTTGCGGATCGTCACTGTCAATCTCTTGAATAAGTCGCTTCATCCATAATTCTTTGTTGACGGCATAGCCGGGTGCATCATAGATGCCATCGGTCATCATGATCAGAATATCCCCAGGCTGAAGCTGTACCGTTACCAGATCGACCTCAATATCCTTGATAATGCCAATAGGCAAATTACTAGCTGATACCTGAATAACCTCCTGCCCTCGTTTAATAAAGCTTGGCGTCGAACCAATTTTCATAAATGTGGTCTCTGCCGTATATTCATCAATCAAAGCCATGTCTACTGTGGCATACATCTCTTCAGGTGACCGAAGCATGAGTACAGAATTTACTGACTTGATCGCCAGCTTTTCATCCATTCCCGATTGAAGTAATTGTTCCAGGATATTCAGCGCTGCACTGCTCTCCATGCGTGCACGTTCCCCATTGCCCATACCATCGCTTAGCGCCACTGCAAAAGTACCATTGCCCAGTTCAACCGTACTGAAGCTATCCCCTGATAACAGATCTCCCCCTTTGGCAGCCGCAGCTACTCCTGTGCTGATCTCAAATGTTTTGGCTGACCCGAAGGTTACCGTCGCTAAGCCTTGCCGAGCATCCATCATCGTTTCATGCAGCACCGCAATGTGCTCGTCTAATACATCCGATATTAATGGCGCAATCATCTTGCGGCATTCATCGAACCCACGTGTATACGCATGTACAATTTCAATTTCAACATTCCCTGCTTCCAGATTTATAATTTCAATGGAGTGGATAGACAGCCCCAGTGATTCAAGCGCATCTCGAATCTGCTCCTCCTGTTGAACCATTTCCTCACTTTCACGTTGAATTTCCTTCGCTAAATCCTCCATGACTTGGGATACGCCAGATAGCTGCTCTGCCACGAGCTGCCGACTATCGACGATCTGACGCTTCCACTGCATGTTATGCTGATACAGCCCATATTGGGCTCTCATTACCTCAAGTACCTCCTCAGGCTTGGCACAGACCCGGTTCCATTCAGCTGGAATCTGCTTGCCAGACATTTCGGGATTAGCTTCAATGGAGCTCATGACATCGGTCATATATTTGTACGTCTGAATAAACTTTGCATCCCAGCACTGAGCCCGTTTGAAGCAATTAGCACATGATCCCTCTGCCACAGCATTCATAAAATGCTCCATCCCGCCTTCATTCTGTGCCGCTTCTCCCGTGCCCGACATCTGATCAAAGCTACGTGACAATTGCCGAAACACTTGAGAAAAACGGGTTACTCGCTCTGCGGTTACATCGCGTATTCGCTTCGCATATTCATGCTGCGACTTGGTATGATCCTGCGTGCCCGGCACATATTTGGATATGGCCGTCATCATACTTTTTGGCGTTAACATAAATAGCACGATGGCTGCGCAGGTCTCCCATAACGAATTCATAACGTCACCTGGTCCACCTAAATATATCGCCAGGATCGATGATCCAAGCAGCATGCCTAACGCTACCCCTGCTCGTTTCCCCTCTCGTAGCATCCCTGCCAGCATCCCTGCAAAAGCGAGAAGACTCATCTGATATATGGCTGTCATATCAGCCAGGCTCAGGATAAGCCCTGTAATAACTCCCACTGAAGCACCAAGGGGGGCTCCGCCCACTAGCGCAAAGATTAGAATCAGATATCGGGAGAGCATATGCTCGACAGATAAAGACTGTATCGTCCACCCAACTGCTCCTGTCATGACAGAAGCTAGTAAGATGATTAGGCAGAGGATCTCCTCGTTCTTTAGGTTGAACTTTTTTTTGCGGTACGTAAAAATCGGTATCGCCTGAATAAACACTAGCGTAAGCACGAAGCTGAGTACGGAATCCATCGTAAGCATCAGCATGGCATACCAACTGAACGATGGCCCAATGACAACAGCGAACAACTTGACCATAAAAGTAGTCGTAAACACCATCGCTGGTGCATAAGATAATTCAGCACGGTCATAAGACTCTAAACCTCTAAAAAAGAGATAGAAGATAGCGATTTCTGTGGCAACGATGAGTGGGACTGGAAATGGGGCAAAGAGACTTCCCGCTAACAATGCAGCACCGACGGGAATAATGTAATCTCTGCGCATGAACGCAATGACTGCGAAGTAAGCGATAGCGAACGGTGACAATTCATTTAGTATCATTGCCTTGCCAAGCAGGAAACCCATAAATGTGAGCAGGATTACCCATTTACGTGTAGCTACGACCTGGACAGCCTTGCGGGAACTAATCCACTGTTTGAGCCGCACCGATAGCTCCTCCCGAGCTTCTGCACTCCCTTTACCAGCTTTCATTCCCGGAAATTGAATGACATTCCACTTTTCCATCATCCCAAGGCACCCCATTCGCATAATTGTTATTTTCGTGTTTCGTTCTCGATGTTTCTGATTATAGATAGATTGAGAGACGTAGTTTGTCATAATAGGTGGGTAGGATTCAAAAAGTTTACGACAAAAGAAATACGACTGGCGCGGAGGAGACAATCCCCCGGCCTTACTGCCATTTCTTCTGTTTGGACGTTCTAAAGCGAGAACCAATATGTCTGATTATGAACCGTCATGTCTCCAGCATGAGCTCGTATTAACCGGGATACCTGCGGAATGCCATGGAAACATGTCGGTAAAAAATGGTAGACGACAAATGTTCTTATATCTTCTTCAGCCTAGCGCAGAAAATCGGTGAGACCGAGCATGAGTTTACAAAAAAGACGACTAATCCCGTCCATCGTACAAGGACGACAGTAAACCTCAAAATGCGTAAATATGTTGTTGCCACATACACATATCTCTACAATTTCGAATAAAAGAGCATGCAAAAAAGCCGTTGTCCCTTAGGACAACGGCTTTTCTTATATTAGATATCAGGTTGAGACAGACTATACGCGCTTAGCTCCACGGCCTCCGCGTTTGCCTTCTGTGTTTTTCTTGAGCGAAGAAATCCGCTCTTCACTATCTTTCAGGAAGCGTGACATTTTATCCTCAAATGAAGGTTTGCCTGCTGCGGGCTTGAAAGAACGGCCTCCACGGTCACGGTTAAATCCGCCGCCACCACCACGACCTTGGCCACCACTTGGGCCTCCGCCGCTGAATCGTTCGCGATCTCCTCCACTGCGTTCCGGTCTTGGAGCTCTCGGAGGTCTGGATTGTGTTTGTTGCTCAACCGGTTTGTCAACAGCTTGCTTAATGGAAAGTCCGATCTTGCCATCCTTGTCAACGTTGATAACCTTTACTGTAACTTGGTCATTCAGCTTCAGGTGGTCGTTGACATCTTTGACGTAATTGTCGGCGATTTCCGAGATGTGAACGAGACCCGTGACACCTCCTGACAGATCCACAAATGCTCCAAAATGCGTGATTCCTGTCACCTTGCCCTCTAACTTGGTGCCCACTTCAATTGCCATAGAATAAAATGATCCTCCCTTAAAAATATACAACCCGATTTTTTGAATGCCAAAATCAATGCTGTGCTGGTTTAATTATACCTTATGCCGCAAACCAAGGTCAACTAAGCACTACCCTATAAGGGAGCCTATTTTTTCCGGTATGACGGCTTCAGATATATGAGTTATAACCCTTGCTCCGTAATGAGCCTAATTCCATCAGTTACCTGACTCTTCCACCTTAATTGGTGTCTCTTCAGGTAAATAGTAACCTTTTTTGCGCGCCAGTTGTCCTATGTATTCAGGGTCTTTCAACCGACTGACCTCATACTTCAACTGATCTAGCCTTTTCAACGTATCTTCCTTAGAAGCTTGCTGTGTAGCTAGATGCGAGCTCTTGTCCGAAATCTGCGCACTCTGAACAAGGAAGGTGTATCCTGCCCAAATGACAAAAACAATCACAAATGTCATCCAAAGCATTAGACGTCTTCGTGCACCCGCAGATTTAACCTGACCTGTTGGAACCGTGGATCTACCCACAGGCTTTTTACCCATTATCGGACCTCCTTAAAACAAGCGTCTCCATATCGCTGCAATACTTGCACCCGCACGGATCAAAAAGCGTGGCGTTACCCAATATTTCAGGAGCGGCCTAAACATCCAGCGGAACAACTTACCGAATGGTACCAAACATTGCAATACCAACTTGCCGAGGAATAGCAGGATCGCGAGCAAAAAACCTAACAGCACACGAACTAACTTGTACACTCCTTTAGCTGGCATAACGATCAGGATGTTAAGGATATGTCCACACCAATGAATCAGCGTTCTTGCGAGTTTAATTAACATTACCACAAAACGCTGGGTTGTAACACTTAAAAGCCAAAAATAGAAGCAAACCCCCAAAATCAGCCCCAAAAAGACATAAAACCGCAGTTGTCCGTGGTTCCCGGCGTAGAGCATCCGAAAAACGAACAGCGCGGAGGCAACCCAATATAATAGATCGAGCGTGTGGATGCTCCATCTTGGAAACCGAAGTTGACCGGACAGTACCCGGTAACTGTCATAGGCCACTCCCATCACGGCTCCCGAAAGCAGCATCCACATCAATGTGATCCATTGTGTTTCTGGACTCATCGGAACATCTTGCCAAACAGGCCTTTACTGTTCTTACTCTGAGAACCGGGATCCAGATATTGAAGTGAGCTTACCGTGCCCTCAATGGACAGTAGACCTTCCTCCAGGCTCAGGTTTTTGATATGTAAATTGTGCCCCCGGATGGTCAGATGCCCAAGTTCAGTCTGAAGCAAAAATTCTTCACTGTCGAAGCTCTCCACATTGGAGACGCCTGTCAGATCTAACAGTTTCCGATTTTGCATGCTCAAATGATGCTGTTTAGCCTTCCCGTGCTCAACCATGGCATGTACCCCTCCTTCATACACCTAGCTTATGGAGCAGAAGTACGGAATAGAACCAAAAGGATTGTGCACTGACGCATTACCTATCTAACATTACAAAAACGCCCTCCCCGAGGTGGGAAAGACGTTTCTATTCAAAGGTTATTCATTTGTAAAAGGGTATGCTGGGTAGTGCTGTTACCAGTCCAGCCCGTTGTCCTTGGCAATCGGCTCTTCCTTAACCAAGGTATAGAGGCTACTCGCCTCATCCTTCTTGGTGCTCTCTGCTAGACGTTCCACCTTCACTGTAACTAGCTTCTGACCAAACTGAACGGTAAGCTCATCGCCAACTTTGACAGCGGCGCTAGGTTTCGCTTCACGTCCGTTTACCAGAACACGTCCCTGTTCAGAGACATCTTTGGCTACTGTGCGGCGTTTAATCAGCCGGGAGACCTTCAGGAATTTATCAAGACGCATTATTTTACGGCTTCTTTAAGTTTGTTACCTGCTTTGAATGCAGGAACGATGGACTCAGGAATCACGATCTCATTCCCTGTTTGTGGGTTACGGCCAGTACGACCGGAACGTTTGCGGGTCTCAAAAGTGCCAAAGCCGATCAATTGTACTTTGTCTCCGCTAGCAAGTGCATCTGTAATTTCTCCCAAAAAGCCGTTCAATACGGATTCAACGTCCTTTTTAGTCAAACCGCTTTTGGTGGAAATGTTGTTAATCAGATCTGTTTTGTTCATTTTTAAAAGCCTCCCAAATTGAAAAAAAAGTATCTGCGATGCCTTGGCAACGTATCGTTGCTGTTGACCCCGCGTATGGTTACTACACATGTATTCTGGCTTGGTACCTGAATTCCTGCCTTGGTTCACGACTTTTTTTCTTTCGTGCAGTTACTTGTCCAACAGCAGTCTAAGTCCAGTACCCTAAACAGCCAAGGTTTAATCATGTATGTCTACCTATTCAAACGAAACACTTGTTCGTATCATAACACACTAGCTGCAATCTTGGAATACGTTTTCCCAATATGAGCCAAAACAAAAGTTTGTTATAGCCCTGCCTTCTTAGCTGCCTGCCAGTATTGCTCCATCTCGTCTACATTGCTATCTGCAAGGGTACGACCCTGTTCACGCAACTGTGCCTCAATGTATTGGAAGCGTTGTGTGAATTTGCGGTTCGTCGCCGCAAGTGCCTCTTCTGGATCGGTATGAATGAATCGCGCCACGTTGGCAGCAGCAAATAACAAATCACCTAGCTCCAGCTTCTGTTCTTCTACAGTTTGATTCTGCTGTACAGCTTCTTTAAGCTCAGCCAGCTCTTCTTCAATTTTGCTAAATACGCCATTAACGTCATCCCAGTCGAAGCCTACCTTAGCTGCTTTCTTCTGTAACTTATATCCCTTCATCAGAGCAGGCAGGTCGCGTGGTATTCCGTCTAATACGGAATCATTCTGTTGATCTAGCCCCTTGCGCTTTTTCTCCTCTGCCTTCATCTGTTCCCAGTTTTGTAGAGCTTCATTCGCATCCTCTGCCTGATTCTCACCAAATACATGCGGATGACGGAAGATGAGCTTATCATTCAGCCCTTCAATAACGTCATACACATTAAACGTACCTACCTCTTCCTCCATCTGGGAGTGAAGTAGAATCTGAAGTAACAGATCACCCAGCTCTTCCTTCATGTGGTCGGGATCGTCTTCATCGATGGTTTCAATGACCTCATAGGTTTCTTCAATCAGGTTTTTGCGAATAGACTGATGCGTCTGTTCCTGATCCCAAGGACAGCCGCCGGGACTACGCAGAATGTTGACAATCTCATGCAAACGGGCAAACGACCGCCGCCGCAATGCATCATCTGTATTTTTGGGCACATAAATGAGTGAAAGGTTGCCATAACCCTCGATGCGATCCAGATCGTGGAGCGGTATCTTGTGAATGACCTCTTGTCCCTGAACCCCCAAGGCATGTCCAACAAATACAGGATAATCGTCTGGGTACACGTCCATCAAGCACAGCTTCACATCTGACGCGGTGAATACGTCATAGACTTGTCCAATGAGCGTATGTAGTTGCGGCTGCACTAGCTCCGTGTTCAAACTGCTGGCGTCCAGAAGCTGGAACCCCTCTATCGGGTCAAAGCCTAGTCGTATAAATGCCTCGTCGAGGAAACTCTCACCGCCCATCACTTGAAGTGAGATCCCCATCTGTGGGCAACGTTCCTTCAACAGGCGCACACTCGCCTCTGCCACCATAGGATGACCTGGTACAGCGTAGACGATCTCTGTTCCTGGCTCGCCTTGCCGAGCCGCTTCAATCAAACGATTTGCGATCTCATCGTACACCTCAGGGAATGAGTCCTTTGCCTCGTAGATGGCATCAAACGATGTCATCTCCAGCCCTTCCTGCTTCAGATCATGCAATACGGGATGATCCAATGTGCGGACATACAATATGGCCGCTTGTTTCATTTTTTTGATAATACCTACAGTTAGTTGATCTGCATCTCCTGATCCAAGACCCACTACGGTTAAAGCTGCACTCATCGTTCCTGTCCTCCATCCGAACCAACCTGCCCGCGTAAATTTCTTGATATGTGAACCCATCCCATAAGTGAGTCATGAAAATGAAATGGATCAGCCTAAGAAGTTTCACGCAAGGCAGCGCTCTATAATTAAACGTATTATACCAGAATCAGGCGGTATCCTATAATTTGCGATTTTACTGATGTATTTCTTCAAGTTCTGAATCTGTTGGATAATGATTACATCGCATTCATTTTAACAGTTACCGGCAATCGAACCTGTGAAAGATTAAATGCCTCTGTGTAGCTGCCCTTACAGGCTGGTTTAGCGCAGCACCCGCAGGCTGCGTAAAATTTTGGCTAGGCGTGACCCAACCTTGGGCACAGCCATCAGCTCTGCAGCAGTGAGCAGGCCTGCGCGCGCGGCCGCTAGCACAAACACGGCTGTGCCTGCGGCTACGCCAAGCAGGCTGACGCCTACCGCGGCGATCCTGCGGTCAGCCGCGATTCCCATGCCACCGAGCAGCGCTTCGGTGGCCCAGGCCATGCCTGCCGCCGCCAAGCTCATGGCGGCAATAACCAGCGCCGGCTTCGCCAGGACGGCGCTAGGGGCTAGGCGCAGGGCGCTGTATCGCGCCAGTAGCGCCACATTCAGGGCAGCCGCCAGCATATAGGCGGCTGCCCCAGCCATGGCCGCGCCGACGATGCCCAGCGCCGGCACAAGCCAGACGTTCAGCAGCACCTTGACGCCTGCGGCGGCCAGCATGCTGAACGCGGGTGCGCGCACGCTGCCAAGCCCTTGCAGCAGCGCTGCTGCAATGATGCTGACGGTGCTGCCCGCTGCCGTCAGCGCCATGTACCGCAGTGCTTCGGTGCCTGCGGCATCACCGTACAGCATGCGGTTAATCGGCTCCGCCAGCACCGCGAGTCCTGCGGATGCTGCCAAGCCGATCAACCAGAACCAGCGCAGCGCCAGGCTCGCTTGCTGTCTCACGGCTTCTGGCCCGCCACGAAGCTTGGCTTCGGCCATTGCCGGAATAAAGAGCACCGAAAGTGACATTGCTAACATCGTCACCATCTGAACGAGCGGTAATCCCCGGTTATATATGCCGAACGAGACCATAGACTGTAGCTCGTTTAATCCCTCTTGTTGTAATAACCGCGGTACGGTGAACGTGTCCACCAGATTCATCAAAGGCACAGCCAGAGATCCAAGGCAGACCGGGATTGCATAAACAAGCAAGGCTCGAATCCACTCTCTATTGGAACGCTGATGCTCAGCAGCGCCAACTATTCGACCTTTTGCATCTACACCCACCGCTTCATCTGCGTTCAACACGTTACTTTCGATCGACATCGTTGAACCAGTAAGCCTCGAATCATCAACCGTTGCTACTTCAGAACTCAGCTCGTTCCTACTGCCTTGATCTTCAGGACTCTTCCCTTGAACCAGGTTCCGTATTTGCTTCCGATGGCGGGATCCATACATAAGCATCGCCAGTAGTCCAGCTACACCACCCGCAAACGAACCCAGCATCGCCCCAGCGGCAATCGTATCTAGCGAAGCCTCACGTGCCATGAGCCACAGCAGCAGCACAATCATCACTGTGACTCGAATGATCTGTTCTACGACCTGTGATACGGCTGTAGGCACCATCTGCTGCATCCCCTGAAAATACCCGCGCAGTCCCGTCATCAATGGAACGACCAGTAAAGCCAGTGCGGCAGCACGGATCGATGGAATAACATGTCCATTCCCGATCCATTTTCCGATCCAAGGAGCCCCTGTATACATCAAGACTGCTAACACTAATCCGATTCCACCTAGCAGCATAGATGACAATCGTATGATTCGCCTTCCCTCTTCCGGTCTACCAAGTACGTGCTGTTCAGCCACGAATTTGGATATGGCAACAGGTAGCCCCGCAGCCCCAATGGTAATCACCATCATATAGAACGGATACACCGTGTTATATATACCGAAAACGCCGTCTCCGCCTAGATTCTGTAGCGGAATTTTCTGAAAGGCACCAATGATTTTGGAGATAATGGCGGCAAGTCCTAGCACAAATGCGCCCTGCAGCAGCCTTGATCCTGTTGATGGCTGTTTCATAAGTCCCTCCTGCGTATCCATACATCTGGATCAATAACAATCTCCTGTTATTATAACTGGCTGGGCCTGCGTAGACGAATTCCGTTTTTCTGCCTATATTGTCTTTGAGTTAGAGGGTTCTCAAAATAAAAACTCCTGTCTGCCTATAGGCACCAGGAGTTGTTTGAACTTTATTGTTCCATCTGTTTACCGAGAAAACCAGCAGCAGTCTCTGACATTTTAATTTCCATCTGTGACATCTTCACCGACTCATCCTTATTGAACAGAACGACGGTTCCGATCGGATCTCCACCGGATATGATTGGCGCAATAACAAAGGAAGATAACGTCTCGTCATGATCTTTGCTAATTTCATAAGATCCATTATTGGTCTCGATAATGGTTTTACGGTTTTCCATACAGTTCTCAACCAACTGGCCTACCTGCTTGTCCAAATATTCCTTCTTGGAGCCACCAGCTACCGTGATGATAGTATCCCGGTCAGAGATTAACGTGACATGACCTGTACTTTCATACAAGGACTCCGCATATTCCTTAGCAAAATCACCAAGCTCACCAATCGGGGAGTACTTTTTAAGAATAACTTCTCCATCTCGATCCACAAAGATTTCAAGCGGATCTCCTTCACGGATACGTAGCGTACGACGAATTTCTTTTGGAATGACCACACGACCCAGGTCATCTATACGACGGACAATACCAGTAGCTTTCATTTACATGTTGCCCCACTTTCTCGAGAAGATTTTTCAACTACTGTTCCTTAATGGGTAGAGGAAAGTCCCAGAACGTTTAGTGTGATATCTTGACCATAGTATTCATCTGTTCCCATTTCCTTATACATGGTTTGTAGAATATAGTTGTGTTCTTTCGCAAGAAAATGACCATCTACCTATTCACTCTGAGATTGAATATAAAAAGGAGTAAGGGAGGCTAAAAGTCCCCCTTACTCCTTATCATGCTTGTCCAGAATTGCAGCTATACGACGGTTAATTCCTTACTTGCTGCTTGAATCTGTACCTTCACTTGTTGTTGCGTCTTGATCTGTTGTACCTGCATCTGTTTTGGTATCTGTACCTTTAGTGTCATCCGTTTTGGATTCACCTTCGGTTCCCGTTTGTGTATCTGTTCCTGTTCCTTCTGTACCTTCTGTGCTACCTTCTTCAGCTTTATCTGTTTTTGGCAGGTTCACTTCTTTTACGAGTTTATCCAATTCGCCACCTGTCATGAACGTATCAATTTTGGCAGCAGCAATGGAACTCTTAATGCTGTCTTTTTGCTCAGCTGTCATTTTGTCATATGCATCTGTACGTGCTTCTACTTTCATGACATGATAGCCATACTCCGTTTCCACTGGATCGCTGATTTTATTCAAAGGCAACGTGATTGCTGCTTGTTTAAATGCTTCCACCCACTGAGCAACAGCCGCGTTCTCATACAAACCACCTTTGTCTGCAGATCCTGGATCTTCAGAATACTCCTTCGCAACTTCTGCGAAATCTGCTCCTCCATCCAGTTTTGCTTTTACTTCTTCAGCAATTTTAAGTGCATCTTCTTTTTTGCGCTCTTTTTGTGTTTTTGGATCCGTGAAGTTGATCAGTACATGACGAACGGAAGCCGTCGTATACTGCTCTTTATTTTTATCAAACTCAGCCTTCATGTCGTCTTCTGTTACGCCAGTCTCTTTATCCTTAATCACGGTCATGATCCGAGTCATATAATCCTTAATGTTATCATCCGTAAGGTTCTGCGCCTTCAGCATTTCCGGCCATTGTTCTTCTGGAACTTGAGCCTTCATTTTGTCGAATTGCTCAGTAGCCACTTTGGAACCTTCCGCTTTCGCTTCATCGCTCGCATTTTCACTCAGATATTTGTATGCAATTTCTTGGCGAACCAAGTAGTCTTTGAAGTCATCCATGTCCATCATTTGTGCATATTCTGGATACAGGAATTTCATCACACGCTGTTCCATGTCGAATTCATTGGCTGTGATTGTACCGCCATCATATGTTGCTACAACTGCGCTTGTGTCTGTTGATTCTGGTGTTGTTGCTTCTTCCTTCTTACCACATGCTGCTAGCAGTGATAAAGACAGCACTGCAACCATACTCACGGACAGTACTTTCTTCACTGTTTTATACTTTTGTAACATCTTTTAGTTCCCCCTTTGATTTAAAAGCACTTTTCATGGATTCCAGGAATTTCTCCACTAGTTCCATGAGTTGCTTGTCCCCAAGCCCTTTGCCTTTGACATGAATAAGCATATGGGGTCCTTGTTCAAATTGTACACGTCTTTCGAACTGATTTCCAATGTGTGCAATATTGGAGAGCTCGAATGCGTGTTCACGACCTTCATAGAACTTCACCGTAAGGTCATCCCCACGCTGTGTAATAGACTCAATTCCATAGATTTTGCCGTAAACTTTGAGCCTCGCCACAGCCATTAGGTTAATAACTGCTTCTGGAAGATCACCGAAACGATCGACTAACTCATCTTCCAGCTCCATTGCATCATCGAAGGAAGAGATAACGGCCACCTTTTTGTAAATTTCAATCTTCTGAATGCTGTCATAGATATAATCAGACGGCAAATATGCATCAATACTAAGATCAAGCGTTGTATTCCATTGGTCGGAAGGTACAGGCTCTTCACCCAGCATCGTCACTTTCCGTTTGTTAATTTCCTCAGCAAGCATCTGAGAATACAGATCGAATCCCACGGAAGCAATGAAGCCATGCTGCTCTGCTCCAAGCAGGTTACCTGCACCTCGAATCGACAAGTCGCGCATTGCAATCTTGAACCCAGAGCCCAGCTCGGTGAATTCTTTGATGGATTGCATACGTTTCTCTGCCACTTCAGTCAGTACCTTATCCCGTTGGTACGTAAAGTACGCATAAGCAATCCGGTTGGATCGACCCACGCGTCCACGCAACTGGTACAACTGGGAGAGTCCCATTTTGTCTGCGTCATGAACGATTAACGTATTAACGTTTGGAATATCGACACCTGTCTCGATGATACTGGTGCTGACCAGCACATCGTACTCGCCATCCAAGAAGTCTAGAATCGTCTTCTCCAGCTCCGTCTCGGACATCTGACCGTGCCCCACGCCAACCTTCGCTTCTGGAACCAACTCAGAAATTTCGGCAGCCATTTCCTGGATACCTTGAACACGATTGTACAGGTAATAGACCTGACCACCACGAGCCAGTTCACGCTCAATGGCTTCTCGAACCAGTGCTTGACTGTGTTCAACCACATAGGTCTGCACAGGGAACCGATTCTCTGGCGGTGTCTCAATGACAGACAGATCACGGACTCCAAGCATAGACATGTGTAATGTACGCGGAATTGGCGTTGCCGTAAGGGTCAACACATCCACGTTTGTTTTGAGTTTTTTCAACTTCTCCTTATGGGTTACACCAAAGCGCTGCTCTTCATCCACGATGAGCAATCCCAGATCCTTGAACACAAGATCCTGTGACAATAAGCGATGAGTGCCGATAACAATATCAACTGTACCCTGCTTGATACCCTTGGCCGTTTCATTTTGTTCTTTGCGAGAACGGAATCGGCTAAGCACGTTGATGTTGAATGGGTAACCTGAGAAACGTTCACGGAATGTCTCATAGTGCTGTTGTGCCAAAATCGTGGTAGGCACGAGCACAGCAACCTGTTTCCCTTCAATCGCTGCTTTGAAGGCTGCACGGATCGCAACCTCAGTTTTGCCGTAGCCGACATCCCCACACAATAAACGATCCATCGGACGATTTTGTTCCATGTCTTTCTTGATTTCCTCAATTGCACGCATCTGGTCACGCGTCTCATCATACGGGAACATGTCCTCGAACTCCTGCTGTTCTGCAGAGTCCTTCTCGAAGCCGTATCCCTTGGACGTTTGCCGCTCTGCATAGAGTTTGATTAGATCGTCGGCAATATCCTGTACCGATGAACGAACTTTGTTTTTTACCCGTGTCCATTCGTTGCCACCGAGCTTATAAATCTTAGGCTCCTTCTCTTCTGAGCCCACATATTTCTGAATCAGATCAATCTGCTCGATCGGTACAGACAGTTTGTCTCCACCCGCATACAAAATATGCATGTAGTCCTTATGGATACCAGCTACCTCAAGGGTACCGATCCCCATGTATTTACCGATACCGTGATTTTGGTGGACGACATAATCGCCCACTTTCAGCTCACTATATGATTTAATTCGCTCCGCATTGTCCACGTTTCGAATTGGTTTCCGTACTTTCCGCTGCTTCTGGGAGAACATCTCCCCTTCCGTAACAACGGCCAATTGAATGGATGGCATCTCGAATCCTGTTTGCAAATTACCAATGAGCATCTCAGGTTCTGGTATGTCATAATCCTGCAATACCCGACGCATACGGTCGAGCCTTTCCTCACCACTCGCCAGCATCAATACATGAACTCCAGCCTTCTGCCAGCGCTCCATCTCTGCCTTAAGTACATTCATTTGCCCGTGGAAATCCTGCATACCCCGGCTGATAAAGTTCAGAATGTTCTGTGGCTGCGTGTGTGGAACCTGACGTAAGAAGATAGACATAAATATCGTCTGGAATGGGCGTTCATACAGAAGCTCATCTCCATCAGCCGATAAATGCAGGTCAGGTAGTGTCTTACCATTTTGCATCAAATGCAGATTCCATTCAGATTCATCCCGATCCAACTGTTTAGATGTCTCAGCAAGTCTTGCAGGCTCATCGAGTACAAGTAACGTATCCTCAGGCATATAATCGTAAATGGTCTTGTGCTCTGGATAGAGTGGTGAGATATATTTATACATCTCTGAGAAGTATACATGCTGACGAAGCATCTCAATTTCGCGATGAATCTCTTCACGGAGACGCAGCTTCGCCTGCCGATCTGTCATCTTCTCAAGTTGTTGTTCCAGCAAAATAACAGCCGCATCTGCAGCCTTCTCCATGCGTTCACGATCTGCGATCAACTCTTTGCACGGCAGTACAATGACTTCTTCTATCCGCTCAATAGAACGCTGATCCGTAGGATCAAAGGTTCGAATCGAATCGATCTCATCGTCAAACAACTCCACCCGGTAAGCAATCGGCGATGTAACCGGATAGAAGTCAATGATCCCACCACGTACACTCATCTCACCGCGGGATTCTACGCGTTCTACGCGCTCGTAACCTAGCTTCACCATTTCCAGCAGGAAGGCATCTAGCTCAAGCGTACTTCCTTGTTTAACTGTGATTTGGGCTTTTGCCATGACTTCTGGAAGCGGAAGATACCGCTGTACCCCGGAAAAAGGAATAACAACAACGCCCCGAAAACCTTGGGCGCAGCGAACCAACACATCAATACGCTGACCTAGTGTTTCCGGACTGGAAACAGCAGCTTCAGCGGCGACAAGTTCATTGGCAGGATAGAGCAACACCCGATCTGGTGAAAGCGCTTCCTGTAAATCTTCTGCAATTTTTTGTGCAGAAAACATATTGTGCGTAACGACGAGCAAAGGCCGGTTCATCTCTTGATGTAAGGCAGCCAGCATGATTTGACGTGCTGATCCGGATAGACCGGATACCAACTGCTCTTTCATCCCGGATGTAATACCGGCAGTTATGGATCCGAAGTCAGGATCTTTGGAAAAAGCTTGTATAAGTGCTTGTAACAAAAGGGGCACCTCTCTTATAACTTACTTGGTTATCTAGCGCACAAAGCGCAATACAACATTCTTAAAATTGGATACAAATCCCTTTTTACCCTGTTTCATCATAAAGGATTATTCGCTGTTTTGCCACATCTGCTTGATGTGCCTTGACGTTGATCAGCCAAAATACAATTCCAGTTCAACTGAAAAGAAGCCTCAGCAGGCTGCCAAGGCTATAAAGGTGGAGCGGTATTCCGCTACCTCCATCATCTGTCATTACGTATTGTCACTACCACGTCACTCTATTGAAGAGGACTAGCGAGCAGACTCAGCTCTGGATTAAGTTCCAGTGCTTCTTTGCAATAGTCACATGTAATCCGAACGGTGATATCTCCACCCGAATTATACGCTATTATATCCCTACGCTCGTCGGGGGTCAAGAAATGAAAGCCTAATTGCGCTTCCGTTATACCGGTAGAATCGATTTGTCCTATAAAGGTACGGCAATGCCTGCATACATAATTCACTGACATGTTTATGCCTCCTGAACCTAGTTTATACGTCCAGTATGCCCATTTAGACTGAATCGAACCCAGTTTATGATCATTTTTGCCAATAATGCCAGGCCGTGTCTGACAACTCGCTGAAGTGCATCTTTTACCGCCTTATTCGCCCCCTGCTGCGTCACTTCTCCTTGACGTGCCCCGGCACGCCTGCGGAAAACTTCCTTGCCTGGAACGAAAATTCGCCAAAATCTGCTCCCTTCGGAGTTTTCAGACACGCCCTAGAATCAACTACCCGTTGAATTTAGCCATCGTTTGCTCAAACGTATGATTCAGGCTGTGTTCAAGTGCATCACAGGTCTGTTCAATCGTCTGTTCGAGTGCTTCCTTTTCCTTCTTCATAAATGTCGAAAGAACGTAGTCTACAATGGCATGTCCAGGTTCTGGACGGGATATTCCCATGCGTACCCGGTTAAACTGCTGTGTACCTGTATGCTGAATAATAGACTTAATTCCGTTATGTCCACCTGCACTACCTTGATAACGCAATCTCACTTTACCAATTTCCGTGTCCATGTCATCATACACAACGATTAGATCTTCCAGACTTACCTTATAAAAATCCATATAGGCTCGTACCGACTCACCGGACAAATTCATGAATGTCATGGGTTTAATCAATACCGTTTTGACACCGCCAATGTTGCCCTCTCCAATCAACGCTTTGCATTTACTTTGGGTAATGGAGATATTATGACGATCTGCCAGTCGATCGAGCGCCATAAAGCCAATATTATGACGGGTTTTGGCGTAGTTAGAGCCCGGATTTCCGAGGCCAACAATCCACTTCATCTCGTTTCCTCCTTGGCATCACTTGAGCTGTAGCATAGACTTCATTTGTTATATTTCATATAATATCTAGAAAGTGAAGTTCCGTTTAACGATCTATAATTTCAACTGCTGCATCTTTAGTTGATCTTATATCCGTGTTTACATCATATATTTTATTAACCCAGGAAGGTGAGCGGGTTTTGCGCGAAGACACTGGACAACTGACTCAACATAGCGATTTTATCTATCATCTTGAATATCACGTACCTGTACAGGTATACGACCGCGACACTCATATTGAGATTGGATTAATTACACGCTTCGATAATCAATTTGTCGAAATTGCCGACACGCTTTTCCATCGGCGCCGATTCCGTTTCATTTCCCGCCCAGGCTATTAGATATATAAGTCTATATTAATTGAACCGAAGAATATTCACACTTGCCACTCCGATGACAGAATAACCTTCCGATCGCTGTTATCCCCAGATTTTTTTGATTCCCTTTTCCTAAGGGAAAATCCGGCGATAGCTTATGCTTTCGAGGTAGCTTTCTTGTAGAAAGCTTTCAGGCGAACGCTCCGCTTCTCCATGTTATTTCTGTCCTCTTCGTTCTCGTGTAAATGTATAGTTTAATTTATATAGATTCAACATATATAAGATAACCGAGCGGTTTTTCACTTTTATCATACGGCACGCCGACAGGGGTTACATTTTCCATTGATCCGGAAAACGTAACCCCTCTACTACTTTATGCAGACATCCTTATTCAATTTCAAACAGCTTGCTGATTGATAATTCCTCATGAACCCGGATAATTGCTTCTCCGAGCAAAGGCGCTACAGACAACACTTTGAGTTTGCTTGTCGGGTTAGCATGCGTAATCGGAATTGTATCCGTTACGATAACTTCCTTCAATGGTGCATTCTCCAAACGTTCCATAGCAGGGCCAGACAATACTGGGTGAGTACAGCATGCGTATACTTCCTTCACGCCGCCTTCCATCAAGGCATTTGCCCCCAATACAATCGTTCCTGCTGTATCGATGATATCATCGATCAGGATTGCCGTCTTACCTTCAATGTTACCAATGATGTTCATGACTTCACTGACATTAGGCTCAGGACGACGTTTGTCGATAATCGCCAGTGGTGCGTTCAGGAAGTCAGCGAGTTTCCGTGCACGTACTACGCCACCATGGTCAGGAGATACGACAACTGGATTTTCGATCTGTTTTGACCGGAAATATTGCGCCAGAATCGGTACACCAAGCAGATGGTCAACTGGAATATCGAAAAATCCTTGAATTTGCATTGCGTGAAGATCCATTGCGATTACACGCGTTGCGCCTGCTTTTTCAATCAGATTAGCTACCAGCTTCGCTGTAATTGGATCACGGGAACGTGCTTTGCGATCTTGTCTAGCGTAGCCATAGTAAGGAATTACAACGTTAATTGTCTTGGCAGAAGCACGTTTAAGTGCATCAATCATGACGAGCATTTCCATCAAGTTGTCGTTAACTGGCAAACAAGTTGACTGCACGATATAAACGTGACAGCCCCGTACGCTCTCGGAGAGCTTCACTTGGATCTCACCATCGCTGAAGCTAGTTGTGTGAGATTCACCCATAGGAATTCCGATATAATCAGCAATTTGATGGGCAAGCTTTGGGTTAGAATTGCAAGTAAATATTTTTAATTTCGAATCAAAATAAGTCATAAAATAAAAACCCTCCGTGCTGGTTCATTGGAATCTATAAGCGTCTGCGACATGTCGGCACCTCCCGAAGATCGAGAGGCAATGTTGTTATCAAAACCCCTTATTCGGGTTTGGCATTTTGTTTCTTGGCTTTGGCACGTCCGCGGATCTTCTCCGCATAACCAGGTTTGTTCTCCTGGCGTGGACGAGCAATGGCGAGATCATTCTCGGGAACGGAATGGGTAACGGTGGAACCTGCAACGACATAAGCGCCTTTTCCTACCGTAATGGGTGCAATCAAATTGACGTTGCTGCCTACAAAGGCATCATCTTCAATGGTTGTCACAGCTTTATTATAACCATCATAATTGACCGTTATTGCACCACAACCAACATTTACGTTTTTCCCTACTTGAGCATCCCCAATATAACTAAGGTGAGACACTTTGGAGCCTTCATCAATTGTAGCATTTTTCACTTCAACAAAGTCACCAATTTTTACATTGCGACCTAATTTAGTTCCTGGACGCAAATTAGCAAATGGACCTACAGTAGCCTCGGCACCAACCTCAGCACTCGACAACACAGAATGTTTAATCGTAACACCATCCTGAATGATACTGTCTTCGATATCTGCATGCGGACCAATATGGCAAGCTTCACCAATGGAAGTCGTGCCCTTAAGAATCGTTCCTGGGTACAGTACTGTGTCTGATCCAATCGTAACATCCGCTCCGATATATGTCGATGACGGATCGATGATCGTAACACCGTTTAACATATGTTTAACGGCAAGACGTTCACGCATGAATGCTTCCGCTTGTGAAAGAGCAAGTCTATCATTTACCCCAATGGATTCTGCAATATCATCTGACATGTAGGCTTCAACCACTTCTCCATCGTTGCGGAATATGCCAACAACATCAGTAAGATAGTACTCTCCTTGAGCATTCTGATTCGTTACTTTCTCCAACGCTGCGAACAATTTTTCATTGTCGAAGCAGTAAGTACCTGTGTTAATCTCCTTCACAGCATCTTCTTGCTCGTTACAATCCTTCTGCTCCACAATTCGTTGTACAGAACCATCTTCTCCGCGAATAACGCGTCCATATCCTTTGGGATTGTCCAATTCAGCTGTAAGTACGGTAGCTGCTGCACCGCGGCTCTCATGAAGCTTCATTAGACCTTCCAACGTTTCACTCGTTACAAGCGGAGTGTCTCCGCAGACTACAATCGTTGATCCGGCTTCATTGCCAAGCAGAGACTTCACCTGTTGAACTGCATGACCTGTTCCCAGCTGTTCTGCCTGAAGAGCATATTCTGCTCTTGAACCCAAAAATGACTGCACCGCTTCGGCACCGTGACCCACCACGACTACACTGCGTTCTACACCTGCGCGTAGAGCCGCATCAAGCACATGACCCACCATCGGTTTACCACATACGGGATGCAGTACTTTGTACAATTTGGATTTCATCCGTTTTCCTTGCCCTGCGGCAAGAACAATAGCCATTCGTTTCAAAATTCACGACCTCCTGTTCTGAAAATCCCATCTTTCTCGGGGTGCATATCCCTAATTGATGAGTATCGTTCAGCCGGCTCTGCGCCGGTCTTGTTCATCGCTTGCTGTCCTGTATTCACGCGTAACAACGCGGACACCAACAATCGTGACCTTATATGTATACGCCGTGTACCTGCGAGCTTAACCGAATCCCATGATTCCTAAGATGCCGCCCTGTCACCAAGCGCACGCTGCGCTTTTTTGTTTTTCAACATTCATAACCAATCGTTATGAAACATTACTCTGCGAATAAACTCAATACTGAATATATCTTATTCCGGTCAAAAAGAAAAGAGAGCCATAAGACATGGCTCTCTTTTCCTTCGAACCCCAATAATGTTCTCAGGCACCTTCTTCAATGACTTCTTCCTCAGTAGCAGCGCGATCATATTCAGTCAATACAGCCGCCTGAATCTTCTCACGAGTACCGGAAGAGATCGGGTGGGCGATATCACGGAACTCTCCGTCAGGAGTCCGCTTGCTCGGCATAGCAACAAACATTCCGTTGTTACCATCAATGACACGAATGTCATGAACGACGAATTCGTTATCGATGGTAATGGATGCGATAGCCTTCATTCTCCCCTCCGAGTTAACGCGGCGGAGTCTGACATCCGTAATTTGCATGTGTGTGTTCACCACCTTTTTCCATCAGAACTTGGTGTATAATTCCACACAGCCTATACGAACTCCTTCTTTTTATAACCACAAAAATGTCCTAATTTCAGGAATTTTTTTATTTAATACACAATTCGACAACGTTAGTGCCAGGTCGATGGAAAAGAAGCTTTCCCGACACGCTATTCGCCATCTTTCTACAGATCAAAATAGTTGCCAGGCTTGACGGAAATGTGTCTGCTCTTCGCATCTACTGCAGTCAACTTCGCCAAAGATACATAATCGGTCAACAGGCGTTCTTCTGAATCGATAGAACCAGATTCAACCAAGACCCCTACACCAGCTACAGTCGCATTAAATTCGGCCAGTAGATCGATCATTCCCTGAACCGTGCCCCCAGCTTTCATGAAATCATCCACGATGAGTACTCGCGAATGTTCACGCATCGCCCGGCGCGATAGGGACATCGTATGCAAGCTTTTATGCGAACCCGATACATAATTGATACTTACGGCTGATCCTTCCGTAGCCTGATGGTCCCTGCGCACGAGCACAACAGGTAGGTTGAGCTGGGCACCCGTCGCATATGCGAGTGGTATGCCTTTGGTCTCTACCGTCATAACTACATCAATGCCCATATTACCAAATGCAGTGGCAAAGATTTTGCCTGCTTCATTCATTAATGCAGGTTGACCAAGCAAATCCGACATGTAGAGGTATCCACCAGGCAAGATCCGATCCGGCTGCTCCAATTGGGTACTGAGTCGCTCAGCAAAAGTAAGAGCCAGTTCTCTGGACACCTTAGGAATCCACTTGACTCCCCCGGCTGCTCCGGCCAACGTTTGCAGTTCTCCTGACCCACCTTCTTCGAACACTTCCTTGATAATCGCCAAATCTTCACTGATTGACGACTTCGCAGCTCCATAACGTTCGGCAAATGTGGTGAGCGGAATCACCGTATGCGGTCTAGACAATAAGTACTGCGTCATTTCAACCAGCCTTGCGCTTCGTTTTAATTTCTTCACAGAGATCCATCCTCACGATCACGGAAAACATCCAAATCCGAATAATTATATAAAAATATATCACCTTTATACGTGTTTGTACATCACAAAAGTATGTGTTCAAAAAGCGAACGCTTTGAACAACTGCTAAAAGCGAATGCTATGTCAGCATTCGCACAGCATATACTTCTTTACAGAAGCCACGCAGCCCATTATAGATCCGTGCGACCTTAGACTCCTTCGACACCAACCCAAACACAGTTGGGCCACTTCCGGACATTAATACGCCATCTGCTCCCAATTTGATCATGGCTTCCTTCAGATGCAGTACCTCTGGATATAACTTCAGGGTTACATCCTCAAGCACATTCCCCATCTGTCCACATACCTCAGCAAACGACTGATTGCGAATCGCCTGTTCCATTTTGGCAGCACTCGGATGGCGAACAATCTTGTCACTGCGGAAACGACCATACACATCTGCTGTAGATACATTAATAGGCGGCTTGGCCAGTATGACCCAACATTGCGGTGGATTCGGGATTGGCGTAAGCTTCTCACCTCGACCTGTTGCTAGAGCCGTACCTCCAGTAATGCAAAATGGTACATCTGATCCAAGTTCAGCTCCAAGCTCTTGTAGCTCCTGGTCGGGAATATTAAGACGCCAGAGACGATTCAAGCCACGCAGCGTTGCTGCTGCATCGCTACTGCCGCCTGCAAGACCGGCAGCCACTGGAATCTTTTTATCCAGATGAATATGCACCCCTGATCGAACATCATAACGTTCTTTGATCAGCCTTGCAGCCTGAAAAGCCAGGTTTTTCTCATCCAGCGGAATATATCCAGCTTGACTAGAGATGAAGATCGTATCCCGAGGAAGCTCGGAGAATTCTAACCGATCAGCCAAATCGACCATAGTCATGATCATTTCAACTTCATGGAATCCATCATTTCTTTTATGTAAAACGTCCAGCATTAAATTAATTTTAGCAGGCGCTTTTTCGTAAATTTTCAAGACGTTCACCCGTCCTCACCTTTTCCCTAAGACAACTTAACATATTATATCAAAATAGGGCTGTCAAGTCATTTCTATTCCACATCTATGGGGAAAAAGCGAGGTGATCCTGATGGATTGCCCCGCTCTCCAAACCAGATGAAATTCAAATTAGGATTTGCGTGCTGCCTGCTCGGCGAGTTGGATCGCTCGCTTCACCATGTTGCCCGCATCTTTGGCTTTGATACCGCCCCAGCCTTCTTGCTGAACAGTATCGTAGAAACCGAGGTCTTTGGCAAGCTCGTATTTAAGCTCCTCTGACATCACACTTCTTCTTCTGCGGCTCATGCAACCATCCCCCTTAGATTAAGCTCATCAATTAGTCCAGTTCGGTAATGCAGAAATGACGGACGAACAGGCTCAAGCTGGTGAAGAAGCAATCCTTAAGATCACTTGAACCTGTATATGTAGTATGTCGTAACTACCTAAACCTCATTCCTAAATTGATGGAGTGGTGGGATTCCTCTTTTATGAAAATAAAAAAGCGATCCGCCTTGTGGGGCGAATCGCCTGTAAAACGATGCTTACGGCTCCATATAAGAACTATGCGTCTGGCTGCCTGGATCAAATACCATGACTTCCACCGACTCCGTAAGTATATCTGCATAACTATAAGATACTCGCTTGAAAGTTTCTTGTTCCTCATCAAGCTTAACAATAAAAACAGAAGGGTACGTTTCTTCCAATACACCCGTACGCTCGATAGTCTTACGGCGGCCACCATTAGCCCGCAACATAATTTTCTGACCTATATGAGCGTCGAGATTGCGTTTGATATCCAACAGCGTATTTTTAGCCATTGTCGACGACCACCTCTTTTCTTGTCCATTATACCTTAATTTACAGTCTATGTCAAATCAAAACTAATTATTATATCAGCATCGAAAAGTTTCTGTCAATGAATTTTTTTGCAAATAAAAAAAGCCCCGAACTGGGACTTTCTTCGCACATACTCAAACCGCAGACGGGTTCACTTTTAACGTAGATAAATCGTTCAATCCAGGTAATCCGACACGGTAACTGCCACGCGTTTCTACGCCACCCACGCCTTGGCTTCCGCTAATCGTATTATGCAGAATGTCATTCATGTTCACCGTATCTCTGACTGAAGTAAAGGAGGCTTTGGCTGCCACATATACCGGATCAAGCGCATGAATCAGTATTCTGCCTGGTGAACTAGCGAAGTTCGCCCCTGCCCGCAGCAGAGCCTCAAAATGAGACTGACACGCCCCTGCGACGATGGTGAGTGCATCCAGGTGACGTTCGTACTGCCTTGCAACCTGAATCGCTGCCACGAAGTTCTGAGAGTTCTTATAGCTTCCCAGACTATACAGATCGTACGGCTGGCGAGTCTTCAGCACGCCATCATGTCCTGTAATAACCACAATGTCCGGCCTAACCTTGGGTAAAAGATGATACAACGTATCGGCCATAGCAGATTCATGTACATACTGTCCCTCCGCTGGGACGCGAAGCTGTTCGTAGAGATTCATACTTTTTTTCAAATAGTTTGGATCTCCGTCCAGGTGAAGCACTTTGCCAGGCATTTCGAAATAGGCAGGTTCTTGCTGCTGGGCCCATTCCTGACCCAATCCTTCTCTATTCCGCTCCGCCTGTTCCATCCGATTCTGCTGTATACGTGAGAGCGTCTGGTGAGCCTTAACATGCGCCTGTCGAGTCTTAGCGCTCTGCGGTTCATATGGAACCTGTATCAAATCATCCACCGGGGAATCAGCGAGCAGCCGGAACTCGGTACCTTTAATAACAGCGCTGTCCACCTGAAGGCCTTCCACCCGAAAAGTCACATCTCCTCCATATGACTTCCGAACGACCAAGTCTCCGATATTCATCAACATAATCACCTCTAACCCATCGTATGGGCTAGCACCCGGATTGGTTCATCCGATTTTAGTACATTACCTTGCAGACCTAAGATTTTACAAATGACAGTTCACAAGAAGGCAATTCTAAAAAATGCATTGTCTAAAATGCCTATAGCGCTGCACGTACTCCAGCTTCCCACATCACCGTACTTAACGTTGCATACTCCTCCAAGCTAAGAGTCTCACCACGTCTAGATGGCTGAATGCCTGCTTGCTCCAATAATTGGTCAGCCTGCTCCCGGTTATCCTTTGTGAAAAAGCGAGATTTCAGATTGTTAGAAATGGTCTTTCTACGCTGTGCAAAAGAAGCCTGTACCACCTCGAAGAAGTGTGCTTCATCTGGAACCTGTACTGGAGGTTGTTCCCGAACCTTAAGTTTAATAACCGCCGATTCCACATTAGGCTGAGGAATGAATACGGTTGGTGGAACAACACAGACGAGCTCAGGTACGCTGTAGTATTGTACGGCAATACTTAAGCTACCGTACTCCTTGGAACCAGGTGCAGAAGCCATACGTTCTGCTACTTCCTTCTGAATCATGACCACGATGCTGTCCACGGGCAATTTTTCTTCCAGTAGCTTCATCATGATTGGTGTTGTCACATAATAAGGCAAGTTCGCAACAACGCTAACTTTGTCTACTTGACCAAAATCCGTTCGGAATAACTCCTCCAGATCCAGCTTCAATACATCTCCATGATGAACCCGTACATTGGGATAAGGCTCCATCACTTCACCTAAGATCGGTAAGAGCCGCTGATCAATCTCTACTGCCGTTACAGGGCCCGCAACCCTAGCAAGCCGCTCCGTTAGTGCTCCAATTCCAGGTCCAATCTCAAGTGCACCTTTGGACTCGTCCAAATCTGCAGCGTTAACAATCTTGTTCAATATATTTTGGTCAATTAGGAAGTTCTGTCCTAGACTCTTCTTAAATGAAAATCCATGTTTCTGAATAATCTCTTTCGTTCGTTTGGGTGTTGCGATTTCCAACGTCTCTTCCATACCCTTCATTTACTTCACAATCCTTCACATTCGATTTGCGATAATGCGGCAGAGAATTCTTCTCGGGTGATCTGAAACACACTTAACCGCTTGTGGAACTGCTTACCATTACAATATCCGATGCCGAGTATGTTCCCCATCTCCATACGACGTGCGGCAGCCTGTGGATGCACAATGAGTCCAGCAGCGATGAGGTCCTCCCAATCAATCAGACTCGGTGCCCCCTCATAGGACGTATGCACACGTTCTAGGGCATGGCGAATGGCTTCTGGCGAAGCGTTCTCGACTCCGATATCTCCTTTGCGCGTTGCGTCAGCCTCAGGAATGAAGGCGTGCTTACAACCTGGTACCTTATTGGCGATGATTTTCCGTATCCGCTCACCAGCATGATCTGGGTCGGTCAGAACAATGACACCTCTCCGCTCCTGAGCAAGTGCAATACGCTTCAGAATCCGCTGATTAATGGCTGAGCCGCCTGTTTCAATGGTATCCGCCTGAACGGCGCGCCTTATCGCCACCGTATCGTCACGGCCTTCAACCACGATCACTTCTTTTATCATGTTCCAATTCTTCCTTTCTAACGCAAAAAGAAGAGGAATATCCCTCTTCTCTGGCAAACGGCGGGCGAGACTGAATTCAGACCCTCCCGCCGCATATTCCGCATGAATCATTCATGCCTTATATTTTATAGCATTCCCATTTCAAAGTAAAACGATTTTAGTTCGCTTCCGGCTTCACCGGACCGATCACATAGACCGTCTTGCCTTTTTTGCGACCGAAGTTAATGGCATGCTTCACACTGTCATAATATACGTCAATCTTATTCCCTTTGATAGCTCCGCCCGTATCTTCAGCACGACGGAAACCGAGACCTTCAATGTATACCCACCAGCCGATTGGAATGACTTTCGGATCCACCGCAATGGTGCGACCTTCTGTTACCCGAGTACCGGAGGCTGTTTTGGTGCCAATGCCAGGCTCTTCTGAAGAGTATGCTGTCATAGACACATTTTTGAGAACTTTAGAATATTTAAAAGAAGTACCTGAAACGGTAATGACTTTGCTGCCCGAGGCAGAGGGTTTATCCGAGTTCGATGATGCCGTTTTTGTTGCTGTTTTTGTCTTCGAAGTGCTAGCCGATACCGTTTGGATCTCAGGCTCCTTCACGACAGGTGCAGGTTTAGCTTTGGTTCCGACAGCGATGACTTTATCTACACGATTCGTCGCAACCGACTTGCCAACCATCTTTTTGGAGACTAATTCTCCATCTTGGAACACTTTCTCAATGTGTTGTACGAGTGTACCTTCTTTACCACTTACGATGACACGGTTGTCACCTTTGTACAAGCTTGGGTCAGCCGTTTTGATGACTTTGAATGCGATGGGCTGTTCCACATCAACTGTACGCTTTGTTACACGCACTACACGGATTTTCATATCCTCTTTGATTGAACTTCCGAGTGCAGGGTAAACTTTATCATTACTTGCAATTTCAATACCTGACTTTTGAATTACCTCTTCTACCGAAGCATCGGTTGTATACAGAGTCTTGGTGTCTCCGTCTGCCGTAATATTTACTGGAATGGCCCGCTCAATAACGATGCGGTCTCCATCTGCAATCGCCCCATTCAAGGGCATGGATACCTGATCGTGAGGGCTGACTGTGATTGACTGCTCCTCTAACAATTCTTGAAGCATTCCTGTACGAGTCTCTACTGCCTGAGCTTTGCCATCGATAACCAGCGAAATTTGTTTCCCGGCCTGACCATATACGACTAACAAGATCATGATTGTAAGCGCAATTGAGAATATCGCGATCAATGCCATTTGACGCATGTTCTCATGCTTCCACCGTAACGCGAAAGACTTACTGGATGATCGTGACTCATGGGTCTCTTCTGTTTGGAATGTGCCCACTTCTCCGTCCTCCTTCATAGCCTCGCCGTCTAGAGTAATGCATGATGTCTTTGACGCGACTATACCTGATTTTCTACAGAACACGGATTAGATCAACCTAGCCGGTTCTGCACCATGAATCAATCTTCGCAACATGATGTCATCCTCCTGAATACTTACCGTATGATGACAGTATTTCTTTTATTCAAAAACAAAAAAAGCCAAAGAAAGAGTATAAGAGGACTCTTTCGTGGCTTCCGAATGATTTTGAATATCGGAAATTCATGCACGAGGTTGCCTCTCTTTTTCCGCTTGCGAGGTTAGCTGTCGGGTTCGGGCGAAAGAGAGCCGCCCTATCTCCGGTCACCCGCTCATGGCGGATGCCCTTGAATTCACCCCGAGACCCAAAGAAGAAATCAAATAGTGCTTCGCAGATCATTCCGCTGCTTTTGGGTCAGCGAACGATGCGCACCGGCTATATTCACCGATGTTTAAGCCCTATTGGTTCCCCCGCTCTCCGATAACGGAGACTCAGCGAGATCGATTCATGAAAGTAATGTTGTTCATCGGAAAGTGTCCCTTTGTTCATCCCCCGAACATCTGTCCAATTTTCCGCACAACAATTCACTGAAAAGATGATATCCTGTTTCGATGCATGTTGTAAAGCGTTGTTCAAGTACGTTTTTCTAAATATTTGGTTAAAATATTGTAATATTCTTGATTTATTTGGATCAAAAAGCAAATTACCTCCGCCTAGCTCACTTTTTCATCACATTTGCTCTAGTTTTTAACGAATACCAAATCGTTCCATGGCATTTTTGGTGGTTATTGCGGCAATTTCCTCTAACGAAATGCCTTTAATTTCCGCAGCTGCTTCTGCAACCAGACGTACATGCGCTGTCTCATTTCGTTTACCGCGAAATGGATGTGGAGTCAAATAAGGAGCATCGGTTTCGAGGAAGAAACGATCCATCGGAACCTTCTCCAGTACCTCTTTGGGTTGCTTCGCATTTTTGAACGTAATCGGCCCCCCGAACGAGAGGTGAAACCCGAGATCTAGACATTGTTTCGCGGTTTCCCAGCTACCTGAGAAGGAGTGCATTACTCCGCCAACGTCCCCAGCCTTTTCTTCCCGCAAAATTTTCACGATGTCCTCATGCGCATCCCGATTATGAATGACTATGGGCATGTTCAACTCACGAGCTAGTCCAATCTGTTGTCGTAATACACGCTGTTGCACATCCTTTGGTGATGTATCCCAATGATAATCTAAACCAATTTCGCCAATCGCAACGACTTTTTCATGCTTGCATAAAGATGCAATCCATTCCAAGTCACCCTCTTGCATCGTAATCGCGTCCACGGGATGCCACCCAACAGCTGCGTAAATAAAGTCATATGTCTCGGCTAATTTCATAGTGGATGGAATCGTTTCTCGGTTAAAACCGACATTAATCATGCGGCTAATTCCTGCATCAACAGCTCTTTGAATCATAGCTTCACGATCCTCGTCGAATTGGGGCGCATCTAGATGGGTATGGGTGTCGAATAACATCATGTTTCGTTCTCCCTTTCTGTCGAATCAGAATAAATAGGCTGTCTATTCACGCTTAAGCAATGTGCAACCATATCTGATTAATTTTATTTGAAAAAAGTAAATTTTTAGGGTGGATAAAATTAGCCTATACAGGTTTTTTTCAATCAATTTGACCCTAACTAACTACAATATGTGGAATGAATCGGTCACAACATACTCTATATGTAGATCTCTTTAGAGATATATAATTTTATAAAAAAACCTAAGATTACAAAATTATGTCGATCTACATATCCTCTCCATTAAAGCAGATTACTGTATCATGAGAACATCTCAGGTTAGAAATGCTTTTTAGCATAGCTACTTTGGCATAAAGCCGCACCACCCAATCAGGAGAAGTAGGGGCGCAAATGAGATGGCAGCTCATGAAGAATGGTATCAACCTTATTCTGCGGATAGTATAAATGATGCTTTCCACGATGAATGCCACTGATTGAACGGACAATATCGGAAACCTCTGACAACTCATGCAGCTGGTCCTGCCGATCTAGCAACAAGATCTGCTTATCCGTCGATTCATTCGGACGAAACACATCATACGGAAGATCGGTCGGAAAATCAATTTCAAGATCATACTCAGGATTTAATCCTGCCTTGGCGAAAGCTTCCCGCATCTCTTCTATCGTCTCTACATCGATCTGTTCAACCTCTACATACTTATATAGTCTGCGATCCATAAATCGTTCGCACAACTCACTTAGAACAGTATCGTCTTCTTTGCGCCATTGCATGAATGCCGTTTGGATCAATGCCTCATCCAGTTGCAGATACTCATGAACAGCAAGTTCGCCTTCAAACAACTGCGGCAGAGGATCTAGCATGAAACGGAAATTAAATCCCTGCTGCACCAGCGTTTTAGCTCGTTTGAAAATTTGACGCAATATAATCTCAGAACTGCGGGTAACTGGATGGAAGTAGATCTGCCAATACATCTGGTACCTTGACATCAAGTAATCCTCAACAGCATGCATACCCGACTCTTTGACCACAATTCGTCCGTGGTATGGACGGAGCATACGCAAAATCCGATCAAGGTCAATCGTACCATAGTTAACACCTGTGAAATATGCATCGCGGAGTAAGTAATCCATGCGATCAGCATCAAGCGGGCTTGTAACCAAATTGACCACAATAGGTTTTTCGTACGTTTTTTGTATCACCGATGCTATTTTCTCTGGAAAGTCTGGCGCATACCGTCTTAAGATAGCCCCTACCTCGGTATCGCCCATAATGATGCGGCAAGTCCAATCTTCATGATTCATATCAAAAGCTTCTTCAATTGAGTGAGAGAACGGGCCATGGCCCAAATCATGCAGTAAGGCAGCACAGAGAGCCACAATCTTCTCCTCTTTCGGCCAATCCGAATAATGACTTCTTTCAAATTGTGAAATAATTTTACGTGTAATCTCGTACACACCTAGCGAATGTGAAAAACGGCTGTGTTCTGCTCCATGAAATGTTAGATAAGATGTGCCTAGTTGGCGAATACGACGCAGGCGTTGAAATTCGGGGGTATTGATCAACTGCCAGATAATCGGGTCTTGCACATGAATATAATTATGTACGGGATCTTTGAATACCTTTTCCTCCGTTAAGCGCTGTTCCATAATTGTCACTCCTTTTGATTTATTTTAATTTGTTTTGTCGTTTCTGCCCCGAAATCCATCATCGATTCGACACTGTTTGTCGAATGCTGTCGAATACAGGGGTTATAATGTTTTCCAAATCGACAAAGCTGACATTCGTGTTTAAATGTGAAAAATAGCTTCCAATCCCTTACCCATCTTAATTTTATCAAAAACAGCCTTAATTTTAAGCTAATTTTAAGGTTGACTGTTTTGGGAATCGTTGGTATGATGGGTATCATAAAACATAAAATAATGTCGAATAATGACAATGATAAGTAGCTGAGAGGAGCACTGATTATAATGATGAAATCAACAGGTATTGTAAGAAAAGTCGACGAACTGGGACGGGTAGTTATTCCAATCGAATTGCGCCGTACGCTGGGTATTGGCGAAAAGGATGCTCTTGAGATCTATGTTGATGGTGAGCGCATCATGTTGAAAAAATACGAGCCAGCTTGTATCTTCTGTGGTAATGCTGAGAACGTAACTTACTTCAAAGGCAAAATCGTTTGTAACGAATGTATTTCCGAGATCCCTGCACCTGTGACAAAATAAGAAAAATCAGGTATAATGGACTTATTCAATAGTTATTTCTAACCTTTTTATATTCCTTACTTGCCTTCCCGGTGTGAACCCCACCGTTGGAAGGTCTTTTTTTGTTCCTTTACCCAAAAAAAGCCTACTTGTCTTGCCACTGAGGCGAATGCGAAGTAAGCGGTGGATCCGATATGACAATATAAAGAGGTATAATGTTAATGCCATATACTTATTAAATTATTTTCCACCGCATCTTCATTTTAATATTTCTTTAAGTTTCCAATTAAGGTTGCTTTAAGGTTTAGTTTTGTCAGTCTGTACATAGATTGGGTTGAAATTATAATAAAGCGTTATACACGTCTCTCTTCGTTAACCCTCGATCTGTTGCCGTTTTCTTCATTGCATCCTTACGACCTAGACCCTCGGACTCATAATGGGCTACATGCTCTTCCAACGAAAGCAGTTGCCACCATGCTTCACGTTCTGCTTTTCGTTCATGCTCCTTGATTCCATCGACCAGAAGACAGTACTCTCCGAGCGGTGGATGCTCTTCAAGCCATTCGATACATTCTCGAATGCTACCTCTTGCAAATTCCTCATGGCGCTTAGTCAATTCTCGAGCCAAAACTACCGGACGATCGCCTAAGATCTCTTCCAAATGAGCTAGTGTTTTACGAATGCGATGAGGTGACTCATAAAACAACAAAGTGCCGTTTGATTCGTCAAAAGCCTCCAACACTTTTCGCATATCCTTTTTCTCTCGTGGCAGAAAACCACCAAAGGTGAATCGTTCTGTTGGTAATCCCGATACAATCAAAGCAGACAATGCTGCATTCGGTCCTGGGATCGGAATAACTCGAATTCCAGCTTCAATGGCGAGCTGCACAAGGTCAGAACCTGGGTCAGAAATAGCCGGTAAACCTGCATCACTGACGAGTGCCAAATTTTTTCCTTCTATTATATAGCGTATCAGTTCAGGCCCACTTGCGGCCTTATTATGCTCATGGTAACTAAACAGCATGGAAGGTGTAATATCAAAATGGGTTAAGAGCTTTCTCGTCTGTCTAGTATCCTCGGCCGCGATGATATCACACTGCTTCAACGTATTGATGGCTCTGAAGGTCATATCATCCAAGTTACCAATTGGAGTTCCAACCAAATATAAATTTCCTGAGCCTTCCGATAAATCTACATAGCTTTTCTGAACTTTCAATGTCATCTATAGCCCTCCTTCCACAGGGTGTGGTTTGTGCTGTGAGCCATAGTAGATATCCATAATCTCCTCACAGTAGGTTCCCTCTTCATTGTACACAATGAGCGGTGGAAGCATCCGTACTTCTGGCTTTCCATCCTTAGAAGCTTCTATTAATACCATATTTGCTTCCAGATGTGAACGAGGGTGAACCATTCGAATCCGCTTGGGTTCCAGTTTGTATTCCCGCATGAGAGAAATGATCTCGGCAATACGCTGAGGACGATGAACCATCGAAACTTTTCCGCCATTGCGAAGCAGTCTACTGCATGCTTGAATTACTTCTTCCAATGTACATCCGACTTCGTGGCGTGCCATAGCCTGATGGGTATTCATCTTCAGATCACTACCATTCAGTGGCATGTATGGTGGATTAACCGTTATTGCATCGTAAGCTGCATGTCCAGTCACTTTGACCAGTTCGCGCAAATCCCCCTCATGAATGGTGATCGACTCGCCCAGTCCATTGAGCTGCACACTACGTCTTGCCATATCTGCTAATCGTGGCTGAATCTCAATCGCCTCCAAATTAGCCTGTGTGCGTGTCGTTAACAAAATCGGAACGACCCCGTTACCTGTACATAGATCGAGCACCCGCCCACGTTTAGGCACAGAGGCAAACCTCGCTAATAACACAGCATCCATGGAAAAGCTAAACACTTCGTCACTTTGAATAATCTTCAGATCGTGAGAGAGCAAGTCATCAATCCGCTCTGACTCATGTAACATTACTGAATTTTCTGTCATATGATGCACTCATCCTCCGGTATGCTATGCTTCGTTACATTCTTTATACTCAAAATGCTTTAACCTTAAAAAAAACCGTAGGGTATCTTCCCTACGGTCACTTCATTTATTAAGAAAAGACAGGCAGAACAGACAATCGCCTTCCGTCCGTAAATGTCCATAATAGACATTGCAGATATGGAAGCCTTCGTGATACAACCGAGCTAAGTTATCATACCCTTCACCTACAACATCTTCTCCGGTAGCCGGCCCTGCAGGCCTTGCGATCGGAGCTAGTGCAGAAGCAGCAGGCAGATCAGCTGGAGCTTCACGCTTAAGCAGTTTACGTAACTGCTCATTCTCAATCGTAAGCCGCTGATTATCCTCAAGCAGCTCTTTGACAATCATTTTTAACTCACCTAAATCACTGTGCAACTGACCCAATTGGGTTTCCATTTCATGAATGTGCGTAAACAGATTTTTCTTTTCCAAGTTTCCACCCCGAAGCAACCTTTATGGTTTACTTGATAACGACGTCATCCAGCGGAAGTTCTTTGACTTTACTGATGTCGAACAGTTGAACATGGACTGTGCGATTACCGGCGTTGATCCCAACAACTTTTCCTTCACCCATTGAGGTGACGACCAACTTGCCTACAGCCGGAAGTTCTTCTCTCACACTTTCATAGTTATCATGCTCAAACTTCAGACAGCACATGAGTCTTCCGCACAACCCGGAAATTTTCGTCGGATTCAGTGACAGGCTCTGATCTTTAGCCATCTTAATTGATACCGGCTCAAAGTCTCCCAGCCAGGAAGAACAACATAATACACGGCCGCAAGGTCCGATTCCTCCAAGCATTTTCGCCTCATCTCGAACTCCAATCTGACGAAGCTCAATCCGCGTTCGAAAAATGCTTGCTAGATCCTTGACCAGCTCTCGGAAATCAACTCTTCCTTCAGCTGTAAAATAAAAAATAATTTTATTGCGATCAAACGTAAACTCCACATCGACCAGCTTCATTTTGAGGCCATGGTCTTTGATTTTATTTAAACAAGTACCGAATGCTTCTTTGGCTGCACGCTTGTTCTCATCTACCACACGAGCATCTGTCTCACCTGCTACGCGGATGACTTTCTTCAGCGGCAATACCACATCGGACTCGCCTACTTCCTTCTTACCAACTACAACCTTACCGTACTCTACCCCCCGCGCTGTCTCCACGATAACGCAGTTTTCTTTCTCAATGGGAAGGTCCAGGGGATCGAAGTAATAAATTTTGCCCGCTTTTTTGAAACGGACACCCACTACACTATACAAAAAATTAACCCCCTTGTAAGCCAATCCCACTTCGTCTGAAGCCCTATCTTCTTAAGGAACCCCCCGAAGTTATAACCGTTTGCATATGATTGGAACAAACCTGTCCTCTCCCAGTCTTATGCCAAACCGATCAAAAATTGCTCCAGACAAAGCTGGCCATTGACATTGAAACGCAATTTTTTTCTACATGCCGCGGCCGAATCCATATAGGAGACCCACTGATCTGTACTCCGGGTTCTGGCCAATTGAGACAGCATGTCCAACTGATCTATAAAAACGATATGTTCATGCCTACCGTACTGAATATAGAGCATATCTCTAAACCATAAATGGAATAGACTAAGCATCATATCCAGATGTTCTGAGAGTCCGGTTTTGAAAAGCTTCTGCTGTGCAGAGATCAACGATGTACTTCCTCTACCCAGGGACTCCTTCCCTAATTGTAACATTACGTTTCTAATTTCTGCAAACCAATTCTGCTGGAGAATTTCTCTACATGCTTCCAAACCTGACGCTAAATGGACTGCAGAACGAGCTAGATTAGCTGGGTGTTCTTCCGAAATCAATATTTGAAGCATTTCTTCCGGATTGAGCGCGTTAAATGGAACGAGTTGCGCACGAGAACGAATGGTTGGTAGCATTGCCTGCCCGTTATCGGTAATCAGGATACCTACTGCAGGTACCTGAGGCTCTTCCAGAAACTTCAGCAAACTATTGGCCGCTTGAACCGTCATTTTTTCAGCCTGCTCTATAATGTACACTTTAGGATGTCCAGCCTCTGAACGATAGGAGAAAATGCGCTGTAAATCTCGAATTTGATCAATTTTGATGTTGTTTCCATCTGGAGCAAGCATCGTTAGATCAGGATGATTGCCATGCTCTACCTTTCGACATTCTAAACATTGACCGCAGGCATCGTCCTCTAGCTCTGTACAGAATATCGCCTTGGCAAACGTAATCGCTGTCTGCAATTGCCCGCTGCCAGATGGCCCGCTGAACAAATATGCATGGCTGACCGCCTCACGCCTTAAGCTGCTCTGTAACATCTGCTTCGCTGCCTGCTGACCCATAATTTGTTGAAAAGACATACTTCCTCCTCAGAAGCTTAAATTAATAAGCATTCCCCGAATTTCACCGACTTGTTGAAGCAGTGTAATTTTTCCATCCTCAGTCTCAAGCAGCTCATCTGCCATTATTAACAGGGCTGCATCGACTTCATCAATCAATTTATACCGTTTACCCCGTCCTCTGCGATCCCATCCCCGAGTTTCTTTCATAGAGACACCGCGACGAACCGTTTCTTCTAAAAACCGCTTTACGAGCTGCTTATAAGCTTTGAGTTCGCGGATCGTCATGGATCGAGCCAAGCGGTCACCCTGCATTTGAATTTCACTTAATCTACGGTTCAATTCAGCCTGTGACGCTCGTTCACCCTGGTGATTCATCATATCAGAGAAGTTTTTGGATTGAACCGGCTTAGAGCTAGAATCGGAAGAACTGATACCGCTCTGCATTGGCCGGAACCCAGGATTGATTTTCATGGATACGCCCGCTTTCTATTATAATACCTGTTATCAAGATACGTCTTCTGTAGGGCAATCGCCCATCAGCACAGTGCGCATTGCGCCTGTGCGTGAAATTAGCCTTTATTATGAGCTGTATAAACCTCTATATATAATGGTAGAGAAAATTCACCATCATGTGCAATTTATGCATTTCTAGAATAGTCAGCCTTCGTCCAAGAAGAGCCGTCCTATACAGTTGAGGTTGTTCAAAAAGCTTTTGAACGTACACTATTATGGATTATTTTTCTTGGACGAAGAATGTCGATTGTTGATCTTAAGAAAGACGTAACTTTTCTCTATTATGCCTTGAGGCATGATTCATCCGAGGCGTATTAGAGATTACGCTTAATCCCTCTTAAAAGTGCTCAAAACGATCAACTGGCAGAACAAACACGGTTGCTCCCCCGACTTGAACTTCAACAGGTAGCGGCAGGTAAGAGTCGGTTGTTCCACTCATTGGCGTAACTGGCGTTACGAGCTGTTCACGAACCTTACAACTGCTGCGAATGACGTTCATTACGGATTCGACCTGACCATCATCGACACCGATCATAAACGTCGTGTTGCCTGCCTTCAAAAACCCACCGGTACTGGCCAGCTTCGTAGCTCTATAATTCGCTTTGACCAGGGCGCTGGATAATCGGTTGCTGTCTTTATCCTGTATAATCGCAACAATTAGTTTCATCCTGCATAACCTCCTTCAATAATAAGCACTTCATAAATGCCATGTTTATATATTAGACAATTACTCGTCAAAATCCTTCAAAATCCCTGCCTTAAGCGACAAAATCATTGAAGCAGCAACCTCATCTGGCTTGCGGGAAGCATCAATAATTTGAATCCGATCTGGGAATTGTTCCTTTAGAAGAAAATAACCCTCACGTACTTTTCGATGAAACTCTAAACTTTCCAAGTCTAGACGGTTCACTTCACGTCCATTATGAGCATTGATCCGGGCAAGCCCTTCTTCAGGTTCAATATCCAGATACAGCGTCACATCTGGCATTAGGTCACCGATCGCAAACTTATTAATAGCCCATACGGATTCCATGCCAAGTCCACGAGCATATCCTTGGTAAGCCAGACTGCTGTCAACAAACCGGTCACAGATGACCATCTTACCTGCCTTCAGTGCTGGCTCCACCTTCTCCGCCAGATGCTGACTACGAGCAGCCGCATAGAGCAGTGCTTCGGTTCGTGAATCCATTGACGTATGAAGAGGGTCAAGGATGATGGAACGTATTTTCTCCGCAATCTCAATCCCACCAGGCTCACGAGTAACTAGCAATGGTATACCCTGTTCTTCCAAGTAAGAACCTAACCTGCTGATCATCGTTGTTTTTCCGGAACCCTCTCCCCCTTCCAGCGTAATGAATTTACCTCTGCCCTGCATATGCTTCCCTGCTTTCTATATCGATTATTGCGTCTAAATGTGTGATCGTGAGTACTGTGTAATGAATATGCTCTGTGTAAGTTCAGCTACATAACTTCTACGACTGATCTCTTGATAAAAAAACTCATCCAGATTGCCGTTAGTTAAATCCACATAGCTGAATTTATCTGTCGTACACTGGGCTACATACTCCAGACTATGAAGTAGCCTGCTTGAAGGTGTATGCCCATGCACCCAGAAGCCTCACTGTCTACTTTTGTACAAGCTTCTATTTATATTACTATACATGATCAATGGCTGATGGTCAGCATTTCCCTTATAATCATGTTCAAAAAGGACGGTTTTCAGTACCGAGGAGATGGGATGAAGCTAGAAATGGAGTAGCGGAGCGTAGACCAAACTACGTGGGCAACTCATTGTTTGCGAAGAAAACAAACTTCGTAACTATCCACTTATTTGGGCTGAATCCCATACTCGACGCTGAGATGCCTCTAATACAGCACCCATACCCAGAGCGGAAGCATCATTGATCCAACAATCGCACTCATAATCATCGAAACAGAGCTTAATGCCACAGCATTCTCCCCATACTCGAAAGATCTAGCCATTCCCAGTGCATGAGATGCTGAACCTAGACCAACCCCATAGGCATGGCTGCTCTTTATTTTTGCCCACCTTAGCAGCATGGGACCCAGTAATATACCGGAGAAACCCGCAATCATCACAAACAGTGAAGTAAAAGAGGAATTTCCTCCAACCTGATCAGCAAGCTGAATAGCAACAGGTGTAGTTACCGATTTGGGCAAAATGGCGATGACCATCTCTTTCGGGTATCCTAGCACAATTGCCACCGATGCACCTGTGAACATGCCTGTAATGCTACCTATAATGGTGCCACCTATAACGGGTAGGATATTCTTTTTTAACACATGGATATGTTTGGATAAGGGGAACGCCAAGGAAACAACAGCAGGGCCGAGCAGTTCTTGAATCCATTGCCCCCCAAGCATATACGTATCTAACGGGATATCTGTAATAACCAAAATCAGAACAATGACAGCCGTTGTCGTTAGAACAGGCATAACAATAGGCCATTTGAATCGGCGATACATATATGTCGCTCCCACATACATCACAACCGTCAATATAATCATTCCTAATCCAAGGAGGATTGATGACACGAGAGTTCCTCCTTCCGTTGATACTTCTCCCTCCAAGCCATAATCCAATGACTGGTTAAGGCAGATAACAGACAAGTAGTTAGTGTGCTTACAATTAGCCCAAGGACAAGTAAGATGGTATTGGCTCGGAAGAAATCGAAATGATTAATAATACCGACAGTTGGTGGCACAAATAACAATTGCAGATTGGACTGAAGCCAAGACGAGCCTTCTTCACCCCAGCTTATTTTGATCCAGCCTAGTTGAATGACAATGAAAAGTACTAACATCCCTATGATGCTACCCGTAAGCGGTAGATTCAGTATGGTTTGAATCATGTTTCCTACCCAATAGAAGCCATACATACATATGACTTGTAGGACTATTCCTGTATATTTTTTTAGCGGAATACCCAACGGTGTACCTTCTTTCTCTCTATTAAAAAATAAATAACTCTCTCTATTGGTTCTTCATTACCTTCATTGTTTGCAGAGAAGCATCGGTTACGCCATGGAACTTAGCTCCCTCATCCCGCAGAAGCTGTATACGTGCAAGTATTGTAGGGCTTATACGCTCCCCAGGATATATGAGAGGAATACCTGGAGGGTATGGAATAACCATCTCTGCAGAATAGCGCCCAGCACATTCATTAATAGGTACTTCTATTGTGTGCTCTTCTCTAATGGGCTGGAGTGAAAATAGGATCGGCTCCGAGTAGGTTACCTTTTCTTGGAAATTGTTCCACGTGGAAATGTAATGCTTCTCTTCTCTCATATGTTCTCCTGATTCCTCAGGACAGAGCAAATCTTCCTCACCAGCAGAAGCTGAGCTGATGTCCTGCAAAGCCTGTAACACCTGCTGGGCATCCTCCTCTGTAGACCCCAAACTGAAGAGCAAGACGACGTATCGTTCGTCGCTCATCTCGGGTATGCAGCCGCGCGCTTCAAGCTGCTGCTGCAAGCCATAACCGCTCAGTATTCCTAATCCGTCATAAATGACGGCCTTGAATGGATCCTGAGCGGTGTATCCTGCTGCGGCGTGGCCTAGCCCTGCCGCCGATTGCCCGTGCATCTGCTCTGGCTGTGCAGCAGATGCTCGGACAGTTTGGTCAGCCGGTTCCACATCGGCTGACAGCACTTGCTGCTGCAGCGCCGCAGGCTGCAGCAATCGGAAACGCGGCAGCTCCGCGAGGCCGCGCTTGAAGGTGCTCACGGCGGCGAGCCCCGCCGTGAAAGTCTGCGCGCCCCGCACATGCAGGAGCTGGCGCGCAAGATCGAGCGAAGCCATCACAGGGTATGATGGGCTTGAGCTCTGCACCATGGCCAATCGCTGACGCAGCAGGGAACGGTTAACCCGTGTTCCCTGAACATGCAGCATGGCTCCCATGGTGAAGGCAGACAGCATCTTATGCGTAGACTGCACTACACCGTCCGCTCCGCAGGACAGTGCAGATGCAGGCAGCTCCGGATGCTGCCCATAATGCGCGCCATGCGCTTCATCCACGAGCAACGGCATACCGGCCTCGTGGCAAATACGGGCTATAGGCGTCAGATCAGCGCCCATCCCATAATAGTTAGGCAACGTGACAAGTAGTCCCTTTGCTTCGGGATATGCCTGGACAGCTGCTTGCACCGTCTGAACAGACGGCATAACGGCAAGTCCAGACGTAGGATCAACCCAAGGCTCTAGGAATACAGCCTTGGCACCGGCGAGCATCAGCCCATAAATAACGGACTTGTGTACATTACGTTGTACCAGCACGATACTTCCCGGCTCATCACACACGGTTAAGAGTAACGATAGATTGCCAGCTGTGCTCCCCCCGACCAAAAAGAAACTTTCCTCAGCACCATAACAATCCGCTGCCAACTGCTGCGCCTCCAAAATAACTCCCTCAGGATGATGCAAATCATCCGTGCCCGAGATTTCTGTCACATCCATACGCATCATCTCTAGGAATGCTCTCGTGGGTACGATGTTGGACTGGGACTGCTCCTCCTGATGCTTCTCTTCCCGTAGAGTAGTATCTTGTAAAGGCACCTGTCTTTCACCGGTACTTACATGCTCTCCCTCTACTATATGTAGTTGTGATTGCTCTAACGGCTCTCTCCCCAAATGGCTCTCATTATCACTTGTAGCCTGATCATCAGAATGTGTGCTTCTTTCCTTTTGCAATAAAGCTCGATAGACTTGTCCATTTTTGTGACCCGGTACATGAAAGGAACGTTGTCCTGAGTCCCGATACGCAAGTAATGCCTCGTAAAGCGGTGCACGATGTGATTCCAATTTCATATCCTAACCTTCCCATACGCTCAGTATTTTAATAATCTAGTGCTAATCCATCATTTTTTAAGATTAAAAGTAACACTGACTCCATAACTCTTCCTATATGATGTACGAAGCTCTCCACCAATGATCCTCTATCCGTTGAACTCAATTGATTTCTTAACTCAATCTCCATTTTAGCATATCCCTTTTTACCGCACTCATGAGATGATTTCCCCCTCTTTCTCAATCATACCCTTGAATACACAGAAAAAAGACCCTCCCGGGGTCTCGATCATACCTACACCTATATATTGTTTTGTTTTCTTTAAGCGTTCTTTTGCACCCATATTTGCTTCATCTGATGGACAAAATAATTATACTTCGCATCCTGCGCATCGGTATGAACCATCTCAGCTTCACAAGTATCACATATAAATTCGGATACAATAAAAATGCCGTCTCGTTTACGTTGCTCGCATATGATACATGTGTGTTCGGTGTGTTCTTCCATCAACCATCCCACCTTGTTTTACGTTTACTATCAGTATTGCACAGTTTCTATTATTTTAAACCTTTTCATAGTGCATTTCTTTTACAAAATATATATATTCACTTCTCCCCTCTTGGGTGTCTGTACCTATAATAAACATCATCATCACTTTAAAAAGCGTCTATTCATGCATGTTATACGATCTTCGGGCTGGATTAGGCAGCCTACGTGCTTATGTTTTAAACGTTAAATATCACCTTTTAGGATGCGCTCCAAAACTAATATTCTATTACCTTAAAAAATCTTGGAATTTCAGCCGATATATAATACATCACCATTGGAAACTGACAGTCTGTCTCATCGGGAGTATAATTGGTTCTAGACTCAAAAAGGTTTAACATCTTGTACATCATCTCACCATGACATACAAGGTTCATATAAGCATAAGGATTCACACCACAACTAGATTGAAGCATCTTTGCACATTAACGTGATCCCTGAAGGAGGATTTGTCCACGTATGTTCGCTGAACCGGAGAATAAAGCTACATTCTATCAATACCGGCTTCTGAAAAAAAAGGTCATCGCTCGTAGTGTCATCTACAGCTATCTCTGCTTGCCTATTATCATGCTTTTCTTTAACTTACTCGCATTCTCCTGGATGGGTCTCTTATCTTTTGTACTAGCAGGTCCCATTACAATTTGGATTCACTATGTCATCTCCAGGACGATACTCCTTCTAGTGCGTAGCTCTTATACCAAACGCTGGCGCTGGAGCCTCCGTATGCCTTGGCTTGGCTATATCCCTGACCAGCATTTCAGCTACCGTATGTTTGTACGCGTACATCTTAATATTTGCTGGATTGGCCTATGCATCATCACAGTATGTCTGATCTGGTCACCGCTATCCTTTACGTTTGCGTTAATATTCTGGCATATCTGGCTGCTTGTACCTCGCTTATATGTAATTCTGTTTCTTTCCAGAGAACGCAAAGATGGTTTGATTAAATTGACTAATCAAGATGTCTCTTATTATCTTCAATAATGAATCCGGTCTCATGCAGATTGAGATCAGTTTTAAGTACTACATATTGCTTTCACTATTGTCGCTTCTCTTACTACCCTAATTTAAAATTGAATCACTCCATATTCAAGATAAGTAATCAACCAACATAAAAAAGGTTATCCACTGTGGATAACCTTTTTTCTTTCGCTTAAATACTCCTTTATCCACACGCTGGGTACAAGCCATCAGAGTTATCCCCACCAATTAGTTTAAATAATGTCCCGTATCTTCCTGCCTCTATAGCTCACTCTCCCCTCGATCTAAGGTGACTGCCAGTAACAAACCGGAGGAAGGTAGAGATGACGTCAAATCTTATGCCCCTTATGACCTGGGCTTCACACAGATCCCAACCGTATCTTACACAGCTTCTGCACCTTGCCTTCTCTGTTCCTCTCTGTTTCTCTCTATGCCCTTCATATCGGGAATATGATTACCTTAATACTTCTGTCTTCGCCCTACTCCATCTGCGCTTATTTCCCTTTTAGCTACCTTAGTCTTGAGGAAATTGTTAAACGTCATTGGGCTTACCTGTCCGATCTTAAGGTTCTTTAGTATTAAACTCTCATATGTATCCTCTCACATTAAATAAAGTCCACTACATCCAAACAAAAAAGCACTCGTCAATGTAACGAGCACTTTTATATATAGGCTTGATTTCATCATTCTAAACTACTTCATGATCATGCACGGACATCGCTAGTCCTCGTCATCCAATGATTTCACAGTCGTTTGGGCTGTATCATTCTTTGGAACCATTAACGTAAAGAATCCATCATGCACAGCTAACTGTACGATATGTCCCTCTTTAGCAAATACACGTAGGGAGCTTGAGGTATTGGAATTACGCTTAGCTTGCTCCTCTGTCCAGCCCCAATTTTTGATTTCGTTTAGATATACTTCAGGCAAGCTTGTGCTTTCACTGATACCAGACAATGTATATCGTACATAATCCATATCCGAATTACCTTCAGATTGGTCAGATTTATTGGCTACCTTGGGAACGGGGAATCCTTTCTCATTAACCGCTCCTTCATAAGAAGTCCATGCGACTCCTGTTTCACCGCAAGCGGTTAGTAAAACCAACATGCAGATCATTAGAAATGAACATAGTCCGAGTCTTCGCCGACTTAACACACACACCCTCCTTTTCACAGCTGCACATTCCAGCTCTGTGTTGAGGTACTTTTAGCATAATTAACATAGTCCTATTATACTGGTTTTGAGCTTTCTTTCCGTAACAAAACTGTTACCTTCTTTTCGTTAGAAAATGTCAAAACGATATCATATTTTCAGAAAAGAACAATAAACAAATAAAAACCACCACCGAATAACATCGGCAGTGGTTCTTTGCTTGGCGGCGTCCTACTCTCCCAGGACCCTGCGGTCCAAGTACCATCGGC
>NZ_LMFO01000015.1 GCF_001426865.1 Paenibacillus sp. Root52 | reverse complement strand
ATATTATAAATAATTAATAAATTCAACTAATCTTTTTATACGAAAACGAAGAGGACAGAAATAACATGGAGAAGCGAAGCGCTCGCCTGAAAGCTTTCTATAAGAAAGCTACATCGGAAGCATAAGCTTATCCCCGGATTTACCTTTATAAAAAGGGGATCAAAAAAATCTGGGGATAACAGCGATCGGAGGGTTAATCTGGCATCGGAGTGGCAAGTATAAACATTCTTTAGTTGAATACAAACCATATAAGGAGAGATCAAGATGATTATTCCTACATTAGATCGCATCAATGAACTTTCAAGAAAAGCAAAAGAAGATGGATTAAACGAAATGGAGCAAGCGGAGCGGACTCGTCTGCGACAGGAATATTTGCAAACGTTTCGGGGTTCGATTAACGACATTCTGCTGAACACAACCATCTATGATCCGAATGGCGACGATGTTACTCCAGACAAATTGAAACAGGAACAAGCAGGCCAAAAACAAGACTGAATCATTTTTGAACTAATATCTTAATATTAAGACAAAATACAAAAACAACATCACAATCAACCATTCCCTAAGGAGGAATTTATCATGACACTTCAAACCGCAGGTATCCACCACATTACAGCTTTTGCAGGAGATCCACAGGCCAATGTTGACTTCTATGCAGGTATTCTCGGACTTCGTTTGGTGAAAAAAACAGTTAACTTCGATGCTCCTGACGTATACCATCTGTACTTTGGTGACGAAGGCGGAAGCCCAGGAACGATCATCACGTTCTTCCCAGCAGCCGGATCTCCAAAAGGTAAAATTGGCGGCGGTCAGGTAGGGATTACCTCTTATGTCATTCCTCCTGGGTCTATGGACTTCTGGCAGGATCGTTTAGAAAGTTATAATATTCAGGTAACGAGAACAAGCCGTTTCAACGAACAATTCCTTCAATTCGAAGATAGCGAAGGCCTGCGGCTGGAGCTGGTTGAGCGTCAAGAGGGCGCTAATAGCACTTGGACACATGAAGGGATTGCAACCGACCAAGCCATTAAAGGATTTGGAGGTGCCGTATTATTCAGCGTCAATCCGGCAAGAACAATGGATGCACTAGATAAAATTCTTGGATTCAACAAAGTCGGTGAAGATCAGGAGTATGTACGTTATCAGTCTTTTGGTGACATTGGCAATGTAATTGATGTGCCTGTGGCGCGTATGCCGCTTGGCGTAGGCGGAGCCGGTACGGTTCACCATATCGCATGGCGTGCCAAAGATGATCAGGAGCATCAACAGTGGGGCGAGGCTGTATATCAATACGGCTATCAACCAACACCAGTGCGGGATCGTCAGTACTTTAACGCTATTTATTTCAGAGAAGCCGGAGGCATCCTGTTCGAGATTGCTACAGATCCACCGGGATTTGCGAAAGATGAGCCTGTAGAAACGTTGGGTCAAAAATTGATGCTGCCAGAATGGTTCGAGAAATACCGTACACAGATTGAAGACAATCTGCAACCAATCCAAGTTCGTACGTTGGAACCAGCACGTACAGCCATCCCAATGGAAACGACCGTTTAATTACAGCAAGGCACCGCGTGCAGAAATTGCACGCGGTGTGTAATTTGGCTATTTAGATTGAACTAGACATTTACACAAGAACGGAGAGGGCAGAAATAACATGAAGAAGCGAAGTGTTCGCCTTTATCCCCGGATTTGCCCTTAGAAAAAGGGAATCAGAAAAATCTGGGGATAACAGCGATCGGAATGTTGTTCTGTCATTGGAGTGGTCAGTGTAAATATTTTCAGTTCAATCTAGATAGCAATGTGCAACGAGATGAAATTGAACGAAGGAGTATGAAGGATGATTATGGAGAAGAAGGTTACCTGGCTAGAGCTGTTCTACGATCTGCTTTTTGTAGCTGCGGTGGCCAAAGCGAGTCATGTGTTGTTACATGCCGAACATGGAGTGATTACATTTGAATATCTGATGAAGTTTGTATTGATTTTCATTCCAGTCTGGTGGGCATGGGTGGGTCAGACCTTATTTATCAATCGGTATGGCCAGGATATCTTCATCCATCGTGTATTTCTCATCCTACAGCTCTTGTCTGTTATGGTGATGACAGCGAGTCTCTCGGTTGATTTTGACCAGCATTATCTATCCTTCTTCGTGGGTTATATCGGTTCTAGGGTATTCACGATGATTCAATATTTCACAATCCATAAGACTAAGAGTGAGCAGCAACAACAAGCCGCTCGTTTCCTAGGTCAATGTTTCCTCATCGGTATATTAATCTCGACGAGCTCCCTGTTCTTTGATTCATGGCTTAGATACGTGATTTTGTATGCTGGGATTGCGGTAGATATTATTCTTCCTTTGATTGGACGCAAAAAACTGGTGAAGGTGCCGATTCATACCCATCATTTATTGGAACGGTTCGCGTTGTTTACACTCATTCTGCTGGGTGAATCGGTAGTTAGTATCATTGCTGTCCTACAATTGGATCACTGGGATCTGAAGTCAGTGCTGTTCATCGCATTTACATCTGTATTTGTTATTGCACTGTGGTGGCAGTACTTTGATAACGTAGAGAAGAAGGTTAGCAAAGAAATACAGACGGCTGGTCAAGCAATTATATATGGACACTTGTTCATCTACATCTCTATGAGCATGATCGCAGCTTCAATTCAACTGTTGTATTTGAATAAACTCAATTATTTGTTCATGCTGGGCTTTGTGTTTGGATCAGTGCTGTTGTACTTTATGTCCACTTCGCTGGTGTTTCACCGTTACAGATATACACATATGCGACTGAGACCGTATCATTTGGCGATTATGCTTGGCGTCATTGGAACCTTTATCATCATAGATCTAATCTATCGTGTGCCGAATTATGCAATTGTAGGAGAGAACATGGCGTTCTTCCTCATCTATGCCAAAATGACAACATGAATAAATAGCGCATATTTAACCCCGCAACTTCAGAAGTTGTGGGGTTTTTCGTCTTCCTATGAATATCCTCATTTATTTTCTTATAGGGAATCTGTTAATATGAGACTAGATCCAAGTGAAACTACTCAGATACACAGGAGGGAAACCATTTGAGCACAAATTTAATCGGCGTTCCATTGGAAGGGTTTGCAGACTTTAGTCGAACAGTTGCGGCAGAAGGTGCCGTATTGTTAAGAAACGAGGGGAATCTTCTTCCGCTTCAGCATAACGAAAACGTTTCAGTTTTTGGTCGAATCCAGGTTAATTACTATCGCAGCGGTACAGGCTCAGGCGGAAGTGTACATGTAGCATATACAACGAACTTGTTAGACGGATTACGCAACAAAACCAATCTAACCGTGAATGAGGAACTCGCTTCGGTATATGAGAAGTGGATTGAAGCCAATCCATTCGATGATGGCGGCAAAGTATGGGCGGCAGAGCCATGGAATCAGAAGGAAATGCCTCTGACTGACGAATTGGTAGCACAGGCGAGAAGCAAATCTACCAAAGCCATTATCGTCATCGGACGTACAGCAGGTGAAGATCAGGATAACGCAGACGCGCCTGGAAGCTATCAGTTGACGGAAGATGAGCAAGCAATGCTGAAGCAGGTGACGAATCATTTTGAACAGACGATTGTGGTGTTAAACGTTTCTAACATCATTGATATGAGCTGGCTGGATGACGAGAGCTATGTACATCCCATTCAATCAGTCATCTACTCATGGCATGGGGGTATGGAAGGTGGTAACGCCATTGCTGATGTATTGGCAGGAGACGTTACGCCAAGTGGTAAATTAACCGATACCATTGCGTATTCCATTGATGATTATCCTTCAACGAGCAACTACGGGAATGAGTTCAAGAACCTATACCAGGAAGATATTTACGTAGGCTATCGATATTTCGAAACGTTTCGACCTGAAAAAGTACAATTTGAATTCGGTTATGGGCTATCGTACACCGCATTTGCAACCGAATATGAAGAGGCCAAATGTGTCTCCAAAGAGGGAGAATCCTTCCTTGAGGTGAATGTAAACGTAACCAATACAGGAAATACGTATGCAGGCAAAGAAGTTATTCAGGTGTACTACGAAGCACCGCAAGGCAAGCTAGGCCAGCCTCTAAAATCATTAGCTGCATTTGGGAAAACCAAACTGCTTCAGCCTGGAGCATCCGAGCGTCTGAAGATCAGCTTCCCGGTTCATACGATGGCATCTTACGATGATGAGGGTGTAACAGGTCACGTGTCTGCGTATGTATTAGAAGAAGGCACGTATCGCTTGCATGTGGGGACAAGTGTCAAACAAGTAGAACACGTTCTTGTTGACGGTCAAGAAGGCTATGTGGTCGAGGCGCTTCAGGTTGTAGAGCAGCTTCAAGAAGTTATGGCACCGACCGAAGAATTTACACGTATGAAGCCAGGTTTACGCAAGGATGACGGTTCATACGAACTGGTGTACACAGCGGTGCCGAAACGCCAAGTTTCCACAGCTGACCGGATTCAGCAGAATCTGCCTCAAGCCTTGGAGCAAACAGGGAATCAAGGTTACAAGCTGAGAGATGTAAAGGATGGCAAAGTGAGTCTAGAAGCCTTTATCGCTCAGTTAAGTGATCAAGATCTGGCTGCCATTATTAGAGGTGAAGGAATGAGTAGTCCACTAGTTACCTCCGGTACGGCATCTGCATTTGGTGGGGTTAGCGACAGTCTGTTCAACTACGGCATTCCAGTGGCGTGTACTGCGGACGGCCCATCCGGTATTCGTATGGATAGTGGAGAGAAGGCAACGCAGGTTTCCATCGGAACGCTGTTAGCAGCTACATGGAATACAGAGCTTGTCGAAGAACTGTATGTATTGGAAGGGCAGGAGCTCTTGAGAAATCAAGTGGACACATTGCTGGGGCCTGGATTAAATATCCGCCGCAGTCCGCTGAATGGACGTAACTTTGAGTACTTCTCAGAAGATCCGCTGATCTCGGGCGTATTTGCTGCGGCATGTACGAAAGGCATTATGAAGGGCGGTTCTAACGCCACGTTGAAACACTTTGCATGTAATAACCAAGAGAAGCACCGCAGTAAAGTGGACGCCGTTGTATCTGAACGTGCGCTCCGCGAGATTTATCTGAAAGGCTTCGAGATCGCTGTGAAGCAAGGCGGCGCGAATTCGATCATGACTTCCTACAACCCGATTAACGGTCACTGGGCAGCTTCTAATTATGATCTGAACACAACCGTTCTTCGAGGAGAATGGGACTTCCAGGGAATCGTGATGACCGACTGGTGGGCGATTATGAATGATGTCGTTGAAGGTGGAGAAGCCGACCGGAAATACACCAACTGGATGATCAGAGCTCAGAATGATCTGTACATGGTTGTTCCTAACTATGGGGCAGAGATTAACAGCTGGGATGACAACACCATTGAATCTTTGGAAAATGGAACCTTAACTCGCGGGGAGTTACAGCGCTCTGCTATGAACATCTGTACGTTCATTATGAATGCACCAGTCTTCTCTCGAAAACATGAGATTTTGGAGACCATTGCTTCATTCCAAGCGAATGAATCTCTTTCAACCCAACAGGCTCAAGCGCTCGCTGAGAATACACAAGTGAAACCTGCTGTGAACGAACCTGTATATATGAAGGTAGACCAAGCAGGACAATATCGAATCATCGTACAGATCATGTCTCCAGAGCCTGAGCTCGCTCAAAGTGCTTGTAATGTGCTGTTGAACGACCAATTGATGACAACGATCCAAACGAATGGTACGGAAGGAAAATGGATCAGACAGAAGCTTGTCAAAGTAGAGCTTGCAGCCGGCGTGTACGAATTGAAGTTAGATTTCACTAAACCAGGCTTGCAGATCGACTGGATCGAGTTTAAACCACTGTAAGGTCAGGAGTGTTGCAAGGAATGAAAAGGTACAATTTTTGGAGTCCACTACTGCTGATTGCGGTGGCGCTGATTACGAGAAGCCTGGTCACAAACCTAGGCTTAGTGTTCGGTATGTCGCATGAAGCAGCGAGTAACATTGCCATTATTGCCATGATAATTGCCGCACTGATCATGTTTAATCGCTTGACCAAGGCTCGTCGTAATCGTAAATAATCCATTAGTTAGTTCTAACATGTAGTATTAGAAGAAGACACCCAAGAGGGTGTCTTCTCTTCATAGACGCTGAGGGTTATGCAGTGGGATAAGTTGGTGTTAGTGAAGATGAAGTGACGGATATCACAAATGTGCTATAATAGAGCTATTCAGCCTGGAAAAGTACTGGCTATGGATGGGAGAGGTAACTGATCTATGCAGGTATTTGAAGACTGGAATCAGAAAGTGAAAAAAACGTTTAATGCAACGAATCCGGCGGTTGTGCTTACAGTTTCCGAAGCGGGCAATGCACTAGGTCTATCCAAAGACCAAATGAAGCTCTATGTGGATAAGAATAAGCTAACGAAGGTTCCGATCATGAGAAGTGTACACAGATACCTCTTATTGAAGAGCGAGATAGATGATATCGTTAATAAACGTTAATCTCATAGGATTGTGACATCAGCCATTTAACCGACATGTATCTCGGGGAGTGGTTGTTTTTTTTATATGGTTAGTTTTGCATAAGTCTGTATAAAAAGGAGAGACGAGCATGACTACCTTATCAAGATGGTTTTATAATCGGGTAAATTGGAAGTGGGTTGTGTCTGCGATCGTTCTATTTACCTGCTTTATCGCATTCATTTTGCCATGGCAGGCTGCGGAGTCCAAAGAGGCTACCGGAGGAGGAGAATCTCCAGATTCGTCCTTTTGGTATACTGCCAGCGATCTCTATCAAATGGCAGAAAGCTATGGTGAGTCCGGACGGAGTGCCTATATTTATGCAAGGTTTACGTTTGACCTCATCTGGCCGTTAGCCTATCTCTTTTTATTGGTAGTTCTAATATCAGCGCTCTACCGGGTGCTCCCTGCTGCGAGTCATTGGCGCAAATTAAATCTGATTCCACTGGGTGGCTGGGCTTGTGATATGTTAGAAAATATAGGCGCTTCGATAACGATGTATCGTTATCCGCTCCGCACACCTGTCATTGCCGAACTGACACCGGTATTTACGATTGTGAAGTGGTGCCTAATCTATGCTAGTTTTGCCGCACTCGTGCCAGGGGTGATTCTTACGATCATCCATTACGTCCGCGTCCGGTTGAATAAGGGATAACGTCGTGATCAAGGGATAAAATCAGTATTTTAGGACAATCCTACCTCAGGGTAGCTATCGGTTAATAGGGAAGAAGGGGAGAAAACTGCTATAGCTAGATCCTTGCTTGCCAAAAGGACAATCTGTCATTTATACTCTTGGCGCAAGGCCGTAGCATGAGACGAATTTATAAGTCCAAGGAGATGAATAATGCATGGCAATCAGCTTGAATGTGTATCTAGTAACAGATGGTAATGGACGTGAAGCGGTGGAGTTTTACAGAGATGTGTTTAATGCAGAGGTACTAGCCATTCAGACATTTGGTGAAGGTCCGTCTAGCCCAGATCATCCGATTCCACCTGAAGCCAAAGATCGTATTATGCATGCCTCCTTGCAGATTGGTGGCTCTGTATTGATGCTGTCCGATACATTCCCTGGCATGGAACACACCATTGGTAACCATATTACCGTTACAGTGAACACAGACACAGCCGATGAGGCAACACGTATTTTCAACAAGTTGGAAGTTGGCGGAGAAGTGAAAATGCCGATTCAAGAGACTTTTTGGAGCCCGGCTTACGGATCAGTGACTGATAAGTTTGGTGTTCAGTTCCAGATTAGTTGTACGCCGAACAACGCATAATTTCATAGCATTATAATATGAAGAAAACCTCATGGACATCAGCAAGATTGTCCTGAGGTTTTTTGGTTTTATTTCAACATAATATGGTACTGCACAAGCAGCTAAGCAGCCTGTGATGAACTAGCCTTCCTTTTGAATTTTGGATGGGTTATTGATTTTGTAAGGAACCGGATTGCGAGTGAGCTTCTTCTTAATGATTTTGCCTTCAAAAGAAAGAATGTCCCCCACTTCAAGCTCTTGCTTCTTCATTGTGGCACTATGACTAGACCAGGCTTCGCCAATTTCAATGAGTTCAGGCTCAGTAATCGCCACTGCTTCATAGATAATGACTTCATCGTCATTATCCGAGAAGTGATTCGGTACAGTCGTGAATTCTTTAACAACAGCAGACATCTTCACTTTGCCCTCGGGCAGATCAATCTTAATGGCTTTTGATTTACTTGCTGTTTTCGCTTTCGGTTTAGCATCCGCAGTAGTACTGTTTTGGGGACCAACATACTCCTCGACCAATCCATCTGGATCGCCGACGAGACCCGAAACGCGATGATCCTCATCATCGATGTAGTCCATATGATCAGGGTATTCGGAAGGGATCGTTGCCGTTGGTGGTGCAGATGCTTCAATATTTGGTTCATCGTTAGTGCTAGGCTCGTTCTTTGAAGTCGACGTTGTTGTCGTTGCAGTGGTTGATTCGCTCACCTTAACAGTCCCAGCTCCTGCCAAACCTCTAGCACTGTAGCTAGATGCTTGCATTTCCTTCAGATACGAAGGATGGATACAGTGCTTTTGCTCATTATCCAGTTGAATGACCGCAGCCATATGATCCACATAACCCAGGATGGTGCAGGGCAGATTGAGCCCGTTTCCTTTATAATAGAACGTTTTGAGCTTGGTGGCTTTACCCGAAAGTAGCCCCCACTCCTGACATTTTTCAATGAGTTCATCTTCGCTTTCCAGCGCTATATACTGTTGTGGTTCAATCATAAAAGCATATGCCATAACGCATTTCCGCCTTTCTCTGGTTCTCTATGTTCATCGTATCCAAATTACAATCAGTGTATCACAAAAGTGTACCGTGACATAAACATATCCGTGCGTTTGCATTGAGTGTCTATGGTATAATTTTTCTAAGCGAGACACGTTGAACATACAATCAATTAGCAAGCCGTGTACCCCAAGTATACCTTGCGTTATGCTGTGTATATACCCAACATCTGCGGGAGGTAACTTCGATGAATCTAAAAGTAAATCATCAGCTTCTATGGAGTTTAGTGGGCATCGCTATCGGGACGAGTATCGGTATAGCTACGAATCAGACAGCGTTAGGTGTTGCATTCGGGATCACCCTTGGCATATTAATCGGTTCTGTTGTTAGCAAAAGAATTCGTTCTGATTCGGATGAGACGCTCCGTGAACATGTGAGTGAATTGATTAAACCAAGAGACTGGCAGGAAGCACTTCAGAACTCGGAAGATCATCCTGTACTTATTCTTAAACATAGCACCACCTGTCCGACGAGTGCTCGTGCCTACCGGGAATTTATGGCCTTTGTAGGCTCCAATGCATCCGAGTCTGGACAGCGAATGGACTACCATATTGTCAAAGTGATCGAAAGTCGCGCGCTTTCTCGCCACATTGCAGAAGAGACAGAGATTATCCATCAATCACCGCAGGTGCTGCTGATTGAACAGGGGCGTGTCATCCAACATACGTCTCACGGTAAAATAACGAAAAAGAGATTAAGTCAGTGGGCCCAATATCCGTTCAATTAATGGAGAACGATTAGCTAAGCAAGGTAGCGAGCAATCAGCATGTGATTTGGAGGTGTGACTTCCAAACGACCTACCTTATTCCAAAAGTAAAGTAAACGCCGTTCCCTCTTTATGAGGCGAACGGCGTTTTTTATATTATGATGTGAATTTTGGCAACCAGTCACCGTGAGCTTCAATCAAGTCATCACACATGGCAACGATGTCGTCGATGGACAACTCAGCAGCGGTATGTGGATCAAGCATTGCGGCATGATAGATATGATCCTTTTTACCTGTGATTGCAGCTTCAATCGTTAGCAGTTGAGTGTTGATATTGGTACGATTCAGTGCCGCCAGTTGTGGTGGCAGATCGCCAATGTACGTTGGGCTAATGCCAGATCCATCCACAAGACAAGGCACCTCTACACAAGCTTCACGTGGCAGGTTCGTGATTAAACCAGTATTCATGACATTACCGGCAATTTTGTAAGGGCGATTGGTCTCCATCGCCTCCATAATGTGGGAAGCGTACTCCCGGCTGCGGGTATGCTCAATGTTTTCGCTAGCGAACAGCTTTTCACGCATTTCTTTCCAGCCTTCAATCTGGTTCACGCAGCGACGTGGATATTCATCCAGTGGAATGTTGAACCGTTCAATCAGTTCAGGATAGTTACGTTTGATAAAGTATGGATGGTACTCAGCGTTATGCTCGGACGATTCCGTTACATAGTAGCCAAAACGCTGCATCAGCTCAAAACGAACCATGTCATTATGCTGTTCTTTTTGTTTTTCTTTCGCTAAACGTTTGATCTCAGGATAGAGATCCTGTCCATCACGCGTTACTTCCAGCAGCCATGCCATGTGGTTAATGCCCGCAATCTTAGCAACCACGCCTGTCTGATCGATGCCCAGGGCATCAAACAGATGAGGCACACAGATCTGCACACTATGACACAGTCCTACCGTTTTGATGCCGCCATGCACGTTCATGACATTGGTAAGCACGGCCATCGGATTCGTGTAATTCAAGAACCAAGCGTCTGGGCACACTTCCTGCATATCCCGGGCAAAATCGAGCATCACCGGAATGGTACGTAGGTTGCGGAAGATTCCCCCAATACCAAGTGTGTCCGCAATCGTCTGACGCAGTCCATATTTCTTCGGAATTTCAAAATCGGTAATAGTACACGGATCATATCCGCCCACTTGAATTGCATTAATGACATATTTGGCTCCGCGCAGAGCTTCTTTGCGATCCGTATATACTTTCACGCTACAGCGGCTTCCCAGAGAACGTGCCATGCTAGTTAACAGACGCTCCGAATCGCTCAGACGCTCGGCATCAATATCATACAAAGCCAGCTCGAAATCTTGCAGTGCTTCGGTCATCATAACGTCACCTAATACATTTTTGACAAAGACGGTGCTTCCTGCACCGAGGAATGTAATTTTGCTCATCTAAAGTTCAGCCTCCCTGAATTTGTTGTACCTTCACTATAGGCTCATTGGAGGAGGATAACTATGGTGCAACCTATCTTAAATATGGCATAATCCCATTTATGGTGTCGCTTACAGAGACAATAAGCCCTATTTACCTGTTATAATTTAAATAACATTTGTTATGTGTATCGACGGAAGGAAGTGCGTGATATGAGTCGAATTGAAATGAATGTGGTTTCTTTAGATTGGACACAGATGGAGCTGGTACTGCTCTTTTTCGGGTGGGAAGCTTGTGAGCCGTCTCATTATTGGGGGCCTGGTGTCCGCGATTCCTACATCATTCATTACATTCATGAAGGGCGAGGCACGGTGCAGATGGAGAACCGGGAATACCATCTGTCACAAGGACAGGGATTCATCATTGTTCCAGATACGATCATCCATTATGAGGCAGATGCAAGTGATCCATGGACATATTCGTGGTTTGGATTCAGAGGTGTACATGCCAAGACATTTATGCAGCGAGCCTATCTAAGTCCAGAACACCCGGTATTTCAAGCTCAAGACCCTGTATGGTTTGAACGATTGTACACCGACATGGTTCAGGCTTCATCGCGACATGGCGGAGATATATTCAGCCAGAGCCTGTTATATCGGTTAATTGCGGAGCTGATCGCCTCTTCTCCCGAAACAGAAGAACAGACACATCGTCCTGTGTCCACCAAGGAAGAATATATCCGCCAGGCTCTTCAATATATGGAGAATAGGTACAGTCAGAAGACCTCGATCCTGGATATCGCTCAATCTGTGGGGTTAGATCGTACGTATCTCTCAGGGCTTTTCAAGGAGCGGTATGGCAAGTCACTTCAGACGTTCTTCCTTGAATATCGAATCCACCGGGCGGCTGAGCTGCTGCAGAACCCTGTATTGTCCATTAGTGAGGTAGCCCATTCCGTAGGTTACACCGACCCGTTGTTATTTTCTAAGATGTTCAAGCGGGTAACAGGAGTGTCCCCCAAAGCATCAAGATTACAGCCTAATCTAACGATATAAATCGATTATTTTAATTTCACGTAATAAAAGTTTTGAACATTATTGGCCTGCCAGCTATACTTGTACAGAAACCAATTGAATATGTGGAATTAGGTGCTTTATCGATTCAGATAAAAGCTTAATAGGGAAGTCCGGTGTAATACCGGCGCGGTCCCGCCACTGTAACAGAGGAGTTATACAGCGTATTGCCACTGGTGTAAGCCGGGAAGGTGCTGTCTGACGATGATTCTGGAGCCAGGAGACCTGCCTAATTTAACGACACGTTAGTAACCTACGGGAGATAGGAAGGTGTTTAGAGAAGCATGATTTTTTCTGAAAATCTGTCTATTTAAGGCGTCCTTAACCGGTAACACGGAGAAGGGCGCTTTTTTGGTAGAACGGGATAGATCGTACCATTCCATTGCAGAGCGATGGAGCTTCGGGGAGAGGACGTCTGAACGCGTGAGCAGATACATCATTAAAAGATTAGTTCAACTGGTAGCCGTATTGTTCGGCATTACCTTTCTGACTTTCCTGTTAACCTACTTGTCTCCAGGAGACCCGGCGAGGCTAATGCTGATGTCCACGGGGATCACGCCAACCGACGAGTTGGTCAGACAGGTGCGAAGTCAGCTTGGGCTCGACCAGCCCTTTTGGATGCGTTATGGGACATGGCTGGGGCAGGTGCTGCAAGGTGATTTTGGTACTTCCTATAAATATGATCGCCCTGTAGTGGACATATTGTTGTCTCGTCTACCAGCAACACTACGGCTAACAGGCAGCGCTATGCTTATCGTCATCGTGATCTCTTTTCCACTGGGGATTCTCTCGGCAATTTATCGGAATAAATGGTTGGATTATGTGATTCGTTTATTCTCTTTTGCTGGGTTGTCCATGCCAAGCTTCTGGCTGGGAATGTTACTCATGCTCGTATTTGGCGTTCAATTGAAGCTGCTGCCAGTGATGGGGAGCACGGGATGGAACAGCCTCATCCTGCCTACCTGTACGCTGGCAGTTCCGCTGATTGCACAATACAGCAGGCAGATCCGAGCGGTTATGCTGGATGAAATGTCTCAGGACTATGTGAGCGGAGCGAGATCCAGAGGTGTGAAGGAGAGACAGGTCATTATGCATCATATTTTGCCGAACGCACTCTTGCCGATTGTGACCTTGATGGGCATGTCTACCGGGACATTATTAGGTGGTGCAGCCATTGTAGAGAGTCTGTTTGTGTGGCCAGGCGTAGGTCAGATGGCGGTAGATGCCATTTTCACACGGGATTACCCGTTGATTCAGGGTTATGTCATGTGGATGGCGACGATATATGTCACGCTGAATCTGCTTGTTGATCTATGGACGCATCTGCGGGATCCTCGGATTCGACTGGAAGTGGATGTGTAGATGAGCGAAATGATGCAGGTATTCAAACAAAATCGTTGGTTTACGTTAATTCTAGCCTTAACCGGATGCTGGATAGTTCTAGCGATGATTGCACCGATCTTGGCACCCCATGATCCACTGACAACGAACTTTGCCCATGTGCTGCAACCACCTAGTGCGGAGTATCCCTTGGGTACAGACCAGCTTGGGCGATGTATATTGTCACGTCTTCTGTATGGGGCGCGCACCTCGTTACTTCTCACCTTTATGATGACGGGTATAGTCTTCGTACTGGGTGTGACGATTGGCATGATATCGGGATTCGCTCGGGGTGTAACAGATACCATATTAATGCGTTTAACAGATACACTCATGGCTTTTCCAGGGTTGATCTTCGCTATTGCTGTAGTTGGCATGTTGGGACCAGGATTATTCAACACGGTGGTGGCTCTGTCAGTGGTGTGGTGGGCGAAATACGCACGTCTTGCCAGAGGGCTTGTCATTTCATTACAGCAAAAGGAGTATGTCGCGGCCGCCGCCTTCGGCGGTGCACGGTGGAGTCAGATCCTTATCAGGACGATCCTACCCAACATGATCTCACCGCTAATCGTCATGGCTATGATGGATGTGGGCGGCATGATGTTATCCATCTCGGGTCTATCCTTCCTCGGACTTGGTGCACAGCCACCTGAACCGGAATGGGGAGCAATGCTGAATGAAGGCAGACGATATCTACAGACTGCACCATGGTTGTTAATTTATCCGGGGCTCGCGATATTTGGCACGGTTATGATCTTTAATTTATTGGGAGACAGCCTTCGAGATGTGCTTGATCCTAAGAAAGAAATCAAATAACGGGGGAACGAAAATGAACTTTATTCGCAGGAAGTCACTTATGCTTATGGCGTTATCCATCGTGATGTTATTTGTGCTTGCAGCATGTGGAAGTGCATCCCAGACAACCGATGGAACGGACAAGTCTGGGCAATCAGCGCAATCCGAGCAAACGGATCAGAGCCAACCGGGAAAGCCAACCCACTTGAACGTTGCGTTATTTTGGCTTGGCAGCAATCTGGATCCTGCAGAGGAATGGAATGGCTGGACACTTACGCGTGCAGCAATTGGGGAGACGTTGGTTCAATTTGATGAAAATATGAAGTTGGTTCCCAAAATTGCGGATACGTGGGATCGGATCGATGAGAAGACATGGCATTTTCATATTCGTGATGGCGTAACGTTCCACAATGGCAATAAGGTGACAGCAGAGGCTGTGAAAAAATCGATTGAGCGCTCACTGGAATTAAATGAACGGGGGCAGTCCACGTTACCGATTGCTTCCATGACAGCGGAAGGACAGGACCTTACGATTAAGACGACGGAGCCTTACGCATCGCTGCTTGGAAATATTGCCGAACCACTGTTTGTCATCGTGGATACCACTGCGGATACATCCAAGTTCAGCAGTGAGCCTATCGCTACAGGACCATTTATGGTGACATCCTATACCCCAGATCAAGAGATTCAGGTGAAGAAGTATGATGGGTATTGGGACGGTGCCGCCGATCTAGACACAATGACGCTAAAGTATATCAAGGACGATAGCACGCGTGCGCTTGCCTTACAATCCGGTGAAATTGATGTGGCAAGTAATGTTGGTCGAAGCACACTCGCATTATTTCAAGATAAGAACCAATATACGATTGATGAAATCCCGAGTCTACGAACACAGTTTGTCTGGTTTAATCTGAAGAACCCATTCTTGAGTGATCCTGAAGTGCGCCATGCCATTTCCTATGGTATTGATCGGGACATGTATGCGAACACACTTGTGGGGGGTCAGGGAGCCAAAGGGCCGTTCACGTCAGCTCTCCCATTTGGATATGATCAAATCAACGGATATAGCTACGAACCCGACAAAGCTAAACAATTGCTCGATGATGCGGGCTACAAGGATACTGACGGCGATGGTATTCGGGAAAAGGATGGAGAGAGAATATCACTCCAGTTGATCCTCAACACGGCTTACGAATCGGATTCCATTGTAGCTGCTGCGATGCAGTCCCAATTGAAGGAGATTGGTATCCAGTTGGAGATGACCTCTTATGAAGACCTGACGGATCATCAGAAGAGTGGTAATTTCGATCTCGCTTTAACCAGCATTAATACGGGGATTACAGGAGATCCGCAATATATTCTCGATTTCTACTTCAAGACCGGAGCCGAGTGGAACGTAGGTGGTTATAGCAACAAGAAGCTGGATGCTGTGATCAATCAACTGCATTCGGAATTCGATGTGGAGAAAAGGTATGCATTGGCGGCGGAAGCGCAACAGATGATTCTGGATGATGCGGCATATCTGTTCGTGACCTACACGCCAATCAATATTGTTAGCAAAAGCACGGTCCAGGGGGCGACGATGTATCCGATCGACTTCTACTTGCTGGATCGTAAGATCAAGGTTGACCAATAATGAAGCCGCTATTAGATATACGGAATCTTTCGGTGACGTATCAGAGCGGATCAGCCGCGCTGCGAGATCTGTCTTTTACTATGGGACCCGGTGAGATCGTGGGCATTGTAGGCGAGAGCGGCAGCGGGAAGTCTACATTACTTCGTGCGATACTTGGTATGTTACCCGATGGAGGGCAATGTACGAGTGGAGAGGTTATTTTTCAGGGAAGGTCGATATTAAGCTATTCTCCGGCAGAGTGGAGCCAGATTCGGGGTAAACGGATAGCGATTGTATTTCAGGCGAGTGGTTCGTATCTCAATCCGATTCGTAAAGTGGGAAGCCAATATATTGAGGCCATTCGTACCCATTTCAACATATCCAAGAAGACAGCCTACGACATGGCGCTGAACATGTTATCTGGGATGGGGTTGCAAGATCCACAGCAGATTATGAATGCATATCCTAACCAGCTCAGTGGCGGAATGAAGCAACGAACGGCTATTGCCATGGCGGTAACGATGGAGCCGGAACTTCTCCTGACCGATGAACCCACCAGTGCATTGGATGTAACGACCCAGCTCGAAGTGCTGAAACGTCTGCATGAACTGAGAGATCGAAAAGGAACAGGCATCATCATGGTAACGCATAATATGGCGGTTGCAGCCCATATGGCGGATCAGATCGGTGTGATGCAGCATGGGACACTGGTTGAGTATGGAAAGGCGGCTAATCTGATTACGAATCCACGAGAAGAGTATACTCGGCAGCTATTACAAGCCGTACCCGAGCTTGATCTGGGAGGCCAATGAATATGAGACATGGTGTAAACCCGATTCTGGAGTTGAAAGATCTGTGCAAGACGTATGAAGCGAAGGGGCAAAAGGCAGTGCATGCTCTACGTTCGATCAACTTAAATCTCTATCCAGGCGAGTGCCTAGGGATTGTTGGTGAAAGTGGTAGTGGTAAGAGCACCCTTGCCAAATGTGTGACACATCTGGAGAGAGTGAGTTCAGGGCAGATCAGGTATCATCAGCAGGATATTACTCGATTGAAGGGAGAGGCACTGAGGCTGCAGCGCAAGCAGATTCAGATGGTTTTTCAAGAGCCGTCGGCGATTTTTAACCCACGCTTGAAGATCGGAGCCTTTATTAGTGAACCTCTGGTGAACTATGGCATATCTAGACGCGGACAGGCTGGCGAAGAAGCACTTCAATTGTTAGAACGAGTAGGGTTACCGGTATCAGCTGCCAGTAAATATCCCCACGAGCTGAGTGGTGGTGAGCAGCAGAGGGTTGTCATCGCCCGTGCCATGGGGGTTCAACCGGATATCATTATCTTTGACGAAGCAACTTCGGCGCTGGATGCCTCCATCCAGCAGCAAATCCTCCAGCTGTTGAAACAGCTTCGTGTGCAGACGAATATCTCCACGATTTTCATCTCTCACGATCTAGCCGTGGTACAGCAGGTAAGTGACCGGATTGCGGTGATGCATCAAGGAGAAGTGGTTGAAGTGGTGGAAAGTTCGCAGTTGAATCATTCGGCTAATCATCCCTATACCCGTAGTCTAATGGCCTCAGTGCTGTCGGTAAGAGAGATCAGGCAGCAAATGCAGGTAGGCGTCCTCCAAGGTATTACAGGATAGAATGGTATTGCATTGGTTGAGCGAGATAGATGGAGCGATAACAAAAGGAACATAACAAAAGGGTTACCTCAACGTCATGTAATGACATCAGGGTAACCCTTCTTTATTGATTAAGTAGCTTCACCAATATTTAAGATTGATTCCAGTTCTCTCCGGTGAGGTATTTCTCGGTGAGGATGGATAACATCTGAATGCCGACTTCATTATGTCCACCTTCTGGAATAATGATATCTGCATATTTTTTGGATGGCTCGATAAAAGCATCATGCATAGGTTTTACGGTTTCGAGGTATTGCTTGTACACGGATTGAATCGTCCGTCCGCGTTCCTCGATATCCCGCAGCACTCTGCGCAGAATCCGTACATCGGAATCCGTGTCTACGAACACCTTAATGTCCATCAAGGCACGTAGCGTTTCATCGATTAGCACATGCAATCCTTCTACAATGACGATATGGTTCGGTGCCAGTTCAACCGTCTCATCGGCAGCACGGTTATCTATGGTGAAGTCATATACGGGAGCATACGCCGCTTGGCCTTTTTTCAACAGGGTGAGATGCTCAATTAACAGATCATTATCAAAAGCAAAGGGATGATCGTAATTGGTTAGTCGACGTTGCTCAGGGGTGAGCTGTGACTGGTCTTTGTAATAATTGTCTTGGGATATAAACGTTACTTTACCTGTTCCCAGACGGTCTATAACGGAGCGAGCTACCGTCGTTTTACCGGATCCGGTTCCTCCGGCGATACCAATGATGAGCATGGTTATTCCATAAACCTCCCTAGAATGGCAGCATGATCATGGATAAAGAGTGTGATATCTGATCTATTCATCACTCTTATCCACATGTCTGTCTGTGAATGCACAATTCCTTTATTGTACCATATGGCACTTCTTTTTTCACCTGAAGCAAGTGACCATGTTTTGCCTACTTGGGAGATTGTGCGCATACTGTCACGAATGGAACAATCCCTCTACTCCTCTACTCTTACGCCCTCAGGTTAATTTAACTCAATTTTCATATCCAACCCTGTGATGAATTGATCGTCCTGAATTTCTTCCGTAAAGTCGTCCTTGATCTCAAAGGGTTTAACCACCAAATATTGAATATCACCAGATGTGCTGGCATAGATACGTTCAGAAGTAAGCTGATTGCCCTCATACAAGCCCTCTCCACTAAGAGCAGTTAGTTGTCGGCCTTGATTATCGTAGATGGCAAAACCGATTTTACGCAATTGCTCCTCTTCTTTTGTCGTGAGCGTGTCTTTGTTGTTTAGTGAGATGCTCGTAGATACGCGTGTAGTGATCGGTGTAACCTCAGCTTCAGTAACAGACACGGTGAATAGTTCATTGGAACGTATGCTATCCGGTTGAACATGTTTAATATCTTGCGTTGATTTTGTAAAAGGAACGTTCAGTTTAAATTCATGGTCAATGCCCTGCAATGTTAATGTGATCTCTGCTTCAAATTGATCAGGTAGTGAGGCAGCGCCTTGATCGGCAGGAATAACCTGTTCGAATAAAAGGGTGTCCGGCTGCGTATTTCCTATGGAACTATAGAAGAGACCGCTATCCTGACTTGCTCCGTTGACTTGGAAAAAGACGTTATCGATTCCGTTACTCAGCTTCACAATATCTTTGCCGTTATCATATTGCCCCTGAACCAAGTTCGGTGCAGTGAAATGAACCAGGAATGCTGCACGAGTGCCGTCGTATACCGTCTCCAGTACTTCCAGCTTCACATCCTCATACGATACTTGGCTGTTCACAGCCTGGGTCAAGCCAGCTTCACCGGCCGTTCTTAGACCCATATCAGCCTCAATCGCACTGAAGAGACTGCCTACTAGCGGAATGTTACGCAAGGAGTCTGCCATGACAGGAGATACAAATCCAGAGGCGAACACCGTCAATCCTAATACTCCAGCTGCAATCGTTGCAGCTACGGTTCGACGCATACCCTCTGGAAGTCGAGTGGAGCGCATCGTTTTTTCTGTTCTATACGTAGAAGGCTCCGGTAATGAGTCCAGTGTGGCGTCAATTCGATTCCGTACGAGTTCAGACATGATGGGGCGCGCTTTCGCTTGATCCTTTAACTCTTGATCGATATTAAATGGGTTTGACATGTATATTGACCTCCCGTAAATTTTTGAATTTCTGATATAACTCCTGTCTTGCCCGAGACAACCTCATCTTGACAGCACTCTCGGAGATATTCAGCGCATCTGCGACCTGACGTAGGGTTAAATCTTCGAAGTAGTGCAATACAATGACCATTCGTTTGGATTCCTCCAGACGATCGACCGCTTCTCTCATATCCACCTCATCATAGGGACTGGAACGTCTCTGATGTGCTTCCGGTACTTCCGCATAGGATGTGGAGAGGGAACGACGGGATAACATGGTGTTGCATTCATTGATGAGTATGCGGAACATCCAGGTTCTGAAATACTGGGCTTCACGCAGCGTGTGCATCGATTTGTAGGCTTTCAGGATCGTTTCCTGAATGGCATCAGCCACATCCTCCTCTTTTCGCAGCATGGATTTTGCCGTATTGTATAGGGAGTTTTCGATTTCTCTAATGAGACTGATAAAGGCATCGCGATCTCCTGCTATAGCCTGATGAACGAGATCGGTTGAATCCATGGATAACAGCTCCTTCCTGGTAGCAGGGATATAAAGACAGCTCCCCGTTTGCTTAACCATGAATTAGACTTGCAGTCAGCATATATGGTCACAATTATTTTCTTATACGGAAAAAAGGGTGCTGTTATATATGACGTACGCATACGGCATGCCCACTTCAACAGCGAAACGATCCAATTTTTCCTAATTTTGAATGATTGACTTTTTTGAAGACAGGCCTATAATAATACATATATACTTAACACGGACTGTTACTGGGAGAGCCAGGCATGACCGAATTCGATTATTTAACTGTAATCGCTTTCGGTCTTTTTTTATTTCAGGCGGGGGGTGAGGGCATTGAAGGTTATTAAAAAGGTAAATAACAACGTGGCAATTGCCATTAATGATAAGAACGAAGAAGTATTCGTTGTAGGTAAGGGTGTAGGGTTTCTGAAAACCCCTTATCAGCTGACGGAGACGGATCTGGTAGAGAAGATTTTCGTGGCACCAAAGAACATCCGTATGTATGACCTGCTGAACAGCATTCCGATTGAAGATATATATCTGGCAGAGGAGATCATCAAGCTAGGCAGTCAGATTTTGAATAAACAATTTAACCCGAACCTGCTTCTCACCCTGTCCGACCATATTAGTTTTGCACTAACCCGGCATCGTGAAGGTGTGCATATCAAGAACCCGTTGAAATGGGAGGTTCGCACCTTATATCCAGATGAGACTCGTGTGGGTGAGGCAGCGCTGAAGCTGATTCAGGAGAAAACGAATGTGGACTTGCCACCGGCTGAGACGACACTGATCGCCCTGCATTTTGTGAATGCACAGGTGGGCTCGGGTGAGATGAGTGATACGACCAAAGTAACGACAGTGACGGGTGAAATTTTATCCGTGATCAAATATGCGCTCAAAATTGACTTTCAGGAAGACTCCATTCATTTCATGAGATTTGCAACACATATAAGGTACTTCATCATGCGACAGATGAGCGGCAAATCGCTGAAGGATGAGAATGAATCACTTTTCCTGATGGTTAAAGAGAAGTTTCCGAAGGAATTGGCTTGTGTTGAGAAAATCGCTGATTTTCTGAGTAACAACTATGGCTGGACCTGCTCTGATGACGAAAAGTTATATCTAATTCTGCATATTCAACGATTAATCTCGAATTAACTAACCGAATAACAACTTATGGACTGTTACTGATTCGATCAGGCATGACCAAGCGTAGGGAATGACGATTCCCCGGCTTGGTCATTTTTTATATACATTTAAAATCATGTTAATTTTCGATGTAGAGGAGAAGGGTCATGAACAACAAAGACTTAGCTAAAAACGTGCTTGATCTTGTTGGTGGGGAACAAAATATCTCGGGTCTGACACATTGTGCAACCCGGTTACGATTTGTATTAAAGGATGATAACAAGGCAGACCTTAAAGCGTTGGATCAGCTCGAGGGTGTGCTTCGCGCGCAGAACTCCGGCGGCCAGGTGCAGATCGTCATTGGTGCCAAAGTGGACGCCGTATACAATGAAGTGAGAAGTTTAACGTCTGACCGCATTGGCGGATCAGAACCATCCGCAGAGAACAGTGGACCGAAGAAAAAACGCAATCCGATCAATGTCGTGCTTGAAACGATCGCGGGTATATTTACGCCTGTATTACCGGCTCTTGTTGGTTGCGGGATGATTAAATGTTTGGCTACCGTTATAGCTGCAATGGGGTATCTAGAAGGTTCCGGCTTTCTGACGATCATTAATATGATCGGTGACTGTATCTTCTACTTCTTGCCATTCTTCCTGGCGGTTAGTGCTGCACATCGCTTCAAAACGAATCCATATCTGGCAGTTGCTCTTGCGGCAGGCCTGATGCATCCAACTATTCTGAACGCAGCATCCCAGATTGCCGAGACCGGTGTGAACAGCATTGATTTCCTCGGTATGCCGATTCTGCTCATGAAATACTCATCATCTGTCATTCCGATCATTCTGGCGGTATGGATTATGAGTTACCTGTATCCACTCGTTAACCGAGTGATTCCTAAGTTCTTGCAGGTCCTGCTTACACCCATGATTGTATTGTTCATTATGGTTCCAGTGGAACTCATCGTGCTTGGCCCAGTAGGATCACATATCGGTGACTGGCTGACCAATGGGATTAACTCACTGTTCTCAACCGCAGGTGTTCTTGCAGGTGCCATTCTCGGGTTCTTCAAACCAATTATGGTTATGTTCGGTATGCACTATGCAATCATGCCCATTCAGGTTCAACAAGTGGCTACACTGGGTGCAACGGTGCTGTTGCCAACTGCACTCGCGGCGAATCTGGCTCAGGCTGGAGCAGCCTTCGGTGTGTTTGTATTGACGAAGAGTAAAACGATGAAATCAGCGGCGGCTTCGAGTGGATTCACCGCTTTGTTCGGGATTACTGAGCCAGCGATCTATGGTGTAACGCTGAAGTACAAACGTCCATTCTTCGCAGGCTGTCTAGCAGCGGGGATAGTCAGTGGTTTCTACAGCCTGGTTCATACCTCAGCTAATGCGATTTCCCTTCCGGGTCTACTGGCATTAGGTACGTACACATCAGATCGTTATATCTATGTCGTGATTGGCTGTATCGCAGCGATTGTTCTCGGTTTTGTGTTTACACTGATGGCTGGCATCAAGGAAAATGTCGAAGGAACTCAATCGAAGCAGCAAGCTACAGATTCGGTGGCAAATATCAGTACTACGGTCGCAACTCCGGCAACTTCCGCACCATCTGTGTCAGAGGCATCCGCTTCTTCAGACATGTTGATCGTAAGTCCCATGACAGGAGAGATCAAACCGATCTCCGAGGTAGAGGATCAGGCTTTTGCACAAGAACTAATGGGTAAAGGCATTGCCGTGATTCCAACAGAGGGTAAAGTTTACGCTCCATTTGATGGTGTTGTTGAAGCACTTTATCGTACCAAACACGCCATTGGTTTGAAGGCGGCGAATGGGGTTGAGATTCTCATTCATATCGGGGTGGATACCGTCAGTCTGAAGGGGAAATATTTTAACGCTCATATTCAACAGGGTCAGGCTATCAAGGCAGGTGATTTGTTGGTGGAATTTGATCCCGAGGGCATTACGGCCGCAGGTTATAACACCATCACGTCTATTGTCGTAACTAATATGCAGCAGTATGGAGATGTTCTAACTACAGCAACCAGTGGTCCAATTCGGGAAAGTGAAGCGCTGATCAAGTTGATCCCATAACATTGTAAATAACTTAACAAAACGTAACAGGAGGAGACTGAAATGACAAATTCCAATTTTCCAAAAGACTTCTTGTGGGGCGGTGCCCTATCGGCCTGTCAGGCTGAAGGTGCATATAACGTAGATGGCAAAACGCTGACCATTCCAGAAGTGATGAAGTTTAATGAGAAGAATGACCGCAAGGTGACTAAGCAGATTCGGGTTAACCGTGAGATGATCGAAGAAGCTAAGAATGACTCGGATGTCGTGAAATATCCGAAGCGCCGGGGGATTGATTTTTACCATAACTTCCGGGAAGATATCGCCTTGTTTGCCGAGATGGGCTTCAAAGTGTTCCGTTATTCCATTGCATGGGCGAGAGTATTTCCTGGTGGTGATGATGCTGCTCCGAACGAAAAGGCGCTAGCATTCTACGATCAGGTCATTGATGAAGTTCTAAAACATGGGATGGAACCTCTGATTACGATTAGCCACTTTGACACACCGATTGTCCTGATGGACAAGTTCGGCGGATGGTATAACCGTAAGTTGGTTGACCTGTATGTGAACTACTGCGACGTGCTGTTCAATCGCTATAAGGGCAAAGTGAAATATTGGGTGACGTTCAACGAGATCAATATGAGTGTTAAAGCTTCGGCCAAGACGCTTGGAATTATTGATTATGATGCTCCTAATTATGAGGAAATGCTGTTCCAAGGCTTGCACCACCAATTTGTAGCCGCGTCCAGAGTGACTAAGATGGCTCATGAGATTGATCCGAATAATCAGATCGGCAGCATGGTGGCTTATTTTACAACGTATCCTTATACCTGTAAGCCGGAGGATGCGCTCCAGATGCAGCAGGATGATCAGATGAAGAACCAGTTCTATCTGGATGTATTAAATAAAGGAGAATATCCTTATTACAGCAAGACGTATTTCAAGAACAAAGGAATTCAGCTCAACATCGAAGACGGCGATCTAGAGGGCATTCGGGCGCATACGGCTGATTTCGTGGGTATGTCGTATTACAATTCGATGATATCCAGCAGTGATACCGAGCAGCTCGAATTAACAGCAGGTAACGTGCACAGTGTGTACAAAAATCCACATCTGCCTGCGAACGAATGGGGCTGGCAGATTGATCCGATTGGTCTTCGCTATACGCTCAATCTGGTCTATGACCGGTATCAGAAGCCTGTCTTCATTCTAGAGAACAGCTCAGGTTTTTACGATAAACTGAATGATGACGGAACGATTAACGATCCATACCGCATTGATTTTCTGAGCAAGCATATCGAACAGATGGGACTCGCTATTGCAGATGGGGTTGAGGTGCTGGGTTACACGATGTGGGGGCCAATCGACATGATTAGTTCAGGTACGTCTGAGATGAGCAAACGGTATGGATTTATCTATGTGGATCAGGACGACTACGGCAACGGTACGCTAAAAAGATATCGGAAGGATTCCTTCTTCTGGTATCAGAATGTGATCCGTACCAACGGAGCAGAACTGTAACCTCCCATGAATATTTTGGGTCGTATTAAGAAAATTCCGGGCGGCTTACTTATCGTTCCTATGATGCTTGCTGCTATAATCAACACGGTGTTCCCATCATTCTTTCAGATTGGCGATCCCACCACAGCACTGTTCACGTCCAAAGGCACCATGGTGCTCATTGGCATGATTTTGCTGGTATCAGGCACACAGTTGAACCTATCACAGCTTCTGGTGACCTTAAAAAGAGCAGGCGTGCTCTGTGCCTCGCGGATTATCATCAGTGTGTTGTTTGGCTGGGCATTCGTACACTTCTTCGGAATCAGTGGCGTTGGCGGCGTATCTGCGGTAGCCTTCATTGCTGTCCTGACCAGCTGTAATCCGGGATTATATCTGGCTTTGATGAACACATACGGAGATGATGTAGATCGTGCCGCGTTTGGCATTCTGAATCTAATCGCTGTTCCGGTTATTCCGGTCATGATATTGAATTCGGCGAGCGGAGTCGGTATAGATCTGCTCAGTGTGCTGGCTACACTGGTACCTTTTCTCATTGGCATTTTGCTTGGTAATCTGGACGCTAATATTCAGAAGATGTTCGCGCCGGGAACACTGATTCTGTTGCCTTTCCTGGGTACAAGCTTCGGGTCCAATATTGATCTTGGCATTGCATTCCAGTCCAGTCTGTCCGGCTTGCTGGTCACGGTGTTGTTTATGCTGATCTGTATGCTTCCGCTCATTGGAGTTGATCGGACAATCTTGAAACGACCGGGTTATGCTGCTGCTGCAACATGCTCGGTTGCTGGACTATCCATGGTTGTACCGTCAATGGCAGCAGAATTCAATCCGGCATATGCACCGTATGTGGACATAGCCATCGCTCAGGTCGCGTTTGCCGTGATCCTGACCTCGTTGACTGTTCCTTATATTGTGAAGCGATTGGCAGGAGCAGGAGTGAAGGCTTCGATAGCGGCGATTAAATCGAGCGATTAAATAAAAGCCAATAATTCAAGTTTATAAAATGAAACAGCACGTTATCCGTCTTGAGAAGACGGGCAACGTGCTGTTTGTCATTGGTTCATCTATATCAACTCATGGGGGAGATGAAGGTAAAGTATCGTTTTAAGACCTCAGATTTACAGGCCCAGCAATTCTTTGACGCTTTCGCCTACAGCTTTGCTGGATTGCGGGTTTTGACTCGTAACTAGGCGGCCGTCAGTAGTAACATAAGAGCTGAATGCAGCAGCTTTTTCGTAACGACCTGCACGTTCTCTCAGTGCATCTTCCAGAAGGAACGGAACGTAGTCGGTTTGTTGCACTAGCGCTTCCTCTTCATTGGTGAAGCCGGATACCGTTTTGTCCTTGATCAACAGCAAGCCATTGGACAGCTTCACGTTAAGCAAGGCTGTGACACCGTGGCACACGCCGGATACAACGCCGCCTTTTTCATAGATTTCACGAGAAAGCTCTTGCAGCTCAGCATTATCTGGGAAATCCCACATCGTACCATGTCCACCTGTGAAGTAGATCGCGTCATAGTCACTAGCTTTCACGTCGCTTGGCTTCAACGTATTTTTTAATTTGTTCATGAATGCTTCGTTCTCATAATAGGCTTTGGTACTTTCATCTAGCGAATCACCCAGACTTTTCGGATCGAGAGGTACATTGCCGCCGAGTGGGCTGACCAGGTCGATCTGAACATTGTCATTATGGTCGAATTCTTCAATAAAGTGAGTTGCTTCGCTCAGCCACAAGCCGGTAGGCTCATCCTTTGTTGCATATTTATCTACATTGGTCAGGACAACTAATATTTTTTTCATAAAGAAAACCTCCAGTGTAATTTGCAGTTATTTAAGTTGTGTAAAATATAATTTTGTAAAATTAATTGACCTAAATATAGCACAACCAAATTTCAAAGTAAACTAAAATGTCCAAAATAGTTTAGTTAGTACAATATATCTATTTCGTCTTCCGTGCTATACTTTATATATCGCCTATTTTGTGCACCGTGAATCAGTTGCTATTGGAGCAATAACAACAGGGATAGGAAATTGAATGTATATAGAGGAGGGCACTCCATGAAACGACTGGAGAACTCGCAGAAATTTTTGACCAAGATGATTCCCGTGCTACGTACAACACCCATCAGTTCGCTTCGAATGGATGACGTGGCCAGACATATGGATATTAGCAAGGCAACATTATATAAATACTTCTCTTCCAAAGAGGAAATTATCCAGAATATTTTGGAGGACTATATCGAAGAAATTCATGATTCCAGAGCTATGATGAAGGATGACTCGATCCCATTCGAACGTCGCTTCCAGATTGCGTATCAACATTCCATCTCGCATGTGTTATATCTGCCTGAATTTTTCTGGAGTGATGTGAGAAAGCTGTATCCTCCTATTTTTGAGGGGTTCTCGACTGCATTACGTCATCATAGTGAGCAGTTATGTCACTTTTTTGAAGAGGGGATGGAGCGTGGAGTATTTAATCGAATTAATCCCATTCTGTACATGATCCAGGATGAGGCAGTCATTCGCCGAGTGGCTGAGCCAACCTTCTCAATTACGTATGATATGACCATTCGTCAGGCGCTGTATGATTTTTATCTAATGAAGAAGAACCAGTTATTGAATCAAGAGCTCATTGCGTCTCTCGATGATCAGCCTGTAAAAGCACATATTCAAGAGTTGATTCAACAGCTATCACGAACGATGTAAGGCCAGGACTTTGGTAACCAATTGGGTTGAAATATATCTGAAAATGTAAGTGCAGGATGGTTACGGGATAGGTTGAACCCAACATTTCAAATTTAAAATGAAATGGATTGTACAACTAGGTCTTTTGATATAGAATATCGAAGAAAACCGTACCATATTGGTACATATTACATATCCAATCGGAGGACAACAGATGAAACGGACTGGCAAATTCTTCACTTCGACAATGGTTGCTGCTATTGCAGCAGTATCGATCGTTGGCTCGGCTTCAGCGAGTGCAATCATTAACTCGAACATCTCGTCGGGCATTAATGCGATCGACATCAGCAAAATGGACATCGAAACTGCGCTGATGATGGTTCAGCAAGAGCGTACTAGATTATTGGATACCCAATTGCAGACGCAAATTCAAGAAGTACAGAATCGGTATCAACAGATTACAGAATTGAACGCGCAATTACAGGCAGCGCAACAAAATGGTGATGAGGCTTTGGCTCAGCAGCTGAAGAACCAAATTGATGCAATAAGCAATACACAGCAAATGGACATGCTTCGTTTGCAATCCTTGTCGAATAAGCGGAATGAAGCTTTTGATCTGATGACCAATTTCGTTAAGAAAATGCAAGATTCCAGATCCTCCATCATCGGTAACATGCGTTAAGCTAGAAGCGTACCAGCAATAATATCTGTAGCTAGATGGGGTAGAGAATTCACAGCTCCGTTTTGGTTATAATCCAAAAGAGCGAAGACGGAATGGAATTCCGTGCTTCGCTCTTTTTTGGGATATATTCACGATGATAAATGCTACCTCTTCACAGGTTTCGTCAAGCTGAAGCTATATAAGTCCTACATTTCATCGTCTGATGTGAAAAGAAATGAACATAGCGATAGGTTATCCTGACCAGTCCCGCCGGCGAGTGAATAGATCTGTCAGCTCATCTGTCGAGAGCTCTGTTATCCAGTTCTCGGAGCTAGTAATGATATTGTCGCTAAGCTGCTGCTTGCTCTCGAGCATCTCGTCGATCCGCTCCTCAAGTGTGCCCAGGGAGATAAACTTGTGCACTTGAACATCCTTGGTCTGACCCATTCGGTAAGCTCGGTCAGTGGCTTGGTTCTCAACGGCAGGGTTCCACCAGCGGTCAAAATGGAATACATGATTGGCCGCCGTCAGATTAAGACCCACACCGCCGGCTTTAATCGAAAGAATAAAGACAGATGGTTGTTCTGCTGCAGGAAGTGTCCGTGACTGAAACTGATCGATCATGCGATCTCGTCCTGTTTTGGAAGTCCCGCCATGCAGATACAACACCGGTTCCTGTAGTTCTTGTTGCAGCACCTGTTGTAGCATCTGCCCCATACCAATGTACTGAGTAAAGATAAGGCAGCGTTCACCCTCTTCTCGCAGTTCACGGACAAGCTCCATCAACCGTTCCAGCTTAGCAGATCGGCTAATGAGCATTGCCATGTCTTGTGGGCTGTACACGTCATACGTTGCACCTGAGTCCTCCGATGTCACGGTCTCTGGAAGAGCTTCCTTGGTCAGCAGTAATGGATGATCACAGAGCTGCTTCAATTGCGTCAGCGCAGAGAGGATCGCACCTTTACGCTTAATGCCTTCCAGCTCTTTCATCTTATCCATCAGGGCTTGAACGGATTGGTCGTATAGAGCACTTTGTTCACCGGTAAGGTGAATGTAGGTTTTCATCTCGTTTTTGTCCGGCAGATCAAGCTGGATATTCGGATCCTTTTTCTTGCGGCGCAGCATGAACGGTTTCACTAATTGCTGTAGATCCTGCATACGCTGCTCATCCTTATCCTTCTCAATGGCACTAATGAACCGGGTCTGGAATGCTCGTGCACTGCCCAGATAACCCGGATTAATAAAGTCATAGATCGACCATAGCTCAGCCAATCGATTCTCGATTGGTGTACCCGTCAGTGCAATGCGGTGCTTCGCAGGGAAACTGCGGACGGCCATAGATTGCTTCGTTTGGGCATTTTTAATATTCTGTGCTTCGTCGAGGCAGATGGATGCCCAGGTATAAGACTGCAACATCTCCTGATCAAGCGTTGCTGTTGCATAGGATGTAATAATGATATCCACCTGCTCTGTAGCTGAGCGGAATGCTTCTTCACTAAGCCGTTTGGCTCCATAATGCAGCATCACGTTTATGGAAGGTGCGAATCGGCTAATCTCTTTCTGCCAGTTGCCCAGTACGGACGTTGGACAGATGAGAAGTGCTGGCGCTTGTCCTGGGGAACGTGGTTCATTTTCCTTCAGATGCAGCAGATATGTGATGAACTGGATCGTCTTACCGAGTCCCATATCATCGGCAAGACAAGCACCGAGTCCGAACCGGCGTAGGAATCCAAGCCATGCAAAGCCTTCTTTTTGATAGGAACGAAGCTCAGCCTGTAGCCCTTCCGGAATAGGTAGGGAAGGTGCACCACCTTGTCCGCCTCCGAGCTGTGCGATCACCCGGTGTAGATGTTCATTCAGTTCTACCTCCAGCTGAATGTTCTCATTCGCCTGAGGTTGCTCTTCTTCCTCAGCTTGCTGTCCTTCCTTCCATTTCTGATTGCGATATTCACGTTGTTCATTGTGCAACAGATGCAGGTGCAGAATATCTTGGAAAGAAAGACCTTGCTCCCGATCCACGCCGCCCATCGCTCTTCGAATCTGCTCAAGTAGAGCAGGGTCTAGAGGAACCCATTCTCCGCGAAAACGAACGAGCCGTTCATTACGAGCCACTAGATCAGCGAATTCCTCTTCCGTCAGATCTGAGTCGCCAATAGCTATGCGCCAGTCAAAATGAATGATGGAGTCCAGTCCGAAGAAGGACTGTCCGCGTTCACTGCCTTCCTCCGGCTTAACCTTCGCACGCAGCTTCGGTTTTTTCTTCCGCGCAGCTTCCCACCAGCCAGGCAGCAATACTTGCCAACCCGACTCCAGCAGTCGCCCGCTGTCAATTGTGAGGAACTGCCACGCCTCTTGATCTCCTAGCGGATCGCTGAGTACATCACGGCTACCACTGACCTCACGGCTAATGCGTGGAAGGTGTGCCCGCAATTGTTCCAGCCACGCGGCAGATCGATCTAGAATGAAGGCTGTCCAGCCCTCAGGCCATTCCCCCTCAAGCCGGCCGCGCGAATCCAGTCGAACTGGAATTAGTGAAGCGGCATCCAGCTTGTTTTGCAGCACCAATCGTAATCGCCATGAAGGCTCATCATCGTCTGGCTCCAGCAATTGCAGAAGTGGCCGGAAGGGTGCGGCATCTGCTTTCCAGCCGATAGAGACGAGCCATGATTGAGCATCCATGCCAAATGTTCGCGGAGGTTCTCCACTTTGCGGGAATAGCTGCGGGAACTCGCGTCTCAGATCTGTGGCTGCTTCCTCCGTGCTGTACCATCGCTGGAATACAGAAGCGGAGTAGGCAGCACCTAGACCTTCGGTATAGCTCTCATCGGTTTGTTCGATGGCTTTGCTCAGCGCGGCCCGGTCCTGTTGCTTCAAGCGGTCTGAATCCCAGATCCATTGCAGTTGCCCCGCGCGATGAGCCGCAAAACTAGGAATATATTTACGATCTTCAATCGTGGAAGCCAGCACTGGAGCAAGCTGAATCAGATGGGCAGCCTGCTCATCCCATCTCCATTCAATATGCAGTAAGGTGTGCATGTCTGCGAAGAAAGGAATCACTTCTTCTGCGGGCAGCACTACAAGTTCAATGTCCTCAAGCTGGCGGATTTCGAGCTCCGTACCATAGAACGAAGGAGCATGCCAAGCGAACAACCGTTGCTTGAGTGATTGACCGGATACAAAGTGGTGGGTATTGAGTGCACCATAGAACAAGGCATCTCCATATCCCGTAAGGGCAACGTGAACTTCAATGGTTTCGGTGTAAGGATGGTTAAGGCTCATGAGATTAATTTACCTTTCCGAAGCTCTTCCTGCAGAGCACGCAGTCTGCTATTACGAACTGCGAGAGCCGTGATAAACTGCTCCCAGCGTTCTTCTTGCTTCAATTTTTTGTATAGTTTCGCCAGTCGCTTTAACAACTTAACCGCTGCTTTATACCCGTCTCTGTTTTTGTGTCCGATATAACGTTCGACGGCTTGATGGTAGAAAGGTAGCAGCAGTTCGGGTGCATCTTTCTCGATGGGTTGAAGTACTGCGACACGGAATTCGAGTGGCTCCGCCCCCGTACTAAGTTGAAAATCGATCCAACGCCGCCACTGGCTGCGACGATGAAGAGCATCCTCATAGGCAGGCCGAGAATGGGGCAACATGCTAACAAGCGTATTCCACATCGTATCTTCTGTTTCGGGAAGCTCCTGAATAACGGTGTCCCACAATCGCATGTAATCATGCAATGGGTCATTGCGCCGATTCGCAAGCAACGGTCCGAGCTCTGCCAGCCAATGTCCGAGCCTATTCCAATCCAGTTGTTCCACCAGGACGTGCAGATAGTGCAGTACATGCTCTGGTGGAATGCCATAGGCTGAGCTTCCGCTCGTTAAGATCTGCCAAGCTTCGGAATCCCGTTTCAGGTGAAAGTATATCCAGCCCTGTGCCAACACCAAAGGGAGTGGAAGCGTGGAGGGTCTTCTATTAGATGTGCTGGTTCCTGTGCCTGAACTGCTAGGGTTCATATTCAGCACACTTCCAGTGGTTGTTTTAGTAGAAACGGAGTCATCACTTAATTTATGTTCAATGTCGCGTAGAGCTGTTAGTTCGGCTTCTAGCTCGTCTTGTCGGTGTAGAAGAGGCACAAGCCAGTTTAACCACAAGTCGCGATAAATGGATGTAAATGCCATGATGCTGGACGTTTCGGACATCATCTGCTTCCGAAGATAGGTCACCGTTTCCTCAAGCCGTTTCCAATGCTCTGCGTATTGCTCGTCATTCAGATTGGATAGGTCAAGTGGGCTATTTAGCTCTTGTTCTATGCTTCTCTGAAGGGCATCTACAGCAAGCTGCGCAGGATAACTAAGGTATACAGGCGAATTGGTGTTCGGATTACGGCCAGGAATACAGAAGCGCATAAGGTACATATGCACGTGTAGGTCGAAGATTTGATCCATGCCTAAAGATAGCTTGGGTTTGATGGCATAGAGCTCATCGGTTGCAGCCTGTATATAGCTTGTACTTGCTGTTCCTGTTCCCAGGCGGTTGAGACAGCTCCGAAACAGCTTATGCCATTCCGGAATAGGTAGCTGAGCAAGATCCATAGCTTGTTCCTTCATTTGGCTATATGAGTTGTCTGGGATTTCAAGCTCCTGTACATGAGTTTCAGAATCCGAGCGTACCGATGATATAGCAGAGGTAGGCTTCACCGATTGTTTCAGAGCAGTGCTCGAATGGGCGTTCACAATGGCATGGACAGGACGCCCTATGCTTTCAGCGTAACTCATAAGAACAGCGATCATATGTTTACAAGGGGAGTGTACCGGGCAAGGGCAGTAGCTTGTAGGTAAGGACTGCATACTCAGCAGCACTTCATATTCCTCTGTACCTTGTACCATCGCATGGATGCCTTGCTGCGCCGTAAATGTTATTGCTCCAACACGTTTCTGTTTATAATATTGGAATCCGCGCATAATGGTCAGGTTATCGAAATGATCCGCAATTTCACGAATCAATTGTTGCCACTGTGCATCATCCATGATCATTTCATTGGGTATGTTCATCATTCCATCTCCTGGAGAAATCATAGGTTCATCATTCAACGCGTTCTGACGTTAAAGGTGTGAATTTAATGTATATATCATATCAGTTATAGGACAATCCGTGCAGGAGTTCTGTGAATGAAACAAATTTTTGGTGGACTTATGTCTCCATGAAGACAAGTTCATCGTAGCCATATGTATGCGAAATGTGCGTGTATTGTGTATGCTTAGGGTATGTATTCTACTGAGGAACCATGCAAGAACAGGCGAGACCTAACATTAAAATCAGGCAGGAGAGAGTTTATGAAAATACTTACCTTAAACGCCCACGCTTGGGCAGAAGAAGATCAACTGAACAAGATCAGCCAACTGGCTGATTTTATTAATACACATCAATTCGACATCATCTCCATGCAGGAGGTCAACCAATCGATTCAGGAAGAGGCGTTAACTACGGCAGAGCTGGAACACTACTTTGCCACAGATTCAGACACGGTAGTCAAAAAAGACAATTATGCTTATGTGCTACTAACACAATTATCTGAAAAGTATTACTGGACCTGGGTTCCTACCCATGTCGGATTCCGCAGATATGATGAAGGACTGGCGATTCTAAGCCGAACGCCAATTACACAGGCATTTGGGGAATATGTATCCCACATGCGGGATTACAACAACTACCGAACACGCAAAATCGTCGGAATCCAGACGGTGGCGGATGGTGAAGAGGCATGGTTCGTGAATGGACATTATAACTGGTGGGATGACGAGCAGGAGCCTTTCAAGGGGCAATGGGATCTAACCGAGAGCAAACTTGCGCCGTATATGAAAGAACCTTTATATATGATGGGAGATTTTAATAATGTAGCCGAGATACGTGGACAAGGGTATGACTATATGATGAGTCATGGCTGGCATGATCTCTATACGACAGCAGCGCAGAAGGATGATGGCGCAACCGTTGTCAAAGCCATTGCTGGATGGGCGAATAACAGTCAGCCACTGCGCATTGATTATATTTTCTCGAATCGTCCTGTTCAGGCGAAGTCTTCAACGGTTGTTCTTAATGGCAAGAATGGGCCTGTTGTATCTGACCACTATGGTGTGGCTGTCGAAATTGAAATGAATACCTAAATTGAATCAAGCGAAAGCCTCCGCTGACTTCCAAATAAGGAATGAGGGCGGAGGCTTTTTGGTATTTAAACATATGTACGTAACCTTCAAGAAAATCCTACATGTCGGAACTCGGGTTATTCGAGCGACAACATCTTATGCACGAACGTTTTGAGATTGGCACTGGTGTGGCTCAGCTTATCAATACTTTCCATGAACTCACTTACGAGCTGTGCTTGATCTACCGTTGCTGTCGTAATCTGACCAATCTCTTGTTCCATATGTTTCATGGACTGCTGAACACTACCGAGGGAGGTTTCAATATCAGCCGCCGCTTGTTTCGTATGATCGGACAGTTTGCGTACTTCGCTCGCAACAACTCCGAAGCCACTCCCCAGATCACCTACGCGAGCAGCTTCAATCATAGCATTCAAGCCGAGCAGGTTCGTTTGTTCAGATACTTCACGAATCACGTTGGTTACTTTGGTTACACTGACCGAGTTCTCTACCGCTTGCTTGGAGTTGCGCAGAATTTCTTCTGATGTCGCGGATAGTTCTTCTGAGTGTGCTGCGATCTGTTGAATGCCACCAACGAGGGCGTTAATCGTGCTTTCATTTTCAGTAATTAGTGACTCTAGCGTAATGTGGTTATCCAGTGCATAGTTTACACCGAGGATACCTACAACCTGATCATTCTCTTTAATGGGAATGAGAATCGCGTCGAACGGTCTACCTTGCAGATCACCAGGCATCCGTGCCACGGTACGTGTATCTTTGTTAACTAACATTTTGAAATTCTTATAATCATCATGCAGCTCATCGCCGACTTTCACACCAATATCCAGACTTTTTGCTTCGGAAAAGTATAAAACTTTCTCATGATCATTAATAGAGATGGATACATCATCACGAAACATTTGACTGACAAAAGGCATTGCATTTACCAAAGATTCAAGCATATTCAAATTTCATCTTTCCTTTCCAATACAAAAAGTGGAATTTCCAGTCTAATACCTATATCGGCAAGGCATTCCTTTTTTTAAACCATTGTTTAAATATTTATAGAAAGTAATATTGTAAGCGCAAACAAAAATCTGTAGCCATGAGCAAACATGTCAGGTATACTGGGGTTAATATTCAACTACCACCAAACGAAAAAGCAATCTAATGTATCCATAATCAAGGGGATATCCTACTTAGGTTAAGCGCTATACTTAGCGTGTTATTCCCCTAGCATACTTATTATTTTACTCCATGGGAGAGGAAAGTGGGCATTTCATGACAACCTATTTCAGTGAACCACAGAGCATGTACTATCGTTTCGGGGATGATCAGGATCAGGTATTGAAGGTGCTGGCTGAGCGATATATCGGAGCCAATGCCCAAGCTGATTTCGTATATCGTTTATTTCAGAAGTCGGGCATTATGCAGAATGACAAAGGCTTGTATGATCTGAATTTAGGTAAACGCTTTCCAGAAGCTGAGAAAGGGCAGACGGTTTACGCTGCAGCGCTCGTCTGGGGAGATGAAGACCGTAATCTGGATGTGCTGATCCGGTGTTATGGCCCCGTACGGTTTTATTTTAATGATCAACTCGTGTACCGCTCTACCGTTATAGATGAAATTACCCCAGACGCAACGGTGAAATTGGGAATTGATATTAAACCAGGTTGGAATACGTTGTTGTTACAAATGAGCTGCACTCCTGCTGGTTTTGGGTGTCAATTCGGATCTGACGAGGGTAAGGTTCGGATTCTGAATGTACTTTCTCCTTTTGAAGAAAGACTGGGGCAGGCAGGCTGGGTATATTCCAATCTCTCTAACCAAGATATCTCGTTAACACTCCATCCATCCGGTGGTGGGCAAACTGCGCTGAATTTAATAGGAAAAGAACAGGATACGGGGCTGACGTGGTTCCCTAACCCAGAGTGGTCTGAAGCACAACAAGCTGTGCCTACTCTGGAGCGTATATATGGACATCTCCCAGGCCATAAGGTATATGCAAGAACTCATCTGAACAACAGCGATGTGACAGGAGCGAAGGTTCAATTATCTGGAACCTGCTCTGGTCCGATTCAAGTGTGGTACCAAGGTGAGGAAGTGATCCGGCTCTCCGAAGCAGGTTCATTTACGGAGGAAGTGGATGCTTCCTTTGGACGGAGCGAATTGTTGGTGTGCAGTGAATGTAGCGATGCTGAGACGCCATGGCAATTTACATTAACTGCCTCGGTAAATGGCAAAGAATTAAAGTTCGAACTGCCGCAGCGCGTACACGGTGTATCTGGAGAATCATGGTTATATGCTGGGCCGTTCAAGGCTGGAGCTGAACCAGCGGCGCAGGATATGAACCGATTCGATCGGGTCTATGCTACGGGAACAACGGAGCCATCGCCATCCCATCCTTCATCAGAGGAGAAGACGTATTGGCGGCTGGATCTTCCAGATGCTTGGGTACGTCCGTACTATGAGAATGCGATGCTTAGCAATAAGTGGACGGTAGGTAGCGTGACCAACTATGGGCGTTGGGATTATCCACTTGGTGTAACCGTGTATGGCTTGTTACAGGCTGGCCGTCATTTACGGCGACCGGATATTACGCGGTATGCGGCTGAACATGTTCGGACATGTACTCGGATGTATGAATATTCGTTGTGGGATCGGGAGCAGTACGGATTCCCGGCAGTGAACCAACAGCTGGTGATGCTCAAGATGTTGGACAATTGTGGTTCGTTTGGCTCAGCTATGCTGGAAGCATATTCAGAGCATCAGGAGCCGACAGCTTTGCCGATTGCTGCACGGATTGCTGATTTTATGTTATCTCGATTGGAACGCCAAGAGGATGGTGCTTTTTACCGCGAGTGTACTGGGGAATATGCCGAGAACACGATGTGGGCGGACGATCTGTATATGAGTACACCGTTTCTGGTTCGTTATGCCCGCTTGACGGGAAATACAGCAGCTCTGGATGAGGCGGCGAGACAGTTCTTGTTATACCGAAAGTATCTATTTATGTCTGATTACAAAATCATGTCCCATGTCTATGACTTCAAATATGGGCAAGCCACACGAGTACCGTGGGGGCGGGGAAATGGTTGGACACTATTCTCGTTAACGGAGGTGCTGGAGGCTCTTCCTGAAGGGCATGCGGATTGCCCAGCTTTGATTGATTTTTATAATGAACTATGTGAGGGGTATGCTGCACTTCAAGATCCGAGCGGGTTATGGCACCAGGTATTGAATGATGCAGATACGTATCTGGAGGCATCGTGTACAGCTATGTTTACCTACGGATTTTCCCGGGGTGTTCGATTCGGATGGTTCCGTCATCCTGAACGTTATATTGTGGCGGCGGAGCAGGCATGGAGTGGGTTAACGAAGTATGCGATTGACCGTCAAGGTAATGTACATGGGGTATGTAGTGGATCGAGATACGCATTCACAGCAGAGTATTACAACAAGGATCTCCTGACAGTCACCAACGACAACCATGGTATTGGAATTATGATGCTTGCGGGTACAGAGTTAGCGCGAATGAAAGAGCATTTGAGTCAATCTGCTGCGAGTCAGACGAAGACCGCACTGCATTCCTAGTTTGTTGATGTGATACGTCCTATGCATCTATGCTTGTTATCTCAGTTTATGCGCTCCGTGTAGCTGTATATGTTCTGTGTAGCCTGGTTACGGATTCTCTATTGGAGATCGGTGATCGGGCTATTTTTATAAAATAATTGACAAATTGTTCCATGAGTTGATATGATGCTTCCAACACGATTTAGATTTATAAATCGATTTAAACGCTGATTTAATTACTATATAGATTGACTAGACATTTACACAAGAACGAAGAGGACGGAAATAACGTGAAGAAGCGGAGCGTTCGCCTTTATCCCCGGATTTCCCCCTTTGGAAAAGAGAATCAGAAAAATCTGGGGATAACAGCGATCGGAAGGTTGTTCTGTCATCGGAGTGGTCAGTGTGAATCTTTTTAGTTCAATTTATATAGTTTAATTACTGCTTTTCACATTATGAAGGTTATAGAGGTGAACGACCATGTCAGACGAAGCATTGCAGCCGATGGATATCACATTGGAGCAACAGAAGATTATTTCGCATCCGTTCCGGGTTGAGATCATTATTTTGTTATCCGAGCAGCCGATGACGTCCAAGCAGGTGGCAGACCGGTTGGATAAAGACCCTGGTACAACGTATTATCACATCCAGCAATTGTTTAAGCATGAGATTTTGGAGCTGGTACATACGGAGGTTTCGAGAGGAATTGTTGAGAAATTTTACAGAGCCAAAGCGACGTTGTTTCGAGTCAATGATTCAGAACTTAAGGTGAAGCAACAATTTCGGGCTAAGCGTGATAACTACATCATGCTGTCCGAGGCAGAATTGGCTGCTTTAAGTGACGAAATCTCAGAATTGTTCTACAAATATACACAGCAGTCACTCACGTCTAAGCAAGATAGAACGGCGTACCAGATCAGTTTCGAAGCAAAAGAGTATGATGAGGGGGAGATCACTTGAGTACGCGTTTGTTCAATCGGAATTTTAATATTCTATTGTCTGGTATGTTCGTCAAAGGCATTGGAACGGGTGTGTACGAGGTGGCTGGCATGCTGCTTGTCCTTGCGATCAGCGGCAATGTATTTTATTCAGGATTAGCCTATTTCGCTATCAGTGCTGCGGATTGCTTGGGCTTCCTGATTGCCCCTTTTGCCAATTACGTATCGTACAAAAAAAGTCTCGTGTTCTGTGAATTTCTAAAGTCAGCCTTATTGTTCTCGATTCCGCTCTTTGCTGTGTTGTTTGGATTGAACGTATTTTATTGCATTCTCGTATTGTTCATCGTAGCGATGATCTCACAGTTTACCTACCCCGTAGAATCTACAGTCATCCCCAGTATCGTACCTCAGGATAGCCTGGTACAGGCTAACTCATATCTGAACACACTCCGGGAAAGTATGAACATCGTATTTCTCGCTGTTGCGGGCATCGTGGTTGCATTCATCGGCCCCGTGCAAGCGATTCTTATTACGGCTATATGCCATTTGTGTACGTCCTTAATCTATACCCTGTATCGCTTTGATTTTCAAAATACCGATGAGAAGGAGCAGCCGGAGATCAGTAAATGGCTCCAAAATTACAAACAAGACTTTATGGCTGGAATCCGTTATATCACAGGTTCATCGATTATCCCTCATCTGGTCGTTGCTTGCTTCTTTGTTAACTTTTTCATTGCTGCGATGTTCGCCACACTTCCGGCATTTGCCCTGATGCAAGGTGGGAGTGAATCCTACTATGGGTATTATATGGCGGCAATGTCCGTAGGACTGTTATGTGGAGCGGTCATTACACCGCGTGTTGGTAAATTCCCTTTTGGTAAGCTCACCGTGCTCTGCGGCGTATCTTCAGGGTTATTATGGGTCGGTGCAAGCCTGTTGCCGGTAATCCCATCTATTGCACTCTATGGCGCAGGATTTGTAACGATTGGAATTTTCAATGTACTGATGTTCTCCGCAATTCAAAGACAGATTGAAACCTCAATGATTGGTAGAGTCATTACCGTTGTATCCAGTGCCGCAGCGTTTAGTATGCCGATTGGAGCTTTGGTGGGTGGAGCGATTGGTTCGATAAGCCCTCTGTATTCCATTTTACTTGGTGGCATTGCCATGGTGATCTTTGGTGTGTATTGGCTCGTTAGCGGTGTGCTTCGGAGGTTACCGTCCATTGATCAGCTGGAATTATCAGAAACAGCAGCTATTCCAACCTCGTATCATGAACCTGTGAAGGATGCACATGCCTAATCAAGTTTACCTTCATTTATCTTCTTGGTACCAAAGCGGGATGCTCTGAACACGAATGATAAGTCAATTGCGAGTAATATGTAAAATTAAGTAATCAATAATATAAAATTGTAATTTTCTATTTCAATTATAGCAAAATATGGTTACAATAGTCCTTAAAGATATATTTGTATATTATTTCAAATAAATCTTATAGAGTGCATCGTTGATGTTTGATGTACTCTGGTGTGCGTATGAAAGTAATTGTGAATGCACTTATGAATGCACAAGGGAATTTTCGATGTTTCTGTAGAGTAGTCGTAGTCTTCGATGCTAAGTAGTCATGAATCACATAACTAGGTATGGTGAAGGGGAGAGATGTTTTTGTACACTCAACGTGAAATGCCAGATAAAACCGCTCAGCACAGAAGACACTATCAGGAAGTCGAATTATGGGAGAACGTCGAAGAGAAGGACTGGAATGATTGGATATGGCAACTGACCAATACAATCAAAACTGTGGATCAACTCAAGAAAGTTATTCGTCTAACACCGGATGAAGAAGATGGTGTTCGGATTTCCGCTCAGACGATTCCACTCAATATTACGCCTTATTATGCTATGTTAATGGATCCAGATAACCCCGATTGCCCTATTCGTAAGCAGAGTGTTCCGATATCCCAAGAGATGAAGATGATGAGTTACGACCTCGAAGATCCTCTTGCGGAAGATGATGATTCACCGGTTCCAGGGCTAACCCATCGTTATCCTGACCGGGTTCTATTCCTCATTACCAATCAATGCTCGATGTATTGCCGTTATTGCACGCGAAGACGATTCTCTGGTCAGATCGGCATGGGAGTTCCCAAGAAACAGATGGAAGATGCGATCGCTTATATTCGTAATACACCAGCTGTACGCGATGTGCTTCTATCTGGAGGCGACGGATTGCTGGTCAATGACAAAATTCTAGAGTACATCATCAGTGAGCTACGCAAAATTCCACATGTCGAGATCATTCGAATCGGCACGAGAGCCCCAGTTGTATTTCCACAGCGCATTACCGAGAATCTGTGCAACATGCTTAAGAAATACCATCCTATCTGGCTTAACACCCACTTTAATACACCTATTGAAATTACAGAGGAAGCCAGAAGAGCCTGTGAGATGTTAGCAGATGCAGGTGTTCCATTAGGCAATCAGTCGGTATTACTCAAAGGAATCAATGATAGCAGCCATATTATGAAGAAACTAAATCTGGACCTCGTTAAGATGCGAGTTCGTCCTTACTATATGTATCAATGCGACTTATCGGAGGGAATTGGTCATTTTCGGACAACGATCTCCAAAGGAATTGAGATTATGGAATCGCTCAGAGGGCATACTTCGGGTTATTCCGTACCTACCTTTGTGGTGGATGCTCCAGGCGGTGGTGGTAAAATTCCGGTTCAGCCTAACTACATCGTTTCTCAATCACCTGGCAAAACCATTCTACGGAACTTTGAAGGCGTAATTACAGCGTATCCTGAACCTCGCAACTATGAAGAGGGGACTGCAGATCGTTACTTCGATGCTTATTATGGCAATTCAGTTGCCTATCGAACCACAGGTGTCTCTAACTTTTACCACGGGGATGAACAGGAGAGTCTCGTTCCAGATGAGCTGGAGAGATATTCCAAGAGGGAAGCCTTTAGGAACAGTGGAGCTGAGACCTTGAAGGATAAACGGGAAAATCGTGATCGACTTAAGGAGAAGAAGATGAATAAAGATCTTCGTCCATCAGGCGAACATATCCTTGCTGATTAATGTCGGTAAATTTCAATGAGACAGGCACCTCCATTCATGCAATGGATCATCATAGTCAAGGGAGAGGATAGAGTTGATTTATTCTGAACGGAGCATCTCCTTTCTGGATGTGGATCATTCATTAATACAAGAGCTGCGGGGGATATGCCGGGCACAGGATACCTCTATGAGCATGATGATACTAGCAGCTGTACAAGTTCTCTTACATCGATATTCCGGTAAGGATGAGGTGGATATCGCCCTCGTTTTCCCGCGGGATGAAGCAACGGAGCATACCTCGCATTCTGGAGACGATTTGAAGGATGCAATTTCGGTAAACACCGTTTTTACACCGGCGCTTCCCTTTTCGAAGCTATTAACTCAAATTCATGATCAATTTAGAAAGATTGCTGAACAAGCTAGCCTTTGTCTGGAGTCATGGACAGAGGGGATGGCTACAACGGAGAAGTCTTCAGACAATTGGACGATGCGAATATTTTTTAACATAGAGGATGCGCTAGGGTTAGTCAGAAAAGAGGAGAAGCAAGAAGTTCAAGCTAATACGCTACCATCGCTTGAAGATTCGTTCTCCACTGAGCTGATATGGAGTGTGACAGGGGCTTCATGTAACGTCCAGCTATTAAGTCATGATATCACGGTTGATGAGGACAAGATAAGCGGTATGCGTGAGCATCTTGTATCGTTGCTTGCTCAGATTGCTGAGCAGCCTGACCTGGATGTAGATACAGTATCTTTTCTGACCCCATACGAGAAAGAACAGCTATTATCGGAGTGGTGTGCGCCGCACCTTGAGTTTCCTCAGGAGCAATGTGTGCATGAGCTTTTCGACCTTCAAGCCCAGAGCACACCGGATGCGATAGCGGTGGAATCATTGGATGCCCGCATGAGCTATCGTGAGCTTGCAGAGGCATCTAACCGGCTAGCGAATTATTTGGAGACCAGGGGTGTGGTTCCCGGCGATCATGTTGGCATATATATGAGTCGATCCGTACATATGGCTGTGGCCAAGCTGGCTGTTCTGAAATGTGGTGGAGCCTATGTACCACTTGATATCAGTTACCCTGTAAGTCGGCTGGAATATATGGCTGGGCAAGCTGAGCTAGGATTTTTAATTATAGATGAGGCAGACCTCGAACTGGGAAGTGACGTAACCAAGATTCATTTAGGGACAGAACAGGACAGCATTGCTTCTCAAGCTATGACCTACCAACAGAGGGCACACGCTGATCTGCTTGCTTATGTTATTTTCACGTCGGGATCAACCGGATTTCCTAAGGGTGTGGCGATTCGTCACCGCTCATTGACCGGTTATCTGTACTCCATTATTCATGCATTGGACATATCATCAGCGGATCGAGTTTTACAATTTGCACCGATTAGTTTTGATGCCACGATTGAAGAGATCTTTCCGTTCTGGCTGAGTGGTGCAACGGTTGTATTTGTCCCTGATCCATATCGCTATCCAGATTCAGCTTTTACAACATATATCATCGAACAGCACATCAGCGTATTAAGCTTACCTACTGCGTTCTGGCATAGTTGGGTTGAGGACTGCGGAGAGTTCGGATTTCCTTTGCCTGATAACCTGCGCATGGTGCTGCTTAATGCCGAACAACCTTCTATGCTCATTTACGAAAAGTGGCTTCAGCTAGCCGGAGATCAGATCCGGTTGATCAATACGTATGGTCCCACAGAGGCAACGGTTACGACCACATTGTTTGACATGAGCCAGATGAAAGAGGAATATGGCCGCATTCCAGCAGGATACGCTATTCCTAACGCTCGGATGTATGTGCTTGATGAGCGCCAGCAACTCATGCCACCGGGGTTTGCCGGGGAGCTTTATATCGGCGGAGAGGGCGTGGCGTATGGATACTTGCAACAACCTGATCTGAATCGTTCTGTTTTTCTGGACAACCCTTTTGAACCGGGGGCTCGCATGTACAAGACCGGTGATCTAGTACGTTATCATCATGATGGCTGTCTAGAGATCGTAGGTCGTATCGATAATCAGGTCAAAATTCGGGGATTCCGCATCGAGCTGGGTGAGATTGAAGCTTTATTATCCCAGCATCCTTTATTGAAGAATAACGTAGCGATGGTTCACGAATTTTCGCCGGATGACAAAAGAATTGTGCTCTACTATGTTCCCAAAATGCCCCATACCGGTGCAGTGAGTACAGAAGAACTATATGCTTTTTTAAAAGATCGCTTACCAGAGTATATGATGCCTTCCTTCTGGATTGAGCTAGATAGTATCCCATTGTTGCCTAATGGCAAGCTGGATCGAAAGTCACTGCCATGGCCTGAGAGAAAGCATGAGGATTCCTCGGATCTAGACCTCTCGGAGTATCAGCCTACGGAGCGACAGGTGCTTGCCATATGGTCTGATGTCCTTGGACTGAGTGAGATTGGGCTACATGATCCGTTCTTCATGCTTGGAGGGCATTCTCTATTAGCTACAAGAATTATTTCTCGTATTCGACAGTCCTATCCTATTGATATGACGATCGCAGAGTTCTTTGAGCGACCAACCATTGCGGGCTTATCAGCGCTTATTGATGGCAGACTGCTGAACGGTAATGAATCGGAGTTACGACCAGCGCTGCTACCCCAATCTAATTTAGCGAAGCCAGAGCCTTCTTTTGCCCAAAAGCGCTTCTGGTTCACACATCAGCTTCATCAGGATTCCTACAGTGATCATATGCCCTATGTATGGGATGTAAAAGGTTCGCTGAATCTGGATGCACTGGAACGAGCAATTCATCAGATCCTATCACGGCATCAAATCCTTCGAAGTAAGTATCCGAATATCGGCGGAGAACCTGGTTATGCAACTGTACCTATATCTGCTGACGATTCAATTCTTACGTATGAAGATAAAATTGTTACTCATAGTGAAGCCCTACAATGGATGAAGCAGGAGGTAAAGCGTCCTTTCGATTTGACCTTAGGACAATTAGTTCATATACGTTTGTTCCGACTGGGGGAAGAGGAGTACCTGCTGTTCCTCAATATGCATCATATCGTATCCGATGAATGGTCCGTTCAGTTGTTTGTTAGGGAACTAGGTTTGCTGTACGGAGATTACCTGCTGGGCCGTCCTACGTCGCTTGAACCGTTAAAGGTGCAGTATGAAGACTATGCCCAGATTCAGAAGCAATGGTTAAGTGGCGATGTTCTTCGCAGACATGAGGAATATTGGGTGAAGCAGTTAGCTGATCTGACGCCTTTATCCCTGCCTACAGATAGAAGTAAGTCTAAGCAGCAGAATAAGCGAAGTGGGAAAACACTTGCATTTCATATAGAAGATTCATTAAACAACGATTTGAAGCGTATATGTGAAACGGTAGAAACGACTTTGTATATGACGCTGTTATCTGCTTTCAATGTACTGTTGTATCGCTATACCTATCAGGAAGATATAGCGGTCGGTTCTCCCATTACGAATCGAAACTGGCCTGAGACCGAAGAGCTCATCGGACTTTTTGTGAATACACTTGTTCTCCGCACACATGTGTCGCCAGAGCAGTCATTCTTGGATTTGTTAGAGCAGGCGAAGAAGGTATCCATTGAGGCTTATGCCCATCAGGAGTATCCATTCGAGCAACTAGTTGAGAAGCTGCAACCGGAACGGAAGAGAGAGACCTCACCGCTCTTTCAAGTGTTTTTTGCACTTCATAACACGCCGGACGAAAAGGTGATTATGCCTAATCTGAATATGGAATTATACGAGATGGATTTTGGCATTGCTCAATTTGATCTATCCCTCACATTTAAGGAAACCGAGCACGGATTAACAGGGGAATGGGTGTACGATACGGATCTGTTCCATGAAGCAACCATTGTAAGAATGAAGGATCATCTCGTAACACTGCTGGAGGCCGTTGTTGCACAACCTCAGCTTCAATTGAAAGATATTTCGATTCAGTCAGAGGCAGAGCATCAGCTTATGATTCAGGAGTGGAATCAGACGGAACGGAGCTTCCCGGGAAGAGTTGCATTGCCGGAATTGGTCAGTTTGCAGGCTATGCAGACGCCAGCTCAAACGGCGCTTACCTTTGGAGAAGACAGTATATCCTATCAGCAATTAGAGAGCTGGAGTAATAAGCTAGCATTTCGATTGCTTGAGCATGTGCAGCCAGGTGACTGTGTCGCTCTGTATATGGAACGTTCCATGGAGATGATGGTTGGCATACTTGGCATTATGAAATCAGGTTGTGCTTATGTTCCTATTGATCCTGCTCTCCCGGCAGATCGGATTAGCTATATGTTAAGCGACAGTGGAGCCAGTCTCGTGTTATGTGATAGTTCGATGCAGGTTCCACAGGATTACGTAGGTCACATCATGTCAGTGCCGCCTATGGAAACGAATCAAAAGGATGAGGAACGTCTTTCATTCACGAACCTGCAAGATTTGGCTTATATCATGTATACCTCGGGTTCGACAGGCAGACCTAAGGGTGTGGAAATCACTCATGAAGCACTTGTTAACTTTGCACATAGCATGATCCGACTGCTTGATTTCAAGGCTGGAGATCGCATTGCAGCGCTAACGACCGTATCATTTGACATATTTGCTCTAGAGGCACTCGTGCCCCTTATTGTTGGAATGGAAGTAGCTCTAGCTTCAGGTAGAGAGCAGACGGATGTTCATGCGCTGAACCAGTTCCTAGCGCGTACGTCACCAGACTGGATGCAACTTACGCCTTCACGTCTGCAACAGATATGGGTGGATGAGCAGATGGAACAACGGTTAAGTGGAATGACCGGAATTTTGCTAGGCGGGGAAGCACTACCGATGGCTCTGCTGCAACAATTACAAAGTCGATTCCAAGGTAAAATCTTCAACCTTTATGGTCCTACAGAAACCACAGTCTGGTCACTTTCTCGTGATCTGACACATGCAGATACCGTAGATTTGGGTCGGCCGATTGATAATACAGAACTGTATATTCTTGATCCGTATTTGAATCCGGTTCCGATTGGAGTAGCTGGGGAGCTGCATATCGGAGGAAAAGGGCTTGCACGAGGGTATCACAACTTGGAACAGCTCACATCCGAGAAGTTTATAGCGCATCCCTATAGATCGGGAGAACGTGTCTACAAGACGGGTGACCTAGCCAAATATCGTGCAGACGGACATATAGAATACTTGGGGAGAGCCGATTATCAGGTGAAAGTTAGGGGATTCCGCATCGAGCTACATGAGATCGAGCAGTACATGCACCAGCATGCTGCAGTGGATTCCATGGTGGTCACTGTGAACGAAGCGGTGCCTCGGGACAAACAGCTCGTAGGTTATTTTGTAGTCAAAAGTGGATTGCAGGTTACGGTGTCTGAGCTAAGAGAGTTCGCACGTCAATCACTGCCTTACTATATGATCCCCACACTTTGGGTCGAACTGGAGTCTATGCCGCTCTCGCCAAGTGGCAAAATCAATCGTAAAGCATTGCCGGAACCTGATGACTCACATGTTACGCCTTCGAATGATTATGTTGAACCAACCACAGATTTGGAGGCAGTGCTATGCCAGATATGTGCTAATGTGCTGTCACTGGAACAAGTGGGAATCCATGATCACTTTTTTGAGATCGGCGGACATTCGTTGAAGCTTACACAATTCCTGTTCCAGGTAGAGCAGGCTTGCCATATCTCGATTCCGCTGGGTGATATTTTTGACCATCCTACCGTCCATGAACTGGCAACATATATCGAGGAAACGCACCCTGACTGGCAATTGACGTCAAAACCGCTCACAGCAATCCAACGCGAGGAAACTGCGGATATCGTTGTGGATGCATTAACCGAGAAGGAAGTCGAGGAATTACTCGCAGCTCTATTAGAGGAGGATCAGCATCTTGGATAAAATTGAAACCTCAATGGAACAAAAGAGAGAGCTACTCAAAGCGCTTTTGCAAAAGAAAGGGGAGAAGAAGTACTTCCCACTTTCATATACACAGCAGCGAATCTGGTTCATACATCAATTCGACCCTGTGAATGTCGGTTATAACATTTCATTAAACTGGCGTATTCGTGGTTCATTGGATTGGCAGGTGCTTGAGCGGTGTTTTCAGGTGATTGTGGATCGCCATGATTCGCTCCGCGCTACGTTTCACAATATGAATGGTCAAGTCGTTCAATCGATTCAGCCTCAGCCACAGTTCAAGCTGGAACGATTATCTCTAGATAAGGAACAAGAGATTGAACAGGCTATCATGGAGCGTGTGGAGCAGGAGAAGAATCGTGTCTTCGATCTTGGACAAGGTCCGTTGTTCAGGGCTGCTGTTCTACCGGTTGGCGAGAATGATCATGTACTACTCATCAATATGCATCACATCATATCCGATGGCTGGTCGATCCGTCTGCTGTCCGAGGAGTTAACAACGCTATACTCCGCGATGGCAAAGGGAAGTTCGTATACACTTGCACCGCTCGATATCAAATACAGTGATTATGTGGTCTGGCAACGAGACTGGCTACAGAGTGAGCAGGCAAGTGAACAGATGAAGTTCTGGAAGGAGCGGTTGGACGGTGTACAGATGTTGCAGCTTCCAACTGACCTCCCCCGTCCTTCTGTGCAGACGTATCGGGGAGATCACGCTAGATTTACCCTGTCATCTACACTGGAGAGGTCTCTCCAGCACTACAGTCGTGAGCACAAAGTGACACTCTACATGATTTTTCTATCTGCGTTCAAAACCCTAATGTACCGTTACAGCCAGCAGGAAGACATTGCTGTGGGTACACCTATTGCCAATCGGGTACGACAGGAAGTCACACCTCTCATTGGATCGTTTGTGAATACACTCGTTCTGCGAACGCCGCTTCAAGGAAACACAAGTTTTGCTGAAGTGGTGCAGCAAGTGAAGAACGAGGCAATGTTAGCTTATAAAAATCAGGATTTACCGTTCGAGAAGCTGGTCGAGGAGCTTCATCCCGATCGAGATCCGGGTATATCGCCACTGTTTCAAGTGTTGTTCACGATGGAAGAGAACGATGATGTCACCCTACAGTTGGACAAGCTTGAGGTGGGTGCAATAGAGGTGAATTGGAGAACGTCTTTGTTCGATCTGTCACTGACGATGGAGCAGAATCAGGACGGACTTCGTGGCTTATTCGAATATAATACCGACCTGTTTCATGAGGAAACGGTGGCTCGCATGGTAGGTCATTTCCAGCGACTTCTGGAACAGGCTATGGCTAATCCAGAGCAGACGTTGGATCAGTTTGAGCTATTGTCTGCCCCAGAACGCCAGCAGCTACTGGTCGATTGGAATGAGACAGAGCGAGCCTATAATTGGAGCTGTCTTGTACACCAGCTGGTAGAAGAGCAAGCGGCTAAAGCGCCCGAAGCACTCGCTGCAACGGACGCGGATCGACAGATTACGTATGGTGAGCTGAATGAACGGGCGAATGTCTTGGCGCATAATCTCCGTAAGCGGGGAGCACGTCCGGGGAGTTATGTAGGGGTCTGCACGGAACGTTCGGTTGACTGGTTGGTTGGCATGCTTGGGGTGTTCAAATCAGGAGCCTGCTATGTGCCGCTAGATCCGACCTATCCAGAGGAAAGACTGGCATATATGATGGCAGATGCCAATGTTCCGCTGTTGGTGACCCATTCGAAAATACTGACCCGGTTGACCGTAGAGCCAGCGGTTCAGGTGGTCTGTTTGGATCAGGAATCAGATTGGGGGACGTTGGATAGGGGCGAGAACGGTGAGCGCAGAGCTAATCCGGAGCCATGGGCGACTGCGCAAGATCCAGCCTATGTGATCTATACATCGGGTTCTACAGGACAGCCTAAGGGTGCAATCCTTCGTCATCAAGGCTTGCTGAACGTTGTTCTGTGGCACCAAGCTCGATTTGGAACAAGCCCAGCAGACCGCGGGGCTCAGATCGCGCGGATGGGCTTCGATGCTTCCTTGCTAGAGACTTGGCCGCTGCTCTGCTCCGGAGGCAGTGTGCACCTGATGGAGCAAGAGATCGTGCTGAACCCTGAGGGATTGCAACACTGGTTGCTGGATCACCAGATCACCCTGAGCTGCTTCCTGCCTCCTGTGGTGGCAGAGCAACTGCTGCCGCTCAACTGGCCGAAGGATGGGGCATTGCGAGCACTGCTCGCAGGGGGTGAACGACTGCAGATGCGTCCACCAGCGCATCTCACCTTTGATTACGTGAATATCTATGGGCCAACGGAATGTACGATTCTCAGCACCGTGTCTACGGTGGAGGCGGAGGATGGTAGCTTTAGCCCTCCATCGATTGGTGGAGCACTTCCGAATACGCAATTGTACGTATTGGACGCCCACCAAAATCCAGTACCTCGCGGGGTACCAGGAGAGTTGTACATTGGCGGTGTTGGGGTCGCTATCGGGTACTTGAACCGGGAGGAGCTGAATGCCGAGAAGTTTGTGGCACATCCGTTTCGGTCAGGGGAGCGTTTGTATCGAACGGGTGACTTAGTGAAATACAACCCGGATGCCACCTTGAGCTACATCGGTCGTGCGGATCATCAGGTGAAAATCCGAGGATTCCGCATCGAATTAGGTGAGATCGAGTCGGTGTTAGTGGGTCACCCAGCAGTGCATAGCGTCATTGTACAGGCACGGGAAATCGGCGAAACAGGGAAGCAATTAGTTGCCTACATTGCGACGCAGCCGGAAGCCTCCCGTGGGAAAAGCAATGCTGTACTTGTCAATGAGCTGCGTGAATATATGAAGCCGAAGCTGCCGCAATTCATGTTGAACGGCAAGGTGGATCGGAAAGCCCTGCCTGAACCAACGCCGAGTGAGCTGTATAGCGCACAGGACTATGTGGCTCCGCGTCATCCGGTGGAAGAGATACTGGCGGGAATCTGGTCAGACGTGCTGGGGTTACAGCGAATTGGTGCGCATGATCATTTCTTCGAGCTCGGGGGTCATTCCCTCTTAGCCACCCAGATCGTATCTAGGGTGAAAAAGCTGTTTGGCATTGAGTATCCACTTGCTCAAGTCTTTCAACGTCCGATGCTCTCTCAGATGGCGAAGTCCATTCGTGAGATTCAGGAAATTCAGGAAGAACGAATTGCTCCTGAAGAGATTGTTAGGGTTTCTCGGGAGCGGGAGTTGCCATTGTCCTATGCACAACAACGGATGTGGTTCTTTGAACAGATGTATCCAGGCAATCGCAGTTATCATATCCCTTCCCTTTGGCGGATTCATGGTCAGTTGCGACCAGATCTGCTTGAGAATAGCTTAGCGAAATTGATACAGCGGCATGAATCGCTCCGTACCTGTTTTTTATCTGGATCAAACGGTGATCCGATGCAGCACATTTTACCGACATTACCTTCTGTGTTTACTTATCTGGATTGGCAGGATCATTCTAACCCGCTTGAACAGGCACTTCACAGGATTGATGAAGATCGCGATCAAGCCTTTTCACTGCAGGGAGGCCCGCTGCTGGGCGCATTGTTAATACAGATTGCACCGCAAGAATATCTGTTTAGTGTGAGGATGCACCATATTATATCGGATGGCTGGTCTATGAGTATTTTTGCCCGGGAATTGGGTGAAATATATTCGGCTTTGAATGATTCGGATGTATCCGGTGGGTCGAGTAATGCAGTAGAACGGGTGCTGCCAGAGCTACCTATTCAATATGCTGACTTCGCGGTGTGGCAACGAAAGTGGATTGCGGATGGAATATTAGAACAACAGATGCAGTACTGGAGGCAGCAATTGCAGGGGGTATCTGTACTGCAGTTGCCGACAGATTACCCGCGTCCTGCTGTACAGACATTTGAGGGAGCGGCGGAGCGTTTCACGCTAGCACCTTCTCTACTTCAATCCTTGCAGCAGCTAAGCCGCCGTGAAGGAGTCACGTTATACATGCTGTTGCTGTCTGCGTGGAATGTGCTCTTATACCGTTATAGCCAGCAAGAGGATATTACGGTGGGTACACCGATTGCGAATCGAAACCAGGAGGCAACGGAGGGGCTGATCGGTTTCTTTGCGAATACACTCGTGATGCGTGCACATCTGTCGGATGATTTACGTTTTCGAGAGTTGTTGTCCCAGGTGAAGGAAATGGCACTGGGAGCCTACATGCATCAAGATGTACCGTTTGAGAAGCTTGTAAGCGAACTCCAGCCTGATCGGGAACCGAGCTACACCCCGCTGTTCCAAGTATTTTTTGCATTACAGAATGCACCTGGAGACGATATCCGACTTCCGAACATGAAGGTAACTTCGGTAGAGCAGGCAAGCACAACTGCATTATTCGACCTGTCTCTGATTATGGAGGAAAGCGGCGAAGGTATATCGGGAGAATTGATCTACAATACAGGATTGTTTGATCAGCAGAGCATCCAGCGGATGGTAGGGCATCTACACATTTTACTGGAAGGTATCTCAAGTGCTCCGGAACAGGTTATTAGCCAGCTACCTTTGTTATCCAAGGAAGAAGAGAATCTTCTGTTAGTGGAATGGAATCAAACTGAGCGGGATTATTCCCTTGAGCAATGTGTACATGAACTATTCGAGATACATGCGGCGAGTGCACCAGATCAACTGGCAGTAGCTTACTTGAATGAGCAGTTAAGTTATGGAGAGATGAATCGTAAAGCGAATCAACTGGCTCATGAGCTTCGTAGACGAGGCGTTGTTCCTGGTACCAATGTAGGTGTCTATATTGATCGTTCTCCTGAATGGCTGACTGCGATGGTTGCTGTATTCAAATCTGGAGGATGTTACGTTCCACTCGATCCGAGTTATCCCGAAGGAAGACTGGAATATATGATGCAGGATGCTCGTGTTCCACTACTGATTACACAGTCTGGTCTGATGAATCGTTTGCAATGGACGGCAGAAACGATCTGTATTGATCAGGAGGAAACGTGGCTCAGGAGTGGTAATGACAACAATCCTTCAATAACGACAACGCCGGACGATGCAGCCTATATCATCTACACATCAGGCTCTACAGGCCTGCCCAAAGGTGTTGTGCTCAAGCATCGCGGTCTCCTCAATGTTGCACGTTGGCATCACGAACGGTATGGCGTAATCCCGCGTGATCGCGCCGCACAAGCTGCGCGGATGGGCTTCGACGCCTCGATTCTAGAGGTCTGGCCATTCCTAAGCGCTGGGGCGAGTATTCATATTTTGGAGCAGGATATCGTTGCGGATGCAGAGGCGATTCGAGAGCGGATTAATGCCGAAGGTATTACCCGTTGCTTCTTATCTCCTATTATTGCAGAACAGCTCTTGGATCAACGCTGGCCGTCCCATGGATCACTGCGCACGATGATGACTGGTGGGGATCGGCTTCAGGTTCAACCGCCAGCCGGTCTGCCCTTTGAATATACAAACCATTATGGCCCAACAGAATATACCATTCTCTGTACAGCAGGAACGGTAGCTCCGAAGAAGGCAGATACACTAAATGTGGCCCCTTCCATCGGGAGTGTTCTGCCCAATACCGAGTTATACGTGCTGGATCGCCAGCGTAATCTAGTACCGGTTGGTGTACCGGGTGAGTTGTATATCGGTGGTGTAGGGCTGGCCTTTGGTTATCTCAACCGCGAAGAGCTAACAGCAGAGGCATTTATTCCACATCCGTTCAAGGCTGGAGAAGAGCGTCTGTATCGAACGGGAGATCTGGTTCGTTATCGAACAGATGCTACATTGGAATTTGCTGGGCGAGCAGATCACCAGGTGAAGCTTCGTGGCTTCCGAATTGAACTGGGTGAGGTTGAGTCCGTGTTGGCAGGGCATCCAGCCGTGAATTCTGCCATCGTGCAGGTAAGAGAGACTGCAGGTACAGGCAGACAATTGGTCGCTTATTTTACATTACAGGGTGAGCAGGAGCAGATGGTGTCAGAGCTTCGGAACTATATGAAGCAAAAGCTGCCACAGTATATGATCCCAGCCGCTTGGGTTCATCTTGATGAGTTGCCTCTTACACCGAATGGAAAGGTAGACCGCAAAGCATTACCTGAACCGAATACACAAGAGAATGACAATAAGGAGAATCATGTAACGCCTCGTACACCTGTCGAAGAAGTGCTGTGCGAGATCTGGAGTGAGGTTCTGGGAGTTACACAGATCGGTGTGGAAGATAATTTCTTCGAACTGGGCGGTGATTCTATTGTCAGTATCCAGATGATTTTCAAAGCGAATGAGCGTGGCATTGCTCTCAAAAATCAGCAGGTCTTCCTCTACCCTACCATCGCCGAACTTGCTGTTCGAGCTGGGGAGGTACGGAGCTTAAATGAAGATCAGGGATCGGTTACTGGAACAGCGCCGTTAACTTCGATCCAGGAATGGTTTTTTGCACAACAACATGCGAGTCCGAATCACTGGAACCAGTCCGTGGTGATCAAGGTCGGAGAGCCATTGCAGCTGGATATTCTGCACCAGACGCTAGAGCTGCTGGAATCCCATCACGATGCATTGCGTATGACGTTCAGCTTGGATGACCGACAACAAGTATGGACACAGACCTGCCGTGACTCGGGTACCGAGGTACAACTTACGATTCGAGATTTATCTCATGTACAGGATACGGATATTCAAACGACCGTAACGTCTGAATTGAATCAGATTCAGTCCAGCCTGGATATTGAAGCAGGCTCATTGTGGCATTCCCTTTACATGCGTATGGGTTCCACGCGGCCAGATCTACTAGCGATCGTCATTCACCATCTGGTCGTGGACAGTGTATCGTGGAGAATTTTGATGGAGGATCTGGAGAATATCTACACGAAGCTGGTATCTCAGCAGAAAGTTCGTCTTCCGTTAAAAACGACGTCGTACCTGAAATGGTCAGAGCGACTGGCTGACTATGCAAGCCATAACATTCCCGAACAAGTTGAGCAGTATTGGACACATGTCAGTGAGCAGGTTAAGCGTCATGAATTCCAGCTTAAATTAGACGATGCACAAGGTAGCAATCAGGTAGCAGATACAGCAGTTGTCCTCAGAACGTTGAAGTTGGAGACAACTACTATATTGCGAGAAGAAGTTACTCGGCAGTTGCATGTTCAGGTTAATGAGGTTTTATTTGCTGCTTTTGCCAGCACGTTAGCGAATTGGAGTGCAAGCGACTACGTATGGATTCATCTTGAAGGGCATGGCCGTGAAGAGATCGCCGAGGATCTGAACCTAAACCGTACGATTGGATGGTTTACCAGCATGTATCCTGTGTACGTGAATCTCAGTGGTGTTCATCAAGTAGACGGACTGATCAAGCATGTTCAGGAGCAACTCCTCCGTATTCCGAACAAAGGCATGGATTATGGTATTTTGCGCTACTTGAAGCGCCATCCGGTGTTAACTCAGAATGCTGTAGCACCCATAGCCAGCTTTAATTATCTGGGTCAATATCAGACGTCTGGCAAATATTCCGGATTCGAGGAAACGGAAGAGTATACGAGCCTTGACTGGGGTTCAGATAATGAACGAGGTCATTTGATTGATGTGGTGTGCTGGATTTCAGGTGGAGAACTTCATTTGAAATGGATGTATAGCAGTCGTCAGTTTTCACAGAGTAGCGTGGAAAGGGCAGCAGATTATTTTAATGAAGTGATTCAAGAGGCCGTGGCACTAGTCCAACATACCGGAATGGTCAATAAGCTGTCCCAAGTGCTCCAAGATAACCAATTATCCGAATTCGAACTGGAGAGTATTGCAAACGAACTAGAGGAGGAGTACTGACCGTGAAGAACAAAGATGTTGTCGATATCTATCCTCTGTCGCCGATCCAACAGGGAATGCTGTTCCATTCCCTGTACGATCAGGGTATACAGGCTAACGATACGTACCTTACTCAGATCAATCTTGAAGTGGAGGGTTCACTGAACCTGGACATGATGGAGGAAGCTTGGAACATTTTGATTGAGCGGCACTCGGTTTTCAGAACCCGATTTCTATGGAATAGCACAGCAGAACCTTTGCAGGCTGTATATCGCCAGGCACGGATCACACTTGAACGGCATGATTGGCAAGCGCTTGAAACTTCAAACAGAGAAGCTACTCTGGCACGTTTTCTTACCGAGGATCAGGAGCGAGGTATTGATCTAAAAAAGGTTCCTTTAATGCGTGTATCCCTCATTCAGTGGGAAGAAGAACGCTACAATATGGTGTGGATGTGCCACCATCTGTTATTTGACGGGTGGAGCTTCTCGGTAGTACAGGCAGAGTTGCTTCACATATATCAATCATTGGTACGTGGGCAACAGATGCAGTTACCAGAGGTGCGTCCTTATAGAGACTTCATTCAGTGGCTTCGAAATCAGGATGCTGGGGCGGCTGAATCGTTCTGGAAACAGGAGTTACAGGGCTTTGATTCACCAACTCAGCTCGGAATGAAGCTGGGCGGAAGTGTGGAAGAAGAGACTTCATCCGCTCAGCATGACTTAATCATTCCGGAGGAGTACACTACTGCGATCAAAAAACTAGCTACAGAGAGCCGTATCACGGTGAACACCGTGCTTCAAGGTGCCTGGGCTCTTATGCTGAGCCGGTACAGCCAGGAATCGGACGTGCTGTTTGGAGTAACTAGTTCAGGACGTGGAGCAGAGCTTGAAGGTGCTGAGCATATGGTAGGCCTCTTCATTAATACGTTACCATTACGTATCCAAGTAGATGGAGAGCAGGTTGTCCGTGATTGGCTCCAATCTGTCCATCGTAGACAGTCGACTATTAGACAGTATGAGCATACCTCTCTCGTAGATATTCGTAATTGGAGCGCCGTACCGCAGGATCAACCGTTATTCGAGACATTGTTTGTTTTTGAGAATTATCCTACACCGATTGACGACCAGCCAGGTGAGGAATTGGTAAGGATTACGGAAATCAAGGCTGCGGAGAAAACGAACTTCCCGATCACCGTATCTCTCTCACCAGCAGAGTCGGAGTTACATATGAAGGTGATGTATAAAAGCGACCGATTTGATGCCGAATGGATCGAGCGTTTATCCGGTCATTTCATGGAACTGCTGCGCCAAATGGCGGCAACGCCGGATCGTTCACTTGCTCAGTTAGGCATGGTGACTGCTGCAGAACGCCAGCTGCTACTGGTCGATTGGAATGAGACGGATCAAGCCTATGATTGGAGCTGTCTTGTGCACCAGCTGGTAGAAGAGCAAGCAGCTAAAGCGCCCGAAGCACTCGCTGCAACGGACAAGGATCGGCAGATCACGTATGGTGAGCTGAATGAAAAGGCGAATGTCTTGGCGCACACTCTCCGTAATCGGGGTGCACGTCCGGGGAGTTATGTGGGAGTCTGCACGGATCGTTCCGTTGACTGGTTAGTTGGCATGCTGGGGGTGTTCAAATCAGGAGCCTGCTATGTGCCGCTAGACCCGACCTATCCAGAGGAACGACTGGCTTACATGATGGCAGATGCCAATGTTCCGCTGTTGGTGACCCATTCGCAAGTACTAACTCGGCTAACCGTAGAGCCAGCGGTTCAGGTGGTCTGTTTGGATCGAGAATCAGATTGGGGGACGTTGGATAGCAACGAGAACGGTGAAATCAGTGAGTACAGAGCTAATCCGGAGCCGTGGGCAACTGCGCAAGATCCAGCCTATGTGATCTATACGTCGGGTTCTACAGGACAGCCTAAGGGTGCAATCCTTCGTCATCAAGGCTTGCTGAACGTTGTTCTGTGGCACCAAGGTCGGTTTGGGACAAGCCCGGCAGACCGTGGTGCTCAGATCGCCCGGATGGGCTTCGATGCTTCCTTGCTGGAAACCTGGCCGCTGCTCTGCTCCGGAGGCAGTGTGCATCTGATGGAGCAAGAGATCGTGCTGGACCCCGAGGGATTGCAACACTGGTTGCTGGATCACCAGATCACCTTGAGCTGCTTCCTGCCTCCAGTGGTCGCAGAGCAACTGCTGCCGCTTACCTGGCCGCAGGATGGGGCATTGCGAGCACTGCTCGCAGGGGGTGAACGACTGCAAATGCGTCCACCAGCGCATCTCACCTTTGATTACGTGAACATCTATGGGCCAACGGAATGTACGATTCTCAGCACTGTTTCTACGGTAGAGGCGGAGGATGGTAGCTTTACCCCTCCATCGATTGGTGGAGCACTTCCGAATACGCAATTGTACGTATTGGACGCCCACCAAAACCCAGTACCTCGCGGGGTACCAGGAGAGTTGTACATTGGCGGTGTTGGGGTCGCTATCGGGTACTTGAACCGGGAGGAGCTGAACGCCGAGAAATTCGTGGCACATCCGTTCCGTTCTGGGGAGCGCTTGTATCGAACGGGTGACTTGGTGAAATACAACCCGGATGCCACCTTGAGCTACATCGGTCGTGCGGATCATCAGGTGAAAATCCGGGGATTCCGCATCGAATTAGGTGAGATCGAGTCGGTGTTAGTGGGTCATCCGGCGGTGCATAGCGTCATTGTACAGGCACGGGAGATCGGCGAAACAGGGAAGCAACTGGTCGCCTACATTGCAACTCAGCCGGAAGCCTCCCGTGGCAAAGCCAATGCTGTCCTTGTCAATGAGCTGCGCGAATATATGAAGCCGAAGCTGCCACAATTCATGTTGCCTAACGGCAAGGTGGATCGGAAAGCCCTGCCTGAACCAACGCCGAGTGAGCTGTATAGCGCACAGGACTATGTGGCTCCGCGTCATCCGGTGGAAGAGATGCTGGCAGGAATCTGGTCAGACGTGCTGGGGTTACAGCGAATTGGTGCGCATGATCATTTCTTCGAGCTTGGCGGTCATTCGCTTCTAGCCACCCAGATCGTATCTCGGGTGAAAAAGCTGTTTGGCATTGAGTATCCACTTGCTCAAGTCTTCCAACGTCCGGTGCTCTCTCAGATGGCGAAGCGGATTCAGGAGCTCCGCAGTACCGAAGGTGGGCAGGATGTTGCTGCGACATCCAGTATGGTGGATGTCACACGTGAACAGAATGTACCGTTATCCTTTGCACAGCAGCGGATGTGGTTCTTCGAGCAAATGTATCCAGGGAACCGAAATTATCATATCCCTTCCCTCTGGCGTCTGAATGGTTCTGTTCAACGGGAGGTACTGGAGCGTAGCATCCATGATCTGATCCAAAGGCATGAGTCACTACGAACCTACTTTCTTTCGGGAGAAGGAAACGAACCGCTACAAGTGGTGCAGCCTGAGATCCCATCGGTGCTGACCTATATGGATCTGCAAAATCACCCGGATGCTCTCCAACAAGCAATGAATTGGATTACAGATGAAGGAGACCGGGAGTTCTCGCTGCGTCAGGGACCGTTGCTGCGTGCAGCTTTAATTCAGCTAGCGCCTCAAGAGTACGTGCTGGGGGTGACTATGCACCATATCATCTCCGATGGATGGTCTATGGGTGTCTTTATCCGTGAGTTGAGTGCATTATACACAGCTCATTTGCTCGGAGAGGCTGCGCCACTTGCAGAACTTCCGATTCAATATGCAGATTATGCGATCTGGCAGCGGAAGTGGCTTGGTGAAGGTGTGATGGATCGCCAACTGGACTATTGGAGGCAACAGCTACAGGATGTATCCGTTCTTCAATTGCCAACGGATTATCCTCGTCCGGCTGCTCAGACATTTGAAGGGGCAACGGAACGATTCCATATTGCAGAGCCCCTCCTGGCTGAACTTAAGAAGCTGAGTCGCCGTGAAGGCACGACGTTATATATGACACTTTTATCTGCATGGAAGATTCTACTGCACCGGTACACCCAACAGGAGGATATTGCCGTGGGTACGCCGATAGCCAACCGGAATCAGGAGGAGACAGAAGGGTTGATTGGCTTCTTCGCCAACACACTTGTACTCCGATCTCAATTTGCAGGTAACATAAGCTTCCGCCAATTGTTAACCCAAGTGAAGGAAACGGCGCTACAGGCTTATATGCATCAGGATGTTCCTTTTGAGAAGCTTGTTGAAGAATTGCAGCCTGATCGAGATACCGGTCATACGCCATTATTTCAAGTACTCTTTACTTTGCAAAATACGCCTGCAGATGAATTCAGTATTCCTGATGTTCAAGTGCATTCCATTGAGCTTCAGGGGAATACAGCACTGTTTGATCTTTCTCTTATTATGGAGGAGAAGGAGCAAGGGCTGGGTGGTGACCTGATCTATAATACGGCTTTGTTTGCTGGCGCAGGAATGAAGCGACTCGTACAGCATTTTCACATTTTGTTAGAAGGAATTGTGGCGAATCCGGATCAAGCAATGAATGAGCTTCCACTTCTATCCAAGGAAGAACAGCATCAGCTCATTGTTGAATGGAATCAGAACCAACGTGATTATTCCTGGGAACGTTGCGTCCACGAACTGTTTGAAGCACAAGCCGCTACAGCACCTGATGCGCTTGCCGTGTCGGATGGAGACGAGCAGCTACGTTATGGGGAATTAAACCACAAGGCGAATCAACTGGCTCATGAGCTGCGTAACAGAGGTGCTAGACGGGGAATGAATGTCGGCGTTTGCATGGAGCGTTCTACAGACTGGCTGATTGCCATGATCGCTGTATTCAAATCTGGTGCATGCTATGTACCGCTGGATCCAACCTATCCAGAGGATCGGCTTCGTTTCATCATGGAGGATGCCCAGGTAGGGATACTGATTACAGGAACGACCCTGATGGATCAGCCTTCGGCAACTGTATCTGAAGTCATCTACGTAGATCAAAGTGAGCCATGGATGCAGGGGAATCAAGGAAATCCTGTGCCAGCGTCCACTGCCGATGACATTGCTTATATTATTTATACCTCAGGTTCAACGGGCAAACCGAAGGGAGCTATGCTGAAACACAAAGGGTTGCTAAATGTGATCTTCTGGCATCACGAACGCTTCGGTATTACACCTGCGGATCGAAGTGCGCAGGTTTCACGGATGGGTTTTGATGCTTCGTTGCTGGAGGTGTGGCCGTTCCTCACCGCGGGTGCCAGTGTTCATCTGATGGAGCAGGAAGTTGTTATGGATGCACAGGTATTACAACAGTGGTTTCTGTCCAAAGGCATCACGATAGGTTGTTTTTTGCCACCGGTTATTGCCGAGCAATTGCTTGATTTAACGTGGCCTCAGGACGGTGTATTCCGGTCTATTATGGTTGGTGGAGACCGTCTTCAGCTTCGTCCACCTGCAGATCTTCCGTTCGAATATATCAATATTTATGGGCCAACCGAGTGTACTATCTTTAGTACCGAAGGGCGTGTGGCTAGTCGAGAGACCAATAATCAAGCTCCATCCATTGGGTGGGGATTGCCGAATATCACGTTATATGTGTTAGATCCACAGCGTAATCCGGTTCCGATTGGTGTTCCTGGAGAGTTATACATTGGTGGAGTTGGTGTTGCTGCCGGTTATCTGAACCGTGAAGCGTTAACTGCCGAGAAGTTTATTCCGCATCCATTCCAGATTGGAGAAAGACTGTACCGGACAGGTGATCTGGTGAAATTGAATGAAGATGCTTCCCTTGAATTTGTCAGCCGGGTAGATCATCAGGTGCAGCTTCGAGGGTTCCGGATAGAGCTTGGGGAGATTGAGTCTGTTATATCTAGCCATTCGTCCGTGCAGGCAGCTCTCGTATTGGTGAAAGAAACCAAGCAGCATGGTTCGCAATTGGTCGCTTATTTGACGGGAAGGGATACTCAGGTTCCTGTTATTGAGGATATAAGAGATCATGTAAAACGCAAGCTTCCGCACTTTATGATTCCATCGGCATGGGTGGTAATGGATGAGTTCCCATTGACTCCGAACCGGAAGTTAGATCGCAAAGCATTACCTGATCCAGTTGGTGATGAGGCTTATGGCGTGAAGGAATACGTCGCTCCCCAGAGCCCGTTGGAACAGGTGATTGCCGAAATTTGGACAGAGGTATTAGGTGTATCCAGAATAGGGATTCATGATGACTTCTTTGCACTTGGGGGACATTCGCTTCTTGCTGTACAGATGATCTCCAGATTGAATGCCAGACAGGGCACTGACGCCAAGTTAGCCGATTTATTTGGTCAGCCGATTCTACAAGCGTTCGCAGGTAAGGTAGAGCAACAACCTTCTGCCTCCAGCACACTTACTCCAATCAAACGCATATCACGGAAAGCCCAAACTGTTCAGCCTTAAAGTGTATGTTCGAAAAGTCCGCCAAAGCGGACTTTTTGAATAACCTTCTAAACCTAGCGACAGGAGGAACTGTATTGAATACACATCTGAGTGATGAAGTGCATGATGATGTCTACGTCTTTCCACTATCCTTTGCCCAGCAGAGACTATGGTTTATTCAACAGCTCGACCCGGATAGCTCCGCTTATCATATGAATTCGTTATGGAGACTAGAAGGAGAGCTTGACCTAGATGTGCTACAACGCAGTGTTCAAGAATTGGTCGATAGGCATGAATCACTAAGGACGTTTTTTCGAGAAGAAGAAGGAACGGCTGTCCAATGTGTGGCGGAACGACTTCACGCTTGTGTCGATGTCATTGAATTGGCTCATGCGGATGAGCAGGCTGCTGTGGACTGGATATCGAGAAGAGCGGCTGATCCTTACGAGATGTCGGAGGGGCCACTGTTCAGAGCGGTGCTTATCCCATTGGAGCCTAAGCAGTTCGTTTTCTCAATAATGATGCATCATATCATCTCTGATGGCTGGTCTATGAATGTACTATTGAATGAATTGAGGATTATATATAGTTCGTTCCTTCATCATCAGCCTTCACCGCTCCCTGATCTACCCTTACAGTATGTGGACTATACGATGTGGCAACGTGAATTATTAGAAGGAACATTATTAGACACCCAGTTGGACTATTGGAAAAATAAGCTCAAGGGAGCCGAAGTGCTTCAGCTTCCAACCGATGCACCTAAACTTCCTTTTCAGTCTGCCCGTGGCGGAAAACTGGAATTTACCGTTGATTCATCTCTGATTCAATCGCTAAGACAAATAGCTCAACAAGAAGGCGCAACGCTATATATGGCTATGTTGACAGCCTTTAAGCTACTACTTCAGCGGTATAGTGGGCAAGTTGATATTTCGGTGGGTACAGTGAGTGCGAATCGGAATCGGGAGGAACTCGAAGGGGTATTCGGCTTTTTTGCCAATACACTTGTTATTCGTTCGCTACTCTCTGCGGACACCAGTTTCAGAGCGCATTTGCGGCAGGTGAAGCAGAATACGATTGAGGCTTATGCCCATCAGGATGTTCCTTTTGAGAAAATAGTAGAGGCACTGCAGCCGGATCGTTCTATGACCGATAATGCGCTGTTTCAGGTTTTTTTCAGCATGGCATCCTTTGCCGAGGCTTCGATTGATATGGCAGGCGTAGCGTTGGTTGAGCTTGAACCGGAGGTCGATACGGTTTCCTTTGATCTGACGTTAAGCCTGCAGGAGCAGGGCGATTGTGTAAAAGGCACTTTTTTATATCATGCTGATCTATTTAAAGAGGCGACCGTAGGTAGAATGGCTGATAGTTTTGGCGTGTTGTTACAGAGTATTGTTCATTCGCCTAATGAGGCAGTCGGTCATCTCCCTATACTATCTGAGCATGAATTGCATAAGCAGCTTGTGGAATGGAATGATACGGAGCGTGATGTGCCAGAGATCAGCATTCATGAGTTGTGGCAGCAAAAGGTGAACGAAACTCCGGATGCACTAGCCGTGACGTGTGGTGCAGTGCAACTAACCTATATTCAATTGAATCAGCAAGCCAATCAATTGGCGAGGTATATGCAGGAACGTGGTGTGCGTGAACATGCTCTTGTAGGGATATGTCTCGACAAATCTGTGCAGATGGTTGTATCCATTCTGGCTGTTCTCAAAGCGGGTGCAGCTTATGTGCCTATAGATCCTAGTTACCCTCCAGAGCGATTGTCTTACATGCTTCAGGACGCTAGTCCACATACGATGGTGATCAACAGTGCTGGTCTGGAGCATCTATCAATGGATTCGATGAACGTCATTTGTCTGGACCGTGAGTACGAGCAGATTAGTCTGGAGTCTACCAAGGATATAGAATCTACGGTGGCTTCCGACAGCATGGCGTATGTGATCTATACCTCAGGTTCAACAGGGAAACCGAAGGGTGTAATGATTGCTCATCGGGGTGTTGTTAATCTAGCGCTCGAAAATATCGAAACCTTCGCAGTGACACCTGCGGATCATGTTATGCAGTTTGCATCATTCAGCTTCGACGGATCGGTGTTCGAGACGATGACGGCTCTACTGTCTGGGGCAAGTCTTCATATCTATCAGCGGGGTGAAGATCTGGGAGCATTTTTGCAAAGACAGCATATTACATTCGGGGCATTCCCACCCTCTGTTCTTGCCACATTGGAGGAAGAAGAGGTTGCGAATCTACGTGTGATGATTGTAGCTGGGGAGAAGTGTCCCGCAGAGCTGATTGAAAAATATAACCAACATAACCGGATGTATAATTCATATGGTCCGTCTGAATCAACTGTAGCAGCCACTGTATATCAATACCGAGTGGAACAGCCGGATTCCATCGGACGACCGATTACCAATAGTCGTGTATATATATTGGATCAGTATCTTCAACCTGTGCCTGTAGGTGTGCAGGGTGAGATCTATATCGCTGGTCGGGGACTAGCTCTTGGGTATCTGAATAAACCTGATTTAACCGCTGAACGTTTCGTAGAGTCCCGCTTTCATACGAATGAGCGGTTGTACAAGACAGGTGATCTGGGGCGTTATTATACGGATGGAAGTATTCAATTCTTAGGAAGAACCGATTATCAGGTGAAAATTCGTGGATTTCGGATTGAACTCGGTGAGGTGGAAGCAACGCTCGCAGAGCATCCCCATGTGGATGAGGTGTTGGTGGATGCGCGAGCCAACCATCTGGGAGATCAGACATTGGTTGCTTACCTGGTGCTTAAAGAAAATTATGCGTGGGATTATGGACCGCTGGAGAAGTATGTACAGGAGCGATTACCTGTTCATATGGTGCCAAGCCATTGGGTGTTTGTGCCAGGATTTCCGCTCACACCGAATAATAAAATTGACCGTAAAGCATTGGCCGACCCTGTATGGGAAGATGAAGCTACGATGGATACAGAGCTAACCCAAGAAGAGGCGCGGTTACGTGACTTATGGGTGGAGGTACTCGGGTCAGGCAACCCGATTGGGTCGAATAGTAATTTCTTTAAGTTAGGCGGGCATTCCTTGAAAGCCATGCAGCTGATTAGCAAAATCAATAAATCGTATGGTGTGCAACTGGCAGTGAAGCAGCTATTCATGTACCCAACATTGTCTCAATTGGCAGTCAGTATTCAGAAAGGGATCATCCACGAAACGAATCAGATTCGTATTCCTTTGCAGGCAGGAAGAGGGGAGAAAACCCTCTTTGTGATCCACCCCCAAGGTGGGGATGTGCTTGGTTATCTGGATCTGGTACGTCAATTGGAGGATGATGTAACGGTCTATGGCCTACAGGCTCGGGGGTATAACTCGGAAGAGACACCTTTAACGACAATTGAAGATATGGCTCAAGCCTATCTGCAAGAAATGGATCAGGTTCAATCCCGTGGACCGTATCATATCTTAGGTTGGTCATTCGGCGGTTACATTGCAGTAGAGATCTCCCGACTGCTGGAACAACGAGGGGATGAAGTGGCACTACTGGGTATCGTCGATGTCCCTGCTGAAGCGATAAAAGCAGGAGCAGACTCTCGATCCACCTCAGTTCCATCGCTCAGCATGTGTGCGGCAACACAACTTGGATTGACCATGGAAATGCTGGATGGCGAGGTCGAGGAACATGATCTGGAGCAGATCCATGCACTTGCCAAGAAGTGGAACAGGCTTCCGCCAGGTTTGACAATGGAGCAGATGACACGCAATGCACGGATTATGGTTGTGAACCAGAGAGCGATTGAGAAGTATATATTGAAAGGCAAACTACGGACTGATATTCATCTATGGTATGCTTCGCAGCCGACAGACACGCATCAGGTTATTCATCCCTCGGGGTGGCATGGTTTGAGTCTAGGCAAGGTGTACGCACAGGAAGTGGCGTGTAATCATTTTACGATTGTAACCAACCCGTATGTCCATGTTATCGCGGAAAGACTGAATCACTTTGTTATGATGGTGCACTCGTGAGCACTAGGTAGGTTAGGATACTCAGAATCCTGTAAGGTATCTTAGATATTATTGAATATACTAGATAAATAGAGATTTCTGAGATAATAGATCCCTAGTCACCTATGTAATCTATGTTTATCTTTTAATTTCACTAAGTCACCTAAGTCACCTAAATTAACTGAATTACCTGAATTATCTCAATTACCAGAGATATTCATAGCCCCTTAGTATTTTCTACGGCGGCTGTGGGTATCTTTGGTTTTCTATTTTCGGTTACCTATCTCTTGAAAATATTTTGAACCTATTGATTAAATGAACCTGCTATAATACCATATCCATGAAGATTAACCTCCGCCTAAATACTCATGCTGATCTTATCAGAGATGCAGAAGCTCATGTGTGATTTGAAATTCCACTTGGTGTAACAACCCCTTACTTTTTTGACAGGAAAGCTTACTTTTGTTTATGTCATGTGCGGCAATGGATCGTTACAATAGGTTTTGTAAGCGATTTCATAAATGCAAAAAGGGGAGGAATTTCATTCATGATGATTACGAAAAAGTGGGTAACCCTGTTCTGCCTGTCCCTGTTATTGTTCGCTACAGCCTGTTCTGGAGGGTCTTCCGGTACAACGGCTTCTTCTGATGAAGGAGGCAAAGGAGACACCTCAGGTAAGATTGAACTTCGTATGACCTGGTGGGGATCACAGACCAGACATGATCTAACAACCAAAGTGATCAAATTGTTTGAAGAGAAGCATCCGGGCATCACCATTAAACCTGAATATTCAGGCTGGGATGGTTATTTTGATAAGCTGACCACGCAGGTAGCCGGTTCTAACGCCCCAGATATCGTACAGATGGATTACGCGTTTCTGACGGATTTTGCTCGGCGTGGTGCCTTGCTTGACCTGACTCCGTATGCAGAGAGCCAAGAGCTACGGACTAAGGATCATGATCAGAGTATGATCACAGCCGGATCGATTGATGATAAATTGTACGCAATTACCCTAGGAGTCAACGCACCGGGTGTCATTTATGACGCTACTGTATTCCAAGAGTTAGGTATTGAAGAGCCTCAGGAGAGTTGGACATGGAAGGACTTTGAAGATATTGCGACTAAGATTGCTGCAGCTAAAGGGGATGGATTCTACGGTTCAGCAGATATTTCTGGAGCAACGAATATGTTTGAGGTATTTATCCGGCAAACGGGAAAAGGATTGTTTGACGGAGGCACAATCACAGCGACGAATGAGGAGTTACAGCAGTGGTTTGAGATGTGGGCTGCCCTACGTGAGAGTGGAGGCGCAACTTCTGCGGAGGTGACGGCTTCCACGACGAATGCACTGGAGACACGACCGATTTCACTCGGAACAGCGGCAATGGATTTTGCATGGTCTAACCAATTGCTGACGTTCCAGCAGGTGAACAAAAATCAGGATCACAAACTCGCCATCCAAGTACTTCCTCACGGTGTGAATGAAAAGCAAATCGGCGAATATCTGAAACCAGGTCAATTTCTCTCCGGTTATGCCAAAACGAAACATCCAAAGGAAGTCGCTATGTTCATTGACTTTATGGTAAATGACCCGGAGGCAACGGCAATTCTAGGCTCAGAACGTGGTGTGCCAGTCAACGCAAGCATTCGTGAGCAGATGCAGCCAACTTTGCCAGAAGCAGAACAAGCTATTTTCCAATTCATTGATACCGTATCGAAGCATTCCAGTGAGATTGACCCGCCATACCCGCAAGGATTTGCTGAGGTGGACACAAGCTTCAAGAGCACAAGCGAGCAGATCGCCTTTGGTCAGGGCAGCATGCAGGATGTCATTGCCCAGTTTATTGAAGGTGCCAAAGCTACGCTTGGATCGAGTCAATAACGAGTGAAGCTGTTCCAGACTTTCTAATTCTGCGGGGAGGTTGCGATAAGATGACTACATCACAGGTCAGTCAAGCTCGAATCGAGAATGTAGCCACCCGGCGAGTGAAACGAAGATACGCGCATAACGGAGCTGCCCTTCTGTTTCTCGCCCCATGGCTTGTTGGACTGTTATTTCTGACCCTAGGTCCCATGCTGGTATCGTTGTATATTTCGTTTACCGATTATAGTATCCTGGCCGCCCCTTCCTGGGTCGGTCTGGACAACTACATGACGATGTTTACATCAGATAAGCTGTTTATCCAGTCGCTCAAGGTCACGTTTACGTATGTTGCCGTATCGGTACCGGTCAAGCTTATTTTCGCATTACTTGTTGCCATGCTGCTCAACAAAGGCATACGTGGACTCGGCATTTACCGAACAGTGTATTACATCCCGACGCTGCTTGGAGGCAGTGTGGCGATTGCCATGTTATGGCGCAAAATGCTAGGCGGCGATGGGTTGCTTAACGGTGTGCTTGCCATGGTGGGCATTAAAGCCCCGGATTGGGTTGCTAATCCGAAGTATGCTCTATATTCAATCGTACTGTTATCCGTATGGCAGTTCGGTTCATCCATGATTATTTTCTTGGCAGGCTTGAAGCAGATTCCACCTGAATATGATGAAGCTTCAGCAGTGGACGGTGCAGGGCCTTTACGGAGATTCTTCTATATAACACTGCCGATTCTATCACCTGTCATCTTCTTCAATCTTGTCATGCAACTCATCACATCCTTTCAGTCATTCACACAGGCCTTCGTTATTAGTAACGGTAGTGGAGGACCGGTGAATTCAACATTAATGTACTCTCTGTACTTATACAAAAAAGGATTCTCCTTTTTTCAAATGGGCTATGCTTCCGCAATGGCATGGGTGTTGGTTGTTCTGATTGGGATATTTACATTGCTGGTATTCCGCAGCAGCAAGCTGTGGGTGCACTATGAGGATGGTGGGAAATCATGATCGGACAACGTACTTCTGTTACTTGGGTGATTGCCAAACATGTGCTGATCTCAGGCATCGCTTTTGTTATGTTGTACCCCATCCTCTGGATGCTGGGCAGTTCGTTCAAGCCAGGACATATGATTTTTACGGAAACCTGGTTTTGGCCGAAGGAATGGAACTGGCAAAATTATATGACTGGATGGTCTGGAATTCAGGGCAATCCATTCTCGCGCTTTTTGACCAACTCCATCGTGCTGTCGCTGGGTGCTGTGCTCGGGAATGTGATCTCCTGCTCCATGGCAGCATATGCTTTTGCCCGGCTGAACTTTCGTTTCAAAGCGATCTGCTTCGGCTTGATGCTCATGACGATTATGTTGCCGCATCATGTCACGCTGATCCCACAATATATCCTTTTTAATCACCTGGAGTGGGTGAATACGTATCTACCTCTCGTTGTGCCCAAATGGCTGGCAACGGATGCGTTCTTCATTTTCCTCATGGTTCAGTTCTTCCGGGGGCTTCCCAAAGAGCTGGATGAGGCGGCAACTATTGATGGATGTGGCCCTGTGAGAATATACACCAAGATCATTATTCCACTTGCGTTTCCAGCACTGGTCACCACGATGATATTTACATTCTTATGGACATGGGACGACTTCTTCAGTCAGTTGATCTATCTAAGTGATGTAAGTAAATACACGGTGCCACTAGGTCTGCGTCTGTTCCTGGATTCCAGTTCCCAATCGGATTGGGGTCCGATGTTTGCCATGTCAGTGCTATCACTAGTGCCGTGTTTTATCGTATTTATCGTGTGCCAGAAGTACTTCGTGGAAGGAATCGCAACCTCCGGGCTTAAAGGGTAACTCCAAGACGAAAGAGTGATTCCATGAGGAAACGAGCATTATCCAGATGGTTTAATCAGAAGCTGCAACAAAGCAAGCTCTCCACGTTGATGGTGACTTGCTTTATTGCATTTAACCTGTTGCTGGTGTCTGTCATCGTGTGGTTGGCATATCAATCCTTCTCCGCAGTCACGTTTACCGAGATTAGCAAGGCGCGGTTAGCGCTTCTTAATGAGAGCACCCGTCGAGGATTTGATTTTATAACAGGGGTGACGGGCACTGCATACTCACTTACCAGCAACAGGGAGCTGTCTGCTCTCTTGGAGACGTCTGGCAAAGGACGATTGACCCAAATTCATCAGCGTCGCGAAGTCTCCAAAATACTGGATCACACGGTTGTCGTTAGCGAGGGCATTACGTCGGTAGAGTTGTACACGGATGCCTTTAACGGTGTGGCGATAACAACTGAGGATCGGATCTACCCAGTGAATACGATTTCTGATTCCGAATGGTTTGTGGCGCTGGAGCAAGCTGATGGAGCCTGGGTGCCGCTTAGGGAAAATGAATCTGGCCACTCGTTGATCGGGTATGCTCAGCGGATCTTTAACAGCCGTGGTAACACTGTAGCTTATGTTCTTATTCGGTTAAGTCGTGCCGATATTGTGCGCCGATTCGCAGATATGCCCATGGTGTTGGATGGCCAGGTACTGCTGGTCGATACCGCGGGTAATGTGATTATGCATATGGGTGATTCTGCACCTGAGGACCAGGCTTCTTCCACAGTATCTGCACAGAACGTTATACCGTTAGTCGACAGTGCCTGGATTCAAGAGTATGCCGAGCGTGGAGATGACGGATTCGAAGTTGTATCCGGGCAATCTGGTAGCGCGCAGCTTGTACTGTATTCCCGCCCAGCGATGCTTCAATGGCGTCTGGTACAGACCATCCCTGTTCATATGCTGTTATCTCCAGTTAGAGAGGCAGGGTGGAAAGTGCTTGCGATTGCAGTGACAGGTCTGCTGTGTTCAGCGATACTTGCATGTTTATTCGTGCGGCGTATAGTTCACCCGATTCGTCAATTGATCAAACGAATGCGGCAATTAGAGAAGGGTGACTTTGAGACCCGGGTACAGCTCTCATTTACGGAGGAATATGCTCATTTAGCATATGGTTTTAACCATATGGCATCCCAACTGACAACGCTGATGGAGCAGGTGAGGGAAGAGAGTCGTGCCAAACGGGCAGCACAGACAGGTTTACTTGAAGCACAGATCAAACCTCATTTTCTGTACAATACACTCGATATGATCCATTGGCGTGCACTTGATTATGAAGCGAAGGATATCAGTCGTATGATTGTACAGCTTAGCAAGCTGCTGCGAATCGGACTGAGTGGAGGGCGGTTGTTTATTCACGTGCGAGATGAACTAGAACATGCCCGTTGTTATGTTAGCATTCAGTCAGAACGATTACCGTTCTCCATCGATTATCAGGAAAGGATCGACCCGCGGGTTAGAGGTTATTACATTCCGAAGATTATTTTGCAGCCCTTTATTGAGAATGCCGTGATCCACGGACATCCTAAGGAAGACATGCTGCGAATTCGAGTGCATATTCATGAAGAGATTGGAGACGAAGGAACCCGGGTTCCATCAGGTATCGTAATTCGCATTTTAGATAATGGGCAAGGCTTGCCGGAAGGTTGGAGGATGGAAGATACGTCTGGAATAGGCGTACACAATGTACATCAGCGAATCCAGCTTTACTGCGGGGCGCATTACGGGGTTCGTATAGGTGCTGGTGAGCTCGGTGGAGTCGAAGTGATCATTACGTTGCCGCGCATCGAAATCGAAGAGCAGCTAAATCAGTGGTTGGGTGGTGAAAACAAATGAAGACGATCATGCTCGTAGACGATGACCCTCATATTATCAAAGCCTTAACAGAACACATTCATTGGTCTTCCCTCGGTCTTCGTATTGCCGGAACAGCTTCCAACGGGTTAGATGCGCTGGAACTATTTCATTGTCTGCATCCTGATCTAGTGATGACGGATGTGTATCTGCCTGGAATGACAGGGCTTGAGGTGACGCAAGCGTTGCGGAAAGAACACCCTCATCTGCCGATTATCATTCTGAGCGGATACGATGAATTCGAGAACGCCCGAGCAGCTATGCGCTGGGGAGTGAATCACTTTTTGCTAAAGCCTGCAGAGGTAGAGGAGATTGAGTCTGTGCTGCGTGATGTATTGCTGGAGCAGGATGTACGGGAGCGGCATGAGCGGCTAGAGCGGACATACAAACAGGAGATAGGAAGAGTGCTTCCCTATTTGCGCAAACACTTTCTGCATGAATTGTTAACGACGCGGTATCGAGCAGACGAGCTGCCAGATGAACGTATAAGTTATGTAGGGATTCGTAAGGGCTCCCCAGTACGCGCCATCAGCCTACAACTTAATCGACCTGGATTTCTAACGCGGATGAAAGAGCGGGATTGGCAGTTGCTACGCTACGGGGCAGCAGACATTATTCAGGAGACCATCAAGGCACAGATCCCGCATATGCCTGATTGTCAGGTAGAAATTGTAGACTATTCCGATCGTTTATTTGTGCTACTGTTATTTGCCGAGAATGATGACCATGAACAGGTTCAATCCCTCGTGGAGCAGATGATCGATCAGATTTTCACGTACCTCAAGCTAGAATTGAGTGCTGGAATTGGTAGTGTGAAGGGTCACTTGTGCGAGGTGATGGATTCTTATCTAGAGAGTAGAGAGGCGCTGGAAGCAGCAGAATTTCAGGGAGGCAGCCGTGTATATCGTTATCAATCGTCAGAGGCAGCAGAAACTAGTGTGACGGATTATTCGCTTTTGTTGCGACAATGGAATGAAGCGTGGGTGGATATCCGGCCTGATCTGGCAGAAGAGGTATGGCATCATATCCGTAGTTTGCTGAATGGAGGGAGTTGTAATGGGATTCAGGATGTGCAGGTTGTGGCCGTGAGTTTGTTTGATACGCTGATTCATAGTTGGAATCGACATTATCCGATGCTAACACCTCCGCTCGCCATGAGTGATTTTTTGCAAGAAATTCAATACAAGTATGCTCTGCAGAACCTGATAAGCTGGCTAGACGACATTATTCATAATTGGCTAGAGCAGACAAGGAAAGAGATGGGCGAGAAGAAGAGTAATAAACTCGTAGAACAGGTCAAACGATACGTGGAATTGCATTACGTTGAAGAGATCAGCTTTGAAGCGATCGCTAAGGGTCTGTTTGTGCATCCTAAATATCTGAGCCAGTTATTTAAAAGGGTGAGTGGAGAAAACTTTGTGAGTTATCTGAACGGGTATCGAGTCCAGAAGGCAATGGAACTGTTGCAGTCGGGGAATTACATGGTGTATGAAGTTAGTGAGATGACGGGATTCCGGAATGCGACGTATTTTAGCCAGGTGTTCAAAATGCTCACAGGTAAGAGTCCATCAGAAATTGGCTAGCGTGTACAAATAACGAATGTGAATGCAGTGGAGAGGAAGGGTTAGTTTTTATGCTTCTTGAACAGCAGGTATTTAACGTAAAAGGAATGAACTATTCGATCAGATCGGCAGAGGAAAAAGATGCTGGTGAATTATCCTCACTTCGTGTGCAGATTGATGGCGAAACCGAGAATATGGATCGCGAGCAGGGTGAAGCGTACATTGATGAGGCAGGATTTGCGGGTATCATCCGAGTGGATGCACAGAAGCCAAGAAACTTATTTCTCGTGGCTGTGGTACAAGGTCGAATTGTAGGCTATGCGAGATGTGAGGGAGTGGGCTTAAAACGCTTTGCTCATAAGGTTGAATTCGGCGTATGTGTTGCGAGGGAATTCTGGGGGTACGGGATAGGGAAGAAGCTATTGGAGATATCTATTCATTGGGCAGATACGGCGGGTGTCGAGAAAATGACGTTGAACGTGTTAGGTACGAACGAAAAAGCAGTAGAACTTTATAAGAAAGTAGGTTTTGAAGTCGAAGGAATTATGAGGAGAGATCGAATGCATACAGACGGGCAGTTCTATGACACTATTGTAATGGGTAGGTTTAGATCTCGAGCGTAAGAGTAGGTGTGTTGAAAATGAGAAGCTAACAGGATGTGTGTATAGGAAGCAATAGAAAACGAAGTCTAGTAGGGTCTATTATAGTACTCAGTAAAGTGTATTGAAGTAGAGCGGTCTAGTGGAGTCATAGATTAGCTCGACCTGGTCTAGCTTAGTCCAGATTAATGTGAGAAAAGTGTGCTTCTTCTATTATTCTCTCTATTACCTCTATAATGAGGATTACATGGTGAATATGTTGTAGTCACTAAGTAGAGACATATTAGTGGATTGAGTTGATAGGTTCTATTACGAAGATTATATTAAAATAGAGATTGATAATGTTGTTGAAGGGTAATACGTTAGAACACTCTTAAATAAATAGTAGGCTTATATCTACTAATATAGGCTGAACGAGAGATGTTTAGGTACATGCGATCTATGATCTAGTTGAGAGTAAGCGAAGTGGAACTAAACTCAAAACTCAAAAGATAAATAAATTTGAAAAAAGAGTTGCATTAATTAAACCAGCATGGTATATTCTAATTCCGGCCAAGAAAACACGAGAAACACGGTGCGGCAAGCAAACAAAATAAGCTTCGAAAGAAACTTAAAAAAAGAGCTTGCAA
>NZ_LMFO01000014.1 GCF_001426865.1 Paenibacillus sp. Root52 | reverse complement strand
GTTCCACACGTACCCATCCCGAACACGACCGTTAAGCCCTCTAGCGCCGATGGTACTTGGACCGCAGGGTCCTGGGAGAGTAGGACGCCGCCAAGCAACGAAAAGGCACATTCGATTAACTTCGAATGTGCCTTTTCTTATTCATATGTTATTCTTATTTTCACGTAGTTGTTTAAACTTCAAATTTATCTGTTTCTAAATTTGAAAACGTGTGAAAACATTAAAGGCTCTGCACTCACTGGCTGGCGTTAGCAATATAAGAGCCCGCATTTGTATAATTTCCCTCACTCATTGCAATATGGGCGCCTTTCAGGCATTATATTGCAATGAGCTGGGGAAGGATGAGTTATAGACTTCTTTTTAGTAGTGGGGATTGAGTTCAAGGCTATTAAGGGGTTATTACGCGAATCATGTTATATACATAACGGCTACTATTTACTGGATTACGTTTCGGATTATTTATTTGCATTTGGGTGGATCCCGATCCATCTAGCATGATGGAATTCACTGCATTCAAACCGAGATCATCCATAATGTCTCGCATGAACGGAACGCTTCCCTGTCCTGCAATGAGGTAAGCATCATTGTTTTTCCAGGCTAAGATCGTTCTTGGAATGGATAGGTAGTATCCAAGCTCGCCTTTTATAGAGGAACCACCCCAGTTCTCCAGGTTGTAATCATTACCGCCAATGACCATCTCCACCGTTGATTTTGGATAATAGGCGTATACCTCATTGAGGTTTTTGACATATAAATGTGTTGCTCTAAGTGAGCCATTCATATCTTTATAGAAAACAGCTGTCTTACGGGAAATTTCGTTACCACTCACCGAAGTATTGGATAGATAGTTCTTTTTCAGCGTTCGACCTTCATAGGTAACAGTCTGGTTCTCTTCCCCTTTGACGTAGATAATGGAGGCACCTCCTGTAGGAGGACTGCTGTAGCCTTGAGTTGCTTCGAAGAACCCGCCATTAATGCCCACATGAGATGTTTTATTCAGTGGGCGAAGCACTGTTTCAGATTTAATGTTACTTAGCGAGGTTTTAATCACGTGCTGCTCCACGATTGCGGCCGGGATGTGTTTCCAAGAATAGTATTCATAGTTTGCCATAATAACTCTCTCCTTTTTCTGTGTTTTTGTCCTTGCATATATAGGGGGATTTAAATAAGGAGTTACAACCTTACTCTTAAATTTTGTCAGATAGTCACTTCTTGAAGCCATATCATATGACCGAAATCCAACGAGTCATAGTGAGTGGCTTTTTTTGCGCTGAGTCTGAATATTGACAGGTGGAACGAAAGCCAAACAGCCAACCTAAGTAGGTACAGCTACAAGCTTTCTAATAAGCATTCATTGGAATACGCTTCATATAGCACGGGAATCTACCTAAGTTATTGAGTAAGAATAAGAAAACATATGGAGAATAGTGGGCAGGAGAGTATAAGAGTATGGGAAGTAATGAATATAAATTGATGAAATTGCATGATATAAGGATAAATAAAACTAAAAAAATGATATAATTATAGGAACAAATGTTCCTATTTTAGTTGTGGAATATCTGATTTATTTACCCTATAGGTGTACGAGATAAGATCGAAAAGGAGTGATTATTCCATTGCAAAATGAGCAAACAGTTTTCGAGAGATATAGGAGGGAAATTTATAGAATTGGATGGCGAGTACAGTATAGGGCGAGAAAAATTAAGCAGCGGGAGTTGCCAATGTATGACGGTGAGCTCTTCAATCAAAGCTTTACGGTACCAGTGGATGATCGTATTGTTATCGAACAGCTTATTAACACGCTCCCTATGAATGGGAGGGAAGTACTACACAAAATTTATTTCGAAGGGTATACGGAGGCGGAGGTAGCCAGATACCTGAATATGAGCCAACAGGCGGTGAATAAATGGAAGAGAAAAATGCTGAATCTGTTATCTCAGAAAGTAAGTTCATAGAACTGCTGGCAGCTACAAGAAATAAAGATCCCCAAGCTACGGTTGAACTGCTCCAGCTGTTTAACTCAGACATTCGAAGATTAAGCCAGTTTATTTATTTGCCACCTGAAGATGCAGCATCAGAGATTATTATTGAATTTCTTGAGTTTCTTCACAGCGAGGAGTAGACCTTAGGATTAAGGGATGAATATAACCCCAGTTCCGTAGAAAACCTAGGTGGACTAACATGATTGATAATAGAGGAAAAAGATCAGAGTGGACAAATTCAGAATCTCAAAGATTAAAAATCTCAAAACATATAAAAACATATAAAAACAAAAAAATTAGTGACTGGTGGGGATGAAGGATTGTTAGCACGCTCGTAAAACTTACGTTGTGGAACTGTACACTACCCAAAGAAGATCGTAAACGAATATCGCGTTTATGATCTTCTTTTTTGTTATGTGTGGAGATCCGATAATGCCTTCAACGTACATGAACATAGGCGAAGTTAACTTAACCTAGTTATAGATTGATATGAATCCCCCAATCCATTATCAAGCGGGGTACCGCGTGCTGGGAGCCGCACACGGTGTCTTTTACTAGTATGTTCATTATACTTCAATGCCAGGAACCGCGACTCCACAAGATTGGCGAACAACGAGCTCTGGCTCTACTTTGATGCATTGGTTGTCCATCTGCTTATTCATTAGGTCAAACAGGATCATGGCGGCCAGGCGGCCGATCTTGTCCGTATCTTGCTTAACTGTAGTCAGCGGTGGATCTGTATAGCGGCAAGCCTCGATATCGTCACACCCTGCAATGGCAATGTCTTCAGGAATACGAAGCCCTGCTTCTTTGAAGGCGCGCATCGCGCCGAAAGCCAGAAGATCCGTAGCTGCAAATACGGCACGAGGCAGCTCACCACGAGCCAGCATTTCTTTCGCAGCCTGATAGCCGTCCTCAGCAGCATAATCCTTGCTGTACACCATCCATTCAGGCTTGGTATCAAGACTAAACTGTTTTAGTGAGCGCTTGAAGGCATCCTCACGCTGCTGCATGACGAGTGAAGCACGCTGTAGACCGATGAAGCCAATGTCCCGGTACCCGTTCATATAGAAATGCTCAACGACCTTTGGTGAGATTTTCTCGTTGTCTGACATAATATAACAAGAGCCTTGCCCCGTTAATTCAATGTCAATACCAATGCAGGGGATGGGACTCGCATCCAGGTCGTACACACTACTTTCCACCTCATCACCCGCAATGATGATGCAGCCGTCGACTTGAAAATATTTGGATCTAGCTAAATAATCTTCTCCCTGATCAAGGAACTTTTCGTTAGAAAAAAAGAGCAGATCATAGCCGAGCAAGCCTATTTGCTTCTTGAACGTGTTGATGACTTGCACGAAAAATGGATGACTAAAATCAACATTGAGCTTGCCGGCGAACACTACACCGACAAGATTGGATTTCTTCGTGGCCAGCGTTTTGGCAGAGGAGGAAGGCCGATACCCGTTCTCATCCATAATTTTAAGTACACGCTGACGGGTCTCTTCGCTAATATCGGAATAATTATTGATTATTTTGGAGACTGTCGCTACAGAGACGCCGGCTATATTGGCAATCGTTTTGATATTCATTAAACATCCTCCGGCTCCTAAACTGGTTTCGATAGATTGAGTTGTGTAAGTTTTCACTTTCCTGCCTGTATTTTATGCTACAATGCCAGCTGAGTCAACCGTTACCCCTTATAAATAAGGGACAACACTCTACATATACTTCAGATCTATGAATGTGAATGGCTATGTTATTCAGGAGAAATGATAGAATTGCAGTAGAATTATAGATTTTTTACGAAACAGCTATGCTAATTTCAGTATTACAACAGGGTTTGTCTCCAAAAATGGCCTCGTTAGAAGGCTGGATTTTATATGACATCGTATGTGTTTAGATGAATTTTCGGATTTTATAACTCAACATATCTTGAAGCGATTAACAAAATAATCCTTATAAAACAAGGGTTTTCACTCGTTTCTATGAGGAAATAAAAATCCACTATTTACAAAATTTAAAGTCGCATTCATAATGAGTGAGTAATCAACGAAACTGATTTCGTTAACATTATCTCAAAATCATTGGGGGACACAGACATGTTCAGAAAACTTTTAATGATGTCATTTGTAACCGTTTTAATTTTGGTTCTTGCAGCTTGTAGCAATGCAGAGGAGACGGCAGGAGGCTCGTCAACAGATGGCGGTAAGGAGAAGGTCACACTTAAGATCATTCACTGGCAGCAAGAGAATATTAACAACTACATCAAGGAGTTCAATAAGAAATTCGAAGAAAAGTATCCTGAGGTAAAGGTTGAATACACGACGGTTCCAGCCGATGCAACATACGATCAACTGATGCAGACGCGGATGAATGCTGGTGATTCAGGGGATGCGGATATTATCCCGTTGAAATCTAGCTTTGTTGGAGCACCACAGGACTGGTCTCCAGGAGCAGCTGATCCGATGTGGAAGCAATGGATTGATGCCGGGCTGATTGCTGATCTGTCTGACCAAGCATTTGTGAAAAATTACAATGAAGTTGATGTGCAAAATGCCATGACGTACAACGATAAGGTATATGGCGTGAACATGGGTAAGGTTGCATTCACAGGTTTGTTCTACAACAAGGACTTGTTTGCTAAATATAACCTTCAAGTTCCAACAACATGGACTGAGCTGCAAAATGTAATTAAGGTGCTTAAGGATAATGGCGTAGAGCCACTTGGCTTCGCAGGAAAAGATGTATGGCCAATTAACCTTGCAGTACAAGGACTGCAAGCTTCCATTCACGATGATCAATTGAGTTATATCCAGGGATTGTGGACAGGAGAGACTAAGCTGACCGATCCAGTACAGATCGAAGTGCTTCAGAAGTCCCAAGATCTGATGAACAGCGCAATGAACGGTTTTATGGGAATTGACTATGGTACACTGCCAACACTGTTTGCGACAGAGCGCGTTGCAATGATTGCTGATGGTACATGGGATGCAACGACGATCCAAACAGCGAATCCTAATCTGAAGTTCGGATATTTCCCTATTCCAGGTAGTGATGATGCAGCGAAAAACAAAGATTTGGCCGGTAAATATGATATGACTTGGATGGTTGTTGAGAAATCACCGAAGAAGGAATATGCATTGAAGTGGCTTGAGATGTTGTCTGAGAAACAAAACTACACTGACTTTGTCAACGCAGCAGGTTTCCTACCGACTCAACCTGATGTTGCTCTGACCAGTGAATTCATCAAAGAAATCCAGCCTTATCTGGACAACTTTAAGCTCTCATGGGATCAGCTCTTCATCAACCGTCAAAATGTAGGACAGTACATTGCTGAATCCAGTGTACACGCAGAGCTGTTGAAGCCAGCAGGACCACTTAACACACCTGAGGAGCTTGCAGCAAAATCCCAGGCAGACTGGGATGCGGCAGCGCCAAAATAAAGTAAATGAAGTATATAAGTTTAACTAAACTTTTTACACAAGAACGGAGAGGACAGAAATAACATGAAGAAGCGGAGCTACAAGCTTTCTGTAAGAAAGCTACTTCGAAAGGATACGCTTCGGCTGAAAGCTTTCTGAAAGAAAGCTGCATCGGAAGCATAAGCTATCACCGGATTTTCCCTTTGAAGAAGGGAATCAAAAAAATCTGGGGATAACAGCGATCGGAAAGTTATTCTGTCATCGGAGTGGTTAGTGTAAATATTCTTTAATTGAACTTATATTAAACGTTGAATTAGCACATCAGGTACGGTAATTGTGTCGAATGCGCCGGAATAACGCTCAGGGTCAATACCTTCGGGTGAGCCGGGCTGTTATTCCGGCGTTATTTGAATAGATCGTATCACCAGATGAAAGGTGTGAGTCATATGTATCCCTTTGGAAAAGGAAAAGCTCGCCTTATTCCGTACTTATTTTTGAGTATCCCCTTATTGCTATATATTGTGTTTGGCTTTGGGCCATCAGTTGTCACTGTGCTATTCTCGTTCACCGATGCTACGGGGGTGCGGGGACAGTCCTGGAACTTTATCGGATTAGACAATTATGCAACGTTCTTCGGGGCTTCGAACTCCGGTGATCGGCTGGCAGCGATTGGACGGTCATTGTACTTTGCCTTTGCTGTTGTCATTATCCAAAATGCTGTCGCATTGTTCATGGCCGTGTTAATCAACAAGAAGCTACGTGGTGACAATCTATATCGTGCAGTGTTCTTCCTACCAGTTGTGCTAGGGGTAACCGTATCAGGTCTGATCTGGCAGCTTGTTGCCAATCCACTTGGTGGACCTGCACAGTCTGTACTGAACTTCTTCGGTACGAGTTCGAACTTTTTCGGAGATTATAATATTGCCTTTGAATTAATTATCTTTGTGCAGATATGGATGTACATGGGCTACTCGATGACGATATTCCTCGCGGGTCTGCAATCGATCCCAAGTGACCTGTACGAAGCGGGATATATGGATGGAGCTTCTGGCTGGAAGGCATTCAAGAACATTACCTTCCCCATGATTGCACCGGCCTTTACGGTCAATATGCTACTCTCGATCATCGGTGCACTGCAAACCTTTGACATCATCTACGTGCTCACAGGCGGTAAATTCAATACGACTACACTGGCCTTTGACGTATATGCTACAGCGTTTGGCAGTGGAACGTCGGATTACGGTTTAGCTTCCGCAGTGGCTATGATCCAATTCTTGTTTGTATTTATTATCTCGATGGTGGCCTTGTTCTATCTTCGCAGAAGAGAGGTGGAGATGTAATGAAGCAGAGCAAATGGTCTCGAATTGTCAGCTATGTCATCGTACTGCTAATGCTGGCGTTATATATTTTCCCTCTGTTCTATCTATTTAACGTATCGATGAAAACGCAGACGGAATACCTGATTGATCCGGTTGCGCTTGCTCAGGGTTTTCGATTAGAGAATTTTACAGAGGCTTGGACACGGGGGAACTTCTCTCAGTACATGTGGAATAGCGTGCTCTATACGGGGCTGTCAACGATATTGACCTTGATTCTATCCATATTCGCGGCATTTCCGCTGGCAAGAAGATATGTGAAGTTCAGTACGTTCTTGTACGTTTTCTTCCTAGTCTCGATGTATCTTCCGAATCCGCTTATCCCGCAATTTTCGTTGATTAATAGTTTAGGTCTCTATAACACACAGACCGGTTACATTTTGTTGAAAACGACGGGAACGGGCATTGCTTTCCTCATGTTTGTTGGTTATATCAAATCGGTTTCGCGTGAATTGGATGAGGCGGCGGCTATGGATGGGTGTGGATATACAAGATATCTGTTCACCATTCTTGTACCACTGATGAAACCGATTTTGGCTACAGGTGTTATTTTGACAGCCATTGGCGTGTGGAATGACATCATAGGGCCGACGATTTATTTGTCCGACCCGAGCTATCAACCAGTTACCAAGGGGCTGTTCACGTTCTATGGTCAATATATGAATAACTGGCCGTTACTCGCTTGCGGTATTTTGATCGTAACGTTGCCACTTGTAGTTCTATATGTCGTGTTACAGCGCTTTATTGTAGGTGGTGCGATGGCAGGAGCTGTGAAATCGTAAAGTGGTAATTCTTATCCTGTCTTATGGTTGAATCAGAATGGATTAAAGCCGTGCTGACTGATTTTAGAAAGTGATGTAATTGAAGATGATATACAGCGAAAGGGTGACCTGAATGATGAACAAGCAAGTACTACCGTTCCCAGCGGATTTTATGTGGGGAACTTCCACGTCCTCTTATCAGATTGAAGGAGCAGCTAACGAAGGTGGGCGTGTACCGTCTGTGTGGGATACATTCAGCCGTGTACCTGGTAAAGTCGTGGATGGAGATCATGGTGATATTGCGTGTGATCACTACCATCGATACCCGGAGGATATTGCGCTCATTCAAAAGCTTGGGTTCAAGCACTATCGCTTCTCCATTGCTTGGCCACGTATTATAATTGCACCTGGCGTAATCAATGAGGAAGGACTGGCGTTCTATGAGCGCCTACTGGATGAGGTCGAACAGGCAGGTCTTATTCCAATGGTTACTCTGTATCACTGGGATTTGCCACAATGGATTGAAGATAAGGGAGGCTGGACGAACCGGGCGGTGTTGGAGCATTTTCGCGAATATGCGTCGGTCGTTATGGAGCGTTTCGGACCACGAGTAGGTTGGTGGAACACCATTAATGAGCCTTATTGTGCCTCTATTCTGGGCTACGGTACGGGTGATCATGCACCTGGACACCAGAACTGGTACGAGGCATTTACGGCAGCGCATCACCTCTTACTCAGTCATGGTATTGCGATGGAGCTTCACCGGGAGAAGGGATTATCTAGTCAGATCGGTATAACACTGAACATGGAGTACGTAGATCCCGCTTCGGATGCTCCGCAAGATGTTGCCGCCGCTGCACGGCGGGATGGCTTCCTGAACCGTTGGTTCGCTGAGCCGATCTTCCATGGAAGGTATCCGCAGGATATGGTGGAATGGTACGGTGATCAGGCGCAAGGAATGGATTTTGTCCACGAGGGGGATCTCGAACGAATTCATCAGCCGGGTGATTTCCTTGGCATCAACTATTATGCACGAAGTGTAATAAAAGCAGCTTCCGACCATAGCTTGTTGCAGGCAGAGCAGGTGCTGTTCACAGAGCCAGTTACAGATATGGGCTGGGAAATCCATCCCGATTCGTTATACCGCTTATTAACGCGGGTTCAGCGTGATTTTACTCAAGGTCTACCCATCCTGATTACCGAGAACGGTGCTGCGATGAAGGATGAGCTGGAACATGGCGTCGTTAAGGATGAGAGCCGTCAACAGTATATCCAAGATCACCTGGTCGCTTGCCATCGGTTTATTCAAGAGGGCGGACAGTTGCATGGATATTATGTGTGGTCCTTTTTGGACAATTTCGAATGGGCATTTGGTTATAGCAAACGGTTTGGGATTGTCTACGTAGATTACACAACACAAGAGCGTACCCCGAAGGAGAGCGCGAAGTGGATCAGTAAAGTGATTCAAGCAAATAGTCTGGAAATAAGCGAAACCGAGGCTGTATCTAATGTAGAGACCAGGTAAAATTTGAATGTGTAGGATGGGGTCATTCAGCAACCTTTCAGTTGACTTTAAGGTGTCTTAAAGCTGCAAGAGGTATAGTGAAGTCACTATAAGAGGTTGTTCATAAAGTCCGCTTTTGATTACGAAGGATGCCTGATGCATCTCAGCGTCGAATATGGGATTCAGCCGAAATATCCGTTGCTCACGTAGTTTTGCCTACGCTCTGCTACTCCATTTCTAGCTTCATCCCATCTTCTTGGTACTGAAAACCGACCTTTATGAACATACACTATAAGGAGGCGAATGACCTTGAACATCTCATCCACAACAAGCTCTAGCACATCGTACACATCAACATCTTCAAGCTCTACTAGCACGAGCCAGCTGGAGAAACAAAAGGCGAAACTTGAATCCGAACTGGAGAAGGTTCAATCCAGCAAGGATGATGAGAAGACGAAAGAAACGAAAACCAAGCAGCTAGAGCAGCAGATTAAGCAGATTGAGGCACAGATTAGCCAAAGCACTCAAAGTAGTGGTTCAACCGGGCAAAAGCAAGCACCACCACCGGAGGCATCTGCCAATCGAATGACAGCCTCTTCGCCACAACAAATTGCGAATGCCACAACAGACAGCAATGGTAGGTTTGATATACGAATCTAAAGGCGTGCCTTAAGGCGATCTTAATGGATAGCACATCGTTATACATAGAAACAGGGTACGTCAGTCATGTCTGGCGTACCCTGTTTCAAAATTCAATTAAACTGAGCCTATATCAATACATTAATTGTGGATGCTTAACTGGCTTAATCTTTCATCCAATGAACGTTTTCTATAATAGATCGTTATTGAAACGAGCACGAGCAGCTCAGATAGCGGTACAGCCAGCCAGATCCCCGTAATGCCGAAGAACGGGGGAAGCAGTGCAATCAATGCAACCATAATGATCATCTCGCGGGCAGCTGTAATCCAGATCGCCATTTTGGCATTTCCGATCGATTGAAAGTAAGTGCTCATTACAAAGTTAATCCCCATGAAGAGGTAGGCAAACGTAAATATTCTTAAGCCGTATATGGCATTATCCGTTACAGTTGAGCTGAAATTACCGAAGATTTGCACAAAGTAAGGCGCGCCCACCTGCACGATGAGCAGCAACACAACTCCACATATGCCAGCTGTCCAGCCAGCCAAACGTAAAGCCTGCTTTTCACGATCTCTCTGCTTCGAACCATGATAGTAACTAACAAGTGGTTGAGCTGCTGAGGCAAGCCCTAGAAATGCTAGCAAGACAACCCCATGAATATAGTTCAATACAGTAAAGGATGCGACGCCATCTGTTCCTGCAATCCGTTCGAGCGATATATTGTGAGATACCGAAAAGACGGACATACCGAGTTCAGCCAGAAAGCTGGGGAAACCGATAAGTGCAATAGCGAATAACAATTTCCGGTTCCATTTGAACCGAGTGAAGGTAAGATGATTCGTTTTTTTGAAAAAGTGAGTTAACAGCACAAGCAAAGCTAGGAAAGCCGATATAATCGTCCCTAGAGCGACTCCTCGAACACCCCACTCCAGTATATATAACATCACATAATTAATGACGATATTTGCCACAGCAAAGGTAACCTGTGCGTACATTGACGTATTCGGATTGCCATCATTGCGGACAAAAATACTCAGTGCATTTTCGATCGTAAATACAAAGCCAAAAAGCAGCATAATACTCATGTAATCAGCAGCATGAGGGAAGGTTTCCGCATTCGCACCAAGGGCGTAGACCAATGCGTCTTTGAAGCTAAACGCCGTGAGTCCAATCACTAGCGTTGCCAGCAAAATAATCGTGATGGATTTGGAGAAGATCTGTTTGGCCTTCTGGAGATCTTTCTCCCCCATATGTGTGGAATAAAGGGTTGCACCGCCCATACCGATCCAGAGCGACATCGCTACAAATAACGTATAGACTGGGGAAGCAATTCCGATTCCAGCTAGAGCCGTTGATCCGAGCTTATGACCTACCATAATACCATCAATAATAAAATTGAAGCCAACGACTAACATGCCGAGAATTGAGGGCACAAGATAGCGTATAAAAGCCTGTCGTACAGTTTGTTGCTCAAGCGGGTGAGACCAGTTCGTATTCATGTTGACCTCCGTTAGTATACTGAATGTTCGTTCTGTATTTAATTATACTGAACGTTCGTTCTGTATAATATCACAGGATGCGATTGTTTAGCAATTTCCTCTTTATATGCTCTACCTGTGGTAGAGTGGGGAGAGTGTGGTGCTGCATATAAGGAGGCACAATGAGATGAAACAAAATAAATACGATGAACCTGAATTTTTCGCTAATTATAGTCAAATGGCTCGTTCTCAGCAGGGGTTAGAGGCGGCTGGTGAATGGCATGAGCTTCGAACGATGCTACCGGATCTGAAGGACAAAGACGTATTGGATCTTGGATGTGGATTCGGGTGGCATTGTCGGTACGCTCGCCAGCAACAAGCAAAATCTGTACTAGGCATTGATCTGTCTGAAAATATGCTGCAGCGTGCCATACAGATGACGGACGATCCCAAGATTGAATATCGCCTTCAGGCAATTGAAGACATTGATTTTGCACCAGAACAATTTGATGTGGTGATCAGTTCGTTAGCCTTGCATTATCTCCAGCGACTCGATGAAGTTTATGCCAAGATCAATACTTGTCTAAAATCCGGTGGGACATTGGTTCTGTCCGTGGAACACCCCATCTTCACTGCTCGTGCGGAGCAGGATTGGCACTATGGGGCGCAGGGTGAGATTCAGCACTGGCCAGTTGACCATTATCAGCAAGAGGGCAGACGTGTAGCGCATTTTCTAGACCAGGATGTGGTGAAATATCATCGAACCGTAGCAACTCATCTGAATGAACTGACTAATGCTGGGTTCGTCATTCAGCAGGTCGCTGAATCTAAACCTTCAAGCGATATGGTAGTGCAAGTTCCGGGTATGCGGGATGAGCTTCGTCGCCCGATGTTTCTCATGATTGCAGCAAGCAAGGTATAGCTGGCTTCTAGCTGATTGGCATAGCAGCATGTTCAGAATATCTGGGCATGCTATTTGGTTTATTTTGATATCGAAGGCAGCTTGAATGAATGGTTTAAGGAAAAAGTTAGCGAACTGGGAACCAAACTCCATTGGGCTCAGTCTTATTATGTGAGGTGAACAACAGTTGGACTATCAATTTCTGGCACATGCCCAGACGATCGACAATTACACGTTAAGTCACATGATGGATGACTATGGTAATGATGTGTGGAATTATGTGTACTTTCTGACCAAAAGCACGGAGCTAGCAGATGAGGTGTCACAGGAAGTATTTATCCGAGCTTACTCCGGGATTGCCCATTTTCGCGGGGAATGTTCATTAAAGACATGGCTGCTGACAATCACAAGAAATACGACATTTACATACCGCAAATCGAGATTTTTTCGCAGTAGTTTATGGGGAGAGACCTTATCAATCAAGACAGAACAAGAGCATTCAACAGGCCAAGAGATGATCCCTGAGACGTACGCACATCCATCCGCTGAAGCCGAAGTGCTGAGCAAGGAGCATGTACATGAGATCTGGGATATCGTGATGGCTCTGCCGGATAAATTCAGGGAGATTCTGCTGCTGCATCTCAAGTATGAGCTTCATACCAATGAAATTGCAGAAATGCTGCGGATTAGCACAGGTACGGTGAAGTCTAGGTTGTCACGTGGGAAAGCCAAAGTACGAAAGCTATGGGAGGAGCGAAGCGAATCATGAAACATCCAAATGACGATTGGGAAAAAGAGATCCAAAAGGAGCCATTTGCGGAGTCTCCTTTTACAGAGAAACATAAACAGCATGTACTCCAACAGGTGTCTTGGAGTCAGACAACTCCAAAGCAGACGGGTAAGTTACACCCTCCTGGTCGTATACCAAATGATCCTATCAATCCACGTAAAAGTCGTCTTCGTTCAGGTTCGGTCATGGGCGGAATCGTGGTTGCCGCGTTAGCTGGTGCATTTATTCTCTGGAATGGGCAGATCGTTGAACCTGTTGTGGAGCGTTTCTATCCTACAGCGTCGTTACAATTGTCAGATGATCCTAGCATGAGCTTGCTAACGGACAAAATGAAAAGAACGGTTGCGATAACCATGAGAGACTACCTTGGTAAGCAATTACAAGTGACCCTCGCGAAGAAGGGGCCTATTACCGGCTGGGTCTACGTCGAGGCAGGACAGGAGTTAGAAACCGATTATGCTCAGATGTGGCTGGATGGAGAGACGGGAGCCTTGGTTGAGCTGAATATGAGAGGTGAGATTCCGGGGGATAGGCTGGAGCATCGATTTGTACGCCAGATTCCAGGGTTATTGGCAGACATCGGCAGTGACAGTAGCATGAAGCCGGTAAGGGTGCTGCGGAGTGCGATAATGAAAAAAGGTGAAGAAATGCCCATGATGAATACGAACCTAACGTTGCAAAATGATGACTCCTATGGATCGATCCAATGGAAGCAGGATCAGGTTGTTTACGTTTCCGGGGATCTTGAATTAGATACAGACCGAGTAACGGCGGAGATGTTACAGACGGCTCAAGATGCCATCAAGGTATTATCCGGTGAGTCAGCGTTACCACTTCAAGAAGTATCCTATGTGCGAGACGATGATCAGTCTGAGGAATCAATTTATTTATCGCTTGGTGATCACTATTCTGTACGAATTACTCAGGGCAAGTCAGGCACTCAGTATGCGGTAGTGGATTATGGTCAGTACATGCCTGAGCTGAAGACCATGGAAGATCACGAGAACTATATTGAGGAATTGTTGGGTGTAGAAGAAGAGATAATCAGACAACATGCAGCACCAATGGTCAAACAAATATTTAATATTGATCTGGATGACTACACATTTTATCGAGATTCTAGCAACCTGGGTATGGCCTCATTCAGACCAGAAGGTAATGAAGACCCAGAAGGTACTACAGATTCAGGAGGTACAACAGATTCAAAATCCACAACAGATTTAGAAGATACATCGGGAACGAAGGATGAAATTCAGATTCGATACACTCACGATGCACGCATTACGATGATCGAGAGAATCCAGCATGAAGAGAACGGCTCAAAATAATGCGATATGGTACAATCTTCTTCATAGTTCATGGAACGAGGAGAAGGAGTTAAGAAGATGAGGTATTTGGTGAGTTCATGTCTTGCAGGAGTAGCTTGTCGATACAACGGTACAGCAAGTTTGGATGAGAGAATTCGGGAGCTTGTGGAGCAGGATCAAGCCAAAATGGTCTGTCCAGAACTAATGGGTGGTTTCGTTACACCACGAGAGGCTGCGGAGATTATCGGCGGAACAGGTAAGGATGTGCTGGATGGCACAGCTAAGGTCATCGAGAAAGGTGGCAGAGATGTAACGGATCTATACATTAAGGGCGCCTATGAGACGCTCGAATGGGCGAGGAAACTGGAGGTAAGCTGTGTTGTGCTCAAGGAGTACAGTCCGTCATGTGGTACACAGATGATCTATGATGGTAGCTTTGATAATCACAAGGTAGCTGGAGAAGGGGTTACGTCAGCATTACTTCGACAAGAGGGATTTACGGTGATTTCCGAAAATGAGTTCATGGCGCTACTGTAGTTCCTCTAGATCCTCAATTGGGGGAACGAATTGCATAGCTACAACTATACTTACTTTTATAAACTAAGCAACATTATTGTGCGTACTTTCTATTTGGGAACATTAACACTAGAATAGTACCTAGAGTTCCAAGTCCCAAGATTATAGCTATATAAATTGAACTAAACATTTACACGAAAACGGAGAGGACAGAAATAACACGGAGAAGCGAAGCTAAAAGCTTTCTGTAAGAAAGCTACTTCGAAAGCATACGCTTCACCTGAAAGCTTTCTGGAAGAAAGCTACATCGGAAGCATACGCTATCCCCGGATTTTCCCTTTGGAAAAGGGAATCAGAAAAATCTGGGGATAACAGCGATCGGAAGGTTGTTCTGTCATGGGAGTGGCAAGTGTAAATATTCTTTAGATCAATTTATATGGATTAGGGATAATCAACAAAGTAGAGAAAAGGATGTGGATTGTTGTGGAAAATTCAAATAAAGAAGTCATGAAGGAAAACGTCTTAAAGGCTTATCATTTTCGTCATGCAACAAAACAATTTGATGCTACACGTGCCATTCCAGCAGAGGATTTCGAATACATTCTAGAGACGGGACGTTTATCTCCAAGCTCTATTGGATTTGAACCGTGGAAGTTCCTAATTGTGCAGAACCCAGCTTTGCGTCAGCGGTTGTCCGTGGTGTCTTCCGGAGCCCAGAAGCAATTAGCTACAGCAAGTCATTTCATGATCATTCTGGCTCGAACGGATGCCGGTTATAATTCACCGTATGCGGAATACATGCTGAAAGAGATCAAAGGCATGCCTGATGATGTATTCGAGCTGACCAGTGCAGCATATGGCAAATTCCAGAATAACCAACGGTTGTTCGAGACTCCGCGCACCTTGTTTGATTGGGCATCCAAACAAACGTATATTGCACTGGGGAACATGATGACTGCTGCCGCGCTGATCGGAATCGATTCATGCCCGATTGAAGGTTATGACTATGAGAAGGTGCATCAGATTCTTGAAGATGAAGGATTATTGGAAAATGGAGCATGGAACATCTCGGTGATGGCTGCATTTGGTTATCGCGAAGAAGATCCAGCACGGGAGAAGACAAGAAAGTCATTGGATAACATTACTTACTGGATTGAATAATGTGATAAGACGATCCCTTTAGATAAGACAGCTGTTACATCTCACAAGTATGTATGTGTGTGACGTGCATCGAGCTTTTGTAGGAACCCGCGAGGGGATACAGAGGCTCGTTTGTATATATACAGGACATATTAATGCACCTGTATATATTCCATTTGCAAATACATAGACATCTATGTATAATAAGCTCATGCCAAAATATAATGCAATTGCCTTGATCGCAAGAATCAGGGATCACATTAATAAACGAATCGTACATGAGTTAGAACAGCATGAGGTGACAGGTATTGTCCCTTCTCATGGTGACGTCTTGATGTTTCTCTACCGCGAAGAGGCATTATCCATTAAGATGCTGGCCGAGCGAGTTCAGCGCACACAACCCACGGTAACGGTGCTGGTGAACAAGCTGGAGAAGCTGGGGTATGTCGAGCGACATAAGAGTGCAGAAGACAGCCGTGTAACGATGATACGCCTGACAGAGCAGGGGCGGAAGCTGGAGCCGGTGTTCAACCAGGTCTCCATACAGATCAATGAGATGATATATGCTGGTCTGTCCGACGAACAGGCAGAGCAACTGGAGCTCCTGTTATCTAGCATCGTCCGTAAGATGTAATCATTTGCGGATGGATGCAAAGGTATTTTTTTGCCCATAAACATAGATGTCTATGTATATGTGTCTATCCGTGCACAGAAGCTGTAGATGAAAAGTGATAGAAGTGAAATTTTGCAAGTATGTAGGTATGTAAACTAAACTCAAAATTGGAGGAATTATCAATGAAACATCTTATCGTATATGCACATCCACACGAAGGTAGTTTGAATAACGCCATCTTGAACACGGCTGTAGAGGCACTTGAAGCACAAGGGCACGAGGTTGTGGTTCGTGACTTGTATAAATTGGGCTTCCAGCCTGTACTGACTGAAGCAGACACAGCTTCAATGCGTGCAGGGCAGACACCGGAAGATATTGCTACAGAGCAGAAATATGTTGCTGATGCCGAAGCCATTACATTTATTTACCCGATCTGGTGGACAGGTCTTCCAGCCATCCTGAAAGGTTACGTTGACCGTGTATTCGCTTATGGATTCGCTTATGTTGCAGGTGAAGCAGGTATCGAGAAATTACTGACTGGCAAAAAAGGACTGATCATCAATACACATGGTACGCCAAGCGAGGTGTACGATCAGATCGGCATGACGGCTGGATTGAAAGTTACTTCTGATATAGGGATATTCGACTTTGTTGGAATCGAAGCTGTGGATCACCTGCTGTTCGGAAGCATTGGTTATCTGGAAACGGCAGCTTACGAGGCGATGTTGGAGCAAGTGAAACAGACCGTTAGCACTAAATTTTAATTGTTCGCCAAGCTCCTTATTATCAGGCCGATTCGTAATTATACGAGTCGGTCTGTTTGTTCAATCATTTGCAAAACAGCAGAAAGGGGGTATAATCGTACCCATGGAACCTATACTCATATTTAAAGCTTTGTCCAACGAGACACGTAGACAAATTTTGTTGTGGCTCAAAAACCCGGAGCAACACTTTTCGCCGCTGGAATTATCCCAGCATCCGGATGGAGGGAAGAATGGCATCTGCGTCGGTACGATTCAGATGAAGGCTGGACTTGCTCAATCTGTCATATCCAGCTATTTACTGACCATGCTCAAAGCCGGATTGCTGCTCTCAGAGCGCAGGGGACAGTGGACATATTATCGCCGCAATGAAGAAATCATTCGTCAATTTGCCGATTATGTGCAGCATGAGTTATAAGCCGTGCGCGAGGACGGAAGCAAGAATGCAACTGCAACGGGTATTCCGTCCGAAGTATACGGCTAATCATGAGTGAACTAATCCATTTTTTATCGTTTTATTAATCTATATATCTGGATATACAAAAATATAATTCAAAAAGGAGTACATTCTTATCATGACTACTGAACACCAAGCATCATCTCATAAAGAACGGATTACAGACGTTAAGCTATCTATATTAGATTTGGCTCCAGTCGTGGTAGGGTCAACCCCTGCCGATGCTCTTCGTAACAGTTTGGATCTGGCGCAGCATGCTGAACGCTGGGGTTACCATCGGTACTGGGTAGCAGAGCATCATAATATGCCAGGCATCGCGTCTTCTGCGACCTCGGTCGTTATTGGATATCTGGCGAGTGGAACATCGACGATTCGCTTAGGTTCTGGTGGCATTATGCTCCCTAACCATGCTCCACTCGTGATTGCCGAGCAGTTTGGTACGCTGGAATCACTTTATCCGGGGCGGATCGACTTAGGGTTAGGACGTGCACCAGGAAGTGATCGCCGCACATCGCTTGCTCTTCGCAAAGACTTGAACAGTGGGGAGGACTTCCCTGAATTGTTAGCGGAGCTCAGAGCTTACTTCGATGCTTCAGCGACTTCATATCATGCTCCGGTTCGTGCAGTGCCAGGGGAAGGGCTGAATATTCCGATTTACTTGCTTGGTTCCAGTGATTTCAGTGCCCGACTAGCAGGACAGCTGGGGCTGCCGTTTGCTTTTGCCAGCCATTTCTCACCTGATTACACACGGATTGCCCTAGAAACGTACCGAAACAACTTCCAACCATCCGATCTGCTGAAAGAGCCACATGTCATTGTGGGTGTGAATGCTGTGGTGGCGGATACGGACGAAGAAGCGGCATGGTTAGGAACAACGATGCAACAGCAATTCCTGAACATTATCCGTGGCACGACTGGACTGGTACAGCCGCCAGCGGATATGGAAGGCAAATGGACAGATCGTGAGCGAGCTGGTGTAGAACAAACATTAAAAGCAGCCGTAAATGGTTCTCCTGAAACCGTGCGTGGACAACTGGAGTCATTTATCGCGCAGACCCAAGCAGATGAACTTATCATCACATCCATGATCTATGATCATCAAGCGCGTCTACATTCATATGAGTTGATCGCACAACTGGCTGGAAAAGCGTAAAGCCATCCAATTATGGATATTAGATAAAACAAAGAACATCCTTAACCTTTAAGTTGAGACGGTTCTGTTAACATACATTTTAGGTTTTCGATCAAGGCTCGTCTCATCTGAGGCGAGTCTTTTTTTGGGATTAATTGCAAATGCATGCTTTGGGGCAGAAGGTTCTATTTCGGGTAAAATGAATATACCGATCATTTATGAAACGACAGATTGAGTCGATACGTATAAATCGGGAGTATCATACATAAGTTGGCTTGTACAGAGTTTAGCGTACATCAGCAATAGAAGAGAGGAAGACAAGTCTATGGAACAACCGGAACAACCCCGAATTTGGCCGGATCGATTCAAACGATTTTTCTTGAATAATAAGTTTGTCCTATTCCTATTGATTCTGTTACTGGTCGGATTGAACGTTATGGTGATGACGAAGATATCCTTTGTCTTTCATCCCATTGCAGTGTTGATCAAAACCATTGTATTACCTATCATTTTGTCTGGAGTATTGTACTATCTGCTGAATCCGTTGGTCGATGTGATGGAGAGGTGGAAAATTAAGCGCGGCTGGTCAATATTGATTCTGTATCTCGCTATAGGGGGTATTCTGACCGTTGTAGTACTTGCCGTTATTCCTGTATTGCGCAATCAGATTATGGGCTTAATTGCGAACTTCCCAGCATATAGCACAGCAGTGCAAGAGAAGTTTGTGCAGCTTACGGGAAGTGAAATGTTCAACCAGGTTCAAGAAACGATTAATTTTAATTTTGAAGATCTATGGGCTACGATCTCTGCGCGTGCTACGGAAATTCTGAATCACACGTGGACGGGAATTGGAGATTTCTTAGGGGTATTCACGGAGACCGTGCTGTCCATTGTGACAGTTCCGTTCATTCTGTTCTACCTGCTTAAGGACGGCAAGAAGCTTCCGGCGAAAATTCTGTCCTTCTTACCGATCAAGAGTCGTACTGGTGCGATGCATGTGCTTGAAGATATCAATCATCAGATTAGCTCGTTCATTCGTGGACAGATCATCGTCAGCTTCTGTATCGGTGTTCTGCTCTACATTGGTTACATGATTATTGGACTGGACTATGCATTGATTCTTGCTATTATTGCTTCATTCACCAGTGTGGTGCCGTATCTCGGTCCTGCTATTGCCATTACACCAGCGTTGATCGTAGCACTGGTTACATCACCGGTAATGTTGCTCAAAATGATTGCTGTCTGGACGATAGTGCAACTGATCGAAGGCAAGTTTATCTCGCCACAGATCATGGGGAAAACACTGAAAATTCACCCAATCACTATTATCTTTGTTATTTTGACCTCAGGTAACTTGTTCGGTGTAGTCGGCATCCTACTGGCTGTACCGGGTTATGCGGTATTGAAGGTATGTATTTCCCACATCTTCAATTGGTTCAAGAGCAGTACAGGTCTATATGACCCTAACAAAAACAATCTATTGTAGAGGTAGTTCAAAAAGGACGCTTTTGATTACGAAGGATGCCTGACGGCATCTCAGCGTCGAAGATAGGATTCAGCCGAAATGTCCGTTGCTCACGTAGGTTGCCTACGCTCCGCTACTCCATTTCTAGCTTCATCCTATCTTCTCGGTACTGAAAACCGYCCTTTTTGAACATGTATTGTAGWGGTAGTTCAAAAAGKRCGCTTTTGATTACGAAGGATGCCTGACGGCATCTCAGCGTCGAAGATAGGATTCAGCCGAAATGTCCGTTGCTCACGTAGGTTGCCTGCGCTCCGCTACTCCATTTCTAGCTTCATCCTATCTTCTTGGTACTGAAAACCGCCCTTTTTGAACATGTATTGTAGAGGTAATGAACAAGAACCCCCGCCTGTCGGCTTCCTGCCGATGGACGGGGGTTCTTGTTTGTTCAGCAGGCTAGTTATACCTAGCCATGCTTAATATGCTGGAGCGTTTGCAGGAAGATCTGCTCAATATGTGTATCATCCAAGGAATAATACACCGTCTTGCCCTCTTTGCGCCGCTTCACAATACGCATATTACGTAGGGACCGCAGCTGATGTGAGATGGCCGACTGTCCCATATCAAGCAACACCGTAAGATCATGCACACATAATTCCTTTTGCAACAGAGCATCAATAATACGTAGACGCGTCGGATCACTGAATGCCTTGAACCAATCTGCCATTTCGGAAGAAGTCTCCCGATCTATTAGAGATGTACGAATGGTCTGCACATCCGCCTCGGTACCTGAGCAGGCGACGTCGCATTCGGATACAGCTTTAACCGGTTGTTCCATTACCTATCACCGCCTATATTCAATCAACACTGGATAACTTGTTATACGATATACGCCTATTATATCCAAAAATCGTCTAAAGCGAAATGATTACTATTAGCATAATTTGTATGAAAAATCAATTACGAATGTTGACACTTGTATTTAGGCATGCATATAATGAGGATAAATGAACATATGAATGATTGCTCATACATTATATTGAATGGATTATTTGACTATATAAGTTCGTTCAAACAAACTTTTTACACGAGAACGGAGAGGACAGAAATAACATGAAGAAGCGGAGCGTTCGCCTTTATCACCGGATTTTCCCTTTGAAGAAGGGAATCAAAAAAATCTGGGGATAACAGCGATCGGAAGGTTATTCTGTCATCGAAGTGGTAAGTGTAAGCATGCTTTAATTGAACTGATATAGTTTCGCAACTGCAAAGGGGAGAATTCACATGGGAACTGGATCAGAACAGGTGAAGAGGGAACTGCTGCTAGATGGGTTAGATTGTGCGAACTGTGCGTTGAAGATTGAGAATGGTGTCAAAAAAATTAGCGGCATTACCGAATGCTCTGTTAATTTTGTAACCAAAACATTATCGCTGCACACAACATCAGATATGGATGAACAGATTGTGGAGGAAGCGAAGCGTAAAGTCCTGCGATTAGAGCCACATATTCGTATCTCGGAAAAAGGCAAACCGTCTACCGCTGGTCGCTCTACAGCAGGCGCACTTCAACATCTGGATGCTCATGGGCACGATCATGAACATAACCATGGAAGTCATGATCAGCATACTCATGACCATGGGCATTCAACTGCAGGCAGTGGTCACGTTCATGAGCATAGCCCCCATAGCCATAATCATGACCACGATATCCATGCAGAGCATCAGCACGGTCACGAAGGTCATGCTCATGCAGGCCATTCCCATGAGCATGGAGCTGGTCAGACCAAAGTGCTACTCGCTAGGCTTGCAGCAGGTTCGGTTCTCATGGCGGCTGCAATCTGGTCTCCTTTAGAAGGATGGGCGCAGCTTGCCTTATTCATTGTTGCGTATTTGATTGCAGGGGGAGATATCGTTCTCCAAGCAGGTAAGAATATACTACGTGGTCAGGTATTCGATGAATACTTTCTTATGTCCGTTGCGACAATTGGAGCTTTTGCCATTGGTGAATATCCAGAAGGGGTCGCAGTAATGCTCTTCTATCAGCTTGGTGAGCTGTTTCAGGGCATGGCGGTTAACCGTTCACGGAAGTCGATTCAGTCGCTGATGGACATTCGCCCAGATTATGCTCACATTCTGATCGGTACAGGGGATGAGACGAAGCGAGTATCTCCTGAAGAGGTTCGAGTTGGAGATCGTATCCTTGTAAAAGCAGGAGAGAGAGTTCCGCTGGATGGTGTCGTGAAGGCAGGACATTCGATGGTGGATACGTCAGCTTTAACAGGTGAATCCGTACCGCGGGAATTGGAACCAGGAAATGATGTACTCAGTGGTTTTGTGAACAAAAATGGGTTGCTGACAATCGAAGTGACCAAAACATTCGGGGAATCGACGGTTTCCAAAATCCTTGATCTCGTGCAGAATGCTAGCAGCCGCAAAGCCAAAACGGAACATTTTATAAGTAAATTCGCTCGGTATTATACACCGTTTGTCGTGATCTTGGCTGCGCTGATTGCATTGGTTCCACCTCTGCTCCTTAGTGGTGCTACCTTTGCAGATTGGATCTACCGGGCATTGGTTTTCCTGGTGATCTCCTGTCCTTGTGCGCTTGTGGTGTCGATCCCACTTGGATTCTTCGGCGGTATTGGAGCGGCTTCTCGGAATGGTATCCTGGTGAAAGGCAGCAACTATCTTGAAGCATTGAACGATGTAAAAGTTGTTGTTTTTGATAAAACGGGCACGCTAACCAAAGGTGTTTTTAAAGTCACAGCTATTCACCCAGAGGGTGAGCGTACGGAAGAAGAACTTATGCGGTTAGCTGCTATTGCAGAAGCCCAATCCAATCATCCCATCGCAGAATCTATTCGCGCTGCATGGGGACGAGAGATTCCAACCGAAGGTGTGGACGGTTACGATGAAGTTGCCGGACATGGTATCAAGGTTAAGGTAGATGGAAGAGAGGTACTGGCGGGCAATGCCAAACTAATGCAGCAGGCGAACATCTCCTACACTGCTCCGCAAACAGTGGGTACTGTCGTTCATATTGCCGAGGCAGGAACGTACGTAGGACACCTAATCATTGCTGATGAAGTGAAAGATGATGCTGCGGATGCAATCCGAGCACTGCGTAAGCTGGGTATTCGCAAAACGGTCATGCTCACTGGGGACGCAAAGGCAGTAGGTGAAGCAGTCGGGCATGATCTTGGTGTGGATGAGGTCTACGCGGAATTGTTACCTCAGCACAAAGTCGAGCAATTGGAGAAGCTGGAAGCAGCCAAGTCACCGAAGGAGAAAATGATCTTTGTCGGTGATGGGATCAATGATACACCGGTACTTGCCCGGGCTGATGTAGGTGTTGCTATGGGAGGACTCGGTTCAGATGCGGCAATTGAGGCCGCGGACGTTGTGATTATGACGGATGAACCGTCCAAGATTGCTGGTGCAATCCGCATTGCCAAGCGAACTCGCGCTATTGTATGGCAAAATATCGGATTTGCCCTTGGTGTCAAAGTCGTCTTCCTGTTGCTCGGTGTATTCGGAATTGCGACCATGTGGGAAGCAGTATTCTCGGATGTAGGCGTTACGGTTCTTGCTGTCCTCAACGCTATGCGGGTACTGCGAGTACAGGAAAGCTAAGTTTTCGAAACGCTCCAGGGCGGCTCTTCGTATATACGTAGAGCCGTTTTTTTGTTTTTTAATAGGTCGTGATCATTTATGATGGGAAAGCTCAACAGAAGAAAGGGGAAAGGCAGTTTTGGCTGGATCGATTTTAGGGATAATTTGTGGGGTGTGTTATTTTATACTGGGTTTCATGATGTTCAAGAAACCACCGAGAGCAATCAATGGAATCTACGGTTATCGTACACCAAGAGCGATGAGTGATCCGGAATTGTGGAAGGAAGCGCAGTATTACGCCTCGAATCTGATGATGCAGTTTGGCTTTATCATTCTGGTATTCGGGATTCTTGGATTTTGGTTTACTGAAGTACAAGCATTGGTACTAAGTCTGGGGTCGTTAGCATTCTATACGATTCGATTGTTTGTGAAGGTTGAAGGGCGTTTGAAGGAGTTACAAAGTAAACCTAAAAAGAAGCAGCAGGATGCATAATATAAATAGGCATAGCACCAACCGAGGGACTCGCACAAGCGGGTCCTTTTTTGTAACCATTAAAGTAGGTGTTTACGAATAAACATGGAATATATGCTGATTATAAAATAGAGAGATATCAGTGGATAATTTAACCATAAATTAAACATTTATTCAGTATAATAGGAGTACAACCAATTTTGAGAACAGGGGGGAGTTAACATGACGAATCAAGAGAGCCCACAGCGAGAAAGAGAACGCCTAGCTCGTGAAGAATTAAAGAATAATCCAACGGGAACGATGAAGGATGCATATGATCGGGCTACGATTGGCAACCTAGGAGAACTAGTAAGTACCTTAGGATGGAAGGGTATCGGGATAATTATATTGATTATTTTAGTGGGGGTCGCAGTAAAATCGATTTTCTTTTGATGTTTTGAAGTGGAGAGCTTTATATCGAATTCCGTGTGAATAAAATCTAACGTTGACGTTAACGTTACAATTATATATAATTATGTACATAACATTACAGACATATAAGTGAGGTGAAGGAAATGAGTTTGTATAAAATTGATGATGTCGCTAAGGAAAGCGGACTAACCAAACGTACAATCCGGTATTACGAAGAGATTGGTGTCATGCCTTCACCTCAACGGACAGATGGTGGCACACGATTATACACCTGGGAGGATATTACGTATCTGAAAAAGGTCGTCCGCGCCAAGGAGGTACTGGGTTTCTCGCTACAGGAGCTACATGCTTATGTGGCAACATCAGATGCGCTGAATGAACAGCGTTTTGATTATCAGCAGACGATTGAAGTTCAGGAGCGCATTGAGAAGCTGAGCAAGATGGAGACAACATTGAATGAACAACTGGAGTTGATTGAACAGAAACTTCATAGCATTCATGCCGTGCAGAGTGAACTGGAGGAGTTACGAGAACGGGTTCAGACAGGCATTCAGCGGTTGCAGGAGCAGAAGCAAGACCAAGGCGCTTTAGATCGAGTCCAAGACGGATAAATGGCAGTTTAATCATAATTTGTTTTGTTAGAAATAGGGCTGTCAGCCACATGAAATAAATATATCTGAGAACATAAGCACCGTTCATGTCGGTGTTCTTTTGTTCCGTTTTGATTGCGTTTTTTATGAAAGTGAAATGAAATTTTCATCTATTTACAAAAACTAAAGCATTAAATAATGAACCAACCAAGCAACAAGATTACACAGACCATCATCAGGAGGAATTAGTTATGAAAAGAGAACCATCGCTACCTGACGAATTACCGTCATCACGCGGAGGGCTGTTATCACAGCCGAGAGCCGTATGGGCTGTCGCCTTTGCATGTATTATATCGTTTATGGGGCTCGGACTTGTCGATCCAATCTTACCTGCTATAGCGGATCAATTGCATGCATCCAAAAGTCAGGTTTCCCTGTTATTTACGAGTTACAATGCGGTCACAGGTATTGCTATGCTGATCACCGGTGTTGTATCCAGCCGGATTGGTGTGAAATGGACGCTACTGAGCGGTATATTACTCATTATCATTTTCTCCGCTCTTGGAGGAACATCGGATACGGTAGGTGCTCTGGTAGGATATCGCGGCGGCTGGGGTCTTGGTAATGCACTATTCATCGCAACAGCATTATCTGCCATTGTTGGTCTGTCCACATCAGGGACGGCCAAAGCTATTATTTTGTACGAGGCAGCGCTGGGACTTGGGATCGCAGTAGGTCCGCTACTCGGTGGTGAGCTTGGCTCGATCTCATGGCGCGGTCCATTCTACGGTGTAGCTGTGTTAATGGCCATTGCGTTTATTAGTATTACGTTTATGCTGCCTAAGATAGCCAAACCGAAAACAAGAAGTTCCTTGTCCGATCCGTTCAAGGCACTAAGTTATCCATCTCTAAAAACATTAGCGATTACCGCTTTCTTATATAATTTTGGTTTCTTTACATTAATGGCTTATTCACCATATGTCATGAATCTGGACGAGCATGGTCTAGGATACGTGTTCTTCGGTTGGGGACTGGCGCTGGCGATTACATCTGTATTCGTAGCTCCTAGACTGCAACGCCGATTCGGATCGGTTCCATCCATGAGTGTCATGTTAACCTTGTTCGCTATTGATCTGGTTGTGATGGCAATAGGTACAGTCATGGGCTCCTCTACAACCGTCATTGTGGCTGTTATTGTAGCGGGTATTTTCCTAGGCATTAATAATACGCTAATCACTACTGCTGTCATGGAAGCCGCACCTGTGGAACGTTCCGTAGCATCTGCGGCGTACAGCTTTGTTCGTTTCTTGGGCGGTGCGCTTGCACCTTGGCTTGCAGGTAAATTATCCGAGTGGTATATGCCGGAGACACCGTTTTATTTTGGCGCGATCATGGTGCTGATTGGTGTGGTTGTTCTATTGGTTCGCCGCAGCCATCTGCGTGAGATCGATTCGGCTATTTCACATCATTAATATGGAGGAGGAAGCGACATGATTGAACGAATACTTGTAGCGGTGGATGGATCGGATTCATGCTCATAAGGCGCTGGAGGCAGCGGTCGAACTAGCAGAGGGCATGCAAAAAAATCCGAAATTGCTCATTGTACATGTGAATCCATCGATATCCATCAATGAGCCTGCGCTGGGCGTTGATCTGGACGCTAGAATTGCCGAAGAAGGTAAACATATCGTTGAGCCGATTCATGCGTTCCTGTCGAGACGTTCCGTCCCTGCTGACACACTTCTAATTGCCGGAGATCCTGTGAATGAGATTTGCCGGGTAGCACGTGATCAAGAATGTGGGCTAATCGTCATGGGTGCGGGAGCCAAAGGTATGCTGGCTGAGATCGTACTTGGCAGTGTGAGTCACGGAGTCTTGAAACATGCTCATTGTCCTGTACTAACAGTTAAATAGCGCTATAGCTGCATGATAAAGAGCTTATATATGAGCTTTACGGTTCAAAGCATCTGAGATTGTTGCTTAGATAAAATAAGCAATATTAAGCCGCTCTACTGGGTTGAGAATAATAAAATAGTGTATAAATAAATAGGGTGATCCCGTGTTAATTTATATGTTCATCTTGTAGTAATGAAGGGATGGAGGATGCAGCAATGAAAAAACAACATCTGTTTATCGGGGGGAAACCTACCGAGTCTATACAATATAAAGAGCTTCAGGCACCTTATTCCGGCGAGACACTTGCAGAGGTTGCTACGGCTTCGGCAGCGGAGACGGAAGCAGCTATTGCTGCGGCAACCCAGGCTGGAGATACAATGCGCCGAATGCCCGCACATCAGCGTGCGGATATCCTATATAAGCTTTCAGCGCTGCTCCAGGAACGCAAGGATGAGGCTGCGCGAGTTATCGCTCTGGAGGCGGCGAAGCCAATTACAGCCGCATTAGCCGAGGTAGAACGAACCATTGAGACATACCGTTTTGCAGCAGAAGAGGCGAAACGACTAACTGGCGAGACCGTACCTATGGATGCAGCCAAGGGCGGAGAAGGACGTGTTGGATTTACGATGCGCCAGCCGCTCGGTGTCATTGGAGCAATTACGCCTTTTAACTTCCCCATGAACCTGGTTGCGCATAAGGTTGGACCGGCGATCGCAGCAGGTAATACCATTGTGCTGAAACCAGCAGAACAGACCCCATTGTCCTCATACTATATCGCTGATCTACTTCAGGAAGCAGGCTTACCAGATGGTGCTCTGAACGTGGTTAGTGGAGATGGCAAGACGATTGGTGATGTGCTCGTGGCTGATCCACGTATTGCCCATATTACTTTTACAGGGAGTCCTGCTGTAGGGAAGAGCATTCGTAGCCAGGCTGGGTTGAAACGAGTGACCCTTGAGCTCGGATCGAATGCCGCTGTTATTGTGGATCGGGATGCGAATCTTGATAAAGTGATCCCTAGAAGTGTGACAGGCGCATTTACTTATCAGGGACAGGTGTGTATCTCTCTCCAACGGATTTATGTACACCGTGAGATCGCAGATGAATTTATTCGTCGTTTTGCTGAGGCAGCTAAGCAAGTCGTCATAGGTGATCCCTTGAATCCGGATACAGTTGTGTCTGCGCTAATATCAGCGAAGGATGTACAACGTACACAAGAATGGATAGCCGAAGCGAAGCAGGCAGGAGCTGAAGTGGTGGCTGGGGGCGAAGTACAAGGTGGGATTCTGCGTCCTACTGTGCTAGTCAATGTACCCCGCGACGCCAAAGTATCCTGTCAGGAGGTATTTGCTCCGATTGTGGTCATTAATACGATTGATTCGATTGAAGAAGGTATTGAGCACGTGAATGATTCCATCTATGGACTGCAAGCAGGTATATTCACGAATGATATTCAGACCGCTTTACATGCGGCGGAACACATTGAAGCTGGCGGTGTCATGATTAATGATATTCCTACCTTCCGGGTTGATCATATGCCATACGGTGGTGTGAAGCAGAGCGGTATGGGACGTGAAGGTGTGAAATACGCGGTGGAAGAGATGACGGAATTGAAATTTGTAATGTTTAACAAAAATTAAGTACATTCAATAACATGTCTGAACTCAGTAGTTACAGACCAGGACAGGAGGTGTTTGGAATGGCATATACTATCGCTGACGTATCCGGTATGTCTGGAGTAAGTTTGGATGAGTTAAGTCAATATGTGGATGCTGGGCTGTTGACCCCGGCGTTTGTCGGAAGTGACCCGAACGACGTGTATTATGAGAAGCCGGAACTGTTGAAGCTCCAGCAGATACTGTTCTGCAAGGAACTTGGTGTGGAGCAGGAAGAGATCGGCTCAATGCTACAGGAAGATCCGTATGACATGATTCAAATGATGCAACAGCAACGTATTCAAATGCTAGAAAAGGCACTTCGCTTGCATGGTCTGATACAAACACTCGACAAAACGATATCGCATCTGCAAGGTGAGCAAGAAATTGAAGAGAGCGCACTATACGAGGGATTTGTTGAGCCGAGACAGCGCAATATGTTACTGCAACAACCTTCATCGCGTGCTGATTCGATGCATCGTCCGAAGCTGGATGAGATGAACTCAGACAAGCCTAGTCATAATCAGTCGCCTGATAACACGCTCCAAAGTGTGCAGCTTAAGACGAAAAGAGACTATCTGGACTCCCAGGAGAAGATCGATGGAATCAATCGTGATCTGCATCAGGCCATTGAGGATGGATTATCTGCGGATAGTCCGAAGGTGCAGCAGATTATTAGTAGGCACCTGGAATGGGTCAAAGGATACTACACACCTACAGCCGAGATCTACCGGGAATTAGGTAATCTGTATGTTGAACATCAGAATTTCCGTCAAATGTATGACGGATATCATCCTAAGCTTGCTGAATTCTTAAGGGATGCAATGATCATTAAGGCGGAACAAGAATTGTCTTAGATGCATAACATGTTGAAGGGCGAGCAGAACATGGGTGTATGAAGATGGCAAATGAAAGAGCACAGTCCAGTTGCGGACTGTGCTCTTTCATTTTGCCGAATGTTCCGTTTGTATGAGGCAAGTGAACCCTCACAAGCTTAATGCGTAGAGAGGCGCACAAGACCTACTTACAGTTGGTCTACGAGCAGTTGCACTGCTTGCTCTAGGAAGATTCGGTCTTCGTCGTCAAAACGGTTCTTAATCGGACTGTCGATATCGAGTACTCCGTATAGTTCCCCATTTTTAATAATCGGCACAACGATTTCGCTGTTGGATGCAGCATCACAGGCAATATGGCCTGGAAAAGCATGTACATCGTCAACGACGAGGGTACGTTTTTCTGCAGCAGATGTGCCGCATACACCGCGTCCAAGTGGGATACGGATGCAGGCAGGCAGTCCTTGGAATGGACCAAGTACAAGTTCTTTGCCATCATACAGATAGAAGCCGACCCAGTTGGTATCGGTCAAAAATACATTGAGCAGCGCCGCTGCGTTTGCCAGATTGGCAATGGCGCTAGGTTCATCGCGAATCAGAGCGCTTAACTGTCCCAGGACGGCGTTGTGCTGCTCGCTTCGTGTTCCTTCATAAGAAACAGCTTGAAACATGGTTAATCACCCTCCCGAGCAAAAATGGTACTTATTTTCAAGATAGTGTAGTGTATGTCGTTAGTCAAGCGGAGGATTTTGAAAACGAAGGAACTAACCTGTAAATTCCTCCTGTTTCTCTGCTTCTTCACTGGGGTAATTACTTAGCAATCACAGAGGGCGAACCCTGGAAGGAGATTGACTTATGCACGCAGAGGTACAGAATCTTTTTGTACGGATTCATCTTCTATATTTGGCTCAGCATCAGGATTTGACGGTTGGTGACGCATTGCCTTGGCTGGAAGAACGGGGATATCGTGTGGGAGAGCGGGAGATTAAGCAGGAGCTTGAACACCTGACCCAAGAGAATTTCCTGACTGCACATGGAGACCAGTGGAGCCTTACAGGCACAGGCATTGAGGAGTATAAGGAAATTACGGCTGTACTCGGCCGAGTCAGTAACGAATTGCTGGCGACAGGTACCGAAGCGTAGGTAAACCTAATCGTGAAGACATGATTGGACAAGCTCTATGGCTTGAATGTGTCCGATGAATGGAGCAATATGTAGATTAAGACCGGGAGCACGATGTGGCCCGGTTTTTTTTGATGTTATAATAGAGGCTGTTCAAACGGCACACTTCTATTATCATCGTACTTTTTTGAATGCACGAATGAGGATTAAACCGTTGCCATCATGCGCAGGTTATGGTTAGATAATTAGTGAATTTTTATGGTCTTTAGAGATGGATCGGATCGGAGAGTATGTTGATGTATAAATGTAAAGGTAGAATCCCTGAGCTTGAGACGGGGCGGCTTCGATTGCGCAAAATGCGACGCCGGGATGCTGCACAAATGTTCGCGTGCTGGTCAGATCGAGAGGTGACCCGTTATATGAATCTTGCGCCAATGATTGGGGCAACCGAAGCAGCGGATATGATTGGTCTGCTTAACCAGATGGCGGGAGAAGAGGATGCGATTCGTTGGGGCATAGAGCTCAAAGAGACAGGACGCCTCATTGGAAGCTGTGGATTCAATACATGGCAACTTGAGGGCGCGTTTCGCGGTGAGATCGGCTATGAGCTAGGACGTGACTACTGGCGGCATGGGTATATGTCGGAGGCGTTCTCGGTACTGCTGTCCTTTGGATATGAGACGATGGGACTTAATCGCATTGAGGCGCTTGTGGATCCGCGTAATGCGCCGTCAGGTGGATTTCTGGAGAATATGGGATTTACGAAAGAGGGATTACTTCGTCAAATTCAACATACGTCTACGGGATACAAAGACATGTTAATGTATTCTTTACTCTATGATGAATGGCTAAGGGCGCGTAATAAATAAAAAAATTCAACTAGACATTTTCTAGTTGATATAGAAATGAAGAGAGAAGGGTTCCATTGAATACGACGGGAAATTCCAAACGCAGTCTCATCTTGGCGGGTTTGCTGCTAGCTACCTTTTTGTCCGCCATTGAAGGTACGGTCATTGGGCCTGCAGGGCCAACGATCGTCAGTGAATTGGGCAGTGTGCAACTGCTTAGCTGGATCTTTACAGCTTATCTGCTCACAATGGCGGTTAGTACCCCGATTTTTGGTAAAATCAGTGATCTGTATGGGCGGAAGCCTGTATTCTTAATCGGATGTGCTCTGTTTATACTCGGTTCGTTACTATGCAGTTTCTCGCAGAATATGGAGATGCTCATTGTTTTTCGTGCAATCCAGGGGATTGGCGCAGGTGCGGTAGTGCCTGTGACATTTACGATTATTGGAGATATCTATCCTATTGAGGAACGGGGCAAAATTCAAGGCTGGATTAGCTCAGTATGGGGTATTTCATCTCTGGCTGGACCGCTGCTAGGCGGTTATTTTGTAGATAATTTAGGTTGGCAATGGATCTTTGGTTTTAATGTGCCGTTTGGTTTGTTAGCTATGTGGTTTGTATTCCGTTATTTGCAAGAAAATGTGTCACCGCGTACTGCCAAAATTGATGTTATGGGTGCGTTGACCTTCACTGTTGGGATTACAGCTCTGCTCTTTGTTTTGTCAGCGGGTGGACAGTATTATGCGTGGAGCTCTCCGTTGATTTTGGGACTCAGCGCGGTAGCAGTAGCTTTTATCGTATTATTCTTCATGGTTGAAAAAAGAGCCGAAGCTCCGATGGTTCCACTTCACCTCTTCCGCATTCAAGACATTCGTGTGGCGAATATTGCTGGGCTGTTAACGAGCTCACTGATGATCGGTCTTACGAGTTATCTGCCGCTGTGGGTGCAGGGTGTGCGTGGGGGAAATGCGACTGAATCCGGATTGTTGCTTGCACCAATGTCTGTTGGCTGGCTGATCGGCAGTGTGTGGGCAGGTCGACTCTTAATGAAGATTGGGTCGCGTATGACGTCTCTCATCGGACTGACTGGCATTGTGGTTGGTTCAGGCGGATTATTCCTTGTCGGCGGTTCATCGCCGCAGTACGTGCTGTTTGTTCTGACCTTTATCTATGGGCTTGGTTTTGGTTTTGCATTCACAATCTTCACCATCATTGCACAGTCATCTGTAGGATATCGGGAACGGGGTTCATCCACAGCACTACATACGTTCATGCGTACACTGGGACAAACGATTGGTGCGGCAGCTTTTGGTACATGGTTGAATTATCGAATCTCAACATTATCCAGTGCACAAAATCTTGCGGCTGCTGGCATCTCTGATGGGGATCTGAACGAATTGCTGGCACCTCATACGGAAACGGTTTTGTCCGACGATCAGTGGCGGTTGCTGCGAAGTGTGCTTGAGGGCAGTTTGCATTCCTTGTTCATCATTATGTTTGTGATTGCGATTGTGTCTTGGGTTGCTACGCTGGCTCTACGCAAACGCCTCATGGTTCCAGAAGACGCAGATGCCCCACAGCAAGTACAAGGCTCCGTGCAAGTGGCTGGTGTGAAAAAGGAGAAAAAATAGTGGGGATGGCTATCCATCGCTAAACGAAAAAAAATAAAAAAGGCAGCCTAATGAGGCTGCCTTTTTGCTACTTGTTAGTTTGCTATAACTATTTAAGTTTATTCAGCTGTTGGCTGATAACCGATCTGCGCCAATCGCCAGTCGCTCCAGTAAGTCAGCGAGCATCGTCTTATCTTCTTCGCTCAAGCCGCTGACAGCACGATCAATCTTGTGAGCATAGCCTGGATAGATATCGTCCATTGTGCGCTGCCCTTCCTCTGTCAATTCCACAAATATAATCCGTCTGTCCTGAGGACAGTGTTTACGGTGTAAAAGTCCTTTTTGTTCTAACTTATCAATAACATACGTAACATTACCACTCTGTAAGAGAAGCTGTGCCCCAACCTGTTGAATAGGCTGTGCCCCCTTCATATACAGAACTTCAAGTAAACCATATGCTGTAGGATTGAATCCATGCACTTTGCTTCCAGATACAGCGTGTTCATTCACGCTCTTAAATGTCTTGGCCAAGGTGCGGTACAGATGAAGAGAACGTTCTGTTTCAATTTCCTGTAATTCTAGCATGCTGATCCCGCCTTTACAGTTAGTTATATGGGGTGATACGTTGACGTTTGACGATTTCGAATTGTCGCCATGACTGTATTGTAAACCTCTAATTCTACGAAAAACATGCGATATGTCACAAGATCTGCATTTTTAGCATTTAAAATTTAATCATTAATCAAATTCAATAAAATACATATGTAGGTGATCCAATCTCCGATTTATAACGTAACAGAAAGAGAAGAAGGAGCTAGGAGTGCAATAATAATGAAATGAAGGCGGCAAAACACTTTAAATTTAAAGTTTTTTGCCACAATACCGTTTGAGTAAACGCCTTCACGTTTAATGAGGAACAGGCACAAATCCCTGTATTCTAATTATTCTTAGGGGAAAACTCATATGGCTTGTCCCACCAACGCAGCAAGCGAAAGGGGGTGAAGCAACTTGAAGGTAAAGCTACCCAAATCGATTGTACGTCTTGCCAGCATACCACTGGCTGTCATTACAGGAGCATTGGTAATAAGTTTGGGTTCATCGCATGTCTATGCGGATGATGCTAAGGCCGCTTCGGAGAAACCCTCCAACGGATTGTCGCTGAATTTGTTCTCACGTGATTCAGATGGTGGGCTGAACTTGACTCCATCGGTATCGGTATCAACACCATTACTGGATGTTGAGGTTCCGTCGATCAAAGCGGATGCTTCGGCTAGCAAGCTGAGTGTATCTGAGCTAAAGGTAGATACACCGCTTGGATCGGCTGGAACATCAGAGATTGGTATCGATGCAAATAAGGGAACCGTAGAACTGCCGTCCGTGCAGGCGGATACACCGATAATTCGGGCAGATGTATCAAGCAGCCAGGTCAACCTGAACGAAGGAACAGCTTCCTTGCCTAGTGTTACCGCAGAGGTGCCAGAGGTCATTCAAGCAGAGACGTCTGCTGTGAAAACAGACCTTGGGCAGGGCAAGGTTGAACTACCTTCCGTGAAGGTAGATGTACCTGAAGTGACTTCGGTGGATGTCTCTTCCTCTGGTGTAGATCTGCGTAAAGGTACAGTGCAGCTCCCATCGGTGGAGACAACAGTTCCAGCCGTAGGCATATCCACAAAACTGGACTCTGGTAAGGGATCGGCTGACATTCCTAAGGTTAATCCGGATCGACCTGTGAATACATCAGAACAGCCGGTGGTTGTGGAAACACCGCAAGCTCCAATTCCGAATACTATTGAATCTTCTGATCTGGCATCATCCCCGGACAACACGGAAGGACAAGATGTAGTACAGGTTACAGGCAAGGTGACTGAAGTTACTCCTGAACCGGCTCTCCGTCCAGAAGGTATTGTCCCGCAGGCATTGCCTGTGGAAAGAGCCGATCTGATTCAACATTCTGATGTGGATGGAGGATTGCCAGATAACGAGCAGTTCCTTATCGATCAACCATCTGTGAAACCGATTGTTACTGAGCAAGTACAGAGCAAGACAGATGCAAGTGTGAGTAAAGCAGACACACGTGTAGTGCCTCCCTTGCAACCACGTGCAGAGCAACCAACAAGCTGGAATGTTGCAGTAACTTCTCCAGCTGTTAGTGCTTACGCGGGTACAAGCTCCGGCTCGTCTGGTGCAACTGGAGGTGGAGCAACGGCTCCAGCCGCTGCACTTCCGGGAGCAATAACGAACCAATTTTTGTCAGATGATGATGTTGGCTTTCGAATAGAACAGCTCGATGGGTTCAGTCAATGGTCACAAGCGCCGCCAGGGCGGCCGCCGCAATATACCTCTTTCTCTTAGGCAACAATGGCGTTAATTCAACCAAAATTGAGAAGGAGTGTATATTATCATGAAAAAAGTGAATCGTTGGGTAAAATTGTCGGTATTGTCGGGTACGTTGGTCGCTGGATTGCTGGGAGCTACGCAGGCAACTTATGCAGACAGTTATAGCAATAACAGCAATGGTAATCTGGATCTAAATGCAGGTTTGCGTCTAGAGCTAGGGTCTCTACTGTCAGGACAACGTGACACAGGTTACGGCAATCAAGGCAGCTATGGAGGTTCATCAAGTGCAACCGGAGCATTGAACTTGGATCTGGGGCTGAATGCTGGCGTATCCTCTGAGAGAACAAGCCGTTACAATAGTCATTCTTCCGATTATACAAGTGAGCGCACTAGCTCAGGCAAGTTGGGTCTTGGCCTGAATGCCAATGTCTCGGGAGAAGGAACAACGATGAACGATTATTCACGAAGCGGCGATGAGCGCACGACGAACAGCAGCTATGCGAGCGAAAGCCGTGGTGCGTTGGATCTCGATCTGAACGCAAAAGCAGAAGGAGAGAGTTCCACATGGGCTCAATCTGAACGCAATAACAGCGTGAAAGACCGCGAGGACAGCAAGAACAGCAGCTATGCGAGCGAAAGCCGTGGTGCGTTGGATCTGGGTCTGAACGTTAAAGCAGAAGGAGAGAGCTCCACATGGGCTCAATCTGAACGTGACAACAGCGTGAATGACCGTGAACGTACGAACAGCAGCTATGCGAGCGAAAGTCGTGGTGCACTGGATCTCGGTCTGAACGCTAAAGCAGAAGGTGAGAGTGCAACAATGGCTCAATCTGAACGCAATAGTAACGTGAATGACCGTGAGGACAGCACGAACAGCAGCTACGCGAGCGAAAGCCGTGGCGCGTTAGATCTCGGTCTGAACGTTAAAGCAGAAGGAGAGAGTGCAACAATGGCTCAATCTGAACGCAATAGTAACGTGAATGACCGCAAGAACAGCACGAACAGCAGCTATGCAAGCGAAAGCCGTGGTGCATTGGATCTGGGTCTGAACGCTAAAGCAGAAGGCGAGAGTGCAACAATGGCTCAATCTGAACGCAATAGTAACGTGAATGACCGTGAGGACAGCACGAACAGCAGCTACGCGAGCGAAAGCCGTGGTGCACTGGATCTCGGTCTGAACGCCAATGCGGAAGGTGAAAGTGAAACGATGACTGTGGTGGAGAACAATCGGTAATATGAGATTTTCACTCTAATAGGAAGAAGCAGGGGCTCCGGAACCCCTGCTTCTTTTTTTTATATGATGAAATGCTTAAAATGATCAAACATTTAGCTCCATAACTGAATTACAATAATAAGAAAGAAACAACCGAGCACCGAATTAGGATAGGAGTGAGCACTATGGAGACAGCAAGCGAAAGCGTGATATCTCTTCAAGAGTCTGTGTTGGACGTACATATTAGTGAAGCTGGTTATGAGGCGGGGCAGTCTACGATCCGAAACATCCATATTCATGTGTCACCAGGTGAGCTGGTGGGCATTATCGGCCCAAACGGAGCGGGTAAAAGTACCACGATTAAGACGATGTTAGGTCTACTTGAACATGCCAATTATGAGGTGAGGATTGGGGGAAAGGGGCGGTACGCGTATATTCCGGAACAGCCTGTTTTTTACGAGTATATGACGCTGTGGGAACATCTTGATCTGGCTGCTGCTGCCTATGAAATGGAAGAGGATATATTCATTACTAGAGCAGAAGAGCTGCTGGTTCGATTCGGCATGGATCATGTTCGAGATGATCTGCCTGCCAGCTTCTCCAAAGGCATGCGTCAGAAAATGATGCTGATGATCGGATTTCTCTCCTCCCCGGATGTATATATTGTAGACGAGCCCTTCATTGGTTTAGATCCGCGTGCGACGAAGGATTTCCTGAAGCTACTGGACGAGGAACGCTTGCGGGGTGCAGGGGTTCTGATGTCGACACATGTGTTAGATACGGCGGAGCGGATATGTGATCGTTTTATCCTCATCCATGCAGGGCACTCGGCTGCAGAAGGAACGCTAGATGAGATTCGGGCTGTGGCAGAGCTGCCAGAAGCATCGTTATTTGACTGTTTTGACATACTGACTTCCTGATACCAAGGATGGAGAGGAGCTGATAGAGGTGGAGGAAGCAGCCAAATCTAGGCGATATACACCTTTAAGATTATATAGACGTAGGCACAAAGAGCATCTCAGAGAACAATGGAAGAACCTAAAGCTTGTGGTTGATTGGACCGTATGGTTATACCTGCTAATCCCGGGTGTGCTCTATCTGATCGGATGGTATGTCAGTCTGTGGAGTAAGTCGTTGCCACTCTGGGCTTCTAATACACCCCTGACCTTGTTAACACTGATCATCGAAATCGTGATGTTGACGGGTGGTGTGCTTCTTTTTGTGGAAGAGGCCGATGTATTATTTCTAAAATCGCAGAAGCGTTGGATGCAAACCCTGATGCTTCAGGGGATGTACCGAGCGTGTACACTCCATATAGGCAAAATGTTGATCGTTACTGCTCTAACCGCACCGTTATGGTACCGGGTATATGGCATGTCCATTGCTGAGATCCTGCTTCTATGCATCTGGTTGGGTACAGTTGCTTCGTTACAAGCCATTGCGTTACATATGATCAAAGTTCGTTATAACGGATGGCGACGCGGGATACGGATCATTTCTCTAGCGATGGCAATGGGCATCATTTTTATCACAGTCACCTCATCCGTTCATGCGCAAATGGGTTCTCTATTCATCGCATTGGTATGCACAATCCTGCTGATCATTCTGCTCGGTCGTATCCGACTACAGATGCAAGGAACGTTTGAAGGTGATGTACGCGAAGACCTGCGAGCAAGGGTGAAATTAACGGCTATCATGATCAGTCAGGCGGTCAATAAACCGAAAGCTCCGCGTACCAAAACGATGATATTCCGCAAACCGCGCAAAATATTACGCAATCGTTCCATAGCAAACCGGACTGCCGAAACGGCATTTAAGGCCTTTTTTCGCGAATCATCGACGTTGAAATTGTACTTTCAGATGGGCAGTCTATCCATTGCTGCTGTAGCTCTGCCTCCTTTCCCTGTGAATGTCATCGTATGTGGGCTGTTAATTATTATGCTGATAGTCATGTTTTATCGTTCATGGGATCACTTTGCTACTTCGGATTATGTACAACTGGTCTCATATGATTCAGATGCATTGCATCGGGCAGGGCTGATGATGGTACGGATGCTCTTTGTGCCGCTTGGCATTCTGATGGGTTTAGCGCTCGGGTTAACCTGGCTCGGATGGATGGCAAGTATACTTACCGCGGTGGGTGTCGTGGCAAGTGGGCTATTCGTTTTATCCGTGGCAGGGTGGATACGACTGACTCGCAGTAACTAAGTCTTATCTTCCTTACAAAAACCGCATATCAGGCTGAATATCTGACCATGCTATAGGAGATGTATCTCATTAGTAGAAGATAAGACAAGCCCAAACGTAAGGAGGAAAAAGGTGATGATGAGTGATGGTGAAATTCAAGTGCAGTTTGCAGACCCTAATGCGTTGCTTGCCGCACAAGCAACACTGAATGAGCTTGGTTATAAGCCTTATCAATCCGGGCCACTCGAACTGTACATTCCTACGGATCGTCAAGATCCTCAGTCGGCTGTAGAGATTGTACAATCTCATGGGGGAAGCGCCGTATTTGCTTCTGCAACTGATGCTGCTAACGCATTTCAGGAATTCTCAATTCCAGCACATATGGTGAATGAGGATTGGAGTGAAGGGTACGCAACTGGATTACAGGAGAGTCCTTCTGGACAGACTCAGCATAACAGAGATAACGATCCTACATTTGATGATTCAGTAGATGGATTCTCAGGCAGTGTGAAGGCCTAAAACGATGTCAAAATCAAAAAATGACTGAGCGACGAAATAACGCTTATGTGATTCTTTAGATCTCGAATCTGGGGAAATGGGAGCGAATAGCGTGATTCAGATTCATTAATTCAATATAACGCTAAAGGGGCTGCCAACGGTCATATTCATGACGTATGGCAGCCCCTTTAGGTTGTTTATTTTTGCTTGTAGCTCATTCGTTCATTTCAATTAGATAGACCCATGATTTAAAGATCTTCAGCATCAGCTTACTGTAGCTTGTTAGGCACGAGCGTGTTTGTATTCAGCCGCATGCATACCAGCCGTGTAGCCTGTAGAGAAGGCAGCCGTGATATTATAACCGCCGGTGTAACCATGAATGTCCAGAACCTCACCGCAAAAGAATAGCCCAGGCAGTAGCTTGGATTCCATCGTTTTAGGGTATATCTCCTTTAAGTGGACTCCGCCGCCCGTCACAAAGGCCTCTTTGAGCGAGCGAGTTCCGTCTACACGGAAGGTAAAAGATTTCATTAACCCGCATAGTGTACTAAGTGTACCTTTAGGAAAATGGTGATAGGTAAGGTCGTCGCTGATCTCAGCACGTCTCATCAGTAAAGGAATCATGCGTTCAGGAACCCATGCTTTCAAAATGTTTTTGACGGCTTTGCGCGATTCTTGTTCCAGTACCTGTTGAACCTTATTTTCCAAAGCACCAGGAGATAGATCTGGGAATAGATCAATGCTCATCATGACTTGCGGATTCCCCGATTTCATCTGAACTTTACGAATGAATTGACTGCAACGCAGCGCAATAGGACCGGATACACCAAAATGGGTGAAGATCATATCCCCTCGATGGGAAATGACAGACTTCCCTTTGGCATCGAGAACAGAGAGTCCTACGTCTCGTAGTGATAATCCCTGTAACTCTTTGGATTGAATCCAGCTCTCACCAGAGACGATAGGCACTTCTGTTGGATATAGCTCGGTGATCGTATGTCCAGCAGATTCAGCCCATGGATAACCGTCACCGGTTGATCCAGTTTGAGGTACAGACTTACCTCCAGTGGCGATAACGACAGACCGTCCAGGCACAATCTCCCCAGAAGCTAGCTTTACACCCTGAACTTGTTGACCATTATGAATAAGCTCTTTCACGGGTTCTTTGGTGCGAATTTTTACACCGAGGGAGACGATTTTACCTACTAATGCATCAACGACCGTTTTGGCTTTGTCTGTCACAGGAAACATTCTTCCATTATCCTCTTCTTTGAGGGCAATTCCCAGATTCTCAAAAAAACGCATAATGCCCTGATTGTCCAAATTTTGAAAAGAACTATATAAAAAGCGCCCATTGCCGGGGATATGCCGGATCAATTCATCTGTTTCCTTCGCATTGGTCACATTACAGCGACCCCCACCAGAGATACCCAGCTTGCGCCCCAGTTGGTCGCCTTTATCCAGCAGAAGCACAGAAGCTCCATGCTCAGCAGCGGCAACAGAGGCCATGAGACCAGCAGACCCGCCACCGATTACGATTACATCATACATACAATAATTACCTTCTTTTTTTATTGATTTTGTACAACCCATTTGCCATCTATTTACAATGGAATTGCATACTGCCAGATATAGATTTAGATGACCTAGTTTATCTATATCTTGTGCCTAGAATGTTAAACATCGAATCATGCAGGATTATGCGTAAATGGTTCAGTTTTTTGACCATTCATGGTGTATTTCAAGTTCTATTATGCAGTTTTAAGGGATATATTGTAATATACTGTCGCCTATGTTTTAATCAGAAATAATGAGGGAATGTACAGGCGAGGAGGGAGATGGCATAGTGGTTGCTTTGAAAGACATTCTTTTACAAATGCTGCTGGCAGGTGCAGCAGTATTCCTAATTCCCTTATTTCATCTTGGGCTCATCAAGCAAACGATGACCAAGCTCGAACGTACCGGAATGATGCAGATCGGTCTTGCAATTACCAGCGCTTTAAGCATGCTGCTCTGTTTGCTCTTTGCTCTACATGCCAATATTGGAAATATTCCAATCTCCTTAAGTATTGTACCTCTTACACTTGCCATATTATACTGCAAACCCGCAATTGGCTTGACGTTATCCATTCTTCATTTATTATACTACTGCCTCTTTGCGCATTCCTATAATCTGTACGAATTTCTAGTTCAAACAGGTATTCTTCTCTATCCTATTGTATGGTTGTCAGCAGGACGATTCAAGCATTATACACGTACTCGCAAAATGACGATGGTCATCTCCATAACTGCAACAGGGCTAATTGTAGCCAGTTTACTGTGCATTCTGCTGATGGACAGCGGTCCTTCGTTAACCCTTTTTCCAAGTATATTGATTACACTAGGTTATTCGCTAGGCGCCATTATGGTAGCAGCCTGCAGCGTCCTTTGGATTGAACATATGAAGCATTACCGTGGTCTCGAACATCACTTATCGGAAGTCCATCATCAGTACATATCGGAAACGGAACAACTTCATCAGATTCTCAACGCCGTGCCCTTATCCATTGCTACTGTAGATAAACAAGGAAATGTGAAATTCGTCAACGATACGATGGAACAGACCGCGAAGGAACAGCTCCCGTGTACAACAACGCCAGATCTAATTGGCCATCCAGCCAGTCAATTTGTAGAACAAGCTCAGGCTGACAAAATGGAGAGAAGCATTCACAAGGCACTTGTTCACGGTGAAGTCGATGGATTAACAGTACGTTACGGTTCCCATGTATTTCAATCAAGAACGGTACCCATCTACGCATTCTCGACCGACCAGTCTAGAGAGGTTACGGGAGCGATGCTGATTATTCAGGATATTACTGAACTAGAGATGCTGCGAAGTGAGCTGGACAATGTAGATCGTTTGAGTTTAGTAGGACAGATGGCGGCGAGCATTACGCACGAAGTTCGAAATCCGATGGCGGTTGTACGTGGTTTCCTTCAATTAATGCAGGAGAAGAGTCCTGATACGCTGGATCACTATTACCGCATTGTGCTGGAGGAACTGGATCGGGCGAATAGCATTATTAATGACTTTCTGTCGCTTGCTCAAGATCGCATTGCCGAGAAAGAGGAGTATCAGCTACATGATATCATCCATGAACTCAGTCCATTATTGTGGGCAGATGCGAACCTGAGAGGTCAGAGCATCGAGCTTATGTTAGCGCATAATGTACCGAAGTTACATTTGAATTCCAAAGAAATTAAGCAGGTTGTACTTAATCTGGCTCGCAATGGGATGGAAGCGATGTGTGAGAAGGGGGTATTAACCCTAGAAACACGTGTTGTGGATGATAAAGTAGAGCTCTGTGTACGGGATACAGGCTTAGGCATACCACAAGTAGCTCAGGAAAAGCTATTTGAACCGTTCTACACGACAAAAGCCAAAGGCACGGGGCTAGGGTTATCGATGTGTCTGAGTATTGTGGAGCGGCATAATGGAACGATTACTGTTGAATCGGAAGAAGGCAAAGGAACGACCTTTAAAGTTGCATTTGAGCGATAAGATTGCAGCATATTTTGCCAAGAGAAGATACATACTACAGATGGAGCAAGCCTTCCCGCAGGTCGTGTCTGAACCTTGCTTTCATTGCATAGCGATGTATAATAGGAATAGCACATCATGGAAACCGTTTTTGTATTGACGGAGAACATGTGAATGTGATTCTATGGTCTTTAATTCTCTCGACAATAATAGAATAATCATTTTTAAGGAGTGAAACGAATGTCTATGTCATTTGATCAATACATGAAAGATATGGTTCAACCGATGCGGGATGAACTGACTCGCCTGGGTATTCAAGAACTGCGTACACCTGAGGAAGTCGAAGCAAGTCTGCCAGATGCTAAAGGTACAGCACTGGTCGTAATCAACTCGGTATGTGGATGTGCTGCAGGTCAGTGCCGTCCAGGAGTTGCTCAAGCATTGCAAAATGATCTTACACCAGATCACTTGTATACCGTATTTGCTGGACAAGATAAAGAAGCTACAGCTAAAGCTCGTGAGTTTTTTGCACCATATCCACCGTCCTCCCCATCCATCGCACTGATGAAAGACGGAGAACTCGTTCACTTCATCGAGCGTCACCAAGTGGAAGATCGTTCCGCGGAGGAAATTGCTGCTGAGCTTACCAGCGTGTTTGATCGTTACTGCCGTTAATCAGCTCATAAAGCGCCCCGCCCTTCGGATGACCGATGCCGGGGCGTTTCATTTTGAGTAGATAAGGTTATTGAACCATTCGAACCTTTCAACTGGAACATCAAATTTCATTCTTTAGAAACGGGGTGTGATGAACGATGAGTTTGCAACAACAGATCATCGCTGAATTGAAGGTTAAACCAAGTATTAATCTGGAAGAGGAAGTACGCACGCGTGTGGATTTCCTGAAAACGTATGTGAAAAATTCCGGCACCAAAGGATTGTTAATTGCAATTAGTGGCGGTATCGATAGTGCTGTAGCGGCAGCGCTTTGCAAAAAAGCAACGGACGAGCTGACAGCGGAGAATAATAAGGAGTACAAAACGCTCGGCGTATTCCAGCCTTATGGTGAACAACAGGATATCGATCACAGCTACGCGGTAGCCAAAGCGTTTGACCTGAAACATGTGGTGGAAACCAATATCGAGGATGCGGTTAACGAGATCGCACTTGAGGTAGAGCAAGGCTTCAAATCCATGGGTAGCCCACGTCATATGACGCATCAAGGCAAAGGCAACGTAAAAGCAAGAACACGTATGGTCATGCAATATGCGCTTGCTTTTGAAGAGAGCTTACTTGTAGTGGGTACAGACCATGCTTCGGAAGCTATCACAGGATTCTATACCAAATGGGGCGATGGAGCGGTGGATATTACACCACTTAGCACCTTGAACAAACGCCAAGTACGTCAACTCGCTGCGCATCTGGGTGTTCCACAAGAGATTCTGGACAAGGCACCATCCGCAGGACTATGGGAAGGCCAGACTGATGAGACGGAGCTGGGCATCTCTTACGAAGCAAACAGTGATTACCTGGAAGGCAAGCAGATTGATCCTGCTGCACAGGAGAAGCTTGAGGCGTTCTATACACGCACGCATCACAAACGTAATGCCATCCCTGGCATCTAATAGAAGTTTGCGTTCATCATGATTAAAGTTTCAGTTACGCTATAAGATGTAGTACTTAATGATGTTAATCGTTAAGCTTGTTAACCTAAGCCAAATCAAAGCCAAATCAAAGAAGACTCTGTTTCCACCATATACGTGGTTACAGAGTCTTTTTGTGGTGTTTCCTCGTTTATACAGATACAACTATCATGAAATTAGGTTACTTCGAATGATTCCATTCACCAATCTGCCGAAGAGTTTCGGATATTGCTTGTTCAAGCTGCGGTGTTGTTTCTTGGAATGGATGTACGGTGTTGAAGGTATGGTTTCCTCCAGGAATCTGCTGCCACGGAATATCCGGACGGGCTTGTACCAATGTGGATGAGCCATCACGAAGGCGTGCGCTGTCCTCTGATCCTTGAATGAGGGCGACGGGGAGCGTGGATTGCGTCAGACGTTCAATGATGGCATATCGTGCCTTATGTTGGTCGAGGTCATCCAGAATCAAAACGTCCAGAGGCATCTGTTGTCCGGTTCTTCCGTTCGTAACGTAGCTACGGCCGTGAGTACGCATTTCTTCTTTTTGCTCAGCAGTGAATAAGTCTAGGTTGGTAACGCCGTTCCATGAGCATACACCTGCGATCTGTTCAGGGTGATCCAGCGCGTAGACAAGACTTACACCAGCACCGCGGCTGTGTCCAACCAGATATATAGGCAGATTGCCAAGTTCAGGCTGTGTAGAGACATATTCAAGCATGAGGGCAAGATCGCTGAGTTCCTGGCTGTAGGTGTTTACGGCGAACTTCTCAAGCTCGGTAAATTGCTGCAAATCTTCCCCTACACCATTATGAGAGAAATTAAAGGTTAGGACATGATAGTTTTCACTTAATTGGGACGCAGCATAAGGGAACATGCCCCAGTCTTTGAAGCCTTTATATCCATGGACGACGATGATGACACCTTGAGCCGATTGACGGGCAAGAAACGTATTCCCACGAATAACGGAATTATCGCCCGTGGGTAGTTCAAACGCTGTAGACATGTAGCATTCCTCCTACGTATATTTAGTGGCTATTCTACACTGAACCATTCATTCGCCTAGCGATGTGGAACCGAATGGAACGCGAACGCATTTGTTCTCCAAATGCTCGTTGGTAATTATTTTAACATACGGATTATTAACGGATATACTCGCATCTAGGTTCTCCTCCTGCTACAATAGAATACGTGTTCGGATGTACCTTATAGACGTAAACTCCGGATGGAGAGAGATTAGGGCATCTGTTCATGGAATTCGATTGCAGTAGCGAAGCGAAGTGAATATTTGGGCAACCTTTTATTGTATAAATGATTAAGCGGGTGAATCTTAATGATCGTTGGAATCGGAAATGATGTGCTGGAAATTGCACGTATGCATAAGCTAATGTCTGGGCGACATGCCGAGTCATTCATGGATAGAATTCTGACCCCAGCGGAACGGGAAATTGCAAACCGGCGGGGAAAACGGTTGATTGAATTTGTATCAGGACGATTCGCTGCCAAAGAGGCAATATCCAAAGCATTCGGTTGTGGTATTGGCGGTACGATGAGCTTTACCGATATTGAAGTGCTACCTGATAGCAAAGGAAAGCCGGTAGCAACTTTATCTGCTAAGGCTTGGGAGCGTCTTGGTCTGCCCGCCGAGGATCGATATATGATTCATCTGAGCATCACGCATCAGACAGAGCTTGCGGCGGCATTTGCCGTGGTTGAGCGTATGGATTAAGAGAAGTAGTGTGAAAAGAGTAGTAAGGGAATCAGGAGAGGACGGGAACATGGGTTTAATTGAACAAAAGCAACATTTCAGTGTAAATCTGCTGGACTGGTATATGATCAATAGACGGGATTTACCTTGGCGTCGCCATAACAATCCTTATTTTACGTGGGTATCCGAAATTATGCTTCAGCAGACACGGGTGGATACCGTGATTCCGTATTTCAACCGGTTTATTGGCAATTTCCCGACGGTACAAGCCTTGGCTGAAGCACCCGAAGAAGATGTCCTTAAGAACTGGGAGGGCCTGGGCTATTATTCCCGTGCACGTAACCTACAGGCGGCGGCTAGGCAAGTTATGGAGCTGCACGGGGGAGAGATTCCTCAAGATAAACAGGCTGTGTTTGCGTTAAAAGGGGTTGGCCCCTACACGGCAGGGGCCATTCTTAGCATTGCCTTCAACCAACCGCAGCCTGCGGTGGATGGCAATGTTATGCGGGTACTGTCCCGATACTTCCTCATTGATGAGGATATTATGAAGGGCAGCACCCGTGTTCTTATGGAAGAGCTCGCAGGAGAGCTCATTCCAGAAGGGCGAGCGCGCGATTTCAACCAGGCGCTCATGGAGCTTGGCGCGCTGGTGTGTACACCCAAAGCGCCACACTGCCTAACTTGCCCAGTGATGGAGCAATGTTCAGGCCGCATTGCCGGCAGGGAGCTTACGCTGCCGGTCAAAACCAAGGCGAAGCCGCCGCGCCCTGAGCAGCGGCTGGTTGCCATTGTGGAAGGCCGCGGCGCACATCGCGGCCGTGTGCTTGTGCGCCAGCGCCCCGAGAGCGGCCTATTGGCCCGAATGTGGGAGCTGCCGCATGTACTAGCGGAGCCGCCTGCCAAAGCTGGCAAGAAGGCGGCGCCGCTGGCGGATGAGCCGGCGATGGCGCTGCTCGCCGGCAGTCTGTGGGCGGAGGGCTTCGCTGCCCGCCCAGAAGGGCTGGCTACTCATGCGGAGCATGTGTTCAGCCATATCGTTTGGCAACTGCAGGTGTACAAGTGCACCGAGCAGAGCCAGAGCAGTGAGCTTCCGCTGATTGCGGCGGAAGCGAGAGCCGCCTACGATGCACAGGCGGCAACCAAGGATACCGTTGCTACAGATCCTGATGGACAATCAGCAGCCACATTCGCATCCACATTCTCAACATCAGATCAAGCGGAGCGGAAGTTGACAGATGATGTAGAGGTAGGAGATGCCCCTCAGATCCATATTGGTAAAGGCGATCAGCTCACGTATCGCTGGATCGGGCCTGAAGATATGGACAAGATGGCATTCCCCAATATCTTCTTGAAGCTGCTTAGCAGTTATTTTGCTGGCGTGTATGATGATAGTAACGAGTAATGAAGAGTAATGAAGAGTAAATGGGGCTACACCTTACTTTTTGACGTAATAGGAAAAGCGCAGAGCACATCCAAGCGGACGGAAACATTCATGTGCCCGGGAGAGGGGATTTTTCATACATGGATGCTGGAAGAGGCGGTCAGGTATGTACCGGTATGTACAGGTATTGTACCGGAAGAGTAACAATGGCGTATTCCATATTCAAGGTTAACTGTCCGTTTGGAATGTGTAAGAGTGTAGTCGAGCAGGAGTGTTAACGAATAGTACTACCGAATGAACTACGGAAAGAACTTCCGAGAGTAATCTCAAAAGTATGAACAAAAGAACTACCAGGAGTACTACCAGAAGTACTACCAATAGTGGCTAACGAATCCGAAAGAGCTTATTATGGCGATAAACCTAAAATATAAGTTTTAACGAATCTGAATGACGCTATTTAAGCTGAAACGGTTAAAAAGGGCGAAGCCAAGTCCATATTTGGGATAATAGCGTGCCTAGGGTTCCTTAGATTATCTGTGGTATGAAATATAGAGAGAGAGCGTGTCCTCAGTTCGTTAGATTGAACGCTGTTAGATAGAACACTAGAGAATAATCTGTGACCCACGCGCAGTTTGTGTCATGACGCAGGGGACAGAGCTATCGGGAAGCTTTCGTAGAGGATTAATGAGTGGTTTTCGCACCTTAGTTAATCACATGAAAGCTATTATATAGAACTTAAGCCAGCGAAGTTGTTAATCTTCGGCATGTTGACGAGCATCATCATCCGGTTCGATAATCTCGCTACCACCAGAGATGAGCAACATACCTGTGCTTCTCCTAAGTCACGACCACCCATCCAACGGGTGGTTTTTTGTTTCCTTTCCTCTCATTTTCTTGCGTTTCACGCACTCAACTGGCCAAAGTCCTAACAAAAAAAAGAGCCTGACTCGGTCATCAGACCAAGTCGGGCTCTTCTTTTATCGGATGAAACATCTATTTAGATGAAGCATCTGTTTAGATGAGACGTATTTAAGTGAAACAAACTTATTTCGCAGCAGCGTAACGTTTGTTTACTTCATCCCAGTTGATTACATTCCAGAAAGCGCCAATGTAGTCAGGGCGTTTGTTTTGGTATTTCAGGTAGTAAGCGTGCTCCCATACGTCCAGACCCAATACTGGAGTCAGACCTTCGAAGAGTGGGCTGTCTTGGTTAGGCGTGCTAGTGATGGACAATTTGCCATCTTTGCCTACAACGAGCCAAGCCCAACCGGAACCGAAACGAGTTGTAGCTGCTTTAGCAAAATCTTCTTTGAATTTGTCAAAGCCACCCAGTTCGCTGTCAATTGCAGCTGCGATGTCGCCAGTTGGAGCGCCGCCGCCGTTAGGTCCGATGATTTCCCAGAACAAGCTATGGTTAGCATGTCCGCCACCATTGTTGCGAACCGCTGTGCGGATGCTTTCAGGTACGCTATCCAGGTTAGCAATCAGATCTTCCAAGCTTTTTTCTTGCAGTTCAGGAGCGCTTTCCAGAGCTGCGTTCAAGTTAGTTACGTAAGTATTGTGATGGCGATCGTGGTGGATTTCCATCGTTTGTGCATCGATATGTGGTTCCAGTGCGTCGTTAGCGTAAGGAAGTGCCGGTAGTTGAAAAGCCATAGTGAAAAACCTCCTGATATTTTATGATTTTTGGTAATTCAGCATTTTGCATCCGTTCGATTCGAATCCTCCCAGGACATGACATAGATTAAGAAACGTACCTATCCATATCTTGCAGAAGTGGCTCGTCCGAATAAAATGCAAATTGCTCAGGTACATATGTATTAATACCCTTGCCACTAATATTAAACCGCATTCGGGCTAATTAAGCAACATTTTTGTTTATTAAGTCCCCCGGGGCGTTGATCTATTAATGGGTCAGAGATAACAAACATATTTTACCCTTTTTGAATATATTTATGTGAAATTTCCTTAAAATTAAAAGGGAATCGTTCATATTTTGTTGAAAACGGTTACAATTAAGCGCTTTCAAAAGAAAATGCGTGTTTTATGGCGTAAAGTATGGTTTAATTGACGGAGAAGAGGTATTTTCTCGTTTTTTGTCATTATACGAACTTTGGGTTTTTGGTAAAAAGGGTAACCTTTCTATGTAAAAACCTCATCAAGCTAACGAAAAGGGAGATTTAAGACATGCACGTTCGTTCCTTTCAGTTGAGTGATGCAAGCCAAATGACGGAGCTTCTCCAGGTTGCGCTATCGGAAGAGTGTTATGAGAACACGATGGGCCCGTTTGCCCGTCAATTGTCATGGGATTCTGATTTGATCATGGTTGCAGAAGAAGAGGGAGACCTCGTTGGAGCCTTGATCGGTACGATTGATCAAAACCAGGGATGCATCTACCGTATTGCGGTTCATCCGGACTATCGTCGCCGCGGAGTCGGCAAAAAACTTGTCGAAGCTATGGAACAACGTTTCCAGCAGCGTAAAGTCAGCCAAATATGGGTTGCGGGAGATGAGCACAACAAAGTAGCCATGCCTTTATACGAAGCAATGGGTTACGGTGCGAATCAGATTATGAGCGCTTTCCAGAAACTGAGTATTTTGTCCAAAGCGTAACGGAAGTTCGGCCTCAAAGTGCGTGTTCAAAAAGGCCAGTAGTAGGTGTGCTTTGTAATCAAACGTGGACTTTTTGAACAACCTCTTAAACTAAAGAAAAAAAGAAGATTTTCATTTCATATTAGGCATATCCGATCAGCGTGACCACGCTTGAGGATATGCCTTTCTATTTGTATGATATACATCCGCTCCATATTCCTCACAATTTTAGCTCATCTGCCATTGGTGGGCATAACCAATTGTTTCACTCTTCCAAATGAAGTAGACTTAAAGAGAATATGATTATTCTTAATAAACGAGGTGTCCTTTTGAATTCTGACAACCCTTCCACGAAGCAGGTGTCTTCCGAAGAGCGAACTGAACTGGCAACAGCGAATCATTCCGGTACCTCATGGGCAGCAGAGCTATGGGACTGGGCCAAAACAATCATTATCGCTTTTGTCGTTATGATGTTGTTGAATTTATTTGTATTTAACCTATCGATGGTTAAAGGGCAGTCCATGCAGCCTACGTTGGTCGAGCGTGACCGTTTGTTTGTGAATAAGATTGGTTATGATTTTGGTTCACCTTCTCGCTTTGATGTAATTGTCCTTCGTGACCCAAGTGAGGGTCAGGAGAAGAAAGACTTTCTCGTGAAACGGATCGTAGGGCTTCCCGGGGATACGGTTGAAGTGCGTGAACACCACCTGTATGTGAATGGTGAGCGACAGACGGAGACGTATACGGATATCGAGGTACAAGATCCCGATTTTGGCCCGATTACGCTGGAGGCGGATCGTTATTTTGTCATGGGAGATAACCGTCATGAGGGTAAAAGTAAAGATAGCCGTGTATTCGGAAGCATCACTTCTGGCGAGATTGTAGGTAAGGCAGAATTCATCTTCTGGCCATTTTCCGAAATGAAGAAACTGTAAAATGTTGTTATAACAACAACTTCACTCGACGTTTTGCGTTTAACTATAATAAAGCTCGGGGCGAGTATGCCTGAGTTGCATATGCATATAGACGCCTGTCCTCCTTGAATGAGGCGGGCGTTCAATCGTTAAGGGAATAAGAGCAGGGAATAGAAAAGAGGGAAAGAATCATGACAAGCGTACAGACCGGGGCGGCGCAGGCAGGTTCCGTATGGGAACAGTTAAAACAAGAGATTAAGGCGGCTGCCCCCGGGCTGGGCATTGATGATATTGGATTTGCTTCTGCAGAGCCGTTTGTATCACTTAAGTCGTTACTAGAACAGTCTCGGGACAAGGGCTACGCTTCGGGATTTGAAGAGCCGGATATTGAGAAAAGGGTACGGCCTGCGCTACAGGATGGTGAGCCTGCTTCTCTCATAGCCATTGCGGTGGCTTACCCGTCGAAGATGGTCAACCCACCGAAGTCGGAGCCGGGTGCATATCGTGGGATTTTGGCACGTTCAGCTTGGGGCAGAGATTATCATTATGTGCTGCGTGAAGCGATGGACAAGCTGGTGAATTTCATCCGTGAACGTGTACCTGAGGCTATGATTGAGAGCATGGTCGATACGGGAGCGCTCGTTGATCGGGCGGTATCCCAGCGTGCAGGGATCGGATTCAGCGGCAAAAACTGTGCCATTATATCCCCTAAGTTCGGATCATGGATCTATCTGGGTGAGCTGGTGACCAATATTCCATTCCAGCCGGATACACCTGTAACCGAGGATTGTGGAGAATGTACGAAATGTATTGATGCCTGCCCAACCGGAGCGTTGGTGGGACCAGGGCAACTTAATGCACAGCGATGTATTTCTTTTGTAACCCAAACCAAAGGGTTTGTAGATGAAGAGTTTATGTTGAAAATAGGCAACCGGTTATACGGCTGTGATACATGTCAGATTGTCTGTCCGAAGAATCGAGGCAAAAATTGGGATCATCATCCCGATCTACAGCCTGATCCGGAGATTGTTAAGCCTTTGTTACTGCCACTCCTAGACATTGGTAACCGTGAATTTAAAGAACGTTTTGGCCAAAGCTCTGCCGCATGGCGGGGAAAGAAACCAATCCAACGTAATGCAGTGATTGCCTTAGGTAATTTCAAGGATAAGAGTGCTGTACCAAAACTCACGGAAGTATTGAAGCGAGACCCGCGTCCTGAACTGCGGGGAACCGCAGCTTGGGCGCTGAGCAGAATTGGAGGAGAAGACGCAATGAGAGTAATTGGGGAAGCTGCCGCTAACGAACAAGATGGGAACGTGCTAAGCATGCTGCAGAAGGCCAAGGAACGACTAAGTTCGTCCGAGACCTTACCCGATCAACCACAGGCTGGGCAAGTAAGTGAGAAGCAGTCGGTGGAACAATCAGTGAAACAACCAGTGGAACAACAACAGTTTGAGTCACTACACGAGTTACAGAAGAGTTTGCAATCGGAAATGGCATCTGATCAGAGCGGTGAGCTACCTGTGCAGCCGGCCAAACCGGAAGCAGCGGCTTGGAAACCTTCAGCAGTCACGGGGCTGCAGGGTACACCTGTGTATTATGATGAACTGCTGACGCCGATAGGGACATTGACGCTATGTGCCACAGATGAAGGTTTATGCCACGTTGATTTTGGAACATTTCATGTGCGCGAGGCACATTTGCAACAATGGGCTCGAACTTGGATCGGTGAATATCGTTACGAGAAGAATGAAGAGAAGCTGAGTGAGGCTGCGAAGCAGGTTCAGCAGTATTTTGCCGGAGAACGAAAAAACTTCGAATTAAAGCTAAATTTGCATGGAACACCGTTTCAGCTACAAGTATGGCATGTTCTATCCGATATATCTTATGGAGAGACCTCATCACACCAACAGGTTGCGGAAACGATCGGAAGACCGAAGGCGGTTCGTGCAGTTTCGGATGCTATCAGTAAAAATCCGATGCCGATCATTATTCCCTGTCACCGCAACAGTGACAAAGACGGTACCCTGTTGGGTTATGTAGGCGGTCTGCAAACCAAGGAGCAATTGCTCACATTGGAGCAGCAATCGTAAGAGCGGGGGACGTGCATGAAGTATGTAAACGTGGAGAGTGTGGAGGCGGGGGAGCTTCTGGGGAAGACCGTATATTCAGCTAACGGAACTGTTTTGCTGTCTGCCGGCGTCCAGCTTACCGTATTTATGGTTAATACGCTCAAGCGTATTGGCGTAACCATGCTGTACATCCAGGATGAAGCGTTTAAAGATGTGGAGACAGAAGACATTCTGGATGAAGCCACGAAAAGAGCAGTTATTAATGAAATGAGCGTTACCCTAGAAGCGGTTCGTTCCGGAAAGGACTGGAGTCCGAAGAAAGTAGCGCTTAGCATTGATAAACTGTTGAACGATGTATTGAACGGGCGTGAGCTGCTTGTACAACTTACGGATATTCGCACGAAGGACAATGCACAGTATGTTCATGCGATGAATGTATGCTTGTTGTCGTCGGTGATCGGACTGAATATGGGGCTTAACTACAATCAATTGAAGGATCTCGCTGTAGGCGCGCTTCTGCACGACATCGGCAAAGTCGGTGAGCCTCCGGGTGGTGGCTCTGCTGCCAATTCTTCGCTTCATCATACATGGCGGGGATTCGAAGTGATTAAGAACAAGCGGGAGTTCAGCCTGCTCGTCGCTCACACGGCTCTGCAGCATCATGAACATGTCGATGGTACGGGGTTGCCTAGAGGAATCAAAGGCAGCGACATTCATGTCTTTGCCAAAATTGTTAGCACGGCGAACATCTATGATAATCTGATCAATGGACTATCTGGAAGCAGCATGTTGCCACATGAAGCTTGTGAAGAGATGATGGCGATGTCAGGCACGAGGCTGGATCGGGACATTCTGATTGAATTTAACAAAAGTGTATCCGTATATCCGAATGGGACGGCTGTACGACTTTCAACCAAAGAGTCAGGCGTTATCGTGCGACAGCATCGTGGATTGCCAGGCCGACCTGTTGTCCGGATCGCTCGGGGGAGCACACGCTACTCTCTCGATGTTATTGAAATTGATCTAGCGGAGCATACCACCGTTTTTATTGAAACGGTCATGACGTAGAATTCGGATAACCAAAGAAAGCGAAAGCTGGAAAATCCGTTTGCTCCATGCGTGCGGAAATGCTATGATAATTTTCAGGAAATCCGGTCCGTGACACGTGTATGAACAGGCATTAGGATGTTATGTATATGCGCGGATCATCATGCTTTTTAGATTGCATAAAGAGGTGTCTAAGAGATGGAAATTGTAATACCGATTATTACATTGATTGTTGGTCTGGTCGGGGGCTTCTTCATCGGGGTGTTCTACTTGCGTAAACAGCTTGAGAAAATGCAAAGCGATCCAGACGCACTTCAGAAGATGGCGAAGCAAATGGGGTATAACCTGAATGGTAAGCAAATGCAGCGTGCCCAGCAGATGATGAAGAACCAGCAACCGGGTGCGAAAATGCCTCAACCGCAACAACATCCTGCGCGTAAAAATTCGGGCCGCCGAAAATAATAGCAGTGTATGGTAACTGCTTTACACTATGTGGTTCGAAAGGAGGCGTTCGGCAGTGGCTGGCGTGAAAGATTATTTGAATTCAAAAGTATCCGACAATCGGGAGAAGATCGAGTACCATGTGGAACAGATCTTAAAATTGATTGGCGAGGATAGTACGCGGGAAGGGCTGCTTGAAACGCCTGCACGCGTAACCCGGATGTATGAAGAGATTTTTGGTGGGTATGAGGTAGATCCACGTGATGTGCTGGGGGTAACCTTTGACGAGAATCATGAAGAGTTGGTTATCGTTAAGGATATCGTCTACTATAGCCAATGTGAGCACCATATGGCGCCGTTCTTTGGTAAGGTACACATTGGGTATGTGCCAAGCGGCAAGATCGTTGGTCTTAGCAAAATGGCTCGTTTGGTCGAAGCGGTAACGCGTCGCCTCCAGGTTCAAGAACGTATTACATCACAGATCGCTGATATTTTGACAGAGGCAGTTGAGCCTCACGGCGTTATGGTCGTTGTGGAAGGCGAGCACTTGTGCATGTGTTCCCGCGGCGTGAAGAAACCGGGCAGCAAGACGGTAACGTCTGCCGTACGTGGCTCCTTCCGTGAGAACCCTGCACAGCGTGCCGAGTTCCTGTCACTTGTTAAAGATTGAGGCTGAGCTTGGCTTAATAGACAAGCTGCATACTCTCACCTGCGTTCTACCTTGCTGCTTCGCATTAGGACGAACTCGAATGTCTGTATGCGGAGCAGCGCATTATAGAGCAAGCATCTGAGGTTGTACCATAATAAGCCGTGTTCCCTCAGGAACCCGGCTTATTTATATGAAATTATTTTATAATTGTGGTGTGAGTTATGGTTGGTTCGAGAATGTATAATGACTTGTAGGCTCTCATTCATCTATATATAACGGAGGCTGTCTTCTATGAGTGTACCTTCAACACCAGAGGATCGATTTGGTAAAACAATGGAGCAGAGTTCGTCGGAACATCGTCCACCCAGCCGTCTTCAGATATGGGAGACACCGCTTATGGGATCAAATAGAAGTGTACTTGAGGCTTTTGCTTGGGAAGAAGTGATGTGTCGACTTGTAGGACAGGGGCATGAACCGGTGGCTCATATTTGGCGGCATACGGATGCATTTGTTGCTGGTTTGCGTGATCGCAAACTGCCACATGCAGTAGAGGCCATGGAACGTATCCGAAATGAAGGGAGCTCCGTCTGTGTTCGACCTTCTGGCGGTGCGGCGGTTCCACTCAATCCAGGTGTGGTTAACTTATCGCTAATCTTGCCTAATCCTAGGCACGCAATCAATATTCATGATGATTTCCGCCATATGGCTGCCTTGATTGCCCGTTCTCTGAATCCATGGTCCAATCAGGCTCAGACGGGAGAAGTCGAAGGTGCATTTTGCCCAGGGGACTATGATGTTAGTGTCGGGGGATTGAAATTTTGCGGAATCGCACAGCGAAGACAGGCTAAGGCTTACATTATTACTGCGTTTGTGATCGTGGAAGGCAAGGGCGATGTGCTTGCCGCAGAAGTAAGACGTTTCTATGAGCAAGCAGCCAATGGGATGAAATCAGGCTATCCGGATGTACATTCAGGTACGATGGCGAGTCTGCAAGAGCTAGCCGGTGTTCCCTCTGCGGCGGCATATACAGCTTCCTTGGTGCGCACACTACGTGACCAGTATCCTTCGGCAGAAACGAGCCGAGTATTGACTGTGAACCGGGAGACGGTTGAACAGACGATGCAGCAGATGAAATTACGATATGATTAGAATGATTCGATTGGAATACACTGACTTGGAATTGGTTAATAGAGATGATATGATGTGATTTCGGAAGGAGAGTGACAGAATGGAAACATTGAGATATACATTTGAGTACGAGGTTGTATCTTCGGGCGAAAAGTCTGAATTCAGTCAGATGGCTACAAGCAAAGAAGAAGCTGCTGCATTAATTATTGCGCGGATTGCTGACCTAGAGTTTACAGGCGAGGAAGATATTAAGCTAGGCGATCTTATCGCAATCAGCAAACAAGTTGGCGACAACTATGTTGCGTGTGAAGGTTGCGCTTCTTAAGTGAATGTCTTGCACGGATAGGTTCTAATGATAAGCAGGTCTCTGGTATAGAGGCTTGCTTTTTTTGTGTTGTAAAACGCGCGAAAATGAAAAAATCATTCATATTTGAAAATATTTTTTGCAAAAATGCGAGAAAAGCTCTTTTTCGCGAAAAATGTCGAAAATGTTCAGAATCCGTTCAGAGCTGACAGGTATACTCTTCTCACATAAAGAAAGAGAAGGGAAGATTCAAACATGCATAAAAAGGATCAAGGGAAGCGTTCTGGGCTTCATAGACGCATAGGGATTGTGTTATTGACGTTCCTTATGGTTTTAGGTTTGCTACCAGGTTTGTTCCAACAAGGAGTGGTACAGGCCAAGAGTTGTTATTATCAAACGGAAACAGATTCTGATGGTGTGGAATGGAAGCTCATCAGTACGCCTGAAGAATTAGCTTGTGTGGTTGAGGATTTGGATGGCAATTACAAGTTGAAGAATGATATTTCTGAAGCAGCTATGAGCACATATTTAAATGGAGGATCTTGGACTCCAATTGTTGACATGATAGAAGATGAGCGTATGCCTTTTACAGGTAGGTTCGATGGAAATGGTTATTCCATTTCTGGTTTGAGAACAACAGATGAAACTCAGTATGATGTGGGGCTGTTCTCTGATTTATATGATGCTGAGGTTAAAAATCTTATATTAAATGATGTATCCTTCACAGGGAATGCGTCGGTAGGTGGGCTTGCAGGTAGTATTTCACGATCACGTATCGAGGGCGTGCATATCAGTGGGCATATACAAGGAAATGGAAGATTAGGAGGCATTGCAGGGTATTCCAATAATAGTGAATATATTAATAATAGTACTGACGTCGTGGTGAGCACCTTAGATGAGTATGGTTATTCTCTCGGGGGATTATTTGGAGAACTTTACGAGAGTACAGTCATTGCAAATGCTGCTGAAGGTACAGTGAGTGGTTATCAGACGATAGGTGGACTGATCGGAGAATCGAATGATAATACCATTCGTCAGAGTTACGCTTCAGGACAGGTGATAGGTAATTATCAGGTCGGCGGCTTGATTGGTGAACTTAATTATGAATCTGAGTCTAAACTAAACCAAACCATTGAAGATAACTATGTGGTTGGTTCTGTAAAAACTTATGCCGCAGGTGAGGATGAATTTTCTGCTGAGACTATTGGAGGTCTGATTGGTGAAGTAAGAAAAAATGGTCGTAATGATGATATCCAAGTAATTATTCAGAATAATTATGTCGCTGCATCTCTCGCAGTTGACCTCTCTAATGGCGTATCATCACCCATTGATGATCAGACGATAGGGTCAGTCATCGGCAAAGTGAAAGGTTCAACAGATCAAGTGACTATTTTCAATAATTATTTTGATTTGAACAAAATTAGTACGAACCAACAGAATGGTTCTGATTATGCAACAGCTCTTACTACTGAACAGATGAAACAACAATCTAATTTCAGTGGATGGAATTTCGATGGAGTTTGGACATTCAGACAACGTATTAATGACGGGTATCCGATTTTGCAGTCATCCAAGCTGATGTATGCACCGACTCCACCGCTACCTGATCCTACAATAAATTATTTGTACCCATATCCTACGTATGGAACAGTTACTCAGTCCACATCTAAAGTTACAGTGAAGCTTAATGAAGGTGGTAGATTTTATTTTGACAATCAATTATATGATGGGGAAATCGTAGGACAGTCTGACGAAGATACTAAATTACATGCCTTGGCTAATCAATCTTATGTTGATCTAGAAGCCAATGAAGAGAAGTCGTTCTTGTTCACAGGATTGGACGAGAACACTTGGTACCGTGTGTTCCTGGCGGTAGAAGATAAGAATGGTCAGCTCAAGAACATGGGAGATCGAGGATATCCAACGCTTGCAAACTCAACGCCTCTTCCACAAAACGTAGTAGCTACACCGGGGGATGGTCAGGCTGCTATTGAATGGACTACAGAACCAGAACTAGATTATCGCGTGTATATGTACCAAGGAACAGCAGCACCTGAAGATCCAGATCTGTGGACAAATGTAACGGACAGTTACATCGATGGACATATCGGTGGGCTGACGAATGGTGAATCTTATGTATTTGCAGTTAGATCGTATGCTTCTGAAGAGGTGAATTCAGATTATGTTGCATCTAACGTTGTGATCCCACAAGAGGAGAATACAGGTGGTGGTAATGATGGTGGTGGATCTAATCCAGACCCAGACCCAGACCCAGACCCAGACCCGAATTTTCCTGTACCGCAGCATGTAGTGGCAACAAAGGGAGATAAAAAGGTTACGTTAACTTGGGGTCCAATCATGAATGGCGTAGCTTCGGTCTATATGTACGAAGGTTCATCAGCACCAGCAGATCCTTCACAATGGGTACTTGTAACTTCTTATATTTTGAATAGTAGTTGGGAAATTAAAGATCTTAAAGAAGGCGAAAAATATATATTCGCTGTTAAAGCTGTATATGATGGCGGCGAATCGGAATATGGAATTTCTAATTCAGTGAAGATTAACATCACTCCATCCAATCCAGAAACGCCAGGTAATGGAGGAGGCGGGGGAGTTATTACACCTATCCCTGTAACGCCAACACCATCGCCTTCACCAGCACCTGTGACTACAAGTCCTACACCTACCACACCACAAGCTCCACAGAAAGAAGTAATTAAAGTGGATGTGGAGAATGGGAATCAAGCTTCAACAATCGCTTCTCTGGAAATTAGTCGTACACGGAGTACAGATGGTACGATTAAGGATGAGCTACTGCTTGATAAGAGCAAAACACAAACTATTATCGACCAATTGAAACGGACAGGCTCCCACACGGCGGTTGTCTTGATTCCAGATACCAAAGATGAAGTATCGCAGTGGGATCTTAATCTCTCTCCACAATCGTCAGCAATGCTGGCTGAGCAAGGTGTGGATCTCGTTATCTCCAATCCAAACGTGAAGATTACGATCCCGGCAAGTTCCTTGCTTGGACGTACTGATGATATTTATTTCCGTCTTGTACCGGTGAAAAAAGAGACTGAACGTTCAGAAATCCAAACGAGAGTGCAAAGCAATGAGACAATAACTCAAGTTGTAGGCACAACGAATATCCAGATTCTCGGTCGTCCAATGACGATTGAAACGAATTTGCAGAGCAGACCTGTAACGCTCGTATTGCCTGTAGAGGCTAGTCAGATCGCAGGTGTGAATTCTGAGGAGTTAGGCGTATATATTGAGCACAGCGATGGAACGAAGGAGCTTGTGCACGGTAAACTCGTTACGATAAACAATGATAATCAACAGGGTATTGAGATTCAAGTCAACAAATTCAGTACGTTCTCCGTTGTTAAAGTGAAAGACTGGACGGACAACAGCTTGAAAGCTCAGCCATATATTCAAGGGTATACTGATGGAAGTTTCCGACCAGAGCGTAATGTAACTCGTGCAGAAATGGCAACATTAATTACACGTATTACAGGAGCAAGCACACTGGAAGACAGTCATCGTTTTACAGACGTGAACTCCAGTCACTGGGCAGAATCAGCTATATCAGCAGCAGCTCAATCCGGTTATGTTCAAGGCTACAACGATGGCAGCTTCAAGCCAGATCAAGCAATTACTCGTGCAGAAATGGCTGCTCTGTTACAGCCGCTAGTAACATCTGATCTGATGACTGCTGTGCCGTCAACATTTACCGATGTAAACGGGCATTGGGCACAACAGGCAGTAGAACAATTGAGTTCAGCGGGAATAGTTACTGGCTACACAGATGGCACGTTCCGTCCAAGTCAGCCAATAACTCGCGCTGAAGCCGTGACGATGTTGAATAAGCTGATTGGTCTTCAAGTTGCAACAGATGCAGTAGGACAGTGGTCGGATGTACCTGCCACACATTGGGCTTATGCAGCGATTGAAGCAGCTTCTATCCGCAAATAGATCGTTACATTTATAGTTATGTTCAAATAATGCAAAGAGATATCTTTCAGTCATTCGGCTGGAGATATCTCTTTTTTACATTTATATTGTGAAGCATCAGGCTTAAAGAGGTCTGACATATTTATTTATGTTGTCTCTTGCTGATGGAGTCGTTCTTAGAGTGGAAAAACTTTAAAAATCATAAGAGCCTTTAATAAGGTGGCCAAAGTAGCTTTCTTGCCGTCTCGTATCGCTCAGCTACTGCAGGCCAGTAGACGACTTTCCACCAATCCTCAATGTATTTTTTGCGTTCATTCTGGTGCTTCAGATAGTACGCATGCTCCCACACATCCAGAGGGAGAAGCGGAACAATGTCGGATTGAGATAGGTTCTGATGCTTTTCTGCTTGCAAAATTTCAAGACGATGTGCCCGTGGACTCCAGACAAGCATAGCCCAGCCACTGCCTTCTACTTTATTGGCCGCTTCTGTGAATTGGTTCTTGAATGCTTCATAACTGCCAAAATCACGTTTGATCTGTTCAGCCAGCATACCGGATGGTTTGCCGCCACCCTGAGGGCTCATGATCGTCCAGAAAATGGTATGCAGGTAATGACCTGCCCCATTAAAGGCGAGTTCCCGTTCCCAGTGTTTTACGAGTTCGAAATTGTTCTTTTTCCTGGATTCTGCTAATTTTTTCTCAGCGGTATTTAATCCGTCTACATAGGATTGATGGTGCTTATCATGGTGAATGCGCATGGTCAGCTCATCAATATGTGGCTCCAAGGCGTTGTACGCATAAGGCAGTGGTGGTAAGGTATGCCCGCCAATCGGTACAGGGCGCTCCTTAACAGGTGGTGTTGCAGCTACGGAAGTGATGGTGCTATCGCTTGTTTGTGTGGGGGCTGAGTGAATTGCTGGAGAGTTTTGAGTCTGAGTAGCAGATGCAGAAGCATTAGAGGTTTCTTTAGACGATGTAGCTGCAGGCTTCTCTACGCTTTCTCGTTGGGATGATTGAAGGAGACTGTCCAGCGTAAAAGGGGCATCCGTTGCTGAGTCTCTCAAGAGTCCGGGGCCACGAAGTGTATCTAACACACCAAGGAAGTACTCTGATTCCCGGATGAAATGTAGAATGACGGTTTTGGCAGAGGGTACGGCCTGCACCGCAGCACTCTGCTCCAATAAAACATAGAGTTGCCGGATGAACTCTCTGGACTGCGCTATGCTCGCAGACACTAACTGTTCTACGCTACGAAGAATATAGGGGGCGGGAGAGTGAGTTCCGGGTAATACTTGTTTTATAAGCTGGTTAGCCGTGTGTTCACTGTTTGAAAATGCTACCTCCCATTCCTCCAGTAGTTTGACATATTCAGGCTCTAAGTCAGGTACAAGTGTACGAATAACAAGGGTGTGCTCTTTCTCTTGCTCTTTCCAGAAACGAATTTCTTCGAGTATACGCAGGGGTAAGAGCGGCCCATATCCTTTCCATTGCATAACCAAGCATCCTCCCATCAGTGATATGATTCCGAATCCATTTTTAACATTGAAATTAGGCTAAAACTGCCCAGTCTCTTTATCCTCGAACATGTCGTGCATAGCCATCGCATCAATATATTCATAAATGATGTTGTCCTATGTATACAAAAAAAGAGCCCTATAAGGGCTCTTACGTAGTTCGTAGTCAGAAGTTATATCTTCAGGACATAAATGTTAATATCTGTCCAGATCGTCACTGGTGGTCTTCGTTACATGGCTCAGGAAAGTAGATACGCGGCGCAGGTATTCTTTGGGATGCTCACGGAAAATTAACTCATGATGGGCTCCGTCCACGATCCATTCCTCTGAATTTGCATTGGTCTGATTGGCGGCGAGCAGCTCCGCGATTGGATAAGGCGCCTTCTCATCTTCCGTACCGTGAATGAAGAAAATCGGGAAAGGATAATCCTCTTTTTTGACCTCTTGATACGGAATTTGCTGTAATCCAGTGCCGTTCAGAACCGGGAACAGCAGCTTCATAATCTCAAGTGTAGGTTGGCGTGGAAGATTGATCTGATTATGAATGTTGTGATACAGCGTATCTGGTTCAAGTAAGAAGGTACTGTCCAGAATCATCGCATCGACATCCTCAGTGAGAAGGCCTGTCTGTAATGCTGTGCCGGCACCCATGGAGAATCCCCAGACGACGAGCTCTTGAGCCCCTCGTTGCTTCGCCGTTTGAATGGCACCTAGCAATTGTTGAGATTCCGCTTTGCCGCCTGTAGCGACAGCCTTATTTACCTGAGAAGCAAAACCATAATCGAACATAATGACGTTAAATCCAAGTTGGTGCGCATAATGGGCAAGGTCATACATCGGAACCCAGGTTTCCTCACGGTTGGCACCATAGCCATGACTGAAGATAATCGTTTTATTCACATCTTTGTCGGCAGGAATATACCAGCCCTGCATCGTTCGGCTTCCATCTGCCGCAGGGAACGTAATGTCTTCATACTTCATGTTCCTCGCTTGCATCGGATTAGAGAAGACAGGGGCTACCGTTGGGTTGGATAAAACCCAGGCAATGTAACCGTGTAGTGCAATGAAACAAAAGAGTAGAAAAAATACCACGGAGAGCAGCAACGCTACGATAATATGCTTGAACCGAATCAGCCTTGGCGATAACGAAGTAGGCAGATCGGACACTTTCGTTTGCAGCGGGGCTTCGCTCTGGGATGTCGAATACATGATTGCCCCTCCTTATAAGTTCAGATGAAATTGAGGATAACAACGAGAACCATTCAACTCATATACGTAGTTCCTAAGTCGCAGGAACGAATGATACAAATGCATAATATATCTTTATCGTATGTTCCTATATAACCAAAGTCAATTGATTGGCAGCATTTGTTACGCAATTGTTATATAGTTCCGAGAGAATCTGGTTAACATTTCCTAAGTGTACAAATCGCGGGAGATTTAGTCTTATAAAAAGGAGAATTTTGCCCCTTTTTAGTTTACAGATGAGATCGTTTCTCATATAATTTATGTAACCAAGTTTCATGTGATGAAACATGAGGAGGCTTAGTGTCATGGAAGACCGTAAGTTGACCGTCAGGGCTGTGGAACGAGCCTTGGATATATTATTGTGCTTCACAACGCGGAGTGATCTGGGGCTTACCGAGATTGCCAGCCAGATTGGTCTGCACAAAAGCACGGTTCACCGGCTGATGGCAACCTTAGAGGAACGTGGATTTGTCATCCGGGATGCAGCTACTGAGAAGTATCGGCTTGGTATCCGGATCTGGGAGCTTTCCGCGCACATGTCCCGTAGCGATGATCCTGCCATTCTTCTTCTACCTGCGATGGAGCGTCTAAGAGATCGACTCGGGGAGACGGTTAGCTTGTATTTGCGCGATGGTAGTGAACGGATTCGAATTCAAGCTGTTCAGAGCGATCAGGCTATACGGCGTGTAGCGCCTGTTGGTGTGCGCCTTCCTTTATCCGTAGGAGCTTCCAGTAAGGTGCTGATGGCCTTTGCAACGGAAGAGGATCGTGAGGAGCTGATGAATGGGCCGGAGTGGCCTGTCTTTATTGATCCTAAGGTCTATCTAGCGCAGATGAAGGATATTCTGGAGCATGGTTATGCAACGAGCTATGAGGAGCGTGAGCCTGGGGCTGCAGCGGTATCTGTGCCGATTATGGATCGCAAAGGCCAAATTGCTGCCGCATTGTCTGTATCAGGGCCTGTCAGCCGTCTATCACAAGAGACATTACATGAGTATGCGCCGGTGTTGAAGGAAGCAGCTGCTCAGATGGGCTTGATGTTATCTTAAAGAGGGTGTTCAACAACAACGCTCTTAAGGAACAGGCATATCATGATGAATCTGTTGATTCTGGAGCATAAAGGTTGTTTTTCCTTCTCGTTTGAGCTATCCTGATATGGACAGCCCAAGCGGGGCTTAATGAATTGAATATGACACTGCGGTATACTTGCCGCAACTTGTTAACGTTACTAGGGGAGTCCGAATTGTCCGGACTGAGACGGAATCGCATGAGATTCTGGACCCTTTGCACCTGATCTGGATCATACCAGCGTAGGGAAGTAATCGGCCAATTAACCATGAACATCAATGGGATGTAACCTATGGCTGGACTCGATTAGAGTTCGGTAGTCGGCACATCATTGGTGATGGACATAGCCGGTTCCCTCGGGAACCGGCTTTTTTATATACAGTGAGCAGAGACAGAATCTAGCTTTAGGGTTACTTTCGATGAAAGAACCGAGGCTGGAATCGGTTATGGAATCTATTCGAATGAGCTCGGTGAATGAATCGTTCTCTGCCGTATGTTGTCTTACTGTATATTGTCTCTCTAGGGAAGGTTGTCATTGCTCCTTGTATGGATGGTCTCCAGGTTAGATGCGCCCGCATGGAAATGAAGTGATGCAGTCGTGAAGACCAATGAGGAGGAGACAAAGACGATGAGTACAGGACAACCATTGATGGGACAAGGGAATACAGAAGCACAGGTGGCAAAAGAAACAGGTACGGCTGGAGGGATTCAACCTTTTCCCGGTAGCCGTAAAGTATACATTCAGGGCTCACGTCCAGACATTGCTGTGCCTGAGCGTGAAATAGCCCTTCATGACACGAGTACTCCCCAAGGGGTGGAGCATAATGAGCCGCTGCGTGTGTACGATACGAGCGGCCCGATGACCGACCCTGATTTTCACGCTGATATCCGGGCAGGGCTACCCGCATTGCGCACACGCTGGATTACGGAGCGTGAGGATGTGGAGGTTTATGCAGGGCGTACGGTGCAACCGGAAGATAACGGGCTGAAGGCGGGGAGCAGGAGAACCGGGGCTGAAGCCTACCCAGGCTTGCGTGGCAAGCCGCTGCGAGCGCAGGCTGGACAATGTGTAACGCAGATGCACTATGCACGCCAGGGCATCATTACGCCAGAGATGGAGTTTGCCGCGATTCGTGAGGGAGTAGAGCCGGAGTTTGTGCGACAAGAGCTGGCCAGTGGCCGAGCGATTCTACCGTCCAACATCAATCATCCTGAAAGTGAGCCGATGTTGATTGGTCGACATTTTCATGTGAAGATCAACGCGAATATCGGGAATTCTGCTGTCTCTTCCTCCATCGAAGAAGAAGTGGAGAAAATGACCTGGGCTGTACGCTGGGGCTCGGATACCGTTATGGATCTTTCTACCGGCAAGGATATCCATACCACGCGGGAATGGATCATTCGTAATTCTCCGGTACCGATCGGTACTGTGCCGCTCTATCAGGCGCTGGAGAAGGTCAATGGGGAAGCGGAAGCACTAACGTGGGAATTGTACCGAGACACACTAATTGAGCAGGCAGAGCAAGGCGTAGACTATTTCACCATCCATGCAGGTGTCTTGCTGCGCTATATCCCGATGACAGCCAAACGCATGACAGGCATTGTGTCCCGGGGTGGATCTATTATGGCGGCATGGTGTCTGGCACATCATCAAGAGAACTTTTTGTATACGCATTTTGAAGAGATCTGTGAAATTATGAAAAGGTACGATGTGGCATTCTCGCTTGGAGATGGACTGCGTCCGGGGAGTATCTATGATGCCAATGACGAAGCTCAGATGGCAGAGCTGGCTACGCTGGGCGAGTTAACGCAGATTGCATGGAAGCATGATGTACAGGTGATGATTGAAGGTCCAGGGCATGTGCCGATGCACAAAATTAAAGAGAATGTGGATCTACAGATGGAAATCTGTAAAGAGGCTCCGTTCTATACTTTGGGACCCCTGACAACGGACATTGCTCCAGGTTATGATCACATTACTTCAGCCATTGGAGCGGCGATGATTGGCTGGTTCGGGACATCCATGCTCTGTTATGTTACACCGAAGGAACATTTGGGGCTGCCTAACAAGGATGATGTACGCGAGGGTGTCATTGCTTATAAGATTGCTGCGCATGCCGCCGACCTAGCCAAAGGTCACCCACGAGCTCAACGCCGAGATGATGCACTGTCCAAGGCTAGATTCGAGTTCCGTTGGCGTGACCAATTCAACCTGTCGCTTGACCCTGAACGGGCGCTCTCTTACCATGACGAGACATTGCCTGCTGAGGGAGCTAAGGAAGCCCATTTCTGCTCGATGTGTGGGCCGAAGTTCTGTAGTATGCGAATTACGCAAGATATTCGTGCATTTGCCGCAGACAAGGGATTGTCCGAAGATGATGCGGTAGCCGCAGGGATGCAGGCGAAGGCTGAGGAATATCGGACACGTTCCTAATAAAATTCGGAGATGACAGGCTTCCATAGCTTTAATATTAATGTTTTGAAAGGCCGAATTCCAATTCAACTTAACGTTTGGGTTCAATCCAACTTACGCCAAATCTGAAATAGGATGCCTGCGATGACAAACAGGACCCCGTCGGACAGCTTAAGATTACCAGTATGCAGAAGTGCAGAACAGCCCATACCCACTAGGAACAAGATAAGAGTATATAAAAATCGCATTTACTTATTCACCTCTCTCATTAAGTAAAATGTGTAAAAGAGAACGATTTTTAAATCGTTCTCTTTTTTGAATTTAATTCTATATGTTTTATTTTACCTCATACATATAAAATATTATTTAATAAAGGCCTTATTAATAATAGAAATTCTTAATTACACCTCTGGAATCATTATTGGCTGAACCCGAAAAACTAACGCCCTAATCTACTCCCCATTCCAACATTCAATGCGGTGCTATGCCTAGCTTCTTCTCCAAATACGTTGCAAGCAATGCCAAAGGGCTATGGATCGCAATACCCGTGTCTGCCTGGACAAGCGCAGCAGCAGGAGCCATGGATAATTGGGCTGCGACTACCGTTTTGCCGGGATGCTGCCCAGCAATATACTGTAATCCTTCACGTACTGCTGCAAGATAACCTTCCTTGTCACCGCGCATAATCAATTGAAACGTCCCAGGAATACACACGGCCTTTGGCTGAGGCACCTCGGTAACACAGTTCGGCTCTTTCTCATAATCCTGTTGTAAAGCCTGATACACCCGTGCCATCGTACCTTCAACTGTAGCCGGGTTGGTAAAAGCGAATATGTATTCCTTGTTCTCACGCTGTATCTCCGCTAACAGTGGGTCATCAATGCCGATGACAGGAATGGCAATCTCCCGTGCTTCCTGTTCCAGAACAGCAGCAAACAGGGTGCAGGTCACAAGAATGGCATCGGTATGGCAGCGTTCAATCCATTGCAGGGTTTGGGATACTTTGTCCTTCGTTATTGTGTCCGAGAAGCCTACATCATGTTTAAGCCGATCCAGCCCGGGATCAACATAATGTACGAGTTCAACCGCATAGGCAGAGAGAGCTTCTTCGATAAGTGCAATGTTGGAATAGTGAGCGTGAAAACAACTAATGGTAATCATGGTGATCTTCCCCCTAATGGCTTCAGCTACCTGTGAGCAACCTAGGCTTGCCTGAGTATTTTAACCATTATAGAGGGTGGACAGGGCACTGTACATACGGTATACGCTCGTACAATGCCAGGTAAACCGTCACATGAAGGGTCTGCCTCGTGTGTGAGGACGAAGGCTATCACTTGTTAGTAGTTCATCATCCGATCTGATCGTTGTGTACTCGACAACAGCGAATAACCGTCATCCCTAGCGTTCTGGAAGGACGGTAAGCTGGTTGTAACCGAATAAGAACAAGAGACGGTTACGCCGTAATATATTAGCGCATAGATGGCGTAGCGTTCTTATTGGCGATCTTTTGCTGCAAAATTTCATGAAAGGATAGGCCTTGAGTGCTCTCATTCTCCTTTTTTGGAGCATTGGTCGCCGTGTTGCGCGGATATTGGTGGTGATACGGGATCATTTGCTGAATAGGCATGCGGATCATCTTGGTTCCTCCTTTGATGCATTTTCTATGTATTCATGTTTTATACCTATATAGGTACATGTGACTTGTTATATGAAACGAGCAAATTTATGATGTAATTCCAATTGGATTGTAGTGATTTTACCCGGTATTTGAGAGATGTAAACGTTTTTAGGGAAATTCAGGAATAAAGGACTGTATTTCGAAGCGGACATATGGGAGGATAGAATCGGTTGTTAAGTGAATAGACCCAATTTTAGATAAGTCAACCATGCTCTAATTAAGACATATTGTCTGGTTGAATAGGTACGGGATTTGCTAAGTAACTTGGTACCTTAGACCGTTGTTTGGAGGGAGTAGGGTTATCTATTTGCGCAAATAATAAGCCATTGGCGTTGATCTGACTCTAATAAGTGACCTCCATTCGCTAAAAGTACACATAACAAAGAGCCATCGGATTCCTCCGATAGCTCGCTCAATATGAATCTAGAGTATAAACTTATGATTAGTCATTGCTATCACATAAAATCACAATCTATTGCATGGATTGAACAGCAATATACACATCTACCTGAACATTCTCAGGGTCGATGCTACGTTCATCATACAGCTCGAAGTCCCCTGTAAATGTACGTTTATGCTGATCTGCCCAAGCCCATACTGCTCCCCAAGCTTCACCTACAACTTCTGCCATAGGTCCTCTTCTGGAGGTGAACACGGCGTAAGTAGCCGGAGGCAGATGAACTGAATCCATATCCTCGGGCAAAACTTCATCCACATTCACTTCGTGACCAACCAGAATGGTGTACTCCCCGGTAATACCGTCTGTATAGTCACTATAACAGCCATAGCGAGCTACCTCTGGTGCAGGTAGTTGGTCGGAGGAGAAATACTGATTCCACAAGCCTTGAATGCAGCCTTTGCCACTGATCTCAATTGCATTGGTTGTTCTCGCAGACACACCCGCAAGACGTTTCGCCGGAAGTGTGACATAACGAACAGGCTCAGACAATCCAAGAAGCGCACCGCTCAGACCATTCGACTCCGTAGATGTATCATTTGAATCGTCCCCTGAGCTTGCCGAGGTTCCTCTCATTATAGTGCCATTCCATCGTTTCAAATAAGGAAGCTGATTCCGCAGCATAGATCGTGCGGACTCCTCATCCATGCCTTCCTCCTTGAGAATCGCGGTGCACATTTCAATCATACCTTCTAGTGGAATGTTAGGCTGCTCGAATTGCCCTTCCTTATAACAGTAGATACAATACTCTCTTGTAGCGTTCCCATCAGCCTCTGTTCCGAACTGTGCTGGAGTTGTTAGCGGCATACCGCAGCTTTGGCATAACGTCGTGTTCATTATCAATTCCTCCTCGATAGTTGTAACTGAATATATGGAAAGTATACCGAGAGGAACTAGACAGCAGTCTGTCAGGTTTGAGATGCAGAAGTATAATTTTGTACAATCTGTTCTGCCATTTGCCTTATTGTAACTCGGATATGCTCTGGCTCTAACACCTCGACATCTGCTCCAAAGCCCAAAATGAAGCCGTACAGCCAGTTATCTTCTGGAAAGGCGACCTGACTGATGTAATATCCGTTTCCATCGGGAATGACATTTTCAATGCCAAACCATTCTTCTGCTAGATGACGGGCACGAGCGTGGAATCGTAGGGTCAGAGGAGCCTGGTTGTCGGGTGCCACCCATTCTTGCTGCCAGGGTCTGTCATGTGGTTGTATAAGCCTTCGCTCAAAATACCCTTGTGCAAGGGTTACATCTCGCATACGGACTAGCTTGAACATGCGGAATTGATTCCGCTCATGGCAGAATGCATAGAGATACCAAGAATGTCGCTTGAGCACCAGCGTGTGGGGTTCAACAGTTCGGATCGTCTGATCTCCTCCAGCACTGCAATAGGTGAAGGTGATGAGCCGTGACTGGTCCATCCCCGATTCGATCAACTGAAGCTTGATCTGCAATGCTTCGGGATGTGTCCAAGTTGAATAATCGACAATGAAGCGGCTCGTATTGGACTGGAAATCTTCATTTTTGGCTTCAGGTACAATACTGCTGAGCTTCTCCACCAAGAGATCACGTGCCACGTTGCTATGAGAAGTAGAGATACTACGAAGTGCGGTCACGATTGATGCCAGATCTTGATCTGTCAGCACGTTACGGTCAAGCCGATAGCCATCTGCAAGACCAATTCCGCCACTAGCGCCTTGATACGTAACGACAGGGATGCCAGCTTGACCCAGTGTGTCGATATCTCTATAAATGGTACGGATAGACACTTCAAACGTATCCGCCAAATCTTTGGCCTGTACACGACCTCGATTGACCAGCAGAACCACGATGGCTAATAAACGATCCAGTTTCATGAGTGGGTTTCCTTTCGATCGTTGATTATGTTAGATTCAGATAGATTATACTGCCCACTATCACATATAGGAGTGGAATAGGCAATGAAACGTATTACGATTTTGATTGCAGATGATGAAGTTGAGATTGCGGATTTGGTTGCTTTGCACCTGCAAAAAGAAGGATATCATGTCATCAAAGCATTCGATGGGAAAACAGCGGTTCAGGCTGTTCAGACACAAGCGATAGATTTAGCGATTTTGGATATTATGATGCCTGGTATGGACGGATATGAGGTGACCCGCAAAATTCGGGAGCAGCACCATATGCCTATTATTTTTCTGAGCGCGAAGACCTCGGATATGGACAAAATTACGGGACTTGTGATGGGTGCGGACGATTACATGACGAAGCCGTTTAATCCGATGGAGCTGGTTGCCCGTGTGAATTCACAGCTACGCCGTTCGCTTCAATTCAGTCAGGCACCATCTGTCCAGCGCTCTGTTCTCGAGAAGGGTGGGCTTGTGATCTCTCCCGATCAGCATAGTGTTATGCTCTACGGCAAGCCTGTAGAGTTAACACCGAAGGAATTCGATATTTTATATCTGCTTGCTAGCCATCCCAAACAGGTCTTTAGTGCAGAGAGCATTTTTGAACAAGTGTGGGGAGAGGCGTATTATGAGAGCGGTAATACCGTTATGGTTCATATTCGAACTCTGCGTAAGAAGCTTGGTGAAGACATAGACAAGAACAAGTTTATCAAAACAATTTGGGGTGTGGGGTACACATTCAATGAATAAACGTAGAAGTTTTCGAACAACGATGATTCTGTTACTTGGGCTGAGTATGCTCGCCTCTGGTGCGATTACCTATGGTGTGTACAAACTGATGCAATACTTCTATTCGGGAGTGCGGGCAGAAGATCAGCTTGCTGAGTATCGTCATTTTATGAAGAGCATTGGGGATATTTATTTTTTCTTACTCCTGTTCATTCCACTTGCAATATTGTTCTTCTTCTGGTTTACCAAACCCTATGTTACCTACTTTAAAGACATCTCTGTAGGTATAAGACACTTGGCCAATGGAGATTTTCAGCATCGGGTGCAGATCTCCTCCAAAGACGAATTAGGAACCATTGCCGAGGATATTAATTTAGCAAGTCTCAAGCTCAAGGAAGCGGTAGAGCGGGGTGATTTTGCAGAGAACAGCAAGGATCAGCTGGTGGTGAATCTAGCACATGATCTGCGAACCCCTTTAACCTCCGTGTTAGGTTATCTAGATCTATTGGTGAAGGATGATCAACTTACAGAGGAGCAGGTTAGGCATTTTACTTCCATTGCATATACCAAGTCCCAGCGTTTAGAGAAACTAATTGATGATTTGTTTGAAATTACACGAATGAACTACGGCATGTTACCACTTGAGAAAAAGCGACTGGATATTAGCGAATTGCTCCGACAGTTGAGTGAGGAGTTGTATCCGGTATTTGAAAAGAACCACTTGGTTACTCGATTGAACGTGGATCCCGAATTAATCATTTCCGGGGATGGTGAGCTGCTTGCTCGTGTGTTCGAAAATCTCTTGATTAATGCGGCCCGCCACGGTAAGGACGGCCTATACGTAGATATTAACGGGCGTAATGAAGCGGGACAAGTCATCGTTCAGGTCATGAATTATGGAGGACATATTGATGTAGAAGATTTGCCCCATATATTCGATATGTATTATACCGGCGATCGCTCGCGGACACCTCAGGAGGGTGGAACAGGTCTAGGGCTGTTTATCGCAAAGAATATTGTGGAGCAGCATGATGGAGCCATATCGGCTCAAAGTGATGTTGTACGGACGGTATTTGAGATTCGACTCCCCGCGCTAGCGTGAAGTGAATATAAATGAATTTAAATGAAATCAAATCAAATGAAATAGTTATAAGAAACACTCTAATTTAAGAAAAACTTTAGAATTGCCCTGCTTTTATTTAACTAGTTTCTTCTATCCTTGATTTAATGAGGAAAAGGAGGAGCGTGGAGATGAAAAAGTGGGGATTTTTGATATGTATCATTGCCGTGGGTTATATTTTTAGCAGATCAACTGCTTGGTTACAAGAACCGACCGAACCGATGATCGAGATTCAGTATACGAATGAGATTCATACACAATACGCCCAAACCATTCATGTAGATATGAAAAATGAAGTACATAAAGGTAATCTATTACTCGTTAATTCGGAGTATCCTGTTCATCCAGAGGGCATGAGAACGGATATTGTGAATTTAGCTGAACAGAACGAGTTGGTGCGTGGATACGGCTTGATGGATCAGAACATCATGTTATCGCGTTACGTAGCCCAAGCGTTCGAGAAGATGGTTGAAGCCGCTGGCCACGATGATGTCCGATATTTTATTATAAGTAGTGGTTATCGGGACTTGGCAGAACAAGCGCGATTGTATGAGCAAAAGGGTTTAGATTATGCGCTCCCTCCAGGGCACAGTGAACATAATCTAGGCTTGTCCGTAGATGTAGGCTCTACACTAGCCGCCATGAGTGAAGCACCAGAAGGGGCATGGCTGGAGCAGAATGCTTGGAAATATGGTTTCATTTTACGGTATCCGAAGGACAAGGTACATATTACAGGGATTCAATACGAACCCTGGCACTTTCGTTATGTAGGTTTACCGCATAGTGCCGTCATGGTTCAGCGAAATTTGGCATTGGAGCAATATCTGGAGCTGCTTAAGGACAAGAAGAGCCTGACTGTTGATGTTGAGGGTCAGACCTATCACGTTCATTATTACACTGCTTCCCGAGAACAGGCGGTATACATCCCTGAGAACCGTTCATATGAGATATCGGGCGATAACATGGACGGCGTCGTCGTGACGGTGAAGGAGTAACATTACCAGTAACATCGCAACATTTGCATACTCGCAATCGTACAATATAATGGAGGTTCCATCATGAAAACCCAAAAAATATTAATCCAACTCTTATGGATCTCCGCTTTGGTCATCTATCTATATCTGTTAACTAAGCTGATCTTATTTAAAGGTAACCCGGTTGATATTAAATTGGTACTGACTCAACTTAAGTTGCTCATGCAAGAGCCAGACCTTATTCATACACGAATTGTCAACTTAACGCCATTTCAGGAGATTGCAAGAGACTGGCATAGTGTGTCGTTGGGTCGACCGGGTAGTGCCATTCATCTGTTTGGCAATGTGCTCGCTTTTATTCCACTAGGTATATTTATTCCTGTGCTAATGGGTAACAAGTTGTTGGCGGGGGCAAGCGTGTTGGTGTTATCTCTACTGCTCAGTCTGGCCTATGAGGTGACACAGCTATTGACCGGTATGGGTGTATTTGATGTGGATGATCTTATCCTCAATACTGCGGGTGGAATCATTGGGTATGTTCTCTTTGCGTTGGTTAGTGGGGTGAAACGGATGATAGCAGGTGAACCTGAGCGTACTGTGAAGAAACGATATGATGCAAACAAAAGTCACACCTAAAGAGGTTGTTCAAAAAGTCCGCTTTTGATTACGAAGGATGCGCGAGCGGCATCTCAGCGTCCGATATGGAATTCAGCCGAAATAAGTGGATGCTTACGAAGCTTGTTTCCTTCGGAAACAATGTAGTTGCTCACGTAGTTTTGCCTACGTTCCGCTACTCCATTTCTATCTTCATCCCAGCTTCTCGGTACTGAAAACCGACCTTTTTTAACACGCACTTAGAGGGGGGGATTTACATGTTCTATATGGCTCTTCTGATCATTGGCGTAGGTCTTATGTTTATTGTTAGTCCGCGTTATGTAACGCATACCTCGAATCGTCGTATGATGGATCGTACGGCATCCCGATGGATCGGATACTCGCTCATCATGATGTCATGCTTATTTCTTATCATGGGAGTACTGCAAATGCTGGATCAAGCCTCTCATCATATGGATCATTAGTGAGCAGGCATGTTCGTCAACTGAACAGGAGGACATCAATTGTATTCATTAGCTACACAACTGGCTAGCCGAATGAGAGCTATTATAGAAGTTGAGAATGAGATTGCAGCATTCAAAAGCAAAGATGTCGATGATAAGGCTGTACTTGATCTGGAACAGAAGAGATCTGAGTTGATCAATAGCTCTACACGAGATGAGTTATTCGTGATCAAAACGGTGATGAAAGTAGGGCGTGGAGAGCGAGGATACCGATTCCATGCTGGATCGGATGAGATAGAGATCATTAAACTACCGATTGAATTAAACCAGCATGAGTTGATGCAGAAGTACTCCTACTACCTTGTACATAAGACGGAAAGTGAACTGGCGAATAGCATTGAATTTAGTACTGTTGTGACGGAAGAACTCAGGGAAGGCATGGAAATCTTAAAACTGTGAGTTTGTATATGAAGTTACAACCGGAACGGTAAGTCAGAAGGAGGTTTGTTCAATGATAATGAAGATTTCATATTATAGCCCGGATGGCCACTATTTTTATGTCCCTGATCATTACGTAGAGCGAATTGAAGAGTGGCGAGTAGAATTTTCCGATTTTCTGCAGACGTTAGAATATAAGCACCCCTTCACCCATGGTCAAGACCCCATTTAATAGACACTATAAAAAGACCCTAGGCTGCAAACTGGCGTCGGTACTCTACCGGCGTCAGTTTTTTTAGTTTCCGTTG
>NZ_LMFO01000013.1:724-76680 GCF_001426865.1 Paenibacillus sp. Root52 | reverse complement strand
TTTCTTTCGAAGCTTATTTTGTTTGCTTGCCGCACCGTGTTTCTCGTGTTTTCTTGGCCGGAATTAGAATATACCATGTACAGATTTAGAACGCAAGCCTTTTTTTCAAAAGTTTTAAAATCCGCATCCTCCTTATAACAACAATGACTCATCTACCTTTTCTAACAGCCACTCACATCGTCCGCATCCATCTCCCATCCATTACAGCAGTTCATATGCACAACCAGAACAAAAGCCAGAACGCTCTCCCTCTTCTTAATGAAAGAGTAACCGCACTGGCTATCTTCAGATCTCTTTCTTCTATAGTAAGAACATTAATACATACAGATCATTCATATACACTAATGACGTAAGATGCTAATTCCATTTACAATATATCCACTATAGAATTCGTTTACCAAGCAGAGAAGCGATCAGCTCTACCCCAAGTCTTGCAGTATGTCTGTTCTGATCAAACAAAGGATTGACCTCTACCAGTTCCATAGATGTGATTCGATTCGTCGACGCAAGCAGCTCCAATGCAAAATGCGCTTCACGATAGTTTAACCCGCCTGGAACTGGCGTCCCTACCCCCGGCGCTTCACGAGGATCAAGGCAATCCATATCAAAACTGATATGGATTCCGTCTGTACCTTCACCCACTATAGAGAGTGCCTGTTTAATAACCTGCTCTATGCCCAAACGATCGATGTCATGCATTGTATAACTTTTGATGCCAAGCGTTCTAATCTGAAGCTTCTCATAGTCATCCAAGTCACGCAAACCAATGTAAACCACCTTCGAAGGATCAATGAATGAGCCAGCACCAGGAATTTGAGAAAAGTTAAACGATGAATGCCCCATTGCTACTGCTAAACCCATGCCATGCACATTACCGGATAAGCTGTGCTCTTCTGTGTTGAGATCAGCATGTGCGTCGAACCAGATTACTCCCAACTTAGAGTAGTTCGCACTTAAGCCAGCTAAAGTACCAATTGCAATGCTATGATCACCACCAAGTACCAGAGGGAAAGTACCCCCAGTAACCGCATTAGAAACTTCACGACATACTCTTTCGCTCACCTGACGTACTTCCGATAGATATTTTCCTCGGGATTTTTCAGTAGAGGAAGCAGGCATATTCGTGCAATCAACCCTTACTTCTCGTTGAACAGTTAGACCTAGTCGTGCAATTTCTCTTCTCAGTCCTGCAGTAATCAGTTCATCCGGGCCTAGCTCTGCCCCACCTCGTGCTCCAGCTAATCCAAAAGGAACTTTAATAATGGCAACCTGGCGGCCTTCCTCAGATTTAAGAGGTAACTCACTATAAGCATACGGCTTACCTACAGATGCGTGCTCGTCTTTTCCCATGCAAGTCATCTCCCTCAGTAATCTTTATATGAAGTAAGTCATCCAATAAGGTATAGAACTATTCACTTAGCACCCTACGAATCTTCTCTAACGCCCAATCCATTTCATCCTTCGTAATTGTTAACGGTGGCGCAAAGCGTATTGTGGTCTCATGCGTCTCTTTGCACAACAGACCTTCCGCCATTAATCGCTCACAGAAAGGACGTGCCGGCACATGTAGTTCAACACCAATAAACAATCCCCGACCTCGAATTTCTTTAATAACTGAACTACGAATGCTCTGAAGCTCCTTCATAAAATAATGACCTGACCGCTCTGACTGCTCAGCAAGCTTCTCATTCTCTAATACATCCAAGGCCGCAATCGCAACTGCACAAGCTAATGGATTACCTCCAAACGTAGAACCATGTGATCCCGGCTCGAATAAATCTAATATGCTTGCATCAGCTGCAACAGCAGATATAGGCATCACTCCGCCACCTAAGGCTTTGCCCATAATCCATAGATCAGGTTCTGCTCCCTCCCAATCAGAGGCAAACCGACGCCCTGTTCGACCGAATCCAGTCTGGATCTCATCGGCTATAGTTAGCACACGTTGCTGCTTGCACCAAGAGAATGCGTCTGCAAGATAACCTTTCGGCGGGATAACGATTCCCGCTTCCCCTTGAATGGGCTCTACTAGAAAGGCTGCCGTATTGGGAGTAATAGCCTGCTTCAATGCCTCAAGGTCTCCATACGGAATAATTCGAAATCCCGGTGTGAAGGGACCAAAATCTTTTTTATATTCTGCCGAAGATGAAAATGAAGTCACGGTTAATGTTCTGCCATGAAAGTTACCGGCGCACACAATGATCTCTGCTTGGTTTTCCGGTACTCCTTTGCTGCGATAAGCCCACCTGCGAGCCGCTTTAACGGCAGTCTCTACAGCTTCGGCACCGGTATTCATCGCCAAAATCTTCGACTTTCCTGTGAACTGTGCGAGTTTTTGATAAAAAAGAGAGGCAGCCGTGCTATGAAACGCACGCGATGTTAATGTGACTTGATCCGCTTGATCCTTCAGTGCCTGTATAATGGTAGGATGCCTGTGCCCATGATTCATAGCCGAGTATGCACTCAACATATCCATGTATCGCCGACCTTCCGGATCCTCAACCCAGACCCCCTCCGCACGTTCAATCACAATTGGAAGAGGGTGATAATTTGGAGCTGCATAGCGTTCTGACCATTCCATTAGCTGTTTAGAATCCGGCATATATCTCAGCACTCCTTTAACATTATATTGTATACAAAATACAACATTAGCGTATGATTCGCCCTAACTACGCAAGACTTGTTATTATTATTCCACCATAGTCTACACTCGACAGATCCTACTTTAATATATGATTTTCTTAAAGAAAAATTTACAACGTAATTTTGTATATAATATACAACATACAATATATGGTCTTTATTGTAAGTAATAGTATCAAACAAAACACTTGAGATCAATACATGAAGCGACTTTATATGTCCCTTCTCCATAACGTAATATGTTGACAACTCAGTATCATCATTATGCAAGTTAGCGCTTACGTTTGCTTGCCCAACTCCCACCTCGGTGTTAAGATGATAAAAACTTGAAACACTTGAGCGGTGCACGATTCCGGGGTCACTCCCCACACACATCTAATCATCACTATATAGAAGGGAGGATTCGGTATGGAAGTACCTAAATACCGGTCCTTGAAAGATCACGTTTACGATTATATAGCACAGAAAATTCAAGACGGCACACTGCTCCCTAATCAAAAAATCAACGAAGCAGAAATCTGCAAAAAACTCGACATCAGTCGCACGCCTACGCGGGAGGCTCTGTTTCAACTCGCTTCAGACAACCTGCTGCAATATATCCCTCGCAGAGGTTTTATCGTCACGCCTTTTGATGCAGGCAAAAAGTTAGAGTTCTCTCAAGCCATCGGAGCTCTCGAAGCACTTGCTGCAACACTGGCTGTAGATCTCCTCAAAACTTCGGAGTTGCTGGAGATGGAAACTCTTATTGCTCGAATGGACGAAGCCATTAACCAATTGGATCTAGCAGCCTATAACAAGGATCAATATCAGTTCCACAATTTATACATTCAGCGATGTGGTAATGCTACGGTGATCGAGATGTTAAACACACTGAAGAATAGCTTTATTCGTCAATCCTATGTGAGCGATAATAAATCGAAGCTGTCTAGTGTCCTTCACGAAGTTAACGAGGAGCACCGACAAATACTCAGCGCTTTCCGAGCCAAGGATAAGCTTCATTTGGAGTCTCTGCTTAAGTATCACTGGCGAATTATCGATAACGACATGTTATAACCTGCAATCTCAGAGATGCAGCGATAAAGTAATACCGTTATTACAACTAGAGGGTAGCCCGTAACTTACGGACTATCCTCTTAAACACAGCAGACACACCTCACAACCTAGCTCAAGTACATACTTAACCATGACTATAATTTTACTCATTCCTTAATGGTACCTTCGCCTCAATCACAGCATATCCCAATCTTTTGCCATACTTAGCGAGTAAACGATCATTCATTCCACTCATACGCTGCACTCGCTCATCCTCAAGCAATGTCATATCCATCTCCCGATAAGGATCATGATCCACACCCCATCTTCCCATCGAGCGTGAATGTTCGTGTACTGTAATTGCTGTAAATCCACTTTGTCTCAGACGTCTTTTCCACCTATTTATGCTTGCTAGTGTCCTGATCCCATAGAACTGTTTCAGCTTGTGGCTCATGATCTCCGTCTTCCGCCCGGATAATATCATCTCCCGATCAATCAACAGACCACCCGGCTTCAAAACACGCTTATATTCAGACAGCGCAGCACGCCAGCGGGTAAATATTGTGACAGATTCTACAAACACCACATCAAACCGATCATCTGGAAAAGGTAATGCCGTTGCATCCGCCTGAATGAAACGAATATCCAACCGCTCACGCCTAGCGCGTCGCACAGCTTTCTCCAACATTCCACGGTGAAGATCTACTGCAGTCACACGATAATCATGACGTGCTAAGTGGCATGCCGTCCTTCCCGTACCGCAACCCACTTCAAGTATCTGACTACGAGATGGCAGAGATAAGGAATCCAGCAATTGTACTGTTGCTTCAAAACCGCCCGGATGTGCACTCCCTTCTCCCAATCCCGCCAGTAAATCATGATAGTCCATGACTCCAGCCCCTTCCTACACTCTTTAGTGTATGGAGCAATTCCAAAAACGGCACCTCCCTATGCTTTTTCCGGGTACTCGTCCATACCAAATCCCCTACCTTTTACTATGATATAGAAACCGTTGATTTCAGGCGGCAACCGCAACTACGAGGGGGATATACATGTATAGAATTCATCCGGTATGTGAGGATACGGTTTCTCCGCACGTTGGACGCCCGGTTTGTCTTATTATGAAAGACGGGAAACACATGTATGGCACACTTGGAAGATGTCGTGATGGCAAAGTATTTTTGGATGGCTGTTACGAGGGGCCTCGACTCTCTTCTGTTCAAACCAAGCAACAGCAGCATAAAAAAGGTAAAAAGAATGCAGCCAAAACAGTTCAATCCTCAGCTTATGGGCCGTATGGTTATGGTCGCGGATATGGACGTGGATACGGCCGCGGGTTCGGTACAGGATTTGACATCGCACTCGTCTCTACACTCCTGTTATTGCCTTTTCTCTTCATCTAATCTTTAGATCGAGAACAAGTAGCTCATTCTTATTAAGTATCTGTGAATACAGCAATAAGCTTCTCGCAGTATGCGAGAAGCTTATTTTTTTTGGTTTGTAATACGCTATTTATAGCAACAACAAAAAAGGCATTCGCCAAAACGAATGCCAGGAACTTCATATTTAGTACCCATGCCTTTAACAACGGGTGTATTTTACTTTAAAAAAAAACACCTCGTAAGAGGCGGGTAAGCTATATTAAATCCGATTTCCTTTAGACATCGTTTTCAGGTTACTATTCGAATTTTCAAGCAATGGCAGCATCCTAGTCGTGCTAACCATCTCAGAAGCACATATCGGACAAGTAGGCACGCTATCAAACGCAAAATTGTCCCGCATCCATCCTTTGCACGTATCGCTCGTACATTCCCAGATTGCCGCATCCGCTTGTGGAATCTCTTCCAACGGTTTTTTGCGATTATACATGACTTCTACCCCCTTTGTTATGGAAAAACATCTAACCGACGTTATTTCACAGAAGCCTATCTTAGCGGAAGTTTGCACTCCACCAGACTCCTGCCTCGACAACTAATGGGCCGACTTTCATTTATATACTCAAAAAAAAGAAGCTGCCTTTACCATTATAACATGTTAAAGGCAGCTAAGCTTTAATTACAGTTTTACAACTTCTTCTGCTTGAGGACCACGGTTTCCTTGTACAATTTTAAATTGCACGCGTTGACCTTCGTCCAGCGTTTTGAAGCCTTCGCCTGTAATAGCGCTGAAGTGTACGAATACATCTTCTCCGCCTTCAACTTCGATGAAACCGAAGCCTTTATCAGCGTTGAACCATTTTACTGTTCCGTTTTGCATGTGAATTACACCTCCAAATAAAGATTAACATGTTCCTTTGTTCTTTGCAGCAAGCAAATAAAAATTCACACATTGAAAAAGGTACCAGTCATAACCTATAAGTGATCGCCCTTTACAATATATGAATTAGGTTTTCCACTCCTCTACAACATGATCTTATTATAACTCTGATTCTGCCAAAAAGCAAATCTTTGTATTTTCTTTTCAAACAGCTTTGGAAATACATGTTATTCCGCGCAGTACAACAGGGTTTTTTAGCTCCCCTGCTCCTGCACGGTCTTACCAAAGGATATGCAAAAGGCATCCAAATTATACCCTTTTATAAAAAAAAACGAGTGATTGCAGTTTCAATATCCCCTTATAGATCTGTACTGCACGATAAATGTTATGTCCATGCCCACGTAAAGCTATCTCGATCCCAAGCAATCCGTCCACCGTGTAGCTTACGGAACGCTTTTTTCACTTCTTTTTCTAAGGATGCATTCCCGCTCTCATTCACAAACACAAATTCTTCTCCAAAATTGGACTTCACATATGCTATAGCAGCTTCTTGACGAAGCGTACCCGTGAATTTAATCTCTTGTACCATCCATTCTGCTACATCCTGTGCAGTTTTCTCCATAATACACCTACAATCGCACATTGTACGGCTTAACTTACGTTTCAACACGCAGCCCGTTTACCGTCTGGTTAAGTATAACACGTTCCATAGGATTGACGGCAAACAGAGCTATCATGTCAGAAATTTCTTTATCGATTTATCGGTTGTGAAGTATTACTTGAATCTACGCTATATCGTTGTGTTCGCACACTATATGTTAACCAAATGCAGTAGCCCACAAGAACAACTATTACAAAGATATCATAAGGAAGTGTACCCGTATCCTGTAGATCATCTCCCAGAAATTGAATTAAATTATGTACAAAGTGAAACAGAACTAAGGGTATGATATTTCCATTCTTCAACATTAACAGTGCCAGCACACCCCCAATTAGAAGAGCATAAACAAGTTGTAAAGCAATATCAGCCATATTCTGGCCGGATAAAGCATTCATAATATGCGTGATCGAAAAAAGGATACTGGAGGTTAGGACAGCAGCAACTGCACTCTTTCTTAGAAGGATGTTAAATATCAGTCCACGATAGATCGTTTCTTCAACAAACGCGACGAGCAGGGTGAAAAAGATAAAAAAGGCTACCTTGGACAACGTGAGTTCTCCAAATCCCTTCAAAGCGATTGTACCCAATACAAGTATTAGCGGAATATAATACTTCGTCTGCTCCACTGGAATGGTTCGCAAAGACCGGAATCCGATCTCACCCCACCTACGCCGCATAGTTAAATAGATGATGAGTACAATCGCAATCGGTGTAAACGATAGGAGTACAGGAGACGTGTAGTCAAGTTGCTTCATCGTTGCCACCGCACCCGCTGCAAACACAGCGAACAAGAGCAACAGTTCAATGATGACTACAGCTAGAATTGGCCTCCTCTTCGAGAACGATTCTTTTCTACTTTGCGCGTTTGCCATAAGGTAGTACCAGCCTCTTTTCATTTTCTTTTGTCGACATCACCAAAGTTAGGATGACACTACAGTTGTACTACAATATGCAATATATTACAGCATCCTTTTTTGGATAAAACTATAAAAGTAACAAAAAAGAGACTTTCTTCACGGGGTTTTCCCCTAAAATCAGGTATGGCTTATATCTGGTTCTGTACATTATAGTACTATGGAAAATTTCATCCCTTCATTTCTGCAGGGTAACAATCATGGAACATCGTCTTATATAGAGAGAATCCAAAGAACCGTGTAGTATGCACATCAAAGATCAGGGGGAACTTATGAAAGCACTATTTCTACGCTGGGGACATCTACTAGCTATACTGTGTATACCTTTGCAAGGCTCCATTTATGTTTTTCTAGGTAGCAACACGGGTAGTGACGTCTTCTACAACTATGCTTGGATCGATACCCAGATTCCTTTTATTAAAGAATTTATTTACCCATATATCAGTTGGATGCCCATTCTGTATCTTGGATTTATCTATCTGGGGCTGACCAATAAAACATTATTTTGGCGTACGATACTCACGTATAATGTAGGGGTGATCGCCGCCAACATCTGTTTTGCGGTATTTCCGACGCATGTACCACGGCCCATTGTAGGTGGAACCGATTTGAGTAGCTGGCTGGTTCAATTCATTTACACAAATGATGCACCATTCAACTGCTTTCCAAGTATTCATTGTCTCACAAGCTATATGTTGTTTATCATCGTCAACCGTCACTTGAACTTCAAGCCAGTGCTGCGAATCTCATTATCTGTTTGGTTATGGTTGATCATCGCTTCCACTGTATTTGTAAAACAACATTCTCTGCTTGATGTTGCCGGTGGAATCCTGTTTGCTGAAGCAGCTTACTGGGCAGTTCATGCGGTACTTCTTCGTCGTAACTCGGGTCACCAAAAAGAAAAGCAAACGCTGGGTGCAACCAACACCAGCAGCAATGCCTAGATTAGGAATGAATAAAACATAGGTTGTTGCAATCCACTACCTAGTAACTTAAAAAGAGAGCCACCGGCTCTCTTTTTTTTATTCGCTCATCCACTCCGTGGATCTTATGAGTCTATCTCTACACCTACGCCTACACCTATCTCTAATCCCACCTTTAGCCTTCCCGTCCTTTCAATAGAAGAAAGTAAGCATAGTTAGCCCTTCAGACTAACGATTCCATAACTCAGGGCTGCGGTTTTCATATTACAGGTGGACGCTCATGCAGGAAATCAGACGGCGGGCTTCCAATAATACGTTTGAAGATGCGATAAAAATAAGACAAGTCGCGATATCCGAGGAATTCGGCAACTTCTTGGATTGAGAGCTGTGACTCGGTAAGCAGATATACGGCTCTTTTCATCCGTTGATCATGGACATATTGGCTGATGGTCTGGTTGGTCATACTTTTGAACAACGCAGCTGCATAGTTCGGGGTCTTATCAATCTCATCACCCAGCTCTTCTTTCGTTACCTTCTCCCTATAATGACGCTCAATATATCGTTTCATTCGCTCCGCCTGCATATGACGCTCCGGTGGAATAACTCCTCGATCCAGCTCACGGTTCACATAAATTAGCACTTCCATCAATAAGGCTTGGCTCATCATGACATAATAAGAAGGGCGCTCCTGCCACTGCTGATGAATGGCCTTCATGCGTTCATGGATCAGTTCGTAACATCCGGGCTTATGCCGCAAGACCTCTGCTCGTTCTAATGCCGACAGTGACTCCGGTGTTTCTCCTGTTAATTGAACAACAATTTGGGTATGTGTAACGGTAGGGATGCTTTTACCATAATAAGCAACACCACCGGGAATAATCAGTAGCTCGCCTTTCTCCATGATCTGTTTTTCGCCGTTCACCCAATATACACATTTTCCATAAGTAACCAAGCTAAGACGCCAAGTTTCCTGTGTTTGCACAGCTTCTTCGAACCATCCGACACCATTAATGTGTCGTACTTCTAACGGAGTGACCATAATACACCTCATTATTGGACTATACTCCAATCATTGTACTATAGTTCATACCCTGATTCGACAGAAAACGCTACAATACACATATAAGCAAAATATGAGGAGGAAATAGCATGTTGAAAACAAAAATTATTTGTACTATGGGACCTGCTTGTGACTCAATCGACTTATTAAAGGTAATGATCCAGGAAGGTATGACGGTTGCACGTTTGAATATGGCTCACGGCGAGTTGGAAGATCACGTTGGACGGATCAACAACATTCGTCAAGCAGCTTCTGAGCTGAACACATACGTACCAGTTATGATGGATATCAAAGGACCAGAAGTACGGATTGGTAAACTGAAAGAAGCATCTTGCCACCTTCAAGCAGGCAAAGAGCTCATCCTTACGACAGAAGAAATTCTCGGTGACGCAGAGCGTATCTCCGTAAACTACCCAGAATTGAATCTGGTTGTGAAGCCTGGCGATCGCATCCTGATTGATGATGGTCTGGTTGATCTGACTGTATTGTCTGTAGAAGGTTCGGATATTCATTGTAAAATCATCAGCGGTGGCATCCTGAAGCCACGCAAAGGTGTTAACTTGCCAGGAATCAAAACGACGCTTCCAGGTGTTACTGAACGCGACGTTATGCACATTGGTTTCGGTATCGAGAACAACATCGAGATCATTGCAGCTTCATTTGTACGTAAAGGTGATGACATCCGTGAGATTCGCAGCATCTTGAAAGAGCGTGGTGCAGATCACGTACAGATCATCTCCAAAATCGAGAACCAAGAAGGTATGACTAACTTGGACGATATCATTGAAGCTTCTGACGGTATCATGGTTGCTCGTGGTGACCTTGGGGTAGAAGTACCGATTGAAGACGTACCAATGATGCAAAAAGAAATGATCGATAAATGTAACCGTGCAGGTAAACCGGTTATCGTTGCAACACACATGCTGGAGTCCATGCAAGTGAACCCACGTCCAACCCGCTCAGAAGTAAGTGACGTAGCTAATGCTGTACTTCAAGGTGCTGACGTTGTCATGTTGTCTGGTGAATCCGCTGCAGGTAAATATCCAGTGCAATCCGTGCGTACGATGGCAGCAGTTGCACGTCGTGCAGAAACGATGATTGATTACAAAGAACAATTTGCTCAAAAATCCGCACAGCAAATCGCTGATATTACTGAGGTTATTAGTCAAGGAGCTGTAAGTTCTTCTCTCGTACTCAATGCCAAAGCGATCATCACTTCGACTGAAAGTGGCTTCACAGCGCGTATGATCTCCAAATATCGTCCGAAAGCTCCAATCATTGCGGTTACTCAACATGAAGAAGTGCTTGCAAAAATTTGCTTGCTCTCCGGTGTTGTACCAGTTATGGGAGATAAGGTTACTACAACGGACGAAATGTTCGAATCCGCTACACGCAATGCAATCAAAACAGGTTACATCGAAAAAGGTGACATCATCGTATTGTCCGCTGGTGTTCCTATCGGTCAATCCGGTAACACTAACCTGATCAAAGTTCAACAAGTATAAAAGTCTATAAGTCCCTTTATATAAAGACACACATCAATATTGATGCTTAAACAGCCGTTTCTCTGTGATGGAGAAACGGCTGTTTTTGTATAGACTTCCTCCACTCTGAGCGGTGGAGAGCATAACCTATTCGTTTGTCTTACAAGTTGCGTGAGAAATTCACTAAGTCCTGGGACATCGTGTTGATCTCATCCATGGACGCATTCACTTGTTGTGTAAGTGCAGCCTGGTTCTGTGTCAGTGTAGACATGTTACCAATATGATCCAGAATCTGATCAATGAGTGTCTTCATTGCATGCATGCTATCTTCAATATTAACGGTTGCATCAGAGCTATGATCTGCCAGCTTACGCACTTCCCCCGCAACGACGCCGAATCCAAGTCCTAGCTCGCCTGCACGTGCAGCTTCAATCGCTGCGTTCAACCCAAGTAGATTCGTCTGACTGGCAATCTCTCGAATAAACGTCGTAATATTCTTCGTCTCGTCCGCACTAACCTTCACCTGCGTAGCAGCCTCAGCAGATAGCTCCTGTGCTGTCACCAGCTCCTGTGCCTGATCTGTAATCGAGTTAATGCCACGAACCATCTCACTGATGGATTCGGACAATTGCTCTGTTTTCCGATTCATCGCTTCGACTACCTGTGCTTTATTCTTCTCGTGAGTCACATCACGTATTGTACCAGCTACGCGCAGTGGCACCCCATCATTGTCTCGTATCGTCTCACCACCCGCATGATACCAACGATATTCACCATTCTTACGTTGTAAACGATAATCCAGATCATACGGTGTACGTCCACTATAATCATTCATATGTTCAGCAAACGCGTTAATGGTGCGATCATGATCTTCCGGATGAAGACGGGAGCTCCAACTGCTGAATACATTGGGAAAATCACTCTCATCTTTGAATCCGAGTTCTCTGCGGAACTGTGGGGACCACCAAAATTCATTGTTCGGATTAACCACATCTCCAGCAACAACGGTCATATCCCAAGGTGCTTCGACTAGGGCTCGATTGACAAGGTCATAACGTGTCACGAGTGCTTCAAGTTGATCTGACTCCGTCTTCTGATCATGGATATCAAACATGATTCCTAAGAGCTTGATGGGAACTCCCTCACTATTTCGGACAACCTGGCCCAGACAACGGAACCAGCGAACCTCGCCGCCTTTTAGTATCATTCGACTCATCACGTTATAAGGAGCCGTTTCCTTAGGGTTATTCACATTTTCCGTGATCGCTTGCACCAGTTGTGGTCTGTCCTCTGGATTAACAGATTTCGCCCAGCTTGCAAATTCATTAGGGTAATCCTCTGCATTCACATAACCAAGCATGCGCCTGAATTCATCGGAGAATGACACTTTATTATTACGATCAAGTGGATCGCCAGCAACGATGTTAGACTCCCAGACCCCAATGTTCATTACTTGATTTAACATGCTCAACCGTAACGTCAGTGCTTCATTTTTTTGGTTCCTTATATGTATAGCTTTATTCACATTGCTTACAATCTCAGCATATTCTTGTAAATCTGTCTCCACAGTGGAGAGCTCATTAACCTCATTTCTCTCTGCATCTACCACAAGTTTACGACTATATTCCAGCAACTGTTGCAGCGAAGCATTTGGCTTGTTCGATTGTGTACGGTTAAACAGCATGTTCATTTCTCCTCTACAGTTATACACCTATAATTCGACATGATCTGACATGAGTTCAGATTACACCTCCTCCTTCGTAAATACAATAAAAATAAGCGCCAAATCGGCGCTTAATGGATTTTATTTTTTTGACTATACGTATGACTGCCTTCCATCCCCAATGGGATACCAATTACCAACCAAACTGAAGAGTCTTTCCTGTCTCTACCCAGCTCTTGATGCTGCTCAAGATCATCCACCAGCTCTGCTGTGCATTTGCAAATGACGGATGATTCTCTGTGAACTGATCATTAATTAATGTCAGCTTCGTGCATTCCCCTACGGTCTCTAGTTGAAAAGACACTCTGGATTGCAGTTCCTCATGATTCGCATGATAGGACGGTCCGGGATGTTCGAGATAACTCAAAGTAGACAAAGGTTCGAACTCCAATATCTGTCCATACACATGAACAGTCTCTTGCCCATCGTTCCCCGGCCCAACATAGGCAAAGGGCTGACCAGGCTGAAAGTTTGAACGGAGTTCACTGCCAAAGAAGCTGCTACGCGTCCCATCTGGAGAGATTAGGGCACTCCACACCTCTTCTAGTCCAGCATTGATATAAAACTCATACTTCAGCTCCACACAATCCACTCCCCTTATGTAATTGATGTACAAGCGAGTTACTTACATGACTATCCTATCGTTATACCCTAAAGGTGTATTGTAAAAACACGACAAGACTATATGTTAGTTTACCTTTAAGAAGTGGTTCACAAAGTCAACTTAAGCATACGTTTATCTTTTGCTAAAAAAGTATCGTTATCCATATTCTTCTATGATATATTGGAATGCAGATGAATATAAAGGGACGTGAACCCGTTGGTATAACTCATGCTAGCTCAATCAGGTTTGCTTTTTGAAAATTTCATATAACCTATTGGAGGATCTCATGAGCGATATTCAGCGAAAAATAGATCAAGTGCACAATGCATTGTCCGCATTTTGGAAAGGCGAGCCTGTTCCAGGATTGGCGGTAGGCATCGTCTATCGTAACCAAACCATCTATACTCGTGGCTTTGGCATCATGAATATGGAAAGTGGATTGCCAGTTACAGAGCACACGCTCTTTCACACTGCCTCTGTGTCCAAAACGTTGGTAGCCACAGCGATCATGCAGCTTGCGGAACAAGGATTGTTGCAGCTAAATGGGTACGTAACGGAGTATTTACCCTACTTTAACCTGAAAGACGAACTCTACCAGCTAATCACCGTGAGACATCTGCTGAATCATACATCAGGCTTACCTGATGAAGATGATTTTGGATGGGATCGCCCTGAGTATGACGAAGGGAGCCTTGAACGCTATGTGAGGAGCATTGGCAATTGTACTCTGCGTAGTAGGCCAGGGGAAGCATTCTTTTATAGCAATATTGGTTATGAGATTTTGGGTGATCTAATTGCCAAGGTTAGCGGTATGGACTTTGAATCCTACATGAAGAGCCATATCCTGTTACCCTGCTCTATGATGCATAGCTCATTTCTCAAACAAGAGGTGCCCGCAGACCTTCTCGCTGATCCGCATATTCTAGGATTATTCGAAGGTTATGGACCCGAGGTTAGCCTCACCTTCCCTTACCATCGAGCCCATGCACCAAGCTCCACCTTATATGCGAGTGCCACAGATCTATGTGCCTATGCGGTTAAGCAGCTACAAGGGCTACATGTCGATCATACCTCGCGTCTACTTCATGAGGAGAACTACCATGCCATGTGGGGTTCAGAGACAGTCACCGGCTATGGCAACTGGTTGAACACCATGGGACTTGGCTGGTTTACAGGTGAGTATAAAGGGTGTCGGACGGCTGCTCATATGGGAAGGGACACGGGTTTTCGTAGTCTCTTGGTGCTTCTTCCCCACGAGGGTATTGCAGTGACGATCCTGATGAATGCCGATTATATCGGTTTAAACATCGTAAGTGAGACGTTGCTCGATATCTTGCTTGGTATGAATGAGAGAGCGACCATTCCACAATCCCTTGCACATGCCTTGGCAGGGATCGCCTTGCGGGATGGGGTCGAAGAAGCCTATCAATATTATGCTGACGTCGTACTTCCTTCTATAGATACCTATGTAGTCTATGAAGGTGAATTCAACGCTTTTGCATATATGTTGCTGCGAAGTGAGAGGCCGAGGGAAGGACTGTGCATTCTGGAGATCGCCATTCGACTATTTCCAGAATCATCGAATCTCCATGATAGCTTGGGGGAAATGTACGCCGTAGCTGGGAACCGCGATCAGGCTATAGAGCACTATCAGAAGTCTATTGAGCTAGATCCAACTAATGTAGAAGCAACTGAGATCATTCATAAGTTGTTGAGACAGTTTGATTAGACAGATTTGTTCCCTGTTCTAGGTATATGACATATCATTAAAACTACAATATCAACGACTACAGATTTACTCTGTAGTCGTTTTTTTGGATACAAAAGCAAACTTTCGTACTTGATATAAGATCAGCTACACTACACTTATCAGAATGACAGGTATTATCTATATGATGATGATGGGGGAACACAAGATGCAATCCGTGAATGATATGAAGAGAGCCAGCATGGGTATACTAAAATTTGATGAGATGGACGCCACATATCAGTTGAATCGTTATGCTCCTTCTGAAGCATTACGTGCATGGGTGAAGCACTTCTGGATTGCGTCCTGGGATCTTACTGGGAAGCAGCCTTATTCGCAGCATATCGTTCCTAATCCTTGTGTGAATCTCATAGTAGAGCACGGTAATACTTTTTTCTACGGCCCTTCTAAGCGCAAGTTCACTTACATGATTAAGGAAAAAGGCAGTGTGTTTGGCGTAAAGTTCAAACCTGGCGGTTGTTATCCTTATCTCCGTACACCTATATCTGCACTGCAAGGCAATCCCTTGCACGTTGGACAAATCCTCAATGTTACTTCAGACGAACTTGAAGATTCCCTGCTTGGAATGAAAACCGATGTGGAAAAGGTCAGCTATATGGATCAGCTTCTCTGCGAACATATACCTGCCGAGGATGCTAAAGCCCAATTCGTTGGCGAGATTGTTTCGCAGATTGAACTAAACCGCGATATGCTGAGGGTAGATGACTTAGCTGCCTTTTGGAATATCCATACCAGACAACTCCAGCGACTGTTTAATCAGTATGTAGGGATAAGTCCCAAGACAGTAATTAAACTGTATCGTCTGCAAAATGCGGCTGAATCTATCGAACAAGGTTCTCACTACGATCTAATTCAACTTTCTCAGGACCTGGGCTATCATGACCAATCGCATTTTATTAAGGACTTCAAGTCGATCATAGGTAGTACGCCCGAAGATTACGTGAATAACCATTCAAAAAATTGATTCGACCCTCGACTAACGAACCCGTACATCTCACTAATTATGAAAGATAGTATGTATACACACAATTTAATTGCGCAAAATTAAATTTATACTTCCCGTTTATAAAAGAAAGCTTTATACTGGTATACAAGTAATCAAATACATATGAGAAAGCAAGGTGTTTTTTCGTGATCAGTATCATTTTTGTAGCTCTTGTTGCTATTGAACATTTGTATATTCTCGTAATGGAGATGTTTATGTGGACAAGCCCACGTACAATGAAAACGTTTGGTACCACTCCTGAATTTGCTAAGTCCACCAAGTCTCTTGCGGCTAATCAAGGTCTGTATAACGGATTCCTCGCTGCGGGTCTGATCTGGGGACTGTTGTATCCAGACTCAACTGTTGGACAGCATATCCAAATCTTCTTCTTAGCCTGTGTGGTCATTGCGGCTATTTATGGAGGAGCAACTTCCTCCCGCTCTATCATCATTAAACAAGGCTTGCCTGCCATTATTGCATTGCTTCTCGTCCTGTTCCTCTAATCACATGCCGATACCATGACATCGCGGATTATTACATTCCTCGTATGTTATGGTAAGGTAATGACATAGCACTTATGTCAATTACTGTGATTGGTTGAAAGGAGAACGTCTCATGGGATTGTTTGATAAACTTAGACGTCGTAAAAAGGAAACTGTGCAGGTAGATGAGGTCTTGGCGTCCACTCCGCATCATGAAACCATCGTTGGATTCGTTCTGTTAGAACGTGAGGAATGTGATTTGAATGTCTTCATCCATAAGATGAAACAGGAATGGGACATAGACATTGAGGAACAACCGGAAGAAGGCAATTTATTTTTTGAAGTGGACGGTATGCAAGTGGTATGTGCTCATATAGCTGCTCCTGTGCCTGATCGTGAAGTCGAGGAGAATGCCAAACTTAATATACTGTGGCGAGAAGCAGAACAAGTAACTTCCCGACATCAATCGCAAATTATAGTGTCTGTTCTGAATGCAACCGATGCGATTCAAGGACATATTCTATTCACCAAAACAGCAAGTGCCCTATTACAATTGGATCATGCACTCGCCATATATCTAGCACCACTTGTAGTAGAAGCAAGTCAATACATAGAGATCAGTCGGTGGCTGAAGGAAGACGAGCTACCTGTATCGCTGTGGGTGTACATTGGTTTATTCCAAGATGCTCAAGGTGCCTCAGCTTATACATACGGTTTACGTAGGTTTGGGAAAGACGAGATGGAGATCACCCAATCTGCTGAAGCATTAAGTGACGTGTATGAGATGATGTTTATGACTACAACTTATGTCATCGAGAATGATATCACGTTGCACGATGGGGAGACACTTGGGTTCACAGCAGAACACAAGCTACCCATCACTCGTTCAGAAGGAATAGCTACAGAAGGTCATAGTCTCAAAATAGGATATTAGTCTATTACTGGCGATAGATACGCAATGCCAGATGTTAAATCCCAATAAGCTGCCTATGTCGTTTATAGATATGGCAGCTTTTTTGGTATCTAATTTAATAATTTAACTTGTTCTCATATAGCTGCATTTTCTCAGACTTACCTAAGCATTACGATTTAATAGTCCATAAGTATCACAAAAAGCTAATTGTAGTTTTCATTCATGCTAAAAATAGGTATAATTAATAGGTAAATAGACTCACGTTTACATACATTTTATGACTGAGGAGTTGCCTAAATGTCCGTTAGACTTTTAGATTCAGACACACCCATTATGGAGATTATTTGGGACGGAATTGTAACGCCAGAACAAGTGGAACAGGCGAATATACAAATTCAACAACTGAGTAAGTCACTAGGGGATTCATTCGATGTGTTGGTCGATATGCGTAATATGAAGGCTTTCCCCCAAGATACCAAAGAAAAAATTGTAGAGCACCAGAAAATGCTTACGCAATTGGGCATGAAACGCGCCAGTGTGGCCGTTGGTGGAGCCATCGCCAAAATGCAGTTGAATCGAATCTCCAAAGATTCCAACCACCAAACCGAGTTTCAATGGGAAACGTATGATGAAGCATTGGCCTTTTTGCTAAAATAATCAATCGATTTTTTTGACTTATGTTTCATAAGTATTCCAATCTGAGTTGCACATAAAAAGGCACTTCCTTCAGGAAGTGCCTTTTCTGCTCTGCTCTGTTCTGAATTCTCCCTGTTCTTTCTCACCCATAGATGCACTCTGAACTTCCAGTGAAGATTCAATATTTATTTCATTTGGAATATGAAATTTGAACTTACTCTGTCTTATTGTATCGTGCACACCATCGTGACTGATGTGTCACACATGCCTACTTCAACAAATCCAAATCGACGATACAATCGAATTGCTTCGTTATCTGGATCAACACTAAGTGACACAGCAGCAATACCCCTTTGCTTCGCTTCCTCTAATGCAGCTTGAATTAACCGTGTACCCACACCTTGTCCGCGTGCTTCTTCAATGATCGCCATTCCCATCTCCGGTGTCTCCGCATTGACATAGCCGAATCCTGCATTTTGTTCATTGAAGAACCTAAGTGTGATTGAGCCTAATCTTCTGTCCTGTCCCCCGTGCGTAGCCACCGCCACAAATCCAAAGTCGCCTTCCCTTCCCCATCCCTCTACGTATTTAGATAACCCAGGGCTATGGATAATATCCCGTTTAAAGGGCTCGTCTTCCTCTCTGGTATACAGGGATGCATATAACATTTCCCATAAAAATGGAACATCTCGCTCATCAATGGGTCGAACGACAATATCAGTCATGCAGCCTCCTCCTTTAACTTATTAAAAATACGTTCAATTTCATTGAAGTTGAATTCATTGGTGATCTTGTAAGACTTATGGGCATCTCTCGTTGCAGCACTATTATAAATCGCCATGGTATTGTCGCTATAGAGTGAAATTCCGAGTTGTTCAGAAAAACGATCCTCTTTGATAACCAAGATCCGTACTTGGTAATAGTAAGGTAAATCCTGATCTGAACCCACTTGTTTTACATTTTGTAGTTCAACATCCTTGAATAGTTTTAGAATGCCCTGGATCTGCTTCGGATCTTCAAGTTGAACTTCTTCAGAATCATAGAGCTCGCGTTCAACCTTACTTATTTCCAATAGCCTAATCTTGTCAAGCATGGTCATATGATCGGTTACCTCTGCACGAAACGTAGTATGCTGACTTTTCACATATAACGGGATCGCAATAGCAGCAACTACAATGGCCGTAACTATAGCTAAAATATACTTCGTTCTATTTTTCATATGATAGCGATGCACCCCTCCCGTAAAAATGCAATAAAAGCCCTATAACTTGGATGCTTATAGCTTCACCCATCCTGATCCACTAAAATACCTGCGAAATCCCTTGTCTGATCCGTCCATTGATTCCATTGGGAACCAATGCTGTTGCCGAAGCTCTTCAGCTGATAACACACCTAATTCATGCTTACGCTGACCTTCACTGCTCAACCAATCGGCGTACGCATTTAAACTGACCTGTACACGAGATTGATCATGCCTAGTCACCATCACATAATTCTGTACAAGTTTAGTCGAATTGGAATCCTCCGGAGTCAAGTAACTTGTATTTTCATAGACCTGTCGAAACTCCCTCTGTATCTCAGACCCATCTCGAACTTCTTCAATCTCTGCAAGAAACCCCGTCTGCACATCGACACCAGCTCCTAGATCGACAAGTGCGGTATATTCTGCATGATAGATATTGGAAGAGTAAGATGCAGGTTGCCCCTTAAGCTGAGAAAAATCCTCTCCTGTAAGCTCCAGATATCTAGAATGGAATTGTTCAGGAGACAAGTTGGTCATCTCCCAATGGAAAGCTACATCACTAAGAGAATCCATTATAATCTCAACCTCAGGAGTAGGAGGTGTGTAATCTTCTAATTCTTGTTCTCGCGAGGAATTAAGCAGAATCAAGAGCGCAACAAAACACGCAGATAAGATGTATCCCCACTTTTTAATGATACTCACTCCCCCATTTTCCTAATCTCTTAGACTTTTAAATTCCTAAAACAAGTCCCTACTTTTCCCTGTCTATGTAAATAACGTTGAATCTACATGAAAGTTATTCATTAATTTCAATTGTAATCGCATTCAGAAATGTTATCTCTAAAATTTAAAATTTATATGACGATATACTTCATAAGCTTTTAACCATGCTAACACATTTATGACATCTAGGGGGAGAAGTAAAGTATGAAATTAAAACTTAAATTGATGTTGGCCTTCTTGATCACCGTCCTTGTTACTGCAGGTGCTCTCGCACCACTGGGTCTGTATCAGTCAGGCAAACAAGCCACTCAAAGTGTGAACAACAAACTAGACGGATTGGTATCTGCCGCAACATTTCAGTTGGACGGTTGGTTACATGGCAATGAGAAATTACTAGAAACGGTGGGGCTCATATTCCAAGAAGCTGTGCCTGCTTCTGATGTGAATGAGGACTATTTGTCCATCATGTACCAGGGCACCAATCAGAACAATCTAGAAGATTTATATTATGGTAACGAGGATGGTCAGTTTATAAATGGTTCCGACTTCGTCCAAGCAGCAGATTTTGACCCCAGAGAACGTTCCTGGTACAAAGAAGCTGTGGCAGCAGATAAGCTAATCTTTACCGATCCATACATCGATAACAAATCTAAACAATTCACGGTATCCATCGCCATGCCTATAAAAACAGAGAATGGTGCGCTACAGGGGGTTGTAGCTTCTGATATTTTGCTCTCCAAATTAACCGATACGGTCAATCAGATTGATCTGGGTGGGTTAGGATACACCTTCATGCTTGATAAAAATGGCGTCATCTTAGCTCATCCCCAAGCTGAGCTCGCAAGTACTTCTGCTGCGGACAATGCTGAATTGGGGCCGTTACTGGCTGAGATGATAGCTAATCCAGCAGGACAGACGTCTTTCCAATATAACGGAGAGAACCTGCTCTTATACTTCAAACAGATTCCAAGTACAGGTTGGATTGTCGGTTCAGTCATTTCTGAAAAACTCGCTTATGCTGAATATTATCAATTACGTAATCAATATATTCTCATTATCACCGTCACGCTGGTCGTTGTTTTGGCAGGAGCATATGGTGTTGCCGCTCGTTTAATCAAACCTTTGAAACGACTCCAGCTCATGTCTGCTCAAATGTCTGAAGGTGATTTCACAGGTCGTGTTCCCTCCAAAGGAAAAGATGAATTCGCCGAGCTTGGGGTGGCCTTTAATTCAATGTCTGGTCAGCTCAGCCAATTGTTGCAGCAGGTTCAACAATCTGCAGATCGAGTTCAGGACATTTCACATGAAATGGAGGATCATACCGGGAATACCCAGCGTATTGCTGAACAGATCTCCATTGCTACAGACGAGCTCGCTCAAGGATCAAGCAGTCAGGCAGAGTCTGTCTATGAAGGCTCTAGCCGACTTACCGAAATGAGCCACACTGTCAATGGCATTAATGGCAGTATCGAGCAGTCGGTAGCTATGATGCAGGAGGCAACAGACGCCATGCAGGCAGGATTGCGAGCCGTAGACCATCAAGTGCATCTCTCAGAAGATAACCGTAAATCTATTCAACAGGTCGGAGAATCCATCCACTTATTGGCGGACAAATCTCGCAAAATCGAAGGTATTGTCAGTATGATTCGTGATATTTCGGCTCAGACGAACTTGCTCGCCTTGAATGCCTCCATTGAAGCTGCTCGAGCGGGAGAGCAAGGACGTGGGTTCGCTGTAGTTGCGGGTGAGGTACGCAAACTAGCTGAGCAATCTTCCCAGTCTGTTGATTCGATTATTGTGTTGCTAAACGAAATTCAGGCTGCGAGCAGTCAAAGCGTAGATGAAGTAACGTCTGCAGAGCAAGCCACCCAACAACAAGTTGCCTCCGTTCATGAGATGCGGGATGTCTTTGCACGAATTAAACAATCGGTCGATGGCATTGACCATCAGGTGAGACAGGTTTCCACAGCGACCTCTGAACTCGACAACAATGCAGGCAAAATTGCCGAGGTAATCTCCAGTGTTGCCGCGATGTCCGAACAGAGTGCTGCTTCCACAGAAGAAGTCGCTTCTTCGACTCAAGAGCAGTTCAATTACATTACAACCATTTCAGATCGCTCTAGAGAATTAACGAATCACGCCAACACGTTATTTAACGAAGTGAAAAAATTTAAAATTTAATCTTCCTCCATACTAAATATCTGCTTCATTTTGACGATATATTATCTAAGTTGTAAGTCTTAAAGTTTCATTCAAACATAAGAAATAGAACTGGATGCTTGGGGGGAATGGGAATGAAGCTCAAACCAAAATTAATGATTATGTTTCTCGCCGCCGTACTAATTACGGCAGTTCCGCTTGCAGCTCTGGGCTTGATTCAAACCGAGAAGCAAGCAACGTTACATGTGGATACTAAATTAAATGGACTGATGACCTCATCAGCCAACGAGTTGAATGGATGGATTAGCAGTAACGCTAAAGTGGTTGAAACACTGTCGTTCATCATTCAGGAGGGTGTACCCGAGGGGCAGCTCAATGCAGATTATTTTAATATTATGAAGCTTGGTAGCAATAAAGAAAGCCTTTCGGATCTCTACTTTGGTGCAGAACAAACTGGCGAGTTTCTTAATGGTTCCGGCTGGGTGCCTGACCCTGATTACGATCCCCGAAAACGACCATGGTACATGGAAGCCAAGCAAGCTAACCAATTAACATTCTCCGATCCTTACCTAGATATGGTGACTAATCAATATGCCGTGTCCATCGCCATGCCTGTACAGAATAAGGAAGGGCAGTTACAAGGGATTGCGGCAGCCGATCTGCTCCTCTCCACCCTTACCGATACGGTGAGTAAGATCAACCTAGATGGGCTAGGATACACCTTCTTAATTGATAAAAAAGGACAGCTCCTAGCTCACCCTGATGAGAAGCTCGTGAATACATCTGCTGCGGACGATCCAGAACTCCAGCCATTATTGGCTGATATGCAAGCTAACCCGTCAGGGCAGAAGCTTTTCCGTTACAACGATGAGAACTATTCATTATTCTATCAGCAGATTCCGAGTACAGGCTGGGTGATTGGTGCAGTAATTTCCGAAAAGCTCGCTTATGCCGAGTATTACTCTTTACGTAATAATTATATTCTGATTATCGGAATTACACTGCTCGTTGTGATGGCTGCATCGTATTGGATTGCCTCACTCTTCATTAAGCCTCTGAGAAGCCTGCATGGCACATCCCAGCAAATGTCGAGTGGTGATTTTACCAGCCGAGTGAACATAAAGGGCAGAGATGAATTTGCCGAGCTGGGTGCGGCATTTAATCAGATGTCCGATCAGCTGAGCACGCTACTTCAACAGGTGACCTCTTCCGCGGATCAAGTACAGCGTATTTCTGGTGAGATGGAAGACCATACGAACAATACGAAGCGCATAGCAGAGCAAATCTCCATTGCCACAGATGAACTGGCTCAAGGGTCTAGCAGGCAAGCCGAATCTGTCTACGATGGCTCCACTCGTCTGTCGGAGATGAGCGATAACGTTAGCGGTATTCACCGCAGTGTAGAGCAATCCGTCAACATGATGCGTGAAGCGAGTGAAGCTATGCAAGTAGGGATTCAGGCCGTCGACCATCAGGTCGAGCTTGCAGGCGATAATCGCAAGTCTATTGACCGTGTTGGAGAGTCCATCACACTGCTGGCAGACAAGTCTCAGAAGATCGAAGGCATTGTCGATATGATTCGCGGCATTGCCTCACAGACCAATCTGCTTGCCTTGAACGCATCAATTGAAGCAGCAAGAGCGGGTGAACATGGACGCGGATTCGCCGTCGTTGCAGAAGAAGTGCGGAAACTCGCCGAGCAATCTTCAAGTTCTGCCCAGGATATCATTGTATTGCTAGATGAGATTCAAGCAGCTAGTCGCCAAAGTGTAGATGAGGTGGTCTCTGCTGAAGGTGGCATTGATCAGCAAGTAGCTGCCGTGCATGAGATGCGGGAGTCATTCACACGGATTAAGCAATCCATTGACGGTATCGACAGCCAGTTAGGGCTTGTATCCTCTGCCACGACTGAACTAGATGGAAACGCAGGCAAGATTGCTGAGGTGATCTCCAGCGTAGCGGCCATGTCAGAGGAAAGTGCAGCTTCCACCGAGGAAGTTGCCTCCTCAACGCAAGAACAGGTTAATTACATGACGAGTATATCGAAACGTGCTAATGAACTGTCACAGCATGCCAACACATTATTCCAGGAAGTGAAAAAGTTCAAAATTTAAACGGAAACGTTCAAATTAGGACAAGAATCTGCTTCGCTCACGGAATGATCAACACAATAAATAAGCCGCGTCTCCCCTCAGGGATCACGCGGCTTATTTATTGTATACTTCAGTATTGTATTTAATATGAGTGTGAGCGAGAGTGACGGTATAACGCAATGAGAGCACACTATTGTTAGCGTTCAACCCTAGGTCCTGTCGACTCCCGTACCACCAATTCAGGCTTCAACACCTTCTGCTGTGGCTGCTTGTTGTGATCCTTCAACTCTTCAATAAGAATATCCACCGCATGACGACCAAGCTCTTCAATAGGCTGAGCAATCGTTGTGAGCGGCGGGCTCGTAACTGACGCCAGAATCGTATCATCAAAACCAATGATCGACACATCTTCAGGCACACGTAGACCTAGTTCCTTCGCTGCCTGTAGCGCACCTATTGCCTGTATGTCATTACAACAGAATAGACCTGTTGGACGCTCGATATCGCTAAGGAGTTGCAGCACTTCCTGTTTGGCCGCGTGCAAGTCAGCAGAAGAAGCTCTGATCCGTTCCGATGCAAGCGTGTGACCTGCTTGCTGCAGCTGCTCGCGGAAACCCCGGATTCGTTCTTGACTACTGCTCACCTTGAACGGTTCAGATAATACAGCAAGATGGGTATGCCCCAGTTCCAGTAGGTGCTGCGCAGCCAACGCACCACCTAAACGGTCATCAATAGCGACTGTGTGCACAGATAGCGTTGGCATCTGTCTTGCGATCAGTGCAACAGGAATCGATTGTTGCAGCAGTGGTGCCAATATATCTGCATTATCGATCCCCGTTCCGATCATCATGCCATCGACTCTTTTTTGCTGTAACAAATTCAGATAGCGCTCTACCCGCTCGTCCTTGTTATCTGTACTGCAGATCACGACGCTGTATCCGAGCTTGCGACTCCGATCCTCCACCGCACGAGCCAGCTCGGCAAAATACGGATTCGAGATATCGGGAACGAGCAGACCCAAGGTATACGTCTGTTTGCCAGTAAGTGCAGCAGCAATGGCACTTGGTTGATAGTGCAGACGTTCCATAATCTCCATGATCTCGGCGCGGCGCTTTTCACTAATTTTCCCTTTGCCGTTAATGACCTGTGACACCGTTGCTATCGATACACCCGCTTCACGTGCTATATCATAAATGGTTGCTTTCAATGTTATTTCCCCATTTGTACTACATATAAAGTTCATTATACATAGGTAATCGTTTCTTCTTATTATGCAGGGGGATGTCCGCATAAGCAACCAACTGTAGGTTCTTCCCGTGCATAAGACAAGTCCAGCATGTTAAGGACTCTGAAGGAGTCTATCTTTTGTTCATCAGCCAATCATGGTCAGGATCGTTATGGAATTTCCATGTCCGCGTTGGTCCAGCCATCACGTTCAGATAATACACCTCGTACCCTGGAGGAGCACCTACCGGATGGTATCCGCATGGTACAAGCACCACTTCGCCATTGTTGACGGCGAGCGTCTCATCCACAGAACGATCATCAGTATAGATCCGTTGAATAGCGAAGCCTTGCTGAGGCTCTACACGGAAATAATAGGTCTCCTCCAGCAATGACTCATCTGGTAGTGCATCCCGATCATGTTTGTGCGGAGGATAACTCGACCAGTGTCCATCCGGTGTAAATACTTCTACTACAAGCAAACTGTCGGCTTCCTTTTGCTCTGGCAAAATGTTATGGATCTGCCGCTCCAGATTACCGTACCCTCGTGATTCAACGCCAACATCCTCAGGTGCAATCAGACGTGCTGGGTAACTTCCTTTACCAGGCGCTGCACAAATAGCAATTTCAAGTTTGGTAAGCGCAGTAACCTGTACTTGATCTGAACTCGGAATATACACAGCGTATGGAGGGATTTTCTCAAAAACGCTCATTCTGCGCCCAATATTCTCCCACGTGTTCTTCTGTGTACTCACATTCGCAAGTCCGCTAAGAAGAACGATACACAACTCCTGATCCTCGCTCTCACGCACCCATGTCTGATTCTCCTCCAGTTGTACCACCTGAAATCCTACGTATTCCCAGCCGGCCGACTCTGGCGTAACGGTTAAGAGTGTTCCATCCTCTGCTGGTTTGAATTCGGGCTTCACTATGCGCTCTGACATGTGGTTACCGACTCCTCTCGAATTGCAATTTTAGAACAACATACGATAGCAGTTAACTTTGCTTGCTTAAGATTGAACAGCCGTCTGCGAATTCACTGATACACTCGTTACCTCACGAAGCTTGACTGGTCTTCCCTGTTCGAGTGACATCCGAGCCGCATATGCAATCCGCTCTGCCTGAACCGCATCATGACCATCCACGATCACAGGTGTATCCTTCAGAATAGCCTCTATAAACAGAGCTGTTTCTTGTACATACGCTTCGTTATAACGTTCAAGGAAAAAGTGGAGTGGTTTGTCCCGCAGCAATCCCGTAGCTGTGCTAAGCTCTACTGTATTCGGATGATCGTTAGCAGCCGCAGTGCTACCCATCGATCCAAACACTTCCACACGTTGGTCATATCCGTATACCGCTCGGCGACTATTATCAATAACACCAATCGCTCCATTGGCAAAATTCATCGTCACAATCGCAGTATCCACATCTCCATATTCAGCAAATACGGGATCCACCAGCACATTGCCTTGTGCGTACACTTCCTCTACTTCACTGCCTGAGAGATAACGAGCCATATCAAAATCATGAATCATCATATCCATGAAAATTCCACCTGATACCCGGATATATTCCGCAGGCGGCGGACTAGGGTCACGAGAGGTAATCTTGATAATATGTGGCTCTCCGATCGAGCCATCCTGTACATGTGCGCGCACCTGTCTGAAATTATGATCAAAGCGGCGATTGAACCCGATCTGTAGCTTCACTCCTGCCTGCTGTACAGCCGCTACTGCTGCCTCTGTCTGATGAAGATCCATACTCACTGGTTTCTCACAAAAAATATGCTTACCTGCTTGCGCCGCTAATTCAATAAGTGGCACATGAGTGTCTGTTGAGGAACAGATCAATACAGCATCCACGTCAGGGTGTTCAATAAGCTCTGTACTATTCGTTGTCACCACTGAGATACCACGCATCGATGCCCAAGCTTCAAGCTCTGGCCCTGCAAATAGATCACTTATACCTACGATCTGCACATGAGGATTGCGCAACAAATTGTCGGCATGAATTTTGCCAATTCGTCCTGCGCCAATAATACCCACTCTCACCTTGTCCTTGCCCATCCCGCTACCTCCCTGTATGCGTATCCTGTCTCCCATGACTTACTTCGGCTTCATTGTGATCAGCCGATCACCCGTTGCTTACCAACGAGCCGTGACCATCTTTTTGCGCGTGTAAAACTCGACCCCGTCTGACCCGTTGGCATGAAGATCCCCATAGAATGACTTCTTCCAGCCGGAAAATGGGAAGAACGCCATCGGCGCTGGCACGCCTAGGTTAATGCCCAGCATACCCGCATCAATGGTTTCACGGAATTGCCGCATGTGAGCTCCGCTACGTGTGAACAAGCACGCGCCGTTAGCAAAATCGGAACGGTTCGCCAGCTCCACCGCTTCCTCCAACGTCTCCACTCTCGCTACAGCAAGTACCGGAGCGAAAATTTCATCCTTCCAGATTTTCATCGTGCTATCTACTTTATCGAATACGGTTGGCCCTACAAAGTAGCCTGCTTCCCCGCTTGCCTTATCCTTACGGCCGTCCCGAATCAGTGCCGCTCCTTCTTGCTCTCCAGCCTCGATATAACCCAGTGTACGTTCTTTGTGTCCAGCGCGAATGACTGGGCCTAAGAACACTCCCTCATCCAGACCATTACCAATGGTAATCCGATCGGCTGCTCCCACCAGCTTCTCGACAAGAGCGTCTGCAACATCGCCTACAGCCACAACCACTGAACACGCCATACAACGCTCTCCCGCCGAGCCAAACGCTGCACTAGTAATCTCTTTCACCGTGAGGTCAAGGTCAGCATCTGGCATAACGATAGAGTGGTTTTTAGCACCAGCTAACGCCTGCACCCGTTTGCCATGAGCGGAAGCAGTTTTATAGATATATTCAGCCACAGGCTGTGATCCGACAAAAGAGATCGCTTGAATCTGCTTATGTTCAAGCAATCCGTTCACGACATCATGTGCACCGTGAACGATATTAAGCACACCATCTGGTAGCCCCGCTTCCTTGAATAGCTCTGCCAAGCGTCCTGCTAGCAGAGGTGTACGCTCCGAGGGCTTCAGAACAAATGTATTGCCGCAGGCGATGGCCAGCGGGAACATCCAACACGGTACCATCATCGGGAAGTTGAATGGAGTAATACCTCCAATTACACCTACTGGGTACCGATACATGCCTGACTCCAGCCCTGTGGCGATGTCAGGTAATTGTTTACCCATCATCAGATTCGGGGCACCTGCTGCGAATTCCACGCATTCGATACCACGCAGGACTTCGCCGTAGGCCTCTGCGTAACTCTTACCATTTTCAAGCGTAACCAGCCTTGCAAGCTCTTCCCAATGTTCTACGAGCAATTGCTGATAGCGGAATAAAATCCGGGCACGGCGTGGCACCGGGGTTACACTCCAGGATCGGAATGCCTCATGTGCAGTTTCAACAGCCTTGTCTACATCTGCCCGCTCAGAAAGCGGTACATAAGCGATAATCTCTTCCGTAGCTGGATTCACAACAGGCTCCGTACGGGTAGACGTTGGAGTCACCCAAGTACCCCCGATCCAGTTTTGTACCATTGTCACATTTGTCGATGTCTCCGATGTTCCTTTTGCCATAACCTAGTCCCCCTTCGTATATACGTGCCCTATGAACTTACCTATGCCTGAAATGGCAGTAGTGAAGTTAATGCGTTAAATCATATAGGTTCAACTAAAGAAGGTTCAGTTGCACTTATATAGTTAACTAATAAATTAGTATATGATCCTCGGTAAACGGATCTGCGTTTCTGAGTAATGATGCGATCCAACGATCACACTGTTATTTCGCCTCGATTACAACGTTCGATATATTCATTCACCTGCTCCACCGTAGGCATTGCATCCGAACAACTGTGACTAGAGATGACAATGCTGGCTGCTGCTGCACCGTACCCCATACTGCGTTCAATCTTCCATCCTTGCATCAGACCATATAGGAATCCGGCTGCGTAAGAATCTCCTGCTCCAAATGTTTTGACAACCCGCGCTGGATAACTATCCGCACGGTGAGACAGCCCTTCTCTGGTGTACGCAATGGAACCTTCCTTGCCGTGTTTGATCACTACGATTTTGGCATCAAAGTCGAACCATTTCTGAGCGGTTACCTGATCGTTATGCTCTGGGTTATGATCAAATGTTTCCATCATATCGAACTCTTCGCGAGTCCCTAGAATGATGTCACACTTCTCTGCTGCCAGGTTGTAATATACCGCCGTTTCTTCTGCTGAAGACCATGTATATGGACGGTAATCTAGATCAAACACAATGACAGTTCCATGTCTCTTGGCATAAGTTAGTGCCTGCAATACAGCTTCACGCGAAGGACTCTGAGCGAGGGCAGTACCAGAAATCAGGAGCACGCTAGAATCTGCAATGAGTTGCTCCTGCACCTCGCGCGGCTGTAACTTCAGATCAGCTACGTTATCCCGGTACATCAGAATACTGCAATCGGTTGGGCTTTTGATCTCTGTAAACGCAAGTCCTGTAACTGCCCCCGTATCATCCGATACGACATTGGAGGTGTCGATCGTGTTCTGCTCCAGATAACTTTGGATGAAGCGTCCCATCTGATCGTCTGCGATCTTGCCGATAAACGCTGTCTTCATGCCAAGCCTTGACATGCCAATCGTAATATTGGCTGGAGAGCCACCTACATATTTGGTAAACGTCATCGTTTCTTCCATAGGGCGGTTAATCTCGTTAGCATTAAGGTCGATGCATAATCGGCCAATTGCAGTAAAGTCTAGCTTTCTGGATACCGGAAAGGATACGTAGGTCATTACCGTTGAACCCCTTTCTAAGGGAAATATTTAATGAATCAGATTGAGTCTTGGTCGCTTGGTTAGCTCGGTACTGATCGTCTATCTTAAGAACAGTCATTGATGAATCCTCTGAATAAGTTCTTATGGCTCTGTGAGTTACTAGAAGAACCAGTTCGTAGACTACTTGATTAGGGATTCCATGTATTGCAGAGAGCGTTTCGCATACTCATAAGGATTGTGAATTGCTGGATCTTGTTCCCCTTCGAGCATCGCCCAGCCGTCATATCCTCGCGTGATCAATTCCTGAAGAATTGGTGCAAAATCAATACATCCGTCACCTGGTACAGTAAACACGCCTCTACGAATACAACCGACAAAATCAGATTGTTCCTTCCTAGCCTCATCAAGCACATGTGGGCGAATATCCTTCAAGTGGATATAAGCTATGCGGTCATAATGTTTACGCAGCACCGTAAGTGGATCTGCACCACCGTAATAGGCATGACCCGTATCGTACAGGAGGTACACCAGTGAAGGATCGGTGAGCTCCATAAGCCGGTCAATTTCATCTGGCTGCTCTACCACAGTGCCGCCATGGTGGTGATATGTGAGCTTGAGCCCATACTCTTGAGCGATAGCTCCAGCTACATTCAAGCCATCAGCAAATGTATGCCATTCCGATTCGCTCAGTCTTAATACTTCTTTTTCATGCGGTGTGCGCCGTGGGTCAAAATGCAGCGAACCCCCCACCTCAGCTGTACTAATCACCTTACTACCCATCGACTGTAAAAATTCCGCGTGTCTTCGATAACTGTCCAGCTCGGATAGACGATAGGCTGGGTCTGATAGCAGGACCGATTTCCATTGGGAGACAAGACGGATGTTCCGCTTATTCAATTCCTCGCGTAGCGTTGCAGAATCGGTTGGATATTTGCGTCCCATCTCCGTACCTGTTAACCCAAGACGCTGAATATCATCTAGAATCTGCTCACAGGTTGTGGCATCACCATGTTCCTTCACGTCCTCGCCAACCCAATTAATTGGATGAATCCCGAGCTGAAAGGGCAACTTGTTCATTGCTTTACATCTCCTTTGTCGTTCAGCCTCTAGCTCCGTATCGTGAACAGTGCTGAATTAAATGGGTCTTGCTTTGGATCGATTCGTTAACATTGCCTGATGAGCATGAATTACCTTTTCTTCTGTAGAAACCTCCGGTACACCCACATTCCACCATGACTCGTACCCACCTGCGTTCGTTCCCGGCACGACTGAGATCTCGATGAGTGTAGTCACGTTCTCGTTTCTAGCATCCTTGAGTGCCTGCTCCAACTGCTCCGCAGTTTCAGCCTTGTAGGCTTTGGCTCCCATACTCTTGACATGAGCAACAAAATCCATTTGCATATAATCGCCAGAGAGTCTTCCGCTCTCCGAATCCCGGTACCGGAACTCGTTACCGAACCCGTCGCTTCCATGCTCACGCTGTAGGTTATGGATACACTGGAATCCATTGTTGTTAAATAATAAAATAGTGAACTTCTTCTGTTCCTGTAAGCTGGTCACCAGTTCAGAATGAAGCATCAAATAACTTCCATCGCCAACCATGGCGTATACCTCACGATCAGGCTCAGCAAGCGCAGCTCCGAACGCACCACTTACCTCATATCCCATACAAGAGAATCCATATTCCATGTGATATGTCTTCGGCTCTGCTGCTCGCCACAGACGATGCAAGTCTCCTGGTAGACTACCTGCTGCACACACGATTACGGAAGATGGATCAATCGTTTGATTAATAACGCCAACCGCAGTAGTCTGTGCAAGACCATCTGTATGTTCTAGACTGTACAGCCGATCTACCTCTGTAATCCATTCATCTCGCAAGTTAGCAACTTCAGTTGCGCCATATCCCGTTTGGTATTGCTGCTCTTGCAATGTCTTTTGCAATGCCTGTAGACCTTCCCGTGCATCTGCTAGAATGGCTTCTCCACCTAATTTGGCGGCATCCATACTATTAAGATTAATATTGATGAAAGTAGCTTCCGGATGCTGAAAAGCAGAGCGAGACGCCGTCGTAAAATCGGAGAACCGAGTTCCCACGCCGATTACAACGTCCGCTTCCCTTGCAAGCCTATTGGCTGCTAGGGAGCCAGTAACCCCAATGGCACCCACATTCAGCGGGTGGTTCCACGGTATAGCACTTTTACCGGCTTGTGTCTCAGCAACAGGAATGCCAAACCTCTCGGCGAATTCCGCTAATTGTGCGGATGCCTCAGAGTACAATACACCGCCACCGGCAACGAGCAGTGGCTTCTTGCTGCGGGCTATCTGTTCCGTTGCCCGTTCCAGTGCAGATTGAACCGGTGGACGGCGATCCAAGTAGTGTACTTTACGAGCAAAGAACGATTCTGGATAATCGTATGCTTCTGCCTGAACATCCTGCGGCAGTGCCAATGTTACCGCGCCTGTCTCTGCTGGGTCAGTTAATACTCGCATGGCTTGTGTTGCTGCAATCATTAATTGTTCTGGGCGAACGATTCGATCCCAATACTTGCTGACAGCTTTGAAGGGGTCGGTCGCTGAGATCGTATAGTCACTGCTTACCTCCAACTGCTGTAGAACTGGATCAGGCTCTCGCGTTGCAAAATTATCACCGGGAAGCAGTAGGACAGGAATCCGATTGACTGTTGCTGTTGCCGCCGCTGTGATCATGTTCAGCGCACCTGGTCCAATGGATGTTGTACAGGCATAGATTTGTTTACGATTCTTCTGCTTGGCATAAGCAGTGGCTGTATGCACCATGCCTTGCTCGTTTTTCCCTTGCATATATCGCAGCGTACCCGGGCTACGCTCCAGTGCTTCTCCAATACCAGTCACATTCCCATGTCCAAAAATACCGATGACACCTTTTACAAACTTAGTTTCTACACCATCTACCGAAATGTACTGCTGATCTAAATATCGAAGTAGTGCCTGTGCCATCGTCAGTCGAATTGTTCCCATTCGTTAATTGTCTCCCTTCCCTTTACAGGTTAAGCGCTTAATCTACGTTAAGTTTAAGCGCCTTACCTCTAAAGGTTAAGCGCTTAATTCACATGGTAATACAGCTTGCTGATTTAGGCAAGATATTTTTGTAAGCGTTTTATATTTATCGTATAAAAAATTCAGTAATGGATGTACGTAGAATATTGCTCCTATCCGACTGGATAATGTTATTACATTCGTTGAAGCGTAAAAAAAGCAAAAGAGATATGGCATACACCATATCTCTTTTGCTTTTCTATTGAAGCGGGTGATGGGAATCGAACCCACGCTATTAGCTTGGAAGGCTGATTCTCACCCTATGTTTTGAATTGATTTGATCTGTTGAATGGGCGCTAATACTGGATTTCAGTGTTAGCGCCTTATGTATAATTCGATATCGTAGGCGAGTTTCTACTATTATAGTGCCCCATAATTGCCCCTTATTATATAGAAAAAAGAAGTCCGCCTAGGTTAGCCTGACGGATTTTAATTATATCTTATATTGAAGCTGAAATAATCTCTTCTATCTGAGTCCAGCCGTAATCCTCATCACCGCGTACAAGCTTGATTTCTCTTCGAGGCATGTCGATTGCTGTGACAATCCCTTGTAAACTCTCATCATAAAATGGGTTGAACACGACCAACGTAATTAATCTTCATCCCTGGTAAGACTCCAAAATCGCCTGTTCTATAATCTGTACTCCTGTTCTTCTAGTGCGGTTTTCCCTCGTCTTTTTTTGTTTATTCATTGCCTTTTTACTTGCCACAATATCGTCTCCGTAACTAGGAATATCATACAGGAACATACGTTCTTTACGCAACAGAAAAAAGGCCTTCAAAATCACTTCTTTTGTAGGCCTTAAATTATTTCCCCATTGATAAGTGTTCTTCTAATATATAATCAGCCCAATATTCAGGAGGGTAGTGCCCAATAAAGTCTGGATCTTCTTTTAACATTTCAATAAAAGTGGAACCTTCCACAAGTTCTTCAGCCTTATCATGTTTGTATCCACCACGCTGGGAGATGGATTCAAGCACCATCTCCTTTAATCTGAGTTCTACATACTCCTCATCATATCTCATGCTTGTTCCACCTCCCATATATGATTTCTACTTATCCAATTTTTAGCTTCTTCAGTATGGATAGATAACTGATCAAACGATACATTACCATCTTTCCATGGATGCCACGGCATTATACCTCTCAAGGCCTCTTGATGTGTAATTTTATTCTTTTTTAGGTCATCTAGCAATACCGCAATATTTGGTTTCCCATCTGCAACTGGACCATAAACCAATGGAATTGTTTGATTTATGTTATTCAAATTACCGTAAGATGTGTGAGTTCTATTACTTAATATAAAATTACCCCAAACAGTATCTGGTTTATCAAATATTTTGCAATTATTTATTTGTACTTGCTCTATATCGAGCTCATACTCAAATACTATAGGTTGAACGAGCTTTTTAGAACCGTCTCGAATAATTCTTTTGTTAGCGAACTTTGTTTTTCGCAAAGCCTGCTCCTGAGCTTGTTCCATGTTGCTTGTAAGATAAAAACCTACTCCAAAATCTGGGCGAGGGTTGGCTCCTAAAATATTGATATTGATTCCAACTTCTAGGGAATTCCGATGATTATCTGTAGTACCATGAAAAAGTTTTGTAGGAAGAATATTCTGACTCAAATTCCAACCTTCTCCCCCACAGTAGAATCATTGAATAATCCTCTATACACTTCAACAGGATCTTTATCACCGAAAGCAATACTCATAACTGATTTCATGTGATTTTCTACCATATTTAGAGTTAAAGAAATTAGTTTTTCCAAATTTTTTCCGGTGGTATTAAACATGCCAGTGGCTCTAAATGCTACCTCACCTAAATTTCTATATACAAAAAAGTGTCCCATCTTAAAATGAACATTAAGGTGAGAGAAGAACAACGAAACTTCATCGAATTTATCACTTGGTACTTTAACTGGAAAAGTTGATTCTAGTATAAAGTATTCATTATCAATGATAATTGTCACGTCAGAAGAAAAATCTTCACCTTTAAAAGGGAGATAAAATGCAAAATCATCTAAACTTTCTTGGTAGGAAAAACTGTACTCATCTAAAATCCCTTTAACTTGTTCAAATCCTTTTTGTGATTCCATTTCTATTCCCTCCCTCTTCTTGAATATGTAGTATAGACTGTTATTCGACTTAGTCCTCGAGATCCCTTCTATTCCCCTTACATGATTTTATATCGGTAAATTTAATATAAAATTAAATAATATTAAAAAGGACCCCGCGTCAGTAATTGAACGGAGTCCCTTCACCGATTCTTTCGGATTACTTTTATTATACATTCCTTAACTTTTAGATTCAATATTTTTCAAACGTTTATCTAGATCAGACACATTACCGTTAGTCGTAGCAAACAAGACCAGGATATTTTTCCTGAGCCGATTAATGACTACTGCTGTTTCTTCCCTCGTGATCTGCGCCCCTGGACGAATCCCGTCAAAATAACCATTTGCCGTTACCTCAGCCCACGTCGTCTCAGCCCACTTGCTTGGTACGTTAATGTCTCTCCCCTGTGTCACCGGCTTGTCCTCCTTCGTATTGACCAGCCCCAGGTATGTAGCGATACCCTGGACGTGCCCATCAATGATCGCATCGATCACACTAGATTGCTTCAAGCGATCAGCGTCAGCTGCCACATCGATAAACAAGTTTTCCGTCAGGACTGCTGGCATCTTGGATTCCCGTACCATATGCAGGTTCTTCGACTTCTGGCCACGATCAATACCGCCCAGCTTTGTCATGATGGCTTTATGCAGAGCATCCTGCAGCTTCACACTGTTCTGGGATGCAGACGTATATCGGTAGGACTCAAACCCTCCCTTACCGCCGGCAGCGTTGCAATGGACAGATACCAGGATGTCAGCACCAGCAGCGTTTGCCTTGGCTGTCCGATCGCGCAGCTCCAGGAATACATCTGTGGATCTAGAGAGCAGCACCTGCACGTCAGCATAGGCTGCCTCCAGTCGTGTCTTAATGCCTAGCGTTACCTTCAGAGCAATGTCTTTCTCCTGGATCCCGTGGCCAACTGCTCCTGGATCCGTACCGCCATGTCCTGCATCGATCCAAACTTTATACATCTGCACCATCTCCTTTGCTTACTTCTGGCAATCCAGCTAGACTTGTGAGCAAACTTGTGATTACGGATAATACAACTGTCCCGCCCACTACGCGCCAATCCACCGCTGTGAATACAGTAGTTGCACCGATTACACCGATAGCAACCTGTGCGCCTGTTTTAATCGCTCTTACGCCCGCAGCTTTCCACCATTTCATTGTCATGATTACATTCCTCCTAATTTAAGTCCTGCCCAAACAGCAGTAACGATTGCACCAGCAACACCTACGATTACAGCACCGTAAAAGGTGCGTTTAAACCACTTCTGATCCTCAGCCTGAGCCTTCTGTGTAGCCAGCGCCGTTTCAGCTTTACGCAGCGCATCATCCGCAATCTCTTTGGCCGATTGCAGCATATCCACTCTGTGATGCGCTGATTTTGAGGACTGATCCGCATTACGGGCAATCTCCCGAACTGTTTCTACGGCAGCAGCCAAAGTTGGTACGACTTCCAACGTTTTCTCAATACGTGCAAGTTGGATCTGAATATCGACAAGCAACTTCGAATTTTCGTCAGCCACCTCTCTCACCCTCTCGTCCACGATCTTCTCCCCCTTCTCTCTATGAAAAAACACGCCCAGGAGTTGAGCGTGTTGGTCTATTTATATGGAACGATTGCTTTTGCAGCATCGACGCCCTCCTGGGCTAAGTCGTTGAGCTGCTGTTGCATCACGCGAAGCTGTTCCCGTTTCTGAGCCTTGTTCAGCGTTCGATTTGCTTCCAGCTCACGCATCTCTTTCCGGACTGAGCCCATGTCCTTGCTGATCCGGTTAAACTGCTTACGCAGATCGTCATTGTACCAAGCAGGCAGATCCCTTAGATCCTTATCCGTATTCGCCTGATCCATCTGATCCTTATAGTTGTAGAACTCTTTGGAAATGTCATTACTGTACACAGGATCCGCTGTCATATTGGTGACAAACGCATTACCCACCGACTGCAGGACATTGGTGCCCTCGTTGGCAGGCGACATCGCCGGCAAAGCAAGTTGACCAGCAACACCTGTGTATTGCCGAATAAGATAGTCTAGCTGCTTAGGCGACATTCCTGTTTGCTCTCCAATGAATTTAGACAACGAACTTGTCCGGGCATCAGACTGCAGCTCAGGAGACAAACGCTCCAAGTATCCGGGCACGATAGGCGCATCAGCAAAGTTACGGTTAGAAGATACTTGCGTCATAGGGCCAAAAATCGTATCACCCAGGAGCCTGTCCGGGATGTTCGCATCCTTCTTGGTCAGGGATTGAATCCCCGGTGGTAAGAAGTTTGTCCGAAGCGCATCAGCAAAGTCACGGAAGGCTGCTGGATCTTCATCCTGAAGCTTCCGCATCAACCGCTCCGGGATATCGCCAAATAACACGCCAAGCTCCTGCGGCTTCGCGATCCGGATAAAGGTACCATCGCCTTTCGGAATCAGAATAAACTGATCCTTGATACGGTTGCTTAGCTTTTGGTAGTTCGGATCATCATGGTTGACTGCATAAGCTACCAGGGACGGGATCGTGATGGCCAAGACGGATTTTATCCCCGCCTGAACAGGATTGTCTTTGTACATCCGGGCAAAACGGTCAACCCCTTGAATGGCAGCGTTCATGTATGGAAACACTTTGTCCAGCTCCCGGGTCAAGGTACCGCGCCGTTTGAAGTTCGTCGTTAAGTCCTGAGCTTCATACAAGGCGTTCAAGACTTCGTCCTGTGAGCCTTTTCCACCTTTGGACAACCTTTTATACTCGGCGAGTCTTGGCGCTGTCTCCAGGACATTCTGGAAGTTCTCCAGGATATCAAATGTCTTCGGAATAGCATTTTTCAAGGCTGGCTGCGGCAGGATCTTCCGTTTACTCTGAGCCAGCAGATTACGGTTAGCCGCAACAGCTGAAGAGTGGCCACCGCCTAGTGCCTTGTACTGCTTGTAGATATCCTTATTCAGGAACGTCTCCATAGACGCCTGAACCAGATCCGCTACGAAGCGAATCGGGTTTCCGGTTGACTTGCTAGTTACATAAGCCTGGGGAATGTCACGGAAGATGTTACGCGTGATATTGAAAATAGGGTTAGCCCCTGTCGTCAGCATCTTCATTTTATTGGTGACCCAGCCCACCATGTCCAGGAGCATCCCTCCACTATTGGGACCCAAAGCCGTAACTGCCTCGAGTAAACTCTTATCATTAATCTTCACATGCACAGGCTCACCGTTGACCAGGACCCGAACAATATTGTCCTTATCCAGCTTCGTGTTCTGCATCACGCTGTTGAAGTCATCGCTGAATCGAGAAAGGAGATCCTCCAGTCCATCCGCATCCAGCAACTGCTTCGTAATATCATCCAGCTTCTCCGGCTGTTCTACGATTTCCGCAAAAGCCTTAAAGTCCTCTGGAGACTGTTTAATATTATTAACAAATTGTTGCATGACCTTGTTGCGGTTGGCCGATTTCACGTAGGCGTCAACGTTCTCAATAGTTGCCTCGATCGGACTGATAATCTGACGCTGAGATCCACCTTTCTGATAGCCCTTCACTGGGTTTCTGCCACCAAAGCCTTTACCCTTAGCCCCGCCAATCTGCTTACCTGTCTTTTCCAGCTCGCTAAAGAAACGTTTATTCGGCACATAGTAGGGGTTAGCTTCAAGCCAGGCTTCAGCCTGTTTCGGTGAAATGATACCAGGCTCGACTAGCCACTTCTGCACCATGGTGTTGTTGAATTCATAGAGCTGATCGGCAATCTGCTTAAACTCCGGAAACTCAGCATCGTACCGATCCAATTTGATCTGGCCAGCTTCAGGTGTCCAATTCAAGCTATCTTTAAATACTTTTTCCCCGCGATCAAAACGGGTAATCGCATGCCGGTTAATGAGATAATCCTCGAAGTCGAGGAATTTACCTTTCGGCAGCTCACTCAAAACCTGTTTGAGGGATGCTCCTACGGTGTTGCCTGCGCTGTCCACTAGCCCGTCTGTCACGATTTGACGTGCGGTCATGTCTGCACCACGGGTACCTAGAGCAAGCTTGTGGGTACTCTCTGAGGCTCTCAGGCTACGCCCCATTACCTTCTCCATCCATCGGTCAAACTGGCGAAGCGGGTTAAGATCATCGACCAGGGCTGTATAGGCTTTATTGGCCAATCCTCCTGGAGTGCCTAGCTCAATGCTATTACGTGACCGGATCTGACTCTTCGTATCTGATAACGCTGCGGCTGCGTAGGGATCTCGATTCTTCCCTAGCCCCGATACTCCCAGTCCAGGCTGAGCTGCCTCACCTAACTCTCGAATAGCTCCAGTCAGATTGCCTGATCCAGCACGATTCCGTAATGCCGAGATCCCTGCACCAGCTCCACGAAGTAGCAGGTCACCACCTGCACCCAGCCCTGCGCCTAGCAATGTATCTGTTGCAATGCCTCCAAGATCTTCACCTCTTGCCCAAGCTCCTGTACCGCCCTGCAGACCGCCAGCAATACCCTCTCGAACAGCACCCGTCGTTAAGCGGGTTGCTTTATCTACGCTCATGACCTTACTTGGCGCCTGGGCAATCTTATTGATTACGGATTGGCCAACTCGGCTATTAACGAGCATGTCAGATCCTCTATTTGTACTGGAGAGCATGCCGAGGCCAGGGGCTCCAATAGTTGCAGGGTTCGTTACGGATCCGATAGCACCACCTAGTAGATCGGCGGTAAAGTTAGCTGCCCTGCTACCTGTGTCACCTGGTGCCATACTCGGCGTGCCTGTAGCCACTTGTCCAGCCGATCCGCCTAAACGGGTAACAAAATTGCCCACGGGATTCCCGTAGGCAAGATAGTTCATAGCATTTGAAAATGGGGATACGAGACTTGCGAATGGACTGGTCGCCGCATCCTGGGCGATCTTCTGCTTATTCGCTTCATAGGTTGATATCTTCTGCGGCTGTGGCTCCAGCGGAACACCTGAAGCTTGCTGGTACGTCTGGAGCGATTGTGGGTCACCACCCAAGGAACGCCCCAGGGTTGAATTACTGAAAATATCCGAGCCCGTTTGAGTGAGTGCCGGCGGCAAGGATGACTGCAGCTCACGCATCGATGGCTGGTTGGCCAGAAAGCTTTTGACGGCTTGCGTACGCGGGTTGATCTGGGCATTAGGCTGCTGCCTGTTCAGGGTTCCACTTAATGCTGCATCCTTGACCTCCAATGCCTTTTTACGTTGATCTTCTGTAAACTGTTCAAGCCTTGTCGCCATAAGACTCCTCCTATCTCAGCATGCCAAGCGCATCCTGGAGTTCTCTTTTGAATCGATCTGCAACGGCTAACTGAATATTACGTGGCGAAGACTTAAAGTATTTCGCCCCACTATTAGCTCCGCGCTCTGTGTACAATCTTCTCAATATTTCTGCGTCTGACATATTAGCCGTAATGCCGGCATTCTTAATGACTCGCGCAGCTCCACCCTGACCATGCTGTACCGATGTTGACCATAGCGCAGCCTGGACAGCTGGTGATCGCTTGTTTACATCCAGTCCCGTACTCTTCAGGACAGACTTAGCAATCGGGTCATAGAAGGTTTGCTTCGCGTAATCATGCTGAGCCCGTGCAAAATTCTTATTGGATGCAGCAACCTGTTTCCAGGCTGCATCAAAACTAGTCGAACCTACAGGATGTGCAGCAAGTGTTTTGTAGGCTGCGGGATCTGCATTCTTCAAATACTGCACGAAGCCTTTAGCCGACCCTTGATTAGTGGTGAATTGATAAATGCCGTAGCTGGCTCCGCCTAAGTCGCCCTTTGTTCGAGCGATAGTTCCAGCGTTGCCGCTTGATTCATATTTAGCGGCCAAAGATCCAATGATAGCTGCTCCGGTGGCGGCTCCGGAGCTAGTCAGTTTCCCGAGTTCACGGCGTACTTTCGATCCAGCTCCTGGATGTCTTTCTGGGTAAGACCCATAGATAACAGCACCTGATCGTCTTGTCCGATTGGCAGCCCGAAACCACTCACTTGCTGGTAGATCTGATCCTTCGTGGCGAAATCTGTAGGCGGCGTGAACTTCTGAGTGTTAGGATCGGTAAACTGAGACTGTAACGCACTAAGCACCTGGTTGGCACTCATGCCGTTATACTCCGATGATGGAGCGCCTTGCATACCCAGCCACGCACGAGAATTCTCATCCTGGTTGATGGCCAGCATCGCATTACGATACGCTGTTTCATCCCTTTGTTGTAGTTCTTGTAGTGCATAGTTAAGTCCGAACTGATCAACACTTTGCTGAAACTGGGCACCCCACTGACTATCTGCAACTGCATCCCTTGCCTTCGAATAGGCAAACTGCTCAACAGCAAAGTTATTCTGCCATTGCTGCTGACCTTGGTTGAACGCTTGATTCTGGCCAGCCATGGTAAGCTGCCCATTCGGATTCGCTGCCTGACGAACCAGACCGCCCCAATCAGACTGCGGCGTGATCAGCTTGCCTGAAGCATCCATGTACATACCAGCCGCTTGCAAGTTCGCCTGCTTGTTACTCAGATCCATAGTCTGACCCTGCAGGGTACGAATACCTGGTCTTACCTTCGCTGCATCCGCACGACTAACATTAGCTCCATACTGGCTAGCATCGATGCCCATCGCCGTAAGTTGACTACGAATAAAATCAGCTTGTTTGCTCAATGCAGCACGATCCTCAGCGGTAATTCCTTTAGTCTCAGCTTGTTGTTTCAAACTATCTATTTTGTTGATTGCATCTCGTGCTTCAGTTGGAAGATAGTTTCCCGTGACAGAAGCCTCTTGAAGCGGATTCTGGAAATACTCCTGATTCTGCAGACCGTAGAGGTTGCCTAGGTTCCCGATGGCATCTTGGCCAACACCATAATTCATCTGTTGAACCTGCAGATTTCGATTCGCATCATCACTATATCGCTGGTTTGCCTGTTGCATGAGTTGAGGCACCAGATTATTCGCAATACTCTCCATAGCCCCTGTGCCGATCTGGTTGGCCACCGTCTCACTCCAGGATGATTTACCTTGCCCTGTTGCTCGTAGTCCTGCATTCGTATCTGCTTGCTGTGTGACCACATTACGTTTAGCCTCGGCAAGCTGTGCCTGATACGCTGGATCGGTTGTCTGATCATAGGAGAAAGCTTCAGGCTTCGTGAATTGGAACTGGGATTGGTTATTAATAAAATCATTGATCCGGCCAAGTGTGGCTTCTGTACGGCTACCGGGAATCGCAAAATTGTTCTGCGCTGCTGGTGCGGGATTAGCTTGCACATTGGAAGCTGTCTGAGTCATCGGGGCTTGATAGCCCAGATTGACATTGAGGTACTTAGTTTGTGCTGAGGTATCTAATCCCTGGTTCTGACGGTTCGTGATCGTGGCCAGCGTTCGAGCAATCTCACTTTGCCGATAGGCATCGTCATTCTTGATCTGCGCCTGATTCGCCGTGATTCCCTGGCGCCCGGCAGTATTAGCTGTTGCGTAGTTAATGCCACCGTTGCCAAGAGACGGTGAATTGGCCGCACCGGATACAGTTGGTATTTTGACCGAAGCAGCCGAACCGAGGGTACCGATAACAGGCTCATTCTTCTTTACAGTAGTCGTACCCGTTGTTGTATAAACCACCCGTGCCACCTCCTTAATACAAAATAAAAAGGACTCCTCAGGAGCCCTCACGTCTTAATTTCTTCCTTTTATTCTCATCCCATTTTCGATAGATCAATGCCGATGCGCCTAATAACATTGTGATAGTAAATAATAGGATTGGATTAGCGGCAATGAACCCTCCAAATGCAAATAACAACCATAACAAAGGAAAACCTATAATATATTGAAGTGCTATTTTAATCTTTTTACCCATTAGTTAATACAGCCAGTTGGGATTCTAGATCAGTTAACAGAGCTTCTTGCTCAGCTAAGTTAGCTTTTCGCATTTCAAGGAAACTTTCTTCGCCTGTACTATCTTTTGAAGGATCGTTAATCACAGATTCACTTGCTGCAACAAGCTTTTTGGTATCTGCGATCCGTTGTTCTGCAACAGCGATCCGTTCCTTCAGTCTAGTTATTTGATCTTCCACGCTCTGCCCCTTTCCAGGCGTTGAGGCCGTTGGTGTGCTGGACGTGTTCGTATTCAAAATAATTTCCTTACCCTGCATACTTACATCGAATCCAGCCGCTTCCCCTATCGATCTAGTAGGTGAATAGCTTTTACCATCAACAATAATCGCCGTGTCTAACTCTTGACCATCAATCTTTACAACAGTCTGGCCTTGAATCTTCTTACCTACTAAAGATTGAATATCATCTGCGAAAGCCGAGGCAGATAGGACGAATAAGGCACCAGCTAGGAATCCAGCAACATACTTTTTCATGTCAATTCTCCCTTATACCATTTTCAACCAATATACCATAGCTTCCACAACAAGATATTCAAATTGATCCAAATTGTATCATCTATCCTCTAGGGCTTCGATACGGTCAAAAGCTTCTCTCAATTCATCCCCTAATGTTCGCCCTGGGGTATCTGCATAAATTTTATCCCAGTTTGTAAAGCTCATTTGATAGGCATCTACAAAAATGTTACCTCTTGCTTGTAAACCAAGAGACGAATCGCTCTCAAATATTGGATATCCCAGCAAATTATGAATTCTGCCTCTAGGAGTACCCGCCACTGTAAACCGTAAAGCTGGTGATCCCCCGTAATCAGGTTCTATAACAACGTGATTATTGGCATCACGAAAAGCCCCGAACACATTCCCCGTTGCGCTCATTTCACAACGCGGATATGCATTACGACGGGTCGCAATATAGGAACCGTAGATTTCAATCGACTCGATCAGACCTGCAACGATATGACCCAGGTTCGCACTGATCGCAGAGAGCTGGTTCACGGTGATCTTATCTGCAGTGACTGCACCAGCTTGAAGCTTCTCTGTGGAAATTGCCCCCGCCTGGATCTTCTCTGCAGAAACAGCATTCGCGCTTAGCTTGTCTGTGGTGATCGCTTCCGCTTTGATGTTACGAGCTTCGATACCATCCACTCGGATATTGTCAAAAGCAACATTGCCATTCAGGATAAACTCTAGATCCTTCGCCATTTTAGCTACCGTGTTGGCCAGATCCTTCACATACGCATTCATTACAGCTACGTCAGCAGTATTTGGTGGTGCATGCATACGTGGCGCATCGCCCCATTGTGTCATCCACAGACCTCCTAATATAACGGCAGCTGACGAATCTGCCGCGTAAATTCATGTATCCGTACATATCCAGATCCGGAGAACCGAACACGTACCCAGTTATTAAGTGTGAACTGACGTACTGGAATGATTACCCGTTGTACTTTTTGTCCAGGTGATCCGGAAATACTCTGCACAAGCGTCCAATCGGAATCGCCAGTTACCGAGGGAGACATGTGAATCTCCATACTCCCCGTCAGCTCAACAACAACCCACATCTTGTACCATCGCATCTTCTGAGCAAGAGACCCGCCGTTAAAGGGCTTGGTAGTTGCCGACCAAGGAATTGCACTGCCTGCGTCAGTAGTGCCCCCAATCAACAATACTCGTCCGGATGAATCCCCCACATAGAGCCGGTTATCCATTTGAGCAAATTGCACGGCACGAATCCCGTTCCACTCACACCAGGATTCCACTCCTGATCGAGGATCGTAAACCATCATCTGTTCGGGCTGAATGTTGAAGTACAGCTTTCGGCCATCTGTTCCAGCCACTGTATCGGGTCCAATGTTACTCAGGCGTTTGTCGATGATCTCGCTGAACCTTCGAGTCGGAAGTGTTCCACCCCCGTACTCATAGATACCCGTACGATGCATAAAGCGCATGAAACCCTCCTGAGTCAATGCACTCTTATTATTGGAGAGCCCCATATCCTCAGTAATCAGCCTGACATTGAAGTCCGCAGGAATGCCCCCATACAGCTCATGAAGACTACCAGGCATCCCAATGGTCAGTTTGCTAAGGCTACCCGACAGCATGTTGATATCCTCACCACGTGTAGATTCCATCTGTCTGCGGTAGCTATCCTGCTGGTTGCCAGCAAACTGATTCCAGTTTTGCGGTTGATCCAGTGCAGATGACCACAGCTCGTTCCCTACGGCACACCATAGCCGGTTCTGATACGTCGTGATGTATTTACCGTTCGAAGGTGCTCCGCTCAGCACAGACACCGTGGAGCCGTTGTATCGACGCATGGTATCCACACCATTACACCCAATGAGGTTAACCCCGCCTAAATTGCCGTCGAAGTTGGTAAACGTCCACTCGGCAGATGTGTTCAGACCACTGGCCAATGTAGCCCAGGAAGACCCATTCCATCGTCTCCACGTCCCATCGCTGAACACAACGTGCAGCTCACGTCCGCGCCAAACACCCATACCGAGTACACGAGAACCATTAGCTCCGATGACCGTGTATCCAGGACGCGTGGAAAGCGCTGGGTAGTCATTGTTTGTCATGTTCTTCATTTCAGTCAGGTACGAATCTTCAATGGAATACGGATCAAACGTGTTTAGGCCACGAAATTCCCGTAGCGGGATCGGTGGCATGATACCCTCTAGGGGCTGACTCTGAAAGGTTGGATACTGAATCAACTTCATTTAGAACCACCCGCTTGATAGTTTTGTGCCGCTGTATTCCACGCCGCTCGATACTCATTGGTGTAATGGGCTGCTTTAGCGGTATCGTCCTGGCTGTTGGCCAGCATCGATGCAAGCGCAGGGATGAATGTCCAGTGATATTCCTCTGGAGCATCTGGTACAGCAGTTAGCGTCGAAGATAGGAACGTTGTTGTGGCGATTCGCCGGTACCGAAGGAACCCTTTCAGATTGCTATAGGGTGCAGGGAACAAGGATAGCGTCTTAGTCGTATCATCAAAGGCATAGGCGTTCTGCGCTGGCGTTACCTCATCCCGATCTAAGCTCATGTACGGGAACATCCCGATCATGACCAAGTCGATATTCTTCTGTCGCACATCTGCAGGTAGCGTGTAATCCTCTCGCCCCGAACTACATTCGAACTTCGTTATCTTCGGGATTTTCACAACGTTGAAGAAATCCTGATTCAACGCATTCAACCAGATCACTTTATCTGCAACTGGAACATCATTCGGAACAAGCATGTTAGCCTCTGAAATAATGTCATTTATATTCACGGGATCAACTCCCCCTTATTTCGCATAGAAGCCCCCTGAAGATCAGAGGGCACAAAATAGCGCTCCATATTGGGAACGCCTACTAAACAATATTTCCGTTAGAGTCCATATCTCCAGCTTCCAAGGCTTCAGCCACTTTATCACGGCTGCCTGCTGGCACTTGCTCCAGCTTGATCAGCCCTTTGTGGATCATCATCACATAAACAACTAGCATCGTCTCACCTCCTTTCATGAGTGCTACAGCCCATCGGATCAGCAGCCTGGCAAGCTTAACCCTCATCTGGTGATACCACACCAAGCAACATCATATGCAGTTCCATGAGAGCCAATTGGTTTGCGTTACTCTCGGCTGCCAGTTGTTCGTTGCGTACTTCCGATGCTTCAAGCCGTTGTTTCAAAATGTCCAGCTCAGAAGGTTCCTCAGGCTGTGGCTTGGTCAACTCGTCAATTTCTTCCTGGCTAAGTCCTTCGCTCCATAGGTCAGGAAAAGTTTCCTGAGGTTCGTCCTGGTACGCCTTCCATGCCGCTATGTCAAATTGAGGGCGAAACAGACCCGCAGGCATTGACACGCCGACCAGATACCCAGCAATCCCCGGCTCCGCTTCTTCCTTGTCTTCATCTGGCGTTGGAACCTGCTCGCTCTGATCAGGATCAAATATCACAGGAATCGGATCGGCATAAAAAGGGACGACACCACTAAAGGCATCGTCCACTATCTCGTCCTCTAAATAGAGTCCATCAGTATTTACTTTAGGTACGGCTTTCATTTGATCCCCCCTATGCTTCTGCTAAAAATGAAATATCTGCAAGGCTTAACCACCCATTAGCTCCCGTAGCTATAACGACATCTCCGTTATTTTTCACATCAACCCTTCCATATGTCTGCGAAGTCCCATCGCTACATTGTACTAAGGTTATAAATGTTTTCGAAGGAATAAAACCTTTGGGAAGTTTAAACGCAATTCCCGAACTTCCCACTATTCCGCTCTTGATAAGCCCGTCAAAATAAACCCTCCCGGCGCTATCTTTATAATATCTGGCGTTCCCATAAGATCCAGTCCCATAATCCACCCACCCATTAAGCAACGTAGGCGTAATCCACATTTGCGAAGGAGCATCTTTCTCAGCCTTCTTACTCTCAAGAACCGATATTCTTGTTGTGTTCTCTTGCAACGTTTTGACAGTATCCAGCAAAAGAGCCTTTTCATTTTCGGCATACGTTCCTGTGATATCCACTGACGGATATTTGACCATCATCAGATATGTGACGCTGTAGGTTGCTGCTGGATCGTAAGATTCTTTCACTAAATTCGCTCTTGATAATCCGTAAGAATCCGAAACATTCCTGCCAATGCTCCAGGCATAATCTCTTTTACTGTTTTTGTAAATGGCAATAATGTCACTCGCCTTATTTTTTAGCAAGGAAGACGAAACCTGAGTAAAGTTAATCTCCCGGCGACCATTTAGATTGGGGTTCGTATTCTCAGGAGCAGGAGTATATTCACGGAGTACAATCCCCGTTCCTACCTCTACTTGGTTATCTCCATCTATAAACGTCAATTGCCCCTCAGACGTTATCGGCTCAACTACTGGTGTAGCAAGCTGGTACTGGAGTTGGTATGGTGTATAGTTTGGTGCGACAGTCGTTGGTAAAGTAGTCGTACCGCCTGCATAAGTAGCGCTAATCCCATCAGCACGGTAAGCCCATCGCTTATTCGCCGCCCCGCTCCCATTGTAAACGCCTTGCCCGCTTGAACTTACCGTTACATCGTACATTTTCCATCCCATGAAATACGCCTTGATCTCATCCGCTGTCGGTGTGTATGCGTCTCCCCATCCACTGTCTGTGTTATTTACTCCTATTAAGGCGTAATTACCGGAGTTATTGCTCACGGAATGCTGTTCAATGGTTTTACTCCAATCACTTCTAAATTCGATCACGGAACCATCGTATTTCGTAAGATAAGAAGTGTATTCTACTTGGTCATAAGGAGCCTTTGGAAAACCACGAACACGTACTCTCTTAAATCCAGCTGCCATATTACCAGGAATTGAAAGGTTGTAATCGTCAGTAGTTAATGCATCAACGCCGATTTTAAAAATTCTACTCCACTTCGACACCTTGAAATACTGTCCATCACTCTCAAATACCATATCCGGGTTAGCCCCGGTATCTGGATTTGCGTGTAACTCCGTTTGTAATGCAAGCATAGCATCTTCACGTGGTACAAACGGTTTGGCTACATTGCCAATCGTGAGCATTGGTTCTTTAGCGTTTAAATCGCCAGCATCTACCCTATAGATCGTTACTCTAATGGATTGGGCGTTACCTTCAGTTGTTACGATCCCATTGTTGAGATATCTTGTAAAGATAGACGTACCTACAGCGTCAAACGTCTCTACAGCAACGTGTGTCCCGATGATATCAACCGATAAGTAATAATCAGTATTAGGTAGACATGGTACATTAACATAACTGTAGCTTCCGCCTGTGTTTGTCGTGTTTACTGACAACTCATAGGAAGAGACGATTTTTGCATCCGTTCCGAGTTGACTCCACTCATAAAACGGCGGTAACAGGTTATCGCCATAACGAATGACATACGGGTTTAACACACCAAAGATACCAATTTGACTTTGATAGTTAAGTGCCGTCCGCCCCTGTAAGCCAGCAAGCCTAAACGCCGCATCCTGATTAGCATTGATGACACTAATGCCTGGCTGGAGTGTAATGTCTGTTCGGTCAGGGGTATCGAGACGATCACTCAACCCTGTCAGCTCTGCGGCCTGATTCTCAAGCTCCTGACTATGAGCCAATTGAAGAGACTTATCAGCAGCGCTCATTAACCCACCCTCAGTCGCAGTGGCCGAGGGAATGGGATCTGCTCCATATTCAGTATGCGTAGAACCGTGTGCACCTGGAGCAGCATTCCCCGTAGCTGTTATGGTCAATTCTTTTGTCACTGGATTTGTAGAAACTCTTATCCCAACACCCTCTACAAGAGTAATCATGTCGGACGGATCGTTGGCTGCAACACCATTGATCACTGCGAATGCGTTTTGGTTGACCTCTGCCCCCGTCTGGATCCCGTTCAGCTTTTGCTTATCTCCTGCAGACATAAGTCCCTTAGTCGAAGTGGTTGCTTCTGTTGTATCGGCTTTCCAGTTCCAAGCTACTTTCTCCGCATCTGTGACGAAACGATTGGAACTATCCTGCGCAATAATTGCAGGCGGATGCGTAATAGGATGAACGTATTTATTCGCCTCGGCTTCCACGTTATTTAATTTAGCTTTATCCTCTGCAGACATAAATCCAGAAACTGTAGGCGTAGCATTCGCATGTGTGTGAACACCTGGAGCCTTACTATTCCAATTGACCTTATCTGCAGGTGTAACGTGAATCGTGGTATTAGCAATATGAGCGCTGAAATCCACGTTTTGCTGATCTGTATACTCCTTCGACTCTTTCAGGGCTTTATCTGCCTTAGCCTGTGCGCCTTGAGGTGTCTCCCACTGAGGAGGTTGTCCACCGGCAATATCGGTACTGGTATCTCTCCAAGGGTATCTACTCATGCTTTACCACCTTTCTTCCACGACATATCGCTCTTGCCCGTTCGATGCCGTTTGATATTCCATATAAAGTTGAATGTACTTGTTGTTATATTCCTCTGACTCACTGCCATTCGTTATTTCCCGCAGCACCCCATACACCAGGAGCATGTCGTAATCTGGATCAAAGCCGGTATCCTTGTCCATGTCATCCAGTCTGAGCGGGTACAGAACAGGTGCATGGAACACCTTGATCCCATAGGCTACATCTGTATCAGGTGTGGGTACAATTCCGATCTGTCCTGCTTGGAAATAATGGTACGGCTTGATCGATGCATTATGGAACTGCCTTAGCGGCAGTCGGACATACACATCGTCACGCAACATGGTTACCTCGGTCACGGCACTCTGGGGGCATGGCAATGTGTATGCTGGCTGATCTTTAACCAGGTCAATCGCCGTGCAAACCGTTTCGGATTGCTGTTGAGCTGACCCCAGGTTACGCAACAGGCGATCCCGCACCTGAGTAATCTTGCGCAGGATCGATGCTGGTGAGAGTGTATGGGGCGACTTCTCAATGATCTCTTCTATTACGTCGCTCACCTTCATGCTTTAAGCCTCCTATGATGCGATAATGCCAGCAGCGCGAAGCTTGGCCAGTAATGAGTTAAAGTCCGCAACTAACCCAGCTATGGTGGTTGCCGTGCTATCCGCCTGTGCTGCAGCTTGCGATCCAGATCCACCGCCACCTAAATCAACAGGCGCACCGTCTTCATCTACAAAGACAACGTAATCAGCTTCCCGCTTTTCGGGTAGTCTTGGTGCTTCGGCTGCGGGAATTACCCTCTGATAGTTCGGCTGTCGGCTGTGATTGATTGGCATCATTAATCCCTCCAATTAGTTTTTCAATTAACCTGTTCATCTGCAGCTCCTGTCCACCTGACTTGATGCGGGATCGTCTGCTTCGAGCTGACTGTCTTCCACGAACACGACGAGTGACCTGGGATCGCTGCAACAATTGATTGGTACGTTGCTGCTCTGCATAAATGGCATTCAGCGCTTGTAGTTCATCCCGATACATGGTACACCTCCAAAATAGAAAAAGAGGAGCCGAAGCTCCTACTGAACGTTGTGGCCATAGATGAACGAGTAGTTGGTGAACCCGTAAGCCCAGCGGCCGATAGCTTTGAATTTGGATGCCTCAGTATCAAAATCTGTCAACGTGCCGTTCTCAATCTTACGTCTCCACTGCCAGATGTTGAACTGCTTCAGACGAGCTGAGTCAGCCGCAAACCAGTTCTTCCGTTTAGCTGCAGAAATGAACGGATTGACAATGACATTGATTGTGCCTTGATACATGTTCACGTCAAAGTGATTGCTGCCTGGCTCATACTTCGGAAGATCCGAGTCCGGCAAGCCCGCAATCTTAAATGCAGGACGGGCATTGTACGGGGAAACGATCAGAGTATCCGGAATCACCGCCATGACATCTCCTCGATCATCCACCCACTCCTGCATAGCCACAGCTGTATCGTCCCATGAATCGATATTCAGCGGGCTATCACCCAGGTTTGATTGCACGTCTGTGCTGTTCGTAGGGCTGTATGGATGATCGGCAGCAAACAACGCTTTGCCATCAGGTCCCGCATACTTATCGAGACGGCCACGCCAGTTTGGTCCCGTGGTATCAAAACCATTATTGAGGAACTCGACTGCCTGTAGCTGTTGAGTCTTATAAACTGAACCCGACAAAGATTTAATTCGTCTTGCGATCTCGGACAGCTTCAGATCGTCAATAAAGTCACGATCAATAATACGGCCATCACTAAATTTACGGTTCTTCAGGATCTTCTCCCAAAGCGCATCGACATCCTCATACTTCACCTGGTTGTTCGAATGCCCCCATTCTTCCATGGTTCCCTCGCTGCCGATCCCCGCATAAGACTCCATCTCCTTGCTGGAGGTGGTCACATTGTATAGCAACGGAATAAAGTCCTTCTTATTCGCCATTTCCATCTTGTATAACTCTTTGTAAATCGGCTCCAATACTTTCGGATCCCATTTCAATGCCGTTTGCATAGTATAATCCCCTCTCTAATCTTTCTAATTAGGACAGTTGGCGGTTCTTGACTTTGAACCGAGCTGTCTTTTTATTGGTGTTAATTTCAAATACTGCTAGAGATCCACCCGTCACTGTAGCAGCATTGGCAGAAAGCCCATCAGCAGCTAATGCAATAGCACTGGCTCCCGTAACGAAACCTGCTGCAGCAGTACCTGAGTAGGGCGCCTCGTACCAATCCCCTTCACGAGCCAGGATGAACTCTGTCTGCTGATCGGTACCAGACTTAACGTTAGAGGTGAGGAATCCCGCAATAGGATCCGTTGCCCCAGCCTTAGTCACCCGACCAGCAACAATCTTGATGGCTTCACCAGCAAGACCCGCTTCATTGTTCGTCATCAACTGTGACGTGATCCGCGTTGGATCCTTACCATAATCGTTGTAAATGTATTTAAATCCTTGTGGCATCGTGTACAGCCTCCTTATTTTTCAAAGTTTTTCGCATACTTCTCTGCACCTGCAGGGTCTAAGCCAAATGCGGCGAACGCAGCACGTAGCTCCTGAGGCGCCTGCGGATCCAAACTTCCTGGTGGATTGGTCTCCACCTGTGACCGCTTATTCAGGCGTTGATTCTTGATGAACGACTGTTCAGCCTGCTTCCGGGTCTGGGCAGAAAGCTTATCGCGGTGAACCAGCTCATACGCATCGATAGGGTCATACCCCCGCTGAATGCGTGACTGCATGTCCTGTGTAAGCCAAGGGGCAGACGTGCCATCCTCAGACACCTCATTGGCCAGGTCGGGATACTTACGGAAGAATGATTCCCAGGCCTCGACTTGCTGTTGTTGTTCAGTCTGCTGACTGCGCTGGGTTTGTGCCTGCTCTGACTGCTGAATCAGCTCCTGAGCTTGTTGAAGAAGGGGATGCTGCTTCAGATACTGATCCAGTACACCCGGATCGATCCCCGCATTCACGGCCTCATCACGCAGATTCTGCTGCAGACCGTCAAAGTCATCCTTCCGCTTTTGAACGGCCGCTTGCTCGATCTGATCCAGGTTGTCCAAGAGCTCCGCATGATCCTTATAGCCCTGCTGCTGTGCAAGGCGATCCAGGGCAGATTCGTATTGCTGATTACGCCCCTTGATCTTGTCGTAGTTCATGCCTTTCTCTACATAGCCCCGAACCTCCTCATCCGGTACTAGCGTTTCCTGACCGTTGTACTTCACTTGAAGCCCTTTGATGTCTGCAGGTTTAGCCGGATCTATGGCAGGATCCTCATCTCCTGAATCGATATCTGGGTCTTCGTCCAGATCCTCGTCCTTATCTCCGGGCTCATCTGTACCTGGGTAATCAATACCGAAAGCCTCGTAGTACGCTTGGATCTCTTCCTCACTGTGACGCTCTTGCTCTTGTCCCTCTTCGCTTTGGCTGGCGCTTGAGTTGATATTCATAACTAACTTCCTCCTAATCCGCTATGGCTGGCGGCAGAATAAATAGGCCAAAGGATTCTCACCCTTGGCCTGTTGGTTGCGACTGCATGAGCTGGCTTGCTACTTTCGCCGCATCCAAATTCATCTTCTGTTGCTTCATACCCTGCTCAAACTCACGATCACGTTCTTCACGCTGCGCCTGCTCTCCAGTAACTTGCTGGAGTGACTGCTGCATGGTTTGGTTCTCCTGACTGAGTTGCTGCACCTGAGCTTGTGCCTCCTGTGCCTGCTGCTGAGCTTGTTGCAGTTGTTGCTGCATCCCTGACGCCTCTTCAATACGGCGCTTAATGACATCCATCGGTTCCATACGTCCTGTTTGAATGACAAAACGAACAGCCTCCGCGTCCACCATCGGAAGCTGAGTCACGGGATCCCGCAAATTCATCAAGTTGAATACGAGCTGGAGCCAGTACTCTCTATCCTGAGGCTTGTCCACGCTTATGTTTACCAAGATGTCAAACTCAGGCACAAACTCCTCATCCACCGGAAACGCCTCTGGTTGCTCTTCTCCCGTCTCCGGATCAATCAGAGTCTTACCTGTCTCATACTGCGTTGGAACGCGAGAAATGACGGCATTCCGGCTGATAGAGACGTTACGACCAGTGACTCGTGCAATCCGTTCTGTCGTGTAGAACTGAGCAATCAGCTCCACATACTGAGCGAATACCTCCTCCAACGCTTCCTGAATCATGTCGGATGCGGTGTTGAGACGGGTACCAGCAGCAGCCATAAGAGCCTTAGCCTGTTCCCCACTCGTCACCTTGCTGCTGGCCTGACCATTAGAGCTATCAAACTGGCCAGGGATCTTCTGCAGCATCTCGTCATAGTAATTCAAGCCGTTGAACACCGTTGCCGGCACGTTCACACCCTGCAGCTCCTTCACATCATTCAAGCGACCCGGAGCTACGGGAAGCATGGCACCAGGCTGTCCACGTTGTTCCTGCCATGTACGGGGCTTCGTGATAGCTCCCTCTTCATAGGCAATAGCTGCACCGCCCATCTTGGCAGACGTCTCAATGCCGATCTCCGCATACTTGTTCTTCATGATCTGCGGCTTGATCATGTCACGAGCAAAGCCCTTGCCCCACACTGAGCCCTCTTCGGGGTATAGCGTCCGAGCAACAAAGGGATACTGCCCATGATCGTACATGTATGACCTATGCTCTAGCATGACGCCTGATGTAGAGACATAGATACAATGCACACCATCCATATCCCCCTTAGCCTTGGCCAACAGCTCCGATGGATCGTTACCAAGGGAGAGAGCTTCCTCAGCTAAGTCGTTGAACAGCTTCTTATCCTCCGGCGTCATGATCTTAGGTAATCCACGGTACCAGTACTCAATCAATCCAGAAGTCTTGTCTGTTCGATGATTCTGGCTTTCCGTAGTATCGTCCCACAGGTCGATATCCGATGAGCCGTTATCAGGCTGCACCTTCTCCCCCTGCTTCTTCCACCACCTGCGGAAGTATTCCAGCGGTTGCCGGGAATGAATGATGATCGCAGACATTTCCTGCAGGAAAATGAAATCATCGATGCGAGGATCTGGAAAGAAGGTAGCCAGGTTTACCGGAAGAATGTCATTACGGCCAGTGTACTTGTTCGATCCCCGGCCACCTTCCACCGTGGGGTCAAAGATGGTCTTATAGATCAAGGGGCCATGAATAACCATCCGGCGCACAGCTCTCATATGCTTGTGCTTGAACTTGATCTTGCGCAGCTCATACGGCATGAAGTCGTTCAGATCCCGTGCCTTCTCTTCGTCTCCAGGCTCAGGAGCGCTAAAGTCAGGGTATGGCATCCACCCCGCCAGTTTACCGACAATCGACTCCAGCTGAGAGAACACGATGTTATCCACGGAATCAGGTCTACGCTTAGATGTCGCCTCGGATCGTAGCCCGTGCCAGTGATCTCCCATGTAGAACCGCTGCTCCTTACGCCAATGCTCTTCCACCGGTTGTCTAGCAGCCTTGAATGCCTGGTAGTCCTCATTCACAACATCCCAGATGCGCTGCTGTTCTGGTGTATTGGGATTCGTGGAGTCTGTAGAATCCTCTCCTGTGAAGATCCCTTTCACCTTGTCGAGTATACTCATTCGTCATCACCCTCTATCGGCTCGTCATACCAGCTCATTCGCTTTGGTGGCTTGTCGTCTGGAGGTCGTCCAGGCTGAATACGTGTGGACAGGTACTCGCTGTGATTCCGTGCAACTAAGCGATTGGTCAGATCCTTGATAGCCTTATCCTGCTCTCGCAACTGCACCACCAGGAAACCAACGACCACGACATTAATAATGGCGAATACAATTTCCATTTTTCATCCTCCTATCTGCATAATCACTGTATAAAATATCTACTGGAACGAATTGTAAAAACCCTCAACCGCGCGGGTTAAGGGCATGTTGCATATATGATGCATAAACGTTTTGGATTGAATACACCCTTAGCCCTTATGTAGCAAGGGTTTGAGGATTCAGACTTTTGCACAAAAGCCCGGATTTTGAACACAAGTCCTGCATAAATATTGCATACAGAATTACCAGAAACCTTCAACCTCTGGCAGATCGTCGTCCTCATCGTCATCGAAGTCTGCCCGTCGATCTGGCAGCGACTCCGGATTGGCTCCCCAAGGCGTCTCCCCTTTGGCTGCTGTCGGTTGACTCATCACCCAATAGCGTAGCGCATCCGGGATATGATCCAGTGTATGAGAAGCTACGTCCTCCACCTTACGCGGATCGTACATCATAGCCGGGATCGCTTCAATGGCCTTTACGCACGTACTAAATATCTTGAGTTTGGCTGACTTGTAGAAGTTGCCGTTCACCCAGTCCACTTCATCCGTAACGTGCAGCCACTCACGCAGTCGCTTCCAGCCATTGACGCGTTCCTTCTTCGCCTGGATCAGTGGGACATCTTTCTGCGCGAAGATCTCGGCAGGCGTGATGTTCTCCGTCTTGGATTTGTTCCAGAACGAAGTATCAGCCACGTTGTATTCATACCGCTCTCTTACTGGGCTGTTCAACCTGGTGATCTCCACCTGCTCACTGGTTAAGAGCTTAGTCTGAGCCAGCTCCCGATACAGATAGCCGGTACCATCAGGCGCTAGAGCAATCCACAAACATACGAACGGATCCGTATAACCTTCATCCAGTGCCCGGTACTTCTTCCAGTCACGGGGGATCTCGAACGGATCCACAACATGAACAGCTCTGCTGAACTCACTGAAATACTGACCCGCGAATACATCCCAATCCCCTTCAAGCAGTTGCTTCCGCTCGATGTCGGGCAATGCAAGCAAACGCGCCAAATAGCCCGGATCCGATTGGACAAGGGCTTGGTTATCGTGAACGTTTGCGGGAATAAAGATACGGCTACGTATGATGGGCTGGCCTGCATTAGGTGTCCCTTCTGGCCAAAACAGCGTATTGCCTTCGTCGTCGGTCTCGGTAATGTGATGCACTGTCTCAGCTGTACCAGGTGATACGAACCGCTTCTTGACCCAGGTATGGCCTACACCGCCTGGGTTCGTCGTACTCTTAACGGATCGGGGGAACGGCTTACTGCCCCGCAAACGAGAAAGCATGTACAGATACCATCTTTCCTCGAACTGCGTTAACTCCTCCCACCGAATGACGTCGTACTCTGCACCCTGGTAGTTCGTGTAGTTAGCGTCATTGTCCCAGTACGCAAGCTCGATAACTGAGCCGTTGACAAACGTCCATTCATACTTGGATTGGTTGTACTTACCCAGCTCCTTCGGAAACACCTGCAACGTCCTGGCAATGATGGAACGCTTGAGATCCGGGAAGGTTCGACGGAATATGATCTGGCGGCTGCCTGAATACTGCATGGCATATTTCAGTGCATCCCAGATCGTTGCCTCAGACTTACCGCCGCCTGCAGCCCCACCGTATAGGATCTCGTCGGCCTCAGTCTGGTGGTAGACCTGCTGCCTCGGCTGCGGCTTGTAGGGTATAACGACCTTAGTCATCTTTGGTCATCCCCTTATCAAAGATTACTTGCAGAGCCCCGCCGTCCTGGCCAGTCAGCTCCACCTTTTCCTTGAACATGCCCAAGTGCCGAGCCACGTTCTCCAGCGCCTTCGCCTGATCATGCATCACAATTTCAAGCCCTGCCTTCGTCTGCTTAATACCGGAGTACAGCAGCTTAGCCCCGCCTTGGAGCTTACGGGTATCCTCGATATGCAGATCCGGACGTCCTTCACCTCGGCACTTCGGGCAATCAGGATGTGGATCTGCCAGACGATCAAAGCCATAACCTCCTGCCTCGCTCGGCAAGATATCCTCCACCGGTCTATCCAACTCCTCGGCCTTAGCCTCCGCATCGTTGATGGCATCTTCTAGCGCCTGGGCATATTCTTCTGCATCAACCCACTGATACTGGTGATTGATACCGTGGCAGTGCCGGCAAGCCAAGCGTCTCAGGTGGATCAGTTCGTTCGGATCCGCCGTAGCCAAGTCCCACCAGCGCCGAAGCACCATATCGGCTGTAACCTCGACCTTGGCTGCCCTCTTATCCATAGCTTTCTGAATCGCTGCCTGAACCTTAACATTACTTAACAATCTACTAGCCTGCTGTTCAGCCGTTTTAGGGCTATATCCTGCTCTGATTGCTGCCTGCGTGGCATTGAGGTCAATCAGGTATTCATCTACAAAGCGTTGTTGCTTGGCCGTCAATGCCATCGCGATCAGCTCCTTTATGTACTGTAAAAGAAAAAGCACCCCGAAGGATGCTTCTAATTTATCTCCTTAAATGCGGCGGCATTAGCTCTTCCACATTCACTGTAGGTTTGTACACCACTTTTGGAAATACGCCGTACACATGTCCGCATTGATTACAGAAAACTATCTCAAACCATGCATCTCCATTTTTGCTCTTTTCCGTACTTTCTACAGAGATAATTTGTTCAATTCCCTCGGTTTTGCATTCAGGACATTTTGGTTGTGCATGATTAGCCATAGATTACACCTCCTCTCTACTGCACACTTCGACGTATAGGAAGAATTTCCCTCTTTTGGTGTCGAAAGAACTAGGACAAAAGGAGGTGAGGTATTTGCTAGAACGCTTGTATGATGCCCTTGGAAATCACTGCCGTTGAATTGCATATAAAAAAAGCACCCTGGAGGATGCTCTTTACCTGCTACTAAGTAAATTATGGAGTTATTCTTACATGTACTTCTTCGAGTTCATTCCCATTAGCGTCTACTACATTAATAATACCGTGATCTTCCCAGTCCTGTACTTGGAAATTCCAATTATATGCTGTAACTAGTCCATTACCACTGACCCCGAAAGAATCCTTCGCGTATCCGGATTTATAATATGTATAATTACGCCCAGAACCTAATTGGTAAGTTTGCCCAACTTTTAATGTAATAGTGTACTTAAGAACTTTAGACGCGGTTGTGTTTACTTTTAAGTCTGCGGCACTTGCTCCTGCTATCCCTGAACTTAGTGCGAGAAGTAATGCTGCTGATGTAGCTAAAATTAATTTTTTCAAAATTTTAACCCTCACTCTCATTTTTTTTATCTTACTTCATTTATTCTATTAGCAACTTAAGAAAATTACAATATTTTTCTTCTAAAACATAAAATACCCTTAAATTTATTTTTATTGAATTAGTAGAATAACCATCCAAACTATTTGGCTTGATATAAAAATGACCGCCTCCGAAGAAGCGGTAAGCATGTTGCAAGGTTATGTTAATGCCGACATCAGGACTTGAACCTGAAACATTCTGCTCTCTGTTTGAAAGGGTACCCGCAGCGCTCTACCTATTGAGCTATATCGGCTAAGAAAAATCGCGTCACATGCAGGCAATGCCGTACATCAACGCGACTTTTTATAAATTGTCCACGATATCATTTTAACACGGGAATTTAGGCTGTGAGTCCCGACTTAGTCTCTATTTAGTCCCGGATTATTTTGCCAGTTTCAGATACATCCGCATAGCTTTCTCACGTCTTCGGTAAAACTCAGCTTTAGATACACGGGATTTCGCCGTTATCTCTTGCCAGTTCTTCTTCTCAACGAACGCTTGTTTCAGAATCTCGGCATAATCCGGTTTATAGTCCTCCAGCAGCTGCATCACCTGGTCAACCCGTTCAACCTCAGCCTGCAGATCCTGAAGCTCAGCCAGACGTTCAAGCACATCATCCAAGTCACTCTTGACTCCGCTTCGTGCATCGATCACTGCACTGATCTTATTTCGCAACTGTTGCAGCAAGGGATCGTCCTCTTCATAGAGTCCAATGTCGGGTACCGCTGCAAGTTGTGCCTTTACTCCTGCAGGATACCGATCCAGGTACGTATGCGCCACCGTCTCCAGCTGCTGCTCTTTACGGGATAGATACATGTAGCTTGGTCGTCCCCGTAAACGACGGTGAAGCTGCTGCAGCTCATCCTCCTCAGATAAGCGGCTAATGGTAATTCCTCCGCCGACCTTATAAGTCCCCAGTGCTTGGAGTCGTGCCTGCATCGCCTTGTACTCGGTCAGTTGCTCGATAACCTGTTGTTCTCTCGCGCTGGCCATAGGCTACTCCCCCGATGCTGACAGCCGATTCAGGATCCACCGTGCACGAGTCAGATCCTGAATCGCAGAATCCAAACGGTGCACCTCAGTGTTCGGTACCGCATTGATAGGCTCCCGTTGGCTCAGCTGCTCTTCCAGATCAGCATTCTGCACGGTAAGCCGGTTCACCTCGTCAACTAGATTGTCGCAATCTTCGCGTAAAGAGTTAATCGTTGCCAGATGTTCTGATATTTTAGCTGTTTGATCCTGGCTCAGTTTATATCCGCTCTCAAACATTCTCTTATACTCGATCCGATCTTGCTCAACCTCTTTTAACAGTGCCGATAAGCGATCGTTATCCTTGCACACCTCAACGCGATATTCTTCCAGCTTCGTAACCTCTGACGTCAGTCGCTCGATCTCCTTCTCTGCTTTAAGCAATAGCTCTTCACTAGGTGGTCCTGGTGGGGAAACGTCCTTTTCTCGCAGAAGTTTCTCTTGTTTAGGCTTCCTCGCATCTGCCCATTTACTGATATGGTTATATACGGTCACCTCAGTAACGCCCTGTTCTTTGGCGATCTGTGCAACAGACTTCCCCGAAGCACGTTCGGCATTGAACTGCTCTTCCGTCATCTTGAATTTTGTCATAGGCTTATCCTCCTGTTTAGTTCGATTCGATTGGGTAACGTTGTTCAACGCTTGGCCGAGTTTTCCAAGCTCAATGCCGATCGGACAAACTACACTACAGTGCGTTGTGATAAACGATGTGTTACCCCCATGTTCCCGGTTGTACTCTGTTTTGGTCTTGCATCCTTTGCAATGGTTATCCAGTAAATCGCTGATTTGATTAACGGTGTTGATGCGTGAACTCATCTATTTCACCCTTTCGATCCGGGCTTTCACGGCGTCCATTAAAGCATCTTGTCCAGTCGCTTTGCGCTCCAGTGCCGCCACGGCATCCTCATCCATGGTTCCCTCAGCAACCAATCGAATCACGACAATATTATGCTTGACCCCCTGTCGGTGAACCCTGGCATTCGCCTGCTGATCTTCTTCTAGGCTCCAGATCTGGTCGAACCAGGTAACCGTTCTGCAGCTGGAGTCCTGCAAGTTTAAACCGTGGCCAGCTGACTTGGGATGAAGCAGGAGAAGCGGCGTCTCATCGTTGTTCCAGGCGCGAATATCCTCGTTGCCATCTTTGCCTTTTCGCAGGATCTTGGCTTGCGGGAATCTCTCTTGGATCCGGCTAAGGCTGTGCTGGTAGTTATAAAACACCATAACCGGCTTGCCGTTTGCTGCCTCGATCACATCCTCTAAGGCATCAAGCTTAGCCTCATGGATCTCTTTAACTCCGCGATCCTCGTCATAGACCGCCCCGCTTGCCATCTGCAGAAGCTTATTACTAAGCACGGCAGCGGTCTGCGCTACAACATCCGCATCTGCATACTCGATCAACAGCTCCATCTCCAGCTTCTTGTAAAGTTCAGCGGCTTTTCCAGTGAGACGAACGGTCACGGTTCGATCAATGCGTTCAGGCAGCTCCAGCCAGTCTTCCGCTTTCATGCTGACGGCAATATCACTAATCGCCTCATAGATCCGATCCTCGGATTCCTTTTTCTGCTTCCAGTTGTACACGATATGTCCACTACGTTCACCAGGAACAAAGTACCGATCACGGTAAGCTGTTACGGTCTTGCCAAGTCGATCTCCCTGATCCAGCAAATAAACAGGAGCCCACAGATCCATAAGACTGTTCGGGGCAGGTGTACCCGTCAAGCCGATCAGTCGCTTGACCATAGGCCGGATCCGGCGAAGCGCCTTGAACCGCTTAGACTGGTGATTCTTAAAGCTGGAAAGCTCATCGATCACAACGGTATCAAACGGCCACTTGCTGCCATACTCACCAACCAACCATTCCACATTCTCGCGGTTAATGACCCAGATATCAGCATCAGCCTTCAAAGCCTTTCGGCGCTGATCTACGGTACCCAGCACCTTACTGATCCGCAGGTGCTGCAGGTGATCCCATTTGTAAATCTCACGTGCCCAGGTATCATCAGCTACACGAAGCGGTGCAATAACCAGTACGCGGTCAGCCTCAAAATAATCGTTCTGTAGCTGATCAATGGCCGTCAGGGTAGATACTGTTTTGCTAACCTAAGCCCATCTCCAGAAACAGGCCAACGAAAGGCGTGTCCAGAATCCGCTGCGTTGCATAGGCTTGATACTGGTGGGGAATGAACTTCATTTCGGCATCACCTCCTGAATGAACCGCTCGATGTCGGCTTCGCTGTCAATTTTGTAATGCACATGTCCCAGGGCTAACAGATCCTTTCGCCATTTCCGTTGTAAAGGCTCAAGGGGCTTACCTGGTGCTTTCAATTCCACGTACACGGTTTGTCCACCCGGCAAGATGGCCAAACGATCAGGCACCCCTCGATTACCAGGGCTAACCCACTTCGGCATCTTCCCTCCGATCCGCTCCACAGCAATCCGTGTCTTACGTTCCAGTTGTGATTCTCGCATAGAACCTCCCAAATTCTGGTGATCAGTTGTAACACCCTACACACGTATGCGTACAGAATGTGTGTTTAACCTATATCCCGTATCCCTATATATAGGTTAATTATTCTTTTTAATATTATTGATATATTTACTGTGATTACTGATACACACAATGAAATCCCTTATCAGTCATGGGTTTTTGGTGTATCAGTAATTTCATTTTCACTGATACGTCACTGTGATTACTGATCAAAATCTGTATCAGTAATCCGTTTACTGATACACCACTGATACAGGTTACTGATACACTATTCTTCTTTATGGAAGACGGTCTGCAAACCGTAACCAGGAATGCGTAAACGCCCTTTAGCTTCGTACCAGCCGGGAACTTTTCGCATAATGTCGCATATCTCTTTTGCCTCCCAGGGCTTCATGTCGCCCTTTCGTTTACTGAGGCATTCCACCCAGATTTGGGCTGCACACACCCGCTGACGCAAGCCTGAAGGACGGTCAAGCTCGTCCAGTTCCTCGGATTCCAGCCACTCCTGGATAAGACCCTCACGTGGATCACTCTCCATATGTGCCGCTTGTTGCCGCTCTGCTTCCATGCGTGCCTCACTATCCAGCTCCAAGGTTTCCCCCGCCTTAAACCAGCTGAGTACCTCTGCCCAGATTTGGCTCACATCTTCATCGGAAAGATGATCCCAATGGCTTTTTTCTGCTCGATCAGGAAATACTTCTATCGGCCAAAAACGGCGGTTTCCTGTCATGTCACGTAGGAACCCCTTCGTGTTCGTTGTACCAAAGAATACGCATTTCCGTGGAAACTCCGATACCTGTCTGTCATACGCAACACGGTACCGGTCTTCCGTTTTGGACAAGAAGGCTTTAACCTCTTCGACCTCGGTCTTCTTCATAGCCGATAGCTCCCCAATCTCGAAGATCCAACCTGACTGCAGGTGTTCCCCCGCCTCTTTGTTCTCGAATGTCCTCAAGCTATCACTGAACCACTCACGGCCAAGCTTTGCCAGTAGTGAGCTCTTGCCGGCACCTTGTGGACCCACCAACACTAGCATCTGGTCGAACTTGCACCCAGGACGGTAGAGTCTAGCCACAGCAGCAAGTAACATCTTACGTGTAACCTGACGTACGTAATGTGTATCAGCTGCCCCTAGATAAACGGTGAACAATCGTTCTGCACGAGGCATACCGTCCCATGATGTAGACTCCAAAAATGTCTTGATCGGATGAAACGTGTTCCGATGAACGACTTCCGTAAATGCGTTTTGAATGGTCTTTGCACTATTAATGTCATGAGCCTTTGAAAACCAGTGTTGCAGCCTCTTGTCGTCAGCTCCAAGCCAAGGTTCATACAGGCGTCCAGGACGCTCCTTTTCACGCCATGGCAGAGGTCTACGAATGACCTCTGCATTACCAAAAGCGTCATATCCAAGAATGTCGTTCCAGGTACCGTTTGATAGGATCAACTCAATGTTGCCTGCGGTGGGAAGCAGCTTCCCCGTCTTATGGTGGCGTTCCAGCTGTTCTAACCAACTATCATCCTCCGGTTCATCTTCATCATCGAAATCCACGTCTGCGAAGTCTGCCTGTAGTTCCGCACCCGCAGCACGATTCACTTCAGGAAGCCGAATCGCCCAATGCTCCATCGCCATATGACTAGGCTTCTTGGCATCTGGCGTGAACTCTTTCACTCGCTCATCCAAATGACCAAATTTATGAACTCGCACTAGATCGAATAAATTGTATGTCCGGCCATCACTGATCGGATCGCTGTCCTGGTGCGAGTAAGCGAGATCCTGTTCGGGATAGACCTCAAGTCCGTTTGCACTAGAGCCTCTAGTATAGGTATATCGATTGGTTATGGTACCCTGGCTGTAAATGTCGGATAGGAAATTCTCAATGCCTTCCTCAATCGTGAACGCCCTACAGAACAACCCAATGGTACCCATCTTCTCTCGGGGATCTTGAGCCCTCGTTGCAACGTAGCGCAACACCCGACCTTCTTCCGGATGCCGTGGCCAAGCTGCAACATCCTGCCAATCTTCATATTGATTCAATACCTCATCGACACTAAGGGCATCCCCTTCACCGATCTCCAGTACCGGCTCTGCATCCTTTGAACACGACGGCCAGTACATGAGCCGATGAACGTCGAATGTCGTTTTATCAAAATAGTTAATGCCGATCTGCTCCGCTAGCTTACGGCTGACGGCAGCGTATTCGTCCGGATTCATGGATCGATCTCCTGGAACGATTAGGCGATACTTTTGTTTATCTGGCCGGTGACTGTGCGTCGAATAGATCGCATACGCCCGGCCACCCAAGATCAGCTCCACGGCGAATGAGAATCCATCGTCAGCAAAGTCGGCATCGAGGGTAATAAGGCTGCGTGAATCCACGTTCTCCTTCTTCCGCCGTCCGCCTAGGATCAGACCACCGACGAATGAAGCGCCATCTTTGGTTTTTCCTTTTGCTGGCACACTCATTTTGTCATAGGCTGCCATCGTCTCCGCTGTCCGTCGAACCTTTCTGAGCCGATCAACAACTTCATCCCATGTCCAGTATTCCGGCTTCCAGCTCATGTCTGCGCGGTGCTTACCGAGCGATATGTCTAATTCGTGCATGTTGCCACCTCAATCTGTGTTTAAATCTTGTTCATAATTATATGAAAACCCAGTGCTTATATTTTTATTAGAGTTCATTTGAGTTACTATTTGAGTTACTATTAAGGAAGTAAAATAGAGACAACCCCCAATTAAAGGAGAGATTAAATTTTGGAAATCTCGATACAACAGAGTAGTTACCGCACCTTATTTATTGTTTCTGACAATGACACAGTATCCAGACTCGAAAAACTCATAAAGATTGAAAGTAACTATGAGATCCAAGAGATACATTATGATGCCGTAACTCAAATTAGCTTAGACCCTTTTGATGAGTCTGAATTAAAGCTAGCGCACCTGTATGTTTCCACTCAAAAAGAAAAGAGTGTTAAAGAATTTACGGACTTCATCGCTTCAAAATTGGAGCCCTCATTAAAATATTTAGAAATTAGTGAAAATTCGATATACAGGCTGTCTGACGAAGTCTAAAGTCAGTCCTTCTGATAAAATTCACATTCAAAGCCGGCTGCCTTTAGAGGCAGTCCCGGTGCCCATTCGATGGGTTGACCCATGAGGTCAGTTACTTCCTCCACCGAGCTAACATCCTCCGGAACATCCAGCACAATCTCGTCATGAACATGCAATGGAATATTGAAACCAGCTCGATCCATCCGAAGTAAACTCTCCGCGAGACAATCTCTTGCAATAGCTTGAACCAGGTTCTCCACCAGGGTACCGCCCCAGGTACGCTGCCGAACCATACGACCCGTTTTATCTGGAGCCATGAAGGATAATCCATCCTTATTGAACTTGGGATCAGGTCTGATCTCAGGCGAAGGATAGGACAAGCTGTGTCCACTCGGAAGATCCGCAAACAACATCCCCTTGGCGTATCGGTAACTTACGCCATGAGCCAATTTGACAACACCTTTTGTTTGAACAGCTTCGATAGCTGCAGCCTCAGCACGGTACCACAGCTTACGTATTTTAGGATTCGCATCCCGCCACTGTCTGACCAAAGGATCGTACTGATCTGCAGGAATCTCCTTCTTCTTATCCATCTGCTCCATAGCTGCTGCACCACCACCGAAACCACACGCCAAAGTGGCCACTTTTCCTGAAGCACGATATTTATAGTTTTCATGCCCTTTCACAATCGAGTCGAAGTCAATTCCAAACATACGTGAAGCCGTTGCTTCATAAATCTTGCCGTGCCCCGCGAAGACTTCCAGTACCCACATTTCATCAGCCAGCCAAGCAATGACCCTTGCCTCAATTGCTGAGAAGTCAGAAACGATGAAGCGATTACCCGGTGAAGGGATCAACGAGGTACGAATAAGTTCAGACAATACAAAAGGTGGAGCACCGTAGAGCATTTCCAGCAGCTCGTAATTTCCAGAAGAAAGCACGTTGCGTGCCCTGTCTAGATCCTCCAGGTGATTCTGCGGTAGATTGTGCATCTGCACCCGCCGTCCAGCCCAGCGCCATGTTCGACTGGCTCCACAGTACTGTAAGATCCCTCGAACCCTGCCGTCGTCACAGGTACCCAGCTTCATGGCATCATATTTATTGACAGAAGTTTTGCCCATCTCCTGCCGAAGCTCCAGCATACGGTGAGTCTCTTCCGTAGGTGCAGCATCCAGCAGTTCAGGCATGTTGTCTTTACTTAAACTATCGATCTGTAGCCCCTGATCAGCGAACCACTCTTTGAGCTGCGGTAAGCTATTCGGGTTATCGACTCCGGTCAGCTCCTTGGCTTCAACAAGTAACCGCTCTGTATATTGTTGTGAACAGGCAATAGCATGACCTATCAGATTCTCATCTACCCCGATGCCGTAATCGTTAATTTTCTGATCCAATGCCCATACCTGCCATTCACGTTCGGGTACAGGGAATCGCTCCAGACGCTTACGCACCTCGCGTTCCACCACAACGTCCTGCCGGTTATAATCCACGTATTGCTGCCAGCGATCCGTGTCATGGTACGCATAGTTACGAGTACGTCCACCATTGACCTTTGTCGGCTTGCAGGGAACACTGAAATACTTGATTAATGCCTTACCCTTGTTGTCCTTCTGAACGTCCAACCCGAGTGCCTTGGCTGCTCTATCCAGTGAACCGGGCAGCCCCAACGTATAAGCATGAGCCATAGAGCAACGCCAGTGCTTAGGTGGACACTCCATACCGAAATACTTGGCAATAGCTGCACGTTCAAACCCAGCATTCCAGGCTGTCTTGGTCACATCCATCCGAAGCGCGTCCAGGACGTCTCTTGGAATATCCTGAAAATCAGTTAGGTCGATAACTTGGACTGGATCGTCATCGAATGCGAAGGCGAAGAGTAGAATCTCGAAGTCCTCAGCCTCAACGTATCGATGAACACCACATGCTTTCAGATCAATGCTGCTGTAAGTTTCCAAGTCAATCTGTAACAAGCTCATGAACACCCCTTTCTCAAAGACCTAAAATAAAAGCAATATTCAAAAAAATGAGAACGTATTTTCTTAATTACACATAAGGAATATTATGTTATATTAGTCATGAAGCACCGCAGTTTTCTCCTTTTCTCGTGAGTAGCTCACTGTTTTCTTGATACATACAGTGGGTGTAATTCTAGCCCTCTGATATGTGTAATGTGTAACTTGCATTACATGTACATAAAAAAGGAGCTGAGAAAATGCAACTCAAATTTCGCGATTTCGAGTTAAATATCAAACAATCCATAATTATTGCGGTGATTACTTTAATTAGCGTGAGTATGGGATTCGATGCCTCTCTATTCAAATAGAGGGGTTTTCTCAATTTAATGAAAAAGGGGACCCTCACGAATCCCCAAAAAATACTGATTTACTGATTAGTTCAAGAAATCGTCTTCCTCATCACCGTAATCATCTGTATCAAAATCCTCATCCGCAAAGTCATCAGAAACGCTGCTCCGTCCACCAAGGAAGTCACCATCCTGCACCTTCACAATGTTGTTCAGTCCTGCCGCAATACCCTTGTTGCCTTTGGTATCGAATAGATAGAAGTTCACGCTGACTTTGGCAAAGCATCCACTGTACACTTCGGTGGTATCCGTGATCTCCTGGAACTTCGTTTTGCCGTTACTGTCTTTACCGATCGGCTTCACAATACCCGGTTTGTTCTTCGAGCTTGCATTGAAGAAGTAGTGACCTTCATACGCTTCATCATCTGGTCTTTCTTCATCACCATCACGAAGTGGTACATGGAATTTAGCAGGCAGTTTACCGCCATACTTCGCTTTCGCTTGTTCTTTCAACACATCAATGATCGCTTTGTATTTTTGAAGAGTTACCTTATCGTCTTTCGGGATTAGAAGAGAAGCACTATATTTCGGATCCCCGCCATCTATGGATTGCGGCTCCCATACGTTTGCATAAGAAAGTCTTACTTTTCCAGTCACCAATTTAGTTGTTTGATTGTCGATTGCCATTTGTACATTTCTCCTTTGAGTTGGTTTATTTGGTTTAACTACAGGGATTTTCTTGTATTCAAAACGCCATTTGTAGGCATCCTTACCGATTTTATTGAACAGTGCTTTTTGGGCAGCCTTGGCCGAGGGTTCGGATATGCCGAAACACCATTTCTTCGACCAGCTGCTCCACACACCCCACTGATCAGACATCGAAGTCCTCACCCGCAAAATCAGTATCTACGCTATTAAGCTCAGGCCGTCTGTCTGTCTCAACGACAAGCACAGGTTTACCTTGAGGCTTAACGATCAGATCACCGATCAGGACAGATAGCTCCTTTTTACCGATTCGTTTTTCCAGCTCCCCAATACCATGCAGTTCACGTGGTTTGAGGTACTTGTCCGCTTCGAGCGTTGCCTGTTCAAATACTTTCCACGCAACATCCTTATCAGAAATTGCACGATTACTACGTCCCTCCACCAGTTTCCAGCCCGGGATTCGCTGACCGGTCTTAGCCTGATCAAACGCATAACTTTGAACATCTTTCGCCCAGGACTGGAGCTGTTCAGCGATAGGAAGAATTGCACCGATCTCGTCCAAGTCAAGTAGAGCCGGATCCTGAAATTCATAGGCTATGGCAGCCATGTTCGCGTCTGATCGAGCGCGGCAGTTCCCTTTGACCTTGCACCACCGGCAATGATCTCCAGGCTTAAATTCGCCTTCTCCGGCGTCAGCAAGTGCTGCAGCAGGTCGCACAATTTCCTCAGCCCAGAATAAAAGCTCATCTACCGTCATGGTGTCAGTAGTGACACTGTCGAGACGGGGCTGAACAATCGTCATGCGAATTTCCTTAATGTCGTAGAACATGCTGTACTCTGACCAGGAACCAAGCGCATAAAGGCGAATCTGTGGATTACCAAACGCACTAACCGGCACACCTTTACCGTATTTCAGGTCAATAACCTCCATGACCCCATCAGAGATCAGCACTACGTCACCGATCCCTTTACCGTCCGGTACCCACTCTGAGAAATCAGCCTGAGCTTCCAGCAGCACTACGGCATCCTTGGAACGTGCCTTGGCTTCCATAAACCGTTCTTCAACAAGCTCACAGTATTCCGTGACGGCTGTTTCCATCTCTGCGCCATAGAACAGATTCGTATCGATGAAAGTCTTCATCTTCCCGTCCAGATCTTTACGACGCTTGGAATCACATACGGTTAAGCGACGCTCCAGCCGAAGCTCTGACAGCTCATGAGCTGCCGTCCCTTCGTCAGCAAATTCACTGCGCTTGTCTGGCATATGCTCCGTGAGTCTGGCACTCGGTGGACAGTTAATCCACTGGGATGCCTTAGAAGCACCCAGCAGGGCATGCTTCCGCTCCGAATGTGCAGGGGCTGTCATTTGGACATCCCCACCAGTTCGCGAAGGAAACCAATTCGCTGTTCATTCGGAATAGCCGTAACATTAGATACTCCGTATTTCACCAACAAGGCCTTAATCTTCGCCTTACCTACTTCTCCTGATTTTTCAGTTGCGGCTGCACGAAGAGCAACATCATCTGGGATATCTTCATCCTCAGAGTCTGTATCGGACACAGAGTCGGAATCTGAACCAGCTTGTAGATCTTCCTCCTCTTCTGTAACTACTGGCTTGTCCTCTGCAGGTTTTGTAGTAGCAGATTTACTAGTAGTACGACGTGGTTTAGGCTCCTCTTTAACAGGAGTGGCAGAAGCAGCCACCCGTACGTTACCGCAAAGACCAAAGGATAGAGCAGAAAGCTCACGAAGAGATTCGGCTGCATCAGCGCCGGTGATATTAATTTGAACTGGCATATATAATTCCTCCTAATAATTAGTTTTGGATAAGTTGTGAAGCCTTCGTAATACAAGGTGTGCAGATATGTTTACCATGGAATGATTGCAGACTTTCAGTGTTACCACAGAAGAAGCAGCCAGGTTGATACTTGCGAAGGATGATCTTGTCACCGTCTACGAAAAATTCCAGCGGATCTCCTTCTTCAATAAAGTGAGTACGGCGAAGTTCAGCCGGAACAACTACACGACCAAGATCGTCAATACGACGTACGATACCCACAGCTTTAACACTCATACTGCATCTCCTCGCTTCCGTAAACTGGCTTTGAATCGGGATAAATATTTGAGGGAATGAATACGAGCTTGACGCTTGGCATTCTCGTAAGCAGCAAACTCCAAACAGATCAACCTCTCATCGCGAGTAAGGGCAAGCCAAACCTTTCCGGTAACTGTCATTGCATAATCCTTTCTGTCAGTGATATACTGACGGCAGAGTGTTTTACAGGGCAGCTGACAAGGGGTAGGATCCTTCCAGCTGCATTTTTGCGTGCAGACGATTCCGATAAGCGCGGTACTGCTTGTCTGCATGTGTTGCGACCTTAATACGACCACTGCGGCGCATCTGGCTTGCCAGTGCCAGGTAGAATGCACAGGCTGCTGTGTAATGCTGCTCAGTCATTAATGGCAAAATTCTCACCTCCTTTCAGGCTTCCGACTCTTCAATGATCTTGAAGAACTCGCTGGCTTTCATTTCAATCAGTCCCTCAGGCGGATCTCCTTCGAATGGATCCAGACTGCAATACACGACACCATCTATTTCAAATAATCGACTTCGTATCCGCCCGCCCCCAAAACCTCTGAAATAAAACGGTACGTAGGGCTTTCTTAGCACTTCTAGTCCTGCTTCCCTCAACGCCTTAACCCAAGCTTTACCGATACGAGAATTGAGTTTAAACTTCCGCAGATTCTGATCAATCGGAGCACACAGGATTGAACCATACGAGCTAATGTCCTTTTCTGTTGGGACAATGTGCAAGGCTTCTGTCGTAGCCCAGTAAACTGTTGATTCAATAGCGTGTGTAGCAGTAAAATCAGTGACCAGATTACGGATCGCTTTTGAATTATCACGATACGCTTTAAAATCATGGTGAAGGCTGCTGCCCTCGGTTACTTTGAAATAATGTTCCAATTTGCTCACTCCTCGTCTTTGGATTCATCCTGTAGGCTTAATTCAATTTTGTATCCAACATATCTCCATAGTAGAGATTCCATTTCGGCTTCAATTCCCTCACCTTTTGGTATTGCCCCTGCCTGTGCCAGCTCCAGCGCTTCCTGATCAGAGTTACAGAGCGTTCGAATCAACGTGGATCGATTTCGAACCAATCTGAGAAATTCCTTTTTAAGCATTCGGGAATCATCAGAATCCAATCTAGAAATAGGTTTGCGTGATTTACGAAGCTTCCCACGTTTTGGTAAAGCACCATCCAGTAGGGAATCTACAGAGACATTAAAATGGTTTGCAACTTTTTTTAGGTTATCAATAGATGGAGAGCTTTTAGCCCAGGTATAAATCGTTCCTCTTCCAAGACCAAGTTCAATTTCAACCCTTGGGATAGACGTTTTGGTCTGTTCGCAAAGCGTCTTAATGGCAGCAATCAAAGACATTTAACTTACTCCTCTCCAGCCGACACCGTTGTGATGCCGATCGACTTGGCCGCACAGCCCATTTTGCAGTACAGGTGCTGGCCATAACGTACAGCTAGCTGACCCTCCACGATCTCTGCAGCACATTCCGGATTAGCGCAGAAGTCCATTACTTCTGGCGGTGATAGGCTTGGTGTTTTGTTCAAGTTCAGGCTTCCTTTCTTTTCACAATTTTCGAAGCGACATATCTATCAAGATCCGTTTGCCTACAATAGAACTGTCCTCGCTGCTCGAAGTAATCAAGTTCATTGCTCTTCATCATTTTCCGAACAGTATCAGTGGAAAGTTTCAAGTAGCTTGCAGTTTCCTTGACAGTGAAGATATTCGCGTATAACATTTGATTAATGGTCGGTTCCAGCTTTTTCAGGATGCTCTTCTCTAAATCAGATTCAATATCTGATCGAAGCGCTTGAATTAGATCAGTTGTCTGCATATTAATTAGACTCCTTTACTAGCTCGTCCAAGGAAACACCTAGAGCTGATGAAAGCTTAACTAGTGTTTCTGCGTTAGGCCCCTGTTTCTTTGACTTCAGACTGTAGATGGCTGTCATAGAAACTCCACTTTCTTTCCCCAGTCTGTAAGGCGTCCAGCCTTTCGCATCAAGCAATCTTTTTACGTTCTGGTCGATTGTCATCCCCATGTTTGTCTCACCTCCTGAACACATAATATAACTTTTAAAAGTTGTAAACAATGTCGAATATAACTGTTTAAAGTCACAAAAAGCCGTATTTACTCTTCTTTCCTCCGCTTCTCTTGACATAACTCAATATTACAAGTTATTATAACTTTATTAAGTTATACCTTAAAAAAGTTATAGAGAGGTTGTTACCAGTGAGTGTCTCAGAAAAATTATCTGAACTTATAAAAGAAAAAGGACTTAGTGTTTACCGTATATCCAAGGACACAGGAATCCCATACACCACGGTAACTCAAATAGTTAACGGGAAGACAAAAAGCCCACGATTCGATTTACTTAAAACCCTTGCAGAGTATCTCGGTGAGTCTGTTGATACTTTCGCTAGCTCTGAAGAAAACGAAGAACATGAATCACCTGATTGGGCTACAGCAAAAGATATGAGAGATTTTAAAAAGATGCTCGAAGAAGACGAACCTGTTATGTTTGATGGTGTGCCAATGAGCACTGAAGATAAAGAGAAAGTAAAACGCATTATGGAAGCTTTGTTCTGGGAAGCTAAAGAGTTGAACAAAAAAACATACGGCCGAAAAAAGAAGGACTAGATTATGGACGATATCGTTCAGGGACTTATCAAACAATTTAAGACTAACAACCCTTTCGAAATCGCGGAGCAATTAAATATCCATATTCGATACTCCAATTTAGGAAGTAGTACACGCGGATTGTATTATCGAAAGCTAAGACGAAGATTCATAGTAATTCATGAAGATTTAAGTGATCCATGGAAGAGGTTCGTCTGCGCTCATGAATTGGGACATGATCGTCTTCACCCAGGAATAAGTAGATTCTTTATAGATGAGCAGTCTTTCTTTAATGCGGGTAAATACGAACGACAAGCCAATCAATTTGCGGTTAAGCTTCTATCTGATGGAATTACTCCTGAACCTGGCGAAACCAGAGAGCAACTTTTGCGCCGTTGCTCAGTGCCGATTGAACTACATAACCTACTGTGAACTTGCTTTGTAGCATCTGCGAGGCGATTCACTATACCCAAAATAAGAACATAAGTTCCTTAAAGGAGGTGGTTTTTATTGAATTGTAAATTTAAGGGATAAACTAATTCATTTCAGAAAGGAAGGTAAACATGGCTTGGAGTGAACATCTAGGCGGCAATAAATACAAGATCGTTGAGCGAGATCCATCAAAGGCTTCCAAACCCAAACGATCTGTAACGGTATATATGCCAGAAGATCTCAAAACAGAAAAGAAAAAAGCAGCCTGGCTGGCGCTTGAAGAAGCTAAATGGAGTGAAAAAGTAGTAGGAGGTGAAGTTATTAGGCAAGAAGATATTACATTCAAAAACTTCATCCCAAAATGGGAAAAGGGATACGCTATGCAGAATATGGGCGAGTACACGCAGAACGTGAACCTGTACAACCTTAATAAGTATGTAGTCCCTGAGTTTGGTCACCTAAAAATCGGTAAAATAACAACTCTTTACATCGTTACCTTCTTTGGAGACCTCCGGCGCGAGAATGGTAAAGAATTCGCCACCAACACGAAACTGAATATCTACAAAGCGATCAAGTCTGTGTTCGATGCCGCATATGAGTGGGAGCTGATTACAAAGAACCCCATGGATGGTGTGCAGCGCCCACGAACCAGCAAGAAAGAAAAGAAAGCCATGCGTGGGGTTAAAAAGGCATTCAATACCTCAGAGACTGAAACCGTCCTGTTGGCTCTATATGACCTTCCAGACAGGTGGAGGCTTTATTACACTGGTTCTCTTCTTGGCGGCTTCAGAAGAGGCGAATATTTAGCCGTAGAATGGTCAGATGTAGATTATGATCGAGGTGCCATCTGGATTGATAAGCAGATCACGTTTGACAAGAACGGTAACAAGATTGAAGGCGAAGTGAAAACAGAAGAATCTGAGGGCTGGGTGTCTATGCCTAAATGGTATATGGCTCAACTCAAGGAATATGAACGTGAATGGAAGAAAGAGAAATTGCAGTGTAAGGATTGGGCTGGAGGAAATAAATCTTATGTGTTTCATGGCGGTAAGGGTATTATGTACTTCCCTACGACCCCCACAAGCACCTGGAGGAAGTTTCTTCAGAAGAGGGATATTCCTCACGTGAAACTACATGGGTTACGTCACACGGCGGCCATGTTGCTCAGAGAGAGCGGAGCCGACCTTAAAACGATGCAAGAACGATTGCGACATACCAAGATCGGAACAACTGCGGATATCTACACCCATTCGTCTGACATGATCTCCAGAGAGGCAGCAGACCGTTTAGAGGTGTTTGATCCTAAAAGATTGAGATTTGCCCCATGAGTTGCCCCATGAACAGAAATAGTCTAGTCGTATGTCGAAATCAGGGTAAAGAAAAAACCCTTGTGGCGCAAGGGTTTCAGGTGTTTCATATAACAAAGCGGGTGATGGGAATCGAACCCACGCTATTAGCTTGGAAGGCTAAAGTTCTACCATTGAACTACACCCGCATACGATAAGATCGGGATGACACGATTTGAACATGCGACCCCCTGGTCCCAAACCAGGTGCTCTACCAAGCTGAGCTACATCCCGTTATGTATACCGGCGAGAGGACTCNAGATCGGGATGACACGATTTGAACATGCGACCCCCTGGTCCCAAACCAGGTGCTCTACCAAGCTGAGCTACATCCCGTTATGTATACCGGCGAGAGGACTCGAACCTCCACGGTTTCCCACTCGATTTTGAGTCGAGCGCGTCTGCCATTCCGCCACGCCGGCATATRAAGTTATAATGGCGCGCCCTGAGAGATTCGAACTCCCGGCCTTTTGATTCGTAGTCAAACGCTCTATCCAGCTGAGCTAAGGGCGCAAATTGGAGCGGAAGACGGGAATCGAACCCGCGACCCTCGCCTTGGCAAGGCGATGCTCTACCGCTGAGCCACTTCCGCAT
>NZ_LMFO01000013.1:0-550 GCF_001426865.1 Paenibacillus sp. Root52 | reverse complement strand
GCCTTCGGGTTATGAGCCCGACGAGCTACCGGGCTGCTCCACCCCGCGTCGTTAATAAATATATATGGTGGAGGCTGAGGGGATCGAACCCCCGACCCTCTGCTTGTAAGGCAGATGCTCTCCCAGCTGAGCTAAGCCTCCATCTATATGACCCGTAGGGGATTCGAACCCCTGTTACCTCCGTGAAAGGGAGGTGTCTTAACCCCTTGACCAACGGGCCTCACTTACCAAAGCTCTCAACCGGGATCGAACCGGTGACCTCATCCTTACCATGGATGCACTCTACCTACTGAGCTATGAGAGCAAATGGCTCCCCGAACAGGGCTCGAACCTGTGACAACTCGATTAACAGTCGAGTGCTCTACCAACTGAGCTATCAGGGAATGTTATGCATTTGCATGAGCAAATGCATTTCATCGTACAATTCCACATGCAGAGCCTGTTTCTATGTATGATGAAAGAGTTCGCTTGGCGGCGTCCTACTCTCCCAGGACCCTGCGGTCCAAGTACCATCGGCGCTAGAGGGCTTAACGGTCGTGTTCGGGATGGG
>NZ_LMFO01000012.1:563968-694847 GCF_001426865.1 Paenibacillus sp. Root52 | reverse complement strand
ATAAAATATATAAGCAAGCCCGGTAGGAGCTAATCAGTTTGATTGTAGCTTTTCCCTGAACGATGAGATTATGCAGCCATAGTCTTGATCTGTAACGGTGTTCTAATCGTCATGATCACCAAAAACCTCTATTACACTTGAGGTGAAATAGAGGTCGATAAATTCGAGAATAAGATTGGGTTTAAGATTCGGATTATATTTTTAGATAAACAAATTATGGTTCGCCTGATCTGCTTGTCCGAGATAATAACCAACGCCACCAATGACAGCCTGATCAATTAATTCTTCATGCTGAATGCCCATCAGATCCATCGACATCTGACAAGCCACGATCTCTACCCCTTGTGCAATAGCAGACTCCATAAGTTGCTCCAGCGAAGCGACATTATTTTTTTTCATCAGGCCCCGTATCATCTTCGAACCTGCACCAAACATATTCATCTTGGAGAGTCCCAGCTTGAGGCTGTTGCTTGGCAGCATCATATCAAACATACGAGCCATACCTGTTTTAGCAGGTGCTTGCAACATCTCGTGCTTGCGAATGATATTTAAGCCCCAGAAGGTGAAAAACATCGTTACTTTCCGTCCGCTTGCTGCTGACCCATTGGCAATAATGAATGAGGCAATAGCCTTATCGAGTTCACCGCTGAATACCACCATAGTACTGGCTTTATCAAGTTGCTGTGAATGGCTTGTGACAGGTGAAGTATTCTTGGCTAAAACTGCCTCAATCACCCCGCCCTTGTTCCGCCCCAGCTTAAGAACGTCAGACCCGGACATTGTAGCCCATGCTTTCACATCCTCATAGAATCCTGGGTCGGAAGCTTTCACTCGGAGTGTTTGTCCGTCTGCCAGCTGATCCATTTTTTGTTTAACCTCGATTAAAGGCCCAGGGCAACTCAGACCACATACGTTCAATTCGTTATCGATGCGAAGTTCATCTGACGAATGTACTTGTGATCCTTGCTTGGTTTCGTCATCCATCGGAATTCCCCCTTGCCCATCCTCTGCTTTATTTATCTCATGGCGATTAATGTCGTTACTATTGTTCCTTCCGTTGTCCCCGTTGATGCCACCTCTTAAGACGGTTTCAGGTTTGAATTGTACCTGACGATAGGTTTTGTACCCCCCGCTCAAGTTTTTCACCTTATAGCCATGTTGGCGTAGAATTTGTGTGGCGGTATAACCACGAAGGCCTACCTGGCAATAAACCCAAATTTCTTTGGAAACATCCAGCTCATCCAGACGTTGACGCAGCTCATCCACCGGAATGGACAATGAACCTGGAATATTGCCGTTACGGTATTCTAGGTCACTTCGTACGTCTAACAATACAGACTCAACAGGATTGCGCTCTGCCAGCTGATCATACGTGAATGAGTCTAATCGACCTGCAAACATGTTTTCAGCAGCATACCCGACCATGTTTACCGGGTCTTTCGCAGAAGAATATGGCGGTGCATAGCTCAATTCAAGTTCCGTCAAATCTCGTACATTTCCTCCGAAGTGAATCGCCACCGCAATATCATCAATTCGTTTGTCCACTCCCTCGTAACCAACAGCTTGTGCACCTAGAATTTTCCCATTCGAAGAGAAGAGCAATTTCAATGTCACTGCACTGGAACCTGGATAATAGGAAGCATGGGAGGCTGGATGTACGATCACGGTACGATAGTCTATCTGCATTCGTTTGAGCGTTTTCTCATTGCTGCCGGTAGATGCACCCGTTAACCCAAATACTTTGATGACCGACGTTCCTTGAGTCCCTTTATAAGTTGTTGGGAGACCTGCAATCTGATCCGCTACAATGCGTCCTTGTTTGTTCGCAGGACCCGCAAGGGGGATTGCTGTCTGTGTACCATGAATGTAATCCTTCACTTCAATGGCATCACCCACGGCATAAATATGCGGAATACTGCTCTCCATCTTTTCATTAACAAGGATGTGCCCACGCGAACCGAGAGACACGCCACTGTCCTGTAAAAATGAAGTGTCTGGTGTAACGCCGATCGCCAGAATAACCAGATCAGCAGATAATATAGTGCCATCGGACAATTCCACGCCGATACCTCGATCCAGCGTCCGGAAACCTTGAACTCGCTGCGAGAATATGAGATTTACTCCATGCTACTCCATCTCTTGCGCCAGCGTAGCAGCAAGTTCAGGATCAAACGGTGTTAACAGTTGATCATTGCCTTCAATCAAAGTTACATCGAGTCCAGCTTCCTTTAAATTCTCAGCCATTTCTACACCTATAAACCCTCCGCCAATAACAATCGAACTTTGGTTGTTATAAGAACTAATTTGTTCTTTGATTCGATCAATATCCGGAATGTTCCGCACGGTATAGATCAACGGGTTCTCTTTACCCGGCAGATCTGGCACAAGCGGACGGGCACCAGGCGACAAAATTAATTCATCATAACTTTCCTCGTATAGACCACGTTCAGCACTGTGTACTTGCACAGTGCGTTTACTTGAATCAACAGCTATAACCTCGCTTTGTGTTCGCACATCAATGTTGAATCGTTCCTCCATACCTTTCGGTGTCTGTACGAGTAGTCGTGCACGCTCTTCAATTGTACCTCCAATGTAATAAGGCAAGCCGCAGTTAGCAAATGAGATATAAGGCCCTTTTTCAAACATAATGATCTCTGCATGTTCGTCAAGACGCCGGAGGCGTGCAGCAGCAGATGCGCCCCCTGCGACACCTCCCACGATTAACACTTTTTTACGTTTATTCATCTTCGCATTCATCCTTTTCGAATAAAATCCTAATTAACTGCTCCACACGTACATCAGCAAGTACGTAATTCACTTCAAGACCATTTCGCTCGGTAGCAACGATTCCTGCACTGCGAAGCTTTTGCAAATGCTGTGATACCGTCGATTGCGGAAGATCCAGACACTCCTGCATATATGAAACGTTACATTTCTTTTTGCGCATCAAACCACGAACAATACATAACCGCACCGGGTGAGAAAGCGCCTTAAGAAACTCAGCTGGTTCGTCAAACTGTTTTAATTGATTCCGATCAAAAGCAGGCAACTCCAAGATAACCCCTCCTAAAACGTTATATCGTAATATTACGATATAACGTTTTTATTGTCAATTTATTTTCTAACAAGCCATATCATATGAATTCATTGTTATTCTGTTAAAGAAATTCATCTTAAATTCAACCCAAAAAAGCATATTCCCGGCTTCAAAAACCAGGAGTATGCCCATGGATATATTAATTCGCTGGATACGTCATCAGATATATACGAACTTTAAATCATTTTTTAAGTAAATTGTCTTAGTTTAACCTGAACTCGTTAATACAGGCTCTTTACTCTTAGGCGTTGTCATCTTGCCAAGCAGGTACACCAGTAGTTGTTGATTGTGCATTGAAATATTACTAAGCACCGAATTCATGAAGTCATTGCGAATAGCAATGCCTCGCTCTGTTTCCTTCTGTCCTTTATCTGATAAAGAAACCCAGACGATCCGTCTGTCTTGATTATCTCGATCTCTACGAATTAGACCATTCTTCTCCATTCGATCAAGCAACATCGTCACAGCCGCAGGCGTTGTCGCCAAAAAAGGAATCAAATCAGATGGCTTCATTCTCTGATGATCCTCAAGAACCTCCAATACTGCCAACTGAGCTTCAGTTAGGGAGGGGGCTAATTCTTGATCCATATGCAATTTATAGTCCTTCGTTAACCTTGACCAGCACTTCGCAAAATCGGAATTATACATGTTATAACGCTCCTCTCTGCATCCGGTTATCACTTCACCTGCTTAAGTTTTCGCCCTCAAAAGCCGCATTCCTGCTGGGTTTTTTCAATTTCCTAGCGATCGACCGTAATCGACGAAGGTTGTTAAACTTCGCAGATAAGCTCTCTTGTAATCCGCCTCATAGCAACAAAAAAAGACTCCTCACATGACAGGATTAGCTGCACTGTGAAGAGTCTTCAATTATAACTATTTTGAAATTTATGAGCCAGAAGCCTCTTCCGTAAAGTCTCCGAGCAATTCCATAATTTCATCTTGCTTATCTACATGTACAAGTAACTTACCGATATGCTTACGCTCTGTGATCGGTACACCTTCCGAAGAAATCGCATGAGTATGCCCTTCCTTCGTCATTAGGTTAAAGCTTCGTTTTTCACGACAATAGAAGGCTGCTGCAATACGGCTACCGTTCGGTTTAACCCGCTTGCCTTCCTTAAACTCAAATGTTGCAAGACCTTTGCCTCCGCGGCTCTGTAATGCATAATCGAGCAATAATGAACGTTTGCCATAGCCTAGATCAGACAACACAGCAATTTCACCTTCATCGCCCTCTACCCATAAAGCAGCAACCACTTCGTCTGTATCTTTTAGCTGAATCCCGCGTACACCACCGGATACCCGTCCCATCGGATTAACTTCATCCTCACGGAAACGAATCGCCATCGCTTCTTTGGTAATCAGCATAATTTCTTTGTCACTCGTGCTTAAATGAACCGATAATACCTCATCATCCTTACCTACTTTGCACGCAGCCACAGCACCCGAACGTTTCGTTACATACTCTTTCAATTCGGTACGCTTCACCTGGCCTTTACGTGTCACAAACACCAGGCTATGATTAGGCTCCTCAAAGGACTTCACTGCAAGCACAGTGGATATCCGATCATCTTTTGCAAGTGGAATCACATTGACAATAGCTGTTCCTGGATCTTTCCATTTGAACTCTGGCACCTGATGAACAGGCAGAAGGAAGTATTGTCCTTTCTTTGTGAATACCAGTAGGTTTTCAAGTGTATTTACTTCAAGGACTTGTGATATATAGTCCCCTTCTTTTACACCGCTACCGTTACGTTCCCCACCAGATCTTGAAAAGGACTGCATGCCTGTACGTTTAATGTATCCTTCTTTGGATAAAGTCACAAATACATCTTCCGCATTAACCAGCACTTCCAAATTAACTTTAAGCTCTTCGACTTCGCCTTGGATTGCAGAGCGACGGTCAATACCATATTTCTCTCGAATCTCCAACAATTCCTTACGAATTACTCCGATTAGCTTGCGATCACTATCTAGAATAGCACGTAGCTGTGCAATCTTTTTCATCAATTCGCCAAGTTCTTTCTCGAGCGAAGTGATCTCCAGATTAGTCAAACGGTATAATTGCAGGGTGAGTATTGAATCCGCTTGGCGCTCGGAAAATCCAAACATCCACATTAGATTATTCTGAGCATCTTGGCGGTTTTTTGATGCTTTGATCGCAGCGATCACTTCATCCAAAATATTCAGTGCTTTAACAAGCCCCTCTAGCACATGTGCACGGTCTTCCGCTTTCTCCAGCTCATACTGGGTACGGAACGTCACAACTTCACGCTGGTGGGCAATATAAGCTTCCAGAATCGCTTTTAAGCCCAACTGTTGCGGCGCTTTATTAACGATCGCCACCATATTAAAGTTATAGGTTACCTGTAAATCGGTTTTTTTGAGCAAATATGCCAGAATACCCTGTGCATCCGCTTCTTTTTTCAACTCGATTACGATACGTAGGCCTTCACGCCCACTCTCGTCACGTACCTCAGCAATGCCTTCGACCTTTTTCTCCAGACGGATGTTCTCCATCGCTGTGACTAGGCGTGACTTCACGACTTGATAAGGAATCTCCGTAATGACAATTTGCTGTCTGCCACCACGCATGTTCTCGATATCCGTTTTGGAACGAATATAGATACGTCCTTTACCCGTGCGGTACGCATCCAAAATGCCGTCACCGCCCATGATCAATCCACCTGTTGGAAAGTCCGGACCCTTCATGAACATCATGATTTCTTCTAGCTCAATCGAAGGTTTCTCCATCACAGCAATACTTGCGTCAATGACCTCCCGCAGATTATGCGTTGGGATCTCCGTTGCAAAGCCAGAAGAAATTCCGCTTACGCCATTAACCAACAAGTTCGGATAACGTGAGGGCAATACAACGGGTTCTTTAGCTGTGTTATCAAAGTTATCCTTGAACAAGACGGTACGTTTCTCAATATCACGTAACATCTCCATCGCAATCGGTGACAAACGTGCTTCTGTGTAACGCATCGCTGCAGCCGGATCATCATCCTGCGAGCCCCAGTTACCATGACCGTCCACCAGCATATGGCCCATTTTCCATGGCTGTGCCATCCGCACCATACCTTCATAGATGGAGGAGTCACCATGAGGGTGGTAATTACCCATAACGTCCCCAACGGTTTTGGCAGACTTACGATACGGCTTCTCAGGCGTATTACCCGAGTCATACATGGCATACAAAATACGCCGCTGCACGGGTTTTAAACCATCACGCACATCGGGGATCGCCCGATCCTGAATAATGTATTTGGAGTAGCGACCGAAACGGTCACCTACGACCTCTTCGAGAAAGGCCGGCATAAATTGTTCTGATAGACTCATTCCAAGCACCTTCTATTCTTCGTACTCTGTAAAGTCAACGTTCTCTACAATCCAGCGTTTACGTGGGTCTACTTTGTCACCCATAAGTGTGGATACCCGTCGCTCTGCTTTTGCCGCATCCACAATCTCGACTTTGAGCAATGCACGCGACTCTGGATTCATTGTCGTTTCCCACAATTGATCAGGGTTCATCTCGCCCAATCCTTTGTAACGCTGAAGTTCGACGTTTTTACCTAATTCTTTCATGTAATTAGCCAACTGTTCATCCGTCCAAGCATAACGAACGGTTGACATTTTGCCTGATTTGCTAGTGATTTTGTATAGCGGCGGCTGAGCAATGTACACTTTACCCTCATCAATCAAAGGTTTCATGTAGCGATAGAAGAACGTTAGCAACAATACTTGGATATGCGCACCGTCTGTATCGGCATCTGTCATTATGATGATTTTGGAATAATTGCTGTCTTCAACCGCGAACTCGGTACCAATACCTGCTCCAATGGCAGCAGTAATTGCACGATACTCCTCATTTTTCAATATGTCAGCAAGCTTGGCTTTCTCTGGGTTTAGCGGCTTCCCTTTGAGCGGAAGAATGGCTTGAATTTTGGAATCCCGCCCTTGTTTCGCTGAACCTCCTGCCGAATCTCCCTCTACAATGAACAACTCATTCCGAGAAAAGTCTTTCGATTGTGCCGGAGTTAACTTACCGTTCAGATTGGAACTTTCACTACGTTTTCTGCCTGAACGCATCTCGTCACGAGCTTTACGCGCTGCCTCTCTTGCACGAGAAGCCTGAACTGCTTTGCGGATCAGTGTCTGTGCAACCTGTGGGTTCTCTTCCAAGAACCGTTGCATGTTCTCTGCCACGACAGAATCCACTACACTTCGAGCAGATGCGCTTCCGAGTTGGTCTTTCGTTTGACCGACGAACTCAACCTCAGACATTTTGACACTAATAACAGACATCATACCTTCACGAAGGTCGTTACCTTCTAGGTTTTTGTCCTTTTCCTTAATCATGTTCGTCCGTCTTGCATATTCATTCATCACACGGGTATAGGCCGTCTTGAATCCGGTCTCATGTGTTCCCCCACCTCTGGTAGGTATGGAGTTAACAAATGACGCCAGTGTTTCGGTATAACCTGCGTTGTACTGAATCGCTACTTCAACTTCGATATCATCCTTCTCCGCAACAAAATGAATGACATCATGCAGCACATCTTTATTTTCGTTCAGATATGCGACAAATTGACTTGCTCCACCTTCATACATGTACTCATCTTGATTTCCTGACCGCTCGTCTTTGAGCACAATCCGTAGACCAGAGTTCAAGAATGCAATCTCTTGCAGACGCTCCGCAAGTGTATCGTAATTTAACTGAATACCATTTTGAAAAACACGAATATCCGGCTTGAACGTAACCTTCGTTCCAGTACGATTGGTGTTGCCCAATACTTCAAGACCTGTAACCGGCTCTCCGACATGCTCTACACCTTTTTTATCTTGCCAATATTCGAATCGTTGACGATGAATCTTGCCATCACGGAAAATTTCAACTTCTAGCCACTCGGACAAAGCGTTCGTTACCGAAGCTCCTACACCGTGAAGTCCACCAGATTTCTTGTATCCTGATCCTCCGAATTTTCCGCCTGCGTGCAAAATCGTAAACACGACCTGGGGAGTAGGAATTCCTGTTTTATGTATACCTGTCGGAATTCCCCTTCCGTTATCCTGAACCGTAATGGAACCGTCCTTATGCAGGGTGATATCGATTTTGGAGCAGAATTTGGCGAGATGTTCGTCGACAGCATTGTCAACAATCTCCCATACCAAATGATGCAGACCCGAAGAACTGGTGCTGCCGATGTACATCCCGGGCCGTTTCCGAACCGCTACCAGTCCTTCAAGTACTTGAATGTCGTCCGCGTCGTAGCCTGAAGACCCTTGTCCTCCGCCTGTCGAACCTGCCGACATATCGATTTGCTCGACCATTCATGCTCCCCCTTCTTCACTACCAACTAAAAAAATTGCTAAAATGCAAACAGATGTTTTCTTATCCTTGTCCATTTTAATTCAAGATATCCCGTTTCGTAAAGACAAGGAATGACACAATCAGTGAAGCAATACCCCAAACACTAAGTACAATAAGGGAAAATGACAAATTCATTCCTTCAATTGGTGGTAATCCACCTGACAAATAATTAGGAAGTTCTAGGTTTACCATGAAGAGATATTTGGCTGTTTCCCATGAAGCCGCCATGTTCGTAAGGATCGTTCCTGCGATAAGCGCAGCCATCATAATGACAATACTTGCAGCCGTACTTCGCACAAGAACCGATACCATAAAGGCCAGCATGGCTACGATTACACTAACAAACCAAATTAATCCTGCCTGCATGAGCATATACTGCCATTGATCTACAGCATGCACAGTCGACATATCCACTTCTGTCCCCACAATCTTAAAGCCTGTGAAGACCGGCATCGTAAATCCTTTATATCCAAAAACAGCGCCAGATATGGCATAACAGATCACATAAGCTGATACCACGATAATCGAGACAAACATGATCAGCGTGATCAATTTGCTCAGAAGCACTTTCCATCGCCTAACCGGACGAGTCAAGAGCATTTTAATGGTTCCTGTTGTACGTTCTCCCGACACTAGATCCGAAGCAATGGCCATGATTAACAGAGGAATAAATAAACCAACTGCATTATTCATGAACTCTCTCGTAAAGGTTACACCACCCGGTTCTTTCGGATTGATGTCATTTTCCAGATAATATTGCATCTGCTGGATATATACTGTTCTATATTTCTTAAATTCCTCAGGCACCCGATCACTGCCAAGCGAGTTCTGATTATCGGTAATGGCCTGTTGTAACTCAAGTCGCCAATCGCCGTTAAACTTGTCTTGATTATTTTGCGAAGATTTCATCTGTGCATACGTAAACATCGGCACCAAAACGGCCAGAACGATAAAAATAATATAAAGGCGTTTTTTCTTCACCATTTTAATCGTTTCGTTGCGAATTAACGGCATAATATTACTCAATGGATTCACCTTCTGTCATTTTTAAGAATAGTTGTTCCAGTGTTGGCTGGATACGCTGCACGCCTTCGACTTGAATCCCAGCTTGAACCATTTGCTGGACCAGATCAGAGATCTGCTCTTCAGGCATTTCGGCAACAACAGCGTTGGAACCAAGTCCTGCAACAAGGGTATCATCCATCACATCGCCAGGTCGATCGACCAACGTAATTCCTGCACCCAGCAGTATTTGTTTGCCTTGTTCCAAAGGTGTGAGATGCCATATCGCTAACTTCGAATGGTCTTCAATCAATTCATGAACGCTTCCAACCGTAAGTACACGTCCAGCACTAATTATGGCTACACGGTCACAGAGAAGCTGTATTTCACTTAACAAGTGACTGCTGACAAAGACAGCCATCCCTTCACTAGCAAGCTGCTTGATAAAGATACGTAATTCCTTGATCCCCTTAGGGTCAAGTCCATTGGTCGGTTCATCCAAAATGAGCAGACGCGGACGTCCAAGCAATGCTTGAGCAATTCCGAGACGCTGACGCATCCCTAGAGAATACGTTCTAACTTTGTCGTGAATACGCTGATCGAGACGAACAATATCAACAACTTCCTGAATGCGCTCATGATCCACGCCAGGTTGCATGCGAGCGAAATGCTCCAAGTTCTCCCACCCGGTCAAATATGTATATACCTCCGGATTCTCAACGATGGAGCCAACGTACTTCAGTGCTCTCTCTGGATCTCGGTTCACATCATAACCACAGACTTTAATTTTGCCTTCGGTTGGTTTGATCAGATCCACAAGCATACGAATTGTCGTTGTTTTGCCGGCTCCATTGGGTCCCAGAAATCCAAAAATCTCACCTGGTTTAACGTCAAACGTAACGTCCTTAATAATCCACTTACGTCCAATCTTTTTCTTCAGATGTTGTACGGATAATACTGTATCGTATTGCTGCTCTGCCATTTATTTCGCGCTCCCCTCTGCCGGTGTCTCTGCTTGATATTCCTGTGCAATCCGAACTGCAATTTGTTCATAGCCTGATCCATTGGGGTGGAAATGATCGGATGATAAATATTCGCCCAGATGATTCTCAAATAGATCAAATGTAGGAACGAGCGTCATGTTGTCTTCATTGTTCAGAATAGCGGAAGCGGCATCGTTCCATGCCGAAACAACTGCATTACCTGGCTTTTCCAGTTCCTTGACATCACCAAACGGATTATAGAGACCAAGGTATGCAATCTGAGCAGTAGGATTAATCTCTTTTACTTTCTTCAATATTTCTTGAAGACGTTTAGACGTGTCCGGTAAAGCGGCTGACAACGATTCTGCTGTTGGTGGATTTTCCCCTTGCAGAACTTGTCCTCCCTGGAACAGGTCATTCGCCCCAATTGAAATGAGAATAAAATTGGACTGCTTCAACACATAATGTACGCCTTGTTCATCGAGTTTCGTCAATAACGCATCTGTTCTCAGTCCATTAACACCAAGGTTATTCAGAACTTGTACATCGTAGCCCTCATCTTTCAGGATGTTTCCTGCCCGTCGTACAAAGCCTAGACCCTGATCATCCCCCGTACCTCTAGCTAGAGAATCACCAATAACAGCCATACGAATCTTGCCATCCTCTACAACAGCTGGTTCATCCTGTTTATCACTTGATGCAGCTGTTTTATCACCTGAATTCAGCGATGTGTCTCCTTCCGGATAAATAACGTCTTTTATCGCGTACCCAAATCCAAATAACAGCAACAAGGTTGCTAGTATGGATAATGTACCTACAATTCTCCAGATCCATGGTGCTGAATCCAGAACTTTTTTCTGTTTTTTCATCCATCACATCTCCACTCATCACACCGCTACGGTGTATATAATTTATAAATGACTTTACACTAAAGATGATGTTTTCATAATTAACATAAATGTTCTGTGGTTAATTTGCAAACTTTGTCATGGTAACTGTAAAATGCATTTTCATTATGTCATTTTACGGCAAAAAGGCTATACCATCCACAGATGTTTATCTGTGTTGGCATAACCTTTTTGGAAGCTTTATTTTAGCATATATCGATCTTCAATACACTTATAGCTATATCTTATTTACCAACGAACTCTTGCGCCCAGTATCCGTTGTAATATCCAACACCGATCTGAGTGAAGTTTTTGTTCAGAACGTTTGCGCGGTGACCCTCACTGTTCATCCATGCTGTAACAACTTCCTGTGGTGTTTTTTGACCTTGAGCAATATTCTCACCAGCGTAGCTGTAAGTTACGCCAAACTGTTTCATCATATCAAATGGAGAACCATACGTTGGTGATTGGTGAGCAAAGTAGTTATTGTCGCTCATATCTTTTGCTTTTGCCAAAGCGACTTTATCCAGAAGTGCATCAGAAGTCAGTGCGTTTAGACCTGCTTTGGCACGTTCAGCATTCACCAATTTTACAACTTGAGTAGCAAAGTCAGATTTAGTGCTGTCGCTGTTCGTGTTGTTGTTTGTATTACCTGTGTTGCCTGTGTTTCCTGTATTCGAAGGATCTTTAGCTGGCGTAGTCACAGGCTTGTCTTCTTTAACTGGCTGTGCTGGTTGTGCTGGTTTAGCAGGAGTAGTAGGTGTAGTAGGCTCGGCTACAGGCTGTTTAACCACTTGACCATTCGTTACAGTGAATCCATTGTCTTTCAACCATTTCTCCAAGAATGTTTGCAGGCTACCTGCATCTGTAATTTTGAATGTTTGCTTATATGTGGATGGGTTAGCAGCAGATGCGGATGCAGGGAGCATAACCCCTACAGCCAATACAGCTGTTAAACTTCCAGCGACGACAGTTTTGATCAAATTTTTCTTCAAATAATTCATCTCCTCAAAAATTAAGTTATGACAACTTTGTAATTAATACTCTAGCAGTATATCAATTAAGAGGAGTGTTGTGAACCTTTAAAATATGGAAAAGTAACTTTTTTGTCATTTTTTATAGCAGTTTCAAAGATGAATCAACGGTTTAAATTACTATACTGACGGCAAATAAATGACTTGATCACTATGTATACTAATTAAATAATTACTGCTTTAGAGAAGCTGAAAGAGTACATAATTCTATTATTCACGGACATAAGAATCAAAAAAAATGGCATCCAGACCGAATAAACTTGTCCGAATGCCATCATTTTGTCTTGTTTAGCAATAGACGAATTCCAATAGGATTTCTTCTGATCGACAAGACCTTACTTTCTATAGAAGGACTTTACTGAAACGATATCCTTTTTTATGGAAGCCAATGTGCTCGTAAAATGAATACGTTGGTGAAGTAGCTTCGCGATTACCTCCGGTAACAAACAGCTGTTTGCCGCCTTGCTGTTTGCCCCAATCCTCTGCACGAGCCATCAAGCGACGACCGATTCCGCCTCCACGATGTTCTTCTCCCACAATTAAAGAAGTAATCTGTGCTGCTGGTTCTGGATAGGCATGACTTTGCACACATTGCAAGCCGATCACACCAATAATTTGTTCATCCACTTCGGCAACAAGCATGCAAGCATTCGGATTGTTCTCCAACCCTTCGATACGCTCTTTCATAACATTTGTTGTTGTCGGATAGCTGACCTCTCGCATCAGTCCCGTTACCGCTTCTGCATCTCGCAGTTCACACTCTCGGATCATCAGTACAGGGGCCTGGGCATTATTGGACATGATTTACCTCCACTTTCAGCATATTTGCGGCTTGAACCGCTGTTTTTCGAGCTTCTTCCACATTTAAGTCTGCACTTAACGCTACAGCCATACGGCGTCCAACCTTAGTCTCAGGCTTACCAAAAATACGAACCTGAGTACGCGGAAGTGCCAATGCTTCTTCGATACCGCCTATAGTAAAGTCAGATGTTTCAACAGTAGCTTTCAGCGTAGCTGAAGCTCCCGGTGTGAGCAAATGTACACCCGTTACCGGAAAACCAAGGATAGCACGGACATGTAATGCAAACTCAGAACAATCCTGAGTAATCATTGTAACCATGCCTGTATCATGTGGACGAGGAGATACCTCACTAAACACAACACCATCCGCCGTCAGAAACAATTCAACCCCGAACAATCCATATCCACCAAGCTCATCGGTAACAGACTTCGCAATATGACAAGCTTGCTCCCATTCCTCTGGCGTCATCGCATGAGGCTGCCAAGATTCGACATAATCCCCATCCTTCTGGATATGACCGATCGGAGGACAGAATACAGTCCCTGATACAGATCTTACAGTTAACAGCGTAATTTCACTCTCAAATTTCACAAAGCTCTCCACGATGACACGTACGGATTTGCCTCTAGCTCCCGAAAGAGCAATGTTCCAGCAATCCTCCACGTCATTCGGCGTACGGCATACACTCTGCCCCTTGCCCGAAGAACTCATCAGTGGTTTGATTACACAAGGTGTACCCAATTCACGAACAGCTTCTTGAAGTTGCTCCAAATTGTCCGCAAATAGATAAGCTGCCGTTGGAAGTTTCAATTGTTCGGCTGCCAGACGACGAATACCTTCGCGATCCATCGTTAAGCGGGCAGCACGAGCCGTAGGTACGACACAAAATCCCTCTTCCTCCAGCTCAAGAAGAGCTTCTGTAGCAATAGCTTCGATCTCCGGTACAATAAAGTGCGGTTGTTCCTTACGAATCAATTGTTTCAGAGCCTCGGCATCTAACATGTCGATGCAGTAAGACCGGTGAGCAACCTGCATTGCAGGTGCATTATCGTAACGATCAACAGCGATCGTTTCGACGCCCAGTCGCGTGGCCTCAATAACGACCTCTTTTCCCAATTCTCCGCTGCCTAATAGCAGCATTTTTTTGGCTTGAGCCGAAAAAGGAGCACCCCACATGTTCTTTCCAATCCTCCCAAAGAGAAATCTTCTATATCTGTCTCTCTATTTTCGGGGTTTTGGTTAAAGATTGCAAGAGTACTCCCTATTTTTCTTGTGAATTTTACAAGATTTTTTCTGTTTTTTCGATCAAATTTTACAATTATTGCTTAGCGTTTTGGCACTCTTTCCAATCTTCCCAGAAATAAGGATATAATTTTTAACGTTAAAGTTTGTCATCTATAAGTAATAACATCTCAGAGATATCGGTCGCCTTTCATAGGAGAGGAGAAACCGAACGACGAACTTATGAACGGGATAAATTCCGATTTCTATCACGGAAAAGCTCATTATGGGAAGAAACATAAGCCATCTTAGCTGCCTCTGGATTCAAATATTGTTTCGCACGATTCACCGCAACGATTGCATCATTAAAAGCCCCAGCTATGAGCCGTACTTTGCTCTCATTTGTGGCACAATCTCCAGCTGCAAATATACCCGGTAGGTTGGTCTCAGCGTGTTGACTCATCAAAACCATTCCGTCACTCATCATTAGTCCACAACTGGCAAGATCACTAAGATTACTTGTATACCCATGGCTAATCACAACTTCATCGACATCCAATACGATATGATCTCGATTCACCGTATGCGTAATCCCAACCTGGTTAATGCGTTCACCATTGGTATGAAGTTGTGTAATCTGATACGGAGTTCTCACATCCGCTATCTCATGCATATCGCTGACATTCCGTTCCATTGCGCGGAATTCAGATTGACGATGGATGACAACGACACGTTGAGCAACTTTTGCAAGTTCGATGGCCCAGTCTACAGCACTGTTGCCTCCACCTGACACAAGCACACGTTTCCCTGCAAAGTATTCCGGATTTTGCACCGTATAGTGAAGGTTTATAGGCTCATTATCATTCGATTCTTGGAGCTCCAGCCTCTGAATTTCAGCGACGCCACGACCTACTGCGATGATCATCGTTCGGGTGTAATGGATTTCTCCCTCAGCAGTATAGAGCGCCAATATCCCGTTTTCCAGACGAGAGAAGCATTCCATCTGACGATTAAATATAACCGTTGGGTTAAATGTGTTGGCCTGTTGTACAAGCCATTCAATCAATTTCGAGCATTTCATAGGTGGTAATCCGCCTACATCCCATATCGTTTTCTCGGCATAGGTGTGTAGAAAACCGCCAAGTTGATCTTTACCTTCAATAATTTTAACCTTCATCTCACGCATCCCCGCATAAAAGGCCGCATACATTCCGGCAGGGCCGCCTCCAATGATGGTTACATCATAAATATCTTCTTCACGCATTGTGGACACATCCTGATTAATTAGTTATGGAATGCGAGACTCGGTAACAGAGTTCTTTTTCTAGAATTCATTTTTTTCCTCAAAAGCAGCAACAATATCATCAATGACATAGCTATCTGCAAGCGGAGCCATACCCAGATTAAACCACTCTTTGCCACCTACCATGTACACATGATCTTCCTTGACGGCTTTTAGATTTTTCCACAATGATGTCGTTAACATCTGTTCGAATCTCTTTTTAATCTCCGGATTATTCTCGTCATCAAGCTGAACGATTAGATGATCTGCATCGTACTCAGGCAGCACTTCTAGGGATACGGACAATGCCTTTTCGGACTGCGGGAAATTAGGAACTGGCTTCATTCCAAGTCTTTTGTGAACAAAGTTGCCTCGGTCGATGTTCTCTCCATGCATTACAATTTCCTTTTCCATTACCCGAATGTATAGCACCGTCTCATCGCCAATCAGTTTGTTCAATGTATTAGCGGCCGTCTTCTCCTTCTCTACTAAATCTTGTATGACCTTCTCGGCCTGCTCTTCCTTGTTTACAATTTTGGCGATGTCACGTAGCTCATCACGCCAATCATCACGACCTAGCAATAATACAGTTGGTGCAATTAGCGTCAACTGATCGTAGTCTTTCTGCGACCACCAGGCTGGAGCAATAATCAAGTCTGGGTTCGCTTCCATAATGGCTTCAAAATTTGGTGTTTTGCCAATGCCCATTTTCATCGTATTCGAGAAAGGCTCTGACAAATAAGAAGGGGAATCGTCATGATAATTTTGAACAGCAACAGGCACAATGCCAAGGGCATACAAGAATTCTGGATATACTACGGATAGCCCAACCACCCTTTGTGGTGTTGCTGGAATTTCAATTTCTCCCATCTCACTACTCACAGTCTTTACGATACTTTCTTGTGACGTTGCTCCACTCTCCGCATAATCCTGTCCGGAGCCTGTGCTTACTTCCTGCCCCTTCGCACCACACGCGGTAATTACGAGCAGAATCAATATTGTGCTTACTAATGCTAGCCATTTAAATCTCATTTCTGTATGTACCCCCTATATGTCAATAAGTAATGACAATGTCTAATTAATAATAATTATCATTATCATTGTGATATAGGAGTAGTATAATCAAATTCAGTCTAGCATGATATTGACGATTCAGACTTTTTACTATGGACGATCGTGCCACAGCTTTAATAGTTCATGCAGCATAAGTTCATGGGTGAACGCAGTATAATCCAGAAGAACGCTAGACATTAATACGTCCATCTTACCGTTTCGTACCGCAGCAATGTTATTCCACTCGTCCGAAGCTCGAAGGCATGTCCAAGTCTGTTTAGAAGTCTCATCTTCACCTATGATCAACAATAATCTTCCAAAATGGAGCGTGGATACTTCCTGTAGGGTGACGGAATCCTTGTTCCATAGAGTCTCTGCACCTGCAGGAACATTCATTTCCATATCTTCATAGAAAACAGAAGCAATGCTAGCAGAACCAAGCACCTGCAAATGCTCGCCGTACACTTTGAGCACAAGCAATTCGTCCTCACGAATGGTCACTGCAAGCTCTTCCTTCACTTGAGCTGCACGCTCTTCGTACCTCTTAAGCCACACCTCTGCGATATCTGATCTATCCAAAAAACGAGCAACCACTCTCAAATGCTCTTTCCAGTCATTGTTTTCCCAAGGGACGGTGCAAACGGGAGCAACGGACTGAAGCTGACTTTGTAAAGACTCGGACAGATCTGTGGATACTGTCACAATATAATCTGGTGAAAGTGATTGAAGCTGTTCTACCCAAGTGTTCTCCCCTAATGCGAGCGGGATCACCTTGTCCGTCTGATATTTCCGCCGGTAATAATACGTCCATGGATGACTTGCTGGAGCGGCACATGGGATGATCTGCAGTGCAAGCAGGATCCCGATACTGAGCGGATGAACGGCAGCAATTTTTTGTTTGCTATTTCGTAGGAATGCCGCTGGTGGAATACCCGAGATTTGTTTGAATTTGCGGCGGAAATACGATTCATCCTGATAACCTACATATGATGCAACATCCTTGAGTCGATAATTGTGATCGCTCCTCATCAACATCTGAGCTTGCTTGATTCGGTAAGAGGTCAAATAGTCCATTGCACTACAACCATATCTCTTCTTAAAAACACGCATAAAGTGCCTTGAACTCATTCGCGCAACAGCTGCCAACTCTTGAATGCTTAATTTATTCGTATAGTTCTGCTCCAAGTAGACCTTCACCTGTTCAACAGGTAATGCCTGTTCGTTCTCTGCTGCAAGAACACCATCAGAAAATATCGTATACATTAGCTCCTGAAAACGAATCTGACCATAATACCGTTGCAAGCCGTCTTTGTCCAAGATGAACTGATAGATCATCTGACAGAGTTCACCAACAACGACCGATGAAAGGGAAGTGAGCTCACCGTTCACCTCATAACGGAGAAGCTGCTTCATTCGATCCAAAGCGACCACTTTGTCTTGCTCTCGTGTAAACATTACATCAAAGCTCATATGATACACACCGTATTCATCTAAGGAATGTACATTCGCCTCTACTAATTGCCCAGGAAAGCCGATATACAGTCCACCTGAACGCAGCTCCACAAAATTCCCATCGATCCTTAACCAGCCCTGTCCACTAACCACAAATATAAGCATATACGTTTCAATAAAATGCTTTTTCAAAGACCATTCGCTCGTATTCTCATTCGTATGATCTATATAAGTGAGTTTAAAATGAATATGATCCAGCGGATCAAACCGAGCTGATGGTATGTTCACATAGATATCGTGCAAAAGTGTTCCCCCCAGCCCTAATGTAGATTTCCCTAAGCTGTTTCAATATAACATATGAAACCTTGCATGATCTAAGATAATACACTTCATTAGATGACCATCGTTTATGGATATGTTGAATTGACAATATGGGAAGTACTAGATAGAAAAACACTCCAGTAACCTTTATACCTTGCCTCCAACGGATAGGGTACTCTTATCCGAGAAGATCAAGTCAAAAGAATACTAGAGTGTTATAACGCTTAAGAAATGTTCAAGTTTGCTCTACAAAAATTTGTACTGAGCCTCAATAAGCCCATTATACACACCTTGCTGTTTAATCAACTGCTCATGATTTCCTTCTTCTTTAATTTCACCATGATCCAGTACAATAATATTGTCCGCATTACGAATCGTCGAGAGACGGTGAGCGACCATAAAGGATGTTCGACCTTGCAACAAAACCTTCAACGCCTCCTGGATTTTCAGTTCAGTTTCCGTGTCAATACTTGCTGTCGCTTCATCCAGAATCAAGATACGTGGATCTGCCAGCAATGCACGAGCGAAGGATAATAGTTGGCGTTGACCCATGGATAAGACATTTCCGCGCTCTTCAACTTCAGTATCATATCCACCCGGAAGCTTCATAATGAATTCATGAGCGTTTACTGCTTTTGCAGCTTCCTCCACTTCTTCATTTGTTGCATCCAACCGCCCGAATCGAATATTATCACGGATCGTACCTGAGAAGATAAATGTATCCTGCAACACGATACTGATCTGACTGCGCAAGCTCCCTACAGTTACATCCCGAACATCCCGACCATCAATCGTTAAACGCCCGTCAGATATATCATAGAAGCGGCTGATTAGGTTAATGATTGTACTCTTACCAGAGCCTGTGTGACCCACCAGTGCAATTGATTGACCTGCGTCTGCCTTAAAGCTGATTCCCTTCAGCGCCTGTCTGCCTTTCTCATACTCGAATACAACATTGTCAAATACGATATCCCCTTTAATTGAAGGAAGTGGCTTCGCACCTGGTTTGTCTGCAATACTTGGCTTCTCATCCATGAATTCGAAGATCCGTTCAGAAGAAGCCATCGCAACCAGCAATTGATTGTACATTTGACCTAGACGATTGATTGGATCCCAGAAGTTACCAACGTAGTTGGCAAAGGCAACAAGCAAGCCGACAGTCAACTGATTATCTTGAATCAGGTATGCACCAAACCAGAACAGAATCAATGTACCGAAACCACCCGTAATTTCAATGAGTGGTCCGAAGCCCTGGTTCATCGCCGATGCTCTATCCCAAGACTTCTTGCTGGACAGGTTCATGTTGTCAAAGTATTTCATGTTCTCTTTTTCCTGCGTATACGCTTGAGTCACTCGAATCCCTTGAATGGATTCATTCAAGTGGGAGTTAATACGGGAGTTCTTCATACGCACGTCCTGCCAAGCACGGCGAATCAATACGCGCAGTTTGGTCGAGATAATAAACATGATTGGAACCGTGATAATGACAGCAAGCCCCAGCTTCCAGTTGATTAGCAACAAAATTACGATGATACCAAGCAACTGCACACAGTCAATCATGACGTTAACTGCACCATTTGTGAACAAGTCCTGCAAGGAGTTAATGTCATTCGTGACACGTACAAGCACTGAGCCTGCTGGTCTTTTGTCAAAAAAGTTAAAGGACAATTTCTGAATATGCTTGAACAGGTCTGATCGAAGATCGTAAATGACTCGCTGTCCAATAATATTGGTCAATTTGATCCGATACGTATTGGCAGCCCACTGAATTAAATACAGTACAAGTACCGAACCAGCGATCAAATAAAGTAATGTCATACTAGGCAATCCCGTCTGAGGTGCTATCGCACGGTCAATCGCCAAACTGATTAAGAACGGTACAGACAATTTGGTGATTGTTCCCAATATCATCATTAAGATGACCAGTGGCAAGAGCTGTCTTGCATAAGGCTTCATATATGCAAACAATCGACCAAACTCTTTCCAGTTAAACGGTTTTTCTATAATTTCGTCATCTTGATATACGAATCGTTCATTTAATTTCTGATTCGAGGTTCCCTTGACCTCGCGCCTATCTGCTACCGTATCGGCACTCATGAATTCACCTGCTCCCCAGCCTCCCGCTTACCGCGGGCAATGTAATCTGCATATTGAATCTTATAAACATCCTGATATGGTCCAGGTACTTCAATAAGTTCTTGGTGTTTACCGCGCTGCACGACACGTCCTTCATCGAGCACCAGAATCTCATCCGCATGTCGGAGTGAAGATATCCGGTGGGCAATAATAAATGTCGTTCTGCCACGCATAACCTCTTGGAAGCCGGATTGAATCTCATGCTCGGTTTCCATATCTACCGCACTGGTTGCATCATCAAGCACTAGAATTTTCGGGTTTTTCAACAAAGCTCTTGCGATGGCGATCCGCTGTTTCTGACCACCTGAAAGACCCATTCCACGCTCTCCGACAACCGTGTCATAACCACCAGGGAATTCCATAATGAAATCATGTGCTTTGGCCAGCTTCGCTGCCCGGATGATTTCATCCATTGTGACATTTTTCAATCCGTAGGAAATATTGTTACGAATACTTGAGGAGAACAGGAACGTCTCCTGGAACACTGAAGCAATCTGACTACGTAAACTACGAATACCGATGTCTTTAATATTTTTTCCATCTAGCTTAATCGTTCCCGAGTTAACGTTATACGCCCTCATCAGGAGCTGAATAATCGTCGATTTTCCTGACCCTGTTCCGCCGAGGAAACCGATAACCGTTCCAGGAGGTGCATCAAAATTGATATCTGTCACGGCTGGCATTTTGTTGCCATACGCAAAAGTTACGGACTCGAAGGTTACATGTCCATTAACATGATCAGCCTCCATAATAAGTGGATCTTCTGTTTCTTGTACATCTACTGGCGTATTCAACAGTTCTAGTACGCGTTCACCCGAAGCTTTTGATTGAGTATAGTTGTTGATATGGAAACCTAGGTTCCACATTGGTCCAATTATGTACCAGATCAAACTGAAAAAGGCAACGAGTTCACCAAGTGTTAGCGTTTGCTGAATAACCATTCTGCCACCGATGACCAAGAGCAAGACCACACTTACAGAAGCGAGGATCTCCATGATCGGAAAATAATGACTCCATAAAGTTGCCGCATGAATCTGATTCGTTTTGTAACGTTCATTGCGTGTAGAGAACTTCTCCACTTCATATGGTTCACGAGCAAAAGACTTAACCGTACGCACACCTGTAATATTCTCCTGTACGGCTGTCGTGAGTGAACTCAGCGCGAGTCGCATTTCTTGGAACGCAGGGTGAATTCGGGATTCGAATCTTAGCGCAACGAAGGCAAGTAGAGGAATACAAATGAGTGTATACAGGGTAAGCTGCCAACTCATCGTCATCATCATAATTGCGCCGAATACGACCATCAATACCATGTTGAGAATCTGGGCGAAGCCAAATCCGATAAAGTTCCGGATCGCTTCCAAATCTCCCGTGAGGCGGGACATCAGATCTCCCGTTTTGGCCGTGTCATAATAACGGAAGGATAAAAATTGAAGCTTTTCATAACAAGCATTACGTAACCGGTATGCCAAAAAGTTACCCAGTCGGCCTCCAAAGAAACCGTGTAAAAATTGCATACCTGCCTTCAAAATAACAACACCTAACACAGTTAAAGCAAGTATGGGAACGTCTTCAAAACTTCGCGGTATAATTACGTCATCAATCAAAATCCTAAGCAGGTTCGGATACACAAGCCCGAGTGCAGTCGCTAAGGCGAGGAACAAGATTGATACAAATAAATACGATCGCTTTTCCCAAAAAAAGGTTTGCAGTTGCCTGAGAACATCCATGTTTCTCCTCCTCTTGTCTAGTTCAAAATAGTATGAACATTTATGAAGTTTATCACCGTCCCCCCTTCGCGGCAAAGCGAATAACAGACCATATTCAGGCTACTTTCTCCTTAATGCGGCATTAACAGGGGTAAACAACCACCTATCAATCAAATGTTTGAATATTCTCTTCATTTCAGGTTGTTCGTACAAAAAAAAGGCTCCCTTGTTGACCTCTTGGTCGGGAGCCTTTTTGAACATGAATTCATAGGTACACACTTCGTGTAGATTTATTCGTGTACGAATTGCTGTACTTGTAGGGAAAGAGCATTCCATTCGTCCGCAAGTATGCCACTTGTCAACGTTTCGTTCAGCGCGTTTACCGCTTCTTGAAGTCTCTCCTCTAACTGTCTGGCTTGATATTGTAATGACTGCTGAAGCTGCACATCATAGAATTCAATAAGCTTATGCTGGGCAGGAGGTAACACATCAGCAACCATTTGTTTAATAACAGGCTCCAATATTTCTTGCAGTCGCTGACGTCCACCTCCTTCGAAGAACTGCTTAGGATTGCGTAAATAACTCTGATAGGTTTTCCAGCCGGATGGCTCCTCTAATCGAATCTCCTCAAGAACCGGTGTTGTCCATTCCTCATTAAAGGATAAGGATAGATCCATCCCTCCAGATAAACGTTTCAATTCCTCAATACAATCCGTGATCTGCTTCTGCAGCCATGTCTGACCCGTCTGTTCTAATCGTAGTGTGGTTGCCAGTAGCTCCTGTTCAAGCTCAACTGCAATCATGCGCAACAGTTCACGTCCACATGCAGCAAAGGCGCTTTTCAATTGACCGCGATCTTCTCGTAGTACTGACGGATGAAATGCCTCAGCCATAAACGTACCGAGTCGATATGCGAGTCGCTGTCTCACATGAAAGAGCAACTCACCTGTTTCTTGTGTCAGCTCCTCCTTCATGGATCGTTCAGAGAGGGTACGAATACGGCCTACGGATTGGTCCATGATGGCATTCAGCTCCAGGCGACGCTGCTCTAATACCTCTTCACCTTGCACCGCATCCTCTGCTCTCTGCTTCAATCGCTGCACTACACGGGTCAATTCTTCCGCTGCTCCGTGAACGGCAAGATCGGCAAGCTCTCTACCAGCGAAGCGATTGAATTCTTCTTCAAACCGCGTGAAGCCCGATTGCTGAAGCAACTCAGCATTACCGGTGCTCTTACCATCCATCGCAAGCAAGCTGGACACCGGGAATAATCGAGGGGAACGAATTCCATTGGTACGAAGCTGGGTACTCACATGATCCAGAACTTGTTCCAATTCCTCTTCTGATGAAGAAAGATCACTCGCATTCACAACAAAGAACATCTGATCCATTGCTGAGCTGTCCTTCACCCGGCCTAATTGAGTCAGGAATTGTCGATCTCCCTGTGAGAAGGCATGGTTATAATACGTTACAAATATAAGCGCATCCGCATTCTTCATATAATTAAACGTTACTCCGGTATGTCGGGCATTCACCGAGTCAGCTCCTGGCGTATCCACCAGGACAATGCCTTGCTCCGTAACTGCACAACTATAGTAGAGGTCTATGCTATCAACAAAGCAGGACTTCCGTTCATTTGCCACAAAGTTACGATAACCGGCCAGATCAACTAACACATCTTGACCTAATTGATCCGCAGTATCCTCCCAACCAGCCGCAGCCGCCTGCAAAAAGCTATAATGAGGTCTTCCTGCTGGATGTATATCTTGAGGCGATAGCGATTTGACGCGTTTCTGCCAATCGGCTTCAGGCTCACCCAAGCCAAGCAAACGGAATGAATATGCAAGATCCTCTTGGAAAGCATTCCGAGTCTTCATCCGGACTCGGGCAGTGCCATGCTCCGCTCCACCGGACGGAGCCATAATGCGGTTAATCGCCGCTGTTGTTGGGTGCGGCGAGACCGGTAAGATAGCTTCGCCGAGCAAAGCGTTGGCGAAGGAGGACTTACCTGCGCTGAACGCACCGAACAGCGCGAGTGTAAACGTGCCGCCGGCAAGCGAAGCCGCGCGTGCACGCAGATCCCGTACCGCCGACCCCATGGCGGGGTACGGCTCTACCACCGCAGCGGCGGCTTCCAGCCGTGCCGCCGCTGCGTCCAGGCGCCGGCGACGCTCAGCGCCAGCCGCCGGGTGCCCTTGCGCCGCTGCTGCTGTGCGCGGCGGCGTTGCCTGTGGCTGCGCAGCCACAGGCGTGGTGCCCGTGTGCGAGCCGGGAGCTTCGCTCGGCGGCTCGTGCGCGGGCACTTGCGGGCTCCGCACCTCCGGCAATAGCTCGGAGGGGAGGGAGCCCGCAGGAGGCAGCAGGCTTCGCAGCCCTGCTGCCTCCGCTGCGGCGGCGCGCTGAAGCGCAGTGTAGCGCGTCGCCGCAGCGGATTGCGCCAGCAACGCTGTGCGGCTGGCGTCCAGCGCTTGAAGCGCGGCTTCGCCTTGCGCGCTCAGCGCTTCAAGCATGCGGTCGACCAGCATCATGGCCGACTTGCGGTAGCGAGCCTCAATCTCGCCTCGCAACTCTTTGCTATATTGAAGTATATACTCAGGAGACAACTCTGCACTTGCACTTCGTTTCATCTCAAGCAAAGCCTCATCCACGACAGGAAGCTCTGCATTCAGCGCTTGTTCCCACCCAGCTCCCCAGAGATGATGAGATTCACCTAGCTGTCTAAGCATCGTGCGGATATGAACCTCCACTTGTCCTTGAACTTGGTCTTGCAGCAATCCAGCAAGCTCTGTCGCTCGGCGTTGTTTCTCCTGCTCCGTTTTGCCGCCCGAAAATAGGAGTCCCACCCGGAATCCAGGTTTGCGACTTTCCAGAAATGCACCTGCCGACGTACGGATATCTGCTGGTGTGAGATTGGCATTGGCCAGAAGAGGTTCAAGTTCTGCCCGAAACTTCTCTCGTTCCCGTGAGGGCTTGGAACGAAGCTCAGCTTCTTCTTGCTGAATTGCCGCTAGCTCATGCTCCAATCTCTCCAAGCCTTCCGGCCCACCGATTTCCTCAAGTAAACTCGCTTCTTCCTCTTCTCGTTCTTCTGCTCGCCGCTCTAAATGTTGTTCTGTCACATGACTAGCGGAACTCACCAAACTATGCTGGATCAGACCCTCTTTATGTTCCAACATATGTTCAATAAGCTCAGGAATCTGCTTCCACTGGTTGTAGCGGTGATCCTTGTCTCGAAGTGATGTGAACAGTAGCCCATCATATCGAACTTCCCAAGCATTAAAGATCGTTTCAACACCTTCAATATACGTATCAAACGAAAGCTCTTTTTCTCGATGCTTATCAATCTGATTCACGATCAAGAACAACGGTTTGCCCCAATCCGACAAACTTTTAGCAAATGACAAGTTGCTCTCTGATTGCACATGATTATAATCCATCACATAGAACACCACGTCAGCTAAATGAAGTGCTGAATGTGTCGCCAATCCATGACCTCGATCTGTTGAATCCACACCAGGTGTATCTAACAGTACTGCATCATTTTTTAGCAAGGGAATATCATCCCATACTTCAATCGAACGATATGCGCCACCATTTTTGCAATACGCTTCTAACTGCTCAGGGGAAACCTCCAGCGTACTGCCCACGCCTGATGCATTGTCAGCGCTTTCGTGATCCGTCGTATGAATAATCGCTCGCGGTGCACCATTACGGATTGATACGACGTTAGCACTTGTAGGCACAGGACTTGAAGGCAGTACCCGTTTACCACACAAGCTATTAATCAGACTAGACTTACCGGCTGAGAAGTGCCCGCAGAATGCGATGGTCAATTGCTTCATTTCCGCCTTGCGGATCAGATCTGTTATAGCCTGTACTGCCGTATGGTCTCTCGCCTGCTCCATTGCCTCTCGCAGTGGAAGCAGAGGTTTAGCCATCTCTACTGGATAATCTGTTTTCGTCATGACTGGCCTTTCCCCCTGGCTCCTCAAATTGGCATCATTCGTGATAATGCCTTTCTCTTATAGAAGTTGTTCAAAAAGTCCCATTGGATTATAAAAGAAAAAATCACATACTTACTCAGCGTTTTCAGCATTAAAGTTGGATTCTTTTTGAACTCGCATTTATAATAGTCCCATTTTAACATTACCTCGTGCGAATTTGAACGATTTCTATGTATTAACGCACAGACAAAACATCTACCATGCTCTACAGATCCTGCCGGCTCAACCTATAATGAATTCCATATATATAAAAAAATAAAACCGAATATATCGGTTTTATCGATGGTACTTCACGAACATGCTGCACCTTTAGTATGCGGTATTGCTTCGTAATGAGCATGCCAACATAGATGCAACATATCCATGGGTATAGGTGTAAAATTAAGAAACCGCGTTCTCCATTGTAGGCAACAAGATTTCAAATACTTGTCCATGCTGAAGAATTGTAATATTTCTTCCTTTGTCTCTCATAACTACAACTTCTGGTTTTGTGGACATGCGCTCCAAATAATGCTCAGGCACATCGCCAGAATGACTTACAGTGATACCTTCTACTTCTTTTTCTTCATTTTCAGCCATTTCTTGCTCCACAACTTGCTCAAAAATATCGGAGAAGGCTTCAAAATTGTCAGTGTAAACGGAAATGCATTTCATCGTTACTCATCCTCTTCTAATCATTAATTTATTTTTCGTTTAGGGGTACTACTACGTTCCTTATCTTTCCTGATTTGGGACGTTTTCATACGCTTTTTCCCTTCCCTGCATATATCCAGCAGAGGGCAGATATGGCACGCTGGGTTCTGAGCCTTACAATGGTAGCGTCCAAAAAAGATGATCCGGTGATGGGTCAACGTCCACTCATCTCGGGGTACGCGCTTCATCAATTTTTTCTCGACTTCAAGAACAGAGTCATCCCATCCAGCTAGTCCTAGCCGTTTGGATACACGTTCTACATGCGTATCCACCGCAATGGCAGGAACACCAAACGCATTAGAAACAACAACGTTTGCGGTTTTCCGTCCGACCCCTGGTAGCGTCACAAGCTGATCATGTTCCTGCGGTACATCACCGCCATACTGCTCTATTAAAATACGGCACATGTTCTGAATATGCTTGGCCTTGTTCCGATACAGGCCGATTCGCCGAATATCCTGTTCCAATTCCTCTATAGGAACCGCCAGATAATCAGCAGGGCTCGTATACTTTTGAAACAAGTCTGCGGTTACCTTGTTTACTGTTTCGTCAGTGCATTGGGCCGACAATAGGACAGCTACCGTCAATTCAAACGCATTGCTGTGATTTAATTCGCAATGTGCATCAGGAAACATCGATTCCATCGTATCGAGTATGTGCCTAACTGTCGCTGCATTCATGAAGAGCTACCTCCCACAGAATCACCACACATGGTGGAGCCTTACTTCCAAACTTATTTCGAGTACTTTACGAGGACACAAAAGCTTGCAAAAAAAACGTCCTGATGCGGGAAAGATCCCGCATCAAGACGGTCATTCTTTGATCCTCGAAAAGAAACGATTACTGTTTTTGGATCTCCATCACGATGTTGTTCAGGAGATACAATACAATATTATCATTATCTCTGAGAGATTGCACGCTTAAAGTGTTGTCGCTCTGGTGAACATATACTCCTGTACCCAGTGCAAAACGATAGTTAGTATCCGTAGTTGTCTCACGCTTCACCAGAATTTGGTTCCCTACGCCATCGTAAGACCAGAACTGTTTGCTCAGGATTGTCATCACTCTGAAACGAGTGGAGTTATCCGTATCCTTCGTCATTTCGACTCGATCACCCACAGTAAGACTTCCCAGTGTCGTTAAAGTAGAACCTGATTTAATTACTTTGACGGGGCCACTAACCGGAACTGTCTCGGACTGACCGTTGAATAGTTTCAGTGTAACTGAAGTTGCATCAACTGAAGTGACCTCAGCGAGTGTACGTTTCACAACCTGAACAGCTTTCGGAGTAATTCCTTCAAACGTAACGTTGATCAAGTTTCCTACTGTCAATTGTGAAGCAGTTAACGTCTGACCGCTTTCTCCAGTCAGCGTCGCTTGATCAAAGTAAAATTGACTTGTCAGCAAATCTGATTTTACACGAATACGACCATTCGTTTCAATACCCGTAATTTCGAATTGAGCAACGGATTTCAACGCTACCTTTTGGATATAATCCTGGTTCGCGCCCAACGTGATTGTAACGTTGTCGCCAATTTTCAAATCTGCGAGACTTGCACCAGACTTATTATACATTTCCACTGTAGGAGCGATTGTATAAGGAACGGTGACTGTCTGATTACCAGACAACAAGCTAATTTTTCGGTTGGAAGTATCAATATTGCTAATGGTACCCTCATACTTGTAAACAACCTTAACGGAAAGCGCACGAGTACCCACATACGTAAGATCCAGCTTGCGTCCTTCGCTTAGTAGAGACTCTAGACCTGCCATGGTTGGCTTTGTCGAATTATAATCCAACTTTGTTTTTTCATCCAATGTAAATACGAACGGTTTTTTGTTGCTATCCAGCACAGTAAGTACTTTGGTTTTTGCGTTATAAGATACGACAGATGCACCATTCATCGGTTCCATTTGGCGGCCAATGACCTGGATACGTGTCACACGATCTTCAGCGTTCAGTGTTAACTCTACTTGATCTCCATTTGTTGCATCTGTGATCAGATCATTTAATGAAGCATCCTGTATTCCGTTAATGACAACTTCCGGTTTCTCAACCAGCAGCTTAGCTTCAAGGGAGCCACCTTCACGCTTGAATGTCAATGTAGACTGATTACCACCAATTTCCACCAGTGTGCCTCGAACAGACTGCTCCACACCCTGTGACAATTCAATCGTTTGTAAAACGCTATCTCTCACCGTATATTTCACAGCACTTCCCGGCTTAAGCTCAGCTAGCGTCAGAATCCGATCCTGATAACGAATCATAAGACTGTCACTATACGTGTACTGCTCTGTTGTTCCTGCAGTAGTAACCAGCTTGATCGTTTTACCAGATGTCACGACTTCAGCGATCACTCCAGTATCACTTTTGTTAATAATGCCTGATTTGACACGGATAACCACTGTCTTTTTGTCAGCGGAGAAAGTCTCACGTTGCACTTCAATGGTACTATCCGCTGTAATATCCGATAATTTAATTGCTGTTCCGTTCTGATCAATGAATGCTGTTGATTCATCGTATCCAAACGTCTCGTAGTTTTCACCAACGAAAACACCAATTTTATTACCTGACAACGAACGTGCAAATGTTCCTTCTACTGTCTCTACCTGAGGTGTTGCATCGATTACTTCCACATAGGAAGCATTGCCTGCTGAACCTACCACCAGCACTTTGGTATACAATTGAACATTCGCTTGTGGTGAACGAGTTTCACTGTCCTTTGTGAAATAAGGCGTATTGCTGTTCACGGCAAAAGTCGTCAGCTTACCATCAACGACCATCGTAATTCGACCTTCTTCAAGTCCAGTAACATATCCTGTGTATGTGTTAGGATAAGCTGTATCTGTCAACGATTCACCTCTACTAAAGAACGTAGCAAGTTGTGCACGTGTAACAGAGCCTGTTGGATTAAACTTGTTTCCATCTACACCTTTAGCAAGATCTAGACTAACTGCTAGGTTTACATAACCTTTGCTACCATCAGAGATGCTTGCATTATCGGCAAAGCTTGTCGATTGATTATTTTGAGCTTTTGCTTCTGCATCCTTGTTCAACGAACGAATAAGTAACTTCGTAATCCACTCACGAGTAGCAGGCTTCTGTCCCCAAGATGTTTTGGACACATCGACCGCTTCTTCTTCCGATTTATCAATCAATCCCAGTTCCAACGCCAATGCGACGTAAGGCTTGAAGTAGTTGCCTACTTCCATAGTTGTCGGTAATGCCGCAGCCGAGCTGTCATTCAACTGGTTTTGTTTATTCATAAACCGAATGGCCATGGTTACCGCTTCTTGTTGCGTTACCGCGTCTCCTGGACGAAATAAGCCTTTTTCACCGAGGAGAATTCCTTGGTACGCCAGTTTGTATACGTGTTTTTCAGCCCAATATCCTGCTTTGATATCACTGAACAAACCGGTTGGTGCAGCCGTATTACTTACTGCAGTTGTCTGGCTCTGCCCAGCATCTGTTGCTTCAGCTGCCAAGGCAGCTCCGCCAGCACTAAGAGCCATCATGCCTGCAAGCACGGCTGAAACTACTTTTTTAGAGTGTGATGGATTATTATATTTAAAAGTCACCTATGATTCCCCTCTCTCGTGTAAAGCGGCTGAAATTCCGCAGAGTACACGGTAAAACAACATTTGAAGATCTCTATTAAGATTTCGTCATTGGATGTTCCAAATCCACATGGCCCATCAAACTCTCGGACTGTTGTCCGTCCACCAATAGATCAACTGTTTTCACTTCATCAAACTGGAAGAATGTTTTTTTCAATGCATCAATGGCGAACACTTCTCCACCAGCACCAAGTCTAGCCGTATCCGGCATGTGGATATCCAGTGTAAGAGCACCATCCTTGAATTGAACAGACTTCAGCTCGATCTCCTTGGACCACAGTGGAACGAGTGTGTCATCTGTACTTTGTTGTAATGCTTCAAAAGCAGACTTATATTTGTCTTCTTCTGCCACATAGGTCACAGTTGCCGTAGATTCATGCAGTTCTAACTCCTCTGGATCTGTGAAGAATACGTTGATCGTTTTCTTCTCTGTCGCTTGCGAAGTATCTGTTTTTCCTGTGTTCTCCGAGCTTGGGCTTGTACCCCCTGTTGAATTCGTACCTTCTGATTCAGACGTAGTCGTGTCTGGTGTTGGTGTCGAAGACGTTTCATCTGGCTCTACAGTGGTAGGTTCAGTAATTTCCGTCTCACCTTGCACTTCTGTCACAGTATCCTCGGAACCTGCACCTTGCGTCTGAGGTGGAGCGGCTGTCGGTTTATTTCCACATCCCGCAGCGACCGCCATAACCGTTACTAGTAGTGCTGCAATCCATAATTTTTTGTTCATTCTAACTCCGCCTCCTGTACATAAGGAATTCACCCTTATTTGATTCCCAGATACTCCTTGATCCCTGCAACGATACCTTTGGCTACACTATTTTGGAAACTTTCCGTAAACAGTGCTGCTTCGTCACTCTTGTTGCTCAGGAATCCACCTTCCAGCAGAACAGCGGGCATCGTTGTTTCGCGAGTTACATGGAGACTAGCCGTTTTAACACCGCGATCCTTCAACCCTGATGATTGCAATAAATGCTTATGCATTACTTTTGCTAGTGCCTGGCTGGTAGCACGAGAATAAAATGTCTCTACACCATTCGCCGCCGCAGGTCCACTGTTAGCATGGATAGAGATAAAAATATCTGCTTTCAGACTTTCAGCGATCCTCACTCGTTCTTTCAACGCTAAAAATGTATCATCGCTGCGCGTCAGCACAACGTCAATGTTCGATTCTTTTTTTAACAAGGCTTCTACTTTCAGTGCCATTGCTAAGTTAAAGTCTTTTTCTCGTTTGCCTGTTACGCCGATCGCACCTGGATCTTGGTCACCGTGCCCTGCATCAACAACAACTACCTTTTTACCATTGTTGCCTACTGGTGGCTGTGGTGTTGCGCCTTCTTTGTTCAAGTCAACGATAACTAAGCCAGAATCGTTCTGTACGTCATAACCTTTGCTACCTGACAAATCAATAACAAATCTTACGGTTGATGGCGTATTGCTGTATAACGAATAACGAATCTTGGATACATCTGGGTATCCGTTCACAACAAGTTGTCCATTCTGATTGCTATCAAGAGCTTGTCCTTGACTGAAAGAATCAGCAAATGCCGTATTAGGCAGATCGATAACAATTCGATCCGGTCCTGTCATCGTGAAGACGTTCGGCTTCGTATCTCCGCTCGTTGCAATTAAGAAGCGGTTATCGCTGAAGCTGATGCCGTTCACCAGTACAAGACCTTCCTGCGTATCTCCGCTGTTATTGCCGGAGTTCGGGGGAGTAGTCGTTCCGTTTCCGGAACCTGAATTCTGGGTAACTAATGTTACCGTCTTCGTGGTATTGTTCCAACCCACCTTAAGACCCATTTGTTCACCAACAAATCGGAGCGGAACAAGTGTCGTACCATTTTTCACGAGTGGCGGGACATCCAGGTTCACGTTACTGCCGTTCACCGTTGCCGTCTTCTGTCCAACAATCATCTGCATGGCAGTGTTGTCTTTGCTTATAGTCACGGTGCTTGTCTTCTGTTGCCAGTCCACACCATATCCCAGGCTTTCGGAAATGACCCGAATTGGAACCATCACACTGCTGTTGATGTTTTCCGCTTTGGCATCCGAAGGTTGCACAATCTCTTTCCCATCTAGGATAATTTTCGTATCTGTTGCTGCATGACTATAGCCCGGGAAAACGAGCCCAAAGACAAATAACAGTACCAAAAAACCGAACTTCTTCATCCTTCACCCCTACCATTCTCATATTTTTTTGCCACACGTTGCGGAATTTCAGCTCTGACTGACTACTTGGGCATTACCAGACACCTATTAGACGCCTCCAACACGCAAAAGTTGCGAATATATTCCATCATCACTGAAAAAAAAACGTTGTTAAATCAAGCTTTTTCTACATTTTTATGGTTTTAATTTCCCATTATTCACAACTATGCATCTTGAAACAACGAACTGGCCTAATCATTAGAATTACGACTATTTCAATCTTTGTTCAAAAATTCTACTATTCCATCGACGATGGCTTGTGCACATTTGTTCTGATAATCTTCGGTGAACATTATCGCTTCATCCGATTCATTACTTAAAAATCCAAGCTCTAGAAGAACGGCTGGCATTGTTGTTTCCCTCGTCACGTGCAAACTTGCCGTCTTAATGCCACGATCCTTAAGTCCCGTAATAGGCAGTACATATTTATGAAGGATATCCGCCAACTCCTTGCTCTCTGAGCGAGTGTACAGCGTTTCTACCCCATTAGGCACAGGTGTCGTAAATTTATTACCGTGAATGGACACAAAAACATCAGCATGATTCATTTCAGCTAAATCAACACGCTGCTGCAAGGACAGTTCCGTATCATCCTTCCGTGTAATGACAGTCTGAATGTCCGTATAGGGCTGGAGTAGTGCTTGTACTTTGAGTCCTACAGCCAGATTAAAGTCCTTTTCATATTTGCCTGTCACACTAACCGCTCCAGACTGTCTTCCTCCATGCCCTGGATCAATGATAACGACCTTTGTCCCGTTAGGAACTTGCACAGCAGGAGGCGGAGTGATTGTTGTCTCTCCACCACTCGGGGTAAGATCGATGAGTATCTTTTGATTGTCTCCCTGTGACCACTTCGCAGTAGCGACATGACTTAAGTCAAAGACAACTCGCACAGTAGCGGGAGAATTGCTAAAGTTAGCATACCGAATCTGGGTAACAAATGCGGAGTCCGTGACTAGAAAACTGCCACTTCCATCTGGCTTGGAAGCTTGTCCTTGAATAAATTGTTGTGAGAATGTAGTTCCCGGCAAATCTACAATGATACGATCCGGATTCGTAAGCGTGGACAGCTTCGGAGTGATGTTTCCGTTGGTTTCCAAACTAAGCTGATTTCCGCTAAAGTTAATGCTATTTAGCTCTGAAAGATTGACCGATACAGGTGTTTCTATCAAATCTTCCTCGTTATCTACTTCTACTACCGGAGGAAGGCTAGATAGGCTTACGGTCTTGGTTCCATTGTCCCAACCTACATTTAGACCCATGCCCTCACCAACAAAGCGCAACGGAACTAAAGTCGTTCCTTGTCTGATTAAAGGAGGCGCATCCAAGCTTACTTTGGTTCCATTAACAGTGGCTTCCTCTTGCCCAGCAACCATCTGAATACTTCTTGCTCCTTTTAGCACACTAACCGTCTGCGTTGCTTTCTCCCACTTCACTTCATAGCCCAAATTTTCGGACACCACTCGGATGGGAACCATCACTGTCTTGCCCGTATTTTCAGCAGGAGCTCCCGTTTGCTGCTCAATCGTTACACCGTCCAGTACGATGGAAGGAGGCGTGTCAGCATGTACCATTGTAGGAAATACGCAAAGGAATAAAATAAATACAAAGACTGCCGACCATTTTCTCATACATCATCCACCATTCTGTTGGTCTGTTGAGATTTCCAATATCTCTAGGTACAAGCACTTGTCTTACGTTATGTAGCCTTCCATAATCTACTAACCAGTTTATCAGATATCCTGTCATATTCCGGTTACAACGTTGTCATAATTGGTCGGAAATATGGCGAAAAAGAATAAACGTCGGTAGATGTTTTTTTATTTGTGAATGTAGAATCTATCAATCGTGTTTGTATTGACGTTAGCACTTTTAATGAGGTAACTTTGATTATACATATTATGGAACTTCAAATAGGTCACGAGGTCTAAGATATTACAATTACAATCTATGCACATGGAGGTATGGCGTGTTTACTTTATATAAGAAGAAACCGGATGGTAAACTACTGTACGCAGAATACTGGATCGAAGATGGACAGCTTGTCGAACATGCTGGAACCGTTGGCACGTTAGGCACAACAAGTCGAATTGATTTTCCCGCGGAATATCATCATACAAACGAATTCAAACGTGATTTTCTATCACGGTATACTAGTCAAGGCTATGAAGAAGCTTCCAAGCAAGAGGCTGTCATCTTAATCATCCAATATCCTATGAAGAGCATATCAGGGAGCAAACGTGATCTATGGCTTAAGGATAAAGTAATGGAGGTATTAACAAGTGAGCTGGGCTGGAGAGGTCTAGGATTCATAGACGGCTTCGATATGGGCAAGACCAGCAATCCGGTAATACAATACGCCTTGAACATATACTGCCATGTTGTAGATGAGAAGCTCGGCATTCAAGCCGTCAAGCGTGTACTTAGAGAAACAAGATTGGATTACACTCAGGTCAAAATCGCATCGAGAGCCATGAACTGTGATACAGCATATGTGTTACAATATTCGGCCAAGAAAGACTCCGTATTTTACGTATAAGAGCTCGATGAATGATAGTAGCAATCGATCAACATATGCTGAAATGAAAAAAGCTTCTGAATCACAGACTGGAACCAGGTCCATACTGTGAATCAGAAGCTTTTACTCTTATTATTTTAGCAATTAACCAAACAATTTTGCCGCATGGCGTTGCTCATATGCTGTAATTTCATCGTCATGTTGAAGTGTCAAACCGATATCATCCAGTCCTTGCAATAGGAACTGACGACGGTGCTCATCCAGGTCAAACTCAATACGCAACCCGTGTGCATCTGTAATCGTTTTGTTTTCAAGACTTACATTCAATTCGTAGCCATCATGAGTTGCAGTGCGTTGGAACAGATCTTCCACCTGTTCTTCTGACAACTTGATCGGCAAAATTCCGTTTTTGAAGCAGTTGTTATAGAAGATATCCGCAAAAGATGGTGCAATCACACAACGGAATCCGTAGTCCATGATCGCCCATGGTGCGTGTTCACGAGAAGATCCACAGCCAAAGTTAGCGCGAGAGATCAGAACTGATGCCCCTTCATAACGTGCTTTGTTCATTTCGAAAGAAGGAATGTTGTTGCCCTCTTCGTCAAAACGCCATTCGTAGAACAAAAATTGTCCAAATCCAGTGCGTTCAATCCGTTTCAAAAATTGTTTAGGAATAATTGCGTCTGTATCTACATTGACCCGGTCAACCGGTGCAACGATGCCTTGCAGTGTTTTGAAAGCTTCCATATGATCCGTTCTCCCTTCTATTCGTTACAATTAGATAACTGCTTCCGTCTTGAAATTCCAGTCACGTACATCAACAAAGTGACCTTTAACCGCCGCTGCGGCTGCCATTGCTGGAGATACCAAATGCGTACGTCCTCCGCGTCCTTGACGTCCTTCAAAGTTACGGTTGGATGTTGAAGCACAACGTTGACCTGGTTTCAATACGTCTGGGTTCATCGCAAGACACATACTGCATCCTGCATCACGCCATTCAAAGCCAGCTTCTGTGAAGATTTTATCAAGTCCTTCTTTTTCAGCCTGGATTTTGACACGTCCTGATCCCGGAACAACAATTGCCGTAACATTACTGGAAACCGTGTGGCCTTTGGCTACTTGTGCAGCCGCACGCAAATCCTCGATCCGTCCATTAGTACAAGAACCGATGAACACATAATCCACTGGAATTTCGGAGATTGGTGTTCCAGGGGTAAGACCCATATATTCAAGCGCTTTTTCTGCCGCTTTACGTTCATTTTCAGTAGGTAGTTCCGCAGGAACAGGTACTTTGGAAGAAATGTCAGTTCCCATACCTGGGCTAGTGCCCCAAGTTACTTGTGGAATCAATGACTCTACATCGATCTCAACTACGCGATCAAACTCCGCGCCTTCATCGGTCACAAGCTCTTTCCAAGCTGCAACAGCTTCGTCGAATTTTGCATCTGCAGGTACATACTCACGGCCACGCAGATATTCAAATGTTGTTTCGTCTGGAGCAATCATACCTGCTCTTGCGCCACCTTCGATGGACATGTTGCAGACCGTCATACGCTCTTCCATGCTCAGTTCACGAATAGATTCGCCTGTGTACTCGATAACGTATCCAGTTGCGAAGTCAGTACCATATTTAGCGATTACTGCGAGGATCATATCCTTCGCCGTTACACCCGGGTTGCGTTTACCAACAAAACGAACTTCCATCGTTTTGGCTTTGGCTTGTTGTAAACATTGAGTCGCCATAACATGCTCTACTTCACTTGTTCCGATCCCGAAGGCAAGTGCACCAAACGCACCGTGGGTTGAGGTATGGCTATCACCACAGACAATCGTTTTACCTGGATGAGTCAGACCCAATTCAGGACCCATAACGTGTACGACACCTTGATCAATCGTGTCCAAGTCATATAGCTTAACGCCGAAATCACGGCAGTTCTGCGACAACGTATCAATTTGTTGTTTGGAGATTGGATCAGTAATGTTAAAACGATCTTTCGTTGGAACGTTGTGATCCATTGTTGCAAATGTCAGTTCAGGGCGACGAACTTTACGACCGCTCAAACGCAGACCTTCAAATGCTTGTGGAGAAGTTACTTCGTGTACAAGGTGCAGATCGATATAAAGAATGCTTGGCTTGCCTTCTTCCTGATGAATTACGTGGTTTTCCCAAATTTTCTCAAACATCGTTTTTTTACTCATCATTTTCACCTCATTATAAGTTCGTTCCTTGGAAGAGCCTCTTGTTTCGTCCACATCAGTGAAGCTCTTGAATGACATAAATATATCACTCGTCCATTCATTGTTCCAAGATATAATATCTATAGATGTAATAGGATTAACCTATAACGAGGAAAAACCAAATAAACCACTGCTCTCAGCAGAGGTTTCAATTGATAACAATTATCATTATCATAACCCTATACTACGTTTCTAAACGGATTGTGTCAATGTATTTTAGCAAAAAAGGATTAAACGACTTGAGGGTGATATAATAGTGGCAATGATGAAAGGAATGACCAATGACGATGGAATTTAGACAGCTCCAATATACGTTGCAGATTGCGGCAGAACGTAATTTTTCCCGTGCAGCAGAGAAGCTACATATCGCACAACCTTCGTTAAGCCAGCAATTATCCAAATTAGAAAAAGAATTGGGCGTGCTCCTTTTTCAACGAAATACGAGCACAGTGGAATTGACCCATGCTGGTGTTACCTTTGTTGAACAGGCTCAGAAAATCGTGGATGCGGTTGAGTTGCTCAGACAGGAAATGTCAGACATTTCACAACTTCGTAAAGGCAAAGTCGTTGTAGGCAGTATGCCAATTACCGGCTCCCATCTACTACCGCATGTTCTGCCTGCATTTCAACAAACTTATCCTGAGATTGAAGTAACGTTGCTGGAGGACTCGGGTCTTACGCTAGAGAAACTAACGGCAAGCGGCAAAGCCGATCTTAGCTTGTTATCCCTTCCGCTACAAGAACCAAGTCTATCCTATGTTGTAATCGGTGAAGAACGAATTGATTTGGCCGTGCCTCCAACGCATCCATTAGCACAGCGAGGTGATCCTACCAATCCCATTCCCGTAAGGATGGAGGAGCTTCGTGAAGAGTCTTTTGTTGTCTTGAAGAAAGGACAAGGTTTCCGCAAACTAACCTTTGACCTCTGTGAGCAGGCTGGTTTTGATCCCAATGTCGTGTTCGAGAGCAATAACATTGAAACCGTACAATCCCTAGTAGCCACAGGCATGGGTATTACTCTGGTTCCGCGCTTTATCGCACGAGCACCTCGCAGTGAATTTGTACCGGTATATGTGCCTTTGGCTGAGCCTGTACCGAGCCGTACTTTAGTTGTTGCGTATCGTCAGGGACGAGTATTATCCAAAGCGGCTGAAGCCTTCATCCACACCTTCAAGCAGACGGTTGCGAAGCTGTCTGAAGATGATCATTAGACATATATCATTCGAAGTACAGTGCTGCGTTGACTTACACTTTACTCAAGACAAATAAAAGGGAAGACCCTAGGGTCTTCCCTTTTATTTCATACAGCGCTTGCCTATTACAGCAAGACATTCTTCAAGTTATTCGAGCGTGTTGCACTGTTCGAGCACAATGTTTCACACGTTTATTGTTTAATCATCTAAGTTAACGTAGAAACGTACATAGGTCGTTTCGATCTGACAGTTTATTTACGTAAATTACGATCACTCGTCAGCCTGTTCTGCTGATTCATCAGACGTCCTTCATCTGGCGTTCCTTGTTCAGGGGGTGATAGCCCTCCTGCACCATTCTCTAAGAATTGTCTTAAGTGATCTACCCTTGTGTTATCCTGTTCCAGTCTCCTGAGCGTATCTTTCACATGGTTGTCCATTGATTGATCATCCTCCTTGGTGACGGGATAGTTATCATTACCCGTCCACTGAGAGGATAAACACTTATTCCCAATATTTTATTTATTTTTCACCAAAGTAAAGTCCCGGTCTCCGATCCTCAAATACCGGAATACGTCCACGAACTTCATCCACCAAGGAAGGACGAATCATTCCCGTTACGATCTCCTCCCCTTCTCCGCCCTCAGCTACAATCTCCCCCCAAGGGTCGATAATGAGAGAATGCCCGAAGAATTCTGTGTCTCCTCCTAGTCCTACACGATTACATGCGATCACATACATCTGATTCTCGATGGCTCTAGCCGTCAGAAGTGTGCGCCAGTGATGCAGGCGGGGTTTTGGCCATTCAGCTGGTACGATCAGAGCTTTGGCCCCATTCAGAGCTAACGTCCGCGCGAGTTCCGGAAAGCGGATATCATAACAGATGGAAGCCCCTGCCGTAAGACCATTTTCCAATTCAAAAATTTCCGGCTCTGCTCCAGGCTGCAAATACTTTTCTTCATCCATTAATCGGAATAAATGCAGTTTATCGTAACGTGTTACCTCACGACCTTCCCGATCATAAGCATACATCGTATTGTAAATTTGGTTATTGCGTTTCTCAGCAATGGAACCACCAACAATCGAGATTTGATGCTTTTTAGCAAAAGCAGATAACCACGCTCGTGAATATTCCCCTTCCGGGTCAGCCAGCTCATGAATTTGCTCCAAGGCGTAGCCTGTATTCCACATCTCAGGCAATACAGCCAAGCCCAGATCAGGATATTGTTCCACTGCTCGCTCAAGCAATGATTGCATATGTTGATGATTAGCCTCAGGATCTCCTAATTGAATATCAGCTTGTATCAAGGCTACTCGCATTTCTCCTTGTTGTTGTGTCATGACTAGCGCTCCTCCGAAATGTAATATTGGATATCATAGCTTGATCATCCTGACGTCTGCAAGTGCACTTTTAGAGGTTGTTCAAAAAGTCCGTTTTTGACTACCTATCAGAACGCCGACTTAACAGTTCTGGCAGTAGGTTTAGTAGATTCATACGGGTTAGTGCATCACCCAAGTTCCATATCGTTTCTTCAAGCAGATATACGTGACCATTTTTCACTGCGTTCAGCCCTTGCCAAGCAGCACTCTGCATTAAAGCTTCCGTCGCCTGTCTTGCAATGGGATCTTCAGGTAACATAAGAAAAACACGGTCTCCTGCATATTGGTGCAACGCCTCAGCAGCAATTTCTTTATAGGCTCTGCCTGCAGCCAACGCTTCCTGTATTTTCGCAACTGGCTTGAATCCCAGGGGGTGATATAACATCGGAGCAAGTCCAATGTTACCCATCACGAATAATCGCGCACCACGATGATAGACAAAAACAGAAGCGGTTTCCCCTGGTTGAATGAATGCCTGGAGCTTTTGCCACATTTTCATCTCATTTTCGGTATACGTCAACCACCATTGCTCTGCCTCAGTAAATTTACCAAACCAACTTCCGATCATGTGGATACGATCGGTTAGCGTCGCATGAGAGTTATACGCAAGTGTCGGTGCAATCCGAGAGAATTGTTCAAATTGCTGTTCATCGCTGCTGTCAAAAATAATTAAGTCCGGTTTCATCTCCACGGTTTCTTCCACATTCATCGGCTGCACCGCATCATATGCTCGTTGATTCAGAATCGGAAGATCCATGATCAACATATCTCCTGCCGATTCCCCGTAATACATAATGCGTTCAGGAACGGCTGGAATGTTCACATCATGAGAAGAGAAGTCTTGAACAAGTGTCTGACGCTGAAGAGATCGGTCATATTGGCGTGGAGCGAAACCTGTTGATTGGCGAAAACGTCTGCTGAAATAGTATTCATCCTTAAAACCAACCCTGCTTGCAATGTCTCTGAGTGGTTCATCGGATTTGCCTAGCCATTCTTTGGCGATTTGGATTCGCACATGATTCACATAATCCAGTGGCTTACGCCCTGTGAGCTGTCTAAACAACGTCGTGTATTGAGCAGACCGCAGCCCTGCTAGCTTTGCAAGTTTTTGTACAGTGATCTCCTCGGCATAATGTTCGTCCACATACTTTATCGTACTGTTTACTTTTCCTTCTGGACTCAGTTCCGTCTCCAATGAAGTATATCTGTTAATCATCATCCCCATTAGTTTCTGAAATTGCACATTCAACCCAGCATATTCGCTGTATGTATGATATTCACGCATAGGAAGCATGGATTCTAGAATCCCGCTCAACTGAGCGTATGCATAACCTCCCAGCTTGTTACGGTGCTCAAATAATGAACGCGTGTATAATTCAGGATCATCTGTTAACACATGAAATACATCATATTCAACCACCACATACTGTAAAGCTACCTTATCATCATGTTCAATCTGATAGCTCTCGCCTGGAGCCAGGGGATAGATCCTTCCGGATGAAAATACATACTGCTTGTGACCAATGTAAAGACGTCCGGTGCCTTCCTCACAAATCAAAAATGTATGTTTTCGGCAATCCTTCTCCAGCATCCTTTGTTCAGGTTGCTCCTTACGCTGCTCTATACTACCAAACCGGAACATAAATGCCGAAAAGAACAGCGTGCCCTCAACCTGTTTCGACACAGGCATTAGGTTCACCTCATCATTTATATACATAGTTCATTCACCTATATTGAGAATAATTATCACTTCATATACTTTTGATTATATCGTAGGTATGCACACTTATCCAGAATATTGCATGGATCCATACAACAAAAAGAACATATCAACAAAAATATTGAATGTTCTTCATGTGTGAGTAATCACAACTATTGATTTGGCAGTATTTCGTACCTTGATATTATATTAGAGCTGTTTCCGCATCTTATGGCGTGATCTGTTTAGGAAGTTCTTCCAAAAGCCACTCTCTAGATACCGCATCACTTGAAGCTTTGACAATATCAAATTGGTATACGTGACCTGCCTTCACCGCAGGCAGGTTCTTCCACACTGAGCTATCAAGCAGTTCTTTGGTTGATTGTTTCGCTTCCTCTGGTACAGGATTTAAGATAAAGATTCGATCACCTGCGAATTCTGGCAGTTTCTCTGTTGAAATCTCAGCGAAGCCTAACCCTTCATCCAATACCTTCTGGATTTCTGCTGTTGGCTTCATTCCACCTGACCCATACAACAATTGAGGTAATCCTGCACCCGCCATGACGAACAATCGATTGCCCGGATACATCGTGAACACCGACGCGGTCTCATCGGCTTTCAATCCATTCTCATGAAGTTGCTGCCACATCGCTTCTGTCGATTGCTGATGGGCTGTGATCCACGCTTCAGCTTCTTCCTTTTTATTCAACATATCACCTAATGTACGCATTCTATCTTCAATCGTTGCAAACGAATCAAATGTCACTGTTGGTGCTACCTTAGAGATTGCCTCATACTGGTTCTCATCACTGTTGGAGAAAATAATTAGATCCGGGTTAAGCGAGAGAGACTTCTCTACGCTGATCGGGAATCCCACGTCCTCAGCTTCTATGACTTGATCATCATACACGGTTCCTTCTTGACGAAGTATGCCCACGGGTACCACGCCGAGCGCCAGAAGATCTCCCGTAACCTCACCATGGTAAATCACTCGTTTAGGTGTTACTGGAATTTCTACCTCATGGCCTGTCCAATCTTTAAATATCCGAGTTTGAGCTTCTTCGTTACTAGCTGAAGTCGCTGCTTGATCATTCTCTGTTGTTGTACCGGACTGTGCCTCACTGGCTGTGCTAGACTGTTCTGTAGAATTGGCTGTAGAAGTCGATGCCTCGTTGCCACAAGCAAGTAGAAGCATGGATAACCACGTTAGCGTCAATAGAACTGCCGTATTTCGTATACCTTTTTTCATTCCTATTTCTCCCCCTAGATCTCTTCATGTACTTTATTTCTCTGTAAAAGAAAAATCGATCTTATCAATGATATTGATTATCATTATCGATTTGTATCATAAAACAAATCATCGTTTATGCTCAATGGACAAACGTAATTTTCTACTTTTCGTTTTGTACAAAAACCCGAAACATCCACGTAGTTAGGAAACATCAGTGCTCTTTTCCCTCTATACAGCTCGGGATTGACGTGATAAATTAATGAATACTTATTTCCATTTTTAAATAACCGGAGTGATGATACTAATGACGAATTCACAGCATAATTCAGGTCGTTCAGCCTTTACGATACCTACATCTGATGTAATGACACAGTTGCCTACACAGTTCTTCGCAAGTCTTGTGCAGAATGTGAATCGCGAAATTAACGCTGGACATGATGTCATTAATCTTGGACAAGGCAATCCCGATACACCAACGCCACCTCATATCGTAAAAACGTTGCAGGACTCGGCTGAAAACCCGCTCTATCACAAATACTCACCATTCAGTGGATATGCCTTCTTGAAGGAAGCGATTGCGAAGCGATATAAGGAAGATTACGATGTTGATCTTGATCCAGACACAGAAGTTGCAATTCTATTTGGTGGCAAAACGGGTCTCGTTCAATTACCGCAAGTGTTACTTAATCCAGGTGACGTATGCTTGGTTCCAGATCCAGGCTACCCGGATTATTGGTCTGGGGTAGCTCTTGCCAAAGCACATATGCATTTTATGCCACTACTGGAGTCCAATGCTTTTTTGCCTGACTACGAAGCAATCTCTGCTGAGGACAAAGCGAAGGCTAAGCTAATGTATCTGAACTATCCGAACAACCCGACATCTGCCACAGCTCCTCTTTCTTTCTATGAAGATACAGTGGAATTTGCTGTTCAGAATCAGATTGTTGTAGCTAGTGACTTTGCCTATGGTGCAATCGGATACGATGGGCACCGCCCTGTGAGCTTCCTCCAAGCACCAGGTGCTAAGGAAGTCGGAATTGAATTCTACACCCTATCCAAAACGTATAATATGGCTGGATGGCGTGTAGGTTTCGCCCTTGGGAATGCGGACATTATCTCGAAAATCAATCTATTGCAAGATCACATTTATGTCAGTCTGTTCGGTGGTATTCAATCAGCTGCTTCAGCAGCATTGACCTCCTCTCAGCAATGTGTCACAGATCTAGTGGCACGGTATGAATCTCGTCGCAATGCGTTTTATGATGCACTTGAGCATATCGGTTGGCAGGCTGCCAAGCCAGGTGGTTCATTCTTCAGTTGGCTACCTGTGCCTGAAGGTTTCACATCTGCTGCTTTTGCTGACCTACTCTTACGAGAAGCCAAGGTTGCTGTAGCTCCTGGAATTGGTTTTGGTACGCATGGCGAAGGTTATGTTCGTGCTGGGCTATTAAGTGATGAGACACGGTTACGAGAAGCTGTAGAGCGCATTGGTAAGCTCAACTTATTTAAGTAATAATCGTAGCTTTTATCGTTTGTCTTGAGATTGATCGCTTCTCAGTCCGAGAAGATGAAAAGAAGCTAGAAATGGGGAGCATTAGAGGCTGTATATCCCTTTGCATCTGCGGAGTTTCCATGGTATGTTATAGAGAAATATTGAACGAAACGTGATGACGGGACCAGTACGAGAGGAACAAGACACGCACAGAGAGTAAATTCCATGAGGCTGCAAGAATTTACCGTGACTTCTCTCCGAAACCTACCCCTGAGCGGCCTGTTTTTATATATGCGTGTTCAAATATACCGTTTGGGCTATCGATAAGATGGGATGAAACTGGTGAACTTTTTGAACAAACACGATATGAACAGGACAGTGCCTTCTGTTACAGGGCATTAAGCCGGATGATATACTCATCAATAAAGGTGGTACCGCGGAAGTAACAAACTTTCGTCCTTTTTATAACAAAAAGGGCGGGAGTTTTTTTGTACCTGTATAGATTTTCCTTTAAGAGGTTGTTCAGAAATTCGCATTGCATGACGATGCATGACTGCGGCTTCACGAGTCTTCTATAGGCTCTGAAAACGATACTTTTTGAACATTGTTCTGTAACGAGTCATTCATTATGTTTAAGGAAGTGAAAGCATGTCCTCACGTATAGTTGTTAAGATTGGTAGTAGCTCGCTTACTACGGAAGAAGGCGGACTCGACCGCGACTCCATTGCTTTTTTTGCTGGAGAAATTGCTGCGTTAATGCAAAATGGTCATGAAGTGCTTCTCGTCACATCAGGCGCTGTTGCCGCAGGATTCCGAGAGATCGGATACGTGCACCGCCCTAAATTGCTCCATGAGAAACAAGCAGCGGCGGCTGTTGGGCAGGCATTGCTGATGCAAGCATATCAACAGGCTTTTGCGGCGCACCGCGTTACTACGGCACAAATCCTTCTGACTCGAACCGATTTTCATAGCAGAAAACGGATGGGTAACGCGGGGATGACCGTCGAGGAATTGCTGAAACAAGGTGTTATTCCGATCTTTAATGAGAATGATACGGTATCTGTCGATGAGCTCAAATTTGGAGATAATGATCTATTGTCTGCTCTGGTCGCGAATCTAGTGAAGGCGCAACACTTGGTTATCCTGACGGATACCAACGGCCTCTACACCGCAGATCCACGCAAAGATCCTTCTGCTACACGATACGATCGGATTACAGAAATAACAGCCGAGATTTATGCCTTTGCAGGAGGTTCCGGATCATCTGTGGGTACCGGGGGTATGCGCTCTAAGGTGGATGCAGCCAAAGTAGCAACACGTGGAGGCGTACCTGTCTTTGTTGGCCGTGTGAATGAGCCTGGTGATATGCTCCAAGCTGTGGAGGGCACAGGTAAAGGAACCTATTTCGAAACCAAGCTTGCTTCTCTATCCCGTAAGAAACAATGGCTTGGCTTCATGTCTACTCCGCTTGGAACCGTCGTTGTAGACGCTGGTGCAGAGGAAGCTCTCGTGCATGGCGGACATAGTCTTCTCCCCGTCGGTGTTCGGCGGGTGCTTGGCACCTTTCATGCCGGTGATGTCGTCGAAGTCCTTGGACCCGATGATACACTGCTTGGCCGTGGGATTGTAAATTACGATGATGACCAACTGCGACTTATCGCAGGACTACCTAGTGGTGAGGTTATCAAAACATTAAATAGCATTCATCGACTTGAGGTTATCCATCGGGATGAATGGATTACTTTGAAATAAGGCTGGGCAACAGGCTTAGGTTGATTTATTTTTCATACGAATCAGAGAAAATGGGAGGAATACAACAATGAGTGAAGTGAGACAAAAAGCCATTCAGGCACAAGCCGCAGTTCCACAATTGAACCGACTGACTACAGATCAGAAAAATAAAGCTCTCCTTGCCATGGCAGATGCTCTCCTGGAGAAGTCAGATATCATTATTACTGCAAATGGTGAAGATCTGGAGCGCGGTAGACAACAAGGAACGCCAGAATCTATGCTTGACCGGTTAGCGTTAAATCAAGAACGAATTGCGGGAATCGCAGAGGGACTTCGTCAGATCGTGGATCTGCCAGACCCTGTGGGTGAAGTTCTTGAAACCTTTACGCGTCCAGATGGTTTGCACATTCAGAAGTTAAGAGTACCGATCGGGCTCATTGGTATTATCTATGAAGCACGACCTAATGTTACAGTAGATGCTGCAGGGTTATGCCTCAAGACTGGCAATGCAGTTCTACTGCGCGGCGGATCATCTGCCCTCTCCTCCAATCGCAAAATTGTAGAGGTATTACACGAGGCATTGGCAAAGACAGATTTACCTCCAGACGCCCTACAGCTTGTGGAAGATGCCAATCGTTCGTCTGTGGACGAGATGCTTAAACTGAATGGATTGCTAGATGTCATTATTCCTCGCGGCGGAGCTTCACTCATACAAAATGTAGTTGCGAATGCGACAGTACCAGTCATTGAAACAGGTGCAGGCATCTGCCATACCTATGTGGATGAATCTGCCGACCCGGTAATGGCAGCAGAGATTGCAATTAATGCCAAAGCGCAACGTCCATCCGTATGTAACTCTATGGAAACTCTATTAGTACACGCTGCTTTCGCAGAGCAACATCTTGCAACCGTTGCGGAACAATTCCGAGAGCTAAACGTGCTATTAAAAGGTTGCGATACTGTGCGACGTATTGTCCCTTCTGCCCAACCAGTTAGCGAAGAAGACTATGCGACAGAGTATAACGACTACATTTTGAATATCCGGGTTGTATCCGGCCTGGAGGAAGCCATGCAGCACATTGCACAATACGGCACCAAGCATTCCGAATGTATCGTAACGGCGAATACAGAAAACGCTGAGCGTTTCTTGCATGATGTTGATGCAGCAGCCGTGTATCATAATGCTTCTACCCGTTTCACAGACGGCTTCGAGTTTGGTTATGGAGCCGAAATAGGCATCAGTACTCAAAAGTTACATGCACGTGGTCCAATGGGATTACCTGCACTTACATCAACCAAATATCGCATTACTGGCGATGGTCAGATCCGTCAATAAGTTCGCAGTTTAGTTATTTAGGAGGACGATAATCATGAGTCAAGAACAACAGACGTTATTACAACAGAAAATCACTTTCCACGGAGCAGGTGCGATGGCCGAAGCAATCGTACGCGGATTAATCTCCCGCCTTGTCGTACGTCCACAGGATATTACGATGCTGAACCGCAGCAACCAGAAACGTCAGGAGGAACTCAGCAGCCGTTACGCGGTTCATACCGGAACTGCGGCACAATCCCAGGAGATTCTCTCGGGTTCATCCGTTATTGTATTGGCCATGAAACCAAAGGATGCCGCTGCTGCTCTGCGGGAATTGGGTCCCCTTTTATCACCAGATCAACTGATCGTATCCGTCATTGCCGGATTGTCTATACGTACGATGCAAACGCTGCTCGGTCGTAAACAGCCTATCGCTCGTACAATGCCAAATACATCAAGTACAATTGGACTTGGCGCTACAGGCCTTGCCTTCTCGGCCGAAATAACAGACGACCAGCGTAGCACTGTTATGACCATGTTTGAAGCTGTCGGGATCGTGACCATTGTGCCTGAAGATAAGTTAGAGATTCTTACAGGGATTTCGGGAAGTGGACCGGCTTATGTATACTATCTAATGGAGGCTATGATCGCTGCAGGTATTCGAGGCGGTTTGTCCAGTCAACAGTCACGTGATCTAACCGTTCAGACGGTGCTTGGTGCTTCCCGAATGGTTCAGCAGACAGGGCTGGAGCCAATGAAGCTTCGCAGTGATGTTACGTCTCCTGGAGGTGCAACTCAAGCTGCACTGAAGAAGCTCGACGAAGGCGACTTCTTTGAAAATGTAATTGCAGCCGTTAACCGTTGTGCTGAGCGCTCACGGGAAATGGGGGCTGCTTTGGAAGGAGATTTTAAATGAATAACATGTGTACTGCTACATATCGTTTGCATGACGATCATGCCGATTTTCGTAAAAAAGCGGAATCCATTGCCGTTGGCATGACTGTTGGCAGCTGGACTGAATTACCACAGGCCAAACGCGAAGCGATGCAGAAGCATCTAGGAGAAGTCATTAAGGTTGAAGTGCATGAGCCTAACGGTATGTCTCCTGGTGAGCGTTATGCTGATATCACAATTGGATATCCAGATGTAAACTTTAGCCGAGATATTCCGGCTCTGCTTGTTACCGTATTTGGTAAAATTTCGATGGATGGGCGCATTAAGCTTACACAGCTTGGCTTCTCAGACAATTTCCTGAGCGCATTCCCTGGTCCTAAATTTGGACTAAACGGTGTTCGTGATCTGCTTGGTGTACATGATCGTCCGCTGTTAATGAGTATTTTCAAATCCGTTATCGGACTAGATGCAGACGAGTTACGTGAGCAGTTTATCCGTCAAGCGCTCGGTGGCGTTGATCTCATCAAAGATGATGAAATTCTGTTTGAGAACAAACTAACTCCGATTGAAAAAAGAGTCGAGGTTTGTATGAAAGCAGCCGAGCAGGCTCGTCAAGAAACTGGAAAGAAACTGCTATATGCAGCGAATCTGACCGGTTCGACCTCACAACTGAAAAAACAGGCTGAACGTGCCATTAACGCCGGAGCTAATGCCTTGTTATTTAACGTATTAGCGTACGGATATGACGTTCTACACGAGCTTAGCAGCGACCCGGATATCAATGTGCCAATTATGGCTCATCCAGCCCTTGCTGGCGCAGTGTATCCATCTCCACATTACGGTATCTCTGCTTCCGTCTTACTTGGCCAATTGATGCGACTTGCGGGTGCAGACATCGTCTTGTTCCCATCTCCATATGGCTCAGTAACGATGCCAAAAGAAGAGAATATGGCGATTACTGAACAATTGTTGTCGACTGAGCTTCCTGTGCGTGCAAGCATGCCTGTTCCTTCAGCAGGAATACATCCTGGCCTTGTACCGCTGATTCTGCGGGATTTCGGTACCGATGTGATTGTAAATGCTGGCGGAGGCATTCATGGACATCCTATGGGCACTGAAGCTGGTGGACGTGCATTCTTGCAGGCAATCGAGGCATCGCAGCGTTCGATTCCTCTGGCACAACATGCATTGGAGCATCCGGAACTCAAAAGCGCATTGGATCTATGGGGTGGTGAACGATGAGAAGTGATAAACAAACCGTCATTTTCTGCGATTTTGATGGAACCATTACGCTTTCGGACAATATCGTTGCCATTATGAAAAAATTCAATCCTCCTGGTATTGAGGCTATTATGAAAGATACCATTGAACAAAAAATAACGTTGCGTGAAGGCGTTGGGGCAATGTTCGCCCTCCTGCCCTCCTCACAAAAAAATGAGATTGTGGAATTTGTGCTTGGACAAGCCGGTATTCGTGAAGGCTTCAGCGAATTTCTAGAATTTGTACGCCGTGAAGGCATTGAATTCAATGTGACCAGCGGAGGCATGGACTTTTTCATCGAACCCTTGCTCGCACCATTTGATATCCCGCAGGATCATGTGTATTGTAACGGAGCTGATTTTACGGGTGAAACCATTCGGATTGAATGGCCGCATCCTTGCCAGCCTCCTTGCGAGAATGGCTGCGGTATGTGCAAAACTACAGTCATCCGTACCTTCCCTGCAGATCAATATAATCGAATTCTGATTGGCGATAGCCTTACTGATTTTGAAGGTGCTAAAATCGCCGATCTGGTCTATTCTCGTTCTATTTTAACGGATAAATGTATTGAACTTGGTGTCGATCATGTGCCATTCACTACCTTTTACGATATCATCGAAGATATGAAACAGAAGCAAACACAAGGAGTGCTGTAAAGATGGGGTTTGAGAAAATTACTTTGGAACACAAACGTCAAGTTCTCGAAGAACTAGCGGATGTTAAAGCACTGTTTGCCAGCCGTAACTGGTTCCCAGGTACAAGTGGAAACTTGTCCATGCGTGTTGGTGATTTTGATCCGGAACAGTTTTATTTTGCAGTAACAGCTTCCGGCAAAGATAAATCTCTGCGTACGCCAGAAGATTTCCTGTTCGTGGACAAGCAAGGTAAAGCGATTGAAACAACAAACCTGAAGCCTAGTGCAGAAACGCTAATTCACTGCGAAATCTACCGCTTAACGGGTTGCGGCGCGGTATTCCACGTACATACCGTATATAACAATCTAATTAGTGAGTTCTTCGGCGCTGATGGCCAAGTGCCAATCCAAGGAATCGAATTGATCAAAGCATTTAACATTTGGGAGGAAAATGCGGAGATTCGTGTACCGATTCTGCCTAACTTTGCTGATATTCCTTCAATTGCTGAATTGGTTCCAGATGTACTTGATGCCAAAGTACCGGGTATCTTGCTGCGTAATCACGGTATTTATGCATGGGGTAAAGATGCTTTTGAAGCCAAAAGACATCTAGAGGCCTTCGAATTTTTGTTCGAAGTGATGTATCGTCAGCTATTGCTTAAAGGGGCTACATCGTAATTAATATGATGTAGCTTTCTTGGAGAAAGCTTTCAGACGAACGCTTCGCTTCAAAAAACATAAAACACGCCGATGTTCCAATGAGGAACTATGGCGTGTTTTTTGATTTAGGATCGATCTTCACGATCTTTGAACAAGAAGAGACTGTCGAGTTCATCGTCGGGATTTTTGCCGCTTCCACTCTTGATCGGACGTTGCTTCCCAAAGAGCAGCTTCAATCCTCCAACGATAAGTAGTAGCGAGACGATCATTGTATTCAGGTAGGATCGAATCTCGTACGTCAAGAATACGTTGGGGAACATCTCACTGAGTTGCGGAATAATAAGACGAATTGCTAAGTAGTACAAGCCCAGTGCTGCAATGCCGAACCCAATCAGTCGTTGATGGCGCGCCCAATCCTTGAAGATGGGATGATCCTCTAACGGTTCCCGTCCATACCGGCTTGAGCATTGAAGACCGTCAAAGAAGCTATAGAACCAGATGAGTGGAATCATAAACAAAAATACGGATAAACGAAGCAAATCTAGAATGTATATACTGCCCAGGAACAAAAACATGAGCTGCATACCTCTTTTTTGTAAACCTAAGTAGAGATGCCCCGCGCCTGGGAATGCCGACAACAGCGTTGCTAGCATTCTGCTACGTCGCCCATTCACTTTTCCCATTTCCAACTCTTCAAACAGCGTGCGGTCTTCTATTACCTCACCTGCCTGCTTGCGATGAATATGCTGTACCGCATCAAACATACAGTACACCCAAATGACAGGTAGAATCAGCAGGAACATTAAGAAGTTCTCTTCATTCGTAATAGATGCTACAAAAACCATCATTGCAAAGGATCCAAAGAAAGCAATTAAGAACGATAGTCCTCGATGCAACAGCCCCATATGAAGATGTCCAAGTCCAGGTATAAATGAAAGGAGTATCGTGAAGAATCGTTCACCTTCAGTACCTTTGCGATACATCGGATTACCATATGCCCCTTCAGGACGATCATATCCTTCATAGACGTGATCTGCATGGCTTTCGTTCGGCTCAAGCGAATCTACCCTTCGGTCATGATAAGAGTCACTCACTCGGCCGTAAGGTGCCCTATATCCTTTATATTGTTCTTCTCGATAGCTTGTCGAACTCAACAGCACGATAATCATATCAAGCATGCTGATCCCCCAGAAGAATACGGATGCCACAGCACCAAAGATCACCAAATCATGTTCCGACAATACAATACCCAACATGAAGAAACCGACAAGTGTTCCAAAAAAGAGAAGCGGGTAGACTACAGCCCGAATAGGTCTTCTCCAATATAAGAATCCAAGCCCAGGAATCATATTTAGTAGAAATGCGAGTAATTTATTACGATCTGATTGCACAAACGTCATCCTTTCTTTTCAGGCAATACGAACTAATTTATGGTTTCGGTTTGAAGTTATCCAGCCATGATGTGGCTGCCTCCGTCCATTTCTCCGTAAATGATCCGCCATGCTCACCATCTTGAAGATGATAAGGAGCTACCTTGTCAAACAACCCCGATGATAGGAAAATCAGCGTCAGGCAGGCTGCCACAGCGTAATGAAATACTTTATGTTCAAGCCAGCGGTAACGATGCGAACGTGGTAGAGGCCGGACATTGGACGGTTGCATTTGATTAATCTGATGCATGATCGAGTCGGCAAATCCCGTTGGATCACTCAAGGAAGGCAATTCTCCATGAACATCGAGAGCTTCTAGATAATTGTGCATTTCGTCTGGATTGTCTATAAGTGCTTGTTCCATATACAGTGACTGATTGGGGGGGATTCGCCCTACTATATATTCGGACCATTCCTGAACGGTATACACACCTGATTTATTCACGCCACTCATCCTCCTTCCAATGATTTCGTATCCACTGCCGCGCACGATATAATCGGGACTCTACTGTTTTCACAGCCACTTGGGCATCGTGGGCAATTTGCTCATAATTTTTCTCTTTTAAATAATATGCCGTGATGATATCACGATGCTGAGCAGGCAATTGGCTAATTCGAGCTCGTAGAGCTTCCTTACGTTCTTCTCGAATAAGCCTTGTAAGGACATCTTCTTCTCGTCCAGGTAAGTGATGGATTCTCTCTTCTCCACCTAGATCTTCATTGCTTCGTCTACCGAGCTTACGCTTGGCATCAATTGCTTTGTGAAACGCAATGCGGGTAAGCCATGTTTTGAAGCCTTCGGATCGGTAATCAGGGAGAGATTTGTACATCTGTATGAACGCTTCCTGAGCTGCATCCTGAGCTTCTTGATCGTTTCTTAGTACCGAGTAAGCCACATGGTATACATGCTGGCTATACTTATCGATCAATAAGCGAACCTGAGATGTGTCTCCTTCACGGATTCGTTCAATTATGCGCGCTTCATCAATAACTCTCCCCTCCTCTCCATTACATTAGACGACAAAGCTTCACTCTGCCCCTGCATATTATTTCATTTTTTTAATAACATGGTTGCCTTTCGCCTGAAAAGCGGAATTTTCATCCTGAATCATATCACAATAAAAAGACAGGCACAGAATAACATCTGGCCTGTCTGATTGTCTGAATAGAGATACTTCTATACGTTGAATTAACGACCACCACTGCGAAAACGTTGCGTATACGCTTTGGCGTCTTGAACCGTCTTCACGCGATTACGGCTCCATTCAAGTAAGATTCGATCAATGTATCGGAAATGTACCTTGCCTGCAAACACAGCCTCTTTCAGCGCCATCAGAATTAATTCTTCTTGATACCGATCCTGATCCAACCAACTGGAGATCGTTTCACATTCCATGGGTGAAAGCGGACGTCCGAATTCTTTTTCGAAGATGGAAAACATATTACGCTCTTCCTCTTCTATTTGAACACTGTTCGAATTCGAACGTGCGTTATGTTCCAGCTGTTGTTTCTGTAGAGCGGCAACATCCTCAGCCACACAAGTCGCTAATCGTGCAAACAGCCCATGCAGGTCATAACGTTCGTACTGAATATCTCGTTCCTCATCCCGGTGCTCATCAATGGCAACATATCCATCCTTCATCAAGCGTTGCAGCATTCTCGCAATGCCTTCAGGGGCTAGTCCCATACGACCAGCGAGCTCTTCCAAGGTAGGAAACTCATTGAATTCTGCCTGTTGAAAGCCCAAAAGTTGAATGAGCAAGAGCACCTCTGCATCGGAAAGACCTAACTGATGATAATAGCGTAATAACGCATAAGGAAGCTGCGCTGTTCCCGATGTCATCCCATAAGCTGCTCCATTGATCCAGGCTTTGGAGCCGGTATTTTCCATAGAATCACGGTTAAGCATTAAGGATACAAACGATAGAGCATACGAGGGAATGCAATTGTTTCACGTACATGATCCAATCCACAGATCCAAGCTACCGTCCGCTCCAATCCCAGACCGAAACCAGAGTGAGGTACCGATCCGTATTTACGCAAATCCAAGTACCATTGATATGCTTCATCCGAAAGCTGGTGCTCATCAAAGCGTTGTTTCATCAGTTCTGGATCATCAATCCGTTGCGAACCTCCGATGATCTCTCCATAACCTTCTGGTGCAATCATATCTGCACAGAGGACAACTTCAGGTCGATTCGGGTCAGGCTTCATGTAGAATGCTTTGATGCCTGCTGGATAGTGAGTGATGAATACCGGTGTATCATACTTCTCAGCAATCGCTGTTTCGTGTGGTGCACCGAAGTCCTCTCCCCAAGGGATATCGAAGCCTTGTCCATTTAGGAACTCAATCGCCTCATCATATGTGATGCGTGGGAATGGTGCAACAATACCTTCAAGTTTGCTGACATCACGTCCAATTGATTCTAGCTCTGCACGGCAGTTCTTCACCACGGATTGTACAACATGCGCAATGAACTTCTCTTGTACTCGCAAGCTCTCTTCATGATCTACAAACGCCATTTCCGGCTCAATCATCCAGAACTCAATCAAGTGACGACGCGTTTTGGATTTCTCTGCGCGGAACGTAGGTCCAAAGGAATACACTTTGCCAAGTGCCATCGCTGCTGCTTCCATGTACAACTGTCCACTTTGTGTCAGATATGCATCTTCATCAAAATACTTAATGTGGAACAAATTCGTAGTCCCCTCTGCAGAAGATGGTGTCAGAATTGGTGGATCAACCTGTGTGAATCCGTTACCATCAAAAAACTGCTGAACAGCGCGGATGATCTCTGCACGAATCACCATAACCGCACGTTGTTTAGTCGAACGCAGCCACAGATGACGATGATCCATCAAGAAGTCAACACCGTGCTCTTTAGGCGTAATTGGATAGTTCTCCGTGAGATGAATAATTTCGACATCGGTAACCGTCATTTCGTAGCCGGAATTGCTTCTCGGCTCTTCACGAATAATACCTGTAACATATAGCGAGCTCTCTTGGGTAAGACTTTTTGCTGCATTCCAGATCTCTTCGCTCACTTCACTCTTTACAACGACCCCTTGAATATATCCGGTTCCATCACGCAGTTGCAAAAATTGAATTTTGCCGCTGGAACGTTTGTTGTTAATCCAGGCGCCGATCTTTACGGTCTCGCCTACATGTTCATTCACGTTACGAATTACACACTCCGTGCTCATGCCCATATCTCTCCCTTAGTGCTGAATTTGAAAATGCAGCGGGCAGGCTTATGCCTGTCCCCTGCACTTCCTTGTCATGCTATATTCACTTTACAATTAGATTACTGAGAATTCAATACGATTCGGTGTGTATCTCTTGCAATCACCAATTCTTCGTTCGTTGGCACAACAAGAACATCCACTTTGGAATTGCTAGTTGTGATGCGGCGTGGTTCGCCGGAACGGATAGCATTCAAAGCTTCGTCTAGTTCAACACCTAGGTACGTCAGTTGTTCACAAACTTTTTGGCGTAGAACAACAGAGTTCTCGCCTACACCTGCTGTAAAGACGATTACGTCTACACCGTTCATTGCTGCTGCATATGAACCAATGTATTTACGCAGACGATATTCGTACATTTCGAAAGCCAGTGTGGAGTTAGCATCGCCATTCTCCATACCTTCAGTAATCTCTCGCATGTCGCTGCTGATCCCAGAGATCGCGAGCAATCCACTGTGCTTGTTCAGCATGGAGTTTACTTCACTTACGCTAAGTTCTTCCTTGTTCATTACATAAGGTACAATCGCTGGATCAAGGTCACCACTACGTGTTCCCATCATCAAACCTTCGAGCGGAGTCATACCCATGGACGTATCTACAGAAAGACCACCTTTAACTGCTGTTACACTACCACCGTTACCCACGTGACAAGTGATAATTTTCAGGTCTTGGAGCGGACGATCCAGATATTCTGCTGCTGCTTTACTTACATAATCATGGGAAGTACCGTGCGCTCCGTAGCGACGAACTTTATATTTTTTGTAAAGTACACGCGGAATTGCATACAGATAAGCTTTTTCAGGCATTGTTTGATGGAATGCTGTATCAAAGACCATAACTTGAGGAACGCCTGGCATATTCAATTCAGCCGCACGAATACCCATCATCGCTGCAGGATTATGAAGCGGTGCGAGGTCGAACAAACGGCGAATTTCAGCTTTGGCTACATCATCAACCAATGCGGATTCTTTAAATGCTTCACCACCATGAACAACACGGTGTCCCACAGCTTGAATTTCGTCTACGGAACCCAATACTCCGTTTTCTTTGTCTGTCAGCATATCGATAACTTTACGAATTGCAGTCGTATGCTCCAGAATTTCGCTAACTTCAGTCACGTCTTCGCGACCTGCTGGCTTGTGAGTGAGAATGGAGGAGTCCATTCCGATCCGCTCAACAAGACCTTTTGCGAGTACGGATTCGTCTGTCATATTATACAATTGATATTTAAGCGAGGAACTCCCCGCGTTGATTACTAATACTTTCACAGTCTGTCACCATCCTTGTCGTACTTGAAGAATCCTTCGCCCGTTTTTACACCCAAGTGTCCTGCACGTACCATTTTCTTCAGGACAGTCGAAGGACGATATTTCAATTCCCCGAATTCACGGAACATTCTTTCGAGTGCTGCTTCAACGGAATCAAGTCCGAAACGGTCAGCCATCTCAAGTGGTCCATGCTGGAAGTTATATCCGATACGCATTGCATCATCGATGTCTTCAGCAGAAGCAACACCTTCTTGCAATACATGCAGTGCTTCATTGATCAGAAGGCAGATCAAACGTGATGTAACGAATCCTGGGGATTCATAAATCATAACGCCTTTTTTGTCAGCCACTTCTTCAACAAAACGTCTAGTCTCATCAAATGTGGAATCAGACGTCTTCAAGCCACGAATAATTTCAACAAGATCAACCCGGGATACCGGGTGAATAAAGTGCATACCAATAACACGCTCTGGGTACTTGGTCGAGCTTGCAAGCTCGGTCAAACTCAGCGTGGATGTATTACTTGCAAGAATAACATTACTTGGGCAAACTTGATCCAGTTGGCTAAACACTGCTTTTTTAGCTTCCAGGTCTTCCGTAATCGTCTCAATGACCATATCGCAAGAACCCAGTTCTGCCAAATGAGCAACTTTGTTAATACGGGAAAGGATCAGTTTTTTCTCTGCCTTCGTAATTGCCCATTTCTCTAGTTGTTTATCCAAGTTGGTCTCGATCATATTATAGGCATAATCAAGCTTCTCCGTTGTATGCTCCACCAGAAGCACATCAAGTCCTTTGGCTGCGAGCATTTGGGAAATACCTTGCCCCATCGTACCGCCGCCGACAACTCCTATTTTTTTAAAAAACATGGTTCTGTTCCATCCTTTCGGTTCTCTATTTCTCTATTGTACCCTGTTCGCCGAAAATTACAAATTTCGACCCAACATATAATAATATCTTAGCACGACTGAAATGTAAAAAAAAATAACCGACATAAATAAATTATGCCGGTAAAAGGGCGCTGTCACGAAATTGACAACGAAATTGCTCCCCAGACAACACTTCTTCTCTCATCAAGGTATCTAGAGAGTTGTCGAATATTGTCCGTTGCTCTTCAAGCATTCGTTTCGTTTGGTTCATAAGCTCCTGCAAAATGACTTTATTCTCACGCATCAACTCTTCGGTAGTAACCATATCCATATTCACAATACCGAGCGATGTCAGACCAGAAGCCATCATCGTCTGTACAACATTTGTCGCTTGTTCAAAGTCATTGCGCGACCCCGTACTACGACCACCGTAATACATTTCCTCTGCAGCCGCACCACCAAGGGCAATCATAATCTGTTCTTCCAAGAAACGTTTAGTATATAAATACTGTTCTTGTTGTGGAGTGTGACGTACATAACCAAGAGCCTGTCCACGGGGACTGAGCGCTACCTGACTAACACTACCCGGACGAACTAACTCCGCCATAATGGCATGTCCCAATTCGTGAATAGCTACCCGTTTCTTTTCTTCTACAGTGGACTCACGATCGGTCTTCTCACCCATCATAACTTTGTCAATTGCCATCGACAGATGACGCTGTTCGATACTGGACAATCCATCTCTCATCGCGTAAATCGCAGCTTCATTCATCACACTTTCAAGTTGTGCTCCAGAGAACCCATAAGACTCTTCAGCCGTCTTCTCAAGGCTTACATCCGTCATTATAGGCTTATTAACCGCATGCAGTTCCAAGATGTGCTTTCTACCCTTCTTATCAGGCATGTCCACCTGAATATGACGGTCAAAACGTCCCGGACGAGTCAATGCACTGTCTAACATTTCTTTACGGTTCGTTGCAGCAATCACTAAGATTCGAGGTGTTTCGGATGAATAGATTCCATCCATTTCAGTCAGAAGTTGGTTCAACGTTTGGTCGTACTCACGTTGTTGTCCACCTTCACGCTTACCACCAATGACATCAATCTCGTCGATAAAAATAATGGCATTTTCTTTATTTTCTTTGGTTGCACGCGTTCTTGCATCACGGAATAAATCACGAATTCTACCCGCACCGACGCCAACGTACATTTCCACAAACTCACTACCTGATGCAGCGACAAACACGGAATCCGTGTAGTGAGCGGCAGCTTTGGCCATTAAGGTTTTACCTGTTCCCGGAGGCCCTGTGAGCAAAATACCTTTCAGCGGGCGAATCCCGAATTTTTGAATTTCTTCATGCCGAATAAGGAAATCTAGCGCTTCTCGTAATTCTTGCTTGGCACTATCCTGACCACCAATTTCTTCAAACGTCAGCTTGGATGGCCCTTTTTTCTTCCGTTTACGCTCTTGACTTGCCCCAACAGTAATGCCACCACGCATCTGCATCATGAACAGCAATCCACCGACCAACAATACAGCAAATAAAATTGGGATGATATTTACACCCACAAAAGCAAGAAAGATAATTAGCACTGGAACAAATCCAATTACAACTTCTTTAGTCCACTTAGGCATTTGGCCACACTCCTATCTGTCCTGGCACACGTGGTAGAATAATAAACTTGCTTGCGTCTCCATCTCGTAGACTAACGTACACGTTGTTATCATCCATAGCGGTATTTACTTTAATTCCATTGGTAGCCATCTTAGACAGCGTTGGTGTGATCTCGGTATATTGTTTGTTTTCCATCGCTTGAGCTACGGTGAACATCGCATCACCCCACCAATTTTCTAATGCCTCGTTGGAGTGATCAATGACGTCAAGTTTAAGAGTACGATTGCCAATAAGGGTCTGTCCTTCTTTGTGAATATATTGAACTAATCTCCCCAAATCAACGTCTGGCTCAAGATCAAGTTTCATTTGTACGCTATTGCGGTTAATAGTTAAATGAACATCATTGACTCCATCATACTGGGTAATCATTTTTTCGATTGGATTCTGCATGGCCACTTGGCGATACACAAACCAACCTCCAAACAACAGGACGGCAGAAATGACGACAGTTAAAGCAATCGGTAATACTTTTAGCTTCAAATGAGTTTCCCTCCCAAATTTGGCCTATACTTTAGCCTGTAGGCGTTAATAAAATTTGCAACCAAAGTCCTGTGTCGTAATTAACAGGATTTATTTGTTTTGTTTATTCATCATGTAATGTTGAATACATATCTGAGTATATCACATCGTATATACAATTTCGAAGGCTAAAATATGAATAAATTATTAATTTTAACTATTCAAATCCAATAGAATGACAAAAACACCAAAGAACCGTGCAGTCTGCTATCATCTGCCGGTACTTTGGTGTTTTATGGTACTAAACAAGTTAGACTTCATTATAGTTTTAGTAAAATGTAATGTTGTTCAACTGTAGCGTAGGCTAGCTATTGGGTAAAGTGTAGACCAAATCTACCTGTTCCCCATTGCTAAATCGATAGAAACGATAATAATTGTGGGTATCATCATTATAATACACTTGCCATACATAGATTCCGTTCACGACACCAGGCATAATACGCTTTATTTCTCCACCCGGTACCTCTGAGCTAAATCGATTGCGAATCTGAGTTTCAGACATGCCATTCTGAACCAGTTCACTGTGCACTACATTAGAGCCTGTTACCGGCTTGTTTGTATTGTCGAACTTCACCCATACGAGAACATCCTGCTTGTCCTTATTTTTACCTAGAAAGGTCCAATAAATGTTGTCTGCGCCCTCTTTACCGCCCCAGACATACTTACGAATATCTTGAGTGAACGTAATGTCTTGCTGCTGTGCAGCTTCAATAGCCATAGCTTCTTCATTGCGCTGATCCTGAGTGACATAGACATAATAACGTTGAAGTCCAAACAGGAGCAGAACTAGAACCAGCAACGATATCCAGATCCACTTCTTTTTTCTCTTCAAAAGCCGAACTTCCTTTCCTCTAAAACGCTGCATGATTAACGGGCAAGCAAACCATCAAATGCCGATTGAGACTCACGCAAGATGCGCTCTTCGTCCATCGTGAGACATTCGCCGTGTTTAATCACTTGTTTACCATCCACCCATACATGCTCCACGTCTTTCGCTGAAGCCGAATAGATGGTATGTGAGATTAGATCCGTATGCGGATAGAAATGAGCTTGTTCAATGTTAAGGGCGATAAAATCTGCCTTCATCCCCACTTCTAATAACCCTGTATCATCTAAGAAAATAGATTTGGCGCCATAAGCCGTTCCTAACAGAAGAGCTTCTCCAGCTGGTACAGCCGTTGGATCACCCGATACTCCTTTATGAATCAGAGCTGCCAGTCTTATCTCTTCAAACATATCCAGGTTGTTGTTGCTTGCAGGGCCATCGGTTCCCAAGGATACCATCACACCAGCTTTCAGAAGATCCGGTACACGAGCGACACCTGAAGCAAGCTTCAAGTTACTACCCGGATTATGGGAAACTGCAACATGATTTCGAGCCAAAATTTCAATTTCTTCGTCATTCAGGTGTACCGCATGAGCAACAAGAGAAGGACGGGAGAAGAATCCCAGTTTCTCCAGATGAGCAACAGGACGAAGTCCATAATCAGTCACATTTTGCTCCACTTCTCGGATCGTTTCTGACATGTGTGTATGCAGAGGCAGATTCAAGTCGTGTGCAACTTGTACAAGCTTCTCTATGTAATCCGGCGGACATGTGTATGGAGCGTGCGGTGAGATAACCGTTGTGATGCGGCCATCCGCTTGTCCATGCCACTCACGGGCAAATGCAGCCGATTCTTCCAACTTACGCATCTGCTCTTCTTCTGAACACAGACCAATAACTCCGCGAGCAAGGGAAGCACGAATACCGGATTGTTCTACCACTTTAGCCACTTGATCCATATGATCATACATATCGAGGAAAGCTGTAGTTCCGCCTTTTAGCATTTCTAACACGGATAGGGATGATCCCCAGTACACATCTTCAGCTGTCATTTTGGCTTCCATTGGCCACATTTTTTCCTGTAACCATACCTGCAGCGCTAGATCATCTCCATGTCCTCTTAGTAGTGACATCGCTGCATGACCATGCGTATTGATCAGACCCGGTAGGAAAAGAAGTCCTTTCCCATCCACTTTAGGCAGGCTCTCGTCCCCTTCCGGCAGCGTCTCACCAATATGCACAATCTTATCATTTTCCACAACCATATAACCTTGAACCACTTTCCAGTCCAAACCACTATTTACAGCAAATTTGCCGTTATGAATAACCCATTTATTTGTCGTCATCTTCCTCGTCGTCCTTTCCATTCTCCAGGTAATAAGCAAGGCTGAGTAGATCCGTCGTAAAGTCAGCATGGTGAATGCGAATATGCGGCGGCGTTTTCAAGATCGTTGGTGCAAAATTAAGTATAGCCTCAATACCCGACTCGACCAGTTGATCAGCTACATTCTGAGCTTCTGTATCTGGAACTGTAATTATGCCGATACGAATATTATCCTTTTGGACAGACTCTGATAATTCATTCATTGGTTGAACTTTCAAGCTATTAATCTGAGTGCCAATCTTGGGACCATAGGCATCAAACACGGCAACAATTTTCATGTTGTCTTTCAAGTATGCATTGTAATTAGACAAGGCGTGTCCAAGATTACCCGCACCAACCAATGCTACGTTGATTTGCTGATCAATCTTCAGAATGTGGCGAATCTTTTCGATCAAGTAGGAAACGTCATAGCCAATGCCTTTGCGACCAAAATCACCAAAATAGGCTAGATCCTTTCGGATCTGAGCTGGATTAAGATCCAAGCGTAGTCCTAGTTCTTGAGAAGAAACCGTAGTAACCTCACGTTGACTCAATTCACTCAAATAACGCAAGTAAACTGGCAAACGCCGCACGACAGCTTCTGATATTTTATCTGATTTCATTCGTTTACTCCCCTTTACCAATGTGACCCTGTAGATAGATTAAATAGGAGGCACCCTGCATGCCATACAAAATTACGGTTTACGTGGACAGGATGCCTCTTTGATATACATTATGATAGCAGTAATCTTTATTCCTCAATTATTGAATCTTATAAATTTTACAACTAATTGCGATCATGGTGCAACGCTTGCGCGTATAGCCTATTCCGAAGCCTCATCAGTAGGCTGGTCTAACCACTCACGAATACGTGGAACCATCTGTTCGGTTAGCATATGCTCCATTTTGGGACCTGGTAACGAATATAAGAAATACTTACCGTAATATGCTTCAATGACCCGTGTATCGTATACAATGACGATGCCTCTGTCCTTCGCTGTCCGTACAAGTCTTCCGAAGCCCTGCTTGAAACGAATAACAGCTTGTGGCACAGATAGCTTCATAAATGGATTTTTCTTCTGTTGTTGCAACAGCTCGCTTTTCGCTTCCAATAATGGATGATTAGGGGGCTGGAATGGCAATCGAACAATTGCCAGACAGGTGAGTGCTTCCCCTGGAATGTCTACACCTTCCCAGAAGCTGCTTGTACCCAAAAGTACTGTTGCCTTGGCATCTTGGAAGCGGCGTGTGAGTTTCGAACGGCTACCACTATCCACCCCTTGACCGAGCAGCGAGATATCGTTACCCGCCAAGGCTTCCTTAAGAGGTTCATACACTTGTCTCAGCATCCGATACGACGTGAAGAGCACCATCATTCGTCCACGCGTCGCAATGGCCGTTTCGGCTAATGAATGCACCAACATATCAACAAAGTGCGCATCCCCTACGCTGCCTTTTAAACTTGGGAAATCACGTGGAATAACAAGCAAGGCCTGATCCCGATAACGGAATGGAGACGGTAGCAAGGATGTAAGCAGACGGTTATGGTCTGCTGCTTCCTGCAATCCTAGTTGCTCAATCATAAATTGGAATGACTTATCTACAGAAAGTGTAGCTGAAGTCAGAACAACGCTTTTCTTTTTGTCGAAGAACAATTCCTTCAGTTGTACGCTGACATCTACAGGAACCGCATAGAGCTGAAGCGATTTACTTCGGAACTGTCCACTTGCTTCCATCCAATAAACCGTATTGACATCATCCATACGCATGAAGAAACGTAGATTCTCTTTGAGTAGGGCAAGATCCTTCAGAAGGCCTGTAATATCCGTAATCAAGCTATCAGATTGATAGTCATCTTGCTCTTCCTTGATCTCAAGTAACAGCTTATCACCCTTACGAATCAAGTCACCTAACGTTACGTATATTTGATTCTCATCCTCTTGAAGCGCCTGCCACTTATCAGGCTTCTGCGACGGCTTCAATCGAAGAGAGAATTGACCTGTTTCTCCTGGAGAAGCATCACTACGCTCAGGAAGAAGATTAAATAAAGATTCACTCAATCTGTCCCACATGTCCTTGACTTCAACAGCAAGTGGGAACATCTGATCAATAGCTGAACCCCATTGTACTGATTTTTCATGGCTTGATAGCTGGGAGCGAAGCATAGGCAACTGACCGTTACGGCTATCTTTAAACAGACGTGTAAGCGTATGAACCATCGTGAAATATTTCATATGCAAGCCTAAATGTTTGCCTGCTACGTCCTCTAGGTGATGAGCCTCATCTATAACAAGACTCTCATATGCAGGAAGAAGCTGATGACTTGCTTTCACATCGGTAAATAATTTGGAATGATTCGTAATTACGATATCTGATAAGCCTGCTTCATGCTTCGCCCGGTGATAGAAACATTTACGGAACCATGGACAAGATCGCCCCAGGCAGGATTCGGACTCGCTCTGCACCGTCTCCCAGAAGTCCCCACCACGCGCGCTCAGGTTCAGTTCTTCGTCGTCCCCTGTTTCTGTCTGAGCAAGCCAAACAATCATCTGTGCTGCTGTGAAATAGTCCTCTTTGGGTGTAGCAAATTCACGTTTGTTGATTTTATGTTCGAATTTGCGAAGGCACAAATAATGACCCCGACCTTTGAATACAGCAGCTTTAAACGGAAACGGTACAACTTCAGTAAGCATCGGTATATCCCGTTCTCTAAGCTGCTCCTGCAGATTAATGGTGTGAGTGCTCACCATCACTTTCTGTTCTTGCTTCACACTTTCATAAATGGCTGGTAGCAGATACCCCAGAGACTTACCTGTCCCCGTACCTGCTTCAATAAGCAAGTGCTTCTCTTCATCCAGAGCCTGTCTCACACTGCCGAACATTAAAGTCTGTGCTTCCCGTTCCTCGTAGTGATCCAGGGTATCTCTGAGATTGCTTCGAACCTGATCCATGAATTGCTCAAAACTGACACCATCCAGCGGATTACCCTCCAGCTCATTGCGTGGAGCACCAATGTCCATCCAATCACTCACATTAAGCGCTAATTGGCGATAATAGGTGTGTCCATCCAGATCCTGAATAGGTTCAGCTTCCTTCTCACTTCGCATACCATCGAGGTACCAACCGAAATCGCTATCCTCTGGTGCAAACAAGTCAGACAAACGCTGAATCGTAATAAGTGGCAATTCCCGTAGCTCATCCAAGCACTTCAGCAGTACATGCGCGGTAGCTAACGCGTCGCTATCCGCCTGATGCGGACGGTCATGCTGAAATCCGAATTCAGTCGATACATATCCTAACTGGTAGGAGCTAAGTGAAGGAAATGAGATTTTGAGAAAATCAATGGTATCCAAAATTCGTCCTGTGAATGGCAAATATCCACAACGGTCTAACGCATTTTGAAGAAAATGAAAATCAAATGCGACGTTATGACCAACCAGAACGACATCGTTCAACAGTGGAACCATCTCCATCATCATCTCTTCTAATGAAGGAGCGTCCGCAACATCTTCTTCGGTAATACCGGTTAACCCCGTAATAAACGGTGGAATCGGTACGCCCGGATTCACATAAGAACTATATATTTGAGATATGCTGTAGTCATGATCTATGATGGCAAGTCCGGCCTGTATAATTTCACCGTCGGACTGCGTGCCGGTTGTTTCGAAATCCAATACGGCAAATTTCATTGCAATGTACGATCCCTTCCATTCCAGTCTATGTTACAGCATAGCAAAAAAAAGGACGTTTGAAAATTAACTGACAAAAAAAGGCGGTGCCTCCTCCGTAATCCCTGAGGAAGAAACACCGTCTTCATGCTGGCTACTCCATTTTTTATCCCAATGCAGTCAGCCAATTCCGAATTGCAATTGTCCTTTGTTTTGCCTGCAAGCTTCCATATTATACAGTGGTTCGGTCAACGTTGGGTCATGCTGAAGCGCCTGTGCAAACAACGAACATGCTCCTTGTGGATTCGCAAGCTTGGCTTCAATACATCCAAGGGCATTGCAGACCAGCCCCTTTAGACGTGGTGATCCGTTAAGTCGCAATATACGATGTAAGTGTGCTAATGCCTCTGTGTTTTGTTCCAAATTGAGATGAGCAAGCGCCAGATAATAACGAGTCAATGCACTATCTGGATAGTCGGCTACAATCCGCGAGAATTGTGTAATGGCTTGCGGGTACATCTGCAATTTGAAATAGCCTTGACCGCGGCTAAAGCACTCCAAATGAATTTCAGGTAGTGCCGTAACGGCCTCCTGCTCCGGTTCAAGCGACGCAGGTTTGACCAGCTCTTGTTCACGTACCTGACTCATCTTCTCCTCAAACATCAGCCACTCATCAATCATGCCATCACTCATCCGCTTGAGCAAATTCCACTTTTGAAGCAACTCCTGTTTGTTCAGGCCTTCAGCGGAAGGGTAGCGCTTGATAATTTCATCTAACATGTCGTTCATTTCTGCGAAAACATGCTGGAACATCGATGCATCCCCACCCTTGAAAAAATGAATTAGTGCAGTGACCTGTACTCATTTTTTGCTTGATGCACCGATTTCATTCCCCTTACCAGTCGATTACATAATTGTTGCGTGGATCTCTTGTTTCAAGGTTTGAACAGGCTTATTCTGCTCGTCTACAAAGACAACGGTTGGTTTATGAGCATTAGCCTCCTCCTGAGACATCATCGCATATGAAATAATAATTACGGTATCACCAGGTTGAACCAACCGAGCAGCCGCTCCATTAAGACAGATCACACCGCTGCCACGCGGGCCAGGAATCACGTACGTTTCGAGACGTGCTCCATTGTTATTGTTAACAATTTGAACCTTTTCATTTTCCATCAAGTCGGATGTTTCCATCAGATCTTCATCGATGGTTATACTACCCACATAGTTCAAATTCGCTTCCGTGACGGTAGCGCGGTGAATTTTGGATTTCATCAGTGTTCTAAACATGAGACAGCACCTCCGATTTGTGCAACTTAATATTATCAATCAATCTTGTTTTTCCAAATTTAACTGCAAGAGCAATTAATACATCCTCGCGTCCGTACACCATTTCATGATCAGCTAGAGGCTGTAAGCTTGGAAAAGCTTGAATTTCGGCATAATCAATGACTGCCAGTGGTGACGCCTGAATCACCTTACGTAACATCTCGCGAATGTCCGCCGCAGTTACCGAGGGATTCGTATCTATAGTCTCTTGAGCTAATCGAAGTGCCTGTGACAGTACGAGTGCCTGCTCACGCTGTTCTCCACTTAGATAGACATTCCTTGAGCTTAGAGCCAAACCGTCGCTTTCACGCACAATTGGGCAAGGTACAATCTCCACCGCCATGTTCAAATCATTGACCATCTGCTGAATAACTGCCACCTGCTGCGCATCTTTCATGCCAAAAAATGCACGCTGTGGTTGCACGATATTAAATAACTTAGATACCACCGTTGTGACCCCATCAAAGTGCCCTGGGCGGGATGCTCCGCACAAACGATCCGTTAATCGGGAAACAGACACTGTTGTCTGCGTAGGTTCTGGATACATCTCGCTCACAGAGGGAATAAATACAATATCCACACCCTGCAACCTTGCTGTCTCCACATCCCTAGCTTCATCACGAGGATAGCTATCAAAGTCTTCGTTTGGTCCGAACTGAATTGGATTCACAAAGATACTAAGTACAACGATATCGCTCTGCTCCTTGGCTGCTCGCATCAAGCTCGCATGTCCCTCGTGGAGATAACCCATAGTAGGCACAAAACCAACCGTGGCTTCACCCGAACCACTGTTCTGGCGCAATCTGCTAATTTCCTGTCTTACTTCGCTTATTGTGCGGATTACTTTCATCCGTTGTTCGCCACCTTTTCTTTGCGATGTCCGTATAATTGGTCTAGTACGCCATCTGCTGCTGTGAATACATGCTCTTGTGCTGGGAATGAACGGTCTTTGACTTCCTTCACGTATGCACTGATGCTGTTACGAATCAGTTCTCCTACATCCCCGTAGGTTTTGACAAAACGTTTGGGCGTATAAGGTGAAGCGTATTGCACCACATCATGGAATACCAACACCTGACCATCACAGCCACGTCCCGCTCCGATACCAATCGTAGGAATTGAAAGTTCTTCTGAGATCGCTCTTGCCACTTCTTCCGTTACCAATTCCAAAACAATCCCGAACGCACCCGCTGCTTCAAGCGCCTTAGCTTCGTCCATGAGACGTTTCGCATCAGCCGCATCCTTACCCTGAATACGATAACCACCGATCTGATTAACGGATTGAGGGGTCAGACCGATATGCCCCAGAACAGGCACACCTGATTGAACTACCGCTTTCACGGTATCCGCAATCTCCATTCCGCCCTCCATTTTAACGGCGTGAGCATGCCCCTCCTGCATTAGGCGACGCACGCCTTTAAGTGTCTCATCAACGCTGCCGTGATAGGTCATAAAAGGCATATCTGCAACGATAAAGGTATTCTCTGCCCCGCGTACAACGGAGCGTGTGTGATACACCATATCATCAATCGTTACAGGGAGCGTTGAGTTATAGCCGAGCACAACATTACCGAGTGAATCTCCAACCAAAATAAGGTCAATGCCTGCTTCTTCGGCAAGCTGTGCGGTTGGATAATCATAGGCAGTAATCATGCTCAGCGGAACGCCATCCTGTTTATATTTTTTCATTTTTACAATGTTTAATGCTTGTTTGTTTGCCATTTAGTCATGGCTCCTTTCACCTTTTCAATGTAAACACAACAAAAAAAACCTTTTAGTTTTCCACTAAAAAGTCCCGAAAAGTCAAAAAAGAGTCACTTGCGATCGTCCCTTCTGTCTCGGTCCTCTTCGGCTCAGAGCAGAATCCAACATCTCACTTCAACATCAATTCAATTGCTGGTTACATGTTCAAAAGTTTCGCAATCAAACGCGATCTTATGGAACATTTCCTAATACTGTTCAATTCAAGCCAATAAGGCATACTGTTGCGTGGAGTGCAATTCGGTCTTCATTAGCCGATATCGCCTCACAAACACAGTATACCAAAGTTCGGCTTAAACTTCACGTCTTATGTTCATTTTAATCTTGGAAATTCGACAATTCTCTAGTCAGTTAACGAAATTTCGCCAGAGAAAACCGTAATCCGTTCTCCATCCTTTTTCTGTACAATTAGTGCACCAGAAGAATCAATCCCCAGTGCCATTCCTTCAACAATGCCATGAGCATTGGATACTTTGATGTCACGATGGAGCGAGACGGATAATGCTTCCCACAAAGCAGCAATCACATTAAAGCCTTGCTTTTGATACATATCATATAATTGCTCTAGCTCTGTTAGAATTGCTGCTGCAAGTAAAGTTCGGTCTACCGTTTTGCCTGTTTCTATTTGGAGAGACGTCGCAATCGGTGACAGTTCCTCAGGATAATCCTGCTTGTCAAAATTAACATCGACCCCGATTCCTGCAATACAATATCTCAGTTCATGATCTTCTAGAGCTGACTCCATTAGAATTCCACATATTTTACGCCCATTAACCAGCACATCATTCGGCCACTTAATTCCAGCATCTACGCCTGTAAATGAACGAATCGCGCGACAAACGGCAAGCCCTGTTAACAATGTTAGTTGCGGTGCGTTACGGAGAGATTGCTGTGGACGTAGCAAGATACTCATCCATATGCCCTTACCTGGAGGAGAATACCATCTGCGACCATAACGGCCTCGTCCATTGGTTTGTTCCTCCGCAAGTACAACAGCACCTTCGCTGACACCTTCGTCTGCGAGCTGTTGCACCTCTCCCTGGGTAGATGGCGTCGATTGCATAATAATCGCCTTACGTCCAAATACTTCTGTTTGCAGCGCCAACTGGAGCCCTGCTTCATCAATGCTATCAGGCTTCGTAAGAAGTCGATATCCTTTTCGAGAGACAGCTTCGAACTCATAACCAAGATCGCGCAGCTTATTCACATGCTTCCACACGGCAGTTCTGCTGATTAGTAAATTTTTGCTAATCTCTTCCCCAGATACAAACTGTCCATCCGCTTTTAGTAACATATGTAGCAGTTCTTCATGCTTGGTCAATGGCTCCCACCCGCTTCACTTCTGCACTCAGCGCTTCAGACTGATTTGCTATATTTCCAATCGCGGTTTCTCTCAGCAGATGCTTCATGAGCTGTCCCAACCAAGGCCCGCCTTTGCGATCTAGTAAACCGAGAATCGCCTCGCCAGTAATATTCAGATCCTTTAATTCCTGTACCTGCATGGACTGGCTCCACTCTGAAGCGTGGGCTTGAATATAGTTGAACTGATCTTCCATTGAGATCGGCAGTTCTCTCCAAGCGGCTGGAAGAATGGATTGAATCATCAGCCAGTCTTGAGTGGCACGGATACCGCATACCAGTACCGCTTGAATCCACTCCTCTCGCAGCGCCTCTACAGGTTTATTTTCCTGCACAATGCTATTGGTCATCGCTTCCACTTGGAGAACTCCAGTCATACGGGTACGTTCGTCGTTAGAGAAAGTCCATTGACGTAACAGCGTATCCGCCTCATCCTTTGAATAGTTCCCTGCCAGCAGAAGTAATGCCCAACGGAGTATGACATGCTCACCCTTGAGCTCTTCAAGATTCATCAGAAGTGTTCTATTAAACCGTTTGGCATCGACAGGGGCTTTGACTTCTTCCAATATTCGACTGCGAAGCAGAAGCTCCATACCTGCGAGCGGTTGTGAACCTGCCATCATTTTGACCATCTCGGTCCGCACTCGTTCCATAGCGATATGTTTTAACAGATCTCTCTGAAGGAGAAGTCCCTTCCACGTGTTATAGGCAATGCTAAAGTGGAAAACTGATGCAAAACGCACACACCGAAGGATTCGCAGTGCATCTTCACCAAATCGCGCCTTGGCTTCTCCCACACAACGAACTCGCTCCGCGCGAATATCAATTTGACCACCGAAAGGATCAACGATATTTCCGTCTGAGTCCATTGCAAGAGCATTCATGGTGAAATCGCGTCGCTGCAAATCCTCTTTGATATCCTTCACAAAGTGTACGGCTGAGGGTCTTCGATTATCCTTATATTCCGATTCTGTGCGAAATGTTGTTACTTCGAAGTAATAGCCACCAGAGCGAACGGTCACTGTACCATGCTGAAGCCCAGTTGGGATACAGTCTTCGAACAACTGCATCACCTGCTCAGGAGAAGCCGAAGACGTAATGTCCATATCATCCACTGCTCTTCCTAGGAGCTCATCGCGTACACAACCACCCACCCAATAAGCTTCATAACCATGCTCGTTCAACGTACGAATCACACGTTCACTTTGTCGTGCCATCTCTTGATCCACCTGTACCCATTGAACCACTTAACTCACCTCATTACTGTCCTGCACTTCGCTAAGCACGTCCAAATGCTCTTACGAGGTCAAGATTGTATCAACCACATACCGGCTTGAGACTCGGAACTTCACGTCCCAGCACGCGGTAGTAAATTTCTTCATATTCATGACGAATGGCATCATTGCAGAAATCATGATGAGCTCGATGTAAACAAGCTTCTCTGAATTCAGCAGCTAGACGATCGTCGGTTAACAAACGAATTGCATTCTCCGCCATGGACTGCGTATCTCCGATCGGAGACAAGAATCCTGTTTTGCCGTGTAACACCAGTTCAGGAATACCGCCAGCCTGTGAACCAATCGTTGGCACACCACAAGCCATTGCTTCAAGCGCAACAAGGCCAAAGCTTTCTTTTTCCGATGGTAGCATCAGGACATCAGCCATGGAAATCACTTGCGCGATATCATCCTGTTTACCCAGAAAATGCACGCGATCACTCAAGCCCATTTCATTGATCTTCCACTGAATTTTGGGGAGGTCTGGCCCTTCGCCCACAAACAATAATCTAGCAGGAACTTGTTCCTGCACCTGCCGAAATACCTCTACCACATCCTGCGTTCTCTTCACTGGTCGGAAGTTAGAGATGTGCATTAATATTTTCTCATTCGGCGCTGCAAAATCACGACGTAAGCTGGCCGCATCACGTGGATAATAAATTCGTTTATCAATAAAATTATAAGTGAGATCGATTGGACGTTGGATATCCAACAAATCCACCGTCTCACGAATCAAATCACGAGATACAGCGGTTACCGCATCACTTTCATTGATCGCCAGACGGATAAGATCCTTCAATGATTCATCCTGTGCAAGCACTGTTATATCTGTACCATGAAGGGTTGTGACTACTTTCAGGTCATCTCCCACCATCTGCTTAGCTAAGAAAGCACATACTGCATGCGGAACCGCATAATGTACATGAAGCAAATCGAGTTGCTGTGCCTTCGCTACTTGTGCCATCTTCGTCGCGAGAGAGAGATCATAAGGCGGATAACGGAACACGTAATAATCGTTAACCTCTACCTCATGATAGAATATATTTTTTTGAAACGAACCCAGTCTAAACGGGATACTGTTGGCAATAAAGTGAACCTGGTGCCCCTGTTCGGCAAGCAATTTGCCTAGCTCCGTTGCGACAACGCCAGACCCTCCTAGGGACGGATAACAGGTGATGCCAATCTTTAACTTTTGATCCATCCAATGGACGCTCCTTTGATCCCCCGCGAGTGCAGGTTAATGTAATGCAACGGAAAACGAATCATCATTCATCATCTATAATAAGAAGATTCACCGTTATTTATGATTTGCTGAACCAAACTGACGAACAACATAAGGTGTTAAAGTCGCGAAACCTTCAGCAAAAGGGATGAGGCTACGCTGCCCTAATAGAGAATCCCTTGCTCTTACCCGCTCAATGTATCCTTGATTCAGTGGAGTGGAGACAGTACCGGCCCCCATCTCAAACTGTGAACGATAACATAGCAGTGAATTTTCCTTTTGTTCATAGTGTTCCGAAATATCTACAATCAAATCCGTTTTGCCGATATCGTTAATAAAGTAAAAATAACATTCCTTCACTTGCACAGCTGGCAATTCCGGCATGTAATTTCTTAGTTTCGCATTAAATACAGCTTCCTGCACAATTTTACTGCACATCACATGATCCGGATGGCGATCCTCCCAATATGGAGCAAATACCACATGTGGGGCATGGCGACGAATCTCAGCCGTTACCGCTTGAATATGCTCTGGCGTTATGTATAGGCCTCGATCAGGCAGTCCCAGATTTGACCGACACGAAAGACCGAGGACGCGGGAGGCTTCCTCCGCTTCCTCGGCCCTGCGCTCCACCGTACCGTTCGATGACATCTCAGCTCGGGTTAAATCGCACACGCCAACCTTTAATCCGGCTGCCGTGTGTTTCGCGATAGTTCCACCCATACCAATTTCCGCATCATCTGCGTGAGCGCCAAAAATGAGTATATCTAAACTCATTGCGTATCACCCGGTTCTATACCCGCCTCTGGCTTATATTTGTGAACAAGCTCTCTCCATGCAAAATCACCACGATCCAATGCTTTAACAAGAATCTCGGCTGTTGCAATATTGGTTGCCAGAGGAATGCCTTGAACATCACATAGACGAAGAAGTGCATTAATATCTGGTTCGTGTGGCTGTGCCATCAGTGGATCACGCAAGAAAATAATAAGATCCATCTCATTCTGCGCAACCAACGCACCAATCTGTTGATCTCCACCCAGCGGACCGGATTCGAATCGGTGGATCTGTAGAGATGTGCCTTCCATTATACGAAGACCTGTAGTGCCGGTGGAATATAATTGGTGGTCAGTAAATACAGGTTCATATGCTGTCACGAAGTTGACCATTTCTTCTTTTTTGCGATCATGGGCAATAAATGCAATTTTTAACATGACAATCTCCTTTTGGGTTCAGGTTCAAAACGTCCGGGTTTTGAACAGCCTCTTTTAGTCGATAAAGTTATCGAAACCGTAGATGAGTCCTGTATATTCCATAACTTTTTGGATACCAATTTTAACACCTGGCATATAACCTGCACGTTCATAGGAGTCATGACGAATTTTGAGCGTTTGGCCAAAATCACCAAATACAACTTCCTGTTGTGCAAATACGCCCGGTAGACGAACGCTATGAATGCGGAAGCCATTATAATATCCACCACGAGATCCCTCGATAAGCTCTTCTTCATTCGGGTTACCTTGGCGAAGTTCCTCACGGTTGGCTGCAATCAGCTCAGCCGTTTTGATGGCCGTTCCTGAGGGAGCATCCAACTTCTGATCCCCATGATACTCAATGATCTCCACATTAGGCATATGTTTGGCTGCTTGTGCCGCAAATCTCATCATTAAAATAGCTCCAATGGAGAAGTTAGGGGCAATCAAACCTCCGATACCTTTGTCCTGACACTGCTTGTCCAGTTGCTCAATTTGTTCGGTTGTAAACCCTGTAACGCCCATAACGGGTCTTACCCCATATCGGATCGCAATTTCAGTATGTTTAAACGCATATTGTGGGATTGTAAAATCAACCATAACCTGCGGTTTAGACTCAGCAAAAGCCATTTCAATATCGTCGGTCACCAATACTCCACACTCTGGAAGACCGACGAGTGTTCCGGCGTCTGTGCCGGCGCCGGAACGGTTAACTGCTGCTGCCAATTCTAATTCAGGATCTTGAAGCACCAATTTCACCACTTCTCGGCCCATCCGGCCAGCCGCTCCAATTACGGCAACTCTGATTGTTTCACTCATCTTGGCTGCATCTCCTCGCTATGTTTGATCAGTAGTCCGAATCCGTTCTATGCTAATGTCGCCATTAGAATGGATTCTTATTGAATAGAATTCATACGCTGTTTGATTTGGTCGAGCAATAGATGCAATTGCCTATTCTGCGGATCCAGAGACAATGCATCACGTACAGCCTTTGTTGCAAGATCGAACTCGTTCAGATCGCTGTATGCAAGAGCTAGCATCACATGTGCCTCCACAGATAAGGGATCAAGCTTAACGGCTTGCTTCAGCAGCCTAGCGGCTTGCACATAACGTTCATGTGTCCCACTTCCTGCCTGTTCTAACATGCCCTTTGCTTGAATGCTCAGTTGCTTCGCTTCGAGCGTCTGCAAATGCAATCTGTACTCCTCCGTGTCCTGAGACAACTCCACAGCCTTGCGAGCATATTGCAATGCAGGACTAAGGTGCTGACTGCGCGCATGCGTGATGGAACAGCGATAGTAGAGCTCCGCATGTTCCGGGTGAGCGTGAATGGCTGATTCGAACCACCGAATCGCCTGCTCAAAATCATTTTGCAAAATACAGCGATATGCTTGCTGCATGTAATCTTCCGGCTTCATCATCCAAGCTGTCCCTCCCCAATCGGGTGATGGTACAGCATATGTAATCTACGCCTAATCGGTGTTTTTTGGAGTCCACCGATTAGCATCGCGTGTATTAAATTTATGCATGACTTTATCGTGTGCCTGAGCCAGGTCAATGCCGAGCGAATTGGCAAAACAAATCGTGATAAATAAAATATCTCCAAGTTCCAGTTCAATCGAGTTATCTGCTTCAGAAGCCTTCTTCGGCTTCTCACCAAACTCATGATTCACTTCCCGTGCAAGCTCCCCTACTTCTTCTGACATGCGAGCCAGCATGGCGAGTGGACTGAAGTACCCCTCTTTGAACTGTGAGATATAGAGATCAACCTCACGCTGCATTTCTGCGATGCTTTTCTCCATGAGAACGGATTCTCCTTTTGAAATAATGTCGTATTTGTTCATAATAATATCAGTTATTTAGATACACTTCCACAATATAAACCACAAATCATTTTTAAAGAATCTACAAAAAGGTATACTAAGATGGGAATGATTGCTGTAAGTGCGTGTTCAAAAAGGAAAGCTGACTTTTTGAACAATCTCTTTAACATTCTAAATTTACATACGGTGAGGGATCTTATGAGTACAGTTAAATCGTTGGTGCAATTCAAATTAATTCTGCCTATTTTGCTCGGTACAGCCTTGTACGCATTCGGACTGCTCTATTTCATCATCCCTAACCAGTTGATGGAAGGCGGAGTCACCGGAGTCACCGTGTTGGTTAACTATGCATTTGGCATCTCTCCTTCACTCACAACCTTAATTCTGAACGTGCCACTTTTCCTGATTGGACTCAAAATTTTGGGTGGCAAACAGATGATCTATACCGGCGTGGGGATCGGCGCGCTCACTATTTTCCTATGGTTGTTTGAAAAAATGATTCATTTGGGGTGGATTGAACCCCTCCATACGGAAAATGACCTCTTGCTTGCTGCGCTATATGCTGGTGTTACACTTGGCGCAGGCCTCGGGATCGTCTTTCGCTGGGGCGGAACGACAGGTGGTTCTGATATTATCGCTCGCATTCTGAATCGAAAATATGGCTGGAGTATGGGACGTATACTGCTGGGGATTGATTTTATCATTATCGGGATCTCTCTGATTTACATCCCAAAAGAAAAAATTCTGTATACGCTTGTGGCTGTGTTTATCGCTTCAAAAGTCATTGATTTTATTCAGGAAGGGGCTTACTCTGCTCGTGCGTTTATGATTATCAGTGACCATGCTCCCGAAATTGCTGATCTGATTACCCGGGAAATGGATCGCGGAGTAACACTCATTCCCGCTATTGGAGCCTACTCGAAACAAGCTAAGCACGTGGCATACTGCGTTATTTCTCGTCAAGAATTTAGACGTTTGCAAACGATCGTGCGTTCTGTTGATCCACGTGCATTTGTCATTATCAGTGACGTACATGACGTGCACGGTGAGGGTTTCAAGGAAAACTAAACTACTCATAATGAAAAGACCTCTAACCCAAGAAATCAGCCGTACGACGGCCTTCCTTGTGGACAGAGGTCTCTTCATATCTTAGATGTATTCTTGCTTATCTCCGAAAAGGAAATATTCCTTGTTGTTGAGCCCGATATTTCCGAAATCCTGCGTAACTTAGAGCCGCAACAATCACTGACGTAATTAACATCCCTGCTGCTCTCCGATCCGGCCCTTGTACAAATGGAACGAAGGCACTTTCGTCTTTTTCACGTCCGAACAACTGATTCACCAACTCTTCACCATGTATCATCATAGCCTGTAGTTGTGAGAGATCAGGTTGTTTTCCCATCGTTAGCCCTTTTGTATGGGACAGCCAGGCGTCCAGTTGCGCAATCTCGTAGGGTTCACGCCGAATCAGTGCTGCTGGACGAACGGTCTCATAATGCTCTTCCAGCGCAGCATACCGACTTAACAATGTCGCAGCATTTTGTCGCTGGTTCGCCGCTAAAGACAAAGCCTGAAGATCGTCTTTTATAATTTTATAGTACTGAAGCCATAATGGTTTTGCAGGATTAGCCAGGCTATCGGCAGCCAGTCTTAATTTAGCTGAAGCTTGCTGTAGAGCTGTAGTATCACTTTTAATTCGTACAGCAGCCTCTTTTACTTCAACCACCGTCTCAGATAAGGCATGAATGCCCTCCACCGTCGTTTGACCTTCGAACGATATATGTTCCAGTCCATTACTGATCCTAAGAATACTGCCTCTGACCTTCTCCACATCCTGCTCCAGTGCGTAACGGTATAATAGAGCTGCTTCTTCATTCATCTGCTGAATCGAAAGATTGGCTGAAATAGATTCTTCGACTTGACCATTCTCACCATTACTTTGCGCAGAACCACTATATGACAAGTTCGCCCAGAACAGTAGAGCCATGAACGATATTATCCATAACCTTAATGTACTCTTGAACTTTCTCTTCATGGACATCCCCCCCACCATCAATCTATGGCAGGTTTTCCTTCCTTAGAACAGGCTCGTACGTGAAATTAACTCCGTTTGGCTTGCCTCAATGCAAGCCATGACACCAGAATACTTAGTAGCGTTAAGACCACTGTAAAATTGCGCACCAGATCTACATGATCCCAGAGTGTGTAAGGTAGCCATGGGTAGATATCATACGTGTAATCCATCGCATCATTAAGTAAGGTCCACAACGCCGCAATTAGAAGTGCCACCCAGCGGAAACCGAAAAATCGAACATACAACAAAGCTTCAATGGCCATAGCACCATGTGATGCAATCAACATCCAATCCTGCCAAGCTGCCGCATTTCCCTGCGACCATCCAGCGAAAATGATAGAGATCGCCCACACACCATACTTAACTGAGGTCACTACCGCTAACGCTTGTATCACATGTCCAATACGATTAACCCATTGCGATTTCGGTTTATACAAAATCCATAATAAGGACAGCGTAAAGAATAAGCTTGCCGTTGGGCTGTCAGGCACAAATACAATTTGCCAAAGCGGCTGCTTCTCTAGCGTGTCTACCAACTGATTACCATACCATATGTATCCATATACTGTTCCTAATGCATTACACCAAAATAGAAGCCACAGGAAATAACGGTTAGTCAGAAATTCCCTACTCCAAAAAAACGATAAAGACACGTTCGCTTCCCCTTCCTACATCCTTGTTTTCAAGTATAGCTAAAGTCTCCAAAAAACCTGACCGTATAAACGATCAGGTTTCATTGGTTAATTCGATTTTACTGTTCTGCCTTCTGTTTCGCAAGCCATTCTGTCAGATGGGTAATCTCCTCATCTGTAACGCCTTGAGCAATAGCTTGGTCATACATCTTAGGCATCGTATTATATCCTTCTTTGATAATCGTCAGAATCTCTTCCTGACTATGTTTGTCACCTACACCTCGGAGAGATGGGCCTGCTGCTCCACCCTTCATATCAGCTGCATGACATCCAATACAGCCCGCCTTCTTGAACGTTTCCATCGCTGGATCATCCTTTTCGACGATAGCAACTTCCTGTTGCTGTCCTGGTGCATTCGAAGTAGGGAGTCCCTGTTCAGCCCTCTCGTGCGCTTCTTCTTCCCGTTGAATGTGCTCAGGCTTCTGACCTGACGCCTCAAGCTCATGCTTGTAGTGCGTCCAAGCAACATTCGTGAGATAGAATACAGAAAGGACAGACAGAATCATCAGCGATGAAGCAATCGGGCGCTTATAGAAGCGACGCTCCTTACCAGTGTCCAGAAACGGCGCCAGCAACAACGCACCAAAAGCAACTCCACTTACCCCCAGTACGCCGAGCAACACATAGTCACCAGAGGCATACGGATATTTCAAGTACTGATACAGAAATAGGAAGTACCAGTCAGGCATCGGAATAACCGATGCGCTAGGATTGGCCGGATAACCTAAAGGTGCAGGTTCGGATATGGTTAGTACGAGAATACCGACCAATACCACGACACCAACCATCCATTCCTTCAGCAAAAAGTTAGGGATGAACGCCTCAGACTTGCCCGGATAAGCCGTGTAATCTGGTGGCGTGATGAAACCCGCACCCTTGCGGACACGTGAATCACCAACATAGATAATCTTTTCCTCATCCTCTGACTTCGGTCCGTGAGCCATTACGATTCCTCCCTTCTCAAATTATAGTGGTCCTGAAATACCCTGTCTGCGGATCATAATAAAGTGTCCGACCAGTAGCACTAGAAGCACTGCGGGGAGGAAGAAAACGTGTAGGGCGAAGAAACGTGTTAACGTTTGTGCACCTACAATGGTACCGCCTTGTAAAAATTCTTTAATAATCGGGCCGAGCCACGGAACTGTGTTGGCGATTTCCAAAGTAACTTTGGTAGCAAAGTACGCTTTGTTATCCCATGGCAGTAAGTATCCTGTCAAACCAAGACCTAGCATGACGAAAAAGATTAACATTCCTACTACCCAGTTCATTTCACGCGGTGCCTTGTAAGAGCCTGTAAAGAACACACGCATCGTATGTAAGAACATCATTACGATGACAAGACTCGCTCCCCAGTGGTGCATTCCGCGTACAATTTGACCGAAGGCTACTTTGGTTTGCAAATACTCGACACTCGCATAAGCATTAATAATGTCAGGCACGTAGTACATCGTCAGAAACATTCCTGACAAAATTTGAATTACAGTGATAAAGAACGTCAACCCACCAAAACAGTACACGAATGCGGAAAAATGATGTGCCGGGTTCACGTGCTCTGGAACCTCATGATCCGCAACGTCCCTCCAGATGGGCGTGATATCGAGACGTTCGTCAATCCAGTCATAGATATTTTTAAACATCTGCGTCCACGCCTCCTAATTCACTCTGGTGTTCGGAACGATCTCGCCGAGGTATACCCAGCCTTGTTCCTCTTTGACCACGTACTCATCCAGCGGTTTCGGGGCCACGGCAAGATTTTTCCCTTCCTTGTCATAATGCGCACCATGACAAGGGCAATGATACTCATCAGGATAATTTTTGTCGCTGTTCCAACCTACGGTACAACCTAGATGTTTGCAAATAGGCGAAAGCGCATAAATCTTACCCTGCTCGTCTTTGCGAATCCAAGCCACCAACGAAGCATTGCTAAGATACCAACCGTCCTGTTGTTGTAGTTCAAATGTAAATTCTTGAGGTTCAGTTGTAATTTTGCTGATTTCTGCTACTTTGACAGAGGTACCTTCTCCCTTATGCTGCAAAATCGGATCCACCGCAAAACGGATCATGGGCAGAACTGCACCGGCGGCCATGTAGGCTGTAGCTCCACCAAGCGTGTACGTCAAAAACTGCCTGCGTGACATTTCCATCCTGCTTGGCGGTCTCTTTGAGTCTTCGTGCTGGTCATGCTCACTGCTCATACTGTCTCCAACCCCCTTTTTCAGCCAACTCTCTCAACCGTTTTCATTATCAGAAATTCCACGTCTTACTAGAACATACATAATCATATAGTAGCCCTAGAACACCGTCAAGAATTTGTCACACTTTTTTAAGGTTCAATTGTAAGCGTTATTACAAAAGTGTCGATTTTTTGTCACATTTACCAATTAGAATTCATCTTTTCCATAACTCACGGATTTTCTCCCCGATATACCGAGGGATTTCGTTTTTTTCCACGTTCTGAACGATATCTGAGCGAAGTAAAATCAAATCAGCATCAGGCATTTGTTCTTTATCCAATCGTCCATCTGATGACATTATAACCACATATTTGAAACCAGACACTTTAAGCTGTTTACACACTGTGTTTAATGCCATTGACATTTCCGGAATTTCAAAATGGAACGCCGGATAGGTCATAATTCGCCCTTTGAATGGGATTTCTACCAAGTCTAGAAAATCTCGAAGCCGCTCCAACGCTTCGGTAGCATCAACTGGCGATTGATTTCCTCTGAGTGCTGTATAAGGAATTAGACAGGTGTCCAGATAGAGTTGCAGCTCAGCCCAACTGTCTTGAGTCATCTCACTGAATTTCACTTCCCTATTTCCCCTCTCCATCCATTTTATTCCCATATTATATATGAGCATTTCACATAAATCTATTGATTTAAATTTGACCTTTCTTATTAACACCGCATAATTCGTACCAAACAGGGTTACCGATCTCAAAAAAATTCAATAAAAAAACAAGGAATGCGATATACACACTCCTTGTTGGTTCCATTCTATATGAATGTTTATTTAAACATTAAATATCAGCTTATGGCCTTCAGTTCATCCGTTAGACTCCGGAAAGCTACTTCGTCTCCAGTAGCCAGCGCTTTGTCGATTTCCATATACAGCTTTTCGCTACGCTGTTTACGAAGCGCCTCGTCCCACACCATCTCAGCAGCCAGCCCCAACATGACTTCATACGTAACTTTCATTTTATCCAATAGGATGCACCTCCAAAACGGATTTAAGAGCTCCTATATTCCTTTCCTTTGGCAACATAACCTAGTGAAGTTCTGGACATCCGCTCAAGATCAGCATCCGTCAATTCACGTATCACTTTGGCTGGTGTTCCCAAAGCAAGAGTATAGGGCGGAATTTTCGTATTCTCAGTAACTACTGAACCGGCGCCGATTAAGGAGTGTTCCCCTATTTCGGCTCCATTAAGAAGTATGGCTCCCATACCAATCAGTGAGCCAGTTCCAATCTGACAGCCATGAATAATAGCAGAATGTCCGACTGAAACATCATCTCCCAGAATCAAGGGCTGTTCTGTATTCACGTGACCAACCGTATTATCTTGTATATTACAACGCTGTCCAATGATGATCGGCGCTAAATCTGCCCTTAGCACAGCGTTAAACCAAACGGTAGACTCCTCGCCCATTCTCAAATCGCCAATAAGTTTCGCACCTTCAGCTACGTATACTGAAGGATGAAGCTGCGGCAGTATGCCTTGATATGGAATTATCATTCGTATCACTCCTTAATTTGGGAGTGATTTTAGCAACTTGTCCTTCATTTGTCAAACAAAACGGGTGAGATGTCTCCAGAAAGCGAACGACAGGATGCAGCAAGACGCGAACCCCATGCCGTCATTTGTACAGTTCGTCCATTCGCAACTTCCCCCATCCGAAGCATCCCGAGATGCAGCATCATTTTGATGATCCGGTTGTCGTAGATTGTCTCGGGCGTATCGTAGTAGAAGGGCTGAATGAACGTGCCTATTTGGCGAAACAGCGACTCTGTACTAGACCATTCATCGGCACATTCCCCTGTCCAATATACAATGGAGGATAGGTTTGGAATAGCACCTTTATACAGTCTTAACCAAAATCGAAATAGCTGTATCATTTCCGAAGTTTTCTCTGTTGAATTCTCAGCAGCTCGTTTTTCCTCGCCAGCGGACGTCAGTTGCAGTATTCCTTGTTCCTCACGGATGAGCCGATAGTGAAATGCATAGTCATACATGAAGGCGAATCGATCTGGATAATCCTTGAAGGAGCGACCATAGCCAAATCTCCAGCCTGCTTTGCCAACTAGCTCTTCGCTAACATGTAGATGCTCCATCACCTGCTGCTGTGAACGACGATACATCATGCCTTCAGCATTAAGTGCAATCTCATGTTGCTGCACATATTGCAGAAACAACCGAAGATCATCGACAAGCAAGTGATATTCGTCCCTATACATTGTCGGTTCGCTTGTGTTCGCAATGCCGGCTCTCAGATGGTTCGATAACACATCTCGGAATCTTAATTTCAGATCAAGAGGGACTTGGTACAAATATTTTGTATGCTGCGTCGTTCCATTGAACAACCAACCACTCTTATGGAAACGAGTGATCAGATCACGTGGACTAGCACCTGTCTCGTTTTCCTTTTTATCCATAGATTGACGTGCTATAGCAACCAGTTCCTCAATACCGAGATATTGGCGGGAATCGAATAACAGATTGTTCAAAAAACGTAATTGAACGGGATTCAGTTCATGAACCTGTTGTTCAAAAAAAGATCTGCTTCCCAGTGTGGTGAGAATACTCTGGATGAGTTCATGTTTGGAATTGGGCTTACACTCACACTGGTAATAATCTGCTATTCGATTCAGTTGGCCAATATCTGCAAAAGTAAGCATATCCGCTAGATTCATGGGTCATCGCCTCGCCAGCTAACTACTTATGACTATTTATTCAGAGCCTAGAGTAGTTTGGTTTTGTAAACATCGTTGACGGAATTCCCATGATCTAAACCTCTTTTTCAAATCTTTTATTAAATCTTTTATCTGTTAGTAACCATCCTATGCCTAGATGTGACTGATCAGAAGAAAAACAAGAGACAAGTATTCCTATTAGTCCTACTTAAACAATTCGCAGAAGACAAAAAAAAAACAACCCGAGTTCATTACTCAGATTGTTTGGCTGAATTCATTATAAGATGTTCTGTACAGTTGTATAAGAGAGGACTCCAGTCACACTGGGTTTTCTCCAGAATCGTAAGTGAGAGATTACCTATACGCTCTGTATACCGGTCTTTAAATATAGCGGATAACAGATTTGCCAGAAATGCTCCATGGGATACAATCAGGACATTCTTGTCCGGATATGCCGACCATAGATCCTCCAGAAACGCCAATGCACGCGCTTGGATATCCAAGATATGCTCCTGTCCTAGATCCAGTGACTCCCAGGTTGCACCCCAGCGAGCGATTCGTTCTTCTGAGGTTAAACCTTCGATCTGGCCGAACGCTCGCTCCTTAAGCCTTACATCCGGTTCTAGCATGGGTACATTCAGCAGCTTGGAAATAATCTCACCCGTCTCCTGAGCACGAGATAAACCACTAGTAATGATATAATCCCATTGATACTTCTCAGTGAGAAGACGTCTACCCAAACGCTCTGCTTGTTCACGACCTTCTGCATTCAAAGGGATATCTGTCTGCCCTTGAATACGTCCTGCAGCATTCCAATCTGTTAAACCATGACGTATAAGCCCGATCCGCATCTTATCCCTCATTTCTCAATACACGGTAATGATCATTGAAACTAAGCACGTGCACCCTGCTTACGCTTACTCGTTGTACGATGCATACGTCCAAGCGAGAATAACGCCATGCCAATGGCCAGTAAGGATAGAGCCATCCAGTATCCTGGATAGGTAGGACCCATACTCACGACAAACGGTTCAATGATGCTACCCCGATCCGCCCCTGGCATATTATACTGATACATCCCAGATGAAGATGGTTCGCTGCCAGCAACGGCTGTCTCCAAAATACCTGTGGAGATGACGCGTGGTTGCTCTGCTTCCGATACAGCCGGCTTAAACATCGCCATGTACAGGAAACTGCACAAAAAAATAGCCAGAAACGCAGCAATCCACAAAGACATATGCTTGCGCACTGCAGCAGAGAATCGATTTACTTTTGCCTCTTCAGGCAAGAGCCATGGTGACTCCGCATAAATGCGATCCATTACATTTCGATTTACTCGCTCTGCTTGTTGCTCTGTTACGGGTGTCGGTATGCTATGCAGCAGAAGTTGAGCTTCATGCCAAACTTCAAACTGCTGTGAGCACTCCTCACAACCAGCGAGATGAGCATGAAATGCAATCTGCTGAGGATGAGTTGCCGGCAAGTCCCAAACCATTGCAAACAGTTCCTGGGCTTCATTGCAATTCATCGGTTCTTCATCCCTTCATATGGCTCGTACACCGGTTCGAAGAAATAAGGCTCCAATTGAGTTTTTACGCTTGATCTTGCTCTGAACAATAACGATTTTACAGAACTTACGCTCTGCCCAAGAATATTAGCAATCTCTTGGTAGTCTAACTGATCATACTCACGGAGTATAATGGCAGAACGCTGCTTCTCCGGCAAATTGTTAATGGCATCCCTAACCAGCATCACCCGCTCACTGCGCAATACAGCATGCTCTGGAGCATTCTCCAAAGGAGCAATTGGCACAACGCCACTCTCTTCGAGTGGAACATTACCACTGCGCTGTTTGCGAAGCTCACTCAATACCGTATTTCTCGCAATGGTGTACAACCACGTAGAGAAAGAGGCATCCACCTCACGAAATGAGTGTAAACTGCGGAACGCCTTATAGAAAGTCTCAGAACAGAGATCTTCCGCAAGCAGCTCCATATTGGAACTTTTCAACATATGATATACGAAAGCCAGTATTTTACGCTGATAACGACGCATCAGCTCGGAATATAACTCCAGGTTACCTTCCTTGATCTCTCGAATCAACTGGGAATCCGTCATTTGAGTGCGACCCCTCCTCGCCCATCCATGTGCTTCTCCCCGTTCGACTCTATCCATGTATTACCGAACAGGCACAAAAAAGTTGCGGTTCTCACCGCATATAAACAGCGTTCAGCGCCAAATCAGGCCTTCCCGCCAAATTCCCCTATGTAATGGCAATTTCCCCAACGTTTCTACATTAACAATATTTATTGTACAACGGTCAGCCGTTGCTGGCAAATCTATTCCGTTCAACAGGAACCCGACCAGACATTCATATGCTTTCTTTTTCTCGTCTATGACCCCGTTGACTCAAAATAATCCTCCAATACCAATGAACCACCATTACAGAACTCTAACAGGAAACGAACCCCTATTTCACTCAGGCTTGTTTCGTCTCGTAATACCTTCTATATCTTCAAACGTAATAAGAATGAAAATGGTTGCGTTTATACAAACTTTTTCCTGAATTGACGGAAGCTATGATTATTTAAAATAATTACGCTTTATCTGTTGACAAAATGAAAACGTATACATATAATAAAGGTACAGTATGGTTTCTCTCCACTCCTATCCAATAACTGTATTGCTCCACGTGAGCAATGGCCGCTTATGTAAGCGGTCTTTTTTTTGTGTTCTTTTCTCAAATTTCAAGTAACAACTTAAGAACAAGCGAATTTTGCACGCAAATAAAGAGGGCTGTCGCCCTCTTCTTCACTTTCCTCTATGCATGTTTAGACCCAAACTTGATATCCAAGGGAAGCAAGTAATGTTCTCGCTCGCTCCATATCCTCTTCTTGTCGGAAGGATAGCCGCATGATGCCAGGGACGTCCACACGATTCTCGATAATTTCCAAGTTACTCAAGTTAATGTCATTTGCCCCAAGTTCGGTAGCAATCTTACCAATCATACCTGGCGCATCCTGAACATCCGTGTACAGATCATATAAAGACGAGATCATACCTTTCCGGCGCTCAGGAAGCACACTTCTGAACTCCCTGGCTTGACGAAAAGCCTCTTCAATCCCTTCCCCGTCCTGCTGTTCCAACATATCGGTGAACGCAGACATCTGGCTGTTCCAATCCTTCATTAAGCCTAGAAGTACCTCTCGGTTGCTAAGCAAAATGTCTCTCCATACAATTGCATCGCTTGATGCGATCCGGGTAATATCCCGGAAACCACCTGCTGCCAGCATTTTATAGAGTGGATTAGATTCGTTGTACTCCCGCACCTGATTGACAAGTGCTACTGCGATAACATGTGGCAAATGACTGATTGCTCCCACAATATCATCATGTAACAGGGGTTCGACTCGAACAATCTGTGCTCTAGTATATGTTAGGAGGTCAGACAATCGACTATAAGCTTCCTCGGGTACATGCACAGAAGGAGTCAATACATAATAAGCATTCTCAAACAATACAGCAGAAGCTGCGTCAACGCCTGCACGCTCTGATCCAGCCATCGGATGTCCTCCAATGAAATAGGCATCGGTCATTCGGACATGCTCAGCACACGCAGCAATTGAAGCCTTGGTGCTGCCAACATCCGTAATGATGCATCCTTTCTTCAAGGGAAGCTTCGCTAATTGTTGAAAATATGATTCCAATAAACCTACAGGTACACACAAAAAAATGAAGTCGGCATCCTGCACCGCTTCCTCCAGTGATAGCGTAGCATCATCTACTACACCACTTGCTATGTACTTGTCCTTAAGTTCAGGCAGATGGGCGTAGCCCATCACCGATACACCTGGCTTGCCTTTGAAGCAAAGCGCCAGGGAACCACCGATGAGCCCTACACCAATCATTGCAATTTTTAGTTTCATGTAGTCCTCACTCTTTCATCGCTAGAATTAAGGGCGTGCTACCGCCTTCTCTGCCAGCGTGTTCTCCAGTGCCGCAATAAATGCACGGTTCTGTTCTGTTGTTCCAACGGACACACGAATGTAAGTTGGATACACTTTGAAACCTGGACGCACGATAATACCTTGCTTAAGCAAAGATTGAAATGCTGTCGCTGATGGCATATCCAGATCAACCATAATGAAGTTACCTTGCGATGGGAAGTATGGCAAGCCAAGACGTGAGAACTCATTTTGCAGGAATTCACGTTCCTCCGTATTGCGCTGAGCACACTCTTTCACAAAAGCCTGATCCCTGATCGCTGCTGTCGCTGCCACCTGACCGAAACGTGAGGTGTTAAATGGCTCACGCACACGATTAATTAAGTCGATGATCTGCGGGCTCGCAATACCATATCCGATCCGCAAGGAAGCCAGACCATAGATTTTGGAGAATGTCCGCAAAATAACCAAGTTAGGATAGCGATCTAACATAGAAATACTTTGAGGATAAGCCTGATCCGTTACGAATTCATAATAGGCTTCATCCAGCACTACCATGACATGGGAAGGCACCCGATCCATAAACGCAGTCAATTCCTGTTCGGAAATGATTGTGCCTGTAGGATTATTAGGATTACATACCCATACCGCTTTTGTTTTATCATTGATCTGTGCCAGCATAGATGCCAAATCATGTGTCCCATCCTTCAATGGAACCTCAATGCTAACCGCACCCTCAATATCGGCGTTGCTTTTATACACCGAAAACGTCTGATCTGCCATGATTGTCTCGTCTCCCGGAAGGAAGAACGCCCGCGTAATCAGAGCAATGATCTCATCTGATCCGCAGCCAAAAATCAGATTATTACGATTCACACCAAGGTGCTCAGCAAGAACCTCTGTAAGCTCGGCAGAGCTGCCGTCCGGATATATGCTAACATTCACAACTTCCCTAGTTATAGCTTCCACTGCAGCAGGAGAGCTACCGTATGGATTCTCGTTGGAAGCCAGCTTGATGACTTGCTCAAGCCCCAGTTCACGTTTCACTTCTTCAATCGGTTTGCCTGGTTGGTACACCGGCAAATTAACAATCTGGGATTTAGGTTTCAATCCGACCACCGCCTGTTCATCAAATAAGGATCATGATGCCATTACATAACGAGGGAAAACTAAAGTAAAGTCCCTATCCTTTTAATTGTGCCACAAAGTTGCGAATTTGCAACAGCCCTGCCTGATGAGTCTCTGGATTCTCCAGGAGCGGGATGGCTTCCTCCACCTGACGAACAATGGCACTACCCACAACAACCCCATCACAAATACGGGAGAAATGCGCTACCTGTTCACGGCTAGAGATACCGAAACCAACAGCTACCGGAATGTCAGTTAAGCTTTTTACTGTTTCAATAAACTGCTCGACTCCTTCAAAGAAGGATGCTCTTTCTCCGGTTACACCCAGGGAAGATACGCAATAGATGAAGCCGCGTGCACCTGAGACGATACGCTCAATTCTCGCATTGGACGTAGGAGCAACCAGCGGTACCAAATGCACCCCAGCTGCTTCGGCACGGCGACGCATCTCTTCAGCTTCTTCAATCGGAAGATCCGGGATAATCATGCCACTGATGTCATGCTTGAGCAATTCATCAAAAAATACATCAAGCCCAGTCTGCAATACAGGATTATAATACGTAAACAAGACAAAAGGCATTTTCACTCCAGCCTCGCGCGCCTTAGCTGCCGTCTCCATACAAGTACGAATGGTAATTTGGCTTTTCAGTGCCCGCTCGGAAGCACGCTGAATGACAGGGCCGTCGGCAAGAGGATCTGAGTAAGGTACACCTAGCTCTAGAATATCTGCGCCTGCTTGTTCAAGCTCCTTAATAATCTCTACCGTTGTATCCACATTGGGATCTCCAACGGTTAGAAAAGGAATAAGTGCTGTCCGATTCTGCTCTTTCAATTGTTGGAAGGTTTGATCCATTAAATTCATGCGAATTGCCCTCCCGTATACTTCATGATGGATTCAACGTCCTTATCTCCACGACCTGATAGACAAATCACAACAATATCATCAGACGTGAGTTCAGGAGCAAGCTTAACTACCTGTGCAACGGCATGAGCAGACTCTAGAGCAGGTATAATTCCTTCGGTTCTTGAGAGCAATTGCAGCGCATCCAATGCTTCCTGATCTGTGATCGGAACATATTTCGCACGTTCGATATCTTTAAGATAGGAATGCTCTGGTCCAACACCCGGATAATCTAATCCAGCAGAGATGGAATGAGCCGGCTGAACCTGTCCATATTCATCCTGCAGCAAATAGCTCATAGAGCCTTGGAATACACCATGTGTTCCTTTGCTCATCGTTGCCGCATGAAATTCAGTATCCACACCTTTGCCTGCTGCTTCGACACCCACAAGCTTCACATCTGCATCACCAATAAATGGATAGAACATACCGATGGCATTACTTCCTCCACCTACTGCTGCAACAATAACATCAGGCAGACGACCTTCAAGCTCTTGAATCTGACGACGAGTCTCATCTCCAATCACCCGTTGGAAGTTACGCACCATCATTGGATATGGGTGTGGCCCTACAACTGAACCCAAGACATAGAATGTATCTTCTACGTTGCTAACCCAATAGCGCAGAGCTTCATTCCCTGCATCCTTCAATGTCCTCGTTCCTGACGTTACTGGTATTACTTCTGCACCGAGCAACTTCATCCGGAATACATTCAATTGTTGACGTTCTGTATCTTCTTCACCCATGAATACCTTACACTCTAAACCAAGCAAAGCAGCAACCGTTGCTGTAGCTACACCATGTTGACCTGCTCCTGTTTCAGCAATAACTTTCTTTTTGCCCATCCGTTTAGCAAGCAAGCCTTGCCCGATGGCATTATTGATTTTATGTGCACCCGTATGGTTCAGATCCTCGCGCTTCAGGTACACCTTAGGGCCACCCAAACGACGAGAGAGCTGTTCTGCATAATACAGTGGTGTCTCGCGACCAGAATACTCACTAAGCAGATAGTTTAATTCTTTATTGAATTCCTCATCTTCTGAAAAGCGGCTGTATGCTTCCTCTAGTTCAATTAATGCGTTCATTAGTGTCTCTGGAACAAAGCGGCCTCCGAAGGAGCCGAAACGCCCATGTTGATCCGGCAATTGATGTGTCATGCCTGCTTCACCCTCTCTACAAATGCTGTAATTTTTGCGATATCTTTTATTCCGTCCGTCTCTACTCCACTTGAGACATCAACACCATTCGGTGCATATGTCTGAATTAATTGTTGAATATTATCAGGCTGCAAACCTCCAGCCACAAACAAGACAATGCCGTGATTTCTCGCCCACTTCGCATAGGTTGGAATCCGCTCCCAAGCAAAGGTATGACCAGAACCACCCACATATTGAGGATCATACGTATCGAGTAATATAGCATCTATTGTGTGCACGTAACTATCAAGTATCTTTAACGTGGTATCATCCGCTTCGGTGCCCGACTCACTTTTCGGGAAAGAAAAAGCTTTGAACACTTCAGTCTGCCAACGTTGTTTCACCTGCTCACAGAACGCCGGCGTTTCCTGTCCATGTAGCTGTATCACGTCTAATTGTACCGCGTCCATGACGTGTTCAAGCTCTTCTAATGTAGGATTAACAAATACCCCGGTTAACTTCGGTCGATCCAATGTCGTCCACGCAAGCAATACTTCTTTTAATTCAGCAGCCCGCTTGGGTTCAATGCGGCGACGGGATTTAGCAAAAACAACACCAATATAATCAACAGGCAAGTTTACCATCGATTTTAGCACTTCAACGTCCTGAAGTCCACAAATTTTTACGGCCGCAGCCGGTTGCTTGTGCAGATTCATGTCTCTGCTCCCCGTACCGTCGTTTGTATATTCATTCATCATCTAGAACCCATTAATTCGTTCACAGCCGCTTCAACATCATCCTTACGCATCAGATGCTCCCCAACGAGGATTCCGTGAACGCCCGCTTTAATTAGTTCCTCCAACCGTTCAGCACCATCAATACCACTTTCGCTGATGAGTGTCACCCCTGATGGGATCAACTTCATGAGATCCAGCGTTGTATTCAGACTGGTCTCGAACGTTTTTAGGTTTCGATTGTTAATCCCGATTAGCGTTGCCTGCGGTATCTCCAATACTTGCTCTAGTTCAGCTTGATCATGCACTTCAATTAAAGCATCCAGACCTATACTTTTGGCAAAATCCAAGTAACGTCGAATCTGATCTTGTGTCAATATACTTGCAATCAGCAGAATTGCATCTGCTCCTAGCAGTCTTGCCTCGGCAATCTGACGCTCATCTATAATAAAATCTTTACGAAGCAATGGAATATTCACAGCTTGGTGGATCTCCTTCAAATACGCTGCACTTCCTTGAAAATAAGAAACATCTGTGAGTACAGAGATACAATCTGCTCCAGCTCGTTCATAAGCTAATGCAATGTTCACCGGATGAAAGTCCGGTCGAATTAATCCTTTGGACGGGGAAGCCTTCTTCACTTCGGCAATAAGCCCCAGTTTCCGGTTACGCCGCTCTGCTAACGCCCGTTCAAACCCACGTGTTACTGGCAACTGCTCAATCTCTTTAAGCGCCTCATCCATGTTAAACGTTTGTGAGAGCACTTCGACTTCCTGCTGTTTGGTTGCAACGATTCGATCAAGATACATGACTGTACGCCTCCGTTGTGTATATTAACTGCTCCAGTTTCCCAGCAGCTTTCCCTGTATCTACAGCCTCAGCAGCCATAGTCACACCTTCCGCAATGCTATCCGCAAGACCAGACACATAGATACATGCCCCAGCATTAAGCAAAACAACATCACGATACGCGCTCCGCTCTCCCTGGAAGATCCGTTTAATAATTTCGGCATTTTGGGCTGCATCTCCTCCCAATACCGCTTCAAGTGGATGCAAGTTTAATCCCATACTGCGTGGATCAATGTCATACGTATGAACTTCTCCATTTCTCAATTCCGATACTTGCGTAGGCGCAGAAATACTGATTTCATCCAATCCATCATGACTAGCAACTACCAATGCTCTCTTTAAGCCCAGACGATTCAAAACTTCAGCAATCATCGGTGTGCGGCTGCGGTCATACAAACCAAGCAGTTGGCGGTCTGCGCCCGCAGGGTTAGTTAATGGTCCGAGCATATTAAAGATTGTACGCACACCCAGCTCTTTGCGCGGTGCAGCTGCATGCTTCATTGATGGATGATACACTTGAGCAAAACAGAAACAAATTCCAATCTCTTCAAGACATTGTCTCGCTTGCTCTCCATTCAGATGTATATTAACCCCCAACGCCTCAAGCACATCCGCGCTGCCTGCTTTACCTGATGCAGAACGATTGCCATGTTTGGCAACCCGAACAGAAACTGCTGATGCTATAATTGCCGAAGCTGTGGAGATATTGAATTTGTGAATTCCCGAGCCTCCTGTACCACAAGTATCTAACAGCCCATTACCATCGGTAAGAATTCTGCCACTTTGACCGCGCATTGCTTCGGCAAAACCAGTAATTTCATCCACGGTTTCACCTTTCATCCGCAGCGCCATCAACAAACCTCCGATTTGAGCCGGAGTAGCTTCACCTTTCATAATGGAGTACATCAGGTCACGTGCTTCAGCTTGCTGAAGATCATGTCCCTCCAAAATTTTAGCTAAACCTTGTTTCATCCCCTCTTCCGATTGAGGCTTTGAAGTCAATTGCTGCATGTTATCATTCATTACAGGATTCATGTTCATATCCGGTCTCTCCTCTCTCTCAGTTTTTTGCGGCGCCTGCTGGACTTACAAAATAATCAGCATTGGCAAGTTTCAATCCATGATGTTTGCTCTTGGCTGGGAACATCGCTTCCGCTGTCCGAATCGCCTTGAGTAGCGCTTTGGCTTTATTCACCGTCTCTTCATATTCCTTCTCAGGCACAGAATCCCATACAATTCCCGCTCCAGCCTGCACATAAGCTTTTCCCTTTTTGAAAATAATGGTTCGGATCGTGATACAAGAATCCATATTTCCCGAGAAACCAAGATAACCGATCGCTCCCGCGTATGCCCCACGTGCCTCACGCTCAAGTTCCGCAATAATTTCCATTGCCCGCAGTTTCGGTGCACCAGATACAGTTCCCGCAGGCAGACAGGATAGAAATGCATCGAAGAAATCTTTATCTTCTCTAAGCTCACCTGTCACATTCGATACCATGTGCATAACGTGAGAGTACCGCTCGATCTCCATAAACATGTCACACTTCACGGTGCCAAAGTTTGATACCCGACCCAGATCGTTACGACCTAAGTCAACCAGCATCAAATGCTCTGCACGCTCCTTCTCATCCTGTAGCAAATCTGCAGCAAGCGCACGATCTTCACTTTCTGTTGCACCTCTTGGACGTGTGCCAGCAATTGGTCGTGTCGCCACACGATTTCCATCTATTTTAACCAACGCCTCAGGCGAGGTTCCTACGATAATTTCATCATCCATCTTCAGATAGTACATATAAGGTGATGGATTCAACGTTCTCAGCACTCTGTATACGTGAAGCGGAGAAACTTCAGTATCAATGTGAAAGCGCTGGGATAGTACCACTTGAAAAATGTCTCCCGCACGGATGTAATCTTTAGCCTGCTCCACATTGCCAATAAATTGCTCTTTCGTCAGATTGGAACGAATATCTCCTAGCTCAACATCACCTGGGATCGAACGAGGATTCAAGTTTTCACCAGGCCCTTGTTGCTGCAAACGCTCCGCAGCCTGCTCCAGCTTCTCAGAAGTAAGTGCGTAAGCTTGGCGTATTTCATCATCCGTAGCTCCATCTCTTATATGCACATTACCTACAAGCAGCATCTGTTGCTTCACATGGTCAAAAACGATAATTTGGTCACAGAACATGAAGCGAATATCATCCATATTGAGATCATCCAGTGTGTGTGCTGGAAGCTTCTCATAATATTGCAGAAGGTCGTAACCGAAAAATCCAATCGCTCCGCCTGTAAATGGAGGAAGCTCATCATCTTTAGGACTACGGTACTTTCGCAAAAGAGCCTTCAGTTCTTCAATCGGCTTGCCGGGAAGCTCCCGAGTATGCCCCGCCTCTTCTACCACGATTCGGCCTTTTTTGGCGGAAATCATCAGGAACGGATCTGTACCGATAAAGGAATATCTCGCCCATTGAATTCCACCCTCGACACTTTCCAACAGGAATGCTCGATCATTGTCGGCATAACGGCGGAAGATTCGGATTGGCGTCTCCATGTCAGCCAAGATCCGTTTAACAACGGGAATCAGATTATATTCATTTGACATTTTCAGTACTTGATTAACGTTTGGCGTTATCATTAGATCACGTCCTTTCAGATTAGGTACATATATACAAAAAAACCTCTACCATCAGGTAGAGGTTTGGTTATAAGCTGTATTCAACAAGTTCGTGTTTTATAAATAACAAGTCCCTATACATCATTTGCTGGATCGATCAGGTTATCGGTAGATTAAACGTACATCCATTAACACGTGTTCCGTTCAGGTGCACTGAATCAAATCCATTCATCCATGAGAATACTCATAGAATCTGTCTCAATTTGACCAGGTTATACCAAAACAAAACGATGTCACTAGACACGTCTCTTTCCTCAATCCTGTAATCCTCTAGCGCGACGTACCGCGAATCAGTTGACCGGCCTATGTTACTCCGGCTACCACCCGCTGGACTCTGCTATTACTCCACTAGCTCAGCTGCTCTCAGCTCAATCTCAACTCTACTCAACTGCTTCTCACTATACATGATTCCATTCGGTTTGACAACCACTGGGATTATGAACCGGAAGGTGCTGCGAGATCTGGACGCAATGCCTGCGCACCATTCAGGTAAACATGATTTATTTCATTCTGTGCTTTGGCTGTGTTCACATGCACCATAAAACGAATACATAGCGGCAATGCCCCTTGTACTGGAACCTCCAGTGCGCACATTAGCGGCACTAGCTCCCAGCCTTCCAACTGGCGAATGGCCTTTGCTGGAAAAGCTGCGTCCAAATCTCCTGTCATCGTGATCCAGACACTACAGATATCTTCTGGCTTAATATCATTACGATCCACGATCTCTTGTAACAATACGGCCGTTTCCTGCAAAATATGTTCTTCGGTGTTATGCGTGACTGTTGTAGCCCCGCGAATTCCGCGTGTCACCATGTTGTTAATCTCCCTTCTTAAGCAATTCAATCACTTCGATGACATCTGACACCGGCACGTCTTTTACAATGCGAGCTGCGCCAATGCGATCAGGAATAATGAAGACCATATGTCCTTCACGAAACTTTTTGTCATGCATCATTGCTTCCATTAATGCCTCTGTTCCCAGATGGCTCGGCAAAGTTACGGGAAGGCGTAAGGCACGAAGCATACGGACCGTATCATCATACAGTCCCGCTGGGGCACCCAGCTTCTCTCCAAGTAATGCTGATCCAGCCATACCAATCGAGATAGCTTCGCCATGCAGGAATTCGCCGTATCCAGCAATTGCTTCAATAGCATGACCAATCGTATGACCCAGGTTTAGCAGCGCACGTTCTCCGTTTTCGCGTTCATCTCTAGATACAATCTCTGCCTTAATTCCGCATCCACGCTCAAGTCCATACCCAAGAGCTTCTGGATCAAGTGCAAGCAGCTGCTCTGCATGCTCTTCACACCAATGTGCAAACGCTTCGTCACGAATCAAGCCATGCTTCAACATCTCGGATAAACCAGCAGACACATCACGAGGTGGCAACGATTGCAGTGTATCTACATCGTAAAGTACAAGCTCCGGTTGATGGAATGCACCGATCATATTTTTGGCAAGCGGATGATTGACAGCAACCTTACCGCCTACACTGCTGTCATGAGCCAGTATCGTAGTGGGCACTTGAACGAACTTAACTCCACGCATATATGTAGCTGCAACGAATCCAGCCAGATCACCAACCACACCACCGCCTAGAGCAATAATGGCTGAGCTTCGATCTAGCTTGCCTTCAATTGCAGCTGTCATCATATCTTGGTAAACGGATAGTGACTTCGATGTTTCACCAGCAGGAACAACGGCTGAGACAACTGTAAATCCAGCCGTGCTCAGCGTTTGTTCAAGCGTAGACAAATATTTAGGAGCCACATTTGCATCCGTAATAATTAATAGCGGGCTCTTCTTCGTTAGGCCATACTGCTCAAAAAATTGAGGTGCTTGTGCCAATAAACCAGAACCAATCAGAATCGGGTATGATCTTTCCTCCAATTGAACTGTTAGCTGGCGCATTTTAGTAGTTCTCCAATTGAGCTTGGTAACTTGCAACGTTCGCGCGGATTTCCTCCATGGAGTCTCCACCGAACTTCTCTAGGAATGCTTTTGCGATCTCCCATGCAACCACATGCTCCATAACAACACTCGCTGCTGGAACTGCACATGCATCAGAACGCTCAACCTGAGCTGAAAAAGCTTCCTTGGTATCGATATCCACGCTCTGAAGCGGCTTATAAAGAGTTGGAATTGGCTTCATTACGCCTCGTACAACGACAGGCATGCCGTTAGTCATACCACCTTCAAATCCACCCAAACGATTCGTTGCACGATGGTAGCCGCGCTCATCCGTATGCATAATCTCATCATGCACTTGAGATCCACGAATCGTGCCTGCTTCGAACCCGATACCGATTTCTACCCCTTTAAATGCATTAATGGACATTACACCTTGAGCAATTCTAGCATCCAATTTGCGATCATACTGTACATGACTACCCAGACCAATAGGTACACCTTCAACGATACATTCAACAATACCGCCGATCGAGTCGCCTTCTTGTTTGATTTGATCAATGTATGCTTCCATCTTCTTCTCCGTCTCTGCGTCCGTTACACGTACTGACGAAGCTTCTGTTACCTCGATCAATTCATCGATTGGCAGATCACGATACGGAGCCTCAATCTCTCCAATACGTAGGACACGTCCAGCAACTTTGATTCCGAATTCTGCTAGAAATTGTCGTGCAATTGCACCACATGCTACACGTACTGTAGTCTCACGTGCACTAGAACGCTCTAGTACGTTACGCAAGTCCTTCAGATTATATTTGAGTCCACCGTTCAGATCAGCGTGTCCTGGACGTGGACGATGCACACGACGCTTCTCTTCGTCACTGCCTTCGATTGGCTCGATGTTCATAATCTTCTGCCAGTGCTTCCAGTCATTATTTTCAACAACAAGTGCTACAGGTGCTCCTGTTGTATATCCATGGCGAATTCCACCAACGAACGTTGCCTGATCCTTTTCAATTTGCATCCGGCGTCCACGACCATATCCTTTTTGGCGGCGGTGAAGCTGGAAGTTCAATTCTTCAAAGTCAATATTCAAATTGCTCGGCAATCCTTCAATAATAGCTGTCAATTGGGGTCCGTGCGTTTCCCCTGCGGTCAAATAACGTAAACTCATAATACGTTCCCCCTTTAAACTGTTAAACTGCACATTGCTAAAATCCCATAATTTCTTTGCTCATTATAGTATAGCTGACCCGCTTTGACAAGAAAGCACACGTTTTCTTGCATCAAAACGAATTTTCGACTCCGTTCATTCTTCTGAATTATTGTACTGCTCTCGATTCATTTCTCCTTGCTTTGCAAAATAACCGCCTGAGCATACACATGAACATGTGTAACCCAGACGGTTATGAACAATATTTAGTAATTGAGAAATGAACTTATTTTTTACGATAAAAGAATGTTTCCGCTGTCTCCAAGCCATACTGCCCAGGAGAGAAAATCTGCTCCGTACTACCCACGAATAAAACACCGCCTGGACGCAAACTTGCTGCAAACTTGTGATACAACAAGTTTTTGGCTTCCTCGGTGAAATAGATCATTACGTTCCGGCACACAATCAGGTCGTACCCATCATCAAACCGATCCAACAACAGATTTTGCTTCACAAACTTAACCGAACTTTTGAGCTTCTCATCAATTCGGTACACCAAGCCATCCTGCTTGAAGTAGCGCTCAGCCGTTTCCTTAGGTACATCTTTGAGCGAACGCTCCATATAACGACCTTCTTTGGCTTTGGCAATTGCTCCTTCGTCCAAATCACTTGCTGTGATCGAGCTATCCTTGAGAATCCCCATCGTATCAAGAATCATAGCTAACGTATACGGTTCCTCACCTGTTGAACAAGCCGCACTCCATACCTTCGCTTTACGCTTGGAACCTACCAGTTCAGGTAAAATCTGATCCCGAAGCACTTCCCAACGATTCGGATTACGCCAGAATTCGGATACGTTAATCGTCATACGATCCAAAAATTCATAGAATAGGGACTTATCCTTCTGCATTGCATCAAAAAAAATAGAAAATGTATTAAATCCGTTTTTGTTGCGAAGTGTGGTCAGCCGTCTTTTCATCTGGCCTTCCTTGTATTGAGCAAGGTCAATGCCTGTGCTCTCTTTGATTTTACGAATGAATCCGGTATAGTCCGGGTCTAGTTGTTGTTCCTGCTCTAGCATCGTATCACCCTTCTGGTAATAAATTACAACCAGGCTGCGATGCTCTTGTCGTACGTTACCAATTCCTCAGAACTAAAGAAGTTTGCTGCTTCACGGGTAGCACTTTCCGGCGAATCTGCCCCATGAATTAGGTTATGCGGTGTGTGACTAGCAAAATCTCCACGAATAGTACCTGGAGCTGCTTCTTTCACATTGGTCTTGCCGATTACGATCCGCGCTAATGCCACGATATCGTCACCTTCCCAAACCATCGCAAATACAGGTCCAGATGTAATAAATCCAACTAATTCATCGAAGAACGGCTTGCCTTCATGCTCGGCATAATGTCGCTTAGCCTGATCCTCCGTCATCTGCACCAGCTTGCCCGCAACCATTTTAAACCCTTTGTCCTCCAGACGGCTAACAATACGCCCTATCAAACCACGCTGCACACCATCAGGCTTCACCATTAAAAATGTACGATCCATTGGCTCACTCCTCACTCACGGTTCAAAGTTATTTCAATATGTAGACGCAATCCCTTTGATTGTAACATACAAGTGCATTTCCTCCCAATGAGGATTGTCACTTCTACATTCGTTCATGAGTCATTCAACTGCCAATCCTAAATTGAATCGACACCTGAAATTAATGAGTACGTTTAACGACAAAATGAGCAATATCACGTAAATTCTTACTGGTCTTGATGTTAGGCAGCTGATCCAGAGCATCGAGCGCTTTCTTCATATATCGGTCAGCGAGTGCTTCTGCTTTAGCAATTCCTTGACTTTGGCGAATCATTCCAATTGCATCTGATGCGCTTGCACGTCCGTCCTCGTGCTGGACACGAGCAATTTCTTCTAGTAGTGGTTCACGTAACTGCTGTTCTTGTAATGCATAGAGCACAGGTAACGTAATGTTTCCCTGCTTCATATCACTGCCTGGAGGCTTACCCAGTTGCTTCTCTGTTCCGACCAGATCCAGCACATCGTCTTGAATCTGGAACGCCATGCCCACATTATATCCGTAGGTATATAGCAGAGAAGAAACTTCCTTGGGTGCACGAGTCGCAAGAGCTCCCAATTGACAGCTCACTGCTATCAGCAATGCCGTTTTACGCCGAATACGAAGAAGATAATTACGTACACTTTGTCCAGTGTTAAAAAAGTCGCGAATCTGCTCCATCTCACCGATGGACATCTGAACCATTGCCTTGGCCAGAATACGATGAATTGCCGGGTCGGATAAACCGGCTGTCAGTTGGAGCGCTTTCCCATAAATATAATCCCCGGTGTACATAGCAATCCGATTATCCCACTTGGATTTCACTGTCGGCTTACCTCTACGGGTTGCCGCATTATCAATGACGTCATCATGCACAAGGGAAGCCGAATGTATCAATTCGAGCGGAACCGCAATGAGCTTTAGCCGCTCAATATCATATGTACCATATTTCCCACCAAGCAGCACAAATACTGGGCGCAAACGTTTCCCACCTGCTTTGAGCAAGTGGAGTGAGGTTTCACTCAGTAACTTTTGTTCCCCTTGAACACTGCGATATAACTCTTTTTCAATGTAATCCATATCTTTTTTTAGCAACCCGAAAATATCTAATAGTTTCATTCGTTCACCCGTATCAGCGTATTGTCAGTCCAAAAATCCATGCTTACCTTCCCCTCCAGCAATTCCGGCCTGCAGGCATAACGAAAGCCCGGGCTCGCCGTCCCTACTTGTGTTCTATATGTCGTGCCACATTTCTTCGAATGCCATGACCGACATCCGGGATTTAAACTCTTCGACGTATTCTGAAACAAGGATACAGAAGTTGCCGGAGTATGGGTCAAGGCTGTGTGCCATCTCGAACATTCATCAGCACTCACCAATACCCCGGGTGCGGGGCAACAACCAGAAGCATAATCTTCTTACTAGCCACAGGGACATAGCCAGCTTCCAGTTGTTAACCCCGTTCATCCGGTTCTCCCCATCGCTTGAAGAGCTGATGCGGTATGCGCAGATTATCCAGCACCTTACCGACCAAAAACATAATCAACTCTTCCATACTCTGAGGTTTGTAATAAAAAGCCGGCATCGCCGGAATCATGCGTACACCTAATCTAGAGAGCTTCAACATGTTCTCCAAATGGATTGCATGCAGCGGCGTCTCTCGTGGAACGAGAATTAACGGTCTCGCTTCCTTCATCATCACATCAGCTGCGCGAGACATCAGATTATCAGATGACCCTTGCGCGATAGATGAGAGAGTTCCCATGGAGCAAGGCATAATAATCATACCATCGGCAAGATAAGATCCACTTGCAATGGAAGCTCCAATATCGCTAACGGGATGGTAGATGATTGAGCCAGAACGACCGCCGAATTTTTCTTCAAGCACAGCGTCACGGCTCGTAATATCCCAGTCCATTTCCTCTTTTAATACACGCCAGCCCGCATTAGAAATCACGAGATGCACTGTGTAGTTCAGATCAAGTAACGTTTCAATCAGCCTAATGCCATAAATGCTTCCACTGGCTCCAGTTATACCAACGACGAGGCGTTTATTGTCCGGCTGCTGCATCGTTACTTCACCGCCAGATCAATCAAAGTGAACGTAAACACCACAAGGCTGAGCACACTATTCATCGTAAAGAATGCCGTTTGAACTCGGCTCATGTCATTAGGTGATACGATGTAATGCTCATAGAATAGAATACCGTACGTAATCAACATACCCGCACCATACCACCAGCTCAGATCCGTCATTAACAAGAGTGCTAAGAAACCGATCGCCGTAATGATATGGAAGAACCTTGCGATCTTCAACGACTTAATCAATCCAAAGCGAGAAGGAATGGAATGTAAGCCTTCTCCCTGATCAAACTCCAGGTCTTGACATGCATAGATGATATCGAAGCCTGCTGTCCAGAATACAATCGTAACGTAGAGTACAATAGCTGTCCAATCCATCGAACCCGTAACCGCCACCCAGCCTCCAAGTGGAGCAAGACCAATCGTCATACCAAGCACGATATGACATAGCCATGTGAATCGTTTGGTATATGAATACAGTACTAGCATAAATACAGCAATAGGCAACAATTGCATGGATAATACATTAAGATTGGATGATGCCCAGAATAACAATACAAATGAGACGATAATGAAAATAATAACTTCGCCGTTCTTCAGCAATCCAGCCGGAATAGCTCGCATTGCCGTACGTGGATTCTTGCCGTCAATGGCCTGGTCAATAATACGATTAAGACCAAATGCTGCACTTCGCGCACCTACCATAGCTAGTAGTACCCAGAAGATTTGCATCCAGGATGGAAACGTGCCATTGACTAACATGGAACCGAGAATAGCTCCCATAAAAGCAAAAGGTAATGCAAAAAGCGTGTGTTCAATCTTGATCATTTCTAAAAAGATACGAATTTTCCTAAACATGCTGATTCTCCTTGGTTCCAATATGCAGTGCCGCGATGCCTCCGGTCAGAGGATAGGCCTGCACTTGCTGTAATCCGGTTTCTTCAAAAATGCTCGCCAGTTCCTTTCTTCCCGGAAATAGTGCCAGCGAGTCTGGTAGCCATTTGTACTGCTCATAACGCTTAGCAAATAGCTTAGCCATATTAGGCAACATATGTTCAAAATAAAAATAATAAATGCCTTTAAAAGGCTGCCATGTTGGCTTGGATAGCTCTAGACATACCACCTTGCCTCCAGGCTTCACAACTCGTTGCATCTCAGACAGAACCTGTCTCAGATCCGGTACATTCCGAAGACCAAAACCGATCGTCACGTAATCAAACGTATTATCGTCAAATGGAAGTGACATTGCATTCCCTTGCACAAGTGTAATCTGCTTATCACGATTCACTGCATTAATCTTCGTTTGACCTACCTCCAGCATGTTACTGCTGAAGTCGAGACCATGCATGTGACCCGTTTCACTTGCTTCCGCCATGGCAAGTGTCCAGTCGCAGGTTCCGCAGCACAGATCAAGTCCTGTGTCTCCTTGGGACATGTTCATCTTTTTCATGGTGAATTTACGCCAAGCTTTGTGCCTACGAAAACTTAGGATATCATTCATGACATCATACTTACCCGCAATACTCTGAAAAACCGAATGGACAAATTCTTCTTTCGGTTTGGTCTCTGTGCTACCCATTCGTCTCCCCCTCAATCTTCCCTAACTACCGCATGTGAAGGCTGCAAATAGGTGAGGTAAGGTTCTAAAATTGCCTGCACTTCATGCAAACTTTCACCCTCCACCTTATCTTGCAATAATTGCTGTATGCGGTGTGTGCTATTACGAAGCATGTCCAGCAAGATTTCACCAATTCGATACTTCAGAACCAGTCCAGCCCACGCACGCATATCTGGCTCAGGTTGACGAAGAACCTTCCGTTCCTCATCACTGCCCTGTACATTAATACTCCAGAAGGCATAACTGTAAACAAAGCTTTTCTCATCATTTAGCTTCTGCAATTCTTCCACAATGTTCTCACAGGTGCTAAATTCAGCAAGCAGATGCTTCCAGATCGACTGATCCTTTTCTCTGATTATGTCTGTAAAAGAAAGAAACAGCTGCATTTTCAGCTGTACCGTTTCACGTAAGTATTCATCAGGCGAAACGACGAGCTTCTTCATCCGTTCATATAATGACATCTTACCCACGTTAACCTCAGCGACTGCACCACTAAGTTTACCAATCATTTCGATCCGGTTGGCATGGGCAAGCAATTGATAGAATCGACTACTGAAATAATCGCCAGCGAGCACATTCAACTGACGAGATCGCATCTCCTGTTCTCTACGTGCTCCGGATAAAGTATCAATACGATCATGCGTATCCATGGCCAACTGAACGAGCGAGGTAGCTAAAGCATAAATTTCATCATGCTGCTTCTCATCTGTGCGACTCACAAACACCTGCAACAGACGCGCTCGGCTATCCGGAAACGGTGGTATTTCCGTATGTTGTCGAATCATGTCGTAATCCGTATATTTTTTTGCTAGTTGGGGTACGCGATATGAATTCATTCTCCAGCCTCCGAGACTTTGCATTGTTAAACCTTTTTCTGCACTACAATCTTATATATTATAGCATATGTTTATCGGACACGCACTGAATCCTGCTATTCTATTACCCCTGGTTCAACATTTCGAACTGCTTCCTCCAGAGTTCCGTCTCCATAATATGAAACCAGGCTTTTAATTCGTCAGATAACGCTGGACTATTCCAATTTCGCAGGCTATCAATTGCTTCCATCGGCCATTCATTGCGGCGAATATCCGCGGCAAGCAACAGATGTTGTTTATGCAGCCATTCATCCTCGGCCATAACACGAAGCAATACTTGTTCCACATTGTCCAAGCTCCGAAAACTCAGCTCGGCAATCGCGGCCATGTTGGCGTATATTTCACTATAGCTTGTTCCCGTTCCAATTACCTTTAAATCGAGTTTCAAAATGGATTGCTTCCATTCTACTCTTGCGATGGGAGTTGTTAAATGCATAGAATTTAGCACATCTACCAAATTTTCATCGGATAATTCGTCTGGTGCTTTTGTTGCTGTGACTGGCAGTACGTGATCCTCGCCCCATGTACGTATATGTAAATTCTGTATCGCCACCAGCAGAAAAACTGCCGCAACCGTTGCTAACACTGAAGTGGTAAGGATCATTCCGGGTTTCATAAACGCCTCCCTGCCCTCACCTGTTAGTGTAGTCTGTCCGGTAAAGGCTCATACCTCATTGTACAATGAAAAAAAGCAGGCTATGCCTGCAATTTTCATTATTCGGACTGAATTTCACCATGCTTGGTAATCAGCGTAGCTTTGCCCCGGATTTTGATGGCAGAAGTATGATTCGTGAATTGAGCAAACATTACTTCCCCCTTGTCGAGCTTCTCTGTATGGTGAAAACGCGTGTCCTGGCCCCGAGTTAAGCCGATTACCTGTACACCGTTCTCTTCCGCTCGAATGACAATATAATCACTGCCGGTTGGATGGTCCATCACGTAACGTCCCCTCTCCTAGTTCAATAGCGTTAATGATGATTAAAATCGTTGCATTTGTCAACAGAGTCCTATCCATATGAAACGCAACAATTACTCAATGATGGGTCATACTACAAAATATATAGTTACAGAAAGGAGAATTACTCTTGAAATACACTCCAGCAACACTAACAGAAGAACATGTGCACCAGATTCAAGAGGTTGAACAGCATCTCTCTGATGCTGCAGGCAAAGAACTGATTTTAATCGCTTATACCCTGCAGCCAGAAGAAACGAATCCGTCAGACAGCCGTTCAGATCCACTTTAAAAGGGCAAAAGAAAAGGCCGTGAACAAGTCACGGTCTTTTTGTCGACATATGGAATATGTAGAAATCTTATTTAATTCCGTCTTTGAGCGCTTTACCTGGTTTGAATGCAGGAATTTTGCTCGCAGGAATTTCGATTTCTTCACCTGTTTGCGGGTTACGTCCTTTACGAGCAGAACGTTCGCGAACTTCGAAGTTCCCAAAACCAACCAATTGTACTTTGTCTCCGCTTTGAAGAGCCTCAGAGATTGCTTCGAACACGGCATCAACCGCTTTCGTTACATCCTTTTTGGACAGTTCAGTAGCTTCAGACACGTGTGTAATCAAGTCTGATTTATTCATTTGTTTTTCACCTCCTGAATCAATGTCCTGAATGTTATACTGTGTTTCCGTTTTATCGCGAAATATACGTTCATACGCAAAAAATCTACGTACATCTTGAGCGTGATGAACACCATTCTCCGCTTGCGGTTAACAGTTCTTTCCGGCAGAATGCCGCCTGAAACCAAGCGCGCTCCATACGCGGAACAAATTTTATACTAATACAGACAGCACACAATTTCAAGTGCGGTTGCGGTTTAACACGTAAAATGTAACGGCTAAGGCTAGGACAAGAACGCCACCTTTTACAATATCGTGTGTAAAATACTGTACATTCATCATCGTCAAACCATTGACCAAAACACCAATTAAAACCGAACCTATAAATGTTCCAATCACGTTTGGTTTACCCGCACCGAACACAGAGAACCCTACAAATACAGCCGCTACGGATTCCATTAACAACGGAGAACCCGCATCAATCTGACCAGAACCAACCTTGGATGCATAGATAATACCACCGATTGCAGCAAATACACCTGCTGCCACATAGGCTAGTGTTCTTACCTTTTTCACCTTGATTCCAGACAATCTTGCAGCCTCTTCATTCCCCCCCGTAATGTACATTTGGCGGCCGTACTTCGTATACGTTAAAAAGATGTGAACGCCGATTACCGCAATGAGCAAAAGGATAACCGAGATCGGCATGCCCAGCCATTTACCCTGTCCAATCTGCAAAAACGTTGGATCCATCTCCCCCGCAGCTTTGCTTCCATCCGGAAATTGCATGTGATTATAGATGGTATAGCCTTGTGCGTACGTTTTGTGAATCCCGCCGATGATATACATCGTGGCTAGTGTAGCCAGTAGATCAGGGATACGCAGTTTCACAATAAGCAGCGCATTAAGGAGACCAATGACAGCGCCGATCACCAGCGGAACGATGATAACGACTGCTAACGGCTGTTGGTACCAGATCATCAAAGAGGCAGTAACCACCGTCGTTAGTGATACAGTTGCGCCTACAGAAAGGTCGAATCCATCCACAATTAGAGATAATGTGACACCAATCGCCACGAATGTCACGATCGAGATAGAACCTAGAATATCGGTTAAGTTGCTGTACGTAAAGAAATAAGGCAATTTAATGCCGAAAAATGCAATAACTCCAATAATAACGATAATCGCTCCATAACGGAACGCAAAATCTAATGATTTGTCCTTCATGCTTGCACCTCTTGTCCACCGCTTGCATAGTATAGCAGCTGTTCTTGGTTAGTTTCGCCTCGTTTGAATTCCTTTACAATCTCACCTTCACACATCACAGCAATCCGGTCTCCAATTCCAAGTCCTTCATCCAGTTCACATGTGAAATAAATGACCGCTTTTCCTGCAAGAGCCAGTTGGTTAATGATCCGAAAAATATCACTTTTAGCTCCGATGTCTACCCCTTTTGTTGGCTCATCAAATATAAATACATCGGCCTCCGCGTTTAGCCATTTACCAATGGCTACCTTCTGCTGGTTACCACCACTTAAATACTTAACCTCCTGACGAACAGAAGAGGTCTTGATACCAAGTTGTTGAATCAATGATTCCGCGTTCTCTCTTTCCCTTTTACGACTTACAAAGCCAAGCCTGCTGAGCCTGCTAAGCAATGGTAAGCTTAAGTTCCGTTCAACATTCTCATGAATCAGGATACCCTGCTTACGACGTTCTTCAGGCACAGAGACGATTCCCACTGCCGCAGCATCAGCGGGTTCCGCCATCCGAAGCTTGTTATTGTTCAACCGAATCTCGCCTGCCTCCAGCCGGTCTGCCCCAATTAAGAGACGTGAACATTCCGTCTTGCCCGCACCTACAAGCCCTACTACAGCAAGCACCTCACCGCGGTGTACAGATAGATCAACGCCTTTAACCTTCAGCCCACGACGGAGTCCACGCGCTTCAAGCAACAGATCACCGATTGGTGCCTCAGTCTTAGGAAATTCTTCATCAAAGGACTTACCTAACATCTGAGTAACCAGATCGTTAATCGTCAATCCATTGGTATCCCCTGTAAACACATGCTGACCATCTCTCATCACCGTCACTCGATCACAATGACTCGTGACTTCAACAAGGCGGTGAGTAATGAAAATACATGCGACTCCGCGATCCTTCAGCAAATGCACGATACGAAAAAATGCATCCGTCTCTTCCTGACTAAGGGGGGCTGTCGGCTCGTCAAAAATAATAACCTTGGCTTCTTGAACCAAGATACGCGCGAGCAAAATCATCTGTTTCTCTGCAAGTGTAAGGTCGGCCACTTTCTTGTGCACAGAAATGTCTGCTCCCAACTGCCTCAACACCTCGCTAGCGCGCTGCTGCAGTTTTCGCGGACTCTTCCACCATCCCCCAGCAGAAGAGGCAAGTTGATCTAACATAATATTCTCTGCTGCGGTTAATTGAGGCACTAGGGCTGCATCCACTTCTTGGTACACACAGTGGATCCCCTGGCTTTTAGCATCACCAGGAGAGTTCAAGCGTAGGATCTGGCCGTTCAGGTTAATCGTGCCCTGATCCAGCGGATAAGCACCGGACAATATCTTCATTAATGTACTCTTTCCGGCTCCATTAGCTCCAAGAAGTGCATGAATCTCTCCACCTTTTACAGCGAAATTCACATCTTTAAGTGCAGGAACGCCAGCAAACTGTTTATGGATATGTTCCATTGTCAGCAGAATAGATGCCGTTGTCATGATGTGTACCTCCAATCACTTCCTATGGGTGTATTTGTTGTTTTCTTTTTTATTCGTTAGAGCTTACTAACCTATATTCGTCTGATCTTCTGTTGCTGGAAAAAGCGCGCCTCTCGGCGCGCTCGACTAACGCTTGTTGATTGCTATTAATGAACAACAGGATCAGGTTTATTTGGCCGTAATGCCGTAATCCTTCATCCAATCCTTGATACCTTGCGTACTTCCACCCCAGCCTTCTACATACTCTGACAGCTCGGAAGTAGAAATTTGTTTCTCAGGTAATGCTTCACGTTGCACATAAACCGGATTGAGTACCACTGCATCCTCTGTCTCGTCACCATTAATCTTCTGATAAGCATAACGAACTTGTACTCGTCCAATGTCAGTTGGATCAACTGCTGCAGATGCAACCCATGGATTTTTAGGATCTTGGATCATTTGCAAATCTTCATCACTCATATCGATACCATAAACTTTAATTTCATCACGACCAGCTTGTTGAATTGCACGTGCTGCACCTTTAGCAAATTCATCCCATGCCGTCCACACTGCAGTAATTTCACCTTTTGGATATTGCTTCAGAATGGCTTCCATTTTTGCTTGAGTATCAAGTGCTGGATTTTGAGCAGAGCCAAATGTAGCAATTTCTTTAATGTCAGGATTTTCACTCATAAACTTAGCGTATGACACCTGACGGCGTTCCATCGGTGCAAATCCAGCTACCCATACTTTAACAATATTACCTTGACCATTAATGTCTTTTTTCATTTGTTCTAAGGTAAGTTCAGCCATCTTTTGATCATCCTGAGACAGCACTGTAGCACCTGGAACGCTGATATCCGCGTCAAATACTACAACTGGAATGTTTTGTTCTACAGCCTTTTTTACACCTGGTTCAAGCAATGAATCACCATGATCCGTCAGAATGGCATCAAACTTTTGATTAATCGCACTATCGAGCAATGATACCATTTTCGCTTTATCGTTATCGGCAACAAACGTCGTCAGCGTGCCGCCGAATTTTTCAATTTCTTCTCGAACACCTTGTACGTATTGTTGTGAGAATGTACCTGTGTTGAATTCCATAATAAGAGCAACTCGTTTACCACTTAGCGGGCCAGTAACTGCCTCAGTCGCAGGCTTGTCCTCCGCGCCAGAAGCTGGTGTTGCTGCTGGCTCTTTTTTAATTCCGCATGCGGACAGTGCCAATGTAAACACGAGCAGTACACTTAACCAAACCCATTTCGTAGCTTTTCTCTTCATCTCTATTCCCCCTAGTCATTCTCTCTCTGTGTGATCTTGATCACAATAGTTGAATATTAATATAACGGCTAATCCCTAGTATGTAAATGGGTTTTAGTAATTTAAAGCTAAAACTCGCTAAGTTTTTTTCGGAAAAGCTAGACTTCCATCCAAATCCACCAGAATCAAGAAAAAAGAACATTAAAAAGACCGCAAGGCATCCCTTGCGGTCTTTGATTTTACAGTATGATGGCGATCAATCCGCCTGATCCTTCGTTAATGATTCTTCCGAGCGTTTCCTGCAGCTTATAGCGTGCATTATCCGGCATCATAGCAATCTTGCCCTGAATGCCTTCTCTCACAATGGAATGCAATGAACGTCCGAACATATCTGAATCCCATACCTTGATCGGATCATTTTCGAAGTCCTGCATCAGGTATCTCACCAGTTCCTCGCTCTGTTTCTCCGTACCGATAATAGGTGCGAATTCAGACTCCACATCGACTCTAATCATATGGATCGAAGGTGCGGTTGCCTTTAAGCGAACTCCGAATTTAGTCCCTTGACGAATCAGTTCAGGTTCATCCAACGCCATCTCAGCCAGAGAAGGTGCCGCAATGCCGTAGCCGGTCGTTTTGACCATCTCCAGTGCCTCAGCGAAGCGATCATACTCTCTTTTGGCATGAGAGAACTCTTGCATCAGTTGTAACAGATGATCTTTGCCTCGAATCTCGATCCCCACAACTTCCACGAGGATCTGATCATACAACTCATCCGGCGCATACAGATCAATCTCAGCTACACCCTGACCCATATTCATTCCGCTCAGTCCAGCGCGGTCAATGAATTCGTATTCCATGAACTGAGCTACTACTCGATCCACATCACGCAGTCGACGAATATCCTTCACAGTGTCACGGACAGAATTTTCATAGTTGCTACGCAACCAGTGTGTATCATTCAGTACCATAACCCAGCTCGGTAAATTCACATTCACCTCATGTACTGGGAATTCATACAATACTTCACGAAGAACACCTGTCACATCGTCTTCCGTCATTGTCGCTGCACTCAGCGTCATCACTGGAATGTCGTATTTCGCGGCAAGCTCGTTACGCAATTGAAGTGCCTCTTCACTGCGCGGACGAGTAGAGTTGATGACGAGCACAAACGGCTTACCCACTTCCTTCAGTTCAGCAATAACACGCTCTTCGGACTCTACATAGGAACTCCGTGCAATCTCAGCGATTGTACCATCTGTTGTAACAACAACGCCCAGTGTAGAATGTTCCTGGATAACTTTGCGTGTGCCAATCTCTGCCGCTTCCTGGAACGGAATTGGCTCATCGAACCAAGGTGTAGAGATCATACGTGGGCCATTCTCATCCTCGTATCCCTTAGCTCCCTCTACAGCGTAACCTACACAGTCCACAAGACGTACATTGACATCCAATCCTTCGGCGACTTTGATCTGAACTGCGTTATTCGGTACAAATTTCGGCTCGGTGGTCATGATCGTTTTACCAGCTGCACTCTGTGGAAGTTCATCCACTGCACGGGCACGATCAGCCTCACTTGCGATGTTAGGCAGTACGATTGTTTCCATGAATCGTTTAATAAATGTTGATTTCCCCGTCCGGACTGCGCCGACAACCCCGAGATAGATATCCCCTCCGGTCCGCTCAGCAATGTCCTTAAAAATGTCTACTTTCTCCAATGAAATCCCCTCCCTAAATTACTCCGAAGGAAAAATGCTAAAGAGCATCCGCTTCGTTTTTTCAATCAGAAGACTGAAATCCCTGCAACGGTAGAGCCGCCTTTGTGAGTGCCCGGAAGTCGTCCGCCGCCGAACGTTGCATTCTGATGAAACCGGCGAAAGCGGCGTTAACTCGTACATGCAATTGGACTAGTATCATCTTATGTATCCGTATGCAGCATTATGACGCGTATTTTTGTTTTTTTCTTAAGGTTTTTGTCCTCAGAAAATTGCCCAGCTCCCGGACTGCGCGTCTTTATTACAATCTACCTTATGAGCGCTGTGCAATATTTATGACGCTTCGTTTTTATTGGATTTCAGTGAATTTCATTGGAGACGCCTAACAGTCAAGGAACCCGGCTTTATTCGAACCAACTTACACCAAAAAGGAGATATTCCTTGGATTGGAACTCTCCCTTTTAGCTGAAACCTATCTCATATAGATTATAATGTATTACTTTTTGCTACAGGAGCATTGCTCTCCCAAACATAAGTGACTGATTTTACAGGAACAAAATACGAGTGTTCCAACAGATAGTCCCGTACGTCCGTCGTTTCTGTAGGTGATTCTTCTGATTTCTCCACAGCCTGCATAATGTCAAAAGCATAATCCACATATACATTGCCTACCTCATCCACCATAAAGGGCAGCTCTTGCCCCGAATACACACTATTAAGTGTTACCTCAGGTGCCCCAGCAACAGCAGCTTCTTTCATATTTACAACATGCAGACCAGGATATAACTCTTCTCCTACAGGTAACTTGCCATTATGTACGGACTTATACTGGTTAACCATTCGTTGTACATCATTAACCTTCTGCACAGTCTGCAGATCCATAACTTTGATCGTTGGCTTTACCTCTTCATTCTGTATTAAGAAGTAAGCGCTACCACCGTTCTCAAAAGCCGTTACCGGTATTTCATCGATGTACCCCTGCTGCTTCAGCTTAGCGAGATCAACTCTGAACTTTTCGAATTTGGGCGTTTCCTCACCCGCATTAAGGATAGGTAATATTCCCTGATCTTGCTGAAAGGCTTCCACTGCAAGCTGTATTCTGCTAACACTTTCCCGATAGGCGACTTTGGGATCTGCACCACTTTGGGATTGATACATACAGCCACTACCCACAAAAGCAAATAACAGAAATAAGAATAAAGCGCTAATGTGCCGTCTTCTTCTACTCCACTGCGTGTTAGACGAGTTCTTGATCATCCGTATCCTCCTTGGATCTCATGCATGAAGTACAACGTAATTAACCAAAAAAATATTAAACTATCTGGCTGTTAGAATAAGTTTAGAACCAGTCATCATCTTCCTTTTGCTGACGCTCCAGTTGTTTACGAATCGCGGCTTTGAGAGGATCTTCAGGCACGTGAACAGACAATGAAGCCCCGACCTTGGCTTGGCAGGCCAGTCTCGTTCCTTGTTCCAATAACTGCCCCAGTTTACGTTTCTCTGCATCGGTCGGAGGGTACAACGCATGGGCATAGTCTTCATCGACTCTCACTTTACACATCAGGCAAGCCGCCTTCCCGTCGCAACGCGTCGTTATTTTTACGCCTGCACGGCGTGCGGCATTCAGTAAGGTTACGCCTGCTTTCAAACGAATACTCTTCTGATCAGGCAAAAATGTAATGATCTGCTCCATGTGCTCCCTCCTTTCTATTACGCATGCCAATCAAACCCGATAAGTTCACTAACTTCGGATCGAAAGCGACTTGTCCACACATTTTGCTCACTGAGTAAAAGCATGAGGGATTGATGTTCATGTGGCTGCTTCCGAATCTGCTTCGCAATTGCTTCATACCGATCCACGCGTCCCCTCAATACGTTGAATAACAATTCATGAGCTAGCGGCATTAGTTTGACTGTGAATGCACCCATCTGAACACAGGGCGCATGTGCAGCGAGTAAACGATCAATTTCTACCCGATACCAGCTCTTTCTTGCCCATATCTCAAAACCACCGACCAGTTCCAACGCACACTCTCCCACCTGGTAATGGCTAAGTAAGGAAGCGTACGGACCTGTCTTATCGATCTGTGGTTCATCCAGAATTGTTCCAGGTGCAGTTCTATGTAACATTTTGGCTGCAGCAATATCCGCATAAATATCAATGTCTCTTGGCGCCTGTTGCAATTCTACCTCTTGCAATAGCAGCCCACAACTCCCGCCGAGCAGCCATGTGAATGGTTCATTACTCCAGACCTTCGCGATTTCCAGCAGAGCAGCATGTAATACCGGATAATCCGCTGTTCGTTCCCCCGTTTTATTCAGCTCCATCCGGGCTCACCTTCTTTCATCCGTGTTCATTGTGTCAGTTCTTATGATGTGCTTATTCGGATGTTATCCCTCAGGCTCTGGAAAGGCTCAGGTTAGAGATGCAATTCCGCCGAAAAAGCCAATTAACATAATCAGAAATGCAATAAGGGACAATACCCCGCGTATAATACCTTTCGTTTTGGCACGAGCAAACGTAATTAGGAATACAGATAAACCCATAATCAGAATCGCAACCAATGACAGCCACATCTTGTCCATTGCGCTCATAATCCAACAGTCTCCCCTTCAGTCCGTTAATTCATCACTGACACCGTGACAATTGCAATTATTATAACACGAAATTCAACGGTTTTTTCCAAAAAAAAGACAAAAAGCAAGCTGGCAGAAGCCAGCTCACTTTCTCATCTTATTCATCCACTGCCTATGCAGGCACGATCTATTATTTTTTCATCATCATTTTCATAAGCGATTCCATGCTGTTCGGGTTCAATCCGCTCTTCTTGACCGCACTTACAATATCCTGAACCGTATCTTCCGACACCGGAACTTTCGCCATAGCGGATACCTGCTTAATCAATTGGCGCAACTGAGCTTCGTTCTGCATTGTGGATGGTTTCACTGTGCTGGCCAACTTCTTGACAGCACCTTCCGTAATCGTTTTGCCTGTTTTTTTGTTGATCGCTTTCAGTGCATCCTTAGAAATATTGTTACCCATTCGTCTCCCCTCCTCCGGTAATACTCATGTGTATAGTATGAGTGCACCGCAGAAAAGGTGAATAAGCTTCAAGATCCGTTCAACAAGACACACCGATTAGGAGTGCCATTGCTCCCAAGTTTCAAGTTTCATGACTTCCATCTCCGTTTTGGGATCTCGGCCCATCAGAGCCTCAACCGCATCTCGTGGCAGTCTCTCCTGAAAAAGAACATGATACAATTGATCAGCAATTGGCATTTGCACATTATATTTTTGTGAAATAAAATAAGCAGCCTGTGTAGTACGAATTCCCTCAACCACCATGCCCATTGAGTTCAAAACATCGTCTAATTTCTTACCTTGACCCAGCATAGAGCCTGCTCTCCAGTTTCGACTGTGTTGACTGGTAGCTGTAACTACCAGATCGCCGATCCCTGCCAAACCAGAGAACGTCAGTGGATTCGCACCCATCTCCACACCAATGCGTGTAATTTCAGCAAGACCACGTGTTAATAACGCCGCTTTGGCATTATCACCAAACTGAAGTCCATCGGACATTCCCGCACCTAGTGCAATGATATTTTTGAAGGCTCCTGCCAATTCAACACCAAGCATATCTCGGTTCGTATACACCCGGAAATAGGAATTCATAAACAATCCTTGGGCTGACTCAGCAGCAGTCTTGTCCAGTGATGCGACAACTACTGTTGTTGGGCAACGCTTCACCACTTCTTCCGCATGACTCGGACCTGAGAGGACAACGACTTGTCCTTCTTCACATTCAAGCTCTTCGGAGATAACGGTTGACATCCGTTTCAGACTCTCCGTCTCAAACCCTTTGGTTGCGTGAATAACGAGCATTTCCGGCTTGTAGTGAGCCTTAAGTTGTTGTGCCACCGCTCTCATTGCTGAAGAAGGCGCTACAATGACGATTGCTGATGCCCCTTCAACCGCAGCACCCATATCCGTCGTTGACTGAATCAGCGGAGATAGTTCTGCACCAGGGAGAAAGCGAGCATTCGTATGCTGCTCATTAATTTCCGCAGCTTGTTCTTCCCCACGTGTCCACATCATTACATTCAACTGATTCGCAGCGAGCACACTGGCAAGAGCAGTTCCCCAACTGCCCGCAACCAGTACAGCAACTTTTTTAGACAACGCGTTTTCCCCCTCCAGGGTTTTTCGATCCCAATTTATTTTCCTGTCCTTTGGCGAGCTTCGCAATATTGGTACGATGTCTCCAGAATGCAAACAGACAAATAATCAGACTTCCCCAGAAGATGGTCATTGAATATCCGGGTAAAACAAGAATAAAGATAGGTGTCAATGCAACAAAGATCAGTGATCCCAATGAAACATACCGTGTCAATACGATGGACAGGATTGCGAAAACTCCGGCGCACAATGCAGGAACAAGAGAGAGTGTGGCAAGTACACCAATCGCCGTTGCAATTCCTTTTCCCCCGCGGAAACGGAAGTATAGTGGCCAGTTATGCCCTGCAATAGCTGCTATACCACAGATCGCTGGAATCCATTCCGAACCGCCGCTAAGCCAAACTCCGATCCATACCGCAGCGATCCCTTTGAGCACGTCAAGGAGCAGAACCAGGATAGCTGGCCCTTTCCCCAGAATACGCAATGTATTCGTAGCTCCTGCGTTACCGCTGCCGTGTTGACGGATATCGATCCCCCGAATCGCCTTGGCAAGGAGGACACTAAAGCTGATTGAACCGAGTAGATAACTCAGTACAATCGCTGCGATTTGTAAAATCACAAACTTCTCCCCTAACTTTCGTCGGACTTCTTCCGAGTAAATATACGAATTGGCGTACCTTCAAAGTCGAACGCACCACGGATTTTATTCTCCAGGTACCGTTCATATGAGAAGTGCATCAACTCTGGGTCGTTTACGAAAATAACCATTGTTGGTGGTTTAACTGCTACCTGTGTTACATAGTTAATTCTCATTCTGCGACCTTTATCCGTTGGTGGTGGATTGATCGCAACAGCATCAGATACGACATCATTAAGCAGATGCGTCTGAATACGTAGTGCATGTTGCTGAGCCACATGTTGAACAACCGGTAGCAATTTTTGTAAGCGTTGTTTTGTTTTGGCTGACAAAAAGACCACGGGAGCATACGTCATAAACAAGAAGTGATCCCGAATTTTTTTCTCAAATTCATTCATGGTCTTATCTGTTTTGTCCACAACATCCCATTTGTTCACTACAAACAGTGAAGCTTTGCCTGCTTCAAATGCATAACCTGCAATATGTTTGTCTTGTTCAATAATGCCTTCTTCACCATTAATGACAATCAAAACAACATCGGCACGTTCAATAGCACGCATCGCACGCATAACGCTATACTTCTCAGTCGTTTCGTACACCTTACCACGTTTGCGCATACCTGCTGTATCGATTAATACATAACGCTGACCATCCTTTTCAAACGGGGTATCAATGGCATCACGCGTAGTTCCCGCAACATCACTAACAATAACCCGCTCTTCGCCCAGGATCGCATTCACAAGTGAGGATTTACCTACATTCGGACGGCCGATCAGTGCTACACGAATAACATCATCATCATAAGTCTCTTCTTCAAGTTCTGGTAACTTCTCTACGATTGCATCGAGAAGATCGCCTACACCTGTACCATGGCTACCTGAGACCCCAATTGGATCACCGAACCCGAAACCATAGAACTCATAAATCAGTTCGCTGCGCCCGATATTATCCACTTTGTTAACGGCTACAACGATAGGCTTACCTGAACGGTACAGCATCTCTGCAACTTCTTCATCCGATTGCGTAATACCCGCTTTGGCATCACACATAAATACAATAACATCCGCTTCTTCAATCGCAAGTTCTGCCTGCATACGGATGGATTTCATAATGACGTCCTCGCCGTCAATCTCGATACCACCTGTATCGATAATACTGAATGCTTTGCCGTTCCATTCACCGATTCCATAAATCCGATCTCGGGTAATGCCCGGCTTGTCTTCCACAATGGCCAGCCTGTCGCCGATAATCCGATTAAATATAGTGGATTTACCCACGTTCGGTCGTCCGACAATTGCCACAACGGGTCTTGCCATACATTCCACTCCTCCTGTCCATACTTTACGATACTCATCATAGCAAAAAACACTTGTCTTGGCTAACCTTTCGTACCGTTATCCTCGTAATAACAACAATCGGCGAACCCGCCTGGGGCTCGCCGATCTTGCTTTTATTGTTCAGCAAAATATGCAGTATATAACTAAGAACCATGCACAGATAACTTATTTGAATTTGCTGAGTTTGTCTCCAAACAGTTCGCCTAGCGTAGTGCTCATACCTTGATTGCTCAAGGAAACGTTAGGGTTGTTGATTTCTTCACGTGGAGCATTGTTTCTAGCAGGTCTTTCTGTTTTAGGTGCTTGGGCTGGAGCTTCTTCTGTTTCTTTGATGCTCAAGCTTACACGTTGTTCAGAAGGGTTCATGTCCAAGATTTTAACTTGAACTTCTTGACCTTCTTTCAACACTTCATGTGGAGTGCCGATGTGTTTGTGGGAGATTTGTGAGATGTGCACAAGTCCCTCAACGCCAGGAGCGATTTCAACGAATGCACCGAAGTCAACCAGACGTTTTACAACACCTGTTACGATATCGCTAGCATTGAATTTGTCGCCAGCTGTTTCCCAAGGACCTGGTTGAACAGCTTTCATGCTCAGGCTGATTTTACCTTTTTCAGGATCAACTTTGAGCACTTTCACGTTAACTTTGTCACCTTCGGACAGAATGTCAGATGGTTTTTCAACGTGAGTCCAAGCAAGCTCGGATACGTGAACCAAGCCATCAACTCCGCCTACATCAACAAATGCACCGAATTGTGTCAAGCGTTGAACTGTACCTTCGATAACTTGACCTTCTTGCAAACCAGCCATAACTTCGACTTTGTTTGCTTCGAATTCTTGCTCCAATACGTCTTTTTGGGAAAGGATCACTTTATTGTTCTCACGGTCGATCTCTTTCACTTTAACACGCAGTGTGCGGCCTTTGTAGTCGCTGAAGTCTTCAACGAAATGGCGCTCAACCATGGATGCTGGAATGAATCCACGCACGCCCACGTCTGCAACCAAACCGCCTTTAACTACATCAGCTACAACAACTTCGAATACGTCTTGGTCTTCAAAATGCTTTTGCAATTGATCCCAAGCGTTTTCGCTGTCGATTGCACGCTTAGACAGAACGAGTTTTTCTTTCTCGTCGTCAATAGTGAGGACTTTTGCCTCAACTTCTTGCCCAACTTCAACTGCATCAGACGCGCTGTCTACATGCAAAGAGGACAATTCACGAATTGGAATAACACCGTCATATTTATATCCAATGCTTACATAAGCTTGGTTATCTTCCAATTTGACGATGGTTCCTTTTACGGTATCTCCCTTTTTCAAGGAAACGAATTGATCCAACTCATCTTGGGTTGCTTCTTGATTTTTAATTTCTTCCGACATGTCAAATACCCTCCTCAATTCAAAAACCCCATTATATTCAAACCTGCCTATAGCAGAGTTCAAAACACTTTCAGTACTAGATGCTTCTATAGCTTCCCACAGGTAAAATGGAAACATACACCCAGCAATTCAGGTCATAACCTTATTTACTCGGTACGCCTGTTTTAACCATTTCATTGATTTTGGACATGATTTTCTCAGTTGCTCTTTCGAGTGCATCACCCGAAGGGTCTTCCTTGAACTCGTCCAAATTCACAGGTGCACCATACACCACTTTCATCTTACGAAAAAGCTTGTAGTTGCCGATAATAGCAGTAGGGATTACAGTAGCACCACTTCGAAGAGCAAAGCTCGCTGCACCTTTTTTACCAATTCCACCATCATTGTGGCGACTTCCCGAAGGGAAAATCCCTAGCACTTCACCACCACGCAAAATATTGAGTGAGGTTTTGATGGATTCCTTGCTTACGCCTCCCCGCTTAACAGGAAAGGCTCCTACAGCCTTGATAATACGGCCGAAGACGGGAACATCAAACAATTCGCTTTTGGCCATGAAACGAACCTGACGACGAATCTTAATTCCCACCGTTGGCGGATCAAAATTACTGATATGATTAGAACATAAAAGTACGCCGCCTTCATTCGGGATATTCTCCCGACCAACTGCTTCAAGACGGAAAAGAATGGTGTAGATGATCCGCAGTAAAGTGCTGCAAAATGTGTAAATCATAGACCGATCTCTCCTCTGACCATTGTGCAATAAGATACGATTTTGTCAACCACTTCATGGATGCTCATCTCAGTTGTGTCAAGAACAGTGGCGTCCTCTGCACACCGAAGTGGGGAAATCTCCCTCTCTTCATCCAATTTGTCACGGGTGGCAATGTCTCGCTCTAGTTGCTCCAACGTCAGTCCTTCAGAGGGATCCAGTTCTTTGAAGCGGCGAAGTGCACGCTCTTCCACACTGGCAGTCATGAAGATTTTCACTTCCGCATCGGGCAGTACTGTCGTTCCGATATCGCGTCCATCCATAACGACGCCCTTGCGCAAAGCCATTTGCCGCTGAGTATCCACTAATTGTGTACGCAGCCCCTCGATTTGCGCATATCGTGACACGATTCCCGTTACTTCACGGGAGCGGATTTCCGAGGTTACATCTTCCCCATTACAGAACACTTTCTGTCCGTCGGGATCCGGTTGTAATTCAATGACCAGCTTCTGGGCTTCCTGAAGCACCTCTGTGACATGCTCCGGCTTTATTTCATTCCGAATCATGTGAAGAGTTACCGCACGGTACATCGCGCCAGTGTCAACGTAAATGTACGCGAGCGCCTCTGCAACTAATCGAGCCACCGTGCTTTTCCCGGCACCGGCAGGACCGTCAATTGCGACGTTCATTTTCCCGTTCTCTGATGTGTTCTGGCTTGCCAACGGGGCATTCCTCCTCAAACGTTAAGCCTCAATAAAAAAACAGGCATTGCCTGCATCGTGAAAATTATACCACACTATAAAGAGGGATGCAAAAACAGGCAAATCAATAATTTTGTTGCCATGTCGAGATTTGGTTCTGAATCGGCGTTCCTTCCATGTGATCGATTATCGTCATTTTATTTCTCAAATACGGAATTTGCAGAAGCAATTGATATAAGATTAGCAGCAAACAAAGAACCGCAATCAGTTTGAGAAATCGTTTTTCCATACGATGAGACCACACATAATAGAGGCGTTCGTATCGAAGAGAATTCCGGTGGTTATCCATAACGCGCTCCTTTGTTTTTCCATTACGTTACCCACCGCAATCCGTATTTATCCAACATTACAACTATTATTTGGTGCGATAATCGAGTTGGCGCTCGAAACAAAATTTAATGATTTTCTGCCGCTCAGAATCCGTGATTTGCACAAACTTCAGCATACAGAGCTGTCTGCCTGTCTCTAATTCTTTGATTCGCACAACCTCTGCCTCAAAAGCGACATGTTCGATTGCAGAGTTGCGATAAGGAACGAGTAACCAACAATTCAACTTTTGTCCTTCAACCAGCGAGAAATTAGGTTCCCCGTAGATAGATAAACCCCCACCACCAATATCCTCAGTCAGAGCTACTGCTCTCGTCAGATCCTCAATTTGAATAGCTAATTCAAGATTTGCGTGAACACGTAAGAAGCTTCGGCGCTGAATTTTGGAAATTTCATCTGGTAACGGTTTGCGAATACGAACAAGTCGAACGATATCTTCTTCAAAACCAGTAACATACGTATTAAAATAATGCCGGACGCCATCTTCAGTAATATAATAAATCGATAATTCCTCACCAAAAAAGAGTCTTTTCAGTCTGCTGCTTCCTTGCTGCATCGGAACTTCAATCAGAAAACTGTCATCTTCCACATCAGCAATACGGGATTTGTATTCTTTGATCGCTTCTTTTTCATCTGCTGAGGCTATTTGAATGAATAAGATTTCGTTTATTTTGGGATACACGATTGCTCACCGTCACTTTATGTATTGTCTTCATATGTACAAGGACCATTATACCATGACCTTTATCATAGTGAATAACAAAATAAAAGAACAGACCGTCTTGCGATCTGTCCTTTTATTACTAAAAATTAGGTGAGGCTCTTAAGTGAATATCCTACGAAGTCGCATTCACCGGTTTAATTTCCTCAACAGCTTCTTCCATGCCTGTGTCCGCATTAATGTAGATTCGGTATCGGGTTCCATTGATCCGTCCACCGAATTCGTAACACAGCACTTCCTTACTGAATTCATTCTCAATAAGTGATTTACGGACATAACTCTCTTCAAAATCAGGATTCAATTTCTTCCGAGCTTGCTCAGCTGTAAGACGCGCTTTTGGAATGTTGCGTTGATCTTTATGTTCGTTGACAAAGTCACTTGCTTGAAAACCCGTTACTTCACCTGTATCCAAGCCAGCACGAACAGAAATTTTCTCAGGATAAATCAAGGTATCGCCTTGCTTGCGCACATAGGTCAGGTTAGCCAAGTTCCCATACTCATCGTAATTGACAGCTTTCATATCTTTATACCCTTTGTCGGACAAAAATTGATCCGCTTTAGCCATAACCTCATTACGTGAAACTTTCTTTGTTCCAATCTGACGTGTGTCGCTATACGAGATCAGCATTCCACCATTACGTGTGAAATCCATCATGAGTTTACTGTCTTTCGCCTGTCCGACAGACGCAGTAAATGATTCCCATTCTGTACCCTTGCCATTCTCTTGTACTTGGATATTATCCACCGATTGATTGGAGAATTTAGCAGCTTTATTCTGAATCTGTTCTTTGGTCATTGGAATACCATCTAGTTTCTTCACTGTTCGTTTGGTGTACATACTAGATACCGACGGCCCCCAGTCCAATTCAGGGTACTGTTGTACCTTTTGGTTAACAGACCGGAATCCATCTACAATCGTATTGTCATTGACTTTACCTTGGGCTGCCATAGCTGTTTCTGCATCCATCCACCGCAGACGATCCGATAGAACTTTTTGCTGCACTTCTTTTAAGTTCTTCGTAATCTCAGATGAATTTTGGTACAGCTGCTTCAGGTTGCCCAGTTCTTTTTGACTCAAAGGTTCATTCGTTAGATCTCGCATCGATGCCTTATAGGCAAAGTTAGAGATTCGCGAAAGAAAATCATCAGTTTCATGGAAAGGCAGCATGGTCAAGGGCAACTGACTAATCTCATTTTGAGCCTCACTGGTAAGTCGCCACACGTTCATCAGACCTTTACGATGCATTCCAAGTGAGCTTGTGTGAACAGCAAGGGTATTACCAATCTCGGAATGCAACTTATCCATATGAAAAGATAGATCGTGAAAAGCACGTTGATATTGATTCTCCGCTTTAATTAGAATCGCGTTTTTCTCCTGGTTCTCTTGGTAACCCCAAACGAGAGCACCGATCAACAGGACTGCGACGATCGGAAACATGACTGAACTTAAACGTTTATACATCGGAAGTCTCCTTTCTTCTGAACCGCTATCTATATTGTGGATCGAAGAAAGACCTCTTATGCATCGAATTTCCAGTTCAGTCACATGCCCTAGTAATCACACTCATCTAATTTAATTGTACCCATGAGGCTCTTCCTTCTTCTTCAATCTCAAATTGATCCCGATTATCGCAGAGACATTGCTTAAATCCCGTTTCAATCCGTCCTCTTTCTTTCTTCCCCCTCAACGTAAAACGCTCCCCACACTGCTTGCATCTAATTTTAATTTTAATCCGCATAATAAGCTTAATCCCCGTTTCTGTTAGAATTCCCCGGAGATCTTCTATTCTTCATACAAAAAAACACACCGGGGCATTGTGCGCAGCATGCGCTTCATGTCCACCAGTGTGTCCGTATTTCTATAATTTAACCTCTTCCTCTCGCTTCACAAAACGAAATGGAGAACGATTATTGGCTCGTGTAATTTTGCCGATTGCACCATACCACAATCCCGCCATGAGCGGAGCAATAAACCATAGCCAATGATTAACCATCGTGTTCATAATCACATCGTAGAGTGCATGCCAGAAAAACGGTAAGATCAAGGATAACATTAGATACCAACGCTTTTTCTTACCATCGGTAAACTTAGCCCGCCCCATATAGTATCCCATAATCACTGCAAACATCGCATGACCTGAAACAGGGAGCAGTGCACGGAGAAACATCGCTGAGACTGAGGCATTCCCCGCAAAGGCATACAACACATTCTCAACAGTTGCGAATCCGAGCGATACCGCTACTGAATACAATATCCCGTCATAAGGTTCATCAAATTCGGTGTGATTATAAATGATGTGATATATCACAAACCATTTGATAAATTCTTCAACACCACCAGAGATTACGATGGATTCAAGATAAGGATTGTCTCCGAGCCAAATCGTCATGCCACGTTGAATGATCATGATAGGTAACACCATCAAGACACCCATCACGAACACTCTCAATACCATGTGAAGTGGCTCAGAATCATAACGGTCTTTCAGATAAAAGTATGTTAACAAGGCGAGACCCGGAGCTACTGCTGCCGCTAATACCGAGAACAAAAGCACCGAAAATTCCCTCCTCTGACTAAGACGCGATTACAATGATGAACTAATCTTGACGTTTGAAATGTGTACAGATAACCTCAATGGCTTGTTCAGGAATGATCACTTTCCCGTACTCTTCCATCACTGCCGGTGTAACGGATGATCCCTCACCAAATTCAGCGAGCAATGCGATCAATGCTGCATGTTTGGTGGAATCAACATCATCGGGCTCCAAGTGTAGGAACCATTTGTTTTTATATGAATACAGTGTTCCGGCGTTAGTGACATGTTGACGCAGCATATGCGCTGCTTCAATGAGCACCTCGAAATCTTTGAAGGCGTAAACGATGGTATCACTTTGTTCAAGCGTAACTTCCATCTCATATACTTCCTCAGGAAGATCATCCTCGTTGCCTGAGCCATATTGTTGCGGATCATATTTCCCACGGGTAACAATGACAACCATACCTTGAGCGGGAAGTGCGAATACTTCGACAGCAAGTGGACCTGTGGCATCAAACCCAAGTTCGGAATAAGCCTGATCCATCATTTCAGTGAACAGTTCATGAACTTTAGGTATCTCCTGCCACATATCTTCTTTTTGTATTCCGCGCTCGCTCAGATCGTCAAAGGTCAGGAAAATCCGTATCTTATCGTGACTTAATCGTTCTATTTTCATACAGGATCTCCCCTTTATAAGCAAGTCTTATAACAGATTATGAAGCACAAAACAATATGTGCTGAAAATAAATCTATGTAGTTATGTTATCATTTTATACCTGTAAATGCACGAAGTAAAATCGACAAAAAAAAGAATCAATCCACAGTAAATAAAGACTGTGGTTGATTCTAAACAGAAGTTTTGGTTTATAAACCCGGTACAGTTGTGTGTGTTTGACTCAAAATTTGCTCAACTTCATTTTTCACTTCTGGGTTAGAACGAATAAAATCCTTGAGCATTTTCATATTTTCTTCTTTTTCTTGCGGCGTAACTGGTCTTGCTTCTTTCTTTAATGGGCTCTTATGGTTGTCACTATGTGCATTCGGTTTAACATTAAATCCGTCCATGCCTGGAAATGTCATTTCCATCATTTTATGCTTAGCCTGATCCATCATGTTACGTGACGAACCAGAAGACAGCATGGGTACTTTGCCTCTGGCGATCCATGAGCTTGCAGCAACGCCAATGACGATACCCCAGAAAAAGGATGAAGCCTTCATTACACCAACCTCCTCTAAATGTTAAAATCATAACTATTGTTTGCTGGATGACAGCATCTCATTCCGCATAAATACAGGAAAGTGAGTTGTTACTGATGTTTAGACTTACCGCGACATGCTTAATCGCCACTTGCTTGCTTCTGACAGCTTGTGGCAACGAAACCGAAACGGTTGTTCAAAATCCTAAGGATACGTCTAGCCCAACCGTTGATACGACTGCCAACTCCAATGAAACCGAAGATACAGATCAAGTTAACAATCCTGATAAGTCTAAACCTTCGGAGGCTTCTTCTTCGCAAACTGCCCGTGAAGAAAATTCTGATACCATGCAGAATGCTGACGCAGAATCGACACAAGCAGAAATCCCAAAAATGTATCATATGAATGAAAATTATTTTATTAAGCCCAATGACGATTCTGTAGAGAAAAAAGTGGTCTTGTTGACATTTGACGACGGCCCTAAAGAAGAAGACATGATTAACCAATTAATCGACACGTTGGATAAACATGATGCAAAAGCAATTTTCTTCGTTAATGGTTATCGAGTCCAAAACAATCCGGACTTACTCAAGCTCATCCATGAACGAGGTCAAATCATAGGTAATCACGCATGGGATCATGAAGATCTCAAAAAAATGTCCAATGCCGATGCTGTGAGGCAGGTGGAATCCGTACAAGATATCGTTAAAGAAACGATTGGCATAACGCCTCAATTTTTCCGTCCACCCTTTGGTTCTGGGAATGATGCACTCAAAGCGGTTGTCGATAAAAACGACATGCTCTACATGACTTGGTCTAACGGATCACTTGATTGGGATAAAAGCGCGAAGGATCGACCGGATAAAGTGATTCAAAATGTGCTAGATCAACTGAACCCTGGGAGCAACATATTAATGCATGAGCTGCCATGGACGGTTGAAGCTTTAGATGAGCTACTCATAAAACTCAAAGAGAAAGGATACTCCTTTGTAGATCCTCGCTCCATCGAACTGAAAGTACGTTAAATAACAAAAAAAGCAAAAAACAGCCTAACTAAAGGCTGTTTTTTTGCTTTTTCTTCATTTCAGACGATGCCTACTACCCCGGCCAAGGTAAGAACGTATGCAGAGGCGGTGCTCCTTTTACTCCCCACCACACTAAACTAGCCGTGAGAAGAACGAAAAGAAGGATAAGCGAATTAACAAAACGTTTGCTTAACCGCAAACGGCGAGAAGGATGAAGCTCCGTACGCGTAGGAAGTGAACCTGCTTCAGATACGCTTTCTTCTTCATTCTGCTTCTGAGATGTTTTGGAGCGTGCTGGGGCACGGCTTGGAAGTACCGGGCTCTCCAGTGATGCTGATAGGGGTTTGCGTTTGGATCTAGGTATGGAGATAGCAGTAATCGGCGCTGCTCCCCCTTGGTCAACGGCTACGGCCGTTTCAGCAAACATGCTCACTTCTGGCGTCAAAGTAGGCTCGGATTTCTCTTTTTGTTCCAAGTTCCGATGACGCTGACTTCCGTATGTTTTCATTCTACTCAATTGCTGGTTCATGATTCCCTCCGAAAACGTATCGCTAATCCGGACACCAAATCAATTATAAAGTGACATAGTATAGGCGCCCACAATGTGCCGGATTGCAAGTATATCCAACCCAATCCATAGCTTGAAACAAACACCCACCCTGTTGGAATCCAATGCCGTAAGTAACGTATGTGGATCACTGCAAATAAAATACTTGTCCAGTAAGGGCCGATTGCATGTTGTATCGCTCCACGAAATAACAATTCTTCGCAAATCGCGACAACGGCTGCAATACATACAATGTGCCAAATAGGTCGATTCTTGAACAACATCTCATTAATGCCGCCATCATCCATGCTTTCCTGAGGAATGACATAAGACAAAATCAGATCCATAACAAGCATAGTCACTGCAAGACCAAGTCCCCACCAAATAAAATGAAGATTGTCAGGCAATGCAAGCACATCAAGCAAATTTCTCTTCTGCAATAAAATCCACACAACGCCAATAATTAAAGTCAAACCTTGTGTAAAGTATAAATTGATCAGAAGTAAGCGCTCGGTAAGTTGTTGGGGTTCAGCCTTCTGAATCTTAAACTTGGGAAACTTCCATTTTTTCATTGACTGTGTCTATCCTCTTGACTTAAATTTGATGGATGAAAAAACCGATCCCATAGGATCGTATACTAAATGATAGCCAAAAAATCAAATTGGTTCAAGACCTGCCCCAAGTCCCGGTTTAAGAAGCCTATAAACTCATATAAGCTCAAAAGCGAATTTTGAAAACTTATTTCACAAAACAATTAGTAAATAAGCTAAATATATGCCGTAGATAACCACATTCATAAAAAATCATTCGTGTTTTCCATGATAGGCAAACTGTATCTACACTTTCAAACTAAAACATTTATGCCTATTGACACGGTCATGTTAGCCATGATACATTATGAAAAAATTAGTCACGTTAAACACGATGATGGAAAAAAGATGTTGCTGTGTCTTTCAGAGAGCCGATGGTTGGTGAGAATCGGTGGCTGGCAAATGATCTTGAGCGTTCCTGAGTTATTGCATTGAACATTGGAGTAGGTGCAATCGGTTTAGACCCGTTATCCTCTTCGGTCTTCATTGACCGCTAAGACTGTCGTTGCGAAACGGCGGTGAATTAGGGTGGTACCACGACAACTCTCGTCCCTTATTGCGCAAGCAGTATGTGGATTGAGAGTTTTTTGATTATTTTAGAAATATAGACGTGGAATTCACCCTATTGTTACACCTTTCCCCTCTGTTACGACACCGCGTTGTTGGAGGGAAGGATTAAACTGGTTTTAAGGAAATCCTCTTCGATGGGGAGTAGCCTTAACGATATAGATACACATACCTAAGGAGGAAGAAACCATGTACAAAGTGTTAGTGTCGGATCCGATTAGTGATCTGGGAATTCAGCAATTGGTGGATGCAAATGATGTGGTTGTTGAAAAGAAAACCGGTCTTAGTGAAGATGAACTTGTTGCCATTATTGGCGAATATGATGCCCTACTCGTTCGAAGCCAGACACGTGTTACCGATCGTATTATGACTGCAGGTACCAACCTTAAGGTTATTGGCCGCGCAGGCGTCGGTGTAGACAACATTGATCTGGAAGCTGCTACACAACGCGGTATTATTGTAATTAACGCACCTGACGGTAACACGATCACCACATGTGAGCATACATTTGCAATGATGATGGCGCTCGCGCGTCATATTCCTCAAGCTTATGCCAAAACCATTCAAGGTACATGGGATCGCAAAACTTTCTTAGGTGTGGAATTACGGAATAAAACATTGGGTGTCCTTGGTATGGGAAGAATCGGTAGCGAGGTAGCCAAGCGTGCCAAAGCATTTGGTATGGATATTCTTGCTTATGACCCATTCCTTACACAAGAGCGTGCAGAGAAGCTTCAAGTTAAGTTAGCTAGCGTTGATGATATCATTCGCAATGCAGACTTTATGACTGTTCACACGCCGTTAACGCCTGAGACTCGTCATATGATCTCGCGTCCTCAATTCGAAGTTATGAAAAAAGGTATGCGCATTGTGAACTGTGCCCGCGGTGGTGTTGTTGATGAAATGGCTCTCGTGGAAGCTATTGATGAAGGTATCGTTGCTGGTGCTGCCTTTGACGTATTCGAAAGCGAGCCGCCAGCAGCGGATCATCCATTCCTAAATCATCCGAGCATTATCGTGACACCACATTTGGGTGCATCTACTGTTGAAGCACAAGAGAATGTAGCGATCGACGTTTCGGAACAAGTGCTTCACATTTTGCGTAACGAACCGTTCAAAAATGCAGTGAACATGCCTGCGGTAGCTCCTACGGTTATGAACAAATTGCAGCCTTACTTTAAACTTGGCGAGACACTGGGTAGTTTTGCAGCTCAAATCACTCAAAATGCGGTTCAAGAGATCCGAATTGATTATGCGGGTGATCTGTCAGAGGTCGATACTCAACCATTAACTCGCTACATCGTAAAAGGCATCCTTGCTAGACATCTGGGCGGAGAAGCTAACATCGTTAACTCCATGCATTTGGCCAAAACAAGAGATCTGAACGTTGTAGTTAGCCAAACATCTACGACAAAAGGATTCACGAACTTGATCACCGTTACTCTGGTGACAACACAGGAAGCTGAAGAACGCCGCGTAGCAGGTACACTTCTTGCAGGTTACGGTGAGCGAATTGTACGTCTGGATAAATTCCCAGTGGATATCGCTCCAGAGAGCCACCAAATCCTCATTTCTCACAATGATAAACCGGGAATTATCGGACGTGTGGGAACCTTGCTTGGTCAAAATGACGTCAACATCGCATCCATGCAAGTAGGACGTAAAATTATCGGTGGAGCAGCTATCATGATTCTTACTGTCGATAAAGAAGTTCCAAAAGATGTCCTTGTTCAACTCACGGCTCTTCCAGAATTAAATACCGCGGTTGAGATCGTTCTGTAAATACGGGATGATAATGATCGGATTATTAAGAGACGAACCTTCGCAGGTTCGCCTCTTTTTTTTGCATCTGAAATTGCTAGCGACTAAAATGCTTCTTAATAATTAACTTAATCGAATAATATTCAGCGTAGCACCTGGCGGTGAAAGAACTGCTGTTGCGGCAATACCGAATAATTGGAGCTGAATCGTTGATCCTGCTGTCACTGTAACTATAAAGTCTGTACCTAACTGGCTCAGAGAAAGCAAAGGTGATATAACACTTGCAGGAATAGCAGTTCCGTTGAGTACTATACGTGTTTGAACAGCAAGGGCAGCTGTGAGGTTGACTTTGTAACTGATATAGTAACGACCTGCAGTGGCTAGTGTGAATGTCTCACTTCCACCGCTGACAGTTATCCCTGTTCCTATATTTTGGTTCGTAGGAAGGGGTACCGCTGTTCCCCCTAAGAGAACAAGAATCGTTCCATTGGAATTTTCTGCAAACGCTGATGTTTCAGTGACGGAGGTACCCGTAACACCTGTGATTCCTGTTGCGCCGGTGGCTCCGGTTACACCTGTTGCTCCTGTAGCCCCTGTTACTCCTACGCCTGTGGCTCCCGTTACTCCAGTCACTCCGGTTGCACCTGTTACTCCTACGCCTGTAGCCCCGGTAACACCAGTCACTCCGGTTGCACCTGTTACTCCTACGCCTGTGGCTCCCGTAACACCAGTCGCTCCGGTTGTGCCTGTTACTCCTACGCCTGTAGCCCCGGTAACACCAGTCGCTCCTGTTGTACCTGTTACTCCTACGCCTGTGGCTCCCGTAACACCAGTCACTCCGGTTGTACCTGTTACTCCTACGCCTGTGGCTCCCGTAACACCAGTTGCTCCWGTTTCTCCTGTTACTCCTACGCCTGTAGCCCCGGTGAAACCGGTCACTCCAGTTGCGCCTGTTACTCCTACGCCTGTGGCTCCYGTAACWCCAGTYGCTCCTGTTTCTCCTGTTACTCCTACGCCTGTGGCTCCCGTAACACCAGTTGCTCCTGTTTCTCCTGTTACTCCTACGCCTGTGGCTCCCGTAACACCAGTTGCTC
>NZ_LMFO01000012.1:0-563915 GCF_001426865.1 Paenibacillus sp. Root52 | reverse complement strand
ACCTGTTATGCCTAYGCCTGTGGCTCCAGTGATACCAGTCGCTCCTGTTTCACCTGTTATGCCTAYGCCTGTGGCTCCAGTGATACCAGTCRCTCCWGTTKCACCTGTTAYKCCTACGCCTGTGGCTCCTGTAACTCCAGTCGCTCCTGCACTCGCCAATAACGTGTAATCTGGTGACGTGCCCGGGGTGCCTGTCGGTGAAGCCACGTTCGCAATATACGTACTGCCATTAAACGTAACCACCTGACCCGCTGGATACGTCGGTGCCACCGCTGGGTCAAATGCTACAATGCCGGTTAAGCCTGCACCGGTCGCTCCCGTTAAACCAGTTGCACCCGTCGTACCAATGCCTGTTGCTCCTGTAACTCCGGCTACACCTGTTACCCCAGTAGCTCCTGCACTCGCCAACAACGTGTAATCTGGCGATGTGCCCGGTGTACCCGTTGGTGAAGCTACGTTTGCAACATACGTACTACCGTTAAACGTGACTACCTGACCGGCTGGATACGTTGGTGACACCGCTGGGTCAAATGCTACAATGCCGGTTAAGCCTGCACCGGTCGCTCCCGTTGCTCCTGTTGTACCAACCCCAGTTGCTCCTGTTAATCCAGCTATACCTGTTACTCCTGTGGCTCCTGCACTTGCCAATAACGTGTAATCTGGCGACGTACCCGGTGTGCCCGTTGGTGCTGCCACATTCGCAACATACGTACTGCCGTTAAACGTAACTACCTGACCTACTGGATACGTTGGTGCCACCGCTGGGTCAAATGCTACAATGCCCGTTAAACCTGCACCCGTAGCTCCAGTTGCGCCCGTCACTCCAGCTCCAGTTGCTCCTGTAACTCCAGCTGTACCTGTTACTCCTGTGACTCCCGCACTCGCCAATAGCGTGTAATCTGGCGATGTGCCTGGGGTACCCGTTGGCGCTGCCACATTTGCAACATACGTACTTCCATTAAACGTAACTACCTGGCCAGCCGGATACGTTGGTGCCACGGCTGGATCAAATGCTACAATACCCGTTAAGCCCGCACCGGTTGCTCCCGTTAAACCAGTTGCCCCCGTCGTACCAACGCCCGTTGCTCCTGTAACTCCAGCTGTACCTGTTACTCCTGTGGCTCCTGCACTCGCCAATAACGTGTAATCTGGCGACGTACCCGGTGTGCCCGTTGGTGAAGCTACGTTTGCAATATACGTACTACCGTTAAACGTGACTACCTGACCGGCTGGATACGTTGGTGCCACCGCTGGGTCAAATGCTACAATGCCGGTTAAGCCTGCACCGGTTGCTCCCGTTAATCCCGTTGCCCCCGTCGTACCAACGCCCGTTGCTCCTGTAACTCCAGCTGTACCTGTTACTCCTGTGGCTCCTGCACTCGCCAATAACGTGTAATCTGGCGACGTACCCGGTGTGCCCGTTGGTGAAGCTACGTTTGCAATATACGTACTACCGTTAAACGTNGTGGCTCCTGCACTCGCCAATAACGTGTAATCTGGCGACGTACCCGGTGTGCCCGTTGGTGAAGCTACGTTTGCAATATACGTACTACCGTTAAACGTAACTACCTGACCGGCTGGATACGTTGGTGCCACCGCTGGATCAAATGCTACAATACCTGTTAAGCCCGCACCGGTTGCTCCCGTTAAACCAGTTGCCCCCGTAATTCCCACTCCTGTGACTCCGGTCACTCCAGTTACCCCAGTGGCTCCTGCACTCGCCAATAACGTGTAATCTGGCGACGTACCCGGGGTGCCCGTTGGTGCTGCCACATTTGCAATATACGTACTACCGTTAAACGTAACTACCTGACCGACCGGATACGTTGGTGCCACGGCTGGATCAAATGCTACAATGCCGGTTAAACCTACACCGGTTGCTCCCGTTAAACCAGTTGCCCCCGTAATTCCCACTCCTGTGGCTCCGGTAACACCAGCTACTCCAGTTACCCCAGTGGCTCCTGCACTTGCCAATAACGTGTAATCTGGAGACGTGCCCGGTGTGCCCGTTGGTGAAGCTACGTTTGCAACATACGTACTTCCATTAAACGTGACTACCTGACCAGCCGGATACGTTGGTGCCACCGCTGGGTCAAATGCTACAATGCCGGTTAAGCCTGCGCCGGTCGCTCCTGTTAAACCAGTTGCACCTGTCGTACCAACCCCTGTTGCTCCCGTAACCCCAGCTATACCTGTTACCCCGGTAGCTCCTGCACTCGCCAATAACGTGTAATCTGGCGATGTTCCCGGGGTACCCGTTGGCGCTGCCACATTCGCAACATACGTACTGCCATTAAACGTAACTACCTGACCGGCTGGATACGTTGGTGCTACTGCCGGGTCAAATGGCAGAATCCCACTTAATCCTACACCGGTTGCTCCCGTACCGCCTGTTGCTCCTGTCGCACCAGAACCTGTGGCACCAGTCGCCCCTGTGCCGCAGAATCCCACTTAATCCTACACCGGTTGCTCCCGTACCGCCTGTTGCTCCTGTCGCACCAGAACCTGTGGCACCAGTCGCCCCTGTGCCACCTGTTATTCCTGCGCTCGCCAATAACGTGTAATCTGGCGATGTTCCCGGGGTGCCCGTTGGCGCTGCCACATTCGCAACATACGTACTGCCATTAAACGTAACTACCTGACCCGCTGGATACGTCGGTGCTACTGCCGGGTCAAATGGCAGAATCCCACTTAATCCTACACCGGTTGCTCCCGTACCGCCTGTTGCTCCTGTCGCACCAGAACCTGTGGCACCAGTCGCCCCTGTGCCACCTGTTATTCCTGCNCAGAATCCCACTTAATCCTACACCGGTTGCTCCCGTACCGCCTGTTGCTCCTGTCGCACCAGAACCTGTGGCACCAGTCGCCCCTGTGCCACCTGTTATTCCTGCACTCGCCAACAACGTATAATCTGGCGATGTGCCCGGGGTACCCGTTGGTGCTGCCACATTCGCAACATAGGTACTTCCATTAAACGTAACTACCTGACCCGCTGGATACGTCGGTGCTACTGCTGGGTCAAATGGTAGAATCCCATTTAGTCCTACACCCGTTGCTCCCGTACCACCTGTTGCTCCTGTCGCACCAGAACCTGTAGCGCCAGTTGACCCTGTGCCACCTGTTACTCCTGCACTTGCTAACAACGTATAATCTGGCGACGTACCCGGGATACCAGTTGGCGAAGCTACGTTCGTAACAAACGTACTTCCATTAAACGTGACAACTTGGCCCGAAGGATACGTCGGTGCCAATGCTGGATCAAATGGTACAATGCCACTTAAACCTACACCTGTGGTTCCTGTCACACCCGTTACACCTGTTGCCCCTGTAGGACCGGCACCTGCTAATAATGTATAATCTGGCGATGTACCCGGTGTTCCCGTGGGTGAAGCTACATTCGTAATATACGTACTACCGTTATATGTCACTACCTGACCAGCTGGATAAGTCGGTGCCTGAGCTGGATCAAAGGCAAGTGCACCACCAAGCCCTATACCTGTTGCTCCAGTTGCACCTGTTATACCTGCACCAGCAAGTAAGGTGTAATCTGAGGATGTGCCTGGTGTCCCCAATGGACCTGCTACACTTGATATATAAGTACTTCCATTAAACGTGACCACTTGACCTGCCGCATACGAAGGAGCAGATGCTGGATCAAAGGGAACCGAACCAGACAGCCCAACACCAGTCGCACCTGTAGCTCCTGTTGTGCCAGCCAAAAGCAACAAGCTATAATCTGGAGAACTGCCTGGAAGTCCAATCGGACCATTTACATTAACAACATAAACACTCCCATTGAAACTAACAACCTGACCTTGGGCGTACGATGGAGCAAGAGCCGGATCAAATAATGTGATGTTGTTCAAACCAGTACCCGGAGCGCCTGCCGGTCCCTGTGTTCCTTGAATCCCTTGTGGCCCCTGTGGGCCAATCGGACCAGCTGGCCCTACTACTCCCGCAGGTCCATTTGTTCCTGGAGGTCCCGCTGGTCCAGGTACGCCTGGAACGCCCGGAACACCTGGTACACCTGGTGCTCCAGGTGGCCCAGCTGGGCCAGTAATTCCTAATGAGCCAAATGTTGTCGTTGCTCTACTAAGTGACACAGATATGGAACGAATTAATCCTACCAGGTTATCTTTTTCTGCCGGAGCAATTTCAAGCAGCAAAGTTACACTTAATAAGTCATCTAACAGATTCTGTAGGTTACCTGCCAAATTTATCAAAGCTACCGGAACAACTTCCGAACCTGCAATACTTAACTCTAACACGGCTTGAAGTTCCGCCTTTACTCCAGCACGAAATCCTGAATCGTTAACAAAGGCAAGCAAGTTCTTCAATCCAGTTTGTAATGTACTTATATTGGATGCCGTAGGTTGACTAATAGCTGCTGGGATACTAATGGCAAGGGTTCGCAAGATCGCTTCAAACTGTTCCCTTTCACTTTCGGTTATTGGAATAAAAGGAGAACCTGCTCTAAACGATCTACCGTCCAAAAATGCCTTAATATTTACTCTTTTGCGCCGATCGGACATGCGTAATTCAATCCTCCTTTAATGACCTTATTCCTCAAGCATATGAGCTAGTGGAGGAAAAATTATCTTGGACACATCTTTTCACTGAAATTATTGACATCGTTGTTCCACGTTGAACAAGATTAAACGGTAGACTTCAACAAAAAAACACCCTCCATTGGAGGGTGTCTTCGCACTTTTTGTATAAAATCAATCTATTTCGGAGAATCAACAGGAAACTGCATCATAAACTCAGTTCCTTCGCCAAGAATGCTATTCGCCTGTATGGTTCCATGATGAGCATCTACAATGTTTTTTACAATAGCAAGTCCCAAACCCGTGCCTACACTTTCCCCGCGAACACGAGCTTTATCAGCCTTGTAGAACCGTTCAAAGATAAACGGTAAATCCGATGTTGGAATGCCTACACCCTCGTCCTTAATCGAGATTTTGGCTGCAGGAATTCGACTATCTGTTACAAACTTTGCTGATATCATAACGTTTTTATTCGTAGGAGTATGTCGAAAAGCATTGTCCAACAGATTGGTGAAGACCTGCTCAAGCCGATCCTCATCTGCGTGATGCAGCTTAATGGAGGATTGTGCACAGTCCAAGTGGAGCGAGATCCCTTGTTCTTTGGAACGTACCGAGAATTTGCGATAAACTCGTTCAAGTACTTCCACCAGATCAACTTCTCTCATCGCCATATCTGTATGACCTGCTTCCATTCTAGCCAGATCCAATAGATCTTTCACCAATCTCCCCATACGAAGAGACTCATCATGAATAACCTGAATTAATTCTTCACTCTCTTCCGGAGATGCTGCCATACCATCCAAAAGAGCTTCACTGTAGCCCTGCATCATGGATAAAGGCGTACGTATTTCATGTGATACATTCGCAACAAAATCTCGCCGCATCTTCTCCAGGCGCACTTCCTCCGTTACATCACGAAGTACAGCAACAGCTCCTCGAATCACACTATCCGCATATAGCGGCGTCATCTGAACAGACCATACTCCCTGTTGAACATGAACGTTGGAACTCTGATCCCCACCTTGCTCCATAACGAGCTTGAACAGAGGAATGAGCGGCTCGGGTACATCCCGAGAAGCACTTCCCCGTTCTGATGTATCATCTGTATCCGCTTGTGACCAATCTAGATCGCACCAAACCTGCATAATTTTCTCGCCTGGAGGATTGGTTAGAATCACTTTGCCTTCACCATCAAACGTAACTACTGCATCCGTCATGCTTCGTAGCACACTAGCTAGATGCTCTTTTTCATGATTAAGATTCCGGATATTATCTTCTAGTTGCGCAGCCATATGATTGAATGTGTTTGCCAATTCGCCAATTTCATCACTCGTCACGAGTGAAAGACGGGTATCATAATTTCCTTTTCGAATGGAGTTAGCTGCTTGAATTAATTGCTGCATCGGCTGAGTGATTTTAGTAAAGAGAAATAACGCAAAGAATGTTGTCAAACTGAAGCCTATAATACAGACATACGTAAATAATCTCTTGATATCCCTCGACTCTGATTCAGCAAAATTGGTATCAATGTAAGGCAGCAAAAAAAGCCCCAGCGCTATGAGTACACAGCCCACAAGGAAAATAATCGTAATCCATAACTTGCCAACGAGCGATCTCCAGAACGCAAAACTATTTCGGTACTTCCAGTTTATAGCCCACACCCCAAACTGTCGTAATCATCGCCGCCGACTCAGGCGAAACCTTGTTTAATTTTTCACGAAGACGCTTAACATGTGTATCTACAGTACGGAGATCACCGAAAAACTCATAATTCCAAACATCCTTGAGAAGCTCTTCTCTAGAAAAAACCTTATCTGGAGAAGTAGCCAAATAATGCAACAGTTCGTATTCTTTTGGTGTAAGACTAATCTCTTCTCCGCCTGCTGTTACGCGGTGAGCATCATGTTCAATAACCAAGTGTGGGAATACGATGTTGTTGCTTGAGTTACTCTCTTTGGACAAGTACGCTGTTGCAGATGAACGACGTAATATAGCCTTCACTCGGTATATCACTTCGCGTGGACTAAATGGCTTGACCACATAATCATCAGCTCCAACCTCAAAACCCTGAACCCGATTAATTTCTTCACCTTTTGCTGTCAGCATCAGAACAGGAGTTGATTTAACTTGACGGAGTCGCGTACACACTTCAACGCCATCCATCCCTGGCAACATGACATCCAGAAGAATCAGTCCGTAATCTCCTGCCGTTGCTTTTCGCAGAGCAGTCTCTCCGTCCTCTGCCTCATCAATTTCATAGCCTTCTTTTTCAAGATACATTTTCAAAAGTCTGCGGATTCGTTCTTCATCATCCACAACGAGAATTCGATTCTCATGCTCTGCCATTCCAACTCCAGCCCCTTTGCAATAACTGCTCGTCACTTCTATTATGTTCGATCTGGCGAACAATATTTGAATGCCCGCTTTTAACGTGAGGGCTCACACCTATGTTTCATGGGTTTCTCTCCAGAACGTTACGAAACAACCGCCTTAATCTGCCCCAGCATAAGAGTGTAGCCCTGCGATGATCAGATTGACACCAACCAATGTAAACATCACAACCAAGAAGCCTAACACCGCAAGCCAAGCAGATTTTCGTCCCTGCCATCCTCGAGATAAACGTAAATGTAAGTATACACTATAATAAAGCCACGTTATTAATGCCCATACTTCCTTCGGATCCCAGCCCCAGAATCGACTCCAAGCAATCTGAGCCCATATCATAGCAAAAATCAACGCACCTAACGTAAAAATCGGAAAGCCAATGGCAATGGCTCGATAACTAATTTCATCTAGATCATCAGCATCAATACCATCTAATGCAGGTTGTAGGACTTGTCCAAGTGGTCTTCTTACAATTAAACGAATAATGCCATACAGGATCAGACCCATGATTACAGACCATACCACCGTGTTCAGTTTGCGTCCAGCATTTACCCCGTTCATCCAAGATGGTGTCTCAAGTAACGGTTCTTTCATACCAAGAAACGGTTTCATGCTCTCTACCTCACTCTGATACGGTGCAAAAATAGGAGGCATGCGATAAATCACTTTCTCTATTGTACTATTTCCCTGTACCTCTGTGTCAATGCTCGCTGTTTCTTTGACGAACACAGCTTCATATCCAGACGCACGAAAAGCAAATACTGTACCGATAAATCCAATGACAACCACAATCGTAATCAGTGTAAATTCAACCCAACCACGCTGACGTCTAGAGGATTTATCCTTGCCACTGAAATCAACGGTGCGCAACAAATACATAAACCCTGCCGCAAAGCCCACTGCAAAGAAGGCTTCACCTAGTGCTGCCAAGGTGACATGAATTTTCAACCAAATAGATTGTAGCGCAGGAATGAGTGGCTGCACTTCCTGTGGAAATACGGCCGCATACGCCATAATAATAATGGTAAGTGGTAACGCGAAAAGTCCAATCAATGTTTTACGATAAATGGCATAGACTACGATGAAAGCTACCATAATCATCATGGATAAAAAGCTCATAAATTCATACATATTGCTTACAGGTATGTGCCCTGCACCAGCCCACCGAGTGAAGAAAAAGATCAAATGAGCTGCAAGTGCTATCGTTGAGGCAATAAAGGCTCTCTTGCCCCATTTTTCAACATGAGCCTGAGGATCACGATTACTCCACTTTTTGCCCATAACCGCCACACCATATAACATAAACGCTGCACTATAGAGAAAAAAAGATACAATAAATGCGTCGCTGCTGAAATCCAATAAACTCATGCTTGGTTCCCCCCGTTATCCAACGACTTCTCATCTACTTCCACATTCATCTGTTTTAGCACAGTTGCAACCTCGCGCCTAAAGCCAAACCAATTTTTGTTGGTATGACCTCCAAGCGTAAGATGACCATCATCAATACGTATCCATATACGGCGGTGATGCCAGTAGAAGCCCATAATCAGGCCCAACATAACAATTCCAGCCCCTACCCAGACAAAAGGCATTGCTTTATCAATTCGGATATTGAGATAACTTACCGATTGAATGATGTCCACTTTATCCATACTATCCACTTCTAACTGAAATGGGATTGGATCACCCGAGAGCTGTTGGTTAATTGAATCTTGTTGAAATCGCTCTTTGTCGATTTGCTTGGCAAAATACAAATATTGAATGCCCCCTTCAGGCAGCTCTGGCCCGGTAATCAAAAATAAAAAGGCTGGTGCATTCGGTGAGGGCGACTTCGAGGTGGGTTTACCTTGTGCATCCAAAGCAAAGTCCATAAATTTATTTTTGACCTCTAACGTATATGGCCCAACTTGGAAGCTTGGCTGTGTATCCACCATATCGATCTTCAGTTCGCCAATCTTCTCACCTGTTTGAGCATTAACCAATTCAGGAGTAACCGATCGAATGGTTGGGGTTAAGTCGTAATCAAATTGATATGCCTTCAGCCCGTTATAGTTTAGTGGATGATTTACTCGCACATCATGTCTTGCAACCTCAGACAACTGAGGTTTTTTGGTCAGATCCGAACAATCAGCAGTACATTCATACAGCACAACTTTGGTTTCGAAGAGCTTAGGAACCATCCGATTCAAATTACGAAATTGTTCCGTTACCTCTTCCTCACTGTAGAACTCCACATTAAACTGTTCATTCTTCAAATACATAGATGTATTCGGAATCTTCTTAATCTCACCTTCGGGAAATGCCACATGCTCGTCCAAGTTCAATCCCGGTAATCCCCGAGCAAGCACAGCTAGTAAAAATATGATGAGTCCAATGTGGATAACATAAGGTCCCCATCGGCTGAATCGCTGCTTCTCAGCAAGCAATGCATCACCTTCGGTATGTACACGATACCCCTTCTTTTTAAGCGGCGTAACCGCTTTCTTAATCCAATCCGCAGAATCACCCTCAATTGAACCTTGGTACACGAGACGTTGTCGGGTAAGAAACTGCATATGCTTTCGGATTTTTTGCTTGTTCAGCGCTTTGTAAAGTGGGAGTACTCGGTCAAGGCTGCATATGACTAACGAAGCACCAATTAACACAAGTAAAAGTATAAACCACCATGATTCGTATGTATGGGATAAGCCCAGTAGATAATAGATATGACCTAATTGCCCATACGTCTCTTTGTAGTACACGGAAGGGTCAATATTAAGAAACGTGCTTTCTTGAGGATAGATTGTCCCAAGTATAGACCCAAGCAGGGTAAGCACAATCATGTACACAGCAATTTTTACGGATGAGAAAAAGTTCCAAACCTTATCAATGATATTCGGATTGCTGCGCTGTGAACGTCGAGCCATTCCATCATAACGCATTTCGAGCACTTCATCTGATTTGGCCTCAGCTTCAAGCAGTGGCTTTCCGCAGGCTTCGCACAGCACCGTGCCTACTGGATTTTGGTGTCCACACTCACATTTTGTGTTTTGGAACACGACTGGACCTCCGTTCAGGGCTGTTTAGCCAGTTGTGAAATTTGAGCGTCAAGTGTGTCTAAATCTAGTTGACCAATGTGAATGGTAGAAATTTTGCCCGTATTAGACACGAAGAATGTAGTCGGCATCGGAGATATCCCATAATCTCGAACTGAATTTTTGTCACGATCAAGCATAATAGGAAATGTAACACCAACCTGCTTCACAAAATGCTCTACGGTCATCTGATCTTCCCCTACATTAATCCCGATAAATTGAACACCCTGGTCTTTCCACTTATCCGCTTGTGCTTGAAGTGCAGGCATCTCCTTCACACAAGGCTCACACCATGTCCCCCAGAAGTTGACGACTAGTGCCTTGCCCTCGTATTCCTCAGACGTATGTACTTGACCGTCCAAGCCCAGCAGTTCAAAAGAAGGTGCTCGATCTCCTTCTTTTGGCTTGCCATTCGAGCCGGATGCGGATGTACTAATTGCATATCCGCCCAACACCAGGATCAAAAACAAAATGACGATCTGCACCGTTCTTCTTGATTTCCCCATGTGCGCTCTCCTTTTAAGGTGACTATATAAATTGAACTAAAGAATAGTACACAAACCTCCCGTGTAAATGTTTAGTTCAATTTATATAGATCATTCGCAATACGTAACTGTCCCAGATATCTGTGAACATCCTATGAACAATTATAGCGAATTCCGTCACAAAATTGCGGCAGTTTTATGAAAATTATGTGTCCTTACATTACCTTTTCTTCATTTTTTTGGCTGGTTCTGATTTTGCGAGTTGAATTAGGTTATTGACTTCTTCTTTGGATAGATTACGAGTCAGTCCCCGTTTCAGGTTTTGTAGCAAAATCCCACCAAAAGCAATACGTTTTAAGCGTGTCACCGGATGGTTAATCGCCTCAAACATCCGTCGAACCTGGCGGTTACGACCTTCATAAATAGTAATTGAGATTACGGCCTCATTGTTCGCGGTATCCACATCCTTGTATTCAACCTCAGCCGGAGCGGTCATACCATCATCAAGCATAATCCCTGTCTTTAATTTTTCCAGAGCCGATCCATGCGGAACTCCTTTGACTGTTGCCAAATACGTTTTGGGTACATGGTGCTTAGGATGTGTCAGCAAATGTGCAAATTCGCCGTCATTCGTAAGAATCAATAAACCTTCCGTATCATAGTCCAGTCTTCCTACTGGATATACACGTTCTTTGACCCCTTTAAGGTAATCGGAAACAATTTTCCGTCCTTCTGGATCGGAAGCACTTGTAATTACACCTTTTGGTTTGTTCATGAGCAAGTACACTTTTTTCTCACTGCGGATTGGTTTCCCGTTTACCGTAATGATATCCTCTTCAGGGTTTGCTTTCGTGCCGAGTTCGGTCACGACCTCCCCATTGACTTCTACTTTGCCGGACTGGATCAGTTCCTCGCTTTTGCGACGGGATGCGATACCAGCTTGAGCAATAATTTTTTGTAATCTTTCCATGTTTGTCATGTCACCTCACACTAATGATACCCATCAAGGAGGGAAATCACAAGGATAATCCAAGGAAAATGTAAACAGAGGCTCTAAATGACCATTTCGAGTACTAATCGTATAACTTTTAACGCAAAAAAACTCACCCTTCTTATCTCCGTTACCAGAACAAGAAGGATGAGCAGCATGCAGCTATAGGTTTTTGTTCGATCTACTTTTTAAAAAGCTTCATAAGTATAATTTAATTAATTTGAGACCTTGCCTGCAACAACCACTTGCTTTCTCGTAGGTTTTGCACTGTCTTTGATAAAGTCTTGCAGGGTTTGTGATGTAATAAAGTACGTTCTTGAACCATAGACAAAGGTCATCATGCCAATGACTTGATTGTTCTGATCCAACACAGGGCCACCAGAGTTACCTTGTGCCATGGATTTTACAATACTGCCTATCCCTTTTCGACCTGGAACATCGGTTGCATTAGGACTGGAAACCCGGCTTTTAGCAATTGTATTGTATGTCGCTGGGAATTCATCATCGAGAATTACTAAATCTCCATCTGGATTTTTGGGAAAACCAATTGTGTAAACTAGTTGATTATCCCTTGCGTTTGCAAACGTTACAGGCTGTGCATTTATTTCTTCGTCCAGCTTCAGTAGCGCCATATCCGTTACCGGATCAGTCTTTATAATTTTGGCTTTGATCGGACGCTTCAGCTCGCCTGGACTGGCAACGCTTAACGTTCCCTCATCACCCTTCGCTAGCTCCGCATACTCCTGAACGACATGATAATTCGTAAGCACTTCGTCCTTGGATATCAAAATGGAAGTTCCGACATCATAATAAACCACGTCCGGTTCATCCTGCTTGACTAAACGAACGTTAACGACTGGAAAAGAATCCGCGGTAACCGCAAACTTCTCTCGTAATTGTTTATCAAAGTATCCGGTAAAATGTATCGTGTTGACCGCTTGCGCATCCACCATTCCAGTAGGGCCAGTTAGCAATCCTATCGCCATCATGCCTGACAACCCAAACTGAAGCACTCGTTTCCATCTCTTATGCATGTGCAACTCTCCTCCCGCTATCCATTCTAGCATATCTTGTATATCGGAAGGAGAATGCAACTTGGTTAACTATAGTTATAGAATGTATTGAAATAGATTTATCCAAAAACGATTAAACAGATGACAAGTGCCGCAATGAAGCCCACAACATCTGAAAACAGACCTACTTTGAGTGCATAACGACCGTTTCGAATGCCTACCGCTCCAAAATATACGGTTAGTACATAGAGCGTTGTATCTGTGCTTCCTTGAATTGTAGAGGCCATACGACCAATCATGGAGTCAGGACCATAGGTCTTAATCAAATCGGTTGTAAAAGCTAGAGAGCCTGTCCCCGTTAGCGGACGAAGAATTCCCAGTGGCAGGACTTCTCCTGGTATACCCATCCAGGATACAAGTGGAGCAAACCAACTAATCACAAAATCCAGGGCTCCCGAAGCACGAAATACACTTATCGCAACCATCATTCCTACGAGATGAGGAATAATGCTAATCGCAGTGGAGAACCCCTCTTTTGCTCCATCAACGAAGGATTCATAGACTGGAACCTTCTTGGTAAACGCATATAACGGAACAAACGCGATAATAACCGGAATGGCCCAGGCAGAGATCCAGTTGACGAAGGTTAGCAAGGTTATTCATCCTTTCATGCCAGGATTGCCGCTCTTCACGATACGTGGCGGCTTGTTCAGCGTTCTATTTCTATACCAACGATCTGCCATAATAGCTGCTAGTGTTGCGATAATTGTTGCGATTAGCGTCGTTCCTACAATCTCTGTTGCGTTGGCGGATTGATAATTCAACCGAATAGCAATTAGCGTCGTAGGAATTAGCGTAATACTTGCCGTATTTAACGCGAGTAATGTACACATGGCTGGGGATGCCGTTTCTTTATCAGGGTTAAGTTCTTGTAACTGTTGCATCGCCTTAATGCCCATTGGTGTAGCAGCATTCCCTAGACCGAGCAGGTTGGCACTCATGTTAGATAGGATATAACCCATGGCTGGATGATTACGAGGCACGTCCGGAAATAAGAAGGCAACGACTGGACCAAGAAGCTTAGCAATTTTGCTAAGCAGTCCAGCATCTTCACCTATTTTCATCATACCCATCCAAAATACAAGCACACTGATCAGTCCCAAACATACCGTAACCCCGGTGGCCGCCCCATCAAAAGCCGCTTGCGTGACCACTTCAATCTTTCCATTCACCGCTGCAAAAACAAACCCAATCACAATCATCAATAACCAGATTAGATTGATCAACCAGGAAAACCTCCTTTACGGGGACAACAAGTGACTTATCACGGCACGCCATGCGGCTGCCCAAGTTGTAATTTCCCCTATTCCAGCAAATGCAGCTTCTTGCATCTCAGGTTGGGGAGGAATATAACTTCCTTTGTGATACACGGGAATAGAGCCTATGAACTTCCCATTCAGTTGCATTTCAATACGACCAGCTAGACCAAATGAAAGATCATTCGCTTTACTTTCGTTTTGCGATTCATTTTGACTGCGATTGGTCGTTAAGATCAGCTTCTTACTTATAGAGTCGATCTCACTTTCAGCCAGCGGATATTGAAAACCTCGTCCTGTAACGACCGTGGTATTCGCCACAGGCTGTTCTTTTTCGGCGATTTCTCTTAAAGGAAAGTTTTTGAATCCGAAATCCAGCATACGTGCATGATCGTTCCAATCGTCTCCATCATTCAGGGTTACAGCCGCTAGCTGTTGCCCATCCCGCGTCGCAGAGCTTACCAGACACCTGAAGGCTTTTTTGGTATAACCGGTCTTAACCCCGTCAGCTCCTTCATACAATCGCAGCATTTTGTTTTTGTTGTGCCAGGAGTATTCCCAGCTTTCATTAGGATTCGGTGCCGATTTGTTCTCTGTTGCCACGATGCGTTTGAACACGGGATTATGTAGCGCATAAGCCGTTAAACGTGCCATATCATTCGCCGTAGAATAATGTCCCTCGGCATCCAAGCCATGAGGATTCATGAAGTGGGAACGGGTTAAACCGATCTCCTCTGCTTTCTTATTCATCAGAAGCACAAAACCTTCCTCTGAGCCACCAACATGTTCGGCAATAGCCGAAGCTGCATCATTACCAGAACGCAACATAAGTCCGTACAGCATGTTTTCAAGCGTCATCTCTTCGCCAAGCTTGAGATAAAGCGACGATCCTTCCTTTGCAAATGAAGAGGCTGTCACCTTCACCTTATCTTGTAATTTCCCATGTTCAATGGCGACAATTGCGGTCATGATCTTGGTCAAGCTGGCGATACGCAATTCTTGATCTCCAGATTTGCTGTACAAGATCCGCCCAGACGTGACATCAATGAGAGCTGCGCTCTGAGCATGAGTTGAGGGGCTTGGAATCGTTCCGGATGCACCGGCAGTTCCAACTGAAGACAACAGTAATAACGGAATCAGGAAACTCGCAATCATTTTCGTTAACATTTTCATTCAACCATTCCTCCGGGTCACTTGGAATCTTGTACTACTTTATGTCTGGACAACCCGAAGTATGTCCTAGTGATACAAAACAACCTAAAAATCCCTCTCGCATGTGCAGCGGGAGGGATTCAATACATCCATTATTTTAGCTGTAAGTCGATGGATCAGGAGTTCGGATCTCCGGTTCATCTTTAGAAGGGTTACGACGGAACATCTCCTGAATTCGATCCATAACGTATGGCGTTGAATCGATTAATTTCTCAAATAGATGTGTTGAATTATCAAGTGGTACGATATGAACGCCTTGTTTTCCTACGACGAGGAAGGCAATCGGACGGATAGACACGCCACCCCCGCTACCTCCACCGAATGGAGAAGCAACCTTGGCTGATTTTGCATGTTCCGCAGTTGACGCAGAACCACTTTCTTTCTTTTCGACATTCACATTAAAGTCACTGCCGCCCGCTGCAAAACCAAAGCCCACTTTACTGATCGGCAAAATAACCGTACCGTCCGGTGTTTCAACTGCATCGCCAACGATTGTATTGACATCTACCATGGCCTTGATATTTTCCATAGCAGTTTCCATTAAGCCTTGTATTGGATGATCTGACATGTAAGTTCCCTCCAGTTTCATTTTAACTAGGTTTGATCTAAAACATATCATCCCCAATTTCAAGGGAGTTATGTACCAGTGCGTACCTAGATACATCCTGAATTCGTTTAAACCATCATTTGGCAAGGCTCACAATTAAATGTGAGAATTATGATGTTGTTCCTTGTGCTTCTGCTTGTGTTTGCGCCGCTGCTCTTGTAGAAGTCGAAACCACATCCGCCAGCCCCCTTCTACTTTGAGAACACGCGTCATCAGACGGAGCCCTGCGGTGAAGACCGCACCAAATCGAATGCGCATATGCAACTCCAGTTCTGTCTGAAATTCCATTTCATCCTCCCACACTGGAATGACTTCCAGACAAGGTGTGCGTTTAAACTGTACCTGATAGGATAAAAATCCAATCATGATGGACTTCATTGTCCATACCCAGCCTGTAACGATGGCCGTATAGGCCGCATCTGCTACTCCAATCCGGGTAGACCAGGATAAATCAGTCATATGTACACGGGTGAGCGTTTGTTTGACCCAAATTTTGAGTGCATCCGTCGCTCTAAGCATTACTTTTACTTCTTTTGCCCATTTTTTAACTTTGCGTTTGTTCACACGCTCGTTGCCCTCTGCTTCCCCCCGCGAATGGTTCGTTCGTTGCTGCGTCTTCACAAGAAATCCTTCTTTCATATTTTTGAAGACGATACTCGGAATTTCATATTTAATTCGAACCAGGCCGTAGAGAAGGCGAATATTGATAAGAGCATAATCATCACTTCTATGTTTACGAAACGTAAAGTGTATATGAATATTCGAGATGAGAACAATGGCAAGTAAAAGAATGGCAAACAGCACGATTCCCCCAAGCCAAATCCACACAGGCCTTACCTCCAAGGCTACAATTCTCTTCCTGAATAGTATGACACTATATATTGGAAAAAATTCATGGCTCATAGAAAAACCGTTGAACTTACACAATTCAGTCATTACCCTTCCGCATCACTATAACGCAAATAGACCGAAACCTTTATGTAAAAAGGAATCGGCCTACATGCGCGAGTAACGCGATGACAACTGGTTAAGCATTTACCTATTTTCGTGATCTCCGTCATCCAAGTCTTCAGCAACGTCTAATCCATGATCATCGATTACCTCATCAAATGAATCTGTCTGATCACTTCCATCCAAGCTTACCTGCTGCACATCTAATTTATCGAACAAGAGCTGTGTCTCTTCCTCTAGGTTTTCCGTATCTTCGAATAACCCTGGCTCAGGAAGATCCTTAATTGTAGCCAGTCCGAAATAATCTAAGAATGACTTGGTTGTTCCATACAGGATCGGGCGCCCGATCGCCTCTGCTCGTCCCACTTCATGAATCAGATCTTTGTTCACTAACGTATGAATCGCACGTTCAGACTTCACGCCGCGAATCTCTTCAATCTCCACCCGAGTGATCGGCTGGCGATAGGCCACAATGGCAAGCGTCTCCAGAGCCGCTTGGGATAACGATGTACGCGCTGGAGAATAGGCAAGTTTCTCAAAATAAGAGGCATGTTCCGGCAATGTTCCGAGTTGCACCACGCCGGCCAGCTTGAGAATCTGAACCCCTCTTCCCTGATTTGCAAAATCAGCAACCATCTCCTCCACCGCATCGGACACCCGTTCCGGAGGTTGATCTACGATTTCGGCAATTTGTTTGATACTCAGACCTTCTTCTCCGGACAAAAACAGCAGGCCTTCAATAATCGACTTCAATTTCGGAAAATCCATGATTCCTTGCTTCCCCTCTCCACTCCATAACAATATCCTCAAACATCCGTTCCTGATAACAGACGATCTGCTTCATCTTCATAAGCTCTAAGATCGCAAGAAAGGTAACGACAATTTCATGCCGGTAGATCTGTTCATCTAACAGCTTAGAAAACAACAACTTACCACCTGGCCCTATACGCTCCAGTGCACCAATGACATCACGAATACGATCTTTAACCGATATTTCATCTCGTTGAATACGAGCAACGGTCGTTCGCTTCTCAGCCTTACGTAGCGCCTTCTGAAAAGCAGCGATGAGATCGGAGGTATGAAGTCCCTGCACCGGATTCGATTGCGTCTCCACAGGCATATAAGGTCTAAGATCTTCAGGCTCTTTGGAAAAGATGAGGCTCCGCTCCCACTCCCGCTCATGCAGATGCCGTGCAATCCCTTTGTATTTGCGATATTCAATCAGACGTGCAATCAGTTCAGCACGTGGATCATAATCTTCATCTTCGATATAATCATAATCCTCAAAATCCTCAATTACCGGTGGTTTGGGCAGTAATAGTTTGCTTTTGATCGATAAAAGTGTTGCAGCCATCACGAGAAATTCACTTGTAATATCGAGCTCCAATTCTTGCATCGAATGCAGATACGCCATATATTGATCGGTAATATCGCTGATGGGAATATCCTGGATTTGAATCTCTGCCTTGTCGATCAAGTGAAGCAGAAGATCCAAAGGCCCTTCAAAAGTCTCCAGTTTGTATGTAACTACCGTCACTAGACGAATCCTCCCGCCAGAAAAATACAAAACCCTGCTAAGCCGCCGAATTCGGTCTCCCGTTTTCGTCTGCGCAGAGCAGGGCACTACATTAAATAAGCACTATTTTAGCTGTTTCGTCAAGTTTGCCATTTCAATTGCGGCCGTAGCTGCATCCCAACCTTTGTTGCCTGCCTTCGTCCCAGCGCGTTCAATCGCTTGCTCAATGTTCTCTGTAGTCACGAGACCAAAGATCGTTGGCACACCTGTTTTGAGGTTAATTGCCGCAACACCTTTTGCCATTTCATTACATACATAGTCATAGTGAGTTGTTGATCCACGAATGACTGTTCCTAGTGTGATAACGGCGTCATACTTGCCACTCTCGGCCATTTTCTGCGCAATAAGCGGGATTTCGAAGGCTCCTGGAACCCACGCTACATCGACTTCATTGTCCTGAACGCCATGGCGTTTGAAAGCATCCAGTGCACCGCTGAGCAATTTACTCGTAATAAATTCGTTGAAACGTCCAACGACTACTCCATATTTTAATCCTTCTGACACTAAATGTCCTTCGAAAAAGTTTGGCATTGTTAGTCAACTCCTATAATTAGTATGAGATATAATCGAATGATCTTGTCGTTAGTTTTTCCACAAATTACATATATGAATCGATGCTCAATTATTTTTCATTTTGCTCGATTTCATCAAATTTCAGCATGTGTCCTAGCTTCGCTTGTTTGGTATGCAGGTACAGTGTATTATCCTCATTCTCTTGGATCTGAATCGATACCCGTTCAACCACCTCAAGACCGTAACCTTCTAACCCTTTGATCTTGCGTGGATTATTGGTTAACAGACGAATCTGGCGAACACCAAGGTCTTTGAGGATCTGGGCTCCAATTCCATAATCACGAAGATCCGCTGCGAATCCAAGCTTCAAGTTGGCATCTACGGTGTCTAGCCCTTCCTCCTGCAACTTATAGGCTTTGAGCTTGTTGATTAAGCCGATGCCCCGGCCTTCCTGTCTCATATAGAGCAGGATTCCATTGCCCTCTTCATCAATTTGTCTGAGTGCCGCATCGAATTGAGGTCCGCAGTCACAACGATGAGAGTGGAATACATCCCCTGTGAGACACTCCGAGTGAACACGCACCAATACAGGCTTGGAACCGTCAATCTCACCCTTAACCAGTGCGACATGTTCCTTATTATCCACCGCATTGGTGTATGCAACTGCCTGGAATTCACCAAAATCCGTAGGCATACGCACAGCCACCTCGCGCTGTACTAACTGTTCCTTCTCATTGCGGTACCGAATCATGTCCTGAATACTAATCAACTTCAGATCATGCTTACGTGCGATTTCCTGTAGATCAGGTAATCTCGCCATCGTACCATCTTCTTTGATGACCTCACAGATCACGCCTGCAGGGTATGAACCACACATGATTGCTAGATCAACTGCGGCTTCCGTATGTCCAGCACGACGCAGTACTCCGCCGTCTTTAGCGATGAGCGGGAACATGTGACCCGGTTTGCGGAAATCCGAGCTTTTGGCATCAGGATCTATTAAGCCTTTCACCGTAATGGAACGTTCAAACGCGGAAATGCCAGTTGTGGTATCTTTGTGATCTACTGACACGGTGAATGCTGTTCCATGAAAGTCCGTGTTCTGTTGAACCATCGGTTTGAGATTGAGCTCGTCTGCACGTTGCTGTGTAATCGGTACGCAGACTAGACCTCTGCCCTCGGTGATCATGAAATTAATGACTTCAGGCGTAGCCTTATCTGCCAAAGCGATGAAATCACCTTCATTCTCCCGGTCTTCATCATCCACAACGATCACGGGTTTTCCTCGCATCAGATCATAGATAGCTTCCTCGATTGGATCGAGAATGGATTGCTCTGTCATACGTCTCCCTCCAATTCTTTTATCTGTCTTCTCCGTTCTCGTATAAAAGGTTTATTCAAACCTATATCTTACGCAAAGCCGTGATTGGCCAGAAAATCTTCACTTATACTCTTGGGCTTTGTCTCTTTCTTGCTGGAGTGACCGCTCCCGTATTGAAGTAAATGATCCACGTATTTACCCAAGATGTCACATTCAATATTGATGGTATCTCCAGTGTTCTTAAAATTCAGCACAGTCTCTCCAATGGTATGAGGAATAATAGAAACCGTGAATGATCCGGAAGCGGTGTTCACAACGGTAAGACTGATGCCGTCTAAGGTGACAGACCCTTTTGGAATCAAATATTTAAAAAGATCATGATCATCCGGTTTAATTTCGAAAACAACCGCATTCTGGTCACGAGTAATACTGCCAATCACTCCCGTGCCATCCACATGCCCCTGCACAATATGTCCACCAAACCGGCCACCAGACAGCATTGCTCGCTCTAAGTTCACTTTGCTTCCTGACTGCAGGTGGTTCAAGTTCGTATGTCGATACGTTTCTGGCATAACGTCAGCGGTAAAACCTCCGCCTTCCAGCGTAGTTGCCGTTAGACATACTCCATTTACGGCCACGCTATCACCAATTTTCAAATCATCCATGACGGCGGAAGCTCCGATGTTCAGAACCAATGCTTCGCCCTTTCGACCGATGCGCCGAATGTGACCGACTTCTTCCACTAGACCGGTAAACATGCTACCGCCTCCTTCTTGTACATCTTCTTAGCACTCACGCTTCATCGATCTCCCTTATTCTGGCCAGACCGGGATACCGCCAATGCTAATATTATCTCCAACTTGCTCGATTTCCAGTTGATTCAATTGAATGGCCTGGCTCATACGCTCAACACCTTCGAAACGGAAACTTCCAGGCGTATCATACCCACCCACGATTTTGGGAGCAATGAACATTAGCATACGATCCACCAGTCTAGCTTCCAGCATTGCCCCGTTCAACGTGCCTCCACCTTCAAGCAAAATAGATCCAATCTCACGCTCACCCAGTTTACTGAGTGCATTAAGGAGATCGACACGTGGCCCTGGTCCACAGCGGATAACCTCTACACCATATGCCTCAAGGCGCTCAGCCGCTTCAGGGCTTGCATCATCCGTTGTAAGCACCCAGGTCGGTGCAATGCCATCCTTGACCATTTTCGAGCCTACTGGTAGGCGCAGCTTGGAATCCACTACGATTCGAACCGGATGAATGCCTTCCACTTGCAATCGAGTCGTCAATTCAGGATTGTCCGCGATGACAGTCTCAACGCCGACCATAATTCCCTGGTGACGATGACGAAGGGCATGCACGATCTCACGAGCAGGTTCATTGGAAATCCATTTACTATCTCCACTACGGGTAGCAATTTTGCCATCTAACGTCGAGGCCGTTTTAAGGGTCACAAACGGTAATCCTGTGGTGATGTATTTAATGAATTTTTCGTTCAGGCGTCTCCCACGTTCGCGCAATATGCCAACTTCAACTTCAATTCCTTGTTGGCGAAGCATGCTGATCCCTCTGCCCGATACTTGAGGATTAGGGTCTTCACAACACACTACTACGCGCTTTACTTTCTCATGAATCAGACGTTCGCTACATGGAGGTGTTTTGCCATAGTGACTACAAGGCTCCAACGTAACATATACCGTACTTCCTTCGGCATCACTACCCGCCATGTTCAATGCATGTACCTCAGCATGACCTGTACCACGTTTAAGATGTGATCCCAGCCCGACTACGCGGCCTTCCTTGACCACAACACAACCTACAACGGGATTAATTCCAGTCTGTCCTTGTGCCCGTTCTGCCATATCCAATGCGAGTCCCATATAAAATTCATCATTGATCATTTCCAAGTCCGTCACCCCACGGTCTAATCTATTTTGTTATTATCTTCTCCTAGTGGAGAAAATGATGTGCATCTTCATCATAAAATGATTTTCAATTCACTACCGAATGTTTAAAGGATTCCGTTAAGAAAATAAAAAATCCCCGTCGAACAGTCCGTTCGATGGGGAGAAGAGACACTACGTCGTCGCAAGACAGCGTTGATACACTGGTCATATAGCGCACAGAATCACTACCTTGATTCGATTCAGGTAAGTGAAAACAAACACATACCCTAATGAAATTCATTCTAGGTAAAGCGCTTCTAAGACATAACCTATGTATGGAGGCAATGGGAAACACCCGCCTTCTCCATGTACAGTCACAAACTCACTGCACACCAACACATCCGCGAATGCAGCCAGAAGCTACACTCTCTCCTTCTCCCATCCAGACTATACTGTCGGTTCTGGAATTGCACCAGATCAGCCATCTGCCGCAGCAGACAGGTCACGGACTTTGCACATAGACATAAATGATTCACGAACATGTGCATCACCGCCGGTAGGGAATCTCACCCTCCCCGAAGGATTGTTGCGTTATTAATTGGATGTTAGCACTTTAACGTCAAAAAATCAATTGTTTTTTGTTCCTTTTTGTCACATACTAACTTTTAATAAGCGAAGATGACACCACAAACCGCTTCCTGAACGAAGAATAACCTTAGCTTAAGGATTCACCAGAATCGGTATGCCCATGTATAGAAGATCCAAATATCCAAAAAAACCCGTAGTGCTTCTGCAACAACAGAAGCACTACGGGTTTCCTATAAAACATAAGCATTTTTAGTAAAACTTACGCTTCAACAACTTCAACAGTTTCCATTTTGTCGCTTCCTTCGAAAGCGTCAACGAACTCCATACCTTTGGTTACTTTACCAAATACAGTATGTTGTCCATCCAAATGTGGTTGTGGTTGATAGCAGATGTAGAACTGGCTTCCACCTGTGTTACGGCCAGCATGCGCCATAGCCAATGTTCCACGCTCATGTTTGTTCGGGTTAATTTCACAGTTGATTGTGTAACCAGGGCCGCCTGTACCGTTTCCAGTTGGGCAACCGCCTTGAGCTACAAAGCCAGGGATTACACGGTGGAAAGTCAAACCATTGTAGAACCCGGAGTTTGCCAGTTTCTCAAAGTTTGCTACTGTGTTTGGAGCTTCTTGATCGAACAGGTCGATCAGAACTTCTCCGCCGTTTGCCATTTTGATTTTCGCTTGTTTCGCCATATGTAAATGACTCCTTTCGTATTGACCATCTTAATGGTGCCAGAAGCACATGACCCTAGGTCAAGCTTAATAGCACTTTTCATAGTGTACACCGAAATGCGTTCAACCGCAAAATAATCAGCAATTTTTCTCGCACAATCCGGCTAAAAAGGGTGATTTCTGTCCGATCTTTTCTCGTCTTCAAGTTGTTCGGATCTGCTGTAACATAAGAAAGAAGGCAAAAGAGCAACGCTCCTTTGCCTTCTTCCTAAATGAGTTACTGATATACAATGCTATTGCACATGCCACCCACGCATCTATTGAAATTAGCGAGTTACTGGCTGTTTAGCGATACGCTCAGGTACCAAGTCATTCTGAATGATGTCCTGATATGTCTCACGACGAACGACTACATCACCTTGACCGTCTTTGACAAATACAACCGCTGGACGACGAATCCGGTTGTAGTTACTCGCCATGGAATAGTTGTATGCCCCCGTGCACGCTACGGCAAGCAAGTCACCGCTTTGTACTTTTGGCAATTCCAGATCCCAGATCAACATGTCTCCACTCTCGCAGCATTTACCCGCAACTGAAACGGTCTCTTGAACGGCTTCGTTAGCACGATTTGCAAGCACCGCTTCATACTTAGACTCATACAGCGCAGGACGAGGGTTATCTGTCATTCCACCATCTACAGCAACGTATTTACGTACGCCTGGGATGTCTTTGCTCGTACCCACTGTGTAAAGTGTGGTTCCCGCTTCACCAACGATACTGCGACCTGGCTCAACCCAGATCTCAGGTACAGCATAGCCAATGGTAGCAAAGTGATTTTTAACCGCATCTGTAATAGCCTTCACGTATTGTGAAACTTCAAGCGGTGTATCTCCATCGATATAGCGGATTCCGAATCCTCCGCCAAGGTTAACCACTTTGAATGCAACATTTAGACGCTCATACACACTTGCCGCAAATTCAGCAACACGCTGAACAGCCATCTGGAACCCTTCAACCTCAAAGATTTGGGAACCAATGTGAGAGTGAACGCCGAGCAGAACCAGGTTCGGTTGTTTGGAAGCCAGCTCGATTGCCTCGAACGCCGTTCCGTTGCCGATATCGAAACCGAATTTCGAATCTGTCTGACCTGTAGAAATATATTCATGTGTATGCGCCTCAACGCCAGGCGTTACGCGCAGTAAGATGTTAACTTTGCGGTTTTTGTCCGCAGCCACAGCTTGCAACAAGTGAAGTTCATTAAAGTTATCTACTACGAAGCAACCGATCTCTGCATCCAATGCCATCTCGATTTCTTCCAGCGTTTTATTGTTACCGTGGAAGTGAATACGTTCAGCAGGGAATCCTGCTTGCAATGCTGTGAACAACTCACCGTCAGATACAACGTCTAGTGAAAGTCCTTCTTCTGCAGCCAAAGCACACATCGCCATTACGCAGAATGCTTTACTTGCGTAAGCCACTTGGAAACCCAGACCCGAAGCGCGGAATGCATCCATATACTCTCTGCAACGATCACGCACTAATTGCTCGTCCACCACATACAGCGGTGTACCAAACTGTTCTTTCAAATCTGTTGCGTCTACTCCACCAATTTCTAGATGTCCTTGTGCATTTATTTTACTTGTACCATGTAAATACATAATCTGCATTCCTCACTTTATATACTGGAATTTTATCTATTCCAATGATTTTACACCAGTATACCAAATTAGGCATCAAGAAGAATGGATTTTTCAGCAGATCATTTGTGTTTTTTACTTTTTCGTGATTCTCCGTCTGGATCATCAGGCATTTTGGTATTATCACGAGTTTTGTTGAACGATGGACGTTTTTTATTTTCAAGCAATGGTAATCGGAATAAAAAATTCCCAAGCGCCTTTGCATTAAACGGTATGAACGGCCACAGATAAGATGAATTGTATGAACGATGGATTGTCAGCGCGATGACCAATAAGGTGGTACCGACCACGAATCCGGGTACTTTGAAAATAGCCACCGCAATCAGAAGGAACAGCCGTACCAGCCTGTTGGCTAGTCCAAGTTCATAACTAGGCGTTGCAAACATCCCTATCGCAGCAATAGCCATGTAGAGCACAACCTCATTAACAAAATATCCTGTTTTGACGGCAATATCCCCGACGAGTATAGCTGCTATTAAACCCATCGCTGAGGCAAGTGGTGTAGGTGTATGCACCGCTGCCATCCGTAAGAGATCGACACCGAGTTCTATCAGCAGAAACTGAAGAATAAGTGGAAGTTTAACATTCTCCTGTGGGCCGATAAAATCAAACCCCATCGGTTTAATGGCAGGATCAATCACCATGAGAAGCCACAACGGAAGCACAAACAGCGAGATTAGAATACCTGCGAACCGTACCCAACGTAGGTAGGTTCCCATGAAAGCCGTTTGCCTATTTTCTTCCGCATGCTCGCAGAGATCAAAAAAGGTTGTTGGCAGGATCATCACACTTGGTGAGGTATCTACAAAAATAACTACTCTGCCTTCAAGCAGATGAGATGCTGTAACATCAGGTCTTTCCGAATATCGGACGAGCGGAAATGGGTTCCACCCTTTGTTGATAATCGCTTCCTCCAACTGCTTATCGGCCGCGGGAATACCATCGATATCGACCCGTTTTATTTTTTCACGGACAGAATCCACTTGAACCTTATCCACGATATCATCAATGTAGACTACACATACATCCGTTTGTGTTCTACGGCCCACTTGCATGAGCTCGAACTTTAATCCAGGGTCACGAATTCTCCGTCGAACTAAGGCCACATTGGTCAAAAGCGTCTCTGTAAATCCATCTCTCGATCCCCTTACCACCCGCTCCAAAGAAGGTTCTTCAGGCGATCGAACCGGGTAACTCCGTGTGTCCATAATAAGGACGGAGCGATCTCCTTCAACAAACATCGCGCTCATACCCATAAGAACCTTTTTAATTACAGCGCTCATGCTATCTACTTTTTCCACCTGAATATGAGGAATGTAGCATTCAAAGTAAGATTTCAGCGCATGTTCCGACACTTGATCCGGAGTGAGATAGGTTAATCTTTTTAACACTTCAAGTAAAATCTCATCTTTGGCAAACCCAGTCAGTAGCAGTATCCCAACATGCTTGCCTCCCAGAACCATTTCCCGCAGATCTACGTCGAAGGACTCTCCGAGCCCTAATATTTGTTTCATTGTATTTTTGTTGTCACTCATACGTGGAGAGATCTCATCATTTTCCTGCCAGTAATGCACGGATTCTTCGACGCTGTCAGACATCTCATTTTGTTTTTTCTCTTGATAAGCCTTCTCTTCTTCTTCCTTTTGAATCTCATACGGTGACTTATTCACTAACTCTTCGGGTACTCCCTCACCATTCTCCTGTTCACCGTGATCTGATCTCACATCCATGTCCATCCTCCTTCAACCATTGCTCTCTAACGCTGGTATACAAAAAAATCGAATAACGAACCCGTCATCTTACCCAGAATCATGGCAAGCAGCAATCCAAAAAGATACGGCTTCATTCCTAGCCTTTTGGCAAGTACAGGCAATACGTTTAACACTTCCGTCAGTGCTGCCGCAAGCAAGCCGATAAACACACCGCAGAACAGCCCAATGATTGGACTAAGTAACAGCACCCCATGTACTTTCCAGTGCCAGAAATCTGCAACCGTGCCTACTAACGAGCCTCCGATAAGTGCACCTTCATACCAATGTGTTTTGTCATAGGATTGAGTCAATTGAGCCAGCCGTGGAATCATATCCAGTACTAAGATAAGCGCAATCACGCCACTTCCTACTGCGATTCCTCCAGCAATGCCGAGTACGATGCTAATCGCTCCATTAAGAACGCTCATCTGCACTCATCTCCCCACGTTCCTGGTCATGCATACGCTCGTTTTCCTGAATAACGACATACTGGTCGACATTTTGCTGGTATAAAAACATTTCCACTTCAAGAGGTGTCGGTTCTTCATTCCACTTCTTCTTGAATAAATGATTGAAGAACACTGCCATACCGAATCCAATCCCGATGGAATACGCCACCTGAAATAAATAGGGATGCTCATCTCGGCGGCCTGTAATCATCTCCACAATTCGAATTTGAACTTCCTGCATACTCACGTCCGCGTGAAAATTCATAATGGTTAATGCTGAGCCAAAAAAAAGCAGCAGCCACACCAGAATAAACAACGATTTGGACGGTTTGCCATTTCCCTCAATGACCTCAACCAGCGTATGTCCCGAGCCGATCAACTCGACACTGACATCGGGAAGCACACCTCGGATCTGGGGAATAATCTGCAGAATATCAATGAGAATCAGATTGCCATCTTCCGGTCCAGGGCGCAGCAGTTCAAGCTCAATCAGCCTTCGCTCCTGTTCTTCTGAAGAGGTCAGCACATGGGCGATATCCCGAAGCCTGACTTCTTTTCCCCGCTGGATGCGGACACGACTGCGCAAACGAATGTAGACCGTTGGAGTGGGTGTCAGGGACATCCGAAACACTCCTTTACTACGTAATTTAGGTAGGACGTATCTTAAAACTCACTTCTTTCGGAGTTCCAGATACGCCCTAGTATTTGAAGAATGTGCAAATTTATTACATGGGGGTTGGAAAAAGATTGGGACTGTGCAGGAGCTGCGGGATGGATTGGTTGCCGGTCGCTGTTCTGAGAAGGCTGGATGAGATACTCGCGGGCGTTCCAGTGACAGAGCAACCTTCCGATCGCTGTTGTCTCCAAATTCTTATCATTGTATTTCTAATCGGTAAGAAATTCGGAGACAAAGGCGAGCGCTTCGCTTCTACAGGTTTTTTCTGCCACTTCCACTGCTTGTGTATCAAAATCAAATCTTCACGCTCCGCTCCATCCCTCCGCTGCATCAGCTCCCCTTTGTCCAAACGCTTGAAAGAAATTTGCTGGGTGGGGGTAGGTGGAAAGGATATGGAATGTGTTTCGCTGAGGGATGAGTAAATGCCGGTCGCTGTTCTGAGAAGGCTGGATAAGATACTTGCGGACGTTCCAGTCGCAGACCAACCTTCTGATCGCTGTTGTCTCCAAATTCTATTCATTGTATTTCTAATCGGTTAGAAATTCGGAGACAAAGGCTAAAAATAAAAAAAGATCACCTTATCGGCGACGGATTTTAGAATGCTACTTATACATTTTCTTGTATGGAGTAGACAAAAAATTGTGTAAAAGTATACGCCGTAAACCTTTGGAAGGAAGATTGTTACGCCCAAAACTAGAACTAGAATTACACTTAACCATTCATGTCTACTCGTCTCTTTAACTCTATCTCCCTTCTGAATTTCAAAGGGGTTGTGTTCATTATTTTGCCGAATTGATTAATGTAATAGCTTGTGCTGTTAAATCCAACCTGATATGCGATCTCAGTTATACTCATTTCGGGAAGCTGAAGTAATTCTAGACTCTTCCGAATTCGATATTCCATCACATAATGAATCGGCGTTGTTCGTAACATTTGTTTAAAGTAACGACAAGTCTCTGAGCGACTTAGTTGTCCTGCCTTTGCAATATCCTTTAGCTTGACCGGTTCAGCATAGTGTACATGAATCCATTCCAGCATACCTTTCATGCGCTGATTACGTCTAATCTCGTTTGGATCGTACTCCAGCAAGCATCCGTTTGAAATAAACTGTTTCCAGATGGTGAGTAGTTGAGCAGAGATATCTAATTCATAATGTACAGGTTGAGTTCGCAGGTTCTGCTTAATAACTTGAATGGCCTGAAGGATCTTCACTCCCCAGCTCTGATCTCCTCGGATTAACAGATAAGGCACATTGGTCGCCGTAACATAAGGGTGTACAAATTTCATATATAGCTCTGCTGGCAGAATAAATTGCGGACTAAGATTCAAACAGATATATTTGCACACATTCCCCTCTTCAATATCCTCCGCCATATGCATGGAACCACTATTGATAAATATTCCATTGCCTTCGGGCACACCAATCTCCTCCTGATTTACTCGAAAGAGTGCCTCCCCCTGCATTACAAAAACAAACTGTAATTCATCATGCCAGTGAAGTGGTATATGACCATGTACATTATGAATAATTGTCGTTTCATAACAAGCGATTGGCAACGAAACGGTGCGATGCTCCGTCAGTTCCTTCAGATTTTGATCGATATGAAATTCCGTTTTGTCTACCATGCTCACCATTTATCCTCAATATATTTATATTTTTCAATCTAATATTGATATCAATATATACTATTCCATCCTAATATAACACTATTCTTATATTTTAGGACCAAGGTGTTATTACATGAGTAAACGATCGGTTGTACATTTTAATTCCAGAAAAAGAGGATTATTGTTGGTTTTGACCGGAGCGATCTGTTGGGGAGTGGGCGGAACCGTATCACAAAAGCTGTTTCAGCATTATGGCATTGAGGTCAACTGGTTTGTTACTGTTCGATTGTTAATTGCAGGCAGTCTGCTTCTAACCGTTCAATATTTCAGACCTATGCGCTCACAAATTCTAGACGTATGGAGAAACAAAGTAACAGCCTTTCAGTTAATCATTTTTGGTTTGTTTGGCATGCTTGCTGTGCAATATACGTACATGGCCTCTATCCAACATGGTAACTCTGCTGTTGCTACATTATTGCAATATCTGTCCCCTGTTATAATCATGCTTTACCTGATCTGGCGCAAACAAGCCGTACTGGGCTCCAAGGATCTATTATCTATTATTCTAGCTTTAGGCGGCTGTTATCTCTTGTTAACTAACGGCTCCGTGTCACAGTTGTCTGTACCTTTCATTGCAATCATTTGGGGGCTCTTATCTGGTATTTCCGCTGCCTTTTATACATTGTATGCTGCAAAATTAATTCGCCAGTTCGATTCCCTGGTAATCGTCGGTTGGGCCATGATAATAGGTGGAACTGCACTTAGTTTCATTCATCCACCTTGGAAATTTGAATTCACGAGCGTGCCCCTCGAAGCGTACGGGTATCTTATATTTACTATTATTTTTGGAACCATGATCGCTTTCTGGTTCTATGTCGAAAGTTTGCAAAGTCTCTCAGCTAAAGAAACCAGCTTACTCGGAAGTGCAGAACCATTAGCTGCGGTTGCCACAACAGTAATTTGGCTTCAGGAACCCTTTGGACTATTTCAATGGTTAGGCACGGCATGTATTATTGGTCTCATTTTATTAATGCAATTGAGTCGCCAAAAGGATCTTACCATCAACGACAAATAACCTTCTTCGCATTATAATGCGCGAAAGAAGGTTGTTAGTTGTCGTATATTGGTGACAAACCACGGTTTACATCACCATGTAGCTCATCCAAACACCAATCACTGTGCGATCTGATCGCGGATGGATTGCAAGATCTTTTTCTCCAGCCGGGATACCTGAACTTGAGATATCCCAAGTCTGCTGGCAACCTCAGACTGTGTCTGATCCCGGTAATAACGAAGGTATACGATTAGCCGTTCTCGTTCACTCAGACCACCGATAGCTTCGTTCAATGCAAGTTTGTCAAACCAACGTTCCTGTGATTCGTCAGCAATCTGATCCATTAGCGTAATTGGATCACCATCGTTCTCGAACACCGTCTCATGGATCGACGTAGGCGGTTTATTGGCTTCTTGAGCAAATACAACTTCCTCTGGGGTTACCCCCAGTTGTTCAGCTACTTCCTTAATCGTTGGCAGACGATCAAGATGTTTGGACAATTCATCTCTTTTTTTGCGAACTTTATTCGCCATCTCCTTAAGTGAGCGACTGACCTTTAATGTGCCGTCGTCACGTAGGAAACGCTGGATTTCTCCGATTATCATCGGTACAGCGTAGGTCGAAAATTTCACATCATAGCTGAGATCGAATTTGTCCACCGACTTGAGCAGTCCGATACAGCCGATTTGGAACAGATCCTCCGGTTCATAACCTCTGTTCATAAAACGCTGTACGACAGACCATACAAGTCTGATGTTGCAGTTTACCAGCGTGTCTCGCGCATCATGGTCACCCGATTGACTGAGCGCAATCAATCGTTTGACCTCGGCATCATCCAAATAGGTCTGTGAAGATGGTTTCACTTCAGCATCCATAAGACCAACCCCTAATTATACAATGCTTTCTTGGATTCAATCCTTTTCTTCATCTTGATGGAGGTGCCTCTGCCGGGCTCACTGCTGACTTCGAATTCATCCATGAAGTTTTCCATAATGGTAAAGCCCATACCCGAGCGCTCAAGTTCGGGTTTGGATGTATATAGCGGCTGCTTGGCAAGCTCCAGGTCTTCAATACCTTCGCCACGATCTTCCACGATGATCGTAATCATGTCCTCACGAATCTCCGCCTGAATGGATACAACCCCTTCGGGGTTATTGTTATACCCATGAATAATACTGTTGGTTACCGCTTCGGAAATAACCGTCTTCAGATCGCTGAGCTCGTCCATCGTAGGATCAAGCTGCGAGATAAAGGCCGCAACCGTTACACGCGCGAACGATTCGTTCTCCGACTTGGCCGCGAATTGCAGATTCATGAAATTTCTCCCTGTTCCTTCATTCATGAGACGACCTCCAGACCCGAGAGAGCAGTTCCCTCATTTTCGTAAATCGGCATAATCTTGAACAAACCCGACATCTCCAGCAATCGGTACACTGGCGGATTAACATCACATACAACCATCTTACCGCCTTTATTCTTAATAAGCTTATATCTTCCCAAAATGACACCCAAGCCTGAGCTGTCCATAAATTGCAGATCCTTCAGGCTGAGCACCAAGTGCTCGCATTGTCTCCGCTGGATCGCTTCATCCATCTGCATCCGTACCATATCCGCAGTGTGATGATCCAGTTCTCCCGATAGTCGCACAATCAGAATCCCACGGTGATGTTCCATTTCCACATGCAAGTTCACGTTTGCTCACTCTCCTCCCTGTCTTGAACAAGGATTTCTACGTTGCCCAAAGCATTTCCTGCACCCCGACAAAACTAGAAGAAAACCCCTAATTAACTACAAAATACGTTCAAGGATGCAGGTAGCACACGTAAATTGACGCTTAATCAAAAAGATTGGAAGTGGTGCGTTTGAATAGCTTCCACCAGCCGGCTTTGTTTACATCCTGTGGAGCCTGAATGTCGAACTCCTTAATAACCTCATCACCCTGATAAACCACGAGCTTACCTACACTTTGACCTGCTATAATCGGTGCTTTTAATTCTTTTGTCATCAACAATTCATGTCGAATATCGTTCGACTTGGCACCTTTGCGCATGAGCACACTATAATTTTGCGTAGCGTTCAGTGGCAATTCGGCAACCTCGCCTTTTTCAACTTTCAGACTACCCAGCAGATCGCCTGCTTTGTATAAAGGTTTCATCGTGTATTGACTAAAGGCATAGTCGAACATGGAGGAAACCTCAGCATTACGTGTTTTCGTGTTTGGTTCTCCCAGCACAACAGCAACTGTACGCAATCCATCCTTCATCGCTGTTGCTGATAAACAGAATTTCGCTTCCGAAGTGTAACCTGTTTTCAAACCATCTGCACCTGTGTAGAAACGAACGAGCTTATTGGTATTCACTAACCAGAAAGGCTTCTCTGAATCTTTCCGAAGGTAGTCCTGATATGCGCCAGTATATTTGGTAATGCCCGAATGTTTCAGTAATTCCCGACTCATGAGCGCAATATCATGTGCCGACGAATAATGATTATCAACAGGGAGCCCATTACAATTGGCAAAATGGGTATCCTTCATGCCCAGCTCTTTTGCACGTTCGTTCATCATCTGTACAAAAGCTTCCTCTGAGCCAGCAATTTTCTCAGCCATAGCTACAGATGCATCATTTCCTGAGGCCATAGCGATCCCTTTGAGCATGTCGTCTACCGTCATCTCTTCACCGGGTTCAAGGAAGATCTGTGATCCACCCATAGAAGCAGCATACTCACTTGTTCTCACTTTGTCAGTCAGCTTCAACTTACCTGAATCAATCGCTTCAATCGTTAAAAGCATGGTCATAATTTTCGTAATACTTGCCGGAGGCAGTTGATCATGACTGTTTTTCTCGTAGATCACAGTTCCTGTGTCTGCATCCATCAATATGGCTGAACGTGCTGAAGGCGCCAAATCCGTTCCACCTGTTGGGGTAGGTTTTTCTTCAGCAAGTGCTGTGGATGCCATCAGAGACAGCAAAATACAAAGGGTCATGAACGATGCCATTATACGTTTCTTCACGATCGGAAACCTCCTCAAATGACTTACTTAATGCATTTCCATGCATGTACTGCTAATCATTGTCGGCTCGTTTACAGTAAATTATTCCATGTAAAGCATGATTTCCCGAAACTTTTTTTGTAAAATGTATCGTCGAACAGAAACGCAAAAAAACATGCCCCTACTCACTGAATGTGATAGAGGCATGTCTCTTCAAAATGCGATAGTATCCTATAGAGCTGTAAGTCTAGGAAGGAACTATCCTTCTGGTCTTCAGTAGCCCAGTTATATGGTTAGATTACTAACCCGGCTCTGTAATCTATTACATTTGTGGAATAATGGCTACAACCAGCGCGAGGAAAGACTCACGCACCCGCTCTGTTGTCTCCATAACCTCATCATGGGAGAGCGGTTGATCCAGAATACCCGCTGCCATGTTGCTGATACAAGAGATACCGAGTACTTCCAGACCTGCATGGCGAGCCACAATAACTTCGGACACAGTGGACATGCCGACAGCATCTGCACCCAGAGTACGGAGCATAACAATCTCAGCTGGTGTCTCATAGTTTGGACCAAGCAGACCTGCATAGACACCCTCACGTACATTGAAGCCTTGGGATGCTGCAGTATCTTTTGCCAACGCACGCAAGCGGCGGCTATAAGCTTCAGACAGATCCGGGAAACGCACACCCAGTGCTGAATCATTAGGACCGATGAGTGGGTTTTTGCCTGTAAGATTCAGATGGTCAGAGATCAACATCAAGTCACCTGGTTCGTACGATGTGTTTACTCCACCTGCTGCGTTCGTTACAAGTACCGATGTAACTCCAAGTTCTTTCATGACACGAACCGGAAAAGCAGTAAGCTCAGAGCCGTAGCCCTCATACATATGGAAACGTCCTTTCATCATGACAACAGGACGACCTTTGATTGTTCCAACCAGCAGCTCACCCTCATGTCCTTCTACCGTAGATACAGGGAAATGGGGAATGTCTTGATAAGCGATACTCACACCATCTTCAATGAGTTCAGCCAAAATGCCAAGACCTGAGCCAAGAATCAAGCCTACTTCAGGCTTAACGGGGCTTTTGCTTTGAATATAAGATGCTGCTTCCAAAATCATTTGTTGAGTTAATGCTGTCATTACGATGTTCCTCCTTGAGTTGAAACGATCCGTTCATGTATGCAGATCAGCTCCAGGCTAGTCCCACTAGACGGAAGCATATGCTTATGTATACGGCGTTTAGTGTATTCAATTTATTCTATCCTAAATAGACAACATGTTCTGCATTTTTTTGCAAAAACATTCACGTCCAACCTATTTAGCCCGTGGATGATGTGTTTCGTAGATTTCCTTCATCGTTTTACGACCATGATTGCCATACTGCTGACCTGGCTGTTCAACATGACCTAACATGTCCTGAACGGCTCTTGTGTCGGCTCCGCTAGCAATAAGGTGAGCAGCAAACGAGTGCCTTAACGTATGTGGCGTAATTTCGCCCGGGATTCCTGCATCCACCGCAGCTTTTTTGAGCAATTTCCAGAATCCTTGGCGTGTCAGACGTCTCCCCGAGACATTGACAAAGAGCGCCTGCTCGTCCGAACTTGCTTTGAGCAATCGGCTGCGTTTCTCATCCAGATACACATCGATCCAATGAGCTGCAGGAGCACCGATCGGAAGAATCCGTTCTTTCCCTGCTCCGCCGCAACGAATAAACCGCATACTTGGCTGAACATCCCGGACATCCAGTGCAATCAATTCAGAGACACGAATGCCTGTGGCATACAGTAACTCCAGCATCGCACGATCCCGAATTCCTTGGGGTGAACGCGTATCCGGTGCATTAAGCAGCAACTCAATTTCATCGATGGTCAATACTTGAGGTGGGGTTTTATCTGCCTTAGGAGCCTCCACATCAAATGTAGGGTCTTGAAGTATATCTCCCCTGCGCATTAGAAAATGAAAGTAGGAACGTAAGGATACAATACTCCGAGCAATCGTAGCATTAGCGCGCCCGGACTGCTTTAACTTACCTACAAATAAAATAACGTGTGTACGCCGCACTTGACCGGCATCACGTATATCATATTCTTTCTCTGCAAATTCGATGAACTTGTCCACATCGCGAAGATACGACTCCAGTGTGCTGCTTGACATCCCTTTGTCTTCTTCCAAGTAAATGGCATAGGCGTGTATCGTCTGTTTCATGTACAACGCTCCTCATCTACAGAACTGCCTCGCGTGCAGCCTGTTACCGTATTTGCATTCCTAGATGCTCCAACTACTCTCCATACCAGTAAAACAAACGTAGCCGTTCGGCAAGTGAAGGTCGCCCTTCCCCATGAACTGTCCAATCCGTTTCCTGAAATACTTTGACCGCATTACCTGAAGGAATCTGATACTGATCTACAGGTGAGATCCAGCCGTTGAACAGATCTAGAACATTATAGAACAAATAAACTAATGCTGAAAAAAAGATTATAAACCGAATAAAACGGAGCCCTCTCCGTAGTGATATGATCATCGTTTGTCCGCCTCCTAGTCTCGATCCTAGCTCCAGTTCTACGAAGCCGGAACCTCATTCCCTGCACCAAATAAATGCGCAGAGAAGCGTCTATAGACAAGGTATGAGGACAAACACAAGAATATGACATTGGGTAAAGCTTACATCGAATCCGGTACCAAAAAAGCTCTCCCGTCAAAACCGCCGGTGAGAGCTTGAAGATATGCTATGTTATTCTTCATCTTTGGGTTTCTGGTCATTTTTTGCTTTGCAACGATAACAAATCCCATGGAAATCCAATCGGTGGTCTACCACCGAAAAGTTAAATTCTCGCTCCAGTCGCTCTTCAAGCGGCCCAAGCCAGTCTTCGCGTATTTCATCCATACTACCACATTGAACACAGATTAAGTGATGATGATGATGCTTGGACGTATCTCCGCGCAAATCATAACGGGCTACGCCGTCGCCGAAGTTGATTTTCTCTACAACATGCAGCTCACTTAGTAGTTCGAGGGTACGGTACACGGTTGCCAGACCGATTTCGGGAGCCTTTTCCTTAACGAGCATGAATACGTCTTCTGCGCTCAGATGATCTTCTTCATTCTCAAGAAGTACTCTTACGGTGGCTTCCCGCTGGGGCGTTAATTTGTATCCTTGGGACTGTAGTTGCTGCTTAATTTTATCGATCCGTGCTTCCATTTTCTCCCTCCCCCTAGGAAATCACTGCACACTGCAACTTAACCCACTTCTTTCATTATAGGGGGAGTGTATAATTAAAGTCAACAATTTACACTTTACTGCCTGAACCTATGCAGGTAGTAACATTGGCGTGACCCAACGCATCATCGCTGGTGTGACCCAAGTTTCAAAAGAAGCTACCCCGAGCAGCAGTGCTGCCATAGCCAAAGTTAACAATACATACGATGCAAAAGGTCTTTGACCACCGGGAGTACGTTGCATCAAAACCCGATTCCGAATGATATATAAGGAAAAAGTTATCGCAGATACACTGCAGATTAATAGCACGGGAATGACGAATAAATTGTGCGGAGCAACGGAAACAAGTGCAAACAGCAGCCCTTTCCATGAATATTGTCCAACAAGATATCCGACAGTAAATCCGATCAGCACACCTTTTAGAAAATCCAGTACGAGTATGCCTGGTAGTCCTATAACGGACAAACCAAGGATCCAGATCAGACCGACCCATTTCAGATGCAGTATAGCAATTTCCCAGTAGGTGCCGGTCTCTACAACCTGTCCCCCATGCTGCACTGTCATGAAAAAGTTTCCTAGGTATCCTTCCAAATCCTGACGTTGCTCTAGGGACAACGCATTAACCATCAACGCCCCGAAGATAACACCTACCAGGAACAGGACCGCCACAAATACATATAACGAGGTTTGACCTTTGAATATAAAGGTGGAAGATCGCACAGACACAAGTCTCCTTTCCGGTTGTCACGCTGCTGAATTTCGAATGAAACCCACACAGTCATTCTATGAACCGGAAAGAGAACGTATGACATCTTGTCCAGAATAGGTGTGATCCACAATTGAAGACTTATTCATTTTTATTGTGAAAGTTTCTAGCTCCATTAGTGATCTACACGGTCATTCCCAGCAACTTTACCATAAGTTCCACCGCCACCAGAGGACAGAGCTAGCTGACCATTCCTTGCTGCAACGATCATAGCCGCCATCACAGGGCCAACAACAGTGGCAAGTTCGCCTTCGCTCGTACGATGCAGCACATTCATCTCTGTACCAAATCGTTCAAGTAATTGACGCAGCTTCGCTTTTCCAAGACCCGGAATAAACTCTAATGGCACCTGATAATGATAGGCAGGTCTACTGTCAGGTACCTCGGGATTATCTCGATCAGCTATTGCAAGAATTCGGTCAAGTACGCCCTGAACAAGCTTGGTACTGCCACAATGTGGACAACGTTCCGCCGATAATGCCCGCTCATCCAATATACGACCACATGCCGAACAATACGTTCGATGATACTTGCCAAGCCTAGGGTTCAATCCATAGTTAGCGGTTATGCCTCTACCACCCTCGTTTTGCAGTGCCATCCGAAATTCATCAAAAGAAGGCGTCGCTAGTGTTAATTCATTGTATTCTCTACCAATCTTACCTAGTGAATGAGCATCTGAATTCGTTAGAAAAGGTACGTTATCCAGTTCCCGAATATAACTGGCCATCGTAGAGTCTGAGCTTAATCCAAGTTCAACGGCATCAATAAGACTCGTATCAAGCACATCAGCCATCCGTGATGCTGTACTTCCATAGATACCTTTATGCGGGGTAAATGCATGCGCAGGCACAATAAGTCCTCCGCGAGCCTTAATTTCCGACTGTATCTCAAGTGTTGGCACGTATACACGCTGTGAACTTAAATTTACATTTTTCATATAAAGCTGCATAAAAGCAGTAAACGACTTCATCGACGCTAAATCTCGAAAATAAGCAAGCAAATGAAACTCCCGCATGCCTGGCTCCCGCAGTTCAATCTCTGTGCCGAGCAAAATAGTGGTGTCCTGATAAGCGATCCCTCCACCTTCCAGCTCAGACATTGTGCCATCCTCCACTAACTGCTCAATATCCATCTGCACAACAGGTGAATGAGAATCAATAACGCCAAGCAACTGGATACCTTTGCGATCCGATGCTTCACGAGCAATGTTTTCAAACGTCAGATCCCGACTTCCACTAATCTTTACAGCTTCACCACGGGACGTTCGCCCAATATGAATGTGCAAGTCTGCATAACATGGCTCCCACAGATTACGTACGTCTTGCTGCTGATCATTCATCGTTATAGCCGTCCCGTTGTTCTGTACAGATCCCATGCGTACACCGCTAACATCGTTTTGGCATCACTAATCCGATTTTGATCCATTAAAGCGTAAGCCTCTTCCAGCGTAATTTCACTAACCTCTAAAAATTCATCCTCATCCAGAGCCATATCTCCGGCTTCCAATTCTTCAGCAATATACAAATGTATGATCTCGTCTGCGAATCCTGGCGATGTGTAGAAAGAGCGCACAAGACGAAGTGACTTAGCCACATACCCTGTCTCCTCGCGTAACTCACGCGCAGCTGCAACTTCTGGCTCTTCTCCTGGATCAAGCTTGCCTGCTGGAATCTCCACTTCGGTTCGTCCCATAGCTTGCCGGTATTGATCTACGACCAACATCCGGTCACCATTCAATGCAAGCACAGCTACAGCTCCTGGGTGGCGAACGATCTCTCGGGTTGCTGTCTGTCCATTGGGCAGCTTCACTGTATCAACCTGAAGTGTAATCACTTTCCCTTCAAAAATGGGCTGTGTTGCTACTGTTTCTTCGTCTAATTTAGGATTGGCTGGATGTGTTTGGTGTTTAGAATGCGTAGGATTCATGGTTGTCAACTCCGCTTCTTTGATTTTAATTTTGTCCTCTGTAATTCACATAAGAATATGGATGTATAAATCTTCGATTTTGGGCATATGGTGAGCGTATAGAGCAAGCTAGCCTATTATGATCAATCAGGAGGATACCAATGAACAGTTATCTGACGCCGCAATCCGTGCATTTGGTGGGACAAGCAAAACAAGTACAACTTATCCTTAGACAGTGGTTGCGTGAGTGGGGTCCAGATGCCAAACTAACAGACCTTCTCGCTGGCCGCAAATAAGTTCTAATCCGTATGCATGAAATATAACATGATTTTGCAAAAAGTCCGAATCCGGTACATAACCCGTTTTCGGACTTTTCACTACAACTACAACTTCAACTTATTTTCTAGGCTCTCCTACTTCGTACTCGTCGATGCCGTTTCCTTAATAATAGCAACAACAATTTCGGACAACTTTGCGATATCCTGCGCACGAATGCGTTCTTTCGTCGTATGAATATCTTCATATCCCACGGCGAGATTCGCTGTAGGAATATTGAATCCGTTGAAGATGTTGGCATCACTACCGCCACCAGAAGGGAATGTACTCGTCTCAAGACCTACGCTGCGAATAGCACGCTGTGCAAGCTGAACGACCTCATGCTCATCATGGAATCCAAATGCGGGATATAGAATCTCGCTGCGGAATTCAGCCGTTGCTCCGTATTTACGACATGTTGTCTCCAGCGCTTCACGCATCTGCGAAACTTGCAATTCTACTTTTTCTTGAACAATACTACGTGCTTCTGCTTCAATCTGAACAAAATCACATACCACATTCAAGGCAGAACCGCCTTGGAATTTCCCGATATTCGCGGTTGTCTCATCATCAATACGTCCAAGCTTCATTGCAGCAATTGCTTTGGCAGCTACCTGAATTGCACTAATACCGTCTTCCGGATTCACACCAGCGTGTGCAGACTTACCATAAATATTCATTTGAATCTCGGCTCTTGCGGGTGCAGCAACACAGATCGTACCGACTGCTCCATTGGAATCGAGTGCATATCCGAACTCAGCTTGGATATCATCAGGATTCATAGCACGTGCTCCAACCAGTCCTGACTCTTCGCCAACTGTGATAACAAACTGAATCTTACCATGCGGCACGTTGTTCTCCTGAATCGCGCGAATGGCTTCAAACAATGCCGCAATGCCGGCCTTATCGTCTGCACCAAGAATCGTTGTTCCATCACTGCGAATCCAGCCGTCTTCACCCAGTTCAGGCTTAATGCCTTGTCCAGGTGTGACAGTATCCATATGGCAAGTGAAAAACATCGGGGTTACCCCTTCAGTGCCTTCTGCTTCCCATGTAACAACGAGATTACCGGCACCATGCCCCGTTTTCTCCATTGTATTGTCCTCATATACGCTGAGACCAAGAGCCGCGAACTGTTCTTTTAACACCTTAGAGATGTTATGTTCGTTCTTAGTCTCACTATCGATCTGTACAAGTTCCATAAAATGATCTACGACACGCTTTTGATTAATCATAGGACTTTCCTCCCTTACGTGGATACGGTACAATAACATTACTGTGGTTTTTTATTTCTTGGTTGAAAGGAGTTCGCTCATCATGCAAAGAAAAAAATGGTTTCGCATCATTGTCTACATCATGCTAATCGCCATGGTTGGCTCCACCCTATTCATTGCTCTCGAACCATTACTATTTGGTTAAAACATGAAGTCTTGAACTGTCTCCATTACAGACGGTGAAGGGCTTCTTTTTCTGAGATCCAATTCATCTCATAGGAGAACAGCCTGCTGAAATAGGGGACGATATCTTGTGCAACCCGTTGAATCTCGTAGGTTTGTCCTGTCATATCCTCTAGTGAGGTCACCCCATATTGCTCAATGCCGCAAGGGACAATACCTTGGAATCCTTCATGCTGAATCCCTGACGTAACATTAAAAGCAAACCCGTGGCTTGTTACAAAACCTCTCCTCGTCTTACAACGATTGAACTTTACACCGATCGCGGCAATCTTCATATCCCCGATCCAGACTCCTGTGTACCCTTCTTTGCGTCCTGCATCAACGCCTTGATCTGCCAAATAATCAATGATGACCTGTTCTAGTCTGCGCAGATAGGCATGTAAATCGAGATCTTCATCTCGTCCGAGCACAAGCAAAGGATAACCCACAAGTTGACCAGGGCCATGATAAGTAATATCACCGCCGCGGTCAATTTGAAACACGGAGATTCCTTGCTCTCGTAATTGCTCCTCACTTAAAAGTAGATGCTCAGGATGATTTTGAGAACCAATTGTATACGTAGGTGGATGCTGAAGCAAAAGTAGTTGTTCCACCCCTACGCCTTCATCAAGTTGCTGCACAATCGCTTTTTGCCGGTTCCAAGCCTCTTCATAATCAAGCATTGGTATGTATGCCACATCCATAGGCTTGTTCATGATCTCCCACACCCTTTTCCTTCAATGTGCAATTTATTCATGAGCGCCCAACCATATACAGCGGGAAAAGTGCACGGCCTACGGCCATACACTTCTCCATAACCCTTCTTTTCACATCTAACATCGATGTTTCTATTCGGAATATTTAGTTACAGCATATCAACAAAAACTTAATAAACTTTGGTCTCCATGTTATAACCTTCGAGATTCTCTTTGACCCGTTGCAAGAATCGCCCACTGATTACACCATCCAGAATACGATGATCTAGGGACAGACAGAGATTCGCCATGGAGCGAACTGCAATCATATCGTTAATAACGACTGGTTTTTTGACAATAGATTCAAATGTCAGAATAGCCGCTTGTGGATAATTGATGATCGGTTGAGATAGGATTGAACCAAACGAGCCGGTATTGTTCACTGTGAACGTTCCACCTTGCATATGATCAAGCTTCAACGTTCCTTCTCGGGTTTTCCGTGCCAAGTCATCAATCTCACGAGCCAGACCCGCGATATTACGCTGGTCTGCATGTTTAATTACAGGCGTTAAGACCGAATCTTCTGTACCCACAGCCATAGATAGGTTAATGTCGCGTTTCACAATAATTTTATCGACGGCCCAAACAGAATTCATAATTGGGTAGTCCTTAATTGCATTTACGACACCTTTCATCATGAATGATAAGTACGTCAGATTGATGCCTTCTTTGCGCTTGAACTCATCCTTGAGTTTGTTACGCAGCATAACCAGATTAGTAACGTCTACCTCAATCATGGTCCAAGCATGAGGGATTTCCGATACACTTTGCCGCATATTACGAGCGATTGCATTTCGTACAGGGGTAACATCAATAAAGTATTCCGATCTTCCCTGTCCGCCGCCTTCCACTTCAATTTGCGGAATTTTCGGATTTTCGGTCAGATGAATGCCCGAATGTCTGACTGGAATGCCAGCATCAGCAGCCTGAACAGCTGCACCTGAAGCAGCACTAGAGACTTGTGTATCATTCCGATTCAGTCCACTAAACGGTGACGGCGAAGCAGCTGATACTCCAGCGGAAGCATTCTGCCCAGATGCTCCTTGTCCGCCTTGTGCAATGACTGCCAGTACGTCTTTACGTGTAATACGTCCACCCGCACCTGTACCTTGGATGCTCTGTAAATTCAAACCGTGCTCCGCAGCCAGTGTTTGTACTGCTGGGGAATAGCGGTTACGCATCGGCTGATTCGGATCATGTGTAATTGCACCGCCAGCATTTGTACGCGCCGATTGAACCGAAGCTTGCTGTTGACGAGCTGGCTCTTGATGTAGATCCTGCGAAGCCTGCGTCTCTTGTGTAGCCACGTCTTGTTCAGATGCTTCAACTTGCATCCGGCAAATGACTTCACCTACAGCAATAGTCGTGCCTTCCTCTACGAGAAGATCACCCATAATTCCATCAACAGTCGATGGAATCTCAGCATTAACTTTATCCGTAATGACTTCACAGATCGGTTCGTACTGCTCCACTTGATCGCCCGGTTTTTTCAACCATTTTGCTATGGTAGCCGAGACCAGCGATTCCGCCAGTTGTGGCATAATGACCTCGATCCATTTCATACTCATTGGTTTTATCACTCCAAACTTTACATTTAACCTCATATGGAAATTGTAGCATAACATGAACTTGGAAAGCAGTTATACTTCAGAACAATTTCATACAACGTTCTTGAAAAACAAATCTATACGTTCATGTTCAGAGAGATCGTTATTCAGTACCTTCAAACAACCTCTCTAGACCGTTAATACTCGGCGAGTGTGCGCATAGCTTCCTTCGCTTTATCCTTGCTCAGCATATAAAACTTCTCCAAGGTTGGGCTAATTGGCATAGCTGGCACATCTGGACCGCATAAGCGCTGAATCGGCGCGTCCAGTTCAAACAAGCACTCTTCACTAATTATGGCAGCAACTTCGGCACCAACGCCGCCCGTTTTGTTATCTTCGTGCACAATCAGTACTTTGCCCGTCAACCTTGCGGATGCAATAATGGCTTCACGATCAAGCGGTTGTAATGTGCGCAAGTCAAGAACGTGTGCTGTAATTCCTTCTTCACGTTCCAATTCTTCCGCAGCCTGCATAACGAAGTGCAACGGTTGACTGTATCCGATCACCGTAATATCTGCACCTTCACGAAGCACGTTGGCTTTGCCAATTGGAACGATGTAATCATCTTCTGGTACATCTTCCTTGATCAGTTTGTAACATTTTTTGTTCTCAAAAAAGAGCACAGGATCCGGATCGCGAACAGCCGCCTTAAGCAGTCCTTTGGCATCATATGCCGAATATGGAGCTACAATTTTCAATCCTGGCGTACCAAAAAAGATCGATTCTGGACATTGGGAGTGATACAGTCCGCCAAAAATACCGCCGCCAATTGGTGCACGGATAACAATAGGACAACTCCAGTCATTGTTAGAGCGATAGCGGATTTTGGCCGCTTCACTGATGATCTGGTTCGTTGCCGGTAACATGAAATCCGAATATTGCATCTCAGCAATCGGCTTCATGCCATACATTGCCGCACCAATGGCTACACCAGCAATTGCCGACTCAGACAACGGTGTATCCATTACTCGCATGTCGCCAAACTGTTCTTGTAGTCCTTTGGTCGTTGTGAACACGCCGCCTTTTACTCCAACGTCTTCCCCGAGCACAAATACATTCTCGTCTCGCTCCATCTCTTCCTTCATCGCAAGACGGATTGCATCAATATATTCCATAACCGCCATGTTTACCGTCCCCCTTCTTCGCTGTCCGCATATACGTGCGTCAGAGTATCCTCAGGTTTTGGATATGGCGCGTTGTCTGCATACTCAGTCGCTTCTTTCATTTCCAGCGCGAGCTGGGAAGCCAGATCCGCATCCCGGGCTTCATCCCAGATGCCGCAATCGATCAAATAATTTTTCATGCGTGGGATGCCGTCCTTTTTCCAGTTCTCATCAACTTCTTCCTTCGTTCGGTAAGCCAAATCGTTATCAGAAGTAGAGTGCGGTGACAAACGGTACATCATCGCTTCAATAAGGGTAGGTCCTTCGCCAGCGATTGCACGACGACGTGCTTCCTTAACAGCAGCATATACTTCTAATGCATCGTTCCCATCCACACGAATACCTGGGAACCCATAACCCAACGCACGATCCGAAACTTTACCACTAAGCTGCTTGTGAATCGGTACTGAAATGGCATATTGGTTGTTCTCACACATGATAATTACAGGTAACTTATGCACACCTGCAAAGTTAGCACCCTCATGGAAGTCTCCCTGGTTACTCGATCCTTCACCAAAGGTAACAAAAGAAACAAATTCCTGCTTCTTCATTTTGGCTGCAAGTGCGAAGCCTACGGCATGAGGAACCTGCGTTGTCACTGGGCTGGAGCCTGTAACAATCCGTAGCTTCTTGTGACCAAAGTGTCCTGGCATCTGCCGGCCGCCACTGTTCGGATCCTCTGCTTTGGCAAAGGCAGACAACATTAACTCACGCGGAGTCATGCCTACTGCCAGTACGAATCCGTAATCGCGGTAATAAGGTAAATAATAATCGTTATTCCGATCCAAACCAAAAGCAGCACCCACTTGCGCAGCTTCCTGACCTACACCAGATACGTGAAAGTTAATTTTGCCGGCCCGCTGAAGCAACAAGCAACGCTCGTCGAACTTTCGTGCAAGCAGCATATATTTGTACATGTCTAATACTTCTCCATCGCTAAGTCCAAGCTGTTGATGCCGGTGAACCGCGTCTGCAGTACCTTGTGAACTCATATGAGGTACCTCCTTTTAATCAGAGCCTATGCCAGTCTTACCACCCGATCTTATAACCTGGTACTAAGACTTGGCTTAAGCTTATTATAATCCCTTTTGCCCAAAAAAGGAAAGGACCTTTCTCATAACTCATCTAAGTTACATGCCAATGGCTTTTCCATCTACCGCCAGCATCGCTTCACCCATAATCTCCGACAACGTCGGGTGAGGGTGGATCGTCTGTCCAACTTCCCATGGTGTAGCATCAAGCATTTGTGCCAAAGAAGCCTCGGCAATAAGTTCCGTCACATGGGTTCCAATCATATGTACACCCAATATATCATTCGTCTTGACGTCAGCAATCACCTTCACGAAACCATCCCGGCTACCTTGGACGAGTGATTTACCAATTGCTTGAAATGGAAACTTACCTGTCTTCACTTCATATCCACGCTCTTTCGCTTCATTCTCCGTAAATCCGATGCTTGCCGCCTCAGGACGTGTATAGACACAGCGTGGTATCCGGTGAGATTCTACCGCGTGAACCTGCTCGCCCGCGATATGATTCACAGCGAGGATGCCTTCATGACTTGCGGCATGTGCCAGTTGCAATCCACCGATACAATCACCAATCGCATAGATATGTCCTTCACCAGTTTGCAGATGTTTGTTCACCGCAATGAATCCTCGCTCCAACTTGATATCTGTGTTCTCCAGTCCAATATTCTCAACATTCGCCTGTCTTCCCACAGATACGAGCATTTTCTCTGCCGTTAATGTCTCTTGCTTGTTATTTCCCAGCTCAACATCAACCTGGATCCCGTCCTTCTGTGCGCTATACGTTTCTGTCAGAATCTTGCTTCCTGTGAGGAAACGAACACCACGTTTGCCGAGCAATCGTTGCATTTCCTTCGCCACGTCTTCATCCTCTGCTGGAAGTACATGTTCCGCCGCTTCCACCACCGTGATTTCAACGCCAAAGTCATTCAGCATTGAAGCCCATTCTAGTCCGATTACGCCGCCACCTACAATAATGAGGGAAGCAGGAAGCTCATCCATCCGCAATGCCTCGTCACTACTCATAATGTACTGACCATCCGGCTCCAGACCAGGCAATACACGTGGACGGGAACCTGTAGCAATAATAAGGTTGGTCGGTACAACGGTGTCCATTTCACCATCTTCAAACTCGACAGCAACCGCTCCACTTTGCGGGGAGAAGATGGATGGCCCGATTACGCGTCCATTGGCGTGTACAACTTGAATTTTATTCTTTTTCATTAAATACTGGACACCTTGATGTAATTGCTCAACGATCGCATCTTTACGTGCCTGCACTTTCGGGAATACAAGCGTTGACCCGGTTGTTTCTATGCCATAGGTTTCGCTCTCTTGAATTTCAGCGTATACTTCCGCACTTCGGAGTAATGCCTTGCTAGGAATACAGCCACGATGCAGGCAGGTTCCTCCAAGCTTGTCCTTTTCAATAATCACGACTTGCTTACCAAGCTGAGCCGCTCGAATGGCAGCTACATATCCCCCGGTTCCTCCTCCAAGAATGGCAACATCACATGTAATAGGCATCTTATCTGTTCTCCTCTATGGTTATAATAATTTCAATCATGTTGTATGAGTAATAATACAATTCCGATAAATCTTTCTTATGTTGTAGCTATAATCCGCTATACTCCATTGTACTCTCCTTCACCTAGCAACTCAAAGTTTACCCTTAACGCCATGGACAGCTCAACGAAACCAAGCTATGATGGAATTAGACATCACCTGTAAGCGCAACCTTTATTTAACGTCGATATAAGGCAGAAAGGGTTATGATGATGAATACAAGGCTTGTCTTTGCGCGTTTCTTGGCTATTATGGTTCTGGTTATACCCGGATTGATGGCGATGAAGGGTTTTCTAATGATGAAAGATGCGCTTTTCCTCTTTTACGCCGAACACGGTAATGAGCAGATCTCACCAGGATTCCAGTGGCTGTCCTTTGGCGGCGGACTTGTCCTATTTGCAGCAGGTATGAGCTTTCTCGGAGGCTGGATTCTGTTTCGTGACCGCAAGAGAAATTATGTAGGCCCTCGTTTTCGTTCCAAAAGCACACCTGAAGCGACTGAGACGCCCGGAGGGACTTCATAAGTCCGGGCTTTTTGTCTGTGTATTTACATATAGCCAAATCGACTTTATAGTACGTTATGAAATGGATTCAGCCACTTGCATTGTTATGCCACAGGGATCGTCTGGAGACCCTGTTTCACATTTAATACAGATAGGATGAAATATACGTGATTTCTTTTTTACTTACACTCAAACGACTGCTGAAAGGAATTTTCCACGCTTTTAAAGACTCGCAGTTTATCGCTCTTTTCACACTGACATTGGCTACCTTACTTTCAGGCACTATATTTTACAGCCGTGTAGAGGGTTTACATTGGATAGATGCGCTCTACTTCTGCGCCGTAACTTTAACCACGGTAGGACATCCTGAATTCGTGCCGTCCACAGGTTTCAGTAAAGCGTTCACCGTGATCTATATGTTTGCAGGTATTGGTCTTACCTTCGCCATGATTGCCAAAATCACAGCAGGTATTCTATTTCCTCGCAAAAAGAAGACAGAAGAGAACCCGGAGTAGTCTCCGGGTTATTCGTATAACGCATCCCTAAGTTTTGTCGACATGCGTGATTCTTTGGAAGAAGATTTAAGAATTGTGCGACGCAAAGCTACATTGCTCGTCTGCAGCTTCTCTACTTCTGACAATAAATCAGCAATGAAGATCTGCGTTGTCTCATCCAATACGGCTTGTTCCATCAAGCGATTATATCTCGCCTGTAACTCAGTTAAAACTTCACTCAATTGTAACACCTCTCTCTTTCGTTGCTGGATGGTGACCTGCCGTCGCCAACCACTTCACATTCCATATAGTAACACAAAGCTGCTAGGATTAGTTCTGGCTCTGAACAAAGATTTTGTGGTACTCTGTAATGGTCGCTTTTTTTGTCAGCATTTTGCAAACTTCAATAATAGGATTATATTTTTGCAGAATGCTGTTCGTTAATTCTGTATGTGAGAGGAGTAGCAGCATCGTGCCAACAGGACGTATAACCGTTATTACAGGACCTATGTTTAGTGAAAAATCAGGGGAACTTATTCGCCGCTGCCAAAAGTTAAGCCAATTTGGACGTAAAAAGGTGGTTGCCTATAAACCCGCTGAAGATGACCGCTTCGCTCAAGACGAAATTGTTAGCCGGATCGGCTATCGACTGACTGCACACTCCATTCCCCGTCAATTGACGAACGAACTGGTGGAGACGATCATAACTCAAACGAAAGATGCAGATGTCGTTGCATTTGATGAAGTTCAATTTTTCAGTAGCGCTATTATGGAGCTTGTCTCAGAACTCGCTTATTGCGGTAAACATGTGATTGTGGATGGACTTAATATGGATTACCGCGGCAAAGAGTTTGGATATATCGGTGGTCTACTTGCGATGGCTGATGACATCGAGAAGCTCTCTGCATTCTGCGCAGTATGTGGAAGCCCCGACGCTGCTTTTACGCAGCGAATTGTAAACGGAGAGCCCGTAACCCTTGGCCCCGTAGTGATGATTGGGGATTCGGAAGCCTATGAGCCACGTTGCCGGAGCTGCTTCATTCCACCTCATAAGGTGGAGTGTTAGGATCCATTGCATTTATATAGGTTTTTTAACAGCGAGTTCTGCTACTCCTGAAACCTAATATATTCCCAAAGCCCTTAGGGGCTTTTTTTTCTACTATTTACTTCATTATATTTTCTTAAGCAATCCTGATTCAACTCCATCCAATTACCCTCTACCGAACTGCCCAATTATCCTCCCAATTTCACGTGTAGCAGAACAAAAAAAAGCACCGCGCACTGGCGATGCTTCCACAGATGAATCTCGCTAATCGCGAGAGACAAAATATTTGTTGGTCATGTAGTAAGCGTCACCTCGAGACGTTTCCACCATTCCTTTTTTGGCATCCAGAAATACAATCTCTTTACACTTCGTGCAATACCACTTCGTACGCTTGTAAGGAGATTCTGTCACGTAAGCCGTGCCACATTTGCAATCAATCTTCATCAATAATTCGGTTGATTTATAAGCACTGGACAAGCGTTCCAGGTTATCCTGTTGCTGTGTAGGCATAATCGTCTGTTGATAATCGGATAAATGATTCTGAACCTTAAAGTCTGCCACAAGACCAGCGTTTAATCCAAAGAACTCTTTGCCGATCTCAGTCACGAAGCGCTTCTCATTTCTGTAGCAATCCAGCCACTCAATAATTTGCTTGTTAGACAGTGGAACCGTACCCTTGATACCGCTGTTTAAGGTGTAGGTCATGATGTATAAAGTATCGTCTTGTCTACCTGAGTACATTAGAATCCTCCTTCGAATACATTTGCTAATGTACTACAAAAACGCGCATAAATCAAAGTAATGTTATTTCCTTAGCGCATCTTTTTGAATTAAATGGGAACCATTTCCTTACAATCAGCAGCCGTTTTACAGGAACTGCATACACCTGCAACTTTTCCCTGTGGGTCTTCATAAAAAACAATAATTTTAACCTTTTTCTGGCACAGCGAGCAGAAGTACCTCCTCTCTACTTGGGTAGTTTAATTCAATCATTTTACTGCGTTTTGAGACTATCTGGATCTGCATAAAAAGCCAAATCACTCCATCTCTCTTACTCTTCCTTAATGTCTACTTCTTCCGAATTGTTTCTTGAGGCTGTGCAATTATGCTCTTATGTATACGTAACCAAGTTGTGCATGGCTATCTCATAAACTATTCGACGTTTTTATTATATTTCCTGTTTTTATTATCGCTATACATATAAAAAAAACCGACAAAACATGTCTCTTCTCTTAACATCAAAAAGAAAAGCTGCGTCGGTTATGTTACTTTATTTATAATACGTACCTAGTACTTCAAGTGCAGATGACCTTTCAATACGAAAAGGATAGATATACCCCATGTTCAATCGTTTGAACTTTCTCCCCCATAGATCAAGGCCAGATGTAAACTGATAAGCCTGATATATAAATTTGGAGCAGTAATTGCGTTCAATGCTACGCAGATTCGTCTGTAAACGATACAGTTTGACTTGTGGATAATACTCTTGCACCCATTCTGCGGCTCTTAGACCTGCCATATTCATCCGAGAACGAAAAACAATAAAACGATCCCCTGCATAAAACCGATTTAGATACCACTCCATCGTATCTGCAAATACAGGTCCATAAGGATGCACATGATAGATCTTACCGTCGAGCCCAATAATACCCATATGCCCTGCATAATATGTGGACTCTGAGCTCGGCGTATATACGATGTCTCCTGGTTCCAGCTTAATCTCACGTATATCAGCAATCGGCCGATCCTGCTGCAGTCGTCTTGCAGCGGTACGTTCACGTCTCCGTTCCACCAACAATCGATGCAATGCACCTGCTAACGCCAAATAAATAACGGAGCCTTTTATTTTCTTTTTCCTTAATAAGTTAAACCACTGTACGATCTGGGTGGATGCACGTCGAAACACATTCTTCATTAATGTCTGCCTCCACAATGATTGAGTTGGTTTATCAAGCTGTTATGCTCTCTAAGCCTATTATAGACAGTGGAGCATAACCGATCAATTAGACTGCTTATATAGAATGTACAGATTAGGGAGATTCATACAATTCCCATGTAAAAAAAGCAGCTCTGGGTTATCCCAAAGCCGCTTCCTTTTTGAATACTTATTTAGTCCAAATCCACATATTCGATCCAATCCATTTACTCTTCTGTAACGCCAAGAGCTTTGTTTTTCTCTTTAAATCTGCTGTTATGGGAAGATACATAAGCTACTTTATCAGCCTCTGGATCCATATACAGCTTCGCACTATTTACCGCAAGTGCTGCGTCCGTAAACGTACCTGCAATGAGATGCAGCTTACTGCCATAGTTTACAAAATCCCCTGCCGCAAACACTCCGGGAATATTCGTATGTAACTTCTCGGATACGCTCACATGCCATTCACCAAGATCTAAGCCCCAATCACGGATAGGACCAAAATCACTCTTCATACCGTGGTTAACAATAATGGCATCCACATCGAGCAATTCACTTTCACCAGATTCAATGTGAGAAATGGTTACTTGCTCAATAACTTCACCATTCGTACTATGCAATGTTTCCACAGCATACGGGGTACGCACATCCACCGAAGATTCCTTCATACGCAGGACGTTACGCTCCAACCCACCAAACCGCTCACGACGATGCACGACGGTCACCTGTTCAGCCAGTGGTTCAAGCTCGTTTGCCCAATCGACAGCGGAATCTCCCCCGCCAGAGATTAATACCTTTTTACCACGGAAAGGTTCCAACTCCTGTACGGTATAATGAAGGTTGGTCACCTCAAATCGATCAGCACCTTCAATCTCAAGCTTAGCCATCTTGTAGATACCATAACCAATGGCCATGATGACGGTTCTAGTCCAATGCTTTTCCCCTGTGGAGGAAGTCAATATAATAGTTCCATCTGGCTGACGCTCGAATCCTTCAATCTGTTGCTCAAACACCAGGGTTGGCTCAAATGTTCTAGCCTGTTGTTCCAACTGCTTAATCAGATCAGCACATAATGTAGGTGTAACACCGCCCACATCCCAGATCATCTTCTCAGGATAAAACAACATGCGTCCTCCAAGCTGATCCCGAGCCTCAATTAATTTGGTCTTCATATCACGCATACCGCTATAAAATGCAGAGTACATCCCGGCTGGGCCTCCGCCAATAATTGTTACATCATACAATTCCAATGGTTGGTCCATTACGTTACCTCCGTTATTTCGATCCATAACACGCGACCATTTGATATCGATTCTCATTATCATTCAATACCTAGTGTAATGGGAAACTTATCAAAATACAATGGATAATTAACAAACATTTTTTGTACAAAGATGATATTTATCTCATCCTACTCTATTTACTTCACTTTCGGTGCATCCAGTAAGTGTTCAACAACGAAATCAAGTTGCTTGTTGATGGAATATACATCTGAATAATAAAAGAAATCGAAATCAATTTCTATTAGCCGTCCTTCTTTGACTGCTGGGATACTACTCCAGATTGGATTATCTGACAAATTGTCCATTCCCTCATATGTGGAGCGAAACAGGTAATCTCCTACGTATTCAGGGAGAACCTCCATGGATACGGTAGAGCCAGCAGCATCCGAAACCACTTCGATCTTCTGTTGAACAACCTCAGGCGCTTTCATCCCCAGGTACTCATAAACTGCTTGCGAGCCTCGGCCAAATTGCTTGCTTTCTACGATGACCATGCCTTTGAATCCACCTTCTACAATGGAAACTGTTTTATCTAGGATACCTGCATTTGCCAGTATTTTCTTACTTTCGTCAACTTTGCTGTTCAGATCGGAAAGCAATTTCTCGGCTTCTTGTTCTTTGCCAAATATAGTCGCGATATTCAAGAGTCTCTCTTCAGTAGTTAATTTCTCATAGGGAATATACACTGTAGGCGCAATATCTTTTAATAGATCATATGTCTCCTCCGAAGGAACAATAATCAGATCTGGATCAAGATCGATGACTGCTTCAGGATTAGGTTCAAACCAGGTACCCAACGAGTTAACACCTTCGAGTTCGTTTTTGTATGCAGCCCCATCATATACATCTGATGTAGCAATCGGTTTAATCCCCAGTGCCACTACATCTCCCTGAAGATAGAGTACAACGACTCTTTTAGGATTAGCTGGTACAACAACATCACCTTTAACCGTAGACACAGTGCGGGTTCCACTATCCGTGTTCACCTGATTGCCCGGCTCTGATGTTGCAGCTACTGTTGTATTGTTATTATTGGAGCTCGCTCCCGTACTCTCACTTGCCATTGGCGTGGCTGAACCCGCCCCACATGCAGCTAACAGCATGGTTAAGCTTAACAAGGCGACTAAAAATATACCTGATGTTGTTTTCTTTCTTCTCATCGGTGTAGACCCTCCGTCTATATATTGATAATGATTCTCATAACCAATATATCCTCGCTTCCATTTCCAGCCAATGGACGATTCGGAGGACTCTAATGGACGATCCTCTATAATCTCTTGCTGACGTACCCTTTGCTGATAGCGAATTGGGGAGATACCAACATGTTTTTTGAACAATCTACTAAAATAATAAACATCCGTATATCCCACTTCTACTGCAATTTCTCTAAGTGTCACATTAGATTTGATTAGCATTCTGCGAGCCTCAGCCAGTCTGATCTGAATTAAATAGTCAATCGGACTTGAACCCGTTTTCTGTTTAAACTGCATCGATAAATGACGAGAACTATAATTGAAGCGTTCAGCCAGATCATCCAATGTCACTTGTTCCCTGTAGTTGTCATGAAGATAACGGAGCGTGTGCTGCACCGGATCTGATATCGTCACTGAGCTCTTTTCTGCGGACAACTGATGCATCAATTCATGGATAAATTGATAAAATAGGCTTTTTACAAATAACCTCTCAATATTCCCCGGCTGAAACCATGCCTTCTCCAAATGATCCAAATGCTTCATTAAACTAAGCGGTGCTTGGGGGATAAATGCATATTGCTGGGCAAAAGGAGAAGACCATCTCTGCTCCCAACGCCCCGTGTTTCGAATATTGGGGAACGCTAGAAATGCTCGATAGAAGAGAAGCACATATTCAAATTCCTCTCTCACCTGAAGTTGAAGACGAGAACCTTTGGCTGCATGGAGCATATAAAATGAATTCACTTCATGCTCTTGCCCGTCTACTACAATCCATGCAGAGCCACGAGTAGCGTACATAAATCCGTTTGCCGGCAAATCATAGGGTTCCACCTCTTCTCCGGCCTTGAGTATCACCCTGCGAATATCGAGAATCTTCACAGCCGCTTGATTCCACTGTTTTATTTGTTCATTCAAATGCATCTGTGACTCTCCAATCCACCTGCGTTATGATCTCTCTATCTTTCATTGATAACCATTATCATTTAAAATGCGTATAGATGCAATACCTTGTTATGTATACAAGCTATATCTCAAATATGATATTCACTTCCTTCACATAACATCCGATATATGTAATTAAGTCTAAAAAATAACGAATAAGGAGAGAAGACGATGAGTTCAATATCGCCTGCATCCAAATCCAATAACAGTTTTAATCCTAGCCACATGCAGTCCAATCGGGATAAAGAAATTCAAGCACTGATGCAACGAAAGACCAAATTAAATGAAGATTTACAGAAAATTAGAGCTAATGATGAGCTTGATACCAAAACAAAAGCGGAACGAGTTAAATCCTTAACCAGCTCTATCGCCCAGGTTGACAGTCAGATTGCCCAGATTAAGGCAGAGGAATTACAGGAGAAGAATAAGTCTAGACAACCTGAAAACACCCAGCAGCAGCAAAACAATAAACCAGATGAGGAGAATCAGCTTCCTTACATGGATCACCTAATCAAGAATAGTCAAACCTATGATCAGCTAGGGAAATTAGTTGGGATGCGCGAACGGATGAACAGCTCCATTCAAACGATTGAAGGCGAAACCAAATTCGATCGGCTGGTCTTGGAGATTAATGCGGAGAATGATACAGGAAAATCAGATATGCTCGCTAATGCGGAACGTACCGTTTTTCAGAAGAAACGTGAGGCTGTGCAAGAAATTCAGTCCCAAATTCATAAAGTAGATCAGAAGCTCGGGGAACTAATTAAGGACATCCATCAGCCATCAAGTCAGAAATCAACAACGGTTCCTTCTACTTCTGCATCCGAAGAGCACACTGTTGAAGACAAACAAACGGGAGAAACTTCTAAGTCAGCGCAAGATTCGTCTCTTCCACAAGACCAAGGATCTAGCACTCAGACATTAAAGGATAGTGCAACCGTTCAATCCTACACGCCTATTGATGTCCGCATCTAAAAGGATTGACTAATAACTTACTAAAAAGGTACATCATAATTCCTAAACTTTACTACAGTCACGAACTACATAAGAACGACAGTCCAATGACATAGTTTATATATACACAAGAATAACCGTTACCGATCGAGATTCTGATCATCAGGTAACGGTTCTTATCGTTTTTAAGGAAAGCACACTTCACATTATGAGTTAAGATTTCTCACCGTTTCTTCATTGTCACAGATGATGCTGCCTATCGTCGATTTACAAATCTTCTTAATCCGTGTAGCTTCATGAATAACTTCATCAATATGAGCAAAGCTTTTGGAACGATTCGTAACTACGGCTATAGATAGAGAAACGAGTGGAATTTGTCCGTGTAACCCAGAGCGTCCTGCCCCTACAACGTGATTATTTTCTAGGTCTTGGCTGCTATAGAACTCTCTTTTGAGCTTTTCAAAACCTGCAACAACTTCCTCGCAGTCTTTCAGATAGTCATGGTGATTCAGGATGACAATAAAATCATCACCGCCGATATGACCTAAAAATGCCTCCGGCACAGTAAAATACTCACGTAATAAATCAGCGGTTGCTTGTATAAGCGCATCCCCCATTTTGAAACCATAGCTGTCATTATATGATTTGAAATAGTCTAGATCGAGATAAAGCACGCTAAAGCGCTCCAGCAGATAGGATTGGCATAAACGATCATCAATAATTCGGTTGCCAGGAAGACCCGTTAACGGATTCATAAAGCTTGCCATCTCGGCTCTAACATCAGCAACGGCTAATAACAAACGACGAATGCTAATCGCCCCGCTCAAAGCTCCCTTGGATGTAATCAGCACAAGATCGTACAGTTCTTCCTCAGAGCGATTCATAGCTTGAAAACTAACGTCCGTGATCTGTTCCATATAGTCAACCACGAGCGGGCTATTGTTCATCACAAGTTCTACAGGACGCCCCATGTACAAGTTATATCCATATTGCGTGCCAATCTGTTGAAAAAAACGGGCCCGCATTAATAACGACGGCATACCTTCTGCTCCTACAATGGATACACCTTCCAGATTCGGATTGGATCTAAAAAGACGATATACAGCTTCACATTTCGTGTCAGACGTAATTACAGGAATACTTTCTGCGATGTCGCCTATATGTGTAAATATACCGTTCACCTTCTTCTCATCGCTCTTTATGTAGAATCGGAAACTTCTATAAATCAAATATACTCCGGTATGCCTATAATGTTATAAAAATATGTAGTCATATCGTACCACCTTCACCTACAAAAAGAATCAATTTAACGTAAAGTTTGAAATTAAATCTGAGTTCAGTCTTGAGGTCTTGAGGTCTTGAGGAGACTTACCTCTATTTTCATTTTAAAGTATCTTATGTTCCTCTTTGCTCGCATAATAAATCCATCCTACGCCAAAACTGAATAATCATCATTTTATCTCTACTGAGAAAACGCATACTTCTATATACCCTGATCTTCCATTTGTCTCATCCATTTTCACCAATAAAAATAAAGCCCAGTAAACTGGAATAGTCTACTGGGTCAAGATAAGTTCATTTATGTGGATCGTGTCGCGGAATGACACCTATCATTAATAAGTTCTCAGATGTGTTGTTCCGGATCCTTTCAAGACACCTTATGCTCAATTCTGAGCTTGTCAGCGACCATCGCGATGAATTCCGAGTTCGTTGGTTTCGACTTGCTGATGTTGATGGTGTAGCCAAACAGGTGGCTGATGCTGTCGATGTTACCGCGCGTCCATGCCACTTCAATGGCGTGACGGATGGCACGTTCGACGCGAGATGGCGTGGTTTTGAATTTTTCGGCAATGGCTGGGTACAACGTTTTGGTGATAGCACCCAAAATTTCGATATTGTTATACACCATCGTGATGGCCTCACGCAAATACTGATATCCTTTAATATGCGCAGGAACGCCGATTTCATGTATGATCGATGTAATGCTTGCATCCAAATTTTTGTGTTTACCCATAGGTACCACATTAGACTTATTCATAAACATGGATGAGCTGCTGTTGTTATTCGAGGACATCGTTGTTTGCGAGCCTACAAGCTGACGCACACGATTCGCGAGAACTTCCATGTCAAATGGTTTCAAGATGTAATACGAAGCTCCGAGTTGCACGGCACGCTGTGTGATATTCTCTTGCCCGAATGCAGTTAACATGATGACCTTAGGCTGTGGAGACAGATTCAAATTACGCAGACGCTCAAGCACACCCAGACCATCCAGGTGAGGCATGATAATGTCCAGAATCAAGACATCCGGTACATTACGAGTCTGTTCCAGCAACTGCAGAACTTCTTCTCCGTTGTAAGCAATTCCGGTTACTTCCATATCTTCCTGTTCGGATATATATTCGGCAAGCAAATTCGTAAATTCACGATTATCATCGGCCAGCAATACCTCAATTTTTTTGCAAAACGGTATCCTCCTTTAATTTAAACATCATTTCGTACATTTCCTTACAGGTTAAATTTTCGACATGAGAGAGGAAATTCCTTCTGTCGAAAATTATTTTTCTTTATTTTTTTTTCTCGTTGCTATATAATAAATAATTTATTTCATTATCCGAGTATTTATGTATTCATTCGACAAAAAATCTTAAGGCGGATTAACCTGCCTTAAGATTTTTAGACGTTTCCTTTTTAAGCATGACTCCTGCATCTTGTAACATCCACTCAATAAAGCAACCATAACCTGATTTAGGATCATTAACGAATACGTGCGTTACTGCACCAATCAGCTTGCCATTTTGAACAATTGGACTTCCACTCATCCCTTGAACAATACCACCAGTCTTTTCAATTAACTTTGGATCGGTGATCCGCAAGACAAGCCCTTTAGTTGCTGGTTCAGACTGATCTGCTACATGCACAATGTCAATGGAGTATCGTTCAACCTGTTGACCTTCAACTACAGTTAGAATTTCAGCGGGACCTTCCTTCACTTCACGAGAAAAGGCTACTGGAATTCCCTTCGAATACAAGCTGTGATCAGGATTGTTAGACATCTTACCGAAAATGCCAAATGCCGTATTACGCTCAATATTGCCCAAAATTTTACTTTCCTTCAGGAAATGTGCTCGCTTTTCCCCTGGATCGCCTGATTCGCTTTTAGAAATAGACGTTACATTAGACTGCACGATCTGCCCACTGCCTACAACGATGGAAGTTTGAGTGTTCATATCGGTGATCACATGCCCCAGTGCCCCGTATACGCCTTGGTCAGGAGCATAGAACGTCAGCGTGCCAACTCCAGCAGCAGAATCCCGAATGTATAACCCAAGTCTCCACGCTTGATCTTCTGCATCATAGGCAGGTGTTAAACGGGTTTTGACCGTTTCGTTGCCGCGTTTAAGAACGACATCAATTCCTTTTTTACTCTTGCCTGCTCGTTCAACTGCCTCGGCTACACCACTTACACCCTCCAGACGTTTACCATCCATATGAGTAATCAGATCACCGAGCTTAATTCCTGCATCTTCTCCTGGCGAAACACGTCGATCTTGCCCAGCACCAATTAAGTGATGACCGACTACAAGAATACCAGCTGACTTGACTTTGACGCCAATGGTTTGACCCCCGGGTACAACACGCAAATCTGGAATAACATTTACGTTAACCGTCTTTACCGGTATTTTGCCCCACAATTTCAAGGTTAATTTAGCATGACCTGTTTGTTGTGGGTGAAGGTGAAGAGGCTCCAGCTTGGTTACGTTTACGGCTTGTTCTTGTCCATCTAGACCAACGATATCCGGTCGGTCCACAACTGCACTTGAAGTAGCAGGCACAGCAAGACGAACCTCTGCTTGCCTACCCGCAAATACCTGAACTTCATCAGGCAAAGAGGCATAACTTTGCACAGGCTGAATCGCCTGGCTAATTAAACAGAGAAAGAAGGCAAATAAAAGACCTAGCAATTTCTTCCTGAGGGGGGAATTCAATGGCAGTCACACTCCCTTTGCTTCTTTCGCTTGACGAAAGGTGGTCGCCAATTGCGTACCTATAAGATAACCTCGCCCCCAGGCTTTTATTACTGTCAATCATTACGCCAGTCGCTCGTTTCCCCCTTTTTTGGCTTCCGCCAAATTCAGCATTTCCTGTGCGTGATGCAGTGTTTTTTCTGTAATTTCCACGCCACCGAGCATACGTGCCAATTCCTTCACTCTACCCTCGTTTGACAGCGATTCTACTTGAGTCATCGTACGTCCATCCACGACGTGCTTCTCAATCAAATATTGATGATCAGCCATACAAGCCACTTGTGGCAAGTGCGTTATGGAGAACACTTGACAGGTCGACGACAGTCGGAATAACTTCTCTGCGATGGATTGAGCCGCTCTACCGCTCACACCTGTATCCACTTCGTCAAAGATCAGTACAGGAATACGATCATGACGTGCAAAAATACTCTTCATCGCCAGCATCATTCTAGACAACTCACCACCTGAAGCGATTTTGCCCAATGGACGAAGTGGTTCACCTGGATTTGGAGAAATTAAGAATTCAGCATTGTCCGCACCCTGACGAGTCAAACGAATACGTCGCCCATTCCATTCGATACCTTTCGGATCTTCAAAGGCAGTAATTTGCACACGTAGCGTTGTCCGCTCCATCTGCAGATCCTTCAATTCACTCTCCACCTGTGCAGCAAGGTCTTCCGCACATTGTTTCCGCACACGACTTAATTCCTCAGCCGATTCCATAACCAGAACAAGCAGCTCATCGCGCTGATTACGGAGCTTCTCTAAGCGCTCATCTTTATTTTCAAGTTGATCTGTCTCGTGGCTAATCTGTTCGTAATAATTCAAAATGAGTTCAACACTGTCTCCATATTTGCGGCGAAGTCCAGAAATTAAGTTTAGTCGCTGTTCGACTTCTTCCAGCCTGTCTGGATTAAATTCAATTTTTTCGCGGTAATCCCTTAGTTGGAACGTTACATCCTCCAATTGATAAAAGGCTGATTGCAACTGCTCCACAATTGGCTGTAGTCCTTTGCTATCATAGCCAGAGATATCCTCAATTCGTGAGAGAGCGATACTTATCGCTTCTAGGCCACGTTGCCCACTAAGCAAATCATATGCACCCGCAACACTGTCCATCATTTTCTCACTATGGGATAGTTTGACCCGTTCTTCACCGAGTAATTCATCTTCCCCGCTTGTAAGGCTGGCTGCTGCAATCTCTTCAAGTTGAAAACGATACATGTCCAGCAACTGATATGCACGCTGACTTGACTCTTGAAGAGCACGTAGCTCCTTCTCCGCAGCGATAAACTGGCTGTAACGAGCCTGATATTCTGATTTAATGGGTCCAATGATTGTAGCTCCGTACGTATCCAGAAGCCCCAGATGGCTCTCTGGTCGAAGCAAGCTCTGATGCTCATGCTGTCCATGGATATTGATTAACTTCTCGCCAACCTCACGGAGCATCGTTAAATTCACCAATTGGCCGTTAATACGGGAAGTACTCTTACCTTGCATATTCAATTCCCGACGAATGACCAAGTGCTCTTCTGGTTCACAGTGAATGCCCAGTTTCTCAAGCGTTTCCCATACCGGATGCCCTTGCTCCATTTCGAAGAGAGCCTCCATCTCTGCCTTCTCACAACCATAACGGATTAAATCAGCTGAACTCCGACCACCAGCAATCAAACCAAGGGCATCAATGATAATTGATTTACCCGCACCAGTTTCCCCTGAAAGCACATGAAAGCCAGCATGGAATACAACGTCCACCTCTTCAACAACTGCCAAATTGCGAATCGATAAAGTAACTAACATCTGCAAAAACACCTCCGGATGACAAAACTTAGCACTTCGATTTATATGATCTTCTAGGAAATATAACCCATTATGCGGTCAATCACAGTAACGCTGCTATCTTCAGTACGGCAGATAATCAGTATCGTATCGTCTCCACAGATCGTTCCCATCACTTCTGTCCATTCGATATTATCCAGTAATGCCGCAATGGAGTTTGCTGTCCCTGGCAAACATTTCATAACAACCAGATTATTCGCATGGTCAATGTGTAGAAAATTATCAACTAATGCGCGTTTCAGCTTTTGGATTGGATTGTATCTTTGATCGGTTGGAAGAGAATACTTATATCGCCCATCATCCATAGGAATTTTAATCAATAACAATTCTTTAATGTCACGGGATACCGTGGCTTGAGTAACTTGAAAACCAGATAGTCGCAATGCTTCAACGAGATCATCTTGGGTCTCAATTTCATTCTGACTTATAATTTCACGTATCTTAATGTGTCGTTGTCCTTTCATAAAAGCCTCCAGTTATAGTAATTGCCTTAATCTTAGTCCAAATCTTCACCATCGTATGCATCTTCCTCATAATCCATCAATCGGATTAGCTTCACACTTGAGTCCTCAAGATCCACATATAACAAGCCTTCACAGCCGGGATATAACAATAAATAATGAAGAAAACGATCGCGAAGGCCTGATCCCGTAAATTCCACAGGTTGCCTGCGTCTAGATGTCTTCACAAGATATCGATATCCATCCTGCTGCGCGACATAATCAATGAATAATCTACTGTGAAACACCGATTCATTCACTTCAAAAGCAAGCGGCACCTTCATCTTACCACCAATGACTTCGTACCCCTGTCCTTCAAGTAGGTCAATCACAGGCGAATCCTGAATAACTACATTCAATTGAATGCCAGTCAAGCTTACAGGCTGCGGCCGATTAATCCAGTTGCGTAACCCGTAGAATAACCACACGATCAAACAGATAGCAAACACACCAATCACGATTGTGTCATATTGCCCATCCATTGTCTTCACCTCGAAGACTTATTCGCGGTTGATCAGCCATTCTCCTGTTATTAGAATCACCTTTCCAGCGAAAAGAAACCCATCTTATGATGAGTTTCCCTTAAATGTATGCGCAGCTTGAGTTGCAACCTGTTGTGCCAGTGCATCTAGGTCAGCTACATTGTTCTCTGGTTGTGTTGCGCCTGGTTCTTCCAGTCGCCAATGTGCAAGGAATTCAATGTTGCCTTCCCCACCAGTAATTGGTGAGAAGGTTAAGTCTTTTAGCTTCAATCCGAGTTCATTTGCATAACGAAGCATCGTTTCCAACACTTCCTTATGCACCCCAGTATCCCGAACAACGCCTGACTTGCCCACTTTCTCACGTCCAGCTTCGAACTGTGGTTTAATCAGAGCTACGATATCCGCAGGTTGATGAAGCAGAGCGATTAGTGGCGGTAAAATAATGCGCAGCGAGATGAACGAGACATCAATACTCGCAAAGTTCGGTACAGGTCCTATCAGATCTTCTGGGGTAACGTAACGAAAATTGGTTCTTTCCATGACCGTGACACGCTCATCGTTACGCAAAGACCAATCCAGCTGATTGTATCCGACATCAATGGCGTAGACATGAGAAGCGCCATGCTGCAAGGCACAGTCCGTAAAACCGCCGGTAGACGAACCAATATCCAGCATAACCCGTTCATTCATATCGAGATTGAAATGACGGATCGCCTTTTCCAGCTTTAACCCGCCTCGACCAACATAGGGATGAACAGAACCTTTAACTTTCAATTCTGCTTCCCGTGGAATCTTCATCCCAGGCTTTTCAATTCGTTCATTATTGGCATACACTAGTCCAGCCATAATCGCCGCTTTTGCTTTCTCACGGCTCTCGTAATAACCTTGCTCGACCAGCAGAACATCAATTCGTTCTTTGGGGAGTGACATGTCTTTCTCCTATCATCAAGTTAATGCTAATCATTCAGGTGATGCGTCACAGGGATCACATCAAAAGTTAGTTGTGAATCGATCTTATGATCAAACTTTTGTAGCTCTATTTATTTAAGAAGGGAATTTGGTTCGTGTCATGCTATATGATGATTGTGCTGCCAACGAACGCAATTCGGAGCTTACATTTTCTACGGTAAGTCCAACTTCTGCCCGCTGCTCATTAATACTTCCATGCTCGATAAACCGATCAGGAATACCCATTAAATGCACCTGGACATCGTGTAATCCTTGTTCTGCGTAGAACTCCAGCACAGCACTACCCATGCTTCCCGCTTGTGACGCTTCTTCAAGCACAATAATCTTAGTGCCTCGTAAAGCCAACTCACGTAACATTTGCTCATCCAGTGGTTTGAGGAATCGAGCATTAATTACACCAGCCGTAATGCCCTCTCTTTTCACTAACTCAGCAGCTTCTTCCGCAATCTGCAACATAGAGCCTGATGCAATAATAGCGTACCCTTCCGCTGGTCTGATCTGCTCCCATGTACCGATCGGAATCGGCACGAGTTGCTCGTCAAGCGGTACCCCAACGACATTATTCCTTGGGTAGCGATATGCGATTGGTCCATCATTATACTCAATTGCAGTCTTCATCATATGACGCAGTTCATTTTCATCTTTAGGCATCATCAGTACAATGTTAGGAATATGACGCATGAACGCCACATCATACACACCTTGATGCGTTTCACCATCCGGCCCTACGAATCCAGCACGGTCGATTGCAAAGATGACGTTAGCGTTATGACGGCAAATATCATGTACAATCTGATCATACGCACGCTGCATGAAGGTCGAGTACACCGCAAAGATCGGTTTCAAACCTTCCATTGCCAGTGCTGCAGACATCGTGGCCGCATGTTGCTCTGCAATACCAACGTCAATCATCCGATCCGGGAATTCCTTACTAAATGGAATAAGACCCGAGCCTGTTGGCATCGCTGGTGTCACCGCTACAATACGCTTATCTTCCTTAGCCAGTTCAACTAACGTTTGGCCAAATATTTCAGTATACATTGGTTTTCCAACAGCTTTTAGAACTTGACCAGATTCGATCTTGTACGGTGAGATTCCATGCCATTTATGCGAATCGGCTTCTGCAGGCTGATAACCTTTACCTTTGGTTGTAAGGACATGAACTAACACAGGTCCTTCAACGTTATCCGCCTGTTTGAACGCTTCGATCAGCTTAGGAATATCATGTCCGTCGATCGGACCCAAATACTTGAATCCCAGCTCTTCAAAAAGAACGCCTGGAACCATCATATATTTCACGCTGTCCTTGATCCAACTCGCTGATTTAGCCAGTTTGTCACCAATGGCAGGAATTCTTTTCAGCATTCCCTCGACATCGTCTTTGGCTTTCAGATAGTGACGATCCGAACGAATTTTACTTAAATATTTATGCATCGCCCCTACATTTGGAGCAATGGACATTTCGTTATCATTGAGGATGACCATCATTTTCTTCTGCTCATGGCCAATATGATTGAGTGCTTCAAAAGCCATACCGCCTGTAAGCGCTCCATCCCCGATAATAGGAATAACTTTATTGTCTTCACCTTTAAGATCACGAGCAAGTGCCATACCCATCGCCGCAGACAATGAAGTACTGCTATGACCGGCTTCCCATACATCGTGTTCACTCTCATTACGTTTAACGAATCCGCACAATCCATTGTGTTGACGTAAAGTATCGAATCGATCCATACGACCTGTAAGGACTTTGTGTACATAAGCCTGATGCCCAACATCAAAGATCATTTTATCTACCGGACTGTTATAACAGTAATGCAGGGCAACCGTGAGCTCAACCACTCCTAAGTTGGGTGCAAGATGCCCCCCTGTAGCGGACAACTTCTCAATGAGAAACTGCCGGATCTCCGCCGATAATAAAACAAGGTCATCCTGAGACATCGGCTTCAGATCGCTGGGTTGTTTAATTTGTGGAAGCAGCACGAGAATCTCCCCGCTTTCCTAGAATGTTTGAATTTTGTGTAATATGTTCATGCATAATTCATAAATTGACATTAAATCATTATAACATAAATGAAAAGGAATCATAATGTACGGTACTTCACTACCCATAGCACGTATTATCGCCAGCAGGGACACCCTGTTCGATCATTATGTATCCTTGGTTAGCTAGACTCCATTCCTACAAAAAGGACATCAATATAATTACACGGTTCTTAATCAATTGAAACAGAACTTTCAGTACTCAATTGAGATGAATCATTAATTAATGATCTCTCCGCATTAAGTAATCTGCAATCTCCATTAGTCTGGAGGAATCGGTTAGATCCGCTCTGCCGAGTGCATCCTTAGCTGATTGAGTCAGCACGCTAACCTGTTCTTGAGACTGTTCCAAGCCAATAAAGAAAGGATAAGTGACCTTTTGTTGATTGACATCACTTTGCGTTTTTTTGCCCATCTTCTGTTCATCGCCAGTAAGGTCAAGAATGTCGTCCTGTATCTGAAAAGCAAGCCCCAAGTCTCTACCGAAAACTCGTAGTGCCTCCAGTTGCCCTTGCGTTGCTCCGCCAATTCGTGCACCTGCAATAAGAGAAAACACAATTAAGTCACCTGTTTTGTGCAAATGGATGTATTGTAGCTGTTCCAGGTTCGTCATTCCTTGCTCGCCTTCCATATCAGCTACCTGTCCGCCAACCATACCTCGAGCACCTGCTAACTCAGACAGATCCTCAACGATGGACAGCAGTGACTCCGCTGAAACTCCGCTCTTGCGCCCTGCTTGAACGATGCTGTAGAAAGCATGTGTTAACAGTGCATCACCCGCGAGGATTGCCGTAGCTTCGCCAAATACCTTGTGATTCGTTAATTTTCCCCTGCGATAGTCATCATTATCCATAGCAGGTAGGTCATCGTGGATCAAGGAGTACGTATGAACCATCTCTACGGCGCAGGCTACCGGAAGCGCAGCTTGACGCTCCGCACCGAAAGCTTCCGCCGCAGCAACGACCAGCAGTGGTCGAAGGCGCTTGCCTCCGGCCATTAATGAATACTGCATCGCATCACGCAGAGACTGCGGCACGTCCCATTCAGCAGGAAGAATTTCCTGCAACTCATTGGTGATCTGCTCTGTGATCTCCTGAAGATACAATTCAAATGCAGGACGATTATTCATTAACATCACCACTCTCATCAGCAAACGGCTTCTTACGAAGTTCCCCATCTTCTTCTACGATCATCTCGATCTTACGTTCCACTTGCTCCAGCTTTAAGCCACAAAGCTGCGAAAGCTTCATGCCTCGCTGAAATAAGTCAATCGCTTGCTCTAGAGGAACATCCCCGTGCTCCAGCTGACTTACGATGTCTTCCAACGCTGCCATCGCTTCTTCAAAATTCAGTTCCGGTTCATTCGCCATGGTCATCGTCCTCCTTCATCCCCCAAACCTGACAGTCCAGCTGCCCGTCTGTTAATTTAATCTTGATTGAATCACCTGGTTGTACATCCTTCAATGATTTAATTAAACGTTGCTCCTGATCGTCATACACGAGACTATACCCACGAGACATGACCTTAAGCGGACTGAGGGCATCCAGGTGCCGAATTGAAGCTTTCCAATGTTGTTGCTTGGATCTGGTTATCGCCTTCATAGCAAGCTCTAGTTGACGTCTAGCAGCTGCATGCTCACGCTGAGCAACTGCAACCTGTTCGCGAGGATTAAAACGCTGGAGCGCTGCAAGCAATCGCTCCTGCTTCTCCCCCGTCCACTTAAGCCTCGTGTCCACAGTTCGAAGCAGACGTTGATGAAGCATGTCCAAACGTTCCGTGTGCTGCAACAACGTCCGTCTAGGATGCACAAGGACTGAAGAGCGCTGCAGTCTTGCAAGACGCTCACGATTATGCACAGCTCGTTGACGCAAGCTTTGCTGGAGCTGACGCTGTCTCCGTTGAATCTGATCAAGCAGTTCAGCACGGTTAGGTACAGCAAGCTCTGCAGCAGCCGTAGGTGTTGCAGCACGTAAATCAGCCGCAAAGTCCGCAATCGTAAAGTCGGTTTCGTGTCCCACAGCAGAGATAACAGGGATTGATGAAGCGACAATAGCTCTAGCTACGATCTCTTCGTTAAATGCCCATAATTCTTCGAGTGAACCGCCCCCACGTCCGACAATGAGGACATCCGCTTCCCCAAGACGATTCAAATTGCCAATGGCTTTGACAATCGAAGGTGCTGCTCCTTTTCCTTGAACCAATACAGGATACAAAACCACTTTGGCAGAAGGATACCTCCGTTGTAACGTCGTTAAAATATCTCGAACGGCCGCTCCTGTTGGGGAGGTCACCACACCGATCGTTTGCGGATAACGAGGGATCGCCCTTTTGCGTGATGGAGAGAATAATCCTTCTTCCTCGAGCTTTTTCTTCAACTGCTCATAGGCCAGGTATAAACTTCCGATACCATCAGGTTGCATATGGGTGGCATAGAATTGATATTGTCCATCCCGCTCATATACGGATACGTTCCCTCTTGCAATTACCCTCGCACCCTCTTTGGGTAAAAAAGGTAATCTCTGATTATGTGACGCAAACATAATTGCTTTAATGCGACTGTCCTTATCCTTCAAAGTAAAATACATATGACCGCTGGAGTGATGTGTGAAGTTTGAGATCTCTCCGCGTAACCAAACGTCCGACAGGATCTGATCGGACTCCAATTTCATCCGGATGTACCGATTCAGATCTTTAATGGAGTAGATCTGTTGCTCTGCCACAGACGAACCTATGCCAATCCGTGCGCACGCTTAGCTGCGATCAATGTATTTTGCATCAACATCGTAATGGTCATAGGACCTACGCCGCCTGGAACTGGAGTAATTGGGCCCGATACAGTTTTTACACTTTCAAAATCAACGTCACCAGCCAATTTACCATTCTCTAAACGGTTCATGCCCACATCAATAACGACTGCACCCGGCTTCACATAATCGGCATCTACAAAATTAGCTCGTCCGATAGCTACCACCAAAATATCTGCCTGGCGCGTAATTTCTTTCATATTCGCTGTACGGGAATGACACATGGTCACAGTAGCGTTCTCCCGTTGAAGAAGCAGCGATACCGGTTTACCCACGATATTACTCCGTCCAATAACAACAGCATGTTTACCTGACATTTCAAGACCTGTACGTTTAATCAATTCGATTACACCAGCAGGGGTACATGGCAACAAGCTATCATCACCGATCACAAGGTTTCCTACGTTAACGGGATGAAAGCCATCCACGTCCTTTTCAACAGAAATCGCATCAATAACTGCTTTCTCTTCAATGTGCTTCGGCAGAGGCAGTTGAACCAAAATCCCGTTAATGTTGGCCTGATTGTTCAGCTTGTCCACAAGTGCAAGCAGATCCTCTTGTGAGGTGCTTTTATCTAAACGATGTACTTCTGAGTAGTAACCAAGGTCGTGACAAGCCTTTTCTTTATTACGCACATAAACTTGGGATGCCGGATCTTCCCCGACGAGCACAACTGCCAGACCAGGCACTACCCCCTGTTCGCTAAGCTGCTTTACTTCTGCTGTTATGCCTGCGCGGATCTCTTGGGACACTTCTTTACCGTTAATAATAGATGCTGTCATTGTACTCTCTCCCTTATGCGAATATATAGTTTGTAATCCTTGAATTAGGACAATTTTTCCTTGAGCGTGTTAACTTCTTGAATCATACGACCTAGCACACCGTTAACAAACTTACCGGATTCATCCGTACCAAAGTGTTTTGATAGCTCAATCGCTTCATTGACCGCAACTTTAGCTGGAACATCTTCACGGAAGACCATCTCAAAAGTCGCAAGACGTAAAATCTGGCGGTCTACACGGGACAGACGACTAATCTGCCAGCCTTTGAGGTAATCCACAAGCAATCCATCGATGGCTTCTTTTTGGTTCCATGTTTCTTTCACAATATCTGTAACATAGGTACGCATGGTATCTGCATCACGAATGACAACATCCGTTTCGTTTTCTTCAGCCGCTTCGTTAATCAACATGTTAACCGCTACAGCCGCGCTCACTTCGTTCATTTCCATTTGATATAGACTTTGTACTGCAATTTCCCTTGCTAAACGTCTTTTCATGTCCTGCCTCCTGCAACGCTTACTCTTAAGCGTCATCCTGCTTATTTTATAATCATTCAGGGCATCCCATCATCTACGAACAGATACAAAATGCCCTTGATGTCTAATTAGTGTTAACTCTTTTCACAAAAAAACCTGCAGTACGTTTCCTCCAAAAAACGGGCATATTAAACTAAGCTCTATTTTCGGAAGAAACCTATTGCAGGGCTCAGATGGTCTTACTTAAACATACGCCAGCGATCTCCCAACCATTGTCCCCATTCCCTCCAGGGAATGAAAGAGCCAAGCTTCGAATCACTTCGTCTGCCTAACGTATAACCGATGAACACCAAAAGTGCAAAGAACAACATATCCCAAAAACCGATCCATACATAAAGAAATCCAAAAAAGATACCAAAGGCAATACCTAATACTCTGCCTCTGTGACTATCCCATATCTCTCTCCACAGCATCAGTGAAACTCACCTCATTCCACTCGACTCTTGTAGTTAGGCGACTGGGTAACGTTGGCAATATATACTGTGACAAAAGAAACCGGGATACCCGTAATCTCCTGTACATGATCATGTATTGCCTTTTGTAGATCGGAAGTCAGTGCAGGGATCGGGCTCTCCCCGTCCACTACTGCACGAATCATAATCTCCAACCCGGACTCCACCACACGAATTCGTGCTTTTACATCACGAACCCCACGAAAACGCGAAGTCGCCTTCAAACAGAGATTCTCAATCGTCTCCATTGAGATCTGCACATCACCGTATTCTGTACGCTGATCTACAGATGGCAATGAAGCACGTTCACGCCGAACCGAGATATAGAAGAAACGTAAACTCAGGATAAACAAAATCGCTGCTGCAACAACGGCTGCAACAATGACGTTCTGTTCCTGCTGGTAATTCAATTCGTAAGGCAGCACTCCACTAACCAGAAGAATAACTGCTGCCGATATTGCTCCAACGCTTATGCTGTATATAAACAACAGAAGCCGATCCAGTATTTTCGCCACGAACTGCACAGCCTCCCTTGCTCACTAACATTGACATCTGTTTCGCATGTTCCATCTTCAGCCAAACTTCAGATGAATTCAAGACTTGTCCAAGACGGGATAACCCCCGGCAGTTATGCCGGGGGAATCTGCCCTTTGTTATTTGACGCGTTGTGTGTTCACGTCAATTTCTTCCACTTTCTCAGCATTCTTGAATTGAACGTCGTGAATATGAACATTAACTTCGTTTACATTCAGTCCTGTCATATTCTCAATAGAGCGTTTCACGTTTTGCTGAATTTCAGTAGCCACCTGTGGAAGGCGGTATCCGTACTCAATAATAACGGAAACATCTACAGCAGCTTCGCGCTGTCCTACTTCGACTTTTACACCTTTGGAAAGGTTTTTGCGACCGAGCAATTCAGCAAATCCGCCTGCGAATCCGCCGCTCATGCCAGCCACTCCTTTTACTTCGACTGTAGCCAGTCCAGCAATGACTTCAATGACTTCAGGTGCGATCTGGATTTCACCGATATCCGTTCGTTCAAATTCTGTCGGTAATGTACTCATAACTGTTCAACACACCTTTCGCGAGATAAGTTTGCGGCAATCCGTGAGGGCGCAGGTACCAAGGTCTACGACCGTCAGATACCGTTCCGATCCGGCTTCACCGGAACTCCTGCATTTTATCTCCGCAAAGCGGGCTTATCCTTTACAGGAGACATGCGCTCTTATTATTAAATACTATATCATTTGGGCTACATTATGACAAACAAGCCCAATATGCATATTAAATCTCGTTTTCTTCAAGAAATTTAATATCGAAGTCACCACGAATGAACGTTGGGTGCTCCAGCAATTTCTGATGGAACGAGATCGTTGTGGAAATTCCTTCGATTGCAAACTCCGCGAGCGCACGTTTCATTTTGGCAATAGCTTCTTCCCGGTTTGCACCCCACACGATCAATTTTGCAATCATGGAGTCGTAGAACGGGGAGATTGTATAGCCTGGGTAAGCAGCGCTATCCACGCGCACACCAGGACCACCTGGTGCCAGATAAAATCCAATTTTGCCTGGAGAAGGCATGAAATTACGATCAGGATCTTCGGCATTAATCCGGCATTCGATAGACCAACCGTTGATCACCACATCTTCCTGACGGAATGAAAGTGGATTACCTTCTGCGACCGAGATCATCTCCCGAATCAGATCGATGCCAGTAACCATTTCTGTTACGGGATGCTCTACCTGAATACGTGTATTCATTTCCATGAAATAGAACTCACCATTCGGGCTGAGCAGGAATTCCAGCGTGCCCGCGCCAGAGTAATTTACTGCAAGCGCAGCGCGCACTGCAGCATCTCCCATCAGCGTACGCACTTCTTCATTCAGAACAGGACAAGGCGCCTCTTCGACCAATTTCTGACGGCGACGTTGAACGGAGCAATCACGCTCGCCAAGGTGAGCTGCATTGCCATGTTTGTCAGCAATAATCTGAATTTCAACGTGTTTCATACCCGTCAAGAATTTTTCGAGATATACGCCTGCATTACCAAACGCCTTCTGTGCTTCCTGCTGAGCTGCGGTAATTTGTTTTACCAGCGACTCTTCATCCTCAGCGATACGAATCCCTTTACCTCCGCCACCTGCGGTAGCTTTGATAATGACTGGGTAACCGATATCACGGCTGAGCATCACCGCTTCCTCGATGCTTTCGACAAGTCCGTCAGATCCAGGGATAACCGGGACGCCCGCGTCCTTCATCGTTTGCTTCGCAACTGCCTTATCTCCCATTTTGGTAATGGCTTCTGGAGATGGGCCGATAAATGTAATATTGCAAGACTCGCAAATTTCTGCAAAGTCAGCGTTCTCTGCCAAGAAACCATATCCTGGATGAACGGCATCACACTCGGTAAGCGTAGCCACACTCATGATGTTAGTAAAATTCAAATAGCTGTCCTTAGACAACGTCGGGCCGATACAATATGCCTCATCCGCTAGACGTACATGCAGTGAATCTTTATCTGCTTCCGAATAGACGGCTACCGTCGAAATACCGAGCTCACGGCACGCACGAATAATACGAACCGCAATCTCGCCACGGTTTGCAATCAGTATTTTTTGAAATTTCATTTCGTTATTGTCCTCCTTCGAAGCTCATGCGGTTGCCAATCTAGGGCAATAAACGTTATTCCGGTTTAACCAAGAACAGAGGTTGTCCGTATTCAACAAGTTGTCCATTCTCAACCAACACTTCAACGATTTCTCCCTTGATATCAGCATCAAGCTCGTTCATCAGCTTCATCGCTTCGATGATACAAACCGTTGTTTTTTCGGCAACTTTATCACCAACGCTTACAAAAGGACCTGCTTCCGGAGAAGAAGCTCTGTAAAAAGTACCTACCATTGGAGATACGATTTTATGTAAATGGCTTGTAGTATCGGCTTGTGGTGCATTTTCAGTGACCACTGCAGCAGGTTGAACCTGTGGAGCAGCAATAATTTGAGGTTGCACAGCAGCTGTTTGAACATATTCCGTTTTACCCGGTTTGCGTATAGAGAGACGTGATCCCTCATTTTCAATTTCCAACTCCTGAACGGAACTTTCATCTACCAGTTTGATCAGTTCTTTGATCTCGCTCAATTTAAACATTAGCATTATTCACTCCTTCGGCATCATGCCAGTCTCACTTAGACGGTCATATGGCTTTATGTATTATATCATAATCGTTAAAAATGGAAAGAGCCCGGGACTTTAACAAGTTCCCAGGCCTCCATACAAGCCCTTTCCTTACTGTTCTGTCACGTATTGAACACTGATTTTATTCTGCGCGACAGCCAGTTCCTTCATCACCAAATCCACAATGGAAACCGCTTGTTTTACATCCAGTTTGTCACTAAGCACCACGACTTTATACTTATCTTCATTTTCTTCGATAATCGCATTGGAAAATTGCTGGGAGAGCGTCTCTTCAATCCCGTTAATCTTAGCTGTTCTCTCTTCAAGTTCACGAATCTGCTCCGTAGCTTTAGCGTTCTCTTCTGGCGTTTTGCTAAGATCCCCAGCCACGGTCATGAGTTCCTCATATTTGCGATTGTTGCTTTCTTCCCTCTGCCATTGATAGTTTTGGAACTGACTGCTTGCGGACACCGCTGTGTTCTGCTCTTCCATCTCTTTCAGAACTTCCTCGTCGGTTTTAGTTGCATTCTCTTCTGTAGCTCCACTTGCCTCAGGGCTAGTTGTTGTTCCTTTGTCTGATTCCTTACCAACCTCACTCTTGCCCTCATTCGATTCAGCAGCTGGGGTTTTGCCTGGTTCTGCCGTTTCCTTACCTTCAACAGCAGCTGGATCATTTGATTCGGCTGTCGTTCCTTCTGTTCCCGTACTCGCATCCGTTTCATCCACTTCTCCGCCAGTAACAACTTCGTTCACAACCAAACCTTCTGTTGGATCAAGAATACCTGCTGTCTCCGTGGCCTCATCTTGCTTCATTCCATCCACTTGCTGGCTATCCGCAACAGGTGGATTCACAGGACCCGAGTCTTCTGTAAAGAGGTAATATGCAGACAAAATAACCATCAGACTGAGCATAGACACAAGCCATACCGTTTGGCGTTTGTTATTCATTAATACTTCCTCCTCGAATTAGCTTCAATCTTGAGTTACATCCTTAGCTCTTGGATCATTGATCCAGGCTAATCCTGCTTGCGCGGTACAACCGAGATTCGATAAGCGGCCACATTCAAGCCTTTTTCCACAGCATCGGTAATGAGATCCTTCACAACTTTGTTCTCTGCGCCTTTGGCTACAACAAGCACTCCGCGAATTTGTGGTTTCAGTTTTTTGGTCACAATCGGTGTCTGATCCCCTGAAATTTCATAAGTAATGATCTCACCATCCCTGGTGTATTGGGTCATGTGCCTCTTGCCCCCATTGGCATCTGTCTCTTCCGTAAGCTGCTGAGAGTCTTTCACATTGCGCTGAACCACTAACTCCTCTGTTGAATCCACGGTAACCATTACATCGACCGTTCCTACACCAACGATGTTCTCCAACACACTCTTGATCTTGTCCTCAAACGCCATCTCAATCGCCTGAAAAGGGTTCGGATCAGTCAAGTCATTTTGCATTGTCGCCATGGATGTCGCTGGATCAGGCGGCTCCCGGCCGATATTTTCCGTATCAATCTGTTTGACGTTAACAAATGAATTGAATAGCATGATGCCAACGCCGATTAACCCCAAAATAATGAGCCATCGGAATGTTTGACTTCGTCGACCTCCATCTTCTCCGCCGCCCAGCCATACTTCGATTTTTTTAAGCCACTTCCTCACCGCACACCCTCCTTCTTATAACGCCTGCGCGTTCTTTTGTTCTGTAACCTGCACCTGGCTCGCATCAATATCCCATTTCTCCGTCAACAGCGAGATAATCTGTACAGCATGCTTCGAACGGGATGAAGTATCACCGCCTTGAGGTTGAGTGAGCGTTTCCTGGCTGTCAGCGCCCGGCTCAGCTTCCGAATCAGCACTACCTTCATGACCATCAGACTGTTCTGAGGGAGAGCTTCCTGGAGGTTGCTCATCGGTTCTCACCTTAATCTGGACAGAAGGAATGTGAATGGCACCAACTTGTATAGGTTCTTGTCGGGATGAGGGTTCAACTGTTGCCTGAGCATCGTCTACTTCAAACACAGAGGTACTGCCTGCTTCGGCTTTGTTTAGTTCATCGCGAATCCTCGTCCCCTCCGCCTGACTACTCATTTTGACCATCACGCTTTGGATCACTGGTAAATGTACTGGAGCAGACGCTTCGAATTCCGGTTGAACCGTATCCATCAGAAGCCTTACCTCTACAGACTGAACTCGTTCCCCCGTGCTTTGTTCAATCTGGCCTTTCATCACTTTGGCTAGTTCCTTCGCAGTCCACGTTAAGGATTGCTCCTGTTCATTCAGCTGCAGGCGTTTCCCCTGTGCCAATATCTGCTCCAAAGTGGCGTTCCCCTCTGATGGAGATTCCATAGCAGTCATTGCTCGCTTGAGTTCAGCAACTGGATCACTCTTAAGCAATTTAGTTATAGGTGATAGGAGGGTAAGCAGGATAAGGAGGCTCAGCACAAGCTTGACGTAACGCTCCATTGAGCGATTGGGCAGTAGCATATCCACAAACGTTGCGAGCAAAACAATCATGATTAATTCCTGGAGCCAGTTGCTCAGCCACCCCATCCTTCTCATCTCCTTTCTATGTATTGTTTCATCACCTCATCATGACAGTCAGGTTCCCTGCTGTGAGCAGGATGGTGATTGCCAAGAAAAACATGAGTCCGACGGCAGCTAATGCTGCGAATACATAAATCATTGATTTCCCAATCGCTTGTAGACATCCTACGATTGGTGTATCACCTAGTGGCTGCATGATCGCTCCAGTAATGTTGTATATGAGTGCAAGGGTTAGAATTTTGAGTGCAGGGAACGCACACAAAAACAGAATGATGATAACTCCCGTAAGACCAATTGCATTTTTCACCAGCAGCGAAGCTGTAATGACCGTGTCTGTCGCATCTGCAAATGTCCTGCCTACGACGGGAACAAAGTTCCCTGCGATATACTTGGCAGCTTTTAAACTAACCCCATCGGCAACGGAGCCTGATGCACCCTGCACCGAAATTACACCTAGAAACATCGTTAATAGAATACCGAGTAAGGCCACGCTGATATTACGCAGGAGATCTGCAAGCTGTGTGAGCTTGTACTTATCCGACAGCGAACTGACAAGATGCAACACGGCTGAGAAGAAAAGCAGCGGAAACACCAGCATGTGAATTAATGTGCTCACGAGGTGAATCATGAAGATAATCAGCGGGTGAGTGACCGAGACGGTCACCACATTCCCCATCGACGCAAGTAACGTGAAGAGCAGGGGAACCATCGCCATCATAAAACTCACCATGCCCTCAATGGCGTCCTTGGCATAACCTATGGCTACGCTGAAACTGTTGATGGCAATGACGATAATGACCATATAACAGATGGAATAGGCGATCTTACTAATGTTGTTTTTCTCAAATGCCGTCTGTAATGTCTCCAGAATCATACTTAGTACGCTTAACATCACTATGGTTACTAACAATTTGCCGTTATACAGGATTTCATGCAGCATGAATGTTCCAATTGCTATAAATACCGACTTCAGACTAAATCCTTCATTGCCCGGAATTAACATATCCATGAAAGAGGGTGTTTTCCCCTCTGGGAAAAATCCACCATATTGCCCCATGAGCTGATCCCAGTATTTCTCCACTTGATCCTTCGGAAGCTGGTCAGCCTGCTGCTGCATCCATCCTCCGGATGGTGCACTTGCGGTAACATGTCCCACCATCGCAAACAGAAAACATAGCATTAGTACAAAAGTAAGGCTCCACTGCGGCTTGAAATGGTTGTTGTTCATCAAAAGTCCGCATGCCTCCTTCTAAACCGGCATTAGTTTCATGACGGTTTCGATAATAATGCTAATAATGGGTATAGCGAGAACCAGAATCAGAACTTTTCCCGTAAGCTCTATTTTCGAAGCAATGCTCTCCTGACCTGCATCTCTTACAATCTGGGCACCGAATTCCGCAATGTAGGCTATGCCTATAATTTTCAATACGGTTTTCAGATAGATGCTCTCCATACCTGAGTTTTCAGCGAGTCGCTTCAACACCTCGATGACTGCACCAATTTTGCCAATCAGTAGCATAAAAATGACTATGCCTGTAGCCGCAGCGATGAGAAATGCAAACATAGGCTTCTGCTCTTTGATGACAAGAATGAGGACTGTTGCAATCAACGCTAGCCCTACCACTTGAATAATTTCCACGGGTCACCACCATCCTGGCTTCATGACCGTTTTCATTGGAAAAGGAAGATCGATTTGATCTCTTGCAGCAATCCGTCTAACATACGAACAACCATGAATAATACAACGACGAATCCGATAACAGTTACCCAGTGCGCCATATCTTCCTTTCCCATTTGTTTCAGCACCGTGTGAATCATTGCAATGATGATTCCGATGCCCGCAATTTGGAAAATTGCGTTCACTTCTAGATTCATGACCTTGGCACCTCACTATCCCGGCAATTTCAGAAGATCAGAATGACGATTAACGCTCCGACAAGCATCCCAAGGCTACGGCTCATCCGTTCATATTTCATTTGGTCAGCCTGTGCACGGGATTCTTCATGCATGAGTTGTTGAATGGCTAGCGAGATATGTTTGGTCTGATCCTGACGGTCGCTGGTGCCAAGACTGAAACTTAACTGCAACATGACTTCTCGCTCATCAGCTTTCATTGCGGACTTGTTCCACATGTATTCAATGCCAGCCTGAAGACTTTCACGTGCAGTGTGTCCGTTTGGCGGATTCATCTGATCTGCTGCATGGAGAAACAATGATCGTACAGGTTCCTTCGTTTGAGCTCCCATTTTCCCCATAGCATCAGGAAGCGGGGTCAATCCATAATTAATCTCCGTCATCAGTCGTTGTAATGCAGCAATTAATTCCCGCAACTGTCGTGGTCTGAGAGCAAATTGCCTTGCACGGTAAAAGCCAGCCAGTGTGCTTGCGAACAAGATAATGACAGCACCCAGCATGTTAACCAAATGCCTCACCTCCTGCATCCGGTTGCTGTAAAACACGCATTTTCCCATCTGCCAAACGAAAGTTCATCCCTCGGCTCGTCCGCCTAAGTTGCACATAACGCTGGAACATCTGTTCCTGGATGAGTGTTCTTAGTGCTGGCCTAGAAGATAACTCTCCCAGATCCCTCCCATGTGCAGTCGCAATCACCGAAACTCCCGAATGCAGTGCCTCCATAACAGCTTCCGCATCCTCTGGACGACCAATCTCGTCCACAATAATTACGTCTGGAGACATGGAGCGAAGCATCATCATCATGCCTTCTGCCTTTGGACATCCATCCATCACATCTGTGCGTGGGCCAACATCGAAGCCGGGTACCCCTTTATAACTCCCAGCGATTTCGGAACGCTCATCCACAATGCCTACCTTAAGTCGAGGACGAAGCCCTTGCACGAACTCGCTTCCACCTACCAGTCTGCAACCATTGCTTATTTGTCTTGCTAGGTCGCGCAGCAATGTCGTCTTGCCTTGTTGTGGAGGGGATAAAATTAACGTATGGAATACCTGCCCGCTTTTCATGTCCAGAAGGTAAGGCAGAATACGATCAGCCACACCATGAACTTCTCGGGCAACCCTTACATTGAATCCATTGATATCGCGTAAGGTTTCCACCCGTCCACCACTTAGCACCGTTCGACCAGCAAGTCCGATCCGATGTCCTCCGGGAATGGTAATGAATCCTTTACGAAGTTCTTCTTCCAATGTATAGAGAGAGTGATTACTAATCAGATCTAGCAGCCTGTGCGTTACTTCTTTCTGCGGAATGTAGGCTTCTTCAGGCTTAGCTGTCAGGCTGCCCTGTGCGGTAAGAAAGTGATAGGTATCTCCAGCATTGATCTCGAGCGGTCTCCCTTCCCGGATGCGCACTTCCTCCACTTTCTCTAATACGGCAGGCGGCATTCTCCCTAGAATGGTTCGGATCGGTTCCGGAAAAAGCTCCTTCCAGTTCACTTTCATGAGTAGGCTCCTCCAACCTTGTAATCAAATTGATCTCGTTGCTGGTGCTTGTTCATATCTCATGTTTATGCCTGTACATCGAATTTATGACGCTGAATCTAGCAATTCTTTTTAACTGCAAAATGAGAGACGTCACTTCTTGCTCCATGTCAAAAAAACCGAAATAGGAAAGCATCGTTCATGCTTCCCTGTTTCGGTCTTTTGTCGAATTAGTATAGAGGTTGTTCAAAAAGTCCTCTTTTGATTACGTAGCATGCCTTGAGGCACCTTACTCATCCATCAACTTGTTAGTGTAGCGGGTACCTCTTCGGCATTTAATGCTGATACGGTGATATGTTGATATTCAAGTGCTTGCCCATCTGCCTGACGTATATCAATGGTTCGCTGCTCCCCTGGAAGAAGATCAAAATAGTTATCACTCATGCGCACATTACCTTGCGGAATCAGAATTTGAACCATTCTAGCTACCGCATCGTTTGCTTGCACAAGCAATTGCTGGGTTTCTTCATTATATGAAGCGTGAATGCTGCTCGAACGAAGTTGTACATCTTTTGCATCGCGTAAATAATAAACGTTATCTAGGCACTCCCATGCAGGCGCAGATAACTTCAGTACCGCTTGTTCTGGAGGCAGATCTTGCAACACTTGCTTTTCGTCCCACTCTCCTAGTTTCACGACACCATTGGCTTCCACTTCGGCATGCAGCTCCATACGATGAATCGAATGACCCTGCATATCATAAACCTCGAGGATGACCAGCCCATAAAGAGAAGATAAGTGATCATTAATCACCCACAACTCTAACAGCTCCCCAGGTTCATGGTTCAGACTTAATAGTAATGGATGATAAAATTTACGTGCATAATAATAGGATGCTTTTGGAAGTAACTCATAATCAATTAACGACCAACTGGTTCCAGGCCAACTGTCGCCGTGCTGCCATATTAATGAGCCACTTGTGCGTGCTTTGTTACGTCTATAATGCTCAATCCCATATTTCAATCCCTCAGCCTGAGTTAGCATTGAGAACTGGATATACTCATCTAGATCTTGGGGTATTCCTGTGAACCCTTCCATAAGCAAAATGCCCTTCTGATGGTTCGTATCCTTGTTACGATAAGCCATTTCAACGCTTCCCCAATAGAATTGATCCTCTGGAATATGTCGTTCCAACGTATACTTCGTAGCCGAGGCATGCATACCAAATTCACTACTGAATAACGTGAAATCATTTTTATAGTTTTTGAACGTGACGCCCTCTACACTGTAATCTAGCAAAGGCACCTCACCAAATTTACGTGGATAGACGGAACCATGCCATACTTGCCAGTTGTGACGATCTCCATGATTCGGATCATTCGCATCATTCCCGCCATAAGGAGATGAGGGCCAATATTGGCGTGCAGGATCAAGCTGTTCTAGCAATTCTGGTAAAATATCATGATAAATGGTCTCACCGTAAAATGGTGTCGTGATTTCGCCAGATGACGATTTCATATCGTACAGCCAGTCAATTTCATTATTGCCGCACCATAAAGCCAGTGATGCATGATTGCGCAGCCTCTGAATGTTGCAAATGGCCTCCTGCCGTACATTTTCCACAAAATCAGCGTTGTAATCAGGGAAAAGTGCGTTGGCAAAAGCAAAGTCCTGCCATACTAATAACCCGAGCTCATCACATAGATCGTAAAAGACATCTTTTTCATAAATGCCTCCTGCCCAGATTCTTAGCATGTTCATATTAGCTTCTACGCCCAGCATAATCAGATGTTTATATCGAGAGTCAGGTGCGGCTCCAATTAGATTATCTACTGGAATCCAGTTTGAGCCTTTGGCAAACATCTTCACGCCGTTAATATGAAAAGCAAATGCAGGCTGTCCATGTTCATCTTCCAGCACCAGCTCCACGGTTCGGATTCCAATTCGTTGCTCTCTTCGATCTATCTCCACCCCGTCTGCATACAAGACAGTTTCCAGTTGATAGAGGTAGGGCTTACCTAGATCATGCGTCCACCATAATTGTGGCTGTGATACTTGCAGATCGAACCCTACCTTACCACTTAGCAACTCATCGTCTGCTTGAGCCACAACCTGCTGATTCTCATCAAGTAGACGAGCACGGTAGGTCAGATGACCACATCCACGATACTTTTTCGCTTCAAGCTCAACTTTAATATCCGCCTCTTGGTTGTCACAGCGCTTCGTGTATGCATATACCCCTTCCAACTTGGCTTGCACATGACGCTCCAGCCTAACCTTGCCCCAGATCCCTACGGTTACGATGCGTGGTCCCCAGTCCCAACCGTAATTCATCGCTGCCTTCCGAATCCATGGACGTTCCTTTGTGTACGACGACCATTGCATCAATGCTTTGTCTCTGTGATGAAGGTAGAGTGGATCAAAGCGGACAGCAATCGTATTTTTGCCTTGGCGTATAACGCGGGAGACATCATACACATACGTTCGGTGCATATTGCTGGCCGTTCCAATCTCAAGACCATTTACATAAACCGTAGCATGCGTATCTAACCCTTCAAAAATTAATTCCCAGCGCTCTTGTTTGGTTGGATCGGAATCCATCTGAAAGCGTGTGCGGTACCACCACTCCTTCTGCTCCACCCAGCGCGAATTGATATCATTATGACCATAATATGGATGATCAATTAGCTTACGTTCAATCAGCGTGGAATGTACATCACCCGGTACACTCGCACTGATCCAGAAACGGTCATCCAAGTCTGCATCCGCAATGGTCAGCGGCGGTTTCTCGCCCACTTCATATTGCTGAATTCTCCAATTATCACTTAATAGCATGGTTTCTGCCTCCATCTATATCATTCAATGTCCATCCAATGAGTTTTATTTATTTTATTTTACTTTCGGCCTGTTTACCTTTCTCCACCAATACATCATAAGCTGCATCCAATGTCACCTGTCCAAACATAACGCTCTCCATCTCCGACTTATACGTAGCCGTAAAATCTTCAGCACCAGCAGGCGCAGGATAGAAAGGTAATGCCTTCGGTTTAGCAACATCAAGCAATTCTTTACCGAAACGTTCTCCATCCGTAAGATTAGGCTCAAGGGAAGCGTACACTTCATCATCAATTGGAATACCGCGTGTCATCCCCAAAGTTTGACCTGCTTCCGGGTCAGATATGAACCATTTGATAAACTCTTTCGCCTGCTCAACATTTTTGGAATTTGCACTTACAGAGAAGAAAATCGTTGACTGAGCCCAGCCACCTCCACTCTCGCCGATCGGATTGCTGTTCACAGCTAGCTGACCTGGTTTAAGTGCTTCAATTGCACTCGCCGAGCCGACCGATGCTGTACGAAGCATAACTTTACCAGAACCCAGTGAGTCGAGCTGCGGATCATTCTCTTTAAAAGCTAACTGCTGATCTGCTGGCGGTACAACACCTTCTTTTTGAAAATCGGCATAGATGTTGTTAAATTCGAAAAAGGTATCTTTATCTAGATTGAATTTTCCATCTTGGAAGATAGGTCCTTTACCTTTGGCAGTCTGATAAAATTGATAGAATTCCCAGATGTTGCGCAGGTCGTCGATCGGATATTTATCCTCTGGCAACTTGCTCCGCGCCTCTTTTGCATAAGCAAAGAAATCATCCCAAGTCCAGTTGTTAAAAGGTAATTTGATTCCGTATTTCTCTAGTGTCACTTTATCATAGACTAATCCTGCACCATTGTAGCTCAAAGGCACTCCGTACAACTTGCCATCAATCTTAATGTTCTCCAGCACCTTCTCATCCACAATGCCACTCAAGTCCAGATCAGATAGGTCCGCCAATTGCCCACGCTTCGCATAGCCTTGAATGTACGCTGCATCCATTTGCAGAATATCTGGGAGAGAGGATGATGCCGCAAGGGTAGGGAGCTTCTGCCAGTATCCATCCCATGATGTAAACTCTGTTGTGAGTTTGACATCCGTATGTTTCGATGTGTATAGTTCGATTGCTTTTTTGGTTGCTTCATGCCGAGCATCCGACCCCCACCACATCATTTTGAGTGTGCCGTTGCCCTGGCCTTCACTTGCGCCAGAATTGGATCCTCCTGCACAGCCTGTCACCATGACCGCAGCCAGCACACCGATCGTCAAAGTCTTTAACCAACGTTTACCTTTGATCACCATTGAATGACACTCCCTTGTATGTGAAGTTAATGTGATACCTCTCACCAAAAATCAACCCTTGATCCCTGTTGTCGCGATACCTTCCACAAAATGCTTTTGAGCGATAAAAAAGACGATTGCTGAAGGAACAACGGACAGTAATGACATCGCGAGCAATTGACCCCACTGTACCTCAAACTGATCAATAAACATCCGAAGTCCAAGCCCCACCGTAAACTTTTCTACCGAATTGAGGTATAGCAATTGCGAGAAAAAGTCGTCCCAGCTCCATAAGAAGGTGAAAATCGCTACGGTCACAAGTGCAGGCTTGATTAGCGGAGCAATAATACGGAAGAAGATACCGTAAACGGAGGCTCCATCAATCTGCGCCGCTTCATCCAGTTCGCGTGGAATACCACGAATGAATTGCACAATCAAGAATATGAAGAATGCGCCGCCCCCGAAGAAATGTGGCAATATCAGCGGAACATAACTATCCACTAAACCAAGTTTGTTAAACAAAATGTACTGTGGCACAACGGTTACTTGCGAAGGCAGCATCATCGTTAGAAGCAGAACCGAAAACCAGAAGTTACGAAATCGGAAATTCAACCGACCGAATCCATAACCGACAAGAGCCGCTGTTACAACCCCACCTAGTACATTCCAAAACTCCATCATTAACGTATTGGCAAAAAAACGAGCAAACGTAAAATCAGACGTAAAGTTCCAGCCGTTGCTGTAGTTCTCCCATAACCAGGTCGTTGGCCATAATGACGGTGAGGATAGCTCCGTTGTGCTTTTGAAGGAGGCTCCAATCCACCACAACACCGGGTAAATCATGAGCAGTGAAAATGGAATCAGAATAAGATGTGCCTTCCATGTCTTCTGACTGCTAGTTATCATTTTGATTTACCTCCTTCGGATTCATAGAAGACCCAGTATTTAGATACGATGAAATTCAGTGCTGTAAAGACACCGATAATGACAAGCAGAATCCATGCCAGCGCTGAAGCGTAACCCATTTGAAACTGCTTGAACGCCTTATCGTAAAGGAACAATACATACATGTACGTAGAATTCGCCGGCCCTCCAGCGGTAATGACAAAAGCTGATGTGAACATTTGAAATGAGTTAATTATGCCGAGTACAAGGTTGAAGAACATGACTGGTGAGAGCATCGGGATGGTGATAGAGAAAAATTTACGAATACTACTAGCTCCATCCACAGAGGCGGATTCATATAGATCTTTTGGAATCTGCTTCAATCCAGCTAGAAAAATGACCATTGTTGACCCAAACTGCCAGGCATTCAGCAAGATCAGAGTACCCAGTGCTGTATTCGGATTGGATATCCAGCCGATTCCGGTAATCCCAAACCAGCCAAGTACGTGGTTTATGTAACCATCCATGCCGAACATGTTCCGCCACAACGCAGACACTGCAATGCTGCCTCCAATCAAGGACGGAAAGTAAATCGCAGTACGATAGACATTCATGCCCTTAATGTCCTTGTTCAGCAAAATCGCAACCATGAGTGAGAAGAAAAGCTTAATTGGTACCGCTAGTAGCACAAATACAAACGTGACTGTAAGCGATTTCAAAAATAATTTGTCAGATTGTAATATTTCGCTATAGTTACGCGTACCTACCCATGTTGGCGAATCTAAAAGAGAATAGTCTGTGAACGAAAGATAGAACGATTGCAGAATCGGCCACAGTGTTAATAGCAGAAAACCAATCAGCCAAGGCGAGATAAACACATAACCAGCCACATTCTGCTGGTAGATCCAGCCGATTCCCCGCTTTTTGCCGAACATAGCATTACCCCGTTTCCATTGTAGTCTGTCAGCGTGAAACGCTGTATCTGAGTACATCATAGTCATTTCCGAAGTATTCTGTCAACTAATTTATCAATAATATTATGTTTACAAAATTTTAATAGGTTTACTTTAAGCGTTTACATAAATAAATAATATGAATATTTCTCGTTTGATAGATATTCATTTCATACCAAATAGGCTATCCTTTACATTCACCTGTAATGGATAACCTCATATGGTTGTATGTTAGACTAGGCTATCAATGCTGCCTTTGATAATCAGCTCACCTTGAATTAGTCTCTTCTCATAAGGCATTGTGATATGCTTCAGCCTCCATTGCATGATTTCTACTGCCTGCACTCCTAGCGCCTCAGTCTCCGCGTTTACAGTACACAACTCAGGATATTGCGCCTGAACGTCAGGATCGTTGTCAAAAGCAACAACTGAAATATCGGCAGGGATTCGTTTACCTTGTCTCTCCAATTCAGCCATGCATAATGAAGCCACCTTATCGTTGGCACATACAATCGCAGTAGTCGAAGAGGCCTCTATCAACTGTTGCATCGCTGTGCGAATCAGCTCTAGATTTTCATGATGATGTGTCGGTCTAATCTGTAGCAGCTCTTTATGTGGGGTGTAAGGTATACCATTTTCATCAAGAATCGCCTTGAATCCACTCCAACGATCGGCAAAACTACGGGCATACGACCAATCTCCTACAAACTGAATATCTCGATGGCCTTTACCAATCAGAAATTTCGTTAGCTTACGATAAATATCATAATTGTTCATAAACACCGTATCTGAAGCAACCAACTCATCCTCGTGATCTATAATAACAAAAGGAATACCAAGTGAACGTAACTCAACCAGCATAGCTGTATCAATCAGTCCGATCCCGATGATACCCAGTAACGCCTCTGGGCGCATGAGTTTGTTAAAATTATGAGGACTGTCGTCTGTAATGAGTACGGATGAAATCCCATGCTCTTCTAAACCGCGAAACACCCCTTCAAGCACGCGCCCCCAATAAAAAGATTCTCTATTCTGACTACGGATATTGGGAAAAAGTATACCAATCATGCGCTCTTCTTCCTCTGTCTGCGTCTTAGGAGCCATCGTGCGTCTAGTTAGTTGCTGATCCAAATAACCTAGATTCGAAGCCACTTCAAATATTCGTTCACGTGTTGCCGTACTGATACCTGCCTTGCCAGATAACGCTTTGGATACTGCATATTTGGATACACCAACTCTATCGGCAATTTCCTGCATCGTTACCTTTTTCTTCTTGTCCAACGCTACTCCACCCGCCTCTTCTAAAAGGTTTACAAAACGATTTTGTAAACCAAACTGACACGTTTACATCATAACAAAAGAGATGCATGCTGTATAGGAATGATGTCGTCGTTCCTAAGACTCATCGGAAGTCAACAATGCGCTGAAGGCGGCATAACGTATAATAACGAACCAAAAAAGGCTAACCGAATGTGCTTCGATTAGCCTTTTCTTATGCCTATCGGTCTATGTTGCTACGAACCAGACTTCCAGACGATATACTGATGCAATTATCGACGAACTTGCGGCCCGCCAACTACAGCTTGTTCCGCTGTGTCGAGGTCATACGCTGTGTGCAATGCCTTGATTACATCATGCAGTTTCTCCCCATCAATGACACAGGAGACTTTGATCTCAGAAGTGCTTACCATTTTGATGCTCACACCTTCACCTGAGATCACTTGGAACATCTTCGCAGCCACGCCTGGATGGCTCACCATACCTGCGCCAACGATCGATACTTTAACCAAGTTATCTTCAGAAGTCACTTCACGATACGGTAAACGGCTATGGAGGCTCTCAATGACACGCAATGCGTTCTCACGATCAGACAATGCTACGGAGAAGGAGAAGTCTGCTTTCCCGTCCATTACACCACTTTGCACGATGATATCAACGTCAAGCTGCTCAGACGCCAGAGCACCAAACACTTCTGCCAGAACTCCTGGGGCATCTGGAACACCCAAAATGCTGATGCGAGCTACGTTTTTGTCATAGGCAATACCACTAACCACTACACCTTGTTCCATCGTTGCTTCCTCCTTCACAACCGTTCCTTCATTATGGTTAAAGCTGGATCTTACAATCAAAGGTACACCGGAATGCTTCGCGTACTCAACTGCACGCGGGTGCAAAACGGCTGCGCCCAGATTTGCTAATTCCAGCATTTCGTCATACGAAATTTCTTTCAGCTTACGCGCAACCTTCACGATCCTTGGATCGGTAGAATAAATTCCGTCCACATCCGTATAGATCTCGCACGCATCCGCTTGAATAGCTGCTGCCAGGGCTACGGCCGTTGTGTCCGAGCCGCCCCGACCTAATGTAGTGATCTCACCGTCTTCCGTCATCCCTTGGAAACCGGCAACGATAACAATATTTCCGTCCTCAAGCGCTCTAATCACTCGCTCAGGCTGAATATCGTTAATACGCGCTTTGCCATGAACTGGCTCTGTGCGGAAACCAGCTTGCCAGCCTGTAAACGACACAGCTTTGCGTCCAAGTGCTTGAATAGCCATGGATAACAAAGAGATTGAGATCTGTTCTCCAGTTGTAAGAAGCATATCCATCTCACGTGCTGGTAACTCACTATTCAATTGTTTCGCTTGATCAATCAAATCATCGGTTGTATCTCCCATTGCCGAAACGACAACTACACACTGATGGCCTTCATCCATTTTCTCTACAACACGTCCAGCTACACGTTTCATACGCTCCGTGTCTCCGACCGAGCTGCCCCCAAATTTCATGACGTACAATGACAACGCAAATCCACTCCCTACCTTGTGCAGTATGCATAATTGATGTCCATCGCCATTATTCTCTCCGAAAAATGACTTTAACCCAGTATATTACGAAAGCGTCTGATAGGCTAATCTTTTTTCGAAAAAACCCTCTGCCAAACAAATGGCAAAGGGTTGATCTGACCGTTTATTCGCTTACAGTCATTAAAAGTTACGCACGGGAAGAGTATTTACCTTCACGTGTATCGATCAGGAGAACGTCACCTTCGTTGATGAACAAAGGAACTTGTACATTCAATCCTGTTTCTACTTTCGCGTTTTTGGTAGCACCTTGTGCAGTGTTACCTTTAACGCTTGGCTCTGTTTCGATAACTTTCAACTCAACGCTTGTTGGCAAGTCAATCCCGAGGATTTCGCCTTGGTAGCTAACGATTTTTACGTTCATGTTTTCTTTCAGGAAGTTCAATTCCCATTCCAGTTGGTCACTAGTCAAAGTGAACTGGTCATATGTTTCGTTATCCATGAACGTGTGCTCTGCACCACTTGCATACAGGTAAGATACGCCACGGTTTTCGATGATTGCACGGCCAATTGTTTCACCTGCACGGAATGTTTTTTCAACCGTGTTACCATTGCGCAAATTTTTCAATTTGGAACGTACAAAGGCAGCGCCTTTACCTGGTTTAACGTGTTGGAAATCAAGTACGGTATAGATATCGTTATCTACTTGTACAGTCAAGCCTGTTTTAAAATCGTTTACTGAAATCACAAAGATCCCTCCTGGTATAGTTGAAAAGTAGGTGATACAGGACAATACGTTGATTGAAGGTGGGGAATCTTCTGATTCGCAGAAAATTACCGCAGAGACCGTTCCAGAGTCGGATCGTTCTTCCGATCGCTGTTGTCTCCCCATTTTTATTGATTAGACTATAATAAGGTTAAAAATGGGGAGACAAAGGCGAACGCTGACGCTTCTTAAGAATCGATTCCGTCTCTTCCACTACTTCGCAATATATTCCTCACCATTCAGGAGATAATCTCCCACCTTCTAAATCAAAACATGTCCTTTATCACCGGTGGATAGTTATTTAGCCGATAACGGTAAATTTCTTATCCGATTTTGTTAAAATATGAATGCCTGTCTCTGTGATAACCACATCGTCCTCGATGCGTACACCGCCAAGACCGTCGATATAAATACCCGGCTCAACAGTTACAACCATGCCCGGTTTCAATACATCGTCGCTAAGCTTGGACAAACGAGGAGATTCATGAACCTCCATACCCAAGCCATGACCTGTACTATGTCCGAACTGATCTCCGTATCCGTAGCCTGCAATGACATCACGTGCCAGTGCATCGGCTTCGCGTCCGGTCATACCCGGTTTCAGGTTCTCCAGCGTATGTAACTGGGCTTCCAGTACGATATCATAGATTTTGCGCAGCTCAGGTACCGGTGTACCTGTTGCAATGGTACGAGTCAGATCTGAACAGTAACCGTCCAGCAACGCACCAAAGTCAAACGTAATCAATTCGTTCTGTCCAATGACCTTCTCACTTGCTACCCCGTGAGGCATTGCGGAACGTTCACCTGAGGCAACGATCGTATCAAACGAAGAAGACGTCGCACCATGCTTACGCATGAAGAACTCCATCTCCAAATCGACCTCACGCTCAGTCATGCCCGGTTTCGCAAACTGTAAAACGTGGCTGAACGTTGCATCTGCCAAATCTGCTGCTCTTTGCATTACAGCGATTTCATCTTCGTCCTTGAACATGCGAAGTTGTTCCACAATACCGGATACAGCTTTTAGTTCAACCGGGTGAAGTGTTTCAGCATAAGATGCATGCGTGCCAAATGTCACGCTATCTTGCTCAAAGCCAACTTCTTTGATGTTTGCGGAAAGCAACAGCTCACGCACGGAATCCATTGGTTTTGGCCCGTGTTCCACAACGGTAAATCCTTTGGCTTGTAGGGGTGCTTGTGTCATATAGCGGAAATCGGTCAGCAAGTATGCTTCCTGTTCCGTAATAAGCACGTATCCCGCTGAACCCGTAAAGTTCGTCATGTAACGACGGTTAATCGGATTAGTAATCAGCATAGCCGTGAGTTCACGCTCGCGCATAGCCTCACGCAACTTATTCACTCGTTTGTTTTCCATCGGTAACCCTTCTTTCTCTCACATTCCCGGGTTCCCGGCTCAGGTTTGTTTGTCCAGATGACGCACGAGAGCCAGCAATCCCAGTTCATAGCTTACTTCGCCAAATCCGGCAATCTGCCCGATCGTTTCTGCAGCAATTACTGAATGATGTCTGAACGCTTCGCGTGCATGAATGTTGGATAGATGAACTTCCACTGTAGGGACTTTTACGGCATTAATCGCATCCCTTATAGCGTAGCTGTAATGAGTAAAGGCTCCGGCATTCAGCATGATTCCGTCGTCTTTCCCCATCGCTGCGTGAATACGATCAATGATGTCACCTTCGTGATTAGATTGATAAAAAGTGATGGAGACGCCAAGCTCTTCAGCCTGTCTGCGAATTTTGTCTTCAATATCCTTCAGACTAAGCGTTCCATAGATGCCTGGTTCACGTACACCTAGCATGTTTAGGTTCGGACCATTGATCACAACAATTCGTTTCATAGCTGCTCCATCCTCTCTGCAAATAACCATCTGCTATTTTAACACAGCCATTGCCGGATTGAGAAGCTTTTTTGCGGCTATGCTCCTGCTTTCTCTGGCTCACGCTTACGTTCGTCTGTGTACTCCATAGCTACTGTATAACCGATGAAGAGTCCCCACAGCAGGAAGAAGCAGAACTCAGTGATGATTGAATCCCAAGTTAATTCATTCTGAGGCTTCATCATATGCACCTTAGGTCCGACCAACACAAAGATAATAAGCCACCAGACGATTCCGTAGATCATACCGGGGATCGGCCCTTTCAGCTTGCGAAGTGTATAGGTATAGAGAACAGAAGCTAGGATCGAAAACGCGATAAAAAACAACCATCCTGTCAGATGCCCTGCCATGGAATACACGAATTCATGTTTAAAAAAGGGCTCTGCCAAAAAACCTAAAGGTACAATCGTAAAATGGATGACATAAAACAGTAAATATATTGCACCCCATATAAATCCCGCGAAAAATCCTAATTCGAGAGCAAACGGAAATGGCTTGGTCAAGTAATGAGCTTCTCCTTGTTTTTGCTTCCTACGACTTTTCCGCTCAGCCGGCCTTTTACTATCCGAAATTTGGTCTTTCCGATGATCTTGATCTTCTATATGCTCAGTCATGTGTTAAGCTCCTTCCATTTCTCTCTTCTGCATCGGTACAAGGTTGGTATCTCCCAATGTGAAGCTTCGATTCACACGGATTGTTTATGGGGTAGTATGTTCCATTCTGACCAAACTTAACAACATCCAGCACGGATTGTCCTGCAAACTAGAAATTGCTCTCAAAATTCGATACAATAGGGTTATTACACCGCCTTCTACCATGAAGGCATAGAACAGAATAGGAAGGTGAGTAATTTGCCTCAACAATCCAAGCCTGTCAGCTATGGGGGGCAAGCTGTCATTGAAGGCGTAATGTTTGGTGGGAAACACGTCAATGTTACGGCTGTGCGAAGAAAAGACGGCGAGATCACGTATTTGGAAGTTCCCAAGCAAGACAAGTCCTGGGTCATGAAATTGCGGCGGATTCCGTTACTGCGCGGGATTGTCAGCATTATAGATTCGAGCGTTAAGGGCAGTAAACACCTGAATTACTCTGCTGACGCGTATGCTGATGATGAACTGGAACCGGAAGAAAAAGCAAAACAAAAAGAAAAAGAAGGCTCTGGCTGGAGCCTGAGCATGATTATTGGAGTAACCGCAGTAGCCATACTCTCATTCTTATTCGGGAAGATTGTACTTACACTGCTACCGGTGGTCATTGAGAATTTTCTTTTCAAGAATGCATTCGACAATCAGTTTTTGCATAATTTACTGGAAGGCGGCATTAAGCTGATTCTGTTGCTTGCTTATCTCTGGTTGATCTCACAGACACCTATGATTAAACGTTTGTTCCAATACCACGGTGCGGAGCATAAAGTAATCAGTGCTCATGAAGCGGGCGAAGAGCTCACGCCAGAAAATGTGCAAAAATACAGCCGACTTCATTATCGTTGCGGCAGTAGCTTTATTATGTTGACGGTGATTATTGGTGTATTCCTATACTCCCTCTTCACTTACGACAACCTATGGGAACGCATGGGTCAGCGGTTGATTTTGCTACCTGTAGTTCTGGGCATTTCCTTCGAATTGCTGAAAATCACCAATTCCGTTCGTGATATTCCACTGTTACGCTATCTCGGATATCCGGGGTTGTGGCTACAGTTATTAACGACGAAAGAGCCTACGAATGAACAGGTTGAAGTATCGATCGCTTCATTCAACCGTATGCGTGAGTTGGATGCAAAACTTGCAAATGCTTCTGCAGTATCAGAAATACCTGTTGCATCACTTGATCCTGTGAAAGGGTGATTGATATGAATAAGCAGGCGATCTTATTTTGGACGTTCATCACACTTGCTGCTGTTGGAGCATTAGGTTTTTTAAGCAGCGGTGGAATCTCCCGAATTGTCATACCTCTGATTGTGTTAGGCGGAATATTCCTGCTGTATAAGTATCCTCCCCAGCGCTGGAGACGTAAATCAACGCCTAAGGTTAAACCATCGGCACGAACGATGGCCAAAGTTAATGCACAACAAGGCAGCACCAAAAAGAGTACTAGCGGATCATCCAAGAAACGCAAAGATTATCCGTTCCAAGTCATTCAAGGTCAAAAGGGTAAAAGTGATGAAGATATTCCTAAATTTCACTAACTTTGAATAAAGGGAATCACCAAAAACAGCAACTCTCTATCATGAGAATTGCTGTTTTTTTGGGTAGTGCATCTGAACAGTTGCATCTTCTTATACAGGTGTCAGGGGTAGTGATTCGGTTTGTTTTTTCCGAAGTTCTTTGCGCTGCTTATTCAATTGTTCGTCATACCATTTTGTATTCCACCCACTAAAAAAGTCCGTGCCAGCAGCTAACCCGGATAAATATAAAGCTGTGCTATCCTGGGCTGAAAGGTGAAACTGTGTGGGTTTAATTCCTATGGTCGGTATTTTGATCGTACGGAAACGATTAATCTGTTCGATATATCGCTCATCATGAGCGGTAAGCATCGTCTCCACCAACGCCTGAAGCATGCTGAGTGGCCCTCTAATTCGTGCTGACTTCCCTTCTGTCTTGCCAACCATTTTAAATCCAACGACCGGAATCGGTTCACCGCTTCGCTCTAAGCGTTCCCCATCAAACAACCACAACGGAAAATTACTGAGCAAACCACCATCCACCACATACACAAACTGATCGGGAAAACGCATGCCTTTAGACAGGATCGGAGATCTTCGAATGACAACCGGATCAAAAAAGTAAGGAATGCTACAGCTCATGCGAACAGCCTTGGCTACCTCAAGCTTACTAGGATCAATGCCAAAGCGCGCAATGTCGTCAGGTAAAACCAATATCGTGCCGTTCGTAATATCCGATGCGGTAATGAGTAATTTGCCTTTTGGAAGATCCGCAAAGGTTCGAATTCCTTTTTGCTTCAGCATATTTCGAATCCATTCTTCAAGTGCTTCCCCAGAGTATAGCCCCTTCTTCAGAAACAACCTTGCCGCAGGACCGATCCAGCGTACATCAAATATAGGAGAACGACGCAACAATGAAGCAAATGGCATATTCTCGATAATGGTCTTCATTTCTTCCGCTCGGTATCCTGCCGCAATCAGAGCAGCCACAATGGAACCAGAGGATGTACCTGCCACACGGTGAAACACCATATCGTAATCCTGCGCTGCCTGCACTGCACCCGCAAGTGAGATCCCTTTAACGCCTCCACCTTCAAACACCGCATTAATTAACATGCTAAATACCCCCGTTCTCCAGACAGCCATGTTTCTACTGCAACTGTATGTGAACAGGGGTTGGTTATATTACGTATATCACACTAAAACATTCTATAGTCCATAATATGCTTTGAGTCTGGCAATCAAGCCCAATGTATTCTTCGTCAAATGCTGTGAGCTGAAGTAGATATCACCCTTGATCATGTCATACTTTTCATTATAGATGAGCTGGTCTATAATCTCTTGTGAAGTATTCCAGCCAATCTCGGATGTCCCCAGCTTATAAGGGGCGTGGCCAATGTACAGTTTAACGTTGGTGTTCGCTACCTCGTTAACCCACCAGTCCACAACTTTATCATAACGAGCAGCACTCAGTGTCATACTCCAGTACACTTGAGGTGCGACATAATCAATCCACCCTTGCTTGATCCATGTGCGAACATCTGCATGCATGCTGTCATAAGCCGGCACTCCTGCTCTTGTATCCGATCCTGTCGGGTCATCCGCTTTATTACGCCACACGCCAAAAGGACTAATGCCGTATTGAACGTTAGGCTTCACACGGTGTACACTCTCTCCAAGCTGTTTCACAAATTGATTAATATTATCGCGTCTCCACTCTGCACGATCCTTGGTATTCAATGTATTATACGTCTTGAATGCCGCATCATCATTAAACGTAGCGTTAGACGGATAGAAATAATCATCCAAATGCACACCATCAATATCATACTGATTAACCACTTCCATGATTGTATCAATAATATGTTGTCTAGCTTGCGGCATACCTGGGTTGATATAAAGCTTGCCTGATACATTGACAATCCAGTCTGGATGTAATTTCGAAACATGATTTGCTGCCAATCCGCTGGTACTCGCTGAATTCGTAGCACGGAACGGATTGAACCAAGCATGGAACTCCATTCCACGTTGATGTGCTTCTTCGATCATGAACGACAGTGGATCATACCCTGGATCTTTACCCTGAGTTCCCGTGAGAACCGTATTCCATGGCACAAGTCCTGATGGATAGATTGCATCAGCATTCGCCCGAACCTGAACGAATACCGCATTGATTCCCATGTCCTTTAATGCATCCAGCTGCTGAGTATACTCTTGTTTTTGCTTCGTAATGTTGTTTCTCGCCCCAGATGACGGCCAATCACCGTTTACTGTTGCAATCCAAGCCCCACGCATTTCTTCTGAAGCAGGCGTCTGTCCAGTTCCGCCTGGTTCAGCAGGGACAGCTGGGGTAGGTGTAGGTGTCGTTGTTCCATCTTCTGTCGTCAAATCGATAACTTGCTCCGATTGATTCCAATTCACACGAATCCCGAGATTCTCACTGACAAAACGAATAGGAACCATGACGCGGCCTTGCTTCAGTTCTACTGAAGCATCCAAACCAACCACTGTGTTATCCACGGTAGCCTGCTGACGACCACTGGTCATGCTGATGACTGAATCAGCCTTTTTGATTGTAACGGTACGTGTCGCTTGAGACCATAATACAGAAGCCCCCAGCCCTTCACTAATGACACGCAAAGGAACCATGGTTACATTCACCTTAGGGATAATGTAAGGCGCTACATCTGAGTCTAAGCGTTGTCCGTCCAAGTTAATGACGATTTCCTTCTGTCCTGCTGCCTGTGCCGTCATTCCTGCTGTCTGCAAACCCAGCACAAAAATAAGCAACAGGATCAATCCTTTACGAAACTTCATCGATAGCAATCCTCCATCATTTTTTAAACTCGCGGCAAATTCTGCTAGTTTAATAGACGCTCCTACCGATGGTTTAGTTGCGATCAATCACCAAATGTTGGGTAGAAAAAAACCAGCTTGCGCGCTTTATCACATGACGATAAGCATCATTGGCTGGTTTTTAGAAGGCTTTTAAAAGCATTCATTTTGCATCATTTCATTACTTACAATCCTATTTCGATGTTATGAATATCTATTATGATTCTGTATTACTCATAACATCCTGCAGGTTTTTGAGGTCACGCAATCGACTTTCATCTTGACGGAAATACTCGACTAAAGACTCGATACACGTAATTGAATCCCAGCTTAAGTGGTGTTCAATTCCTTCTACGTCCTTATAGATATTCTCCTCTTGGACACCAATCGTTGTCAAAAATTGCTCAAGCAGATGATGGCGCTCCATCAACCGTTTCCCCATCTTTTTACCTTTTGGAGTGAGTACCAAGCCGCGGTACTTCTCATAGATCAAGTACTCGTCTTTGTCCAGCTTCTGGATCATTTTCGTCACCGATGAAGGATGCACTTCCAATCCTTCAGCTATATCAGACACACGAGCATAGCCCTTTTCATCAATTAATTTGTATATACGCTCCAAATAATCTTCCATACTGGGCGTTGGCATCTGCTTCCCTCTCTTCTCTCTGATCGGCAGCTGTTCCTGCCTGATCCCTATCTTATAATGATACATGTTATCAATGCGCATTGGCAAGTCCTCTGGAACTGCATGAGCCTGTATTGCGATTTTGAATGTCTAAAAAACACCATCCGCACGCAAGTATTGGCAAGGTTGACATCACCCTTCTTGAGACAAACTAAGTACAGTTTCGTATCGAAAGGAGTGTTGATGTGAGTACAAGTGTAGCGCAGCCCCCAGTTCGCAAAGCAAAGGGTACTAAACCCTTTATTCCCGATTTAGTGTATTTTGAACCTGGTGCGCTGGATTATGATAAAGGAAAACGAATCATGGAATGGGTGACCTCTAGAGATATCCCATACCAGATGACGACATCCCATAATCGCATCACGAACCTCCCTGGTGAGACGGAGCAAGAAAAGTATCGGATGGCTAAGCGTACACTGGTGGTAGGTGTTCGAAAAACGCTTAAGTTTGATCAATCCAAGCCTTCGGCAGAGTACGCTATTCCAATTTCCACAGGTTGCATGGGTCATTGCCATTATTGTTATCTACAAACCACATTGGGTGCCAAACCTTATGTGCGTGTGTATGTGAATACGGAAGAGATTATTGAAGCTGCCAAAGGTTATATCGAGGAACGCGCTCCTGAAATCACACGATTCGAGGCAGCCTGTACGTCAGATCCGGTTGGACTGGAACACATCACAGAAAATTTAAGTGATCTAATTCGATTTATGGCTGATGAAGAGTACGGGAGATTGCGATTTGTAACCAAATATCATCACGTTGATCCATTGTTAAACCTGAAACATAACGGTCACACCCGAATCCGTTTCAGCGTTAATTCCGATTATGTCATCAAAAACTTTGAACCAGCAACGTCCCGCTTTGAAGAACGGATCGAAGCTGCCGGTAAGATTGCTCATGCCGGTTATCCCTTAGGTTTCATTATTGCCCCAATCATGTGGTATGACGGATGGGAAGAAGGCTATTCGGACTTGCTGCAAAAGCTTGCAGATACATTACCTGAAGAAGCAACCAAGGATCTCACGTTTGAGATGATCCAGCACCGTTTTACCAAAACAGCGAAAGCGACCATTGAGAAGCGTTACCCCAAAACGAAGCTTGAGATGGATATGGAAAAACGCAAGATGAAGTGGGGACGCTGGGGACAGTATAAGTATGTGTATAAAGACGACCAACAAGACGCTCTGCGTGAATTCATTACAGAACGGATTTTTGAGCATTTTCCTTTAGCCAACATTGATTACTTCACCTAAAATTTCAAACGATCCAGGGTATGATATGGATACGGACTTCTATATGGATTCCTACAAACAAAAAGCAGGTTACAATGATCCAGAATAATCTGGGCTCACATGTAGCCTGCTTTTTTATACCTTTTTATTCATATCCCTTTAAAAACTTACGGGTTCACACATTAAGCCATTCGTCAGATGATCATCCAATCTGGTGTGATACTCTGCAACCAAATCGTTATTTTGGTCATCTGACCTGTGTATAGCAAAATACCCATAAAGACCATCAAAGTTCCGCCAATCTTCATCAAAACATTCGAATAACGCAAGATCCAGCGTGTTGAACCGATGAAGAAGGCTAATACAAAGAACGGCAAAGCAAAACCGACTGTATAGCCTGTAATCAATGCAAACCACGTCGTTGGTTCGCTAGCTGCCATAGCAATAATCGTAGCCAGAATCGGTCCGATACACGGCGACCAACCAGCGGAGAAACCTATACCGAAAATAAAAGAGCCAAGGTACCCAGCTGGTTTCCATTTCATATCCATTTTACGCTCTTTCATAAGAAATTGCGGTTTGAATACCCCGAGCAAAAACAACCCCATCAATATAATTAAAATAGCGGACAATTGACGGATCAATTCCCGATGATCATTGAAAAACTGACCAAATAGTCCGGCTCCCAGCCCAAGTGTATAAAAAACAGCTGAGAAGCCTAAAATAAATGCCAGCGTATGAGTCAACGTCTTAAAACGAACTTCTCGCAAATTACGATCATCCTTCAAGCGTTGCACCGTCATGCCTGTAATATAAGACAAGTATGACGGATACAATGGAAGACAGCATGGTGATATAAACGAAGCTACTCCTGCAACAAAAGCCACCCATACATTAACATCAGGCATGATGCGGATGTCTCCCTTCTCCGGGCTCGCTTGCTTACTCGTTCAGTCGTTAGGCACGGAACCCTTTTTTTCCAATCATCGTCAGAATAAGCATCATGATGAGCAGCAATACAATGGTTGCTCCTGGTGCGAGATTCCAAATTCCGGCTACAACCAGTCCAATAACAACGGCAATTTCACCAATAACTACGGACAAAATAATAGCTGACTTGAAGCTCCGCGCCATCAGAAGGCTGACAGCCACCGGAATCGTTAATAGTGCTGATACAAGCAGCGCACCTACGATTTTAATAGCTGTACTGATAACGAGCGCAGTCATTATTGTAATCAACATGTTTAACAATCGGACGGGTAAGCCCGTAACTGCCGCAGCATCCTCTTCAAAACTAAGCAGGAAAAATTCCTTATGTAACAGAGCTACAACGATGACCACAATTAGAGTGACCACCCCTACTAGTTTCAAATCCGTAGCATCCAGAGTATAAATACTTCCGAATAAATAACTCATAACATCTGTGTTGTACCCTTTGCCTAACGTGAAGAACAGTGACGCCAGTGCAACGCCTCCGGACATAATAATCGCAATAGATAGTTCTGCGTAACTCTTGTATGCCTTACGCAGCTTCTCAATCGCAAACGAAGCCAGTACTGCAAATACAAGTCCTACGCCAATCGGATATACCTCAATTAGGAATCCAAGTGCAACCCCGGCAATCGTCACATGAGAGAGCGTGTCCCCAATCATCGACAAACGTCGTAATACCAGAAATAACCCGATCAGCGGAGCAGTGATGCCAATTAACAAACCACCGGCTAGTGCCCGCTGAAAAAAATCACTCATTAATATTTCCAAAACATACACGACTCCTTCTTCGGCCTTGCTCTAATCCTACCGTACGCAACACTGCATCTATTTTACCAAGGAAGTAGTATGCTGTAGATTCGTTTCCGCACAGTCTTCAATCTCATGGGAATGGCGAACATGAAAATGAATTTTACCGTTCGTTACAGCCGCCTGCGAACCCAGATAGTTCTCCATCCGATCCATATCATGGGATACCATCAAAAACGTCATCCGATGGTGTTCATGCATATGGGTAATTAATTCGAAGAAGCTGTCCTGCGATTCCGCATCGATTCCAACCGTTGGTTCATCCAGAATAAGCAAATCTGGATGATTGATCAGTGCTCTTGCGAGAAACACACGCTGTTGCTGTCCTCCGGATAATTGTCCAATCCGCTTGTTCGCCAGATCCTCAATGCGCATCACCTGTAAGGCATCTGTACATTGTTGCTGCGCTTTACGCGACATTCTCCGAAACATATTTTTGTTATTGTACAAGCCAGACATGACCACTTCACGCACTGTTGCTGGAAAAAGTGGATTAAAGGCATTTTTTTGCGGCACGTAACCGATTCGCTCCCAATCCTTAAACCGGCGGATGGATTGTCCGAACAACTTAATATCACCCTGCGCGGGAGGTAATAGTCCTACCAGCATCCGCAATAATGTTGTTTTCCCCGCTCCATTCGAACCGATTATACCAACAAAATCCCGTTCTTTAACCATAAAGTTAAGATCATTGATCACTTTCTGATCTCCGTAGGAGAACGAAAGCTTCTCGATCTCGATGATTGGATCATGACATAGTGGCATGATTTGCTGCATTGCAAAGCCGCCCTTCATTATATATGAGGATTCTAAGTTAAAATCCTTCAGTCTACCTTATTTTAATGCGATCAATAGATTTTGCAAATTTTTTTCCATCAAAGTGAAATAATCGTCACCATTATCCACCTGTTCTTTGGTCAATCCTTCAACTGGATTCAATACCATCGTCTCTACGCCTGCTTCACTCGCGAGTGTTTTGGCAAGTTTATCAGATACAAGCTCTTCAAAGAAAATATACTTAATGCCTTCATCCTTAACGAGCTTCGCCAGGTTAACGATGTCCTGACCAGTCGGTTCAGCATCAGGAGATAGTCCCATAATAGCATGTTGAGTCAATCCATAATCGCGCGCTAAGTACCCAAACGCCTGATGAGATACGACAATTTCTTTATTAGGGACTTGAGATAACTGTTCCGTAAAGCGTTGATCAAGTGCTACAAGTTTAGAATGAAGTTCTTCATAACGCTCTTCATACCCTGCTTGGTGGGCAGGATCTGCTTCAACGAGACTATTTTTAATATTCTCTGCCATAATCATAGCCGATTTAGGACTTACCCATGTGTGTGGATCAACATGATGGTCCGCAACTTCTTCAGTGGCCGCTTCTTCATCAGAATGTTCACCCTCGTGCTCATCTGTATGTTCGTCTGCGTGCTCTTCATCATGCTCTGCACCATGTCCGTGTCCGTCATCACCTTCAGCTGTTAACAGCGCAACGCCTTCACTGACAGCAACAGATTTCACTTGTGTATCACTGTTCAGTGATTTGAGGAAATTAGGAACCCAACCCTCAAGGCCTGCACCATTATAAAGGAACAATTGAGCTTTGGATGTATTAACAATATCCTGGCTCTTAGGCGTCCATTCATGGGGTTCAACACCCGTAGGTAGCAAATTAATTACATTCGCATCTTCTCCGCCAATAGCCGCTGTAAATGCATATACAGGATAAAAGGTCGTGACAACATTCACTTTATCTTCCACAATCTTGGCATTATTCGATGTACTCTGGCCACAAGCCGTTAGGAGAATTAAGCTAACAATGAGGAAGCAGCTCCATACCCACTTCATCCGGTTCATCCCTGTATGCTTCGATGCATGATTCTGCCCATCTTTATTACTGTTTATTAAACGCATGTTTATAATCACTCCGTATCTCTTAATCGTAAATATTACTGAAAGAATTATAGGGAACCTGTCTCTCATTGTCAAGCATCTCTCCTATTCATTCTTACCTGGTATACAGAGTTCATAACAATATATGCTTGTTTTCTCACGATCAGATCAGAAGTTACAGAATATGCAAAGAAGATGACCCGAATGATCGGGTCACCTCTTGGGGTAGCCATATGTTGCCATTGATTCGATATGTCCCACTGAACGGTTACATATGAGTCTCGGTGTTAAAGCTTCTTATTTAACTTGAGCACCGTTAGGCATGCTGTCAGGTACGGTAGCGAGTGTAAGCTGATCTCCGTGCGATGCAGCTAGAATCATGCCCTGAGACAGCTCTCCACGTAATTTTACAGGCTTCAGGTTCGTGACACAGATGACTTTGCGGCCAACCATCTCTTCTGGAGAGTAGAATTTGGCAATGCCGGACACAACCTGACGTTTCTCATAACCAAGATCGAGCTGAAGTTTCAACAGTTTATCTGCTTTTTTGACAGGCTCGCAGGCAATAACTTGCGCAACACGCAGTTCTACTTTTGCAAAGTCATCAATGCCGATCTCTTCTTTGCCTTCTGGCGCAGAAACAGGTTCAGTCGCCTCCGAAGCAGCTTGTGGAGCTTCAGACTGTTCTTCGGATTTCTTACCACCAGTCATCGCCTCGGAGATATAAGCAATCTCCTGTTCGGAGTCAAGACGTGGGAAGATTGGATCACCCTTCTGCAAAGCATTTCCAGCCGGAATTACGCCCCATTGTTTCGCAGTATCCCAGGCAGTAAGCTCGCCTTCTTGGATACCTAGCTGTTCCCAGATTTTACGCGGAGCGCGTGTCAGGAACGGCTGTAGCAGGATGGAAGCAATCCGCAAGCTTTCAATTAAGTGAGCCATTACAGAGGCAAGTTCATCGCGTTTAGCTTCATCACGAGCTAGTGCCCATGGCTGTGTCTCATCAATATATTTGTTGCTGCGGCTAACGAATTGGCTAATAGCTGTCAACGCAACGGAGAATTGCAGATTCTCCATAGCTGTTTCTACTTTATCCACAGCTGCTTGACCTGCTTCTTCGAGCGATACATCAAATTCTGTTACACCTGATGTAAATGCAGGCGCTTGGCCTCCGAAGTATTTATCAACCATAGCGACTGTGCGGTTCAACAGATTACCAAGATCGTTGGCTAGATCCGAATTCACACGATCTACGAAGCTTTCTGGTGTAAACGTGCCATCTGAACCAAATGGAACTTCCCGAAGCAAGTAATAACGAAGAGAATCCAGACCATAACGATCAATCAAGGTTACCGGATCAACAACATTACCTTTGGATTTGGACATTTTGCCATCCTTCATCAACAACCAACCATGTGCAAACACCTTTTTCGGCAATGGCAGGTCAAGCGCCATTAGCATGATTGGCCAGTAAATCGTATGGAAACGAACAATCTCTTTACCTACAAGATGAACATCCGCAGGCCAGAATTTATTATACAGTGTAGGATCAGATGATCCGTAGCCTAATGCTGTGATGTAGTTAGACAACGCATCGATCCACACGTACACGACATGCTTCGGATCGCCTTTTACTTTTACGCCCCATTCAAATGTTGTACGTGAAACAGCGAGATCTTCCAAACCTGGCTTGATAAAGTTGTTAATCATCTCGTTTTTACGGGACTCCGGTTGAATGAACCCTGGGTTATCCTCATAATACTTGAGCAAGCGATCAGCGTATTTACTCATGCGGAAGAAGTAAGATTCCTCTTTCACAAGTTCAACGGGATGTCCGCTATCCGGGCTCTTCGCCGAAATGATCTCGCCTTTATCATTCTTCTCTACATCGACTAATTGAGTCTCCGTATAATACGTTTCGTCTGGAATACTGTACCAGCCCTCATACTCACCTTTGTAGATATCTCCTTGTTTCAGCAAACGGTCAAAAATATCTTGAACCACCGTTTTATGACGCTCTTCCGTTGTACGGATAAAATCATCATTGGAGATATCCAGCTTGTTCCACAACTCTTTGATGCCTACCACGATGTCATCTACGAAAGACTGAGGCGATTGACCTTTTTCCTGCGCTTTACGTTCAATCTTCTGTCCGTGCTCATCCGTGCCTGTTAAGTAGCGAACCTCGTATCCACGTAGACGCTTGTAACGCACCATTGCATCACCAGCTACCGTTGTGTACGCATGCCCAATATGCAATTTGTCGCTTGGATAATAGATCGGTGTTGTTAAATAAAATGTTTTTTGATCAGCCATGAATGACTTCTCCTCCTTTAATCCGTTACACGATTAGTTTAACTTGAAAAAGAACACAAAAAACTCCCGTCCCTATGGGACGAGAGTTGTTCTCACGTGTTACCACCCAAATTCCCTGTATCTTTTGCAAAACACAGGCTCTGTCGGTCCTTCGACCGTCCATTAACGCTGGATCACGCCTCAGCCTTACGACAACGGGGTCTCAATCCCTGTGTGTACGCTCGAAAGAGGTTCCTCCAGGACCATTTCCATCCTCCTCCCAGACCGGTTCTCAGCTCATCCGGCTCTCTGCACTGGGGGTGTGTCTGTACTTATCCCTTCACTGGAAATCATTATACGAAAAATATACTGAAACACGGCCCTATTTGTCAAGTTCATAGCGACATTCACCTAGCCTGCCCAGATGAAAGAAAATTCCTCTTCACTCAAGACCTTTACTCCGAAATCACCATTGATTTCTCAGTCTTAGGTGGCACTAAGTCGACTCCTCCTGGGTGAAAAGGATGGCATTTAGCGATCCGTTTCGCAGCAAGCAATGAGCCTTTCAACGCCCCATGTACTTCAATTGCTTCCATTGCGTAAGCTGAGCACGTTGGATAGAAGCGGCAGCTTGGCGGCTTCAGAGGAGAAATATAATTACGATAGACCCGTATAGGAGCTTGCATAATTCGACGAGATATTTTCATTATTAATGTTTCCCGTGGGAATGTTGATGTCCTGATGCAACTTTGGCTGGTGCATGTTCAGCGCAGTCTTTGCAATATCCGAACACTTCAAATTTATGATCCACGACCTGAAATTGTTCGGGCGCGTCTGCGAGTTGCATTGGGCAGAACACGATTGGATATGTCTTCTGACATTTCAGACAGATCATGTGGTGGTGGTGGTGATCCTCACTACAAGAAGCTCTGAACTTCACACCATCTTCAAAAACGACCTGCTCCAATACGCCTAACTCCTGCATGACACGAAGATTACGATACACCGTATCAAAGCTCAGTCCACTATAAGTTTTTCCCATATATTCATAAACATCCTTAGGCGTTAAATACCCTGGAGATTCCGCAAACAAACGAGCCAATGTCTTCCGCTGATCCGTTATGCGAAGTCCCTGCGAGGACATCGTATTAATAATCTGTTCTGTTGACAGCATTACCTAAGCACCTCCTGTCATTCAAGCACTGCAATGATTGTTCAATAGTCTAACAAAATGAAAAAGATTCAACAACTCTCTTATCATAATGCCCTAAATTGAGTTTAGAGTCAACGAGGCTCCTTAATCGCCTATTTTTCACACTGTCTATATTAAAAAAGGACTCCATGGATGGAGTCCTTCCCGACGGTTCAGAAGAAATTAATCCTTCAAAGTGCGTGTTCAAAAAGGTCGGTTTTCAGTACCAAGAAGATGGGATGACTTTTTGAACAACCTCTCATAGACTTTTGGGGTGACAGGGTATATATGATATAAGCTTCACTCCAAACCGTCTTTTGCTGAAACAGTAGCATGTTACGGCTCAACTACTTCTCTTGCGGAAGTGGTGTGAACAGAAGATTTACAGGAAGATTACTTCCTGGTGCAGCCGAGAAGATAATCGTTACACTCTCACCGAAAGAACCAGTACGATGGAGAACACCTTGCTCGTTTGGTGCACTTAGAGATCTGCTGTCACTTGCCAGTTGTACAACTTGACCATTAACAAGCGCTACACCTGAGTATTTACCTCCACGAGGGTTAAATGAAATCAGTGTATTTGGAGCCACGTTATTGAGTGTGATTTTGTAAAGAACACCAAAGTTACCTGCGTTGGAAGCTATTGTGTGAGCCATTGGATCTGTTCCTTCCAAGTTTGGATCACTTGAATTGTCTCCGAGTGGAAGACGGGCAGGCTTCGAACCTACTTCCTGATCGTACGTAATTACACGAGTTGCGTTAGGATACGTTCCACGGTTATGAACCCCGTCACGATCCAAAACTGGCAGCGTCGCTAAAGCTTCAAAAGGATCTTTATTTTCATCAATCATGATGACGTTATAATCGAGTGTATAATCGCTGAAAGCATCCGAATAAAGGGAGATAACTTGCCCTTCTTTCATTGGAATAGCATTAAGCTCAGTCAAGATCAGCTTGCTTTCGCCAGGGAGAATATACATTTTCTTCGTATCGACTCCAGTTTGAATCGATTTGAACCATTTATCAATGGACAATTTACCAGCTACGGTAGCAAACGGTGTAGGTCCGGCAAAGCCCATGTTTTGCTGTTCGAATACAGCTGTATACGGGTTATTATTTGTTGCGATAACGTACATTTTCACTCGTTTACCTGTGTTGTTTACATGGTGAATCATGAAACGTGTCTGTCCGAATGAAGATTCCTGGTATACAATCCCTTCCGTATTTACGGTTTCTGGGCTGTTACTACGAATCAACAAGCTTGGCTCATCAGTGTACGTATAAGGAACTTTCTCCATCGCAGGCACTTCGCCACCGTTGAAGGTAAACTTGTCACCTACTGGCGTGAACAACTGGTTGAAATCGGACAAGCTGTAAAGCGTTTCGCCCGTAATACTAATCGTCTTGGTGTAGCTATCGCTTGCACCATGTTTATCCGTAACGGTAATCGTTACAGTCTTTGGTCCCGGTACAAAGAATGCAAGGGCATTATTGTCCCATACCGTTTTGGTAATTGCATTTTCGTCATCCGTGCTTTGGTCAATATAGGTGATTTTTTCACCCATTTTGTACTCTTCTTTATCTGTTGTAAACATCGCTACTGGCGGAAGGTTTGGTTTCTCCACCTTGATCGTCAGCGAGTATGGGTCACTCCATTGACCGCTTGAATCTTGGACCGCATAGGTTACCGTGTATGTACCTGGTTGGTCAAATATTTCTTGACGGCCTGTCCAGCGCTCGTCCACAATGGCAAGGCCTTTGGGAGAACTGGATTTCGTTGTATATGTCACTACATCACCAGCAAAAATTTCTTTTTGAACAGTGAAGCTAGCTGCTGGCTTTGTATTCAGGTTCAATACTACAGTCTTCGCAGATTGATTTACTGTATAAGTAATGTTGAGCGCCTGTGTAATGGAAGTCAAAGGCACCATAAACGTATTTTTCTCTTGATAAGCAGGACCCTTCATGGATCTGGATTCACCATTTACGGTATAGATCGTGCTGTTTGTCTTAAAACGAAGTTCATCTTCACCACTAATAATAATGGTTTCTTTCGTTGTGTTATCGTATTTCACATCGTATCCAACCCGATCTACCAGAGCACGGATTGCGACATAAGATACACCATTTTTGACAGCCATCGGTTGTCCTGCAAGGTACGTCTTGCCATCTTGCATCATTTTGTTGCTGTTCATGTACAGCGTCAGGTCACCACCTGTGCTTCCTTGCAATGATTGGTTGCCAGCGGACGGCTGTTCAACTTCTACCGGTGCAGGTGCAGGCGTTTCTCCCTCTTCAGCTTCAGCTTCTGGCGTTTCTGTTTCCGTTACCGGCTCAACAGGAGTAACATCCGTCGCTGGAGGTTCTGTTGTTTCAGGACTTACTTCTTCGGTTGCATCATTCTGCGTTGGTTGTGTTTCTGCCCCGGATTTCACATCCGATTCGGAAATCGTTTGTTCTTTTTTCAATACCTCCACGGATTTAACTGTGGCTTTATTTACGGGTGTAGTTTCACTTTGGTCAGTTGATTGTGCGCTAGCTGGAAGTACTGCAAACGCTTGAAAAACAGCTAAAGCGGTAAGTATGGACAAGTTCTTTTTCAGATTCATTCTTTGTCTTTGGCTCCTTCTGCTCCCATTTTATAAATATCCCCCTCAAAAAGTCATACTATTAGACGCTTATAAACGGGAAAAGTTGCTAAAAATATTTTAATAGAAATGTAAACTTTGAATAATGTGAACAAACCTCGCCAAAACTTTACGGACAAGGCTTTAATCAAGCTCATGAATTTCTTCAATACTATGAAACTACTGATCTATCAACATTTACACCTGGTATAAACGTTTGAACAGACGTTTTGGTTTCAACCTATTCAAACAAAAAAGCAGCCTTGCGATTCTTCATCGCCTTGGCTGCTTCTGTATATTCATCATTGGCTTGAACAAGCTGCCCCTGATGTTTCCTCTCTCCCTTGCTGGATCAATCGATAAGCGCGCTCAACCTCTTCTTCACTCGGAGAAGGAACACCTTCAAGCGGGTACACCTTGCCAAGCGCTTCCCATTTGTAGATCCCCATCTGGTGATAGGGAAGAATTTCGAACTTCTCGACCCCATTTAATGTACCAATGAATCTTCCGAGGTTAAGTAAGTCCTCTTCATCATTGTGAATGCCAGGCACATATACGTGGCGTATCCACATTTTACGTCCTTGCTCAGACAACCACTGAGCTGTCTTCAGCGTTCTTTCATTGGATTTTCCAGTCAACTTCATATGTTTCTCATTATCGATGTGCTTCAGGTCGAGCAACACTAAGTCTGTGTTATCCAGTAGTTCATGAATACGCTCAGGTTCGTTGAATCCATTACTATCTAGCGTGGTGTGAAGTCCCCAGCGGCGTTTGACTTCCTTGAACACTTGGGCTACAAAATGAGATTGGAGCGTTGGTTCTCCACCGGATACGGTGAGTCCACCCCCTGAACTACGATAATAGGAAAGGTAAGGCTCGATCTCAGCCAATACCTCCTCTACGGTCGTTTCCTTGCCTCCGTCCAGTGCCCATGTATCGGGATTGTGGCAATACTGACACTTGAGTAGACATCCTTGCATAAAGAGCACGAAGCGGATGCCTGGGCCGTCAACCGTCCCGAAAGTTTCGAGTGAATGAATATGTCCTTTAACCATGCTGCCTCTTCCTTTCTATATCCGCATCCGCTGTGCGTTTAATTTATGACCAGATGTTCCACTGGATTTGTCTTCACACTGTAATACTTGGTTTACATGGAGCCATGGAACGTACGGTTTATGACATCGAGTTGTTGTTCACGAGTCAGCTTGATGAAGTTAACCGCATATCCGGATACCCGTACAGTAAGCTGTGGATAATTTTCCGGGTGCTCCATCGCATCCATCAATTGCTGACGATCAAACACGTTGACGTTCAGGTGATGGGCATTTTGACCAAAGTATCCGTCCATCATCGCAGTCAGATTAGATTTGCGTGTATTCTCCTCTTTACCCAGTGCTTTTGGCACAATGGAGAAGGTGTTAGAGATACCATCAAGGCTGTGTTCATAAGGCAATTTGGCTACAGAGCCAAGGGATGCCAGTGCACCTTTTTTATCACGCCCATGCATTGGGTTCGCACCTGGTGCAAATGGTTCGCCTGCTTTACGGCCATCTGGTGTAGTTCCTGTTTTCTTACCGTAAACTACGTTGGAAGTGATGGTCAGTACGGATTGCGTTGGTACCGCGTTGCGGTATGCTTTGTGCTTACGAATCATGCCCATGAAGCTCTCAACCAGTTCAACAGCGATGCTATCTACGCTGTCTTCGTTGTTACCGTAACAAGGGAATTCTCCTTCAATTTCAAAATCAACGGCAATGCCTTGTTCGTTACGAATCGGTTTTACTTTGGCATATTTGATTGCGCTGAGTGAATCCGCTGCAACGGAGAGACCTGCAATACCACAAGCCATTGTGCGAACAATGTCACGGTCATGCAATGCCATTTCGATCCGCTCGTAGCTATATTTATCGTGCATGTAATGGATGACGTTAAGGGTGTTCATGTACAGCTTCGCCAGCCATTCCATCATCGGTTTGAAGCGTTTCATAACTTCATTGTAATCCAGCACTTCGCTTGTAATAGCAGGGAATTCAGGCCCTACTTGTGCTCCGGACTTCTCGTCACGACCACCGTTGATTGCATACAAGAGAGCTTTTGCAAGGTTCGCACGTGCTCCGAAGAATTGCATTTGTTTCCCGATCTTCATTGCAGATACACAGCAGGCAATACCGTAGTCATCGCCATAGATCGGACGCATCAGATCGTCATTCTCATATTGGATCGAGCTCGTTTCGATAGATACTTTACTGCAGTATTCTTTGAATGCTTCCGGCAGTTTAGTAGACCAGAGTACAGTCAAGTTTGGTTCCGGTGCAGGTCCCAGGTTATGCAGCGTGTGCAAGAAACGGAAGCTGTTTTTCGTTACACGTGTCTCACCATTTACAGACATACCGCCGATGGACTCAGTCACCCATGTTGGGTCTCCACTGAACAGTTCGTTATAGTCCGGCGTACGCAAGAATTTCACGATCCGCAGCTTCATAACAAAATGGTCAACCAGCTCTTGAGCCTGTTCTTCCGTCAGAATACCTTCTTGCAGATCACGTTCAATGTAGATATCCAGGAAGGATGATACACGTCCCAGTGACATTGCAGCACCATTCTGCTCTTTGATCGCTGCGAGGTAACCGAAGTACAACCATTGGAACGCTTCTTTTGCTGTTGTTGCTGGTAAGGAAATATCGAAACCGTGCATTTCGCCCAATTGTTTCAGTTCTTGCAGAGCACGAATCTGTTCAGACAACTCTTCGCGCAGACGGATAACATCTTCATCGATAACATCTACTTCCAAGGCGTTCAATTCGCCTTTTTTGTTACGAATCAGGAAGTCCACTCCGTACAATGCTACCCGGCGGTAGTCCCCGATGATCCGGCCACGACCATACGCATCTGGTAAACCTGTAATGATCCCTGCTTTACGCGCTGCACGCATGTCAGAAGTATAAGCGTCGAATACACCTTGGTTATGTGTTTTACGAATATTTGTGAATATATCAATGACGCCTTGAGGCATTTCGAAGCCATATGCTTCACATGCATCAATCATCATGCGAATTCCGCCGAATGGCTGAATGGAACGTTTGAATGGAGCATCGGTCTGAACGCCGACAATTTGTTCTTTGGATTGATCCAGATAACCAGGTTGGTGAGAAGTAATCGTCGCAGGCGTATTTACGTCTACGTCAAGGACACCACCGTTATCCCGTTCTTTTTTGGTCAGATCAGATACGATATCCCACAATTCTTTTGTATTCTGGGTTGCACCTTCGAGAAATGCTTCATCTCCATAATAAGGAGACAAATTGTGTTCCAAAAAGTCATTCACATTAACGGTTTTAGTCCAAGTTCCTTTGGTAAAGTTTCTCCAGCCTGTTTGTTGTTTGACATCTTTTTCGATCACCGACATCGTAATCCCTCCACTAATTTGGATTTCTGGACACATAACATGCTGCGTCTTCGTATCATTGTGTGTCCAGAGCCGCGATTAATGTGAATTGTTTCACATAAACCGGAACACGTTCTCTCTACTTGGGAACCGGAACCGCGGAATGAATGTTTTTCTTACATTTTCAGTATACGTCGTGGCGATTTCATCATCTGTGATTTTTATCACAAAGTCAGTGAACTTACTCACTCCACCTGCGCTGTGTTATGTTGAACCCTGGGATGGTTCACACTGGCCACTCCGCTGACAGAACAACCTTCCGATCGCTGTTATTCCCGGATTTTTCAATTTACTTTTTCAAAGGTGAAAATCCGGGAATAAAGGCGAGCGCTTCGCTTCTGCAGGTTTTTTCTGTCCTCTCCGTTATCGTGTGAACAACTGGTTCAAACTACCACATCACGGATTCCGTACTACATCTTTAAAGGATAAGTGGCTCCTACTCGATCTGGAGCCCGAGATTAGTGATGAGGTTCCTGAAAAAGCGGGGCTTCGCTTCTCGCTTTTTCTGCCCATCTCCTTTTCGTTGTGAACTGTTGGTTCTACCTGCTACAGCGTGGACTCCTCGTTACTTCTTTTAAAGGATGGGTGGCTCCCTCTCGATCTGGAGCCCGAGCTTAGTGATGAGGTTCCTGAAAAAGCGGGGGCTTCGCTTCTCGCTTTTTCTGCCCATCTCCTTTTCGCTGTGAACCGTTGGTTCTACCTGCTACAGCGCGGACTCCTCGTTACTTCTTTTAAAAGATGGGTGGCTCCCTCTCGATCTGGAGCCTGAGCTTAGTGATGAAGTTCCTGAAAAAGCGGAGGCTTCGCTCCTCCGTTTTTCTGCCCTTTCCGTAACGTGTGAGTGCATTGGTTCCAACTGTTGCATCACGGATTCCGTATTTCCTCAAGACATACGGCAATCGGGGCTCCCCATTTCGGGGAACCCTGAACCTATTGCCCATCCTCACCAAGTGTTGCATGACTCGGATGATTATTATTCAAACTTACCGTAGAATGCGTTGCGGTATACATCTGCTAATTCTGTTACCAGTGGTAGCTTCGGATTCGCAGTTGTACATTGGTCTTCGAAGGCACGATCAGCCAGATAGTCTACATGTGCTTCGAAGTCTTTCGCATCGAATCCAATTTCTTGGAATGATTCTTCGATACCCAATGTTTTGTTCATTTTGCGAATAGCGTTGATTAAGCTGGTAACCCCTTCTTCGGTTGTGCGAGCAGGCAATCCGAGAATGCGGGCAATTTCGGCATATCGTTCATCTGCCACAAAGTGCGAGTATTTCGGGAACGATGCAAATTTGGTCGGTTTTTTCGCGTTGTAACGAATAACGTGCGGCATCAAAATCGCATTGGTACGTCCATGGGCTGTATGGTACTGACCGCCCCATTTGTGCGCCAAGCTGTGGTTAATACCCAAGAATGCGTTAGCAAATGCCATACCGGCAATCGTTGAAGCATTATGCATTTTCTCACGTGCCAGTTTGTCGCCTTGTAATGCTGATTGCTCCAAGTACTGGAACACGAGTTGAATGGCTTTGATCGCTAACCCATCTGTATAGTCATTCGCCATAACGGATACATAAGCTTCAATCGCATGTGTCAGTACGTCCATGCCTGTGTCAGCTACAGCTGTTTTGGGCAGCGAGTATACAAACTCAGGGTCTACGATTGCCACGTCAGGAGTCAGCTCATAGTCAGCCAGTGGATATTTGGTGTTTCCTAGATTTTTATCCGTGATGACAGCAAATGATGTTACTTCCGAACCCGTACCGGATGTTGTTGGGATCGCTACAAATTTTGCTTTTACGCCGAGTCTTGGATATTTGTAGATCCGTTTGCGGATATCCATGAACTTTTGCTTCAGATCGTTAAAGTCTGTATCTGGATATTCATAGAACAACCACATCGCTTTGGCAGCATCCATTGGTGATCCGCCACCGAGAGCGATAATGCAGTCCGGTTGGAAGCGGCGCATCATTTCGGTTCCGCGATCTACTGTCGTTGTGGATGGATCCGGCTCAACATCCGAGAACACTTCAATGGCTACAGGCATTTGGCGTTGGCGTAGATAATGCTCTACTTTTTCCACATAACCGAGCTTCACCATCATGGCATCCGTAATAATTGCAACACGGGTGATATCTGGCATTTTGGCGAGATACTGCGTCGCACCTTTTTCGAAGTAGACCTTGTTCGGTACTTTGAACCATTGCATATTCACGGTACGGCGAGCCACCCTTTTCACATTGATTAAGTTGACAGCAGTTACGTTCGACGAAGTCGAGTTACGTCCATATGAACCACATCCCAGTGTGAGCGATGGCATATTCGTGTTGTAGATATCGCCGATTGCTCCGTGTGTGGAAGGTGAGTTGACGATGATACGTCCTGTTTGCAGGCGATCTGCAAATTTGTTAATGACTTCTTCGTTGTTGGAGTGAATAACGGATGAGTGTCCCATACCGCCAAAAGCAACAACTTCTGCTGCACGTTCAATGCCCTCTGCTGCCGTTTTGACTTTGTAACAAGCCAGTACCGGGCTTAATTTTTCCGCAGACAATGGGAATTTGACGCCAACACCTTCGATTTCGGCAACCAAGATCTTGGTGCTTGCTGGAACTTCAATACCGCACATTTGAGCAATTGCTACTGCAGATTGACCTACAATCGCTGGGTTAACTGCACATTTCTCAACATTGATAGCGCCTGCTGTCAGCTTTGCTGCTTCGTCCTTGTTAACGAAGTAACATCCATTGGCAATCATTTTCTTTTTGACTTGGTCGAAGATAGGCTCTTCAATAATGACCGCTTGCTCGGAAGCACAGATCATTCCATTATCAAATGATTTGGACAAAATCAGATCCGTCACTGCCTGATTGATATCCGCCGTTTTCTCAATGAAGCAAGGTACGTTACCTGGCCCTACGCCGAGCGCCGGTTTACCACAGCTATATGCCGCTCGCACCATGCCTGATCCACCTGTCGCCAGAATGAGTGCCACATCGTTGTGGTTCATCAAGGCGTTGGTGCGATCCATGGATGGATCGTCAATCCACTGAATACAGTCGGCTGGAGCACCATGCTTCACTGCGGCTTCAAGCAATATCCGGGCTGCTTCACGGCTACAGTTCTGTGCAGATGGGTGGAAACCGAAGATAATCGGGTTACGAGTCTTAATAGAGATCAGTGCCTTAAACATCGTCGTTGATGTTGGGTTGGTAACAGGGGTAATCCCCATGATGATGCCAACCGGTTCGGCAATTTTCTGGAAGTTCTCATATTCGTTATCTTCAATAACGCCAACCGTTTTGTCATATTTGATGCTATGGTACACATATTCTGTAGCAAATATATTTTTAGTGATTTTATCTTCATACACACCGCGGCCGGTTTCTTCCACAGCCATTTTGGCAAGCATCATGTGTTTATCCAGACCTGCAAGCGCCATTGCTTGCACAATTCGATCAATCTGCTGTTGATCCATGGACATGAATGCTGCGTGTGCTTTATTCGCTTTGTCAATTAACGTTTGAATATACTGACCTGCTGTCGGTTCTTTTGCTGGGGCGACCTCGTTCTTTACAGCCATCTCCCTCATCCTCCTAAAGGTTCGTATTATGTTGTCTCTCTTCTTTACATTCACATCGTATCATGGGACATGATTTAATTATGTGATTTTTTTCACAAAGTATTCCGAATTTAAATTTAGTTTCTTAATGTCTGCTAACAAGTACACTACTACTGCATTTCCAACAAGGATCTTTCAGCTCCATACTTGCCCACAAAAAGTGAATTTAATCACAATGTTTGAAATATCGCCATTTTTGTTTCCTTTCTATCCCCCTCAAACGGTAAGATTAGGTATATACTGAACTTAAAAATTGAACCACCGCAATTTGTACCGTCCTTCCCGGCCGAGATGACCCCGAACGGACGGCAACCGTTTGCGGCGAACCACAAAGGTCATGTAAGACACATGCAGCCTTTGACTGGAGACAAAGGGGAGATAGACTTATGAGAGACCAACTAGTCATTGAAAAGCGCGGAAATACAAACTGTTTCTCGGACGCGAACTTTAACCATTTGCTTGTAACGATGAAAGATAGAACCTATCCCGAAGGAACTCATCTGTATTGGGAGGGCGATGTCTCCGACAAACTTTATTATATGAAAAGAGGCCGTGCCCAGATTACCAAGTCAACAGATGAAGGTAAAGAATTGATCATGTACATGTATCAATCTGGAGATATGATTGGGCAGGCTGATCCTTTCTTCGGTTCGAAGCATACCTTCTCGGCAGAAGTGCTGGAAGACAGCGAAATAGGTGTACTGGAGCATAAAGACCTGGAAATGCTGATCTGTCAGCATTGTGACTTTGCCATTGATTTTATGAAATGGATGGGTATTCACCATCGACTCACCCAGACCAAGTTCCGTGATCTCATGTTATACGGCAAACCTGGCGCGCTCTGCTCTACCTTAATTCGTTTGTCCAATTCTTATGGTGAACCACACGGCGATCATACCATCATCCACAAAAAAATTACGCATACGGATCTGTCCAACATGATTGGCGCTACCCGTGAGAGTGTAAACCGTATGTTAAGTGATCTACGTAAAAAAGACGCTATCGAATATGATAATGGCATGATCGTCATCAAAGATCTGAAAATGCTGCAAGGCATCTGTCACTGTGAACTATGCCCTAGCGAAATCTGCCGGATCTAAAATGACTAATCACCTACAATAATCCTAAATTTCAATATGTATATAAAAAAAGCCCAATCTTCTCGCTTTAGAAGATGGGCCTTTTGGTATTTAGGATGTCGTTAATTCAAGTTTAATCGCGTCACGTGGACTAAGCTTCATGTCCAAGCCATTATCCATCAATTCCTTATCATTCACCTTAATAACCCAGCGTTGATTCATTCGTGGGATGACATTTTCAACAGCAACCACATATTTGTTATTCTCAGACATTCTGACAACGCCACTGGACTTTAATACATCACGAACGGTGCACTCCTGAATATACACACCGGCATATTGCCGATTAAGATTTGGCATAATGTTGCCGCCGCTCACTTTGAGTAAAGTCGTCTGATACGCTACGCCCTCTCCTGTACTGTCAGCGGCTTTTACATATATTATCACTTCATCTTTGGCATGAAGCTCCATATTCCAATCTTCTGGATCAATATCTTTGCCATTCAATTTAACAGCCCAGGTTAACGAGGAATCAAGCGAGACCTCTCCGACGGATTGAATTCGTTTTCCATCAGCCGTAAAATCAACAAGCCCACTATTGGATAGGGCCTTCTTGAGCGTTAATCCTTCGCTAAAATCCCGTTTGATCGACTTGGTTGCATCCGGTAAAAAGGTACTGCCGTCTACGGCAACCGTAATAGAATTCGTAGGTTCGGTTTCCTGTACCACTGGCTGCTCCGAAGGCCGCGTCTCTGTACATCCGCTGAGAATAACTAAAATAAGTAGGCATATGCCTATGAAACCGGGGATTTTCTTATTCATGTAGGTAACACCACCCTGCGTAAAATCATTCACCCTGTTGTCCATACCCTCTATTATGGCACAGAATCTAGCTAAAAAAAGTGTCAATGCCGTTACTTTTATTGGACAGCATGTGTATAAAGTGGAACGTTCATACATTTTTCTGCTGTGATTGAACCCTCTTTATTACAAAAAGACGCTACAATTCACATCTCAGTGAAATGTAACGCCTCTTAATTTAGAGTGGTCATAACTGCCCCACCACGAATTGTTGTTGTTTGTTTACCTTTACTGAACGCAAGCTTGCATATACGTCCTGCCCCCGTCCCCATCTTTTAAATACGGATTCAGCCCAGAGAATTGCTCCCCGGAAACATATACACCTGTAAGTAATCGTCCCTCTAACATCTCACCATCAAGCTGCACACACAAAGAAGGTGCTGTCACATATTCCTGATACAGCGGAATCTGACCATAAGGACGATGAACCTTGAACAATTTGCCTTGCTCGTTGAGTGGACGCTCTGAGAAGTAGGTAGGTACGATGTAGCGAGCAATGGTATCCAGTTCATCTGCTGTGTAGAATGCTTCATCACCAAGCCATGGGGCAAACATTCGAATCTTCTCATATTGAGCCCACACAATCGCTTGAATCAGCATTTCCGGCTTGAACACATGTCCTTCCCCATTCGCTGTAGATTGAGGGTCACGTAGGAAGTCATCTGCATCTAATGGCATGATGACATCTTCGTTATGTCTCAATTCGCATCCAATGCATTTCCAGCCTCTTGAGGTCTGAATCCATTTCTGCAGCACAATCGGAGCTAATCCTGAGCCCTTGCTGCGATCCAACCGTTGCTTATCGGAAACTTGATTTCTAAACGATTGAGAATACGTATTGCGGACAAATAGTTCTGCTGCCTTCTTATAAATCAAATGTACCTGAATGGATGCGTTCTCAAGTTCTGCAATATCTTGTTTGCCGTATCGTACTTCCCGGGATAAGCTTTCTTCTCTCATGACAAGTGGCCTCCTCGCTCCGACCGTATACGGCCATAGTTGTAAGGAATAGACATTGTTCTTATTCTTACAATTATACTACAACTCATGACAACATGTGCAGAACACACAAGAATTATGTCAAGGATTCCATTATCTATATCATACATAGTTAAGGCTCATAACATACCTATATTGAATTGAGAGTGTACGAACCGACGAAGTTTCTCTACATGCTTTCCTCGTATCTTAAAACAAAAAGCTCTCGATTTCCAGTGAAATCAAGAGCTTTTGCTATTGCCTACTTCGAAATTGGGATTCAAATTGAATTACATCAATTAGTCAACCCAATGCTCTGCCCAGTCCTGAATTTGATTCATAACCGGCTGAAGCGCCTTACCTTTCTCCGTCAACTCGTATTCAATACGAACCGGCGTCTCTGGATACACATGACGGATTAGAATGCCTTCACTTTCCAGATCCTTCATCCGCTCGGATAACATCTTGTCGCTCATTGATGGAATGAGGTTGGAAATATCCTTAAATCGCTTAGACCCACTCATCAACGTTTGAATAATTAGACCGTTCCAACGTTTACCCAAAAAGGAAAACGCGGTTTCAAAACGCGGACACATCCGCAAATCTTGGCCTTCCACATTAATCACCTCTTTAGAGATCACTACACTTACGTTTTGTTAGTATATTTCATAATAACATATTTTAGAGCTAAAGGAAACGTCTCTCGCTAAAAACTTTCAATTGGATAAACCGGTTCCATCTTCTATGATGATATTACACAGTATACCATTACATGGGGCTGAAGAACCATGGGAAATATCGTCTCAGGTTCTTACAACTAAATTACCCAAAAAGAACCCTACTGCCACAGTCATAAAGACTTGGAGAAGGGTTCTTCGATATACCGCTACATTTATCCATTCACGAGAAATTGCGGCTTAGACCAGCACGCCACCAAATGGTCTTACAGGTTCGCTTTTACCGAATTCCGGCTTGAAGCTACGGGCAGGATATGCCCATTTCACTGCATTGCTGATCACTCTTAAGATTTCCGGTTTGTAATAGGTCGGGTATGTCTCATGACCTGGTCGGAAATAAAAGATCTTACCTTCGCCGCGTCGGAACGTGCATCCGCTCCTGAATACCTCTCCACCCTGGAAATTACTCACAAACACCAGTTCATCCGGTACTGGAATATCGAAGAATTCTCCGTACATTTCTTCTTTTTCCAATACAATCTTGTCTTGGATGCCATCCGCTATCGGATGGGATGGATTGACACACCATACGATCTCCTGCTCGTCAGCTACACGCCATTTCAGATCACAGCTTGTTCCCATCAGCGCTTTAAACGGTTTGGAGAAGTGACCGGAGTGTAGCACGATCATACCCATGCCGTTTAATACGCGCTGTGTTACCTTCTGCGAAACTTCATCACTTACGCGATCATGTGCCATATGTCCCCACCATATAAGCACATCCGTGGAATTCAGCACCTCATCACTTAACCCGTGTTCAGGCTGATCCAGTGTAGCTGTACGAATCACAAAACCTTCGCCGCCAAGTCCGTCAGCCAATGCTCTATGGAGACCGTCTGGGTAGACTTCTCTAACTTCATCGTGAATTTTCTCATGGACAAATTCATTCCAAATGGTGACGTTGATCATCATTGATTTCCCCCTAATGTAGCTCTAAACCCACCACATGTCGCCCAGCGGTTCTTCAATTAATACCTGCTGGAGATTCTGTACGGCTTTAGAGAATCCTTCTTCAACCGACATCAGACCGTCTTCGTGTTCAATACTTACAACATAATCATATCCGACAAGACGCAGAGCGCTCATAATATCTGCCCACGTTTTGTTATCATGTCCATAACCAACCGAGCGGAACTGCCAAGCTCGATCCAGCATGTTTGTATAATCTTGCATATCCGTTACACCGTGTTTATTCACGTTGATTGGATCAATGGTTGTATCTTTCGCATGGAAGTGATGGATTGCGCCTTCACGTCCGAGAATGTGAATTGCCTGTACAGGATCAATGCCTTGCCACCACATGTGACTTGGGTCAAGGTTAGCTCCAATGACTTCCCCTGCTGCTTCACGCAGTCTGAGCAATGTAGCAGGTGTGTGTACTGAGAATCCGCCGTGTAGCTCCAGACCTACTTTAACATTGCGATCTGCGGCAAATTTACCCCACTCTGTCCAGTAAGGAATAACTTTGTTCTCCCATTGCCACTTCAGAATTTCTTGGAAGTCATTCGGCCACGGTGCAACAGGCCAGTTCGGATATTTAGCATCCTCATGATCACCCGGACAGCCGGAGAATGTATTCACTACTGGTACTTCCAGCTTCTCAGCCAGCTCTACTGTTTTGACGAAGTCATCGTGGAATCCTTTAGCAATATCCTTTTGTGGATGCAGTGGGTTACCGTGACAGCTCAGTGCGCTGATCATCAAACCACGTGATTCTACGGCATTCTTGAAGTTTTTCAGTGCGGCTGGATTATCAAGCAATTCTGCTGGGTTACAATGTGCGTTCCCCGGGTGTCCTCCTGTACCAATCTCAACGGCTTTCAACCCTTTGGATGCCACATAATCAAGTGCGTCTTCTAATTTACGTCCTCCGAATAGTACCATAAATACGCCGAGTTTCAAGTGCGATTCCTCCCTAGAATAGATGTCGTATAATTGCTAATTCGTTCATTTGTATAAATAACCGCTCGGATCATTTAATTGTATCGTTTATTGTGGAAAATGAAGATCATTTCTATCCCTTTAGGATTCAAAATAAACGGCTTTTCCGGTTTGAGCCGATTCATAGATCGCCTCAAGAATCTGAGTTACAACGAGAGCTTGCTCTGGTTTAACGACAGGTTCTTTGTCTTCAATAATCGCTTCAAGCCACATTCTAGCTTCGCGATCTGCTTCATTTTCAGCACTGCCGCTGTAGAAGGCTACTCCACCTGCATCCAGATCAACCTTCGTTTCGTACAATCGGCTTCGCTTCTCACCATTGATTCGCAAACCATCCTGCATATCAGCACCGCCTTCGGTACCACATAGTAATGATTTGGCTTCACCAAACTCAGCAACATTCAATGCCCAACTTGACTCGATGATAATCGTAGCTCCATTCTGCATGGTGATAAAACCGAATGCCGAATCCTCCACCTTAAATTGTTCTGGATCCCACGGTCCAAAAGCATTTGCCGCATTTTCACGCTGACCAAGCTTGTGGAAGGTAGAACCCATAACACTCTTCGGTTTGTAATTGTCCATTAGCCATAGTGTCAGATCCAGGGCGTGAGTACCAATATCGATTAACGGACCACCACCCTGTTTCTCTTCATCCAAAAACACACCCCAGGTTGGAACAGCCCGTCTGCGAAGGGCAATTGCTTTACCAAAGTAAATATCCCCTAACTCGCCATCCTCACACATCTGCTTCAAATACTGACTATCGCTGCGGAAGCGGTTCTGGTACGCAATCGATAACTTCTTACCGGTACGTTGTGCCGCCTCGAGCATCGCTTTGGCCTGTTCAGATGTCTTCGCCATCGGTTTCTCACACATGACATGTTTACCAGCTTCCAGAGCTGCTACAGTGATGACGGAGTGCGAATCGTTTGGCGTACACACATGAATCACATCGATACTTTCATCCTTCAGTAGTTCATGATAATCCGTGTACACTTTGGCGCCCTCTGCTCCGAATTCAGCTGCCGCCTCTTCCGCTCGTTCTTTCACAATGTCACAGAAAGCGACCATTCGACCCTGAGATTGTTTGGACAGACTCGGCATATGTTTTCCTTTGGCAATGCCACCACAACCAACAATAGCTATGTTAAGTACTTTAGACATGGATAGGTCCTCCGTTAGCGGCATATTGGCGAATCCAGTTCATGCTATTCTCAATGCTTATCAATGATGGATTCTGGCATTCATCCTGTTCCACTACCAGCCATTCAGCTCCAGCTTGGTCTGACGCTACAGCAACCGCTTCCAAGTCTACTTCCCCCTGGCCAAATTCAACGGTTAACACGCGCCCTTCGGTACGACTCATATCCTTCCAATGCACCAGCGGCAGACGTCCTGCATACTTCGCGATCACTTCCGTTGGTGGATAGCCAGCAGCATGCGCCCAACATGTGTCCAGCTCTACCTGTAGGTGAGAAGCAGGAACGGTCTCGTACATCGCGTACAATGCCGGACGACCACCGACTTGCGCTGTAAATTCAAAATCATGATTGTGATAGAACAGCACCAGATTCTCTGCCGAGATCTTCTCACCGATTGCATTCAGCGAAGCGAATACGTCCTCCCACTGCCGTTGTTCCTCTGACAAATAAGGAACGATTAGATTCCGATTGCCCAGTGCTTTGTGATAAGCGATAACCGAATCCAAATCTTCTTTCAAGCTGTTATATTGTACATGTGTACCTACAATTTCCAGTCGGAGTTCATTTACGATAGCTCTGACTTCCTCTGCGCTATGTCCATAGAAATTATGGAATTCCACACCTTGGTAGCCGAGTTCCGCAATCTTAGCAAGCGTTCCTTTAAAATCGCGTTCCAGTTCATCCCGCACGGTGTATAACTGTAATCCGATCTTCAACATTTCCTGCTTCACCTCATCTGAAATCAATTAGTGGATGGTACGGTCTCCGTCTGATTGTCATCTGTCTTCGTTGCAGCATTGTATTCATAGTTGCTTTCAAGCAAAATGTGTTTGCCCTCAAGAGACGAGCGCTGGAATGCATGCATAGCTTCAAGTACATGGTACGCCAGTTTGCCACTTGCTTTGCTCTCACGTCCAGCACGAATGGATTCAACCATCTCGTTCACACCTATGCCACGCTCATTTTGACCACTTTCAAATTTCGGTGTAACCGTCTCCCATGTATCCTGACCATATTTGCGAAGCTTCACTTCTCCATTAAAATAATTCGGGTCAGGTACACTGAGCGTGCCTTCTGTACCGTAAATTTCAATGCGTGGCAGATCTGAAGCGCCTCGAATATCGAAGCTTGTAATCATCGTTGCAATGGCACCGCCATTAAAATCAATGGTTCCCGCAAGATGCGTTGGTGTTTGTACTTGCAACGACGTACCTTCCTTAGGACCAGAACCAATCGTACGATCTACAATCTGAATCCCTGCCGAAGAACTAATTCTACGAATAGATCCAAGCAATGTAACTAAGGCTGTGAGGTAATATGGTCCCATGTCAAACATAGGTCCGCCTCCATCCATATAGAAGAATTCTGGATTCGGATGCCATGCTTCTGGTCCACCACCCATGAAGAAGGAAGTAGCTGCAATTGGCTTACCAATCAGGCCATCTTCGATCGCTTGACGAGCCGTCTGGATACCTGATCCGAGGAATGTATCCGGTGCCGAGCCAACATAGAGTCCTTTTTCTTCAGCCAGTTCAATGACTTTGCGACCATCTTCTATAGAAATAGCCAGCGGTTTCTCAGCATATACATGCTTGCCTGCCTCAAGAGCAGCTATGTCCGTCATTGCATGACTTCCAGGAACAGTCAAGTTGATGACAAGCTCAATTTCCTTATTTTGCAGCAACTCATCTACATTGTAAACGTTTGCGATATTAAATTCATCTGCCCGCTCTTGCGCACGTTCAAGGATCAGATCCGCGACGGCCACAACCTCAATGACGGGACTGTTCTTCAGATTCTCCAGATAAATGGCGCTAATATTGCCGCACCCTATGATGCCTGCTTTCATTTTGTCCACGTTGACGTTCATCTCCTTACGTATCGTGAGAAGCTGTTTTTATTAAATTGTAATTACTGTATCTTAAATCTAACACTATGGTATTCCTTTTTGGCTTCAATTAAAATGAATAATATGATCGAAACATGAACTATCTGATCATAATTTTTGATTTGCAAGGAGTATGCCTATGCCGACCGATCATTCCTGCCAGGTTCTCACGGCAGGCTTCTCATTTCACCGTAAACCCTACGCTATGGTACAGCCCGATGGGGTCAAGAACTACTTGATGAGGCTTCAGACGGATGGACGTTGCAGGGCTCGTGTAGATGGTGCCATGTCACTAGTTGATGCGGGTGATCTGCTTGTTTTTAGCCCGGACGAACCTTATGAATTGAAAATAGACAATGAGCTTAATCCCATGGGAGAACGTCTCGTCGAGAGTGGAGATTATCATGTCTTCTTCAATGGCTCTTGGGTGGATGAATGGTGGAAACGACACAAACGACCAAACCGAATTAAAGTGGAACTTTCGGAGAGCCTGCTTACGCTGTTTCGCCAGCTCGTCTTAGAGCAACGCCGGATTTCCAACCCTTATCCCGAGATTGCAAGTTATTATATGCGTATCCTATGCCTCGAGAGCGATCGGCTATTATCTGAACATCCGACCATTACGAATACGAATTATGTAGCTTATGAGATTAAAAGTTATATTGAGGAGAATGCGTCCTCGTTGTTTAAGCTTGAGGATGTTGCTTCTTCTGTGGGGATCAGTGTTTCGCGGTGTGTTCATCTCTTTAAAGAGGCATTTGGCAAAAGCATTATGCAATATACGCTGGATGTGCGGCTGAACATGGCCAGGGAACGGATTATCTTCAGTCCGATGACCCTGGAACATGTATCCGAGTCCTCCGGTTTTAACAATTATACGTATTTCCACCGTGTATTCCGCTCCCGTTTTGGCATGTCACCTAAGGAGTTTCGCATTATCCATCGGGAGCAGATGTAACAATCAAGGTGCTGAGTTTACGTACAATACACGTTCAAGAAGTCTCAACTTACTTTCTTGAAGCAATAGCCTCTGATACGACCATAGCCAGATCATCGTTGCCAAACATCGATAGAACACCCAGCACGGTATCATCCGGAATATCACCGGCTTCCTCCTTGGATACAACCAGTTTTAGCACCTGCTGTAAACGCTCGTTGCTCTGCTGATCTGGGTAGGCTTGCCGGTACATCTCTTCCGGGTTCAACCCTTGATTGACACACCACTGGGCAAAAACCAGAATCATCATTTCTTCTTCCTGTTTATAACTTTCAATGACAGCTTCCTCAATCTGTTTGTTCCGTTCCTTCTCATACTCGTCCATACGTTACTCCTCCTAATGTGTACACTATGCCAGATTATTTACGAATCAATTGTTCAGCGAGCTCATGACTCTCCATGACATGGCTCGCACTGATTAGACAATCGTCAGGTGTTTCCATGGAAGCGAGGAAATGATCTACCGCCCCAGCAAAACCTCTTCGTGCCAAAATACCATCCCAGCTACCAAACACCTCTTGCTGTTCAAGTCCACCACGTTCTGTATATCTGGCAATTTCCATGTTAACGACTTCCACAGATCTCCCTCTGCCGTGCAGCTCAATCTTCTCTAGATCTGCGCCAGCCTCGCGCACCATATCATATCTTCCGTAGGCTGTTCTTCCAAGCTTCACCGCGCCGGACGCATGAATTAGCCTGTCTGTATCGGTTTTACGAATCCAATGTTGAAGCAACTCGACATCGCCGTCTGAATACCAATATAACAAATCAAGAATGTGAATAAGATCATCATAAATGGTTTCAGCCGAAGGACGATCCTGAATACCTGTCCGATGCTTCGTCACGGTTAAGGAATCATAGCCTCCACCGGCACGCATCCATTCTTTGGCCTTTTGATACATGGGAGCGAATCTACGGTTAAAGCCTACACCTAGCAGCAGGCCTTGTGCTTCTGCAAAAGCGGTCATCTCTTCAGATTCACGCAGCTTATACGACAGCGGTTTATCCACATAGACGGCAAGTCCCTGCTCCAAACATTGCATCACTATTTCAAAGTGCGCTTCCGTTGCTGTATGTACAAATACGGCATCCAGTTCCCAGGATAACAATTCCTTGATATCCGTTGTCCCATTAGTTAATCTATAGGCTTGTTGCACGTTCTCCACTCGTTCTATGGAGCGATTCATTACACCTGCAATCTCTACCTTCGAATGCGTACTTAATAACGGTAAATATACTTTACTTGCAATTCCCCCGAGACCAATGATTCCAACACGGGTTCGCTTAGTTGTGTCCATGATGAGCATTCCACCTTCAACGAGAGTTCTTTATTTCCACGTCCTATAGTTTAACCCTTCAGAGGGCAACATGCCAGTAAGGTTCCTGAGCAGATTCCTGAGTCAGCTTCCAACTAACCGCTCCCTGAACGAACATGGTACAATTACTAGATGTGGTTTTAGGCAAGTTTACTTTTGATTAAACGAGGTTGTTCAAAAAATCCGCTTTTGATTACGAATATGGGATTCAGCCGAAATGTCCGTTGCTCACGTAGTTTTGCCTACGCTCCGCTACTCCATTTCTATCTTCATCCCATCTTCTCGGTACTGAAAACCAACCTTTTTGAACACGCACTTAAACGTAGCTCAGAATGTTCTGATGCTGAAAGGAGCATTAAGATTTTGCGAAAATGGTTTTGGCTCCTGTTATATGTTTTGCTTGCCGGAGTCATGTTTATGTACAGATATGAACTGTTGGAATGGACGGATTCCCATCAATCCATCCCTATGCTTATTATCATTGCGATGTTATTTGCCCTTGTCCCTGTAATTCCATATAAGTTTGTTATTGCTGCTCTGGGTTACAGTTATGGTACCACCATGGCTGCCTGGGTAAGCTGGTCAGGAACAACACTCGCGGCATTGCTGGTATATGCAGGTGCTCGATATGTATTTAGAGCTCAGGCTAGATCCTACTTAGATCGTATACGAGGACTTAACCGATTCACTTCTTGGATGGAAGCACATCCTTTTATGGGCGTTATGACTCTTCGATTGCTTCCCATCGTTCCTCAGACTGCTGTCAATATTTATGCAGGCATCACCTATACTCCCTTCTGGACGTTCATGATCGCTACTGCCATTGGCAAAATGCCCGCTATTTTTGTATTTGCATACGCCGGAGCCCAAGCAAGCGAGTCCATCTGGTTGAGTCTTCTCGTTCTTGGGGTTTATTTATTGTTCATGACGGTTATTTTACTCGTGTTTCGTTTTCGTTCTCGAAAAAAGGTCTGAGTGCCTGTTAGATGAGGATCGGCTAAGGATTAGGTTAGGATCATAAGAATCTTGCTCTCTCTCCGACTTGGTTGGCTTGCCAATTCAGGATATAATAGAGGAGTAAACAAAATTCTTGTGTAATAAGTTTCAATAAAACGATAGATTGCTGGAGTAGTGATCGAAACGGCGTGGCCTTTATTTTTGGACGAACGTGCAAACCGAAGGCACGACAATTTCGACCACGAGCCTAGATCTTCATCAGAAATGGAGTGACTATAGTATGGAACAACAACACACAAGTGAAAAAGCAACTTTTGCAGGCGGGTGCTTCTGGTGTATGGTATCCCCCTTTGAGGAATTGCCTGGTATTCATGGAATTGTATCAGGCTATACAGGTGGACATACCGAGAACCCAACATATGAAGAAGTGTGCTCCGAAACAACTGGGCACGTAGAGGCGGTTCAAATTACGTTTGACCCATCGATTTTCCCTTACGAGAAACTTGTTGAACTGTTCTGGCAGCAGATTGATCCTACGGATGCAGGCGGCCAATTTCATGACCGTGGATCGTCTTACCAAACCGCGATTTTCTATCACACAGAGGAGCAGCGTGAGATTGCGGAAGCATCAAAAGCAGCACTAGAACAGAGCGGACGGTTTGATAAACCGATCTTTACTCCTATTTTGCCAGCAAAAACGTTCTATGAGGCTGAGGAGCATCACCAAAATTACCATCGGAAGAACCCTGCCCACTACAAGCGGTATAGCAAAGGTTCTGGTCGTCAAGACTTTATCGAGCATAACTGGTCGACCAATGTGGACAAAAATAGCCTCAAAGAGCGCCTGACCCCTCTGCAATTCGAGGTTACGCAGAACAATGCAACAGAGCCTGCTTTCCATAACGAATTCTGGGATCACCATGGAGACGGCATTTACGTCGATATCGTGTCTGGAGAGCCACTCTTCAGTTCTACAGACAAATACGATTCCGGTTGCGGCTGGCCAAGCTTCACACGCCCTCTTCGCGACTACAACGTGAAGGAGAAAACCGATCTTAGTCACTTCATGATTCGTACTGAGGTGAGAAGTCGGGAAGGCGATTCCCATCTGGGTCACCTGTTCAACGACGGCCCTGCGGAAGCTGGAGGTATGCGGTATTGCATTAACTCGGCTGCCCTGCGTTTTGTACCCAAAGAGGATCTTCAGAAGGAAGGCTACGGCGAGTATGCCGTACTTTTTAACGAAGCACGTTAAACGTAGGATGCATACACTGAACTGAAATATGAACGATACACAGAAAAGCAACGGCATACTCGCCGTTGCTTTTTATTATGGCTATAGCCTAAACTTCTTGGATGGATTCAGAAATATACATATCAGCGGCTCAAATACGTTGGTACCCCTCAAGATCAGGAGAGATCAATGTATTAAACCTACGATCCAGCCGATCCAATATGCAAAAGGAATCAACAGCAGCTGTGCAAGCAACGTACCGAACAAACGGGATACGAGCATACAGCCATAGATTTGGTTCATCCGATCCAACCGAATCTCGCCGCGTAATGACTTGTCACTAAGAAGAGAAATGCGTGGATCAATCAGGATGGTGAGCAAAATGGTTGCAATACCATTGATTAATCCTGTGGATTGGGAAGCAGCAATTGCCTGACTAGGATACAGGTATGCCGCATACAAACTTGAAAGTACACCCGTTGTATAGATTGCCGTCACGGCAATGTTCAACATCATCAGACGTCTAGGCATGCCATGTTGGACTAATCGCTTCGCCATCACCCATGACGGTGGAGTAATATAATACATCGCATTCTTCATCTTACTACGCTTCAGCATACCACGAACCATCGTTGGAATGGAGCCCGCTGCTTCGAAATGTACGACCATTCGGGAAGACAGCTTGACCATCGTTGGAAAACAAAGAATAGCAAGTGCTGTTCCGATCGTTGCCGCTCCCATTAACCAATGAAGCTGTGTTGCAAAATTCGTTGTTCCCCCATTGGAAGCTGTATCTACCAAATTGCCGACCATCGGCCCTTGTGCCATATTGGACGTGCGTGATACTAACAATAAAATCCCAGATAACGATATCGCTAATGCAATTCTACGAGTACGAAGTCCACCAAGACGCAAAGCATAGGATAAACTATCCGCTGCATGAATTAACATGGTAAATACCATTGGAATAGCTAAGCTTAGACTGAACATATGTAAATCTCCTTTATTCCCCTAATTAGTTCATTAATACCTGAACAGCATTATACCCCTCGTTCCTTCAAAAGTATAGGATCCTCCTCTATGCAGATCAGCTTAGTCACTTTCTCTTCAAACAAAATCCTTTCGTTTATCCCTTCCTGGAGAGGGTAATATACAACTAATCCAATATTGCACAGGAGGGAATTCATATGCCTTGGAACAAACATGATTATCCTGTCTCAATGAAAAATCTAGAGCCACGTATCCGACACAAGGCCATTGAGATCGCTAATGCTCTACTGGAGGATGGTTATGAGGAAGGACGAGCTATTCCTATCGCTACAGCTAAAGCTGAAGAGTGGGGCGAGAATCATCCTGAATCCCCACATTCTAATCCCGACTCCTCTTCCCCTAAAAAATCTGACAATCGCCATTCATCCTCAGCGGAGCGTCGTCATTCTGAACCTGTAGCTTCTTCGAAGAGTCATGATAACATTCATGTTGTGCCTACAGATTCTGGCTGGGCTATTAAGGAGGAAGGAAAATCCTCTTATCAGTCCACTTTCGAGACAAAAGCAGAGGCCGTGGACGCAGCCAAAGCACTCAGCCATAAACAGAACATTCGAGCCATTATCCATAATCAGGATGGACAGATTGCTTCATCGATTAAATCCTAACATGTCCTGAAAAACAAAATCCCATCTGCCGCTGATATCGCAGGCAAATGGGATTTTGTTCATTCAAATATCTTGTTGTACCGTTCATCCATCTATGGTTCTGAAACGTATGGTTAATGTGTTACCCCTCTTGCTACCGAAGTGCGCTGCGAAGCAACGTTCACAGCCTTGGTCGCTACCGATGGGATCGGCAGTTTAACAGCAGAAGTTGTAACAACCGTTCCGCGTGCTGGGATACTCACGACGTACGTAATGACTTTACTCGCAATCCATACGGCCAGAATCGTATATAAAGTTTCTTTTACCGGAAGAAAGAAAAGCGACAATCCCAATACAAATGCATCACTGACAAAGAAAACTGTTCCCAGTTTCCATCCCTTCCAGCGGCTAACCAGTACCGCCAGAATATCGTCTCCACCTGTCGCTCCGCCAAATCGAAGCACAATCCCTGCCCCTACCCCTGTCAACACACCGGATAGAACTGCAGGAATCCACAGGTTCCCATTAAACGACATCACTAGTGTAGAATATCGTTCAAAGCCATCATAGAATAGGGAGAATGCACCTACACCAAGTAGCGCCTGAATCATGAATCTCCAACCCTTAAGGTACCAGGCTAGAATCATGACAGGAATGTCCAGCAGCAGCATGCCAATTGCCGGAGATAAACCTGTTGCGTATTTCCCTAACAGGGCCAGACCGACAAATCCGCCCTCCGATAAATGATTCTGAAAATTAATGTGATAGTAGGCAAACGCCAAAATAAATGTACCGAGCAGCATAATCGCGAGCTTGCCCGCTTCTGTCTTCACTTGTTGCATTGTTAACGATGTTCTCTTCATACAGGTTCCCTCGCAGTTTGTAGGTTGGTTTTTTAGACCGACCGTACCCTGCAAAAGGCAAGCCTGGAAGAAATCATCGTATATGTCCTTCGAATCTTCATTTCCAATCCCCTCTTTCGCAGAGTCAGCCGTTTTTTTTCTACGGTTGGTTTACTCTACAAGGGGCGCTATGTGTATGAGAGATCGTAACGTTTCCAGATCGTCCTTGGGGAGATTGTCCTTCGGGAACTCATGGTATCCTGATCCTTTCTATCTTTTGTTGGTTAGCTGTGCCTGGTTAAACGAACTGAAACATTACAGAGGCACAACATTGAACACCTTGTTTCACACCTAACCACTCCGATTGCAGTACCCTCTTTCGATCGCTGTTATCCCCGGATTTTTGTGATTCCTTTTTTTAAAAGGAAAAATCCTGTGATAAACGCGAGCGCTTCGCTTCTACAGATGGGTTCTGCACTCTCCGTTCCTGTGTGAATATAAGTTCAAAAACGTGACTCCAAATCTGTAATCATTCAATTCTGCTTAAACACCAAAGCTAACTTGCTTGTTCTTCTATTATATAACACCGACGGGAGTGGGTCTAAACAACCGACCCATCAAAAACGCGCATAAAGCAGGCTCTGTCCTTGATTAACCGTCAAACAGCCACACCAGTACTAGGTTCTCTTACTAATCGTGCAACCTGCTCCTTCATTCTATGACCGATGGCTTCAAATATAACTGTCCAGTCACCCATCTGTGACAATTTGGGGCTTTTTTTATTTTTTCGAGAAAAGTAAAGCAATCATCTACCCGTCATACATACACTGTAGCAAATGTATTTTTAAATATTTGGCAACAGGTGCAGACGTTTTCCAGACTTACTCTGCTTTTTATGGTATAATATAACAATTGAATCCCACTACCGTTTAAGCGAGGCGGATTGATGAAAACGTTAAAGCCAAGAGTGTTTATTGGCTGCTCGCTGGAAGCGAAGCCGATTGCAGCAGCAGTACACGAAAACTTGCGTTTCTCGGCCGAGGTTACCCCTTGGTACTCTGGGGTTTTTAATCCAAGCAGTTATACAATGGATGATTTGGAAGCAGAAGTACGTACAACCGACTTTGCCATTTTTATCTTCCATCCAGATGATATATCCAAAATCCGTGGAAAGTACTACGCCTCGGTTCGTGATAATACAATGCTGGAAATGGGTTTGTTTATGGGACGTCTGGGACGAAAACGTATTTTTTTCATTCTTCCTGAGGATATTACAGATATCAAGGACGCTGCAAAAGTCGAAGGATTACGTATGCCTACAGATCTACTGGGGTTAAATCCATTGGTATATGAAATTCGATCAGATGGAAAATGGGCGCCCGCCGTCTCGGTAGCTTGTTCCAAAATTGCGGACAGCATCGAAGAACAGGGACGCTGGAGCGATCCTGAGATGGAGCGAATTATTGAGAAACACAAACTAACCGAAGGAGAGGCGCGGGTGCAGCTGCTCAAGCTGCTGCGATTCTTTAGGGAATTGCTGCGCACCCGCAGAGCAGATGACAAGATGCTGGAGCGAATGAGCGACGCACTGCGAACTGCCTTTGTATCTCAATCTCCATTCGCTGTTAGGGGTACAGCCATCTACCGTACAGATGACCGTGGTTATATAGAGCAATTATGTGGTAATGTTGGGGAACCGGGAAGAAAATATGACTTATCTGCTAATGATGACAAACAACCTGATGATCCAAAACGAATACTAGTCATTGATTCTTACCGCGAAAATAAAATCAAAATCAATCTATACGACGATTACCTTGAGAAAGAATATCTGCTATGCTATCCTGTAGCCAAGAGGTATGTCATTACGGTGCATATCATTGGCCATATTGAAGCGGATGAGGCGGTATTCCAGCAGATTGACCTCCAGAACCGTCAACTGTTCAACGCCATCAACGATTTGTTAGGAGGCGACCCGGAATGAGACCGGAAATGAAAAAAATAAGCAAGCGCTGGGGCAGCGAGAAAAAGGTACGCCTCAGTTCTGCGCCTGAATCATCACGACCGGTTCCGGAACCTAAGGAAGAGGAACGTTTCCACAAACCGGCCGTGCCACTCATTACAATTGGTCCTTCTCTAAAGGGTAAAGAACGACCTTATAAGGTCATTTTGGAAAAAGAAGCTCTTTACGAGAAACCACAATATCTTGCTTAAACTCTCGCTTGTAGCATTGTATTTTAGTCCGAACATATCATTTGACTGCCGCTGAATCGGCAGTATTTCACAGGCTCTGCCGCCCAAGGCAGAGCTTTTTTATTGCTTATACCTACGACTTCAGAAGCTTAACGAAATCTCACCTTATCTGGGATTCCTCCGCATCATCCTTGTTTATTTCGAAGTATTCATTTGTTTCTAATGTTCCTATGGTCATTTCTATATCGCAATTTCATTTCATATATTACTGATTTCACTTTATACTCTACTCCATCAATTCTAAAAGACCTCGTTAGACATCATCAGGCTCAGTTGTTCATGCCCTTATGTTTCCTTCTGCACGCCAAAATTATACCTTATTTTGGAGTGAGCCTGTCCCTTCTCTCATCTCCGAATTACCTTCTAATGGACTTGCACATTCAGTCAGACCTCAACAGCTATCCATCGTGTCTGCCTGCTTCCAATAATTCTCTGTTGTAATACGTATCTATATTGCATATATTGATTATAATATAAGAACATACGTTCTGTAAATAAAAAATTCCAATTATAGGATAAGGAAGTGAACTTATGTCATCCTCTGCTTCCGCCCCATCCCCTGCGGATGAGGATCACCGCCTTATTAAAGGTCTCGTTGTTCGCACATTGCTTCTTGATGTACTTGAACGGGATATTCACACACTAGACACGTTACTGCTAAAGATGCCCGAGGTATACATCCTCTCGTTAACGAACATTCAGAATAATGTACTTCAAGAGATGCTGCAGCTTCGTCAACAGATGAGAACACGCGGAGTGAAAGTGCTGGAGGAAAAAAGGCAAGCTGAGGGGATCGAAACTGTGTATCTATGTAGAGGATACTGGCAACGGTTCTATATGTTATGGACATTTGCACGCAATGAAGTGAAAAAAGAGCTTAGCCGCCATCTGCAAACGGACCTAACACAATCTTGATGAATACATACAGAGGATAGATTCTCTGGACATTTTAATAACAGGGGATCTGCCCACCTGTTCTTCTTTTCCCTTTACACGTACCGCTTATACGCTTCTCCCCCTCCTGAGGCTTCAGCTCGACTTAACTAGTTTAACCAAATAGGTTGACCTCTCAAGGTCGCTTTCATTAAGATGGAAATAGAACATATCCAACCATTCCAATAAGACATGAATTCAAATCGTTTGTGGACAAAACAACAAACCCAGCAGCTTATTGGCGGACAGACTTAACTAGTGGAATGACATTTATTTCTCAACATATCCTAACGTTATCAATCAAGGAGTTGTACTTATGGATTCAAACTCTATACAACCATCAAAACAATATACAGGAATTGCCGCCGATGTCACCGAGCTCATCGGTAACACCCCTGCTGTCAAGCTGAGCCGGCTCACGGGCAGCGATTCTGCCGAGGTGTACGTTAAACTGGAGTATTTTAATCCAAGCGGAAGTGTTAAAGATCGTGCGGCCTACAACCTGATTTACCAGGCTGAACAAGCCGGGCTGTTGCTTCCTGGAGCAACCATCATTGAACCAACCAGCGGCAATACGGGGATTGGCCTTGCAATGAATGCGGCAGCCAAAGGCTACAAAGCCATTCTGATCATGCCTGATAATATGTCGAAGGAACGTATTAACATCCTTAAGGCATATGGCGCAGAAGTTGTGCTTACTCCAGCTGCCGAGCGGATGCCTGGTGCTATTCGCAAAGCGAAAGAGATTCATGCCAGCTTGCCCGGAAGCTTCATTCCACAACAATTCGAGAATCAGGCCAACCCTGATATTCATCGCATCACCACCGCTCCTGAGATTATAGAGCAAATGGACGGACAGTTGGATGCATTCATCGCGACGGCTGGAACAGGCGGTACAATTACAGGCACTGGAGAAGAATTACGTAAACAATTGCCTGGCATTCGCATCTATGCAGTGGAGCCCAAAGGTTCACCAGTGCTGTCCGGCGGCGAGCCTGGACCGCACAAGCTTGTCGGTACAAGTCCAGGGTTCATTCCGGACATTCTCAATACCGACATATGGGATGCCATCATCCAAGTGTCCGATGAGGACGCACTAGATACGATGCGGCAGCTTGCTGCCCGTGAAGGGCTACTGCTTGGCCCTTCATCTGGCGCTTCGGTATGGGCCGCCCTTCGCATCGCGAAGGAATTGGGGCCAGGACACCGGGTGCTCTGTATTGCGCCGGATACCGGGGAACGGTATCTGAGCATGGGTATTTTTTAACACAGCAAGAATCTGTATAAAAAACAAAAAAAACGCCCATCAACGTACTTCCACAGAAGACGGCAGACGGCAGACGGCGTTGGAGTGCACTCTTTAGAATAGACATTGGAAAACCGCTAGGTTAACGATGAACGTCTAGAGGGTGTACTTTTTTATGGTGATAACTGAATTTTCAGGGCGGAGGCAGATTGGTGGAAACATATCACTTCTTGAAGATTCTAAATTCTATCACCTTCAAAAAAGGCTAGTTCTACGTCATGTCATGGCAAAGAGCATGATACGCGTGGCCGAGAAGCCCCCTGTTGTTGGTACTTTCGCTACCCACTCTAAAGCTGATCCCTTGGTAATCTTGATCATGTTCGTTGGTTCTAATGGTTCTAACGGTTCTAATGAACCTGATACACGTTATTGGCTACAATTGGTGGAGGTTTGAATTGTAACGAATCACAGTGACGTTATTTTATGAAAATACAGCCGATTTACAGGTTTTAAAGTTATTTTGTAGCGGGATAGCGTGAATGAGGTTCGTTAAATTTCATCTCTCTTCAATATGACCTCAATAAGGTGAGCTGGGTTCGTTAGATTTAGAGCAAGAGTTTGAGAGAAGGATGATAGGGTAACCAACAAAAAAAAGTCCTTGCTCTCACACGGATCGTGAACCCGCAGAGAACAAGAACTTATCTAGTAAAAAGCCTATCTACTATCTATAACAAACCAAGACGATTTCAATTCCATCGAACGAAAGTTAATTAATGGGTCAAGGTTGTCCATTCCACACCTTCAGGAAGCAGAGCTGCAATGCGGTCTTTGGCTTCCTTTTTGGTATGCAGCGATTCATCAAGGATCGCCGCCGAACCAGAGTCACTGCTCGTCCGAATCAAGCGTCCGAGACCTTGCTTCACACGAAGCAACATATACGGAAGATCGATCTCTTCATAAGGGGAAGAGGATGCATTCCGTTTGGCATTGAACACAGGATCCTGCGGTGGATATGGAAGCGACCAGATCATAACGTTGGACAACGACGGCCCAGGCACATCCAAGCCTTCCCAGAGGTTAACCGAACAGAGTACACTTTCCTCATCTTGTTGGAATGCTGCGATTAAATCGCTAATCTCCCGGTCTCCCTCATACATGAACCGCAATCCTTGTGCCTCCGGAACATGAACGATATCTTGCTTAAACGTCCGCAGCTCTTCCATCGTACGGAATAGAATGAGTGCACGTCCCCCACTCTCTTGGAGCAAGGACACTGCTTCACTCAAACGATTTTCGTTTTCGGGGTGACCTGCTGTTGCTTCATCCGTAATCTTCATCTGCATTTTATCTGCATAATCATATGGAGAAGCTACCGAGAATGACACAAAATCGTCGATACCCAGACTGTCCGCCACATAACGGAATGAATTGTCCACGGATAATGTTGCTGAAGAGAACACAATCGGGATACCCGTATTAAACACACGCTCATTCAGAATTTCCTTCACGGTACGTGGCATAATGGACAATGTCGTCTCATCCTCATTCTCTTCCGCCCAGCAGATGTAGCCATCTTCCTTACGGAATAGAGATAACGCCGTCTGAATCATATCCAGATGTTCTTCCACGACACGCATCTGATAACCATCCAGCGAGAACAATCCGCTCTCAAATACCAGTTCCTCGCCAATCGCATCCAGCACGTTGGTCAGTCGTTCAATCTCACGCAGCAATGGCGGTTCTACCCGAACTTCCTTCCGTTCCGACCCGGGAATCGCCACCGTATACGTATCCAGCAGTCTGAACAATCGCTCACTGCTCTCAATCGCTTCATCCACTCGCTCCGCAAGGGATTCACGAATCTCACCTTCAAGCAAGCGAGTAACCAACTCTTCAAAGATACGATGTTTCAATTTGTAGCTCAGTGCGTTCAGAGCCGCTTCTTCCAGCAAGTGCCCTTCATCAAATACAACCGAGCTGTGATCCGGTAGCAGTGGCAATTGTCCTTCACGCTTGCGCGCTTCATAGGTCCACACATGCTCCATGTAATAATCATGGGAACAGATAATGATGTCTTTGGAACGACGGTAATGATCGCGTGATAGCGTCAGGCCGCAACGTTGTCTTTTTGGACATACAAAACAATCCTGGAACGGATCCCAGTTGATTTTGTTCCACTGACGATCATTCAGATGTGGGTATTGCTTCCGATCCCCATACGGATGGAATGCTTGAAGTGTGCCGGGAGAATTCACAAAGTCTGGTAGACTCTCGTGCACTTCTTCGATCACCTGCGCATCTTCATCCGCGAATCGTACCGCACTTAATTTGTTCAAACATACATATTGATCAGGGGATTTACCTAGACGTGCATCCACTTGCAGATCCAAATGCTCTGCCAGCTTCGCAATATCTCCACCTGGTTTCACGAGTTGTTCAATCAAGGACTCATCGGCACAAGCAATCACCGCTGGTTTCCCCGTATAACGTGCATAACAGACCGCATAGAGCAGATAGACTAACGTCTTCCCTGTTCCAACACCGGCCTCTGCCATAATTGTCTTTTTATCTCCATAGGCCCGTTCGAGCTGGTACGCCATAAAAATCTGTTCATCCCGCACCTCGAAACCGGACTCAGGCAAAATATCATAGAAAACATCGGCAACCCATTCTCCCAGACGGGATACAAAAGGTTCTGCCGGATCATACGCAAAAGGATAACGTTGTGTAGACAATCCTAGGTCAGCCTCCATTCTTATATAGGTGGTGCATTTTTATCTAAAAACCGTCCATAGGGCAAAAGTTAATTATCTCACACCATAAAGTGGGTGACAAGTTTTTTTTGGTAGATATCATGCATAGAACGAGCTAAGAGGGAAAATATATACAGGAATCCATCTTAAGGAAAGGCGGTGCTCCATGAATAACCATTCTTCACCATCCGAGCATTCCTCAGACAAGGCCTCGGACACATTAACAGATCGACAGGGTCACCCCATCACAGATAATCAGAATGTACGCACGGTTGGCAGCAGAGGACCCACGACGCTGGAGAACTATCACTTTCTTGAAAAGATTACACACTTCGATCGGGAACGCATCCCGGAACGGGTCGTACATGCCCGCGGTGCTGGCGCTCATGGCGTATTCGAAGCATATGGAACGGCAGGAGATGAACCGGTATCGAAATACACACGGGCACGCCTATTTCAGGAAAAAGGCAAAGAAACCCCTGTGTTCGTTCGCTTCTCAACCGTCATCCACGGCGGGCATTCTCCCGAGACGCTGCGTGATCCGCGCGGCTTTGCTGTCAAATTTTATACGGAAGATGGCAACTGGGATCTCGTCGGTAACAACCTCAAAATCTTCTTCATTCGGGATCCGCTCAAATTCCCGGACATGGTGCATGCTTTTAAACCCGATCCACTGACGAATGCACAAGATATGGAGCGTTTTTTCGATTTTGTGTCACTCAGTCCTGAGGCTACACATATGGTGACGTTTCTCTTCTCCCCCTGGGGTATTCCGGCTAATTACCGGCAAATGCAAGGATCAGGCGTCAATACATACAAGTGGGTGAATGAGGAAGGCACGGGCGTGCTCATCAAATACCACTGGGAACCGCTCAAACAAGGCATACGCAATCTACTTCAGAAAGATGCTAGCGAGATTCAAGGTCAGAATTTCAACCATGCGACATTGGATCTGTACCATGCCATCGAACAAGGAGACTATCCCGAATGGGAACTGAACGTTCAGGTGATGGAGGATGGAGAGCATCCAGAGCTGGACTTCGATCCGCTCGACCCGACCAAGCTATGGCCACAGGATCAATTTCCTTTTTTACCTGTAGGCAAAATGACGCTGAATCGAAATCCCGAGGATTATTTCAATGAAGTGGAACAAGCAGCGTTTGGCACAGGCGTTCTGGTGGATGGACTTGATTTCTCGGATGATAAGCTGTTGCAAGGTCGTACCTTCTCCTATTCGGATACGCAGCGCCATCGGGTGGGCGCAAATTATCTACAGTTGCCTGTGAATGCGCCGAAAAACCGGGTTGCCACCAATCAAAGCGGCGGACAGATGCAGTATAAGGTGGATCGTGCACCAGGTCAAAATCCGCATGTGAACTATGAGCCTTCCTCGCTTGGCGGACTGAAGGAGGCTACTCCACGTGGTAAGGATCATGAGCCGCTAGTGGAAGGTAGATTGGTTCACGAGAAGATTGAGCGTACCAATGACTTTGGACAAGCCGGTGATACCTACAGAGCTTTCGAGGATTGGGAGCGAGACGAGTTGATCAGTAACATGGTCGGTGCGTTGGCAAAATGCAAACCGGATATTCGGGAGCGTATGATCTCTCACTTTACCCAGGCGGATCGTGACTACGGACGGCGTGTAGCTGAAGGGCTCGCATCAGTATCAACAGACGATAGTGCAACAGTACAACCCAAACATGAACCAAGTGTGGAGCAAGCGGAGCAACGCAGTCGGGAGACGGACGGGTATTAAGATATGTTTTGCTTTTAGATGATGTACCTTAGACGATACACTTTTGGATGGTCTGCTATGAAAATGTTATGCTTCATTGCCATAAACTTTGGAATGAAGTCATGAGTTAGTATGTGGTGAATCGGCATGGCTACATGAAGACATGCTAAGTTTTATTTTGAATTATGCCCGATGGTATGGTTGCCTCTCGCAGCCTCTGTTGGGCTTTTTTTATTTTTCAATGCTTATCCTCTATTGGTCACTCAGTACAATTGGATGGGGAGAATTGATTATGCGCTTACGTTGAATGGATTGTCGTCTTGAGTTGCACTTTGCGGAGGTTGAATGAAGTGGATCATGAGTAAGTGTTGTGCCGTAAGGACGATGAAACAGGGTTATTATATGTTCATTTCGGATGATTCACCGTTAAAATAAGGCGATTAGCCAACAAGCGGATTACATGCAGCCTTTGAAACTTGAGCATTTGGACGTAACCACGCCTGACCTGCCTGCATTTAACTCCATCTGATCAAATGATTATTGATGAGAACGCTTACAACATTTACCATGAACCTGTGTCACATGGATGCCATTCACTCAGCGAATTGCTATTCTCACCCTTTTTAAGTTGTATGGCATTCCACACTATTCACAACTTATCTATGTATCCAATTAACCAAGGAGGTCTGCGTAATGAAATTATTCCCTTCCACATCTACCCATGCATCTGCTCGATCGGAACGTTCCTTGAAATCGAAAATGGCTCATATCTGTCTGAGTGCCACATTTCCTCTATTGTTGCTAGGTGGCGGATCAGTTGGTGCTGCGGAAGTGCTAGAGAATAGCTCATCTATTTCTTCTGAATCGGCTGTGGTTAATTCCAATATCACACTTGCTGCTGGGGATTTATATGTGTCACCTAACGGCTCAGCGAGCAACCCGGGAACGATCAACAGTCCGACTTCACTAGCTAACGCGCTAACCCAGATCGCTCCAGGCAAAACGATCTATCTGCGCGGAGGCACATACAGCTTCTCGGAAACTATTACTATCGAGCGTGGTAATAACGGTACCTCCTCCCAACGTAAAAATCTGGTGGCATATGGTTCAGAGAAGCCGGTTTTTGACTTCTCAGCACAATCGTTTGCCTCCACAAATCGAGGATTGCAAATGTTCGGCGACTATTGGTTCGTCAAAGGGCTGGAGGTTAAAGGTGCGGGAGATAACGGCATTTTCATCGGGGGCAGCTACAATCGTTTAGAACAAATCGAAGCTCACCATAACAGGGATACAGGTATCCAGATTGGTCGTTATGCTTCGACTGCAGCCAAAAGTGAATGGCCTTCATATAACGAAGTCATCCGTTCCTATTCCCATAATAACTACGATCCAGATGATGGCGAAGATGCCGATGGTTTTGCCGCAAAATTAACAGTTGGTCCGGGTAACGTATTCGACGGCTGTATTGCCGCCTATAACGTAGACGATGGTTGGGATCTGTATAGCAAATCGGATACAGGCGCCATCGGCGTGGTCACGATCCGTAATAGTATCGCTTTCGCCAATGGAGCAACCGCAGATGGCACCTCCACCTCTAACAGCGACGGTAACGGCTTCAAACTCGGCGGTGAGAAGATCTCCGTGAACCACATCGTCGAGAATAGCATTGCCTTCAATAACAAGAAGCATGGCTTCACGTATAACAGCAATCCTGGTTCAATCCAGATGAAAAATAACACGTCCTGGAACAATGGGCAGAGCAATTTTGCTTTCGATAAAGGCACACACATCTTCACCAACAACCTGTCCTTCCAAGGCGGCGCAAGCGACAAAACAAGCGGAACCGACGTCAGCAGCACCAATGTTTGGTGGAAAAACAAAAAAAGCGTTAACGACAAAGGTCTTCTCGCTAGCGCAGCCGACTTTGTCTCCCTCGTACCTTCGGTGACACGTAGTGCAGATGGTACACCTATCTTGGGTGATTTCCTGAAGCTTGCCAATGGCAGTGATCTCATTGGTTCGGGCACGCCATCTGGTACGAATGTTGGAGCACGGTAGGTTTAATTTGGATTGAGCTTGAATAGCAAATCCCCTTCATCAAACCAGCTTGTAACGTGGTTATGACCAAGGGGATTTTTGTTATGTATGTTATAGAGATTTTACAACACTCCACAGACTCTATCTAAACTCTAACTCATACACCTCTATACATTTTTTATTGATCCAGTCTACTGCTAATTCTGCTTCATCTTTCAGCATAACGCCTCGCTTACACTTATACTGAAAATTCTCTTCTGCCCATATGAGAATGATTTTTGTGAATTCTAAAGTCTCAATTTTACATGTACCGTCCTCTTCATCATCTTCAGCAAAGATGTCATCAATGGTTGTAAAAATTTTATCAGATCTAATTATGTTCACATTTCCTCCACCCTCGTATAAAGCTGACTTTCCTGCTATTAAATCAAGTAATTTTTCGATTTCATCCTTCACAGTAGCAAAATCGCTAAAAATATCCGAACCCAGTGAATCACTAATCAAGTAGCCATTCTTTAAATATGTATCCATACTGAAATCCAAAATAACTTCATTAAAATCTTCATTATATTCCGTTATGTATTGATATTTTATCATGTCGATATCTCCATTCTTCTTCATAAAACTGGTATAAAGACACCAAAAAAACAGATTAATTAAGGTAGTGTCTGACCATAATTAATCTGCTTGATGTATCGGTGGAGCGTTATTTCGGCTATAAAATTAAATCATCTTATATGCTTACACCCGTGTTGACGAAATCTTTATACGGATATTACATGCGTTAATTGTGTTATTGGTTGAATGATGGATTCATTCGGCACCGGATGTTTTTTTATGGAGATCCGTCACAAAATTAATCAATATCTCCATTATCAAGTGCATCTAAAGTTTCATCGCTTATATCAAGTGGCTCCCTTTCAACTCGATTTGCAAGCGCGAAAGAAGATCAGTAGCACCAGCTACATTTAAATAGCCCGACCTTATAAAGAAATGTCCCCCTCTTTCATATAGCTTTATTGCTGGCTCAAACAAATCTTTATTATCAATAGCAATTTGATTACCTTCATCTATGAGTGCGTTTAACTCTAAATAACTTTTTGCAATATCTCTAACATAACTATTGTCAATCTCCTGTAATATTTTCAAACCATCAACATTCGCTTGTGTCTTAGTTATCGAATTTGAAATGATAATAAAAGGATACCTACACGCCCCAGGATAATATTGGAGGAATATTGATGATCTTCTTAAGTATTCTTTACTCAAATGAATATGTGATCTTGCTTGTTTGTTTCCAATACAACTCCAATCTATTGCAGAGATACGCTTAACTGCCTGATTAAAATTTTCCATTAATTATTTCGCTCCATCTTTAAGATTTTCATGGATCAAATATTATTTGGAAAAATAATTACAATGTTACTATATAATCTTTCATTACAATCCCCTTGAGGGTTTAATTTGGACAATGTATTACATCAATTTGACCCATTCTAGATTCGCTAAAAGTCTTCTGTCAATATATGACTCTGTTATCACTGAGAAGTCGTCAGAATTGTTGTGAAGCCCGTGGGACAGTATAAATTTTTCTCCATTATCCATAACCAGCTCGACACCAACTTCATTCTGTAATTCAGCAAGCAATGCATTCTGTGGGTCTCGCTTGATAATGTTTATCATCTTTATATTCTGCCCTACTATTTGACTCCAGTAAGAATTGCTGTATTGATTATCCAAAGCGCTAATGGTATAGAGATCAGTATCATTTTCGGTAGGCTCTTCAGTTACATATCCTGTATCATTTCTTTCAACCCATATAACAACAGAATTCTGTGCTGGGTCACTCGCTGCTCCTAATACTAACCCTGATTGAAAATATAATAATACTGGCCCCGCAGTTAATGAGAAGACGTCTTCATGTGCTATCTCACATTGCTCCATTGCTTCACTACTTTCCCACCAGCTAAATCGTGTCAACTTGCTGAGTGTCTGATTCTTTAAAACTTCAAACAATTTAACTTTATCAGATGGGATAGAACTTTTTTTATCGTCTGCATTCATCAAGAGTTTCCTCATTTTTAATCTAATTTTTTCGCAGCCTCAATAAGTAGATCTATCATTCTTATATTTGTTTTTTAGCAATTAGGTCATTAATACTTTGTTGGTTTAATAAAGGCGACTCCCCGACTATTCTTATTTTACCATTCTGTAACCTTACTATGTCCTTGGAACCTTGAGCAAATCTGTCCTCTCCAGGAGGTTCGACATTCACAGCTTGCATTTTATTAAAATCCAGATGTCCTTGATCCTTCTGTTTGGATTCTACGTGTCTGTACTACCGACAACCAGACCTAGGTCTTTATATCCAGCAGATATAACCCCTCGCTAGTTTGAACTTATCCGAAGTTGAGTCGTTCTTCTCATGGTACGCATGCCTCATTTTGCTATGATGATTATACTGTTCGTAAATTCACTTAACTGGAATCAATCGGTGAACTTATGTTATTTAAGAAAATTTTTTAGAAAGAAAGGATGTCCCGCATTTATGTTCATTGTCCATCTACTACTCGCTCTAGCACTATTAAGCGGATCGGGCAGTTCGAGCGATACGACTGTTGCCCAACAGGAGAACTACAAACCACACCTCCAATTCACTTCTCCAGAACAAGTCCTGGCATCTGGGTTAAAGCCTTTTCGGCCTAGTAGCGAGATCGATATTTCAAATCCTAATCAGGTTGAGCAGGCTGTGAAACTTCTTAGAGAGAAGCATTCTGAGATCTTTCTATCTACGGACTTCAACAGTGAAGAAACGTTTGATTTTGGAGGTCAGATAACTTCTCTGAACAATGTCCCAGTGAATGTAAGTTTTGATCACGGCTCTCTTAAGATACATATTACGAAGGCTCAATTCATGGAAGCAAGCGATATTCCTGAAGAATCTCAGAAAAACATTTCTATATTAAATCAAGGAGAAATCAGCTCTAAAATCAACTATTTAGACATCCTCTACTCTGTTGAAAATACATCCGAACAGAATATCGGTTTCTATGGACTGAACTCCGTTCATCCAAACACGGGTGATCCAATCTCTTCAGATCGAAATTTTATGAGATCTTTATTAGAATATAATCAGTATGACGGAGTGGTTATCGATAATAAAAATTATGGTCTAGTTTATACAGATGAACCAAATGAACTTCAGTCTATTGAGCTTGTTTTCAACAAAGTCTATGACTATGAAACTGAAGAAACCATTGCGGAGCCCATGTCGCTCATTATTCCTCTTAACACTGAAGAGTTATTTTGATCGATTCTAAACTAAACCTTATCCAACATAGTTTTGTTATGTTATGGCATTACAGCGCAAAAATCCACTTGCTTCTAGCAAGTGGATTTTATTCTTTTGTATCCTATTCAGTTGGTTAGAAAGCAACGCGTGCATTTCAGACAACTAATTAAGGAGATACGTTGCCAGCGCTGCTATTCTGTTCTACTTTAGTACCCGGTAATTGAATCATTGGCGTATTTGATCCACTTACATATGGCAGAGCTCCATCCCATTTCTTGATGGTTTCATATTCAACGAGTTGACTCGATAATGATTGTTGAAGCTCTTTATTCGCTTTGGCTTGACCTTCTGCTTCGATCAATAGTTTGTCTGCATTACCTTGTGCCTCTACGCGCTTGCGCTCTGCTTCTTTCTTCGCAATCTCAAGTTCAGTTGTCTTACGTTCCAGCTCTTGAGAAGCCTCGACACGCTTATCGATTGCTTCCTGAGTTTTAGCATCAGGTTGAGGAACACCTACGGTAACGTTAGATACAATAAAGCCTAATTCTTTAACATCATCAGAGAAACGTTGTTGAACGTCTACGCCTGCTTCAGATGACTTTTCACCATACACATCAATGACTGTAAACTTGGAAATACCTTTACGGGCTGCGTCACGGAAACGTGTTTTGAGATATGTATCCTCAATTTCTTGAATGCTAATGGGCCCAAATGTGTTGAAGATAGAAGATACTTTACTTGGTTCTACCTGGTAGTTGTAAGCAAAATCGATTGTGATGTTTTTCCCGTCAGAAGTAGCAATCTGAATATCCCTGTATTCAACCGTTTGAATTCGAATTGGATATTTCGTCACTTTATCAAACGCTCCAACGAGTTTCCACCCTTGACTCAGTGTACTATCTTTTACCCCTCCGTTTGGTGAATACACGACTCCAACATATCCATTAGGAATTCGTGTGACAAAGAAGGTCACCAATAACACGCCCAAAATAATCACTAATGCAACCGCAATTGCCCCTGCTCTAAACGTCTTTGAATTTTTCATCTGCATTCTCCTCTTGTTTGAATTTATCGTACTTTTTCAGAATTCTACTACCTATTTTATTGAATAGCGGGATCATTAATGCCCATAGAATAAATGCTAGGATAAAGATTAAAATGATTCCCCCAATAAATGGCATGTTTGTCCTCCCCTCTTTGTATGTATGCGGCGCAAACCTCATCTGTACGAAGAAACCCCATAGTTAAATTCGTCTGCGCTTCATCAACATTCATTAGATCCATCCATTTATATGTTTTTTCTCCATACATCTAATTAATAACTACAAGTTATATCCTTAATTATATATACTTTGTAAATACATATTCGGTTTCACAATATCTAGCGCTTCTTGTAGCTCTTGAACATTGAATAGGATTCGATCCAACTTATTTTAAGGCTTGTGAGCATCCATAATTGAACTACTTTAGGCACATCTTCTTTAAAAATGCGCTCACAAAAAAGAGCCATCCGTTTGATGGCATCTTCAAATTCGAATCTTTTTTTCGTTTTTATCCAAATTTAATAACAGAATCCTCACCATATGTACAGGAAACCAACATGTATTTTAGTCTAATTTCTCTCTACGTGTAAGAATACATAAGTTCTCTCATCCGATAATGCTTTGGAGAAAATAAAGTCTAACCGATCAAAGCTTCTAACGTCCTTTATGTCTGTAATCTTATGCTCCGCCATATAACGCACCATCTCACCTCTGGCCATCTTGGCACGTGTTGCCTTCTCAACAAGCTTCCCTTCGACCATCTGTCCAAATACACATGTGATGAACTCTGTTTCCTCGCTCAGAAAAGGCGTGATATTCTTGCTATACTCTTTGGAAGCTAGATTTAGGATGCAGTTACTTTCCGTTTGAAGCTGATCTGCCAACTTGCTGTCCCAGAATTGATAGAGCGACTTGAATCCTGGCCCCTGCAACTTGCCCTGCATTTCCAACCGATATGGAGTGACACCATCCAAAGGCCGTAACATACCGTAGAAGCCGGATAAAATGCGTAAATGCTGTTCCAAATACGCCAGTTCCTCCTGTTGAAAAACACCAGGCGCCATATACTGATACTGAATTCCCTCATAGGCATAGATGGCTGGCGTAAGATTTGTCTTCAGATTCATATTCTGAATTCGCTCCACATTCTGCTCGGCGATGGCATCGTTACACTTCCACATTGCTTTAAGTTCGTCGTAAGTTAATTGTTGAAGCAATCCCAGGAGTTGCTCAGTTTCGTTTATAAATTGGGGTAACTGCTTAGATGCCATCAGATCGGTATCAATCTTCATCTTTTTGGCTGGTGAAATAATCATTCGTATCATGGTGATCATCCTTAATCTACTGTTGTTTTGTCGTTATTCATTTTACAGGATTGGACAGATGAATCCAATGATGAGGCAGATTAACTTTTCCCCAGGTCTTCCTGCCTCTTGACCAAATGGGGTTTTAAGTCTACATTATCCTGAAGAATATTCGATCCTGATCAATCCACGAGAGGAGGAGCTCTTATCACACAATCCTATGACGTCATTATCGTTGGAGCAGGTTCCATGGGGATGAGTGCAGGTTATTATCTGGCACGAAGCGGGCTAAAAACTCTGATGATTGATGCTTTTGATCCCCCACATACCGAAGGGAGCCATCATGGAGAGTCCCGATTAATTCGCCATGTTTACAGCGGGGGGCCTGATTACATCGCGTTGGCGCTTCTTGCCCAGAATTTATGGCAAGAGCTGGAGGATACAACGGGCAATAACTTGCTTGTACGTTCAGGGGTTATCAACCTGGTTAATCCAGAATTCCATTCGTTTCGTGACCGCTTGACTCATGCAGATGATGCCGGAGTCCGATATGAAATGCTGCGTGCAAATGAAGTGATGAAGCGCTGGTCAGGGATTACAATACCTGACCATTATGAAGGCATGTATGAACCGGATGCTGGTTATCTGTTCAGTGAACGCTGCGTTCAGACTTATCGGCAAGCCGCAGAACAAGCAGGTGCCACCCTGCTAACGCATACCCTTGTGGAACATGTCGAATGTGGATCTCAATCCGTATCCGTAAAAACCGCTGGAGGAGATACATATCACGCTAGTAAGCTCATACTTAGCACAGGTGCTTGGTTTCAGACACTGAAACCATTTGTGAATCTCCCGATCCGGGCCGTTCGCAAAACGGTAGGATGGTTCGATGCACCGGAAGCATTGTTCGGTGAAGAACATTTCCCTGGTTTCACCATAACCGAACAGGCCGGTGTCTATTATGGATTTCCCAGTATCGGCGGAGCTGGAGTGAAGATTGGCCGTCATGATACGGGACCTACATGGATGCCAGGAGAGCAACAAACACCGTTCGGAGCGGAAGAAACAGACGAGGGTGAACTCCGGAGGCTGCTTGAGCTTCGAATGCCACTAGCGGCAGGCCAATTAAAGCGTGGCAGTGTATGCAAATACGAAATGACGTCCGATGAGGACTTTATTATTGATCGTCATCCGATGCATGAGCATGTTTGGCTTGCAGGCGGATTCTCGGGTCACGGCTTCAAATTTGCAAGCGCAGTTGGCCAGATCCTGTCCGATTTAGTCCAGACAGGGCATACGGATCAGGATATTAGCAGGTTTGCCCTGTCCCGATTCGCCAAGACCGGCATCTCATCATCACTATAAATCCAACAGACGTGCAGGGACACCATCAATCATTATCGATTGGCGTCCTTGCACGCCTTTTTCATGAACACGCTTAATATTAGAAAATGATTCTGGTGATGCTTGCTTAAAGCAGGATGAATTACAGCATTGAGTCGTCTTTCAGAAAGATCTGAAAGACTCCCCTTATGAAGACCCACACACTGCTGCACAATCATTGAAACGGCTGCTAATATATAATCTTGCGTACGTGAATCCATTGGATCGGTGAACATGCTGTGGGTGGGTGAGTATTCAACGACTTCACTTCACCATTCCGAAAAAAAACCGACGCTTTCGAGCCAAACTCAAACAGCGCGCACCGATTAAATATCGATGTGCGCTGGTGGCTTAGATTTTTTCATCTGTCTGTTGACAGGGGGATGATCAAATTAGCAACTTGTTGGTTTTTGAGCACTGTTGTTTTAATGATCATGATCTACAGCTTATCTCACCTTGTAAAATCATGCTGCCCAATGGTCAACAGTGTTGGTCTGCTCTTACTCCACAGCGAGGTGGCAATCTTCGGATTGTAATAATAGAGCGCACCATGTGTTGGATCAGCGCCGTTCAAAGCCTTACGTGCTGCTTTGTACGAGGTTGCCGTCGGCTTCTGATTGAACTGCCCATCGTCTACTGCTGTAAACTGACCTTTCTGGAAAATAACCTTCGGAATCGACGAAGGGAATTCTCCCGAGTGTACCCGGTTTAACACAACAGCTCCGACAGCCACCTGTCCCTCCAACGATTCCCCGCGTGCTTCCCCATGAATCAGCTTGGCGAGCTGGCGCAGTGTGTTGCCTTCGGCTTTGACCTTATGGTTCAGCCTATTCAGCGTTTTCGGGCCTGCCACACCATCGGCGCTCAGCCCTTGCGCCTGTTGGAATTCGCGGACAGCACTCTTGGTAACGGTACCGTAATACCCCGTCATTCCTGCGTCAAAGTAACCCAGATTGCTTAATTGCTCCTGCAATTGCAGCACATGTTCACTACGAACACCTTGTTCCAGCTTCTGCGCTCCCGCAGAAGGGGCTGCTACTGTAAGCCCAAGAGCCATCGCGCAGGTACCGAGGAGCATACCAACCTTTCCTGCTCGTTTGTTCGCTTTTCTCCCTCTCTGATGGGTTACTTTACGACTCACGGTTATAGAACCTTCACTCACACTATTCTGTTGATTCATCATATTCTTTTTATCCATTGTACTCATATGATCCATTTTAAAATTACGCTTTATCATGTCATTACCCTCCATTTTTCTGAATCCAGATCCCACTTCTTCCCCTGAATCCTCACGGTTCGACATCCCGAGTGTCATTATAGGATATCACCCAAGGGGCGTCTATCGGACCGATGGAGCATGAAAAAATGAGTCTTGAACATAGCAAAAAGAGGCATGAGCCCATGGTCGTATCAGGGTCACACCTCTTCTTATATCAACCTTGTACCGCTTGCCCAACCTACATTTCCGTAGGCAAACAGACCCGCACAAAAGTTGCGCTTGAATTTAGGACGTTTTCTCAAAACTCGCTGAAGTACATCTTTTACCCCCTTTTCGCCCCCTCCTGCGTCAATTTCCCTTGACGTGCCCCGGCACGCCTGCTGAAAATTTCCTTGCTTGGAACGAAAATTCGGCAAAATCTGATCCTTCGGAGTTTTAAGACACGCCCTAATAACAATTACTCAGCCAGCTCTTGTCCTTTCGTTTCCCGGCCCCAGAACAGCACAGCTGCTGCACCAATGAGGATGGTTACGAAGAAAATGGTGAAGATCAGGCTGATTGGAACTGCTCGCTGAACCAGCATACCGACCATGAATGGTGCAATGACGCCCCCAATCCGGCCAACCGATGTAGCTAGTCCAACGCCTGTTGAACGAACCGAAGTTGGGTACAATTCCGGGCTGTAAGCATACAGTCCGCCCCAAGCTCCCAAATTGAAGAATGACAGACAGATTCCTGCGGCCAAGATCGTGGCTTCCGTCGTTGCTAGTCCAAACGCAATTGCACTAATCGCGGTCAAGGTAAGATATACGACAAGTACGAATTTGCGACCATAACGTTCAATGAAGTACGCCGCGGTAAAGTATCCTGGCAACTGTGCAATCGTCATGATTAACACGTACTGAAAGCTTTTGACGAGCGTAAATCCTTTAGCCATAACTACCGAAGGTAACCACAAGAACATGCCATAATAGGAGAAAATAACGGTAAACCACAAGATCCACAGCATCAACGTTGTACGGCGATGAGGTGCTGACCAGACAGTAGCCACTTTTTCGCGGAACGTGATTTTATGCAGCTTCGTATGATTCTTATACCGCGGTGGGTCTTGAATAGCACGGCGCAGATATAATGCATAGAACGCCGGAAGTGCTCCGATGGCAAAGGCAATTCTCCAACCGTACTCCGGGATAACAAAGTTAGCAATGAGTGCCGATACAATCCAGCCTCCTGCCCAGAAGCTCTCCAATAATACAACCGCACGCCCACGTTCTGCCGTAGGCATCGATTCCGATACCAATGTAGAGGCTACGGGCAGTTCTCCACCAAGTCCAATCCCTGCAACCAGACGCAATGCACATAGGACTGCAAATCCGGTAGCCAGAGCAGAGAGACCGCTTGCAATTGTGAAGATTAGCAACGTCCACATCAGAATTGCCTTACGTCCAAAACGGTCTGCAAGTGCACCTGCAAGCAGGGCTCCTAACGCCATACCGATAGAGTTAATACTTGTTAACACGCCGACTTGTCCAGGGCTGAGGCTCCATTCCTTGGCAAGTGCAGCCACGATGAAGGAGATCATGCCAACCTCCATCGCATCAAACAGCCAGCTCATGCCGGCGCTGAACAGCAGCTTGCGCTGCTTGGGATTCCGCAATACTTCCAATTTGCTCATCACTTATAGCTCCCTTGATCTCTATGTAATCATTCTGCCATAGGGCGTTCCTTAAATCTCACTTATCTTTCGGAGTTATAAGCCACGCCCTAAACCATTATTATGCAGAATGATGTAGAAATCAATGCAAAATACGTAAATCTATATCAGACTATTAATCTTATCTTAGAACCTTACCCTTTGAGTGAACCTGCTGTCAGACCTGCAACAAAATAACGCTGGAGCAAAAGGAACAGCACGATCATCGGAATAGCTGTAATCATCACACCCGTGAGCATCATCGGATAATTAGTCACGTATTCACCACGGAACTGCATAAGCGCGAGCGGTAACGTCAGCTTGGATTTACTTGTAAGCATGAGCATTGGAATCAACAGGTCGTTCCACACCATAACGAGCAGGAATGTTGCTGTTGCCGCGAGCGATGGTGCAGCAAGTGGCAACGCAATCTTGGTGTAAAGCCTCCACTCACTGGCTCCATCCATGCTGCCTGCTTCCAATATCTCTGCGTTAAGCATACGCATGAAACCTGTCAACATAAATACCGAGACAGGCATCAGCATTGCAGCGGACACAATGATCAGACCAGTCAGACTGTCCGACCATCCCAGTGTACGTGTTAGGGAATAAATCGGCAGCATACTCACCTGAGAAGGAACGATCAGACCTGCTACGAACAGAGCAAATACGATTTTGCCTACACTTCCGCCCCAGCGCACAATCGCATATGCAATCATACTGCTTAGCAACAACTCAATTGCAACCGTACCTAGCGTCACGACTAAGCTATTTCCGAAATATTGCCACATAGGCTGGTTACGAAACATGCCAATGACGTTGTCCCACGTGAATGGATCAGGCCAGCTGAATGGACTGGTGAAGAAATTACTGCTTGTTTTGAACGAGGACACAAATACAAAGTATAGCGGTACAATGATCAGTAGCGCGTACACCAATAGAATTAGTCGATTAAACCATTTTAAAACCATACGAACTCCCTTCTGCCTAAGATCTGCTTCAATCTCAATAGTTTACCCGGTCAGCGCGCAGTGCCTTGAACTGCAACAGCGTTAAGAGCGCGAGCAATACGAGGAAGATCATCGAACCCGCAGAAGCCAGACCAAATGAATAGCTGCCAAAGGCGGTATGATAGATATATGTCGTCAAAATTTCGGTTGCATAGTTCGGACCGCCGTCCGTCATTGTAAAAATGAGGTCAAACGCCTTAAACGATTGAATGGTGGTGTATGCCACAACAATTGTTGCTGAAGGAGCTAGCAAAGGCCAAGTCACGGTACGGAATACCTGCCACTTGCTACCTCCATCCATTCGAGCCGCTTCGTACAGTTCTGCTGGAATGCCTTGCAGACCTGCGATGAACACAATCATCATCTGTCCGGCATGAGCCCAGACCTGTACTGCAGCGATAGAATAGATGGCAATCTTGGGATCACCGATCCAGTTACGAGCTATACTGCTCATGCCCGCCTCATTCAAGCCGTAGTTGATTAGCCCAATCGATGGATCATACATAAATGCCCAGATTAGTCCGACCGATACAGAGGACAGAATGGTAGGCAGGAAATACAACGCCCGAAGCACAATACGTGTCTTTGTATTACGAACCAAGAGCAAGGCAAGTACAAGTGAAATAAAGGTTTGAGCGATAACTACCGTTAACATGAATTCTACGTTGTTGCCAAAGGCTTTGCGAAATACGATGCTGCTGAGACTGTCCTTATAATTATCTAGCCCTACAAATGCATACGACGGGGATACCCCGTCCCAATCCGTAAAGGAGTAGAACAGCCCCGTCAATGTAGGAAATACGAACAATCCAACGTACAGCAGCAACCCAGGTAACAGAAACAGGGATAGCTGAATACGGTTTTTCATCGTTTATTTCCCGATATGCTGATCAATGATCGCTTGTGCCTGCTGTGCTGCTTCTTCTGGCGAAGTTCCGCTCAGCACAGCCTGAATGGAGTTCGTAACAGCCTTTTGGTTATCTCCATTTAGGATGGTGAACCGTGGCTGGAACACGGTCTTTTTGCTTGCCCATTCTCCGGCAACTTGAAGCTCAGGTGTATCGTATTTCACATCATTAACCGTTACATTCTGTCCGGTCTGATTGGCATACTCGCTAGCTACTTCCGGTTTGCTCAAGAACTCAATGAACTTCTTCGCTTCTTCCGGATGCTTCGACTTGCTATTCACCGCAAGCATAAATGTCGTTGTATGCACACCTTCATACTTCGCCTGATCGGCACTTACTGTAATCGGTGCAAGCAATTTTTGCTCCAGATTCGGGTTTTGTAACTTGTTCTGAGCAAGTTGATATGATCCACTTGCGAGCATCGCTGCTTTTTCTTGAATAAACAACGCACCTGCCGCAGGGTCTTTCGTACCCAGTGCATCCTGCTGGAAGTATCCTTTATCGTTCAGTTCTTTGATCTGCGTCAACGTTTTTACCCAGAACTCATCCGTCAGTTTGGCTTCGCCTGCTTCTACTTTGGTAAAAATGTCGTCACTCGGCGCATTGTTCATGACCATCGTGTTCATGAATTGGCCTGGGCCAATATCCGCTCCGGCAAAGGCAATTGGAATGATGCCATTGTCTTTCAGCTTCTGGCATAGCGCCAAGAAACCTTCCCAATCCGTCGGTGGCGTCAGACCATACTGTTCAAACAGCTTCACATTATAGATGGGATCGTTATATACAAGTTGATACGGAACCGCATATTGCTTGCCATCGTGTTGCCCTGCTTCAATCAGCTTCGAATTAAAAGCAGACAAGAACGATGATCCCGTCAGATCCGTGAACAACCCAGCTTTGGTGAAGGCTTCAAACTGTGCACCCGGGAAGGATGCAAAGACATCCCCGACCGAACCATCACTGATTTTGGATTGTACGGTGGATTGATACTGATCCGAAGGTAATGTCTGCATTTCCACCTCGATGTTTGGATTTTCCTTTTCAAACGCATCGATGGTTTTATTCAATGCTTCTACATCTTCTCCACGCCAGTGGATGAAGCTGATTTTCACTTTCCCTGAACCTGAACCCGAGGAACCATTCTCTCCGGATGCCGCGTTATCTCCGCCACCGCAAGCCGACAGTACGATGGACATGACCAGCATACTGATCAGGGGCAGGATATACTTTTTCTTATTTTTCATTAAAGACGACCTCCTGAGGATGATTAATGTGTTATAAGTTCAACTGCTAAATGGTTTATACTGACCACTCCGATGACAGAATAGCCTTCCGATCGCTGTTATCCCCAGATTTATTTGATTCCTTTTACAAAGGGAAAAATCCGGGGATAGCTTATGCTTACGACGTAGCTTTCTTTCAGAAAGCTTTTAGGCGAACGCTTCGCTTCTTCACGTTATTTCTATCCTCTTCGTTTTTGTATAAAAAGATGAGTTGAAACTTACTTAATTAGTAGTAACGGAGTGCTGCTTTTGTCTTGTTTTCCATCGGTCACGAATGATCGGCATAACCGTCCGTCCGAAGATTTCAGCTTCTTCCAGATGTGGATAACCAGAGAGAATGAATGTAGTCACACCCAGATCCCCATACTCCATCAAACGTTCTGCGACCTGTTCTGCTGTACCCACGATAAGGATGGCTCCGCCAGAGCGTACTACAGACAAACCTGTCCACAGGTTAGGCCCTACAACAAATTGCTGTTTCTCCGACAGTTCACGCAGTTCGTTTTGTCTACGCTGGTTGGTGGCATCCGTCTCAGCAAAGGCTGCTTTGGCCTTCTCGATTGCCTCTGGCGGTACTTTGCTAATAATCTCCCAAGCGGCTGCCCATGCTTCTTCTTCGGTATCCCGAATGAGCACTTGCGCACGCATGCCATAACGCATCTGACGATCTTGTCCTGTTTCCGCTTTTACCTGCTCACGAATGACCTCGATCTCTTCGATCTGCTCTTGGATCCAGTCATGGGGTTCGCCCCACATGAGGAATGTATCCGCATGTTCCACAGCAACTCGCTTTGCAATCGGGGAGCTTCCTCCCAAATAGAATGGTGGGTGAGGTTTCTGTACTGTCTCTGGCATGCCTACTGGGCCTTTGAAGTTATAGTATTGACCGTTAAACTCTGGATATGGATCATTGGACGCATCGGAATTCGATTGTGCACCGCTGCCTGCAAATTCAGTCAGATTGAGTCCTGTGGACTGGGTCCATGAACGTTTCATAACTTCCATATACTCGCTCGCACGTACATACCGCTCATCATGTGCATGTGCCAGCGGATCACCCAGCTCTTCCAGGTCTCGAACCGAGCTCCCCGTAACGACGTTCATCATCGCGCGGCCTCCCGAGAGCTGATCCAGAGCCGCACCCATACGTGCAGCAAGAACGGGTGTAACCAGACCAGGGCGAATAGCGACAAGGGGACGCAATGTCTTGGTATGACTCATTACAGCCGAGCCGACCACCCACGCATCCAGACAGGCTCCCCCTGTCGGAATAAGTACGAATTCAAACCCTGCCGTCTCCGCCGTCTGTGCTACCTGCACCAGATAATCCAGACTCGCCGCTCGCTCTGGTTCAACTCCTACATACTTACCATCGCCTGCTGTTGGCAAAAACCATCCAAACTTCATCTCTTCCTGTTCGCTCACCAAAGTCATTCCCTTCTATGAATAAATAAAGTCTCATGTTAAAAAAAGTTACCGTTGTGCTTCCTTGACGTTCCGCATACGAATCGTTCTTTCGATCACTGTTATCCCCAGATTTTTTTTAATTCCCCTTTTCCAAAGGGAAAATCCGGAGATAAAGGTGAACGCGTTGCTTCTCCAGAATCGATTTCGTCCCCTCCACTACGTTGGCACCTCTTGAAACTTATTTTTAAAGTGCGCCTAATTTCTGTTCATTTTATTAGTACATATGCTCCAAATACCAATTAATTAACTTGGTTTAATAGGTATGGACATCATATCAATTGATTTGTCTGTGATCAATGTCATTTCGCGGCAATTTTATTTTGTCATTTTGTGGTCTTTTCTCAGAATTAGGTCTCGTCGATCTTGAATATGTATAAAACCCACCTGTATAATAGGTTATAAGCAAACCTTTCAGATCGTATCTACACTACTTATTCATTAAAGAGGTGTTCCCGATGACCGAGAGCATGAAGGAGGACCACCACGAGTTTTTGGATATTATTTTCTTCACTCCATCTGAATTCGAGAAAGCCGGTGGCGCCTGGCCGATTCGTATCGGCCGCAATCTAGCCAAGAGCAACTATCATATTGGCCCTCGCACCACACCTTATCATTATTTGCTGTTTGTGTTAGAGGGGGAAGGTACGTTCATTCAGAATGGGCAACATCATGCCTTGCGAGCACGAGATGCGTTCTGTCTATTTCCGCATGTCACTCATGAGTACTGGACCACCCCTGAGAACACATTGCAGAAAATATTTATTGCCTTTGACGGCTCACATGCGGCAGAACTGCTCTCCCGGATTGGTCTGACTCCAGACTCGCCTTATCGTTCAGGTGTGTTAACGCCAGAGACAGCAAGTGCGATGCGTGCATTTATGGAGGATGTTCGCAAACCGCAGGATGGAGCAAGTGATCTGGGAAGACTTACTCGGTTTCTAAGCCTCTTCGACCGAATCGCCCGTTCTCCGGCAATCAAGGGACTGCAGCCAGACTCCGCTACTCCCTGGCTCCAGAAAGGCAAAGAGTATATGGATATCCATTTTGCTGGCGGCATTACAGTGGAAGGCGTGTCTGCTCATGCGGGCGTGGATCGAACCCACTTTGCCAAACAGTTCCGCAGAGCGTACGGTCTCTCTCCCGTCCAGTATATTCAGCAATTGAAAATGGATCAGGCCAAGCGCTTACTAGTGCAGACCTCGCTAAGCTTAACTGAAGTGGCTCATTCCGTCGGTTACCCCGACTTGTTCTCCTTCTCCAAAGCGTTCAAAAAACAGGTTGGACTGCCCCCCAACCGTTATCGGACAACCGAGAGCAGTAAAGAATAAGAGGTGCACAACCTCCCTTACGCCTTCATCCACCTTTGACTATGATGTTTGATCTTTTGAGCTAAGCCAATTTAGCGACTTGGGATGAAGTTTTAACCATCTATGGCATCTCTTACGAGCGTCCCTTAGCATTCGTAACAAAAAGAAAGGCAAGTCCTCTTCATTTCAGGACTTGCCTTTCTTGTTCACTTCATTTGTTCATCTCATATCGCCTGCGCGCTGTAAGATTCCGCTGATCCTTGATTCTCATTACGGTGATCTCTATTTCTGCTCATCATCCTTACGCGCAAGCGGAATACCGTTTTTCTTCGCATACCATGCTTCATAATGATGTACGGCAACACCTGCAAAGGAAGAATGAGTAGAACCAAGTTTGAACACCTTCTCCATTTCCTCATCCATATTGCTGATCGGTTTACGGAAAAAGGTCAGGTGATCTCCCTCATGCGTATCTGCCAATTCTGCTCCGATCCAGACTTTCTTGCCTAGGTCGTCCGCCTCGTCCAGTTCCTCCTTGGACAGATCGTACATCTGTTGCCCACTGTCGCGATACGCCATGATAGCTACTGCATCGAAGTGAGAGATGACCCAGTGGCTGAACGTCCCTTCATTCCCAGATGACTGACGGGCATCGAGCCAGAACGGAATGGCAGCGCTCATGTACAATCCTGCATCCTCTCCCGCTTCCGTCCAAGCCTTCATGTTGTCTTGCCACTCTGCAATCACACGGCTCTCCTCATTCTCCCAGCGTTCCAGTTGATACGGCTCTACATCCAGTTGGACGCCTTCAAAACGTTCATTCTTAGCGGAAGCTGCATTATATGCCCGCACTCGTTCAATAAAAGCCAGCCCTTCTGCTCGTTTCTCCGTATAAGCCCAATCCGCATGACCATTCAAGGCGTGTACCTCAATCTCCGCCACCTTCGCAGCGGCAATAAATGTACGGTACGTATCATCTGATACTTCATCCTGTATTTGCAGGAAGATCACATTCACGCCCTGCTCTTTGGAAAATGAGATAATTTCCGGTGTCTGCTCTGCAATAATGGAAGCGTCCCACAGCCAAGTCGCTTTGTGTTCCTCATGAGAGAACCACTTGAGCAGCCAGGGCAGAAGCAGCAGGCAAAATATCAGCGCCAGAAGTACCCATTTTGCCTTCACCGGAACCTGCTTCCATCGTTTCATCGGATTCCTCAGACGAGCAACGCTTCACTAGGTTCAAGCACAGGGTGTTGTACCGAGTGACCAATCTTATAAATATGAGGCTGTGTATATGTGCGGAATGCATTACGTGTATCAAGAATCGGTACACCGAGCTCTGAAATTTCACGATATGGAAGATCCTTATGATTGGTAATCAGCACGATGCAATCGTATGTTTTGAACTGTTCCAGATTGAACACTTCGCTGTGTACGGTATCGCCATGTTTGTCCAAGAATGAATCAGCATACGGGTCGTAGTAGCTTACATTAGCTCCACTTTCCTTGAACAATTCATATACTTCCAGTCCTGGGGACTCACGCAGATCTGCAATATTCGGCTTGTATGACATACCAAGCAGCAATATATTGGAATTCCGAACAGACTTGGCATATTCGTTCAGAATGGTTGACGTTTTATTCAGAACATAATATGGCATGTTATCATTCGTCGATTGTGCCAGCTCAATGAATTTACTGTAGAAACGGAATCCTTTTGCTTTCCAAGACAGATACATTGGGTCCAGCGGAATGCAGTGACCACCGATGCCGGGACCCGGATAGAATGGCATGAAGCCAAACGGTTTGGTTGCAGCTGCATCAATGACTTCCCAGATGTCGATGCCCATGCGATCACACATCATCGCCATTTCATTCACGAAGGCGATATTCACGCTGCGGAATGTATTTTCAAGCAATTTAGACATCTCCGCTACTTTTGGTGAAGATACGGGTACAACGGTTTGCACATATTTACCATACAACGCCGTTCCTAGCTTAAGGCAAGATTCGGTGGTGCCTCCAATGACCTTAGGCGTATTAAACGTAGTGAATCGTCCGTTGGACGGGTCAACCCGCTCTGGAGAGAAGCAGAGGAAGTAGTCTTTGCCTGCTTCATGTCCGATTTTGTCCAGCTTCTGTTGAATCAGCTCTTCGGTAGTTCCCGGATAGGTTGTACTCTCCAGCGTGATCAACATGCCTGGTTTCATATGCAATTTAATCTGATCAACTACCGTCTCAATGTACGACGTATCTGGATCTTGGTTTTCGCTCAGTGGTGTTGGCACACAGATGCTCAACGCATCGATGACACGCAGCATACTATAATCTGTCGTTGGTTGGAAACGACCTGTCTCCATCACTTTTTTCAATTCCTCAGATGAGATGTCGTGAATGTATGAATCTCCGTGATAGATACTCTCTACCTTAGAAGCATCGAGATCAATTCCGATGACAGTGAAGCCTTGATTCACCATTTCTACAGCAAGTGGAAGCCCTACATAACCGAGCCCGACCACGCCGAGTACCGCTTCTTTATTCTCAATCGCATTTAATAATGAGTGGAAATGTTGATTATGCATGATAGTCCCTCCAACAATGATTTGATTTTGTGTGAAATTTGTTCTTTTTGTCTATCGTTATCTTCTTTGGCATTTGCATAAATTCACAACTATCTAGTGCAGGCACCGCCGAATACGAGCATCCAGCTCTACAGGTGAGAACGGCTTGGTCATATAATCATCAACCCCGCTACGGAAGCATTGGCTGATCGTTTGCTCCACACGCTGCTCCGTCAGAACGACGATTTTGGGTGGCTGCTCTATCTCTAACTTCTGGATATGGTGAATGAACGGCAAGCCGTCGATGCCATACAGGTTCAATTCGGTCAGTACCAGATCTGGTGCCACCTTCTCGATAAGTTCCAGTGCAGCCAGACCATCTACAGCTTCATACGTCTCGTAGCCTTGCATCTTCAATCGCAATTGCAGAAACTCACGTACGGTCGGATCATTATCTACAATCAAAATACGTTCTGGATCTGCTGATGTCTTGTCCAGCGTGTAGATATGAATCTCAGATGAGTCTACTAGCTTCGAGGATTCAGCCATATGCTGAATGGTCGCTTGTGAAGGACGATCCTTATCCGTGAAGCTAGCCAGTGTAATCTGTGGATCGGCACCGGGTACCGTTTCCTGTAGTTCATGCTTGATCCGAAGTCCTGCATAGTGAATCTCATCCAAGGTTAATCTCGGCAATAGAACTGCAATCGTCTGCGTAGCTCCATCTTTCCACAACTGGAAATCATAATCATGTGTCTGTTCCAAATGTGTTCGGATCTGCTGTTCTGGCTGAATATTCCCTGCACAGTGGATGAACATTAAACCGCATGTTCCGGCACCCGTTTCCTTCAACCCTTGCTCTACACTTCGATACACATTGACCGCAGTCTCACGCTGCAATGTTGCCGTATTTGGCATGTTCTTTTCCACCCTTCTCCTTCAGTTATGATCAAGCAGCTTTGCTTGTACCCTTTTCTTCTTCTGACCAGCTCTGGCGAGTCATCGTGCCCCATGAATTGTTGTTTTGCATAAACTGAACGTGACCCTGCAATCTCCAGAGCACACCGAGCTGATGATAACCTACAAATTTTAAGGCAGAGAATACCAGCATTTTGACCAGATCGGATAGCTTGTTGTAACGCTTAAATGCGATTTCCTCCAGCACTAGCGCGCCTACACTTAGCAGATAACCACTCACAAAGTTCAACAATCCGAACAACACGAGAACCGGCCACTGCGTCATATCCATCAGCACGTATCCGGCAAGTGCCAGAAGTCCGGTAATCCGGAAATACGGGTTGAGCGCTTCAAAAATGACATTGTACGGCATCGTCACCATGCCCATTACTTTGTATTTCGGGTTGAACAGCATGCCACGATTCTCAAGCATGTTCTTCAGATTTCCCCGTCCCCAACGCTTGCGCTGACTGGACAAGATCCGGTAGGAATCCGGCGCCTGTGTCCAACATACCGCTTCAGGACAGAACGCCACGCGATACTTCAATTTATTTTCCAGCATATAGCGGTGAAGCTTGATAATAATGTTCATGTCCTCCCCAGGATAACCGTCCCGGTAGCCTCCGACGGCAATCACTGCATCCTTACGGAACATACCGAAGGCACCTGATACAATGATTAAGCCATTCATATGGCTCCAGCCAATTCGTCCGCCGAGAAAGGCCTTGAGGTACTCAATGGACTGGAACATCGGCCACATTTTGCGAGGAAGAGATACATCCTGTACGGCTCCATTTTCAATCTTACAGCCATTAGCTATACGAACGTCGCCGCCAATCGCTACCGTCTCTTCTGGGTTCTCCATATACATGCGAGCCATACGGATCAAAGCATCCTTCTCCAGAAGCGAATCGGCATCGATTGAAGAGATAAGAGGGTAGTGAGACAGATTGATTCCTGCATTAAGTGAATCCGCCTTACCACCGTTCTCCTTATCAATGACATAGAGATCCGGGAATTCCGGATTATGATAGATACCTCGTATGTTTTTACATGCGATTTTGCCATGCATTTTGGTGTTGGTCACGAGCTTCAGATTGTACTCTTGCAGTAACTTTTTCAACGTATCATCACTCGAACCATCGTTAACCACGATGACCTCATACGTTGGATAGTTCAGCGTCATCAGACAGTTTACATTTTCAATAATCGTCAGTTCCTCGTTGTATGCCGGTACCAGCAAGGAAACCGAAGGCACCAGTTCCGAGCCTGACAACGTATTATATTTGGAATAGTGCGAACGCCGGAATATCGTCCATATGTTGCGGAATGAAAGGGCTAAGATGGAGAAATATAGTGTGTTAACAAAAACCACATAATATATAGCCACCATACCGTAGATTAATAAAAGATCTCTAAGCAGTGTAATCCCCTCCTACCGTTGCCACACCTGTACGTTTCTTGCTTGTGCGATGGTCTATTGGTGAGCCAAAATACCGATCATAAAGCAGCCTTTTTTTGTTATGTGCGATCATCTGTTCAACAGCTCTATGATCCGTTCCCGTATGTTGCATCGTGCTCTCAATCTGCTGCATCGCGATTTCACGCTCTACATTTGTACCCTGTACAGCAGCTTGGCACAGTGCTTCGAATCCAGGCTCACCCAGCTTCGCCAAACTCTCGGCACTGTTGTATCGCACTCTCCAATCTTCATCTCGCAGCGCTTTGCGCAGTAACGGGATACTGCCTGATGCATGCTTCGAGCCCAGCGCTTGAGCGACTTCGGCGCGTACCTCGGGATCTGCATCCTGCATTAATTTCAAAATCGTCTCATCTCGCAGTGCAGGACTTGCACTAAGGTACAGCTTCACTGCCTCAGCACGTACATCCCGCTGCTCCGCACCCACCAGTTTGTGAAGAGCAGGCATCACTTCTGGAACAGCCTGTCCCCACATGGCTACAAGTCCTACTTTTACAAAGTCGGGATTACGGTCTTCCAATAATTCAATCAGCATCTTACTCGTATCCATGCTTGTTTCAAGTAGAATATCTGCAGCTAGATGATGAATGGATTTGCCTTTGGTTAACAGCACCTCAAGCATTTCCTTTAACTCTCCTTGACGAACCGTGCTTCTCGCAATTGAGCGAGCAATCATGATCGCCATCGGACCAGGCTTCTCATCCTTCAGCAATTCCATAAGTCCCGGAACAGCCTCTGGACAACGCATGCCCCCTAAGCGATACGCTGCATCGATCTGACGACCATAACGCAGTCTGCCCAGTTCTTTCAGGTCATGCTCTACAAACCCCGACTCACGGCACAAGGCAATCAACTTATCGCGGTACTCTCCCTTGAACTGATCGATCCATTCAATCAACTTATTCTGGATAACCCTGCGCTCTAACGGAGCAAGCTTGCCTGGTGGCAGCTTCAGTTGATGATTCTCCGTCAGTGCAGTTTGCAAGTACGTAAAGTAGTCCCGCTGCTTGGATTCGTACCACTCCATCTTGCGCTGTTTGCCATTGTGGGACATTTTCATGGCAAACAGCAGGATTACGCCTACAACAACAAGCGCTATACAGATATATAGAAATAGATAAGCTAGTGCCAAATTGGGAAACATTCGAAAAAGTCCTCCTTTATACTAATTTATTCGGTCTGAAAACTAGGTATTTGTTCAAAACGTTTCTTCATTTCCTCATAACTTAGCTTCAAACGCTCGCTGTACTCTACCTGTTCCCAAGGTTGCCACTTGTACATAGGCAATGTCTTCAAGTCCAGTGTGTTCGCTTCGCCTCCTGGCCATGATACTTGACCAGTAGAACGCTCCATTAACCATGGAACCAGTGTAACGCCCTCTACTGTTTCAGTTTGGAATTGTCGTCCTTCCTGAAGTGCTCCATAGTTGATGACTTGCAGTGAGCTTGGATCACCGAACCCAAGCAACATCCAAGGAATTCGCATCTCCACCTGGTTCCCGTTATACTGCCACGCCGTTAATGAATCGGTATCAGGCTGCCCGGAAGCTGTAGTTCCCCGCTTCAACGCCCCCACCTTTTCGTTCATAAACGGATGAGCCGATCGGGTATCCGGTGGTGTCATCTTCAGGCTTACCGCCAGGTTCCATGGCTGGAATGGATTAGCTGAATCCGCCGAATCCTCAGATAACATGCCATAGCCATCCTTACCATACAGACGACGATTAAAATCATAATCCTTGGCAATCTCCACTTGCGATTCAGCATCCTGTCCCAGCGTGATCACCGTTTCGAGTCCATCACTGAACGTTCGACCAGGAAGTCGCTCGCCAGGCTGGTTACCTCCTGCAAGTGTATCTGTACCAATGTGCAGCACCGTCTGCTTCGGATCAAACGGCTGATCTAAGGTCATGCCAATGTACAGGTAAGCTTCGTCATGAGTCAGCTTCATCTCCTGAATGCCCTCCACTTTACCCTGCCAGACCGTTACCTCATCATCCTTCAGCTGCTCCCAATCATCCAAGCTGCCATCAATGGTCAACTGCTCCTGTTTACCAGGATCCATCGCGAGCAAACCAAACATCTTCTCGTTGGTCAGCACGTTTAACCAATACGCACGTCGGTCTGCTGGAATTTCGAGTGGCATCGTGTTCCAAGTTTTCTTGAACCATTCGTCCTGCCACATGAACAAAATCGCTCCTGCATACCCTTCATCATAGATATCTTGAGTTAGGGAAGCATCGATCTCACCTTGCTCTGCCTCGTTATGTCCTCCCTGATTCCTTCCTCCCATCCCCAGATGAGAAATACCAAGCGAGGAAGGTACACCGTACTCTGTAATCATTACAGGCATATCGGAAAACTCGGCTTTAAGCTTGCGTAGATAGCTTTTGTACGTGTTGTATTCTCCATTGGCATCCTTAATGGTTTGAAGCGTCTTATCGATGTGGAACAAGTCAGGATAGTAAGGATACACATGATACGCTGCAAAATATCCTCCTTGCCAGTCCTTCGACTCAATATGACGGGCATCCACACTGACCAGGTCCTCTTCATACAATGGTTCACCTGGATGATCAAGCACATCGGTCGTCACCCAATTCGTAAACGTCATTGGATGCTCCCAACCGTACTCTTTCTCTAATACAGCGGTGTAGTCCATCAATTCTGCCAACCAGTTCTCAAATGGTGAAGCATCCGGGGTTCCCGAAAAATGAACTCCCTTGTACTGCGGCACATCAGGATGTGTCTTATTGGTGTTATCCACCATCATAGGATCCCACTCGGTTCCAACATGCCACGCCATCAGATATTTCCCTGCATTCACCTTATACTTCCCGCTAGAAGCTCCCGGTTTATCAGGAATGTCCGCATCCCCATAGACAGCAGATACTGCTTTTTCAATTTCCTGTTTAAATGTTTGCTCGATATGGTCGAGATAAGCATCCTGCTTCTCAATTAACTCTTCCTCAGGTGACCATATCCCCTGTATAAAATATAAGGGCTGCTGCCTACCGCGATTATAATCGACCAAGGCAGTATAAAAAATCGGCTCATGAACCGTATATACCCGGATTACATTAGCGCCCAGATCCTGAATTTGCTGGAACCACCTCTGATAATCCTCTTTAGTCAGCGGGAATTCACCCGGATAGTGTCCTGGTGACGTTGCGCCCAGATTGACGCCTTTGACGAACATCTCCTTCCACGTACCGTCCGATCCGTATTCCATGAATCGGTCTCCCTCTGTTTTGAACTTCATTTCTGTACCATTCTGCGCTGTATAAGTGACCAGTTTGGGCTGCATATAGTACATGCCGGCAAATATTCCTCCGGTCAATACTACGGCTCCAGCCAGCACCGTTAGCATCCAGCGTTTTCGTCTTCGTCTACTCATGCTCTCGATTGCTCACCTCTCTAGTATGCATCCCGTCTTATGCCTGTGTTATCGATCAAACATGAAGACATGCGGCATATTCCGCATGGGATGACCGCATGGAATAGAGCTGTCAGCGGTGTAGTTCTCACTATAGCGCTAAGCGTCTGCATTTGTAACTAGGCTGATGGGAGCAAACATAAACTGCAACATTCTGCCCATTATTCGTAAAATACGCCATCAACTAGCATGCTTTCCCTCTAAACTTCATCCTCTGCTCACCATTGTATCTTTCCCCTGTGAACTGAGGATTTAAGATCCGTTCCTGTAGGGACGTATATGCCTGTTATTGTTATATGCAACGCGGATTACAGCATCTGAGTGTGCTTAGACACTTATCCCATTAAACGCAGGTTGTTTTTTAAAGTTGCGGCCTTTTTTACAGTATTAACCATAAAGATTACAAAATTGATACTATAGTCCGATAACGTATCCGTGAAAATCCGCGTCCTATCAAGCTTTTCTGAAAAATGCAGAAAATGAAAAAAGGACATCAGTCCTGCACTGTAGGACTGTGCCTATTTATATCCCTTTTACAAATTAGTGAATGAACAGGGGGTCATCGCCCAGAGGTCACAGATCTCTAACATTAAATGTAAAAATCCACGTCTTATTTCCTACAATCTGGTCTTCAGCAAGCAATGTAGTAATTGTGTCCAATTTGCAAAATAATTCCGCTTGCCGCATTTTAAATTGTCAGATATGCTTATAAAACAAGAACACATGTTCCATACTGTAAATAAACTGTAAAACAATCACCGGAATGAACCTATTTTGATTCAAACCCTATGGATTGAGAAGTCAAAGGAGAGACTTGTTATGCCCCGCAAAGCCACACGTGTCATTATGCTAGCCGATTGCCAGTCGTTCTATGCCAGCGTAGAGAAATCTGCACACCCTGAATACAGGGACCGTCCACTCGTTGTAACCGGAGATCCCGCACGACGTTCGGGCATTATTCTGGCTGCCTGCCCTTTGGCCAAATCTTATGGCATTACTACTGCTGAACGACTAGGCGAAGCCTTAGCGAAATGTCCGGACGTTGTCGTCATTCGCCCAAGAATGGCAGAGTATATTCGGGTCTCCCTGCACATTACGAGCATTCTACAGACGTACACCGATCTCGTTGAACCTTACAGCATTGATGAACAGTTTCTAGATGTCACCGGAAGTCTCGATCTGTTCGGCAGTCCGGAAGAGATCGCTAAGAGCATTCAATCCAGAGTCATGGAGGAGACCGGCGTATACATCCGTATTGGTATTAGCGACACGAAGGTCGTAAGCAAAATGGCTTGTGACCTATACGCCAAAAAAGTCCCTGGAGGCATCTACACCCTTCCTCGTAAGGATGTACAGACAACATTATGGCAGATGCCAGTCAGAGATATGTTTATGGTTGGTTCTCGTATGGCGAATCATCTCTATAAGATGGGGATTCATACCATTGGTGAGCTGGCTCAGACTCCACTCTCTCGACTTCGAGATCGTTGGGGCGTAAACGGCGAGGTATTGTGGCGAATCGCTCGTGGCATAGACGATTCTCCGGTGAAGCCGGGAACATATGCCCACCAGCAAAAAGGGATCGGGCATCAGATGACTTTACCTCGTGACTATGAGTCCTGGGAGGACATCAAGGTTGTTTTACTTGAGTTAGCCGAACTGGTTAGCCGGCGTGCACGGGACAAATCACTGATGGGGGATGTTGTATCTGTCGGATGTCGTGGACAGGATTATGATCGTCCTACTGGCTTTTCGCGCCAAATGAAGGTAAATGAACCTACGAACATTACGGATGAGGTATACGATGCTGCGGCAGCCCTCTTCTTACGCCATTGGGACGGATTACCCATCCGACGAATCAGCGTATCCTTAACTGGGCTTGTCGCTGATTCCGACATACAACTATCCTGGTTCGACGATCGTGAACGAAAAAGAGAACTGGAACGCGCCACAGATGATATCAAACGTAAGTTCGGAGACACCGCGATTATGCGAGCCTCTTCCTTATGCTCATCTGCCCAGGCACAGGACCGTTCTCATAAAATTGGAGGTCATTATAAATGAGTAAAAAATTACAGCAAAACGGAATCTTTGAATCTTCTCGTATGATGCTCCCTGAACACCGAGAAGCTTACATTCTTCATCAAGAGCATCTGGCTCCACGTACTCGTCCTTCTCTGGATGCTCAGGCGGCAGAGGAAATGTCTCGTTTACTCAGCAATTCGATGGTGTTAGGAGATGCCATCACCATTACCCTGTTCGACGAATATGACGATATTCGTATCACCGGGCAGGTGCTGCGAATGAACCGTCCCGCCCGCACCCTTAAGCTACTTACGAATAACGGGACTCGGGACATTCAGATGAATCTAATCACAGACGTCACCCTAGCCGGTGAGTAATACATCGCCACATACTAACGTCTATATCGTCAATAGGAACTATTGGCTCGTGAAGTCAGATTTGCGGATTTTCGGAGATAGTTGCAGTTCAATTCACGGGGACAGGACTGCTTTCCTACACGAAATGGACTCACTTCATGTATCAAGAATAACGATATAGAAGGCAGCCCTCTCGTACTAAAGGAGCAAAAGGAACCAGAAGTGATTCAAAATATCATCTTAAGGGTATATTTCGCTTTTTTAGAAGAAGCTCCAGTCGAACTCCTTAGAGAGACGCTCAAGCAGATGCACCCCGGCAATACTATTTCCTTTGCGATTTAAAGCTGGCCCCACCAGTCCTATACCGAATTGACCTGGTACAAGTGTCAAAATTCCACCAGATACACCGCTCTTCGCAGGCAGTCCAACCTGGATAGCAAATTCACCGGATGCATTGTACATTCCGCAGGTGGTCATAAATGTTTTGGCAATCTGTACATAACGACGCGGAATTAACTCTTCTCCGGTGACTGGGTCTGTCCCGTTGTACGCAAGCACCAATGCCATACGTGCGAGATCCGCACAGGTTACCTCAATGGAGCAATGACGGAAATACACGGCAAGTACATCTTCAACATCATCCTTCAGCACCCCGTTGTGCTTGAGGAAATATCCAAGTGACCGGTTTAGATGACCGCTCTCTGACTCAGACTGAAATACGGCCTCGTTGTAGTTTAATCGTTCATTGTTTGCGAGCTTACGGAAAAACTCTAGGATACGTCGGGATTTCTCTTCCTTGCAATCTCCTGCGATTAGAGAGGACACGGTGATTGCACCAGCATTGATTAACGGATTAAATGGGATTCCTGGATCAACTAATTCCAGCTTAATCATGGAGTCATAATCGTCGCCGGTCGGTTCTTTTCCTACATTAAAGAACACAGCTTCTTCTCCATGATCCATCAAAGCGAGAATTAAGGTAAACACTTTAGAAATACTCTGCATCGTAAAAGGTACACCACAATCGCCGGCTGATACATGGTTACCCTCAGCGTCCATGATATGTATGCCAAGCTCATCCTGCGAAGCTTTGACCAGCTCCGGAATATAGGAAGCCACCTTACCTTGCCCTGTATGCAAACGACTCGTTTCCAACCATTCGGGCAGTAGGGAGTTCAATTGATCCATCGTAGAATTGCTCATCTCCATCTCCTCCATCTCTCTAATTATTATCATAGGTATTAGAAAGGATTACCCGGAGTGGGTAATCCTTTACCATACGTTAACGTCATTTTACCGTTTCGCTCGCAAGCTCAGTTCCAGAATCTCCCCTGGTAACCCGTCATAATCGCCCACCCAAGTGGAAACAAAGTTCTGTCTAAGCAGAATTTGACGTGAGGCTGCATTCGTTGGATCAATCACAGCGTAGAGCACGCTAATTCCTGCTGCCTGCGCCTTTATAATTAACCGAGCGGCAATGGAAGTCCCATGACCTTGTCCCCAATGTTCAGGCAATATCATATATCCGATCTCCGCGCGCTCTGGATTGGTCTCATCCGGAATTAATTTGGCGTAGGCAATACCATTCCCCTCCTTGCTGGAGACCCGATAGAATCCGGTATCATTGTTGAGGTTGTAATCCAGCATGCTTCCGAATTCCTCTTTCGCTTCCTGTTCAGGAAATGCACGTTCGGTAATCTGTTTCATCACTTCACTATTGGAGACAAGCGCATAATAATCTGCAAAATCAGGCTCTGTGTATTTCATAAAATTCATTATATTCGTACCTCCTCTGAATGAACATCAGGGCTTGCCCTTTTGATTTCCCCTAGAGTATACCAGAAGCAAAGTATGCAATGCACATCCCCCCCACATCCCCGATTCGAACCCCTCCGTTCTTCTCCCTTACGAACCGTATAAGAAAAACGTCAATCGACGTACTTCCACAGAAGATAGACCGGTGTAGGTTGGGATTTTTCTTGCGATAATCGAATTATTCAGCTCCGCTAAAAACGTAGACTTTCAATTAAATTCAAAAAAGCGACCTCATAGAGGTCGCCCAATTCATTACAGATTCTAATATATATGTCCGTTCCGTATTAGCTTGCCCGGGATGAAGGATGCAGACTCAGCTTTTCTTCCCGCTGACGTGTACGACGTTGTTGCCCCGGAGGTGTGATTATACATGCAAGCAACAATGAGATCGTACAGAGAACGGCAATCACGATAAAGGTAAGATGGAACCCACCCAGCAATGCGCTGATAAATGATCCGGCAAGTGCACCAAAACCAAAACCTTGATAAATGACACCATAGTTTTTGCTCTGGTTTTTTAATCCAAAATAGTCTGCCACAATGGCTGGAAATACAGTGATATTCCCACCAAAACAAAAAGCAATGGCTGCCACACAGGCGAAGAACACTCCAAAACTTAGCGGAACCAGGCTCAGTGTCATCACGGCTATCGCCGTAACTAGCAACGCTCCAGCGATAACCTTCATCCGTCCTACTTTATCTGACAATGCACCTAAGATGATGCGCCCAGCCGTGTTAAATATAGCGACCATAGCAACCGCGTTAGCAGCCGTGGCTACATTTAGACCCGCGAGCTGAACACCGATATCTTTCACAATCCCGATAAGGTACAGACCACTCATACATGCCGTGAAGAAAATAACAAACAACATGTAGGCTTCTTTTGTACGCAGCATTTGTTTGACCGTATAATCCTGGCGTACATTCGAGGGCTGGTCTCCCTCTTTTTGACCCGCCGTAGCTTGATTACGAACCACCGCTTCACGGATCAAGAACGAGCCTGCCACGATTAGAACAAGTACGATAATTCCCCAATACATAAATGCCTGAGCAGGACCTACCGAACTAATGAGTGCAGAATTCACATATTTGAACAGAAGACTACCTGTACCAAAGGCTCCGACCGAAATACCTGAGATCAGACCTTTGCGCTCGGGAAACCACTTAATCAGATTAGACAATGAAGTGATATAAGCAGTACCGTCTGCGAATCCAACCACAAATCCAGCCAGAAGATAGAGCAGCGTTAACGAAGTAACTTGAGAACTAAGAACAAGTCCGAGCCCAAGCAGGATTCCTGCAATACGGATCAAGCGCTGAAGCCCCCATCGTTCCTGCAAACGTCCTGCAAACAATGTAGCAAATGCTAATGCAAAACTCGTTATTGAAAAAGTGATCGCTACAGAGCTCACGTCCCATCCGAATCGATCGGAGAGCGGTTGGTTGAACAAGCTCCATGTGTAAATTGTACCTAGGCCCATCTGTACAATAATGGTGCCCAGTACGATAAGCCAGCGATTAATGGATGTAGATCCAGTCGTTGATGTCATATTAGGTGCTGATGAAATGATTGCTTTCATCGTAATCTCCCCTTTGCCGATGTCAAATGCTTGAATGCGTTCACAAGCTAATCATACATGAAAGGGGATTCATTACACCGATTTTGGCATGAGTTGCATCAGAGCGGGAATGAAATGCCTCTAAATGCGCATGAGCTGCCTGAACTCTTTTACCTTCCCACGACTTACAGGCACTTCTGCCTCCAGATCACGCAGGCGTAACAGATAAGTATTGTTAAACCAAGGCACAATTTCACGAATTTGAGCCAGATTCACCACGTACGAACGGTGGCAGCGGAAGAAGGTTTCCTGTGGTAAACGTCCCTGGAAATCCGTAATACTGACGGGCATCGTAAATTCACCATTTTTCGTATATACCTTCGTTACCTTTTCCTGTGCTTCCGCATAATAAATATCCGTAGTATCCGTCACAATGATGTTGTCGTTCCGTAACAGGTTAATCCGCCTCACATCATGGCTGTTCGCTTCCCTCACCTGTTGCGTTCCAGAGGATGAGCTTAATACAGACGAGGAGTCATGTACAGAAGTCGTATGCTGAACTGATCCGTCGCCCATACCACGTTCATGCTCCCCCTGCTCCTGATCCCGGCGGAATGTGGATTCAAGCTTGTTCAGCATAGCTGCAATCCGTTTCTCGTCATAAGGCTTCAATATATAATCCAACGCTTCCAGCTCAAATGCCTCCACTGCATGTTCCTTGTACGCTGTCGTAAATACGATGTAGGGCTTACGGGCAAACTTTCCAATATGATGAGCCAGCGTCATGCCGTCTAACGAAGGAATGTTAATGTCCAGAAAAATAACGTCAACTTCCTGCTCCTGTAGAAACTTCAGCACATCCAGTCCATCTTCAAGACAAGCAACAACTTCAATCTGGCTGTGCTCCTGAATTAAATAATTCAACTCCTCACTCGCCAGGATCTCATCTTCAACAATAAGGGCTCTCATCGACCAATCACCTTGTTATGCATCTCCTTTAGGCACATCAAATAAAATATCTGTTCCTTGTTCCAACCGAGTAATGGTTAAGCCTTGTCCATATATAAGTTTCACACGCCGGTGTACGTTATATAATCCAATCTGATTCCCAGGCATCCGGTCATGGTACACCTGTTCAATAATGTCTGGATGGATGCCTGATCCTGTATCGCTGACACCCACCCGCACAAAATTAGGATAATCCTGTACTCGAATGCGAACCGTTCCCGGCCCTTTCACTTTAAGAATGCCATGGATAATGGCATTTTCAACAAGTGGCTGAATCACCAGACTTGGAATATGCACAGCCACCTCATCTATCTCATAGATTACTTGCAGCCTGTTACCGAAGCGCGCCTTTTCAATTTCCACATAATTACGAACCTGCTCCAATTCCTTATGAATATCGATCAGCTCGTCTGACAGCTCCAGATTATAGCGCATATATCCCGACAAATTCACAATTAACTCCCTTGCTCGATCGGGCTTGGTACGAATGGAGGAGGCAATGGCATTTAACGCATTAAACAGAAAATGAGGATGGATGGTCGTTTGCAGAGCCCTAAGCTCTGCTTTGTTCGCAGCAGCCTTAATCTCTTCAACACGGGATACCTCCATCTGCGTAGAAATAATCTGTGATAGCCCTACTGCCATGGTCTGCAGAGGATACGTGATCTTGTACGCTTTTCGATAATAAATTTTTAGTGCTCCAGTCACTTCGCCCCGCTCTTCTAGCGGAATAATAAGCAGGGAGTGAATATCCGGCGTTTTCTCATCAATCACATCATTACTAATGGTAATCTCTCCGCTGGAGATCGTTTTCTTCGTCATCTCACTAATAATCTCATTTCCGATATGATACCGTTCTTCACCAAATCCCACATAAGCGAGTACATTTCGTGTATCGGTAATGGCCACCGCATCTGCCTGGATGTCCTCCTGAATAATTCGGCAGATTGTACGAAGAGAGTCTTCGTCAATGGAACGGAAATACGGCAGCGTTTTGTTGGCAATATCTAATGCGAGCTTCGCCTGGCGAGCTGCGATCATTTCTTTTTCCCCTTCAACACTCTGCACGAGAAGCACAATCAACCCAATATTCATCTCACCTAGAATCATTGGTAGTGCAATCTGAGACACGATATCCGCCCCCAGTGGGTCTGGGTAGGAATACAACAAAATGAGTAACATCGTAAGTGCTTCACAGATCATTCCAGCAGCAATCCCAATAATCCAGCGTTTGGACTTCGGCGTATACTTGTGAATATAACCCGATCCGAGACCTGCAATAATACTTGTAATGAGACAAGGAATAGCCGTTACTCCGTCCATATCAATCAAATAACGGTGTACTCCGGATACAATCCCCGTAATAATCCCTACTGGCGCTCCAAACAAAATACCACCAGATAACACGGCGATGATTCGTACATTGACAAGAGAACCTTCTACATTAATCCCCGTATATGTCCCGAAAATCGCAAAAGCACAGAATAGTAGTGTAACTGCTACATATTCTTGCCACCTTAATTTGCCCTTCTGCAGGATCTGCCGAAATCGGGGTACTCTGGACAAAAAGAATAAAAAGATAATTAATAATGCCGCCCGTTCAAACAAACCAAGCAGCATAATAAACATTTCAGACAATCGAACTTCCTCCATATCTATTAGACATTAGCGTACCTATGTTGGTACAAGCTCCTATGTGTAGAACCTACTCATCATGCTCGTATGCAACAGTTTACCGCTCCCCCTGCAGGAAAGCAAAGCTCTAACCGAAAATTCAAAATCCATAGGTAATCCATCAATAGCATTCATTCTACATTTGCGGAGTACTTCATCGACACTTATCTGTTAAATTTCATTGTGATATAATTAGAATGTTATTCCAATTTGCTACAACTTTTGTTGAGAAAGGTGTATTTCATGCTTGTATTACTACTGCTCCTAGGTTCAGTGCTTTTGTTTGGTTTATTAGGGGGTATCCTCTATTTTATCTCCACACGATCCAAAAACCCTCAGCGATTCTCTGTTCATGCGTTGAAAGTGATCTTAAGTATTTCCATTCTCGTACTCATTGTTCAGAACTACGTATATAAAACCGTACCTTCTAATGCAATTTTAATAGTAATTCTAATTGTCTCTTTGATAGCTATTGGTTCTCCACATGTCCAACATCATAACAAAAACAAGAAGTGAGAATCCACGCGCATGCATCAGTTTCCTAACTTACATATGTACTTATTCATTATTCTTCACTATCTATTTATTAGACGGATTGCCATAACCCTCGTACAGATAAATCGATTGCGTCACCAAACTCCTAATTCCATTGAAATAATAAATAGTAAAGGAGCTGTCCCGCATGACTATTGGGACAGCTCCTTTGTAACCTATCATTGTTCAATGTCATTTGACATCACACCGAACACCTATCTAAACATTCCCCATAGCTTAATCAGATGGAACGTATTATTCGGGTCAATCTTCTGTGCGATAACAAAAGCTACAAATTGCTCCTCTTGAGCAGACGAGAAGCTCTCATTCATAATGACTGCTGAAGACTTCACAAGTCTTCTCACTTTTGCACGATCCTGAAGATCCGACTTGGTTACTCCATCGATCAGTTTTTTGATACGCTCTTTTACAGCAGGATTTTTCATCTTTGTTTTGATCCGCTCCACTAACTGCGGACTAATTCCATATTGTTGATAACCCAACGGACTTAGCACCTCCTGAATAATGAACTCACTTCTTATTCATATGACAGGAGGGCTTGTACACTTGACCTTTTTCCCAAGGAAATACGGAAAGCAGCAATATCTTCTATTCGCTAAAGTCCTTTTTTTCAGTACCAAGAAGATGGGACGAAGCTAGAAATGGAGTAACGGAGCGTAGATAAGACTACGTGAGCAACTACATTGTTTCTGAAGGAAACAACCTTCGTAAGCATCTACTTATTTCGGCTGAGTCCCAGCTTCGCTGCTGATGATGCCACTAGGCATCCTTCGTAATCAAAAGCGGACTTTTTGAACTACCTCTTTACAATCGAAGTTCAAAAAGTCCGGTTTTCAGTACCAAGAAGATGCGATGAAGCTAGAAATGGAGTAGCGGAGCGTAGATAAGGCTACGTGAGCAGCGGACATATCGGCTGAGTCCCATATTCGCCGCTGATGATGCCGCTAGGCATCCTTCGTAATCAAAAGCGGACTTTTTGAACTACCTCTAAGTTAATCAATGAGGTCGCCTTGAAACACTTGTTGCCCCTGTAAATACTCACGCAGTGGTGCGTAGTCGATGGATGTCCAGAAGTTTGCATCTGTAATTAAACTGGAGACGTCATCTCTGGCCTGCTCCAATACCGCAAAGTCAGCAACCATATCTGCTAATCGAAACTCGGGCAATCCGCTCTGCTTGGTGCCGAAGAAATCACCAGGACCTCGCAGATCTAGATCGCGCCGAGACACCTCGAAGCCGTCATCCGTTTCCGTCATGACCTTCATGCGTTCTTGTCCAACTTCTGACTTCGGATCAGCAATGAGCACACAGTAGGAAGCATGAGCCCCACGGCCAACTCGGCCTCGAAGCTGGTGAAGCTGTGACAGACCGAAACGATCCGCATCCATGATCACCATAAGCGTAGCGTTAGGTACATCTACCCCTACCTCGATGACCGTCGTCGAAACGAGCAGCTGAATATCGTTACTGTAAAAGTCACGCATCATTTCCTCTTTTTCCGTCGCCGTCATTCGTCCATGAAGCAAACCCACACGATAGTTTGGAAAATTCTGCTGCATCTGTATATGCAGATCAATTGCATTCTGAACGTCCAGCTTCTCCGACTCTTCAATGAGTGGACAGATCAGATATGCTTGCCGCCCCTGATCCACTTCTCGGGATATAAAGCCCAGCACCCGCTCCATCTTGTCATGCTTCACCCAGTAGGTGGAGATCGGAATACGCCCTTTAGGTCGCTCTGAGATCGTAGATACTTCAATATCGCCAAAAGCTGTAATCGCCAGTGTCCTAGGAATCGGCGTAGCTGTCATCGTCAACACATCCGGGTTATATCCCTTACGGCGGAGAACACTGCGCTGATTCACACCGAAACGGTGCTGCTCATCGGTTACCACGAGTCCTAAATCACGGAAGAATACATCCTCCTGAATCAGAGCATGCGTGCCTACTACGATATCAATCATGCCCATTTGCAAAGAAGCAATCAGATCTTTACGTTTGCGGCCGTTCACACTACCTGTCAGCAAACCAACGGTCACCCCAAACGGTTCGAACAGCTTTTGTAATGATCTCATATGCTGCTCTGCCAGAATCTCTGTAGGTACCATTAGAGCTCCCTGAAACCCAGACCGCACCGTGGTATATAGGGCAATCGCCGCAATGACGGTTTTGCCTGACCCTACATCTCCCTGAAGCAGACGATTCATCGAATACGGCGAGCGCATATCATGCAAAATTTCAAGCTCTACCTTCTTCTGTGCATCTGTCAGCTCAAACGGCAAACTGCGTACAAATTCCCGAATAGTCGTATTATCCGTCGTATGCACGACCCCGTCCATACGATCTCGGTTAAGAGCACGGTATGCCTGCATTTTAAGTTGGAATAAGAAGAGCTCTTCATACACCATCCGTTGTCTGGCTCGCTGGCCTTCTTGGTTATCCTGTGGATGATGAATCCCAGCAATCGCTTGTTTGCGAGGCAAGAGACTGTATTTATTTAATAAGCTTCGAGGCAAAATTTCAGGAATTAACTCCCCATATTGCACGAGTCCTTGCTGAATGGTTTTGCGCATCCACGTTTGTGTGAGCTTGCCCGTTACTGAGTATACAGGTTGAAGTGTACCTGAACGCCCTTCCCCTTTATCGGGAAATTCAGAATCGGATACCGTCATCTGCATGCGCTTTTGTTCCCATTTGCCTGTGATGACAATCTCACGGTTAGGTGTTAGCTGGTCTTTCAGGAAATGTCGATTAAACCACGTGGCTGTAATCATCCACTCCTCTATCATCACCTTACACGTAAGCCTGGATTTTTTCCCGTATCTCTGCAGCACAGGAATGCCCATAATTTTGCCCTGAACGGTAATCTTGTCTCCATCCTTCACTTCACTGAGAGAACGCAGTCGATAATCCTCGTATCTGAACGGATAATATTCTAATAAATCTTTTACAGTAGAGATGCCAAAGGCGTGAAGCTCTCCCTCTTTGAGAGCACTCACGCCGTTGATTTGTTTTACGGATATTTCATCCCATTTCATGTCTAATCCCTCATTCCGGAACAGGCCACATAAAGATAGCTATTACACCAGGACCGACATGGCTACCGATGACAGCGCCGATGTTGGTATACACTACCTCATTCAGTGTAAAATGCCCACGTAACTGCTCTGCACAAGCAATGGCTGATCCGGGATCTGCGGTGTGGCCGATTGCCACATTTACGCGTTTACCCGCGAAATCCTGCTGAAACAGCTCAATGATGCGAGCCATGGCCTTTTTTTGACCTCTGACCTTCTCAACGGCATAGATAATGCCTTCTTTATCAATAGATAGAATTGGCTTAATATTCAAAAGGGTTCCAAAAATCGCTGCCGCTTTGCCGATTCGACCGCCTTTCTGTAGATACTCTAGCGTATCCACAAGGAAGAACAGCTTACGAGTCCGGTGCATACCTTCTACAGCACTAGCAATATCGGCTGCTGATTTGCCCTGTAAGGCAAGCTCAGCGGCCTGCACCACCAGCAATCCATATCCGTAAGATGCCGACTTGGAGTCCAGCACCGTGATGTCACCTTCACGCTCTAACAGAGACTTGCCAAGCAGAGCAGATTGATAAGTGCCACTCATGCCAGACGACAAGTGAATGGATACGATGGCACGTTCCGGATCCTCGTCCAGCAGTGATTGATATACGTTCATGAACTCAGTAGGAGAAGGCTGTGACGTCGTTGGCAATGTCGCAGCCTTTCCAAGTTTCGTATAAAACTCCTCTGGGGTCAGTTCAACTCCGTCAGCATACGTTTCTTCACCAAACAATACACGCAACGGCACAACATGAATCCCATACTTGCGAATCAGTTCTTCCGGTATATCTGCTGTACTGTCCGTTACGATCGCAACCTTATGGCTCACTAGATCCCCTCCTTCTTGGCTAGGTGAACACTACGACTCTACAGAGAACAAATAATAATAAACAGGCTGTCCTCCAGCATGTACCTCTACTTCAGCATCCGGATACTGCTCTTCGAGCCAAGCAACCAGTGCAGTTGTAACCTCAGAAGACGCCTCTTCCCCTTCAAGCAGGGTAACAACCTCGTCTCCACTCTCTAACATGCGCGCAAGCAAACCTTGGCAGGCCTGCAACAGATCTTCATCCGTAGCCACAATTTTGGAGTTGTGAATCCCGATATAATGACCTTCCTTAATATCCAGCTCATCATATTGGGTATCTCTCACCGCATGGGTCACTTGACCAGATTGCACCCGTGCCAGAGCATCCAGCATCTGATCCCGATTCACCTCTGCCGATTCATCTTCTTGGAAAGCAAAAGCAGCCGCCATACCTTGTGGAATGGTCTTACTTGGAATTACAGTAATACGGCGTTCATCCTCCAGCAATTCACGTGCCTGCTCTGCAGCAAGTACGATATTAGAATTGTTTGGCAAAATAAAAATCTGTTCCGCTGCGATTGAACGCACCGCTTTTACAAAATCCTCCGTGCTCGGATTCATCGTTTGTCCACCAGACAAAACGACATCCACACCGAGGCTACGGAAAATTTCAGCAATACCATCACCTGAAGATACAGCGATAAATCCATATGGTGCCATCTCATCCGCAGGCGGCACAGCTTCCTCGTGACCACGCGACACTTCTGGTGGAATCTCTGCGAACAGTTCAGGCGAAGGTGCGATATCCATGCCAGCAGTAAGCAGGTCTCTATGCTGTTCACGCATGTTCAGAATGTGAATCTGCGTAATTTCACCATAGCGTAGAGCCAGGTTTAATACATCGCCAGGTGTCTTGGAATGCACATGCACTTTAATGACTTCATCATCGGCAATAATGATAATGGAATCTCCGTTCACTGATAACGCTTTCCGGAAAACATCCTCATCGAATGCGACTCCTGCGTTGTCGCCAAGCTGTCGGTTAATGAAAAATTCCATATCATACAGGAATTCAATATCTTCCGTAACAAGTCTTGCTTGTGCCGATAAAGGCATCTCTGGCGCGATAACCTGTTGTACAGGTTTAGCAGGTGTTACTTCTGGCTTCGCAGCAGGTTTGAGAGCAGAAGACGATACCGAAGGTTGAACTTCTTTTGGCAGAGTCGTCAGGCTTCCTCCATCTTGCTGCAATAGAACTTCCATGAAACCTTCGTAAATATATACAAGCCCCTGACCACCTGAATCCACAACGCCAACCTGTTTCAGTACAGGCAGCAATTCTGGAGTCATCGCCAGTGCTTCTTTTGCTTTTAACAATACTTCATTCATTAATTCTGTAATATCATTCGTCCGTCTAGCGTAATAGTTGGCATGCTTAGCAGCTTCCTTAGCTACGGTCAGAATGGTGCCTTCTACAGGCTTTACCACTGCTTTGTATGCTGCATCCACACCGTTCTGGAGGGCTGCCGCAAATTGGATTGTATTCAGTTCCTCATAAGGCGCAGCGGAACGGCTGAATCCTCGGAACAATTGCGATAAAATAACTCCGGAATTGCCGCGAGCACCCATAAGCAGGCCTTTCGATAAGATACCAGCAGCTTCTCCGATTGAGGCAGAGCTCTTGCGTTTAATCTCAGCGACTCCTGCACTCATTGTCAAATTCATGTTCGTTCCCGTGTCGCCATCTGGCACAGGGAAAACATTCAGGGAATTGACGTGCTCTGCATGCTGCCCAAGTTGTTCCGCTCCGGCAAGTACCATTGCGGTGAAATCTGTTCCATTTAAAGAACGTATACTCAAGTGAGAATTCCCCTTCCTAGCTTGATACACGAACATCTTGCACCAAGATGTTATCTGGTCTGTTCATGCGTTAACGCTATTGCGTTATTCTTCGTCCATACCTTGTCCGGCATAGGCATATAATACAACATGTCAGCCGGGTTTAACGGTCTGGGCGGCCTGGCCACCGATATCCTGCAACCAATTACAGCCCCAAGTTCGGGGCATACGGATATGCACCGGTATCGAGAGCCGGCATGAATGCCGCATGGAGACTGGTGCCAATGATGGAATGCCGCAGCGCGCAGCGTTGCCAAAAAGCAGACCCCCGACCTTTAAGGCCGGTCTTTTCTCCGGCTTCCCCGCGGCAAAAGCCTGTTCACCGCTGTATTATGGACTATTCAACATTGTACTATATTAGACAGGAGAAATAAATAAAGTTTTTGGATCAGTTGACGAAGCTTTTTTAGATATGATATTATATTCAAGTATTGTTTTAAGCAGGTTTAGTAATGGAAATGATCCGGCGATGCTGGCTTGAACAACCCATTAGCTACTGGAAACTGACTTTTCTAGTCAGGTAGAACAATTTAGTCCTTATGGAATGACTTTCGTCTCTCCGAAGGCACTGGTTATTTTAGGATAGGAGGTGTAATCTATGTCTCGCAAATGTTATGTGACAGGTAAGAAACCGGGCACCGGTAACCACGTATCCCACGCTAACAACCGTAACCGTCGTTCTTGGGGCGTAAACGTTCAGAAGGTCCGCATTCTCGTGAACGGCAAACCGAAACGTGTATACGTAAGCACCCGTGCACTGAAAGCCGGTAAAGTGACTCGCGTATAATCACGCAAAGCTACTATAAATCGGATAAGCAAAAAGCACCTTGTCTATCGCAGGTGCTTTTTTGGTATTTAAACATGAAAGCCCCCACCTTAAACACCATAGACATGTGAATGGCCGCCGCATCGTGCTTCGTAAGCTAATTCTCAGGACGCCCTGAAGCTAACAAAGCGGCGGTATTCGCATTGTAATGGATCAGTTCTTTTGAAACGTATTAAGAATCGCCTTTACAAACCCTCCCAAAAACTTCGGCAGTTTGAACGTGTAAAATTTCATACTTCACCCTCCCCATCATGCTCATACATCCGCCGCATCCTATGCTTCATGCCTTCCCTACCGCAAACACGACAAAAAAGGCTACATGAGAAACCTGCTCATGTAACCATATTTATGCGGAACTACCTGTCCCTATTCCATAATGACGAGCCTGAAACAAGGGATTTACATCTGGGTCGGAACAAATTGATAGACAGCAATCATGAATACACTCATTAAGTAGTAGAGTATGCTAAAAATGACAAATGTAACCCGAAGTCTCGTTCGGTCAAATTTACGGAAGTACAAGATGACAATTCCAACCCCAAGTAAAGAGGTAAATGCATTAAATGGAGATTGTACTACCGCAAATAAAGCGAGCACTAGTCCTGTAACGAGACTTGCAGCCATGGTCCACAGCGTCTCTTTCAGATTCATGTTTAGCCCCCGTAGCTGTTGCGAATGTCAGTAATTGCAGCTGCACGATCTTCACGTCCAAATACTGCACTTCCTGCAACGAGCACATCCGCGCCAGCTTCCACCACAAGTGGAGCCGTATCGGCAGCAATTCCGCCATCCACTTCAATATGAACGTCATGACGTCCTTTTTCATTCAGCCAACTGCGAATTTGCTTGATTTTGTTCATTGTTCCGGAGATGAAGGCTTGTCCACCAAATCCTGGGTTAACCGTCATGACCAGCACCAAGTCCACATCATCAAGAACTTCTTGAATCGCACTTGCAGGTGTACCCGGATTCAGAGCAACGCCTGCTTTTACACCTTGTTCTTTGATTAAGTGAATAACACGGTGAAGGTGCACACAAGCTTCGGCATGAACAGTAATGACCGCAGCGCCTGCTTTGGCAAACTCCTCAACATACCGCTCTGGATTCTCAATCATCAGATGCACATCAAGCGGCAAGCTCGTATGAGGCGCAATAGCTTTTACAATCGCAGGGCCAAGCGTAATATTAGGGACAAAGTGACCGTCCATGACATCAACGTGAATCCAATCTCCACCTGCGGTTTGAGCTTCCGCTACTTCTGCACCAAGACGGGCAAAGTCAGCAGATAAAATGGATGGGGCAATTTTAATCATGTTAGTACCTCCGCTTCTTGTCTTTCATTTCTGTAAGAAACAACACATAGTGCCGGTACCGGCTTTCGGCGATTAGTCCTTCTTCCTTAGCTTCAAGTACCTTGCATGATGGTTCGTGGGTGTGTGTACAGCCTCGGAATTTGCACTGATCTGCATACTGAGCAAATTCACGGAAACAGGTAGAGAGCTCCTCTACACCAATCTCTAGGAAGTCCAGCTGGCTGAAACCAGGAGTATCGGCAACAAAGCCCCCATTATCCAGTGGAATTAATTCTACGTGCCTAGTGGTGTGTCTGCCTCGTCCTAGACGCATGCTGATCTCACTCGTTTCCAATGTAAGACCTGGCATCAAAGCATTCAGCATGGAAGACTTACCTACCCCGGATTGACCAGCAAATACGCTAATCTTACCTGCAAGCCGTTCCTTCAGCATTTCACTGCCTTCTCCGGTTCGCGAACTGGTAGAGATGACTTCATAACCAATCTGTTCGTAGAGCGCCTTTACTTCAGCGACAGTATCTTTGTCATCTGCTCCTGGATTAGCCAAGTCTTGCTTCGTTACGACGATAAGCGCATCCAGCCCTGCCTGTTCGATATGAACAAGGAACTTGTCCAGCAGATTCAGATTCATATCCGGTTCCTTGACGGAGAATAGGAGAACAGCCAGATTGACATTAGCCACAGGAGGACGGATCAGTTCCGTGTCACGCTTTTTAATTTCATCTACTGTTCCTTCCCCATTCTCAGTCAACATGTAGCTAACACGGTCACCCACAAGCGGTGAAGTGCCCCGCTTCCTAAAGATGCCTCTAGCTCGGCATTGAACGGCAGAGCCTTCAACCGAAGGCACCCCGTTATCTTCCAGTGGCATGACATAGTAGTAACCGCTTAGCGCTTTAACGATGATACCTTCAGGCATAGCTCCGTCGCCCTCCTTTGATTTGGCAATACGATTGTGCAAGTTCCAGACGTACGATTTTCAGTGAATGGTTAGAACTAACCTTTACTGGCTAAACGTCAGCAATAAGCCGTCCTTTAAGGACGGCTTGATGCATTAACAACTTCCTTGGTTCTACCCTTAGCCTTACCGTTACCATTGCCATTACCATTCCCTTGATCCATCGCTGAGGTGTCTCCCTCTTCGTTGTCAGTTTCACCATCCGCAGGTGTTGACTCAGGTTCACCTTCCTGGTTGGTTTCCGTACTATCCTCTTCCACATTCCCTGGATCCGGTTGTTGCTCATCCGGTGGTGGCTGCACGCCGCCCTCAGGCTCAATGGAAGGTACAACAACGGTTCCATTCTTGGCATCAATGTAGGTAACAAGGTACGTATCAAGGAATTTCCCATCCCGATAGACGGACACAGCGCCATTCTCATTTGGTGCAAGTACCAGTGGGATCGTCAACGCTTGGTTAGACTTGTTAATGGTACGTGTTCCCCACTCTTGGTTTTTGCCACGTGCATCTTCAAATGTAATTCGAATACTGCTGTTTTTGCCCTCTTCTTTTGGTGAGACATTAATATTAAACGAATATTCTAACGCTTCTGGTGGATAACCTGTACTGATGTAAATGGTAATATTGTCACCAGGACTAACCTCTGCACCCGCTTCAAAAGGCCATTGTTGGGTTACTTTACCGCGGTCAATGGTATAACTTGACTCCTCTTGAACCTGAGCCAGCGTTAATCCGGCGGATTTAAGCAAACGCTCCGCTTCACTACGGGTTTGATTTTTAAGATCAGGCATCTTAATCGTTTCAGCGCCTCTACTTACGGTTAAAACAATTTGAACTGATTCCAGATCGAATTCTTCATTGACTCCAGGCGTCTGGGAGATCACGTTTCCGGATGCGACTTCATTGGAGTATTCATCCTTACGTTGGATCTGATCCTCCTTAATGCCTAAAGCGGTCAGACTCTTCACAGCAGCATCATAAGAGGAACCTTTTACATCAATCATTGTAGATGGCTCTTTCTCTATACTGACACTAAGCTGGATCTCCGTGCCCTCTTTGACGACATCGCCTTCTTTTCTGCTCTGGTCAAACACAATCCCTGGATCAAAACCTTCTTCGTGAGCTCTAATGACTTCATTACTTATGACAAGGCCACTATCCTCCAAGATTTTACGGGCATTTTCCTCAGTCTCATTAATGACACTAGGAACCTGCACTTCAGGAACAACGAGCATGCCCTTGACGTACCATACCACGCCAACCATGGCTATCAGAATTAGAAGCGTCAACGAAATAAGAAGAGTTGGCTTTTTCCAATTCTTTGTTTTGCCCTTTTCTTTGCCCGCCTCGACGTCAGACTCCATCACAGGTACTGAACCTGTTGAAGTAATACCACGTGGCTCAGGCTTAATTGCAGGCATGACACGGGTTTGATCAATATCATCCTCATCCGGAAAATCAATCTTGTTTTCATTGCGACGCTCTGGCATCAAACAAGTTTCCAGATCGGTCTGCATTTCTTTTGCTGATTGATACCGCTCTTGAGGATTCTTACGCATAGATTTCAGAATTACATTTTCCACACTTTGCGGAATCAATGGATTAAATTTGCGTGGTTCATCGAATTCTTCCTGCAAATGCTTCAAAGCAACGCTAATTGGACTCTCTCCCAAAAACGGAAGCTGCCCAGTCAGCATTTGATAGAGTACGATACCAAGAGAATATAAGTCCGATTTTTCGCCTGTTACAATGCCTTTGGCATGCTCAGGCGAGAAATAATGAACAGAACCGATCACAGAACCAGTCTGAGTAATTGTCGTCGAGGTTACGGCACGAGCAATTCCGAAATCCGTCACCTTCACACGTCCATTGCGTCCAATCAAAATGTTATGCGGTTTAATATCCCGATGAATAATCTGATTATGATGTGCGTGATCCAGGGCATCTGCGATCTGAGAAGCGATACGAACGGCTTCATCGACTTGCAGAGGCGCCCTTTCCTTTATAATTTCATTCAAGTTTTTGCCTTCGACGTATTCCATAACAATATAATGCACATCATCTTCTTGCCCTACATCATAGATACTCACTACGTTAGGGTGAGACAAAGATGCAGCAGATTGTGCTTCTCTGCGGAAACGTCGAATAAACTCTTCGTCATGGACGAATTGCTGTCTTAACACTTTGATCGCGACATTTCGATTCAGCAGAAGATCCTGTGCTTTATATACAAGCGCCATACCGCCGCCACCGACCCGCTCAATCACTTCATAGCGTCCGCCTAGCTGGTGCCCAATCATGACTCGCACCCCGTTTCCGCAACTACGGAACTTTCCTCTTGAGCCTCAAACAACGCAACGGTGATGTTATCATCTCCGCCAGCGAGCAGAGCCAGCTGGAGTAGACGATCCGCTCGTTCCTCAAGAGGAAGATCCAAATTGCCAGCAACTTGAATGAGCTGCTCATTGCTGACTAGGTTGCTTAACCCATCACTGCATAACAAAAGGACTTCGCCCTTTTCCAGCTTAACGGGATCCAAATCTACCTTTACCTCAGCGTCTGTGCCAAGTGCACGAGTCAGTACGTTACGACGTGGGTGATGAGAAGCATCTTCCTTTTTAATGATACCGTTCTTTAACAAGTCATTGACCAGTGTGTGATCTTCCGTCAACTGAGTTAATGATTTGTTGGCAATTTTGTAAGCGCGGCTATCTCCGATATGACCGATAACTCCCTCAGCATCATTCAATAAGGCAGCAACCACTGTCGTCCCCATGTTATGGTACTTTTCATCTGCAGATGCTGTGCGGAATATTACCTCATTCGCATGCAGTATCGCGTCGCTGAGAGCAGCAGACAAAGAGGCATGCGACAAGCCCGGTTCTAATGTACCGAGATCGCTCACGAGTGTCTCCACCGCAAGACGACTTGCGGTATCTCCCGCAAGATGTCCGCCCATGCCATCGGCAACAATGCCTAAGATATAACCTGTTTCCAAATTGCGAATCCAAGCTGAATCTTCATTAACCGAACGTACACGTCCGATATGGCTCACATGAACTGTTTTGATCAAAACGTTCTCACCTCAACTCCATATGCTTGGCACGAAGCTGACCGCAAGCGGCAGCAATATCATGTCCCTGTTCACGACGAATCGTTACATTGACGCCTTGCTCCGAGAGAATTCTCTGGAAGTTAAATATATCGCTTCGTGATGTTCTTACGTATTTGCGCTCAGGCACGTGATTGACCGGAATCAAGTTAACGTGGCACAGCATGTTCTTGAGCACACCTGCTAGTTCAGCAGCATGTTCAGGCTGATCATTAACTCCACCAATCAGGGCGTACTCAAACGTAATTCTCCGACCTGTTTTGGCCAAGTAATAACGCAAGGATTCCATAACGTCTTCAAACGGGAAACGACGGTTAACCGGCATCAATTTGGAACGAAGCGCATCGTTCGGTGCATGAATGGAGATCGCCAGATTAATCTGTGTATCTTCATCAGCAAATTTGTAGATGTTTGGTACGATTCCGCTCGTAGATACGGTAATATGACGTTGACCGATATTCAATCCTTTTTCATGAATCATCGTGCGCAGGAAGGTCATCGTAGCTTCATAGTTTTCAAATGGTTCACCTGAACCCATGATAACAATGCTGCTGACACGCTCGCCACGTTCATCCAGAATTTTCTGTGCCTGTACCACTTGAGCAGTAATCTCTCCAGCCGTAAGGTTACGTTTGAGACCACCTAGAGTAGATGCACAGAATGTACAACCAATTCGGCAACCGACCTGTGTCGTTACACAGATGCTGTTCCCGTAGTTATGCTTCATGATAACTGTTTCAATGGCATGATCATCATGCAGACCAAACAGGAACTTAACCGTTCCATCCTTGGATTCAAATTTCGTAATTTCTGTGAGCGTTACAAATTCGAATTGCTCTGTCAATTTTTCGCGTAGTGCCTTCGGTAAGTTACTCATTTCATTAAAATCATTCACACGTTTCACGTAGATCCAGTCAAAAATCTGACCCCCACGAAACGCAGGCTCCCCATTATTAACAGCCCACTGCTGCAGCTCTTCTAGGGAATAATCATATATAAAAGGTTTCATTTTGTTTTCAACACCTATTCCTTCTTTTCATTTAGATTGAACCATAAATATTTACACTTCCACTCCGATGACAGAATAACCTTCCAATCGCTGTTATCCCCAGATTTTTCGAATTCTCTTTTGCAAAGAGAAAATCCGGTGATAGCTTATGCTTTCGACGTAGCTTTCTTTCAGAAAGCTTTCAGACGAACGCTACGCTTCTTCACGTTATTTCTGTCCTCTCCGTTCTCGTGTAAATGTCTAATTCAATCTATATAGCTTCCTTCTTTTCGTTCCATCCGTCCTATTCTATCATAAAGACCACTTTACATCCATGTATACCCTCGAAGCACACACTTCATGCATTATAACACCTCTATGCGCCTATCGCACCCTAAGATCGTTCGTCAATCACGAAAATCGCCCACTTCTATAGCTTAATCATACGATATTAAAGTGTTCAACCATTTCATTATGACCCCATAAAAAAGGCATGCTTCTCACAAAGAAATCCGCCGAAGTTACCCTCGGCGGCCCTTGCTCATGCACTATACAATTCATCAATTCGCCGTGCGGATCAAACGGGCAATGTAAAATCCGTCGCTGTGTGCATATTGCGGCAAAATTTGCACACCTCCGTTGACGGATTTCAATTCAGTCAATGCCTTATCAGACCATGTCGAATCAGCCGCTTCGAATTCAGGATGACGTTGCAAGAAGTCAGACACCATCATTTCATTTTCCGCTGGTTCGATCGTACATGTGCTGTATATCAGCACCCCTCCTGGCTTCAGAAGTGGGGCTACACGATCCAGCAACTCACGCTGTAGACCTGAAATGTCGTCGATATCTTCAGGAGACTTGGTCCATTTGACATCTGGCTTGCGACGGATAACACCAAGACCTGAGCATGGCGCATCCAGCAAAATTCGATCAAATGAAGCGGCAGGATAACGTTCATTCAGATCTAGTGCATCACCAGTAACGGCATCAATGCAGCCTAATCCCAGACGATCCGCCTGATCCATAATCAATTGACGTTTATGAGCATGCAGGTCATTCGCTATAATTCGCCCACGATCTTGCATTTTCTCAGCCATATGTGCTGTCTTGCCACCAGGGGCTGCACAGCAATCCAGCACGGTTTGTCCTTCTTCGGGTGCGACTGCTTCAGCCACCAGCATGGAACTCTCATCCTGCACAGATAACAGACCATCACGATACCAGGATGTAAGAGCCATATTGCCTCCGCTACGCACCAGAATACCATCAGGACTCAGTCGGGAAGGCTCTACCGTTGCTCCCGCGCTCTCCATCTCGCCCATCAGCTTCTCTCGTGTTGTCATCGTTGTATTCACACGAACACTGACTGCAGGAGGCTCATTATTGGCACGGCAGATGGCTTCTGCTGTCTCTGCACCATATTGAGCGATCCAGCGCTCTACCATCCACAGCGGATGTGAATGCTCCAGCGCAATCCGTTCAGCAGCAGGTAGATTATCCGGTATTCGAAGCTCATCACGATTACGAATCATATTCCGCAAAACGCCATTCACCATACCAGAAACACCTTGGTGACCCAGCTTTTTCGCCAGATTCACCGCTTCACTGACAACTGCATGCTCAGGAATCCGATCCAGATACAACATTTGATACACACTAATCCGTAACAAGCTTCTTACCCACGGCTGTAACTTAGACACACCTTTGGCTACATAACGCTCCAAATAATAATCCAGTGTGTTCAGCCTTGCGATTGTTCCATAGACTAATTCGGTCGCTAAACCTACGTCTGCTGGGCTTAAATCAGCTTCTTTTAATCGGCGATTCAACTCTAGATTGCTGTATGCCCCGTCTTGTTCAACTGCACTAAGTACCTTTACGGCAACGTTACGGGCAGAGGTTTTGGGACCAGACGAGCGTTCAGCCCCTCGTGAAGCAGACCTAGCAGCGGTTTTAGTTTGAGCATGAGCAGGCTTGCCGTTGCTCTGACCCTTCTTAGAGTGGGTACGTTTCGTTGAATGTTGTGCTTGTTTCCCCTGGCTTGATGTACGGCCTGATGTATTTCCGTTCATCGCAGCACCGTGCCTGGTTTCAAAGTACCGCCACGACCAAAGTCTACAGCCTTCATCACTTTTTTACCTGCCGGCTGAACTTCGGTCAACCAGAGTGAACCGCTGCCTGTTGACACCTCGATACCATTAGCACCCAGTTGCAAAACAGTGCCCGGCTCGGTTTGACCCGTTTGAGAAGTCCCTTGGACATCTGAATTCGGATTCATCGCTGCCCATACTTTGAAGACTTGATCATCCCACATGGTGAATGCTCCAGAGAATGGTACAAGACCACGGATCTGATTAAACAGCTCTCGTGAGGAGCGACTCCAGTCTAGTTTCTCATCTTCTCGAGTCAGATTGCGGGCATACGAAGCTGCGGCATCATCCTGAGGGACAGCCGTTGTTTCTCCTGCAATTAATCTAGGCATTTCTTCCTGTAACAATTTAGAGCCCGCTTGACTCAGCTTGATAAACATCGAGCCTGATGTATCTTCATCTGTGATCGGTACTTCTACGCGCGAGATCATGTCCCCGGTGTCCAGTCCTTCTGCCATATACATGAGCGTTACTCCAGTAACCGACTCCCCATTGATAATGGAACGTTGAATTGGGGCACCTCCGCGATACTTAGGCAAAAGTGATCCATGTACGTTCACACAGCCACGAACAGGCATGTCCAACACGGCTTTGGGCAGAATCTGCCCAAATGCTGCGGTAACAATGAGATCAGGTTTCCACTCTGCGAGCCGAGCCACTGCTTCTGGATCGCGAAGTTTAACCGGTTGAAATACAGGTAAGCCATAACGCTCGGCTGCAGCTTTTACAGGTGTTGGTGTGAGTATCTTTTTGCGGCCTTGTGGTTTATCCGGCTGTGTTACGACACCGACCACATTGTATCCTTCCGCAATTAGCATATCTAGAGAAGGAACAGCAAAATCTGGGGTTCCCATAAAAACAATATTCAAATCCATCACTCCTTAATTACGTCGAGGTCCTGTCTGATCCGCAGAAATTTCGTATACTTTCTCGGCAATATCAGTAAAGAGCACTCCATCCAGATGATCAATTTCATGTTGGAATGCACGGGACAACAGACCGCTGCCCGTAATAATCAGTTCATTACCTTCACGATCCAATCCTTTGACGGTCACTGTCTCAAAGCGACGTACATCCCCATTAATTCCAGGAATACTCAGGCAGCCTTCCGGTCCGAACTGCTCGCCTTCACTTGAGATAATTTCAGGATTAATCATTTTGATCAGGCCCTGTTCATCTCCAGCATCAATAACAATCAAACGTTTCAAAATACCTACTTGTGGCGCCGCAAGCCCTACACCCTCAGCATCGTACATCGTATCTGCCATATCATCCAGCAGCTTTTGTACATTCGGTGTGACTTTAGTTACTTCTTTAGCTCTTTTGTGTAGCACTTCATCCGGTTCTTTCACGATAATGCGAATCGACATGTTGTAAGCACCTTCCTAATCCTCATCATAATTTCAAAACATCAAGCTGTGTAGTTATATCTCCAGCTACGATGCATGTTTTTACTAATCTATGTTTATACCGCCTGTTCACATTAACATTTGCGGGTCTACATCAAGACTAATTAGCAACTTCTGCGCTTGCACATCATCGTCCATGCGCCGAGCTGTCGCTAGAGCGAGCCCAATAGCGTCTACATCCCCACGCCATTTTATCATACATTGGAATCTGTATCTATTCTTGATCCGAGGAATCGGCGAGGCTACAGGCCCGAGTACGTCAAAGGCTTCGTTGCTGAAACGATCCATACTTCCTAACCACCCTGCTGCGTTTGCACGTTCTTTTAACATTCGGGTGTAGTTTTCAGCAAGCCGGATCAGTACCGGTAGTTGCTCGTGTGAAAAAGTCACCAGAATGAGCCGACAGTATGGCGGATATTGAAGATTACGTCGATGCAGCAATTCTTCACGTACAAACGATACATAATCGTGCTGACTAGCATGACCGATCGAGTAGTGCTCTGGCGTATAAGATTGCACAAAAACTTCACCTGGAAGCTGATGTCGTCCTGCCCTGCCGGCAACTTGAGTCAGCAGCTGGAATGTTTTTTCCGCAGCTCGGAAATCAGGTAAATTTAATGCCGAATCGGCCGTAATGACCCCTACCAGCGTCACATCTGGGAAGTCCAGCCCTTTAGCGACCATCTGTGTACCCAGTAGGACATCCGCCTTCTTCTCCCGAAACTGTTTCAGCAACTTCTCGTGTGAACCCTTCTCTGTTGTTGTATCCACATCCATCCGAATGACGCGAATTCCGGGGAATAACTTAGCAAGCTCTTCCTCTACACGCTGAGTCCCTGTTCCAAAATATCGAATGTGTTCACTTCCGCAATCCGGACATACTTCCGGAGCCGCTTCCGCATAACCACAATAGTGACAACGAAGATTATTAGATCGTTGATGGTACGTCAGAGAAATATCACACTCTGGGCAACCGGCTACATAACCACAACTTCGGCACATCACAAAAGTAGAGTATCCGCGGCGGTTTAGAAGCAGCACCGTTTGTTCTCCACGTTCCAAGCGTTCCTCCAGACCTTTGTGTAACGCCCGGCTGAACATCGAACGATTGCCGTCCTTAAGTTCCTCACGCATATCAATAATACGTACATCAGGTAGGTTATTACCAAGCGCCCGAGTGGGCATCTCTAGCAGGAGTGGCGCGAATTCATCATTACTTTGAGAGCGAGCAGCGTAATAACTTTCTAGCGAAGGCGTCGCAGAACCAAGAACCACAACGGCCTGGTGCTGCTGAGCTCTTTTTACCGCAACATCACGAGCATGATATTTTGGTGTTTCCTCCTGCTTATAAGAGGTCTCATGCTCCTCATCCATAATAATTAATCCAAGACGGCTGAACGGTGCAAATACCGCTGATCGTGCGCCAATCGCTACCTTGACCTGACCCTCTCTAATTTTACGCCATTCATCGTAACGCTCCCCACCTGACAGACGACTGTGCATGACCGCGACTTGATCCCCAAAGCGCCCTTTAAAACGCTCAACCATTTGAGGAGTCAGGGCAATTTCGGGTACAAGCACTATGGCTTGACGATCCTGATCAATGCACTGTTGTATCGTTTGCAGATAGACTTCCGTTTTGCCACTTCCCGTTACACCATGAAGCAAAAAGACGCCGTGGCGTCTCTCCAGTAGTCTACCGTTGATGCTATCATACACATGTTGTTGTTCCGGTGTGAGCAAGAGCGGTTCGGTCGCCCGAAACTGTCTGCCCTGATAAGGATCACGAAAGACTTCAACGTCCTCTGTTACGAGTAATCCCTTCTCTTCCAGTCCTTTGACAGTAGCCGCAGATACCTGAAGCGTTGACAACAATTCCTTCATTGGCATAGGCAACAGTTCTTTCATCTCGAGCAAAAAGGACAATACTTCCTTCTGACGCTGCGCCTTCGCTGGGAATGCATCAAGTGCTTCTTGTGCTGCCATCGTGTCAACCGCAAGATCCACAGACTTCATCGTCTTTTTGCCCATTTTATCCTTGATGGCCTGGCTTTCTAACAATATGCCACCTAGGAGCAGTTTTTTGATCAAGGGTGCATGATTAGGGTACTTTCGACTTAGCTGTTGAAGAGGGACTTGTCCACGGCTTTGTACGAATCGAATGATATCCTGCTGTACCTTCTCCGTAGTTGATTCTTCTCCCCACACAAAAAGAACCTCTTCATTCGGCGACGAACTCGCCGTCTTAGCATCGAGTGCATCTCCAATAGAGATGTAACGCTCCGCTTTCCCTTTTAAAGCTGTGGGTACCATCACTTGTAGAGATAGAATGCGATTGCTCGCATAACGATCACTCATCCATTCTGCTAGTTCCACCAGATCTTTGGACAAAGGCGGAACAATATCCAGCAGCTCCTGAACAGGCTTGAGCTTAAATGTCTCATTTCCAGTGCGAGGTACGAGATCAACGACGAATCCCTGCACCGTCCGATGTCCAAAAGGTACACCTACCCGACTGCCAATTTCGATCCATTCTCGCATCGATTCTGGCACAAGATAATCAAAAGGTCGGTCGGTTTCCTTCACAGGAACATCGACAATAACCTTGGCGATCTCCATATTAATTCCTCCCGGCAATGCGCTCCGCCGCAATTGAAAGCAACTGGCGTGCCACGTCTTCCTTGGCCATTACCTGAAGCTCTTCTACCAAACCCTCACGGTCATAAATGTTCACCGCATTGGTATCTGTTCCAAATCCTACACCTGCACGGGTGACATCATTGGCTACGATCAGATCACAGTTTTTCCGTTCCAGTTTTTCTCGTGCATACCGTTCAATATCATTCGTCTCTGCTGCAAAACCGATCAGAAATTGATGGGTTTTCTGCTTCCCTAATGTTTCGAGAATATCTATATTTTTAATAAGTTCAAGCGATAATGTATCGCCAGTTTTCTTCATCTTTTCCTTATAAGTTTCCTTAGGACGATAATCAGCCACAGCCGCTGCCTTCACTACAATATCTGCTTCATTCCATTGGCTTAGGACAGCATCATACATTTCATCAGCAGACAGCACCCGAATCACCTGTACATTCGCGGGTGGGCTGACCTGTGTATTGCCCATGATGAGTGTAACTTCAGCTCCAAGCTCCTGCGCTATAGCCGCAACTGCAAAGCCCATCTTGCCTGAAGAGTCATTCGTAATGTAGCGAACTGGGTCAATACGTTCAATGGTACCTCCCGCTGTGACAACGACTTTTTTTCCTGTTAATAGCCGTGCTTCTGTAGCCGTTTGTGTAGTCGTTTGCTCGGTTGCTGGTGCCGAAACATAAGAGACGTGTCCAGTATTGTTACCACTCGCTTTATTCGCAAAAAATTGTTCAACCACGTCAACGATTGTGTCTGGCTCTTCCAGCCTTCCTTTGCCTACATAACCACAGGCCAATTGTCCTTCGCTTGGCTCAATCATTAACGTTCCACGCTGGACTAATAGGTTCATGTTATGTTGCACAGCCGGGTGATCATACATATGAACATTCATAGCCGGTGCAATCATTACTGGAGCAGTAGTAGCTAGGAGCGTGGTGGATAACATATCATCCGCCATACCATGTGCCATCTTCGCAATCACATTCGCGGTAGCTGGAGCTACCAATACAAGATCGGCGAGATCAGCCAAATGAATATGTGAAACAACCGATGGTTCGCGCTCATCAAACGTATCGCTATATACAACATTGCGCGTCAAGGTTTGCAGTGTTAACTCCGTAATAAACTGTTTAGCAGATTCCGTCATGATAACATGAACATCCGCTCCTCTTTGCACAAGTCTACTGCATAGTGTTGCTGCTTTGTAAGCAGCGATGCCTCCTGTGACTCCAAGCACGATCTTTTTGCCGTTCAACATGTTAATTTCCCCCAGTCTATGCGACATATAAACGATGAATAGGAATCTATCTTGTCATCCCTTTAGAGGTTGTTCAAAAAGTCCGCTTTTGATTACGAAGGATGCCTGGAGGCATCTCAGCGTCGAAGATGGGATTCAGCCGAAATGTCCGTTGCTCACGTAGTTTGGCCTACGCTCCGCTACTCCATTTCTACCTTCATCCCATCTTCTCGGTACTGAAAACCGACCTTTTTGAACACGTACCTTTGGTTCCTTATAAGAAGAATTCAATAGAGAAAAAAATAACAACCTCGCGGTTGTCAAATAAATCCGGCTTACGCCGTATGCAGTTGAAGAGCAGCCGCTGACGGCTTACTCTTCCTCTTCTTCGTCCTGTCCTTTGATGACAACGAGCAAGTCACCATAAATCTCTTCAAGCGCAACGCCAACCTGTTTATTGGATTTTGCATTTCTCAGATCGGATTTTTCGCCTTCACGAAGTTGTCTAGCCCGGCGAGAAGCAGCAACAACAAGAGAATACTTGCTGTCGACTTTGTTCATCATTTCATCAATAGAAGGATACAGCATAGTTACAAAACACCTCTTCACATTAGTATAGTCACCCTTCACCGCCAGACCGAACTTCAAGAGGCTGTTCAAATAGATCATTTTCACGGTAATGAAAACACCACGATTAATTCGAACATGCACCTACACAGTCCAGTCTGTATCCGTCATCCTCACGAACGCGTTCTTTATCTATATATCCTATGACTGTAGTCGTGTGGAATATCGCATGTTGCTGCGGTAAAAGAGATTATTTATTGATCTTACAATGTTCGGCGATAATGATGCTTTCTATTCGTTTACACGCCAAATCAATTTCATCATTAACAACTGCGTAATCATACTGCTCCAATAAGCTGATCTCATCTACAGCAACGGACATCCGGTGGTCAATTGTTGCCTGACTTTCCGTACCGCGGCCTTGAATGCGATCTTTAAGCTCGTCCAAAGAAGGAGGAAGTAGAAACACAAAGATCCCTTCCGGGAACTTTTCTTTTACTTTTAACGCACCTTGGACTTCAATCTCAAGAATGATGTCCCGGCCTTCGTTAATTGTTTTCTCCACAAAATCACGCGGAGTTCCATAATAGTTGCCAACATATTCTGCATGTTCCAGCAGTTGATCTTCAGCAATCATACTTAGAAACTCATCATGCGAATGGAAGAAGTAGTTGACTCCATGCTCTTCACCCAGACGAGGCTGGCGGGTTGTTGCCGATACGGAATAAGTCAAATTCGGCACCCGTTTGCGCAGCGCGCTGCATACTGTACCCTTCCCGACCCCAGATGGGCCGGACAACACTATCAGTAATCCCTTAGACATATTACACTCCATTTTATTCGTCGTTATCATCATCTTTCGAAGAAAGACGATGGGCAACCGTTTCTGGCTGTACCGCAGACAGAATGACATGATCACTATCCGTAATAATTACGGCACGAGTACGTCTTCCATACGTTGCATCAATCAGCATATGACGGTCTCTTGCCTCTTGTATAATCCTCTTGATCGGCGCCGATTCCGGGCTTACGATGGATATAATCCGGTTCGCCGATACGATGTTACCGAATCCAATGTTAATGAGTTTGATTGCCATAATCAGGTTCTTCCCCCTATACATGCGACTCTTCTGCCGAAATATGACCGTTCATTCGATATTCGCTGCTTGCTCACGAATTTTCTCCAGTTCCGCCTTCATCTCGACAACACGGTTCACTAGAGCCAAATGGTTGGCTTTTGATCCAATCGTGTTAACTTCACGATTCATCTCTTGAATAAGAAAGTCCAGCTTGCGTCCCACAGGTTCATCACTCTTCAGCAGTTCCCTGCTCTGTCCAAAGTGACTGAGTAAACGCGTAAGCTCTTCTTCTATGTTAGAACGATCGGCAAACACAGCAATTTCCATACCCAATTTATGCTCATCAAAAGGGAAAGAGCCTTCTTCCTGCATTTCCGTAAGCCTTTGTCTTAGCTTGTTGCGGTAATCACTTACCACAGTAGGTGCAAGAGTAAGCATCTCGGTATGCAGTGACTCCAGACGACTCATTCGTCGTTCCAGGTCACTGGCCAGATGAAGACCCTCGCGAGCGCGCATCTGTTCCAGACCGGACAGAGCTTCTTCAAGTCCCTCCTGCAGAACACGTTCCCACTCGTCCTTCTGTTCTTCCGTCAGGAGATTAACCCCTTCCGAATGAACCATGACATCTGGCAACGAAAGTATGTCCATAATGGTCGGCTTGCCCTGCATCCCATACCGGGTCTCCAACTGCTCTGCAGCCTGCAGATAGGCTCTAACCGCCTGCTCATTGAGCATGGCAGGGAGAGCCTGGTCTTCATCTTTTTCTTTCATTACATAAACATCAATCCGCCCGCGTTTCAAACGGCCCTGTACGATTTTCCTCAATCCGTCTTCATAACATGTCCACTCTTTCGGTAGACGCATCATCACTTCACAATAACGATGATTGACCGATTTGACTTCCAACTGTACCTTATAGCCGCCAAAATGAAAAGCGGATTGACCGTATCCGGTCATACTGAATGACATCGGCATCACATCCGTTACACTATTGTAATTGATTATTAGGGTTGAAACAAGTAGGACATTGGTGCTCTGACTTCTCCCACACATATTGCGTAAGTTCCGCCGTCATGTTGTAGAACATAAATGGCGTCATTAGATAGATGCCTTTAAAATACATGGTGGCTACATCCAATAGTTCCTTGGCGATTTTCACGCCCATCGCGCGGCCTTCTTCGCCTTCCAAACCAGCCATGCGTGACCGCACTTCATCCGACAGCTGAATTCCCGGTACCTCGTTATGGAGATATTCCGCATTTCGTCCACTTGCGAGCGGCATTACGCCAACGAAAATAGGGATTTCCAGATGTTTGGTTGCTTCATGCATTGCGACAATTAATTGTGGATCGTAAATCGGCTGGGTCATGATGTAATCAGCGCCGGAGGCAATCTTTTTCTCCAAACGTTGAACGGCTTTGTCCAGATGTTTCACGTTTGGATTGAATGCGGCTCCAATTACGAACCCCGCTTTTTGCTTGAGTGGTTTACCCGAGAAAGCTACACCATCGTTCAGTTGCTTGATCATTCGAATAATTTCGAAGGAAGTTAGATCATATACCGAGCTTGAACCCGGGAGGTCACCGAAACGGGCTGGATCTCCGGTTACGGCGAGCACATGATTAATTCCGAGCGCATCAAAGCCCATCATGTGGGATTGCGTACCGATGAGATTACGATCCCGGCATGCGATATGCACAAGCGGGCGCAGTCCTGTGCGATCTTGAACGAGATGTCCCAGAGCCATATTACTCATCCGGGTAACAGCAAGCGAGTTGTCAGCGAGTGTTAATGCGTCAGCTCCTGCTGCCTTTAGTACCTCGGCACCTTTCATGAATTTAGCGATATCTAGATCACGTGGTGGGTCAAGTTCAACGATAACCGTATGACGTTGCTTCACTAGATCAACAATTGTAGGTTGTCCTCCACGACCAGCACGCTCATCCACATGTTCATGTAGGACAATACGTGGTTTGGGATCCGTTAGGTCAGGCTGGACAATTGGAGCAGCTTGGTAGTCGGCTAAGGCTCCAGCCATAGCAGCGATATGATCAGGCGTTGTTCCGCAGCAACCACCGATAATCCGAGCACCCAAGTCGGCAAACTGTACTGCTGTCTGACCGAAGTACTCCGGAGTTGCACCATAACGGAATTCACCATCTACGTAATCCGCGGCTCCCGCATTAGGATAGACGGACATTGGAATACCAATTCGGCCAGATACCGTTTCCATCGCACGCATAATACCGTTAGGACCTGTGCGACAGTTGAAGCCAATCACATCGGCACCTTGTTCACGCATAATCCGGAACGCCTCAGGCATTGTATATCCATCCAGTGTATGACCAACATGCTCAACCGCAAATTGTCCAATTACGGGCAGGTCACTCAGCTTACGAGTCTGCAGAAGGGCAATGTCCATCTCCTCGATATCATAGAAGGTTTCAAGGAGAATACCATCTACTCCTTCGTCAAGAAGTGCAAAAATCTGTTGCTCATAAAAGCGTTTCAGCTCGCTTGTAGATACATTCGTGCGTTTCCCCCCGCGAATTGAACCTACAGCACCAAGCACATAACCTTGGCTACCTGCCACTTCCTTGGCGATACGCACACCAGCCCGGTTCACACTCTCAACCTTAGACTCCAGGCCAAACTTGGATAACTTATCATAATTGGCAGAGTATGTGTTCGTCTCGAATATTTCTGTCCCTGCATCTCGATAACGACGATGTACATCAGCCACTACTTCAGGTGAAATTAAATTCAACTCTTCATATGAAATACCTACCGGGAATCCCATTTGATAAAGGAATGTTCCCATCGCCCCGTCTCCCACGAGAACCCGCTCCTGCATTACGCTCCGTAAATCCGCCTTCATCCCATTTCCCCCCGCCTGGCTGTGATCAATTTCATACTAATGTAACACAAAAAACGCTAAAAAACGAAGGAAAACACAGGTTTTTTCCCGGAATTATGATGATATATGTTCTGTTCTGTCTGTTCTCATGGAATGTATGACTGAACATATATACCCAATTTCTATTTCTGCAATACAAAAAGAGAGGCTCACAGGCCTCTCTTGGCTTAAATCTTCATTTTATGAGGTGATCCCTTTGAAAACAACTTCCGCAGGCCCTGTCATATAAACATGGTTATCTGATTCATTCCACTCAATGTGCAAATCTCCACCTTTGAGGCTAACGACAGCAGTACGGTCGGTATGTCCGTTCAGAACTGACGATACGAGTGTTGCACAGGCTCCTGTTCCACATGCCAGCGTTGGCCCCGCTCCACGTTCCCATACACGCATATCTACATAACCGCGGTCACGAACAGTGGCGAATTCCACATTAATTTTTTTGGGGAACATCGGATGTACCTCTAGCAGTGGCCCCCATGTTGAGAGATCAAAATTCACAGCATCTTCTACATAAATAACAGCGTGTGGGTTCCCCATGGATACGGCGGTAAACTTAAATTGTTGACCATTCGCTTCAATGGAATGATCAACCACAGGATTTGCATCCACTGTCGTTGGAACCTTAAGCCCGTCCAAAATCGGCTCACCCATATCCACACGAACCGTCTCTACCTTACCATCACGAATGTTAAGGTTAACCGGTTGTACGCCTGCACCAATCGTCTCTATCGTAATATTCTCACCGGATACATGACCGTGATCATACACATATTTTGCGACACATCGAATGGCATTACCACATTGTTCGGCTTCGGAACCGTCTGAATTCATAATGCGCATCTGAAAATCTGCTTTCTCGGAAGGCAGTATATAGACGAGCCCATCCGCACCAATTCCGAAAAATCGGTTACACCATTTCACAGCCAATTCTGGCGCGTCTGCGGGAAGCTTCTGTTCTCCAAATACAACGATAAAGTCGTTGCCTAGTCCATGCATTTTCGTAAATTCCATATTATCTTCCCACTCCTTTTGGCAGTATGCTGCCAAAGCGTTTATTCATTTCAAGTTATGTTTTTTTTGAAAAGTCAGGCTCTCATGACTGGAAGAAGAGATGAAGCTCCGCTTCCAAAAAAAGCTATCCTGCAAAATGGCGAAGCCGTTTGCTTCGACGCATTTTGAGGATAGCATAACGAAAATGGGAAGTAAAAGGTATTGATTTTATGCAGAAAACTTTGTACTTTTCGGAACGAAACGCCCTGGCCCCATACGGCGACGGTTGCGACGGCCTCCCCACACGCTGCCTGCTCCCATAAGGAACGTAGGAATTCCGGCAGCAACGATACAGATCGCCCATTCACGCAAGCCGAGCGGTACAGTTTTGAAGATCGGTTGCAACGGCTCTACGTACATTACAATCAGCATCAGCACGACAGATGAAATGACGGCAAGAACCAAATATTTGTTTTGGAGCGGATTCCGATGAAAAATAGAACGTGAACTCCGGCAGTCAAACACATGGATCAGTTGAGCCAGAACCAACGTCGCAAAAGCCACAGACTGCGCTTTGATCAGTTGACCCGGATGATCCGGAGCCGCTTGTAAGGTAAGCCAGAAAGCGCCCAGCGTACATAAACCGATCAGGACACCACGACTTATAATTTTCCAGCCCAATCTACGGGCAAAAATATTTTCCTTCGCACCACGTGGCTTGTGTTCCATGAGATCCTTCTCTGGCTGATCCACGCCCAGCGCCATAGCCGGAAGACCATCCGTCACGAGATTGACCCATAAAATCTGGATCGGTACGAGTGGCAAAGGCAAGCCCATCATCATTGCGAAGAACATGGTCAATATCTCACCCACATTGGAGGCAAGTAAGTAACGAATAAATTTACGAATGTTCTCATAGATGTTACGCCCTTCTTCAATAGCAGCTACAATAGTTGAGAAGTTATCGTCACTCAAAATTAGGGCAGACGCTTCTTTCGTTACATCGGTGCCGGTAATCCCCATCGCGATGCCGATATCTGCTGCTTTGATGGCTGGAGCGTCATTAACGCCATCCCCCGTCATCGCAACGACATGCCCTTTCCTTTGTAGCGATTTGACTATTCGTAATTTATGCTCAGGAGAAACCCTTGAGAAGACATAAATCCCCTCAACATGTTTATCCAGTTCTTCATCCGCCATGCCCGCTAACTGAAGTCCACTTAATGACTTTCCTCCTCGCGGCAGAATACCGAGTTGTTGTGCAATTGCTTCAGCGGTGGTGCCATGATCACCCGTAATCATCACGGTTCGTATACCTGCTCTGCGGCAGGTTGCAATAGCATCCCTAACTTCACGGCGCGGTGGATCAATCATGCCTGCTAAGCCAACAAACACAAGCTGGCTCTCCGCAGTGTTCTCATCTTCGACTCTTTCTTCTGGTCGTACATCACGATAAGCCATCCCAAGCACTCGAAGTGCTGATGCAGCCATATTTTCGTTCGCAGCCATGACCTTCTGTCGTAAGGTTCCTGTGAAGGGTACTACTTTACCCTCCCATAAGATGTAGTTACATTGTCCAATCAGGACATCAGGAGCACCCTTGGTGTAGATCATTCGTCCTCCCTGATGATGAACAAGGACAGACATACGCTTCCGATCAGAATCGAATGGGAACTCTTGCTGACGTGCGTATAATTCTTTGAGCCCGTTAGGTGTAAGTCCCATTTTGGAAGCCAGCGTAACTAGTGCGCCCTCTGTCGGGTCACCTTTCAGTTCCCAAACCACACCTTGGTCGGAATCTTTCTTCGAATCTTTGCCTTTTTTCTTATTCCGAAGCTCTTCTCCTCTATTCTCAACAATACTGGCGTTATTACAAAGAGCACTGATCTGCAATAGGCGTCGCAACGTCTGGTCACTCTTCAGATCAACAGGACGTCCATGCTCAAGCATCTGTCCTTCTGGCGAATACCCATCCCCGGTTACCTTAATTCCGCGGCCTTCTAACCAGACATCTGTCACCGTCATTTTGTTTTGGGTGAGTGTACCTGTCTTATCTGAACATATGACTGATGCGCAGCCTAACGTTTCGACAGATGGCAATTTCCGCACGATGGCTTTTCGCTTGATCATACGCTGCACACCTAACGCCAAAGCAATGGTAACAATTGCGGGCAATCCTTCTGGAATTGCGGCAACCGCAAGGCTGACCCCAGCGAGAAACATACCTACAGCTGGTTGTCCATGAAGAATACCTGCAACGACAACCATGACGGTGAGCCCGAGTGCTACGAAAATCAGTATTTTCCCCAACTGTTCAAGCCTGTGCTGTAGTGGTGTTTCTTGTTCATCGGTATTTTGGATCAGATCAGCGATTTTGCCCATCTCGGTATCCATACCTGTACGAATAACAACACCGCGTGCCGTTCCGCGTGTAACCATCGTTCCCATGAATCCGATGTTCTTCTGATCTCCCAAGGGCACATCATCAGCGGCAATAGGCATACAATGCTTGCTTACAGGTACGGATTCACCAGTCAGAGCGGATTCTTCCACATCCAGGCTGTTCGTTTCCAGCCAGCGCACATCGGCAGGAATACGATCCCCACTTTCAACCAGCACAATATCACCAGGCACAAGCAGTTTAGCCGCAACCTGAATCTCTTGTCCTGATCGAAGTACTTTAGCGGCAGGAGCTGATAATTGCTTCAAGGCACGAAGAGATCGCTCCGCCCGAAATTCCTGTACAAACCCTAGAATAGCGTTGAGTACAATAATGGCTACAATTGTTACCGCGTCCAGATACTCCCCAAGCAGTCCGGATACCAGCGTCGCTCCCATCAACACCAGTACCATAAAATCCTTAAACTGATTCAGCAATAATGTGATTGGAGATATGCGTTTTCCTTCGCTCAGTTCGTTTGAACCGGCAACTTTCCTCTTCTCTGTTACAGCTTCGTCCGTTAATCCCTCCTGCGGGCTAACGCCAAGAGTATTACGTAACTCTTCATCACTTAGCTGATGCCACTTGGTATGTTCCATGCTTCTTGGTTCCCTCCCAGTCTGTATTTCATCTGCAAAACTAGCTCACATGCTTCACCGGCGCGCTGGTCGACAGGCTGTACACTATGCCGGACAAACTACCTAATCTATATGTATTCGGACAGGGCCTTGATTAGCACACGGAAGGTGAATCCTTTCCCTAAGGGGCATAATAGGCTAAAATAAAAGTCTGTGGTTATATACGCAATCGAGTTTAGCGTTCCATAGGTAAGTAACAGCAAAACTACAACCGCCCTATCTTTTGTATACATAGCCCGGTTGCTCGTTTCAGTTAAAGAAGTAGTTCAAAAATCGGTCTTTTTGAACACACACTTATAGATGTAGCCTCTGGCATGAAGTCAGACGCTCGATAGAGAGGAAGTGGAGAAAATGGCACTCGACGGCATTGTAACCCGAGCCATTGTTCATGAACTGCAAGGTTGTATCGGTGGACGTATTAGTAAGATCCATCAGCCTAATGGTCATGATGTCGTGCTCACCCTACGTGCTCAGCGCGGTAACAGTAAACTGCTTGTATCAGCAAGTCCAACCTATCCCCGCGTGCATTATACAGAAAAGACATTTCTGAATCCCACGGAAGCACCGATGTTCTGTATGTTGCTTCGTAAACATTGTGAAGGGGCAATTATAGAGAACATTCGTCAGATCGGCATGGAGCGTATCATCCATATCGATGTGCGGCAACGCGACGAATTGGGTGATGTTTCAGTAAAACGCATCATCATTGAACTTATGGGAAGGCACAGTAATATTATTTTGCTTGATCCCATCACCGAAACTATTTTAGACGGTATTCATCATGTCACTCCGTCCATCAGCAGTTACCGGGTGGTCATGCCTGGTTTCTCGTATACTGCACCGCCAGAACAACATAAGAGCAATCCGCTTGAAATAAGTAAAACGGAGTTCGAGAACAGCTACACCACTGCCGAAGAGGATGCTTCACGCTGGCTCGTGAATGCGTTTAGCGGTCTTAGTCCGCTAATTGCAGGTGAGATTACTGCTCGGGCAGTTGCTGCTGACAGTGAAAAGCTAACTTCAACTGAGGGTGAGCACCGCATCGAGGCGGAAGCGCTCTGGAATACTTTTGAATCCCTGATGGGACTCGTTAAGAACAATGCCTACACCCCTGTCACTGGCATGAATGCCAAGGGCAAAATGATCTTCTCTGCCATCCAGCTTCAGAGCATTCAAGATGGCGAGAAGACGTACGACACGATCAGCAAATGTATGGAAGATTACTACGGAGATAAAGCCGAACGGGATACCGTAAAGCAAAGAGTAAGTGACTTGCTCCGCTTCCTGCAAAACGAACGAAGTAAAAATATCAAAAAGTTGGACAACCTGAATAAGGATTTACTAGAAGCGGATGATGCGGACAAGTTCAGATTGTGGGGAGAGCTTCTATTTGCCTCGCTGCACCAAGTTAACAAAGGCGACAAAACGGCTCAGCTTGTTAATTTCTATGATGAAGATCAAGCAACCATTACGATCCAGCTTGACCCGTTACTTACGCCGTCCGATAACGCCCAGCGTTATTTCAAGCGGTATAACAAGTACAAGAATAGTCTAGCTGTCATTCATGATCAGCTTGGAAAAACGAAAGACGAGATTGCTTATCTCGACAACCTGCTGCAACAGCTATCCATCGCATCCATGAACGACATTGAAGAAATTCGAGATGAGCTTGTGCAACAGGGGTACCTTCGTGACCGTAACAAAAAGGGCAAAAAGAAAAAGAAAAATGATCGTCCTACTGTGCATCAGTTCACCTCCTCAGAGGGGATTGATATTCTTGTAGGTAAGAACAATTTGCAGAATGAATATGTGACGAACCGCCTTGCATCCGCTAATGATACGTGGCTGCACACAAAAGACATCCCGGGATCACATGTCGTCATCCGCAGCACCGACTTTGGCGAAGCTACATTGGAAGAAGCCGCACAGCTTGCAGCCTATTTCAGTCAAGCCAAAGAGTCCAGCAGCGTACCTGTGGATTACACATTTATCCGCCATGTGCGTAAACCAAGCGGTGCCAAACCTGGTTTTGTCATCTATGATCATCAGAAAACCTTGTTTGTTACACCCAATGAGGAACTGATCAAAAGTCTGCCTTCCACCATCAAAAATGGATAAATCATTTCTCATCCTAAACTGAGTGTAAATAAAGACAAGTAATCCCCTGACCATCGCATGGTTAGGGGATTTTAATTTTTCGGGAATAGACGGGCTTACGTATCAATCCCCATATGCAGTATTGCATTTTTATTCAATAAACAGTATTATAATTCAATTAATATTTTATTACCTTATCGAAAAGAAGGTTATTACATGACTGTTATTATTCGAACTACCCAACCTGAGGATTTAATCCCACTTACTGCACTTATGCATGAATATGTAGTAGGATTTTATAACAACCTTTGGCCTGGTGACGAAGCTATCCACCTATTGATCAACAACCTGCTCAATCATCAGATCGGGGTTCAATTCGTGGCGGAGCAAGATAATCAACTGATTGGATTCTCCACATTATATTTTACCTACAGCACAATGAAAGCAGAACGTGTAGCGATTATGAATGATCTTTTTGTGGTAGAAGCATTCCGAGACAGCGAAGTTGAAACTAAATTATTCGAACAGTGTCAGCAATATACGCGTGAACACGGGTGCCCTTATATGTCCTGGATCACAGCAGAAACCAATGTACGCGCGCAGCAATTATTCGAACGTCTTGGAGCAACGCGTGGTGCATGGGTGAATTACTCAATCACATAATTTTATAATTCAAAAAACATGTGAGCACGATGGGTTACCCCCTCATGTTCACATGCCCTACAATGATTATTTAACCTGACTACCCATCTTCGGAAAAGAGAAATCATTTCTACGTTGTTCTTAGGCTCTCTTCTCTAACCAACGATCAAGACTCCCTATTGCGCCTCGCTGCTATTTGCAAGCTCTGCAACACGTCAACTGCGACTGACTTGCTGCCAAGATCGCCATGGAAAACCACACCTTGTCTCACACCGTGATAATCCGACCCTCCGGTCTGAATCAAGCCAAATTCTAGGGCAAGGTCAGCATACTTGCGCTCCTCTGCCAAATCATGATCCGCATGGAACACCTCAATGCCGTCGGGTTTCGAGTTCTGAATGATCTCTCGAACAAGCTCGTCATTCCCATACAAACCAGGATGCGCTATAACAGCAGCTCCGCCTGCCTCCCGAATCCATCGGCACGCCTCCTCTGGAGCCACCCGGGGAACTGACACAAATCCGGGCTTTCCTTCTGCTAGATAACGATCAAATGCATCTCGCATATCCGTCGCATATCCTTTACTTACTAGTACATCAGCCACATGTGGTCTGCCAATACTCTCATCCGGCTCCAGTGGTCGTCCGAGTCCTTCAATTACTTCCTGCCAGTTAATAGCGAGCCCAAGCTCTTGCAGCTTAGCAATAATCCGATGGTTGCGCTCCTCACGGGCTTCCCTTAAGTTTCGCAAGCGTTCCAGAAACGTCTTATCCTCAATATCTACATAATAGCCAAGCACGTGGATGTCTTTTCCACCCGCACGAGTACTAATTTCAACGCCAGCAACAACCTCGATTCCCATTTCTTCACCTGTACGTAGTGCTTCAGCAACACCGGCCACCGTATCATGATCTGTGAGTGCCATTGCCGCTAAACCTTTTTGTTTAGCAAGCTCCACATTCGCGGCGGGTGATTGCATTCCGTCAGAAGCTTGGCTATGTGTATGAAGATCGCAACGTCCGTTAGGCTGATTCATCAAGAACGACTCCCTTCGATATGGCTTGAATTATTGTTGTAACTCGACCTGCTCCTGCTCACGCAAATAGTTTAGAAAAGCTACCGCTGATAAGGGCAGCAACGAAGATTTGAGATGAATCGCATAGAATTGACGTTTGAATTCCAGCCCACGAATATCAACGATATGAACCAGACCAAGCGCAATTTCGTGTTGAACAGATGACGGTGATAACATCGTTATGCCCACACCAGCCTCAACGGCTGATTTTACCGCACCTGTACTGCCGAGCTCCATGACTACGTTCATATCCTGAGGGTCTATTTTTCTTTTTTGCAGCTGATCCTCCATCACTTGCCTTGTTCCTGAACCCTTCTCACGCAACACAAATGGATATGACATCACTTCTTCCAGCTCTACCTCACCCCGCTGAGCAAGGGCATGACCCGCTGGAACGATTAGCTTCAGCTCATCCCGCATAACAGGCTCTACGATCATATCTGGATGATGAATAGGCGCTTCAATCAAGCCAAAGTTTAACTGGTGCTTCAGAATCTCGTCCATAATTTGTGATGTATTCATGACTTTCATCACGATTGAAATATCGGGATATTGACGAGCAAAAGGTCCCAGCATTCGAGGTAACACATACTCTCCAATCGTCAAGCTAGCTCCGAGCTGTAATCTCCCCTGAAGCTTTTTAGTGAATGCAGACATCGCTTCATCTGTGTGTCTAACCAATTCAACACTTCGTTTCGCATGAGGGAGTAATGTCATTCCCGCCTCAGATAATTCTATTTTTTTGGTGGAACGGTGCAGTAGTTTGGTGCCAAAGTAATCCTCCAGCGACTGAATCTGCATCGTCACTGCAGGTTGAGTCATATGTAACGCCTGAGCAGCCGCAGAGAAGCTTCCCTTCTCGGCAACCGTATAGAAAATGTGTAATTGATGGAAATTCATATCTTCGCCCCTCTTCTGTACACTTACCTCATTGTATCCGATTTCGCGAATTCCAACAAAAAAGCATGCAGCTTGTCTGCATGCCATGTAGCCTGAATCTATCATTTAAGAAAATGTGAGATCTCCCGATATCACTTATGCTTCCGACTGTTCTTGACTAGAGTCATTCGTCTTGAATGTCTTAGCCACGAATAATACGATTTCAAATCACGTAGCTCAATAGTCTCTGACATACGACCCAAAAACGTAACCACAATCATTTTGTGAAGTGGGTTGCCGGCAATATCATATTCCCCTTCAAGTTCGGAAAATTCAGCAACAACAACCAAATCTTCATCAATGAGGTATACATCCTGCTCATTACGGTAGTATGGTGTAATACGATCCTGCTTCAGACACTCCCATAACCATGCCGCAATATGGTCATCATCATTACGTGTGGGCTCAATGCGATCTGCATACCGCATCTTGGCATGATGGGTAATGACGATGTCTGCCACTTTTTTGTCTCCAAGAGCTACGAAAAACGGCTCGTAGGTGCTCCAACGTTGCATCACCTTATCACGCATGGGAATCACTCTCCACCAGATAGGACTTTCTATCTATTTATTACCAAATATATTACAACATAAGTCCCGTAAGCTCAAGGTATATGTTAAGATTTTTTTCACAAGACATGTACGATGTCAATTGAATAAAAGAGCGACTCCGAGGAGTCACTCTATATACTTGATGCACCATGAATCATGGATAATCGTTTGTTATGCGATCATACATTGATATTTAGATGCCGTAATAACTTGTCTTGTCCATCGTTTTACTTGCGTACTCCGTTTTGATCTCATTCCGATAGGAACGTTCAATTTTGCGCACATAGGAAAGTCGTTTCACATTTTTCATCGTATCTTCAGCACGTTCTGCATTAACATACATCACAACATAATGCATACGACGGGAGATGTAATGAACAGTGCCATACTTTTCTAAATTACGAGCCGCTTTCAAATCACTTACCCATATAATGAATCCTGTCCTTTCCGCAAACATCTTCTTCCCCCGCCTTTCGATCATGGAGACCGGATGCTCCTGCATCCGGCCTAATGGATTAAATCAAACGTCATTTTAACCGCAGCTGCACTTCCCGCCGCTTCCGCAACCACCTTTGGGATTCGGATCATTGCTTGGAACTTTAATCGTAGTAGACACAGCATATGCAATCGTCTCTGACATCTGATGCAGCATGTCGTCCAGGGATTTCTCAGCCTGCTTGAAACGTGCCACTGCCTCAAAACCCTCTAATTCTAATTCCAACGCTGTAACCTGATCCTTGGCTGCATGGAAGTCTGGATGAAAATGTCCAAAGCGCTGGGTTTCCTCGAATAGCTCTTTCTTGGCATTCAGCTTTCGTATACCGGCTTGAATCTCCGGGTTTGTCTCAACTTGCTGTTTCCAATATAAATAATCCGATACTTCGGCAGATTGGTTAATCATGTCGCCTAATTCATATGCGCCCGTTAACACTTGGGCCATATCGACCGTGTTCATTTCCGCTACGCTCATGAAATTCATCCTATCTATATATAAAGTTCTACGTAATGTAGATTACATTATCATAGCATATCCCCGATTAGTTAAGAAGCGTTTTTCCTGCAAATAGAAAACAAGGTAACGCAGAGGGTTATGCTGATCAAGGTCTATTGGTGTTATCTACCTCACTCTTAGTCCCATACTATGTGTCACTTCGTTCATGCTCAGGAACAATTAACCGTATGTTGCCCCAGTCTGTTGGAGAGAGCACCTGCCGTTCAAGGACATTCTCCCCGTTACTGGATGTCACCCAACCCGATAATGTCCAGTCACCGTGACCCTCAATCCGATCCGGTATCACATAGACTATATCTTCATTTCGTTTCAGCTCTAGCTTTGTCTGCCACTCAATCGCTTTAGAGGCAATTTGCCGAGTGGTTGATAGGTGGTACTTCCTCCATTCTCTGTGCCACATTTCAGGAATATCCTTATAGCCAGGCCATAAGTTATCTCGTTCTGTGATCACGTATGGCTCATCTTCTTCCTCGTAAAGCTTATCCGCTATGTGTATGATGCCCTGGCTTCGTACATTTAGATTGACGGCTGATTCATCGCCCTGATGTGCCACTTCGAGAGTGGGGTCACTTGGGTTAGGTGGTTTAGCTAGACGTTCTTCCGGTTCTTGTCCCCATTGCTGCATCGCCAAGTGTACATGTTCTGGAATGCCAGTCATGGCATGATTATTCAGGAATAGAACGATCTGATCCAGCGTAAAGCCAATCCTTACTGCTTTCATTACCGATTCCCTTGTAAGCCGGTAAATACTCATTCGATCACGAGTCACAAGCTCAGCACATAACCCCAGTCTCCAGCAAACATGCGAAGGTGCTTCGGAGGGAAATAAAATCTCAAAATCAGGCTGTATAAACAGTCCCGATTTTTCCCCCTCTAACCTTTTATCATGTAGCGGATGACCCGAGCAGCATAAATCAGCCGGCTGAACTAACCAACGATAAACCACTTCGCCTGCCGCATCGTGACCTACTTCGCCGAACCCCAAGCCTACAAGAGCTCGTAGCCAGCCTTGAACAACATGTAGAGACGATAAACTCTTTGGATTGGGATTCTCGCATCTCAATAAATCTTGGACTTCGACCTGTAGCTCGTCCCTCCATGGAAGCAAAGGCCCTATAGGAAACCACTCATTCATTGCAGGTGCAAGTATAAGCAATCGAGATCGAAAATGCTGAGCATAAGGATCGGGCATCCCGTAACGCTCTACGCAAATGTTATAAATTTCACAATGCATAGATGACCAAGATCGTTTAATCCAGGCTTGCAACTGTTCATTGGATACGAACACGTGTTTATCACTCTTTTCAAGCAATCCTAAATGCAAAAGCAAATCCAGTACGATGGCGATATGAACAGGATATACCTCTGGATCATCATAACGAATATGCAGTGCTTGAAAATGACTCTCGTGCAATGCAGTTATGTTACATAATTGTCGAATCGATTTTTTATGTATTGTACCTTTACTGGTTAATGGCAAACCCTCATGTATGATCCACGCCATAAGATGAAGAAGCTCAGCAGCAATATCTACTTCAGCCTCATAAAGCACCTGCATGTGATCCTTTGTTATCATTTCAGATCGCTCAACATGCTGTGCATCTGCTGATCCATCATGTGTGTTACCAGCGCCAACTTTAATGGCAAAAACTTCAGTCAATTGGGGAAGCAGGACATTAGGAATATAGTACAGATGCTCCCCCCAGGTTTTGCGAGTCGTTTTGATCCAGCCCTTCTGTCTAAGACCGATCAGAGCCACCTTGGCTTCGGCACCACTCAATCCTTCTGTTACCCACACTGCGGAAGAAAACTTCGGAGAGAAAAAGGCTGCAGCATGCTGCCGAAAAAGAATACTTAGTACAATTTGCTCCGCACGTGATAGGAGCTCTGTACTCAATTGTACTTGTTGTGTGTTATGATTCCGCATTGGTTAGTGCACTCCTTTCCCGAACAATTGCATATTCATAACCCTGCTCCACCAAAAACATCTGCCGCCGCAATGCAAACTCTTGTTCTTTGCTATCCTCGGATACAAGCGCATAAAAATAAGCTTTATTATCCCCTGGCTTAGGCCTTAGAATTCGTCCCAAACGTTGTGCTTCTTCTTGCCTTGAACCGTAACTACCCGATATTTCCAAGGCAACAGCAGCATCAGGCAGGTCAACAGCGAAGTTCGCTACCTTAGAAACAACGATCGTTTGAATCTCGCCGCGCCGGAATGCAGCAAACCATTTCACTCGTTCTTGTTGTGACATTGCACCAGATACAAGTGGAGCCTCAATTTCCCGGGCAATGGTCTCCAGTTGATCTAAATATTGCCCAATGACAAGTGCAGGAAGACCTCGATGATGATCTAAAAGCCTTCTAATCACATCTAATTTAGCTGGATTCTCAGCGGCTAAGCGAAACTTATGCTTCCCTTCTGCCTCCAAATAGGTCAATTTTAATTCTGGAGGCAACGGAATCCGTATTTCCTGACATTTCACATCCGCGATCCAGCCCTGCCGTTCTAGCTCCTTCCAAGGCATGTCGTACAATTTAGGACCAATCAGCGAAAAAACATCTTGCTCACAGCCATCTTCTCGAACCAATGTTGCTGTCAATCCCAATCTTCGAGTAGCTTGAATATCCGCTGTCGCTCGGAATACAGGTGCTGGAAGCAGATGAACCTCGTCATAGATGATCAATCCCCATTTTCGTTCACTAAGCAGTTTGATATGGGTAAAATCAGCATCCTTGGACTTTCGATGAGTTAGAATCTGATACGTTGCCACAGTGATTGGCCTCACCTGCTTTTTCTGACCTGAGTATTCGCCGATGAGTTCACCAGTAATCGTTGTCTTACGCTGTAACTCTTCAATCCATTGGCGTACCGATGTTGTATTTGAGGTCAAAATAAGACATTCACATTGCAGCCGTTCTAATACGCCCATGCCAATAACCGTTTTCCCTGCCCCGCAAGGTAATACCAACAGGCCACTTCCGCCCATCCCTTCACTGCCCTCGAATGCTTCTATCGCTCTTTGCTGATAGGAACGTAGCTCAAACGCATCATCGTTGTCTGTCTTCTTCCAGCCAAAATGAAGATGTGTTCCTTGACGATAGCCTGCATAATCAAGAACCGGATAGCCTAGGCGAGTGAGTTCCTGCTTCAACAACCCACGCTGTTCTCCTCGCACGATGAATTCCTCAGGTGCAGCACGCTCCATTCGAAAGGCCGCAACTGTTTTCATCATGGATAATTCATTCAACAGCTGCTCCCGGTCTCCAACTAGACGCATATTCTCCTGATCTTGATCCCAATGCAGCTTCAGCCTGCCATACTGTTCAACTATTCTCCGAATATCTTGTATCAATGCTGCCGGCACAGTCCAACGCGAAATAGACTCCAAGCTATGGATGATGCGATCAGCATTCCAACCAATGGCCGCAGCATTCCACAGGGATAAGGAAGTCATCCGATACGTATGGAAGCCTGTAGGGGTTTTAATGAGTTCAGCATACATGCCGATCTGTGATCTAGCTTGTTCAAATTGGGGATGACCTACCTCAAGTAATAGGGTAAAATCCCGTTGGACAATACAGGCACCTGAGATTTCCATTACACACGCCTCCTAACTGCTGGTCTGTTCGTTGCTGAATGGGTATCACATGCATGACAAAAAGCCCAGTCCCGGTAAGCTCCGAAAATGAACCTTATGAACCTACTAACGATCTAGCTCACCAAATAAAAAAAGAGCATCCTATGTTTAAGGATGCCCAATGAGTTGGTTAATCATTCTATACTTCAGCCGTGTAACCTGTCGCCATAGCAATAAACAGCTTAACTGCATGCTGCATCGCATCTTCATCAAAGTCAAACTTCGGATGATGGTGCGGATAGACTGCGCCTTTATCTGGATTGCCTGCACCAACAAACATAAAGCAGCCAGGAATCTGCTGTAAATAATAAGCAAAATCCTCTGCAGGCATGATCATCGGTGAAGCTTGTACATTTTGCGCGCCAAACACATGCACCGCTTCTTGGAAGAACCGTTCTGTTTCCCGCTCATCATTAACAACTGGCGGGTAACCCATAATATATTTGATATCCGTCTTAGCTCCATAAGCTGCACCCGTCTGAGCCACCATGGTGTGAATGCGTTCTTTCATCCCCGATCGGGTCTCTTCATCAAACGTTCTGACCGTGCCACTCATTTTACAGGATTCCGCAATAACGTTCTGTGCAGCTCCAGCTTGCATTGTACCAATCGTCAGCACCGCCGGGCGCAATGGATCGACGGAACGGCTAACTACGGTCTGTAATTGCATCACCAGTGCTGAACCTGCCACCAAGCTGTCCACAGTCGACTGCGGCATCCCCCCATGACCCCCTTTACCTATGATCTCAATATAGAAATCATCCGCCGCAGCCATCATTGATCCCGCCGTACTCGCTGCAACACCTACAGGTAGAGGGGTCCACAGATGAATTCCATAGATGACATCTACGCCATCAAGCCCACCGTCGGCAATGACGTGAACTGCTCCGCCAGGCAGTAACTCTTCTGCTGGTTGGAACAGAAAACGAATCTCCCCTTTAATCGCAGCCTTATTACGACTGAAATACAATGCTGTTCCCAGCAGAATCGAAACGTGTCCATCATGACCACACGCGTGCATGGCTCCATCTTTTCTAGATGCATATTCTACATCCTTCTCGTCATGGATAGGCAAAGCGTCCATATCAGCTCGAAGCATGACCACAGGGCCTGGCTGATCTCCGCGGATCGTACCGATAACTCCATGTCCCCCTACATGACGCTTCACTTCCACGCCAAAGCTCTCCAGCATATCTGCTATAAAAGATGAGGTCTTCTCCTCATGAAAGGAAACTTCAGGATTGCGATGAAGATGACGGCGCCACTCCACCATATGGATTTGCAGATCATCCCACCATATATTATTTGTCATATTTCCTCATCCTTTCGCTCTCGATCGGTACTTTCATCAAGCCCGAACCTCTCACTTCAAACCTATTGCAGTATATTGTAGCAGAATTGGAAGAAAACCGATATGAACAAGCCCTTGAAAGCTTGCACGGGAAGGGGAAACATACTATCATAAACTAGAGAAACAACGAGAAATTATACTCGGAAGCTTATGAGGAGGATCAAACGCTTATGATATTTGAGAATACAGGCTTAGATGGCTTGAAAAGCGACTTGGCATACCTGGATGAGAGCGCCGAGAAAGTCGGATTTGTCCGGTGGCAATGGGAGTATTACCGTGCTACATATGACTACAAAATTGAAGATGAACTTACTAAATCGGAATACTTTGTACGTATTAATACTCGTGTTGTGGATGGCAAGCTTGAAAAACCAGATTCTGTTCTTTCTGTAGAAGCAGTCTATCTTGGAAAAGCTACCTTCCCGCATGGTCTGGATTATGATACTACCGTTCCACAGCCAGTCGTGAAGCTGGCCGCTCAAAAATTACAGCAGCTCAAAGAACTGCTGGAAGCTTAGGTTGGGCTGAGCGATGAAACAACAAACAGCCCAAACGAAAACGAAGAGAGGCACGCCGGATTTCCAACTGCTAATCCTCACTTTATTGTTGGTGGGCTTTGGACTGGTAATGGTATTCAGCTCCAGTTCCAGCATTGCAATTGCAAGCGAACGCTTCAACAATGATCCCCTGTTCTTCACGAAAAAACAACTTATGTGGGCGCTCATTGGTGTAGTTGGTATGTTCTTTGCTATGAATATTCGTTTTAATAAGTACAAAAAGCTGTATGCACCTTTTTTTCTCTTCACGACCGTCATGCTATTGCTTGTTCTCATTACGGGTAAGGTGCTCAACGGTGCTCGAAGCTGGATTCATATTTTTGGTTTTAGTGTTCAACCAGCCGAATTCGCCAAAATCGCCATTATTTTGTATCTCGCTGCGCTAATCACCAAGAAAGGCGAACGCTTTAGAGATCTTAAAACTGGTTATTTTCCTGTCCTTATCATTGTAGGTTTCGTTGCCGGACTCATTATGCTGCAGCCTGACTTCGGTACGTGCTTCATTCTCGTCTCCACGTGTGGTTTGGTGATCTACGCAGGTGGTGCGAGCATGAAGCATATTATGGGTTCAATTCTGCTCGTTGTCCTAGGAGGGGCGCTGGCTTTTGGAGCCAACGCCTTGTTCTCCTCTATGTCTTCGCCAGATGATGCGACAAGTACGGTAACAGAAGCCAAGACGAACTATAAGATCGGACGGATTCAGGCATTCCTTAACCCGCTCTCTGACCCTACCGATGGAAGCCTTAACCTCTATCGCTCCCTTGTAGCGATTGGAGATGGCGGAATTACGGGTTCAGGAGTTGGACAAGGTACAATTAAATTACATTACCTGCCCAATGCATATAACGATTTTATCTTCTCCGTTATTGGTGAAGAGCTTGGATTCTTAGGAAGTACCTTGTTCCTACTTGTCTATCTCTACTTTATCTGGCGAGGCATCATTGTGTCTCTTCGTTGTCCCGATCCATTTGGTACATTGGTCGGCATTGGAATTATGGGACTCATCGCCATCCAAGCCTTTATTAACATCGGCGGTGTTACTCAGACCATACCTGTAACAGGGGTCACGCTTCCGTTCATCAGTTATGGAGGTACGTCACTTTTCGTTATGATGGTCGCCATGGGCATCGTGCTCAGTATTTCACGCACCAATAATCTGGACGTCATCAAGGAAGAGAGAACAAAGTCCGTAACCGTACAGACTCGAACCTCTCCTGCCCTTCGTTCAAGAGAAGCGATCCGTCGTATTCGATAATCATAGAACGTAAAAAAAGACTTCCCATCCATTATGGATAGGAAGTCTTTTTTTGTTGAGTTTCACTTCGTGAGCGCACGCTACGAATGAACACTCTACGCTGGAAGCCGATCAGCTTATACGTCGTCACCTTTGAAAGATACACCTTCTACCTTCACATTAACTTCGACAACTCGTAATCCCGTCATGGTCTCTACCGCTTCTCTCACATTCTGTTGAAGCATGCGGGAAACTTCATGAATCGGTGTCTCGTACAGGACGATGATGCGCAGATCAATGGCTGTTTCCAGCTGGCCGACCTCAACGCCCACGCCTTTCTGTACGTTTTTACCGCTGAGACGTTTGGCCCAGCCCTCTGACAATCCTCCAGACATTGCGGCAATCCCGGGTGTCTCAAGCGCAGCCATTCCGGCAATTTTCGCCACCACGTCGTCAGCAATCCGGATGTTACCGCCATCTAGTTGAAGTTGTTCTGCCATGCCACATCCTCCTTCACTTCGTTAATCGTATTTTAAATCCTTTCCACCCCAAAAAGCAAATTAAACTCAAAAAGTTGCGTTTACAACCTACTATGATTTGGTTATATTGAAATATGAAAATAATCTCATAATCATTTCGTCACCTTTTCACAAGATTTGGCATGATTCGAATGATTATGATGACCAACATGTGATCACGTGTTGCAAACCAAATAATATGTAACCGAGGTGTGTGTTTGTGAGAAACCGGATTTCATCCATTCTGCTGATTGTTACTTTTGCACTCAGCGCGATTGCCCACTACATGAAATGGGATTCGATTCTACAGTTTGTGATTTCAGCCATTTCGGTTATTTTTGTCGCTGGTTTTTTAGGCAAAGCTACTGAAAATGTTGCCCACTATGCCGGACAGCGGCTGGGTGGTTTTTTGAATGCTACCTTCGGCAATGCTGCCGAGCTGATTATTGCGATCTTCCTCGTTAAAGAAGGATTGTTCGACATGGTCAAAGCCAGTCTGACGGGCTCCATTATCGGAAACCTGTTACTTGTTCTAGGACTGAGCATTTTCGCCGGTGGTCTCAAGTTCAAAATCCAGAATTACAATGTTTCGCTTGCAGGCCTAAACGGCTCCTTGATGATTGTAGCTATCATCGCTTTATTCATTCCCGCCGTGTTCCTTAACACCCATTCTATCACTCAACAAGACACAAATACACTCAGTCTTATTGTTGCGGGACTGTTGATTGTGGCCTACATTGCTTGGTTGCTGTTCTCTATGGTCACACATAAGAAGTATCTTGCCGATGTCACGGTAGACGAGGATGAGGAACTTCCGCATGAACATGCACCTGAATGGTCGAAGAAAAAATCAATCCTTTATCTCGTATTGGCAACGGTTATGGTGGCCTTTGTCAGTGAGTGGCTAGTTGGCACGCTTGAAGTATTTACAGAGCGATTCGGACTGAGCGAGCTATTTGTCGGTGCGTTCCTTGTTGCCATCATTGGTAATGCAGCGGAACACAGTGCAGCCATTATGTTAGCGATGAAAAATAAAATCGGTGCCGCAGTAGAGATTGCGGTCGGCAGTAGTTTGCAAATTGCATTATTTGTTGCACCTGTCCTGATTTTTGTCAGCTACTTCACAGGCAGAACAATGGATATTGTATTTACCACCATTGAACTTGTCGCGATCGGTGTATCCGTGTTTATTGCGAAGTCGATCACGCAGGATGGTTCAACGAACTGGTATGAGGGCTTGCTGTTACTTGTGGTCTATATCATCCTTGGGGTGTCATTCTTTCTGGTATAAAATAAAGCACATAAAAAAGGTAGCTAGGTGATGTTTCACCAGGCTACCTTTTTTACATCCATTCCTCTGAAGCTCCATTCCGCTCTCAGGCTGCAGTTAGTTAACTACCCTTAGCATCAAGCTGAGCAGAGGACTACTTGCTGGAACTGCACACATTAGCGAGGAGCAATTCAAGAAAGAGCACACAAAAAAAGCATGCAATAACCTGCATGCCTTCTATTCTGACCCGCGCATATGCAGGCTATTGCTCATTCTTTTTGTTCAAGGCTTCATATAGAATCGCTAGATTCCGCTCAAGCGCGCTAACCATCTGCTTACCAGCACCTTCTGGAAGGAGACCTGCACGAACAGCAAAATCAACTTCTTTGGAGAACCCATACATCTGTGTATCCAATACTTCCTCATAGAGAGGGCAGTAGCGGGTAGCCAGATTCTCCATCTGTACTTCAATAAGCTTCTGTATTTTATCTGCATCTTCTTGAAGAAGACTGATCGCTTTCAAATTCAGCTGGTCCTGCAGATCAGATGAAGTCATGCATTTTTCCCCCCTATGTCCCAAAAATCGCGTAAAGACGTTCTATCTCTAATATTAGACGAAATCAGTAGGTAATACAAGAACCTGACCAAAATATCCGAACAAAGTGAGTGTCTTCAGGATTGCTTATTTCAGATACAGCGCAAGGGGCTTTTCGTATGATTCAGCTCAGAATACAAAAGAAGCACCCTCGCCGCCATTGGCGAAGGTGCTTCTCATAACCATTACTCCGATGCGATCTTTACATTCAGTCCATGCTTAGCAAACACATCAGACATGGCTGCTTTAGCCTCATCGGCATCTGGACCATGAACATGCAATTCATAGCTATGAGTGCTGATCAGTGTTGTAAACAATCCCAAGATACTTTTCACATCAATATACTTGTTGTCTGAATGAAGCACGATTGAAGAAGTAAACTTGCCTGCTGTTTGAGCAATTTCCACTACAGCCACATTATTACTCGACATAGGAATCCCTCCGTCTTTTCACTTTTGGTATCATCTATTAATTACCACTACATGATACCGTGAATCCGCTTTCCTAGCAACAGCAAAATACAGATGCTATTTCAAACGGTCTGGATTCAAGCATTCCAGTTCAGGAATAACGAAAATACCGTCTTTACGGATCAGTACATCGTCAAAATAAATCTCTCCACCGCCGTAATCTGGACGTTGAATCAATACCAGATCCCAGTGAATGGATGAACGGTTTCCATTATCTGTTTCTTCATATGCCTGTCCTGGTGTAAAGTGCAAGCTACCCGCAATTTTCTCATCAAACAAGATATCTTTCATGGGGTGAAGAATGTATGGATTGAACCCAATGGCGAATTCACCAATATGACGTGCACCATCATCCGAATCCAAAATATCATTCAGGCGCTCTGTATCATTGCTTGTCGCCTCAACAATTTTGCCGTCTTTAAACGTGAACTTAATATTCTCAAACGTAACACCGTTATACAGTGTTGCCGCGTTATAGCTGATAGATCCATTAACGGAATCCCGTACAGGAGCACTATACACTTCTCCGTCTGGAATATTTTTTTGACCAGAGCACTTCACAGCACCGATATCCTTGATGGAGAAGCTAAGGTCTGTTCCAGGACCTGTAATCCGAACTTTATCCGTACGATTCATTAGGTTAGCCAGTGCGTCTTGTGCTTTATCCATTTTGGCATAATCGAGGTTACATACATCGAAGTAGAAGTCTTCAAATGCCTCTGTGCTCGTGTTCGCGAGTTGTGCCATACTTGCATTCGGGTAACGCAATACAACCCATTTGGTATGCTTCACACGCTGCTCGCTATGTACAGGATGAGAATATAATGAATTATACATTTTCATCTTCTCTTCAGGTACATCGGACAGATCGTTTACGTTCTCGCCCGCACGAATCCCGATGTAACAATCCATTTGTTTCATCCGGTTCAGATCAATCTCTGCCCATGTTTTCATCATTTCTTCCGTTGCATTCTTGAGCATTGCACGCTGTACCGTTCGGTCAGTCAACTGCACAAATACGTTACCGCCCTTTTTCCCTACTTCCTCAACCACAGCGTTGATTAAGTCACGCTCACTTCCGATCATCTCGACCAGGACGTTCTCGCCTGGTTGTACATCTACAGAGTAACCGACCAAGTTAGCCGCCAGCTTCTGAATTCTTGGATCTTTCATCTTGTATAATCCTCCTGTCATGTGTCATTCATAATTGAACGACGGTAAATTACGATACTATTGTAGCACGCTACCGTGATCCCGTCAGCAAGCAACCCTTAACTAGGGCTGTCTTTCATCACACTGAAGGGCTTCTTTAAGCGCTTTTTCCGCCCCACTGCGTCACTTTCTCTTAACGCACTCCCGGTATGCCCGGTACGCCTAAGAAAAGGTTTCTGACTTTGAGCATAATTTCAGCATAACTGCTGCTTTTGGAGCTGTAGCAAACTCCCTTGTCTACTCATAAGCTCCAAAGTTTACATCTGTAACGAGAGCCTCTGTATTCTTTTTATTATTCATATCCCGATAGCTAACCTGACTTTCAGATGAGAGCCGAAGAGGCAGGCTGGTTTTGCGATCGACGGTAAGATGGTACACGGTCTGCACACTAGCTTGCTTCATCATCTTATCCATCGTTACCTCTCCCTGCTCCCATACCCGCTCCAGCTCCTGCTCAAGCTTCTCCTGATTTGTACCCCCGATTGCTTTTGCCTTACGCATGTACTCCTCTCGCATAGCACCCATCTCAGCATCCAACTGTGTCGTAGCCCATGCCTTGGCATCCTCAGGCTTAAGCTCAATCCGCAGAATCTGTGTGCGTCGTCCTCCGCCATATTCCGCCTTAATCGTTTTATTCATACGATCAATATTCTCTAGCTGTGAAATAGGGTTATAACGAGACAACGCCCCACGTAATGGCTCCTGTTCATTAGACATAGCCATCCATTGCCCCTTCTTCCGCTGGAAGGATGCACTGAAACCCCCTGGTTGCCCGGCAGGTTGCACAGAGGTAGCGCTCATCTGTGTACCTCCTGAAGTAGCTACACCGGGAAGCCGAGTCTGCAAAGTCAGACGGTTATGATCTTCCAATTTGCCTGCAAATTTGAATTGGTTCTCAAACACGCCGTTGCTCTCAAGTCGCAGTCCAGCCTGACCCTCAAAACTGAGCTTCTCCTTGCCAGCAAGTCCGGATAAAGCAAGCGAAAAAATCTCCTCTGGCGTTTGATCTTTCTGTATAAATCCGCAACCTGGCGTGCAGATCAGTATCAAACTCAAAATCAGTAACATTACGCGTATATTCCGATAACTAACCATGGCTACCCCCACCTTTTTGTCAAACGTTCTCCATAGGCTACCCCTCCGTTAATGACTTATACTGTGTGACCCACAATCTGTTTGCATAAAAAAAGAGAGAACGACTCCGACTTCGGAATTGTTCCCCCTTAACGCGTTACTTCTTGTTCTTCTAATACGATACGGTTACGTCCTCCGTGCTTAGCTTGGTAGAGAGCCATATCTGCACGATAAAACAGCGACTCAACACTCACCTTTTCATCCATCCAGCTCCACTCCGCGATGCCGCTTGAGACAGTCACCGATGGCCTTGTCTCTTCCGACACCCGGAGACGTATCGTCTCGGCATATTCAAGAGCCTGTCGTATCCCCAATTGAGGCATATAAATCGCCAACTCTTCGCCGCCCCATCGGGCACATATATCCTCTGGACGAACTGAACTGACAACGATGTCACTTACCTGCTTAAGCACCTGATCCCCGGTTTGGTGTCCAAATGTATCATTCACTTGCTTGAATTGATCGATGTCAACCACAATGAGAGAACCACAGAACTCATGCGCCTGCCGTTCATGAATAACGTTATCTAGATAATGACGAACATATAATCCTGTCAGCATGTCCAGATTAGCCAAACGTCGTACTTCGGCATGGAGCGTTGCATTGGTCAGCGCAAGTCCCATATGAATCACTAACATCTGCAACAAACGATAATTATCGTAAGAGAAAAATTGCTCCTGAGTATGTCCAAGCATGATTACACATTTCACTTCACCGTTCACCCAAACTGGTGACGCAATCAGAGATAACGATTTCGTTTGCTCCATAAATTGAGAAGGAAATTGAGCATGTTGACGATAGTTAGACATAATAAGCGGCTCTTCCGACTGATACAACGCACCGGCAATACCGTAATTATTCGGAAATGATTGGCGCGTTAGCTGATGAACGTTAGAGGACATCACTTCAAATTGGTTCGTACTATCATTCAACTGGAGAATACAGCATGATTCAGCTTGAAATATACCAAGCATCTCTTGCTCAGCAAATTGAAAAATTTCCATCAGTTGAAGACTTTTATTCAAACGTTGTGTCAAATCGTTAATTAGACGAAGTTCCTGGATAAGCATATTGGATTGTTCATGCAATTTCGCATTCTCGAAGGCTGTTCCCGCCGTATCTGCCATCATCGTAATCAATTGCAGATCTGACTCTTCCATTAGTTCATCATTCATTTCAATGTAAAACACACCATATATGCCCTGTTTGCCTTTGAGAGGCAACCCCACCTCAGTAATTCTGTTCTCCCCATCGATCGATCGAGCAACAATCAGTCGTCCTTCCATAAAAGAACGTACACAGATATCCTCGCCTCGTTCATGAACCAATAAAGGTTTAATCCGGGCATTAGTGCTACTCTGATCCTGAGACATAAAAAGCGTAATTCGCATTGTAGGATATAAATAATCCATACTACCAAACACTTCATCCAATATCGTATCCACATCCATGTTGTCGTGCATCCGTTGAACAATCTGGAACAGTATTGATCTCCGATGTTCTTCACGTGCCGTTTGCTCATGAGCATGTAACAGATCCGTCATGAATATGTATTCAAACCTGCGGTAAAAACAAGTCCGATAATGTGATGCCTCAGATCGAACCAAGGCTTCTGACGTTTCATATGGATTAGGTTCGTAGATCAATGCAGTGAATACAGCGAACATATCCTTATTGCTTCTCGAATAGAGAGGAAGGGCAAGCAAATGAAACTGACCATGTTGATCACTGCTACGCAGGGTTTGTTCTTGTCCCGTTTCCAGACATCTTAATACGGTGAGACTCACATCCATACTTACGGCATCCTCATATGGATCTCCCACCCTAACGCCTTCAGTATTCCATACATTAAATATCATCGCTGCATGGTCTTGTGCGGGGCTGCGTTGTTGCTGCCAATCGGCAAAAGCCTGCTGTAGCAGGCTCCCCAAATATGAAAAATCAAAAGGTGTGATATCCACTTGCTGCATCCAGAGCGCATGCTCGTTATGAAGAGATGCAGCAGATGCGGGATCGCCCGAACTTGGCGAGTTCAAACTGGCTGGTAAACTTCCTAGATGTTCTAACATGTCAGGCGCTCCTTTGCACCGTTTTTGCATCTCATAGATGCATTAATCTGCATAGGTTATCGCAAACCTGCAAATTCGTCTGATAACCTTACAGCATAAGTTTATTTAAAGTTAAGATAGAATCTATTTTACTCTCTTTGCAACTTTTTTGCATCCATATTTCAGAAAATTGTCCCATTATTTTAGGCCTAATGACCTATCGACAAATTTAGACGTTTTTTTCTTTTATCTTAACCTTGACTTTGTTTCTCCTAAACTGTAATATGAATTGTTGATGAAGACTACTAAATGGGTCTTTAAATTTGGGCATTACCGGTTGTGTCACCCTCATTCTTTTTGTTGCTTTCAGGACAGCGGCTGAACTCTCCTGATCGTCCTATGCGTGGCTGAGCCCGCATCAACAAATTGGAGCGCAAACAGAGCCCTATATGAACTTTAACTAAAAAGGAGCTACTTTAAACATGGCACGTTACACTGGTCCTAAATTTAAATTGAGCCGTCGCCTCGGCATTTCCCTTAGCGGAACAGGCAAAGATTTGAAACGTCCTTTCCCTCCAGGTCAGCACGGAGCTAACCAACGCAGAAAAATGAGCAACTACGGTATGCAGTTGCAAGAAAAACAAAAACTGCGTCATATGTACGGTTTGGGCGAAAAACAATTCCGCACTCTGTTCGCTAGAGCGCAAAAAATGCAAGGTATCGCGGGTGAAAACTTCATGTTCTTGCTTGAGTGCCGCCTTGACAACCTCGTTTACCGTCTTGGATTTGCTAACTCCCGTGCAGGAGCACGTCAGTTGGTATCCCATGGTCACATCACAGTAAACGGTAAAAAAGTCGACATTGCTTCTTACCAAGTAAGCACTGGCGACGTAATCAGCTTGCGTGAAAGAAGCCGCGGTTTGTCTTCTGTTAAAGAAGCATTGGAAAACCGTACGCATCTTCCAGCATACGTTGAATTCAACGATACAGCAGTTGAGGGTAAATTCATCCGTCTGCCTGAGCGTTCGGAATTGTCCCAAGAAATCGATGAGAAACAAATCGTCGAGTTCTACAACCGTTAATCGTTGCGATTACATTAAATCTTCAAATAAAACAGCTGTCGAGATTTTCTCGGCAGCTGTTTTTCTATGTTTTTGACTAAGCAAAGTAGAATTTAGGGGTGATATTGAGAAATTCGCCGTATCCATCAGCAGAATAACACGCGAAGGATACCGTTTTGATCAGGAAGTGATGATCTAATAACGTAAGAACTTATATGCAAAGTACGTCACAGCTGAAAAAATACCACTCACCATGATAATAATTGCTGATTCAAACATCTCTATTTCGATTCCAAACTGATATATCACAAGCATTGTGATTATGACTAAAATCATGACTATAAATCCAAGTGAAAATGAAGATTTACAATGTGAAATTATTCTTTCATCATGTTCCGAGTCCATAACCCGTTTAATCCCCTTGTTGTCCATAGCCAACACACTGAAATTTAAAATGGAGCACCCAAGCAACCCAAAACCTAAAGGCATAGCAAACGACAGGTTAGAATTATTTAACGCAAACTTCTGGTAAAGCGCAATTGAAAAAACAATTAACCCGACAATGCACATAACAACAGATACTAAAGTCCACTTCCTCACTCAACATCCCCTTCTTCCTCAAAAATAAAAACTTGTTCAATGTTTTTATGAAATACCTGGGCTATTAGATAAGCTAGCATAATCGACGGATTGTAGCGCCCTCTTTCCAATGAAATAATGGTCTGACGTGATACGTTAACCTTCTCGGCCAGATCCTGTTGTGTCATGTTAAGCTCTCGACGGTAGATCTCAATTTTATTCTTCATGGATTTCGTGACCTCACTCTTTATTTGTAAAGCTAACTTTACAAAAAATATATCTCTCACGCCTCAAAATGTCAAGCTAACTTTACACCATATCCGTAACTTAAAACAGGCTGATAGAAAGGAACCCCTCTGGCCATATTCTTATCTCATTATGATATGGTACATTTACAAGCATAATAAATAACATAATTTCGAAAATAATGGCATTATTCGACTATTGCTTGTATTTCTCAGGCATGCAAAGCCACCTTTTTATGCTATAATAAGTGCTGTTAAAAGGAGGAAGACACTGAATGGTTGATGTTAATAAGAAAAAGCCCGATGAACAGCCTGTCCGCAAACGTAGCTTCATTCGCAGACTAGGCAGTGTCGTCAAATGGATGGTCGTCCTGGGTATCATGGGGGTACTATTTGTAGGCGGCGCTTTAATGGGATACGTCAGTTCCATTGTGAAAGACGAGCCTGTCCGTTCCAGGGCCCTGATTGAACAGAAAGTCAGCGAAAACTCCATCACAGGCTTTGCTTACTTTGCCGATGGCAGTCCAATCGGTCAATTACGTACAGAAGAAGACAGACGTCCAGTCACCATTGACCAGATCCCACAGAAGGTTATTGATGCAGTTATTTCGATTGAAGACAATCATTTTTACGAACATAAAGGTGTAGACATGAACGGTACACTTCGTGCCGTAAAACAGAAAGTGCTTAAAGAGTCTGTCCAAACAGGCGGAAGCACACTTACACAGCAATTAGCGCGTCGTGTGTTCCTCAATCTAGATCGTACCGAGGATCGGAAAGTAAAAGAAATTCTTCTCTCGCTCCGTCTGGAACGTTTCTTGACAAAGGACGAAATTATGACTGCGTACTTGAACAAGGTTCCATTCGGTAATGGCTCCAGTGGATATAATGTCTATGGCATTAAGGCTGCTGCCAAAGGTTTGTTCAATATTAATGATCTAGAGAAAATAAATACGGCTCAGGCTGCTTACCTTGCTGGCTTACCACAGCTCCCCTCTTCATACTCTGCTTTTAATGGAAAAGGCGATTTTGTTGAGGATAATTTTGAGCGCGCTATTAATCGCCAGCACTTGGTTTTACGTCGAATGTTAGAACTGGGTAAAATCAATCAAACCGAATATAACGAAGCGCTTGCTTTTGACATCAAGAGCTCTCTCGCGCCCAAAACGATTAAAGCTTACAACACTTATCCTTATCTTATGATGGAAACTGAACGGCAAGCTGCTCAAATCTTGATGACGCAGTTGAATACAGATACTACCAAAGGCACAGATGAAGCTACCGACAAGGATGCAGCACCTAAAGATAGCAGTGCATTATTGGAAGAAGCTCAGCAGCAATTGCGCACAGGTGGATATCGTATCTATACCACAATTAACAAAAGTGTATATAAAACCATGCGTACGATTGCTGAAAATGATAGTAATTTTGCCGCAGACGATCCCAAAAAGGGAAAAGAACAAACGGCAGCTATGTTGATCGACCATAAGACTGGTGCCATTCTGGGCATGATCGAAGGTCGAAGCTTCCAAGATGAGCAAATGAACTACGCTACTCAGATGGTGCGTCAACCGGGTTCTGCTATGAAACCAATTGCAGCATACCTACCTGCTATGGATGAAGGTTTAGTTCAGCCAGGTTCCATCGTAGATGATTCACCAATTATTCTTAAGAATGGCCCAAGCGGATATCATATTCCGAAGAATGCAAATAACCGCTACCAAGGCCTGATCACTGCTCGTAGAGCACTGAATTACTCACTGAATACCGTGGCACTTAAGTTGTTTAATGAAGACGTTGGAATTGATAAAGCCTGGGCTTTCGCCCAAAAACTTGGCATTACCACCATTCAGAAAAACGATTATCAAGCACAAACTGGTGTTCTCGGCGGTCTTCAATATGGTGTAACCGTTGAGGAACTCACCAATGCCTATGGTGCCATCGCCAACAACGGTGTGTACAACGATTCATATATGATCAGTAAAATTGTAGACTCTAAAGGAAACATCGTATATAAACACGAAGCTGCCCCTGTTCAGGCGTTCTCCGAGCAGACAGCATACCTCATGACTGACATGCTTCGTACAGTTGTCACAGAGGGTACAGCGGATAAAGTACGTGAGAGCTACAAATATTCGAAGAGTGTACCGATTGTCGGAAAAACAGGCTCTACCCAGAACTATGCCGATGTCTGGTTTGAAGGTTACTCCCCAGATGTCACTTTGGGTGTATGGGTTGGATACAAACAGCCTGTTAACACACTAGAGACCAAGTCTCAGCGTAAACGTGCACAGCAATTATGGACTCAAATTATGAATGAGGTCATCGCCTCAGACAAAGAGTTATTTGTTACAGATAAGTTCGAGAAGCCATCAGGCATAGTAACGAAGACCGTTTCCGCTTATAGCGGCAAACTGCCTACGGCTCTGACAGACCGCTTTGTCACAGATATTTTCAACAGTAAATTTGTTCCTAAAGATAGCGATGATGGCGTCGCCAAAGCGAAGTACATCACTTACAATGGTGTGAACTACATCCCTCGTGATGAAACGCCTAGCGATATGCTAAAAGAAAAAACCGTAATCAAACGTAAAAAACCAATCTCCGATCTCATTAAAGAGTTGCAAAATGCATTCTCTCGTATGAGCCGGCATGAGTCACTTGCTTATTACCTGCCACAGGACGCAGATTCAGACATGCCAACTCAGATTGATCCACGACAAGATAACGGTAAAGCTCCTGATGCTCCAGGAAATGTAAGACTGTCTATGTCCAATGGCAGAGCTATCATTACATTCAATGCTACACCGGAAAGTGATGTTGTCGGGTACCGGTTGTATCGTTCTGTTAATGGCGGAGGCTTCCAGAATCAAGGGCAAGTCGTCCTTACAGGGGAATCTCGATCATTTACGGCGTATGCACAAGGTGGTAACTTCTCCTTCTACGTTACAGCAGTTGATGTAGCTGGCAGAGAGTCTGCACCAAGCGCAATTGCTACTAGTGCTGCCGTTGTAGAGCCGCCACCAGAGGAAGAAGTGAAGGAACCGATTAATGTTCCTGGAACGATCATCACGCCTGGCGAAGGATCAGACGATACTGCAGCAACTTCACCAAGCACACCGAGTCAGGTAAGTGTTACAGCTCTATCCCAGGGTATTCGTATCCAATGGGGATCAAATGCTGAAGCAGAAGGTGTACAGAGCTATTCCGTCTATTACAGCGAAACGGGCAATGCTCCATTTAACAAAATCGGCTCTACCTCGGGTACCTCGCTTGACTTCGGCGTACCCGCAACAACCAGCGGATGGTTTAAGGTCTCTGCGAACAACAGTGCAGGAGAATCTGAACCTTCAGTAGCGGTACATTATCAACCTTAAAGTTAGATCAATACGATTACACCAAACGGCCTCCTAAGTTTAATCTTAGGGGGCCGTTTGTTTAACACGTCAAAAAGCCTGATCTGTTAGACATCGCAGATCAGGCTTCTTCATGATTATATCAATTGCAATACGGCGAATCATGGCTTGCCACATTCAACATTTAGTCTTCAATCGTGGACAGGTCTCCTGTCGGCAAATCGAGCTCCCAGGCTTTCAAGACACGACGCATAATTTTACCAGAGCGTGTCTTCGGCAATTTATCCTTGAATTCAATCTCACGCGGTGCAGCGTGGGCAGACAGGCCTTCTTTTACAAAACGATAGATCTCTTCCTTCAACTCCGGTGTCGCCTCATACCCATCACGAAGCGCTACAAAGGCTTTGATGATCTCCCCCCGTGTTACATCCGGTTTACCGATTACGCCAGCCTCAGCTACAGCAGGGTGCTCTACGAGCTTACTCTCTACCTCGAAAGGGCCGATACGTTCGCCAGATGAATTAATCACATCATCAATTCTGCCCTGAAACCAGAAGTAGCCGTCTTCATCCATATAAGCAGAGTCCCCAGATACGTACCAGCCAGAGAGCCGGAAATACTCCTCGTATTTAGCTGGGTTGTTCCAGATCTTCGCCATCATCGACGGCCATGGGCTACGTATTGCCAAATTCCCCATACTGTACGGAGGTAACTCCTGCCCACGATCATCGATAATTGCAGCTTCAATTCCGGGCAAAGGTCTTCCCATTGAACCTGGCTTAATCGGCATACCCGGATAGTTACAGATCAATTGCGCACCTGTTTCCGTCATCCACCATGTATCATGAATTCGTTGATCATACGCTTTCCAGCCCCAACGAACCACTTCAGGATTGAGCGGCTCGCCGACAGACATGACGTGACGCAGACTACCCAAATCATGCTGAGCGATCGTCTCGTCTCCTGCACCCATCAACATCCGGAACGCCGTTGGTGCACTGTACCAGACGGTCACTTTATTTTTTTCAATCGTGCTATACCAGTCTTGTGGACTGAAACGACCTCCACGAATAACATTGGTTACCCCGTTCAGCCATGGTGCAAAAATACCATAAGACGTGCCTGTGACCCAACCAGGGTCTGCGGTGCACCAATAAACATCATCCTCGCGTAAGTCGAGCACAACTTTGCCTGTATAATAATGCTGAACCATTGCATTCTGCACATGATATACGCCCTTCGGTTTCCCAGTAGAACCCGAAGTATAATGGATAATGAGTCCATCTTCACGAGTGAGCCATTCCACGTCCATCTCATCCGAAGCAATAGACATCTCTGCATCAAAATCAATGAGTCCATCTTCCGTCTGCTCCCCACCACCAACGACAAATATATGCTTCAGCTCCGGTAATTCGGAGCGCTTAATTCGTCCAAGAAGCTCAGGTGTCGTTACAAGTGCAACCGCCTCACTGTCCTCCAACCGGTCTTTGACGGCGGTCTCCATAAAAGCTTCAAACAGCGGCCCTGCGATTGCACCCACTTTCAAGATACCCAAAAGGCTGAAATATATCTCAGGGCTTCTCGGCATAAAAATAAATACTCGATCCCCCTTGGTCACGCCATATTTCCGAAGTACATTACCAAACCGGTTGGATTGCTCGCTAAGATCGGCAAAGGTGTATGCCTCTTCCCGTGAAGCATCACTGTATAGCAATGCCGTTCTACCGCCTCTTCCTTCCAGCACATGGCGATCTATCGCCTCATGAGCCATATTCACTTTTCCGCTGGCGTGCCACGTAAAGTGCCTTTCCACCGATTCCCAATCGAATCGGCTTCGAGCCTCCGCGTAATCGCCCAAGTTAGATTCAGACACAACCGTTTGCAGCATCTCTTCAAATGCTTGACTCATGCTTGCCAGCCTCCTTCAACTCGACATTTCGATTCCCTTAAATGGGTGACTTCTCATTGCCTTGTGTTGACTGAACTTCCAGTTAGCGCTTACATTAATAGAGAGAGCATTCTCTTCATTTACTTGCTTGACCTACTGAATGAATTTTGAGCTGCACTTGAATTGTGAACATTTTTTGTCTACGCCATTATAGCAAATCTTCTCAATCATCGTCTAGGGGGAAGAAAGGAGCATGAACCATGGAGCATATTAAGAAGCATCATATGCGTTCCATCTTCAAATCCGGTCACCACATCACGATTGAAGGCCCTATACCCGCTGAGGCCATTTCACAGTTAGGTTTCCATCCGGATCTCGATGCTTTTCGGAGACCATCAGAGCAGCAGGAAGCTCTAACGGAGATTGCCGATCTGCCGGAAGGTCGTATCATTCTAGCACATGAAAATAGCATCATTATTGGTTACGTTACGTTTCATTACGCTGACGAATGTGAACGTTGGTCTGAAGGTAATATGACGGATCTCATAGAACTGGGAGCTATCGAGGTGGCTGACGAGTATCGCTCTCTAGGCATAGGACGTGAGATGTTGCTCACTGCGTTCGAAGGTGAACAGATGGAGCGATATATCATTTTTACGACCGAATATTATTGGCATTGGGATCTGAAGGGCAGCGGTCTGTCCGTGTGGGATTATCGTAAAATGATGGAGAAGTTAATGCAAACTGTAGATATGACTTGGTACGCGACCGATGATCCTGAGATCTGCTCTCACCCGGCAAACTGTCTTATGGTGAGAATCGGCAGCCAGGTACCACTCGCGTCTGAGGAACAGTTCGATCGTGTGCGCTTCCGCTATCGGTTTATGTATTGAGTTAACCTTGAATTATGCTTACATAAAAAACGTCTATCGTCTTACCTCCACAGGAGACAGACTGCGTTTAATTGTAGTTTTTCTTGCGATAATCAAATGGTTCAGCTCCGCTGAAAACTTATACATTCTATCATCTAAAAAAAACCGCTTCTCACCTAGCTCTGCATACCTTAGGAGCTATCCGTTGAGAAGCGGTCTTTTTATTTTTTTTGTTCAGGCGGCTCACTGTGAGTTTTTTTATTTATCACATAAAAACTTACATGTTCTCCAACATATGCTCCACGATGCGATGTGAGCGCTGGGAAGACTGCACTGTAAATTCAGCAAAGTTAACATGTGCTGAACCATCTGCTTTATCGGACATGCCTCTCAGAACGACAAAGGGTACACGATTCATAAAACTTACTTGAGCAACAGCCGCACCTTCCATTTCTGCACAAGCTCCATCCATTTGGTTGTATAACATATTTACCGTTTCTTTGCTCGCGATGAATTGGTCTCCAGACAGAACTTTTCCGATCAAGTACTTCGCCCCTTGCGCCTTACAAGCTTCTTCAGCAAGAGCAATCAGTGAAGCATCGGCAGGAAATGCAGAGATTTCTTGATAAGGGATAACACCCCGTTCAAACCCAAGTGGAGTAACATCCATATCATGCTGCACGCATACCGAAGAAATGACGATATCTCCGATATTTAGCTCAGGGTGAACTGCACCTGCAACACCTGTAAAAATAATTCGATCCACTTGGAAGCGGTCAATCAGAATCTGCGTAGTTACTGCCGCATTAACTTTACCTACACCCGATTTGCAGACAACGATTTGTTTACCTAACCACTCGCCTGCAACATAGGTTATTCCGGTCTGTTTGACCGTTTCTAATTGCTTCATACCTGCAAGTAACAGTTCTACTTCCTCATCCATAGCACCAATAATACCGATTGTTTCGCGCATGTCCTAAGCCCTCCAGTAGATTCTATTCAGCACAAAAGCTCCGTCTCCGGAGCTTCTGCTAATTCGATATGTAGAGAGAATGTCTTCTCCCTGCCCTATACCATTTCCAATGCTATATTTACTTATCCAGCATGGCTTACAGACAAACGTAGAATCGTTTCATGCGGTAGAATAACCCGTGGGTTCTCCACATTTTCTTTTTTCATCAGCTTCGTCAACAAACGCATCGCAACAGCACCAAGGTCATACATTGGCTGAGCGACCGTTGTCAATTGCGGACGCACCATAGAAGCCATACGAATGTTATCCACACTAATGATGGAGAAGTCATCCGGTACTTTCAGCCCCTCATCCTGAATGCTGTGAATCGCACCAATAGCCATCTCATCTGTTGCAGCGAAGATTGCTGTTGGTTTCTTCTTCAGTCCGAGGAAATATTTCATTGCTTCCACGCCGGACTCATAACGATAGTTACCGATGCGCACCAGATCCTCCTGATAGTCCATACCTGCTGCTTCAAGAGCTTTCTTGTACCCTTGGAAACGCGCGTAGCCGTTAGCAGGATCTTGTAACGTGCCACTAATCATCGCAATTTCCTTATGACCATGACGAATCAATGTATTCACCGCATCAAATGCTGCAGATTCATGATCGATATCTACAGAAGGATATGTTCCCTTCTCGTCACTTGTCGCACAGAGCACGATAGGTACTGCTGCGGATTGAAAGGCTTGGATATGTTCATCCGTTACTGTTCCGCCCATGAAAAGCAAACCGTCGACTTGCTTTTCTAGCAACGTGTTAATAACACGAATTTCTTTTTCTTTCTTCTTGTCCGCATTACATAGAATGATATTGTAGTGATACATATTAGCAATATCCTCAATTCCGCGAGCAATCTCAGCGAAAGTCGAGTTCGAAATATCAGGAATTACCACACCGACTGTTGTCGTCTTTTTGCTAGCCAAACCTCTGGCTACAGCATTTGGACGATATCCCAACCGATCAATGGCTTCATATACTTTTTTACGTGTTTGTGGCTTCACATTAGGGTTATTGTTAACTACCCGTGATACCGTTGCCATGGACACCCCAGCTTCGCGTGCCACATCATAAATGGTTACCGTCACAGTACTTCTCTCCATTACCAGTAAATTTTCAACCCATTTTCATTAAGAATTATATTACGACAAATTTTTGCATTAATCAATTAAAATAGGCTCTAGGACTCACTTAAAACCTGCGTGAGCGTGGTCGAAGTAATATCAGAATGGGAAGTATGCCATATAGGCGTTCCCTTTTTAACTAGAATTGCCTGTGGAGATTCATGCTTAACACCCAGTTTTTCTGCTGCTTCGTTTGATACAGGGCGGTCTTCCACAACATAAATAATGCCGTATTTCACTTGTTCATTAGGATTGTTTTGCAAATAGTTGTTCATCTCCTGATAAGCATTCGCGCTAATTGGGCAACGTGTACTATGCTTAAACAGAAGCAAAGGTTGTTCCTCGGTAGCCTCCACTGCGGAGTTTAGCTGTTCAATACTTGTCATTTTAGTCATGTCAGCCATTGAATATACATCCCCCTTTTTCAGGAATACCGCTATGTTGAGCGTTTTCACTCTTCGATATCTTAACAAAAAGCGCGCGAAAAAGCCAATTTTCATGAAAACAAGCATTTCACACGTCAAAACTAGACAGCATTCGAGAAATGCGCCTGCCAAACAAACCCCGATAACTGACCCAGTCTACGCTGCGTTGTCTCAATCCATTCTGCATCACCCGACTTTTGAGCATAACCCAAAATATCAAGCAATAAATTAATCCTTTCCTTCACAGCATGCTGCATCTGGTCTTGCATCTCTTGATCCGTTGCATTGGGTCTAGCAAGCAGTTGCTCGTGGAACAGGTCTGCAAGCTCATTTTGTTCACCAAATAAGACATCCTGCTTATTGGGCTCTTCACCCAATTTACTAATACATTCTTTCAGGTCAGGCTTGACCGGTTGAAGCACTTCGTATGAAATACAATCTGTACATGCAAATACAGGTACGTTACGAATCTCTACTTTTTTGGCGTACACAACCGTTCTTAGTTCTAATTCCATTACATGTCCGCATCTGCACGATTTGCGCACATTCATCACCTCATTCGTTCTATACTCGTATACTGTTACCATTCGACCTTTTTCCGCTTAAATCCTGCTGCAAACCAAAGGTTGCACAAATTACCACTGACGCCAGGTTAAGGGTTGCTTGCGTATGCTAACAACGATTGAAATCGGTTACTCATCTTGGAGGGTTATGTGTCCCGTGAAGCGAAGCTAGGAATCTGTTACAATGAAGTCGATTCATGCTACCGCAAAAGGAGAGATGGATATGAGATTAACAGGTAAAAAAGTTATCGCTCTAGTTGATGAAGAATTCGAGGATCTGGAGCTATGGTATCCCGTACATCGTGTACGTGAAGAAGGTGCCGAGGTGCATCTAGCTGGAGAGAAAAAAGGTAAAACCTACATTGGAAAATACGGTGTTCCCGCCGAAGCGGAATACAGCTTCGACGAGTTGGACAGTTCTGCATATGATGGTATTCTTGTGCCTGGCGGTTGGGCGCCGGACAAGCTCCGCCGCTATCCTAAAGTGCTTGAACTTGTGAAGGAGATGCATGCAGATCGCAAGCCGATCGGACAAATCTGTCACGCAGGCTGGGTGCTGATTTCCGCCAAAATTCTGGAAGGTGTTACCGTGACCTCCACTCCAGGCATTCGAGACGATATGGAGAATGCAGGTGCAATCTGGAAAGACGAACCGGTTGTTGTGGATGGACATATCATATCGGCGCGTCGTCCTCCAGACCTTCCCCCTTATGGAAAGGCGTTCTGTGATGCGCTCGCTACAGCCAAAACGGAATAAACACTGAATCACCAAAAACCCCCTCGCTCTGTCGCGTGGGGGGTTCATGGTTTAGGTGGAACTCTTCTCATCAATCCACTTAACAGAATACGTGAGGATTGATTGATGTTTAACCTATTAGTTAAGACCATTTAAGATATTTTTACTACATTCAGATCATTAAGAGGCATTCGAGCCACTCTGTTCATCCGGACTGCCTGCTCCGTCATTAAACGTCTGTAGACGTTGTTCGATATCCAGGCTTGTTCGCAACGTGAAGCACTCGTGTGCTATTTCTTTGGCCGCTGCTGCAGTTGTGTTCAACACTCTATGCTTCACACGCAAAAGTGATTGAGGAGACATACTTAGATTGCGTATGCCTAGCTCAAGCCATAGTGGAATCGAACGCTCGTCCCCTGCCATCTCTCCACATACACTAATCTCAATCCCAGCAGTGTGGGCTGCTTCTACCGTTGCTCTCAGCATACGCAACACAGCTGGATGATATGGATGATACATATGAGCGATCTGTTCGTTCATCCGATCGACAGCCAAGACGTATTGAACAAGATCATTCGTACCGATGCTGAAGAAATCCGCTTCCTCTGCCAATAAGTCTGCAATCATCACCGCTGCAGGCACTTCAATCATAATACCCACTTGGATATGTGGATCATATGGCAATTTACGCTCATCCAGATCGGCCATAGCTTCACGCAAGATTTCATTCGCCTGTTGTAGTTCTTCAACTGACGAAATCATAGGGTACATTATTTTCACATTCCCTGCAGCACTTGCGCGCAGAATTGCCGTAAGCTGTGTTTTGAATAGATCCTTACGATCCAAGCTGATGCGGATGGCCCGGTATCCAAGAAACGGATTATCCTCTTCAGGTAGCTCGAAATAATCAAGCTGCTTATCTCCGCCAATATCCAGTGTACGAATGACGACAGACTGACCAGCAGTTTTTTCAGCGACCAATCTGTATACCTCATACTGTTCCTGCTCACCAGGGAACGTAGCACGATCCATATAAAGGAACTCCGTACGGAACAACCCTACCCCCTTCGCCCCATGCTTCAGAGCGAGATCCAATTCCTTCACAGAACTGATATTGGATGCTAGATGAAGTACTGAGCCGTCTTTGGTCACGGCATCAACTGTAGCAAGCACCTGCAATTGTTCCTTTTTCTGAAGCTGTTTGCTACGAATCATCGTGTAACGCTCAATCGTTTTGCGATCCGGCTCAGTAAATACAAGTCCGTTGTCCCCATCTACTACAAGCATATCACCTGTCTCAACTGGCATGCCAAGACTCGCCTCCAGACCGGAAACGAGAGGTATACCCAGGGCACGAGCCATAATAGCGGAATGAGATGTTTTGCCACCAATTAGAGTAACGATGCCAAGCACATGCGTAGGATTGAGATGCGCCAGTTGTGAAGGCGACAGCTCCTTTGCTACAAGGATATATGGCTGAGTATCTGAAGGAAGGGTAATCTCTGGTGCACCCAATAGATGCTTTAATAATCGATTGCCGACATCCTTGATGTCGATCGCCCGCTCCTTCATGTACTCATCATCCAACAAGTCAAACATCGTTACAAAGTGGTCAATCGCTTCTTTTACCGCCACTTCGGCAGCCTTATATTGCCGTTCAATAATGCCTCGAATTTCGTTCATAAACACAGGGTCTTCCAAAATCGCTAGATGAGCATCAAAGATGCTTGACTCTTCTGGACCCACAACTTCCTTGAATTCATTCTTGATGTACTCTATCTCATCCCGTGAAGTCCGGATGCCCTCATACAGCCGTTCGAATTCCTGGGCGAGATCCACCGAATCCATCTTCTGATCCGGCAGATCCCATTCCCAACTGGGCAGGACAAATGCTTTGCCGATGGCTATGCCTGCAGCGCCGTTGATGCCTTGTATCTTCATTCTACCCCTCCAACGTTCCTGTCATAGAGCACCACGGACATAACGGATGCCTGACCTTTCTTGACTTGCTTGAATGGAGCAAAACTCCATGATTTGACACGATCCGGATTGGTAATTACCATCGGCGTTGTCAATGATGCTGCTTGTTCCCGAAGAACCGCAAGATCGAATTTAATCAGCAATTGTCCTGGCTCAACCGTATCGCCTTCCTGAACAAAAGCTTCAAAATGACCTTTCAATTGTGAAGTATCAATCCCGATATGGAGCAGAACCTCTAGCCCTTCTCGGGTGGAAATGCCTAACGCATGCATCGTTGGATATAGGTGCATAATTGTACCGAAGACAGGAGAAACCAGCTCTCCCCGCTCTGGGACAAAGGCTACCCCATCCCCGACAAGCTTGGCTGCGAATATCTGATCCGGCACCTCTTCGATCGGCAGCATTTTCCCTTGTACGGGCGCACAGAACAGCACTTGTGGCAGATCTCGTTCCAGTAGCTTCGCAATCTCCTCACGGATCAATTCGGAATAGGTACCGAATACCACCTGCACATTGCCTCCACCGAGCTTAATTAACCCAGCCGAGCCCATGCTCTTCATCGCCCCTGTATCAATCAGGCGATCATCGTGCACCGTCAGACGCAGACGTGTGATACACGCCTCCACCTGCACAATGTTACTCTTGCCACCCAATGCTTCCAAAATCAAAGGTGCCTGATAAGGAATATTGCCTACCCAATCCTCTAACATCGAACCTTCTTCACGTCCTGGTGTAGGAATCTTAAATGTACGAATCGCCCAGCGGAATAAGAAGTAATAAACTAGCCCATATAGTATGCCAATCGGGATAAGCTTCCAAGCATTCTCTGATAGATGGAAATTGAGTATGTAATCAATTATACCTGCCGAGTACGAGAACCCGTGGCGTATATCAAGCCAATAACTAATCCACATCGCAACACCAGACATAACCGCATGCACAATAAACAGATAAGGAGCTGCAAATAAAAAGGCAAACTCAATTTGCTCAGATACTCCTGTCAGGAAGCAGACTAATGCTGAAGTAAGAAATGTTTTCTTAATCTTCGGCTTCAAGTCTTCCCGAGCTTCCTGAATAATGGCAAAAGCAATGGCTGGAATAGCGAACATCATGATTGGGAACAACCCGGCCATGAAGAAACCTGCCGATGGATCACCTGCAAAGAAACGGGGCAAATCCCCCTGTACAATGTTTCCGTCAGGCGTTTCGAACGTTCCCAATTGAAACCAGAATACATTGTTCAGCAGATGATGTAAGCCAAAAGCAACCAATACCCTGTAGAGCACGCCATAGATGAACAATCCAAAGCCACCGAGACTGTATTCCCATGTGGCAACCGCATTCAATCCATGCTGTAGTATTGGAGCGATCCATAACATAAAGCAGGAGAACAACGCCGAGCAGAGCCCAACGATGAGCAAAACGAACCTTGAACCGCCAAAAAATTGCAAAATCTCTGGCAGCTTAATGCTTTTAAACCGATTATGCATTACCCCAGCCAGTGCGCCGAGTATAATTCCGATTAAGGAAGCAGGCTGAACGGTGCCATCACCGAAATTACGAGTCACCTGATCATATATGACGATACCAGCCAGTGCAGCGAGTCCCGCTTGTCCGGCCTGGTTGGAGAGTCCCAGCGCTACACCGACCGCAAATAAATAGGGCAAAAAATAAAAAATACCGTGTCCAGCCACGGTAGACACTTCACCAACAACTTTTATGCCCCAGGCGTCCCAGGGTAAACTGCCAACACTAAGCAATATTGCGGCGGCGGGCAGGACCATTGTAGGCAGCATTACCGCTCTTCCGAGCTGCTGCAAGGATCCGAGCCAATTCATGGCGACCTCTCCTTTCTATCCTTGATGGTAAGCTTTAAGAAACGTTTTGTCAAAGCAAAACAGCAACCTGTTGGAAAGTTAATTAGACTCCGCAATCACATACCAAAAAGACCACATGTTGATGTGGCCATAACAATAACAAAACGTTATATAGTCTCTAGAAAGACAAGATGCTCATCTAAGCCACTGGTGTTATATTCCGATCAACCTAATGCAGTTATGCTATAAAAAAAGAAATATCCCGTTAACTTATTCTCCGTTAACGGGATTCTCTACGTGCATAGCCTGATCCTATAGAATGGACTTTCCTAACACCTGGCATAACACAATACCAAGACCGCCACAAAACGACGGAAATAGCACTTAGTCGCGTCCAGCACCGCGCAGAACGATGGAATCTTCGACCTTGATACAACGATTCGTAACAGCCGTCAGACCGTTCTCAGCCGCAATCTGCACTGCTTCATCATTATGGATGCCCAGTTGCAGCCACAATACGTTAGCTTTGATCGCCGCAGCCTCTCGTGCTACATCAGCACAATACTCTTCGCGACGAAACACATTAACGATATCTACTGGCTCTGGAATATCTGCGAGCGTGGCGTACACCGTTTCTCCAAGAATCTCACCTTGCACCTGCGGATTCACAGGAATGATGCGATATCCTCTGCTCTGCATAGCTTCAGCAACCATGTAGGATGTGCGATCCGATTTGTCTGATAAACCAACCACTGCGATGTTGCCTGCATTACGCAAAATTTGTCCAATTTCTTCACGAGTAGGGTTGTTAAATTCCATGTTCAAGCACCATCCTTTTCTGCTTAAAGATATCAGCTGATTTCCAACTTCGATGCTGATCATACCGCCAGGCATGTTTCGTACTCACAAGCGGACTTTTGGAACTACCTCTTAACGTGAGTGTTATTTACTCTTTTACCCATTGTACAGAGGCACCAAGCGCCTGCAAGTGATCAAAGTATTGTGGATAAGACTTGGCTACATGGTGTGCATCCCGAATGCGGAGCGGTTGCTTGGCACGAAGTCCAACAACGGTTAGAGCCATGATGACCCGATGATCATAATGAGCATTAATCTCAACGCCACCTTCGACGCCTTCTGGACGTCCATGCACGATGATCTCAGCCTGACGCTCTTCAACGTTAGCCCCCGCCTTACGGAGCTCATTCAAGTAATCCGTAATTCGGTCACATTCCTTATAGCGTAGGTTCTCTACATTATAAAACCGTGAGGTTCCTTCCGCAAATACAGCCGCTGCTACCATGGCCAGAACAGCATCTGTTGCAGCATCTCCGTCGAATTCAATTGCCTTTAATTTTCCGTTACCTTGCACGTGTACAACATTGTTCTCATGCGTCAGAGGCACTTCCATCATTCGCAGCACATCCACGATAGCACGTTCCCCTTGTTTGCTCTGTTCCATCAAACGCAAGATTTTCACATCCGATTGTGTCACCGCTGCCGCTGCGAGAACTGCTGCTGAACCTGGGTAGTCTCCTTGAACGGTATACGTCTGTGGTTGGTATGACTGGCCGCCAGGTACACGGAAGGACATATAATCATCGCTTGCATGGATAACGATTCCTGCTTGCTCCAATACCTCCAGCGTTTGTCCGATCACGACCTTGGATTTCAGGTCATTCAGCACTTCAATCGTGCTGTCTTCTGCTAGCATAGGTGTCACAAATAGTAATGCACTGAGATATTGGGAGCTCACAGAACCGGACACGCGGATATGTCCACCTTTGGGCTTGCCACCTTTGATTGTAATAGGTAGACGTCCTTGTTCATGCTGAACCTCCACACCAAGTTGTCCCAAGGCATCGATCAGATCATCATGTGGCCGCTTGCCGAGGGAATCTGGATACGTATTAACAAAAGTAACCTCAGGACATAATGCCGTTACACCCATCAGAAAACGTAAAACAGCACCTGCATTACCTACATTTAGTTCACGTACATCGCTTGGGCGACTACCGAAACCTTGGATTACGATTTTGCTATCGTCTTCTTCCAGAACTGCACCTAGATCACGAATACATCTACGCATCGCGTCACTATCTTCACTATGCGCAGGGAAATGGATAGTGCTTGTACCTTCTGCCAATGCAGCAGCTAGCAAATAACGTGTTGTGTAGTTTTTGGAGGACAAGGCTCCAATTTCCCCTTTCAGGGAGGGAGTAGGTGTTACGATAACGTCCATGAATGAATTCTCCTTCATTATTCAAATTAATTAAACACTAGAATCATACCCAAGGGTATCTTGCCTAAATTGACATTCCCTGCATCGCTTGGGTATCATTATAAGCGTAAAGTCGATACAGAAAAGAGGATCTGAAAATGACGCAAATTGCTGAAATTGAAACGTCTGAGCTACGCCGCCGTTTACAAGCTGGCGAGAAGTTGCAGATGATAGACGTCCGCGAGGACGAAGAAGTCGCACAAGGCATGATTGAGGGAGCGAAGCACATCCCCCTTGGACAAATTCCAGACAGATTGTCTGAAATTGAGAAGTCTGGTGAGATTGTCCTCATCTGTCGCAGTGGTTATCGCAGCGAGCGTGCTGCTGAATATCTACAACAACTCGGCTACGAAGGCTGCACCAACATGGTTGGCGGCATGCTGCAATGGCAACAGGAAGACTAATTGAACGAGCCGATCGGCTCGTTTTTTTCTTTCACCTTCACTTCTCACACCTCTATCGAAAACACACAACGATTACAGGCTTAGACGCGGTAATGCGCTAAAATTAAACGAGTCACTTCTGCCGCGGATAACGACGTGGTATCCACCGTGTAATGTGCAAACCGATATGCGTCTTTGCGTTCCTCCATAATCGTCTGAATCCGTTCCTCCGCATTGCCTGCCAGTAATGGACGATTGTCACAACCACTCACACGCTCTACAATCACTGCGGGATCTGCAGTCAGCGCAACGACCCAGCCATTCTTGGACATCACATCACAGTTGTCAGCACGCAGTACAACACCGCCTCCAGTTGCAATGACCTGCGCCTTCTTCTCTAGTACAGAGCACAGCACCCGACTCTCTGCATCCCGGAAGTAAGTCTCACCTTTGCCTGTGAACAATTCAGGGATGGTGCAACCTTCCTCTTTTTCCACTGCGGCGTCCACATCAACCAGTCGATAGCCTAGTTCGCGTGCAAGCAGATCTGCAACTGTTGATTTGCCGGTTCCCATCATACCGATGAGTATAATATTGTTAGCCTTGCTCAAAAGGTACACTCCTTTATTTCAAGAGGTTATTCAAAAAGTTCGCTTTGGATGACGAAACATCATTTTGAATTCGCATTTCAAGCATTTCTTGAGCACTTTTGTCCTATCATAACACAGGCCTGCTAACTGGGGAAGGCTAGAGCGCCGACGGCAGAGGTGAGAGCCATCTATGACCTTCTGTATGAAATAAAAAAGACCCACAACTCGGCATTGCCGAAATTGTGGGTCTCTGGGTCAGAGGTCATTTCCGCTCTAAAACTACTCCATCCAGTTGTGGTGGAAGCTGCCTTCTTTGTCCAAACGTTTGAACGTGTGCGCACCGAAGTAGTCACGTTGTGCTTGCAACAGGTTTGCAGGCAAACGCTCTGTACGGTAGCTATCGTAGTAGGACAGTGCGCTGGAGAAGCCAGGAACTGGGATTCCTTGTTGTACAGCTGCTGCTACGACTTCACGCCATGCGCCTTGGTAAGATTCAACGATGTTTTGGAAGTATGGATCTAAGAGCAGGTTTTTGAGCGCTGCATCTTTATCATATGCTTCTTTGATGTTTTGCAAGAACTGTGAACGGATGATGCAACCACCACGGAAGATCATAGCGATGTTGCCGTATTTCAGATCCCAGCCGTACTCATCGGATGCAGCACGCATCTGAGCGAAGCCTTGAGCATAGGATACGATTTTACTTGCGAACAGTGCCTTACGCACGTTCTCAATGAATGCTTTTTTGTCGCCAGAGAACGCTTCTGTCGCAGGACCATTCAGAATTTTGCTTGCTGCTACGCGCTCGTCTTTCATCGCAGACAAGAAACGGGAGAATACGGATTCGGTAATCATGGACAGTGGTACGCCGAGATCAAGCGCACTTTGGCTTGTCCATTTACCTGTTCCTTTTTGTCCAGCTGCATCCAAGATCACGTCTACCATTGGTTTGCCGGTTTCTGGATCGTATTTGGAGAAGATGTCTGCTGTAATTTCGATCAGGTAGCTATCCAGCTCACCTTGATTCCATTCTGTGAAGATTTCATGCAACTCTTCTACGGAAACGTTAAGTACGGATTTGAGCAGGTGGTATGCTTCGCCAATCAATTGCATATCACCATATTCGATACCATTGTGAACCATTTTGACATAGTGTCCTGCGCCATCTGGTCCGATATATGTACAACAAGGATCATCGCCGACTTTAGCTGAAATTGCTGTCAGAATCGGCTCTACTAATTTGTAAGCACTCTCTTGTCCACCTGGCATAATGGAAGGACCTTTCAATGCGCCCTCTTCACCACCAGATACGCCTGTACCGATGAAACGAATACCTTTGTCTTCCAGCTCTTTGCTGCGACGTTGGGTATCAGGGAAGTATGCATTTCCTCCATCAATGATGATGTCGCCTTCATCCAAATGAGGTAGCAATTGTTCAATGGTTGCGTCTGTCGCTTTACCTGCTTGAACCATGATCAAAATTTTGCGCGGGGATTCCAGGGATGCTACGAATTCTTCAATCGAGAACGTACCTGTCAAATTTTTACCCTCGGCTTCTTTCAGAAGATCCTCTGTTTTCTCTCGGGAACGGTTATATACCGACACCGTGAAACCTCTGCTTTCAATGTTAAGGGCCAAATTCTTGCCCATGACAGCCAGTCCGATTACGCCGATCTGTTGTTTAGTCATCTGGTCTCCCATCCTTTACTCCAATTGATTTTTAATGATATTGTCTCTCAACAACACTCTCATTTTAACGGTTTTATGTATAGAAGTGAACCCCGCAGAGCATCTACACAACGAGAAAACGCGCCAATCCAACAAGGTGTCATTGTATTTTCATAATTACCTAGGTTAGGGCAGACACATCGTGTGCAAAACACCAGCTGGTTGGAATGCAACTGCTCTACTTATTGATGAATTACGTGGAGAAAACGAATCTTTGGAACAAATCCAGGTAGGCCAAGAGACGATTCCCCTACTGTGGGTCGTACCAATTACTCCATATGAAGCTGACCTGATCCTGAATCAAGGGATAGAAGACTTTGATGTCTTGGTTGAAAGCTCGCACTTCTCTATTATCGACCCTAGTCGCTCGTAACGTCACCATTGTCCCTTTCACGAGAATTTTTTCTATACAGCAATAAAAGCCCTGGCGTGTGCCGGGGCTTTGTTTACAGGTGTAGTCTAGAATGGGTATGTTTCATGCTTCCAGCATCAACAGATGTCCGGATAACCGCTGTAATACTTCGCGGCAAGCGTTTGCTTTTTCCATGTTATTGAGCTGTATAGCGTTATGCAAACGTTCCAGTTCATCATCCACTTCCATGCGCAACAGCATTAGTCGCTCCTCTCCTTCACGCGAGAGGAACATTTCTTCCATCTCTTCCGCCGTAGGCGCAGGTTCCTTTTGAAAAATAACACGTTGCTTGAACCCAGATACCTCCACCAAACGAATCACTTCACCAAATAAAATGTTCTCTACCGTCATCTGCTGATCCTTGAATCGTTTTACAACGGCATGCCCTCGTGTGTCACCAATAAGCTTCTCCAGCCATTCCGCTAGCTTCGCGTCTTTGATGATGTAATCACCCGTCATTTTGTAGTTGCCACTGCGTGTTTGTTGAAAACGGAGCTTTACCAGCTTACGCCCAGTGCGGACTGACAAGATAAAGAAGGATTCGTCCTCGCTCCAATATAGTGAATAGCCCTCACGAATAAGGTCTTTGATCAAATTTTGGATATGCCGACGGTTGAACCGCAGCTCCAGATTGCAATATTCAACTTCATAACTCTTATTCACGGCACTCCCCTCCATCTGTACCGGATCTACACCGGTTCGCTTCTTACATCGCTTTTTACATGGCTTCTTCTACATCGGCTTACCCTATTTTATACTTCATTTTATGTAAGGGTACTTGGTTATTTGACTATTTTTCACCGAATCAGCCCAGTGATCGGACCTTTCCGCAAGCGCACAGGGGCAAGCCCCCTGATTTTCATGATATAATAGACGCGAAATGGAGGAATACAGATGAATTTTTCTGGGTTTAACAGTCGTGATTTCGATGTATTTCAAGTTCCTGGGCTAGAGCCACGTATGGAGATGCTGATTGAACGAGTTCGTCCGAAGCTAGAAGCACTTGGTGCAGAGCTAGCACCTTACCTCACTGAATTGTGCGGGGAAGAGATGTTTGTGCATGTCGCCAAACACGCACGTCGTACCGTTAATCCTCCCATAGATACATGGGTTGCCTGGGGATCTTCCAAACGGGGATATAAAGCACTGCCTCACTTTGAGGTGGGCATGTTCGATACACATATGTTTGTCATTTTCGCTGTCATCTACGAAAGTCCGAACAAAATTACGTTTGCCGAAGCACTGGAGCGTGAGTTGGATGAGGTGCGCCGCAATCTGCCTGGAGAGTTCTATTGGTCGATGGATCATATGGATCCACAGGGTACATTTCATAAGGATATGAAGTCTGAGGATTATGACAAGATCATCACTAAGCTTAAGACGGTTAAAAAAGCTGAGGTTATGTGTGGTCTTCGTATTGAGCGAGATGATCCACTTGCTGCAGATCGGGAACAATTACTCAAAACGATTCGTTCCACGTTCAAAACGTTACTACCGTTATACAGAATGTCTTTCTAGTAATGGGATGGATGTCATTTTTTAAAAAATGCAGCTTGTTCTCTGACGGATTATAGATATCTACAACAGGATACAAATAACAAAGGGAATGTCACAACCGATCTGGTTGACGACACTCCCTTTTTTGAATTGAATCTTTTATTCATTAAAATGCGCTATTTGGCAGGTGCTGTACGATATGGATTGCGTGACAATATAAAATGCACTATCGCAAGTCCAGCCATCACAATCGCGCTACCGATAAATGGTGCTGGGTGGCTGATATGATCCCACAACAACCCGGAGACGATCGGTCCAACCACCATGCCTGACCCCTGTAATGTAAGGAAAAATCCCCAGATGGCGCCCCGTTCTCCTTTGGGAATAAGTGTGGCTACGAATGCGTTCCACGCCGGCAAAATCATAGCGTAACTAACTCCAACGAGCATTACAATTCCAAAGACCACCGGTATGGCGGTAATGGAAGCGAACGCGAACAAACTTGCGGATGCCATCAAAAAACCGATGTGCAAAAACACGGATGTTCCGAACCGATCCACCATTTTCCCTACGGGCAGCAATGCAATCACGGTAATGCCTCCACCCGCAATCAGTAACAAGCTGTAGAGATTGGGTGAGATATGCAGATCGGTACGCGTATAAAGTGTAATGACTGGACTGAGTAACCCAATAACGAACGATTGCATGAACAATGCAGGATATACGAGCGGGTTCACATTCAGTGTACTTCGCACACGCTGTAAGGTGGCTTGAATGCTTTTTTTGAGCTTAATAAATGGTGTAAGCAGGTTAGGCTTAGGTGGATAAGGTACAGGCGTGCTTGTTGCCTCTGCATGCGCATGCTCCCCTTCCACAACGACACGTCCTGGCAAAATTAAGGCAACCAGAATGACGAGAATGGCACAACCCATTAACACTAGAAACACCATACGGTAATCATGATGAGTACGTTCCAGCATCCAGTTCATACCGACAGGTCCAAGCCCCGTTCCTCCAAGAGCGGCCATTTCCAGTGCACCCATCGCTGTTCCATTTTTGTTCTGTGGGCCTGACATCGCCGTCACACCTGTCATGGCACAAGGCCAGAGTGGTGAAGTACCTATGCCCAGAACGAGACAAGCCATAGCCAGACCGAAGGCACTTTTGAAAAATATAATCATAATGACCGCAATCAACGTACAGATTAAAGCAGTCACCATCGTTGCACGAAACCCAATTCGTTCAGCTGCCCAACCCGAGGGCGCTCGGAATAGGTTGTCACCTAAATATTGAAGGGCAAATGCTACACCAATCACACCTGCTGACAATCCCAAAATGTTGTCCATATACACAGGTAAAACAGCGACCAGCAAGGCTCCTTTGATAATTTCGACTAAGAAAAGCGTCAGCCACATTGCGATAAAAAAAGGTGACCGCAAAATTTTGGCAGGTTTCGTGTTGGTTTGCATTCTTTTTTCTCCTTTCGACGCTTCATTGCCCTTCCCTTAACCTTAGTGTAACCGCGGGGAATGTGACCAAATCTCGGCAATTCAAAAATTTGTCGCTCATACCGCTTGCATTCGGTTCTTAATTTGCTATACTCATCTTTGCTTACCAATTTTATTAAGAAGGGTTGTGACAGCACTGATGAATCACCACCGTACGCCGCTGTTTACCGCTTTAAAAAATCATGCGGCACTCAATCCGGTACAGTTTCATATTCCGGGACATAAAAAAGGATTGGGAGCGGATACCGAATTCCGTGAATTTATTGGCGATAATGCCTTCTCCATAGATTTAATCAACATCGCACCACTGGATGACCTGCATCAGCCGACAGGTGTGATCCAGGAAGCTCAGATGCTGGCTGCCGATGCCTTCGGAGCAGATTATACCTATTTTAGTGTACAAGGTACAAGCAGTGCGATTATGACGATGATTCTATCGGTCTGCGGACCTGGCGACAAAATTATTGTGCCCCGTAATGTGCACAAATCGGTACTGTCTGCCATCATTTTCTCAGGTGCGAAACCTGTCTTCGTTTCTCCTGCACAAGATGTGAATCTTGGTATCGATCACGGAGTAACGATTCAATCCATACGTCGCGCTCTTGAGCGCCATCCGGATGCTAAGGCGTTACTCGTCATTAATCCAACCTACTACGGCGTATGTACAGATCTAAAATCAATCGTTGAGCTGGCGCACAGCTACCAGGTTCCTGTCCTTGTAGACGAGGCACATGGCGTGCTTATTCATTTCCATGAGGATCTTCCCCTGTCTGCAATGGCAGCAGGAGCCGATATGGCTGCAACAAGTGTCCACAAGCTCGGTGGCTCCATGACACAGAGTTCCGTACTCAATCTGAATACGAAGAATGGATTCGTGAATCCACAGCGTGTACAGACAATCCTGAGCCTGCTCACATCGACATCAACTTCATACATTTTGCTTGCTTCACTCGATACATCTAGACGCAATCTGGCTCTGCATGGTCATGAGATTGCACAGAAAGCAATTGACTTAGCTGAATTCGCAAGACGAACCATTAATGATATCGATGGATTGTATTGCTTCGGCAAGGAACTGCTGGGTACGGAAGCGACGTTTAATTACGATCCAACCAAAGTTACGATTCATGTTCGCCACCTGGGTATTACAGGTTACGAAACGGAGAACTGGTTACGTGAACATTACAACATTGAGGTCGAACTCAGTGATATGTACAATATTCTGTGCCTTGTGACGCCAGGTGATACGGACGACTCTGTAGGAATCTTACTCAATGCCTTGCAGGATCTGTCCAGAACCTATTATCAGGTTAATCCAGCTCACGAGCTTGTTGTTAAAGTTCCAGATATTCCGCAACTGATGCTCACGCCGCGTGATGCTTTCTACGGAGATACGGAAGTCATTCCTTTCAGAGAATCTGCAGGACGTATTATCTCGGAGTTTATCTATGTATACCCACCAGGCATTCCAATTCTACTTCCAGGTGAAGTCATTACTCAAGAGAATATTGACTACATTATCGACCATGTTGAGGTTGGATTGCCCGTTAAAGGCCCTGAAGACCGAAGCGTGACGAATGTAAAAGTAATCGTGGAAGCAGATGCGATCTTCTAGAAGATCTTACTGCAGTCATATATAAATGTTTAGACCAAGAGCCAGGCTTGCCCGCCTGGTTCTTTTTTTGTGCAAAAGAACAAACAAAACAACAAGACCCCTTGATATCAAGGAGTCTTGTTGTTATTCCGAAAGAATGACTATTCTTGGCTTGCAACGAGTTCGTTGTACGCCGCTTCAACACGGCCCCACTCGGCTTCGTCTTCAATATTGTAGAGCACCATTTCTTCGTCTTCTTCTTCCATACGCAGAATGATGCCGTCAGCTTCAGGATTATTACGTTCCAGCAGGAGCGCATAAACATGGTTCTCCACGTCAAACGTCTCCACCAAAACCATCTCCACGTCGTTTCCGTTCTCGTCTGTTAGTGTCAGAAGAACTTCTTCATGCTCGTGGTCGTGGTCATGGTCGTGACCGCATCCGCAGTCAGCGCCGTGTTCATGTGTGTGATCGCTCATTGAAATACCTCGCTTTGTAAATAGTAATAGTGTAACCTTGCATATCGTAACATGTTCATGAATCCAGGTCAATTTACCCAGCTAGGTTATTTTTGGTTCAATCGTTCAGAGCGGTAATGATTTTCTCAGCTACCAGAACGTAGTTACTGTTTGCATTTTCTTTAATATGAAATCCGACTTGGTATTTACCAGCACGGTTGAAGTCATACGTAAAATCATAGGTGCGGAACCAGAAGTTATCTTTCTGCGTTGTAAGCTCCTGTGACTGAATATCTTTCACTTGACCATTTGGATTCGTAATGGTTACTTTAACGGCAGCCACATCTGCTGTTAGACTGTCCACTTGAGAAAACACGTTGAATTTCAGTTTACCTACGTTGACGTTACCAAACACAGTGTCTCCTTTGAACAGAAAAATATGTACATTCGGCTTGATCACCGTGACTCTCTTGTTGTTACTATCCCATCTGGCGATACCGCCAGCTTCTCTAACAGGTACATATGTCGTTCCATCAATTAAATAACCGCCATCGGCCGCTTCCTTGCCATTAATTAGAACTCGAATTTTCTCATTCACTGAATCAGCAAATAATAAGGATCCGCCGAGCAAGGAAAAAACCGTGACACACAGCAAAACTCTCTTCCATTTCATCCCGTCATATTCCCTCCCCGCTGCTAGGTGTTGTACATTTATACTCCATATTCAGCCACAAAGTTGCGCTGTTTTTCATCATTTTTCATTTTTTATCCAGAATTTTTTCCACGCCTTGGAACGTTCAAAAAGAAGCACTCCCTAAAAGGAAATGCTTCTATAATATGTTTCTTATGAATGCACTATTATACGCAGCTGCTACATGTCGCTTGTTACTCCATCTATTGGGTCAAGATGACGTATGACGGGTCAAAATGCAAGGTACGCCTTTACCGATTGCTCCATCCACCCGCATTCTGGCTGCATAGCCCATGCCCCGGGTACAGGGCGTTTTACAGCGTTCACATACATCCGATGTAACCAGCTTCATGGATACACGCACTTTGTCACTCTTTAATGCAGCCGTCTTTTTGCCTTTTGCTTTTGCCATCCTGGATTCCCCATTTCCCCAAGTGCTTACTGATGTAGTGCATCATATGGGGGTTCGCCCAGTTTGGTGTCAATCTTAGGTCTTTTATCAAAAATTTCAGGGTTATTCCTCGGAGAAGTAGTGAGCAATTGGATTTTCTACTTTTTTGACAGCTACCTCTTTACCTTGCTCATCCATCACATAGTACTGATAGTAGTCGTTAGTAAATCTAATTGTGTTCTGCATTTGTAATACGTAAGCTTGGGCAGCCTCTTCACTCAGATGATCCTCATTCCAGAAATAATGTAGCATCAACCGATTCTGGTTATACGGATGTTTGGTGATATATGCTCCTGAGGCATGAGGCTGCTCCATCGTATTTTTCCAAGCAAAACCAATCTGCTTTGCTCGATCCATAATGCTAGGCTTCAACGCTTGCACGAATCCATTGTTCTCTGTGTTACCAAAGACAATCAAGTTGCTTGTTGATATCTCACTCTTCATCTTTTGCTTTAATTCCCCGCGGTCTTTCACCACATCATATTTCACACCACTTGTATTGAAAAAAGCCGTTAATTGACTCATTATCGCCTCTTGCTGCTTGTCAGCTTGTTTACTTACCTGATCACTGAGGACAATAGTTAATGGCTCATCCTGAAGAACCTTGGCCATCAGACGATTCATCACTTCAACAGGCAGATCGGGAACCAGATTTAATGATGCTTGATATTGCAATTGAAAAACGTCATGAAAATAGGCGGTTCTCTCTTCGAGCGATAACTGGAATTCAGGCTCCAGCACAAAATTAGGCTGTAATAAGGCGGTCTCCATCTCCTTGCGCTGTTCATTACCTAACACATCTTCAATGGTCCGAAGTAGTCCATCAACCGTCGCATTCTGGTAGACATATCGCTTGAAATAGGCTTGCATAAAAGCATCAAATTTCTCTTCGCCAACAGAGCGGTATAGCTGATAGATGGCTTGTCGTCCTTTCTGATAGTACAACAGTCCTGCCATGTCTCCTGCCTCTTCATTCGTTGAAGCGATCGCTAAGTCTACAGGTTCATTATCGAAACGTAAGGCGTTAAAGCCATTGAGCTTATCTCCCTGCTTCTCTTGAAAATATACCATGGAGAAGTCAGCAAATGCCTCATCTAAGAACGATTCGTTCTCTGAATCATTACCAATTAAGGCATGAAACCACTGATGCGCGATTTCGTGTATGAATGTGGTGTCTTTCTCTGGCAAAGAGTCCGTTGACAACTGTCCCATCTGAATTAGTCTTGAATACTCCACAGCTACATTCTCCACATACGATTCAACAATTCGGAATTCTGGATAAGGATACTGCCCATACTTCTTGCCAAAGAAATTCATGGCTTTGAATGCCTGATCGATATATTGTTCAGCAATTTCTTTCTTCCCAGGCTCGTTGTCCAAATAATAATATTCAACCGTCAAACCATTCCGGGTAACGCTGGCCACTGTGTAATTCGGGCTGGCAAATAAAACAAATTCCCGCGTATTGTTCGCCTGAGCGGATATGATTTTTCGACCTTGCTCTGCATCCTCCCTTGTTGTCATGACACCAGGCATCGCGACCTCATAATCCGCTGGCACGCTCAGTTGCACGTCAAAATCGGATGAGGTGTAATAATCACTCTCGAAAGTGCGGCTATATGGCGCTGTATTCCATACTTGTTTACCTTCATCGTAGACAGACATAACAGGGAACCAATGTGCTCCATTAATAATGTCATTGTAGTGCGATATGCGTTGCAATCCATACGGTATCTTCAAATGAAAATCAATCTGCAGGGATACGGATGCCCCTGGTTGAAGCGGAGCCTGCAACTTCACCGTTAATGATTGATTTTTATTTTGATAATTAAGAGCTTGACCTCCTACCATTGTCACATGCTTGATGTCGATCCCCCCGAGAAAATCCTGCGCTGTTTTATCCGGACTATTCTGGCTGATCTGCTCATTAGATTGTTCAAAAGTGTCTGCCTGCGTGGATGCTGAGCGGTTCGCATCCGCATATGTATGAAGAACCAATTGCTCCAATGTATCCTTACTTGTGTTGAGATACGTAATTCGCTCACTCCCCTCCAAGGTCATGTCCTTCTCGTTCAGTTTAGCTTGAATGTGGTATTGGATCGATGCCTGTTGCTTAACATTGTCTTGGATCGTTTGCGTTAACCCTGTAGTTGGGATCGTTGCAGATACCGATTGTGCGATAGCATAATCGGTGTTCACAAGTGGATAAGCTGCAAACATGAGTGCAAGTGCACCCGTAATCCCTGTTTTGACAAACTTCGACTTGAATGGACTGGAATGTTTCATATGTTCTCTCCTCTACGTTATGTTGAATGTTGATTTAAGTTTAGAAGAAGAACCTTATGTTGAATTTGTGTTTTCTTTAATTTTGGTTTAAAAAAAGGCAGTGTTTCGTTTAAAAGATAGAAATTGTACATTTAACGATACGGGGGAAATGCTGTTATGATTCTGGTGCAGGCACTTTGTCTTGATCTGTTGAACAAGCTGAGATGGGATAAGTGATGTATGTTGATCAAGTTAGGAAGCCCCATTTGTTGGTAACAGATTTGACAGCATGTGGAGTATTACATAATATGGAATAAATATCATTTTACAAATGATTGGTGTTTGGGGGAGAGTAGATGAAGCAGGTTTACTTGTTATTTTTACTTTTAATCATGCTTAGTGCATGTACGAATGTTAATGAGGACAACGAGGAGTTAGTCCGCCCTGTTACAGATGTTCAGCAAGAAGTTATAAATCCAGAGAATCAAACGACTGCGATTACCGAGAACACTCCGAATACACCATCCACGTTTGTAGCATTAGGTCCGAATAGTCTATCTGTACGAGATTTCGAATCAGCTTATGCCATGTGTGTATCTGCTCTGACAGCGTATTACAAAGCCACTTGGAATGGCTCAGAATTTGATGTGAACACTTATTTGGACAACGATAACTTAAAACAATATATGCAAGCGAAAATTGATTCCCAGCATGAATTATTTCTCCAAAATAACCTTACGGATAATACAGTAACAGGTCTTAAAGCAGGTGTTGAGAAAGCAGAGTTTCATGATGAAGGTGACTTTTTCTATCTTAAAATAGACGCAGAGGTCATTAAGGATGTGGGAAGTTATGCCGAGCCTACTGAATTTATCATTCAGAACTCACGTGGAAATTTAGTTATCATGGATTGGTATACTAGCGGGAAAGATAGCTATGATTCTATGATCCGCGGGGAAGACCAGGTGATTGATAATCCTGATATCTGGAAAGATGGTGAGTGGGTTGAAGGTTCCCCAATTCGTCCCTAAAACTATTATTCACCTTCCTGTCAGAGGTTGAAAAATTAAAAAAGCCCTTGATAATCAAGGGCTTTCAGCTATGCTCTGTAGTGAGCTCGAACCCCTAAGCTGTCAAGATAGTTATCTCCCAGCATCTTTACTTTCACCGGAATAATGATCTAGGAATTCTTTTAATCTTACCTTGATCTCCACTGAAATCTTCTCTTTGCTTACGTAAACCACATCAATAAGTGTACTCAGCATCATTTTCTTCTTTTCCGTAGACGCTTTATCAAATACATCTTGCCAAATAGGAATGTACTCTTTTAACGTTTCCATTTCAGATATCACAATTTTCTTCGACGAGAGTAATTTTTTAATCTCATTAATCTCATTTGAAGTTTGCGTGATTTCATTCTCTTTAGTCTCTATGAGTCCACTAAGCATATCCGGCTTAAAGGTACTCTTACCCATAATCGCCTTTGGAACTTCAGCATTTAAGACAGAAAGTTCATTATAATGCTCTTCGAGGATACTTTGTAATTTCTTTATCTTCTTTTCTTCCTCATTTGACGTTTTCTTTTTAATAGATTCAATTTTTGATCCAAAGTCTATAGTTTGAAGTTGGTTTAAATAAATATTGACTTGCTTCATTACCTGTCCTTCAACTTTCCTAGATGAAAAAGTTGCTTGACCATTGCAATCTGTTTTGCCCTGCAATTTGCCACTACAACGGTAACTTTTATTTTGATTGTATCTGAGTATTTCTCCATTGGCTGCTTTATACTTATTTACAAACGTTGTTGAAGTTAATCTTGAATTACAACATCCACATCTAGCTATTCCTGTAAGAAGCAGACTTCCTTTTGTGCTCATGGGTACAGAATTGTCTTTATTTTGTTTACTTTTTGGGTTTTTCTTTTCTCTGATATCCTGTACTGAATTCCACTCTTCTTCGGGGACTATAATTAACTCAGGAATAGGCTTTGAAAATGTATCATCTCCAGATTCTTTCCTATACCTCATTACCCCTTTGTATATAGGATTCTTGAGTATAACATTCACAGTAGCTGCACCCCATTGTTTAGCTTTTCGAGTAGGAATCCCCTCTTCATTTAACAATTTAGCTATTCTCAGTTGTCCATATCCCTCATCCAGCACCAGTCTAAAAATTCTATGTACTACAGCAGATTCTTCCTCATGTTTGACTAATTTAAGTAGTATCTTACCTTTCTTGTTTACATCTCCTGAATCAATACCCTTGTAGCCATAAGGTATTCCGCCACCCCTGAAAATTCCATCCTCAACCATCTGCATGTGTTTTTCGTTGACACGGTCAGATGTCTTTCTGCTTTCTCCACTTGACTGCCAAAACCTTAAATAGTTAACAAGTCTATCTGTGTGTGCCTCAATTTTTTGTTGCCCTTCTATTACAGACCACATTTCGATTCCCATATTTACAAACCACTCAAGTACAAAGGGAGTCTCATCATCTTTCCTTCCCAATCTATCGAACATGAACACTAACAAAACATCAAACAAACCGTTTTCTGCATCCTCTTTAGCCTGTTGAATAACATCACGATTCGAGGCAGACACTTTGAATCCTGAGACGCCTTTTTCGGTATATTCCTTAACTAACTTCCAGCCTTTTTGCTTTTCAATCATTCCTCTGCATGATCGCTGCTGCATCGGTATATCGTTTCCATCTAACTGTCCTTTTGTAGATACACGATACAGAGTTGCTACACGTTTAATTTGCACCAATTTTTGCACCACCATATCTTTTTTCTGTTATAAAATAACGATATCTCTTTCTCTACTTTAACTATAAAATTATACCCAGAATATTCCATTAAGTCAATAAAATAAAGTGAAAACAACCCACATAATCTGTTGTAGGTAGTCCTTTGGTTTATATCTCTCTTATTTGTTGTTCTATGTATTCATCCGATAGCATACGGAACCTTCATTTTACATGAATCCGGCCATGGGCCATTTTTATTTATTTCCAGTAGGTGTCGCACTTTCTATTACAATCCGAAGGCTCCTGATTTAGAATACACACATGATATTGAAAAATCCTATATAACTAAAATGTTAGTTGAGTTCTTTTTGAGAGATACTAATACATCGGGATAGTTAGCTTTCTTCGATAGAAAGACAGAATATTTATTTAGTGTAAACTTCAATTGATAATAATATTTAACTACACGTCAGAGCCATATTTATAATGCTCACAAATTGCACAGTATTCTTCTTTTCCTGTTATTCATTTAAATGCAAAAAAATCAATGAACAGCCATAGTTGACTGTTCATTGATCTCATGTATATAGGACGAGTGGGGATCGAACCCACGACCCTTACCCTGTCAAGATAATGCTCTCCCGCTGAGCTATCGCCCTTCAATAATTGTATTATATCCACTGATAAAAAATATTTCAATATGGCTATTAACTCATTAGTCCCAGCTGAGCTAACAGATCATGTACATATATATGTAAATCAAGTAACAGTATCATACCAAGTAACCGCGTACATTGTCAATTGTTTTGTGGTTAGATTACCACCATATTGGAGAACAATAAAGGAATGATTCCCAATTGAATAATGAGGTGATTCTCTATGAAGCACATACAATTACGCAACGTACAGTACGTTACTGTCAAACTAGTGGCTCTGCTCGGTACCTCCCTAATCATTATTGTCGCTTCTGGCTGCAGTTTGGAACGGGATGAGCATACTGTACAATTTCAACAGTTACAGAGCCCAAGTGGGACTGAAGCACTTCCGGTCTGGCTTGATGTATATTCCAAATCGGTTATTCAGGACGTATATTCTCCGCAGGGAAATAGTGAGGTTCTACCTTAAGTTCCGCTTTAATCGTGTAACTCGCAACTACTCATCTTCATCCCACTTCTTAGAATACGCCTTCTTGGTGACATAATATAATAAAGCAAACATGCCGGCAGATAACAAGAGTGTTATGGTCATAACCCCTGCCATACCCATCATCAACACCCCTTTCCATTATGTTCCACTTTAACTATACAGGAATTGCATTTTTTTGTATAATGCATTCTTACATGTCGCGCAAGAGCAGAAAGAAGGAATGGAATTGGCAGCGGAAATTAGTTATGTAACAACAGAGGAACAGCTCCAAGAAGCTCTGGAGATACGCAATCAGGTTTTTGTAATCGAACAACAGGTGCCCGCCGATCTGGAGATTGATCAATATGATGTTATTAGTCCCGATGCACACCATGTGTTATTGTATGCGGATGGACAAGCGGTAGCAACAGGACGACTTCTCTATTACAGCAAGGATACCGCCAAAATGCAGCGTATCGCTGTACTTCAATCCCACCGTTCATTTGGTTATGGACGCGTGCTTTTGTTAGCGATGGAAGAGCGGGCACGTGAGTTAGGCTTAACGTATTCTGTACTGGATGCACAATGTCAGGCTCAGAAATTCTATGAGAAATTAGGATACGAAGTGATTTCGGATGAACCTTTTTACGATGCAGGTATTCTGCATGTTCGCATGAGAAAAGCACTATAATTAACACTTACGGCTTATACCTCTTCTCCAATGCATACTTTCTACTGTTCCGGACAGGATAAGGTTGAAACCAGAATCCTACTTGTTCAGATAAGGAGAGTGTGACAACATGGATCAGACAACTCGTGAGAGCTTCACCGCCGTGCAGAAGAATGGAGATGGTGATCTAACTGCCTTTCAAACTTCAACAGGTCGGGTGTTAGATTATCAACAGGCACTGACAGAAGTACAGGCTGGCGCAATTGCTGGTGTCAATGTATTCAAGGGCAAGGATGGGGAGATGTATATCCGTGGTGATGCCGATGGCGATCCATCCAATAATCTGGACCAATTGCCAAGCTTCTAAGTTGAGATCATCGATCTGATATATAAAACGCTAATCCGTGTTAACGGGTTGGCGTTTTTGGTATTACTTTTATTTTGCCAGTTTAATATTCCGTAAAATATTTCAGGGCATCCACTTTGGGTTTGGGCTTTTGAATCGGTGTAGGCACCTGCTCCCATGCCTGCAATATTTGAATACCTTCCAGTGTTGACTTGTTCTCCCAGTAAATATATTGTCTGCGCTCAAGCTCCTGCAAGGACTCTTGGATGAGCGTTTTACTCCTCCCTGTCTTGGTCTCCAGCTCATCCATACGAGGCATACGACGGCGCTGTCCCGCGTAATTCACAATAATTCGTAAGACTTTACGATCAAAATCATTTAGCATAGTCCAGCTTCCCTTCCTTCTGAAGTACTGGCCGCCAGGCTAGGATACCCTGTTCAAGAAATGTTCGGGGTGCCCCATCTTTTCCTGCGGATGCTTTAATCAATCCACCTCGTACACTGTTAATTCGAATCTGCCGCTGTGTAATGTGCCCTGCACGATCCATGTATACAAGCTCAACCATCTGTCCGATGTATTTACCTAACATTAACGACCCCTCCTATATAAGAACATATGTTTGTTATTTATTATATGCGAACATAAGTTCTTTATTCAACAACTAAAAAAAGGATTTAGATAAAAAAATAAATAAAACCAGACATCCTCTGCTCAGGGCTGCCTGGTTTCTATGGACCGCTATCCGCTATAACAAGTTTTACACTCAGTGTCGATCTGATTCTGTAAATTGTACGTTTTTTAATTGCTGAGTTGAAGGATTAAAATCAACATTGACATACACCGCGAATTCTCTGCCGTCTTTGGCTCGTACCCATAACTTGAATTGCTCCCTAGACTGATTAGCTGTAAGAGAGGTACGACCAATATGTTTATAATCTACAATATCAACATTATACTTAGTCTGGGTTTCCTTAACCGCAATAATTCCCCACTTCGCATAGTCCGGCATCGTCGCTCCATTACTTGTTGCAAAAACTCCCGTAAAACTGAGAATCACCGACATGAAAGTAACGATGAGCATTTTCATATTACTCACTCCTTGGGATTGTTTCCCGTTAGCCTGCCCCGCCAGGGCTCCAATTACACCAAGAGCTTACAATTATGATGATTGGATGCCTAACCCACAGAATCATACTTATGATGATCTCATACCTAGTTGTTGAAGGATCGAAGCTCGCCCCCCAATCACCTGACAATAAATTAGGACGAGACGTCGCATCTTCCGTTGGTTCAAGACCATATTTTTCAGCTATGGCATCTCTGGTTTGTTGATCGAGCCTACTTTCACTCGCTACACTTGCCTCAGCATTCCCTAACCCTACATTTGAGAATAAAAGAATGATCCATCCTACAACTATCCAATGTTTACACACAATAGCTTCTCCTTCACACACCAAATTGATAACAAATATAACCAATGCCACTTAGCTGATTGTACTTAAATCTCACTTCATTGAAAATAAAAAAACTATAACTGCTAGCTGATGACTACATCCCACAAAAGAACCATTTATGTATAAAACTGTTTGAATACCTCCAATCCAGTGTAATAGGCAAGTGACAGAACGACTTCACTGATCTAGCACTTATTCTAGAGGAGGTTACATTTGAATGTTCAAACGCATGGATGAAATTGCAATTGAAATTCCTGATGTCGAGAAGCCGGATCCGAATGCAGCCGCAGCAATACAAGAATTATTGGGTGGCAAATTCGGAGAAATGTCAACATTGAACAACTACCTCTATCAGTCCTTTAATTTCCGCTCCAAAGAGAAGTTAAAGCCGTTCTATGACCTTGTGATGAGTATTACTGCGGAAGAACTAGGCCATGTTGAGCTTGTGTCACACGGCATTAACAAATGTCTTAGAGGCTCAACGGAGTACAAAGAGCCTGACGACACCCCGCTAGGTTCCGTGAAAGATGCTCGCCTCTCGTATCACTACTTGGCAGGGGCACAAGGAGCTATGCCTTTTGATTCAATGGGGAATCCATGGACAGGTGCTAACGTCTTCAATAGCGGCAATCTCGTCGAGGATTTGCTACACAATTTCTTCCTTGAATGTGGCGCACGTACCCATAAGATGAAAGTGTATGAAATGACAGATCATCCTGCAGCAAGAGAAGTTGTTGGTTTCCTGCTAGTTCGCGGCGGCGTTCATGTTGTGGCTTATGCCAAAGCATTGGAGATTGCAACCGGCGTCAACGTAACAAAGCTGGTTCCGATTCCTTCCTTGAACAATAAAGCCTTTAATGAAACTCGCAAATATGAAGACAAAGGCGTACACACCAAGCTATATACGTGGAGTGATAACGATTTCAATGCGATCAATCAGATCTGGAAAGGAACTCATCCTGAAGACGGGCTGCCTTTAGAGGTCATTCAAGGTGCACCAGAAGGTGTTCCTATTCCTGAAGCTCCTCCGGTCGAGGAAGAGTTTGCTCCAGGCATTTCACAAGAGGATTTCAAAGAAATTGCACGTCGCCTCAAAATGGCTGGTAATATTACAGATTAAGCTGACTTCTTGTGTGATAAAGTTTGATCACCAATAACGAATATAGATAAGGTAAAGCCCTCAGTTCCTGCTCTTTGCATGGAGTTGAGGGCTTTTTGCATTTGTAAATATTATAAGATTGATTCTATCGGATTACTTACTGTTTGCCTTTTTATACATGTATCTTCCCCAGATCACCAAGGTCACACACAACAAAATAACACAGTATGCCCACACAAATAGCATGGCAAGTCCCAATCCGATATTAGCATCCAGACGTTGATCAAACATCTCCGTATACAGTGCAAATCCAAGTGGTACCGCTCCCACGATAAACAGTCCAATCAGTCCAGCACCCCAGCGTTTTGACTCCCAGCCGGTTCCACCGCCGGAGAGCTTACGAATGCCTTTTATTAGAAACATTAGAATTAAAATAAATCCAACGCAGGTCATCAGAATTTTCAACATTTTCATTACCTCCTTCTTCAAGATCAGGACGAATAGTGGCAATCCATCTCTTTATATTTTGGATTTATTCATGAACGATGGTAATCACATATTACATAAGGCCGATACTTAAAATTACCCATTTGGCATACAGATACCACAAACCCTCTTCCTCCTATTCCATGTGCCCTCTTTCTCTCCACTTCCCACTCCTTTGTATACGTCCATTTCATTCAAAGCGGTTCAGAGCAATTCATTAAATAAGCGTTACTGCTGGTATCCTATCATCTACAATACGCTAGTCTTATTTCATTCATAACAAAAAAAGCCATCACCCGACTCCTTCCAAGTCAAGGCGATGGCACATATAGAATTCCCTCTGAACAATTCTTAAAACTACGTCACAAGTTATGCCCCAAACTGAGCGTAATGCAGACGACTATACACGCCTCCTGCGGCAAGCAATTCATCATGACGTCCCTCTTCAGTAATGCCCTGCTCAGCTACGACGATTATGCGATCAGCATTCTTAATCGTAGCCAATCTGTGAGCAATGACAAGTGTTGTCCGACCTTCAGACAATTCAGCAAGAGATTGCTGGATCGCTGCTTCTGTTTCAGTATCCAGTGCAGATGTCGCTTCGTCGAGAATCAGGATTGGCGGGTTTTTCAGGAACATACGTGCAATGGACAAACGCTGCTTCTGTCCTCCTGATAACTTCACACCGCGCTCCCCAATTAACGTATCTAGACCTTCTGGCATGGACAATATCAAGCTCTCCATCTGGGCGCGACGAGCTGCCATCCAGATTTCTTCTTCACTCGCATCCAATTTTCCATACGCGATATTCTCACGAATCGTGCCATCGAACAGGAATACATCCTGTTGAACGATACCGATCTGGCTACGCAATGAATCCAGCGTCATATTCCGGATCTCCTGTCCATCGATCAAGATGCGTCCTTCCAACACATCATAGAATCGAGGAAGCAGACTGCACAGTGTTGTTTTGCCCGCTCCTGAAGGCCCCACAAGCGCAACCGTTTCACCTGCTCGAATACTTAAATTAACATTTTTCAGCACAGGCTTCTGATCCGGCTCTTCCGAATATCCAAAAGTCACTTGCTCATAACGGATATCCCCGCGTAGCTGCGACACTTTCACTGCACCAGGACGATCTTCTACATCAGGCTCCATATCAAGCAGATCTGTATACCGTTTAAAACCTGCCATTCCTTTTGGATAGGTCTCAATGACGGAATTAATTTTCTGGATTGGCGTTAGGAATACGTTAGATAACATAATAAATGCAATAAATTGACCGTAACTCATGGTTCCCTGAATGACAAACCACGTTCCACATACAAGTACAAAGAGAGAAACAAGCTTCATTAACATATAACTGATGGACGAATTCCACGCCATAATCTTGTAAGCAATTAACTTGGTTTGACGGAAACGACTGTTGTTAACTGCAAATTGTGCTTTCTCATGCTCTTCATTAGCAAAAGCTTGAACAACACGAATTCCTGTTACATTGTTTTCAACGCGAGCATTGAAATCGGCGATATCTCCGAACATTCGGCTAAACGCTTTGGACATCTTACTGCCGAAGTATAAGGATATATAAATAATTAATGGCACAATGATAAACGTTAGTATAGCGAGATTGCCATTAATACTCATCATGATACTGAATGCACCAACCAATGTCATCACGGCGATAAATACATCCTCTGGCCCATGATGGGCAATCTCGCCAATATCCATCAGGTCATTCGTCATTCGGGAGACCAAATGACCGGTTTTTGTATTATCGAAGAAACGGAATGATAACTTCTGCACATGATCGAACAATTTTTTGCGCATATCCGTCTCAATGTTAATCCCCAGTTTATGCCCCCAATAGGTTACCACATAGTTCATGAAAGAACTGAGAAAGTACACACCGAGCAATCCAAGACATGCCCATAAAATCCAGTCCCAGCGCCCTCCTGGCAGCAGTTCATCCACAACTTTATTTACAGCTAACGGAAAAGCAAGCTCTAAAGCTGCTACGAAAATCGCACAGCTGAAGTCTAGAATAAATAGTTTTTTGTAAGGTCTATAATAGGCCATAAAACGGCGAAGCATATGCAGATTTCCCCCTTATAGCAACCACTCCATTATGATCACTTTCTATTTCGTCCTGCTCAAGAGATACAGGAAGTATGGTGCACCAATAATTGAAACTAGAATGCCGGCTGCCATCTCAGAAGGCTGTAGTATAACGCGTCCTACAGTGTCTGCCACCAGAACCAACAACGAACCGATCAATGCAGATGCAGGCAGCAAAAATTGATGTTTGGGTCCAACCAGACGACGAGCCAGATGTGGACCAATGAGTCCAACAAACCCAATACCACCACTAACGGATACACATGAGCCAGCAAGCCCTACCGCAGCAGCCAGCAAAATCAATCGTTCCCGATCTACCGGAGCACCAAGACCGGTTGCTGTCTGATCCCCGAGATTAAGTACATTAAGTACACGAGCCTTATACAGTACCAACGGTACCAAAATGACGATAAACGGTAGTAGCGCCCACACAAACTTCCAGTTGGAACCCCAGATACTACCCGCCATCCAAGTAGCTACGAATTGATATTTCTCTGGGCTTAGTCTAAGGGTTAGCACGATCATTGCGGAACTAATCCCTGCGGCTACCCCAATACCTGTAAGCAACATACGCGTAGGCATGATGCCCTCTCCCTTTTTATAAGAGAGTACGTAGATAAGAAATGCAGCAAAGCTTGAGCCGATCAAAGCCAGAATAGGCAGCAAAAAGATCGGAGCGGCTGTAGTTGTTGGAAAAAATGAAACAAACAACATCACGACAAGTCCAGCTCCAGCATTAATCCCAAGGATACCCGGATCTGCCAAAGCATTGCGGGATACCCCCTGCAAAATCGCACCTGATAAAGCAAGGCCAGCCCCAACCAACACGGCAATTACAATCCGCGGTAAACGAAATTCAAAGAGGATTAGCTCTTGCTTAGGCGTGCCGGCTCCAAACAGTGTTTTTAATACCTCAATTGCTGACAGCTTGGTAAACCCTGTGTTCATGCTTATGATAAATGCAGATATAATTAGCGCACCAAGTACAAATAGCACAATCGTGCTTTTCAATCTCTTCTTACGCTCTGTTCCAACCATACTTGAGGATGCCATCTTTACAGAGCTCTCCTTTCTTTCCGCGCCAGATACAGGAAGAAGGGTACCCCGATCAGGGCAACCAGAGCGCCTATTGGCATCTCGTATGGCGGGTTAATCATGCGTGCAGCCAGATCTGCAAATACAATAAGCAGACTTCCCAAGACGGCCGAACAAGGAATAATCCAACGATAATCGACTCCAACCAACTTACGTGTAAGATGGGGAATGATAAGTCCAACAAAACCAACAGCGCCAACGATGGATACTGCTGTTCCTGCCAGAATAAGTACGACAACAAGACCAACGAGCTTAATGAGACCTGTACGTTGACCTAATCCCATAGCGATTTCTTCCCCGAGACTTAGCAGGGTAATCGAGCGAGAGATGATCAAACCTCCAATGAGTGCAATCAAAACCCAAGGGAACATAATCTCCAATTGAGACCACTTGGTTCCTGCGACACCACCTGCTGTCCAGAAGGCAATATCTTGTCCCACTCTGTAATACAAAGCGATCCCTTCGCTAAAAGCGGACAGCATTGCGGTTACCGCAGCACCAGCCAGGACAAGTCGCAGAGGTGTGAGACCCGATTTGGACGATGCGCCGAAGCCGTAGACGAGCAAAACCCCAAGCCCTGCACCGAGGAAACAATACATAATGATGTACATATACGGTAGACCTGGAAAAAATGCAAAACAGATCGCAAGCGCGAACCCTGCACCTGCGTTCAGTCCGAGCAATCCCGAGTCCGCAAGCGGATTCCGCGTCATCCCTTGCATGATTGCGCCAGCTACGGCGAAGCAAGCACCGACCATTGCACCACCTAGAATTCGGGGTAACCGAATTTCCCAAATAATCTGATGTTGGTTAATATCTGGGTTAAAGTTGAAGATGGCTTCCCATACCACACTCAACTTAATACTTGCAGCTCCGAAGGAAACGGATAACGCCATGCTCAAAACAAGTAATATGGTTCCGCCGATCAAAATTAGCGTTGCAGCCCAGGGACGAGTATGTATTTTGGCTGTCGGCGAATCTGTATTCTGAGTTGCTGATGAATCTTGAGGAATCATATGCTGCCACCCTCGTTATGAGTGCAAACCGATTCTATGTACATAACAATCACCTCTCTGTAAATGCCGAACTTTAATGATATTGATTCTCATTCCCATACAACATTGTATGTCAATGAACGATTTCTCGCAATGGACAAAATGGACAAGTTTGTTGCACTTATTTTATTGGATAGCCCATTTAGAGCAAAAAAACCTGAAAACCAGCAGTTCTACAGCTGTTTCTCTAATACGAAAAAAAAGCCACACTGGCAAAAACCCAGTATGGCTATATGTACATCATGTGTCCGCATGATGTTTACGTGTTATGTGTTATCCCTCTCTCTATTTAGTCAATACATGTATGAAACATTAAATCATCAACGCGTATGTGCAGCAGTCAATGCTGCCAATACATCAGGTACATCCGTAATGATACCCTGAACCCCCATCTCAATCATCGCTTTCATCTCTTCAGGATCATTCACGGTAAATGGATGAGTCGCCACCCCTTGCGCGATTGAAGCAGCAACCTCTTCTCGAGTTACAGCGAATTTATAAGGATGCAATGCGGATGCCTCCAATTTAACCGCGTAATCATAAGGGCGATACAACTTTTCCATGTATAGAAGCGCTGTTTGAATCTCGGGCGCCAGACGTTTACATCTCACTAAGGAAGCGTGATTGAAGCTAGAGAGAATGACCTGTTGCTCGAGATCCCAATCTCGAATGACCTGTACGATCTTCTCTTCCATTCCTTTGTAACTAACAATCCCATTTTTCAGTTCAAGATTCAGCAGGATGTTTTTCCCTCGAATTAGTCCAAATAGTTGCTCTAAAGAGGGAATGCGTTCCGCTGCAAACGCTGTATGAAACCATGAGCCTGCATCAAGTTCTCGCAATTCCTCATAGGTCTTATCTTTGACCCAGCCCTCTGCACTCGCTGTCCGCGTTAATGTCTCATCATGGATAAGCACGAGTCGACCATCGCTTGTCATCTGCACATCCGTCTCGATTCCTGTAGCACCCAGCTCCAAGCAATGTTCAAATGCAGCCATTGTATTTTCTGGGCACACTGCCGATGCTCCTCGATGGGCAATAATCTCTAACTTTTTCACTTCCGTAGCCTCCTCACATTACGATCCCTCTATCTCCTCACTATACATATCGTTTGTCATTCCAGTATTAACAGAGCGTTTACTTATGTACTTGCTCATCGTCTAAGGTAAAGATATAGGGTAACATCCAGCAGGCTAGGGATTCACTCATTTTTGCGAACTCAATCTGTGAATTTGACATAACATAGTATGAACGATAGATGTTTCTCACTGCGCCATAAGGAGGTTGACTATTGAAGCCTTCAACGAAAATTCCATCTAGCCAGCGCCACCGCACATCACAATCACAGTCGGCTTCCAGGCTTTCCAAACCTACTGCGCACATTAAAAACAAATCCACCAATTCAGCCAATCAGCGCAATTCCACTCCCATCACAAGCAGGACGTTGGATCAGCTTGCAGTTATCGCGGCAATACTTTCCTTGATCGCGGCTGCCATCGGGCTGTATATCGCCTGGAAATCCTTAAGTATCCCAGATCAGACTGCTGTTGTGGTATAAACTGTGCAAACTCAAATGTTTTACACTAGCGATGATTAGTCCTGCTTCTAACTATTCCATTGGAGGCAGGATTTATCTTTTTTCTAATCGACTCATTTCTTGGTGAAAAAGCAAAAAAACCTTTCCCCTGAAACGCCGGAACATCCCCGGCGTTCCTTGGAAGGGCCATTTATCTACCGGGTTCGGTCACACGTCTGTGCCCCGCCCAATCTTAGAATGGCTGACGAAATTACAGAATGAACGCACTGGAGATAATAACCAGCAAAATGAACAATACCAAAATCGCGCCTGTAGATGTCCATGCTCCGCCGCCGAAACCTCCGCAATAACCATAGCCTGCACCTTTAAGTCCGCTCATGAGTGACACTCCCTTCTGTAAGAAAGTACACTATAGAATATGTCTAAGGCTGTAAATTGCTTGGGCAGAACGGAAAGTTTTCCATAGCGGCTACAGCACCCCGTTTGTCACTTTTTATCTAGCTGGGACCACTTTTGAGATAATTCAGCTGGAACATAGGCAGACATGTGTTCTAGCAATGTTGCTGGATCTGATTGCAAACTCCATAGACTAAGATGTGAAGTATTCGAAAATCCTTCATGCACGCTATGTTCCACCATCTTCATAAGGGGTTCGTAGTACCCTTTCACATTCAATAGACCTACAGGTTTACGGTGAATACCAATTTGAGCCCAGCATAATACTTCGAACAATTCCTCAAACGTGCCCATACCCCCAGGTAGAGCGATGAACCCATCCGATAGCTCAGCCATCGTAGCTTTCCGCTCATGCATTGTGCCTACCTCGATCAGCTGTGTGAGTCCTCCATGTACAATTTCTCCCCGAAACAGCCCTGTAGGCATAACACCAATCACTTCACCACCATGCTGCAGCGTTGCGTCGGCTACCGCACCCATAAGTCCCATACATGACCCACCATAGACGAGAGTAAACCCGCCTGTAGCAATTCGTTTGCCTAATTCAATAGCTTGCTGTGTATATTCCGGCTGATGACCTGGATTAGAACCTGCAAAAACACATATACGTTTCAAACGTCTTCACTCCTTGTCTCTTGTTGTGATCTCACTAGTATATATCACAAATGTCATTGCTATGTTACTCCAATTTACATTCCCACAAGACCAGAAAAGCCCGACCGTTTGCAGCCGGTCGGGCTCCCATGTTATTACACATCATTTAGAAGGGGTTGTTACACTTAATATAACGACTAAAGATTAAATCCAGATGATCTGTACATGAAATGAATATTAAATATATTCGTATGTTTAACGAATTCCTCGTCGTGAACGCACGACAAACATATACTTGTCCTTACGAAGAAATCGCCCATCTGCAATCTCAACCTGGTCTTCGTCATGGCGGAGGATGGTGGTGGATAAAGCTACAATTTTGGCTCTTCTCCATATCATCACTTCTGATTTAAAGTAAATCGCATTATCAAACTGTATCGCCTTCTTCATGACATATCCAACCTTATGCACCTCAGAACGCGCCTTCTTCAAAGGCAGGCTCTCCTCGGGCAAGGGTCTGATCATTGCGATATTATCGAACGATACTTTGATACGTTTAGGCCCAATCCGTACACAACCCGATTCTTCGTCCCAATCGACCAGCGTTCCTTTTAACGGTTCTCGAATGCCAGTCGCTCGGTATACAGCTACTTTTCGTCCCACCCAATGTCGCAATGTCCTCACCCTCATTTGTCTAGTTTTGCGGTATATTCCAGTCGATCGGTTCAATACCTTTGGAGGTCAAGAAATCATTGGCCTTAGAGAAGGGACGACTGCCAAAGAATCCACGATGGGCAGCAAGTGGACTTGGATGTGTGGACTCCAACACCAGATGCTTGTCTCGATGGATAAAGGCACCCTTCTTCTGGGCATGACTGCCCCATAGCATAAATACCATAGGCTCCGAACGCTCGTTCAATTCCCGTATAACGGCATCCGTAAATGTCTGCCAGCCTAGACCTTGATGTGAGTTAGGTTGACCTTCACGTACAGTTAACACATTGTTAAGCAGCAATACCCCCTGTTTGGCCCAATGAACCAAATAACCATGTTCAGGGATAGGAAGACCCAGATCAGCATGCATTTCCTTATAGATGTTTCTCAAGGATGGCGGAATGCGTACACCTGGCATAACTGAAAAACTCAACCCATGAGCTTGGCCTTCACCATGATAAGGGTCTTGTCCAATAATGACTGCTTTTACCTGATGATACGGGGTGAGCTTTAGCGCTGAGAACAAATTTTCCTTAGTCGGATATACAGTTTGAGTTTTGTACTCTGCCGCCAGCGCATAACGAATTTTATTGAAGTACTCGGCATTCACTTCTTCATGCAACACCGAATCCCAATCATTTCCAAACATAGATGTAGGCTCCTTCCCCTGGATGAATACGTACCTTTGCAGCCATCTAGCTGGCTGCTAGCTGTGTGAGCCGCTACCATCGGCTCATAGACTATCCATCATTTTAACATAACCGAAGACCACAGGCTAGAAATCTGCACACCACCTGCAATTTGAGCCGCTCTCTGCTGGTCTACTATGTGCCGCACGAACCGCACTTTTAGTTGTTAAACCTATCTGATATTGAGCCACAACGGTATCAAATACAAACACATATGCACATGAGCAAAAACGCCTTCTCCAAGGCGTTATCCACCGGAGAAGGCGCTAATTGGTAACATTTTAAGTGCGTGTTCAAAAAGGTCGGTTTTCAGTACCGAGAAGATGGGATGAAGCTAGAAATGGAGTAGCGGAGCGTAGGCAAATCTACGTGAGCAACGGACTTTTCGGCTGAATCCCATATTCGATGCTAAGATGCCGTCAGGCATCCTTCGTAATCAAAAGCGGACTTTTTGAACAACCTCTTTAAGTCAAGTCAAATGGCTCTGGATGCTTATGATTAATACTTGATCAAATCAAGCGTTTCGTCGAACAAGTCACGTTGTTCCTCAATTTTGCTCTCGTTACCAATAACGCACCGATGTTTCTCCTCAAGGATTGCAGAGATCAGCGGAGCAAAGTTAACGATGTGTGCTTCTGTGGTGCTCAGCACTTCATCTCTTTCTTTCTGGAGGTCTGCCTCCGTCACATTAGACAAGTAACACTCCAATGAGAAGGTTCCCTCTGCGTATGGAGTTCTAGGCGCATCGAGGTCTTGAATTGCACCAATGATATAACGTGTCATTTCGCGCGAATCTGCTTTGAATTTTTGCAAATACTGCGGCATCTCTTCGTACACATTATAGGTTTTCTCTAGGTTAGGGTCTCTGTAGGATGCCATATAGCTGTCGCCACTCCGTCTGAAACCTGTCATACAGCCATATGCGCCACCTTTAGCGCGAATATTTGTCCATAAATAGTCCAGTGACAGAATTCCCTGCAATACGCGAAGTGAGCCTGTATACTCGAATCCTTTATGGATGAAGTTGCCTGTCTGCACGACGTACTGAACCTCTGATGGAGACTTGAAGCCCTCGTTGTGATGGACTGCTTGGAACTCAGTATGTTCTTTAACAACCTCTTGCGTATATAGCTTCGCTTTTAGTTTCGATACGTGCTGCTCTAGACTAGCATATCCTTGATCATCAGCCGTATAACTTACCAGTAGGTTCTCAGGTCTAAAGATCATTCCCGTCAGTTCTTTCAAACGATCCGCTAGCTCTTCTTTGCGATCTTCATAATTTGCCTGCAGCTCCTCAAGCCACTGGTAGAACGCTACACCACTTACCGCTTCACGAAAGGCAGCTACGGCTGAATGCTTGGCAGAGGATCTGCCCATTGCTGCCGAGTGTCCACTATTGATTAAGCTACGCTGCAGTCTGCCCTTCAATTGGGAAATGATCTCGTACAACCGCTTCGTATCATGGAACTGCGAAGTCAGTACAATCTCCTCAATCATATCAAAAGCAAAATCCAGCTTATCATATAGAATTTTAGCTTCAATCTCAAAATGAGCTTTATACGTATTGTATTGACGAGCATCGGCGCTCGCCCCTACGCTGGCACTGATTCCACCGGAATGAATGTGGATTTCATTGGACAGACCATTGAATTTGAAGTTTGCGGTATCCACGTAACCTAACACACTTTTCAAAAGTCCTAAGTACGGCTGTAGATGCTCGGGAACTTCCTTCACATTAAACAACAATTTCAGATATCCAATTCCGTTCGTGTACAGATTGTGATGTACAATCGTTGTTCCATCGACGGACTTTAATGTATTCGATAATTTGGACGCTTGCGGATCGATATCTTCAATCGACAAGGTTGGAATGACCTGCTGTTGTTCTTTGGTTGAAGGTGCATTCTGATAATCCGCGAGTTCCTTGGTACGTTGAACCAGTTGCTCGATCTCTTCCGTACTCAGACTGGCTTGGAGTGATTTCAAACGCGATTTCAATGCCTCTTCCTTACGCAAACTGAGCCCTTTATCCGGAGTCACGGCCACAAATGACGTATGCGTATTTTGCAATAAATATTGCAGAATCAATTGCTCGAAATATCCTTCGTTCATCTTCGTTCTGAGCGAAGCAAATACAGCATTGGCCTCCAAATGGGTGAACGGTGCCTTGTCGTCATATAACCAGCTCTGTAGCGTATAGAAGCCGTAGATCAGCCCTTTAGGCATTCTTCCAAAGTCTGCTTCCCGATGATTAAATTCATATGAATTAATTCCGGCTAGAAGTGCTTTCGGATCGATCCCTTCGCGCACAACGCGCTCAAGCACTTCGTGAACCGTCTCGAGGAACACCTGTTTACTCTCCAAATTACTCTTCTTCAGCCCAATCGTCATGACCGGCTGGTACAAGCTATCATCATATGAGCCATATACGTCCTTGGCAATTCCTTTGTCGAGCAACGCCTGCTTCAATACCGCACCTGGAGCATTCAGAAGCGCATATTGTAATATTTGAAAGGCGATATTCAGCTCTTGATCCAAGCTTGTTCCAATAACTGCATTATAGGTTAAGAAGCTGTTGTCCACTTCCGACTCTGTCGTTCCAGCCGAATACGTTTGTACCACATCGACACGTTCACCAAATGAAGGCTGCAGCTCAATCTCCGAATCTGTCTCCATCCGATCGTATTGACTCAGATACGTTTCATCCAACCACTTAAGCTTCTCTTCCATATCCATGTCTCCATACAAATAAATAAAGCTATTAGAAGGATGATAATACTTCGTATGGAAATCCAAAAGTCCTTGATAGGTTAGATCTGTAATCTCGTCCGGGATACCTCCCGATTCCTTGGAGTACGTTGTATCTGGGAATAGAGAGTTGAGCACAGCTCTGCGAACAATCCGTTCAGGTGAAGAAAAAGCACCTTTCATTTCGTTGTAAACAACGCCGTTATATGTTAAATCATCCTCTGCAGAAGGTAATTTGTAATTCCAACCTTCCTGCAAAAATATTTTTTCGTTCTCATAAATATTCGTATTTAACACCGCATCCAGATAGATGTCCATCAAATTATGAAAATCATGCTCGTTACGGCTTGCAATAGGATAGATCGTTTTGTCCGGGTACGTCATTGCATTCAAAAATGTATTGAGTGAACCCTTCAACAATTCAACAAAGGAATCCTTCGCTGGAAACTTCTTAGATCCGCATAATACGGAATGCTCCAGAATATGAGGTACGCCTGTATTATCGCTAGGTGGTGTTCTAAAACCGATACTAAATACTTTATTGTCGTCTTCGTTGGACATAAGTACAATTTTGGCACCTGACTTTTTGTGTTCCAGCAAGTAGCCGTCAGATTTCAGTTCCTCCATCCTGCGTTCCTGGATTACTTGATAAGACTGAAGCTGTTTCAACATATGTCGAGTCCTCCATTAAAAATGTATTTGGTTAACTTTGAGCTCCGCAAGATAAAGGTAATATATGCCTATAGCCAGTATACACCAACATCCCTTGTCTTCATAACGACCACCACGGATTGTTTCATTACCCATTCCACAATGCCCCATAACAAAGATCGGACACTGATCTGAACGCAAAAAAATACAACAAAAAATATGAATATTCAGCTATACTGTAGCTAATTATTCATAACCAACGTTGGCGGAGGTTTTAAATTTGTCTAAGTACACTAAATTCTATGTATTAGCTTTTGTTTGGATGACATTAGGGGTCTTGCATCCAACAGGATATGCGCCAAAAGAAATTTACTTCTTTACATATTTACCGGGTTCAACTCTGTTAATAATCCTCAGCTTTATTGAATACAGGAATTCCAAGAATTAATCGCGCTTATGATTCAAGACCCTCATAAAAAAAGTATAAAAAAAAGGAAATCCCCTGATATATCAAGGAATTTCCTTTTCTCTTAATGGATGCCGAGGACCGGGATCGAACCGGTACGGTAGTCACCTACCGCAGGATTTTAAGTCCTGTGCGTCTGCCAATTCCGCCACCCCGGCATGTGTATGTATCACACAATCAATTGTGGCGACAAGAAATATCTTATCATGTATTTAAATAATATGCAATACTTTTTTCTAAAAATATTTCTAATAATAAAACAGGCACCACCAGCATAAGCCAGCAGTGCCTAGAAAGGTCGAGTTGCGGTCTCGAACTTTCTTATAAACCATCTATATTAAGGGAGGTGTAAGGTAAGAATACCTCCCCAACATTAAAGAAACCTAAAATCAGGATTAAATTAAGCTAAAAAAGAAAATAAGTTCACTTTTTCTTAGTCACGCTTCATGATAATAGGCGTGATCCGAGCAATCTCGTCTTCACTGGTTTCCACAATCACAAGCAAATGTTGTTGCATAAGCCATTGCTCATAATAGCTTGCGTCTTCCTCAGAGATACCGGCTTCCGTCAGGGTAAGTACAAAATCATCGGTCTCTTCACCGATTTCATTACCTGCAAGCCGGCGAACGGCCTTCCCGGCAGACATCGTATGATCCTTACGTTTACCAAGCGCAGCCAGCACCCCCTTAAAAGCTCCTAATGCTCCATCAGTACCTGCACCCTTAAGTGGTTTAGGTAAACCTGCCTTCTCACTAATCAATTCCAAATTAAGCTGTTCTTTAGCGACTACGCCGAGTGAATCGGAATCAACTCCTGCCTGTCGAAGCTGATTCAACATTAAAATGGCTTCGTTCTCAGTACGTACCATTCCAATCAATAACTTTGTCATACGGAATCCTCCTTAACATACACTTTAGCTTCAGTACCCTTTATAACCCTCTAACTGAAAGAAACAAACGCTAATCACGCGATAAGGCGAATCACCTAACCCACAAAATCACTTCTCTTCTGGAAATTCATACCTAGTTCTGATAGACTAGATAAAGAAGACAAATTAACCATTGAAATTATTGACATATCGAATCTAATCTCATAACCAGGAGAAATGACATATGAACAAAGAGGTAGAAATTGCCATCCGTCGTAATCAACAAATTATGGTTCGTAATACAAGTGGTGAATCTGTAACCGGATTTCCAGAACGCTCTGCCGACTCCTCCATCCTCCTTCTACGTACAGTACAAGGGAACCTTTGGATTCCGTTTGAGGAGGTTGAGCAGGTCACACGCCTGTTAAGCATTCGTTCGCATCACCTAAGCAGTATGGCACTGTGAACAGCCGTTTGTAGCCATCAGTGAATCAAGTGAATCATTGGACGATGAAGAACGCCAGACTTTGAGGAGTCTGGCGTTCTTCATTACTATATAAATAGGATCTGTCTTAGATCTCGCTATTCAACAACAAACTTCACTCGTGTTCCATTTGGATATGTACTAAGTTGATTGCCAACCCATGAACCTGCTCCGCGATTGTCCTTTGGCGTAATGTATTGGATATCCGCATTAGCACCACCCTCTGCACACATAGCCATTGGCCACTCGTCTCGATCCTTCCCCTTCTTCACTGGCACTCCCTTCAGCGAAAGATCCCGATTCGCCTCAGCACCATCACGATCGATTGTACACACATCAGAATGACCTGCCTTAACGGCCGATCGAATATGATTAGCTGTCTCTGGGTAGCGTTCAGAAGGGAAGATCAGCGTATGATCTACACCTTGGCTACTACTCCCATTAAATATAGAAGTCCAATCCCCCAGCTTATAATCTCCATTAAACCATGCTAAACAGGCGACTAAAGCAAGGGTGACCAAGGTGACCCATTGCTTCTTCAACCTGGCTGTCCCTTTATTTCTTCTCTTCCTTGTGCGTTTACGCGTCATGCTGTCTCTCCCCCATTCACCATTACATTATATCAGAACATTCGTTCGCGGAACAACGGAAATGCACAGAAAAAAACAGCCCGGATCTCTCCCGAACTGCCCTCTTCCGATCATATAATAATCCTTCAACCTACATGACCCATACTTGGCATCACCGGTTGCCGCTTTAATGGTACAGTGACCTGGAATTGTGTACCCTGACCTTCTTGACTTTCCACCGTGATTTCACCATGCATCAATTCCAGCAACTCTTTGCAGATCGTTAATCCAAGACCGCTGCCCCCAAACCTCCGTGCATGAGACACATCTGTCTGAGTGAAGGCTTCAAATAATTGATTCATCTGATCTTGTGGAATCCCAATCCCTGTATCTTGAATGCTAAAGACCAGCGTCGTTACATCCTCCAATGTCTCTTCTACATCCAATTGAATATGCACTTCACCTTGCTCCGTAAACTTAATCGCATTGTTTATTAAGTTATCCAGCACCTGTCGTAAGCGCAATGGATCTCCAACGAGCACTTCTGGCACTTCAAGATCAACATGGCAGACTAAGCAAATCTGCTTCTGTATAGCAGCGAGTTCATGCGTCTTAATGATCTGCTGGATCAGTTTGGAAGGCTGAAACTCAATCTGCTCTACCTTCATTTTCCCACGACCTAACTTTGCCATATCCAAGCTCTTGTTTACAATGTTCAGCAAGGCCTCTCCCGATTGACGAGCAAGCTCCAGGTACTCCTTTTGCTCGTCACTGGTTTCTTCCATTCCCACCAGCTCAATCATTCCCATAATTCCATTGAGCGGCGTTCGTAACTCATGATTCAGTTTGCCGATAAATTCTAGTTGTCCTCGGCTGTTCAATTCAGCCATGTTCGCTGCCATACGAAGCTGTTCTTCGGCATATTTCCGCTCTGAGATGTCATATTGTATCCCAACAAAAAAGAGGCATTCTCCCTCGTCATTAAAGATCGGATCTATATTCAACTCGTTCCAAAACTTGTGTCCACTTTTTGTGTAATTCAGAATATCTATCTTAATTGACTTCTGCTCTCTGAGTGCTTCACGAATCTTAGTTACTGTCTCTGGAAGGGTATCACGCCCTTGAAGAAACCTACAATTTTGCCCAATAGACTCTTCTAACGAATATCCTGTCAATGTTGTAAAGTGCTCGTTTACATAGATCAGGGGCAGTTCTGGTGAGGTTGCGTCGACCACAGTTACGGAAGATTTAAGCTTAGAAATTAAAAACTCCCACTGAATGGGCATGGAATACTGATTTTGAATGGTCATGCTTCCCTCCTGCTTCTATCTACCTTCAACAATGATCAATAATAAATGGTTGCATGTCATCAATTTGGTATGTGATCATACTAATTCAATATCATTAATTGTAACATAGTTGTTCAAACGGTGCCGGAAAGGTTAATGTTTTCATAAACTTAGGAGGAATACACATGAAGTTTCTGTTCATTCTCATCATCGTTATTCTGATCTTATTCATTTTCAATAGACGTCGTCGATAAGTGGATTGAGGCCATTCCTGAACGAGGAAGGAAGATCGCGCATGAGAACCCTCTTTTTTATTTTCATGATACTGTGCATTATCAATCTTTGTTTCCCAAAGTTCGGATGGTTCCTACGTTATGGTTGGATTGTTAAGGGGGAATCCGAGCCTAGCAAGCCGTATATGGCCTTTGTTCGTATGACTAGTTTAGTGATGTTATTAATTGCATTTTCGCTCGTGGCGGCATGATACCACAGTTACAATCGATCATGTATATGTCGGAGAAACAGCCATTTATGCATGCAAGAATGACTTTTATTCTAACTGTCGTCCTTAGAATCAGATCTCACTATAAATAAAAAAAGACGAGCAGCATTCGCCCGTCTGTGTCTGGTCCAAGCACAATTGGATCAGATTTTTTATTTGATCAACTTATATACTGGGTCACATCTCATTCAATTCAGAGGGTAATCCGTTAACGGTTTCCCCTGCTTGTAATATAGAGTAGGCTCCAAAATACTAAAAAATATGTGTACGTCCGGCAAACCTGCTTCGACCAAAATGACGTATATGGAAGAGGCCATTCGATTATGGATTTCCTGATCACGCTGAAACATAACAATTTCTATAGAAGCTGGAGAAGGAGTAAGTACTTGTACATCATAACGCTCAGCCTTAATTCTTTCTTGCGGAATATTAGAAGTGAGCGACATCTGCTCTGTGATTTTAGGTACAACTTCTTCTAACTGATGACCTGTAAAGCCTCTGAAGCGAATAAACGGCATTGCAATCCCTTCAATCTTTAAATTTAGTTACTTATGTGATTTTAAGTACATTGTTTTCTATTGTCAAATGACAGACTTTCTATAGTTTACTGTAAATCATAAGGAAAAGCTCCACTGAGATCTCAGCAGAGCTTGGTGTAACCGTCCATTTAGCTTAGTTATAAACTAACACCAGAAAGACTTCGTGATGATGACGAGCAGGATGAAAAGCACCAGAATTGCAGCAGTAGAAGTACACATTCCCTGTCCGATTCCTCCGACATTTCCACAACCGTATCCAACATGACTCATGTGATTGGCCTCCTTTGATTTAAAAGGTATGAGATAACATATGCCAATGCTGAGTAAATGACCGGGCTTCTCCCTATATGCAACGCCCAATCCTCATGGGATCACTCTAACCCCTCCACTTTTATCAAAAAACGTCCTTGCTTCGGTGTAGTTACGGCGTCAGCTCCTTTACGCTCCACTAGAACGACTCGGGTTCGAGTATCATTATGCGATGCAAATACAACCTCACCATCGGAGGATATACAGTAAGCAATTGGAATAGAGGTGTCACTGTCGCGATACGAGCCATCCGCATGACTGGTACCCATCACCATACATTGATTGCGAATAGCGATCGCGCGAGCCACCTCCAGCCATTCATTGTACTGCTCCTCACTGAACATCCCTACCCCGATTGAATGTAAGAGTAGATCAACCCGCTCCTCATCATGCTGAAACCCTTGTAAAACGATCTCATCACACAATAGAGTACTGATCGCCACATCCTGTTGCGTGACAACTACGGCAGGTGTGTACTTCGCTTTCTCCATCACAACCTGCCCATGCTGGTCGATGATAATGGTTCGATCCTTGGGACGCTCATCTAATCTGCGGTGTCCCGATACAATCATCGTTCCGTATGTAGCCGCAAGCCTGCAAGCCTCTTCTACATTCTGGTTCAAGTACCCTTCGGGATACAACAAAATATCCGCATCCGCGTATTCCCTAAGCTCTTTTTCTAATTGTATTAATCCGGGCTCAAGGTTGGGTTGCCCAATAATAATCCTCATTCTCCATCTCCCCCTATAGCAGACAATAATGTATACTTATTCCATAAACTTATATCTACAAAAGTCAATTCACTTCATAACACACTTATATTTTAGGAGGGTTAATATGCGAAAAATTGGAAAGTGGGACAAACTAATTATTGGTGTTCTCTTAGGACTAAGTGCACTGTTCCTCGTTGCTTTAATTTTCTTCTATTGGGTTCTAACTAGTGTATCCTTTGCACCTTAGACAGAACGTAATCATCAGCCTTCCAGACTTTCAAGCAACGAACCAGCCTCTTCATGGTCTGGCTCCAATGCCAGCACTTTACGTGTATACGCTAGAGCTTCTTCTTCCATCTCAAGCTCATAACAGCAAACAGCCAGATCATACAATACATCCGTGTTGAACTTGTCCTTGTCTGACAGCATTGATCGTTCTAGAAAATACTTTGCATCCTCGTACATGTACATCGCATGGAACAATTGCCCTGTTATAAATGACAACTCCCCTTGCTTATCCATCACATAGTATGAAGACCACATGGAATGCATTCCGTGCTGCATATCCATCATTTCTTCATCGGTTGCATCTGGTAGCAGATCAGAAATACGCTCCGCACATAGAATTAGAAACTCTGCATCATAACCACCTAAACGCCAGAAAGGTAGAATTTGTTTGAGCTCCATTCTAGTTACCTGCTGATCGAACCATTCTTTCAAACTAAAGAAATCATCTGGCCCAAAACGTTCAACCTCTCGCAGGTAAGCCAGACGGGTATTTACATAACTTTTAGGCTCTGCGACCATCAGGATACAGCCGACATTAATATCCTTATAATGATGCGTTGTAAAACAAGCTAGGCCTCCTTGCTGCTCCAACGTATACCGAATCGCATGATAGTTCGCCGTCAACGAGAAACTGCCGTGAAGAACAAATTCAGGTGGCTCAGCGAATTTCCAGTACTCTAGCCGGTGATCACCTTTATCTGCTGTAATAAGCATATACCCCGCACTAGATAAAGTCCCCAGTCGTTCAAGACAGGATAGTCCAGCTTCTGGAAACAGAATGTGTGAATCCTCCAACTCATCCTCATACAACGAAATAACATCGCGATAAGGAGACGATTCCGCACTATACTGAGTTGCAAGGCGGTAAGCATAACTAATCTCCATCGCCTTTAATTTCTCTGAGGGTGCAAGATCGACGTGTTCTTCGGCACTAGAGAGTATGAGATCACATTCATAAATCTGTCCTTCACCTACATATAGCAATTCCTGTGGGATACTATCAAAAAAATAATTTGCGATAATAAGCAAAGGCTGCTGCAGATCTCCCGGCTGAATTGTTTCACCTGCAACCATTAGATCTAGCGCAGTATCCTTCATTGCATCAAATAGAGCAAAATCCAACACATCCTGCTGAATATAAGGCTCCATGGACGGATGATTTCTCCACCCCACTACATTCTCCATCACTAAATCTGTCATCACGTAACGAAAAGCAGGCAGTTCCGTTGCTGCATAATCCCGCAATTCAATCAATTTCGTAAGTATCTGAAACGCTAGACGACCTACTCCAGCGCCTAGTTCCAGAATCGTAACCGGCTCCGATGTCTTACCCTTCGCTGCCAAGTCTTGCAAAAAGCCAAATATCATTTCGGCGTACGCCGCTGCAATCATCGGGTTACTAGTGATATATTGCGGAACTTGATTTTCCGTCCACGCATCAAGCCCACGCTGTTCATAGTAAGCACGTTGCCATTCCCACACAGGTGCTTCACTGAAACGGAACCGTTGTCCTTCATTATGCATCATTAATTAACCGCCTTTTATCCATAATTCTTAACGTTCCAAGACTTCACACAGTCTAAGCCAATCAAGCAAATCCCAGTCATGTAAACGTTACACACTGTTATGCATTATATCATAACCAGAATTGCCCCATGTTAAGGTCTCTCTTAAATAAACCAAATCAGTCCTCATATGCAGAAACTTCAGCTATACCAAATAAAAAACCTGCCTATATCAAGGCAGGATCAATCATTAACACAGAGTATTCGTACCCGTAAACGTATGGCGTATAGCTACATTAGTCTGAATACAATACCCCGTCAAAGTTCTCAGGACCTACACGAACTGATCCTAACAAGTTCGAACTTACAAATGCAGTATAAGTCAACTGGGGTGTGATTGGTGGGTTGTAGTCATCCGCAGAGAAGGTAATAATTTGAGGAGCCAATACACTTAAACTAAACGTAGAAGTAGCCGAGTATATAACCGGATCAGTTGACTGAGTTCCTCTGACAATTGTAATCGTGATCCCTACAAGTGCTAATGGCAGCTGTACCGATACTGTACCCTTGAATTGCACCCGCGGATTAGCACCAATGCCTGCAGTGGTTACCAGTCCAATCTGACCAAACAACTGGGGCGTATTCAGAACCAAAATTGGAATGGCAATCGAGTTCGCCAAACTTGCATTCTGCGAAGTTCTCGCATCAATAAATTGACTCATTAAATCTACCTCCTAATACTGGAATACGATAATATATGCGAGATTTATAATATGGCATGGACACTGTTACTAGTTTGCATAAATAAAAAAGATCATCGGGCTTATCACCCGATGACCTTCCGTATCGTCCCTAATCCTTTTGAAGTAGCCACACCGAAGCAGATTAAGCTATTTATCCCTACCCCAGCAGCAAACTTGCACTTTTACAGGCGCTCCTGTCGTGATGTCTCTTTGTTACTTGGATGAATAAACCTTCTCTTGTTCTTCGTTTCTGTCACCTGTATGACCATTATTCGTATCCATTTTATCCTGCAGAACTTGGATATCTTTACGAAGATTAGAGATTTCTTTTTGTACACCACCCGAGCTCTTCCTAACTCTTGAAATGATTAAATAGACTATAAATACAATGACTGCGACAAACAATACTAAAAGTAATAATCCTGGCAAACCTACTGCACTTGCACTACCGCTGTTCATGTATCCAACCCCACTTCATGCTAAATTATAACAATTATATCATATATCTCAATAATTATAGTTATTAGTCTCTATCATCCAGGCTCTTTCAAAAGGTAATGACTTTATAATTGGAACTATTTCAAATAATTCCCGTATATAAAATATACATCACTACCGAGGGGGTGACCGTAATATTAATGATTATATTGGGCGTGATCGTCATTGCACTCTCCCTATACGACTATAAAAACCCTAACTCCAAAATATCACAGTTTTTCAGTCGTATTTCACGTACAGAAAGCAACGTACATAACTCCCAAACAAGTGGAATCATAGGCATAAGCTCAGGTGTTATCTTCATCATGATCGGTGTGATCGCCATTTTATTGCCTTTACTATAAGAAGAATCCATTCACTTGTTCCAAGGTGGACACTGGTCAGATATGCCAGTGTTCTTTTGGTATGTAGGCCTATAAATGAACAAGGTTAGTTAAAAAAATGATTAATCCCCGATTGACCCGCATCTACAGAGAGTTCCTCTAACAATTGAATCCACATTTTATTGTTAATCATATCGTTCCAATCAACATCACTGACACCCCTTGCTGTCGCTTCAGGCACGTATTTTTTTACTATTTCTGACCACTGGTTGTTCAGTTCTCGTATTTCTGCTATCTTCTGACTTTGCACCGCATCTAGTGAAATGGTCGTTTCGATTAGGCTGCAGTCCCCGAGGAGATCATTGCCAATAACAGATCGTGCCAGAAAAAAGGTTATATCCTGAGCAACATTTCCTAGTACAGGATTGATATCCGCATTGTTCACTTTATTTAGATGTAACGCTGCGTTCAGTAAATGATTATATTTAGTACTCACAGTTGTGAAATTGGCACATAGGTTGGTTGCATGTTCTGGTAAAAGGTTCTCCCCTTCACTTAAATTATATTGCTGAAGTATCTCAACATTGGCCAAAATCGCTGTGACCAATGCCGATAAAGATTCACTTAGCTGAGTAGATATAAATTTTTCATATCTTTGATTCTCCTGAACAGTTTTATACAAAAGAAACATGCAGATCAGTAATAACATCGAAGTAACCGCTATCATTATAGCACAGCGCTTATTGCTCATTCCCCAACTTCACCTCTCACATCAATTAATGTAAACAACTTCAGCACATTTTGAAGGGAACTTATTCCACCTTACACTCACCCTAATTAAATCACAACTGAAAAGAAAAAAACCTTGCTACATAAGCAAGGTTTCAAAAGTATGGGCCCTACAGGACTCGAACCTGTGACCAATCGGTTATGAGCCGACCGCTCTAACCAACTGAGCTAAGGGCCCTCGACATAATGTATAACGTTCAGATGATGGCTGTAAATCATCTAATAAAAATTAAATTGCGGGGGCAGGATTTGAACCTGCGGCCTTCGGGTTATGAGCCCGACGAGCTACCGGGCTGCTCCACCCCGCGTCAGTTAAAATGTAAAACAGCGACTTAATTAATATACATTATATTCACCCAATAAGTCAAGGGGTAATGTTAGGGAATAAATCGTACACCATATCGTCCTTTACGGGAACGGTATACCTCCACTTCAGCAGGTTCATTGTGACCATAGATCCATCCATCCTGCTCTAAACGTTTGGCAAGGCAGCCTGCCTGAAACTTGGTTGCATATAACTTACTGAAATATATCCAATGCATGCTGCTCGTCCTTTCTTCGTTGTGATGTATCCTGCACCTCTTCTTGTAGGTTGCCCCAATTCAAGTAAAAATAGCCGCCGAAGAAATTATTCTTCAGCGGCTTATTAAGGAAGGCATGCTCCTGAAGTTAGCTTACACATTCTTCAGAACAAATGACGAGCGTTAGAATGTTGCTTTTGGATCTTTCTTCAGCTTCTCAAGCATTTCATTACCTTTGGCTGCCCACTCACCGAGCGCTTCTTTTGGTGTTTTCTTGTTATCAAGAACCTGATTGAAGTACTCCATTCCTTTGTCACTTACCTGCCAGAGATTAGGCATCTTTTGATACAGTTTATCCAGGTTGTTATTCGTTGGTGGAACAGGCTTCAACGTGTAGAACGCTTGGATATTATAGTCTAAACCTTCTTTCGGTTTAATAAAGCTTTTCCGGGATACCATCTCGTAGCTGCTGCGTGCTTTGATTTTTGCCCAGTCCTCACTGTTCATATACTTGATTAATTCCCAGGCATCATCCGGATTTTGAGCCGAACTATTGATGGACATCAAACTGCTCAAATAGATATTGCCTCCAATTTCAGGAGCTTCAGGGTGAACCGGTGGTGTAACCACATCCCATTCTACCTTTGTGAATCCTTCCATTTTATCCGCATTTTTATTGGCATCAATGAGTTGGTTAATATAGCTGTAGTCGCCGATAACCATCGCTGCTTTGCTGCTGAGGAACAGATCGCCCTGAAGCGGATTATATCTTCCGTTTGGATCCTGATCCTGCGGTTCATCGCCTTTAGGAATGATTTTGTCGATAGCCAGCTTGCTAATTGTACTCCATACTTTTTCCCATTGTGGTGAATCAACAGTCATTTTCTCTGCTTTATCATCAAATATTTTCAGTTGTAGAGAATTATAATACTGCTGCATGGAATAGTATGGTGAGCCACCTTGATACGTACTGAAGGAGAAGCCAAACACATGGTCTTTGTCCTCACCTTTGGTCATACGAGTCGCCAGGTTCAGAATATCATCCCAAGTCATATTATCTGTTGGTGGCTCTACGCCTGCCTTCTGGAACATTCCCTTGTTATAAAACAGCGCAGAAGAGGAGAACGTTGGCGTCAATGCATAGATGCTTTGGTCTCCTAGATCCTTAATGCCCTCCAGTACACTTGGCACAATATCCGTTGTATCAAATTTGTCTTCTTGCATCAACGGATCCAACTGCTTCAGCATATTTTCCTGAATCAAGGACTTAACGGTAGCTGTATCCGCAACAATAACGTCGACTGGATTATCACCAGTCATAATTTTCTTCAGGCTCTCAACCGTATCGGGAATCTCCTGATTCTCCCCCTGCATTCCAAAACCATAACTGCTCTGTTCAACCGCAGGAACGACTTCAACCGTGATATTCGGATGTGTCAATTCAAACGCATCTGTAAACTGTTGGCGGAAGTAACTGTCATCTTGACCGCCCCATAGTGTTGCTACGCGTAATACACGCTGTTCCGTGTCCTTAGCCTCACTTGCCGTACAGCCTGCTAACAGAGGCAAAGCTAGACTCGCAGTCGCCAAGACAGCGAGCACCCGTTTTCCCCACAACCTGTTCTTCATCTCCCAATTCCCCCTATTCATTATCTTGGCGGTGTAATCACAATACGTTCACCGTCAAATTCCAATGTAGCCCGATTGTCGATGGATAAGGCCTCCAGATACTCCTTAGGTACCTGCAGACGTCCTGCACGGTCAATAATGACAAATGCTTCATGTATATCCTGAGCACCCATCTGTGATAAGCCTTGATCATCATCCAAGTTCGGGTTACGTTTCACAAACTCCGTACTCGTCAGTCCATCACGGATCGCAACTATGCGATCCACCTTACCTGCAAGCGTTAAGTCATGCGTAACAATGACAATCGTGACGCCTAGTTCTTTGTTCATTTTGCGGAAAATCCCCATAATGGTGTCACAAGTCTCGGAATCCACTGATCCCGTAGGTTCATCGGCAAGCAGCAGCTTAGGTCGGTTTGATAGAGATATCGCGATAGCAACCCGCTGCTGCTCTCCACCTGACAACTGATGCAGCTTGTTGTGCATCCGATCTTTGAGCCCCACCCACTCTAATAGTTGCATGGCATAGGCACGATCGCGCTTACCACCAAGAATCATAGGTGTTTCCACATTTTCAAGTGCCGTGAGATAAGGCAGTAGGTTTCGACCATTGTTTTGCCAGATGAAACCTACCGTATGACGTTTGTACTCAACGAGTTGCGCATCCGTCATCTTGAGCAGATCCCAATCGCCTACAACGGCTGTGCCTGCTGTTGGACGATCCAGTCCACCCAGAATATTGAGCAACGTTGATTTCCCGCTACCACTATTACCGATGATCGCCATCATCTCACCTTGGTTAACCGTCAAATTGAGACCTTGAAGGGCAACGACTTCCACATCGCTGGATTTAAAAATTTTCACAAGTCCTTCGCATTGGATCACGTTTACCTCTCCTCTCCCATTTTGACCGCCTGGTGTACCCGTAGTCTACGAATCTGCCACAGCAGCATCGTAGCCCCAATAATGAGCATAACGACGGTCACGCCATACAGTTGCAACATGTCCTTCTCTTCAAACACTATTCGGAATGGTGGCACCTGCGCAGATACATTATCTGTCGTTTGTAGAAATGGTAAGAATAGACGACTCGATACTTGACCAATTCCAATGCCTAGAAGAATCGATAAGCCTGCAGTGAACACCTGCTCTAGTAACAACATCCCACTTAATTGAGCCCGAGATAAGCCCATCGCGCGCAGAACGCCGAACTGTACGACACGTCCTGAGAGGTTGAAGAACCAGTACAGAATATAACCAATCAAAGATATAATGACCGATACAAGGAAGCCGAGACTCAATATACCGAATACGCCGCCCCGTGATGGATGTTTCCCCTGAGTTACCAGTTCGGTACGCACATCACGGACAGATGATAGCTCAATACCTTCTGCCGCAAGTTTTTCCATCAGTGGTGCAACTTTGGCATCCGGCTTCATCTTCAGCCAGACTTCATAAGGAATCAGTGGTACTTGATCATAGATATAATCCAGATTCGCAATAAAGAACGGTGTCTGATCTGGATACTGTGCAGGCCAGTATGGAAGGATGCCGAATATAACAAATTCAATCGCTTGACCTTGCACACCAATGGAGACTAAATCCCCGGTCTTGAGCTTATACTTATCAGCAAATTTGGAGGAAACCAGTACAGCTCCTTCATACTTACCGAGCAAATCAAGATACTTATAAGGATGTGCAGGGAAAAGATCGTTACGGAACCAGCCTACTTGGGCAAAATCCACATTATCAATCCCTACGAGCATCCCCTGTCCACCTGATTTTCCAGACACGATGATGTTCCCCTTGGTCTGCATCACCCTTGCTGCATGCTCTACTCCCTCTAAACTGCGGAACACTTCAAAGGGTGGCTCAGAATAGATCACTTTGGTCGGTTGTGAACCTCCCCCAGGAGCACCTCCACCCCCACCAGCGCCACCGCCTCCACCTGGTGCGCCTCCACCAGCAGAGCCTCCGCCACTGTTGCCGCCTCCTTGCTGCCCTCCACCTGAACCGCCACTTTGGCCGGAACCTTGCGGGGTCACTTCAGGAGAACCTTCCCATACCGTCTGCATGATGACATCCGTTCCGTATCGGTATAGTGTACGTTCAGTAGAGTTCAGGTCAATGGTTCTGGCTGCGGCGGAATTATATACGCCAAGTCCCAAGGTCAGAACTAGCAATATCATCAACGGATAGTAGGAAGACGACGAGCGCGAGAGTTGCGTCAGCGTCAGATATAGTGGAACCGGTAAAAATTTCTTGCCCATCCACTGAATCAGCTTCAAGATCCACGGGAATATCCGTAGGAAGAATAGACCCAGCGCAAAAATGGCAAGTGCAGGCACAAAGAACAAAAACGGTTGCACTTGCAGTTGATCTGTGGTCATGCCCGTCTGGAAGGTCAGCATCTGTCGTTCATAAAACAGATAATATCCATATCCGGCAAGTCCAAGCAGAACAACATCGAGGAACCAGCGCTGCCAGACTGGGGCACGATCCGTCCGCGCCTGCCTTCTCTTCGCTGACACAATCGTAGCGCGCGCATACGTAATCGCAGGAATTAGAGACGCTATGATTGCCACAAGAACAGCTACAAGCCCTAAGAGAATCGCTTCCTTCGATACACCAATCGGGATTGACTTCCGATCCACGAAGGAAAGGAAACCACTCGCCGAACCAATACTCTTTGCCATAAACCACCCGAGCAATGGACCTACAATTAAGGCAATAGCGCCAAGGAAAATTCCCTCTAACAGATATAATGAGAAAATTTGTCTTGCAGAAGCACCACGACTGCGAAGAACTGCAATGTCACTTTCCTGCTTCTGGAGTGATTGTCTTGCATTCATTGCAATAAAGTAAAAGACCATTGCAATCATGGGTGCTGCAAGAGTAAACAGCATCGTCTGCAACTGTAGGCTCTGACTTCGGAACTGTTTCAACAAATCACCGAAGGTGATATCTACCTTTGTATCCTTTAGCCGTTGATACAGATCAATATCAAGTCTCTCCAGCACAGAAGAAAGCCCCGAGATCTGGCTGGTCTGAATGTCTTTCAGATCAAACGCATAATACCATCGTGAGTTCTGAAGCGGAATTCCTTTTTCCTTGAGCAAAACATCATTAAATACGGATTCATCGATGTAAAGTCCATTCATCATGCTATCGAATCCCTGCACCCAATACGGACTGCTTGTATCGTCTGCTGTGAAGGCACCCGTAATCTTCACGCGGAGCGTAATGTCCAAACCACTGTACACGGGATATTCAAGAATATCTCCAATGTGTAGATCGTTTCGATACATGCCTTCTTCCAGCATTACCGCTTCAATGATCCCATCCTTCACCTGGTTACCAGGCTTAAGTCCTGTCGAATAGCTGACCTGCGCATCCAAGCCAGACATCGTTCCCAGGCTCATGCTACGCACCCGGCTTGCATCTACTTTAGTTGGATCCTCTGGATTAACCTCAGTACTGCGAATAGAACGAGAGTTCACATACGTATGGAAGGGGAAACCAATATCACGCGGCACATCCTCACGGATATACCGATCCACTTCTTCCAAACCAAGTGTATCTGTCTTCACTCCACCAGGAGCCTGGTAACTCATCAGCAATGAACCTGCTGGCAAACCTTCGCTATTGTCCTGTAAGGTCTGGGCTACAACTCGCTTCAGCGCACCATCGGCATACATCGGAATACTGACGGTGAACGCAACCGCCACGATTAATCCAATCAGTGTGCTGAAGGTCATCCAGCGAGTGTTCCACATTTTGCGGAACAGCAGCCGAAGCAACGGCAGCCCCATTAGCGACCCACTACTTTCTGTCCAACGGTAAGGCCTTTCAGAATCTCTACATCTGTAGACGTCTGCTGGCCAACCTCAACATCCACTTCTCGTTTGCTACCATCGTTCTCTACAACCTGGACATAGGTTCTTGATCCAATGGAACGAAGAGCCGACACTGGAATAACAACTGCGTCCTTGGTACGCTGCGTTACAATGGATACCGTAAGCGGTGTACCGCGTTCAACGCCCTTAGGCAGTTTCGCCAAGGAAACGATCACATATTGATCAAGTGATTCTTTTGCCGGAGGTGTATTGGTGTCTCCTGAACTTCCCCCACTACCACTTCCACTGTCCGAAGATTGCGCAGTTGGCATAACTTTAATAACTCCAGAGACCTTACCTGCGCCATTAATATCAACGTCTGCTTTCATGCCTACAGAGAATTTCTCAAGATCTTCTTTGGCAAACGTAGCTGCAACGACGAGATTCGAAGTATCAGCAATCGTGGCAATCGGATCATACGCCTTGACAGCAGCACCCTTTTCCACCTGAACGGCAATGACTGTTCCCCCGAATGGAGCTGTTAGAGTCGCTTTCCCCAACTGCTCCTCCAGATCAGCCAATTCCTGACGCAGCTCTTCAAAAGCAATGGTGGCTTCTTCGAACTCCACAGGATCCATCTCATCCCGCTTACGCAGCGTTTCCTTCATCTGTACCTCAGCTTTGCGAATCTGAAGGTTCTTCGCCCGAATTTCCTTCTCCACGCTCTCCACATCAAGCACAGCAATAAGCTGACCCTTTTTGACTTTATCGCCTGGTTTCACATTCAGCTCTTTCACATGCATACCGTCCAGCGTAAAATACACCTTTTCTTCCCTCTGACTCATCATTTTACCGCTACCGCTTACTTTCTTCTCCAGTGTCTCGGTCCGGACTTCATATTCCGGCTTTTTGGAGATCGTTGGCGGTGTAATTGGCGGAAGCACTTCCTCCTCTGTCTCTGCCGGTAACAAAGAACATCCCGACATCGTTGCAACAACTATCGCACTAAGCACGATAAGCGCTGCACGTTTCCCCTTCTTCGTAGCGGCAGCTTTACTTAATAAATCTGCCGTCCGCCATTTCATAAACATGGTCCGCAACCTCCAGAATTGTAGGATCGTGTGTAGTCATACATATCGTTACTTGTTCTACTTCAATAATATTGCGAAATACAGCCATAACCTGTGCACCCATCTTGGAATCCAGTTCAGCTGTCGGCTCATCTGCAAGCAACAATCTCGGTCGATGTGCAATGGCTTTAGCAATCGCAACCCGCTGCTGCTCCCCTCCGGACATCTCAAATGGTCTGTGCTTCACCCGTTTGGTCAGACCAACTAGATCCAAACAATGACCTACTCGTTCTTTCCATTCCGAGCGAGGCACATCTGCCATTCTTAGCGACAACTCTACATTTTCCCAAGCAGATAATAACGGCATAAGGGCATACGCCTGAAAAATAAATCCGATTTCCCTACGCCGTAACGCTGTCCGTCGCCTGTCACCCCAATCCTGCAGAGGCTGCCCGGAGAATAGGATATCACCGCTAGAAGGCTGATCCAGCCCACCAAGCATATTAAGAAGTGTTGTTTTACCAGAGCCAGAGCGACCTTTTAACATCACAAGCTGCTGTGGGTTAACTTCCATGTCAATGCCTTTGAGCACATGTATAATTCGGCTGCCTGTCTGAAAACTACGATGCACATTACGTACTTCCAGCACAGGCCCATCATATGGAGGCAACAGATCCCGCTTCTTCACAGGTTTCGGCTTCTTGTCTTGAGCAGCAACTGCCAGTTCGGCGGAACTAGATTCGTTCTGTTTAGTGAGAATCTCATCTGAGAGGTTCTCCTCCACCGGAATCTTCGCTTCGCTTATGTACGTTTGATCCTGCTGCTGGGCAGACTCCGGCTGCTCTGCTCCCTCAATATCATGCTTATCCCCTGGCTGACTTTTGGCAGATTTAATTTTGGAAAATAACTTCTTCATGCCAGCAATCACACTCATCCTCTCTTTACATTCCGCTCATTTCATGAAGACTCTAAAACTAGAAATCTATTCCATACTACACTGCATTATAAACGACGAATCACAACTAAAAGTTACAAGCTTTTTACAACGTTCCGGAGAAAAAGTTAATATTCTATAGAGAACAACAAAAAAGCACCCCAAAGTGCGGGATGCTTCATACGGAACGGTGGAATTTGCCTGTACATCAACAATCGTTACAATTTTGATACCGTTCATGCAAGGACTGCATATTTATGCCTGTATGATATTATTTACCAAATAAAGAAGGATCTTCACGCCAAGATTTAAGCAAGGCAAAGTCGCTTTCTTGAATCGTTCCTTGAGCCAAAGCCACATCCATCAATGCTGTATAATTGGACAGAGTTTGCAGTGGAATCCCTGCTTCCTCAAAGGCTTTGATACCCTTATCCAACTGGTAGCTGAAAATAGCGAGCACGGCGAGCGGTGTTGCGCCAGCGGCTTGTACAGCTTGTGCAGCTTTAATGGAGCTTCCACCCGTTGAGATCAGATCTTCGATGACTACGACCTTCTGTCCTTCCTGGATCAGACCTTCAATCAGGTTTTCTTTACCATGTCCTTTGGCTTTATCACGAATGTAGGCCATTGGCAGGTTCAGCTTCTGGGCTACCCATGCAGCGTGAGGAATACCTGCTGTAGCTGTACCGGCAATCACTTCTGCTTCTGGATACTGTTCACGAATGATCGTTGCAAAAGCTTCAGCGATGTCCTCCCGAATCTCAGGATAGGACATGGTCAGACGGTTATCACAATAAATTGGTGATTTGATGCCAGACGTCCATGTAAAAGGTTGCTGCGGACGCAGTGCTACCGCTTTGATTTTCAACAATTGGGAAGCAATATGATTCGGAATCTCGTTAAGTGTAATCATGCGTTTAACATCTCCTTCAAAATAGCCTCTGCCGCTTCACGCGGATTCGGGGCAGCTGTAATCGGTCTTCCTACGACGATGTAATGACTACCTCTAGCAATCGCTTCTCCAGGAGTCAACACACGTGTCTGATCTCCTAGACCGCTTCCTGCTGGGCGAATACCCGGAGTGACGGTGTGAAACCCACTTCCACACGCCGCTCGAATCGCTGGTACTTCCAAAGGAGAAGCTACAACACCATCTAACCCTGATTCATGGGCGAGACTGGCATAACGGACAACCGTCGCTTCCACTGAGCCGTCAATGCCGATTTCCGCATTCATCGTTTCTTGGCTTGTACTGGTAAGCTGCGTAACCGCAATGATCTCTGGTCTAGTGAGTGAAGCGTCAGCCAACAGTGCAGCTTCTGCACCTTCACGAGCTGCTCGCATCATGGCCGTTCCTCCGGCAGCGTGAACGTTGAACATATCCACCCCAAGACGAGTGATGCTCTCCGCACCTCCACGCACAGTATTCGGAATGTCGTGCATTTTGACATCAAGGAATACGGAGTATCCTTTGGCCTTCAACTCTCGAATGAAGTCTGGCCCTGCTGCGTAGAACAACTGCATACCAACTTTGAGGTAACAGGGAATTCCCTCAAGCGCCTGTACAAGCTCCTTAGCTTGCTCTGCTTCAGGATAGTCCAGTGCAACCATTAAACGTCCTGCCATTTGGTTGAAATCAGGATGGTTCATTTCGCAGCAACTCCTCTGCCTGTAAGGCTTATTTTTGTTGTTTTTGCCCGATATAAAGGACATCCCGCCAACCCAGAGGTTGACTGATGTCCTTCATCAGTGACAAATCGTCTTATTAGAGGTTGTTCAAAAAGTCCGCTTCTTCTTGGTACTGAGAATCGTCCTTTTTGAACTCGCACTTTTAGTTTACAAAGGCTGGCATAGCCTCAGAGGAGAAGTTGATTGTTTCCAGCATTTTCAGCAGGGCACTAATCGTATCCAATGAAGTCATGCACACAATACCGTTCTCTACCGCTTCACGGCGGATTCTGAATCCGTCACGCTGTGGTGTTTTACCTTTGGTCAATGTGTTGAACACGAAGTTCGCTTCACCACTGCGGATCATATCCAAAATGTTCGGTGAACCTTCGCTTAATTTGTTTACTCTCGTTACCGGAATGTTGGCTGCTTCGAGAGCTGCCGCTGTTCCGCCTGTAGCCATAATTTTGTAACCCAATCTGTAGAAGCCTTCGAGCAATGGCACTGCTTCATCTTTGTCTTTGTCCGCTACAGTAACTACAATGGCTCCCGTAGCCGGAATTTTCATACCTGCTCCGATGAGACCTTTGAACAACGCTTTGGCATAATTCGGATCACGGCCCATTACTTCACCTGTAGATTTCATCTCAGGACCAAGCGTTGGTTCTACACGACGCAGCTTCGCGAAGGAGAACACTGGAACCTTAACCGATACATGATCTGTTTCAGGCCAGAGACCATCCACATAACCCAAGTCTTTCAGTTTCACACCAAGAATAGCTTGTGTTGCCAGGTTAGCCATCGGAATGTTCGTTACTTTGCTCAAGAACGGTACCGTACGGGATGAACGTGGATTCACCTCAATGACATACACTTGGCCATCATGGATGACAAACTGGATGTTGACCAGGCCAATGGTTTTCAATTCTTTCGCAATTTTGATTGTAATTTCTACAATCTTCTCTTTCAGATCTTGGGACAGGTGTTGTGGCGGATATACCGCGATGGAGTCACCAGAGTGCACCCCTGCGCGTTCGATATGCTCCATGATTCCTGGAACGAGAACCGTTTCACCATCACAGATCGCGTCTACCTCTACCTCTTTACCCAGCATATAACGGTCAATTAGTACCGGATGCTCTGGATTGATCTTAACCGCTTGCTCCATATATGTCAGCAATTCAGCATCGGAGTATACAATCTCCATTGCTCGACCACCAAGCACGTACGAAGGACGAACGAGTACTGGATATCCCAGACCTTGAGCTGTTTCTACTGCATCATCCACTGAAGTGACTGTTTTACCTTTCGGCTGTGCAATCTCTAGACGAGAGAGCAGGCGCTCGAACTTCTTACGGTCCTCCGCTTCATCGATGCTTTCAAGATCCGTACCCAGGATGGTTACACCTGCATTACGCAGTGGTGCTGCGAGATTGATTGCCGTTTGGCCACCGAACTGTACGATTACGCCCACTGGCTGTTCTTGTTCGATTACGTTCATGACATCCTCGAAGAACAGTGGCTCGAAGTACAGACGATCTGATGTATTAAAGTCCGTAGACACCGTCTCCGGGTTGTTGTTGATAATAACTGCTTCGTAGCCTGCTTTTTGCAGAGCCCACACCGCATGTACTGTGGAATAGTCAAACTCAATCCCTTGACCAATCCGGATTGGACCGGAACCAAGTACAACTACTTTTTTCTTGTCCGAAGGAAGGACTTCATTCTCTGTTTCGTAAGTCGAGTAATAGTAAGGCGTTGTTGCTTCGAACTCGGCCGCACATGTATCTACCATTTTGTATACCGGACGAAGGTTTTCTTCTTCACGGCGCGATCTAACCTCTGCTTCTGTTGTCAATGTGCCTCCAGGTTGACCCTGAGCACGCAATTCAGCAATCGCACGATCCGTGAATCCAAGGCGTTTCGCTTGGTATAACGTTTCGGATGATAGTTCGGACTCTTCACGAATAGTATCCTCGAATTTAATTAGACCTTCAATTTTGTCCAAGAACCACCAGTCAATCTTCGTCAGATCTTGAAGTTGTTGCAGAGTATATCCTCTGCGGAACGCCTCAGCAATCAAGAACATACGCTCATCGTCCGCTTTGATCAGACGCTCGTTCAGCGTTGCTTCATCAAGCGTTTCTGCCTCTTTCAGATAGAGACGGTGTACGCCGATTTCGAGGGAGCGAACAGCTTTATGAATGGATTCTTCAAACGTCCGTCCAATCGCCATAACTTCGCCCGTTGCTTTCATCTGTGTACCAAGCTTCCGGTTAGCTGATGTAAACTTGTCGAACGGCCAACGAGGAATCTTGCTTACGATGTAATCGAGTGTAGGCTCAAAACAAGCGTAAGTTTGACCTGTTACCGGGTTTACGATCTCATCCAATGTGTATCCCATAGCAATTTTGGCAGCCATTTTGGCAATTGGATAGCCCGTTGCTTTGGAAGCAAGCGCGGATGAACGGCTTACCCGTGGATTAACTTCGATAACATAGTATTGGAAGCTGTGTGGATCCAGTGCGAATTGTACGTTACATCCACCTTCGATGTTGAGGGCACGGATGATTTTCAAGGAAGCCGAACGCAGCATTTGATATTCACGATCAGACAACGTTTGACTTGGTGCCACTACGATACTGTCGCCTGTATGAACGCCAACTGGGTCAAAGTTTTCCATGTTGCAGACTACGATACAGTTATCGTTTTTGTCTCGCATAACTTCATACTCGACTTCTTTCATGCCAGCAATGCTTTTCTCAACCAAACATTGCCCGATTGGACTGTAACGAAGACCTGCTGCTACTGTTTCGCGCAATTCTTCTTCATTTGCACAGATTCCGCCGCCTGTTCCACCCAGAGTGTAGGCAGGACGAACAATGATCGGATAACCAATCTCATTGGCAAAATCCAGTGATTCTTCCAGTGTTGTTACAATTACGCTCTCAGGTACAGGCTGCTCCAGTTCACGCATCAGGTCACGGAACAAGTCCCGGTCTTCTGCTTTTTCGATCGAAGTTAGCTGTGTACCCAGCAATTTCACGTTCTCACGTTCCAGTACACCTGCACGCGCAAGTTCAACTGCCATGTTCAAACCAGTTTGACCACCCAGTGTTGGCAACAATCCATCTGGACGCTCTTGACGGATGATTTGAGTTACGAAATCCAATGTGATTGGTTCGATATATACTTTGTCAGCCATGTTTGTATCGGTCATGATCGTTGCAGGGTTGCTGTTGATGAGGACAACTTCCACGCCTTCTTCTTTCAACGCCTGGCAAGCTTGCGTACCGGCATAGTCGAACTCGGCCGCTTGACCGATGACGATTGGTCCGGAACCAATCACCAGGATTTTTTTGAGGTCTTTGTTAATTGGCATGTTATTGTGCTCCTTTCACTGCAGCTGCCAATACGGCTTGACGTGGCTGTGGTGGGTTAGTGATTTTGTGCTCACGAATCATCTCAATGAAACGATCGAACAGATAGCTGTTATCGTAAGGCCCTGGCGCTGCTTCCGGGTGGTACTGTACCGAAAACGCTGGGAATGTTTTATGTTTCAGACCTTCAATGGTCTTATCGTTATTGTTAATATGTGTTACTTCCAGATCTGTGTTCTTCACAGAATCCTCATTCACCGTGTAACCATGGTTCTGAGAAGTGATGAAGCAACGTCCACTTTCAAGCTCTTTCACCGGATGGTTTCCGCCGCGGTGTCCGAATTTCAGTTTCTCTGTATCCGCTCCTGCTGCAAGAGCGAAGAGTTGGTGACCAAGGCAGATGCCGAAGATCGGATATTCGCCGAGCAACTCACTGATCATTTTGACTGCGTGAGGGACATCTTTTGGATCCCCAGGGCCGTTGGACAACTGGATGCCGTCTGGGTTCAAGCGACGAATCTCGTCTGCAGTTACATCATGAGGAACAACAACTACGTCACAGTTACGTTTGCTAAGTTCGCGCAAGATCCCTGTTTTTGCACCGTAATCTACCAACACAATGCGTTCAGCCGTTCCGGGGCTATTGTACACATGAGGAGTCGACGTCAGTGGAACTTGGTTACGCAGCTCAGCGATTGTTGTATCGCCCATCATCTCCAACAGTTCTTCCACAGGTTTCGATCCTGTTGTGAGAATTCCCTTCATCGTGCCATGGTGGCGAATCCGGCGAGTCAACATGCGTGTATCAATTTCGCTGATACCTACAATGCCGTATTCTTTGAGCAGATTGTCTACGCTGTACTCTGCACGCCAGTTACTTGGCGTTGGCTCATGACGACGTACCACAAAGCCGTGTACAAATGGACGAATCGACTCAAAGTCATCACGTGTAATTCCGTAGTTACCGATTAACGGATACGTCATGGTTACGATTTGACCGCAATAAGAAGGATCCGAAAGCACCTCTTGGTAGCCTGTAATTCCCGTATTAAAAACGACCTCACCCGTTGTTTCACCTTCAGCTCCGAACGCTTTACCAGTGAACAGTGTGCCGTCTTCCAACAATAATCTCGCCTGTGCCATCCCATCTCACTCCTCTGTGTTTATCAACGTTGAATGTCATTTAGGTTGAACTTAGCTTAAGTTTGAGCGGCTCCGCGGACAGAAAGCCCTGCGATCGCTGTTATCCCCTGATTACTTTTTAATCAATTTTTCAATTGATGTAATCCGGTGATAAAGGCGAGCGCTTCGCTTCTTCGGGTTCTTTCTGCCCGCTCCGCAGTTACTTCAGCGTCCAAGTTCAAAAGACTGCATTCAACGTGCTTGTTTCTTATATTGGACTCTCGGCATAAGCTGCCTCGAGTTAGTTAGTTATAAAGATGTTACTCGTTAACATTTGTAGAATAAGAATTAATCTGTATCAGTTCAGTAATTTACCAATTTACTGTTGTACCGTGTTATTCCACACGCTTTTGCCATCTACCCACGTTTGCACAGGCCAGCCTTTTAGCTTCCATCCTGTAAATGGTGTGTTTCTTCCCTTAGTGGCAAATGTAGATGGATCAACTGCTTTTTCTTGATTCAGATCAATCATCGTAATATCGGCTGGAGCGCCCTCTTCAAGCTTACCTGTATCCAGTCGGAATACTCGAGCCGGGTCAGCAGTCATCCGTTTAACCAGGAAGTCGAGTGTCCAGATTCCTGTCTCCACAAACTTCGTGTAGAGAAGTGGGAAAGCTGTTTCGAAACCGACGATTCCGAATGGTGCAAGTTCCATTCCTTTTGCTTTCTCTTCTTCGCTATGCGGTGCATGATCCGTTACGATCATATCCAGCGTTCCGTCCTGCAAGCCTTCAATGCAAGCCTGCACATCGCGTGGTGAGCGTAACGGTGGGTTCATTTTCCAGTTAGAATCCATGCCCGGAATATCTTCATCAGATAAGAGCAAATGGTGCGGACATACCTCAGCAGTTACCTTGATACCAATGGACTTCGCCAAGCGGATCAAGCGAACCGATTGTTCTGTGCTGACATGGCATACATGGTAGTGAACTCCCGTAGCTTCAGCTAGCAGGATGTCCCGGCCAACATGAATCGCTTCGGATTCATTCGGGATACCTTTGATGCCGTGACGTTTGGAGAATTCCCCTTCGGTCACATAGCGACCCACAACTAATGAATCATCTTCACAGTGGGCAATAACCGGCATATCCATACTTGCTGCAAGAGTCATCGCGTCCTTCATCATTTGAGCATTTTGTACGCCTACTCCGTCATCCGTGAATCCAATCGCACCCGCTTCTTTCAGTGCGGCAAAGTCGGTAAGCTCACGGCCAAGTTCATTTTTAGTGATCGCCGCATACGGCAGTATTTTAACCAGATCAGCTTCCTTCGCTTTATCCAGTACCAGCTTCACGGTATCCGGATTGTCGGTTACAGGTCTAGTATTTGGCATACATGCAATCGTAGTAAAACCGCCTTGTGCCGCTGACCGCGCGCCTGTTTCAATCGTCTCTTTGTGCTCGAATCCCGGTTCGCGCAGATGCACATGCATGTCAATTAGCCCTGGGATAACCAGTTTGCCTGAAGCATCCGTTATACTCTCAGCTGATTTTTCAGCAAGTTGCACGGCCTCGTCTTCCACTCCAGCGATAGCTTGAATCTTTCCTTCATCTATAATGATGCTTTTCCGTTCAAGTTCCCCTTTTTGATTCAAGACATTTGCATTTTTAATAACCTGTACCATGATTGCCCTCCGCTTCGGTTCTGTCCGACTTTCTAGAAGCCGGATGATTTGGTTTATCGTTTACCCTCTTATTGCTCTATAAGAACTCTCATCCGTAAGCCTATGCCCTTGAGCCCAACGTTGCTACAGCTTCATCGCACGTTCCATAACCGCCATGCGGATTGGAACTCCGTTTGCCATTTGCGGGAAAATCCGCGATGCCGCACTTTCGACAACCGCGTCGTCAATTTCGACGTTACGGTTTACAGGTGCTGGATGCATAATGATGGTACTTGGTTTAAGGCTTGCCGCCCGTTCTTCCGTCAATCCGTAGTGTTCGCGATAATCCTCTGCCGAGGTAATAATTCCTTGCTTGTGACGTTCGAGTTGAACCCGAAGCATCATGACTACATCCGCATCCAAAGCATCTGGCAGCTCTACATATGGAGCATGCTCTGCAAGTTCAGGTGCCTGCATCGTTTCTGGAGCACAGAAGCGTACATCTGCACCAAACTTCTGCAACGCCCACAGGTTGGATCGAGCGACCCGGCTATGCTTAATGTCTCCGATGATGGAAACACGCAGACCTTTTAGCTCACCGAACGCTTTGCGCATCGTGTACAGATCCAACAAAGCTTGTGTCGGGTGCTCGTTATTGCCGTCTCCCGCGTTCACCAGCGGCACATTCACTTTTTGCGCCAACTGTTGCAGAACTCCTGAAGGCTTCAAGCGAATAACCCCTGCATCAATGCCCATGGATTCAAGGGTTCGCACCGTATCGTAGATGGACTCGCCTTTCTCTACACTGGACGCCGCCGCAGTAAAGTTCAGCACTTGAGCACCTAATCGTTTCTCTGCCATTTCGAAGGAGAACCGAGTGCGTGTGCTGTTCTCGAAGAACATGTTAGCGACAAATCGTGATTCTAGAACAGGGACAAGTTTCTCTTGTTGCGCTTCCCAGTGAGCCGCTCTGTTTAGGATTGATTCTATCTCTCCACGACTTAATTCTTTAAGTCCTAGCAGGCTGCGATCTTTCAATGCTGGTTGTGTAATCATCATGCTTGCTCCCCCCGGTTCTGAATGATTTTGACTTCGTCCTGTCCATCCGTCTCCATGAGTGCAACCTCGATCTCCTCTGATTTGGAAGTCGGCACATTTTTGCCGATAAAATCAGGGCGAATCGGAAGCTCGCGGTGACCGCGATCCGCAAGAACGGCCAATTGAATGTTTTGCGGTCTTCCGCAATCCATCAGAGCGTCCATTGCTGCGCGAATCGTTCTGCCGGTATACAGCACATCATCGAACAAAATCACTTTTTTGTTATGAATGGAAAGTGATTCAGGTGTGATAATCAAAAGTTCCTTCCGTGTCTCGCCAGCTACATCAAGGCGATCATCACGATAAGGGGTTACATCCAGTTCTCCCCAGGGGATTGGCGTACCTTCGATCTCTTCGATCTTGGCTGCAATTCGTTCCGCAAGATACACACCCCGCGTTCGAATTCCAATAAGTACACATCCGTCAATACCTTTGTTTTTCTCCAATATCTCATGGGCAATCCTTGTTAAAGCGCGGCGGATCGCCGTTTCATCCATAATGACATGTGTTTCTGTGCTCATGCGTTCAGCCTCCTCAGGATTCCTTTCAGATCATGGCCCCGTGACGAGGAGAACAAAAAAGACTCCTTGCCGTGTTTAATGGCAAGGAGTCTCCAAACTTCAGTCTACGCTGAAGAAAGTTTACTCTCGGGGATGCATCATTTCATTTGCCGCAGCAAATAAACGATGTATCGTTCACGTTACCTTGCCAGTCTCACGGGACTGATTTAAAGGTGCTATTCATGACGTCCATCTGGCAGTACCTCACAGGGTGCTGTTATCCATCAGGTCGTTTTATCTTCATGAATTATGACAGAAAGACAACCCCCTGTCAACACCTCACCATAACAGGCGAAATTCCTCTGCTGTGATTCTCTTAGAATCAGCATTAGGGCTGAAAAACATCCATGCACACTACATTTCATTCGTCATTCATAATTATACAATAAATCTGTATATTTATCCATAGGTAATTATTCAAGGCTGTACACCAAAATAACCCTTTTCCCACATTAATAATGCGGTAAAGGGTTATAAAAGGTTTCGTGAATGTATTTAATGAACCAGTACGATAAGATATTTTTTCATGAATAGGCACATCATTATTTGTTATCACGAGTAGAACAATCGACGGATTAATTCCAACTCTGCTACTCAACAACAACCTTCTTCCCTAATTGCTCGTAGGACTGTTTAATGGTTGTGAGTGTCTCCACATGACGATATATATTATTGCCTGCTGTTATGAGTATACTTACGATCAATAAACCAACCAGAACTTTTTTCCCCGTTCCCTGACGTAAACCAGTAACAAATCCTCCACCTAATAGGAAGAAAGCAAACAAATAATGCCCAGCATACAGATACATGTCATATTGGAATACAGCGAGTCCAAAACCAACGACAATATGAAGCAAAAACGCAAATATAACATAAGGAAGCAGTGTCCAGACTTCACGTTCCCGAATACCTTTGATTGCTCCGGTAAGAGCAAGAAGCAAGATGAACACACCTGTAATTTGCACATATATTGGATTGGATCGTGTGAGATCCGTGACAAACGCAACCATACTCGGGTCAAGCAAAATAACTTTTGGCGTTAAGATCGGATTAATGGTTAATAAATTCAGTGCTTTCCAGTGAACGGCGAACTGAAAAGGTGTTGCATAACTCGTTCCTCCGTTTTGAATACCCAGCAGCCAATTGGTTACCCAGCTTCGTCCACCGAGGGATACATATTGAATAACGGTAAATATTACAATCAAGGCACCTGCCAATAACATAATGCCGATAAATTTTGTCCATCCAGCCTTACTTCTCCACGTCCGCATATTGCCAAATAAAGCAGCAGCAAATGGAACAATATTGGTTGATGTTAACCCAAAATTCACAGTGGCCAGAACAGCATGAGGTACAACACGAACTTCATTCTGTTCGCGAGAATATTGCAGATATATCACAGATAACAAGATCACAAATTGCACATATGGGTAGGAATCAGGAATCAAAGCCGTGAACATCAAATACGAACTAAAGCCAAATAAAAGCGCAAAAAGTAACGGTATCGTGATCGTTCTGTCCTTCTTACTTAGAAAAACAAATACCAATACAACAGAAGCAGCGTTTATAAAGGATTGCAGGACGAGAAAGAATCCATTGCCACCTAACAACTGCGCTCCAGCGCCCAGAGCAAGAGCCATAAACGAAATTAGCGGATGAATAATGGATGAGCTATTGGTTCCGTAATACATCGATGGATCGAAATTGAATAAATTAAGCGGAAAAAGATGTGTACTAAATGGCGAGTAGACTGCCAAGCGATCTGCATTTTCCGAAATATAACTTACGTACGCCAGATTCATGACACCGTAAAAAAGGGCAAAACCAACGAACAAGTAAAGTGCTGCCCAATTTGTTTTGCGATTGTAAAATATGTATTCTGAAAATTTCATGCACTCACATCCAATTTCTTTGATTACAAACATGTTATGAACTTAAGACCAAGCTGTAGGTAGAGTAGCCTCGCCCGGACTACAGTACGAGAAAACATAACCCGCCCATGATGCAAATGACGCCTAGCCAGCGCAGTCTGCCGACATTTTCCTTAAATGCAAATCGAGCGATGAACAGCGTCCACACATAGGTGAGTGCATTGGCAGGTAATACCACCGTCAGTGGCAGAAACTTCAATAATAAAATATTCAGCAGTGCTCCTGTACCATAGAAGCCGAGCCCAATCAATACATGTATTCGTCTGCGACTGGTTGCATAGGCTTTCAAACCTGCTCCCCCCATCGCCCCGCATAACGTCATCACAATGAGTACAACAATCATCCAGCTATCGATCAACACTAGTCAATGTCACCCCAATTCCGAGCAATACAACGGCTGCCAGCTTTTGGACTGTAATATCCTCACCGAGTAGCAAATATCCATAGATCAGCGCAAAAATGTAACTGGCACACATCAAGGGATAAGCAACTGACAACTTTTCCAACGCGAAGGCTTTGATCATCAAAATCGCACCCAATCCGTAACATAGGAAGCCGGCACCCAAGAAAAACCAGTCCGTCAGTCCCCATTTCCAGAACAGTTGACCTGTCGCTGTAAGAAAAGCAGAGATAAGCATTAGTAACTTTCCCGTATAGCGACTTCTTATTTCCCCCACGATAACGCCTCCGTCTCCGGCACATGTCTGTTGATAAAATACCGCTGTGCCACGAGCTGCATCACCGGCATATCAGACAAGGAATCTGAGTAAGCGCAGGACTGATCGTAGTCAATAACCATGCCCTTCTGATCGAGATATGCTTGTATACGTCGTACCTTCTCCTCACCTTTGCAATTCAAGCCTTCAACGGTACACGTATATCCTTGATCATGGCGTATTAGTTCTGTTCCAATTACGTGATCGACCCAAGGGAAATTCTCAAAATACTTCATGTACGCATGTGGAGATGCTGTAACGAGCAAAACATGATACCCCGCCTCCTTGCGATGTTGCATCTCCACACTGGCTTCAGCAAAGATGGCTTTCCGCAATCTGGATTCAAAAAAATGACTTAGATCTTCTTCCGTCATACGTTCAATCCCTTTAAAATACGAGCGTTTGACTCGTTCAACACTCATAAGTCCTGCCTTAAACATCAATGTGTGTAGAGCAATCACAGGTAATCTCCACGATTGTCCTGGGTAACGCCGAACACCATAATGCACGAATTGAAACATGGAATCGGTACGTATAATCGTTTTATCAATATCAAATATCGCAATTTTTGTACTTCTCACTTTGATCCCCCTTACGCTCTAGAAATCACAAACGCCTTATTCGAAAATAGCAAAAATGCAGATTACGCTAATCACATACAGTATCACGGTAATGAGTATAGGCTTGTCCTCAAATAATACCCGATCTGGTGAACCACCCTGATTCTTCATATGAATCAAATACAGGTAACGGAACATACCATAAATAACTAAAGGAATCGTCCACATGAGGTGTATTGTTCGATCCGACGTAAATGTAAATAACGAGTAACTGATAATGGTTGCTGTTGTAACAATAGTATTAAACTGATCCAACAAGGTAATCGAATAGTTATCAAGAACCTTGCGATGGGAGCCTGTATTGCCTTCAAGCAAAGTAAGTTCGTTTCTCCGTTTCCCAATGGCCAGAAAAAGCGAAAGTAACAGCGTACAGATTAGAAACCATGGTGTAAAAGGAACATGAATTAACACTCCACCTGCAATTGCCCGTAACACAAAGCCAGCAGCAATGGTCATCATATCCAATATCACAAGGTGTTTCAGCACAAATGAATAAGATACATTCAATATAAAGTACACGATACACAATACGCCGAATATCGGGTTGACCACAAATGCTGTTCCTACAGATCCAATCAACAGCAAGGCACCAAATAGAAGGGCATGCGTCGGGTTCACCTGTCCTGAGGCAAGAGGGCGAAATTTCTTCACCGGATGTTGCTGATCCCTTTCTCTGTCCACATAATCATTCAGAATATACACGCAGCCTGCAACCAGACTAAATAAAATAAAACCAAGTATCGTCGTTAGAACCGTTTCGGTGCGAATTTCTTCAAAAGAAAACAGTAATGCTGCAAATAATAATCCATTTTTGGTCCATTGTTTAGGCCTTAATAATCGTATTAATCCTGATAGCGTGTTGCCAGTTCCTACAGAACTAGAGGACACTGAGTTCGTACGTGAAGATAACAATTTCCATAACTCCCTTCAATAACAACTTCTGTCTATAAAAACAACGTAAAGACTTTATCATATGTTGCTTGTATATTTTTGTAAAGGGGAATTTACCCTTAAAACCAAAAAAAAGAGACCGTTATCGGTCTCTTCTGTGATCTATCTTATTCAAACAAAAGTTTGTGTTGAACTAAAAGTGTTCATTAGAATTCAAACTGCACATCGCTTAGACGGCGTTTAATTTCAGCAATAACACGTTTCTCTTCCTCTTCTCCTTGCGCTACAAAGGTAACGGAGAAACGAACAAAATTGCCTGCATCATCCCAAGGTACAGAAGAAATCAATTTTTCGCGGATCAAGAATTGGGAGAAATCTTCCCCAGACTCAAAGCGACGTCCACCAACTACACCTTTCGGAGCTTCAACATAAAGGAAGAATGAACCTTTAGGTTTTTCAGCCTGGAAGCCCAGTTCGTTCAATGCAGCAACAAGCATGTCATGACGACGGGAATATTTCTCTGCAATTTTTTCAGTGATTTCCGGGTGATTCAATCCATAAGCAGCAGCTTTCTGGATCGCGATGAATTGACCGGAATCGTTGTTGTCTTTAATATCACTGAATGCTTTGACTACAAGCGGATTACCCGCTACGAAACCAATTCTCCAACCTGTCATGTTGTAGGACTTAGACAAGGAATGTAGCTCAACCCCAACGTCTTTTGCACCAGGTACAGACAAGAAGCTGAATGGTTTTTTGCCATCATACGTAAGGGCTGCATAAGGAGCATCATGGACAACCACTACGTTGTATTTCTTCGCCCATTCCACAACCTCGGTGAAGAATTCTACCGTTGCACTTGCACCCGTTGGGTTATTTGGGTAATTCAGATAAAGCAATTTCGCACGTTTGGCGATGTCTTCAGGAATCGCTGTCAGATCAGGCAAGAAGTTATTTTCTTTCGTCAACTGAATGTTGAACACTTCTCCACCAAGATATTTCGTGTGCGTACCCATTACTGGATATCCTGGCACCGTCATAATCGTTACATCGCCTGGGTTAATGAAGCAAGAAGGCATCATAGCCAGTGCAGGCTTCGAACCGATGGAATGCACGATTTCCGTATCTGCATCAATGCCATCCACGTTAAATACGTTCTTCAGGTAAGCTGCAGCAGCTTCCTTGAATTCTGGAATACCATTGTCAGCATAACCACGGTTCTCCGGTTTGGAAGCTTCTTGCGCCAGTGCAGCTACGATACCTGCATCTGCCATTTCATCAGGCTCACCTACACCAAGATCAATCAGCTCTACATCAGGGAAATCCTTTTTAGCTGAAGCTTTAGCGCGTTTAATTTTCTCGAATTTATAAATGTTTGTGTCTTTACCATAGTTGGAGCCGCCAATGCGGTCGGCAAAATTAGTTTGAATGTACGTTTCTTGATATTTATCGATACTCATTACGTGTTCATCTCCTCGTTTGACGCAAATTTCTACACTTTAATATGAAGCATTTGCGGAGGCTTAGCCATGGACAAAGTATCTGAACATTTGTACTTTCACGAGATGTCAGCGGCTACGTAGTGAGGAGAGGACATCTTCCATATCCTGCGGAATCGGAGCAGAGAACTCCAGATACTCTCCTGTTGTCGGATGAACAAAACCCAAGATCGCAGCATGTAAAGCCTGTCCTTGCATTTTGATGCCTTTGTTTCGTCCATATACCGGATCCCCTACAAGCGGATGTCCGATAAATTTCAGATGCACACGAATCTGATGGGTTCGACCTGTCTCCAGCTTCAGTTCCAACAAGGTATAGTCGTTGATCCGCTCCGTCACGTTGAAATGAGTAACAGCATGTTTACTGTTCCGCTCCGTTACCGTAAACATTTTACGGTCATTGGTGTCTCGTCCAATGGGTGCATCAATTGTGCCCTGATCATGGCTTAAGTGGCCATGAACAAGCGCGATATACCGTCTATTGACGCTATGATCCTTAAGCTGTGCAGCTAATGAGGCATGCGCCCGATCATTTTTGGCAGCCATGAGTAGACCCGATGTATCCTTATCAATACGATGCACAATGCCTGGACGCAGTTCTCCGTTAATTCCGGACAAGTCTTTGCAATGATGCATCAGCGCATTCACGAGCGTACCCGATGTATGTCCAGGTGCCGGATGTACAACAAGCCCCCGAGGTTTGTTAATGACGATAACGTCACTATCCTCGTATACAACTTCAAGTGGAATATCTTCAGGAATGATCTCTACTGCTTTCGGCTCAGGGATCTGCAGTACAACAAGATCACCTTCTGCTAATTTCGTATTTGCTTTGACCACAGCGCCATTCACAGTAACATTTCCCTCTGATATCCATAGCTGTACTTGAGAACGCGATACATTATCTATAGATTCAGTAATATATTTGTCGATTCGTTCCTTCTTATGCTCAAGAGAAATGATCCATTCCATACGTTCATCGTTCGTGATCTCATCATCAACATTCATGTGCAGTTCCTCAGTTGATGTGTTCTCGTTATTGTGTTCTTCCTTGTGTAAATTACTCATGGTGTTCATTCCTTTCAGTCTGTGCAGCAGCTTTCTCTCGACGTCCCTCAAGCAAGGTTTCGATGATGATCAGTGCTACACCAATACAGATTGCCGAGTCAGCGATATTAAAGATAGGGAACGTGTAGGTTCCAAAATTAAGCTGGATAAAATCGACAACCTCTCCGGTTAATGCGCGATCAAGGAAGTTTCCAATCGCTCCACCAAGCACTAAACTAAGCGCTATAGGCAGCAATTTGTGCGGGGTATCCTTTACCTTTTGCAAATACCAGACCAATGCAACAACGACAACCAAAGTAACGACAATAAAGAACCAACGTTGATCCTGTAATATGCCAAAGGCTGCACCCGAGTTGCGATGTGATGTGATGACAAAGAAATTGCCGATCACTGGGATTTCTTCTCTTAGTTCCATTCGAGTTGCAATTAAGAATTTTGTTCCCTGATCCACCAAAAATACGATAAAAGCGAGGATATAATACACCACGTTTGTTTGTCACTCCGATCTTGTCTTTTCCAAACGATACCAGGCTTAACGCCAGACTTGTTCATTGTAGCACAGCTGTTTAGAAATCGTCCACGGGCGCGCTGTGCTGCAGATCGGTTGGTAAAAACGATAACAATTCCCTTCTGTAATCCCGCACGCAATGGTACATCCTACAGTAGAGTCCACATCCGGCTTATGCACGGAGCAGAAAGGGGGAACATGATGTCACATTTTACAGCCAAACAACTACAATCCCTTCAATCTCAGCTTATTACCGAGAAGCAGGATATTGAGCATAGGCTCAAGCAGAACGAACATTATGGTCTGGGTGATTCAATGCGATTTCAGACAGGTGAATTATCGCCAATCGATAATCATCCCGGTGATCTAGCTACCGAAATGTATGACCGTGAAAAAGATATTTCCTTGCTGGAGCACGATGAGTTCCAATTGGAGCGAATTGATTCGGCTCTTCATGCCATTCAAGAGGGACATTACGGCATATGCGCTGTCTGTCAGCAACCCATTAATTATGAGCGCATGCAGGCAGTTCCTTACACCAAATACTGCAAAAAACATCAACCCGAGACCGTTGTTTCTGAGAATCGACCGGTGGAGGAGGAATTGCTTGCTCCTGCATTTGGCCGAACCAGCTTGGATGAACGAGATGATCAAAATGGCTTCGATGGCGAAGATGCATGGCAGATCGTTGAAAGCTGGGGAAGCTCTAATTCACCGGCGATGGCTGAAGGCCGAGACATTGATAGTTATGACGTCATGGCAATCGAGGCCACGGATGAGATTGAAGGTTGCGTTGAAGCCTACGAGAGCTTTGTTGCAACCGACATCTATGGTCATGACGTGTCCATCGTCCGCAATCGGCAATATCGACAGTATCTAGAAAACCGAGAAGGTGATAACCTTCTAGAGCCTGATTCATCTTCGGACGATCTGTACTGACCCTCTACCGTCTTTTCAAAGGGTGCTCAGTTCAGTTCGAGCTGGCGTTGTACGATTCTGACGATATCCGCAATGTAATCACCTACAATAGGTAGATTAAGTGCTCCCAGTACCTGTAACACATAAATGATGGTTGCTGCAAAAAAGGTAAAGCCAATGGCAATTCCTACACCCCGGGCAGTTCCAGATAACAGGTTAAGTCCGATTAATTTCCACGGTCGGTTCAACAGCTCTGTATATTGAGCAATACGTGACCGTTCGAGCTCATTAGCAATTCGATTGGTTAACGTATGAAGCTCTCCGATTTTATCATCTGCATCGTTCGTTGCTGACAAGGGTGAGGCATCTTGTTTCTCATTATCGTTCATGTTTCGCTCAGTCCTTTGGAATAGAGTGACTGCACAATAGCAATCATTGCCCATTTGCCGAAAAACCAAACGAGCCAAGATACAGGGATTTTCATCCTTGCATCTAAGGCTCGTTTTGTCTTTAATAGGTTGTTCAAAAAATCCGCTTTTAATTACGAAGGATGCCTAAGAGCATCTCTGCGTCGAAGATGGAATTCAGCCGAAATAAGTAGATGCTTACGAAGGTTGTTTCCTTCAGAAACAATGTAGTTGCTCACGTAGTTCTGCCTACACTCCGCTACTCCATTTCTAGCTTCATCCCATCTTCTCGGTACTGAAAACCGTCCTTTTTGAACATGCGCTATAAGGTATATTCTGCCCCATTTAAAATGGGGCTACTCCATCGTAACTGAGATCATGACTCATTCAACCTGTACTCAAGCTTCAGATCAGGACATTACGCCTCGATATAAACACCGAACGTTTTGCCACCAGCTTCGATCTGTACCATGTTATCCACTTTAGCAAATGTAACCTCAGTTACGAGGACATTCTCACGCAGTACATCATCAAACGCCTGAATGGCTGCTTGAAGCTCTGCATCTACGTCCAGTGTCAAACGGACTCTTTTCTCAATCGGTAGATCCAGTTTCTTCCGAGTATCCTGAACAGCACGAACGACTTCACGAACCCAGCCCTCTTGTTCCAGCTCTGTTGTGATTTCCGTATTGAGTGCTACCGTCAAACCATAACCAGACGCAGAAGCAAAACCTGATTTGGCATGCTTATCTACCAGCAGTTCCTCTTGGGTCACTTGCAGCTCTTCTCCTTCTGGAGAAACCACAATCAGTACACCTTCTGTAACAACTTTGCGAGTTTCGTCAGCGGACATGCCTTTGAAGAAATTCTGCAGGAATCCAACATTTTTACCATACTTCTTCCCTGCGACTTTCAAGTTCAATTTCAATGAGAAGTCTACGAATTCCGCATCATCATTCTCTGTACGGATTGCCTTCACATTAATCTCTTCCTTGATGATCTCTTCATAACTATCCAAGTCGAAGCCTTTATCTAGTGATACGATCAACTCGGACAATGGCTGACGTGTCTTGATGCCTGTTTCGTTACGTACGTTACGAGCCAATTCAACGACCCGGCGTGCTGTTTCCATATCCTGTTCCAGCTTCAGATCAATCCATGCCTCTTGAGCTACCGGATAACCCTCCATATGCACACTCTCACCCGTAGTCAGGTTCAGATAGATATCCTCTGCCAGCATCGGTGTAAATGGAGCCACCAGCTTCGCTGTAGTCACGAGCACTTCAGTAAGTGTACGATAGGCATCCAGTTTATCTTCTGTTAATCCAGCTCCCCAAAAACGGTCACGGGAACGACGGATGTACCAGTTGCTCAGCTCATCCACAAACGCTTCAATCGCTTTGGAAGAATTCAAGTAATCATTCACAGCGAGCGCTTTTTCTACAACTAGGATCAGGCTGTTCAGTCTGGACAAAATCCAACGATCCAGCTTGTGTGAAGAGAGCTTGAACGGATGCTCCTGTGGATCAAATCCATCAATCGTGGCATACAACGTTAGGAATGCGTGTGTGTTGACAAGTGTATCCACCATTTTGGATTTAGCTTCACCGACAATCCCTTTGGAGAAACGTTTGCTATTCCATGGTGCACTGTCAGACAACAATGCCCAGCGGAATGCATCTGTACCATATTCTTCGATAACTTCCCATGGGTCGATGACATTACCTTTGGATTTGGACATTTTCTGTCCACTCTCATCCAATACGTGGCCTGTTGCCATAACCGCTTTGTAAGGCGCTTTGCCTGTCAGAAGTGTAGAAACCGCCAGCAAACTGTAGAACCAGCCACGAGTTTGGTCGATACCTTCACAGATCATATCTGCTGGGTATTGCTGTTCAAAGGTTTCTTTATTTTCAAACGGATAATGTTGTTGAGCAAACGGCATCGAACCACTGTCAAACCAAACGTCGATGACTTCTGGTGTACGTGTCATCTCGTATTTACCACAAGAGCTCATAACCTTTACATCGTCTACATACGGCTTGTGCAACTCCAAATTCTCAGGCACGTCCCCTACCGCACGAGCACGTAATTCAGCGATGCTATGTGGAGCGAATTGTTCTCCCGTCTCTTCACATACCCAGATGTTGAGCGGTGTTCCCCAATAACGATCACGGCTGATGTTCCAGTCCACCAGATCTTCCAGGAACTTACCGAAACGGCCTTCACGAACGTGACCTGGATACCATTCTACATCACTGTTGTTTGCGATGAGTTGATCCTTGATCGCTGTCGTTTGGATAAACCAACTGTCCATTGCATAGTACAGAAGTGGTGTATCACAACGCCAGCAGAATGGATAGCTGTGCTCATATTTTTCTTTGCTAAACAAACGCCCATTCTCTGACAGATAACGTACGATATCAATATCGCAGTCCTTCACGAAACGTCCGGCAAAGTCTGTAACCTCTGCTACAAACTTACCTTCAAGATCCACCATGTTCACGAAGCTGATTCCATTCTCACGGCATACACGGTAGTCATCCTCACCATGTGCAGGGGCCATGTGTACGATACCCGTACCGCTTGCATCTGTTACGAAGCTTGCTCCAAGGACGATGTTTGCTTTCTCAGCCTGTACGTAGTTGAACGGAGGGCTATAGGTTTGACCAACCAGGTCAGAACCCTTCAATGCTCCAATTACTTCATACTCCCCTTTGGCGTCCTTCATTACTTTTTCTACAAGGTTGGTCGCCATGATATATACTTCGTTATCCTGACGCACACGGGAGTAGTCCATATCCGGATTCACCGCAAGTGCAACGTGGGAAGGAAGTGTCCAAGGCGTTGTTGTCCAAGCAAGGACAAATTCACCACTGTCATTCAGCTTAAATTTCGCTGTAGCACTTAGATCTTTAACATCCTTGTATCCCTGTGCAACTTCGTGAGAACTAAGCGTTGTTTGACAAGATGGGCAATACGGACTAACGCGGTGACCGCGGTAGAGCAGTCCCTTCTCATGGATTGTCGCCAAGATGTTCCATACACTCTCGATGTAGTTGTTATCCAGCGTGATATATGGATGATCCATATCTGTCCAATAACCGATTCCTTCTGTCAGGTCACGCCACTGCTGTTCATATTCAAATACGCTGGCCTTACATTCATTGATGAATTTCTCTACACCGTAATCCTCGATCTCCCATTTGTGAGAGATACCCAGTTTCTTCTGTACACCCAATTCAACTGGAAGACCGTGTGTATCCCAACCTGCTTTACGAACGACACGGTACCCTTTCATGGTGTTGTAACGTCCTACAAAGTCCTTAATGACCCGACCCAATACGTGACCGATATGCGGCTTACCATTGGCTGTTGGTGGTCCTTCGTAAAATACAAAGTTTGGCTTACCTTCACGATTCTCAATTGATTTCTGGAATGTGTTCTCTGTTTTCCATTTGTTTAACATGCGTAGCTCTCTAGCCCGCGCTTTTTCTTTGACATCAACTCGTTGCATGATGATCATCTTCCTTTCAGCTGTTAAATTGTGGACCGTCCACAAAAGCGTTTCAATCCCCCTAAATCCCCCTTACCAAGGGGGACCCCATAGGCGCTCCGCCCTCTGGACACCCGGGATGGGTTTGTCTTGGGAGAGTCTACGGCGCTATGGGATGTGTGTTCGTGCGCTGCGGCGGCTCTAATGCGGCTCGTTCCCTGTGTGAACGCCGCAGAGCCTCACTGCGTGGGTTCGGTTGCCGTCCGCTTCGCCCGGACGGCGAGTGGCTCTCTCCTTGAGCTCCCTACGGGGCTCATGGACGTTCGCCTTAGCGAACCCCTGTGCCGTCCGCTTCGCCCGGACGGCGGTTGGCTCTCTCCTTGAGCTCCCTTCGGGGCTCATGGACGTTCGCCTTAGCGAACCACTGTGCCGTCCGCTTCGCCCGGACGGCGAATGGCTCTCTCCTTGAGCTCCCTGCGAGGCTCATGGGCGTTCGCCTTAGCGAACCACTGTGCCGTCCGCTTCGCTCGGACGGCGGTGGGCTCTCTCCTTGAGCTCCCTACGGGGCTCATGGACGTTCGCCCTTTTTTAGACACAAAAAAACCTCATCCCTGGAAAGGGACGAGGTTGTGCTCGCGTTACCACCCTAATTCTGTTCATCACAAACCACATCCAATACAATTGGGTATGCTCTGTCATCAACAGCGCTTATGCCCCGCTAACTTCAGCAGGGTGCCGATATAACGTTCGGCTCACGGTTTCGCTTACGCACGGCATAGTCACCGCTTCAGCGTCACTTCTCCGGGGAGATATTCGGCTATAACTCATCCATTGGCTTGCACCGATATGCCAACTCTCTGAGGGATGAGATCATAACGTACTGAACCCGTCATGGAATCACTATTCATTATGAATATAGTTATAGCCTCTTTGCAGACAAAAGTCAACCAGGCACGTAGACTAATAAATTTCCTTCATTTCCCGCTCCCGATCACGGACTTCCTGCTCCCGGCTCTCCAGCGCTTCCCAACCATCTTGAGACAACAATTCAAGCTGTGCTTCAACAAGTGTACGGAAACGAGCACGATAGATGGAAGCTTGCTTCTTGAGCTCTTCAACTTCTAGAGCAATTTTACGCGATTTAGCCAAAGATTCGTTGACGATGCGGTCCGCATTTTTCTCTGCTTCCTTCACGATCAACTGTGCTTCCTTCTTCGCGTTATTCTTCACATCATCGGCAGCTTCCTGCGCGATAATAATTGTTTTGCTGAGCGTTTCCTCAATGGTTGCAAAATGATCCAGTTTCTCCTGAACGGACAGCAACTGATTGCTCAGTTCTTTGTTTTCGCGAATGACGCCTTCATAATCTTTGATGACTTGATCCAGGAACTCATTGACTTCATCCTCGTCATACCCACGCAAGCGTCGGGAAAATTCCTTGTTATGTATGTCCAGCGGCGTTAATGGCATGCTGTCCACCTCCTGTAAAAGTTCCTTCCCTTGAGAAGGTTTGCAGCATATGGGTTCAACCCAAAAATCCGTATGCAGAATCCCGTAGAGATCTATACGAGTAGACGGCTAGACCACCTTGTGATCTTTATCGGTTAGGATAACCCTTTGCACTCCAATGTATATCGGAAACATCGAATGTTTTTTACACCTTTATTTTAAACATTTCGACAAGAAAGCTTGTTTTCCTGCAACACATCTAGGCAAATTTGCCGATTTTTACGCGACAGCGTCCTTTTTTGGTCATACCATCCTGCTCCATCACCTTGAAACGGCCAAAGCCTTGGATCGAGACCACATCGCCAGCCTTCAATGACTTGGAAGGATCCTCTTCCACCTTCCAGTTCACACGGCAACGCCCTGCCTTAATAGGCACCAGGACCTTACTGCGACTTAAACGATAAACATCTGCACAGATTCCATCCAGACGCAGCGAAGCGACCGTGATGTCCATCGTGTCCAGCTTGCCCTCTGACCATTTCATCTGATCGATCGGCAACAATTCTGTGAAGACATGTACACGGTGCACCTGATTCAATTGAAGCGATAAAAAAGCGCCGGTCTCCGCAGCCACTACAGTGTGGCATCCGTCATCCAGCACTTGGATATCTCCAATCTTACCCCGCTTCATCCCAAGCCCGAGCAGGGCACCCATATAGTCCCCATGCTCCAGCTCACTAATCTTCTGGTCATCCGACGTGATACTCATCACCTGCATACCCATGTCTTCATCATCCAGATAACGATAGTCAGGTGCGATCAACGCGCGTTTACGTTCAGCCGTTTCATATCCACCGTCCAAACGAATCTGTACATCATCACGGCGATTCACAAGCGTTTGCAAAATAAAAACCTGTCTTGGATCAAGAAAATCAGTAAGCTTCATATCATGATACTTACCTGCACGTTCTATCCAATCGGAGGCTTTATCCACAAAGTCTCGCTCGTCATGACTAAAATGCTCGTAAATTTCACCACTCATCTGTGCCCACCCTGCCTACAATAAATAGCCCAAAATTGTGAATAGCCCCATACGAACTAACGTCAGCGTAAAGAGCGCTACGATTGGAGAGATATCCAATGTCCCGAATAGAGGAGGTATAAACCTTCTAAAGGGACTTAAGTATGGCTCTACAAATTTACCCAACATCTCACCGATGAAACTCTCTCTAGCGTTAGGTAGCCAGGACATCAGAATATACGCAATAATCATCCAATAATAAATGTTAAACAGTGTATCCAACAAACTAAAAATCATCGGACTCAAAAACGGCTCACCTCATTCTGTTATAATCTTGCTCGCTGTCAGCCAGTATTTCCGAAATTGCTCCCTGAATTTCAACTGTATCTGGCGTACAGAGAAAAATGTTGCCGCCAATTTTAGAAATTCCGCCGCCCAGGGCATATACTGTACCACTCAAAAAATCGATCACGCGTAATGCCTGATCCTGACGCACTCGCTGTAAGTTAACAACAACCGTGCGATGGGAACGAAGATGATCGGCGATCTCTTGAGCTTCGTCATATGAACGCGGTTCATAAAGGACAACTTTAACATTTTTCTGGGAATGAATGCTCACGACATTATTCCCCCTTTGGTTTCTACGTTTATCCAGACTGGAGGTTTCATTTTCTTGATGTTCTGCCTCAGTTTCCTCTTGCGCTGCCATACGTTCACGCTCCACAATCTCTTCTTCTTCCTGGAGCCCTAGGAAATTCATGAATTTATTCATTACGCCCATCGTGAACCCTCCTCTTTTCCTACAAGAATTGAACCCAGCCGAACCCATGTTGCCCCTTCTTCAATGGCCACTTCAAAATCATTAGACATGCCCATAGAGAGCTGGGTTATTGGTTCTGAGGTCAAGGCTTGTCCATTTAAGTCGTCTCTAAGCTCACGAAGTCCACGGAATACAGGACGGGTAAGCTCAGGGTTTTCCTCATGAGGCGCCATCGTCATTAGCCCGACAACTTTTAGGTTGCTAAATGAACTGATCTCACGCAAAAATGGTTGTGCCTGTTCGGGCTGTAATCCATATTTGCTCTCTTCACCCGAAATGTTAACTTGTAGAAAGGTCTCCACCTGGATACCCAGTGCAGCCGCCTTTTTATCAAGCTCTTTCGCTAGGGATAAACGATCCAGGGAGTGTATGTAGCGGAATTTACCAATAACGTCCTTCACTTTGTTCGTCTGCAGGTGACCAATAAAATGCCATGTGCCTTGTTGGCCAAAAGCCTCCCATTTTGCCTGCGCATCCTGCCAGCGGTTTTCTCCAATATGCTCAAGACCATGCTGCAACACTGCTCCCGTCGTTTCAAGCGAGACGTATTTGGTAACTGCAATTACGTTCACTTCCTCACGTACACGGTTACTGCGCTGACACGCGTCTTCAATCTTCTGATTTACCTGTTGTATACGCTCCCCCAATGACACAGAGGTCACCTCTCTTCCAGCCCAATCCAACTCGCCATTCTACCGGTTGTTCCATTTTCTTTGCGATAAGAAAAAAACAGTTCCGTGTGGCAGCTTGTACACCAACTTGTACATTCGATATGATCCGGCAATATTCCTGCTTTCATCATAATGTGTCGATTACATTCTTTCAAGTTTAACATCGTTTTACCATGATTGGCAGGTCGATAGATGCGATTAGGAGCAGATTCCTTGTATTCATCATTACCCGTAGCATCATCTAGCCAAACCCGTACATGCTGCATAACGTTTTCGTCCACTTCATAACAGCAGTCTCCAATAGAAGGCCCAATCGCGCAGCGAATGTCTTGCCTCCGGCTTCCATAGGTCTCTTCCATTGTTTCTACCATGGACTTTGCGATTCCAGCAACAGTACCTTTCCACCCCGCATGGGCAAGCCCCACCGCTTGTTGAACAGGATCATAGAAGTACAGAGGTACGCAGTCTGCATAGAATGACGTTAATAACACACCGGGTACATTCGTAACCAATCCATCCGTATCCTGAATGGCAGACTGCCGATCCTGCAAACCTCTGCCTCGATCCTCTGCGGTAATTACCGCTACGTGTTTGCCATGCACCTGTTCTCCGCAAGTCCAAGCATCTACCGAGAAGCCGAGTTGCTCTGCAACAAGCTTGCGGTTATGAAGAACATCGTCTGCATGATCTCCCACATGATAGGCACAATTCAGACTGGCATAAGGAGCAATACCAACGCCTCCCTGCCTCGTAGTAAATCCTGCGGTCATCTGACTGAATTGCCGTCTCCACGGCTCCAGATGTAACAACCTCGGTTCAGTATCTGTTTGTCCTGCCTGCTTTATATCTTGTTCTGTATAATTTTGATCTAAAATAAAAGGTTCCATCGTCTCACCTCACAACTTCCAGTTTACCAAATGTAGCGCATTCTGTCTTGACTATATCGTTCGCCGCTGGCTACGCTCTAACCGCTCAATTCGTTCTTCACGTTGTGTACGCCCCTGCTGTTCATCGTACATCCGCGCTTCCCGGTCACGATCATCTAGAACCGTTTCCTTTACCTCATCCATTTTGACCAGTATAACGTCCGAGCCGATCTTTACGATATTTCTCCATGGAATGACCAGATCTGTTCCACCCCCAAACAACCCCATAAACCGGCTATACCCTGGCACCACAATGGCTTCAATACGTCCCTGTTTCAGATCCAGCTCCAAGTCACTTATCTGACCTAACCGCTTGCCATCGGTAATATTAATAACTTCCTTTGTTTGAAAATCAGAAATCTTCACACCTCTGGATACGGATTCTCCTGTATTTCCCTTCATCCGGCTTCCTCCTGCCTTTGCCCACCATCACTTATAGGGGTTGTTGAAAAAGTCCGCTTTTGATTACAAAGGATGCCCTGTGGCATCTTAACGTCGAATATGGAATTCAGCCGAAATGTCCGTTGCTCACGTAGTTTTTCCTACGCTCCGCTACTCCATTTCTACCTTCATCCCATCTTCTCGGTACTGAAAACCACCCTTTTTGAACACGCACTTATATATAATTATATGTGCCTGCTGCGAAAAATGTCCTATTTCTCGCCTCACAGCAAAAAGGCGATCCTAGGTTTTTTCCTCTGATCGCCTTCTTTGCTTAACCCCGTATTACGATTTAACATGCTTTTGCATTTGTTGTATGGCCGACTTCTCCAGACGCGATACCTGTGCTTGAGAAATACCGATCTCATCTGCTACTTCCATTTGCGTTTTCCCTTCAAAAAACCGCATGGACAAAATCATTTTTTCACGTTGTCCAAGACGATGCATCGCTTCTCGAAGCGCAATCTCTTCAATCCATGATACATCCTTGTTTTTATCGTCACTGATCTGATCCATCACATAGATCGGATCTCCACCATCATGATAAATCGGTTCAAAGAGTGAAACCGGGTCTTGGATGGCATCTAGTGCAAACACGACATCTTCCTTAGGCACATTGAGTGCTTCGGAGATTTCGAATATCGTCGGTTCACGGGAATTTTTATTAGTCAGGCTGTCACGAACCTGAAGTGCTTTATAAGCAATGTCCCGCAAGGAGCGAGATACCCGAATCGGGTTATTGTCGCGCAAGTATCTACGGATTTCCCCAATAATCATCGGAACCGCATACGTTGAAAATTTAACATTTTGGGATAAGTCAAAATTATCAATGGCTTTCATCAGGCCAATACATCCAACCTGGAACAGATCATCGACAAACTCCCCTCGATTGTTAAAGCGCTGAATGACGCTAAGTACTAGACGCAGGTTGCCATTCACTAATTTTTCTCTTGCTGAGCGATCGTGATGTTGCTGAAGAGAGTGAAATAACTCCCTCATTTCAGTGTTGGTGAGAACAGGCAATTTTGCGGTGTCCACGCCACAAATCTCGACTTTGTTTCGGGTCATCGTGATTTACCTCCCAAGGAGAAACATTAATGTACATTATCTCCGGGGCAGGCTTTTTTATTCGTCCTTGGCAACCTTGCCATTAATACCCAACTTTGCATTTCACTCTATTTAGACCATTTTATTAAACTCTTTGCGGAGTCTTTTAATGATTCTTTTTTCGAGACGAGAGATGTAGGATTGCGAGATTCCGAGTAAATCTGCAACATCTTTTTGCGTCTTTTCTTCCCCATCGGTCAACCCAAAACGAAGCTCCATAATCATTCGTTCACGATCCGTTAATTTTTCCAATGCTTTGTGCAGCAGCTTACGATCTACTTGCTCTTCAATATTTCGATAGATTGTATCATTCTCTGTACCGAGTACATCGGATAATAATAGTTCATTCCCATCCCAATCGATGTTGAGCGGTTCGTCAAAAGAAACTTCTGTGCGAATCTTACTATTACGCCGTAAGTACATTAAAATTTCATTTTCAATACAACGTGATGCATAGGTTGCCAGTTTAATTTTCTTTTCCGGATCAAATGTGTTCACCGCTTTAATAAGTCCAATGGCTCCGATGGAGACCAAGTCTTCAATGTTAATACCCGTATTCTCGAATTTGCGTGCAATGTAAACGACCAATCGCAGATTGCGTTCAATCAGCATCGCTCGAATTGCAGCGTCTCCTGAGGATAACTTTTGAAGTAAGAATTCCTCTTCTTCACGGGTTAATGGAGGTGGCAGCGCTTCACTTCCACCGATATAATAAATCTCTTCACTCTTCAGACCGAACAAAAACAACACACGATAGTATTGCAACTGAGCTACCAATTTCCATTTTACAAGCATGTTCGTCCCTCCTATACCACATTCAGCGGCTTTTCTGTTGCTCCCACAGTGAGAGCCGTAGACTGTGTGCTAACAGCTTCTGACACGAGTTCAGGATGAATCACAGCACGATATTTGCCCTCTGAAGACAATACGCCGCCATCCAGACCTACCAATACCTTCGTTGTTTCATAGCATATTTCACCCAGACTCACTCGAACGAGATCAGGTCTTATCGCGAGCATAAAGGCAGTTCCTTTGTTAATCCCGCGAAATGGGACAAGCCTTAAACGATCTTGCCAACGAAACTGTTCTTGATCCAGTTCCATAATAAGGTTGTCCGGTGTCTCATCCTTCAACCTACCTTTCCAAGCCTCAGGCAACAGGTCTTGCCACAACGAGACTTCCATTACCATGACCGGTAAGCGGGAAAGAGGATCAGTCAGCTGATTACCGGTATCCACAAGGCCTGTACAAGTAATGCTCACCTCGTCAATCACAACCTCGACTCTGCCTAAATAGGTGGTCATACGATCTGTTTTACGTTTGGAGTTCTGAACAACTTTGAATAGAAATAAAACTGTAAAGAATACGATAAACGTAAACCAAAACGCGATTTTCAGATCAAAGGACATCCCGCCAGAGGTGGTAAACCAGATCCCGTTAAATATCTCACCTGAATTCTGTAACATATAGTGCATACCTAGAATGCCGCCAGCAGCCACAAAATTAATGACGTAGAAGGTACCCAAGGTTCGTACAAAAGTCTGAAGACCTTTAAAGCCAAACGCGATGCTGAGCATCACCAGTGATAAGCCGAACTTGATCAGAAAGGTGAACATGAACTCAAGCTCTGGCACAAACATCATAACCACATATAGCGCACCCACCACCGCTGACAGTAGCCATCTCCACCACACTAACTTGATGCTACGCATCCATGCCGTAAGACCAATGAGTGCACCGTCAATACACAAGTTCGTCAAAAAGATAAGATCCACATAAACAACCAACTCTTCACCTGCCTACATCCATATCAGAATTCGATATAATGCACCGCTATACACCTACCTATCAGGATATTCACAAGTATACGCAGCCCCCTCTTCAAAGTCTGTCTAATCATGGGGGGATGGGCTCAACTATTTTTGTCGGATTACGCTTCGGATTGTTCAGAATTTGTTCATTACCGTATGATACAGTTAATTTGATTGCTCTATGGTCTAGCTCAAGCTATGTATACAGGGTGCAAAAAAATATAAAAAACCCGGAACTCCATGAAGGAGAACCGGGTTTAGATTACAAACTATATATTGCTTAGTCGTTATTTGTATTACGTGAACGATTGCGCAAAAATGTCGGAATGTCCAACTGATCACTGCTTGGCTGATTGCCGAACGGACGCAGATTAGGCGCACGGTTATCCGTAGGCTCACTAGCTGGAGCAGTTTTGCGAGCAGGTGGCGGCGATACAGGCTTATCTTCAAAGCCAGTAGCAATCACCGTAACCTTGATCTCTTCCTTCAGGTTCTCATCAATGATGGCACCGAAGATCATGTTTACTTCCGGATCGGAAGCAGATGTGACGATTTCTGCTGCTTCGTTAACTTCATATAGCGACAGGTTAATGCCACCTGTGATATTCATGATTACACCACGAGCACCTTCAATAGACGTTTCAAGCAAAGGACTCATGATCGCTTTACGAGCTGCTTCAGCCGCACGATTTTCACCAGTAGATTCACCGATACCCATCAGCGCAGATCCGCGTTCATGCATAATCGTTTTGACGTCAGCAAAGTCAAGGTTGATTAGACCCGGAACAGCGATCAGGTCAGAAATACCTTGTACCGCTTGACGCAATACGTTATCTGCTTGACGGAATGCTTCCAACATTGGTGTCTTTTTGTCTACAATCTCAAGCAAACGATCATTAGGAATAACGATCAACGTATCTACTTTTTCCTTCAGAGCTTCAATGCCTTGCTCTGCATGGCTAGAACGTTTCCGTCCTTCAAAAGTAAACGGGCGTGTTACTACGCCGACTGTAAGTGCACCACATTCTTTAGCGATCTCAGCGATAACTGGAGCCGCTCCTGTACCTGTACCACCGCCCATACCGGCTGTAACAAATACCATGTCTGCACCTTTGAGCGTATTCATGATCAGGTCGCGGGACTCTTCCGCTGCCTTCTTACCAACATCGGGATTAGCACCTGCGCCAAGACCACGTGTTAGTTTGTCACCAATTTGCAATTTATGTTCGGATTTAGCCAAATGCAATGCTTGAGCATCTGTATTTACCGTTATAAATTCCACACCTTGTACACCATTTTCGATCATTCGGTTCACAGCATTGCTTCCGCCGCCGCCTACCCCGATGACCTTTATTTGAGCCAAGCTCTCCATCTCGAAATCAAATTCCAACATATTATTCCATCTCCCCCTCAATGTGCATGGATGGCTCGTCCAATTTTTGATTGAACCGAATCAATTTCATATATCGACGAACGAAAGCGTTTATGTTAGTTTCAGCGCATTCAGACGGCTTCAATAAGTATGAAAAAGATTCAACCTGTTATATAAATTCGCTGAACATATTTTTCAGCCGTTCGAACAAACCCGGTTTTTGCTCCGATTCCGGAGACGTATTCGGCTTAACACGGTTGGTCGGTTTCTTGTTGTTATTGTTATTATTGTTGCTGCCACCGCCGTTGCTGCTCGATGGACGAAGACGCAAACTACGGATTACATTGTGCAGAATACCAACCCCACTAGTGAAGCCTGGGTCACGTACACCGATATAATCCGGAACGGCTACTCGCACCGATGCAGCAAGCTCATGCTGAGCTACCTGCAGAACACCTGGCATGGAGACGGTTCCTCCCGTTAGTATATAACCTCCAGGAAGCTCCGTGTAACCAAGTCGCTTCACTTCTTGAGAGATCATCTGGAATATTTCCTGAACTCTTGGTTCGATAATGGCTGCCAAATCCTCTTGCGAGAATTCTTTATCCACATTGCTACCGATTCGTGTCACTTTGAACATGACATCCGCAGCAGCATCATCCAGCCAAGCACAGCCATATTTCAGCTTCACCTTTTCAGCTTGATCCGTTAGAGTACGCAAACCATAAGCGATATCATTCGTTACGAACTCACCGCCAATTGGTAACGTTGAAGTTGCAACAAGGCTATCCTCTTCAAAGATAGCAATCGTTGTAGCACCTGCTCCAACATCAACAAGCACAGATCCCATTGCTTTTTCATCTTTAGATAAAGCCAATTGTCCTGCACCAAGTGACATGAGTACCAAATCACTTACTTTCAGACCCGCTTTCTCTACGCAGCGCAAAAGATTATGTATCGCGGTTTTTGCACCCGTAATGATGGTCGCCTCCACTTCCAGACGAACACCAATCATACCACGGGGATCTTGTATGCCTTCCAAGCCATCAACAACGTACTGCTTGGCGACAACATCAATAATTTCCCGTTCCGGTGGAACCGCAATAACTTCGGCTGCTTTCAACACCCGCTCCATGTCTTCTTCTCCGATTTCACGATCCTCATTAGATACTGCCACGACGCCGTGACTGCTCATCAGCCCGATATGATTTCCCGAGATTCCAACATATACTTCGGATATTTGAATACCTACCATACGCTCAGCATGATCCACAGCATTGCGAATCGACTGCACGGTCTGATCGATATCTACGATTACACCTTTGCGAATTCCTTCCGAGTCGGCAGATCCAACTCCAATAATATTAAAGGTTCCATTATTAATTTCCCCAATAATAGCGCGAATTTTGGATGTACCGATGTCCAAACTAACAATGATGTCATTGTTACTCAAGTCTGTGGCACCTCCTGACTCCAATAGTAAAATACGTTCGGGTTTAAACACTCTTAAAACATATTCAACACACTTTAGGCTTTCCCTCTTTTTTCTACAATTTTTTTGGGTGCCAAGATCTGGTTGCGAGACATAAAACCTTGAAGAAAAAAGAAGGAGGCAACTCTAGTGCCATAAGTTCAAGTGTATCATTTTTTCTTCATCTCAGAAAGAACAACTTTCACAGGTTAGACGTGGGCAAACCCCGACTCCGTAGGGATTTTAAATTCTTTTCAAGCCCAACGATCCGGAATCAGGGACTTGCTCCTGGTTCAACATCATCCTCAGGGTTGTCGGCGATAAAAGGTACATAGGTATCGGCCTCCAACATCGTTATCTTTCCTGGTCGTTCCGTCTCAATAACCTGATTAAGGTATTCCACTTTATCCGGCAACATAGACACCGTTGTAATCACTTCAAACTGCGATTTTGTATAGATCCTAATCTGATCCGGGAATGAGGGCGTCGGATTCGGAATGATCTCCGAGATGTCCGTCGTAAGCTCATTGGGAATGGTAGCTAAGACTTCACTCAATTTGGCCTTGAGCGGATCGTCTGTCTTCCACTGCGTCAGAATAGGTTTCTCTACAGCAACTCCAATGTTAGGTGGAACAATCAAGCTTGTTCCACTGGCAAGTATCGCTTTAAGTGCTCCGTCCGCGGCAAGTTCATATGCAACCGTAGAATATTCTTCGACCTTGATATGAATTGTGCCAGGAAATTGCTTGTCCACTGTCACATTGGAAATCGCCTTATCTGTCTTCAGTTGTTCAATGATCTCTGACGAGCTTGTCCCAAAAAATTGTTCGCCCACCTTCAGACCACTCTTCTCCAACAATTCCGAAGTTGATGTGTACACATTACCCGTAATCTCAATCTCCGAAATCCGGCTCATTGAAGAGCGAAAGAACAATACTGCAAGTAATGCAACAAAAAGAAGTAACAAAATAAATACAATTTTACGGCTTGTGTTTCGTTTAGGCCGATTCTTTTTGAGAACCGGAATTTGACTTTTTGGCATAGATCGCGCTCCACAAAGCCTTCGGCCCCCTTCCCTTGAAGAAGGGGACTCAAAGGACGTTAATTGGCAAAATCGAGCTGTTTCGAAACGGGAGATTGTCTTTCAACGGAAGCTCCGAGACTCTGGAACAACTTTTCGATACAATCATACCCTCTGTCAATGTGATGAACTTGCTCTACAACCGTCTTGCCTTGTGCTGCTAAACCAGCAATAACCAAAGCCGCACCTGCGCGCAAATCGGTTGCTTCCACTGTGGCTCCATATAAACGGGGAACACCACGTATAAAGGCTGCATTTAGATCCACCGATATGTCGGCTCCCATTACATTCAGCTCATCCACATGTTTAAATCGACCTTCAAACACGGTCTCCTTCATTATACTAAAACCATCCGCTAGACTAAGCAGAACCATAATTTGCGACTGCAGGTCTGTGGGGAACGAAGGATAAGGTGAAGTTACAATTCGATCTACTGATTTTGGACGGCTCATACAGCTCACCGTCATTATATCATTGCATACTGTAATTTGAACACCAGTGCGCTTCAACACATGTATAAGAGAAGTAAGATGTGCCGGATTGCAATGTGTAAGCGTTACATTCCCTCGCGTAGCTGCGGCTGCGATCATCACCGTTCCAGCCACGATGCGATCAGGAATAATTTCGTATGAGCATGGTACCAGCTTTTCCACACCATTAATCGTAATGGTATCTGTTCCGGCACCTATGATACTCGCACCCATAGCATTCAGAAAGTGCTGCAAATCCTGAATTTCAGGTTCACGTGCTGCATTAAAAATGGTTGTTGTGCCCTTAGCTACCACAGCTGCCATCATAATATTCTCCGTGGCTCCCACACTCGGGAAATCCAGATGAATATCCTTTCCAACCAACGAACGACCACGACAGATGATCTGTTGATCCTGTTCCTCGATTGTTGCTCCGAGCGCTTCCAGGCCCCGGAGGTGAAGATCAATCTTACGTTCTCCAATCGCACAGCCACCAGGCTGATACACGGATACTTGCCCGAATTTAGCGAGCAGTGGTCCCATTAAGAAAATGGAAGAGCGCATCTGTTTCATAAGCTCCTCAGGCACATCATAAGACTGAATGGACGACGTATTAATCGTCACTGTTCCCTGTTCATGCCGACACGTGCATCCAAGCCGTTCCAGGATATACAGCATTACTTCTATGTCCAGCAAGTGTGGTACGTTATGCAGGGTGACTTCCCCATCTGCCAACAAACTTGCGGCCATAATCGGTAAAGCGGCATTTTTTGCTCCATGGATGCGTATGGATCCTGAGAGGGGTTTCCCGCCTTCAATCACCAATTTGTCCAATGTATCACCTCCGGGGTTTACCGCTCACCCACTACGAAGACTTCCGGTACCAGGTCAATACCGTTTTGAGATGATATAGTGCTCTGAATCTGCTGCATAAGGGTGATGACGTCCTCTGCTGTTGCTTGGCCGGTATTAACAATGAAATTGGCATGCATGGTGGATACCTGTGCGCCTCCCTGTGTCTTACCCTTTAGCCCTGCTACTTCAATCAAGCGAGCTGCATGATCACCAGGTGGGTTCCGGAAAACACTGCCTGCACAAGCCATCTGCAGTGGCTGTGTGCGCCGTCTGCGATCCTTATAGGCCGCCATCGCTTCCGAAATCACCTTGCGCTCGCCTTGCTGAAGAGCAAACGTAGACTCAAGTACAATACCTCTCTGATCATGCAATACAGAGTGGCGGTAGGCAAAATTCATGTCCTCCTTGCTGTAACGTACCAATTCCCCTGTCTCCAGCACAATCTCAGCGGATTGAAATATCCGTGACACATCCGATCCATGGGCTCCCGCGTTCATATACACAGCTCCACCAACAGTTCCAGGAATGCCGCTACCAAATTCCAAACCGGTAAATTCTTTTTTGGCAGCCATCACACTCAGTTTAACAAAAGAAAATGCAGCTCCGGCTGTTACGCCATCTTCGTGATATTCCGCAAAGTCAAAGCCCTGTCCGGGTTTCACGACAACACCGCGTATTCCTTTGTCAGATACTAGCATGTTTGATCCACGTCCAAGTTGCATCCACGGGATCTGATGCTTCTGTAACAACTGAATTAGATTGACCATCTGCTCTTTATTTTCCGGTATGACTAGCGCATCCGCAGGACCACCGATTTTCCATGTCGTATATTTTGCGAGCGGCTCGTTTTCAAGAACTTTGCCGACATTATTCTGGGATAGTACCGATATCCACTGCTGCATGTTGAAAACCTCCTTTACTTCGAACCGATGAGCAAGCCTGCTGCTGTTTCAACAGGCTGGGCTACGACGCTGTGGAACGATTGTCACGATTTATACGGTATCTTATGTCAGTCCCGGCAGGTATGTGACAATCGCCCAGAACACACTTTAGCGGCGCACAGCGAGTCGCCGAATTTCATTCACAAGCACCTCGGCTGCATCGGGTTTGCCAAGCTGTTTGGATGCTGCAGCCATCTTCCTGCGAGCCCCTTCATCATTCATGATGCCAGCAATCGTTTCATAGAGTTTTAGACCCGTTAGATCCTTTTCCAACATCGTTATTGATGCTCCTCCACCTTCAAGCGTACGAGCATTCGCTTCCTGATGATTGTTCGTTACATTCGGCGAAGGGATAAGAATAGATGGAATGCCAAGTGACGTAATTTCCGCAAGGAATGACGCCCCTGCACGATTCACAATAAGGGAAGTACAAGCAAGCACTTCTGGCATATTGTGTACATAAGGCAATACATGCAGATGATTAGGCATCGTGCCGAGTGAACTTCGGATCGCTTCTCTTGTTTCATCGAAATAGGTATCGCCGGTGACGTATACGACATGAACATCATCCAGCTCAGCTAACCTAGGCGCCATATCTACCATTGCTTTATTGATCGCCTTGGCTCCACGACTGCCCCCTACAACAAGGACAACGCGACTATCCATCGGAACACCCAACGTAGCAAAGCCGCGGTCACGGCTTGCCTTAGCAACTGTCGTTGCACGCGGATTACCTGTATAGATGACTCGTTTAGCGCCAGAGAATGCTTTTTCAGCACCTTCAAAGCTAACCGCTACGGTATCCACATAACGTGTGAGGAACTTGTTAGTCAGACCTGGAATGGCATTCTGTTCGTGAACAATACATGGAATGCCTAGCTTGGCCGCAGCGTAAACGACTGGACCGCATACATATCCACCCGTACCAATAACGACATCAGGCTTAAATTCCTTGAGCATTTTTTTGGATTTGCTTACACCTTGAATAAATCGCATGACGGTCTTCAAGTTGTCAATCGACAGTTTCCTACGGAAACCTGTAATGTCGATGGATTGAAACGGAATATTTTCTTGAGGCACCAGTTTGCTTTCCAAACCTCGGGTGCCTCCAATATATAAAAATGTCGAGTCGGGATTCTCCGCCTCCAATTGTCTTGCTATGGCAACAGCCGGATAGATATGTCCACCCGTACCGCCGCCGCTTAGAACGACTCGCATCGTATTCACCTCGCATAACGGGATAAGTTTAATAAAATGCCTAGAGCAGTAAGCATGAGCGTTAGAGACGACCCACCATAACTGATTAACGGTAGTGTAATCCCTGTAACAGGCATGAGCCCAATAACAACACCGATGTTAATGATCACCTGAACAGCAACCATACCTACAATCCCTACACCGAGCAAGCTGCCAAAAGCATCAGGAACAGTCATTGCTACACGCATACCTCTCCAGACTAATACTAGAAATAAAAGCAAAACAATTAATCCACCGATAAAGCCTAACTCCTCGGCCAAAATAGAAAAAATAAAGTCCGTTTGTGGCTCAGGCACATAGCTGTACTTCTGACGGCTCATACCTAATCCAAGACCCGCGAGTCCCCCTGGCCCAATCGCATATAACGATTGAATAATCTGATAACCTGCGCCCAGTGGGTCAGACCATGGATCTAGAAAGGCTGTAATCCGTTTCAAACGGTAAGGTGCCGCCGCGATCAATGCCGCGAATCCAGCCACACCACCGAGAGCAAGGAACATTAAATGTTTCATGCGTGCACCTGCCGTAAACACAATCAACATGGATGCACCCATCATAACTGTGCCTGTCCCCAAATCGGGCTGCAGCATAATAATCCCAAATGCCAACCCCATCAATCCAAGCGGTGGTAACAAACCGGTGGTGAAGGTCTTGATTTTTCCAGGGTCTTTACTAAGCCAGTGTGCCAAAAACAATATCATGCCTAGCTTCATAAATTCGGAAGGCTGAATACCAAACGAACCAATGCCAAGCCAGCTCCGCGCTCCACCGCGAACAACACCAATGCCCGGAATCAGTACAGCAATCAGCATAATAAAACAGGCAATCAAAATCGGCTTCGCATACTTCCTCCAAACACGGTAATCCACATTTGCCGTTACCAACATAGCGGCAAGTCCAAGTCCTGCGAACAGAAGTTGTCTTTTGGCAAAGTAAAACGAATCCCCATAGTCGTGGAAAGCAAGCACCGAACCTGCACTGTATACCATAATAATGCCGATGGCAAGCAATGCCATAATACAAATCAGGAGCCAGAGATCTGGCGCCGGTCGCGACTGTTTCATCAGGAGGCCACCCCTTGCATGGAAGTAGGGGCTTTTCCACCCCCCTACTTACAAGTTATGCGCCGCCTCTTTAAAAATGCGTCCCCGCTCTTCATAGGATGCAAACATGTCCCAACTTGCGCAAGCTGGTGATAAAAGAACTACATCACCTGGAGCCGCAAGCTTAGATGCTTCCTGCACTGCAGCGGTTAACGTCTTGGCAGCGTCTTCCTCATTATCGACGACCTTAATTTGCTTTAACCCAGCTAGCTCAGCTACATGAGCGATTTTTGCACGATTTTCACCGAGTGCAACAACTGCCTTAACTCGTTCCTGGAACAATGGTAAGAGCTCCATCATATCTGAACCCCGATCCAGTCCACCTGCTATAAGTACAACGGGCTCTTTGAAAGAATTCAGCGCCATAACCGTAGCTTTGGAATTGGTTGCTTTGGAGTTATTGAAGTATGTAGCACCGTCATGCTGCAATACATATTCCAGTCTATGTTCAACTCCCTTGAACTCCGTTAGAGGAGTTGCAAGCACAGCAGGATCAGCTCCAGCGGATACCGCTATAGCTACAGCTGCCAGCGCGTTCTCTACATTGAATCTGCCGGGAATACCGATGTTCTCCACATCAACAATCATATGACGATTACCTTGCTCATCCGCATAGATCACTTGACGCTTCACATCATCCTCTTCACCATCCACATAAGGAGGATCAGCATATACGCCTACTTCTAACTTCTCGGTCATGGAGAACGGAAGCAGTTTGCTCTTGATGTAAGGTACAAGTCCACGACACACCGGATCATCCCAATTCAGAATGGCGATATCGTCCGATTGCTGATTGGAGAACAATTTGGCTTTGGAAGCCACATAATCATCCATATCCCCATGGTAGTCCAGGTGAGTCTCGGCCACGTTGAGCAAACTAGCAATCCGTGGACGGAAATCGCTGGTACCTTTGAGCTGGAAGCTACTGAGTTCCACGACCATCCAATTATAGGCAGTGGCTTGTTGTGCTGCCTCGGAAAGCGGGGTTCCGATATTGCCAGCAACGATAGGCTGTAAGCCTGCATGCTGAAGCATCTTACCTACCCATGTTGTCGTGGTGGTTTTCCCATTGGAGCCTGTAATTCCAATCATCGGAGCAGCACACAAGTGATAGGCAACCTCAACTTCTGTCACGACCTCAATGCCTAGATTCAGTGCTTGCTGAACTGGTGGAGCTTGATAAGGAATCCCAGGATTCTTGACCACTAGCTTCACATCGCTGTGAATCAGATCATCCGGATGTCCTCCGCATACAACAGAAATTCCCAAAGCCTCCAATTCGGATGCTTCGGGACACTGTTGTCTTTCTTTTTTATCATTCACTGTGACGATTGCCCCAACGCGATGCAGTACTTTGGCTACCTGCACACCACTCTTGGCAAGTCCCAGTACTACAACTTGTTGTCCGCGATACGATTCAGGATGGTTCATGATCTACAACCCCTTGTTGAGATAAAGTCCAAGAGCGGCCAGAATTGCGCCTACCGCCCAAAAGGTAATAACAACTCTCCATTCAGACCATCCACTTAATTCAAAGTGGTGATGAATGGGACTCATTTTGAACACACGTTTGCCTCGTGTCTTGAAAGATATCACCTGAATAACAACAGATAGAATCTCAATCACGAACACACCGCCGATAATGACGAAAAGCAGTTCTGTCTTGGTTACAATAGCTACTGCACCAATTGCACCACCGATCCCAAGAGAACCGGTATCTCCCATAAATACTTTAGCAGGATGTGCGTTGTATACAAGAAAACCAAGTACAGCACCAATCATAGCAGCCGCACACACTGCAGCAGGCATTGAAGTGGCTTGCATCGCAACAATGGCGAATGCTCCGAAAGCTATGGCGCTAATTCCGGATAATAACCCGTCTAGTCCATCGGTAAAGTTAACCGCATTGGTGATCGCCAGCATCATGAACACTACAAACGGATAGTAGAACCATCCGGTCCAATCGAAGGAAACCGATGTCCCTGGGATGGAGATCGCCGTGCTGTGTCCATTTTGAATTAACAAGTAACACATCACTGCACTGAAGAACAACTGACCAAGCATTTTTTGTCTAGCTGTCAGTCCAAGCGAACGTTTAAATACGATTTTGATGTAGTCATCTAAGAATCCAATCAGACCAAAGCCCAGTGTAGCTACAAGCAGGACATAAAAGTCTGTATTCTTAACTGCCGAAAATTTCAAAAATGCCAATGTGAACGCGAGCAAAATCACGACTCCGCCCATTGTAGGTGTTCCGCTTTTTTTGAGATGGCTCTGTGGGCCATCCTCCCTTACCTGCTGCCCGAATTTCATACGACGCAGCAATGGAATCAGGAGCGGTGCGGCAATCACCGCCAGAATAAATGAAACGCCGATTGTTAACAGTAATACCTGGAAATCCATGGGTTCACCCCTCTAGTCTACTTCATTTCTGTAATGGTGCTATTTTTAGTGCTTCGACCACGTCCTCAAGTTTCATCCCCCGGGAAGCTTTGAACAAGACAACATCTTTTGGCTGGAGCTTCTCCATAAGGTAACGTGTCAGTTCCTCTTTATTATCAAAGGCTAGAACGGCTTCCACCGGCATATGCTGCTTAGCCCCTTCAGCGATACTTGCAGCAAGCGAGCCATATGTCAGTACCATATCCATCTTATCTGGAGTCACATACGCGCCAATGCCATAGTGGAGCTCTTTCTCTTGTGGTCCTAGTTCAAGCATATCTCCTAGTACAGCGACTTTGAAACGATATCCTCGTAAACCTTCAAGAACGTCCACCGCTGCTTTCATCGAGGTTGGACTAGCGTTATAGGCATCGTTAAGTATCGTGAGTCCACTGGAGGACTGGAGTACCTCAATACGCATGCCTGTGAGCTTTAATCGAGATAACCCCTCAGCAATCTGCTCCGATTTCACTTCGAAGTGACGCGCGACAGCAAGAGCTGCCAGACAATTCACCACATTATGAGTACCTAGCAGTTGAAGCGTATAAGCTGCTTCTCCCGATTGTTTACTCGTAAACACAACACCATTTGGAGCGTTCATGATGCCTGTTGGATAATCATCGTTATCAATTTGAAGTCCAAACGTAACTCGCTGCATGTTATTTGGCTGTATCGTTGATGGTTCAGCCAGCACTTGAGCAATCAACGGCTCGTCTCCGTTGTAGATCAACACACCGCTAGGCTTCATACCTGCCGCAATTTCAACTTTGGCTCTAGCAATCTCCAAACGAGATCCCAACTGAAGAAGATGAGATTCTCCGATATTCGTAATGATTGCCACATCAGGCTGGGCGATCTTGGATAGCACCTCAATTTCTCCCCGTCCACTCATGCCCATTTCCAAAATAATAATTTCGGTGTCCTCGTTCATGGATAGAACAGTCAGTGGCAAACCGATATGATTATTAAAGTTACCTTGCGTTTTGTGTACTTTATAGGTCGTAGACAGAACCGCATCCACAATATCTTTTGTTGTGGTTTTACCATTACTGCCGGTAATGCCTACAACGGATGCACGACTCTCGTTCAGATAAGCTGAAGCAAGCGTCTGTAGTGCAAGCAGCGTGTCTTCAACAAGGATGATCGCTCCTTCAGGAGCAGTCCCATGATCCTTTTGCCATAGCGCTGCTGCAGCTCCTGTCTCTAAACAGGTTGGCACAAATTCGTGCCCGTCAAACCTCTCACCCACAAGCGGAATAAACAAGCTGCCGACCGCTCGCTTACGTGAGTCTGTATATACGCCTTCTACAAGCGTCTCACCATATGCGGCAGCGTCACACAACGTTCCTCCGCACATCTCCGCCAATTGTGCCAATGTTCGTTTTATCAATTGGATTTGCCCCTTATCGCTTCTTTGGCTATGATTCGATCATCAAAATCGGTTTTGGTTGTGCCGATAATCTGATAGGTTTCATGTCCCTTGCCCGCAATCAATACTACATCGGCTGGGCTTGCCATTTCAATAGCTTCATGAATAGCCTGACGTCGATCAACAATCATAACATAGCGATCCGCAGGAACGGATTCCTCAATCAGCCCTTGCTCAATGTCTTTAAGAATCAGGTCAGGATCTTCTGTTCGTGGATTATCAGAAGTGACAAAAACGATGTCGCTATATTTAGCAGCAATTTTGCCCATCAACGGCCGTTTCGTACGATCCCGGTCGCCCCCACAGCCAAATACGCAGATTACACGTCCTTCAGCAAATTCTTTGACGGTTCTTAACACATTCTCCAGTCCATCCGGTGTATGTGCGTAGTCGACAATGACTGCAAACGGTTGTCCCTCATCAACTGCCTCTACACGTCCATCTACCCCTGGCACAGTCTCCAGGCTACGTTTGATTTCTTCAAGAGGAATGCCCTCAATGAGTGCTGCAGCAATTGCAGCCATGGCATTATACACATTGAATTTACCAACCATACGTAGCGAAATGTCCGTGCTGCCTGCAAATGTATCCACATGGAATGCCGTACCCTGAGAAGTAATCGAAATTTGGGATGCACGTACGTCTGCATTGTCGCCCATACCATATGTAATCACTTCAGCCGCCGTAACAGAAATGAAATAAGCCGCTGCCGGATCATCCGCGTTAATGACCGCAAATTTCCGTTTGGAAGCTTCTTCGGCATAACCATTGCCTAGGCGGGCAAAGAACAACCCTTTCGCTGCGCGATATTCTTCCATGGAATGATGGTAATCTAGATGGTCCTGTGTCAAATTGGTAAACACCGCTGTGCGGAATTCCGTTCCTTTTACACGACCCTGTTCAAGAGCATGAGAAGAAACCTCCATGACGCAGCACTGCGTACCCGATTGTACCATATCATTCAAACTCCGCTGCAAATCAAGTGCTTCAGGTGTTGTGCCTGACATTGGATAAGTACGACCGGCATAACGCATTTGGATCGTACCGATCAAACCTGTATTTTGCCCATAGTCGCTCATGATCTTTTCGATCAAGTACGTGGTCGTTGTTTTACCATTCGTTCCTGTTACTCCAATCATATTCATCTTTTGACTTGGTGAGTCAAAAAAGAAATCAGCAAGCACAGCCATCGCTACTCGGCTATCTCTCACAAGAAGCTGTGGCACAGGTAGATCGAGTAGACGTTCCACAACTAGAGCTACAGCTCCTGCCTGTACAGCCTTCTCTGCATATTCATGCCCATCCACGGTATGTCCCGGAAGACAGATAAACAGATCTCCCGGTTGCACCTGACGAGAATCTGTCTGCAAGTTTAAGCACTCTGAATTGGGTTCACCATTCAGACGAGCAGTTATAAGTTTTGATGCAAGTTGTTTTAAGAGCACATGAATAACCTCACTTCTCAAAGTTTACTACTTCTGTATATGTCTTTATTATACTATCGTCATTATAACCAATTAATGAAACGCATCTTGATCAATTTTGTTGCGGTCAGGCCTTGATTAAGACTCAAGGCTCCTGACCTTCTTCTGCTGAATGATTATGAGCATCGTTGAGGACATCGCCCATATAAATTCGTATAGTTGAACCTTGATCAACACGTGCTCCAGGCTTGGGTGCTTGATTAATTACATATTTTCCGCTGCCGGACTTCGCGAGCATGAAGTTCATATTCAGATCCTCATACAAGTCTTCAACCGTCGCGCCTGTTAGATCAGGTACGGTCACGATTTTAGTTTCACCATATTTATATTCTTTGGCAACTTGATCCTTACGCACAGGAACCTTCATATAGTGAAGCGCATCCTCCAAAATATTCTGTACGATCGGCGCCGCGACGACACCACCAAATTGAATCCCCTTAGGATTATCTACCGCAGTGTACACAACAATCTGTGGGTCATCAGCTGGGGCGAAGCCAATGAATGATACAATATGTTCACTCGAAGAATAACGACCATTTATAACCTTCTGTGCCGTTCCTGTTTTACCACCTACACGATAGCCATCAATAAAAGCTGGCCGACCAGTACCTTTTGCTACAACACTCTCTAATGCTTCACGCACTTGTTTGGACGTGTTCTCCGAAATGACTTGTCGCACTAGCTCTGGCTTAGCTTCCTCTATCACTTCACCTGTCTCAGGGTGAACCCACGCCTTGGTAACATAAGGCTTGTAAAGCTTACCGCCATTAATTGCAGCAGAGACTGCTGCAACTTGCTGGATCGGTGTCACGGATACACCTTGACCAAATGCAGTAGTTGCCAGCTCTACAGGCCCTACGCGTGAGAGCTTGAATAGAATACCACTCGCTTCACCACTAAGATCGATGCCCGTTTTGGTTCCGAATCCAAAGTTTTTAATATATGAGAAAAGAGATTCCTTCCCTAACTTTTGACCCAAAGCTACGAATCCCGGGTTACAAGAGTTCTCGACAACCTGCAAGAATGTCTGACTCCCATGCCCGCCCTTTTTCCAACAGCGTAACCTTGCACCGCCAACCTCTACATAGCCTGGATCAAAAAACTGATCCTGCTGCAGATTCACTTTCTTCTCTTCCAGCGCTGCTGCTAATGTGATGATCTTAAACGTTGAACCTGGTTCATATGTCATCCAGATTGGCAGATTGCGGTTATAAATCTCGGCAGGATACTGTTGATAGTCAGCAGGCTCATATCCTGGTCTACTTGCCATCCCTAACACTTCACCTGTTTTGGGATTCATCGCTATGGCAAGTGCGGAGTTTGCTTGAAACTTGACCATCGCCTGATCTAACTCTCGCTCCATGATTGACTGAATGGATTTATCAATCGTCAACTCCAGATTCAGCCCGTCCCTCGGTTCCACATACTTCTCAGATGAGCCCGGCATTAGCCTTCCGGCCGCATCGGACAAGTAGGACACGCTGCCGTTCAAGCCATTGAGCTTATCATCATACTTTTTCTCTACCCCAGTTAAACCTTGATTATCGATCCCAGTAAACCCAAGAATATGCGCAGCCAAATCACCGTAAGGATAAAAGCGTTTATTGTCTTCTGCAACAACGATACCCGGAAGCTTCAAATCACGGATGCGTTGAGCTTTATCCATCGTAATTTTGCGGCCGCCGGGCTGTAGTCTGACAATGAGTTCTCTTTTCTTGATGGTTGCCAGCACTTTCTCTTCCGTCATGCCTAGCAGTGGAGCAAGTGCTTTTGCGGTGACCTCCGCTTCCTTCACCTGGGCAGGAATAGCCATAATAGTTGGGCTCGTCACATTATAAGCAAGCGAGGTTCCATTCCGATCCAGAATCTCTCCCCGTTTTGCCGAATATGGAATATTCCGACGCCACGATTCCTCCGCCTTAGCCGACAATTCTGGTCCCTTCCCGAGTTGTACATAAGCCAGTCGTATAACCAGAGCCGAAAACAAAAAGATTAAAACAACTAAACTCCATAACAGCCTGCGCCGTAAATTTACACTTGATCCCTTCACGAAAAAGATCCCCCCACTCGTCCCAAAATCATGACCTTCCTTACATTCATGAATATTCGGGACAACCAGGGGTTAGAACAAGCTCTATTTTAAATGCTATCACGTTATGGAAGTGAACTGTCCGTCTGCTTACCTTCGGACGATTCGGTGTCACTTGAAGATGCATCGTTCTGATTGGACTGATTCGCCTCTTCACCCTGCCCAGTAGCATCTGATTTTGAATCTTCGGCATTCTTACCGATTGCCGCGTCCGAAGAATCAGGAGCATCATCTGCAATACCCGTGACAGCCGCCTTGGCCGTTTGAAGTACCAACTGAACTGTACGCTGTTCACCTGATACCTGCTCCGTCTGTTTCACCACAAAGCCTTCTCCCTTAACGGTTACACCTACTTTTATTAAAGAGAGAACTTCAAGTGCATCTCGGAGAGAGGAACCCTTCAGATCTGGAATCTTCATCTTACTGCTTTCTTCCGTCAGCAGGTAGATGCGTTGTCCAGGATTCATTAAAGAACCAGCAGCTGGATACTGACGAATTACATTCTCGCCTTGGCCTAATGTTTCATAGGCAATACCAGCATTCAGTAATTGACTTCTAGCTTGCTTCGCTGTTTTGCCAATCAGATCAGGAGCCTTGGATTGAATGACAGGAGCGGCTTTAGTTTTACTGTTCCCCGTTGAAACTGTTTCTTTGGGAATTCCCCAATATTGAAGGGTTTGGCTAACAATTTTCTTAAATACCGGAGCGGCAGCAGTTCCGCCTCCAATGTTAGCACCGCTTGGTTGGTCAATAAGAACTAACATCGCGATTTTGGGATTGTTCACAGGAGCGAATCCAATGAAGGAAACGACGTCCTTGGATTTGCTATATTCCTTGCCATCCCATTTTCTCGCTGTACCTGTTTTACCCGCTACTCGATATCCTTCAATATAGGCATTTTTCCCTGTACCAATTGTTTGGTCAGCCACAACCTGTTCTAAATAACCACTCACAAGTTTGGAAGACTCTTTCGAAATAACTTGACGAACTTCCTTCGGTTTAATAACCTCTGTCGTTCCATCATTCGGATTAATGATTTCTTTAACCAGATGAGGTGTCAGTAGTTTTCCGCCGTTGGCAATCGCAGAAATAGCTGCCACCTGTTGGATTGGTGTAACTTGTACGAGACCATGACCATAAGCAGCCGTTGCAATCTCTGACTTATACACCAGTGGTTTAATTGGTGAAGCCGACTCACTTGGAAGATCAATCCCCGTCTTCTTACCGAAGCCAAACTGGTCAATATAGTGACGTAACCGATCACCGCCCAGCATGTTATAACCGAGGTTAACAAACGCAATGTTACTTGAGCGTTTTACACCCTCTAAATATGAAATCCAGCCATATGCATGACCATTATCACTGATCGGATAACCGCCAATATAAACCCGTTTCGATTCAAAGGTCGCATTAGGATCGAATAACTTCTCTTCAACTGCGCCTGCTAAAGTAACAATCTTGAACGTGGAACCTGGCTCATAGATGGATTGCGTCGCATGGTTGATAAAGTTCTTCTGATCCGGTGTTTCACCATACGTATTCGGGTTAAAGGTTGGCCAGTTAGCCATACCTAAGATTTCCATAGTATTAGGATCTGCTGCAATGACAGTCATACTCAGCGGATTGTATTTAGCCACAGCTTCTTTCATGGCATCTTCAATATAATATTGAATCGTATCATCAATCGTAAGTTTCAACGTTTTACCATTCTTCGGTGGCAGATACGTGTCCTCAGAGCCCGGAAGTTTAATTCCTTTGGCATCCTTTTGGTAATTCAAATGCCCGTCAGTACCTGTCAATACATCATCATAAGACACTTCGAGCCCATTGACCGCTTTTCCATCACGATTCATATAACCTAGCAGATGTGAAGCAAGTGTCTCCTCTGGATAATAGCGCTTCGATTCCTGTGTCATTACAATAGCATTTCGTGCCTTATACTTTTCCTGCAACTCTTCCCGAAATTCATTCACTTTCGCTTGGAGGTCAGGTCCAATCTTGTACCCCTCACTGCGCACTTCACGTTGGGCATAGAATCCGCCATTATCTGGTTTTTTCGCTGTGACGATCGCACGCATTTCACTTTCATTTTTACCTAGTATAGAAGAGAGTCTACTTGTAACTTCATCCTCGATACCTAGCTCATTAATAAGCAGAGGGTTTACAGATACGGTGTATGCAGGCGCATCCGTTGCCAGTACATTTCCGTTTCGATCTGTTATTGAACCTCGACTGGCTTTAATCGTCTGTTCACGTTCAATCAATCCGGAAGCTTCCTCTGTCCAGAATTCTTTGTTCACAATTTGAATGAAGAAGATTCGAATCACCAGTACAAGAAAAAAGAGGGTAATACATCCCCCTATAAGTAGCGTGCGCATTTTTATTCTTTTTACCATCGGTACACCTCTTTACTTACTTTGCTGTATCCGAAGAAGATCCTGCGTTGGTTGAACGTGGTACATAAATTACGTTTTTGTCCGTCGCTTCAACATAACCAAGTTCACGTGCATGTTCGATTACCAAATTGTTTAATTTCTCACGTTCCACTTGTAAATCAGCAATCGTTTTCTCAGCTTCTCTAACCTCGGATAACGTTGATTGTGCTTGTTTGTTCAGATCATAGATCTGAGCATAACGTGACATCATTAAACCGCCTACAACGATTACTGCCAACAAAGTGAGTAAGTATAGAAATTTTTCGCGTGCGGGAAGTCCGGTACGACGCGTCACTACTTTCGTAGTTTCCTTGTACCGTTGCTGGGTCACACGCTGTTGAGACGCTTTTTCTTTTACAGCCAGATTACCACGTGTATATGCCATGCATAGGCTCCTCCTTCACTCTTTAAGTTTACAATTTCTCTGCTACGCGCAATTTGGCTGAGCGTGCACGGGAATTATCAGCTAATTCTGATTCCGTCGGAATCATAGGCTTCCTGTTGACTAAACGCAACGTTCCCTTACCGCCACACACGCATAAAGGGAAATCGGGAGGGCATGTACACTTCTCCAGATAACTGCTAAAAATCTGTTTGCATATCCGATCTTCAAGCGAGTGAAAGGTTATGACAGATACACGTCCACCTGGTGCTAGGCATCGAACGGCCTGATGCAAGCCTTCCTCAAATGCACCTAACTCATCGTTAACTGCAATTCGTAGAGCCTGAAAACTTCTCTTAGCAGGGTGCCCACCGGTACGACGAGCCGCCGCAGGGATCCCTTCCTTGATCAACTCGACAAGCTCACCTGTAGTTTCAATAGGTGACTGACTTCGCTTATCTACAATGACACGTGCGATTCTTCTTGAGAACTTCTCTTCACCATAACGATATAGGATCTGAGCAATTTCATTCTCTGGCCACTCATTTACGATTTCTTTGGCAGTCAAAAATGCATCCTGATCCATTCTCATATCGAGTGGAGCATCATGATTGTAACTAAATCCACGTTCTCCTTCATCAAACTGCGGTGAGGATACACCTAAATCGTACAAAATACCATCGACCTGTGGTACGCCATCCTTCTGTGGAATGTCCAGTTCCTTTAGAACTTGTTCCAAATCACGGAAGTTGGTTTTGACCAACGTTATACGGTCTCCATAAGCAGCTAACTTCTCACGTGCATTATCCAAAGCCCAATCATCCTGATCCAGTGCGATCAGACGTCCCCCTGGACCAAGCTTGGAAGCAATTACGGCACTATGTCCGCCACCGCCTAAAGTGCAGTCCACGTATATACCGTCCTGCTTGATGTTTAATCCCTCTGTTGCCTCTTCTTTGAGTACGGTTATGTGGTGAAACAACCTGCACCCCTCCTGACTTTATAAATCAAAATTAAAATCGACTAGCTTTTCGGCAATGTCGTTGAATACTTCTTCTGATTGATTAAAATAATTCTCCCAGATGTCTTTGCTCCAGATCTCTACCCGGTTCGATACACCAATTACAACACAATCTTTGTCTAGTTTGGCATATTCCCTTAGATTGCCCGGCAAATTTACCCTACCCTGTTTGTCCAAATCACATTCAGTCGCACCAGAGAAAAAAAATCGAGTAAATGCACGCGCATCTGACTTCATTAAAGGTAGTGCCTTGAGTTTCTGTTCCATGACCCCCCACTCTTCCATAGGGTACACGAAAAGACATTGATCCAACCCCCGTGTGACAACGAAAGACGATCCTAGAGATTCGCGGAATTTGGCAGGGATAATAACCCGCCCTTTATCATCAATGCTATGTTGGAACTCCCCCATAAACATTGGCCCACTCACTCCTCACCCGTTTCTCCCACTTTGCCCCACTTTCCACCACCTAAGCATAATAGATTCGCACTAAAAAATCAAAACCCTTCTTACTTGCTTGATTTTTTTTAATTTCAGCAAGTAAAAAAACGCCTCTGACCCTGCAACTCAGGATCAAAGACGTTTCCTTCTACGGGCAAATGAATATTTACCCGATTATGAGCCATATCATCAATACACTATTGTAGACCGTTTGAATCAGTTATTCAGCTTGTAATTACTGGGAAACGTCTAGAATTTCCAGCTGTCCAGATATTTTTCTTGCTCCGCGGAGAGTGAATCAATCGTAATATCAAGGCTTTCAAGCTTATAGCTAGCCACTTGTTGATCGATTTCATACGGTACATTAACCACGTTTTTGCCAAGACTTGCATAGTTTTCACTTACATAGCGCAAACCGAGCGCTTGAAGCGCAAACGTTGTATCCATGATCTCAGCCGGATGGCCATCAGCCGCTCCCAAGTTCACAAGACGACCTTCTGCTAACAAGTACATCTTACGTCCATCTTTGAAGCGATATTCTTCAATGTTACGACGAACCGTGCGAATAGACTCGGAACGTTTAGCAAGCTCAGGTTTATTCACCTCGACGTCAAAGTGACCTGCATTACTTAGGATTGCACCATCTTTCATTACATCATAATGCTCACCTGTGATTACGTCTTTGTTTCCTGTAACTGCGATGAAGAAATCACCAATCTTAGCTGCTTCCACCATTGTCATCACGCGGAACCCATCCATGTGCGCTTCTACTGCTTTGATTGGGTCAATCTCGGTTACGATAACATTCGCTCCGAGCCCTTTGGCACGCATAGCTACACCTTTTCCACACCAGCCATAACCTGCAACCACGACGTTCTTGCCTGCAACGACCAGGTTGGTCGTACGGATAATTCCATCAAATGCAGACTGACCCGTGCCATAGCGGTTATCGAACAAGTATTTGCAATAAGCGTCATTAACTGCAACCATCGGGAATTGCAATTGGCCTTCTTTCGCTAATGCTTTCAAACGGATAATACCTGTTGTCGTTTCCTCTGCACCACCACGAATCGTTGCAGCAAGGTCAGGACGTTCTGATGCAATAATCGTAGCAAAATCGCCACCATCATCAATGATGAGATCAGGCTTCACTTCAAGAGCGCGAAGTTGAAGCTGTTTGAACTCTGCAGGTTCTGGATTGTATTTTGCATATACCGTTACGCCATCTTCAACAAGCGCGGCACACACATCATCCTGCGTGGACAATGGGTTACTGTGGGTAATCGTCACTTCTGCCCCACCAGCCTGAATCACTTTAGCAAGATAAGCCGTCTTGGCTTCAAGGTGAAGGCAGATCGCAACTTTGAGTCCTTTGAATGGAAGATCCTGCTCAAATTGACGGCGAATCCGGTTTAAGACAGGCATGTGCGCCTCGACCCAATCAATCTTCAAATGTCCTTCTGGAGCAAGCCCCATATCTTTCACAATACTATTTTGCAGAGCGGGTGTTGTCATTACAGATCCTCCTTAGATTGTATTCCTTCTATTATAAAGAGCATTACAGTCTGATCACTTGATGTTGCCCACGGAATTCACGCTGATCTTGAATCAATTCTTCAATCCATTCGGTTCCGAAGCGATTCAGATAATAGAGCGCATTGTGTACGCGTTCTTGTGGTTTATTCATTGGGAAAAGAGCATTTTGTATGCCATTCCAATGACTAAGCCCAACCTGATGTTTAAGTGAAATCGCTTTGTTCGTCTGGTTTTGCAGATACTGAATTTGTTCGTTGATTTTTCTTAAATTCGTATCACAGATTCGATCCAGACCGGGATGAATTGCCGTAATTTGGTCAAGCAAAGGACGATAGATATCAGCAATCGCCTTACTAACCTGGCTGAATTGTTCTTCCACCTGAAATGTCTCTTGACCAGCAAGCCACCTATCACGTTTTTCTTCGAGATGGTACTGCACATCTTGGAAAGAAAGCCCGTACTGATTCATATGTTTCTGATGAACATCCTCAAGGATAGTAAATGACAAACGTGGTAACAGAATGGGCATCTGAAGACCAAACTGTGTAAATGCAGTACGTGTCAACCCCCAATAGGAAATCTCACCTTGCCCCAAAATAACAGCGATAACAGGTAGAATCGAATCCTGCATTAACGGACGGGTAAGTACGTTATTACTGAATCTCTCGGGGTGTTCCGCCAGTTCTTGTAACAAGCGTTCTTCTGAGAAGGAAACCAGACCTTTCCGATCCGTGTATAGACCGTCCTTCAACAGCAACAACAGGCGTGCTCCTCCATGAATGTAAAACAAGTTGGCACCGTCGTCTGCCACTTCTGCTGGCATGTCGTAGCCTGCTTCTTTCACTAATGAAGCTCCGTGAAGATAAGCCTCACGCAATATATCATTTTCACGAATGATCCGTTCAAAAACGGGTTGCTCTAATTGGCGAAGATCCGGCGAAGCAGCATCCATCAGGATAAGTCCACTTTTGCCAAACAACGCAGCAATCAATCGAGCAAAAGCATCACTAAGATTGGAACTTGAGTTATGGATATCAACCAGCAGTTTCATTAAGCTCGGTTTATGTACCGTGTCAGGTAATAGATGCTCTACCTGCTCAATTGAAGTCATCCATTGTTCTGTGTCAACCTTCACGTTACTGACCGAATCACGCCCCTCAAAGCGTCCATGCAGCTTCAGCTTCACGATATCGCCTTGGGTATCCGGTAAATAGGTGTGGTTAACCTCATCCCAGTCATGATCTTCTCCCGCAATCCAAAAGACGGGTACAACCGGGCGCTGTAATCTAGTCTCAGCTTCAAGCGCAGCTGCTACTACACTGGCTGCTTTGTAAATAACGAACAAGGGCCCTGTCAACAATCCACTCTGCTGACCCCCTGTGACTACCAGCGCATTCTCGTCAGCCAAACGATCGAGTGATCGTTGCACAGCATCATCAGGGTTTAATCGCTTATTATATATACGTAGATATTCTACTAAGTCCTGACGGTTAATACGTGTGTCTTCCGATTGGTCGAGCCATTCGGCACGTCTATCCAGTTCAGATTCCCAGTGAATGTCATACTCATAAAGGCCACGCGCAGCATCACGTGAACAGATGTAGTCTTCTGCAAGCCGTGATCCGCTGCGGAGCGCCTCTGTAACACCTTTCATGAGGTCTGCCTCCTATTCTGCTTCAAAGCCTTTCTTGATTGTACCGAATCCAATGCCTCTTCGTCAAAAGAAAGTCACAAAAACTACAAAAAAACCGCCGAACAAGTCGACGGTTTAAGATACATAGATAAGTCCAGTTACAATTGGTTTACACGTAAGGCTCTGAAACCCAATGACCTTTGGAAACTTCAATTAATTGAGCATTTTCCAGATTATAAGGATCGTTTACAGGGCCACTACCTGCATTCTGGATTGGGCCAGCTTGCTCATCCGGCAACAAAATACGACGTTTGTTCGCTTCAACTTCCGGATCAGGTACCGGAATTGCTGACAGCAACGTTTTCGTATATGGATGGATCGGATTAGCATATAACTCTTCACTTTCAGCAAGCTCAACCACTTTACCCATATACATAACCGCTACGCGGTCACTGATATGTTTAACCATGGACAAGTCATGCGCAATAAAGAGATACGTCAAGCCAAGACGTTGTTGGAGCTCTTCCAACAGTTTAACGACTTGTGCTTGGATTGATACATCCAATGCAGACAATGGCTCGTCACAGATGATGAATTTAGGGTCTACAGCCAAGGCACGGGCAATCCCGATCCGTTGTCTTTGACCACCAGAGAATTCATGTGGGTAACGAAGCGCATGGCTAGGATTCAAGCCTACCAGATCAAGCAGCTCTTCAACCCGTTTTTTACGCTCAGCCCGGCTGGAAGCCAAACCGTGGATATCTAGAGATTCACCGATAATATCCATAACGTTAAAACGAGGGTTCAAGGATGCATATGGATCTTGGAAGATCATCTGCATATCTTTACGCATTTCTTTCATCTTACGTGGAGACAGCTTGTAGATATCTGTTCCGTTAAAGTTAACACTTCCGCCAGTTGGTTCATAAAGGCGCAGTATAGTACGACCTGTTGTAGATTTACCACAACCAGATTCGCCTACAACACCAAGTGTTTCGCCTTCAAAAATATCAAAGCTAACATCATTAACCGCCTTAAGAATGTTACCTTTACCCAGATTGAAGTATTGTTTCAAGTTCTTCACTTGAACTAGCGGCTTGTTGGCACCTTTGATAATACCAGCCGGTGCAGGTTTTTCTTTCTTAGGCTCATCCAAGCGTGGTAGAGCGTTCAACAACTTGATCGTGTATGGATGTTGAGGATTGCTAAAGATTTCGGCAGTTGTTCCTGTCTCAACCACTTCGCCTTCCTTCATAACTACGACACGGTCACACATACCAGCAACTACACCAAGGTCATGGGTAATCAGCATGATCGATGTTCCGAGTTTTTGTTGCATATCCTTCATAACGTCCAGAATTTGCGCCTGAATCGTTACATCGAGTGCTGTTGTTGGCTCATCCGCGATGAGAAGAGATGGACGGCACGCCAGCGCGATCGCGATCATCGCACGTTGACGCATACCACCAGAGAATTGGTGTGGATAATGATTCATGCGAATAGCCGCATTTTTGATTCCCACGAGCTCCAACATTTCCAGGGCGCGTTTTTCTGCTTCTTTCTTGGACATATTCTGGTGCTTACGCAGAACTTCAGTGATCTGTTTACCTATTTTAATTGTAGGATTCAATGAAGTCATTGGATCTTGGAAGATCATACCGATATCTTTACCACGAATGGCTTCCATTTGTTTATCTGTTTTATTTAATAGGCTTTGCCCGTGAAAAGTAATTTCTCCACTTTTGACCTTCGAAGGCGGGGAGGGAATCAACTTCATGATCGTTTGGGCGGTAACACTCTTACCACTACCTGATTCACCAACGATTCCCAACGTCTCTCCTTTGCCAAGTTCAAAACTCACATTTTTAACGGCATCAAATTCTCCAGAACGTGTCGTAAAGGACACGCTCAAATCTTTGACAGTTAAAATCGGCTCCATTATTCCCACCTCCTATTTCTATTTACGTAATTTCGGATCAAGTGCATCACGTAGACCATCACCGAGCAAGTTAAATGCTAGCATTGTGATAACCATCAAACCTGCTGGGAACCACATCCGCCATGGGAACAGTGTCCAACCTGTCAATGCATCATTGATCATTGAACCTAGTGAAGATCTCGGTGCAGATACACCTAGTCCGAGGAAGCTCAAGAAAGCTTCGGCAAAGATTGCATTTGGAATAGACAACGTCAATGTTACGAGAATTGGACCGATTGCATTAGGCAGCAAATGACGGAACAATTGACGAGTAGTGCTTGCACCCATGGAACGTGCCGCGAGAATAAAGTCTCTGTTTTTGAGTTGCATAATCTCTCCACGGACAATCCATGACATACTGATCCAGCCCGTAATGGTGAGTGCAATGATAATGGTAGTCAAACTTGGTTCCAATACGACCAACAACAGGATTACAACAAGCATGTACGGCAAGGAATATAGAATTTCGGAAAACTTGTTCATAATTCCATCTACACGTCCACCGTAGAAGCCCATGATCGCCCCATAAATAACACCGATAATAAGGTCAATCAAAGCGGCTGCCAAACCTACAGTAAGGGATACACGCGCGCCGACCCAAGTTCTTACCCAAACGTCACGACCAAGCTCGTCCGTTCCGAACCAGTGCTCTGCACTAGGTGGTGAGTTGGAATTGATCAAATCATTGGAATAATAGTTATACTGAGTAAACAACGAAGTTGGACCGATTATAGAGAAAATCACGACAAGAATTAAGATACCTAGACTAATCATTGCGGCTTTATTGGCTGCAAGTCTATACATAGCATCTTTAAAAAGAGATATGCTTTCTTCCGATTTAACCGCTGCCTGACTATTTAGGTCAGTGTTAGCCGTTTCATTTTTTTTATTGTTCGTGCCAGACAACGTTATGCCCCCTTCCGGCTTTCCAGCTTAATTCTAGGATCAATTAACACGTAAGCAATGTCTGTGAAGAAACGTGCCAGCATCAGGAGAATACCGTAGAAGATCGTAATCCCCATGATCATGGTGTAATCACGGTTTGTGATACTTTCTACGAATACTTTACCAATACCACCAATGTTAAAGATTTGCTCAATTACGACAGAACCTGTAATGATATTCGCAGTCATTGGACCTACATAAGTCACGACCGGAAGAATACCGTTACGTACAACGTGTCTGAACATAATTGCAGGCCACTTCAGACCTTTAGCTTTCGCTGTTTTGATGTAATCAGCATGAAGCACTTCCAGCATGCTTGAGCGTGTCAAACGAGCGATAAAGGCAATTGGAGATGCAGATAGAGCTGCAACTGGAAGCACATAATCAAGTGGCCCATCAAAGCCCATAACGTTGAACCAACCTAATTTGGAAGCAAAAACATACTGTAACAGCGATGCAAGCAAGAAACTTGGGACAGCGATACCAATGACCGCAAGAATCATGGTCACATCATCGATCAGTTTACGGTGATAGACTGCTGCGATAAGTCCGAGCATAACACCAACGATAACAGAGATAATGATTGCAAACACACCTATTTTCAAGGATGCAGTAAAGGTCTGCACAATCATGTCAGAGACACTTTGGTTAAGATAGTTCATCGAAACTCCAAAATCCCCTTGAATAATCCCACCCATGTACTTCAGGTATTGAACAATCATCGGTTTGTCTAGCCCGTACTTCACCTCCAAAAGCGCCCTAATTTCAGGTGATACTCTCTTCTCAGATGTAAAAGGGTCACCTGGAATGGCCTTCATCAGAAAGAAAGTCATCGATGCGAGTATGAAAAGCGATAGCAGCATAAATAGCAATTTTTTCAGCACGTACTTAACCAACCCTTACACACCTCCAAAAAAACAATATTTTGTATACAAATCGATTGTAGAATTAGACAACAATAAAGTCCAATCCATTTATCGGAAATTTCAAGAATTATAAGGAAAATCAGTTCACATACAAAAAAATCGGGATATATATGGAATTCCACATATATATCCCGAAGTAATCATATAGACTTCAGAACAACTTATTTCTCTTCCAGATATGCACGAGTGAAGTCAATTGCTCCACTGAAATCAAGTTGTACGCCTTTCAGGTAAGGCTTAGTCAAAGATACGTTAGTGTAGTAGTAGATCGGCATTACTGCCATTTCATCTTGAATCAGAATTTTTTCAGCGTCAGCGAAAGCAGCCATACGAGCAGCTGGATCAGCAGATTTTACAGTGTCTTTTACATCTTTGTCATACTGAGCGTTGCTGAACTTGGAATCGTTGTTTGTGTTTCCAGTAGTCCACATTTCCAAGAAGTTGTAAGGATCGTTGTAGTCAGCAGACCAGCCTGCACGAGCCACTTGGAAGTTTTGTTTTTGACGATTGTCTAGGAAGACCTTCCACTCTTGGTTTTCCGTTTTCACGTCAACGCCGAGGTTGTTCTTCCACATATCTGCAATAGCAAGCGCAACCTTCGCGTGAGCATCACTAGTGTTGTAGATCAATGTAATAGCCGGCAATGTTGTATAGCCTTCTTCTTTCATGCCTTCATCAAGCAATTTTTTAGCTTCTTCAACATTTTCAGTGAAGTAGTCATCTTTGTGCTCATCACGGAATTCGCCGTTTTCACCGCGGATACCTGGAGGTACGAATCCGAATGCTGGAATTTGTCCACCTTGTGTTACTTTGTCAACGATTGGTTGACGGTTAATCGACATTGCAAAAGCTTTACGGATTTTAACGTTGTTGAATGGAGCTTCATTTACGTTAAATTGATAGTAGTACGTACTTGCAATACCAGTAGCTTTGAACTCATCTGGCAATTCTGCTTTCACAGAAGGAATTTGCTCTGTTGGAACTTCACCGTTAGGTGCGCCTGTGTAGTCCAATTGTCCGGATTTGTAAGCTTGCAGTTCAGAAGCACTGCTGCTTGTCAAGGACATATCAATTTCAGTCAGTTTAATATCAGATGCTGCATGGTACGTATCGTTTTTCTTCACTACGATTTTTTGACCTTTAAGGAACTGATCCATAGTGAATGGCCCGTTAACGATCATGTTTTTGTAGTCTGTGAAGAATTTGTCATTTGTATCAGCAGACTGGTGTACTGGGTAGTACGTATAGAATGCTGTCAGACCCAAGAAGTAAGGTGTAGGGTTTTCCAAAGTAACTTCAAGCGTATGCTCGTCTGTTGCTTTAACACCTACTTGTGCGAAGTCTGTAACTTTAGTACCTTCGAATGTTTCATCAGAGCTGCGGTTGTAACCTTCAGCGCCTTTGATGTAGTACAATTGGTAAGCGTAAGGAGAAGCAGTTTCTGGTTTCAATGCACGTTCCCAAGAACGAACAAAGTCTTCAGCAGTGATTACATCACCGTTGCTCCATTTTGCTTCCGGATTCAGGTTGAAAACATATTTCAAACCATCTTCGGAAATTTTCCAGTCAGTTGCAACGCCAGCTTGTTCTTTACCATCAGCATCGATGCGTACAAGACCTTCATACAAGAATTTCAAAACTGTGTTGGTTTGGCTGTCTTTTGCTTGAGCCGGGTCCAACGTAGGAGGTTCAGCTGTCAGGTTGATTTTCAGCACTTGATCTTTTGCAAGACCATTACTTTCGCTTGCAGAACCAGTATCGGTGTTGTTACCTGTGCCTTCATTTTTCGATCCGCACGCTGCAAGTACGGTACCGAACGCCAAGATCAGCGTCAAAAGGACTAATAGACTTTTCCTTTTCATCTAACACTTTCCCCCTAAATTGATGTGGTTTATGTTTATAGATTATACAACCACCGGTCAAAAAAATCTACATTACTTTTTCAGAAAGTAATGTTTTTTTCATTTTTCGACAAAATCGACACATTTTTTAACCCTTTTGCGTTATGTAACCTCACATCTGTTTCATGAAATATCTAAATAGTCCAAATATAGTAAACAAAACATAACCAAAACTCATCATTACAAATGCCATACGCCAAACTGCCCGGAACATTCGTCCCCCATCGACTTTACCTTTTAGTCGATTTTGCGCCCCTCCTACCAATCCAAGTGCTATTAGTATGAAAATAAGCGTCAAATAAAAACCAAAATTCATTTCGAATGTTAAGTTGAATAACGCAGATACAGAGAAAATTAGAAATAGCGTTGTAACATCCATAGCTTTTCGAACCGCAACCCGTTTATCCTTTTTCCAAGCATACATAACCCAATATACAATAATGAAAGGAAAGAAGGGCAGTATACTCAACGTGATAAAAAAGCTCATCAATTCACTCCTTCCGGATGCATAGCTTTGATTAAATGCAGCAATGTTTCATGCAACGGAGCAGTCAGTCCACACTGATGCGCCAAATTTACGACTTGCCCATTGATGGAGTCAATCTCAGTACGACGTCCTTCCAGAACATCCGCAAGCATAGAAGAGGTATTCGAGGCTGTCGTCTGGCATACGTTCAACAGTTGTTCCCAGAGATCTGCATCCGCCGTAATTCCGCTTGCTCTGTATATTGTGATTGCCTCATCATATAGCTGGCGCATAATCGTGGTGCGTTCTTTATTTAGAAGTAATTCGCCGTTCGATACTCGCCAGACTGCCGTAAGTGGGTTAATGACTGCATTGATGATCAACTTCCTGTATATCAGCTTATCGATTTGATTCGACACTGTACAGTCAAATCCTGCCTGTTGTATAGTGTGCACCAAACTTATTAGTCCATTCTCTCCTGCTTGTCCTACATGACGCGGTGAAGCCTCCTCACTTTGACCAATCCAAGTCTGTCCTTCACCTGCACGGATTACCTCGTTACCTATTCTTTTGGCTCCTTCTGTAGTGATTGCATTGTGTATAGTAGCTCTTCGCATAGCTTTTTGTAATTTTGCCACATGTCCAATCCCATTTTGGAAACATATGATATTGAGCGGTTCCTTACTTATAGACTTAATGTCATGGATAATATCATCCATTGCCGTCTGCTTCACCATCAGGAGTAACGAACTCCCAGGTGAATGTGCCCATGTTTCGGCCAACTTCATAATGCAATGGGCCTGAATATCAGCTCCGCTTATGCTCAGTGCTTCTGCTTCGTTAGGCTCTTTAATTTGCAAACCAAGCCTCTTCATGTTGGATGCTTGCTCAGAAGTTCGAGTCCAATAACGTACCTGTTGGCCAGCAGCCTGTAGTTTACTTCCGTACAATAATCCAAGTGATCCTGCGCCTACAATGTCAATAATCATATGACACCCTCCTCTCGCCATTATCCATACCTTAGATTAGATCTATATATCATAGAACAAAACGATTAAACAAAAAACCCGTGCACGCTGCCGTATCTAACGGAAATGTGACGGGTTCATTCCTATATCGAAGATTAAACACAGATCTGTACTACTCAATTCGCTCCAAATTTCCGTTAGCATCCATTTTAAACCGTGTTTTGAGCTCTTCTTCTTCTTCTGACAAAAATGCAAGTCTTCTTGCACGATCCATAATCTGAATCAATGCCTTGTAATCGTCGTTCACTACACGGTAATCGGTTTGAACTTCATTCACTTGCTTCGATAAACGATCATTCTCACAACGAAGCTCATGAAGTTCGTCTTCTTTTTCTCGTAATTCTTTTTCCAGCATTTTAAGCTGACGGCCATTTTCTTGCACTGTTCCTCTCCATTGACGTAAGAAACGGATCACAGCATCGATGGAGAGAGTCTCTTCCAAGATTCCATCTGACTTATACAAGCTTTCTTCCGTTTCTAATGTAGAGAGTGCCGCCACTTGTGGCCCAAGCAATGCAGGTTGTTTTCTAAGATAACTACGTTTTTGGCGTTGTGCTTTGGCATTGCTGATCGCAGATTCATACTTTTTCCGGACAAAACTGTTCCAGCGAAATCCGCAAGCGGCAGACGTTCTGCCAATTTTATCGCCTACTTCTTCAAATGCAGCGAGCTGCGTGCTTCCATCCCGAATATGACGTAATGTAACCTCAGCCAAAATCAAATCGTCCTCTGTACTCCAAGCATCCTGTCTCACTGCAGTCATGCTATAATACCCTCCTAACAACATCCTAAAATAACCGTTCACCTTACCGATCTCTCGGCTTGTGAATGAGGTATAAAAGCTGCTTCATTCATTCTTATGCCTCTCATAGAGTTCATAGAATTGATTTCATACTAAAATGTATTTCCACATTTAAGTGCACTCATACGTCACATGTGTAAAAGAAAGCATAATTGTGCGCTTTAGGGCAAAAAAAAAGAATTCGCTTTCATATCCAATTCTGTTTACACCTTTTTCCTTTCCCGGTATAATGTTGTGTAGACAATCTATGATCGTACATAGAGAGGAGGACTTACCGTGGCACGCATGTTTCGAGTACTCGGGTTCTTCACACTCACAATTGGCCTGATGGCTTTTGCAGGGAATTTGGTCGAGATGGCCTTGCTTTTTTTCTTGCAGACTGCGTTTTTCGTCATTTTGGGATATCTGAAATTTACCGAAAGAACGTACATATTGCTCTTCTGGGGTTATATGATCGTTACCTTTACGGGGTTCAGTTACTGGACCGTATTCCAAATGGATTTGCCGCTCTAATCCGCCAACAGCAAAAAAGCGATCCAGTTTACTCCGGATTGCTTTTTTTGTCGTTCAAAATCTATGATGACTCTGATGATTGAAGTATGGTTTAACGCGTTATGTAACCACTAAGGATATTTCACAGTATTGTTTCATATATTGTTTGAAAGAGAGAAGCCTGTACAATAGATATGACTAAGGAAAGGAGAATGATATTGGTGAAACGTCGGTATAACATAATTGCTCTACTCGTATCCATCCTACTTTTTGTCCAACTTACATCGACTTCCGTTTATGCCGAGCCCTCTCCTGAGGAAACACGTGAGATATTGCAAAAAAGCTTGTCCATCGTTGAGATCGACCATGAGATTGAACGGATAACACAAAGACAGAATGAATTGGATCAGCAGCAACTTACGTTGACGAGTCAGCTTCAAGAGCAAAAAGAACAAATACATATTCAACAAGAACGGGCAGGTTCGGTTGTACGATCCTATTATACAGGTGAACGCGACAGCCTCCTCATGACCGTCCTTGGTGCCAGATCATTCAAAGATCTATTTATTCTTTATGATTACTATCAGATTATTATTGGCAGAGACCAGGCTGTGTTGGATAAGTTTCAGGAGAGGTATAGAAGCATGCAGCAAACGTCAACTCGCATTGCTCAAACGGCCCAAGAGCTCGATGAACTAAAATCTAATTTGCAGAATCAACGGGAGCGTGTAATCACATTACAAAAAGAAGTGGATGGGCAAGTAGCAGCTAGCGGAAATGCAGATGCCATTCAGAAGCTAATGAACGAACTTACAATCTATTGGGAGAATATCGGAATATACGAGGTTAAACGGTATTTCAAAGCTTTGGCATCAGCCATGCAAAATCTACCCGACTTTATTCAAAATCAGAATGGTGGAATTTCTACAACGGGAACAACATACACGATTCGAATTGGACAGAATGAGCTTAATCAATTTTTGCGAGAGCAGAATCCTATTTTCAATGATTTTGCATTTCAATTTGAAGAAGATCGAATCACAGCATCGGGTAAACGTGATCAATTGGAGTTAAGCATTGAAGGTCATTATACGGTGGAGAACGAGCCTCAGAATTCCATTCGATTCCATGTCGACAAGCTGGTATTTAACCAATTGGAGCTGCCTGATACAACACGTCGGATGCTGGAAAAGGAATTCGATCTCGGGTTTTATCCACAGAAGATTCTATCTTTCGTAAAAGCAACAGAAGTATCCACAAGTGAAGGAGTGCTTGAAGTGAAATTAGCTGTTTCATTTTGATAAGCCTCGTATCTCAACAATACTGTTCATGTACTGGATCGCTGAGATCTGACCTTGGATAAATTGCTTTATCTTCTGCTGAACCTTTCCCGTTGGCACATACGTTATCTCAGTTTCGGAAGGTACAGTCTTTGTAGCCAATAAAGCTTTAATGTCCATTTTTCCAAAAAGAGAAGCCAATTTGCCAGACTGGACATTCACCTGATCTTGTTTAGCTGGCAAATAACGCGCTCGTTGGAACCATTCCAATTGCACAGAGGCGGAAGTCATGCCTTCAATCCATCGACTGGCTCCATCGGTCTCAGAAGAGCCGGTTGTAATGACAAAGCTTCGCGATTTCACTGGCATCAGAGCTGTAAGCGCTATCTGGTTAAATGAACCCGTGTCCTCCACTATTGTCTTATTCTCTTGTAGAAGTCTGGATAGTGACATGACCGTCATCGGAACTACATTTTGTTGAAACGCCTCTGAAAATTCAGCACTCTTCGCGTTCAGTTGCAGGTATGGTTGAATCTGTTCTATTAACTGTAACTCCTGTTGGTAATCTCCCTCTAAAAGACTACCTTGTTCCCCATTCATCATTCCGTCCAGAGCAAGACCAGGCTCAAAATGATTCAACCATGCACTCGTTGCGTAGATATCATCGCTGTCGATTGATAACAGTTTCGTCCCCGCGTTACTCGCCTGCTGTATTAGCTTAATCCACTGATCTTCTCGTTGTGGCAATGTATCTAAACCAGCTTTAGTAAGAAATGCAGAACGAGCCGCAAGCACGTAAGTATCAAAATCAAACGGCATTGCCCATTGGTAGCCATTCCATTCAGTCATTTCCCGCAAAGGAATGACAGTTTCTCCAAGTGACTTGGACAACGTAGTCCCATTTAAGGGATACAAGTATCCTCTTTTGGCATAATTCTGAACCTCGGTACCCTCTAGCAGAATAACATCTCCACTATCTCCAACCGCAAACTCAGATTCAAGCACACTTTCGAATGTGTCCTGCTCCAAATTACGTAACTGAATTTCTACACTAGAGGAATCCGCAACTTGATTAGCAATTGTTTGAAATATAAGAAACTCCTCAGGATTCATGGAAACAACAATTTCCACAGGTGCATGTTGATCTTCTCCACGGGATGTTTGGTTTGGAAATGTAGTACGATCCGGGTTACCCTCTTCACTTGATTGTGAGCCACCAAAGTCAAAGCTTGGAGAAAGTATAGTTAACGAAAGCAGCAACACTGCAAACAATACGATCTGATGTCTCCGCTTCATTACCTCTCCTCCTTGCTTTCTAATTATTTCCTGCGATGTCCATTGTAACAAATTCATAGGGCTCTTGTCCTAATCTGCCTAAAAACTGTTTTTCTAACTTTTGCATAATTTGAGCATATCGAGTTCTGAACATTATGTGATGTTCGGTTTTTTCGCAATAAAAAACCGGCTCTATTGAGCCGGTTATGCTAGAAACATTTTCCGGGAAATATCCCTGCTATATTCCCATGAATCACAACAAGTCTGCAGCTAATTGTGCAAGCTTGGATCGTTCTCCTTTTTCGAGCATAATGTGTCCGCTAATTCCTTCTTGTTTGAATCTCTCTACGATGTACGTTAGACCATTACTCGCAGAATCCAGATAAGGATGGTCAATCTGCTCAGGGTCGCCCATCAGAATGATTTTACTGCCTTCACCAACCCTTGATACAATCGTCTTCACTTCATGACGGGAGAGGTTCTGCGCTTCATCAATGATAATGAATTGTCCTGGGATGGAGCGTCCGCGGATATACGTGAGTGCTTCGACCTGAATACTACCTAGACCCATTAGGATTTTATCAATATCGCCTGCTTTTTTGGTGTCAAACAGAAACTCCAGATTATCATAGATCGGTTGCATCCACGGGCGTAGCTTCTCTTCTTTCTCACCAGGTAGATAACCGATATCTTTTCCCATTGGAACTACAGGACGAGCAATCAATAGCTTTTTATATTTATGATCATCTTCCACTTTTAACAAACCAGCCGCAAGTGCCAGTAACGTTTTGCCTGTTCCCGCTTTTCCCGTTATCGTCACAAGAGGGATATCATCATTCAACAGCAGTTCAAGAGCCATACGTTGTTGTGCGTTACGTGCACTAATTCCCCACACATTATCATTACTAAGGAAAAGCGGCTCAAGCTTGGTTCCTTCTGTATTTACCTTGAGCAACGCTGATTTATTCGTACCCATCTCATCTTTGAGAATGACAAATTCATTAGGATAGAGTGAATAGGATAGTTGCAATGGCTTGATCGGGAGAAAGCGATAGGTGTAGAACTCATCAATAACGGATGGGTGCACCTTCAAGGCGGTATAACCCGGATACAGTTCACTCAGCCCTGCTGTCCGATCTGATAAGTAATCTTGTGTAACCAAACCAAGTACATCGGCTTTGATCCGAACAAGGACATCTTTACTGACCAGAACGACCTGTCGTTCTACGACCTCTTTTTCATTTTCTTCAATCTGATAATTCACAGCGACAGCCAAAATACGATTATCATTGGATACTTCACCAAACATCTCCTGTACCTTTACGAAACTGCGATGATTCAACTCAACTTTTAGGTTCCCTCCATTGGCAAGAGGCACACCACTATGCAGATGCCCTAACTCACGTAGTCCATCAAGCAGCCTTGATACGTTGCGGGCATTGCGGCCTATTTCATCGGCATTTCTTTTCTTGGAGTCGATCTCCTCCAGTACAACCGCGGGAATGATTACCTCATGTTCCTCAAAGGCAAATATGGCATTGGGGTCATGCAGAAGCACGTTGGTATCCAATACAAAAATCTTTTTCATTCAATCCCCTCCAAAGCGGCGTCGTTAAAGGCATGGATAAGTGCGATCTTTCAGCAGCGGCATGGACAATCATGCTCCCATACATAAATGTATTCGACTAGGACAAAATAATTGTCAACCATTCTGAAAAACTCCAGGAAAGGATGAACATTTATGAAATTAGGGATATGCACGCTGCTTCTGATCTTTATACTTACAGGCTGTAACAGTACTTCGCATAACGCTTCGCAGCAGCAAGGCCAGCATGCTAGAGGTTATGGAGGCAATGTTACAACTCAGCAAGACGGGCAGAGAGGATCTCATATGCTGGACGCACAAGATGATCTTAATAACCCTTCAGGATTGGAAGAAATCCCTGAAAATACAGGTGAAGTCCATGATCCAAACATCGTAGATGATGCACAAACAGGCCGGATGCCTAATGATCAACGAATTCATCACCTCAAAGCACTCGCTAAGCAAGTGGAAGGTGTGGAGGATGCCAATTGTGTCATTCTAGGTAATACTGCAGTGGTTGGTATCGATGTTGATGGCGAGCTTGAGCGTGCACGCGTTGGAACCATTAAATACGCTGTTGCCGAGGCTCTTCGTAAAGACCCTGAAGGTGTAGATTCTATTGTTACGGCAGATGCCGATGTCACTGAACGAATCAAAGAAATTGGTGAGCATATCCGTCAAGGACACCCAATCTCCGGTTTTGCCTCAGAGCTTGCTGATATGGTGGGACGAATCATCCCACAGCTGCCAAAAGATGTTCAGGTTCGACAAAATCCTGATGAACAAAATGAGCAGGAACCTCAGATGCAACAACAACAGCAGCAACAACATTCTACAGACAAAAGACAACAAAAAGCCCAGTGATTTCTCACTAGGCTTTTTTCATTGCAGCAAAAACCTGCTCATCTAATTTTTCAGCAGCACGCTGATCGTATATTTTGACATATTGAGGCACAGAGGATAGCTGAGCTCCATAAAACAACGCATTTCGCACAGCTTCGATTGAAATATCGAAACAGCACATATTAAATGGAACATCCTGTAATGGATCTTGGCGCACCGAAGCACGACCGTTAATGGCATATACCATCTCTTCTCCAAATACAGTGACAGTTATTAATGGATTATGCATCATATTCTTCACGAGACGTGAACGATGATCCAGTGCAACACGAAGAGTCGAAGCATTCTCTGCATAAATCCAAGAAATCGCAGTAGATGTAGGGCCTCCGAATTCCAAATCAACGGTATTCAGGAGGACAAATGTCTCATGTTTGAACTGTTGCAAAAGAGATTCAGTTAATTGTGTGACGGCTTCGGACATTCAACCAGCCCCCTAATCTTCTTTAGGCAAGACTTGCTTCACTGTTTAAGTCATTATAGCATACCGCTAAGCTCGCTTCCAATCCCCAAAGAATGAGAGTTATTCTGCTGCTGGAGACGCAGTCACTTTACCGGATAACGTATCCTGCAGAGCTTGCTTCGCATTCGCTAGCTCTGTCTCGTTGATATATACATATGGACTTCTCCACTCACCTGTCACTGGAGTATAGTGTACATCCGATTTAGATATATCCCAATACGTGGAAATGAAATTTTTCATTTGTTCTGATTCCACATCTGTGGTCATATTGTCATCCACTGCCCCAATGACCTTACCGATTTTGGTAACACCACCTAGTGACTTCATCTGATCTAACATGGAATTCAACACTTGGTTTTGGCGTTTATTTCGGTCAAAATCGTTGGATTCTTGTGTTTTGGGATCACAATTCGATTTACGGTAACGAACGAAGTCAAGCGCCTCTTTACCATCGAGATGCTGTGGGCCTGCTATGAGATTAATATCCGTACCATCTGCTTTATCTCGGTAACACATATTTTTGTCAACAGTCACATCTACCCCGCCAACCGCATTAACGGCATCACGGAAAGCTTGGAAATTCAAGACGGTTGTATAATTGATGTCCACACCAAGATAATTACCCATCATTTCTTTCATCTGATCTTCCGCTTTTTTACCGGAGGTTTTTTCCTGTGCCTTAAATCTTGGATAATATGAGTTCAATTTATTCGATTTATATCCATCCAATGTAATTCGTGTATCGCGTGGTAGCGACACAATCGTTGCCGTTTTGGTCTCCGGATTCATGGAAGCCACCATCACTACATCGGATAGATAGGTCCCTGTCTCAGGACGATTATCCGTACCTAAAAGTAGCATCGTAATCGGTTTGGTTTTAGCCGACATCCCTGCAGGTACCGGTTTATCAATACCTGTATCAGCTACTTGGTTGTACACCCAGTAGATATATCCAGCCCCCACCAATATGCCGATGACGAACAAACTGAGTACGATCTTCGCAAATGCTCGCAACCCTTTTTTCTTTTTCTTAGGTTGACCCTTGCCATTCTTCGATCCAGAAGTACTGGATTTCGTCGGTGCCTGTCTCCGTGGAGGTAAGCCGTTCGAATTCATATCTTCAACACCTTTATCACATCTGTTTTTTGTCTAAATAAAAGACAACCGCTTTCCCGAGGGAAAACGGATGGTTTGTACAAGACAACATTTATGAGTTTCGTGCGGAAGCTTCCGCTTTTTTCTTTTGTCGACCTTCAATAAAATAGCGCACTCGTACTAACAACATCAAACCAACCGCTACCAGCAAACATTGAATGATGGGAAGCTTATCGATCTGAAAAATAAGAAGCATGAATGTGCCCATCGCCATCAACAGATAGAGGAAAATTTCCTTAACGAGTGGTAATTTCTGACGTACCCGAAACACCTTGTTGTATACGTAAGTTATTAGCACAAAGATGACGATATAGGCTACGATCGGGTTTGACGCAAACCATGCTTGCATGCACAGCCAGCTCCTTTCGTGATCATGCTTGTATAAGTAAATCGGTTGATGAAACAACACTGGAAATTAATTACAAAACCGTCGTATGAGACCGTTCCGGATTCGGATCGTTCTTTCGATCGCTGTTGTCTCCGGATTTCCTGAATAATTTTTCCAAGGTTGCAACCCGGAGACAAAGGCGAACGCTTCGCTTCTATCGAATCGATTCCGTATCCTACACTACTTTGAGCGGTTTAATAATCAACGTTGGCAGTGTAAGTCAAAGAATCAAACGTTAACTTATACATACTATTTTTTGTTAGTTAAGATTAAGCGTTATTTTGAGCCATTTTGCGTTGTTTTTCTGAACGCTCACGCTCGGATTTGTTCAAAAGCTTTTTACGAAGACGAATAGATTTTGGTGTAATCTCACAATATTCATCTTCATTCAGATATTCAAGCGCCTGCTCCAACGAGAAGATAATCGGCGTTTTAATTTTAACCGTATCATCTTTACCTGAAGAACGAACGTTAGTCAGTTGTTTTTCTTTGCAGATGTTCACGACGATATCATTGTCTCGTGTATGCTCACCAACGATCATACCTTCGTAAATTTCTGTTCCTGGCTCAAGGAAGAGCGTACCACGATCTTCAACACCCATCATTCCGTAGAACGTAGATGTACCAGTTTCAGTTGAGATCAGTACACCTTGGTGACGTCCACCCACTTGACCGGATACTACTGGAGCGTAGCTGTCAAATGCATGGTTCATTACGCCATAACCACGAGTCAATGTCAGGAAGTTGGTGCTGTATCCAATCAAACCACGTGCAGGGATCAGGAACTCCAGACGAACTTGACCGCTACCATTGTTGACCATGTTAACCATCTCTGCTTTACGTGCGCCCAGGCTCTCCATTACGGAACCCATGCTTTCTTCAGGGATATCAATCAACAAGCGCTCAAGAGGTTCCATTTTCTTACCGTCAATTTCTTTGATGATAACTTCTGGTTTGGATACTTGAAGCTCATAACCTTCACGACGCATATTTTCAATCAGGATACCCAAGTGAAGCTCACCACGACCGGAAACGATAAATGCATCTGGGCTCTCTGTTTCTTCAACACGAAGGGATACGTCAGTTTCCAATTCTTTTAACAAACGCTCGCGCAGTTTACGGGAAGTTACCCATTTACCTTCACGGCCAGCGAATGGACTGTTGTTTACGAGGAATGTCATTTGCAGTGTTGGCTCATCAATTTTCAGAACCGGCAAAGCTTCAGGGTTGTTCGGGTCAGCAATCGTTTCACCGATGTTGATATCCTTAATACCCGCGATCGCAACGATGTCACCTGCTCCAGCTTCCTCTGTCTCAACACGTTTCAGACCTTGGAAACCAAACAGTTTCTCGATACGAGCTGTTTTGCTTTTGCCATCACGCATAATAACAGTAACGGATTGGCCTTGACGAATCACGCCGCGGTTTACACGACCGATAGCGATACGTCCGAGGTATTCATTGTAGTCCATCAGCGTAACGAGGAATTGCAGTGGCTCTTCAACGTTCTCTGTTGGATGAGGGATATGACTTACGATGGTATCGTAGATTGCCATCATGTTGTCATCTTGTTTGGCAGGATCGTCTTCCATGCTGGATGTTCCGTTCAATGCGGAAGCATATACGACAGGGAATTCAAGTTGTTGATCGTTGGCACCCAGTTCGATGAACAGGTCAAGTACTTCATCAATAACCTCAGCCGGACGAGCCGCTGGACGGTCAATTTTGTTTACAATAACGATTGGAGTCAGGTTGTGCTCAAGTGCTTTACGAAGTACGAACTTCGTTTGTGGCATACAGCCCTCATAAGCATCAACAACGAGCAATACGCCGTCAACCATTTTCATGATACGTTCTACTTCACCACCAAAGTCGGCGTGTCCAGGTGTATCTACAATGTTGATCAGGTAATCTTTATAAGTTATAGCCGTATTTTTGGCCAAAATCGTAATACCGCGTTCACGCTCCAAATCGTTGGAGTCCATTGCGCGCTCCTGTACCGTCTCGTGATCACGGAATGTACCGGATTGCTGGAGCAACTTGTCGACGAGTGTCGTTTTCCCGTGGTCGACGTGGGCAATAATCGCAATATTGCGAATGTGTTCTCTTGAATGCATGGTTTGTATCCATATCCTTTCCAATTTCAATTCTTATCTTATCTACTAAACTTCCCGCAAAATCGCAGGTTACTCACAAAATAAGCGTCGGTGATAACCCGACGCATGTCTATATCCCTTATATTATAGTTTATCATAGGTAAAAATCAAGATATTTCGCTTGAAAGTAGCACTGAGATTATTACCAGCCCGTACCGCGACGTCCCCGTCCTAGTAATAACCAGACTCCACCTAAGATCAACAGAACAGCAAGTACATAGATGATTCCCGTCTGCAGCAAGGTAAATCCGAGCAATATGACAGCTACAGCACCTATAATCATTCCGCCAGGTAACACATACTGAGGTCTTCGACGTTCAGCTAGTCCGAATTCCAATAAACCTACAGCTACACCTAACAAAAGAACCGGCCACAACCTTGTCATCAGTCCCGCTCCCCATGTGTTCGTTATGCCGAACAACACGCCGTATACCGTAAGAATTCCCGCAGGAACAAGTGACCATGAAGACGAGAGTCGTGCATAATACAGCGCATGAAGAGCAATACCCGGCAGAAGGATCAACAACGGCCAGAAATGGCGCCCAATGAATCCAAACACCCCTAGCTTACCGAGCAAAATAATCACACCTGCAACAACTATAAAAATTCCGATGGCTTTTTCATTTCTCATTCTCACTTCTGCAAGTCACCTCTTATCCCATTTGACTATGTACCTCGCCTGGCTAACATACAGTCTTTTTCGCAATGCCAGACATGCATCTATGGTATCTAGTGTAGCTGAAGTTTCGGCAAAAAACTATCCTTTATGTCATACGCTGCGGCTACTCCATAATTCTTGGATCTCGATGCATCCGATGATAGGGATACACTTCCTATTCTTCTCAGTAACCTTCTTAAGCAAACCAAACTCAACAAAAAAACCGCTCTAACCGAGCGGCCTGGACTTCTTTTGGAGATAAGATGTTTTATCTTCAGAACGTATATTAAATGTTCCGTCTTACAAACTTGCTTGCTCCTCCAACAGCAAGAACCAGACAAGCCATGGCTGCTGGGAGCAGCATATGTGCTTCAGCTGTCAATCCGGTTAACCATTCACCAAGCTTCGGATCATTCATAACCATCTCACCAGCGGTAAAAGCTAAAATTCCAGAACCCACAAACACCAAGATTGGGTATCGCTTCAACAGTCCAACGATCAGACCACTTCCCCATACGACGATAGGAATACTTATAGCAATACCAATAACAATAAGCGCTAGATCACCTTTGGCTAATGCAGCGATGGCTAGAACGTTATCTAAACTCATGACAAAGTCGGCGATCAGAATCGTTTGAATCGCTTTCCACGTCGTTTTTGCTTCACGAATATGTACAGCATCCTCATTTTGAAGCAAGAGCTTCATGGCAATCCAGAATAACATCAGTCCACCTGCAGCTTGGATAAACGGAATCCCCAGTAACAAAACGGCAGCAAAGGTCAATACACAGCGTAATACTACCGCTCCAAATGCCCCCCACCATACGGCTTGCTTACGCTGCCTCACAGGTAGATCCTTACTAGCAAGCGCAATAACAACCGCATTATCTCCACTCAAAACCAGATTGATCATTAATATTTCAGTCAACAGCCATAAAGTATCCATAATCATCCCCCCACTCTAACTTGTATGTCAAAGTTGTCCATGCTATTCTTATCGATTGAACAAGCTTATTTTAGACAGGCATGTAAATGAAGGAGTGACAGCAAATGGACATATTTAGCGCTGTTTTTTGGATTGCTTTAGTTAAAATTGTATTTATTGATCTCATGTTAGCTGGGGACAATGCCATCGTCATTGGTTTAGCTGCACGTAATCTTCACCCCTCCGTGCAGAAAAAAGCGATTCTATACGGAACAGCAGGTGCACTCCTCATACGGATTGTAGCAACCGTGGTTGTACTATGGCTCCTTAAAGTGCCTTGGTTGCTCCTAGCTGGAGGCGTGCTTCTCGTCTGGATTGCCTATAAATTGTTAGCAGATCAAGGAGAAGAGCACAGCGATATCAAAGCAGGCAACTCACTGTGGGTTGCCGTTCGCACCATCGTAATCGCAGATGCAGCCATGGGACTGGATAATGTCATTGCTGTCGCTGGCGCAGCCGAGCAACATCTCGTACTCGTTATCCTTGGACTTCTTATCAGCGTACCTATTATCGTGTGGGGCAGTACGCTGTTCATTAAGCTGATTAATCGTTTTCCATGGATTATTTATCTTGGAGCTATCGTGTTAGGCTACACCGCTACCAACATGATTACGGAAGAACATCAGCTTCTGCCTTTCTTCACCGAGCATCCGGCACTGCGAATATTGTTCATCGCTCTTGTCGTTGTCGGCATCGTATTGGCAGGTTACCGGAAACGTGTAAGTCATGACAAAGCAGTCAAAAAGCATGAGCGCTCCTATTCGTAAGAAGAGTATATAAATATAAATGTTAAACACAAAAAGGACTGGCCGATTATTGTCGACTAATCCTTTTTGTGTTTAACTTTGTCATATTTTAAGATGCGGGTAAACATATTTCTTGTTATGTCGTTCCATCCACTTGAGGTCACTATAATGATTAAATGACTAGTTGATTAAAACCAGTCTTCTTTGATTTCAGAGTCATCACTAGAACTTGCTCCAGTGACAGATTCACCTGCATGTAACACAATCGTTTCGGTCTGTGCTACAGCTTCGTCGACCCATGCAGTCAGATGACTCATCGTTGCCTCAATTTTATCCACAATGCGGAGATTAGGATTCGTCGTTGGCGATTTTGGCACAAACAGGGTACAGCAGTCCTCATAAGGCAAAATGGAGATATCGTACGTTCCAATTTGCTTGGACAGCGTAATAATTTCTTGTTTGTCCATCATAACTAGCGGTCGCAGCAAAGGCAGATCCGTTGCACGTCCAATCACGTTCATGCTGGGAAGTGTCTGACTGGCCACCTGACCTAGGCTATCGCCTGTAATCAATGCAAGCGCCCGTTCACGTTCAGCTAGTTTGGTTGCAATCCGTAACATAGAGCGCCGCATCAGCGTAATGATTAAGTTGTCCTGTCCGAGCTGCGTGAATGCCGTTTGTATCTCGGTAAACGGAACAAGATGCAGCTTAATCGTTCCCGCATGATCTGCGAGTGCACGGGCAAGGTCGATAACTTTCTCCTTGGCACGCTGGCTTGTGAATGGATAGCTGTAGAAGTGTACACATTCTACTTCGAGTCCACGACGCATGGAAGACCAAGCCGCTACAGGACTATCGATACCACCGGACAACAGAAGCATAGCTTTTCCGTTTGTACCTAATGGGAATCCTCCTACAGCAGGTATTACCTCATTGAAAATATAAGTACCCTGCTCACGAATCTCTACGCGCAGCTCGATATCCGGCTCACGCACATCCACGCTAAGATCCTGAAAGGTTCTGAGAATGGGCGATCCCACCATATGGTTCATCTCATGCGAAGAATGAGGGAACTCTTTCCATACACGGCGAGCATTTACTTTGAAAGTCATACCGCCTTCGAACTCGTGCTTTCTCTCCTCCATAAAAGCAACCGAAGTCTCCACAATGGCATCCCGCTCAGAAGGAGTCACTTTAACAGGACTAATCGACATCACGCCGAAAACCCTTTTTAATACCTGGATCAGATCTGTATAAGATTCATTACCAAGATCTACATACAGGCGACCAAACTCTTTTCGCAAACTCGCACTTGGGTAAGGCTTGAGCAAGGAACGCACTTGAGTAATGATCGTTTTCTCGAAACGTGCACGATTTTTTCCTTTTAACATAAATTCTCCAAAACGGAGAAGTAACATATCGTATTTCATCTGACTTTACATCCGCCTTTCCAACGGGCGCAATTGCGCCATCATCTGATGTATAGCCTGCTTCAGCAGGGTCACATCTTCTTCTGTATGTTCATCACCAAGACTAATGCGTAATCCTCCAGCTGCACAAGCCGCATCTTTGCCCATCGCAAGCAGTACACGACTTGGTTCAGCAGAACGGGAAGAACATGCTGACTGGGTCGATACCGTAACCCCGAGCTGCTCCAATGTATGAAGCACCACTTCGGCTTTCATGCCAGGATATGAGAAATGAATAATATGAGGTGCTCCCTGTTGATCGCTATTCAGCACTAGACCCGGAATTTCCTTAATAAACGCCATGATCTGGTCACGATACACCGTCACTCGATCAGCAAATTGGGGTTGATGCTCTACAGCAAGACGTATCGCCTTCGCCATACCTACGAGCAGAGCTACATTTTCCGTCCCTGCTCTCATCCCGTTCTCCTGTGAACCCCCGGATAATAGTGGAGTCAGTTCAATCCCACTACGCACGTACAAGAGTCCAGCTCCTTTAGGGCCACGAAATTTATGAGCAGATAAGCTATACAGGTCGGCGTACCAAGAAACAGGCTTAGCCTCCAGCTTTCCAACGCCCTGCACACCGTCTACATGAAACAAAACACGGGGAGCTTCACTCTTGAGACGTTTACCGATCTCAGCAATCGGGTGAATAGCACCTGTCTCATTGTTGACATGCATTAAGCTTACAAGGACAGTATCCGGTCTTAACGCTTCGATAACCTGCTGTGCGGTAACCCTCCCAAGTGAGTCCACAGGAATCCATGTGACGTCCCATCCCCACTGTTGCAATTGGAGGAAGCTCTCATACACTGATGCATGTTCGGTAGCCGTAGTAATGATGTGTTTGCCTCGTGATTGGTAGCGTAATGCCGCCCCCTTAATCGCGAGATTGTTGCTTTCCGTTGCACCCGAGGTGAAAATGATCTCTTCAGGCTTAACCCCAATTGCTGTAGCACAACCAGCTCTTGCTCGCCGTAATAGTTGGTGTGCCCGCTCACCATAGCCATGAATGGATGAAGGATTACCATACTGAGCCTCCATCACTTCAGTTATGGTTCGTACGACATCTGGATCTGGAGGCGTCGTCGCTGCATAATCAAAATATTTCAAAACGAGGTTAAACCTCCTTATCATGTGCATTCAAACTTCATGATTGTACAGTGAGCATTGTAACACGATACCGCTCCAACACAAAAAGACCAAACAGAAACAGGTAAAAACGCCCCTTCAAGTTCCTGAATTGATCTTTTGGCTGGACTCACTGTATATGCATTTCATTCAAAGTTACAGCGTATATTTCGCTTGTGCTTTCTCTACCTTTGCGATATATGCTTGCGTCTCGGTAGGCAGAAGCTTCAGTGCATTCATCAGTTCAGTGTCATTGGATACGCCCAAGCGTGATACACGTCCAGGTCCTGCATTGTACGCGGCGAGAGCCATCTTCACTTCTCCACCAAAACGTTGAAGCTGAAGAGAAAGATACTTCGTTCCCCCATCAATATTCTGCGCAGGGTCGAATGAATTGCTTACTCCGAGTCCAGCAGCCGTTCCGTCCATCAATTGCATTAAGCCTTTGGCTCCTGCTGAGGAAACAACGTTTGGATTAAAATTGGATTCTGTATCGATAACCGCCTTGATTAAAGACTCAGGCACGCCATACTTGGCACTCGCTGCCGCAATTAAGGAATCATAATCGGTAGGTACAGTCTCTTCCCCATTCGTTGACACTGCATCCAACAGAGACGAAAGAGATACGGATGGACTGCTGCTTGTGGAGGCAGTTAAAAGTGTACCCGAATCTGAACTGTATTGGCTGCCCAATTGTAACCATAATAATCCGTCATTGGATCGTTTGGACAAACCTAGAGATGCTGAAGATGCATCGCTACTGCTTGTTCCACGGTTTCCAGTGCCTAATAGCCCGTCCATCATATTAGCAAAATCTACAGAGGAATTGGCCGCTCCGGCTGACCCGCTGGATGGATTGGCAACGTTGGACAATTGCAATTCAAGCAACTGCCGTGACCCATTGGGATCAATCTGCATGTGTATATCCACTCCCGTAATTCAAAACTATATTCTGCCTTTATTCTACATCGTTTTACATGAATCTGCCATCATTTTCAAAAAAATAAACACAGATATACTCTCTTTTGCACATAGACGAAAAAAACCTTCTCCATTCCCCGAATAGGGAACAGAAAAGGTCATCATATTAAAGTACTGTGTTCGTTTAAAGAAGCTGCAAGAGGGATGACCCTCCGCGCTTACCGAGCGAAAGGAATCATGAAGAAATAACTGAGTGTAGCTACAATGCCTAGCCCCATAGACCATGCACCTGCCGTTTTACGGCCATTTACAAAAGCATAATAACCGAGTACAGCAGCGACGGGTCCAAGCACGATAGACCACATGAATAATGATGCAATCCCTGAGGCCAATCCAACATAACCTGCAACCCTGCCTGTAGACTCCATCACTGCATCTGCCTCGTGATTTTCCTGCGTACTTACTGGACGTTCAGAACGCTCGGTACGCACAGCCGTTGGAGGAGCAACCTCAGCACCGTATTCTTCCCGATGTTCACGTCTCGGATAATCAACGCGTTCACGAGACTTCTTGTCCTCAGATTCAGAGCGCTTAAGCAGAAGATCTTTATAATCATTTTTCATTACTAAGCACCTCCATTAAGAATGGGAATGACTGCTCATTTGGGTTTGAACGTGTGACAGCATGTGGCAGAGGATGTTCGTGCATGATCGTGATGATCGGAATCAAACGTTTCTCCAGCGAATTCCTCATGTAGGCGGCGGGTAGCATGCTGATCGATATCAATCATGATGGCATCCGCCTGACAGAAGTTATTCTCGCCCCAGTAGTTACAGTTAGAGACACTGCATTTAACGATTGGCTTTTCTTGACTCATTATTTATCACCTCGCACCTATTGTCTCCACGGTAATAATCAGCTATTCCCGTTCTAAATGTCAGATGATGACATGAATTCCCCTCTCGCAGCTATTTAGTGAGAACGCAAAAAAACCGCCAAAATCGGCGGTTTCATTCATTGATATAGTAAGTCTACATGTAGTCTACGCTTAGGCGTGGTTACGTTGATTCTGCATCCGACGCTGAGTCAAGTAATCACTCTCATAGAAAGCCAAGTCGTCGCGCAATTCTTCATACGTTTTGGAAATCTCAAGAATGACGTCACGCACTGCACGGATAGGCTTGTCACGGAAACGAATTGCATCTTGCCCTGTGTAAGCATATCTGCCGTCTTCAGAGTAACATTCATTTTTGGGATAGAAAAAGCTATTTACACTTTGGTGGTACGTATTATAAAGCGCCTTTTCCGCAAAATCGACATCGAAATTAGCACGACGCAGCACAACGCCAAGTTTTTCGTAAGAAACTTCAGAAAAAACAAGCAGATGACGGAGATCCGAAAGAAATCCTTTGTAGAACGTAGTTGATTCTTCCGTCTGATTCTGATCCAGTTCAGGCAAAGCATTTTCGTTCAAAAATTGTTCAATCCGGTCGATAGCAGGTTTTAACTTTTCCCTAGTTGACTCACAAATTTTCTGTACATTGGCTGCTGACATAAAGGTAGCTCCCCCTTAAATAAGTCCTTACATATAGGTAGGTCGGGCGGTGAATTTCACCTGACCTTCAATTCTCAGGTACTATCCTACCATAAAAAGCTGACGAGCGGTATCCCATAATCCAACAGGTGTCTTCAAGTGTTCGACGATCTTATTTGCAAAATGCTACGCATGGTCTATATCTGCATAAAAATATCTACTTTTCCTAACGATAGAACTATGCACGGACAACGATGAGGCCTGAGCACGGTTCAGATTATTGTCCCAATTACAGAGGAGGTTATCATCTCGATGTCTAAACCAAAATGGATTAACTGGGTTATTGCCGCAGGTGTAGGAACGCTTGCTCTAACCCTGCTACTACCAACATCCAATCGCACGCTGCCAGAGCATAGTGCATTACCTGATGCTCCTCACGTGGAGCAAGGAAATAAACAGCGCCTGAAAGTTCAAGACGTGAAAGCTACGGATCTCCTCACCCGAATGGATGCGAAACAGCATCTAAGCACCATGTTAGAGAAAACCTCCAGCATGTCAGATTCAGAATTGCGTAAGTATGTGCAAGACCTTCAACAATCTCACAAACACATCCATTCTCTCATGTTCATGGACAATACATCAGGTTCACAGCGCCATCAGTTCGGCCAAGACCTGCCAAAAGGAAGTAAATTGGAGCAACAACGCTTCGATCATTCTCTTAGCCTAGCCAAAAAAGCCGTTATGAAACGTCAAAGCTTCGAGTCTTCTTCATTTGCCATGGGTAAAGAAAAGTATTTTGTGTTAGGTCAGCCTTCCAAGGATGGCAAGCAAGCTGTCATCGCTTTATTCAGCCAAAACGTGCTTAACGCGGTGGAACAGCATCAACGTAAAAATCTACGTATGATCCCTTACCCTCGGGAAGGCAAATTCAAAATTGAATCGGTGCATCCAGATACCTTAAACGAAATTACGGTCAAAACAGGACATGACAACGCAAATGCCAGCCATTTTTATGAAAATGAAATCGTAATTCGTTTCCGACAGGAGCCGGGCGAACGTGACATGCGCATCATTAAATCTGACTTACGAACACAGTCTGCTCGCAAATTGGGATACACGTATGTTTTCCGGTCAGAACATATGAATTATGAACAGCTGCATTCCTATTTTGAGCGTAAATGGAATCCACTTTATATGGAACCCCACTACATGTATTTAACCAATGAGACACTGACTGAAAAGGACAATTCGGCTGAGGTCACCGTTCCTAATGATATTTTGTTTACCGATTACCAATGGAACCTGCCTGCAATTGAAACCAACCGAGGGTGGAATATTTCAAAAGGGAACAAGGATGTTATTGTTGCCGTGGTGGATACTGGGGTAGACATCAATCACCCTGATCTCAAAGGAAAGCTGCTTAAGGGATACAATGTGATCGACCCTGCGAGTCAACCTCTCGATGATGTCGGTCATGGTACGCACGTTGCTGGAATTATCGGAGCGATTGTTAACAACAATGAGGGTGTAGCAGGAATGAGCTGGTACAATAATGTACTTCCAGTAAAAGTTCTGGATAGCTCGGGTTCAGGCACGACTTATGCTGTTGCTGAAGGGATTATCTGGGCAGCAGACCATGGAGCCAAGGTCATTAACATGAGCTTGGGAAACTATGCAGATGCTCAGTTTCTTCATGATGCAATCAAATATGCGTTTGACCGCGATATTGTACTGATTGCCGCTACAGGCAACGATAATACAGAACGTCCTGGATATCCGGCTGCCTATCCCGAAGTATTCGCCGTATCTGCTACTGACCCTGATATGAATAAAGCATCCTACTCCAACTATGGCGACTACGTTGATGTTATGGCACCAGGCACCAGCATTGCGAGCACCTATCCTGACAACCAGTATGCTGCATTGTCGGGAACATCCATGGCCAGTCCCCACGTGGCCGCACTTGCAGGATTAATTCGTTCGATCAACCCTGACTTAACGAATACCGAAGTGATGGATCTCATGCGTCAGAGCGTGATTGATCTCGGCGATCCTGGACACGATAAATATTATGGATACGGTCAAGTGGATGTCTACAAAGCGCTTCAAGCCGCATCGAGCAATAGTGCTCCTCTGCAATTCTGGCCACAACATGTGAGACAGCAAATGGACAATACGATGAAGAAATATACGAAGTAGTGTTTATTTATGTTCGACAACAACAAAAGCAGCTGCGCCCCCGGGCGTATGCTGCTTTTTGATATGGTATCAAATTATCATTCCCGGGGGCTTAGGCTGCGCTTAACGTTTACGTGAAGTTGTACGGGATTTGCTTGATTTTTTGGCGGATTTTTTCTTGCCATTGTGGCTAGATACATAACCTGTTTCTTCTTCTCTTATAACGACTGGGTACATATGGTGAGGGATCGGCACACAGTGGTGCTTCTTGATAACCTCAATCGGATGAATTACAGGTACGATTTGTGGAATGTAGTAGTCTTGCACAACCTGGATAGGATCACAGACAATCGGGCAAACCGGTGGACAGAAATGGTTCATTTCAAAACCAACTCCCTTTCAAGTGATACTATAACGTATTGCATTAGGACGAAAGTGGATTGGATGTATGTCCATTTTTGAGAAATTAAATAAGCGGGAGCCTGTCCGCAGCCGCCCCTCCCTTAAGCGGGGCTTCGTTTGCGATCACATTACATAAGACACGCAGACCTTCACACAATCGTTCCATGTCCGTCACCGTAAAACAAATTCGCAAATTTGAAGTGTCCGGTTCCCCCACATAACAAGCCGAACCAGGCAAAAAGGAAACGCCTGCAGCCAGCGCGTGTCTATGTAGTTCACGCATATCTATACCATCGGGCAGTTGCAGCCACAGGTTCAACCCTCCGTCCGGTAAGACCCAGAACATCCCTGGTGGTGCATGCGCTTCTAAGACAGCCGATGCTGCGCTCAATCTAGTGTACAGCTCATCTCGAAGCTGGCGGATATACGCGCTATACTGATGCTGAATGAAGGATTGCAACGCTTTTTGAGTTAATAGAGGACTGCCTAGATCTGCGGTAGATTTCGCAGCCACCAGCCGCGTAAGAACACTTCCATCTGCGATAGCACAGGCCACACGGCAGCCTGGTGATAATACTTTACTGAACGTTTTGAGGTATACGACATGCCCGGTTAGATCCATTGACTTAATGGAGGCTGGAGGCGGGTCGCGGAAATAAAGATCAGAGAACGGATCATCCTCCAGAATGAGGCAATGGTAGCTCTGAGCCAAATTCAGCAACTGCGCTCGCCTTTGAGCACTCATCGTGATCCCTGTGGGATTATGAAACGTTGGAATGGTATAGATTAACTTCGGCGGATGGGTATCGCATAACCGGGTCAACAGATCGATGCGCATCCCCTCGTCATCCATTGGTACGGTAATAATTTTGGCGCCTCTGCTCGTAAATACATCGATGGCTCCCGTATACGTCGGGGCTTCCATGTAAACCACATCACCAGGTCCTACAAACGTTCGAGCCACCAAATCAATTCCCTGTTGCGTGCCGCTAGTAATTAACATGCGCTCAGGCATTACCTGGGAACCTCTCTCTGCAAAATGATCTGCAAACGTCTGGCGAAGCTCACGATCTCCTTGGAACGAACCATACGCAGCCATCCGTTCCGGATGATCTGAGGAGAGACGATAAGCACTCTCAATAATCTCTCGTGTAGGCAACAATTCAGGCTGAATAGCAGACATATGGAGCTCATACCGCACTTGTGGAGAAGTATCGAAGTGTCGCCAAAGCTGAGCCCGAGGTAAATAATCAACCAATGCCATCTGCCAGTTCCACGGTGTATTTTTCTCCCCGTTTCCTTGCACTGGATACATCTTATCTATATTTCCGCTTCTCTCGGACTCCTGCACTCCCCGCACATAACAACCTTTGCCTTGAGAACACGTAATTAATTGAATCGCTTCAAGCTCCGCATATGCTTTGGACACCGTCACTAAACTTACACCAAGGTCTGAGGTAAGCTTTCGGACGGATGGCAGACGGGTTCCTGGTTCAATAAGCCCAGATCGGATACGATCTGCAAGAGTAAGTGCAATCTGTATGTACAATTTGGTACGACTTCCCCGCTTCAGTTCGATATGCATTGTTCCCCGTCCTCCCAACTGTTATGATCTACATTTTACTGTTATACAGTTTCGGTCTATTATAGAATATAACATTACTATAAGTTCGTGTTCAAAGGTTCGTTTTTAGTACGAAGACGATGGAAAAAGCTGCAAAACGAACTTTATGAAGCACCTCTATAACAGTGAATAACAGGAGATGAGAACACAATGAATATCCCTTGGTCTAAAATGGCACTAAACACACCGTCCTCTGTCGTTCGCGACATGTTGCAGGCAGCGCAGGCTCCGGGCATGATTTCATTAGCTGGAGGTTTACCCGCACAATCATCATTCCCTCTGGAAGCGATTCGTGTCGCTTATGAAAAAGTATTTGCGTCCGGAGCATCCGCTCTTCAATATGCAGAAACGGAAGGATATCGTCCACTTCGCGCCAAAATCGCGGAGCGCCTCGAATCCAAAGGCATACCTGCTTCTCCAGATCATATGCTGCTGACTACAGGATCTCAGCAATCCATTGATCTTGTATGTCGCATCCTGCTTGATCCAGGTGATTGCGTACTGGTTGAATCACCAACCTATCTGGCTGCGCTTCAAGTGATTCATTCCTACCAGGCGATATCGCACGGTGTAAGCTGTGATGACGAAGGAATGCTACCTGAATCATTAGAAGAACTGCTTCAATTGCATCGACCAAAATTGGTCTACATCAACCCAACCTTCTCCAATCCTTCGGGTAAAGTGTGGAGCCGTGAAAGACGTCAGAAAGCGGTGGATCTTTGCCGGAAATACGGCGTCCTGATTCTGGAAGATGACCCGTATGGCGAAATTCGTTTTAACCCGGAAGAGCTGGACGCGCCCGCACTTACTGAATTGGACGCTGCTTATGAAGGGCCTTCCAACGTGATCTATACCAGTACCTTCTCCAAAACGGTTGCTCCTGGACTTCGTACAGGCTGGATCCTGGCTGCACCGGATATTGTTAAAATCGCAGCAAGAGCTAAACAGGGTGCGGATCTGCACTCTAGCAGTATTGACCAAAGAGCGCTTCATGCCCTGATGGAGACGTTTGATCTCGATGAGCATATTCGTGGAATTTCCGCTGATTATAAACAGCGCATGGAGAAAATGACTGAGCTGATGACGAAAAAGGCATGGGAAGGCATCTCGTGGAATTCACCACAAGGGGGAATGTTCCTCTGGCTCGAATTACCTGAATCGATGTCTGCCAGCAATCTGTTCACTTACGGCATTCAGGAAAAAGTATGTATCGTTCCTGGTGATTCCTTCTACGCAGGCACGCCTGAGTTGAACCGGATGCGGATTAACTTTACTCATACCGATCCAGAACTACTCCCTGAGGCTGTAGAACGTATGGATCGTGCCATTAAACGCTGGCATGCTTCAGTACAATCCGATGCTACAGTGACCATGTAATTTTTGATAATCGCAGTTATATTGCAATATAACTGCGATTATTGCTTACTTTATCAATAGCAAATAAATATGGCGTCAGATTCCGTATAGATCGGATTCTGACGCCATCTTTGTTTATAACACTAAAATTACGCTATGTTCATCATGAGAATCACCATTCACATGAATGAATTCCAAATGATTAGCTGTTGTTACAGTTAGGAAAGCTTACCGTAAGCCGGGTTCTGTGCTCTTCGTGGTTCATACGGGAACTACCCTCCCACCACAAGCGACAATCATCTATCTAGGCCATACATTGCTGCACAGCTCAAGCGACCAACCTAGACACACCTCGGGCTAAGGCTGCCTCCTCCAAAGAGTCGACTGTGTCCCATTAGGTCTTGCTCCAGATGGGGTTTACCAGGAACGAAGTCACCAGCGTTCCTCGGGGTCTCTTACACCTCGGTTCCATCCTTGCCTGTGCCGGAAAATCCGGCCATCGGCGGTCCATTTCTGTGGCACTATCCTTCAACTCGCGCTGACTGGACGTTATCCAGCATCCTGCCCTGTGGAGCCCGGACTTTCCTCTCGTGGCAACAAGGCCACCAGCGATTGTCTGTCAAGCTTTCCGAAACAACATTACATAGTATACAAGGATTTCAGTTTACAAACAAGCTTAATATTAATGGAAGCATTGGGAACAGGCACGTTTAGAGGAAACGGAATACTTCTGTATTTACCTCTGATGCTGTTACCTGTGTTTCATAACGTTTATGGTCTAAGCGCTCCCGTAGCCAATCGGCTGTTTTTGGCTTCATAATTTTCTCGGCATTATGTCCAACATCAATGATACACATGCCTGCCATTAACGCATCGTGAGCCGTATGATAATCAATATCCCCAGTTACGATGACATCTGCTCCTTTGAAACGTGCCGTAAGTGTATAACGGCTACCTGAGCCACCAAGAACAGCCGCTTTTTTCACTTTACGGTTCAAGTCTCCTACCACTCGGACGTGAGACACGTTCAGTTGGGTCTTCACGACGTCTACTAGCTCACCGAGTGTCATTGATTGCTTGAGTGGTCCTAAGCGCCCCAGACCAAGCGTACGCCCTTTTAAATCCATAGGATATAGATCGTATGCCACTTCTTCATACGGATGTGCCTTCAACATTGCTTGTATAACTTGACTGCGCAGACTTTGTGGCACAATCGTCTCGATGCGCATTTCCTCTACACGTTCCATCTGCCCCTGTGTACCAATAAAAGGCTGCGTGCCTTCTCCAGGTACAAATGTACCTGTGCCTTCCGTATTGAAGCTACACTTGTTATACTGTCCAATGCTGCCAGCACCAGCTTCTAGAATAGCGTTCAACACTTGTTCATGATGTGTACGAGGAACGAATACCGCAAGCTTGAGAAGATGATCCGTATGTACATCTTCCAGTGACTCTCTGCTATCGATTCCGATCGCTTCTGCCATCCAATCGTTCATACCGCCCTCTGCTACGTCTAGGTTCGTATGACTGATGTACACAGCAATATCATGCTTAATCAGCTTTTCGTACAGTTTTCCCATAGGTGTATCGGTTGTTAGTGATTTGACTGGACGGAATATAATGGCATGATGCGCAATTATGAGATTGGCTCCTATGCGAATCGCTTCCTCGACCACTTCATCAGTGACATCCAATGCAACAAGAACGTGTTTAATTTCTTTTTGTAGACTTCCCAGCTGCAGACCGATCCGGTCATCAGGTACAGCTAAATGTTTGGGAGCCAGCTGCTCCATCAATTGAATTACCGTTTGACCTTTGGCAAACATGCCAATACCTCCTTCAAATTCGCAATCAATCGTTCAACATCCGAAGCCTTCTCTCGAGCAGATTCTTGATCGGATTTCATGATCGACTGTACTACGCCCTGCAGCTTAACGATTTCACTTTCCCATTTGGCGAAAAATACGTCTGTTGGTTGATCGACCAGATATGGCCCCATGCGAAGCAAAATTTCCTCCGTCAACTCTACACCATTTGTGAGGGGACGAGGCTTGTATACTTCTTCATTCGCAATAGGACTACTCGCTTGTGGCATAGCCGTGATAATTTCGTAGATCTTCCCATCTTCCTCGAGCAGTTTCTCCGCCACGACCACCCAGTTGTGAGCTAGAAGCCAACGTCTCAAGATATCCTCGCCTACGTTGGGTTGCAGTACAAGCAGGCTAACCCCTTCTAACTTGGAGAGACCTCGATCCAGAATGGACGCAATTAATGCTCCACCCATACCAGCAATTGTAATCACGTCCACTTCACCGGGCTCGATTACATCAAGACCGTCCCCGCGACGAACCGTAATTTTCTCTTGCAGACCTGCGTCACTCACTTGTTTCCGCGCTGCTTCATAAGGTCCGGGATTCACTTCACCAGCGATTGCGCTGACAACGTTACCGCTACGAACAGCTGCTACAGGTAACAACGCATGGTCTGAACCAATATCCGCTAAACGGCTTCCCTTCGGAATTTGTACATGTATTTGCTCTAAACGATTCGAAAGTTTCATGACACACCTACACCATTCATTTAATTTATTGATTTGCATTGAACAACGAAAAGCGATAAAATAAAATCCAATCAAACATTTCAAGGATGAATTACCAAAACCAAGAAATTAAGACGTTCAATTTAAAAATAAAGGAGACCCCGCAGCCGCGTTAGCGTCTTGCGGAAAGTCTCCCAAAGTGTTGTTATTCGAGGAAATCCTTGAGTCGTTTACTGCGACTCGGGTGACGCAACTTACGAAGAGCTTTGGCTTCGATCTGACGAATCCGCTCACGCGTAACGCCAAATACTTTGCCGACTTCTTCGAGTGTTCTCGTCCGTCCATCATCGAGACCGAAGCGTAGACGTAGTACATTTTCTTCCCGTTCAGTCAATGTATCCAGAACATCCTCAAGTTGCTCTTTCAACAGTTCATACGCGGCAGCATCAGCAGGAGCCAATGCCTCCTGATCCTCGATGAAGTCACCCAGATGGGAATCATCTTCCTCACCGATTGGTGTTTCAAGGGAAACCGGTTCTTGTGCAATCTTCGTAATTTCACGCACTTTCTCAACACTCAGATCCATTTCAGCAGCGATCTCTTCTGGTGTTGGTTCACGCCCAAGCTCTTGCAGTAGCTGACGGGATACCCGGATCAGCTTATTAATCGTTTCTACCATGTGTACAGGGATACGAATTGTCCGTGCTTGGTCAGCAATGGCACGAGTAATCGCTTGGCGAATCCACCATGTCGCGTACGTACTGAACTTGTAACCTTTTTTGTGGTCGAACTTCTCAACCGCTTTGATCAGACCCATGTTACCTTCTTGAATCAGATCGAGGAACAACATGCCGCGTCCAACATAACGTTTAGCTATGCTGACAACGAGTCGCAAGTTGGCTTCAGCCAAACGGCGCTTCGCTTCCTCGTCCCCATTCTCAATCCGTTTAGCGAGTTCTACCTCATCGTCTGCGGACAATAGCGGGACACGACCAATTTCTTTGAGATACATACGGACAGGGTCATTGATTTTGATGCCTGGAGGCAAGCTCAGATCATCATCAAAGTGGAACTCATCGCCCTCTTCTCTGTTGTTGTTTTCCGAATCCTCGCTCGGACGAAGTGTTACCTCTTCATTATTCTCGTTAACAACATCAATGCCGAGATCGCTCAATTGCTCATAGAACTCATCCATTTGCTCTACATCCTGCTCAAACGGGGAGAGTTTTTCAATAATTTCCTTGTAATTTAGCGAAGCTCTTTTCTTACCTGATTCAATCAATTGATCTTTAACCTGATCCAGCGTCAATTCTGTCTCTAGTTCAGTATGCTGATCATTCGCCATAATTCGACTCCCTCCTCCCTAGAAACATCCAACACTCAGACGTTCACTGTCTCTCTAGGGCAATCATTTCAATTGCAATTTGTGCCGCACGTACTGAATCACCTGCACGCTCTGCAGCAATCATTTCTTCTTTCTTCAAGTCGTACTCTTTCTTACGCGGATACTTCAGCACTTCTCTGATGCAATCGTCGAGTACTTGAACACTCCATTCACCAGGACCATCCATCATCGAGATTGAACTGACTGTCTTCTCAAGGCGGTCATCATGCAGCGAAGACATGAAGCGGCTCGTATCCGGCGGTTTGCCTTGCGCATAGTAGGCATATAGATAAGCAGCAATAGCTGCATGATCATCCAAGTTAAAAGCTTCACCAAGATGCTCGTTAACGTACTGTGCAGCCTCGTCGTCCTGAAGCATCCAGGCGAGTAGCTTACGCTCAGCAGAGTGATAAGCCGGCAACAGATTAGGTGTAGGCAGCTGCCTATTTTGTTGCCTACCATTATTCCACCTTTTCGAATTATTATCCCCAAACTGCTCGTTATTTTTCATGGCTTCTCGCTCTTCGTTGCACTCCTGCTTCAATGTTTCAAAAGAAACATCGACTTCTGCAGCAAGCTCACGAAGGTAAACTTCCCGTTCTGTTGGGGAAGGCAAAGGCGCAATGAGTTTCACAGCTTCCTTTGAATAAGCGATTTGTCCGCCACCTTCTAGCAGTATATGGTTTTTCTTAAGGTTTATAAGCTTAAATTTTGTTGTCGTTACGGCACCATCTATAATCTGATTCCGGAATCGTTCGCCACCATGCTTGCGGATGAAATCATCCGGGTCAAGCCCTTCGGGAATGAGTGCTACCTTAACTTGCAGCCCTGCTTCCTCAAGAATAGGGAAGTTTTTGAGCGCCGCAGCCTGTCCAGCTCGATCGCCGTCATAACAGATAATAACCTCATCGCACATGCCTTTCAGCATTAAAGCCTGATTCTCGGTAAGTGCGGTTCCCATAGCTGCTATACCGTTCTGAATGTCTTGATCCCAAGCGGAGATAACGTCACCGTATCCTTCGAATAGTATGGCTTGCCTTTGTTTACGAATTGCATTCTTGGCATGATGCAGATTGTAGAGCACTCGGCTTTTGTTAAACAACCGGGTTTCCGGAGAGTTAAGATACTTAGGCTGTCCGTCTCCCAAAATGCGACCCGCAAATGCAATTGGCTTACCGCTCCTGCCATTAATCGGGAACATGACTCTGTCACGGAATCGATCGACATAACCTTGACCTTCGTTTCTCTGTGACAGAAGACCACCCTTTTCCATCTCTTCAAGCGGAAAATTGCGTTTCTCCAAAAATTGAACCACGGTATCCCAGCGATTAGGTGCATAACCAATCTGGAAATGGTCAATCAGCTTGTCATTAAAGCCCCGTGAGCGTAAATAATCCATAGCCGCTTTGCCATGCTCTGTATTTTTCAATAAGAAGTGATACAGCTTCGCGGTAAGCTCGTATGCCTCCAGCAGACGCTCAGTCTCCGGATTCACATGAGCAGATTCACGCCCTTGCCAGTCACCCATAGAAATATGGCTTTCTTCTGCCATCGTCTTAACAGCCTCGGGAAAGGATAACCCTTCGATTTCCATCCTAAATTTGATGGCATTTCCACCCGTGCCGCAGCCGTAGCAATAGAAAATTTGTTTCTCTGGTGTAACTGTAAACGAAGGCGTCTTCTCAGAATGAAAAGGGCAGAGGCCTTTCATATATTTCCCCTGTTTGGTCAGATGCACAAATCGGCTCACCGTATCGACAATATCATTCTGCTGTAACACCGATTCAATAATACTTTCGGGTATACCGCCTTGTCCGGTACTCATCTCTGGCCACCTTCATCTCTTTAGCACGTAAATATAATTCGATAAACTTACACATTCTCCTGCAAATCTTTTAAAAGTTTTGTCAGTTTATGTTGAAATATTTGACGATCCTGCTCTGTGAAAGGCTTTGGCCCTTTCCCATAGTGACCTCTTTTTCGTGCTTTAGCCGCAGTGTGGCGGGAATCAAGCATGAAATCAATGTCACGATCGTTAAACTCACGACCACGAAATGATAAAACATAACAACGCTTGCCTAAAGCGAGCGCAGCCAAACCATAATCCTGTGTAATGACCACATCGCAAGGCTTAATATGATTAGCAATATATAGGTCAGCGCTTTGGTCACTACGATCTACCTGCACCGTTCGTATCCCTTCTCCACCTTGAAGCAGATGGTCAAAAGAAGAAACCAGCAGCACAGGGATTTTGAAACGGCGAGCCGTTTCCGCAATCTCGGCCTTAACCGGGCAAGCATCGCCATCCACAACAATGTGGCGTACATTCAACTCACTCAATCCCAGACCACCCAGCTTCATAAAGTTCGCATGTTGTCATCATGTCTAGATGCAAAATGCACAAAATAAACTGCATATTGTTATATACGACCTTAGTTAGGCGAAATCCTTCTGACGAGTCAACGTAATTCAAAGGCTAAAATACGGAACAGGTGTCTAAAATAAATTTCACAACCCGTTCCGTATATTTATACCCTGTTATATCCCGCTTTAATACTGAAATTGCGCTTTGTCTCTGAACCACTTGGTCTAAGCGGTCAGAAGAAGAATTACCACACTAATTTAGAGAAATCAGCGAATTGTTTCAGGTCACGATCAATCGTGGCAAGTAGCGCCAAACGGTTAGCACGAATCGCTTCATCTTCGGACATTACCATAACGGAATCGAAGAATATGGTAATTGCCTCTTTCCATGCAGAAGCAATCGCAAGTGCCTCAGCAGTCGCATGTTTAGACAACGCTTGGTTGTACTCTTCGCTCGTTTTGCTCCAAGCTTCATGCAGCTGGCGCTCTCCTTCTTCTACGAACAATTCAGGATGTACGGAAGCATTAGATGCTTTGGCAGCCAAATTCCCCACACGGTTGAACGATTCGACCGTTGTTTTGAATGCATCTCCGGTTTGAACAGCCGCCATCAACGCTTCACCCTTAGGAACAATAGCACTAATATCATCGAAGCCAGAAGAGATCACTGCATCAACTACGTCGTATCTTACCGTCTCGGACAGCAATTTTTTCACACGAAGTCCAAAGAAGTCCTGCAAGTCTTTACGTACTTCTTCGTCTGCACGTTTCAACAGGTTCATCTGAGCGTGTACTTCAAGTGCAACTCCGAATACGTCTGACAATGTCAATGGAAGCTGATGATCGAGCAAAATCTGCACGATTCCTGCAGCCTGACGACGAAGTGCGTACGGATCTTGTGAACCTGTAGGGATGATGTTGATGGAGAAACAACCTACAATCGTGTCCATTTTGTCCGCAGCGCTCACAATCGCACCAATTAGGGAAGCCGGGGATTGATCTCCAGCAAAACGTGGCTGATAGTGTTCAAATACGGCTTTGGCCACATCTTCTTTTTCGTTAGCTTTGCGTGCGTAATCCTCACCCATGACACCTTGCAATTCTGGGAACTCACCAACCATCAGGGTAACGAGATCGAATTTGCAGATATCTGCAGCACGGCTAACCGATTCTGCTACAGCATTCGACACCTGAAGCTTAGATGCCAGAGCATCTGCAATTTTGCGAATACGACGAACTTTATCACCAACAGTACCTAGCTCTTCTTGGAACACGATCGTTTCGAGCTTAGAAAGTGCGTCTTTGATCTCTAGCTTTTGATCTTCTTCATAGAAGAATTTTGCATCCGAAAGTCTTGCACGCAATACTTTTTCGTTCCCTTTGGCTATGATCTCAAGTGAATCCGCACCACCATTGCGAACCGTAACGAAATACGGCAGCAATTGTCCCTCACTGTCAAGCACAGGGAAGTAACGTTGGTGCTCTCTCATAGATGTAATCAGAACATCCTGAGGAATATTCAAGAATGAAGAGTCGAATGTACCAAACAGCACGGTTGGCGTCTCAACCAAGAACAGTACTTCTTCAAGAAGATCTTCTTTGATGCCAATACTCCATTTTTTTTCAGCAGCGAGCGCTTCGATTTGGGAGACAATCATCTGTTCACGTTCAGCAATGTCTACAATGACATGCTCAGAACGAAGAGTCTCTACGTAAGAAGAAGCACTACTGATTACGGTATCCTTGCCCAAGAAGCGATGTCCACGAGTAACATTTCCAGACTGCACACCCGCTACTTCAAGCTCAATGACTTCGCTTCCGAACAAAGCAACAATCCAACGAATTGGACGGACAAACTTGAAATCGTAGGAAGCCCAGCGCATGAATTTAGGGAACGTCATCGCATGCAGGATAGACAACAGGCCTTCACCGATTACAGAGGAGGTTTCTACCCCTTTACTGCTCTTCGTAGCATAGATGTACTCCACGCCACTAAGTTCCTTAAACGTGAATTGTTCTGGGTCTACACCCTGGCTACGAGCGAATCCTAAAGCTGCTTTGCTCCAGTTGCCGCTCTCGTCCAGTGCAATTTTACGCGAAGGACCTTTGACTTCTTCCTCCACGTCCTCTTGCTTCTCAGCTACTCCTTGAATCAATACTGCCAATCTGCGTGGCGTTGCATAGGCATTCACTTCACCGTAAGAGATACGAGATGCGTCCAACCATTTCACAACGCGCTCCTGCAACTGCTCAATCGCACCGCGCATGAACCGAGCTGGAACTTCTTCAAGACCAATTTCAAATAATAGATCCTTAGACATGCTCAGCTCCCCCTTTCTTAATCAGCGGGAAGCCAAGCTTCTCACGCTCTTCCATGTATGTGGCAGCCACTTGCCGAGCTAGATTACGAACACGTGTGATGTAACCTGTACGTTCTGTTACACTGATTGCGCCTCGAGCATCCAGCAGATTGAACGTATGCGAACATTTCAGCACATAGTCATATGCAGGAAATACCAAGTTTTGTGCCATTGCTTTATTTGCTTCTTCTTCATGCATGTTGAAAAGCGTAAATAACATTTTCACGTCTGATACTTCAAATGTATATTTAGAATGCTCGAATTCTGGTTGACGGAATACATCACCATAGGTAATGCCTTCAACCCATTCAAGATCAAACACATTTTCTTTATCTTGAATGTAAGAAGCAAGACGCTCCATACCATACGTAATCTCAACAGCAACCGGATTCGTCTCGATTCCGCCTACCTGTTGGAAATACGTAAATTGGGTGATCTCCATACCATCCAGCCATACTTCCCAACCCAAACCTGCGCAACCAAGAGACGGATTCTCCCAGTTGTCTTCAACAAACCGAATATCATGTTTGAGCGGATCAATACCTAGACGTTTCAAGCTCTCCAAATAGATCTCTTGAATATTGTCTGGAGAAGGTTTGATAATGACTTGGAATTGATGATGCTGATACAGACGGTTTGGATTTTCACCGTAACGTCCATCCGATGGGCGACGGGAAGGCTCCACATAAGCTACTTTCCACGGCTCAGGTCCAAGCGAACGCAAAAAGGTCATTGGGTTCATCGTACCTGCCCCTTTTTCCGTATCATACGGCTGGACAATAATGCAGTTGTGCTCAGCCCAGAATTGTTGCAGCGTTAAAATCATCTGCTGAAAATTCATAATCATGCTCCTTTTCAATGGTTTGTTGGCAAGCCTAGAACGGTTTAGACAATAAAAAGCCCCCGTCCTACGCCTGTTGTCCAGACGTAGGGACGAGAGCTATTCCCGCGGTTCCACCCTACTTGGCTCAAGGAGTACAGGATAACCTGCTAAACCTAAGCCCACTTTTCCGTGTCCATTCATGCTCCCGAGTGCCCTTTCATAGACCAATTCATCCGGGCTTCCACCATCCCCGGCTCGCTCTATTATGATATCAGAGCTAATGCCCTAAATCATAAATTATAGAATTCTGTCTACTACTCTCTCGTTCAATGCATGTCTCCAAAAGAGAAATTATAGTCCATCATATATAAAAATAAGAATGAAGTCAAGTTGTATTTCATCACTTCTACAAACAACTCAAATCCCGTACTTCTCCATTTGATCAAGAAAAGAACGGGACTTCAAATTCAAACCTAGTTGGTGATCCATAAACGCGCGCATGATTTTTTTGATCTCAGCTCGGGTTCCTTCGCTTACAGATATGTTACCCAGCCGTTGCAGATCAAACTGTGCGAACAATCTCAGCAATTTCAGCGCCTTAGGGCTTACTGACATGGCAGGCGGATCAAAATGCTTACATGCACGACATAATACGCCCCCAAGTCTAGGACTTACGAACAATTGCTCATCCGGTCGTTCCTGACCACAAGAGATACAATCATCCAGTGCAGGCCCATAACCAGCCGATTGCAAAATTTTCATTTCGTATAAACTAGTCATGACGACTGGATCCTTATCTTCCTTTAATGCTTGGAGACAGGCTTTTAGTTGTTTAAACCAGAAGGTACCTGTCTCCTCATCCTGTAGCACGCGATCAAGCAGCTCACACGCATAAGACGCATATGCAGCTTTGACCAGATCCTCACGCAGCTCATGGTATGACTCAATAATTTCGCCTGCATTCAAGTTTCCCAAACCCGTGTTCCGAAAGTAAACGTACTGACCGAACGTAAACGGCTGCACAAGTGCAGCATGTCGACTTTTGGGCTTTTTGGCACCACGGACAAGTACACCTACTTTTCCGCCGCTTTCGGTGCAAAGCGTAACAATTTTGTTTCCCTCGCCATAGTCCATGCTGCGGATGACAATCCCTTCCACCCTGTATAGCATGCCTCGTCACCTAACCATTCTTGAATCCGCCAATCAATGCTCGGCTTCTTCATCTTCAATCACTTCCCCTGCATGATCCGACTCTTGCTCCAATGAGCTGCATGCCTCGGCGTACAGTAAGTAGGATTCTACATCCCCCGTCATCGCAAAAACCTTCCACGAAAAATCTCGCATCGGAATTTCATCCTCTCTTCGGAAATGACGTGTGCTTCTAGAAGATAGGATGGAGTCTTGCAAGGTAAACTATGCGTTGCAATTACTGGATACCTCTCGGATGATTACTCACGACCGAAACCAAGGTCACGCAACACACGATCCTGATTTCTCCAGTCTTTTTTCACCTTTACCCACAGTTCCATAAAAATTTTGGAGCCTAACAGGTTCTGAATGTCCTGCCTAGCACGTTTACCGACTTCTTTGAGCAAGGCACCTTGCTTGCCGATAATAATCCCTTTTTGTGAATCGCGTTCTACAAAAATAACTGCCGAAATGTAGACAACGCCATTATCCTGCACTTTCATGTCTTCAATCGTTACCGCAATGGAGTGCGGCACTTCTTCACGAGTCATTTGCAGAATTTTCTCCCGAATCAGCTCAGCGCAAACGAATTGCTCTGGGTGATCTGTCACCTGATCCTCAGGGTAGTATTGCGGACCTTCTGGCAAGTATTTACTGATCTGCTCCAGTAATGTATTCACATTATTGCCGAGCTTAGCGGATACAGGAACAATCTCAGCAAAATCGTGAAGTTTACGATATTCCTCAATCAAAGGAAGTAATGCTTCAGGTTCAACTTTATCAATTTTGTTCATTACCAAAATGATTGGAGTGCGAACATTTTTCAATTGTTCTGCAATGTAACGATCGCCTCCACCCATACCCTCAGAAGCATCAATCAGGAATAGCGCAGCTTCAACTTCGTGAAGTGTGTTCAGTGCAGTCTGATTCATGTAATCACCTAGTTTGGACTGACGCTTATGGATACCAGGTGTGTCTAGAAAAACGATCTGTTGATGCTCAGAAGTATATACACCATGAATTTTATTACGTGTCGTTTGTGGCTTGTCCGACATAATGGCAATCTTTTGACCAATAACTTGATTCATTAACGTCGATTTACCTACATTGGGGCGTCCAACGATGGCTACAAATCCGGATTTAAATGCTTGTTTTTTCATATGTTCCTCCTCAGGCGCCTAGGCCTGGAATGTAATAGTTTATTTTTGAGCCGAATTTAGATCAGACGGTCCAAATGCATATGGAATCAATTCTGCAACCGTAGTCTCGCGCAGGTCACCTTTCATGTTTCCAAGAATAACCTTCATGTCTGGTTCGCACAATTCGAACATTACTTGACGACATACTCCACAAGGCGCAATCGGGTCATCCGTGTCACCTACAATAGCAATGGCTTTGAAGCTCCGCGGCTGCTGGCCACCTGCAATCGCACTAAACAATGCTGTTCGTTCAGCACAGTTGCCAGGTGTATACGCAGCATTTTCAATATTACATCCGTGATGCACATTACCTTCATGATCAAGTAATGCCGCGCCTACACCGAAATGCGAATAAGGGATGTACGCTTTGGTACGCGCCTTAATCGCTTCCTGCATCAGCAGTCCGTTATCCATACTACATTCTCTCCCTTAGGTCATATAAAGCTACGCTCTATAAATTAAATTCAACTACATTTAGAAAATTAATACAATCCTAACCAGTTCAGTACCGGTTTAAAGAATACAACACATCCAATAATGACAGCGAATACCGCAGCCAGAAGTACTGCTCCAGCCGCGGTGTCCTTCGCCGCTTTGGCAAGCGGGTGAATATCCGGATGTGCGAGATCAACCGCAGCTTCTACAGCCGTGTTCATTAATTCGGTCACCAGTACCAAAAAAATGGCTGCCAAAACAAACAGCCAATCTGTTCTGGAAATCCCGAAAAAAAATCCAGCTGCACACATGATGAGAGCTACTCCTGTATGGACTCTTACATTCCTCTGAGTTCGGAAGCCGTATGCAATTCCTTCCGCTGCATTGCGGAACACCAGACCCCAGGAGCGCCGCTTCATTATCGTGTCAACCCGGCCTGAGCCAATACAGCTTCCTGCTTACCCATCATCTCAGCCTCACTGACCTCATCCTGATGGTCATAGCCAAGCAAGTGTAAAAATCCGTGGACAAACAGAAAGCCTAGTTCGCGTTCAAAGGAATGCCCGTACTCTTCACTTTGCAGAATCGTACGCGGAACAGAGATGATAATGTCGCCGAGTACATCTGGCATTTCTTCCATTTCCTCATCTTCGTCCAGTTCATAAATGATATCCAGTTCTTCATCCACAGTCTCATTCATGGCGAATGACAATACATCTGTTGGACGGTCGATACCACGATAATCCCGGTTCAATTCATGGATCTGTTCATCATCTACAAATGTCAGAGCTACTTCTCCTTCAGCAACACCTTCGGCTCCCCCTGCAAGGTTGAGCAATTGCTCCAGCATCGCAATCATAGGCTCTGTAATTTCTTTATCCTGTTGTTCATTATTCCATGCCAGGTTAAGACTCATTCTTTCATAACTCCTGTCTACTGATTATTAGAGGTTTTAATCAACCTGCTTCGGGTGAAGTAGGTTTTGGTTTCTTCATTTCCTCTGGATATTCGATCCGGGAGTGGAAAATGCCCATTACCGTTTCTTTCAAAGTTTTGGCAACAATATCAAGTTCCCGCATCGTTAGATCGCAATCATTAAACTGATGATCATCCAATCTACCTTTGATAATCTTCTCAATCATGGACTCCACTTGCTCAACCGTCGGTTTACGCAGCGAACGAACAGCCGCTTCCACACTATCTGCTATACCAACAATGGCAGACTCTTTGGATTGAGCTTTCGGCCCTGGATAACGGAAATCCTCTTCCGTAAAATCAGGTTCGATCCCCGCTTCTTCAGCCTGTCGTAACGCCTTATGGTAGAAGAAGTGCAGGAATGTTGTCCCATGATGCTGTTCCGCTATATCGCGAATCGGTCTGGGTAGCTTGTAATCCTTTTGCATTTCCACTCCATCTCTAGCATGAGCAACGATGATCGACTTACTCAGCTTTGGATCAATGGAATCATGAGGATTCTCCATATTATTTTGGTTTTCAATAAAATAAATAGGTCGCTTCGTCTTCCCGATATCATGATAATACGATCCGACACGACATAGCAGTCCGTTAGCTCCAATCGCTTCGGCCGCAGCCTCTGACAGATTACCCACCATGACGCTGTGATGATACGTACCTGGCGTCTCCGTCAATAGCTTGCGTAACAACGGATGGTTTGGATTGGATAGCTCCACAAGTTTGAGAGCAGACAAGATGCCAAACGATGTTTCAAAGAATGGCATAAGTCCAATGACAAGTATAGCGGTTAACACACCACTAGCAAAGGCGAAACCTACACCATACAATGTCGTTGTGCGGTTCCAGTCACCTGTGTCAATTAAAGCGAGTGTGAAAACAGCAATGGAACCAAAGAGACAGACCATAATAGCACCCTTTAAGATCGTTGAGCGCTGACTCGCCTTATGGGTTGCAAAAATAGCAACAAAGGAAACCAATACAGCGAAGAAGCCAAATTCGAAGTCAAAAATCTGACCCTGATGCGTATTAAGAATGATACTTGAGAGCATGCCAATGATTATGGAACATACAAAAGCAAGCGAAGTATCCAGTAGCAAAGCAATTAACATCGCACCCACAGCAACCGGTGCAAGGAATCCTACATACGACTGTTCGTTTGTCTGGATGAATGCGGTCACATGCATAACTACAATCGTAATGATGAATATAAGGACAAGCATTAGCAGCTGTGCATTGTTGTATTTAAAATGTGTGCCGCTACATTGCTGAATATACATGAGAATCGCCGCTGATAACAGACAGGACAGCATGAGCAATCCAAGTTGCGGCCAATAATTCACTTCATTTTTCAACAAATCATTCTCATCCAGCAGTGCATACATCTCTGGGGTGATTATTTCCCCTTTGGCTACTAGAGTGTCTCCTTGCTTGATAAACACGGTTTGCGTGTTCTCACGAGCCTGTACCTTCGCTTCTTTTGTCCCCTCTTCATCGTAGAAACGATTGGACGTTAGAACAAGTCGTCCTAGCTCCTGCACAACTTCACGCTGTGTACGTTTGCTAAGCGAGCTGACACTAACCATCTCGGCGACTTTCGCACGAGCCGTTGTTGCATCACTGATCTGATCCGTCATCAGTCTAGAGACAATGTCCCTGGCAACAGATTTCATTTCCTGAATATCATCCGACGTGAGACGAGATATTTTGATGTATGTCTCTTCCGGGATCCGGTAGCTTTGCTCCTGTACTACATTTCTGATTTCTTCCAGTAACGTTTCGGAGTATGTACCTGACTTCCGGTTATTGTTGATAAAATTGGACACAAAATCCTTCTGACGCTGCGGAATTTCTTCCCGGTAAATGTCAATTTTATCTTGACTTGATATCTGATCATCCTGATTCAATCGGTCAATACGATCAAGTAATGTCGTCATTAGATTCTCATTGCGCATCTGAACAATTTGATAAATAGGCTGCACACGTTCGGCGGCTTCTTCTTGCGCTTTTAGCGTAGCTTTATTGTTCGGAATCTGCATAGGTGCAGCAATATCCACTTCACTGCGTGTCCCTTCCTGAATATCGTACCGCTCAGGAAGCAGCTTGGGAGCTAGGCTCACGAAGAAGAGAATCACCAGAAACAAAAACAGAAGATAGCGTGCCCACACGCTATACTTCCATCCTGTAGCTCTATTCTGAAAAGATTTGCCTTTTGACAGTTCCTTAGAGGTCACCTTAGACAATCCCTTTCTATTCTTGATTTTCTGCGGCGTGGTTGTATGCAACGATAATTTTCTGAACGAGAGAGTGTCTTACAACATCTTGCTCTGCAAAGAACACAAATCCGATTTCTTCCACTTCAGTCAGTATCGTTTTCGCTTCCACTAATCCAGATTTCTTGCCGCGGGGTAAATCAATTTGTGTAACATCGCCGGTAATGACCATTTTGGAGCCAAAACCAAGACGGGTCAAAAACATTTTCATTTGTTCAGGCGTCGTGTTCTGGGCTTCATCCAAAATAATGAATGAATCATCAAGCGTACGTCCACGCATGTATGCCAAAGGTGCAATTTCTATTAACCCTCGCTCTAGCGCTTTTGCTGTCTGCTCTTGTCCCATCACATCATATAACGCATCGTACAGTGGACGTAAATAAGGATCTACCTTCTCTTGCAAATCACCCGGGAGGAAGCCTAGGCTTTCACCAGCCTCAACCGCAGGTCTTGTAAGTACAATTCGCTTTACGCTGCCTTCCTTGAGCGCTGCCACAGCGAGCACGACTGCCAGATAGGTTTTACCTGTACCTGCAGGACCAATACCAAATACAACGTCCCGTTTCTTAATCGAAGTTACATAGTGCTTCTGTCCAATCGTTTTTACCCGGATCGGCTTCCCTCGATAGGTCGTTGTAATCTCACCCTTGAACAGGTCAAGAAGCTGGTCTGCACGCAGTTCCTTCGCTAGCTCAATCGCGTATTTAACATCCCGCTCAGTTAACACATATCCATTACGTACCAATTGCAATAATACATCAAATAACTGTTCTAGCGATTCTACGTTCTGTGCATTCCCGAAGATCACGATCTCCGCTTCACGGGATGAGATCTGAGCAGGAATCTCAGCTTCAATTAATTTCAGAAAAATATCTTGGGGTCCAAACAGAGATTGACCCTCTCCCGCAGTTTGGAGGGAGATTCGTATGCTGCGTGTTTGTTCTGACAAATAGCCTCATTCTCCTTGACTATGGACTAGCGGAAGTTCTTCCGCAATACTTTCTTCTACTTCAAATAATACTTTCATATAAACTTTACCATTCTCTTTCTTCTCATGCAAAATTTTTTCACTTATAATTTTAGTTTCTTTCCCATTTTTAGCGATAATATCGTTTCTAGCCCCTTCCAATCCTTTGCTTTTCGCCCATTCTACACTCTGCTGTACTTCATGTGCACGGGTTTCCCTATCTGTCTCCGTTAACCACCCCATAGGAAGACTAAAGGAGCGCCAAGTGAGCGGATCATGGTTGCTGGATGTTTCATATGAGTTAAAAGGAACCTTACCATACCCCCATAGCTGTACTGCCCATTTCCCTAGCACGATGTAAAATCGCTCTTTGCTCTCACCAGTCATCGTATTGAGCTTTTGTATAAGTGGCACTTCAACTTGATATTCACGCCACACTAAACCGCGAATATCACCTTTCGCCACTACGTTTTCCGTATTTTCTTCATCTCCTAGTATACCTGAGATCAACACTTGTCCTTTTTTTACACGCATGTTTTCCTGTACAACCGGCCGCCCCTGCTCCGCGTAAATCTGAGTGACCACCGCGTCGGACTTACTTATTAGATGTCTAGGGTTCATTAAAGGCTCTCGCTTCGGTTGTGCTGACTCTACAACTTGAATGGTGACATTCGTGCCTTCCTTGGTTACCCCAACCCAAGTTACATCTGGCAGCGTCAACGCAAGCTGTCTAGAGAGCTTGTCCTGGCTGGGAAGACGAAATGACCACTGAAAAGGATATAACCCCTCTTTTTGGGCAGCCGCAAGAATCTCATCTGTTGGAATCTTCACATTGCCCTTCACTTCTACATTCCAGACCATAGACGTTAACGCAAACAAAGCTGCGATAAAAAATAACATTCCACCAAGGAAAAACTTCCTTTTCAATAGTCGGGCAACAAAAAACGGGAATCCTCTGCGATGAGTCACCTTCACTTTGCAGCCTGTCCGTTTCAGTAACGGACGCAACTTGAAGAAATCAGGCAGCAAAATGTTCATATCTGCCCGTCGTCCATCCCTGGCACGCAGGTTCCAAACTTCCAGTCCCTGCACTGCCAGCAAGTTAATTAACCCCTCAATGTCTCCCCCAGTAACCGTGATTCGGACCGCTCCACGCAGTTTGTACAGACTGGGCTGCTTCATCCGTTCCCCTCCGCTCCATTCATATGAATATCTAGAATCGTGCCTTCCACAGCCACCTCATCTGGTAAGATATTACGGATCATCAGCTCAGCCCCTCTAATCTCCAGTTCACCTTGGGATAGAGCAAGAACGATGCGATCCGGTGTAAAATGGATGACACCTCGATGATTCTCTATATACAATTGCTTATTGCCAATCAGGGTTAACCGTGGCATATCGTAAAGCACATCCTGCGGCAGATCTAACACCTCACTAGTCCATCTGCGCAGCTTGCGACTAATTCGAGTCATTCGAAGGTCTTCCCCCTTCCTCTACAATTCAACTTATGCGGTTAAGCCTGAATATATGAGAACTATGGTAAAGGTTGAGTTGGAAACGGATAAAAGAATTATAAAAACAAAAAAAGAGCCGTCATCTGGCTCAAACACTCACCAGAGACGACCCTTTTCCTCATTCATTTAGAAATTATTACAGCTTACCTCGAGTCCCAAACGGTTGTTTGGAACGTGGGGAACCCAATACTTCAGCCCATAAAACACCCGTACGAATATCTTCCCTGCGAAGCATAGACTGCCCAGATTCGTTTGTGGTTTCATCCCAACTAGAATCAGAGACAACCGGAGTATTCGCTGATGAAATACGATTCAAACGTTCTTGAATTACACGTTGTTGCTGTTCCATCTGCTTCATCTGCTCTTCAAGAGAACTACTCATCGCACTTACTGTACTCTGGCTGCCATATTCGTCGGATTGCCTAGAACTTGGCGCAGGCTCAGAGTACATGGGTTCATAGCGATCATCATACGTTTCCTCATCATACCTTCTATCATCATAACGATCGTCGTATTGCTCATCATAACGAGTGTCTCCATGATTAGAAGACCCTGTGGATTGCGTTCTCGTGTCCTCAGAAGAACGTCCATTTTGATCAGAGTCACCACTACCACCAAAGGTAGGCATCCCGTTGCTCGGACGCTTTTTGTTCGGATCAACCGATTTGGCGGCTTTCCCGAGGAATGAAAATAGCATAAAGCCAACAACCGCTACAATGTACAGATTGTCAAATACCCAATCTAATAGGCTCATGTGCATTCACCGCCTATCTTCCGTTTTTGGAATCACCCTGATCATTGGAATTGGAGCCTTCACCAGGTTTTCCTAATGTGTTACGCATTTGAGTGTCTGCTTCAATATTTTTCAGGTTCATGTAGTCCATAACACCGATTTTACCACTACGAAGCGCTTCGGACATTGCCAAAGGTACTTGGGATTCGGATTCAACTACACGTGCTCTCATCTCTACAACGCGCGCTTTCATCTCTTGTTCTTGTGCTACGGCCATTGCACGACGCTCTTCGGCTTTTGCTTGGGCAATACGCTTATCTGCCTCTGCTTGTTCTGTTTGCAAGAATGCACCAATATTTTTACCTACATCTACGTCCGCGATATCAATGGACAGGATTTCAAAAGCCGTACCTGCATCCAAACCTTTAGACAATACCGTACGAGAGATCAGATCCGGATTTTCCAATACGTCTTTGTGGGAATTGGAAGAACCGTTCGTACTTACGATACCTTCGCCGACACGGGCAATGATTGTCTCTTCACCAGCACCACCGACGAGACGATCAATGTTTGCACGAACCGTAACACGCGCTCTAACTTTAACTTCGATACCATCTTTTGCTACAGCGGATACAATTGGTGTCTCGATTACACGAGGGTTAACGCTCATTTGCACGGCTTGCAATACGTCACGACCTGCAAGGTCGATTGCAGCAGCACGTTCAAACTCCAATGGAATGTTTGCACGTTGTGCAGCAATCAAAGCATTAACAACGCGGTCTACGTTACCACCAGCAAGGAAGTGACTTTCCAATTGGTTGATATTCAATCCAAGTCCCGCCTTTGTTGCTTTGATCAACGGGTTTACGATCCGACTAGGTGTTACACGTCTCAGTCTCATAGCTACCAGTGTAATAATTCCGACACGCACACCGGATGCAATCGCTGAGATCCAGAGCATTACCGGGAAAAAGCTGAAGAATACGCTAAGTACGATAATCGCAACTACCGCAACGAGCAAAACCGTAATCAAGGTTGGTTCCATAGTCAAAATTCCTCCATTTGCATTTTTAATTTTGTACCATCATACAGCATAACAAACCTAGCTTAACTCCGCTGTTTATTTGGTTCCCCACTCTGGCAACAGCCTTACAGAATGGATATGTACTTTGCCGAAGACCTCATCGGCTCCGGCAATGGAAAAAGGTTACACAGGCAGAGATTGTTGCACTACAATTCGAGTACCTTCTGCCTTAATGACGATGATCGGTGTATCGATTGGAATAAAATCACCATCTGATACAACATCGACCCGTTCCCCATTCAGCATAGCGGTTCCAGACGGACGCAGCGGAGTAAGACTGATTCCTTGCATTCCAATCAGTTCCTTGCGTTCTGTCGCTGATGAGAACCCACGATCAGCAGACAGCTTCTCACTCAATATGAATCGATTCCATATGCCCTTATCCTTAAACAGAATGACAACGATCGCGATAACTACGAGCGCTGCTCCAAAGGCAATACCGAGTGATACAAACGCATCGCTTGTGTCGTACGCTGCTCGCACAACACCGGCAACGAGTGCGATAGATCCGAGAATACCCAGTATACCGAAACTCGGTATAAACATCTCAAGAATCATCATGATGAGACCAACAGTAAATAATACCCATGTCTCTGCTCCGGCAAAACCAGCAATATAGTTTCCGGAGAAATAAAGTACAAAACATACGATACCAACAATACCAGGTACCCCGAAACCAGGAACGATTAACTCGATGATCACCCCTGCAATACCGAGGAACAGGAGCACAGTCATAACCACTGGGTTCGTAAGGAATGTAGAGATGTTCTCAGCTGTGGTTCTTTCCACCTTGAACACATCATCCTGACTGTATCCTAACCAGGTAGCTGCCTCTTCTGGGGTGTTACTAATATGGTCTGCGTATCCAACTTTTAACGCTTCTTCTGCCGAGAGTGCAATAATTTCACCTTTTTGCTTGGTTTTATTAATCTCTGGCATTTCCACCACCATATTAACATCCGTCATTCCAGCAGCAATTTTGCCATCGCGACCACTTTTTTCGGCCGCTCCTTGCATTTTGCTTTTCCAGAAGGCAACGAGTTTTGGATCATCTACATGTTTACCTGTACTGTCCACCATCGCTGCCGCACCAATCATGCTACCTGGCGACATTACGATCTTATCCGCATTCAAAGCCAAAAAGCTCCCTGCAGAAGCGGCGTCACCACGCACAAAAGCTAAGGTCTCAATCGGGCTATCTTTAATCAAGATTCCCAGTGCCTCGGCAGTATCAACACGTCCTCCCGGCGTATTAATGTCCAGTACGATCAGGCCTGCGTTCATGTTCTCAGCTTCTTTGAAGCCACGCTCCATAAATTTGCCAAGCCCCTGCTCGATTGGTTTATCAACCGGAATAATGTATACGGCGCCGCTCTTCTCAGCCGCATGTGCTGAAGGCGATCCAATCCAAACAGGAAGCAACAGCGTCAGCAGCATTAAGAGCATGAATGGCCCTGTAAGCATCTTCCGGTGCTTTCCCTTCACCAATAATCCCCCCTTTTCCAATATCGTTATACTGTCCAGCTTATGGTTGTTATTACGTACAAATCAGCATTTCGTTTCAAAATCTTAAAATTATATTTGAATCTTGCAACAATTGCAACATTTATAATCCATTTTCATGTCAAACATCCAATTTAAAGAAAAAATGCGATGCATTTATTCACGTTTTGTCCACCTGTCATGTGAAAACACAAATCCATTCCTGCTTCGAAAAACTTCTATGCTCGCTCATAGCATTCACTAAAAGATCTTAACAAAGGAAAAAACACTCCCTGACAAGTCAGGAAGTGTTTATTGATTGCTTTATTGCAGAAATTGTTGAACTGCTTGGTTAACCAGCTTGCCGTCCGCTCTGCCTTTGACTTTCGGCATAAGGGCCGCCATAACTTTCCCCATCTCGGCTTTCGAAGAAGCACCGGTTTCCTGGATGGTCTGCTGTACAATAACTTTAATTTCTTCTTCGGTAAGCTGTTCGGGAAGGTATTGACCGATTATATCAATTTCCGCTTTTGCATTTGCCGCGAGGTCTTCACGGCCCAATTTTTCAAATTCTTGGAGGGCATCTTTGCGCTGTTTGATTTCACGACTTAGGATATCAAGCACTTCGTTGTCATCCAAATCTCTTTTCAAATCTATTTCAAGATTCTTGATCGTCGAACGAATCAACCGAATGGTGGAGAGCTTGAACTTGTCCTTGCTCCTCATCGCTTGCTTCATATCTTCGTTCAATCGTTCGCTAAGATTCATGTAGTTAAAATCCTCCTAAAACTTTCTCTTACGAGCAGCCTCGGACTTTTTCTTGCGCTTCACGCTTGGCTTCTCATAATGCTTACGTTTCTTCACCTCAGCCAAGACGCCATCTTTAGCGATGGAACGTTTAAAGCGACGAAGTGCAGCATCAATAGTCTCGTTTTTGCGAACTTTAGTTTCAGACACCAGTTTTCCCTCCCTCCGACCAGACCGTCCAAGAGCAATAACACGGTTCATCACCTTTCATTATAGGCGAAAGGTAATAAACGTGTCAACCTCAACGTAAAATGATCATTTAATTTAAACAAGCAAGATGCCTTACATTGTTCAATAGTGCAAAAAATAACGTTGATTTTCAGCACTTCAACTGTTTATTTGTGCGAATCAGATAGGCTAGTCAAAGCTCCGAGTCTTGTGCCTCCAAGCAGATGATAATGCAAGTGATGCACCGTTTGCTCGCCATCCTGGCCACAGTTATTGATTAATCTGTAACCAGACTCGTCAATGCCTAAGCGTTTTGCTGCTTCCTGTGCAGCCAAATGAACCTGTCCAATCAAGGGCAGATCCTCTGCCGTTACTTCATTCATGGAAGCAATATGTTTCTTAGGAATCACTAACACATGTGTTGGCGCAGCGGGCTGTATGTCATGGAAGACGACAACATGGTCATTCTCCAGCACTTTGTTGGAGGGAATGCTGCCCTCTACAATTTTGCAAAACAAGCAATCCATTGTTCATACCCTCCTTTAAACAGTAATTATGTATACCTTCCTATCATACCGGATGTGCTAAGCAACGTCCAATTTCAAGGACAATTATGGGGATTTAAGAAGAACTTAGAGTAGTGGTCTAATTATAGCCAAGGTGAATTAATGTTTTATCTTTGCAGCGAATCAAAGTATATAAACCTTCATTAATCACTCAAGTACAGAGATGCAGGGCTACTGTTTTAAAGCCATAAAATCCTTATTCTTCTTTTAATTAACACTTTTATAGTATATAACTCCCATTGATATAGTTGTTTTTAACTGGTCGTTACCAAGGAGGATATCGCAGTAACGGGCAGAGAAGGAACAAGCCATTCCCATAAATGCCGAGCTACGAATGGAGTACTATACAAGCACTGAGGTTATTTAGAACGCATATTATCGAAACTTGGTTTTAGAACAAACTTCTCCCATTTGAATAAGTATATATGGTTAATGAGAGCGCAAAAGGAGATTGGTTAAATTTGACTGTTTATCAACATGTACAAGAACTTATAGGCAATACGCCTTTACTTGAATTATCTCGTTATCCCTTACCTCAAAGTGTTCGCTTGTATGCCAAGTTGGAATTCATGAATCCTGGAGGCAGTGTAAAAGACCGGATCGGCAAGTATTTGTTGGAGCAAGCCTTGGCACGAGGAGATGTTAAGCCAGGTGGAACGATCATTGAAGCTACCGCGGGTAATACGGGCATTGGTCTCGCCATGGCTGCCGTAGGGCTGAACTTAAACGTTATTTTCACCGTTCCCGAGAAGTTCAGTGTGGAGAAACAGCAATTGATGCGTGCACTGGGCGCTACCGTCATCAAAACGCCTACATCAGATGGAATGACAGGCGCTATACGCAAAGCAGAAACACTAGCAACCGAGATACCGGGTTCCTACATTCCTGGTCAGTTCTCTAATGCGGATAATCCTAGAGCACATTATGAACATTTGGGCCCTGAGATTTGGCGTGATCTGAACGGGAAAGTAGATATATATGTCGCCGGAGCTGGGTCTGGCGGGACTTTTATGGGCGGCTCACGCTTCTTAAAGGAACAGAATCCTTCCATTAAGGCCTGCATTGTAGAGCCCGAAGGCTCAATCCTTGCTGGTGGTTCACCAGGATCACATCGCACAGAGGGCATCGGAGTCGAAACATTATCTTCATTCATGGACGTAAGTTATTTTGATGCTATCCATACCATCTCAGATGAGGACGCCTTTGCTCGGGTTAAAGATCTGGCAATCTTGGAAGGTTTGTTGGTAGGAAGTTCGTCTGGGGCAGCGATGCAAGCTGCATTAAATGAAGCCCATCATGCCGCGCCTGGAAGTAACATTGTGGTGATATTCCCAGATAGCAGTGAGCGTTATTTGAGCCAAAACATCTATAATGGAGGATCATAATATGAGACCAAAAACAAAGTTAATCCATGCTGGCATTGTTGGTGATCCTCATACGGGAGCCGTGAGTGTGCCGATCTATCAAGTAAGCACGTTTGAACAAGAAGCTGTTGGTGTGCATAAAGGCTATGAATATTCACGCACAGGCAATCCGACTCGTCATGCATTGGAAGAAGTGATTAAAGAGCTGGAAGATGGCGTTCGAGGCTTCGCTTTCAGTTCAGGAATGGCCGCCATTCATGCCGCAATGTCTCTGTTGAAAAGTGGTGATCACGTTATTCTAACCGATGACGTGTACGGTGGGACATATCGTATTTTCAACAAAGTGCTCCATCGTCTAGGTATTGAATCTACCTTCGTGGATACAACCTCACTGCAAGCACTGCAACAAGCTCTTCAATCGAATACAAAGGCTATTTATGTTGAGACACCAACGAACCCTCTACTTAAGGTGACTGATATTGCTGCCGTTGCGAAATGGTCTAAAGCTAACGAACTATTATTCATCGTGGATAACACCTTCAGTACACCGTATTGGCAAACTCCTCTCGCTCTTGGCGCGGATATTGTATTACATTCAGCAACAAAATATATCGGTGGCCATAGCGATGTCGTTGCTGGGCTTGCCGTTGTGAACAGTGAACAGCTTGGTGAAGAACTTCATTTCATACAAAACGCAATTGGCGCAGTCTTAGGACCCATGGATTCGTGGTTATTGATGCGCGGACTCAAAACATTAGGATTGCGGATGGAGGCACAGGAACGCAATGCCGAGCAAATTGCGGCTTTTCTAAACCAACATCCAGCCGTGAGCAAGGTTTATTATCCTGGCTTGTCCGATCATCCGCAGCATACTCTCGCTTCCACCCAGGCAAGAGGGTTTGGCGGGATGGTATCTTTTGACGTAGGTGGTTCCGCAAAGGTCGATGAAGTATTAAGTAAAGTCCGTTATTTCACACTGGCTGAAAGTCTAGGCGCGGTTGAAAGTTTAATTTCTGTACCTGCTCGGATGACACATGCCTCCATCCCATATGAACGTAGGCAAGAATTGGGCATTACGGATGGGTTGATACGTATTTCGATTGGCATTGAGGATGCCCAAGATTTAATCGAGGATCTGACTTCTGCATTAAGTGAATCCGGTTTATAAAGGATATTAAAGAAATCATGCCTTTTCAGAAGCAAACCTTCTGTGAGGCATGATTTTGTAGTTTTTGGGCTAATCAATAATGTTGGATTCCTCAACTGCCAGATGTAGCACTCCTTAAGGTATAGACGTAAGTACTGATCCATTCGAGGCATCTATTAGCGCAATGCACACACTATATCATCTATGTGTTTAATTAGAACGCACCCATCAAATATATGAAAAGTAACTTTGCCGCAGATCTATACTAACTCCTGGTCTTAATAGTACGGTAACAAGGTCAATGCAGTAAGGGCAAACAGCGGGAGTACAAGCCGATTAAATCGTCTACGCCCATAGCCATAATAAGGATATGGCGTAGGATAACCGTAACCTGGGTAAAATCCACGCGCATGTGCTAATGGATAGTTCGCTCCAGGCATTGCATTAGGTGCCCAGTTCGCATGGTGCATCGCCGCTTCTGGCCCAACAGGAACAGCCAAATAGATCATTTCATCATCCACATTTTCCATAATCCCGTCATAGTGACTGCCATCCTGCATCTGCACGCATACGTACCGATGCATGTGCTCTTTACAGATTTTCTTCGCTTCCACCTTTTCCACTTCTTAACGCCTCCCTGATCATTGCTCATCATCACCCTTTCATCGTATTCAGCTCTGGGCGAATTGACACTGCAAGAACAGGTAAAAAAAAAGAAGCACCCCGTGTGTAACTTCCTAAAGGAAGTCACTGCTTGCGGACGTCTATTCAGGATCATTCCTGATCAAACGTCCGCCGGGGTACTTACATCAAGTTTGTCGGCTTAACTGTAGTATAACAATGCGATGAACCTGTATCTGTGATGTAACTCACTTTGTGATTGAATGAATTCAGGCATAGATTTATACCTACAATGTTTCCAGAACAACTCGAGAGCCGCCACCAGCCTCACTTGCCGGAATGACAACCAGCTTACGTGCTAGACGTGCTCGCAGTTCAGGTACGTGGCTAATGACACCAACGGCTAGACGATCGTCATACAATTTCTCCAGCGAGGTTATGACCGTGTCTAACAGTTCAGGATCAAGTGTGCCGAACCCTTCATCCAGGAAAAAGAATTGCAGTGGATACTGCCCACGAAGCTGAATCTGTGCAGATAACGCCAAAGCTAGCGACAGCGAGGTTAAGAAAGTCTCGCCGCCCGACAAGGTGGACACCGGGCGTTTCACCCCACCATTGGCATCATCACATATGACAAATCCACCACCTGAATCAACTTCTAGCGAATATCTCTGTTTGGTCAAGAAGCGTAATCGCTGCGATGCTGCCTGGCTAACCTGCATCAATTGCTCTTCAGCAATGTATTCTACGAATGCGTTCCCGCGGAAAGCAGATTGTAGCTTACTCAGCAGCTCGCCTTCTCGGCTAACGTCCACTCGTTGGTTCTCCAGTTCAGTCCAGCGTACGTGACGTTGCTGAACATCTTCCAAGTCCCGCTCAGTCCGAGCTTTGGCGCTCAGTGCCGCTTCATCCTCAGCCCGTCTCAGCCGTAACTGTTCTGTGCAAGCGATCCACTGTTCCTCAGACACCTCAGCTCCCGCAAGTTTCTGCTCCAGTTCTCGTAACTGCGATGCCAACTCACGTTCCTGTTCGCGGTGTTGCTGGATGGCCGCACCCAGTCGTTCTGCCTCCTCGGAAGCGATGGCTGCCTGCACAACAGCTTCCTCCGAAGTGAAAGGTGATTGATCCAGCAGTTGCTTCCAGCGCACTTGCGCCTGCTGCAAATGCTCGCCAGCAGAGACAGCGGCTTGATGAGCGATGACGTCTTTCTTCGCCGACTCTTGTTTCAGAGCATCTGCTTCCTTGAAACGCTGTGCTGCTTCTGTTGCAGAGGTTCTTAATCGAGTCAGCTGAGCCTGCGCAGCAGTAATCAGGTCTTCTACGCGTTGTTCGCCAACCCATTGCCGTAACCGTACTTCCTTTTCGGCAAGTTGTTTACTGTTGCCCTGCCACTCTGTCTGCCACTGGATTAATTGTTTATCCAATTCGACCAGCTTGCGCTGAAGTGATTGAACGATCTCTTGCTTCTCTTCAAGGAACGTCACGCTTTTGTTCAGACGTTCCTTGATGTCCTCGGCGCGTGCATCGCGCTCCTGCATCGCCTGATATAAGGCCTTGGCCTGTTCTCGGGCGATGTCAAGCAGTTCCGCGGCCCAGCGATCGCGTAGCGCTGTCGCTGCAGCCTCGCTCTCGGCTAGCTTGCGCTCCGCCTGGACGAGCCCGGCACGGCCGGCTTCCTGCGCAGCCGCCGCCTCCATGCGGCGCTGCTGTGCGCTTACGGCCGCCTGCTGCAACGCAGCGGCCTCCGCTTGCAGCGGCGCTGCGGCGTCAGCCAGCGCCCGCGCGGCTTCGCGCAGCGCGGCGGCACGCGCCGCCCAGTCCGCCGAGGAGCGCCCGTTCACGGGCGACGCGGCGGGCTCGGGCTCCGCTGCCGCAGGCGCGGCCTCGGCTGCGGACGGAGCTTCGCCGGCCGCAGCGCCAAGCTGCGTCAGCAGGCTGCGACGTTCGTGCAGCTGCTGGCGCAGCCCAAAGCGCAGCTCCTGCAGCTCCGCGTGCAGGCTGCGCAGCAGTTCCAGGTCCGCATCGTCTGCGTGCGGACCTTCTCCCGCCGGCGCAGCCGGGAGCGGGTGGTGTGCGGAGCCGCACACCGGGCAAGGCTCGCCTTCGCGCAGCTCGGCGCGCAAGGCGGAGGATAGCCGATGCAGCTCCTGCTCACGCATCGTGCCTCGAAGCTGTTCCTCCGCCCCAGCCAGCATGCTCTGCTCGCGTCCGATGTCCTGCTCGCATGCAAGCAAGGCTTCAAGACCTGCAGCCGCCTGTTGAATTAATCGCTCACGCTGTATGCTCAGGCGGCTCTCCTCTTCAGTGATCGCCTGCAGCTTATTGGCTCCCTGTGTAGCTGATTGCTGGCTCGCCTCCAGTTCCACCTTGTTCTGACGTAACTGCTCTGCTACCGTGTCCATCCGGTGCTGAAGCTCTAACGCAGACTGTAGCTGTCTCCGCTCATCGGCTTTGACTTCGTTGGGCTTCAGGCTCTCCTGTAATTCTTCCCGCCGTTTACGTCCACGCTGCTGCAACTCTTGCTCTTTCTCCAATTGTTGACCCACAACCGTCTGTTCTGCTTGACCTTGCTCAAGTAAATGCTTCAGACGTGAAGCATCCTCTCTAAGCCCGTCACGTTCCTTTTGCAGTTCTTTTGCCTGTTCCAATTGCTCCAGGCGCAGCATTAATTTGGGCTCTTCCTCAGACAGTTGCACTCGGGTAGCCTCTGCCTTTTCCGCTTCAAGTACAGACTGCTTCTCATGTTCTATCGCTTGCTGATGCGCAGTCTCGGCTACCTGCTGGCGCAACTGCTGCTCCGACATAGCTTCACGCATCGTTTGTAATGCAGGTAAGATCACATCTGCTGCACTAGCCTGTTTCAATCGTTCTTCACCTGCAACAATGTGTGCATCCTGTGCTTTTAACTTACGCTGTTCCTCTAAGCGAGATTGACGTTCATGACTCCATTCACGAATTTTGCCCAGCTGTTCGGCTTCCTTCGTGGCCTCTTCTAATGCTTTACGGGACAAAGCTGCAGAACGAACTGTCTCTTCAAGAAGCCGAGCAATCTCTTCAAGAGTCTCCTTACTTGCATTGCCTAACCCTTGCTGCTCCGCAACTAGGGACTGATGAACCATATCATTATTCTTCACTCGCCTGCTCAACTTGATGGCAAGCTGGTCTCCGTATTTCTCTAGATGGAAAAGCCGCTGCAGCATCTGGCGTCGCTCGCTGCCTTTCAGAGACAGGAATTCGGCAAATTTCCCTTGTGGAAGAACAACCGCACGCGTGAAATCATCCATTTTGAGCCCAATTACATCCTCGACAGAGCGGTTAACCTCGGCTAACTTATCCGCAAGTACGTGATCTTCCCCGTCAATGGTCTCAATAAATTTACTAACCGTATTGCTTACAGATACTTCATTATTTCGTTTGAACCGCCGCTCTACGCGGAATCTACGCGTACCTTCCGCAGATGATAATTCAAACGTAAACGCAACCGATAATGCATCCTCGGCATGGTTCATAATTCCCTGCGTACCATTCACCGCACGTTCTACTTTTCCGTACATCGCTAGTGTAATGGCGTCAAGCAACGAGGATTTCCCACTTCCCGTAGGTCCAAAAATACCGAACAACCCTGTCTCTGTCAGCACGGTAAAATCAATCTCCTGAGTTTCACGATAACTCTGTAGACCAGCCACTTTTAACGAAATCGGCTTCATTTGGCCTCAGCCTCCTCACGAACACCTGGCTCGTCCTCATCGACAAGCTCCAGGAATAGCTGTACAAGCTTCTCTTCAGGCTCTGCCCCACCGGTCTGCCGCTGATAGAACTTTCGGAACAATTCATGCACAGGCAGCTCAGAGCGTTGCTCTAACAGACCCGCAGCAGCCATCTCGGGATACACCGGACGGATGTGAATAATACCGTCATGGGATCTTCGAAGCTGCTGGATCTCTTTTAAAGACATCGCATCCTCTAGCCATACTTCCATATCCACAAAGGCCTGAGCATCTCGTCCTTCCTCTAACCAACGATGTACCTCAGCAAGCCCTCCTCGCGCCTTCCAGCGAACAAGGGGACGACCACAGGTTAGAAGCACTTCTTCCACATGTGGAACGCCACCAGGTGCTAGATCCACCATCGTCACCGATTTACTCTGTCCAGCTTCTGAGAAACTGTAGGCTAATGGCGAACCGCTATAACGAATAATACCGTCTCCCTTTACCGCCTGTGCACGATGCAGATGTCCGAGTGCTGTATATTGGGCACCTATAGACAGAGCTGAAGGATCTACAGTGTAGGCACCACCAACCTGAATCGGACGTTCGGAATCACTTTCTACGCCGCCAAGCACATAGATATGACTCATGGCTAGATTCACTGTATCTGGTCGGAATGATGCCGCCAAATGCTGCATCAGCATCCCTACACGCCGGCTGTACGCTTGACGAAGCACATTCTCATCCCCATCTGTTGTCAGCAGTTCGTTCAATCTGGCTTCAGATGGATAAGGTAATGCCGCAATGTTTGCCGTCTCACCTGTACGCTTTGCATGAATGGTCACTGCTTCCGCAGTAGGCATTCCTACAAGAGTGATACCCTGTCTATTCACAAGCGGAGTTACCGATGCAACCCGTTCGGGCTGATCATGGTTTCCCGCAATGACCACAAGTGGTCTGCCCCGCTCGGTAAGCCTTGCGGCTGCTTCATAGAATAATTGCTCCGCTGAAGCTGGAGGGTTCACCGAATCATACACATCGCCAGCCATTAGAATAGCATCTGCCTGCTGATCGTCTGCTAGTTTCACAAGCTCATCAATAAAGTCTTCCTGTTCCCGCAGACGGCTCCGACCTTCGAGTGTTTTCCCCAAGTGCCAGTCTCCTGTATGCAAAATACGCATTGTCCGTTCATCCCCTCTCCCAAAAACATTTCAAAGTACTGCCCATGAATCCATCTCATAACTCACTAAACATGATATATGTAACGAGATATAGACAAAATTAACCCTTCTGAACTATATCTCGTCCTAATTAAGGTAGCTCAAGCTATACTAAATGAATCCCTATTCTAACATTTCACAGCATGTCCACCATCAAAGAAATAGAGCCACCGGTGGTCAACCTTACGTCCCAAAATATCTTCAATTGCCCGGCTATATAACTCTAGCTGGAAACGATAGTTTGCAGTTAAATCGTTTAACCCTTGTGCATCATTCCAGACACGATCCGTTTTATAATCGAGCAGCACAAGTTTGCCCTCCACCTCATAGAGGCAGTCTATAATCCCTTGAACCAATACCGTCTCATCTACCAGTGATGCCTGGAGTCCTTCGCCTTCATCTACCGTCTGCATCCCCTCATGTGGCGTTCTATCACGCAACCACTCAGCAGGAGAATGATGTGCTGGCAATCCGTAAATAAATGGCGTCTCCCGTTTTACCCAATCTGCCCGCATAAGTTCCAATCCAGGCTCAGTATCAAAAAAAGCAACGAGTTGCATAGCATCAACGACCTCTGCCTGATGAGGTAGCACAATCTGAAGTTGCAGCAAGCGTGCAAGCGTGTTTTCTACAACCTCGACATCAACCCCTGTTCCATCCATAGGAAGATGCTGCATCAATGTATGATACACGGTTCCTCTTTCTGCACCTGTTAGCTTGTTCTCTTCCATGAATTTAGGACGACGCAGATGCAATTTGAAGGACGAATCTGAATCATGGCTTCTACGATTATCAAGCTGTACTACTGGGTTCAACTTCTCATCGGGCGCATCATCTGTAGGCAAAGTGTTACTTTCCAGCCTTCTTGCCATCTCTTCCATCACTTGTAGCGGCTGGTATTCCTGCTTGGCGAGCAATGTCTTGAGTTCAGACACGGATGTGCTTGCCGCAACCTGCGTTGCCGCTGTGTGTGCATATGCCCAGGATAATCGTTGATTGACTTGCTCCATAAGCGATACATCTGCATGCCCATCTTCAGTAACTTCATCATCATCACCGTTAACTTGCTGAGCTAATTCTAACAAGTCAGCAGCTTCATCGCTTCTCTCTTCAGAAATACGTAACTGAACAGGCTGTACTGCTTGCAACGCAGCAATTCGTTCCTTCCGAACTTCTGATATCGCTTCTTCCTCGTCCTTGGGATGCCCAAGAACCATGTCCCGCGAAACCTGATCTGCAGAAACCACGGTGATATTCCAGTGCGACTCGTCGTCCAGTAAGCAAGATGAATAGGAATCACTTCCTCCAGCCAATTCACGAAGGGAAGCCGCTGCTGGGTGACGAATAAGGGACGGGCCGATCCAGTCCAAATAATTACGTCCTGCTGCAAGTAAGTAGTCTGGCAATAACAACTCCGAACTGTCCTTCACCTGTGACCAAGCGGCTGCCTTTTTGGCAACATCCTTCACTGTTCCAATGAGGATCATTTTCTCCTTTGGACGTGTGAGTGCCACGTACAGCACTCTCATCTCCTCGGCTAACAGCTCAAATTGAGCCCGGCGGCGGATCGCTAGATTGGCAAGTGTCGGGTACGCAACACGATTTTCTTGATCCACAAACCTTGGACCAAATCCAAGCTCCTTATGCATGAGAAAAGGTGCGTTCAGATCCTGCTGATTGAACATTTTCGATATACCCGCCACAAATACTACTGGGAATTCCAGTCCTTTACTTCGATGAATGGTCATAATCCTTACTTCGTTGTCTTGCTCAGCAGCACCGCCGACTGTTCCTAAATCTCCACCGTTCTCACGCAGTCTAGAGACATACGTCAAAAAGCGGAACAAACCTCGATTGGCAGTTGCTTCCTCATATTGACGCGCCCGGTCATATAACGCCTTAAGATTGCTCTGACGCTGCATGCCACCGGGGAGACCACCTACCCAGTCCAAGTACCCCGTCTCCCGGTAGATCCGCCAGATTAATTCGCTCAGACTGCCTTGACGAGCCTCCAATCGCCATTGCTTCAATTGACGTGCAAACTGAATCAATTTTTGCTGTAATGTTGCACCCTCATCAGGCTGAACGACATTGTCCTCATCACTTACAAGGTTGACCAGTCCCGCCCAGTGAGCCGCATCAACATCACTGCTGGATTGTGCCATATCATCTACACGATCTAACTCAGCAGTAACCGCCGTCTCTCGTCGTGCCTGCTCCAGCTCTGTCCACGCTTCGGGCCAATTCATCTGAACGGCTTGATCATCACTATTTACTTGCATGCGTTGCTGATCTAAGCTGTGGTCATGCCCTGAATGATCTATATCTCCTGTAGCCAAAACTACAGCATCATAGAAGGATTGAGTTTTATCCCCGAGACGAATCTGTGCCAGTTCCTCTTCGTCTAGACCAACAATCGGTGACCGAAGTACCGCAGCAAGAGGAATGTCCTGTCTTGGGTTATCAACAATCTGAAGCAGGGACAACATCACTTCCACTTCGATTGCCTGAAAATACCCTTTGCTCTGCTCACCACCAGCAGGAATGCCTTGTTGTCTAAACTCTTCGATCATAAGCGGAGCCCACATTTGAGCAGAACGCAACAAAATGACAATGTCACCGTACCTTGCCGGTCGCATCGTTTTCAGCGCTTTATCATACACCTGCAATGCAGGCTGATCTGTGTCGCCCACAATCTCTCGAATACGTCTAGCCATTGCACGTGCTTCCAGTTGAGCAGTCTCTAACTCAGCGCTCTCCAGTTCAGCAGTAGCCAGTGTATCTCCCTGCTCCTCTGTGCTTTCAGACAGATCAGGCCCACCGCCTTGACGATCAATCAATATGACCTCAGGTGTATACGTCTCATCTCTTTCCGTCTCTGACGGGAATGATGCTCCATAAGCAAGCTGGGCTCGTTCATCATACGCAATCTCCGCCACACCTTCGTTCATAATCTGCCGGAAGAGCATATTGACCGAATGAACAACTTCTTCACGGCTTCGAAAGTTACGCGCTAGATCAATACGTCTGCCCGTGCGCTCGCTGGAGTCTTCGTCCTGATCCAGTTCAGCACTTGAAGCATATTGACGATATTTGTTAAGGAACAGTCCCGGCTCGGCCAGACGAAAACGATAAATACTCTGTTTTACATCACCAACCATAAATCGGTTACCAGGATTTTCTCTAGAAATTAGTCTTACGATATCTTCCTGTACTGTATTGGTATCCTGATATTCATCCAGTAACACTTCATCAAAACGTGCACGGAATTCCATCGCTGCATCTGAAGGCATGGACACAGCTGGCGTAGAATCCTCATGACGCAAAATTTGAAGACAGTAATGTTCCAGATCGCTAAAATCAACCTGTCCACGTTCCTGCTTCGCCTGCTGGTATCGTTCTCCAAACTCACTGACGAGTTTAGATAACTCGTGCATCAGTGGGGCAGCCTGCTCTAACTCCTGCCAGAACGAGAAGGCAGTTCTCCCGAACAATGATCCTTTCAGATCGGTTACTGCTTTTTTGGCTGCTTCGCGAAGATCCTTAACTTGCTCTTGAAGACCCGGGTCTGTCTGATCTTTCTTGCAAGGCTTGAGTTTGCCAAATGCGGCTGATTGAAAGACGTCTGGCAAGTTGTCCCATGGCATGATCTGAACGGCAGAACGGAGCTCCTCTACCATCACCAGATCTTCCTTGAGCGTATCCGCATAAGGTGCCGGCCCTTCTGGCTGCATAGCAATTTCAATCCCTTGGCGCAACACCCCAGCGGCACCACTTAACGTAAGTGAGGCATCACGTAAAATACTCTGTACCCAGACCGTACGTCCAAGTGCTTCTACACTCTCCACCTGAAAAGCAGACGCCATTTCTGCCAGCCAGTGATCTGGCCAAGAATGACTGCGAGAGAAGTCATACAGCCGTTGTACGAGCCGATACATTGCATCATCGTTCCGCTCGCCACTGAACCAATCCACTAATTTGCGGAATGTACTGCCTTCATCCTGCTCCCCATATTTTTCTTCGAAAAGCTGTTCCAGCAGTTCTTGCCGCATCATTTCAGCTTCATTTTCATTCAATATCCGGAAGGCAGGATTCAGCGGAATCTGCTGATAATAACGCCGTATGACTTCCATACAAAATGAATGCAGTGTCGTGATGGACGCACGTCCAAGAAGCGAAAGCTGCTTACGCAAATGCTCTGCTCCAGGCTGATCTTCCAGCGCACGTTCCAATGCTTCCCGTATACGTTGCTTCATCTCGGCCGCGGCTGCTTTTGTAAATGTTGCTACAAGCAAACGATCTACGCTGAATCCCTGAGAAGGGTCGGCAATTTTGCGAATAATCCGTTCGACCAATACAGCCGTTTTACCCGATCCTGCAGCCGCGGCAACTAGAATGTCTTCTCCACTCTGCGAGATCGCACTCCACTGGTCATCACTCCAGAAGCTACCTTCTGGTTTTGGCATATTCGTCATAACGTTTCCCCTCCCTTGTTGTGAGATAACAACTCCCATATTTGCTGTTTGCCTGGTCTTGATAACAGATTATATTCATTACCTTCTATATTCTCATCAAACTGACAGACTGGCTTATAAGGACAGAATGTACATGCGACTTCCTGTTGGATACGATAAGGCTCGATGCCCACGTCCCCGTCCGTAATCCGTGTACCAATCTCTCGAATGTTGCTTCGTACGGTTGCAAGCAATGTGTCCCATTGCTCGGGTGTAGCTACAGCTGCACTGCTGTAAAAACTACCATCTGCTTTCAGTGCAACAGGAATAATCGCAGAATACCCTTTTTCCAAGGTATGATCCATTTGAGCAATGTTATCTCGGTCTGCGAGCAATAGTCCTTTCATTTTGAAGCGTTTCAGCAGCTCTTGTCCTGCTTGCTCCGAGGTCATGCCATTGGAGGATTGCAGTAGCGGATTATGCACATGGAAATACAGCGTGCCGCCCGGCATGGCAGATTCACCAAGCCATTCTTCAGCCGCACTAAGCAACACTTCCAGATACGTAAGCATCTGTAGTGACAGACCATAATAGACTTCGTGTAGCTTGAGATCCGTCTGACTTGACTTATAGTCAATGACTCGTAGTAGAAGTCCATTTTCCCCTTCAGCAACATCTACACGGTCAATTCGACCGACAATCTCCATCACACAGCCATTTTCCAGCTCAAAACGTAACGGCGGCAACGGCTTGCCTGGTCCAAAATCAAGCTCCAGCCCGATCGGTTCATAACTTCCTCGTCTAGACTGTTCTCCCAGAATAACGGAAGCTCTGCTGACAATCTCCTTCAACTTACGGAAAATGTAACCATATCGCTTGGTGCTAAGCAAAATTTCTCCTTGAAGCTGTGGAGCAATCTGCTCCACCGTCTGCTCTGCCTCTTGTCGGCATTGCTCTGGCGATAAACTCCCCCAGCTACGATTTTCTTCACGCAAGCGCATCGCCAACTGACTGAGTGCAGCATGAAATAATTGACCGATATCGGGTGCTTGAAGACGGTAAAGCTGGCGATCCTTCAAGCGTAATCCATGAGAAGCAAAGTGAGAGAATGGGCATGCTACAAACCGTTCCATCCTGGAGACACTTGTACGAACTTCCGTACCATACAATCTCCGACTAGTGGATGTGCGAAGCGGTAACGCCCGATTACGATAAAAGACAGATCCCAGCAATCGGTCCAATAGCGGTTTGCTGCTTTCTTGCGAAGCATGCCAGTTATACACTGCCCACCATAATTCTGGAATGTCCTCACCGCGGCGCCATCTGCGCAATTGTCCAATTAACGTAGATAAGCTCTGTTCCGGATGACGAACATAGGCCCAATGATTCTGTAAACCTACTGATCCCTGAGGTTCAGTCAGAAGAGGTTGCTCCTGTTTGCCAAACATGTTCCGCACGTGTCTTACAATCTCTGAAGGAAGAAGCGACTTCCCTTCATCATCCGCGACAGGGTAACTTAGCCACAGTTGGTCACTAGCTGATGTTAAGGCTGTGTAGATCAGAAAACGCTCGTCCAGCATTTGTCTGGTCGTTCCAGGCCCCAGTGGCAAACCTCTTTCTGTTAACAAAAGTCGTTCCTGCTCAGTCAATACACCATCCTCTTGAGGTACAGCCGGGAGTTCTCCATCCACTGCTCCAAGAATAAATACATACTTGATATCCTGCAGACGTGTCCGATCCATCGAACCAACCAACACCTGATCCAATGCAGGTGGAACCAGACCCAATTTAAGCTCCGTTAGTCCTGTCTCCATTAATCCAGCAAACAAATCCAAGTCCAGCCGCTCGGCTCCCATCATATCGACCATCTGATCAAGCAGATCTAGAACGGCTCCCCACATTTGTCGATGCACGCGTGAACGTTCCGGATCACCTTGAGCGGTGGCCTCGGTGGACATCGCCTCCAGCTTCCATGGAATCTCCGCATCTTCAAGTAAATTGTATAATGCAGCACACTGTTCCTTGGCTGTCTTCGCCTTACTCATTCGCTTCTCAAAAGCACCCATTGGATCTGTAATAACCGTGCGGCATTTTTCCATCAACGATAACATTTGTTCACGTCCGCGGCTCCGATTATCCTGACCGTTGTCCTCTAGCGACAAGCTAGGCACATACTTCCAAGGTTTGCCGTCTGTCCAGCGGTATCCGTGAATACCACAAGCTAGGATGTAATTCTCGAGTTGATCCATGTCCTCACGGCTCACTGAACCATCACGAGGCAGGAGGAGATCTGTTTTGACACAACGAAACACATCTTCGTAACGCCAGCGACGACGAACAACATCCAGTACTGAACGAATAAACTCTGCGAGCGGATGATGCAGCTCACTTCGTCTGCGATCCAAGAAGACAGGGATGTTATAATCTCGGAACAACGGCTCGGCAATATCTGCATAAGCATCTAACTGACGAACCAACACAGCCATCTCACGGTAACGAGCACCCTCATCTTGAGCCAAACGTCTCATTTCCCGTAGCGCACCTTCCAGTTCTGCACGACGGTTCTCGGCTGCGTACAACTTAATACCAGAATCGCGCCCGTCACTTCTCCAGCGAACTCTACGATCGAACCCCGCTTCCAAATGCGCTAATCCCGGGCTTCCTTCATATCTTGGCGCAACCTCTGGCTGAAGAATCATCGTTTCGCTCGGCACACCTAAGTCATCGGCCATGCCTTTGAGACGTGCATAAGCACTCGCTGTGGGATAGAACAGATCCAAATCGTTAGGAAGTGCACCATGCTCGTATGGGCGATCTAACGTCAATGCAATCGTAACATTAGAAGACTGCAACATCAGTCTTCCAACCACACTCAGTTCCTGTGGAGTGAATCCCTGAAACCCATCTATCCAAATCTGAGAATTTTGCAGCATCGTGCCTTCAGATAACCGTTCAGTCAATTCGCTAAGCGTATCTTCATCATCAATGTAGAGATCCGTTAATTCCTGTTCATAATCACGATATATTAAAAGCAGATCATGAAGCTTATCTCCCAATATCGGTGCTGACGAAGAGGCATTCCACATGGAAACTCCGTCTCCCAGCGATGCAGGATCAAGCTCATAACGTTTAAATTCACCATATAGGTTGTTCAGATGACTAATAAAGCCTAATTGGCTGCTTGAAGCACCAAATAATTTCAACTCTTCCTTACGCCGTTGCAGTACTTTATAGAGCAGCATCTTCTTACCCTCAGCACCGATTGGAATACGCGCCGAACCACCAGCCTCCTGCATGACACGGTAAGCTAGTCTTCGGAAACCAAGCACTTCAGCGCGCATAGATCCTTTGATCATGCCAGAAGAGACGAGTGCTTGCTCTGTACGGAATGAACTCTGTTCAGGTACTAGTAAAATAAGGGGATTCCCCTGTGGCTCCTGTTGAAGCAGGGTAGTAATTTCCCGGGTAACCAGGGCACTCTTGCCACTGCCTGCCCGGCCAATAACGAAGCGTACGGACATGTCTAATCCTCCAATCATCACGAACAAGATTTTAATTCTCAGTATACCATACCTGACTCGGTTCGGAACATACGTTTGCCACTATTCGGCAGCATCGGAAACATCTCCATAAACATAACAAAAAGGCCTACAGCTATATAACTGCAGACCTCCAACTTGATGTTGATATGATTGTTGATACAAAATAATTTGTCGTTTAAATGCTCATGTGACTGACTTCATTACTTTGTTTTACTGCGAACCTCGAAGATCGCAAATTTCAGATAATGCCCTTCATCTACACCCAAAATCTGTGGATGATCCTTGCCTGCTGCCTTCCACTCAATGAGGCGAAGTACTTTACCAGCATCTTCAGCCGCATCTGCGATTGTTTCGAGGAAAAGGTCTGGACGCATGTGATATGAACAGCTCGCCGTTACAAGATATCCACCCTCATTGACGAGTTTCATACCATGAAGATTGATGTCCTTGTATCCACGGCATGCACCTTTGACTGCTGATTTCGTTTTGGCAAACGCCGGTGGGTCAAGGATAACCACGTCAAACGATTTACCTCCGCCAGCAGCGATTGCTTTGGAAGTGTCTACTTTTTGCTCGCCTGCACGTGCACGGACATTCCGATCTTCAAGTCCTTTAACCTGTTCACGCAGGTATTGGAAAGCATCCGCTACGACAAATTCAACTCGATCAGTGAATCCGTTCAACTCTACATTCGTTCTAGCACTTTCGATCGCATGCTCTGAAATGTCCAGACAAGTTACTTTCTTCGCTCCATACTTACAAGCATTCAACGTGAAGCTGCCTGTATGAGAGAAACACTCCAGTACCGTCGCACCATCCCAGTAAGGGAATGTTACAACTTTACCACTTTTGTTAACAGGCAACCATTGCTCACTTCCATCCTGCTCCACTTGCTCAAGACGGATGCCGCTTTTGTAGCCCCAGCCCTTCATTAAGGGTTCGATCGCTGCACGGTTCTCACGCTGATCGAAGAAATAGCCTGTTTTCTGACCTTCCACGATATCTACTTTAATGAGCAAACCGTTCTCTGTTACAGTCACATGACGTGGGCACTCACCGTAAAGAGGACCTTTAGTCTGCTCCAAGCCTTCCAGCTCACGAATAGACACATCGCTCCGCTCGTAAATGCCTTCAGGCTGCATCACTTCAATCAGAGCTTGGACAATTGCCTCACGACAACGATCCATCCCCAGTGTCAATAGCTGTACCACAAGTATGCTGCCGAAGCGGTCAACGATCAACCCAGGTAAAAAGTCCGCTTCACCATAAACCAAGCGATACGCTTCTCCGTCTTGGATGAAACGTTCACGATGGCGTAAGCAATCCTGGAAACGTGCTGTAAAGAACGCCGTATCCATCTGAGCAAAATCTAACGGTTGGTAGGATACAACCCGTACGGTAATTTGTGATGCAGGATTGTAATACCCTGTCGCCAGGTAGCGACCTTGATGATTTAATACATTAACAAGATCGCCAGGCTCTGGATTTCCGTCAACTGAGGCAATTTCATTGTTAAAGATCCATGGATGTGCATGTTCCAGCCGCTTTTTGCGACTGCGTTCTAGGGTAACCGATGGCAAGGTAAATCCACTTCCTTTGTGAGTTAGTTGAAAAGATAGGTTTAGTGCAAAGGGAGACGCTCCGGGGACGGATCGGTCTTTCGATCGCTGTTATCCCCAGATTTTTTGGATTCCCTTTCTCAAAAGGGAAAATCCGGGGATAAACGCGAACGCTCCGCTTCTCCAGATCCGATTCCGTCCCCTCCGCTCCGTTTGCACGAATCTCCGTATCTTTTGAATATGGCGGTACGTAGGGGTAAACCTTTGAATGATGGCTGTTCCTCTTAACAGTTCCCTTTTTCTAAAAGGGAACTGTTAAGAGGAAGGCGCTCGCTTCGCTTCTACAGATTCAATTCCATGTTCTTGCTCCGTTTGTAGGAATATCTTTATTATTTGAGCTCCGTGATACGTAGGTAAAACCTTTGATCTCTTCTCGCTGTAATTCCTCTTGCTTGTCATGGTTGTCCTTACCGGCTCATAGGATGAAGATAAGAGCCATGCAGGAAGGAATGAGGTTACGGATGTTCAGAGAAGTTGTGTTTCCTTTATTATATGGGCTTGTTATCTTCTTTGCTGGCATGAAGGTAATGGAACTGTCGCTACAGCGCATGGCTGGACCTATGCTCGCCGGGTGGCTTAATCGTGCCACTTCTGCCCCATGGAAAGGGATGGCTTTCAGTGCAGGCGCAACTGCACTGCTTCAGAGCAGTACCGCCGTTACCGTGCTCACCATTGGTCTTGCCAATGCAAGAATCATCACCTATGGGCGCACGCTTGGGATTATTTTAGGTACAAATATCGGAACCTGTTTAACTACCGAACTTGTTGGATTGCAGATTGGACGCGCTGCACTACCTCTACTCGTTCTTTCCCTGCTTGGCTGGGCTACTTTTGTTGTCCTTGCAGAACGCAATCGGGCGGCTCCCGAAGAAACCAAGCGAACGCTTTTTCAAATACAATGCAGTTTTTTGGCAGCAGCAGGATTTGCACTCGTCATGACAGGCATTCAGGTCATGCAATCCATTGCAGTTCCACTCCGAAGCATGGGTGTATTCCAATGGTTTTTGGATCGCTCCGCGGATAGCCTATGGTGGGGATTCCTTGCAGGAGCCTGTCTGACAGCACTAATTCACAGTAGTGCAGCTGTCATAAGCATGGCTATAACACTTGCCGCGACAGGTGTGTTGCCCGTAGAGATTGGCATTGCCATTGTGATCGGCTCCAACGTGGGAACATGCATCACAGCCGTTCTTGCTGCCGCTGGCGGAGCATCCGCAGGCAAATTCGTCGCAGCCGCGCACGTCATATTAAACGTGGCGGGTGCACTACTTTTCATGCCGCTCATTAATCAGCTTCATGCAGCTTCAGCTTGGCTGTCCGCAGATCACGGAGCACAGATCGCTCATGCACAGACTTTGTTTAACATCATCTGTTCCCTATTAGCTCTGCCCTTATGTTATTTACCAATCTGGCACAAAAAACCACCGGTTTCCGCCCCTTCGGCGAAATCACCCGTGGCATAGTGCTTCTGAAAACTGTTCTTCCTTAATTTTGCAACGTATAAAACGAGCTCTGAATAGTTAAACGTTAATGCCCAGTTTGCTCAGTGCGTCACGTAGAATGCTGTCATTATTGTCATAGCCGTTACTTTCCTGTCTGGACCATGCTTCCTCGGGTGTATACCAATCTACGCCTTTAATTTCTTCAATCTGAGGCTGCATATCGCCGCTCTCTGCCTCTACTAAATAATAGTGAACTTCCTTGTCTACCGGACCGAACTCTGCATGTTGGTACGTATAGGCGATAACGTCGACAGGTTCAACAATTCGTCCAACCATGCCTGTCTCTTCTAATATCTCGCGCAGCGCTGTCTGCTCGATCGTTTCGCCTGGTTCCATTTTGCCCTTAGCCAATGTCGTTTTCCCGTAACGATCCACAATTAATTGGATCTGTAGTTTTCCGTCATCATCTTTGCGATAAACAACGCCACCTGCTGAAATTTCTTTTTTGTTCATTTTGTTCTCCCCCAATCACGGAATGCTTATGGTCTGTTTACAACTTTTTAGCCACTTTATTGCAAAAGAAGGATTTCATCGCCCGGGTACGTTCCCCAAGGAAATGAAATCCTTGTTTTGTCATCTCGATTACATCGCCGCAGACTTCGGTTGATCTTCCAATACACGAACCAACGTAGCCTGGCTCTCATTGACGCCAGCTTCAGTGAGCTTCACGCGGCATACTTTGCCAATCATATCCTGAGAACCATCGAATACCAATTGAATGTAATTATCGCTGTATCCTTGAAGTTTACCGCTGCCTTCGCGACCTTTGGCTTCTCCCTCAGGAATAACATCCAATACTTGTCCCACGAATTGCTGTGCATAAGCCAGCTGCATCTGTTCAGACAGATCGATCAATTCATGTACACGAGCATTTTTCACTTCTTCATCCACCTGATCTTCCATACGTGCTGCCGGCGTTCCGGTACGTTTGGAATAGGGGAATACGTGCATTTCGGAGAAACCGATCTTCTTCATCAGTTCATAACCGTTACGGAACATCTCATCCGTTTCACCCGGGAAGCCCACAATAACATCTGTCGTAATGGCTACATCCGGCATTGCTTCACGAATGCGGAGCATTTTATTGTAGAACTCTTCGGTTGTATATTTACGGCGCATCCGTTTCAATACTGCATCGTCACCTGCTTGCAGCGGAATATGGAAGTGACGAACCAATTTATTCGAACGTTTAATCACATCCAGCATACGATCATCGATCTGGCTTGCTTCAATGGAGCTAATACGAATACGTTCCAGGCCTTCGACTTTATCCAGATCCCAGAGCAGATCGGTCAAGTCGTAGTTTTCCATGTCGTCACCATATCCACCAGTATGGATACCTGTCAGCACAATTTCTTTGTACCCCGCATGCACCAATTGATGCGCCTGTTGAACAATACTGTTTGATTCCCGGCTACGAGACAGACCACGCGACCACGGAATGATACAGAATGTGCAGAAGTTATTACATCCATCCTGGATTTTCAGGAAGGCACGCGTACGATCAGCAAAATCAGGCACATCCATTTCTTCAAACACACGTGTCTTCATAATGTTGCGTACAGCGTTTACCGGTTGGCGGGATTCCTGAATTTCTCTAACATATGGCAAAATTTTATCCCGATCTTGTGTTCCGATAACCAGGTCTACTCCTGGAATATCTAGAATCTCGGCAGGAGAGGTCTGAGCGTAACAGCCAGTTACTGCCACTATGGCATCCGGATTCCGACGAATGGCACGACGAATAATTTGACGGCTTTTCTTGTCACCCGTATTCGTCACTGTACAAGTATTAATTAAGTATACATCGGCCGTCTGTTCATCAAAGTCCACTTGATCGTATCCTTCGTTCTTGAACAGTTGCCAGATTGCTTCTGTATCATAAAAGTTAACTTTGCAGCCTAAGGTGTAAAACGCCACGGATGGCATAATTACATTCCCCCCATTTCTCCAGATTCGTATAAAACACAAGTCAGCGCGGCCATTCCAGCCGTCTCTGCACGCAAAATCCGTTTGCCCAGTCCAACCGATACGGCGCCAGCCTGATCAGCTTCCAGTGTTTCCTTCTCTGAGAACCCGCCTTCTGGGCCTACCACGATCAACACATTAGCCGTCTCATCAGGCGCAAGCTTTTCTACGAACGGTTTTAGCGCATCGCGCAGTTGCTTGCCGTTTTCTTTTTCATAACAATAGCATACCAGATCATATCCCTCAAAAGAAGACAACAGCCCTTTCCAGGAAAGCGGCTGCTTAATGGACGGAATACGGTTGCGATGGCTCTGCTCAGCAGCTTCCTTGGCAATCTTCCCCCATCGCTCTAGTCGTTTACTTTCCTTCTTGGCATCATATTGCACGATCGTCCGCTCCGAGAGAAAAGGAACAAACGCTACCGCTCCGATCTCAGTGCATCGCTGAATGACCGTTTCCATCTTGTCACCTTTAGGCAAACTTTGAGCTACCGTTACACGAATACGAGCCTCATGATCCAGCTCCAGGGACTCCACAATATTCGCTGTCACTTCACCGGCTTCTATGCCTTCAATCTCCACCAGAGCTTCTCTGGTACGTCCGTCACTGACAATCAGTTTATCACCAGGTTTGCCACGCATAACCTTACTGATATGTCGCGCATCATCGCCTGTGATCACAACCGAACGCTCTTGGAATTGTTCTTCAGATACAAAATAACGCTGCATAGGTCTGTCCACCATTCTATCCTGTTATGAATGGAATTCACCCTGCTCACAAGCAGGCGTGAATCCATACGCCACAGATGATCATACAACTTTTATGTCCTTCTGACCAGTATTTCAGTCCAAAACGTTATCACTCGTTTGCTAGAAATGCGAGTTCAAAAGGTCTCTAAAATAGACCCTTAATTAGATTTCCAAAATCGTCATACATACTGTATGCCAACATATATAACGGATTAATCGTTACATCCCGTAACGGGGGCACGATAAGAATAAGCAAGAAGATAAAAATAGACCATTGCTCCACACCCTGTAACTTGCGACTAATGGAGGGCGGTAATAACTCTTCCAGAACCCGATAACCATCCAAAGGTGGTAATGGAATTAGGTTGAATAAAAACAGGAAAAAGTTCGTGAGGTTGAACATGAAGAAGAAGGTTGCAATCGCTGTATACAATCGTTCATTTTCAATGTTGTGCATAACACCAGTACCCACAAGCGTAGCAAATACGATGGTTCCTATGATCGCAAGTAACAAATTACTCAAAGGGCCTGCCAAGGAGACAATCAAACTCATTCTCCGCGGTTTATCGAAGTTGGCTCGATTCACGGGTACAGGCCGAGCCCAACCAAAACCAGCGATCAGTAGCATTAATACGCCCAATAGATCAAAATGCACAACCGGATTAAGCGTTACTCTCCCTAACAGTTTCGCTGTTGGATCTCCAAATTTATTGGCAAAGTACGCATGTGCAAATTCATGCACAGTAAAAGCAATTAGAATCGTTAACAAGAAAAACGGTAACTGATCTAGTGGGTAACGAAAGAGCGAATTTAGAAAATCCATCTGTTACCTCTTCCTAGCTACGTACGCCAGCCAGTCCTCATCACGGTGAATGGCACTTATTTCAAACCCAGCAGCTATGAGTCCATCATGAACTAACTGCTCTTTATTTTTCCAGATACCTGATGCAATATAAACGCCTCCTGATTCAAGAGCATTGTAGACATCATCCACAAACAGCATAATGATCTCAGCAAGAATATTAGCTACAATGATTTTGACTGGAAGTTTTACACCTAGTGTTGGGTCTTCACTACCCAGAACAGACAGCAAATCACTTTCCTTCACGGTGATACGGTCATCAAGCCCGTTCAGATGTGCATTTTCCTTCGCGCTGGATACAGCTACTGGATCCAAATCTAAAGCTAGAACATGCTTCGCCCCAAGTTGTACCGCGCCAATGGCAAGAATACCTGAACCTGTTCCGACATCAATGACTTCTTCTCCGCCTTGAATCACCGTTTCCAGTGTACGTAAACAAAGTGAAGTTGTTGGGTGGGTTCCTGTACCAAAGGCCATGCCTGGATCAAGCTCGATAATTTTTTCGTCTGGGCTTTCTGGAGTATACTCCTCCCATGTCGGTTTAATTGTCAAACGTTCTGACACACGCACAGGTTTAAAATACTTTTTCCAAGCATCTGCCCAGTCGTTCTCATCAACCGTTCTTGTCTCATAACGCACGTCACCCACATTAATATCGAATTCAGCAAGTTGCTCAATTCTCGGGCGCACTTCTGCCTGTAATGCTTCCATGTCTGTGTCTTCGGAAAAATACCCTTTGATCTCAGCAAAACCTTCAGGAATATCATTCAAAGGAAACTCATACCACTCACCATAGGGTGCATCACGCTTTTTATTTAAAGTACCGGACTCTTCAATTGAAACCCCTCCAGCACCTGCTTCATGCAAAAAATTCGAAATCATCTCCACCGCTTCTTCGGTAGTATGTATTGTTAGTTCATGCCATAACATACGTTATTTTTCCTCCTCATTTTTCAAACATCCCCATCATTGTACTACACAAGCGAGTCAGAATACAAAATGCAGTAATTAAAGGTACCTGTTCGAATAGCCGGTTGAGGCGCCGCTAATATCTCATCATCCATAACTAACGGATCTACACAACTTCTTAATGGAAATAAAAAAACAGGATCTCGTAGCAATTGCTAGAGCATCCTGTTCTAATGCTTATTCTATTACATTTGTTAATAAAAACGCCCACCGTTTTGTGTAATCATCTCGGCAGCCTGTGGAAACGAATCGTTAGTCACCGACACGGTCAATAAAATACCTTGTTTGGGTTGCTCTGTCGGTATAGTCTCAGGCATATCATATACCTGACCATTGGATAGCATTTCCGGATCATCGCTAATTAACGAAAGAACGTTAAGTTCCCCGCTAAATCCACCTATTACCGCCGTGGGAGAGAATTCTCTCTCCTCATCCTGTTTGGCAATCGGTTCTTCAGATTGCAGAGGAAGACTCTCAATACGCAATTGATTGGGGTGTAATAGTTCGAGAGCTCTCCGTGCAGATTCGGCGTCAGACCAACTCGTAAAGACTGCCTCAATCCTTACTGTTGAGCGAACGTCTTCAGTCATGCAACTCTCTTCCTTGACGACGATCAGCTGCCTCACTACGACGCAATGCCTCTACGTCTTCATGATCGGCTGCCTCACTACTAAATTCCACATCTTCATTTTTTGCAGATTGCAATCGTTTCATTTTCTCGGTCTTCGTCAAAATTTTGCCCGGGCGTTCATGTTCTGCCATGTTATGTTCCTCCTTTAATATCAGTGCTCTATTATGGATGGGGTCTAACTAGATCATGCCACCAGCTTGCTCGATAATCGACAAAGCGCGGTGATGTACGGATTCATCTACGACTACAGTGAGCAAGACATCCCTGCCTGTTGGGCCTTCTTGTCCGCCATCACTCATCCCACTTGCGGCAGGATCTGCAGCAGCCATAATTCCAGCAGTTACATTCATGCCCATCGCTCCAGGCACCCAAGAAGAGTAACTACCAGAAACTCCTGGTGTGTATGATGCTCCACTCGGCCCTACACCTGCATAACGGCTGAAACGATTGATCGACAGGTCTTCCACACGTAACGCCTCCAATTTTTTGGCAGCGCCTTCTGCTTGCTCTGGGCTATGGAAGTACGCCAAAATGTTTTTCTCACTCATCTGGTCACACCTGCTTCCCTAGTTTTCGTATATGGGTTATCCCTTATCGTTCTCGCTATGCTAGTCTGCCGCATTGCTTCTCCATTTATGCACAAAAAAGGACACCATGCCGAATAACAGCAATGATGTCCTTTTATATTTACAATAACTGTAGCAAACCACATAGCGAATCTTTCCGGCTAATGCCTTACACCGAATTGTTGGATAACATCCATCTATTAGTCACCACGGAATGCGCGTTTTACTCGATCAAAGAAGGATTGCTCATGTTCATGGGTTTGTTCTCCATCTAGGGCAGCGATTTGGCGTAACAGATCTTTCTGCTCGTCATTCAGCTTGCTAGGTGTAACAACAACCACCTTCACATGTTGATCCCCTTGACCCATACCGCGCAGGCGTGGAACCCCTTTGCCTTTAAGGCGGAAATAAGTTCCGGTTTGCGTACCTGCAGGGATTTTCAATTTCACTTTTTCAGTCAACGTTGGAATCTCAATCTCATCTCCCAATGCTGCCTGAGCAAACGTCAGTGGAATCTCGCAGTAAATATCGTCTCCTTCGCGTTCGAAGAAATCATGTGATTTCACACGAATAACAATATACAAGTCTCCCGCTGGGCCACCACGTAGACCGCCTTCACCTTCACCTGTCATACGCAGTTGTGCACCATCATCTACGCCCGCTGGAATGCGAACATGGATTTTGCGTTGCTTGCGCACTTTACCGCTACCACTGCACGTTGTACATTTTTCTTTAATAATTTGTCCTGTACCACTACAGTTTGAACATGCACGGCGATTCACCATACGGCCAAATGGAGTGTTCTGAACAACTTCCTGTTGTCCACTACCTTTGCAGACTGTACATGTTTCTGGTTTTGTTCCTGGTTTAGCGCCTGAACCGTGACAAGTGTCACAGCCTTCAGTACGCGGAATTGTAATATCCGTTTCTTTACCAAAGACAGCCTCTTTGAACTCAATGGTCATGGTGTATTGCAGATCGTTCCCACGTTGCGGTGCATTAGGATCGCGTCGTCCGCCACCACCACCGCCAAAGAACATATCGAAGATATCGCCAAATCCACCGCCACCAAAATCGCCGCCACCGCCGAATCCACCTTGATTCGGATCAATATGCCCATATTGGTCATACTGTGCACGTTTCTGGCTGTCACTGACAACATCATAAGCTTCTTTCACTTCTTTGAACTTGGCTTCCGCATCATCCGCTTTGTTTACGTCAGGGTGATACTGACGTGCAAGCTTACGGTATGCCTTTTTGATCTCCTCGTCGCTTGCATTTTTGCCAACGCCGAGAACCTCATAATAATCACGTTTTTCAGCCACTCTTCCACCCCCATAACATTCACCATATCGCACATCGTGACAAAAGGAAAGTCAAAGCACGGGAGCCCCGGCTCTGACTTTCCCTTTAATCCGAACGTCACCGATGTTTATTCGCCTACATGCGCGAATTAGTTTTGCTTTTTATCTTCGTCTACGACTTCGTAATCCGCATCAACAACGTTATCACGTTTAGCAGAACCTTGTTGCTCTTCAGCACCTTGAGCCGCTTGTTCTTGTGCTTGTGCTTGCTCATACAGTTTTACGGACAGTTGTTGAACAATCTCTGTCAGTTCTTCTGTAGCTGCTTTGATGTCTTCCAAGTTGTCCGTAGCTACTACACCTTGCAATTTTTCTTTTGCAGCGTTAGCTTTTTCAACTTCACCAGCGTCAGCTTTCTCACCAAGATCTTTAATCGTTTTGTCCACAGAGTAGATCAGTTGGTCTGCACTGTTTTTGGCTTCAACGAGTTCTTTACGTTTTTTATCTTCTTCAGCGTGCAGCTCAGCATCTTTCATCATTTGCTCAACTTCAGCATCGCTCAAACCGCTGGAAGAAGTGATTGTGATTTTTTGTGTTTTGTTTGTACCCTTATCTGTTGCAGATACGTTAACGATACCGTTGGCATCAATATCGAAGCTAACTTCGATTTGTGGAACACCACGTGGAGCTGGTGGGATATCTCCCAACATGAAGCGTCCAAGGGATTTGTTACCTGCTGCCATCTCACGCTCACCTTGCAGGACGTGGATCTCAACGCTAGGTTGATTGTCTGCATAAGTGGAGAACACTTGAGATTTACTTGTAGGGATCGTTGTGTTGCGCTCGATCATTTTAGTGAACACGCCACCTGCAGTTTCGATACCTAGGGACAATGGAGTTACGTCGAGCAATACAACGTCTTTCACATCACCTGTCAGTACGCCCGCTTGTACAGCAGCACCCAAAGCTACAACTTCATCCGGGTTAACGCCTTTGTGAGGCTCTTTACCTGTCAGTTTTTTGATTGCTTCTTGTACTGCTGGAATACGTGTTGAACCACCAACCAATACGATTTTGTCAATATCGTTAGCAGTCATGCCTGCATCACTTAATGCACGACGAGTCGGCTCAAGTGTACGCTCAACAAGGCTTGCAGAGATCTCTTCGAATTTCGCACGGCTCAGGTTAAGCTCCAAGTGCTGAGGAACGCCGTCAGCCACTGTAATGAACGGCAGGGAAATCGTTGTAGTCAATACGCCGGAAAGTTCTTTTTTCGCTTTTTCCGCTGCATCTTTCAAACGTTGAACCGCTGCTTTATCTTTGCTCAGATCAATACCTTGATCTTTCTTGAATTCACTTACGAGGTAATCAATGATTACTTGGTCGAAGTCATCTCCACCTAGTTGGTTGTCACCACTAGTTGCTTTAACTTCAAAGAAGCCATCGCCGAGTTCAAGGATGGATACGTCGAACGTACCGCCACCAAGGTCATATACGAGGATCGTTTGATCTTCGGATTTCTCCATACCATATGCCAGAGCTGCTGCTGTTGGTTCATTGACGATACGCAGAACTTCTAAACCAGCAATTTTACCAGCATCTTTCGTTGCTTGACGCTGACTGTCATTGAAGTAAGCTGGAACTGTGATAACCGCTTGAGTTACCGTTTGACCCAGGTAAGCTTCAGCATCAGTTTTTAGTTTTTGCAGGATGATTGCAGAGATCTCTTGTGGAGAATAATCTTTGCTATCGATTGTTTCTTTGTGGGAAGTACCCATATGACGTTTGATCGAGATGATCGTACGATCTGGATTCGTAATTGCTTGGCGTTTTGCAGTCTCACCTACAACGCGCTCACCATCTTTTTTGAAACCTACCACGGATGGCGTTGTACGTGCGCCTTCTGGGTTTGGAATTACGACAGCCTCGCCGCCTTCCATAACCGCTACGCATGAGTTAGTTGTTCCTAAGTCAATACCGATTACTTTGCTCATCGGAAAATTTCCTCCTTCGACAATTGAGAAGAATCCTTCGATCCTTCGCTGTATTATGATTTATTTTCTTGCTCTATGTGTGCAAACCTCTATATAAAGCTTCGCGGGCATCATACCCTCACAAAGAGGAATTATGAGCTTACCTTAACCATAGCTGGACGAAGCACTTTATCTTTTAGCATATAGCCTTTTTGGACTTCCTCAACAACGGTACCTTCTTCATACTCGTCGCTTTCCACTTGCATGATCGCTTGGTGGAATTCAGGGTTGAACGGTTGTCCTACCGTCTCCATTGCAGTCAGACCTTCGTTGTTCAACACGGACTCCAACTGGCGGAAGATCATTTGAATGCCCTTGGAAAAAGATTCACTTTCTGTACCTTCAGGTACAGTCGCCATAGCACGCTCGAAATTGTCGATAACCGGTACGAGTTCGGTGATCAGCTTCATCGAAGCGTATTTCGCTAGTTCTTCTTTTTCCTTTTGAGTGCGGCGACGGAAGTTGTCAAAATCAGCTTGCGCACGGACCAAACGTTGCTGATGTTCCTCAGCTTCTGCCGTCAAACGTGCGATCTCACCTTGCTCTTGATCTACCATCTCCTCAGCCTGTGCTTCTGCAGCACCTGCTTCGTTAACAGGCTCCTGGCTTTCAGCCGCTGTTGTTTCCTGTTCTTCTGCTGCGAATGATTGCTCCTCTTTCAAGATGTTCACCTCCTTATAAGAATGAAATGGTTCATTTCCCGTTCAGATAAGCATCATGCGGGATAACCCACACAATGCTTATTTGAAACGATGCGTTAACATCGAAGTCAAGTCACGAGAGAGTGTATTTAATATATGAATGACACGTGCGTAATCCATTCGCGTCGGTCCCAGTATACCAATGGAACCTAAGGCCTCTCCATCCAATGAGTAGGATGCTGTAATCAGGCTGCAATTGGCAAAGGCTTCATGATCATTCTCGGTACCAATACGTACCTGAATCCCAGATCCACCCGGCACGGGCATCATTAACTTCATCAGTGTTGGTGTCTCATCTAACAGGTCAAGAATATCTTTAACCTTTTCAACATCTTTAAACTCAGGTTGAGTTAACATATTTGTAGCACCGCTAAGGAACAGACGATTGTCGTGCTCATTATCAAAAGCGCTATTCAGCACCTGCATTACTTCTTCATAGCGATTAATATGTCGTTCCATCTCTTGCCCAAGCTCTGTATAAAGACGTGATTTGAGTTTATAAATAGGTACACCGACCAATTTGGTATTTAACAGACGTACCACATTCTCCATCTCGGCAACCGAGATTTCTGGTGGAATCTGTACAGTTTTGTTCTCGACTTGGCCTGTATTCGTTACAATAATCGCCACAGCTTCCCGTTCATTGAGCGGAAGCAGTTGGAAGTGGCGAAGCGAGGTGTGAAATACTTCCGGTCCCAACAAGATCGAAGTATAATTTGTCATGTGTGACAATATGACTGATGCATGCTGTATAACCTGTTCCATCACGTTTAACTTCTCAGCAAAAAATGACTTCAGATCGTCCAATTCTTGAGGCTCCACTTGATTCCACGGAACCAGATGATCTACATAATAACGGTAGCCCTTGTGGGAAGGAATTCGTCCAGCAGATGTATGCGGCTGTTCCAAAAATCCCATATCCTCAAGATCCGCCATCTCATTACGGATCGTCGCTGGACTGTATCCAACATCTCCTCGTTTGGAGATGCTTCGGGACCCTACGGGCTCAGCTGAACGGATATAGTCATCCACTATAGCGTTCAGAATCATACGTTGACGCTCTGTTAACATGGTGAGTATCCCTCCTTCTGACTGCAATGTCCCATGTCGTTAGCACTCAGGTTAGATGAGTGCTAAGCGGTAATACAAAAATACCAAACTGACATGAACATTGTCAAGTCAGTTTCATAACGATGCTCATCAATTTGTTACGTATGTTCAATCTGACATGTTTTTTAGAACACGTTTAGAACGAAGAAGATAGAAATCATGCGATATCTCTAATAGTATAGACCATTCTCCGTCAGTCATAACACTCAACATTCATTATACATAATATGCATGAAAAAGGATCGCATGTGAGTAGAGTTGTTCACTCAAGACTCTGTTCATGCGACCCATTATGCATCAGGCGGAAATTTCTAGTTCTTTCAATACTGCAATCTCGTCGCAGCAATTTTGTTTGCTACAGTGCACGCAGTCCGTCCATACTTTTTCAGGAAAAATCTCTTTATCTACAATGGCAAAGCCATTTTTCTCAAAGAAAGAAACTTCATATGTGAGTGCCATCACTTTAGGAATTTTCTGATTCTGAGCTTCTTCCACCAGTCGATCCAGCAACCGGGAACCTATCCCCAGTCCTTTGTGTCCTTCTGAGATACCAAGGGATCTAACCTCCACCAAATCGTTGCCCAAACGGCAAAGCGACCCACATCCCACGACCTCTCCGTCCACTTCAGCGACGACAAAGTGTTCCAGTTGCCTATGCAGTACTTCCCTTGATCGCGGAAGCATGATCCCACGCTCTGCGTATCCCTTAATCATTTCATATAGCGGTTCAACATCTTCCGGCACGGCTTTTCTGCATATTACCGACATTCTGCTCTCCTCCTATTACCAAGCTTTCCGAAGGAAAGCTAACTTCGTAGTTGTTAAATTACACGCTCTGTCAAATCAATATGAATAAATATACAACAGAGCGTATAGAATTTCAAGCTACGAATTTAGCGATATCGAGCCAATAAACTCGGCAAAAACGTCGTTTCCGAACAGGATACCCTGCTCGCTCAGCCGGAAGCCGTCTGGCGTCCGCTCAAGTAATCCTGCGTTTAACATTTTGCCCAATGGTTTTGCGAACACCTCTTCAATGGATTCACCAAATTGCTCACTGAAACGTGAGGCCGAGGCACCCTCCAGCATTCTGAGTCCAACCATGAGATAATCCTCCATCGCTTCTGGACGACTGATCTCAAAATGATCCAAACGCGGCAGTCCCGTTTTGGCAGCTTCAACATACGGATTTATTCCTTTAATATTCATATGCCGTTCGCGTCCTACGTATCCATGTGCACCTGCTCCAAGTCCATAATAATCCTCATTGCGCCAGTAGGTAATATTGTGACGACTCTCGAAGCCAGGTTTAGCAAAGTTACTGATCTCATATTGTTCATAGCCCGCTTCTTTCATTCGGCTCATTAATAGAAGATACATCTGCAATTCATCATCTTCATGCGGTAGCGGCAATTGATTCTTCTGATACAGTGTATGGAAAAGAGTGTTCTCTTCCACTTTCAAGCTGTAGATTGAATAATGCGGCAGATCCAGCTCCAGCGCTCTGTCGATGCTCTCATTCAACATCTCTACCGTCTGGTTTGGTAAACCAAACATTAGATCGATGGACAAGTTGCTCAATCCTGCTTTACGTGCATTCTCCAAGCTACGATATACATCATCTGTGTTATGAATACGACCAATGCCAGTGAGTAGGTCATTTTGGAAAGCCTGCACACCAAAGCTGACACGGTTAACGCCGCCTTCTTTCATCGCAGCAAGCTTCTCCGCATCTGTAGTGCCCGGGTTCGCTTCCATTGAGAACTCAATATCGTCTGCCCAATTGGGGAAATACGTTTTGACGGAACGAAGGAAGTAAGCCATTTCGTCAGGCTTCAAGGCTGTCGGCGTGCCCCCGCCTACAAATATAGTTTTAATCTCGCCTGGCGGATTCGCCTTAACGGTATGCTCCATTTCCCGTTCCAATGCCTCTAAATACTGCATGACAGGCTGATCCTTCAGAACGTAGGAGTTAAAATCACAGTAAAAACATTTATTCGTGCAAAAGGGAATGTGAAGGTACACCGCTTGGGGTGAACCTGTTTTCCGGCTTTGTGATGTCAATGTCATGGGTAAGTCCCCCTCTATTTGAAAAAAGGAAAGCCATCCGGCTTCCCCTCTCAGCTTCATTATATAAATTGAAATTACTCGTAGGTGTCAGTTCAATCTATATCATATTATTATTCAACGTCTTATCTTACAATTCAATTTCGATACACACATTCTGTGATGTACCCGAAATTGAATTATTAATCATCAATTTTCAACACGGCCATGAACGCTTCTTGTGGTACCTCAACGTTACCAACCTGCTTCATCCGCTTCTTACCTTCCTTCTGCTTCTCAAGCAGTTTCCGTTTCCGCGAGATGTCACCACCATAACACTTAGCAAGTACGTTTTTACGCATTGCTTTTACCGTTTCACGCGCCACTACCTTCGTTCCAACGGATGCCTGAATCGGCACCTCGAACATTTGCCGTGGAATCAGCTCACGCAACTTCTCACAGATAATGCGGCCGCGGTTATATGCACGGTCACGGTGAACGATGAAGGACAGAGCATCGACCTGTTCTCCATTGAGCAAAATATCCATTTTCGCCAGATTAGACTGACGATAACCAGACAACTCATAGTCGAAGGACGCGTAACCTTTGGTACTTGATTTTAATTGATCGAAGAAGTCATACACAATCTCGGACAATGGGATTTCATACGTAATCGTAACCCGCGTAGTGTCCAAGTACTCCATATTAACGTATTCGCCACGTTTGTTTTGGCACAATTCCATAATGGTACCTACATAATCATTCGGTACGATAATGGCTGCTTTAACATATGGTTCCTCAACATAATCAATCCGTCCTACCTCAGGGTAGTTAGATGGATTGTCGATCTGAATCATCTCACCATTGGTCAGAGTGACATGATAGATTACGCTTGGTGCAGTAGTGATCAACGGAATGTTGAACTCACGCTCAATCCGTTCCTGGATAACGTCCATGTGTAACAATCCGAGGAATCCGCAACGGAATCCGAATCCAAGTGCACTGGATGTCTCTGGCTCAAAGCTCAGTGAAGCATCATTTAACTGCAATTTCTCCAATGCCTCACGCAGATCCACGTAATCCGATGTTTCAATCGGATACAGGCCGCAGTATACCATTGGATTAATTTTGCGATAACCCGGCAAAGGCTCTGCCGTTGGCTTTTTCGCATCGGTTACTGTATCCCCGACCTGCGTATCTCCTACGTGCCGGATACCTGCTACGATAAATCCAACGTCACCCACGTTTAGCTCGTCCACAATGGTCATGCGTGGTTTGAAGGCACCCACTTCGATAACCTCAAATGTCTTGTCTGTTGCCATCATTTTGATCTTCGAACCGGATTTGATCTTACCATCCACAACACGTACGTATACGATTACACCTTTGTACGGATCATAGTGCGAGTCAAAAATCAGCGCTTTCAGTGGTTGATCCGGGTCACCCGCAGGAGCAGGTACGCTTTGTACCACTTGCTCAAGAATCTCCTTGATACCAATTCCAGCCTTGGCGGAAGCCAGCACTGCATTACTTGTATCAAGCCCAATCACATCTTCTACTTCCTGTTTCACGCGATCAGGATCAGCGCTTGGCAGGTCGATTTTGTTGATGACTGGTAGAATTTCGAGATCGTTATCAAGCGCAAGATATACGTTAGCTAGTGTTTGCGCTTCAATCCCCTGAGCTGCATCCACTACCAACAGTGCGCCTTCACAAGCAGCCAAACTCCGTGATACTTCATACGTGAAGTCTACGTGTCCTGGCGTATCAATCAGGTTCAATAAATACTCTTCGCCATCGTCTGCTCTGTAAGTCAAAGCTACAGCTTGCAGTTTAATCGTAATTCCACGTTCGCGTTCAAGATCCATCTGATCCAGCACTTGCTCCTGCATCTCACGCGATGTAAGCGCACCTGTGTACTCCAAGATCCGGTCCGCAAGTGTTGATTTGCCGTGATCTATATGTGCAATAATTGAAAAGTTACGAATTTTACGTTGTCTTGCCCGAATGTCAGTCATTCCTTACCCCCAGAAACAGCCTAGTGTCAATCACTTCATTATAACAGTTGATGCAGGGTGCATCAATCCCATGATGTTTCAACTTTATCATAATTTATCACTACGAAGAGCTGCCAGGGGTATATTTTGCCTTGAATGTATTGCTTTTTATTCAGCAACGCCACTAAACAGGGAGACCACCCATTTAATTCCGCTATGAGAAAGGTTCTGAAGAAGTCCCGCCGTTTTATCAGCAAGAACATCAACCGGTGCTTGGCTCTGCTCTGCTCCTAACACCTGACTCGGCGATTGGACAGGTACAACCGGTGGTTCCTTTTTTTCGACCTGCTCCACAGGCTGCTCTGGCTCAGATTCGACTGCAACGGATGCTGGCTCTGACTTTACAAGCGCAGGACTTTCCTGCTGATCATTCCCAAGCTGAAAGTTACTGCCTGCCAGCTGCATACCAAACAGAATTCCCAGTAACATCAGAACAGCAACCGATAACAGCTTTTTCCCGAATCTGGACAAGCCCTTCGCCCCCTTGATACATGATTTAGAATGTTCTCCGTTGACTCAACGCTAACCACCTTGTGTTTTTGTTTCCGCACTTGCCTTATCTACGTTCTGATCTTGCCAATACACTTCGGCAATCATGTCAGCTAATATTTTAGAGGTTCGCTCTAATTCAGCTGCCGTATTATCGATGCCTCCGATTTCAATAAGGATACTGTTTGGAGACAGCGTCTGGTTGTATTCACCATTGTTAGCTCCTCCTCCAGTTTTCCCCCAGACCCCACGAGAAACCCCAGGATACTTGGCCTCAAGCTTCTTGTGAATCTTAGCCGCAAAGGCTTCATTTTTCTCCCAGTTTGGATTTTCATGCCCAATGATAAAGTAGACTTTTGCATATCCAAGACCTTCAATCGTTGTTGTTGTTTTATTATGGCGCTGTGAATCCCTGTGGATATCAATGAGATAGGTAAGATCATCATTTTGGGCAAGTGCAGCTTTTACCGTCTGGCGTGAATATTTATAGGAATAATTCCAGTTGTAATCTTTCACTTTAGTAGGGTAATCCTCCTTGGCATGTTTAACCCCTATACCTAGTTTTTCCAAACTATCTGTTAAATAGCTCCCCACTTGAAAAACATTGCCTGTGGACTTGCCAGACGAAGGATTATCACTCTTGGTGCCTAATAATGGATTGTATCCTTCCCGTGGATGCGAGTGATAGATGAGAACCGCCTTTTTATCTAATGTAGGTTCGGGATTATCCTCTGGATTCTTCTTAGGCGGATCTTCCTGAGCTTCTGGATCTTTGGAATCTCCAGGATCTTCAGTCTCGTCAGCATCTGGTGAGTCCGTGTCATCCTGCCCTGGTGGAGTATGTAGTTCTCCCTCACTTTTCCCACCATTCGTTGAAGCTGTGTCCGTTAATCCGGGACCGGGTTGATAATCCTCTGGCGCTTCTGCTTTTTCATTGCCCGAGCCTGGTCGAAGCAACACTGGCTGATTCGAGCCCATTCCTGGCATTTCTCTAGCAATTAAGCTTTTGGGATCCTGAGGATTAACATTGGTGAGCAGTTGAAAAACAAACGTAGTTAAATTCTCACCTGAAAACGCGGAAGTTTGTTCCTTTTGAGTTAAGTGCGGTACTTCCATACCAAGCATGTCTACAAAAAAACGACTAGACACGGTACTCGCGAATCCTTTCATTGAAGAAACAGGCGAGTTATTCAATTGCTTCTCTGCCATTCCTCCTAGACCGAGTACAATAAAAAATAGAACCGATATAATCATAAGCAACAGCAATGTACGACCCATGGCCAGTACATGCAGAAATCTTTTTCTCCACTTGCCAATATTCCATGCCAATATTTTGTTCATGCCTCTGTCTCCTTCCCTGCTGGACAACTCTTATACTCCAACTCTATGAGCTAGTTAGAATTGATAGAACTAGAAGAGGACAATCTCCAAAAAAAAGAAAGTCCGATAGATTCGGACTCTCTTCTAATAGGGTTTGGAAGGTGCATTTTCCAGGAAAAGATAGGAGGTGGCTTGAAGTGGTTAACTCTGTAAAGTCAATTTCACCAATTTCAATTAATGTGTATATGCGGCTACATTGTCAGGATTTACAGCATCATGTAGTGCTGCATTCAGCCCTGTTGCAATGACATTAGCGATGTCTTCTATAAACTCATCAATCTCTTTAGGGGTTACGATCAGATCATGACCCAGTGGTTCCAATATTTCTTTGACCAAACTGAGGCGCTCATGCTCACTGATGTTGTCAAGCATGCCCATGATTTGTTTCGTTTGATCCGTCTCCTGGCGGAAATGGTTCCGCATCATTTCAATTGCGTTATTCACAATCGTTGATGCATAACATACGGTAGGGACACCAATTGCAATACAAGGCACACCCAGAATATCCTTCGTTAAGCCACGTCGCTTATTCCCAATGCCAGAACCTGGGTGAATCCCTATATCTGCAACTTGTATCGTCGTGTTGACACGTTCTAATGAACGGGAAGCAAGAGAATCAATCGCAATAATCGCATCTGGCTTGGTTCGATCCACGATACCTTGTACGATATCACTCGATTCAATCCCCGTAGTTCCGAGTACCCCTGGAGCAATAGCACTCACTTCTCGATAGCCTGGCGCTACCTGATCAGGTACTAATTCAAAATATTGACGGGTAACCATGAGATTCTCCACGACTAACGGGCCAAGTGCATCAGGTGTCACATTTAAATTTCCCAATCCCACAATTAAGATCTTGGAGTCTTTGTTAATGCCTGCTTTGGTCATAAAGTCTTCCATTTCTCGAGTGAACTCCGCAGCAACACGCTCCTGTAGTTCCGTATCTCCATTGCGAAGGGCTGGAACCTCCAACGTAACGTAATGTCCCTTCACACGTCCAATGGCTTGTGCCGCAGCATCGTTCAGAACATCAATCCGCGTAATCGTGATTCCTTCTTTGGTCTCTACATCTTCCCGCAGCCCTGGGATCGTTTGCTTTTGTTCACCTTGAACCATTTCCTTTGAATCAATCGCCAAATCAGTGCGTACTGTATAGTTTTGTAAATCAAGTGTCATCCGTTCTTGCCTCCCTTACCGCATTTGAGCATATTGTGTGGGAAAAAGGGATACTTTATGCAACATGCCCGAATATGATAGGAATTTCTGTTGCAATTTGCATGCCATCATGCTAGAATATTTTAAGTTGTGAAACGTTTGTATTCATGCAAATGCCTTACAGGAGGTGAATGTAATGCCAAACATCAAATCCGCTGTTAAACGCGTAAAAACGAGCGACAAGCGCCGCGCACTCAATGCTTCCCAGAAATCTGCACTTCGTACAGCTGTTAAAGCTGCTGATGCTGCCCTGGTAAGCAACGAAGTTGATACTGCTAAAGCTGCAATTCAAGCTGCTTCCAAAAAGCTGGACAAGGCTGTAACTAAAGGTCTGGTTCATAAAAATGCTGCAGCTCGCAAAAAGTCTCGCTTGGCGAAAAAACTGAACGCTCTTTCCGCACAAGCGTAAGAAGCGTTACTTATACGATCCAATGGAAAAATCCTGAACAGCATGTGCTTTCAGGATTTTTTAGCTATGTGGTCGGTTGAGTACTATCAGAACAAAAAGCGGCTCTCACTCGGTTGATCATTGATCAACGGAATGAGAGCCGCTTTTGTCTATTTGCCCTAATGAATAATTCGCAATAATGATTAACATTACACCATATCACGCAACATTTCTTAGGCACCAAGTTTTAACAAAAACAACTCCAGACCCAGCACTTTGTCTACAGCGCCTGTTTTCATTTGATAATCCAGCTCACTCAGATGGCTTAAAATCAGTCGTAAACGTTCAGGTTGAAATTTACGTGCCTGCTCCCCAGCAATTTTGACTGCATAGGGGTGAAGTCCAAGCTGGCTTGCAATCTGCTGCTGTGAATAGCTCTGTTGCCCAAGCTCCTTCACTTGAATCATGATTCGGAACTGTCTAGCGATCAATGCCGCAATTTTGATAGGCTCTTCGCGCTGTTTCAACAACTCATAGAATAGGGATAACGCCTTCTCAAGCCTTAGATTCGCCAATTCCTCTACTAGAGCAAATACATTCTGCTCCGTGCTACGCGCAACCAACGATTCGATATCCGCACGTCTAATCATGCCACCGTTTCCAGCAAAAAGGCAGAGCTTGTCTACTTCAGCAGATAACGTCTGTAGACCTGTGCCAGCAAAACTAACTAGAATATCCGGAGCTCCAGGCTCAAAGGTAACCTCACGTTGTTTAGCCAGCTTCACAATCCAGTTCAACAACTCTTCCCCACTAAGTGGAGCAAACGAAAGCACAATGGCTTGCTTCTTCGCAGCTTTCACTAACTTTTTGCGCTCGTCCAGCTTATCCCCTTGGGCTAAAAATACGATTGTACTGTAATCCGCAGGATTATCCATGTATGTCAGCAAGCGATCAACTTGATGCTCAATTTTGGAATCCTTACCGGCTGTAAACAGATTCGCATCTCTAACAATAATTAGTTTACGTGGCACAAGGAAAGGAACCGTCTCCGCTTCTTCAATAACAACTTCTACAGGCGTCTCCGAGAGATCATAAGGTACAATCGCAAAATCTCGATGCTCCTCCTCAATAACCTGTTCCTTCAACATATCCGTAAATTGCTGTATCTGGTATTTCTCCGTTCCGTACAGCACATATATCGGAGCCGTATCCCCACTTCGTATTGCTTTTGTTGCACTCTTCACATCCATCACGGTGCCTCCTTATCCCTCTTATCCTACCAGAAAACGTGACAGACAACAAAGGGGCCTTCAATCCACCATGTGGATGAAGACCCCTTAGTCCTACATCTATATAAACGCAGCACCAACCACTCTAGAAGAGGCTGATGCGCGGTCATACGACGTCAGTTGTTATAACTGATATAGGACGTGGTTTACTTCCATTATATTCGGATGCAGCTAGAATGTTCTTCCATGGACAGTTGATAACCATAATATGGTACGATCGATTATTTCCCGGAATTCTCGCTGTCTGCTGCTGGAGCTACATTAAATGATTGTTTCAGTGCTGCTCCATCCTTCTCTGTCTCATAATTGAATACAGTGCTATCCTTGGACCAGCTAGCCGATTTCAATGTTCCTTCCAGATCACGTTGTTCTACTAGATTCAGAACGTCAGAATCACTGGCAGATTTAGAATAGACACTGAGCTGGTTGCCGATCTGTATAACCAGATAAGAACCATTCGGAGACTTCCACTCTGTTGCAGGAGGAGTCACCGCAGCAGCAAACCCACGATCTGGAGCAACCAATCCATTGTTACCTTCTGTCGCCTGCTCAGGGCTCTGATCTGCATTAGGAGCGACCATCCCCGTTGCTGGTTCGTCATTATTCACATGCGGCACTACATCTTGCGTTGAAAAAGACTCTGACTCTCCAGTTTCAGGATCAGTTCCAGCACCATCATCTGAACGCCCTTGAGGAGCATCAGCACTTCCCGGTTCTACACTCTTTTGTTGATCAGGTTGTGCTTGATTAGCATTCCCTTGATTCTCCGAAGGAGTTGACGCAGAAGGTGTTTCTTTCGGCGCATCGACTTTTGCCCCAGCATCAGCCGAAGGCTGTTTCGGTTTTACATCTTCCTGTGGTTGAGTTTCCTGCACGTTCTCCGACTCATTCTCCTCAGGATTTACTGTCGAAGTAGATTCTTGTGTATCAGGCTGTGTATCAGGCTGATCTTTGGACAGCCCTGACATTGTACTGTTATCTCCTTCTGTAGGAGCAGCGGAATCCTCGTTGCTAATTTCCATTCTCAAAGCGTTCTGATCCTCATTACCGCTTTCTTGAGCACTCCCTGCACCCATCATTGACTCTGCATTTTCAATTTTCTCAGGCTTATAACCCCACATAGCTACGCCTAATACCAAGACTGCTGCCGCAGCCCCCATAGACATTCGACCAACCATAGAATTAAACCATGAGGGTTTAACTTTCCGCTCACTTGATCGTTGTAAATTTTCAAATGCAGCAGGGACAGGACTCATTTCTTGCATTGTGCTGCTCTGTTCCCTCCGCGCTTCGTCGATCGCATCTAATTGAGGCATAATTGCATCCACTAAACTAAACTTTGGGGTTACTTGCGGTAAATCTTCCAGTTCTCTGGACAAAGCTCTGAGCAAGCTAAAATTCTCGGCGCACTCCGGGCACTTGGCCACATGTTGTAGCAACTGCTCGGTCTCCACCTCACCCAGATCATGATCCAGATACCGGTGCATCCATTCCACCACCTCATCACATTTCATCCTGTCACACCACCTTTCTGATACTCCTGTAATAGATTTTGCAATTGTTGTCTAGCTCGGAATAAATAAGACTTCACCGTATTCAACGGAAGATCAAGACAGTCCGCAATTTCGTTATACGATAAATCCTGTAAGTATCTTAGAACAATCACGGTTCGATGATGCTCTGGAAGCTTGTTGATCGCCTCCTGAATATCTTTTGCCACATACGTGGACATGACTTCAAATTCTACATTTTGATTATCTTGAAAAACCATCTCATGCTCGTCAATCGAGACAGAAGGCTTGGTTCTTCTAAATTTGTCAATACAGATATTCGTTACAATGCGTTGAACCCATGTTTTGAATTGTGCTTTTTCTTCATAAGAATTAATCTTGGTGTAAATTCGGATCAACGCTTCCTGAGCAGCATCCAAAGCGTCTTGTTCATTATTTAAAATGTAAAATGCGGATCGATAAACATGCTGTTCAATGTTCCGCAATAGGGTAATTAGAGCGTCGCGATCGCCCGATTGAGCGGCTCTGATGAGTTCCGGCTCTACCACAAAGGATCCCCCTCTCCCTGCAACCTTACAGACGTGACCATCAATAAAATTGTTGCAAAGTTAAGTATTTTTTTATTGGCATCATAAAAATAACGGCTTATGTATTAAGGGCCGCCCAAAATCTTCTTTTAGAATAACAGAAATTGCATAAAGCGTCATCACAGCAGTAAAAAGCTATTCCAGTACTTACACGATTCAATTGATGGGCAATAGCATATATTATAGCAAACAGGCTTCAGAAGCAAAAATTAAAAAAAAGTCGAATTTTGTACAAATTTAAGCTCTTTTTAATGCAATTTTCATGAAAATAGTGTATTGTAAATTTACATTCATAATACGAGGTGATGAGCATGCCAGCTCTAGCGAAAATTCAATTGTTAAAAGAACAAATGCCTAAGGAATATCAAAGCATTTCTCATTTTGTAGAACATGCACTGGAATCCATTGATACCTTGGTAGAGGAACATCGGAAATACACTGCTGCACAAGCGTTATACGGCGATAAAATTGTCGGATCGGAAGAACGCTTGTACAGAGAAACCGTACTTGATGTTCGTGAGCAGCTTCTGCTTACGCTTGAGAAAACAGTAGAAGACCTTCTGCATAAAGGTGATAAGCACTGGAACAAACATTTCAAAGATGGCGTTGAATAGTTTCAACTAGCAATTAAATAGCCCGTTTCCGATCCCTCTCAGATGGAGGGTACGGGAAGCGGGCTTTTTTGTTCAGTCCTGTAACTTGTAATCAAAAGAAATGAATAATTCGTGTAATGATCAGTAAATCACAATCAGTTTGCCATTGGCAAATCCTAAAGCTCTTACACCTGCGGAGCTAGAATATACCCAAGCTTCGATCTTGCCTTTTGAACTTGTTTCATACGAAATGCTCGTTGGATCCCCCCACGCCAAGCGCGCCTGCGTCATGTTCATTCCTAGAGCTACTTCTCTAGCAATAATTTTATTCCATGTGGACTGAGACCAATTGTATTTCTTATAAGGATCAGAAGAGAAGAATTGGTCAGAATCAGCAAGCATTTCCGTCACACTAGAGGGCGCACCTCCTGCATAAGCAGAAACCGTTTTTCCTTTAGCATTACTGAATACAACGGTGTAACTTCGATCACTGTTGCTCTTTTCAATTTTGATATCCGTAATGGTCACTTTGCTGAAACGTTGCCCCAGACTCGTATCACTGTTAATCCAGTAAGACTTGCCAATGAATCGACTAAGATTCCCCAGCTCTTTTTTCTTGAGCAGTGCACTTGTGTCCTTCGATTCCACCACAATAGAAGAATCTCCAACCAGCACCTTGGCCTGCTTTAGCTCAGCATCCCATTGAACCTGAATGACTGAAGTCTGTCTTAATAAGTCAGCAGGAAATACAGTTTGGGAGTTTAAATGAGTGATGAAATTAATCAAAATACTATTCGAGAAAAATATCCAATGTCCTGCAATATCCGAAAATTCATCATTCCCTACCCTCCAATTTATATCGAATATCAATTTCCCCACCTTTGACCCTCATCTGGATCTCCCCCATCTGATCTGTTCGATAGATCTCGGATCCCGTTTCCCCCAGACGTTCCATTACTCCCGGATTGGGATGACCATAGGTATTGTTGACTCCAGCGGAGATTACAGCGGTTTTGGCATTCCAATGTTGAAGCCATGCTTCGGTTGACGACGTTTTACTACCGTGATGAGCCACCTTCAGGACGTCAATGGAGATCGACTCCTCCTCCACCTCCTTCGTTGCCGTCTCTTCTGCATCACCAGTGACTTTCCCAACCGTTTTGTTGCTCGAAATCATTTTCATTAGTTCCAGAGGAACATCCTTATTAACAATTCCACCTTTTACATTCTGTCTTTCAAACTGGGTAGCAAGCGAGCCATTCTGAATCATATGGAGCAGATCTTGCTCGGCTGCTGCATCCATATCTCCCGTGAACAAAAATGAAGCGCCAGCCATATTCAGCAAAAAGACAACCGAATCATGATTTTGATGTTCAGATACAGGAGTACCATCCTCAGCCTCAAGATGCAAGGTATCTAGATCTGGATTAATAAAATGTAACGTAGTCTCCTCATCGGCTACGTAAGACAGTCCTTGCCGAATTGCATATAGCGGTATATTACGCTCAATAGCTGTATCTATAAGTTTATCAAAATTGCTCTTACCACTTGTTGTGCCATTGAACATAAAACGCTCCACTGGAATCTGTTCCAGTACAGCTTGTAATCCCCCAGCATGATCCTGATCGGCATGGGTCACGATAACGGCATCCAGCCGATGGATGCCTCGTTTTTTCAGCAAGGGTACAACCACCTTAGCTCCAACTTCATAGGGATCACGCCGAGTTTTCCACGATTGATCAGGCTTACCGAAGCTAACTGTACCCCCACCATCAACCAAGATATGCTTCCCCTCAGGCGTTGTAATTAACGTGCTATCCCCCTGACCAATATCGAGAAACTGAACTACACCCGTCCGCGAAGGCTGTGGAGTCTGATAAGCCCACCATAACCCTGCAATTAAAGTAATCGCAAGCAACCCGCATATCCATCGTTCATAAACAGGTCGTTGTCTCCCCGGATCATCTCCCGCTCCTCTAGCCCGAAATGCACTTGTATACTCTGGCCAGGCAATACTTGCGCTGAGTGTTGTCATCGAACCCTTGTGCTTTGCTTGCGCTATATGATTCTGATTCAGTGGGTAAAGAGAGGACTTGAAGGCAAGTCTGCCATTCATCTTAGAGGTCGCCCATGCTGCATCTTCGCGTTTCAAAGGTTTGGTCTCTTCCTCAATATGACTGCTCCATTGCGGTTCTTGACCATTCCCTTGAAACCATATACGTAATAGTGCATACAACACTCCGTAATAGACTCCAACCCACAGCCAGGTAGGCGTAGCCCAGATGAGTACAAAACCAGGCAAACTATTCAACCACTCAATGCCAGCAAAAGTCAGTTTATTTAGGAGGATCACCAGCCAAGCAAACGGTTTGGCCAGAGGTAGCCATATCATAGACAATAGCAATGCAACGGCTCCTAGGGGTAAAACTACTGCGCTAATGAGGGAAACAAAGAGGAAATTGGCTACAAACGATAATACTGAAAATTGATTGAAATACAATATGGTCACTGGAAATGAAATGAGCTGCGCTGTAACAGTCACTGAGGCTGTCGCAGCCAGTGCTTTCGGTAATTTTCTAAACAGACGGTTAATAAAGGGCATGTAGATCATTAAGCCAGCGGTGACTAGAAAAGAAAGCTGGAAGCTAACGCTCAGCAAAAAATACGGATTCCACCACATCATTAACAATGCTGCGGCACTAATCATCTGCAATCCATCTCTAGCCAAGCCTCGCCTAGCCATATACAAGCCAAGCATGGACATAATGCCTGCACGAATGACTGAAGGTGAACCGCCAGATAACATGACATATGCAGGGATCAGAAATAACACAATTGTGAGTGATGTTTCCCTAGTTAACCTCAGCCAAGACAACAGAAATAACAATGAAGCAACATACACGGCAACATGTGTGCCGGATATCGCTAGGATATGGGTAAGGCCAAGTTGCGAGAAGTGACCATAAGTATCAGGATCAATGTCCTTCGCCATGCCTATGATCAGCCCCTTCATATATCCAGCATGGGGTTCAGGAAATAAGTCCTCTAATGCAGAACCTAACTGGTATCTGATCATGTCATTCCAACGAAAAATATCAAAACGGCTCCAGCCTTCAGGCTGTATGGAAGTGATTGAGCTGGCACCTTTGACCTTAAACAACCAATGTATCTCCTGTGTCCGCAAATAATTACGATAGTCAAAGCCACCATAATTCCGGGCTTCCCCTGGTCTAGTGAACGAGCCAGTCAATATCATGGTATCCCCGCGGCTCCACGCCATCGCTATGTCCTGCTCTTCTTCTTCAGCTAGTTTGACTTGTACCATCAAACGCTCACCTACGTCATGCATCGGCTGTTGCTTCGGATCTACCCTTTCTTCGGTGCCAGATAACGGGTCTGATTCTGGATATATCGTAGAAAGTAACAGCTCAAAATCGGCTCGATCTCCATCCACACGAACAGCTGACGCTATTATACCTTCTAGCTTCGCTACATATCCATCAAGCTCCTGATGACTCCTTCCAGTGATCTCCGGCAAGACGCTGACATTACGCAGATCATTCCATTCCCAGTGAGCAAGACCACCTAGAAGCGATGCAACAAGTAATAGACGAGCCCAGCCACGAATATCCATCCAGTGAAAAAGGAGGGGCAAACATGCCAGCACTCCCACCAACCCCCACATAAGTGTCCACCCTGACAATGCACATCCCACTACACTTCCGCATAACCAACAGACTGTAAATAGCAATAACGGCCTACCTTTCATCCCAATCCCCCTTATCGTTTTTTTGCAGAAGCTAATCTAAAGCAGTTAAAAGCGGACTTTTTGAATAACCTCTAGAAGCAGAAAAACCCCCAGTAGCTAACGTAGCTAACCGGAGGTTCTTCCTCGATCTAAAGCGTATATAGTTAAGCAATTTCACATCACAATACTCACGCCCAGTAAAAGAGTCGACAGTATAAGAAGCTGTTATAGTCCTACCAGCCTAATAGTTTAGTCACTGATCGTCATCATCGTCTCACGTGGAGGCTGATATTGCTCCAACTTACGGAATGTGATCCCTTTTTGCGCCATCATACGTGTTACTTTACTGGTATCCTTAGGATACGGGCGATGGAAAACAATTTCTGTAATGCCGCTGTTCGCAAGCATGTTAGAACAGGTCCAGCAAGGTTCATCTGTCACATAAACAGAAGAGCCCTCCCGATCGATTCGATCCGTGAACAGAAGCAAATTTTGCTCCGCATGAATGGTGCGAATACACCGTTGCTTCTTGACCATTTCTTCTTGACCATCAGTCACAACCAGTTCATACTCTTCGGATATCATGCATCCTGCTTCTGAACAATCAGGTACGCCCATAGGTGCCCCGTTGTATGCTGTTCCGAGCAGTTTTTTCCCTTGGACAAGCACTGCACCTACATGCCGACGCGAACAGCGGGAGCGGGTTGAGACCATATAAGCAATATCCATGAAGTAAGTATCCCAGTCTTTGCGTACATCTGTTGTACTCATATTTGCATCCTCTCCCGATTGAAATAATCTAATTTAGCGAATCTGCACATAAGGAGCCATCTTCTCCAGCATTTTCATACCTATTCCTTTTACTTTGGTCAAATCACTGACTCTTGTAAACGATCCGTGTGCATTTCGATAATCAACGATGGCCTGTGCCTTCTTCTCTCCAATGCCTGGAAGCTCGGTGAGTTTAGAGACAGGGGCTGAATTGATATCAATCTTACCATTGTCGACAACCTGTTGCTCTGGTGGACTTGTAACCTGCTGTTCAGGCTTCATTTCTGTTTCAGTTGAGTTATTCGTGACCGCTGCAGACGTAGCAGATTCCATATTACCCACGTCTGGACTCTTCTCTTCCGATGCCTTCCCCTGCATCGTAGAAGAAGCCTCACTGTCTCCAGCAGGATTCACCCCCGCATTGACCGGTGTGGCTTGTTCTACTACAGCTTGCGTTGACAACTCACTATTTTGACCCAAAACAGCCGACTCTACAACAGCAGATTCCTGTTTGAGCGTCGGCGTTTGGGCGGCAATCTGCATCGGTTCCCAGCCAGAAGGCGGCTGTTCACTTTTGCCTGACCATAATATAAGTATTGTTCCAATTACCGCAGCACCAATAGTCCATCCTTGTTTCCATCTCATTCGTCTACACCTCTCCCTGTTATCAAAATAGATTAATTTTGAACACGGGCGGTGCTTCCGAACCGTCTATAAATGGACTACAAACTCCACATTCCTTTTTTGATGTCATGTCAAACAAGTTATGCTGCATAGACTAGAAGGAACGAACTACGCCAGTACCGTAAAGCATGAAAGGAGGCCTGAAACAATGAAGGTTGGATTTATCGGAACCGGCAGCATGGGAAGCCTGCTGATCTATGCCCTGATCCAATCCGGAGCATTGGAGCCGCGGCAGATCGCCGCAAGCAATCGTACCCCTTCCAAAGTGCGTCAGTTATCCCTCCGTTATCCCGGTCTGCATGAATCACAGAGTAATCGGGAAACCGTTATCCGAAGCAACATTATCTTCCTCTGTGTGAAGCCGCTTGAATTCAAACATGTTATTGACGAGATCCTGCCCGTCGTGAATCCCAATCATATGATTGTCTCGATCACTAGTCCCGTGCAGCTGCGTCATCTGGAATCTTCACTTCCTTGCAAAGTCTCCAAAGTTATCCCAAGCGTCACACATCAGGTCGGCAGCGGAGCGTCATTATGTATACACGGTGAACGAATGACACCTGAAGATCGCACTGTGTTGGAAGGCTTGCTGAGTCATTTCAGCAAACCTTACCAAGTGGATGAAGCTTGCACACGCATAACATCCGACTTTTCCAGTTGCGGACCTGCATTCATATCGTTCTTTTTGGAACAGTGGATTGAGAGTGCCGTCAAGCTTACAGGGATCAAACGAGCAGATGCATGCGCTCTTGCAGGCGAGATGCTCCTTGGAACAGGTAAACTGCTCACTGAAGGAGGGTATACGCCTCAAGAACTTCAAGCTCGTGTTGCTGTTCCCGGTGGCATCACTGCCCAAGCTTTGGCACTACTCAAGATTAGTCTGGACGGTGTGTTTGATAGCCTCATTCACACCACCCATGACAAATATGATGAAGACTTGGTAAAACTTAATGAACTATTCCAAGCCAGTGAGATTAACCGGCAACAATATTAACCAGTTTGCCTGGAACGGCAATGACCTTACGAATGGTCTTGCCTTCCAGAGCCTGCTTCACAGGTGCAAGCTCCATTGTGAAGTCTTGCATGCCCTGTGCATCCAAATCCTTCGCAACAGTTGCCCGTGTTACAATTTTGCCATTCACTTGAACGACAATCTCCACTTCAGCGTCTACCGTCATAGCTTCGTCATATTCTGGCCAAGCTACGTAACTAATTCCACCTTCATGACCTAAGCGACTCCACAGCTCTTCCGCCATATGTGGCGCAAGTGGTGACAGTAATTGCACGAAGTTTTCCATCGATTCACGTGGCAACGTATTCGCTTTGTATGCATCGTTGATGAAGATCATCAGCTGACTGATCGCTGTGTTGAAGCGCAGATGTTCCAGATCATCTGTAACCTTCTTAATTGTTTTGTGAGCAGTACGCTTGAATTCTTCTGTACCGCCATCCGCTGTAATTTTATCATTAATTGCGCCTGTATCCTCGTTGATGAAGAGACGCCATACACGTGACAGGAAGCGGTACATGCCTTCAACCCCGTTAGCATTCCACGGTTTTGTTGCTTCCAGTGGTCCCATGAACATCTCATACAAACGCAGAGTATCTGCACCAAATTCATTTACAATTTCATCTGGGTTAATGACATTACCACGAGATTTACTCATTTTCTCATTATTAGTTCCCAGGATCATACCTTGGTTCACAAGTTTATGGAATGGCTCTTTCGTCTGAACTACGCCCAGATCATACAGCACTTTATGCCAGAAACGTGCATACAGCAAGTGAAGCACAGCGTGCTCTGCTCCCCCGATGTACAGATCCACAGGCAGCCATTGTTGTTGTTTCTCCTGAGAGATCAATTCCTTGTCGTTATGTGGATCGATAAAGCGCAGGTAATACCAGCAGCTTCCCGCCCATTGCGGCATGGTGTTTGTCTCACGACGTGCTTTCATTCCAGTTTCAGGGTCAACCGTATTCACCCACTCAGTTACATTCGCCAGTGGCGATTCCCCTGTACCCGAAGGCTTGATCTGATCGATGTCCGGCAGCAACAATGGAAGTTGATCCTCAGGCACAGTCTTCATCGTTCCATCTTCCAGATGCAGAATTGGAATCGGCTCTCCCCAGTAGCGTTGGCGGCTGAACAACCAGTCACGCAGACGATATGTTGTTTTACCTTCACCTTTACCGCTGTCTTCCAGCCACGCAATCATCTTCGCAATCGCTTCTTCGTTGTTCAGACCATTCAAGAAATCAGAGTTAACGTGTGGTCCGTCTCCGGAATACGCTTCCTTGGTCACATCCCCGCCAGCAACAACCTCAATGATATCCAGTCCGAATTGCTTCGCAAATTCCCAGTCACGTGTATCATGCCCAGGAACCGCCATAATTGCACCTGTGCCATAACCAGCCAGAACATAATCGGCGATCCAGATAGGCACCTTCGCTCCATTTACAGGATTGATGGCATAAGCTCCTGTAAATACACCTGTTTTGTCTTTGGCCAAATCGGTACGTTCCAGGTCACTCTTACGTCCAGCTTGCTCCTGATAAGCTTTGATCGCTTCACGTTGCTCAGCTGTCACAATGGCATCTACCAGCTCATGTTCTGGCGCCAATACAGCATAACTAGCTCCAAACAAAGTATCCGCACGAGTCGTGAATACCTTGATTACTTCCTCACGTCCCTCAATGGCAAACACCACTTCTGCTCCTGTGGATTTACCAATCCAGTTACGTTGCATATCCTTAATGCTCTCGGACCAATCCAGCTCTTCCAGATCCTCCAAGAGGCGCTCAGCATATTCAGTAATTTTCAAAACCCATTGACGCATCGGTTTACGGACAACAGGGTGATTACCGCGCTCACTTTTACCGTCAATGACCTCTTCATTAGCCAGCACTGTACCCAATGCTTCGCACCAGTTTACAGGCACTTCATCAACGTAAGCGAGGCCTTTGTTGTACAACTGGATGAAGATCCATTGCGTCCATTTGTAATAATCCGGATCCGTTGTGCTGATCTCCCGATCCCAGTCATATGAGAACCCAAGGGATTTAATCTGACGACGGAAGTTGTCAATGTTACGGAATGTGATCTCACGTGGATGTTCACCCGTATCAAGTGCATGCTGCTCAGCAGGCAAACCAAAAGCGTCCCAGCCCATCGGATGCAAAACATTGTATCCACGCATACGTTTGTAACGAGAAACGATATCCGTTGCTGTATACCCTTCCGGGTGACCTACGTGCAGTCCCGCGCCTGATGGATATGGGAACATATCCAATGCATAGAACTTCGGTTTAGCCGGGTCCTCGCCTGTTTTGAACGTTTTATTCTCATCCCAAAATTGCTGCCAACTTTTCTCCATCACTTGCGGCTGATAGCCGTGCTTCGGCTGGTGATTCTCACTCATCTATTGTTCCTCCTCTGGTTGATTCACATAAATTACAACAAAAAAACCTCAGCATCCCGTAGCGTTTGCAGCGCTAGGGACGAGAGGTTGAATTCCCGTGGTACCACCCTAGTTAGCGGATGAACGTGCTTCGTCATCCACTCCCTTTGAACCTGTAACGGCGGTTAACCGATGCGGATTTCCATTCCTTCACCCACCGAATAGACATCGGTTAAGTATCGGATGGTGTAATCACCGCATTTCTCCAAGGCGAGTTCGTGAAATACTGCCAATCGGCTTGCACCAACCGCCGACTCTCTGTCATGTACAGGACTCACTACTGATCCTTATCATCGAAATATGTATACAATATCGGAAACATTATATAAAAAAGTACCGCTAAAGTCAATGACAGACCTCAGCCTAACCGAAACCGCTCAATGCTTTCTTCTAGATTGTGAATCGTCCACTGAATATGATCTTGATCATCAAACTGCCGGTATGCACATTCGATCAGAAGTAATAAATCAAAATACAGATCATATAACGCTCTTCTGCTTCGTTCACTTGGTGTTGTAATGGATGTACCGTAACCCTTCAAAAAGCCAGTCGTGTAATTAAAATGACTAAAATAGTGCTCCATCAATGGATCTGCCCAGAGTGATCGCTCAAAGTCAATAATGGCGGTAATTCGACCATTCTCAACCAGCACATTGCCATCCCACAGATCCCAGCTAATAAACACAGGTTCTAGCACATCATCGAGGACATCAGCTCTGGCCTGAATCAAACGCTCCAACTCCTCGTAAGGCATTGAAAACGTAATCCCTGCCTTTTCCCCATCGATTAATACATCATCCATCAGTTGTAGGAAAGCTTCTTTCCATGTGGAATAACGTTGTCTTCCCGTTGAGAAATAACCAAATTGTTCGCCTTTGATTCCATTCAATCTTCGATTGTAACGCCCAATCTGTTCCTCAATCGCTTCCTGTTTTTCAACGCTACAGTGCTCTTTCACTTGGTTATACGGCTTACCTGTCATATGCTCCATAATAAAATATTCTGAGGGAGCAAGAGTTAGCGAGTCATCATACGCAAGTACACAAGGAACAGGTACATCCGTTAGTTCTGACACAAGACGCAGCGCCTCGACTTCAGTCTTCATTAACCCTTGTTCACAACGCATCAGATTGGATTTATCCGTAGGGGCTATTTTGAGCACCACCGTCTGCCCATCTTTTAACAGGAGCCGATATGCCTGGTTCGCCCAGCCTTCATTCATTTCCTGATACTCAGATAGTTCACTATTTAATATTTGGGTTACTATCCGTTCTAACTGTCCCGAAGTTAGCTTTGTTTTGTATTTACTTTCCACCCCATAATCACCTGTCCTTCTTAAGTTCGTCATCTTATCTCATCAAAAAAAAGGAAAACGCTTTCCGTTAGTGTTATTATGGCTTCCCCACACTTAACTGGCAATAGCTTAGATCACGTTTCAACGCTCCTATTCTGATCAAAATAAAAAAACGCCCTCCGCATATGCAAGGGCGATGAACAAGACTAATTATTTGATAGCAACATAGAACAGACGCTGCGCGCCATCCCCTGCTTCTTCCCACTCAAAATCTGCGTACACGCTGACATCGCGGAATCCCGCCTTCCGTAACTCCAGCTTCATCCACTCCGGATCGTATGCACGCTGCACATGCACCTCTTCAAACCTCTGATAGAGATCCTTCCCCCCATCATCAACACGTGAGAAAATGCTGAGATGATGTTCGATCTCACATCGTTCCGAGTCTAACGCACTTGTCCAGATATAGGATATCGAGCGTTCGTCCAGTACAAAAGGCTGTTCTTCTTCATATCGAATAAATGTATTGGGATGATGCACATCGAACAGGAATGTTCCTCCTGGCTTCATCATTTCGTACGTTCGTTGGAAGGTGCGGATGACATCGTCCTGCTCCAGCAAATAGTTAATACAGTCACAGAATGAAATAACCGAGTCTACAGGCTCAGGTACTCTCCATTCGCACATATCTTGCTGTACCCACCGTACACTGCCTTCACGGTACAAACGATGCCCTTGGGGAGTAGCTTCCATCTTACTGCGAGCCACAGATAGCATATCCGCCGACAGGTCGATCCCCGTCACCTCGAATCCTGAGTTAACCAAAGGGATCGTAATCGAACCTGTTCCACAACCAAGTTCTGCTATACTTTTGGGCATCCCGTGACGCTCCCAGGCTGTTCTAGCGAACCTTATCCAGTCCGGATAAGGCATATCTTCCATTAATTCATCGTAAACATAGGCAAATTTACGGTAAGACATGTCAGGCACCGCACTTTCAATTCATTTTATTATATAGTTCAACAAAAATTATAATTTATAAAACAAACGAAAAAGCAGGGGCATCCGGAGTTCACCCAGCCTTGCCCTGCTTTTTTACATCAGACTCACAAGAGTCTTCATTTAGCTTAAGTTCAACGTTAATAGCGTTACTAGTTCTTGTCCGAATCTGGAGCAGTAGCTTGCGAAGCAGCGTCCGTCAAGTATGTCCAGTTTTCTTTCTGAGTGACTAGTCCATCCTTCATTAGCTTACCTAAAGCACGCTTGAAGGCGGATTTGCTGATGCCAAAACGCTGTTTAATAATATCCGGTGGCGTCGCATCCGAATAAGGCATACCACCTGTTGGACGCTCTTTCATAAACGCGAGCAGCTTGTCCGCATCCTCGTTACGACCTACCTCTTTGCGAAGAGACGTTGCTAGGTTCACACGTCCATCCTCACGAACCAGCGTTACCCGGCATTTCACTTTCTCGCCGAGACGCAACAAGTGGGTACGCTCGGAGGAATGGATCATGCCAATGGCACCAAAACCAAGCACACCACCTTCCACAAGCACAAAAGTACCCATTTGCAATGGCTTGTACACCGTCGCTTCGACCCATTCATTGAGCCATGATGTCGGTGCATGGAAAGCTAACGGTGCAAGTTCACGTTCTCCAGCCAATTTCGCACGAAGACGACCTTGCTTATCATGCTCCATGATAACAAAAACCTCGTCCCCAACCTGTGGACGCAGTTCTTCTAATTCAGGCAATTCACGGATAGGAAGCAGTAGTTGCCGACCCAGACCCATTTCTAGAAAACAACCGAGCCGTGGATGTATGTCAGCCACAACAAGTCGTGCCATTTCCCCAAGAGTAAGATAAGGCTTCTTCATCGTCGCAGCAAGGCGATCTTCCGTATCGAAGAAGATAAAGACTTCCAGCTTCTCATCGATTTTGATATCACGTGTCAGCTCTGTATAGTGAAGCAGTACATCTTCCGATCCAGTCGTCAAAAAGTAGCCAAACGGAGATACTTCACGTTCAACCCGCAAAGAGACAACAGTTCCTGCAATCAAACTCATACTGTTTCCACCACTTTAGCATCCGACCATAAACGTTCGATGTTGTAGTATTCACGCTCATCGCGGTGGAAGATATGAACAACCACGTCCCCTAGATCCATCAGAACCCAGCGTGCCGAATCCATACCCTCAATACCTTTAATCGTTACACCTGCGGCGTGAGCCTGTTTACGAATCTCTGTTGCAATAGATTGTACCTGTGTATCCGAGTTACCGTGGCAGATCACAAAATAGTCTGCTACCAGTGAAATTCCCACCAGATCCAGCGCTACAATGTTGGATGCCTTTTTATCGTCTGCGGCTGTAACCGCCATATTCATTAGTTCTTTCGATGATAATGTCATGAACCAACCTCCATAGTTTATAATTGTGTAATCAGATCATTACGTGCAAACATGGTTAAAGGGTAAATCACTCTCCGCTGTGATAACAGCAAGCTAATCGTTGAGTCAAAACCAGCAATTAACCCTTCCTCCAGACTGTGTTCAGCCTGTTCACGAATGCGATCCACACCCGGAAAATCTCTTCCCGGCTCAATATAATCCGCAAGACATACCACTTTATCTAGTAGACTCATGCCCACTCTCCCAGAGGTATGCCAACGAATAGCATTAATGATCTCCAGATCATCAATTCCGTAATCCCGCTGTGCTACAAAAGCACCAACCTCTGAGTGCCAGAGCTGCTTGTCATGCTGCAACAGGTCTTCGTTTAATCCATTGTCACGGATGACTGCTTCCAACTCTGATACAGGCCAGTACTTGGCAACATCGTGCAATATGGCGGCCAGATCCGCCTTTACGGGATCTGCACCATATTTTCCAGCCAAATATACGGCAGATTGCATCACGCCAAGTGTATGCTTCCAGCGTTTCTCCGGCATTTGACCCGAAACAGCTTGGATGAGTTCCTCACGGCTTAGTGCCATATAAACCGCTCCTTACAATATATTCATGAACTGCAACAGGAATCATGAAACGTACCGATTGTCCCTTCGCAAGACGTTTACGTATGGCAGTGGATGATATGTCGACGAGCGGCATCTCTGCCAGCAATACTTTGTCTTGCAGCTCATCGGGTAAGTCATCCAGATGAAGCTGAAAGCCAGGTCTTCCTACTCCGATAAAGGTCAAGCGTGCTGCAAGCTCCTCAATCTGTTCCCATTTGGGTAGATAGTTGACCATATCTGCACCAATGATAAAGTAAAAATCATGCTCTGGATAACGATTCCATAGCTCCTTCATCGTGTCGATCGTATAAGATACGCCACCAAGCTCCATTTCAATATCCAGCATCTCATATTGCTGTACATCTTGGATCGCCGCTTCCGTCATATCCAGACGTTGCTGCCCCGAAGCCCCGGCTCCACGCTTGTGTGGTGGAACATGGGAGGGCATGAACCAGATTTCATCCAGTGCATGGGAATCCCTCGCAGCTTCAGCGGCCAACAGATGTCCCATATGGATTGGATCGAATGTCCCACCCATGATACCAATCTTCATGATGTCACCGTCCTAAGGAAGTTCGATTTGTTTGTTGTCGCGTGATTCCTTATACAGGACAATCGTGCTACCAATCACTTGTACTAGCTCACTGCCAGTCTCACGAACAAGTTCTGCCGCGATTTCGTTTTTATCGTCTAGATTGTTGTTCAAAATTTGAACTTTCATCAACTCGCGTTTTTCGATCGCATCTTCAATGTGACGGAACAGATGATCGTTTGTGCCACCTTTACCGATCTGAAACACCGGGGTTAGATGATGTGCTTGTGAACGCAAAAAGCGTTTTTGTTTACCTGTTAACATGAATACTCCATACTCCTTATGCTCAGCGCAGACCTGTGACAGAAGATCTCTGTCAGGCTTGGCTGTTCAATTATATTTTAATGTCATTATTTATTATTCACTTAAATTTGCTTGTTACTTATCGAAGCTGTCTAGTACCGCTTGTCTCATTGTCTCCACAGGAGCCTGGATACCGAACCAATGTTCAAAAGCCACTGCGCCCTGATATACAAACATCCCCAGACCACCATGCACTGTACATCCACGTAGGCGTGATTCACGCAGCAGACGTGTCTCCAGTGGATTATAGATGAGATCACTTACGGCTGCGTCTACACGAATCAGTGTAGGATCCACCGGAACATCCTCCACATGGGGATGCATACCAGCAGCCGTTGTATTAATGACAATATCAGCGGAAGCAAGCACAACCGCCGCTTCCTCCATTCCACTGCCTGTAATCTCACCTAAACCATGTGCCCGCAGATCCGAAGCGAGTTCGACGGCTCGCTCAGCTGTACGATTCAATATGTGAATGCGTTCAGGCTTCTCTAGAGCCAGCGCATATATGACTCCTCTAGCAGCTCCTCCTGCACCTAGCACAGCGATCCGTTTGCCTGCAAGGTCAGGCACAGCTTCTTCCTTAAGTGACCGTACATAACCAATGCCATCCGTATTATAGCCTATCAGCTTTCCGTCCTTATTGACAATGGTATTCACTGCACCAATCAACCGTGCACTCTCATCGATCTCATCCAGATAAGACATAACATGCTCCTTGTGAGGAATGGTGACATTCACACCGCGATACCCCAGAGCAACAATGCCTCTAACCGCTGCCTGCAATTGTTCGGGATGAACATGGAGTGGCATATAGATTCCATTCACTTCTGCAGCCTTTAAAGCTGCATTATGCATAGCTGGAGACTTGGAATGAGCAATAGGATCACCCATAACGCCTAGCAACACTGGAAGTGAAGTCGTGGTTTTCTTTTGTTCAGACAATGCGTCCACCTCCGATCTGATGAAAATGTTACTGACCTGGTTAGATCAGAGAAGGACGAACGAGTACCCGGATACCTTTAGGTACATGAACAGCTACGAGAGCCCCATTGTCTCCGTTCACTTTAACCCAGCCTAGACCGGAGATAAAGATATCGGATTGACTTCCACGTTTGATACGGAATTCATGACGAGTCCATTCTGGCATCTCCGAAGCACCTTCGCGTGTTGGCGGGGTAAGCAATTCTCCTAGATGATCACGGTACAATTCATCCGCGCGTTCTAGCTTCGTCCGGTGAATATTCAACGCTGTGCTGATAAAACATGTGAAGGACTGGCGTTCACCCTCTACAAAGTCGAAACGAGCCATACCGCCAAAGAACAGCGCTTGACCTGCATTTAATTGATACACGGCAGGCTTAAGCGGCTTGTCCGGCATAATTGCAGCTAAGTCTTTGCGAGATACGATCTCACTGAAACGCCATGGATACACGATCCCTGGTGTATCAATAATGAACTTTCCATCTTCTAATGGAATGTTCACCATATCCAGTGTTGTTCCTGGATAACGGGATGTTGTCAGTTCTTGTTCCAGATCACTATAGTCACGAATCAGTCGGTTAATCAATGTAGATTTACCCACATTAGTACCCCCGACCACGTAAACGTCACGATCTTCACGATAAGTGCTTACCAATTCAAGGAGACGTTCGAAACCTTGATTTTGCTTAGCGCTAACGAGCAACACATCTACAGTGCGCAGTCCCTGCTCCTTAGCTTGTTTTTGCACCCAGTTGCGAACCTTATTCCAGTTTGTTACTTTAGGTAGCAAGTCCGTTTTGTTTACTACAAGTAATACCGGATTGTTACCGACAAAACGTTGTAGGCCAGAGATCACGCTACCGTCAAAGTCAAACAAATCAACGATATGGATGACAAGTGCATCCTTATCCCCGATCTGGCTCAGCAAAGCTAGGAACTCGTCTTGGTCAACGGTTACAGATGATGATTCATTATAATTTTTGATACGGAAACAACGCTGGCATATTACCGGTTCGCGATCCAGCGCCTTCTCAGGAATAAATCCGGGTTTATCCTGATCTTCTGTTTGCAGATGCACCCCGCATCCGCTGCATCTTACGGCAAGATTGCCGTTATGCGTGTCTGTCATTTCTTATTTTCCTCCTCAAGCCATAAGCCTTTCTTGCGTAAACTCGTTAGAGCAATCCGTTCCACGCGTCGATTGAATCGGGTCATGAATCCTTCATCACCGATGGAGATGGGTAGCACCAGCACGGTATGAAGCCCTAGCCGGTTACCTCCATATACATCGGTTAACATCTGATCACCTACCACAATCGTTTTATCTGGAGTTAACTCCATCATTTTCATTGCTCTACGAAACGGTGCATTCGATGGTTTGCGTGCACTGTGCACAAACTGGATATCCAGTGGCGTAGCAAACAAGGATACACGATTCAAATTGTTATTGGACACAATCATCAGTTTGAAGCCTGCCTTTTTCACACGTGCAAACCATTCAATCAGTTCTGGCGTTGCATCAGGGGCTTTAGCTCCAACAAGCGTATTGTCCAGATCAGTTATTATTCCACGATAGCCTTGAGCGTACAGCTCTTCCAGATTAATGTCAAAAACTGTGTCTACTCGCAGCTTGGGCATTAACATTTTAAACAAAGAAGTCACCTCAGTTTCATACGACACACTATATCACAAATCCGTCTTTCCTGAAAATGCATACAATGCTTGAAGCGCTGGAAAAAAGGAAAAACGGGACAGGCGATAATTACGCCCGTTCCGCTTTGAGTTCCTTCCGTAGCTTCAAGGCTGTCTCATACACTGCCTTCCAATCATCTGAAGTTACAGATGCTGGACTATAACGCGTACGCTCAAACCATGCTAACAGTTCATGCAGCGTGGCTGCAGATGCTGGTACAGACTGGCTCCAGCGGTTAACTGATTCACGCAGCGTTTCGTCCCCACTGCGGGTTAAGCCTTTACGTTTCACATAACGAATCCAGCGTTCCGTTTCAGCTACAACCTTCTGCTCTGGTGTAAGCGGCTCGCCTGTTCGTAGACGAAGCAACAAGAAACGAAGAGAGAAGCGGTTCCGCCAGAACATGTAGGCAACCCATGCGATCAGGATGGCTACAGCCATCCAAATGACGAATGTTGGTACACCAGATGTCGCTTGCTCAGATACAGGTGTCTGTTCTTCTTCTTGCACCGGCTCTTCTTCTGGCTGCTCTTCAGGCTCGTCAACCGGCTGCACATCAGGTGCCTCTGTTAACAAAGGCATATCAAAGCCAGGTGTCGCTTCAACTGGAATCCATCCATACTCACCAAAGTAAACTTCAGCCCAAGAGTGCGCATCCGCATTGGTTACTGTATAGGTGGTCTCAATCTCAGAGCCAGGTTGACGAGGTGCCTGCATGTCTGAGTTGAGAGACAATTGTCCTGGTGCATAACCTTTAACCCAGCGAGCCGGAATCCCTTCAGAACGCGCCATCATAACTAGAGCTGTGGAGAAGTAATCACAGTAACCTTCCATTACATCGAATAGGAATCCTTCGACAAAGTCACTGCTCACTTTCCGGGATAAATCCGGATTATTGGTGTATTCAAAATTGGTTTGTAAATAGTTTTGCAGTAATGCTACTTTTTCATACGGAGTATTTGCAGAAGCCGTAATTTCGTTTGCTAAGTCCGTGACTCGATCCGGGAAACGGGACGGTAACTGTAAATACATATCGTCGGCTGGATTACTTCCGTACAGATCGTCAAAAGATTTTGTACGAAGCTCATCCTCTATAACCACTGGCGCTTCAGATACGATTGTATACGTTTTGGGATACTGAGGTTGTTGTCGATTTGTCATCAGCAGCAACTCAGCCTGCTCTGGATTCCAGAGCATTCGATTAGACTCCGTCTGTCCATCAATGGAAGTGACCTCTGCAATGGAGTACGCTCCAAACATAATCGGATAAACCGTATCATTCAGCATCGTTACTTTTTGCGTCACTTGTTTCGTATTCCCACTACCTGCATCATCATTCTGCAACGTTTCGCCAGGCTGCACCTCTTCAGTTGAAGCCCGTCTACGGTCATCCCAGCCTGTTCCGGTGTACTCTTCACGAGTCTCACCACGCCAGTAACTACGCTCATTGGTCTGTACAGACATCACAGGTGTGTAGTCAAAGTTAAAACCGCCACCAAGTTGATTATCTTCACGACTATATCCAGACTCTGTTGAATTTGGAATATCGAGTGTTCCATTGCCGGCCTGACTGGTCGAAGTTCCGGTATAGTTACGCCATGCTGTATATGGATCTGTCAGAGTAGGCGGTACTTCCGGCATGTTCACACTTGCTACAATAACAAGAGAAAAAATGATGGCGATATTGGCAATGATTTTGTATGGATACCGAATGAGTCGCTTCCAGCCTTGTGGATAATAAACTTGAAAGTTGCGGAAGTGCTGACATACTAACCAACCCATACCTGCAAACATCACCCAAGCAACCTCAATCCATAGGGAAATCTGAGTGAAGGAATCCAGAATACCCATGGATACAATATTAATACCCAAGAATACTAGAATGCGCCGAGTTGTGTTTACTAAGCGTAACGCAGCTTCAAGCATGACCCAGGCACATAGGGAAAACCAGATATATGGATTAGAGTTATAGATAAATTGCTCCACCCGTTCCGTAAACGGACCATAAGGAATATACACAGAGTAATCAATTAAGGTTTTATGCAAAATATAAATAAGAACAATCGCTTTAATGATCGTGCGATAGATAAGCTTAAATGGCAAAATCACTTCAAGCACACTCATAGCTGCCAGCGTCCACAATACCAAAGAGGTCGTCTCGTTATACCACGATTCCTTAGTAAACGACAGCCACTGCATCGCAATCAGAAAGATCCATAGTAGCGATGCGGCTTGATACCACGATCTTTTGCCAGATGCTAGTTGTTTGCCTGTTGTATTCATGCGGAACCTCCCCCCATAACCGTTGGGAGCTCCTGAAGATGGGCAACCGTGAAGGATCTTGTACCTCTACCACGCAGCATAGCAGACCACTCTGCGCTCTGACGAGAGCCTTGGGGATCGATCACGACATGACAAGGTGTCATCCCCCGGGTATCCGCCCATCTTAACAATTCTAATGCCTTCTCATCCTTCTGAGGTGAAATCAAAACGAAATAAGCTCCTTGCGGCAACTGACGCCCAAGCTTCTCTACACCCGGAAGCAAGCGACGATCCTGCCCGTTGTATTGAATGTCCACCAGATGATGCATCATCTTCTGACGGTCAATGAGACTTTCGCTAGGTGCGAGGAATGTGTTCTTATCAGACAAGGTCATCAATCCCATTCCCATCCGCTCTCTTGAACCGTATTCCAATAAAGATGCTGCAGTGGACACCGCTAATTCAAATGTTTCACTCTGTTCATAGCTGGCTGCCAGTGCATCGATAACCAGAACGGTTTTGGGCACAGATTCGTGCTCGAACTCTTTCGATTTCCATGAACCGGTCTTCGCTGTGGCATTCCAATGAATGCGAGAGAGACGATCCCCGTATACATAGTCGCGAACACCATTAATCTGGGTTGTTTCTCGGCGTGAGCGTGTCTGTGCTGTCTGTGGTCCAGATAATCGTGATTTGCGATCATATAACTGCCAGTAGGGGATAAACACAGTTCGTGGTAACACTCGAAATTCGCCCTTGGCCTTAAACGTCCCGCGATGCTCAATCAATCCAAAAATATCTTCACTTGAACATTCCGTTTTGGAAAATACATATTTTCCACGTTCGAGCGGCGGTGTCTGAAACGACAGCTCACCAACGCCCCTCATATTGGGAATTAGGCTCTCACGGAACGACCATGATTCACCGTTGTGGCGATGTAGCATCTCGCGTACGACCACATAAGGAAGCGGCAGAAATCCGGGAATGTTCACTCGAAGCTGAACTTGAACCTGATCACCTGCATGCAGCAATTCTTCATGATCCTGACCTGATGACAATGCCCTAGCTCCCTTAGCGCGTCTTACACCACTAAAACCAGCAATGGCAAGGTACAGACAGAGCAGGGTAACCATCGATAATAACATGATGGATGTCTTACCACCTTGAAATAGAACATACGCAAGGCAGCACATCCACACCGCCGCGATGCTCCAAACGCGGGGGTGCCTTATCCCTCTTTTGACGGTACTCAAAAGCGGCTTCATAAACTATTGCCCCATAGAAACGGGCACACGTATCTGCTGAAGTACAGAGTTCAGAACGGCTTCAGAACTCATGCTATCCAGTCTCGCCTCAGGACGTAGCACAATCCGATGAGAGATGACATATGGCGCCATTGTCTTCACATCATCGGGAAGCACATAGTCCCGTTCCTGTAGGAAGGCGAAGGCTTTTACCGCTGACATAAAGGAAATGGCCGCCCGCGGGCTGGCACCGAGCAATACGGATGGATGGGAGCGTGTGGTACGAACAACATCCAGCAAATAATCCATCACTGGATCACCAATGAATACTTCCTTGATCTCCTGCTGGATAGCAGAGATCTGATCCATATGAGTCACCGACTCGAGTCGGTCAACCGGTTGACCCGACTGATGCTGCTTCAGCAGTGTTTTCTCGATATCCTTATCTGGATAACCAAGGCTTATTTTCAACATAAACCGGTCTAGTTGTGCCTCCGGCAATGTATATGTTCCTTCAAAATCAATCGGGTTCTGCGTAGCACAGAGCATAAACGGATGTGGCAAATCGTACGTATCTCCGTCTACGGTTACACTGCGTTCTTCCATAACCTCAAGCAACGCCGATTGAGTCTTCGTTGTAGCTCGGTTAATCTCGTCTGCCAGCAATATGTTCGTCATGACTGGACCTGGACGGAAGTAAAAGCGCTCATCACGTGGGTGGAACACGGATACACCCGTAATGTCACTCGGTAAAATATCTGGATTACATTGAATACGTCGGTATTCGCCGCGCATCGATTTTGATAAGGCTTTGATCAGTTGTGTCTTGCCTGTTCCCGGTACGTCTTCAATTAAAACGTGGCCGCCTGCAAGCAAAGCTGTGAGCAAAAGTTGAATTTCAAAGGATTTCCCCATTATGCAAGATTCTAGATTAGAACGGACTGCTGAAATGATTTGGATCGACTCTTTGCGCACAGGCATATGTCTAACCTCCTAAAAAAGCATACAGATTTCCTTTTATTGTACATGATCCATGGGCGCGAGTACACTCGAAGAGAATCACAATTTGTTTCCAGCCGTCCGATTCACCGCTATTCACGCATGAATACGACAAAAAGAGACCCGGATAAGAGTTATCCGAAGCCTCTTTGGAAATTCTTTTCATCTATCTGCCCACACTGCCCCTGTACCACTACAACGATCAGCCTTTTGGACGAACAACAAGTGCCGCAAGAAATGAGAAGATAATCGCTGCGGAAATCCCCGCTGCAGTTAGATCGAAGATACCAGTAATTACACCAAGCCAGCCTTCTTTCTCCAGTTCGGTTAATGCTCCATGGACTAAGGAATTACCAAAACTCGTAATGGGAATGGAAGCACCAGCACCTGCAAATTTCACCAGTGGATCATAGAGACCAAAGGCATCAGCCACAGCGCCTGCAACTACCAACGTACTCATCGTATGTGCTGGTGTCAGTTTGACCCCATCCATAAGAAGCTGTCCAATGACACAGATTAAGCCTCCAACGATAAATGCCCACAGAAATTGCATTTTTATCCCTCCTTCTCGATGGAAACGGCATGTGCAATACAAGGAATACTCTCGCCCTGCTGGTAAGACAGCGGTGACAATAAAGCTCCCGTTGCTACCACCAGAACACGTTTTAAATCGCCCTTTTGCATTCGGTTTAGAATATGCCCATAGGTTACAGATGCGGAGCAGCCACAGCCACTTCCCCCTGCCACAACCTGAGGCTGCTTCTTACGGTCGTAGATCATCAATCCACAGTCGTTAAACACCGTTTGTTCCATTGGAATGCCTTCTTTATGCAAAAGTTCTTTGGTGATCGGTAATCCGACCGAAGCAAGATCTCCCGTAACAATAAGATCGTAATAACCCGGCTCAAGCCCTGTGTCACGGAAATGGGAAACCAACGTATCCGCAGCCGCAGGTGCCATAGCTGCTCCCATGTTAAATGGATCTTTAATGCCCAAATCCATAACACGACCGATCGTTGCATGTGTAATGACAGGCCCTTCGCCTGTTCGCGATACAACTCCGCAGCCTGCTCCTGTGACGGTATACTGTGCATAAGGCGGCTTCTGTGACCCATACTCGGTCGGATAACGAAACTGCTTCTCTACGGTACAGTTGTGACTGACCGTTCCTGCAAGAACGTAGTCACCGCCCCCAGAATCCACAATGAGAGAAGCCAATGCCAGACTTTCCATCGAGGTGGAGCATGCACCAAACACACCGAGGAAGGGTGCTCCTAGCTTACGAGCCGAGAACGAACTACTGATGATCTGGTTCATGAGATCTCCACCAATGAAAAACTGAAGCTCTTCTTTGGTAATATTCGCATTGATCAACGCTAGTTGAGTCGCCTGCTCTAATAGCTTGCGCTCCCCCTTCTCCCATGTTTTCTCGCCAATCTCCAGATTGTCGTATACGTAGTCAAAATCAGAGGCGAGCGGTCCTTGTCCCTCGTCAGGCCCCACAACAGCAGCCCTGCCGACAATACGTGGACGATTTTCAAATTTCCAGGTTTGACGTCCTAATCGCTTCATAGATGTCCTCCCCCATATCCGAGAAAGGCGTACACGATCCCGATAATAAATGCTGCGACTACACCAAACACGATAACGGAGCCAGCCAGTTTAAACATATTTGCACCTACACCAAGCACCAACCCTTCCGCCCTATGCTCCAGTGCCGCAGAACACATGGAGTTGGCAAAACCTGTAACCGGAACTGCTGTACCTGCCCCTGCCCATTGTGCGATTTTATCGTATACGCCAAGACAAGTGAGCACGACCGAAATAAAGATCATCACCGCTACGGTGGGACTTGCTGCTTCCTTTGACGTCATATCAAATCCCGCCATGAAAGCTTCTTGAATAGCCTGTCCAATCAGGCAGATAAATCCACCAACAAAAAACGCTTTGATACAGTTGGCCACAAGAGGACGTGCGGGTTCATGCTTTTTGGCTACCTTTTTATATTCCTGTTCACTTATGGACAGTGATGGTGATTTTTTGCTGCCGGTTCCTTTCGTCTGAGCTGGCAATGTACAGAACCTCCTTCGAAATGGAATGAGAACGCGAATTCATTCCTGTATGCAATGGTTGGACGTGTGTAATCCTAGATACATTGTTTGTCAATGTTCAGAAGGTTATGTATCCGGCGAAATGCAGCATATGTTTCCAGTGTGTTAACGATTTGAATTTGCTGATATAAGCGCCGGATCATTTCTATTCATAGGGCTACAAACTATACTGCATTCTAATAAAGCTTTCCCTCTATGCCTTCCTTGAATGTATACAATCATGCTCTTACAAATAAAGCAGGATGATAACGAGTAAAATAAATAAGACGATGAAAAGAACTGCTTCATTACCTTCATCAGGTGGCTTCATCTAGTTGTATGCAACTCCTTCCTATTGCTCAAACGTATAGAACAAAAGATGTGGTTTCCCTGAGAGGTAAACCATTCCTATCTATGTATTCCTATTCAAACAGCTATTCGGTGGATCAGGGCTTGTGCGGATTTCATACAAATATGCAGTGAAAATCAGAACTCAATATGCCTGATATACGTGACGTAAACATGGACAATTACGTGCGCAAGGTTCATACTGGTTATGACCGGTGGTTAATAATTGATCCTGAAATGACAGGATTCCATGTCCAGCAGCCGTTCTGCTGAGACTTGAACTACATAAGAACAGAGGAGTTGTCCACATATGAATGAAAAAACAATGGATATGTTTCGCACACTGACTGAATTCCCTTCTGCTTCGGGCTTTGAACGTGAGCTTCGTGGTTGGATGAAAGAGCAGCTATCCGCTTACACGGATGAATTTGTTCAGGATCGCTTAGGTAGTCTGTTTGGTGTATTACGCGGGGATGAATCAGGCCCTAAAGTAATGGTTGCTGGGCATTTTGATGAAGTAGGCTTCATGACGACTGGCATTACAGAAACCGGTATGATTAAATTCCGTCCACTGGGTGGATGGTGGAGCCAGGCTGTGTTGTCACAACGACTTCAGATCATCACACCTAAGCGCCGAATTACTGGGGTTGTGGGCTCTACACCTACACATCTTTTGGATGAGTCCCAGCGCAGCAAGCCGGTGGATCTGAACACCATGTACCTGGATATTGGTGCAGATAACCGCGCTGAAGCGGAGTCATGGGGCATCCATCCGGGCATGCAAATTGTACCTATTTGTGAATTTACACCAATGGCGAATCCGAAGAAAATCATGGCTAAGGCGTGGGATAACCGTTATGGTGTTGGTCTCGCACTGGAACTCGTTGAGGCACTTCACAAAGAAAAATTGCCTAATATCCTATATTCCGGAGCAACCGTTCAAGAGGAATTGGGTCTTCGCGGCGCACGTACCGCTGCAAATCTCATTGAGCCTGATATCTTCTTCGCACTCGACTGTAGTGCAGCCAATGATATGACAGGAGACAAGCAATCCTTTGGACATATTGGACAAGGCGCATTGCTGCGTATTTTTGATCCAGGCATGTTCACCCACCGTGGTATGGTTGAGTATGTGCAGGATACAGCATCCTCCAACCAGATTAAGATGCAATACTTCATCTCACCAGGAGGAACAGATGCAGGACAGGTTCATCTGAGCGGTATTGGTGTCCCTTCCACCGTTATTGGAATCTGTGCTCGTTACATTCACACTTCCTCCTCCATCATCCATACAGATGACTATGATGCAGCGAAAGAATTGATTGTGAAGCTCGTCAAAGGTCTGGATCGCTCCACGATGAATACCATTATCAATAATGCTTAACATCTGAACGTACGCTTTATTTCAAGAGATGTCCTGACTATGTCGGGATGTCTCTTTTTTCGTTTTCACCAATAGTACGTGTTCAAAAAGGATAGATTAATAGGTCGAACATTATAGGAAATTACACATAAGATACAAGAACGGAAGAAGAATCAAACACCAAGCGGCGGGGGAGCTTCTATGGCAGTAAGAAAGAATGGAAAGTCGAATAAGAGCTCCAAAAAAGAGAATGCTGCCAACTCCCTTCTTGGCGGTAATCTTAAAGGAAGAAATCTGGAGCTTATTGTGGCAGCATTACTAGTGAGCGGGAAGCTCAGAGTGGATGCGGTTACGTTGTTTCGCGAAGCTACACTTGTCGTTGAATTGGTCGGGCAATATAAAACGCTACAACAGATCACACCATCGAATCAAGACAAACTTGTGCAGTTTCTGGATGAGATCGGTGGCGATATGACGTTAAATGATGTTATTCGGGCATTTCAACAAAGAATCAATTCCTAACACCAAGAAATGAGGTTGAGATCATGTCTGACTTCGATGGAAATGGATTCGCCGAGCTAATTATCATTGTCATTCTTGTTGTTTTATTCGTATATGGTTCCTCAGATATTGATAGCCTAACCGATGCCCCTTCCCAAGCCTGAATCGGCAGCAGCTCCACCCTAGCATGCAAGACAAAAATTATCTGTATCCCTACAAACGCCAGTCTGAGCTTCAATCTACAGACTGGCGTTATTGGGATCGTTAGAGAAACAGTGGTGAAAATGCAATCCAGGCAAGTATGAGAGTAAGTACAATGCACACATTCTCAACGACGGCTCCATGCTTGGTTCCGGTACTCATTAAATTCGCACGTATACGCGACTTAAGTGGCGGTAGTGGACGAATACCCCGATTCGTTAATGAATCAGCAAGTAGATGCATAGCATAGGCTGTACCCCCAGCGATCCAGATCTCCGGTTGCAGTTGCGCAGTCGTAGTATACAGCAGTCCTGCCCACACCGCAGTTCCATACACTGTATGCGTTAGTCCCCTGTGTGTCAGCGTTGTACATAACATCAGCAAACTCCCTGCAATCCAGTTCCAAGGTGCAAATACATGGCCGTAGAAAACCAGCCCCAAGCCAATCGCAAACATTAGCACTTTACGGAGTGATCTTGAAGGTAAAAATGACACCATACCAATCAAGATCGCAAGTAACAGATTCCAAGGTTGACTCTGAACATAGAAGTACACAAACACCGCCGTTGGTAACAAAATCGTCTGTAGCAGCCTAATGAGACTGTTTGGCAGAGCCTTCGAAACCAATAGCGAGTTGGGTTCATCGATGTCAGGCAACAGTGAACCGATCAGCGCCACCGTTACTGCAGGAGCTGTTACAGGCAGACCTGTGAATTGAAGAACAGAAAGCGATACCCCTGTTCCAATAATAAGGTGGGATCTTCCCATCATGATGCAAAAACTTCCTTTCGACGAAATAGGGAACATAACTGACCCACTTCTGATATTACACTGATTTCAAAATGAGAACAATAGTTCGTATATCCTTATTTATTTTCAAAATAAATTTTGAGTTCTGTGACCGGGACCACAGTTTTTATTTTGTGAGGAGTTTATCGTTATTTGTGAAATTTATCACATTAGATGATGCCAATCATCTGTATGATTAAAATATAAACCACTAAAAATGTTAGTAAATGCGTGTTCAAAAGCGCGAGCTTCTGAACAACCACTAATAATGTACAGTCTATCCAAGGAGGCTTATACACATGAACGGAAAAAAAGAAAAACTGGTCGTCATCGGTAACGGCATGGCAGGAATTAGTACGGTTGAGCAAATTTTAAAATTAAGCTCCCGCTTCGATATCACAGTTATTGGTACAGAACCCTACCCTAACTATAATCGCATTATGTTGTCCTATGTGCTGGAGGGCAGCAAAACGTTGGATGATATTGTACTCAATGACCTGCATTGGTATGAAGAATATGGTATTACGTTGCATATGGGCACAACAGTATCCAAAATCGATTCCGATACACGCGAAGTGGTGACTACAGACGGTTCGCGCGTCCCTTATGACAAAGTCATCATTGCTACAGGCTCCAATTCCTTTATTCTTCCTGTACCTGGACACGATAAACAGGGCGTTGTTGGATTCCGGGATATCGCTGACTGTAATACGATGCTAGATGCAGCGAAGAATTACAAAAAAGCAGCTGTCATTGGTGGCGGATTGCTAGGTCTAGAAGCAGCTAAAGGACTGGTTCAGCTCGGCATGGAGGTTACCGTTGTCCACTTAATGCAGGATCTCATGGAACGTCAACTAGATTCCACAGCTTCTGCCATGTTAAAGGCTGAACTTGAACGCCAAGGCATCCAATTCAAAATGGGTGCACAGACATCCGAATTGCTTGGCGGCGAACGTGTTGAAGGTATTCGTTTTGCAGATGAATCGGTACTGGATGTTGATTTTGTTGTTATGGCTGTCGGCATCAAACCGAATATCACTGTTGCTCGCGAGAGTGGAATGGAAGTCAATCGAGGCATCATTGTTGACGACTACATGCAAACTTCTCTTGAAAATGTGTATTCCGTCGGAGAATGTACAGAGCATCGCGGTGTGTGTTACGGCCTCGTCGCTCCATTATTCGAACAAGGCATGATTCTGGCTAAACATATATGCGGTGTTGAAACTGCACCTTATGAAGGTTCTGTAGTATCCACGAAATTGAAAATTTCGGGCGTAGATGTATTTTCGACAGGTGAGTTTATTGATGGACCTGAGCACACCGTTATCTCTCACAAAGACGAATGGAAACGCACGTACAAAAAAATTCTCCTTCGCGATAATGTAATGGTCGGCGCTGTATTGTTTGGTGACATCACGGATTCAGCGGAGCTGCAAAAACTGATTAAGCAACAAACGGAGATGACCGATGATCTGTATGCTTCTCTGATGGGCACAGGCTGCGGTGGACACAAGAAGGCAACATCGGTAGAAACGATGGCTGAGGACGAAATCGTATGTGGCTGTAATGGTGTTACCAAAGGTCATATTATGGACGCGATTACGAATCAAGGATTAACCAGCATCGATGAGATCAAAGCGAGCACGGGTGCAACACGTTCTTGCGGTGGCTGTAAACCAGTCGTAGAACAGATCTTGCAATATGTACTTGGTGATAATTTTACAACGGGTGCCAAACAGGGCATTTGCGGATGTACTTCCCTAAGCCGGGATGAGATCGTAGCGGAGATCAGACAAAAAGGTCTGCAAACGACGAAAGAAGTTATGAACGTATTGGGATGGACTCAGCCTGAGGGCTGCTCGAAATGCCGTCCTGCAATCAACTATTACCTGGGTATGATTGCACCGGATACACATGAGGATGAGAAGGAATCCCGCTTCGTCAACGAACGTATGAACGCCAATATTCAGAAAGACGGAACCTATACTGTTGTGCCACGGATGTATGGCGGGGTTACAACACCAGAAGACTTGAAACGTATCGCTGATGTATCGGTCAAATACGATGTAAAAGCCGTTAAAGTGACTGGAGGACAGCGTCTAGACTTAATTGGTGTCAAAAAAGAAGATTTACCTAAAGTATGGGCTGAGCTCGATATGCCTTCAGGTTATGCTTATGCCAAATCACTTCGTACCGTCAAAACTTGTGTAGGTTCACAGTTCTGCCGCTTCGGTACACAGGATTCGATGGCTATGGGTGCCCTAATAGAACGCAAATTCGAACGCTTAGACTTACCTGCTAAATTCAAATACGCCGTGAACGGCTGCCCACGTAACTGTGCAGAAGCATGTACGAAAGATATCGGTATTGTCGGTAACGACGGCGGTTGGGAAATATTCATCGGCGGTAACGGCGGGATCAAAGCTAGACTTGCGGACTCCCTCTGCAAAGTGAAAACGGACGAAGAATTGATCGAGCTGTGCGGCGCCATCATGCAACATTATCGTGAGACTGCCAACTACCTCGAACGGACTTCGGAATGGGTAGAACGTATGGGTCTGGAATCGATACGTGCAGTTGTGGTTGACGATATCCAAGAGCGCAAAGCGCTAATGGAACGAATTGAATTCGCACTTGGACATGTGGAAGAACCTTGGCAAAAAGCAATTCGAAATGAACAAGGTGAGAACAAACTATTTCACGGAATTGAAGTAACTGCCCGTCCGTAAAATCGGATGTAAGCTTTACTCTATATAAGTTCTACTAAACTTTTTACACGAGAACGGAGAGGACAGAAATAACGTGTAGAAGCGAAGCGTTCGCCTCAAAGCTTTCTGAAAGAAAGCTACTTCGGAAGCATACGCCATCTCCGGATTTCCCCTTTGAAGAAAGGAATCGAAAAAATCTGGGGATAACAGCGATCGGAAGGTTATTCTGTTATCGAAGTGGCAAGTGTAAACCAGCTTTAGTTGAACCTATATAATACAGATAAGGAGAGTTCAATATGACAACTAAACCAGCCGGCACCTATTACCCTGCCGGAACGATTGATGAATTTCTACCTCGCATTGGTAGAGTCGTTGAGATTCAAGGCAAACAGCTCGCTGTATTTCTTGCCTCGGATGGCACCATCTTCGCAGCAGATAATCGAAACCCGCATCCGAAAGGCGGACCACTTGCCGAAGGCATTGTGTCAGGTCATTACCTCTATGACCCACTGTACGATTGGAAAATCGATCTTAGCACAGGTCTAGTGCAAGCTCCCGACCAAGGACAGGTTCAGATGTACTCGGTCAAAGTGGAAAATGGAACGGTCTGGATTGCAGTATAGCTGCAGTCCAGGTAACACATGGGATTGATGCTTAAGTATGGGGGAAACCGACATGTACACACCTAATGTTGAAGGAATTATTGAAGCCGCGGTCAAAAAAAGAGATCAAATGAATTCAGGTCTAGCACGTTATATGGTATCAGCCTTGATGGCTGGTGCATATGTAGGCCTTGGCATTATTCTAATCTTCAGTATCGGCGCTCCGCTTCTGGCGGCGCAATCACCTTTTCAAATGATCCTGATGGGCATGTCCTTCGGGCTCGCGCTCACCCTTGTCATTTTTGCAGGATCGGAGCTGTTTACGGGTAACAATATGTTTTTTACCATGAGTACGTTAGCAGGTCGCACTACCGTGAAAGACACGATGAAGAACTGGGGACTTGTCTTTCTCGGCAATCTGATCGGCGCGGTCATTCTGAGTCTGCTCATTGTAGGCAGTGGTTTGTTCAAGACAGCTACACCAGAGCATCTGCTCTTTGCCGTTTCTGCTAAGAAGATGGCAGCCCCCGTTACTGAGCTATTCTTCCGCGGCATTCTCTGTAACTGGCTCGTCTGTCTAGCCATCTGGATGTCTTCACGCACAAAAGAGGACATTGCCAAGCTTGTATTGATCTGGTGGTGTCTGTACGCATTTATCGCCAGTGGATATGAGCATAGCGTTGCCAATATGACATTGCTCTCCTTATCTTGGTTACTGCCAAACCATCCGGATACCATCACGCTGGCAGGCTGGTTCGATAATATGATTCCAGTCACACTCGGTAACATTGTCGGAGGGGCTTTGTTTGTTGGGATGGCCTATTGGTTCGTATCACCTGTGAGAAAGAAAACCCGTCAATGACTCATGCTCTCATGCTATACACCATGCATTCTCTGGACTCTCAGAGGGCATGGTTTTTTACGTTCTATTTTTCTACGTTAAGTTTTTTATGTCATGACTTTATTTCCCTTGTGACCTTTTACCTTTCACAACCTCAGCGTTAATCCGCCGTTTACATATTAGTCGTATAGTCGAACCATGCCTTAACATATCTAACGACCAAAGGATGATCGCTTATATGGGAATACACACGTACTTCAGATCTCTGAATGATCTAGAACGCATTATCCGAACGCCAGGCAAATTCAAGTTTGAGGAACACAGCGTGTCCGCACATTCATGGAAAGTCGTGCAATACGCCAAAACGCTCGCCGATATTGAAGAACAGAACGGCGTAGCGATTGATTGGAAAAAGCTTTACGAGATCACCAGTAGCCATGATTACGGCGAGATTTTCATTGGAGATATCAAAACTCCAGTTAAGCATTATTCACTTGAGCTTCGTGCGATGTTGCAGCAAGTCGAGGAAGGTATGGTTGAGCATTTTATCAACGAGAACATTCCCGAAGAGTTCCAAGCCATATTCCGCCGTCAACTGCGTGAAGGTAAAGATCAATCTGTGGAAGGGCTTATTCTTGAAGTTGCCGACAAGATGGATCAGGTATATGAAGCCTTTGCAGAATTACAACGGGGAAATACGGAGAAAGAATTCATTGTAATGTATCGTTATGCCCTGATCAAAATCAAGAACATTGACCTTCATTGTGTTCACTACTTCCTCCATCACATCCTCCCCGATATTATTCAGGAAGGCATCCGTTCCCCGATTGATATTCGCAAAATAACTGAAGAAGCACTCGCCGAATAATCAGCTCAAGTCGCCATGGCTCTCATGATCCAGGGACAGAGCTTTTTTTCGTTCTGTACACTGTTGACGATATTCACTTGGATATACCCCTGTTTTATTTTTGAAAATACGGCTGAAATAATGAGAGTCCGCGTAGCCAACGGCTTTGCCTATTGATTGAATGTCCAGCTTCTGATGCGCAACCAGCATACGCTTCGCTTCGTTAATTCTCAGCCCTGTCATATATTTGAGCGGAGTTTCGCCCGTCACTTTTTTGAAACACTTACCTAAATAATCCACGCTAAAGTGCATCTGTCCCGCCATATCCTGAAGGCTGATCTCGTGCATGTAATGCTGCTTCACGTACAGTTTGACCGCCTCTGCGATATCCTCCGGCTTCCTCTGTTCGTCCACAGCCGCACTAACATGCGTGAGAGAATCAACTACATTCCCAAGCTTCAGTTCCATCGCGTCCAGCAGTCCACGAATCTGGTCTTCCGAGATCGGCTTGAGCAAATAATCCTCCACCTTATAGCTGATCGCCTGACGAGCATACTCAAATTCATGATGGCCGCTCAGGATTACAATTTTCACTTGTGGATAGGCAAAATACAGATGCTTCGCCAGCTCTAATCCATTCATCACGGGCATCTGAATATCGGTGACGACAAGATCAGGAACCGTCTGTTCGATCAGTTGCAGTGCCTCCTGCCCGTTCCTCGCCTCGCCAATCACCTCGAATCGTGTACCCAGCTCACTGAACTTCCGCGACACGTTACGGCGGATCAGTGCCTCATCCTCCACAATAATGGTTCTGTAGTTAACCGTCATTTCAGCCACGCTCCTTTCGAATAGAACCACCCACGGTAATTCTGACCCCGCCGTTAAGTCTATTCTCGATGTGCATCTGTGCCTTAGAGCCGTACCACAATTTCAGTCGTATCCAAATATTCCTCAGCCCCATGCCGTTAATCGCAAGATCAGGAATACGCTCCCATTCCTCTGAAGATGCAATATACGCTTGTATGGATGTCAATACCTCTGGCTCCATGCCCGGTCCGTTGTCTTCAACGATAATCTGCCAGGTTTCTTCCGCTTCGTTCAGCTCTCCTCCAACATACAGCTTCCATGGAGGCGAATCGCCTAGTCCATATTTGATGGTGTTCTCCAATAAGGGCTGGATCAGCAGCATAGGAATACGTAAATGGTGCATGGCCTCTGGAATATGAAACGTATAATGCAGATCCTCTTCGAACCGAATTTTCATACACTCTAAATACCGCTCGCAATAATTCATTTCCTCTGATAAGGTCACCCCTTCAGGGTTAGGTGCTGAGATGTAACGAAGCATCGCTGTAATATGTCCACAAAAAGCAACGATCTGGTCATTCATGCCCTCTTCGGCCATGATGCTGATATTCGTGATGTTATTGTATAAGAAGTGAGGATTCATCTGGGATTGCAATGCGAATAGACGTGTATCCGTTTCCTGCGATTTAAGAGCAAGCATGTCCTGAAAGGACTGCATAAGCTGTTGATTCAATCGAACAAATGTATCATTCAATTCATCCATCTCGCGTATAGAGCTTGGATGATCCAGCTTGAACAAATGACCCGAATCCTGGCCTGTGGCGAGGTCTTGTACACCGATCTTCTGAATGATCCGCTGTAGTCGATGCAGGGGTAACGTGACTCTTTTGGAGATCAGATACGATAACACTAAAATGAGCAATAACATGCCTAACGTAGCGCCTATAAATAGCGTAGCCATCCGGTTCAGGCTCACGAACAACGATTGCTTCGATTGTGTTACGATCACTGTCCAGCCCGTTTCGGCTGAGGTCATGTATGTCATCATCTGAGGAGAGTTGCTGTCCGTGTGGACGACCTCTTGCATTTCCCCCGATGGGTACTGCCCTGTGCGAATCATAGCCAGATCCTGTGAACTAATCATCATTGTTGCCTCAACATCCTCCGAGGAAGAGCGGGAGAAGGGGTATAGTAACGATCCTCGCTCATCGATTACATCAATATGCAGCTCTTCATTCCCAGCCTGTATTTCATGTAAATAGTTGAACATCGTCTGAGCATCCTGCAAAATTTCGACGACGCCTTGGCTAACGTAATTCCCGTTCTTGTACACACGTGTAAGTGAGACATATCGGCTATCCGACTCTCCTTCACCTGTAGGCATGGGCAGACTACCTCCATCTAACATCGTAATAACTCGCCAGCCATTGCGATTCCAGGTTTCGTTGTACCAAGGTCTCTGCGTTAAGTCGACATTCATCTGTCCGTTAAAAGCCCCCGCCCCTAGCATTTTGCCATTCACATCATAGATGTTAGCCTGCTTGGCTGTATTTGAGCTGCTAATGATGGCTAATATGACGTCGATCAGCGTGGTTGTATCTTTGTAGAATGCTGGATCTTCCGCAAGCCCCTGCTCGCTCCCTTCTGCAGGAGACAAGTAGTGACTAAAGTGCTCCTTAACCAGATTGGAATAAACGATATTCATTGAGAAATTGTTCATCTTGACTACTTCCTGATCCAGATTACTCACAAGAGATGCACCAAGCTGTTTCTGCTGTTCTTCGCTACGACTGCGAATATCATTGGCCAGAAAAACGTACAACAGCCCTGCCACAATGAGCGCAAACACAATAAAAACTGCCGAGTAATACATAAACAAGCTTTGCTGCAGCGTTCGAAAACGGTATCGAATCATCTTACACCTCAATCTACGGGTTCGAAAATGTCCACCCAACAGACCGCTTTTGTCTATTGAGCCCATTCCTCAATCAGCGTAATGTTGAACACATAAGAATACGCTTACATTACGTTGTACTGCAAGACATCATATCTTATTCTTCCAGGAGGTTCAATGATGAAAAAAAGATTTTTGGTATCACTAGCTAGCTTGTTACTCGTATCCGGATTGCTGCTAGCTGGCTGTAACTCAGCTAAAACATCGGAAGGTTCAGCTAAGGTAACCCTTACGTTTGGAACCAGCCAAAGTGGCATTCCACGTACGGGAATTATGCAAACGATGGCGAAGGAATATGAACAAGAAACGGGTGTAAAAATTGACTTTCAGGTGGTGCCTGACGCCCAGTGGCGAGATCTGATCAAAGTAAAACTCGCTTCTGGTGAAGCACCGGATATCTTCAATGTCGATGTAGACCCACTTAGCATGCCAGCTAATGTGCGACCAGAAGAGAATGCGATTGACCTGACCAATGAGGAATTTGCCGGACGAATGTCCGAAGAAATTCTGCCAACCGTAAGCCATAACGATAAAGTTTACGGCGTTTCCTTTGCTCCATCGAAAATCTGGTATGTGTACTATAACAAACGGATATTTAATGAGCTGGGCATCGAGCCCCCAACCACATACGCCGAGTTTAAAGCCATTAGCGAGAAAATTAAGGCTCAAGATATCATCCCATTTTACCAAGCACCAGCAAGCGGATGGTATCAGGTACTCCCCCTGTTCGAGACAGGGCCTAACTATGAACATACGACACCGGGAACTTATGAGAAGCTGAACAACAATGAGATGAAGGTCGCAGATCTGACGCAGTTAAAGACCGTTATTGAGCAATTAAAAGAATTCGCGGATCTCGGCTATTTCGGTAAGGACTTCTTGTCCAACACGGTCGAAGCTGGCATCGAAGCCTTCGGTCAAGAAAAAGCAGCAATGCTGCTGCGTGTGCCTGGTACTGAAAAAGAAGTCTCCGAAGCTTACCCTGAGATGGAAGACAATATGGGATTCTTCGTCATGCCTTGGGGTGATAACCAAACAATTGGTGTCAATCCAGGTGGTTCCGCAGCGATGTTTGGCAACAAAAACAGCAAGCATCCTGAAGAAGTGCTGAAATTCTTCCGCTGGATTACGGAGCATGACAACCTACAACGTGTATTTGACGGAGGCGAGGGTAATCTGACCATCTGCTGGCCGGAGATTGAACCTAAGCTGACACAAGATTATATCGATTATGAGAAAAGTCATGAAAAAGGAACGGTTATGCAAGCAGCCGTGAAGTATATCGATCCTCAATGGATGGATATCGGCAAAGATATCTCGGGTATGTTTGCCGGCGCTATGACTCCTGATCAAATTTTGCAAAATATTGATAAACGTCGGGCGGAACAAGCCAAAGTGTTAAAAGATGAGGCATGGCAGTAGTTGTGTCGTGTCACTACAGTGAAGCACGCGGCAGGAAGGACAGGTGTTACATGTTATGAATGCGAACAAAATTTATCCTTGGTACTTCTCATCCGGAGCGATTGTGCTTTACCTCCTATTCATCGTCGCTCCCGCCATGCTGGGTATATATTATTCCTTCACCGACTGGAACAGCTATAGCTCGGAGAAGAACTTTGTTGGACTGGAGCATTTTCGCACGATTCTGGCGGGTGATCCAACCTATCTGCTTTTTATCAAAAACACAGTGTTATTTACGTTAGTTACATCGATTGCGAAAACGGTATTAGGGCTATTTCTCGCCTTGCTACTCGTTAGTGGTGTAAAGGCAGCCAATCTTCATCGGATGATTATTTTCTCACCGCAGGTGCTGTCCTTCCTCATCATTGGTCTAGTATTCAAAAGCCTACTTGATCCAAACAATGGCTTTGTTAACGTTACGCTGCGGTCGCTCGGACTTGATTTTCTGGCGCAGAACTGGCTCGGCTCACTGACGTGGGCGATGCCGTCCATTATGGCTGTGGATACGTGGAAAGGCATGGGCTATATTATGGTGCTGTTTATTGCGGGATTGCTCGCCATTCCCCGTGATTATTACGAAGCGGCATCCATTGACGGCGCAGGTTTCTGGCAGAAGCTGTTCAAGATCACCCTACCGATGCTGATGCCTACCATCACCATTGCAACAGTATTAAATATTACGTATGGCTTACGGGTATTTGATGCTGTTTACGTACTCACCAACGGCGGCCCGGGTAATGCAACAGATGTCATTAATACAGCAGTGTATTCGTCTTTTGCCAAAGGGTATTGGGGACTCGGTAGTGCACTATCCACCATCTTGTTTGTCATTATGGCGATCATCTCCTTCTTCATTATTCGCTTGATGAACCGAAAGGTGGAATTCTAGATGCGCTTGAAGAAACGACTTGTTTCCCTATGTCTGAACGTGCTGGCATGGATCCTTAGCCTTATTGTATTGATTCCTTTTGCCGTCATCGTCCTGAACTCGTTCAAGTCTGATGCGGAAGCTAAGGTGTTGAAACTAACACTTCCAGAGACGTTTATTTTCGAAAATTATAAAATTGTATATGAGCAAGGGCATCTGGGTAGCTCCTTCTTCAACAGTCTGTTACATGCAGGAGCATCCTCCCTTTTACTCGTATTTGTCGTGGCCTTCTCAGCCTTCACACTATCTCGGAATCACTCCCGGTGGAGTAAGTTCCTATACTTCTTCCTCATTCTAGGCATTACATTGCCTCTGAACTATATTCCATTGATGGAAGTGATGAAGACACTAGGCATGATTAATTCACATGTGGGCATGATTCTACTCTACACTGCGATGGGCATTCCCATCTCCCTGTTCATTACGTTTGCGTTTGTATCGAATATTCCAAGAGAGTTAGACGAGGCTGCCATCATGGATGGATGCAACGGGATCAAGCTTTTCTTAAAAGTTATTGTCCCTCTGCTCACCTCCGTGCTGGTTACGGTATTTGTCTTGAATTTCCTCAGTGTATGGAATGAATTCACCGCTCCGCTCTACATGCTCAATACGGTCGAGATGTGGCCTATGACGCTGGCTGTATATAATTTCTTCGGACAGTTCAGTGCACAGTGGAATCTAGTTAGTGCGGATATTGTACTTACGTCACTGCCCGTGTTAATTGTGTTCCTCATTGGGCAAAAGTATATTGTAGGCGGGCTCACTTCCGGGGCTGTCAAAGGTTGATATGGCAGGATTTCATGAGAATACGCAAGATGCAAAATAGAGTTCAGCTAACATGAATGGAGCCCATGCTGCGGAGGACAACGAAAAATTCATTTGACTTCGGCGTACTTTGTAACTATTATGGTTACAACGGTGGTGATTAACAATGAAACAAATCAGCAGTCGTTTCTCCATTGCAGTTCATACATTATCTCTGATTGCCGTTGTACCTACAGAGTGCACCGGAGATTTTATAGCTAGAAGTGTCAATACCAATCCCGTCATCATTCGCCGGATCATGTCCACGCTGAAGAAAGCAGGCTTGATTGATGTTAGACCTGGCGTTGGTGGTGCGTATCTGCTCAAGCCGCCTGCGGAGATCACGTTGTTGGATATCTATCATGCGCTTGATGTCGTGGAGGATGGTCAGCTGTTTAACTTTCACAAACATCCGAATCCAGCCTGTTCGGTAGGCAGCATGATTGAGCATACATTGCGTCCCGAACTGGTAGAGGCTCAACTTGCCATGGAGGAACGGTTGAAGCGTGTAACGATTCAGCAGTTGATGGATCAAGTTCAACCAGATGAATAGCCCAGTACACTATGCTTCCCTTTCGATTTTTCGATTGGTTCGTTGAAGAGAACTGGCTATTCTGGTGAAAATTAAAAAAAGCTCAAGGTTGAGCTTTTTTTATCCCTTCGTTGTAATCACACCTGTTATAACGTATGTGGTTACATCAATACTTTTACATCAGGAAAGCTATATCAACACATTTACTTAGGCATTTCCCTATGATTTTAAAACATACCCATTGGAGGAATTAACAATGACAATTTTAGTTACTGGCGCAACAGGCCATCTCGGTTCACTCGTCGTAGAAGCTTTGCTACAATCCGTTCCGGCTTCGAATCTGGCAGTAAGTGTTCGTAATCCAGAAAAAGCAGAACATCTGCGCTCCCAAGGTGTAGACGTGCGTCATGGTGATTTTGATCAGCCGGAAACATTGGCACAAGCCTTTGCCGGTGTAGATCGTCTACTCTTGATCTCTGCTGATGCAGATAACGAAACGCGTATTCGTCAGCATAAGGCTGCCGTAAGTGCAGCGAAGCAAGCTGGGGTTGGCTTTATCGCCTACACGAGTGTTGTCAATGCAGGACAGAGTTCCCTTTCTCTCGCAGAAGTACACCGTGCAACAGAGAGTGCGATTCTAGAGACAGGCATCCCTTATTCCTTCCTACGCAATAACTGGTACTTGGAAAATGAAGCAGGCAGTATTCAAGCTGCGATTCAAGGCGCACCTTGGGTTCATGCTACGGATTCCAGCCAGGTAGGCTGGGCTACTCGTCGTGATTACGCACATGCTGCAGCTGCTGTGCTAACAGGTGAAGGTCATGAGAACACAGTCTATGAACTATCTGGTAAACTTCTAACTCAAGCTGAACTTGCTGCCATCGCTGGTGACGTACTGGGCAAGGACATTCCCGTTCAGAACGTAGACGGCGCTGCTTATGCTGAAATCATGAAGGGCGCAGGTCTACCAGACTTTATCGTATCCATGCTAGTGGATATGCAAGCTGCAATTAAAGATGGCGCACTTGCAGTAGAGAGCAACACACTCGAACAATTGCTTGGACGTCCAGCTCAGCCACTTCGCGAGGGCATTCAAGCGATTGTTGGTCAATAAGATCCGATGAGCCGTTGAGCTGATTAGTTTCAAAGACTTCGCTTCTGTTAAGGATATGTCATGATCGTACGAGAAAGGGACACGCCAACTGATTGTTGGACGTGTCCCTTTTCTGTACTAACGATTGATTTTAATGAGTATACACCGTAAGAGCAATCCCGATCATAGACCGGTGTTGTCTCTTTTGGTAGCTCTGTTTGCATCTCGTTTGTATCTTCTCTCATGCTCTTTCTTATGATCCACTCATGGCTGTTGAATGTACTGTACAGGAATGTAATCAGCCAGCCAAATATTTTCATTTCCATGGTAGAACTGTACCCCATCTTGGGCAGCTTTAGCAGCGTCGATTGTCAAAATAATAGGCTGGTCATCCCGCCTGCGTCCGACCTGAGTGGCAGTTTCCATATCTGCGGATAGATGCACGTATTGCCGTTGTCTCGGCTGTAAACCCTGCTCCATAATGGACTCTACTGCACGTAAGGGCGTACCATGATAGAGCGTCTCTGGGGGAGTTGCAGGTAATTTCGCAATCTTGTGCGGAGTCGAATGTCCATATAAGGCGCGAATCCGACCAGCTTGAATCTCATGTCGCTTTTTCTCCGAGACTGCGATCATCTTCTCTAGATCCGCTTCCGTCACATGCTTCCACTGCGGGCTCTCATGCAGCGCCACAAGCAATTGTGAGATCTCCACCCAGCCCTCTTCGTCTAACTCCAGCTCATATTCCCACGGAGCATGACGCAGCGCATAAGAGAGCTCTTTACTCAACTTCATCAGATCCATCGCAATCAACTCCTTAGTAGGTTAATAGGTTCAACAAAAGAGATTTACTCTTGTTCACTCCGATGAGAGAATAACCTTAATGGTCGCTGTTAACCTCCGTTTTTTTGCACTCCTTCTGCAAAGGAGAAAACGGGGCTAGCTTAGGCTTCCGATGTAAAATACCACCGTTAGGAGCGTACAGCCGTTAAAATCTCTTGTATATTCCGTGCAAGTCCCTCATTATCATCCTGTGTAAATTGGTAGTGTCCATCAATGCCACGATGAATAATCGTATTCATGACTGGATGAGCCTCACGATCTGAAGCCACTCGAATGAGGTCATCGGCAAAGTCTACTGCTTGTTGTTCACTATAAAGAAACGGCTTAATCAGCATTCGAATACTTAGGGCATGCGCCTGCGGCTCTCGAAGCTGATCCCGATGAGTGATGCCATATACAGCGCCGAATCCAAAAGCAGCAATAACTTGTCGTTCGAGTTCTGTCGTCTGCTCCAACGGCGTGCCAATCAGTTCGCAGATTCGATTCACCATCTCCTCTAGCTCATTTGCCGCAGCAGCCAAAATTACATCATTAATATCATCAGCGTTAATAAAATCAGTCATAGGGTAATTCTCCATTTCTGAACCAGTTTGGATCCATTCTATGAATCACTTGCCCCTATTGTAACGAGATAGGGCGCTCAGTTCAAATCTATCAATATGCTCAATAGATGCTATGAACTGGAATAAAAGGCCAAGGGCGAACAAGGTTCATTTCATATCTCGAGCAATTAACTATTTTTTATGAATGGTAGGGCTAGGAAGATTTTCGTAAGCATGAATGTTAATACCCGCCTGGTTCATGATCTCACGCAGCTTCGTCGCAAACTCTGAATAATAATAGTCTGTGTTCAGACTTCCCGCATAATCTCGCAGATCATACTCGGATAACTCTACTCTTAGATCAACTAGATCATCCACCAACACCTTCTTGATCGCTGCATCTGTTATGGATGGATCGATATGACATTCGTTGACTAGTGCCTGTAACGTTTGTTGCAGTGTCTGCTTGTCATACGTGGGATGCGTTAACAGGAAGCTCAGATCGTATAAGTCTTTGAACCGGGGTCTAACAATCGTCTGATGCAGCTTCCACGCAACTTGAACCGATAATGGAACAGTGTACGGAACGACAAAAGGCTCTCCCATAAGCGGTTGGTACGTGAGTGGGATCGGCGCAACCTCCATATCCAGATTAAATGAAATATCGAGAAATAACTCCTCTTCATAGGTATCTTCCTGTCTAGGTTCACTTGTGAAATAATAAGCTAGATCGGTATTAATCGTTGGAAAGTCATCCGCCATCGCGTAATCAATTCTGCGCCAAAAGGCGTTCTCGCGAAAACTTCTAAACATGACACCATCGTTCAGATCAAGCTCCGTGACCTGGATCATCCAGTCGGTAAAAAGTTTCTTGGCCTGCTGATCATCTTCGACTTTACCCATATACAAAAAGTCGATATCCTCCGCATCCCGAATATCTCGGTTGCTTAAATATTGTCTCGTTAACAAACTGCCTTTCAATACAAATGGCATACCTACATGAGATGCTCTTCGTAGCAGTGCCTCTAACGCAATAATTAATTTCTCTCCCCAGTTGAACTGGTGTAAATGCTTCACTTCAGGCATCTTAATTCCTTCTTTCCCTATATGTATGTGTGATTAAATCCAGCCACGATCCAGTTCTTCTCTGCTGTCATAGACACATAATTCGTACTGTTCCTTGATGAGCTCGATTCCGTTGTGTTGCAAGATATGATGTATCTGCTTCACTGTGTTGCAGAACTGTTCAGAGCTGTTATATTCTCGGACCGTTACAAATCGTATTTTGCCATTTGCATTAAGCGAGTTTCTTGAAATATGTCCACCGTTACCTTCGCATAGTTCTTTTAATTGATTCACATCATCTACGTTCACTTTACCGTGCCATTCGAAATAGGGGGTGGAGTTAGCTACCATCCGCTCATGAAAGTACGTCTCTTCCTTCGCTGGAACCTCTATCTTGGTTCGCACGACCGTAAAGCCGCTATGTTGGAAGCGTGCAGCCATCTGTTTAATGGTACCGTGTACTTCATCAAAATTCGTACTATGTATTACGCCTGTAATCATCGGTTGATGAATATAATCGCCATGATCTAACACAATCATCACTGGTTTAACCTGCTCTATCTGGCAACGTTCAATAAAACTCGCCTTTTCTTCAAGACTTAGATCATTCACTGTAATATGAAACTCAAATTCCATGTGCTCACTCCCTGTCGTTTCTTATGATGTTAGGATCGTTGCGAAGATGTTAGGTGTACTAATTCGCTCACAATTCTCTGGGAAACTTCCTAAATTATACATCGGTATTTCGCTAGATTTATTTCAGTTTTTTTCATTTCCTGACTAAAAAACATATTGAAGTCTCTTCAGAAGTAGCCACCAATCATCCACACCCGTAGCAATACTATTGTACTTGTCTCCAAACACATAGTTAAATAGGAAGCCATTCCAATCCCCTATGTTTTCTTCTCCTTTTATGTGCTCTTCTTCTTTCAGAACGTAAAGCAAACCCGATTTTCGGTTGATCACTAACGGCTCATACAATATTTGCCCAACCTCAAGCCACTCACGCACATCATTCACCCAATTGGTCAGACGATATTGCTTCTTGTCCAGTTCTTCATATGACCATAGATCAATCACACCACAGCGGGCACCATTACTCATTCCAAGAAAATCATAATATGGTCTCATGTGAGGACAATCTGAAGGTAGGGTGTATGCTAGACCTGAATGTAGTTGACCATACACTACACTATCATGATCCTGCATCAACACTGCTTTAACTTGATCTATAGTCCTTTTAAGTTGCGAATTCATAACCCAATCTCCTAATCTAAGTTAGTACTTATTTAAGATATGAAATTTGAATATTCACAAGATTATGCAAACAAATTTCAATTCTCATATCTTCGTGTTCGTTAATGGCTGTTAATGTTGTATCTTGAATACTTAACTGTTTAATAGGATTGGTTGCATCAAGAAAGATTCCCCACACCAAATTGTCGTCTGCATCTGTGCAAGCAATGTAGCCTTCATTTCCCATTTGCCCGTCCCCGCCATAGATCTTCCCACCTTGATAATTAATACTCGTCCATGGGTCAACCATAGTCCAGCAGTCAGCGTTATATTTCTCCACACTCTCAATCGTGGTATCACAGAGGGGAGAACAGTATATTCTGCGCTCATTGTTATTCGGATCGTAATACGTCTCAACATTTAACATGATGATGTTCCCATTGGAGAAAGCAATACAATTCAGTCCCGGCAACTCGCGTTGTTCGGCAGACCAATGTTTCATTATTAAGCTGTTCATAGCGTTATCCTCCTTATTCATTTAATTTTTATCTATGTGACAAAACATTCAATTGATCCAATTCGAATCTACATGCAAGATAGAGTCCAGTCTTTTTCACTCTCTTTAATATATGTAACATACCCATTTGCCGAAAATCGTGCATCAACCACCCTGGTTGCGTAAGCCTTACTACATCCTTGTTCTACAAGGATTTCATCCAGCAAAAATAACATAAATAGAGATTCAGACGCTCCATCATTCGATAAATATAATCCCAGTAATTCGTTGTATTGAGAACCGAAAACCAAACCTATGTATTCGATTTTGAAAGTCAGCTTTTCTTTGCATTCCAGTAGTCCTTCGTATGTAGCGTACAAATTAAAATCATCCACATCATCTATTCGATTCGCCGAAATTAACGGATTCATTCCCCTGATGTACATACCTATGACATTACCATCACTTTTTTCAAGGAAAATAACCTGGTCTAATCGTTCATGATCCTCTTCATCCTGTAGATAAATGATATTTGCAATTTCTTGTTGGCTAAAATAGTAGTCTACCTTTTTGGTAACAGAAGACATATATTTGTTCATGCAGAACCTCACGATCTATTGTGGAATAATCATCATGTATTATAATTATAAAACCGAAATAAGTTTTTATGATTTAACTAGTTTAGTAAATGTACAATGTACCTTTTGGCCATCTTCCGTTCCATCCGCATGGACAGTGCCCTGATCTAAGAACCAGTAACATTTGTCCAAAGAAACTTGGACAACCTTTAAACTCGCCAAACGCACGCTCAACACCAGCATTAAGCAATAACCAGGCTATTGTTCCTGCAAACTCATCTTTTATATTCTTCTCTTCAATAACATCGTTAAGTGTAGCAATAGCCGTTTTATACTGCTGTGACTCTCTTACGGCAACAACAACTGCATTAAAATCTCTAACACTATATCCTAATTTCCTCAGAATAAATTCCGCAAGACGATCTCTACTATTGGAGATTATCGCCTCCCATTCTTCCTTATCATCCAATTCTTCTGCTGTCTCCCAACCCTCCACTTGTTGTATTGAACAAAGTAACTCCATGGCTTCGATTTTTCCGCAATTTTTAAACCAACGGATATCCTCGAATTCATTCAACAACTCTTGACTAACAATAATCTCTTTCATTAAATATCAAACTCTCCTTCTTATCTTTCTATGATAATCTTTCCAGTACTCTTTAAGTACCATACTTATATGATGCGATAAGTTTGCAAATCAGTACATATAAACACTGTAAACTCAAGTATTATCTAGATGTATTCTGTACTTCCCTTCTTTCGATAAGGATTCAAACAAATACAACCCTACATCATCAGAGATTGAATCTCTATTAAAACCATAATTTTCATTTAGTATCAGTCATACAACTGAATTAAAAATTCAGAGAACGTATCACTAACTTTCTTGAATTCACTTAAATCTAGACTTTCATCATAAAGAAAGACTGGCGGATCATCACCCTCGTCTAAATTAAAGTACCAGAACATATATCCCTGATGCATCATAAATACAAACTGATTATCTGTTAGTTTCTTAGAATAATTATTTTCTCCCAAAAGTTCAACTGCCCATTCCTTTAGCTCTAATATATACCTCATGGAATAATCTGTACCTGCCAAAAACTCAACCCCGTTACCCGCTTTGTACATAAATTCCAAATAAGTTAAGGGGAGTTCTTTGGTTGGACTTAGATTCTTCAATGTTGAGATCTCATCGTCGTTGCAAGGTTTCATTGGAATCGATTGCGCTTCTAAGTTTGACAAGAAAATTCTGATATCATTACCTTCTAAAGAACTCATTCTAGATTCCTCCACATTTTAATAATCTATGATTTAAACTCTAGTAACTTTAATATTCGGAACTTCACCTGACATTGTCAACAAATCCTTGCAAATTCGATAAACACCTCAAAAAATATTGTCTTTAACTATGTAATTCTTCTATTCACCAACCAGAATAGGCAGGCTCCGTATTCTAACCAGAACCTGCCTGCCTTCTTTTATCAATCACTATTAGACATAATACTGTATATGTCGCTCTTTTTCAGGAATGTCCTCATCCCCTAATAAATCAATCTGCGTTAAAGCATCCTTGTGTTCAAGTTCAGCAATGAATAGCGCATAGAAATCACCTGTTGTCGGATAGGTGTATAGACCATATCCTTTTGGAGAGATCAACTTGTTAACTTCTCTGATCTTCTCCGAAAGATACTTGTAGTCGAACTCTCCCAACTCTTCCAGTTCATCCGGGGTTCCCAATTCAATGTCGTGATTGAACTCGTAATCTAAGATATAGTTTACGATCTCATGGCTCTCTTCTCCCTTGTAATCCAAAAACAAAAATCTTTTGGTTTCCAGACCATAGTTCAGCATACTGAAATACGCAAGCGACTCCTCTGGATCATTCAAGATACGTTCAACGTCTTCCGGATCTTTGAAAATCAAAGGCACCAAATCTTCCTCTTCCATATTGTATTCCTCCTCTCTTATTGAAATAGTTCTCCATGTTGATTAGGAATATATTCAGGGTAATTCTTACGATAGAATTCATCTACCATTTTGAGCAGTGGGTCTAATTCAGGATACGGTTCAGGGTCTTGTATATTCATTTTGGCTTCAGGTGTATTCATGAGAAAATCATCAAAGTGCTCCGGATTAGGTAGTCCTCGTTTTTTTCGTACATGAAGTAAGAAGAGAATTTCATAGGGGTAAAACGCGTAATCGAAATCGCCAAACTCCAGTGACTCTCCTAAATCTGAAGCCAAGGTAGAATGATGATCTGACATCTTAGCGATTAACTGTGTGATCTCATCCAGATCAGGTGTATTCCAACGATCCAACACTTCTCTATAGATACCAAGTTCCTCTGGAATCAAGTCACAACGCTTATCCCTATCCTCTAATGTTGATCTGGCAGCCAAATGAACATGATCACTAGTTCCTAAAATCGTTCTGTTAGTGTATTGTAGATACAACTCTAGCAAAAACCAAATATGTTGTTTCCAATCATTGGCCTCCATAATGTTCTCTCCAAAATAATCCTCTATAAAATTAAAGAATAATGTTTCCTCCTTCGCCCATCCATACATATTAAAGTGAATTAGCGCAATTATGTTGGACTCAAAAGAATAATTGATCAATTTCATTTTCGGATAACGATCTTTATAAATATGTCTACACATACATTGATATAAAGTAACTTGCTGCATTTGTATTAATCCAATAGAACTGTTATTACCGTTGATTAAGATTTCATTTTTCCATACAGATAGCCAATAGGAGGAGATTCTATACAGATTAATTAAAAGAATATGATCTTTTCCAATATCTTGACTTTCTACTATTGGAGTATTTTCACTTTCAGCTTCTTCATATTTCAACTGAACTTTATCTAAAGTTGATTTATCCGCGAAATTTTTAACATACCTTTTATAAGCTAATTGTAGTTTTTTTGAATTTAACATTCGTTTCTCCTTAAATATTATTTAAGTGCTTTACTCCAGTCTTTTACTTTCACAATATCTACTCCAAATCCAACTTTTGTTTTTGAAATATCTGTTTCTACTCTAACATACTCAAATTCCAAACCTGGATTTTCCTTTAACAATTTTTCGTATCTTTCATTAAAATCAGAGTATCTGGAATCTTTATTTTTCAACATATTTTCGAAGTAACCTTCCCCTCCTAACTTCTGATTTGTAGAGTATGAAAAGCTTCCCCATTCCGATGTCTTGGCCTCAATCATCGTTAATTTAGGGTGGGCCTTTTGATAAAAATGTCCCATCTACTCCATTTCGGCCAACTTGGAATAAATCTGAAATATCTTTGCCTAAATTGTTATCCTTAGCAATTTGTTTGGCTACTTCTTCTCCAAAGTCACCTTTATCATGATGATAATATTTTGAATTATCTATTTTACGCTCATACCCTTCTACATTGGTGATATCATATTTATTACTAATATCATCCGGTGTATCTAGCTTATTAGCCAGCTTACTTCGTTCTCGTTTCTTAATTTCCTGATCTAAAGCTTCAACTTCTTTTTTGATTTGTTTCTGGCTTTTTCCTTTTGATTTATTTTTCTTGCCACCACCACCTGTGCTACCCACAATCATCATGGCCGACAATAATATATTCGAATCCGCATAATTACCAAGCATATCTATTGCGGCAGAGAACATCGCATCCGACATCAAATCTGCCATCAGACCATGTGTGAAATCAGTTGCTTTCGTGAGCGCGTTCGCAAGCTTCGGCGACTTCATCATCAGAGCATCCAGCTTGCCTTTGAGCTTGTTCGCTAGATCTGCTGGACTGAAGTTACTGGCAAGTCCCTTCGCCTTGGTCATGACTTGCACTATCTTAGAGTACGTTTCTATTAACTATGTACAACAAACCCTAGTTTCTATCAATTATAAGAGGCAGGCTCCCGTATTCTAACCAGAGCCTGCCTAATTTTTTTCATTCGCAGTCGTGGGGTAAAGGTTTTATTAACCATAACCTTTGGAATTTTCAACTTGTTGACTTCTCTGATTTTCTTATGAAGGAAAAATCTAATTAAATGAAGCAACAACTAATTCATACCATTTTAAAGCTCTATACCAAAGATACTAACTTAAATTGGATTATCAGGAAATTCCTCAGTGTATCTAGCTATTAGGTTTTGTAAATCCACGTCTTGAGGATATTCTTTTAAATATTTATACTTCCAAATTATAAGTTGGTCACTAAAGCTGTAATTGGTATCAAACCAATTTGTATAGTCAAAGTGTACTTTTAAACTCCCGGATATATCCAAAATTAACGTAAAAGAATACCATAATTCTTGCCCTTCTTCTTGAAATAATTCTCTCAATTCTTCTGCTAATGACAGGAGTTTTCTTTTATTTAATTTGAATTCTCTTTCGTTTACTTGGTATTTAAAAGGAATCTCAAGACTATGTTCATACCTATCAGGCTCTGTTTCTGGTTGGTAGTAAAAGTAAGTTCCTCCACCATCGTCAGAAACCTGAGCATAAAAATAAAACTTTTTCCAACCCTCCGGTATCATTTCATTAACCGTCTCAGCGATCTGTCGATATAAATGATTCAGTGTTTCCTCCATTATTTGCCCCCGCTTTTATTTTTTATTGTTACTTCGATGCCTTTACCGAGTACCAGTGTCCCTTCTCACTAAGATATAAGGTGATAACTTTTATAAGCTCATTCCAACTTTACTATGAGTAGGAATGAGCTTTTGTTTGGAGTGAATTATCTGTTGATAGTAGTAGGACTTTACACGTGTTAAAAAAATATTGTACAGATAGCTATGAACCCATCATTAATTGCCTCAGTATAATTCTATAATTTAAAAGGACACTAGTACTCAAGATTCTGATACAAACAATCCGTTAATAAAATCAGTAAAACTCCTTGCGATTAATCGAATGTTCTCTGGTTCTAACTCAAGCTTTTTATTTAAGTAATCATCGTATCCTAAATCTATGTGATAGATATATCCATTTCCTTCATCAACAACGCCCATACATACTAAATTACTTCTTGGCGTCTCTCCAATTGGTAAAAAACCCTTTTTCAATACTCCTGCGCTTGTATATAACTCATATTTCCCTTCTAAGTTTTCTGTTGTTTCATTTGTCAAAGGGTAGAAAACCAAAATTGAAGATTCTACTTCTCCCTGTCGAGTATCATCGTTTGTAGTGAATCTTCTGCGTGAACCAGTTTTCCCACCATTATGAGATATTAAAAATTGCTTATAATCATCTGGTAAAGAAATACCATACTCTGCTTCAAACAATTCAATGTCTTTCGAATTCAACTCAGGAAATGGACTCTCAATAAATAACTTATTATTCTTCATGATTCATTACCTCTCTTTGTATGCAGGAACATTTATTTTTTACGTTTTTCTTTTGCTTCTAATTTTTCTCTTGCTAACCTCATTTTCTCCATAAAGTTACTACTCATATTAATGCCAATGATTTTAGAGTTAATATCCTCTACGATACTATCATTTTTCATCTCTAGGCTTCTAATAAAATCAATAAAAGATTCCGCGATTAAATAAACATTATCCCAATAATTATCAATGCTTGATACATCTTTCAAATCTTCGTCCAACATCACCTTTGCAACCAATTCATTTTCGTGATCCCAAAAGTAAATTCTTCCTCGATATTCGTCATCTTTAACTCCAATACATATTAGATTTCCTGCTGAATCATCAGCAATTGGAAAAATCGATGTTGGAATTCGTTCATAATATTGTTCAATTTTTTTTTCTAGTTTATTTGTTCCATCTGAAGTAACAAAAAATGAAGCTAACGACTCAAAGCCATCACCATGAGACCATGGCGTGTTTTCAATAGTTTTAAATTGAATTTCTTGCTCGAATTCAACTTCTTCGTAACTCAACAGAAAATGTTTATATAATTCTGGTAAAGATATCACATATTTTTTTTCAATATTCTCAACTTTTCCCTTATCAACTTTGTTGTCACCCATTGTCGACATACCTAGTTTAGTTAGTCGTGCCTCCATTTCATTAAATAACTCATCCATCATCGTCATCTTTTGGAGCTCCTCCTTTTTTTGTATCTTCTTTTATGTCTTTTTCTTTAGTGGTTTGATCTATAGCATCTGCTTTATTTCTCATATCAGACGCCGAACCTTTATGCGGAACATTTCCATGTATTTTTGAGAGAATCATTTGAATGACTGTCTCACTAAAGTGATCCGGTGTTAATTCTAATTCATCTTTTAACAGTTTTTTCGCTTGCGCTTTATTTTTAGCCATTCCCATCTCAACAAGCTTTTCGTAAACTAAATCAAAGTCTTTTTGGGTACCATTTAGTTCACCGGGTTTAAATTCAATTTCAAATTCCTTCCAAGGCGAGAAATCAGGCCTTCCATCTTTAAATACCACTGGTTCTCCATCAGTGACTGACTTGACATCAGGATGATCAGAATACCAACTGCCGTTCCCTGGCTCTCCTTCACATTTACCTCCAATTCTAGGAAGCCTTCCAGCAGGCTTCTTTCTAGGCTTCGATGGCTTACCTTTACTCGTGCCATCAGTACCATCATTATCCTTCTTGGAATCTGATGTTGACGATTTTTTTGTCTTATCTTTGTCCTTCGTCTTATCTTTGTCTTTCGGTTTATCCTTATCCTTATCCTTTCATGACTTTACCGAGTGCACCCGTGATCGCATCGCCAGCTTTATTGGCGAGATCACCGATTGCCTTCGCAACTTGACCTGCCTTATCTGCAATCTTTGTGGCTGCACCTACGACACTGTCGACCACTTTGCCCGCTTTTTTAACTAGCTTGGCGCCTTTGATGGCAAACTTGGCACCCGTTGCTGCCCAGCCTACGAACGGGATCGCCGCGGTAGCGGACAACGCCGCATTGGTATAGTCTCCTCGTGCTGCATAAATTTCACTACTTAATTTTAAAAAAATATTCTCCGATTAATAAAATAACCAGAGAATGTTGATGTGATGACTAACACCAATTGTCTTTATTAGACTTAAAATATCTAAATTCAAACTAAAAATTTTTTTAACTTTTAAAAAACTCAAGATATTTAGGATCCTCATCTTCAAAGCATCTGCCTTCAGACTTTTTAAATGCAAAATTAAAAAAATCTCTGGCTAGATCAAATTTTCCTAATTCAAAAGCTGCTTTTGCCGAAATAAATTCTTTTGTTCCTGTATCGAAACGCATGAAACCTGTAATAAATATTTTTTTTGACCATTCATATGCTTTATTGAAAACTTGCAAAAGAAATAATGTATCAATTATATCCTCTACCAAATGATAACTTTCACTATAGATTCCTTTTGGTTCTGGTATTAGCTCCCATGCCTCTTCAAGTAATACAATAGATTCTTTTTGCTTACCATTATGAAATTGTTCATTACTCTCATTAATTATTGATTCGAATTTTGCTTTAATAGTTGCTTCTAATTGAGCCATTGTCTACACTCCTTCGAATGAGTCTTTAATCAACTCATAGTATTTTTCATTTCTTCTGAGAAAATCACATACCCTTCTAACATATAAGTTTTTAAAAGATATTCCTTTGCTCTATTAGTTTCTCTACATTCTGCTAAACTCTCTCCATGGTCAAAATATGCATCACCTAATGTAGTATATATACATGTACTTGCTTCCCACACGTGCTTAGGAACAGGCACCAAATTCAAAACAGTTAAATATCTATGTACAGCTTGATTCAGTTCCTCTTCTTCTGCATGAACATCGCCTTCATTGCACAATGATATGATCTACTTCCTTAAATACTCTTTCCACTTGCTGTTCGGATTAAAAGTAACTCCCATGTTATCTTCAAAATTTGGAACAGCAATCACTTCAGCTTTATTTAAATATTCCATAACTTCTAACCATCGTTCTAACAGATGCTCTAAATCAGACTCCCAAGGATCGTCGACAAGATCAATTCTTATTCCTCCCCAACTTAATTCTTTAATATAGGCTGGGGTATTTATAATGACATTCTTACCAAACATCTCTAATATATCTCCACTTAAGAAAGTTCTCATTCCCAGACCTAGAGGTCCATTAGGAAGAAACTTTACTGGCACAGGATATGAACTTAAATTCATCCATTTATGAATTCTTTCCTTTTCGGTATGCCATGGAGTTACTGCTCTCCAAGATATGTGAGTTACTCCGTAACGTGGCTTTACTATTTCAGCAATTTGATCTGCTAACTCAAAAAAATCTCCCCAATACTTTCTATTCATAGATTTATCAAACGAAAAATTTAGAAAAGATCGTAAGTTAGCATGCAAATCAAAGTAACCTGAATATTTGGTCATTTTATCACGTCGAAGATGTACCTCTGCTATTTGCGGCATATCATAAGTCGCTTTTTGTATAATTTCATCACGATTATAAATTGCACGAGTGGTCTCACTATTCCCCCAAATAGTCGGAATAAAGTGTTCCTTGCATTCAAAAGTTCGCAATAAATGATCTAAAATCATTTTCTCTCTTAAATCGACGGTTGGATACATTAATATGTTGAACAAATTTGGTTTCACTATTATTCCTGCCACCTTATTATTTATTCTTTAGATTCAAAGTTTCTTCCAGTAACCCCATCTAATTAAATCAGGGTCAGATATCCATTGATGTGTTGTTTTACCAGTATTGGGATCACTATAGTAAACATCACTTTGTTGCCCTAATGGGCCGCTTGGTCTTGGTTTTGGAGGAACTCCTTTCAAATCAGGTAAATCACTAGAAACTGTTTCAATATGACGACCATTAACTTTATCTTCTATCATCTCACGTTGAGCACGCATTTGATCGTTATTATAAACAACTTGATCCTCTCAACCTGTTTTATGTTTATGATCGTGAACTAAATCGATTGCCCCTTCCTTATTTCGCCCTATACTATCTGGTCTGGTATCTACCCCTTCTGATGATTTGTACTCAATAACTAGTGCCTCATTGTTATTTTCTATTTTTCTTCCAAGTTGGTCTTCTAAAGCCTTTCTACCTTTAACTTCTTCTGCTGCTCCACGTTGACTACTGTTTTTTAAATTCTTATAAGCTGCATCCCATTTGTCTCGTGGCAATGGTTTCTTACCAAGATTTTTTTGTTTCTGTATATGACGCTCATATCTTGCATCAACGGCTGCATTTTTGTCACCACGCGCTTCTGCTGCATCAATTTTATTACGAAAGTGTTTCTCTTGCTCAGTTGTCAATCCATTTTTATTTAATTTATCAGGCCCATTTCTTGAAGAATCTCCATCTTTTGTATCTTTCTTACCCCCAGAAGATTTGGAATTTACTGAATCCCCCGAACCTTTATTATTGGAAGTAATCCCTTGGTTCTGATTCTTCTTAGACTTGCCACATAGCATACTCATTAGAATCAAGGCTTTAGTCATTGTATCCGAATCGACGTATTGGCTTAGTTGCTCCAAGCCATAGTTCATCGCTTCACTCATGAGCAGATTTTGCATGAAGCCTTTGGCCATGCCGCCCGCCATTTTCGCGACTTTTAAGTTTTTGTTCCCTACTACAGAGCCACAGAATTGAAATAGGTCTATTCCTATAAGGAGTAGACCTACTTTAATTTATTTCTTAACATCATATATAAAGATTACATTGAGTTAAGTGTACTTTCTCGAATTACATTTTTATTCATTATATTAAAGTAATAATTTTATTTCTAATGCTCTCATTAAAAATCGCTCCATAAATATTTGCACCTTTCCAATTAACCCCATCAAGCTTAGCGTCAGTAAAGTCAGCCTCTTCAAAATCTCCATTACTTAAATCTGCCCCCGTAAGATCAGCCCCTATGAATACTACACTTTTGGCATCAGTACGCTTTAAAATAGCATTGATAAATGATGCGTTATCAAATGAAGTTCCAACTAAAGTGCTATCAGATAAATCAACTCCATCAAAGCAAGCTTCTGAACAAAAACTAATAGCTAATTTAGCCTTATTCATACGAGCATTCTGGAATTGTGTTTTGTAAAAAAAGCAATCGGCTATATCTGCTTCTTGCAAGTTAGAGTCTTGAAAACACGCTTCATCAAAATTGCAATCTCTAAAAGATGCATTACTAAGTAAAGCTGCATTAAAATTTGTTTTTTGACCACTTAATCGATCAGCTATTAATCCTGATAGATCTAAGAAAGATAAATCAAGCCCCTTAATGTCCAAATTATCTACTTTCTCATTATGTTTAATTGCTTTTTGAATTATAGTCAGTACCTGCTCCCTTACACTCATATCTTTTTAATCCCTCCTCTGGTTCTCCTATAAATTCATTTCTTTCGATTTTTCCAGACTATACTTGGACTAAATGTAATACCTCTAAGCTGCTCATCATATTCCGGTATAGCCAATATCGATTTTTGTTCAAGATACCCCATTACTTCCTTGAAATTATAAAGAACTTGAGAAATATCGGTTTTTCAAGGATCCTCATGTAAATCAATACGTATGCCGCCCCATAAAGTTTTAGATACAATTGCTGGTGTATTCTGCATAAAATATTCCCCGAATAAATCCTTAACTTCGCCACTAAAGTATGTCCTCATGGCAACTCCAGCTGGCCCACTTTGTACAAAGTCTACCGGAGTAGGCTGGGCACAATAATCCATTAACAAGAAAGTTTTTTTATATTCAATGTCCACTTCTTCTGGTATTGGCCAGAAAACATGTGCTATCCCGTAGCTTGGCTTAATAATTTCTGCAAGTTTATCTGATAAATCAAATATATGCGACCACTGAGAAGGAACTATCTTACTATCAAATTTAAAATTCAAAAAAGATCTTGGACTCAATTCTGTTGAGAATCTACCCTCAAACTTGTTGGACTTATTTCTTCGTAGATATATCTCGGAAAGCATCTGATCCGAAGAAGCTTCATTGATAAGAGTACCTCGATCATACTGATATTTGGACTTTTCACTGTTTCCCCATAGAGTTGGCTTAAAATACTCACTAGATTCAAAAACATCTAATACTCTGTTAAGAGTCTCGCCTTTAATAGCTACAGTAGGAAACATTCTAATTAGGAAAAATTCCGCTTTTAATTCATTTTTCAGATTAAACTCCTCCTTAAAGATAAATTGAGAATCTGTACTCCTCCAAAGAAACGTTTCTCTTAGCTATGTATGTATACCCCTCTTTTATTTTCCAACCTAATAGACAAACCTTGTTCAAACATCAACTTTCCAATTATCAATCCGAGATACAGATATACTATCAATTCAATGAACAATAAACTTTCAAAAAGCTCATGCGTGCTCATACTTCAAGCAAACTGTGAAGCTAATAAAGGTTGTTGCGTTACATGCTGTAAATCCTTCTAAAAAAACTAACGTTATATGCTTTCGCTATAAAGAATCTATTTATAATAACTTACTTACTCAGTAGGCGGTTGAAGCATTTAAGATGTTACCGTCTGTAAGTCTGTGTAACGTTCGACATATAGTATTGAATATTAAAGAACCACAACAAGGACGAAAGATCCATGTTGTGGAGTGCTAATAGTGTCTTTCATGAATTTACACATAAAACTTTAGCTTATTACTGCAATAAACCTTAACTCTTAAAGAACTTAAGATATTTAGCATTCTTTGGACTTCCAAAACATCTACCTTCGGATTTGTCATTGGCAATTCTAAAAAATTCTTTTGCTGTCTCTAAATCTCCTAATTCAAAAGCAACTTTTCCTGAAATGAATTCCTTACCGCCGGAATCTATACGATCAAATCCGGTAAGAAATATTTTATCTGCCCATTCTTTTGCTTTTTTAAAGTCGTTTTTTATAAAACAAGTATCAATAATATCCTTTACCAAATGATAGCTTTCTTCAGAGTAAAGACCTTTTGGTGAAGGGATTAAGTCCCATGCCTCTTCTAACAAAAAAATGGATTCATCGTAGTTAGCATTCTTGAATTTTTCATTACTTTCATTAATAATAATTTCAAATTTCTCCTTGATTTGCGGTAGTAAAGTAGCCATTTATCTTCCTCCTAAATCATATCTAAAATTGATCCAATATATTTATCATCTTCGTTAAAAAAAATTTTGTATCCTTCTAACATGTAGGCTCTTAACAAATACTCCTTAGCTTTCTCGAGCTCCCCACACTCAAACAAACTCTCTCCAAGTCTCAGTAAGATAAATGGATTTGTACTTCCATCCGGACAGTTCAAAGCATTATATAAATTGTTCTTCGCCATCTCATAGTTGCCAGAATAAAAATAAGTATCTCCTAATGTTGTGTAAATCCACGTGCTCGTTTCCCAATCAGTCTTTGGTAACGGAACTAAATCAAGTGCAGTTGAATAGCTTTCAATCGCTTTAGAAGTTTGCCCGTTTTCAACATGCTTATCGCCTTCTTTACATAAATGCACAATTAAGTCATATACTTTTTCGTTTATATCCACTATTCATACCTCCTAAGTAAAAAAGTGTATACACCCCTGTAACACTACACTAAAGTAATTTCTCTACCTCTACTTTCACACTTTCGTCAAACGTTGCATTCTCAATAACTGCCCCCTTCCACTGAACACCCTTTAGGATTGCTCCTTCAAAGTTTGCATTTGTGAAATTACCCCAAGATAAGTTTGCTTCACTAAAATTAGCACCACGAAAATCCGTATTAATAGCAGTAACTTTGGTTAGATTGGCTTGTATGAAATCTGAACTCGTAAATCTCCCTCGTTTAAGATTGCTCCCGTTAAATCGCTCTCATCAAAAACAGCTTCATCGGCTTGACCACCTGTAAGATCAGCAAGCTTAAATGTAGACAATGTAAACGAAGTACCTGTAAGATTCCCCTCTGTCAAATCTACTTCGTCAAAACATACTTTAAAACATGAACTTATTTTTATTTGAGCATTGCATAAGTTGGATTTCATAAAGTTCACTTCACTAAAAAAACAGTCTGCGATATCTGCGTCTTCTAAACTAACTTGTTCCAAATTACTTTCCTTCCAGTCAAAATCTCTTAACGAGATTCCATTTAAGTTTGAAGCACGAAGATTCGTCTTCACTGCCATGATCCGATCAGCTTTTAAATATGAAAAGTCTGAGAATGATAGATCTATTTCTGCAATTTCTAAACCATCTAAGATTTCTTCATTCATAATAGCAGTTTGGATCTCCTTCTTTATTTCATCCAAAGAATTACTCATCGTGGTATCCCGCCTATCAATTATTTTTCAAGAAAACATCCCATTTTTCAGAAGGTCTAAAATCAACCCAATCACGATCTTCGCTGAAAACAGGGGTTGCCACCACATTGGATGAATTTAGGTAATCAATCACCTTCATCCAATTTTCCAATAATTCACCTAGTTCCGCTTCCCACGGTTTATCTATTAGATCCAGCCGAATACCTCCCCAATCCATTTCTTTAACTAGACACGGTGCTTTCATCAGAAAGTCCCTACCAAACATATCAAGTACAAATCCGTCAAAATACGTCTGCATCCCAGGCCCTAAGAGCCCGTTGGGGAAAAACTTTACCGGCACTGGTTCTTCTATCATATATATCCAATTATGGACTTTTTCCATTTCATTAGACCATGTAAGATTGGACTGCCAGAATAAATGGGCCACCCCAAAGGTAGGTCGACATATTCTAACTAATTCAACAAAAAAACCACAGTATAGGCAGATAGCTCATATTGTGGTTGTTCATTGAATTGTTATAATTTGTAACAGTGTCACACTTACAAAAGTATGTCTGAATTTAAGCGAATCATGGTATACCAATTTATCGAAAATCACACTGAATTAAACTCATAAATGTTTACTTTTAATTTCTTCAAACCATTCATCAGCAAAGTCATCAGCTGTTTTTAATTCATCATTTGTATGCACTAAATCATATTTGTATTCAGCCTGAAACTTGCCATTCGTAGCATCATATATTAATTTCATCTCTGTTGGCATCTCCACTTCATATTCATTGCACAATTTTTCAATATTTTCAATATTTTCATTTATAATTCTTAACACCATAAACTGTCGTTCTGTAGTCACATCATAACTTTTGTCCGCATCTTCCAATGCATCATTTACCTTATGACACTCTACATACTTGTTATTAATCATATAAAAGAAACTACTCGATATCATACCTTCTTCACATGAAGCGTAGATATAAACTTTATCTGTTCGATCTTCAACATACTCCATACATATATCAATCATATCTGCCTGAAATTCACTAAACCGTTCTTCAAATTCTTTCATACTCACACACTCCCTTAGTAATTTTTAAATTCTGCACTTCCTGGCTTACCATCAATAGTGTATTTCACTATAAATTTATCTGGCCTCAGATTATTTCCTAAATAAACTATCTCAACATCAACGGTTACCTTCTTAGGCGGTTTCTCCTTTAGAGCGTCAGCCCATTTATTTTCAAGTTTCTTAAATTTTTTCTGATTGACATCTGACAATTGTGACACCAAATTATCAACTTTTGGTGAACCTCCAAATCTATCACCTGCTAAGTGCCCTGCTTCGTCTTGTCCTTTTATTTTACCTGGTGTATTTCTGCTGTGAGATAACCTTTCAGTTCTCTTAGTTAATTGTAAACTATCTGTTTCAAATTTAGTAATTCTACCTTTACCATCCGTTTCATAAAAGTAATCATACTCACCTGTTTTATACCTAATATTAGGCTTCAACCTATTTTTCCTTCCATTTGTATATTGTTCATTTTCACCAACCATTGTTTTATCTTTACTTGTTGAGTTTTCTTTCCCCGTCCCATCAGTAGCATCTTTATCCTTCTTAGAGTCTGATGACGACGAATCCTTCGGATTATCTCCCGTTTTCCCTTTAGATTTGTCCGTTTCCTGATCCTTCGGTTTAGGTTTGTTTGGTTCATCCTTGGTTTTGTCTTTCGACTTATCCTTATCCTTGTTACCTGAATCCTTATCTTTCTTGCTCTTATCCTTATCACCAGAACCTTTATTATTGGAAGTAATCCCTTGGTTCTGATTCTTCTTGGACTTGCCACTTAGCATACTCATTAGAATCATGGCTTTAGTCATCGTATCCGAATCGACGTATTGGCTTAGTTGCTCCAAGCCATAGTTCATCGCTTCACTCATGAGTAGATTCTGCATGAAGCCTTTGGCCATGCCACCCGCCATTTTTAGTCCGTTCCCAAGCATTGGCGACTTCATCATCAGAGCATCCAGCTTGCCTTTGAGTTTGTTCGCTAGATCTGCTGGACTGAAGTTACTGGCAAGTCCCTTCGCCTTGGTCATGACTTTACCGAGTGCACCCGAGATCGCATCGCCAGCTTTATTGGCGAGATCACCGATGGCCTTCGCAACTTGACCCGCCTTATCCGCAATCTTTGTGGCTGCACCTACGACACTGTCGACCACTTTGCCCGCTTTTTTGACTAGCTTAGCGCCTTTGATGGCAAACTTGGCACCCGTTGCTGCCCAGCCTACGAACGGGATCGCCGCGGCAGCGGACAACGCCGCGTTGGTATAGTCTCCTTGAGCCGCATAGATGGCTGCATTGGCAAGGTCTGCGACCTCACCGACCACCGGAATCAGACCGACAACATCCAGTACGGTCTGAGTCACATCCAGCACTTTTCCCCAGAAGCCCTTCTTCTCCTCTTCGGGTTCCTCTTCCACTTGTACCTCAGACACAAATGGCGCTTCTGGTACTGGCTCAAGATCCTCCACGGTTACAGGCATTTTGATTAGGCCATCGAGCAGCACTTCACTGCCCTTCAGGTCGGTCATGCCATCCAGAATCATACTGCTGTCTCCGCACTGTAGGAAAATAGTTTCCTGTGCCTCAATCCCTATCTTCTTCTCGCTCTCAAGCGTAATCTCCTGCCCACCGGCTGCTACAATTCCGCTATTACTCTGAATGGTGACCCCGCCGCCGTCCAGTGTAATGAATAGACTGCCTTCTGTCGCAATGAGAGACATTTCCGAATCCGTCATTTTCATTTCTTTGCCATAATTCGTTCCCCAGCTCTTCGTTGCTGGATCTGCGGTCTTGGGAGAAGGCTGACTGCCCCGACGCACAGAGCCCATCGCGAATGCGTCACTCTCTTGACCACTAGCAAAATACACTTGAACAGCTGAGCCGGATTCTGGCATGCTGTAGAATCCACCGCCATCTCCGGCATATACAGCCGAATAAGGCATCCAGCTTGCTTCCGCTTCCGATTGGGAGGCATCCACATCCAGATGGACTTTTACCGTGTCTTTGGTAACACCAATAATTTTGCCTTCTAGTGCTGCTCCGGCAATGTCATCGTTCCTGATTTCATTTTGCCGAATTCCACTTTCTGGACTAAGCGTAACCGTATGTCGAAGCAACCCTCCTACCGTTTGGCTTACACAAGCGGCTACTTTCAGCTCCTCCTCGTGGAAGAGCACAGTATCTCCAAGCGCCAACCAGCGATGGGTATCTATCATATAACTCGTGAAGTCTTTCTCCGTTACCCCCGTAGCACCTACCGACCAAGCTTCTTTCAACGCCTTCATATCTCGCCTTAGCGTATACGCTTGATCTGGCAGTTCCGTATACCGACCATCTGGCACGCCAATATACAGTTTAGGAGAGTCAGCTGATATTTCCGGAATGATCGCTGCGCCGAACCGTGACGCGAGTCGGCGTAAGAAAGCCCAATCCGTCTCTCGATATTGCAGCGTCAAAGCTCCTAGTTTCGAGCTTCCACTCACATAATCTATGACATCTGATTTCGGATAAACCTTCAATACCTGCCGAATGACGTCTTCACAGTCCTGATCCTTGTTCTGGAACGAACGAATACGAGGTTCAATGTCTAGCAGATATGAGTAAGACACTGCCTCTAGCTCCAATATGTATATCCCTTGTACTCGGCGGATGCTGACATCCAGTACAAGTCCTTGGAACAGCTTGCGAACTTCCTGCCCCTGTTCTCCGATCTCCACCAACGACACGGTCTCATCTTTGGCGAGCCGGTTCAGATCTTGATCCTGATGCTCTTCTGGAATAATGCCTTGCAAATACAAGCGAGCATGTTCTCCTGCACTCCGCTCGATCCGCAAATGTTGTATGTTCTGCAACGTGTATGGAGATATACATCGGATATTCCCCATACCCACTGCCGCTTCCACTACACTCATCGTCTCACTTCTTTCCTAGCAATGTCAGCACACGGAAAAAAGGTCTCAGCTATAGCTCTAAGATGTTCATTACCTGATGTTACCGCCAAACCCGGTTGTGCCGCCTATGGAAGACCCTCCAAGCTCTTGACCATCATCTTCAATCTGGATGTAGCCTCCGTGGAGACACATATTCATGCAGGTACTTAACAGTGCAGGTTCATTCTCAATGAGCACATCTGTTTTGCCCTCCATCCAAGGAGTAGAGATGGAAGGAATACAGGGTGCCTTCTGGACACCTTCAATATCGAATTCACCTGTCTGAACGACAGGATTCAATTGGCTGGTACAGTTACCAAACGGCATGATGTGAATCATCGGTGTTGCATCAGCCACGTTCAGTTGTGCTTTCTCCTTTAGATGCACGCCATGGCTGTAAGGTATTTTCAATCGATTCAACTGTGTACCACAAGAACAACTTAAGATCGCTCCGGCCACAACATACGTTGGGCCTCCAGCCCCTTCATCCACCACATCCGGTCTCGTCGCTCCAATCGCTTCAGCCATTGATTTTCCTCCTCCGCTGGGTTTCACCCAGATGATTTTATAGACTCAGTAAACGGTTCTCCCCTTCAACCTGATTCACACGTTGCAACCGCAAACCAGTAAATTCCCTCCGTAATATTGCTTCAGCCAGAGCAAGATTCACCAACATCACTGTTTCTTGCAATCGTTCATCCGCCACATAAATAATGGGCCAAGATGTGCTGCTTAATTGATCCGCATCAACTTGAAGCACATTTAACTTGCCACTATTGTCAAAGGTACTGCTTCGAGATAGAGCGTTCAGACGTGGAGGCACCATGAACCAATACGGATGCAATTGCTGTCTTTCCATGTCCATCAATCCAACCAAACGAAACATGAGACGCGGGGCAAAGGTATGTAACAGGCGTTTAAGCTCATCCGACCACAATGGATATGGGCGTTCAATCAGATCTACAGCTACAGGCCTTCGATTCGGACGGATGGTAAACTGTAAATTCGATTGTTCGAGTTCATTTAATTGCTTGCCTCTCATCCACTCAGGCTGAATAATACCTTTGACTCCCATGGGCTCAATCGCTCCTGTTACACGTGTATCCTGCATGACTTGGAACCAATCGTGCCTCATACGAGCTTTCCTCCTCGCCCTGAACTCTTCTCCAATAATTGCGCTAACTGTTCATCCATTGTGCCAGCCATATGATCTATTCCTTCTCGTATCCGTACTACCGGGCGATCCAGAATGCGGCAAGAAGTTCCAAAATCCATTTGCGCTCTGTCCAAACAGGAACCTGTGAAATCCACTTTAGATACATCTGTCCCTCGAAAATCCGTATCAGCCAAATTGCATACGCCAAACACGGTGTTTTCAAACGATGCTTTTCTAAAATCAGCTCCTTGAAGATCTGCCAGTATAAAGTCAGCTTCTCTTAGATCCGCCCCTGCAAAGGAAACTGGGTTGAAACCAGGTGCATCCCAGATCTCTGGATTAGGCATCCCCTGCCTTGCTTCAATTCCATGAAATAGAGCGCCAACCATCCTGCAGTTTCGGAACCGAGCGCCGTACATCTGGCTGCCATTCCAGCGAGTGTCCGTTAAGTCACATTGTTCCCACACCGTGTTTACCAGATTGCTATTTTCGAATTGACTCCCGCCAAACGCAACATCGCGAAACGCTGAGAAACGGAAATCCATTCCACTGTAGTCTCCTCCGGCCAGATCCAGATGTTCTAAGGCTGCATAGCCATAGACTTCTTCTGTTCTTTCAGCAAGCCACTTTCGAATCTCGGCTTCATCCGCAGGTTCAGCATCTGTTTTGTATACCGACTCACTGACATCCAAATATTCACCTACACGTACTTCAATAGCAGGACACTTCTCTAGATTAATAAATGTTTCGTATTGCACTGCCTCCGGCATCGCTTGGTGGATCAGATGAGTTACATAAGCATGTCCATGCTCTGCTTCTCGTAATAACAAGCGTTCCAGTTCTGGTTGTGCAATGGAGCCTGTATAGGAAGATCCCGGTCGCTCCAATTCCTCCTTCCAGCAAGCCAGCATAATATCCAGGTAGCCAAACGCCCATGAAGCATCGTAAGCTCCCTCAATAGGAGAAGGATCGAATAACCACGTTTCGTCCGCAGCTTCGGTCATGTAGAGAGCCTTCCCTTCTAGCAATTGTGTTCGAAGTAGGGAATACGTGAAGTGTCCCACCGCTCCATGTTCACCGATGTTCTGCATGCCCAGTACCAACTGACACTGCTTGGCAAAATGCCGAATAAATTCTTCTTTCAGTCGTTCGCGATTCTGCTGATAGACCTGCTCCCATTGCAGCATCACACGATTCCGCAGAGGTATTACGATCTCTTGCTTGAACTGCTCAAGCGCAGTAGTCACGAGCATCCCCTCTTCCTTGGATGTTATTAATTCGTTGTCAGATGAATATTGTAAACATTTTTCACTTTATACTCTTTGTTACTAGCGTTTTAATTGGTTTTCAATTCAGTTCCTACTAGAGAGGTCGTACCATCCATTTTGATATTACTCTCTTTGCAGGTTAGACTTATTTCTTCCTTCGCAGAGAACACAATGCTTTTCTCAGCATTCATCATAATATCTTCCTTAGCAGAGATCGTGATCTGCTGACTACTAATAATTTCAATCCCCCCGCCTTCACTGAGACGAATAAAGATCTCCCCATCCTTGCCAGTAACAATCACCTCTTCCGGTGTCATCTTCAATTCCTTCCCTGCTGCCGTACGGAAGTATTTATGATCTGGGTTGCTCAGCTTGTTGCTCTCACCCTCATCCGAGTTCTGACGTACCGAGCTTGTAGCTACCCCTTCCTCTTCCTTGTTACCAGGGAAATACACCCGCACATGATCGCCTTTCTCCGGCATAACGTACCAACCACTGTTTCCTTCTGCGGTATACACAGATTGGTAAGGAAAAGCATGTGCCTCACCCTCATTCTGAGCTTGATCGATTTGCAGATGTATCTTCAATTTATCTTTGCTAATACCGATAACGACACCTTGCAAGGAAACCCCAATAATCTTATCGTTATAAAATGTATTTTGTCTGAGACCCCGGTGAGTACTCAGTGTATAACGGTGCTTTAATAGTCCATTTTTCATTTCCGTAAAAGCTTCATATACGTACAGCAGCTTGCCTTTAAATTCAATGGCATTTCCCAGATCAAGTACACGGTTCGTCTCAACCTCGTAATACACATAGTCCTCCTCACCCACCTCAACCTTCGTGTTCTGAGAAGTGTATCGGAACTTATCCATCCGTTTGCGAACTCTGTAGTTAAAATCCTGCAGCTTGCCTTTAGATGAAGTATCGAACAAACCAAAATAAAATTTGGGTGTATCAAATACGGAAGCAGGCATAAGTCCTGTTCGCAGTCGAGATGCAATTCGCTTCAGAAATTGCCAATCCGTCTCCTCATACTGAAGAGTAAACTTTCCGATCGCTGCTCCGTCCGTCGCCGCATCCATAATATCGATATTAGAGTAACCAGCCGCAATCTGATCCAATAGCTGGGGATATGTCATACCGTGGTTTTGAAAAGAACGACTTTTCTTACGGATATCGAGTTCATGGGTATGGGAGATGCCCTCGACTTCAAGTAAGTAGACGCCGCCCTGCACCATAACGCTAACATTAAGGATTAGACCGCTGAACAATATAGATGTACTGCCTTCATCATCGACTTGGCTAATCTCCACAAGTGTATCGGAACCACTTAACCGTACATAAGAATCCTTTTTCTCTTCATCTACAATTCCCGTGAACCTCACACGAGCGTGCTCATTCATCTGTTTAGTAATCGTTAACTCACGAAGACTAATTACCTCAAATGGACTCACTCTCACATTTTTGTAAGATAAGGCTTCAATGCTCATTCTCCAGCATCCCTTTCGTCATGGACTTCAAATCGAACCGAATTCATGATTGCTGAAGCCACACGCTGCCAGTCATCCAGTTCATGGTCTGTACAATTGAAAGTACAGATTAGTGCCCGATCCTCCAAAGAAGTAAATAACATCAAATGATATAAGTTTGCGTTTACGACCGGAGTCAAAAATTCACAAGTCGCAGCTTCACGTCCTCCGACCATGCGATCTCCATCCCCGTACCACTTGGTGAGCTTCTGCGTTCGCCGCAATATCTGAATCATGCTCTGTTTAAATAACGGTAGATCCTCTGCAGGTAATGGATTCATCGTATGGTTCACTGCGATATTAATCGTGCCCTGGGCATTGGTGTAGATTGTGCTTGGTCTATGTTGTGAAGGGTACTTCATATTCATCATTTGTTCAGACATCGGTTTGAACGTTCGAGGCAGCATCATCCACAGCTTGCCTTCCAGCAGTTCTGTTTCTTGAAAAGAATACGGGTTGCCGCCAATTTGTAGAAAAGCTGCCTTCAAATCCGGCTCAGGGTCTTCTGGGATATGCCCATAATCACCATCTTCAACCGAATTCATTTTCATGCCGTTCATCATTGCAACAATCTTCTCATCCCAATGCTTCATTGTTACATCCTCCCTTGCTGTTCCAAATTCAATCCACAATCATCCGATGTGGCCCGCCCACCGGCATACCCGAGCGACCTGATCCGCGGCCAGCATTCGCCAATATGCGGTCTAGATATCGATGGATCTGTGCGTTGTCATACTCCCGGTACTCGAGTCCCAACCGATTCGCAATGTGATGCAGGATGACGGTTCGTGCAATTGTGCCTTCGTTCAGACACATCATGGCAAAGATCAGATCCTGGGGATCGGAGGTTCCTGTGCGAAGCAATCTCTCTGCATAATCTTTCATAACGAGAGGGGATAATGTGCTAACACCTTCCGCAGCATATGCGACATGAATAACATGAAGCGTGTTGAACTCTGTTGCTAGATCGGCAAAGGTCTGATAATCCCGCCTGAGTCTGGCGCCTTCCTTTAGCTTGAACCGTGCGAGCTCCATTTCACTGGAATCACAGGTAGCCTCCTCATCCAGCCGAAGTTCTGCATGACTGGCTGTCATGTCACTTAGCTTCTCATCCTCGGTAAATCGAAGTTTCAGCACATTCACCCTACCCGTAGCCTGATATTCCAGTTCAGCAGACTCGGTTAACATATACAATCTTCCCTTGTGCAGCACCATTCCCGGAGTAACCACCAGCTTGTCCGGATGTACCTCCACCTCTGCGCCTGCAAGGATACCATCCGCGTAACTACGGTAGTACAATTCCATGTAGTCTCGGGGATAGTCCCGTAGTTCCTCCAGCATTGATGTCTTTAGAATTCTGCCTTTATGAAAATGGGGATAGGAATACGTGAACATGAACGTTTCCCCTCCTTTCTGCTGACGATGTTCATTTCATTCCGTCAAAAAAATCCAGTTCGGACAAGTCCGTCTCGAATGGGAGCAGCTTCTGCGAACCAAGATACAATCGTTCATTTCTACGAGCTACAGGAAGTACGTGGAAGCCCCAATGACGATCATCCGGGTAAACAAAAAACTTCGTCTCTCCGTTCACGATGGAGTCCGTATCATCTTGCGGAATTTTGTCTCCATATTGCGCACGGATATCTTCGTACAGAACCTCTTTATATGCATCCTGACGATTGGAATACACAAATTTCTGTCTCAGTTGACCATCGTTTCCGCTCAGATATAATTCCACTTCTGCTGTCTCGAACGGGCGAGATATGCTTCCAGGGATTCCGTCACTGCGATCCAGACTACTGATCAACACTTTTTCACGTCCGTTGTGGGTGTATGCGCTCACGGTATACGGGATAACAGCCGCATCATGTGTAATCTCTGCCTGAACCGCACCTGTTTTGCGGGCACTTAGATAACGAATCGCACCTCGGAGACAGGCAAGTTTGAGATCAGGTACACGTCCTTCCGCAGGTTTTTGCCGAAACTCAATGCTTCTGCCTGGAACAAACTCCTTCAAGGCTTCCCGAAATACATCAATGCGGCAGGATTGACCTGTCAGCTTGATAATGGAGTATTGACTCATCTTTCCTTGCCGATAGAAGTCATCCAGAAACTTCCGCACTACCTCATAGATATCTGCTTTAATCAGTTGAGTAATCTCTTTGATGTTGAACACAACATCAGGGAACTCGTACTCGTCCTTCAGTTCCCCACCACGTTCCACAGACAGAAACCATCGTTCCATGGTCGTGATCTGTAGATCACTATCTCGATCATCTTCCATCTCGGAATGGAATCGATTACGTAGGATACCTGTTTTGCGGAAAAATTGCTGTTTCATCTCTTCGGCGATTTCCCACAGAAAATAAAAGTTGCCTCTTACCCGCAAGTATTCATCCCGTGAACGGTTCTCCCTACGTGCAAAAGCAGTAGGTATGATCTGTTCTGCCTCCTCGTAACGCTGCTCCAGCTTCCGATACACGGACTTCACGCCTTCTTCGTCCACTTGGCGGAATACATCTGCACCAGGTGCTTCAATTAAATGATCGATATCCGTTACTTGGCGACGACCACTGTAATAATCGGCGAATACAATTTTCATAAACTGCATGATGCGATATGTAATGTTGTGACCCCCGAAGTTGGTATCCCCATTTTCGTACGTGGTATGGATGTCCAGCTTATACGCCATATGTCCGTCTTCCATCGTAAATGCGCAGGATGACAAGTCGGTCGTTCCACCGCCGCAATCAATCACAAGTGCATGATACATCTGCCCTTCCATGAACACCCCGCGTTCCATACCATCCGCAAGCGTGTTATAGAGAACAGCCATCCCCTCATCCAGCGCATAAGTCTGTTCAATCTGATAGTCTGGAAGCATCTCCCCGAACATCTGCAAAAACTGTGTTTTCATCTTCACGGGACTCGTAAAATGTACATGGCGGAACTTGCACTTGAATTGATGCTCTGCGGTTCGAATAATATAGCTCATATACGCGCGTAGCAGATCCATCCGAGAAACGTTAGCTGCATTTCCATGAACATCGACGATTTCTTCCAGCTTGGTATAATTGTTCACCCAGCGCTTCATACTCCGGAACACACTGGCTCGGCTGCTGTATCCTCCGCGACGCATGCTTCGCAATGCCTCATAGCCGAATTCGTAACGAATATTTGCCGGATCGGAGCAATCTGCTACACCAATGGCCGTAGGCAACACTTCAATCCAGTCGGTGGCTTTGTAAGTGGGATCAGGAAATGCAACATAGTTAATGGCATCCATTCGAACCCGTCCATTCAACAGATCCTGACTGCTGGGTGCTTGAATATAACCGTTATGCAAAAAGGCGCCTGCCGTCGTATTGGAGGTGCCAAAATCTATCGCAAGCACAGCTTCTGTTGGCTCAAGCTCCCGAATATCCAGATCAGCCAGTGGAATCTGAGTATATTGAATATGAACCGGAGGAAGAGGGCGGTTGGAGTAATACGTCTGGTACAAATATTCCGAATCGCGTTTACGGAAAAAGAGAAGACTGTACTGTCTGTTTCCCGAACGCTTCCAAGTCGATCCACTGCCTGCCGTTAGATAAAAAGTACCAGCTACAGTGTCATCCTTAACTAGGTTAAAGATGCCACACAGCTCCATGCTCTCATTGACTAACAGCACATTAGATTCCGTTAACCCTCCGGGTGCGGTGACGACGTATTGATCCAGCTTGTCCACCTTCAAACCTTCGTACAGAATAAGCCTTGCGGGAACACTGATTCCTCCATCACTGCTCATCGGAGCTGTCATATGACGGGATATTGCCTTTTGGATGCGCTCAAATCCACCATCATATGACTGATCGATCCACAATACATCGTCAGCCCCCAGAAATTTCAGAATGATCCGAATCAACTCTTCGCGCTCCGTTCTGGGCCCCAATCCCTCAACTAAACGCTCTTTGTAACAAATGTTCCGCAATTGGAATGTCGTCATATCCATTAGTTCTTCACGCGTATAACGCATCGTGCCTCTGGCTCGTTCCCTGCCGGTGGCGTCAGGATACAATCGGTATGAATAACCGTTCATCTATGCTTCCTCCTTACAACTGCTACCGCTGCTAATATAGCGCAATACCGTCCTGTATCATCGTATAGTCCACATCCATTATGCCAAAATGATGACCCCAATAGATTTCCGTATCGAAGCGAACCGGCAAAAATAGTTCTAGAATCAGCTCCAACTTCTCCTTCGCCTCCGTGCGTTCCGCCTGTCCAATATATAAGAGCAATTCGTCCTTCTCCTCACAATTGGCATATAGAGTGGAGCGGGGAAACATCCGAACAAGTGTATCTCGTAGAAGATGTACAGCCTCGCCCGTATCGTACAAGCGGAGCATATTACAAGCGATCACTTCCTGCTCCTCTCGACCAAACAGCTCCAATCGCCGCTTAATTCGCTCACCGTATACACCCGAATGCATATCATTCAGAATGAAACGAATGTAGTACTCCCGCTTGTTCATCCCTTGCATCAGATCCATATTCGCCAGAAAATGAATGACCAGATCAAATAACGCTTCCCGTAATTCCACCTGTTCTTCATTGTTGATATCAAACAAATCTCGGAATATATCAAAAAAGCGATAATACGGATTCACTTCGATCGTCCGTTCTACCCCTGAAGCATTCAGATTGGTATGACTGAGCTCCATGTAAGGCGAGTACACACGTGCAGGCACAAAGGAAATATCGCGCAAATCAGCTCCACTTCGCTTCGCTCGAATGACGAGATCCCATATATAGTTCATGCCATACTCACACCCATTCCCCTTCACAGCAGTATTCCGGGAAGGCAAGCTGGACTTCCGATACGAGAAAGCTCAGCAAATCATCTAAGAAAATAGCCATCTCCGGCTGAATTCCATGTTTGCTGAACTTCAAAATCATTCGATGTTTATCCGCCTCAACACGAACATGATCACTGACAAATTCATTGAGTGGATACGTTATCCCAAGTCCCGAACCAGGTGCTACAACCTGCACATCCTCTAGTTCCAATCCTTCTGCCGACTGAAAAGCATGAATCATGCGGGCAATCTCGCCTTTGGATCGAACAGATCGTCCCTCCTGACGCGCATACTTACCAGCAAAACCTTCCCGTTTGTTATTGGAAAATAGCGGGTAGTCCATCCTGCTAATTCGGGTAGCAACAGGCACCGCTATCTTAAGCACCGTCCAAGAATCTGATTTTTCTAGTGGAGATACGATGGTAATCTCCTCTTCTGATCTTTTGATATACCGGATGTGCGATTCTTCTCCATCAACCAGATATCCGTGCTCTGTTCCTGTTTTGCGGAGTGGTAATACATGCTCATAATTAATTCGATCCGATGCTGGGACAGGGAAGCCTCCTGTTTTCATATCAAGCTTCTGAATGTTCCACAATGGAATCATATTCGTTCGTTTGTAGGACTCAAATTCTTCTAGATGGATAGAGAGTTCCTTGACGGTTTGTTGTTTGTCCCATTCGTCACCGTCATCCGAACTGACCAGAACACAATCAACGAATTTGAATATGTAGGGTGCATTAACTGACTTCCAAGGAAGGCTGTTTTTACGAAATACTCGGTACAACTCTTCAACTTTGGAGATATATGCGGTGCTTGGTTTCAATCGAACGGTTATCGCATGTCTACCCTCACTCGTTACAATTTCCCCGCGAAATGTGCGATTACTATGTAACAGAGATTGCAGCTCACGATGTCCGCACTCCATATAACATGTAAATAACTTCATGTCTTCCTTGCGTGACAAGGCTTCTGATGCTTCGCTCAAGTATACCTTCTGAGGAACAGCATCCTCGGGAAGAATCGGATATAAGAATTCATGAATCGGATCTAAATCTTCATGTGCACATAACGTGACATATACATCATGACGTTCCTCTTGCGGAAGAACCTCATCGAACACACGCTGCTCAATCTGCTTATTCAGCGTCTCCTGATATTCCACCAAATTCAGAAAAACGCCAGTCATGAGGTTCTTTAGCATGCTGCGTTGTTCAAGATCCTCCATCTTATTGAGGCGGTCACGGATAATGTCTTTCATTATGAATCTCCTCCTTCCGTTGTTGGCTGCTCTTCAGACTCTATTTCAGTTGTATTATTGCTAACCGCATTCGTAGCTCCAGTTCCTACAGATGAATTCGTGTCACCATTGGTAGTATTAGATGTGTTGGATGTATTGGAAGAACTGCTTCCCACCGAATTATTCGTGTTCATCCCGCCTGTGTTGTTAGTCAGATCTGTGTTCATCCCTGACATATCCGCTGATCCGAATCCCGCGGTATCCGTATTTAGGTCAGCCGCGGGTACGGGTGGATTGAGCTTTTCGTCCAACTTGTTAATTTTGCGTTCCATCGCCAGCACACGTTCCAGCATATCAATCTCCTGATACACTTCCTGTGCTTTCTCGTAGGCTGTTAGCGCACCCGCATAATCGCCCGCTTCATTGAATCGATCACCCTTCTGTTCCAACGTATCTGCTTGAAGCTGGCGCGACTGGCGTTTGATATCTGCACGTTTCGTCTCCGCCGTCTCCAGTTTGGTGGCGATCTCCTTCAGGGCATCCTTATAAGCTGTCTCCGTTGCGGCTGTTCGAGCTCGTTTATACAAAATAATAGCCCCACTATAGTCCCCGTTCTGGAGTTTCAGATCCCCTTCGGTAATCCAATCCTGCACTTGTTGGAAGGTCGTCATTTGCTCCAGTCGCTCTGAAATAACTTCTCGATTGAACATGCTGTATGACTCCGTCAATTCGAGTGCCTTCGTATAGCTAGCCGTTGCCTTCGTAATATCGCCTTCCTTCAGATGAGCGTCTCCATCGACGAGCGTCTGAGCAGCAGCCATTTTTTCAGTAAATAGCTTCTTATGTATCGGGTCCTTGACCTTAATAGAATTGTTGCGTGCTAGACTGTAATCCGAGACCGCCTTAGCGTACTCCTGTTCCTTCACATACTGGTCAGCATTCTGCTCGTATTGCAGCATATCTACAACTAACTCAGCCTTCTTGGCTGCACTTTTTACCGCATAGAATATGCCCGCCCCACCAAAAATGAGAAGCATGATTAACATAATCGCAATCCGCTTAATCCACTTCTTCCGATTCTTAGGCTCTTCGTGAAAGATTTTGTTCACATAAATAGCAGCCGCACTGTAATTCTCGATTCGCGCACGCTGCTTGCTCAGCATCACTTCTTCGAGGGTATCCGCCAGCGTCTGTGGATCATTGGCTCCCTCCACGGCATCGATCATCTCGGCATCCTGTACACCTTCCCACAGACCAGGCGTACAGAGTACAAGCACATCTCCGTCGGCAAGCTTGATTTTGTCGGATACATAAGGCTTAATCATACCGGGTTTGCCCGCATATTCGTTTAGATTCCCGCGTTCATCATGCTGATCTACACGATCCTCCGCAATCTGTCCTTCCGCAGCAAGCTTGGCGGCCATACTATGATCCTTGCTTTTCAGAGCAATACGGTTACCTCGAAAATGATACAACCGGGTATGTCCAGCCGATGCCCAGACCATACGTGTATAATCTGTGACCACAATGACGAATCCCGCTTTGAGTCTGACCCGGCGGCTCTCATACTGCAACCATTCATGAGCGATCTTGATATATTCGGTTAGTCTGCGTTTCGACATCGTCGGTTTGTCTAGAAAGGATTCAAGAATGGTCTGCACCGTGATCTGTGCACTGTTCACCTCTGTGTCCGTGTCCAGTCCATCTGCCATGACATAACAAGCCCAATCCTCCAGTTCTACACAACCGTAGAAATCTCGATTTTTCAGGAAAGATCCCGCTTCCGAGACAAACGCTGTATTAAATTCACTGTTCTCCTTCCTCATCCGTCTCCCCATTTCCCGTCCCTGTGCGTTGCCTTATCCCTTACCATCCTTGCTCCAAAATGATAATCGTGGCATTATCCTGATGCACGAGCTGTTTTTCTTCAATTAGATCAATAATGGCCTGTGCAGCATCAAATGGCGGAATACTTTGCGCCAATATGGTTTCCAGTTCCATCTCCGTGAGCGAGTTATATACACCATCACTGCATAACACAATCTTGTCCGCCGGATGCAACGCAAACGGCTCGTCCGCGATTTCCATTTGCTTGAAATGGTCGTATCCCAAATAGTTGACCAGCCTTTTGCGCTGCGGGTTATCCAGTGCCTCCTGCTCCGATATCTGTCCAGACATGTATTGTTCTTCTAGTTGACTTTCCAGCGTATGTTTGTGATTAATCGGAATAAGTTCACCTTGGCGAAATACAGATAAAATACTATCTCCAACGGCTCCCCAATAGAGGTTTCTCCCCCGAATCATGACCGAAACTAGGGTTGTGCCTCCTGGAACACCAAGCAGATTACGGAGAATAGCTTGATTCGCTAAATGTGCAGACTCGCTCCAGAACTCGTCCGGATCTGGGAATCGATCCAGTGCCTCAAACTCACGGATGAAGGTTTCAACGGCTGTCGTACTCGCAACCTTTCCACCCGATAATCCACTAATTCCATCAGCAAGTACCGCAAGCACGCCATAGGGCTCTACAGCACAGGCAAAATAATCATCTTGCTCACTTCGGGCTCCGATGGTCTGTCCATTCCCAATCTGAACTCCAACGGGTCTATCGTCACGCTGCCTTACCGGAATCCGGCTTCGGACGAATAATAGTAATCCAATGGACAGACAACCTGCTAAGATCACCCAATAAGGGGTTAGCTCCTTGTCGTTCCAGAGAATCATGAACGTACTCACTGCTGCTCCCATTCAAAGTGCACACCGCACAATGGAATGAAGATGAATTTGCTTCGACCTAATTGAATGACATCGTATGCAGCCAGTTCCACCGGAGAATAGACCGCTTCATTGTTGTGATACGCAAGGCCAGAGGCATCACCGGGCAGCAAGTAGAAATTTCTCTTTTTGGGATCATATACGATCACCGCATGATTACGCCGAGAAATGGTGTTATCTCCGAGGATGCGAACATGCATCTCTTCTGAACGTCCGATAAAGTTCTTCTCTGCCATAATCCGATAATCCTGACCCATCTGTGCACCTTCAATGCACACGAGCCAGCCTGTTACTGGTTCAATCCCCGTCGTTTCTCCCAAATACGGCATGGTTTTGTCTTCCTCAGATGTACGAGGTGCCCGCGGGATTGCACCCGCCCCATCACTACTACTTGAAGCTGGTGATTCCACTGCTAGATTGCAATATGGACACGTATTCCCGTGCCGTCTCATGCTGAACATATGTCCGTTTCCGCATCTTGTCAGACTCATTTCGTTTCATTCCCCCGTAAGCTTGTATGATGGTACGCCAACGTCATTTCACCAGAATTCGGGTATTGGCAATATAAATTAAATCCCCCGCCTCAATTAGACTGGGTTCCTCGATTTCCAATTTGGATGCTCGGCTCTGATTGCCCTTACGCACACCTACACCACTGGCCGAATCGATATCCTCGATAAACCATTGGCCTGATGCTTTGTTAAGCACGGCATGCTGTTGACTGATTAGAGATGCATAAGGTGTATCTGACAGATCGATGTCTGCCTCACTATGTTTCGAACTTTTACCGATAAGCACACTGGTCTCACCCTGGATGTACCATTCCTTCACACTTGTTCCGTCATCATCGAGCAGTACGAGTTTTACAACGCGTGAGGATAGTTTCTTCTTTTCCGCCTTGGTAGCAGGCATGTATTTAAAAAACAGATAAGCCGCTCCCGAGAGAATCACGATGCTTCCAGTAATCCACTGGGCACCCATATCCCGGTTCACAAAAAATATGTAATATAGCACGGTTAACGAAATGATGGCGACACATGCATCAAGCCCTATCGTCAATACCGACCTTCCTTGTCTCACTTTTCATAACCTCCGCCTGAATCAGAATCACTTATAGAGGTTGTTCAAAAAGTCCGCTTTTGATTACGAAGGATGCCTGTCGGCATCTCATCATCGAAGTTGGAATTCAGCCGAAATGTCCGTTGCTCACGTAGTTTTGCCTACGCTCCGCTACTCCATTTCTATTCTTCATTCCATCTTCTCGGTACTGAAAACCGACCTTTTTGAACACGCACTTATAAATTGTTTAACATCCTACTTTTTTCGAACTCCGAAATAACGGTCAAACATGGCGGACATATCCATTCCCTTATGAGAATCGGCTTTATTCCCACTGTTCGGACTTTCTTTCCCCTTTGGTCGAATCCCAAAAAACTGTTCAAATTGCTCATGCATTCGCGAAGGATCTGACCAGCCAGTTACCTGATTTCCTCCGGAAGCTGCATGGTTTTCCCTTGTTGCATGATTGGAGCCTGTTCCCTTGGAGCTACTACTTCCTCCAGATCGAGGTTGTTGGTCATACGCAGCCTTAAGCTCTGGATTGCCAAGGGTGCTGTAAGCCTCATGAACCTGCTTAAAGCGCGCTTCGGCCTGAGCATCACCACCATTCACGTCAGGATGATACGTTTTGGCTAATTGGCGATAAGACTTCTTAATCTGTTCAGGCGAAGCATCTCGACTTACGCCAAGAACAGCATAAAAATCACTCATTTGATTGTTCCTCCTTCCTTACTGTTATCAGTGCAAAATAAAGATTAAGGGGCACAAGGCCCCTTAACTTATGATGCTTGTTCCATGCAAGTGCCGATAGCACTTGTCTGGGACATCAGAGGTTTCCTAATTAAACCGGGAAGCCACCTTCAATTTTCGTGAACTCAGTTTTGTCTTTTTTCTGTTTGATGAACAAGCTGAATTCACCCACACCTTCGGTATCTCCGAAACGCTCTGTGTAATCCACTACAAAAGCATTAGGCATGTAAATTTTGCGTACCACTTGGTCAGCTGCAACAACTTCCAGCGTTACTTTACGGTAGCAATCTGCTTTTTCAGCAGGAACGAGGGACCACAGCGCCAACTTCATCGTGTCATCTGCGTTGTCACCATCCGTTGCTGTAATGATTTTGCCGCTAATGCGCAGTGTTGCGCCCACATCTGTGGAGCGTGCATTGGAATCATCCGGCGTATCTGTGTCGTATACGACTGTACGGATATTATCCATTCCCAATTCGATTGTTTCTGCGCCTTCTACTTTCAATACAAAACCCATTAATAAAAACCTCCTTAAGATTAGGAAAAATGTGTCCGCCATCCTGCTTCAAAATCTGAGGAAAGACAACGAAATATATGTATAAAGGCAAGCCGGTAAAGGCAGCCTCTAACACCAAATTCATGTTTTCAATACGTTGTTTGAAGAACTATATACACTATTAAAACTTATATATTAAACTAGCTAGACTTTCATTGCACTCGTGCCTTTGGTAATCATGACCTCAAGGTTCTTCACGTTACCGTTAAAGACCAGGTCGATATGGCACATATTGCTCTTCTCATCGATGATAAAGCTCATGTCATCACCCTCTTGAATGATCGAATTGATCGATCCACGAGTTCCCAGCCACCGGCTCTTTTGACTGCTCGGATTATTGCTGAAGAATTTGACGATATTTTCATGCTTGAAATCACCGGTTTGGAAACGGAGCAAGCGTTCAATGTACGTGCTAACAAGTGTCTTATACAAGGAGTCAAATCCATCTTCGGACATCGCCATACTTCTAGCTTTATACACGGTGATCCGTTTGATATCACTGTCCTGAATCTGAGCATTTTCCGATGAGAAAATAAATCCAAAGTTCTTCCGGTTAATGGAATCCTTAATGGTATTCGTGAAACCCGAAATTTCCTTGGTCATCGTCGTAACAACACGCAGACTGTTATCGCCAGCTTCGATATCAAAACGCACCCCTGGATAATCGCGGTTGACCGTTTTGAATGCTCCACGCAGATACTCTGGACATTGATAAGCTGCCACAATACCAGCAGATACATAAGATGCTCCTATATAAACGCCTTCGATCCAAAGTCTCAGGATATCTTCTTTTTCCTTCGAAAGCTCAACACCATGCTCGGTTTGAAGCATACGGCTATCGATGACTACACCTGACTTCTCCTTCGGAATAATGGTGAAATTCGGCGCACTTGGAATCGCAAACTCACTATATTCCTTCCGCGTTAACACAGAACATTTCTCAATGTACTTATCAATGCCAGCGGTAGCCATACTGCTGAACGTCGTCTCTTCTCCGGATTCAAAACTGAAGAAGACCTGGACTTTGTAGTCCTTCACGACTTGCAGAAGCATTGTCAGGGATTCCATACTATTCCCGTCCTGCTTAACCACCTTGTCATTACCACGGAAACGAGTACGACTGACCTTAACTTGGCTTGTATTCTCCAGTTCAACCGAAGGTACAATTCCGAACCAGATCGTATCCGAAAAGTCATTCTTCGCGTTAACCGTGTTAAGGTACGTCTCTAGCCGTGGAATATTGCTACTCTTCACAAGCATATCCAGCTTCGTGTTGGAGATCAGCATGGAAGGAACCATACCTTTGTTCTTCGTTGCATATTGATCAAAGAACATTTTGACACCCAAAATTTTCTCCACCAACGGCTTCACTGTTTTGACAAAGTCATCCTTGGCGTTTTTGTAAAACTCCAGGTATGTATTGTAGTTCTGTACCTCCACGGATGTATCCACATCGGTCTGTACCGCAGGAAGTGGGGAGAATGTACGAACAACCAGATCCTGAACATAAGGTGAAGGTGTCTCGGACAATGAATTATAATCCTCGGCAAATACCTGAGTCAGATCTGTACTACTTGCTTCATCCAATAACATCAACTCGTTGTTATCCGATTTAGGAGCTTCGATAATTTTCAATTCTCCGCTCTCACCGATGGTCAGTTGACCCACTTGAATCGCTTCGGAAGAGGTCTCTTCCTGTGCACGACCCAATAACAAACGGGTTTTGATATCTTCAATTGCAAGCGGTAGCATCGCCATGACATTGTTGTAATTCCGGCTAGCTTCCTCGAACATCACATTCAATTTGTCGCCGATATCCAGCTTCTTAGGATCTCCATCATCCAGCTTCTCGTGCTGGCCGTACATGTAGTGAATTTCCTTCCGCACTTGGCGGATGTCATCCATCACTTTTTTCGGGGAGATCATGTCGAGCAGATTCTCAAACTTGAAATCTACGTTGGTAATGCCTTGGCTACGCTTCGTATCGATCAAGGTAAACAACATTCTTAGAAAATCATTGCTCTGATCAATTTTGATCTCCGAGATGGCTTCATCCGGAATACCTTCCGGTTTTTTAAGCGTATACATGACTTTCTGGTTCACCGCATTGAAAAATGAATATACGCTCGGTGAGAACTTATCCAGAAACTCATCAAAGCTGCGAACAAGCAAGTGCTCGTTAATCTCTTTGATTTTGTCATCGCTCAGGCTATCAATGCCCTTCACGTCACCAACGATTGTGATGAGATCCAACTTCTCGGGATTGATCTCTTCAAAAAGCATCGTTCGGTTCGTTTGATTAATAATGTCCATTCAGGCAGCATCCCCACGAGCAGGCTTTCATTCGGGCGGATGCTTTCCCCCCTCCATCAATTTTTGACACTCCGCACGTCTTTTCGGCCTTTGGTCTTGATCTTTAAGAATCAAACTAGGCAGAAGGAAGACGATCGATAGAACGAGCTGTCAACATGTAACTGGAACTTATGTACCAGTTTATGCCGTTTGCTTTGGAGATTTATGGAATTCATCTTAATCATCAGCGACATGTTTTGTCAATATTCCCCACTATAGGTCTAAAAGCTCATTTTATAACCTTCGATATACCTATAGAACTAATTTTTGGAATTCGCTTCATTTCCTTGTAAGTCAAACCGATGATATAGAATATCCTATAATTTGGATCTTGTTCAAGGATTTAAGACCGATGGAGTATTCCCCCTATTCGAGCGTGTAAACACATAACCTATGCGAGGTTGCACTTCTTTTGACAATGCAAAACTACGCATAACCACGTTAAAACGTGTGGAAGTAGAAAAAATTAGATTTTGTAGATTTACTTCAAGAAACATAAGCTAGTTGTGTGCAAACAGAAAGGAGACTTGAAGCCTCACATGATATTAATTAAATTCAAAAAAGCATGGCTTACCCTATTGGTGGTGAGCATCTTACTTCCCAATTGGGACACTGGAAACGTGCACGCAGATTCATCTGTCAAGACCCAGGCTTATGAAGGCCTAGATGCTATGTTTGTTCTAGACGTTAGCTACTCAATGAATGAGACTGACAAAGATCGCATTGCCGAAGAAGTTATACATATGTTTATGGATATGAGTAGTGGACCTAAGACCCGGCTTGGCTTTGTAGCCTATAATGACAAGATCACATCATCTGTACCTTTGATGGATATCTCATCTTCCGGAGCTCGCAATAATCTTCGGAGCCGTGTGGATGGATTGAAGCGTTCAGGTTATACAGACCTTGGACTCGGTTTACGCCGAGGTGCCAGCCTACTTGAACAATCTAAGACAGATCAACGTAAACCATTTATGATTTTGTTATCTGATGGCGAGACAGACTTAAGGGGTTCAACCAATCGAACACCTGCCGATTCTTCCAAAGATGTCGACAAGGTAATTCAAATGGCACAACAAGCCGGTTACCCGATCTATACTGTTGGGCTTAACCGAGATGGAACTGTAAATCCTGCTGAACTTGAACGAATTGCCAAAGAAACAGGCGGTTCTTCCTTTATCACCGGAAGCGCAGATGACTTACCCGAGATTTTCAATCGAATTTTTGCCGATCAGATTCAATCCGTTCTCGTGTCTGTAGCTGCTGTTACGGCAACCGGGGCGATGCAAGAAGTCACAGTAGACATTCCGAATTCAAGTATGGCGGATGCGAATATCATCATGCTCTCGGATCATGCGGTCTCTGAGGCTCAGCTCTATTATCAATCCAGCAATGTGAGCTTTATCCGTTCAGACAAATATGCTTTGATGAAGATCATTCGTCCGGTTAAAGGACAGTTCAAATTGAAATTCAAAGGACGCAGCGGAGATCTTGTGAAGATTAACCTGCTCGGCAATTACAACGTTTCTGCAACTGCAAATATGGCAACTGAGCTGCCAGTCAAGGGACAGAGCATTACGTTCAACGCCGCATTATACGATCAAGCTGCAGAGCCAAAGCCAATTCAGGATCTGAATGTGTACAAAGGTCTTGAAGCTGAGCTAATCGTGAGCACATCAGAAGGAACGAGTGAACGCGTAGCTCTAACGAATACAGGCAGTGGATTTACGGGGAATTATACATTTCCGAAGTCTGATCTATATACGTGGGGACTCCGCATCGACGGTCCAGACTTTTATCGAGAGATCACTCCGGTTGAAGTAGATATTACGAACCAAGCCCCTGTAAGTACAGGCTCTTCCATGGACTTGTCCAAAGATGATGGGGATGCTTATCTGGATCTAAATACATATTTTGAAGATGCCAATAATGACCCTTTAACTTATACGCTCGGTGTAGTTCAGGATTCCAATACCCTTGGTAATACGAGCATTAATGGTAATATGCTGCACTTGTCTTCTCTTCACACAGGTAATTCGTTCGTTCAGATTACAGCAACGGATTCCGAAGGCGCGAGTGTGACTACTGATATCCCATTACGGATTCATTCTTTACGTGAAAAGATTTTCTTATTTACTGGTTTGGGGATCCTTGCCGCAGGTGGAATCTTCGCTTTGTATTGGTTTGTGTTGAAACCTAAGCCCGTGTTTCGCGGAAGGTTGGAGGGTTATTTTCTTGCAACCGCGAGTGGAGAAGATATTCCCGTTACCCATTGGCCACTAACTTCGCTCAATAGTCGAAAAGTGAGCTTAAGTGAACTTTTTGATCGAATGGATATCGGGGTGAGGGTACCCGAAGCAGGCCGAATCTGGCTGGAAGCAGGCAAAAAAGAAACATTGCTGATCCGGCATGATACGAATTGCACCGTCGTTCGAGGTCGAACACCTGTGAAACGGCGCCATACGGAGGCTCTGGAGTATAATGAGAAGTTGTATGTTACCTTCGAGGATGGAATTACCGAGATTGAAATTCGTTACAAGCCTATTAAACCGAGTACCAATATTTCAGTTGGGCAACGGAGAGAACCGTATCAGCCATAGTTAACTATGATGTGCTCTGTTGGGAACGAATTGTAACTCACCTACCAACTAGAGGTATTCGTAGTGGAAGGACTTGAACGTTCGAGAAATCGAGGATGGTTTAGCATTTACTCGTCTCTGTTGTTGCCCTTCTATATCGCACACAGATACTTATCCTGATTAAAGCAGCTATAGGTACTATAAATTGACTACCATATAAATAAAACAGGTTAGATACAACCCACCGGGGTTAATCTAACCTGTTTTTTCGTATGCATATGATATGTAACGCTACTCGTATACCCGCGATATGGTTCAGGCGGTCTCATGCTGTTTGCCTGACTCCGCTTCGTAGATCTGAGTATGTTCATTCTCAGACAATGACCACTCTACCGTCCCCGGTTTACGCACTTTCCACACCAAAGCCTGCATCTGCAATGATCTTCTCACCCACCGTAGAGAAGCACAACGTTTCTCGGAACGAACGGATAATCCCCAGTGAATAACATGAGCGAGCCATGGATTCACATATTCATTGTGCGAACGCACTGACGGGAGTTCATCCTGGAATAGACGTTGCTTCACATCCATCGGCGGCTGTCCACATGTCCAATAATGAAGCAGTGCTGCTAAACTATATATATCAGACATCGGCCCTTGACTGGACTTCTCTGAATAAAATTCAAGCGGAGAATATCCAGCAGATGTGAAAATGACCTGTTTCTCACCGGACGGCATCGGCCAGCGAACAGCAGAACCGAAATCTAATAATTTAGGTGTACCATCCTCCATCACCATAATGTTCGAAGGTTTCAGATCCCGATGCAGAATACCTTGCTTATGTATATGTTCAACGGTATCGATAATAGGAAGAAGCGTGCCTTTGATAAAAGCAGCATCTAATGCATGATTACGTTCTTTCAAATAATCATTCAGCATGATCCCCGTACAGTATTCCATCACAAGATAGCCGGTATCATTCGCTTCAAAATGATCTACATATTGAATAATATGAGGATGATTCAGACCAGATAGCAGCTCTCCTTCAATCAGGAAAGAAGCTAGTAATTCTTGATACTGTCCACTGTATCCTCGTGAGGAACAATACACACTCCGTTTGTCAGACTGACGAGAAGCCAGACTTTGAGGGAAGAATTCTTTGATCGCAACTTTTGCGCCTGTATTGCGATCTCTTCCTATGTATACAATAGCCAGCTCGCTGCAAGCTAGGACTTGTCTTACTTGATATGTATCGTTCAATATAACATTGCGTTGCAGTGCCATTTTGTAGTTATCTTTTCTCATAACTTCCTTCGTCTCACCCCTATCTAACTGAGGAACTTTCCGCAGGTTGCATCATTTCGTTCAGTCAGTAAGCAATTGGATCGCCAACTATATATATAAACCAAATGATGCAACATGAATCATATCCCTGCGAAAAGATATAATTATTTTATCTTAATACTATACTTGCTTCATCCTATTACTTACTCGTACCTTACTCGTACCCATAATTGTTTCATTCTTCTATTTATGTTATCGACAGAACGGAGCATTTAATGAATGCATTCGCACAAAAAGTATATAATTATTCCGCTCAATATCTATATCTTTTAATAATTCTCTTGTAGGAACAGCTTAATCTCCTCGTTCATCTGAACCAGCACATGCTGGGATGGATAATGTCCTGTATCATACTTAACGGTTCTCACATTCGGGATAATCTTCCGCGCTCTCTCAATCAACTTATCTCCTGGGAAAAAGATATCCTTCTCACCTGCCAAGATCAGTGTTGGGGCAGTGTAGTTCAACAATTCTTCTCGGTCGGTCAGCTTCGGCATATCCTGTTCCAGACTTACATGTTTGAAAATTTTGCCGATGATGTTCTTATCTACTTCCTTCATACAGTTACAAGACATGGTATCTGCAATTTTTTGCAGCGAATTCGGTGAAGAAGTCATTCGGTAGGTCACAATTGGGAGCATGAAGTCCTGAGCCACTTTCATTTTGGAACGAGCGATCAGTCCCGCTGGTGCAACCAGAATGGAGCACGCAATCCGATCCGGAATATACGTTGCCAGTCTCAGAATAATTCCACCGCCAAAGGAAGGACCGATAAAAGCACTTTGCTCAATCTCATAGTGATCTAGCAGATCCGTCACCCACATCGCCAAACTATCAAACCTCGCTGAGATTCGGGTATCTTCACTATAGCCAGGGTGACCAATGGTATCCGGTGCAATAATTCGGTAATCCTTAAATAAGGAAGAAAACCATGACAGCGTCATCGGATTCACACAATTCCCACCTTGGAGAATAAATAACGGCTTGCCATCCTTAGGACCAGTCAATAACACATGGGTCTGTCCAAAACGTGTTTCAACATACTCACGCGTAAAGCCCTCACCCAACTGATCTACATATGCCTCGTATTCCTCAAGAATACAACTCTTACCTTCTTCACTTCTGTAAATGGAACTCATGTCTGCCTCCTGCAATGTGTACTCAAATAACCCATTTTCATCATATTCATTTCATATAAACCGTAAAAATAACGACTCAAAAAGATAAAGAGGGCCTGCAGACGGCAGGCTCCTCCATATGTGCAACTTATCATATTGAATGATTATAGAATGGAAATTGGAAATTGTAAATATCGTTTCTAATAGACAACAAATATCATGATTAGAGGTTGCAGCAGTAGCTTATTTTCGGCCATAATCCGCCTTAATTTCGCCCCATTGTTTGGTCTGCCATTTCAGCACTTTATTACTGTATGTGTTGGTTCGTAGCCACTGCTCTGCACGGTCAATCATAAGCCAGATTTCTTCTGTTGAAGAATCTCGCGGCAATGTGGTCGATACCGCCTTTTGCTTCAACCATTTCATCGCATTGACTGAGTCGGTGTACACCGTCTTATTACTGCCCTCTTTCTTAAGATGAGCCAGTGCATGTACAATCGCTAGAAATTCTCCAAGATTGTTAGTGCCTTTTGAGATTGGGCCAACCGAGAAGATGATCTCACCAGTACGAGTATCCACTCCTTTATATTCTACCTGCCCTGGATTACCTCGTGTACCTACATCAACCGAAATGCTGTCATAATCGACCTCTTCGGAGGTTTCCATGCCAACACTACGTCCACTGCTTCTTGCCTTCGTCTTGGACGAACCCTTAGCACCAGCGCCCCAATTGCCTTTCCAACCTGCACGGTATGCTTCTTCTGCTGCAGCTTTGGATTCGTATGACTTATATTTAGCCCCAGTATATTGATCTGTCTGCGCCTTGCATTCTGCCCACGTACTATATACACCTGGCTGTTTGCCTTCCCAGACAACATAATATTTAGATTTGGCCATCGTTACCCGCTCCCTTATTCGCTTACGTTCAATACCCTATTGTATACGAACCACAGGGTGGATTGAAAGTTAATGATAGTTCATAGAAAAGTAATTATATGATCTCCCTTATGATGGGTGTTATTGCGAAGCAGTTGTCCAATTCAGGTTCGTCTAATAGCGCCCAATAATGTAGCGTATTGTAGTGAATATCCGCATCAAGAATGAGATGATGTTTCAGTACATTGATTATCTCTGGATCGCACGTTCCTTCCACAAGAGCATCGTTACAAGATTCAATTATAATGATCATAAGCGCGAACTTTTCTTCAACATCCCATGGGCATTGCTCATACGCATCCAGAAATTCAGTTATCCTAGAAGCATCCGCAACCTCATACTCCCAGTCTTGTGTAAATTCACCCTGTGATTTAAGATTCAATTTACTGCACAGGCTCCTTACTGCATGTCCTGTAACATACTTAGGATAGTTCTTCTCCATATGGATCTCCTTCGTATAATTCCTTCTACATCAATTGTATCACTCTCTTAATTGGATCGATCCGTCAGATTGTGTTTACAGACAGGTTAACATATGAAGTATACTTCAACCATCCAGCTTATATCATATTTATCGCATAGCGGATGCAAAGACCTATTACCTATATCTCTCTAACGAATGAAGGGGATTGGCAATATGTTCCCCAACCTCTGCAATGGTTTCTTCGATTTCACTACGAATGGCTGGGTCTAGCTTATTATCCTGATGTAAAGAATTTTGCACTTGTGAAAAGCATCCCTTTAACCCTAAATTCACTACTAGCGACAGCATAATGTCTACCTCATCATAGGAGTCCGTATTCCACAGCTTTCGAAGCACCTGGTCTATGTTATCTCGTAGTTCCTTCTCTAGTAACTCATACGTCATCGCTTGTCGATCAGTTAGCTCGCTAAGAATCAGTAAGAACTCTTGCTTATCGTTTGTACCGTTCTCCAAATGTTGAAGTGCGTCATGGAACAGCGTATGTAAAAAGTCTGCAGCACAATAATCAGGTAATTTGCGGATATCTTCGTAATGCATAATTAATGTGACATCTCCTCTCCAGTTCTGAGCTTCGAACAAAGTTACATTATCTTCTTTTTAATATCCAAAAATTCAACTTCACTCTCCAAAGTCTATTCACAAATGAAGCCATATCCCTATCATGATTGCATTAACGAACACTAGATTTTTCTCTTTATAATAAATAACAATACATCTCCACTAACAGTTTGAACTTAAAATTTCCCAGGCAATGAACTGTACAACAGGATCCAAGTTATTAGAGGTTAGTGCCCAAACGATAAGGAAGTGGGAATGAGGCAACGAGTATTAAAGCAATAAGAACATGTTGAACATTGAAGATTTGTATTTTCCCTTTTGCATAAATTCCCCTTATCCAGAACACGCTAATCCTAATGATGGAAAAGACTTGTAGTAGAAAGGAGATCGAAGTACATGGATTGGATATGGAAATCGATCTTACTTGTTCTGGTGGGTATGCTTTTATTGCGCATTGCGGGGCGTAAGTCCATCTCACAGATGAGTGTTGCAACCACGGTCATTATGATCTCAATCGGAACAACGATTGTACAGCCTATTGCGAATCATGAGCTTGGTAAAGCCATTGGATCAGCAACTGTTTTTATTGCGACTTTACTGGTTGTAGAGGTGCTTCAGTTGAAATTCAATTTTTTCGAACGGCTGATGAGTGGTAGCTCCAAAATTGTCGTTGAAGACGGCAAAATCATTGTGCCCAATCTGAAAAAGATGCGTTATACCGTGGATCAGTTAGAGATGCATCTGCGCCAAAGTGGCATCTCTAGTGTGGAAGACCTGGAAACGGCAACTGTAGAACCAAACGGTCAATTGGGCTATGTATTGAAAAGACATGCGCGTCCAGTCACGATTGGAGATCTTGAGCTATTGCTTCAGGGTCAGAATACCAAAGTAGAGCAGGATAATTCCAGTGATATATTCCAAGAGGTTCGCCATGGTGAGCATCAACAGTCGGTTGATCCTATGCTACGCTGACTCATCTAGTCTTACCAAATAGACCGTTCCAGCGGGCAATGCCTCATTGCAATCGGGACGGTTATTTTTGTGCTACTATGTCCATTCATCACTTCTACATACCGTCTAAAATAAGAAAAAAGCCGAAGCTTAATTCAGCTCCAGCTAATTAAATATCGTTCGTTTATCTTATGCAGCAGTTCGCGGACGTGGCTGAGGATAGTTGCACTTATCTGAACATGATTTATCCCTTTGATCTTACCGTGTGCTTAGATAGGCAATACCCAACCCACCGGTTACGGGATTTTGGTAGATTTCACAATCTACCTCAAACACCTCACCGATCATCTCGCGGGTTAATATATCGGCAGGTTTACCATGAACCACAATCTGTCCCTGCTTCACCACGTAGAGATGATCACAATATGAAGCGGCAAGCTCAAGATCGTGCAGTGCAGCAAGGATTCCGATATCGAGACTTTTCACGATATTGAGAATCTGTAGCTGGTATTTAATATCCAGATGATTGGTCGGCTCGTCCAATATCAGAAATTCGGGTTGCTGAGCCAACACACGAGCCAAAACAACACGCTGCTTCTCCCCGCCGGACAACGAAATATAGTTACGGTCTGCGTGTCCGGTTAGATGTACCTTTTCCAAAGCCTGCTCTACAATTTCAAGATCCCGTCCATTATCCGTCTCCAGCAACTTCTTATGCGGGGTACGTCCCATCATGACCATCTCACGCACCGTAAAATCGAAGCTTAACTCGTTAAACTGCCCAACCACACCCATGTGCCGAGCCACGACTTTGGGACTGGACTTCAATATATCCGTATGATCCAAAAATACATTGCCCTGCTGGGGCTTAATGACCTTATAGATGCTCTTGAGCAGCGTGGATTTGCCACAACCGTTAGGTCCAATCAAGCCAACGAACTGCTTTTCTTTTACCTGCAAAGAAATATTACGAATAATATCTGTGTTCTGCACCGTGATGGATATGTTCTCTACATTCAGTTCCATTGTTAGTTTCCTCCAAAACCGTAGCCTTTTTTGACTAACATATACATAAACATCGGTGCACCTATCATCGCTGTAATGATCCCTATTGGCAGCTCTACACTGGATATCAGAGATCTTGCAATAACGTCTGTCCAGATGAGGAAGATCGCACCAAAGAGTACGGATACAGGCATCACTTTGCGATGGTCTGAACCGACCAGACCTCTAACGATATGCGGAATAATGAGGCCGACAAAACCGATCATGCCACAGCTCGCCACCATAACCCCTGTCACCAGCGCCGTTAATAACATGTAGAGCCTACGGTACACACTCAAGTTAATGCCAAGCGTAACTGCTGCTTCATCACCCAGTAACATGGTGTTCAGCACACGGGATTGCAATAGGAAGAACACAATCGACACAATCACCACGATACCGATCAAAGGTAGCTTATTCCATCCGGAGGCAGCGAGACTACCCATCGTCCAGAACGTTACCGTTTTGATTCCCTCAGCATTGTTAGCAAAATAGATAATAAAATTAGAAAAGGCTGTACACAGCGCATTAATAACCATGCCAGCAAGCACAAGCTTGACTGAGGTCATCTTACCCCGAATGCCTGCTAAGGTTAGCACCAACAAGGAAGCTCCCATGGCTCCAGCAAATGCCCAGAAGGCCACTCCCGTCTGTCCTAACCAACTGATGGCACCGAATCCAATCAAGATCGCAAACGTTGCTCCGAGTGAAGCTCCCGAAGATATACCCAATATGTATGGATCGGCCAACGGGTTCTGTACCGCTGCCTGCATGACTGCACCACACATCGCGAGACCCGCACCAATAAACATCGCCATCAGAACACGCGGAAAACGAATCTGCCAGATGATATCGGTAAATGATCCGGCTTCAATCGGTGCTTGACCGATTTGGAATCCTGTCAATTTGAATACAAGGATGCGATAGGATTCAGCAAGCGGGATACTCACCTGCCCGATCGATACGGCAATGCCAACAGAAATAATCATCACACCAATCAGAAGCGCGATTAATAATGCAAAACCGGATTTGCTGTGAATAAGAGATTCTTTTCTTCCCACACGCGGTGTCTGAAGCTGAACTGTCTGTGCCATCTTGTCCCCCATCATTTCCTACGAAAATAAAATAAAAAGAATTTAGCTATTTACAAAGTATTTTCTCGGATTATAATTGAGAATGATTATCTTTGTCAATTTACATTACAGAAAAGGGGCTCTCTCTCATTATGAAATTTACATCCAGAAAAATACTCATCACCTGTCTAAGTCTTATGCTACTTCTTCTCGCTGCTTGTTCTAATGCCACATCCTCCAATACGGAGCAAACCACCACATCAGGAGAAAATACAACCAACACTTCAGAATCAACCACTACCGCTGGAGATACGAATAAAACAACCTATCCACTGACGATTGAAAACTTCAGTATCTCCGGTGAAGGCGGAGAATGGAAACCGAAATCCCAGACGTTCGAGAAAGCACCTGAGCGTGTTGTAGCCAACACACAATCTGTAGCTGAAATGTTAATTAAGCTCGGTCTAACAGACAAAATGGTCGGAGTAGCCGCATTGTATGGCTCTGTGACTCCAGATGTTGCTGACGATTTCGCTAAAATTCCAGTCCTATCCGAAAACTATGTAGGTAAAGAGCTCGTTGTAGGCGCAAGCCCAGACATCGTGTTGGGTCGCGGTGACCTGTTCGCAGATGCTGACTGGGGCGTGGGTACCGTGGATGGACTGAACGACATGAATATCCATACATTCCTGCAAACAACAAACCATAAGGGCACATTGGACAGCCTCTATAATGATATCGCACAGCTCGGACAGATCTTCGATGTACAGGAAAATGCTACATCATTCACCGAGAGCCTGAAAGCACGTGCTGAAGCAATCAAGGCGAGTGTTGCAGATCAGCCTGAGCATACATTTGCTTACATCGTACCTGCGTCCGAAGATTCCATTACAGTTAGCAGCATGCAAAACGATACGTATCAACTGGATGCACTCAGCTTGCTGAAATTGAAAAATACGTTCGATGGCGTGCAAGGCGAAGTCAGTGTAGAGCAACTGATCACAGCTAACCCAGACTACCTGCTGTTGTCTGCGTATACGGGATCCCCGGATATCGACAAACTGATTCAAAATCTATATGCTAATCCTGCCTTGCAAAGTATGAATGCGATTAAGAACAAACAAATCTATGTCACTGATTTTGGTCAGTTCTGGGGTTATGGGCATCAGATTCTCGATGGTATCGAAAATATGCAGAAGCAAATGAATGAAAACCCAATTCAATAACAAGCATGTTCATCTTGATTGAAAGTGCTACATTATGAAAAGAATGTAATCAGTTAATATGCTGGACAACGCAACGCTATATGACAAGAGCAGGAGATGTTAATCTCACTGCTCTTTTTCTTTGGAATATTACTACGTAATACGTGTCTGAAATGGATTACATAATGTATCTGTAATTTGAGAACAAACGAATGAGGCAACGAGCAGATAAAGTATATTCATCAACGATCTTCTCAGCATACACCGTCAATTTTAACGAATCTGAGAGACCTTATTTGATCGAATCACGAGGAATGGAAATAGTAGGGAATCTGAGAAGCGTTATATGACGAAATACAACGGAATGGAACTAATTTTCGCACCCAAAAGGCGTATTAGCGTGTCAACGATTCGTTATCTTTTCCGAAATGTAATTTTCCCGCCAATAAGGCCTACTGAGTTCGTTAGGGATGGAGGTTAGCACTCAACAAAAAAAGTTGCCCCAAGTCATATGAACGACTTTTGAGACAACTCCTTATTTACTCCAACTATACTTTTGGATTTTTCACTTTACTTTTATTGATTCTTACTTTTTTGGCTTATTGCTTCGCTTCTTAATACATTACTTTTTTTATAACGTTACGCCCTGTTCTAACAATCAGCTCTTAATCACACCACGTCTTCTCTTTTGCATAAGATATACGCCCACCAGCAGAATGAACCACACTGGCGTTACAAACAACGCTACCCGGGTATCTTCTGCGAATCCGAGGATCACCAGAACAAAGACCAGGAAAGTGAGAATAATGTAATTCGAGAAAGGATATAACGGTAATCTGAATTTCGCACGCTTAGCAAGTTCCGGTTGAGTACGGCGATATTTCAGGTGACTGATTACGGTGATGCCCCACACAAAAATAAAGCAAACGGTCGACACACTCGTAATTAGAACAAACACGCCTTCAGGCATGACATAATTCAATATAATCGCAAGCAGAATAATCAACGTCGAGAAAAACAGGGCATTGGACGGTACCTTTCTCCGGTTAACTCGTGCAAACGAAGAAGGTGCATTGCGATCCTTTGCCATCGAGAATACCATACGACTTGTACTAAAAATAGCGCTATTACATGCCGAAGCCGCCGACGTCAGCACGACAAAATTTACAATCCCTGCTGCTGTGGCGATACCTACAGCGGCAAATACCTGTACAAATGGACTCTCACTCGGCACAATAGCGTTCCAAGGATAGATGCTCATAATGATCAACAATGCGCCAACGTAGAATAATAACACCCGAATCGGGATCTGGTTGATGGCCTTAGGAATGACTTTCTCTGGATTCTCTGTCTCCCCAGCTGTAAGCCCTACAAGTTCAATACCGACAAAGGCGAAGACAACCATCTGGAACGATAGTAAAAACCCATGTAACCCATGTGGGAATAGTCCACCATGACTCCAGATATTTGTGAAGCTTGCTGGACCCAGATCCGTAGAGAATCCTTTGACAATCATGAAGAGCCCAATAACAATCAGCGCCACAATGGCAATCACTTTAATTAAGGCAAACCAGAACTCCATTTCCCCAAACCATTTGACTGTAGCCAAATTCATGATCAACAGAATGACCAGTGCAATTAAGCCTGGCATCCATTGAGGAATGTTCGGAAACCAAAATTGTGTGTATAGTCCAACGGCTGTAACGTCCGCCATCGCAATCGATATCCAGCAGAACCAGTAGGTCCATCCCGTGACAAATGCCGCCATCTCCCCAAGGTAATCACGCACAAAGTCCACAAATGAATGATAGTTCAAATTGCTTAACAACAATTCTCCCAAGGCACGCATGATCAGGAACAGCACGATCCCTGTTATGATGTAGGCAAGCAGGATCGACGGCCCAGCCAATTGAATGGTTTTGCCTGCCCCTAGGAACAGTCCCGTACCAATGGCTCCCCCGATGGCCATCAGCTGCACATGCCTATTTTTTAACCCCCGCGTTAATGTTTCTTCCTGCATCGTACTCAACCACTCTCTTTCTGCTCATGCTCTCTAAGTTGCTAAAATAGTTATACCCCATCATATAATAATCTCCGCAGAATACAATCCCTGATTTTTTATTTTTTAAGACTGTCGAATCCCTTCTGCAGAAATATCAATGATTGCTTGGAGATTCAAACCCTTTTTCACGTGTACGTGCACTTCTGGGCAACAGCCCACATACAATAAATCGACCCTGTTCCCTTATGTGCTCAGGCCAGATCGTTGTAAAACTGCAGGAGGTGTCATCTGTGCCCGGATTGTTTACTGCAATTGCCCTATTCATCAAAGAGTTGACGTTGCTCGTCTCGTATGTCAAAAATAATGCATTCCCTCAACCGCTCGCTGAGGACGACGAAGCCAAACATTTACGCCTCATGGCCGAAGGCAATGCCCATTCTCGAAATCTGTTGATCGAACACAATTTGCGCCTCGTCGCACATATCGTTAAGAAATTTGATAATACGGGCGAAGATCAGGAGGACCTGATTTCAATCGGAACCATCGGTTTGATTAAGGCTATCGAAAGCTTCCAGCAAGGAAAAGGAACCAAGCTTGCTACGTTTGCGGCTCGTTGTATTGAAAACGAAATACTGATGCATCTCCGTTCCCTGAAAAAAACACGTAAAGACGTATCCCTGCATGATCCCATCGGTACGGATAAGGAAGGCAATGAAATTACACTAATAGATATCCTAGGAACAGAAGCAGATGATGTCGTAGATCGGGTTCAACTCAAAATTGAGAAAAGCAAAATTTATCGTAATCTCGATATTCTCGATGATCGGGAGAAAGAAGTCGTTATTGGCCGATTCGGTCTGGAAGCAGGTGGTGAAGAACGAACCCAGCGTGAAATCGCCAAGGAACTGGGCATCTCCCGTTCTTATGTGTCGCGGATTGAGAAAAGGGCGCTCATGAAGCTATATCATGAGTTCTATAAACAAAAGAGTTAGAAACTTCTTCACCTTCGAAGTCAGGTTCTGCATTGTAACCAAAAGGGAGCTTATCAGGTGCTTTAAAACTGCGCCCAAATAGCTCCCTTTGCATACCTACTTATATCTGCTCAACCTCAAACTTTCCATCCACGGAACGGACTAGATACAACGTATCAAACCCTTCAGCATATGTAGGCATTTGCAGATTCTTCATCGTGCTTTTGAGTCCAACTTCCGGAATCTTAGCGGCTCCTTCTCTCAGTGCATTCCTCGAATAAGACAACTCATAATCAGGTTCAAAATAATAACCTACAACCTTAAATCGGTTCCTCTTGGCTGCATCGATATACTTTTTTCGTTCTTCGATCGTGGGATTCGTATTATCAATCACAAAGGGTTGTTTCGCCTCAAGCGAAGCGGTTAAATAAATCTGCTCACGATGTCTCGTTCTCAACATATCCAGATTGATTCGCATATGCGTTTTGAAAAAGTTTGCTTGATAAAATGTCGATTTCCCCGAGGCCTGTATCCCAATAAAAATTATACATTCCACTGTTATTCATCCTTTTGTAGATAAACGTATTGATTAATATATTCACGATCCTGACTAAAGATAGGCGTTTCAAAATCCACGTCCCATTTGCTCCGCGTAGCTTCACCCTTTTTGTAAAATTGCTTCGTTATACAGGCTCCACGTTTTTGCCAGATCGGTAGGTCATTCCAATTGATCCCTTTCTCAAGGAATAACTTATCCTGTAGACTTTTCCCATCTAGCCCCTGTAGTTCGTTATGTGGAAAATGAGCTTGAGCTACCATGGAGATGCTGTTCTTCGTTGCATCCTGTTGGCGCCAGAGAAAATAATTGGTCACTTCATCCGGCGGGAGCACCCAAGCCCTGCTATCAAACGTGGCAAGTGGCTTATCCGGATAATGATCTCGGATCACTTCATTAAATTTGGCAGTTGCCATTGAGGCAGATACGGAAACCATCTTTTGCAGGTTATTTTCAAACCATGATTTCGTTGTTAATTTATCGTAGTTCGTCAACAGAAGAGATATTTCATCGCTCTGATGGTACACTAATTTGCACCCCATAATGTTCTGCGCTAAGTATTTACTGGTCTCCCACAGAGCCCCTGTCAGTGCTTCATCAAATGGTTTCTTCAAGCCACGTGTAAACGTGTGAAAGTGACATCCATCGATTCGAATAATAATCGGTAGCCGCTGAGGCAGGGTTTGTCTGAATGTATTTTCATACCCCTTCATCCGATTTCCAAAATCATCTTTTCTCATCTCTTACCCCTCCTGCAAAACCTATGTAATTAAAATCCTCGTTGTCTCGTCTTGTCGGTACTTTTATTGTCTAACGTGCAACTCTATCACTAGCTATTTATCACCTCATTATACAACGTAAAAAGCTTGCGAACTATTGGTTTCTCAGATTAATCATTACTTTCCATCTTAATTATCCTGAAACACAAAAAAACCTCCATCCCACTTCTCAATGTGTGAACAGAGGTTTTGTATGCTGCATGATATCCCTATTTAATTCGCCGATGCAACTTCTACCATTTCCGACTTATCAATCAATCGTTTTCTCCGATCCATTCCTACACTAATCAATAACCCTAATAATCCACAGGCTGCAATAACGGCTGCGTAGAGCGGTACGGAACCCAGCCCCGTATGGGTAATTGCGAAGCCACCTAAGTACGCACCCCAGGCGTTACCCAAATTGAAAGCCGAATGACTTGATGTCGTTGCAAGTAATGGCGCTTCTCGGGTCAGGTTCATAATGCGAATCTGCAATCCTGGCATAATACCGAAGGCCGCGACACCCCAGCAAAATATCGTAAACACCGCTAGATAAGCATTCTCTAGCGTGAACGTAAGTACAGCGAGAAGTACAGCTAGTATACCGAAATTAACTATTAGTGACGGCATCAGCTTCCAATCCGCCAGACGTCCACCTACCATATTGCCAAGGGTAACACCTACGCCGAACAGCACAAGAATCCAGGTTACATTTTGCTCCGCAAAACCACTAATATCCACTAACATTGGGGTAATGTACGTGAACACGGCAAAGAGACTTCCACATCCTAGCGCACCAACAAGTAGAACCAATAATACCTGCGGGCGAATCAGGTTGCGAAACTGTTGCATCAGATTCGCCGGAGCGCCTTGCGGGATAACCGGAATAAAGCGAATGATCCCAATTAACGAAATGATGCCTAGGATTGTAATCGCACCGAACGATGATCGCCACCCCAATTGTTGACCAATAAATGTACCAAATGGAACGCCAATGATATTCGCAATCGTAAGTCCTGCGAGCACAACGGATACAGCTCCTGCCCTTCTCTCTGGAGCAACCAGCTTCGTTGCCATAATCGACCCCACACCTAGAAACGTACCATGCGCAAATGCCGTCAAAATACGTGCGGAGATTAGTAACCCATAGGTTGGTGCTATAACAGACAAAGCGTTGCCTAGAATGAAAATGCACATTAATAGGACAAGCAATCTCTTTTGCGGTATTTTATGTGTAAACACCGTTAATATCGGTGCACCTACAGCTACACCAAGCGCATATCCCGTAATAAGTTGACCTGCTTGTGGAATGCTTACATTCAGATCTGTCGCCACGTTTGGCAACAATCCCATAATGATAAATTCGGTCATACCAATCGCAAATGCACCTACAGTGAGGCACAGCAAGGACAATGGAAATGCACCTCGCGGATTGGATGGCGAAGCTTGCGCCTTCTTGCTCTCTGTCTTACTCATACGATGTCTCTTCTCCTATCCGTTTAACATAATGAAACCTTGCGCATCTCTATAAACACAACTTATATAGTATACCGCCTTGCTCTAATCCTGAACAGCAATTCTCGGTATTCAGGCGCTATAGGGACATAGAGAAGCTGTGGGACTTTAGTTTTAAATCTGTCTTTTACATATAGGTCAGACTTACCTTTTATCCCATTTTTTGTTGAAATACTCCTTAGCATATGTTTAATTGGTATGAATTCATAAGGAGGTATTACACATTGATAAGAAAAGAATTTAAGGCATTTTTGGCTTTTGTCATGTTCGCCACTGTTGTATTAGGAACTTTCCAGCATCCCCGAGCAAGTGCCGAGGAATCAGTTAACAACGAAATAACAACCGAAGAGAATTGGTGGGATGTGGACGCAGCACAAAGCTTAAGCACAGCAAACGACTCCTCTAAGCAACTAACCAAAGAAGAGGTCTTAGATATCGCTAGAGAACAACTTGAGAATCAGAATGCATCACAAGAGAGCATTGATTATTTCACTAACCTTATCGAGAACGAATATAACGCTATGCCTAACGAAGGAATAACAACGCAAGCTCAGGCTACACAAGCCGCAACTGTTAATTTCAAACAAGTATTGATGAAGAGAGGTGGAGAGGATTACTATCAGTCTTACCTGGGAAGTAGATATATCGCCACTCACCGAGTGCAATACTTACCACCGACGGTGACAGCAGATATTATAGACAAAAAGCTGCGCGGAAACCTGACCACTTGGCAGCATGTGATGACGGCATTGTTAGGCTGGCCAATCTCTGCCAAATTCCCTGTAATCGGCCATATTATTTCAGCAGTAGGTGTTCTCAACACGATTGATTCATATATGACGTCTGAAACGATCCGTAAGATTGAAGCATCTACCGGAGCATCTAGAATTATTAGTTACAACTCCTCCCAGGGAGAAGACACTCTGTGGGTACCTTGGACAGAATACCCATACGCTAACGTTAGCGTCGACTCACAGTACTCTAAGAATTCCAGTCATGTGATCTATTAAAATTAAATTGATATTACGAATCAATATCAATCATCAAGTCATGACCAGGCTTACTATTATCCAATGTGAAAGGGACTTAACATGAATACTCAACCTCTGAAGAACAAAATTTGGTATTATTTCACCATTGTTTCTTTTGCCCTCCTACTTCTCAGTTCATTCATGTTAGAACAGATAACTTCCCAATCTGCGGTTGAGCAGTTATTGGGTGCGTATATCATCCCCGTGTACGTTGTCGTTCTTGTTGTCATCTCCACCATAATCCGACAACGGGATGAGTTATTCAATTTAACACTAATCATCTTCGCCACATACGCACATGCAGACTACACTGATATGCTCCTAACGCATTGGATTATTTCATTAGCTCTTCCGGTTCTATTTATCCTGCGGCTGATCTTCGTCGTAAAAAGGAAACATAAAACCGCGATTAGCATTGGAATAGGAGCCGCTGTTATTTATCTCTTCTTCTACCTTCGCTATACGCTTGATGTCATATAACACGAACAAAGCCAAAATCACAGGATCTCACCCGTGATTTTGGCTTTTATTCGCTCTATGCCACAGCCCATTCACTACCTCATCTAACGTTTCTTGCATAGCCAGCTTCTCTCGCCATTGGACTGGAATGCCGCTCAGACCATAATATGCACCGGCAATTTGCCCATACACAGCTCCGGTTGTATCCGCATCATCGCCTAAGTTTACCGCCAAGAGTGCTCCTTCTGCAAAAGTAGAAGATTTATAAAAAGCCCACAAAGCCGCTTCAAGCGAACGAACGACATAACCACTCCCTTGAATTCCGGGTGGCTCCATGCGCTGATAAGACGCTTCCACCACTTCCTCTATGCCAGGGGAAAATGTCTTCGATTCCCGCCACTGACGAATGGTCACTGGGGACAACATGGTTTCTTTGCTCGCTCCCTGAAGTCCAGCCACCAGAATCGCAGCCAACACACCACAGGCTTCTACGCTTTCGGTCGTGGCATGTGTTGTTCGAGAACTCATCTCGGCATACCGCACCGCTTCTTCCGGGTGGTTAGCATAGGCCATCGCTACTGGAGCAAGCCGCATAATGGAGCCGTTGCCTGCCGTATTCGGATTCGTAGATCCACTATACGGCTCCCCTGACACTGCAAATCGTTCCAAAGCGTTCCGCGTCGCCCCGCCAATATCGAAGCATGTTCCCGTACTGCTCATGTATCCCACTTGGTACCAGTTTGTATATCTTCGCATCTGATCTGCAGGGTCAAAAGCTTCTCTTCGCACCAAACTTTCTGCCAGACACAGAGCCATAGAGGTATCATCTGTCCATTGCCCAGCCTTTAACCCAAATACGCCGCCACCCACCATATCTGTCATTGGTTCAAATGTTCCCGGGGCACTGAATTCCACAGTTGTACCGAGTGCATCGCCAGCGGCAAGTCCAATGAACGTTCCATTAAAGCGATCTTGATTAAGCATCTGCCATTCCTCCTCTTCCATTCACCATTCAACCTAGATTAACTTCTTTCATTTTGACACATGCCTCAATGTGGCGCAAAAAGATTAATATTCCACACTTATTTAGCCTTATTTCAATTGCCTTTCTTCTATTATAAAAGTGTCGAAACCTGTTGAACGGTTGTCATATCCAATAATTCATAAAAAAAGTTTAAAAAAAGTAAACTGAAAATACAGTTTTTCCAGTACACCGCTTACATGCAAAAGGCATAACGGTTTATGACTTTTTCTATTTTCTGAAAACACGTCATTCATGTGCAATTTTTCAATGTAAACAATCATAACGCGCTTGACCCTTCACTTTGTCCTATGTTACGGTTTTATTAGATACAGCGCATATTATTTTCCAATTTTATTGCATTAACCTGTTGTCTGCGTCAACTAACATGCCGCAGGTTAAATAATACAGGAAATGAATTTGCAGAAAGTTTTCATTTTTATTCCAAACGATATAGGTTCAACTAAACTTTTTGCACGAGAACGGAGAGGACAGAAATAACGTGAAGAAGCGAAGCGTTCGCCTTTATCACCGGATTTTCCCTTTGAAGAAGGGAATCCAAAAAATCTGGGGATAACAGCGATCGGAAGGTTATTCTGTTATCGGAGTGGCAAGTGTAAACATTCTTTAGTTGAACTTATCTAATTCTGAAACAGGAGGAAACAAATTTATGATTAAGGCACTGGTTTTTGATTTTGACGGAACGATTATTGATACAGAAACAGCATGGTATGTCGCTTTTCGAGATGCCTATAAGGAACATGGTGTCGACCTGACCCTGGAGATGTATTCACAATGCATCGGTACCAGTCTAAAAACATTTAATCCCTATGAGTACTTAATAACAGATTTGAATCTTCCGATCGATCGGGATGCGTTCAGGGAATCCGTTCAGTTGCATCACGCAGCACTGATGAACAAAGAACAAGTCAGACCCGGTATCCAGAACTACCTCGATGCAGCACGCGAAGCAGGATTGAAATTGGCCGTTGCGTCCAGCTCGAAGCGCGAGTGGGTTGAGCAACACCTCGAACAACTGAAGCTTAAGGATTATTTCGAAGTAATCCGTACAGCTGACGATGTAGCCAATGTGAAGCCGGATCCAGAATTATATAATCAAGCTCTTGAAGCCCTTGGAGTAACTGCAGACGAAGCCGTCGCGATTGAAGATTCACCTAACGGCGCGCGTGCAGCTGCTGCGGCAGGTATTCACTGTGTCGTTATCTCCAATACCATTACCGGGACACTTGAATTCGACATGCCTCACCAACGGCTATCCTGCCTGACCGACCTCGAATTTAATGATCTGATCTCGAAGCCACTCGTCACTACCGTTTAAGTCTGAACGAATGCTGCTTCATTTCAATGATTAAAAGGGGGAGTTCACACATGAAAGCTGTACATTTTGGTGCGGGCAATATAGGCCGCGGTTTTATCGGTCATATGTTGTCCGCTTCCGATTACGAAGTCTGCTTTGTCGCACGTAACCCGAAGAAAATCTCCATGCTCCAGAAGAGGAAAGAGTATCCGATTACACTTGCAAATCGTGATCAGGATACAACGATTGTAAATAACGTAACTGCCATCAACGTTGGCGAACAAGATCGAGTAGCCGAGCATATTGCCTCGGCTGATCTGATAACAACGGCAGTTGGTGTATCAGCACTTGAAGATATCGCGGAACCGATTGCCAAGGGCATTCACCTTCGCATGCAACAACGTAACCCTGCTCCGCTCCATATTATTGCTTGTGAGAATGCTATTGGAGGAAGTACACGCCTTAAGAAGCGTATCTACCCTTTACTTGATGAACAGACTCGCCAGAAAGCGGAGCGCTATGTCGCCTTCCCTAATGCGGCTGTAGATCGGATCGTACCCGCTCAGGATCACCAGGATCCCTTACAGGTGACGGTTGAACCGTTCTACGAATGGGTTGTACATCGCCCCGCGTTATTGGATGGATTCAAGAAAATTAAAGGTGTACACTACGTTGATTCTCTTGAGCCATATATTGAACGTAAAATGTTTACCGTCAACACCGGACACTGTGTTGCGGCATACTTCGGATATCTCGAAGGATTCAAGACCATTCGACAGGTCATGAGTCACAAACCGCTTCGTGAGAAAATTCGTCATGTCATGGAAGAGACCGGAGCAATGCTCATCCAGAAACATGGCTTCGATCCACAGAAGCATAGCAGGTACATTGATACCATTCTCGAACGCTTTGCCAATCCGAACCTGACAGATCAGGTGACCCGGGTCGGCCGCTCACCTCTTCGCAAGTTATCGCCTTACGACCGGCTTGTTCGCCCAGCGATGCAGGCCAGTGAATTCGGAATAGCAATTCCTCATTTAACTTCCGCTATGGCAGCCGCAATGTTGTTCAACTACGAACGAGACGAGGAAGCCATGACGCTACAACACATGATTCGTGAGGACGGCGTATCCGCCTTTATTCGCGAACGCATGGGTATTCCCGACGCACATCCCGTTCATGGGCAAGTTGTCGCCCGTTATGAAGACATTAAAGGGCGCAAGGAAGCTACGATTTTGACTTAATCAGATATTGATGTCTGGGTCATTCTTGATATGAATAGAACAAGGGCTCAGAACGAAGACCTTAGAACAAGCAAAAGCCGGGAGGAACCCATGCACTTAAGCATAGTCCCTTCCGGCTTTATCATGTTTGTATCCTTATTTAGGAGAAACCTTTTCGTTCATGATGGAATTCAAAGATGCATATGCCATTGGCAAGAACCCTTCGGACGACTCACCAATAGGTGCATTCACACGGAAGATAAACCCGTTTCCATCCAGCTCTTTCACAATATAATATTCTGTCTTCTTATCGTTCTGAGACATCATGTATAGCTGAGCATCATTCATCGATCCCGTGCTAAGCTCTTTCTTGGTTAATTCCTTAACCTCTCCAGTCTCTGACAGCTCTTCTTTTGCATCCATTTTCAAGAAATCCAGATTATAGTCAGAAGGCAACTTTTCAATCTCTACCTCATAATCGGGATCAATCTTCATCGTCAATTCATTCTCATCTGCGTCGAATGCCATCGGTTCAAATACATACAACGAATATCCATTACCCTGTGCCAGCGTGACGGGACGTTTCTCTGTCATTCCTTCTACAGTCACTTCTAACTCAGACGTCTTGGGACGATCCGATGTACCATTAGCCCCTGTATTCGAGCCATTATCATCGTCATCTACTTCAACCTTCGTAATTTCCTTGACCACAAGTTGTTTGATCGTCGTATCTCCCGCAAAGGTTCTCTCTACATACTTGAAACGAACCGTATCCTCATCATCTATATCGTCGAATAAGGGCTGAACACTCTCTTCTACCTGGAACGACATCGGTTCATCCTTTACCCGAATCTCTACCGTATGAGGATCCGCCCAACCTGTAAGGATGCCTTCTGCTTCAATCACATCACCCTCTGCAGGTTGCTCCTCCGGTGCAGGCGCAGGTGCCTGTTCCCCTGTATTGTTGGTAGGTGGTTGCACCGCCGGATTACTGTTACCACAGGCGACGAGTGAGAACCCCATCATTAAAACTAGAATCGATGCACTAATATTCATTGTACTTCGCATATGAACACCTCCGTTAGCTTATACGCAATGATGCTTGTCCATGTTGCTTGACATTTAACTGAGCTACTTACTACTACTTACACCACTGACGTTATACTCAATCAAAAGGATACTCCAGCAGACTAGCATCTCACCGCTTAGCTTGCCTGATCCATCTGCACAAGCTTGGCATTCGCATTGTTAAAGGTTTTGGTCTGGATATTGAACTGCTTCCTGAACTCGGCAACTTGCACATATTGCGCATTTCGTTCTCGAATCGCTCGTTTAATCTTCACAAGGTTCGGCTTAACATCGTCTCTCATCATCGAATACAGCAGTTCTTCTGCATCCAAGCTCTGTTTATAGGACGCAACGAATCCGTCGAACGTAGCCGCTCTTACCTGATATTGATCCAGCACAGCCTGTGCTTGAGCCAACGTTTCTTCTTTTTCAAAAGACAATTCATCTAGAGACGTTCGAAGACTATCGATCTGCTCCAATGTCTGCTTCATGGCCGAATCAGCCTCGTCCAACAATTTCCGACGTTCATTAATGTGTTGGGCTGCCTGGTCTAATAGATCCTCAATATGGCTGTTTTTGTTCTTCCCCTTACTCAGAATCTCCGTATATAATTCCATGTCTTCCCGTTCATGACGAGAAAGCTCCTTCAGGCTCTCATCGATCCCCTGATCATGCTGAAGCCATTGATTCACCTGATTCGCCGCTGGTTCCTGCGGCTGTCCGCAGGCGGTAAGAAGCAGGATCAGCCCTATGCTGAATGCCGTCCACATTGTTTTTTTTCTGCCAAGCACCTGATCGACTCTCTCCCTTTTGCATCTGTTATGCCATTTCTCGAATCTATTTCAATGTTTTCCTACAATGCGTGTTCTTGAATCATCTCTTACAAACGCGTATCTCCGCTAAAATTAGCAATCCAATGCGCACTCGGATCATATACCTCGAACTCATAACCACGATCTTCTAGCATTTTCAAAATACGAGGCAATGCCTGTACGGTCTGTTCACGTTCATGCATGAGAATGACTTCTTTATCCCGATGTACGCTACTGCTGACGCGATCTACAATCTTATCTGGCTGTCCAGGCAGATTCCAATCCAGGGAGTCTGTGGTCCAATCCCACATTTTGAAACCGGCTGCCGCAATGTCTCCTCGGAATTTCTCTCCGATCTGCGGGCTGCTGCCATAAGGGGCGCGAATCAGATGAGGTGTGAAACCAATCAGCTCCTGTACCATCTTCTGTTCCTTCTTAAACTCCTTGACAAAATTCGAGGAGCTACCGCTCTTATACAGTTTATTATAGTTATGCGTCATACTATGAAGACCGGGATAGCTGCCTTCTTTTACAAGCCGCTCGACCACCTCTTTGTGTTGATTCAACTGTCGTCCGATCATGAAGAAGGTCGCCTTCGCCTCATGTTGCTTCAAAATGTCCAGCAGTGTTGCGGTATGTTCACTTGGTCCATCATCAAAAGTTATGTATGCCAGCTTGCGAACCTGACCTTGGAACCTCACAGGCTCTTCCTTCACATCTGGAGTCATTGCAATCATGCCAAGCTTCGTCGGTTGCTCAATGGCCGTGATAGGTGGGGGTGCAACGTAATCTTTGATCCAGTGTGTCATTCCAATGAAAATATATGTTAAACCGGTAATCAGCATTACAAGAATCAGCAACGCTGCACTAAGTCTCCCATACCGGATTCGTCTACGTTTGTGCGTCTTCATTCGGCTTGTTGTCTGCGAGATCGCGCCGTTCTTTCCCGCTGTCTGCTCTACTTTCACTACCAGGCCACTTCCTTAATTTCATTTTTCCCGAATCTTGGTATATTATATCGTTTCATGTCTCTATATAGAAGATTAATAGAAAAGCCCTGTGGGAGAATGACAGAATAGTTACAAGCTCGGTTACAATCTACTTATCTATTTTCATATGATGCATTTCCTGTGGATTCATTCTCCTGTATAATGATTTCATTTACGCCATTTGACTTCAAGAAGGAGCTACACCCATGACAAGCTTGAAACATACCGGCAGATCCATCTATCTGTTATTCTTTGTCGGTATTATCGCCATCTCGTTTTCTTCTATCTTTGTACGCTGGTCTTCCGCGGATGTTGCGGTAATCGCCATGTATCGTCTCTTCCTTACCAACCTGCTGATGCTTCCGTTTATCTGGAAGTACAGACATGAAATGTTACGTCTCAACGTCAGACAATGGGCATTGTTGGTCGCTTCTGGGGTTATGCTTGCACTTCACTTCCTGCTCTGGATGGGCTCTCTGCGCCTAACGAGTGTCGCCAGCTCAACCGTGATTCTAGCGCTCGAACCGATTCTAATCTTGGCCGGTTCCATCTGGCTGTTCAAAGCCAAAGTGAACCGTATGATGATTATCGGAATGGGTATCGCACTGCTCGGTTCCATCGCTATTGGCGCAGGAGACTTCCAGTTGGCGGGAACCGCACTTCAAGGCGACATTCTCTCGTTGCTCGGCACCATTGCTGTAGCGGTACACATGCTGTTAGGACAGTTTTTGCGATCAGGACTTAGTGCCTTTTCCTATAATTTCTGGGTATTCTTCGTCGCTGCCTGTACACTAGCTGTATACAATCTAATCCAGGGTCATGCCTTTGGTGGTTATGCGGCTACCGAGTGGGGGATTTTCCTGTTGCTTGCTATTGTGCCAACGATCTTTGGACATTATCTCTTCAACTGGCTGCTTCAATATATGAATGCAACGACGGTATCCATGGGGGTACTTGGGGAGCCTGTTTTCTCCTCCCTGCTGGCCTGGATGCTACTTGGCGAATCGTTGAGTACGCTGCAGATGTCTGCCGGCGTGTTCATCCTATTTGGCGTGTGGATCTTCATTCGATATGGCAAAACGAAGCCACAACTTGCTCCTGCCGAGGACAATATTGTAGGAAACACCCCTGCTAAACCAACTGTTGTATAAAGTAGGCCGGGCAATGCTATAGCTATATGAAACTCATGCGTTACAAACGAATCTCATTCCTTATAAGGCGGTGTATTGTTATGAAAAATATTGTATCCATGCGCTGGTTGCTCGCCAGAATGTACGAACCAGATGTTGTCATTGCGGATTGCCGTTTCCTACTCGGTCAACCGACTGCCGGAAGAGAGGCATATGAAGCGGGTCATATTCCAGGGGCAGTGTACCTCGATCTAGAACAGGATCTTTCCTCTCCAGTGTCGGCTCATGGCGGACGTCATCCCCTGCCTGATCCAGCTGTGCTCGCAAGTCGCCTAGCCAAAGCTGGGATCAGTTCTAACGCTCGCATCGTTGCGTATGATGATCAGGGCGGCATGAACGCCTCGCGGCTATGGTGGTTGCTACGTTATATGGGACATGAACAGGTGTATGTGATGGATGAAGGCTTTACCGCTTGGCAAAATGCGAAGTTCCCTGTTACGACGGATGTACCGGTTCAGATTCCATCTTCGTTCGAGTGGAACGTACAACCTCAGATGCTGGCAAGTGTAGAGGATGTGCAACAAGCGTCGGCAAGCGGTAGCGCCGTGCTCATCGACTCCCGCGATGCCCGCCGTTATGCAGGGCTGGAGGAACCCATTGATGCGAAGGCCGGACATATTCCGGGGGCAGTGAACTATTTTTGGAAAGACGTGCTTAATGCGGATGGTCGCTGGTCTGGTGTCGACGCATTGGAAGAGCGGTTCGTGAAACTGGGGAAAGATGATGCCATTATCGTGTATTGTGGTTCAGGTGTCTCGGCTTGCCCGAACGTGATTGCGTTGGAAGAAGCGGGATTCTCGAATGTGAAGCTGTATTCAGGGAGCTGGAGCGACTGGATTAGTTATGAGGAGAATGCAGTGGCTATAGGTAATAAGGAAGCGCACAAAGACGTATAGCAGTGTATCGATGTTGAATACATCGCCAGGTGGCTTATCTGCCCCGGCGATGTATTTTTTACAGTTCATGAGCGTCAACAGGAGATCAACATGTAGAAGGTGAAGCCATATTCACTGTAATAAATATTACTAGGCTGAAGGCAGCCAATTTGAATGTCTTTGTTAATATCCTGGAATACGCGAGAGATAAAGTCATTTTTGCACAAGCAGACTTATCCAGTTCCTTTCCCCTCAGTGAAATAAAATCTGCAACAGAACATGAGGGGATGCATTAATGAGTCCGTGAACCAAGATAATCACCCACACTCTACGATAGCGGGCCCATAAATAACCAAGAAACAGACCCGTAACCCCATGATTTGCAATCACTGTTGCCACATCAATATCCCACTGACCATAACCTTGAATGGCAACATGCCAGATGGACCATAGTATTGAAACCATTAGTATGGCAGGCCATCTTCCAAGCAATGCCTCCAATCGAGTCTGCAACCATACCCGATAGAAAACTTCCTCCAATACACTATTGATCATAAAACCAATGAACACCAAGAGAAATAATTCTGTCATGTCAGTTGCTTCGATTACTCCTTCTGGTTGTGCAATTGGGGAATAGAACTTTAGATAACCCCAGACCACAATAATGATTAGTGGTGCAATGACGTTTCTGCGAGAGCGAGGCTTTGCCGAGATAATTTGTTGCTGCCCGCCAGTCGTTTTGCGATAAATTAGCAAGAAAATCAGTGGAATGCACAACAGTGTCGCTAACTTGAACGCTAAATAATATAGCTCGAAATGTAATCCTTGAGGGTCTATCATTACAAGAGCAGCCGTAAATAAAACACCTGATATTAATAACACAATCGATTGAACAACCAAGTGAAGTCTCTCCATTTGTTGGAAGGGCGTATGATTTTGACTTTTATAAGGAATCAGACGGATTAGCAAAATACCAAGGAATGCCGGCAACCAACTATGCCATATTGGAATCACTCCCTCATGGTCGGCCGTGTACCTTATACTAAAGTTTCCGGTCCACACTAACCACAGTACAGCAGCAAACATAATTATCATGCACAATAAGCCAATTGCCTTTCCCCATGCCGGAAGCATTACTTTGAATTGCTGGTTCATTCCCTTTGCACTCCTTTGAGTTGCATGCGGCATTTGCCCCTTTTTTTAATTCAGTTGAGTTAAATAAACTTTAGCACATTCCATCTTAATCGTCTATTTAATTCACTTGAGTTAAATAATATGATATTCTGTGTGTATGCCAAAAATCGTAGACCATGAGAAAATGAAGAATATTATCGCTGAAGCAACTTGGAAAATCATTAGCGAGAAAGGCATTCATCAGGCAACCTCAAGAACGATTGCGAAGGAGGCCGGATTATCTCAAGGAGCCTTAAGACACTACTTTTCAAAACAAGAGAGCCTATTAGCGTTTGCGATGGAGTTAGTTAAGGAAAAGGTTCTTATTCGGTTAAGAAATCTAAATGCAAGAGAACTGGCGCCTCAAGAAAGAATTGTTGAATACTTGCTTGAGCTAGTCCCGACTGATGAACAAACATTATTGGAAATGCAGGTTTGGTTTGCATTTGTAGCCTATGGAAAAACGCAAAAAGGGTTCGATACCAATTATGAGGACCTCCAAAACGCAATCAAGAATTGCATTATATGCTTGAAAAATGAAGGTCTTCTGAGCACAACCGATGAAGAGAAGGAACAAGAAAAATTGTATGCCTTTATGAATGGAATGGCTCTCAATTTGTATCTAGAGCCGGATAAGATAAATCGAACACGAAGCAAAGAAATGATACAAGACTACATTAATTGGATCATACGTTAAAGGGAAGATTGCCGTATAAATCGGGGAGTTACGTCTGCTGGCCAGAGCCAAGCAGAATACGCTTTCCGTGCCTGTGCATATTCAGGTGTGCATGGATTGATATTCTCTTGGGGTCCAGAGCTGCCTGCTGTGTAACCAATTGCAGAAACCAATCTACTGCTGGAGCGACTGGATTAGTTATGAGGAGAATGCGGTGGCTACGGGTAATGCCGAAGCGAACAAAGAAGTATAACAGTGTATCGATGTTGAATACATCGCCAGGTGGCTTATCTACCCGGCGATGTATTTTTCTATATTTGGAGTCAACAACGATATCCAACTGGCATTTGATTCAACGGTAGATCAACCGATTTACCCATCGTAGACACATCGTTGTATATGGCTACAAAACACACAGAAGTAGACATAAGGTGGCCGCTTTTTGGGATTCATGATAACAAGAAACCGTGATGGACATCTGTCCACCACGGTTGAATATGAGATCTATTTATTACTTTGTACTTAACGATACATTGGCTGTTAACGTCTTATCGATCGTCGTCCAGTTTACATAAGCACCTAGTATTTCATTAATAACAGAAACCGGAACTACGGTTTCGCCATTTAAAAGCTTAGGTACCTTACTATTGAACACTAGTTTATCGTTAATGGAATACACATCTGAACCAATTTGGGCATTTATATTTTTCGTGCCTAATGTGATTTGCGTTGTACGCGTCTTATGATCCCATTCTACTGTGCCACCCAATAGCTCCGAAATGGTTCGAATCGGTACGTAGAACTCATCGTTATGAACAACCGGTTTGATTGACGTACCACCTACATTCATTATAACGTCAACATATTCAAGAAAATCGGTCTTTCGAATGAGTCCATGAACCCCTTTCGTTCGATCTACGACCTGAGATACTTCATAATCCGTTGCGGCCGATAGGTACGCATAAGCCACACTTCGATCCATATCAAGCTTATCGGATAAGAATTGAATCGATTCACGTACGGATTCTTTCATTGCTTCATCCAAATCAGGATCCAGTCCAATGGGAATCCAATAATCCTCTGTTTCAGCAAAGGGTTGCGTGAATTCTCCACTATGCGGTATCGACGGATCACCTTTCTTTAACACCGTTAACCGAACTGTCCCTCTTAAGGAGGCTTCCAATGCAGTTAATGCGACTTCTCCATCTCCTTGAGCAAAGTGTGGATCTCCAGTATAGAATAGCCCGCCTTTAACTTGAATCGGATAATAAATAGTTGAACCAACACCTAACTCATTAATATCCATATTCCCTCCTGTTTCAATAGGTGGGATAGAACTCACAACTTCACTGGTATTTGGCGCAACCCCCATAACACCTAGAAACGGGTTAATTGGGAAACGTACATTCTTGCCAGCTTTTGTTGGTAATAAACCATACCAATTGCCGTTGATTTCTTCAATCGGCGTAAATATAGATACATTATTGTATAATTCCGGTTTTGTTGCGCTAGCCCCCTCTTGCGGGCCTGAATTTTCTGGGAATTCGTTAGGAAGGGCACCTTTACCATGGCGGTTAGAAATGACACCATATGGAACTCGAGTTTGCAACGAAAGGACTTCTACTTTAAGAACATCTCCTGGCATCGCTCCCTCAACCGCTACTGGCCCAGTGATAATATGAGGTCCGTCTTTTACATAATCATGTTGAATCTCAGAAGCCGCAATTGCCTTCGCATCATCCAACACGCCATCGGGTGAGATACCATATTTGCCGAAGTACTCCACTGGATTTCTCCCTTGATCCTCGATCAGTCCCTCATGCGATACCGTATCAAATGTTACAGCACTTCCTGATGGTACAGTAAGAATAGGAGAGCTATCTCGATTAGGCAGTGATCCCCAGCGAATGTTTTCAATCGCAGACGTTACATAATAATCACCTTCTACCTTATCGAAGGTTGTTGGTTGCAGCGGCATACTAAAGCCCACTGAAGGAAGAGCAAATGTCAACATACCTACAATCCCGACTGAAACCCCTAATTTCCTAATCGTTCGGTTAATAAACATTACATCTCCTCCATCACATTATGTAATATTACCTAACACTTAAATACACACTACCATATAAATATATTTACAACAATATTTTTTTGTTAGAAAACTTAACATATTTAGCTATATATTAATATCAACTTATACAAATAAATCGAATGTCATTATACTTTTCATATGTAAGACATATAAAATTTAAATACATCTAGCAAATTTGAGGATACTCCTTTCGAGATTTGGTTGAAGGCATAATCACCTACCCGAACCTGATTGCTCTCAAAAAAGTGGGATTCTTGAATGTGGAGGTGTATTCCGGAGGCGGAGAGATTGAATTAGTTATGAGAGGAATGCGGTGGCTACAGACATGAATAACGTCAAAGAACCCGCGCTCTGCGCAGGTTCTTTGTGTTCGGCTTGGGTGGTGTCCCTCTCGGTACATAGTGCTCTGAGATACTCCGAAACAATTAAAAAGTAAATAGTCACTCTCATTCCACTTCACTGCTGTCGCCTGGAATAAATTCCAGAATGTCTCCAGGCTGACAGTCTAAGATTTCGCAGATTGCTTCCAAGGTAGAGAAGCGGATCGCCTTCACTTTCCCCGTTTTCAGATTGGACAGATTGACATTGGAGATCCCTACCTTATCAGCCAGGTCATTCAATTTCATTTTTTTGTCGGCCAGAACTCGGTCGAGACGTATAATAATCGGCACTGTCATCAGTCTCCATTCTCATAAAGTCGAATCATGCTCTTCCTGCAGAAGAGCGCCATATTTGAAAATCTCGGAGATGAACAGCACGAGTATGCCGATGATAATTCCGATTAAAGAGATACTCCCCAGATTAATGGAGAAGATACGAGTTACGAACAGGCAGATCAGAATGTTGAGAAGCAGCTTCGCCAGCAAAGAATACAGGATAACGGCAACTCCCAGCCTTCTCAGACGAGTGGCATTCGCCAGGCTAAACGGGCTACTTCCGCTAAGTATGCTACCTATTATATAGCGAATCTGGCCAATCGAGTAGATGTAAGTAATGAAGATAAGCGTAGTATTGGTCAAAGTGACGACCAGATAAGCGGTCTTGGCATCGAACATATCAGGATTGATCGGTTGAAAATAAGTGAAAGGCACCATGACACTATTCGTCACAGTATCCGATAATGGTACTGAAAAAAACCAGTGCGCAATTCCCTTCTCTGCAAAGAACAGCTCCTGAGGCTTTAGTCCGATCCATAGTTTGAAACAGACCAACGCAATGAGTAGGGCAATTCCTCCCCAGTATCCGATCATAAGTGCGATGTGCATTCTTTTGAGGCCAGGCTTGGCTCTAAATTCAATTCCGTTCATGAACAATCTCCTTTCCATGTGAACTTACAATATATACTAAATGATTCGTTCACGAAAAACAATAACTATTTAACGATAAACATTAAATGTTTATCGAAGAACTGCTTTAAACTGCTTGATGATGAACGATCTGCTGGCACAACTTCGCACAGACAAGCAGGAAGCCAGAAGTCTCTCCGATGTAATGACCGATGGTTTTGTGAACTGGACGAATGAGCTGAGGAGGCAGGTTGGTTCTAAATCAAACCAAATATAGATTCATTCTGCCGTCATTCTGAAATTCTAGACTGGATTGGGTTAGTACGTTGTAGATGATTGGTTTTATCCCCTAATTCTCTTATAATGGATAAGTTAAAGAATAATATACTATTTTAGGGAGAGAGAGTATGAGAAAGAGTAGTAGACGCTTTATCACCTGGTTTTTGATCGTAGCAGCAATGATGTTGTTTAGTGGGTTGCTACCTATTACAGATGGAAAAGCAGAAGCAGCACAAGAGCGGTTTAAATCCGAATTCGAATTTGAATTCAAGTTTGAGGAAGAAGCATCGATAGTTATACCTCAGGTTCGAGTAACGAAGTTTTATTTTGATGACGGTCGTGTGGAGACTGAACTTCACGAATTTCCAAAGCAGGCACGAGCTGTATCGAAAGACGCTCAATATTTGGAGAGCGCTCGCAAAAAAGATGATCCAGCGCTGAAGCAAACATTTTATCCAGGCTGCGGTTGGGGCTTTGGCACACATGTGATGAACACAGAGAAAGGTCCACTAGCTTTTACGATTTATTGTGATTCAACGACAGACAAACAACCAGATGCAAAAGGTGAAAAGAAGTCAGTAAGCAATCATGTTATCTATAAATATGATCTCGAACGCAATCTTCTAAGCGTGTTGAATCAAGTACAAACATTCGGGGAAAGCCGGCCTCCGTTCCGAATGTATTATGACTTTGGAGGCTATACCTTGCAAGAAGATAACGGAAAAATAAACTATGAAGAACGAAATACCCGAGTCTATTCACTGCTCAGTAACAAACTGCTGGCGCGTATTGCTGGATATCCACAGGAGATTGGCCAAACCTTAAGATACTCCGAGTACACAAAAATATCCAATGATCCAAAAGTTCTCGCTAAAATCGGAAATTATGTAACACATAGGAATAATAATTACATAGGAGAAACAATCATTTTGAATTCAGACGGAACCCGAACAAAAAGCAAGATTCCCGCCGAACTGCCAGACAATGTTTTTTATGAAAATAAAATCGGTTCAATAACTTATGTATCCTATAAAAATCCAAAAAGCGAAAATACCATGGTAGGTTATCGAACTTCTACAAGTGCAGCAATCAAGCCATTATCTCGCGTAGATGCTTCAAGTTCCATACGATTCTCTAAGTACGAACGTTACGTTCTGATTCATCAGCAAACAGCCAAAGAAAAAACGTTAAGAATCATCGATACAAAAACGGCAAAAGTTGTATCCGAAATTCCGGATACTGGCTTTGCAGTATATAGGGAAGTTGGCGATTCAATTCTTTTATTCCAAGCCGAAAAGAAAGATTACTACCTGCACTTGCCAACAGGAATTGTTACCCGTAACATGGAGAATTCTCAATTGGTACAAGCCGATACAGGTGGGTACACGGGCGACCAATCGAAGCTGATTTCCATGCAGGCTCCACCACAAATGCTCGTAAACGGCAAACCGATGCGTTATGCCGGCCAAGGCCCCTTCCTGACCAAGGACAATCGCTGGTACGTAGAAGTGAATGATTTTGCAAAGGCAGCGGATGCTACAGTGTCCAAAACTTCCAGTGGACTTACGATCAATCGCGGTAATTACAAAATGACCGTCTCCAAAACCGATAAAACGGTATTAACCTGGGCTGGACAGACCTTCGTACCATTGGAGACACTAAACGAAAAATTGGGCATGGCTGGAGGTTTCTTGAATTCCCTTTTAGGTAAAGGCTACGAATACAAAGTGCTCCATGTTTTCTCCAAAGATCTGAAAGAAGCAGATGTGATCGCTCGCCCAGATCTGTATGAGGCCATCGAAAATGATTCAGGGAATTATTATTCAATGGAAAATGGTAAACCTGCCGCAAGGCCGTTGTCGGAAGCCAACAGGTATTATTATGATGGAACTAATCTCATCTTCAAAGATGGCTTACTCGTAAATGTAGCTTCTATCTACAATGCGGGTGGCCGTACGTTGCGAAATATTATCTTCGATATCAATAAACTGAAGCATGTCATTGCCGTCTATGGAACGCCGAATGCAACCAAGACCGGAGGACAAATGGTACGCTGGTACGAGGTGGAAGGTAACGTGCTGGTATTCGAAAGTAACACGAATTTGAACAGTGCGTATTATATTGCACGATAAACCATGAATTGCTCCAAGCCCGATTCCTAATAAGGACTCGGGCTTTTTTTATAAATTTACGATGAAATGAATCCTGAATCCCCACTCTCCACCAACTTAACGATCTCGTCCAATTGTCCATCGACCGCCAGCGGTGTGTACATCCACCATTTATCATAGGATACGGTGTGTACGTTACCTTTACGAACAACATTTAAGTTACTCCACACTTCTGATCGACACAACTTACGAAATGCGGCTTCGGCATGCGGATTTTGTCCATTCACCATGACAAACAAGCGATCCGCGTCATAATTGCGGAGTTCTTCGAAAGGCAGCTTGTCCGAGAAGGCATTATGACCGTTATAGTTATTAATGAATTGCTGCACGAGTGGATGAGGGGTCAATTGAAGAGAGCGATGTAGTACATGTCCCATATTTCGGTTACCTGCCACGCGAAAGCCAGTATCATCGATCACCAGTGCAGCATACGTATCATGTAATCCAATAGTGGAAGCAAGTCGTTCCTTGGTTCGGGCAACTCTAAGCTGATGCTGTTCCATCCATTCTCTACTTCTACTCCGTTTGTTAACGACAGCAGATACGCTGTCCAACTGTTGGTATACATCCTGAGATTGCCAAGGGATGCGTACCACTTCCGCAATCGTTGAGAATTGTTCGTACTCTCCTGTCGTCATATGCTCATATCCCAGAATAAGATCAGGCTCCATACCGCGAATCGCTTCCAAGTCGTACGGTTCCCATCCAAACGGTCGAATCTCGGGTAAATAAGGGCGAACATAATCGTTCCGGTACAAATGATAATCAGGTGCTCCAATAGGCGTCATACCCAGCGCAAGCAAATGAGAGGTGAATAGCAGACCGATTACACGCGGCTCACGTTGTTTCATATAAATGCTGGGAGATACTCCTTCTTGCTGTTTGAACCTGCGACTGAAATAAAATTCGTCCTTGAAGCCAACTTGTGTGGCAATCGCGTGCATATCCCGGCTTGATGAGCGAAGTAAACGTTTGGCCTGATCCACTCGTACGCGATGCAAATAATCCATCGGGCTTGTTCCTGTGACCTGTCGGAAAATATGGCTATACTGCCTTGTGCCAACACAGGCCATGGCAGCCAGCTCGCCCACCTTCCAATGTTGCTGGTAATTTCCCTCGATATGAGTGATCGTTCGAAGCACAGCCTCCTTCGTATTGGCAGGCTGATCTGCACATGCCTTAACTGCGAATTGAAAAATCACTTCCTGTAGTAAAATTCCCCGCCTGAAGCGACTCATGCCTTTCTCAATCATCCTTAGCTCGGTAATCTGATCCAGTAATTCCATTAGATTAGCCAAAGGCTGTATGGAAACCAATCGATTCCCAATTGTGGTCAATGGATGTTCCTCGGTCTCTCCATCCCAGTCTGCATCAAATTCCAGCTTGTGTGCATGCACGATCTGCCCTGGCTGTTGTTCCCACGCTATGACCGTGCCAGGAAGAAGCAAAATACTGCTGCTAGGAACAATTGGGAAACGTTGTTCATCCACAACAGCAATACCTTCACCCTCATTCATCACCCATAATGCATAATTGTCCGAAGTGAACATCCGATGTTCTATACCAGAATGAAACGTATGGACTTCAAGCCCAATCCACCGTAAACGTACGTTATCCATGGGTAAATCGAAGCTCTGCCAATCCACAGTTGTTCACCTTCCTCGAATGAAAACGATTCTCATCTACATCTCATTGTATTGTACGATAATTAAGATAAGCAGAAAAGCCCCCTAAACATAGGGAGCTTTTACACTAATTTTTCCTTATTGCTTATGTTGTTTGAACAACTCCACCGCTTCATCCAGCAGAGCATCAGTGGAGAATAACGTGTAAGACCACCATTTGTCATGCGGAACAATGAAGACGTTGCCGTTTTTGACCGCAGGCAGGTTTTGCCATAGCTTGGATTCCTTCATTTGTTCATAGAATTCCGTTGAACCTGGTTGGGTGTCGTTCACCTTAATGATCAAGTAATCCGCAGTAAGCACAGGCAATTTCTCTAGAGATTGTGGCTCGGTGTACACAACGAATCCGTCACTTTTATCAACCTCTTCCTGAACCCATGGCATACGTTTTAATCCGAGCAGATCGTGCAATACAAAGCCCATGTTGCGAGTACCCGCGACTTGGAAGGAATCCTTAAAAATTTCGACAGCCGCTACTGTCTGATCTGCTCCAACAAGACTACTCATTTCGGCTTTGCGTTCTTCTACCTTCGCCTCATGCTTCGTAATCCATTCTTCTGCTTCTGACTTCTTGCCAACGATATCACCGATATATCTCAGTTGATCGTACAGATTATCTTCCCATGGATAGACCACCGTCGGAGCAATCTTCTCTAATTGAGCAATGATGTCCGGTTCGACAAAGGAAGACGCGATGATCAAATCTGGCGTAAGTGCTGTTACAGCTTCCATATTAGGTGGATAGTCCCCAGCGATTTCAACCTTACTAGCCGCATTTTTGAGATAATAATCCTGATCAATCTCATACTGAAGTCCGCCTACTGGCGTAATACCAAGTGCAAGTAATTGCGTCGTTGCACTGATTGAGAAAATACGCTGTGCTTGCACAGGAATCTCTTTGGTCCCTGTAGGATCTGTAAAAGATTTCGTTTGTGGAGCATCAGTGGATGCCACTTCTTCCTGCGTTGTCGTTCCTGTATCCGTTGACGACGAAGCCGTCTGGCTTCCAGTGGATGAACCACTATCGGCTTGCGTGCCACATCCCGTCATAATTAAGATCAACAGCAATACGATTGCTGCAGACATCATGCTATACAACCCTTTTCGTTTCATTAAATGGATCTCCTCGCTATGCAGTATTCAGTAATGAGAATCAATATCACTTAGACTAGAATACTGGACAGACCTCTTCTTTGCACATGGAGAATTCTGCGATTTTTTTTAGATCATTGAGAGGTTGTAAGATCAGGGGATATTAGCATCATCTATCGATCTGATAAATTCCTGAGTCAAGCGGGTAGAGTGTTTATTAGCAAAGTTATGAGGCAGTTCACCTAGTAAACTCCCAAGATCATAAACTTCTACTTTTGAGCCAGTTATCAAAAGCATGGACAAGCCGCAAGCACAATGGCCTTTCGCAAATTGATTCTTTTGATAATAGAAAGGGACATTCCCCTGCCTTTTTAGTGAAACAGGTATATCGCAGGGCGAACTCTGACCAACGATCATTATGCATATGTCAAAAGTCAATCAATTCACTTTCAGCCCGCAATTCTTGCGGGCTTGTTCGTGTGTCACGGGCACTATTTGCCCTTATCATTGCATCGAACAAACACTCCAATGTAAAGCACGCCAAGACTGTACTTCCGCCATCTCAACTTCTCCTCTCTCTAATCAAGTTACGTTTACAAAATTAGATAAAAAGTGATTGTATTCTAGCAAAAATGTGATATGATATCGTCAAGTTAATAAACATCTTAAAGAAAATATGAAAAATAATTACAATTAATTCAGTTTATTTTATGGATCGATGTCATTTAACCTATTGTATTGAAAGCGATCGCAACCAACAACTGGACAGATTATAGCGTTTCTAGCGAAGTCTGGTGATGCAACAATACTGTTGGGTTATAGCTGTCCATTGCCGTCGTGGATATGTACACGCCGAGCATGTCGTATGGCTTGAGCCATAGATGACGTACCTGAGATCCCCTGACGAAAAAAACCTGAACAACGGAGGTGAAGTGAGATCATTCCTGTTTTCACATTTTAACTTATGGAGGCGAAACGTATGATCCGTAAACCCCTTGCCATGCTAATGTCCTTTCTTCTGGTGCTGCTTTTCTTCCCAGCTCATTCAAGCCATGCAGCCAATGCTCCACTTGCCAAACTGCCTGGAAACGCCAACCCCCTTATCGATCATAAATTGGGAGCTGACCCGTATGTGCTCGTACATAATAATCGGGTCTATGTGTACATGACGGGTGATTCCTATCTCTATAACAATGATGGATCCATTAGAGAGAATCAGTATAGTACCATCGGAAGAATCAATGTAATCTCTTCTTCCGATCTGGTGAATTGGACAGACCATGGCTATATACCGGTAGCTGGTGCGAACAATGCTAATAACGGTCAAGGTATAGCGAAGTGGGCTACTCAATCCTGGGCGCCAGCTATGGCGAAGAAAACAATCGGTGGCAGAGATAAATTCTTCCTCTACTTCGCCAATTCCGGTGGCGGCATCGGTGTACTGACAGGTGATTCACCTATTGGGCCTTGGTCAGATCCACTGGGACGCGCACTCCTGACACATAACACACCCGGTATGGCTGGAGTAACCTGGTTATTCGATCCGGCTGTTCTTGTCGATGACGATGGCTCGGCTTATCTCTACGCGGGTGGAGGTATTCCAGACTCCAATAATGCAGCATCCATTGCCAATCCCAAGACAGCTCGGGTGATCCGACTCGGCGCGGATATGATCAGCGTGGTAGGCAGTGCTGTAACGATTGATGCTCCTTATATGTTTGAGGATTCGGGCATCCACAAATACAATGGCAAATATTATTACTCCTATTGCATCAACTTTGCGGGAACACATCCTGCGGCATACCCAAAAGGTGAAATCGGATATATGGTAAGTGACAGCCCAATGGGTCCTTTTACGTATCAAGGACATTTTCTCAAAAATCCTGCAACATTCTTCGGCGTAGGTGGGAATAACCATCATGCCGTGTTCCAGTTCAACAATCAATGGTATGTCGCCTATCACGCACAAACTGTTAGCAAAGCTTTTCTCGGTGATGGCAAAGGATATCGTTCGACGCATATCAATAAACTGACACACAACGCGAATGGAACCATTCAGGAGGTACAAGGCAACATGGCTGGTGTTCCTCAGATTGCTAACGTAAATCCGTATGTACGTGTAGAAGCTGAGACCATTGGCTGGCAAGCGGGAATTACAACTGAACCAAGCCAAGCGAGCGGTGGCCCGGTCGCTAATCAGAACGTAACAAACATTCATAATGGAGACTGGATTGCCGTGAGTAATGTTGATTTTGGCTCAGCAGGTGCTTCGAAATTCAAGGCCAATGTCGCTTCCACCGGAAGTGGTAAAATCGAGGTACGACTGGATAGCCCAACAGGGCCTCTAGTTGGAACGCTGAACGTAAGTTCAACTGGTGGTTCACAGACTTGGAAAGAGCTAGAGACAAATGTGACCAATGCTACGGGTATGCATCACTTGTATCTTGTCTTTACCGGCACGGGGAACGGAAACTTGTTCAACTTGGATTACTGGCAATTTACATCGAGCTCAGGCAACAATCCTAACCCCAACCCCGTCGTGAGCCGTTATGAGACTGAAACGATGACCATCGGTGGCCCCTATGCTGGCCTGATCAGCTCTCCTTTTAATGGTGTAGCCCTATATGCAAATAATGATTATGCGGCATATAATCAATATTTTGCCTTTCCTACCCACAACTTTTCTGTCCGCGGAGCTTCCAACAACAATAATACCGCCCGCGTCGATCTGGTGATTGGTGGAGTAACAGCTGGTTCCTTCTACTTCACTGGAACCCAACCCACAGTGCAGACACTGTCGAACGTTACCCACGCCACAGGGAATCAGGAGGTTAAACTGGTGGTCACCACAGATAACGGCACATGGGATGCATACATCGACTACCTTGAACATTCCCAATAGAAGCAGCTTGTTATCATGGCTTCTTTTGAAGCTTGCTTTGGTGACTTGCTGGCAATAGGAGTTAGGCAAAATTCATTGAACTCGTTAGACGAGAATCCAGTTGGTACTGGAGAGGATGAACAAGCATAAGCCCGCGATGATCGCGGGCTTATATACATTCTACAACTAATATAATCATTGAATATCAACAGTATATGCGGAAGCCAAAAGCTCAGCATAGCTGTCATAACCAACCACAATATAATGCTTCAGCTGCAGCCGATTACGTGGGTCGTATTTCCCCCGTTCTTGTACAAGCCACTCCGAAGTGTGTACCTGGTATACCCCCGTATCTGGATTAGTCCCGATTAACTCGTAAGTATCGTAGTTGACCTCATAGAAATTAAGTGTGATACACCGAAGCTCAGCGACATTGGAAAAATTCAGCTGCATCTGGTGATACTTCATTTCTCCGGATTCTTCGAGCGGTGTAACATCAACGTTAATACTCACGCCATTCTGTTCTGTATAACGAACCTCCATCTCGGTTGTAGAGATTCGGCAGTCTAATCGTTCTGGTTCCAATGAAAGCATGAACCATATCCTCCTCCGTCTGGCTTAAGCTGCTATTTGTTAGAGGTCGTCCACACAAAAACCCCTCTATAATAGACAGATTAATGGACTTTCTTTTCTCTGTCTATTATAGAGGTTTCATATCAAGTACTACGTTACCCCTAAGCATGATCCGCAAGGAGCTCCCTGTTTATGAATTTTATACAAAGTTTGAAATTCTGTTAAGTGATAGTAAGACTACCGCTTGCATATCCGGCCAAGGTTGTAGCCACATCAATTCCGGCTGTTACGGATGCCGAGAACACCATAAGCAGACGGTCACCCGCAGCTACTGGAACACTCAGTCCCGTGGTCAATCCGCTGGATATTGTGCCCAGTGCCAAAACGCCGGTCAGTGGAGGAGCCAAGGTAACCAATGCACCAGGTACAGCTGTAAAGGTGTTATTAGGTGTAGTGGAATGGAACAGTTGTGCAGTTATGGTTACTGTAGATCCAACCAAGCTAAGCCCAGCTGTCGTGCTGAAATAGGCAGCCAGTGAAGTAATCGTTCCTGCACGAGATGCTGAGAAAGCGAAGTTAAGCAAGGTGCCTGCAGCGCCCGTGAGATCAATAATGCCTCCGTTAACACTTATTCCTGTGGCACTGTTACCAAAACCAACTAAACTGGAGGTATTTAAAAGTCCACCTAATACTGTAGTCAACGCGACTGGAAGTCCCGATGCATAAGGAATGATCGCTCCAGAACCTGCCGCACCTGTCGCTCCCGTTGTACCCGGTGCTCCCGTTACTCCTGTTGTACCCGCGGTGCCTGTTGCTCCGGTCACTCCTGTCGTACCCGCTGTGCCTGTTGCTCCCGTTACTCCTGTCGTACCCGCCGTGCCGGTCGCTCCGGTCACTCCGGCTGTACCCGGTGTACCTGTTGCTCCGGTCACTCCGGTTGTACCCGCCGTACCTGTTGCTCCAGTCACTCCTGTCGTACCCGCCGTACCTGTTGCTCCTGTTGCTCCCGTTGAACCCGTTGAACCCGCCGCACCTGGCGTGCCTGTTGCTCCCGTTGAACCCGCCGTACCTGGCGTGCCTGTTGCTCCAGTCGCTCCTGTAGACCCGGTTGCGCCGGTGATGCTTGGGATTTCACCTATCAATTCTGAAGAAACCAAACGATGAGCTGCTACCAAAGAGCCTGTGCTGCTTTTTCCCCATACGGATACTTGAACAGGATCATTAACCACCGCTGTTGTTGAAAAGGTAAACTCGAACGCATCAAAATTAGCAAAATAATTGTTGGTTATCACTTGATTTGGTGCAATGTCGAACGACTCACTGACATATAGAATCCTGGATCCATCAGTCATATAATACCCTTGTAGTTGTATGGTTGAAGTTACGGTATCGCTTCGATTATCAATTCTGATCGTAACCGACTGAGTCGGTCTTACACCGTTAACGGAATTATTTTCTATTGGTCCTGTTGACAAAAAACTCATCGCCACATCCTCCTCTTGTGAGTGAACCCCTTTTGCTAGATATCCTTAACTATGTTTTCGTGTACCACTATTCGGTGTGCATCAACTAATTGCCCAGACTCTTGTTTGCCCCACACTGAAATCCCTACTTCCCCCACACCTTCCGCACTAGTTTCAAAAACAAACTCAAAAGCATCCAAATCTGCGAAATAATTTTTGCTCACGACTTCGTTAGGTGCAATACTGATTGCTTCATGCACATACAGCGTCCTTGTTGTGCTTATTACATAACCTTGCAAATAAACTGTTACAGAATCTGCAGTAGCGCGATTTACCAATCTAATCGTTACCTGTTGTGTCGGTCTAACGCCAGAAATGGGGCTGTTTTCTATCGGCCCAGTTGATAAAACACTCATTTTCTCCATCCCACCTTTTTTATGAACATCTAACTCTGGAGGTATTTTGTATATCGGAACAATAAGCCAACAGTGCGGACAAAAGACAGTGGGCACATTCGCCGTTATCAATAAACAATAACAGTCTGCACCCAGTGCTTAGCTATAAAAGGCTGGATTATGTACAGCAAGGAGAAGAAATAATGCTAGTGCAACAATAAAGTTTTTTCATTGTTATCCGCAGGTTGACTCTTTGTGTCTTAACCAAAATCAATTCCAGAAGAAACTAAACGACTGTTCCCATTAAATTATATGGAAACAGCCGCAGCTTAAGACTTTTTTTCGTGTCTACTTGTTCAGTTTTTTATGTAATCTAACGTGCTGTTCCTTATGTCTGACTCTACAATCTCCGCAACATGTCCTTTTTCTTCAAACCGTTTTTCTTGGCGGTAGCTTCCCAAAAGGAGCGCTTTGCTGCCCATTTCCATGCAAAACGTGGAAAGTTTGGACTGAAAAAGCGAGATTGTCCTGTCCCTTGTGTATTAATATGGTGTGCAAGTTCTTGTATGGCTCTGCCGAGATTCCGAAGAGGGCCATGCCCGAGTGGAACCTTTTCGAGAAATCCCAGCATTTCACCGCCACCTTGACCAAGACCCTGTCCAAAGGTTACCCCTGAGCGCTGACACCAATTTTGAATGATTTCAATAGCAATTTGATTTTGGTGTCCCTCATAAAACCCATTGTTCATCATGACATATAGATAAATATCCTTGTTACGTTCTGTTCTCATAAATTTCTCTAAGGTCACAAGCATGCTAAATAAATGGGATGGCAAGCCGTCCACGTATAGTGGCGATGCAATAACCAGTACATCCATGTCACATAGTTCAATGTACTGTACGTCTGTAAGTGCTCTCTGGCGAATCGGGAAGTGTGTAACTTCATGCTCTTCATGGATAAGAGGCTCCAAAGCTTGCAGCATGAAGGCAGAGTTACTTTGTCTTACTTTGGGGCTTCCGTTAATCATCGCGATTTTCATTGCATCATCCCCCTAACATCTTGGGCGTGTGTGTGAAAGAACACACTGTTATTGGTAGAAGCCCAGTTAAGACTATTGGCAGCAACAAGCTTCTTCGCAGTTTCCTTCTCATTTTCCATAATGTCTTCACCATAAAAATGGACAGACAAGGCGAAGCGATTTTTGTACCGTTGCTTATGGTGAGTTTCCCCGTTCTTCGTAACGAAGTAAGGCAACACGTAAGAGATACTTCTGTTAAGAACATTAAGCACAAAAGGGCTATAGCTTCCATACATGCACTCGCTGACAATGATCAGCTCATCGATTTTGGAGAGACGTTCTCCCATGTGCTGATATTCATCCCTTATAATACATACGCCAGGTGTTCTGGTCCAGCATCCAAAACAGCCAACACACTTGCGAATGGAGCCAATGTTGGTGACAACGTCCAGCTCCAAAGCATTTGTAGGATTATATATCTGACTCAACTGCTGTTCAGGCAAATCGTGAATTAGCATTTTCATTATTTTCCCTCCTGAAATGGGGTTTGGATCGTGATATAATCACGCCAATTTCCAGAGAAACGAACACCATTGTTAGTGAGCAGCGAAGCTATGCCGTGCACCATCGCCCACAAAGCAATTAACTGTTGTGGACATTGCTCCTCGGGAAGGCCGACGGAACGAAACATACGATATGCAGTCGTGCGAAACAGTACAAACGGCGGATAATCATCTTGGTCATAGTTATCTAGATTAATTGAGATTTTAGAATGATAGAACAAGAACTGAAAATAAGGTGGATGATCCACAAAAAAATCAATGTACGCCTGACCCAACAAGGAGACGGCTTCGCGGCTGTCCTCCTGTCCATCAATGGAGGTGTGAAGCTTGTCCATAAATTGTGCTGTCACATGCTCCCCCATAGCAGCAAGTAGTTCATCCACATTTTCAAAATGACTATAGGGCGCAGTGTGACTAACGTTGCATTTTGCAGCAACCCGACGCAGCGAGAAGCTCTTTAAGCCATCCTCGTTAATCAGTCGAATACCTGCTTCAATCAGTTGACCTCGCAGATTGCCATGGTGATACGGCTTTTCCTTCATAAAATCTAAGTCCTCCCTTCTCAATAACTTAACACTGTAAAGATTGTATCATATTATCTTTACAGTGTTAAGTTTAATTTGCGAATGAATACATTAACATTCCTCCGTCAGTAAAACTACCATTGTTTCTTGCAAAATTTGGAGCTATATATCACTAGATGATATAGTAAAACCTGTAATCCTTTTTTAGAAATTAATATCTTATACATATGACGGATTGTAATATGAAGTGCGACACCCGCTGGAAATAAATAAAAAAATGGCCCATGGCCGGATTCGTGTAGAATGAAGGTTCCTACACCACATTCACACAAGGAGAATCCACCATGAGCTACACACATCTTAGCATAGCTGAGCGCAGCAAGCTAGAAATCCTACATCGNTGACGGATTGTAATATGAAGTGCGACACCCGCTGGAAATAAATAAAAAAATGGCCCATGGCCGGATTCGTGTAGAATGAAGGTTCCTACACCACATTCACACAAGGAGAATCCACCATGAGCTACACACATCTTAGCATAGTTGAGCGCAGCAAGCTAGAAATCCTCCATCGACAAGGTCAAAGTTCAAGAGCCATCGCAAAAGAATTAGGAAGGCATCCTTCGACGATTTGTCGTGAATTGGATCGTGCTACTTCATTGCAACCCTATCACGCAGAGCAGGCTCAGAGCGCTTATGTCGAGCGTCGTCAAGCTTCAATCTCACCTGGTAAATGGTCCGAAGCCATAGCGATTTCCTTGGAGGAAAAACTGCAAGCAACGTGGTCTCCAGAGCAAATCACGGAACGTTTCCGTATCCAAGGCCTGCCGTCGGTTTCCTTTAAAACCATCTATCGCTGGCTCTACGCTGGGCGTCTGGTTCGAAGTACGTTACAGGTCCTTCGACACAAAGGGAAGCGTCAGAAACCTGCAGAAACTCGAGGTAAACTCGCGATTGGCAGATCGATTTCAGATCGTCCTAAAGAGGTTCGTTCCCGGGAAACGTTTGGGCACTGGGAACTGGATACCGTCGTATCGGGTCGTGGGAAAAGTAAAGGATGCGTAGCCACGCTCATTGAACGCAAAACCCGTCTATATACCGCCATTCTCATGCCTGATCGCACCGCTTTGTCCATGGAAATTGCGCTTGGTGTAGCCATCTCACAGTATCCCACAGGCACTTTCCTCACAGCCACGGCTGACCGAGGAAAGGAGTTTGCATGCTATGCCAATCTGGAAAAAAGCTATGATCTGCACGTTTATTTTGCTGATCCATACTCGTCTTGGCAACGCGGTTCCAATGAAAATGCGAATGGCTTACTTCGAGAGTTTTTCCCGAAAGGCACTGATTTCGCTAAAGTCGAGGATGAGGATCTCGCCAGTTCACTAGATCTAATTAACCACAGACCACGAAAATGCTTGGGTTGGAGAACCGCTCACGAATCTTTCACAGAGGAACTGTCGCACTTGGTTTGACAATCTGTCGT
>NZ_LMFO01000011.1 GCF_001426865.1 Paenibacillus sp. Root52 | reverse complement strand
CGAGGATGAGGATCTCGCCAGTTCACTAGATCTAATTAACCACAGACCACGAAAATGCTTGGGTTGGAGAACCGCTCACGAATCTTTCACAGAGGAACTGTCGCACTTGGTTTGACAATCTGTCGTTTGCATAGCGATTTTGAGTGTTCACATCCATTTTGTGTTTGCACAGCGCGGAGTAGTTAGGCTTGAAATGAATGGTCTAGACCTATGAAAGTTGGTATAGTTAGGAAAATAAACTTGATGATAAAGCGAGGGAATAGAGCATGAGCAGACAGCAGGTGTTTACAGGTTCTCCTTGGGAGCCGCTTGTCGGTCATTGCCGGGCGATCAGAGTCGGCAATCGGATTGAAGTGGCGGGCACAACGGCGATGCAGGATGGTGTCGTGGTAGGTGCAGGTGATCCATATGCACAGACCAGATTTATTTTGCAGACGATTGAGAAAGCATTGCAAGAATTAGGTGCAGACCTCACCCATGTTGTGCGAACTCGGATGTTCGTTACGGATATCTCTCGGTGGGAAGAAGTAGGTAAGGCGCACGGGGAATTCTTTGGACAGATCCAGCCTGTTGCCACCATGGTTGAAGTTAGTGCACTTATTGATCCTTTACTTATGGTAGAAATTGAGGTTGAGGCTGCAATCGAGTCTGAGGAAGCATAAAAAAGATATAAAATAACCTTACCCTGCCCACAAAAGGACAAGCGGTAAGGTTATTTTGTTTTTCTGACTATCACCAGCACTACTCATAATATTGCTTCTTAATCGATCTTCATGCTGGAGGTCGTCCAAATTTTTATCCTAGGAGAAGTTTATAGTCTACAGGCTTTACAGTCTACTAGCTTGGGAAGCGTACCAAACCGTATTACTCTGCTTGTTCAGTGTCTGCTTGTTCATCAGCTGCAGGCTGGGCGTCAGGTGTCTCTAACACCAGTTTCCAGGCTGTTCCGATCGGTGGCAGACTACGCGTCAGCATAGGGCTATAGAATCCAATCACTTTAGCACCTTCTGTCAGTTCGGTTAACTCGACAGGATTCCCCTCGTGATCTACGAGTTGTGTCGCATCCGTGATGTTCAAGATAACATGCTCTGGAGCTGTCTCTGTCAGGCGTGTGCCGGATATTTCGATCTGTGTCGTATCCGCTGTAGTCTGAACGCGTTCAACTGTACCTGCTGTACCCAGAACTTCTAGGGGTGGTGTCTCAGCTTCTGATCCAGCCACATCCAATACCGTAATTTGATAGGTTGGTGTCTGCGGTGGTAAGCTGCGTGTGGTAATAGCAGAATGCACAGCTTCTACATTCATTCCTAGGGTAAGATCATCGAGCGAAATCTCTTTACCTTCAGCGGATTTGAGTACGGTATCATCATTGAGGTTAAGAACGATTCCATCCAGACCAGCTCCACCAATTTGCACAGATGGATAACTGCCGTCCTTATGAATTCTTGTAATAACACCACGTTCGGTTATGTTCTTCACAGCTTCCTCCGATACGATCGTTACCGCATTTCCGGTAGTCGTCACCTGTGCATGGAGAACTTTCTCGGCAAATGAAGCAGGAACGTACAATGTGCCATTGATAATTTCGGGAGCTGTTCCTAGCGTGAGCAGCATCTTATTCACGGAATATTGATCTTGGCCTGTAACTACGCGTGTCCATAAGTTACCTTGAGTCAATTCGGCAGACTTATCTTCTTTGTTCCACTCAAGTTCATAGCCCAGAGCTTCGGTAAGACTCCGTAGTGCCAGCATGGGCTCTTTATCCGCTGAAGTCTTATAGCCATTAGCAGCAGGTGCGCCGTTTACGAGTACCTTAATTGTAGATGCCTGCTCTGTTTGAGCTGCTGCTGTAATCAGGGGTGCGGGCTGTGTTGTGTTTGGTGCTGCTGCCAGTGCCGATCCTCCACCCAAAGCTAAGGATAGTGCCATAAGGGCGCTTATTTTTGTCGTGTTGTTGTTCATGGTTGATCTTCCCTTCTTATTTAGATTGAGTCACAGTAATTGTTATGTTTAACCAGCATTCGTGTTCTAGACGGGATATCTTGCTCCAGTGTTGCACTTTAGGACGCATTAGTCAGTAGCAATTAATTAATCTAGTGTCAACACGTCTGTTAGTTGAATCCAATGTTAACCAGCATGAATTGGATGTTTTTCTCAACTCGCAGGTTATGGCGAACCTGATCAGGTTAAATTCAAGTAAGTAGAAGTTCCTGTGAGAGCTAGTTGTCGCATGATCCGGTTGGAAACGGAGTATTGATCCAGCCTAACTGCGGGCACAATAGTGACAACAGGTTTGGAAAAGGAAGGGAGGATGAAGATGAGCACCAAACAAATGCTGCACATTGGTATGATCGGAACAGGCTCCATTTCAGATCTGCATATGAGGTGTTATGCCAAGAATCCTAACGCGGTGATCTATGCCATCTGTGATTTGAATGAACAGCGTGCAACAGCGGCAGCCCAGAAGTACGAGGCACAGTCGGTGTATACCGATTATCGTGAGATGCTGAAAGATCCACATGTAGACGCGGTAAGTATCTGTACGTGGAATAATACACATGCTGATTTTGCGATTGCCGCCCTTAAGGCAGGGAAACATGTTTTGCTGGAGAAGCCGGTGGCAACCAATGTGGAAGATGCGTTACGGATTGAAGAAGCGGTGAAGAGCAGTGGATGTACCTTCGTTGTGGGGTTTGTCAGGCGATATGACAACAACATGCAGATGCTTCATCAATTTATTCAGGCTGGGGAGTTTGGCGAACTGTATTATGCGAAGGCGTCTATCCTGCGGCGTCTAGGTAATCCCGGAGGTTGGTTTGCTGACAAAAATAGATCCGGTGGTGGGCCACTTATTGATCTGGGTGTACATATTATTGATCAATGCTGGTATCTCATGGGATGCCCGAAGCCTGTATCGGTCAGTGGAAATACGTATTATAAGCTAGGGAATCGAGCGAATATTGAGCACCTATCCTTTTACAAAGCCGCGGACTATAGCTCTGCCGTGAACAATGTGGAGGATATGGCGAATGCCTTAATTCGTTTTGAGAATGGCGCTTCACTTGCTGTGGATGTCAGTTTCACTTTACATGCGCAGCGTGACGAGTCTTACGTTAAACTATATGGAGAACGGGGCGGGTTCGAGCTGGAGCCGGAAACGCTGATTGTTACAGAGAAAAATAATACAATCCTTAACATAGAGCCCCAAGCCGATAATCCAGGTTTGCATATGCACAGCGCATTTCAGAATCAGATTGATCACTTTGTAGATTGTTGCCTGAATGGCACGGAGCCAATCAGCCCCATTGCTGACGGAGTTGCCTCCACTCGTATGTTATGCGCAATCTATGAATCTGCCGAGAAGGGGCATGAGATTCGTTTGGACTAGGGGACGCAGGATGGAACGCCAAAAAGCATGCCACATCCGCTCGCTTGCGGAAAATGCATGCTTTTTAGGTGTTGATTCAGTCACTAGACTACTATTATTTATTCAACGGTGAATCCTCGTACCCGGGATCTTCATAGTCTGTATCCTGCAGCCGGGACAGCACATTCATGCTCTCAATGGACTGCCGAGTATCCGGCGTACCGTGGTCATATAGAAATGTGTATAGCAAGCTCATTCCATCCGAAAATTGCGCTGTCGCTTCATCGTGATCTGCTGATTTATAAGGCACCGGAGCTCGCTGCAGTGTGTACGCATCATCATCTTCCAGTACCTTCATCAGATCCTTTAACTGAACAAGCTCTTCATCGTTCACCATGACTTCAAAAGGTGTTGATTCATGACGTTCACGTTCAATCAGATTGTGGCTTACCGAAACATAATAATGATCTTTGCCTTCCTGCATTTGTTTAACCTCCATTCCAAAATGGAAATATCATCCTTCTACTGTTAATAAACAGCAGGTACCATCCTGAAACGAATAGCCAACGTATCGATACATCCCTTCAACCAAGGTCTGCCTTAATTGGTGTACTCTCTGAGAGTTTTGTTGAATTAGGATCGAAATACAGTCAGTTTTTTTAGCTTGAGTTCAGCTAGTATGTCTTCTATTACTTCTTCTATATTAACGATTAATTTAACCCTTGACTCTCCCCTGTACGGGAAACTGTATACTCACATTATGTTGAAGATAGGAGGTGAACTTGTTGTTCAAAATCAGTGCGTTTTCCAGGCTAAGTAAGGTTTCCTTAAAAACACTACGTTATTACGACCAGATTGGCATACTTAAGCCGCGAAAGGTAGATCACGATACAGGTTATCGCTACTATTCGGCAGATCAGCTTCTTGAGCTTAACCGAATCTTGATGTACAAGGAATTAGGTTTTACATTGCCACAGATCTCACAATTGCTTCAAGAAGATATAACATTGGAGAACATTCAAGGCATGTTCAAGCTGAAGCGAAGTGAGATTCAACGGATTATCGATACAGAGCAGGCTAAGCTCCTCCGAATTGAGGAACGTATGCAGCTGATCGAACAAGAGGGGCAATTGGAAACAGGGCAAGACATTAGAATTAAGGCGGAAGGTGCCCAATCGTTTCTTTATCAGAAGGCATGCGGGCGGGAAGAGGATATCCCGAATCTGATTCGTCAGATGGATCAATCCATCATCAAGGAGATTCGTGGATGTATTCAAGGGACTCAGGTTGTCCTGTGGAGAGAAATTGATGGCAAAGAGGATGAGTTTGAGTTTGAAGTGGGTTACTTTTTGACCTGTGAGCTGCGTACAACTCCAGAGCCATTTGAGCTACGAACCCTTTCTCCTGAGCCAATGATGGCTACGATGGTTTTTCATTCAGATTCAACGTTTGATGGTGCTGCCTGTGTTCATTTAGCCAAATGGATTGAAGCCAACAACTATCAGATCAATGAGAACGAAGCGGGTAGGGAGCTATATGTACTGTTATCTCCAGAACAAGATGCAAAGTGTATAGAGATACAGATTCCAATACGAACGAGATAACGGAAGAAGGTGAAGTGAATTGAAGAACAAAGGCATTATCTATATTCTAGCCCTGGCTGTTTTTCTAATCGGAACAATTGAATATATTATTACAGGCGTCATTGAGATGATTGCAGCAGACTTGGGCGTGCTAACCTCCGAAGCCGGATTACTGGTAACGGTATTTGCTCTGGCAGCAGCTATAATTGCCCCGATTATGATCACACTTACGATCAATCTAGATCGTAAGAAATTACTAATGACAACCCTTGGTATATTTATTGCAAGTAACGGACTTATGTTCTTGGATCTTACTTATGAAGCTATGCTGTGGATCCGAATTGTGCAAGGAGCAAGTGGTGGTATGGCTACCGTAGTAGCGATGGCCGTAGCGACACGGCTCGTTCAACAAGAACGAAGAGGCAATGCCATCGGGGTTATTCTGATGGGACTTAGCAGCTCGCTAGTGCTGGGTGTGCCAATCGGTACATTTTTTAGTGGGATGTTTGGCTGGAGAGTTCTATTTATTCTAATCGGTGTATTAAGCCTTGTTCCCTTGTTGATCATCTATAAGAAGGTTCCGTCCATCAAAGAAGAAGAGAAGGCTGGCCTCAGCATGCAGCTTTCTATTATGAAAAATCCGACTATTCTGACCGCTTTGCTAATTACATTATTGTATGTCGGCGGCTACGCTACACTGTTCACGTATATTACGCCTTTCTTGCAGGCGACATCTTCACTTTCCATGACCGAGATTAGCGGTGTTCTCTTCCTTGCAGGCATTTGCAGCTTTGTTGGCTCTAAAGTAGGCGGGCAATTGGCTGATGCCAGAGGTGTGAAATTCACTATTTTCCTAGGGCTGATTTTACAAGGAGTTACGCTGCTTTTATTTGCTCTCGCTGGAGTTAATCTGATCGTATTAATCTTGGTTCTAATGATCTTTATGTTAGCAACGTGGAGCATTTCTCCGGCGCAGCAACTATATCTGGTTAAACTAGCACCTCGCAATCCGGATATTGCCTTGAGCGTAAATACGTCGTTCATTCAATTTGGGTTTGCATTAGGATCTGGCTTAGGTGGGCTTGTTATCAGCCGTACCTCTGTGTCGTATTTGAACTGGCTGGGTTTCATCGCTGTAGGTATAGCCTTGCTTCTTGCTGCTGTACTGTTCACGATAAGGAGTAGAACTGAAACTCCTATGGCTACGAAATCTCTATGATTCGACTATGGTTGTAGAGTTCTGCTCACAATGGTAATATTAGTCATGAGATGCATACAAAGGAGCATATACCTGATCATGTGGACTACTCTGTAAAGATAAATTATTTGAAAATATGTCATTAAGCGCTTGTTCAAAAAGCTTGCTGTACAACGCTTTATTTGGCATCTTTTCTATTCATCTTACAGGGTATGCAGGGGAAGGTATGACATAAACCATGCGCGGATACCTTAGGGTATCCGTTTTTACTTATAGAGGTGTTCAAATAGTCCGTCCTTTTTGAACACGCACTTATATGGATAAATGCATCTCCATTGGAAATCTCACCTGCCTATCCTCCTAAATATGAAATGGAGGAATATCGGATGCAACCAAAGTTAGTTCTCATTGAGGGTTTACCCGGCTTCGGCAAAACAACAACGGCACAGCTCGTTCATGACATCCTCATCGATATGAACATCAATACGCAGTTATTTTTGGAAGGGAATTTGGATCATCCTGCGGATTATGATGGCGTTGCCTGTTTTGGCGAGTATGAGTATCAAGAATTACTACGTGATCATGCGGAGTTTAGCGACTTATTGCGTACACGTCTCATGAAGCATGGTAACCATTATTTCTTGGAATATCGTAAATTAATGAACGAAGTTGGAGCAAGTATTCCAAAGGAACTGATCGATAACATCTTTCAATATGATATTTATGAATTGCCGATAGATCAGAATAGAGTGCGGATTATGGAAAAATGGGAGCAGTTTGCTAAGCATAGTTTGCATGGCACAGATACTTATGTTTTTGATTGTTGTTTTATCCAGAACCCTGTGACCATTGGGATGATTAAGCATGGTGCAGCTAATGAAGTAGTGATAAGTTATGTGAAGCAGCTAGCCTCCATTGTGGAGCAACTGAATCCGTTGTTACTTTACGTAGAGCAGGATGATCTTGATCATTCTTTTAGAAGAGCAGTTAAGGAGAGGCCAGCTACATGGTCAGAAGGATTTATTGAATATTACACGAACCAAGGCTTTGGCTTAGATCACGGCTATCATGGACTAGAAGGGACGCTTCAGGTTCTTAAGGCTAGAAGGGAATTGGAAGAGAACATATTTAACGACCTAGGTATAGCTAAGGAAAAAGTAAATAACTCTTCGTATGATGTAGATGCATACAAGCAACGTCTAGTGAAGATTTTGGCAGCACATTTCAGCGAGAACATGTCCTAAATTTAACTTACGTTACAGTTACGAACATACATCACTGCCTGTACACCGCGAAAATAATGCATAAAGCAAAAGAAAGCAGCTCCTAGTGGGTCTGCTTTCTTTTGCTTGTCATATATAGTTCAACGGCTGTTATCTATCGCCCGTGTCTTCCTGTCATAGGAACCTGGCGAGTACTCGCCTCCATAGATCCTGAACACAAGGGGCATGGCGGTGGGCCTGACTTGGTGTTTTTGGATGCCTTAGCAGAAGGTACGGCTGGTTTCTGACGCAGCCAAGCTTTACATGTCGATGAACTACACTTCCAGATCGCCACAGTCTCCATACGTTCTGATTGACCTGAAGCATGTGATCCTGTACTTGAAGAGGATGAGCTCGGAGCTTGTTTAACACCTGCCGTGCTGAACGCTTTATGGTCACGAACTTCGCCGCTACAAAGCCGTTCGTTACGTGGATGAAGCTCGTCTTCCCGGTGGCGACGCTCATCACGCCCATTAGAGTGAATTGGGCGACGATGAAGCACATCACGATCCTCATTGCGTGAACCGGATCGGTAGCTCTGACCTTGGTTCTTGCCATAAGAACGCGAATTCTCGGTTCGATTGCCCTCACTGCTTTTACGCCTATCCGGAACCTCCATACCGAATGCTTCCAGCAAAAATCGGGATACATCGGCAGGTTTGCCATGGTGGCTGGCTGGAGAAGTAACGTATAAGAACTGTTTCGCACGTGTGATGGCAACATAGGCAAGTCGTCGTTCCTCTTCCAAAGCCATATCCAGCTCGCTATCCGTCTGTTGTACAGACAGAGCGGCTTTCTGATCTTCAGGCAGATCCTGACGCAATGAAGAGCTGTGAGGAACGATTCCTTCACTTGCACCAATCCAGTAAACACATGGAAATTCAAGACCCTTAGCACGATGGATGGTCATTAATTGAACCGCATCACTGTCTTGTGCTCGGCGTAGAGATTCCATCTCCCGATGTCTGCGCGAGAGCTCGTCGGCGAACTGAATGAATTCTTCTACCGTTTCGAATTTTTTGGCAGCCGCTTCGAATTCATCGAGCGTCTCCAGCATCGTTTCCCGATAATGGGTGAAGATGCTAGGATCACCGCTTTCCATATATTTATCATAGAATTGACGGCGCATCTCTTGAATAGCGATGACGGGTTTCAGTTTATGAAGTGACTTAATTAATTTGATACGTTCCTTGACCTGTTCCTGTTGAAATGGCTTCAGCTTGTCCCATTTCGCTAGATGAATTAGCGGATACTTCTTCGCTTGTTGCTGTTCACTGCGTTGAATCCAATCTAGTCCAGCATCCCGGGACACGTAGAGGGGGCCGAGTGCGCTTGGTAGAGCATCCGCAGACCGTGGATCGAGAGACAGACGCATATGATCCATCAAAGGTCTAATTAACGATTGGTCATAGAATACCGGTGACGCGCCGTGTTGGACAAAAGGGATATCCTTCAACACGAGTTGCTCAAATACCGCCCGGCTACTACTAGCTGTGCGGTGCAGAATTGCGATATCCCGATACGTATGCAGACCTTCTTCTATCTGCTCACAGATCTGGTTTACAACCCATGCGGCTTCTTCCTCCGCATTGGACGGTGTGGCGAACCTAGGGGCGTCGCCTCGATGTCCTGCGGCACGCAGACGTTTGTCCCGTCTACGTTTGTTCTTCGCTACCAGTTCGCTGCCAAGCCCAAGGATGCGTGCATCACTGCGATAGTTAATATCTAGCGTCACAATGCGTGCGCCTGGGTATACTTTATCGAATTCTAATATGGATTCCTGCCGTGCACCATTAAACGTATAGATCGTCTGATCATCGTCTCCAACGACCATCAGGTTACGATGAGCCGAGGCGAGCTTCTGCACAATCTCATATTGCAAATGATTCGTATCCTGGAATTCATCCACCATAATGTATTGAAAACGTCGCTGGAGTGGCCCTAGTACAGCAGGGTCACGTAATAATTCAGCGGCACGCAGCAGAATATCGTCAAAATCGATCTTGTTCCGTTCCTTCTTCCAGTTCTCGTAACCGAGAAGCACACGTTTCGCATCACGTTCTTCCTGCGACTTCTCGGGCAGATCGGTGGTCTGTGAACCTTGCATTTTCCAAGCAGATAGCATAGCGAGTAGGCTCTCGGGCTGGAAGGCTTCGCTCATGCCGTACTGTCGTAACAACATTTTGATGACCGTGTGCTGGGCACGAGATTCACCAAAAATCTCCTCCTGAACGCCGTAATGACGCAGTAGCGTCAAGGCGAAAGAGTGAAACGTACGCGTCTGCACCGCTCTTGCAGCAGCAGGACGTATACCCGGCAGGGCAGCAATACGATCTTTCATCTCAGCCGCCGCCTTGTTGGTGAAAGTCACGAGCAGGATGCTGCCTGCGTGAACACCGCTGACCTCCATTAAGTAGCCTGCTCGTGCTGCAAGCACTGTCGTTTTGCCACAGCCTGCTCCAGCCAAGGTTAACAGTGGACCTCTACCATGGCGAACTGCGGAGATTTGTGGGCCGTTCAGACGGATGCCGGCTTCCTCCAGAGAACGGAAGTAAGGCGCATCCAGTTCATCCTTGCTAACAAGCTGCCGACTGGTCTCCAGCGGAGCCGAAGGCGACTGGGGCAGGGATGCCGCAGGGGTAACCCCGAGCGGACGGGGGTAAAACGTTGAGTTCGGACTTAACATCATTCATCCACCTCTGTATACATTCAGGGATCGGCTATCCCGGTTCAAAAGTAATCCATTTGCCCTTTTCACAATCGCATTGTAAATTGGTATGATAGGGTTAATCGCCTTAGTTCGGCGATATGCCGGGACAAAGTTTCATTATACCCGAACATATGGTCCTAACGAAAGCCCCCGAATTCATCCAGCATCGGCATAATACGGGCATTCGCGTAGGATTTCGCAACTTTTTGGCTACTTATCGTATAAGTTATATACCGAGCAGTTTGCATAGATTTATATAAAATGAACTTGTTCATTACACGGGAACGGAGTAGCAAGTGTAATATTCTGTAGATCATTTTATATAGTGAGCAAGCTGTCTATGAGAATGAAATGAACTTAACATGTATGCGTAATGAAGAGATTAGCTTGAATGAAACCATTTAGCGCCTGACGGGAATAGAGGAGGAGATGTCATGAAACTGCTTCAGCGAATTAAGAATGGAGCGAACAAAGCAACAGAACGAGCTCAACATGCCGTGGAGATTGGGAAACTAAACAATCAGATCGTGGGCTTGCAACAGGAACAGGAAGTCCATTTCACAGATATGGGTCGAATTTTCTACGAGGGCTACCGTGCCCAAGATATGACGCATGCGGAGAAAGATATGGTGGATTTGTCACATCTGTGCGACGAATTGCAAGATGAGATCGACAGTTTGCGTAGTAAAATTGCTGAGCTCAAAAATGAACAGTTGTGCGAGTGTGGACACGTCGCTTCATTGGATGCGAACTTTTGTCCTAAATGTGGACGTAAGCTTGGTGATTTTAAACCAGCTGCTGCCGCGGCAGCTCCTTCCGCCAGACAAGAGGCTGCTGTTGCACAGCAAGTAGGAGAACCGGTATATCAAGCACCTGTCGAAGAAGAGCTGGAAGAAGATGAGCCTTACCATACCGTTATTCCATCCATTGCTGATCTGGAGACGGATACTGAATACAACAGTACGGAATTTACCCAGGAAGAGAAGGAAGCGTTCGATGCAGAGTGGGAACGTCGCCGGGAAGAAGAGATGCTGCGTGAGCGTGAACGCCAACAGGAGCTGGACGAGCGCATTCGATACTGGAAAGAGAATAACCCAATTGTAGACACCGTGGAAGTACAGACCGAAGTGCCGCGTGAAATGGTGAACTGTCAGATCTGTGCATCAGAGCTGCCCAAAGGCTCCAAATGGTGCCCACGCTGCGGAGCAGAACAGATCTGATGCAGTAGAGGCGCTGCCACATTATGAGTGAGTAGCAGTGCAGGTTGCTGACAGCATGGGGGGACGGGAATATGGACCAACTGCTGCATCATTTGCGTCATCTGGGATTTACGGAGATGGAATCGAAAATTATGGTGGAACTCGCCCGTCAAGGCTCAGCCTCAGGCTATGAGGTAGCGAAGCGACTGGGCGTGTCCCGTTCCAATGTATACGCGACCCTGCAACGATTAGAGCAGCGTGGATTCCTGCGGTGTGGTGCAGGCGAGCCAGCCAAGTATAGTGTACTGAAGCCTGAGGAAATGACTCGGATGATCTCTGGTCAGATGCGAGATTCCCTTAACTATGTACAGAGCAGCATGCCGCAGCATGAACCCGAGAAGCCAGCCTTTTACAATATCGAAGGGGATAAGAAAGTGTTTGAGACCCTGAAGCGGCAATTAGCTGAGGCGAAGCATGAGATTGTAATTGATGTCTGGCGCGAAGAGATTGAGTCGCTCCATGAGGATCTACAGCAAGCCGAAGATCGGGGTGTACGTCTGTTGTGGTCCTGTGAGGAAGGGGAAGGAATGCTGGAGCAGCCGCTGCCTTGGCCTGGAATGCCGGCCTATGCCGATGGTGAAGGGCGGAAGTTCTCCCTTGTGGTGGATCGATGCTGGTGTATGCTGGGGATGCGTGGTCAAGGGAGTGTTACGCAAGCCGTTGTCACAGAGCATCCTGTGATGACAGGACTGCTTTTGAATCATTTTGCACAAGATCTGGTATTGTTCGAGTTGGAGCAGGATATGGGAGAAGCGCTGGAGGCTCGTTACGGGCGTCGTTATGAGCGTCTCTCAGCACGTTACTGGTCTAAGCCTACGGACGGCAATGGATCGACGTGATCTGTGTCTGAGCAGTTAAGCTTTCACTAATCATAACTTTTTTGAATACCAGAACCATGAAGCAGGCGTTGCCACAAGGCAGACGCCTGTTTGCTTATCTGATCGTGAAGAGATCGAGATCGTTAACATTGGGTCATTGGATCATGATGTCATTAAATCCTTATGAAATTACAAATCTAGGGTATGAAGCTATGCCGTTCTTGGGAGAATGAAAGTAGGAAAGATGATGCTGATCTCATAACGTATTAGGTATTCGTATGGCTAGAGGGTACGTCATACAGTGCCTCAAGAACACTAATATAATATTCCTCCCCATGAGGCACAAACTCATGAGCATGCACCGTAACAGTCTCGCGCACAGAGGATATGGCTGAATGCTCATCGTCGCTTGCGCTCAGCTCGATATGTTCTTCTGTGCTTTGATTCGTGGATGAAGCCAGCCAATCTATTTCCATACGGATTCCATTAGCCTCGATAACTTCACGTTCACCGCGAAATAGTGCGAGCAGATCATCCAGAGCAACCTCGTATAAGCCGTGCACTTCACTTGGCTGTAGGATGTAATCTTCAAGGGATTGATTCAGGCAGAGTCCATATACGGAGCTGAATTCCCGATCGATGAATGGCACCCCGCGAACTTCCCCTTGAAGCTCCTGCTTCGCAGTGAGTAGATAAGTCAGAGTTTCGAAGGCAGCCTGAACGCCCAGTTCTTCCTCTAATTCTCGGCTCGCTTCATGTAGCTGTTCACCAGCAGTAAGGTGACCCGCGGCTGTAATGTCGTAGTAGAGGGGGAATGTATCCTTAATATCACGTCTTCGTTGAAAAAGAACCATCCGCTGACCGCCTTCTTCACGCACGATCCAACAATGGAATGAACGGTGCCAATATCCTTTGGCATGAACCTCTGTTCGAGGTGCTGTACCTAACCAATTTTGCTGATTATCATAAAAATCGAAACGTTCTGGGGTCATGAAACGTATCTCCTTATATAGCAAGTTTTAAAGTTCAAAATTTCACAAAGTTTTTATGAGAAAGGGGAACCACCACATGGAATGCATTGTACACTTTCAAGTCATTTATCCGCAACCTCAAGAACGTAAAAGCCTTAGAGGACTCATCTTTGTAGGGCAGGGACAGGAGCCGGCTAACAGTCAGTTAACCACGATGTTCAAAGACATGGGATTCAATGTACGTCTGGAAGATGAAGCACAGCTATTGTTCAAACCTGTGGATGCTTCGGCCAACTTTGAGTATATTCGAGTAACTGAGCTCGATACCGGGGAAGAAGTCTATAAGGAAGATAAGGATCTAAAATCGATTCTGGAACACCTGCTACCTCGCCGCTTCTAAGTTCAAAGTCATGCCTTAAATCCCATTTAACACGGTTCAGTCACGATCAGCTCATTGTCTGTTTGTGAGGGAATGATGGAATGATCCCTTAATATTAAAAGGCCCCACCGAATTGGTGAGACCTTTCTAAGAAGTAACCAGGAGCCGTTCTGCTCCGCCCCATCTGTCATATTACTTGAGAAATTAACGTGGATGGGGAATCGACACGGACAGACAAGCTGAAGTTTTTTTTCATTACATAACCGTTGCATCGTAGAATTTATCCGAATATAGTGCAGTCAAGCAGAGATCGCACGCCCATGGGCAGCCCGCCTGAATGTCGGTCTGATAGAGATCGGAACATTCCTTGAAGTTGTGAATAGGCTCGTCATGATGAAGTAAGTTCGTTATGACGAGCCTACTTGCGTTTCCTTAAGCAGGATTTCCGCTGCCTTCAGCTTCTAGCTCGGATGTACAGTGGGAGCAACGAGTAGCTGCTGCTGGAATCTCAGATAGGCAGTATTTGCAAGCCTTGGTCGTTTTCTTCGGCTCAGGCTTTTTGTGTTCTTTACTTTTGAGGTAATTAATACCTTTGACCAGCATGAAGATACAGAATGCCACAATGAGAAAATCAATCATAACGTTGATGAATTGACCATATGCAATCACGGTAGCACCAGCTTCGTTCGCTTGAGCGAGCGTTGTGATGTCTTGTCCATTTGCTGTTTTCACACCTGGATCAAGATTGATGATTTTCTGGCTGAAATCAATGCCGCCCATCAGTTTGCCAACCGGTGGCATGATGATATCATTCACGAGAGAAGTTACAATTTTACCAAAAGCAGCCCCGATAATAACCCCGACCGCCAGATCAATGACGTTGCCACGTACAGCAAATTCCTTGAATTCATTAAGAACGCCTTTCATAGTTGCATGTCTCCTTTGACAGATAATGTCGTTGCAAAGGTTGTTTTGAACCCGCGCTTCCGTTTTCATATTGTACATAAAAATGACGTTTCAATCACCCCTGTAATGCAAATTAAAACAACTTTCCGTAACTTCCATGAAAATACTTCTTTATTTCACGCGAGCAATTCGGTATACTTCTAACATTGTCAGTGAAGTTTAACTTATTTATTTACAGATTCACGATCATACATCGTTAAGAATCATGGGAATTATCGGTTCAACAATTTAATACGCCGTTACTCGTATATGTGCAGGAATAGGCCTGCATGTCTCTACCCGATCACCGTAATGATCGGACTACGGGAAAGATCTGTTATATCGCTAATTGTTATGGATGATGGAAATCCAAAATGGGCTAAGCACAGTGCTCATCGTGAGCATCTGTGTGAATCATGAACGTGTTTCTTTTGCTCAAGCTCAACATGGGTTCGAAGAAAGAAACTAGAGCCGTGTGAATCCATCTGCCATCTCATTACGAAATTTCAGTTCCAATGGCTTGTCATATATGTACAAGTCTGTCTTTCCTGTCTCCGGTTTAGCCGCAGCGGTGAAAGGTGGGCTTTTTGTTTTTGGCAGCCGAAGGGAAGAGCATGCAGGGTCGCCTGTGCGAGAGGCACACAAGGAGAGAACAACATGCAATTGCTAAAAGATAAGGTAAGACAGGAAGGCATTGTGCTGTCTGAACAAGTACTGAAAGTGGACTCATTTTTGAACCATCAGATGGACCCGGTTCTCATGAAGGAAGTGGGCAAGGAATTCATCCGCCGCTTTGAAGGTGAGAATATTACACGTGTGCTTACGATCGAATCCTCGGGTATAGCTCCAGGCATCATGACTGCATTGGAGCTTAATGTACCGCTGATTTTTGCACGGAAGCAGAAGTCACTTACTCTTACTGAAGATATTCTGGTCGAGAAGGTGTACTCATTTACGAAGCAGGAGACCAACGAGATTACTGTTGCCAAAAAGTTCATGCAGCCAGGTGACCGGGTACTCATTATTGATGATTTCTTGGCGAATGGTGAGGCGGCATTTGGACTAGCACGCATCGTTGAACAGGTTGGAGCCGAGGTAGTCGGCATTGGGATCGTAATTGAGAAAGCCTTCCAACCAGGAGGACGCTTGCTTCAAGAAGCAGGCTACCGCGTGGAATCACTGGTTCGCATCGGAGCACTGTCAGATGGACAGGTTACATTTGCGGACGAGGAGGGCACGAACTAATATGGCACGCGAACGTATTTTTCAGCGGCATCGGCATCCTGTCCAAACATTCTCCTTAGGTCTTCAGCATGTGTTAGCAATGTACGCAGGAGCTGTAATTGTACCTCTGATCGTAAGTGAAGCCTTAGGCTTTACGATGGAGCAACTGACGTATCTGATTGCAATTGATCTGCTTGCCTGTGGGGTAGCGACATTGCTTCAAGTGTGGGGTAACCGTTATTTCGGAGTGGGACTTCCCGTTATGCTGGGTTGTGCTTTCCAAGCGGTATCTCCGATGATTATTATCGGTCAGAGCAGCGGCGTATCAGCTATTTATGGTGCGATCATTGCTTCCGGACTATTTGTTCTTATTTTCTCAGGTCTATTCGGTAAATTGATTCGCCTATTCCCACCAGTGGTTACAGGCTCAGTCGTGACGATTATTGGTTTGACACTGATCCCTGTGGCGTTCAACGATCTTGGGGGTAGTACGAATTTTGGTAGTGCTCAGAATTTGATGCTCGGTTTCGGTGTACTGCTGTTCATCATCCTGTTGACGCGGTTTACAACTGGATTTATCCGCTCCATCTCGGTCCTGATTGGTCTTCTCGCAGGGACAATTGCAGCAGCCTTTATGGGTGAAGTGAAACTTGCCCCTTTACGTGAAGCAAGCTGGTTCCATATGATACAGCCGTTCTACTTTGGTACACCAACGTTTGAGATTGTACCGATTCTGACGATGATTCTGGTCGCTATTGTGAGTGTTGCTGAATCAACGGGAGTATTTATGGCTTTGGGTAAAATTCTGGATAAAGATCTGACTTCCAAAGATCTGGCACGGGGTTACCGCGCAGAAGGTCTGGCAATTGTACTGGGTGGTATCTTCAACTCCTTCCCATACACGACCTACTCGCAGAATGTGGGGCTTGTACAGATGACACGGGTGAAAACGCGTGATGTCATTGTTGTAGCGGGTAGCTTGCTTGTCGTGATTGGATTCGTACCTAAGATTGCTGCGCTGGCACAGCTTGTACCAGGTTCTGTATTAGGTGGAGCGATGGTTGCTCTGTTCGGCATGGTGGTATCGTCAGGTATTCGCATTTTGGGAAGCCAAGTGGATCTGAACCGTCATGAGAATTTGTTCATTATCGCGTGTTCTGTAGGCATGGGTCTAGGGGTAACCGTTGTTCCTGAGCTGTTTGCCAATACACCGGCCTGGGCACAAATCATGTTAGGTAACGGCATCATTGCAGGTAGTTTTACAGCGATATTTATGAATCTGTTGTTCAACGGCATTGGAACGAAGGCTGAGGCAGCTAGAATGGCGGAGAAACAAGCAGACGATATCATTGGAGAGTCTAAACATTCTGCATAATTAGATGTTAAGAATACCAGTAAGAAGTTAGTTTCCGCCATGCATCCTATGTTAACTCTTGTCATGAAATACTTATGTCATGAATGAATGGTTTCATGGCATGAGTCATTTACGTGATGAATGATCTATAGCATGAACAACAACACAAACATCCGATTCTCTGCCTTGCAGGGAAACGGATGTTTTTTTTGGTTATGAGCCGTCAGGAATCATAAATGCCGCATCTGTTTTTCCGCAAAGTCACCAATCCAAGGCAGCTTCAGCCATTTTCCCTGTAAGCTAGTGACAACCATCAGGAGCCATACAACCACACCAAGCAGGGATAATAGGGAGGAGACCAATGGGCCAAATAACGGGAGAAATGTGCATAACACATGACCGACCATAATGAGGCCAAATACCGTTACCGATTGGAGCGCATGGAACATAACGAATCGACTCCGCTTTTCCACAGCGAGAAATATGATCCCACCAACAATGGTGAATAGATAACAGAGCATACCTGCAATATTTTCATCCAGACCGCTCGATGATTTAATGGGGGACATCCGGTCAAGCCTCCTTTGTCCTTTTTATATAGGCTATGAGGAGAAGGGACAGAACTGAACCGGAATGATGAAGGATTGAATGAATGGATAGATCTATGTATGTTGTGTTGCTATATCTAGTGTATAGAAAGCTATTTACATTTAACATGGTGTTGGTGTAGCTATGGAGGAACAGACCCATTTGTCATATCGGCTGTGTCTGCCCCCAGAGCTACTATTTAAGATTTATCATTCTGGTTACCCTAAAGATTAATTATCGCCTTGCTCAAGCTGTCTACGCGGATTCGTGACTTTACCGATTTTGTCAGTATCATTCTCTTTGGGTACCAAACGTTCGTCCGTACGACCATCATGATGGTTCTCAAAGGCAAACTCCGTCAATTTCCACTCTGTCTTGCCAAGAATGGGATCGGCGGGAAAATGCTGACCTCGATGCAGATGCTCCTCGCGTCCTGCTTCGTTGATGTAAACTCCGTCCACTTCCACGACTTCATGCGAAAGGGGCAACATGTCTTGTTCTTTTCGTTCCATGAAACGGCGCCTCCTTAGAATCCAGAAATTTAACTATAATGGTTGTCCGTGATAATATCCCCCGAATAGTTACGCGTTATGCTGGTTACATTAATTCCGTATACAATAGGCATATGCATCAAATATGATTCGGAATTAAACTTTTTCGGTATAAAAACCGTTATAAATATTAAGGAAAATCGTCAAGTCGTAACATACTTCCGAATATGCTACAATAAGATTATGATTCAACTTGAATCATATCGGGTATTTATAGTGTCAGGTACTTGCTTTTAGCGAGGTTCCCGACCTAAAGCTTGCTTTAAGCCGCGCACACAACTTCATGAATGGCATTTAAGACTTATTCGGCGTTCTCTAAACGGAGCATTCACTTTCAACGTTTTGGGAGGGAATTACAATGGCAACGAAAGGTCACAATGAGGTCAAAGAAAGTTTGAGGGAAATGACTCGGATTTTCCGTCCTAAGGATCCAAAAAAATTCGTGAAGGAGTACGTGAGAAAATACCGGATTACGGGTGGGTATGAAGAAGAACTGACTTCTGTGGTCGAGCATGAGCTTGTCAAGATGGATTCTTCCGTATCCTGAAGCACTTAACTTAGAATTTTACTGTTCCGATATGAATAGAACCGTCTTCCGGGCGTTAAGCTCCGGTGGACGGTTTTTTTTGCTTCAGCCTGAAGAGTTTACCATTACTTTTCGGGCTTTGTTGCGTGAAGCTTGCATATATATGGAAGTACACAACTTCCAGGAAGGATGTATGCATGTGGATCCTATTTTGAAAACAAAAGAAGAGATTAGCTACATGCAGGAAGCAGGGCGAATCCTGCACAACTGTCACAAGCTCATTGAACAGCGGCTAGCTCCCGGTGTAACTACACGGGACATGGATGAATTAGTGGAAGAATTTCTGGCGAAGAACGGCGCGACGCCTGAACAAAAAGGATACAAGGGATACCCTTATGCGACCTGTGCATCTATCAATGAGGTAGTCTGTCACGGTTTTCCTAGTGAACGGGAATTGGCTGAAGGCGATGTCGTGACTATTGATATGGTTGTCAATAAAGATGGCTGGCTTGCTGACTCTGCCTGGACATATGGGATCGGGGAACAGCGGCGGACGATCCGTAAATTGATGAAACGTACAGAGAAGGCACTGCACCGTGCTATTGACCAAGCAGTACCTGGGAATACGCTAGGAGATATCGGCAATGCCATTGAACGCTCAGCAAGGTTATATCGATATGGCATTGTGAAGCCGCTCATTGGTCATGGGATTGGTCAATACATTCATGAACCGCCCAATGTACTACCTTATGGCAAACGTGGCACAGGACAGATGTTGACCGAAGGTATGGTCATTACGATTGAACCGATCTTCACCAAAGGCAGCTCAGGAGTCGTGGTATGGGACGAAGATGGATGGACTGTGCGAACGGTGGACGGGAGCTGGGGAGTTCAATACGAGCACACGATTGCGATCACGAGCAATGGCCCACGGATCTTAACAGATGGAACATAATGTAGAGAATGTGATCTATGCAAGATCATTTATAGGATAGTTGGAAGAAACGTTAAATTCAGAAAGGGAGGAGTACTACTCCATGCCGCTTCGAATGGCTAATAGAACGGTATGGAGTGAAATTTCCTTCCTGTATAACTGGAAGTTAGCCTACCCGGGAGTGATTCATTTCCTTTTGCATAATTTCGCATGTTTTGTGTGTGATAAAAGTCTGGTGAAAAATACGCTCAATCACCGAAATCTGGCAAAAATTTTCAAATTTATATTAATGGTTTTTTAACTGAAATCGCTTGCAAATCTAGTTTTGGTGCGGTTTTCTACATAAAGTGAACAAATTGTGAACATGTGTCCAAAGATTGACAAAATCATACCCTCAACTTATATTTAATATGTGATTGAACCATATAGAATGAATTGGAAGAATGCGTAGACATGCCCTTTGAAGGGAATTAAGGGGTCAATGGAAGCGTTATTTCTGGAAACCGTTCTATATGACGGAGAGGATTATACGTATTGTGCCAGAACGGAAGAGCAACATGCTTTTGGGACAAAGACGGTAATCTACGAAAACGTAAAAAAGTGGGGTAGATCAATGATGAAACAGTGGCAGGTTGCAAAGCGAATTCTCCCCTTGCTGGCGGTGTTCTCTTTGCTGCTATCCGCATGCGGGCGGGAAGACTTGTCTGTAATGAAACCTCAGGGTCCTGTGGCGCAAGGTCAATATGATCTGATGAAGCTGTCCATCGCGATTATGATCGTGGTACTCATCATTGTATTTGCCATTGCAGCCTATGTATTGATCCGTTTTCGCAGACGGTCTGGACAGAATGACATACCCGAACAGGTCGAAGGAAGTTTCAAGCTCGAAGTCATATGGACAGCCATTCCGTTACTGCTTGTTATTGTACTAGCTGTACCAACGGTTAAGGAGATCTTTGCTCAAGGCGCAGATCTGTCCAATGATCCAAATGCAGTACAGGTCAAAGTCACCTCGCATCAGTACTGGTGGGAATTTACTTATCCTCAATATGACGTAACCACCGCTCAAGACCTCATTATTCCTACCGACAAGAAGATCGCATTCGAATTGAAAACCGCTGACGTGATTCATTCCTTCTGGGTGCCGTCACTTGCGGGTAAAATGGACACCAACCCAGATGGAACACTGAATAAGTTTAGCTTCTCAGCACCGAATGAAGGCGTTTACCGCGGAAAGTGTGCCGAATTATGCGGTAGGTCTCATGCCTACATGGAGTTTAAAGTAAAAGCGGTCAGCCCAGAGGCTTTTGACAGATGGGTCGCTGAAATGAAAGCACCTGCTGTTCTTCCAGAAGACACGCAATTGGCTGAAAAATTCAAAACAAATTGCCTTTCTTGTCATGCTGTAGGTGATCAAGGTGGCCCAGTTGCGCCAAATCTCACAGGCATTGGTGGCAAGGAATCCGTCGCAGGCATTTTGCTTAATCAACGCGAGGGACAAGAAGAAGGTAAACCTGTCTTGGATAACATGAAAGAATGGCTGCATGATCCACAATCCGTGAAGCCAGGCAATACGATGCCGAGTCCCAAAGACCTCGGACTTACAGATGAAGAGATCGACGGAATTGCCGAATATCTGGCCAATTATAAATTGGACTATGAATAGAACAGCAAGGACGATAAAGGGGGTACACAACCTTGGCTCAAGCTCATAGCGTCAAGCGTTACCGTGGCTTGATGGATTGGATCACTACCGTCGATCACAAAAAAATCGCCGTTCTTTACTTAGCTGCGGGCGGATTGTTTTTCGGCATCGGTGGGATTGAAGCCATTTTGATTCGGATTCAGCTCATGAAGCCGATGAACAATTTTGTCTCAGCACAGGTCTTCAATGAATTGATTACGATGCACGGAACCACGATGATCTTTCTAGGTGTTATGCCGATTATATTTGCCATTATGAATGCGGTTGTACCATTGCAGATTGGAGCACGGGATGTAGCTTTCCCGTTCGTTAACGCGCTGGGCTTCTGGACATTCCTGTTCGGTGGTCTGTTGCTTAATCTGAGCTGGATCATGGGCGGTGCGCCTGATGCCGGATGGACATCGTATACGCCACTATCGGGCAGTGAATACAGTGGAACCCACGGTGTCGATTTCTATACGATCGGACTCCAGATTGCAGGTCTAGGGACACTCATCGGGGGCATTAACTTTCTCGCCACGATTATAACGATGCGTGCGCCTGGCATGTCATACATGCGGATGCCGATGTTTACATGGACCACATTTATTACTTCTGCTATTATCCTATTTGCTTTTCCTGCAATTACAGTTGGATTGGTATTGTTGACCTTTGACCGGATATTAGATGCGAATTTCTTCGATGTTGCAGGCGGGGGAAATCCCGTGTTATGGCAACATATCTTCTGGATCTTTGGTCATCCCGAAGTATATATTCTTATCTTGCCAGCGTTTGGGATTATCTCAGAGGTTATCCCTACGTTTGCACGCAAAAGATTGTTTGGTTACAGCTCCATGGTGTTTGCAACGATCCTGATTGCGTTCTTGGGCTTCATGGTCTGGGCGCATCATATGTTCACTACGGGTCTCGGAACGATTGCGAACGCATTGTTCTCCATCTCCACCATGCTGATTGCTGTACCGACAGGAATCAAGATCTTCAACTGGCTCTTCACCATGTGGGGAGGACGAATTCGTTTTACAGCGGCGAACCTGTTCGCGGTAGGATTTATTCCGACCTTTGTTATGGGAGGCGTAACGGGTGTCATGTTGGCGTCTGCTCCGGCTGACTTCCAATTCCATGATACATACTTTGTTGTAGCGCATTTTCACTATGTCATCGTAGGTGGCTTGGTGCTGGGTATATTCTCAGGTCTTCACTATTGGTGGCCCAAAATGTTTGGACGTATCCTCAGTGAATCGCTAGGAAAATGGACATTCTGGACATTTATGATTGGTTTCCAGCTCACCTTCTTCGTGCAGCATTTCCTTGGACTGATGGGTATGCAGCGCCGGATTGTATCCTACTTGCCAAATCAGGATTTCGACCTGCTTAACCTCGTGAGTACAATAGGGGCATTCTTGATGGGGGTTGGTGTCATCATTTTCCTCGTCAACATCGTTATTACGACGAAGAAACCGGTGGATGCACCGAATGATCCGTGGGAAGATGGCCGTACGTTGGAATGGACGATTCCATCTCCACCGCCAGAGTACAATTTCAAGCAAACGCCGCTCGTACGCGGTATTGATGCATACTGGAAGGAAAAGATGGCTGGGAACACAGAAATGACACCGGCTGAGCCGGTAGGGTCAATTCATATGCCATCTGCAACACCGTTACCGTTTGTCATGTCTGTTGGTATATTCATTGCTGGGCTTGGGCTGATGTTCAGTAAGGATGACTTTGGTAATGCGTTCATGAATGGACTATTTAACAATTACATTGTGCTCATTATAGGACTTGTCATTACATTTGGAGCCATGATGCTCCGTTCACTCTATGATGATCATGGCTGGCATATTGAGCCAGAGGATCAGGACGAGAAGGGGGCGAGAAAATGACAACATCACATGCTGAACCTGTGAACGGTAACTTGCCGCATGAACCGGAGAAGGCAACGCTGGAGGGACGCAATAAGCTCATCGGCTTCTGGTTGTTCCTCGGCGGCGAGACCGTGTTGTTCGGAACCCTTTTCGCTACCTTCCTTGCGCTCAGGAACCAGACGAATGAAGGGCCAACAGCGAATGAGCTGTTCCATCTACCTCTGGTGGCAGCAGCAACCGTTATCCTCCTAGTCAGTAGTTTGACAAGTGTATTTGCCATTCAGGCGATGCATAGAGGTAAGGTGAAGGCACTTACGTTATGGCTCGGCATTACGGTTTTGCTAGGGCTCGGGTTCCTAGGACTCGAAATCTATGAGTTTTATGAATATGTGAAGCACAAAGAGTTTGGTATGACAACGAGTGCATTCAGCTCGGCATTTTATACACTAGTCGGATTCCATGGAGCTCACGTAGCCTTTGGTATTCTCTGGATCGGTCTTATTATTGGGCAATTGTTCAAAAAAGGACTGACGGTCGTAACTGCACCTAAAGTGTACGTCTCTGCAATGTACTGGCACTTTATCGACGTTGTCTGGGTGTTTATCTTCACGGTCGTGTACTTGCTCGGAAAGGTGGGGTAACACATGTCGGTACAGGATAAAGCAGATCAGGAACCAGTGAAACATCGTCACCGGACGGAAGGGCCACAGAAACACGTCGTAGTGTTTATCTTCTCCATCATATTGACTCTGATCGCATTCGCAGCCGTTAAGGCCGGTGGTGTGAACGCAACGTTTACGATCATCTTGCTGGTCGTCATGGCCATCTTACAGGTGTTTGTACAGCTCGGTTACTGGATGCACATGAAGGACAAAGGTCATTTAATGCCTATTCTGTTCATGGCGTTTGGATTTTTCGTAGCATTTACGTGCATTATTATGGCACTCTATTGGGTTTGGTGGTAAGAGGAGATGGCGGCGGCTTATTGTCGCCGTCTTTTCCCCTTTTTGGCGCACCAGTAGGATAGGCGTATAGGTACTAACCAAATTAGTTCACGGGGAGGTTTCCCGTATGCTCGGGTTGCAATATTTTAGTTTTAATGATCTGTGGAGCCCTACGATTCTGGCGTTATTTCTACTTATCGGAGCGGGTTATCTCGTGCTGGTAGGGCCAGTGAGTGAGAAGGTCAGTAGAGCAGAGCCAGCAACTGTGGGACAGCGAGTTTTATTTATTACGGGGCTTATCGTTTTTTATCTAGCTCAAGCGGGGCCTTTCAACTTGTTGGGTCATGTCATGTTTAGCTTTCATATGGTCAGCATGGCTCTATCTTACTTGGTAGCACCACCGCTGCTTATGAAAGGACTGCCTAACTGGGTATGGCGTAAAATCGTAAGCTTTCTGCCAACCAGGCAGTTATCTTTTCTAGCTCATCCGATTGTGGCAGCCCTAATGTTTAATGGGTTGTTCTCCATCTATCATCTGCCGGTAGTGCATGATTATGTGATGCTCAATTTCACGGTTCATCGTCTGTATTACATTGCGCTGTTCATCACTTCAATGCTGATGTGGTGGACGCTCCTTAATCCGTTACCGGAAGGCAGACAGGCATCGGGACTGTCCAAAGTTGGGTTTATTTTTCTCAATATGGTGTTGCTTACGCCAGCCTGTGGTTTGATTATTTTCGCCTCCGAGCCTCTATATGCAACCTATAGCAATCCTGCTATATGGGCTGAGGCCATGCGATATTGTGTATCAGGAGATACATCGGCATTGCTGCGATCCTTCGGAGGGCCTGCGTTCTTCAATTTTCTGTCTTCTGCCAAAGAGGATCAGCAGGTTGGCGGCATCATTATGAAATTCATTCAGGAGGGAATCTTCGTATCCATGCTGGCACTTGTTTTCTTCCAATGGTATCGCAAGGAGAAGCAGGAAGATGACGAGGATGATACCCATAGACCGGAGCCACCGGTAGTACCACTTAACCCTGCTACAAAATAAAATTTGCTATATTGTGCGTGTTCAAACTCGCACGATATGAATAAAGGGGGATACATGATGGATATGTATTTTCTACTGCCTACGATCAGCACGTCTTTCATTGTGATTAGTGCAGTGCTGGTGGGAATCGGCTGGATACTTATTATCCGCGGTAAACGGGAAGCGCATCAGTCCATGATGGTCGCAGGTGCGGTAGCGGCATTAATATTTTTTGTCATTTATATGTCTCGAACGATCTTTGTGGGCAACACGGCTTGGGGCGGCGAACCGGATATGGAGATCTTCTATCGAATCTTTCTGATCTTTCATATTATTCTCGCAACTGTGGCTGCAGTCTTCGGGATCTCAACACTCGTGCTTGGGTTCAAAAAGAAGTTCAAAACACACCGCCGCTGGGGGCGGTTCACATCGATGATCTGGTTCAGCAGTGCCATGACGGGTGTGATCGTGTACGTTCTGCTGTATATCCTTTATCCAGGCGGGCACACCCGACCTGTGTGGGAAATTATTCTTGGGGTCTAAACGTACGGTGTAAACTGCGAATCTATGAAAATGGACGAATCTAGTGGAAGATTCGTCCACGCTTCCTCTTGAACACATTCATAGAATGAGTTTGAGAGGGGGATACAACAAATGAAAAAAACAGTCCATGTCAGTCAAACGTATCCACGTCTCACAGTGTACTCGGATGAGAACTTCATAGGAAGAAGCCGGATTTACCGTGGCAACACGGGTCTGCGCAACTTGGAGAACATCCTTGGAGGAGTTGAGAGTCTACGTTTCTTCTCGACCAGCTCCAATGCAACACTCGTTGTGTTCACAAGACCTAACTTCCAGGGCGGATTCCGTGTTTACCGTGGGAACACCAGCTTGAGAGACTTAGATGACTTGATTCGTGGCAACGATGTGGAGTCCTTGATCTCTACGAATGAACGCTTAACACTAGCTGAGATTCGTGCAATCCGCAGTAACCGTAGTTTGCCTAGCGGCTACAACCTCGTGTAATGGTTAGACCTCTTCTATAATCAGGTGATGGGTTAATTGAACAAGCTGTATCTGTGGTGTGTATATACACACTATGGGTACAGCCTTTTTTTATGGCGCAAAATTCTAGAATATAACCCCATTTAACATCAATTTTTTCAAGTCAGTAATATGCCGTTTTGCCCGTAGTGGCGCTGTTTGTTGAAGTGTAGTTGTGGGGTGAATACCACTCTACTTCCTGATTCAGGAAAAAAAAGTGTTGACGGGAAAAGTGTTAGGTCTGTATACTGTGTATATTGATATATACAGTAAACACAGTGAGCAAACAGCACACATTACATGAATGAAAGTTGAAAGGCAGGCGTGCATATGAACGCATGGAAACAAGCGTTGTGGTTGACCCGCAGTGAGATGAGTAAGGATCGATTCCAGTGGTTATGGAGTGCAATTTTTATGATATACACGGGCAGCATGAGCGGTGTGATGTTGATTCAGCAACATGAGGAGAGCTTCATTAACCCTGTTGTAGATACCTTTTTTCTAATCATGGTGCCCTTTCAGGGATTCCTATTCAGCAGACGTTCATTCCGTTATATACAGGAGGATTCCTATACACAGATGCTGGCCTTTTACCGCAGACTCCCAATCCCTAACGAAACGGTGATGTGGTCAAGACTTCAGCAGTCCATTCTGACGTTTGCTTATAATGGTATCTTCTTCTACGGATCGTTGTATGTGGTCCGATTACATGAGGAAGCCTTCCGATGGGATCAATATCTGGCGTTTGCCATGACATGTACAGGGTATGGACTTTTTATGACAGGCTTGTACATCTACGGAGAATTCCTCTTCAGTGGCAAAAAATACTTACTTCTTAGTGCGCTGCTCTTGCCACTTACCATCGGTTTATCTTTATTGATTCGATTGTCAGGCAGCTACGGATTATGGATTGTCATTGATCACAGTAAAAGATGGAGTCTATTGTCCCCGATCATGTGGATTGCTCTGGTGGTTGGTTTAACCACACTATGGCTATTCAGTCGTGTGACATTGAAGAAGCTGGCTTGTCGGGATTTAAGTTAATCGAACGAGAGAATGATGGAATTGAGAATAGAGAAGGAACCGGAGCTACTAGCTTGTAACACGACGAGGTGTACCGGAGGGCGAGGTGCAAAGATGTGAAGATACCGATTCAAATAAATGAGAACAGCGCTGAACCCCTATATCACCAGATTGAGAACCAGTTAAGATCATTAATCATTACGGGTCAATTAGGGGAGGGAACGCATTTGCCGTCCATTCGTGAATTCGCCGGAGCACTGAATTGTAGCGTGATTACAGTCAGACGGGTCTATCAGGATCTGGAGAATGAAGGTCTGCTCCGTACGAAGCAGGGGACAGGTACATTTGTAGCCCAGGTAGAAGCCAATGATAGAGAAAATTATAGATTGAAGGCTGCGCAGGAGGCGATGCAGGCTGCGGTGCAGTCTGGCAAATCGGTCGGATGTACGGAAGAAGAAATGGAAGATTTGTTCCGAGAAGCCCTAAGAGTTATCTATCCGAAGTAGGGGAGGGAGTACCATGATGGAACCTGTAGCTGTTCAACTGAACGGCGTATCCAAAATGCGAAAACGCAGAGTAATTGGTCCGATTGATCTGACCATCCCGGAAGGGTATGTCATTGCAATCCTCGGTCATAACGGTTCTGGCAAAAGCACACTACTGAACATGCTGCAACAAATTGTACTGCCAGATAGTGGACAGATCATATGGTTTGGAGAGGAACACAATGGTCCGCTGCCGATAGAACTGAGACAACAGATTGGTTTTGTGGCCGATAACAGCGGGCTTGAAGAGAACCAGCTTACAGCGGAGGAAGCAGTCCGGTTTCGTGCTTACTGGTATCCACGCTGGGATATGAAGCTGTTTGACCAGCTTATGAAAGAGATGGACGTGCCGAGAGACGTGAAGCTGATCAAGATGTCCAAGGGAGAACGGCGTAAGTACGAGATTGCAGCTGCACTCGCAGCGCGTCCGAGACTTCTTCTGTTAGATGAACCGTCCTCCGGACTTGACCCTTTTGCCTGGAAAGTGATGGTTGAGCAGTTCCGGAACTTCATGGCAGGGGGAGATACCACAATACTGATTGCCACACATATCGCAGATGAGGTCAAGCGACTTGCGGATTACATCGTACTGATGCACCGTGGTCAATCCTTGGGCATGGCGGAGAAAGACAGTGTGCTCGATCAGTGGAGAGAGGTCTGGTATGAAGGAGACCTACGTCCAGAAAGTATCCCTGGTGTTGTCGAATCTTCTATAGATGAGAATGGCCTAGTTCGGATTATTACAACCCGAGTTAGTGAAGCACAGGAAAGGTTGGAGCTGTCCAGTAATCAGGTGCTGAAAATTCGTAACTTGGAGCTCGATGAAGTACTCGCATTCTGGATTGCCGGATATGCACCCATACAATGGAAATAGCCGAAGGGAGACGATAAATGATGAACCGATTAGAATTGACGCAAGTCGTTAAGCAATATGCAGACAAAACAGCTGTTAATGGAGTCACGCTCAATGTAAAAGAAGGTGAGATTTACGGACTGCTCGGAGCCAATGGTGCAGGCAAAACAACCACGATGCGAATGGTGCTTGGCCTGATCCACCCGGATGGTGGAAACATCCTATATAACGGTAAGCCGTACAATACGGAGTTGCAACAAATTATGGGCTATCTTCCAGAAGAGCGCGGACTTTATCCGAAGGTGAAGGTTAGTGAGCAGATCAATTATCTGGCTAGACTTCGTGGCATGAGTGGCAAGGATGCAGATAAGAGCCTGAAGTACTGGCTTGAGCGTTTCGAGGTTCCTGAGTATTATGACAAAAAGATTGAGGAGCTGTCCAAAGGTAACCAGCAGAAAATGGGCTTTATCGCAGCTGTCGTGCATCGCCCTCAAATTCTTATTCTAGATGAGGCCTTCAGTGGACTGGATCCGGTGAACGTGGAATTGCTCAAATCAACCGTTAAGGAATTACGGGATGAAGGCACAGCTATTCTTTTCTCCACACACCGCATGGAACATGTTGAAGAGTTATGTCGTCAGATCACCATCCTTCATCGCTCTAACACTGTAGTGCAGGGTGAGATCAAGGAAATTAAGAGTCGTTATCCACGTGAGCAGGTCGCTCTAAGCACTGTAGGTCAAGTGGATGGTCTGGAGTTATTAACAGGTGTACGGAAGGTAGATCAAAATGAACGTGGCTACACGATCCATATCAGCCATGTTGATGCAGCTCAAGAGATTCTGAAACATGCGATGTCCCAGACAACTGTCGAGCATTTTGAGATTAAGGAACCAACGCTTAACCAAATCTTTATTCGTGAGGTAGGTGAGTCGAATGAATAAAATGGGAACGATTACGGGATTTACGTTCAAAAACAAAGTTAAAACGAAATCATTCATGGTAACGACGATTGTACTTGCAATTCTGATTACGATTGGACTCAATGTGCCATATTTCATTACTTTATTCAACGGTGGCCCAATTGGTGGCGGAGCTTCAGGTAATAACCCGGTAAACATCGGGCTTCTCACATCAGGACAGCCGGAAGTGTCGGAGAAACTGGAGAGCTTCTCTTCAGCGCAAGGAGATCAAGCTTACCGTTTCATCACGGGTGGTGACAAGGATGAAGCGGCTCTAAAAGCTGATACAGAAGCAGGACTTACCGATGGTTACTTGAAGTTTGAAGCTGTAGCTGGACAGGAGTTCCCGCAGCCAATCTTGTACTCATCGGATGAGGTATCACCGCAGATCATTGCTTCCATTGAAGCGGCTCTGCAAAGTGTGAAGCTTGATGTGGTTGTAAAAGATGTACTTACAGCGGAACAAAAAGAACTGATCACAACGCCAGTGAAGCTGACTCAGGAAAGCCTGAGTGCAGAAGAAGGCGCAGCCGGTGCAGAATCGGATAATGGTATGAGCCCGATTAACTACATTGTTGTGTATCTCCTGATCATCCTGCTGTTCACTTCAACAATGATGACAGGGAATATGATTGCTTCCGAGATTACTGCAGAGAAAAGCTCCCGAATCATGGAGATTCTTATCACGAGTGTATCTCCGCTGAGTCAGATGTTCGGTAAAATCATTGGTATTTTCTTAGTAGGTATACTGCAGATTGGAATCTTCGGAGCGGTGGTTGCTGCTAATATGTTGCTTCCTCATAACGTTGATGTACTAGGTGATTTCAATATGAATCTGAGTGACATCAATACGGCTGTCATTGTGTATGGACTCATCTTCTACATCTTAGGTTACTTCTTGTATGCGGTGATGTTTGCTGCCATTGGTTCAATGGTAAGCCGTACAGAGGAACTTGGTCAGGCGGTTCTGCCAATTACGATGCTGTCGCTCGTTTCGTTCTACATCGCAATCTTCAGTATCGCTACACCAAACATTTTGTTGTTGAAAGTGGCTAGCTTCATTCCATTCACTTCACCAACAGCGATCCTTGTACGGATCGGTGCAGGAGTTGCACCAACATGGGAGATTCTGACGTCACTTGTAATTCTCGCTGTATCTATTCTGATCTTTGGCTGGCTCGCAGCTAAAATCTATCGCACGGGTGTACTGATGTACGGTAAACGTCCAACTTTCAAAGAGCTCTTTAAAGCAATGAAAGCATATAAGATCTAAGTAAACAAACAACCAAGAACGTAACTCTTATAAAAATATGGAGGTAATTAATATGATTAATCAATTAAATACAAAATCCTATAAGTTAATGAGTGCAGGAGTAGTTGTTCTATTGTTAGCATCAGTCATCAATGGAGAAGGTTCTGTAGTGAAAGATGCCGTTCAAGGGGCGATGATGGGAGCTGGAGCTATTTTCGCAGCTGTAGGTCTCTGGATGGCTGGTAGCAAGAAATAAGAAATGAGAGATCAGAAATGAATGAAGGAAGAGGTGCTACTCTGAAAATAGAGGGGCACCTTTTTCTATTTAAATAAGGAACAATATATTGAAAATATGAATTATTTCGAACGTAATGATGCAGTAAATATTATCTACACTCCGAAGAATACCTGAATTCTTATTAAGAAATTTAATAGAACAAATACGTTCAACTAACGATAAAACGTTAGCTCAATAAAAACCAAAAGCAGCCAGATCAACTCGATCGGCTGCTTTTATTCAACTAACGAGCAGGTTAATTGAAATTGACTAGGGCATAATACTATCAAAAAATATGGAGGAAATGATCTTGTCTAAATGGATTATTTCATTGGTTATAATGTGTATCCTTTCTGCTGAAATTAACAATAGTCAGCTAATTGCATCAGCTAAACCTACGATAGCATTTTCAAATGTTGAACTGGATAAGCTAAAACCTGTTGCGGACTTCAAAATAATTACACCTTCCTTCTCCATTCAAAGCTATAAATTGGAGATTAAAGAACCATACCCGTTTAATCCAGATCAATCCGTTTCCAAAGTTAGACTTCACTTTTTTGACGAATCAGGGAAGTCATATATGTTTGGTATCGAAGAACATAGGGCGGTTGGTTATAAAATAAACCGCGAAATTACTACGATCGATGTTCGTAACCAAACAAGTACAACAAGAACTGTAGTCGAAGACTTTAAATTTAGTGAAAGTGGAGAGAAAATTAACATAAATGGAATTGAAGGGCGTTTTGAGGCATGGGTTAACCATGTACCGGGTGGATACTTACGATGGGTACATAATGATACTTTCATTCAAATGGATAGCGGAGAATTAACTAAAGAGGAAATGATCGCGTTGGCAAGATCAATGAAATAGTTTAGTTAACGGGTAACAATAGCTCAATAAAATCAGGAAGGCATCAAACATGAGTCGCTAAGTTTCTATTGTTAGCATCAGTCATCAGTGGAGAAGGTTCTGTAGTGAGGGATGCCGTTCGAGGGGCGATGATGGGGGCTGGAGCAGTTCTCGAAGCTGTAGGTCTCTGGATGGCTGATAGCAAGAAATAAGAAGTTAATGAAGGGATAGGCGCTACTCTAGTGGAGTAGCGTCTATTATTTTGTTTTTTCCAGTTCACTTCTGAATTCCCTAAAACCTTTAGGGGTTCTTCCTTGATCCTTTTTGAAGGATTGTATGAAGTGATTCACATGATTGAAGCCCACATTGCCAGCGATCTCGGTAATCGTATCATCTGAGGACACGAGTAGTTCGCAGCTTTTCTTAATCCTATATTTAATAAGGTACTCATATGGCGTCATGTGAACGGTCTTTTTGAAACTTCGTGTACATTCCGAAATGCTCAAATGTGCTATATCGGCAATCTCCCGTAGCGTGATCGGATTTGAGTAGTTCTGATGGATAAAACTCAGCATAAGCTGCAGCCTTTCCTGCTGCCGTTTTGCATGTTTTGGCGCATCCTCTTGCGGTAACGAAAGATTAGATATTAGATTAAACCAGAGCTGCACGGTCATGATCGAAATCTCATACTCCCAACCCCAATCTTTGTTCCTATTGAATACTCGCCTCATGTTCCAAAGCATGTCCAAAGCTTGCTTTTCCCACTCGGCATTATCTGCAATTACGACCGAAACGAAAGAAGAACGAGTGTAGGGGAGCACATACTTCTCTTCCATGGTGCTGTCTGCGTGGAACGCGAGTAGCTTCTCGGGAAAGTTAAAACTTACATATTCCCCATCATGGCTCAGCTGTGTCGTGACATGAAGAATTCCTTTGTTAATGAGAATGGCCTGTCCGGTCTTTAACTCATGATCAATACCGTTGACTTGAATGACGAGCGTTCCTTTCGTTACTAATGTGATCTGTAGCTCTTCATGCCAATGCAGGTCGTTGAATCCTCTTCCTTCGGGAACACTTGTATAGAGCGTATGGGTGTACATGATATATGGAAATGAATGATCGGGATAGGCAATAGTTTCGTGCAACGGTTTGGGCATATCAGAAAAACCTTCTTTCGATGACGATATATCTATACTTTTAAGTGATATACTTGCACGTTTTATATAGAAACGGTGATATTATCATATCATATCTATGGCTTATCACTGAAGCCTGTGCACAGATGATCGGATAAGACCTCTTGGAGGGTTTTAAGTGAAAGAACGTAAAACATCGTTATTGCTACATCCTTATGTACTTCTTTTTATCGCCATATTAGCAGTTTCCGTATCTTCGATTATGATAAAATCTTCAGATACACCAACCGCCATAGCAGGCATGTATAGGCTGTACATTTCAGCATTCATTATGCTCCCTTTTGTCTCTTGGAAAACGATTCGCTCCTTACGCTTGAACGGCAAGGAGTGGGCGGCGCTTTTTCTGGCCGGTCTGCTCTTGGGACTGCATTTCTTATTCTGGATGGAGTCGCTCGTGTATACTTCGGTGGCAAGTTCTATGGTCATCTTAGCGCTGCAACCGCTGTTTGTCTTGATTGGTTCGTACTTTGTCTTCAGGGAAAGAGCCGGCATTCTGAGCGTACTCTGTTTAGTGACTGCGCTGCTTGGTTCCATCATAATTGCCTGGGGAGATATTGGCGTATCTAGAGAAGCACTCATTGGGGATGGATTATCTTTAATCGGAACCATATTTATTTCAGCTTATATGCTAGTAGGGCAAAAGTTGAGTAAAAGAATTGATGCAAATCTATATAGTGTCGTAGTTTTCTTTTTTGGAGGAAGTGTTCTGCTCGTCTACAGCATATTAAGGGGCTTCTCCTTAAGCAACTATGCTTCTTCGGACTGGCTCTATTTTGTTCTCCTTGCGATTATTCCCACGATCTTCGGCCAATATATTTTCAATCGACTGCTGAAAACGATAGGAGCTACAACGGTATCCGTAGGTATTATTGGAGAACCAGTTCTAGCAATTATTCTTGCGTATCTCTTCCTGGGAGAAACGATTACTACCTTTCAGTCTATAGGTGGATTAATAACTCTACTGGGGATGCTGATGTACTTTTGGCGAAAATCGATACAATATTCAGCGTCGAAGCGTCTATCATATTAATGATCTTTGAAAACAACAGGGGAATTCTACATTAGGAGGAATAATGAATGGCAACTTTTGATGACTTTCTAAAACTGGATCTTCGCGTGGGAACAGTTATTAATGCAGAATTTTTTGCAAAAGCTAAAGTCCCAGCCATCAAACTGGAGATTGACTTTGGTTCAGACATTGGTATTAAGTCCTCCAGCGCACAAATCACGAAAAGGTATACAGCTGAAGAAATTATCGGTAAACAGATTGTAGCAGTTGTGAATTTTCCACCTCGCCGGATTGCAGGATTTGATTCAGAAGTTTTGGTGCTGGGCGGAGTGCCAGAAGCAGGGGACGTTGTACTGTTAAAAACGGATTCGAATGTACCCAATGGAACACAAATCGGATAAACTAGCTGAAGCCCACCAACGGATTACTTCCTTGGTGGACTATTGAGTAAAAATAAAAAGGCATACGAAAAAAACTTGATTGACATATCGAGAAAAGACGATATACTAAGTTCCATGGAATTAATTGATGTATTCAAAGCTTTATCGAATGAGACTCGTCTAAACATTCTGAAGTGGTTGAAGGAGCCGGAGAAGCACTTTCCCAAACAAGGCGCACACATTCCGAAGGAGGAGAATTTTGATGGTGGAGTGTGCGTAGGTGATATTCAAGAAAAAGCCAAGGTTTCTCAGTCTACGGTATCCCACTATTTAAACATAATGCAAAAGGCGGGTTTACTTGAGTCTGTACGTTATGGTCAGTGGACGTATTATAGGCGAAATGAAAGTTTTATTCGAGCAGTAATTGAATTTATGGAAATAGAAATCTAAAAAAAATAAAAAGTAACCATTTTTTTTGTTCTAATTAATCGATTATTCTCGATATCTAAATTAATAATAAGTGATCATGATCCAGTATGGATCAGGTTTGAAAACAGGAGATGACGTGCGTGAAAAAAATAATTTTTTATATCATTGCTATTTTCACTGGAGCTTTACTCAGTCTTGAGGGAGCTCTATATGGCAAGCTAGGGGAACAGGTTGGGGCGTTGGAGACGAACTTTTATAACTTCTTTATGGGAGCAATCATTGCACTTATCCTTCTTATTTTTTTTGGACGAGGTAACTTAAAGCTAATCAACACATTTCCTAAATGGAATCTAATTGGTGGTGTTTTAGGCGTTACGTACTTATTGACCTTGGTTATTGGTGTTCCTATCGTTGGTGTAGGAATTTCTATGATTGCCATCGTTGTAGGACAAATGGTTACCAGCATGTTAATTGATCATTTTGGTTGGCTCGGCAGTACTCGTAAACAGATTGGTTCTAAACGAGTGGCAGCCTTGATACTCATGTTGGCCGCACTGGTGTTTACTTTATTTTAAGTAAGAAGGAGAATTTTATTATGGGAATTGGATTATTAATTGTAATTGTGACGTTAATAGGTGGTGCTGTGCTTGGAGCCCAATCTTCCCTTAACGGTAAGATCAGTCGCACAATTGGACTCTTAGAAACAGTATTCTTTACCTTTGCCTCTGGCGCCTTAATTTTAGCTGTGCTCGTTGTTTTTTTTGGAAGTGGGCATCTTTTCGATCTCATTCATGCACCAAAGTTGCAGTTGGCAGCTGTTTTCTTGGGATTTGGTTACCTATTCTTATCAACATTTTCTGTAAATATGATTGGTGTTACTCCTGCCAACCTAACTGCAATTGTTGGACAACTGTTAGCAGGATTTGTGATAGATGCTATGGGTCTCTTCGGTAGTGAAATCATCAATTTCTCGTGGCAACGGGGCGTTTCACTTGTACTGATGTTAGTTGCACTGGCGCTGATTTTTAGTGAAAAAACAGGTAGAGCAGAGAGCATAAGATAACATATACGAATATCTGTAGAGAGACGGAGGAGAAATTCGGAACTGCTGTAGGAGCGAAAGCGTCTACCTTTGTCACCGGATTTTTATCGTGAATATCTGGGGAACAACAGCAGCGGGAAGTCGAAACATTCACTGAAGTCACGTTAATTCCCAAATCATAAAGAAGGAGCCATTGTCGAGAACAATGGCTCCTTCTTTATGAAATGACTATTTTGATAAACTTGATGGAACATCAGGATTAGTCGGGTTTTCATCATTTAAGGTTTTACCTAAGAGCAACGAATTGGGATAATTTTTGAAAAATTCTGCTTCATCTACTTTTAAAAAAAACTCGCCTTCAAAAATCAGTTGATTCGTATTGGGCTCGATTTCATCTATAGTTCTTGCGATCTCCGATTCCTTAAAGATACTTTGTTCATCTGCTCGGACGAACATGCCATGAGGTGTATAGAATTGACTATAATACCCGTTTGCGATTTTTGATTCTACGGATTCTACGTTTTTTACGGGTTCTTCGAATTTCACGTTATTTGTTGAAATATTCGTGTTAACAGGGATTTCATCTGTCTTATTTACGGTTTCCATTGCTGGATAGGTATCTGCTTGTAAATTGGATAGTAATGCTACTCCTGAAATAATAGTCATTGCAAAGGCTATTAAATATATTTTTTTGAACATAGTGTCCCCACCCTTCATACCAATAATTATTTCCTACTTTAAAACAGTATATTCACTACAATGGTAAGGGCCTATTTGGCTTTGTTTGCTGTGCAACTGGTTTTTCAAAGGACAATAACGCAAAATCTGATTACTCTTAATACAACTTTTCTAAGCAAATTGCGTCTTAATTCAAGCAACGATAGGCTAGTTTACACAGTAATTAGAGAGGAATGTTCAGAATGAAGAAATACCTTGCCGGATTATTAATTATTTTTGTCCTATGTTTGGGCTTACCAACTCAGGCTTACATGGAGGCGTCTAACCAACAGCCTTTGGCTTTTGAGGATTTCAATCTAGAACAAGCGCTTAAGTCGTTATTGAATAAAAACGATGATGAATCCCTAACAAAAGAGGATTTAGAGTCACTGACCGATGTTAATTTATCGGGTAAAGGAATTAAGAGTTTGCAGGGTTTGGAATATGCAGTCAATCTGAGCACGTTGTCCATAAGTTCCAACAAGATCACTGATCTAAAGCCGCTAACAGGATTGGTTAAGCTTAGGAGCCTCGAAGCTGCGAATAATAACATCAAAGATCTTGCTCCTTTGTCTAAATTAACTGCCTTGGTTACTCTGAATTTATCATCTAACCAAATCTATGATTTGGAGCCATTGAGAAATCTTCAAAGTTTGGCTTATCTCTATTTGAAGAACAATCGAGTCTGGGATTTAGAGCCGCTCCAACAACGTGGTTTTTTACCGTATTATGATACGGGTGCATTCATTGAACCACTTGCACTGCAAAATAACTATTTAGATTTAAGCAAGGGATCGAAAACATATAAATTATTTGTGAAAATGGCAGGAAATGAGTTGCCTAGCGGTCAGCGTAAGACACAGCGCTTGGTGATCGGCAGTACGACTGCTTATGTTGGAGAAAGTGCTTATCCTATTACCGCAGCGCCATTTATTCAGACTGGACGTACCTATGTGCCGATCCGTTTCATCTCCGAGAAGCTTGGGGCAGCCGTGAATTGGAACCAGAGCACCAAAGAGGTAACGATTCAGAAGGATGGTAAGACGATTCGTTGGGCTGTAGGGAATAGGCAGGTAAAAGTAAACCAGCAAACGGTGATGCAAGATGCTCCTTTACTTCTGAAGAACGGCAGTGCGTTCGTTCCTGTTCGTTTTGTGGCCGAGCAGTTAAATACTTCCGTTGAATACATGGGAAGCAAGCATATGGTCGTGATTTTCAAAAAATAAGCAGCATAATGGAATTACAGAATAATATTTGAAGATAAGGTGCAGTGACCGTGGTTCGAAACAAGAGTAAAATATGTAGACCGTCATTAAACGAACGTAGAAACGATAGTTCAATAATAAAACCAAGAAGCAGCTGATCTGAGTGATCGCTGCTTTTATTCAATTAAAGGGCAGGTTAGTTCAATAGGATGTATAATACTGGATAAGTATATTTATGGGGGGATTCGATGTTGATCAGAGAGATAGAACCTGAGGATGCTGAAAGTTTTGACTTGCTAATGAAGCAAGTTGAAACCGAGGCTCATTTTATGCTTATGGAACCAGGAGAAAGAAAAGGTTCTTCTGAACAACAACGCAAATGGTTGGAACGATTGAACCAAGAGAGTAATTCAACAGTACTCGTTGCAGAACAAGCTGGAAAGTTAGTAGGATATCTAGCAGTCATTGGCGGAGACACAAGAAGAACCAAGCATTCAGCCTACCTAGTTATAGGTGTCTTAAAAGAGTACACAGGGCATGGTATAGGAACAAATCTATTTCAAAGGTTGGAAGAATGGGCAAGAGCTCATAATATCTTACGATTAGAACTTACAGTGGTCATTCAAAATGAAGCAGGAGTATCTCTATATAAAAAAATGGGATTTGAGATAGAAGGAATAAAAAGAAACTCACTATTGATAAATGACAAACTTTTCGACCAGTATTACATGTCTAAATTATTATAGGGAGTTTGTTAAACTCATGTAGATACATTAGTACAATAGGGAAGGGGCAGCCTGAATAGAAATGCTCTTTCCCTATTAAAATGTTACTATTAATCCGCTAGCTCTTGAAATAGAAGAGGAATTACGTATGAAATTGTTCCAAGTTATTCAATGTAATAACCGATCATTTCTGGTGAGCGAGCCATTCTTTTTTCAGTAATGCATATTGAAATGTATTTTCATACTTAGGAGTTCCGTCCTCATGTTTGGTAAAGGAAATAAACTCTTTGAATAGGCCTTCCTGGCGCATGCCTAATTTCTCACACAGCTTTTGTGACCTGAAGTTATCATCTTCGACATAGGCATACAGTCTTCTGGCTTCTTGCTGCATATAGAGGTACTCCATGAAGGCATTCGCGCTTTCACTTGCGTAGCCTTTCCCTTCATACTTGACATTAAAATTCCACCCAATATTATAGGTGTCCGGTTCTTCCTTCATAGTGAACAGCTCTCCAATAAGCTTGTTGCTCTCTTTTAGACAGACCGCGATATACTCGTCTGCAATGCTGCGCTTCTCAATCTCTATTACAGCGTCTTCTAATGTTGAAACGTTATGTTCTAGAAAGCAGTTCACTCTCGGATTGGTGATGTATTCGATTAATTCAGGAGCGTCAGTTGTGACAAAGTTTCTTAATATCAATCGACTTGTTTCAAGTGTTTGCATGAGTAATACCTCCAGTGTGGGTCTGTGCAAAATAATCGTTTTATATATAAAGTATATTCTTCTTTTGTTACCAAACTCTACTATGAAAAACCATTTGGTTCCACATATTAAATAGCAACAAAAGCTCAACTGATGGACAGTTGAGCTTATTAATAACGCAATAGACAGTGACAACCTCAATATTCTCCGTTACATTAAACGCTGTGTCATGACCTCATTCAAACGTAGGTGTATTTCTGCCTTTCTTTTTATGGGTAAGGCACAGGCTTGGGATAAAAATCAACGCTAGGATCATCGTAGCTACAAGGAAACCGATATGGTACCCCTTCAATTGATTTGCAATCGTTGGATGCAAGCCTTGTATGGTTGTCGCAACAGCAGTAGCCATAATCGCTGAGCCGAAGCTCGAACCCAGATTTTCAATGATATTGATGCCAACACCTGCCTCAGGAAGCAGTTTACTGTCGAGTCCAGTGTAGGCTTCACTCATCAATGGAAGACTAATGCCTCCAACGCTGACGCCACGGATGAACAGGATGACCGAGATCCAGATCATACTTGTCGTGTCCGAGATGAATATAAATGGAATAGATCCGATAAGGGAAAGAATAAGGCTGGCGATCAGTACATATTTTGCACCCACTTTATCAATCATTTTTCCAATGAAAGGCCGGGTGACAAGCATACCAACGCCTTGGGGAATGAGTGCAACTGCTGTTTGAATCATTGTGAAGTCTCGAAAGGTTTGAAAGAACAGGGGGAGTATTAACATCGGACCCATAATAGCGATATTTGCTAAAAATAGCCCCGCGCTTGATGCTGCAAAGTTCCTGTGTGCAAACAAATTCATAGGCAGAACGGTCTGATTGCTTTTAATCCGATTGTAGACGAAATAAATGATAGCCATAGCAAGACCAATTCCCATCCACAAGATCGTTTCGTGATTATTGAAAGTGGCATGATCTGCTGCTTTGGTAATTCCGTAAATTAAAGCCACACTCATAGAGGACAAAACAATAATTCCAACTAGATCGAGCTTGCTCTCTTTGTTGAAGGGTTCGAAGTCTGGAATCTTTCTTATCATTAATGGCGCGGAGATCAATACAATGAACACGTTAATGAAAAAGATCCATTGCCAAGAAGCCGCCTGAACGATGAAGCCACCGATGATTGGTCCCAAGATAGGGCCAAAGATCATAGGCGTACTCACAATAGCCATAACTCTGCCTAAATATTGTTGCCCGGTTGTTTTAACTAAGAGGGTGAACATTAAAGTGGTTATGACTCCGGCACTGAATCCTTGAAGTAAACGGAAGAGGATGAAACTTGAAATATCCCAGCTAACTCCGACTAAGACAGAAATCACACCAAAAGCAATTACAGCCCCAACGAAGACCTTCTTGCCGTTAAATTTATTCATAAGCCAACCAGAGACAGGAACTGCAATCGCAAGGGCTAAAATATATCCAGTAATGGCCCATTGGATGGTATCCAATGTTGTATGGAAATCCTTTGTTAGTTGATTTACAACAATGTTCATCATGGTAGAGTCAAGCATAGGAGCGATTGCTCCAAGGGCAATTGCCCAAGCTGTTATAAGAATATGTTTGGGTATTCCCGGTTCCTTTACGTTGTCTGATGTCATGTTATGCTCCTTTAAATTAAATTTTGTTTCCTCGTCAACTAAAAATTTACTCTTATTTTGTTTCCTTGTCAACAATAATTGAGGGATAAAAAAAGCACCCGTTTCTCTAAAGAGAAGGTTGCTCTTGGTTTTAACTCATTTTATTCGATTCACTTCGTTAGATCTAAACCTTGTTTATTTATTTCAGTATCTAAATGTTTGCTGTACACTTCAATGAAGTTCAGCATTTTATCATACTGTTCTTCGGTTACATGATTAAATACAGACTCATCTCTCTCCTGAAACTCTGTATGAAGTTTCTCATGAATGTCATATATGGTTCTGCCTTGCTCGGTTAGTCTAAAAAAAACTTCCTTCTTATTATTTGCTTTTTGATAATCTTCGATCAGCCCTTTTTCGATGAGCTTCTTCGTTAATTTACTTATGGCGCCCTTGGTCATATAGAGGGATTCTGCCAACTTCGTTACATTGGAATCTACATTTTTCTCTATGAATTCAATACAATGGACTTCAGAAGGCTTATAACCTTTCAGACTACTTTCCATCTTCGATTTATTAATCCAAACCAATTTGTTGAATAAGTCCCTAAAATTCATCATGACCTGTTCTTGCTTGTTCATGATTAGTCACCCCATATGAGTTATTTCCTAAGATAAACTATAACCTTTTATGATTTAAAATCAAATCGTGTCACCCACATGAACATGAATGGCAAACAATTCAACAACAAGCTCTGATATAATAGCAGTTAGTAGCTATCTATTTTCTGTGGAGGTGAGGCCATTGAAAACAATCGGGGTAGGATTCTTATATGCATGGCTCTATGCAAAGCCAGTGAAGGATATGGCAATGCTTTGCATAGAGATTAGCAACAATCCAATTGCCAATAACGAGTTGTAATATTCTACGAACTGGCTTTGCACCTTATTGATTTATTAAATAAGGAGTGAGGCACGTGAAATATTCAAAAGCCGAGTCGATTTTCCCGGAAGAATTGTTACGGATCATTCAAGAATACGTTCAAGGTGAATTAGTATATATCCCCAAACCTAAAGAGGCACACCTCAAATGGGGAGAGAAAACACACAGTAAGAGTAAAGTCTCTGCTCGAAACGCTGAGATTAAATCCTTATTCCGTGATGGAGTCAGCATAAACGAGTTGGCGGAGCGGTATTTTTTGTCCTGTGAAAGTATTAAGAAGATTGTTTATACCAAGAACTAATGGAATCCGCTATATCGTCGTATCGACGGTTTAGCGGATTTTTGTGCAAAGATGAATTAAATCAACTTATACATAGTAACTGCATCTCTAAATCGATAGACTCAAGTTAAGGTTGTTGTGACAAAGGACAGTGGGATTATGCGAAGGGGAGTAGTGAGATGAATGAAATGATCATGAAGCAGCTGCTGAACAAAAATGAACGGCTGATCAATATGGTGATCGAACGCGTAAAAAGAGATTACCTAGACGATATCGCCATTATTGGGCTTACGGGTTCATTTAACACCGGGGATTTTCACGAGAAGAGCGATCTGGATCTAATTATCATTAATAATACCGATAAGGGCTGGGAGATATCCGATTGCTTCATCTTGGATGACGTTGGATATGACATCTATTGCACGCCTTGGGATACAAGAATACACGAGCAATCCACCTTGGAAAGTCCCAACGTATCGAGCCTAACCGAGCTCAAGGTACTCTACTATGCCAAGCCTGAGGATTTGGAGAAATTGAACGAATTTAAGCGAAAGGCTCTTGATGCACTTGCGAACCCAATAGGAGAAGCGTGTCTTCATCGAGCAAAAAAGTGGATTGATCTGGCTAAACTAGCTTACAGCGATACGATGCTGTGTGAAGATATCGGCTCCGTGCGACATGCATCTGCCGACGTTCTGTACAATCTAGTCAATGCGTTGGTCAGCATGAATAACACGTGCATTAAACGAGGAATCAAACGATATTTGGAGGAGATATGTTCGTTGCGCTATGTTCCGGATGATCTCGAATCACTATACATGTCAGTCATTGAAGCGAATACGATTGAAGAAATAAGAATGGCATCTTTTAACATGTTGAAAAGCGTTACGACGTTGCACAGCACGATGTGTGATACGTTAATCGTTAGACCTGCTCCGACCTTTGATAATATGAAGGGAACTTACGAAGAATTGTGGTGCAACTACCGCAACAAAATGTTGAACGGTGTGTTAACCAACGATGCCCCTTATGTATTTCTTTCAGCTTTTGGAGCACAAGGCTATCTTGATGAAATGGCTGCAAAGATCGGAACTAAGAAATTTAATCTTATGCAGTACTTTGATGCAAGTGATCTAATCGATATGCAAGAGAAGTTCCTTGAAGTGATGGGTGAGTATGAGGAGGAATATGGTAAGGTCGGGAGAGAAGTCGAACGATTTACAACCTTCGAGCAACTGTATGCTCATTATATGAATCGTTGATCTTATATCCCAGTTTGTAATAAGTCCCCTGAAACGGGGACGGTATGTCATTAATCAATGGTATAGATGTCCCATTCTCCTTGTTCACTCTGCCGGATCGCATACATCATCTTTACTTGTTCAACCGAATCGGTTGTTGTATCCAGACGTTCACCAAGAACAGTAATATGTAATTGATTTTTGATAGATGCATGTTTCTCAATGCTCTCGATGCTTGAGAACTTATATTGGAACTGCTCACCATAATAAAAGTCCATAGCATCTGCCAGTTGGTCATCGACAAAACCAGATCGGTAAAGTTTGTGATCATGCTGTACGAGAGCAATTAGATTTTCTTGGAGTATATCCAGCGCGGGGCGGTCGCTCTCCTTTAACATATGCTTGGCTAATTTCAGGTCAATTTCCTTTGCAGTGTTAGAATCTTCTGAACTCTCAAGTAAGAATTTTCCGATAATATTCTCATCGCTATCGTACAAGTTGATATATTTATCGACTTTTGGTGCGTTCATACTTTGAATAGCTTCCTCAGGGGTTTGTGGCAAATTTTGATTCATGTCTGAAGTTTTGATGTAGCCTTCAACTCCGTCTATACCTATAGCCTCAACTAGATCCTTAGAGGGACTAGTGTTAGCAGATGTGGCTGCCAAGCCATAGACACTCGCACCAATCCCTAAGGCAAGGGTCACACCAACTATAAATAATTTTTTTTGTGATTTGGATTTCACTAAATTACCTCCATTCTAACCGGATCGCTCATATGAAGATGCAGAATGATAAATACATGCTTAATCATTAAACTCAACGAAAACATGCATATACCCGTCTATTCCTCTTCATCTTGAAGTCCTCCTTACAAAAATTGGTGTCCGTGTAATATAAACGCGCAAAGTCGGAGAAATGTTTCCTTTGAAATTCAGTTTCTTGAACGATGGAAAACATAGCGTTGATTCATATTTCTGGTTTCTTCTAATGAATATAGTTTGTATTAATGTGATACCTGAACATATATCCGTATTTTATAGTCGTCTGGATTTTTTTCTGTCCAATAGGTGAGTAGTTCCAAGGCATACACGTTTCCGCTTATGTTCATTCCTTTACTTGCTATGAAATTCTTAATGATTGTATAAGTTTGTGGCATGCTATCATATGATCCTTTGTGATCTATAGCAGCATATAAACCTGCAGGTTTGATAAGCATCATTTCTTCCGGAATCGGGGTGTTTACTTTATTAGCCATGTACTCAGGATAATAATTCCCTGATTGAAATTGGTCTTTGCTTATAATCGTCCAAATTGGAAATTCGTGATCAATATAGTGTGTTTCACAGTAGTCTCGATGTTCGCTTAATTTTTTGGCAAACTCCTTATCACCATCACCTAAATTTAATGGCGTGACTATGAAAGATTCTGCCTCACACTCTATGATCTTTGGTGAATTTTGCAGTTCTTCTGTGGCTTCCTCGGTCATTTGGATGGCGCTGTTCAGGATACTTTGCATGCGAGCAATTCTCCGTTGTTCTCTTTCTAAATCCATCTGTTTCTCTTTCAACATATTTATTAATAGGGGTGTATTCTGCTTCTGAATAAACACCTTTATTTCCTCTAATGAACTGCCTGCTTTTTTGAGTACAATGATCAAATCAAGAACAAGACATTGTTGAAGGGAATAATAACGATATCCCTTAGAATTAACGATTTCGGGTTTTAACAGTCCAATATCATCGTAATGAAAAAGCGTGTGTTTTGTTACTCCGCATGTTTTGGCTAGTTCACTGGTTGTAAAGTATTCGTTTAATCTATTTGACATTTATCTATCCTCCGTGTATTTATGCCGAATGATTGGTTTCGCAGAAATGGTTGTTGACTATAGGGTTACCCTATACATTATATTTCAAAATGTTAAAAGTTTAAAATAATTCGTACACGGAGGAAGATTAAGCATGTCAAAATTCAAACGCTGGATGATTCTATTCATCGTGTCCAGTGCACTGCTACTCATCGTTATGGATATGACGATTCTTTACACGGCTATGCCAACGTTAACGCATGATTTAGGTGCAACTGCTTCGCAGAAATTATGGATATTAAATGGTTACTCACTCGTTATGGCGGGTCTGCTTCCTGCAATGGGTACATTAGGTGACCGCTTGGGTTATAAAAGGGTGTTCTCGATAGGATTAGTTATATTTTCTATAGCTTCACTTATTGCAGCCTTTGCCCCTAACCCCTATGTTTTGATCGCGTCAAGGGTACTGCTTGCTGTTGGAGCGTCGATTATGATGCCTGCTACTATGGCGATCGTTAGAGTTACTTTTACAGATCCGCGTGAGTTAGGTTTGGCTATTGGTATTTGGGGTGCTATTGCCTCCGGAGGTGCAGGACTTGGACCAATAGTGGGTGGACTTCTTCTGGAGTATTTCTCATGGGGGTCTGTATTCTTACTTAATTTACCCATCGCGCTGCTTGCATTTGTATTAACATTACTGCTCGTTCCACAACATGAAGGCAATAAAAATAAAAAGTTTGACTTAACCAGCTCGATTCAAATTATGATCGCCTTGGTTACTCTAATCTATGCATTGAAAGAGTCTACTCGGCGTGAAGGATCTATAACTCTTGCAGTAATCGGAGCGGTTGTTGGTATCGTGGCACTTGTTGTCTTTATACGTCGTCAAAATAGAAGCGCTGATCCGCTTATTGACCTCTCACTGTTTAAGATACCTCTGTTTACCACGGGATTTATTACGGCATTGGTAGGATTATTCGGTCAGACAGGCATTCAATATATTGTGACACAACGACTTCAATTGGTGGAAGGTTTCAGTCCACTACTAGCCGGAGTGTATACACTAACGATACCTTTTGCAGCCGTTATTGCTGCTCCAGTGACTGGAATGCTCTTGAATCGCTTTAATGCTATTCATATCAAGGGTGTTGTTTTATTCATTGCAGCTGCAGGGTTGGGAATCTATCTTGTGCAATTTGATTCCGGCCTTGCTGGACAAATTCTTGGACTAGCACTCTTCGGAGCGGGTTTGGGTGGTGGGATGACTGTGGCTTCTCATTCCATAATGAGCAGTGCCCCGTATGAAAAGGCAGGTATGGCTGCATCTATGGAAGGCGTAGGATATGAAGTAGGTGGGGCTACAGGAATAGCGATCATTGGCAGTCTATCAGGGCTTGTGTACACGTTATCTATGAAAATTCCAACAGGTTTGGATGTTCCGTCAAATGTGAAAGACAGCTTAGATGAAGCGTTAATCGTAGCAGAAGGATTGCCTGGGTCAGCTTCAGAAACGCTGAAACAGGCTGCACGGTTTGCTTTTGATCAGTCCTTCTCGGCAGTGATCGCAGCGGTCACCGTGTTATTAGTAGTTTCTTCAATCATTATCATATTAATAGGGGCAAGATCAAAGAAAAAAGTAGTTAAAGATTCGGTACATTAAAGGAGATCTATATTCAAAGGATAACGTAAGAACGTTCATTACCTTGCTTCACAGTCTTTATCTTAACCCTGACGTTTGTTCCTGTAATGGGACAGGCGTCTTTTGGTTTTCCAGTTGAACTTTTGAAAAAGGAGCAGTTACACTACCGTGTACTCAATATGGAGCAATGGATGATAGAATGAAGTAAATCCAGATACTAGGAGGACTCACATGTTGCCTTTTCCAGCTGAAACTAGTCGTAAATTAAAATTCGATTTTATAAATGAAATAAAAAATAAGTTATTAGAAAAATACGATAAGGACATTGAGGCTATCGGTATTTATGGTTCAGTTGCTCAAGGAAAAGAAGGGCCTTACTCAGATATAGAATTGCACATCATTAGTAGAGATGGAGTGAATATACCTACCTATGAATTAATTCTTCATCCGTTCAAATTAGAGATTTCTACCAAGCAAAAATCAGAATGGTTTCATCAAGCAAGTGTAGTGGATGATGGATGGGCTCTTAGAGCGGGAAGTTTCGTACATATTACCTCCCTGTACGACCCAAATGGCGTATTTCCTAAGGCGAAGGAGATTGTGCTCTCATTACCTGACGAGAGGTTTAGAGAAGTAATAGCAGAATTTATGATTTGGGAGCCATATGAGACTATGGGCAAGATCCGAAATGCCAAAGCTTCCAATAACCTCTCTTATCTACCCCGTGCTGTATTTGATTTAACATGGCAAACTGCTAAATTGATTGGATTAATGAATAAACAGTATTACACCAGTAGAGCCGTAACTCTGGAAGAATCTATAGAAAAACCGATCAAGCCAAAAGGATATGTTGAGTTAGCAACAAATGTAATAAGTGGTGAGTTAGCTGATAAGGAAGAGCTTTATCTACTATGTGAGAACTTATGGTGTGGTTTGAATAGTTTGCTTGAGGATTTAAGAATAGAATATCGAAGTGATGTTCTAGATTTGTGAAAACGTAAGATAACAGGAGCCGATCGCGTAATAAATCTGAGAAAGCAGCTGATCACAGTGATCAGCTGCTTTTATTCGGCTAAAGGGCAGGAGAGGTCTGGCGTTAATTTTACCGTCTGGATAGGGCGGTTTTGAATATAGTACCTTCCGTACTGTCACATTAATGGTGGAGTTGTTCGTTGTATAGTATGAAAGGGGGGAGAGAACTTGAATGACACAGAGATTAATCAGATCATTGCAGATGTGTTAGATGGAGAGATAGAAAAATTCGAGAAGATCATGAAGGTTTATCAGAAACCAATCTTTCTCTACTGTTATCATATGCTGGGTAAACATGATGAAGCCGAAGATAATGCACAGGAAGTGTTTCTGAAGACATTTCGCAACTTGCGAAAATATACCCAATATGAGATGGGTTTTAGCGCATGGTTATACAAGATTGCCTACCACCAGTGTATTGACTTCATTCGTAGACGTAAATTGGTTAAATATTTACCTTTCTTTTACCGTGACGATAAAGATAACAATGATGTGGATATGCATATTGAAGCCAACTATTTTGATGAATCTGTACATCAGGCTATGACGAAACTATCGGCGGAGGAACGCAACTTGTTAATATTACGTTGTATCGAGGATAAGAGCTACCAGGAGATTGGTTTGATTCTCGGCAAGAACAGCGCAAGCCTCCGTAAAAAATATGAACGGACATCCGCAAAATTTCGAAAGTATTATGCCCAAGCAAAGGGACGGGGAGTGTATGAATATGGAGAGGGATCAGGATTTGAAAAAACTGTTTGGTGACCCGCGTATTCCCGATGTGGAACTAACAGGTAAGGTAATGAAGGTACTGCATACTGAAATGAAAAAGGAGAGGTTTTTTGTGAGATATAAAATTGCTTTAACTGCGTTTGTTGGAATGATGTTAATGGCCACCACAGGTTATGCGGCAGTCCAGTATCATTCTTTGACGAATACGGATGGCGAAGTTGTATATGAGACTAAATCGACGAAAGAATACGAACAGACAGAATCAAAAGAGGACGTAAAACGTTTTGAAGCTTTTTATGACCTTAAAGAGAAGCTGTTAAAGAACGGTCAAGCCGCTTTATTTTATGTTGCTGCCAATAATCCGAATCATCAGACAGACCTGGGCATGAAGGCAACTAGTTTCTACAATCTTTCTCAGTTGCGCGATACGATTACAGATCAATCAATTAAGGTTGCAGACAAGGTCAATGGGGATTATACATACCAACAGGCAGATGTATTCTTCAAAACTGCGTATGATGTAAACCCACCCTCTTTGCAAGAAAAAGAGGAAATGACTACAAAACTGAGACATCAGGCCGAAAAGTCTAAGCATGGTTATGCAATGATGCCAGTTGAAATGACAGATGAGGTTTCCCATCTATCTGTTACGTATCAAAACGGCGAAGATAAAATCGAGGTTATGATCCATAATCTGACTGGTAAGAGTAACCCGACATCGTATATTGATGAGAAAGTTGAATTTAGACAGGAAAAGGTTCATGTGAAGGGTGTAGAGATGCTGCAAACAGAATTTGATCCTTCACGCGCGATCCAGTTGCAATGGATATACGAGAGCCCAGACAAAAAACAAAGATACAGCTATACCGTGCTGGCAAATTCAGATCAAGTAAGTAAAGAAACATTGACGGAAATTGCTGAAAGTTATTTGGAATATTAAAACAACAGAAATCATCTCCAATGCGCATGATAAATAAGTTACATCAAAGGGGCTCAAGGGGGTCACTGAGAGAGAGGAAAAGCAAAATGTCTAATATACGTACATGTGATAAGGGATGAGGTCGAACAGCTGCTATCACGTGCTCGGCTACCCTAAAGTTAATATAAAATGGATCAACCGAAAAGAATTGGTTGATCCTATTATATGATCGGGCAGTATAGTTTTAAATTATTAGCATTGCGGGGAACGGTATCATTTTACAAAGGCGCGCTTTGACCATTGGCTTTTCGTTCATGATTTTTCTTCACAGGAATTTCAAAGCTCCATTCTCCGGAGAGCAGATCCTGCTGACCCGAGCCATCGGACAGGATTAACTGGTTTACGTTAACCTTTAACAGGAACTGATCTGGAGGTGGCAAAGTCCCGATGAAATAAAATCTGATGGTGCCGTTTTTGGGCAACGTTACACCTGTATCCGTGGCAATGCCGGGAACCGCCTTTATCGTTGAAGGATCTAACATAAAAGTTGGCTCTACCGATTGTTTCGTCCACTGCAACTCCGATATCTGGTTAGAATGTTTCATTGAGTATTGAATAATTAGGCTCTGGCCGTCGAAAACGTAACTATGAATAAGCAGTGTATAGCCTTTGTCTGTTTTACCAGTAATTAAAGTCATCTCGTTATTCCCGCTTGTGGGTATCAGCGTTGGGGCGTCATTTTCAGAGAAGATGGCAGGCAACTTTGCCACGAGATTGGAGGTAAATGAATTCTTGAAGCTGAACAGTACCAACGCACAGACGAGCAACACGATCATTGGTACAGCAGCTATCCTTGGTTGGAATAAGCGTCGTTCTTGATGAAAAATTCCTTTTTTCGGCGCCAGTCCTTTTTCGGGAAGTGTGGTTGGTATTTGCTCGATTTCATGTTGATCTGTTTCCCGAACAGCCTCATGAGCCTGATTGAGGACAGAAATGGAGAAGCGTGTCTCAAATGAAGTTGCCTTCCTACTGCTGCGCGCAGTAATACATCCTCGGTGTACCTCGACAATACTCTTCGTGATAGCCAGACCGAGACCTGTACCCCCGGTCTGCTTCGACCTAGACCTCTCCACCCGATAAAAGCGGTCGAAGATGAACGGTAAATCCCGTTCCGGAACGGGATCTCCATAATTTTGAATTCGCACGGCCAGCATATCTCCATCCTGTGTAATATCGATATCGATATATTTGCCCTCCTTCCCGTACTGGATGGCATTTGCGATGATATTCTCGTACGCCCGTACCAACAATCCTCCGTCCGCTTGAATCTTGAAATCTCCTTCTTGTATGTTCAGCCTGATTTTCATGCCTGCGTTCTCCGTAATCGGCACAAATTCCTCGGCAAGCTGACCGATTAAGCCGGCGATATCGAGCTCGTTCATTTCAAGAGGCATGCCGTTGTTGATTCGGGTATATTCGAACAGTTCGTCGATTAATCGCCGAAGCGCCAAGGATTTCTCATACGCGATGTTGATATAATAACGCATCTCCACTTCATCCTGATACCGATCCTCCTGGATTACTTCGAGAAAGCCGAGAATCGAGGTTAGTGGAGTGCGGAGATCATGCGACACACCGGTAATCAAATCGTTTTTAGTCTTTTCAGCCTTGCGTTCCTCCGCTATAGAATGCTTCAATTGCATACTCATCTGATTAATGCTGCGCGCGACCTCGCCCAATTTATTACCGGCAATTTCCGGAATTTGATGGTCGAATTGGCCGCTCGCAATTTCCTCCAAACCACATGTAACTTCCGCCAAGTAATGATCCCATTCGGTGCTCAAATGATTCATACTCTCAGTGATCACGCTTAGCTCATCCTTGCTTTTGACCGTTACCACATTTCCGAAACGACCTGCCGATATTTCCCGCAACCCTGCATTGATCGCACGCAAATCTCGAACCAAACGCAAGCTGGCAAGGAAAAAAGCGACGGGAAATAGAATTATACCGGTTATGATCATCACGCGAATGGACCCGGCTTGCTCAATGATCCAATTGATCGGAACAGCCACGTATTCGATTTTTTGCAGTGCACCCGCCATGACATAACCCAACAAAATACCTACGCCTGTTAAAGCCAGGCTTGCAACCATGATCAGCATTAATCTCCAACGAATCGTATATAGCCACTGTGGTTGCATATTAATCACCCCTTACTTTTTCATCACTTTCTATTTTGTATCCAATTCCCCATACGGTTTTGATGATTCGAGGTTCGCGCGGGTTAGATTCTATCTTCTCACGGAGCTTTCTGATATGTACCATAACGCTATTTTTTGACTCCATAAAGGGCTCGTTCCAGACCTCTTCGTAGATACGATCCATACTAAGCACCGTCCCTCTATTAACTGCTAACGTATGCAGGAGTGCGAACTGGCGGGGAGTTAACTTAATTTCCTGCTGATCGACCTTTACCGTATGGGACGCAATATTAATGGTAACATTTTCGATGTGTATTTCGTTCGCGTTAGCCGCAATGGCGTTGAACTGGTTCATTCTTCGAAGCTGCGACTTGATACGTGCGATCAGCTCGAGTGGGTTGAATGGCTTGGTTACGTAGTCGTCAGCGCCGATGCTGAGACCTGATATTTTATCGATATCTTGGCCTTTAGCCGATAGCATAATGATAGGTATAGGGTTCGTTTCTCGTATTTTCATACAAGCTTGCAACCCGTCCATCTCGGGCATCATTAGATCAAGTACAATTAAATCGATTTGTTGCGAATTTAAAATCTTCAGTGCCTCCACGCCATTCGACGCTTGCAGGAGCTTGAAGCCTTCGTTATTGAAATAGATACTCATTAATTGGATGATTTCCGCTTCGTCATCCACCATTAAAATCGTTCTTTCCGCCATAGATCCTCCTTGATTCTGTATCTACCTTACATTGGAAGGCAGCACGGTAATTATAAGTGATATTTTTATGTATTGAGTAACGTCAGTATTAATTAAGGAAATGATAAGAAGTACGGTAGTTAGATGATAAGCTTTCACCTCTATACTTAGTTCAACACAAGCGAATAATCGTTTGAACAACAAATGGGTGGAGGTTTTATTTTTGAAGCACAATTTTTTACAGAAGGCCATGCTTGTTAGTCTTAGTGTTATGTTAATCGGTATTTCAGCAGGCCTTAGCACAGGTAAACAAGCTTCTGCAAATTCGGACAATGAGGTAGATACGAAACGTACTTTAAAAGTGTTGTACTGGAACGAAGATGATTTCAACAGAACGTATGGAAATTTGTTCAGTCAGAAGTACCCGAATACAAACATCGAAGTCGTTGCACCTGCAGGTATGGAAGCGATTAAGGATTACAATGGGGCTATCCAAAAGTATTCACCTGATCTGGTTATGCTACCTCCATACCATTACCAACAACTGTCTACAGATAAAAAGCTGGTCGATTTAGAACCGTTAATTAAGCGAGATAAGTATGACACGACAACACTATACCCTGGCTTACTAGATGAATTAAAGGAACAGGGCGGTGGCAAACTTTATGGGTTAAGCCCGAAAACGAATTCGTATGCTCTTCTGTATAATATTGATTTATTTAAAAAGTACAATGTCAAAGTACCAAGTGATGGAATGACGTGGGAAGAGATATTGAACCTTGCCCAAAAATTCCCTACTAAGGGAGATAAGAACTCCCGAATTTGGGGTCTAAGCTCCTTTGGATCCAGCAATTTGGTCATGGATATCGCCAGAACAGAAGGATTAACGTACATGGATCCAGGTACTCTAAAGGCTACTGCGAATACGACTGCGTGGAAAAACGCCTATCGTCTAGCAAGCGAGACAACGAAATCCGGCGTACTTGACGAAGGGATCAGCCTGTCGGGCAAAAGTTACTTGGAAAGTAGCTCGTTCATTATGGGACGATCAGCTATGAAAGTAGCCTCGATTAGTCAACTGCAGTCCTTACAAGCAGCAAAAAATGGTGTGAAAGATTATAAACCTTTCAAGCTCGGTATTGTTGCCAGCCCTGCCGCTAAGGATGGAAAGTCAACAGGAAACGTTTTCATCAATGAGATATTCGCAATTCCAGCAGACGCAGCAGATGTTGATGCTGCTTGGGATTTCATTAAATACTTCAATGGAGATGACTACGCTACCGAATACTATAAACCCAAGAGCTCTAATAATAATATCGGTGCTCCTCTATCTCGCATGATTAAGGAGTACTCAGGTTACAAGTTGGATGCTTTCTATAAATTAAAACCTAATCTGGATTCATCGATAACAAGCTATGCTCTCATGAACAAGTCACCCAATTTTGAATTAAGATTTCGTTCGATTCTACTTAAAGAACTGACACAGGTAGTAAACGGGAAGAAAACACTAGCCAAAGCAACTGCTGCTATTCAATCAGGTACTCAAGCAGCTGCTGATAAACTGAAAAAGGCTCAGACGGCAAAGAAGTAAAATAGTAAGGCCTGCTCTTCTTACGAAGGGTGGGTCGTATTTTTTTGCGTGAAAGGGCAGAATCCAAACGGATCTCGCAACCGTGCTGCTTAAGAATAGAGTGGAAAACCAAAATAATTATCTTCCAATGGCCAGCTCATTACACACTCGCAAAAAAGCAACTCGAAATCAGCAGCACTGGCTGTCTTTGGAGTTGCTATTCAGACATATACTCAATGGGAGCGTAACTGGTTTAAAACATTCTCGGGAATCTTTTTCTCTTCTATTAAAATCCATTCTTTGGTATAGGCTCCCTTAGCAAGCACTCTAACATAGCCTTCCGGTTTCTGTTCTTTGCTTGAGGAGAAAGTGATCTTTTTCTTCTCTCCCTTTCCTGTGTATCCTATCAGATTATATCTGTAGCGAATCCATTCATTTTTACCTTCCTTCTTGGCTTGTTCATTGATTACTGCGTATACATATTGTTCCTCATAGAATGGATTGAACTGATCAAACTCCCGTTTGAATGTTAAATACAGAGCCGAGCAAACAATGAGAGCGGTCAGAACAACAATAACGGTTTTTTTCATGCTTTATTCCCTCCTCGTAGTAGTTGTTATAACATAGCGTTCTGAACAATTTTTTTGTAATATCCAAGCGTGAAGAAAGCGAACAGGAAATAGATGGCGGCATAAGCACCCATCGAAATCACCGCAGGGAAGGTATCGTCCGAATTAGTTATAAAGTAACTTGCTTTGACTGCAAAGACCGAATGAAATATTCCAATGAACAGCGGTAGCAGAAACACTAACATCTGCTTCCGCAAAATACCTTTCATGATCATCTTTTCATCAAAACCAAGCTGACGCAAAGTTCTAAAGCTCTGTTTTTCCTGCTCGGCTTCGCTCATCTGTTTAAAGTAGAGAATACTGCCGGTTGAAGCAAGAAAGGCTAGTCCCAGAAAGGCAGCTATAAAAATTAATAATCCGGATTGCTGGAGCAAACTTGTATAGCGGGAATAAAAGTCTGCCGAATAATAGTCGTCCGTATTATATTTCTGATAGAGAGAGGAAGCCAGCGCAAGTTCCTTATTGTCCGGAACTAGAAATGTATCAATCTGAACCCGATCAAAGCCGTCCATATTGGACATTCTCTTCTCAATTTCTTCCAAGGTGGCTTCAGATACTAACATTTGTCTACCTGATATTCCAGCGTTCACGACATTCTCCAACAATATTTCAGTCAAGGGATAACTCTTCGTCTGTGTTTCTGAGCGCAGTTCAATCATCGTTGGATAACGTTTGGTGAGATCAATGTCGTCATAAAGGCTAAGAGCAGAAGCATTATATTCTATTGCCTCGCCATAGTCAGGTACAGAGACATCTCTGTCGGTTTCTTGCAGTTGTTCAGCCGAAAGCCATAATAGCATGCCTTCTCTAAACCCGGATTCGACTAACGGATCCAAAACAACACCGTTAGTCCGGAATGTTTGGATAGTATAGTGGTTGTAATGAATCCCATTGCTCTCTAGCTCGGCAGTAAACGCATCTGTATCACGCTGGTTATTCTCAATTGCGAAATCATATGGATACTCTTTTCGAGTAACTTTCTCTGCAGAGTAGTAGATAGAATACGCCATGGTAACTAGTGTAAGGGTTAAGGCTGACAGCACAGTAATTAATGTGAGCGAGTTGGCATTGGTTTTCATACGGTGCATCAGGGGAGCAAGCGACAGACTGTTGTACAAACCCAGATGTCCCCGTTTACGTTTGCGGAACCAGTAGAGACACCATCTGATCGTCACCCTAAATAAAATATAGGTTCCTGTTATTGTAGACGCCATTACTAGCAGCGCATTAAAAACTAATTGCTCATCTATCATATGATCCGATAACTGATAGCCGTAGCCGATCAATATAACACCAAGTACAGCGATTACAGCCGTAAAAATAGAGGGCCGCTTGCTGATAAGTTCAGGCTGCTTATCTGCCTGGAATAAGCCGAGCAGGGTTCGCCGATTGATTATTACTATCATCTGAATAGAAGTAATAACGATGACGAGAATAAATACTATGGCTGTTTCTAACGCCGCCAGTACAGAAAAGTCTATCGAAGGCAGACCGTTCAAGTTGAGTAGATTCATTAAGATCAGGACAAACAGACGGGATACGAGTGCTCCGCAGATGATCCCTGTTATCAAAGCGCCCAAACCCAGCAAGATATTCTCAAGGAGTAAATAACGGATAATCCAACCTTTGGAAAGCCCTATGAGCTGATATAATCCAAACTCCCGACTGCGTCTTCGTAAGAATATGCTGTTAGAGGAAACAGCAAAGATCCCTATGATTACCATGAGCAGGACTGCTGCAAACTGAAATGCTGTAGTGAAGTTCACACTTGAATCCAGCATATTCTGTACCTGCTGATCATACTTGAGGGATGCAAAGATGAAGAACAGGCTCATGCTGAAAATCAGTGCGAAGAAATATAGATAGTAATGCTTCATATTTTGCCGCATGCTTCGGAATGCCAGATCAAATACCGTCAATATTATCGCCCCCTAGTACAGCCTGCACATCAATGATCTCCTTAAAAAACGACTGTCTGGATTTCTCCCCCCGGTACAGTTCGGAGTAAATCTTCCCGTCTTTTAGAAAGACCACGCGGTTACAATAACTGGATGCCACCGGATCGTGTGTGACCATGATAATGGTGACCTCTTTAGTCCGGTTCACCTCATCCATTACGGACAACAACGATGACGCAGACTTGGAATCTAGGGCTCCCGTCGGTTCGTCTGCAAAGATGATAGAAGGCTGATGGATCAAAGCCCGTCCGGCTGCAGTACGCTGTTTTTGCCCTCCTGATATTTCGAATGGGTATTTCTCCGACAATTCCCGAATGCCCAGTACGTCTGCAATCGCTGCAAATTCTCTCTCCGCTTGCTTCTTACTTAGCTTGGTAAGTGATATAGGCAGAAGGATATTTTCCTTTACCGTCAACGTATCAAGAAGATTGTAATCCTGGAAGATGAAGCCAAGCTTGTTACGGCGGAACGCGGAAAGAGCGGCATTTGTCATGGCGGATATATCTTCATTGTCAATTAATATTGTACCGTCAGTTGTTCGGTCAATTGTCGCAAGTACATTTAGCAGAGTGGTTTTACCGGAACCAGAGGGACCCATGATACCGACGAACTCTTTACGCAGAACGCGTAAATTAATGCCTTTCAAAACATGTTGGGTACTGCCCCTCGAGCCATACGCTTTTTGAACATTGCGGGCGTTTAATACTGTATCTTGTTCATTTATTTCATTCATGATGAACCTCCCATATGTGGTTATAGGTTAAGTTTACGTACAAATATCCATGGTGTCGCACGCTTTGGGTGACGAGTTGAAGCGGAAGGTGACGAATTCGTCAGGTTAACAAAAAAACAACCAAGTTAACCTTGGCTGTTCATAACGGGATATGGTTCGCTTGTCCTCTTCTAACGGTCTCAAATGCATTAGAATCTGTAAAAGTCAACCGCATTGTTGTACCTTGCGACTGGCTGGAGTGGACTTGAAGTTTAATTCCTATCTTAGCTGCAACAGACTGGGCAAGATAGAGGCCGAGTCCAGTAGCGGCATTATGAATCCTTCCATTCCCGCCGGTAAAACCTTTATCAAATATACGCGGCAAGTCATGGGGTTGGATACCCGGGCCCTCATCCATTATGTCCAGATAGACGTTCTCTTGTTCCGTAACAGCTGTTCTGAACGTGAGTGACGTATCGGAAGGACTATATTTGATAGCATTGGTCAGGATCTGTCTGATGATGAATCGGCACCATTTACGGTCTGTAACAACAGCGGCATCATTGCCTTCAATATTGACTGCCAGATTTTTCTCCATACACCAGGGGGCCAATTCCTGGATTTCTTCTATGGCGAGACGTTGTACTGACAGCCTTTCAAGAACGTAGTCCGATTCCAGGGCAGGAAGGCGTGTCATGTACAGCTGCCGTTCAATAAGCAGATGAATCCGCAGCCACTCTGTTTCAATTTTACTTATATCCGGGTTACTTTGTGCATCCATAATTAGCTTCATGGCGGTAAGAGGAGTCTTGATTTCATGAATCCAGGAGGCAGTAAAATCATTCTCAATCAGTTGGGCTTCTTTCACTTGAGAGAGCATTTTTTTGAAATGGGATGAGGCCTCCCTTAATACGTTGTACGTTATCTTATCTAATTCATTGTCAGGGTGGGGAAGACTCTCAAACCAGTTAGTTTGCATGTCTTTCGGTAGTTTAGCAACTGCTTCCAGATATCTGGTTTCTTTCCTGTACCGCCAAATGAAAAATACAATAAACACAATAATATAAAGCGCATTTAAATATATGAAAGAGGGGGGTGTAACACTTACTCCCTGATCGAAAATAATAAGCAGATCAGTCAGACCAAGCAAGCTGATAAACAGCAGAATCCAGCTTTTTTTTGAACTAACGTAACGTACTAACATACCATGTATTTCCTCCTATAAAGTCACTGCCATGTAACCCATCCCTTTCTTTGTCACAATGGCGTCTGAAAGTCCAAGCAGGTCTAACTTCTGTCGCAAACGGGTGATATTGGTTGTAAGTGTATTATCATTTACAAACTGTTCATCCTCCCATAGCTTACGAATTAGATCATGACGTGAAATGACTGAATTGTTGGACTTCACCAGCGAAATTAGCAAGAATAATTCGTTTTTGGTCAAATCTGCTTCCTCGGCTGATTTTCGGATAACTCCGCGCTTTAAATCAATTAAGGCACCGTTCCATTCGAGTGTATCTGCCTGGGTTTCCCCATAAGCATATGTACGTCGAAGAATCGCTTGAACCTTGGCATATAATACATTCGAATGAAAGGGTTTCTGGATAAAATCATCCGCACCCATATTAAGCGCCATAACCATATCTAACGGGTGATCGCGAGATGATAAAAATATGATAGGTACTTCGGATACAGAACGAATTTCCCTACACCAATGAAAACCGTCAAATTTAGGTAGCGTAATATCCATAATTACCAGATGAGGTTGTTGGTCAAGAAACGAACGCATAACTTCATTAAAATCTTCCGGTTTCGTAACCCGGAATGCCCATGCTTCCAGCCCTTTTTGTAGCGCTTCAAATAACGCCTGATCATCTTCAACTATAAATATATTGAATTCCATAGAGTGAACGTTCTCCCTTTAGTAATGTATATAGTTCATACTACTACATTATATGTGTGGAGTGGAGTAAGCAGGCGATTGTTGGTGCCTTGGTTCTTGGACAAGCGGATCGGTTCAGTTTTTTTTAGATGATTTATTCCAGCGATGACCGACACCCCACGAATCATTTGGCGACTATACTGCAGTTTGCAACGTTCGAATTGGAAGTATCTCATGTTCTGTGCATACATCATGAATGTGGTGGTAATTATAACCTTTACAAGCACCACCAACACAGTTAATCCACAGGAATGGAGCATCCAACGTGCCAGAATGGTTAGAGGTCACCTTTCGAACGTTATCTGCAGTAACAATAATATTTTTCATTACGAAAATTCTAGGAAAGCGCCAAATTTCTGAATTATCTTTATTTGAGTATATTACTGGGATTACCTTAGGTAACTTGGTGGGGTATATTTCGTTAGATACAGATACGAAGTGGTATTTAGGTTTTCTTGCGGTATTTGTATGGGTTGCCGTGTCTGCAGGTGCGGAGTACTTAACGATGAAAAGTAAAAAGTTTCGAGATATTGTGGACGGGAAATCAACAATTCTTATTGAAAATGGAGCAGTGATCAAAAAAGCGCTAGCGAAAGAACGCTTGACGATTGATGAATTTCTGGAGCAACTTCGTAAAAAAGATGTATTTCGAGTTGCCGATGTGGAGTTTGCCGTAATGGAACAGAGTGGAGATATCAGTGTAATGTTAAAAAATGAATACCAGCCCCTTACAGCCAATGCGTTGGGCTATCATATTTCTTCTGAACAGGAACCAAGAACGATCATCATGGATGGGCATATCTTGCCAGATACTTTACAAGTAACAGGACATAACGAAGAATGGGTACAAAAAGAGCTGCGCAAGCTTGGTTTGAATTTGGGAGAAGTTTTAATTGGTCAGGTGGATAGCAAGGGTGAACTTACAATACAGACGGGTGAAGATTCGTTACCTAAACCGGCAAATTCCAATCCAAGAGATCAAATAACGGAATTAGTTACAAGACTACAGGACGATTTAATGATGAAAAAACAGCTTGCCACCAACGATAAGGATCGCCTCAAATACCAAGAAGCACTAGACCAATTTCAAACAGCAATGCATGCTTATCAAAAACAACAACAATGACAAGTTACTTAAATGAAGTGAAGGCAAAAGAAGATTTTGAAGCAGTCATTCTGGCAAAAGATCAGTCAACGATAACGATAGTGTAAAGAGCCGCTAATCCTATGATTAGCGGCCTTTTTGTGCTTCAGAGATATGCCAAGCCCTGCGGATAAACAAGTCAATAGCTCTAAAGGATAATTTAGTTCATTTTCATAGATTAGTTGAAAAGGGGTGACTGTTCCTTGTCTATTTCATGTCAAGGAAGTGACTGCAATTGTATCATTCACAATTGTAGATATAATAATTTTATATATTGGCATGGGATGTATAGGACTGCGAGAGTGGGATAATTTAAGCAGTAATCATGTTGATGATTTCGGAATGCATCCTTGTATCTTAATATGTGAAATTTTTCTCGTACTTTATCTGTATTGGGTTCTTAAGTGAAAAATGAAAACGGAGGTGACAGAGGTATGGAGTTAGATACGGTGTTATGGAGTAGGCTGGTGACAGGCTTAACGCTCGGATTTCACGTGATCTTTGCAACACTTGGTGTAGGTGTGCCTCTAATGATTGCTATTGCTGAGTTCATTGGCATTCGGAAGAAAGATAACCATTACATTCTTATGGCGAAAAGGTGGTCACGAGGATTTGTCATTTCCGTGGCGGTAGGTGTCGTGACAGGAACAGCGATATCTCTACAGCTTGCCTTGGTATGGCCGAATTTCATGAAGTTAGCCGGGAATGTCATTGCATTACCGCTATTTATGGAAGTGTTCGCGTTCTTCTTCGAAGCGATCTTCCTAGGCATTTATCTGTATACGTGGGATCGATTCAAGAACCCGTATATTCACTGGTTGTTAACCATTCCGGTTGTGGCCGGAGCAGGGATGTCGGCTGTTTTTATTACAACCGTGAACGGATTCATGAACCAACCTGAAGGATTTGTCATGGAGGCAGGCCAGTTCATCGCGGTTAACCCTGTGCAAGCGATGCTGAACACAGCAACGTTCTCCAAGGTATTCCATGTGCTAAGCTCAGCTTATTTAACGGGAGCGGCTCTACTGGCCGGGATTGCTGCCCTTGCCATGCTGAGAAAAGGTGTTTCTGCGTACCACAAGAAAGGCTTGAATCTGATGATGGCTGTTGTTTTGGTATTCAGCTTGCTGAACACACTTGCTGGAGATGTATCTGCCAAGTTTTTGGCTGAACATCAACCTGAGAAGCTTGCTGCAGCAGAATGGCATTTTGAGACAGAGAGCGGCGCAGATTTAATTTTACTCGGATGGCTGAACGCGGAACATGAGATTATAGGGGCTCTTCATTTGCCTAAATTGCTCAGCTTTCTCGCCTTTGGAGATTTTAATGCCGAAGTGACGGGGCTGAACGAATTTCCACCGGATGAACATCCGCCACTGCTGGTGCACTATTTATTCGATGTGATGGCCGGAATTGGATTCGCCCTACTTGCGATCTCCAGTCTATATTTCCTGTTGGTGTTCTGGAAGAAGCGTAATCAGTTCAACCAATGGATGCTTCGCCTCGTTGCGCTGAGTGCTCCACTTGCGTTTCTTGCCGTTGAGATGGGCTGGTTCTATGCAGAGGTGGGACGACAGCCATGGATCATTCGAGGGTATATGCGGGTGGAAGAAGCGGCTACTTCATCACCAAGTGTGAGAGTATTATTTTTTGTTTTCCTACTGTTGTACATCGTGCTCGGTGTTATATGTGTTCTTGTATTAAGACGTCTGTTTAACAACAATCCTGCTGATCTTGAGATGGAGAAATGGATGAAGGCGAAACAGGATCAATCTGCGGATCAAGGAGGGCATGCCTGATGAGTTATGAATTAATCGGAATTTCGGTACTCTGGCTGTTCTTGTATGGCTATCTCATCGTAGCTTCTATTGATTTCGGAGCAGGTTTTTTTGCCTTCTATGCTCGTTTGACGAAGCAGGATCACTTGATTAATCGTCTGATCTCCCGTTATCTATCGCCGGTCTGGGAGATCACCAACGTATTTTTTGTATTTTTCTACATCGGTATTGTCGGGTTTTTCCCGGACACCGCTTCCTATTATGGCGCCGCACTGATCGTGCCGGGGAGTATTGCCATCATTCTGCTTGCCATTCGTGGCTCGTTCTATGCTTTTGAGAATTATGGTTCCAAAAACAATATCGTGTACCTGTTCTTATACGGAGCTACAGGTCTGCTTATTCCTGCATCGCTGTCCGTGGCACTGACACTGTCGGAAGGTGGATTTATTTTGAAACAGGGCGAGACCGTTACACTGGACTATTGGGCGCTGTTTACCAACCCGTTATCGTGGAGCATCGTTGGACTGGCGATTGTCTCTGTCCTATTTATCAGCGGATCGTTTCTAACCTTTTATGCATCACGGGCAGAGGATCAGGGGGCACTTAAGCTGATGCGGAACTATGCTTTGTTCTGGAGTACACCGACCATCATTCTCGCACTGACTGCATTCATATATTTGGGTCAACACAATGAGCGCCATTTTCAAAATATGATGGATCTGTGGTGGTTGCTTGCACTTTCCGTTGCTTTCTTCATGGTTGCCATGTGGCTGCTGTATAACGGACGTAGATATGGATTTGCGTTTATTTGCATCATGCTTCAATTTTTCTGTGCCTTTTTCGCTTACGGGATTGGTCAATATCCTTATATTCTTGATCCATATATCACGATTCAGAGTAGCGCGACATCACCAGCCATGGGCTTCGCACTTGTCGTTGTATTTATCGGGGGGCTGTGCTTGTTGATTCCATCTCTTATTCTGGTCTTCAAGCTGTTCCTGTTCGATGCGGATTACGTCAAAGGGAAAAAATAAAAGGAGGAGCGTACTGTGAAAAGGAAATCGAGTCTGATTACTCAGCAAATGTCATTACAACGAAAAAGCAGGCTTCTCCTTATTCTTATTTCTCTGGCACTGGGTGTTGCGATTATAAGCCAGGCTACACTTATGGCTGAAGCAGTCCAGCGAATCTTTGTAGAGAAAGCTTCCTTTGCATCAATAGCTATGCTGCTCGGTATATTGCTGGCTGTCATGGCTCTGCGCACGCTGTTATCGTACGGCAATGGAAAGGTCGGCTTGCATATGGCTGCCCAGGCCAAGACGCATATGCGAGCTAAGGTGCTGCAAAACCTGACCCATGCTTCCATATCTTCAACCCTGCACGGACAGACGGGAGGGAAGGTCAGTGTTGCGCTGGATGCGGTAGATGAGGCGGATAGTTATTTCAGTCAGTACATGCCGCGCATGATGGAGGCAGCGATCATTCCGATTCTGATCCTAGTTGTTGCATTTACCCAACATGCTAACACGGGATGGATTCTGCTCTGCACCGCTCCATTTATCCCTTTATTTATGATTTTGGTCGGATTACAGACCAAGAACAAGTCTGAGGAAAAATATGCGCAACTAGCTGAGTTTTCCGGTACATTCCTAGATTCGCTTCAAGGACTAGTTACATTAAAAATATTTGGTAAGGCTGATCGTCAGCATAAGGAGATTGAACGCAGCAGCCTGGGGTACCGAGATACAACAATGGGCATTTTGAAAATTGCGTTTACGAACACCTTCATGCTGGAGTCGATCGTCATGTTAGGCATCGGTATTGTCGCTCTTGAACTGGCTATTCAGTTGCTAGTATTTAAGGCGCTGACGTTCCACACGGCCTTTCTGGTGTTGTTACTTGTTCCCGAGTTTTACAGCCTGCTGAAAAATACAGGAACCGCTTTTCATAGCGGTAGAACCAGTATGGGGGCGATTCGCAAGGTGGAGCAAATGCTTGCAGACACGAATACGACGAGTGCACAGAGCGATGGCGAAAAGGTAGCTCATAACAACAAGAGTGAGAATACCGATGTGATGGCTGAGGTTCAATTGGAACCATTGTCGTCGACTGAACATCCAGTGCTGACGCCTATGCCACCGTCTATCGATCTAATGGATACCCATTTTCGGTATGCACCCGATTCGTTTGAACTTGAGGCGAAGAGGATCTCCATTAAACCAGGAGAGCATATCGCGATTGTTGGCAAAAGCGGCTCTGGCAAAACGACTCTGCTGCATCTCATCTCCGGATTATTAAAACCGACGTCAGGGGAAGTTCTGATCAATGGACGTCTGTTGTCCACATATGATGAGGCCGCCTGGTTCGAGCAGGTGAGTTACATTACACAGCATCCCTATATTTTTGCAGGTACATTGGCTGAGAATATTGCGATTGGTACGGGAACGAGTACATCCAGAGCCGACATTGAACAAGCGGCTGAGGAGGCAGGACTTAGTGCAGTTACTGCCCAATTGCAGCAAGGGCTGGATACCTATGTTGGTGAAGGAGGCAGGGGATTATCTGGCGGGGAGAAGCAAAGGCTTGCTCTTGCACGTGCTTTCCTGAAACGACCGGCTATCATCTTGTTTGATGAACCAACGGTGGGACTAGATGTTCACACTGAGCGAATACTGCAACGTTCGATTGCATCCCTGACAGAGAAGGCAACGATGATTACCGTAGCTCACCGATTATATACGATTCAACAGGCGGACAGCATTTTATTCATGGAGAATGGTGCATTAATAGACTCCGGATCACATGAAGAACTGCTAGAGCGACTACCTCAGTATGCTGAGATGGTTCATATTCAACGAAAAGGAGGGTTAACATGAATGAACTAGCTATGATGTCCAAGGCCATGATTCAGGAGCGCAAGGATATCTTACTCTCTATTTTGGGTGGATTTATTGCAGGCATAGCAGGTGTGGGTCTCTTTTCGGCCAGTGGGTATATGATCGCGCAAACCGTATTTGCGCCGCCGCTATACACCTTGATTGTACTTACCTCAATGGTCAAACTGCTCGGTTTTGTTCGAGCCGCGAGCCGCTATGGGGAGCGATTGTACTCACACAGAGCTACGTTCTCCATGTTGAGCCGTTTACGCACCTCCTTTTTTGCCAAACTCATTACCATAACACCAGGTATATTGAATAAAAACCGAAGCGGGGATCTTCTTGCACGAATCGTTGGCGATGTAGAAAGCTTGCAAAATTATTTTTTGCGTGTTGCGTATCCGCCGATCATCGTCGTTATGGTGTTTTTGTCTACCGTGCTGTTTACATCCGTTTATTCGCTCTGGGTTGCGTGCCTGCTCGTGCTGGGCATGTTAATTACGGCATTTGTTGTACCAGGTATTGTTTTGCTGGGGCAGCGTAAAATACATGGTCGTGTGCGCCAGCAACGGGCATTGCTATCTACAGAAGTAACCGAAGTATTGTATGGTTTCCGCGATCTAAAGGTATATGGGCAATTGGAGCAACGGGAGCAACGGCTCCAGCAGGCTTCCGCCGCATTGGCATTGGAGCAGCAAAGAGCAGCAGGGCATCTGCTACGTGGGCAATCTATGCATATTTTTGTAACCTATCTCGTGACATGGGGCGTGCTGGTCGTTGGCGCATGGCTGATTATGGATGGGTCACTTGCTGGCGTTTATCTCGCAATGCTGATCCTGGCTACGCAGACGGTATTTGAAGAAGCAACAGCGATGGCTGTATTGCCCGTGTATAAACAGGATAGTGAACATGCAGCCAGACGACTCACCGAGACGGTTCAGAGTTCCGATGTACAGCCTGCACAACCAGGCGGACAGTGCGCTACCGAACAGGCTGTTTCAGTCCAATTATCTCACGTTACCTTTCAATATGAGGGGGAGTGGAGAGCTGCATTGAATGATATTTCGATAACTTTTCCACCTGGCTCCAAAACAGCGATTGTCGGACCGAGCGGATCAGGGAAGTCTACCATTGTGGATCTGTTACTTAAACTACGTGAGCCAACGTCTGGCGATATACAGTTGAATGACGTTTCACTAAGTAAGCTAGATGAAGAGAGCATATGGCAAACATCAAATGTTGTCTTACAGCAAGGTCACTTCTTCAAGGGAACCGTTCGGGATAACTTACTTCTGAATGGGGAAGAACATGCTGACGAACAATTAGCGGCTGTGCTGAATAAAGTCCAACTGCCCAATATGTCACTCGGCGATACAGTGTATGAAAAGGGTGAGAATCTATCCGATGGCGAGAAGCAGCGCCTGGCTCTAGCAAGAGTCATGCTGCGGAGCGGACGCATGTGGCTTCTGGACGAACCAACATCCTCACTCGATTATGTGACAGAACAACACGTGTTGCAGCAGGTCTTCGCACAGTCAGCTGATGATACACTTCTTCTAATCTGTCATCGGCTTACAGGACTTGAGAAGATGGATCAGATTGTGGTCATGGATCGAGGTATGATCGTAGAGACGGGCTCCTTCAAGGAGCTGATGGAGCAGCAAGGCTACTTTTATGAGATGAAGAACATTGAGCTGCAAATGATCGGAGACCAACCGAGTGCGTAGATTTGATGATTGTTTTGGTTTATGTTTATGAAGCCTATTCGTTGATAACGTTTAGTTGTAGGTGACGAACGGATTTTATGAGCGCAAAATGAAATACTCAACTCATTCACAGCCCATCGCGAATAAGTTGAGTGTTTTTTTCATCCATAGGATACAGTTATACGAATTAGAAATGATCACTGAATGCCTATATCCCGTATCATAATGCTACCTTTCTCTGATTGGTCGAACACAAAGCTGATTTTTCTGATCTGCTCCGGGTCGAGATCTGGGTTCATTGCAATGAAATCAGCCAGTTGGAAGGCATAATTCTGGAACACCGGCTCTTTCGTTGTCTTGAACAGTGCAAATGGTGACTTCGCCAAAGCTCCTTCAAACATTGGCAGCAGCGGAGAGACGCGACTCAGCGGTAAACGGCTAGTGTTACCGAGATCGTCTTCAACGACGATCGTAATATCCACAAGCGTATCCGCCCCATCTACATCTTGATCAGTTTCCGTATTAGCGATGGAGAATACAATAGAACTCTGATTCGAAATGTCGATGCCTTGATCAGGTAGAATTACTCTGTATACGGGAGTGGAGGACGTTGCTGTCTGATCCCATGCCAGAGCAACGGCGTTATATGGATCGGTTGTATGTCCCATCTCGACGTTCTGCTCTTTCCATGTCTTCAGTCCTTCTCCTTCTAAGCTTCCTCCTGGCAACGTGGTTGTCCCTGGATCACTGTCCTCGTCATAGCTGCTGATGGTTAACGTATTTGTGTCCCAATAATTGCTGATATACATCGTCTCGGGAAGCCAGTCTCTGGCGTATCCGAGATCCTGAAACACCATCTGATATGAAGTGTTCTCCTGAAGGGTGGCTTCTAGAAAGGAGGAGATGAGCACCTTAGCAGCCTGTAATTGCTGATCCTGTGGTAGAAGCCCAGCTGTGTTGAACAACTTGTTGCCCAACCCGACACCGTCATGTTTGCCCCACTCGGTATTGAATTGTCCATGATTTGCTCCATATATGTATACATAAGATTTGAAGAATTCACTACTGCGATCCGTAAATTCAGTCCGGTAGTACTGGCTCGTTCCGACAAACGAGGTGACGTCCATATCGTGGGTGCCATGCAGAGCCAGATAATTCACGTCTTTTAAGGACATGGGCTGTCCTGCCGGTTTATATTGCCCATCGGTACCAGCTATGGAGACAATGGATCGGATGTTGAAATTGTAATCAAACTTAATGTTGGCATTCTCGGGATAAGATGTCATCTTGTTGTATGCCGCCGCTGTGGTTACAGCCTCAGCTCCTCGTGAATGTCCAATTAGGGCAATCTTCTCCATGTCGACTTTATTATAAAATGGATTATTTCGTGCATTATTCCATCCTTCCCACACCTTAAGGTGTTCCAGTAGCAACCATCCCCGCGCCCGATTTTCCCCTTGTAGGGGTTTGAATACAAACAATTCGTTAAATGGCGAGGAGTTGAGAAAGTTTTCATCAATGGAAACTACAATATGTCCGCGACTTGCTAGCAATTCACCCAAATAGGCATACCCTGGATCTGAATATTTCGTCGCAAGGTGGTTGCCATGCACGATGAGCACAAGTGGGAAAGAGCCATCCCCTTCGGGATACCAGACTGTTCCGTTTAATGGCATTGCGCCAGCGCCAAAACCAAACGTGCTTGTGCGTCTCTTCGTCCAATCACCAACAAAGGCTGATCCGTCGACAGATTTGGTAGTCAGCATCATTTCTGTGCTCAGATCGTCACGATACGTCGAATGACTCCCGTAGGTTAGGGATTTTACGGAAGCTGTTCCGGGTTCTGCCGGATTGGTTAATAGGGTTGTGTAAGCTTCCGCAGGCTTGACCGTCTGCAACGGGTAGGGCGCAGCAAATACCTTCTGTCCTTCGCTGACGATCCAATAACCGAGCATGCAGACGAAGACGAGAGTAATTGCAGCACTTGCGGCTGCCCGGACTTTCTTCCAAGTTCGAGCTTCCCGGTAGACACCACTGATGAATCGATAGAGTAGTGCGCCAAGCACGGAACAGGAAATGAGGATGCATACCGTAATAAGCAGCGTAAGGGGGATGGGGCCCAATAAGCTTATTAAAAGCAACAAGAGCGAAGTAAGCATGGCCCATACGTAACGTGAAGGTAATTTTTTGCCCCAGTGCAGCAGTCCTGTAAGGATTCCGGTCAATGCTAATGTTGCAAATAGGAACAGTAAGCTGCCAATCCAGTAGTCACTTGCACCTCGTGATCCCAAATAATAATAGGCTTGAATGAAATATATCAATAGTGTCACTATTGATAGAGCAGCTACAGCGCCTTTCCAGCCTGGTGTGAGAGAAGGAATCCGCTTCTTTTTAATAGAGAATAATGGCCTCTTATTGGTTGTTTCTTCGGCAGTTACGCCGGTGTTCTCCATGGATGCTCCACCTTTCAATGCATATGTATATCACACTTCAACCCAAATGTTGGGGGTCTTCTTCTCTGAGTGTAACAGAAGATTCTTGCTGTAGTCCGTCATTTTTCTTACGTTATTATTAACGATCGACACATCCAGACTTTCCACTGAATAGGAGCTACTCCGAAAATAAGATGGGACCTTGTTCCACCTTTATCCGTATGAACTAAGTATGTCCATTCTATTAAATCAATGATTGGCAACTATACTTATCCCAAAGGAGAATACATAATATGAAAAATTGGAAACGCATGCTCTTATCTCTTACCGTCTCGGTAGGTTTGCTCGCATCAGCAGTACCAGCTATGGCTGCACCTCAGGAGACTTCCGTTAAGGTCAATGATCAGGCCGTACAATACGCTACAGGTGCACCAATCCTAGAGAAAGGAACTACACTTGTTCCACTGCGTACAACGCTGGATGCGATGGATGTTAAGCTGACTACAGCAACAGATGATACGATTACGGCTGTAGTCGATGGCCGGACGATTACACTGAAAAGCAAGCTTACACGGATCGACGGGGTAACGTATGCACCGATTCGCATCGTTGGTGATGCAGCGGGTTATGAAGTTCGCTGGGATTCCTCTACCCGTACCGTATTGCTTGTATCCAAAGGTGGAGACACAGAGACCGTCCAAACCGGTGGACGTGGCTTTATGTGGGAAGTCGAGAAGAACGGAAATACCGTCTATCTGGTAGGTTCAATGCACATTGCAGATGAGAGCTTCTACCCACTGCGTCCTGAATTTGAAGAAGCCTTTGCAGAAGCAGACTACTTGGGTGTAGAAGTAGATATTGGTAAAGCAGTGGGTGAAGAGCAGCAGAAGATGATCCTCGATCTCGGCACCTATCAAGATGGAACAACGCTGAAAGATCATATCTCCAGCGAGACGTATGCAAGTTTGGGCAAACTTTTGAAGGAAAATGATATCGAGCCGAATGCTTTTGATACATTCAAACCTTGGGTAGTCGAAATTACGCTCGGAGGTCTCAAGTCAGTGGATGGTGGATATGAAGCATCAGAAGGTGTAGATCTGTATTTCATCCAGAAAGCGGTACAGCGTCAACTTCCAGTCATTGAACTGGAATCCATTGAATCTCAGCTGGGAATGTTCAACAACTTCTCTAAAGAGCTGCAAGAGGAAACGCTCAAATCAACCATTGATAACTTCGATGTATTAGATACTAGTGTGAACCAAATGGCGGAGATGTGGAAAACGGGGAATGAGGAGCAGCTGCTTGAACTGACGAACAGTTTCTCAGGCAACGAAGAATACAACAAAGCTATGCTGGTTGATCGCAATATTGATATGGCAGATAAAATCGACGGATACCTGAAAAATGGTAAAGGTGAAGAGTACTTCATCGTCGTTGGCGCAGCCCACTACCTGGGTGAGCACGGAATCGTGAAGCTTCTTGAAGACAAAGGGTATACAGTAGAGCGGAAATAAGGCTGAGTAGCAAGGTAGCTATGTAATCTTAAAAGAAATAAACGCCTTAACATGAATGATTATTGTTAGTGAAGGTAAAGTGAGTGAAAGGCCGTGGGTTAATACCCCCGGTCTTTTATTCATGATCATACATAGTTAATGAATGTTGAACACAACCACAAGCAATCCAATGAATGGATATTGACAAAAGATTGTCATCACTCGCATACTTACAATATAAACTTTATAAAGAATATTTATTTAGTATTAAAGAGAGGAGTTACATCCATGGCAACTTGGTTTCTGGTCATAATCTATCTAGCCTTCATTAGTCTAGGGCTTCCGGATTCACTTCTTGGTTCTGCTTGGCCTGTCATGTGGCCTGAGATTGGTTCTTCCGTAGGGTCGGCAGGATTAATATCCATGATTATTGCTGGAGGGACAATCGTTTCTAGTTTGGCAAGCGGCAGAATGATTCGGGCAATAGGGACAGGAAAGATCACCTTGTTCAGTTGCCTGTTAACTGCAGTATCACTATTTGGGTTTTCGATGGCTCCTTCTATGATTTGGTTTATGCTCTTGGCTATTCCTTTGGGTCTAGGGGCTGGAGCGGTAGATGCCGCATTGAACCACTACGTAGCCGAGAATTACCAAGCACACCATATGAACTGGCTGCATTGCTTCTGGGGCATTGGTGCTACCATGGGGCCGATCATCATGGCTGGTTATATCGCAGGCGAGAACTCATGGAGAGGCGGCTATACAGCCGTTGCGATCATCCAACTGATACTTGTCGTTGTATTACTCGTAACCTTGCCTCTATGGAAACGTGTGGCTGCAACGCGGGAATCATCACAACCAGAGCATGTGGAGACAGAGCAGCAGTCGCACACGGGTCTTCCGGTGAGGGTGCTGAATATAAGAGGAGTTAAGCCGTCTTTGCTAGCCTTTCTATTGTATTGCGGGGTGGAAACCACCGTTGGATTATGGGGAGCCAGTTATTTGGTAGGCACGAGGAATCTTTCAGCGGAAGTAGCTGCAACGAGCATCTCACTATATTATGCAGGTATCACATTTGGCAGGTTGATTACAGGCTTCATTACATTAAAAGTTCAAAATCGTTTGTTGATTCGGTATGGACAATGGGTAACGATAGCGGGCGGAATCATCTTATTGCTCCCACTGCCTTCCACGTTTTCTGTAGCGGGATTTGTACTGGTGGGACTTGGCCTCGCTCCGATCTACCCAGGGCTTTTACATGAAACGCCTACTCGATTTGGCAAAGAAAATTCCGCCAAGCTAATGGGCTACCAGATGGCCGTTGCGTATAGCGGAACGACATTGATTCCACCGTTGTTCGGAATTCTGGCGGCGCGAGCAGGTACAGGTGCTTTTCCGATCGTTGTGTTCGTCCTACTTGTACTTATGTTGCTTAGTGCAGAGACAGTGAATCGTCTGCTTCTTAAGCCGCACAAGTTGGGGAGGTGAGCAGATATGGTATACATTATTTTAGCGGCAATCATTTGGGTGGGTGCCTATGCGAGCTTGTCTATTTCGAAAGAACCTATTGAAGTGAAGCCGGTTCGGTCAATGGATGACTTGTTTGAGTAAAGGAGCAAAAGTGCTAAAATAAGTTTTACAAGTTGGAAGACATGGTACTGCTGTTTCTTCTTGTTTGGTGAAGAACTGAGGTGGGAACAAGCGGATGATGAGAAAAGCGAATGCAAAATTGATGAAACACATCAATCTAAATAATGTACGTGAAGTGATGCAACAGATCGAAACGGCGACCAAGCCGCAACTAGCTTCATTAACGAAGCTTAGTGTGGTGACAATTAACGCTTTGGTGAAGGAACTATATAATCGTGGCGAGTTATTTGAAGATAAAGTAGTTCCATCGAATGGCGGCAGACCGGCGCAAGCTTATCGATACAATTATAATTACAGACTTGCACTGGTGTTATATATCCAAGAAATGAAAGGTGAAGAACTAATCTCAGCAACCGTGATTAACTTGGAAAATGAAGTGCTGTCTAAGGAAGAGTGCATTCTTCCTGTCTTGGATAAACAACACATTCTTCAATTGATCAAACAATGCGTTACGTCATATCCTTCTATTCACCGGATCGGCATAGGTATTCCAGGGCAAGCAGTCGATGGGGATATTACGGTGAGTAGTCATGATGAACTTATTAATTCACGTTTGATTCAAGATATTCAGAGTGAATTCGGTCTGAAAGTTCTTGTCGAGAACGACGTTAACGCTGCGATCAGCGGGTACTGCATTCAGCATGAGGAGATGAAAGAGCAGTGTGTGACCGGAATCTATTTCCCTAATCGGTATCCACCTGGCCTTGGAATCATGTTGAATGGACAGATCATGCAAGGAAAGAATGGAATGTCTGGCGAAATTAAGTATCTGCCTTCTGCGCCGAATTGGAAGGCTAAGATGAACGATGACGAGTTCCTCTTGCAAGTTTGCCAGATCATCCAAACGATTAATGCTATTGTAGCTCCACATCAGATTGTTATTTATCAGGAGAGAGTGGAGATAGAGCAACTGGAGGCTGCATGGAAGCAGTATCAGATGGAACATCCAATGCCTACGTTTCCTGAAGTGGTGTACCAAGGGACATTTCAAAAAGATTTTGATGCAGGACTAAGATGGATGATTCTTCAAGAGTTAAGGGAGACGATCCTTGAGGAATCGATATAATCCACAGAAGAGGATTCTGTGGATTTACGTCTTTGTGCGGGCGATGAGCTTAACTTTTTATAGTCAGAGCAGCCATTGACATGAAACCAGTTACAGGAATTATGATGACCTCGTAGCTGAGAAGATGCTAGTCCGACCACTTAGTAAACACACATTACGAAGAATCTGTTATCAGAGGAAAATGTCTCGAATTCATTATCACGGCTGGTATTTAGTGTTGAAATGAAATAGAAACCTTATGACTAACATCAATACGCTGTGGAGGTTATGAGTATGAGAGAAGAAGAACGGATCAGGAAGGGAATTCTTTTTAGTCCAAGTAATCCAGAATTGAAGGAAATCAAACGCCGTTCACACAACCTAAGTCAACAATATAGCCTGACGTATGAGGATCAGAGTGAAGAACGGGAAATGATTTTACAACAGTTGTTGGGGTCTAAGGGGGAAGGGGGATTCATACAAGGTCCAATCTTCTTTCATTATGGTGTGCATACCCGGATTGGGGATCACTTCTTCGGAAATTACAACCTAACTGTACAGGATGATGCACAAGTGACGATAGGTGATTATGTCAGCTTTGGGCCTAATGTAACCATTGTTACTCCCGTTCATCCCTTTATTGCGTCTGAGCGCAGACAGATGTTGGATCAAAATGGAGATATTAAATCGTTATGTTACGCCAAACCCGTCACAATTGGTGATGATGTATGGATCTCTGCCAATGTTACAGTATGTGGAGGCGTTACGATTGGAAGCGGAAGTGTGATTGGCGCGGGGAGCGTGGTTACGCGTGATATTCCGGCAAACTTATTAGCTGCTGGTGTTCCATGTAAAGTCATACGTCCAATCACAGAAGCGGACAGCATGCGTTACAAACCGGAGATTATGGCCGATTGTAAAGTGTTAGAACCTTAACCGTTTTGTAAGGTGAAAACTAATTGAGGAAAGCGCGGCATACATGTCTTGGCGTTATTCGCATGAGTTAAATCCATTGGGATGCAATACGAGGCAATGATCAACATAATCTTGGTGGAGTCATATGATTGTAAAATAAGTTTCTATGTATTCGAGTAAATCGAATAATATAGTAAGGCATAATTTAAGCCCAGCCAACCGCTCATCACGGTTAGTCTGGGCTTATTTATTTCATTGCGTTATTACAAACGGATGCTTACACTCAGATTGGAGCCGCCCTACCACATGGAACCGCCAAATTGCTTATTAACGGAATGCGTTAAGGTGAAGAGACGGAGTAGAGAAGTGAGACCGAGGGTTCAAAGAAAATTCAACACCGTTATCCCAGCAGGAGCTACCGAGATTCAGCTCGTAGGTCTCTAACGTTCCATCAATCAATATACTGGATGATCAACAAGTCAGCTAGACCATCAGTCGTTTACTGTGATACGCGTCCTTTTCTGAATCGTTTAATAAGAACATAAAGTCCAAAACCGATTATAAAGATTGCAGCCGCCGGTAGGATATAAGGTTTGATAATCTCATCCACATGCTCCCACTGAGCGCCCAGCTTAAAGCCTAGATATACATAAAGCGATGTAATGGGCAGCATAGCTAAGAAGGTATACAGACTGAATTTAAAAACATTCATTTTGGTAACACCGCAAGGTATAGATATCAAAGTTCTAACCCCTGGCACGAAGCGCCCATAGAAGGCCACCCCACTGCCGTATTTCTCAAAGAAACGATCTGAAGCTTCTAAATGATGTGTTCGAATGAAAAAATACTTACCGTATTTCTCAACGAGGGGTCTTCCACCAAACCGACCAAGCGCATACAGCGTTAGTGGGCCGAATGTCCCTCCAACCGTACCTGCTATAATCGTAAGAATAAGATTCATATCCCCAAGGTAAACCCAGTAACCTGCAAGCGGGAGAACGAGTTCGGCAGGCACAAATTCAAATGATAAAGCAATGACCACACCTGCATATGACAAGTCTTTGAAAAAAAGGATAAATTCTGTGATCCATTGAGTCACGCTACGCCCTCCAAGAGTCTATCTTATTTTTGGAACTACATTTTTATCTATATATGATATTGAATTACTCACTTCTGCTATAAAGGTAACAATAGCGATAGTAGCTTGTCAAAACTCACATCATTTATATGAAGATAGTTACATTAATAGAAGAAGCGATGAATAACCTTTGTGATAATCTATTATATAAAAGTATGAATATAAGGTAGGGTGGTATGACGGAGATTGGTGTTCTGCATAGAGTTCTCTATGGCATTCTGCAATCAAAAGGATTGAACGTTTATGTATTTGAGTTGAATTAAAGGTTTATATACGGTTGGTAATGTAGAGCTCAGGTTTAATGAGGATGAATTTATAATAGAAGAAAGGATATAATAATGCATGTTATCTAGGTATATAATAAAATAATTTGAAATTAACTCTTTACAAGTGGTTGTTATTCATGATATATTCTTATTCCGGCCAAGAAAACACGAGAAACACGGTGCGGCAAGCAAACAAAATAAGCTTCGAAAGAAACTTAAAAAAAGAGCTTGCAAAGTTGGTTCGGACGTGATAATATATAAGAGTTGCTGAAGCGAACAACTTCGGTAGCGAATGAAAAGTTTGATCTTTGAAAACTGAACAACGAGTGAGTAGCGATCTTGCTTGCAAGATCGACGCTGAGAAATCGTACATGTCTTCGGACTGGATGGTTTCGAAGCATAAATGAGATTTTTAATCTCGTCAGTTTCAAAATGAGCTAATCGCTCTTTTCAATACTTTATTGGAGAGTTTGATCCTGGCTCAGGACGAACGCTGGCGGC
>NZ_LMFO01000010.1 GCF_001426865.1 Paenibacillus sp. Root52 | reverse complement strand
CGAAAACGACCACAACGGAAACTAAAAAAACTGACGCCGGTAGAGTACCGACGCCAGTTTGCAGCCTAGGGTCTTTTTATAGTGTCTATTAAATGGGGGCTTGACCAGACAACCGGACAGGTTTTTTGTGTTTTATTTATTAATTATTACCGGCTGAATTGACATTGTGAGGCTTTTTTTATGAACATTTTGTGAGTGTACTGCATACACTTGAGAACACCGAAGAACCTGGGGTTCTCCGGGGGAGTGAGGCGGGAGGTCGAGATATGTCATATGAAATCGTAGAAGCTATGCTGGCCCGGCGGGGTGTACAGATTGAAGCGATCGCGGAGATTGTATATCATCTGCAAAAAGGGTACCACCCGGAACTGACCATGGATGATTGTGTCGTCAGTGTTAAATCTGTACTGCAAAAACGTGAGGTGCAGTATACGTTGTACACAGGCATAGCCCTTGATGAGCTTGCAGAGAAACGTTTATTGCCTCAGCCGCTACAGGCTATTATGGAAGCAGACGAATCCTTGTACGGAGTGGACGAGACTCTAGCTCTTGGTATTACACATGTATTTGGAATGATTGGTTTAACTAGCTTTGGTTATCTGGACAAAGAAAAAATAGGCGTTATTCATGACCTGAATGAGCATGGATCAGCCATTCATGTGTTTCTTGATGATCTTGTTGCAGGGCTTGCAGCTGCTGCTTCCGCTCGTATTGCACACAAAAATATTAAAGCCAAGAAATATCCTGGTGATGTATAAACAAGCATCTACGTATAGGTTGTGATGTTAGAAACGTCCTTTATAGAGGTAGAATTGCAGGTCTTCCATGTGATAATGGTTGCTTGGAAGACCTGCATATGCGTACTCAACGCTTCAAATTGCAAACATTCCGTTGACCGTATCAGGTATCTTTGGGGAGCAAACATCCCATATAATCCTGTTTTCTGCCGATAGATCCCGAACCCTTTCTTGCAGAAAAAAAGTGAGGTATGTTATCATTAGTCCAATATACGGGCTCTGAACATTAGCTTAGGGGGCGGACATGGTATGTGGACGGTGATTTACATTGCACCGACGGCAAAGGTTGCGGACAAGATTAAGACCAAGCTTTCGGAAGAAGGTTTTCTGGTACAGACCCGTCCCATCAGTTTATCCAAACAGCAATTTGAGATTCGCGTTCCTTCAGGGGAACTGGAAGAAGTCCAGGAAGTGCTGAATTCGATTCTGCATTCCTGATCGTTCAACATCAGACACACGCCTTGGCGAATGAGAAAGTACCATTGGTACATAAGGCTGACCGCGTAAGCGGAGAGAGAGGAATCGACTTGCATGTGCTGTATGCTGCTGTCCTTCCTTCTTTTTTTGTTAGGACAAGAACCGATCTCGTTGCATTCGGAGACCCTACCAAGATAGATTTAAGCATCGGCGCAACAATCTTTCGGTAATTGCAGGTAACATCAATCGTGCTGACAGAAGCCGCTGATCCTTGCCTTATGCCGGTGGATTTTTTTGTTGTGAGTGCTGGACAAGACCCACGGCAGCTTGTGGGACGTAAGCGGTTTACCGTCGTACGCGGAGAAGTCGTCATTGACGATAACTGCAAGTTGCGGCTAATCAAATCAACGGCTGGAGAGGTGTAGTTGTGTTCAAAGATATATTCCAGAAGAAAAGGAAGTACGCCACCATACCTTCCGAGCGTGCGCTTCAAGGCGAAGGTCAGGAAGTGAGTGAGCGCCCAAAACGAGAAATACCTGAAGGGCTAATGAACAAGTGCAGCAAGTGTGGCACGATTCAATATAGTAAGGAATTAGAGAAGAACCTGAAGGTTTGTCCTTCTTGTGGTTACCATATGCGTCTTAACGCAATGGAACGTATCGCGATGATTTTGGATGAGCAAGGATTCGTGGAACATGATGCGGATATGGTATCAGTTGATCCCCTTGGCTTTCCAGGGTATAGCAGCAAGCTGGAACAGCAACGTCTGAAATCTGGTTTGAAGGAAGCTGTTATTACAGGTGAGGGTACGATTGAAGGCTTACCCGTTGTAGTAGCGGTTATGAGCTTTGACTTCTTTACAGGTAGTATGGGTTCAGTGGTTGGAGAGAAAATTACCCGTGCTATTGAATATGCTACAGAGAAGCGTCTGCCTATTATTATATTCTCCACTTCGGGTGGTGCTCGGATGCAAGAGAGCATTCTTAGCTTGATGCAGATGGCCAAAACGAGTGCAGCGTTGTCCCGATTAGATGAACAGGGCGGCCTGTATATTTCAGTGATTACAGATCCGACTACTGGCGGTGTTTCGGCGAGCTTTGCGAGCTTAGGCGATATTAACATTGCTGAACCGGGAGCTGTATTTGGCTTTGCCGGTAGAATTGTTATTGAACAGACAATTCGTCAGAAACTGCCTGATGATTTCCAAACAGCAGAATTTAATATGCAGCATGGACAGCTGGACTTGGTGGTTCACCGGAAAGAACTTCGTACAACCCTTGCCAAGCTTCTAGATATGCATAGTGAAAAAGGAGGGGTCTAAATGGCGGGTGAGTTGCCATATGAAGCGCCTCTGGTTGAGATGCGCAAAAAGATTGAAGAGCTCGTACAGTTCGGTCAGGAAAAAGGCATCGACTTCACAGACGAGATCGCGCGTCTGGAGGAACGTTATCATAGACTGGAAGAAGAAATATACTCTGGCATCACTGCGGCTCAGAAAATGCATCTGGCTCGGCATCAGCAGCGTCCAACAGCCCTCGATCTAATTCAGTTGATTTTTACGGATTTCATTGAGCTGCACGGTGACCGTATGTTCGGCGATGATCTGGCTGTTGTTGGTGGATTAGCGAAGCTGGATGGCAATACAGTTACCGTTATCGGACAGCAGCGGGGGAAGGATACGAAAGACAATATCGCCCGCTTTTTCGGGAGCGCTCATCCGGAAGGTTTCCGGAAAGGGCTTCGTCTGATGAAGCAAGCTGACAAATTCGGACGTCCAATTATTACGTTCATTGATACTAAAGGAGCGTATCCGGGTAATACTGCTGAAGAGAGAGGTCAATCGGAGGCTATTGCTCGTAACCTGATGGAGATGGCCAAACTGTCTGTGCCAGTTATTGTTGTCGTTATTGGTGAGGGCGGAAGCGGTGGCGCACTTGCACTAGCCGTAGGTAACCGTGTGCTCATGCTGGAGCACGCCATCTACTCAGCGATCTCTCCGAATGGAGCAGCTTCGATTCTGTGGAAGGATGCAACCAAGGCAGATCAGGCTGCAGAAGCCATGAAGATTACTGCCAAAGATCTACTGGAAATGAACGTTATTGAGGATATCATACCTGAACCTCGTGGTGGGGCTCACCGGGATTATGAAGCATCTGCGGCAGCCATTCATGAGGCTCTAATCCGTCATCTGGATGAGATGAAAGGGTGGAGCAGCGACCAATTGAAGCAGGATCGCTATGAGAAGTTCCGTAAGATTGGCTCGGTCACATTTGAACCTCCAGTCCCAGATCAAGCTCCTCAACCACCTGTAGAAGTGGATGTTGTAAATAATTTGTCGGGAAATGCTGAATGATGTGACGAATTTCCTATACAAATGAACCAAAGTATAGTAAATTTAATAGTTGGAAAAAGAAAAAGACATATACAGAGAGACCCTTTTAAAATCGGAGGAAACCCAAAATGCGCAAAACGAAAATTGTATGTACGATTGGCCCATCCAGTGAATCACTGGAAAACACGAAAAAATTGATTATGGCCGGTATGAATGTGGCCCGTCTGAACTTCTCCCACGGTGATTTCGATGAGCACGGCGGACGGATCAAAGCGATTCGCCAAGCATGCGAAGAACTTAACAAAACAGTAGCGATCCTGCTGGACACCAAAGGACCGGAAATTCGGACAGGTAAACTCGAAGTTGAGCCAATCGAATTGGTTCAAGATGAGTACATCACTTTGACAACAGAAGAGATTCTGGGAACCAAAGAACGTCTTTCCATTACGTATACAGATCTCCCAAATGATGTTGAGCCGGGATCTACAATTCTGATCGACGACGGTCTGATCGGACTGACTGTGGTGGAAGTGCAAGGCACCGAGATCAAATGCCGTATCGTTAACGGTGGTTCGATCAAGAGCAAAAAAGGTGTTAACGTTCCGGGCGTTGCTATTTCTCTGCCGGGTATCACTGAAAAAGATGCTAACGATATCGTATTTGGTATCGAGCAAGGTGTCGATTTCATCGCGGCTTCTTTTGTGCGTAAAGCTAGTGACGTACTTGAGATTCGTGAATTGCTTGAAAAACATAATGCTGGACATATTCAAATCATCTCCAAAATCGAGAACCAACAAGGTGTGGACAACTTGGACGAAATCCTTGAAGTGTCTGACGGTCTGATGGTTGCTCGTGGAGACCTGGGTGTTGAAATTCCTGCTGAAGAAGTACCATTGGTACAAAAACGCATGATCGAAAAATGTAACGTTGCAGGTAAACCAGTTATCACAGCTACACAAATGTTGGATTCCATGCAACGTAACCCACGTCCAACTCGTGCTGAAGCAAGTGACGTGGCTAATGCGATCTTTGACGGTACTGATGCAATCATGTTGTCTGGTGAGACGGCTGCGGGTAAATACCCAGTTGAATCCGTTCTGACAATGTCTCGTATCGCTGAAAAAGCAGAATCTGCTCTGCCTTACCAAGAGCTGTATCTGAAGCAACGTGTTGCTCAACAAACAACTGTGACTGAAGCAATCAGCCAATCGGTTGCATTGTCAGCTCAAGATCTGAACGCAAAAGCGATCATTACTTCGACTGAATCAGGACATACAGCACGTATGATCTCGAAATATCGTCCAGAATCACCAATTATCGCTGTAACAACAGAAGACAGAACTTCCCGTCGTCTCGCACTGGCATGGGGTGTTACACCTGTCAAAGGTAGATTGGTTGATTCTACAGATGCATTGTTTGAAAATGCAATCGAAGGCGGAGTGAAATCCGGACTTGTTAAAGAAGGCGACCTGGTTGTTATTACAGCTGGTGTACCTTTGGGTCGTTCCGGTTCCACGAACCTGATCAAAGTAAGCCAAATTCCAAACCAAGCTTAATTGTTGGAATGGATGTAATGATGTAAAGAACAGGAATGAAGCAATGGGGCATGATATGTCCCATTGCTTTTTTCCATCTATATACCGATGTGCAACCACAACACATTCAGACCCGTATAACGAAGGGAGCAACCTCATGGAGCAAAATGGAGCAGGAAATTGGTACGCGGCGAACCTCCGCGTGCGTTATCAAGAGAGTGATCAGATGGGTGTAGTTTATCACGCTAACTACTTAAATTGGTTTGAAATCGGTCGAACTGAGACGATTCGCCAAATGGGGTATACATATCGTAAAATGGAGGAACAGGGGTTACTGCTTCCCGTAACCGGGCTGGATGTGAAATATCATAAACCTGCAAGGTACGATGATGAAATTGTGATTTTCACCCGAATTGCTGCCTTTAGCGGTCTACGACTGAATTACGAATATGATGTAAGACGAGTGACTGCAGACAATGGTGTGAACAGCATAGGGCAGCGAGTGTGGTCATCTGATGAATCTAGACCAGGAGAACGATTAGTCACAGGCTCTACCCAACATGTATGGGTGAACGGCGACTGGAAGGTAGTAAGGCTGGATAAGGTAGCCTCTGAGCTCTACAGTGCACTTGAGAAAGTGTGGCTCTCAGGAAAGGAGTAATACGAATGCGTAGATGGATGTGGGCTGTACTGCTCATCGTTCCGGTTATTGAACTGTTTGGTTTTATTCTTATGAGCGACTGGATCGGAGCGGGAAAGACGCTGCTTCTTATGATTCTCACGTCCTTGATCGGTATAGCAATGCTGCAATTTGAAGGACGGAAAGTGCTTGTGGATGCCAAAACCGAGATGGAACGAGGTAAAGTGCCTGGCCGAAAAATGGTCGATGGACTATTTGTTTTCGTTGGGGGATTTTTGCTATTGATTCCGGGTTTTGTTACGGATCTCATCGGGTTTACATTGGTGTTTCCGTTAACACGTTCGGTGTATCGTCTGTTTTTCTTAGGATGGCTTGAGAAAAAAATGAAGAATGGCAGTATCAAATTTTATCGCCGTCCGTAATAAAATAATATTCGAACAAAGAAGGCTCCACTCGTGCAGATGCATCTGCCGAGTGGAGCCTTTACTCCTATGCTAAGTAACCCCTCTGTACGCTTCATCGGACTCTTCCGTTGATGATGTATGTTCGTAGATCCCGTAGCACATTGGCTCGATTGAATGCATCGAGAATCACCAGGCTCACTGGGCCGATGATCAAACCAAGCACGCCGAATAGCTTCAACCCTACAAACATGCCCACTAGTGTGGCAAGAGGGTCTAGGCCTACACTACTAGCTAATACTTTGGGTTCAATAATCTGCCGTGCAACCAGCACGATCAGATAGATAACCGATATCCCAATTCCCAGGTACAGATCCCCATTCATAATGAGATAAGCTGCCCACGGAACCATAACTAATCCAACACCGAGATATGGCAACAGATCAACAAGCCCGATAAGAAGTGCAATCGTGAAGGCAGACTTAACCTGCAAAATAAGTAATCCAATCATCACAAACACAGCGGTAATGGAGATCATGATGAGTTGTGCTCTTGCATAACCAAACAGAGCCTTTTTTAGGTCATTCCATATGTCAGTGATCGGTTTGCGGATGGAGGAAGGTACCCAGCCAGATACAGTGATGCTATGACGGGTCCAACTTTTGCTAATAAAGAATGTGGAGAGAAGCACAACGATTAGCACTGCACCCATATTAGGCAGGGAAGTGAGTAGATTTAGAATCACGTTGAAGAATCCAGTCACAAGATCCGTAACCGCCGTTCCGACCGTCTCCGTTGTTTTGCTGATGTTGCTATTGATCGTTTCCTGATAATTCGGATTTTCTTTGTAAAATTCATTAATCTGTGTAATCAGACTTTGGATCGTATCATTCTCCGTCCAGCGGATAAAAACAGCCTTTATTTCATCAACATGGAGATCGAAACTTGTCGTTAATGAAATGACCTCTTTCACCATGCGAGTTACAGCAGCGGATAACACGAGTGCGATAGCTCCGAAATACACGATCAACGATAGAGTGACAGCGAGCCAGCGTGGGAATCGTGCTTTATGCTGAAGCAGTTTCACAAGAGGATTCATGGCATAAGCGATGATCCAGGCAATTGCAAAAGGGTACAATAGGGGAAACAGCAGATAAATGGCCACTGCGATGAGAATCGTCGCAATAATTACCCATAATCCGCGCAGTAGGCGCTTCAATATAATTCTGTCCAAACCTCACGTCTCCTTATCTAATAATTCGTTCAGTTCCATGAAGGTATCTAATTAATATAGAGCAAATAGGACATTTTGAAACGCTGATTTCGTGAAAATGCATGAGATTTGTATTCTTTAGCCTAGAGTATGCCAGAGGGCAGGGGATAATAGCAATAAAAAGAAGAAGTTGAATATAGGACTACGTTAAAACTATATATGTAGAATAAAATGTCAACCTTGTTTGTGTAAAGGCTTTCAAAAATGCTTTATCAGGTCGATAAATATGTTTGATGTGCAAAACAGCTTCCGTCATGTTCACATAAACGACAAAATCCAGTATGATTATATAAGTAATTATCGATTGACAGATAATAAACCCGAATTTTTACTTCTTTACTATTTTATGAAATGTAAATGTTTACAACACCAGGAATGCTTATGGAAAGCTTCATTATGCTAGTGTTTTTTGATTTCGTTTAATAAAGGAGAGAGTAATATGACAGCTACCAAAGGTCTGGAAGGCATCGTTGCAACAACCTCCTCGATCAGCTCTATTGTAGACGGTGTTCTTACATACCGTGGATACAATATTGATGATTTGGCAGAGCATGCAAGCTTTGAAGAAGTTGCTTATTTGCTGTGGTTTGGTAAATTGCCGAACGCAGATGAATTGAAATCCCTTCGTAAAAGCTTAAGCGATTACGCGCCGATCCCAAGTGATCTGGTTGCACAAATCAAATTGTATCCCAAAAACATGAGCACGATGGCAGCTCTGCGTTCTGCCATTTCTGCCCTAGGATTATATGACGAGCAGGCTGACGAAATGACGGCTGAAGCGAACGAGAACAAAGCGGTTAAATTGCAGGCTCAATTGCCAACAATTGTTGCAGCTATCGCTCGTATTCGTGAGGGTAAAGAACCTGTAGCACCAAAAGAAGGCGCTTCCATTGCCGAAAACTTTTTATATATGTTGACTGGTGAAGAACCGTCGGAGACAGCAGTAAAAGCCTTGGATCAAGCGCTCGTATTACATGCGGATCACGAGTTGAATGCTTCCACTTTTGCAGCGCGTGTAACTGTTGCAACGTTGTCCGATATTTATTCCGGCGTCACTTCCGCTATCGGGGCGTTGAAGGGGCCGCTACATGGCGGTGCTAACGAAGCTGTAATGAAGATGTTGAATGAGATTGGCACACCTGACCGCCTTGAAGCAGCAATTCAGGAAAAACTGAATAACCGTGAGAAAATCATGGGCTTTGGACACCGTGTGTACAAAAATGGCGACCCACGTGCGAAACATCTGCAGAAGATGTCCAAAGAACTGGGCGACATGAATAATGATACACGTCTCTATGATATGTCTGTGAAGATTGAAGAATTGGTTACAGGACAAAAAGGTCTGAAGCCAAACGTAGACTTCTACTCTGCGTCTGTCTATACACAGCTAGGCATCGAGCACGAGTTATTCACACCAATTTTCGCAATTAGCCGGGTATCCGGTTGGACTGCTCACATTCTGGAGCAGCTCGCAGATAACCGCATTATTCGTCCTCGTGCTGAATACACTGGACCAACAGAACAGAAGTACATTTCAGTCGAGCTTCGCTAATTACGTCAAAACCAGTATAATAATGAAGGATGGGGCGAAGGGTGGATTCGATTGACGAGAGTCAGTTGAAGACGAAAGACCCTTCCCTCGATTAGACAAGCGGTATGAATCATACCCAAACTCATACAACGATCAAGGAGGAATTGTAACTATGAAATTAGAAAAATTCGCTCATCCAACTGAAGGAGAAAAAATCCAGATCGATAATGGTGCACTGCAGGTTCCTAACAACCCGATCATTCCGTTCATCGAAGGTGACGGTACAGGTCGCGATATCTGGAAAGCTTCCAAGCGTGTATTGGATGCAGCAGTTGAAAAAGCATATGATGGCAGCAAAAAAATCGCTTGGTACGAAGTATTTGCTGGTGAAAAAGCATTTAATACATACGGGGAGTGGTTGCCGAACGATACGCTCGAAGCGATTCGTGAGTACATCGTAGCAATCAAAGGACCTCTGACTACACCAATCGGTGGTGGTATTCGTTCCCTGAACGTAGCACTTCGTCAAGAGCTTGATTTGTACACATGCCTGCGTCCAGTACGTTATTTTGACGGCGTACCTTCCCCGGTTAAACGTCCTGAATTGGTTGATATGGTTATTTTCCGTGAAAATACAGAAGATATTTATGCGGGTATCGAGTATGCAGAAGGTTCCGATGAAGTGAAAAAAGTTATCCAATTCCTGCAACAGGAAATGGGCGCTAACAAAATCCGCTTCCCTGAAACTTCCGGTATTGGTATCAAGCCAGTTTCTTCCGAAGGTTCCAAACGTTTGGTTCGTGCAGCAGTACAATATGCAATCGATCACAACCGTAAGAGCGTTACGTTGGTACACAAAGGTAATATCATGAAATTTACTGAAGGTGCCTTCAAAAACTGGGGATACGAAGTGGCTGAAGATGAGTTCGGTGACAAAGTATTCACTTGGGCTCAATACGATATCATCAAAGATAAAGATGGTACAGATGCTGCCAATGCAGCACAAAAAGCAGCTGAAGATGCTGGCAAAATCATCGTAAAAGATGCAATTGCTGATATCGCTCTGCAACAAGTATTGACTCGTCCAGGCGAATTCGATGTTATTGCAACATTGAACCTGAACGGTGACTATCTGTCCGATGCACTTGCAGCGCAAGTGGGCGGAATCGGTATCGCTCCAGGAGCTAACATTAACTATGTAACAGGACATGCTATCTTCGAAGCTACACACGGTACTGCACCTAAATATGCTGACAAAGATGTCGTGAACCCTGGTTCCGTAATCCTGTCCGGCGTAATGTTGCTTGAGCACCTGGGCTGGCAAGAAGCGGCTAACCTCATCTACAAAGGTATGGAAACATCCATTAACAATAAAACAGTAACGTACGACTTCGCTCGTCTGATGGACGGTGCAACTGAAGTGAAATGTTCTGAATTCGCTGATCAAATCATTAAAAACCTGTAAGGGGAGATGTGAATCGTGACTATTCAGCGCAAAAAAATCACAGTAGTCGGTGCCGGTTTTACCGGTGCTACGACTGCACTGATGCTTGCCCAAAAGGAACTCGGGGATGTCGTTCTAGTAGACATTCCTCAACTGGAGAACCCGACAAAAGGTAAAGCACTCGATATGCTGGAGGCAAGTCCTGTTCAAGGCTTCGATAGTCATATCGTCGGAACTTCCAACTATGAAGATGCTGCAGGTTCGGAGATTGTTATTATTACGGCTGGAATTGCCCGTAAACCGGGAATGAGCCGTGATGATCTGGTCAATACGAATGCGGGAATCGTGAAGTCCGTCTGTGAAAATGTGAAAAAATATTGCCCTGATTCAATCGTCATTATTCTGAGCAACCCGGTAGATGCAATGACTTATGCAGCGTATAAAACTCTTGGTTTTCCCAAAAATCGCGTAATTGGTCAGTCGGGCGTACTCGACACTGCCCGTTATTGTACATTCATCGCTCAAGAATTGAACGTATCTGTTGAAGATGTTCGTGGATTCGTTCTTGGTGGTCACGGAGATGATATGGTACCTCTTGTTCGATATTCGAGCGTTGGCGGCATTCCGATAGATACGTTAATTCCAGCAGATCGGATTGAAGCGATCGTACAGCGTACACGCGTTGGCGGTGGTGAGATCGTGAACCTGCTTGGTAACGGTAGTGCGTATTATGCTCCAGCAGCTTCCCTCGTGCAAATGACGGAAGCCATCTTGAAGGACAAGAAACGTATCATTCCTGTCATTGCTTATCTTGAAGGTGAATACGGTTATAACGATCTGTTCCTAGGCGTGCCGACGATTCTAGGTGGCGACGGGATCGAGAAAATATTTGAATTAGATCTGACTGCTGAGGAAAAAGCAGGGCTGGATAAATCTGCTGAGTCCGTTCGAAATGTCATTTCTGTTGTGAATATTTAAGTTTGAAAAGATTTTGAACAAGAACATGGAGAAAACCCCCGAAAAACCGGGGGTTTTCTTTCTTTTGGATAAGTTCCCCAGTATAATGGTATGTGATGTATAGCACACTGAAATCAATTGAGGAGGATGGAAATTTTGGGAATGATTATGTATCTGCTTCATATTGTTGGAGCACTGTCGTTAGGCTTCTATCTGATTCTGCCGTTCGTAGTCGGTAGGATCCGTAAGCTGAATGTAGCAGCGCAAGAGGGCGCATTCACATCACTTCGATCCTTGAATCGTATCGCTCAGTATGGACTGATTATTCAGCTTCTCACTGGGGGTTACCTGATGACAAAAGGGGAGTATTCTCACCTGTGGATGGGTATAGTGGTTGTCTTGTTGCTTGCAATGGCTGCCATCGGTGGAATTATGGGTAAACCGCTTCGTCTGGCTGCAGAAGGTGTGAAGAGCAACCGTGATGTAAGTCCAGAACAGGGCAAGATTCGTATGTTTAGTACGCTACTGGCTGTGTTCCTACTCATTATGGTTTATCTCATGGTAGATAGTAGTCTGTTTTTGTAATTTGAGAACGACAAGAGTTATTATACGTAATGCGTTCTAACCTGATTCTAAGCCTTTATCGATTGTGCCAGTAATAACGATGGGACAAGCTGAGCTGGGGTAGTGTTAGGTGCACATACAAACCAAGATACAACCAAAACAGACAGCCCTCAGACTGTCTGTTTTTTTATTTATGCTATTCACGAGATCAGATGTATTTAACTATTGATGATGTACGAACTTAAAGATGCGCTCCAGAATTGAGCTGTGCAAGTAAAGCTTATTTGATCTAGAAACTAGTTAGTTTAACTTAGCTAAGTGAATTAAGCGAGACTGGCGCTGTAGGCAAAAACAGCATTCCGCCCATTCCGCTTCGACTCATATAATGCACGATCTGCATCCCGCAGCAACGACTCTAATGAATCTTCTTCCCCGCTGTACTGTGCAACCCCAAAGCTTGATGTGAGCGAGATCAGAACACCCTCAACCTCAAGTGGGTCGTTGAACAACGCCATTCGTATCTGTTCAGCAAGTTGCTCGCCATCCTGAAGGGAAGCCCCAGGCATAGCAATTACGAATTCTTCGCCACCATATCTGGCAAATAGTATTTCGGAGTTCAGATAACGGTTACATACCGTGACAACATGAATAATTGCTTTATCACCAACATCATGACCGTAGGTATCATTAATGCGTTTGAAATGATCGATATCAAATAAGATAAAAGCTGCCGGCCGAAAAGTTAGCTTGGCATCATTCAAAATTTCCTTGCCTTTGTTCAGGAACTGAGTTCGGTTATAGATTTTGGTGAGCCCATCAAAATATGCCATTTGTTTGAGCTGCTCCTGGAGAAAACGTTGTTCAGTAATATCGATGAGCATAATTAAAATCCCGACGACCTGAGCACCTTTATTGAAGACATATGATGTTCTAACCTGATAACATACGGTATGCCCCTCTAATTGCCAGTACAAGTCGGTCTGCAGTCCTTCTCTACCATACTCCACAGGAAACGTTTCTCCCGCTAGGCTAAGCCAGATATCGTCCCACTTTTTCCCGATCATACTTACTTCAAGCTCAGGCAACATGAGACACATGGCTTTATTGTAATCTACAAGACGATTGGAACTATCGAGCACAAGTACACCCTCACGCATGCTCTCAAAAATGCTGTCTTTGGCAATAGGTACTATTGTAAGCAGCCGTGAGGATAGTATTGCCCAGATATACATGGCTGATGTAATACACATCAGCACAGGAACGGGATCTAATCCACCTGGCGTAAGTCCCAGCAGATAAACAAAGGCGGCGACCATTGGAATAAGCTGTGAGGTGATTAGCGTGAGCAATTGTCTGCGATACATTTTTTTCGTATGTTTCCATTGACCAATGAGAATGAGACAGGCGCATAATAGACACGAGAAGGTAAACGCTCCTTGTACGACGTACCACTGACCTATGGAGATATCCATAAGGGGGACTGCCGCATCTGTTCTAAGCCATACCTGTTTGTAGAATAAATGGTGATAATCGTTGGTGGCTACCATGAAGAGCGTGATGGAAGGGATAATAAACATGGCAATAGTCGCTTTACGAGATAGTGTTTTCCCCGTGTATTGAATCATAAGGAGCAGGCCAAGTGAAGCGGAGAAAGGCATACCCATATACTGAACGACTGTCCAAAATTTCATCTGTTCCAGTGTATTGCTGGCTAGTTGTATTGCATACCCGAAGGTATAAACGCAAAGGGCTGCCGTATAGAGCATGAATATTTTGGAACTGGGAATTTCGGCTCTTCTAAAATAAGAATATAAACACAAAAAGACATTCAAAACGGCTGAAGTCGCTACAAGTGTTATATATGAATCAATACTCGATCCCATGGTCTGGTCTCCAAATCGTTATGATATCTAAAACTTATCTGTATACTGTACATTCTACATCAGCCAAAGCGGCATAGGAATACAAATTACGATTTGAAACAGGGCTTTTTTGAAAAATTATCGAACTTTATGACCGAATAGTTTGTTAAACGATGAAAATAATCGAAATACATAAAATAACATTCGAGTTGTTCTTATTCCATGCGATTTACTTGTTTAATTCAGAAGAGCAGTGGTAAGTAAGTTTAGAGACAACATTGTTGGAGGTTGTCAGGAAGAAGATTCAAGATCAGAATAATCTGTCCTGTTCATGCCATCCTACACAGTGAGACGAGAATCAATATCCAATTCAGTAATGAGAGGAGAATGCTTCATGTCAGCACAAACACAAACCCAAAAAACAATGCCAGCCCAACATCAGGATCAGCAACCTGGAATCGAATCAGAGATGAATCCTAGACCGGAGTTTGAGAAACCTGAGTATAAAGCAGCCGGAAAATTGTTAGATAAAGTGGCGTTAATCACGGGTGGAGATAGCGGTATTGGACGAGCTGTAGCCGTTACTTATGCAAAAGAAGGTGCCGATGTCGCGATTGTCTATCTGAACGAGCATCAGGATGCCGAGGAGACGAAACGACAAGTTGAGCAAGAAGGAAGAAAATGCATTTTGATCGCGGGTGATATCGGTGATAATCAATTTGCCAAAAAATCCGTGCAACAGACGATTGAGCAACTAGGTAAGCTTGATATTGTTGTGAACAACGCTGCTGAACAGCACCCACAGCAACAATTAGAGGATATTACACCGGAGCAATTGGAGCGCACGTTCCGCACCAATATATTCGGAATGTTTTATATCACTCAGGCGGCATTGCCACATCTTAAACAAGGCAGTACCATTATCAACACGACATCGATTACAGCCTACCGAGGCAATCCATCCTTGATCGATTACTCATCGACCAAAGGTGCAATTACGTCGTTTACACGTTCTTTGTCTATGAACGTTGTGGAGAAGGGGATTCGAGTCAACGCCGTAGCTCCTGGCCCGATCTGGACACCACTTATCCCATCAACATTTGATGAGAAGAAGGTAAGTGAATTTGGATCAACTCAGCCGATGAAGCGCCCAGGACAGCCTGACGAGTTAGCCCCTGCCTATGTGTATCTGGCTTCAGATGATTCCTCTTACGTGAGTGGTCAGGTTATGCATGTGAATGGCGGCGAAGTAGTGAACGGCTAAAGAAACCTCAACCTTAGATGAATGTAGATATGACGTCCCGTTTCCAGTCTAGCTGGTCGGGACGTCTATTTAATATTTACTTACAAAAAGATTGAGAATCGATAGAGAATTTACATAGAACAACATCAGACCGAATAATCACATGATATTTTATCTAGATATCTATTCTAAATGTAGGATGTTCCCTTTGATCTATGGCAGGACGTCAATAACTATGAGTGAAGGCGATCACAGGAATCTGCAAAATGTTAACCTATATTAATGCTCATATTGTCGAAAGAAATCTGTGATAAGATAGACAAACAGATATTCGACAGGGGGAACCAACCGTGAAAATTAGTAAACAAAATGCATCACATTATATATGGGGAAATCATTGCGATGGATGGCACTTGCTACAGAACGAAGGATTGAGCATCATCCATGAGCGAATGCCAGCGGGAACGGTTGAGATTAGACATTATCACTCGGTTAGCCGACAATTTTTTTTCATTTTAAGTGGCATAGGCTATATGGAACTCCAAGGTGAGGAATTCGAACTTGCAACGCATGAGGGAATAGAGATTCCTCCAGGCGAACCTCATCAGATGCAGAATCGAAGTGCAGCGGATGTTGAATTCCTGGTCATCTCTCTGCCCAGTACACGCGGAGATCGTATCGAGTTAATTTAGAGGGCGCCCCGTTTAAGAGCCCAGAGGTCAATTTGCATGGATAACGAACGGAAGTATAATCGAGTACACGTACCTGAAGATGTGCATTTGATAAATTAACAATAAAGGAAGAGATTGATGAGACCATTTCGAGTTCGGCTCTCCATCATCATGATGGTTCTAATTGGTGTATCCGTTATTGTAGCGGGATATACAATGGGCAGAGTGTTTAAGACAACACATACCACAGCTTTGGAACAAACGATGGTGCGTGAAATTAATCTGTTAAAAGCAACATTTCCGTTTCATGATGCAAGCGATCCGACATCTCCAGAGACTAGACAATATTATTCTGCGCGTGCGCTTGAACTTGATCGGCTGACAGATTCGCGAGTAACCTTTATCAATAGAGATGGGACAGTCATCGGCGATTCGGAAAGCGATCCTGCCAATATGGATAACCATCTGGAACGTGAAGAAATTAAGGGAGCCATTGGCGATGGCTATGGTCAGGCAATACGATATAGTGAGACGTTAGGACAGGACATGCTCTATGTTGCACTTCCTGTCAATTCAGATCAGAGTGACATGGTTGAAGTACCTGGAGGTAAATTCGACGGTTATATACGTCTATCTATGAGCCTAGCGGCTGTAGATCAAGGACTCCAGCGTGGCTGGGTAATTACATTCACCGCACTTGGATTGTTATTTCTCATCGTAGCACTCGTAAGTTATCGTGTGGCACGCAGTTTAACCTCGCCAATTGAGCATATCATCAAGGTCGCTCATCGAATAACCAAATTAGAATATGACGCTAGGGTGGATGTCACACGCCGAGACGAGATTGGTCAGTTGGGGCTTGCGATTAACGGGATGGCCGATAGTCTTCAGACCCAGCTCAAAACGATCCGTGATAATGAGGCGTTGCTGCAAAGCGTACTTGCCAATATGACAGGCGGCATTGTCATGGTAGACGCAGGGCAGTCGATTGCATTGGTGAATCGAGAAGCAGAACGGATGCTGGGCATTCAGGCTGCGCGAGTTACAGGTAGACCTTATGTAGAATTAAAAAAACACTATGAGCTAACACGCTCCATTGAGGAGAGTGTTGCACTACAAGAACGAATGCATGAGGAAGTAAGTGTATTTAATCCAGAGGAACGATTGATTCGGATTGATGGCGTGCCAATGACTGAAGACGATGGTGGTTACCGCGGGATGTTATTCCTTCTTCAGGATGTGACAGCAATTCGTAGGCTGGAGTCAATGCGAAGTGAGTTCGTAGCCAATGTATCCCATGAGCTGAAAACTCCTGTAGCAGCGGTTAAAGGTTTTGCTGAAACGTTGTTAAGTGGTGGTGTGCAGGATAAGGAAACGGAACGTTCATTCCTGAAAATCATCTATGATGAAGGGGATCGACTGAACCGACTAATCGGAGATATCCTGGAACTGTCCAAAATTGAATCCAAGCGTGCTCCTTTGCAATGTTCACCTGTTCACGTTCATTCCTTCTTCGAAATGGTTCTCGGAACACTGTCCACCGTGGCCGAGAAGAAACAGATTCGGATGCAGATGGTTGTGCCAGAGGAACTCTATATCGAGGCAGACGAGGATAAGATGAAACAGATCTTTATCAATCTATTGTCCAATGGCATCAACTACACACCTGAAGGTGGACGCGTGAAACTTCAAGTGACGGTAGAGCGTGAGGATGATGAGGAGCAGGTCGTATTTGCGGTATCAGATACCGGTATAGGCATTCCGAAGAATGATTTGCCAAGGATTTTTGAACGTTTTTACCGTGTAGATAAAGGCAGATCACGTAATTCGGGTGGTACGGGACTTGGTTTGTCTATCGTAAAACACCTTGTTGAACTGCATCACGGTAAACTTTCCGTAGAAAGTGAACTCGGTCTTGGAACAACATTTCGTGTCATTCTTCCGTTAATTCAAGATGAACAAGTATAGGCCTCGGGAAGCGAATTGTAAAAAGGTGTGCTTTTCTTTACACTAAGTTAACAAATAGGTGCTATGATAGGAAATGTGTTGTGGCTATAGAACAATTATAATAGGTGAGAATGTTCTCATAGTTGGTATGTTTGAACGCGCACTATAAGGAGAGAAGGGGTATCATGGCACAGCGTTTGCTTGTAATTGAAGACGAACCTACATTATCAAGATTGCTTACGTATAACCTTACACAGGAAGGCTATGATGTAACAGCGGAGGATCACGGATCATCTGGATATGATCGAGCATTATCCCAGGATTTCGACCTGATATTGCTAGATCTGATGTTGCCAGGAATGAATGGTCTGGACATTCTGAACAAATTGAGAGTTCAAGGTGTAACCACGCCGGTGATCATTCTGACAGCCAAAACCGGTGAAGCTGAGGTTGTACAAGGTCTGAAATCAGGAGCAGATGATTATATCACGAAGCCATTTGGCGTATCGGAATTGCTCGCCAGAGTAGACGCAGTGTTAAGACGATATTCCAACGGTGAGGACTTGCCCCAACCTGAGGACAAAGAAGGCTCCCGAATTGTATTGGGTGAACTGGAGATCTATCCATTGAAGTATGAAGTAACACTTGGTGGACAGTCCATTAGTTTGCGGCCGAAGGAGTTCGAAGTACTTCTCTATCTTGCGAAGAAACCGGGTGTTGTGCTCACTCGCGATGATCTGATGAATGCAGTCTGGGGCTTCGATTATATCGGAGGTCAACGTACAGTCGATGTTCACGTAAGCTCATTGCGGAAAAAGTTAGAGTTAGATCCAGAATCGGTTCACATTGATTCGATTCGTGGTGTAGGTTATAAATTGGTTGTAAAAAGAAAAACTCCCCATCATTCGAGTTAACGATGATTGGGGAGTTTTTTTTACATTGATTTTACATAAAGAATTATTTTCCTTCATGAATGAAGAGTAGCATAAATTCGAATGATTGATACTTTATACCTACATAATGCACCGCAGGATGGAGTTCATACGTAAAGGAGAATGCGCATTTATGCCTATGTTGCTTGAAGCAAGACCACTTGACTTGTCTGAACAGGACAGTCATGTACAAGAGAACATAACCCAGATGAAGGAAGTTCAAAAGCCTGAAAACACACTTCTTAAGCATCCGTTATCGATTCGTGATTATTGCCGAGAAGTTCCGGTTGTACATGTACATACCACTTGTGGGGAAGCGGCTAGTATGTTAAATGCAAATGAGGCCTATCCATGTATCGTAATGTGTGACGAACAGATGAAGCCGCTTGGTTTGTTAATGAGGGAGACGTTGTATCGACTCCTTAATGGACGTTTTGCAGCAGATTTATTTTATCGTAAGGCAGTTCAACATGTCGTGGATTCATTGCCGGTTATTGTGGACGTTTCAGCAGATGCACCAAGCATTATTGATATTGCGTTGAAGCGAGAAGAGCAGCATTTTTATGATTGTATCCTAGTTACGGAAGAGGACAAACTACTAGGCGTCTTAACCGTGCGGGATATGATGTTTCTATCACGGAAGTTGCAGCATCAGGCGAGTGAGGAGCGTATACGAACGATTACCGAATCAAGGCAAGAGATTGCCCGCATTAACGAATCGGTTACAAGTTTAGTCCAGGCTGCGGGACAAGCGGGAGAAGAAGCACAGCGAATTATGCATCTATCTGAGGATGGAGAACGTAGCCTTACACAAGTCGAAATGTCGTATCAGCGGGTCTACCGGCATATGGAGGGGCAGCGTCAGCATACTAATGTAATGTTGGACTCTATTCAAACTGGTGCAGGGATGGCAAGTTCTATCCGTTCCTTGGCAGATCAGAGTGCTTTGCTTGCTATGAATGCTTCTATCGAAGCTGCTCATGCAGGAGAATATGGTCGCGGGTTCCAAGTGGTAGCCGGTGAAATTCGTTTGCTTGCCAAACAGACTCGTGAGGTAGCTGGAAATATGTCGTCTTTGCTTGAAGGTATCGGTGACCTTACGAAACAGACCGTAGAATCGATCCGGGCAAGTGCCGCGGAGATTGATGACAGTTCATCACACGTTACTGCTGGAGAGTTAGCTTTCAGGGAGTTGAACAGCGCTGTTGCAGGAATGTCTCGTGTTGCAGAGGGGATAGCTTCGGAGGGAGAGAGAGCGGCAGATATGGCTTTACATATCCGTACCCAGTTGAAAGAGATGGCTCGCTCCTATTAACCACTTCATCTTACAAAATTTTAAATCTAATTAATGCATATAAAGGCATCCATCGTTGCTATGATTAAACCCTAAGGATCATGGCGAGGAAGATGTCTTTTTACATTCCGTTAACATGAAAGTGATACGGTTTTTACAATGGGAAGGTAGGATGTTAAAGATGGCCAAGAAGCTTGTTCTGATCATAGTGATTGGGCATCAACGTAAAGGGACTAAATTTCCCTGCAGCGAAGGAGAAGTGAGCATCCATGAAAGACCTCATTCACATTGATAAACTTAATTTATACTATGATACGCATCATGCGCTTAAAAATATATCGATGGACTTGCCGGAGCGAACGGTTACTGCGTTTATTGGCCCATCGGGTTGTGGTAAATCCACATTGCTCCGTACATTGAATCGAATGAATGACATGATTCCAGGCGTTCGCGTGGAAGGACAAGTTATGCTGGACGGCTCGGATATCTACAGCAACGAGATCGAAGTTGAAACGTTGCGCAAGCGGGTGGGAATGGTATTCCAGCAGCCGAATCCTTTTCCAAAATCAATCTACGATAACGTAGCTTACGGCCCACGTCTGCATGGGGTAACGCAGAAAGCTGAGCTGGATAAACTGGTGGAGCAAAGTTTAACACATGCTGCCCTGTGGGACGAAGTGAAAGATGTACTCAAAAAGTCAGCACTAAGCCTATCTGGTGGTCAACAGCAACGTCTGTGTATTGCACGTGCACTCGCTGTTCAGCCTGACGTATTACTTATGGACGAAGCAACCTCAGCCCTCGATCCAATCTCTACGCTTAAAATAGAGGAGCTTGTTAAGGAATTGCATAATAAATATACGATTGTTATGGTAACCCATAACATGCATCAGGCCGCGCGGGTATCCGGTCGTACGGTATTTTTCCTGAATGGTGAAGTGGTGGAAGCTGCGGATACCGAGACATTATTCTCCACACCGCAGGATTCCCGAACCGAGGATTATATATCCGGAAGGTTCGGTTAAGTAAGCTGATTGAATGTTCCCGGCATATCCGGAGATGATGGACGAGGGGGATGGAACCTATGATTCAAAGAAAAGAATTTGATCAAGAGCTTGAGGAATTGCGTACATTGCTTCGTGAGATGGGCGAGCACGTAGGAACAGCATTGGATGGTGCTATCGAGAGTCTTCAGACACTAGACGTGGATAAAGCTCAGGTCATCATCAAGAATGATGCAAATCTGAATGCGCTGGAAGACAAAATTATGGAACTTGGTTCCAAGCTCATTATTACACAACAGCCGGTTGCCAAGGATCTACGCCGCATTATCGTTGCATTCAAAATCTCCAGTGATCTTGAGCGCATGGGTGATCTTGCATTGGATGTAGCCAAAGTGACACTTCGTATGGAAGGTCAAGAGTTAATTAAACCTCTTGTTGATATTCCGAGAATGGCTGAAATCGTGAAGGTAATGATCGATGAATCGATTGAATCCTTCCTGAAGGAAAACACGGATCTGGCTTACAAAATGGCTCAGACTGATGATCAGGTTGACCAACTGTACAGCCACATGATCAGTGATCTATACACCTTCATGACAGATCAACCGAACCGGGCTTCACAAGCGATGCTGTTGATGATGGTAGGTCGCTACATTGAGCGTATCGGTGACCACGCAACTAACATTGGCGAGAGCACGGTATATCTGGTGACGGGTAAACGTCCGGATCTGAACCAGTAATTGTAATTTATAAGCATACGATTGGAATTGGGGACTTACATGCACGGAATGAAGGAACTTTCTCAGGACGCCTATCCATATAGGTTGTTCAAGGGAAGTTCCTTTTTTGTTGTTGCAGGTGTGTATGGTATCATGAGAGTAGATATAGAATCTGAAGTGTGACCATATGATACGTGAGGTGCTGGAATGGACAAGTTTATTCTCATAGATGGAAATAGCATTATATATAGGGCGTTTTTTGCAATGCCGCCGTTGACCAATTCAAAAGGATTACATACCAACGCGGTATATGGGTTCACCACAATGCTGTTAAGGCTGCTGGAAGAGCATAAGCCGACACATGTGATGGTGGCATTTGATGCGGGCAAGGTGACTTTCCGTCACGAAGGATATCAGGAGTACAAAGGTGGCCGCGAGAAAACACCACCTGAATTGTCCGAACAATTCCCTTTGCTCAAAGAATTGCTGCGAGGATTCGGCATTGCACAGTTTGAGCTTGAAGGATTCGAAGCGGATGACATCATCGGAACGTTGACCAAACGTGCTGACGAAGCGGGAAGACAGGTACTCGTTGTATCGGGTGACAAGGACATGCTGCAGCTTGCCTCTGACCATGTTCATATCGGGCTAACACGCAAAGGTGTAACGGATATAGAATTGTACGACCCTGCCCAGATTAAGGAGCGTTATGGCTTGACTCCATTGCAGATTATCGACTTGAAAGGTCTGATGGGCGATACCTCTGATAATATTCCAGGCATTCCTGGAGTGGGAGAGAAGACAGCATTAAAGCTGTTGCATCAGTTCGGTACCGTAGAGGATGTACTGAATGGCACAGCCGAGTTGAAAGGTAAAATGAAAGAAAAGATCGAAGCTCACGCTGAAGATGCTCGGATGAGTAAGCAGCTAGCTACGATCCATCGCGAGGTTCCATTGGAGCAGACGTGGGAAGATATGCAGTTTGCCGGCTTGCAGGAAGAAACAGCAGGGCCAGCACTGGCGAAGCTAGAATTCAAGTCATTGCTTGAACGTCTGAACTTCAGTGGCAAGATAGACGCAGTAGAAGCTGTGCCAGCGGCTGAGGTCAATTCTACGATCGCTACAGAGGAAACGATTGAAGACCTATTTGCCTCGCTCGAGACCATTGATGTTATACATGTGGAAACGCACGGTGACAATCCGCATCAGGCGGAATTGGTTGGGATCGCGTTAGGTTCAAGCGAAGAGTACATCTTCTTGTCTCCCGAACTGCTTCAATGGAAGGCAGCTTCTTCTGTAAGAGCATGGCTAGCGAATTCAGACGAGCCTAAGCGAGGATATGATCTACACCGCGTAGATCTTGCACTTCATGCCCACGGCATTGAATTTGCGGGAGCGGCTTTTGACGTGCAGTTGGCTGCATATCTGCTCGACCCTACAGAGTCCAACCAGACGATTAGTGGCTTAACTGCGAAGTACGGGTTACCGTCTTTGGTAGAGGATGATACGGTGATGGGCAAAGGTGCCAAGTATAAAGTGCCTGAGGTGGAAGTGTTGGGTGATTTCCTATGTCGTAAAGCGGCGGCAGTAGCAGCCATTATCCCACTGCAGGAGAAGGCGCTTGAGAGTGATGAGATGAATTCACTGTTCCATGAGCTGGAGATGCCGTTATCACGTATTTTGGCTGATATGGAGAAGCAGGGAATCAAGGCAAATACGGCTGATTTGCAGGCTCTGGGTCATGAATTCGAAGAACAAATTGGTCGATTGATGTCCGAAATTTATCGCCTCTCGGGTACGGAATTTAACCTTAATTCACCGAAACAGTTGGGTGAAATTTTGTTTGATAGACTAGGTCTGCCTGTGGTGAAGAAAACCAAAACGGGTTATTCCACCGATGCGGAAGTGTTGGAGAAACTTGCTCCGTATCATGAGGTAGTCCAGCATATTTTGCAATACCGTCAGTTGGCGAAGCTGCAATCCACTTATGTGGAAGGTTTACTGAAGGAGATTTCACCGCGAGATGGCAAGGTTCATACGTATTATCGTCAGACGATCGCGGCTACTGGGCGCCTGAGCAGTCAATTCCCGAACCTACAGAACATTCCGATCCGGATGGAGGAAGGTCGTAAGATCCGGAAGGTATTCGTACCTTCGGAGCCTGGTTGGACGATATTGGCTGCAGACTATTCTCAGATCGAATTGCGTGTACTCGCACATATCTCAGATGATGAGCGATTGAAGGAAGCTTTTGTAAATGATATGGATATCCATACGAAGACGGCCTCTGACGTATTTGGGGTGAAGGCTGAAGAAGTGGATAGTGATATGCGTCGATCAGCTAAGGCGGTAAATTTCGGAATCGTGTATGGCATAAGCGACTACGGCTTATCCCAGAACTTGAACATAACGCGTAAAGAGGCAGCGCAGTTTATTGATCAATACTTCGAAGTATTCCAAGGCGTACGTCGGTATATGGATGATATTGTGAAGGAAGCGCGTAAGGATGGATATGTCAAAACGTTGTTGGAGCGTCGTCGTTACCTCCCTGAAATTAACGCAAGCAACTTCAACATACGTTCCTTTGCCGAACGTACAGCGATGAATACACCAATTCAAGGAACAGCGGCAGACATTATTAAGCTTGCTATGGTGCAGATGGATGAGGCGCTGCGTGAGCGTAACTTGAACAGCCGTATGCTGCTTCAGGTACACGATGAGCTTGTATTCGAAGTGCCGGCAGATGAATTGGAAACGATGAAGGAGCTTGTGCCAGCTGTCATGGAAAAAGCGTTAGAGCTGTCTGTGCCGCTCAAAGCAGAAGTTAGCTACGGGGAGAACTGGTACGAAGCGAAATAATAGATAATGGTAGTATGGAAAGTAGTGGGGGCTACCGATATTTTACAATTGGTTTCTCCCATGCTTTTGACACAAGAAAGGGTCCCGCTGAGCCTTATCTTCCGTTATAATATAGGGGAGGTGAGAACATCATGCCGGAATTACCGGAAGTCGAAACAGTCAGAAGAACATTGAATCAACTTATCGTAGGTAAGACCATTGATCGAGTTACCGTTAGTTTGCCGCGTATTATTCAGCGGCCGGACGATATAGATGCTTTTGCATTAGAACTCGCGGGACATACAGTTATCGGTGTGGAGCGCAGAGGTAAGTTTTTACGTATTTTGCTGGACGGGCTGGTGCTTGTCTCTCATCTTCGGATGGAAGGGCGCTATGGTGTGTATCAGCAACACGAAGAGGTAGAGAAACATACTCATGTGATCTTTCACTTTACCGACGGAACTGAATTACGTTATAAGGATGTACGTCAGTTTGGCACGATGCATCTGTTCAATGCAGGAGAGGAGCTTGTCTCCAAACCTTTGTTGAAGTTAGGTTTAGAACCGCTTGATCCGGCGTTTACAGTTGCTGCCTTTCGCGATGCCGTCGGCAAACGGACAACCAAGATTAAGGCTGTATTATTGAATCAGGCATATGTCGTCGGGATTGGGAATATATATGTGGACGAGGCTCTGTTCCGCGCAGGTATTCATCCGGAGACGATCGCCAATACATTGTCTGAGGCTCAGCTGACGGTATTGCATGAAGCGATTGTGTCGACATTGCAGGATGCAGTCAATGCAGGTGGCTCGTCGATTAAGTCTTATGTGAATGGTCAAGGTGAGATGGGCATGTTCCAGCATCAATTGAAAATTTATGGACGCAAAGCCGAGCCTTGCCATACTTGTGGGACATTAATTGAGAAAAGTGTGGTGGGTGGCAGGGGCACACATTACTGCCCGAAATGCCAGCCGATACTGTAGTTGCGTCGCTATGCTGCGCCTGAAGTACACATTACTTTTTGAACGATCTTTTAAACTGAAGCACCCTTGGATTCCTCCCTCCATATACTGATATGGCAGAAATAAGCGGGCGTATACCCATACTGACATCTGTCGGTTGGAATGGATCCGCACAGGGGAGGAATCCGGGGTGCTGCATCATTTTGTTTCATTACTGGCGCTTGCTTTGGCGCTTAGTTTAGATGGTTTTGGAGTCGGGATTACATATGGGCTGCGCAAAACCAAGATTCCGTTGCTATCCATTGCTGTTATCTCTATTTGTTCGGGATTAGTAATCGCCTTGTCTATGCAGGTAGGGGTGCTGCTATCCCATGTAGTTTCGCCGAATGTAGCATCCGAAGTTGGGGCTGTGATATTGATTGCGATTGGTGGATGGTCACTATTCCAGCTTATACGCAAGCAGAGTAAGGAAAGAGCGGAAACGGATGAAGGTACAGTGGAAACTTCGGCAAGCGAGCATGTAGAGAGTAGAGCCAACGGAACAATAGCCTTAACGGAGCAAGAGGTAACTTCCAAAGGGAAAAACCAGGTTCTCGCATTGGAACTGGAGCAATCAGCTTCAGGTGGATCTGTGGAGCGGATGGTCTTCACCTTAGAACTTCGAAAATTAGGTGTCGTCATTCAAATACTCCGAAGTCCCTCCAAGGCAGACATGGACAATTCGGGAAGCATCTCGACTCAAGAAGCGATGTGGCTGGGTATTGCACTATCACTGGATGCATTCGGTGCAGGGCTTGGAGCTGCGCTACTCGGATTTCCAACGCTGTGGACAGCACTTGTCATTGCATTGTTCAGTGGAGCATTTCTGTCACTCGGGATGAAGGTTGGACTTCGTTTTGCTGCGCTGCAATGGATGCGTCGATTGTCCGTGTTGCCAGCACTGTTATTAATGTTTATGGGAATAATGAAGCTGTTGTGAGGTGAAATGATGAATATTGGCTTAACCGGCGGAATCGCCACAGGAAAGAGCAGTGTTTCCGCCCTTCTTGCCAGTAAAGGAGCACTGCTCATTGATGCAGACGTTATTGCCCGGGAGGTCATGATGCCCGGGCATCCTGTTTTGGCTGCCGCTGTACAGCGGTTCGGACAAGCCATTCTTCATGAAGACGGGACGTTGGATCGGAAGAAGCTAGGCAGTATTGTTTTCCAGCATCCAGAGGAGCGTAAAGCGCTTGAGGCTATTACCCATCCGGCGATTCGCCGAGAGATGAGAGAACGAGCGGCCGCATATGAGCAGGCGCACCCGGATAAGCTTGTGGTATCGGATATTCCTTTATTGTACGAGTCGGGTCTGGAAAAAGGGTTCGATGAAGTCGTCGTTGTATACGTACCTAGAGCGATACAGAGAGAACGATTGATGAGCCGGGATGGGTTGACTGGTGAGCAGGCTGACGCCCGGATTGCGGCTCAGATGGACATCGAGCAGAAAAAGCAGCTTGCTGATATCGTTATCGATAACAGTGGAGCATGGCACGATACAGAGCAGCAAGTCATCTCTTTCCTGCAAGGTAAGGGATTAATATGAAATGGCTACGTAAGAAACGGGTACTGCTGTTGATGTTTGTTTCCTTCGTTCTAGTGCTGTTTTTGAATACGAACTGGATGGCTTGGTTCTACCCGATTCATTATAAGGAAGAGATTCGGGCACAATCCTATAGCTATGAAGTAGACCCGTTTCTAATTGCTTCAATTATTAAGGTAGAGACTAACTTCAAAACAAGCTTGGAATCCAAGCGTGGCGCCATCGGACTTATGCAACTCATGCCGGATACGGCCAATTGGATTATGGAGCAGGCCAAAATCCCGGGTACGTCATTAGAAGAACTGAAGCATAAGCCTGAGAGGAACATTCAGCTTGGTACTTGGTACCTGAAGAACTTGTCCGATCAGTTTGATGGCAATGAGGCGGTCATGATTGCTGCGTACAATGCGGGACCAGGTAAGGTTAGTAGCTGGCTCCGAGATGGCGTGTGGGATGGGTCATTTGATACAGTCAAGGACATTCCTTTTGGAGAAACCCGGCACTATGTACAACGTGTCATTTATTATTATAATCAATATGTTAAAATCTATAATACGTTCTAGTTCGGATATATCGTGTGATGCTGTAGCTAGATGCAGATAAGTGTGAAAATGTATGGTTCTCATGCACGGTACAAGAGTCGGTTATAATAGTAGAAGCACAGAGCAGACCGGTTGTTCACCGGTCGCCCCATGCTCCTCTATAATACCGTATTACGATGCAGATATTATTGGTATTGACCTGCCAATTGCTGTTCTGCAATTGTTACCAGACGCTTCGTGATGTATCCACCGATCGAACCGTTCTCGTAAGAAGTCATGTTACCTTGGTATCCGTCTTGTGGGATGCTGATTCCGAGTTCTTGAGCAACTTCGTATTTCAGTTGTTCCAGGGCTGCGGAAGCTTTAGTTACCACCAAGTTGTTGGAGTTACCGTTGCTTTGTGCCATTGCTGTTCACCTCCTCGCGGTTGGTAAAAGTATTATGTGTCGTAGATACCATTTTCATTACAAAATGCTTACAGGGAACTTATGGAAAAAAGTCAAACATGGGAAGTGACCAAAAAATGAAATGTCCTTATTGTGCTTTTATGGGCACCAAGGTGCTTGATTCCCGTCCGGCCAATGAAGCAAAATCCATTCGTCGCCGTCGGGAATGCGAGCAATGTAGCCGCCGATTTACCACTTTTGAGATGGTGGAAGAAACACCGCTGATTGTTATTAAGAAAGATGGAAGCCGAGAAGAGTTCAGTCGGGATAAAATACTCCGCGGACTTATTCGCGCATGTGAGAAACGTCCAGTCTCGGTGGAGACACTTGAGATGATGGTTTCTGAAGTAGAGAAGTCTTTGCGTAATACCGCTGATGCGGAAGTGGAAAGTCGCCAGATTGGTGAGTTATTGATGGAACAGCTCTTTCCGGTGGATGAAGTGGCATATGTTCGCTTTGCTTCGGTGTACCGTCAATTCAAAGACATCAATATGTTCATGAAAGAATTGAAATCATTGCTGTCCAAGGAAGACCTGGAGGATTAGATTCCTGGGGCAAAGGGAGAAGAGCAAGCTGGGGTTACGATAAGTCATCATGATTGTGTTCCAGGTAGGAAGATTGTTCTTCTCCAGATCCTTTGGGTAGCTTTGTGGGAGCAGAAAAAGATATTGACAGTAAAACACGTATTGAATATGATAAAGGGGTCGCCTGCGGAATGTTGCAGTGGTGGACGAGTTATCATTGTATATCTTGGGGCCTTAGCTCAGCTGGGAGAGCGCATCGCTGGCAGCGATGAGGTCAGGGGTTCGATCCCCCTAGGCTCCATAACTAAAGAACCCGCTAAACACAAGGATTTTCGAGTGTTTGGCGGGTTTTTGCTATGTTAAATTGCAGTTTTTAGATGTAAGAAATTCAGTGCAGACGAAAAATTTAAAGGTGGTGCTTCTATAACTAAAGGAAGCCTCTATTTTCACACTCGTGTGCAGCTCCCAGCACTCGGTGCCGCACTTCATGGCAAGGTTGGTCACCTTGGTTAAATATAGTAGAACCTATATAAGGGTTCTGTTATGATGATGGAAGGTTTATATGCTTATATCACAGAAGTAACTAAATATGACAGTAAAGGAGTGAGCTTTTCTTTAGGAACATCTTGCTGGAGAGATACATAGTTAAAGCTAGAGGAACATTCATTTTTTAGATCAAAGACTTCTTGCAACAATAGCTACTAAGAGAATGGGGAATAACAGAGATGAAACGAAATGTATTGCGATGCGCTGCTGTGATGATGATGTGGGTTGTAATATTCATGCTCACGCCTAATCTGACATCAGCAGCGGGACTTCATTTTCCTGAACGGGATGAGGTCAAGCGAACATGGAATCAACTGCAGGACATGAACGTTGGATTAAAGACTTATGATATCGAACCTTCCTTTAAAGCACCATATGAGATCGGAAAAGTAAATCAGACGATGCTTGAACAAGCCTTGTTAGCTACGAATCTTGTTCGTGCGTTGGCGGGATTGCCAAGTGATGTGCAGTTGAATAACGAATTGAATGAGTTGGCACAGCATGGTGCGGTCTTACTGGCTGCTACCGATAAGCTGTCTCACTATCCTGAGAAGCCAGCAGATATGACAGATGAATTTTATAACAAAGGCTATGAATCCACTAAAAGTAGTAACCTGTCAAGCGGAAGAGATAACTTAAGTAGAAATGTATTAGACGGTTATATGCCAGACACAGGCAGGAATGCAGATCGAGTAGGACATCGCCGTTGGGTGCTCAATCCTTCTTTGCAGAAGGTGGGTTTTGGTATCGCTGGTGGATATGGTTCAATGCAGGTGTTTGACAAGTCCCGTGCAGAGGCAGTGAATTATGATTACATCGCATGGCCGGCAGCAGATTTCCCGCAGCAGTTATTTGGCGGTTCTCACCCATGGTCTGTGACGTTGAATCCCGACAAGTATGAGAAGCCTTCTTTGCAGAATGTAAAGGTACAAGTAACTGATCTACAAAGCCAGAAAAAATGGGCGTTAGATAGTACAAATAACGATCTAAACAAGGATCTATACTTGAATGTGCAGTTAAGTGGGTTCGGCGTGTCTAACGCTATTATTTTCCGTCTGGACGGAATAGAGGAGTACACAGGGAAATACCAAGTTGACATTAGTGGCTTGCGAACAGTGGGTGGACAGGCTACCGAGTTATCTTATACGGTAGACTTTTATGATTTGTCCCAGCACTTCTATCCGGGCGAGATGGAGAAATGGAACCTGCAGTTTTCTGTTGAGAAAGGTTGGTCATATGAGACACGTACGGGAACGAATTATTTTGATGAAGTGAATCGTCCTTATATTGAAAAAGGGAGCACGCTCGTTCCACTAAGGCTTGTAAGTGAGTCACTAGGACTCGACGTCGAGTGGGATCCAGCAGATCGAGTCATTCGGATCTCAGATGATAAGAAGGAAATTGTTTTGAAGACGGGTAGCCAGCAAGTCCGGGTCAATGGTGTAGAAACGACAGTTTCCGTAGCTCCAACAGTCGTTCGGGGTGTAACCTTTGTGCCACTGCGATTTGTTTCTGAACAGTTGGGTCTGTCCGTTGATTTTGAAGAGAGTAGCAAGTTAGTCCGAATTGAGCGGGAGTACGTGCACTAAGTCGCTCTTTTAATTGTGGCAGTTTTTTGATCAGACTGTACTAATTGTTATGAGAAGCGGGATTCCCAGCTATATGCTGAGATTCACCGCTTCTCATTTTTATAAAGAGAGATGACCAACCGCTTATAATAGCGTTATTCCGTATGTGCTACTGCTCTGATCTCGACTAATTGTTCGGGGTAAGCTAGGTAGGTAACACCAATAAGGCTACCCGCAGGACGATGGTGTTCCCCTAGGTACTCTTTAAACAGCTCAATAACTTGCCCTCCATGTTCCTGTGCGTTGGTTAGGTATACCTCAACATAAGCGAGATTGTTTTTCGTAATGCCGAACTGGGATAATACGTGATCTAGATTTTCTAGCGTTTGACGCGTCTGGGTTTCAATGTTACCAGCACCAACGAATTCACCTACTGCATTATGGGAAAATTGACCCGAAATGTAGAGGGTGCCGTTTACACGATATCCTTGTGATATACCGTGATCCCAGAGATTGTGATTATACGTTTGAACTGCATTCATATGATTCTCTCCTTTACTTCAAAGTAAGGCTAAGTATAAACTTGGGACATAGAATAGGATAGTACGCACTTTAAAGATAGGTACTATCTGAAAGGGTAGTGTGAAATTATGGGAATATCCGATCTGAACGGCGGAGATACAAATATTGCAGATACACCGTTTGGTTATACCATGTCCGTAATCGGAGGGAAGTGGAAAATGATTATCCTCTATCTCTTAGCGGAAAAACAAACGGTTCGCTTTAATGAAATGAAAAGGCAGCTTGGAGTAATTACGTTTAAGACCCTAAGCTCCCAGCTCAAGGAGTTGGAGGCCGATGGGATGGTTCAGCGGAAGGAGTACCCTCAAGTGCCGCCTAAAGTAGAGTATAGCCTCACGGACAAGGCTAAGACATTGTTGCCTGTGTTGGAACAGCTATGTGATTGGGGAGTTAAGAACCGCAGTTAGCACGAACGTGGAATTTTTGAGAGGTATAGGAGAAGCATCCCACAATGATAGAGCGCATCGCTGCCAGCATGAGATAGGAAGTTCTACCAAATTTAAATCAGAACTCATTCCTGAGCTCCGCCATAAGAGCACCGTCACATCATGTGATGGTGTTTTTTAAGTTTAATTATATCTCTGCCAAGAGAGGCTAAAAGCTAAAAGACTCCGTTTGAAGAGTTTACATTGAGCACCGTAACTTGTACGAAATATAATGATTATAACTTCGTTGTAAACGCTTTAATTTGGCGTAGACAAAGGTGAACGCGAATGATATATTGTTTCTACAAGAAACAATAATATTTGTAATGAATATGAAATTCGAAGGTCAAGTGCATCAGAAAAACACAATTATGGGTACACATATGCTAAGGATTTAATCAATTTATTTTCCATTTAGTGTTTGAGTGTAACCAGAAGGATGGGATGAATATGAGCACGATTGAGACAACGATTCAATCATTTGACGGAACACAGCTTTATTTTAGTAAAAATGTTGTCAGGGATGCGAAAGCAGCGGTCGTTATCGTTCATGGATTATGCGAGCATGCTGGGCGCTATGATTATGTGACAGAGCAACTGAATAAACGTGGTGTTAGTGTTTATCGGTTTGACCACCGGGGTCATGCCAGATCAGATGGACAGCGTACGTTTTATAGTGATTTTCATCATATTATTGATGATGTTAATGTCATTGTTGAAGAAGCATTACAAGGGAGCGGCGATACCCCGCTATTTGTGATTGGACATAGCATGGGCGGCTTTGCAACCTCTGCGTTTGGGACGAAATACCCTGGCAAGGTTCAAGGTATTGTACTTTCAGGAGCACTCACGCGTTACAATACGGAGGTTGCCGGAGAGCTGCCGCTGGATCTTCCACTTGGCACGTATTTTCCGAATGAGCTTGGAAGTGGCGTATGTAGTGATCCGGAGGTTGTATCCGCATACAATAATGACCCGCTTGTTGAGAAGCAGATTTCTGTGGATCTGTTCAATAGCCTAGGGTATGGAGTAGCGTGGCTGAAAGAACATGCGAAGCAATTTGTTGATCCGGTACTTGTTCTTCATGGAGCAAATGACGGACTGGTGAGTGAACAGGATTCACGTGATTTTTACGGAGATATTGCGTCGACCGACAAAACATTGAAAATTTACGCCAACCTCATGCATGAGATCTTTAATGAGCCTAGTCGTGATGAAGTTATTGAAAAAGTGATAACCTGGATTGAAAAACATATCTAATTTCAGTACATTTAGAGAGAGAATTTGAAAATGAAAGGGATTATCCATGAAATTGGAATGGATGGGCAACCATCGAGCACTCGTTGAGAAGATCATTAGATATGGCAATGCATATTCAAATACCTATAAGTTGCAGCGAAGTTATGGTACAGATGTCATGTTCTCTGCTTCGCAGATTCAAACCTTGGAATATATCCTTGAAGCGGAGGACAAAGAGGAGAAAATGTCTGAAATGGCGTTACGTCTTGGCGTTAGTCGCAGCACTTTCTCGAAGAATGTGAAGAACTTGAAGGAGAAAGGTTTGCTTGAAAAATATCATTTAAGCGGCAATCGCAAAGACATCTATGTTAAACCTTCGACTAAGGGTCGTGAAGTGTATGCTGAGTACACGGAGTTTGTGCGCAAGCTTTGTTTCGATGAGATTTTTCAATATGCCGATAATATTTCAGCGACGGATCAAGCTAATTTTATTCGCATCTTGGATAAATTAGCTGATGTCTTAGTCTGGTATGGTGAGAAGGAACAAGAGCCGCGCAAGCTCGTTAAGATTGATCCGGTCGACGAATAAACAATATACCTACCGAGGATAGTTAGTCATGAAATCTTATAAGGAATTTTCCTAGAGCTGCAATTAGCTCACAGGAAGATTCTTTTTTTATGTAAAGGGAAGAAAATAACGCTCTTATGCCCGTAATCATTGCATGTGCCCATTCCCTCCGCGAATGTCCTTCATACAGTATAGGGTGCTAACGTGGAGTGGCAATTAACAATAGGTCAATGGGGAGTGGCGTATATTGAAATCATCAACAAAGCTTACTGGACGGGTTATTTATAAAGGAGATCCAGGATATGAGGCGGCACGCAAAAATTGGGATCCTCATACGGACAGGAAACCTAAAGTATTCGTCTTTGCCCAACAAACGAAAGATGTATCCAATGCCATCAAATGGGCTCGTGAAAACAACGTACCGATCAGACCACGGAGTGGAAGGCATGCACTTGAAGTCAATCTATCACAGGTTAACGGTGGCATTGTCATCGATGTTAGTGAACTGAATACCATTAAGTTGGATTCCAAAAAGGGAACGGTCGTTGTAGGCACAGGAAACAGAGTAGGGAGAATCGCCCATACGCTGGCGAAAAAAGGCTTCATTGCTCCCTTTGGTGACAGTCCAACGGTCGGTATTGGGGGAATTACTTTAGGTGGGGGAATTGGACCACTCCAACGTACCATTGGATTAATTAGCGATAACTTGCTCGAACTCGAAATGGTAGACGCTAATGGAAAAGTAATTCGTGCAAGCCGAAATTGCAACGCAGATCTCTTTTGGGCATCTCAGGGAGGCGGCGGAGGGAACTTCGGCGTATACACCAAATATAAATTCAAAGTACGTCGAGCACCTGCAAAGGCTACAGTATATCGGATAACTTGGCCTTGGGCTCAATGGGAAAACGTGCTCAAAGCTTGGCAAAAGTGGGCTCCATCCGTGGATACGAGACTCGGCAGTGAGTTGTCCATTGGCCCTAAAAGGGGTGGGAATGTGAGTATGGAGGGGTTATTTCTCGGCTCCAAAACAGAAGCTCTTCGCCTATTAAGGCCTCTTACCAGTGTCGGTACACCGACTCAAACGATTATACGCTCGGTGCCTTATCCCGATGCAGTAACCTTCTTGTTGCCTCCAGATCCGGTACTTACTCAAAGGTATAGTAACCAGTTCTCTTCCGGTTTCGGCAAACGTGCATTTCCAGACCAAGCGATCAAGTCGATGCGTAGATTTTTGGAAAATGTAGAAGGGGAGTTTGCCGGGTTCTTTTTCCTCAACTGGGGTGGTGCAGTAAGTCGTAAATCACCTAAGTCTACAGCTTTTTTCTGGCGCAAAGCAAAATTCTATGTTGAATGGAACAGCTCGTGGACGAAACCATCCCAAGCCGCTAAAAATATTGCAATCGTGCGTAATACACGCCAAAAATTGCAGCCATACATTGTAGGTTCATATATTAACGTGCCAGACCAAGGTATTAAGCATTCTGGGCCAGTATATTACGGTGCTAACTACGCCAGATTACGCAGAGTCAAAGCCAAATATGATCCCAAAAATGTGTTCAACAATCCGCAAAGCATCACACCGGCTCGTCCGATCAGATAGGTATCAGGAACATAAAAAAGCCACATGAAATCATCTTACGATGAACTTCATGTGGCTTTAATGTTCTATACATATCGCATAGTCAGGTATGCTAATTGACGATATTAATTCGTTTTAACGGCTTCGCCAGCAAATACTTCAACGTTCATAGGTGCAGCCATGAATGCTGCAGCTTGTTGAACAAAAGCTTGGAAATGTGCACTTGCGTTATGAGAAGCAGTAGCTGCTTCATCTTTCCACAGTTCAACCATTGTATATTTTTGGTCTTGCTCAGTATGTTTCAACAATTCATAGCTGATGTTGCCTTCTTCTTGGCGTGTTGCAGCGACCAATTCTTTTGTTGCAGCAAGGAAAGCTTGTTCTTGATCCGGTTTAATTTGCAGATGAGCGTGAATGATAATCATAGTAGTTTACCTCCGGTATTTTGAATTATGAAGTGTAAGAATTAGAATCTGTGGTGACCAAGTGCTAATATTATGCCCAAGTTGTGATTGTATCAACAGGAAGACGATAAGAAGGGTGACCTTCTTTCGCGGATTTACCGATGGAGATCAGCATTACTGGTTGATAACGATCTTTGTCCATCCCGAATGTTTCTGCAATTTGATCTTTCTCATAACCACCAATAGGGTTGGTGTCATAACCATGTGCACGAGCAGCCAGCATCAATTGCATGGAAGCAAGACCCGCATCAATCAAGTTAACGTCACGCAGATCTGCTGCAGGCATGTTATCATAATAAGGTTTAACAAATTTAACTTGTTGATCTTTGACATCCTGTGGCATGAAACCATGCTCTACAGCTTTGCTGAAGATTTCTTCCAGGTATTCAACATTGTTCATGTCGATAAATATACCAATGACAGCCGCAGAAGTCAGTACTTGATTTTGGTTGAATTTAGCCAAAGGAGCAAGTTTTTCTTTGCCTTCTTGTGTGTCTACAACCAGAAAACGCCATGGCTGCATATTAACAGAAGAAGGTGCACGTGAAGCTTCTGCCAGAATCTCTGTCATTTCTTCACGACTGATTTTAACTTCAGGATCGTAAAGTTTAACGGAGCGACGGCCGTAAGTAATTTCGTTAAAATCATTTGTTTTTTGGAATTTGCTTTCAATTGTACTCATGGATAGTTCTCTCCTCTATATATAGGTTAAAAGTTGTTTTGCATACGTTCCAAGTAATCAGCGAGTGCCAGTACTTCTTCTTCGCTAAAATCTTGTAGGATCTGGTTAATAAAATTGGTTTTCTCTGTCTTATAGCCTTCAATCTGCTTACGACCATGATCTGTCAGACGAACAAACGTTACCCGGTTATCATCGGGGTTCTTACGTCTGGTCACCATCTGATCTGCCTCAAGTTGTTTTAAGTGACGTGTGATAGCAGCACTATCGATATTGATAATTTTCTGAAGCATGGACTGGTTGATCTCATCAACCTGATCTAGCTCATGCAAAATTTCAAAACGAGAGGAACTGATACCTGTACAGCGTTCGAACTTGGGACTAATTTTGTTGCCTAGTACATTCAGCAGATTGATGATCTGTTCTTCCTTGGAAACCATACGTGTCATGACTAGACCTCCCGGGTGAATCTGAATCATGAACAACGGCGTATGTTAACAAATAATTAAAGTTGCCAGTATACAATGCCATTGCCTAATGATTACTACATCGGCTGCTGTCGATCATTGATGGATCAATATTTGAGGCATCAATCATTGACGGCTCAACTAATATATCATGCCTTTTATGAATTTGCAACAGGTCTCAAAAAGATGGAAATTGTAATTTACGCAGCAGATACATCTAGGTGGATGTAGTTTATCCGTTTGAAGGCAAACATATTGGCTGTAATTCATTGAGAATTATTATCATTTAAACTATAATATAAGAAACTCTTCATACATGAATAAAACACATTAGACTGGTTTCCTTATCGTTAAGGTTTAATGTATAGAGCTGCTCCCGGACAGAGGAGGATAGTACAACAATGAATTTAAATGATCACATCCTTCTATGGAATCATGTTTTTATCAAAATATTAGATGTTCGCAAAAATGCTCTAGAACCTGGCGAGAAGTTAAGCCATTATCAATTGCCTGCGAGTGCTTACTTATATATGATTGACGGAACTGCACGGGTAAGAATGGATCAACATTGTTATATCATCGATGGTTTCCATGTCGTTCATGGGGGCAAGCTTGCCGATCTAGAGATAGAGACCGATTCCGGTGTTGCTTATTATATGATTTTGTACAAAGCAATTTTGACATTGCCCTGTCGGATGGAGATCCAACAACTGATGGAATATGAACGTCCATTCCAGAATCAGTTCGGCATGATTCCAGCCAACCCGCTGGATATGTATCAATGTATAGAAGCACTTTACTGGGAGTGGGAACAGCCTACCAAGCTGGCTAAACTGCATGCCAAAGTGTTGTTCCAGCAGTGGGTCTACTCTCTATTGGAGGATTTACACAACCAGTCTATACAGCCTTTCAAGCCGGATTTGGTTACAAGAGCTGTGGAATACATGAACACACATATGCAAGAACCCCTTGGATTGGACAAGATGGGGGAGGAATTGGACTGTAGTGTAGGGCACTTGTCTAGACTGTTTAAACAAAAGTTAAATGTCAGCCCAATTCAATATCTGGCACAGAGACGTGTGGAGAGAGCTGCATATCTAATGACGCATACCGATGCGACGTTGCAACTGATCGCAGAGCAGGTTGGTTATCCAGATGCCCATTCACTGAGCCGGAGCTTCAAGAAGATCGAAGGACTTTCACCTGTTCAATACAAAAAGAAACAGCGTATGAATGGAGCCAAGCAAGCAATCCCATTTCAAAAAAAGCATGATTTGCCCCATTTGATGCAAGAAAATGCCCTTCAACCTCTATATTCTCTCCTATATAATGATATTGATTATCAATATCAGAAGAATGTTGGAGGGGAATTATTTATGCAAGGAAAATTTAAAATGACGGCATTGTCGATGCTGCTATGTTTCACACTATTGCTCGCAGCTTGTTCTAGTCCTGTACCGTCGGCAAGCAATACACAACCAGCAACGACTACGCCTACAGCACAATCCAGTAATCAGGCAACGACGGACGGGAATTCAGCTACACCTGTAGAGACGCGGACAGTGTCTACGTTGCGGGGCGATGTTGTGATTCCAGCTAATCCACAGCGTGTAGCCTCAGATCAATATATGGGATACTTGCTGAAGCTCGGAATTATACCTGTCGGTGTGAGAACATTTATGCTGAACGAATCGTGGATTGAGAAGTCTGGTATCTCCGAGGATCTTATCGCAGGCATTGAAGATTTGGGCGGGGAATTCCCGATGAATCTAGAGAAGTTGGTTTCACTTGAGCCAGATCTTATTATTGGTTCTATTGACAAAAATATTGAGGATTACGAGAAAATTGCAACGACCGTCTTTTTACCTTATTGGGAAGGGGAGACAACTTCAGGGCCGCTGGAGAAGCTGCGCCGAATCGCTAGTGTGTTTGGAAAAGAGAAGGAAGCGGAGCAGTGGATTACAACGTATCAAGCAGAAGTGGAAGAAGCGAAGAAGCAAATCGACGGAATCATTAAAGAAGGTGAGACCGTATCCATTGTACAGGTGGGGAATAAAGCGCTATATGTTATGGCGGCCGAAGGTGGGAATTACGGTAGCTCTACCATCTATGATATGTTGAAGCTTCCCCCTACTCAGCAAGCGTTAGACATGAAGGAAGGATTCGTGAATATTTCTCTTGAGGTACTGCCCGAGTATATTGGAGATCATGTCTTTATATATGGTTCACAGGATGAAGGGGCTAACGAAGTGTTGAATAGTGAGGTGTGGAAACACCTTCCTGCTGTGCAGAAAGGCCAGGTCTATGCGTATGGTTCCTTCGGAGACAAAGGGGACGAATTCGTGATGGAAGATCCATTCTCACTGGAATTGCAGCTAGATACAATCAAGAATCTGTTACTGAATGCCAAAAAGTAGATTGTTATTTATGGATTAGTGGGTTTGATCCAAACAGGAAAGGAAGTCAGCATGAAAGAAATAGATTGGATAAAACGACTGGAGCAGCTGTATTTCTCTGCTGTGCATGTCCGTCAATACTCCAGCAATCCGGGAGAAATTCAGCGAAGAACCTGGAATAGATTTTCCATATGTAGAGTTATCGCTGGAAAGGGAACTCTTATGATCAATGACGTTGTACATACAGTGTCACAAGAGGAATGGTTCCTGTTAAAGCCTGGCATGCATGTGGAGCTCCAGACGTATACGGAGGCACCCATCCGATATCAGATCATTTTATTTTCGTGTGTGGCACTTACTCGCAGTCAGCATAATTGGCGTGCGTCGACGTTTGATTTTCCTGTTACTGGCAAGCTTCACATGTCTTCGAATACACGAGATATTCATGAGCTTATGAATGAACTGGTAAGTGGCAAACGTCCTACAGAGAGTCCAGTAAACTTACGTAGGAAGCATCTCGTGCACCAGTTATTGATACAACTAATGAATCAGGTGAAGCAAGCAGCTCCACCTGTAGCTGGTATGGATCTGGCTCTTGAATACATGAAAAATCATTATACAAAAGATGTTCGAATCGAGCAGATGGCTCAAATGGCGGGACTTAGCCTGAATCATTTTACAAGAACGTTCAAACGGCAACTCCATATGACGCCAATGGAATATATATTGAAACAACGCATGGCCAAAGCCAAACAATTGCTGTTCTCCTCCGATAAGATTAAAGCGATCGCAGAGCAGGTCGGCTATAAGGACGAGCATTATTTCAGCAGGATGTTCAAGAAGAAGGAAGGCATTGCTCCAACCCTGTATATGAAAAAGAAAGTAAATCGTATCGCTACCACGTATTACGGGTTGGATGATTACGTCATTACGCTTGGTCTGACGCCGGTATCCGCTCTATCCTATGATCAGAGAGTGGCACATCCAGTTGCTATTCCTATGCTCCAAGCACATCGTCATCAGGGGATTATGTTGAACAGCTTCGATGAGAGTTACGACAAGCTGCGAAGGTTGCAACCAGATTTAATCATTACGAGTGACCGACTAGAGCCTAATGAAGCACTGCATCACATTGCCCCTACGACTATGCTGGAACACAGTAATCATTTTGATGAAAGGCTTTTGTACATGGCGGACATTATGGGACGTACTGAACAGGCTGAACGGTGGATTGAAGAGCATGCAGGTCTAAGTCAGCTTCTACGAGGCCGCCTTCAATCGAGGTGGGGGAAGCAGCGTGTGATGTTTCTTCGGGTGACCTCGACGTTTTACCGAATGTATGGACGGAATAGCCAGACAGGGGCGTTACTGTACGATGATCTGGGGTTTCATTTGCCATACCAATTTCCGGAGAAGCAATGGGCTGTTGAAATGCAATTCAATGCTATACGCTTATATGAGGCAGATCATATTTTTGTCATGGTCGATCCGACAGCTGAGGCTAGGGCTCAACTGCGTCAGTTGCAGAGTTCGGCAGAATGGCTGGCATTGAAGGCGGTTCAAGAGGGTCATGTATACAATGCAGAGGATATTTTCTTCAAAACGCTAGGGCCTACAGGTCGCATATGGGCTATGAAATATGTAGCAGAGCAGCTCGGCATTACTGCATGGTGATATTGTCCAAGCGAAGAGAGTGAAATAATCCATGGTAAGCAAGAACTCTTTTCCCTACTATAGTGATAATGATTATTATTATTAAATAGTAGAGGGGTTTTACTAGAATGTTTAGACAGAGAGCATCATGGATCGTACTGATAACCCTGCTTGTGTTTGTTCTAGCGGCATGCGGGAAAACGTCGGAAGTAGCGGAGACTGCACCTCAGGATCAGAACACACCGGCAGAACAGAGTGGTACCCAGTCGATCGAACATCTTAAAGGAACAGCGGTTATACCACAGAAAATTGATCGTATGGTTGTCTTGTCTGCTGCTTATATTGATCACATGTTGACGATAGGTGAGAAGCCAGCGGGTGTTAATGTAGAAGTGCGTTATGGAGGAGATTACCCTCCTTATCTTGCAGATCAATTGGCTGGAGTTCCGACCGTAGGTTCTGCAGACAGCCCTAACTTAGAAGCTATTCTTCAGATTGATCCAGATGTTATCTTAATTGAGAGCCGAACGGCTGAGAATGCGTATGAGCAGTTGGAGAAAATTGCGCCGACCATCGTTATTGGCACCGAATGGCTCGATTATGCGGACGATACCACCTATTGGACACAGGACTTGTTAACTATTGCAGGGATGTATGACAAGGTCGATCTGGCCAAAACAAAAATCGCTGAAGTGGAACAACAAGCCAACCAGCTTAAAGCAAAAATTGAACAATTGGATGAGAAGAAACTAGCTTATCTACGTGTAAGAGAAAAAACATTACAGATCTATGCGGCAAAAGGACATCCAACCAATACGCTGTTGTATCATGATCTTGGATTTGAACCTACTGGGGTGACACCAGCCGAGCAACGTGAGGATCTGTCTATGGAGAAGATTGCAGATATTGATGCTGATTTTGTAGTACTGGAGGTTGACCCAAACGCTGAGGATTATCTAAATGGCATTAACGAAAGCTCCCTTTGGAAGAGTGTTCCTGCGGTCGTTGCAGATCAGGTCTATACAACAGATTCCTTCTGGTTGTTTAAGGGCTGGGGAGCTATTGGACGTAGCGAGATTATCAACGAAATTGAAGATATGATTCAATAGATGGGACGTTATCCAGGTTCAAATCAAGATTCAGATCCAAAACACTCCGAGCTAGTTGAGGCATTACAGCACTTTTTTGTGACGAAGATTAGAAATTCATGTGAGACTTCCGAGTATTCCGTTACGGTGAAAGATCTGCTTGATGAGGAGCGACGAAAATCGTTTCTACGTGAACAGGCTACACAGCAGGGGCTTGAACTTGGAGGCATGGGAAGTGTTGCTGTTGGCACACTTTTTGCGAAGCGTTATTCGGTATGGGTTATGGCTGTCGTCTCTGCATTCAGTCTGTATGACACCTTACTCCGAATTGAAAACGATGTTGTACGTGTGGAACTGACTGGATCAGGAAGAATGCGTTATGAGAGTCAGTTGGAGCAGTGCTTAGTTGCAAATGCAGATCTTACTAAGCGAAGATCTCAGCTCACCATGCTTAAAGGAAGACTGCAGCTACATCTGGAAACGATCTTTAAGGGTGTAGCTGCTGATACGGGAGCGAGTGAGAAGGTCATGTGGGCACTTATTGCACACAATGTGCAACAGCTGTATGCACAAATGATCCATGATGAAGGCATATGGAAAACGGCTGGACGATTAACACGAATACAAGAGGATCGCAGCGTATGGCTTGCTCCGCAAGGTGATACCGAATCTCCGTTTGCGAGTAAGCTAAAATGTTTCGAGCATCCCAAGTGGCAAGGACAGCCGCTTTTGATACGCCGATATTGTTGTTTGGCCTATCAGGTTGGAAGCGGTAGTCATGCACATGGATACTGCAACAGTTGCCCGAAGTTAGATGCAGAATCCCGATTGCGTAATCTTCTACAATCGTGAGCTAATACATTTGTACCGCATCGTGCGAATCTGTTTCAACTGCTCCATGTTCTCTTCAAAAGTAATACCGAAGGCTCCAGCCAGCCCGAGTTCAAAATCCTTTTTATACTTAAAAGGGGCTTCTGGATATAGCGCAATAATATGAAGATGGTTCCAACCAGGGTAGTCTGGATGATGCGTCCACACCTGTTCAGTCTCCAGTGCGTAGAAGCTGTGACACCATCTTCGTTCATTACAAATAAAGTGCATAGCTGGTCCATTTCGCTTCATCATGATCTCGCGGAATTGTTCCAATGTATAGAACTCCACATCAACATATTCTACAACCTGCAGCGGCTTCAGCCAGCGTCTGCGGGTTTGTTCATTTTGAATAGGGAAATGACTACGTGGCGTACTGGAGAGCAATTCCTGACGAACAACGGTAGCTTTGGACTGGAGGAGGTAAAGCGAATACTAGATACTAGTCATGCAGATGCACCTACGATTCCGGAGTTAGTCCGACCTGCGATAACTGTCTCAGCGTCATGAGCCTATAGACAAAACCGTAAAGATGTATTAACTTAGTTTGAAGATATTCGAAATATCTGTTTGAACATTGCAGTAACAAAAGTGAGGTGAATGTCATGATTCCTATTTTGGGACGCATCAACGAATTAAGTAGAAAACAACGCAGCAGTACCGGACTGACGCAAGCAGAACAACTAGAGCAGCAAGAGCTTAGAAAACAGTATTTGCAGGCCATTCGAGGTCAAGTACTTACAACCATGCTAGGCGTGTCCGTTGTGGATCCACTGGGCAATGACGTGACACCTGAGAAATTAATTATTGAAAAAGTGCAGCGCCGTAAACAGGCGGAGCAATAGATTCATTATGAAGACAGATCAAGGTAATTTCTTGGTCTGTCTTTTTTGTTGCTATATTTTACGTTTAAACAGGAAAAGTACATAAATCACCAAGCCACCTCAATAAGTGGAGTTTCGTGTAAATTAACAAGTATGCTTGTTGTTTTTAGATTGGATGACAAGAAATCTTCCATCAACTTCAAATGAAGCTTCACAACTCATATAATAACGCTAATCTATTTCCATAAGGACATGAGAAGTGACGAAATTATCAACAAAACGAACAATGAATGAACAATAAACTGACAATGAAAAAGTGAACTGACAGAAAACTAACAATGAAAAACGATCGGAAAATAGTTCATAAGGGTATCAGGAGAGGGTTGATGAGTTGTGAGCCTTGAAGCATTGAATGAGCGTGTTATGCATGATCTTGCTTATTTATCTTATGGTGGTGCGGACTGGACATGTGCAAAACAACATACAGAAGGCCATGTCTACGATGTTGTCATTGTGGGCGGGGGGCAGAGTGGACTTGGAGCTGCGTTTGGACTTCTTCGTGAACGAATCTCCAACATTGTTGTTATTGACGAGAATGTAGCTGGATTTGAAGGGCCTTGGGAGACTTATGCACGAATGGTTACGTTACGAACACCCAAACATCTGACCTCCATTGATCTGGGCATCCCGTCATTAACCTTTCGTTCCTGGTGGGAGGCGCAGACTGGGCGTGAGGGCTGGGAAGAGGTAGACAAAATTCCTCGAGGAGATTGGATGAACTATTTACGCTGGTACCGGGAAGTACTGAAACTGCCGGTGATGAATGAGGCGAAATTGACACTTATTGAGCCTATGGAGCATGGGATATATCGACTTCAGGTGAACAGAGCAGGAACGAAGGATTTCCTTTTTGCACGTAAGGTGGTGCTCGCGACTGGAATACAAGGTGGCGGTGAGTGGCATGTGCCGCCGATGATCGCGGATAAGCTACCTCGGGAGCTGTATGCACATACTTCTGAAACGATTGATTTTGAACGATTAAAGGGGAAAAAGATTGCTGTGCTTGGCGGTGGTGCCTCCGCTTTTGATAATGCAAGTTATGCGCTTGCTGCCGGTGTGGCAGAAGCTCATGTATTTGTACGACGAGAACAGCTTCCGCGCGTGAATCCGATTCGTCAGATGGAACAGTCGGGGATGATTGAACGCTTCCATGCCCTGTCTACGTCAGATAAATATGCAGTTATCTCCCATTTTTTTAAATTTAATCAGCCGCCAACGAATGATACGTTCAATCGAGCAGCGGTCTGGCCAGGATTCAGACTGCATCTGAACTCACCATGGCAGCAAGTCGAGGCTCAAGATGATAAAGCAATTGTTACAACGGAGCAAGGTACCTTTTCGTTTGATTTTCTTGTGGTTAGCACAGGCTTACTGAGTGATCCGGCTCTTCGTCCAGAGCTGCGATTAGTGGAAGGACATATTGCACGCTGGGCAGATCGTTACGAGGCACCTGTAGAACATCGGAATGCTTTACTTGATGCCCATCCTTATTTAACTGCAGGCTTTGCGTTGACAAGTCGAGATGAGGAGGGAGCTGCTCAGTTACACGGACTCTTTGTGTTTAATTATTCTGCACTGGCAAGCTGCGGCTTATCCGCGTCGGCTATCTCGGGAACCAGAAGTGCAATCCCCAAGTTAGTTTCCGCCATAGCGGATCAGCTCTTTTTGGACGATCGAGATATGATATTACAACGCTTTTTTGCTTATAATGAGCAGGAATTCACAACCACATGGGCAGAGAATGCTGCGCTGAAATGAGCACCTATTAACACTGTAGGCACATTCGCAGATTGGTTTAGGTCTGTTTGAGAACTTAGATTATTAAATAATTTCCAACAACTCCAGAATACTTTCGGTTGAGTTTACGAAACGTGTGCGCAGGCATGAGCATACGTTTTTTTGCTTTTTTTGTGCGAAAAGATTACACTTCCCGACGATTTGTTGTAAAATGTCGATTGGAACATGTTAGAAGGCAGGTGGTTGTAGTAGATATGGTTGAAGTTGAGATGAGTTATGAACAATTTAGAGCACATATAAAAAAAGCTTCACGGCAGCGTAATGTACCCTTGATTAAGATCGTTGCTTTTCAAGAAAGGTTCATGAAGATTGAAGAGGTTCAATTTTTTGATGTAGAGAAGAACTATATGAGTGTGCAGGCATGTAATACCGTATGGATGAATTTGGGAAATAAGTCGTTTCACAATCTGGTGTCTCAACACTTGAATGATTTCAAGAATATGGAGAACCTTGGGCGTAATTCGTTTGAGAATTTAATCAGAGAATTATATGACACGGCTGTGCCTATACTTATAAACTACGATCCGAATCAATATTACACTTCAGCCCAGTTGGCAGAGATTTTGGCAATAGATGAGGGTAAGCTGATCGAGCAACTAGAGATGGGGCGCTATAAAGGTGCGTTCATCAATGAAGAAGGGCAGTGGCTTAAGCCGAAACCACAGATGAATGGATAAAGGGAGATCCTGTAGTGCAGCAGAATGTTGCATTTCAGGATTTTTATCGTTTTAATATAGAATCTATATCCATTGAACTAGACATTTACACAAGAACGTAGAGGACAGAAATAACGTGAAGAAGCGAAGCGTTCGCCTGAAAGCTTTCTGCAAGAAAGCTACATCGGAAGCATAAGCTATCACCGGATTTTCCCCTTTGAAAAAGGGAATCAAAAAAATCTGGGGATAACAGCGATCGAAAGGTTGTTCTGTCATAGGAGTGGTCAGTGTAAATATTTATGGTTCAATCTCCAGAGTCCATGGTTTGAATGAATTTGAACGTTTCGGGTTAATGTGGTTCAATATTGAAAGGTTATAACGTCGAAAATTGCATGTTTTTGAAGGTTTATAAATTATTTTGAATGAAAATGATTGTTTTTTACTGGATTTATGATACTATAGAAGCAGTTGGAGGAATGAAGATGCTGACTGAAGAACGATATGCTGCAATTATAGAGCGCTTACATTTACAGGGAATTGTGAAATTACAGGAGCTTGTCGATGTGCTTGGAGCCTCTGAATCAACAATCAGGCGTGATCTTATCGATTTGGAAAGTCGTCAAATGCTCAAACGAATTCATGGCGGCGCTGCATTGGTCAATGAGAAGTCATTGGAACCTGGTATGGAAGAAAAAACGTTCAAAAACATCCAACAAAAGGTGACGATTGCTCGTTTGGCTGCACAGGAGATCCAAAATGGCGAATGTGTCTATCTCGATGCAGGGACAACGACCCTTGCAATGATTCCTTTTATTGAAGCAAAGGATGTCACCGTTGTGACAAATGGACTATCTCATGTGGAAGCCTTGGTAAGCAAGCGGATTCGTAGCTACCTGCTAGGCGGCATGATGAAAATCCATACAAAAGCTGTGATTGGTAGTATTGCGTTACAGAACATGGATAACTTCCGCTTCGATAAATGTTTCCTTGGAACGAACGGGGTAGATGCCGAAATGGGGTATACAACTCCTGATCCGGAGGAAGCCTTGATTAAAAGGCGTGCACATCAGTTGTCGGGGAAATCTTACGTACTGGCTGACTCCAGCAAAATCGGGGAAATTACTTTTGCCAAATTGTTTGATTTGGAAGAGGCAGATCTGATTACTGATCAGGTACCAGAACACTGGCGGCACTTAATCGCCCAGAAAACTAAAATAATCGAGGGATAACATGATATATACGTTAACACTTAATCCTTCCATCGATTATATCGTGGAAGTGCATGATCTGAAACTTGGTGGACTGAATCGAATGAACCGGGACTTGAAACTTCCGGGTGGTAAAGGCATTAACGTATCACGCATTCTTAATCAGCTTGGTGCCACGAACACAGCATTTGGATTCCTTGGTGGATTCACAGGACGTTTCATTAATGATCGATTGCAGGAAGAAGCAATCCGTACGGACTTTGTTACCATTGCAGATGATACACGCATCAATATTAAGTTGAAGCATGGTGAAGAGACAGAGATCAACGGACTTGGACCTGTGATTAGCTCTGAAGAGTCAGAACAATTGCTTCAGAAGATGTCAGGACTGCAGCAAGGAGATATCGTAATTCTGTCGGGAAGTGTTCCACCTGCGCTGGGGTCTGATTTTTATGATCGTTTGATCAAGGTATGTAAACAAGCTGGCGCTGAATTCGTTATTGATACGACAGGTAAGGCATTAATGGATGCTCTTGTCCATGAACCGTTGCTTGTGAAGCCGAATCATCATGAACTTGCAGAACTGTTCGGCGTAACGATTGAGACTCGAGAAGAACTCATAACCTATGGTCGCAGACTACTAGAAGCAGGCGCCAAGCATGTACTTATTTCCATGGCCGGCGAAGGAGCATTATTCATTACACAGGAAGAAGTTCATCATGCCAATGTTCCTAAAGGCGTTGTCAAAAACTCGGTAGGTGCCGGAGATTCCATGATTGGCGGATTTGTGGGTACTTACGTTTTGAACGGGGATCTGCTTGAAGCCTTTCGTACAGGTGTTGCATCTGGAAGTGCTACTGCGTTCTCTGATGATCTTGCGACGAGAGAGCTTATCGATGAACTACGCACGCAAGTCAGCATTACTAAACTGTAGTTGAACTACAGGAGGCTTACATTGTATACATGATCGGCCTGCGAATGCAGGTCGACTGAACCTAAGGGAGTGTACCAAAATGAAAATAACAGATCTGATGATCCAAGAAACGATGATCATGGATTTACAAGCTACAACAAAGGATGAAGCAATTGATGAATTGATTGCCAGTCTGAACAAAAGTGGACGAATCAACGATCCTGTTTTGTTCAAAGAGATGATCTATAAACGTGAAGCTGAATCTAGCACCGGAATTGGTGGCGGTATTGCTATGCCACATGCCAAAACATCCGCAGTCAATGAACCAACGGTTGTATTTGCAAAAAGCCGTAAAGGTCTTGACTTTACTGCTCTTGATGACGAGCCAGCTCATGTATTTTTCATGATTGCTGCACCAGAAGGTGCGGGTAATACTCATCTGCGTACACTTGCTGCACTTTCCAGGTTGTTGATTGATAGCGATTTCATCTCGCAGTTGATGAGCACGGATACACCGGCAGAAGTTAGCGCGTTGTTCGATGCTAAGCAAGCTGAAGAGGCGAAGAAAGAGGAAGCTAAAGAGAAAGCAAAAGCAGAGAAGGCGGCAGCAACGGCAGCTACTGCATCAGCTAACAAAGAGCAAACCTCTGGTGTGATCGTTGGAAATGCTAACTCCGAAGACTTTGTCGTTGCGGTTACGGCGTGTCCAACGGGGATCGCCCACACGTTTATGGCAGAAGACGCACTTAAGAAAAAAGCGCAAGAGATGGGCATTAACATTCGAGTAGAGACGAATGGTTCTGAAGGTGCTCAGAACGTTCTGACAGCTGATGAAATTGCGCGTGCCAAAGGCGTTATCGTGGCAGCAGACAAAAATGTAGAGATGGCTCGTTTTGATGGGAAGCCAGTTCTGCAAAGACCTGTAAGTGACGGTATCCGCAAATCCGAAGAACTGATCCGTAAGGCCGTTAACGGCGATGCACCGATCTATCGTAGTCAGGGTGCAGCAGGTAAGAATGACGAAGCCACAGCAGGTAAAATGAGTGTAGGTAGCAAAATCTACAAAGACCTGATGAACGGGATCTCTCACATGCTTCCATTCGTCGTGGGTGGCGGTATCCTGCTGGCAATTTCCTTCCTGATTGAGCAAATTGCAAGCCCGGAAAACCCGCTTGTACAATTGTTGCAAACAATCGGTGGGGGCACAGGTGCATTCCACTTCTTAATTCCTGTTCTAGCTGGTTTTATCGCGATGAGTATCGGTGATCGTCCAGCGTTAATGCCAGGTATGGTCGGTGGTTTGATGGCCGTGAACTCTAATGCTGGATTCCTTGGCGGACTTGCTGCCGGTTTCCTTGCAGGTTATGTTATCATTGGGCTGCGCAAAGCACTCAAAGGATTGCCAAAAGCTATTGATGGTTTGAAACCAATTCTGTTGTACCCTGTGCTTGGTCTGTTGATCGTTGGTGCAGTGAGTTACTATATCTTTGATCCAATCTTCGGTTCTTTGAACACATGGCTTGTCGATGCACTTGGTAATATTGGTACAGGTAATGCGGTATTGCTTGGCTTGCTGCTCGGTGGCATGATGTCCATTGATATGGGTGGACCATTCAATAAAGCAGCATATACCTTTGCAATTGGTGTCTTCACATCCAGTGGTAACACAGATGGTGCTTGGATGGCTGCTGTTATGGCAGGCGGGATGGTACCGCCACTGGCAATCGCTCTGGCAACAACATTCTTCAAATCTAAGTTTACAGATCAAGAACGTAAATCTGGTTTGACGAACTATGTACTGGGCTTCTCGTTCATTACAGAAGGTGCGATTCCTTTCGCAGCTGCAGATCCGCTTCGTGTACTGACATCCTGTATCCTTGGTTCAGCTGTTGCAGGTGGACTGACACAATTATGGAGTATTAACGTGCCGGCTCCACACGGAGGAATCTTCGTTGCATTTTTGGCAAACCACGCCCTGTTGTTCCTACTTGCAGTAGCGATTGGTGCAGTGATCTCGGGTCTCATTCTGGGATTGTGGAAGTCGAAATTGCCTAAGGTCGTATAATAAATAAAATTCAATCATAAGTTATGAATCAAGATAAGAGCATTTTCTGAGTAACGTTTACTCGGAAGATGTTCTTTTTTGATTGTTACTTCATTCAGGGGTATGTTATGATGTAATGGCGATTTAATGAAACTCAGTTTCGTATAGTGAAACTAACGAAATGATAAAACAAAAGAAAATGCATTAAAGTTTAAATCAGATGAATTTAGAGCAAGCGGAACGGAGGAGAAGATTTTATGTCTAATGAGATTAAAGGACAGGTTCAAAAGCAATTTGCTAGTAATGCGTACAAATATGTCACAAGTGCTCGACATGCCAAAGGTGAGGATCTAGCATGGTTGGTTGCATCCTCCGAAGTGAACTCTTCGATGAACGTACTCGATATTGCTACAGGTGGAGGACACGTTGCAAATGCGTTGGCACCGCTTGTGAACCAAGTGACTGCATTAGATCTAACCGAGGAAATGTTGCAGGTAGCACAGCAATTTATCCACGGGAACGGACACACCAATGTTAATTTTGTAGCAGGCGATGCGGAGCAACTTCCCTTCTCAGACAATACCTTTGATCGCGTAACCTCCCGGATTGCTGCACATCACTTTCCAGACGTTGTTGCTTTCGTTAATGAATCATTACGGGTCTTGAAGCCAGGCGGCAAGTTGTTGCTCATTGATAACGTTGCACCTGAAAGCGATGTGTATGACCGTTTTTATAATGATATTGAGAAATGGCGTGATCCAAGTCATGGTCGTGCTTGGCGTAAATCAGAATGGATCTCGATGCTGGACAAGGCAGGCTTCCGGATCGACGCTATGGTGACCTTTGAGAAGCCTTTCCAGTTTACGGATTGGTGTGAGCGTGCAGCATTGCCAGCACAGGCGATGAGAGAGCTGGAAGTGAGCATGTTACATGCTGAAGATCAGATTCATAAGTACTTTAAGCTTGAGAAGTCAGAGGATGGGAGCCTGTTGAGCTTTGAGGGAGAAAGTGTGTATATTCAGGCTCATAAACCTCAGTAGTCGTAGAAGGAGTCTATTCACGGGTACACACAGTCATTGTAGTTTGAGGGTATTCATAGATACTTAATTATTTTAATTCTCCCAAACAAATAGGTAGACGTGCCCATCAAACTGTTTGGGGCGCCTACCTATTTGGGGATGGAGTTCATATCAAATGAACTATCATAAGATACAGCTGGGTTACGGTTTTAAGATAACTTTGGTGCATTCGTCTTCATGATCGTTGAAGATTTTGTAGGCTTCGCTGGCATTTTCTAGCGCAATGCGGTGGGAGATGATTTCCGTTGGATCGAATTCCCCAGCAGTAATTTTGCGGAACAATTCTGGCATATAGTGAATAACGGGAGCTTGTCCCATTTTAATATTAATGTTTCGTTCGAACAGATTCCCGAGAGGGAACATGTTGTAGGAGGAACCGTAGACGCCGGTAAGATGAAGTGTACCGAATTTCCGCACGGCCTTCATGCCAATCTCAATGGCTCCGAGGGAACCGCCATGAAGTTTGAGCTTTTGCCCAATTTCCTCAAGTGTCGATTTTTTGCCGTCCATACCCACACAGTCAATAACAACGTCAGTACCTCCCTGCGTGATTTCACGGATGTACTCGCCCATATCATCGTACTCCTCGAAATTGTACACTTCTGCATCATTCATGCGTTTGGCCTTGTCCAGTCGGTAGGGAAGACGATCCACAGCGATCACTCGCTTAGCACCCTTCATCCAAGCAAATTTCTGTGTCATGAGCCCGATGGGGCCACTTCCTAGCACTGTAACGGTATCCCCGGGTTTGACGCCAGCGTTCTCTACACTCCAGTATGCCGTAGGGAGCACATCAGATAAGAACAGTAGTGCCTCATCCTCCAGTTCACATGATTCAGGAATGACAAATGGCATGAAATTCCCATAAGGTACACGCAGGAGTTCTGCCTGCCCTCCGGGATAGTTCCCATAACGATCGGTAAAACCGAGATAACCACCGGTATGAATTTCCGGATTTCCATTGGAATTATCGCATTGACTCTCCATGTCGTGGTTACAGTAGAAGCACTCTCCGCAAGAGACGTTAAAAGGCAAAACGACGCGATCTCCTTTTTTTACCTTCGTTACTTCGGGACCAACCTCTTCCACGATCCCCATCGGTTCATGACCAATAACGTAATCTTTCTGAGCAGGAAGGGCTCCCTGATAGATATGAAGATCAGACCCACATATGGCGGTGGAAGTGATGCGAACGATAATGTCATCCTTTTGTTCCAAACGTGGATCTTCAACCTGCTTCACCTGAATATCCTTAATACCTTGAAACGTAACAGCTCTCATTGCAAAATTCCTCCTTAAAATTGATTTCTCTCTTCTTTACCCAATAATTTCTAATCTAAAAATAATATCAATCGTTTAGACGACAGGCCATTTCTGTTTACGTAAAGCATTGAGCAATTCAACAGAAGCGTTCAGATTATCCCGAACCAGCTCCCGTGGGGTTAATGCCATCCATTGATTAAGTGAAATATCTTCGAAACGATCGCTTCTGAAAATCTCCAAAAACCATAGTGTGTCCTTACCCGTATTCTGGATATAATGCCCCATGGCTACAGGAACATACCCTACATCCCCAGCCCGATAGTCAAATGTACGCGCAATACCATTGCCTCCAAAAACAGTCATTCGCCCTTGCCCAGTCAAATAATATTGCCATTCATCTGCATTGGGGTGCCAATGAAGTTCACGCATGCCTCCAGGCTTAATCTCAACCAATGCGGCTGCTACCGTTGTGGAGATGGGGAAGTTGCTCGAATCTACAATCCGCACACTTCCTCCAGGAGTGATGATCGGTGTCTGAGCTAACAAACGATGCTTGAAGGACAGAGGAACGGTTCCGTAGGGTGACTGTACTTCCTGACTTGCGAGAGAACCGGGAACCTGATCTTGAAAAATATACACCTGCTCTGCCGGCATGCCTTCAAATGCGGCTTCAGATACACCGAAATTAAGAGACAATACGTCCTTCGGTGTGTGTGCAAACCAATCGGAAATGGATAGTGTGTTGAGATCTGAGAAGGCTCCATCATCAAATACGAGTAAAAATTCACAGCCTTCGTCTAGTCCTTGAATGGAATGAGGTACACCCTTGGGGAAAAACCATAGATCCCCTGGACCAACATCAGCGATAAAGTTGCGACCGTTCTGATCAACGGATGTAATTCGTGCGGTACCTAGAATCATATAAGCCCACTCCGATTGTTGATGCCAGTGCAGCTCCCTTACGCCTCCAGGGGTGAGGCTCATATTAACGCCTGCAAGCGTCGTTGCAATAGGAAGATCCCGAACCGTGATCTCGCGTGACCATCCGCCATGATTCAATTGCATATGTGTATCAGAGAAAGACATTCTCAGATTGGGTAACAATCCGTTATCTGTGGATGGAGGTACGAGCATATCCGGATTTTGCAGATCTCTCATCACATCACGCGGCCCACGATCCGGTCCGCCTGCACCATCTTTGCGTATCGGCTGGGGTACAATGAATGGTTTACCATGCTTTTGTGTTCCTTTGCTCATAATCTACAATACCTCCTTGAAGTGTGCGCATGGAGACGAACCCTATGAAGCTCATATTCATCTACTCACGATGTCTTTCTTACACCTATGAAGAAGAGCTCGTCGATTATGTTCATTCCGAATATGATATATTAAGGAAGGATTATAGCGAGTTTAGCGCTAGTATGTAGAAAGCAAACTATGGATTGATAAGAATTCTAGAATAGAAGGGAACAACATCATGGACTACTGGGGCATACTCGGTATTGAACCTACCGAAGATTTGAGCGCAATTAGGAAGGCGTACACGTCACAATTGAAACATAATCATCCCGAAGACAATCCAGAAGGCTTTAAGAAGCTTCGAGCAGCCTATGAGCGAGCTAGAAAGATGGCATCAACGGGCATGATTGCTTCAACCACAGATACTCAATTAGAGAATGACCGTACAGATTATGCAGATCACATCACAGAAGTTGGAGCAGATCCATCACAAGATATACATATTGAAGACTTGCCAATAGGCACTCTGAAGCAGGAAGATCCAGTCGTAGAAGCTGTGAAGCATTTTATAGATAGAATGATTAAGCTTTACGATAATTTTGATTCTCGTATTCGATATGACCTATGGTTGCAGCTTGTGGAAGACGAACGATTTTGGAGTATACAGGTTCGGGAGATTTTGCATACGGAATTGTTAATGGTTCTGAGTGAACGTAACTGGCTGCCAATCTCGGTATGGAGGTTGCTGGATGAGACATTTGAATGGACAGAAAATGAATTTCAGTTAAACGAGCGATTCTCTTCATCGTTCCTTAGTCATGTTCATTACCAGTGTCATAGCCCGTACGATCTGCAGCTTGAACACTTGCAACAGGCTGTTGCAGAGGGGCTGCCGATAGATGAATATGTATATCTCCGTGAATATGCAAGGCGGGCACTTATCCACCAAGACTTGAATATTGCGCATGAGATGCTGGGCAGAGCATACGAACTGTACGAACAAGATCCGGTATTGTTACGTTTAATTGGAAGATATTCGATCAACGTGGAGGACTGGGAGACCGCACTCCATATGTATTCAAGATTGGCCGTTATATCTCCCGATGACCCTCAAATTCTGCGTCACTTGGCAGACATGTTACTGAAGACTGGGCACACGGAAGAAGCATTATCTATAAACATGCAATTATCGGAAGCTGCGGAGCCGGTGATCTACAGTCCAGCACTATCGTCTGCAGCACAATGTCTGGCTCTGTTGGGACGCAATCGTGAGGTTATTGATTTATATCAAGCAGCGTTAGAGCGCTTCCCAGCGGATCTTGAACTACGTACTCGACTATGGCAAGTTCGAAATGAATATGAGCTAGTACGCATTGCAAGTTTGGAAGCTGAGCTGCAAGGTACTCGATTCCCTGTAACGGAGCAGATTGAGGAGCTGATCGAGCTTTATCTTTTAAGGAAACGATCAGACAAGGTGTTGTCCATGTTTGCAGGATTTGATCCCAAGGTGCAGCTAAGCAGTAACGCTTGGTTTTCGGTTGCCCAGATCGCATATGAAGTGGATCTCAATCTTGCTCTAACGTACCTCAATCAGGCTATAGAAATTGCCAACGCGCAAGCTGTTGTCCATACAGAAGCTTTGTATTTACGCACAAAAGTCAATTATGATCTCGACCACTATGAGGATATGATACCAGATGGTTTCATTCTGAAAGAACATATGCCAGAAGTGCCGGAAGTCTATTATTATCTTGGTGAAGCCTATCGAATGTTAGACCAGAATGAACAGTCTGTAGATCATTATTTGCAGGCAAGATCATTAAACGGTCATACAGGATACAATTATGGATTGGCGTTCAGTTATTACAGCTTAGAACAATATGAAGAGGCTGTAACATGCTTTGAGACGTATATGCAAGAAGGTAATAAAAGTGCTAGTCTCCATTACTATTTAGGCATCTCGTATATGAATATTGACAGATTAGAAGAAGCTATTGCGTGTTTCCAAGCATGTTTGAAGATGGAGGATATGCCATCTGCGTTGTATTACCTGTTCAAAACCTATCAAAGACAGAGCAAAATTGACCTTACGTTGTCTACAATTGAACTCTATTTGAATTCGGGTGACACATCGTACAAAGAAGAGGCTCTTGGTTTGGCGGCAGATTTAACTTTTGCTCGAAAAAACTGGAGCGTTGCTCATGATTTCTACTTGGCTCTTCATCATGAATTATTGGATGCCTCCATGTTACCTAAAATGATTGCCATCTGTCTGCTTGCAGAACGCAAATTTGAGGAAGCAGCAGTATGGATTCGGAAGATCCAAAATAAAGAGCCTCAGAATCCATGGGCACTTCTGCAGATGGTTCGGATCTTGGCGGAACAGAAACGGTGGGAAGAGCTAGACACTGCAATCGTGCATTATTATAAAACGGTAGAACCTACTAAGATTGACGGTTACAGCTACTTTTATGGTGGATTACACTTATATGAAGCACGTAAATACGATGTCGCTCGCAAAATGCTCACTCGTGCATACGAATTTGGTTTACGAGGGGATACCTGTAGTTTGCTGAGCCTGACCTATATGCATCTTGGACAAGGAGAGCAAGCACTTGCTTATGCAAGAGAGGCGGTGGCAGATCGACCGCATCATGCCGATTATATTGCACGTCTTCAGGATATCGAAGAACGTCTGAGTCAGCGTGGAGCCTGGTTCAATAAGTTGAAGTTTAATCTATTCCAGGGGGGATTGAAACAAACGGAACCTCTGCAATTCCCGGATCTTTTGAATGATGAAGAGCTTAGACCGTATTATAACGTGGAGGTATTCAACGATGCATTCTTTGCTTGATGCAAGACAACAGTGGACATTGGCAGCAGGAGCCATTTTACTTGAGGCGAATGGTTTGGATTTCAACTCAGGGTATGATCTTGATTTATTGGAAGGGAAACGGGAAGGTGTTACAGAGATGTTCGAAAGAGGCTGGAATATTCGAGATCACGAATCGTTCCGCCAGCAAATGGAAAGTTTTCGTGAAGGGAGTGGACATCATGATAAATTTGATCAACGTAGGGCACTATTGTCTGTCATGACTCATCAAGAGCAGGAGAACTATATTCTTAGTTTGGAAGACGAGAAGGAAAGAATTCAACTTCAAATTATTCAGTTTTATGATAGTCGTCTGAGTGCAGCAACGATAAATGCTTGGGATTGGGGAAGGGCAATATCGATCACTCGAATGGCGATGCAGATTGGTTATGTCGATGATGAGACAGCATGGGCGTTTATGTATGAGATGGCGCAACGAATTCAACAGGAGTATTCAAGCTGGACAGACTTCGCGATTGCTTACCTTATAGGACGTCAGTATGGCTATGAAGAGTTGGATGAAGGCGAGGCGTTGGAGCACTTCTCGCTGATCGAACCTTTGCTGGAACGAACAGACAGTCCTTGGAATTTGGTGCGTTGGGAAGAGGAGAGTGTTGCTCTACCAGTTATTTTAGAAAGAGAGGGGTGAAACGTTGACACTACAACAATTAAAATATGTAATTGAGGTTGCCACACGTGGCTCTATGAATGAAGCGGCCAAACGTTTGTTTATTTCCCAGCCGAGTCTGTCGAATGCGATCCGTGACTTGGAACAGGAACTGCGAATTACGATCTTTGAACGAACGAATAAGGGCATTTCTCTATCTAAAGAAGGCGTCGAATTTCTAAGTTATGCTCGCCAAGTTGTGGAGCAAGCAGAACTGCTGGAGAATCGTTACCTCAATGCGAAGCCCTCTCCGCAGCATTTTTCTGTATCCACTCAGCATTATGCATTCGCAGTGAACGCTTTCGTTCATCTGGTTCAGCAGTATGGTCAGGAAGAGTATGAACTTGCGCTACGAGAAACGAAAACGTATGAGATCATTCAGGACGTCAAAAGTCTTCGCAGTGAAATTGGCATTCTCTATTTGAATGAGTTCAATTCGAAGGTCATTAATAAACTGTTGAAGGATGCAGGTCTCGTATTTACAAGCCTGTTTACGGCGAAACCTCATATCTTCATCAGTGTGCAGAACCCACTTGCGAAGCAAGCTTCTGTTGCGATTGAACAGCTTCAGGATTATCCTTATCTGTCATTCGACCAGGGTGAGTACAATTCGTTTCATTTTTCTGAAGAAATTCTAAGCACGTTATCTCATCCAAAAAGCATACAAGTCAATGACCGTGCGACGTTGTTCAATCTGTTGATTGGCTTGAATGGATATACAATCTCAACGGGTGTGCTTAGTGCGGACTTAAACGGCAATGAGATTATTCCAGTTCCGTTAGAATGCGAAGAAACGATCAATGTAGGTTGGATTAGTCACAAAAGCACATCCTTGTCTAATCTAGGCGTTGCTTATGTACAAGCTTTACACGAAGCCATTGGATCATAAATAAACAGACTAGGGTTTATGTATACGTTAAAACACCGTTTCGGGGGGCTTATCCGAGCGGTGTTTTTTTAGTTTTGTTCACTAGATTAGTGCCTTATAGGGATTTGATCTATAATAAGTATTTTATAGATGATGGAAGGGTGGATATGGGTGAGAGTTTTGTATCGCAACAAAAGTGAACAGCATGAGCTGAAGGTCTATGACACAAAGCGTTTATATGAAGAGCAAGGACATTTTCGCGTGTTGGAGTTTTCTAATGAAGCTGTTCAGGGGGCAATGGATCTGAGCCGCCCTGAACGAATCGTATTGGAATATCCGAGAGCCATGGTACATCTGATGGAACGGAATGCGTCTAACTATGAATCTGTATATATTATTGGACATGGGATTGGTACGTTACCTACATATTTGTCGGAGAAGCAGGTGAAGGTAGCAGAGCTTGATGAAGAGGTGTTAGAGATCAGTCGGACATTCTTTAATTATGGGGGAGACGATGTAAGTGTAGGTGATGGACGTGAATTATTGCAGCAGGAACCTTCTAGCGCATATGATTATATCGTTGTTGATGCATTTACAGCTGAGGGAACTCCCAAACAGCTCATCTCAATCCCTTTTTTCAAGATTGTGAAGGAGAAGTTAAGAACAGATGGTATGGTCATGCTGAATGTATTTGGCCGGGCAGGCAATGATCAGCTTGTGAATGCAATCCATACGACGTTATGTGAGTTATTTGTCTATACGCGCTCATTTGCATTGCCTGTGGAGACGGAGGACGAGCAGCAGAACAGAATTCTTGTAGCTAGTGATCAGCCGATCGCCTTTCAGACCAGACATATGGCGGGATTTGTTGAACAGGAGCTAGGGGAAGGATATGTGATTCAGGATTAGATCTGATCTGCGTAATCCATTCAATGAATGAATTGGGTTCATTAAATCGTCACTCAATCATAAGTTATTGTAAATTCTTCACAAACTTTTTATTTCTTCTTAACATCATTCGTATAGAATGGTAGACATATGTCTTTTCAAGAAAAACCGGGGGAAGTAATAATGACCGCACAGAACAAAGCAGCAACATTAAAAAGCAAAATAAGAAACGTGAAGAAAATTAGTCTTACCGTCTTATTGGGCGGTCTTGTTACCATCGCTGTTTTAATGACTTTGACCATCATCTTTATATCTTTTTATACATCTCAGAAGCAGTCATTAATCGATAATACACTGACTAGCAATTATTCAAGTGCTACACAGATGAGTCAGACGCTTGATTCATTGTTTCAATCCATGCAGAGTAGCTTAGATTATGCAGCACATTCGTTCTCGGACATAGACTACACAGACACTGCTGAAATTGGGGGAGCGCTTGATCTGATTCGGGGTAGCAGTAACTACTTTAACTCTTTGACGCTTGTGGATAAAACGGGACTTGTTCGAGGTGTCTCGCCAATGGGAGGCAGACTGGGTCTTCATATCAGCTCTACGGCAGCTAAGAATGCACTCCACTCCAGAACGCCTTATATATCGGAGCCTTATGTTACGCCAATTAGTCAGCGCAGAATTTTATTTTTGAGTCAACCGATTTTTGGTCCGAATCAAACCTTTGAGGGGTATGTCAGTGGGAGTATTTATTTGCAAGAGGGTAATATTCTAAGTCATTCTTTTGGAAGTCAGTTGAAATCCAGTAACGGTTCCTATTTCTTTATCGTAGACGCGAAAGGTACACTGTTATTTCACCCTGACACGGAGCGGATTGGTGAGAATATCAGCAACAATACGGTCGTACATAAATTGTTAGATAATCAACAAGGGAAAGAAAGATACAAGAATCTGTCGGGTCTTGATTCACTTGCAGGTTATACTAAAGTTCCAACTACCGGCTGGGGAGTCGTGGTAGTTTCACCAACCAAGATTGTGTTCGACCAGCTTAGCCATCATATTCGCATGTTGCTGATCTATACATCAGTCCCTTTTGTGATTTTGACTCTAATTGTCATTCGTGTTGCTCGTAAACTAGCCAGTCCTTTCGTCATTCTTGCAGATTTGGTTAACCGGGTGGATCAAGGCAAGGTAGACTTACCTGTGATGAAGCCACACTGGAATCGTGAGGCAGACCTTCTTACACAAGCCGTACTCGGTGCGCTTGCAAGCTTTCGCAAGCAGACGGATCAGCTAACGTATGATGCTAGAACGGATGTACTGACAGGCATGACGAATCGCAGAACGTTTGAAGAAGTCATACAGCATTGGATCGATGAGGAGATTCCTTTTTCTCTTATCGTTATCGATATAGATCGATTCAAGTCAATTAACGATACGTATGGACATCATACAGGAGACATCGTGTTAAAACATATTGCTGAACTGATTCGACAGGCCGTACGACCTCAGGATGTATGTTCCCGCTTTGGAGGAGAGGAGTTCGTCGTGCTGCTGCGTCAGACCAAATCAAGTACTGCCTACCAAGTGGCCGAATATATTCGTTCTAGTGTAGAGAATAGTGCAATGCCTATCGATCGAACGGTTACAATATCGGCAGGAATAGCGGAATATCCTATTCATTCAGCGGCAGCGATGGAGTTATTTCATTTAGCAGATACGGCTCTGTATCAGGCCAAAGAAGAAGGGCGTAATCGGACAATCACGATTCAATCGGTAGAGAAATAAAACAAAAAAGAAGCTGCTTCGTATACACGGAGCAGCTTCTTTCCTTATTCCGCTTGCTGTGATTTGGCGATAACTTCGTTCGTGTATTGTTCTCCCCAGTCTCGCATGCTATAAATAATCGGCCTTAACGTTTCACCAAAGGGAGTTAACGAGTATTCCACTTTAGGTGGAACCTGAGGATACACCTCTCGGTGTACGATACCGCTATTTTCAAGCTCTCTTAACTGCAAAGTGAGCATCCGCTGTGTGATATCAGGGAATAACTTACGTAACTCATTGAATCGCAAAGAACCTGAGAACAGGTGATATAAAATAGCGCCTTTCCACTTTCCCCCAATGACACTAAGTGTGACTTCTACAGAACAACCATATGGCTTGGGACAAAGGTTAGCGGAATTCTGTTTCATGGATTGCACCTCCAATATAAGGGTGGATATGCAGTACCTAGATTGATACTACAACCTTATATAGACTGTATACTTCTAATGACAGCATATCATGGTTAAGGTACATTATAAACCCTGCAATGAGATATATGAGAGGGATACGTATCCCAAGAAGACCTCCAAAAAAACGGAAAAACCCCGAAATTCGCAATGCGAAACATCGAGGTTTAAAGATATATAATTTCTGAGTAGGTGTGGGTATGTTCAACGGATTGTTGTTAATGAATAGCGTATAAACGTCATACGAGTGCTGAAAGGATCGCGTCACATAATGCCATGGTTTTAATATTATCTTGACCACTAGAATGTGGCAAAGAATGATCGCGGCAACATTCCGTAAAGTGTACCATCTCCCCGACGAACCCTCTTAGATAAAGGTCTCGATGAGTTCCGGACATGGGGGAAGCAGAAGGTGTGTACACGATATCCTGCTCCGCTAGAGATTTCCAAGGTAGATTATCAAAGGTCTGAGAGGAATGAATCGTAAGTTTAGTTATCTCATCTGCTGACGCAAATCCGTTGTCGAATGTCACTAGTACGTGTTCACTCTCACGAGACCAAGCACTCATACCTGCGAAATACGCGCTGCCTATGATGCCTTGCTCAAACACGAAGGAAATACTCTGATTGATGTGCTCGCCATCCCTAACTGTCGTACCCGTAACCTTCACCATATCGCCGAAGAGGAAGCGCATCAGATCCACCATATGAATGGCGGCGAGCTTGATGAACTGTTCTTCATCTCTGCAGAAGGGAGTGCTATCGACAGCGAACCTCACCTGAAATGACCGGACTTTCCCCAGTGTCCCGCCATCGATCAACTCTTTTAATTTCAGATACACGGGAGCATAACGTTTCATAAACCCAACCATGAGCACCACTCCAGCTTGCTCGGCTGCGTCAGATACCATCTTGGCTTCTGCTGCATTCCATCCCAGTGGTTTGTCCACATAGACGTTTTTGCCTGCGCGGATACATTCCATCGCCAGAGTAACTTGATCCTGGGGCTGTGCCACGACAACGACCCCGTCACAGTCCTCATGCTCAAGCATAAGGTGTACATTGTCATAAGCCTGTCCTATGCTGCCGAAGCGAAGAAGAGCGGCTTGGGAGCGCTCCAGACTACGGGTAGCAATACCTTGGATGATGGCTCCAGATTCAATAGCGGAAGGATAGATATTGGTAGATGCATGAAATCCTGCACCGATAAAACAAAGCTTTATTGGATTCAATGTGACTCGCTCCTTCGTTGTGATTACCACCGTCCACATCATTGACGGAACGGATTGGATGATACAAGCTAATTCTGTCCTAACGATAGGAGATTCTATGATATTTAAAAAGGACATATGTCCCATCTGTTTTATACAAATGAAAACGTATTGCATTCTTCTTCCATTACATGTATACTCTACATTACCGCACAACGATTCTTTGTTGTCTGAATGCTTTTCATCATAGTGAAAAGTTACATATTATGCGGTCGTGGCGGAATTGGCAGACGCGCACGGTTCAGGTCCGTGTGGGCTAACCCCCCGTGGAGGTTCGAGTCCTCTCGACCGCATCTACGTTCATAGAAAGACCCGTTCATTGCGATAAAGCAAAGGAAGGGTCTTTTTATATTACGCCTGCATTCAGGCTTCAACGATTCATACGGAGCCCATACTTGGCGATGAATAATCCAGCTAAGGCTCCGATCATTCCGAAGACTGCGACACTACCCATGACACCATAGCTTTGCAGACGAAAGAGAAATGCGACCCCACTTCCAAATGTCGTTCCTGCTAGAAATCCGAGAGAAATGCCGATATTCTTATCTAATTTCATATGATCACCTGTCTTTGAGTGTTGTACTGAATGGAGTGAACCAACACAACTAGCGCGAACTGAAGTTGGATTATTTTTGTTCAGGTTAGTACATTCTGGTGGTGTTCTGGCTTAATTGTATTGTGTGGATTTTCCAGTGAGAATATACAATAGATCTATCAAGATCAGGAAGGGGAAAGAACGCTTATAATTCCTGTAGAGAAGTTATACCATTATGTCATGTTAAAAAGGCTCTGTATTCCTTAAGGAATAACAGAGCCTTTTGGTTGCTCGCTAATTTTAGTTATTGTGACGATCTTTCAAGATGACATCTGCGAACAAAATGGTCTTCGGAATGCGGAAAAATTGCTCCGCTTGTTCTTGAAACGCGGCAGAAGGCAGCGTTCCCTGATGCAGCCATTTGCGGAAGGTGCCGGGGTGAACCCCGATCCAGTGGCTGACATCTGTCACCGACAAATCATGGACCATGCACAAGCCTGTCAAGATACGGTTACTTACCGGAGAACGGGTCACCGTACGCTTCATGAAACGGGAAGGCTCGGGTTGACAAATGACTGGACTTTGACGCACAACCTCTTCATTAAAAAGAATGTGCCGTGGATATCCAAGTAATTGACAAGCCTTGTCCAAATTGGTACTGCCGGGTATCCGCCCTTCATACACCCACGCGCTTACACTGCGTGAAGAGATGGACAAGTCTTCGGCGAGCTGGGACAACTTAATATCATTGGCCATCAGCACGGCTAGAAGAACACGGTTGCGAATTTGACAGCGTGTCGGTTTACGGAACCGTTTGACACGGACGCCTTTTCCCAAATATTTACGGTTGATCAGAGACCACGCCTGGATGGAATGTTGTTCTGGTTGATTAGGCATATTTCCTCCGATTTTTTTAACCAAATACTACAATAAGAGTTGGGGTACTTTCAAGTGCCTGTTGAACTGAATCGAATTATATGAGCTGTGGAGTCGGTTAGGAAGGAGGAGTTATGAACTAGTGGGTGTGCAAATTGCATCCTAGTATATTCCTAGATTACAATGATTCACTAAATTTGCGAGGACAAATAGAGCGTATTGAATAATAAAGTAATTCTTAAGAACTATTTATAGGACTATTTTACTTTTTCCTGAATTTTGTTGATGCAATGCGGTTTATTTACCTTATTTCCCCAAGAATATTGAAATTTCGTTATTGTCTTGTTTCAGCAATGTGCACAAATCTGAAATGTGAAATCCGCAAGTTTAACTAGGTGGTTGGCTTGTCAAAATCTCTTATTCTTACATATCTTGTAGGATGACTAAAGGGGAGAGAGGTGGGAAACGTGTATCCAGCCGTAAATACACTTGCTGCAATTTCAGGGGCGTTCGTGACGTTTGCTTTTGGAGGGTGGGATCAGTTGCTTAGTCTGCTTGCCATTGCGATGGCTGTCGATTATATAACGGGTCTTGCAGCCGCCGTGAGGACAGGAACAGGGTTAAACAGCAATATTGGATTCTGGGGGCTTGCGCGCAAGGGCTTGATGCTGACCGTTATTCTGCTGGCACATCGGATCGATTTATTGATGGGAACGGATATTATCAAAGGCGGGGCGATATATTTTTATCTGGTGAATGAATTGATATCGATTACTGAAAACTATGCCAAGATCGGTCTTCCATTGCCGAACAAGCTTAGGCAGGCCATTGCTGTACTTAAGAAACAGGAAGAGTTGTCCGATAAGGAGTGGGCGAAGCCGACGATTACAGAACATCAGAAGCCCAAATCCGAACAAGAGAAGCAGGATAAATCTGTGGACAGCGCCGATGAGCCTAAAGAAGAACAACCCACAAAGTAGCCTTTTTGGATGGTGTATTTCTTTATTTTGCTTGTTCGTCTAGAGAACGTTTTCAAGTATCCTTTCGTAATAGATAACGTTATGATATATTTTGAATACATGAAAAAACATTCATTCCACTATTAATTCACAAACGAGGTGTTTGTTCGATGATTAAACATATTGTCCTGTTCAAAATGAAAGATCGTTCACCAGAACGCATTGAAGAAGCTGCCAATGTGCTTCGCAACTTGCAAGGTAAAATTGATGTTCTTGTATCGCTGGATGTAGGTATAGACGTGCTTCGCTCAGACAGATCCTTTGACATTTCTCTGACAGCCGAGTTTGCATCTCTTGATGATCTGCAAGCTTATCAGGTACATCCGCTTCATCAAGAAGTAATTAAGTATATGAACGAAGTTAGAGAACAATCGATCGCCGTTGACTACGAATTCTAATTTGCGTATCTCATTAAGAAGCGACTAAAGGAGAGCGGGTATGAGCGATTTAAGAGACGTTATGGAATTTTTATATATTTTTATCGTGTTCCTGATCGCTTGTCCTGTGATGATATTTTGGTTGAAACGAAGAGGCAAACGGAACCGATAATTCACTGAACAGGAAGTGAAATGTATTGTACTACGTAAATAAAGAGCAGATTGCCCATAGGCTTGCTGCGGTACCGGAGGTAGCCGAGGGGCTACGCCTTTCAACACAAGCCTGGGATGGCGGTCTTATGATGGGGCTGGTGCAGGAGCGATGTCTGCATCTGGCGATTGAGATCGTCACGGACGTCGGAAGCTATCTCATCGATGGTTTTATTATGAGGGATGCAAGCAGCTATGACGATATTATCGAGATTAATCATGAAGAGAAGGTATTTGACGCTTCGATATACGAAGTGCTGCGTCAGCTTGTTACTTTGCGGAAGCCACTCGTACAAGATTATTTCAGTTGGAATCGAGGAGAACTGCATCCACTGAGTTCAGACCTACCCGAAATACTTGAACGCTTTGCAGACCAAGTGAGCGCTTATGTAGATCGAGAACTCGATCCTTTTACGAATCAGGGAGATCGAGGGACAGAGTAAGGAATGAGGGGAAGCAGCATGACAGATATACAGAATGAAGAATTAAAAGGAAACGACAAGCAGGATGCGCCATCCGGATTTCATCCGGTTTACATGGTTGAGCTGTTGTTTGACAAGTGCCCTGAAATCAATCACGTTCGTTTACAGGAAGCACTAAGTCGTTATACGGGACAAGTTCGACTTACTGTGAAGCAACAAACTGCAGTCACGAACAGTGACCAACAACCGCAAGAAACGAATTCGCAGGATGAGACACATACTGCACCAGAGGCGAACGCAGAGATGTTGGTTTTCTACCATCTGGATCACAAGGTTTCATTCCAGGAAGGGGATATCCCAGCACAAACCTGTATGCTTGCTGCGACTGAGATGAAGGATATCTCACGCTTTGCAGGTGCGCTTCAGCAAGCTTGGCATTGGACAGAGGCAGAACAGGCAGTCCGGGGAGCTACGTATTCGATTCGGATTCACGATATGTTTACTGCAGCGATGCCGCGCAAGCAGCGTTTAGGGCTGTTCCAGAAGACGTTGCAGGCTGTGCTTGAAATCTTGCCGTGTGAGGCAATGTATTGGTACGGCAGTGATAAACTTGTTGAACCAGCAGCGTATAAGCAATCACAGGAACGAGAAGAGCATCTCTATGCAGCGATGAACGTCAGAATGTATCAGGCTGGTGGAACAGAAGAGCAACGCGAACTTGTGATGGATACGGTTGGACTGTCCGCGCTCGGGGTTCCTGATGTTCAGTGTCACTTCACTGGTCTTGATCCAGATACAGTGGCTCAAACCTTGCTTGGAGCAGCATACTACATATTCGATCAAGGTGATGTGCTACAGGATGGACAAACGCTGGGTTCCTCGGGCGGGCGACGCTGGCGGTGTGAACACCAAGCCGCACTGATTGCCCCGGGACGTTATGTTATTGATCTTGATCCTGGGAATACAAATGAAGATTCTTCGTTGGAACCAGCTCAGCATAACCGTAAACGTAACGGTGAGAGTATGACCATGAAAGTTTTTTGATATTTGGAGTGTCAGGTCAAGCCCTTACTGACTATACTGCATCAACAGAGTAGGCATTCGCCCGGGTTAGTAAGTCACAACACCAGTGCTTGTAATCCGGTACTTAACTCGAAGAAGAGGAGAGATGTTGCGTGAAGGAATCAAACAAAAGTTTATTGTGGGGCGCATTAATCGGATCAGTTGTTGGTTCGGTAACCGCGTTATTGCTGGCACCAAAGTCAGGACGTGAGCTTCGTCAGGATATTTCCGAAGGTGCGCGTCATGTGACGGAGAAAGGTCAAGAGTTGGCTGTTAAGGTTGGCGAACAGGGCAATCAGATCGTGTCCAAAGTGAAAGAAACGGCTGACGTTGTTATCCAGGACATTCAATCATGGCGCAATTGTGCCGAAGGTAAAGAACTGCGGGTCTCCGCAGTAATTACAGATTCGAATGCTCCAGTTCAGTCTGACAACGACATCTTGGCAAATGAATCGGACAGTGTCGTCGCAGCTAAATTGCCTTCCGATGATTCAAAAGACGATAACTAAGCCACGCTTGACATAAGCAGCAGGCTTTCCTCATGAAGTTGGAGGAGAGCCTGCTTTGTTGTGTGCGCTAATCGCGAGAGAGGTGCACTGTGGGTATTTTTAATTGAACCCTATGATAAAATCGGGTAAGATGGTGGTACCTTTTTGCCTGAAATGTCATACGGTAGGAAGAAAACAATTTGAGCTTTATACTAGATATGAGAACCAATTCAATGAAGAAGGAAGCGGTGTGTTCGTGCAGCAAGCAATCGCTATATTAGACTCGGGTGTAGGGGGATTGACGGTCGCAAAGGAAGTGATGCGCCAGCTCCCACGGGAAAAGGTCATTTATTTTGGAGATACTGCCCGGACACCGTACGGACCCCGTTCGTCCGAACAAGTTAAACAATTCACGGAACAAATCGTAGATTTCTTGATCCAATTTGATCCCAAGGTCATCGTTATCGCCTGTAACACGGCTACAGCAGCGGCGCTCGACTATATTCGGGCTAAGGTGAATGTTCCAGTGATCGGCGTAATTCATCCAGGAGCGCGTGCCGCTATTACAGCTACACGTACAGGACGCATCGGTGTCATTGGCACCGTGGGAACGATCGGCAGCGGCGCATACACCTCCGCACTCAAACAATTGTCACCCTATATTGATGTAGTCAGCCAGGCTTGCCCGGCACTTGTGCCGTTAGTCGAGCAAGGTGAATTCCGATCCGAACAAACAACGATGACGGTAGAGCAGTCCTTAAGCCAGATTAAGCAACAGCCGATTGATTGTCTGATTCTAGGTTGTACCCATTATCCATTCTTGATGGAAACGATTCAGGAAGTGATGGGGCAGGAAGTGAAACTCATTAGTTCAGCAGATGAGACAGCGAGAGAAATCAGTACGATTTTGTATGATAAACGAAAATTGGCCAGTGGAAACGATACGCCAGTGCATCAATTTTTCTGTACAGGGGATCCTCGTATGTTCCAAAATATTACAAGGCAGTGGCTCGGTGAGCAAATCTCAAAAACGCCTGTTGTATGGCAGGTCACGCAATTGTCCTAATCATTTCGTTTCATTCGTATTCATATGATCCAATATTGTTTTTCTTCATCCCAGAAGCCGAAGGCTCTGGGATTTTTGTTATCTATAGTGAGGGAAGAAGTCTGCGAAACATGTCACATGACGGACGAGCGGGTGAGCATACATATATAACATGATCAGGATATAGAGGAGAACAGACAGTAGTAAGATTAGATCGTATAAGAGTATATCTCGCTCAGAGAAAGGAGATTGCACATGGAATTACAGTGGATCATTGTTCAGCCAGGTGACACGGTGGCTCGTATTGCGTCAGCGTATCACATGACGAGCGAACTGCTCGTTGCGCTAAATCCAGAAGCGACATCCCAACCTTATTTGCTGGCAGGACAGATGTTGCGGATCTTACCTGGAACAGGGCGGAGATATGCTGTTCAGCCAGGTGAGCATGTCGGTACAATAGCTGCTCGTTTTGGTCTGAGCGAAGATGAATTACGGAAAGGCAATCCTGAAATCACCAATGTGAGCGACTGGTGTGGTCGGTGCATTCATATTCCTGAATCCGGAGGAAAAGCTATAGTCAGGTTAAAGGGAGAGTATGGCTTCCGTGAATTACATCGGGATATTGCATTACTGAGCAGCCATTTTCCCTTTGTGGAGACAGGTTCGATCGGCACAAGTGTGATGGGTAAACCTTTACACTATTTACGGATTGGTCAAGGTTCGAGACATATCCATGTCAATGCTTCCGTCCATGCTAATGAATGGCTAACCACAGCCGTTGTGATGAGGTTTATTGAACAGTATGCTAGAGCCTATAGTACCCATGAACCGTGGTATCGGTTTGATCCTCAGCGCTGGATGAAGGAAACGACACTATGGGTAGTTCCGATGGTTAATCCGGATGGAGTCGAGTTGGTGCAGGAAGGTATTGTGAATCAGCATCCACATGCTGAACAACTGCTGGCTTGGAATACAGGGCGGACTCACTTTACTCATTGGAAAGCAAACATAAGGGGAGTGGATCTGAATGATCAATTTCCAGCTCACTGGGAGGAAGAGGCGGCTAGAAGGGGCATGACGTCACCTGGTCCTCGTGATTATGCGGGAACAGCTCCGTTATCTGAGCCGGAGGCGCTGGCTCTAGCCGAGTGGACGCAGCAGCATGAGTTCGATGTGGTCGTATCCTTGCATAGTCAAGGGCAAGAGATCTACTGGAATTACAGGGATTTGGAGCCTAGAGAAAGTGCGCCGTTATCCCGAAGATTAGCGAAGGTATCCGGATACAAAGCTGTAAAATTAGGCGGCAGTGATGCAGGGTATAAGGACTGGTTCATCCAGGAGTATCGCAAGCCTGGTTTTACCGTAGAAGTCGGTCTCGGGATTAACCCATTACCCATAGATCAGTTCGATGATATCTGTGTGGAGGTAGGCATGTTGTTGGCAGAGCTATTATCCTATGAATCTAGTGATTAAACGGTAGAGAATGAAACGATAAGAATGTATTGTTCGTATAACAGACACAGGTGTCGTTATATGCCCTGTGTGCAATAGAGGTTTTCTAAAAAAAAGTCCGCTTTTGGGCATTCGTTGTTCCTTCGGTCAGCTGCTTCGGATCGGAGGAATAGCCAATGTGTAAGTCATTCACTTACTATAGATAGTCAGCATGAGGAGGAATCATATGAAGTGGAGAAGATTGTTGTCATTTAAACGGTGGTCGGAAGTGTTCAGAAGGCTCCCGCGTCTATTGCGGGCAACGGAGATCCCATTACGCGAAAAATTGTTATTTATTATCCCGGCATTGTTATACTGGGTTCTACCTGATGTGATGCCGTTCATGCCAATTGATGATATTGGGGTCACACTTATTTTGATGAACTGGTTTGTAAGCCGTGCTGAGCGTAAATATCCAGTCCTTCCTTCCGGTACAGCATCATAAATATATGCAAAATGCATCATTCTAACACCTGTCTAGAATCATTGTTATTGCGAAGAGCCAAAACTTTCTTTACAATAGATGCTGGAGTTTAAGAATGCTGAAATTGTTGTAACCAGCAATTACGATATAGGAGATGAAGCACATGAACTGCAAAATCACTCGCAATGCGGCTAAAGTATTAAAACTTGAATTGGACAAGCCTGAGAACGAAGGTAAAAAATTGCGTGTTGTTATTACACATGCACACGGGGATCATGCTCACTACGGACTTGATCTGGATACACCAAAAGAGAATGACACGGTAGTATCTACGGATAAAGACATCGATGTCATTATTGAGAATGATCAACCATTGCTGGATGGCGTGAAAATTGATTATCTGTATCTTCCTCAAGAAGGCTTCGTTATTACGAATCCCTCCAAAGGCAATCACGGCGATCACTAGGAGCTTGAAGAAGGGGAAATCATGGCTAACGATATCCGCGTATGCGAAAAATGTAATCACATTCGGTTGAAGTCAATCGTGCCTAAGCTGGAGAAAATGGCTCCAGACACAGAGATCAAGATTGGATGTAAATCCTATTGTGGTCCTTGTGCGAAACGTGCCTTCGTTTTTATTAACGGTCGGTACATTAGTGCTCCTTCGGAAGAAGAAGTGCTGGCAAAAGTAGCGAAATTCGTCAAATAAACGTTTCATAGATGATACGAGCATAATATGCTTGTTATCCAGCAGAGAGAGGCCTATGGCCTCTCTTATTTTTGTTTGAATTTGAAATCCGGCTTCATTTCGTGTATTTGGAAGGTATCCTCACGGATTTCAAGGGCGATGATACGGTCTTCTTTTTGCAAAAAGTGCACATGACCTAAACGTTCGTTCTCGATTTCTATCCAGCCTTCTTCGGCTAGTTTTTGAAAATAATCAGATGGAGGATAGAGACCCAGTTCTCCGCCTATATTTTTCAATTCATAGGTAACAGCTACCTTAATATTGGGATTCCCCGAATTCGTTGTTAAGTTAATTTGCTTGGCATTGGTTGGAACCGGAAACTGGGTATTTATCGATGAAGCGGTATATCCGGTAATCTCATACCCTGCCCGATTGCAGGCGGTGATTAGACCCCCAAGACATACGAAGATGAGCAACATAAGCCATTTACGCAAAAATGATTCCTCCTTTTAAAACAACTTACTCTAATTAACGAAATGGATAAGTATAAAGTTACGACATTTTACGTTCGAAAAGGTTGTTTGTCTTAAGGTAAAAGAAAAAGGTATCCCTTTTTGTAATGTGTCTGAGAAAAAGAGAATAAGGGAGCTTTGGGTTAACCATCCTATAGAGGTAACAGGAACATGATCCCAAGGAGGAATAACTATGCCGAAGCGTTATGATTCCAGTTTGCAGGCGGGTACAACCGTATCTCAGGCACAGAATGCGGTGAACAAACTTCACTATGCTGTTTCTCAAGCGATGTCTCATCCAACAGAACAAACCATTGAGCAGGCAAGTCGTCGTTTGGCTCACACCGAACAGGCGATGCGGCAAGCGGAGCGTTCACTTGGTGGTCAAGGCGTAGAGTTGGCGGAGGAAATGTTCGCCGAGGAGAAGAGAAGATTGAACTCGATCCGGAATCAAAAGCAACCAAAGGATTTCTAAACGTTCCTGTCACCAAACGAAACTCGCAGAGGTAACTTCTTTGCGAGTTTTTTTGCATGGGATCTCCGATGATTCCGCTTGAAATTTTGTCAGAAGGTTAATAAGTCATGAGCAGGCAAATTCCAAACGGGAGGTAGACGATGACAAAACATATTACAGACTGCACGATACTGAACAACGGAGTAACCATGCCATGGCTGGGATTCGGAACATATAAAGCGAAGGGAAAAGAAGTGCACCAGGCCGTTGAAACGGCTTTGGAGGTAGGATACCGGAGTATAGACACTGCTTCCATCTACGGAAATGAAGAGGAAGTAGGACAAGCCATTGCCAGCAGTGGTATTGCTCGGAATGAATTGTTTGTCACAACAAAACTTTGGAATGAGGATCAAGGTTTTGACTCCACCCTTCGCGCATTTGAAGCGAGCCAGAAGGCTTTAGGGCTTAATGTCATTGACCTATACTTAATCCATTGGCCTGGACGAGATCAATATAAGGAAACGTGGAGAGCGTTTGAACGGTTATATAGTGAGGGAAGTGTACGTGCCATTGGTGTAAGTAATTTTCAGGTACATCATTTGCGCGATATTATAGATGAAGGCGGCACAGTACCTGCTGTGAATCAGGTGGAATTACATCCGGGCTTGATCCAGCAGGAATTACAGGACTTCTGTGGGGAGCAAGGCATTCAGCTTGAGGCGTGGAGCCCGATTATGAAAGGCAAGCTTAATAATGAATCTACGTTAAAAGCAATTGCCCAAAAGTATGGCAAAACACCTGCACAAGTGATTTTGCGTTGGGACATTCAGAATCAGATTGTGACCATTCCGAAGTCCGTAACACCAGAGCGTATCCGTGAAAATGCGGATATCTTTGACTTTGAATTAACACCGGATGAACTTAGACAGATTGATGCTATGGATGCGGACAAACGGACAGGTCCACATCCGGATCAACTTTTCTGGGATTAAGGAGTAGGCTCAGTTGTAATACGAGTGTTTAATCATTAGTTAGTGAGGATATGGAACGGATCGTTCTTCCGATCGCTGTTGTCTCCTAAGTTTCCTGATTATAGGTTCAGAATCGATTCCGTTTCCTTTGCTCTAACTGTTTACTAAATAAAAAAACTTATTACAATGAGCTGTGTGTATGTTATATATAAAAAGCAGCAGGATCGGGGAGGGTTCCCTTGCTCCTGCTGCTTTTGTGTTTGTTTATTATTTTGAATCGCGCTTTGGAACTTCACAGCCTTCTTCTGTACACACTCCGCTACCTTCATTGTCTGCTGCACTTGACTCAACCATCGTGAACGGGGAACGCTCGTCCCATGCTTTCTGGATGGCATCAAGGAACACCTCATCAGGCTGCGCACCGGATATAGCGAATTTACGATCCAGTACGAAGAATGGTACGCCGCGAATGCCGAGCTGCTCGCCTTCAGCTTGATCTGCGCGAACTTGTTCAGCAAATTGATTGCTTTCCAAGATGACAGCCGCTGCGCTACGATCTAATCCCACTTCTTCAGCCAGTTGGAGTAATACCTCATGATCTCCGACATGCTTGCCCTCGATGAACACAGCTTGGAATAACCGCTCACTTAGCTCAAGCGCTTTGTCTTGAGACTTCGCCCAATGTGTCAAGCGATGAGCAGCGAAAGAGTTGGTGGGTACCATTGCATCAATATTGTACTCCAGACCTGCTGTCCGAGCATTGGCATTCATCTGTGCATTCATGCCTTGTGCTTGTTCTTTACTAATATTGTACTTAGAAACTAAGTAATCTGTGTTGGTTTTGCCTGTGTGTACTTCAGCATTAGGGTCAAGTTCGAAGCTCTTGAACTCAAATTTCACGTCATTCCGGTGAGGGAATTGCTCCAATACATTCTCTAAACGACGTTTACCAATATAGCAGAAAGGGCACATAAAATCAGACCATATCTCAATATTCATTCGAATAACCTCCGTTTTCTGTACATCAACTGTAAATGAAACTATTGTAGTTACAATTATAAAGCGACTTTATATTTTTCGCAAGGGTGCAATTTGCATTGGATAAAAGAAAGAAGTGCTGAAGACATAAATAGTCTTGCATCAGCACTTCCGATTTGCTTATAGCCCCTCACGCAAGCGCGTGATTAAATCATAGGTAATGATTGTGTCGGATACACGAAGTCGTTTCGAAGCTTCATCATATCCTGCCCGGCAGGCGTTAATATCCGTTTTATCACGGGAAGATAAGTCATAGCAGGAACCGTGCTCATAGATGTAATCATCGGACGGAATATAGAACACAGAGCCATCTGTAAACGCACCATTTCGCAACACCACAGTCCGACTAGAGCCATCGTAAACATCATTGCCCATGTGGTAGTAGGATTGATCGGAAACGCCCAATAGATGGAGCACAGACGGCGTGATATCAAGCTGCCCTGCGGGCTCATCGAAGGTTCCAGCCTCACCTCCATCTGGTAGATGTACAAGTAGTGGTACCTCATTCATAATCTGCTCCATATCAAGCTGATTTAACGATCTACCCAGAAATTTTTCGTATTGCGCCTGTTCCTTAATGGAATTATCATGATCGCCATAGAACATAAATATCGTGCTATCCCACAATCCCCGATTTTTCAAATCCTCGACCAGACCACCCAGCGCTGAATCTACATAATGAACCGATTGCAGGTAATTACCAAACATCGTACCTTGGAATTCCCCCACATCAAGCTGCTGTTTATCAACAGGTAGGGCATACGGATGATGACTGGAAAGTGTTATAAGGAAAGAATAGAAGGGCTCGGAGACCTCGCTATCCATTTTCTCAACAGACTGTCTGAAAAAAGAGAAGTCGGATAAAGACCAGCCAAGTGGATCATCCTGTACAAAATCATTTTTGCTATAAAACTTATCGTATTTCATATTTTGATACATCGTATAGCGATTCCAGAATCCACTCTCATATGCATGAAAGACATTTGTGCTGTATCCATTGTCCTTCAGGATGGAAGGCAAGGAATCATAGGCATGGTCTGCGTAACGTACAAATGCTGAGCCGATAGGCAAGGGGTGTAACGAAATGTTAGCTCCAAAATCAGCATCCGATGTCCGGCCCTGCCCGGTCTGGTGATAGAAATGACTGTGATATTGGCTTTCTTTCATCAATTCGTTGAAATGAGGCGTAATCTCCTGACCACCGATACTCTGGCCAATCATGAAATTCATAAATGCTTCGCCTTGAACAACGATAACGTTACTGTCTTTATATTTACCGAACAGTGCGCTGTCAGTCTGTGAGGATCGATCCTGTCTTTCGGCAAAAAAGGATTTGACCAGTTCCACATCAGCAGGATCAACTTCAGATCCAGATCCGATCTGATCCTTGGCGTAGTTGTACAGATCATAACCGTGGAAAGCCAACAGCCCAGTAACGTTATACATGGAGACATTCCACCAATTGTTATCAAACAGCCCTTTTGCCCAAGTTTTGCTGTAGTAATAAATCGGCCCAACTGCAAGGGATAGCCCTAACACTAAAGCGATGCTGCCGGCCGTAAACCGACGTGTACGTGTCTTGCTGCGATTGTGTCCGTAAGGTAGATCATTGTATCCATACCCACTCGAGCGGTTAGCGCGTGAACGTCTCGTTAGGATACGTGCAACACCATAGATCACGAATGCAATCCAGTCTGCAAAGAACAGCAGGTCACTAGGTTGAAGAAGGGTTGCGATACTATCTCCAAGTGCATCGACCTGTTTAGCTTGCAGAAGGACGGGAATGGTAAGGAAATCCTGGAAATAGCGATAATAAACCATATCTGCGTAGATAAGTGATGTAAGAATTAAGTTTAGTGCGATTAGCGAAACCTTATAGCCTTTACGAGGCAGCCACCATGTCCAAAAGGAGATGAGGAGTAGGGAGCCGATGGCGATAATATTGTCCAACAGTCCCATCGTAATGTTGTAAGCGTGCAAATTGTGGTGTAGCCACATTAATTTGAGCAGCATGAGCGCAATGAATAACAGATACAACGCTAAAGGATGATGTAGAAGTCTACGTAGCGTGCTGCTACGTGAAGACGAAGTGAAAACCATGAATGTTGTCTCCCTTTGTAAAAGTTTTGTTATCGGAATGTAAATGGAGCTTCATTCATTATAGCGTGGCTTGGTTGCTTTTCAACCAGCAGATGGTGTTTAACCTCTAGTATTACGCTGTGTAGTATGGAAATTTCTAAGAGATAGCATACAAGTGCGCACAAAAAAAGAGCGTCCTCTCCTGAAAGGAGTGAACACTCAGATCATCGCGTTTACGTTTAAGCTTGAGTAGATTTATTACGTGGAGGGAGTGGTCCCAAATACTGATAATATTGGGTCTCAATCCGTCCATTAAACAGTTTGCGGCGCTTGTCCGCTTTGTGCCCAAAGTACTCTTCAAATGCTTTGGTGGAGGTGATTGCAAAAAACGACCATGTTGGCATCTCCAGATAAGAACGTCCAAGGGAACGGAGCAACTTCTGCACTTCTTTTTCTTCACTCAAACGTTCACCGTAAGGTGGGTTGGTAATGATTACGCCATATTCCCCTTGTGGTTTTGCGCGGTGAGCAGGAAGAACGCTTACCTCAATATCCTTGGCAAAGCCTGCGCTTTTGATTGCCGCTTGTGCAACTTCAATTGCCTCAGGATCAATATCACTACCCGAAATCTGTAATGGGACATCATCACGAACAGCGTCAAAAGCCTCTTCCCGTGCTTGTTCCCATAGTTCAGCAGGAATCACATCCCAATTTTCGGAATTAAATGTGCGGCGAAGCCCTGGTGCGATATTCCAGCCGATCATAGCAGCTTCGATCAGCATAGTGCCTGAACCGCAGCATGGATCGTAGAACGGGCGGGAAACATTCCAGCGGCTAAGCTGGATCAGAGCAGCTGCCAGTGTTTCTTTGAGCGGTGCTTCCGTAACAAGTTTACGATATCCGCGCTTGTGTAGACCTGGCCCTGTCGTATCGAGCGTAAGCAAAGCACGGTCATTAAGCAGAATAACCTCAATCACATAGCGTGCTCCATCCTCAGGAAACCATTCCGTGTGATGAGTGAGTTTTAATTTCTCAACAATCGCCTTTTTGACGATACCTTGGGATGCAGGTACGCTACTCAGCTGGGATTTCTGGGAGCGCCCTTCCACCGGGAATTCACCATTTGCGGGAATCCATTCTTCCCATGGTAATGCTTTGGTGCCCTCGAACAATTCATCAAATGTGGTTGCGGGGAATTCCCCCATGTTAACCAGCACGCGATCCGAACTTCTCAGCCACAGGTTACAGCGACAAATATCAATATAATCTCCTGTGAAAAATACTCGGCCATTATCGACCCTGGCATCCTCATACCCCAGCTGTTTCAGTTCCCGGGCAACAACGGCCTCAAGTCCCATTGCAGAGGTTGCAATCAATTGCAATCGAGCCATATGAATTCATTCAACTCCATTTCGAGCCGCAGGGGCTTTCCCTCTGGCGGCGATATAGTAACGGTGCGGCCTTGCCGCTTTCCGTGAAAAAACTTACAATGAGTAATGCGGCTTACCCGCATAGACTTCAATGCAGGTCATTCGTGTGTAGTGCGTGCGTTGCACTGTGTTGAATAACAAACATTCATTATAAAACATTGGCATCCATATGGAAAGCTATCCAAGGGCATTTATACGGAAAGCTGTCCAAGGGCATCTATATGGAAAGGAATCCAAGTTTGCAAGGAGGAACTTCGTGGTGAATCTGACCCCTGACGAATATGTAAATCAATTATTTCAAGAGGATGAGCTCTTGTTAAAAGTGAAAGAGGCCATTCGTGCGAATGGTATGCCGGAGGTTTCAGTGGCTGCAGCGTATGGACGCCTGCTGACCTTTCTGGCGAAAACCTCGAAAGCGGAAGCTGTGCTCGAAATTGGTGTGTTGGGCGGGTACAGCGGCATCTGCCTGGCTCGTGGTTTAAGCGAAGGGGGAAGCTTGACTTCGCTTGAACTGAAAGAAGAGTATGCAGCGATGGCTCGCGGGCATCTGGAGGAAGGTGGATTTAGCAGCCAAGTGCAGTACCGGATCGGACCTGCGGCAGACAGTCTGGAGCAATTGGTACAGGAAGGGCGTACCTTCGACTTCTTCTTTATTGACGCAGATAAGGAAAATTATCCGGTTTATCTCGATTATGCGATTCGTTTAGCGCGTCCAGGTGCAGTCATTGTAGGGGATAACTGTTTCCTGCGCGGTCGTACGCTTAATCCGGACAAGCAAGGCCCGGCTGTGCTTGCTGTGCGTCGTTTCAACGAGCAGATGGCAAGTGATCCACGTCTTGTCACAACCATGCTGCCTGACTATGACGGCTTGGCGCTGGCTTGGGTGAAATAAGCGCAGGAAAAAAAGGTCGAAGCAGGATGAACCCCAGCTTCGGCCTTTTTCACGTACATCTGCAATTTCTTTACTGACTTATACCTCTGGTGTGCCGTATGTTTCAAACCATGTTTTGATCTTTTCAAAATCATCACTGAAGGATAGTCCAAGCATCAAAAGAATTCGTGCTTGTTGTGGACTGAGATTATCCCCAGCAATAATGCCATTACTGCCGCCATAGACGCTACCTGAACCTGTGCGTGTCGTCGTTACAAAAATAACCCCTTCTTCGATCGCTTTTGTTCGAGCTTGCCCCATCGCTCTGGAGATGCCGCCCGCCCCTGTACCGGAGGTGACAATGCCCTTTACGCCGTTTTTCACGAAACCTTCTATAGCTCCGCCGCCTGCTTCCTGATAGGAGATCACAATCTCCACTTTGGCGAGATCGGCCTTGTTGATTTTACTAAGATCAAATGCAGGTTTTGCAGTGCCTTCCGGTTTCATCGCGCGAGCAGGAGCACGGTAAATTCGGATGTTCTCTTCGTCAATATAACCAACAGCACCTAGCATTGGCGTTTCAAAGGTGTCTGTTCGGTAGTCATTGGACTTCGTTACACCGCGGGCGAGCTGAATGGTATCATTCAGCATTAACACAGTGCCGAACGACTGGGTTCGGCCGCTGCCGGCCAGTTTGATGGCATTGTAAAGGTTCGCTTGAGCATCAGAGCCGATTACCGTCCATGGTCGCATAGAGCCTGTGATGACAACGGGTTTATCACTTTGAACCGTCATATCGAGGAAGTAGGCTATTTCCTCCATCGTATCCGTGCCCGTAGTCACCACCACGCTATCATATTGAGCCAGTGCTTTATCTACCGTTTGAGACAAGTCGTACAGATCGGCCATTGTATAGGAGCCTGAACCGGAATTGCCGAACTGCAGTGTGTTCACATCTGCGATCTTCTGCTTATCCGGCAAATCTTTGACCATGTCTGCGATGAGCAGTGTGCCAGCCTTGTAATTTTGGAAGCTGGTTGCGTCCTCTGATTGTCCGGCAATTGTTCCGCCTGTACCAATCACAAGTACATTAGGGAGTGGGGATTGTTTGGAGGATTCCGACACAGCTGGGATGGTGGTGTTGCGTGCTGGCGTGGCTGGGGCGCTCTGAACTGTGCTTGTTGTGCCGTTTACCTCTACCGTAGCGGCCTGAACAGCAGAAGTTCCCATAGGGGACAGGGTAAGGGTCAGTGCAGTTAGTGCGGCAGTGCTCCAAACGGCCCAAGGGCGAAGGTGAGATGTTTTTTTCATGCTGACACGCTCCTTTAAGTGAGTTTTGTGTAAGGTAATCTTTTGTTTTTATGTATGTTGATTGAGATGATTTTATTTTATGTTAGATAATATAACAAACTTAGTTTTTAATAGAGATAACGTTTACATTCGTAGATTTTGAGAGAAATATAGGTATTTATTATGAAAAATAGTGTAATTAGAAGTCTATGAATTCCTAGACCATAAATGATAATAAATAGATTTATATATTTAATATGATATTTATGTGTTATT
>NZ_LMFO01000009.1 GCF_001426865.1 Paenibacillus sp. Root52 | reverse complement strand
ATTTTTAAATTAAATATCTTAAGTTAAAGATATATGATTTTATTTTCGTTGTCAACACTTTATTTAAAAGTTAAAACATTGCCTTTCGTTATAACAAAAAAGAGCTAACTGCACAGTACCATGTACTTGTGAGTTAGCCCGATTTTTCTTATTCCTTTAGCCCAGCTTATGCCCACAATTCGGACAGAAGTTAGCACCTTCGTTTTTGGCACCACAGTTTGGACAGAAGTTAGGCTTCTTGCCTTCCGAGGATGAAGCGGAGCCTGAGTTATCGCCTTGATTTTGATTTTGGCTTTGGTTTTGGCTCTGACCCTGGTTGTTCTGGTTTTGGCTTGAATTCTGATTTTGGTTCATGTTCTTCATCATTTCATTCGCCATGTTCATGCCCATCATCATACCAGCCATATCCGAAGCCGCGCCGCCGCCTTGCACCTTACCTGAGGAGATGCCGTCGGTCATGCTCACCTGTTGGTACTTTTGCAGATTGCCGATCATCTCATGTGAAGCCGTCTTCGTAATCATATCCTGAATTTCTTGCGGATAGTTGAAGCTCATCACTTGGAAACCGGTAATGCCAATCCCGATATCCATCATCTGCATATCCAGATCTTCCTGAATCCCTTTGGCTATATCTGTTGCATTCGCCTGCAGGTTGAACATATCTTTCCCTTCACGGCTGATCCACTTCATCAGCAACTGATCGAGCACAGAGGTAATTCGAATTTTGACATCATCGACCAAGTAGCTTTGCTTAATGCCTGCAATCTTATCAATTAGCGTGACGTAGTCACTTACTTTGAAGTTAAATGTACCGTTCGCACGAATCGGCATTCCGCCCGGAAGCTGCGGCGTCGGAATTAATACCGGACTCTGGGTTCCCCATCTCACCGTAAATTCCTTCGTATTCACAAACAACACTTCAACGCGCATACCACTATTAAAGCCAAACTTGAAGCCTTTCAGCGTCGACAGAAACGGAATAATCTCGGAATCAATGTTGAATGAGCCTTCATCCTCAAAAATCCCTTCCACTTTGCCGTTATTCAGGAAAATCGCATCCTGACCTGCACGAATAATCAGCTTACTACCCTTCTTGATCTCCCGATTACTCCACTTCCAGAAAATCATATCATCTCTGAACTCTTCCCATTCCACCACATTTGAAAATTGATTTCTGAAAAAACTCATACAATCCCGTCCCTTCTATAGTACGCATGCTGCATCATCTCACGAGCGTCATGTCCTACGCTATATTATTGTGATTGGCTAGGTTAGAATGATCGGCTGCTACCACTATGGGAATGTCCCCCGCTAGTGGTACCACCACCGCCTCCTCCGCCACCATTATTGTTATTCTTTTCAATCTTCGTTTTGGTCACTGTTGTCCGAATATACCGATCTCCGCGATCTACCACACTGGAAGCACCTGAATCCTCATACGTTGCACGATTGACGGTTACGCGTCCGCCCGAATTATATGCCATAATGCCTACCACGATCCCACCAATAACCACAGAGACCGCAAGTTGAAACCATGTATTGAACAGAATATTATCAGGGTTCGCGTTCGAACCTCCACTAGGATAATTACCTGAACCCGTACCTGAGTTGGAGCCCGAATTCGAGCCAGGGTATGTAGACCCTGTACCTGAATCTTCATCCAGAGGTTTGTCACCTAGGTACTCATATGCCATCGTAAGATACTTCTCAAAGGCCTGGCTGTAGTTGGCATCAGACAGGTCAGGAGCAATCTGAGCCGTAATCTCATCAGCCCTGCTATTGGTAACATAGTCTTCCCCTTTATAGAAGCCACCCACATACACATTACGATTGTACATATCCAGAGTCAAAATAACCGCATTACCATGAGGCTTATCATAGCCTGGTGCCTGCTCATCATAGAAGTTCTCTGTAACTAACTCATCCGTAAGCTGCTCCTCATTATTCGTCGTTAGAACGATGAGGTCTGTCTCTCGCTCAGCACTGTACTTATTCGCGAGGGTATTCAGATCCTCAATCTCTTGCGAGCTAAGCAAATTAGCTTCATCAAGGATCAGTTCTTTCGTTGCTGCCGCCGCGCTTTGCGCTGGAATCCACGGAGCTGCTACACACATTACAATGAAGATGAAGGCCGTCATTAACGCAATGTACGTTCCCTTTTTCATAGGAAGCCACCTCCCATCATCCATGCCACTACCTTAATGGAGAGAAATGATACGGCCGAGACGCCTGCGAACCATCCCGCAACTTTTGCTTTGCTGATGGGAGGTCTACCCACGACCTTACCTGTCTGACCATTCATGGCAAACGTGTATTCCGTACGATTAAAGTCATAGTACACCATCCATACGGGGAGCAAGACGTAATCTGCATTTTTCAGTGTGGTATCAATCTGTTTATCCGTATAACTCACACTGGTGTACCCCGAAACGGTAGAGGCAATGTAAGATTCAATATAAGGTTGCGTTTTTTCCTTAGCTCGGGGATAGAGCTCTTCATCGGTATAGCTATATTTTTCCGCAATATAACCAGCAAGATACGGCGTTTTGAAATCCTTCAATTGGTTGTAAGGAAACGGCTCTAGCTTATCCATCAGTTTATCATCCATTTTCTTGGATGCATCAATGGGCAGATTTACATAATTCAGCCGGATTTTGCGGTATATCTCATAGTGCTGGGTTTCGGTATAGTGATAATCACCCTGCGTATAGCTTCTCACCTTGGTGGCGCGACCATGAACTTCAATTCTGTTATGTAACTCATATAACCAGAAAGGCACATAGATCCCGGTTATTTCTTTGATTCGATCAGCCGTCATGAAGCCACTTGGCGTAAGCAGGCCGTTTTTGCACCACTTTTTGAATGCTTCCTTCGCAGTCTCCTTCGTAATAGCAAAAGGAATCACCATCGCTGGAGCTAGCTCTCCGCTCAATCGGTCACTCAAGACAACCGCAGCTCCGCAGAAGCTGCAGGTTGTTGCACTCGTATCAGCATCTGTCACAAGGTCAGCCCCGCAACTGGTACAGTGGTATGACTTGATTTCGTTCTCTTTAAACACCTGTTTCTTGAGCGGATCTGGAATCTGCTCAATATTATCCTGTCGCCCACAACTAGGGCAGGATAACATTCCTGTATTTCCATCAAAGTTCATCCCACTACCACAGTTCGGACATCTGTATTCAATAACCGGCATCTGCTCACCTCAATGTCTTAAAAATGTATTCGTTACATCTATATAGGCTCAACTATAAATAGGCTCATTTATCGTTTAGTTGCTGTTGGATGGCTGCAAGCTCTTCCTCAGCCGTTGGCACTTTCTTCTGTTCATTACCCGTTTCGGCATTCATGTCCTTCTCCAATTGTGCAATCAATTCGTCCAAGTCATCTTCCTGCGCACCTGCTCGAAGCTCTGCCAGAGCCTCTGCTTCGTTCAGTGCTTGATTAGCCTTGTCTTCCATTGCACGGAGTGCATCGTTTGCTCTACCCGCCGATGCGTTCTGCTCATTAGCCTGTTGCTTGGCCTTGGCATCTGCCATTTTGCTTTTCAACTCAGTATATCTCGCTTCCATCGTCGCCATATCCGCAATCAGTTTATCCTGCATATGCTTCATCACTTTGGCTTTGGCAGCGGCTCGATCATAAGCAACTTGTAATTCATTGTGCTTCTCGGCCTGCTTCGCTTTTTTCTGCAGAAATTGGAGCGCCTTATCCTCATCTCGGGATTCTGCTGACTTCTCTGCATACCGCTGAAGCTTGCGTAGTTCCGCACTCGATTCATCCAAAGCTCTTCTTGCTCTACTCTCATCCGAGAGGACCGCAGTCGTCTCTGCTTTTACCTTTCCAAGATCACTGCTCAAGCTACGCATAACCTCATTTACCGTTCTCTCCGGATCCTCAGATCGGCTTAACAAGCTATTCATATTTGCCTTCATCACGTCCCTAAACCTCGACAAGATTCCCATAATTTGTTCCTCCTCCGATAAGTTCATATGTAACTATAATACATGAATATGAGGTTCGAGGTTTCACATTTCACGATTGCAAGTGGAGTTACTCCGATCCAGATCCGTACGATAACAACGTAATATAAGAAAAGACGAGCACGTATAGTGTCGCCTTATATTCTTGTATAAACACACAATAACTCAATTATCCATCCTTCTCTCACACTCCACAAATCCTTCCCGAACTACAGTTCCACCGGAAGGCTCTCCACCGCTGTGAAAAAGACATCTAATAGCTCAACATTGTATATTGTGCGAACGTATTCGGTTATTAATGCCACATCCTCTTCCCTCTGATACTCCAGACATGGACGGCCCTCACTCCACAGCACCCTGCACGGGAACTTCCCAACAATATCTTTAATGATGTGATCCGATTCAGCCACTTTATGAATATCTCCCATATGAACTCTCCTTACTTCTCCACACTGATCGTGTGCAATTTTCCATTCATTTTGAAATACATGACGGTTCGGTTCAGTGCACTACATCACATTCGACTCAAAGAGCTGCGGCAACATACCATATAGGCATTTTGTAGACATGACCGTGTTGGTTCCTCTATAGGTGCCATTCCTCCACAAGTTGGCTATAATAAGGGGATCAATGATTTCTATAAAAGGCAGGAAAATTATGCGTACACGAGTTCACTTTATTGCTCCCTACGAATCGATGATTCCTATTATACAAGAGTGTATTCCCCGCTTCCCCCAGTTAGCCATTCAGACGGACGTGGGCGACTTGGCTAACGGTGTGGAACTGGCAACTCAAGCTGAGAAAAACGGTGCAGAGATTATCATCAGTCGTGGCGGAACGGCTCAATTGATTAAGAAAGCAGTGACCATTCCCGTCATTGATGTGCAGTTATCGGGCTATGATATGATTCGTTCACTTACACTGGCAAGCCAGTTTAACGGTCAAACGGCCATCGTTGGCTTCTCCAACATCACCTCTGGTGCACAATCCATTATTGATCTGATGGATCTGCCCCTCAAGGTCTATACCATACATAGCTCGGAAGATGTGGCACGATTGCTCTTGGAGTTGAAAGCTTCTGGTTACCGTCAGATTGTCGGAGATGTAATCACCGTCAATACTGCGAAAACCTATGGTCTGGAAGGATTGTTGATCCAATCCGGCCAGGAATCTATCCTTAGAGCGATGGAGGATGCACAGCTGGTCTACCGTTATTTGAGCAAAAATCATGCGATATCGATCATCCTGAATGACCTGGTCACACAGGAACATCCGAATTTGCTTATTTTAAACGAACGGAATGAAGTCGTGTTCGAGAATCTGACCGACTTTGAGAAAAATCCGCTGACCGATAATCATATGTATCTGACCAACACCAGCCTGGAATTTCATCAATCCCAGATCCAAAATGTGTTCATGGTGGACGATTACCAACTCACGGTCAACGCCTATGAGACGACTCTAAACAACAATAGCTACAAGGTATATATGCTGGAAAAAGGACAACCCTATACCTTTGCACAATTCGGCATAACAACTTTTACGGACGCATCGATGGAACCCATCGTTGCCGAGTCCCCTGCCATGCAGGCAGTATTGAAGAACATTCGGGCACTGTACGAGAATCATGAACCGATCTATCTGCTGGGTGAAGCGGATTCCGGTAAATCTTTTCTGGTCAAACACATTCATCAGATGTACTCTGGTGGCGGACTGCTGTTACAGATCGATCTCTCGCAAGTTCCGCCCAGTCATTTGCACAAGATACCACTAGCCAAGGTTCGAAATATAGAGATTAATCATATGGAAGCACGTATAACAGATCCGGAGTTGCTCTCCTTTATCCAAGACTGCCTCCAAAGCCAGATTGGGGTGTTTATACTCGGGGAGCAAGCAGTGACCCCACAGTGGTCACTCGATCTGGAGCTTAATACGATCATCATGCCAAATCTTGCGGATAGACCCGAGGACCTAGCGCCACTGATGCAGCATTTCCTTACAGGTTACTACCAGAAATACGGAACTACTGCGGTGAGGATCAAAGAAGATGCACTACAGCTGATCCGGGATCAGATCAGGAATATGAACGTCAACCAGTTGAAGCATCTGATTAAGCAGGCTGCACTCAATGAACAGGATTATGTAATCACCACAGCTACCTTATCCCGCTTGCTAGGTCAGCAACCTTCTTCAAGCCACATGAAGTTGAACGGTACGCTGAAGGAAATTGAGAAAGAAGTTATTCAGTCCGTACTTCAGGAGGAAAATAATAATCAATCGAAGGCCGCAGAACGCCTTGGGATTAACCGAGCCACATTATGGCGTAAACTTAAAGATTAACTTTAAGTTTACGTCTTTTTTATCGCCTTAATGTGTTGCATTTTTAAACACTTTAGCGTGTATTTAAAATTTACAATAATTTATTGTTGCTATATTAAACGATTTGGGATAACATAATTCCTGCAAACGCTTTATAAAAACGATTACTTCATAAGGAGCTACTACTATGAACATTAAAGCAACTTTAGATCGCATCCCTGGCGGTATGATGGTTGTTCCCCTTTTACTTGGTGCAACCATCAATACATTCTTCCCGAATGCTCTGCGCATTGGTGGATTCACGGAAGCTCTCTTCGTTAACAGTTCCAGTACGTTGATCGCGTTGTTCCTGTTGATTGCGGGTACACAGATTACGTTCAAAACAGCAGGTTCATCCGTCGGTAAAGGTGTTACCTTGCTGGTCGTCAAGTGGGCGATCGGTGCAGCACTCGGTCTCGTTGCCATTTTATTTGCCGACTCAAGCGGGTTATTCTTGGGTCTTGCCCCACTTGCCATTATTGCTGCCATGACCAACTCAAACGGCGGTTTGTACATTGCACTCGCTGGTCAATACGGTAAAGAAGATGACAAAGCCGCTTATCCATTCCTCGCGCTCAGCGATGGTCCATTCCTAACCATGGTAGCGCTCTCCATCTTCGGTGCGATGGGCTTTGCCAACGGCATGTTCTCTCCTATGGCATTCGTTGCTGTATTGCTTCCGCTCATCGTTGGTGTCATTATTGGTAATCTGGATCGCAGTCTCGCGGATTGGCTACACAAAGGCAGTGACAAACTTGTTCCGTTCTTCGCCTTCTCACTTGGTATGGGAATCAACTTCTCCTCGATCATCCAAGGTGGACTTGGTGGAATCTTACTTGGCGTTCTGACTGTTCTCCTCACAGGCGGAATTGGATATCTGTTGTTCAAAGCTATTGGCTGGAATCCCATCGTTGGTGCTTCCGAAGGTTCAACAGCCGGAAATGCGGTAGGTACACCTGCTGCCATCGTGGCTGCGAATGCTTCATTTGGCCCTATTGCCGAGATTGCAACAGTACAGATTGCCGCGAGTGTTGTTACGACGGCTATCCTGTTACCGATCTTCATCGGGTTCCTCTCCAAACGACTGGAGAAATCAGGCGGAGTCGAGAAATACAATCAGCGGCCATCCACATAAATGGTTTTCACCTGATCTAAATATGCTTAATCTGTGCTTAAAGAGGTAGTTCAAAAAGTCCGCTTAATTAATGATCTGAACGGACTTATAAAATTGTGCTTACAAGGAGGGATGACTGCATGAAATTAGCCATTATTGCAGATGATTTGACCGGTGCCAATGACAGCGGGGTGCAGCTTGCCCGCCATGGCTTGAAGACCAGTGTTCTTTTTAATATGGATGAGGAGCCTCTTACACGTTACGATGCCGTCGTCTTTGATACAGATAGTCGCTCCATATCTCCGCAGGAAGCGTATGAACGTGTATATCAGGCAGCTCATTTGCTGAAGAACAATGGATTTGATACGATTTTTAAAAAGATGGATTCGACCATGCGTGGAAATATCGGCATCGAGATTGATGCCTTGTATGATGTCGTCAAACCTGATTTTATGATGATCGCTCCGGGCTATCCGAAAAATAACCGTACCATCCTTGAGGGTATCCATTACCTGAACGGCGTTCCGCTTGCAGATACCGAGATTGCGAATGATCCGAAGACACCCGTAACTCTTTCCTACCTTCCAGACCTGCTGAAACAGCAGACGAATTATGAAGTGGGCGAAATTACGATTGCTGATCTCGAGGTTGGCCAAGGTCACATTCAAGTGAAGCTGGAACAGTTTAAACAAAATAACATTCCGTATGTACTCGTAGATTCCACAGAAGAACGGCATCTGGAGATGATCTTGCAGATGACTCGCGAGCTGGAGTATACCTTTGCCTGGGCAGGATCTGCTGGCATTGCTAACTACCTCCCTGCTCATTACGAGCTTGAATCCAAGTCCGCCGAACTGACAATACCGAGGAATCCCGGCCCCATCCTGACGGTTGTGGGCAGCGTGAACAAAAATTCCCGCGAGCAGTTAAATCTACTGCTGAAACAGACACGTATCTCGTCCGTTCTATTCCACTCTTTCAAAGCTGTGTCTGCATCAGCAGACCGAGCAGAGGAAATAGAACGCGTCTATGCAGAGGTGAGATCCAAAGCGCTGGAAGGACAAGATGTCGTCCTATACTCCACCGCAGAACAAGTCGATATTGAACTGGCACGGGCAACGGGCGAATTGCGTGGTCTCAATCACACGGAAGTCAGCAATGAAATTGTACTGGCGATGGGTGAGATCTGTGCCAGACTACTGGAAGAGGGACTTTTCAAAGGGGTATCCATGACGGGTGGCGATACGGCTAAACAAATCTGTCTGAAATGGAATATTAGCGGATTCGAGCTGCTGGATGAGCTTGAAATCGGTGTACCGATCTCCAAGTTTATCGGGATTGATGATCTGCATGTGATTACCAAAGCTGGCGGCTTCGGCAAACCCGATGTCTTTATCCATGCGATTCAAAAATTAAAAGGGGGTATTCTCGTATGAAACCTACAATTGGAATTACGATGGGCGACGCAGCAGGTATTGGGCCAGAGATTATTATGAAAGCACTGGGTCATCAAGAGATGTACGATCAGTGCAATCCACTCGTTATCGGTGATGCGAAGATTCTAGCGCGCGTGTTGCCGGTTATCGGCTCAAGTCTGAACGTCAACGCTATTCAAGAGCCTTCCGAAGCCAAATATGAATTCGGTACTGTGGATGTGATTGATCTGAATCTCGTTCCTGCCGATCTGGAATATGGCAAAGTTTCTGCCGTGGCAGGAGATGCAGCATTTCAGTTTCTCGCCAAAGCCATTGACCTTGCCAAAAAGCACCAGATTCACTCCATCTGCACGGCGCCTTTGAACAAAGAAGCTTTGCACCAAGGGGGGCACCTGTATCCGGGACACACCGAGATTCTGGCTGACCTGACGGATACACAGGACTTTTCCATGATGCTGACAACGCCTAATTTAAGAGTCATTCACCTGACAACACACATGGGTCTGATCGATGCTATCGCGAGCATTAATCCGGAAAGAACCTACACCGTTGTGAAGCTTGCTCATGATACACTGAAAAAAGCAGGCTTTGAGAATCCACGCGTTGCCGTATGTGGAATCAATCCTCATGCCGGAGAGAACGGCTTGTTCGGTAACGGAGAAGAAGAAGAGAAGCTGCAACCTGGTATTGAACGTGCGCAACAGGAAGGCATTAACGTCGTTGGCCCACTCCCGGCGGACACCCTCTTCTTCCGCGCTGGTCGCGGTGACTTCGATATCGTCGTAGCCTGCTATCACGACCAAGGCCACGCACCGATTAAGGTAATGGGCATCGAGGAAGGTGTGAACATCACCGTTGGTCTGAAAGGTGGCATCATTCGTACGTCTGTCGACCACGGTACAGCCTTCGATATTGCTGGTAAAAATATCGCCGATGATAAAAGCATGCTGGCTGCCATCCGCTCTGCTATTGAGCTGGCTCCGAAAGATCAAGTTTAAAAGCATCCTTCACACGGGCACATCGGTGAGTCTGGTCAGGAAACTATCTCTAGGTAGATTTATCTTTATATAGAAGGAACAAGGCAAACCCTCTTTAACTCAGAGGGTTTGCCTTGTTAGTATCTCTTTCATATATTTCCTGTCTCCAGAATTTATATCACATACTCTGGGTTATCATTTGCACAGCCGTTCTGTCGATTGTTCCAGTTTATTGCTTACTTCTCGAATGGCTCAGAGCCTCATATACTCGGATCGCTCCCTACCAGCATCACTTCACGCTCACTCTGCGGCTGTCTACTTCGACGATATGCACTCGGTGACATGCTATTGAATTTGTTAAAGATACGATTGAATTGAGAGAAGCTGGCGAAGCCGCACTGTGCTGCAATATCGGTAATTTTGTGATTGGTGTTCAGAAGCATTTGCTGGGCATTACGAATTCGAGTCATCTGAATATATTCGGTGAACGTAAACCCTGTTACTTTGTTGAACTGGCGAGACAAGTGATGAGCACTCACGAAAAACTTCTTAGATATCTCCTCAAGGGACAGCTCATGCTGGTAATGGCTATGGATATACGATGCAATGGCATACATTCGTCTCGACATCGCAGACCCTGTCTCTTCTCGAACGTAGTCATTCTCTGCGGAATGATGATGGATCGCACACAGAAATTCAACGAATTTGCTATGAATGGCGACGGAGTGAAGCGCTGAGGGACGCTGTGATAGCGCAAAAATTTCATTGATAGGCGCAAGTACCTCTGCACGCCTTTCTTCGGAAAATCTGAATATCGGTATTTGCTCCTCAAATATGGAGAACAACTCTTTGTAACCGCTCTCAAGACCAGGTACATTGCGTGGTATCGCAAAGTTAATAATTAACCTTTTGGGCGGCGTACCTGTGGGGTATTTGGTTTTGTGTAGTAATGAAGGCCTTAGCAGGACAATATCCCAAGGCTGAATCTCGTATATGTTGCCTTCAATAATATGCGCAGCCATGCGATCCAGAAGAATACAGATTTCATAGAAATCATGGAAATGCTGAAACTCCATATTCAGATCATGGGATCGTTCGTCATAATCCAAGTGATAGAACAATGCGTCTCCAGGCTGGTTAACATGGATTGCATATCCTTGCTCGTATGCCAAAACGGATGGTCTCATGGACATGCCCCCTATCCCGAGTTTGTTGAATTTATTTTAGCATGAAATGCAATAAAAAACGTTGTTTTCAGCATACAATACATAGTTTCGCCCATTTCTCTTCTGGTATGATAAAGTTGATATGTTAGCGCTTGCAATAATTCGGCTCCATCAATGACTACAGCCTGTACTTACTTCAAACCAAGGTGGGAAACAAACATGAAAATGAATTCCTTGTATACTCGGATCCATACCATTGTTAAACACTTGGAACGTGCACGACTGACTTCAAAAACAGATATACCCGAGCTTTACCATAAAGAAAGTGGTTATCATTCATGGGAACTGGTGCATGAAGACCCGACCTCCTGGAATGTTTTTCGCAAGGGAGACGGTTGGGGCGGCAAGGATGTACACAGTTGCTTCAAGACCCGTATTCGCATACCTGACCATATGGAAGGAAAAAGAGTAGTTTGCGCCATCGTAACGGGTGCTGACGATGTATGGAACTATGATAACCCTCAATTCTTTGCATTCCTGAATGGGGAATTGATCTGCGGACTCGACGTCAACCACACCGAAATTGATCTCACCCCGGCTGCAGTTAAGGGCGAAGAGTTCGAACTCGCATTATATGCGTACTGTAGCACTTCGGCAGCGGATGTATTCTTGAATGTATATATAGCTGAACATCATCAGCCTGTATCTGACTTATACTATGATCTCAGAGCGGCGCTTGAAGCCGCCGACCTATTACGTGACGATGATCTAGAACGACTCAAGCTGATTGAACATCTGAATCAGGCGGTAAATCTGCTGGATCTTCGCCAGGAGAACAGTGCTGATTTCCATGCATCGGTGCTGGAAGCACGTCAATATTTGCAAAATCATGTCTACAGTGATGCCCGGCCTGCGGGAGATCATATCCCTACAGTCCACTGTATCGGTCACACCCATATTGATGTGGCATGGCTATGGACGTTGGATCAGACCCGGGAGAAGGTCATCCGAAGCTTCGCGAGTGTGCTCTATCTGATGGACAAGTTCCCAGAATACACGTTTATGTCTTCACAGCCTCAGTTGTACTCGTACCTGAAGTCTGATTATCCGGCACTCTATGCCAAAATCAAAGAAAAAGTAGCCGAAGGCCGCTGGGAAGCTGAAGGCTCGATGTGGCTGGAAGCCGACTGTAACCTGATCTCTGGTGAATCGATGATTCGTCAGATTATCTATGGCAAACGTTTCTTCAAGGAAGAATTCGGCGTGGAAAACCGGGTGTTATGGTTACCCGATGTATTTGGTTACAGTGCAGCCATGCCGCAGATTATGCGCAAGAGTGGCATCGATTATTTTATGACGACCAAAATCGCCTGGAATGATACGAACCAAATTCCGAACGACACGATGTACTGGCGAGGTATCGACGGCTCTGAGGTGTTAACGCATTTCATCACGGCAACAGACTACGACAAACATCCCGAATTCAGACAGCGCAGGTTCGAGACAACCTATAATGGACGGTTCAATGCATCTCAGATCAAGGGAACATGGCAACGATACCAGAACAAAAACATCAATACCGATGTATTGCAGTGCTACGGATTCGGCGATGGAGGCGGTGGCCCGACAGAGGAAATGCTGGAGCAGGGTAGACGTCTTGAGAAAAGATTGCCTGGCATGCCTACGGTTAAACGTACCTTTGTCCGTGAGTTCTTTGAGAAGCTGGAGCAGAATCTGACCGATGTTCGTTCCGTTCCTCGCTGGTCAGGTGAGCTGTATCTGGAGTACCACCGCGGAACGTATACTTCTATGGCTCGCAACAAACGGTACAACCGCCATAGCGAATTTGCGTTGGCTGATGCTGAGCTATTCTCTGTCATTCGTCAGCAGGTAGATGCACAAGCGACCTACCCAACGGATGCTCTAGAACACGCATGGAAGCTTACCATGCTGAATCAATTCCACGACACGCTACCGGGAAGTGCCATTGAGCAAGTGTATATTGATTCGAAAGAACAATATGAAGAGGTCTTTCAAGTTACGGATGAACTGAAAAGCAGTGCGTTGAACGGAATTGTGAGTAGCATTCAGTCGGATGGAGAAACCATCGTTGTGTTTAACACTACTGGCTTCGAACGAACCGATGTCGTCGAGCTGCCTACTTTTACGAAACAAGTGACGGTATACGACGGGGATCGTCCTGTACCAAGCCAGCGTACACCGGAGGGTGGACTGGTATTCCTTGCGGAGAACGTACCACCTTCTGGGTACAAAAGCTTCCGCATCCTGCCTGATGCATCCACCGAACAAATTGTGGGCGTATCGGTTGCACAATGGGAAGCTGATCAGCAACGCATTCAGACACCGTGGTACGATGTTCAACTGAATGAAAGTGCCGAGTTCTTATCCGTTTGGGACAAATTAGAGGGTCGCGAGCTGCTCCAGTCTGGTAAACGTGGCAATGTGCTGCAAGTATTCGAGGATCGTCCTGCCGAATACGAGGCGTGGAACATTGACGAATATTATGAAGAACATATGTGGGAAGTTAGTGATCTACAGGCACTTGAATGGGTGGAAAGCGGGCCGGTGCGTTCTGTGCTTCAAATCAAACGGCAATTCCTCGATTCCGTCATTGAGCAGAGAATCATTTTCTATGCACATACACGCCGGATTGATTTCCGTACGTTGGTAGATTGGAAGCAGGAGCATTTGCTGTTGAAAGCCGCTTTCCCGCTGGATATCTGGACTGAGAAGGCCGTCTACGAGATTCAATATGGTAACGTAGAGCGTGCAACCCACCGGAATACAAGCTGGGATCAGGCTAGATTCGAGGTCTGCGGACAGAAATGGGCGGATCTTGCGGAAAATGGATATGGTGTCGCATTGTTGAATGACTGTAAGTACGGATATGACATCCATAATTCGGTGATGCGACTGTCACTCATTAAGAGTGCAACGTATCCGAATGAGAATGCCGACAAAGAGCTGCACGAGTTCACGTACTCCCTCTATCCGCACAAAGGTGATTTCCGTGAGGGACGTGTCATCCAAACGGCGTACGATGTCAATCGTCCACTAATCGCTCGCGAGATTGGCTTGCAAGCTGGCCCCATGCCAGAGGTCTGGTCGCTCGCATCCGTGGATCAGGACAATGTCGTGTTAGAGGTTATCAAAAAGGCCGAGGACAACGATGATACTATCATCCGTGTTTATGAAGCACATGGTCGCCGCACTCGGGCTGCTCTCCAGTTGCCTGAAGGTTCTGGTTCAGCGGCATATGCATGTGATCTATTGGAAAATGTTGAAGCCGAATGTGGCGTAGACAATGGTCGTATCTCCTTCGATATCAAACCGTATGAAATACTGACTTTCCGTATTCCGAAAGCATAATAACGTTGGTATGTTACATGTACTCTTTTATCGCAAAAGTGCTCCTAGTCTCGTTAAAGACAGGAGCACTTTTTTTGATAATGACAATTACTCAATTCACTATAGGATATATATACAACTCTTTACTTTGTGCCCTTTAAAATTCCTCATACTCACTCGGATCTTGATCCCACAGTCGTCCATCTGGTCGGCTAAAGGAAGAGATGACTTGCATCTCCTCTGCATTCAGCTCGAAGTCGAAAATATCGATGTTCTCTTGCTGGTGCTGGAGTGAGCTCGCCTTAGGAATGGGAATAGAACCGAGCTGGATATGCCAGCGCAGAATAATCTGGGTTGGCGTTTTGCCATGCGCTTCAGCAATGCGGAGGATTTTGTCGTCCTTCACGATATCCTGTACGGCATCATTGCCACGTCCAATCGGGCTCCAGGATTCATTTACAATGCCATGCTTCGCATCCTGTTCCCGTTGATTCGTCTGGTCAAAGAATGGATGAAGCTCAATCTGGTTCAGGCTTGGTGCTACGCCCGTTTCCTTAATCAGTCGTTCATTATGTTTAGGCAGGAAGTTACTTACGCCAATGGAACGGATATATCCACGTTTCTTCGCTTCAATTAGAGCTTGCCAAGCCTCCACATACATATCCTTCTTCGGATTAGGCCAGTGGATTAAGTAGAGATCATAATAATCCAAGTCTGCTCTGTAGAGCGATTCTTGAATAGCTACTAATGCTTTGTCATACGCGTGATAGCGTCCTGGTAGCTTCGAGGAAATCAACAGTTCCTCTCTAGGAACGGAGCTCTGCTTGATCGCTTTCCCAACCGTTGCTTCGTTCTCATAGTTGTACGCTGTATCAATCAACCGATAACCTACATCTATGGCAGACACGATTGATTTGACGCCTTCTTCTCCTTTTAGACTATACGTACCGAACCCGATAGCAGGCACTTGCAAGCCATCATTTAATGTATATTGCGGGATTGAATGTTTCATATGAGAACACTCCTTTGTTCGATATTCTTTATGTGTTTTGGAGAAAAAAGGGATATTCCCTCTCGGTTTATCTTAACCCCTCATACATGCTTGAATCAATGCAGCACGACCTGTGCCTTATAGAATGAACTAAAAAATAGCAAAACAAGACGTCAGTCGCAGCGGACTAGCGTCTTGTTTGTTTTGAGGTTTTTATACGAGAGGTTATATCTCTTACATTAGAAATTAGTTGAAATGATTTTAGCTGCTGTGCCCTCGTCGATGAAATCCATCACAGATACGCCAAAGCGTCCTTTGGTATTTGTCGTAAAGAATGAGTTTACCTTGGGATTCAAGAAGTCTTTCACAGAGCGAATATTTGGAATTCCGATCCAACCCGGGTCATACCCACTTGTGAAGTTCAGGTAAAGCCAGGAAGGATTTTGTGTTTTGGCTTCATTGTACATGTTCTGAACATCCGTCCATTTCTTGTTTTTATCCGATACCTTAAAGTAATCTTGGATCTTCATTTTGGCTGCATTCTGGATGTTAAAAGTTGTGTTCTCCTGCCATGCGGTAGCATTAATACCGTACGGAGTTTGACTCATATCGAATCTACGCAGCAATACAATCTTTCCTTTTGCTTCGCCAAGGGTAGGGATGTGGTCAGTTAACAGCCATTTGTCCGGATTTTTGGCGACATAGGATTTAAATGTCTCTTCGTAACTGCGTGTATTATTCGAAGGGGTATGTTCTTCTTTTACACTCATAATAATGGTCTCCGATGGATTGCTGTTCAGGAAGCCGATGACCGCATTTAATACATCATCAAAGTTCTGATTTTGATAGATTGCCCCATGGTGGATGGTGAACGCATTCCCGTAATGTCTCGTACGCACGTCGAGGAAACGCACCCCAATATTTAATTGCTGCGCAATCGTCAGATCCTGTGTCTTGGCTGTTCCATTGATGGGCTCATATAGAGCGCCGCTGTCATGTGTTCCTGGAATGGAAAGAGACGCTAGTGAGGTGTTGGCAGGAAGTGATCCCATCCAATTCGAGCTGCTGTACGCGGAGGACACACTGGTCAACGTCCATGAAAAGAGAGTGACGAATGCAAGAGCTAGGCTTATTCTTTTGAACAATGTAAATACCACCTTTGCTTGGTTTGGTGTGCGTCTGATCAGGAAGCGGCGCCAGCTCAATGATCAAATGCCTGTTACAGGCTGATGTGCATACTGTAGGGTTGTCTAGATGTCTATACCTCAACTCTACTGCTCTAGTGTTTACATGTGATTAGGTCTAGGTAAAATGCAGATTAATTGAGAAAATGGACAAAAAATACATTTAACAGAACGTGTATGTTCACTTTATGAAGGGCCTAGCTGGGGATATTTTAGATGGGCAATAAGTAGAGATAGAACAGAATAAAGCCCTCATCATGAATAATGAGGGCTTTTTGAGAACTCTTTTGAGTGATTAGCATTCTATTGCCTTACCTAATCGGTGCTTTGTTTATTCATTCTCTGTAAGTATATCAACCACGATGTCGAGCTGTTTCTCTACACTAATTGGATCGCTCATCAGAAACTTATCAAAATCAATAGAGTAAACTTTGCCCGCCTTCCCTGCAGGCGATTGTTGAATCAACTTCTGTACGTCCTTGAGATGCTCGTCTGAACCTTCAGTCACCGCGAGGAATAACCGATCACCGATATACTCCGGAACCACCTCGGCTGAGATCTCCCAGGTTTCACCTTTGATTACGTCTGTCTCTACTTTTGCGGCTGGCTTCAGACCAAGATATTTGTAAATGATATTGCCTCCCATATTGGTATCCCCATAGACAAAGAGCGCATCAGGTCGCACATTTAAAATAGAGAATGTCTCATCATCACTCACATAAGGGCTAACTTTCTCCTTATATTCAGCGATTTTGGCTGCGAACTTCTCATTCCATTGCTTGGCTTCCTCCTGCTTTCCAAGAATATCACCAAACATTTCAACATCCTTAATCGGGTCATTATACTGCTCAACAACAATGGTTGGGGCGATCTGACTAAGTGCATCATATCCACCTTCCATTACCTCTGCAAAAGCAGCCGTCGTCACAATCAGATCTGGATTCAGTGATAGAATCTTCTCGGCATCCGGCGGAACGCCCACATCTTCAATGCCGGAAATATCCTCTATCAGCGGATTATCCAGAATGTATGTTGTTGTTCCAACTGGCTTCACCCCGAGTGTCATCAGTTCACCCATATGATAAAAACTGACGACACGCTGAGGATGCACGGGAATTTCCGTTTCGCCCTTCAAATGAGTATACAACCGCGTTTCTGTAGTGTTGCTGTCTGTGGATGTAGCTGTAGTCGTCGATGGTTCTGATGATGTAGTCGGCTGGGAGGCCGCTATATCTGTAGCGCTGCTTGTCTGGCACGCACTGAGAAGCAAGGATGTACATAGTAGCATCATCGCTCCAAAGGTTGGTCTTGAAAATCTAAACATCGATGTGTCCCCTTCCCCATTCAATTGATAATAAGTCTCATTCTCATTATGGGAATAGGCGTTGGGGCTTACAATAGACGATTCCAACCATCGTAATGGATTATACTGAACCTGAACTGTTTGTTGATGTTCTGCACGAAACTGTAATGGCGATAAGCCGGTATACTTTTTGAACAAACGACTAAAATAGTACACATCCGCATACCCCACGTTGCTTGCTACTTCCTGAATACGTGCCTCTGTCTTTAATAGAAGCTGCTTCGATTTGTGTATACGCACATGAATGAGATATTCAATCGGGCCAAGGCCAATCTGGTTTTTGAACAAACGAGATAAATAGCTTGTGCTACACTGAAACCTTCTCGCCAATTCTTCCGCGGTAATGGCCTCACTATAATGCGTGTGAATGTAGTTGATCGTATCTGTCACTATATTCGTTCTGCTGTTTTCTTGGGTTCCCGACGTGTGAATTTGCCTTAAGACCTCGTATACAAACGGGAGGAATGTAGACTGTGCCTGTAACTTATCCTTCGGACTCGTCTGCTGCCATAAACGATACATCGCATCACATTTTTCCTGGATGGCCAGTAATGCATAGGGTGTAAAAACATACGGTAAACGAAAGCTCTGCGCATCCTCTAGTGACGTACAGAACGCTGTATAATAAATGAAGTAACAGGCAAAGTCCTGATTTAGTTGATGTAAACTCAGTTCAGCTCCCTCTCCCCCGTGCAGAATATAGGGAGCCTGAGCCTGATACACCTTTCCCGATAAAGTTACCCTTGCCTTTCCATGTGTGATGACCACGAAAAAACTGCCCTGTCCCAGATCAACATCAGGGAATGTATCCTGCGCTGCACCATAATGCCGAATCTCCAGTAATCTAACGGCAGTTCGGCTCCACCGCTCGATATGAGCTTCCCAATCCATATATGCACCTCCCCACTTTGATGACAGAATAGCCTTTAAAGTTGCTGTTACCCCCAGCTTGTTTTGATTTAAAATATGCCTATTATATCACAGACAAAAAAGCCATTAACCCTAAGGGTTAACGGCATTAGAATCATTTCTATGAGTACTCACGCACATATTGTTTATCTTCTTTCAGTTGCACAATATCATGACCCGTTGGATTCTGGAACGCACGAAGTCCAAAGGTTTGAGCAACCGCAAAGATATGGTCAAAGATATCAGCCTGAACGGATTCATATACACTCCAATTGATATCATTGCTGAACGCGTAAATTTCAAGAGGAAGTCCGCGATCCTCCGGTGCTAGCTGCCTTACAATCATCGTCATATCCTGATTGATTTTGGGATGATTCCGTAGATATTGATGAATATATTCCCTGAAGACACCTACATTGGTGAGCTGTCTACCGTTCACATTGCTCTCCCGGTTTACTTGATGCTCAACGTTGTAGGCTTCGATTTCCTCTAGCTTGGTGGTTACATAATCGGTTAAGTAGTGAATTTTCTCAAATTCAGCTACCATCTCCTCCGTACAAAATCGGATACTACTGATATCAATATAGATGCTTCGCTTAATTCTTCTACCGCCCGAGACCTGCATACCTCTCCAGTTTCGGAAGGAGTCAGAGATTAGAGCATAGCTGGGAATCATCGTAATCGTTTTATCAAAATTTCGCACCTTCACGGTATTCAGTGTAATGTCGATGACGTCACCGTCTGCATTATATTTCGGCATTTCAATCCAGTCGCCTACGCGTACCATATCATTGGATGATAATTGCACCCCCGCGACTAGCCCCAGAATCGAGTCCTTGAACACCAGCATCAACACCGCCGATAGCGCACCAAGTCCGCTAAGAATGATCAACGGATTCTGACCGATCAGGTTCGAGATGACAATAATGCCTCCTATAATAAATAGGACAATCTTCGCCACCTGAATATATCCCTTAATCGGTCTAATCTTCGAGACTTCATAGGAGCGATATATCTCATCAAATACATTGAGTAATGTGTTGAACACGGTGATCATGACAACAATCATATATGTCATTGCAGCCTTCTCTACTAAGGCTTGGTAGGATGGAAAGATATAAGCTGAGTAATAGATGATGATGGCTGGCACAAGATGCGACAGTTTGTGAAATAATTTTTTCTCAACAATGATGTTGCCCCATCTGTAGCGGTTGCTATTGACGATATGATTGATCGTCTTGAGTACGATTTTTTTGGCAATATAATTCGCCACTACTGAGATCATCGCTATAAAAATAATCATGATGATGTTTGAAAGATACCCGATGGATGGTTCACTCATGCCCAATTCTTCTAGTTGATTTCTAATAAAGTCCATGGTTTCCTCCTCACACAGTTTAGTTTAGCCTACTATTATAGAGTAGTTTGAAGCACTACGCAAAATGCCCACAAAAATAACCACCTAAGAAGGTGGTTTCTTCGTCTAACCTCATAAGACCGCTCAGCCGCGCCCTGCTATAGCTGCTCGATGAATCGTTTGCTTTCCTCCGCGATACGGTCTGGTGCTTCGTTATGAATATAATGTCCACCAGGCAAGATTAGAATTTCGCCTTTTTTCACAGACGCTATGTAACTCTTCAAAACAGCCTGCCAGTTCTTCACCGGCACTTCCTCCCCGCTCGAACCAAAGAAATACATCGGTACATCTGGAACACCGTGTTCCAGAACCTTGGCCGCGTTATCTCTAATCATCTTCACTTCGTCGTTCATGTTCGACGTCTGCGTACTTTTGTAGAATAGGGCTCGGTAGAGCTCCTCTTCTTGCGACGAGAGATGCTTCTGCTGAATAGCTGCTGATGAATCTACAATGCCGGGGAAAAAGCGGGTGATTCCAATACGTGCTCCCATACCGGTAAGTGTCATCGTTCCAGGCGAAGGAAGTGGGTATTCCTCATACACCTCTGGAACCGCAGGATCAAGTCCAATGATCGCTTCGACTTCATCAGGGTACATCTGTGCCCAATGTAAGGCTTCAATGCCTGACATCGAATGGGGGAACAAGACATATGGTGGCTGCTGTCCTGCCAAAGTCAGTGCGGTTCGTGTCTCTTCTAGCATCGTATCGATATCACGGGAGACCTTTGCCGTTTCACTGAAGCCATAACCTGCTTTTTCCACAACTGCAACCTTGTATTGATCCGATAATCTAGTGTATAAAGCTTTGAAATCCAGTACAGGAGCCGATGTACCCCCGCCCGACATAAAGACAAGCGTTCGTAATCCCGTACCGTCGGTATAGACGTGCATCTCATGATTATTCACATTGACCATCGTTCCAGGAGGTACAAGTAAAGCTGATTCTTGTTTTGATTGAATCCGATGATTCGTGAAGCTAATAGCGATAAATATAAACAGAAGACCCAGCAAAGCGATGACGCTATATCCCATTCTTTTCAGCCAAACTCTCATGATTATCCTCCTATTGGTGTTTACTCCGTAAATCAGGTATGTGTATGTACAATTCAAACTATTAAACTCTCTACATGAAGCTCTGTTGTGGCTCGGTTCTTATTAGGTTAGCTTGATAATGCTTATTACAATACTCATATTCTCGTAGAGTGGATACATCTGGATCACGTTCTACTATTCGTTATTATACGAAATATACTACAATATCTGATATAATGGCGATAATTACATATTAGTTTTTAGTTATACACGTACAGATGATGAATTATAGGAGGATATGACGGAATGAACAGACTTTCCCTCGGTACTAAGGTAATAATGCTAATCACCGCACTGAGTATGACACTAGCAAGTACAATTTCGGCGGCAGACTTCACAGAATTCCCCAAGCCTACTTGGAGCACCACCGTACCAGCCAATACCAGCACGAATAATTTTGCCCCTAAGCCTATCGAAGATCAGTACTTACCTATTGTGTCTACGAAGGACAATACGGCTTACATGTTGCTACGTCATAAAGTAGGGAACAAATCTACCTATCAAATGATGGCTGTCAACGACGCAACCGGCAAACAAAAATGGGTTCATACCTCACCTTACAGATATAATCCATACAACATTGATGCCAATGGGAATGCCTATTATGTAGAGGACGTTAAAGTCGGAAACAAACATGGGAGCAAGCTGATTGCAATGGATGCCAATATGAAGCCACGCTGGGAAAAGGTCTTTCCTGATGGCGGAAACTTTGAGGTGCTGAGCGATGGTCGTTATGCAGTCATTGATTTTGTGAAGGAGCAAAACCTACTTAAGCTGTACTCACCAGAAGGTAAAGAACTCATTAGCAGATTGTACAATGGCAATATTCGACACATCCAAGGAGATTACGTTGGTACCGCCAACTATGAGGAGAATGCTACGGTCATAACCGTTTACTCCATCTCAAGAAATAAAAAAATCACCTCTTACTCTTGGCCAAAAGAGTACTTCAGTCCGTACCATAACGACTTTGATGTCCTGAGTGGGGGTACGATTCTTGTTCCTCTCATCGACGAAAAGACAGGGATGGAAACGTTGCAAGGCATTTCACCTACAGGGAAAAAGAAATGGACTCGCTCCTTGCCCACACCAGTACCTAATAGTACTCTGTTTCAATCGATCGGCAACCATTATCTCATTCAAGAGAAAAATACACTTAGCGTCTATGACACAAACAACAAACAGATCTCCACAAGGACCTTCGACGATCTTCCTGAACTTGGTAAGTTACAGTTTCTGAATAAGGATAACTTTGTATTCGGTGCAGTCGAGGATAAGGGGCTGGTTCCTGTGAAGTTGATTGAGCAAGGGTTTACCAACAATGATTATGTTACACTGCCATCCAAAGCGGTATATCATGTGCTGGATCGTACGCTGAGCTCGATAAATGCATTAAAATTAGACCAAGCACCGTTCTCGGCAGAGAACATCCGCTTCGTCAATGCCAATACTTTTTATCTGACCATGGAGAAAACATTAGCGAAGTACGAGCTCACGGGTAAGTAGGTTTGGTGATTGCTAGAATGCGGAAATTTTCGTTTGATATGAATATGATCTATGTAACTGGGCAGCTGGACTTGTAGTTCTTGTAGTTCTTGTAGTTCTTGTAGTTCTTGTAGTTCTTGTAGTTCTTGTAGTTCTTGTAGTTCTTGTAGTTCTTGTAGTTCTCTTGTAGTTCTTGTAGTTCTTGTAGTTCTTGTAGTTCTTGTAGTTCTTGTAGTTCTTGTAGTTCTTGTAGTTCTTGTAGTTCTTGTAGTTCTTGTTAAAATTATGTTCCATTCTTAATGTCTCTAGAATGGCTGGTTTAACAGCATTGGTAAGATGCAGGGCACCGCGTGCTGGATATTGCACGCGGTGCGAATAACAACTTCATGCTAGGTTCATCTTAATTTATTTCCTCACGCTTCATCCAAGATGGCTAGTAATTCACTTACTGTTACCAAACGGTACCCTTCCGCAATAAGCTCTTCTACCAGTATTCGAACAGCCTCCACGGTCTGAGAACGATCCCCATAGCCATCATGAAAAATGAGTACACTACCCGGCTTTACCGTAGGCCTTGTGTGTTCCAAAATATACTCCACACCAGGATTGTCCCAATCCTTCGCACCGCCGTTAACCGCAGCAACCGTATGGTAACCCTGTTCTACCGCCAGAGATAAGATGTCGTCATTTATCCCAAAGTATGGTGGTCTGAAAAGATTTGTCTGTTTCCCTGTTACTTCCCGAATGACGTTCTCCGCTCTTTGCAGCTCTTCCCCAGCTTGCTCTAACGTCAATTCGGTCAAATTGGGATGTGTAAACGTATGGTTGGCAATCTCATGCTCTTCGCGGTGAACCTCAGCTGCAATTTCCGGGTAAGCTTCCATCTCCTTACCAATCATGAAGAAGGTCGCTTGTCCTCCCACACGACGGAAAATCTCAAGGATTTGCTGTGTGTACACCGGATGTGGTCCATCATCAAACGTAAATGCTACAGCCTTTTCCCGAATAGATACTTGCTCAACCAACAACATATTATTCATGAAATAGATTGCTCCTCTCTATGGTAACTTAAATATAAAACCTTAAATTGTATGTTTTACAAAGGGAGTTAAGATATATGTACAATCGTATTATGGTAACAATTATATCAAACGGCATGGGAATATAGGGGAAATATGAGGTTTGAAATAGAAATTAGCCACCATCAATTTTCTCAATTCTGACCTACCTATATCACACCAAACTTTACTACTGGTATTAAGTGTAATAATATTACAAATATACTTAATAATATGAAGATAGCTTTATATATTAAATACATCAAAAGAGAGAAATTCTATAAGGGAGGAATTAATTTGATGAAGAACAAACGTAGCTTATGGGTGACATTAGCTTTAGCTATGACGATAACAGCGATAATTGCTTATGCTTCAACAAACACAAATCAGGAAGGTGTACTTGCAAGATCAAATACACTTGAAAGTCCCAATAGTAGTCCGTTTACCGAAGATCAATTGATCGACCCAATGGTTCTTGATACGGACAAACCCATTGGTGATACTGTAAGTGGTGATGCAGTTGTACAAAAATCCTTCACTGTAAATGCGGGGCATGGCCATATTAAACTTTCTATGAACAACCATAGTAGTCATTCGGTTTTTGTTTCCTTAACACACAATAATACGGGAAATGTATATTTCTCTCAGGAGATTGCCGGAAAAGAAGATTTTATGTGGAAAAGCTTCGAACAAGGTTTTGAACAAGGCTTGCGTGGTGGAGACTATACACTTCAATGGAGTGGCGGGGGTAGTCAAGTAAATGGAGATTTCTCTGGGGTAACGGGTTCATCCATTTCTGATGTAATGAATTAACGATTCAAGTGTGCTGTTGAGGAAAACTCCTGGTATCCAGGGGCTTTTTTATTTACTCGATCCCCTTCGGGTCGTTCCGTTTAAAAGAATGGAGACCTGTTAACAATCACATGCAAACTGTAACTCCCCTATAGGCTTCTGCATAGCATGGAGCAAATGAACGAATCTAAATTGGAGGTCATGACCATGAACTTGCAACTGCAGGGGCAACAAGAACAAACATTGTTTCGAATGGATCCAACCACTATGAATAACTTAAAATCCATTCAAGACCATGTAACAAATACATGTAAAAACCATGTTAATACACTTGTCCGAGTGGAGACAGTAGATGGCGATGTTTTTGAAGGGTTACTCATCCACTGCGAAAGGGGAATTTTATACTTAAAACTACCAAGCCCTATGACTAATCGAGGCTTTGTTCCTGGTTTCCAAAATGATGTCGTATTACCCCTAGTGCTGTTCAATTTACTCGCCATTTCATTATTATAGGCCTGACCTAAGCCTAATCCTATCATTAAGGAGTGAAATTTTATGGCATTCATGCCGCCTCAAGGACCACAAGGAACACAGCAGCCACCATCCTCTCCTCCTCCACAATTCACACCACAGCAACCCGCTGCTACAGCGTTCGCCATCGACCCCGGAGCTATTGCCGGTTGTTTATTCCGCAACACCTATGTGTGGCTGAGAAATGGGAACTCGTTCTGGTTCTTCCCAACCTTTGTAGGGCGTACATCCGTTGCAGGTTTTAGATGGACCGGTCGAAGATGGGTGTTTACTGGAGTCGATCTAAGAAGCATTGTGTCATTTACCTGTTTTTAGAGGAGAAGATAGCGCCCCCTTTTCAACTCACCAAAAACAAAAAAGCACCCTCTTGGGTGCTTTTTCTAATACTGCTAATGGAGGAGAGGGGAGTCGAACCCCTGTCCTAAGATAACGACACATAAGTTTCTACGGGTGTAGTCACAGTTTTAATGTCACCCGAGTATCAGTAACCAATAAGAACAGGATTAGCCCAAGCAGGTATGGACTCAACACAATAGATCAAATTACTCTGTATGATTTCTGCAACAATTAAAGGCTCGTATGTATTATCAATGATGATAGCCTGATCTGCGATGGCTAGAGCCGGTTTAAGGTTCTTTAATGATTGACCATATCGATAACGGATATCTTCTTCTGCAATCCAATGTCCACCTTGTTCAACGCGAGAGGCAACACGATCTATATGCATTTGAACGTCCTCGAGGCCGATATAGTAAACAACAATTTCATAATTGTTTTCTTTTGCAATTTGCATGTGTTTCAAAACAAACGATCCAGACAATGTCGTTTCAATAGCGAAGTTTTTACCACTTTTAATGAGAGATCGGATTCTTTTTACAGCTTCCCTGCCAGCAGACAGATCAGCACTACGCGGATTCTCTGGCTTCAACTCTCTTGCAATTTGATCTGGATCAACCAGTTCACCAAGCCACTCTCTCATTTGCATGCTAAGTGTACTTTTCCCTGCTCCGTTGGTACCCGCAAACACAGTCATGACTGGTCTGATTTCACTCATGATATTCAAACTCCTGGCGTTTCCCAGTAGCATCAAATATAATTTCGAATTTATTACCCGCAGCATCCTCACGAACGCGTTTGTTGTTTTTTATATAATAAATTGAGGCACCTGATTCTTTAGCTTGTTTCCGTGCATGTTGATTGGCTTTTTTTAAGATTTCTTGGAGCTGTTCTCGAGTTTCAAACATCTGGAGTCCCCCAATCTAAATTTATTCTTATTATATCATAAACAGAAAAGCCACCAACCAGAACACTGGTTGATGGCTTTTGACTTGACTCTAATGGAGGCGAGGGGAGTCGAACCCCTGTCCGAAGATAACGACACATAAGCTTCTACGGGTGTAGTCACAGTTTTGATGTCACCCGAGTATCGCCCTGTAACCGGCTATACGTTGGGTCAGCCTGATTGTCTTCTTCAGCACACCCCAGGCGGAGATGTGACAGCGTATCCCACTACTTGTTAGCCCCTAATCCTGTCACATGGGCGATGCAGGTTAGAAGCACGCACACAGTTTCTTAGGCTGCGAAAGCGTAGTTTGTTTGTTGTTTGCCGTTTAATAGGCTTTAGCGTTGATGAAGCGGACGCGTCCCCACTACCCGCTACCCATGCTCGAACTATCCCCGTCGAATCCATAAACGCCCCCTCATATAAGAAGGGCTCCAGGATTAATCCGTGAATACGGAGCAAAGGTGCTGCACATCTTTTTCCTCCAAGGTAAAAAGATGCTCTTTCTGACTCGGCATTCCTGTCTGCTACATAAGTAATCTTATCACAGGACAGCTTGCCGATATAGTACAGATTGCTGGAAGACGTTCCAGCGGACTGAGTAACTGTGCAAGTTTAACCAATACAGCAGCTACGAGCGAATCGTCTACATATTATACCGCGTCCCTCAGACGAAGTAAAGTTCACTGCCACGTAGCTTCGTTTCACAATCAGCTTCACTTAACTATTTTACCCACGATGCGAGCAAATTAAGCAACCACCAACTTATCTTATCGCATCACACGCAACCATACCTGCTCCACAAACAATAAAAAAATCTCAATCCCGCCCTTACCGGACAAGTCTTGAGATTCTCCTAACGTAATACGACTTCCACTACTTCACCCATAAATACTAGCTGACAAATCTAGATACAGCCTCTCACGCCTAACCATCCAATTAACGAGCAATCTTCTGCTTCTCGCGCATTGCTCTTTGAATATCACGTTGTGCATCCCGTTTGGCAGCAGTCTCACGTTTATCATATTGTTTCTTACCTTTACCCAGTCCAAGCAGCAGCTTGGCATAGCCATTACGCACATAAATTTTCAACGGCACAATGCTGTAACCATCCTGTTTCGACAGCCCAAGCAGCTTGTGAATCTGTGCCTTGTGCATCAGTAACTTGCGCGTACGTGTTGGATCAATCGGATTATGTCGGTTCCCTTATTCAAAAGGACTAATATGCATATTGTGAATATGAATCTCACCGTTCCGAATTGTGGCAAACGCATCTCCAATATTCGCACGTCCGTTACGAATAGACTTAATCTCCGTTCCGGTAAGCACCATGCCCGCTTCATACGTATCTTCAATGAAGTAGTCATGGGAAGCCTTTTTGTTCTGTGCGAGCACTTTACTCTGTCCATCATTCTTGCCCATGTCCTCACTCCTTCTTCATAAAATAAATCCGTTCCATGCTTGTGTCCACATGCATTCATGTTGCACCAAAGTACCTGTGCCAGACCTCAATTGTAGCAAGTACAGCTGTTAAAATCAAGAAAGAGGCGACCTCAGCCGCCCCTCCTCATTACACCTTTTCCAGACTATACGAAACAGCTTCACACATTCCTCTAGACTGTCTTTTCATCTATACCGCTTCTTCAAGGATTGTTCTGCTCATCCGTATCAAGCACCTTGTCAGTTCAACCTTATCTACCTGACAGCCTTACCTTACTTTTTCTTCTTCCGTACAAAAGCAGCCGTACCATTACCCGCTCCGCCTTTGTTCTTCTTCCGCTTACGACGAGGTGCTCCACCTTCCTGAGTGCCTCCAGGTGTTGCTGCATCGCCAATAAAGATACCACTAGGTGATGTTTTTTTGCGGCCACTGCCGCCTTTGCCACCTTTACCGGATTTGAAGCTGCCCTCACCGCGATCGCTGCGGCCACTAGAACCACTTCCATGGCCTCCGCCAGCACCACTCTCCTGACTACCATTTGGTGCAGAGCTGTAACCACCTTTGCCTGAACCGAAGCCGAAGCTTACTGCTCCTTTGCCACGATTAGTCGATCCACCAGCTTCTCCACTCCGGCGCTCACCCTTCGGTTTGCCACTACCTTTACCAGCAAAGCCGCCAGTTGAGCCTGCTCCGGCACTCGGTGCGCCACTGCGTCCGCTGTGTCCACCCTTGCTGCTCTCTTCCGGTGATCTGCCGCCACGACCTCTTCCAGCACCACCTGTAGAGCCAGAGCCACCTTTGCCACCACGTGAACCACTGAATCCACCTTTCGCTGCACCACGTCCACCGCTACCAGCAGGGCGACCGCCTTTACCACCGCGACCACCACCGAATCCACCAGGACGTTCACCGCGAGGCTTCATATCCACCATTTCAAAGTCAATCGTATACTCTTCCATGCTCACACGTGCCACGCGGATCTTCACTTCATCACCGATACGGAACACTTTGGAAGTACGCTCTCCAATAAGAGCCATATGTTGATCGTCAAAATGGTAGTAGTCGTCCGTGAGCGCACTCAGGCGAATAAGACCCTCTACTGTATTCTCCAGCTCAATAAACATACCGAAGCTCGTTACGCTGCTGATCATACCCTCGAACTCTTCGCCCACTTTATCCAGCATATACTCAGCTTTTTTCATTTTCTCCGTATCACGTTCTGCTTCCACCGCAACACGTTCACGTTCGGATGATTGCTGTGCAATGTCCGCCATACGTCCAGCCAAGTACTCCTGACGGTTTTCCGGCAGAGCTCCGTTGTTCTCAATAACCTCACGAATCACACGGTGAATAACAAGGTCAGGATAACGACGAATTGGAGACGTGAAGTGACTATAGAATTCTGCCGCCAGACCGAAGTGACCCGACATTTCGGAATCATACTTCGCCTGTTTCATGGAACGTAGCATCATTGTACTAATAACCGTCTGCTCTTTTGTTCCGTTGATGTCCTCAAGCAACGATTGGAGTGCACGTGGATGGATGGCGTTGCCGCGACCTTTAACGTGGTGTCCAAAATTCGCCGCAAAGGCGAGGAAATTTTGCAGTTTTTCTTGATCCGGGTCTTCATGGACACGATAGATGAACGGTACTTTAAGCCAGTGGAAATGCTCTGCTACTGTTTCATTAGCCGCTAACATGAATTCTTCAATAATTTGCTCCGCAATCGAACGCTCCCGTTTCACAATATCGATCGGTTTGCATTCTTTATCTACAATGATCTTGGACTCTTCAAAATCAAAGTCAACAGCCCCCCGGCGCATACGCATCGCACGCAGCTTCAAGGCAATCTCCTTCATCAGATGGAAGTCATCCACTAGATCTTTATATCGTTCGAGCAATTCGGGCTCTTCGCCTCCAAGGATTTTACGAACGTTGCTATACGTCATCCGCTCTTTGGTCTTAATGACACTTGTGAAAATATCATGCTTCACAACCTTCATCTGGTCGTTAAACTCCATCTCACAGGACAATGTCAGACGATCCACTTGCGGATTCAAGCTGCATATGCCGTTAGATAGACGCTGTGGCAACATCGGAATAACCCGATCCACCAAATACACGCTACATCCACGGTTATAAGCTTCTTGATCCAACTTAGAATTCTCACGCACATAGTAACCAACGTCAGCAATATGAACACCCAGACGGTAATTACCATTAGGTAGCTTCTCCACGTTTACCGCATCATCCAGATCTTTGGCATCTTCGCCATCAATCGTAACAATATTCAGTCCACGCAGATCACGACGACCCTGTTGCACGATCTCCTCATCTGTAATGGAGTCTGGAGCCTGTTCTGCTTCACCAACGACTTCATCCGGGAAAGCTTCTGGCAATTGGTGTTTGCGAATAACAGACAAAATATCAATCCCCGGCTCATCCTTATGCCCAAGAATCTCAATAATTTCACCCTCAGCCGCTGCACGGCCTTCTGGGTAACTAACGATCTTCGCTACAACCTTTTGTCCATCGACAGCTCCAGCAAAATTGGTGCGCGGAATGAAGATATCCCGGTTAATGCGTTTATCATCCGGAATGACGAATCCGTATACTTCATGGCTTTGGAATACACCGACGACTTGTGTCACCGCACGTGTAACAATGCGAACAATCTCGCCCTCCAAACGTCCACCTGATGGCCCTTTAGAAGTGACCTTCACAAACACGATGTCTCCATTCATCGCACTTTTCATATCATTCGCGTGAATGTACACATCTGGGTGCTCTCGATCTTCTGGGATTAGAAAAGCAAACCCTTTGGCGTGTGCCTGCAAACGTCCACGAACCAAGTCCATACGTTCAGGCATACCGTAACGGTTGTTACGGGTAAGCAAAATCTTGCCGGATTCCTCCAGCGTATTGAGCATAATCAAAAAAGATTTGAAATCAGCCGCATCTTCAATCTCGAAGTGCTGTTCCAGCTCTTGATAAGTCATTGGTTTATAAGCGGTCTCCCGCATAAAGTCGAGCAATTGTTGTTCTGTTATCATTAATATATTCACCTCGGGAAACATAAAAGTATGATCTGGTCTCATCTCTTTATGTATCGGAATCCTTACCAATTTCATGCAATGTAATGCATACCTTACTATCTCATACCCTAGTATACACGAATTCAATCCAGCACATCCGTCCCTAACAAAAAAACCACAGACGCAGGATTGCTTAAGCATAAGCACGCTTTCAAACGTAACTACGGATCATTTCAAGTTAGAATTAATTCTTCTATACTTACTGAAAAAGGGATCAATCCACATGTTCATGTATCATGAACCTCATTATAGGAATAGATTATGCGCGGAAGCACAGACAGGTACATTCCCTACATCGCAGGGGTATACCTTCGAAGGAAGGAGAACCGAACAGAAGAGAAAATTAATCATGTGATTGTAGTGGCAGGAAAAAACTGGACACGTTAAAACTTATTAAAAAACCTCCGTTTCTTCTCGAAACGAAGGTTAATCTTACAAGCGAATTCCGCTCATGCTATTGAATTGTATAAGAAAGTATCCTTCTTACTTGGACACGATCGTAACAATAATAGACAAAATCATGAAACCTGCACCGAGTACAACCGTTGCACGTTGCAAGAAAAGATCCAGTCCGCGCGCTTTCGTTTTACCGAAAAGATGTTCCGCACCACCGGAGATGGCACCCGCCAAACCAGCGCTTTTCCCGTGCTGCAGCAATACTACAGTGATTAGACCGATCGAGAAAACAACGAGCAGCAATTTCAAAGCAATATCCATTCTTTCCACCTCCTACCCATGTGGGCATAACATCTCACCATAAAAACAGTTAGTTTGATTGTACCATAGCTACTGCTGTGATACAAGTAGTGCTTCCTATACAACCATCCAACTTTATCCACTGTAATAGCAAAGTTTGACGTAGATTCCTCTCCATAATAAAAAGACAAGCCGGTTACCCGGCTTGCCCGAAAAGCTGTATACACAGCTTATTTGTTGAGGTTGTAGAATCCTTTAAGACCATTGTATTGAGCCAGTTCACCCAGTTGATCCTCAATGCGGAGCAATTGGTTGTACTTCGCGATACGGTCTGTACGGGAAGGAGCACCTGTTTTGATTTGACCTGCATTTGTTGCAACAGCGATGTCAGCGATTGTGCTGTCTTCGGACTCACCGGAACGGTGGGAGATAACAGCAGTGTATCCTGCGCGTTTAGCCATTTCAATTGCATCAAATGTTTCAGTAAGTGTACCGATTTGGTTCACTTTGATCAGGATGGAGTTACCGATACCTTGCTCGATACCTCTACCCAGACGCTCTGTGTTCGTTACGAACAAGTCGTCACCAACGAGTTGTACTTTGTCTCCCAATTTCTCAGTGAGCAATTTCCAACCATCCCAGTCATCTTCGGACATACCGTCTTCGATAGTGATGATTGGGTATTTCTCAACCCATGAAGCCAGAAGGTCAACATACTCAGCAGAAGTGTAAGATTTGCCTTCGCCAGCAAGTGTATATTTACCATCTTTGTAGAACTCAGTGGAAGCTACGTCCATACCCAAGAATACGTCAACGCCTGGTTTGTAACCAGCTTTTTCGATAGCTTCGATGATTGTAGTGATTGCTTCTTCGTTAGAACCCAGGTTTGGTGCGAAACCACCTTCGTCACCTACTGCTGTGTTCAAGCCTTTGGAGCTCAATACAGATTTCAGGTTGTGGAAGATTTCTGCGCCTACGCGAAGAGCTTCTTTGAAGCTTGGTGCGCCGACAGGAAGAACCATGAACTCTTGAACGTCGATGTTGTTGTCAGCGTGCTCACCACCGTTGATGATGTTCATCATTGGTACTGGAAGAGCTTTAGCGTTGAATCCGCCGAGGTAAACGTAAAGTGGCAAGTCCAAAGCGTCAGCAGCAGCACGAGCTACAGCCATAGATACTGCCAAGATTGCGTTAGCGCCCAATTTACCTTTGTTTGGCGTACCATCCAAAGTGATCATCAATTTGTCGATACCCAGTTGATCCAATGCGTCCATACCGATTACTTCTGGAGCGATTGTTTCGTTTACGTTTTTAACAGCTTGCAGAACGCCTTTACCGAGGTAACGGGATTTGTCACCATCGCGAAGCTCAACAGCTTCGTGGGCACCAGTGGATGCACCAGATGGAACGATTGCGCGTCCGATTGCGCCGGACTCCAAGTATACTTCAACTTCTACTGTAGGGTTACCGCGGGAGTCGAGGACTTCGCGAGCGTACACGTCAGAAATAATAGTCATGAGTGATAATCTCCTTTAAATTTGGATTTATTTAAATTCGGGAAAACTTGTGCTTGCCCTTATTCACTACGTCAGCAGAATCGTCTTCCGATCGCTGTTATCCCCTGATTTCTTTGAACTTATCGTCATAAGTTGAAATCATGTGATAAAGGCGAACGCGTTGCTTCTTCAGACTATTTCTACTGTCTTCGTTCTGGGGCAAACGCCAAACTGCCCAATTCATATAAGAGGTTGTGTATCTTATTTACGGATAGCGATGACAGATGTCCCTGTCATTTCTTCCGGTTTTGGCAATTGCATCAGGTCAAGAATCGTTGGCGCGATATCAGCCAAAATTCCGCCTTCACGCAATGTTACATTAGGGTCAGTAACGATAAATGGAACAGGGTTCGTTGTATGTGCAGTGAACGGACGTCCTTGCTCATCGAATACCATATCCGCGTTACCATGATCCGCAGTAATCAGCACAACGCCGCCTTTTGCGAGAACCGCGTCTACAACACGTCCCATGCACTCGTCTGTTACTTCAACCGCTTTAATTGTAGGCTCCAGCATGCCGGAGTGTCCAACCATATCAGGGTTAGCGAAGTTCAGAATGATTGCATCGTGTTTGTCTGCTTCAATCTCGCGTACACATGCGTCTGCCACTTCATAAGCGCTCATCTCTGGTTGCAAATCATATGTTGCAACTTTTGGTGAGTTAATCAGTACGCGAGTTTCGCCCGGAAGCTCAACATCACGTCCGCCGCTGAAGAAGAAAGTTACGTGCGGGTATTTCTCTGTTTCTGCAATACGCAGTTGTTTTTTGTTGTTCTGTACCAGAACCTCACCCAGTGTATTGTCGAGGTTCTTCGGCGAGTACGCCACATAACCTTCAACCGTCTCACTGAACAGAGTCAGGCACACAAAGTGCAAGCCTTGAGGCAACTTCGGTCCACGATCGAAACCGCGGAAGTCTTGGTTCGTGAATACTTGCGACAACTGGATCGCACGGTCAGGGCGGAAGTTAAGGAAGATAACGGAATCGCCGCTTTCTACCAAACCTACCGGCTCACCATCCGCTTTGACGATAACCGTTGGTTCAACGAATTCATCAAATACGGATTTCTCATACGATTCTTCAACCGCTTTGAGTGGATCAGTGTATTTAGGGCCATCTCCATAAACGATAGCGCGGTAAGATTTCTCAACCCGCTCCCAACGTTTGTCACGATCCATCGCATAATAGCGACCTTGTACCGTAGCGATCTGTCCTACACCAACCTCTTCAATTTTCGCGATCAGTTTTTGCATGAAGTCTTTACCACTGTCCGGCATAACATCACGGCCATCCATGAAGGCATGAATATACACATCATTCATTTCTTCTTTTTTGGCGAGATCCAGCATAGCGAACAAGTGGTCGATGTGACTATGTACGCCACCATCAGACAACAAGCCGTAAAGATGAAGCTTTTTACCGCTTTGTTTCGCTTCGCGTACAGCTTTAACGAGCGTTTCGTTATCGAAAAACTCACCATCGCGAATCGATTTGGAGATACGGGTCAAATCCTGGTAAACGATCCGGCCAGCACCAATGTTAAGGTGACCAACCTCAGAGTTCCCCATTTGCCCTTCTGGCAAACCTACAGCCTCACCGCAAGCAGTGAGTGTTGTGTGTGGGAATTGGCTCATAAAACGGTCATAATTCGGCTTTTTGGCTTGCGCTACCGCGTTGCCTTCCACCGTATTACGAAGACCGAAGCCATCCATGATGATCAGTGCTACAGGTTTTGGAGCTGTCATCTTACTTCGCCCCCTCAACAAGCGCGATGAACGAAGCCGGCTGCAAGCTAGCACCGCCAACAAGTGCGCCGTCGATGTCGCTTTGTCCGAGGTATTCAGTTACGTTCTCAGGTTTAACGCTGCCGCCGTATTGAATACGAACTGCATTCGCTACCTGCTCGTTGTACAGATCTTTCACCAATGTACGGATGTAAGCAATAACTTCATTCGCATCTTGGGAAGTGGAAGATTTGCCTGTTCCAATCGCCCAGATTGGCTCATAAGCAATAACGACTTGTGCTGCTTGCTCTGCGGACAGACCTTCAAAAGCAGCTACCGTTTGCACTTTGCATACGTCTTTAGTTTGGTTCGCTTCACGCTCTTCGAGCGTCTCACCAAGACAGAAGATTGGAGTCAATCCGTGACGGAATGCTGCATGCAGCTTTTTATTAACAGTCTCATCGGTTTCCGCAAAATATTGACGGCGCTCCGAGTGACCAATAATGACATAATCCACACCCAGGTCTTTCAGCATAACGCCACTGATTTCACCTGTGAATGCACCATTATCTTCAAAGTGAAGATTTTGAGCACCAATTTTGATGTTTGTACCTTTAACCGCTTCTACCAGTGTTGGCAGATTCGTAAATGGTGCGCAGATTACAGTTTCCACGCCTTCTACTTCCGCTTTTCCTTTAACTTCCTGAATGAAGTCATTAGATTCGGAAACAGTTTTGAACATTTTCCAGTTACCTGCAATAATCGGTGTTCTCATGGTTTTCAACTCCTTCATGCTATAGCTTAAATCTTATTTGTCGTTCAATGCAACTACGCCTGGAAGCACTTTGCCTTCCATGAATTCGAGGGATGCACCGCCACCTGTGGAGATGTGGTTCATTTTGTCAGCCAATTTGAACTTCTCTGCTGCTGCTGCGGAGTCGCCGCCACCGATTACAGTGTAAGCTTCTGTCTCAGCGCAAGCTTGTGCTACCGCACGTGTACCGTGGGAGAATGGCTCGATTTCGAATACGCCCATAGGTCCGTTCCATACAACGAGTTTAGAGTTTTTAACAACGTCAGCATAGATCTCACGTGTTTTAGGACCGATGTCGATACCTTCCCAATCTGCAGGAATATCGCCAACTTCTACGATTTTCGTGTTTGCATTCGCACTGAAATCATCGGAAATCACGATATCTACTGGCAAATAGAAGTTTTTGCCCAGTTTTTTCGCTTTTTCGATGAAGCCCAGAGCAACATCCAATTTGGACTCATCCAACAGGGATTGACCTACTTCATGACCTTGAGCCTTCATGAACGTGTAAGACAGACCTCCGCCGATGATTACGTTGTCTGCAATGTTCAACAGGTTGTCGATCACATCGATTTTGTCCTTAACTTTAGAACCACCGATGATTGCTGTGAAAGGACGCTCAGGGTTGGAAATTGCTTTACCCAACACTTCAAGTTCTTTTTCCATCAACAAACCAGATACAGCCGGCAACAAGTGAGCGATACCTTCTGTTGAAGCATGTGCTCTGTGTGCTGCACCAAACGCATCGTTAACGAAAACGTCAGCCAGTTCGGCAAATTGTTTTGCCAGTTCTGGATCATTTTTCTCTTCGCCTGCGTGGAAACGAACATTTTCAAGCAACAATACGTCACCGTTGTTCAATTCAGCGATTTGAGCTTTAACTTTTTCGCCAACGGAATCGTCAGCTTTAACAACTGTTTTACCAAGCAATTCAGACAAACGCTCTGCTGCTGGAGTCAAACGCAAGGATTCAACCACTTCGCCGTTAGGACGACCCATGTGGCTTGCCAAAATGACTTTAGCACCTTTTTCGATCAGGAAGTTGATCGTAGGCAGCGTTGCACGAATACGCTTGTCATCTGTAATTTTACCATCTTCGAGCGGTACATTAAAATCTACACGTACAAAAGCCCGTTTTCCTGTCAATTCGATATCACGTACACTTTTTTTGTTCATCTGTATTTCCTCCGCACCCATGTATTTTGTGGACCAATGAAGAGCGAAAAACCCTTGTCAATCCTGGTGTTTTTGAGAAATTTGCAAAAGGTTGATATATAAAGAGCGGAAACAATACTCTGTTTCCGCTCTATGTTATTGCAGATATTACTTAATCATTTTTGCAAAGTGCTCCAAAGTGCGAACCAATTGTGCAGTGTAGGACATTTCATTGTCATACCAAGCTACAGTTTTAACCAATTGTTGGTCGCCAACAGTCAGAACTTTAGTTTGAGTTGCATCAAACAGGGATCCGAAAGTGATACCTTGGATATCGGAAGATACGATTTCGTCTTCAGTGTATCCGAAAGTTTGTGGATCGGAAGCTTCTTTCATTACTGCGTTAACTTCTTCAGCAGTAACTTTTTTACCCAATACAGTTACAAGCTCAGTCAGGGAACCAGTAGCTACTGGTACACGTTGAGCTGCACCGTCCAATTTACCTTGCAGTTCAGGGATAACCAAACCGATTGCTTTAGCAGCACCAGTTGTGTTAGGGATGATGTTTTCAGCCGCTGCGCGAGCACGACGGAAGTCACCTTTAGGGTGTGGAGCATCCAACGTGTTTTGGTCGCCAGTGTAAGCGTGAATTGTAGTCATCAAACCTTGAACGATTCCGAATTTGTCTTGCAAAGTTTTTGCCATAGGTGCCAGGCAGTTCGTTGTGCAAGATGCGCCGGAGATTACAGTTTCAGTACCGTCGAGGATTTCATGGTTTACGTTGTAAACGATGGTTTTCATGTCGCCAGTAGCTGGTGCGGAGATAACAACTTTCTTAGCTCCACCTTTCAAGTGTTTCTCAGCAGCTTCTTTAGTTGTGAAGAAACCAGTACATTCCAGAACGATATCTACACCGAGGTCTCCCCAAGGAAGTTCTTCTGGGTTGCGGTTAGCCAATACTTTAACTTCTTTGCCGTTCACTTTGAAGAAGCCATCATGTACTTCAACATCGCCATCGAAGCGACCTTGAGTTGTATCATATTTAAGCAAATGAGCCAGCATTTTAGCATCAGTCAAGTCGTTGATTGCTACAACTTCAATGCCCTCTACATTTTGAATACGACGGAATGCCAAGCGACCAATACGTCCAAAACCGTTAATACCTACTTTAATCATGAGTAAGTTCCTCCCAAGTTTTGATTGAATTTTTTTATGAAGCTATATATTCAAGACAGACCGTGAAGTCCGTCAAGACAACAAATTTGAAGTGTTCTAGAAAACAAATTCCTATTCCAGTTCGGCAACGATGACTTTGGCAGCAGCCTCATCAATAATCAATATATCTTCCTGGCCGAATCTAAGCACGGAGTGAATGGCAGCCGCTTTGCTTTTGCCACCCGCAATCCCGATCACTACATCGGTTCGTTCGATATCTTGAAGTCGCATGCCGAGTGTAAGCATGGTGTGAACCACGTTACCCTGATCATTAAAATAATAACCGAATGATTCCGATACGGCTCCTTGCTCCTGAAGCTCTTCCACGATCTCTGTAGCAAGTTTACGTCGCCGTGCCATCTCCACGGCATCACCGATTCCGTGAATAACGATGCGCGATTGTCTAATCAGCTGCAGAATCTCCTGGACACCCGGATCTTGAACAAGGGATTCATAGGCATGGTCACTAAGCAAATCCGGTACATGCAGGAGTTTGTATTGTGCTCCTACCCGTTTTGCCATCGTGGATGCGATCGTATTGGCCTGAATTTCGAGGCTTTCTCCTAGTCCACCGCGTGCAGGGACGAACCAGACACCTTTGAGTGGTGTTGGCGGATTAAGCTGCTCTGCAACTTCAGCCGTTGTTGAACCGCCAGTTACGGCAACAACGTCGTTATCATTCATAATATTGCCAAGAGCCTTTGCTCCGGCCTTGCCCAGTTCCCGTTTGGCAAATGGAGATACGTCCGAATCGCCAGGAACAACGACTACCTTTTGCAGACCGTAGGCTTGCTTGATGCGCTCTTCCAGTTCGGATAATCCGAACAGCTCTTTGGCAACGGGCTCTAACTGCTGCAGCAAATCATGACCTGCCTCGCTGATCTTCATTCCTGTACTGTCAATTTCAATAAGTCCCTGAGCCTTTAATAGATCGGTCTCAGCCCTCAGAACCCGCTCGGTCATCTGCATGGAATTAGCTAACGTTCTTCGTCCAATCACATCCGATAACATGATTTGGTGTAGAATCGTATACCTCTTCTTCAAGATATCCATGAGATCAGGCAGAAGCTGCTTTTGCACTTCTAAAATCTTTCGCATGCTTTCCACTCCCGCAAGCTTCTCGTTCCAAGCTCTCTTTCATGGCCTCAAAATGTCCCGGGTTAACTTTTTAAGTCCCACGTCTATTCTACCTAAAACTGACGCGACATGCAAGTGTTTCAAATGCCCCATTTCATAACGTTTCTCTAAGCTTGTACGCGCTTATTTTCACAATCTTGAGCTTCTCGTAGGCGTTGAATCTGTTTCACACTATATATAGAAGAAAGACTAAATTATCATCTATATATGGCTCCATCCCTACCTTGCTCAACATGTGCAAAACCTCTTATAGCATGTACTTAAATGCGTTCTTTATCCACTTATCTTCAGCATGATCATTTTCGTTGTATTCCAAACCACGAGGCTGATCATTTGCTTGCATTTCGACCACGCTTAAGATATAATCATTAATGCTGTCACATATTTGAAGCTCATTGATGTGCAAGCATCCGTGCTACGAAAGAGTAGCCAACAATTCATGTGCGCCCGTGGTCCAATGGATATGACGTAGGCCTCCGAAGCCTGAGATCCAAGTTCGATTCTTGGCGGGCGCGCCATTCTTATTTCGTAGTACATAACCCTTTTAACCAATGAAACCGGAAAGGTTTCTTTTTTTTCAAAGTTAGTTTGACTTTCTTTGACTTTTTGTTTGGAATTGTTTATGATGTGGGTAATACGGTAACAGTTTAAATATAAACACCAATTTAACATTTACATTTCCGAGGAGGTTTTTCACGTGAGTTATATTCCAATGGTCGTTGAACAGAGCAACCGCGGTGAGCGGGCCTATGACATCTATTCCAGATTGCTGAAGGATCGTATCATCTTCCTTGGCAGCGACGTGAATGACGTTGTGGCGAATGCCATTATGGCACAGATGTTATTCTTGGCTGCAGAAGATCCAGAGAAAGACATTCACTTATACATCAACAGCCCAGGCGGATCCATCACAGCCGGTATGGCCATTTACGATACAATGCAATTCATCAAACCAGATGTATCTACAATCTGCGTAGGTATGGCAGCTTCCATGGGCGCATTCTTGCTTAATGCGGGTGCCAAAGGTAAACGATTTGCATTGCCTAACAGTGAGATCATGATTCACCAACCACTTGGTGGAGCACAAGGTCAAGCTACAGATATCGAAATTCGTGCTCGTCGCATTCTGAAAATGCGTGACACATTGAACCGCATCATCTCCGAGCGTTCCGGTCAACCCCTGGAGCGTATCGAGAAAGATACAGATCGTGACTACTTCATGAGTGCTGCTGAAGCTGCCGATTATGGTATCATTGATAAAGTTATCGAAAGAGTAGGTTCAGAAGGCGTATAATCGTGAACTCACCTATAAAGTCATGAGTTGAAGCCTTCTTGGCTTCTAACTATGAACTAATAAAATCCCACCATTCTACGAATGGTGGGGTTTTTTTGTGATTTTATGATGATAGCAACTGCAACTACGCGTCGTTAAGCTTCTGTTCTATACGTGATACATCCAATAATTTATTGAACATATGATAACGTTTCTTCTCTTACTTTTCAGCCGCTACTCCACTGAATGGCGTTGCACCTTTAGGAAGCACTTCTTTGTACGTGAATGGGAACTCTGGGAACCCTTCAGCATATGCAGTGTACTCATACAGTTGGAAGAACACGACAATACCTGTTGGCGTAACGTAGAAGTCCTGATCTTTGTTCAAACCAGTATATCCGTCCAGGTAACCGCCACGTGCTTTAAGCTGAGTTCCTACTTTTTTGCCAAGCGTGTCACGCATCGCTGTATTGTTTTGAAGCACGTCATTCAGCGTCAGTTCTTTGCCCGTTGCTAGATCAAATGTGTGTCCTGTACGGAACGTCATGCCATGAGCTCCCGCGTAGTCCTCATAGCGCTGTGTAATGAGTCCCAGCACGCCATTTTCGTTATATGTCACAACATATGTGCTCTCAAAAGCATATGGGCGATCCGCAGTGGCAGCTCCATATTCACCAGCTTGCTTCTTGAAGTCTGCTACAAATGTATCAGCCTCATCCTTCAGCACTTTATTGATTGCCGCTTCAGCCTTGTCATTGCCAAGTCCACTTACTTGCGGATATTGAATATCCACTTCAGCATTTTTCACATTCACTTTCACCGTAGTTGCTTTTACCGTTACATTGTTCTGCTTCACTTTACTAAGTGTCAACGTCTTCGTTTGCCCATTCCAGCTTCCTTGTACTCCCAGATAATCTCTCATCGCTGAGAAAGGAATGTATAAACGCCCTTGAATCAGCTTCGCCTCAACGCCCGGATAGTAGTTATTCACTCTAAGCATTGGTGATCCATCAGCTAGACTAATTCTCATCTTATTGTTAGCTGCGGCCAGCGTATACTCTTTGTTCTTCGCGTCATACGTTAACGTTCCGCCGGCAACATCTTTGACCGCAGTTAGAGATACCCATGTAGATCCACCCTGCAGAAGCCCTTTTTGAGTCAGCGTCTTACCTGCGGATTTCAGCGTTACTTCGATAGGTGCCGTCACTTTGGATGAGACAGAAGCTGCTTGAACCGAACCTTCCTGCCACCCTGCTCCGCTACCTACAATAATTCCAGCTGCCAGCAACGCACTTGTCCATTTCTTCCATGATGTCATATATAAAAACTCCTCTCTAAATTCGCACTAAGGGTTCATTGCGTATGTATTTTGAACGACAACGCCTCATACGCTCACCTCTTTATTATAATTAACCCATTTGAGGAAAGGTTTACAGCTCCAGTTACAATCTTGACGATTAACTTGAAATAAATTGCACCGAAAATGACCGTTTTGTCACGAACATATATACAAAAAAGATACCAAATGAACGATAAACAGCGTTCAACCCATCCAATAATTCATTAAACAACATGAGTAAACTCACCGATATTATGAATTAGGGTTAACCCGCACACCTTTTGAAAAAAAGACAATATGAGAAGAGGAAAGAGGAAACGTTATATGATTATTAGGAAATGTATTGCCCTGTTGTTGATCTGTTCCCTATTGCTCACAATTCATCCCGAGACTGGACATTCAGCAGCAGCTACAGAAGGTAGCAAGGAAAAAGTAAGACACCGCACAACCTACATATTTGATGAAAGACAACAGCAAGTCACTGTACGGACAACGGTAATTAGTTATGACACAGGTATGAAAAAGGTTAAGGAGTATGATTTCACCGACTCATCGTTGCAGCCCTCTTCATATCGATTCACATCGACTAACGGATTCAACCAACAAGACGGTGTTGTCGTAGACACCCCACAAGGTTTGAAGGCTTATACATTAGCCTACCTGAACACAGGTGCCGTCATTTATGAATATGACTATGCCTCCATTAAGCTTCGCAAAATCACAGAGATCAAATCCAACAAATGGCTCAAACTTTGGGCCAAACAAGGGCTGTACTCCGTAAGATCGGATAACGGTGATACCCAGTACTATTCCCTTGTAGATAACAAACGAGTTTTATCCAATGGCAGCATTATTACGAGCCAAGATGTGACAGATACTAAATTCAGTACAAATCGTTCAACTTCGTCCACACCTTTTGGTGTATACTGCCCTGACGCAAAATTCACCAGTTGCTTCACCCTCTTATTCGGCGGATTAAAGGGTAGCCCCGTGAAAGTAACCAAAAATGACATTGTGTACGACACCAAACAACCTGTCTCCAGTAAGACGTTTATGGCAGGAGACACAAAAATTAAGTGGACCAGCACTTATAAAGAACAGACCTACCGTGCGGTTGTAGAGGGGATTCGCGGCGGAAAAGCGACCTCACTTTTTAAAGGCGAAGTCAGAGATGTAAAAACATTCGTCTCGCCTAATCTTAAGTATTTGGTATTGATCGCTGATCCCTCGGTAGGAATCAAGAAAACTAAGGCAAGCAAAGTGCTTGTATATGATCTCAAAACATTGAAGCAGGTTCGATCCTACGAAAGCTTGTACCGGGCGAGCGTGGAAGGAATACAATGGGCCTCAGATGATTTGTATGTCATCGATTATTATTTCTCTAACCCACAGGCATACCCACCTTCCTTCTACTATATTCCGGAAGGAAAACACTTTAAGATTGAGTATAGTCAATATAGAGATTGGGTGAATTATTGGGACTCCTTCTCGTATGAAGGCATGTTCTTTTTGACACTACCTGTAGCAATCACCTCTGGTGAAGGCATGCTTCGTTATAACGGACAACCTACGTTCTACATGAATGGCTTATATTATGTTCCTTTAGAGGAGTTCACGAATGCCTTCCATATTAAATATGAAATTCAAGGGGGAGACCTGTTATTTGAGCGGAATAGCAGAACCAGTAAGCTAGCCGTGAGTCAAAGCAAGCAACAGGTTGTCGGGGGTAAGGTTTATCTTCCACTGGGGCAATGGAACAAGGATCTTGGACTTAAAGTATCCATTGCAAGCAAACATGTCATGAATACCGAGCTACAATTCAGTGATGAGGAACGTAAAACGGATGCTGCCATGACACCTGCACCACTCGCTTATCGAGCAACTGTGGAAGAAGTAAAGCAGGTAACCGGGGAATCTGCTTCTTTTGTAGGTACTCAACCTTATGAGATGAGCAATCCTGATCGCGCTGTATTTCGTAATATAGAAGTTGTGTTGAATCACAATCGCACGTTAAGAATTCGGATGCAGAATTATAAGAATAATGGAGAGATGCTCCATGTGAAGATATTAAGCAACGATTACAGCAAAGTGCTAATGGACATTCCGGTGGATATGCTCAATAGATACGAGGCAACATCCACCGCTATACCAACCGATGTATTGGAAAACGGAGTAGCAACCATCGCCATTCCTTACAATCCGGAGGTCTATCTTGCATATAAACTTCAACTACCGGTCTTTGACCCTAATCGATTCTAGGCCCACTAGCAATCCACTTAAAACTTCACGATGAACGCAAATAAATCTTGAATTTCGCCCACTTGCAACACACTAACCGTTAAGCTGTATCATGGGCAAAACAATGTAGATCTCATCTGCAATATTAAAAAAAAGCAAAGCGACCACCTGCGTAGAGCAGGTGGTCGCTTGTTTATACAAAATATCTAAATATGAACAACGTATCTTACTTCATCTCATATGTGATGTTCAGTGTTGTACTTACTTTAACCTGACCGGTTTCAATTTCAGTACCCGCTGCGGTATCCGTAGCTTTGGACATCAAACTCTCCGATGCATAGAATACAGGCACGTTAGCATCAGGCTGGCTCACAGATAATACTGCACCCAACTGACGTTTAACCGCCTTCGCAATCGCTCCAGCTTTTACATCCGCGTTAGCTACAGCCTTCTCAATCACTTGAGATTCATAGTTCTCTGGGTTCTCTACAGTAAACCGTACATTTTCAATGTTATTCGCGCCAGCTTGGGAAGCTGCATCCAACAACTCACCGATTTTATCCATCTCACGATAGGTTACTGTCAATGTGTGATGAGCTGTGTACCCTTTCACTTGCTGTCCATCTTTTTCACTGTATGTGTAGTTAGGTTGCACATAGAATTGACTTGTTTGAATGTCATTTTCACTGATTTTCCACTTATTCTTCAGCAAATTAGTTACCTTTTGGATTTTGGCTGCGTTTGCTTTTTGAGCTGATGCCGCTGTTTCCGCTGTACTATTTACCCCGATGGATAGATAAGCGATGTCCGGTTTCACCTGAATTTCACCTTTACCAACAACATTGATTACGTTCTGCTGTACGCCTTGAACCTCAGCAGCATATGCGTAATTCCCTGGAGCAACCCAAGCTGTTCCTCCAACCAATAATGTACTTGCCACCAGTACCGCACCGAGCGGTCTCATCCATTTTTTACCCATGATCGTAGCCTCCTTGTAGTTAACATCTCAAATTCAAAGTGATTTGATACCTTAACAGACGGAGCAAATTCCAAAATGTTGCATTGCTTGACCCTGAAACGCAAAAAAGCCCCTTTCGGGACTTCTTCATTCGTTCAGTCATATCTTATTGGTTTTCAAGCTCTTCTTTGCTAACCAGACTAACTAAAGCGTTTACAGCCTGTTCGGCGTCCGCGCCTTCAGCACTAATATGGATTTCCGTACCTGTACTGATTGCAAGACTCATGATCCCCATGATACTTTTTGCATTTACTTTCTTGTCGTCCTTCTCGACGAACACTTCAGATGAGTACTTATTCGCCTCTTGAACGAACAGTGCCGCAGGTCTGGCATGGAGACCCGTTTTCAAACGGACAACTACCGGGTGCTTTGTCATAGAAACTTACCCCCTATTATGAAATCTAGACATTAAATACACAATTATATTTATATAACATTATACCATTAACCCGTGCAGGACACTAGAAGAAAAAAACCAGTCAGGTATGAACTCCCAATCAAGGACATTATATTGACACGGAATCACACTTCAGGACGCCAATCCCCGCTTCTCTGCACATGAGTTAATGTTGCCCAACAACGGTTTAAAATACGAATAAATCTAACCTAAGTAAGAGCTCCGGCCTCTAACAGCCTACCCCATCCGTTCATTACGAACCTTCTCGGCTAGCTCATCAATTTTACGCAAACGATGGTTCACCCCAGATTTACTGACTGTTCCCTTTAACAACTCGCCAACTTCCTTCAAGTTAATATCAGGATGGGCAAGTCGTACTTCAGCCACTTCACGCAGCTTCTCAGGTAAGGACTCTAGGCCAACTTCCTTTTGCAAAAGTTTGATGTTATCAATCTGTCTTACAGCAGCTCCAATGGTTTTGTTCAGATTCGCCGTCTCACAGTTGACGATCCGATTCACGGAATTCCGCATGTCGCGCATAATGCGAACATCTTCGAACTTAAACAAAGCTTGGTGTGCACCAATGATGCTGAGCAGCTCAATAATTTTCTCGCCTTCCTTGATGTATAGGATGAATCCTTTTTTGCGTTCTATACACCGGGCATTAAGATGAAATTCATTGGCTAGATCAACCAAGGCTTGGCAGTGCTCCTCATACATAGATGCAATCTCCAGATGGTAGGAGGAACCCTCAGGGTTATTCACCGAGCCACCAGCCATGAAGGCACCGCGGAGATAAGCTCGTTTACAACAGTTTTTCCGAAGCAGCTCCTGATTAATTCCTGGTGTGAACATAAAGCCTTCGGATACGATGTACAAATCCTTTAAAATCTCTTGTACCATGGTCGGAATACGAACAATATACACGTTATTCTTTTTCAGCCGCATTTTTTTGCGGACAAGCAATTCCGTATGCACTTGAAAATGCTTTTTAAGCAGAGAGTATGCCCGTCTAGCAATAGCGGCATTCTCCGTCGAAATATCTAAGATGACTTTCTTATTCGATAACTGCACGGCACCAAGCATACGGATGAGGGCTGAAAGTTCCGCCTTTTCGCAGCACGGTTCACTCTCAATCATCGTTAATTCTTTTTTGGTCTGTGCTGCAAACGACATGGGACTTCACCTCTTCCGTAACATCCAATTTTGTACCAGTTGATAGATGTGATGGCTGAGCTTGTCGGCATCATGACGAAGATAGGTACGGAATAGCACCAACGTATCTGCGACAACCTGATATCCAGAACTCTTCAGCACATTCATATCTAATACTACAGGTTTTGCTCCTTTTTCTGCATATCTATTCTGAACTTGCAGTGGAATTTCACCATTATTAACGATGACATAGTCAAAGAGCTGATGACCTATATGCTCATGAATCGCTTTGAGATGATCACTCACGGTATAGTCATCGGTTTCTCCTGGCTGTGTCATAACATTGCATATAAACATTTTAACTGCGTCAGCCTCAACGACAGCTTCAGCTAATTTGGGTACAAGCAGATTCGGCAGAATACTCGTATACAGACTACCTGGCCCAATCAATATCGCATCCGCTTGACGAATAGCCTCTACAGCCTCTGGCAACGGCTCCACGTGATCCGGTTCAAGAAAAACACGTTTAATGCGCCCACCTGCTTCAGGGATTTTGGACTCGCCTGTAACAATCGATCCATCCTCCATCTCAGCATGTAGCACAACCGCCTGACCCGCTGCGGGAAGTACCTCACCCCGAACAGCAAACACGCGGCTAAGCTCCCGCACTGCGGTTACGAAGTCGCCTGATATATCTGTCATTGCCGCCAAAATCAAATTCCCCAAGCTGTGGCCTGCAAGCCCCGCGCCTGTGTTGAAACGATAACTCAGCATATCCGAAAGCAGTGGCTCTACGTCAGCTAGCGCCGTAAGTACGTTACGGATGTCGCCCGGAGGCGGCATATGCAGCTCACTGCGCAGAATGCCTGAACTCCCACCGTCATCAGCAACCGTGACAATGGCCGTGATGTCTAGCGGCTTTTCTTTTAAACCGCGCAGCATCACGGATAATCCGGTTCCTCCGCCCATGACTACAATTCTCGGACGTTCTCTTCGTGGTCCGGCTTCTTTCATCCCTTCACCCTCTTCAATGACGATCCCGGTCAGCGTCGCGATGGCTTACGGTAACAGCCTCAGTCTCGCTGCTTCCCAACATTTTGCCCAAATATTCCGATATTGCTACCGAACGATGCTTGCCTCCGGTACAACCGATTCCAATAATAACCTGGCTCTTGCCTTCCTTCCGGTACTGCGGAATCAGGAAATGCAGCATATCCAGCAACTTCGTCAGAAAGGACTGTGTCTCTGGCCATTTCATGACGTATTCATATACGTCGCTGTTCTGTCCTGTATTTGGACGCAGATGGTCAATATAATGTGGGTTCGGTAAAAAACGAACATCAAATACCAGATCAGCATCAATCGGTATTCCGTATTTAAATCCAAAAGACGTTATATTTACAGATAACATATGGCTCTCTAAATGAGAAAAACGGGATATAATCCGTTCCTTCAATTGAGCTGGTTTCATCGTGCTGGTATTGAGTACCTGGGTTGCAGAATTTTTAAGCTCCTCCAGCATTTTGCGCTCAAGCCGGATACCGTCCAGCGGCATGCCTTCTGGAGCTAAAGGATGTCTACGTCTGCTCTCTTTATACCGCTGAACAAGGACAGAATCTGTAGCATCCAGGAATAAAATTTCACAATGGATGGTAAAATGATCTTTAATGTAGTTCAACGACTCGGACAACGCTGTGAAAAATTCACGTCCTCTCAAGTCAATAACGAGAGCGACCTTGCCAATCTTACCATTGGACTGCTCGATCAATTCTGCGAATTTTGGAATCAGCACGGGTGGTAAATTATCTACACAGAAGAAGCCAAGATCCTCTAAGCTCTGAACTGCAATGGTCTTTCCCGCCCCGGACATACCTGTAATGATAATGAGCGTGGCGCCTGTGTTCGGTGAAACTTCACCTTCAAGCATATATGTCCCCTCCTTATCATATTGCTGTCGGTTTATACTGTTACAGTGGACTAGGAGCGCAAGAGAAGACCTGCCGCACCAACAATACCTGCATCATTGCCAAGTGTAGCTTCCAGAATCTTAACGCCGCCCTGCAGCGGTTCTGGGGTTAATTGAGCATATACAGTACGGATCTCGTCAAACAGGAAGTCACCTGCTTTGGATACGCCGCCCCCAATAATGAACACTTCCGGATTAATAACTGCCGCAACTGTAGCCATCGATTTACCCAGGTAGAATGCAGCACGATTAACGATCCGCAGCGCCACTTCATCACCTGATTTTGCAGCATCGAATACTTCTTTAGCTGCAATTCTGTCAACAAGAGCAAGTGAAGTATGATCCCCACGCTCTACAGCATCCTTCGCCATACGGATAATACCCGTTGCAGACGATACCGTCTCTAAACATCCCATTTTGCCACAACCACACTTAATTGCTTCCAGATCAGGCACCACATTAATATGCCCCAGTTCACCCGCCATACCGGAGAACCCTTGGTATATACTGCCGTTCAAGATCAAGCCGCCGCCAACACCTGTACCCAACGTGTAACATACACAGTTATCTACACCTTTGCCGGCACCCGCCCAAGCTTCGCCAAGCGCCGCAACATTGGCATCATTATCTATTTTGACTGGCTTGCCCAGACGTTCTTCCAGAATCGAACGAATAGGTACATTCCGAAATCCAATGTTAGGGGCAAGGACAATAATTCCCTCACGTACATTCGTGAACCCGGCAACTCCAGCACCGACACCTTCAAGCTGTTCCCAGCTATACGGCGACTCGGCAACGATATGACGGACATACTTCTCGATGTTGGCGATAACCGTATCTACGCCCTTATCCACTTCTGTCGGTCCTTCATACGTATGCTTAAGTTGACCTTGATCATCGCATATACCGACCTTAATTGCTGTTCCGCCGAGATCGACCCCAACGTAGATTTTCTCAGACATGCTGCAAGCCACCTTTATCTATCTAAAATAGTTTAATCCTACGTACCAACTATAATTGAAGGATACGCCTGGGTCAAGGATGATAAGACCTTTGCTATCTCCAGTCCTGGCGCTATTGTGAACACTGTCATACCCTTTTCTTGAATGCGCATTCACCCTCTATGTTCTCTATCAAAACGCACCGCTTAAATCTCCCTCCTTAGTAGAGGAAGTCTCATCTAATCATATTGCATCTTGATTCGTTCCATTCGTAAAAGATGACAGTTGTCACCTAAAAGTCATGACAACTCTTACTAAAACCTTACTCCTTCGCCCTCTAAAATGAAGTTAGATCAAAACGAAGGACGTGAGTACAGATGAATTCCCCCCTCATCCAACTTGAACATATAAACAAACAATTTAAAAACAAGCTCGCGGTAAGCGACCTTTCTCTTGAAATCCAGCCGGGCTCAATTGTAGCAATCCTCGGCCCGAATGGAGCCGGCAAGACCACAACGATGAAAATGCTTCTGGGTATGAGTAAGCCGACCTCCGGGAAAATCAGCGTATTAGGACAGTCCCCGAATCATCAGCAGGTACGTCAGCAGATTGGGGTCATGCTACAGGATGTAAGTGTCATTGATGGGCTTACCGTACGCGAAATCATCTGCATGGTTCACAGTTATTACCGTAATCCTCTTCCAATAGATAAAATTGAACTCCTGACAGGGCTATCAGAGATCGATCTGAGGAGAAGAGCGGAGAAACTATCGGGCGGTCAGAAACGCAGCCTCAACTTTGCCCTTGCGATGGCAGGCAATCCAAAGCTCTTATTTTTGGATGAACCAACGGTAGGCATGGATTCGGAGACACGTAAACATTTCTGGAAACAGGTTCGCCAATTGACACAGGCGGGGAAAACCGTACTTTTCACCACGCATTATCTTCAAGAAGCCGATGAAGCGGCTGATCGAATTATTCTGTTTAGCGAAGGTAGGATCATTGCGGACGGAACACCGGAGAGTCTCAAGTCGGGGCTTACCAAGCGCATTCTTTCTTTCTCCGCTCAGCATGGAATGATACCTGGGGAATCAGCTTCCCCGTCAGACACACAGCCTGATCACAACAACGCGAACTCACCTCACATACATATTGAAGCTCAGATTGCGATGCTACCTAACGTTGACCAGGTGGAATGTCGTAACGGACGCTGGAGTCTTTACACCACCGATACAGACACACTGATTCGTGATGTAATCCAGCGCCAGCTACCTGTACGGGATATCCGTATTGAAACGGGACAACTCGACGATGCTTACGCTGAGCTGCTTGCTACGATGAAGGAGGAACAATAAATATGTCTACATTGCTTGTACAATCGCGGATGGAGATGCTCCGCATGTTTCGCAACGTTTACTTTATCTTCTGGTCTCTGATGATGCCTGTCTTATTCTATGTGCTATATACCCGGATCTTCACAACGGACGCGGTTGACCCAGAACAGTGGAATGCTCACTACTTAATGTCCATGACCTGTTTCAGCGTGATGGGTTCATCCATCATGACACTCGGCATACGTTTGGTTCAGGAACGTGTACATGGCTGGGTTTCGTACCTGCGGGTAACCCCGCTATCTGATGCCATTTATTTTGGCGGCAAAATGGTCGGTCAGACGACGGTGCACCTGTTCTCTATTATCGTTATTTTTACTGCTGGATATCTGATTAATGGTGTCTCCTTATCTGCTCTACAATGGGTGGGCTGCGCCCTATGGATTCTAGCTGGATCGCTACCCTTTCTTGCTCTAGGCACTTGCATCGGAACGTTACGCAAGGTCGACACCGCCAGTGGTCTTAGCAACGCTCTCTATCTCTCACTAGCTCTCCTTGGCGGCATGTGGATGCCGCTCGATATTATGCCGTCATGGCTGGGTCAGATCGGAAGCTGGCTTCCGTCGAACAGCTTTGGCAATGGCGCCTGGGCTATCGTCAGCGGTCATGCGCCAGCTTTCCGTGATATACTAATTTTGACAGCGTACCTGATCGTGTTTATGTTAATATCCACTTATATCCGCAGCAAACAAAAGGAGGCTTGACCCTCATCTATGCTTCAGAAGTTTGAAATTTTCCCCAAGCGATATGGCTTCTATCCTTACATTTGGATGATCTACTTGGCCATGCCGGTCTATTATTTATGGGTAGCCCGTGGTCACGAACTATATATTGGACTCTCTGCTTTCCTTGTATTTATCCTGACCTATCGTCAGTTGTATATGACAGCTGGAACCGTTATATTTTCCTATTGGCTTACGCTACAGATGCTTACTGTACTGATCTTGAGTACGATTATCGATCCGAACATGTTTTTTCTCGGGTTTTTCACAGCGAACTTTATTGGATGGTATACCGATAAACGCATGTTTCGCCTGTTCCTATTGGCGTTCGCTATTCTTCAGACCATTCCCATTGCTATTCATTTCTCATCACTGACAGCTTCTCAGCTCATGTTCTTCACTCCTTTTTACCTCATTATGATTGCGTCTCCTTATGGCATTCGTTCCATGATGCAACAGCGACAGCTGGAGGTGCAGCTCGATGAAGCTCAGCAGCATATCAAAGAACTGATTAAGCGTGAAGAACGCATGCGCATTGCCCGAGATTTGCATGACACCATGGGACATACGTTATCTTTAATCACCCTTAAGAGTGAACTCGTGACCAAGCTAATCGCCAAAAATCCAGAACGAGCCATTCAGGAGGCACGCGAGATCGAACGGACTTCCCGTGCTGCCCTACGTGAGGTGCGTCAACTCGTCTCGGATATGCGAGCCATTAGCATTCCTGAAGCTGTCGCAGATGCGATAGAGATGTTAAAGAGTGCGGACATCACACTCCAATTAAATCAAGAGCAGGACTCCTACGATGATGTGCCAGACTTAACGCAGAACATGGCGAGCCTATGCCTGATTGAAGCCGTCACGAACATTGTCAAACACAGTCAAGCAACACGAAGTACATTATTGATTCATCGCACGCAGGAAGGGATCAAACTACGTATTAGGGATAATGGACAAGGGATCGATTCCAGCAAGCCTCAGGGTAACGGTCTAAAGGGCATGTCAGAGCGGCTGAACTTAATCGATGGTTCCCTTCAGATTTCTTCCGATTCAGCAGGAACCGAGCTATCCTTTTTCTTTCCATTAATCGCAAGTGATTCCCAAGGAGGAGTATCATCATGATTCGTATTTTAATTGCAGAAGATCAACGTATGCTTCGGGGTGCTCTCGCCTCCCTGTTAGATCTCGAAGATGATTTTGAAGTCATTGGCGAAGCCGGTAACGGGGAAGAAGCATTGAAGCTGATCTCCTCTCTAGAACCAGATCTCACTTTGATGGATATTGAAATGCCAGTCATGAGTGGACTTGACGTGGCAGAACGTTTACAACAACAAGGTAACCCCTGCCGCATCATCATCCTAACCACATTCGCTCGTCCTGGCTTTCTAGAGCGTGCGGTTCAAGCTGGCGTACAAGGTTATTTGCTGAAGGATGAACCAAGTGACCGCTTAGCTCAGGCCATTCGTAGTGTTATGGGAGGCGGACGAGAGGTGTCCCCTGAACTTATTTTTGGCGCATCCAAAGGTGTTAATCCACTAACGGAACGAGAGAGAGAAATGTTGAAACTTGCCGCCACAGGCATGAATGCCAACCAGATCGCAACATCACTTCATCTGTCCTACGGCACAGTCCGCAATTACCTATCGGAAGCCTTCAATAAGTTAGAGGCTAAGAATCGTGTAGAAGCTATACGTATTGCCCAAGAGAAGGGCTGGTTATAGCAGCAGATCCATCATCTGTTCATGTAATACATATCGCCAAAATTAATGATTCTAGCGTGAGCTATGCATTTCTTATACAAGCACAAGCGCAAAAATGTACACAAAAAACGCCTCCCCTTGATCGGTCAGGGAGGCGTTCTTCACTATTTTCACATTCTACATTAGAAATATAAGACACACTACTCACAAGCGTTACACTCAGCTACAGCTTCGAATCTACACGTATCGGTTCGTTTGATTTCTCCATTTTATTCACATCAAGGATGTCCAACAGGAATACAAAGATTGGAATCCCGATGATCAGTCCCCAGATTCCGAGGAAATGCTGTGACAGAATCAATACGATAAATGTGTAGAACATTGGAAGCTTGGTTTTGTGCGCCATTAACTTTGGATTCAAGAAATATGTCTCTAGCGCATGAATGATAATAATCATGACAATAACGATAATGCTAAGCTGCAATCCGCCAATCTGATACCCGATCAGACACAATGGCACCAATGAGATGACAACCCCCGCAACGGGAACCAGGCTCAGTAGGAATACCAGAATCGTTAATGCGAACAGATACGGATATCCAAGAATCCATAGTCCCAACATCGTAAGAACCGTGTTGAACACAGCAATCAATAGTTGAGCTTCAATGACTTTACCGAAGGAAGATACGAATTTATCTCCAAGGTAAGCCACTTCTTTATAGAACCAGCCGAGCTTACTTGTTTTGAACTTGGATGTGAATTTGACGATTTCTTGTTTTTGCAGCAAGAAGAACAGACTTAGAATAATAACCAGCAAAATAAACTCCAGCCCTTTACTTAGAGCAAAAATATACTTCAGCGCATTATTCGTATAGTTCTTGATATCAAATGACTGCAGATACCCTGCAATTTTCGATGCATAATTATCGCCTTCAGCCGTATCCAGAAACTTAATGATTTCATTCGTCAGTTGTATGACCTGATCGACAATCCTCGGCGAGTACTTAGATATTCCTAGCACAATCGCCGCAATCACAATCAAATATAGCAAGATGACAACGACCTTGTAGTTAATCGGAAACAGCCGATTTAACTGTCCTGTAATGAAATGCTGTAGTCGATTCATGACATACGTCACAAGGAACAACAGCAAAATCATGTGCAGCATACTCCCCATGCTGAATAGAACCAAACAGAACAACAGCAGGATCAGAAAACGTCTGACCGTTGTGTTCTGTAGCCAATCTTTTATCATTTCCCCCAAAGTCTTCACCTCACAGCTAATATGCCCATTATGTATACGATCTCATGCCCACTTTCGTTTCAGAAAAAAAGAGAAGCCTACCGGCTTCTCTCACATCATGAGACTTCCCGTTGTCTCTATTCCTAATCTTATGTGGACAATCAAGCCAAACATGCTTATTTATCCAATGTTTCGCTCCAGTCGTGCACAATGCTGCCTTCCAAAAATTTCTCACAGTCCATTGCTGCCATACAACCAGACCCGGCTGCAGTAATCGCTTGACGATACTTCGTATCTTGGACGTCGCCACAAGCAAATACACCTGGGATGTTCGTTTCTGTCGTACCTGGTTTAACAACCACATACCCGTGATCATCCAACACCACTTGGTTGCCGAGGAATCCGGTATTTGGTGTATGTCCGATGGCAACGAACACGCCATCCGCCTCCAACAGCTCTTCTTGGCCTGTCTCATTGTTCCGTACCTTAAGTCCTTTCACGCCCAGCGCTTCAGGCACCACCTCAAGCGGTGTACGGTTCAATGCCCATTTTACCTTTTCGTTCCCTCGTGCCCGATCTTGCATGATCTTCGATGCGCGTAACTCGTCCCGACGATGCACTAAGGTTACATCTGTTGCGAATCTGGTCAAGAAGCTAGCCTCTTCCATCGCGGAATCTCCCCCACCAACAACGACAATCTTTTTGCCACGGAAAAAGAATCCATCACATGTCGCACATGTACTTACCCCGCGCCCTACATTTTCCTGCTCTCCCGGGATACCGAGGTAGCGGGCAGATGCACCGGTCGAGATAATGATTGAATCGGCTTCGAGATCACCAATGCCGCCAACCTTCACTTTGAACGGGGGCTTACTGAAGTCTACCTCTTCCACCCAGCCATTCTTAAATTCTGCGCCGAAACGCTCTGCTTGCTTCCGCATGTTGTCCATCAATTCTGGCCCCATAATGCCTTGCGGGAATCCAGGGAAGTTCTCAACCTCTGTCGTGGTGGTCAATTGTCCACCTGGTTGAAGGCCTTCGATAACCAATGGATTAAGGTTGGCACGCGCCAAATAAATTGCTGCTGTTAATCCGGCAGGTCCGGTTCCAATCACAATCGTTCTGTATTTAGACATATAGATACAGCCTCCTTGATTAGGTTGAGAGTATATGAACTGGTTCATTTCTAGATCAATGTGACAATAGCCATCCATTAAGTTTACCCGTTTTGCAGGCAAATGTATCCTTCATGAAATCCCAATCTTCCTCAATCGTTCTTCAAGCCGCTTAAATCCCTGTCATGCCTTTAAAACATTAGGAATAACCACTCTAAATCATCCGATTATACTGTAGGTGGTACCGTACTACACACCTTGTTAATCTGCTTCGCATATTTACTAACCGTTGATGCCGAAATGCCATATCGATCTGCTACACTTTGATAGGTTACAGGTCGTCTGTGAATTTTGGCAGCCAAATATTCCAGCCCTGCAGCCCATCCCTCAATATGCTTCATCGCTGTCATTTCAGGATGAGCACGGGACACATAATCGGTCCATATACGTTCCATTTCCTGCTGTAACTCTGCTTTCGTTTCCGTCATCTGTAGCGCACGATCAACGACCGCTTGCCAATGAGAAACGGATTCTGTCTGCGAGCTTTCTGCGCTGATTGCTGCATTCTGAATAGATCGCGCGGCCACCGTTGAGAGCGGTGGTACTGCGCGGCTCCGCTCCGAATGTTGTTCATTCGCAAGCAGTTCGTTCAGTACAGATTGAGCAGCTTCCACGAGATCCTGCTGCTCATCGGATTCCTGTATGAAGGATTGTAACGCTTGCTGTACTTCATAGTCTCCGATCATACCGAGCGCATGAATGACTTGAAGCTTGGTTGCCCGGTCACCATGGCGTAATGCCCAGAAAAATGATGAACGAATCAGTGGATCATTCTTCATTTCCTCCGGAATGCCATTTCCGTAGTTCTCCCATTGCTTGAATTGCTCATCAAAAGGAAGATGGTAATGGTAGCTTAAATTTTCAGGCTGAAGCTCGTCTTGTTGTACCGCCTTAAGTCGAGACAAATAAAACGGAGATACTTCAGACCCTGGATCAAGCTTGCTTACATGATGCCATAATCGCTCGGCTGCATCATAGCGTCCGGTATTAAAGGCCGCAACTGCAGCATAGTGCGCAAGCGCAGGATCAGCTGCCGTCTCTTCGGCTTTAAGCAATCTACGAAAATGTACATAGGCGGTATCATGCTGCCCCAAAATACCCATCGTGGTTGCGAGTTTATAGACCTGTTCCTGTTGGAAAGGTACGATGACACGCAACTTTTTGATTAATAGTAGCACTTGATCTGTCCGGTTCTCGTTCTGATGGAAGATTGCCAGATTACACAGAGCATGCAGATTGCCCGGCTCTTGCTCAAGTACCTCGGCAATTGTCTCACGTGCTTTGGGAAACTGCCCCATATAATAATAGGCAAGGGCTAGGTTATTGCGTACAGCCAGATAATCTGGATAATCAGGTGGCATGCCCTCCAGAAGTTCAGCTGCTTGTGCAAATTTCCCTTCCTCTAATAATTCCCGTGCATGATCATGCTCCACAACACCCTTACGTGATTTGATCCGGTTCAGTTTAGCTGGGCGGTCCAACTCGTAATACAGAAGCTCCATCATCTCTTCTGCCTCCGTCATAAACTGACCCTGGGTGTCCTCTTCCAAATACGTTACTAACGCTTGCTCCGCTTCTTCAAACCGATCCATATTGGCATAATTGTTCGCCATATAGAAATAACACTCGGTCATCGACGGATCTACGACATCCAATACATTCGCGAGAATCGCATTAGATGCCTCGTAATCCCCTTTCTCAGATAATATACCCGCCATATTACAATGATTCACCGGGTTCTCCGGTTCATATTCAACAGCTTTACGAAAATATTTTAATGCCTTGTCGACGTGATTACGGTCCAGCGAGCGGACAGCTCTTTCAAAAAAGAAAGACGCATCCAAATGAATCGGTATAATGTTGGCGAGGTCTCCCTCAGCCCGCAGTAGCTTGCCCTTCATCTTCCAAGGCACCTCCTCTTTGCTTTCATTCATACTCTCCAGTATACCACATCTTGCGGTAGGCTTCTCAACATGTAGTTTCATGTGATTTAGGCAAAAAATGTGCAAAAAAAGACGGTATGCCATCATCCATAATTGGAATGAAATACCGCCTCGTTCTTGTTAACCATATTCAATTTCGTAAGAGGACTTATTGATCCTGTAACTTCTTCGCCATGGATGGTGAAAGTGAGATATGAATCGTTTTATCAAACGGTGTCATGAAGTTAAGAAGCACAACCTTGCACTTGTCTGGCAGCTTCGCCTCACGAACCGATGGAGCCAAATGTCCCGCTTCGCCCCCACTGATCTCGATCCAGTCTTCACCGCAGGTATAACGCAAATTACCGCTGCTCCACAAGTGATGACCATCACTTGTCTCCGTTCCGTCCTCGTAGGTGAGCTCTCCTTCGCTCCCGAATACAAAGGATAACTGCATCATGATGTCCTCCGGTTCTTCCCCCGTCAGATGCATTGTCCAACCGTTCTCCGTATGTAACACCTCAGCTCCTACACGGAATGTCTGCTCATGGGTAAGTCGGCGGCTCTGATGGGGAAGTAGGTACCACGGACTTATATCTGAAGACGCCGTTTCTGGCAGTTCATTAGCAGGAATCGGGTCATAATAACCCTTCTTCTGCTCCCCTGTTAATCGATACCCTTGAGGCAAACGGGTCATATCTTGCATCGGGATATACCCTGGATTAAAGTAGGAAGCCAGTTGTACAGCAAGTAGACGCACCTTGCCATGACGCAGAGCGAAGAAAGGAGGTACCTCCGTCATCACCGTTACACTGGTCTTACCATCTCGGATTCGAGCTACAGGTGCACCAAAATCCGTATGCATTCGGCTGTGAGATATACGTCCATGGTGGCCAACAGCCTCCATCTGATCCAGATAGTTCGCCCGTACAAAATGCTCGTTCAATATAACCTCATACTGCTCTGGTAAGACATCCTGCGATCCACTTGTCTGTTGAAGCTCGGGCTCTAACAATAACCTTACGAGTGTATTGACTGAGCATACACCCGGATCGTTCAACGTATCTCCTGCCCAGGCAGCCATTCCAGCAAAAAGCGGATCCTCGTCCAGTCTTGCCAAGATGGCATAAGGCAGATAATAAGGGGACAGATCATGCACACTACCCAGATCCTGTCGACCGGAGTAATCCGTAACAATCTCACCTGTAGGGTGCACCAGATACACCATCATCCGAAGATTAAGACGCACGGGTTCCAGCAACTCAGGACGATTCAACAGCCGCGCTGCATGAATGAGCATAATGTCACTTACTGCGCTATATATTCCGTTGCTTCGCTCGGTCCACTCGCCATCGGGCGTAATGTCCATGCCTTCTGCCAGCCACTGCTCTGCGCGCTGCACAGCTTCCTCCAGACCAAAAATGTCGTGCAAGAAACCAAGCGCCGCGCATAGCACCCAGCGATGATTCGGCGTATGGCAACCTCCTGTCAGCATCACAGGTATCGTTCGCTCTAGGAACAAACGTATATTGTTAAGAACGGGTTCTAGTGGTGCCCATTCCTGCTTAACGAGTAGCTGATATAACTGCGAATATCCTACTACGACAAATGCGGTATCCGGCGGGGAATGGTAGTTCGTCCAGCCGGGTGATATCGATCCATCCTCATGCTGTAGGCGCAGTACAAATTCAGTGGCCAATAGCAGTCTGTCTAACAATGCCTCATCCCGGTAATAGATCGAGTCCGGATTAGAGAGCGCTGCTCCCCAGTAGCACATATCCGTCGGCGTTCCGGTGGTATGATTCACCCAAGCCACACCTGTATACGGATCAATCGTACCCCCGTAGTATCGATTCTCTGGATCAAGCATCTGCCTGGCCATGCCTCGTTCTACTGCTCTGTCATTACTATTTACCAGTTGTCTGTACATGTGCAGTTCCCCTCCATACCAATGCATTTGCCCGATGAACGAAGGACATGACGCACCCCCTCCATAGGGTGGAAGCTACTCACATCGCCTGTATACGAGCTAATTTCTCGTCAGTATATACCACATTTCACTAAAAGTCGTCAGGAGATTCAAACAGCATTACTCTACGACTTCAAGCTTCTTCATTAACAAGTCATGACTCTCGTGAATCTCACTCGGTTGACAGGCGGACTTCAACTCATAGACCTTCACCTGTGCACGCTCTATCATCGGCAGATAGGCATCATAGAAATGCATATCCTTGCTGTGTACATATGGGCACCAGTGATCCGAAAGTCCAAGCGTTTCATGAATATGGACACCTACGATATCGTCCATCAGTCCCTGCATTTCTCCTACACTATCATAGAGACCTAGTCGATCCATCATGATGGCATGACCCGTATCATACCAGATACCAACCGGAGCTCCTTTAAGTGCTTGAATGATCGTCTTTGCTTCCGCGAGTGTAGGAATCTGTTGGGGTCTGGATCTCGTCTCGATCCCAAAGCGCACATTCAGACCTTTGGAAGCAGCACGATTACAGACCTCATCCAGACTTACGATAATTTTCTCGACATAGCCCGAACTAAGAGCCTGCCGATGCTCCATCAGTTCCTCCCACTTGCTGCGATACTTCGGTGAATCTGGCCCTTCTTCGTTATAGAACTTACTAAGATCCTTGCTGATATCCTCTGGGAAGGGTACCTCTCCGGGATGTACAACTACGGCTTCCCCTCCGTAGCGATGGGCATATTCTGCTGATCCTACCAGCAATTCAATCGCTCGCTGCCGCTTCGCCTCATCTTCGAAGCCGAGCAAGACAGAGTCTGTGCCGTAATCTGGATCTGGATCATGTGGGAAAGTATTATGAACACTGGAGATTCCGATCTCTCCTCGCTCAATCATGGGCTCTATGGTGGTGAGCATTTCCTTCGTCACATTATAGTTAAGCTCCACCCGGCTGAAGCCTAGCTCTGCAATTTCTCGTATCATATCTGCTCCAACTGTATGCTTCCTGATGTTCCAGCAAGTTGAAAACGAGTATATTCCCTTATCCTGTGCCTGCATTCGAATTCCTTCTCCTTCCCATTAGGGTAAGCCGACCTACCCTGCGCTTATACCAATGCTAGAATCATCCTTTTACCGCGCCAAGCATCGCACCGCTGACAAAATACTTTTGCAGCCAAGGATACACTAGCAGAATCGGAACGGTTGCAAACACAACAGTAGCAGCTTTAAGACTTTCTGGAGTTAATCGTGTACGACTAGCACCCTCAAGCAATGTAAGCTCACTAACCATGTTGTTCTGTACCATTTGATAGAGCTTAAGCTGGAGCGGATATAGCTTCGGATCATTAATATACATCAGGGAATCCTGAAAGCCGTTCCAGCGGCCAACCGCATAGAAAAGAGCCAACGTAGCCAATACAGGCATGGATAATGGCAAGATAATCTTAAAGAGCGTGTGTATATGTGAACTACCATCAATCTCTGCCGATTCCTCCAAGCTTTCCGGAATACCCCGAAAGAAGGAAATTAAAATAATCAAGTTAAACGGACTCACGAGTCCAGGTAAAATCAGCGCCCAGACGGAATTCAGTAAGTTCAGATCACGAATGAGCAAATATTCCGGAATCATTCCACCACTGAAGAACATGGTAATAATAATGACATACATGAAGAGCTTGCGCCCTTTCAACTTTTTCTTCGTTAACGGATATGCAGCTGCCAGCGTGAATAGCATACATAGTACAGTGGTTGCCACTGTCAGAACACTCGTAAAGCCCAGTGAATAGATCATCGATTGATCAGAGAATACCTGAATATACGCATCCCAATTAAATTCTTTAGGGAATATGGTCACTTCTCCAGATGTAATTGCCCGGTTGGAACTAAGTGATATCGCAATCGTGTGCAAGAACGGAGCCAGACAGAATATAACAAACAAACTGATAAAGGTAATATTAACGATGTCAAAAACCCGGTTTGAGGTGCGTTCACTCATATGCGCACAGCTCCTTTACTGATGGTCTATACAAACAGCCGATTGGTATCCTTTTCGATCCTACAAAATACCTTCTCCGGTCGCCTTTTTCGAAATATAATTTGAACCTAATACAAAAATCAATCCCACAACAGCTTGGAAAAGTCCGACGACAGTCGCCAGTGTATATTGTCCAGATTCCAAACCAACCCTGTACACGAAGGTACTCAGAACATCTGAATATTCACGCACAGCAGTGTTACCAATAATGTAAGGACGATCAAAACCAATGCTGACCATTTGTCCGAGATTCAGAATAAGCAAAGTGACAATCGTTGGTTTAATACTAGGCAAGGTAATATGCCAGATTTTTTTCAGACGTGTCGCTCCATCGATCTCAGCAGCTTCAAACAATTCCTTATTCACGCCGGTTAATGCAGCGAGATACAGAATGGTTCCCCATCCAGCGCTTTGCCAAACCCCTGTGAACAGATACGTAACAAGCCATGGATTCTTCTCTGTCAAAAATGGTATGGAGTCGAGTCCCATACTCTGCAGCAAACCGTTCACCATACCAGATTGATTGCCGAATAATTGATACACGATCCCCCCGATAATAACCCAGGAAATAAAGTGAGGAATGTACAGAATCGTTTGTGAAATCTTTTTGAACCACTTAAACCGAACTTCATAGAGCATAATGGCTAGAATAATTGGAGCAGGGAATGAAACGAGCAAATCTAGAAAATTAAGCATAAAGGTATTACGTAATGTGGTGTAGAAGTCCGGCATTGAAAAAACTTCACGAAATGCATCGAAGCCGATCCACTCACTACCGTTAATGCCCTGAAACAAGTTAAAATCCTTGAAGGCAATCTGCACACCGTACATCGGGCCATAACGAAAGATTAAGAAGTAGATCAGAGGCAATGAGATGAGCGCATATAATTGCCAATACCTTTTCAAGTAAGTGGTGGTCAAGTCGGTTTCCTCCTATCAGCAGAGAAACGGCTGTGCCGCCCATATCGGCGGCACACGTTCCTTCCAAAGTTATGCGGTAAATTACATATTGATTGGGTAATCACAAGATGAACTTTTTGATTGATAACGCTTACTGAAGTGCTGCTTCAAGCTCTTTCTTCAGTTCTGTGCCACCCAGTGACATGAAATCATTCATTTCTTTTTCATATACAGAATCGAAATCTGCTGTCTTAGCCATCGCTGTTTTCACAATAAGCACTTTCAACTTATCGTTCAGCGCTGTACCATATTTAGATTCTGCTTCAATTGGTTTGCTGAAGATAACCGGACCGATCGTATCCGTATTAGCGATATCAATGGACTGTCTCATCAGCTCTTGGTTACGTTCTGGGAAGCCTGCAATCCATGCCGCTTCATTGGCTGCCTGATCTCCAACTACTTTACCGTTGGCAATAATGGCCATGTCACCGCCGTTGTAGATACGATCTTTGACATCCTGTGGTGCATCATCTTTAACAACTGGAACACCGTCAACCATATCGTAGTTTTCACCTTCAACACCGGTGTTGATCTCCAGCAAGTTCGTTCCAGAAGCCATCCAGTCTAGGTATTTCACTGCTTCAACCGAACGTTTACTGCTTTTTGGAATCATGATGTACATACCGTTGCTACCATAACGAGATTTGATGTGTTTATTGTCCACATTCGGGTTAGTGTAAGCGTCAACTGCTACAACCTTGCTATCCGGTACATTCGTGTACAAATTATCAAGCATGCCTTCTGCATAAAGAATCTGACCTACGTCCTCAGACATGTAGCCGATATTACCGTTCTGGAAGTCTTTGACCAATTGTGCTTTTTCTTCATCAAGACTGAAGTCTTTGCTGATCAGACCTTCATTGTATAGCTTGTTAAGGAATTGCATCGCATCTTTGAAGCCATCATGCAATGGTAGCTCATAGCGCTGACTGTACGTAAGTCCATCTTGTACAGGCTTAATAAAGGAGTAAATCAGTGTTTCATACTGAGCTGGGGCAAGTGCCATACCCATTGGGATGTTTTTGCTGCCTAGATTGCCTGGATCTTTCTCTTTGAATGCTTTCAACGTCTCGTACAGCTCATCCGTTGTTGTTGGAGCTTTCATACCGACTTTATCGAGCCAATCCTGGCGGATATATGAGTTATATCGAGCCGTAATGGCACGTTTACCCGGAATAGCGAATTGCTGACCTTCAAGCTGACCGAATTTCAACAGGTCATCGCCGAGATATTCTTTTAAGTTAGGTGCATGTTCATTAAGAAGCTCGCCTACGTCAGTTAGACCGCCTTGCTGAGCGTAACGGTAGAACACACTGGAGTCATATACAAACACAATATCTGGAACGTCGCTGGGGCTGGCCATTAACACGTTGAGCTTGGTTGTTTCTTCTGAACGTTGAACAGGTACGAATTGCACATCAATGTTATTCGGATCGCCAAATTTCTCTTGAACAAATTTAGTTAAGTAGTTGTTCGTGATCGTATGTGGAGAAGGACTGTTACCACGATCGAATACCTCTACTTTCAAGGTGACACGCTCACCACTACCTGATGCACCGCCTTCAGCCGATTGATCAGATGCAGATGAACATCCTGCTAACAGTGAAACTCCCATTACCATTGTAAGCGCCAGACCCATCCATTTCTTCGTACTCCCTTTGGTTGCTCTTCTTGTCATTTTGTCATCCCCTTTGGCTTTGCGTTGAATGTTTTTAAAGCTTGATCCGAGTATTCCATACCTTCTTGCTCTCATGCAATAAACCAGTTTCGGAAGCGCTTACAGAGCGGTTGTGGTTTATTCCCCTAACCATTTTCGTAGACATTCCATTTTCAATAACACCGCTCTAAACCCGCGCACAGACAGACTTTACCCCCACTTCAGTACAGCTTGTTCTTAGCTAGGTCGATAAACCATTTTCTGATACTGCCTATTTTCGTATCCGACATATAAACTGGAATATCCATCCACGTATACACTTGGAATGACCACATGACTTGAAATCACTGATCGGATTGATCAGGCAAACCGCCTGGATCATAGTAAAAGGGTGGATTCCAGCAAGTAACCCTCCTACGGAGAACACCTGCGAGAAATCCACCCCTCACTTTAAGCTCGTTTACCCGAAAATAAGCAATCCACGTTACATTGCATCCTATGACTATGACTCATCTGCATGATGTTCACGCTTCGCTCGGCGATAATCGCCTGGAGTAATGCCTGTAACTCGTTTAAATACTCTCCCCAACGTAATACCATTAGCATACCCCACCTTCAGGGCAATATCCTGCAATGCCAAATCAGTCGTGCGAAGAAGCCGTTCCGTCTCCTTCATTCGTAGCTCAGTCACGAAGTCCACAAACTTCATATTGAATTCCGTCTTGAACAAATAGCTCGCATGTTTGCCAGAGATCTGAAACCGATCACTTAAATGTTTCAGAGACAGGTCAGGGTTGGCAAATTGTTCTTCAATATAACTTTTCATCTCATTGACCATGGCTTTGTAGCTCTTGGTCTCTGTCACCGAGACATACGTTCTGAACAGGTCGGTTAAATCCTCGAACAGCAATGCTTTTACATCAGCAAGTGTCGCTGCTTCCTCTATCGACTTGAGCCACTTGTTCATATTGTCTTCTGACAACTTCTCCTGAAGTTCTTCCGACATTAGTGCCACTTCACGGCTAAGCATCTGTAGCATCGCTTGAATGAGGGATTGAATATCTTCATCAGGCAGCATATTACACTCAAACGCCGCGAAAATCTCCTCCAGCTCTTCCCGCCACTGGCCGCTCGACATTCGGAATCGCTTAACAAAGTCAGCAATCATCTGCAAGTAGGTGTACGTCTCTATTAATGGCTTCGATTTCTCCCCACTCTCGGCCAAACCCACGTCTCCGTTCATCAGCCATTTCCGATGCATGACCGCTTCTGCACCAGTATAAGACTCTCGAATAGTCCCAATGCCATCTGCAATCGGCCCAATCCCAAAGCTTAGCGAGATACGCAGATTCTGATCAACCCAGAACCGACAATCCTCTGCAACATCACGAATCTGTCCAGTCATATCATGCTCGCTGCTATCCTCTGTGGAGAGAAATAGAATGGCTACCCGTTCTGCACTGACCCATTCAGCCCAGCATTGAATGCCCTTGTTGCGTGAGAGCTCCTGTAGAACATTCATCAATGCGAATTTGAGAGTATTTTGTTCACCTCTCGTATAAAGCTCTTGAAATCCCTTCTCGTAACGGTTAATCTCTCCAACGACTACAGCGAAGCGGACAGACTCCCCCACGGTGTCAAATGGAGATAGCTCCTCAAGCCTCGCTGCGGCTTGGTCAAGATGCTCGCCATGTAACAGACTGTTGAACAGCTTGCTGCGCTGCAACAGTACATTTTCCCTCTTTTTATCATCATAATCCATCATGTGGTTAATCAGATTTTCAAGCGCACCATCAATCATTTTCATCTCATCTTTACGAGATCCCGAATCTTCAAGTGTCCGAATCTGATGTGCTTCAATCCGGTTCATAATAATCTGAATTGGCTTATAATTTCGACGTGTAACATAAATGATGTAGATGATCGCACTAACCACGGTCACAATGGCAATGACTACCCATACATAAGAAATAACAGATACCCATCCAAACAGATTGCCCGCCTTGATCCCACTGGATAACGTCCAACCTAATCTATCGAGCGTAAGCGTGTTCAATACTCTTCCTTCTGTAGCATCTTCATCATCCAAGTGTGCGTTGTATACTACCTGACCATCTTGGTTCAGAATCGTCATGAAGGAAAGTTGCCCGTTAACCATGTTATCGACCGTTTGCTCAATACTGCTCATTTTAATATTAATCACAAGTGTACCTTGGGATCCAAAAGGCAAAGGCATATCCTTATTAACGGTTACCACTCGAATAGGGGCACGCTGAATAATACCTCCATCGTACTCTCTAACGGGCTGCCATCCCGGAAATAACTTCCCGGACACCGTCTGCTCAATCCATGCTTTGTCTGAGAAGCTCTCCACATCTCTAGGCCCACTCACCGTCACAATGCTCTTATTCATATTGTCATATAAATAAATGGATTCAATCCATGAAGACGAACTGGTTAACTCACGCAAACTCTGTGCAATCGCATAGACTGTTTCGGAACTCGCCCCAACTCTATGATTAAAATAGTCTCTATAGGCTTGGTCATTCTGTACCGCCTCCATCAATGATAATTCGATATCTCTGATGGTGTGATCTACCGTATCCGCTAGATAGTTGGACGAGATGCGGTCTGCTTTTTTCGTTTCGGCCCTAGAGATGTCATTAATGAAAACAAACGCGATAAAAATGAGTATGGTCACAGTCAGAAAGAAAATAGGAAAGTACGAAAATAGTAAACGATAATACCAAGTACGGGACAATCGACCCCACTCCTCACTCTACGATGCCAACCACAGAATCGGCCGCAGTTCTATTGTTTATCATCTGTCGCACCTCTGGGCTGGATCACCCCATATTAAAGCGCTCTCATAAATTAATTTTGATGTTATTATAGCACATGGTTCGGAAGAGCAAGCAAAGAATTGACTGCCTAGAATTCTGCCTGTCTTATGAATAAAACAAAAAATCCGTGCTGAGCAGACAACTCAGACACGGAACAACTCTATGGAGTAAACTCATTCTCTGATCCTTCATTAGATGCCAGAATCTCTAAACAGTGTTGCCATAGAGCCGCCATCGACGATAATACGAATGGCTCTTGCCAGCATCGGAGAAACCGGTAATACTTTGAAGCACTCAGGATGATCATCTGGCAGCGCAATCGAATCGGTAACAACCACCTCAGCTATCGAGGGATGATTGAGTTTCGCTAATGCTCCATCAGAGAACAAGCCGTGTGTAGCACATACGTATACATTATTGGAGCCGCGCTCCTTGAGTCCCTCAACGACATTCAGAATTGTCGTGCCTGTATCAATCAGATCCTCAATAATGATCGGTGTGCGACCTTCAACATCACCAATAACATGGGTAATGATAGATTCGTTATGGCTTGGTCTCTTCTTGATCATGATGGCAAAAGGCGAATCCAACCGGTTCGCTAGCTTCTCTGCCATAGAGGCACGCCCAGCATCCGGAGAGACAACAACCGGATGTTCAATACCTTTGCTTAACAAATACTCACTGATTAGATCTAATGATGTCATATGATCAACCGGAATATTGAAGAATCCTTGGATAGCTGCTGCATGGAGGTCAATCGTCACAACCCGGTTCGCTCCAGCCGTGGTCAACACATCGGCAACCATCTTGGCTGAGATCGGTTCACGCGGGGCTGACTTACGCTCCTGACGAGCATATCCATAATAGGGAACGATGATGTTCACTGTCCGAGCAGAGGCTCGCTTCGCAGCATCGATCATAACGAGCAGTTCAACGAACAACTCATTAATCGGGTTAGACAACGACTGAATTAGAAACACATCACAGTTACGAATAGTCTCTTCATAATGAACGTATATCTCTCCGCTCTTGAACCGGGACAGCTTGATCTTGCCTAGCTGTACTCCCAGCTTGTCGCATACTTGTTCTGCCAGCTTCGGGTTCGATGAACCGGAAAAAATACGTAACGATTGCTGCATAATGCCCTCCCGAGGGTTGAAGCCCCTATATAATCCCTTATGAATAAGGTTATTTTCAACCTTATTATACTCTACTGTCTCCTCCATTTAAAGGAACGAAAGAGCGACGGCGACTCTCAAAGACAGCCACCTCGGTACACCCTAACTCACGCAAGAGTGCTTCTGCCTCAGGTAGGTAATCCCCCAGCTTCAAAGGATCATGCGCGTCTGAGCCAAGCGTCAACGGGATACCTAATTCAATCGCTTTCGTCAGCATCCGCCGTCCAGGAAACATCTCAGCACAGGGCTTCGATAACCCTGAGGCATTAAGCTCCATTGCACAGCCGCTCTTAGCTATCGCTTGCAGAGCAGCATTCTCCAGTGCAATACGCTCATCTGCCTCCTCAGATGCAGGGGAGAAGCCGAATCGCTTGATGACGTCCGTATGTCCCATAATGTCATACATTCCCGTTGCAGCTGCCTTACTCACCGCATCATAGTATTGGCGATATACCTCCAACACGTTACGCCCTTCCCAGTGATGCGTTTGACGGAAATCAGTAATATCCCATTCGCCCAGGAAATGTACAGATCCAATGACATAATCCCACGGATACCGTTCAATAATTGCTCGGATCTCATTCTCCCAGCCTTCAATATAATCGCCCTCTAGGCCGACACGTACATCAATCTGACCACGATATTTCTCCTTCAGGGAGAAACATTCCTCAACATAGCGTGGAAGCTCATCCATCGGCATAGCCATCTCGGGATAATAATTGGCTGGATCTACATGGAGTAACGGCATATGATCAGACAGCCCAATCTGGGATAGCCCAATGTCTACGCCACGCTTCACATACTCTTCCAACTTACCAACGGCATGACCACACCGCTCATGATGTGTATGATAGTCTATTCGCACGCCTGTCTCCTCCTAATCGCGGCGAGGCCGCTCGTGACGACGGCTCAGCTCTGACATAATATCGTCCAGTGGCAACTTGCGCTCTTGAAGGAGAACGAGCAAGTGATACATGAGGTCACTGACTTCCAGACGCAGCTCGTCATTATCTTTATTTTTCGCGGCAATGATCGTCTCCGATGCTTCTTCACCGATTTTTTTGAGAATTTTATCTACGCCCTTGTCGAAAAGATACGTTGTATAAGCACCTTCTGGGCGCTCACGCTCACGTTCTGCAATGACAGATTCAAGTTCACCAAGTACAGCAAAACGTGCCTCCGCTTCGCTCAGCGCTGCATCATTCTGACCAGAAGACGTGCTATTCGCTTCGCTTGCTTGTTCGGACGCTTCTGGCAAACCAGTGATTTCATTGTGGAAACAAGTCACTTCACCTGTATGGCAAGCTGGTCCATTCGGTTTAACCTCAACAAGTAACGTATCACCATCGCAATCATATTTTAGCGAAGTGATCTGTTGTACGTTGCCTGATGTTGCTCCTTTGTGCCATAGCTCTTGACGAGAACGCGACCAGAACCACGTTTCACCAGATTCCAGCGACAGCTTCAAAGACTCCCGGTTCATGTAAGCCATCATCAAGACGTCACGAGTCTCAGCATCCTGTACAATGGCAGGTACCAATCCATCGTTCCAGCGGATATGCTCCACTACCTGTGTAAGGGACAATTGTTCCTTGATTTCATTACTTCTATCACTCACGGATCTCCACCCCTTGTTCGCTCAAATGTTGTTTTAGCGCCGGTACGGCGATTTCTTTATAATGGAATATCGTTGCTGCGAGCCCCGCATCCGCTTTACCCGCCGTGAACACATCGTAGAAGTGGGATTCCTTGCCGGCACCGCCTGAGGCGATAACCGGTATACGCACCAATTCAGATACCGCAGCTGTCAGCTTTAGATCGAAGCCATCTTTGGTACCATCCGCATCCATGCTTGTCAGCAAGATTTCACCTGCTCCTAATTCTTCAGCCTGCTTGACCCATTCAAGCGCCTTGATGCCTGAAGCTTTCCGGCCTCCATGGGTATAGACTTCCCACTCGCCCCAAGCATCGTTGTACTTGGCATCCACCGCTACCACAATACACTGGGAACCGAAGCGACGTGCCCCATCTGCAATCAACTGTGGATTAAGCACTGCTGCTGTATTAACGGCAATTTTGTCCGCGCCTGCTCGCAAAATACGTTTCATATCTTCAACCTTGGAGATACCTCCACCCACCGTAAATGGAATCGCAATTTCGCCAGCCGTTTGACGTACGACTTCTTCCATCGTTTCTCGTCCTTCTACCGAAGCGGAAATATCGAGGAATACCAGTTCGTCGGCACCCTCACGATCATATAGCGCCGCCAGCTCAACCGGATCACCCGCATCGCGAAGATTGACGAAGTTAACGCCTTTGACAACCCGTCCGTCCTTCACGTCCAGACAAGGAATGATTCTTTTTGCCAGCATGCTCCTCTTCCTCTCTACTCGAATATCTCGCTTATTTATTCACCGAACGTACCGCTTCAGTCAGATCGATGCTACCTGTATATAGCGCTTTGCCCACGATTGCTCCACCTACGCCATCATCTGCATGGCGGCTAAGGCGAAGTAGATCATCCATCACACTCACACCACCGGAAGCAATGACGGTTCTGCCGCTCGCCTTCGCTAGAGACACAATCGCTTCCACATTTGGTCCTTGCATCATGCCGTCCCGAGAAATATCAGTGAAGATAAATGTTTCTGCGCCGAATGCAGCCAGCTCCTTCGCCAGCACTTCCGCCTGAACCTCTGATGTTTCGAGCCAGCCTCGTGTAGCGACATAACCATTACGAGCATCTATCCCGATGGCAACCTTATCGCCGTATCGTCCCAATACTTCCTCCGTAAAAGCACGATCCTCAATCGCCGCTGTTCCAATAATAAGTCGGCTAACGCCAAGTCCGAGCAAACGCTCCACATCGGCAACTGTACGAAGACCGCCACCTACCTGAACAGGCACGTTTACTGCTGAAGCGATTCGACCGATCAGCTCATCATTAACGGGATGTCCAGCCTTAGCACCGTCCAGATCTACGAGATGAACATATGTACCGCCTTGCTTCTCCCAAGATAGGGCAACTTGTACAGGGTCGTCGTTGTATACCGTCTCCTGATTGTAATCGCCTTGCACCAGTCTTACACATTTACCGTCCCGGATATCAATTGCTGGATATATGATAAAAGATGACATACAAGCCCTCCTGATTATCGCTTTATAGAGGTTGTTCAAAAAGTCTGCTTTTGATTACGAAGAATGCTTGACGGCATCTCAGCATCGAATTTGGAATTCAGCCGAAATAAGTGGATGCTTACACAGCTTGTTTCCTTCGGAAACAATGTAGTTGATCACGTAGTCCTGCCTACGCTCCGCTACTCCATTTCTAGCTTCATCCCATCTTATCGGTACTGAAAACCGTTCTTTTTGAACACGCACTTATAGCTGATATTTAGTTTAGAGTAGCATTTCATTTCAGAACTCACTACTCTCTTGCACGATGATCCAATCTGACCTCAATGTACCGAATAGAAATTACGTTGTCTTACACAAGTTATTCAGATCATTCCGGTGAAGCTCTAATTTGAACACTATTAATGCTCAAACATATACAGGCCGTTTACGTTTACGTTAAAGCCAAGAAATTACCCAGAAGCTTCATACCTAGCTCGCCGCTCTTTTCCGGATGGAACTGCATACCGAAGTTTGATCCTCTACCCACAATAGCCGTCACAGGATGTCCGTAATCGGTGACTGCCAGTAGATCACTTTGCACTTCAGTAACTGCATGATATGAATGGACGAAATACACGTGTCCTGCATCCAGACCAGCCAACAACGGGCTTTCCGGTTGTAGGAATTCCAGACGGTTCCAGCCCATATGTGGAACTTTCAGCTCGCCTGGGGCGAAGCGCACCACTTTACCCGGTAAAATGTTCAGTCCTTCATGTTCCCCGTGCTCTTCGCTAGAGCTGAACAATAACTGCATTCCAAGACAAATACCGAGCAAAGGTTTCGACCCAGCAGCAGCTTCTTTAACTACAGCATCCAGTCCGCTCTCCCGTAGATGCTCCATCGCATCACCAAATGCACCTACACCGGGCAGAATCACACCAGCTGCACCCAGAATCGCCTCACGGTCTCCCGTTACCAGCGCTTCATAACCTAGACGTTCGACCGCTTTGCCGACGCTGTGCAGGTTCCCCATACCGTAATCGACAATTGCAATCGCCATCGTCTACAGCACTCCCTTCGTGGAAGGCACACCCGTTACACGTGGATCAATCATCGTTGCCTCATCCAATGCCCGACCAAGTGCCTTGAATATTGCTTCAATCATATGATGTGTGTTTTGTCCGTAGTGCACAATCACATGTAAGGTAATCCGAGCTTCCAATGCCAATTTCCACAGAAACTCATGCACAAGCTCTGTTGAGAAGCTACCTACCTGCTGGGATGGATATTCTGCACGATACTCAAAGTGAGGACGGTTGCTGACATCAATGATGACCTGAGCGAGAGCCTCATCCATAGGTACGAATACACTGGCATAACGCTTAATGCCCCGTTTGTCACCCAATGCTTCTCGTAAAGTCTGTCCGAGACAGATGCCGATGTCCTCTACAGTGTGGTGATCATCAATATCAATGTCCCCGCGCGCTTGTACGTTTAGATCGAATTGTCCGTGCTTCGTGAACAGATCCAGCATGTGATTCAGAAATGGAACATCCGTCTCAATCACCGATTGACCCGTTCCATCTACGGCAAATGCGAGTTGAATATTGGTCTCATTCGTTTTGCGGTCTACCTGTGCTTCGCGCACAGTACCTTTGTTCTCTAGTCCTAAGCCATTCTCTTGATTATCCATTATCTGATTCCGCCTTTCCTTCCTGTTCTAACCGCACAGCGATTGCGCGGGCGTGTCCTTCAAGACCTTCATGCCGAGCCAATTCTATAATAGCTGCTCCGTTCTGGAGCAACGCTTCCTTGCTGTAATAGATCAAGCTGGATTTCTTAATAAAATCATCCACATCCACCGGTGAACTGAACCGGGCTGTACCATTCGTCGGAATAATATGATTCGGGCCGGCAAAATAATCCCCTACCGGTTCCGAGCTATATGGGCCTAAGAAGATGGCACCAGCGTTCTCAATCCGTCCGGCGTAAGCCATCGGCTCTTGCACCATAATCTCTAAGTGCTCCGGTGCAAGACGATTCACCACATCAATTCCTTCATCTAAGGAATCAACCACGATAATTGCACCATACTGCTCCACCGAAGCAGCCGCTATATCTCTACGCGGCAACACTTCCAGTTGCTGCTTCACCTCGGTCTGCACGGCTTCCGCCAGCGTAGCCGAAGTCGTGACGAGAATAGCCGATGCCATCTCGTCATGTTCCGCCTGCGACAATAAGTCTGCGGCAACATACACCGGGTTCGCCGTGTCATCGGCGAGCACCACAATCTCACTCGGCCCCGCGATACTGTCGATATCGACTGCCCCATACACCTCGCGCTTCGCGAGCGCCACGTAAATATTGCCCGGTCCACAGATCTTATCCACCGGGGCAATACTCTCCGTGCCATAGGCGAGGGCGGCGATGGCTTGCGCGCCGCCAACCCGGTACATCTCGCTTACGCCTGCTTCCGCAGCAGCCACGAGAATGTACGGGTTAATGCCTTCGCCACCATTAGTGGATGGCGGCGTCACCAGAACAATCTCCGGCACACCCGCTACCTGTGCCGGAATCACATTCATCAGCACCGACGAAGGGTACGCTGCTTTGCCGCCAGGTACATACACACCGACCCGCTTCAGCGGTCGGATTACCTGGCCCAGCAGACTGCCGTCTGGCTGCCAATCCATCCAAGAATTGCGTTTCTGCTTCTCATGAAACGCACGAATATTAGCGGCGGCCTGCCGAATCGCCGTTACAAATGATGGCTCCACCGCGGCATACGCTGCTTGTAGCTCTTCCTGCGGCACACGAAGCTCTGAAGCCGCGAGCTTCGTCCGATCCAGTTGCTCTGTGTATCGGAGCAACGCAGTATCACCTTCTCGGCGGATGTCACTGACAATGCGCCGTACAGTTTCATTTTGCTCAGGTGTACCATATTCGACTTCCCGCTTCAGATTAAACTCCCGTGCAGGTACAATCTTCATGCATATAACCTCCTTCTCTCCTGTAATACCACCATGCTATATGATCATTCTTTGATATCCATAATTTCTATCAAGCCGCAGTTTCGCTCCAAGTGTAGTCTTAGTACACCATGCTCCGCTACGCATTTACGAGGCCTGCTACATGTCCATGATAATAAGATAAGAGGCTTTCGTCAGCCTCTCAGTATCCCACTAGGCGTCTCCGTCGATGCTGGAATAACCCTCTGCAATGCATCGCATAACGATTGAATCCGATCATTCTTCATCCGATAACTAACTCGGTTAGCAATAAGGCGACTGGTGATATCCAGAATCGAATTCATTTCCACTAGTCCATTCTCACGTAGCGTCTGCCCCGTCTCTACTAGATCGACGATTCGGTCGGCTAGGCCAATTAGTGGCGCAAGCTCAATAGAGCCGTTCAGCTTAATGACTTCCACCTGCTGTCCTTGTTCTCTGAAATATTGGGAAGCAATGATCGGGTATTTGGTTGCTACACGTTGCTGAATACCTGGCTTCCAATCAGGAAGCCCAATAACGGACATCCGGCACTGTGCAATTCCCAGGTTGAGCAGCTCATAGACATCCCGGTTTTCCTCAAGCAGTACGTCCTTGCCCACGATCCCGATATCAGCCACACCATATTCTACATAGGTCGGGACATCCACAGGCTTCGCCATAATAAACTCCATGCCAGCTTCCGGCACCTCGATCACCAGCTTGCGTGTGTCATCCACATCAACGGGAATGTCGAGACCTGCTTCACGGAATAACTTTGAAGCTTTTTTATAGATTCGTCCCTTAGGCATTGCTACCTTCAAAATATCCGACATCTCAGCGTGCTCCCCTTTCTTCAGATGTATAACGAATGACCTCGGCATACCGCTTGTCACTCCGCACTTCTTGTTCACCAGAGGTTACAGCTACTTTCGCCGTTTCAGTATTGCTCTTCTCTTCGGAGAGAAGGGATGTCACAACATTCTTTCCTAAACTGCGTAACCGCGCTGCTTCCGTAAGTGCTTCAGCTCGGCATTCAGACTGATATTCAATCAGCACAGGCTTTTCTTCTTCTATTGTAATGCCATGTACTCCGTCGATAATTCGGTTTGTTTTGAGTGCAAATCCCGTAGCCGGAAGCGCACGTCCAAACTGCTGCAGCAGATTATCATATCGTCCACCACTGCATACAGGCGATCCAAGCTCGGCCGCATAACCTTCAAATGTCATACCTGTATAATACGAGAAGTCACCAATCATCGTCAGATCGATCAACACATGCTCAGAGACTCCATACGCCTCTAACACCTCAAATACTGCACACAGATGGGCGATAGACTCTGCTGCTTCTGGACTGGAGCTTAACTGGGCTGCTTGAGCACAGATCTCTTTGCCACCTCGCAAACGTAGAATCGCCTCAAGTTGCGCCTTCAACTTCGGTTCAAGATCGAGCGCTTCAATAGATTCCCGATAACCAACGTAGTCCCGCCCGAGCAATCCATTCTTCAATTCTTGCTGCTGTGCGGTCTGCCCTGGGATAACCTCTTCCAACAATCCATTCAGGAAACCCATGTGACCCATCGCTATTTTAAAAGAAGACACACCCGCTGCCTGTAATGAGGCAATCGCCAAAGCAACCACTTCTGCATCCGCTTCAGGGGAATCATCACCCACAAGTTCAACACCCGTCTGGAAAAACTCCGCTTCACGTCCCGCTTCCTCTTCAATGGAGCGGAACACATTCGCATGATAAGACAAACGGAGGGGAAGTGGCTCATCCTTCAGTAGAGAAGATACAACCCGTGCAATAGGAGCTGTCAGATCCGATCTCAACACGAGCGTTGTTCCTCGGCTATTCAGCAACTTGAACAATTTACGATCTGAGGTAGAGCTGGCTACACCTACCGTGTCGTAATACTCAATCGTTGGCGTCATAATCTGGCGATAACCCCAGCGTTCCATGCATTCTAGTGCATTTCGCTCAATCGTTCTCAGCTTGTTCACGACAAGCGGTGTATAGTCACGGAAACCCGTCGGTTTCTCGAAGCCTTTTGGTTTAGACATTAGTATCATTCACCCCGAGTCAGTAGTTTGGATTGTGCAGCAGTCTGTATATTGATTCTTGCATCCATTCATTCGTCCACTTGCATTTCAATCTGTATCTCAACAGGATTTATGTAAATAGCATCTGTTTCAACCGAAGTCACAAATGCCTTCGCAAATCCTCTATACGTTCATCTGTGAAGCCGTTCTTGTGCTCTAGCTGCTATGCAGCGCATTATTTCTATGAAGTCGAACCCTCAGAGAAGAGAATATGAAGTTCACACTCTGCTGCTCTTTGCTTTCGTATGGTAAAGTGCTAACAAACTAAAGGATATGGGATATGATAACATGAATGACTCCACATCGTCAACAAAACCACACAGCTAGCCAGCCATCTTCCTTCTATGGTTTACCCGCATTTTACAAGCGTGACGAGAGAATATTTATATATGAAAAAAGCTGCCCTTAGCAGCTTCTCTCTCAGCGGTTCAGACTTCACCTTACCACTGGATATTTCTTATTAGTTCCTATGGCTCTAAACTTAAGTCACAGGTATACATGTTTCAAATGTCGTTTTCCAACGACCTTCGTTTCCTAAACTGGTTCCTCTGTATTCACGAGCATATCTTGCTCAGTAGTTGCAGACCGGGATAGATCCCGTAGTGGATTACCTCCCACAAAGGCTCCTGGCGCAACATCCTTGTGAACCACAGCGCCTGCTGCAACCACAGCTCCATCCCCGATGGTTACCCCCGGCAAGATGGTTGTATTCGCACCAATAAGTACATTTTCACCGATAATGACCTCGCCCAGCCTGTACTCTTTGATGAGATATTCATGAGCCAGAATGGTCGTGTTGTATCCGATGACTGAGTTTTCGCCCACCGTGATTTTCTCCGGGAAAAACACATCTACCATCACCATTAAGCCAAATGCCGTATGTTTACCTACCTTCATGCCAAGCATTCGGCGATAGATCCAGTTCTTTACCGATAGAATCGGACAGTAACGTGATAGCTGAATCCAGATAAAATTACGAACACCTTTCCATGGGCTTACAGTCTGATAGATATGCCATAATGCATTATGACCTTCTACCGGATAGCGGGTTACTTTTCTCATGTACGTCTCGCTTCAATACCTGTGAGTACAAGCAGATCCCTCATATCGTGCACAATATGATCCGGGTTGTATTCTTTCAGTTTCTCTTCTCCCTTGAGAGACCAGGCCACACCTACGGAGAGTGCACCTGCATTTTGAGCCGACTGAATATCCACGGGGCTGTCCCCAATCATCAATGTTTTGGTAGGATCGGCACCAAGCTCGTTCATCGCCTTCAATACCGGCTCAGCATGAGGTTTCGGATGTGTTACATCCGTGACTGTTACAATCGTTTGCATATACTTGAGCAAGTCGAAGCGCTCTAACACTTTAAGTGTGGATGGACGAATTTTCGTTGTCACGACTCCCATTACGATACCTGCTTGATGAAGAGCTTCAATAACCTCCAACACATAAGGGAAAGGCTGCACCATTGCCTCATGGTGAATATCGTTATATGCACGGTAGCCCTTCACATACTTAGAGACATCCTCTTGTCCAGAAAATGTGCGCATCTGCTGTTCCAGCGTGCCACCCATATGTGGAATAATTTCTTCCCTTGTCCACGGAGCTGAATGCTCCCATTCTCCCATTACATGTAGGAACGAGCTGATGATCAACTCATTCGTATCTATAATCGTTCCATCGAGATCAAACAAAACCGTGTTGATCATACCTGCATTACTCCTTTTTGTCTTCAGCTTGCCTCTGCTCTTCTCTAGCTAGCGTTGATGTTGTTTTGTCTTCTTTGCTGTCTTTGCCAGCACCTGTACCTGGCGCACCTGTCTGTGGCATATCATCCGATGGTTCCGAAGGTACTTTCGTCGATACGATTGGATCACTATAACGTACATCTGCACGACCCGTCACTCTTCTTACCACAATGAATAATACCGCAACAATGATAATAGCGATCGCCAGCAGTTGCGAAATTCTAACGTTGCCGTACGCTGGATCTAGATACCCTTGCTCGAAGCCCATTGCTGTCATTGGAGACCACATCCCATTTACGACAGAAGCCACCCATGCTGGTGCTTGGAACCCAAGACTATCTGTACGCAACGCTTCAATGAAGAAACGACCGATAGAGTACCAGATAAAATAAGACATGAATAGTTCGCCTGCACGTAGAAACTTCTGACGACGCAATACGAGTAGAATCCCTAATCCTACCAGGCTCCATAACGATTCATACAAGAACGCCGGATGATGGAATACACCATTTACGTTCATCTGATTGACGATAAAGTCCGGAAGATGCAGATTGTTCCGCAAAAATGACTCCTCTACAGGTCCGCCGTAGGCTTCCTGATTCACGAAGTTCCCCCAACGCCCAATCATCTGTCCAACGATGAGACCAGGCGCGCAAATGTCGGCCATACGCCAGAAGTTATATCCTTTACGACGGAAGAAAATAACTGCACATATAATTGCACCAATTAGTGCGCCATAAATGGCGATGCCGCCATTCCATATTTTAAATACATCCCAGAAATTATCCTTATAATCGTCCCATTTAAATGCCACATAATAAATTCTGGCCCCAATAATAGCAGACGGTACGCCGAGCAGAACCATGTCCATGAACACTTCTTGCGGGATGGCATACCGTTTCCCCTCCTGAATGACCAGCAATAGACCTACAAGCGCTGCTGCACCCAGAATTAATCCGTACCAGTGAACCGTCAGCGATCCAATAGAGAACGCAACCGGGTCCAACAGTAATAATGTATCCATTCATTCACACTCCTATAAATTCACTCATGCCACTCACTCTCACACTATACAATCCACACAGCAACTCATGCTATTTACGGATCTAAGAACAAAAAGAATCTCTTAATTACAGACCATATACGTAAATGGTTCTGTACTGTGCAAATTTCCTGCGTAACCTATATCCAAGAAAAAGTGGTATAGCAAAGCACAGCTTTGTCTCATACCACAATCCCTTGAACTATTTCATTTAATCCATGTCTTCCATATCTTCTGAGATGGTTGCTGTCAACTTATTCGTAAACTGCAGAGCCGCATTCAATCCCATTTGCTTCAGACGGTAGTTCATGGCTGCAACTTCGATGATTACAGCTAGATTTCGACCAGGACGAACCGGGATCGTAACCAGAGGTACATCCGTATCAATAATTCGTGTAGTCTCCTCGTCCAATCCAAGACGGTCATACTGCTTGTCTTGTTGCCATGCTTCAAGTCGAACCACAAGTGTAATCCGTTTATTGTTACGTACAGCACCCGCACCGAACAGGGTCATAACGTTGATAATGCCAACTCCGCGAATCTCCAGCAAATGACGAATCAACTCTGGTGCTGTTCCGTGAAGCTGGAAGTCGGAGGTTTGGCGAATCTCTACCGCATCATCGGCAATCAAGCGATGTCCACGTTTAACCAATTCCAAGGCCGTCTCACTTTTACCGATACCACTGCTTCCCGTAATCAACATCCCTACACCATACACATCACACAAAACACCATGGATGGTCGCTGTTGGTGCCAGCTTGCCCTCAAGGAAACCAGTAATCCGGCTCGACAGAATCGTCGTTGCCATATTACTACGAAGTACAGCGAGGTTTTGCTCTTCACTGATATCGATCAGCTCTTGTGGAACGTCCAGCCCACGCGTGACAACAATACAAGGTGTCTCTTCTGTGCATAGACGCTGCATCCGATCACGGCGTTCTTGTTCAGGGAGCATTGCAAAAAAGGCCAGCTCGGTTCTTCCAAGAAGCTGTACCCGTTCTTGTGGGTGATATTCAAAATAACCAGCCATTTCTAGGCCAGGTCTGTTCAGATCGTCTACTGTAATGAATCTCTTTAATCCATGAGATCCTGAAACAACTTCAAGCTGAAATTGTTGCACTAACTCGGATACTTTCACTTTTTTCGCCATTTTGTCTCTTCCTTTCAGCATTCGCTGCCTCTGTATGTACATCAAGATGACACAACATTTCACTACTTTAAGAGCGCATTCAGTTTGTTTCCATTTGCAGCCTATACGAAACGTCGATTAACGTCATTCAGCGAAGACAGACCACAGTTATCGGATGTTTTCCATGCAGATATAGCATACTCAAGCTCTGTTTCATCAATCGATAACCTTCAAATAATCTTAAATGAATTCACCGCTGAATGCAATCTTGGACTACGCCTGTTATTAGTCAAAAAAGCCCCTTCCAGCAATAACGGAAGGGGCTCTGAATACAATGTATGATTGCGTTAACTGATAGATTTCATCGTTACCGAGGAATCCCAGTAATATTAGTCTTGAAGAAGTACGTTCACTTCAGTCTCTTTGTCAAAGATATGAACTTTGTTCATGTCAATTGCCATTTTAACTGTGGAACCATCACGAGTGTTAGAACGTCCGTCTACACGTGCAATTGTAGTATCGTTACCTACGCCGCTCAAGTAGAGGAGCATTTCGTGACCCAAGTTCTCTGTTACATCTACGTGTGTAGAGAATACAGAGTTCGGGGATGCTTCCAAGAATACTGGCTCTTCGTGGATATCTTCTGGACGAACACCCAGAATCACTTCTTTACCAATATATCCTCTGGATTTCAACACTTGTGCTTTACCTTGTGGGATTTCAACATCTACACCTGGAGCTACGAAGTGCAAGTTAGCACCTTGCTCAGCCAGTTTACCCGAGATAAAGTTCATTGTTGGGGAACCGATAAATCCAGCTACGAACAGGTTAGCCGGCAAGTTATACAGTTCTTCCGGAGAAGCAGCTTGTTGGATGATACCATCCTTCATAACTACGATCCGGTCACCCATCGTCATTGCTTCGATCTGGTCATGCGTTACGTAGATAACAGTTGTTTCCAAACGTTTAGCCAGTTTTGTGATTTCCGCACGCATCTGACCACGAAGTTTAGCATCCAAGTTGGAGAGTGGCTCATCCATCAAGAAGACTTGTGGATCACGGACAATCGCACGTCCTAGAGCGACACGCTGACGTTGACCACCGGACAATGCCTTAGGTTTACGCTCAAGCAAATGCTCGATATCCAAGATTCTAGCTGCTTCACGTACACGTTTGTCGATCTCGTCTTTTTTTACTTTACGCAATTTCAAACCAAACGCCATGTTTTGATATACGCTCATATGCGGATACAAGGCATAGGATTGGAATACCATCGCGATATCGCGGTCTTTAGGAGCAACATCATTTACGACACGGTCACCGATATAGAGTTTACCTTCGGAAATTTCCTCAAGGCCTGCGATCATACGCAGTGTTGTTGATTTACCACAACCGGACGGACCTACCAGTACCAAAAATTCTTTATCTTTAATGTCCAGGTTAATGTCAACTACTGTTGCTTTATCGGAACCCGGGTATTTTTTGAAAATATGCTCTAAACGTACACCTGCCATGATTGTTGCCTCCTCAGAGATCATTTTGTAATCGAATACATTTTGTAGTTTTATAATAACCCATGCATGTGATGTTTGACTATTCGCAAACTGCACAAAAATATCAGAGCTTTTTCGTCACTTTGTACATAAGCAGCAAAAGCCGCACTAGAACAGCACTTTCAAAGCTTCTAACATCGTATCCAATCTCTTGTTTGATCTTATCCAGACGATAAACCAGTGTATTCCGGTGGATAAAAAGACGCTTGGCCGTCTCGCTCACATTGCAATCCAAGCTAAAAAAGGTCTCTAGCGTTGTGAGGGTCTCACTATCGTTAAATATTGTGGTATCTTTACCTGTATCCTTGATGAACCGGAGCCGCTGCTGCTCAGGAATACTTGCAACAACTTGTTCTAGTTGTAGATTCCAAGGAAGATGAATATGCTGTGCGACATGGAATGCCCTGCCTAACTGTACACTTTCCTGCAAAAGCGCAGTAGCAGGCGCCAGTTGAGTTACTGGGTGACAAGGTAACAATGCAGATAGATGGAAGACACCCGCCCATTCACTCGCTACCAATTCATATAGTCCGAGACAGAAGGCATTAAGCAGATCTTTTCTTGCCTCAATGGTATCTTCCTCAACCTCACCCATAACAATCTCTTCATCAGCAAGAAAGACCCACTCTTGTTCTCTCATAGGAATTAATATAATTAACTCACCGAAGTAACTCTCCAATAATTTATTAAGCTCTTTGGAGCGAATTCGATGAGCATCCGGTGTTTCACATTGCAGCAAAAAAGGAATTTTCTCTGTGCTCAGCTCGGCCGTAATCGATAAATGCTCCGGTACCGATTCATATTGGGATGGATCGTTCATCTGCTGTACAAGCCATTGTCCCAGTTCAGCAAGTTGCTGCTCTCGATCACTTTCATATACTACAGGTGCTTCTTCGAGTGATGCTTCTGTATAGTTAAGGATTAGAAGTTCAATGAGACCCTTGGTTTCTCTAGTTATTGCTTCAGTAGAGCATCCCCAACATATAATATTTCCTTCTTTGGCATTCACTCCGACTTTAAAATAAATCCGTTCCCCCGTGCTCAAACTCCGGGCTTCAGTATAGGTAACTCTTTCTGGCTCGCTCAGCTGACCGCCGGGCGTTCCATTATAGGTAGAGTTATCGTAGTTATGATTGAATAACTTAGCCGCTGACTCTTCCCATTCTTCTATAGTAACTTCATATTCATCTAATGTAGTGCCGATAACTGTTTCAATTTGTTGTTTAAGACCTGGTATGATCATAATATGAACGTCACCACTCTGTTTTTTCTACTATCTTATCATATCCTAAGGGAGATCGCCTTTTACCTATTGGTTTATAACAATGATTACGAAAATATATAATTTATTGTGTATTGGCAGCTAACCTTTTTATCTATGTTCCCTAGAATATTCACTAAACACTCGGCTACTAATTAGTTAGTTTTATTTTCAAAACAACAAAAAAAGAGTGAATAATCATGTTAATGATTATTCACTCTTTCTATAAGATGAGTCATGAAGGGCTCGAACCTTCGACACCCTGATTAAAAGTCAGGTGCTCTACCAACTGAGCTAATGACTCATAAAACTGGTGGAGGATGATGGATTCGAACCACCGAACCCGTACGGGAGCAGATTTACAGTCTGATGCGTTTGGCCGCTTCGCTAATCCTCCAAAATAATAAGGTGGCTCGGGACGGAATCGAACCGCCGACACGAGGATTTTCAGTCCTCTGCTCTACCGACTGAGCTACCGAGCCTTATTTTGTTTTGGGATTAATGGCGGAACCGACGGGATTCGAACCCGCGATCTCCTGCGTGACAGGCAGGCATGTTAGGCCAACTACACCACGGTTCCAGGCATTAATGGTGTACCAGTTGAGCTACACCGGCGTATATGGTGGAGGCTGAGGGGATCGAACCCCCGACCCTCTGCTTGTAAGGCAGATGCTCTCCCAGCTGAGCTAAGCCTCCTGGGTAATATGGTAGCGGCGGAGGGGATCGAACCCCCGACCTTACGGGTATGAACCGTACGCTCTAGCCAGCTGAGCTACACCGCCATATTAATGAATTGTCTTGATTGCTTGTCCATCTCCATTAGAATAAAGATGGCGGAGAGAGAGGGATTCGAACCCTCGCACCGTTTACACAGCCTAACCCCTTAGCAGAGGGTCCCCTTATAGCCACTTGGGTATCTCTCCAAATAACAATCATAAACAATGATTACAAGGATTGCTCCTTGAAAACTAGATTCGAAACGAAAGTCTGCGATGTAGAACTTGCAATTGGATAAGCCCTCGACCGATTAGTACTGGTCAGCTCCATGCATTACTGCACTTCCACCCCCAGCCTATCTACCTCGTCGTCTTCAGTCGTCTTCA
>NZ_LMFO01000008.1 GCF_001426865.1 Paenibacillus sp. Root52 | reverse complement strand
CATTGTTGTATCTCCATTCCGGTCTCTTTGGTGGCATACATAAAAAATACCCCATAGAGAGACTTTTTTAAAGTGTCTACTCTATAGGGTACAGTTTACACAAGGCAGTCGCTGTTTTTTTGTATGCAAAGTTTCTAACCCATGCCATACCGCAAACCATCTTCGGGTGCCATTAGGAGGACATGGAGGGAGCATCGGCTTGTTTCGTAACGGAGCCTTTCAACCAGTGAGCACGCCATTTGGATTGCATAACCAGCACCAACAACATGGATGCTGCAGCAATCAGACTAAGGATGACAAAGCCCGGCGTGTACGATTGATAAGAGCTATACAACTGGCCGAGAATGAGAGGCAGTGCATATCCACCAAGTCCACCGGCTGCACCAACGATTCCGGTCATGAGCCCAATTTCATTGCCAAACCGTTGAGGAACCAATTGGAACACGGAACCATTGCCGGCACCGAGACACATCATACCTAGGAATAACATAACGACAACTACAGGAAGTGGAGGGATGAAGGATACACCTACTAGCATGATACATGCTCCTGTATAGAGGAAGGTTAACATGCGTGTCCCACCGAGTTTATCTGCCAGATAGCCGCCAACAGGTCGGAAGAAGCTGCCTGCAATAACGCAAAAGGTAGTGATATCTGCTGCACGAACAGGTGACAGTCCGTATTGAGTATTGAAAAAGATGGTCAGATAGTTACATAATCCAACGAAACCGCCAAACGTTACACAGTAGAACGCGCAGAACACCCAAGCATCTCTTTGCTTCAACAAGCTTCCGTATTGAGATAATTTCTTCGGTTCAGGACGGTTCGGACTGTTACGGGCGAAGATGGAAAAGAGGAAAAATACAATCACGATGGGGATAATCGCTAGACCAAATACGACTTCCCAACTGCCAAAGTGAGTGGCTAACCGGTTAGCGAACAATGTAGCGAGAACGGTTCCGCTATTCCCTGCTCCTGCGATCCCCATGGCAAGTCCTTGATGTTCCTTCGGATACCACTGTCCTGCGAGTGGCAAGGCTGCTGCGAATGAAGCACCTGCTACACCGAGCAAAAGTGCGACCACATATAACTGGCTTAGTGATTCTACCCATAACCAGCCTAATAATAAGGGGATAATGGTGACAATCATACCAATCTGAGCCGTTCGTTTCGGGCCAATATAATCGGACATAAATCCGAGTACAAGTCGAAGAATTGAGCCGCCCAGAATAGGGAGTGCCACGAGATTAGCCTTCTCTAGGGGAGTCATCGGATAATCCAAGGCAATGACAACGGCTAGTGGACCAAGCATACCCCAGATCATAAAGCTGATATCAAAATACAAAAATGCGCCAAAGAGGGTAGGCTTATGCCCGCTTTTCCAAAAACTTTTGCTCTCCATCATCCATCATCGCTCCTCATCCAATTGAAAATATTTCTTACACGTGGTGTGTGATCCAATAGAAAAAGGCCACAAATCGTCCAGTTCATTGAACGATTTGCGGCCTCTTTGCCGACTGGCGTAACACGTCATTGTGTTTCCGCACCCGATAGGATCACAGCACTGTGATTTTGATTCAAATTATAAAAAAGGAATTCGAGTATGTCAACAAAAATTACATGGAATTTAAAATTACTTAATTTTTAATGTCCAACCTTCTTTTTATGTTAATTTTGTTGACATCAATTAAATTTTAACTTAATCTGAATCTAATATGAATTCACACAATGACGTGTGAATTCCGGAGGCAACGGTGCCCTTTTCCGAATGATGGAGAAGGGATTTTTCTGTTTTTTTATCAGCGTGTGAACGAGTAGGGGGTAGCTCATGGATAAAAAGAAGCTGGTGGTCATCGGAAATGGTATGGCTGGCGTGAAGTGCATCGAGGAGATCATTGCCATTGCTCCACATACGTATGACATTGTGATTTATGGTAATGAGCCAAGGCCTAACTATAACCGGATCATGCTGTCCAAAGTTCTGCAAGGCGAGCATACGGTGCAGGATATCATTCTTAACGATTGGAGCTGGTATGACCAGCATGGAATTCGGCTTCATACAGGAGAGACGGTTACTGGAATCAACACGCAGGAGAAATATGTAGAGACAGCATCTGGAATGAAGGAATCATATGACATCCTGATTCTAGCAACAGGATCATCCCCATTCATTCCACCGATTCCGGGAGTAGACAAAGAGAGAGTGATGTCATTTCGAACAGTGGATGACTGTACACGCATGGCTCAATATTCGAAGCAATACGGCAAGGCTGCTGTTATTGGGGGTGGCTTACTTGGACTAGAGGCCGCTCGAGGACTTCTACATCTTGGCATGGATGCGGTTATCGTTCATAACGCGCCTTATATCATGAACCGTCAGTTGGATGCCCAAGCCGCGGATATGTTACAGCGGGAACTGGAGAGTCAAGGGATGAAGTTCCTTCTATCGAAGAATACGCAGAAAATTGTGGGCAGATCCCAAGCGCAAGGTCTAGCTTTTACGGATGGTTCGAGGCTCGAAGCGGATGTGGTGATCGTAGCTGTAGGTATTCGCCCCAATGTCGAGTTAGCTAGACGGAGTGGAATTTATACCCATCGTGCCATAGTTGTTGATGATTTTATGCGTACCAGTGTTCAAGATGTGTATGCGGTTGGTGAATGTGCGGAGCATCGGGGGATCAGTTATGGACTGGTGGCTCCATTGTTTGAACAAGGAAAGGTTCTAGCTCGTACGTTATGCCAGCAGGAAACGGGAGCGTATGCAGGCTCAATTCCCTATTCGCAACTGAAAGTATCTGGGGTGGATGTATTCTCCGCAGGAGACATTAGCGGTGAAGGCATGCAGACAGCAATACAGATGCTGGATGGTGTTCAGGGAACCTATAAGAAGGTGCTTATGCAAGCAGGCAAGGTTCGAGGGGCTATTTTGTTTGGGGATACGACGGAAGGAACTGCATTGCTCAGTCTTGTTCAACGGGGAGCTGACGTAGCTGAGTTACGACCACGTGATGGAGAGCCTGATCCGGCAGAAAAAGCGGCGGCAGCATTACCTGCACAGGATACAGTATGTGCTTGCAACAATGTTAGCAAATTGGCGATCATGCAGGCGATCCAAGAGCATGGGCTACAGAATGCAGATCAGGTTAAGGAGCGAACAAAAGCATCCGGCTCATGTGGTGGATGTCGTCCCATGGTCGTAGCTCTGGTGAAGCACACGCACAATCTCCAGAAGAACGGCAGCGGCGCGAGTACTGCTGCGGATAGCGAAGCAGATCAGACGGAGCTACCGATATGTGGCTGTACAACGCTGGGACATGATGGACTCAAGAGTGTGATGGAAGAGATGTACCGGGAGCAAAATTCTTCAGCCGGACTGACATTGGATATTCAACACGGAACCGATTGGGAGTCAGAGAAGAATCTATTACTGCAAAGGTTGAGCTGGGAAACAGCATCGGGATGTGAGGTTTGCGAACCAGCACTTCGTTATTATGCACAAGTACTAAAACGTGGAGTTGCGGGTATGAACTCTGATCGTGAATGGGGTGTTTACGGGGCAGGGCAAGCTCATGGAACTCTCGTGTACAGTGATGATGCTATGTATGATGCTCTTTCGGGGTCTGATATGGGTGGACTCTTAACTGAACGACTTCGTCTGACGTGGAGAGGTATGGCGATGCCTGCTCCAGTTAGAATTGCGGTAGCTACAAGGCTGTCGTCACCTCTTAGCCCTGTTGTTCAAGATGTAGGTCTGCAAGCTTCTCCTGCTGGGTGGGAGGTATATGTTGGCGGTCATGCAGAGCAGCCCGTTAAGCAAGGTGGATTGTTAGGGCTTGCGGAAACGGTAGAGGATGCGGTGCGGCTTACCTCGGCGTGTCTCCAGTGGTATCGCCAGACAGCGCGATTTGACGAACCGATGTGGGCATGGTCGGAGCGACTAGGATTCATGTCGATTCGAGAGACACTGCTGGATTATCAGTTGCAGGGTGAGCTAGTGATTAGAAAGAACGCCGAGATGGCGAGTGCGTCGGATGCTCGGGAAACAGTTTCATCATATGGCAGGACGGCTGTGCAAGGTCAGAAATGATGTGAATGATCATTTTAGTGGAATGGCGGGATGAGGATGACACCATCTATCAATGCAGAGAAGACAGCTTCAATGCTCCAGGTACAGGAAACGCAGTGTCCCTATTGCAGTGTGCAATGTAAGATGAAGGTGAGCGAAGTGGCAGCGCCCGTTACAGGTGAACGCCGAGCGGAGTACGTCGTAGAAGGTGTCCCGAATAACGCTTCACAGGGACGATTGTGCGTCAAAGGCATGAATGCACATCAACATGCACTCAGCAAAGAACGTTTGTTGCATCCACTGATCCGTCGGAACGGTGAACTTGTAACCAGTTCATGGCACGAAGTGATTCAGTTCATATCGGAACGGTTCAGCCATCTGCAAGAGAGTTATGGGGCAGACACACTTGGTGTGTATGGCGGGGGCTCTCTTACCAATGAGACGGCTTATTTACTCGGAAAATTCGCAAGGGTTGGTCTTGGAACGCGGTACATCGACTATAACGGACGGTTCTGCATGTCGGCAGCGGCTTCGGCTGGCAGTAAAGTGTTTGGCATGGATCGAGGACTAACGTTTCGTTTGTCGGATATTCCGCTCGCACGTTGCATTGTGCTGGCTGGTACGAATATTGCCGAATGTCAGTCTACACTGCTTCCCTACTTTAATGAGGCAAAAGAAAATGGAGCATTTATTATCGTGATTGATCCACGCAAGACTGCCACTGCGGGGATCGCTGATCTTCATTTGCAGATTAAACCGGGAATGGATGCGTTGTTGGCAGATATTATGATGAAGCTAATTATAGATGCTGGCGCTGTAGATCATCAGTTTATAGGGGATCGGACTCATGGGTTTGAACAATTACAACAAGAACTGGCGGAGATGGATCTGGTAGAGGCTGCTGCCAAGTGTGGGATTGAGCTTGAACAGATTCGTCAGGCTGCGCTTGCTTATGGTCAGGCAGATACAGCAATGGTTATGACTGCCCGTGGGGTTGAACAACAGACTGATGGACATATGGCGGTTCGGCATTTTTTGAATCTGGTGCTCGCGACAGGCAATATAGGTAAACCTGGCTGTGGCTACGGCGCAATTACAGGTCAGGGTAACGGTCAGGGGGGGCGCGAGCATGGTCAGAAAGCCGATCAATTACCAGGTTATCGTTCAATTGAAAATGAGCAAGATCGTGCCTATGTTGCATCCGTGTGGGGTGTAGACCCAGCGAGTTTACCGGGAAAAGGGGTCTCTGCTTATGAAATGATGGAACTCGTTCATGATCAGAAGATTCGTGGTCTATTCGTGATGGGCTCCAATCCAGTGGTGTCGAATCCTAATGTACGTTTGGTGGAAGAAGGACTGCGTAAGCTGGATTTTCTAGTCGTGGCAGATATGTTCCTCTCGGATACAGCGCGGATGGCAGATGTAGTGCTACCCGTTACGGCTTATCTGGAGAATGAGGGGACATTAACGAATCTGGAAGGCCGTGTTCTTCTTCGTGAGCAAGGTATACCAGCACCGGGTGAGGCGCTTCATGATTGGGACATCTTATGTCGCATCGCTGTGGAGATGGGCAAGGCTTCGTATTTTCAATTCCAGTCTGCTGAGGAGATCTTTAATGAACTGCGAGAAGCCAGCCGGGGAGGCGTTGCTGATTATTATGGAATCACGTATGAACGACTACGTCTTGAAAAAGGAATCTATTGGCCTTGCCCGTCAGTGGAGACCACGGGAGAAGGATTAGTATTTGCTGAACGCTTTGCTCACGTCGACGGCAGAGCCTCCTTTACTGCAGAGACGAGTCCAGGTTGGAATGAAGTGTCCCGAGAATTTCCTCTAATCCTCACGAATGGGCGTGTGCTTCCGCATTATCTTACCGGCGTACAGACGCATCGAAGCCCGACACTTGAAGCTCGTGAGCTGGAAAACTTTGTTGAGCTTCATCCAACTACGGCTTCTCGTCACCGCATTCGGGATGGTGAGTGGGTAGAGGTTCAATCTGTGTATGGTAGCTTCACGGTTCGAAGCAGAGTGAAGGAGCATATTCGTGAAGATACGTTGTTTGTACCGATGCACTGGGGCGGCATTCAGAATGTGAATAGAGCTACAAGACCTGAACTGGACCCGTATTGTCGTATGCCCGGCTTCAAGACGGCAGCGGTTACGATCCGTCCTTTGCGTTTGGTATGACATGATATACACTTTTGTGTAAATGAACAGAAGGTTTCCCTAAATGAGAGGGGACCTTCTTTATTTTTGCTAGATTATGAGGTAGTCCATAGGTTTCATATAAAACGTGAGAAATGACTCATGTATGTGAAGAAAGATTTGGTTATTATACTAAATAGGGGCACATATGTACGCATTATTTTGATTTTGATAAGGTAGTCTCGTAATCAAGCTCTGTAATTGGCACTCAAGGGCCGATCAATGAGATAATGGATATATTTAATAGATAAATTGAACTAGCAATTTACACAAGAACGGAGAGGACAGAAATAACGTGAAGAAGCGAAGCGTTCGCCTTTATCCCCGGATTTTCCCCATTGGAAAGGGAATCAAAAAAAATCTGGGGATAACAGCGATCGAAGGGTTATTCTGTCATCGGAGTGGTCAGTGTAAATATTTATAGTTCATTTATAGGAAGGGGGAGACGGAGTGAACGTATGGGTCACAGTCAAGAGCTTGGGCAAACGAAAACCTGCTCTCGCCAAACAAGCTACCGAACTTCCGGAAACAACGGGCACGCTGAGACAACTCATCGGTAACATGGTTTCTCGGCAAGTACAGGCACTAGAGGACAAGAAAAACCAGGTAGATTGGCTTGCATACCTCATGCCTGAAGAGATTGAATCCCAGGGAGCTGCGGGGAAAGTGGGCTTTGGGGCGGTTAATAATGAAGGGATTCCTGAATTGCAGCAGGCGATTGAAACGGCCGTGTTAGCACATGAAGATGGTTTATATAAAGTGTTTGTTAATGAAGAAGAAGTACATCAATTGGATGAGCCGTTAACACTGCGTGAGGGTGATGAGCTAGTCTTTATCCGGTTCACCATGCTTGCCGGTCGTTTGTGGTAGGACGTATCTCAAGGAGGAGAATTAGATGAATCAGCAAGAGCAGGAACCGGGATATCTGAACGAGTTACGGGAAAAGGCAGCATCATTGCCTGAGGAACAGCATGAGCTGGCTGCTTATGTTGTAGAACTGGCTGGATTAGGTTATTTGCGTGAAGATGAAAAGCTCTATTTAAATATGCGACATACATTATTACAACTGGCGGCAGACACTGGTCGGCCATTGTTCCAGCCTGTTCTAGACATACTGGGACATGTGGCAAGTGAGCAACTATGTGCACGGTTCCGTTATATTGCGGAGCAAGCACCGAAGTATCCATACAGCAGTAACTATGAACGCAGACCGTTCCGTACATCTGATCCCGCACTGCATATGGGTCAAGTATTACGCAAGCTAGTCGGACTGTTCCGTATGGAGATCCGTGCATTCTCTCTGACCGAGTATGTGTCACTTCGTGAATACAAGTTCGATTACCAATACGAAATTCGATGGGTACTCCCTGATTGCATCGCCTATGAGCTGGATCATGATAACGGCGAAATGAAGCAGGCATTACATGACATCATCTATGGAGACAACCAGAATGCACTGTTAAGCGGCGAGATGATCAAAGGCATTGTACTGAGTAACCAGACCGAAGCGTATCAGATGGTGGGTGAACTGCTGGTTGCTGCAAGACTGCAGGAGGGACTGCGGCAGAGTATCGTAGAGCGTATGGATGAAGGTACGATTGAGGCGTATGTATACATATTAAAAATTATCATCGACAACAATCTGATCCGGTTCAGCTCGGTGGTGCGCGCGCTTGCTGTCTGGACAGGTATTGGCATTGAAGCGGCAAATCAACGGGTTGCGACCCAGCTTATAACGCAGGCTCACGAGGCTCTAGTTGATCCTGAGATACGCGCAGCATGGCAACTCGACGATAACGCAAACAAACTGTTTATTAGTCTCTGGGCTACGGCAGTAATTGAAGAGAGCGAATTGGGAGCTAAGGTGATCCAGATCATGGATCAAGGCCAATTATATCAACAGATCGTCGCTCAATATGTGCTTGCGAACAGCCAGAACCGAGAACTGCGATTAAGTCTGGCGCGTCAGTATCTTGGTGGACATGACATAGAGTTAATGCACTGGATTGTCCAAAATTACGATGCGATGTACACCTATGACTGGGGTCGGTTTGACGATGGAGATCAACAGCGCAGAGTGTATGTCTGGCCTCTACCTGTATTTTCAGATAAAGCTGTACGGCGACGGGATTTTGATCTATTCAAGCAGATGTTAGACGTCATTCCTCAGGCAGGCGCGGGAGGGTCGTCAGGCGTTCTTGAATTTGTTCAGTATCGTATTGATGCGGATGATGTCGTGAAGAAGATGCTCTATTTAGCAGCCTACGATATGGATCCGGAATGGATTAGCGAAGTGGTTGCGTTAAAAGACAAGCTCAGCGCCGATCTGAGAGGGGAGCTTCTGTCTCTATTTTTACAAGATCCTCAACAGGAGGTACAGCGACAGTTTATCCTCGATAGTTTATCGGATAAAAGTATGACGAACCGTGAAAGTGCGCTTCTTAAACTGAAGAAGCTTACCTTAACGACAGAGGAAATGAAGCAACTTGAGGCTTTGCTCAAATTAAAGACTGGTTCACTACGCCAGAAGGTCATACAGGTGCTTCTGCTTCAACCTGTAGATGAGCTTGAGAGTGCGTTGCAACGGCTTCTGACTGCCAAAGGTGAATTGCAGCGTCTAGGTGCGCTTGAATTGTTGACAGAGATCGCATCCGATCCGGAGCGAACATCACAACAAAACCGATTACAGCCATTAGCAGAGTTGATCACAGCCCCGACAGCTAAGGAGCAGAAATTGCTGGATAAGTTGAACGAGCAGAATAGTCAGTATACCGCTGCAAATGGATTTGGTTTGTTCGATCCTTCACGGAAGCAGCCTTTGCTTGAAGAGCAGCGTGATTTCGGTAGCTTTAATGTGAAGGAGATGTTCACCCTTTCCTTGGAAAAGGCGGAACAATTCCTTGGTGCGCTTGATGCGTTGGTGCATGAGCATAGAGATGTGGAATATGAAGTGGAGTATTACGCGGGCTACAAAGAAACACTTCTGGTTGGAGCTAACCTACGCTCGACGGTTCCTTATACGCAACGTAATGAAATGCCTTTAATGGAGCAATTCCCATTACATGAGGTGTGGGAGGAATTCATTAAGCGTAATGGTCTGGATCACCAGGAATTGCTACAGCTCGTTTTCAGCATGCGATTCCACAATCTGAATAAAAATTTGGACGACCACTACAGCTATTATAGTCAGGCATATGAATATGATGAACTGCGAAAGATTCCGTTGCTGGAGGGTTGGCGCAAGGAATTTGCAGAGCAGATCTATCCTCTATCTTATATCGAGCAGTTGAAGGAACTATTTGAGAAATTGACGTATTCCGAGCAAGTGGAAGCGATCGTTACAGCTGCTTTTGAGGATAGTGACAAGGCGGATACATTCGAGATTGCTGAGAAGGCATGGGCCTTTATTATAGCGAGTATGCCGAAGGAGCAATTGGAGAAGGAAACGGGTATGCTTCATATCTTAACCGGTCCATGGAATTACCTTGTACGCGGCAGAATCTATGATGACCATAGCTTTAAGCGTTATTTCCAGACAGCCTATCAATTGAAGAACCTGGTTAAAGATACACATCCGTTAAACTTGTTATCACTGGAAGACTTTTTACGTGCTTACAAACTAGATTTAATTGATGATCAGGAGATCTATCAACAATTGTTGATGGGTGCAGATCGCCATGGCTTCATTCGAGATTTAACGTATAGCCGTACCGAGGGTGTTGCGGATGATCCAGAGATGGTTCATATACGGGATACCGCTGTTAACCGTATTGTGGAGATTGAATTAACGCGGGGTGAGCTATCTACAGAAGTTAGCACACTTGCGATGAAGCTTGATCGAATTGAAGGCATGGAGCACTGGGTGCATCTTGTCTCCGCAATGGATCAGGACACCTTCGTTCGTGGTTATATTTATGGTTACGGGAATAACACGACACGCAAAGAAACATTCAGCTATCTGATTCAGAAATGTCATCCAAGAGATGGTGAGAATGAAGATCTTCTACACGAGCTACTAGAACGGTATCCAATTCAGGAGAAGAAATTGCTTGAGGCGGCAATGTACGCGCCGCAGTGGATGGAGATTGTGGCGAAATATCTAGGCTGGGAAGGGCTGCGTAGTGCAGCATGGTACTTCCATGCCCACATTAACGAGAGCTTTACGGCGGAAAAAGAAACGATTGTGGCGCATTATTCTCCAATTTCACCACAAGAGTTCAACGATGGCGCTTTTGATATTGCTTGGTTTGAAGAAGCATACGCAGCTGTGGGCGAGGAACGTTTCAACCTGTTATATGATTGTGCCAAGTATATATCAGGCGGAGCTAATCATCGCAGATCACAATTGTTTGCAGATGCTGCTCTAGGGAAATTGCGCCTCGAGGATATGCGGAAGTCTGTTGAAGAGAAGCGTAACAAGGATCATTTGTTGACATACAGTCTGATTCCATTTGCTGAAGAGCGGGAGCAAGACCTACGTGAACGGTATGACTTCATTCAGAAGTTTCTAATGCAGAGCAAACAATTCGGAGCACAGCGACGTGCTAGCGAGGGAGCTGCATCCCAGATTGCGTTGGGGAATCTTGCTCGAAATGCAGGCTATGCCGATATCACACGTCTGATCTGGGGTATGGAAGCCCGCAAGCTAGATGAGATGAAGTCTTATTTCGAGCCTCATGAGCTTGATGAGACGACGACAGCACAATTGGTCATTGATGAAGAAGGGCAGCCAGATCTCGTCATGATCAGCAAAGGAAAGACACTTAAGTCTGTGCCTGCAAGATTTAAGAAGGATGGATATATTACTGAATTGAAGGAGTTAAAATCAGACCTGGTACAGCAGTATCGCAGAGCTAGACAGGAGCTTGAACGCTCCATGACATCAGAGACTGCTTTTACCCGTGAAGAGATTTCGAGTCTGTTCCAGAATCCAGTTCTTCGACCTTTAGTGAGCAACCTTGTATTCAAGACCGGTGAATACGTAGGGCGATTCGATGCATCGACAGGTGGTCTAATTAACGTGGATCAGGAAGGCACTATCCACCCGCTGACAGATCAAGATGAGCTGTTGATTGCACATGCGTTACATCTGTATAACAGTGGTCAATGGAGTGAGTTCCAACGTGATCTATTCACCCGTCAGGAGCGGCAGCCATTCAAGCAGGTATTCCGAGAGTTGTATCTGCCTAATGAGGATGAACTGGCGAATGGTACTGTATCCCGGCGCTATGCTGGATATCAGATTCAAACCCAAAAGACCGTGGCTCTGCTCAAAGGACGCCAGTGGACAGTAAGTTATGAAGAAGGTCTACAGAAGGTGAGTTATGAGCATAACCTGATTGCCAATCTGTATGCGATGGCAGACTGGTTCTCCCCGGCTGATACGGAGTCACCTACGCTGGAGACAGTTCAATTCTATGATCGCAAGACGTACAAGCCTGTAGCATTACAAGATGTACCACCGATCTTCTTCTCTGAGGTCATGCGAGATATTGATCTGGTTGTGAGCATTGCACATGTGGGCGGAGTAGATCCAGAAGCAAGTTTGACGACAATTGAGATGCGTCATGTGATCGTTAATGAATCTCTGCGTTTGCTGAAAATAGACAATGTCCGTTTGGACGGGAACTATGCGCGTATTGATGGTGAGCTGGGAGAATATGCTGTTCATCTAGGTAGCGGTAATGTGTTCAAGCAAGCGACAGGAGCGCTTCACATTGTACCTGTGCATAGTCAGCACCGTGGACGAATTTTCCTGCCATTCTTGGATGAAGATCCAAGAACTGCGGAGATTTTATCCAAGATTATGCTGCTGGCCGAAGATAAGAAAATCAAGGATCCTCAGATTCTTGCCCAATTGCAGAACTAGAATGATGTCTTGGTATAAGTCATAAACATAGCCGGAGTACCTGTTAAAAGGGACTTCGGCTACTTCTCTATGTTCTTATTCATGAAGTTTATGTGGTGTATCCGATTTCAAAATGACCTTGGACCCAGGGGCACTACGCATCCTTCCTGATATTGATAATTAATTGTATAAACTAGGAGAATCCAAATGGGCCTATAAGACTGTTTTTAAAAGTGAATATTTTGTACAAAAATTGTTACGGAAATGTAATTAATTCGCTTTCTTTTGTTGTTAAGTGTATTTAAAACCGCATGATGCATAAGAACTAGGAGCCGTTTATCCAGCCTATTTCCATATTTAAGGGGATGCAATCTCGTCGTGGGTCAGCTATCGTAAGAAAGCGAAATAGCTCGCTTGCTTGTAAGCGATCGTTTCTGAACGTAAGATGCAAGGCTTACCTGAATGCTTGAAGAGCTGGGAAGACGTCAGCTTGCATTCCCTTGTATACATGTATTCAAGCATGTGTACGAGACAAATGATCAAGAGAGAAGGAGAGCGCAACATGAACAGAAGATTCAATCTAATTTCCCTTAAACGATGGTTTATGGTGTTAATCATCGTGGCGGTTGCGGCTATGCCGTTACACGCCTTCGCCGCAGAATCTGGGGCAGACCGCCCATGGATGAACACATCCTTATCTGCGGAGGACCGTACCGAACTGTTACTTCAAGCGATGACGCTAGAAGAGAAGGTTGGGTTTGTGACAGGTAAAGTCAATAACTATTATGGTTTCTATAATGATGGGCTGGAGCGTCTAGGCATTCCTGCACTACAGATGGCTGATGGGCCTGCAGGTGTGAGGGTAGCGAACCCGGATGTTCAGGATAAAAAGTCCACGGCATTGCCTGCGCCGATTGCTCTGGCAGCATCTTGGGATACAGATCTAGCCAAGAAATACGGTGATCTGATCGGACAAGAGGCTCATAATACAACACACAATGTAGTACTTGGCCCTGGGCTGGATATTGCACGTACACCATGGGGCTCTCGTAACTTCGAATCGCTGGGTGAGGATCCGTTGCTGGCTTCTGGTATGGGGGCAGCGTATGTGAAGGGAATTCAGAGCAATCCCGTGATTGCGACAGCGAAACATTACCTTCTGAACAATCAGGAGACGGAGCGCTTTACGACCAACGCAACAGCAAGTGAGCGTGCGATTCAAGAGGTGTATGTACGACCGTTCAAGGCTGTGGTAGAACAAGCCGATCTAGGATCAGCGATGTGTTCATTTAACCAGGTGAATGGTACATATGCTTGTGAGAACCAAGAGCTGCTGACGAACATACTGAAGGATCAGATTGGTTTCAAAGGCTTCGTGATGAGTGATTATGGTGCCAACTTCAGTACGGTCGAATCCGCTAATGCTGGACTCGATCTGGAAACACCAGGTGAGCCGTACGGTAAATGGGGAAGTAAGCTACTGGAGGCCGTGAACAAAGGCGAGGTCAGCGAACAAACCATTGATGAAAAGGTTAGACGTATTTTGCTTCAAATGTTCGATAAAGGGCTGTTCGATAAGCCTGTAACGAATACAACAATCAATGCGAAGGCAGATGGAGCGAAAGCTCGTCAGTTTGCAGAAGAGAGTATGGTTTTGCTGCAAAATAATGATAATATGTTGCCACTCTCCGATAATAAGCTGAACTCTATTGCTGTAATCGGTCCGGATGCAGATACAGCATCTGCGGCTGGAGGCGGTAGCAGTCTGGTTAACCCAACGTATACCGTGAGCCCATTGGAAGGCATTCGGAAACGTGCCGGAAAAGGCGTTGATGTGAAGTATGCAGCGGGAACAGACCCTGTCTCGGCAGGGGATGCATTTAACGGCCCATCTGCGGTACCGTCTGCAATTTTGTCTCCAGCTAATGCTCAGAAGAGTGAGCAGGACTACGGGACAGATCAAGCAGAATTCGGCCTTCATGCAGAATATTGGACGAATAAAGATATGGAAGGTGACCCTGAACTTGTTCGCACAGACAATCAGGTCAATATGAATCTTGGATTTTACAACTATGAAGGCTTCAATGCACAGTCTTCTAAACTTCCAGTGACACCGACCAAGTTTAACAGCAAAATGTCTGCTCGCTGGACAGGTGCAATCACAGCACCAAAAACAGGAGAATATCAGCTATCTCTAACGAGCCTAGGCTCTGCTAAATTGTATGTGGATGATCAGCTTCTTGTGGACAATCAGGGTGCAACTCTAAGCACAACGAAGAAGGGTATTACCTTGCAAGAAGGAGAATCCCATAATATTCGTATTGAATATCGCACGGATTTCCCAGTACAGTCGAATCATGATATGGGAGCGCAGGTTCGTTTTGGCTGGGAAGCACCGGAAGACGCAGTGGATGCCAAAATGGAAAAGGCCGTTGAACTGGCTAAAAAATCTGACGTAGCGGTTGTCGTGACACGTACGTATGACAGCGAAGGTTACGTAGATCGTTCCGATCTGGAACTGCCTAACAATCAGGAGCAGTTGATCCGCAAGGTTGCAGCAGCTAATCCGAAGACGATTGTAGTACAGATGAGTGGACGAGCTGTAGAGATGGATTCTTGGCAAAAAGAAGTGCCATCCATTGTACAAGCTTGGTATGCTGGTCAGGAACAAGGAAATGCTGTTGCTAGGGTATTGTTCGGGGATGTGAATCCTTCAGGTAAACTACCTGTAACGTTCCCTGCTGATGACCAACAAACGCCAGTATCAACTGCAGAGCAGTTCCCTGGTGTCAACGGAGTAGGTAACTATTCGGAGGGGATCTTTGTAGGATACAAAGGATATGAAAAGCAAGGCCTATCACCGGCATTTGCGTTCGGTCATGGTCTGTCATATACAAGTTTTGATTACCGCAATCTGCATGTGAAGAATAGTGGCAAGGGAGACGATGCAACGGTAGAAGTGGCTCTCAACTTACGCAATACAGGCAAACGTTCGGGTGCCGAAGTGGTTCAAGTATACGTAGGTAATCTGCCAACAAAAGTAGAGACACCAGCCAAACAGCTTGCTGGTTGGGCTAAGGTAGATCTCAAAGCGGGTAAACAACAGCGTGTAAACATCAAGCTAGATCGCAGTGCCTTATCTTATTGGGATGAGAAGTCGAATGAATGGATCATGCCTAAAGGTAAAGTATCTATCTATGTCGGCAGCGCTTCGGATGATGTCCGTCTGACAGGTAGTGTGAATATCGGAAGTCCTTCCGGTAAATAGAAGGAATAGATGTATTAGTCGTGGCCTTAGGGCCGCGGCTTTTTCTACAATAAGATCTAACAATCCTAGCTGCAATATGAGTGAAGAATTTCGAGTAGATAGGATAAGGAGTGTGAATAAGATGAAAAGAGTGCTCCTACGGAACAAGCTTAGCGGCCGAATGAAGCTTGTTATTGTATTTGCCATATGCATTATAATACTGCTGCTGTGGCTTGTGTTACGTAGCGTCAGAGAAGAACCCGTCCCGCCACCTGCCGAACAGACGCATGCCGAGGTGGAAGCTTGGTTAACTACAGGAGATCAGCAACACTTGCTTGCCCCGCAGCAGCCGATTCCGTTACTTCAAAGTGAAAGAACTAGCTCATCCCCACTGGAAGCCGCAATCACGATTAATCCCGAGAAAACATATCAAACCATGGATGGGTTTGGGGCAGCCATGACAGGGTCGTCAGCACATCTTATGAACCAACTCCCACAAGAACAGCGAGAACAATTGCTTCATGATTTGTTTACCTCTGAGGGACTAAATCTAGATATGGTCAGGCATACCATCGGAGCTTCCGATTATTCGGTAGATGCGTCCGGTGCGCCTGCAAGCTACACCTATGATGATGTGGAATCAGGAACAGATTATACCATGGAACATTTCTCGATTGATCAGGATCGGGAGGTCGTAGATATGCTGCAACAGGTGACCCGATTGAAGCCACATATGAAAATTATGGGGACACCCTGGACAGCACCGGCCTGGATGAAATATGGCGAGAAGACCTTACATGGCTGGTACTTGAATTATGAAGATCCGCAGGTGTATGAAGCCTATGCACAATACTTTGTGAGATATATTCAAGCCTACCAAAACAAAGGGCTGCCCATCTATGGGATTACACTCCAGAATGAACCTGGATTCACTTCTCCGAATTATCCCAGTATGAGTATGGGGGCTGAAGAACAGGTACATTTTATACGTGATTACCTCGGTCCGGCTCTGAAAAAGGCAAAGCTAGACACCCGAATCATTGCGTATGATCATAATTGGGATGAAGGTGTAGAGTATACCAATCAAGTTCTTGGGGATAAGCAGGCTGCGACCTATATTGATGGCTCGGCTTTTCATTGTTACGCCGGTGATCCTTCTGCCATGTCAGAGGTGCATGATCGTTTTCCGGACAAGTCCATTTATTTTACGGAATGTAGTGGTGGAGACTGGAGCCCTGATTTTGGCGAAAACCTGAGCTGGCAAATGTCCAACCTTATGATTGGTGCACCGCGAAACTGGGCACAAAGTGTGTTGCTCTGGAACATCGCATTAGATCCACAAGGAGGACCAACCAATGGCGGTTGCGAGAACTGCCGAGGGGTCGTAACCATTGATCCAGAGAGTGGAAAGGTAGATAAAAATGTGGAATATTATGCATTGGGGCATATCAGTAAGTTTATACGCCCTGGAGCGGTAAGAGTGGATTCCAATCAGGAGCAAGGCAAGCTTGAGAATGTTGCTTTTCGCAATCCGGATGGAACGATGGTATTGGTTGCGGCTAACACAGGGGATGAAGATACCTCATTTAATGTGATGATGGATGGAACGGAATTTCACTACAGCTTGCCTGCGAAGTCGGCCGTAACATTCCGCTGGAAGACATAAACACCAGTGGAAAGTTGCCTTAAAGATTGGTGTGTTCAGTTACTGGTTGTATGCTGGGAATGTTACAATAATACACAAATCAACAGTTTATTCGTATTGGGGTGCATTCAAGATGGTTATCGTTTCATACCGTGAACAAGATCATGAGCAGCTGATACAGATCTGGGAGAGAGCTGTTCGAGCAACGCATACGTTTTTGGAAGAGCATGACATTCAGTTCTATCGAAATATGGTAGGTGAAATACTGGAGCAACGGCAAGTTGAGGTATGGGAAGCGCTAGATATGGAGCAACAACCTGTCGGCTTTATCGGGTTACAAAACAACTTTATTGAGATGTTATTCGTCGATCCAAGTCAGCATGGACAGGGCGTAGGGCGTCTTCTGATCGAACATACCATCGAACTCAAAGGTCATCATCTCAAGGTGGATGTCAATGAACAGAATGCTGGAGCAGCGCAATTCTATGAAAAAATGGGATTTGTACAGATTGGGCGCTCTGAACTCGATGGATCTGGCAAACCGTTCCCGCTGCTGCATCTGGAGATTTTATAAACAAACTGGCACATTAATCAAGAAAGAGTAAGTGATCTATGAGGGTAAAGACATTCTGGAGTAAAATCGGGTGGGTGAATAATATAAAAACGCGCGAAACTAAAAACCATCTCAAATTGTGAGTGAGATGGTTTTTTGCTGTTTTTTTAATTCAAATGCTTAACGATCTTACACGTCCTTGGACACTTGCCTGGCTTACATGAGGAAGCAACCTATGTCTGTGTTACGGGGTTAGGTTATGGTGTTAATGTGTCTCCTCATCTAAAAATGGTTTGTTCACGGTGTAATACATAAAGCCCATTAAGAATACACCGCCGACCAGATTGCCCAGTGTGACTGGAACCAGATTATGGAGCACACCTCCGAACGAAATTGTCCCCGGATGGTTCAGCACCAGAGCAATCGCAAAAGTACACATGTTAGCTATGCTATGTTCATAGCCCGAGATGAAGAAACAGAAGACAAAGAGCATCATGGCGAACATTTTGGCGCCGTTCTCTTTCATAAACATCGGTACGAAGAACGCTAGACATACCAGCCAGTTACATAGAATGCCTCGGAAGAACAGCTGCATCGTGGGAGCTTCCATTTTATGTTCAACCACACTGAGCAGGAAGCCATTAACTTGAGCTGAATCAAACAAACCGGTGAGATAGATTAATAGGGCAAATACTGCGGCTCCCATGAGGTTCCCACTGTAGCTTGCAATCCATAGCTTCACCACTTCAAGCCAGCGTAGCTTCTTGCGTAGTGCAGCATACGTGTAGTAGAACGTATTGCCTGTAAACAGGTCACCGCCACCGTAGGCAATCAGAATGATGGCTGCTCCGAACGTGATTGCTGCCATTGGGTATGTAAACGGGGATTGTTCCATATAGAAGAAATTCCCTGTCTTAAATGCTACGATTACCCCAAACCCGATGAACATACTCGCAAGCATCGAGCGTGCGATATAGCGCATTAAGCTTTGTTTGAAAATCTTGTGTTTCTTCAAGGCTAAACTCTCAACATTCCGTAAACCTTCCGTTTCCATAATCATCCTCCAATGACTAAGTTGTGTGAATTCATAAACTTACCAATCTCGCCAAGTTCTTTCCATTATAACGAATTTTTAGATAGAGGCACGTTATTTCAAAAAAAGAATATCTCTAAAATTGAATCTAAGCCATATCCATTTTTAATAAAAATCTAAACCTAGCATCCATCTTCAATGTTATTGATATTACGCATATATAAAAGAATCTCTATACTCAACCTACGAGTATAGAGATTTTTTATTTCACCGGATATGGAAACATACATGTTCGCAGAATTTCATCCTTCTGTACTGTGGATCGCTCCCGCGGCGCTAATTCTTCTGCGTAGGAGCGTTCTAACTTGTCACGCATGAATGTCTCCGCATATTCATTAGGACGTGAGTGGAAGTCTTTCGCGAACTCTCCGAATCGACTTGCATCACGCGCCTTTTCCAATACGCTGTTCAGAAGGGGGCTACCTGCGTAAAGGAGGGAGTCCGTCTCGTTGCATTCAAACTTGAGATACATAATCGCTTTCTCCAGCGCGTTGATCTCCCCTTGGGTAAGGTGAATCGGGCGGGTTGAATGCTCACCAAGTTCATTATGGTCGTCTCGTTCATGGTTACTGTTATCGGGTCCATCCGTCATTGTAGGCATTGCCTCCTTATCCTTAAGATTGGGACGGGGGCGGAAGCTGGATAGGACGGGCAGCGAGTGCTTCTTCTACGATCTGCTCAGGAGACAGGTCTCGATCATCCCAGTAAATGAGATTGCTGATCTCTGCATAAGGTACCTGTTGCTGTAGCTCGCTTAACATATCATCTAACTCTGCCTCTGTTCCTTCCGCGATCATTAGCTTACGAACCCATTCGATTAGCTCTACACGAGTAACTTCAGTCATATGTGCACCCCCGAAAATTTTTTCTGTTATTGTCATCTACGAATGAGGCTCTATCTAACTCAACTGTCACTCCACAAGGATGGCGAGATTGCCAAACTGCTCTCCATTAGCCATACGTTCGAACGCTTCAACAGTATCCTGTAACGAATAGATCCGATCGATCACTGGATGAATGTCATGTTCCTCCAGCCATTGCAGCATCTGTACAAACTCTTCATGACTACCCATAGAGGTTCCGATTAGGCTAACTTGTGGGAAGAAAATCGAACGAATCGGCACCGTCAGATCATCTCCTGAGCTTGCCCCATACATGACGATACGTCCACCTGGTTTAATTATATCAAAATATTTTGGGAACATCGCTTGTCCGATGCTATCCAAAATCATGTCAACCGGTTCAAGATCGCCATAGAGATGCCAATCTTCATGACTATCTAATGCCTGTGAGGCACCCAAGTGTAGAGCCTGGTTTCTCTTGGCTTCACTTCTTGAGGTAACCGTTACTTTGGCACCTGCGGCAACGGCCATGAGCAGGGCATAGGTCGCTACACCTCCGCCGATCCCCGGAATTAGAATATGTTCACCCGGCTGAAGCGCACCACGAGTAAATAAGGCGCGGTACGCGGTCAAGGCTGAAAGGGATAACACACCTGCTTCCTCCCATGATAGATGAGAAGGTTTGGGCAAGACATTTCTAGCAGGTAGCGTAATATATTGTGCGAGAGTTCCATGGGTAGGGCCACCTACAATATCAGGGACATTAGGCACATCAACAGCGTGCTCCCAATGAAGGGTTGGATGGATTACAACTTCGTCGCCTACAGATATATCGTGCACACCTGTCCCGATCTCGACAATGATTCCTGCCCCATCCGATCCAAGAATGAGTGGCTCGTCCTGAGCGGTACGAGCTGCCATAATAAACAGATCACGGTGGTTAATTCCAGCGGATTTCAATTGGATCTGTACCTCGCCCTCCCCTGGTGTTTGGGCTGTTGTTGTTGAGAATTGAAGACCTTGACGTCCGGTATGCTGAGCATGGATCATAGCTTTCATCTCTGCTTTTCCTCCCTATGTGTGGTATAACGTTGCGTATTGAGCCTCATTGTACAGATGGGAGAGATTCACGTAAAATGAACAAAAATGAAGGTGAATATTAAAAATGATGATAGACAATAAGCAGGTGATAAGGGCATGGATGCAGGAGATTTGAAAATATTTCAGGCGGTTGCCCGCGAAGGCAGTATCAGCAAAGCTGCAATAGCACTGAATTATGTGCAGTCCAATGTGACAACACGGATCAGACAGCTCGAAGAACAGCTGCAAACACCTCTATTTCGACGTTCTAATCGGGGAATGTCGCTCACGCCGGCGGGTGAGAATCTGCTCTTGTACGCAGACAAAATCGTCAGTCTGATCTATGAAGCGGAGCAAGCGGTTTTAATAGGAGATAAACCTGTAGGTTCGCTTCGTCTCGGGGCGATTGAGACAGCCGCATCGAAGTTGCTAACTCCACTATTGGCAGAGTATCGTTCACGCTATCCGGATGTGCAACTCGCACTGGCCACAGGGGGAACCCATGAGTTGATGCAAAAGGTCATTCGGCATGAGGTGCATGGCGCATTCATCTATGGACCACAGAATATTTCAGATCTGAACTATATGAAGGTACTCGAAGAAGAATTGGTACTGATCGCAGAGCCTAGAACACAGGAATCGTATGAACTCCAAGAATGGTTAAGCAAACCGATGTTGTTCTTTGAAGTAGGCTGTACACATCGAGAGCAGGCAGAGGCATTACTCAGGGATCAAGGGGTGCCAACCATACAGGTTACCGAGTATGGGACGTTAGACAATATAATACATGGCGTTTCTGCTGGGCTGGGTGTATCTCTTCTGCCACGTTCCACTGTGGTTCAAGCGCAATCCAGAGGTGAAGTGCATATCTATTCATTGCCTGAGCCTTACCGTAGACTGGAAGTGGGCTTCATCTATCCCCACAGTGAGCATTTGTCAGGAGCCATGCGTGCCTGGTTATCATTGTTGAAGACAGACGAGAAGGGCAGTTAGTAAATAGAAGGAGTGAATAACGGATGGAATCATCTCTAACGTTAGCTACAGCTTTTCAGAATGCAGAATATATTATCGGCGGTCATGGTAGCAGGAAGATTAAAGTTCTCCAAGAAGCGTTCATGCATGTGAATGGAGAGCTGGCGAGTGACCACTATGGCAACGGTGCAGTCATCGATAGTTTTCAACAGCAGATGGCTGATGTGCTAGGTAAGGAAGCATCTGTATTTTTCCCAAGTGGAACGATGGCACAACAGATTGCATTGCGGATTTGGTGTGATCGCCAAGGGCTGAAACGAGTTGCGTATCACCCGCTGGCTCATCTGGAGATTCATGAAGAAGATGGGCTGAAGGAGCTACATCAGATAGAAACCATTTTACTGGCAGATAAGGATCGGCTCATTCGTTTAGAAGATGTACAAGGATTGGATCAGGAGATTGCTTGCCTCTTACTTGAGCTGCCGCAGCGGGAGATTGGTGGGCAATTGCCAAGTTACGAAGAACTGGAGTCCATCTCAGCGTATTGTTGTGAACGTGGAATCAAGCTGCATCTAGACGGAGCGCGTCTGTTTGAGATTACACCTTATTATCAGAAGACACCTGCTGAGATATGTAGTCTATTTGATAGTGTATACATATCCTTTTACAAAGGGATTGGTGGCATTGCAGGGGCGATCCTTGCTGGAGATACGGATGTGATGGAGGAGTCTAAGGTATGGAAACGGCGTCACGGTGGAGATTTAATTGGCCTATATCCGTATATTCTAAGCTCGCAATACTACTACAATGAGCGGATTGGCAAAATGCAGCTATATTACGAGCAGGCTCAGGAGCTGGCTGCCTTATTGAACGCATGTCACGGCATACGTACATTACCTGAAGTTCCCGTATCGAATATGTTCCATGTTCACATTGCACTTGCAGCTTCGGAGGTAGAACCTCTGCTTGTGCAGATGACGCAACATTACGGGATAGGCATTACGTCATATTTGAACAAAACAAGCGGAAACAGCTGTGCCTTCGAACTCTCTATGGGTGATCGTTATGAGCACATACCCCAGGATAAGCTGCGAGCAGCGCTGACATGGTTGAACGAAGAGATGCAGAAGCAGTCGATCTAAACTTAGGATGAGATCATAAAACGTAAAGAGTGGAATTGTTTCTCATAGTATTATCTTTTTCATTCGAGGAGGAGTTGAGTTCGTATGACGTCAACTGAATTGGATTCCATTCGGGAGCTGTTGGTACAAGCTTATCAGACCACGATGGGTAAGGGATGCAAGCCTGATACAGAGCAGGACATGCAGGCTTTTGAGCAAAAGCATAACGTGAACATTCCCGCAGCTTATCGCGCGCTTTTACTTGAATTCGGTGCTTGCAACTTCGGTGATCCTGCCTTGTATTCGGTAAAGGAATTAGAATGGGCATATCCCGAGTTTCTGGAGGTATACCGCGAGTACAAGCTTGAATACGATCTTCCAGCCGAACTCAAGCCATTTCCAATTGGCGGATTTGGTGAGGGGAGTATAGCTATACTAGATCAGACCTCTGGCAAAGTGTTAATGCTGGTTCATGATGCATATGAGCTTCCTCTAGAGGATGTTGCTGTTGATTTTAATGAATTAATGACGATGCTGGCAGAAGCAGCAATATGGGTTCAGGAACAGATGGAATAATAGATGAGCAGGAGAGAGGCGATGGGTTCCGGTGAAGTACGGACTGGTGTAAGTAGAGGTGATGGAGCATCACCTCTTTCCAGTTTCGATTCATTCGAGCATAGCGTTCATTGCTTTTGGATGTATTTACGATAAAGGGCAGGGGTAATCTCCTCGAACTTCTTGAAGATTTTGATAAAATAACCTGATTCATTGAATCCCAGTTCGTCACTAATCTGAGAGACAGGCATGTCGGTAATCTCAAGTAATTGCTTGGCCCATTTTATCTTGAGTTTAGCTAGATAAGTCGTGAAGTTCTCACCCGTTTCTTTGGCGAATAATCGACTGAAATAACTTGGACTCAGGTGACAGAGCTCAGCCATATGTTTCAACGAAACCTGCTCGCTTTTGTGACCATAAATGTATTCAAAGGCAGGCTGTAACACAGGATTGGCAGTCTCGGCTTCATTAGGACTGGTTTTCAGATAAGCATCTGCAATCGCATTGGTCATTTCTTTTTTGATGGATTCGATATTACGAATGGAATACCCCGGCAGGATGGTCGCGAGGTTCAGTGATTGCTGATTGCCGGAGGCCTTCTCGAACATTTCCACCAGCAGATTTTTATTTAGTGCTTCCTCTACAATGTAGTTGCAGAGCAGGGACAGCATATTCGAAATTTTCACAACCTCTTCATAGGTCATGACGGGTAACTGGTCATACTCTTCCTGTAACTCTTTCAGCTTCTCAGCATGCATCGGTACATTCTTGGAGGTCACGATCTGTTCCAGATCGGTACCTTTCTCCGGGTCAGCCAGCTTAACTTGTCCAGCCATAACAGCCCCGATATATTTTCCGTCAATTGTGATGGGAATGGCAATATCTACTATGTTGAAATGACATAGATATACATATGGTTCATTCAATCGAACAGCTTCCAGACCGCCGCGTGAGTCACATTTTTGGCAATAGGGAAGTAGCTCGGGATCTTTACGTACACTCTGGCAGAACACCTGACAACTGCTGTGACTGGTCACGGGAATCCCTTTGTAATCCACGGTTAGGATGGCTAGCTTCGTTACAGTCGCAAGTGAATCCTGTAGACGCTTCCATTTGGTTAGGTCAAGAATTTTATTAATATGCAAGTATTCCTTAATCATGGTGAAACCTCCATAGCAGGCTGGATCAATACGGTATGTCACCCTACGTTTGTTCTTGTTTGAATCAGTTATACAAGTTAACTACACTTTTTACACGAGAACGGAGAGGACAGAAATAACGTGAAGAAGCGAAGCGTGCGCCTAAAAGCTTTCTGCAAGAAAGCTACCTCGAAAAGCATAGACTATCACCGGATTTTCCCTTTGAAGAAGGGAATGCAAAAAAATCTGGGGATAACAGCGATCGGAAGGTTATTCTGTCATTGGAGTGGCAGGTGTAAACATTCTTTAGTTGAACTTATATTCATGCGGTGAATCAAAAACGGACTTATTGAACAACCTCTAAAAGTTAGCGAATTGTACATATTAAAATGTAATGCCTGTGGGTAATGTATAAAAAGCCCATGACAATAAGATACCATGATTGTAGTAAAAAGCAAAAAAATACGATTGCAAATTATAATAATTTGTTATCAAAATCCACTGTAAACCTCACATACCTGATATATATTTATATTATTGTGAGTCATTTAAAATTTTATATGTTGAATTGAATGGTTAATCCATTAAATATTTTATAGGAGGTTTTCTACTATGAGAAAAGCATTTATCAGCCCAACGAAATATGTACAAGGTGAAGACGAACTACTTAACTTGGGGTATTTTGTGAAATCGTTCGGAGACTCCGCACTCTTGATCGCTCACCCAGATGATGTACAACGTGTAAAAGCGAAGCTGGATGCAACAGCTGAGAAATTCAATATTACGTTTGTTGAAAGCGGTTTTAAAGGCGAATGTTCCCGTGAGGAAGTTGCTCGTCTGCAAGAGATCGCAAAGGAAAAAGGATGTGACTCTACGATCGGTCTTGGTGGTGGTAAAGCCATTGATGCAGCAAAATGTGTAGCAGAAGGCGAAGCTTTGATCATCTGCCCAACGATTGCGGCAACGGACGCACCAACAAGTCACTCTGCTGTATTGTACACGCCAGAAGGCGCATTCGATGATTATGCATACTTCAAACAAAGCCCAAGTGTGGTGCTAGTAGATACAACAGTTATTGCCAATGCTCCAACACGTTTCCTCGTATCCGGTATGGGAGATGCACTTTCTACGTATTTTGAAGCAAGAGCAACAGCAAAATCCTATTCTCGTGTGAACGCGAGCCTACCAATGGGATCTCGCGAAGGATATACACCTTCTGCTGTAGGTACGAATGCAGCACTTGCACTGGCGAAGCTATGTTATGAGATGCTTCTTACTGACGGTGCAAAAGCTAAAGTAGCTAGTGACAGCAACGTGGTAACTCAAGCACTGGAGAACATCGTAGAGACGAATATTCTGTTGTCTGGTCTTGGATTTGAGAGCGGTGGTTTGGCAGCAGCACATGCGATCCACAACGGTCTGACTGTTCTTGAAGGTACGCACCACTACTTCCATGGAGAAAAAGTATCCTTCGGTACAATTGCTCAGCTCGTGCTTGAGAATGCACCAACCGAAGAGCTGCATGAAGTGATGGACTTCTGCCTTGCCGTTGGACTGCCTGTAAGCCTGGCAGATATCGGTGTAGAAACAATTACACAAGAAGAACTGATCCAAGTAGCAGAGATTGCTTGTATTCCGGAAGAATCCATTCACGCAATGCCATTCCCAATCACAGTTCCTGAAGTGGCAGCTGCCATCGCAGCAGCTGACCGAATCGGTCGGGAGTACAAAGCTCGCCAGGAGGCAAAATAATGAAAAAAATTATTAACCAGGCCGAGAATGTTGTAATGGAAATGTGCAACGGGATTGCGCTTGCGCACCCGGAGCTTGAATTCCTGAAGAAATATAAAGTCATCAAACGCAGAGAGATTAATGCGGATAAAGTTAGCCTGATTAGTGGCGGGGGAAGCGGACACGAACCAGCTCACGCAGGTTATGTAGGAAAAGGTATGCTGGATGCAGCTGTGTGTGGAGATGTATTCGCATCACCTTCACAGATTCAGGTATACCAGGCGATCAAAGCTACAGCTAGCAACAAAGGTACGTTGTTGATTATCAAAAACTACAGTGGCGACATGATGAACTTCAAGAATGCGGCTCATCTGGCAGAGGAAGACGGCATTAACGTACAATATGTGCGCGTTGAGGATGATATCGCAGTGCAGGATAGCTTGTACACGGTGGGACGCCGTGGTGTTGCTGGAACTGTACTGGTTCACAAGATTGCCGGAGCAGCGGCAGAAGAAGGCCGAAGTCTGGATGAAGTGAAACAGGTTGCTGAGAAGGCAGCACAGAACGTGCGCAGTATCGGGTTTGGCTTCACTTCATGTACTGTACCAGCGAAAGGTACTCCGACATTTGAAATTGCGGAAGATGAAATGGAGTTCGGCGTGGGAATCCACGGTGAGCCAGGGATTCGTCGGGAGAAAATTGTGTCTGCGGATGAACTCGCAGGACGTATGGTTGAAGCATTGCTGGCGGATATGAAGCTGGACAATGACGCTTCTGCGGAGATTGCTGTGCTTGTGAACGGATTTGGCGCTACACCGCTACAAGAATTGTACTTGCTGAACAACTCCGTTCAACGTGAACTTGCAGGACAAACGGGTCTGAAGGTTGCTACAACGTTTGTAGGTAACTATATGACAAGTATCGATATGGCAGGGGCTTCGGTAACCATCCTGAAACTGGATGATGAACTGAAAACGTTGTTGTTCCAAGAAAGCGATACGCCTGCATTCAAGGTTTCCGGTGAACCAGTTGCCCAAGTAGCGTATTCTGAAGCACTTGAAGCAGTTGTAAGTGAGGATGCTCCAGTATCCTTCGAGGTAGAGACACCTGCAACGTCTGCGGTAATCAACAATAATCAGTTCTCTCTCGATAATGTCGTGTACCTGATCGACAAAATGGGTGAGATCATCATTAAGAATGAAGTACCGTTCTGTGAGCTGGATTCTCATGCGGGCGATGGCGACTTCGGGATGAGCGTGGCCAAAGGCTTCCGCCAGTTGAAACGTGAATGGAACCACATCGTTAACGAAGAGAAAAAGGACATCGGTTCATTCCTTGATGCATGTTCATTAGTTATCATGGAATACTGTGGTGGCGCATCCGGCCCGATCTGGGGTTCGGCATTCCGCGCGGCTGGCAAAGCTGTAGGCGATAAGCAGCAATTGAGTGTGGCTGAATTCGCTGAGATGATTCAAGCTGCAGTTCAAGGCATTCAGTCCACTGGCGAACGCTCCTTCGGACGTGGTGCAGTTGTCGGTGACAAAACCTTGATTGATGCGCTTGTACCTTGTGCTGATTCTTGGACACAAAGCGCTGAGTCAGGAGACGACTTCAAAACGGCGTTTGCCAAAGGTGCAGCAGCAGCGGTCGAAGGTGCGAAGAAAACGGAAGACATCGTAGCTCGCATGGGTCGTGCAGGTACGGTTGGTGACCGTAGTCTAGGATACCCTGATGCTGGTGCGTATGCATTGGGTGTTATTTTCACTGAGTTGTCTGATTCGATGAAATAAAATGTTGTGAAAAGTTCAGAAGATTTCTAAGATAAATAAAAATTTATGAAGATTTTACCAAAAAGGAGTATCACATCGTGATACTCCTTTTTGGCAGTGAAATGCCGTTCTTTAAGGAAATGAACGGGTACATATCATGTGAAAAGAAGAGACGATTATAAGTTTGTATTCATAATTTCGCCATATATTACAGGTGATGGGCTGTTGAAAATGCTCGCTAAGTTGGTATAATGAGATCTATTGATATTGATAATCACTATCATTTGTTTAAATTATAACTCAGGAATAACGAACAAAGGGGTTCAAGATTCATAAAGAATTGATCTCTGAGGATTTAACATGATAATGATTTCATCCAAGTGACTCTACTTATGGGTCATACATATTTAACCTAGGGGGATACAAATGAGAAAATCTATTTCTAGAAAATTCATGTTTATGATGGTGGCAGCTTTGTCGTTGGTGCTCGCGGCATGTTCCAGTAATGAAGCTACGAATTCAAATGCAACGAGTACGAATGCGACCGATACTAGTGCTTCTACAAGTACGGCTACTCCTGCTACTCCTGCAACAGTTGAAATTACAGATGCACATGGAACGGTAACAGTTCCTGTAAACCCAACGAATGTAGTTGCTCTAGATAACAGAACATTTGAGACATTGGCGAACTGGGATGTTAAATTAGCGGCTGTGCCGAAGGAAGTTATGCCTGCGAATTCACCATATGTAGCTGATGAAGCGGTACAAAATATCGGTAATCACCGCGAACCAAATCTGGAGTTGTTGGCATCGATCCAGCCTGACCTTGTTATTGTTGGTCAAAGATTCTCGGGATTCTATGAAGATATCAAAAAATTAGTGCCTAATGCAGCAGTAATTGATCTTACTTTTGATGTTTCTGCTGAAGCCGGAACACCTGGAGAAAACCTGGTTAACGGATTTAAAGATACAACGACGAGCTTAGGTGAAATTTTCGATAAAGAGGAAGAAGCTAGCCAACTGAATGCTGAATTCGATAAATCTATTGAAGCAGCAAAAGCGGCTTATAATGGCGAAGATACAGTTATGAGTGTGATTGTTTCTGCAGGGGATATCGGTTTTTCAGCTCCTCACTCCGGTCGCGTATGGGGACCATTGTATGAAATCTTTAATTGGGTACCAGCCCTAGAAGTTGACAAGTCTTCTGCTGATCACCAAGGTGATGATATTTCCGTTGAAGCTATAGCTCAAAGCAATCCAGATTGGATTTTCGTACTGGATCGTGATGCAGCTATTTCTTCCGATGAAGCTTCTGTTCCTGCTCAAGATGTTATTGATAATGCACCTGCTCTCAAAAACACAACGGCGATTACTAAAGGACAGATTATGTATGCTCCAAACGACACGTATACGAATGAATCCATTGAGACATTCATTAAAATCTTCAACAACCTATCAGAAACTTTAGCGAAGTAGTAAAAGGAGTATGACGCAGTGCTGAAAAACTTGATACCAAAACTAGCTGGGGTTGAGAATTCTCAACCCCAGCGTCATAACCGTAAGAAGCTCTGGACGATCCCTTTTATCATCGCCATCACGGTGACAGCTATTCTAGCGATCTTATCGCTGTTTACTGGCGTTTATGACATCAGAGGACAAGCGGATGGCATGGAGATGTTCTTCATCACTCGTGTACCAAGAACCATTGCCTTGATGCTCACGGGAGCCGCAATGGCCATGGCAGGACTGGTCATGCAGCTGATTACACAGAACCGTTTAGTAGAACCTACCACCACAGGAACGATGGAATGGTCAGGTCTCGGACTTTTATTTGTTTATCTGTTATTTCCTGCTCCAACGCTAGTGCTCAGAATGACAGGCGCAATCATTTTTTCTTTTGTAGGAACAATGATTTTTTTTGTTTTTCTAAGAAAAGTTAAACTTCGTTCGTCTTTAGTTGTGCCTATTATTGGGATGATGTTGGGAGCAGTCATTTCGGCATTTTCAACGTTTATCGGACTTGTTTTCCAAGTGACACAAAATATCGAGAGCTGGTTTGTAGGCTCTTTTTCGCCTGTTCAAATTGGTCGGTATGAGTATCTATGGATTATTATTTTGGTCACTATACTTATCTTTATATTTGCTGACCGGTTGACTCTGGCTGGACTTGGGGAAGATGTCGCTACTAGTCTCGGCGTAAACTATAACAGAATTATTCTTATTGGCACGGGTCTCATTTCTCTAGCTGTTGGCGTTGTTGCAGCTGTTATTGGAAACTTACCATTCCTAGGGCTAATTGTCCCCAATATTGTTTCCATGTTTAGAGGGGATGACCTTAGGAGTAATCTGCCATGGGTGTGCGTGTTAGGGATGGCTACCATCATTGTATGTGATATCCTGTCTCGCATCATCATTATGCCTTTTGAAATACCTGTTTCTATGATCCTTGGAACGGTGGGAGCCGTTGTATTTATTGCTATTTTGCTACGACAAAGGAGGTCAAAAAGGAGGCTAAGATGAGCGAATTAACTAGTAGTAATCCACTAAATGTCGACATCGACTCTAGCCGACCTCCCCAAAAAAGATCAGCTAGAGCCTTTCGTACCAAGAAGGAAGAAAAGCGTTATTGGATTTTGCTGATAACATTGATTGTTGTGGGTCTTTTATCATCGTTCGGACTACTGGTGTATAACAATCCGGTTCCGGTAACCTCCCCGTCATTCATACCTGTTGTTACAAGAAGGGTGGTAGCCCTTGTTGCCATGCTTATGGCTGTAATTTGTCAAAGCTTAGCAACGGTTGCTTTTCAGTCGATTACGAATAACCGAATTATCACTCCGTCACTCTTAGGTTTTGAAGCTATTTACTCCACCATTCATACAAGCACGATCTTTTTCCTTGGAGCTGCGGCGTTTGTGAATTTTAGTGGTGTAGATGCCTTTTTATATCAGATTGCTGCTATGGTCTTGATGTGTCTAATCCTCTATGGATGGTTGCTCTCTGGGAAATATGGAAATTTACAACTCCTGCTTTTGGTCGGTATTATTATTGGAACGGGGCTAAGGTCTGTATCTTCTTTTATGAGAAGACTTCTGTCACCATCTGAATTTGATATTTTGCAAGCAAGAATGTTTGCTTCCGTCAATAATGCAGATGCTGCCTATTTCCCGATTGCCATACCGATTGTTATCGTTGTAGCGATCCTTCTGCTTGCGAATGCCAAGCGACTGAATGTATTGTCACTGGGTAAGGATGTCTCAACGGTTCTGGGCTCTAAACATCAAGTAAGTATCATGTATACGCTTGTTCTCATTTCCATTTTGATGGCTGTATCAACCGCTTTGGTCGGCCCACTTACATTCTATGGATTTTTAGTTGCCACGTTGAGTTATCAAGCAGCACAGACCTATGATCACAGGTACGTGTTCCCAATGGCTCTTGCAATAGGATTTGTAATCTTAACGAGTGCGTACTTTATTATGAATCATATTTTCCATGCGCAAGGTGTTGTCTCCATTCTTATTGAATTGATTGGTGGCCTAACATTCTTAATTGTTATTTTAAGGAAGGGTTCTTTATGATACAGATCGATAATGTCAAAAAGTCCTATGCAGCCGAGGTAGAAATAGGCCCTTTGAATATAAGCATCCCCAAAGCTGGTCTTACTTCATTAATCGGACCCAACGGAGCGGGAAAGTCAACAACGCTTCTGATGATCGGTAGGCTTCTGAATTTGGATGAAGGCCAGATTAAAATTGCCAATATGGATGTTTCCAAATCCAAGTCCAAAGACTTGGCCAAAATTGTAACGGTGCTACGGCAAGAAAATCATTTTGTCACAAGACTAACGGTAAGACAGCTTGCCGGATTTGGGCGTTTTCCTCATTCGAAGGGAAGATTAACAGATGAAGATGAAGCGATTATTTCGAAATATATTGATTTTCTAGACTTAACTGATCTGGAAAATAGATATTTAGACGAGCTTTCTGGTGGTCAACGACAGAGAGCATATGTAGCTATGGTTTTGTGTCAGGAGACAGAATACGTACTTTTGGACGAGCCTTTGAACAATCTGGATGTGGCTCGCTCTGTTCGGATGATGGAGCATCTGAGGTATGCAGCTAATGAATTTGGACGAACCATTCTGACGGTTATGCATGATATTAATTTTGCCGCCAAATATTCGGATCGAATCTGTGCGATGAAGCATGGGCAGATTGCTGCGTTTGGAACAGTGGATGAGGTTATGGATCCCAAAATTCTAACCGATATTTTCGAGACCAAGATTGAAATTATCGAGGGGCCATATGGACCAATAGCAATTTATTAAGTGCAGGATGTATTTAAGGTAGTTAAATTAAAAGAGTTCTCAGAAAGTAGAGTGATTATTTCACTCTACTTTTTTGGTTTAAAGAGGGTGAAATTTGGCTTGCTTATGCCAAATAGTGTAATCTGGAGAACAGATAACCCACTTTGAACGAGAAGGGAACGGAACTATACAATGACAGATAAACTTTATTACAACTCAGCATATACACATGAATGGCATACACAGATTATAAATAGAGCAGACAAGGAGGACGGCACCTACGTCACATTAGCAGAGACTGCTTTTTATCCGCATGGTGGCGGGCAACCGTGTGATGTAGGACAGATCGGCGGCATTGCTGTTCTTGATGTCAATCTTGAAGATGGAGAGGTGTGGCATAAGCTAGAGCGCTCACCTGAACAAGTGGACGTGGACTGTGCGTTGGACTGGCCGCGTCGATTCGATCATATGCAGCATCACACCGGACAACATTTACTATCAGCAATCACGCTGAAGCTCGCGGATGCGATGACGCTCAGCTTCCATCTGGGAACGGATTATGCCACGATTGATGTGGCGGCAGAATCACTCCGTGTAGAGCAGCTTGCAGCCATCGAGTACGAGGTGAATCAGCAAATTTATCGTAATGCTCCAATCCATACATCATGGGTAACTGCAGAAGAGGCAGCACGTCTACCCTTGGTGAAGCAACCGAGCGTAACTGAAGATATTCGGATCGTTGAGATTGAGGGTGTGGAATATAACGCTTGTGGTGGCACACATGTGTCGGCTACGGGGGAGATTGGATTAATCAAGCTGCTGAAAACCGAGAAGGTGAAAGGTGGCACCCGGATTTATTTTAAATGTGGATCGAGAGCATTGAACGAATTCACCGCAACACAGCAAGTACTGAACGGCTTAACGACGAAATTGAAGACGAGCAGGGACGAGCTGCTGGAACGCATTGAGAAAATGGAACAGGAGCAGAAGCTGCTGCAGAGCGAGCTGAATGCGGTAAAAGCAACGAATGATGATTATTATGCGCAGGAACTGCTCGCAGCGCGAGAAGGGCTGGTCATCGCTCAGGTATTTGAGGACAAACCGCTTAAGGATATGCAGAGTCTTGCGACCAAGCTTACAGCAGAACATGAAGGCTTAGTGCTCTTCGCCAGTATCTCAGAAGCGAAGGTGGTTCTAGCGCAGAATGGACAACCACCGGAATGGGCATGTGGCCCATTCTTCAAAGGCAATCTTGGTGCGTATCAAGGCAAAGGTGGCGGCAGTGATAAAATGGCTCAGGCGGGCTTTGCGAATAGCGAAGATGCGCTTGCTTTTTACGAATTCACGAAGGAGCAACTGGGTCATCACTAAGCGAAGCTTGGATTGGGGAGAGGTCTAATGACAGAACGTATTCCTTGTCGTCGAGAGGGGTGCAGTAACACCATTTTGCCCGCAACAGCAGCCAAAACAGGTGGCATCTGCATGCCATGTAAACAAGAGATTGCGCGGGAGGAGCACCGCCAATATATCGAGGCGAATCGGCGTGATGTGAACTTGTATGAAGGTATGACTGATCCTGTTGAGATCCTGAAAATTATGCATACACATCATGTCCGGGACGAATTAATTGGTTATATTCCATACGGGCAGTCCAAAGAGCAAGTGTTTCTGTCTTTATCAGCAGAGCAGCAGGTTATGATGGTAGAGTACGCAATGGATCTCATTCGTACAGAAGATGCGGATACAGGCAAAGATATTCTGGTAGCGCTTGTCTGTTATCATGGGATTTCGTTATCTGAACAGATTCCAGAGCTGTTGGCTCATGAGATCTATTACCCTGCAATTCTGTATAAGAGTGCGAGCCCGGAAGTGCGAGATCAATTGCTACAACAGGTGAACACCGATGATGAGAATCGTAATCTCCTGTTGCTGATGCTTGCATATATTGGGGATGATGTCGTTGTACAACAATTTCAGCAGTGGAGACAAACTCCCCCGCCGTGGGCAGATCAACTGTATGTAGCTCCCGAGCAGTATGCGACAGAGGCTGGTTGGGAACTGACAACAGAAGGTAAGCGTAGAATGTTGTTCACAACACCGAGTTATTCTTTATTTGTCGTGGATGAAAAGGAGTCTGCTACCACTACTTCAGGCGGAGAGCCGATCTCCATGTTAGTTAACAGCTCGGATTGCTGTCCATGGTGCAGTCGAGAATTAACCGTTCTGGTTAGTTTAGATGCTCATCATCCAGCACTGCGTGAGGTGTCATGGAAAGCCGATAAGCTTCAAGTCCAGACTTGTATGAGTTGCAGCTGTTATGGGGTAGTTTACATGGAGATGAGCGCTGAAGGTGAACCCGTCTGGAGCACGCATAACGTGATGCCTATGGGCGTGGATGAGATTGATGCAGAAGATCACGATGCGTTTACACTAGATACAGCTCCTCATTATCATATCGCGACCAAACCGCGTAACCCTTACCACGGCAGTGAGTGGGCAAACGAACCGTCACTGTCGCAATTAGGCGGACATCCGGGATGGGTTCAGGATGCGGAATATGCAACTTGTCCGTCCTGTTCTACCCGTATGAAGGCGGTTGGGCAGGTGAATGGTGAGGAACTGGCGGAGTATGGAGAAGGCATGTATTATATGCTGCTATGTGAGCCGTGTCAGATGACTGCGGTAACGTATCAGCAGAGCTAAAGTACCCGTTTGCACCGATATGAATCTACATCATCCTCATGGTCTGGGTTAATGATGATTGGGATATAGGATCCGGAACGCATAGATAAAGGTTTTATAGATAAAGGTTTTATGTGTAACAGAATTAAATCGTAAAAAAACGTTCAGGCATTAAGCCTGGACGTTTTTGGTATGTTTTGTGTATTGATATGACCGCAGTTAAGATTAGAGCTCTGCTTAGAGGGATTCCCACTCGGATCTCAGAATGCCCATCATTAGGCGATCATATCGCTTGCCATCCCGATAAACTGCTGAGCGGATGCGACCCTCCAGTTGAAAGCCTACCTTTTCGTAAGCACGAATGCCCCGGGCATTATAGGAGATGACGTCAAGGCCAACCCGATCTAGATTTAATTCATGGAATGCATATCGAAGAATCAGCTTCAATGCTTCTGTACCATATCCTTTGTTGCGATGTTCAGCAAGTCCAATACCGATCGCAAGCTGCCCGCAGCGGTTATTCCATTCAATGCTATGAATAACGACAAAGCCGATCAGCTGTTCATCCTCTTGGGTGCGTAGCCGAAAGTATACTTCCTTATTCTTCGTTTCTCCCTCTTCCTCTCGCTGCTTCTCCGAATAAGGAATCGCAATATCCGTATCTACGTTACGCAGATATTCAGGATCTTCGTTCCACAATAGCATTGTCTGAACGTCTTCTGTGCGGGGAGGGGTCATTTTTAGACGCTGGCTATAAAATAAATTTTCAGTTGATAGTGTCATGTTAATCTCCTTCAGATCCAAAATTAAGCTTGTTTCACCTCAGAACAACCGTTAGCTATATGTATGTTACGCAATATGCCTCGCTCCTTTAGAGATCAGATAGGCTCATCATAATGGAAATTTCAGGGATAGACAACACTCGTAGTCGGAAATTTCGTAATGGTGTTGTCAGGAAACCTGCCATAGGAGTATGATGGAATACAGAAGGTTAACGAGCATAGATCATACTTAACATTAACGTAGGAGTGGTTGCAGTGGAGATTCGTGTAGATGATTTGAGTGGGGCACAAGTGATTGGACTAATTGCAGAACATTTGCAAGGAATGGCGGAAGACTCTCCACCGGAAAGCATTCATGCCCTTGATCTGGACGGCTTGAAGAAGCCGGAGATTACATTTTGGTGCGCATGGGAAGATCAGGAGCTTCTCGGCTGTGGGGCAATCAAGGAACTAGATAAAGAGCACGCAGAACTCAAATCGATGCGAACCGCTAAGAATCATTTACGCAAAGGTGTAGCAAGAAAGATCCTTGCTCATATTATTGAAGTTGCCATAAGTCGTGGGTATACACGGATCAGTCTAGAGACTGGCTCCATGGATTCATTCATCCCAGCTCGCAAGCTGTATGAAGATTTCGGATTTACGTATTGTGAGCCTTTTGCAGATTATATCCTAGACCCGAATAGTACATTTATGACGAAGGAATTGTAGTACACGTTGGAGAGTATTAAGAACGTTTAGAGACATTTAGAACCTTCAAAACCTTCAAAACTTTTATTATAAAAATACTTGAAGAACAGCATTCTGTAGTTGCAGAGGATGCTGTTCTTTGGCTTGTATACGGCACCGTCTCTACAGGGAAAGGAAGCGAAAGAGCTGCAATGCAAGTTATGGTGAGAATGTATCAAAAGACACATAGTTGCATTGCAAACTAGATTAAGATGACAGTATACACACGTAACTAATGTTCGCCAGAGAGGAGAACCAACGTGATCTATTGGGTATTTGGTGATATGAATCCGTTATTTGCAGTTTTTGTAATGAGTCCGATCATTGCACTAATGCTTGGTGTGGTTTGCTTTTATAGAAGGCGGTTTAAAATTATGATGGGGATGGGTGTTTCATTTGTACTGCCTTTGTTGTTCATCGCGAGCGATCGGGGTACTCTCTGGGGTAACGCGGGCATAGGGATCGTATATGGTGTTGGATATAGCTTAATCACATTACTGATGTATAAAGGATTGAACGGTATCAAGAATTGAATGAAATTCCCATGTAGATGTTCTGTTCTGAGGTATGGACTATAGGGTATACTGAAAATTATATTTAGGTAGACTTGAACAAAAGAATCACAGACGTGTTTTACATCAGGAGGACTGGAATTGGCTCAGACAGAAGGAACATTACAGAAGAAACTCAAACCAAGACACATTAGCCTGATGGCGATGGGTGGTGTCATTGGAACTGGAATTTTCAAAGGCAGTGCCGAAACGATTGGACTAGCAGGGCCTGGGGTCATTGTGACCTACATTTTCGCCGGATTGTTGCTGCTCGTTGTCATGGCAGCTATGGCAGAGATGGCCACCGTCTATAAGAATCGGAATATGAAAGACTTTGTGCAAGAGGCGTTTGGCAGCAGAGTGTCATTTGTCATGGGATGGATGTATTGCTTCCTATGGTTGTCTGTATGTGTAATTGAAGTGATCGCAGCGGGGAGTTTCCTGCAATATTGGTTCCCAGACGTGCCATTATGGCTCATGAGTCTGGCATGCGCTGCGTTTATTATATCCGTCAATTTTCTGAGTGTAGGCGTGTTCGGAGAATTCGAATTCTGGTTAGCAGGGATCAAAATTGCGATGATTATTGCTTTTATTTTCCTAGGTACTGCGCTAATCTTCGGTATTATTCCGAGTGATAACACACCTTATTTGCAAAATTATACACAATCGGGTGGCTTCTTCCCTAATGGTTGGGGCTCAATCTTCTCTGCTCTGCTTGTTGTTATGTTCTCCTACGGGGGTTCTGAGCTGATTGGATTAACGTTGACGGAAACGGAAAATGCAGATCGTGTACTGCCCAAGGTGGTGGGCAATTTCATGTTAAGAATTATTCTGTTCTTCACCTTGCCTATTCTCATCATCTGTGGGTTAATTCCTTGGAATGAGCTTGGACCAGAGAGTAGCCCATTTGTACAGGTGCTGGCTTCGACTGGGCTACCAGGTGCCGCTCATATTATGAACTTCATTCTGGTTACGGCTGTCTTATCGGCTGCGAACTCTGGGATCTATGGTGCATCCCGGATGATGTATTCGATGGCGGTCGGCGGTGAGGCTCCCAAAGCTTTAGCGAAGACCAATGCGAACGGCAGCCCGATTAACACCTTGCTCGTGTGCAGCGTCATTCTGTTAGCTGGATCAATGCTGGGACTATTTGCACAAGATCAGCTATTCAGTGTGCTACTAGCGGTTCCTGGATTTGTGGTAATTCTGGTGTGGATCTGTATCTCTTCATCGCAGTTGAAGTTGCGTAAGCAGTATCCCGTGCAACCTTCCTTCAAGGTGTGGGGATTTCCTTATATCACAGGTGCCACAACCCTATGTCTGGCCGTAATTGCAGTGATGTTTATTTTCGATGCAGGCAATCGTTTCAGTATTAGTGTCTGTCTCTCCGTGCTAGCATTCCTCATCATCTGGTCTTTGGTTCGATTCCGTAAGGCAGATGGGAAACAAGCGAAATAACGGACTGCATCTATAGGTCGCATGTAGATCGGATAGAGAAAAAGGTTTGAGAATTAGCAGAATTAAATATTGCTTAATTAAGAAGAAGACATCTCAGTGCTCATGCTGGGGTGTTTTTTTGTACTTGGAGGTATACTTGCATATATAGATTCAGATGAGATGAAAGAAGGGAGGATTGCGCAATGAATAATTGGGCTGTCGTTAAAAGGTTAGATCCCCACATAGAAGAAGAGGTAACTCTTGAAATGAACGGAGTTGAATTTACAGGGTTTGCTAATATCTGTCCATATCCTATTGAAGTGGGACGTGCTTACCCCGTATCCATTGGGATTACAATATTAGATGATGTCATTGTTCAGGAGCTGCACGAGCCTAAGAAAGAGTTAGAACGGATTAATTCAGGATTTGCCTATAACATTCGAGGTGTGATACAAGCAGACTCTTTGGATGCGGGGATCGTCCTAACCGATGAAGAATTGTTCAGAGACTATGCTTATTTAATAGGTACATACGTTGAGATGAAAGTAGATCGAATTAGCATTGAGTTTCTAGCGGAGCGGGAAGGAAAGTAGGTTCCAGGTACTGTTATATTTTGGTTTTAATTAGGTTAATGTGGACTATAAAAATACTTCGGTAGTCGCTACCTATTCTTGGGGTGCCTCATTATAATGAAAGTTCATTATACAAGGTTTAACGTACTCTTATGCTAATGAAATTGTGATGAGATGTTCGTATAACAACGAAAACTTATAATATGAGGTACGACATGACGACTATAAAAGTAAAACCAGGACAGCTGCTTGCCATATCAAAACAATTCGAAGAGGCTCATTATCAGATTTCTCAAATGACTAACCGCTTGAAACAACGGATCGTTGAGATTGAGCAAGTCAAAAGAACTGGAAAGGCATGCTGAGAAATTCAAGAATGCTGACAATCAAACCTTAGAAACCTATGGCCCTCCTGAGTCAAATGATGCTAAAGCGCCTGCTGCTGATACGCGGAAAGCCTTTCAGAAGTCCGCCGATAGTATAGTCGAGTTAGGACAAGCCTTTTTGCAATCAGCAGATGATCGGTACCAGAAGCGTTATGATAGTGTTGGCGGTTTTTTGGATTATTGGACGTTCGGTATCCCAAGTGGTCTTGTTTCTGGATACGTGGATCGTGCAGAAAAAGCGTTTAACTCACCTAATGATGCAGCCAATTGGATTACATTCGGTATACATGGTACGATCCGTGAAGCTACGTTCCCAACGAATGCCTGGTCTAGTGAGCACTGGGCAAATATTTTTGGCGTAGGTGGATTGATGCTGGGCGGTGGGTATGCGTCTTCGATGATGAAGCCTCACAATCTATTTACAGGCGGTGGCCCCAAGATCAATCCGTCCACTCGTCCTGGTACAGGCAATATGACAGGTGGCTTTAACGGTTTTCAAGATCAACGTATGCGAGTCACCGAGAACATTGCCGAAAGCAAAAAGGCGAGAGAGTCTTCTAAATTCTCTGAGTTTGTGGAGAAGGAACAGGAGTTTGGGAAGGGTATAGGGAATTTTAAGGATCCAGTTATAATCAAAACGAATAAAGGTATAGAAGTTGAATTTGAAAACCCCTACGGCAATAAAATAAAATGGACTGAACAAAACCCAAAGAATATTCCAGGTGCGATTGGAGTAGCAACGATAAGCAAGGATGTTGGCAAAGCGATTGAAGGAACAGTGGGAGGAGATGTTCTAAAGAGAATTGAAGTAACAGGATTTGGATTGAAGCTTGATAATATTACTACTGGCAAACCAGCAGGAGATATTGATGTTCTGACAAACAATCAAATTATAGAGGTTAAGAAATCAATGTCTGCTGTTAAAATGAACCAAATTGATAAATATACTAATCCAGGGCATCCACAATTCTTTAATTATGAGGGCAGGGAAGTTGTGTTGTATGTTCATGAGTCCTTTAATAGCTCAAATTCCCAAACAGTTAAAATGCTTCAATCGCTTAATGATAAGGGAGTAATTGTTGTTAATTCACTAAAAGAACTAGAAGGAGTTTTAAAATAATGGGAACCTCGTCTTTTTTATTATTTAAAACTGGAGAAAGCATTTCGGCAAAAGAGTTATTAAGTAGCATTCATAAAGTATGTGTGCAAGAGAATCTATTTTTTGATAGCGACGAAGATACTTATAATAATGAAGGGATATTGAAGTATGCTCGAGTATATATAAGTGACATGCCATTCAGAGAAAATTATTCAAGAACTCTTTGCTTTAGCGTTTATGATGAACCTTATGAATACCAAGTTGTTAGTTTTGAATGGGATGAAGTAGGTAACGAATATTTTAAAGCAATAGTGTCTGATGACTTTTATGATAATGAAGATCTATTATTACAATTATCCCGTGCTATGTTGAAAATATATCCGAATTCCAAAATATGGATTGAAGAAGAATGGTTTTATACTTCAGATAATATAGAGAATATTAGTGATATGTCTCGCAATGACTGGTGCTACAAAAATCCAGAAATTGAGAATTGAAATTAAATTTAAGATTATTAAATATTTTAATGTTAGTACTAAGGCTTTTTTAATCTAACAGGTCGATTATGGTCAGATTACACCGTGATTACCTGTTTTATTATTTTTGTCTTCTTCATTTTGGTGTGTTTCCTTAATTTCACTTGATTCGAGAAAGAGAACAACTAAGATATGCCCCTATGATTGAAAGAAAAAATAACAAAGGGGAGATTTAATATGGCTTCAATAGCTGAATTAGCAGAAGAGATTAAAACTGATAAGATAAAAAACGAAGATTTAATAGTATGTTTAGAAGCAAGAAATTTAAGGGTTGTTGCTATGGCAATGTTCAAGTTAATTGAAAGAAATTACTGTAATATTAGCATTGTAGATAGACTATCTGAACTTGGAGAACTTTTAACAGACAATAAATTTATTGGACCATGGCAATTCGGGCATGTTGCTATAGCTACGCTATCTCTTCTAGAAAATGAGGATGCAAAGATTAAGTTTAACGAACTTTTTGAGAGACTGAGTGATAATGATAAATATTTAGTAGATAATTTTATCAAATTAGAATCTTATAAAATATAGAGCTGGGGCTTACCAGTAAATAAAAAAAATGAAGGAACACTACTTATATAAAATGCACCCTTTAAAGTAGACATTGGCTAAACCTAGGGTTTTTCCAATGAAATTCTAGGAGGCATTTTGTTTTTTTTATGGCGATTAAAGGACAAAATTTTAGGAAGAATTTGGATGAGATTAAAAAGAGGCTATGTGTCTGCCTATCCACAGACCCCATTGTTTCTTTGACAAGACCAAGGGTTTCGAATGAACTATAGAAAGGTGCTCCGCCCGATTCAAATACTCTATACCCATTCTCGAATTTGTCGTAAAGGATCTGTTTAATAACAAAATAGCTTCCAGGTTGAAGTGAAGGTAATGTACTTGAGAGAAGCGGTATCTCGAAGCAGTAATATTGATTGGAGTTTAGTAGGGACGGTAGTATCACCAGGGGATGAGAGATTGGCATATGAGTTTTTTAGGAGACTGGCTTCATTTTTTCAAAAAGAAAATATAGTACCTATTTCACCTAAATTTGCGGATATTACTCGTTTATTAGGTGGTGAAAAAGAGCTAGTAGATATTACAACGATTTATAGCCAAGAAACCATAGAATACATGAATCAGTTTTCTGGTATAGAATTGATTTGTCATTTTTATCTAAAATTAGCTAGCTATATAGATGATCATCCGCAATACTCTGAGTATATTTATGTATATGAACCGTAGTTAAGAATACTAGAACGGAAAGGGGGATTTGTATTTAGAGTGAATGAACTAGAGATTGTTGGTGTTTGTCACTTCCCTCTAGGAGGATGGTATGAGAGATTTTTAAATAAGCCACCGTACGATATAGAAAACTTATAAATTTAAAAATAGTTTTCGCTGAATGGTGCGTGACTTACATAAACTCGAACGTATTTACGTGATTAAAAAGATGATTCATGGAGTGATTTATATGAATAGCAAAAATGAACTCGATGATAAAGTTCGCCATATTAGGCAAAATGAATTATCCATACGAGAATTAATTGAATTTCTGGATTCAAAACAAATATATATCATCAGCAATACGATGATTAGAGTCGTAGAACTAAAAATAAAAAATATATTAGTGATTGAAAAGCTTCAAAATTTAACTCAATATATGGGAGCACGCTATACATTTGCAGAAGGAATCGGAATTGGAAATATTGCTATGGCATCACTATCAATCTTGAATACCTCTGATTCTTTAAATGCGTATCATGTAATCCTAGAGAATCTAAAAGAAGTAGATATACAAAGGATAGAAAAGGCAATTGTAATATTAAATGACTTAACTAATACATATTGAATTTTATAGTTTGCAAACATCTAACATATTGATGCAGATAATGAATACCCGAATGCGGCGTGAGTGAGGAGAATATAGAAAAAGCTTAACGGGGGAGAGAAGTGTACAGAATACTTATAGAACAATATGAAATTGAAAAACTGGTTGAATCTTATTTTTATATTATTGACCTCCCAAGAGCATTAAAATATTTTGGTGATTCTGAAAGACATGGGTATGGATCAGGTCCACTAGAGGTACAATTTTCAACTTATCATGAGCCAAATGAGGAGTACTATATTGGAGACAGGAAAGTGTGCTTTATAGGAGAGCCCCCAGCTTATGACGAAGATGTACTGGTAGTAATGGAGTACGATCAATTTTATAACTATTTAATTACTTACAGTGGAAAACATCTTGATGAACATCCAGAAGATATAAATAAGATTAATAATTTACTAGAAATAATAAAAAGTAGATTAGATATTTAAATAATTAAATGGCAACGTACTTGGTAAGTTTTGTTTTACATCTAATTAAGATGAACTCGCGAATTTTAACAGGTTAATTATGGTCAGATAACACCTTGATTACCTGTTTTTTATTATCTATATTTTCTTGCGAACATTCAATTGCACCAGATAATAAGGAAAAAATTAAAAAAACGGAAAAACACTACTGACATACTGTTGGCAATAGGGGGCTTATATAATCATGCATATAACACAACCACCCATATACTAAGGAGGACATAACATTATGTCAGTAATCGGACCAGACTTCATTTCACTTCAAGTGAGCAATCTTGAAAGCTCCGCGGAATTCTATCAAAACTATCTTGGATTGGTTCTCTCACAGGCAGGGCCACCTCATGCTGTGGTCTTTGATACGAAGCCTATTGCATTTGCTCTTCGCGACTTACTCCCCGGAGTAGAGCTCAGCTCGGTTAGTCAGCCTGGACTTGGTGTTGCTCTGTGGCTTCAAGCCCCTGATACGCAAGAAATCCACGACAAGCTTGTTGCAGCAGGCGTAAAGATCACATCTGTACCAATCGATGGACCATTTGGGCGAACCTTTACATTTGCTGATCCAGACGGTTACTTAGTTACCCTTCACAGTAAAGCCTAAACCGTAATTAGGTCAGCTTAGTGAGGGTAATGTTAACTTCATTCAGTCGAGCAGGCTGAGTGGTTACCTTATCAAGGCTGTTTAATAAAAGTGATATACTCCCCATATGGTATACAGGTGAAATAGTAGATCCTGTTACTATGAGGGGATTTTTCTTATCAGTAAATCGTTCAGTAAAGTGTAACTTTTCATTTTAGAGAGAACTATTCAAGAACCCTTTGTTTTAGCATCTATGATGAACCATATGAATATCAGGTGGTTAGTTTTGAATGGGATGATACCAATAATGAATATTTTAAAGCGGTGGTATCCGATGACTTTTACGATAATGAAGATCTATTATTTCGATTTTTTCGCGCAATACTTAGGATCTATTCTAAATCCAAGTTATGGGTTGAGGACGAATGGTTTTACACTTTCGAAGACTTAGAGAAAACTACGGATGTGGATAATTACAATTGGTGCTACAAAGATCCAAGATATAATGGATAATTGGCTAAGTAGCTTAATGATTAACCCCAAAAAATAATGAGATTGTAGAGATTAATGGGTATTTCAGTTTGGATGTACAGGAGGTAGCATTAATGAATTTAGAACAGATGAAACAGATTTCCCTTAGAGGTAGAGTTGCATACGGGATCAGTTGTTTTGAGAACGTGCTGATTACCTTAGAATATGATCTGAATGATTGGATAAACGTTCTGAACTACCTATGGCAATTTACAAGTACTCAACATTTAGATGATTGGAATGAAATTATCGTTGAACTGATACCGGAAAATCTAATGGAGTTCGATACATACGAAGAGCAGGAGTTTGATAGACTGAGCCGTGACGAATTTGTTTCTCTATCTCAACTATATCAATCAACGGAGGAATCTATAGGTATCTTACTTCGAGACATTTATGAATTGGGCATCAGTCATGCGTATTCTGTCATTGAAGGATATGGAGAAAGTAGCTTAATATTGGTGCATAGAATAGCTGATTACATGCTGCAACATAGCTTTCCACTGCCAAATGTGGGTTCCTTCTTGAAATATGCAATAGAAGAAAATAGAGGTTGGGGTAACAGGTTTGATGGTACAGCCTTATCTAAAGTTATACATAAATAGCCTTCGAATTGATCTAGAATGATATATAACATATTGATGACCATATTGCGAGCTGGCTGCTCGTAATATGGTCTTTCTCATGAATTATTGTTCAGTCTCGGCACGTCTATAGTTTTCTTGAAGTATTATTTATGCAAAATTTCTAACATTCCTGATATCTATTCGTTATACCTATGAAAGGTGGTGAAGCATGAACGCCGGAGAGATGAATGAACAATTACAGCCTAAGCTCCAAGAAATTCGGAACTATCTCATTAGGCTCGGCGCTTCTCCATCCGATGCGGAGGATATTTTACAGGAAACGGTGTACAAAGCGTTTTTATATATAGACTCCATAGAGAATGGGAAGTTCAGTGCTTGGCTGTATAGAGTAGCGATTAATCGATACTATGATCTTTGTCGCCGTAAGAAATGGACGATGGTTCCGATCGATACGATGGACATACCTGATGATAACCTTCCTGAGGACGCTCTCCTACAACAGGAGAAGAAAGAAGAAGTAGAGGCTGTACTTCGTCAGCTTGCCCCGCTCCACAAACAGCTATTAATCATGAAATATGAGATGGAGCTTCCTTATCAAGAAATAGCGAGATTGCTCGGGATACGGATGGAACAGGTCAAAGCATCATTATACCAAGCACGACAACAGTTCAAAAAAAAGTATGGGAGTGATACAACGTGAAAGGATTAAACAACGAGGAAGATTCAATGAATATTAGCCAAATGATTAAGAAAGCAAAGTGGAAATCGACGATTCGCACGGTACTCATTTCGTTACTGGTTTCAGTGATAGCTTTGTTTGGATTAATGCTAGGCAATCAGTATCTAACAACGAAGAGCTTTAACCGTGCGATGAACAGCGAGCAGATTATGAACCAGATCAGCGGGCCTAATGAGGTTCAGACAGGTCAAGTGAACTACAGTGGTATTCTGAATGGCACCCTGCAGACGTATACAGCTAAAGTGATTGATGGTGTGCCTATACCTTGGTCAGATAAAAAATACAATTATCAAGTGTTCCCTTTCTTGAACTTTTCAACGTTGAGTGGGGATGTCTCACAACTTATTTCGTTACCAGATGAGAATATGAAAAAGGAAGGTTATGAGTATACACGTAGCTACAACGGGTTGAATGGACAAAGAGAGATGTTATTTTACATTCCACAGGTGAATTATAACGGGAAAATCTTAAATGATCTTCCTTTACTTCAAGAAATGGGTTCAGACAAGCGGGTAGAAATGGCGATTTCCTTTGACAAGGACTATTCGCTAAATGAAGTGAAGAAACTGACCCCTCCAGGGTTAACTCAAACCTGGTATTGGGTGGACACATACGATAACAAGGCGTTTTATGATCCTTACATCGATGGTAATGGTAATCAGAGCTATGCGAGTCCTGATATTGGAGATTGGGTTAAGGGATTTGGGATCTTCCATACTGATCCAATTGAAGTGAGCGAGAAGAAGTTTTTGGATGCATTAGAGCGAGGCGTTCAATTGAATGGACAGTATGATTATGAGTTCAATCGAATTTATAATTATTTGAAGAAGGATAAGGATAAACCCGATGAGAGTGATATTCGAATTCTAGGAGTCGTTGTTACTGGAACAGCACAGGAGCTTCAATCCCTAAATGGACAGCCTTATGTGAGAGGAGTAACTCTGGGAGCCGTAGTGGACAAATATTAAGAGTTTGCTTAGAGCTGATATGTATAAATTTGAATCGCTAAAATAGTTGTATAAAGATATCACCTCACCTCCAAAATTAAAGGCTTATTCCCACTGTAAAGTAGAGGAGTAAGCCTTTTTTTCTGTGTACTTAATGAAGAAAATTCCCTTATTTATGTCAACCCAATATTTTCTTGCGAAAATCGACATATTCGTATACTATTTTCACATTACATAGTGCTTCAAGCATGGTGAAATTGGGTATGGGCTAGTCGAAAAGGCTTACACGGATGTGGGAGGAAGAGGAGCGAATGATCGGAGTGTTCAGAAAACGTTTAGTTGTCCGCATAGTTGCCATCGTTACACTTGTCATGCTGGTACTATCTGCAGGAAGTATGTTGCTTCAGTTGGCTAATACAAAATTGGCTGCACAGAAGGCAATCTCAAGTTACAACATTCAGATAGCTCAAAGTTATGTAAGTCAGTTAGATAAGGAGCCCTATGTAGAATTTGTGCAAGATCCACAAGAAAATAGTACATTTCTGAAGATACGAGATGAACTAGATGATTTTCGTGTAAGGATCGGCGCAATGTACGTGTACTATGCAAAAATAGATGACAAGGATACACCACTCATGATGGTGGATGGGATCAAGGACCCAGATAAAGCATCCGCAATTAATGAAGTAACGGACATTCCTTCAGATGCTGTGGCCGAGTTGCGGCAGGGGAACACAGCAAGTTCATCCATTATTAATAACGAAGAATATGGCGAATACATATCCTCTTATGCTCCGATTATGGATAACAACGGTGGTCTAGTAGGTGTAATCGGTATCGATACGGCTGTATCAGTTATCGGAACGATCGAGTCGGATATTATGACCTCGAGTATTCCTTTCTATGCAGTGCTGTTGTTCATTACACTCGCGGGAATTGCCATTGTATTATGGTTTATCGTAAGAGGTCTGCGACCGTTGCAACCACTAAAAGCAAGTGTAGAACGAATGGCGCAAGGTGAACTGGCAGAAGCAAATCGGATTTTGACAGGATACCCACTTCGCAGCCAAGATGAGATTGGTAGTACGTTTACAGCAATGACCCAGATGTCTGGAAATTTAAATAAAATCGTGAGTGATATGGTCGCGGGTGTGTCTGTAACTACAGATATTCTCGCCGAATCCACTGAGGAGTTCAATCGGAACGCAGAAGAGATGTTGGTCATGAGTAAAACTGTGGATTATGCTGTGCAACAGATTAGACAGGGCGCACATACACAGAAGCAGGGCGCAAGTGATAGTGCTCACGCGATGGAAGAGATTGCTAAAGGCATAACGGACATATCCGAGTCCTCCACAGCCGTGTCGGACGCGGCGACTACGACGCTTGCTACAGCACAATTGGGTAAGCAGAGCATGACAGATATGAAGAAACAGATGGAGAATATATCCGCGGTTGCGGGAGAAGTGGTAGCATTGGTTCAAGTGCTAAGTAACTATTCGCAGGAGATTGGTGGCGCTTTGCACACGCTGCGGGATTTTGCCTCCCAGACGAAGCTGCTTGCACTCAATGCTTCAATAGAGGCTGCTCATGCTGGAGAGCATGGAAGAGGCTTCTCGATTGTGGCGGATGAGGTGAGAAAGCTGGCAGAAGCTTCGAGTTCATCTGTACAGACCATATCGGATTTGCTAACGGGTATTCAGCAAGAGTCCGAACAGATTGGGACACAGATGAATGTAACGGCACAGGAGATAGGTCAGGGTGTAACTCTGACTGCAGATGCGGAGATTGCTTTTACACAAGTGGTTGACGCATTGCGACTCGTAACCCAGCGAATTCAGGAAGTCTCTGCTGCAGCAGAAGAAATATCCGCGGGATCCGAGGAAGCAGCTGCATCTGTGAACACGATCTCCGAGATCTCATCCGGCGTTTCGGATCATTCGGACGATATCTATCGTTTAACCCGTGAACAATCTGCGATGTTCCAGAAGGTATTGGAGGCATCCAATGTACTACAGCAACAGACGCATGAGATGAGCGAAGCAGTGAAGAAAGTCAAAGTATAGAATGAAATAAACGTAATATGTGTAACGTTATTAAAACACCCTACTCCTTAGTCGAGCTGTGTTCATGCAGATATCGACTGAAAGTAGGGTGTTTTTAGTTATTATAAATGTCCCAGCTCAATAGCCTGTCTGAACTTTAACGTAAATCGCTCTGCTGCCAGAGCAATTTCCTTCGACTCTGCCTGCACGAATCCAATCTGCATCTTGGGTTGATCAATGCCTGTGATTTCAATGAGTTTGAGTACGCCCTCTTTCCACAATGGATGTTGGTAGAAGGAGAAGTCATGTCCGATGGTTGCTGCCATATTACTTCCGAGAACCGTTGTAATGGCTTCGGAATTATTGGTGCGGAACAAAATAGAGAGTGGGCCGTGATCATAGGTGAAGTCTTGGATAAAATCATCAACGAATCCATCGCGGTACAATGCGAGCTTATGGAGCTTGAGTTGTTCAGGTGTGACCCGATTCAACTTCGCTAGCTCCGAGTGGTGATGGGTGCATACGATAAGCTTGCCCGAGTACATGGGGATGAAGTGTAGTCCGTCGAACTCGCGTAGTTGTTTCGTATAGATTGCGATGAACCCGAGATGTGTCTTGTTGCTGCGGATATCCTTGATAATCTCCATCGAACCCTTTTCTTCAATCGAGATATCCAATTGGGGATGTTCGATTTTCATCTCGGCTGTAGCCTGAACCAAGTAGGGCATGACACTGGGAAAAGTAGCTACATGAAGCTCACCTGTCAAGGCGGAAGCTTCGATATTCATCGTTTTCAGATCATCTACACGCTGGAGAATATCCATGGCTTTGGCTATAAACCGTTTGCCTTCTACCGTAGGGAACGTACCGCTGCGTGAGCGTTCAAAAAGCGTAAGATCCAGTTCTTTTTCAAGTCGATGAATCGATTGGCTAATTGCGGATTGGGTGATGTGCAGATTCGCGGAAGCAGCAGAAAATGATTTCGTTTTGGCAATTTCAACAACGTATTCAAGCTGTTCAAGGTTCATGTATTCATCTCCGTATTTGTATTACTATAACTAATATTAACATTAGTATCTATAAATATGAATAATGTTTGAACAGGGCTATACTAAGAATAGAAGTTGTGTTCATCTTATAAATGATAAAAAGGGGATGCATTCAATGAAAGCAGCAGTATGGTATGGAAAAAAAGATGTCCGCGTTGAAGAGCGGGAGGTAAAGGCAGCACAAGCGGGGCAAGTGAAAATTAAAGTGCAGTATGCTGGAATCTGTGGCAGTGACTTGCACGCGTATCACCATGGTGTTGGTATACAAGAAGGGGATAAACATCCGCTATCCGGACAGAATGCACCGCTCACACTGGGTCACGAGTTTGCCGGAGTAGTTAGTGAACTGGGTGATCATGTAAGCGGAATCAATGTAGGAGACCGTGTCGTTGTAGAGCCATTGTATCATTGCGGAAAATGCGAATACTGTATCCAAGGACGTTACAATCAATGTACACAATTTGGTTTTGTTGGCTTGAATGGGGACGGCGGCTTTGCAGAATATGTTGTGGTCGAATCCTATATGGTACATGCTCTGCCAGATAACGTATCCTTTGAAGAAGGAGCACTTGTCGAGCCTACAGCCGTTGCCCTTCATGCCGTTCGTCACAGCAAGCTAAAAGTGGGACAGAAGGTTGCCGTATACGGTGCTGGTCCAATCGGACTGTTGACAATCTTGTCAGCAAAAGCGGCTGGAGCATCCGAAATCTATGCGGTCGATGTGTTTGATGAGCGTCTGAACCTGGCAGCGAAGCTGGGCGCTATTCCGGTAAATAGTGCTCAAGTGAATGCAACGGAAACCATTCTACAGCAATCCGGTGGGATTGACGTTGCTTATGAAGCTGCAGGTGTGCAGCCAACAATGGACAGCGCCATTGCCGTGATCAAAAAAGGCGGAGAGGTTGTCGTCATTGCGGCTATTCCAACACCACTTCAAGTGAACTTCTTCGAGCTGTTGGTGAAGGAAGCGAACCTGACTTCTACACTGGCGTATCGTCACATTTTCCCAGAAGTGGTTTCTTTGATCGCAGAAGGAGCACTGGATGTGAAGCAGGTTATTACGAAGAAAATCAAACTCGACAATATCGTGGAAGAAGGGCTTGAGCTGCTCATGTCCGATAAGAGCCACGCCAAAATCCTCATCGAAATTAACGGGTAATGAGTAGGTAAATGTAAGTAACAGATAAACCTAGTTCCATGCGAACCCATTTCGCATAAGCTTACCTCTCAATATCATAACGGATTAGATGTACTGATTTGTACCGACCTAGGCACTAGCCCTTAGTCACTCCATGTCACACCAGAAGCCACCACCTATGAACGGTTCTCTCGAATGTTGGACTGCATTCTAGCCATGAGGGACAGCGAAATAGGAGGTGGTTTTTTGTCATGCGTACGAAGACCGTATTCTCCATAATTGTCCTACTTACGATTCAATTGCGTGTGGTAGAGATGGTTGCGATACTCCGAAGGGGTGAGCCCTTCATATTGCTTAAACATTCGTAGGAATAGTTTGTAGTCTGAGAATCCGCATGCTCCAGCGATCTCCTTCACACTTGCATTAGTATTCAGCAGCATTTGTTTGGCTCGATTGATGCGCTGAGTCAGAATATACGTTTTGAGACCTACGCCTTTCTCGCGCTTTACCATTTTGGAGATATAGTCCTTGTTGAAATTAAACGTCTCCGCTACTTTCGCTACCGTAACATCCGTATGGATATGAAGGTCAATCCATTTGCAGATATGATCCACAATGGCATTATGTGCACGATAGTCAGACTTGGTATTACGCTCCAGCTCCTTCAATAACAGCAATAACGCCGCATCTGATTCCTCCGATGAGAACGAAGAGACATGCAGAAGCTGCTTGAATAACTGATTCGCCGTTGACGGTACCTGGATTGTGGAATAAGTAGGATACGACAGAAACTCCAGCTGCTGCGTGTCATAATGAACCCAGTAGAAGCTTACCGGTGCGTCACTGGTCTGATATCCATAATGCTGGCGCCCGGATTGAAGGAATAACATGTCATTTGGACGCACGATATACTTCTGATCTTCCTCGGCAATGTACATCTCTCCCTCTAACATCAAAATGATCTCTTGAAAGGGCATGCTGCGCTTCATATGTGTCCAGTTCCCCTCCGAAATAAATTTCCCGCAGAGGTAATGTTCCAATAGCTTTGGCATAGGACGGATTTATCCACCTTTTCTTGGATTCTGAGTCTGATTCATTTGTATTTTATTTGATAATATGAGGAAGTACAAGGTTTACCGGAGGTGTCTGGCTAATCAATACGAGATGTAGAAACAACGGATTTTATCCTTTTTACTCAGATGGAAAATACATGATTACAGTTCATGAGGAGGAAATCAGTTGATTACACAAACGAACAGAGGATTTTTGAGTCCTGCACAGGTCGATCTGTCGGATAGCGTATTCCGCACGTCACAGCATGTGGGAGAGCAATATCTCTTATCACTGGAAATGGATCGATTCCTTGCCCCATGTTATGAGGCACATGGATTAACTGCACGTAAGGAGCGTTACGCCGGCTGGGAGGCGCGTTCTATCAGTGGACATTCTTTAGGGCATTACATGTCTGCGCTCGCTGTGACCTATCAGGCGACGGGCAATGAGGAGTTGAAGCGTAGATTAGACTATGCAGTCAGTGAATTGGCTGGTATTCAGCAGACGACAGGTAGTGGTTTTATTGGCGGCCTGCCTGAGCAAGCATTTATCATTGGATTTCAAGCTGAGCACATTGGTGGTTTTAACATCGGAGAGTATTGGGTTCCTTGGTACAGTGTGCATAAAATCTATCGTGGACTTATCGATGCATATAGGCTGACAGCGAATGAAGAGGCACTTCAGGTTGTTATTCGTTTTGCAGATTGGGCAGTGGCAGGATTACAGGGCATGACGGATGAGCAGGTACAGAAGATGCTTCAGTGCGAGCACGGGGGCATGAATGAGGTATTTGCTCAGTTATACGGCATGACGGGGAAAGCGGTCTATCTGGAGACAGCAAAACGCTTTACTCATCAGACCATTTTGGCGCCACTAGAGCAGCAGAAGGATGAGCTTCAGGGGATGCATGCCAATACTCAAATTCCGAAAGTGATCGGAGCAGCGGAGATTTATAATCAAGATCATTCCCACGAGAGCTACCGCACAGCGGCTGAATTTTTCTGGGATACGACCATACATCACCGTTCTTATGTCTTTGGTGCAACGAGCATTTCGGAGCATTATGAGGCGAAGGGCATGGAGAGTCTAGGGATCAAAACAGGAGAGAGCTGCTGTACCCACAACATGATGCAGTTAACGAAACAACTCTTCACTTGGAACCCAGATCATGCATACATGGACTATTATGAGAACGCTGTCTACAATCACATTTTAGGCACCCAAGATCCGGATACAGGGAACAAAACGTACTTTGCTTCAACGCTCCAAGGACATTACAAAATCTACGGAACTCACGATACCGCATGGTGGTGCTGCACAGGATCAGGCATGGAGAATCCGGGGAAGTATGCTGAAGCGATCTATTTCGAGGAAGACGATAACCTGTATGTGAACCTGTACATTGCCTCTACGCTAGACTGGACTTCACAAGGATTGTCATTGAAGCTGAACACCGATTTCCCTTATTCGGAAAAAGGGACCCTGACGATTACCGGAGGCAACGCCTCGGCGAATCTGAAGCTGCGCGTTCCATCCTGGCTCCAAGAGCCGATGACGGTCATGGTGAATGGGGACACGCAACAGATCGTGTCCCAGAGCGAGCCGGGATATATCACACTTTCGCGTCACTGGAGCGAGGGAGACGTCGTTACTTTTACCCTCCCAATGGCGCTCAGTCGGTATACATCCCGAGATGATGAACACAAGGTAGCATTCCTGTACGGGCCAATTGTACTTGCCGGTGCACTTGGTAGCGAAGGGCTTCCTGTGGATACGATCGTAGACGAGACTGCGTTGAATCCTAAGACTGCACCTGTACCTGTCATCTGGACAGAGGAAGAGGATGTACGGAAATGGATTCGAGTTCTCGATCAGAGCAAGTTAACCTTCGAGCTGAGCGGAGAGGTCACTTCCACGGGAGAGCCTGTGAAGCTCATTCCGTTCTATGATGTGCATCATCAGTTCTATACGGTGTATTGGCCGCTCAACGATGAAGGGGATGCGCTGGAGAAGGTGTTGAATGATATCACCATCGACAGAGTTCAGCCGGACGGTCAGCAAGATGAGATTGGACACCAGCTGGATGGCACCTGCCGTGAGGCGCAGTATAACGGCTCGTCTACGGACGGCCGCAACAAGCTGCACATGTGGCGAGAAGCGTACGGTACTGGTGAGGCTCACTTCAGCTATCGACTGGCCGTGCAGCCAGCAGCACCTAATCATCTGTGCGTAGCCTATTGGGGCGGAGATCATTCTCCTTTTGAACGTGAGGGTATTCGGTATGATCGGCACTTCAATATTATCGTCGATGGAGTCGTTATCGGAGAACAGCGGATTCATATGAACAAGATTGGCGAGACGTTCTATGTTGCCTATGATATTCCGGAGACGGTTACGTCAGGCAAGGAAGCTGTTACGGTGACGTTCCAGGCGCTGGGTGACAATGGTTGTGCCGGTAAAGTCACAGAGGTTCGCACCACACGAAGCAAACCGGAATTTCTAATTATTTGACCAGGGTGCGATTCAATCGGTGTTATATCCTGAACTGGAAAATTCACTCCAGCAGCTATTCAAGTTAAGCTAACTTACCGAAGCAAGTTCACGAGGCTTGTTTAAGTGAAAATCTGACCATTCCGATACTCCGGCACCTCGCCGGGGTATTTTTCATTTTAAATACAGGAAAGGATCACAAAAAGTAATCCATTCCGTAAATATTATTTGTTAATTAGCCCTTCGGGGACAGCAGCAGTGACAATTTCAAGTGTTTCATAGTTTATAAGGAGAAACACTTCGGTATTCGTATTTTCTATTAAATGTCCATATAGCCCCACATCTGCTCCCAGACTGGGAGGATTAAATTTGTGGCGGGTAAACTTTACGTTAAGATCATATTTTTCTTTGAAATAGGTTGTTCCTGCCTCCATAGCCCTGTTAACAACTTGAGTATCTGCGCTAGAATCAGACTTGAAGCTACAGCCTTCCAAAATTAGGACAAGAATTACAAAAACAAATATTATCTGAGGCTTGTTTCTTTGTATATCGTTCCCTCCTCAAATCTACCATGATATGGGTATATTACTGTAAATTAAGTTTCAGAGTAAATATAGGAGGTATATTTTTTTGAAAGTCTACATTCAGATGAGGTGAATTTAAAATGTTCCAGGCTTGCGTATCAAGACATTTCGAATGGATAGTCTTTCACCACAGGGGCTGACGAGTGAATACGTATTTATATAAAAAATGACACGCACAGCAATTTTCCGCGTATTACCGAATAACATCTGAACATCCACAATCTGCTATTTGCAGGCAACATACTTCAACAGTTTGACCACAAGTTACCCCATTTGTTTTGACGTTGTCCCTGTAAAGATGAAATGGGATAAGCCCAAGCCACGTATAGTTATAGAGGTTATTCAAAAAGTCCGCTTTTGATTATGAATATCCAATCATATCCACCTGAGAGCGTTAACATCATGTACAATGAGAATGAGATAAACAGGAAAAATACGACATGAAGGCCTAATATCTAACATGAAAGGAGGTCGAATGATTGAACATGACCAAATACATAAAGTTTCTCGGACTGATCCTCGGCATTGTGGCGGTGAATGTTCTAGCATTCTCACCGGGCTTTATCGGACTGGAATTTGGGGAGAGTGCATTCACGACAGCACTTTCGGTGACGCTGCTGTTTGGTAGCGCACTCGCTCTGTTCTATGGCAGCTATACCTTGTTGTTCAGGCAACCGGTTGTTCTGCCTGTGAGGCGTATCGAAACACATGAGGATTATGTGGAGGCTTTATCTTTTTATAGACGCATCAAAGTGCTCGAAGAAGATATTACGCTGGGCTTATCCCAACTTAGTCGGATGAAAAAAAAGAAAGAGACGCTCCTGAATGTATTGCATCAACGATTTGATCCGGGAGAACTGAGCTATAAGAAATTTGCTTCCGTCACGCTAGAAGTAGAGAAGCTGTTGTACCTGAACATTCGCAGCGTGTTAAATCGATTGAATGTATTTGATGAAGCGGATTACGCCAATATGATGAAATCCAAATCCGCGAGCTTGCCACAGAAGCTTTTTCAGGAAAAAACGAAAGTGTACAACGACTATCTAACCTACGTAAAAGATTCACTCCACACCAATGAGGAAATTCTGCTCAAGCTGGATCAGTTGCTACTAGAGATTTCACGCCTAGACAGCTACGAGGCCGGAGATATTGAACAGATGCCTTGTATGCAGGAGATTGATCAATTAATTAAGCACACCAAATTATATAGACAGTGAGGGGTTGCTCGTATGGCGAAGAAGGGGAAGTTTTTTTTCATATCCATTGTAATGTTGGTGCTTGTGTTTGGCCTAGTCTATGCAGGAATTACACTGACGTCAAACTTCGGTAAATCATCTTCACAGGTCAGCACGGAGAATGCAGGTAAGGAGCTAGGTAAGTTGTATGCGGACATCGCGCCAGCAACAGCCGAACCGGTTAAGGGCCAGATTGATCTAGATCCGGTTGATGTAGCAGAATCGCTGCCGGACATATCCAAGTTCCCGATTGCGGTAGAGAATACAACGAATGATTATGTTGAAATCTTCTCTTCCACAGAGAAGTCGGGTAGCGGGGTAGACGGCTGGTTAACCGAAGTAGCGCAAGAATTCAACCAAGCAAATATCAGAGTTGATGGTAAACAAGTGTCGGTGAAGATTCGTAACATTGCCTCTGGAACAGCTACCGACTATATCAAGTCAGGCAAGTATGTGCCCGACGCCTTCACACCTTCTAATGAACTGTGGGGCGAGATGGTAGAGGCAAGCGGAGTGAAGACAGAGATGGTATCCGAACGACTTGTTGGTAACGTACCAGGGATCGTCATCTCCAAAGCGAAATATGATGCACTGGTTGATACGTATGGCTCTGTCAATGTGAAGACAGTCACTGAAGCGATTGCGAAAAACGAACTTGCGATGGGATATACCGATCCATTTGCTAGCTCCACAGGGCTGAACTTTCTCGTGACAGCACTGAACACGTATGACAGTTCGAATCCACTTGGCGAGAAGGCGATCCAAGGCTTTGAGAAATTCCAGGCGAACGTACCGTTTACCGCGTCCACGACAATTCAGATGCGGGAAGCTGCCAAGTCAGGCCGTTTGGATGCTTTTGTACTTGAATACCAGACATTTGTGAATACCGCCGATCTGAAGAGTGGATATGTGTTCACACCATTTGGAGTAAGGCATGACAGCCCGCTATATGCTCTCGGTCAATTGCCGCAGAACAAGCAGGAGATCATCCAGAAGTTTGCGGAATTCGTCACGCAAGATAAATACCAGAAATCAGCCGAGGAGTTCGGTTTCAATGGCCTCCCGGATTATAAATCAGAGGTAGCATCGGTAGATGGCGGTACGCTGTTGTCCGCGCAGAAAGTATGGAAAGAGAAGAAAAATGGCAGCAAACCTATTGCGGCTGTGTTCGTTACCGATGTATCTGGAAGCATGGACGGAGAACCGCTTAACCGGCTTAAGGAGTCCTTGCACAAAGGGCAGAAGTATCTGGGTACGGACAACAGCATCGGCTTAGTATCCTACTCCAGTGGAGTTACCGTCAACTTACCTATTGCCAAGTATGATACGAACCAGCAATCCATGTTTGTAGGCACGGTGGATAGCTTGCAAGCAGGTGGAGGGACAGCGACCTTTGACGGGATCGTTGTGGCGATGAAGATGCTGGAGGATTACAAGGTTGCTAATCCCAACGTGAAGCCGTTGATTTTTGTCTTAAGTGATGGTGAGACCAATGAGGGTCATACGTTGCAGGATATTCGTGAGTTGGTCGAGACGTATCAGGTGCCGATTTACACCATTGGCTATAACGCAGACATCAAAGCATTGGAGAGCATCTCCAGCATTAACGAAGCGGCAAGCATTAATGCCGATACCGACGATGTCGTGTACAAGATTGGGAACCTGTTCAACGTACAGATGTAATATTTTAAGGGGGAACGTCAATGTCATTTTCCATGGAGATACCTAGTCAGAAGGAAATTCAGAAGGTGATTGAGGAAGAAGTGAAACCAGTGCCTGCGGAGGTTGCTGAGCTGCAACAAGTCGCAAGTGCCAACGTAGAGATGATCATGACACTGGACCTTGAATCGTTGGAGAAGCGCAAGGAGATACTGCAATCCATTGAGGGCTTTGGCATGAACACGATGAGATCCTCTTCGGAGAAAAACGCGTTGCTTCAAGTCTCCGTTGGACATCTGTCCAAGACGGGAGACGAGGGCGGTCAGGTAGCCAAAGGCTTAACTGAGCTGCATATGCAACTGAAGGATCTCGACCCAAGTGTGGTCGACTTTGCCAAGACCGGCTTTCTGGGCAAGCTGTTCAATCCGCTGCGCGCGTATTTCTTGAAGTACCAGAAAGCAGATGCGGTCATTGCAGACATCGTGACCTCGCTGGACAAAGGTCGAGCAACTTTACGGAATGACAATACAACCTTAGAGATCGAGCAGCAGAATTTACGTGAATTAACCAAGCGATTACAGAAAGAAATCCAGTTAGGTGTGCTGATGGACGAATCCATTGATGGACAGATTGAGGCAGCGAAGGTACGCAATGAAGATCCGGAGAAGGTTCGTTTCATTACAGAAGAAGTGTTATTCCCGCTTCGGCAACGTGTGATGGATCTGCAGCAGATGCTGGTGGTTAACCAACAAGGGATCATGGCGATTGAAGTGGTCATTCGTAACAACAAGGAACTGATTCGCGGGGTCGATCGGGCGAAGAATGTAACCATATCGGCACTGAAAATTGCCGTAACCGTAGCAAGTGCGCTCTATAATCAGAAGATTGTATTGCAGAAAATCGAACTGCTGAACCAGACGACGAACGACCTCATCGCAGGTACATCCAAAATGCTTAAGGATCAGGGCATCGCCATTCAGAAGCAGGCGTATGATGCAAGCATTTCGGTCGATACGATGAAGCAGGCATTCACGGATGTCTTGTCTGCACTCGATTCAATCAGTGTGTATAAGCAGGAAGCATTACCGCGAATGCGGGAGACCATTACGCAGTTCCGTGAACTTGCAGATACGGGAGAGCAGCAGATTCAGCGGCTGGAGAAAGGGCAGAAGCTGGGATTGTAATCTATATAACCCCGTGTTTCTTAGCTGCATAGAATGGCATAAACAATGATTGTAAGAACGGTTGACCAGGAATTATCCAGGGTCAACCGTTCTTTGTCGTTGCATGTAGAGTGCATATGGAATCAGCAGCACAAGGGCTGATAGAGCCACGATTAAGGAAATGAATAGACTGGCTTGAGTGAACAGAAGTGCTCCCAGAGCCGCACCGATGACAAACGTAATCCAGGATAGTGCCAGAACAGCCCATTCGGACGCAGGCGCTTTGCCGCGTACAGCTTTAGCGATGGCTTGTCCAATCCCGAACAAGGTTCCTGACACGAAGCCTTTCCCCACGTCGGCGTGGGCAACCATCTGGTGCATCGTATTCTGCATACCCATCGCCACTGCGAGTGGAAAGAGAATGCTGTCGGTGTGGAGAAATATGACCCAGGTGATCGCAATAACGAATAAGATAGATTCCGCACTTAAAATTAACGTCAAATGATATTGTCTGGATAATTCCGTTATCAACGTACCGATAAATGCACCCACAATGAATAACAGCACGACGACCCCTGTCGTTGTCCATACGGAGTAGTCACCTTTAAAGAGCGCAATGCCTAGCTTGGTGCTATTACCGCTCATAAATGATAAATAAACCTTGCCTAATCCTAGATATCCTATGGCATCAATGAAACCGGCAATGAGCACTAGAGCTGATGATAATAAAAGCCGGGATAATCCCGGCTCTAAGCGTTCTACAGTATGTCCAATAGGTTTGGTTGTGCCTTGATGGCTACTGGTCGAATCCGAATCAGGCGTTAAGGTCATAGACGTAACCTCTTTTCTGGGGCGTGAAAGCAGTGATGCAGATCAGTCTAGCCAGTACGATAGGAATGTAACCACATATGTTGGCATGTACTTTTCCCACTCTTGTGTGAACATCGTAGGTTAGCTAGACAGGTTCTACACAAAGGGAAACGTGATACATGTTAGTTGTCATTCAGGAATGATTCTTATCCTTATGCGGGTCTGGTGCAATAAAGAGCGTATCATTCGGAAGCTGAGCCGCTTCTTCTTTGGAAATACCCAAATTCGTTGACAATAGATCGTCTGGGTTACCTGCAATCCATTCGCTCAGATCAATGGCTTCGTAGTGCCCGCTGTTGAAGCCAATTAACACACGACAGACATCGTCTCCGGTATTTTTGATATAATGACCAGCTCCCATAGGTGCATAGCCAACATCGCCTGCTTCGAAATGCTCTGTTACCGCATGACCCTCTGCGAGGAATACCGTCATTTCAGCCTGACCGCTAATATAGTACTGCCACTCGTCTGCATTAGGGTGCCAATGCATCTCCCGTAGCGCACCTGGCTGCAATTCAATGAGTGACCCAGCCATCGTGGTGGAGATGGGGAAGTCTTCGACGGTCACTGTACGTTGCGTACCACCTCCTGGTGCTCGCCTAGGCTGTTTGGCGAGAAGTGGATACCGGTGAACTGTTGTCAGCTCTGAATTACGACGATATGTACCGGAAGAGGAACTATCATTGGGCACAGGCCCCTTGGCAAAGTAGGCTTCGCCCTGATTCAGCTTGGCTGCTTGTTCTTCGGTGATGCCAAGATTCTGAGCTACAATGTTGTTCGGTGTCTGTGTAATGAAATCCGTAATGCTGAATGTATGATCCTCCGAGAAATCGCCGTTATCAAAAATCAAAATGAAATGACATTCGTCCGGGCCGAGTCCCTGGATGGAATGTCCATATCCACGCGGGAAATACCAGACATCACCGGGCTCGAACGTATCTGTGTAGGCATGTCCATCCGGATGAATGACTGTTGTACGACAGGAACCGCTGATGACATATGCCCATTCTGCTGCATTCGCATGCCAATGTAATTCGCGCATCCCGCCCGGCTCTAATCGCATGGATACGCCAGCAATGCCGATTGAAGCAGGGAAATCTTTAACCGAAGCGCCACGGGTAATTCCGCCAGATCCTGTCCGAGGTTCCTTTTGTTCAAGCCGATACTTAAAAGATGTCATCATGATTCCTCCTCATATCAAATTAGGTTTACATGTAAAAAGTTGAATATGCCGTCTATGTTCTTTTAACCATATCCTACGAATCTATTCAGCTATACCTTAGTTAATATGAGGCAAATGGGAATCATTCATTCGAGGGTCATTCCATTTTTTTGTACATATTGTGTTGCAGGTTCGCGGTGAGTCGAATGATAGACCACATTAGCGGGTTTATAATTAATAATTTTGAACAATTCCTCGGCCATATAACCGGGGCTGTGTCTGAACTCCTGATGAATCCACTCGATAATCATGCCGAAGATAGCATGAGATTGATAACTTGCGAGCAGCTCGCGGTTGATATGCGTTGGGAATATTTCGTTTAGATCCTGTAAGGCAAGGTCGCGTAGAACATTACAGATCATCTGTTGGAAGCTGGAGGATGCCTCGGATTTGACGGCAAGAGTATAGAATGGAGCGTGCTGATAGACATGCTCAAAGATGCGGATGGCTGATGATGGCATATGACTCACTTCAAATATTTCTTTGCCTTGGTAAGGCTCTCGGTAAGAGGTGACCAGGTCTTGAATGACATCGTCTATGATCTCGTCAAACAGGTCTTCTTTGTACTGATAGTGCTTATAGAAGGTTCCCCGATTCAGATCCGCCAACTTTACAATATCGGTAATGGATATTTCTCTAAAAGGTTGCTTTTGCATAAGCTTAATGAGTGCATGTTTCAGCGCAGCTTTGGATTTCTTGATTCTTCGATCCGTGGATTCAGTAGGGTCTGACATCAAATTTCCTCCCTTAGTATAGGTTGTTCAAAAAGTACGCTTTTGATTACGAAGGATGCCTGACGGCGAATATGGGATTCAGCCGAAATGTCCGTTGCTCACGTAGTTTTGCCTACGCTCCGCTACTCCATTTCTATCTTCATCCCATCTTCTCGGTACTGAAAAGCGAACTTTTTGAACTCGTATTTTAGCAGTTGTTCAAAAAGTAAGGTTTAATAAACGTACAATAGGCGTCTGAAGTGTTGGTTAATGTACAATAGGGCAAGCTTTTACTGATTGATCCCAAAAGCTATGACTTATTATACTAAGGATACGAGTTAATGAACATTTGTTTGTTAACTTATTGTAAACGAATACAAAAAGGAGGAATTAAGATATGAAACTTCAAGATAAAGTTGCTGTTGTGACAGGTGCAGGTTCAGGCATGGGGAAAGCAATTGCCACACTATATGCTAGAGAAGGTGCCAAAGTCGTTGTGTCAGATATTAACGAACAGTCCGCTCAGACGGTTGCTAGTGAGATCAAGGAATCAGGCGGAGAAGCCATCGTGGTTTTGGCTAATGTAGCCAAAGAAGAAGATGTGCAAAATCTGATTGATGTGACGGTAAGTACCTATGGGACTGTGGATATTCTGGTGAACAATGCAGGCATTATGGATGGCATGGAGCCAGCAGCAGATATCACCGATGAGAAGTGGGAGAGATTGTTCGCCGTAAATACAACCAGCGTAATGCGGACTACGCGTAAAGTATTGCCGATCTTCCAAGAGAAACAAAAAGGAGTCATCGTGAACATTGCTTCAGCAGGTGGGTTGCACGGCGGACGTGCGGGAGCCGCTTATACAGCTTCCAAACACGCGGTGATTGGTTTCACGAAAAATACGGGATACATGTATGCCGAGCAAGGCATTCGTTGTAATGCCATCGCTCCAGGGGCTGTGGCAACTAACATTAGCTCCTCAATGACAGGAATCAGCCCATTTGGAGCTGGACGCCAACAACTAGGTATGGCGATCAACCCACGTGTAGGTACGAGTGAAGAGATTGCCAAAGTGGCTTTGTTCCTCGGCTCGGATGAATCTAGCTTCGTTAACGGAACCGTCATTACGGCTGATGCAGGCTGGAGTTCATACTAATTCGAGTGCGTAGTGGTAGAATCGCCAATGAAAGAATGATCGGACGGAGCATGTTAAAATCAATGCAATTACAGCACTTCAAGTGCTCAAAGAGAACATACACGACCGTGCGTATAATGCTGTGAAATTAACTAAGAGCCGCATCTCATGATGCGGCTTCTTCATGGTGACTCTACAAACGAGTCGTCCTCGTGTATCGTGTTCAATTCCATTGGGAATTGGGACAAACGTTTGCACTGCCACATTTAGACCTGTCTATGTCAGCTCAGTGATGACTTAGTTTTGGAGTAAAGTGAGGATTCTCGCACAATTAATCGATGTGGAATAATGACAGGGTTATGCGTTTGAGGCTCTCCGCTTATAATTTTGAGTAACACTTGAACTGCTGTATAGCCAAGTTGATAGGTTCCGATATCGATGGAGCTGAGTGGCGGTGAAGCCAGTTCGGATAAGGCTATATTGTTAAAACTGACCACGCTAATATCCTCAGGTACCTGATATCCCAGCTCGGCAAGAGCTCTCAATACTCCAAAAGCCACATTGTCATCAATAACAACAATAGCTGTCGGTCTATCAGGCAAAGACATGAATAGAGACATCGCTCGGAATCCGCTCTCCTGTAGGAATTCACCCTCCACAATCCAGTCCCGATTGGCATGTAGCTCTGCTTCGGCAAGAGCCTTCTGATATCCTCGCATACGATCATGAGATAACGTAATTTCCGGCGGGCCACTCACGAATCCAATCCGCGTATGTCCTTGTGCAATCAGATGCTGCGTTGCATCATAAGCAGTCTGCACATTGTCATTATCCACCATGGGCGCATTCGGGTGAGCTTCACTGCGACCGATCAGTACAAAAGGAAACTCTTCCTCTTCCAGAAATGAAATGATCGGATCATCTCGCTTCGAACCTAGCAGCAGAATGCCATCTACTCTTCGGCCATGCACAAGCCGGGATATGGCATGCAATTCATCGTCGGATGATGTTTCAGTTGTTAGCAGCAATTCATAATTGTTGCGTGTGGCGAGTGTAATAATACCTCGTAATAATTCCCCGAAAAAGTAGTTCTGGAACAACTCCTCTGCAGGGCGCGGAAGCATAATCCCAAGGGTTTGCGTCGTTTTGGACACAAGGCTCTTCGCCATAATGTTGGGATGATAGTTGAGTTCTTTCATAATTTTCTTTACTTTAAGAGACGTCTCGGTGCTAATTCTGGGATGGTTGGAAATCACCCGTGATACTGTAGAAGGGGAGACACCCGCCAATTTGGCTATATCTTTGATCGTAATCATGTAAAAAATCCCCTCTGAACAATCATTTCAACTTTCCCCTATGGTAATGCAAAGGATACGAGAAATCAATTATTACCTACCTGATACAGAATGCGAAGGGAGTAAAATAAAGGAAGAATGAGTTAGAAGAAGGGAATAGAGAATTACTTCGGCAAAATGAAAGAAAATGGTTAAAATTGAAGCAATATGGCTTGTGCAAACGTTTGTACAAAGAAAGTATCGTATTGTATGATGTGAGTGTTATTGTAGCGCTTACATCATTGGTTTTACATACTTCTTAGTACATTTCCCCCTACATATTGAACAAAAATGTGATTCTGTCTTTTATTTGAGCAAACGTTTGTACAAAAAGGAACAAGGATCACAATACCTGACATTCTACGCAGATCCAAGGGTGAGAGAGCGCAATTTCATTGAACCAAACAGAGGGAAGGGGACATTTTACATGAGAAAATGGCAAGGAGCAACATGGTCTGTCGTCATGGCTTTTACATTGGCTGCATGCTCGGCAGGAGGAGGAACTCCATCTCCGACGGCAGCAGGCGAGAATCTCGAGGAAGTTGTACAACTCACAGCCGAAAATCTTCAGCCAGAGGAAGGGGCAACCTTGGTCATCTGGGAGGATAAGAATCAAAGCAGCTTTATTGAGCAAAGAGTTCAGAAGTTCGAAGAGAAGTATGGTGTTACCGTCAAAATGGAAGAATTGCCTCCAACGGATCAGGTAACGAAGCTGACGACAGACGGACCGGCAGGGCTGGCAGCAGACGTGGTCGTGTTTCCACATGACAAAATTGGTAGCGCTTCAGAAGCAGGACTGATCTTGCCAAATGACATTTTTGAAGCAGAAACTGCAGCGAACACAAGTGAGAATGCACTCAAGGCGGTGACGTTCAAGGATATCTTGTACGGATATCCGTACAGTGTTGAGACATATGCCCTCTTTTATAACAAAGCATTATACCCGGAAGCTCCACAAAACTTCGACGAAATTATCAGCTTCGCCCAAACGTTCAATGATACGAAGTCCAATCAATATGCGCTGATGTGGGAATTGCAGCAGTTCTACTACAATTATGCATTCCTGGCTTCGCAGGGCGGATATATCTTCGGTGATAACGGGATGGACAGCGGAGATCTTGGTTTGAATAATGAAGGGGCTCAGAAGGGTGGGCAGTTCCTACAGACACTAAAGTCTGAAGTATTGCCGCTGAAGATGGGTGACGTGAACTACGATATCAAAAAAGGGTTGTTCTCCAGCGGCAAACTGGCGATGGATATTAACGGACCATGGACCATTGCTGATTACCGCAATGCGGGAATCGACTTCGGTGTTGCCCCACTTCCAGCGATCGATGGCAAACCGATGACATCTTTCTCAGGGGTTAAAGCTTATTACGTAAATGCATTCACGCAATATCCGAATGCCTCCAAGTTACTGGCTGCTTTCCTCTCCAATGAAGAGGCTCAGATGGAGAACTTTGAACTAAATGGCACACTTCCGGCGAACAAGAACGTCGCAGCCAATCCGAAGGTTCAGGAAGATCCGATCAACAATGCGTTCCTGGAGCAATTCAACAACTCCACCCCAATGCCTTCGCTTCCTGCAATGGACAGTGTCTGGGGACCGATCACATCAGCTATTACTGATATCTGGGATACTGGCAAGGATGTCAAAGCATCGCTGGACAATGCCGTGAAGCAGATCCAAGAGAGCCTTGCAACCGTGCAGTAAGAACGAACGACGACACGAAGATATGCATAAGAACAAGCTGAAGAAGTGAAGCTAAAAGCTTTCTGAAAGAAAGCTTGCTTCGGAAGCACCTGCATGACTTTATCCCCGGATTTCCCCTTTTAGAAAAGGAATAGAAAAATCTGGGGATAACAGCGATCGGAGAGGAGAGAGCGAATGCAACAGCAGCATGTCCCGGTGCCTGTCGGCCCCGGAAGGGAGAGGCAACACCGGATGACAGCGGCCATATGTTCCATCATATTGCAAGGTCTGGGGCAGTTATATAATCGGCAATGGATCAAAGGAATTGTACTACTGTTGCTGGAGGGAGTAGGGCTTGCATACCTGCTTCCTCGCCTGTCTCAGGCGGTATGGGGAGTATGGACACTGGGCGAGAATACACAGCGTTTTGTCAAAGTGAATGGTTCCACCGTGCTTCAAAAAGGAGACCATTCCATCTTTTTATTGCTTGATGGGATTATCGTATTACTGGTATTTTTTGTGTTTATTCTGATCTACATTTTGAATATCCGGGATGCGTACATGACCGGGCTTGCTAGAGAAGAAGGCAAGCAGATACGAAGTGCAGGAGCCACGATCCGAAACATGATGGATCGAAACTTCCCATATCTGTTTCTGTCCATTCCGGCACTTGGGATACTCTTTTTCACCATTATGCCGATTTTGTTTACGGTCACGATTGCTTTTACCAACTATTCGGCGCCGGATCATATTCCGCCAGCTAAACTGGTAGACTGGGTCGGCTTCAAGACATTCAGTGATCTGATCCAGCTCAAGTCATGGAGTCAGACGTTCTACGGTGTTCTCACCTGGACGGTGATCTGGGCCATTTTAGCTACAGTTACTACTTATTTCGGTGGTGTACTCGTGGCGTTATTGATTGAACAGCGGGGTATACGCTTCAAGAAGGTGTGGCGCACGATTTTCATCCTGCCTTATGCCATCCCGCAGATTATTTCCCTGTTGTTGATGCGCAATCTGTTCAACGGACAGTTTGGTCCGATCAATACGTATATGAGAGCTTTTGGACTGGAGGGATTACCATGGCTGACCGATCCGTTCTGGGCAAAGGTTACAGTTATTGTCGTCAACATGTGGATCGGTATTCCAGTCAGCATGGTGCTGATTCTGGGTGTATTGACAGCCATTCCGCGTGATCTGTATGAGGCTGCCGAAGTGGACGGGGCTTCCGCATTCCAGAAATTCCGAATCATTACGATGCCATTCATTTTATTTGCGACTACGCCAGTGCTCATTATGCAATTTGCTGGTAACTTCAACAATTTCAATGTGATCTTCCTGCTGACCAACGGCAATCCGCTGCGTGGGGATTATCAGTACGCTGGCGCAACGGATCTCCTAGTAACCTGGCTCTACAAGCTAACGCTGGATAACAATAAATTCAACATGGCTTCTGCGGTAGGTATTATTATCTTCCTGATTATCGCTTCATTCTCCATCTGGAATTTCCGCCGCTCCAAATCATTTAAGGAGGAGGACATGATTCAATGAAGACACGCAATAATCCGGTGCGCCTGGCAGTAAGTTACCTGTTACTACTGATCATTGCCGTCGTCTCCATCTATCCGGTGCTCTGGATCTTTCTCTCTTCCCTAAGACCGGGTGCGGCATTGTTTAGTGAGCGTTTATGGCCAGAAGCCTTCACGCTGTCCCATTATGGTGAACTGTTCAACAATCCATCTTTTATGTATGGCCGATGGTATATGAATACGCTGAAAATTGCCTTTTTCACCATGATCTTCTCTACACTCATGGTGACACTGGGGATGTATGCCTTGTCGCGTTTCCGTTTCCGTGGTCGCAAAACGATTCTTTCTACCATGCTGATTCTTGGCATGTTCCCAAGTTTCATGAGCATGATTGCGATCTACATCATTTTGCTACAAATTAAACTGCTCGACACCCATACTGCGCTTATTCTGGTCTATTCTTCAGGAGCAGTACTTGGAGGATTCATCGTCAAAGGATTCTTCGACACCATTCCGCGCAGTCTGGATGAAGCGGCTCGTATCGATGGTGCAAGTCACTTGCGGGTATTCACCAGCATCATTTTGCCATTATCCAAACCCATGCTGACCTATGTAGCTTTAACTAGCTTCACAGGGGCATGGATGGACTTTATTTTTGCCCGTCTGGTACTGCGTACGAAGGAGAATTGGACACTTGCGGTAGGGATGTGGGATCTGGTCAATCGGTATCAGGACAGTAACTTTACGATGTTCGCCGCAGGAGCGGTACTGATCGCCATTCCGATTACGCTGTTGTTTGTTTTCCTACAGCGCTTCCTAGTTCAAGGTCTCACATCAGGGGCTTCCAAAGGGTAACTGTGCTCTGTACATTATTTTGTCCGCGATCTTGTCGTAGATTAAATATATGAAGTGATAAAACACGTGGCAGATCTAGTAGTAGTTAAGTAAAACAACAAATAATACGTCAAGCAGGCACTTCCCGTGATGTTATGTCTAAAGTTGACAGACATCATTACGGAAGTGCCTTCTGCTTCAATATGAGTTTACGAGCCACGTGCCATGTATAACTTCTACATTAAAATTAGCTCATTCAGCGAGCGATTAATGAATCATTTAATTAATTAATTGATCAATCCCTAACCCCAATCCAATCAAATCGTATGTATAAACCCGAAGTATACGCTGTCTCAGCGTACTCCGGGTTTCATGGTTAACTTATGTTGCTTAACGTGTTATTGCCAGTTCACTGTAACCGTAGCTGTTCCGCTCGTCGGGGTGGTGAAGGTATGGTTGGAACCACTTTCCCACGTAACCGTGGAGCCATTCTTTTTGAAGAACTTGAACTCTAGCGGCGTACCCGCTGGAACACTGACGTCATAGTACCACGTTGGGTATGCATGAATGACCTGATTGAACGCTGGGCCAATTGCGGTGGAGCCTGTGGACCAACTTCCCAACTCAGCCACGTTTCCGGTCAGATAGATGTTCTCGCCGAGTGAAGTGGTAGCGTTATTGATGACAAAACGGACAGAAACCTGATCTCCGCTAAGAATCGTAAAATCGTTATAAGCATTGCTACTGACTCCGCCTGCTGTTATTTTCACTGCGTAAGTTCCTGCTGCGACGGCTGGAATCTTGACTTTGATCTGCGTATCTTCCCAAGAGGTGATGGCTGCACCTGTTACTGCTGTAGTTCCGAAGTTCACCGTGCCTTTGGAAGCGCCGAATCCACGACCATCAATGGTGACTTCATTTCCCGCTTTCCCCATAGTAGGGCCTACATTACCAATGGTTGGGGTGGTCTCATTCGCTGTATACTGCCACACGGCTGTTGCACCGGCTGCAAGGTTGAAGGATGTAATGTTTCCTCCATTAGAGGAGATCTGATTACCATTAAGTGCGCCACCGAGCACATCCGTATATGTACCTGTAGGAAGCGAGGTGGTTAGACCTGAGATGGATGCAGGCGCTGAGGTACTACGATTGATTGCAACGACAGCAACGCTATTACCGAATTTGCGTTCATAGATGTATACATCATTGTTGATCCAGCGTTGCTGCGTCGAACCATAGGCTATTGCCGGATTGGACTTACGTAGTGGAGCAAGCTTGCTAATCACATTGAACGCCGTGGATGTTTTGGAGAAGGAGGGCATCTTACCACGGTTATCTGGATCACCGTTCCCGGTCATATATTGTTCTGTTCCATAATAGATGGCAGGTACACCGCGCGAAGTTAATGTAAATGCCAAAGCTTGCTCCAGACGCCGGTTCTGGACTGCATTCGTTTTGAAGCGATCCATATCATGATTATCAATAAAAGTAACCTGATCATGGATGTGATCGTAATCCGATCCGGTACTGCTGATCATGGAATCTAGGGCGTACATCGTGGCGGTATTGTCGCGGAAGACATTCCGAACTTCTTGATTGAAGCGAAAGTCCAGCAGACTCATACCGGATTTATTGGCAAAATCATTATTATCTGCATCTGAAGCAGATGATCCCAGGAACCACTCGCCAAAGGTAAACACAGGCTGATGTGTATAGATCGAAGACATCCAATTCTTTTGCCAGCCCATAGGCATGTGTTTCACTGCATCTACACGAATTCCGTCAATGCCCATATCTAGCCACTGCTTGATTGCATCCTTGAAATACGTATCGATGGTACCGTTATTGTGGTTCATGTCAGCCAGGTCGTAGAGGTTTTTATAGATGCCGTTCTCAAGTGTGGAGAAGTCAGAGCCACCATTGTGATGGAAATACTGGTTGGTATCATTGGTGTACCCGCCTATAAGGTTACCATTGTCGTACAACCTGCCATTCTCAGCAAATGAAGTATCGGTTTCCATGGCGGGGGAGGTATGGTTAGGAGCGAAGTCGATGATGATTTTAATGTCTTTGGCATGAGCCGTGTCGACCAAGTTTCTGAAATCAGTCATCGTGCCAAAGGCTGGGTTCGTTTTCTTGAAGTCGCGTGCCCAATAGCCATGGTAGGCTGTATTGTTGACACCCGAGTAGTTAATTAGAGAGTAGATATTCTCGACAGGTTGAGAGATCCAGAGCGCGGTTATACCTAGATCGGTAAAGTAGTTATCATTAATTTTGTCTATTAGTCCCTGCCAGTCGCCACCACAGTACAGTTTAAGATTGCTGCAACTTGCGTCGTAGGCTCCTCCTGTCGGATTGTTGGCGGGATTGCCATCGGCGAAGCGGTCTGTGAACACCTGATAGATGACATCTGTACTGAAATTCTGTTTATTGGTTACCGCAGTATCAGGATCTGCGAATACAGCTGGTGTGGTTAGAAAAGGGAAGGCACTTCCTGCCATCAAGCCTAGTGTCAGCGTTGCGCTGAGAAGGACTCGCTTGGTTAATTTGAACATGGTAATCCACCCTTCATCAATTGGTTTGGATATGTTCTGAATTATTGTAATAGCGCTTACAAATGACGAATCTCGCATTTCTGTTGAACGCATCGCCTCCCTTATGGCATGCCAACAACCCCGGCATCTCCTGCTGGAGTTACCGGGGTTGTTCTAAACCATATCGGTTCAAAAGCATAGCCCTCGAGTTATCTTCACAACGATATAATAATTAAATATTGGTTTAGTTGTCAATATATATTTTAAAAGCATTTATTTGCTAGTTATCTATTGTTTCGTATTCTTCAACTGGAGTAAGCGGAATCCGTATGCTTCAATCTGGAGCTGATTCTTCTGATCCGTCTTGAATGAATCATTGTTGAACACGTCATGCCAGGTTCCGTCTACAGAAAGTGTGAGATCGAGCGAGCGTGATTGATCATCGGCGTTGAGTATGAGCACGAAGTATTCCCCTGTGTGTGGATCATGTCGTTCAATAACAAGACAAGCATCATCAGCTCTGGCATGGAGCATGTTGAGATTAGCACTGCGAAGTGCAGGATGTTGTTTACGTAAATGAATGATCGTTGTGAAGAAGCTGAGAAGATCCTTGTTTTGTTTGTCTTTGTCCCATTCCATGCATTTGCGGCAGCCAGGATCGTAGCCACCTTCCAGCCCAATCTCGTCTCCATAATAGATGCAGGGTACACCTGGATAGGTGAAGAGTAGGAGGAGGGCGAGCTTCATTTTGCGCACATCCCCCTTACATTCGGTCAGAAGTCGCGGCGTATCATGGCTATCTAACAGGTTAAATGAAACCTCAGTAACCGATTGAGGATAAGCGATGAGCAGCTTACCGATCTCGTCAGCAAATCCTAAGCCATCCAGTTTACCGTGTACAGCAAAATCGAGCACGGAGTTAGTAAACGGATAGTTCATCACCGCATCAAACTGGTCACCCTGAAGCCACATGATGGAATCATGCCAGATTTCACCCAATAGGTAGGCATCGGGGTTAATGCTTTTGACGGTTTGTCGGAATTCACGCCAAAATTGATGATCCACCTCATTAGCGACATCAAGTCGCCAGCCATCTATACCAATGTCCTGAACCCAGTAACGTGCCACTTCCAGCAGGTAGGATTTCACTTCAGGATGCTCTGTATTTAACTTAGGCATCAGGGGTTCGAAGGCAAAGGTATCATATGTCGGTATGCCATCCTCGATCCGTGCCGGCCAATCCCGAACATGGAACCAATCGGCATAGGGGGATAATGCACCATTTTCAAGGATATCTGCAAAAGGGAAAAACTCTCGGCCTGAGTGGTTAAATACCGCATCTAGAATCACTCGTATCCCACGTTCATGACAGGCATCCACCAGCTCTTTCAGTTTCTCATTCGTGCCGAAATGAGGATCTACCTTGAGATAATTGCCAGTGTTGTACTTGTGGTTCGTCGTTGCCTGGAACAATGGACAGAAATAGATCGCGTTAATGCCGAGATTAACCAGATGGTCGAGGTGGTTGATAATGCCCTGCAAGTCACCTCCGAAGAAATTAACTGGCGTAGGCTCACCGCCCCATGGCTCCGCATTGGCTGGGCTGATGGAAGGATCGCCATTAGCATAACGTTCAGGGAATATTTGATAAAAGACCGCTTCTTTTACCCAAGCAGGAGCTTCAAAAATATCTGCCGGATTCATAAATGGAAAATCGAAGAACTCCAACGAATTTTCCGGCATCGCTGTCTCGAATCTGCGTTCAGTCATCCACACACATTGATCATCCTTCTCTAACCGGAAACCGTAACGTAACCGGCGGTAAGGTGGCTGTACCTCAACCTCCCAATAATCGAAGAGGGCATCGCTGGTGAATAGATGCATGGGGAGGGTTTCCATCGTTCGATCCCAGGCATACTTATCCCCGATAATGGCATAGGCGGCGTCTACATCTCCGCGCTTGGATCTCAGGCGAACATGCATTGTAGAGCGGTCATAAGCGTACGACCAATTTAATTTGGGGCGATGGTAAATAGCTTCGAGTAGCATTCAAGTCACTCCTTATGGATAAAAGTTATAGAACCCGGCTATAAACGCAAAAAAGGCACAACCCCCAATGTTCACGAGGTTGTACCTTTCGGCAGCATAGCCTTTTGATTATAGCGTTATTATACGAACTAAATTCGCAAAAGAAAACACTTTTTTTTACTTTTATCTCACTTTTTTGATCTCGCCATAATGAGCACTACAGCTTACAGATCATAACCAAGTTTAGCTGCATATTTAACTAGCTCATTATTGGATTGCTCGATCAGTTTAGCACCTTGAGCAAGTTTAGCATTACCTTGTTTCAGCAAAGTGCTATTCACTTTAGTTTTGGATACCGACTTCTTGAACAATTGGTAAGCTTCAAGCTGCGTGTAGCTTCCTTTGACCAGTTTGGCATGGATTTTTTGCAATTCAGCATTTTGTGGTTTCACTAGTTTTAGCTTAGATACATATTTGGTGTAGTTCGGAATTGCGGTATTGGTCAATTTCAGAAACACAGATTTGCGATTAGCCGAAGTGATGATGGTACCGCCACTTACAGCGTTGAACGCTTTCTCTTCATATACTGCGGCTTCTGTCAATTTATCAATGTAGTCCAGAAAATCAATCTCTTCGTCCGTCGGTAACGGTTCGTCTTGAGATGTATCGTAACCATATTCACTGTCTTCTGAGTAGGTAGATGTTGTATCCTCAGCTGCAGCCGCATAAGAACCAGCAGGTAGGAATACGCCTCCTAGCAATACAAAACTCATAATCAATGATAATATCCAAGATTTCTTCATGTTTCATAGCCCCCATCTTGGTCATGTCTTAAATCTCACTGATCGAAATTCTAAGACAATCCCTAATTTATGTATATTATTCCAATGGATAATCTAACATAGTACGACAGTAAATTACAGGAATAGATTTACATAAAATCGTTCTCAGCGATAATTACGAAATAGTACCTATTCAACGTTCCGTAGGGGGTCTGAGAGATAGGTATAAAGAGGTATTAGCATGTTCATATGTGAAAACGAGAGCGTGTTTCTCATAAACTACATATCTTCACACCATAATAAGAGGTAAATAATTACATAAATGTGTGTTTGATAAAAGTGGGATTATATAAGGTATAAAGTTGGATCTCTCACAATCCCTATATTAATAAGTAATAGGAGTCTGAATGACATCCGCACATCTCGGGAAATATTGCCAAATAAATGCTTGTACAAAGCACATAACTGAATTACAATACAAATGATAATGAGATTCAATATCATTTAGAGGATAAAGGGGAGTCGGGTTAGCATGTTCAGATTTAAGAAAAAGCTATTTATGTACGCTACACTTCTATTGATGATTTCACTGCTGGCAGGGTGTGCATCGGGGGGAAGTGCAGAGACAACAAATACGGCAAGCCAAGCTACGAGTGGGAACACGAGCAGTAGTGAAAGCGATACAACGGGCAATACGACAGATGATCAGACTAGAGTGATCAAGCATGCTATGGGTGAAACCACAATTACAGGTACACCGCAGAAGATTGTAACACTGTTCCAAGGTGCGAATGATGTTGTGGTTGGTCTGGGTGTTAAGCCCACAGGTGTTGTTGAATCATGGGTTCAGCAACCTGTATACGAATATCTGAGAGCTGATCTGGACGGCGTACCACAAGTGGGTCAAGAACCTCAGCCCAATATGGAAGAGATCAACAAATTGAAGCCGGATCTCATTATTGCAACGAAGATCAGACATGAGGACATCTATGAACAGCTGTCACAGATCGCCCCAACGGTTGTAACGGAAACGTTGTTTGATTGGAAAGAAACCGTGAAACTGGCTGGCGAAGCAATGAATAAGGTGGAGCAATCGGACAAGCTGCTGGCAGATTGGGATACGCGTGTAGCTGACTTCAAAGAAAAAATGGGTGATCGCCTCCCGATCGAAGCAACCATCACTAACTTCAGAGCCGATCAAGTTCGTATTTTCTACATGGGTTATGCAGGCAAAATTCTGAAAGAGCTCGGTTTCACAAGACCAGCAGGTCATGATGAAGATACATGGGGTGTCGAATTGACGTCCAAAGAGAGCATTCCAGATATGAATGCTGACTTGATCTTCAACTTCAATTCAGGTACTGAGACGGAAGCAATTCAGAAGAACTATGAGGATTGGACAAACAGTCCATTGTGGAAGAACCTCGATGCTGTGAAGAACAACCAGTTGGTTCAAGTCGATGAAGTGGCTTGGAACATGGCAGGAGGATATACATCTGCCAATATGATGCTGGATGATCTGTATGAATATTTCAAATTGAATTAACGGGAGCGAGACCTGCCATGCACCAACATTTGAAGCAAAGTGTATGGGCTGGCAGGTCTTTTTGCATTTCATGGATGAAAGAGTGAGAATATGTTTCCCCTTTTTACGAAGACAAGCGGAAAGATTTATGGAATCGTAGGTTTATTTATTTTGCTGATGTTGGCCTGTGGGTCCAGTATGATCTTTGGACGTACAGCGATTACGTTGCAGGATGGGATGGATGCACTCCGGCACTATGATGAAGAATCCATCGAGCATATCGTTCTGTTAACAGAACGTCTGCCACGTACGGTCATTGCCGCGGTTGTAGGGGCGAGTCTGGCTGTAGCAGGCGCGCTTATGCAGGCGTTGACTCGTAACCCGCTCGCTTCACCGAGCGTGTTCGGAATCAACGCTGGAGCCATTTTCTTCATTGTGATTGCCATCGTTGTTCTATCCGTTTCATCCTTAAATACAATGATGTGGTTTGGTTTTGCAGGTGCAGCAATTGCTGCTGCTATCGTATATGGACTGGGGTCGCTTGGGCGAGACGGTCTAACACCAATCAAAATTGTTCTGGCAGGCACTGCCATTACAGCACTGTTCTCTTCCTTCACTCAAGCGGTGCTTATATTAGATGGAACGGGTCTTCAGGATGTGTTGTTCTGGCTGGCTGGTTCAGTAAGTGGACGAACGCTGGACATGTTATATCCTGTTCTTCCTTATATGACGATTGCAGCAATTGTAGCGCTCTTCATGGGAAGGGCGGTCAATCTACTGTTGACGGGTGATGATATTGCTAAGGGCATGGGACAGAATGTGCTGTTAGTTAAGCTGCTCATGGGTGTGGTTACCGTATTGCTTGCTGGTGGTTCTGTTGCCGTTGCTGGCTCGGTCGGTCTGGTTGGTCTCGTTGTTCCACATATCATGCGTGCCCTGGTGGGAAATGATTATCGCTGGCTGGTACCCTATTCCATACTTGGGGGAGCCATCTTATTGCTATCCGCTGATGTTGTCGCAAGACTGGTCATCATGCCGCAGGAAATTCCGCTAGGTGTCATGACAGCAATCATCGGCGGCCCCTTCTTCGTATACATAGCCCGTAAGGGGGGGACGAAAATATGAGAAAAATGTTAACCTTTCGCACGAAAAAAGATGCCATTTCACTGCAAATGGAACGGAAATCATTAATAGTGATTATTGTATTGTTTATGCTATCTCTAGTTGCAGCGATCGTTGGCACAAGTATAGGCAGTGATTATATTTCTCCACTCCATGTGCTGCAAACGATCTTTAAGTTAGGTACGGGTGACTATGATTTTGTGGTGCTCACCTTAAGGTTACCCCGTGTGTTATTGTCTCTGCTCGTCGGTGCAGCACTGGGAATGTCTGGTGCAATCCTACAGGGGATCATTCGTAATCCGCTCGCTTCACCGGATGTCATTGGGATTACAGGCGGCGCAGCCGTTGCCGCGGTTGGTTTCGTATCCATTCTGGGCGGAACGATCAGTATTAAGTTACTTCCGCTGTTTGCCATTATTGGAGCGCTAATTACAGCGCTAGTGATATATGTACTGGCATGGAAAAAAGGAGTAACTCCCATCCGTCTCGTACTGATCGGGATTGGAATCTCGGCAATTATGGGCGCAGGAACTACCTTTATGCTGATTCTGAGCCCATTCTATACGGCTGGACAAGCCTATATCTGGCTAACAGGCAGCATCTATGGAGCATCATGGCTTGATATCCAAACGATTCTACCGGTGATTTTCATTGTTGTACCTCTCGCGATATGGTTTGCCAGAAGTCTAAATGCGCAGGAGTTCGGTGATGATGTGGCAACTGGGCTCGGTGTAACCGTGCAATGGCATCGCTCATTACTGCTTCTATGTAGTGTGCTACTCGCAGGCATCGCCGTCGCTGTTGCTGGAACCATCGGATTTGTGGGTCTAATTGCACCACATATTGCACGAAAGTTAGTAGGCAGGATGTTCGGAAGCTTGCTTCTAGTATCGGGTCTTGTTGGCGCATTGCTCGTACTAAGTGCCGATCTGATTGCACGTACAGCTTTCCTTCCCCTTGATGTGCCAGCAGGTGTATTTACGGCGGGGATCGGTGCACCATTTTTCCTATATTTATTGTTTAAGAATCGAAACCAGTTTTGAGGAGGAGAGAAGCGTGAGCATTCTGGAAGCAAAGAACCTTACAATCTCTTATGGAGCAGATCCGATCATAGATAATCTGAATCTAACGATTCCAAAAGGACAGATTACGGTTCTCATTGGTAGTAATGGCTGTGGCAAATCAACATTGCTCCGCACGATGGCCCGATTGTTAAAATCCAGCTCAGGCTCCGTGCTGCTAGATGGTGATGAGATTGCCAAGCTCCCTACCAAAGAGATTTCAAGACGCATGTCAATCCTGCCACAAGGCCCCTCCGCACCGGAAGGTCTTACAGTCAATCAATTAGTCAGACAGGGGAGATATCCTCATCAGAGCTGGCTGAAGCAATGGTCTCGCGAAGATGAACGCATGGTTAAGCTAGCACTTGAATCAACACATCTAACGGAGCTAGCGGATCGGCCGCTCGATGCATTGTCTGGTGGTCAGCGCCAGCGTGCCTGGATTGCGATGACACTGGCTCAAGGCACGGAGACGTTGCTGCTGGATGAGCCGACGACGTATCTGGATATGACCCATCAGATTGAAATACTGGACTTATTATTTGAATTAAATGAGCAAGAAGGCCGTACCATTGTGATGGTGCTACATGATATCAATTTGGCTTGCCGATATGCACATCACATCGTAGCCGTTCATAACAAATCCATTTATGCAGAAGGAAAACCGGAGCAGATCGTTACGCAGGACATGATTCGTACTGTGTTTCAGATGGAATGTGAGATTGCTGTTGATCCGTTGTTTGGGACGCCGACCTGTATCCCACATGGAAGGGGAAGAAAGTTAGACGGCGAGAAGCGTTACACCCAACTGGCTTAAGGATGAAGAAATGCAAGTGTCGATATCCTGGTATCGTCTGACCTAGGAACCATTGACCCAATCAGGCATCCTCGATGCTGTTGACCGACATGTCCCAAGTTGAAGCATAAGGCAGCTGCTTGATTTGTTTCTTTCAAACTGACAAACGTCTCTAGGTTTCATAGTGGGGCGTTTGTCTCTTTTCTCCCATTGACTCTATTAGAGGTTGTTCAAAAAGCCCGCTTTTGATTACGAAGGATGCCTGTCGGCATCTCAGCATCGAATATGGGATTCAGCCGAAATAAGTGGAGGCTTACGAAGTTTGTTTCCTTCGGAAACAATGTAGTTGCTCACGTAGTTTTGCCTACGCTCCGCTACTCCATTTCTAGCTTCATCCCATCTTCTTGGTACTGAAAACCGCCCTTTTTGAGCACGCACTATTACATACACTCTCCATATCTAGCCTCAACTGTATCTTAGACTAAGTAAATCAACTTTACCTAGCCACACTACAATCGTTATTTTAACCCACCCTACGATCGTATCTCAGCAATATCACAACTCAAACACCGAACCAATCACCGAATCAATCAACATAAGACTTATGATCATCTGCGTATCAAACACCCATTCTAAATATACTTAAAATTCCTTTAAAGTTTCCAATTGACATAAATACTATATTTACCATAAAATAGAATCAGGTGATATTGATAATCATTATCAAAATGAACCAACTAAAAATCGGATGAAGCAGAGGCTAGAGTGCGTCTTCATTGGATCGGGGAGGATTTCCAGTGTTTCCGAAAGGGATTCAGAATCTGCAAAACCGACTCATTCTAAGCAAAGCCCTGGAGATGGGAATCGCCTGCAAGCCACTCCTTGCAGGCTGTGAGGATTTTCTGGAACTCTCGTCCCAGGATAGAAGAATCATCATCAACAAGACGAGGTCTCATCATCTACCGCTAATTGCCGGACTACTGGCGAAGAACAAGCAGGTGTGTAACATGCTGTTAGAGCAGCAAGGAATGCCTGTACCTTCCTTTGTTGTCCTGAGTGGAATGGGAGATGAGGCTGTTCATTTTCTAGAAGTAAATCAGTCGATTGTCGTCAAACCTCTTGATGCAAGTGGCAGTGCTGGCGTAACACTTGATGTACGAACTGTTCATGAGATGGAGGCCGCGATTGAACGAGCGTTAGCCCATAGTGCAAGCATTATGCTCCAGCGCTTTGTGCGAGGGATAGATTATAGGATTCTAGTCATTAATGGGGCTATTGCCGCTGTTAATAAATATCGTCCTGTCTTCGTGGAGGGCGACGGCATCTCAACGATTAAGGAGTTAATCCAAAGGTTGAATCAGGAAAGACTTCAATTGACCCATATCGGAGAATATGAAGCATTCCCGGAGCTTGAAGAGGATTCCGCACAACTGCATCAAGCCTTGCGTGCACAGGGAGTTACTTCTAAGGATGTGCCTTCCTTAGGCAGACAAATTGAGCTTTACCTTCTACAGAATTCAGCCGCTGGGAACATCAGCGAGTTCTATATGGATTGTACGGAAGATATGCATGAGGCTAACGCTCTCATGGCGATCCGAGCTGCGAACGCACTACAAATTGATGTAGCCGGGATCGATATCCGCTGCTCGGATCTGCGGGTTCCGATTACGAAAGAGAACGGAGGCATTTTGGAGGTAAACGCACTTCCGGATATGACACATCACGTTTTTCCTCATGGAGGCACTACGCGTGATGTTGTGCGCATGTACTTAGAGTATCTTGTTCAGCATGAACTGTAGTTCATCTCAAATTGATCATAAGGAGCGTAATATGCAATGTCAGTAGAAGTTCAGTCCGACTATCTGAAGCTTCAAAATGAAAAGGAATCGAATGCGCGCTCGTACCCTAGACACTTTCCACTTGTGATCAGTAAGGCTAAAGGGATTACGGTTACCGATACTGAAGGTCGTGACTACTATGATTGTCTTGCAGGAGCAGGAACGCTTGCCCTAGGACATAACCATGAGACCGTTACGGATGCGATTCGTGGTGTGCTTGATCAACAGATTCCGTTACATACCTTGGATTTAGCAACACCATTGAAGCTTGCATTTATGCAAGAACTACTCTCCATTCTTCCGAATGAATTAAAGGATACGGCCAAAATTCAGTTCTGTGGGCCAACTGGAGCTGATGCGGTAGAAGCGGCAATTAAACTAGTCAAAAACGCGACAGGTGGCAAGTCGATCCTTGCCTTCCAAGGAAGCTACCATGGTTCAACCCAGGCGACTATGGCGATGAGTGGCAATCTAAGCAAAAAGCAACATCTACAGAGCCTTTTACCCGATGTGCATTTCCTGCCGTTTCCCTACGAATATCGCTGCCCATTTGGGATGGGGGAAGGTATGACAGCCAAGCTTAGTGCCCAATACATTGAGAATCTGCTGGATGATTGCGAGAGCGGTATTGCGTTGCCGTGTGGCATTATTCTGGAAACTGTGCAGGGTGAAGGCGGAGTAATTCCTGCGGATATCGAATGGCTGCGGCAATTGCACCGTATTACGTCTGAGCGGGGCATTCCACTGATTATTGATGAAGTTCAGACAGGCATTGGCCGCACGGGACGGATGTTTTCATTTGAACATGCTGGGATTGTACCCGATGTGATTATCTGCTCCAAAGCGGTAGGTGGCAGCTTACCCATGGCCGTTGTGATCTATAAAGAAGAACTGGATCAATGGCAACCCGGCGCGCATACGGGAACCTTCCGAGGTAACCAGCTAGGGATGGCCGCAGGGCTTGCTACCCTTCGCCACATGCAAGAGCAGAACATTCTTCTGAACGTGCAAATTCGCAGCGAGCAGTTCATGCATCGATTGGAGCAATTGAAAGGGCAGTATGCAGAGATTGGAGATGTTCGGGGCAGAGGACTGATGATTGGGGTAGAGATCGTTGATCCTGCTGGCCCGAAGGATCGCTTAGGACATTATCTACAGAATGGAGCGTTAGCTGCGTCCATCCAGCATGAATGCTTCAACAATGGCTTAATCGTGGAAGTCGGTGGTCGTCATTCGGCTGTGATCCGGTTCCTGCCACCACTCAATATTACAGAGCAGGAGACGGCAGCCGTATTGAGGATTTTTGAGAAATCCGTGCAGGCAGCTATTGCTTTAACGACAGCTACAGCATGAAGTTATCGCTACTCAAGGGTCATGCCGTTCTGTGGGCTATTCTTACGGGAGCCTTTGCTCTGGTACTGACAAATAGTGCATTTAATCTACTGTTACCCTACTTTGTCCAACACTATGATATTTCGACGACAGCAGGGGGATGGATCATTGTATTGTACATGCTTGCGATGACGCTGACGATGCCGATGGCCTCTCTGATCGTGGATCGTTTGGGTAGAAAGCAGACCTATATGTTAGGCATATGTTTATATGGCATATTCTCCATCATTGGTGCACTGTTCCATGCCTATTTCGAGGTGTTGTTGATCGTACGATTTATGCATGGCGTGGCGGCAGGTCTCATGATTCCGTTATCCCTTGTCTTGTTATTTGACTATTACGGTACCGAGGTGCGAGGCAGGATCACAGGAGCGTGGGGAATGCTCCTAATGCTTGCTCCGACGGCTGGGCCGACCTTAGGTGGATTCATCATTGAGTATGGAAGACTGGAATATCTATTCTGGTTGAACGTTCCGTTCGCTGTATTCTCCTTAATCTTATGCGGCAGATACATCCAGATGTATCTGCCAGCCCGCCGCAAGCGGTGGCATCTATCCAGCATGATCTTGTTGATCGGAGGGATAGGCGCTCTTAGTCTGGGACTTCAACTATATGCTAGTCCTATTGTGAGTAGCGGAGTACCTTGGAGCCTTATGGCCGTAGGGATTGCACTGCTCATCCGTTTTATTCAAACGGAGAATCGACGGAAGGAACCATTAATTCGCTATCAGCTTTTACGCCGGAATAAGGTGTTTCCGTTAACTGTACTCATCTCCACCATTCAGGATTGCGTGATGTTTGGGGTGATATTTGCTTTACCGCTGTTATTCCAAGATGTCTTTCACATGTCACCAGCTTTATCCGGTGCGCTGTTCATTCCGCTATCGATCTGCACAAGTCTGTTCATGTGGATTGGCGGCAGTCTGATGGATCGTGGTCGGTCGTTGCAATTTATCGCATGGGGCACCGCGCTTGTGGCGTTCTCGATTGTATCGTTTGCCTTCCTGCCGCTGAATACCCCGCTTATTATTCTGGTCTTGCTTATGGCCTGCCGAGGAATTGGAGTTGGACTGTCAGGCATGAGCATCTCGGCTCTAGGATTACAGGCGTTATCGGAAGAGGATATGCATGAGGGATCGGCATTGTCCACGACGATTGAACGTTTAGCTTCATCGTTTGCGATCATGGGATTGACGTTGTTCTACGATATGCGATGGCAATGGCTTGCTCAGACAGGGGCATCGGTAGAGATGGCCAAGTGGGGTGCGCTACGAGAAATATGTATCGTGCTGGGAAGTGCGATCCTGCTAACTCTGCCCCTTGTTTTACTTATAACACGAAAGAAGGTTGGCCTCATTGTTCGAGATGGAAAACAAGCTCCAGTCTGAGGCGAAGCAGCAGGCGAATATGCACTCGTGCAAGCTGCTTCTCAACACGTACATTCGTGAGCTTGCATACAAGAAGCAAGATGATATACAGATCAATGCGATGACCAAGACGTTCCGAGTGTCGTTTCCGGTGAGTGATGTCATCGTTACTGGACGTTTATCGTATTACTCCGCCATGGGTGAGCACGAGTACGATACCATACAAAATCTCACTGGACAGATGGTGTATGTGCAGGATCTGGTTCGCTGGATTACCCGTGAACTGAGTGCTGAGGGAAGTGAAGGGGTAATCTCGCAGGAACAGGAAGTGGAAGAAGGAGTTCATGACGATCTCGTCCGTGATTTTGCCGAAAAGGTAGACAATAGCCTCGCGAACTTGACGCTGTTCATTGAAAAGGCTGGCGCCTTCGAAATGCATGATTACTGTACATCGGAACAGTCTCTATTATATGGACATCCGTTCCACCCGTTTCCCAAAAACTCACGTGGGTTCACTGAACAGGATGTGCTCAGGTATAGCCCGGAGCTACGTAATGCCTTTCCGCTTTGTTACATTGCCGTGAGGAAGGATGTGTATCGAGAAGAATGGGTGGACGACCATCATCAGATTGAATGGCATGAGAGTGTTCAACAACAGTTGGCACAAGTCGTGGAAAATTCATCTGAGCAATATGGCGTACTGCCCGTTCACCCTTGGCAATATAAGCACATCTTGGGTATATCCGAGGTGCAATCTTACATCCGGGAACGAAAAATCGTACTGCTTGGCAGCTTCGGTCCACTTGCCTATCCAACATCCTCAGTACGCACCGTATATGTGCCTGATATGAACTGTAATATCAAGCTGTCGTTGCATATGCAGATTACGAACATGATTCGTACGAATAGTGCGGAGCAGATGCGGAGAACGCTGGATGCTTCACGTTATTTGGTACAACATGATTGTTTTGAGCAGGACGAGCATACACACATTGCATATGAAACGGGAGTAACAACGTGTCACTTCAGAGATGAAGGGTTGACCAGTTTGTTTACCGTAGCTTATCGCCCGATTGAATTCGACCCTTCGTGTACGTTCGTTGTTTCTAGCCTAGTAGAAGCTCCTCTGCCGGGAATGCCATCGCGGTTGATGCGTATGCTCGGCGGTGGACGGGCAGAGGCGGAGCAATGGTTATCCCGTTATTTACAATTATCTCTGTTGCCATTGGTGCGTGCAGGTGGGGAGCGAGGCATTCATTTTGAAGCTCATTTACAAAATACACTGGTGACCCTGCAAGAGGATTGGCCTGTTGCCTTTATCGTGCGTGATCTCGAAGGGGTTAGCGTGGATATCGAGCATGTGAATTCGGCTGAACGTGATCGTTCTGAGTTGCTCTTTTATCCACGGGAGAAGGCTTGGGCAAGGACATCTTACTATTTTATGATCAATCATCTGGGTTCACTTATACATGCACTTGCTAGGGATGTGGGTGTACAGGAAGAGCATTTCTGGGAGATGGTGCGTGAAGTGCTTGAAGAAGAATTAAAGCGTACAGGGAATGCCTATGTTCAGCATTTGCTCAAGGCAGATGCATTTATGGCGAAGCAGAATCTGGTGAGCTGTCTTCGAGGAATCAGTCAAACACCGGATTATGTGGCCGTTCAGAATGTAATGAACCGAATAGGAGTGAAGTAAGTGGGAGCCGTTCAAGTCGAGACTGAAATCAAGGACAAAACGGAAGTACACAAGGATGTGCAGGAACGCATTATGCGTCAGGCACTGGAGGCTTTATGGTTCGAGGACATTATTGATTGTAGGAAGCAAGGCAGAGAATGGGGAACTACCGGAATCGATGGGCAAGGTAAACCTGTTCAATACATCTGTGAAGCACAGCAGAAGTACTCGTTCGGTAGAGTGAAGATAGTTAAAGGGTCGATCCAAAGAGAAGGCGTGCCTATGACTGATCTGAATCGATTTCTGGAAGAAATGGTGCTGAACAAACTTGCAGGAGCTCATGTCGATTCCTTCATTCAAGAGTTGCTGGAGACATTGGCGAAAGATAGTCAGTGCCGAGCTGTATTGGCAGAGTCGATTCCGATCGCGGATCATCATTATGATGCACTCGAAAGCCATATGACGGACGGTCATCTCTACCATCCGAGTTATAAGTCGAGGTTAGGATTCACGCTAAAAGACAACCAGGCCTATGGCCCCGAATTCAACATGGATGTGCCGCTCTATTGGCTTGCGGTGAAGCAGACGTTGGTGCAGACGGCTCTCTCCAAAGGTTGTACATCAGATGATCTTGTGGGACAACATTTGACGGAAGCGGATAGACGTCGGTTCTACCGAATTTTGCAGGGCGAATCTGCTCTAGAGTTTGGCGATATGGATGTTACTGAGGGTGGTATCGTTGACAGTACCAGCATAAGTGGCAATACCAATAGTAGTAGTGGCGACAGTGATAATATCAGTAGCAGTAGCAGTAGCAGTAGCAGTAGCAGTAGTGGCGGTGACAGTGGCGATGGTAATGGCAGTAACAGTAACAGTGACGGAGTTGGCGTTACCCACGTTGATGCTCATGGTAACCCTTATGTATTCATCCCGGTTCATCCTTGGCAATGGGAGCACCAATTACAGTCGGTATTCGCTGTTCAATTATTGGAAAAGGATATCATTTTCCTCGGGGCATCTTCATCTTCATATCGCGCCCAGCAGTCGATCCGTTCTCTCTCCAATCGGGTTAATTCTAGTGCTCCTTATATCAAACTAGCACTTAGTATTACGAATACATCAAGTACACGTATTTTGGCTCAGCATACCACCCAGAATGCACCGCTGATCAGCGATTGGTTGGAACAACTTATTCAGGAGGATGAGCTGTTGCAGCAGGAGCAGTTTGCCATACTGAAAGAGGTCATGGGATTGTCCTTCAGATATGAGCAACTATCTGTGATCCAATATCGCCGTGCGTACGGAACATTCGGTGCAATCTGGCGCGAGAATGTATCCACCCATCTGCAACCGGGGGAGACGGCTTGGCCACTAAATGCATTGATGCTGGTGCAACCAAACGGTGTTCCTTTCATTCAGGCTGCAATCGAACGTCATGGTATTGCAAAGTGGAGCGAAGCGCTTGTTCGCACGATTACACTGCCGATCATTCATTTGTTATATGCCCATGGCATTGCTCTTGAGTCACATGCCCAGAATATTATTTTGGTGCTGGAGAATGACCTGCCGAAACGAATTATCGTCAAGGATCTGCATGATGGGGTTCGTTATGTACCAGATAAATTGCTCCACCCAGAGCGTGCACCAGAGCTGCATCCTGTACCGGAGACTCACCGTAAGTTCAATCGGTATTCCTTTATCTATGCCGAGGATGTATCCGAGGTTCGGGATTATACCTATGATGCATTTTTCTTCATCTGTATGACCGATATTGCTCTGGCGCTGGAGCACTTTGGATTATCCGAGGAAACATTCTGGCAACTGAGTGCGAGTATCATTGTGGACTATCAGCAACAGTATCCGGAATATAGCGAACGCTTTGCGTGGTTTGACCTATTTGGCGAGGATGCGTTAATCGAAGAGATGACAAAGCGGCGCCTCTACGGTGATGGGGAACTGTATTTCCGCAAAGTCAGCAATCCATTGAAGCTGGCGAAAGATACATTGGCATGAGAACAAATACGTTGAAGGAAAAAATATCGCGAAGGCGCCCTGTATTTGGCTTGTTTGTATCGATTCCACATCCGGTAATCATTGAGATGATCGGACATGCAGAATATGATTTTGTCATCATTGATCTAGAGCACGCAACCACGAATATGGAATCGTTGGAAGAGATGATTCGGGCTGCTGATCTATGTGGCATGACACCGCTCGTACGTATCTCGAAGGTAGAGCGGGCAGAGATTTTGAAAGTGCTGGACTGCGGGGCACAAGGCATTGTGATCCCTCACGTGGAAGGACGGGAGCAGGTGGAAGAAGCGGTTCGTCACACCTACTATCATCCACTGGGAATGCGCAGTCTGAATAGTGGACGTGCTGGTGTGTTCGGTAAATATCCACTTACTGAGTACATTGGACAGGCGAATGAGCAGATCATGGTGATTCCGATGATTGAGAGTGTGCAGGGCATCCAGCAGAGCGATAACATTTTGTCTCACCCACAGGTCAGTTTTGTGCTAGAGGGAGCCGCAGATCTATCGCAATCTCTCGGTGTACCTTGGCAGACGGATCATGCAGATGTTCGCTCTGCACTGACGACCTTACATGATCAAGCGCAGCAGTACAATGTCCCGTATGCAACCGTGACGAGAGGTATCAAGGATATGACGCTGTGGACAGAGCGAGGGGTACATATTTTTGTGTTAGGGGATGACCGGAATACAGCTTTTCGTGCATATGTGCGGAAACGGAATGACTATGGGAGTGTAGGTGGCCAGGTATGATATCCAAGGTAGAAACGGTGATCCGCCAGATCCAAGAGGGCAGTAAAGAGCCTGTATGTGCTTATCTCTACGACCTCGCAGGAATCCAAGAACAGGTACGCCAGATGTTACAGCAAATGCCGCAACATACCTCTTTGTTCTACGCGATCAAAGCGAACCCTGATCCACGAATCATTGAAGCGCTTCTGCCATGGGTTAAGGGATTTGAGGTTGCATCGATTGGCGAATTGCTCAAGGTAAGACGTATTAGTACCCAGGTTCCCATTCTCTTTGGCGGGCCAGGCAAAAAAGAAGCCGAGTTGGAACAAGCGCTGGAACATCAGGTCACCTTGTTGCATGTGGAAAGTTTACTAGAGCTGCGAAGACTGATAGCCATCGCGAAGCGAAAAAAAAAGATCGCGAGTATTCTGCTGCGAATCAATCTGAGAAGTAGCACACTGCCACGAACCAAGATTGTGATGGGCGGTGGGCCAAGCCCGTTTGGATTAGATGAGGAGTGGATTGAGCAAGCGATACAGATTATACGTGAGGAAGGTGCGGGAGCAGTACACCTGCGCGGTTTTCACTTTCACTCGTTATCCAACAATACCGATGCGCGATTACATGCTGAGATGATTGATCTGTATTTAAACAAAGTCAAGGCATGGCAGGACGCTTACGGTATACAGGTTGAGGTCGTTAATGCAGGTGGTGGATTCGGTGTGACGTATGACGGTAACCCCGGGTTTGACTGGCCGTTATTCACGTCTCTGTTGAAACAGAGTGAGGCGAGAAAACGACTTGACGGCGTCCAGTTGTATTTCGAGCCAGGGCGAATTCTCGTAGCAGATCATGGTTATTATGCAACAGAGGTTACGGACATCAAAGTTTCCCATGGCGAACAGTTTGCCGTGATCAGAGGAGGGACGCATCATAATCGGCTGCCTGCCTCATGGGGACATAATCATCCTTTTCAAGTTATGGCTACAGAGCGCTGGGCGCATTCATACGCAAGACCAGAAGTGAAGCATAGTGAGGTGCATATTGTAGGCGAGCTGTGCACACCGAAAGATCGGATGCATTCGAATGCAGAGGTTAAGCTGCTCCGCGTCGGGGATATCGTTGTTTTTGAGAAATCTGGAGCATACTGCTGGACGATCTCGCACCATGATTTTCTGGGGCATCCGCACCCGGCATTCCATTATTTGACGGAGGGAAACAACCATGTCAACAGTGATGAAGCTTTCCAGTCTGCAAGCCGCTGAGCACCAAATCATGGAGGATCTGATCAATGCATTTCTGGCAGAGGGACTACTGCCGCTTCCCGGAAATGCCTTGATTGAATTGTCTGCTGCCCCGGAGAAAATCCGCCGAATGATGGAACCGTATCAGTACGGGCAGCGGGCAGGTTGGCAGAAGGATCAAACGGTGGGTAGACAAGAACGCACATTGGGATTAGGAAACCAGCGTACGTTTGCAGAAGAAGGTGCATTGGAAGGACAGCAGACGTTGGAAGAAGAACAGACGTTTAGCGATGAACAGTCACTTCGAGAAGAGGGAAATAGGTCGTCTCATGCTGCATTACAGAGGGAGGATGCTAGAAGTATAAAAGCTGGTCAAGCTCCTAAGTTTCTAGTTCATCTGGAAGGAATCGTGTTTATGGTTCAGTCCAGTATTAGGCAGGGCAAACAGTGGGTGCAGGGCTCCCCGGTATATACCCAAAATACTGAAGGTGAATGGATTATGCTCTCTACACCGGTAGCCGTTGGACATGCTGTGCTGCGGCTCGCGCTTTCTTACGAAGCTTATGCGCATCCGGGCGTAGCCGAATTTGTGGATAGCATTGAGGCGGCGACCGAGCAGTTGGCCTTGGGGCTAGAACAAGTGGATCAGTTGCATAACGTGAAGCCATCCAATGCCTACGAGTGGTTCATTAAGGGAGAACGAATTGCCGCATTACGAGATCGGCCTTTTCATCCAACATCCAAAGCAAAGATTGGTTTCACGGAAAAGGATGTGCGTCGTTATGCAGCAGAATTCGGAGAGAAGATACCTCTGCGCTGGGTTGCAGTGCGTAAGGATGTCGTGCAACAAAGTTGTGAAGATAACAACGGTCTTTCTACACTGGATATATTGGACGAGCATCAGCGAAAAATTGTGGAGGAAGCATTCCAGCGTAATGGAATTGATCTGAAAACTTATATGCCTATGCCGGTTCATCCGTGGCAATTGGAGAATATCATTCTCCCGCGTTATGCAGCGGAGTTCAAGGATCGTACGATCCTTGTGCTTGATGTAGAAGCGGGTGAGGTTCAGGCGACATCTTCTCTTCGCTCGATGTCTTCTGTGACAGCGTCAACTTATATGTTGAAGCTTCCTGTCAGCGTGTTGTCTCTTGGCGCGGCACGTTATCTTCCAGTAGTTAAGCTATTGAATGGTTTGGCTGGAGAACGGATGTTACGGCAGGCGGTCGCTTGTGATGATTCCCTTGCCGGGAAAGTGTTCTTATGCGAAGAACAGAATTGGTGGGGCTACATGCCCGAAACGATGGGCTTATTCGATGATCATCCTCGCCATCTTGCGGCTCAGATACGGATCTATCCGCCAGAGCTTCTGCAAGAAGGGGTGAAAGTCATCCCGATGGCTGCCCTCGGGGTACCACTGGATGGTCGACACCTGCTGTCCGAACTATTAGGTGAAGAGTTATCGAAAGAAGATGTGATCGTATTTTACACCAAGCTGGCTGGGTTATTTTATGATGTGGTCATGCGGCTCTTCAAGGTAGGTGTTGTCCCTGAGATTCATGGACAGAACTGCTGTGTGGTCTTACGCAATCAGCAGGTGAAGGGACTGTTGTTCCGCGACCACGATTCTGTGCGATTGCATCAGCCTTACCTGGACAAGCATGGGATTGCTGATCCGGCGTATTGGATTAGACCGGGATACTCTAATAGTCTGTATAATGAGACGATTGAGAAACTCATATTTTACGTGCAATCTTTAGGGACACAGGTCAATCTGGCTGCCATTATTGAGGCACTCGTTGCAGTCTATGATCTGCCTGAAGCGAAGTTATGGGACATTACGGAGCAGATGTGGAAGGAAGCGTTGCACCGTGTGCAGCTTCCGGAGGCTGACCGGGCTGAGCTATTCCGCCTGATATTCCAAAGGCGGGAATGGCCCGCGAAGTTAGTTGTCCGTCCGCTGTTAGAAGCGGATGGGGTGCCTGGGGCAATGCCATCGGGCAAAGGCGCGGGGCATAATCCTTTTTACATTGGATGAAATAAGAGGATTGGGGTGATCTGGCAATGCCGGGTTGCCTTTTTTGCGGTTATGCAGGTGTTGTATAAATTGTTGGTTTTATATTCAATCCTATGCAGTCACTAGATGGATCAGATGGTATAATCGGGTAGAGTAGAGGGGGTTATATGACGATGATCGAAAAGGTTATCGGTGTAGCTTCATTCTTTTTATGTAAACGCAATCATATTGGGACAGGATGTGAGAGAGCGATGAATTCGAGAAAACTCTTTAATGATGGATGGGCATTCGCCAAAAGTGGACTAGATGGTACGGAGCCTGGGGGATTAACGTTCGAACCTGTGGAGCTTCCGCATGATTGGTTAATTTATAACACATTGGATCTGTATGAGGATAGTATTGGCTGGTATCGCAAGTCGTTCCAGGTTACGAAGGATGATAAGCACAGACTGTTGTGTTTTGACGGGGTGTATATGGATTCATCCGTGTATGTGAATGGGCAGTTGGTAGGGGAATGGAAGTATGGGTATTCTGCGTTTGAACACGAGATCACAGCGGCCTTGGTCGAGGGAGATAATGAAATCATCGTCAAGGTGGTGCATCAGAGCCCTAACAGCAGGTGGTACTCGGGCGCGGGAATCTATCGTAATGTATGGCTGAAAACGAGGGATCACAATCATATTGTCACCAATGGTACGTATGTATCCATGCAGAAGCAGTCCGATGGCTGGCAGGTTGAGGTGGATACAGATGTCGTTATTGATCGGGACGCACAGCTTGTGCACACTTTGCTCTATGAGGGTCAGGTTGTAGCATCGACTACAGAGGCATTGACGCCGAATGCTCAGCAAGCTGAGGATGATTATGTAGCTAATGCTGGTTATAATAGTAAATCTAGCAATGCTAGTACTATTACGAATCGCCAGCAATTTATAGTAGAGAACCCGAATCTGTGGGGCACGGAGGAACCGCATCTCTATCAATTGGTGACCGATTTACAGGTGGCGTCAGTGGATCACGACCAGACTTACGCTGCGGCTCAAGCTCAAGCTGAGGCTGAGGCGGGGACTGAGAATCCAACTGAAAACCAGAATGCTCAGAAGCTGGTACAGCATCAGGGTAGCCTAGGTTATGAAACGATAGAGAGTTTCACTCAAAACGTTGGTTTCCGAGAAGTTAGGTTTGATCCGCAGGATGGCTTCTTGCTGAATGGGGTCAAAATGAAAATGAACGGTGTCTGCGAACACCATGATCTGGGCGCTTTGGGTGCAGCATTCAATCTTGTCGCTCTGCGTAGAAGGTTTGAGCTGTTGCAGGACATGGGCGTTAATGCTATTCGAACCGCTCATAATATGCCTGCCAAAGAGTTCATGGAGCTTGCCGATGAGATGGGCATGCTGGTTGTTTCAGAAGCTTTTGACATGTGGGAGCGTGCCAAGACACCTTACGATTATGCGAGATTCTTCCCGGAGTGGGCGCATACGGATGTGAAGAGCTGGGTTATGCGTGACCGTAACCATCCAAGCTTGATGATGTGGAGTATTGGTAATGAGATCTATGATACGCATGCAGATGAGCGGGGACAGGAAGTCACCCGGATGCTGATGGATTATGTGCTGGAATTCGATCCGAAGCACAATGCGCGTGTTACGATTGGTTCGAACTACATGCCTTGGGAAAATGCGCAGAAATGTGCGGATATCGTGAAGCTTGCAGGATATAATTACGCGGAAAAATATTATGATAAGCACCATGAGGAACATCCGGACTGGATTATCTATGGCAGTGAGACGGCATCTGTGGTGCAGAGCCGGGGAATCTATCATTTCCCATTCGAGCAATCCATTCTGGCTGATGATGATGAGCAGTGCTCCGCGCTGGGAAACAGTACGACAAGCTGGGGAGCGAAGTCGGCAGAAGCGTGTATTTTGGCAGAACGGGATACCCCTTATTCGCTTGGACAGTTCCTATGGACAGGATTCGATTATATCGGTGAGCCAACACCGTATCATACGAAGAACTCGTATTTTGGACAGATTGATACGGCCACTTTCCCGAAAGACTCCTATTATATCTACCAATCCGCTTGGACGGATTACAAAAAGGCTCCAATGGTGCACCTCTTCCCTTACTGGGATTTCAGCCCTGGTCAGGTCATTGATGTACGCGTGTGCAGTAACGCGCCAAAGATTGAACTGCAGCTGAATGGTGATACGATCGGCACGTATAACATTGACCATGCCCATGGAAAACAGCTTGTTGGCTGGTGGAAAGTACCTTATGTCGCTGGAGAACTGAAGGCGATTGCGTACGATGAAGTGGGCAATGTGATTGCAACCGATGTTCAGCGATCTTACAAAGATGCACAGGCTGTTCGTCTTCATGCAGACCGTGAGCAATTAACTGCGAATGGTAAGGATCTTATTTTTGTCGAGATCAACGTGGAAGATGAAGATGGCAACCCGGTGCAAAATGCCAACAATCGTGTGCAGGTGCGCGTGACGGGTGCGGGGCGTCTGTTAGGGCTGGATAACGGAGATAGTACGGATTATGATCCGTATAAGGGAACCAGCCGTAGGTTGTTCAGTGGCAAGCTAATGGCAATTATCGGCGCAACCTATGAAGCTGGAACTGTGAAGATCGAGGTGTCGTCCGAAGGGCTAGTAGAGGCATCTGCGAAGTTCCAAGCTGTTCATGTGAATGCAGGTACCAGTGCTTCAGAGAATAGTGCTTCGGAAAGCAATGTTCAAGATACGAAGGTACGGGCTGTATTCGAGCGCAATGAGGAACGGGCTGTTCATACCGGAAATGCAGACGAGATTCCTTTGCGCAAAATCGAGATCATTAGCCCGGCAGGACAGGTGTTAGACCCTTCGACGCCAGCAATGGTGGTGCAAGCGAAGTTGTACCCGGAGAATACATCGTACCGCGATATCGAATGGTCTGTGGTGAATGATGCGGGCATTGAATCGAACATTTCCAAAGTAGAGCCGCTCGATTCGGACTCGGTAGAGAATTCGGCTGAAGTAGGCCAAGTGAAGGTCATTGCGCTGGGAGATGGTGCATTCCGCCTTCGCGCCACGAGTAAGAACGGCACGGACAAAATCAAACTGATATCTCAACTTGAATTCACTGCCACCGGGCTAGGAACGGCATATCACGATCCATACGCTTTTATCTCCGGTGGGCTCTATGATTATTCGAAGGGCGACGTGGGCAATGGGAACGAACGTGGTGTAGCGACGAGTCGAGATGGGGAAACGCATGTGGGCTTCCGCAATATCGACTTCGGTGCATATGGCTCGGATACCATTACGATTCCGATCTTTGCTCTATCTAACGAGGAATACCCGTTGCAGATTTGGGAAGGTATGCCTGGTGAAGAGGGAAGCACATTGATTGCCGATGTGGTATATCAGAAGGAATCCAGATGGAATGTGTACCAGGAAGACACATATACGTTATCCAAACGGCTGCGTGGAATTACATCCATTTGTTTTGTACTGAAGCAGAAGATTCACATCAAGGGCTTTACCTTTGAACGCCAAAGCCGAGCCTTTGAGCAGAATGCGGCTGCATCGTGTGACCATCTGTATGGAGATACGTTTACCATTCAGGGTGAATCGGTTGAGGGGATCGGAAACAATGTCTCGCTGGAATTCGATCATATGGACTTTACGGCTGCAGGTACATCCAAACTTGTAATCTGCGGTCATTCGCCTATCGACAAAAACACGATTCATATTCGTTTCTCAGGAGCAGATGGACAGAGCAATCAGCTTGTCGAGTTCACACAGTCAGAGGGATATGAGGAACGGGTATTTGAACTTGAACTGGTGACAGGTGTGCAAAAGGTGACCTTTATCTTCCTGCCAGGCAGTCAGTTTGACTTTGGCTGGTTCCGTTTTGAGTGATGAAGAAGACTTTAATTGCACTGTTGCTTGTAATCTTTATCGCGGGTTGCGGGAAAAACAACGTGGAACGGGCTACCGAGCATCTGCTACGTACACAACAAAGCGAGAATGAAATATCTGTCGTTATGTTTGGAGAACGTGACTGGGAAGAAGAGTACGTTAGAGAACTGCAGGCAGGTCTGGATGAACTGAATAACAACATTAGACAAGATAACCCGGTAACAAATGTGACATTGGTTAACGTTAATGATGACCGAAATTACAATTACGAGAAGATTTTCAATCTTAAGAGTTACCCTCAGATTTTAGTTTTTCAGTACAACAAAGTCATCATGGAATCGAGCGAACCGCAAGAGATTATTGATTTCCTAGAAAAAAAGGATGATTAACGTCTTTCCAAAGTAGAGTAACAGAGTAATCCCCTTCAACTAAATGGCTCCTTTAAGTACAGGGCGCTCGCTTGAAGGGGATTCTTTGTGTTTTTTTGAACTCATGATAAAGTAAGGAAAACGTAGCTTATGATGATGAAGAGGGGTAGTCCTGATGACCGACAGCAGACTTAATCCGAAGGTTGATGAGTATTTAAGCAAAGCCAAGACGTGGAAGGAAGAAACGGTGAGACTCCGGGAGATTATTTTGGACTGTGGGTTGACCGAGGATTACAAGTGGATGCATCCATGCTACACGGTTCAGAACAAAAACGTGGTGTTGATCCATGGCTTCAAAGAATACTGTGCGCTTTTGTTTCATAAGGGAGCATTGTTGAAGGATACGGAAGGCATCCTGATTCAACAGACGAATAATGTACAGGCAGCACGCCAGATTCGATTTACGAATGTTGAGCAAATAGATGAGATGGAACACCTGATAAAAGCATATATTCAAGAGGCCGTTGAGATTGAAAATTCCGGACAGAAGGTGGAAATGAAGCAAACGACAGAGTATGCCATTCCAGAGGAACTCTCACAAAAGTTCGATGAAATGCCTGAACTGAAAACGGCATTTGAAGCTTTGACCCCTGGGAGACAAAGAGCATACATCTATTATTTCTCGGACGCTAAGCAATCGAAGACGAGAGCCTCAAGGGTTGAAAAGTATGTGAAGCCAATCCTTGATGGTAAAGGATTAAATGATTAGAATATGATCAACAGTTGACCCAGTATCGATCATGATGCTGGGTTAATCTGTTGAAAGAGCTGTTTTCTGAAAAATCAAATATGTTAAAGTAATAGGAATACATTGGTGTTACATGTTTGAAAGGAGATAAGCCGAGGTGAAAATAATATATTGCAGTTCTCCGCTGGATGAGCGGAAAGTGGATGAGAGTTATGAGGAAGAGTATACATATGCGAAGCAGCTAGGTCTGGATGTGGGTTTAATTCACCTGGAGTCACTGCTCGTGGATGGCAAACCGAAGCAGGCAATTAAGAATCTAGCTGCAGCGATAGAGCCAACCCTGATTGTATACCGTGGATGGATGATGAAGCCAAGTGAATATGAGACGCTGTACAATGCGCTTACCTCAATCAATCTGTATCTCATTAATACACCTGACCAATATCAGCATGGCCATTATCTACCCGATTCTTACGATCTGATTAAGCCATACACCCCACGTTCCGTTTGGATTCATCAGTCTGAGATGCACAAGTCGGCAGATTGGCTAAGAGACACAGTCCAGACGTTTGGCAAAGCGCCTATTATGGTCAAGGATTATGTGAAATCGAGAAAGCATGAATGGCATGAAGCATGTTATATCCCAGATGCATCCGATCAGGCACACGTGCAAAAAGTGGTTCAGACCTTCCTTGAACTACAAGGCTCTGATTTAAATGAAGGGCTGGTATTCAGAGAATACGCCCAGCTGGCATTCCTATCGAATCATCCGCAGAGTGGCATGCCTTTGTCCCAAGAGATGCGAGTCTTTGTCCTAGATGGCAAGCCGCTGTACGTGTCGAACTATTGGGATGAAGGAGAGGATCAGGACTTTGTCGCTCAATTAGAGTCCTTCATGGGCATAGCCAGCACGATTCAAAGTCGTTTCTTTACAATGGATTTTGCCAAACTTACGGACGGTTCATGGATCATTCTTGAGCTTGGAGATGGGCAAGTGGCTGGGTTACCAGATTATGCAGATGCCCAGCAATTTTATAAGAATTTGAAGTCGGCAATGATTGAGTTTTAGAGAGTCGCATTCACCAGAGTATTCATTGGTATGGAGGCTAGGAGGAGGGATATGCGGTGGAAAGAATATTTGAAGAAGGTTGGATTCAACGTATTGGAACTCAGCTCGTATGGGTGATTCTAGCGGTGTTGGTATTGCAAATACTGCTCTCCATTCGAAATCGAATGTCCAAGGGCAGTTATACCGATGAAGAGATTGAACAGGCTGATCCACTTTTTCTTGCTTATGTGTTCAATAAAGGTAAAATGCGCCTACGGGACACCCTTGCTTCATTATTTGCTCTTACCCGTTCAGGGATATTATCTCTCCGCGTTATACCAACCAAAGGACGATATCAAGATGATCAATATGCGCCTAATGTGACGTTGGAATTTCAGAAGACGAAGCAGATCGGTCAGATCATGCCAGACGAAGGTGAATTAATCCAATGGTTTATTGGAGAACATGGTTTTGGAGCACAGAAGTTCCGTCTAGATACGTTAGCTGGTCCCAGCTCAGAGGAAAGTAAAAGTGCCGAAAATTTGTATTATTACCGTGAAAGAGAGAAGTTGGACAACAAAAGGCTGCGGCGATGGGTGGCACAGATTCGTGAATCAAGAGGATGGGAAGGCATCGTTCGAACGCCAGTATTACTCCGATTAATGGTAGGAATTCTTTACCCGGTTCTCTTTATACTCGTTGTAGCTTTAGGTCAGATAGATGGATTAGGTATAGCTGATATTATTGGATTAAGCCTAGCATTGCTGTTATGGCTGTTGAGTTGGAGGCGTGTGTATGTAAGTTGGGTGTTCCAGCTTGCGGTATTTAGTTTATTCATGACGACTGTATTGATGGAGGGCGTTCAATTTGCATTTCGATCCGATGTGCTGACCGCAATCATAATCATGTTATTCGTTCGCTTGTTCCTCCCAGGACGAGAGATTGCACCTATGGACCGTGAATGGTCAAGATCACTGCATCGCTGGCGTAGGAAGTATAAAAAAGGAATACCTACGGAACGGCTCGGAGAAGCAGCGGAGTCGCTGGAACGAGTGTTGCAGACCGCTCTTGTACTACGAATTGGCTCACGTTGTAGCCGAAAAACGGATTGGACTCATCTCCAGAATCAATTCGAACCGGAGATTAGACAGATGCTACAGAAGGAGCGGAAGAAATCATCCAGGGCGGCGGTATCTAAGAGCATATCGGCAACGCCTTTGCTCCTGCTGGTTCTATCTCTCCGGGGCGAATATCGTCCATTGTTTGCTGCCGAATATCCATACGAACGTCTGAACTACAAGGTTGGCTTATTCGAACATGGTACCCAAAAAAGGAATAGAAAAGCTAACTATCACAAAACGAGTGGTGCAAGCAGCAGTGGTACCTATACATCTTCATATGATAACGATAGCTCGTATAGCTCAGGGAGTGACAGCGGAGGTAGTGATTCGGGTGGAGGCAGCGATTAATCTCCGCGCTTCGCCTCGTTATGAACTTGATGTGGTGAACAGGTACAGAACAACAGGTAGGATCAGGATGATGAGACCTAAAATTAAGGCGATCAAAATACTTTTTTTGTTTAGCATAGTAGATCCTCCTATAAAGTGATTTATTCCATAATAGTGTAATTGTAACATATATTATAATGTGGAAATGGATATTTCATCTGTTGAAGGGGGAAGATGGGGGATGAGCTTCTGAATCACTTCCACGAAGCAGAAGGAATTTTTTAATATGTTGAGAATGAACAAGACAAAGAGAAAGAATGGATGTGCCCCAGTTAACAAGTTGATAAGTCGGGAGTTTCATTGCTTTCCAAGAGAGGATATGTAATATGAAAAAATGGTTCGTACTCGTTGTAGCGCTAATGCTTCTAATTTCCGGTTGTGGTCAGAATGATAAAGAGAAGGCCATCGATTATTTGGTGAACGGTCAAACGAATGATGTCTCGGTGATCGTGTTCTCCAACCAAGATTCTGATCGCGAATTTGTCGAGGGTTTGCTGAAGAAAATACAAGATATTAATACAAGCGTAAGGGCAGACAAACCGATTCAGCATATTAACTTCTATGATGTTAGTGTGGAGCAGAAGTTTGATTATGAGAAGTTATTTGATCTAAGCACCTATCCAGTCATACTTGTATTTGAGAAGCATGAAATCGTGTTGAAAGCAACGACCCCTGATGAAATTGTTCAGTATTTTGAGGGGAAATAAGAAGTTACCACGAGTCACTAATCGTTCAGTAAGTATTCGTTCTGAAGAGACAGTAAAGCCAATAAGCCGTATAACCACTCGCTAGAGGATAGCTGGTGTGTTAACGGCTCTTTTTTTGCTATTATGCCTTACCTTCCTCATGCAACTGGCGCAAAAATTTCTTGATGTTCTCGGGAGCGCGGATAATCCCGTAGATTTTCACTTTACCAAATGCAGCTTGGGCTAATTCTAGCGATACATCCTTCGAAACAATCAATCCACCAATGACTTTGATACTGAGCTTAGCTCCATTCCGCAAAACTTCTTCCAATCGTTCGCGATCAAAATCCATAATTCCCATCACGTAATAATACTCTTCTCTGAACTGCTTCAGATCTGCTGCATGACTATCCAATTGGTTACGAATTGCTATGCGAATCAGATCGGTACGGTTCGTATAATACCCTTGGTCTACCAGAAGGTCGATCTGCCCCAAATCAACAGGCCCGAGGTTAATGCTGACTTTCTCTAAGTCTGCCATTCTATCATCTCCATTAAGAGAATATTCAATTCTCCAATATTTAGCGGCGCTCTTCGTTATGTGTGCATGTACATCTTATGTGTATTAAATAAGTCGTCGTCCTCTTCATATTCATTCAATTCAGCCATGTTGTCAAGGAAAGGTGAAATAATGCATATTGAAATATTTGGAATTGTGTAATAATATATACTCCATATAGATTCCCCTTGGATTCCAAATGGAATCTATATGGATTCTCGACTGGTTATAATCCAAAATGAGAAAGGTGGATCATATGAAACCAAAACACACGATTTGGCGTTTAATGAGTTATTCTCTACAGTACAAGAGTAGTTACGTTATCCTATTTTTCACGATGATTCTGGGTATAGGGCTGGATCTGGGGATGGCTTGGTATCTGAACCAAGTAACGAATGCCGCCGTCGCGGAAGGTCAGGTTTTATGGAAGTCTCTAGCCTTAACCGGGGTCATTATTCTTCTGCTCAATGTGATTAACAGCTATGTCGATACATACTTCAAGACCAGAGTATCCTCCAAGATCCGTAACCGTATTCGTCTGGATACATTGAAAAAATTACTTCGTTTGCCTGAGTCACACTATAACGAGAATCATTCAGGTGAGCTGCTGAGCCGTATGACCAGTGATAACCAAGCGATTGGCCGTGCATGCACAGATACGATTATTGATCTCGTTCGCAGTCCGTTACTTGCCATCTTAGCCTTTGTCTATCTGTTAACGATCCAGTGGCAACTAGCCCTAATCTGTGTAATCATCGGTCCCATGACCGTACTAATCGGTGCATTATATGGGAAATCCCTCAGGAGAAATTCACAGGAACTCCAGACCGGTGTCGGGAAAATGACATCTCTTCTGCAGGAGATTTTTGGCTCAAGTATTGTATTCAAAACCTTCGGCTTAGAGAAAAAATTGTTCGGCAGATTCCATACGAGCAGTGAGGACATCAGTCGCTTGGAGGTTGAAGGCGGGCGTATTCATGCTTCGCTGTCCGCTACAGCAATCGCGGTAGGACATTTTTCTTTTATTATTACATTCGTTATGGGCGCTCTCTTTGTCTCGAATGGCTCAATGACGATTGGCGGATTAATCGCATTTATCCAGCTCCTGAATCACTTGACTTGGCCGTTCACAGGCATGGCTTCACTCTGGGGAGATTTACAACAAGCCCTTGGGGCGGCAGATCGTATTTTCAAATTAATGGATCAGAAGCATGAGTATACAGAGTTGCCTGAGCAGACCATTAATCAGCAACCTGCATATTTAGAGGTAGATCATCTCACATTTGCCTATAATCCGAAACATCCCGTATTACATCAAATTTCGTTCGCTGTGCAGCCAGGGCAAGTAACTGCAATTGTAGGATCTAGCGGCGGAGGAAAGTCGACGATCTTTAAGTTGTTGTTAGGGCTATTCCAGCAGAATGAAGGACAGATTCGAATCAATCATACGGATACGCAGTCAATGAAACTGGAGGAATTGCGAAGTTACTTTGCTCTTGTTCCTCAGGATAACATCCTATACAGTGGCACGGTCCGCGAGAATATTGCGAATGGCAATCTGGATGCCACGGAGGACGAGATCAGGTCAGCGGCACAGGATGCCAATGCGCTTGATTTTATCTTGGAACTACCAGATGGATTCGAGACAGACATCGGTGAGGGGGGAACCTTTTTATCAGGGGGACAGAAGCAGAGAATTGCCATCGCCAGAGCACTACTCCGTAACGCTCCAATTCTTCTATTAGATGAAGCAACGGCTGCTCTAGATCGGAAGTCGGAAAGCTTAGTGCAGGAGGCATTGGAGAGATTAATGGTAGGGCGAACGACAATCATCATTGCTCATCGGTTATCGACAATCCAGAATGCAGATGAAATTATTGTATTAGATCAGGGGAAAATTGTGGATCGTGGCAGTCATGAGCAGCTTCTGGCGGCTGGAGGGTTGTACCAGCAGTTAGTTCACAAAGGCAATCAGACAGATGTCATCGTGAATCCTGACGTAAGTGGAGTAAGTAACGCATAAAATGCATAGTGACCGACACGGAAGGAAATGGTAGGATGATGCTATATGAACTTCGGATATCAGGGAGGCAATCTAGCAGATGAGTGAGCTGAAACTACACGATGATACATTGAGAGACATTATAACGAAGGCGAAGGACTTTTTCAAAGCAGAGATTGTGCCTAGTCATCAAAAGAATACGGAGAAACTTCGGAGATTAAAAGAATTCAATCTGAATCCTTTTCTGGATAAGTATAAAGCAAGCTTTCTAACAGGGAAGGATGATCCGGAGAGTATCGCACGAGCCTTAGTGTATCCTCGTGTGTTGGGGACATCCATTAATACTATTTTTGGAGATCGGCTTCAGAAGTTCTGTAGTGAAGTGCTGGAAGGATTCGCATCGACTACATCGGGCATCGATATTGAATTCATAGATAAAGTGGATGGACGGAAGAAATACTGTCAGATCAAAGCCGGACCCAATACGATCAATAAAGATGATATTGAGACGATCAAAGGTCATTTCAAAGCTGTTAAAAACCTAGCTAGAACCAATAAATTGAATGTGGGTACGGAGGATTTAATCGTTGGTGTTTTCTATGGTACTCGTGAGGATCTAAGTAATCATTACAAAGTTATTGACGCTGAATATCCGGTCATTATTGGGGAGGAATTCTGGTATCGGCTAACGGGTGAAGTGGATTTCTATCAGAGAATCACCGATGCTATAGGGGATGTGGCTTCTGAAGTCGATAGCTCTGAATTAATAGAAGATGTGATTCGCTCCTTGGCGAAGGAGATTGAAGAGACATTGAAACCGAAGAAAGTATTAACTGAGATTTAAGTAGATTTGAAAAATGAGTGAAGCAGGAAGTCCAGTGCCTTCATGTATACCAAAAGGGGATGTCCCATAAGTCATGAATATGACGAGAGACATCCCCTTTAGCATTATTTTGATGTAATGAACCTGATACACGCTATTGGCTCCTATTTTCCCGGATCTCAGATCTAACGAATCGCAGAGGTGTTATTTCGCCGATTCAGTCGATTTTTTAGGTTTCGACACCGTTTTATGACGGAATAGCGTTACTGAGGTTCGTTAAATCCTCCATACGTAGCTAATCCGCTGTTTAAGATGTGTCAGGTTCGTTAGCGCTTTGAGCGAAGAGGAATTCCTTTTGAGAAGAATCCTTATTTATTGTACTTATTTCATTTATTTCATCTGATTCAATACATTAACAATGGACAAGCCGATGGCCTTCGCCATGTTCACTGGAACGGCATTACCGATCTGTTTATAGGCATTGTTCATGGAACAATCGAACACCCAGTCATCAGGGAAGCTTTGGATTCTAGCATATTCTCTAACGTTGAATGGTCTAGTTTCGTCAGGATGACAGCGCTCCGTCTGTTTCTGAGCTGGGGAGCAAGTTAACGTGAGCGATGGTTCTTCCCAGGATAATCTGCGAGCCATGCCTGTTCTTCCTCCGCCAGAGTAATAACTTTTGCCCATATACTGCATCGCAATGTTGTCAGGTAGATCTCTCCAGTATCCACCAGGAGGTACGAGATCAAGCACTGTGCGTTTGGATTCGGGGTACTTCGCACCTTCGGATTCAGGAACGTTCTGCAGCACATCTTTCAAGGTCAACTGATAGCCGTAAGGCTGAGGAAGTTCATATTTCAGATCATATTGTTCAACGAGATCATTCCGAATACCGATCATGACAATGCGTTCTCTTTTTTGAGCGACATCATAATCCAGCGCCCGTAAGACTTTCCATGTTACGGTATAGCCGATCTCGGAGAATACTTTGAGCATAAGCGCGAACGTTCTGCCTTCATCGTGACTAATGAGTCCTCTTACATTTTCAGCTAAGAAGGTCTTCGGTAGAAGCTGCTTAAGGAGCTGAGCATAATAATAGAACATCGTACCGCGCGCATCGGATAAGCCCATTTTCTTACCTGCATAACTGAATGCCTGACAAGGGTAGCCTCCAGACAACAGATCGAGTTCTCCAATCCCAATGTCTTTTACAAAGTTCTTAATCCCTTGCTCTGTAACCTCGATAATATCCTTCTCGATGACATTCCAATCTGGTCGATTCTTTCTCAGCGTCTTACAAGCGTATTTATCAAACTCCACGAGCCCTTTGGATTCAAAACCCGCCTGTTCCAGCCCCAGCGCCAGCCCGCCGGCACCTGCGAACAATTCGATGGCAGAGTATTTTCTATTAGCGGTGATGTTGTGAATATCAATGAAATCTTGACCCTCAAAGTCATCCACATTCACTTCTAAATCCTCATCATGGGATTGTTCCACTAGCGTATCCGCTTCAAAGGGAAATTCGATCTGTTCGGACATTAGAATCTCTTCGAGTTCCACATCCAAAACTTCACATAAACGCATCGCGTTTGTTTTAATCGGGTTAAAGTTCGGCGAAAGCAGCATCGACAGCTGATTCTTGCTGATACCTAACTGATCGGCTAATTCCTTCTGTGTGCTAATGCCGTGTTTATTCATATGTTGTCTTACTTTTTCTTTGCTAAGTGTATACAATCGATAACCCTCCAATAGAGTTAAAAAAATATTTAACTTTAATAGGGTTATTATATTGGAGCGAATCGGGATAGTCAATGAAATGATAGAACATTCGTTTGGTTGTTCAACTTGAAAACTAAGGTCAACCAAGGGCTGGTTTATACGGGTCACTCCGATGACAGAACAACCTTCAGATCGCTGTTACCCCCAGATTTCATTGATTCCTTTTACAAAGGGTGAAATCTGGGGATAAGCATAAGCTTCCGATGTAGCTTTCTTTCAGAAAGCTTTCAGGCAACCGCTTCGATTCTTCCGGTTATTTCTGTCCTCTCCGTTAACGTGTAAATGTTACATGTTGAACAGATTTGTAAGTTGAACTGGAGGTGGGGAGTAGATGAGGGGCATAAGGGCAAAGTATCTATCAGTGTACTCTCTTACTAAAGGGTGTTTTATTTTCGGATATGATTTTCGTACCTGTAGCAAACTCCAGCAGACCAATCAGCAAGAATATAACTAAGAAGTACCATGATTTAGAGAAATCCGGGATGAATGCGAGTAAGGATTGAATCACAACAAAGAGACTATCTGCCATGAGACAGATGCCAAAAGCTACGCCTACTTGTGCACGTTTTCCCATCATGAATAGAGCCCCAGTTAACACTGTTGCTGCGGCAAGAATGACTGAGGGAAGGTACCATAATGTGCTTAATTGTTGATTGAAGAAGGCAAAATAATCTTCCTTAATGAAGTGCATTAAGTCATTATATCCTCTACTAACCACCAAGATCATGACAATAATTTTAGCGAAGAGCCAATCATTTTTCATAGGTATGTACCTCTGCATAATTTATGATGTTAAAGCTGTCTATCGTATCCACTGGATTTCAATCAGCGTACCATATGGTGTACAGAGAAACTACCGTCATCCATATATTTTGTTGAAATAATACATATGAACTAGAGGATTTATAACTCTACTTTGTCAGGAGAAAGCCATTGGACGAGTATCTAGTGGAGGTGCATGGATCAACCCTCAGGAACAGATTTGTACAACGTATACGTGCCTCTATCATTGGAATAGACATGCTCAGGTTGTGCTATAGAACGATATATTTGAGTACCTGTGGGCAATATAGATGCCATGCCAGACTGGAACGTGTTTTTCTTTTCGTAACTAGAAGTGATACTTCCATAAGGTGCAGTTTGTATAGAGCGGAGTTGTTCTTTATTAATTGTCTCGACTTTCTTATACAGGATCGATTCCAGTATAAATATGTCGCTGTTCTGATCCTCTTTCATTATCGTTTGGGCCATTTCTTGAGTAGCGCTGGTCTCTGATGTACAGCCGGTGATACTTAAAAGGGCAGAGGATATCATGAAAAAATAAAATATTCTGATTAGCATCTAGAGTCCTCCTTTTTAAAATTAAGTAAAACTATTTATTTTAGAATTTTTGGTCTCGGCAGATCGACGGATGAAATATGAAATGAAGATATATAGATAAGAATACATAATAAAATATTTGATATTCTTTGAATGCTTCGTCTTCTACAGTCTCTATTAAGACAAAGAGGTACGAAGAATACCTCATCTCTAATGTAAGACAAGATCTGGCCGTTTTGAAGAATTCTATTACGAACAATGAGCTTATTTTGGACTAGTGGCACACTATCAGATGAGATCGTTTAGACTGGGAGTAAATGATTTTATTAAGTGTGACTATAAGTGATGCATAATTACGCAAATAGATTAGTGGGAAATAAGTTGTTTATTCTTTTTCATTACGACCTAGAATATGAATCTTCTGTTTGATTCTAATCCTTTTTCTAAATTGTTAAAATTTAGGGAGTACTATATTCGGGCTGGTGGTGAGTATCGATGCAACGAATTGAAGTTCATCCAGATCTGCTGGATAAGAAAGCCCAACTCGTTCAGCAGAAAAGGCAGGAATTAGAACGCATGGTAAGGGAGCTTGAGAAGTCCATCTACTATTTGCAGATGGAATGGTCTGGGGTGACAAGGGAGAGATTCTTTGCGGACTTCATTCGAATGAAGGAAGTTTTTCCTGCGACTTTAAAGCACTTGGAAGAAATGCAGAAGGATCTTACCTCTACATCAATGTTATTCAGAACAACCGACGAGAGCGGTAATTCTTTTGTGCGTCTTCCAGAACTAGAGCATAATTTTCGTAAAGGTTTCCTAGATAAGTTCTTTGGAGAACAATTAATCGGTTTAGGTCATACGACGAAGGCATTTATTAATGATCCTTCGGGTACAGTGTCCGATATAGCCTATGCCATGACAATCGGTAAGGTTGTTGATGCAGGCCGAGGTATCAAGTTTGCATGGGATGCCGCTTGGGGAAATGGAACAGCTAGATCTGAAGTGGAGCAAATTGTGGCTGAACAGAAGAAACAGATGGACGAGGAAGGTGTACGTTACTATAGTGGATCAATGACAGGCCAGGTTGTAGCTTATTTTATATTTGGTAAAGCCCTTCGTAAAGCTGAGAGTAAGCATAGCGATCTGGGAGGATCGGGTGGAGGAAAGGCAGAGTTAGGAGGTAATCTTAAGTCTAGCAAACAGCTAGGTCTCACTGAAATTCAGCAGAAAAAGATTTCGGAGTATATTGGAGTGAATTCGGATGAACTGATAAGTTCTGGACTTGCAAATGAGGAAACTCTAAAAAAAATTCTGAAAAATTTAAAAGAAGGATCAAAATCTGGTAAGGAAGGTTTTAAATTAGAAGCTGATACTGCTAAGTTATTACTTGAAAATAAGATAAAAATCTCTGAAGCTGGTAAGGCTTATAATGTGAAAGAATTAGGTGGTAGAATAGGCGAAATTGATCTGGGAACATCAAGGTATATTATTGAATGTTTTAATGCTACTGGCGGTAAATCAAAATCAGTAAGTGATTTTAACAAGTACTTTGAAGGTGATGTAAGACAACCATTTATAAATCCTGAACGTAAGGGAATAATTCTTTATGCTCCTAACGGAATAGATGCTATAAAGGCAGACAATATAAGTTCAATTGGTGTTCGAGTTATAACATCTCCAGAGGAACTAATTACTACTCTAAAAGGAGAAAAAGAATAATGTCGCAAACAAATATTGTAATGTACATGGAAGAAGAACTAAGTATCGATAAGTTGGAAAGTATATTATTAAAGTTTAATGCCAAAAATCAAATATCCTCTTGGGCCATGGAACAATTCAATAGCTGGATATGGGTGAATTATTATATTCTTAAGCATCATGATGAGATAAGGAATATTTGGTGTGATATTTCTAAGGATATGGTAAAAGATGTAGAGCAAACTATTAATGTAAAAACGGCATTGTTTATACAACCCAGTAGAGATCGGAATGCTGTCTTCTTCGCATTGTCTTTTTGTAAAGAAATATACACTATCCTTGATACGAATAAAAATGTGTTTTTATATCATGGAGATAGTGGCTTCTTTGCTAATGAAGAGATTGCAAATCTTCAATTTATGAACACTCAACAATTTTATGACTCCAGGTTTGCTAATAATGCAGTAGCTGAAAGTATCATTGAGTGTTTAAATGATGAGGTTACTGGAGGGATTGAATGTGTTGAGGAAGAGGGAGGATGGGATGGAGAGGAGCTACAGTATATTGACTTGTTTAGAAATCTTTTTAAGATGAGAGAGCAATTAAGAGTAGTAGTAAAATCCATAAATAATACAGTATCGTTTAATGCAAAAATAATTGATGTAGATGAGTTGATTTTGAGATTATTGGATGTAGATGATGATAAATTGTTGATTTCTGCTGGGGATCAGAATAGAGATTATCCTATAAACAGCTGGTGGTGGCATCTCGATCAAGTAGAGGCAGGCATTCTCAAAGTACATGTTAAAGAGGGGGTTGTTATTTATCAAGGTCAAATTATCCTTATCTAAGATAATTTGACCTTTTACTTTATAATTTTGAAGAGATATTATTCTGGGGTGGGTGATTTATTCGGTAAGTACCCCGGCCTTTAAGGTATCTTCAAGGTTGTTTGGCTTGGAAATAATACCTATAAATCTTAATTTTGTACCTTAAGAACCATAAGTGTGGTATATTTATCCTATTAAAAGTCAATTATCGTCGGTTTAATATTTCGCAAAATCGCATTGTGCTGTAATTCTCTTTTTTAATTTCATGTATGCGGGACCAAAGCATGGTCTATTACACAGTAAACAGCGTATGATGACACAGACATGGTTCCTATTGGGGAGCTATGTCTTTTTTTTTTTAATAAGTGTTTTGGAGGATGGGGCATGTCTACGATTACTCATTTCATTGATGTTCTTAAGCGCTGTAAACAGTCTTCGAAGGAAGCTGTAGAAAATCTTGAAGGATTCAGTGAATTTAAAAAATATATGCACGTTCAAAGACCAGTAGAAAAGGAACTTGAAAACTTCATTATAAATGCAAATCAAACCAATGAACCACAGTTAATATTGGTGTGTGGCGGGGTTGGTGATGGAAAGTCACATATCTTATCGTACTTAAAAGATAAGTATGACTTTTTAGCCGACACAGCAAAATTTTATTTACATAATGATGCAACAGAGAGTTTCTCTCCTCGGAAAACTTCAATTGAAACGTTAGCTAAGGTGTTAAAGCCATTTTCAGATCAAGAGATTGGCAAGAGTGGAGATAGAACTATTGTTCTAGCGATTAATCTTGGCGCTCTAAATAACTTTATTGATGCAGAAGAAGGAAAAGAGTTCACTCGGCTCAGAGAATTTGTACATGCAAAGAGGATTATGGAATCTGTGATTACAGAAGAAGTATCTCAGGATGATCACATTTTCAAATATGTGAATTTTAGTGATTATCATATGTATGAGTTAACAGAAAATGGCCCTCGTTCGAGTTACATTAGAGGAATTTTACAAAGAATTACTCAGAATACTGAACATAATCCGTTCTATAATGCTTATCTCAGAGAGAAGGCTGAATATCCTGAAGTGGCTTTAAAGAATCCTATTGTACAGAATTATGAGTTATTACAACATGAGGATATTCAAGACAAAATTATTGATCTATTGATCCAAGCGATGGTGAAAGAAAAGCTTATTATTTCGACTCGGGCTTTGCTGGACTTTATATACAATATAATTGTTCCCTCCTCAATGGATAATATAGATCATGAGAAGTTAATGGAATTAATCACACTTCAGGATTTTCAATCTTATACATCATGTCTGTTACCTTTCCAACTATTTGATCGTGAGGATGTATCTTCTATACATCATGCGATAAATCATATTAATCCTACGCAATATCGCACAGAGTTGCTTGACCAGCATCTAATTGATTTTAAATCTAGAAAGGATGGGGCATATTTATTTAGTCAATATATTGATGTAAATAGAGCACCATATTTTGCGAAATCTCTTGTTCCGCATTCTCCATGGAAAGATGAGGACAAAAAGAGTGTTTCTTTCAGAAATGAGTTAGTTAAGTTATTTGTATACTTTTATTACTTAATTCCTATAAAACCTCACGATTCATTCGAGGATCGGGTCTATGATCAATATATGCAGTACTTATTTTATTGGAATAAAAGAGCTTGGAGTATGTTATCCAAGCTCTACAGAGAAGACGTTCGTGATGCCATTTACAAATGGAATGGTGAGGGACAAGGCGGACTTATTTACGTTCAGATTGGACAACCACAGACACAATATTACTCTTTACAAAAACTTGAAATTGAACCAGCGCTGGAGCGGGTTGAACCAAGAGCAGAAGAGATATTAATAAAATTTTTACCAATGTTAACGATCGCTTTTAGACCCAAAGGGGGAAATCCAGTCGAAATCGATATTGACTACTCATTATATTCATTGTTGATTCGGATCAAGAACGGTTATCGACCCAATAAGAAGGATAAGTTTCAATACATCAAGTTTGTTGAATTTATAGACCAGTTGAGTAGTAGAGGAAATGACAAAAACGAGCTTATTTTTGAAAGCAAAAAGTTCGGTAAGTCCCAGCGGTATAGACTGACTTACGATGATTTATTCGACCAATATTCATATACGGAGATGTGAGAATATGGAGTATCAGTTTCATTTAGAAACCATCATAGAAAAGTTTAAATTAAATTCTTCTATTAGGCATAACCCCAAAATACCTGTTGAAATCTTACCTTACAATACAAAATTTAAAGAAGTTCAATTTAATCTTAAGGAAGTAGTAAGTGAGTTTTTGCGTCTAGTTGGACAAAAGAAAATATCCTCAGAAACTAACCCAGAACAACTAATTGAAACTGTATTAAAGTCAATTGAGTTTAAAGATATAAATCAAAAGAATGAATTCAAGCAGATGATCAAAACGCTATTCATTGACGAGAATAACCAACTCTTTTTATTCCATCCGCAGACCCTTTATTACATCAATACAGTTGAAAATGAGAACAGAAAGCTGGCTGAATTTCTTTATGCTGTGTTGTGGAATGGGAAAGCTGCATGGGAGATTAGTAAAGACGAAAATCAAACAGATGACTTAATGAGTTCGTTGATATTCAAAGCTTTACCAGAGTTGAAAAGTGAGGAGTCACAATCCCAGAAGTTTTCTACGTTAATACCAGAAATATCTGATTTATTTGCTGTAGATTTTGAATGGCTCTCCACAAAACAAGATTTATTCACTCAACAATTTGAAAAACTTCTGTCTTACTATTATTTTTTCTATGTAACTCAATTGTCACGTAGAAATGAAGCGTTGTTTGCCACATATGAGAAGAGTGTAGTGCCGATCTATTTTACGTTTGAAGAAGAAGAAAAACTATCGAAAACAAGAGTCAGTTATGAGTATGGTTGGAAAAACATTGAGAGGTCTATTAATCGTATGTTTACTCATGTGAATTTCCTGAAGATGCTTAATATATCAGTAGAGGAAACAGGAAAGTTACTTACCTATCATGAGATCGCTGAAATACTTCGTTCAGGTACATATGAAGAAATCTCTATGATTGAAGAAGCTGTAGATAAGGTGATCGAACAATATGGTGAGGGGTTATCCGATGTGAAGTGGAATCAAATGAATTTAAATCCCGCCAATTATGATCTAACGGTATTAAATAAGCTGTCTACGTTATTTCAGATGATTGACTTCCAGTTTAATAATTCATTTCGTTCCAAACCGTACAACGAATATAAGATGTGGTTTACACATTTTTGTCAGAGAACATTCCTCAAATCCAGGGGGAGATCTGGAAAGATGCTAATTCTGGATACAGATTATCTATTATTTCTTACTAAAGTTATCATTAAAGATGAGCCTAAAATCAGGTTGAAGAGATTATTTGAACAATTTGAAATAAGAGGAATTATTCATGATAGAGATACTCAAATTTCCATCATTGAATATTTTGAAAAGTTAAATTTGCTAGAGAAAAAAAGTGATAGTGGGGATGCTATTTATGTCAAAGCATTTTTATAGTTATCTTGCTCACCTCGTAGACCGTTTTTTGGGTGAGGTTAACATTCAAGCAGGAGAGAAGTATCATATTCAATTTGAACGTGAAGAACAAGTTGTACAACTAGTAGATCAAATCAAGAACATGAACCGAGTTAGTCCATTCTCAATGTCAACTGAGGATGGATTTTATCAATCGCATACTTTAGATTATGATCAAACCAAGGTGTTAATAGCATCTAATATTAAAGAGATCACACCTGATTTTCTTACAACATTAAGGAATAAAGTTGGTACAAGCGAAGAGCCATTTGAGAATTTGGCTATGCTTTTAATTCATAATTCAAACTTAGATAGTTTGGTTCAGGGAATGACCTCGTTTGCAAAAGAAGGTATGCCTTTTCATATTGATTCAATTGAAAAAGACCTGCAAGAAATGATGAAGCAATCGAATCTATCCCTAGAAGAGAAGCAAATCCTAAATTTCTCAATTGAGTCAATGAAAGCCCAACAAGGACTTCATGAGAGAGTCAACTTATTTGACTATGAAAACATACTTACTGTGTTGAACAATGAAAAATTAGAGAAGCATGAATATAAAAATTTTGGGTTGTTTTATGATGCTGAACTTTTCAATACGCCCAGAACTCCTAAGGAAATTAAAGAAAGACTAAAGGAAAACCATTCTTTGTACAGTGATGTTGAGATAGCACATCAGTATGGTTCTGCTGAAATCAGTCTAGAGCGACGTTTTGATGATCAAGGGGTCAAGATTCTATCTGAATCAGAGACGTGGCAGGATGTTGATTTTGGTTCAGTACGAAGATCGAATCAGAAGAAATTAGAAGGAAAAGGTTTAGAGTATGTTGAGACGAGTAAGAAATTAACTTTGGAAGGGTTAGATTATTGGGAGAGAGCCGATGGTGAGACCAAGAGTAAGCAACGTAAACGAAACATTATTGTATTCAATCCTGATCGAAAAGATCATATCACATTAGAATTTACATTTAATGATTTTATCAAAAATCAGTACATCAACGAAACTAAAATTAAACATCCGATTCAGGTCGAACAAGCGGGCAAAAAGATTCGTATACACTTAAAACATGAGATTGGACAGACTACATTTTACGGTGTGAAATACAAGACCGAGGTGTCTCCGGCATATGAATTTAGAATTACAGTAGTGGAGACAGAGCCCAAGCTTCTTCAAACGATACAAACATCTTATACCATCACGTTATCCAAATCTAAGGGCTCATATCTTTTAATTAATTCAGATGCGGAACAATGGTTATTCAATAAAGACGCTTCTGAGATTATTAATGTTAACTTGACAGAATCCCACAGTATTTTTGATATCACTAATGATCAAGAATTAGTTGTTTCTCGCAATGATGAAAATAATAGTGATGAAGAAATGATTTATTTTAACATCCAGCTTCCTCACACGAGTATTCCATTTGCTGTACAAGATTTAGTTGAACGCCCTGTTCCCATTGGAGGTTTTAGCGTTTGGAAATTAAAACGTGAAAAGCAGGAACATTTTACGTATCGTATTGAGAATGAAAAAATGAAGATCATTCAAGGAACTAGAGAAACTTTTGCCCAAGGGGAATTCAAGCGCAATTTAGAGAGGGAACGGAAACTCTTAGAAACTAATCATTTATTTTTTTACGAAGATAATTTGGGAGAGATTGTTCCGCAGGCCATTTCGGTTTCTGAACCACTAAAAGAGGCATATTGTGATTTGTTGCGATATTTTAGAACTAATGATTTACTTCCGAGTTTAGCCTATTTTGATGATGACTATACTGTGCTAGCTCGTAATTATATAGATGTGTATCTTCAGGAGCTGGAACAATTACAAAACGGCCAGTCATTAAACCAGACCCAAAGAGATCTTGTTTTAATTGGAACGATTCAGAAAAATCATATAAACCCAGAATGGCTTTTCACACCATTACATCCACTTCATTTGGCATACCAATTGCAATTAAATCAATTAATTGGTGATGAGTTGATAAATGATGAGCTATTGCATTCCATGAGACCCACGAATTTATTACCATATGTTAATTTTAATTCTAAACTCTATAAGGCCATTGAAATGATTGATTCGTATGAGTGGGCTTCATACATGGATCAAAGTTTACCAAGGTTCGAATCATCCAAAACTTTTGTGAATAAACTGGTTCAAGAAAAAATAGAAGAATTTACTGGTCATTTCGGATATCTTTTTGAATTAGATCGTCGAGCTCCACTCAAAATAAATACGATAAATATGGGAGACTGTCAGGAAATCCTTCAAGGTCTCTTTGAATATTATAAGAGGCAACTAAAAGGTAATTTAGAAAAAACAAAATTACTTCCTATTGAAATTCACATATATGCTGAAAAAGGAATCAACAATGTATTTGAGGAGATGTCACAATATACTGATGCTGAGGAGATTTCCAAAAAATTTAATCTTAAACTTGAATTGGATGGATATCATGCAGAAGAATTGTTGAATATTTTTCGGGACAAAGTGAAGTTTTATTCTAAAAATGTGGATACGGCTCGTTACGAGTACAGTCATGTTACGTTTTATCAGATGAATAAAATTGAGCAGATTGCTACTAGCAATGCTTCTGAAATTATTACGGGGGTATCATTATTTGGACTTGTTTCTGGTATTCCTTCTGTATTTATCAACGAAGATTATAAAACGGGATTTGGAACAAAGTTTTATCCAGTTCAAGAAGCTCCGCTATTGAAAATGGTACCTAAATTAAATTCTTTAATGCGAGTTGCTCGAACTCTAGATAATTACCAAGAGGATATTAATACGGTTACTGCTATCTCTTCTGACCATAAACAACAACTAGATCAAGTTTATGATTCAGCCCATTGGGTCACTTTTATTGAGCCCAAAGTAGACCTAAGTTTCTTCAAAAACAGTGATGCTCAAAAAGAATTACTTGTAATTCATTATAGTGACCAATATACATCCTCAAGTGGATTTGATGCGATCACAGTAACCAGAAGATCAAAACAATATCAGCGTCTAATAAAAGAATTCCTTGGTCATCAGAGACTCTATGTAGACGATCATGTGTTACCACCAATCATTAATTTCTTTAATGCTATTAATGGGAATTGGTTGCTTCGATTGTTGGCTCAGAAGAACTATTTTCCTAAGGAAAAAATCAGTATTCTTTCAGCTGTGAAATTATCCCTTGCTGCTTATGCACACGACAATATTATATGGATCCCTATCTCAATGGAAGAAATCCTTAGAATTTCAGGTGGGACTGGATTAAGGCAATCTGAAGGTTTATTTTCCGCTAAAAAACTGGGGAGATTTGGTTCGTACAGTGACGATCTGTTATTAATTGGGGTTGAGTCTTCTGATCAGGAGATGTTAGTTCACTTTTACCCTATTGAGGTCAAGATAGGACATAACGGTGCTAACGTGCAAGATAAAGCGATAAAGCAAGTAAAGGAAACCAAGCAGTTATTGATGGAGTTTTTAACTGGTGATGAAAAGAGTTTCCAAGCTGTATTATATCGTAATTTCTTTATGCAATTAGCAATTGCAAGTGCGGAGAAAATGAAGCTTTATTCGGTATGGTCTGAACAATCATGGAGTAGAATTACGGGAAGTGATGTTCGTGAGCTTCTTCTTAATGATAAATACACGATCGTAAATACGTTGGATCAGTACATTGGTCAAGGTTCTGTAATTTCGTTTAAGAAGGATGTCGTGTTTACCGATATTAAAATGAGCGATGATGTAATGATCTATGACTACCCTGAACAGAGTGGATATGAATTCATACTTAAAAGTGTTGAAGAAATGAAGGGATATATACAGAGTAATCAAGGGGATTTATCTCCTGAGCAATTACTAAGTAATTTATATGATCCTTCTAAACGTTTTGAAATAACGCAGAATTATGAAAGTTCGGCGTTACTTGTTGCTGAACATAATGCGAATTATGAAGCAGGAATGGATGAAGTAGCAGCCACTGTGCTTGATTCAGATGATAACATAAGCGAGTTTGAAACGAATAATACCCATCCTCAAATTTCTGTAGATGCTCCAAAGACTACTAAGCCCCTAGAGGTTTTATTTGGACATAACGCAACTTCAAAGGAAGAAGTGAAATGGTTTCCTACTTCCACAGATAAAATTATGCACACCAATACGGGGATTATTGGAACAATGGGAACAGGCAAAACTCAATTTACGAAATCACTGATTACGCAGTTAAGTCGTAATAGCTATGATAACGTAAATCAAACTCCTATTGGTATTTTGATTTTTGACTACAAAGGTGATTATATCAAGTCAGATTTTACTGAAAAAACAAATGCGAAGGTTTATAATCTATATCATTTACCGTTTAATCCCTTGTCTTTGTACATGGCAGAGCCTATTAAACCGTTGTTACCTCTTCATACAAGCAACTCTCTTACAGACACAATTGTAAGGTCTTTCAATCTTGGACAAGTTCAAGCGATTACGTTGAAGGATTTAATGATGGAGGCTTACGCTAATAAAGGCATTATAAAAGGGGATCCTACGACTTGGAATTTACCTGCCCCCACTATGAGTGATATATACGAACTCTATGCTGGCAAAGAAAATTCTAAAATTGATTCCCTGTATGCGGCACTGAAAGAGCTATATGAAACCGAAGTGTTTGAAACGGATTCCTCCAAAACCATCTCATTGTTCGACATGATTGATGGGATCACGGTAATTAATTTATCTGGATACAGTGAGAGTATTCAAAACCTTGTAGTATCCATTACACTTGATGTCTTTTACAACCAAATGCAGATGTTTGGACACAGTGCAATTGATGGAGCTTATCGTGAAATTACACGAATGATCCTGGTTGATGAGGCGGATAATTTCCTCAGTAAAGACTTTACTTCGATTAAGAAGATTTTGAAAGAAGGAAGAGAGTACGGCGTAGGAACGATCCTATCAACACAATTCTTGAGCCATTTCTCAACTTCGGATAATGACTATGCGAATTACATTCTGACCTGGGTTGTGCATAATGTATCCGAAATGTCTGCTAAGGAAATTAGAATGGTGTTCAGCACTCAGAGTAAGTCAGAAGAAGATAACATTATGAGTCGGATTAAATCTTTACAGAAGCATTATAGTGTTGTAAAGGCTGGTTCAGGACAGCCGATTTGGATGCGGGATAAGGCGTTTTGGGAACTTTAGAGTAAGTGGGGAATGTTGAATATTGGTATGCTGATTGTTAAATGTGACATGGAGGAGAAATAATGGCTAAAAAGAATAATGTTAACGCAATCTCTTACAGCTGGAATACTAAAAATTGTTACAGTGGATTTATGTCATATAATGATGTAAAAAGATACGTTAATTTGGTTAAAGATCAATCAATGAATCGCTTAATTAACGATACTAGTGTGGATATGATATTAAAGTATATGAAAGAAGAACAAGAGAATATTTTCTTCCCACCTGTAATAATGAATAGCTCGGGTAAAATAAATTATGATCTCACAACTTATAAATTAGCACTTGAGGACTCGAGTCTTACAATTATAGATGGACAGCATAGAATAAAAGCAATAAATGAATTACTTGATGATCCGAATTTTAAAAATGATTTTAATAAAATGAAAATCCCCTTTCTAATAATAGAAGAATTAAGTCCTGAGCTGCATAGAAAGCTATTTCACACTATTAATGACAAAAGTACAAAAGTTCAAAATAATGTTTCAGACCGCTTCTCAACAACAACAAGTAATTTGATTGGATTGAGATATGTATCTGAGAATTTAGTGAATAGAGAGTATATAGAGTGGGAAGGAAAACAATCTAAAGAAAAGATAGTATATTCCCATATTTTAAATTGCATTGAGAAAATAGAAGATTTTATCGGCACGAAGTTTGAAGATGAACTAAAGTATCTTAATTTTGTTGTCGTTGAAAATAAAAATCACTACTACAAAGATAATATATACTTTGAGGTTTTCTCGAAATTTTGGAACTATATATTTAAGAAAATAGCAAATAATCCGCAAGAGATTGGCTTCTATGTTAAAGATGTTGTTTTAAGTACTATAACAAAAACAATGTTAGATAATCTGCAGTCAGTGACTATAGAAGAACTGAAGAATGAAATTGAAGATACAATTGATGCTATAATACCAAACGAATTGATATTTGATTATGTTTTTAGAATTAATAAATCTACAGAGTGTACAGAATCTTTAATGTCTTACCTGCAATGTAACAAACAATTAAATCAAGCAGAGATAAGACTAACAAATCGAAGTGTTATTAAGAAAATTTTATCAAAAGTTATACCAAATGACTTTTTAAACAGTGCCGGTTACTTTACTTTAGAAAAAAAGAGTGTGCAAGAGTTTGGAAGGTATTTAAAGTTTATTGACGAATTTATCTCAAAATTATTAGAAGAAGGAAAAGAAATGAAGGAAATTATAAATACTCTAAATAATATTAATGTTATTAAT
>NZ_LMFO01000007.1 GCF_001426865.1 Paenibacillus sp. Root52 | reverse complement strand
ATTTGAATTTTTAAAAATATTATTATTTTTTTATGTGTCAGGATCATTTTGAAATAATGCAGTCTTTAGACCTAATTCGCAAAATGAAATAGAACCGGTCGTGGGATAGACCACGGCCGGTTCTTGTAATGAAAAAGCTTTAGTTTTTAGGGTTGATTCTGAGAGAGACGGTTTTAATTCTTCTCTTTGGCACTAATTTTGAACTCGTTTACTTTTTCGACAGGGATTTGATAATACATCAGAAACGCATTTTGGTTTTCTCCAGCGATGGAGACAATGATCTCTTCGTCGGGTAAGTCTTTGAAAGCTGCTTGTGCAGCTCGAATGTCAGATGGGGTAGCGTAATCGTTAAATTCGTTAAAAGCTTGATAAATGTTATAAAGACCGTCGGTTTCAGTTTGTGTGACAAAGAATGTATTGCCATTCACAAAACCTTTTTGGATTTGTGGATCATCAATGATTCGCATTAGTTTAGTTCTCCTTTGGAATTAGCCGAGTCAACAGATGCAATCGGCGTCTTATAATTTTGGTTTTGAGCATGCTGCTTTTGAGGATTAAGCTATGTAGAGATCTGATCTCCTTACACGTAATGGTAAAAAAGAACATGAATAAACGCAAGTAGAAGTGTTAGATCTGGCTATAATAGCGACTGAATCAAGCGTTTAAATCCACATTTTTTGATTCCATACCGATTATCGAGTTCGTCGCGAAGTGCAAAAAGCTCTTCAAAAGAAATTACTTCGATGATTTGATCTGATGTATCAAAAATGATGAGCTTACTGTTTTTAAGAAATTCACCAGTCTCATGATTGTGAGTTGGAAGAAGGTCTAGTGTTTGCTGTATGTATTTACCGTTATCCTGGAGGATACGATCTTTTTTCATTTCTGCAATCAACTGAGATAAATCTTTTAGATTAAGATCGTTACCCCCTTGATGATCTTCAGCATAGCTCATACCTTTACCATGTGCGATCAAATATACGAATGCACTTCGTAGTGTACTTTCGGCTTGTGATTGTTGACTAGTGTAATTCATGAAAATCTCCTTTTCGTAACTTTAAAACTCGCTAAACCTTCAAGTACCTAATGGGTCGCGTAACGCTCGCGACTTTTTTGTGATGACAAAAAAGAAGATGGATTGAAGTGCTCAAATTGTGTATTGGAGTGCTATTGGTTATTTTGCTAAATCTGTCTTCAAGTGATTGTTGAAAGAGAGCACTCTTCTAAGTACCTTGTCAGCTTTTATAAGGAGGTGTATTAAAAGTAATTCTTAAAGAAGTACTTCTTTGTGTTAAATTTTTAAACCCCCCCCGTTAAAAATTTTAACCAAAGGGAACACGGAAATCCTTACGTTAAAATTTTTAACAAAGTAATTTCTGTGGATAACATGCGTTAAAATTTTTAACCAAAGGGATTTTATTACGTTAAAAATTTTAACCAAGTATTACGTTAAATTTTTTAACCAAACATAAGTTATCCACATTTTTGTTACGTTAAAATTTTTAACATAGTGGAGATAGCGTAATGAAGAGGGTACTAACGTAAGGCAGCCAATAAAAAAAAGCGGGATATATGCTCCCGCTTTTTTCAAAATATAACTTGCTCTATTGTTTTAATGGTGATCGGGCGTATCAGTCCCGAATTCTCCTCTATAGTGTGCTCTATTAGCTGCATGTAACTTCTAGCGATCCAATCACGAACCATGTCATGGCTGGTTACGATAATGATTTTTCCATCTCGGATCAAGAGATACGATTGGCCAAACCATGTTTGAAATGACTGATGTGCTATCTTGGTCTTTATGTAGGAGCAGACTTCTTCCCATAATCGAATTTCTTCGACGGTACGAGTCGATTTTGCTTCTTCACTTTTACGTTCTAAGTGCTCTTTGATACCAGTTCCAATGATAGTAGTGCTCGGTTTACGTTCAAAACCTTGATTCTCGATAACTGTCACTGGAGAGATCTCTGGAATGTTTTCAGAGAGCTCAATGTCATACGACTCATTCAAATTGAGAATAAATGCGTTATGACTTTCTCGAATGGAATCAGGCAGTTTTGCGACTAGATCTTCACTTAGCAAAGGGATACTCGCTCGGACTTTGACCCGGGTAGCATCATTCATGCCGGCCTTTTTTTTGCTTTCAGCCCAAAATCGCATAACAAAGGCATACGATTCAAGGATCTCAAGATACTTCTTTAGCGTCTGCCGACTGATCCCCATCATTTCTGCCATGTTATCGATCGACCGGAACGGCATATCGTTGTTGATACACATCCGATGATAATTGATATACACCATCGTCGCTTGGAAGCCGAGAATAGGCTGCCAGTAATCCAAAACATAGTTCTCAATGATTGTTTTGTTGCCTGATCGGGCAACTAAAGATTGGCCAAATCCTTCAAGAGAGAATGCGGCAACCTCGCTGGCTGAATAGTATATTTTCTTGTTTACGGTAACGAGATCGGTAATCTGCTGTTCATCACGATTACGCGTACGAGATACTTTTTCAGCCGTAGCGACATAACGGAAAAAAGTAACATTTTCACTGCTTTGTTGTTTCACGGAAATGCCCTCCCAAAATTGACAAAGGGGCGATTTATCCGCTATACTTACCATAACTATTAACCCTGAATTTGATTGATTTCCTTCCTTATTTTAAGGTTGGTGAGCATAGTAATTTCATCGCCGGAGCCACTCCCTTTACTGCAAAAAGGGGGTGGCTCTTTTCCTTGTTCATCATATTACCACAATTCCTAAGATTTTCAATGTGAGTTATTAATGCGAATCTATTGACAACATTTACGAAAAGAGTTATTACACAATAGGTCAGATTCCCTATTTTATCTTTATCGGAAGGACAATTCTTTTTTGTTAAAAATTATTCAGAAGTAATTAAATTTTCTTTTTTCATAAAAAAAGCCCATACGAAGTTCGTATGGGCTTTTGGATGTATCACGTTTTTTTATTCAGGGGTTTCTGGGTTTAGTGATTATTGAGGATCAAGCACTTTTGCAAGGAGATCCGGGTTTGCTGCTTTGAATGCGGCAAGTACTTCTGGTTTAACTACGCCGAGAAAGTCATATCTTTCCCAGCGAGTTGGTTCGCCATCAGCTAAACAGGTTGAAAAGACGGCAGTTCCAAGATTCTTGGGTTTGCATCCAAAACCTCCGGTAGCCTTCCAAAGCTGAAATTCTTTTTTTCGATATTCTAGTGTCAGATGATTTGGGTTTAGTACGAGGACTTGATTCTCGTAATTGGAATGAATTTGCGACTGAGGGATACAATCTTCTTGAGTGAACATGATGATAGCGTGCTCCTTTTAATTAAAAATGAGATTGGATTGATAGTTACGAAAAATAGCTTGATGTTGAACTAGATGTTGATTGCAAATTCAATAGGAACATCCGCTGCCGTTAGATTGTCATACAACTCTGTATATTGAGCAGATTCCTCTGGAGTGAGTGGACGCTCCGCTTCAGTCTGCGTTAAGTTATATAGTCGTTCCAATTGCTCTGTATAATCCATGTCATTGCCTCCAGCTTTTTTGGTTTATAGTTTCTTTATCACATGTTTAATTGGTGCGAGTATGATTATTCGCACCGTGTTTCTATATTTTTTATTGTGATTCATAATATTATAATGTTTTAAACAAAATACTGAACAACCAGTGTTTTTGATATAAAATGTATTGCGAATGGTAAGTATTTCATTATACTAAATATAGGATGTTGAACGAATGGGGTGGATCAAAACAAGAAAGGAATATGACATATGACGAAGGTTGTAACATACACCGAGGAAGAATACGTTAGAGATACTCGTGCCCATATATCAAGTGTCCAGCAACATATGCAAACATTTGCTGCGTTACTTAAGGCACGATCCGTTGTACATGACAAATCTAAGTTTGAAGAACCAGAAAAAAGTATTCTGCATCAGAACACCGTGGAGTATCGTCGATATCAATTTGGTAGTGTTGAGTACCAATCTCATTTAGAAAAAGTGAAGGTTGCACTTGATCATCATTACGGGGTTAATTCACATCATCCGCAACATTATTTGAACGGTGTAGCTGGAATGGATCTTTTGGACATTGTTGAGATGTTTTGTGATTGGATGGCAGCGTGCAATGAGCATGGGGACGGCAAAATTATAAACTCGATCTTAGAAAACAAGAAAAGATTTAACTATTCTGAAGAGTTAACTCAAATATTGATTAATACTGCAACTCGATTAGAGCCAAATAAATAAGTCTCGGGGACATTTAATGCAGATTATTAGTGCAATGTCAAAAGAAATGCTTGAAATGAATGCGACTGAGGCTCATGTGCAGTTGGAAAACGTCGAAAAAAAAGAAGGGCTGACTGCAGTTATTTCGGTATATGACATCAAAAACCGGCGAATATGGTGCTCAATGAATTGTATGCGTGGGCTGAGAAAAATAACGAGGAAGTAAAAGATCTGATTGAAAAGCTAGAGCAGGACATGACTTGGAATAAAGGAATCTAAAGGATATTTACAGAATTCTCGAACGAGAAAGCCCACTTCTTTAGACGTGGGATGAAAGTGAGGTCGGATACGCTTCAAGTATCCGAACGTTTCAATTTACCTTACAAACTGATACAATGTAGACATGAATGAATATAGAAGAACACACACAACAGTATCTTTGTTGAACTATCATTTTGTGTTTTGCCCCCGATACAGGAGAAAGATATTTCTCAAATCAGAGGTAGAACAGCGCTTCAAGGAATTGGTGCATGAGGTATGTGCAGAGCTTAACATTGAGATTGTTGCACTGGAGTGCGACAAAGATCATACACATCTGTTTCTCCATGCACTTCCAACATTAAGCCCTGCGGATATCATGGCAAAAATAAAAGGAGTCACATCCAAAAAACTACGCGAAGAGTTTCCACACCTTCTGCATTTGCCCAGTTTGTGGACACGTTCTTATTTTGTTTCTACCTCTGGAAATGTATCAAGTGAAACCATCAAGCGTTATGTTGAACAACAAAAGAAAAGGGGGTGAAACCGATGTCTCAGACTATAACAGTTAAGGTCAAGCTGCTACCGACGAAAGAGCAGATCCAACTATTGCAACAAAGTAGTCATGAATATATCCGAGTTGTGAATACACTCGTGGCTGAGATGGTCGAAGAAAAGAAAATTTTGAAGAAGACAACAAAAGACGTTCCTGCTCATCTACCAAGTGCAGTGAAAAATCAGGCGATTAAAGATGCGAAAAGTGTGTTTTCTACCAAAGTGAAGAAAAGTCAATACACCATCATACCCACCCTGAAGAAACCGATTTGTGTATGGAATAACCAAAATTATTCGTTTGACTTCACCCACATTTCCATTCCAGTCATGGTCGAGGGAAAATCCAATCGTGTAAAAATTCGTGCATTGTTCATCGACAAAGACCATCGAAACGTTGATCTTTTGAAGCACAAACTAGGTACGCTCCGTGTCACGAAAAGCTCAGGTAAGTGGGTAGCCCAAATTGCAGTCACCCTGCCAACAACGGAAAAAACAGGTATGCGGGTTTTGGGCGTTGATTTAGGGTTGAAAGTCCCTGCCGTAGCCATCACAGAGGATGATCGAGCTCGCTTCTTTGGGAATGGACGAGAAAACAAATACAAGAAACGGAAGTTTCGTAGTGTTCGTAAAAAGCTAGGAAAACAAAAGAAATTGAACGCTATTCGCAAGTTAGATGATAAAGAACAACGGTGGATGAAAGACAAAGACCACAAGGTTAGTCGTGAAATCGTGAATTTCGCCATCGAAAATAAGATTTCTGTCATTCGCTTAGAGCAACTAACAAATATAAGGCAGACGACAAGAACAAGTCGTAAAAACGAAAAGAATCTACATACATGGTCATTCTACCGCTTGGCACAATACATTGAATACAAAGCAAATATGGCAGGGATCAACGTGGAATATGTGAACCCTGCATATACAAGTCAATCCTGCCCGGAATGTTCACAAAAGAACAAGGCACAAGATCGAAGATATATGTGCCCATGTGGATTTGAGAAACATCGAGATATCGTTGGGGCGATGAATATTCGCTACGCAACTGTGATTGGCGGTAACAGTCAATCAGCCTAAGATGCAATATGCACTGTCTTAGGAGGGGTAATGGCATACCCTAATCTTAGCATCTGTCCAAAGCAGAAATGAATTGAGGACGTTAAGCTAGCTAAGAATCCCAGTCACTTTGTGACCTTGCCCCTTTAGGGATGGGAGTGTCAAGTATGCTGGTAGTGTTTTGATATTGGTGAGATCGGGATATATATATCCTTGTACATAAACATTTGCACTTCTTTGTATGTCAGTGACTAGCATTAGAGCAGCTTCAATATTTCCTACAGCGGCATTATGTGCAATTACAATTGACCACCTGGAGATAATTGCACTACATAATAGATAGAGATAAGAAGCACACGTCGATATTTTCGGCGTGTGTTTTTAATGTGAATTGATTTATTTCTTAAGAACTCATTGTTAAAGCAATATAAAATATGAAAGAAAATCACCAATAATATATTGAAAAAAATGTTGAGATTATTTTCGATTTCATATAATTCATATAATTAATATAGATAAAAATATTAAAATAATTTTAAATTATCTGATTTTCGTAAAATGTTTTGCAAAAAATGTAGAAATATATGATGAAATAAGTTCGTGCACTAACTGGAATACTTGTCCAAGCGGAAGTATCGTGGTACAATGTTTTTGTAGGCAATAAGAGCCCTTTAGAAGACATACATTGGACGTTGTATGATGATTTTCTACATATAAAGGAGAGTCGAAAATGAACCCCAAAAATTCGTCTCTGCTTCTATGGGAGCGATTTTTTTCAGTGAGAAAAAGAAGTGTGATTCATGATTATTGATCATATCTCAGTCGATTTAAGACAACATGAAAAATTGAGCAGATTTGAAATAATTGAGGGACGTTATTATCTGGATGGACGTGAAATACGAGCAGAAGAAGCGATTGCCTCATTGCTGCTCAGTTTACGATTTGCTGAAGATCGTAGTGTTCGGACTCAGGTATTTGCAAATGAGGACGATGGTTTTGCAGATATTCAATTGATCGAGTGGCTGCTATATAAAAGTGGTGTGAGTAACTATCAAATCAGTAAAAAATCCAAAATTGGTGAGTCAACGTTATCACGTATAACAAGTGGTGAGACTTCTTTGCATTCTGTGCGTTTCCAAACCGCTATTAAATTGACAGAGTATGCGAAACAGATTCAGAGTGAACGTATCATTTTGGAGAAAGGTAGAGATGTACTATGAGTGAGAATCGCAAACGTATTTCGTTTTGGGAACCAGAGTCTCCAGTAATACAAAATTGGATTAAAAACCAAACTAGTTTAGGGAAAAGTCTTGAGCTAATCATCGCAGATGCAATGATGGTATACGGCGAAGGAGATGTGATTCATAGCTATCTAAACCTTCGTGTTAGGCACATGCAGGAAAATAGTTCACCGCATTTCTTCCCACCGCATGAACTACTTCCTTCTAATGGATCTGGAGCTGGTTCTAATCAGCAAAGAACTCAAGATCCTGTAAGTGGAAATCATCAGATTCATCGTGATACGACAAATGGATCTGGTAGTAACCCTGGAAGTAACAGTGACCATGGAAGTATGATGGATCAGATACGACGTGATGCAACGTCTGGATCAGGTGGCAACCCAGGAAGTAATAATGACCATGGAAGTATGATGGATCAGATACGTCGTGACGCAACATCTGGATCGGGTGTCAACCAGGGAAGTAATAATGATCATGGGCAACATCTGGATCGGGTGTCAACCAGGGAAGTAATAATGATCATGGAAGTATGATGGATCAGATACGTCGTGACGCAACATCTGGATCGGGTGKCAAYCAGGGAAGTAATAATGATCATGGAAGYATGATGGATCAGATACGTCATGACGCAACGAATGGATCGGGTGGCAACTCGGGAAATAATAATGATCATGGAAGTATGATGGATCAAATACGTCGTGATGCAACGTCTGAGTCTGGTGGTCAACAGCGAGGTGCAAATGATCCTGGAGGGATAGCGGATCAGATACGACGTGAATCAACATCTGGATCTGGTGGCAGTCAAGTTAATGATCAAAATAATAAGCTTAATATCTTATTAGGTGACTCTGGTAGTAGTTTTGCTTGATGATTTTATATTGATAGAAAAGATTTCAAAAATACAAGATTGAGTCACATATATATTATTGTCGTGCTTGCTATAAAAAAATTATAGACACACAAGAAAAAGGAGAAGATACGACTATGGCGAAAGTTACTGCACAATCGATTATTCAAGCCATTAAAGCAGGTCTTGATCTTGGAAATGGCTATGTTAAAGCAAACATTAACGGAAAAATACGGGTTTTTCCAAGTGTAGTAGTGAAGCAGTTTAATAGAAATACAATACCGCTGGGTGCAGATGATATCGATGATTTTATGAAAGATATCATTAATCAAATGGATTTAAGCTTTGTTAGTCCATTGGTTAAATCCACGGAGCGACGTTTGTTTGGTGAACGTGCACTTAAATCAGGAAATAGCGTGGAAGAGTTCGACGTATATTCTAAGCTTGGTAAATCAGAAGTAGATTTGTCCGGTGTGCTAGCACTAGGAACAATTGCTGCTGATCGACTACAAGATCACTATAATACAACTGGTAATTTGCCAGAAAACGACGTTTTACAAGTTCGGGTTGATCTGGCGACTGCACTTCCGATCGACGAACATAAGACTCGTGCAGAATTATATCGGGAACTTTATCTGAATAATGGAGGATCACATATCGTGACATTCCATAATTTCAAAAATCTAATTCGAGTAGAAATTATTTTTGAATACGTTATGGTAATTAACGAAGGTGAATCTGCACAATATGGGCTTATGCTTGCGAAAGACGAAGTGCTAGAAATGATCCGTCAGGAAGCGGTTAAACGTTTTCCAAACGGAGAATTAGAGGGTATCTCTGGGAAAGACTTAGTTAACGCCGAAAATCTGCTTGGAATAGACATCGGAGAAGGTACGATTGACTGGGCTGTCTTCTCGAATGGTAGGTTTAACCCTGATGCCAGCACAACGACTAAAAAGGGGTATGGATCAGTACTCGAAGAAACACTTGGTGTGTTGCAAAATGAGGGCTATGCGTATCGCTCTAGAAAAGAGCTAGCAGAGTTCCTACATAAGGAGCCATCTACTTTTACTAAAGCAAAATGGGAACGGGTTAGTAATGTATCTCAAACGCAAGAAGATCGCTTTGCTGAATCGATGTCGGGTGAAATCAGTAAAGTGTTCAACAAAGTGTCCGGATACATTGAAGTTATTTTCGTATTTGGTGGGGGAGCTACTCCGCTTGAGTGGACGTTATTCCCGAAACTACAATCCCGTATTTCGGAATTTGGTAAAGATAATCTGTTACCAATTGTGTATCTGGATAGTTCATTCTCTAGATTCCTCAACGTGCAGGGCTTGTACCAAGTGGCACTTAGAATGCGTCCTAACCGTAAAGACGCTTCATAAGGTCTTCAATTAGAAGGGGTGTGCGGTTTTTAATCGCACACCTTTTTGTTTTAATCGATTTTGCTAGATTAAGGAGGGATTTATATGCTGCCGGACACTCCACAGGCACAGCACGATCGACAGCAGCGTAAATACCGCAGTACGCGCGTACGTCACGAGGATCAAGTGTTAGTGCCTATAGATGAGAAAACGGGGCAGACGTCGTCTAAAAAGGCCAAGGAAGGTGAACAGAAGGTTCAAAGAGATCGCAGCAATGCTATAATGATGCTATTCTTGATTCTGTGTCTGTCCCTTATTAGTTATGCCTTGATTCGTGAATTTCATGGGTCTAGTTCAGTGGTGGATCCTGGTCAATATATTGGATCTGCAGGGTTCTTGGTGACAGAGTGAAAAAGAGAAATTGCAGTAACAGCTAAGTAGGTTTTACATAGTTGTGGGGAACAAGTGATCAATATAATTCAGAGGAGAGATATTTTTGAAGTTTTGGACTGTGCAACATAGTGATGTAGCTAGATCTATTTTAGAAAACCATACGTATGAATGTGATTTTAGCGTAACTCATCCATTTGAAAAGTATCCAAACATGAAGATAGTTTATCCTATAGTGCTTAAGGAATATAGAGAGCGAAACGGGGTAGACAGTCCAGGGCTTATATTCGGATTTAGCCACCTCGGTAGGACGGAATTGCGTAATTACACTCATTTTTATGAGTTTTTCTGTGCATCAGGGGCAACGGCTATTGGTTTTAAATTCTGGGAGCCTACGTATTGTCTATTAGAGCTTGAGATTCGTGATTATATTGATGTAACCCCTATAGGTTACAATGACTTTGTTAAGCTAGAAATCGAAGCTAATAATGAGCTTGAATCTATCGACATTTTTAATCAAACTGAGGAAGTACCATTCTACCAACAAATAGCTGATATTAAGGAACATTTTAGAAGAGGTAAAGTGATTGAAGATTGGGTCGTCCAAGTTCATACTCACATGATATCCAAAGACAATATTGTTGGAATCTATCCCATGTTTGATTATCGGACGGGGATGACTTATAGAATGGATCCTAGTTTTGAGGAACTTAAAAACGTTTTACAATTAGACTGATGAAATGATCAAATAAGAAAGCCTAACTCCACGATGGAGTTAGGCTTTCTTTGCTTAATTAGTGTGTTACTTCCGCTTGGAAATCATCTTTATAGGACTTATCGGCATTGAAGAATACAATGTCGCCGTCTCTCAAAGCGAAGGTTCTTCCCCAGGAGTCCTGCACGCTGCGGCTGAAGCCTTCCATCGTCCACTGATTCATTAGCGGGGCATTGATGTACTGCAGGTGAGGCTGGCTCAGGTTACCGTTTTTAATACTTTCTATATTGAAGTTAAGGATAATGTATCCATCCTTCAAGAAGACGGGATCACGTTTGGTTAAGGCTCCGTTCGTCCGGCTATACTCGGCCAAGTTGGTTCCAGCTTTTACGACGTAAGGATCTCCAGGCAAGGAATACTGACCATACCATTTCTGCACGGCGGCGTTTGCTCTGGCCATGTCAACAGAGGGAGGAATGTTAGTCTTTGGTCCAACTAACGTCCGGATCTGTTCTGGAAGGAGCATCAAGCTAAATCCCCCAACAGGTGTTTTCTCCTTCGTGAATCGGCGAATGTAGTCTGCGATAAATAAATCGCGGCTTACGCCGTTCATTTCGGCGAAGGTATAGTAGTTGTCGTATTTGTATCGAGCGGTGTCCGTTAGCTCTTCTTCAGGTACATTTCTAAGGCGATCATTCAAGATGACATACCGTTCCTCAGTATCTTCTTTAGAACCAACTTTGATAAATTTTCGATGATCATCATCGTAGTAGAGATCTACCGCTGTTTTTGTTTTACCGTCACGGCTCACGTACATGAAACTTGGCGTGATACGAATACCATCCTGCTTGCTGAACATATTTCCCTTCGTTCTGAGGTCAAATTTAACGTGATATCCTGTTTTGACCGTTACGTTTTTGGTACCCTCTAACGGGTTTTTACCTGGCAGGATCGGCAGCGTAAAGGGTTGTCTGTTTCCACGAGCTGCGCCATCGATGCCAAGCAAGCCTGTCCAATAACTATTGCCAGTCGGTGTGAGGCTGCCTGACTGTGTCCGGAATACCATTTCCCAGTTATAGTCCGCGATGTCCGTAATGTGGAAATCATACAGACGACCAATGACCTCAACATCGACGGTATCCGATGCCACATGGTTGATGAGGTCGAAGTTTGCATCCTGCTGGGTTGGTCTTACGTCTGGAGCGTTCTCAGCAATGTTTCGGTAGAAAACCGTGTAGTCCCCCTCATCGACCCATACAGGGAGGAAGAACTCCGTCGTGAGCTGTGGAACCGGGATATTAATCCAGGTGTTCTTCGGATAAAAAGTAGACTTATCTGCAGAATACACATCGAACGGGAAGTAGACTTCTTTACTTCGGAAATATTTTGCATAATCCCGATTCCCGTATCCAGGATAATTTAGATGCTGACCGCTTGTTGGAATGGTCACAGTGAATGGACGATCAAGAATGAAGGCCATTCGACTATAATTCGGTGTTGTCTTTTGGTTGTGAGGTTGATCATCAGATGCCGATGAGTAGTTCACAACGGGCGTATGCACCGTTACCGGGTTAATACCACCTATTGGATAGGTATCGCCCGGAGGGGCGTTATAATTAGCGCTGAGCTCCTTATACTTGATCTTACCGCTACTAGGTTCGCTCTGTTTATTTATTTTGCTGCTTGGAATCATATTTCCTGGGCTGTACAGTACGTCTCTACCAATTATTTTCGGGTCAGGTAGCCGCGTCGGATCTTGTGTCTTTTTATCTACAACGCTGCCATTCATTAGTGTTTGGCTATTGAAAACAAGGGTGTCGTTGTTGACTTTGACTTCTTTAATTTTGCTTTCGGTCAAGGCTTGTAACTCGGCGCTTTCGCTGGAAGGGATAGATGGTCTTGATTTTCCTCCATTTAACGTTTTGGATGGAGCCGTATAGTTACCAGGCCCAGGGTCTGGTACATATTTACCTTCACGGGTCAGTGTGACAATGGGTGGGACATAACCGGCTGGATGAATCGTTATGATTTCGCCATTGAAGGCATAGTTCTTCAGCTCAGCACTGTCGATCTCATAAACACCGAGTTTATCGACAACCCAATAGGATAGTGTCCGCTCAACATGAATTGGATAATTTTTTGTTTCGTTCGCTGTTTGTGGATCTGGTACTGTAGTCGTTCCTTTTCCATCGGCAGTTGGAACAGTCTTTCCGGGATCCCAGTTGAGTGTATAATCTCGTGTTACGGTTATATCATAGGTACATACTCCAACTTTTTCTTGGAACTTATACTGGTGTAAATATTCATTCGCGAGAACATTTCCGTACAGACTTTCGGACGTTGGAATTCCTAGAAGGACATCAAACATTTCACGGTCACGTTGATCCGCTTTGATTACCGCGCTCGCGTTTGGTGTCATTTTTTCGCCTTCGATTACTCGTCCATCTGTGATGGTACAAGAGTTTTGCGGGTCTTTGGGCGGCGGGCCATCGTCCGTGTAGATTAAATAGTGATCTGGGTACTGGTATGTGAATGACGAGAATGTGTAGTTATATGCTGCATAATAATAAATCATTGCTTGTGCATTTGGTTTCTTTGGGTCGTATTTAACCATATCGGCGGAACTGTTTGCTCTAACATAATACTTTTCCCCGTCAGCGTAGTGTTCCTGTGTAAAGGTTATTGTCGCAAAATCCAAGCTTCTTGTGGGGCCGTCAGTAGCATTTTTCTCAAGACCTGCGAGGATTTCAGTAACTACTGTTGTGGGATGCGCCTTGCCGGTAATTTTGAGACTTCCAGTGGATACATCTTGATCGTAGTCAACAATTACGCGTTTTTCTGAAGGAGTACTTGGATTCTGTTGACGAATAATATTAGATCGGTCATCGATGAAATCTTTTTCGAATTGAAGATTTACTCCGTCAATTGTACTAAAAAAGGGTTTATTACGAGAGTATTTGATAGTCATTTTTATTTTCCGCCCAGGAAATTCACGGTGTTCTTTTCCGTTAATAGGCTCTGTACCGATTTCTTTATCCGTTAGAGAGCTAATTCCTTGCCATGTTTCTCCCTCTAGGTCAGCGAACCAATTTCGTGTTTCACCGCGACTCCATGCGAAATACGAACCGGAAGATCCGTTTTTTTCGGACAATACTTCGTGCTTCTCACCGTTAAATGAAACTGTTTGATTAAAAGTCTGCGCATTGACATCAATGGTTTTAACAACTTGGTTCCCTTTATAAAATTCAATTTTTTGAATCTTATTATTTGCTCCTACATCTTCAGAGATTGTAACAGTATCCGTAGGTTTTTTTGAGAAAATTAAAGATCCTTTTTGTGGATGTTTCTTTGCACCGTCATTGTATGATAAATCCTTTTTTATTGGAGCTGCAGCTTCAAGCTTTCCCGCTATTGGAAAAAAAACACCCAGTATGCCGCTCGTGAGAAGCAGCACACTGAGTCCGACAAGTATTAGCCGTCGTCGGTTCTTTTGCATTAGCGAGTTCCTCTAAGGCTAAGAGGACTGATTTCGCTGAACAGATTCCCAGCCGCAGGGGTTTGCAATATGATTTCCAAATTTCCGTTTGTTTGTACAGTTCCGCTTTTTGGGATAATTACAGCAGGGATGTCTGTTCGATCATTACGATAAATACTCGCTGTTTTATTCAAAACCCCTTTATTGAAGAATGCATCAAGATTAGGACTATCAAAGCCATCAACGCGGAATCTTAAATTAGTATTAGGATTATATTTTTTTGTATCTTTGTTAAACACCGTCCCACCTTTGAAGTAGAGGACGTAGCTATTTTTCTGGTCTTTAACCATCAGGTTGGTTATAGAAGGACGGTTGTTAAACCATTTTAGTGTATTGATTGGTGCGATCAGACCAAGATTCGGATCATTTGGATCAGCCAGATCAATAGCGACCAATGCTTCAAGCTTACCTTGATACAGTCCATCCTTTGATGTAATAGTCATCAGATTTTTATTCCACATTTCCTCGACAGACGACTTACCCGCTTGTTTCACGTCAGAGTCCGGTGTAACCCACTTTTCTGGCATCACCGTGAAGATGTTGGTACCGTGCCATACAATCTCTGCGTTACCAACTGCATACTTATCGACATCCAGGGACGCGCCGGTGTTCTTCGAAAGGATCCGCTCGATGAGCACAACCGCTTGCGCACGAGTGGTCAGTCCTTGTGGAGCAAGCTGACCTTTACCCACGCCTTTAATCAGACCCGATTTAGTTGCAAGATACATCCACTTGTCATTTTCTTTTGTTGTTTCTCCGATCGCTCGAGCTGCTACGCGAGACATTTCTTCGCGTGTCATGACTTTCGTCCACGCTGCATCGGAATTTGAGAAGTCGGTAGATGCGTATAGACCGGCTTTGTTTGCCGCGTTCACATATTCTACGTACCATTTACCGTTTGCTTGAGTAGTGTCAATGTTCATGGCTGACACGACCATTTTGACAAACTCGGCGCGTGTAACGCTGGCATCTGGCTTAAAGGTACCGTTGGTATACCCATCGATGTAGCCCTTGGATGTACCTTTTTCAATGGCGCTAGCAGCCCAGTGAGTCGCTTTAACGTCCTTAAACTGCGACGTGGCAGCTTGTACATTAGATGTTGTGCTACCCATTAAACCAAGCGTGAGTGTTGCTGCTAAGGCGATACCTGCGATTTTCGTGAATTGTTTTTTCATATGATTCGCTCCTTTGATGGAATTAATTTTGGAAGAACTCCTACTTCGATCTATTATTCGGTTGCTACTGTCTGCGACATTTCAGGCACTTATGTCGCGTCAGGGGCAACGAGAGGGGAGACTCCGGTTTTTCGAGACAATACGATTGGGAGGAATTCCCTCTCATTTCTTATATCGTCAACATAGGCTAATGTGTTTGCTTTTCTACTTACTGAGAGGGAAATAACCATACCGCGCTGCATCTCGCTCGCTATCAAATCGTTCTTCTACACGGCCAGGTAACTTCGAGGCATCACGATCGTAATACTTGATTCCTGTTCTTGGATCGGTAGTAGCGTAGAGTGTTTTCTTCTTTTGTAGTCGTCCGCCACCAAAAGCGTAGTTGTTATACGCTTGATCTCCTACGGGTATGCCTTGTACGAAGGCGACAATACCGATATCATCGATTCCGTTGTCCCATTCCTCCTGAGAGATCTGGGGCAGGGTGAAGATGTAATCTACCCCGTAGCGCGTAGCGTATTGATTATGGCGGTTAATCACGTAAGCTAGATCGTTCTGAATGCCGTTGATAATCGTTTGTCTACGAACACTTTCAAACGTTTGGGGATCTTTTAATAGGTTAATTTGAGTTTGGCCAGCAACTTCGTGTCGTTTCCCCTGAATCCAACGATCAGAGCTCTTATTATAGCTTTTGACGAAATCATCGAGTGAGAACTGTATGATGTTGCCTTGAGCATCAGAATAGGAATAAGGCTTCTTTGGTGACCAAACGGGGCGGAGCTGGGTCTGCCCCTTAGAATCAACGAAAGATTCGGTAGAATACACGTAATACCCATCATAATCGATGACCAAAATCGCTGGTATGTATCCGGCAAGGTTTCCAACGGCAATCGCATCACCGTTAATATCAAAGTTTAAAGCAAGTGTGCGGTAAAAACTCTCAACTGCGCGTTCTTTATTTGCTCTGAAGAATTTCTTCGAACCATAACCAGGTTCGTAATCTTGATTGACCGTATCGTTCATGACGTTAGCTGCATCCTGAACTGCGGTTTTCATCATAACGTCATATCGATTAGTAAGTTGAATAGAGTTTTCTAGGTCATTTAAACGCATTGATGATATCTGAAATAAAGGAAGAAAGATCAAAACAAAAATAAGAGAAAAATTAATAATCTTCATTGAGAACCATTCCTTTATAGTTCATTAAAACGGTGGCAGCTTGTCCGGTATTGTCATTCATGAGAAAGTCCCAAAGTTGTGTAGCGGCTGTTCGGTTGATATTGGTTAGATTAATACCGATGTAATCGCCAACCTGCATGACGTAGCGTCGTGACTTATCCTCGGTTGGTAAACTGTTATTAGGAAACATGACGGGCATGATTTGATCGTTGTAATAGGCACTGTAGTAGGTGGTGAAATCACCTTGAAATGTAGCTGGGTTTGCTGGGTCACTATAGTTAGGACTAGTTAGCTTATGCAAGTGTTCAAGCTTTACATCATATTGATTGCCTGTAGCGGCCAGTTGTCGATTAAAATCTTCCCACATCTGCGGTGTGATATATCCTTTGGTTCTTGCACTATCAATGAACTGAGTCGATGCGCTTTGGACAATAGTATTTGCTATCTTGTCTTGGCTACGTGCTTGTTCATAGAGTGGGTAAAAGACAAGTAGGAAAATAGCCAGTAAAGCGGCGAAAGCGCCGGTTACGTATTTCATAAGGTCTACGGCTCCTTTTTAGTTCTTACATGCTGCTGAAAGAAACTTTAAGTATATAGCCTGACTCGTCACGGCTGTAAGTTGCTTTGTATCTTTGATTTAAGTTAATAGGTGTTGGGTTGAATGAAGTGTAATTATCTAATTTGCTGTAAAGTACACCACCAACTTCAATATCCATGTCGCGTTCTTCAGTACGAATCAAGTTGACGATCATAGAGCCACTGTAGACTTCTTCCCCAGGTATGGCGATTTTTGCTTTAACTTGTCTATCGTTTTCTGCATTGAGTTTATAAGCTAATTTTGTCCCTTCATTTATTGATTCGACTGTTTTCACAGCGTAGGTACCTGTACCAAGAAATAGAAAGAAACCAGCGGATAGAAGCATGAAACTACGAATATTTGAATTCATTTGGAACCTCCTTAGATCTTCATAAAGAGAGTCGCTTCCCTAGTTTAATCGGGGAAGCGACGGGGAGGGGATTAGAATTATTTAGTTTGTTTAAAAATAATACCTCGGACTACGTTGTTGGCATCTCGTACAACAGAAGCTTTGAATTTCCCCGATGGGTTGATGTAGTTAACATCAGCTTCATCTAATGCCGGTCCTAATTTAGTGTTATTGGTTACACCTTCTATATTTCCTGTGTCTTGATTGAAAGTATTACCATAGTATGTCAATCCGCCTTTACCTGTTTGAACAAAAACACCAAATTGAGTTTCGTTATTAAATTGTCTAACGGCATTCATCACCTGGCTACCAGTCATCGTTGTGTTTTCGTATACGTTGTAACGTGTCTGAGAAAGTTGAGTTTGAATGCTTGAAAATTGAGTTTGTCCTTCTTTTACAGCATCGGTTGACGAAATGAAGAGAGTCACGACGATCGTGATGAGTGCAATTGTCAAAAATACTCCTGCACCAATTTTTAGAGCTGAGGTTGCATTACTTCCCATGAATGATAATCTCCTTTAGATATAAGTATGTTTTGTAAATAAAATAGAATTTAGCTTTAATTACTAGAGACCCATGAGTGTAACCAGTAGGCCTTTCATTTGCGTGAACGATGTATACAGGAAAGGAACAACGATGTATCCCCCAAGCATGAAATAGATTGGAATGAAACCGATATCTCTTCCCCAGTTTGCTTTACTCTCGATTAAGCGGTTCAGAATTTCTTTCTTTTGTTCACGATAGTACTCTTGTTCCATTTCTAGATCTTCAAATGCTTCTTGAATTGATATACGCTCAACGCTGTTTTCTAGACGTTCAACGAGACGCACGAATTCAGGGTAAGGCGCGTCTTCTTTGAGCCTTTGAATCGCGAAGATAGCTCCACTATCATAATCATTCATACACCGTTGTAATGCTGGTTTGAAGATCGTGCTAAATCGTTCCATCCATTGGAGAATCATTCGAACGTCTATCCGGTCTAATTGACTTAGAATAGAGATCAACATCCGGAATTGTTCGACTTCATTTTGCATGTCAATGCGACGGAATTTTCGTTGAAACAGCATCATCCAGATTGGAGCATAATAAGTAAGTATCCCTAGGGCTAACGCAATTACAAGCTCGTACCACTTGAAATACTCAGTATCCAGTCGTTCAACTTTAGATACGATACGGCTTATAGTTTGGTTAATTTCTGCTGCGCTCGTAGTTTCGCCCGTTTCTTCGACGGTTTGTCTAATGCGTTCTTTGAGTGCTGCATCGCCTCCTTTCAAATTTTCCATGACGTGTCTATCAAATTCTGTTTTAGCAACAGCTGATGCTTGTTCTTCTGGTGAGATCTGGCCGATCATGAGCCCGTCGTCACTGTAAGTGGGCGCGTTCAGAATTTGATGAGTTGTATTGAGATGCAGAGCAACAAAAATAATTATGGTTAAAATCACTGTGCTTACACTGAGTAATAATCTTCGAACCATCAGCCATTGGATCAATAGCGGTGAATTAGAATCTTTAATGAGTTGTGTCGTTAAGAAATATTTTTTGGTATGTGGACTAGGAACGAAACGGTCGATGATCGGTTTTATGAATTTCATTTCGTAAATCTTTTTTTCCCAGCGTTTACGAGATGGTTTTGGGATAAATTTAGATTCTTCCGTTTCGGCTAGCTTTCTTACCAGTAGATAAGCGATAAGAGAAACTGTAAACATGGAGAGCTGAATAATATAACCAATTCGGCTGCTATAGAATTCGCTCATCTTTGGAAAATATGTTTCTGCCCATGTTTGAACAGGAAAGGAGAGCAGAATAGGCGCTAGGGCGATGACCGTTAGACTGTTGAGCAAATAGTTCAAACGATCTTGCCGCAGAATGTCATTGTTAATGTCCTGCACAAATTTACTGATCGCTCCGAGATATAAGGAACCTTTGCTCGTAGTTTTGTCTCCAAATTCTCGAATCATGTTTGAAATACCAGTAAAAACTTTTAAATAGCGGTTTGGAGCAACTTCATAGTAAGCGTTTAGTGCTCGCTCGGGGTTCCGTGCAGTGAGTACGCGATGTATTCGTTCTCCATGTAGTTTCATATCGTGAACTGCAATTTGAGCTGCTTGGTAAACAGAATCATCAATATTCTTAGTTGATTGATACTGTGCACGGGTATCTTCGAGAAATATTCGGAAATCTCGTTGTAATTGACGCTCGATTCTATGTACGAAGACATCGATGAGCATGCCATTCAAAACGATGGTTCCAATGATACCAAGTAGGATCATAACTAAGCTTTTCCCAAATAAAGAGAATGCTAAGATCAAGAAAAACGTAATAAGAAGGATGATGTAAGTGATTCGCATCGTTTCTTTTCGAAGTGTGAACTCATTATAGGGGTTCACTACAGCTATTCTTTGTCGTATGCGCCTTACTTGTGTCCCGAAAATAGGAATTCGGGACGAGTAGACATATGACTTTTGATAAAATTCGACGAGTTTTGGATGATCTTTACGTGAACCTCGTCTTTTTTGTGCCATCCATTGCCCGGCATTCATCCGTTCTATGCGAGCTCTTGTTTTTCGTTTGTTAAGATAGAGGATGAGCATGATAATGCCGAAAATAAGAAGGTACCCCACAACAGATAGCCAAAGGATCGTGGTTAATTTCATGATGCTTCTGGCCCCCAGTACTGATCTAGGAAATCATGGAATGCTGAAGCGTCTTCCTTCGTCATTTTTGAAGCCATCGCTTTGACTTTAGTTGGTGACGGCCGATTGACTGGAACATAACCACCATTTTTATATTCAATGATGTTATTTGCTTTCCAAGGTTTGCTGGTGATTTGTTGATAGTAGTGCAGTTGGCCAAGTGCAGTCGCTTTTTGATGATCAATCTTATTTTCACTCAGATCTTTTGCGATTTGAGCGAACTGGCTATTATCTTGGTTGATTAGAACACATTCTGTGATGCGTTCAATATAACGTGTACCATTCTGTTCTTTTTCCAGATGGACATCAAAATTGATTACTTTCGCAACTTGTTCTTCAGCACTTCGTTCATCACTAAATGTTCCAGTTTTAAGGAGTGAGTTCCGTAGGGACTCAACTAAATCTCTCATCGTTTTAGCGTGATGACTGAATATGGTGAATCTACTTGCGACTTGAGCCATTTGAATAATCCAAGCAGCAACAGCATCGGTTGCAACCTCGCCGGCAATACTTACAGAACCATCGGTTTTCTTCGAGAGATCCATACCTTCTTGGCCAGAGATTTTATCCGTTTCTCGGAAAGAGAGTATATTCCGATTAGGGTACAGTCGCCGGAGATGCAGCTCGAATGCCAGTTCTTGAATCCGGAGTGGAAACATTCCATAGATTGATTTGACAAGTGCCATCATCAGAGTCGTTTTACCTGAACCCTGTTCACCTGTTACTGCAGTAACCTGTTCACCTTTCATTAAGAAATCGAGATATTGGATGACCATGTCTGCATTTTTCACGCGGTTTGCAGCTAAGAGGCGCTCGATAACGAGATTTGGTAAGTCAAACTTCCGGATAAAGAAAGCCCAACTTTCAGCAAAGGGAGGACGGACAACAACAACGCGAGATCCGTCATGCATATCGTTAACAATGAATGCTTTTGCTTCTGAAAGTTGTCCTGGATTACCGTGTTTGTAAACATTTTGACATACGCGTCGAAGTTCAAGTTCTGAACCAAAACTCAGAAAAGAGAGATGAACTGACTTACCTCGATAGAAAATCCAAATGCTCTCATAGCCTAATGGAAGTCTTTCATGCATACCGTTCATCATTTCAATCTCATGTTCAACGGTGTTCATATTTACTGGTATTCCCGATACACCACCAGATACGCCGTCTATGGTTTGATCTCGAATTTCATCGATGGCACCAAAACCTTTGTATTTTTGATAAACACGTTGAACGATGATGTGAAATTTGTCCTCAAACGAAAGTTGAGGATTCTCCTTGTGATAGATGTCCCTAATCTCCTCACCGGTAATGATGTAGGAGGGAGTGTCACCCTTTTCAATGACTCGTTTGAGTCGCGCAAGATCATATGTCTCTATCAACTTACTGAGTCCATCGAAACCGTGTTTTTGTTTATAAAGGTAGAGCAATATTTCAAATTTATCTTGATCACCAAGTAGTTCTTCATCGTCAAATGGCAGAACCTGATTAATGTTTTTTTCAGTGATGCCATAGTTCCGAGATAAGATATCGTGCAGGAACTCTTTTACATATAACTTATCTTCGAGGCTACCTGAGTTGCAGTTATTTAACGATGTTTTAAGAATGGCAAGGTCTGCTTTACGTCGTTCATATTCTTCTAAAGAAAGACCAAGATCTAATAAGTTAGTGTTAACGTGATCGTTGGTTACTTCCGTAGCGAATTCCGTTATCGATTCCATATTTAAGTGATCGGCATCGGCATCTTGAGCGACATTTCCCGTATACGGATTTCTTCGTAAGTACAAGAACAGACCCACCGCAATTACTACGGTAATGAGACTAATAATGAGCAGATTCATCCACGGCATCAGGAAGCCCCTCTTTCTTCACCATCGATTCGTTTTATTTTTGAATCAATGCCTATTTCATCAAGAAGGAGTTTTGCTGCCCGTTGAACCTCAAAAATGAAGTCGTAGTTAGGGTGCCGACGATCAACTGCTTTATTCCCTTTATAAAAGCCTTTGGTGTCTCCGTCGTTCATTGCATCTTTAAATGTCGTGTTATAAGGGATGACTAAGCCTTTAGGACTTTTATATTTACGTGTAATGTTGACTGCCTTGTACTTAGAGCTTGAATCGTGCTGCGTGAATAGAAGCACAGTATTTTTCCCACGCAATGCGCTTGGCCAAATTTCTTTATTGAAGTAAGCGTCTAGTGATCTCTGCGACTGTGGTAAGCAAACCACAACGACGTCTGAAGCAGCAATTAGCTTTCTCGTAAGCTCGCTATCGTCACCAGCAGGGAGGTCAAGCATAACGATGTTGTAATATTTTCTTGCTTGTTCGAAAACGGATCGGATGAGGTCTGATGCAGATTCAAGTAATGTAGCGTCTTTTTGATCTGAACTGCTAAGCAGATCCAGTCTTTCTTTTTCAATGATCTGTGCATTGTTTTTGACAGCACCGCCTTCAAGCTTTCCGCTCCTTGCGATTCGTAGCACAGCGTCAATTCCTGTTCCAGATATACTTCGACTCCCAGTCACTTGACTGAGCGTCCGACTGAAGTTGTTGAGGGAACGGGAGAAGGCATGTTCCAATGATGATTCACGATTCTCGGTCTGAGCGATTAAACACCGAATGTGATATTCGCTTCCCAGTGAGGCTGCTATAGCTGCCATACTGCTAGTTTGACCGCTCCCTCGATAAGGACTCCAAAACGCGATTTGTCCCAATGTTATTTCCTCCTCTCCGCTTGCTTATAGTGTTGAGCAGCACTCTTGGCATCAGTACCATCTACCACTTGAACCATCTTAGTAATAAGGTGTCGCATATCAGATGATAGCTGCTTCATGTGAAGCTTGCTGGTGTACTGGTTGTTGATTTTTTGTGTTCTGTCACGATCTTCGGGCATGTAACTAAGAGTCTCTTCCCAGATGATTGGATGAGTAGATAATAGTTCGTCGATATATGCTTCACCAGGTGTTCTTGCATCCTCAATAAGTAACTTATAGAAGGGGAGAGTATTAGATGAAATACCCTTTGTAAATTGCTGAATCAAGAATTCACCACGCATAATCGATGTTATATCCATGCTAGTGACAAAGAAAAAACGATACGTTGACCTGTAAACAGGCAATCGATCAGCATCGTCGATGTCGTATAGCACATGATCATAGGCACCAATCCGTTGCTTATTCAATTCATCTTCGGAGCCGGTAAAGACATCAAATCCGTCATACGTGACAATGCCCGGCTCGTCCTCGATCCGGGGAGTTAAGTAATGATAATGTTGTCTCTTCGTAGCGTCTACGAGAAGAACTCGGCGGGTTATGGATAGAACTTTTGCTAAATAGAATAGCAAGTCGCTTTTCTCATAATCACCGATAAAATACGCCTTTTTCATCGTATCACCATCTTGCTAATTATTTGTGTTGCTGCCATCATCTACGAACTGTTGATCAGCCGTTTGATCCTCGGTGAGTGGATTAGTTTGCGTATCCGGATTAATCGTAGATGCATTTTGCTTGTTACTGAGATACTTCTGGATTTGTTCAGGCGTCAACAAATTCAAGTTTTGTTCTAGTTTCTGCCGGAGCCTGCGTTCGAGTTCTGTTGTAGCTTTTTGCACGATGTTTGGATCGCTTTGAATCAGATCGAGAACAGCTTGGTTTGCTGGATATGTAACCTTGGCTGCTTGTTGAATACCTGGTTCAACATAGCTCAGTGAGTAGATGGATGCATCATTGAGCCAGGCGTCAACGATAGCTGAAGACATTCTTAGGATTTCTTCTTCAGTCATGGTGTGCCAAACGGTTCCGTTGGCCAGATCCTCAACTTGTTTTTTGGATAAAACGATAAAATCTTCACCGGTTGGGAACTTGACCCGGACGTCTACATAATCGTTCTTTTCAAGTTTAGTAGGCAATTCTATCAACCTAAACTCTTGGTTCCGTAAGTCTTGAGGAGTTACCCCGTTCTCATAAAACATACCTTCAGTGAGGGGTGTACCCGCTGTTAGACCAATCTTGGTATATTTACCGATCGCACTTTCATCTACAATCGCATCTACAGGTACTTTGCCTGCCTCGATCGACATGTATTCTAGATCCTCAGTTCGGATTTTTTGACCTGGTTTGATGTTTGTGGTCAATCCGTATACAAGCGTTTGACTGCTGGAAAGTTGAGCAACCTGTGCTTCATATTGAGCAATTTCTTGTTCATGTTTTTGATTCAAGTTATGAACATAGAACCCGCCAATTCCCGCGAAGGGGACAAACACAATAGCTGCTCCAATTAATGCAGGGATGAGCTGCTTGTTTTTGCGTAAGCGAATTTTCGCCATTTTGATCTCCCTTCGATCGTGTCCTTTATTTTCACGATCATCTGATTCATAAGTCATAGGTCGATAAACATAAGACCGATAAATAAAAAAAGCTACTACAATTTATCTTTGATTTTTGTAAGAAATTATCTTAACTCCTCTCTACACACAATGATATAGAACTTTTATTAGTCTATATCAATTAAACAATTTAGTAAATATTGTTTTGATGTTTGTTGTTGGTTTTCGTCAAAATTTGGTAGGTGATTTGTTAAACAAAAAAGAAAACCTGCGAATAAGCGCAGGTCTTTTGAGCAAAATGGACTTGTTGTAAAACTATGGTCCTAGATTTAATCACTATTTAGGGTATACAAAAAAAGAAAAGCCTCCCCGTTATGAGGGGAGGCTTTGGTCTTTACTGAGTTCATCAACTATCTCAATAAGCATTTTTGCATAGGTGCTGTTCAAACGATTATGGAAATAGGCTTCAACATGCTCTTTGAATACATCTATACCATGTTGGAGGTAATTCCCTTGTAGTAACTCACTTTCAATATCTAGTCGGAGTACCGTGATGATCTCTTGTTCTTCAGCAACGTTGTTATCGACTTCTTCGATCCAATGATCGATATTATCAATGACAAGCGCGGTGTAGGGCTGATCGATAGCTAAGGTTTTAGATGAAAGAATATTCTGATTAATCGCGTTGAGTGCTAGATAGTTCATGGTTACAAGTGACAAAGAGAGTAGCTTGCTGTTCATATATAACATCCTTCCATTAATTTATCTTTCTGAAGATACGTATAATTCAAAACGGCAAGTGAGAGTAGGCAACTCGTTGCCGTTGTTGTTGTTTTTAATGGTGATGTTTTCACCATCTGAGGAAATGGCTTGATACTCCTTGCCTTCCGTTAATAAGTCCCCGGCTTCTCGATTGTCGATGCAAGTTACTGTAATCATATGTGTACCCCCTTAGGTGAAGATTATTTAATTATTCAATAAGTTGATTGGCGAATGTCATAGACTATCGCTATAGGCTTTAGAGGCATTTACAGATTGTTTTGAAAATAAAAAAAGCCACAGGATATGCTCCTGTGGCTTGTGTTTGCTTATACTTCGAGAGGGGCTTCCTCTTGCGGTTCTTCTTTAGTACCTGGAGTACTGTTTGCTTTAGCGGCTTTATTTGCTTTATAAGCTTCAGTGCGATCCATAACTCTCCAAACGTTTAAGTGTCCGTTGGATTCTTTAAATGTTACGGAAAGTAGATGTTTAGGTGTAAGACTCGCGTAAAATGATTCTAGTGCCTCACTGCCTTTAGCAATAAAAGCTTTCATAGTTTTGAAATGGGTCTCGCCTGTGTCTTTTTCATGGATTGCAAAACGGAAAATGGCTTGTTTGTTCCCGCCTTGAATCTCTTTGATCACTGCTTCACGAACAATACGAGCTGTTGTTTCTTGCGTTCCATTAGCTGCGTGCTCTTTCGCATACTTTGCCAGTCTTCTTTTTTGTCCTGCCGGTGTGAGATCTTGATATTTTTTTGCTTTTGCCATGATAAATCGCTCCCTTTATATATAAATGGTTTTATTTTTCGTTTGTGAGCTAAAGACGAGAGCTGCTTTCTCCGCTAAGCGATACGTCGGGTCAACATGCTTCCATTCTGTTGAGAGACAGGATGGGTTCGAATCTTAAAGGTTCTCAGGCTTTAAGGGTTCGATCTGCACTTACCGACGCAACGGGGTTCGAACCCGTGGCTGCTCCCCGCTTTAACCCACAAACAACTGTTTTAACCTGGCTACCTCTCATCCGTTTAATTGGCGACATGGATGTGTCGCGTAGTTTAAAAGGTTTGGATGATCTTATAAAACACATGGTGTTACGCACGTCGACGGTGGCTAGATACGTTATAGCTCTGATTGCGAGCTCTGTTACGTATGCCCAGAAGTTCATTTAGACTTTTTGATCTAAGTGTGTCTAAGCGCCATCCGTTCTTCGTCCACCAACTGGATAATTGGTCTACTAACATTTCTTTAGATTGAAAGTCGTTCATACGGGTTTCCTCCTAAAATAGATGCATTGGTTAATTTTCATTCTTACTTCAACCATTTATTTGGCGATCGATGGATCGCGCTTTGGCCTTTTAGGGGTTAAAGGGGAGTATGTTCGAATAAAAAAAGTCATACCGAATATGTCGATATGGCCATTTAAATTCGAACGAATTTTAGGTTTTTTGTAGAACGGGATCGCTTATTATTGGGTATTTAGTTTCCTATCTATTGCGTGGAGATTAAGTATAGTGGTAATTTGATCTGCATAATCTCGATGAAAATAACCAATTATTCCACCATGAATCTCGCTAACAATGGCATTCATTGCGCCTTCTTCTAACCAATTAATCGCATCCGTTGTATTCAAAGGTTCAAGATCTTGTGTAAAAAATGGGTGTTCACCACCATCGTATTCAGAGGCGATTTTTTCTTCATCATATCGTGTCAATTTCATTTCATTACTTTTCATTGTTAGGTTTTCCGTCCTTTAGTTTTGGTAGCTTTGATCTACGATTCTTTAAGGGTATTTCTTATAACCTTCAGATGGTCGTATCTATTAAAGTTATGTTGATGAGAATTAATTGCCTTAGAATGCAATTGTTCCTCATATGCTTTATTGGCGATCTATAGAGATCGCGTTTGTAATCACGTAAAAAAGCCATACCGGTTTTAAGTGGTATGGCTTCTTCGAACGTGCATTCAGTTATTACATAAGTTTAGTGGGAACTTGATCGATCGATGCTTATCTGCAGCTCGTCCCGCTGTAATTCTTCTCTTTTGATTAAAGTAAACGTGACTCGATCCTGGGGTAAAAGCGATAGTTGAACCATGTCAGCGATGTTGGTGTTTGTGATCGATCCATAGGAAACAAAGTGAGAGGGTATAAAGTAAAGATACGGGGTATCGCTCTCCATCGCACTAATATCCCAGATATCTGGAATTACGATAGTCATTCCTTGATTATGGATGGTAACATCCACAGATTTGGATGCCATGTTTGAAAAAAAGTGATTCAATAGATAGGTGTAATTGCTATCTATTTCACTGACAAGATCATGCATTGTTCGTTCAAAAACGGTTGCTTTCATGTTTTATCTCCTTTGAGATCTGTGTAATTTCTGATCATTATGAAACCAAATGATAATTTAAAATACAACATTGTTGTGTTTCATCATAACTAAAATTGATGCACCAAGGAAGAGACCCTCCAAAAAAAGAAACGAATCATTCGCAAATTCGAATGACTCGTTCTTTTTTTATTTGTTGTCGGCTTCCGTTACGTAAAATCGCTCTTCTGCTTGTACACGGTTAATTTTCAGGAGCTTGCAGATTTTCTGGTACCCTGCTGTAAAGATGTTAATAGAGCTGTCTTCAACGTGTTCAAACCGTATAACCACATTGTCATTAATGCTACTGCGTACTTCAATTGTCTTATTCTCCATTCTAAACCACTCCCCAGTTGTAATATTTGGACTGCTGCCGCTACGATTATTTTGCGTTTCATATTTCACTCGTTTTACCGGCGGTGACAAACCGCTTGTTTATATGAATTTGCAATTCGATTGGTGCTCTTGATATATGATGTAGAAAATTAAAATTATGACGTACAAAACACATGAATATGTATGACAAAAAGTTTAAGAATCCTTGTATGTATAGCGTTTTACGTTATATACTTGTACACACATCGAATTTTTCTTTATGCAAAAATGATGTTTTACAACGAGAGGTGATTGTATGAGTGATAAAGAGCTATCGACTGAAATGGGAGTAGAAAAGGAGAACATGGATGCTGTTCAAAGTGCTAAAGAAAAAAGTGCTAGAGAAAAAACAGATTCAAAGAAGACAAAGGAGGAAAGAGAAAGCCTTCGTCTTCTAAAGGAAGATAAGGGCTTTATTAAATATTGGGCTGAAGTTTTTGATATGAATAAAACCGAACTGATGATGAGATCGGTTCGGCACTATGTAGCCTGGAGAAATCAAGATTTCGATTTACCGACTGCGGAGATGCAGCGGCTTAATCAACTAATAGATGCAATGAACAATATGGTGTCGAGTAACGAGAGACTAGCCAATACTGTGACAAATGGTTTTGATTCAATGATGGGGATTATGCGTGGCGAAAATTATCTCCTTGAAACGGAAGATGGAGATCTGTCTGAGGAAGAGAGGTATCGATACTGATGACAGGTTTTGGATTTGATTTAAACCGTGAGCTGGCATCAATGCGTGGTTCGGCTAATACACCTAGTCCCGAAATAAGGGAGGAACCAACGCAATTAAAAGAGCCGGTTAATGAAGCACCAATACACCTTCCTCAAGGAAATGGGGGTGAACCATCGGTTCCTGACAATAGTGAGTCACCTGCCCAGTCTCCTCTGCGTGAGCCTGTGATTCCTTCTGTGGTCTTGAAAGAACCCGTAGCAACGGAACCGATAACAACTACGTCATATGCTGATGATTCTGGATTAGAAGTGAAGCAATCGTACGAAGAGAATTTGGGTGGATCGGAAGGCTTAACTGAAAAAGTATACAGTCAGATGATTAATTGGAAGAAGTTTATAACGTTGCCTGGAGTCTTTGAACATGTGGGTGGGGATCGACCTGTAGTTCTTCATCCGAATATCAAAAGAGTACAAGTGTCTGGACTACCTGAACCGATGGTATCTGTTATTCAAGAACGACTCAAAAAAAGACATTTAGGGGCTGTAATTGATTTTCCTTGGGGTACATATCGAATTGAAGCAACGAATAAGGTGTTTACTACGAAAACGTCGTTAATTCGCTATTTTCTATTTGATTCTCTTCGTGACGAAGAAGGTACGCATGTGCAGTACGCAAGACAATGGTTTGCGCTACAGTATCCCACGGGATTTTACCCGGATTTTAAACCTAAAAGTATGAACCCAAGTAGCGATGAACTTGATATTTATGCGCTGCTGGCTGTTGCTCAATCGTCAGAACCACAACGGTCTACTGTAGGTAACAGACATAATGGACTGGATGTTGAAGCGATGGAGCGTCTGCAGATGCTAAGCACGAATGTTGATCGAGTACTGAGTAAATTGACGGAGCAAGACCAGATGATGAAAAAGAATTCCGATCACAACAATATGATTCAAACGATTATGTTGCTCGATCGAATGGGATTGCTGAAGGGTGGGATCCCCCGAGATATGGGTGAATTTATTCGGGTATTAGAACAAAATCGAGAAGTTATCAATCAGACAACGAGTTCGGTAACAAACCACATGGAAGCGGAGCAAGAACGAAACAAAACGTTAATGAGAGAAGAGCGTATGCGGCAGTTTCAGAACAGAAATCGATGATGAAGGGATGAAATAACGAATGACCTATTTGTTGCTTGCTGAAAAGCCAAGTGCGGCTAATAACTTTGCAAAAGCACTGGGCGGGATGACAGGAACGTTTAATGGTAAGCCCTATAAAGTACAAACGCTGTATGGCCACATGCTTGAATTCGTTGAACCTCACGAAATGGTTCGTGGAGATGAGGCAAAAGAACGATTTAAGCTTTGGACTGGAAATGCTATGCCGTGGGATCCAAAGGAATTAACATGGAAAAAGCAAGCTCAGGTCACAACGAATGCGGTAGGTAAAAAGTCGTCTAAAGCTAAAGCGATAGCTGACGTGGCAGCAGCCGCAAAAGGAGTTAGTGCGATCGTTATCGCAACCGATAAAGATCCTTCAGGTGAAGGGCAGCTTATCGGATGGGAAGTGATTCAAGCGATTGGTTGGAAGGGGCCGGTAAAGCGATTGTATTTCATCGATGAATCCGAGAAAGAGCTCCAAAAAGGATTCACGAATATACAGGATTTGCCTTCCTATGATAAGGACGGTGAATATGTAAAAGCGAATTTAAGGAGCCGGTGGGATTATCTGAGTTTACAGCTTACGCGTCTATCTACGGATGCAGCACGGATCCACGGATACCGAGTTGTTGTTCGTCAAGGTCGTTTAAAATCTGTAATGACGAAGCTTGTTGCCGATCAGATCAACCTGGTGAAAGCTTACAAGAAAAAGCCGTTTTATGAAGTGAAATATAAAGATGATAAGGATAATGTCTATTCGCGCGTATTTGACGAAGATCGTGATCGTTTCCGTTTTGCAAGCAAGGGTGAGGCCGAAGCGGATGCCAGAAAATATGGTCCTTCAAAAGTCGTACAAGATAGTGTGACCAAAAAAGAAACGGCACCAGGTAAGCTGCTTGACCTGGGGGGACTAGCATCCATTTTGGGTGCTCAAGGGTTTAAACCTAAGGAAGTCCTAGCGACATATCAAAAGATGTACGAAGCTAAAATTGTTAGTTATCCAAGAACAGAAGATAAGTTTATATCTGTTGAACAATTTAAAGAAATGCTACCACTTGTTCCTAAAATTGCAGCGGTTGTAGGGGCAGATATGAAGCATTTGACGTATCGCAGCATGAGGAAAACGCATGTCAAAGATGGTGGAGCTCACGGAGCTAACCGTCCTGGGTTAAAGGTACCTTCAGCTTTAAAGGATCTCAAGGATTATGGGCCGAGTGCTATGGCCATTTATGAAACGTTAGCCAAGAACTTTCTAGCCATGTTTGGTGAGAATTACGTCTACAATTCGATAAAGGGTCACATCGAAAGATATCCTGAGTTTACTACAATAATTAATGTACCGATTTCTCTTGGATTTAAAGCGATTTTTGATGCTGACAAAGAAACTGCGGATGACGATAAGGGAAATGATCCAGTTAGTTCAGGGTTAGGCCGGTCTGCAAATCAGTTTGTGTTTGAGGGCGTGAATAAAAAGCCCCCGCATCCAACGCATAAGTGGCTGGAAAAACAATTGAGTCGCTATGAAGTAGGGACGGGTGCTACGCGGGTTAGTACATTGTCTGAAGTAACTACAGGGAAGACAGCTCTTCTTACCGATTCAAGAGGTAAACTTAACCTGACTACCATTGGAGAGATTGCAGCCGTGATGTTAGAAGGCTCTTTGATCGGGGATCCGGCGGTAACGGAAAAATTGTTCAAGGCGATGAAGGATGCTGGCCAGTTTAAGGTAACGCCAGAGACTGTGCTACATACAGCAACACAGTTAATTAAGCACGACAAAGAAGTATTTTATCGGAATGCCCAGAAGCTTCACAGCAAAGTTGGGGAGCCTGAACCTATCGTTGAAAAAGAAAAAGTGGATGGACTGTATGTCCCGACCGGAGAAAAAATAAGTTTTAATAAAGAATGGAACGGGTATGTGTTCTCGGATCAAGAAGTGCAAAAATTATTGCAGGGCGAAGTGATTACGATCGAAGGTAAGAATCCCACTTCGGGAGTTCCTTTCCGGAACGAAGGAAAGCTTGATAAAAGTAAGTTTAAGGGACATACTTTTTGGGGGTTTAAGCGTCTAGATGCCGATGCATATACAGCGAAAACGGCTCCGTTTCCAACGGAATGGTCGGGACATAAGTTTACGTCAGAGGAACAAGTGCGGCTCCGCGCTGGTGAGAAAATTAAAATAAAAGCAATTAGTAAATCAAAAAAAACGTATGAAGTTGAAATTACGTTTGAAGTTGAAAAGTATAAAGGGACTAGCTCTTGGAAGATCAAGCCTCATTTCGAGGAGCGAGCAAACTATGCTAAACCGAAAAGTACAAGGAAATCGCGATCATAGTGCTACACGGTAATGGTACCTCTCGTAATGGAAGCTAGTAAAGAAACGACCTACTCGAGTAATCGGGTAGGTCGTTTTTAATGTATTTCTATATTTTTTTCATTCGTTTTCCGTGAATCATCCATCGCTCAGATGCAAGTAAGCAAAGTTGCTCTTTAAAAATAAGGGGACTGCTTGGAGATTCATCTTCTATTGTCTTTTGGTACAAGACAAACCACCTATGATATGTACGATATAGCAGTTCTAGTGGGATCATGTCCCAATTGTATGACTGTTCGAAGCTATTCCAAAAGTCGGAAATGATATTATCGTTCTGTTTGTTTCTCGCCGGGATTGGGAGGTTTATTTCTGGTGCTGAAAGTCGAATATGACGGGTGACATTTGGTGTATCTAGTATTCTATGTGTTGGTGTAATTAAGAGAATCATGTTATTTATAAATTCTTTGTCAGTCAAATATTCACCGATCCGCTGTGATGTGTTATTCCAGATACCGTCATGCCCTTCGATTTGGATCCCTAAAGCGTCCTTTTCTGCGGGGAGAGGCATTCGTTTAATACAAAATACATGCATCAGTGTTGCAGCTATCTCTTCAAAAGAAAGCTTGGTTGGAGATCGTCCTCTTCGGAATATAGGATCAATATACTGGCGGTGTTCCATTTTTGTATCGAGCAGGGATGACCCCCATTGGCTTAAAAACGAAGATGTAACTAGATCTGGCTTGGGGGTTTGCTCGAAACACATTTGCAACCAGGTAGGTACACCGGAAGCGATTTGTGTTCCGTTCATGTTGTGATTCCTCCTAGAGATTGTATAGCTTTTTGACGTGGTGTTACTTAATAAGTTTGAATCTAATAGCTATTCTGGTTGTTGATTATATCACGAAAATAGTATTAATGAACTATAAAAAATATAAAAACCTCTGTACATACAGGATAATATAATGAGATTTTAAATATTTTAAGATTAATATTGTAGAAGTATGTATCTTAATGAATATTGATGCTGATGGAATGTCGTGTGGATTTGCATTACCGTAACCTTGTATTTTGTAAGATCATTCTTGATTTAAGGCGCATGATCTATTGAAAATTCATGAGGGATAAGGGAGAGGATGTATCACAATTAAATTAGCGTTATTTTACCGTTTCGAGTGATCCATTTTGTTGAGAGTTCACATTGAAAATTCAAGTAAATATGATGATTAAAATTTGTGAATTTGTTTAACAAAAGGTAACCATAATATTGATGACTCAATGTTTTTGCTATGATATAATATTTGATATGATCAAAGTTTGTAATTGAATTTTGCCTTTGGTCTATCCTTGAAAATTTCATGAAAAAAGGGGGGGCTGCTGTGGCGAAAAAGAGATTTAAAATCCCTACGACATTAGATGAAACTTACTTCGAAATGGAGTTCAATCTGCAATCGAAGAATGGAGTGGGTATCAATAAGCCAGTATCCGCCAAGATTATTGTATCGGTCTTATTTTTTGGATTTGCGTGGTTTTATCTGGTTTTTCAAACATTCATCGGTAAAGGTGGTATTCCACTAATCATTGGATTTTCAATGGCCTGGGGGATATTGTCTATGTTGCTGATTAAGTCGGACAAGACGAACCGGATGGGACTTGAATTAACACTTTCAATGCTAAATTACTTGCCTAAAAGTGGACGATACGTACCAGTGAGGATGAATGATTCCGTATATCGGGTTCAAGAGCTGCTCAACATCAGGGATGTAGATCCTGAGGATGGAATGATTCATTATTTAGATGGGCAAATTGGCCATGCCTATCATGTTGTAGGTTCAGCCTCTGCGTTGATGTTTGAACAAGATCAACATAGAGTTCTCGATAAAGTGGATGGTTTTTATCGAAAGCTACCGGTGGGTGTTGAAGTCATATACGACACAGTGATGGAAGGACATGTGGTAGATGAACAATTGCAAGCAGTGGCTGAAACCAAATCCAATTTAAATATTCAATCTAAGGGCCTAATTGCACTATTAGATGAACAGCATGACATCTTGAAATATGCGATCAATGACCAACAAGGTTTGACATCATTGCATCAATATTTAATTGTTCGCGCACCGAGTGAAGCGGCTTTGTCGGAATTTGAAAACCTGTTAATCGGAGATGTTGAGAATGATGGGCTGATGTTTAGGCTTGCAAAAACACTCAGCTATGAAGAATTAGAACGATATTTCGGTTCTATTATCAAGGCTGCCCATTAGTGAGTGGGCAATGAAATAGCGCATGGAAGGGGAAAGTGCTCATATGAGCAATGCACCAGCGAGAGGATTAAATAGTGTCATGAATAAGATGAAAAGGAAGGAGCGTGAGAAACAGGGCAATAAAAATAGTAAATCGTTGATCCGCGATTTTCCCTTCTTTAAGGCGATTAAACCGAAATCAAAGTTTATTTTTAAATCTGACTATTTTCAGATCGATAATGCTTATGCATCCATTCTCACGATTTTTCATCAGAAAGGTGCAGACGATGCTCTTAGTTATTTTTGGGGTGTTCATCTCATTCCTCGGAATCTCGGAAAGGATGTTAGTGTAAGAAGATTTGAACATGTTGGTCGTATGAGTGAATCTTGGATTGCGCAGCATCAAGGACGTGCAGAAAACCTATACAATAACCAAGCTGGGGAAACAAAAAAGAGTGGGTCACTCACATCGAAGCAAAAACTCAGTAAACGTCAGCAACAGCTTGTCGAAGTAGCTACGGATCTAATGAACGGATCTAGTTATCTTCGGGTGGCATTTCGTCTTATGGTGAAAGCTCCAACGCTTGAAAAACTGGACGAAGCAATCAATAAAATCAATCGGCAGTATAAAGATCGCTTTGATACAGTTTCTGCTGCTGCATACACTGGAGAGCAAAAACGAGAGTTATCGAACCTGTTTGGTAAAGTCGAAAACAAGATGGGTCGTAACTTTATGTTCACATCAAGTGAGTTTGCTGGCAACTATAGCTTAGTCACGCGGGGGATTGAAGATCCCCAAGGTGAATACGTTGGTCAGATGGAAGGCGATGTGAATAACTCAGCGGTGATTTTAGATATTGATAGATATGACTCCCATGTTGTTATTGCTGGTAAAGCAGAAGCGCAGACACTATCAGGGTGGGACTTTAGAGGACAACGAGGCGTTGACGTATGGGGAGCAAAGCTAGGAATGAGTGCTCTTGTGCGAAACAAACGTGTTATCCACTTAGTGTTAAATGGAGCCAAGATATCTAGTTTAGGTGTAGATCTCTCTGATATTACATCAAACGTCGATATGACCCGAGGGGACATCAATCCCTTTGAATTATTTGGATCCTATGAAGATGAACTGAGTGTGTATGCAGCACATCTCGTAAAAATGAGTCTAATGGTTCAAATGCTTTATAAGATGCCTGAAGGGCAGGAGGCTCGTTTTAAGGGTGAGTTGAATAATCTACTAAATGAATTTTATGTAGACAAACGAATGTGGTCGAGAAATGCGATGGAAAACCGAGATAAACTTCGGTTGGTTGGTATTTCGCATGATGAAGTGCCGATGCTTCCTGAGTTTTTGTCGTATTTGACTTCAGGTTATCAAGGTGAAGTGTATGCCGATAAATCGGATCCGGCTGTAAGAGAAGCCTATGGATTTCTCAAAACTGCATTCCGTGACATGCTAGATACGCATGCAGACTTATTTAATAAAACGACTTCGACGATTATAGATCGGGCTGCCGTGTCTAATCGAGTGGTGTATGATTTTAGCTCTCTATTAAAGAGAGGTCGAGGCGTAATGATGGCTCAATTTGTGAATGCACTAAGCTTTGCAGTGGGGAATCTCTCTTCAGGTGACGTTGTTCTTTTACATGGTGTCGATCAAATGGATGATAACGTAAAGGAATACGTGAAAGAGCAATTTCGACAACTAAATGATAATGGTGTTCGTGTCGTATATATCTACGGATCGATCGACGCCATGATTGAGGATCGTAATTTTAATGCATTTGACACTGCAGATTATACATTGCTTGGTGGAATGTCAAAATCCACGATTAATGCGTATGAAACGGCATTAAAACACGAAGTAACAAGTGACCTTAAAGTCTTATTAGAACATAAAGAAAAACATCGGTATTATTTACGCCGGGACTTCGCCAACATTGTGTTCGCAAATGATATTCAAATGGGTTTTCAGTAAAACTTAGCTTGAGCTTATGATCAGCGTGTAAGTTGAAATTGCTCCATATACAAATGAAAGAAAGGGGGCAAAGCAGATTGAGGCAAATGATAGTAAGAACTTTAGAGCGAACGGCTGTACGTGTAGCGCTTTTGGGCGTTATGGGCCTTTCGCTTTTTCTAGCGATTTTTATTCCTGTAAGTAATGTGTTCGCCGCCAATGACGGTGTTTCTGATCTATCCTTATATCAACGAGGCAGCGAGTTGACACGGGAATTCGGAACCGCACTTGCGCCAGGTTCTCAAATCCGGAACATGTACATGTTGGAAGCCACCAACAGTTCGGATCTTTTACCAGCAGGTAATGCCGGGGGCTTACTCGGTTATGCCGAAATTCTTTCAGATGACACTGGCATAAAAGGGTGGCTGATGAGTGCTTTCACTACAGCTTCAGCGACGATTACATACGATCAATTGATGAACGTCGTAGATAACGGCGGGGGTTCAATTTATCACGCAGGATTAAATAATCCGTTCTTTCAATACGCCGGTTATGGTGACGTGTTAACAGAAATGGGTCTAATTACGACGGTTCGACCGGGTCTTGAATCAATGGGAAGATTTTTAGCATCTGGACTCACGTTGCTGGTGTATCTTCTAGCAAATGCTGCACCGTTTTTGTTTCGTGCTGCTTTAATGCTTTTGAGTGCATTGAACCCATTTAAGCTATTTGAAACAGTAATTAATGGGACAGCAAGTGCTGATTTAGGAATCTTATCAGGTGCTGCAGAGTACGTCGGTTCCATTTATGAGACGATTCAAAATTTCTCAATTTATTTCTTGTTCCCTCTACTTTTAGCTCTAACTGCTTTTAGCGTGTTGGTGTTCAACCAAAGAGGAGCGGTGATGAAAAAGTTCGGCCGCTATGCTGTGCGTGTATTTATGCTATTTGCGGGTTTGCCTTTAATTGGTGCCACCTATACAGGTGTGGTGGAAGATTTAAATAGCAAAGTTGCAGTAGGCTCCGAATATGCCGATTATTTAGTTTTGTCCTCTTATGTGGATTTTGAAAACTGGGTGAAGTATTCGCGTCTCGCTCCACCTGAACAAAGTAAGATTCATAATCCACGCTATGAAGAGGATGAGCGCAGAACGTTGAGTAACCGTAAACTAATCTTGGAAATCAACGGAACGCGAGCAGCTAATACAAGAGCAGAAGAATTGAAAAATAGATACGCAGGAACTTCAAACATAAGTGAGATTTTTAAAGAAGGTGGAAATCGAACAGATGTCGATGCACCTCCTTCAACACCACCGGGCGTGCCCCCGGGTGGTTCGGGATCTTCATCCCCGAGTGATTCTAACCAGGGATCATTTTCAAAAGTGTTTAGTGTATTAAGCCGTCATATGAATAGTGCACTGTATTCAGGAAGTGATTATGACGGTGAAGTTGCAGGACAAATTCAAAGGATGAGAGCTTCAAGTCCATCTGAAGTAAACGATCAAGAAATCGCGCATATGTATTCACTCTCTGCTAGTGACAGTCGTACATGGAGCTCAAAGCTTAATCCATGGAACAATGATCCAAAATGGATGGAACCAATTCATTGGAACGGTGAAGACAACAAAGTTGAAAGTAGCGCAAAGGGGCTTTTCACAGCAGGACCAGCTTTAAATCGTTTGTATCAGTTTGGTATCTACTCTTACAACATCTATAATGCTGGGAATTTACAATACAGTGCGGATAAAGGGTACCATGTGCCAGGTATGCCATCTATCGTAACCAAGAAAATTGCTCCTATTGGTAGTGATGAATTGAGCACGGTAGGCGGCCTTTCCCCGATTGCTATGTATAACTTTTTAAATACTACGTTCTCCAATACCGGATTAACTGTATATTCACCTTCTAAGTCAGCAAGTGACTTATCTCGTGACTCCTATGCTGCTGTTGCATTTGGTGGTTCTGGTATGTCTTCATTTACGCGATGGACAGAGAACATAACAGTCATGCTTAGCTTGGCCATTCTTTCAATTATGTATGGTATTGCTATGATTCGAGTTGCTATTAAAAATATTCCTCGTATTCTTTCTGGTGTGTTTGGCACTGCACTCGGTTCGATCGCTTTTATCACAAAGCTACTCATTTCTGTTGCAGTACTGATCGCACAGATTATAGGTATGATCTTTTTCTATATTCTTAGTGAGAATTTGATTATGACCATCATGCTTAATTTCAATGATGTGATTGATGTTGGAGGGGAATTTTTAGGTTCAGGTTTGGTATTTGACTTTGTTGGAAGCTTCCTTACTGTAGCGATTACCTTAGGTGTAACGATCTTCATGATCCGAAATAAAACAGTATTTAATGAATTGATGGAAGAAGTCGTATCTGGTGGGATTAATCGTCTGATGGGCGCTCTCGATACTGGAACGGGTGGTAAGGGTCTCGACGTGGGGAAAATGACGGATGGCCGTATCGGTGCAGATGGAAAACTCACGCAAGGTGCCAAAGCTGCAGATGCTGGAGGATTACTAGGAGGAGCGGCAGGCATTTTGAATGCAGCTCATGGTATAGAGTCCAGAAAAGAGCAACTCGGACAAGAGCTTAATAAAAAAGGCGGCTCGTTTAAGGATAAAGTCAAAGCACGGATGGACACAGCGAAAGATTTAGCTACTGCGAAGGGCAAGGACATTGCAAAGGGTGCGCTCGGAATAGATGGTCAATCCTATGCAAGGGAAATGCAAGCTAAGGAAGCTGGAATTAACGCGCTGCCGTATAGCAAGCTTGCTCAAGATGAATTTGATAATGCTCGTAAGGGTCAGGCGGATTCTAGTTCACCAGATACCACGAGTAGCGGTCAAAAAATCGATGAAAACGGCGAGGTTATAAAAGATGCAGATGGTAACGCCGTGGATGCTGCAGGAAAACCTATCAGTTCGTCGTCTCCTCTAGATTCAATAGGCGCTAGAGCGATGGTGGCAGACGATGGTTCACTTCTTGATCAAAACGGAAGTGCGTATCGAGATGAGGCGGGTAATGCGTTCCATCAGAATGAAAAAGGTCAACTTGTTGATCAAAATGGTGCATTCGTTGAAGTCGGTAAAGATGGAATATTGACACCTGTAGCGGATACTCCTAATGGTAAAGGTAAGCCTGTATCTGCTACGAAGGCAGCTAAGAAACTGGATAGCATGCGATTCGACGCCGATAAGTTTGCCGCTATGAAAGCGGAACAGGATGCCACGCATTATGGTATGGACAAAGACGGGAATGTCGTGGGTAGCGACGGAGAATCATTACGAGCTCGCTCAGGTAACAGTACAGTACCGCTCGGTCTGGATGAGAAGGGTTTTGTAACGGATAAGAACGGTAATCGTGTAAATGCCGCTTCGGTTGTTGGAGCAGTGGATGGCCGTGCATTTGAAGAAGTCGTTGATTCTGAATCTGGAGAAACACAGCTACGCCACAAAGGTGACGCAGCGATCAAACCAAATGCAACAATCCCTGGAAAAGAAACTACTGGAGATCCTAACTTGACGATGCTTGCAAAGCAATCTAATCGTGCTAACGAGATTGCGAATCGAGCAAAAGCTCGCGTCGATGAACTTAAATCAAAAGGGGCTTCTCCATATGCTGTAATGCAAGCAGAGCGGTTTGCTAAAAAATCTAGTAATGATGCAAAAGCGGCACAAGGTGCATTCAACAAAGCGATGGAAGTTAGCATGTCACCTGCATCAGCACAGGCCGCTTTGACGGCACCTGTAGCACCTGTTACAAAGGATCATGTAGCAAGCGCATCACGCTATTTAAAAGAAGCACAATCTTCCTTACAACAGGAAGTCGATGCACTCAGTAATTTACAAACCCAGGGCGCTCCTGTGAAGGATATTACACGCCAGCGTGGTCGAATTGATGAACAGCGACAAGCGGTTCAAAAGGCTATGGTAGCGGAGCGTGATATGCAAAAGGCTCAAGAAGTTGGACGTTCATATGGCGAAGTGAGCAGCGCGAGAAACAGAGTAGATAAAGCATCGAAGTTCTTTATGAATGCTCAAGCAGCACATGAGCAAGCTATCGCTTCGAAAGCAGCGCCAGAAGTAATTGCGAAACATGAAGCACGGATTAATAAAGCATCGAAGTACTTGTCGGATTCACAGCGTAATTTTGAACGCGTTTCTAAGGCGCCAAGCGGTACACCTGCACAGATCGATCAAGCCACGGCTAGATTTGAATATGCTCAGGTGCGGCAAAAGCAGGCACAAAATGAAGTGGAGCAACTTATTCGAAATGGAGCTCCAGAGAAAGTGGTTAAAGCAGCTCAGCGTCAACAAGCGAGAGCGAAGAGTGATGCTACCAAAGCGTATAATGAAAAATTAAAAATGACGAGTCCTAATGGTTGGAGCAAGCTTACAGAATCTCCTTCTGTTAAACCGGTAGCAAAAACAACATCAAGTAAAAGCTTCACAGAGCTAGCTACGCAAGGGATTAATAACTATGGTGACTATAGCCGTGAAGTTACAAATCATTCTGCCACGATTAGACAAGGTCAACTGAAGATGAAACAAGCGCAGGAACGTCTAGCATCGCTTCGTGCTGAATCACGTTCACCGCTGCAAATCGATCATGCAAAAGCGGAGATACGTGGACTGCAGACGCAAATTAAATCGTCTCAAGAGAAAATGAGTCATTTGATGGGGCATGCGCACGGTTTACTAAAAACAGGTGATTTCCAGCCTAGTGTCGCAAGTCGTCCGATTCGCAAGGACGGCTCCGCGATCGTCAATCAATTAGTTAATTTGAGTCAGACCCAAGTATTGTATGACCGTCTTAATCATCAAGAGAAATCGGGTACCATTACCCAGGCTGGTCGTAAACAATTTGAATCGCTCGGAAACCGCATATCGTATATGAAACGTGAATTAATAGGATCTGGTATACGTGAAGATGCCTTGAGCACCCGAGCTAAGATTGCGAATAGTACTAAACAATTGCAACAAGCTTGGGATGATTATATTCAGGGTATTAGCATCGATTAATTGGAAACATATGATTTCGTTGAGGGAGGATCTGCAATTTGTTAACTATAGCATACACGTTGTATACCAAATCGTATTGTCTTCCAAAAAGTGCTATGATATAATTATTTCGTTATTAAAAGCATTGACTAGTCAGTGGTTTCAATTAATTTTGTTCGAAAAAATACATTCAGTTTTAACGAAAGAGGGGCACACGGTATTCATGGATATCTTAAATGAGAGCATGCTTAATTTTGATCTTTTGACTGGGGCTTGGGATATAGGGAGTTTTCTGGAAAATGTAACCGCAAAACTGGGAGATTGGAGTAAGTTATTTTTAATGTTGATAGGCTTGATTGCTGTAGTAGTAGCCGTATTTCAAGTCGTTACTGCTCTCTGGTCTGGCGGAAAAAAACAAGTAAACTGGTTTGTGTATGGTGCTTTGTTTATTTTAGGAGGAGCGCTATCTTCAACAACGGGCTATGATTTAATCAAGAATATTGCCGGTGGTGGTCGTCAAACAATCGAAGATCTTGGCGGCGGCGTCAGTCTATGGTTCGAATATTCGAAGTTTTACTTTTTCAAGTAATTTTTGATATTCTCACATAACTTGAGAGAGAGCGGATTAACCGCTCTCTTTTTTTGCTAAAAAGTTAAAGTACCCTCCTAGTCCTGAACTACTAGTTACTCAAATGCCTAATAACGTGATATATTATTAAAGAGTTATCATAAAAACGCTGAATACAAAGTGTTTTTGGGATTTTTTTAAATATTTATACATATAGAAAGGAGTATCAACAGATTGGCAAAAAAATCTTTGCAAGGATTAAGGAATAGAGATTCTGAAGTGGCAGAAGTGGATGTTCCAGAAAGATTAACATTAGTTCAACGTCTAACACAGTGGAGAGACCGTTTTAAATTTGGACCCCATCATCGTATGGAACGTTTTACGATCATGCTTAGTGCGACTCTAGTATTTCTACTTTTGTTTTCAAGTTTGTCGTTTGCAAAAGATCGAGGGAATCTGGCGCAGCAAGTTTCAACACAAGCCAGGTATACACAAAGTTTTGTCTTTTCGTTGTCTGGTCAAAAAATGTTTATCGATGGTGTATTCGGAGATCTAGACCATAAGGATGTTATGGTACTTTTTCGTCTGCAAGATGCAAAAGGGATGTCTGTAGATGCAAGTAATTATCAGTTATTCATAACAGGGTTAGATAAAAGCATGGAGGCAGAAGCCAAAACGACATTATCGATGTTTGGTTCAACGGGTTATGGAATTATTCGTTTTCAGAATAGTGAGGGTGTACCCAAACGAATTTTGGATGTGACGATTCGTGCGAATGAGCAATTATCGACGAAAGAAGGTACAGGATCAAGCGGAGATAAGAAAAATACCGATGGATCGTTTGCGAAGTATGATCAAGGTCGATTTTATGTTAACCCTGGTGCAGACAATATAACGAAACTGGATTGGTTAGTGCCTGGTGAAAATAATCCAACCAAGTTATATACGGCTTTGGTAGCAGAAGCTAAAGATGAAATCATTCGAGAACAAATTAAGTCACAAACCGTTGAAATGGCGAATCTACTAAACCGGGCAAAAGAGTACACTAACCGCTTGGTGTCCGTTGGATATGAGGCACCTAAAACACCATGGTTTATACAAGGTGATTATGTTGATGAGAACGGCACGTTCGTAGCAGCCAAAAACTTGGCTGGCGCACATCTCATTGATTATACGACGAAGACCATTCGAGATGGCTATATCAAACAGGTAATGGGTGGTTTGTCTGAGTTTGATGGATATATGAAAAAGAAAACAGAATCGACAAGTACGACGGCCGAGAAGAACCAGACGCGTAAAGAGCAGGTCGAGCAGGTAACTACTTTAAACAATGAGGATGGATCGATACTAGATTTGAGATTAGTATCGACGGGAACGAGCCCGTCCTCTCAGGTAGCAGCGAAAGATTCAGCAGAATCGCTACAGCAGACGTGGCGGTCGTATCTGTCTATCAAACAGAAGGTGCAGCGAGATCTGCTCCGTAGTTTGTTAGTACTCGATGCTGATGTGTTGTCTCAAGAACTAGGATTCACACAACAACAAAATGATAACGGTATAACGTACTACTAAGTGAGTTTGCTCAAATGTGTGATTTGATATAAAGCCTGTTGAGCGAAGGAAGTATTCAGCTCAGCAGGCTTTTACTATGGAATAACCATTCATAATCCTACTTCAGGATCAATCCCGATAAATATCGGAGGTATAGAGAGGAGCATCGACATGAGTGCGAACGGAGGAGCAGGGGGAAAGAGGCCATTAAGTGGAGCAGTGTCAAGCAGCAGAGCGCGATCTAGCGGTCAAGGAACTCAGATGAAACAACAAGCTACGGTTACGAATAGCGACAGCGCTCGTGGTGAAGTGCGATCCGATTACGCTAATACCAAATCGAAGCTTGCGGGTGGTGTTCGAACCGGATCTTCATCTGGTGGAAGCAAAGCTTCTGTCGCTTCACCTGCTATAAATCAAGGGGATAAAGCTAGTCAATCAAATCCGTCCAGAGCGGGTAATGTCAACCCTGCTCTCGGTGCTAGGCACAATTCAAGTGAAGGAAATGCTACAAAACAGAATAACGATCACAACAAAGCGGGATCTTCAGGGGTGAATGGTGCTCATCAAGGAAAGGCTGGTTCCTCAGGAGAATTGGCCAACCAAGAGGGACTACGGAATAAAGCAAAAGGTATGACATCGAATGCTACCGGTGTGGATTACAGTGACAAAAGCAAGAAAGATCAGCTTGAACACCAGGCTGCAGATGCCGCTATGGATTTAACGCCAGGACTTGCTCAAGCAAATAGTGTACGAAAAAAGCTGAAAGAGCATAACAGGCGAAAAAATCAGGCTGGCGGCAAAGACGACAGTGTGACGGATAAAGCAGAGGAAGTGGCAGATAAAGCCGTGGATGGTGGAATTAAAGCAACGAAAGCGATAGCCGCTACAGCAGCAGGGGGAAAAGCGGCAGGAGCAGCACTTATAGGTATGATGATGATGAAAATGATGATGATGCTGAAGGGTGTTGTCATGGCAGGCGTCAGTAAGGTTGTTGGCGCTCTAGCTACTGCCTTTAATGCTGTAAGTTCTTTCGTTTCAGGTATTCTAGGTGTTGGTGCCGCTATAGGGAATGCGGTTACGGCAGGTGTGGTTGCAGTTACGGTGACGACTACAAGTGTTCTCGGTTATGGTGTTGTTGGTGATCTAACCTTGAAAGATGATTCCATCTCTAATTGCGTACCGAATCGAACAATTGTAAGGCAGGGTTCACAGGATTATTTGTTAAACGGTGAGCTGGAAGTTATTCGTGAGGCGAATGCCGTGAAGGTTTGGTCCGTATATGAGCGCATCGGCGGTTCGAAAGAACAGACAGCAGCCGTACTTGGAAATTTACAGCATGAAAGCGGACTTGATCCCACCGGAGTCGAGACGATATATAATGAGCCATTCCAGATTGGCCCTCGTAAGCAAACTGCTATGGGAGTGGGATTTAACGTAAGTAAGATTAATGCCAAATATGCAGCGAAGTACCCTGCAATCAAGTACGTTGGCATTGGTCTGGCTCAATGGACTAATGGCCGTAATAATTTGTTAGTCAAATATGCACAGTCACATAGTTCAAACTGGTATGACTTTGATACGCAGATTAAATTTATGTTGGAAGGCGACGATGCCTTGCGTCAGAAGCAGTTAATTGATTTTCTACATACGCCACCTAGTAACGTACAGAAGGAAACAGAGCGGTTTATGAATACATGGATCGGATTGAGTTCTCCAAACAATTCGCTCTCACAACGTCTGAAAAATGCAGCCAATTTTATGTTTGTGTTGGAGAGATCTACGACGGATACAGCGTACGCAGATAGCATATTGAGCGATGTGAATGTAGGCAGATCTGAAGGCAATCGTGCCGTAGCAGCTTATTACCAGGATGACGGTTGTGGAAACCCCATTAAGAGTCATTACGGAAACCAGTCTATTGATGGTACCGGCGAGGTACCGGCAGATTTAGTTTTAGTACCGTGGTCTCGTCAAACACTACCAGCATCCTTACAGGTGTATGCGAAGAATCCGGAGGATGCGGGTCTAGTATGGGGTAGTTCGACCGGATGGGCGAATGGGATTATACCAGACCAATGTGCGGCGTTAGCCCATAGCTACTTTATGCGCTTGTATCCGGATTGGAATCAGGGTGGTAGGCCAACGGATAGACCGTATGGTGATGGTAAAGATGTCGCGGATGGATGGGCTAAACATTATGATCAAGCCGTGTCAGGCATACCAGCTTCAGGAGCAGTGTTTAGTGATGCTACAACTAGCCGGTACGGACACACGGGTGTCGTTCAACATGTTTTTGCGAATGGAGACATTCTAGTCAATGAACAGAACATTCGGGGCGTTAGTGGACGTAATGCACCAGGACTTAGTTATTCATGGAGCTGGCGAGTCATTAAAAAAGATCGCTATGAAAAGGATCATTGGAAATTCTTTAAACCAGCAGACGCTGCACCACAGTGGAGAGAATTAGAAACATACTAAATGATTGATAAAACACTGTGTGTACAGTATAATTTAGAAATTGTTTTCGAGTTATTTATTGTTGATACTATTTTTCGTATTTTATGCAGAAAAAAGTATTGATAATATGTGTTTTTTTTATGAGGATTATCGTTAAAAAAATATCTAAAAAAATGTGGTTTATTTTAGGAAGGGGATTTATCGATGCAAACGCGAAAAACTACTGTTTTGAAGTTGTATTGGATACCGATTGTGCTGGGATTGATCTCGATGATTTTTGTTTTCTTCATCTGGCAGCAGAATAAGAAGTTGGATGTACTTGAGTCCAATATTGCAGAAATTAAAGAACGTTTAGAGGTTGCACAGTCTGCACAAGAAGAGATAGCGCAACCGTTTGATGCAAAAGAACATGAAGAGACGCTTGAAGCAAGAACGGTATCCGCTATGAAGATTGGAGACGAGATTATTGCTGCAGAGAACGTGCTGACATCGTTTTATAAAACCAATGAAGATTTGCCCGAGGATCAAGCGGCTTATGACAAAATAGTAAAAGAACTTGAACAGGCGAAAGCAGAAAATACGCGTTTGACGAATGCTACGGAAAGCGATCATATAAAAACATGGAAGTTGAATCCTGATTGGAATCTAAAGCTCGAATCTATTGTCACGTACCAGGATACGGATAATGTACCTGTTCTGTTTAGCATGACGACCAAAAGTGGGAAGTCAGCAGGATTGATATACGCTGTTTATGATGTGGCCAATTATAAGTTGACGAACATCAGTCGGCATTACACGAAAGATGGATTAGATGATGAAGTTGATGTTGGGGGTGCATAAATGATGATGAGATTACTTAAAAAATTCAGTTTTGCTTCTGGAATTGCATTTGTAACGGGTTTAGTACTTGTTGCAATTACGTTTTACACGTATTCTAAGCAGCAAATGGAGATCCAGGTGCTAGATGATGAATATTCAAACTTAACGAACCAATTGAATCAAATGGAACAGAATATTAGCTCAAAACAGACGGAAGTACAAGCTCAAAAAACGAACTCTGTTAAAAAAGTGACTGGTCTGGATCCCGAACTTATTCAATCGGATTCGTTAGAAGCGGAGAAGTACTTTGTGGCCGCTTTTAGTTGGAGTAATGGAACGGAATACGAAGGAGTTAGACAGCAATACATAGAATCGCTCGGTGAAGATAATTCGTTTACGAAAACCTATCTCCCGCCGGATACTAAGATCGAAACAAATGATGGAATGTTGTCCTTTATTGATTTCAAAAAGCTACGCACGACCATGGATAGTATTTATGTAGTACCCATTACGGCTGAAGGCTCCCGAGTACGCTATGTGGCTTTTGTACAATACATCATGCACAAGGATGGCAGTGATTTAGCTAACCGGGATGCACTGGAACGTAGTGAAGCCATCATCGAATTTACCGCGGCAGGTGATGCGGGGAATGGTGAGCGGCACATCACGGAGGTTAGTGCTAGAGCGGGGTATAGTGCTGGACTACTTGGGAACTAAATAAAGCACGTTTAAAGGAGCTTGGATGATCGGTGAAAAATAACAAACTTCAAAACAAAACGGAACGGACATTAAATCTTGTTCCGAGTCCAGACGATAATGTTTCCGCAAGTGAGCCTAGTATGAGTAAGACGACACTTATTATGACTCGCGTTGTGGGAATCATCACAGTAGGGTTGAGTGTTTCGCTCTTTGTGCAACTCATTCCGTTTGTATTCCTCTTCATTGCGGGTTATGTAGGCATCCAGCCGACAGCCTCATTAAATAATATGAATGCCATGGTATGGATCTTGTCGTGTGTTACCATTATGCTTGTGACTGTCTATGGCTTTATCACTTGGATGAAATTTATATGGCGGCGCTTGATCAGCCAGCCAAAGAATATTTTATCGTTGATTCAACGACGTAAGAAGGGAGCCGAGTAATCGGCTTCTTTTTTTCGCTCCGTGGATGCGTATAGCGAAGGGCAGGAACGTATAGCCTCTTAGCGGCTTTGCAGCTTAGAGGATGTAGTTAACGCGCTAAGTAGTGTCCAGCGGCGCGTAGCGGCTCTTAGGCGGTGATAGAACCGTCTTAGAGCTGGTAGCGTGAGCCCCTAAATCAATAAGATTAATGACTTTCTGCATCAAACCAAATGTACAGTTGTCCTTTAGTAATGAAGAGCTCGTATAGACAAGTACAAACATCAGAAAAAGTGACTGGGCAAAGCAAGGTTTTGTTTAACAAATGTGATTAATTGTTCTTTCAAAACGCTTGCCCGTCAGTGATATTGATGTATAATTTAATTCATAAGTAGATTATAAAATGAAGTATAGAGGAGCGAATTTACGTATGGCGAGATTCAGAAAAGGTCAAAGTTTTAAGGGACAGCGAGTTCACGTGGCGAACGTATTTGAACAAACGGGTAAAGGAATGACTGGAAAAAATGTGGCTTTTAGCATTTCAAATGATACGCGAGAAGGAGACGATATCTTCACAGATCCGATGCTGGTATATGATAAATACATAGATAATGAAGGCAAGGAGAAACCGACATTTACAGCGGAGTATTCGGCCAAGCAGTGGGAAGCTATTGAAGCAGCAGCGAATAAAGATGGGGATAACTTGGTCATTGAAGCGGATTTATTTATGAATAGAAATGGCAAAGGTCTTCTCGTAAACACCAATACGTTAAAAACACCAGAAGTTCCGTTTAATAGTGAACAGCATAAAAGTAATACGCTTGCTGCACGAGCTTTAAAGAAAGAAGTGAGAGTTGAACAAGAATCGGAAAAACAGAGTGAGACAGAATTATCCTTGTAATTCGAATGAAGGATATAGTAAGGGAATATGAAAAAAGACATTGATGCTTTCTGATCGGTGTCTTTCTTTATGTAAATAGATCCTAATTGATTTTAAAAATATCACAAAAACATTGACTGTATAGATATTTATTGTTTGATTTAAGTTGTTAATGTCTCAAAATGCGTGCTATAATGTGCCTAGATTAACGGGGTACAAGTCCTTCGGTGAGTTACCGAAAAAGAAGGGAAGAACGATAAAATGGAAGTGTTAACGTATAATCGAGCGAGCCTGGAAGGTATAGAAATCAGCCGGCTCTTTGATGTTAAATACAATAAAAGCATCCTCGATGGCGAAGGAAATGCGAAGACCGTTAGTAAGTATCCTGTGGCAGCCGTAATGCACAGTCGAGTGAATCGAGTGAAGTTTTTGTTTGAAAGCAATCTAGCGGGTTTTAAACGTCCATTGATTCATGTTGAAGCAGATGTGGAGATGGCATGGGGAGATTTTGATAATCAAATATCAGCGCTGAATTTCAAACATGATAAGCAAGAATTGCCACTTACATATGTACAACCCATTGAAGATGAAACGATGAAAGTACTGATTGATGCTGGTTTGTACCGGGAGGAACGGTTTGAACAGTTGATGGAAAAGCTAATGGCAGGGGAAACGTTCGATGCTGAAGGAGATATGCAGCTCTCCTATTTAGATGTAGCGGATGCTGCAGGAGAGAACAGAGCGGTACCTGTCGTATTGGTAGATCCCATCAACATTGTACATGAGAAGGAGGATCCATCAGAGCGTACCAATTTAGCTGACCTTGTACGTTTGGCAGCGAAGAATGCTATAGAACTTGAAGCACAAGGTGTCAAAGCTGAATCGTTAGTGGTATCTCAGCAGCAAGTGAAAGAAGTTATGATAGAAACGCCGATTACCGATGTTGTTTCAACACACCATGAGAATCGGGTCATTGAAGAAGTAGATCAGTCGCTCAAAGCAGCATCTGCTTTATTAAACCAAAACATTGATATCACGGATCAAGTACGAAGTACCTTACGTTTGGGCAGTCTGAGCGAGGATGATCGCATTCGTGATTTGAAAGAGCGTAACCGTTTTGCGAATTTAGAAAAACAACAAGAGGAATTATCGGAGAGCGTTCAGAACAATATACAACTCGTACAAACGAGTGAAACGGACGTTCCTTTAGATGCTAAGTTATTCGAAAGTGGTATTGGGTCAAATCGTAGAACTTCTGATTCAAGTGAGGATCGTTCCCATACCGATGATGAACCTAGTTTATAACTTGTAGATTATTTATAAAAAAAGGCGATAGGGATTAACCTTATCGTTTTTTTGTGAGAAAGGAGATGGGGTTGTGGGGTTAAAGCAAGACATCGTCATCAAGAGTGAGTACACAAACAATGCTCGTAGTGAACCTGGCAAAGGTTCTAGAGGATCATCCCCGGGACAATATGTGATGCGGTATATGGCTCGTGAAGATGCAACGGAAGTGGTAGGGCCGGTGAGAATGTCGGCCAAGAATCTACCAGAACAGTATGAACCGTACAACAGTACTGCGTTTACCAGGTATATGGCTCGTGACCAAGCAACAGAAGCACTAATTACTAAACAAAATGAAGATTTTCAAGATCCTGAGCTTCATGGTTCGCCACTTGTTATAAAACATAAATTTCGACAGATTGATAAGTTATCAGGTAGAGCTTTTGGAAGTAGCGGGATGAGCTTGACGCATGATGAATTAAAAGACTCATCAGCTCACATTCAAGATGCTTTTGATGCAGGACATTCGGTACAAAAAATTGTTTTAAGCTTTACAGAGGATTATTTAAGAGAAACAGGGGTTGTAGATCCTGATTTTAAGCATAGAGGGCGGGGCTCATATAAAGGACAGGTAGATCAACTCAAGTTAAGACACGCCGTAATGAAAGGCGTAGAACGAATGACAAAGGTAGGTCGATTTATTCAACCGGAGTGGGTAGGAACCATTCAACTGGATACGAGTCATGTTCATGTGCATATCGCTCTGGTAGATACTCAATTCTCGAGAAGTAGAATGAAAAGCGATGGAGCAGATCGCGGGAAAATTAACGAACGTGAAAAAATGATGCTGCGTAAAGGGATTCATTATGGTCTAGAAGATATGCGGCAGTTGAAGTCATTCAATGCACAAGCTTCATTGGAACGGCGCAATGTAGTCGCGTATGTGAAGGATTATGCGTATGCCACGATGCAGGAGAATACGGCTATCCAGCTCCTGCTGGCGGGTTTACCAAAGAATAAGAAGGAATGGAGGTATGGTACCAATCGAAAATCAATGAAGCACTCGAATGCGCTCGCTGCTCAAATCGTGGAAAAGGCATTTGCCGAAGATCCGGATAAAAGTGGTTATACAAGCGCCATGCAATCGGTATATGACTATGCAGAGGAATCCAGTAAAAAAAATAAGCTGGATGCTCGTGCGAAACAGAAACTGATCAAAGTCGGAAGAGAGCGGATCATTGAACGTTCCGTAAATGGACTATATAAAACGCTGAAGGAGATTGATGCTGCAGAACTGAAAACCCGAACACCGATGACGGATGTGCAGTCTAGTTCTGATGAGATATTGGCTAAAACGATAAAACCATCCAAGTCATCAGAGTCCTTTGATCCAGCAGCTTTCACGTTGCGGGTACGTGGCTATCATCAACGTCAAGAAACACATACAGACAGTACAAGTGCGTACTATGCGCTTGCAACAGAGTATGATAACGCTGAAGAAGAAGGTAAGACCGATAAGAGTGCTCAGGCTATGCGGCTTTTTTATGAGGAAGAGCTTCAATACAATATGGGGCTTACGGATAAATATCGTACATTCATGTCCTTTCATCACAACAAAGATGTCGACAAAGTCGAGCGTATGACCCCCAAGTATGATGCATTAGTATCGCGGTATTACCAGATCGTAAATATGGAAAATGAGACGTCTCATGTGAACCAGCAGCTCAGAAATGAGTACTTGCGTGATTTAAGAGCCTATACGATGGATTGCTTTGAGCAAGGCATTGGATCTTTGAAAGAATGGCAGGCGATAACCGATTACAATCGCGAAGCAGGTACGGTAAAAACGCGGTTTGTTCTTCCCGTTCGCCCTAAAACAAAGCTTGAAAATTTAAGTACTAATCATTTTGATTCCGTGAAAGCCTGGGATGTGCATCACCTGGGACTCGATTATTATAATAAAGCCGATTCTCGGATAGACACGAAAAACACTTTGTCCTTTGCGAGTGTATATGAGGCACGTAAACAACGTGCAGAGGCGGCCGAAGTATATGTAAAAGGAACAGGGCAAGAACTATCTGAATTGAGTGCTGCTAGGCGAGATATCGACGATATGAAGCGAGTTGTACAAAAGGCGATAAATGAAGGGTTGATTCAGACTGTGCATCCCGCAGATCTCAATGCAGACGATGAAAGGCAGTTATATACGATTTCGTTGGAGCACTCCGTAGATGTCTCAATCCAGGTACGTCGTAGCCTGGAACATGGGGAGTTGATAGAGCAACTGGAAGAAGAATTGGAGTAGAGGATAAATAGATTGAAAAATAGGTAAAAACAAGATATAAATATTTCTTGTTTATGATATAATAATTTTTGGAAAGTATTGTGTAGTGAGTGTTTTTGTATATACTTCTACAACATATTTAAGTTGAATGGTAGAGAGGGTGAGCCATAATGACAAAAGATTTTGCAATGCTTACGGCGGTTCAACGACTTTCTCAATATTTTACGAGAGAGTTTGCTAGATTGGACGAGGGAATGGAGCAAGCGCATGAATCAGCCGCGCTTAACGAACGAAATATCCGGATCGCTGAGGTAAATGAATTGTCCAGTACGTTAAATGCGTTGTTTGGAACACTTTCAGATCATCCTGATTCGAATTTATTTACGATCTATGTAGATCAGAAAACGGAATCCAAAGAACCTGGTCCTTTAGAAAGTGAAGATGTTTCTGAAAACGAGAAGAAGACATCTAATGAGATGGATAGGAAAGACGAAAACGTTGTGTCGTCTACTGATTCCTCGAGTACGTTATCCCCCTCACAGCAACGTGCGGATGCCATGCTTAAGGAATATAAAGAAAACACCCCGCGTGATATTTCGCAACACTTACCCGGTAATGATAAACCGATAGAGGTACTTGGAGAAGGGGGGACGATAATCCTTCAGGGGGAGGGAATCACTACTGCAGGACAGGCTACCGAGGACATTAGAACGGAAGTGACAGGGATACAGGGAATGGATATTGACCCGGCACGATTTTTGACCAGAAGAAGTACGACTATGGTTGAGGGTTAGATGAGACTGACAGGTAAGCGTTGGGATCGGATAATTCCACCCGATGTAAACTCATATGGCCACATTGCTAAGACTTTGTAGTGTCTGGCTATGTGGCTATTCTTTTGAGAGAGTTGATGATTACATATCTTGCACCTATTAATCCGAAGAAGATACATCAAGATAAAGGAGATACAACGATGGCTATGATACTGGAATCACCAGAATTAGATCTGAGTAATAGAAAGGAAAAAACGTTTGACGAAAAAAAATATCCCTACCTTGCGAAGTACGCGACAGTTATGCAACCACCAAGCCGCCCCGTTATGGGTAGAGAACATGAAATGCGAAGATTACTTGCCTCACTAAATCGAGCTGAACTATCGAACGCTTTTCTACTGGGGGATGCGGGATCTGGTAAAACAATGTTGGTGCAAGGGACGCTGAAAAGAGATACCCGTCGTATGTATGTAGAAGTGGATCTTGCCAAGATGGCGGCTAGTGAACAGGGGGAAGACGGAGCTACGCAAATGGCTTCTAGAATCAAAGGGTTATTTGATGATGCTCAAAAATTCAAGCTCAACTTAAACGAGGAGAAAGCGATTGCTGAATCAATGAACCCGGGTGTCAAGGTCGAGACGTCAGAACTTGTCCTTTTTATGGATGAATTTCATCTTCTCGTTCAGATATCCCCTGCATCTGCTCAGGCGATAAAGCCTGCGCTTGCGGAGAGTGGGCGTCGTGGTATCAAAATCATTGCGGCTACAACGTTTGCTGAATTTCACGAGTTTATCGAAAAAGACCAAGCCCTGATGCAGCGTTTGCAACGGATCAATATCCGAGAACCTGAAAAAGAAACAACGATTGAGATTTTAAAGTCAATTGCAAGAGCGCATGAAGTGTCGGAACAGATTTATGATGAACAATTATATGAATGGATCTATGAGTTAAGTAATCGGTATGTTCCTGCAGATTCTCAGCCGCGTAAAAGTATTTTAATGCTGGATAGTATGATCGGCTGGATGAGAACCTACCCCGAAGAATACAAGATGGATCGGAATCTACTGGCAGATGTCATATATGACAGTACCGGTATACAGGTTTCGTTTAAGATTGACGGTCAATCCATTGAAAAACAATTGAATGAGCGGGTTTTTGCACAAGCATTTGCAATGAAGACCTTAGAGAATCGATTGCAAATTGCAGTAGCTGACTTACACGACAAGTCGAGGCCGATATCCAGCTTTTTGTTTACGGGGCCAACAGGTGTTGGTAAAACGGAAACGGCAAAGGCACTCAGTATGCTCCTCTTCAATGATGAACGTGCGATGATCCGTTTTGATATGTCAGAGTATGCACTTGAGTCCTCGCTCACATATTTTCGCGAAGAATTGACCTATCGGGTGTGGAACCGGTCGCATGCGATCATTCTTTTAGATGAAATCGAGAAAGCTAATCCGGCCATTACACGATTACTACTTCAAGTTCTAGATGACGGCCGTCTTTCGAATGCACAAGGTAGAGAGGTGAGTTTTCTCAATACATATATCATTTTAACCACAAACGTTGGTAATGAGGTCTATGAAGATATTGCTCACTACGCTCAAAGTGATGATGGCTCAGATGGATTACAGAAATATCAGAAAGTTATTCGACGTTCATTAATTCAAAGTCCATCTTTTGCGTCAGAGATTATCAACCGGATGAATTCAATCATTCCGTTTCAACCATTAGCAGTCAGTACCTATATAAAAATTCTGGTCAAAAAGCTAGAGGATCTTCAAACATTGGTGTATCAAACGCATGGTGTAGATCTTCATATTGAATCTAAGGTCGTTGATTATATTGTGCATGACCTCTTTGATGTAGATACCAACTCAGGGGGAGCTCGTGGACTAGTCGTCTTACTGGAGACACATGTCGTTGCTCCGCTATCGCGATATATCAATAAACATCGAGACGTTAAACACATGGGGATCATTGTAAAAGGCGAAATGGCATATGGCAACAAAGAGAAGTTGAAATCATCTGCATACATTGAGATTGGTTCGATTGATCCTAAACAGCTAAGACGTAAGTAAATTAAAATATTCTTAAACATATTAGCTATATGGGTAAAATGACCCAATAAATTTTATGATATTTTTCTATTATTAAAATAAAAATGATACAAAAACGTTGTCTGTTCAGTTAGATTCATATTGTATCGAAAAATTTCTTGTGATAGAATTACTCTAGGCATTACGGCGTATTTTTATCTATTGAGGGGGAATTGGTAGGGAGTTTTGAATTTGATAGCATGCTATCAGGTCACATGAGTTACGAAGATTGGAATTACAAGGATATAGATATGGATGTAAATACCGTTAAAGAAGTGTAGTTGTTACAGCTATAGAATGTTGCATATCTAATATGGAGGTATTGAACAACGAATGGATGTATTGACGTTGTTGCGCGTAGTCAAGCGGTATCCGTTGGTCAAAGGAAGAGAGGGCTCGTTAAATGGGATTTTTCACTCGTAAAAAAAATAAATCAAATGATATGGAAGAGAACAGTAAAAGTAAAGGGAAATTCTTTGGAGGAAGTAAAAAAACGGAGACATTGGTCGAACGGATGCAGCTCGTTGAATCTGTAGCATCTGCGTCACTCGATGTTATGAATGAACTCGTAGAAATGGGTGGCTCGGCTGTACGCGAAGTAGAGAGTGGCCTACTGATTGTAGTAATCACAAACGACATGCTTGTCGCGTCTGCTGTTGATCCAACAAGTGAAGATTTTGGTTCGTTTGCTCAAGCATTACAATCTGAATCGATTGATTCAATTACCTTAGCAGAAGACCTTGCTGATGGCATCATAGGTATTATCCCTTCGATGGATACGCTAATCTCACTGGATGAATTTGAATTCATTCAAGATATGCCGCTGCAGTGGGCCGTTGTTCCTTTTGATCTAACAGACGAGTCTAGGCTCAGATTGTTAGACTCAACCGTTCATCTGGATCGATTGATGGAAATTGCAAAATCATCATCCATTGAGCTGCACCTTGAAGGTAATGTAGTAGTAGACAATGGAGACAGCGAGCCCACTTGGGCTGAAGAAGATGACGACCGCGAAGGTAATGAGGAAAGGGAACAAGATTCTGATTTACATACAGAAAGTGATAACAACGACCCGTATTTTGAACCAACGGGTTCTGATGGTGAATACGATGTATTCTCCTCTGAGAATAATTCCACCTACAGTGATACCAGCGATAACGAAAGAACGGATTATTCAGGTTCGGATTTTTATGGTGAGTTTGGTAAAGATGGTGACGATCTGGATGAAGAAGAAGATCAAGATTTTAGGGATGAGGATCCGGAAGATGATCTAGATGTAGGAGATAGTAGTTTGGAATCAAGTCTCCAACAGTCGAGTTTGACTTCAGAGGAATCGAAAGAGGCTGTCTCCAAAGCGTTGGAACATTCATTCAACAACTCCGAACTAAATCTACATATCGATCTTTCTAAATTCGATGATTATTTTGGTTCGTTATCCGTGGTGAGATTCGATGACAAACCTACTGATGAAAGTGAATTAGAACGAGTCGTTTCCAATTTTAGAAAAGATGCGAATGCAGAGATTGAGAAGTTTCATGAGATCGAGATCGGCTCGTTACGAAATGTGTATGTTTCAAAACTTCGTGAACTCCATTCAAGTTTAGTCGAAGTGCTTGATCATACGAATCAATCGACCATTTATGGTGCACGTTTTGCTGAAATTGACGTTGCTTTTGATGCATCAATGACCGATATGGATCGGGCGTCGGCGAACGAAATTAAGCTAATCAATCAGAACTATAATGAGGAACGTGAAACCTACGGGGAGAATGCAAAACGTGAAGCAATGACCGTTTATGATACCCGCTATCGTGATGAGCGTAATCGGAAGATTGAAGGCGTCAAGGATGCACTGAAGAGTGATGTGAAATTAACTCGGGATGTTGCACGCGGGGAATTGTATCACGATCGCCGGGTAGTTGCTGCGACTCTGTACGATAAGGCATTAACCGAACTGATGCAAAAACTGCAAGATGAGTATCAAACGATTATGGAAAAAGAATTGCAGATGTTTGATACGTTCCGCCAAAAGATCGAGTTGTATTATCGAGAACATTTCTCTGATGAAGTGCTACGGGCTAAAGCGGAGGCAGAGAGACTGAAGCAAAATGATGAAGCGGCTCTGATCCGTAGCGAATTTGAAAAAGTTTTAGAAGCAAAAAATTTGTTGCTTCTTGAAGCGGATAGTCAAGCGCGTTTTGCAATTGAGCAGCTTGAAGACAAACATCAAGAGCAGCTTCGTGAACTGAAATCTGATTATGAACGGAACATGCAACGCGAAAAAAGTGAGATTGAGAACTTGCGTAACAGCCTCCAAAGCGTAACGGAGAGCAGTACGAAAATCGGAGAAACGAAGGATAAAGAGGTTAAGCACCGGTTGAAGATGTATGAAGACCAGATCGAAGCTCAAAGACAAGAACTGTCATATGCAAATGAGAGAGCAGGAAAAGGATTCAAACAATTTTCGCTGGTGTGTGTTGCTATTGGTGCTGCTGCACTTGCGATCGGGATTCTGTTTGGATTCGTGTTTGGAGCAAATTCAGCACATCAGCAAGCCCCTGGCGCTCCAGCAGCTCAAATGCAACCAGTGAGTATGAGTCATGGAGCTGCTGTTCCCTCGTTTGGTATAGAGCATCTGAACGAAGGAACGGCTTAGATTAACAACAATTCATCTCATCATACTGGCGAGTCTATAGAAATGACAGCCAATACACCGTTCCCCATACCGATCCGTCCGGAACCGGTATGGGGAACGTTTCTGTATGCGGTGAAAATTAAATTTTGTATAGAAAGTGAGTTCATTCAATGACTAAATATATCGAATTATATATCTGTAAAATCTGTAGTGAATACTGCGATACTGAAGACTGCTATGTATGTGATGAACCTTCTGGTGTGTTAACTAAAAGAGAAGATAGAAGTGAGCAGGATATTGCTGATATTAAAGAACGATTGCGTGGTATTCAACAAGTGAAGCTATTTCTCAGTTCTTTTGGTGACGCTCCTGCAGAAATCGATACGATTGAATACAGTACAGAGAAATTGTTCTCACTACTACAAACAAATAAATTTGTGTTTAATGGTATTTCGGCCATAACAGTGGGCGGTGAAATGCAAAATTGTGTGGGTGTTGCATTTTTAGAACCAGTTGAGATCCCAAACAATAACGAGCCAGAACCTATATATGGTCTGATGATCCTCACAGACTAATGATTTAAACACTCATCTAACCAAGGAGGATCAGTTTACAGCATCATTGTGGGTTACGTAGTGATCTTTGTGTGGTTCTGAATCGTGAGAAGTGGTTGTTTTAAAGAATTAGGGGTGGTTCAGTGGCGAAGAAGAATGGATCAAAGAATTGGAATCAGATTAAGAATCAAAAGTATACAGACCGAGTAAAAAACCGTGAAGTCCATGAAACGCAGAATATGATACGTGGTAAGCGTGGCGAGGTCGATAAGCCTATTAAGGAACGTATCCTTGCCATCATATTCGCTTCTTTCTTTGCGGGTCTAGGATATATTGTGGGGGCATGTGTCGCTGTAGGATGGCAGTTCTATCGCTTTATTGGCGACTCGGGAGGGACTTCGTTTTTAGATTATCAAATTCAAGAAGAGATATTTACGAATTGGAAGTTGCTAGCTTGGACAGGCGTGATATTTCTAATGTCCTGGTTGATTATAAACGACCGTATGATGGCGTTGTGGCGCTCTAAAAATAGTATGAATGATGCTACAGATATCAATACGTATGAAAATGATCAACACATTGCGCTTCCGGAAGAAATGAGAAGATTGTATGACTGGTTTCCGGATGTCGGAGCGGAGTCTAGTGTCCAAGTATCCAGCATGTTAAGCCATGTGATGTTAAGCAATAAAGGCTTAAAGAGCATTGATATGGTTCAGCGGTATAAGGAAGATATAAAGGAAAATGGGGTAATTGTTGCACTCAAAGGTGAGATCATATACGACGCGAATGGTCAGCCGGTAATTAAAAAAGTGCCTATTGTTGATGAGGAATTTGGGGGCGATCTCTTTACTGCAAGCGGGATACCTGTATCGGAAAAGGAGATTCGAACGCCGGTAGATGTGCGGAAGATTGAATACAATGAATTCGACGAATCCGGACAACGTAGGGATAGAGATAAGCTGCCATATGATACCGTCTCGGAACTGATTAATAATGACTGGACGTTTTTGGAGCATGAAGTACAGCGACCTGCAGGAGCCTATCTCGTAGACACGGCACCGGTGAACACCATGGTCCTGGCGATAACGAGAGCGGGTAAAGGTCAGACGGTAATCGAACCGACTATCGATATGTGGACCAGGGAAAAACGAAAGAATAATATTGTTGTTAATGATCCCAAAGGTGAACTGCTTGTTAAATTTTATGTGCCTGCTACGATACGTGGCTATGAAATTACTCAGTTCAATTTGATTAATCCACTAAACACAGATATATATAATCCTTTGGGTTTTGCGGCTGAAAGTGCTCGTGAAGGTGATTTTACAAAAGCGGCATCCTACATTGAGAATATTGGTGATATCTTCTTTCCTAAGGAAGGCGCGGATGATCCGATGTGGCCAAACGCGGCAAACAATGCATTTAAGCGTTCATCATTTGGTTTAATTGATTTCTACCTAGAAGAAGAACAGAGGATACGTAAGCAGGCTGAGGTAGAGGGATGGCTTGAAAAGAAACTGATGCAAACATTAGACGACTTGTGGGGTGCTGTTTCTCTCTATAATTCATATCAACTCTTTGTCAATCTCTCTGCGAAAAAATCAACGAATCTAGAGATGATTCGTATTGATGAAGACGATGGAGCAAAGGAAAAGGATCTGTTAACGCTCTTCTTTGATGCTACTGCCAAGCTCCCAACAAATGAGATGAGAAAACTGGTTCAGAACGCGGATAATGCACTACGTGCGATGGCTGGATCTGATAAAACGATCGCATCTGTTTACGGAATTGCACTTACAGCGATGTCATTTTTCACAGATCCTACGATTTCAACGTTGACGAGTGGAAAACCCTCTCAGAACTTTGATGCAAAGGGTTTGTCTTTCCCGCGGCGTATAGGCGTAAGGTTTGCTTCAGAGTATTTGGAGAAATATCGTTTAATTGGTTTGCAGTCTGTGTGGTCAGCTTATGAAGATCCTAATTTCGAAAAGCAGTTAGATCAAAAGCTGTTTGGTCACACGCAAATTATAGATCGTCAGGGTTGGGCTCGTTATTTCTTTGATGGTAAATTTCCGAATCGGAAAAGTTATGTGAAACTTGAAATCCGGAATCCAGCTACACAGCTACTTGTCCGTACGTTCTATTTTGAGGTTGAGCTTACGTACAAAACGGATCTATCTGGTCGTCGGTATGTTAAAGACCCGGTGCTGAATACGAAAATTATTAAAGATGGCGCACTTCGTGAAATGCGATTCAATCGGAAGCTAGAGAAGTATGAATACAAAGATACGTTGGTTAAGCGTCGTTATCATGATTTATTAAATCCAGAGTTAGGAGAGCAACTCGTTGAGATCCAAGCGTTTAGCCAGAAGACCGTTAAGTATTCGGAGCGCCCAAAAGCTATATTCTTTATCACGCCGCCTCACTTGATGAGCTATGCTAAATTGATACTCATTTTGATCAAACAGATGGTGGATGTGAATTTCGAAGGTTCATATATGACGAAAGATAATCAAAAGCCGCTGTATAAGACACGCTATATGCTCGATGAGGTCGGTAACTTACAATCGGAGGGGAATGGTATCCCTGCTTTGCAAACGATGCTCTCCATCGGTCTGGGTCAGGATCAGCAGTTCACATTGATTCTGCAGACGTTACAGCAGCTACGAGATGTGTACGGCGAATCGGTAGATAAAATCATTCAAGGTAATACAGAAAACATCGTTTTCCTAAAATCTACGGACGATTCCATGATTGATACCCTTGTGAAAATGAGTGGTACGACGCATGAATCCCGAGTTGATCAAAAAACGATTACGCGGGATAACGATCGTATTTTGTATCAAAATGAGGGTAAGATTAGCTTCACGATGCAGACGAAAGAAAGACCTGTACTACAATTTAACGATTTTATGTTTATTGAGGCACGTAATTCCATCATCATCAAAGCTGGAACGAGCCCAATATGGAACCGTAATGAATCGGCTTATCCGATGTCGTTCCGATTGTTCCAAAATCAGATTAGTCTCCCTGGTAAGAAGTTCAGCCTGCAGACGATACCGACGAATTCATCGGCGAAAGATTTTGATGTTCGAAAGAATCAACCAGACTTTTTCGATATGTTAGAACAACGTTTAAGACAGGCGAAAATGGCTGACAGGATGAAGCAAGCATATTTGGATGCATATGACCTTAGTGAAACAGATCTAATCCGTCTAGACCAGAACGTTGTAGCTGACGATATCATGCATGCTATTAACAGTAGACTTTATAACATTTCACATCGACCTGCAGCCAGTGACGCTTCCAGCGCGGATAGGGATCAGATACCTGAAATGGACGAGTTCGGTACGATATTAGATATGGTCATCGATAACACGGAGATCATGGAGGAAGCTGCAAAAGCGCAGAACGTGCAAAGTGATCATCAACATAAGCGGTATGCGGGTGGGCAAATCAGCCGTGAGGATTTAATTTCGATCGGTGGCCAAGTAAATCGACAGCTCGATAAGGTACTCGCTATAGCCTATGCGGAGTCGAAAGTGTATTTCGAAGATGCCTGGGGTTTCCGTACAACCGATAATGGAGACTTAGAGAGCGACGATGGCATTTTATATGTACGCAGCTCTAATGGAGCGGATAAAGCGGATATTGATGCATTAAATGATGCAGAGCGCAATGAGGAGTCTCGTGTATTCGGTGATGAGAATACTGGAAATGAGACCTTCTATGAGGTGACAGATGCATTCATTAAGTATCTATCTAGTCTTGATTCCTGGAGAGATCTTGCACAAGGACGCTTCGATCAAGAAGCGAATCGAGCATATCAACGGCGTATGCAATAAGGTAAATGAACAAACAAACGGAAGATGCTTTTTTGTTCCATCAGACTGCTGATTGTTTAACAAATGCAAGCCCTAAAGGAGCGAAAGCTCCTTTTTTCTATGGTATAATTGACCCATAAGTGCGTATATAAAACGCTGAGCGTAGAGTGATACGGTCGATATTTCAGAGTTGAAAGGGGTCTCAGTTAGATGATTGGACAGTATGGAAATAATACAAATGATAGACGATACCGCGATCTAGCGGAATACATAACTATGCGTATGCTTACTCAGGTCATGCCAGATTTAAAGAAGCAGGGTATCACCGTTACAGCATCGATTATGCAGCGTTTCCGCGATCGTTGGGAACAGAATGGAACACCTATCAATTTCACGACAATGAAGGTTAAACCAAGCGATGTCGCCCGGTTATTACGGAGTACAGGAGCTTCTTCATTTGGGGAAATTGATGATAACGATAAGTTAGAAGTTGGCATTACTGAATTTTGGAAAAAGTGCGTGGTTGAATATGATCAGGCTGCTGCTCAAGGGAATTACCTGCACGTAATCACTGATCCGGAAATACGGCAGTATGTACTCCAAAATGGTGATTCTCCAATGAGCAAAGCATTTTTCGTTTCAAAAGGAAAATCCCTTCGAGAAATGAATTCGGGAGATGCGGTTACATTATACGATCGTATTGACGTTACATATCGGTATACAAGCCGCATTACGATTGGAGTGGCACCGGAGCGTGCCGGTTCTAATCAAGCAGCGATTGTACAGCCGGGTCAACAATCCAATCGGAGACAACCGTCCGAATCTACAAATGTGGCCTACCCAGAGGATCGTAATGAGAATGGCCAAGTATTGAGTGATGAGAATCTGCTTGGATGGAACGGCGGTGTTATCGAAAATCGTGAGTATCGAGGTCTACGTCATGTGATGGGGGCTTATCTCTCGAAAGTAGATGCAGAGAGTGTTGCTAAAAATTTTGATAGCGGAAAACTGTTTGATGCTGAATTTGCACACAACGGAGCTGAGTTACTGAAGCATATGCGATCCAGTGGCTATGATTTTAGTGTTCGGGATAATGGCAATCGAAATCAGATCGAAGTACGGATGACGGTTGGTGACCGGATCACTGTTCGCGTATTTGATGAAGAAGCCAACGGGAACTATATCGGCCGGATCTACGATGCATCGAACGCCTATTATTTCAATGTAAAAGGTTCAAGAGATGTTAAATCGGCTACGAAGTTCACGGCTGAGGATTCAATTGCGTTACTTGATTACGTGACAGGAAACAAGACTGGACGTGTAACGAAATCGGTGAGTACGGATTCAAGCAGCGTCCAGATTAAGGGAATTGATTCAAAAAAATCGCTGCAAGTAAAACCAATCCCTGGAAGGTACCGTTCACTTGTGTTCGGTAGTGAGGTTGAAGCTAAAGAGTATATTGAAACGGCGATCAATGATGCTCAACGTTCGATTAATAATCAATTTAAAGCGGATGAAATTCAAGGTTTAATTGATAAGAGTTTGGATAATGATGAACTACTCATTACGGGGCCTGAGTTTCAAGGTGAACTGGAGACCATATACTCGGCTGACGATATGATCCGGGAAGCACAGGAACGCGCTGCAATGCTTGCTTATCATTCACAAGATGGTGGTCGTGAGTATTTAGATCGTGTTCAGAATGAGCTAGTAGGTAATTACGAAGACGGCTTTAACCCTGAAGTAGTCATGAATCATATGATGCAAACAGGTCGTGGAAATGAACGAGATGCCATGATGTCTGCATTGAAGACAGTGAAGTATGATATCACCAAAATCAAGGGTAATGACTTTGCTGTCGGTGCGACGCGTGACCGATTGATTGAATTTAATGCTGAAACAGCTAAAACGATTCATGAGATCGAAGATCCAATGTTGAAGCAGGCCCTTCAAACCGTACATGACACGTTGAATGATGGTGGTGTATACGGGGATCGAGGTTTTGGTTTCGATCCTGTTGTAAAAATTGACGAAAACGGGATCATACACTGGGAGGGGATTCGTCGTACCGGCTCAGCTAAAGAAGCGCAAAGATGGCAAAACATTAGTGGAGATATTGGGCAGGTGTTTGTTCCAAACGAGCATGGGATTATCGAAACGAAATTTCAAGGCGGTAATAACTATGGTATTGTGCCAGGCTACACCGGTTATTTCTCCTTTGAAGGTGATTACGATGATCGGATGAGCCGTTTCCGAGTGAAAGGGTTTGAACGGCACTTAACGGAGCAGCTTCGAGCACAGGTGACGCATCAACTCACACGTCCCTTTGATCGAACGATCAGCAATATTCCAACAACCCTCGATGCCAGCAGCATCAATGGATTGTATCACGGTGATGTCTATGGAAAACGGGTGGAGCTTGATTTCATTGAAGTAAACCAGCTCAATATGGAAACCAAGGAAGCGATTCTTAAAACACTTTCAAATCGAGTGCGATTCGATAACCAGTTCTCGGATTTTGCAACCACAAGTGCAGAGACTCAAGCAAACCGTGATCTAGGCGCAGGCGATGATAGTGCTGCATTTAGTTATTGGAAAGTAGCTGGAGAGACCAACATGCGAGTGTTGAGTCAGGATCTTGACAATTATGCAGATACAACGATGACAGGTACCGGAAAAACGCAAGGCTTGATTTGGTACTTGGTGGACGGAGCAGAAGTGAAATCGGATGGCAGCGTGATCCCTTCTCAAGGCATTGAGCTGGAAGATGGTCAAGTGATTCCGGATAAGACAGCACTACAGAAACTCTCGTATTTTGATAATAAAGCACACAACGCTTGGGATCGAAATCAAATGTCTTCGAATCAGCTTATGACTGCATTGAAGGTTGATGAAGGAGTCGGTACAGCTCTAATGAGCTTTGGAGGCTGGACGTTTAACGACAGCTATGCCGTATCTAAAGAATTTGCTGTACGTAATAAGATTTTTGGTAATGATTCGAATGATGTAAGTATGGATGTTCTGAAAGAAACGATCGCTCACGTAGCAGACGGGGGCGACAAGTTTGAAGTTTTGAATGGTACAGGAATGATGTGGTCAGATGAAGTACTTGCTGAAGGAGTACGAGCATGGCGTGCGGGACTCGATGAAGATGTTTCGCTTGATTTTTTCTTAGAGCAACACGGTCGATTCCGTCCATTGCAACGAGGAGATAAGCTGTCTGACTTTGGAGGAAATAAAGGTACGATTGGTATTATCATTGACCGACATATGTCAGATGAAGAAGCCAAAGCACAGAAACTCGATAAGGAAGTCCGTTTTCTACGTGCTAATCCTGATCTGGACGTAGTAAGTGCACCTTATTCCATGCTTTCGCGTCATAATGCAGGAGTCGTAAAGGAACTCATGAGCGGAGAAGTGAAAGACCTCGTAGACCCAGATACAGGTGAAGTTTTCAAAGGCGCGATGGGTAGACTCAATATCATCGTAACGGATATGAAGGTCGATGATAAAACGCATGCATACACCCGTGAGGATGTACTAAGCGGAAAAGGCCGTAAAGCAAGTGGACAACTTGCTTGGGCACTTGAATCTAAAAATGCTACCGGTATTCTGAATGAAATTTATGGTCGTAATGACGCGGCTTGGAGCACATACCGAGAGTACTTAATTGCGACTGGCTTAGATATGAAAGCAGACGGAACCATTTTAAATGGCTATCAGCCGCATGCTGCTGAAGAGAGAAATCATTTTAAATTTGATTCGACCATGGATGCATCTAATTTCTTAGATCAGATTAAGTCCCAGGGAGGCTTCCTGGATGTTCCCTTTGAGGTTCACTTCCAAACCGGTCAATCTTCATCAGAGATCCCTGTGTTGTCAGCGAGCTTACGACAAAACGTGGAATTAATTGACGGTTCGATGCGACGCTCTGATTTTACAAATTATTACGCGAACATCTATGAAGCTGTAGGAGAGTATGAGCAATCAGTAGATGATGAAGGTCGCCGAAAAGCACAGAGTAAAGCTCAGGAGCAGTTTGACAAGATTCAAACTACGATCATCGATCGTCAGTTCAACGGTGGCCATAACGGTAAACATAGCTTCATCCGTGACAAGATAATGGGGAAAAAACAAAGTAATTCCGCAACGGCTGTTGCTATCGTCGATCCTCGACTTAAAATTGGCGAAGGTGCCATGAATCAGAAAATGATGGACTCGCTAAATGTCAAAGAAGGCGAGATGGTCATGGGATGGCGTGATCCAGTCTGGCGTGACGGAGCAATTAGAACTTACAAAGTTGTTAAAGATGATTCGGTTCATGGGATTGCGATAAACCCAGTTGCGGATAAATCGCATGATATGGACCATGATGGAGACACGATGGGTCTAGTGAAGTTTGAAACGGCTGCTGCGAATCGTGATCTTGTGGAGAAGTTCTCCCATTGGTCAAATATGATAGACAAAGGAAACGGCAAAAATCAATTGTATTTCCAAACGGGTATGGATCTGGCTTCTGCTGAAGCTAGAGCCTTTAAACTAGGAGATACTTCAGTGATAGAACTTTATGAACGTGCGGAAAAAAATGCGAAATCGAGTCATTCCAAAGTGTTACAACAATCGCTTCGGGATCTATCGGCATATAGCCACAAATGCTTCCGTGAACATGGGTTTGGTGGTGATTATGTATCGTTGACGGATGATGAATCAGTTCATCGTTCCTTTGAGCAAATGGTAAATAACGGTGCGAAAGGTAACGCGAAAAAGCTTGAAGATTATATGGATTACCACATGGGTGTAAAAACCGATCATGATGCTCGGGAGATTCAGTACGCTACGGGAGTCAAATCGGATGATACGGGTCTAGCCGGTGCGTTTAGCCAAAAGCTTGTTGCCATTATGCGTAATGAAAACATCACGGCTGCGCTTGAATCCATGTACCCATTAACGCAAGGCACTCTGCAAATCAAGCATGATGCTGAGCATGCACGTACAGTAAATGAAATCCTTACGGATGACATGAATAAAACGTTTCGTGGTAAGGATGTAGATAATCCGAAGCGTTCTCTTACACCGAGTACGTTTAAAGCGCAGCTCACGAACATCATGGAAAACAAGATGAAAGTAGATGTGAACGAAGAGTACATTCAAGCTGTAACAGATACGTTGACTTATCAAGGTCAGATTATCCCTCTGAAGGAAGCGATGGCAATCAAAGGTTCCCCGATGGATCGGGTCGCATATGGCGGTGGTTATGACGAACTAAGACGTCTCGCCATGAAAGAAGAATCGCTTTTGGAAGGTGAACAAAATAAGCTGTTTGCTCCTTTCTCCATGCGTAATGCAGATGAACAAACAAAGCTTGCGAAAAAGGATACTCAACGTATGGTTAAACCGGCAATGAACACACCTGTTAACCAGTTGGAGACACATCATGAAGATGTAGAAGAAATGGGAATGAGTTTGTAAGATTCAAAAAAAAGCGAGCTGGTGAAAACCTCCATCCGCTCGCTTTTTTTCATGTAAATATGTTTTAGAAAATATATTAAAAACACTGATAGTATAGTGTTTTTCAAATAACTTGTTTGTGATATACTCGGATATAGCAACTTACCAAATGTTATGGATCATGCAATGTTGAATAAGGGGGACATGGAGTGATAGGTAGAGTTAAATCATGATCCAAAAATTTAGAAAATCTATTTATTTGAGGTAGGGCATCTACACTCACAAGAAAGGTGACTGCAATGAAATTACCAAAAAAATACAGACCACTTTTATTTTTTTTCGCTTTTTTTCCTATTTTCCTTATACAACCGAAGGTTACGCATGCATATTCTGAGTTTGACTTCGTCCTTTCCCCGGTGAAGGAAGTTGAACAATCCAGCGGTTATTACCGAGAAGTGGTCAACGGAGGGGAGACTAAAAAGTATACCTTCTATCTTGAGAACCTGATCAAGGAGCCTCTGGAACTGTCAGTCTATCCTGCAGACGCAGCGCCAATGGTTAACGGAGGGAAAAATTACACGATCAAAGGAGAGAAGAATACATCCGTAGGCGCTTGGATCTCTCCATCTAAAGATCAAGTTGTGAAGTTGAAACCACTTGAAAAGAAAAAATTCGAATTTACGGTAAATGTACCGAAGGATCTGAAGCCTGGTGAGTATGTAGGAGGTATCGTGGCAGAGCAAATCCCTAAAGAAAATAAGGAGGCTCTTGAAGCAAGTAAGAATCGAGCAGTATTGGTAATCGATGAAATTCCACGTAATGGTGTGCAGATTGTGATTGAAAAGCAGAAAGAGTTGGCTACGCACAGTATGAGCATCGATGATTTCAAACATAGTTACATAAGCAATGGTTATTCTCAGTTGACCGTGAAGCTGACAAACACAGGTACAATCTTACAACGTCCAAATGGCGTCATTATCATTCGTGATGCTCAAGGTAAAGGCATTTACAGCCAGGCATACGATGCAGCACCTAATGAAAAATCGATGTATGCGGGAAAAACGGTGGATATGGTCTATCACATTGAGGATCAAATTTTGTGGCCAGGGCAATACACTGCATACTTTGAAGCCAATTTTAACGGTAGAAAAGAATCTCGAACCTTTGATTTTACGATTACGGAAGCAGACGCACAGAAGGCTCAAGAAAGCTTGAGTAATGCTGGCTTGTTGCAAGGACGAGGAATTATGGATTGGTTGAAAAATCATCCATGGGTCTGGATTGCAGCTCTAGCACTCGTACTTTTAATTTTAGGAGCCTTCATCTTTATATTGTTTATACTCTTGAAACGAAAGAAGAAAGAAGAAGAAGCAAGAAAGCTTCGTCAGCGGACGGCTGCTCGTCGAACCACTCGCCCTTCTCAAAATTAACGATTACTACATGAGAGGATGTGATTTCGATGTGATTTTTAATTAGATACTAAATTGTTATTAGAAATTCGGCCGAGTAATGAAAAAGAGATTCAAGTCACTGACACTATCACTCCCTAAGATCATTAAAACAGTTGAAGGAAAAGAGATCGGTGTTGTTGATGGTAGGTACAAATCCAAATTTACGACAACTGTAACATCAGGTATATAGGAGGGCTGAAAATATTGAAAAATAAACACAAAAAGAAACGTAAGAGTAGTTTGCAATGGAAAAAAGGGTTAATCGGCACCTTAGTATTAGCTCTTATATTTGGCAGTATATCTTTCTCTGAATTAAGCTCTAAAGTTAATGCTGCTGAACATGCAAAAATTGTAGGATTTGAATCCTATGACTACAGGAATGGTCTGGATACAAGTGGAGGAAACTCTGGAGAACATATAGCCATTTTAGATAATGGAAGTAGATTTAGTTTGCCTAGATATGAGGCTATTCCGCTTAATTTTTTTGACAGTAGCGTGATAAAGCAAAGACGGTCTAGTTCTAAAGAATCAAGCAAAGATGATCTCTACTCAGTAGAACTAAAAAACAATGGGGAATTATACATTAAAGAGGGGTCTTCAGGTGCTCCTAAAAAGGTATTAGATGATGTAGTTGATTTTGAGATGTTGGCCAGTCAATATCGATTGTCAGACGTCAGTTTCTATGTTTTGATGAGAGATAACTCTGTTATGGCCTTTGGAAAAGGATCAGGAGGAGAATTAGGAATCGGGTACAGACAAGATAAGAACGTACCAACTGAGGTAGTAGATCCAGCTACAGGTGACCCTATAACCAATGTACGTAAATTGTTCCAATTGGGTACTGATCAGCATGCTAATAAAGGTGTGTTACTAGTTACGGATACAGATGTTTATCTGATTGGAAAAGCGTTTGGTCAAAACTCATTTCTCGTAAATAAGCCAGTTAAACTTGATATGTTTCCTTCATTTACGGATGCAAATTTTGATCTCAAGTTTATGGATAATGTTGTTGGTAACGTACAAGCTGTCGAACTTTATGGTACCGCAGTAAAGTATAGTTCAACTGAACGTTTAATATTTACAATTTCGGGAAACGAGTATACTCTAACTAGCTTAATGGAAGCTGACAAGAATTTTTCTTATAGAACTCCATATTCTGAGTTAACAAAAACAACATTGATTCCAGTTCCGGATGGAATCAAAACTTCAGAACTTGTAAAGTCCTCATTCTATAACTACAGTCAAAGAAGCCTTTCTGAATCACAGAACGTTGCTAGTACAGGATATGGGAAACTCTCTAATGGCGAATTTAGTTATTGGGGTACAACACCTTCCACTTGGGGGTCAATTGATACTGTATTTGATCCACAAATAAAAACGATTGCTACCGGTGTTAAATCTGTTGTACAAGCTGCAGGGGATTTCTTTTATTTAAGAAATAATAATGTGTTTGCATTTGGCCCAAATATATCAAATTCTTTAGGTGTTGGAGGCGGGGTGCAAACAGACCCAATACGAATTACAGGATCCAATAATGAGGTTAAAAATATAAAAGAGTTGGTTGCTGCTGGTGGAACCAAATACGCTCTAACCCATGATATGAATCTTATAAGCTGGTCAAATGATAAAAATTTCAATACAAGTGATAGGAAATTTCAAACTATATTTACAATCAAGAGAAATTTCACACATTTAAGTAGTGCCTACGGTATAGGCGAAGACAATAAATTATACCTTTTAAGAGGTAGCAATGCTCCTTATGAAATAGGAGCAGGAATTTTACCTTCTTTAGTCGCACAAGATTACGTAGAGCCAATCGTTGCACCTGGGATTCCGCAGTTGTCCATTGTAGCACTTGATAAGTTTAATCAACCTCTAGTAAATGTCGATTTTGGTAGCTTTGCTGATATTGCTACTAAACAATATCAAGTGAACTCTGGAGGATGGAAAGACTATACCGGTGATATCCTGATCACGCAAACTGGAAGTGTAACGGTTCAAGCCCGATCTGCAGATAGTAAGGGGAATATTAGTGAAGTTGGGGAGCTGACTCTTACAAGTAATCCGATCGTCATTACTGCAGGTCAACCTTTACTAAATAAAGTGTCAGGAGATGAATTTAAAGTTTCCGCAGATGCAACCGGCGTCATTAAGGTTCAGGTCAAGGTAGACGGTGGGGCTTGGCAGGACTTCAATGTGGCGAATAATCTATTGCTTACGCCTGGGGCTCACACGGTAGAAGTAAGACTACTCAATGAAAGAGATCAAGAACTGATCAATAAAAGCTTTAATGTTACTGCAGATAGTTCTGCACCAGGTACTATTACAAAACCTCAAATTAATCAATATTTGAGTGAACAGTTCGAATTAAATCTTCAGGTTGTTTACAATGAATCAGAAGGTGAAATTATGACTTCAATCGACGGAGATGTATGGCACAAAAATAGGTCTTCATTGATTGTAAGTAACCATGCGCATACAATTCGCGCCAAGATTGTATCAAGCGATGGCACAGAAAGTGAAACAACTGAATTTGTAACGACCCAAATACAGCCATTAATTAATGTAGCCAATAATGAAGTGACAATCGACCCAGGGGTACAGTTAAGAAATGTAACACTATTCTATAAAGATCCAAACAACAACGAATGGTTACAATATTTCGCTCCTTTCACTGCACAGCCTGGTACTCATGACATCGAAGTGGAAATTAGAGATATGGCAGGGTATGGTGCATCATGGCATGGTGGGCCATACTCGATAACAATCGCTGATCCGAATGCAGGTAATGGGGGAGGAAATACCCCAACTCCGTCTCCTGGGAATGAGGTACCGGTAGGCAAAGAAGATGTTGATTTTACGGTACTTAGTGGTGGATTAAGTGCTCGCTTTGAGGGAGCTGATCTGAGCACCATTATTATCGACAGTACGAATCCATATCAATCGATCAATTCAGTTTCTCGTGCGTTGATTGAAGATAGTCGAGGAAACGGAAAAGGATATCAGTACAGTATGGATGTCACAGACTTTGTTTCCGATCCGATGCAAGACAATAGTTTAAATAAACAAAGTTTGATTGTCAGTATCCCAGCGAATTCACTGTCAGTAAACGTAGGTCATACAAAAACGTTAAATGGACCGGCAGCGGAATTAGCGAATGTCGGAAAACATGTGTTTACAGGAAACGGCCCTGAATTGCTAGCGAGAGCACAAGCGTTTGAAGGGATGGGATACGTAGAGATCCCGCTGGACTTTACACTAAGTGTTCCGGATCGCGTAAAGGTTGTTTCTTCTGACAGTGGAAGTAAATTTGTGCCAGGCGAATTAACGGGTTTGATGGCTGGGATTTATAGATCTACCATTCGATCCACACTGACGTCTGGTATTTAATCTAACAGTGAATTGATTTTTGAAATTCCTAAAAATGATAAGGGGCTGTGAATGCGTGAAACTCAAAAATTTATTATTCTCTGCAGTGTTATTACTTCCTTTGGCTTTACCGACTATAGCTTCGGCTGAAGAGATGGAAAAAGAAGTACAAGTTACTGGTGGTAGTTTGATGGTTACGCAATCCAAAATTAACTTCTCAGATATCACACTTGCTGTTCGTCAGCAACAAACTTCTCAGGCTGTAGTTACATCGAGAGTGGTTGATGATCGTGGAAATGGCAGCGGTTGGACAGTAAGTCAATCCGGAACGGATTTCGTGACTACACTTGATGGGAAAGAATTTTATATCCCCATTGATGCCGTTAAAGTAACGGCCACATTAAAAAGTACAATTTCAGGATTACCAATAGATTTTACTCATAGTGGACACTTAGCTAGTAATCAAGTGCTGTCACATCAGTCCACACCTATTTTTTCAGCAGATGTTACTTCAGGACAAGGGGCGTATGATTTTGAGCTGCAGTATACTCTATCGTTACCTCAAGTAATAAAAGCGACTGATGGGAAAGAGATCGGTGTAGTAGCAGGAACCTACAGATCTACTGTTACAACTACTGCGACGTCAGGAATTTAGAGGGGTGGAATCATGAAAAAGACGAAAAGTGGCAAAAGGAAGTCTTTCATCCAAATTTTAATTGTAACTCTAGTTGTAGCCTTACTAGTAGGTACTTATTCTTTCGCTGATCTTGGTTCAAACGCTCAGGCGGCTGAGTATAAAAAAATTACAGGAATCGAGTTCTACGATTTTGGCGTATCCTCCGGATCTTCGGGTGGCATTCAGGCTGTGGCGAGGCTGGATGATGGAAGTCAGTTCAATCTACCACAGAATATTTATAATCAGGTTACTCTTCAAGGAGATAAAAAGTTCAGACGTATAGGCACTAGCGAGTTTGCCACAGCATACTCCGTGCGATTGACTAATTCTGGGGAATTATACGTAACCACAAAAGAAGGTGTGGAGACAAAAGTTATTACTGATGTTAAGGATTTCGAAATTTTCCCTAATGAGAGTAATATGGCTTACGGAAGCTTTTATGCTTTGCTAAATGATGGTACTGTTCAAGCCTGGGGAAGAGGTGTTAGTGGCGAGTTGGGGATAGGATATAAACAAGATAAAACTGTTCCTACAGAAGTAGTGGATCCTGTCACCGGAGATCCTATTGAGGGTGTTCGTAAAATAGTTCAATTGGGACGTGACCACACAGGGGGCAAAGGTATTTTGCTGGTGACGGACACAGAGGTATATTTAATAGGTAAAGCCTTTGCCCAGAATTCCTTTACAAATGGGAAGCCTGTAAAGCTAGACATTTTTCCGGCCTTCACAAACGCGGATTTTGATATGAAGTACTTGGAAAATATTCCTATGGCTATAACGTTGGTCGAAAAAAATTATAATACAAATCAAACTGGTGCGACAGAACGACGAGTCTTTGTAATTAATGGGAAAGAGTATGTTTTGAATGATCTTTACAAAGCTGAGGATCAGCCTGCGAATAATGCTCCTTCTGCGGATCTGTTAAAGACGACTTTAATTCCTATGCCTGATGGAGTCAGCGTGTCCGAGATAAAAAGAGTGAATTCTTACAAAACCTCCAGCAACAGTTTCGGGGATACAAGAACAATAAGTACTGGACTTGTAAGATTGGATGGAGGAGAACTTAGTTACTGGGGAACTCCTTTTGCCAACTTTGGATCATTTAGTCCTGGGTTCGAAGAAACTCCAAAAGTTATGGCAACCGGAGTGAAAAGCGTTTCTACTGCTAGCGGCGGTAATTTCTTTTACTTGAGAAATAATAATGTTTATGCTTTTGGTAACAATAATGGTGGACGATTAGGAGTTCTTGGAGGAGTTCAAGAAACACCGGTGAGGATAACTGGTACTCAAAACGAAGTTAAAAATGTAAAACAGCTTGCGGTTGGCACTTTTGGTGCTTACGCTTTGAAAGACGATGGGTCTCTTGTATATTGGTCAAATGATAAGGATTTTAGAACACTTAATCTCAAGTTTTTATCTTTATTTGAGGTCAAGAGGGATTTTGAGTCTAAGGCTATAGTGTATGGTATTGGTGAAGATATGAACTTTTATCAATTTAGCAGTTATGAGTACTATCAATTAGGAAAAGGTGTTTTGCCGGCGCTGGTACCTACTGATTATGTTGCTCCTGTAACATCACCTGATAAACCAATCTTATCAATCAAAGAGCAAGATAAATTTAATCAGTCTGTAGTTACAATCAATTATGGTAGCACAGGTGATATCGCTACCAAACAATATCAAGTGAACGCTGGGGGATGGCAGGATTATACCGGTGATATCTTGATCACCCAAACTGGCAATGTAACGGTACAAGCGCGATCTGCAGATAGTAAGGGGAATATTAGTGAAGTTGCGGAGCTGACTCTTACAAGTAACCCAATCGTCATTACTGCAGGTCAACCTTTACTGGATAAAGTGTCAAGAGATGAATTTAAAATTTCCGCAGATGCAACCGGCGTCATTAAGGTTCAGGTTAAGGTAGACGGCGGGGCTTGGCAGGACTTTAATGTTGCGAATAATTTACTTCTCACGCCTGGGGAGCACACGGTAGAAGTAAGACTTCTCAATGAAAGAGATCAAGAACTGATCAACAAATCTTTTAATGTTATTGCGGATACTCCTGCGCCAGTCGCTATCTCTAAACCGGTAATCGTCCAAAAAGGACTTAATAATCGACATGGGATTGATGTAGACATCACCTACGATAAATCCGAAGGTGAAGGGTTATTTTCTGTAGACGGTGGTCCGTGGAATACAGTGTGGGATTATTCAGTTGTTGGTCAATTTAGTCTATCTAATGATGTTCATACCATTCAAGCCAAAGTAGAAGGTGTGAACGGCTCAGTGAGTGAAATTGTTACGTTTGTAACAACTAAAGTAGATCCGAAGTTAACAATAGATAACAATGGAGATCTAAATATTGACTTTGGAGTAAATACTCCTGGATTTGATGTTTATTACAAGGATTATGTTAACAACAATTGGACTCTGTACACTGGTATGGTTAACTACCCTCCTGGAACGTACAGTATTGATGTTGAAGTAAGAGAGAATACATCAGGGGATGTTTATTATTCGGGAGGTCCTTTTGTAATTGTCGTGCCAGGAACGGATCCTAATCCAGGCAACGGTGGTACAACACCAACTCCGTCTCCTGGTAATGAGGTACCAGTAGGTCAGCAAGATGTTGATTTCACGGTGTTCAGCGGTGGACTCAGTGCTCGTTTTGAGGGAGCAGATCTTAGCACCATTATTATTGACAGTACGAATCCGTATCAATCGATTAATTCAGTCTCTCGTGCGTTGATTGAAGATAGTCGAGGAAACGGAAAAGGATATCAGTACAGTATGGATGTCACAGATTTTGTTTCCGATCCGATGCAAGACAATAGTTTAAATAAACAAAGTTTGATTGTCAGTATCCCAGCGAATTCACTGTCAGTAAACGTAGGTCAGACAAAAACGTTAAATGGACCGGCAGCGGAATTGTCTAATGTCGGAAAACATGTTTTTACAGGCAACGGGCCCGAGTTGCTAGCGAGAGCACAAGCATTTGAAGGCATGGGATACGTAGAGATTCCACTGGACTTTACACTAAGTGTTCCGGATCGCGTAAAGGTTGTTTCTTCTGACAGTGGAAGCAAATTCGTTCCAGGAGAATTAACGGGTTTGATGGCCGGCATATATAGGTCTACAATTCGTTCGACACTGACTTCTGGAATCTAATAAATGAAATGAGAATACTAATTTAAAATCCATTGTTAAACAGGTTGGTGAAGAATTTCATCAACCTGTTTTTTTGTTTGAGAAAATATAAAACGTTGAATATGCAGTGTTTTATTGTTGGTCTTTTGAGATGTGTTAGGTAAGGATTATAGTAAATAGTTACTAAATATTGTTTGCTTTTTGCTCAGATCCATCAATGAAAGCAATTAAAAAAGATATGAACCTTTAGACCCTTTTAGTATTAAAAAACAGGTTAATGGGACTATTCATCTTGCTAATTTCTTTTGATAAAATCGTAAAATAGTATTAGAAACGTTGAACACACAGTGTTTTTGATTGATTTTAATTATGGTATACTGTTAGAGGTTCAAAGTAAAATGAAAAGTATTTATTATACAACTAGCATGATATAGTAAGTAAGTTGTATCGTTTACAAGGATATTGAGATGGAGATAGTGAGTGATTTTTTTAAGAAACTAGTTAATGATTAAAGGATTGAGAAATGTCTACGAGAATATATATATTGAAAATTCGATTCGTCGATGTTGATAATGAGGTTATGGATCCAAGGATTCACCTTTTGTTATTGTGATAACTACACTATATGAAAAATTCACATAAGAAAGATCAAAACATAAACACCAAAACCACGTATCAAGGGAGGAGTTAACCCCCTAAACCCTATCAAAAAGGGTGGGAAATGTGGTATATGTTGATACAGAATGTTCATGCTATACTTGATTGAACATCAAGAACTACAAAAAGGCGTCAAATTAAGTGAAATTATGTTATTATTTAGACAGTATTCGACAAGGATTCGACAAAAGTTGACACGGAAAGGAGAGTGTTTTAGTATGGATATTTTGAATATGTCGTCTGACATTCGAGTCAAAAACAGCTATGAGTCATTGTATTACTGTTCGAACTCAAATGATCCAGAAACCGATGAAGTTCTTCGGGAGCAAATTCAGAAAGCATTTGTTATGTATGATGTATTGTTATCGGATCGGCCAAGCCGAGAAACTCTCCGAGAAGTAATGCTAGAAGCCTACACAGAATCAAAAAAAGTATTGGACAGATTACAACTGACAGAATTAGAGATTAAAGCGTTTACGCGAGATTTCGATTGTTTTACAAAAGAACATCAGGACTTTTATAATGTGACTTTTAAAATGTTTGAATCAAAATATCAGGGTGATTCAGTTGACCTAGCTGCTGAATATGAGCGAAGTGTTAGAGATCAAAAAGAAATACCTTTTATGGTAGATCAGCAAGAATATGAAAATAAATTATTAGTTGAAGTTGGTTCAAAAATGTCTTATTTGGGTCATGTTTCTCAAGCTTCTGTCCCTATTATTCGACAAAATTATGAAGTTGTTTCGCATGAAATTCCAGATCTAATTTTAGAGAAATCAAAGTGGCAGCGTGCTTCGAATGATGAAGAATTAGAATTTAAAGAGCCAGAATTATAATGAAATATGTATATTTTATATTTATAAAACCGAAAATACACTGGACTGAGAGGGGTTTTGTTTAATGTCAAGGAAAAATCTAAATGAGCATGATGAAAATAATGCAATAGAAGATGATGAAGATCAAAATAGAAGAAGAAATAATAAAAAGTTTGATGCTGGAATTGAAAGAAAACAAAATTATATTATAGACGTTGCCTCGGATGAAACCGGAATTCATCCAGAAATCGTTAAAACTGCTTTTGATGCATGCTGGGCAGCGATTCAGCATGAATTGGAATTAGGTAATAGTGTTAAGCTCCACGGAAAAGGAACGTTTTATTTGTCCAAAAGGAAATCTCGTATTGGACGTAATCCGGCTACTGGGGAAGAACATGAAGTGCCAGAAAGAGAAGCAATGGCTTTTCAAACGAGTACAGCATATAGTAAATTATTGAGAGAAATACGTGCTAAACGCAAGAAAGAAATGAAAAAAGATGTTAAGTCTAAAAGGTAAATTTAATTTATTATTATACCAGATATTATACAAAAGTATTTATTTACTGGATAATTAAGGATGATATCCCAAATGCTCTTCGTTGGACTAGTGTAATAGAGTGAAACGACAGTAAACAACTGACGAAGCATCATTTAGTGTATCGCCGGATACATATTTACCTTCTAGCGAACTAAAAAAAAAGACGAACCTAGGATAGGTTCGTCTTTTTTTATTAAATTTGAGATAACATTTGTTACTGTGCTGCAGTGTTTTGACCCCAGGACCAAGAACCACGTTCTTCACTGTATTGTTTCTCAAGTTGGGATTTTAACCCGGCTTGATCTATGTTTATTTTCAAGGCGTATGTACCAATAACTAAGGACAGTATGAGAAGCATTAGGGCTGTGCATGCGAGTATTTGGGCTAAAGGTGAAGGGTTTTTAAGTTGTACTTTTTCCATGTAATAGATCTCCAGTAATCGAGTTTTATTTTAGTTTACCTTAAAGGTATCTTTTTGAATAGAACTGCGTTAAATATTTTTTAAGGTAACCTGGTTTATTGTCTTAACAACAGAGCTAATTTTACCGCATTCATAGCATGTTGTAGTCGATTTCCAGATTACACCATCCTCAGTAGGCAGAGTGGTGTTATTGTCGCGGTTACAAGAAGGACATTCCCATGTTGATACATTGCCTCCTCGATTGGCTTGACGTACACAATGTTCGAGCATTTGTTGTTTGAGCAGCTTCAGGTCTGTCATTGTTTTAAACTCTCCGTATTATTTTCTTATTGATTGACCTCAATCACGGTTTGTACTTCGTCGTTATTTGATGCATTAAGCAATTGATTTTGAAGGACATCCATCTCTACCTGTGATCCGTCTTTTAATTCAATGAGGATGTTTGTGAGTGGGGAACCTTTTGTAATGATTAGTTTGGTCATAACTTACTCCTTCCATCGTTATTGTAACTGCTTTAAGCTGCTGAAGGACTGCTAGAAAGTAATCCTAGTTCCTCAGTGGTTGATATTTCGTAACAATAGGCGCAAGTGAAAAATGATTCTAATTCAGGTTGCTGAATACGTGTGAAAACCGTATCGGAATCTACTCCGAAATCATCTGCAGTGGCTACGTTCCACTCAAATTGTGATCCGTTGGTACCACAATGTGGGCAATTAATAAATGCGTCTGTTGCACCCATATCCGGTAGAGATGATTATTTATCGATATTGAGGATTACAATAGCTTGGTCATTTGGGTTGTTGGCGATATGCACATGGCCATTATTGGAATGAATTAGAATGGTGTTGTTCATGTAGATGACTCCTTCATTGATTTAATATTACACTGTTATGATTTGATGGTGATGAAGTGGTTAATCCATTGGTTTGATCCATACTATATCGTCAAAATGGAGGAACCCACCGGCTCCTAGTATCTCTTCACAGGTCTTTTTTCCACCGAGGGGAATATATGGACTGATATTATTTTTGAAGCGTAAATACCCATGCTCAGGATGTTTAAAAGCGTATCCTGTCGGTTTAATGTAGCCTCCTGGAACTTTGAATCTTTCATGAGTTAATTTAACTACCTTCAGAGCTAAGTTGATTTCTTTAGTGTTAGTGTGGTCTGTATTAACTTTCGCCATAAGATTTTTCTCCTTAGTATCGTATTTTTGGATCAGGCGAATTGGCTATCATATCTTTAAGTAAATCTATCTCGAAGTACTCACCGCCGGTGATCATATTACTTCCGCGATGACCATTTTCTTCGAGGATCTGAAGACGGATTCTGTATTGCTGCAGAACTTCAGACAATGGTGGAAACGTACGTGAAATGCTGTCTATTTCATCTACGCTGCGTATGTGCTTAACAGCTTGATGATAGCTAACCTCAATATCATGTGCGCCTTCGATATAACCATATTGAGTCCAGTTTGCTAGTGTTTCGAGAATTTCTTCGCTATCAATTACATTCATGCTGTTTCCTCCGTGATAGGTAAGTTCTCTAAGATCTGAATGACCTTTCCTTGTTTGATTGGTTTTACCTGATTCATGTGAACTTGATATAGTTTGTTGCTACCACGTTTTTGATCTAAGTAGTAATTAAGTGATGTTGTACAGCTTTCTTTCTGCAGCTTTGATTGATATGAAAGAGCAGGGTACATATTGGTTCCAGCTTCTCTGGTCATCCATATGACGTCCTGGTTGTATTTAAAATATAAGTGAGTATCGATGTGGAAGAAGTCGTTTAAATGGTGGTTTACGTTCTTTTCAGCTATACATCGCATTTGATTGAGGACGGTGTGATTATTAGGATCGATATTTGTTGGCAAATAGGAATGATGGCCGCCAAATTTTTTATCATATTCGTTTAACGTATCGAGATCCGCACATGATAAGCGATCTTCACTTAGAATAACTAACCGGCGCTTTATCCAACGTTGGCCAGTGTATCCCCATATAGTAGCTTTTTGGTTGTTCATGATGTGATCCCCCTTTTTAATCTTCAATCATTTTTTTGGTTATCCAGGTTAATCAGGATAACTTGTTTCGGGTCTTTGCTTAAAAGCAGACACGGAGCATGACAAAAAAAGACGAACCTCGTTAGAGTTCGTCTTTTTTGTTTTTGAGCTGCAGCATTGTCTAAGCTACGGCTACAGATTTATTTGACTTATAAGCATGCATCACATGAATTAATATAATGGCTATCAAAGGGATGAGATACATCTCATGAATTGTTACGAGTGAATATATGGCGAATAAGAAAGGTAATATAAACTGGCCAAGAGTAAACATTACTTTAATTCCTCCAAATTTTCGTGTATAACCGTGTCCACGTAGAGCATCTAAGAAGAGTAGTTGTGTTGTTATGTAGACATTCATCAGTGAAGAAAGTATGGAAGGGTGCAACTATTATGTTGACCATATTCACACTCTAGATGAGTTATTTATTTTGTATTACACGTCATGATTCCGTAGATAAGAAAAGAGCCAGCGGGTTAGCGCTGGCTCTTCATTATTTAACGTTTAACTTTGAGGAATGATGGAAGACCGTAGTCTGCTTTTCGCTCGTATACAACCGTTACTTCGCGATCTGGGCCGCCATCAGTCGAAGGAGCGATGAGTTTGACTTTAGAGAGCTCACCGTTTGGCTTTTCTTTAATAAACTCTTTATTGGCTTTACTCATTTCGTTCCCCTCCCAAAGAGATAATTTAATGTAGTAATCAATTCTTGATTTTCTTCGTCTAAAACAGCAAATTCTTCAATCGAGACCTCTTTTTGACCTCGAATGTGTAAGGTTACAACAAATTCTGTACCCAAAGGATAACATAATATATATTCGTGTGCAAATGCAACTCTACCATAATGGTGAAATTTAACAGTGCTTTCTAAGTGACAATCAACCACCATAATTCGTTCTTCTCCTGCAGCTTTTGATTCATTCTCGCTGAAGGAGAAAAATCGGTCTTTGCCAACATTACCAGCAACATGTTTGATACCATCTGTGCCTTCGACTTTCCATACAGCAGCACCTCTAATTTTAAATCCGGAGAGCGCGTTTAGATTGTACGAGTTGCGAATGCCGTCATATAATTTCTCATATCGATCTTGAAGCATGCTACGATCGATGAACTCAGTGAAGAATTCGAGTAGGGCATCCTTGCGTGCAATCTCTTGTTGTTTTTCTTCTATTATAGTCTTAGGATCAATAAATGATCCGTGTTCTTCAATAGCCGTTATGATTGTGTTACAGGCAACATCAACTGCTGCAGTATAATTACGATCACTCCTAATTTCATATTGGAGGACAGTCAATCCAGTTAAGTCTGACATCAGATGAAACGAATCTACGGTAAAATCCCCGATTTCTTGGGGGACGCTGTTTGGGATTATGTAAAATACTCGGGATCTGCGTAATCTCCCCCAAAATAACCCCATCTCAAAGATTGTGTTATCCCTCGGTTGTAAGTATGTTTTTCCACGCATAACCACTACATCGTCCGGAGATAATACGAATACTGCGAAGTCATTTGAATCGAGCTGCCGCTCTAGATCTTCCATGGGGTAATTATTAGCCTGAAATGCACCGGCAGACCAAGGAGTAACTTCAGCATAATGGCTCAATTGCGTATGAATTGCACGTACATATTGCATGGATTCACGAGCTGATCCTATAAATAAACGTGGTTTCCTCAAAATAATTCTCCTTCTCTGAAAGATGAATGTATTAATTAATATAACATAAGTCCACTTCGTAAAATATCAGCTATACATACGATTGAGAGATTGAGTTCCAACCTATCAAATACAACGACATCATGATAGAGAGCGACTTATCCACGATTATGCTGCATATCGTTTGTTTCCATAATCTGTAGTAGAAACCATCTGGGTACTAAATACTCCTTGGCGTACAGAAATAAATCCAGCACGTTTAAGCAACGTAAGACGGAATTCTAGTTCATCATGACACATATTGTGCTTCAGATCATCAAAGTTAGGATACATCATAAGGACTGTATTTAAAGGAGCCTCTGAGTTCTCGGCAAGATCTAATGCTTTAAGGACAGTTTCAAATGCTTCTCTATTACGCGAAGCAAGTTCCTCATTATCACGACCGATATTATAACATTTATGTTGTGCCTGCAGTTCATTTATTGTTATCGTCATAGGTTAACCTCCAAGTAGAATTTTTTAATTAATGTTACTTGTTTCATTCAAATTTTCACTTGGTTATTCAGGATTACCTGGATAACAGACCGTTGCTGTACTGACGATCGATAGATGTTGCTTAAGAACAACACCAAGGTTCTATACCTTAGATACAATTCTTGTATTCTGGTTTACCATTGAAGTAATCTCTAAAATCTGACAACACTTTCTTTCCCTCAATTAATTCTTTAAACGCTACATCCGCTTCTTCGGCATCTTTAAAGCGAAAAGAAAATCGATATCTTTCTCCTCCTTTGGGGGCATAAGAACCACTATGAGTCATCTTTGATATAGGGTAACTGGCCAACATATCGGCGTAATTATAAAAAGAATAATCTTCACTCCAGTCTTCAATTTGAATATCTGTTCCATCTTCTAAAGTACCTGTCTTTATAACTTTCATTATGTACACCCTCTCATTTATATAGGAGTCTGTGGTAAATCTAATCTTTAAACATGTTTCGTTTATATGCGTTTAGATGTAGTGTAGTTAAGGTTTTTCACCTTACTATAGATATGCTTTTTAAAGTACTCAAAATCTATTTTGTCATCTACAACGAATTCTTCTGTAAGCGTAAATGTACCATTGCATACCTCTTCAACGTTAGTGCATCGTGCAACAGAGTACTGGTTCGCTAACTGTAAAAGTCTTTCATGCGTAACTTCTACGTTGAGCTCTGTATTTGCTGTAATTGTTACAAATGCGCTTCTTGTAGGAACACCTTCTACAGCGCGGTTTCCACTGTAATTAATACGTGTACGGACGTTGTTAACAACGATCATACTTGATGCGACTGCAACCCATACTCCGTCTGTATTAACGCATTCATATACTGTTTCAAAGCCGTTATGGTATTTCGTTATCACAGACAATTCAGTTTCTTTGCCATTTACAGTTGATTTCATCACCAGTTCATCTCCAACACTGTATTCTCGTATCCAATACTTTTTTGGTTATCCTAGGACTACCAGGATAACTTGTATTAATGTTGATAGAAGAAAGGAGTAATAACTCCTTTCAATCGAGGAATACTAAGAGGATAGGGTAGGGTTTCACTATCAGCTTATAGAAAATAAAAAAAGCCCTATTTATAGGGCTTTTCGGGAGATTGTTTCTATGTAACCTTCCTTGATCCTTCATTTAGAATCTTCTTGCTCATCGTTGTATGCTGACGATACCAGTAATTTTTTCTACTCCACTTTGAATAGCAAACTCACTGTTTCCTAAAGGTGAAGGGAGTTAAATTGGCTAGATATTAAGAGACGCCTGAAAATTCTTCATTTTCAAACGCTGATTCTCTTTTTTATCACCAAGCGCAACTTTATAAAAATCGACACCTGATGCTTTATCTTTCTTTAGAGCTCGTTCCAACACTGAGAGTTCTTTGTGTTTTTTAAGCAGAGCATTTTGATTGTGTTTTTCTTGAAATGCAACTACATTGTTAGCCATAAAAATCAACCCTTCAGAAGTAGACTTATTGGAGGAAAATTATTTAATAGTACTCAACTAATTCAAATTAATCCCTCTATTTATCTCATAAACCTACAGACATAAAAACAATAAAATTTATTTTATAATTATAGAATATCTACAGCCCATAGGCTACAACCAGAAAGGAATTCCCTTCACTATGTTGTAAGCATTTAGAATTAGAATTATAAATTTTATTGTCTTTTCTATACGAATAGAGAGTCATTCAACATAGTAGGTAAGGTATCCTCTGAAGTCTTCTGTTGAGTTGATTATCTACAAAATTTTTATTGGTGATCCAGGTTTAACTGGATTACTTGTATTAACATCCATCCGAAAGAAGAGGGATTGCGAACAATGAGGTTAAATGTAGGAAAGGTGTGGGTGATGTGTAGTTGAATATTGAAAAATGACGAACCCCTTTGGGATTAGTTCGGAAGTCGATCTCAAAAGTTTATGCCATCATTCTTTCTTCATAGCTCAAAATCTCTTCCCATGTTATCCATTCGGGTTTTTCATGAGCCTCAAATTGATTCCACAGTTCTTTCATTTGCTCTATAGTAGATTTTATGTCGTTTTGAGATATGCAGCGAACACATTCATTATCTAAATGGGTTTTGCAATCGTTCTGTAGTTTACCTAGCATCGAGTATTCGAACCTTTTGGGGTTTTTAACGGAAGGCGTCACAATAACGAATTCTTTTTGAATCCGCGAGTTGGGCTCCCCATCAAAGTCTTTGCCTGCAGAATATAAAGAAGGTGTTTGGCTATCTCCTAATTCTATATCTTTCCATAACATACCGTTTTGGTCTTTATAAACAGGGTGATCCCAGTCATCTGTACCAATATAGTTTAATTCTAAAATTTCCTGTTTTTCAGTTTTTAATGTATCTTTCATTTTGGATCCTCCATCATAGAAAAGTTATAAATTGATTCATACTGCAGCTTGTGCCTGTAGAGCAAATCAAACAAGAGTAAGCTCTTCAGGTTTTGTACAACCAAGTAGACTTTCAAAAAAACTCTCAATTAAGCATAAGAACTCAGGTTGGGTTGGATAGACGGGTGAGGAGTAATTCTCCTTCAGGAAGGAAGTGTCGTATTTCTTTACGAGCTTTAGGTAAATTTCGAATGATCTTGCGAATATTTCGGTATTTTCGAGGTAATATGATTGATTATATTTAGTGGTACCCTCCCAGACTAGTTTGAAAGGGTCATCATCGGTTAATTGTGAGATCTGTTTTTCGACCATCCGCTCATATAAGCTGCTAACTGCATAAAACCCAGATAGGTCTGAAATAGCTACACCTTGAATCATGGTGTGATCTAATTGATGACCTAACTCATGGATAAAAGCATCCGGAGAATCGAGATCAATCACAAGTGTCTTATAGTATGGGTAATACAACCCGGCTGCTTGATGTCGTCCTAGCTTCCGGATTCTAAAACTGTGATCTGAAGCAGGGGTTAAGCCTAGATATTCACGCAATTGATTGAATTCTAATTCAAGTTGCTTAAACTTTGTTATGTCAGTGTCATTATCTAACTCAACATATCCATAAATCGAAAGAAACTGATTTTGAGACATTACTTCTAGATTCTTGGTTTTAATATGTTTCTTCGTTTGAAATGATTTGGCATACGAGGAGTGTTCTTCGAGCATACGTTTAACCTTTTCTTGAATAGAACAGAACATGCGAGACATACGGGGGATAACAATCTCTTTTAAGCCTCTAGTCAGACTAAAATTGTTCTTATCTAGAGAAAGAAGATAGTCATTCAAAGAATAAGTATTATCATAAATGATATGATCTGAATCAGTCGTCGGTAAAGATAGATGATTGGAATGGGCATTTTCCCGAATCAGTTCTTGTAATTCTGTACATTCTGGAAGGGTCAGCAGTCCAGATTGTTCAGACTGGGACACGTAGTATTCTGTGATCTTGAACTGAATATAATCTTGTTGCTGCAAAGTGAATGAAATAATGTTGTTGTTTACAATAACATTCGATAGGGATCGTATAAGATCTGCAAACATAAAATAACCTATAGATTTTGAGTTTCGTTTTAATCCCCATCTTCTATTATGATATTTTGTAGGCAGCTCATGTTTTAGAAGAGTGTAGGCAATTTGTTGTTGATCATTAAACGTGGTGCAAATCTCGGCAGGATAGTAGTCAAGTATGTTGTTCGCACCTTTTAGTTTGCTTCCTACACTAAGTAACTCAATGATGGTTGATTCTACTTCGTTTTGCGGCTCAGGCATTAATTTAATACTAATTTTATGAGGTCCGCTTGATGCATCGTGGACTAAAGAAAGAATTTCGTTTACTCCCATTTCAGAAATTAGCTTTTTAATCTTTCGTTTCACAGCACTCCTAAGCTTTTTCTCAAATTCAGAGGCAGCTCCAGGTACCATTGAAATTTTGATATCTGATAGAATATCATCTACACCAATTCTTCGATATTCCTCCTTTAAAACAACTTCCTTTCTTAATGAATAAATTCGTTCACTCATATATATTCCTCCAATAATTATATTTTTAATCTTCCGGAAGTGATCGGTATTACGATAGATGGATTGATCTACTGCTCGCCGATACTCGTTAAAGCTATGCGGTAATAATTTTATATCTTGTATGTTTAATCGGCAGCGATAGCTGCTTGATTAGTTTCATTAAGTGATTTCAAAAAAATAACGAACCCTATTGAAAGGTTCGTCTGTGATGATTCATGTAGAATTTGGCGGCAGGCAGACTATTTTGGATATGGATTAATGAATTCGCATTCAATGTTATTCGACTTCACATGTCTGTAGTAATTCAGCAGCATTACCATGTCGCCAGGACATATTTCTTCTTCGTGATCGACTTCGCCAGTCGTGTTATTGTACGTGCTGACTTTACAAGTTTCATCATATTTGTGCTGAACAATTCCCATCGTTCTTTTATTGTTGATTTTAAACTCAATTTTTCCCATACGTATTCCCCTTTGTATAAAGTGTGTTGATATTCTACTTTGATCAAATAATTTTTCCGGTTATTCAGATTTATCTGGATAACTCTTTGACCTTAAGGGAAGCAATAGAGGAAGGAAAGAGTATCATAAATGTCTGGCGTCTTACTGTAAAGATTTCCGATTAGTCTTCGTAATCATTAAAAAAACGCCCAGGTAGTGGGCGCTTTCTTGACTTAAGCCTTGGACGATATTAATGGTCTATTATGCTGCATCAAAACGATTGCTAAAATGGTCAAAAAAGGACCCATAATAAGTTCAGGGTGAGTTACAAGGGAGTAAATAGGAAATACGAACGGGGCAATATAGCTACCTAACAGCTTTGCTACTTTTAGTTTGGCATATTTCCCCTGGAATACCTTACCTCTTAAAGCTTCCACAAAATTAAGTTTGTATGATATGTAGATATTCATTAAGGAGAGTAGAAATGCAGCAGCAATAAAAATACTAGCATCTCCTAATTCATACCATTCATGAGGATTATTCTCGAATAATCTTTTTGCCAAAAAACTAAGTGAAAATGAAATTACAAAGTTGATTCTGTAAATCAAAAGATCTACTGGCTTGCCTTGCAAACCTGTTTTGACAAATCTTTTAGTTTCGGATTTCTTAAATTTATATGACATTATTTATGTTCACCTCCTTACCTATAGTACGTTGAATTCACTGCAAAGTCTCATTATTATAGTTCAACTATCGTATGGAATGAGAAAGAGGAATTCGTGCGTTGTTACAAATTTTAGTCGTGAGAGTGTCAGTTCAAAAAAAAAGACGAACCCGAAGTTTGGGCTCGACTATTGAATAGCACTTTAAAGCTATCTTTAAAATACCTCTAGATCACGATTTTGATGCTTCCTTGTCATTACAGATCCATCTCCTTGAAATCCATGACTTTGATAAAATGACTTGAGGATATCAAAGGATATACCGTATACATTGCTTACTAAGACAGTTAAATTTATTGCTATATTGTCTGCTATAGTACAAATAACTTTCAATAACTTGGTTGCTTTTCCTTGTAACCGTAGTTCTTCAGGAACATATAACAGTTCAATTACAAGTTCATCTTTTCTGGAGTTGTACCAGAAGTCTAGCGTACATCCATCTTCCAAAGTGTACTCCGTAAGAGAAACACTATGAGCTTTTAAATTTAATGCTAATTTATCATAAAATAGTTGGACTTGCTCTCTGCTCATTTTTTCAGATCCTTGTTATTTGTAGTCGTATTTCTTCGTGATTTCATGAGTTAACTCTTCGATTGTGTTTATTGCTTTTTGTCCTCAGGGTCATTGTGATGATCTGGTTTCTTTAGAGGAGTGAAACCTAAGTCTGTACCTCTCCAAGCCATTCTCAATGATTCGTTTTGAGATCCAGATAGGCTAAAATCGAATGCACTAATCATTGAGAATGTATCCATACTATTAGTATTAGTCAAGACCGTACTTGATTCGATCGAAGTTTCCCTAGCTCTTTCTTTGTATTCAGTTACGATGGGAGAGATTATATTGTGTACCATCACGTCATTAAGTTCGTATTCCTGTGCTATCAATTTTATCGCTGATTCAATCTCATCTTTAGCCTTTACGAAATTCAAAAATTCTTCCATTAACAAACCTCCATACGTCAATATAAATGATTAACCACTTTTGGGAATCATCTCGATGCTTATTTTTTCATCATAATTGATCCGTTTGTATTAAATTCTGACCCTCCTTCTCGACACGATTCTGATTTAATAGAACATTTAAATATTGTCTCGGTTATCCGGTGTATCAGGATAACGTAGATGTTCGATTGAGAGCAGTTTAGTATGTATTCTCGGAAATCTGGACGTTGAAATTGAAATCCAGTAAATCTATTATACACTCTATAATTTGATAGTACCGACACCATAAATTGATAGAACATATGAATAATCAGAATTTGGCCAACTTTAATTCGATATAATCAATATATTTTGCAACATTAAATGTATTTTTAATTAAATACAAAATAAACTTACTATTTTAAATATAATTCCAAAAAATATATTAGTAACATATTCAATTGTAAGCAAATTAAAATGATATCTAATATATGTATAAAAATCCCAAACTATAGGGAGCAATAAACGTGATTAATGATACGCTTCAACTAATTTTAATCGCTCAAAAACGAAACTGCGTATAATTAATCTTTCACGCAGTTTTTTACAATTGGAACATTATCATATATCTGATCGGAAAAACACTTTAAAACGTTGTGTGTACAGTGTTTTTAGAATATAATTCAATATTATGATTCAATCGAGGTTAAAGATTAAGATTTTGAAGGAGGATAAAACGAACAATCGGTATTCATTCACAAAATAAATAGTCTAGAAGGAGCGTTAAAATTTATTATGCTAAGACCTTTTGAATTGGATCCACAGATTATTCATCATATTATTCATCATCAGGCGGGATCGATCGGAAAAGCAATGATTGAGTTAATTATGAACTCAGTTGATGCAGATGCAAGGTTAATCAAAATCACGATGACTAGCGAAGGTTTCAAATGTGAGGACGATGGTAATGGTTTTGCCAATTTAGATGATGTAATCAATTATTTTGGACGTTTCGGTACCCCTCACCAAGAAGGCGATGCGACATATGGAAGGTTCCGTCTTGGTAGAGGACAAATCATGGCTCACGCCTACACTACATGGATGTCCAACATGTTTAATATGAATGTAGATACGAAGCAAATGGGTTACAACTACGACTTAACAGAACTTGATAAACCGCAACCAGGTTGCCTCATCGATGGAACGTGGTATGAAAAGTTGACGGAATCTGAATTAATGAGTACACTCCAAGAGATTCGAGACTTGGTGAGGTATACGCCGGCATGCGTTGAACTTAATGGTAAAACTATTACGCGGGATCCTGCAGCAGAAAAATGGGATTACGAAGACGATTATGCCTACTACCGCGTTCGCTTAGAAGGAGCTGTCTCTATTTACAATCAAGGTGTTTTAGTACGCCATGATTCTTCTCATCTATGGGGTGCTGGAGGATTAATTGTTTCTAAGCAAGCGCTGTCCCTCAATGTCTCCAGAACAGAGATTCTCCGCAAAACCTGCGAGGTCTGGAATGCCATTGCTAAGAAGTTTCAGCCCCTAGTAGACAATATTACGGATCACTTGATTTCTAAGCGTAAAACGGAAGCTAGACGCGAAAAATCAGCACGTAGTTTGCTCAGCGCTGAAGGGGATATTTTAGAGACATTTAATCATGAAGAAGTGATAACCCTAGCAAATAACCGGCACGTTACATTAGATTATTTTCTCCGAAGACTAAACTATGAGTACAACCTAAAATGTTGCGTGGTTGAAAACGATTATGACGTTCCTAAAGCAGAAACGATGGCGCGTACCAGGTTAGCTATGTTTGTTCATCCCAAAACAATGTATCGTTTTGGGGCATACACACCAGGACAATTTTTAGAAGCGTTAGAAACTATTTTTGAGAATATACGTCAATATCGCCAATCTCACGACATTAATTACGGGCGTTCTTTTGATGAAAAGATTACTCTAATTGACTATCGCCTTTTAAGTGATTCGTTCATTGAAACGCTTGAAATACTTAAAGAAAAGGATGCTCTAGATCGAGAAACACTGAGAGCGTGGACGGCTTTAAGATGGTGTCTGCAACAATACGCTGGTGCTTGTCTGGGCAAACGTGTACGCGGAGATTTAGCACTAAGATATGGAGAAGATAAATTCGAAATGTTTGTTGGAACTTCTAATACAGCCGATGCTTGGACAGATGGTTCAACTTACGTTGCATTTAACATTGATATCATTAAGAAATTAAAAAGAGATCCTATAAAAACTGCATCCTATATTTTCAGTTTACTGGAACATGAAATAGCCCATGAAGGCGATAGTTTGGGCGCAGGACATGATGAGGCGTTCTATCAACGGTATCATGATATTTCTCTACATATGAGTTCAGAAAAGCAACGATATATGCATAAGTGGCTCATGAAATACACATATAGTCTTGAGTATGAAACCAACAAAACTTCCGGAAACGCTTGGCGTGAACGGTACCTAATTGACCGTGTTGGAACCGGCCGTGAAAAGAAGGGGCTGGGCACTCCAATTGAAGATGTGAGTAATGATCCTATTGTTCTAGCTCATGTTCCCAATGAAAATGCGATTATGATCGATCTTATCAATTCCGGATTTTCCGTAAGAGGACTACAACCTGATCCATCTGAATTGCAAAGAATACTTGAGGAATCTGTTTATACTCCGAATACAGTTGAACAGGAAGAAGAAACATATGATGAAGCAGATGCTTTCCTCGAAGAATTATTTAGACAACAGGAAGAGGTGCGGGAAGTAGAAAGATCCAGGGTAGCTGCGCTCATAGGCATAGAAAACAATTCATCAAATGACTTTGTATTAGATGATTTATCTTACCTTGAGGATGAAGAAATCCTGCAGATCTGGAAATCATGTTATGTCGAGGTTAATGGGCGGTATGAATTTATTATGGATAGAAAAGCACAAGCTGAAAACCTTGAAGACCCCACCGAGAATAGTGAACCCGATATATTTAGAGTAATTGAAGAAAAATATCATCATCTTATTCAAGAAGGTGAAAATCTTTGGTCTATTGAAAGAAATGCAGCTGCAGCCGGATTTTTCAGAATTCCTGATTACTTGATATGGAGATCTGGCGAATAAATTAGAGGGGTGTTCTAAGGGGGGGTGATGTCCACGTAATGTACTATGAAAACAAAGGAGAAGTCCATATGTCTAAAATGTATGAAATTGATACGGTTGTTTATGAGCCAAAAGAACTTGAAAAAATGATGAAGAACGACTTTAACAAATGCTTTCAGACGAAACCATAGAGTTATTTCGGGTTACTCGTCTCGATAAAGAGAATTATTCAGCATTATTTGAAGGTAATATCACCGCATCGGTTCAGCAACCAAAGACGATAGATGTTGTGAGGAGAGACGAGGTATCAGGTTATTGAAGAACCATGAAAGATTGTTTGATTTAATTTACTGAGTTAATCGAGATTAAAAATAGTACAGAGGACGTGAGTAATTGATCACTTTACCATTCCACCCACAAATGTTCGTTAGTCTCAACAAAATGTTAGATCTCATGAATAATTACATAGCAAAAACTTTTTTCCATGAAATTGATGGATCTATGAATGAGATGTTGAAATATAAATCGCATCTAGAGAGAATGAAAGAGATTGGTACAACTACGATCAACCCACGTATTGATTTGAATACGGAACAATATGTAAGGCTTCATGATTTTGAAGATGTAAGCATACCCTTTGCCTGGGGCGTTCCCTTACTCAACCAACTACAAAAAGAACACCAGATCAATGCTGAATATATGGAAATATCTGCTCTATTAAAATACGTTGATGTGGATAATTTGGATAAGCCACAACTTGGAGTCGCTTTACACAATAAAAAACCGATATACGTTGTACATTATGAGCCCCTTGCGATCGATATTGTGGTGGATGGAAATCATCGTATAGTAGCAAAAGGTTACCAGCAGCAGCACAATCCCTCCGCTACAATTAAGGGTTTTTATTTCCCGTCTGAATTGTCACTGCTCGCTATGGAGAGTTCCTTTAATGTCGATGTCTATCGGATATTGTGTAATTTAAAACGAATGAACGAATACTGTGTACAGTTGCGCAAAGGGGATACTCAAAGTGTTATTCCTAACCTTTTAGGATTAGATCCGATTTGGACTTAACAAATTATTTGAAGTTATTATTGAAAATTATGTTTTAAGGAGATAGCAAATGAATCTATATAAAATTATGTTTAAGCACTTTTCAGAGAACGATAACAAAGAGGGCATTTTAACATACCTGGTAGGCGAATCCGATATGGACGTCTATGAATGGTTAAAGTCAGAACCTTCATCAAATAATTGGATAAACGTTGTTAACTGTTGGCTCGATAAAGAAGAAGATAATGAGGTTTTCGATATTTATGATTCAGAGTATAACATCCTAGGTCAAGAAAATTTTAAAGACAGAATGATCAGACTACGAGGGGATATGAATGATGAAGACACTGAACTGAGTGACTTATATTATGGAGCAACACTTTATGGATGGGAACTAGTAAATGAAAATGTAGACCAGGATTTGATCAAACAAGTAATTGATATAGGCATCAATGTTGATTTTATTGAAATAAGTTAAGATCTACAACACAATAGATTACACGAGATCATTGAGCAGCTCCTTTATCTAATTAGTGAAGAGATTTGAAAAATCTCGTAAAAAAGTAACACTTTATGGTTATACTGAAGTTCATCAGGATGCTGATGATGTATTGTCGTCCCATTTAGTTTTGCTTATACACTCAATTATGCCCAAGAATTTCGGCAACAAAGGAGCCTATCAATGAATGATCCCAGATTAAAGTATCTAATGGATGGTATTCCGAGCATTATCTCTGATCTAAAGCAATTCTATGATGGATTTTTCGCTCTAGAAGAGGATTGGGAAAGTATTTATGGATTAGATCGAGATGGTCTATACATACGATCAAAACTGGGCATGGCTGCGGAATATATGATGGCTGCTCACTTTGAATTAGATCATCTTTCTGCACCTATAGTCGCCGAAGGTCGTCTCTCACGCGATGATAAGGGATTCTATAGTTTGGATGGCAAAGAATTAAGGAACGGACAGAAAATAGAATATTTATTTCAAGATATGATCTACTGCAGCGAAGTCTGGCTTCCAGACAATATTGTATACAGGGATGGAGAGTACCAGCTCCTTAGACGGATAGAAATCCCTCTTGAGGGGCTTCTGGTACGTATTTTAGATTACACAAAGGGAGGTAACGTTTTTGCAGAGGCATTAAGCACACGGAACGAAAATTATATATAGTATTCAACCTACAGGAGGATAAATGGCCAATACCGACTTAAAAACTATCATCAAAGCGTTTGAAGTAGTAGTTGAACAAAATATCAGTGAGTTAGAAAAGCTTCAGAATAATGTGAAGCGAATGCGATACATGGGTCGTAACATTTTCTTGATCCTAGCTTTATGTATCGTAGGAGCATACCTATTCACTACTGTAAAATTAGTTCCGGATAAATTTTTCATGTTTGTAGGAATGCTTCTCTTTGTATCTTCTATACCTATTACGATGTACTTAGTAAAAAGAACCAATAAGTTCTTAGTTCAGATAGGGCAGTTTTGGTTCTGTATTTCAACGCTTAATCTTTTTATCACAATGATCGTGCATAGCTTCTCTGAAAAACCATCGATTTATTATTTGGCTATACTGGTTATGTGTGCCTTATGTTTCCTTCTTTGTTATTCGATCTTCATTTTATCCAAAGAGCTTCCTGAGAAATTTCTCATTCAATATTTGAGCAATATACGTGATTTAGAGATATCTTTAATAACGGGTGTAAAAATAGAAGGGAAGCTGAAGACCATTACCAAACATAATGATTTTGTTATTGAAACTGAGAGAGGGGAAGTATTAATTAAGAATAACGCAATTTCTTATATAATGTTCCGAGATTTAGCTGAAGCTTCAGACTGATCTTGACTGGTATAACGTCAAGATGATATTAATGTTGGAGGAAAGAGGGAGACGACAATTTACAGTGTGACAGTACAATCAGAGGTCTCTGTAAAATAGTTAACACGAGTTTAATCAGTAATTCTAAAAAAAGCAATTACATACCTATGTTCCCAGTTAAGAAACGAAACTGGCCAGTTTTAGAAGTTCTATGTACTTTCTAAAACTGGCCTATATTTTTACGTGAAATTTATATCGTACCGTCTTAAGATCTCTAGACTAGATATTTGTACTAGATTCAATCTGAATATTGAATCTTCTTCATTTGATAGCCCTGGATGAGATCCTTCAGGATGAAGTCTACTCCAGAAAGTCTCAAAGTAACCTTTACCATCGTCTTTCCATTCGTTGAGTTCTCTGTAGAAGATAGGAGGGTTCGTTTGAGATAAAGCAATTTTAGCCTGATGACTATTAGTATACGTTTGATGAGTGATTTTTTCGGCAATAACATTGCAAAGCTCTTCCACATAACTTCTTAATTGACCGTTGCAGGCCGCCCAGTGACCTCTATTAAAGTTTTCTCTGGCTTGCTCGTAGTGACCTTTGGCAGTAACAAGCCCGTGTTTATCTAGAAGGCTCTCAAGGAGATTTTGATTTTCACTATAATTAATCGTTGTATCAAAAGTGCGTATAAGTTTATTATCTTCAATTACGAATCCATCGCGTAGTAACAGCCTTCTTAGTTGAGGGTATTCAATGAACTCGTTTTCTGAACTATCAAAGATCATTGTTGATTGTACTGATCGATTAATGATATGTTCAACGATCTCGTATTGAAGGTTATCGCCTATTACTCCAGGCAAATTTGGATTCTCAATCAAGTACAATGCTGCATTAGTAGCTTTTTGTTGACGGTTTGACCCAGTGGCTGCGTGATTTAGTCCATATCTCACCATGAAAGTATCCAGCTGCGAGTTACTCCAACCGGCTGCTAAATTCAAAACATCAGTAATTGTTGCTCTTGAAAACATGTAACATCCCCCTTTAAAACCATTCTAGTCTATTCTTGTAATATGGTCTAATTTATTATAAATAGTAGTTATTATCCTGTTGGCCATTTTTGTTTTGCCAAAGGACCCACGAGACGACCGAAATACTTAACGCAGTGAAGGCCGTAACAATATAGTTCTAGATCTTTCTATCGACTATGAACTACTAGACGTAACGATCGTCAACTACCTGGTGCGTGCAGCTACAACCACCGGCTGGAAGTGATCAGGCATTTTTGACCCCCTTGAGCTTTAAATCAAGTTCACATATGATACTCTTATACGATAGGGGGAATGGATAGTGCAGAAAGATGATCTCGCGAGTATAGTTAATTCACTAATACTAAGAGAGTACAAGCTTCCAATAAATCTGGAGGATCGTAATCCCCCACTATTTGATATATTTAATATTGCATTTCAACAAAGGCGAGACAGTAGGAAATTGGCTCTTCCAAATTTCGAGAACAGTAGCTCCGTTATAATATCATCTGACTATGGGGGAGAAGCTCCCAACAGCAAGTATCTTACCTATACCTTTACATTTGTTGACTATGGACTGCTCAACGGGATTTACAAAAAAGAGATCTTGAAGATCCGGGAAAAGTATGGTCTGAATAAACCATATAAAGAGATATCATTCAAAGATTTACGTTATGGTCCAATTCGTAGAGCACTTAAAGAGTACCTACATGTAATGAATTGGGGTTTAAATGGACTCGTTTTTACTTTAGTCATCAGTAAAGAAGTCATCTCCGTGTTTGGGGACAATAATAAAAACACTTTAAAAGAGTTGTCTAACATGTTAGAACAAACTACTTTAGGCAAATGGTCGCCTAAGAATGCCGAAAAAGTACAAAGAATCGTTGCCACAATGGGGTATTTAACAAACTTGCTTATTCCAAGCGGCAAGAACATTTGTTGGATGACCGATAAAGATAGCATAATGGCCAATGAAAGAATGGCTACAGCAACCACAAATATGTTTAGTAATGTTCTCAACTCATTTGAAGAAAAGCGTGAATACCCTACTATTGGCTGTGCTGAACCTTTTGAGAAGGGTACAGATCCTGAGTTTATAGATATCTTAAGTTTGTCGGATCTTGTGGCAGGTTCTCTTGAACACTACTATACCAACGGAAATGTTGATTCTCACGAAGGTGCTAAGGAAGTTTTGGGGTGGCTCGCAAATCACGGAGTGATGCTTAAGAAACAAACATTATTAATTGAGTTAAAGGATGAACATTATCATTTCGAGTTTGTTGATTTTAGTTCGCCGGAACCATTAGAAAATGTGAAATCTATCAATATCTTATTATAATAGAGCAGAGCCCACTTGTGAGCGAATATACAAGGGGCTTTTTTTAAATCATTTATTCTATAAGACGTGAGATCTCGATCGTTAGAGCCTTAAGTTGAGATCTATGTCACATGAATGATGTTGAGACGTACATAGACGCCGTATGCAGGGTTGCAATCCTGTAGGTTATACACAAGCCCCAAGGATCGTCTAAAGCATTATGAAGAAACAGAGATGGATACGGAAGAGCTTGAGTATGAATGAACTTACGACATTAGGATAAGGTGGGAACTACAATGGGACATTTACCAGGACACATTATTCAAAACTATCTCAAGGGATCTATGGAGATCGGTGCATTCACAGGATCACTTGATGCAATATCCCTGAATAATGCTTTGCGTTACACATTTTTTTCAGTAGGGATCCGAGAACTCGTACACCATGTAATTGACCGTTTAGGCCCGAATGAGAACGTTATTGAGTGTGAATGGTGGAAAGATCGGCCGAGGAAAAATGACAGTACCACGGCTAAAAGAACAGAAAAAATGGAATATGCCATTCGAGCTGGGCTATCGGATGAGTTCGTGACCGACGTGCTTAAGCTAGACCTCTCCATGATTATCAAAAGAACACAGCAGGCAGTAGACGACCTCAGCAATTATGTACATTACACTGAAAAAACGTTCAATATTTCACGGGCTTCTGGCAACAAGCTAGTAGAGGATACTTTACTTGCTGTTCAAAAGTTTCTTGAAGTTATTGATGAACTTAAAAATACGGTTTCTGAAGCGCTTGAAGAATCATTGTATGATGCCATTACAACTGCCGCCATTAATGATGTATTGAAGGACATCGATATGCTCGCCTCACACTACGTCGTCGATGGTAATAACATTGATAAAATTACGATACAGTCCATTGATCATCAAAGCATCAATGTTCAAGTGGAGGGCTCTGTGGATATTGAGCACCAATATGGGTCGGATGGTGACTATGCTAGAGGGGATGGCGTGAAACTCGATGCCTCGTACCCCTTTACGATCGATCTGGAACTCTCTGTTCACGATCCGTTAGACATCCATATAGAAACCGATGACCTCAATATCGACACGGATGATTTTTACGGGGATGATTATAATGTAGATCCCGACCAAGACAAAGAAAACAATAAACCTGAAGACAATCGATCCGTCTTTGATCCAACGCGATATTTTTGACCAAATCACCGGCTTCTCCTAAAGACTTACTAATCACCAGCTCTGTACATAGAGTTGGTGATTTTTTTGTCTGAAGATACGCTTTAACCTCCTCAAGTACTCTAAGTTAACTTCATATACCGTAAAAATATTAAATTCACATTTAAAAACATTGTACACACAGTGTTATTTACGTATAATTCAATAATAGTTGCAGGTTTGTATATGGAGATGCCTTCGGCTAGAGAACAGAAGAAAACATGAAGAAATATCGTAGGTCGTAAATGAAGTGCAGCTCAGTTAGTGGAAAGAATTTATGAAAGTTGTTTGTAGTACATATAGGCTGATCCGAACGTGGGTTTCCTTACGAATTTACGTTTGTTTTCAGAGGATAACAGATTAAACATGAACAGGAGGATTTCGAATGATTAAGGCTGTTGCTTTTAAGGCTAAAAATAAAAATGGCCGTTATCTGCCAGATGGCATCGACTGCGGAGATTGGGATGATGAAGACATGGATACCAATGTGTTGTCTAATGCACTGTTGGTTATCCGTCAGGATCTGAAGGAACCGGTTAAACAAGATGTACAAGACTTCTACACATCTTTATCTGAATCACCCATGAGTACCGATGTGCAAAGCATTCAAGAGAACTACGATCCGGTACCGGTGATATTAACCCAGTCTGAGCTAAACATCGTTAGGGAGCGTAATCAGTGGTGAGAGAGCTCTTATGTTAGCTTCACAACAGAAAACTCACAATGTAGGAAGCCAATTTTATAGAACGATCTAATAAAGGAGTAGTGACTCAGATGAGTAATATATGGTTGATTTCAAAACATGATAGTGAAGCATCCGCATATAAAGTTGCGGAGCAAGATGTTGAAGGATACGTAAACACATTAAGAAATAAGGGTATTGGGGAGTTTGAAATTGCCAGTCCTCAGTATGGTATTAATGATTTCGGTAGATATGAAATTACTAATCCAGAGGAGGACGTTCCAGAATTCGGATCATATGCTGCTCACCAGCCTGGTTATGATAAGTTTAAAGAACAAGGTATGCTCGATGATTATGTTCACCAGTCATTAGTCCACATGGGACATGCATCACATCAGTTATCTTGGGGGCTAACGGTACTTGGCCATGTAGACATACCTAAAGAACTGAAGGAAGAGATAAGAGCAGTTGTGACTGCTATTCCTAAGCTGCAGGAAAAGCTCAGAGAATTTAAGAACTGCTAAAGTAAGATTGGCATGCAACATTATCTCAGATCCGACGAATGGAAGGTTGAGCTGAAATCATTAAATGCCAGAAAGGGTGAAACAACATGACAATCAAAAAATTTGGAAATCATGGAATGGGAGGGTAATCGTTAAACGAGGATACTGACCATTCATAAAACAACATGCTGGACACCCTACAATTTGTGTGGGGTGTTTTACTTTTTGAAGAGAGAAGATATGTCCTAGCTCATCCATACCCATTCCGAACACAAAATAGTTTTAAATCGTTGTATGTACAGTGTTTTACGGGTATAATTATTGGAGATGCTACACAATTATTTATGAAGAAAGGATGAGTGATTTTGTGAAAATATCGTATACTACTCTGTTTGTAAAAGGTGAAGTTGAACCCGCTCTACGTGTTGAAGTCGGTAAATTAAAAGACCTAAATACCTTTCGTAATATGTCTTCTCCAGGATTCGAGGGTCTTTTATATACCAAAGGAAGGATCAGTGGAGAAGCATTGGAAGAAGTGAACAAAAATCCTGGAATCTTAAACGATTATATAAGTACATATAACCATTACGTCCTCCATCTAATTGGAATGACCCACGAAGATCCACTAATTCATCCTCAGATCTGTTCGCTGCAGAACCCCTCAATAACTAGATTCACAAATGTATTTTTACATCTGGACACAAATGATCATCCTTCTTATGAGTATAGAGATATGTTGAAGCGCCTCGTTAAAGATTGTTCTTCTCGCATGCCTTACGAATTTGATAAAACGGGCAGAGATCCGGGATGGTTTTTTCTTGGGGAGAGAGTATTGCTATTGAAAAATACTGAACTCAAAGGGGGGATAGGAAAGAAAAATAACTATATAGGTTTTGTTTCATATACTCTTGTGGATCATAAGACAGTTAAAGTATGGCTGGCTTACACAAGAGAAGACTATCGAGGAGAAAAGGTCTTCAGCACGCTTATTTCTCATTTACAACGTTTGTGCTCAAGTATGGGTATCGAAGAGATTCAGATCGCAACGGATACTACGGAGCAAAATACCATGAACGAAATCCTACTTCACAAAGGCTTCAAGTTAAAATCAAGAACGTATCGATCGGTCACTTCCCTTCAGAGATAATCATAAATGCAATATTCTTCTAACAAAAGGAATATAACATTCGATTCAACTAAAGTCTTTTGATTGATTTTAATAAGACTAAAAAAGGAGTAGATAGAATGAAAACGATTCATGAGGAAAAATCCAAATTGCTTAATACTGATACTAAGGAGAGCTATTACTTATATTTTGTTTTCCATGATGGAAATTATTTATTTAGTGTTGTATTGAATTACATACTACTGGGATCAAATACAAAGGATGCATTAACTCAAGCTGGCGAATTAGAAGTTGATCTAAGTATTCCAATTCACGTTGAGTATACGGTTGAACATAATGATATTATGCTGCAGGTCACGCCAAATGATTATTTTGATAAAGCCGTTATTTATGAATTTATGATTTACGATGGTAACGAGGATTCGCCGGTTACCAAAAAGCAATTTATCAAATTATTTAATGAGGATTACAAAGGATACCTGGATAAGAAAAAGAGCCTTACATTCGAATCTCTTGCCTATGGGGTAGTTCCAGTAAATGAAGTGAAACAATTATGAAAAAAAAGAGTGTAATGAAACTTCTTGAACGTGCTGGACTATGGGAGACCAGATCCTTACAAGCTGCAGCACGGGGAGACTTTGATAGATCTGGCCGTTTAAGAACAAAAGCGTTACAACTTGCTAGAGATGCTGAGCGTGCGGAACAGTATAATAGAAGACAGGTCAAGGTTTCGCCTTAACCTAAGTACGTAAGGGGCAGATTTGATGAATGACGCAGATCTCATGATTTTTGGAATTGAGGTACTAAACTGTGAAGACTACAGCGTTGCAGAAGAAAGTATTCAATATGATAATGTTACATTTTTAATATCTTCATTGTCGAAATATGACGGAATGGCAGTAGAAGTACTGCATGATTGGACTTTAAGAGTATGGGATATTGATAATCAGGTCATAGATACATTCTTTTTGATTGAAAATGATGAGTTTAGAGAAAAACTGTATGGGATGTATCCCTTAGGAGACAAAAATTAAATGGAATTAAAGAAAATACAAATAGATAAAGAGCATGCTGAAAAGTTGGGACAAATTATGCTATGGATATCTGAAATGGGTGCTGATTCGGTCGAACGTAACGAAGCAGTAGAACACTGTATCGATCTGACATTCAATGTCCTTAAAAATCGTGACAAAACGAAACAAACTAAAACTCTGGCTGCTAGGAGCGTTACTAAGGTGACAGAAGTACAAAAGGTCTTACCTTGGGTATGTGATAGCTGCGGTAATAGGTGGGTGGACAGTCTTCTAATATGCTGGGGAAACTGTCCGGAGTGTGAAGGTGAGGCCTTTCATGAATCTGCTCGCGCTGTGAAGATTGATGATGTGTGGTATACAAATGATTGATTATAAGTAGCCTCTTAAGCCCCACAATATGTAACACACAGGAGACCGGATTATGTCTGGTCTCCAATTTCTACGGCTTTAAAACAGGAGTTAGCAGTAATAGATGCACGTACTAATAAACCAACAGTAGACCTTTTTGTCGTTATTCGAATGAATTGGATATCGAGCATGAAGTAATATAAGTAGTGGCAGCTCATGCATAAGTGATGAGATTTGATGTTTAAGCTGCATCGATCCCAGAAGCTGGGTCAGGTTAAATCGAGTGTTTGTATAAAACTATTTGGAATAGGAGGTTATCAAGCATGCTAAGTTTTGAAACGATATTAGTAGTTTGTTCATTTATCATAGTTGTCTTATTTGGTAATCGAATAATGATATTTTTATCGGCTTTGTGTGGCGGTAGCCATATAGCGTATGTTATATCGCGACATTTTGGAGCGGATCTAATAACACCTTTTGTGGTACTCGTGTTTTTTACGATCGTATACTTATATTATGGATTTTATTATGTTCGTAACCAGCTTCGAGAAATCTATTAAGTTGAACCTATCCGGACAGCGAACGTTTAACATGCTAACAACTCGTTTCCTAGTATTGAGATCTAGCAGAGAGTAGTTGGACATTAGATATAAGGGGGTACAGACCTTATGAAAAAAGAAACTCTTGAAGCTGCCGTCTATAGGTATGCAAGGGCTCACCTTGACAATGCGATCTGGCAACGAGAGAACTCATCATCATTTTCTCAGGCTAAAGGGTACATGGATGGTATATGTACCGCATACCAGCTGGATTATGAGATAATTAAGTCGTCAGATAAGGAAGAAGTTCTTCGAATTATTTTCCGCCATCAACGAAGCGGTAGAAAATATCTTGATGTTGATGCGAATGCAAGAATTTAAAAGTTACCCGTTCACGTAGACAGAGTTCACAAGAACGTAAATTGTATAAACTCAGATACACTATTCACCTATAAATTAACGCATACTTATAACATTAAGGAAAAGGTTAGCTGGTTACGGTCGTCAATTGAACTTGGAGCAATGGAGTTGTTAATCGCTTTCATTCAGTTTATAGCAGAGGATATAGACAAACATTCCTCGTTGGAAGAGAAAGATATCATAGATATTATTTATAGACTTTATGATAAGCAGGAGAACATTGTGAATTGTAACGTTATCCCTTACTAAATAGATCTTTATATTAACTGGGAAACCTGGTGTGGTTATTCTGATAAGATTGAGAGCAATGCCCTATTTAAGCACCTGGGCCTTGAGCCAATCCTGCATAACATCATACCTTCCACTTGATAACGATCGTCGGGTAGTTCACGAATAGATCTGAACTTAAAGTAAATGGAGCTGGTTCTTGTGGCCAAAAAGTACGGCCTAAGGAAAAAGCGGTCTTTAAGGAAAATGGAATTTAATCGATCCGGGATCTGTTCATACAGAGAACGTTTAACACGTCGATTGAAAAATAAAGTAAAATTAATACTATGAGAAGTTTTTTTGGCAATGAAGTTAATCATTAAAGGGGATACGTTATCATGGCAAATCGAAAGAAAAGGAAAGAGTTATACCAATCTTCTGTTAAAGCGAAACTTGGTGGCTTGGATCTTGTCAGTGTAGATGCGGATATGGAGTATATCATCAATGCGCATGGCGCAAAGGTATATAAGAATGCTTCCAACCATCCCGTTTTAGAAATACCTCAACTCTCGTCAAATACAGATCAAGGAACTATATACCAAGTATTATCAGTTGGGATTATGGGTAGGTCTCCAATTGTTACAGTGAAAATTGGTGATTTAACACAAGTTTATCGACTACCAAATTGGTATGAAGATTGGGCGCGTTCATTGATGGCAATGAGTGTGAGTGGTATTAAGTTACTTCCACACAATATTGAGTTTGGATTTTATGTAAAAGAAAAGCGATATTATGTTGAACTGATTTAGAATCTGGCACTATACACAAAAAGATTGTGTGTAGTGGAACAAGGGAAATTGGAGGGGATGTCATGACAAACGAAACTAATATAGAATTTACTGAGCAAATGAAGTATCTTGCAGAATTTTTCAAAAGAATTATGGAAAGAGGAATGGATGGATATGCAGGAGCAGTTTGGCCTGTAGTAGTTCGTCAGTGGCATGACAAAGATGTGTATATGTACCCTCAAATATTTTTCAGAAACTTGGCTCGGAAATATAATGTTTACGTGAATCCGAAAACGAAATCCAATCGTGCAGATATGCTTAAATTTCTGCTGGACGAACTTATGGAAGAAAAGATAAATATACATTTATATCACTTTGGCTTGCACTTGCTCTATCCTTATATCTCAAGAGCTAATGAGGAAAAAGATAAAGAAGGTATTGGGAAAAAGAGAAACGATTTCTTGAGCAAGTTACCTGGATACGAATTGAAATCCAATGATGATTTTGTTTCGGAAGTATGGTCTTCTTTAATCCTACGTCGTTATCCAGATGTAGGTGAAGAAATGGTGGAAGTACCTTCATTTAACCAACTTAGAATTTTGTTTACCACCGAAGAATTTGGAAACCAAACTGGGATGTACTTTGGTGATGCAGATTGGGTAGAACCAATACCCGCTTTAAGATTGAAAGTAACCAAATGGGTTGGCGAAAAAGATCCAATGACACCTGAAGCAAAAAAAGATGGAATGATAGAAGGTCGAATTTGGATGGGACACCACGGTTCGAACGATGCATTGCGGCATTTTGTTGAAGGTGTACCAATACACTCTGGTAGCTACATAGAAGTTAAATTTGGTGATGGCTGGATTAAAGGGCGGTATGAGTGGTCGTTTGAACAAAGTAGTCCTATTTCATCTCGTAGTGAATCTTTCAATATTCAAGAGGGTCATCTGGTTCGGATCAGGGGTTAAGTTCAGAGTGAATTAAATGCCTGAAGAATTAATATCCGGATAATGAGGCACTATATTAGAGCTATCGAGGTCATGGTGGGAGCCAGATAAAAAGATCAAAAGGCGGTGTAACAGATGAATTACAAGGCAGTAGAAAAAATAAACACAAAGCGTCTCGCATTGATAAATGAAATGACAATTTTAGCATTAAAAGTTAGTCCTGTAATGGGGATAGAGGAAATGGCAGTGATTCAAACCGAAATTGATTTGGTCCGTGATGAGCTGAATGCACTGCCTACGCTAGAGGATGCCGCTCATGGAAAAAAATTAGTACATCATTACCTCTGTACTGTTACGTTCAAAGATGGGTACCGAACATTTGATTTAAAAGTAGAAGATCCGGATGACGATAAAGTACGTGCGATGGCGATCGAGAGGGCAATATCTAATTCTCAGTTAAATGGACCCCCGCAGACAAAAGATAATGTTGTGTCTGTAAAGTACAGGGAGACGGGGTATTTAATTTACTGATTTGTGGATGCGATTTTGATTTCTGAGTCCATATAAATACAGGGAAAAAAAACTACATACACAAATTCTATATAGAGCTCGTCCTAACATTGTCTCAGTAAGATTAGGAAGGCGAACTAAACATTTGCTGTTGTTATGTTGTGCTCACACATCTAACTGTAAATGTGCGGGTTATACTTATTATCATTAAAGGAGATGTTACATAAATGGCTGATAAGGTACTGCCTGATTTCCGATGCCTGGACTTATCTGATATCAAGATACCCCTCGTATCAGTGTATAATAAGGATACAGCAGACTATCCTGGACTCTATGTTGCCCGCCTTTATGATGCATCTATACCGTGTCCGACTAACTGCGTACTGACATCGCAATCTTATGAAGATTTAGTTAACCGGATTAATGCGTCTTTTGGTGCTAGAATCAAAAGCAGCCCCACCGATGATCCGAACGTCATCGAATCCTGGCTTTAAGGAAAGGGAGATAATTATGGATGTAACATCATTTTCATGTGGTATCTGTAGAGGTAAGTTGGTAGAAACAACCACTACAATGGAGCTGCCCATTAAAGAAGACAAGAAGGTAGAAATTACTGACCTACCAGCGCTCAAATGTACAGCGTGCGGGGATACCTACCTCACACCTACAGCTAGTCGGTTGATTGATAGAAAACTGCAGTACGCTATCCTATCCCATGAGATACAAGAGCTTGAAGAAGAAAGTCGATCCTGCAGTAAAGATGTGTATGACAAGTTATTATTGAAAATTGAGATACACAAAAAAGAGATGGAGAAATACATGGATAATTCCGAGTGGCAGTGATCGGGATTAACGTATGAGGGGAAACTTAAGATGAAAAATGAATACCTGGCTCCAATTGCTATCCCTATCGGGGACACCGTCATCGAGTTGATGGTGGATAAGGGAATAGATATGGATGCTCTATCAAGAGAAACAGGAATCTCATGTGAATGTTTGGTACCATTTTTCATGGGGGAAGAAGCAGTAACGCAGGATTTTGCTGAAAGGTTAGCCAACGTGTTTAGCCCGCCCGCTGACTTCTGGATCAGGCTTGATACCAAATATCGTGAAACACTTGAAAGACTTAGTAAAGTATAAGCTGCCGCCCTGGCGGCTTTTTATTTTGCACTTGAGTTTAAAGTAAACTTTTAGTATCCGTAAATAGTGAGGTTAACCCGGTTTACTCAGTTTACCAATAGTGCTATAATACGAATAAAAGGAGCTGATAACGTATGAGCGAAGGAAATGGTAAGAGAGGCCCGAAGGCATATAAAGTATTTGATCATGTTAAAGAGAAAGTAGAAACGCTTTTCAAAGAGTCGGGAATCGAGTTTGAGGGTGACTTTTTAGAGCAAATGGCTTCCGTATACGAACTTAACCAACTTAAGACAGGTGTAGGTGCAGGTTATCAGAAGCAAATAAGTATGCTAGAATACCATACGAAACATATTGTCGATTCTTTTGTATCTCTGATCCAAAATGAAGCATCTGACAGACTACATATAACAGAAGAACATGAAGAGAAATTGGGAAAACTTTCTCTCGAACTTTCCGCCCAACAAGATGAAATCAACTCACTGAACTCGGCACTTAAAGGGTCAACAGAAATCATTGCCAAGCAGGAGAAGGAGCTAGAAGACAGGGATAAACTTATTATAGCATTACAGAAATCAGCAGAAAAGGATGAACAAATCCTCGCTGAAAATAAAGAACGGATGGATCGACTATCTAAAATGTTGTCGGACAACAATGATAAGGTTAACCGTGCAAATGAGATAGAAGAAGAGTTTACCGAGTTAACTGAGTTAACCAAGAAACTAGAGAATGATTTGCTGAATGCAGAAAAATCTGCACTGGAAGCCAAACAGCAGTACGAAGAGGAACTTAAGCGTAAGGATATTGCTCACCAGGAGCAGTTAATGGTAGCTTCGGAACGTGCAGAGATTGCTTCGGAGAAAGCAGTGGTCAAGATCCAACGGGAACTTACTGAACAGGCGGAAATTGATCGTCGTGACGCCAATGCTGAAATCAGACGTCTGTATGCTGAGTTGAATGATCTACGAAAACAGGTAGCTGATGCAGGAAAACCAAAGCCAAGAAAAGCTGGAGGGGAAGAAAAGTAAGATGGATAAACAAGACTACATTGACTACGTCACTAGGCTTGAATTGATTATGAACAACACTGTCAATGAATTCCGGGAAGTGTTGGATGACATTAAGGATCAATTGAACAAGGAACAGAGACTTGGGGATTTGGAGCACCTTCTTTCAGCGGATTACCGGATTTTTCACACCGCCCAGACACTCTTTAACCAAGCTGAGGACAATCAGAAAAGGATAAGTGAAATGCACTTGAAGGGAGATGAAATGCATGAGAGGTGATTACACTGTATCATTCGATGAAGTACTTGAGTTTATTGAAGGGCTTATTGGGGAGTTCACAAAGAAACTCGAATGTGTCTATGATAACATCCACATCACGAAGATTATTATCCATAATCTTGATCCGGTATCTGAGTATAAAGGTGGAAGTAAGATTGAGAAGATAATCTTACACGTAGAAGAATTGGAACCGGACGAGAAATTAAACGATCGGTGGGTTATTAAGGACGTGTACACTACCAAGAGTATGGGAAAGTTAGAAAAAAGGTACGAACCAGCATACAAAAGCTTAGTTAGGTTGATGGGGGCGTCTATAGGGGATTTACCTATGGATGATATGAAAGTAGTAGATTAGGGGGATGTACGTGCAAGTTGTAAGTGGGGAGCAAGTGCTGATTGGGGATGTAGTCATAACTCTACTTGTACAGCATGGCATGGTACTTGATGATTTATCAATGAGAACTGGAATGAGTAATGATGACCTTGTTCCATTCTTAATGGGGGAAGTAGAAGTGACTCAGGAGTTTGCGGATAAGCTGGCTACAATACTTGGCCCGCCCGCAGAGTATTGGATTGAGTTGGATAGGGGTTACCGTGAAACTAATTTAGAGGGGTGATCGTTATGGATGACCACATTCACATCATTAACACAGTTGATATGGATGATAATAAATACCTTATGATGGTTGGCAGTATTAACCCACAAGCGGACGAGTTACTTGAGATATTAGAATTAACTCGCAAAGACGTTGTACGTTTTAGGGATGTATTCTACGACAAACACTCTAAGGAAATTTGGGTGCTTGCACGTACAGGAAGTACCAACAGCTTTGGAGTGAATAATGATCTTTTGACCCATAATCAATATTTCAAAAAGCGTTATGATGATAAGTTTGATTCTACCTTTGAGATAAACGTTTTTCGTCCAAAAGCCCCACCTAAACATCTTGATCATTACCCATTCATAGGTTTTGAAAAGATTCTAGAGATGGTTGATGAAAGACGTTCGCGTGGCGAGATGAATGAGCACGAACTTCAATTTGCGAAGCACTTGGAAGATATCTTGCGTGACTAATCAGAGGATAGAAAAGACAGTCACTATCCTTAGAGATAGAGAACCATCTGATATAGGTAATGTATCAGCATGGAGATTCGATTTCATTGATGAAGAGGGAATCGAATACGTGTGGAACACTACGTCTGATCCTGATGGGAAACGTAGTGGAGAAAAGTGGCTAGTCCGAATGACTGTATACGGCAGTAGCAGTGTGTTGGGCTTTCCATTCAAGCGTGTTAAGAGAGTTTTCTTTGTCGAGGAAGTGAGTACGCATGAGAAATAGTAAATTGATGGCACTTATTGATCTGCATGTGAACTTGGAAGGCGATTTATCTGATCCATCCAAGTCACATTTACGAGAAGGTGAATCCAAGGCGGCTTTAATACAGGCTTTAAAGTTAATTGCAAAAGGAACAAAGCTAGAGTCCGAAACAAACGCCTTTATTGAGACTTGCGAAAAGAATCTTTATAATTAACTAAATGTATACGACCCAACGTCTCACAATGAGATGTTGGGTTATTTTATTGCTTACAGACCTGTTGATAAAAATATAATCGTATACAATAAATTATGTAGAATGACATAAAGTTACCAACCATGAAATCCCTTATATAATAAGGTTTTTTTATTTTTTGGTAGGGAATTTTGTGTCAATTTTTAGTGACATAAAGTTCCCTACCAGGCTGGAATTTGACACAAAGTTCCCTACTGCCCTGGAGAGAAGGTTTAAAAGATTAAATCTTTTTTTGTTCAATCGTATACGAAAACAAAAGTTACAGATAATTCTCCCCAGCCTGGGAATTCAACGTAAGGGAATGAAGGTATGCTGAAATTCCTATACAATGGGCTTAATCAACTATTTTTCTGAACAAAATCTCGATAGCTATGTTAGCCACACGTTATCATATTGAGAATAATGATGTCCCAAAATTAAAGAATCAACTAGGACATTCTTCAATACAAACTACAATGATTTATACTCACTTAACAGATGATCAAATGAGAAGCGCTGTAAATAACATGGATAAATAATCCGGAGGGAGTGACATAAAGTTGCCTACTAGGCTGGAGAATGACATAAAGTTGCCTACCAGACTGGAGAATGACATCATAAAGTTGCCTACCAGGTGCCAAATTTGCTCCGTTAATTAAAGACAAAGGACATAAATGCATGAAAGTAGGGTACTTTGTGTCAATTTGGTAGGGAACTTTGTGTCAATGTACAATGAGAGAGTATCAAATTGTTGTAAATTTGACTTTGACTATCCTTGATCAACATGTGTACAAAATACGGCTTTTATGAAGATGTTTCTTAGAATTACCATTGAGTTTACATAATGGCTATTAAAATTAATATTGTGCGCATTCATTTCCATAGTGTTAAATTAATTTTATCAAATAAAATAACCCAACATCTAATTGCGAGACATTGGGCCGCATCCGTACACTTTTACTCGCTTGGTGTGAAGCAGTGAATTATTGTCCCTGTCCCATCATCCATAGGTAAGAATCCGTTTCTCTCCCAGAATCGCTTGTTTTCTGTATTAGTGGCATATAAATACAAAGAGTTACCTTTAAGTTCTTCGATTACAGCTTGTATGCTTGCGGTTCCATGACCTTTGCTTTTATCAAAAACTTCAAAGTTGTCTATGTGGATACTTTTATCACCATACATGCCTTCTGAAATATCAATCAGTCCAATGTCTTGATCGCCCATTTCTATCAAATGAATCATCTTACCTACGTACTTCCAAGGTAATGTCAAAGTATACCTTTCTTTGTAGATTTGAAGTGTTTCTTCTGAGATATGTGTATCAATTTTAATTTGAGTTGTTGTCTTACTGTTATCCAATCTAATCACTCCCCGCAGCCGCAAGAATCCCAATTCGAAATTAACTAATTTTAATTCTACCAAACCTTATCATATACTTTATCCATACTTATTACCTTTTGAAGTGCTTTGCCACTCCGATCCATCCATCTCCATCTCCATCATCTACTAATACCTATTTATGTTATGTACTCTTGTTTTCAAAATAGAAAGCTATGAAATTCCCTAATATCCCTTCCTCCCTTAAATATTTTCATTTACTCATCACTTTTTTTACATACTTCTCTGCCTTATAATCCTTACGAACTTCATGCAACGTATTTTGATTTGTCTCTGACCAGGATTCAAGTATCTTTCTGGGTTCCGCTTCGATTATTTTACGAGCTGTAAAGGTATCACCCGCTCTGAAGGCCTCTATAATGCTAGATAATTCCGTACGATCAATTAATTTCACGTAATTGATACCGGCTAACGTTTCGCATGAATCTGTGAATCTGGTTGTTGCTATGACAACTGCTTTTTTAGCCTTATAGTATCTCATACAAGAGAAGACTTCTTGAACAGCGCTAATCCCCACTGGATTTTCTACCGAGTATCTTTTGGCTTGGATAACATTTCTAACTCCATCCGAATCAGTAAATACTACGTCAGCTCCAAAGTCACGACTACCTATAGTCTTATAAACACCGGAATAGCCTAGTTCGATTAATAATCTATATAAGTACATTTCAAATCTGGATCCGTCTTCCATCCTATCAATATCAGCTAGTGTAATATCTCTTAGTTCGTAGTTCTCCTTATCAAATACAACGATAGTCTTTTGTTTTCTCGAAAAAATGAGAATTAATATAGACAACACAATAACTGAAGCAATAATCAGCAGAAAAATAACATAGTCTATTAGACCCACATCCCTTCTATTTACCAGTACAATAATACCATATATTTCAAGGTTATAGATAAAATTTGTGATACTAGTATTATGCAAATCAAGATTATGAATTCATTCAACAAGCTTTAGCCAAGGTTCTAAACCCGATAACCCGGCAATATTGTGAGCTATTAGGGGTCTCCAGCCCGCGGGGAAATTTGTGTCAAATTCCAGCCTGGTAAGGAACTTTATGTCACTTTAAATTGACAAGAAGTACCCTACCAAAAACAAAAAACTTGTTTTGTAAGGTGTTTGTTGGTTGGAGACTTTACATCATTCTATTACAAGTTTGGATTGAGGTTCCTCTCTTCTACTTTATCTCTTCCGGTTTCGCTCTGTCCCGTTCTTAGGCGCTCTCGTTATCGGGTGAAGTAACCTGGCAGCGGTGCATAGCGGCTTTTAGGTGGCGTTTCTTGCCATCTTAGAGCCGCTAGCATGAGCACTTAAAATTTCCAATAAAAAGGCATACCCATGTAACAGGCATGCCTAAAAATTCCTATAATTAACCCTTCTCAGTAATAAAACCTGCTTCCCAACGTTCATTGACGATCTCCAATAGATAACTTCTTAATTCAGCCATAGCCATTTCTAGACCTAACTGACCATCTGGATTGTATACCGTTAAGTCTGCATATGCTTCCATAGCTTGTTCTTGAAGATCCAAATCCACATATTGATTTTCCACAACTTCTTCTCTTGCATGCATTCGTCTCCAGATACTCTTGGAATCAGTAACTTTAATGTAAATGACGATCACTCGGTCAGGAAACTGTTCTTTAAATTTTTTTGCTCCCGCCAGATCCAGGTCTATAATCGGAAACCGCCCATGAGATAGTGCTACCTCGTATGAGTGGATATCCGCAGCAACTTCTCCCTCCTTCAGAGCCCCCTCGGCAAACAACCGACCTGTTTTGATGCCATTCCTAAAGCTTTCAGACGAAACGAATTTAAACGGTTGGCCTTCTGATTCTCCCGATCGCATCCGGCGCGTTGTGTATGATGTAATCCTCAATAAACTACGAATACCACGATCAGGGTGTGTCAAAGATGCCAGTAACGTTCTCCTACCCGATCCTTTCACCCCAATCAAAGTAATTATCTTCCCTCTCATTTTTATTTCCCCTTTATAGTGTATTGTGCTGATGTATTAAGCAGCTTAATATACGAGTGCTGAATGCTCTATGCTTGCTTGATACAATATTAGTAATACTCATAACAGCCTATATATATACCTTTTAAAATATTATTCAAGAATTTTACTCTATATATTGTGTTATAAACTCTTATATGTAAACGATATATCAGGTGCTGCTAATGAGCTTTATCAAGCTAGCTCTGTGACTTTTATATAGCATGTTAAAACAGATAGACAAACAAAACATATATGGAATATTAAAGAAACTATGGATCGTATTCCATTGACTGATATATCGTTAATGGTAAAATATAAGAACACTTGTTCTTTTTGTTGGAAAATGGTTGTAAATATCTTGTCTCGTTTCTCTTTATTAGGTAGGAGTAATCTCTTCATAAAGGAGGGGGTTTATTTTGAAAGCCAATGACCAATTGAATCGACGTTTTATCACTTATATGGCCAATCTTCTATATTACAACTCCATAAACTATGACAAGAAAAGAAGAATGACCACCAGCCGATTCCCATTAACTCTAGACAATGATGAAAACCTTGAATCGTCCTTACTTTTTACTTATGATTCGGAATCTGTGCCACTGAGTTTAAAAGATCACATTACCAATCAATCACTTTATCAAGCTTTTGAATCCCTTCCAGAACAACAACAAAAAATTTTATCACTTGCTTATGTCCAAGGACTTAATGACAAAGAGATTTCTAAATTAGTCGGTGGATCACAGCAAAACATCTCAAAACACCGTTTAAAAGCTCTAGGTAAATTAAGAAAGTTAATGGAAGGGTGAGGAAAGATGTCGGAAGTTGATTTTGCTACCCTAATTGCAAACTTAGGTTTTCCTATTTCAATTACACTGTATCTCCTTATTCGTTTCGAAAAAAAAATATCCGATTTAAGCGAAGCTATTAATGGTCTGAAGAACGAAATACAAAAAAACGTAAAGAAGTGATTTGATGATGATCGCAGAATGGCTGCTACAAGCCCAACAACATCAAGATCCTGAGGCTACTCTACATATCTTGGAATCATTTAAGCCGAAGTTAAAAGCATCCTTATTACAGGTGCCCGTCGAACATCGAGAAGACTTACAACAAGAACTCTATGTCAAAATGATTGAGGTTATTCAAACTTTTGATACTAATGATTTCAAATAAAACTGAAGAGTGGTTGTAGAATTTGAGATTCATTTCTCTTTATATAGTAGACGCCGGTGATCTACAAAAAAAACTTATTGGAGGTAATATGTATGGCATGCGTAACAAACATCAGTAATTTTGTGAATGGATCTATCACGTATAACGGAACACGATATGACACAATCGCTCTTGCAAAATGGGTATCTTATCAAAGTTGGAGAAAAAGTGGAGGAAAAAACGGCCTTCCGGTTGCTCTGATTATTGCTCAATGGGGATTTGAACACGGTTGGGATCTCGCAGACCTTCGGTCTACTCTAAATCCAGCCTTTCAACGCAGCGCATGTGGATATAGTGGAACGTACGACAATTCCAGACCTTCTGGCAGAAACCTAGTTTTCAGTTCACTTAAAGATGGGTTCTCTGCTTATGCTAAACTTCTGATTGAAGGGTACATGCATGTACGATATGCATACTCTGACGTTGGTGGTAATGCAAAAGGTATCGACGAAGCTGTGAAAGCTTTGAAGCTTGGCTATTATACTAAATATTCAGGGCCAGCTACGTCATACTGCTCGACCCAATCATTTGCACTGAAAAGTGATGCTACTAAACGAATTTGGGCTGAAGATCCGTACAACGGTATGGAAAATACAATCAAGAGTTCAGGAAATACCTGCCTGAATACGCTTATCTACATCCAAAAAACAGATCCAAATGTGTACGGTTTAACTAATCTCTACTAAACCATAAAATTAAAGATGCACTACCCCCGGGTGGTAGTGCATCTTCTTATTCTGCAACGAATTGTTTACTGTCTTGATCAAAGCTATATTCTGTCGTTAATGTATCTCCTTGGCCTTCTGTGTTTCTCGTCGTTACGACCAACTTCTCACTTGTGCTAACGGGAACACTATCTTTCTCATAATTAATAACGTCCTGAACGTTTTCACCATTTTTAAAGGTAATAGCAAATGCTTCTCCACTTTTTTTATCAATGCCAAAAGCATAGGAATTATACCCTCTGGATGATGTATATTCAGGAGTGAGTAAGAAAACGTCCATTGCTTCAAAACTGATTTTTTCGAAGGAAATAGGCTGGTCAGAAGGTTGAACAAAAACAATATCCTTTAATTCTTTTATTTCTTTTTCTTCTTCATTATGCTTGTACATTACAGAATAATTACCTTGATAATAGAAGTCGCCTTCTTTACCCAGGACACTCGGTGTAGTGATATGTCCAATTGCTTCTTTTCCTTCTGAAACAACGTATAGCTCTCCACTATCTGTATCGATTTGTGCTCGTACCGTCGGGGTTTCTTGATTGGTATCAATTTTAACTACATTAGTATATGGCGAATCCGGAGTTTGATTTTCCTCTCCCTTATTCGTTTGCGTCGCTGTATCAATAGGTTTTTCTGCACTTTCAGTCCCACATCCAGATAATAAAATACTTACTGCAACCATGGAACCTAGGACAACTGAATACTTCTTAAAAATTTAAACCGCTTCCCTTCTAAATGTTAGTCATATTTACAAAGTTTATTATACTTCATATATAACCCATAAAAGTTGATAATATGTAATGGATTTCTTAAAAAAGAGTAACTTACGCTCTTGTTACAATTATAGAGGAGTGATTGCAGTGGTCTGTCAAAATAATTTATTAAAAAGCATCCAAGCTGTGCACAAAGCGGTAATGACGTATTCCAATTGTATTATTACAGATGATGTTGAAAGTACAAAACAGGAAGAACAAGAGACATTACAAAAGTTTGGTTTAGAATTGTCTACCCAGTTATCTACTCTTCGTCACATGTATATCGAAAAGTTCGGTGTAGATCCTATTACTGGCAGACTTCAAGAAATATTATCGCCATGTGGTTGCCAACAAAACATTGAATAATGATTTTTGTAACTGATCTAATAATGACTTTCTTACTGTGTAGAATAATTATAACGATCAATAACTTATACGCTCTTGACTGATTTTTGTATCGGTTTATGGATATGTTTAGATGACTTCTTATCGATAATCGGGCTATCTTATTGGCCATTCCGGCAACTGATACAAGTTCTTATCCCTCGCCAAGGACAAGAACTTGTATCAATAAAATAAAAAAAGCCGCTAAAATAGCGACTTCGAAATACTATCGTTATCTTCAAGCAGCAGATGTGTTGCGAGTTACACGCGGCGGTGATCAGCTTAAAGATAGAATTTATTGTATAACACATAAAAAGACCGCCAGAAGAACTTTGGCGGTCATCCGTTTTCTTCATCGTATTAGTTTTAATCTTCTAGAATTCCTTTCAGTTCTTTCCCTTCAGTTAATAATACAGGATTATTCCGAAGGGTGTCTGCCTCATCCATATTTTTAAAATACTGAGTTGAAGTAAACGTTCTCTTTTCGGTGTTACTATCAATTATACAATCATAGTTACCAGGTACATTAGGATCGGGAACTACATCCTTTATTTTAATATTGCCTATGGCAGATGCCTCGTATAAGTCCATTTCAACACCTAATAAATTTAGTCTTATTTGTTTAAAGAAGCTAAAGACCATACCTTCATTTTTAAGATATACCTCTTTGTCAAACTCTTCCTCATGAGGAGTTAATGAAATTTTATCAAATGAAACATATCTCTTGAACGGCTCTTTTCTAACAAAGGATGAATAGAGTTCAGTTAATTCTAGTTCTTCTTCTTTATTTAAGGCTCCATCTAAATGAAATTCCACCGAAAGCTCATCTTGAAGTAGTTTTATTCGTTCCCAGAATATAAATAAATTTTTAAAACTCACCTCTTCGATATCATTTAACTCAATAGGTGGTGATTGAACTCCAAAAATCTTCCCATTTCCTTCAATAAAGGACTGATACAATTTAAACGTCTCAACCATTTCATTGACTGCTGAAATATTTAATAAATTAAAGTTTAAGGTAAATTTTAATTTATTGTCATTTTGTTCATCAACTATTAAGGAGAGCTGTATTCCGTCACTATCCGCATTTTTGAATAGACTTTTAGATAAGTCAGCAAGTGGTTGTCTCTGCACTAAAATCTTTTTAACCAATTCGTTGTCTGACAATTCGATCTCGAAGGGAGGTGGAAAAGGTTTAGGAGTTAGGATGAATTCCCTCTCCCCACTAATTGTATTTAAAGGGCTAACTGCTGTTTCTTCTAATGAAATAGGAATATCATTTATAAGAATTGGATGTTCTTGATCTATTTTTATATATGACTGTGTCCGATACACCATCTCATATAACTGGTCTTTGGTTAGTAATTTCATATTCTCAGGAATAATAAGTTTTGCAGATACTGCCATAGACATATCTTGATCGTTATCTGCAACTACAACCATGAGATCATTACTCAATGGCTTATATTTAAGTCCCTCTGGTAGGTTCCTACTGAATGCGTCTACAATCTCAGTTGGAATTTTACGTTTTTCAGGCTTACCAAAAGCTTTTTTAAAATTTGAGAACATTTTACCAATCCTTTTCTATTTGAGTAAATACAATAATATTAGAGATTAGTACAAGCTTTTCTGATTGATTAATGTTGAGTTCATTCATAATAAAATCTATCAGGAGTATTCTATCCTCATTAGTGTCCACTATCAAATACTTAATATCTTCATATTGAAACTTCAGCCAAAGTTCTTCTCTTTCTTCTAGACCTTTTGAATACGCTTCGCATACAGTGTTATTAGCATTATTCACCATTTCATCCTGAGGAATAATCAATTCTAATTCGGTTGTCACATTACTGAAATTTGGTACAAACCTCCATTCTCTTTCATCGTGAAAGTTCTTTTCAAGACGACTTACCCTATCATCTCTCTTCTTGAGCATAGCTCCATACAAAGGCTTGATATAAAGTAATTGAGTCGTTAGATAATTACGAAAAACTTCATCTCCTATATCTTGGCTTTCTTGTATTAAGCCGCGTTGGAATGATATTTTATAATCGTTAATAAGGGACGAAGAAGTATTTATATAGCCTATAGGTTGCACCCCGTTTGATATACCCCAGGTTTTATCCATTCCTATACCGAATCGGCCATATCCTACTTCACTTCCTGCCTTACCCATATGATTAGTCAATCTATTCAAATGGATATCACAGAAACAAACCATTGGAAATGCTACTTTTTCCAGTCCATCTAACTCAAGATATTCTATTGATTCTTCATAATACCTTGGAATCATCGCCAATTGAGATAACTTTCTGGTCAGGTATTCTAACTTCGGCATAAAATTAAACAGCACATTTGCACTTTGCTTGAAAGAGGTATCTGATGTAATAACTATGGGTGCATTGGGTAAGGCAATTTCATTAATTTGGTTTCTTTCCATAGATGACTCCTTATATGTTAAGTGAATTTAAGATTGTTAACTTTGCTTTTTCAATTTTAACTTCGACTGATGATCTATTTAAGTTTTTTTTTCAAATGCGGCTCCACATAATTCATAAATAACGAAAGCCGGCTTTGTCCAAGGAATTATAAGCCGCTTCAGCAAGCGACAACTTTCAAAAGTGCTACAGCTTACCAAGAAAAGTAAATTCTCCCAACGCATTAGTGCATATTCATCTAACCTGTCTGTCAGTTGAATGGTTTTACTGTGCACAATAATTTTCAGATGAAACATTGTTCTGATAAGAACGGTTCAATGAACTAATTATTATATCTGCTGCTTGGATACAGTCACCTTTTTTTCATCGGGTTATGATGATGTTAGTACACTAGGTTTAGAAATCGTAATATTAATGCCTTCATGATCGGCATCAAAACTTACACCAAGTACTTCCCAAAGGTCAACAATAACTCTTGCAAGAGGCAAAAAGTCACTCATACCGTGGAAGTTAGGATATGTATTATAAAGGTGCTCTAACTCTTCACTGAAACGAACGAGAAATGGAGTGTAATATTCCATTCGCAAGCGATCTAAATATTCCCGGATTTGGAGACCATGAATTCTCCCCAATAGATTTCCTGTGATATTTAACAATAGATTTGTTTCCTCTTGTATTTTAATAAAAACCGTATAAGAGTTTCCTTCCATAAAGAACTCATTAATGGTATTATCCATTTTCTCTACAATAGCTAAAGCCAGATCACGTACATCATCGTCTCTAAGACCGCTGCTTTCTGTGAATGAAGTGATTGCTACACGATCTGCAATAAATTCCATCCACATAATTTCTCCTATCTTAGAAGCGATAGTCATAATATCATCTGTACGAGTGATTTGGAAAGGTTTATATGATTGAAATCTTATACTGTCATCATGAACGTGTCCTAACTCGTGGTGAAGAGTATGAATTGCTAAATTTTTATAGTTCTCATCACACAAAGCCCAATATAGAACAGAATTCAGGAATACCGTATGTTTTTGTTGATGACCCTCTTCATAACTGATTACCTTCGCTATGGCTGAACCAAATGATGACTCAGTATATCCTTCCTGAACGTTCTTTGAACGTTGGAAGGAGGTTATGTCCTCTTTGAATGTATCAGTATAAATAATTGAATCTAGATCTTCCGTCTTTAATTCCGATGTTAAATGATGAACCAGTTCATGAATAGTTTTTTTGCTAGCCTCTCTCTGTTCTTGATCAAGACTGGCTATCCTTAATTCAATATCAAACATTCTTACACCACTTTCCCATTTAGTAAATTAAGTAGTATGCTTCCGTTGTTAACTAAACATCAAGACTAGTAATTAAAACTGAATTAATAAAATAAAGAGCCACTGATTTAGCGACTTCATTAGGAATAGTTTTTGGCCTTCGGGTGTAGCTTCTATTTAAGTTTTAATGACACTCCTAATTTTATTTCTAGTATCTTCAGAACAAACTGAATCTCCCATTTTTAAACCAGTAGGTGCCAGCATAAAATTCAGATATTTGCCTAGTTCCAGTAATTCAGAATTCACTTCATCATTCGTATAAACCTTTTTTAAAAAGCGATTAAGAGAACTCATTAACACATCTGCTGATTGAATCCAAGGACTTTGTTTTGAATCATGAAATTGAATATTTTTCAAATAATCAAAACCTGTGATAATATTTGTACCGTCCGTCAATTGGAATCTGGAGTTAGTAGCTTCGCTAATTAATTTATATAACTCTGTATAGCCATGTTCATATGCTTTTGTTTTGTCATGAGTTATAGTTAGGCTCATATTCGTTTTGCACGCATATTCTTCTAAATGAGTAATTAGAGAATAAAATGTTGGGACGTTTAAACTAGCTGCCGCATTATTTGATAAAAATTCTGTGTTTGTCTTTTTTTCAATAGCAGTAATTTCTTCAATATAATTGAAAGCTCCAGAAAGTTTATCAGCTAGATCATATTCATTTACTTCTGATAGACCATTGCAAAGGTCTTCTAAACTTTGTTCCATGGCTGCGGGTTCTAACGATCGGTATGCTTGTGCAAACTTCTTCAACGTATCAAATGGTAGGTTGTAGACCTTTTCGACGAGATGTTTCTTTAACAGGTTGTCGAAAGTGTAGCGATTTGAAATTTTATTATTGTAAAAAGGGTCAAGAAACGTCTCTATTACTTTTGCAGCAATACAATATTTTTTTTCAGCGAAAACTAAAAATGGTTTACAATCCAACGCTTCCATTTTTTCAAACATAACTTTGAATTCTCTCTGATTTTTTTTATTACCACTTAAGTTAGTCCCTTTTAACTCTCCATTAACATTCAAAGCTTTAGCAGCTTCATCAATTATTGTAGTTGATGCCAAACGCGAATTAGGAATTATCCATCCACCAACGAGATAAAATGGTTGATCTAGATCTAAATAATTTGACCCACTGTTTCCTGCTTCATCAACAAATACAGTATACTGGTTCTCATGCTTAATACAGCAATTTTTATACTTCATTCCACTACCACAGTAACATAAATTATTCAGTCTAGAATTTCTCAATGTTTTTTCTCCTAACGAGTCTCGATTATAGATTTATAGAACTATTGAGTTATCACGCTGCTTAGTCCAGGTAATGAAGTCCTTGAACTTGTATGCGATGATTTTACCACAATTCAGATGATGATATATTCTATTGTGAGATACGTTCCTAAGAAGCTAATTAGCACTCTTTATTAGACGATATAGTGACCCCCCTATGTTTGTCTGTTTAAATTTGTGATATCAAGGTTCATCTCTTCCGTAAGGATCAAAGTAATATCTACTTTCACTTTGCTCCATAACAATGTCATTTCATGTCTATAACCTTTTAGGGAGTAATCCACGGATAAACTGAGCTCGGATCTATTCTCTTTAATTATTTTTATATGATGTTTTTTCATACTCAGTTTTAATTTGTACATTTCCAAAGAGATCTTATTCTGCATATGGTCTAGATGATTGACATACAGGGACTTCATCTTCACATTTGAATCCAAAATTTTATTTTTATCAATTTCTAGAGAGCTCAATAAATATGGCAGCTCGATAGCCCTCTTTACCAGAGCAAGTTCCTCAGAAGTCTGCCTCACCGAATCCGCCTCCACTTTCCAGTTTTACAGAGATCAATTGATCAAAATCGACATGTTCAAACCCATGATCCTTCTCAATTTTGATTTTATTCGATTGCCTACTAATGGACGTGACCGTCCCATGTACATACCAGTTCCCCAATTCGTTAAAGACCTCAAAACTTGCCGGGATAGTATAGTTGAGGGACATCTCTAAATTTTGAGCAATGATTTCCCACTCGTCATCATGAATGATAGGTTTGGACTGATACTGAATTTGTGTTCGATGCTCATTAATTCGTTCTTTGTGCTGGGGTAACATCATGCGGTTCGACTCCCATAACCCATTGGCTTCAAGCTTTCTGCTCATTTGTAATGCCCCCCAATTTTAGATGCTCTGTCGATCGCTTGACCGGCTGCGGTGATCGAGCTGGCTCGTAGAATGGCTATATCCCCAAATCGATCTTTTATGTCATCCATGACTTTATCTATGGCACGTTTGGTCTCTTGATCTTCAAATAAGGTCAATTGGTATGTATCTGCGTCCGATAGTTGAGAAAGGGATACACCTACACGCCGTACTGGCTGCCCGTCCCAATAGTGATGGAATATACGTTTAGCCATTTTGCAGACATCGACCGTTATATTTGTTGGGTCTGGAAGCTTAACTTGCCTATGAAAGCCTGTAGGGTGATCAAAATCAGCTCCAGACACACTTACAGACACTACACTGCCCATCAGTCCCTTTTTACGGGCTCTTCTGCAGACTTCTGTACAAATGTCCTGGATGACTACTTCGATCTCCCAGGACTCTGCATAGTCCCTAGGAAGTGTCATGCCGTTTCCAATATCCTTTTGCGTGCTATGTGTATCTATGGTTACTGGTGAATCGTCATAGCCGTTTGCTACTCTCCAGATCACTTCTCCATTGACTCCCCATTTGTTTCTCAGTTTGGAGAGAGGGGTATTTGCCAGGTCTCGAATAGTTCGGACGCCCATTTTCCATAAATGTTTTTCCATTCTTGAGCCTATTCCCCACATGTCTCTTATGGGCTTATCACCAATGTGGAGGTGTAACTCCTCTTTCTTGAGGTAGAAAATACCACCTTTTATTTTTTTTGCAATCATATCGCAACAAAGCTTACTGATGATCTTGTTTTCTCCTATGCCAGCTCGGGCATACACGCCGGTATCATTGAGGATCTTGTCTTGAATTTGCTTGGCCATGCTAATTGGGTCATTTCCGAAAAGATGTAACGATCCGGTCACGTCGGCAAATAGTTCATCGATGCTATACGGCTCAACCAGGTCTGTAAATTCCTCAATTATCCTCATAATTTGAGTTGATACCTCTATATATTCTTGCATATGTGGTCTTACAATAATTAGATCAGGGCATTTTTGTAGAGCTTGCCACAGTGGTTCGGCAGTAGAAACCCCTTTAGCTTTCGCCAATGGACAAGCAGCTAGAATAATTCCGGAACGTCTCGCTGGATCACCGGCTACAGCTAAAGGTTTGTTTTCATATTGAGGCATCTTTGCCTTTTCGACTGAAGCGTAAAACGACTGCATATCAATAAGCATTATGGTTCGCTGCTTAGTCAATAAGATCACTCCTGTTTTTAGAACGTGTGTTTGTATATATTATAAACCGAACACACGTTCTTTATGCAAGAGGTAAATTTTTATATGTACTTGTCCATTATAAAAAAAACGACCAGCCTAGGACTGGTCGTTTTACGTATCATATTACATCATTCTTCGTTTTTGCTGCCTCCAATTAGACCCAACCATAACATTCTGATCAAGCTTAGAACGTCGTTCTAGCGGGTATCTATGGCCAGAATTCCTTAATGGAGAGTCTTTATATTTTCTTTCTGAATGCTTTTCACACTTCGTACCCGTGTTTAGTGGTTCATTACAGTATACACAAAGTCCTTTTTCTATTTGTTTTTGCTTTTTCTGTCTTATGGCATTTGCGTGTTTTTCGCACATTGTCTTGGTATCAAGCGGGGCATCGCAGTTAGAATATACGCATTTCCCCTGTTCTTTTCTTTTTCGTCGTAGCTCACGCATTGCTGCAGCAGCATCATATTTTTGTGTCATCATCCATTCTCCTAAATGAAAAAGTCGCCCGAAGGCGGCAAATTATAAATTTTTACGTTTTAGTCCTAAATTTCCGGAATAAAACTCGTTCATTCTTATGAAATGACGTCAACCATACTCCTTTTGAAGTGAATATGGATGATCGTCTAAACAGATAAAGTATCTATCATGTTCTTCATCCACGACATGTAATTCAATACCTATTATTTGATTATGCCATGCGTATACAGGTTGTTTCAGTATGATGGATTTGGCTCCGCTATATACGTTTCTTTTTAATGATGGGTTCAAAAGGTAACTCTGATTATTGTTGCCTATTTCCTGCAGCAAAGCCTGACCGTTGCTAATGGTCAATTTGTAATCCCATCCTTGACCACCTGTTTTCTCAGTATATGTACCAGTTTCATAGATCTCAACTATGTCAGTTCCTCGTTCAATATAAAAGAGAATTTGGCTGACCACTTCTCTTTTCTTTAGCGAATTATATCTGGAGGATGACCATTTAATAATTTGGTTTAGGTTTGTTCTCGTGGCAACTAAATTATTCATGACAGCATCTCACGTCCTTCATTCGTATTCATCTATCTAAAATAGAAGCATTTGGCCACCATTAATGAACTCTAAATAGTCTTTTTCATCTTGGATTTGACAAGCAATTGCCTCACGTTCTACACATCCATAGTACCCACACTTTGTTCTTACTGTGACCGTAGATCTGCAATATACACCGGCTTCAGTATGAGAAACAGGATCTAAATTCGTGTTTACAACCTCCCAGATATGTTTGTTATCATTAATACAGATCTTATCCCCGCTCTTTAAATTTAGATATGGAATAACAAGTGCCTGGTATTCTTCTTTTGATTGAAAATGGTACCCTGTCTTGCTCGGGTTCCAGCCGGTATTAAAAGTCATAATCTTGGTCCCCTTTACGATATTGTTTGATTGTGAATGGAACTAAAAAACCTTCTTCATTTTTATCATTGTTATTAAGATAGTGTTCATAACTCATCGGGTCGAAGGATGCACCTACCTTTTGCCAAAATGGAACGGCTTCAGGAAGAGCTTCTCCCCACAATTCTTTAATACCAGGTATAGTTTTTAGATAGTCTACAAAAATTCTCCCGTAACCTCGTTTTTCTTCAATGACTTGAAGCATCTTAATCTCCAGCGATCGATCTTCTAAGATGGCTATTTCTCCATAGGCAATTAATTGTTGATTAAGTAAAAATGCAAATGGATTTAACTCATGCCGTATCTGGGATTCTAATTCTGGGGCATGTATCAAGATCTCTTTCTTATCTGTATAAAGTTCAATATTCATTTATATTGCTCCATTCTATTCTAGTTTTTATATGCTGCTTATTCTATGTATTGGGGCAGCTCTTTTACTTGAAAGGATGCCCATTGTTGGGTTGGATCGATCTGGAATTCTGAATATTGAAACATATATCCTATTTACGTATTCAAAAAAACCACCGCCTTTTCAGGTGATGGTTTTGAGGACATAATTATTTTATATTTACCTATGTATTTTTAGATGGAGATTACGGGACGAGGTTCACTAATCGAACTTACAACAATCTCATTTTCAAATTTTAAGAGTTTAATATTTTGTGAATATTTATGTCCCATTAAATCTGTAAAATTTACTTGTAGGATAAACTCGTCTTTGTCCGGTGTAGTGTCTAAACTTAATTTTATAATCATGGAGTTACCGACTTTTAAGGTCAATGGATCAAGATCAACACTAGTATAAAATTTTGGTTCAGGAATAAAATTTATACGTATAGCATTTCCCATACCCACGTTCTCAATTCTAATTAAAGTATATAAACTTTTGATTGATGAAAGCTGCTCTACATCATACACATAATAATTGATGTTGAACGGTGGGTCATCATTATTAAAACTCTTAACCGTTTTAGCAGTGAAGTATGGCTTCATAGATAATTTCCTAATCTCTTCTTGGTGTTTTAACAAATCCGATTGTGTTTGTGCCTGATTTTCTATCGTCTTTTTAAAGACATACAGTGTGATAATTCCACCAATTATCCCGCCTAGATAGCTTCCAAAAAAGCTAACCCACGCTTCTTCGTTACCAATAGTCCAACTGCCTGTTGGAATTCGAATGAACTGACTAATCAGTATAGGAATACCTGTTGCAAGACCTAGTAGTATCAATAGTAGCTTATGTTTCTTATAATAAGATTTTATAAATTCCACATTATCCTCCTTAATGTTTGTCATGTACTTAAATATATCATCAAATTGCATCATAGCTTGATAAACTTTCATTACTTGTTCATCAACAAATAGCCGCGATATTCAAGCTGATAAGAGTAATCCCTCTCTTTTAAACAATCGTCGAATTATTTAAGCCTGACAGTTTCCGCAAACAAAAGAGCCGCTATAATAGCGACTTTAAATAGAATAGGGTCCTCCCTCGAATGAGAGTTAGAATTATCTAAGCTGGTAACAAGTCAGAACATAAACAGGCAGCCTTATAATAAACCTTTATATTGGGTATCACCTTGATTAATATTCTTGATTTATCAATTCATCTAAGTAAGCAAAAAATTGTTTTATTGGCTCGGAGCTCTCAATTTTCCCCTGAATCTGATTGAAAGATAAATCATTCAGGATTTTCGGTAATTTGCTATATTCTTCTTGTGTGGTATTTTTTATCGGTAGGTAATCTTCTTCATAAAGTTTAAGCATTAACTTTCTGGTGTTGTCATATCCCTGAAGTTCATTTAACAAGTTATAATATCTCTTTTGAATTTCGTAGATGGAGAAAACTTGTTCATGTTTCTTATGTATATCAGAAATTTTTTCTCTCGACTTATAATTTGGATCGAATAATGAGTTCAGTAATGAATCGAATTCATCTCTGAACTCAAGAAGAGCCTCTCTCAACTCTATTCTGTCATTCATATTTAGATCACTATTCGTTGCTTTGTCAATCCAGTTGAGTAACATAGCTTCAAGGTCTGTTTTACTTAAGCTTTTTCGCAATATAGGTAAACGATCAAATTCATGAAAGAGCGCAGAAGTATTTTTTTCTAATTCTCCCGCTCTTAAAGTTATATTCTTAGTTTCATATAATTTGTGCAATAGTTTGGATGCTAACGCTTCTAAAGCTTCGAAATCAAACCCTCTAACAATTATTGTTGCTTTATCCGAATTGTTTTTTAGGTGATTATAATCATCTAATTGTGAAGTATTTAATGTTCCATTATTTAGTGAACCAACAAACTTTGAAGTGTCCTCAGTCATACTACCTATAACAGTTAAAACATACTCCTCTGCTGAAGGTGTTTCGGCAATCATTTCATTTACAAAAGTTAACATTTGAGTTTTTCGGATTTGTGATTCTGTACTTTTGACTTGCTCTATTCTTGTCTTACCATTATTTAGCTCCCATTTTATATCGATTTTATCCGTTCCCTCAGGTTCAATAGTTACGGTATCCCAGTCTTCTTTCGTAAGTGAATTCAAAACCGCGACAACTCCTTGTATCTTGATACCTTTTGCTGTATCTCTACCACCCATAATAATCCTCCTTAATAACCTTTACTTTTGATTTTTTCATATCATGGTTTATCTTTATCAATAATTATCGTGGACTGCTTTGTGGAGCATGCCAATACACCGATCCAAGTCAGCTTTCACTTGCTTCTTGTATAGGTCAGCTTTATCAGATCCGTCATCTGTAAAGTGATATAACACAATCTCTTGAAAATCTACTTTGGGATCCGTCCCCTTAAGTTTTTTGGTTCGGTAGAATATGCCCTGTTGAACTAGTTCATGTAGAGCTCGATAAATTTCACTTTGTGGCGGGACGTAACCGTACTGCTCGAACTCTTTTTTCATTACCTCTAACATTTCATATCCATATCCTCTATGTTGTTCCACCATGGTGATTAGATATAGTTTTATGTAGGCGCGCTGGGCAATCATAAAGGCCATTTCTTGATCTCCTCCTGATTCATTCCCCTATAGTTTGACTTCAATCTGATAGGGAATCCTTTCTTTGTATGTACAGAATCACATTTACTGTAAATAGTATATTACATTTCTTATCCGTACGTTATACTTGAGGCAAATTGCAATACAAAGGGGGGGTTACTCATAGAAATTTTAAAAGAGATTCCAACTCACATTGAGGATCTGCTTTCAACTCTTCATAATCATGGTCTATACCCTGAAATAGAACCGGCTGTCATCGGTGGTAGATCGACGGTATACAAGATTGATGATTTTTGCCTGAAAGTCTACAGACCTAAGGCTGCTAGAGAAGACGGTAACAATGAATGGCAAGCGTTAGCTGCGTTGCAAGAAGAACCAATGACTCCCACGTTATATGCATACTCATCGGGTGTATTCGTTTTAACCCAGTGGGTTGATGGTTTAAACCTAGGTACCTACAAAAAAACACATGGAAGACTTCCTACGAATTTAATTTATGACTTTTACTTAACTGAATTGGCATTACTCTCATCCGGATATAAAGATTGGGACACTAAGTTAGCCGAAAGTGTCATTTGGTTGGAATCTGGAGATGTTAGGCGGCTCGATTATGGACTTTGTGAACCGATTCCTGAAAGTATGCAGCCTGGGATGTTAAACACTCTGAAAAAAGAAATCGGAGATATTTATATCAATAATATTGATAAAATTAGACAAACCTTGTTTTATGCAGGAATGACTTCTATAGAAGTTGAAGAAGCTATTATTGCTTTCCAGTCCTACATACCTAGACTAGTTTGATAATTAAAAGTGTCAATTTGCTGGTTTTAGAATGAGCTGAATGTTCGCTCTACGACAAAACAGACCCCCGCCATATTATTGTATGGTGGGGGTCTGTTTATTAGGGATTTTATTTATCCTCTGAGTTCAAATGTAGGAGATAAACTAATTTGTCACTAGTTTTTTGTGGGTTGATTTTAGTTACATTAACTGGTTTATAGTATTTTATAATCCATTCCGGAATGACTACTGTATGATCTGTACTCGATATTTCTAAAATGGTAGTTTGTGGATTAAAGATAAAGCTTAGATACTCGCGATCTGAACTATGCCCTTCAGGTGCAAAGTGATCGGTAAGTACAAGTGCTCTCGGGACAATCATCTCTGCAAATTTATAATTTGGCTGGTTAAGTAGTTCAGACAATGCATTTACTAGTGCTGCCTCACTGTCCCCACGGGGATAAATGACTCCAGCAATCATATTGTTCTATGCTCCTCGATTTTTTCAACCAAATAATCAATAGAATGACACTCTTCGTGTTCTTCGTCTTGACCATTCCAGGTAATCCACAAATCATTTTCATTATCCTGATCTGCTTCGATTACAGTAAATGACCAAATTTGTCCGCTAACAACGCAATCGTATGTACTTCCTTCTTCCAACATCATCTTTTTCATCTTTCATCTCCCTATGATTGAAATCGGTATTTTAGACTTACACGACGTTGGAGCGTAGCTTCTTCATAAGTTGTGATACTCTTGGTTTTGAAATCCCTAAAATCTCAGCCATTTCATACTGCTTAATGTTAGGTGATTTTTTAAGGAGTTCTTTCATTTTAATTACTGCTGGCGATCGATAATCTTCATGAATGATTTTTTCTTGCTTAGGTAGGGGGGTTGATTCAGCAGCTATATTCTCAACGCAGGTTTTGCATACTTCATGACCTTTGAATTTTACGGTTTGTGATGTAGCTCCACAGAAGACACAATAATTACGATGAATGAATAAACTCAATCCATTATCTGACTCTTTTATCTCGATATCGCATGTTGGATCAATATTTAGTATTTCTCTGGTACTTATGGGCAAGACAATTCTACCTTCTACATCGATCTTACGGGTAAGACTCATAAAATAAATTTCTCCTTAGCTTTTATAGACTAGTTTCAAATGAATTAGCCTTCATAAGACAAATATCGTCTTAAACTAACTTCTCATGGTTCTTTTTAAACTCTTGTATTAATTGATTCAAAGCATCATATGAAGGGGCAATTTTACGATACATTTTACCTTCACGAGTGTTAATACGATTTTCTTTCCATGGGATTGCATGCAAACGATCTAAGAGCTCATCATATGAACCAACGAGAATAGTACGAGCTCCAGTAAGCGTCGTTGCCATAAGTAAACTTGCATCTTCTTCTGTCTGCCCTTTAGTTACAAATATTGAGTATTTTCGATTGTGCATCGCATCATTCCCAAATTTGAGTGGATAATATGCATACCCTCCATTAGTCAAAGGCATTTTGATCATATCCCCTACAATTTCACTTACTCCACTGTTCATAATTATTGTTCATCCTTTCTATATCGTTTTGTGATAAATACTTATTTTTTTTCTTACCCACGCTACCTTCAAATCATAAGACAAACGCAGCCTTACTAACTGCTCTCTTGTTAGCAAGATTATCAGGATGCATACTAACACATAAAAATTTAATTCCTTCAGATCTCGCTAAATCCTCCAAATACTTTTTAAAGATATAAACCAGATATGCTTGAAAACACATATCTGGTTTATGCTGCGACTTAGTTATATCTAATGGATGTATTTGTCCACTTCGGATCACGATATAAGTGCTTTTTGGCGTCCCATTCCATTGTAACTTCTAAGCTTTGATCTGCGGAAGTATCTCCTGGATTGCTTCCTTTTGAAAACAGATGTTGTTCAATCCAGCGGATTCTATCTTCAGAGACTATGGATTTTTCCCAGTGGTTCTCGTGGAAGATCTGATCGAAGAAAGCAATCCGAATTTTTGTTGCAATGTGTTCAATGCTATTTTGAACTCCTGGGGGACTATCTGAGGTGATGATAATGGTAACTAATTTTCCTTCTCTTAAATCTTCTTCTTGCCCGACTCTCATGACAACATCGCAGTCATAGATAATGACATTACCTTCTTCATTTCGCACCATAGGTCCTGGTATATACGGCCATCTAAATCGATAGATTCCTGGATGCATTACTAATTCTTTTTTCATACTTAACACTCTCCTCTTTATTTAATTTTATTACTTTACTGTTATAGTATAGATCATTCGATTTTAATCGAGTAATGATCGGAATACATGTAGAATTTCCAGTTTTATTTATTCTTTTCTTTTAGTTGTTTCTTCATTTGACTGACTCTGCCCTGGGATATACCGAGAATCTCAGCCCATTTTTGCTGTGATGCACTTGGGTATTGTTCCATGACTTTCGTTAGTCGCATTAGAGCACCTTCACGCCGAACCTGTTTCTTGGTTTGTGATATTTCATTATGGTCGTAATCTGTTTCGTCAGGTGGAAGTACTGGACGCTCATGATCCCTATCTAACGAATTTACATATGTAGGTATCTGATTAAGACATGTTCTGCAAATAAAATAATCTCTGAAATACGATACTTCCTCAATTGATGAACAAAACATGCATTCCTGGGATCGATATCTTCTTAGTATCAGTTTGTCATCTGTTTCGTCCAGAAAATATTCAAAGGGATCGCCAACCTCGATCCCAAGTATTCGTCTCATTTCAATAGGTAGCACAATTCTACCTAAAGAATCTACTTTACGAACCATTCCAGTGTTTCTATCTTTTTTCACTCCAACAGCACCTCCCATCCCTTCCTTATTGTACCATATGGGGATAACGGGTTATGTGAAATGGTTTTATATAAGGAGCTATTCTTCCATAACTTCAATGTTGAACATTGTCAGTATTTTGGAAAGTTGTACACGGGGAGGGCCGCCAAACTCATGAATTTTCATGATCTGTGTTCTTAGGTAGGCGGTATTTTCATCAAATGCCTTTGTACGCTCTTCTAAGGCAGTGGTGTGAAGTAGATGCTCAATAGCTAACGTAATCGTCTCTTGAGCGTTCTCAGCGGTTAAGTGAATGTGATTACCACTCGAATCAAACTCTTCCATGGGTTATCCTCCCTTTGTTCTATTTAGCAGCTCTGTTTTGTTTTCTTTTGGAGTCACCAAAGATATAGATCGGCTACGTACGTCTATGTGAAGGTCAGTATCTATGAAGGGTTCCTTGTGTAGTCCGTGATCCTGTATAGCAAATATCATAACTGCAGGGTTTACTTCAAAAACACCGGCCATAGACGATTACATACAGATTATTGGTACCGACCAACATCTGCGACTAGTAAAGACATCAATTTCTCAACAGCGTCGTAGATGGCGTTTGCTTTATCATGTTCTGTCCCGCTGCCTTCAACACCATCGGGTGCAATTAGGTTAGCTACTTCTTCAGCGATCGCATTTGGTGATATTGCCTCGTCAGTAACCGCTAACTCTTTGATCTTGTTAAGAACTTGTTCAGTTAGTGTCATGGTCACTCATCCTATACATTTTTTTTACTAACTTCTGTGAACTACAATTTAAATGTGATGGAAGTAGTGATTCGTTTTTCCATTTCAAGCAGTACATCTTGCGGTTTGGGAACCTGATCTGAACTTGGAATTTTCCCGGGAGCTTTGTCGTTTTTTCGACTTGAGTCATAGACTTCGACTTCCTTAAACTTGTGGCGTTTACTCTGACGCTTAGATTTAGTATAACCTCGCAAAAACACTATGATTTTATCAGTGAGTATCTCAGTTTTAACACCGAAATCCCATTCTTCTTTTTCAAGGCAGTCTTCACGTAGTCGTTCAATTTTCATTGGTTTCTCCTTATTTGTTATTATTAGATCATTTGAAGCAGAATATATAAAAGTCCGGGGCTCGTCTGAATGAAGATACCGAACCCCGGACAATTTATCATTTTTCTATGTGACTAAAAATATTTGTTTTGATACTCCTTGGCCATTCCCACTCTCGCCACATCCAAGCATTACATAGCGTTAGTTTGTGGATGCGACTGGGTCTATGAATTCAATTAAGGTTCAAAATTTGTATCTTCTTTATTGGGCAGCCAGTATAGGATGCCTTTTTTCTGACTCTCGTTTTAAAATAGATTTTGTATAACATCCTTCATTAAAATTATTATCGGGTTGTGATAGATATTTTTTGGGGGTGAGCAATATTTAATTAAAATTTCAGTCGGGGTTGCACTGCTGGGGGATGTGTGGAAGTTCTTTTTTCGATGATTTTGATCTTTTCTTTTTGTGAATTTTTCACATCATTATTTTATCATATGTATGGTGGGATGAAAAAACACCAAAGCGAATTTCACTTTTGGTGTTTTGTAATTTATTATGTTTTTACTTGGTGAACTCTTTGAGTATGTCAGTAAATGATTCATACTCTGATTCTAAATTCTTAGTAGTATAGATAGCTGATGTATTGTCTAAATTAGATTCACGTTTCTTAACTTCTTCTATGTGCTCTTTAAGGATTTTTACATTTACACGTAATTTTTCTACTTCGCTATTATTAGCAGCTCCGTATGTTAACGACCTGAATCGTTTCATTGTACTTTTGATGCCTACCTTAAATTCTGATTTCGTCCCTTGACTAAGTGTTAAAACTGTATACGCTCCTACGTAATCGACACACAAATCAGGCATTCTCAGCTCATATTTGACCCCACCTTTGGTAGCAGTGACAATATCTTCTGAATAGTTTTTTCCGTCGTAATGTATTTGTCCTGAAGTGTGCTGAACTGTAAGACCAAAGTCAGTAAAAAATTTCTCGAATTCTTGTCTGGCAGCATTACGCTTTGCGTTGATTTTGGGTAACATTTTTTCATAGATCCTTTGTTCAATCCCCGCAAGTTCACGCTGTAATCCATCAATTTCTAACTCCAACTCAACTGTCGACATATAGTGTTCCTCCATTCTTTATATTCGAATAAAACACTATATATAGTATACCATGTAGTTCCAATCAAAAGAAAGTGCATGTATTGTGGGGATTTCCTTATGGTGTTTCAGAGACAAATAACAACAACACCGAGGGATAGTTCTCCTCGGTGTTGCTCGCATCGTATTTATTTTTTCAATACATCAAGTAATCTGTAGATCATAAGGGCTGCTTCCGCTCGAGTGATATCACGTTTTGGATAGAAAAGGTTATTTTGGCCTTCTACGATTCCGTGATTTTTCAATAAATATACGGAAGTTCGAGCCCAAGCTATAATTTCTCTATCATCCAAGAAGACTTTTTCACTATGGTTTTCATAGTTGTTCTTTTCCAAGACGTTTGAGATCATTACTGCTGCTTGCTCTCTTGGGATCTTTACATTAGGACGATAGGTACCGTCTGTAAATCCCTTTGTTACCTTAGCATCTAAAGCTGTAAGAAGTTCTTCAGCATACCATGACGTTGTATCAAAATCGACAAACGTTTGAACATAAGCGCCTGAATTTTCATAGCCTAATGCTCGGGTTGTCATGATAGCAAATTCAGCACGGGTGATTTTTTTGTTTGGCCCAAATGTACCGTCTTTATAACCTTTGATGATACCCGATGCGGTTAAATTCTTGATTGCATCTTCAGCAAAGTTTCCAGCAATGTCTGAATAGTTATTGTTGTACTCAGTGCTGTTGTCTTGGTTATTATCCGTTACTTGGTCTTCATTACCTGTTGTTGGTTCTTTAACCACACCAGGAACAGAGTTTTTGTCTTCTACTGGGGTTACGTTGGTTCCCCCTGCAGAAGTTCCTGTATTTCCGTTACCCCCTGCCGAACCAGATCCAGTGTTACCACTTTGATCACCTGCGGATCCGCTATTATTACCTCCACCAGTGGAAGGCGGTGGAGTTGTACCGGTGTTCCCACCTGGTGTAGTGCTGCCCCCTCCTGTTCCAGGATCCGGAGTATCTCCGCCACCTGTTCCGGGATCAGTTATTGTTCCAGGAACAGTTGCACCACTGCCGTCAGACGGTGTGTTTACACTAATCTCTTCTTTAGCAACAACTTCTTCTGTACCATCAGCTCTAACTAAAATTGCTGTGATATCATAATGATAGTTCTTGCCTGGATCGACGCCCGTTTCAGTAAACCTCAGCATTCCATTAACTGGGGTTTGAATTCCCTCATCTCTAGTCTCGCCAGTCGCACTGTTGTAGTACGTTACGTGATAAGTACCATCACCCAGAGGTACAGCTTTTGTTTGTGGGTTACGCTCTGTGTACATAACTGCGCCCTCAACCACTTTATAGTTGAAGGTAATTGTACCCTCCGTTGGCTGACTAGGTGTGATAACGATACTCTGTGGAGCAGCCGGCGTGATTACTTCAATCACGTTAGATTCTAATGTACCCCACTCATTGCCTGCCACTACTTTATACGTGTGAATTTCTTGAGGTCCAACGTTAGGATCTGTTACAGCATTTAACGTGCCAGACCAAACTTTATAATCTTGATCTTGATAAACTTCATAGTACGTAGCACCAGTCACAGTATTCCAACTTAGCCCTACTCTATCGTGCTGCACGCGATTAGCTTTGATCACTAAATCACCTGTTGGGGCTTCGCCCTCAATTGGTTCACTTGGAATAGTAACAACTTTCATCGCTTCTTTACCCAACACTCCACCTTTATAGGCAGCTACACGATACGTGTACGTTGAACCAGGAGCCAGGTCACTACCACTTTGCGTCCAGCCTGGAGTCATTGGAACGCCAATGGGTTGTCCCTCACGAGTGATGAGATACTCATCAGCACCGTCCACTGCGTCCCAATCGAAAACTACACTATCCCAGCGTAAGTCTGTTACACGGAAATTTACTGGATAAGACAATTGTTGAACCAGTGTAGTAGTGCTACCAATCGTAGCTTCACTTAATACATCACCGCTCATAGCAAAAACGGAGTAGTTATACGTTGTGCCTTCAGTCAAATCCACATCAGTAAACGTAGTAAGTGGACCTTGATAGATTACCGAGTTACCATTCATCAGTTTGTAACCACTCGCACCATTCACAGCGTCCCAAGTTGCTTTGACAGAAGCTGCTTTTGGAGTCAATACAAGATTAGCGGGTTTCTCTAACATTACTGTTTCTTTCTTGGTAACAATATGGATAGTTGCAGGCTCCCCTTCAACGACTCCAGCTTTGGCATAGATATAAACAGTATATGGTCGATCTGGTTTCAACCCTTTTGCTGTTACGGTTGTATCTGTTCCCTCGTATATCACATCATTGTTGACCTTAACCCAATATTCAGTTGCACCTTCTACAGCATCCCATGAAATTACAGCTTCATTAGAAGTTGTAGTTGCCATTGGATTCTTAGCTGCTGGCAACTTCTTAGGATCTTTAGTCCAGATCGTCATTAATTGTGTACCACTAGCGCCTATTGCATTTACAGCAGAAAGTTCTACACGGTACTCAGTTTTCTCTGGCAAACCTGTATAAGTGTATGCCAAGTCTGATCCTGTATACACTTCCAAACCATTGATTACGACTTTATAATCAAGAGCGCCCTCTGCAGCATCCCAACTTGCAGTAACAGAATGCTCATCGGAAACCACTTTAAAGTTTGTAGGAACTGCTGGTACTTTTGGCTCTTCAGCTTTAGGAGTAACTGTCACTACAACAATGTTAGAAGCGTCGCTAGTCTTATTTCCGTCAAAAGCTTTAACGGAATATATGTAACTCTCGCCTACCGTAGCAGTTTTATCAGTATACGTAGTACCTGCAACCGATCCAACTTCTGTACCATTACGCAATACTTTATAAATAAGCGCATCTTTTGAAGCTGCCCAACTGATTTTAACGTTGTTTTCTTCAGTACTGTCTACTTCAAGTGAAGTAGGAGCTTCCAACTTATCAGGAGCAACATTTTTTTTAGTTTTAACGGTCAAACTTGATTTACCACTCTCACCTTTACTATTCACTGCTACGACATCCACAGTATATTCCGTGTCCGCTACTAAGTTTTGGTAAGTATACGTTAAGCTTGTACCACTATAAACCTCTTGTCCGGCTACAATCACCTTATAAGTAGTTGCGCCCTCTACAGAATCCCAACTTGCCGTCAAACTAGTCTCTTCTGTTGTTACTTTAAAATTAGAAGGAGTGTTTGGTATATGCAGCACTGGACTAGATAAAGCTACCCTATTAGTTAAGGCTGGTATAAGTGTAGGTATAGTTACTATGTTGTCATTACCTAATCCCAACTGTGCATTCTCATTTTGACCAACTGCATATGTCTTACCAGACCTTGTCACCAAAAAAGTGTTTTCATAACCAGCGTATGCGTAAACAACGTCAGAAGGAAATCTTTCTGGTTTTATGAATTCTTTAGAATAGACAACAAGAGATGAAGAAAATCCAGATTGTCCTTTAGCATTCCTACCAGCAGTATAGACATCACCATTTTCGGTCAAAAGAGCTATATGATTGTATCCGACCGATACCGTTTTAATATTCCCAGGTACCTTAGTTATTTCATTTATACCGTTATCCACGGCATAGGAATCGCCCCAAGCTAAAAACTTTCCTTCGGTCGTCAAGACTACCGCCATGTCACCATTCAACCAGAAATTAGAGACACTTGGCACAGGCACCTGCGTGTATTCAGACTTGCTAACGTTACCTTTTCCGTTATACAAGTTGGAAGCCCCATTACCAGCATACATCAGCCTTCCATCGTCTAATAAAATTAAGATTTCTGTACCCGAAAGACTCAATCCAACTTTTTTAACTTTACCATCAATTGGTGACTTAATCGGTGTATTACTTGCACTACTCCATCTATAAAGTTCTCCATCTTTAATGGCTGCCGCATATCTATCCGTACTTACTATAGAGTCGACGTTACCCAATGAAAACATCTCCAAAGGATACTTAACTGAGTTTCTAACACTTGATCCTAATCCCAGACTTCCGGAGTAGTTTGCTCCCCATCCCCAAATAACCCCCTCTGTATCTACGATGTAATTATTGTCGTTAATACTAGTGAATAGAGAAACTTCACTAGGGATGATTACTGGTTCCGTGATAGTTATAGTACTACCATCACGTCCGGTCTGACTCCTATACCCGAAAGAGATTAGTTTATGGTCAACGTCTAGAAAACTGGTACCGTATCTCCCACTCTGAATGATATTTGGATTTTCATAATGTAGATCGGTGCTGAGATTAACAGCAGCTTCTGCTGTACCTCCTCCCCACAGTGGTACACTACCTAATACTAAACTTGCTGATAAGACTACAGATAAAACTTTACCAATCATTTTTTTCATATTTCTATCTCCCTTAAATCTAAATTTCATAAAATCCTTGATTAACCAAGCCTTCCTCCATCCTATTTATTTGAGTTTTAGACTCATATCAGAGGAAAATCATTATTCCCCTCAAATGAGCCTAAAATTCTTAGGTTAATATGCCGGTTTTTTATAAAAGGATTTGATCCGAGAGTTAGTTTCAGAGAGAATCTCTTCTTAAATATAAAATTAAAATATTATAAAAATTGTTATAAATTATAGATAT
>NZ_LMFO01000006.1 GCF_001426865.1 Paenibacillus sp. Root52 | reverse complement strand
TGATTATCAATATAATTCTAAGAAATATGAAAAAAATAAAAAAAAAATTATAGAGACACTTGGTAGTATTAATGGGACATATTTAACTGTACTATTTGATTCGCAGACAGCCAATTACTTAGAGCGTATATCACAATCAATCTATGAACTTGAAAGAAGTTTCCGTAATCTAATAGAGATAAAAATGTTAAGAAAAATAGGGCCTACTTGGGGTAACCAATATTTAGGTTCAAATGAAAGTACTCACGATAGAAAAAATAATAGGAAAGATGATATTTTTAGATTCCTTTCAAATCCATTAGATGATTATAATTTCAAAAATCTCGGTAGTTTTGTAAAAGAGAATATTAGTAAAAATAAGAACGAGCTAATTGTAAGGATTGAATCTTTAGATCGTAAACTAGATGAATTGGGTAAAAAGAAGAATAAGATTGAATTCAATGAAATTATAAATGAGATATTCAATGAAATTAATAATTTAAAAAATTCTATTGGATCTAATAGAAGCCTATTTTCTAGCGATATATACTCACATATAAAGCCTGATTTAGTAGATGACTGGGATCGAATCTATGAAATTAGAAATTACTGGGCACACAATATATTTCTTATGACAGAAATGGAATACAGTGAATATGAAAGGTTAAGAAAAAGTATTAATAAGAAAATATTGGTCGAATTAACAATTGACTCTCTATTAGGGGTAGAAAACATTAAAGATTATGGCGAAAATACTGGAATTCGATTTACTATAAGTAAATACGAAAGTGATGTTGTACATTGTGAAATAAAAATAAAAATAAAAATAGATGAGAAGATTTTATATGTTTCTAAATTAGAGGCAGACTACACAGATATTCAAACCTTTTATGACATTTTATTTGAGTCAGATACAAACTTAAAGGAATTAAATAAAGTATTATATAAAAGCAACCCTTATTTATTGCCTGTTTTATTTGAGAATAAGGAACAGGAGTCTTTTCTTCAAAGTATTAATGAAGATGAATTAGGTTTAATAGTCAACGAACTTAAGAAGAACTTTAATGTTAAAACTGAAAATGAATCTGGCGAAGGTTTGGTTGCAGTAAATGAGGACCATCATAACTATTTAAAATCGATTTTCTCGCCTAATAATTGAGAGGATACATAATCTGCTATTGCAACAGGATATGTATCCTACAGCTCACTGAATCTCTCTAAATAAATCGAGCTCTTTTTCACTTACATCAGTGCTCAACGTAATTCTTATCGTCTGTCTGATCTCTTCCAAAGTTTTTCCGGTGGCACTCAACACATGACTTGGCTTACTGGAACTACAAGCTGATCCGGAAGAAAGTGCGATGAAGCTAGACAGTTTTTTTAATAACAACTCATTGTTTACACCGATAAATTGAAGGCTAATTAATCCTGGGATTTTATCTTTTACGTCGCTATTAAAAGTGATTTTGTCTCCAAGATTAGTCTTTAATATATCAACTAAATAGTTCTCCAATTGAGTTAATTGCTGAACGTTTTTTTCTAGATTACGTGAAGCTAGCTCGGCAGCTTTGCCTAGTCCAACAATGTTGTGAACAGCGAGAGTTCCACTCCGATAGTTGTTTTCCTGTCCTCCCCCGTGAAGAAGAGGGGTAAGGCGAGTGAAAATCTCTTTCGACTGTTTCCGTATGATGGCGGCTCCGATTCCTTTGGGGCCGCCTATTTTATGTGCTGACATAGAGAGGAAACGAATTCCACTATGCTTCCGCAAATTAACAGGTACTTTACCTATAACCTGAGTTGCATCAGTATGAAAGAAAAAATTATTAGCTTCGAAAAATTCGGAAAGATCGCTAATCGGATTTAATGACCCAATCTCATTATTTCCCCACATAAATGAAGTAATCAGAGGCTGGATCTTAGTAACTATTTCAGTAATCTTCTGAACATTAACTCTTGCAAAAGTATCCACTTCAAGGAATTTCGTTTTGTACCCACGTTCACCCAAAAACTCTACTGTCTCAAGTACTGAAGGATGCTCCGCAGCAGAGGTTAATAGATACCTAGAAGAATTATCTTTATAACTGTAATAATCAGCTACACCCTTAATAATCATATTGTTACTTTCAGTAGCTCCACTTGTGAATACAACCTCGTCTGGGTCACACCCTAAAAGTTGAGCAACTTGTTCTCTTGCAGTAGCTACCGCTTTTTTAGCATTCTCCGCCAAGGAGTAAAACTTGCTGGAGGGATTACCAAATTCCTCTTGAAGATAAGGGAGCATTGCTTCCAAAACCTCAGGGTGGATCTTTGTTGTAGCACTATTGTCCAGATATAGCATTAAGATCACTACTTTCGTTAAGATAACAAATTGCGAATGAATTTCTCATAATTTCCTGCGGCTTTATACTCTGAAGCTAATGTTCGTATCCCACGTTCCAAGTGAGCATTAAAATAGGAAGGGAAAAACTCTTCATCTGTTAATTCGCAGCCTGCAGCCTGTGTAATCATTGCACGAAAGGCATAGTCATATTCTCCTGTAACGGTGCTACGGTTCAAAACTAATCCATCTGTAAAATCTTTTGTGATAGGCACAATTTGAGCAGTATTTCTTAGCGATAATGCAACAGCATACCGAATCAGGATATTAGGCGTGATTCCAGTAGAAGCATGGAGTTGCGTAAGGATTTCTTTAGCGTATTTTGATGTTTTTAAAGTGAAATTCATAATTTTACTTTACCGCCTCTCTAGTGATATCAAAGTAGCGGTCTTTTACGATTACTGCACTTTCTTGAGATGCATCGTATTCTAAGGTGTAACAGCGGTTCGTAATCTCTTCAATCACGGGAAACTGTTCGGAGGTTATTTCGGAATCTGTTGTAAACATAAGAACTTGTTCTCCGCAACGAGGGATGAAATGTTGAATAAGTGACTTTTTGTGATCCTGGTCAAGTCTACCCATTAAGGTATCGAACACAAAAGGTAATTTCCAACCAGATACTCTAAACATTGCTAGTATGACCGTTAACATAAGCATTTCTTTTTCGCCAGCAGATAGGCGCTCTTTTGAAATTTCTTGATTCAATAGGTTAAACAGCTTTAATTCAAAAGTGATATGGTCTATATGAATTCGTTTTATGAAATCTTTTTTACGGAAAAGAACATCAATCATACGTACAGTTTCATTAGCTACATCATCGAGTTTTTTGCGCCATTGCCGTTCTCTAAAGCGCTGACTAACTGTCAACAATTTCTCAGTCATTTCATACGATTTTTCTGATTTATGGTATTCTCTAATTTTTTCTTCTACTTTATCTTTTTGAGAGAGCTTAGTGTGCAAGCTTTCAGAAAGATTTTGAATTTCAAGTCCAAGTTGTTCTATGAGAATCTTGTGTTGTTCAACTTGTTTTGTTTTTTGCTCGATTCGTCCAAGAAGTTCTTTAAACTCACTGGCTCGATCATTAGTCTCTAATTTAGTCCTTAGTTCTTGAGCTTCTTTTAACAACATAGCATTTTCATCAAAACGTTTGGTATATTCGGCCACATTAAGTGCCTGTATTTGTTTATTCAAATTATGGATCTCACTACGTTGCTCAAACGATGCACGATGAATGAGTTGGGTTTGATCCGGTTTTATTAAATTTAGAATACCTTCAAATACAGATGTAACCTCGCTCTCATCAATTTCTTTACTCGGCTCTAGTACACTATTAAGAAGAGAAGCTAGTTGTTCTTCTACGAGCGAGTTCGCAATATAATCGTATGATTCATATTGTTTTTCTTTATTTAACTGATGGTATACTTGTCTGAGGTGTTTTCTTGCTATAAAAAAGGGAAGAAGAGACGAAACGAAATGTCTGACATGTTCTGAATTTGTTTTACGTTTGTTTTCAATCACATTGATTCTAGAAACAATCTCTTGTCTTTTCTCTTGAAGTAAACCACCGTGAACTTCGAAGTCATTTTTATCCTGTTTAATTGTATCGTTTAAGTTGTCGATCTCTTCTGAGTAAAGAATTGAGAACTGTTGCTTTTCTTCAATTGTTTTTTTGAGTTGATCGATTTCAATCTCAAGTTTCTCGAATTGTGCAACTTCTTCTGCTGCACTGGCATTTTGCTGAGCATATTGCATTCGATATGTGTTCAGATCTTTTTCAAGATTTACAAAGAGATCAAGATTGAAGAGAATTTTACCTGACTCTTTCAAGTATTCAGGAATTTTTTCTTCAGAAACAATACGCGATATATCCTCACCATCAAAAAGACAAAGTTCAAACAATTTCGGAGGCATCTCCTCACGTAACCGACTCTGGAAATCAGATGTCTGTTGAGCAGTTAAAAATTGATTATCTCTTTTTACTGCAAAGCTCTCACGGATACGATCGTTTTTAATTCGCCAGCTCCTTACTAATGAATATTCATGTAATTCGAAATCTTCAGTCGAACTGTAATCTAGAGTAATTTGAAAAGCGTCAGTCTCATTTTCATTAATTGCTTTACGATTCAGTAATGTTCTAATTTTCCGATAGTAGGGTTCGTTCTCAGTAACAAAACCATATGCCATTGAACCAAATAAAACGATTCTTAAAGATTCTAATATTGTTGTTTTACCAGCACCATTTTTACCACCTAGTAGAATCACATTACGGTTAGCTGTTGTACGAAAATCAAATTTATTAAGCTCTCCATGGTAAGCCCCAATATTACGGAGAGCCAGTTTTTGTATGTGCATTGATTATTAATCCACCTTTATAAATGTAAGAAATCTTGTCTAAGTGTTTTATCAAATGCCTGGAATAAACCTCTTCTTACTTTTACACCAGAGTATTCTTTTTCAACAGATATCAATTCTTTAAGAAGATTAAGATTGACCCCTTCTTCTTGACAGAGAGATTCGAGATCAGTAACTTGGTCTTCCTTAAAAATAGGACGATCATTTTGATGCCAGTCGTAAGACGTACCAGTTTCTTCTTCAACAATTAGAGGGAGTCGATCTTCCCACTGCAAGTCGTCATGCCAATATTTTCGGATTGCTTTAAGTTCTTCAAATGTAATCAATTCAACATTAGGATCATGCAATCGTCTTATTTCTTCCTGTGTTTGCAATAATTTTCGAAGGATTTTTTCCCGTGCTTTCATTGTGAAAGGACCAACACCGAAGCGCTTAGGAGGAGCATCTTCATTTTCATCGTCAAAGATTAAAATGTCTAATTCTTCAACTGATGCAAGATCAATTTTATTTTCTTCAATATATTGTTTGATTTGAGATTTGTAGATTCTTGGATTACTCAAATCTTCAGGATCAATACCGCCTAAATTGTTGGTCAAATAGACTTCGCCATTCATCCGGTGTTTTTGTCTTTTTGTACGGTCTTCTCTGATTTGAACAAGGAAGTTTCTGAAATCATATAAAGGCCGTAACCAGTCTACACCATTGTTAATGAATCCACTTAAAGCTTTATCCTCATTAACAACTGTACAAGTCCAGCAGCCAAAACGGCTATTTCCACAAGAACCGGCACTTTCTTTAACCTCTTTATCTACTATAAGAGGGCATTCACTACTTGAATCTTGATATAGTTGAAGTAGTTCATTATTATCATCGCCCCACGGTGATTCGTTTTGCAATAAAAATTCCCATACATCATCAAGAGTGTAGGATCGAATCGGTGCAAAAACAAATGCATTACGAAGAGTAGAGTGACGCATTAAATTTGAACCTTCTATAGTATGAGATTGCATTACTCCTGCTCTTGTAGAACTTTCCGAATCGCGGACTCCTAGTAGCATAACCACTTCACCAAATTGATCTACCTTATCCAGAATGAAACGGTTCGCAGGTTCAATTTTCAAGCGATCTGTACACCATCTGAACTTTTGACGAGGAGTAGGATAACCTTTTCCTATAATAGAGGCCCAGAATGTTTGCTCAACTTTGGGACGTACTTTGTGTGTTTCAATGGGTAAACCTATTGCAAGTGCTTTGTTTTGTATTCGTCCAAGAGTCCTCGTGATTTTGTCTATAATTAAAGGAGTTTCTACTTGCGTATCTGATGAAATAACATATACTTTTTTCTTCAGAAGAGAAGGTTCCAACTCGGTCAAGGCTTGAAAAACCAGTTGTACAACTGCTGTTGAGTCTTTTCCTCCACTGAATCCTACGACCCACGGGCGCTCATCAGCTAGGTAGACCTCTTTAACAAGTTCTTTGGCTTCTATAAACTTTGTTCCTGTATCAAATATATTAAACATCAGTAGATGTACCTTCTTTTATTTTATTTTCAATTTTCTGCTCGGCTTCTGTTAAGGGGAGCCCTAGTTTGAATTTTATGAGATTTGCAGTCAATTGAATGGTCTCATTGTTCTTGTTAATACGCCCAGTTTGTCCATAAGCGCGCCCTAACCAATCCGCTTTATTATCGCGACTCCAGTCGATTTTATATAGTTTTTTTACGTACAACTCCCATTCATCAGCATGATAACGATAAAGGTAGTGACCGACTATACCAATAGCTTCGAGGAATACACCATGAGCGACTACAGAACCAATACGAAGGTCTCTTGGAGATGTTCGCTTATTAAGTACATCTTGCCACTCCGAAATAGAATTAGAAAGTAGCGTCCAGAACTCAGAAGCAAATTTTTTCTCGTGTTCAGAGATTAATTCACCTTTACGTTTCCCTAAAAGCTTACATAATGTATTAAATATATGATTTAATGCAAACAATTTAGGAGAATTTTTGGATAAAGAAACTTTTTCACGATCTGTATACCGTTCTAATAAAGGGATTTCATTAATTAGACTTTTAGTAATCAACGATAATTGATCCCGATGATCATATAAAATTCCGATCGAAGATGTGGTGTTCACTGCATGACGGTTCAAGTCCGAAAACATTTGCTGGGAGCGCACCAGTCCAAGATCGTGAAAGAACACTACAGATATTGTCTCATCACCAAGTTCAGGCGAGATTTTCAGAGCTTCTTCGATAGCAGCACGTCTATGTTGGCCGTCGTTGATAAGAAATTGGGCATCTAAAGAAATATTCAAATATCCTAAATCCTTAAACTCTTCCGAATGTGGCTGGAAAATTAATTCGCCATTTACCGACGCTGTTAAGGAAGAGAAAATATAATCTCCAGGATTCTCGAGAATATAATTTGTAATATCTGGGATTCTTGATTTATTCATTAAACGTTGTGCACGGTGGTCTGCTGGAATTTCTTCTTCATCAAACAAAAAAATTCTAGGTATTAATTTCAGTGGGCACATTACTGTGTAAAATTCTCTTCCAGCTTGAATACCACGAATTGCTGGAAAACTATAACTGAAATTCATAGGCATCCTCCTATTTTACGTACGTAATAACGTAGAATGTATATTGATTTTATCGTAAGACGAACAAATGTTCAATGTCTAAATTACATAATAAAGTAAAGGAAGTACGTAATTACGTGAACAAAAGATGAAGAGATAATGAAATAACGAGGTAACATTCCGGCCTGATTGGATCGGTATGTTCCTCGTTATTTTAGTTTTTATCATATGTGTCGAAGATTTCTTGAATGACATTAAGAACCATTAAAATATGCTTTGGTTCACGGGTTCTCAAAAGGGAAATAATTTTAAAGATATTTTCATCATCATGTGAAAGTTCTTCACGTTCTTTGACATATGTAAAAAGTTCATATACACCAACATCTAAAGCAGTAGCAATTCTCTCTAAATTTTTTAATGATATGTTTCGTTCTGCTCGTTCGATAAAACCAATATAACTTGGATTGAATCCTGCATTTTCGGCTAATGCTTCTTGAGACAGATCTCTAGACTTCCTCAGATCTCTTATTCTCGCGCCCACTAGTTCTAAAAGTTCAGACATATGAACACCTCTCTTTAATTAGAAGTGTAGAGAAAGACTCATTACTAATTAACTGATAGATAATAAGTAATTTGTAACAAAAACTACTATGTAGTAATATTTATTGTATATCTTTCCCGAAAGGTAAAATAATATACGGGAAATTTCATTGTGGTATCGATTTGAATCTTAAAATTGAGGAGTTGTTTAACATGAATCACGTTTACTCCTTCAAGAATCGACAGAATGATGAGTTTGCAAATTGTTTAATAGGTCAATTTCATGATAGTGAACAAGTTTGCTACTACTATAAACTTGTTCATTATCATATGAAGCTTGCTAAGATTATGTATGATCACGATCAATTGAAAACTTGCTTAATTCTCTGCAATTGGGCTCTAAACTCCATGATTAAAGCGTTATACAGTCATAAGTACCGTTCGGTTAATGTACCTACAGAACTCACTATGAATACAATCCTGCCCCTAGTTCATACAGACAGCAAATCAGGATTAGATATCGCTATATTTATTGGAACGATGCAGCACCTTTCTTCTATTGAAGATTTCCTGAATTGTCCGTCTACAAACATGAATAATGTCAAAAAGCTTGTCCAACAGACAGAAGAAGTATTAGGTGAATTAAAACATTTGCTCGGCTGATGATTAATTTGAGATAATGAAGGGGATTCTTTTTGATAATGTCATACTGTATCATGCAAAACAATAACTCCGTTACAAGTGTAGGATGCAGAAAAACGATCACTGTTGTATCGTTGGACGAAAGAAAATTTGCTGGGACGTTCCAAAAGCATTGGGTATCGAAGCGACTTTGGAGCGTATGTAGGTTTTCTATACTGGGCAGAGTTACTGTCGCCGTATGAGAGCGAAGTTTATATTCGTCAGGAAGCATGGCTGCGAGATGTGGAGAAGACCATCATGAACAAAAGCTATAAGATGGTTGTGCTACTCTACATGCTGGAACGTGGAGAGAATCACTGGATGGAGCCAATAACACCAAGCGAGATGGCGAGCTTTTTCCATACATACCTGACAGAGAAGGCATATCGGAAACGCAAAGACTTTTCGGATAAAGGTAAGCTTAAACTCTGGGACTGGAGCGAGAAGACGGCATCTGAGATTGAAAAGTTGATTATCGACATGCCGATGTCCATGTGGAGCGGGGCGAAGGGTAGTATGACTCGTTTCGTGGACGGAGTGTTTTCACTGAATTTGCAAGTGCAGGATGCAGAGGAACGATCACTGTTATATCGTTGGACGAAAGAAATCTGTCTGTACAGATTGCATGCATATTTCGAGCGGGGGAACTCTAGTATAAAAGCCTAAGGATAGAAAAAACCTATCTAGAATCTAATTGAATAAACTAACTAGGATAATCTAAACGAACACCAGACTACTCACACGGTTCAATGACATGTAGTCTGGTTTCTATTTATTTGTTTCTTGAGCTCCATAGCTTATAGACAAATGGGATTTGCATCTCATTTGGAATAGACCTCTTCCTCGCTCTTTCGTTTATCAATGAACTCTCCAGGTCCCCCAGCTGTCTCAACTTCTAGGGAAGGTAGGTAAAAAGACAAAGTTAGAGAAGTATAGGGATCACCTTTAACATGACCATACAATACCATTGTAGATGACATGGGTAAATGAATTTCGTAACCTTCAAATTCTACATCAGCATCGTAATACTTTTTGAAGTATTCTTGTCCAATAGGAATGGCCTTCTCATATAATTCTTGTCTTTCAGCTTTAGAGAGGCTACTGCAACCAGTTATAATAACTATAACTCCGAAAGTTAACAATATTGAACGAATGCTTTTGATCAAGTACTCACCTCTTTTCCAATTATCTAATAGCTATAAAAACTTGACTGCAAAAGGATATTACCTTTATTGAATTTTTTTTATAAAATCCTCTGGGCCTTTAGCAGATCGTATTTCCATAGATGGAATATCTAATGATAGAGATATATTGATCGTTTGATCGTTTTTTACATAACCATAGAGGAACATAGTAGAAGAGTTAGGTAAGTTAATGTCATAGTCCGTAAATATAATTTCTGCATCATAATGTTCTTGGAAGTATTTTTGTCCAATAGGAACTGCTTTTTCAAAATATTCTCTTTTTTCCTCATCTAATAATGCATTACAACCGGTTAGTGAGCAAACAGCGGAAGAGATTAAAATGATCATTCGTATGTAATTAAACAATCTATAATTCTCCTTTGTAAATATACCTTATTGGTAGACTATATATTAATTCAATGTGGGAGTGAAGTATGAAGTCTAATCCAAAATCATAGAAACCAAGTTGTGGTAAAATTTAAATAGTTGAGGAACATTAACAGCACTTATGACGTCTGAAAAGAAGAATATATCCAATTACTATAAGAAAGGAAGACGCTCCAATGAAAAAGGTGGTTATCCAATGAAAAAGGTGGTTATGTTCATCGCTGCGCTGTGCGTAGTCACGGTGGCAGGGGCTTTATATGCTTCGGCAGGCAAAGTGAGCGCAGCGGCTCCGGCGTATACGTTAACCGTAAATGGAAAACCGATGCAAGTCAGTAAGTCTGAGCTGATGCCTTATGAGCAAAAAGGAACAGTTTTGGTGCCATTACGCGCTACGGCAGAAGCCCTGGGCTACAAAGTCAGCTGGGTGGCTGCTGAAAAGGCCGTATCTGTCGAAGACAGAATACAGTCAGCCCTGGTGAAGAACGGCAGTACCCAAGTGAAGTTTACAGGTAAGCTGAAAATCATCAACTTGAGTCAGGATATGGAGCTGCCAGTTCCTGCACAGACCAAGAAGGGCACGATGTATGTACCAGCTTCGTTCTTCGAACCTTTCTTCAATGAAGTTGTGGTGAAAGAAGGCAACGTTTCGATCTCGGCTCAGATGTCGTCGATTCAATAAAATTAGCGCCTTCACTACATATGCCATGCATAGAAAGACCTTTAACGATCTGCGATCCCTCACAGGGAAGCGAGCCTTAAAGGTCTTTTATCGTTGTAGGAACGATCTTAATCGTTGCACGAGCCTAACATGGACTTGATCTTTTAGCTGTAATGTTATTTATAACTAGTTCCACATCCATAAATCAACATAAATGGTCGCATTATTTATCGGTACGATGCAACATATGTCCTCATTAGAGGAGTGTCCGCAGAATCAGTCATTAAAGCCAAGAAACATTGAGAAGCTTCTACAACGAACGGAAGAAATAATAGAGGGGCTAAACAACCGATTGAAGTATGATCCACCCGATTTGCGATAAAATTGTGTTTTAAAACTTGTTTTTTCTGATGTGTGGCTCATTGAATAGGGATGGGACCAGAGAATTATATGTGATGTAATAAAGTTTTTTGCAGGAACGAAAATTCAGGAACATGGGCTGATGTATACAGTATAAACTTCTGCTAACATAGTGAAATCCTATTTTGATGGCGGAGAATGATATGAGTACAATTTAAGTAACACCAGAGCAACTACTGCATGTATCTAAACAGATTGAGCAGGGTAGGCAGCAGTTAGAAAGTATCCGCAATGACCTAACTGCACGAATTGGGTTCATTGAGTCTCGGTGGTCGGGAGCAACACAGGAACGGTTTTTTTATGATTTTCAGCAGTCCCGACTTGTATTGGATCGAGCACTGGAAGGTATGGTAAAGTCCTCTCAGAACCTCAGCACCATTGCCGAGAGGTTTCAACAGGCAGACCAAAAACAAGTGAGCTTGGGAGCAATTGCTGGACAGATTGCTACAAATCTAAATATGAACCAGGGTACAGGGAATCCAGAAGAGCAACGAAGGATGGTTTGGAATTCTTTGTTTGGAGCTTACATGCCTGCCAGTGAAGCGGAAGATGGAATGCCAGGACAAAAGGAATTTATTGAGTACTGGGAGAATGGTGGCTCCTATGAGGAAATGAAGGGTGGCCCGAAACAACCAGAGTCTAGTGGTGGGGATTATCTTGATGAACAGTCAAATGCATTTAAGGCAGGTTATCATCCCACAACAGGAGAGCCCGTACCTGCATGGCAGGCAGCAATTTCTATCGCAGGTCTGCAATTCAGCAAAATCGCGATAGCTTTCACAGGAGTGTATAATAGAGGGTATAAGGTTCCAAATAGTGGATTGAAACTTTCGACGTCTAAGACGAATAAATTGAATGTAATAAGAACTAACAACCAATTCAAAAATAAAGGTTATACGGCGGAGCCCGGTGAAAGAAGTACTACACGCCAAGAATGGATAACTCAAAATCGAAAAGAGAGAATGTTTAAGAACCTAGCTAGATCTTCTCCAATAAGTATTCCATCAGATGCGACAATTAAAGCAAGGTCTAAAGTAGGGTATGAACAAATCTCGTTTAATTGGTCTGACGGTTTTTATAAGTATGAATCACGTTGGCACACTCGGACACCTAATGCGCCTATTGAACAAGGAAATACTTGGGTAGTTGAAAGACTCACACCAGGGAACACTACTGGACAGCAAAAAACATCTCATATTCTAATAGGCCCGAATCAATGGATTTCAAAGTATGAATGGCAAGCGGCAATCAGGGCTAGGACTCAAGGGACTTCGACTCCGGAACAAGTGAAAGTACTGGATGACGGGCATTGGCCTGCACCATGAGGGGGGAATGGAAATTGAGTAATAAGATCATAGATTTCTATAAGGGCTACGAAGGTGAACCGGAGATACAGATCAGTTACAGTTCCAAAAATGAAGGCAGCGTAACTTTACGAATTTGGGAAGGTTATTTTGATAATATAATGATGGGGATTAAAGCGGATTCTAATCATTGGACAGCCTTAGCGTATTATTATCATTTGCACGAAGGATGGTACGAGAATAGTCCGTGGGTCATTCCTGATATTGATGCGGCACTAGAGCAACTAGAGCTGGTTAATAAAGCCGAATTCTATGATGAGACTCAGGAGATACTTAAACATTTTATTGAAATATTGATGAATGCCAAATCAAATAACGAGGAAGTTTGGATTGCATATGATTGATTGTAATGAGCCCCGTTCTGTTATTGAAGTGGCTAGTGTAAATATTCTTTAGCCAATGAAAAAGGTGGTTATGTTCATCGCTGCGCTGTGCGTAGTCACGGTGGCAGGGGCTTTATATGCTTCGGCAGGCAAAGTGAGCGCAGCGGCTCCAACGTATACGTTAACCGTTAATGGAAAACCGATGCAAGTGAGTAAGTCTGAGCTGATGCCTTTCGAGCAAAAAGGAACCGTCTTGGTGCCCTTACGTGCTACGGCGGAAGCACTGGGCTACAAAGTCAGCTGGGTGGCTGCAGAAAAGGCCGTATCTGTCGAAGACAGCATACAGTCAGCCCTGGTGAAGAACGGCAGTACCCAAGTGAAGTTTACAGGCAAGCTGAAAATCATCAACTTGAGTCAGGATATGGAGCTACCAGTTCCTGCACAGACCAAGAAGGGTACGATGTATGTGCCAGCTTCGTTCTTCGAACCTTTCTTCAATGAAGTCGTGGTGAACGAGGGCAACGTTTCGATCTCGGCACAGGTGTCTTCGATTCAATAAAATTAGCGCCTGTACTATTTACTTCTTATACTAAGATAGAAAGACCTTTAACGATCTGCGATCCCTTACAGGAAAGCAAGTCTTAAAGGTCTTTTGTCGTTACATTAAGGGAACTTAATAGTTACATGAGGCATGATGTAGCATGTGTAATATTTAAGGCCTACTCCTTAGTAGGATGTGCTCTTACACTTGAACCTGAGCATGAACCTGTATCTATATTTGTAGCTGTATCCCTATCTTTACCTTTACTTATATCTGTGCCTTCTCCTTGCACATAAACCAGAATAGCCTGGTACAAAAACCTTGAAAAATACGCGTCGCCAAACTGCTCAAAATATAGGGCATATCGGCGATCTGTCGTATAAGTCTCTGCGATACAGACCAGAATCTCAGGATCACAGACCATAAAGGATTCAAGCTGCTTTTTCCATTGATCTATCAGTTGTTGCACCTCCGTAGAAGCGGGAGAGCGATCCTGTTGTTTGGCCAATTCATGAAATACGGTCTCCATGTTAACAGAGAACTGTTGGTAGGCTTTTTGCTGGTCTTGAGCGGATAGTCTGTTCATATTAGTTTCAAATTCCTGATATTTAGAGGTGTCCCCGTAGACGAACTTCGCCTCAGATTCATACTGTTCTTGAATGGTCATGATGGGAGAATCGTCAAACAGTTGAAGCTGAGAGATATCCGTTCCATTCACATATTCGTCCAACTGGTCAATGATCGTTTGTAGCTTTTGTTTTCGTTGCACGAGTGTACCGCGATGTTCTTTTAAAATTTCCTTTTGTTCATCTTTGGATAATTTCATCATCGTTGCAATATCTTTCAATGAGAAATTCATTTCTTTGAACAGAAGAATCGTTTGCAGATTCCCCAGTGCTTCCTGATCATATAACCGATAGCCATTGGATTCGATTTTACTCGGTTTCAACAGATCTGTTTTGTCATAGTAATGCAATGCGCGCTTGGTTATGCCGGTGATCTGTATAATGTCTTTAATGGTGAAATAGGGTGTCTTCATTCCAAAAGTCCTTTGTTTCAGCAAGAATAGTACTTGCCGGAGTGATGGTGGCTTCCATAATGGATGAGCCTGTTTGGTTCAGATAATATTGGATCAAGTGATAGCCGCAGGCATAGCCAGCAGCATAGGGCATTCCTACGGGAACGAAATTTTGCAATTTCGCCAGTTCATCGCCATATAGATACGGATTAATCTGGTCGAATCCAGTCACTTGAAGTTGATCCTTCATGATGGGTTTAATGATGGAATTCAATGTTTCCACGTTTGTTTTGGTCACCCAAGGTCCCAATAATTCTTCTCCATATAAGAATGTAGCAAAGTTTTCAGCAAGCCCCTCACTAACAATCATTTCTCCCAGCGTAATCTGTGGGTCCCACTGGATATATTGATATCTTACGTTATGATTGCATTCGTGAGCTAACACAGATTGGATTCGAGGTAGAGTATAGCTATTGGGGATGAGGTTCGCAATAATATACCCCGGAATGCCACCATCTCCGCTAATTCCTTCGTTCATCGTAAGTGAAGGACTATTCTTGTCACCTAATAAAATCGTGTATAGATATTCGGAGACAGATAACGTAATCCCGCTCTCCCTAAAGGTAGATAGACTTCTAGTAACGGCTTCATGACACTTTTGCCAAAACGCTTCAGACGAAATCGCTGCTAACGGCTCGCAGATCTCAGCGGTTATATCCTCAGGGGAGATATTCATGAAATTATTCATCATAATAACATCAAACTCGTGTGGCTCACTCGCGCGAAATGGGATCTGCTGAATGTTCCATTTGTTCATAAAAGGCTCCATCATAAGTTGCCGGTACAGCTCTAACTTTTTATCAGGTGTGGCTTCCATTATCGTGTTATAAATCTGATCTGAACGCAAAGCGGTAATCTGCATTAGTCATCTCTCCTTTTGGATAAGCTAGAGCCTATTATCAAGGATGACGTAACGTTACAGTCAAGGATGGATTATTAGCTTGTTGGGATATGTTCGTATATGGCAAAAAAACCTCTGATCCACTCCACGATTCCGGAGTTCATAATCAAAGGCTTCTAACCTATTCCAGTTTACCGCGCATGGTACGATTACGGCTTGATCGCATACTGACCCATACTTGATACAAGAATAGTGCGGCGAGTACACTCGCTGGTAATAGAAGGGGCTGCAACAGATTACCAATCGCCATGGCGGAGAATCGAGATACGATATAACCGGCAACTCCAATAGTGGCGATTAGTACGGTGTTCCAAATAAGGAAAGACTTTAGCGTCGAACCCAATCGCCAAGAGCGGTATACACCAAAAATGAATGCACAACCGAATAGAGCGTAGAATACCACTTCGGTCGTCGTTGACCAAGTACCTACAAGTTGAATGGGGATCACATCTTCATTAGATAGTTGCCTAGAGGCGAGCCAGTACTGAGATTGATCTAGGCGGTACTGTTCAATCCAGATATATGCACCGTAGACGAACGCCATTAGAATGAGATAGACCAGAGCTAAGAAGGAAACTGCCTTTGGAGTAGTTTTGCTTGTTTTCATCATTTCGTTGAATGACCTCCTAATATGACGTAAACGATCTTAAGATTAGAGAGTGGATTGTCACCAAAAATGGATATCCTTGTAGTATAATTCATCTCGAACTGAATCGAAACCATAAATTGTATATTTGAGATGTAGTTGTCTTATATAAGCTCGTCAAAAATAGAAGGTGGTGAGCTAACCTTATGAGTAAACGTATACTGCATTTAGTTCTTTTATCCATTGGTATGACTATACTACTCACTTTTGTCGAGGTTAATAATTCTCCAGCGAATGAGCGTGGGAGGTTGAATGAAACTTCTCTATCCGAGCTACATACACAACGAAATAAGCAACCACTTTCCTCTGTTCCTGACCGTATCGAGTTGTATGAAGAGGTGGAAACCCTCATGTTGCAGCTCGAAGATATTCCTACATATCGGGACTACCTGACCGAATCAGAGAATGTGGCGTTGGAGATTGAACGTACTCAGTTCGTGAAGATCCAGTCAGATTCCTCTGATTTGACCCACGCTCTGTTGCAGTATGGCTGTGGAACTAAAGCATGTGCTACCCTTTTGCTGGAGACAAATGGGATACAGAGCCGAAGCATGATCATGCCTTATGGTACATTTCAAGATTATAAACAATCTCCTGATCAAAACCGGCTGTTACTGCGTTATGCGTACGATGAGGGTGGTAGTGTAAAAAGACAGATTATTGTGGCAGTAGATCTAAATTCTATGCAAGTCATTCCTTATGCATCGGATTCTCTTGAGAATGAATACATGTTGAACCCAACTTGGCCGATATTATCGTATCAATGGCTAGATGAGAGCAGATTTAGTTTGAAGACAGCCGAGATTAGCGCGAGTGATTGGGATGCTTTACAGCAATGGTTATCCTCTACAGATCGTAAAGTAAAGCGGGTGGAGATCCAATTAGAAAATACTGCTTTCAAAAAACGCTTACAAAATTTCAATTCTGCCCTACCTTTTCGACTCGGAAGCTGAGATAATGGGGAAGGCTAAATCAATGAAGACATTTAGGCTATATCAGAGATAGCGGTTACTAGACCGCTTACATATGAAATGGGAGGAATAGAGATGACCACACAGGTAACAGAACTCATTCAATCAAAACAGGGACAGGCATTGCTCGCGCAAATGTACGGGCCACAGCATGTCGAAGAGCAGGGTGCGCGTTACGAGAAGTTGAATGCTTCATTCCGTGAGCACTTTGGTGAGCAGGAGCAAGTTCAATTGTTCAGCTCCCCGGGGCGCAGCGAGATTGGTGGTAACCATACAGATCATAACCATGGTAAAGTTTTGGCGGGTAGCATCACGCTTGACACCATCGCGGTAGCTGTACCGACAGACGATAATGTGATTACGTTTTATTCCGAGGGATACGACAAACAGTATGTTATCGATCTCGCCAACTTGAAGCCAAATACAGAGGATGACGGTACAACTGGACTGATCCGTGGTATCGCTGCTGGACTCGTGGAATTGGGACACAACATCGGTGGATTCAAGGCAGACATCTCCAGTAACGTATTTGCGGCTTCTGGCGTGAGCTCTTCTGCATCCTTTGAGATGCTGATTAGCGCGATCCTGAACCATTTCTACAATGATGGTAAGCTGGATGTGGTGACGTTGGCGAAGATTGGACAATATGCGGAAAATCACTTCTGGAATAAACCGTCCGGTCTTCTGGATCAGATGGCTTGTGCTTACGGCGGATTGATCTCCATCGATTTTGCCAATCCGGCTGAACCTGTGATTGAGCCTGTGGAATGGAATTTCCAAGAAAACGGATATTCCTTGGTCATCGTGAATACAGGTGGTAACCATGCGGATCTGACTGAAGACTATGCTTCGGTACCGAACGAGATGAAAGCAGTCGCACAGGCGCTTGGTAAGGAGTATGTTCGTGAAATTACGGAAGAAGATATTTATGCGAAGCTGCCAGCGATCCGCGAAGCGGCTGGAGATCGTGCGGTGCTGCGTGCACTTCATTTCTTGTCCGAGAACCAGCGTGTAGATGGACAGGTGCAGGCACTGCGTGATGGGCGTTTTGCTGATTTCCTGTCTCTGATTACGGCATCCGGTAACTCATCATGGAAATGGCTCCAGAACGTATATCAGAGCGGAGCTTCCCGTGCACAGGAAATTTCGGTGGCTCTCGCGCTGACAGAGAACTACCTCAGCAAGCTCGGCGATGGCGCATGTCGTGTACACGGCGGTGGATTCGCTGGCGTAATTCTGGCGATTGTACCAAACGAGAAAGCAGAAGAATACATGAACTGGATGCGCGGTATGCTGGATACACCAGTAATCGTGGTTAACGTACGTCAGCATGGTTCCATCTGCCTGAATGCGGAACTGAACAAGGCTTAAGAGAGCATACATCATTAATATAAAAGCAGCGATACACCTGAACATGATGTTTGGCGTGTACGCTGCTTTTTTGTGTAGGCAAATATAGTGGATTTAGTCCTCATACATCGAGTTAAGAGGTTGGATATCATCAGGTACTGAGCCTGTTTTGACTTCATACGTATCATAGTCGACCATTGCAAATATTTCTTGAGATGTATTCCCTTTAACATGCCCCGTTAGTGATACCGTATGGGACAAGTCAGACGGAATGAATCGGTGGCCTGTAAACTCAACATCAATTCCATAGGTTTCTTTAAAATAGGTTAGGCTCGCCATCTCAGCTTTTTCAACAATTTCTTTTTGCTCGCTGGGCATGCAAGCTGATAATAACACAATGATTAAACTTAACGTTAGGAACACGTTTAGAGGTGACCGTCTTTTATGATCAAGCATATCTACTACTCCTTGCTGGAAATTACTTGATTTTTTTATCCAATAACGCTTTTGGTACAACGGTATGTGAAATGAATACTTAATAATATACGTCAACTTTTTAACTCAGTAAACACCGATTCATGGGAAAGTAATTGAACCAGATGGAGCAAAATTTCACATGCATGGAAAGTCTGAGCTTCATGTACAGCTGGTTTTATTAGGTTCATAAGTGTGCTAGGCTTGAATAGTAAACAAATACCAATGAAGGAGTTGAGTGAAAGAAGACTCTTATGATGAAGAAAAAAATTGCATCAGCATTTGTTATATTATCTGTTCTTGAACTCATCGTATTAATTTTTATTGGTGGATCTATTATCCATACCATCATTCAGCCGGATACATTCACAGGAATTATATCCTTACCATTAGCAGCCTGTTTTCTTTCGTTATGGATGTTTTTCTCCAAACAAAAACTAGAAGAACGTATCGTAGCAATGCAAATTTGCTTCATTACAGCATGTTTGACATTAGGGCCATTAGTATGTCTATGGTTGGTGACTACGGGTTAATGGATACTTTTGCGAAGATGATTGTTGAACGAGAGCAATCCAAATAAATGCTATCGAAGAGGAGCCTGGACAATGTGTCCGGGCTTTTTTCGTATGAGTGGGATTCTGTTGAGTCCCTTACTTATGCCTAATCTGCAAGAGTATATTTTCCAATTTTAGGTTGTGAGATCTGAGTAAAAAAGGTAAACTTTCCTTTCAAAGGATTTAGGCAATTGCAGCTTAAAATAGAAAGCATATACACAGCGTTCAGCATATCGCATCCATTTTACATTGTGATAAGGAGAGTGAGTTTCTTGTCTATTACGACACCGATTCTGCAAAACATGAATATGATCGGAATCCTTTTGTTGCTAGTGGGTAACGCGTTTTACTTGATGCATCTTCGTAAGGTCAGAAGAGAAAGAGCGTTAACAAAAAGGGAGTCGTTGCTGGTTGTTGTGGCGCAAGCAGGTTATTTACTGTGGGCAGGGAGCCATTTGCTTGAGATGCTATCTACTTAAGTGCAGGTAAGTATGTAGAAAAAAAAGCAAACTTCCTCACTTTGAAAGTGTTGATGAAGTAGGGTCTGTGAGTAGATATGAATAGATGGCATCATCGTGTTATATAAGGTTGGCTAATTTTGTGTTTATTTTCAATACGAGGGGAGAAAACGCAGAATGGGTACAAGCACTTCATGGGATCAGGAAGAGGAACGAATGTACAACGAGCTAAGGGCTCTGGTGGAAGAGGCTGAGGGGCAAGAGCAACGGAGAAAGATGTTGAATCGTATGATCAAACAGCTCCGGAACGCCAGATGGCGGAAGAAAATTCTGAACATGGACAATCATCCTTTCTCCAATCTGAGACCTGCGCAACTGGGAATTATGATTACGACTGGAGCACTTACTCCTATTGTATTGTTTTGCATTTTTATATGGTTATCGCTATGGGTAGAATGATGTCGTTATTAAAAGAGCAACCGGTAGCAGGGAAAGAAGCTTTCCGAGCTAACGATTGCACTGATACCGAGTGGCTCGCTATCCTCTATGGAAATAGGTTAATTTGATTCTTGGCTACGGTCTTGATCTTGAGTCTGGATATACTTTTGCATATATTGGTGATATTCACGGAAGCTGCCGATGTGATGCAAGGCATCTGATTTGGAAGCGGATTGCAGCTTGATCTTCCCATCACTAGGATGGTCTTTCATCTGAGTTACCACGGATTTGGAGCCTTGAATGTCAATCGACATCTCTTGAATTCGTTGTAAAAGTGCCGGATGTCCGCCATATTGAAGCATCTCAGCAAGGGGTCTCATCTCCTCCAGTTTCTGACTGGAGCGCTCAAGTGTAGTCATCACCTTATCACCATCGGTACTTGCACTAAGGGATACCATGCGATGAATGTGATCTTTTTCCATCCGCTCGAGGGCTTCTAGGTGAGAGGCTTCTAGACGCTTGGGATCACCGAAGCCTTGAGATTGAACGGTGTCATTGGTCTCGGCGGTATGATTCGTATTTCCGTTCCCGCATCCCCATAACAGAGATGAGCAGGCGAGAACTGCTCCAACGGCAACGATGCTTTTTAAACGCATATTGTCACTCCTTCAACATTTTCCTGAAGGTAGTATGAGCTATAAGAATGAAAATAATGCCTTTTTATTTTACTTTTATTAGAGAGAGCCAAGGAGACATCATGAACATATATACGAAGCCGATCTGGAAATGGGCGATTACGATTCTGTATCCGATTTTTTGGTATAGCGTTATGACTTGGGGATCGCCAATGAACTCCTGGTTTATGACCATACTTATACTTATTCTGTTTTGTATGGCATGGGCAGGTGTGAAGGAAATGCTTATCTCGACAGGGCTGACCTGGTTCGTTGCCATTCCATGCTGGTGGTTATTGGTCGCGCGTCCAGATCCATCTGCCACTGCTGCCAATTTTGCCGCACATGTGTGGATCATTCTTGTTATCTATCTGTGCGTCGTTTTTTTGCCTCAGTTGCTTATTCTCACAACACGAATGCGGGTGATGCTGTATTATTCCAAATGACCAGGGTAGGTTAGCCGCTACTATATAGAGCATACATCTGAGGAGGACTACAATTGAAGAAACAAGTTTTGAATAACAAAGAAACGAGTCATACGTATATCGTCGTATTTACCTTCTTATACGGTGTGACGTTGCTAGCATGGCCGCTCGTTGCATTTGCCATGGGAATGTCTTTCGCTGCGCCAACGTCACTAGAATTTCAAGTTGCATCGGACTTGCTGTTCAAGATTTTAATGTCATATCCAATTAGTGTGATCGCAGCAATCATCGGAGGATGGGCTTCATATCGGTCGGAACGGTATATCTTTCCTTACTGGATGATGCAACTGCCTCTATTGTGGATTATTGCATTCTTCACAGTCGACAGATTTGGAAAGTATCTAAATTTTTTGGGTTAACAAGGGGAGAAGCACATGAATATGCCTCAAAATAGAAAGAAACGTGGAATACGAATAGGTTTGTTCGTTGCCGCGCTATTTGTTGCAATGCTATTGCTACTACCGAATACATATGGTTTTTCCAGAGATTTGCATACCATGCTTAACGAATATAACATTCAGCCGGAACAAGTGAAGGTTGTGGCAGATATTGATTCCAGAACTCAACTCGTTTTTTATGATAACTATGCTACAGAGGGACTTTCCCTTGCTTTTGCACAACAGAAACGATGGTCCTCTGAGTTAAGGTTAACTGGAGGTTCTCTCTATGACGACCCTAGCGAAAGGGTAAATACCCATATCTCGGCATTACAGTGGTCGGATAAGGACTATAACACCATCCTGTATGGAACCATTCACGATCCGAGCATCACTCAGTTGAAACTAAGCTATGATACAGCCTCTGCCTCAGCTCCAATTGAAGCGAACATTGCCCCTTTAGCGAACGAGGACAGGCTCTGGTACGTTATCCTTACAGAACCCTTAACAGAATTGAAGTTAAACATGGTTGGATTAAATGAAAATGGAGCTACAATCTATACGTATGGAGATGCCGAGATTTAGGGCGCATCTAAGAAGATTCAAGCGAGCTATCGCTCGGAGCTGAATCATCGGCACGTCGTTGTCAACGTTATAGCTCCATCTATATAAATGGTTATTTTTTAGGATTTTTCATAGAAAGCTGCAATCGAGATGGACGAACCCGTCGGAAAGGATTAACATTAAACGTATCACTATCCTTGAGATAGCACTAGAAGAAATAGAGATCGTTAAGGGAGGAAACCTACGATGGCACGATCTAAGGTACCAGGAGAAGTACATGTTGGCTTTATTGGAACAGGTGTGATGGGCAAAAGCATGGCAGGGCATATCCAGCAAGCAGGCTATCCGTTACATGTCTATACCCGAACGGCAGCCAAAGCAGAAGCTTTGGTAAAGGAAGGTGCGGTATGGCATGATTCACCTGCCAAACTCGCTGCTGCCTGTGATGTAGTTATCACCATGGTTGGCTATCCGAAAGACGTGGAAGAAATCTATCTTGGCGAGGACGGATTAGTGGCGAATGCCAAACTGGGCTCGTACTTGATCGATATGACTACATCTAGCCCATTGCTGGCTGCTCGGATCTATGAAGCGGCTGAGGCGAAAGGGCTGCATGCTCTGGATGCACCTGTATCAGGCGGCGACATTGGCGCTCGTGATGGTAAGCTCTCCATTATGGTTGGTGGATCTTCAGAGGCATTCGAGGCTGTTCGTCCTCTGTTTGAGCAGATGGGTACAAATATCGTATTGCAAGGCAAAGCCGGAGCTGGTCAACATACTAAAATGTGCAACCAGATTGCGATTGCTTCCGGCATGATGGGTGTATGCGAAGCACTCGCCTACGCGAAGACTTCGGGATTGGACGCGGAGAGTGTGCTGAAGAGCATTGCCACCGGTGCAGCCGGCAGTTGGTCGCTTAGTAATCTCGGACCGCGGATGATCGCTGGTGATTTCGAGCCAGGATTCTATGTGAAACATTTTATTAAAGACATGGGAATTGCCTTAGAATCGGCGAAAGCCATGGGCATGAAGACACCAGGGTTAGCACTGGCAGAGTCGCTGTACCAAGAGATTGCCCAGAATGGATTCGATGAGAAAGGTACGCAAGTCCTCTACACATATTATCTTCAAGCATAATAACGATCATAGTTACGATGATGACAAAGGTCGTGTGTTCTTTTTTCTTCCGATTGGAGAAAGGCACACGGCCTTTTTTAGATAATGGAATTTATACGTTTCTCAGCGGAGCGGAACTGAACCATTCAATTATCGTAAGAAAAGCTTCAGTTAAACACGATCCGTCTTCTTTGAAGTACGTCGATACAAGTTTTTCTTACAAAATCCCCTCATATTTATGCGTCTAAAGTCACAGTATTGGTTAAATATCCATGTATAATGGAAGTGAATCTTGAATTTTTGGCGTATATCCCTTTAATTCTCCTGCTTTTTATCCGACATAAGTAATAGAAGTTTACATAATCAAGTTCATCATTCTTCCTTGGATATTGTTCCGCTTCCCGCAAAGACCCGTAAACCTACACTAAATCGAACGGAGCTTGCCCATGTTCAAAAAAATAATGTCTCTGTTCAAGTCACAGCCAGAGCTAGCAAACTCGATTACTGCTTCAGCCCCGCCGATGTCTGCGACAATCCCAAGTCGGACACGGATGGCTCGTAGTCGTCGCAAAACGGAAGGGGACTGGACCCAGCAACCAGAGGAACCAAGTACGGCGGAGCAGCTGTACCGTCTTCCTTCAGAGTACAAATGTTTGCATGATTTACTTGTAACCAATCCCAAATCGCGCTCAGGTTACTCGCAGATTGATCATGTGGTCATCGGGCCAAGAGGGATTTTCGTCATTGAGACTCGTAATTTAACCACAGGAGAGATTCGGGGGGGAAGAAGAGAGGCTAATTGGACGGTCAGCAGCAGCCGAATTAAGATGTACAATCCGTTAATGCAGCATCGCGGACATGTGGAGGCCATTCAAGCACATCTAGGGGATTACAAAAGGGTTCGCATGATCTCCATGGTGACGTTCACCAATCGTTGCCGAATCAGCGTCGATCCTGCTGTTCGCTATGTTCAATCGGATGAACTGATCATCTATGATCATGAACTCGTAGAGACGATTCTGCGTAAGACAGAGAAACTTGAGTCAGAAGTCCCGGAGACGGTGTACAAGGAGCAGGACATTCAAGCCATCTATGAGATGTTATCCTCCGCGAATTCGACAGACTCTCAGATTCGAGCAGAACATATGGAGAAGGCGAAAGGGATTAAGTAGACTCGAGCCCTCTGTATAAGTTGTACAAGTAACAAGTGATTGACCTCAATTCAATCAGCATTCATGAACACCGTTGTCTTCTACTAGATAACGGTGTTTCTTTATTTGTCGGCGCGATATTGATAGGGGAGTTGAAGACCCACATGGCACAGGTATATCGACGTATACACCCAAGATTTAACTTATGCTAAAATACAAACCATATGTAATTGTGAACTATGCATGTTATGTGAATCAAATTTGTGAGCTATGTAATCAATCCATATGAATGGATTGCGTTCGGAAGTTCTATTCATTCTTTGATGTACAGGTTAATGAATCTCAGAGACAATCACAAGATAAGGGGAAGATCACACAATGAATTGGAATCGTTCAATTAAAATGTTCGTTGCATTGTTTAGCTTGGCGGCTGTGTTGACCGCCTGTGGCGGAGGAGCAAAGGAAGCGAAGACGGCGGAGCCGACACAGGACTCCACTCAAGTAACGGCCGCAACTGAAAAGCCAGCAGATCAGACAGCAGCTAGTTCGGATGCCGACACTTCATCTGATTCCAACACAAGCGAGCCAGATTCTTCTGTAAAAGAGGGGCAGATCGGTCTTGATTCAACGATGGATGAACTCGTTGAGAAGTATGCGGACAACGTAGGATATATCCGCATTCCGTTAGATGACCACCCGGTGCGCCGTGTAAGTGAGAAAGATTCCAAGAACGTGAACATTGCCAACTACAGTGATGCTGTAGTTGATCTGAATACGGGCACTCCAATTCATGCGGATTCACAGCAATTGATTGATGATGCGTTTCCTTTCTTTACGACAACTCAAGCACCTGATGTATCCTACATAACGTGGGGGGAAGCGACTAACCTGGAGCGTGCTATGGTCAAAACGCTGTTTATTGCTCGAGAAGGTCTGTTAATTACCGAGGATACGATGAATAACAAGGATTATAGTGCTCCATCCTTTGTTAATACATTGCGTTTCTTCCAACAGTCCTCCGAGTTTGAGTCGATGGCACCTGTTGCACAAACGACGGATGACATCACACTGACCACGTTGTATGACAAGGCTCGTACCTCATGGGGCAAACTAGCAGAGCTCGATCCTACGCAGGATGAAGCAGCATTTGCCGAAGCGTACAAAGCAGCGAGAACAGAGGCAAACAATGCGATGGGATTCCTGAATGTCTTGTTGTCTACGAACAAGGAAGAGCGAATCAAGGAAATTTACGGGGAATAATGACAGCTTGACCAAGAGCAAGTCTGGTCTGGTTGTACAATTTCATTCCTTCATTTGCAATATGCAACGGATTCAAATGTGTTCAAACTCTGATTGCCGCTTCTGTGGTTGTCAGAGTTTTTCTGTTTTTTCACATAGGGGTATGATATGTTTTTACAAGAAACTGGTAAGGAAGTAAGAGTGAGGTGAGTGTATGTGAAGTGGTGGAATCATATTTGTAAACGCTTTAAATTCAAAACGAAACTCATATTGTTTTTGTCGGCGGCCACAGTAGTCATCTCAGGAATTACGGGGCTGATCACCTATCGCATACATATCGACCTTTTTAACGAAGAAGTGAGTCGCCAGTACAGCCTTACCGCAGAACAGATCCTTGCACGTCTAGATTCCCGGGTCAATGATATGTACAAAGTCACCGATTATATCACCCTGAATCCCTCCGTCAAAAATGCCATTAAGGCACAAGAAGCAGGCATCTCCTCCTATGATCAGATGAAGCTGGAAGATGAATTGGATGATCAATTGTACCAGGTACGCTTGGATGCACCTGAGATTATGGGTCTTCGTATTTATGATTTGAAAGAGAACGTCTTTAGTCTTGGAGCTTTTGCGGGCTCATTTCAACAGATGAATCCCTCCTATTTGGCAGAGATGGTTCATAGATTAGAAGGAACAGGCGGCGAATATGTTTGGAATCGTCTGGATTCGGATGCGTTTATACAGGAAGAGAAGACCAATTGGATCTTAGCAGGACGATTAATGCGCTCTGTTGATCTGGAGACGTATGGTGTGATGTTAATTCTGTTTAACACCTCGCTGTTTGAATCGTATCTCAAAGATCTTCGGCTAAATGATGAAGTTGCGGTGTATCTATTCGACACCAATGGTGAGCTTCTATATGCTTTTCATAATCAGGATGCTGATCCACCACCCTTAAAGGAGTTGAGTATAGGGGCAACCGAGATTAGAGATGAACAGGGCACGACACATTTGTATACCAAACAAACTTCAGACAAGGCTAATTTCACCTTGGTCAGCAAAGTATCACTAGCTCAGATTCAGAATAAAGGTAAGATCATCGTAAAAGTCGCTGTCTTCTCTGCGGTTGCTAGCATAGTATGCTCCTGGCTTATTATCACAATCATTAGTGGTAGGTTGTTGCGTCCGCTGGCGAGTATAGTCAATGCGATGAAAAGAGTGCGTGATGGACAGTTCAATACACGGGTACAGATTGAGACCCGGGATGAGCTAGGTTTCATCGGTGAACGATTCAATGCGATGGCTTCCCGGATTGACACACTGATCCATGAAGTGTACGAGCGGGAGCTCAGTGAGAAAGAAGCGGAACTCAAAGCAATTCAAGCACAACTAAACCCTCACTTTTTGTATAACACACTCAGTATGTTTTTCTGGAAATTCTATATGCTTGGTGACGAGAAATCAGCTCGCCTGGTCACTGCCTTGTCCGAAATGCTGCAATATACGCTTGAACCTGTACAGCGGTTAACGACTTTACAAGACGAGATGAACCAGATCGAACATTACTTGCAGATTCAGCAAGCACGTTACCAGGAAGCGTTGTCGATTGAAATTTCCGTTCCTCCAGAATTGCTCCGTTGCCAGGTGATTCGCTTGCTGCTTCAACCGATCGTGGAGAATGTGTTTGTTCATGCGTTTGCAGACAAGAGAGATAACCGTCATCTGGATATTCGTTGCTCACACCAAGATGGACAGAATGTGCTACCAGACATGCTTATCATAGAAGTCTCGGATAATGGCTGCGGCATGAACACATCGGTGATAGAGCGCATTATGGAACCCATGGCACCTGCGGATGAGAAGCGTCAACATATAGGGATGCAGAGCGTTCTTCGAAGAATTGAACTGATTCATGGCGAGCCCTATGGTGTGCAGATCGAGTCGAAGGTAAATGAAGGCACTCTTGTACGGCTTTGCTTACCTTATCAGTTAGGTGAGAATTCTCGTTCAGAACATTCAGATAACAGAGAGGAGTAGGTTCTGTGAATGGACGTTTGCTTGTAGTGGATGATGAAACGTTATTTCGTCAAGGACTGATCCATCTGATTCGGAATAATCCCCTTGGTTGGGAAGTTGTTGGGGAAGCAGCAGATGGAGAAGAAGCAATACAAGTCGTAGACCATTGCACACCTGATCTGATTATTACGGATATCAACATGCCTGTAATGGACGGTCTGGACTTGGCTGAACGTATACACGAGAGTGGACGCGACATCATGATTATTATTCTGACAGGGTATCGTGAATTCGAATATGCGCAGCGCGCTATCCGTTACGGAGCGATTGAATTTCTGCTGAAGCCGTTTTCCCTCGATGAAGCATGTCAGGTGCTACGTAAGGCACATGAACGATATCGTCAGAAACAGTCCGACAATCAGATCAGGGCACAATACAGTCAAGTAGACCGAACCGAAAGACTGAGAGAGGAACTGAATTCGCTATTGCTCCACCATCAATTCGCAACGATGACTCATCGTATAGATGCTCTCTTAATAGAAGCGTCCCAGATGACTCTGCCACGAGCCAAAGAAGAGGTACATATGCTTATGAAGGTGATGACAGAATTGCTGGCACAGCAGCTTCAACTCCAGGATTCCAGTAGCACGGAGCAATTTGGTCCAGAGCCACTGTTATGGGTTCATCACGTACCGGAAGTCATCGCCTGGGCTCGCTGTAAGAGTGAAGAGTGGTTGGATATGCTGAGAAGGTTAACTCAGGAACATCAGGATCATGTCATTACACGAGTGGTGCAGTATGTTGAGATGAATTATTTCAGAAGTTGCACGTTGCAATCAGTCTCCACGCATGTTCATGTGACACCCAATTATTTAAGTCATTTGTTCAAAAAAGAGACCGGACAAGGCTTCAGCCAATATGTAAGCAGACGCCGAATTGAGAAAGCAAAGCTGCTGCTTCACCGTACCCGGCAGAGCATGGCGGACATCGCCGAACAAACGGGGTTTGATAATTCCAGTTATTTCACGACGGTATTCAAACAAATGACAGGTGTCTCGCCCCGCGAATACCGCAAGCAAAAAGGTGAACAGGTAGACAAGAAAATAGGCGGAATTCCCCACAAGTAACCGTGTAATAAACAGTCTGCTTTTTCTAATGTATATCGTTTCGAACGAAACCCGCTCCCTTAGCGGCAAAATATCAAGGATGACCCCACCAGACCATGTGGGGTTATTTTTGTGTAGAAATTTAAAAAAGAATCGTTAAATATCGAATGTTTACGCTTACATTTTTATCTAAAATACAACTATAGTACATCAGCAGTTGAAGGGAGTGATGCAAATGAAGGGGGAACTGACCGCAGGTTCGCCATCTGGTTTCCAACCACCGGACGATGAAATGAAGCAGCGCATTCGGCAGCAACGGCTGCGACGATTCAAGATGAATATTCCGTTAATCGTAATGTTTGTCCCAGTAATTTTGTTCTATCTGACCTTTCGTTATGCGCCCATCGGGGGATTGGTCATGGCCTTCAAGGATTATAATTTTTACGACGGTCTATGGAACAGTCCATGGGTGGGCTTGCAGCATTTTCAGACACTGTTCAGTGATCCACGTACGGTGGAGATTATTCGTAACACCTTGTTCCTCAGTTTATTAAGCATCATTATTGGATTCCCCATTCCGATTATTCTAGCTATTATGCTGAATGAAGTGCGGAACATGGCTTTCAAGCGGACAGTACAGACGGTGGTCTATATGCCGCATTTCTTCTCTTGGGTCATTATTGCGATGATGATCATGACGGTATTCTCCTTGGAGAATGGCATCGTGAACCGCTGGGTCGAAGCCTGGACCGGAGAACCTTATCCGTTTATGTATAACAAGGGTTCATGGATTGCCGTGTTCGTCGGATCTGGTATCTGGAAGGACATGGGCTTTAATGCCATCATTTTTCTCGCGGCACTAACGACTATCGACCCAAGCCAATATGAGGCTGCGCAGATGGATGGAGCCAGTAAGCTACGTCAGATCTGGCATGTGACCATTCCGGGCATTCGCTCCACGATTATCCTCCTGCTGATCTTGTCGATGGGACGGGTGATGGAGGTTGGATTCGACCAAGTGTATATGCTTCAGAACTCGAATGTCAACGAGATTGCGGATGTAATCAGTACGTATATATACCGCACCGGTCTTCAGGGAGCTCAATTCAGTCTGACGACAGCAATGGGGCTATTCGAGTCACTAGTTGCCTTTATCCTCATTTTCAGCGCGAACTATATTGCACGTCGATTTAACGAAGGTTTGTGGTAGGGAGGGGAACAGAAGCGGCATGAGAAAAACTAGAGGAGAAAAAGTCTTTTATCTAATCAATTATGTATTGTTGTCATTGGTAGCGATTAGCTGCATCCTGCCTCTACTGAATATCGTCGCCTTATCGTTCAGTGATGCAAGAGCCGTCGTTTCTGGTCAGGTAGGATTATGGCCGGTCGATTTTACATGGTTCTCGTATCACAGTCTGATTACGGGGACGCCGATTCTGAATGCATTTTGGAACAGTGTGGAGATTACTTTAATTGGTACTGGGCTAAGCATGGCCGTAACCATTATGGCGGCTTATCCGCTGTCACGCAGACACTTTTATCACAGACGCTTTTTTACGATGGCGATGGTGTTTACGATGATTTTTAACGGTGGACTCATTCCAACGTATCTGGTTGTGCAGAATCTCGGTCTAGTGAACAGTTATGGAGCACTCTGGTTACCGGGTCTCGTGAGCACATATAACATGTTGATCATGCGATCTTATTTTGAAAATCTGCCGGGGGAAGTAGACGAGGCTGCACGCATCGACGGGTGTGGAGAACTTGGGCTTTTGTTCCGAATCGTACTGCCGTTATCCAAACCATTGCTGGCGACGATTGCTCTCTTTTACGGTGTAGGCTACTGGAACTCATTCATGAGCGTGATGATTTATATCAATGATACGTCGAAATACAACATGACCGTGCTTGTCCAAAACATGATTATGTCCAATCTGAATGTACAGGATTTTACCGATCCAACGATGATTTCGAACCTGACTCCAGAAGGTATCCGAGCAGCGGCTGTCATCGTGATGGTCATACCTATTTTGGCGGTATATCCATTTTTGCAGAAGTACTTTGTCAAAGGGGTCATGCTTGGCTCGATTAAAGGGTAAGGCAGGCTGTTGGTCACATCGCATCCGTTCATAATATAGGGAGAAAGAGGGTCTTATCTATGGCATTAACGATGAAGGCATGGATGAAGTCGAGTCTCGTTCTGGGGTTAATTGGCGGGTTATTGGCTGGATGTTCTGGGGGAGGCTCAGGTGAACAGGCAGAGGGGGAGAATAGCAGGGGGAACATCACGTCAACGATCTATGATCGGGGAGCCGTCCCTAGCGGTATGGGTACGATTGAAGATAATATGTGGTCAAAGTGGATTAATGAGAACGGCCCGGCAAATGTAAAATACACGGCAGTTCCCCGCTGGGAATCCCAATCCAAGCTGAATGTATTATTTGCTTCTGGCAGCGCGCCCGATCTTATCTTTGAATTCGGTACACCGATCCGAAATACGTTGTTTAATCAGAAACAGTTGATGCCGTTAGATGATCTGATCGAGAACTCCAGTGTGGAATACAAGGCACTGATGGAGAAGTATCCGCAGCTTAAGAAAGCGGGCATCAAAAGTGATGGAAAGTTATATGAAGTGGGACGTATGAATGAGGTTTTTCCGCTGACGAGCTTTTTCATTCGGGAAGATTGGCTGGAGAAGCTGAATCTGGAGGTACCGACCAATGAGGAAGAGATGCTGGCAGTTGCCAAGGCGTTTACAGAAAATGACCCTGACGGCAACGGAGTCAATGACACCTACGGTATTGGTGGATTTCAGTTCGGTGACACGGCAGGTCTGTTCCGGTATATGTATAATGCGAACTTTGTGAACATGGAGAACGGAGAGGTTGTGGTTGGCCCTAACCACTTGAAGGAAGCAACCTCATTCAAACGTGCGCTGTATGAAGCAGGTGTAGTAGACAAAGATTTTCTGACCGATAAGGACGGTGCCAAGGCGAAGCAGGATTTCTTGAATGGCAAAATCGGCATGTATGCCGCCATGACCTCCGATTATACGGGGTTTGCAGCCAAGGAACTGGATACATTAATGCAGAATGTTCCAGAGGCAAAATTGAAGGTTATCCCGTTACCTTCTACGTCGGTAGGGCAGTATACGATGGTGTGGAACAACCCGGTTCAGATGACCGCAGCCATCAATGCTCGTGCTAAAAATCCCGAAGCGGCCATGCAGTATATTGATTTTCTAACCAAAACAGAAAACGGTCGCACCTTCAAAAACGGATTTGAAGGCACACATTATACGTTGAACGATCAAGGCTGTCCGCGTATCTCGGATCAGGAGAAATATAAACAAGAGGTAAGTTGGGCGGGTGATTATGCGATGCTATACAGTCGTCTAGAGGAAGGTAAATGCGGATACACTGAAATGCTGTTCAGTGAAGAAATTCCATCTCAGAAGGAGGGGCTCCGTCTCTTCAAGGAAGCGCGAGAGGTATATATGACGGACCTTCCTGTGGGAGAAGGGGTTACCCATTCAGAGCACATGCCGCAACTGCCAAAAGAACTGCAAGTGAAGTTGACCAATGTAACGACAGCCATCAATGATATATACACTCGTTCCATTATTGGCGGCAGTAAGTATACGGTGGAACAGGCTGCGACGGAAGCGCAGCAGAAGTGGGAGCAAGGAGGCGGCTCGGAGATTGAAGCGTGGTACAAAGACTGGTGGAGTAAGGAAAAGGACAATGTACTAGTGTGGGAAGACTTCTATGAAATCTATGAACAGCAACAGGCTGATTTTGAAAAGTCAGAGTGAAATTATTGCTTGGAATGAAGTATATCTGGAGGGACTAGATTACAGTGAAAAGCACTGGTCTACTTCAAATCAAAAGAACCAGGACATCATGTCCTGGTTCTTTTGATTTGAATGTTAGCTCTAAACTAAAGGGATGGTAGGAGGGAAGTATTAGGTTAGGTTCATCAATTATAGACAGATGAACCTTTCACTCTGCTGGTAGTCAAGGGAGGTGAATAGTCTGGATATGGTCGGTATGCATAATTAAAGAAGTCCCTTCCGCTCCTACCAGTGCAAGTAAATGACCATTTATATTCTTCAGTACTCCTGCATGGTAAGGCTTGCAATCAAGGTTGATGATAACAAGTTGGCCTATCATTTTATGCAGTTGCTGATCGAATGTACGGGAGAGTGACATGGACGAGGGCTGAATAGGAAAGTGTTGCTGACTAAGAGAGTAGGGGGTGCTGTTGGTAGGAGATGGAATAATATACTTCAGATGATTGATTGAAACGTATAGAGAAGAATGATATAAGGGAGAGTAGAACATAAAATAGTCATTCATAATGTTCGTAATATAACCATGCAGTTTTCGTCCTGCGATAGATATCTCGCTGAATCGTCCACGGGCGTTCATCAGCATTTTTCGGTACGAAATGTTGTCGTGATCTATCTCAGGATCAGGCTTCGGAATAACTACACTTAAATCTGAGGCGTTGGCGTGCATGGTTTGAATATGGTGAAGTGGAACATAGACAAAACGATTGTTTTCATAGACTACAATCAGATCCTGACCTACATCAATGATCTCTCCTTGAATTGGAAGTTTACAACCAGACAGTTCCAATTCAATTGATTTACCCAGCCAATGCGTAACGAGTTCCACAGTATTCCTCCTCTCAATAGATTATAGATGTCCAAATAAATAATGAAATTAGGCTAACAATCAGACTGATGGGTACCACAATGATGGTTACTTTCATATACTGTTTCCAGGAGACTCGAATATGATGGGTCTTTAATATATACATCCAAATTAATGTTGCTAAGGTACCTATCGGTGTCAGCAAGGCTCCGATATCACTTCCCAGAATATTTGCAAGATACGCAAGATGTAGTTGAGATTCACTCAGTTGAAGATCTGTAACGGCAAAGGTTCCAATCATGACAGAAGGTAAATTGTTGAACAGATTGGAAAGCAGAGTGAGCATCAACCCCGATACAGCGATAATACTGGCATTTCCCCCTTCTATCATAGGTTGCATCCACTGAATAATGGATGCTGTCATTCCTGCTCGGTGAAGACTATCCACAATAACATAAATGCTGAAGGCAAAGAGTAGAATGTGCCAAGGTGTTTGTGTTATCACATCTTTGAGTCCAGTACGGGTACGGTACCAACGCACAACGAGCATGAGAATAACACCGGTGAGTGCGACAACTTCCATGCGTATACCGACTTGCTCAGCTAAAAAATATCCTGCTCGGATAAATACAACGATGCCTATACAGACACGGAACAGCCACCAGTCTACTTTATTCTCCGTTTCATCCGTCTGTAGTGGATGATATCCTGAACCTGATGAAGATTGCAGGGATACAGGGAAGTGATGGATGACTTTGGGAATACTCTTGCGGAAATAATAGAATAGAAGTACGGTCATCACCATGATCGCAAGCATAGAGGGCACAAACATCATCAGAGTATACGTATTCAGATTTAAGCCTACCATTTGCAGAGCAATCAGATTAGCCAGATTACTTAGTCCAATTGGCGCACTGGAAGCCGTAGCGATGAGCGCACCGGAGATCAGGTAGGGCAACTGTTGATGCATTTTCAAACGAAGAATGAAACAGATTCGAATAATAATCGGCGTTGTGATTAGAATACTGCCATCATTATTGAAGAAGATGGTCATGAGAAAACAAAGTAATAGAATTAGCCAGAACAATCGAAAGCCAGAACCTCTCGCTTTCTCAATCATATTCAAGGCGATCCAGCGAAAAAAACCGATGCTATCCAGAATAATTGACATTACAATTGTAGAGAGAATCGTTACGGCTGCACCAGATACGATTCCGAAGATTCCAACAATATGAGCATAGCTGCTCACTCCAGTTAAAATAAGAAGAAGGGCGCCAAGTGAAGTGGGGATGGATTCATTTAATCCACCAGGACGCCACATCAGGAAAATGACAGTGATGATAAATACCCCAAAGGTTAACCACATCTGGTAGTCCGACATTTACTGTGATTCACCTCCCAGGGGGAGAAGTCCGGACGAAGCTTGGAGTAGATATTCATGGGATGGAGTGGTAGGTCTTCCGGGCGCAACGATCCAGTAAAAAGGCACACCAATTAAGACTAATGTAATGAAGATCAACATGATAATTCCCCCCTTTAAGCTAATAGATAATTTAAGATATTAGTTTAGTTTGGTTACTTCTTTTTACCGCCAGATTTGTTGCCACGGGATTGACTGCCTTTGTCGCCTTGATTGCCACGGGATTTGTTCCCACCTGATTTGTTGCCACGGGCTTGGTTCTCTTGAACCTGTTGCCCCTGGGAGCGATTGCCTTGATTGTTCCGCGACTTGTTGCCACTGGATTTAGTACCGCCGGACTTATTACCTTGGGCTTGATTTCCTTGGGAACGATTGCCACGGGATTGGTTTCCTTGAACTGCCTGATTACCTTGAGCGGCTTGGTTTCCTTGACTTGTATTATTACTGTTGTTGTTAGTATTACCGTTATTGTTATTGTTGTTGCTCCCACCACGTACGACGGATACAGATTTCACATGTTGTATCGGAATACGAACAATCTCCTGATTTTTCAAAGCCATGATTAATTGGGTCTGGTTGGCATCAGCCAGGATACCTTCGACTTTTTCAGGGCCGCCCCGGTTGATCTGAACACGGCGGAAGCGGAGAGCCTGCATAACGCCCAAAAACGTGTTGGAGGGAATAGGATTACCCATGGCTGCATTTCTGTTACCACCGGAACGACCTGTATCTGTTATGCTTTTGACATGTGATTCATTAACGTAGACGATCCCTTCTTTACAGTTTATTGCCATATAGTCCCAGCGTACGTCCGTCAGTGTACCTTGTACTGAATCAGGACCTCCCCGGTTAATCTTAATTTCTCTTCCCAACAAACCTCTCATTCCTTGACCATTCATAGACATTGTGTTTTACCCCTTCCATGATTTAAGTTCAGATGGACAAAAATGGTGGATGTGATCGTGATCCCTTCCATTTGTCATTCGTGTCTGTCTGTAGTTTAAGCATATGTGACATGCTTCTTGGAGGGACTAGCCAGGAATCTATTTTTATACTATTTTGGCTATAATCTATGAAATTTGAATGTATACTTATAGATTTATAACACGGTTACTTCACATTTTTACATGTGAAGTTGGATGTGATACATACAGGACCGTGCATTCGCCCATACGATTTTCTGTACTTCTGCATAGGATGAGGTAAAGACCTACGGGCGAATCTCACAGGTACTCGAAAGGCGGATGGAAATGGCTTTACCTGTCTACCATATCAGCTTGTCTACAACCGAATATCAACAGTTAACGTCCAATATATGGTCGGATACGTTTGTGAACAGCACGATGCAGATGGATGGCAAGCAGCTTCCGATCCGGATTCGTTACCGAGGGGGGCATACACGCGGTTATGCCAAAAAATCATTCGAGATTCGTACAGCTAGTCGAACGTATCACTTTAATGCAGAGTACGATGATCCTTCGCTCATTCGCAATGCGCTGTCTTTTCGCTTTTTTGAGTCGATCCGGGTGCCTGCGCCATCTACCAAGCACTGCGTTTTATACTTAAACGGACAGCTACTGGGTGTATACCTGAGAATCGAAGGTGTGAAATCCTTCTTTTTTCGCCAAAGGAAAATACCTGTACGTAGTATCTTTTACGCGGTGAATGATCATGCTGGTTTTACATTAAATTCGGATTCCTCTTCAACAAGCATCGATCTATTATCCGGATACAGCTTAATTCGAGGCAAAGATGTGGATCGTACAAGGTTAAGTACCTTTGTTCGGCAGTTGAACACAAAGTCCAGGCTGGAATTGTTTCGTTTTTTACAGTCGAGGGTAGATACGGACAACTATTTGCGCTGGTTAAGTGGAGCTGTGCTTACAGGAAACTTTGACGGATTTCATCAAAATTACACATGGTATGAGAAAATCAAAAGCGGGAAATATGGCATCTTACCTTGGGATTATGAGGGCACTTGGGGGAGGAACTGTTATGGAACGCGAGTTGACTCCAATCTTGTTCGTATTCAGGGCTATAACAAACTTACTGGACGACTGTTGGCATTCCGCAGTTTCCGTCAACAATACAAGAAGCTGATGCAGCAGCACCTAATGAGCGTTTTTACAGAAAAGAGGATTATGCCGCTTGTATATCGCATGCACCGTGAAATTTCCGAAGCAGTCGAGCAAGACCCTTATATGAAATGGCCTATGGATGTGTTTGCTGGTGAACCTGAGAGAATTCGTACCTACGTGGCAGAACGCCGGGAATATCTACATCAGAAGCTACATCAGTTGTGAGCATCCAAACCGCTTGGGAAGGGCATACCTTCCTTTTTTTGCGTTAAAAAAGAGGGGAAGACTATTTCTTGGAGAAAAGTAGGGTAATAAGAATAGGAGCAGGATTGTAAAATACGTTATAATAACCATATATGTACATAGAAAATGATTACATAGTGGGCAAAGTGGAGAAAACAACATGTCTAAGGGAGGCTCTGAACTGGAGTAAAATATACGTTTAGAGCGCTCCGAGCCGGAGGAATGCTTATGATCAAGCTGTTGCACTACTTGAAGAAGTACCGAGTTGCCGCCATTGCTGCCCTGGTCATGATGTTGATTGAGCTTGCAGTGGAGCTGGCTCAGCCGTATCTCATCTCGAAGATTATCGATAACGGCATTCAGGAAGGGAATCTGTCGGTTGTCTGGTTATGGGGCGGCGTGCTCGTGGCGAGTGCAGTTGTTGCTTTTGCTGCCGGAATTGCCAGTTCGTTTTTTGCATCCCATGCGAGCTTAGGATTCGGATACGATCTGCGGGAGAAGCTGTATGATAAAGTGCAAGCGTTCTCTTATGCCGTATTCAATCGTTTCGCCACCTCATCGCTCATTACCCGCTTAACAGGGGACGTTACCCAGGTTCAGGATACCGTCTTCATGAGTCTGCGATTCATGACACGTGTGCCTCTGGTCGTGATTGGTAGCATGATTATGGCCGTGGTTGTGAATCCGCGATTAGGTCTGCTGCTGGTCGTTATGGTGCCTGTGTTGCTTATTGTCGTGGTTTGGATGATCAAAAAGGCAGCGCTGCTGTTCCGCAATGTGCAGCGCAGGCTGGATGCCGTCAACGGAGTCATCCAGGAGAATCTGACAGGCATTCGGCTGATCCGTGTCTTCGTACGGATGGGCCATGAGATTGAACGCTTTGCCGGCTTCAGCGGCAAGCTGATGAAAGGCACGATCTCCGCGCTACGCTTAACGGAGACGACGATGCCGTTCATGCTGCTCATGATGAACGGCTGCATTATCGCTGTGCTATGGTTCGGGCGAGTCGATATTAACTCGGGCAGTGCAACGGTGGGGGAAGTGGTTGCTGTCATTAACTACCTGCTTCGTACCATTGGGGCAATGTCTGCCTTATCGTGGATTCTCGTGACGTTCTCTCGAGCAAGCGCTTCAGCGCAGCGGCTGAATGAAGTATTTGATACAGAGGACGATTCAGAATCGGCTCAGAAGTCAGCATCTAGCTTCTCAGCAGATGAAGGAGGGTCTGCCTCATTAGGACAACGAGGGACATCTGTGTCGATTCAAAAACAACAGGCGATACAAGGTGCAGTCGAATTCAAAAATGTTGGTTTTCATTATCCGAACAGCGATATTACCGTACTTGAAAATATCTCGTTCTCTGCTCGTCGAGGTGAGCGCATTGCCATTATGGGAGCCACGGGCTCAGGCAAGTCTTCACTCGTACAGTTAATTCCAAGGCTCTACACGGAGGACACAGGTCAGATCCGGATTGACGGTACCAACGCAGAACGTCTGGATACCTCGTTGCTGCGAGGGGCAATCGGTTATGTTCCACAGGAGGTCGTTCTATTCACAGGCTCTGTCCGTGATAATATCGCTTGGGGTCGAGAGGATGCTACGCTGGCTGAGATCAAGGAAGCCGCCAAGCGTGCTCAGATTCATGAGACAATCGAGAAATTACCGAATGGTTATGATACACAGTTAGGTCAACGCGGAGTGAATCTATCGGGTGGGCAGAAGCAACGTTTATCCATTGCAAGAGCGTTGATCCGTCGTCCGAGCATTCTAATCCTGGATGACAGTACGAGTGCGCTGGATGTAGCCACAGAAGCAAGATTACTGGATGCATTGGAAGAACTGTCGTGTACGACCTTTATTATTACTCAGAAAATTAGCTCCACAACCTCTGCTGATCTGATTCTGCTACTGGATGATGGACGGCTAATTGGGCAAGGTAAACATGAAGATCTGATGGATTCATCGGAATTGTACCGTCGCATCTATCAATCACAATATGGGGAGGGCACGCCGCATGTTCAAAGCATTCATTGAACCCTTCCGTCAACCGCCACCACCGCTTGATCCTGCAACGCTCAAAGGCGGCGGCTCTAAGCCGAAGGCAAGGGCGAAGAATTGGTCAGGCACATTGGGGCGGATCTGGACGTATCTTGCACGCCGCAAAGTGAAGCTCTCACTGGTGCTACTGATGGTATTTGCAAGCTCAGCACTTGCGCTACTTGGGCCGTATATGGTGGGCGTCGCAGTAGATAGCTTTATGGATGGAGAATCAACCAGCGCTAGTTGGACCAGGTTCCTGCTTGGACTGGTTGCGGTGTATGTATTGTTCTCCCTGACATCTTGGCTGCAAAACATATGGATGATCGAAATCGCACAGGAGACGGTATATCGTATGCGGTATGACCTGTTCTCCCACCTGCACAAATTGCCTATTCCATTCTTCGGCAAGCGCCAGCAAGGTGAGATTATGAGCCGGGTTACGAATGATATCGAGAATGTTAGCGGTACATTGAACAGCTCAGCCATTCAGATTTTTTCAAGTATATTAACGCTACTGGGGACGTTTGGTGTCATGCTCTGGCTGAGTCCATTGCTGACCTTGCTTACATTTATCGTCGTACCGCTTATGGCTCTTGGCATGCGCTGGATTACGCGTAGAACAGGGCCACTCTTCAAGGAGCGGCAGCGTAATCTGGGTGAACTGAATGGATATATTGAAGAGACGTTATCTGGTCAGCGCATCATTAAAGCATTTTCCCAAGAGGAACGGGTTATTCGTGGGTTTGAGGAGCGAAATACACGAATCCGGATTTCCGGCTTCTGGGCGCAGACCATCTCGGGTTTTATACCGAAGCTGATGAACGGACTCAACAACCTGAGCTTCGCCATTGTAGCAGGGATCGGTGGTATTCTGGCGATTCAGGGTACGGTTACCGTGGGGATCATTATCATTTTCGTCGAATATGCTCGTCAATTTACACGTCCGCTGAACGATCTTGCGAATCAGTGGAATACGTTATTATCGGCAATAGCCGGAGCGGAGCGTGTATTTGAAGTGCTTGATGAAGATGAAGAAGCGAAGGATGAAGGTGCAGCGGTATCCCTTGAGAAGGTAGAGGGAGCGGTGCGCTTTGACCGGGTCTCTTTTGGATATGATGAAGGTCGTGACATTTTGCATGAAATTAGCTTTGAAGCGAAGCCGGGAGAGATGATTGCGTTAGTAGGTCCAACTGGGGCAGGCAAAACCACGCTAATACAGCTATTGTCCCGCTTCTATGATCCAACTGCGGGTACGCTGACTGTGGATGGACGGGATCTCACAACCATTCGCCGAGAGAATTTGCGTTCTCATATGGCATTTGTTCTTCAGGATTCATTCCTATTTCAAGGGACGATTCGGGAAAATATCCGCTTCGGCCGTCTGGATGCATCAGACGAAGAGGTGGAGATTGCCTCCAAACTAGCCAATGCGCATTCCTTTATTACGCGAATGAAGGGTGGTTATGACAAAGTGCTCCAGGCCGATGGCAGCGGCATCAGTCAAGGACAGAAGCAACTGCTTGCCATCGCCCGCGCGATTCTAGCGGACCCATCCATTCTTGTGTTAGATGAGGCGACAAGTAGTATTGATACTGTTACGGAGATCAAAATTCAGGAGGGGCTGCAACGTCTTATGCAGGGGCGTACCAGCTTTGTCATTGCTCACAGGCTGAACACGATCCGCCAAGCAGACCGGATTCTAGTGCTGAAGGATGGACATCTGTTGGAACAAGGCTCGCATGACGTCTTGTTGGAACAAGGTGGCTTCTACAGCGAGCTGTATTATAGTCAGCTACGCAAGAAAGCACAGTAATGGCTGGGTGAGTCATTGGCATTCTCAGATAGAGCTTCTCGGTACCACAGGTGCTGAGCGAGATGAATTCATGACCCAAGTAAGAGCAATGGAATAAGAGGATATACAGAAAACGGACATCTATAGGGCAATGTCATTAAGATAAGCTAAACTTAATGACATTGATCTATAAGGGTGTCCGTTTTTGTGTGGATTGTATGATGTACTTTATTGTTACGATACTCCTTCACAGGCGGTGCCCTGTTTCATGAGAAAGGTGGTTGGGCAGCGATTTGATTACACCGATGAGCTGTTGAAACATGGCCTTGCCATATTGTTTACACTCAGGCAGCCATATGAATGATTAGTGTAGCATTCACGTAATGTATCAAATACGATGCTTGACAGTGTAACGAGGCGGATGTATATTTAGCTTACGAACACTTAGATATCTAACTTTAAGGTGTAATACTAAAAGGAGGAGAGTACTCTTGCGGAAAGATACACCGTATTCGGATCTATTTCAAACGATTGGGATCAAGATCAAACGCAAAGCCGATGATCAAGTGAACGAGTTAGGGCTTAATGCTCAACAAGGTCGAATTATCGGATATATCTATGAACATCAGGATAACGGATTGATTCAGAAAAACCTAGCCGAGGCATTCAACCGGCGGGATGCAACGATTACGAGTATGCTGAAAGGCTTGGAGAAGAACGGGTATATCGAGCGGAAGATTCCTTCGGATAATGAGCGGCAGAAGAACTTATACGTCTTGCCTAAGGGCGAGCAAGTGATTCAAGATGTAGCCCAGATGTTTGCCAAGGTTGAGCACGAGATCGTGGCAAGCTTGAACGAAGAAGAACAGGCAACATTGATGCAGTTATTAACTAAGGTTAATCAGAACCTCTAAGAGGTCTGACACACCTGAGCAGGATTAACTGCTCATATCTAAATAGTTAGAATTCAAACAGTTCGCATTCTATTTATCAGTTTTTCCAACGTTGGTTGGTAATGCTGCGATATCTATTTTTTTGTTCAAAAACTTAGATGTCTAATTGTTATAATTAAAAGAGAGGCGGAATTCCGTTGAAAGAAAAACATTCAAACTCATATTATCTGAGCACAGCCCCTGTCCACAAATCCATTATGCATCTGTCTATTCCTATGATGTTGGGCATGTCTGCGGGGACGTTGTATAACCTCATCAATGCTTTTTTCATTGGTCTGGTTCATGATACAGGCATGTTCAGTGCCATTACCCTCGGCTTACCAATCTTCACTGTGTTGATGGCGTTTGGCAATATGTTTGGGGTCGGTGGCGGCACCTTCATTACCCGCCTAACGGCTACGGGTGAAGGGGAGAAAGCGAGGAAGGTTGCAGGTTACTCACTTTACTTCAGCTTAGCTGCTGGTTTATTGATTGCCCTTATCTCATGGTTGTTCATCACGCCGATTGTTCATGGACTTGGCGCCAATCAGGCTGTATATGCATACACGAGTCAGTACGCGATTACCTTATTGGCAGGTGGAGCGATTGTCATCGTGAACTTTGCACTGGAACAGTTGATTCGGTCGGAAGGTGCATCGAAGGAATCGATGTATGGTATGCTCATTAGCATCGTTGCCAGCATTCTATTGGATGTACTATTCATTCTTATCTTCGATTGGCATGTATTCGGTGCTGCACTGTCCATCGTACTGGCGAATGCTTGCTCAGCAGCCTATTATATCTGGTATTTATCATATCGCAGTGAGAATCTGAGAGGCTTCTTGAAGCACTGGAAGCTGAATCTGCAAGATCAGTTAGAGGTGTATAAGATTGGCGTATCCGAACTTCTGCAAACGTCATTCCTGATCGTATCGACTCTGTTGTTGAACCACTATGCCATGACATTTGGTGATCACATTGTTGCTGGCTTTGGTATTGCGCTACGGATTGTGCAGTTGCCTGAGTTTCTAACGATGGGGATCTTCATGGGAATTATTCCGCTCGTGGCGCATAATTTTGCAAGTGGAAACTTTGCTCGATTAAAAGCAACGTATAAACAGGCGACGCTGTATATTGCGGCGATCGCGGTGATTTTTATCGGCATCGTCTATGTATTTAAGGAACAAGTCATTCGCCTGTTCTCATCTGATATCTCGGTGCTTGAGGCCGGAACCGCTATCCTGATTGCGATGCTGATCTCAGCGTTGTTCACCGGGCTTACTGGACTGTTTACTGGTATCTTCAAAGCTGCTGGAGAGGGGATTCCAACCAATGTGATGGCAATCTGCCAAGGAACCTTGTTCATTCCAGTGATCATTATTTTCCATAATTACTTTGGTCTCACAGGCGTGATCTGGTCTATGACTATAACTGAAATTATTACAAGTGTTCTAGGGCTGATCCTGTTTGTATTCCATTACAGACGTATTAGTCAAAAAAACAATCAGCTTGTAGTCAATGCTTAAACTTAGGCTAGGCTGAATATAAGAGCGGGACGGAGGGGCGTAATTCCTTCTGATCCTGCTCTTTACTATTGTTCAATCCTGGCTTGTATACGGAGTGCGTGATACCAGTATTCACTCCAAACTATCAGATATCTCACAGAGGAAATATGGAAGTAGTAACCATGACGTTATGTAATAAAATGGATATAATAGAGCTTATTCACAAAGCACGGGTATTCGTATAAGGTAAGCTAAGTAATGGAGGTTGTCTGGAACATTGAAAAACTCAACAATTGCAACATGTCTCTTTTTATTTAATGGTTTGTACTTATTAACATTATTTGCGTATCCCATCGTGTTGATGATGAGCCTATTTATGTTTGATGCCCTAACTTCATATGACTATGCATCGAACTATGCTGCTGCCTTTTATTTACTGATGTCTTATCCGATTGCTGTGTTAGGATCACTATCTTGTTGGGGATTCTATCATAAAGGGAAGTATAAGTGGGCTATAGCTATGGCGAACCTGTTGTTGGTATGGATTGCTTTGTTTATACTCGTGCTCATTGTGAACAGTATATTACCTTTTTAGAGGTTCAGGCGAATGCCTGGCCAATCATGAAATGAAATAGCCTATGAGAGATTCTTAATCAAGAACCTTTCATAGGCTATATTAATTTGGTAGAGGTTTTTCTAACCTCCAAGTGGTCTTTATAATCGTTTCAGTTGAAGTTAAGACATGTCCGTGTCCTAGTTCATAACCTTCCAATTATTCGCCGGCTGCACCGTCAACGGTTGATGTCTACGAATGTAATCCTCCACTAATGCAGCCATATCCGTGGCTCCTTCATGCAGCACCTTTTTACCTGGATACATAGCATAATCGCCTCCCCCAGCAGCACGGTAGCTATTCATGACCACAGAATAGGAGCTATCCATCGCAATTGGTATACCATGACGCTCTAGCTTCACGACTCGATTGCCTACAGGCTGAGAGATATCAAGCTCGTATTCAATGCCTGCCCACATATCATAATTGTAATGCTGTGGTTTAGGTTCGATGTAGGCCGGGTTAACGATAACATTCCCTGAGGAATCCAGTTCGAAGTAGCGTGCACTTTGCTCCAACGCCTCTCGAATATCCTGACCACTCAGCTCTAATACGGTAAGCGTGTTAGGATAGATGAAATTCGATAACACATCCCGAACCGTGATCTGACTTCCGAATCCGCGGGCTTCTTCACTAAGCATGGCCGTATTTGAGAGCTGTGCTCCCGTTGCTTCCATCTGTACCTGATGAACAAAATCAATGAATGGATGTGCCTGAAGTCGGAGCGTTGTCGCATCGGAGATCGACAAGTCACCGGATACCGCACCAATCGGTTGATCTAACCATGCTTGAGCCTGAGTCTCCAGTTCATCCGTAAGTGTCATAACCATGGCATCGGGTTCAAGCTCATGCTGTTCATCCAAGCGCAGAAGCTTAGCTTGTTTATCTGTAATCTGCCATGTTTCATCTGGACTTTGCTGTAACTGAACTGATACATGCCCTATGCCGCTTCCACTGAATCCAGGCTGAATGACGGTTACACCATGGATTTCGGTAGCGAGCTGGCGATGCTGATGTCCTGTGAGAAGTACATCGATCCCTTTGATATCTCGACAGATCGCATACCCTTGATTCTCTCCAGTCAACCGTTCAGCCGGTTCCCCAGTCTCTAGGTCACTTTCGAATCCACCATGATAACTAACCACAAGCACATCTGGCTTCTCCACTTCGCGAATGTAATTAACCCATGCACGAATGGTATCTAATGCATCAAGGAACTGTAATCCTTCAATATTTTTGGGATGTTCCCAGTTCGGGATGTAGTGTGTAGTCGCGCCTAGTAGAGCAATTTTGACACCCGTAGATAATGTCTTAATCAGATAGGGAGGGCCAAATGCAGGAATGCCAGCTTCCAATGGTGCTAGGGGACGTTTCCCTTTTTCGGAATCAGTTCCGTAAGAATGAACAACAATGGAGTCATCCTCATAAGTCATGAAGCTTGGCTTTTTGCCCCCAACAGCTTGCTCACTTTCTAGTAATCTTTCATGATCTTCTTGCGGACGAGTCCGAACGATGTTAGCAGACAACCATGGGAATGTAGAGCCTTCAACGGCTTCATGGAGCAGCTCCTGACCATAATTGAACTCGTGATTTCCCATGACTGCTGCATCATAACCGAGTTCATTCAACACGGTGATGAAAGGATGAATATGATGCTTGGATACGTTGGCAGCCGCGTAGGAGGCCAGGGGAGAGCCTTGTAGTAAGTCACCATTATCCACCAGCATCAGTTCAGGAGAGCGCTCACGTTCTTTACGAATGAGTGTAGCTAGCATAGCAAGCCCGGCAGGGCGATAGGCATTGGTGTTGTAATGAATCGGACGGATGGCTCCGTGCAGATCACTGGTGAACAAAATATCGAAGGTTGTCGTCGGGTAAGTAGGTTTCATTTTACAATCTCCTCTAATATATAAGTTTATATATATGGAATGACCCCAAAAAATGGAACGATAGAAAGAATGGAAGAAATAGATGCATGCCTGATATTTGTGCCTATTCGATGCTTGTCTTCTTCAATTCTCATCCATAATGAGCCTATTCTAACAGATGAAATCGTCCCTGACAGCATGACAAAAAACTTTACAAAACTCCAAATTTCGTTTCACATGGCGCAAATATTTGCCAATTATAGTAGATAAGTATTGAAAAATAGAAACTCTTTGGAGGGTGTTCGCTTGAAGAAGTCCGCTTTATTTTTACCATTGTTGATTTTGGTTCTGTTTCTGAGTGCATGTGGGTCTAATGCTACGACAGGTTCGTCTAACGGGGCTGATACGAGTTCGAATGCGTCCGGTACGTCTACCGATACGGCAGAAACAGAAAAAGAAGCCGAAGGTTATGTACCAACAGAACTAACGGTTCAATTCGTTCCTTCTCAAAATGCAGACACGCTTGAAGCAAAAGCTAAGCCGCTGGAGAAACTGCTTGGCGACAAATTGGGCATTCCGGTAAAAGTCAGCGTATCCACAGACTACAACACAATTATTGAAGCAATGGCTTCTAACAAAGTAGACGTAGGTTTCTTGCCTCCGACAGCTTATGTACTAGCTAAAGAAAAAGGCGCAGCTCAAGTTATTTTGCAAGCTCAACGTTTTGGCGTAAATGATGAGACAGGTGCTCCAACAGAGGAATTGGCTGATTCTTATAAATCGATGTTTATCGTGAAGAAAGATTCACCGATCCAAACGATCGAAGATCTTAAAGGTAAGAAAATCGCTTACCAGAACGTAACGTCTTCGGCTGGTTATGTATGGCCTGCAGGTTTGTTGCTTGATAATGGCATTGATCCATTGAAAGATGTATCACCTGTAACATTGAAAGGTCATGACCAAGGTGTTATCGCTGTACTGAACGGTGACGTTGATGCAGCAGCAATTTTCCAAGATGCTCGTAACACTGTAGCGAAAGACTACCCAACTGTATTTGAAGATACACGTGTACTGGCGTTCACAGAGCCAATTCCTAACGATACCATTGCTGTTCGTACAGATATGAATGCAGATTGGACTGCGAAGATCAAACAAGCTTTCATCGATATCGGTAAAGACACAGAAGGCCACCAAATCATTAAAGAGATCTACACACATGAAGGTTACGTAGAGTCCGATGATAGCAAGTTCGAGATCGTTCGTCAGTATGGCGAAAAAGTAAAAGGCGAGTAATTGTAGCTTAGAAGTGCTACAACTCTAGAAGTCGTTTTACAATCTTGTTGCTTCACGTATCTCTTTTGATGGGACTAGCTATATCGTATCAGAGTGGGCAGGCCAGTTCAGCGTGATCTACGCTGCGCTGGCTTGTGCCATTATAGCAAGGCTTCGACCTGTATGATCATTACGAATGAAAGAAGGATTATTGCCATGATTGAGCTTCATAACGTCACCAAAACGTATGCAAACGGCACAAAAGGCCTGGATAATATTAATCTGAAGTTTGAGCAAGGCGAATTTATTGCGGTCGTTGGTTTGTCTGGAGCAGGGAAGTCAACCCTCTTACGGTCCATTAATCGACTGCACGATATTAGTGAAGGTGAGATTAAGATCAATGGAAGTTCGATTACGAAGGCGCAGGGCAAACGCCTGCGTATGATCAGACGTGATATTGGTATGATCTTCCAGAGTTTTAACCTAGTGAAACGCTCCAGTGTACTCCGTAATGTACTGTGTGGACGTGTGGGATATCATTCCACCATGCGTACCATCCTGGGTCGTTTCCCTAAAGAGGATGTTGAATTGGCATTTACCGCGCTAGATCGGGTTAACATCTCGGAGAAGGCTTACTCCCGTGCAGATCAATTGTCTGGTGGACAACAACAGCGTGTAGCGATTGCGCGTGTACTTGCCCAAGAAGCCAAAATTATTCTAGCTGATGAGCCGGTGGCATCACTAGACCCACTTACGACGAAGCAAGTTATGGATGATCTGAAACATATCAATCAGGAGCTAGGCATTACAACAATCGTCAATCTCCACTTTATCGATCTGGCAAGAGAGTATGCGACCCGGATCGTAGGATTGCGGGCAGGTAAAGTTGTATTCGACGGCCCAGTTGAAGAAGCAACGGATGAGCGATTTGCAGAGATTTACGGCAGACCGATTCTAGCTGATGAATTACTGGACAAGCAGGCTGTGCATGAGCAGGGAGAAGTTCTGGTATGAAGGGACAATCCAATGTTTCACTCCAGAATTCAGGCAAGCCAGGCATAGGCAAGGAACCTGGTTCCGGCCCGAGTCAGGTCGTTAAGCGTCCCAAACCCCCTGGACGCACGAAGCATCTACTCACGTTAGCCATTATTTTGCTTCTTCTCTGGGCGAGTGCGAAGCAGACCGATGCAAGCTTTACGGAGCTTTTTGAAGGCTTGCCGAACATGTGGGATCTGCTAAAAGAAATGTTTCCACCCCGGTGGAGTTACTTTGATAATATCGTTCAAGGCATGCTGGAAACCATTCGTATGGCTCTGATTGGTACAACCATTGGGGCGATCATTGCCATTCCGGTGGCTATTATCTGTGCGGGTAACCTAATGCCTAGTCGCTGGATTTACTTCCCTGCACGTTTTGTACTCAACCTGATTCGGACAGTGCCGGATCTGTTGCTTGCTGCTTTGTTTGTTGCGGTGTTTGGCCTAGGGCCAATTCCTGGTATCCTGGCACTGGCGGTATTCTCTGTAGGTCTAATTGCCAAGCTCACCTATGAGACGCTAGAAACGATTGATCAGGGGCCACTGGAAGCGATGACAGCTGTTGGCATGAACCGTATTCAGCTCATTGTGTATGGCGTTGTACCACAACTGGCTGCTCAATTTACATCCTATGTCCTATATGCCTTTGAAATTAATGTACGTGCTGCTGCCATTCTGGGATTGGTGGGAGCCGGAGGTATTGGACTTTATTATGAGGCTACACTTGGATTCCTGGAGTATGACAAGACCAGCGTAATCATTCTATTTACCCTTGCTATTGTTCTAATTATTGATTATGTAAGTACTAAGCTGCGGGAGAAATTGCTATGATGAAAAATGAAACAAGCCGCATCCGGCCGAAACCACGGAAGAACCCGCTTCGCTGGGTTATTGTTATCCTGCTGATTCTGGTGTATGCCTGGGCTCTTGCCGGTGTACCGTTTACCGGGTTTAAAGAAACCGCTGGACAGATTATGAAGGCGATTATCGCTGGTATATTCTCACCAGATTGGGACTTTGTTTATTTGCCTGAAGGAGAAGATTTGCTGCGTGGATTGCTGGATACACTCGCCATCTCCGTACTCGGTACGGTGATCTCTGCTGTATTATGTATTCCATTTGCCTTCTGGTCTGCACGTAATATGAGTGGGCATCGCTCAATCTCGGGTGCAGGTAAAATGGTGCTTAGCTTCATTCGTACGTTTCCAGAGATTATTATGGCTTTGATGTTTATCAAGGCTGTAGGTCCCGGATCGTTCGCTGGGGTGCTTGCCCTTGGTTTACACTCCATCGGTATGCTCGGCAAACTGTACGCGGATGAAGTGGAAAATATCGACTATGGTCCTTCGGAAGCGTTGCTCGCTACTGGAGCCAATCGTATTCAGCAATTATGGTTCGCTATTTTGCCGCAGGTCATGCCTGGATTCTTGAACTATACCCTGTATCGCTTTGAAATCAATGTCCGGTCTGCGACCATCCTGGGTGTCATTGGAGCCGGGGGGATTGGTACACCGCTGATCTTTGCACTGAGTACGCGGAACTGGCCGCGTGTAGGTATTATTTTGCTTGGCATTATTGTGATGATTACAATCATTGACTTGATCTCGGGATATATTCGGAAGAAGCTGGTGTAATGTGGAGAAGATTATTAAGTGCTAGTTATGATACAGCATTTAGTAGTCTTCTTTTTTTGTTTGTATCTAAGTCAGGACGTGTTATACCCTAGGTGTTAACGAATCCGAGAAGCGTTATATTTCGAAGTACTAGGTAATGTATCTAATTTTTGCGCCCAAAAGGCATATGAGCGTGCCAACGATTCGTTAGCATTTCCTGGATGCAGTTCTCCCCCGAATAAGGCTAAATGAGTTCGTTAGAGATGGAAGGTGCAGGATCAATGGAAGTGACTTCAGATCGTCAAATGCTGTTTCTTTGGAGAATTTTTGGTATGATTTCTTTATAAATACATGATTGAAAAGGGAAATTTATAATTTATTCACTTTCACTTATCTAGTGAGGGGGCTTTAGGTTGAGGTTAACACAATTACGTTTGTTCATTATTATTGTTGTTTTAGTTGGAGTTGGGCTGGTTGCATGGCTCTATCCATTTCCGAAGAATATTCATATTGAGCAGCAAGCTATTCAATATACTCAAGATGATCCAGCATCTGCGGTAACTACGAAGATCAAGGTGGAAGGAAGGATGGTTCGTCCTCTTTTCCGTCATGCATCCTTTGAAGGCCACGTGTCTGTAGATAACTTTGATCTAACTCAGAAGGAGTATATGTCGACGATTTATGTACTAGAGAGGAAGAACCATGTTAATAAAGGTAGTTTAACTTACAATAGAATGGAAACTCCTTTCGATTATAGCTTGATTGGTCTCATTTATTTCAGTGATGATTGGAGAGAGATCAGTATGTTTCTCGGATCTACTGGGGATGAGAGAACACAAACGCATGTGGTTACAGGAGCTTCCAATTACGAAAAAGCTGTGGAGATTCAAGAGAAGATGAGAGGGAAGTAATGAGAACTGCGACCATTTTAATCATAATTTTGCTGACATTTGTTACCGGCTGTACAGGGCAGAATCAGCGCATCGATCCAAACGAGTTTCTACATCAATTCCAAACCTCACTTGAAGAGCAGGGGCTGGAGGTTAAGGTCATGGAGCCTTCATCCAGTGTTGATATGCAGGGTTTGATTCCTCATCAATTCAGCATTTCTCACAATGGGGAGGACAGCGACACCGTATTTATTTTTTTTACGGATTCTATTGAACAAGCAAGGCAAGCGCTGGTAAAAGCGAACTTTAACATCTCGCTCATAACCAAGGTCGGTGAGTATACCAATAATAATGTCATTATTATTCAATTCGCACATGACGGTAACCTGGATAAGTATCGTTCTCAGATTTACACAGCGATATCTAGTGATGAAGAGTGAGGAAAGAAGGTGAAGCACATGGAGACATTTACTATCGTCTGGATTGTGTTTATGATAGCCATATTATTATATCGAATGATTTTTCAGAAGTTTAAGGAGCATAACAGAGAGAATATCGGACTTAGTGGAATCCTGATTATTTTCACGTGGAGTAATTACACAATGCTGCAGATGAACCAGATCGTATTCTTTGCCATTATTGCCATCGCTGCGTATTCTGCTGTAGTGAACGGCATGCTGTTGACCAGAAAGATCAATGAGCCGGAGCGCTTGTCATGAACAAATGAATTGATGAACTAACGAATTAATGAATATATGTAAAAAAACCGAATCCAGGTAGCTCAACGTGGGGATTGATCCCATCCAGGCTACTCGTGGTTTCGGTTTTTTGGTTTGTTTTATTAGCTTGCCAATGGCAGAGCTGCTTTAGTGACTTGAACTGTAATGGTCTCAGTGCTTGTTACACCTGCTGCATTGATCAGTTCCGCACGGTACGTGTACGTTCCGTTGGCACGACCAGACAGATCGGTTACAGCACGCTGAGATGCTGGTGTTGCAGCCTTCAATTCCTGTGTATCGATAAGTACATCATTTTCATAAAGGCGGTATTCTGTAGCATTTGTACCCCACCAGAGATTCATTGTTACACTGTAAATGCCATCGCCATCCCAGTTATCTTGGGAAAGAGTAGCTTTACCTGGTGCCGCATTGGTTACTTGTACCGTCAGCTCGTCACTACGCGTAGTGCCTTTGCTATTAGTCAGCTCGGCTACATACGTATATGTGCCATTGGCTTTGTCAGTGATCGCTGTTTTGGTTGATTGTGCAGAAGGTGTAGCTTCAGTTAACTTCTGTGTATCAACGAGTACGCCGTTCTCATATAATTTGTATTCCGAACCATTGTCGCCCCACCACAGATTCATCGTGACGTTATAAGAACCGCCGAACAGTCCTGTTGTATAGCCATTATCGGAAGAAAGCACCGGTTTACCCGGTGCTCCCACAGCTGGAGTGGAAGGGACTTCGCCTCCACCTTGTTCCTCGGCAGCAACAAAATCATTCAAGCTTCTAGGTTTTAATTGATATACATCTCTGAAAATTGCCGATACACCTGTGATGTCCAGCTTGTCGCCTGCAGCATAAGGGAAGGACGTTTCAGTTACACCTGTACGTGTATCCACGCGCACATGTGTAGTTGTTCCGTCAGCAGTCACTGCATCGAATTCAAATGATCCAGCAGGCGTAGAGCTAATGATATTTTGAACCGTTACATCTTTCAGCTGTACGAGTTGACCTTGGTTAGCATCATTAATGGCAGTAACGAGAGCCGGAGCGGGAACAGAAGCAGTACCCGTCTTCTCAATAGCTACAACATCGGTAAGCTCAAATTCACTGTTATAGATCGTCGTTGGTGCTGTAACTTTCACTTTATCGCCAACTTGGAAGCCACTAGTATGCTGGAATACATAGATTCCAGCTGTCTCATCCTGAAGATAGAAGGCTTGTCCGCCGAATGAACCTGGCTGTGTTGTAACTACACCTTCAATGGTTACCGTTGAACCAACTGCTTTGGTACGAGCTTCAGCAACCGTAATTGTTGCTGGGATTGGTCCTTCTTCCTCTGGCAGCGGCGTAGCTGGTACGTTACCTACAGTTACGGCATTGGTGATCAAGTTGCTGCCGTTCAAGCGTAGGCGCAAGCTTGCATTGCCGTTTGTACCTGGTTTGATGCGAACGTTGAGGTCTTTGATTGCACGACCTTTACTGTCTGAGGTTACACTAAAAGTAGAACTATAACCGTATGATGTCGGCCATGTGCCGCTGTCATTTTGGATCATAGCTACTTGCGTTCCACCAGTCAGGTAGATCCCTGCGCTATAGCCTGATACCGTTGTATTTGGAGGCATGTTCTCTACTACAACACGTACCTGGAATTCTTCCGCATTAGGGAGTGTATCCTGTTTTACGAAGCTGTAAGAAGCATTCGCGCTAGATGCAGGTCCACCGTAAGATCCAGCTTTGAATGTGGAACGATCATACCACTTGTATCCAGCAGCAGGTGCAGCCCAAGGTTCAGCTTGTGGTTCTGTAGAAGCCGCTGGCTCTTCGAATGGCAACAGGGCAGTAGCGGTATCTAGTTCCAGCCCAGCCACTTCTGTCAGGCTAGTATAGTTTTCTTGCGTCGCGAGCCAGTTCACGGTGTTCACGAGCAATACAGCATCATCTGCTTCTTTGAAGCCGTCATAAGTTGTTTTGCGTGTGCCTGTCTCTTCACGCAAGTATTTAGGCGATGCATCTTCCACAGGGGAAGAGTCACCGATGAAGGCAGCTTTACCCGCACCCAGCTTGGATACAGCGACGTAAGGGCCTTCTTCAATGCCACCACCGTTGTATACACCTTGGTCAACAGCGTTATTCCATTTTGCATTGGTTTTTGGCAGATACACGATACCTTTCGCAAGCGTTGGGTCTGTGATCGCCAGTGTAGAACCAGCATGCATAGCTACGGAGGATACACCTTCCGTGATGCCAAAGGCTTGGTCAGCCGGTACGATAATGTTGGCGTCAATATCACCAAGTGCGTTGTAGCGGAAACGGATGCCGAAGTTTTCGGACAGCCAGTCTGTGCTCGTTACATTCTGCATAGCCTCAGAGTTACGTTCCTCTGTGCTCATGCCCTTAGTTGGCTCTTCGAACGCCCCACGGCGATAACCGTTAATGGCTTCTGAACCGTCCCAGCGGTTTTTGTTACGATCGGCATTGTAATGATCTCCGATGAAGAAGATGCTGCCGCCTTGCTCAACATATTGTTTCATTGCTGCTTGTTCCGAAGTTTTGAAAGGAATCTGAGGTTCTGCAATAACGAATACGCTATACTCTTTCAGATCCTCATAGGTAAATGGGGTTGTCTTGCGCAGTTCCTTTACATCATATCCATCATTCGCTAACGCATTTCCAAAGTCCGAGAAACCACCATCGATCACCCAATCTGCGGCTCCAGCCGTCTGACCGTGTGAGTTGTCGAACAATACCTTTTTGCCAGCATTTTCGTTAACGACCTTCGCCTGAATGAATGGTGCCGGATCTGTCGGCCCTTCCGCATGTACCGATGCATCTCCGTTCCACAATCCAATCTGAAGCGGCAAAGCCATGGACAATGCTAGGAGTGATTTTAACCAAACTCCCCGCAAACTTCTCAATTTACCCAACCAAATCCCTCCCAAATATTAGGACGTACCTGAAAACTCCCTGAAGTGCATCTTTTACCGCCTTGTCGCCCCCTGCTGCGTCACTTTCCCTTGACGTGCCCCGGCACGCCTGCGTTAAACTTCCTGACTTGGAACGAAAATCCGGCAAAATCTGCTTCCTTCGGAGTTTTCAGCCCCGCCCTAGTTGATTCATAAGTTCGTCCATATTCTACCATACCAAAATCTAACATAGTCATACCAAATTGTAAAAATTAACTCGATATTTGTAAAATTGGGTATTATGACATATTCATATAGGTCTTAGGTGTATATAATCACTTTTCCGTGTGCTACAATATGTTCATTTTCGTAATAAAAAAAGCCATCTCCTAAGAGATGACTTTGGCTCGGATTCGATTGACCGCATGGAAGACAGAGGACTTAATCATGCCTTCACTGCGGTTGACCAGCTCCGCTGTTTCTTTGATAGAATATCCATGGATCAGGCGTAGCTCTAGTATTTTACGATGCTCGGTATTGTTAATATGGGAGACAAGATCGTTAACACCTTCATTAATTTCAAGACTTGGTGTATCCAAATGATGTGTGGGTACTTCCAGTCGGCTGTCACGCCGTAACGTTCGAGTACGTCTGCGGAAGCTATCCATTGCTAGATTGCGAGCAATACGCTTGAGATAGTAGAGAAGTCGATCTTCGGGTATGGGATCAGTAACTTTCATGAGCCGAATGAAGCATTCCTGGGCTAGATCCTCGGCATCCTGCGGTTGTTTGAGGATATGTGATAGATACCTTGTAATTTCTGATTTATAGTTGATGTAAGCATCATTTATCTGTGTGTTGTTCATATGATGTGAATCCCCCTTGGATACAGATCAGGCTTGATTCCGGTCTGGTTACTCTTGCTTATGATGCAAGTATATCGGGCGGTTGTTTCCAAACCGTTCAGAGTTGTATCGGAGTTGTAACATTTCTCGCATTCCTCTGTTCAAGGAGCCAATTTGCGATACAAAATAAGGGCGTAACTGAAAACTCCGAAGGAAGCAGATTTTGCTGGATTTTCGTTGCAAGCAAGGAAGTTTTCCGCAGGCGTGCCGGGGCACGTCAAGGGAAAGTGACGCAGTAGGGGCGAAAAGGCGGTAAAAGATGCACTTCAGCGAGTTTTCAGACACGACCTAGGCAACAGAAGAAATTCATAGAGCAGGGAGATTACGAGAGGACCATGAGACAAAAAGAGATTTTGATTATTGAGGACGAAGAATCCATTCGAGATATTTTATCGTATTCGTTGCGCAAAGAAGGATTTGAGATAAAGGAAGCCGCTTCTGGCAAAGAAGGCCTAGAACTGCTTCGTCAATCGAAGCCCGATCTGATCCTGCTGGATCTGATGCTGCCGGATATGAGCGGGTTTGATGTGTGCAGACAGCTATCTGTGAATTCCAAAATTCCTGTAATCATGATTACAGCGAAGTCCGATATGTTAGATAAGGTGCTCGGCATGGAGCTTGGAGCAGATGATTATATTACTAAACCTTTTGATATCCGTGAGGTTGTTGCACGTATTCGAGCCATCTTTCGCCGGATCGACCTGATTAGTGAAACGCTGGAGAATCAATCTTATGAGGTTGTAAGGTTAGGCAAACATATCGAGATCCGCAAGGATGAGCGTGAAGTGTGGAAGGACGGGGAACGTGCAGGTCTAACGAATAAAGAATACGATCTGCTGTTATTTCTGGTGAACCATCACCGTAAGGTGCATACACGCTCTGAACTGCTGGACAAGGTATGGGGGTTTGAATTCGCTGGAGATACCCGAACGGTGGACATTCATGTACAACGAATCCGTAAGAAGCTCGATAGCGGAGCACAAGGAATATCGATGATTGAAACGGTATTTGGCGTAGGATACAAATTGAATATTCAGGTGCAGACATGAAGTGGACGATTCAGTTCAAAATGGTCGTGTTATTTTCAGCAATCGTGTTCATCGGATTCGCTGCTCTCTTGATTCTCTCAAGCAAGGTAGCTGAGGAGAATATGTACCGAGAAGTGCATGAAGATATCGTTCAATCGAAAAAAAACCTAGATATTGCGCTGAATCAGTATTTCTTGATTCATAATAAACGAATGAGCAAGGATACGCTCGAAGCTGGAAGCCGCGAGCTTGCGGAGCAGATCGGTTCTGCGGTTGGTGGAACGATTACGGTCTACCGTCCGGATGCGTCGTTATATAGCGCCGCGAACAGCGGGGTTAACGTTGTTAAGCGGACTGACATGCCTGATGTTGAGCAGGCTATGCAGTCTAAGATTGCATACACAACAGTGGTCGATCAAGGTCAAGTGACTGCAAGTCTATCTTTTCCGATTCAATCAGGTCAACAAGTGATTGGCATTGTGCAATTGGAGAAAGATTATACCGATCTGTATAAGCGGAACCTCCGTTTCCAAAATACGATTAAGCTATTTGCGGCGGCTATTTTCGTATTTATATTTATCGCATCGATCTTTATTTCCCGGAAAATCACTCAACCGATCCGTGTACTGACGAAACGGTCTGCTGAAGTGGCGCAAGGAAGTCTCCATGCAGATATTCAGATTACTACGAAGGATGAGATTGGTGAGCTGGCCTCAAGCTTTACAGTCATGATTGACCGGGTTCGAGAGCAGATTGATGTCATTGAGCGAGAACGGGACGAAGTGAAACAAGTGCAGGCACGAAGCAAAGTTTTTTTTGATAATGTAACGCATGAATTAAAAACGCCTCTAACGACGATTCTGGGATACGCCCAGATCTTACGGGATAATGGATTTACGGATCAGGCATTTTTTGATAAAGGCATGAACTATATCATCAAAGAAAGCCGCCGTCTCAATACGATGGTTGCCGATATTCTGGAGGTGTCTGTGTCATCAGCAGTCATTCAGGCGTATCGGTTCGAGCGTATCGAAGTTTCCGATATTATTCGCGAAGCTTGTGAGGACATGTCCATCAAGGCAGGCAAGTACAACATTGGTATCCACTATGAACTGGAGGAAGGGCTCTACCTTCACGGGGATCGCGACAAGCTCAAGGAGGTATTTCTCAACGTTCTGGATAATTCGGTGAAGTACAGCGATGTGAATTCGATTATCGAGGTACAGTCCTCTCGTGAAGGAGACAGTATCGATATTGTCATTCGCGATCAGGGAGAGGGAATTGGTGCGGAAGCGCTCCAGTATGTATTCGAGCCTTTCTATCAGGATAAAGGGATTAATCGCACGGAAAAAGGAAGCGCTGGACTCGGATTGTCCATTGTGAAAAACATCGTTGAGCGTCATGGGGGAACAGTAGAGATGAAGAGCATCATACATGAAGGGACACAAGTGCATATCCGTCTTCCGGGGGAAAGGAACGCATGAGGCCTTCAGGATTTTGGCGTAATCAGCGTGATAGGTTGATGCTGTTCGGGCTGTTGATTGTATTTGCCTGTGGCATCTTCGGTATCGGCAGTCTGTTTAGCATCGGGAACCTTAAGCCCAGAACGGTAATTCTTCCGAGTGAGCAATTCAATAGCGCCCTGGCACCACCTCCGAGCAGTACTATTCAGATTGAATCTGCTACAAAGATTCCGAATGACTTTGGGATTTATGATTTTGACGTGGTGGATCGTAATACGTTGGTCGTTAATGGCCCGGAGAAGTCCTATACTGGCTTGAAATTATCCCTCTTATCTCTGGATGATAATAAGGTGAAGGATATTGGCGGCAATACCGACTATGGCGTTTTCCTAAGTCCAGACCGCAAGAAGCTAGTCTATTCACAGTACCGTTCAGGTCAGGTTCAGCGCACTACATTTAGCTATGAACTGGGCACGGGGGAGCGCAGTAAGTTTGGACAGGATAACTCGTACTACAGAACGTTTGTGGGAAACAGTACCTATATTGGTCAGGATGAACTTGCCTTTAGCCAGATGAATATGAGTACAGGTAAAGCACGTGTGATATACACTCATCAGGAACTGATGTCCGTGCTCAAGGATGCGAGTGATGTGAAGAATGCAAGTGACACGTTTATCGTGATGGATGTATTCGAAGTGAGTCCGGATTTGAAGCAAGCCTATATCCTCGTTATGCTCAAAGACAGCTTCGCCATCTATCGTATTTCTCTTGAAGATGATCATGAAGTAAGCATGGTTATGAAAATGAAAGACATTCAGCAATTTAGGCTGTTGAAAAATGGGGATATGATTGTCCAAGGCGAGGACAACAACGTACAGGGATTGTATCGGTACACTGCAGAGCAAGGTCAATTGCATCTGTTGTTAAAGGGGACGTATTGGAACTTCGATCTGGATGCAGATGAATCCCGTCTGGCCTACGTCATCCCGATGGATAATCAGAATAATGAAGTGCACATCGCTTATCTAAATGACAATGAACTAAGTTCGGATACGGTAATCTATCGTAATATTGAGAACTTTATGAAGCTGAAGTGGTATGATGATGAATTATTCGTAGTAGGCAGCTCGTTAGACAAAAGCGAGTTATATCGGTTTAGCTTCCGGGCTTGGTAGTGTTGAGGGGAATTTGTATGGCCTTGTTCTGCACAATGGTGGTTGTAGCCATTCTGCGAACAAGGTCTTTTTTGTGCCACATTTTACAACTTAGATACATCTATGGACGGCTAAGATACATCTCCACCCTATAATTTAGAGGAAGTTCGGTAAGTCAGCATCTGAATTAAACGAAACATTTGCACGAGAACGGAGAGGACAGAAATAACATGGAGAAGCGAAGCGTTCGCCTTTATCCCGGGATTTTCCCTTTGAAAAAAGGGAATCAAAAAAATCTGGGGATAAGAGCGATCGGAAAGTTATTCTGTCATCGGAGTGGCAAGTGTAAATATTCTTTAGTTCAACGTATACGGTACTGAAAACCGACTTTTTGAACATGTACTATAGTCATACATAATCAGCAGCTTGAAAGGAAGACAAGAAGGAATGTTACGAGTTGAACATTTATCCCACTCGTTCCGCAACGCACAGGGAAGCGTGCCGGTGCTTCAAGATATTAATCTGACGATTGGGAAAGGCAAGATGGTTGCTCTGCTGGGCAGCTCAGGTTCAGGAAAGTCCACCCTACTTAATCTAATGGCTGGGCTGATGAAGCCAGATCAAGGCAAAATTCTCATCGCTGATCAGGATATTGTTCGCTTCGGCGAGAATCGTCTGGCGGAGTTCCGACGCAGTCATATCGGTTTTATTTTTCAATCGTATGAGCTGTTGTCCAATCTTACGATTCGGGAAAATGTGGAGCTGCCGCTGGTGTTTATGGGCGTGAGTCCCTCAAAGCGTAAGGTAAAGGCGCTACAGTTGCTGGAGCAGGTGGGTTTAGGTGAGAAAGTTAATCTGTTCCCTTCCCAATTATCTGGTGGTCAACAACAACGGGTCAGTATTGCACGCTCCCTCATTACTGAGCCGTCGGTTATTTTCGCGGATGAGCCTACAGGGAATTTGGATACGGAGACGGAGGAAGAGATTATTGCGATTTTGCAGAAGCTTAATCGGGAGATGAACACGACCTTTGTCATTGTGACGCATGAGGCAGAGGTGGCTGAGCAGATGCAGGTTGTACTTACGCTACATAAGGGTGTGTTGGTTGAAGAGACGGCATGAGAAGCTTGAGGTAGAGGAGAGAAATTGTGAGATTACTGGATGTATTACGTATGGCCTGGGGACAGATCATTCGTAGGAAAATGGTAACGCTGCTCTGCATGATCGGATTGTCCATTGGCTCGGCGGCAATGATTATCGCCCTTAGTGTAGGGCAATCGGTACAGACCTTTAGCGAGCAAACGTTAAATGCCAATTATAAGATGGATGAGATTACGATTTCTCCTAATGAAGGTATTCGTACCGGTAGCGGTAGTGGAGGGCAGAAGTCCAATTTTGAACGGGGAGCTCTGACCTTAGAGAAGATTGAGATTATTCAAAGACTTCCCCATGTGGTTGCTGTTGCACCGATGTTGAAGCTGGACACATTAGAAATGGTTCTGCCAGACGGACGCAGCACTTATGTTGAGGTCATTGGAACGGAGCTTGAAGCACTGGGAGGATTCGGATACAGCTATTCGCAAGGACGCGGGGCGGAGGATGGACGAATTGCGGTGACGAGTTATGGGGCTGCGTTTGGACTGGTTGATCCCAAGGTAACTCAGAAGTTAATCGAACAATTGAATGCCGATCCATACAATAACGATCTCTTGCAGCAGTATATGGAGATGTCATCTAAGCAAGATCAACTGGTACAGCAGCGAGTTCAGTTTCGCTATGAAGACTATACGAATCCAGGCAAAACCAAACTGAGCGGCTCTGTGACTGTATCTGGAGAATTGACGAAGCCTTCTAATATGGATGATTTTACTGCCCAAAATGATAAAAAAGTATATTTGCCACTGGATACAGTTCGTGCATTGCAGGATGAGCTAGGCATACAACAGACAGATCTTTCGGCTGCAAAGCGTCTTAACTCAGCTCTAGTCAAGGTAGAGAATAAACGCTATGTCTCTCAGGTTGAGGAACAGATCAAAAAACTGACATTAAATACACAGAGTAATCTGTTTCAAGAGGAAGCGATGTCGAGTCAGTTAGCGATGTATCAAAAGGCTGCTATGGGCATTGGTGGATTTATTATGCTGTTGGCTTCCCTATCCATTATTGTAGCCATGATCATGTCTACGCATCAGCGGCGCAAACAGATCGGTGTCATGAAGGTGCTCGGTGCGAATCTATGGCAGATTCGCCAGATGTTTATTACTGAAGCAGCGATGCTTGGACTGATGGGCGGTGTTGCTGGTGTCGGTATTGCCTTTGCTGCCCTGGATGGAGTGAATAGTCTGTTGGCAAGCCAGATGGCAGATCAACAGAACGGGCCAATGACGGTCATTATCGAGCAGTCTGCTCTGCCGCTAGGCATCGTTTTTGCTGTGCTGGTTGGGGTTGTTTCCGGTATCTATCCAGCCATTAGTGCATCCCGCACCAATGCACTGAACGTTATCAAATCGATGTAATACACAGCTTGTATAAGGAGAGAGAACTCCCCAAACTTTATCAGCGAAAGGGAATATGGGCACATGAAGAAATGGATTAAAATCATCATCACAATCGTACTATTAGCAGGCGTTGGCTACTGGTTATATGAGAAGTACAAGCCTAAGCCGGAGTTGCCGGTAGAGATTCCACCGCCAATTACATTTGACGTGACACAGGAAACGATGACGCAGACCATCCAGGTGAAGGGAAAATCGGTGTACACCGATCAGACAGATGTATTCGCTCCGTATGCTTCAAGCATTAAACAATGGCATGTGAAAAATGGAGATCAGGTCAAGAAGGGAGATATTCTGTTCACGTTAGATACTACAGCGCAACAAACAGAAGTTCAGCAACTGGAAAGCGATCTGGAGAAAGCTCGGCTAGATTATGAAATCAATCAGGTTAGCGTTGAGCAAGCGGGGATGACGGAAACGCTTGGTGTAACCGAGGAAGAACGCAAGAAGGCTTTTGTTGAACGGGAGGGCAAACGCCTGACAAGTGAGTTGAGTCAAAAAGCATTAGTTCTCAAGGAGCAGGAGATACAGAAGAAGAAAGATGTGATGAGTAAAGCCGTTGTCTATGCTCCCGCGTCTGGGATATTCCAGATGAATGACGAGGACAGCAAAACGCGTGCAGTGACAGAGGGTCAAGTGATCGGGTCCATTACGAACACGAGCAAGCTGAAATTTATGACGATCGTTGGAGAAGAAGAGATGTTCAGGCTCAAGGTAGGTATGCCCGTTCAGGTACGAATGACCGCACAGAAAGATCTCGAATTTACGGGTAAGGTAAGCAAAGTGTCCAAATTTGCACGCAAGAGTACGGATACAGATCTGAAACAAGCTTCCCAATTCGATGTGGTGATTGACCTGAAGCCAGACGCAAAAATGTTTGGAGGGGTAAGTCTTGAGGGGGATATTGAGACAACGCGCAAAGACAAAGCCACGGTTGTATCCAGCATAGCCGTTATGCGTGATCAGACGGAGCCTTATGTGTTACTCGACAAAGGAAATGGACAGACCGAGCCACTGACGATTAAAGCCGGGATGGAGTCAGGTGACAAAACAGAGGTGCTCAGCGGTCTAAAACCGGGAGATGTTGTAGTCATCCCTTAGGAAGGTTGCTTGCTATTAGACAGAGGAGTGTTCTAATGAGAGGTTCATTGTGGCAAAATAGGCTATGATGAGCCTTTTATGGGCTCTGGGAAAGGGATTCTCGAATTCCTGCCAAATTTATGGAAAAAAATATAAATAATTTTAGTTAATTCAATTTACAGTAATATTTACATGTCGTATAATCGATCTATAAGGAGGTGAACATGCGATGGGAGGTTGAGGTTTGCAGGCGATGAGCCTTTTTTATAACCTTAATAAGTAAGCGCTTACTAAAATGAAGTAGGCACGTTCGTTCGTCTGTTCGTCACACCATTTCATCTTCGTTACGTCTATACACACAATCAACATCACCCACATGATTACCACATGGTTCGACCCCACACATCCTTAGTTACCCACAATTCCAGTCATTCCGACCTACGACAAACTCGATTGTTTATGGTTCTGTTTTTGGTATGCTCTTCGTTCCTTGGCTATTGTCTTGGTTGTTCTTCAACATGAATGAATCCCGCATGGAGGTGTTATTTCAGCTCATCCGAATGTTCTCTACGTGCTATGCATCATGCTAACACAGAGGATCAGAAAATGAGTATAAACCAAATTTGAACAGGTTCAACTAAATTTTTTACACGCTAATGGAGAGGACAGAAATAACGTGAAGAAGCGAAGTGGTCGCCTTTATCACCGGATTTTCCCTTTAGAAAAGGGAATCAAAAAATCTGGGGATAACAGCGATCGGAAGGTTATTCTGTCATCGAAATGGTCAGTGTAAAACTTCTTTAGTTGAACAAATCTAACTAAAGGAAAGGTGGAACTATGAAGACTAAATTGAAAGCTAAATCGAGAGGTAAGAACGCGCTGCGCAAAGGTGTAAAACAAATGCTGGCAGCTACGTTGCTTGCGGCGGGCATATTCCCTGGGATGTCTTCGGGTATAGCTCAGGCGGCAGAGGCACGTGTGGACAACCCGTTTGTTGGAGCGACGGCTTATCTGAATCAGGATTATTCCGCTCTCGTGGATACGTCCATTGCCCTCACCAATGATACATCGCTAAAAGCGAAGATGGAAACTGTCAAATCATATCCAACGGCTGTCTGGATCGACCGCATTGCTGCCATCTATGGCGGTACGGATAATGCGGGACGCAAAAGCATCGAGCAGCATCTGGATGCAGTCCTCGCTCAGAAGCAACCTGGCGTACCTATAACGGCATCTTTTGTTATCTATAACCTACCAGGTCGGGATTGTCATGCCCTTGCATCTAACGGAGAACTTCCCCTAACACAGGCTGCACTACAGACATATAAGACGGATTACATTGATGTTATTGCAGATATTTTCGCAGATCCGAAATATCAGGATATTCGTATTGTTGCGATCATTGAACCGGATAGTCTGCCGAACCTTGTAACGAACCTGAGTACACCAGCCTGTGCTCAAGCGAGCTCAACAGGTATCTATGAAGATGGCATCAAATATGCGCTGGACAAGCTGCATGCCGTTCCAAACGTATACAATTATCTGGATATCGGACACTCCGGCTGGCTTGGGTGGGATACCAATCGTGCACCTGCCATCGCTCTTTACACTAGTGTAGTACAAGATACAGCAGCAGGTCTGCAAAGTGCTGATGGTTTCATCACGAATACAGCTAATACGACTCCTCTGCATGAACCAAATCTGCCTAATCCGGATCTGAACATTGGTGGACAACCGATTCGATCCTCCAGTTTCTATGAATGGAACCCGTACTTTGATGAGACGGATTTCACTGCAGCGCTCTATTCTGGATTCGTTCAAGCGGGATGGCCGACCAGCACAGGCTTCCTCATTGATACCAGCCGTAACGGATGGGGCGGGGTGAACCGTCCAACATCGGCTACAGGCAGTAACATCAACGACTACGTGAATTCTGGACGGATCGATCGTCGTGATCACCGAGGCAATTGGTGTAATAACAGTGGCGCAGGCATAGGGGAAGCACCTAAAGCTGCTCCAGGTCCGGCACATCTGGATGCCTATGTATGGGTGAAACCTCCAGGTGAATCGGATGGCTCCAGTTCCGAAATTCCGAATAATGAAGGCAAAGGCTTCGACCGGATGTGTGATCCTACCTTCATCACGCGGGATGGCGTATTAACAGGTGCATTACCTAACGCTCCAGTCTCCGGTCACTGGTTCCATGATCAATTCGTAACTTTGGTAAAAAATTCATTCCCTGTTCTGCCTGCAAGTAATGGCGGGGGCAACCCTCCAGGAGGTGGCGACACAGCTCCGGCAGCGCCATCCGCATTGACTGCTTCTGCGGGTAATGCTCAGGTGTCATTGACTTGGACAGCTTCTGCTGGTGCAACGAGTTATAGTGTGAAGCGTGCGTTAAGTGCTTCTGGACCGTTCACTACCATTGCAGCAAATGTAAGTGGAACGTCATTCAACAATACTGGACTGATTAACGGTACAACGTATTATTATGTTGTGACCGCCAAGAATGCTGTAGGTGAAAGTGTTAATTCTACGACAGCTACAGCTACTCCGGTAGCGGGTGTGACAACGCCTGCAGCGCCGACAGCATTAACCGCAACGGCAGGCAACGCACAAGTTAACCTGACGTGGACGGCATCGGCAGGAGCGACAAGCTACAATGTGAAACGCGCAACAAGTGCAGCAGGTCCATTCACCACCATTGCAGCCAATGTGAGCGGAACTTCATTCGCGAACACAGGGCTGACAAATGGGACAACCTATCATTATGTGGTAACGGCTGTGAATACAGCAGGTGAAAGTGTTAACTCTGCTGCGGCTTCCGCTACACCTCAGAGTGTAGTTGTGCCAACGAGTGATCTCGTATTGCAATATCGTGCAGGGGATACGAATGCAACAGACAGTCAGATCAAGCCATATTTTAATATCAAAAATGTGGGTACAACCGCTGTGGACTTGAGCGATCTGAAGATCCGTTATTACTTCTCAAAAGAGGGCACAGCCGCGATGGATTCCGCGATTGACTGGGCACAGATCGGTGCATCCAACATTCAACGCACCTTCACGGATTCCTATGTGGAGCTCAGCTTCACATCAGGAGCTGGAAGCATCCAGCCTGGCGGACAATCCGGAGAGATTCAACTTCGGATGTATAAGACGGATTGGTCGAGCTTTGACGAGTCTAACGATTATTCCTTTGATCCAACCAAAACATCGTATCAGGACTGGAGCAAGGTAACGCTCTATCAAGGTGGAAACCTGGTATGGGGAATCGAGCCTTAAGAGATTGTTGAAAAAAGAAAATCCATCGTTATGAACACGCACTGGAACAGCTGTCTTAATCAGAGTAACCGCAATTCTCCGAATGTTGGAGGATTGCGGTTTTCTCTATGTCATATTGGAACGGTCAATACATATGTCCAACTCATTGGTAACAAACACTGAATATTGATCATTTTCAACGGATAATTACCTATGGTGGAAACGGGAGGATGTCTATAATAGTACCCGATGGCAGGATCTTACTGCTCCTGACTGATGAGATCGAAGGGGGACAGTACTGAATTAAGTCAGATAAGGGCTAGGTTGATCCGATTTATTGTAAGCGCAATCATTTCTTTGGCGTCACTATTCTGTCTTAAGGAGAGTGAAGGTAGATGAACTCAGAAACAACAACGCAGGTGCAACAGAGAGCAGCTTCTCGGCAATATGGTAATCGTAAAAAAACGGGGATGCCACTCGCAGCAAAGGTGCTCTCTTCTGCACTTAGTGTAGCATTGCTCTTTGCAGGAACGGCCGGAATCGGTGGGGCAACCGCCGCTGCAAACGGAGCAGGTTCAGCAGAGGTAGGTCTGCAATCCAGTAAGGGAGGCGGGCATGTGAAAGACATTCAACTGGAATACTTGGATCGCGGTCTCGTGGCAGCATCGACTTCGGAAGGTGTTTTTCTCAGTTGGCGTTTGCTTGGAGATGAAGCTACTGGTTACAGTGACCAAGGACTGACAGGCACTAATTTCAACGTATACCGGGACGGGAAGAAAATCGCTACAGTCAAGGACAGCACCAACTATGTAGATAAATCGGGCAAAGCTTCCTCTCGTTATGAAGTTGCCGCAGTTAATGCGAAAGGCAAGGAGAGCAAGCGCAGTTCATCGGTCAAACCTTGGGCTAACGGTTATGTTGATCTACCTTTGCAAAAACCAGCCGATGGGGTTACTCCTGCTGGAGAAAAGTACACGTATTCGGCTAATGATATGAGCGTTGGCGATGTAGACGGGGACGGGCAGTATGAGTTCTTTGTGAAATGGGATCCTTCCAACTCCAAGGACGTATCCCAAAAAGGCTATACAGGTAATACTTACGTAGATTGTTACACGCTCGATGGACAGTTGTTGTACCGAATCGACCTCGGGGTTAACATCCGTTCAGGTGCCCATTATACACAGATGCTGGTTTATGATTTTGATGGGGATGGCAAGGCTGAATTGATGTTCAAGACGGCGCCGGGTACCAAAATCGTGAAGTATAACAAAAAAGGAAAAGTAACGTCCGAGAAATATATTACGTTACCGAAAGAAGATCGCAAAGCAGGATACTCCCATGAGGATGACTACCGCATGAGTGCAACGGACTACTACAACCATGTTGTAGATATGTTCAAGAACTGGCACAAGCACGAAGAAGTGGTCAAAGGCAACTGGCCTGCTACGCTGGAAGAAGCATTTGGTATAGAGAAGAAGTATAACTATCCGCTGTCTGAAGCCGATGCGAAGAGTCTAGCTGACTACTTCATCGATGTGTATGCACCGAGCCGCAGTGACCGCAATGAGCTGCGCAAATTCGAAGGATTCGTGGTGGATGGACCTGAGTATGTAACGGTATTCGAAGGGAAGTCAGGCAAAGAGCTGGAAACGATCCCTTATGAACCGGAACGTCACGATGATGGTCTGATGTGGGGAGATTATGCGATGAACCGCATCGAACCGGCAAACCGCGTAGACCGCTTCCTGGCAGGTGTGGCGTATCTGGATGGGAAGAAGCCATCCGCGATCTTCGCGCGTGGGTATTATACCCGCACCACGATGGTTGCTTATAACTGGGATGGCAAGAAGCTCAAACGTGAGTGGAAGGTAGATAGTGGATGGACGCCAATGAAAAATCCATTCAATGATGGACCTCATGGCGTAGATGGCACAGATCCAACGTATGGTGAGATTACAACACAAGGTGCACACTATTTCAGTGTGGCTGATGTAGATGGGGATGGCAAACAAGAGATTGTATACGGCTCTGTTACGATAGATCATGACGGTAGCGTGCTGTATAACTCGAAGGATGTCATGCCTGCTGAAAGTGCAGCGCCAGGAACAATAGCACGATTGGGACACGGCGATGCTCTGCATGTAGCAGATATTGACCCGGATCGTCCAGGACTTGAGATCTTCATGGTGCATGAAGGTGGGCCATGGGCTCCGTATGGATACTCTCTGCGTGATGCGAAGACTGGCGAAGTGATCTATGGTGGTTACACTGGTAAAGACACAGGACGCGGAATGATTGGAGATGTTGATCCAACACGCCGTGGACTGGAGACGTGGGCAGTGGGATTGTGGACAGCCCAAGGTGAGAAAATAAGTGATACAGCACCAGGTACGAATATGAACATTCGCTGGGCTGGAGATATGACGACACAGATCGTGGATGGCGCTATCGATGTCACGCCTACCATTAAAGATTGGAAGCGCGGTACGTTGCTAACCGCAACAGGAACGTTGACCAATAACTACACCAAGGGTACACCTGGTTTAGTGGCAGATATTTTCGGGGATTGGCGAGAAGAGATGCTGGTGAGAACCGCAGACAGCTCTGCAATCCGTATCTATCTCAGCACCGAAGAGACGGATCGGAAGCTGTACACGCTCATGCATGATCCAATGTATCGCGTAGGTATTGCTGGACAGAACAGCGGATACAATCAGCCTTCCTATCCATCCTTCTATATGGCTTCGGATATAGACTGGTCGAAAGTGCCACTGCCTAAATTCCATACGGGTAAGGGCGGTAAGTAAGCTGAACCACAAGTAAATCCGGATTGAAGTATGTGTATGCGGAATGAATGATAGTAAACACCTATGAAGTTAATGAAAAAAGCTAAAGTTGAGGCTAATGGAAAAGCTAAAGTTGAAGGTTAATGTTAAAAGCTAACCAGTGACCGATGAAGTTTAGACGGGCAGATTATGCTCTGCATCAGTTATTAGTTAGGCACGTTAGCTCCTTTCATTTGGTGGAAGCAACTTTGGAGAAAGCTCTGACAGACCCTGTGGTTAAACACATGGGGCAGTCAGAGCTTTTTTCGTATGATCAGGTTCGTATGATTAGGTGAGACAGCCATTACAGGAGGTTGTTTTACATGGAGAAAGTGACTTGGATACAACAATGAATGACATGGTTGCTGTTCAATTCTTCTGCTCTTGCTTGTGAACAACATCGGAATGTAAATGCTGCACAGAGGCGAGATCCTTAAGGACAACCTGTCCCTGCTCATATGCGAGTGTAGTGATGGAGCATTCGGGGATGAGTGTATGTTGTACAGCAACGAAATCAGGAACCCATGCGTGAAGCTCTTGCGTGGACAGGGTGTGAACGAGGAAATCCGTAATTAACCCGCCATGGGTGACAAGGATATAATGGTCAGTCGTAGTCTGCTCAGGTTCAGACAGTGCTAGCTCAGATAGAAAGTTGGCTAAACGATCCCCAGCCTGCCTGGCTGAATCGCCTACTGGTGGGATATAATCCGGTTCACGCGTACAACGATTCCACATCTCGACGAATTGTTCGAAGGTCTGGTCAGGGTCATCTCCCCAATTGGCACGCTCACGGAGTCGTTGATCTTTCTCTACAGGAATTGCAGTAGCAAGACTGATGTAATTAGCCGTATCCATTGCTCTTCGAAGAGGGCTGGAGAAGATGCGGGCATTCGGCATGTGTTTGAAATATTCCGCGGTCTGTTCAGCTTGCACTATCCCTTTCACCGTAAGCCCGACATCTCCTATATGCTGTTCCTTGATTCCATGTCTAACAAGATAAATCATCATGCTCATGATCATAGACCTCCTAGATAATATAAATATGGAGTTACTTTTTCTCATTGAAGAGTAGTTTTTTCATCTATCTAATTAGATTATCATCTAATTTAATAATATTATATCAGTTTTTTAATTAAGCTACATAGATTGAACTAGACATTTACACTTTAACGGAGAGGACAGAAAAAAACTGAAAAAGCGGAGCGTTTGCCTGAAAGATTTCTGAAAGAAAGCTACATCGGAAGCACAAGCTATCCCCGGATTTTCCCCTTTGGAAAAGGGAATCCGAAAAATCTGGGGATAACAGCGATTGGAAGGTTGTTCTGTCATCGGAGTGGACTGTATAAATATTTGTAGTTCAATCTATATAGGTAGTTTAATTTACGCAAGGGCTATTGATACAATAGGGGAAGTGAGGATTACTGCAGCGAGGAAGGTGTGCAGAATGGAACAAGAGCAAGACGAACCTATGACAGGCAGTTTGTTTCAAGAGCAATTACGAAGCAAGAACTGTGAACCTCGTTTCTATGCCTATTATTACAAGCAGTGGAATAACTACCGGATGAACTATCATGACCACGCCTCTACGGAAATTATGTATATTATCTCGGGAATGTGCCGTGTGGATGTGCAGATGCCAGATGGAAGCGAGGAGCAGACCTTGTTGAAAAAAGGGCAGTTCATCCTGATCGATGCCGGTGTCCCGCACCGCTTGATAGTTGAGGATGGTGCTGCTTGCCGCATGCTGAATGTTGAATTTGGCTTTGCCATCTCTGCATCGTCGGCATTGGGTCAATCCTCTATTCGCCAATTGGCGCTGGAAGAAGAAGAGGTGCAGCAATTCCTTCAACATGCTTGTGCCTATCTGGTACTGCCTGACCCCGAAGAGGTGTACTACATTATGAAAAGCCTCGTATTAGAGCTGGATCAGCGCGGATTATCAGAGCAAGGGCGAAGCTTCCAGCCGATGAGGGTGATCCCTCAGGAAGAACGGTGGGAACACCGAGAGGCACGAAATCTAAAAGCGCTGGATCAAGGCATACTGGTGCGAACCCTGTTTATTCAACTGTTGATTCGCGTTGCGCGTCTGCGTGGGGAGATGAGTCGGAGTGCCTCGGATCAGACGGAGCTGTATGTGAAACGAACGGTAGAATTCATGCATCAGAACATGGATCGTAACATTCAGATGAAGGACATTGCTGCGGCTGTGAATTTACATCCAGGGTATCTGCACCGGATTTTCCGTCAGCACACGCAGCGAACACCAACGGACTATCTGACGATGCTTCGGATGGAGAAGGCTAAGATGCTGCTGCAACAGACGGATATCCCTATTTCCGAAATTTCCGATTATGTCGGAGTAGGAAGCAGGCAGTATTTTCACATGTTATTCAAAAAGTATACGTCACTTACTCCTGTAGCCTTTCGTTCTTCCAAAGACCGTCATGTCAGTCACTATCCAATACATCCAATGGAAGAATAAAGGGATATGCAGAGCTTGCAGCCAACCTTCAAAGGTTAGGATTTTTGACAACCTCAACCTGAACAAGTCATGATTTTGATAACGCTTCCTTCACCGCCGTTGATACAATGATTTCACGAAGTACATCCACTGAGATGAGATCATGACCGAAGCTCAAGATTCGGATCACGGGGAGGAATTAGATATGTCTTTTAAAGTGGCATTTATCGGTGCGGGAAGTATTGGGTTTACACGGGGGCTGTTGCGCGATCTGTTAACTGTTCCAGAGTTCCACGATATTGAGATCGCATTCTGTGATATTAATCAGCATAACCTGGACATGGTTACAGAGTTATGTCAGCGGGACATTCGTGAGAATGGACTGAATATTACAATCCAGCCAACGACAGATCGCAGAGAAGCACTCAAGGATGCAAAGTATGTGCTCTGCACCATTCGTGTAGGTGGACTGGAGGCTTTTGCAACCGATGTGGATATCCCGCTCAAATATGGTGTTGACCAATGTGTAGGCGATACGCTCTGTGCGGGTGGCATCATGTATGGGCAACGTGGGATCGCCGAGATGCTGGACATATGTAAGGATATTCGTGAGCACAGTGCACCAGATGTATTGCTCTTGAACTACTCCAACCCGATGGCGATGTTAACTTGGGCATGTAATAAGTATGGCGGCGTGCGTACGATTGGATTGTGTCATGGTGTGCAGCACGGGCATCATCAGATTGCCGAAGCATTTGGATTGCAAAAGAGTGAAGTCGATATCATCTGTGCAGGGATTAATCATCAGACTTGGTACATTCAGGCATCGCATGAGGGGCGGGATCTAACGGGCGATCTGCTTGAAGCCTTCGAGAAGCATCCAGAGTTTAGCCGTACGGAGAAAGTTCGAATTGATATGTTACGCCGGTTTGGCTACTATAGCACGGAATCGAATGGTCATCTTAGCGAGTATGTGCCTTGGTATCGCAAGCGTCCTGAAGAGATCACAGACTGGATTGATCTAGGTAACTGGATTAATGGTGAGACGGGCGGATACTTGCGTGTATGTACAGAGGGAAGAAATTGGTTTGAGACGGATTTCCCGAACTGGATGAAGGATGAACCGATGCGGTTTGTTCCAGAGAAACGTGGGGAGGAACATGGTTCCTATATTATTGAAGGACTTGAGACAGGGCGTGTGTATCGTGGACACTTTAACACCGTGAATAATGGAGTCATTTCCAACTTGCCGGATGATGCGATAATTGAAGCTCCGGGGTATGTGGATCGCAATGGGATTTCAATGCCGCATGTAGGTGATCTTCCACTCGGGCCAGCAGCTGTATGTAATGTGAGCATTTCGGTGCAGCGGCTTGCCGTTGAGGCGGCTGTGCATGGAGATGACACGTTGCTCCGCCAAGCCTTCATGATGGATCCGCTCGTTGGTGCGGTATGTAATCCGAAGGAAATCTGGCAAATGGTTGATGAGATGCTGGTTGCTCAGGCACAATGGCTACCGCAGTATGGAGAAGCGATTGCTGCCGCTGAAGCGAGACTGGCTGCGGGTAATCTCATTCCAACGAAGGAATATGAAGGTGCTGCGCGTCTTAAGGTGAAGACGGTGGAAGAAATGCAGCAGGATCGGGATGCGGCGAACAAAAATGCAGGTGAGTCCGACAAAGGGAAAGATCGTGAGAAAGTACAACAATAGTTTGGTACTATCAGGGGTGACGGCATCTCAGCGTCGAATATGGGATTTAGCTGAAATAAGGGGAGGCTTACGAAGTTTGTTTCCTTCGGAGACCATGTAATTGCTCACGTAGGTTTGCCTACGCTTCGCTACTCCAATTCTAGCTTCATCCCATCTTCGTGGTAGTGAGAACCACCATTTTTGAATAAATACTTCTAGTTTTCAATAGTGATGTGCTCCAGTTCTCGTGCTGGTGTGTATCACTATTTTTTTTATTTTCAATGTTTGTTATGATAGACATATTACCTTTACAGACATAGTAATATGTCTTATAGTATACCCAGGTTAAGGAAAGTCGGTGAGTCGGTCAGATGCAAGAGCAAACCATTAATAGTGATTTGATTCGAGGAAATATTGATCCCATGATTCTGAGTGTTCTTCTGGCGACAGATCATTATGGGTACGGCATTATTAAGGAAATTTACCGCAAGAGTGGAGAACGGTTCGAATTGAAAGAACCAACGCTCTATTCTAGCTTGAAGCGGTTGGAGTCGAATGGATATGTAGAATCGTACTGGGGAGAACAGACGCAGGGCGGGAGACGCAAATATTACCGAATTACTTCAGAGGGCCGGATAGCCTACGAGAGACAGCTTCAGGACTGGCAAGCAGCCAAGACGTTGATTGATAGCATGATCATTATATCTAGAGCAGAGGGAGATGAAGGATAGACATGAATCTAGAAGAACGTATTTCAAGGCATATGGAACGTCTGTTTGAACATGCGCAGGACTCAACAGCGAACAGAGAATTGAAGGAGGAGATACATAGCAACCTTACAGCCCGAATGGAGGATTATATCGATCAGGGAATGAGTGAGGAACAAGCTTTTGAGAAGGCTATTCAGCATATTGCGGGTTTGGATCAGATTATGAGTGATCAACATCAGGTACAACGATTCCCTTATTGGACTGCGGTATTGCAGTCTGCATTGATCTACTGTTTGATCGCGTGGATCATTACTATTCCGATGAGAGTTCTGATGGAGGGTAAGATCGTCAACTTTTGGCTTATGATTGCAAGTGCACTTGTGGGTGGGGTATACCTGCTATACATGTGGAGCAATCGAGAACGTCAACGGAATGCAGAAGCGACGACTGTCATACGATCAACGACATTAAGGAAGTGGACGCGCATCGTCTGGTGGATGTGGGGTGCATTAATTTTGATTATGTGGGGAACACAGGCTGCGTTAAGATTCGGAAGTAACATCTGGTATAGCCGGCCTTTTCAGGTGGAGGGTCCTTATCAATTTGCTGTACTAGTTATTGCTTTTGTGATTCCTTTGCTGACCATTGTCGTGCCATTAGTTGTGCAGAAGGCAGGTCGGCTGGTGAGAGAATTTGAGGTGGGTGAGATCAGAGGATGAGGAAGAATCGTTGGATCATTGTGTTAGTACTCGTCGGACTCGGAGCTCTTACTGTGGTTGAAGGGATCATTAATCCTAGAATTGAAGCGAAGCAGAAGGCTTATGCTGCCGAGCAGCAGCATCCGTTAACTCATGATTTTGCCGCCATACAGAAATATCGTAGTGCATATATGGGAGACTTCTCTAATCTTAGTCATCTGAATCAGGGGTTACCTTTGGCTGAATATCTGAATGGTTATCAGCTGTATCCCGATACGTTTACGGCGGAAGTGAAGTACAGTTTACGTTCGGATGAGTTGCCAGAGACAGAACTGAAGCGGAAGCTTGTTTATAATGCAACTGCCAATTTTGTACTGATTGATAATCTGGAGCACATCGTGTACGAATTGGAGGATACGCGTTATTCTTTGAGTCGTGAGGCTACCAAACAATGGGCTGGGCTTGAACTAGGAGCGCTTCAGACGCCAGATGAGTGGGATTCCCATGTGCGTGAGCAGCTCGTGTCACCCGAGCAGGTGGATGTCGCTTTTTCACAAATTATTGACAATTAAGCTGTATGATATGAATGGAATTGCACAACATGCTCGACTCTTCTCCCATGCTATGTTATTATAAGTCTCTGATAACGTGGTAACGAACTAAAGCGTTTGGGCTTGGTTTATAGACATGGAGGGGTAAGAGAGATGAGAAAAAAAGCGATTTTACTATTATTCATCAGTATATGTATGATTATTGTGGCTGGATGCTCCAGTTCCGGAAGCAAGGACGATAACACCATTATTGTGGGGATTGATGATAAGTTCGCACCGATGGGGTTCCGGGATGAACAGAATGAAATTGTTGGCTTCGATATTGATTATGCACGGGCAGCAGCGGAGAAAATGGGTAAAGAGGTTACTTTCCAGCCGATTGACTGGTCTTCCAAAGAGTCTGAGCTGAATAGTGGTCGGATCGATATGATCTGGAACGGATATACGATTACGGATGAGCGTAAAGAGAAAGTGCTGTTTACGAAGCCGTATCTTGAAAATAGTCAGGTAGTCATTACGCTTGCAGGTTCACCTATTACGAAGCTTGATGAATTGGACGGAAAAAACGTAGGTTTGCAGGCGCTGTCCTCTGCGGCAGATGCACTGGCGGCAAGTCCACTGAACGACAAAGTGAAAGCTTCTGAGTTTAAAGATAACGTATTGGCTCTGACAGATCTGAAAACGACTCGTCTTGATGCGGTCATTATCGATGAGGTTGTTGCTAGATACTACATGGCGAAGGAAGAGGGAACCTACAAATTGCTAGATGAATCCCTTGCTCCAGAGCAATATGGTATTGGTATCAAAAAAGGAAATGAGGCCTTGCTGAACGATCTGCAAAAAGCACTTGATGAGCTGAATGCGGATGGCACAGCAGCTGAGATCTCAACCAAATGGTTGGGTGAAGATAAGGTTCTGAAATAGACAGGCGATCGCCTGACATACTGATGTGAATGGATCTGGCTTGTCCAGAACGTTCGCTACCATAATGACCCCGTATTCCTCAATGGAGCATGTGATGCTGCCGAGGAGTGCGGGGTTAACAGATTAGAGGAGACATATTCATGAGTTGGGATTATATATTAACAGTAATGAAGCCTATGCTTGAAGGGACTCAGACGACGATTTTGATGTTTTTATTCTCTATTGTTCTATCTATACCGCTTGGTTTTGGTATTACTTTACTGATGCGTAGCCGGTTTAAACCACTAGCCTGGATTGCACACACTTACGTCTATGTGATGCGTGGAACACCACTATTGCTGCAAATTTTGTTCTTCTGCTTCGGTCTTCCGCTGTTGCCGGTAATCGGCGAATATCTAGTATTTGAGCGTATCGTTGCAGCGGCGATGGCATTTGTGCTCAATTATGCAGCATACTTTGCTGAGATCTTCCGAGGTGGCCTGCTCTCCATTGACAAGGGACAACATGAGGCAGCGAAGGTACTTGGACTGTCCAAGAGACAAACGATGGTAAAAGTCATTATTCCACAGATGATCCGCGTGGTGTTGCCTGCAACGGCGAACGAGTCGATTACGTTGATCAAGGATACGGCACTGTTATATGCTGTCGCTGTGCCTGAATTGCTATATTACGCTCAAGCTGCGGTAAATAGAGATATTCAGTTGGTTCCATTTTTTATAGCTGCAGTTATGTATTTGTTGATGACGCTTGTGCTTACCTTGCTGTTTAAGGCATTGGAAAAGCGTTTCTCGTTCGAGTAATTGCTGAACTATAGGGATACTTACATCTATTACTTCGATAACAGATCAATCTTCCGCCGTGGTGTTGGAATGAGTTTTCAGATTATTTAAACAAAGGACTGTGTATGGATGACACATATAATAGAAGTAACTCAGTTAAAAAAATCATTTGGTGCACTGGATGTGCTCAAACAGGTGTCGTTTAACGTTGCACCCGGCGAAGTCATTGCTGTCATCGGTCCGTCCGGTTCGGGTAAAAGTACGATGCTACGTAGCCTCATTCATCTCGAAGAGATCACAGGAGGCACGGTTCGCATTCAAGGACAGAAGCTGGTGGAGAACGGAAGTTATGCAAATGCCGCGGAGATCCGAAAGATCACTGACCGGATGGGTATGGTATTCCAGCATTTTAACCTGTTCCCACATCTGACTGTGCGAGCGAACCTGGAACTGGCTCCGAAGACGTTGAAAAAAGAAAGCGCGGCAGTTATTCGGCAGCGTAGCCTGGAATTGCTCGGCAAAGTAGGACTGTCTGACAAGGCAGATGCTTACCCAGCGAACCTGTCTGGTGGACAGAAGCAGCGGGTGGCGATTGCTCGTGCCTTAATGATGCAGCCGGATATTCTGCTCTTCGATGAGCCGACATCCGCACTTGATCCAGAGCTAACAGGTGAGGTGCTCCGTGTAATTAAGCAGTTAGCACAGGAGAACATAACCATGATGATCGTAACCCATGAGATGAGCTTTGCCCGTGAGGTAGCGGATCGCGTGTTCTTCATGGACAACGGAGAAATTGCCGAGGCCGGCCCACCAGAACAGATCTTTGGTGCACCGAAACTGGAGCGTACACGGACATTTTTACAACGTGTAGAGGTGGAAGAGTAAATAAACAATATGAACACGTAATGAGGTAGTTCTACATACCGTCGTTACGTGTTTTTTCGTTATCAGACACTGTGTGGAATACATAGATTTAAATTGTAATGATAATGGGGAGGTAAATTAAACCAGTTGTCGAATGAAGTAGTATTACATCTAGGGAGAGATTAGGTATGAGATATGATTCAGATGTGTTGATAATTGATGAAGTATTTGATTTGGATCCTGAAGAGTTCCAGAGTGTAATCCGTTCAATTAAATATTCTATGAGAGTCGGAGATACTTTTTTTATCATGACTCCATATACTTATGAAACCCACTATGTAGAGGCGATCGAAGAATATGACGACCATTGGATTATTATTTACAATGGAGGAAGACGAGTACCTGAAAAGAACGTATTTCCTCTATTCTCAGTTGGTTCTTTAATTAGTGTGTTGTCATACGACCACGATTTTGATCTTCGAACTGCTGGAGGTAAATGGATTGTAATATTCGATCATTGCCATGAGTATGCATCAGATGAGGATGAGCTTCTTGTCTCGTTCTTGTGGTATGTACTTAAGGATTTATGTGTACGAGGTTTTATCAGCCGAGAAGAATAAGCTAAAATTGCTAATTGCGAGACATATGAAAAAAGCCTCTTCATCCTATTGGGTAATCAGAGGCCTTTCTATTTTTTTCTCACTTAAGAAATATATCCGTCAAATAGCCATTCTCCTCCTGACGAACGGACAAAAGAAAACTCATACGCGGCATGTCCTTCTGAACCTTCTATGTTATTATAATGGGCTATGAAGAGCATAAAATGATCTGAATCCGTCTGATTGTAACCTCTGAATTCGAACTCATCCCACGCTAATCCGCTAATGAAGTTGACCTCATAGGACTGATCTTCCTTTGTAATGATGAATTGCTTGTTATCCTGAGACATCTCCACGTTTGGTGAGGAAATGGACTTCATGTATGCAGTATCCCCAGACTCCATAGCAGCAATTAGTTTGAATGTCATATTCAATGTTTCTCTTAGATTGTTTCTAATCTCCTCACTATTTACATCTACCTGAAGTTGAGTGATCTGTTCCTGAAGTTGTTGGTTTTCCTCTTCAAGCTCCGTGATCGTTTGCGTCTGATCCTGGTTCTGATCCACTTGCTGCAACGTATCGACAGGTGCTTCAGATGGGGTACATCCCGCTATCAAACCAATTACGGATATCAATATAAGTGCAATCTTGTACATATTATACCTCCCATTCCTTAAGTTAGAATAACATATTTTTACTATTTATAGAGGGCTTTAGATGTTTTTGTAGTTTATTACTTCATTTAACTGCGAGATAGACCGATATAAACTTAGAAAAAACAGTAGTTGGAATTTAAAGAAAGGATTATAAAATATGCAAACCTTATATAATAGGGAATACATTCACTGATATTAGCTTTCTTATATAAATACATATATTGGTTTTCCGCATAATCAAGTATAATGATAATACTTCATGAATAGGGAGGATTTACCTTGGATTACCGCCAGAATAATGTGGATCAGAATTATAATCAGAATCAACACCCGAACTATAATGATCCACTACCACCGTTTCCGCCTTATCCACCATATATGGCACCGAAGACTAACGGCAAATCAATTGCAGCACTTGTGTTGGGGATATTGTCGATTATGATCCCATATATTGGATTTGTTATCGGAATTGTAGCTATTATTTTTGCAGCACTCTCGCTTAAAGAAATCAATGCTCGTATGGAGCAGGGGAAAGGGCTAGCCGTTGCCGGTCTGGTCTGCGGAATTATCGGCACACTAATCTATGCACTGATTATTTTGTTTGTTATCTTAGTAGCTCTTTTTTATGCGGATTCGTACTCATCTACGTATTCACTTACGTATCTGTTCTAAGCAGATATTTCAGGCTACGTGCATACCACCTGATGGCGGAGCATGTAGTGTGATTTTATAGGGTTAATCATTAGACGGTCTGTAAGGTATGTAGTTACCTGAGGATCGTCTTTTCTGTTATCCATTTTCGTAGTCGCAAAAATAAAGAAGACACATAGCGTACCACCGCTTTATCTCAATAAAAAAAGCAAGACAAGATATCTCGTAACCACCTTCGCTCATAAGTCGAGGAAAGTGCATTAATGATATCCGCCTTGCTTGCTATCTTTTTTTACATATGAAGCGCTGCCTCACCTTGAACAAGTTCGGCTTTCTCGACACGATGCACCATGAAGTAAGTGAACGAACCTGCTAACCCCACAAAGGCAAAGATCAACAGAAGCCCGATCTGATCCCATGCGACACTGAATTGGCCACTTGAGATTACCGCTTTATATCCAGTTACACTGTAGGTCATCGGCAACCATGGGTTGAATACTCTTAGCCAGTTCGGGATAAGTTCCAGTGGGAACGTACCTGCACTTGTCGTCAATTGGAAGATCAGCATGAGAATAGCAAGGAAGCGTCCTGGATTCTCAAGCCATGTCACGAGAGCCTGGATAATGTACATGAAGCTGAGGCTGGTGACGAAGCTGAATAAGAGAAACAGTGGAACGCTTTTCACTTCTAGCCCCAGTCCTGACAGAACGAGCCACGAAGCGAGCAAAGATTGAATGGCACTCATCAATGTAAAAGCTAAGGTTCGACTCACAAAACGATTCCAACCACTCGCATCTGTGACTGAGCTATTGCGCGTGGGTACAACTAATGTTGCGATTAGAGCCCCGACGAATAAACCTAAGGAAAGGAAGTAAGGAGAGAACCCTGTTCCATAGTTAGGTACCTCGTTATGCTTCTGTTCTTCGACTTGGACAGGTTCAGCATACATGGATACAAGTTCATCCGTCTTTTGTACACTGGATGTCTCTTCAGCAGCATCAAGCAGTTTACTCGCAAGTTCGTCTGATCCATCGGTTAACTTCGTGGTGCCATCCTGCAACTGGGCTGCGCCGGCATCCAGCTGTCTGGAGCCATCTGCAATCGTAGTCATGCCGCCTGAAAATTCATTCATACCTGCCACTAATTTGCCTGCACCAGTATTCAGTTGATCTGCACCTGTTGCAAGTTTGGCTCCGCCCGCAGCAGCTTCAGATAATTTGGTATTGAACTGTTGTATGCCACCAGCTAATTGCTCCTGTCCGGCAGAGAGCTGAGAAGCACCTTGAAGCAATTGCTGCTCACCTTGTACAAGCTGTGTACTGCCTTGATGTAATTGCTGCTGAGCTGCCTGCAGGTTCTGACTACCCGTGATCAATTGTTGTCCACCTTGTACCAGCTGCTCACTACCCGTAGCAACTGCCTGACTTGCAGCAAGTAATTGCTGTACGGCTGGATTGCTGGCGAGCTCTGGGCTTGCCGCTGTTAACTGAGCTAATCCTTGTGCAACAGCTTTTGCTCCTTCGCTTACTTTGCTGCTGCCATCAACAGAAGCCTGAATACCTGCGGTTAACTTCGCACTGCCTTCTTCGGATGCGGCGAGACCAGCCTCCAGCTTAGAAGCACCATCATGAGCAGATTGGATACCTGCTTGTAGTTGCTGACCTCCAGCTTGAGCTTGTGTGGCTCCGTTCTCCAGCTTCTGAACAGCAGCGGCCAGTTGGGAGAGTCCACTAGATAGAGAGTTTGCGCCTTGATGAAGTGTGCCGATACCATCTGCGAGTGTACCTGTACCATCTTGCAGGGTTGCTGCGCCAGCTTGGAGTTGATCTGTTCCGTCCACGAGTTTGGACAGGTTTTGTTTCAGTTTGCTAGCTCCATCGTTTAGCTTGGCTGAGCCCTCATTTAGCTTACTCGCACCATCACCCGCGTCAGACAGACCACTGGATATCGTTGCTACCTGATCTAGCAGTGTTTCGGTGTAGGATTCAGTGACCTTCGCAGATACCTTTGCCTTAATCTGTTTGACCGCGGTACCGCCAATCTGCCCTGCCAAGAAGTTGTAACCTTCGTTAGGCTCATATATAAGCTCTGCTGGTGTAGGGTGGTCATCCATTAGCGTTGTTGCTTTTGCGGAAAAGTCCTCGGGGATCACAATCGTCATATAATACGTATTATCATTCATGCCTTGATCCGCTTGCTCACGACTTACAAACTCCCAGCGAAAATCATCACTTTTTCTCAATTCATCGACGAGATTATTACCGACTTCTAAGGTTTGGTCATTAAATGTGGCACCTTGATCGTTATTGACCACAGCTACAGGAAGCTCATTCATTTTGCCATAAGGATCCCAGAATGCATTGAGAAACATGCCGCTGTACAGCACAGGAATAAACAGCACCACGAGGATTGGGATGAATACTTTGGGTTTCTTGAAGGATGACTTTATATCTTGGAAAAATACTTGTATGGATCTCATTATGCGCTCTCTCCCCATTATCACACTATCGTTATATTTCTGTATTGTTCTGTATGGATTGTGGAGCCAGTCTCTAGGTTGGGGATAGTCCGCTTTGGAGAAACTGACTCACAAATGCCTGTATCTGAGCCTTGTGTAAGGCTGGGTTCGTTTTGTTCCAATCGGAGGTTAAGGTGACGTACAATTTCAGGAGCACAAAGGACACGATCTTGGGATTGTCTTGGCGAATCTGTCCCAGCTCCATGGCTCTCGTAACCTGACGCTCCATATATTCAAGAATGGCTGATTCTACCTTTTGTAAACCCTCCTTCGCTTGCGGTGTGCCGAACTCATTGACCTCTTGAAACAACTTGATTAACAGTTCATGTTTCTGCCTGTACTCCAGTAGAGCATCCATGCTCTGGTGCACATTGTCGAGAAAAGGTTGATCGTCTTGCACGGTTTCTTCCGTAATGTGCTTCATGTCTCTAATGATGGAGCGCAGAATCTCCCTGAACAGTTCTTCTTTGTTATCGAAAAAGGTATAGATCGTGCCTTTGCCTACATTCGCAATGCGGGCAACCTGTTCCATCGTTGTGGCCTTATAACCAAACAGGGCAAACGATCGTTCTGCGGAATTCATAATTTGCTGCCTTCGATCCATAGCAGCCATAGGTTATGCATCTCCTTTATGAGGTGGATTGGTGATAATTGTGGTGAATCCTGTTCAATTTGACTGGTTTACTATTTTGGTCAATTGGTCGTTAACAAATGTAGCACCTTCCTGGGGGAGGAGAAAGTGATCTATATCATATTTTTAATAAATGTTTTGAGTTATGGAAGCAGTGTTGAGAAAATAGAGCTGAATTCTACTATCATAGATTTTGATTATATGGATTATTTTGTATGGTAAAATAGCTTTAATCTACGTATAGAGAGCAGTGTGAGATTGAGATTAATCATTTCATATAAGGGTGAATAGAGTGAGAAAAGTAGCTAGTATTCTAGTGTTGTTGTTCCTTGCTACCGGAATGGCGGCGTGCAATGACTTGAACAGAGAGGGCAGCTCGTCAGCAGAGCAAAGTAAGGAGAAAGTGCAAAGTGAAACAGTATCTGCACAGCAGGTGACTGAGTCGGAGGACAGCGAGACCAACTTTGAACAAGGTGTATTTATTGATTGGGAGCAGGTCCATGATCCTCTTCTTAATGATGAGATCCGAGAGGTATTGCAAGAAGCTTTAGACGCTAACGTGAGATCGGATCAGTCTGCCTTTCGAAGTTTGTTCTTAGAGCCTGAAGTAGCTGATCGGCATTGGGGGCAATTCGGAGGCAACGTAAGATATACGGAGATTGGGCATGTTTCCAAGGACACAACGAAGAACCACATCCTCGTAAGTGTGCTCGGTGAAATAATGAGAGATACCCACGATGTAGAGGAGTATGCGATTACGTATTATTTTGCAAAAGACGAAGAAGGAAAGTGGGGTTTGGTAGCGGTTGATTGATAATGGACTAATGCAGGGTGGTGAAGGTGCGAATGCCAAGCTCACATGATTTTCCTGGGGGATTCGCATCTCACATTTTGTCGAACGTGAGATTTCTGTGACCTTTTGGCAATGGCAAACCTTGAATTTCCCTTGTTGTTTATCATATGATGAGAGAATAAGTGTAACAATTACTGGGAATGCGTGATAATTTGAATGTGATATGACTTTATTACGTTTTTTCCGCTGTCGCACTCTGTATGGAGTGCGTGGATTGAAATACAATAATGCTCAGTGTCTGGATGATTGACCTCGTGGTCGCACTCCGTTTGGAGTGCGTGGATTTTTTTGTGTGTTGGTAATAAAGGATAGATTTATCAGTTATTTTCAGAACTAAATCATATTAATTCTAGGTTGGGATTTTTAGATTTGGCTTCTATATCTTTATGGAGTGTACTGGTCATTGCGACTGTGTTTCTAGCACAACCCATAAGCACATGAAATGCATGGGCTTGAGCACTCCCACCGGTGTCTAGGATTAAAGCTGATAACAGGATGTTTACGTTAATGCCGCCTATTTCATATCTTAACTGAATTTTGTACAACGCGAGGACATGAAAAAACTATTTTTGCCCAAACTACAAAATAACCTTTTATTTAAATTATTTAAATTAAAAGCTATACAGTTAGCAAAATTATGGTATTATTTATCTAAATATGGAATAAAGAGGTGGTTAATGTATATAATTGGATCTATTTGAAAACTTACACTTCATAGTTGTCTGCCTGTCTTTAAAAAAAAGATATGGGAGGTTTTAGTATTGATTAAAAAGACTCTAAGTACATTTCTTGCGGCTACTTTACTTTTTGTAACAGTAACAGCCCCTGCTTCCCAGGCGAAAACTTCTGACAACACTGTAGTGAATGTAGAATCCTATACGATTGAAACGTTGTCAGACAATCAAAATGAAGAAGGTTTTTATGAACCAACAGGTTATAAAAATGTAAATGCAATAACTGAAATAACAGATAACGGTATAGAAATCGAAACGAAATTAAGTGTAGTTGAAGACTATTATGACACTAACAATACCTACAAAGATTCTAGTGTTGCGTATGAAGAATTCAAAAACAATTGGAAAACTGGGGAGGCTACTGAATTAAAACAAGCTGAAACATTTATAACTCCACTTGTAGAAACTGATGCTACGCAAATTAAACTTAATTCTAATACTCAAGGAAAAACCCAATTCTATCAATCGAGTTTGACTACTAAGGAAGAAGTAAATGTTCGTAAAAAAGTGGAGATTCTTACGTCTAGCCTATCCTCTAATGCTACACCTAGAAGTAGCCAAGGCATTACTAAAGCTCAACTAGAAGAAGTGAAATCATTTATTTCAGAATTTGAAGAAACTATGGCAATGGCTTCGACAACTGAAAGAGCTGGTGCTTACGATAACTATTATAATCATAATATAGTTACCGGTGAATTCGTTGCACAATCATTAAGTGCCGCAGCAAACACATATTTGAAATACACAGGTACAATAAAAAATAATTCTACTGCTGCAAGTTCGCTGGTAACATTTAAATCACATATCAACAATTATGAGAAGTATGTCATACAATATATGGATGCAGCAAAATGGCCAGAAACAGTGGGTTGGGTTTCTGCATTGGCCGGTCTAGCTATACTAGTAGCAGGATTTCTCGGTGGTCCTGCTGGATGGGTTGCAATTGTTTCAAACTATGTAGGTGCTCTAACAACTTTTGCAGGATTAACTACTACTGCCTATGCAACTAAAGCGAGAATGGATTTAAGTAAAACAGCAGCTCAATATCAACACAATGCAACAGTAATGAATATTCAAGGTGGAAAATACTGGCCCAATATTGATTTGAGCTTTGTGAGAGGTTTTTAAGGCATAATATATAGTGACGGGAGGTTTTAACTTTGAAAAATTACAAACTCCGTCTTGCATGGATTATTCCTCTTATCTTTTTATTGATTTTTAATATTTCTATAATAATCTTTACTGTTTTGAATTGGGATGGGCTAGGTTCAAGTAACATAACTTTTTTACTATTCTCAATTCTACTATTTGTGGTCATTTTATTTGGTTTCTACAGAATAAGAAAATGGATTAAGTCTGGATTAATATAATCTCATAACAGACCATGTTTTCAGACCTTGACATCCATATGGAATTACTTCCTACCCTTGTTAGGTAAATATCTGAAATGAAAGGCTTAACCCGGAATTAAATTTTCATTCCGGGTTAAGCCTAATGTCTACAAAATAAAAGCTATCTGCCCTTCAGACACGTTATAGATTTTCTTTCTTTTCGTCTTAGCTTTCTTTCCTTCGATAACAATTGACGGAGTCCATTCATCTATACCGGCTTTCACCTGTACAGGCCTATTCGTCAGGTTAAACACCCATCTACGGAAAGCTGTATCATCCCCGCTTATGGCAACTCGAATTGCTGACAGGAAGCAATTCGCTGTTAACACGTTCTTCTACTTCAATAGCATCGACAGTGGCTGACTCTATGTGAGTCGTAAATTGAGTTGCATCTATAGTCATCTTACCCCAAATAGATTCTGCACTCTCTACACCATCTATTTTATTTCCAATGAAACGTTTGGCCAACTCATTAGCCAAATTACCACCACCAGAACTATCCGTCAACGCGGATAAACCATCCTCACTAAACTGTCTTTCAAGGGCTAAGGCTGCGTTCATCTTAGTTGCCATAAGATTAATAGCAAGTTCCTGCATAGACCCTGTATACCCACTGTAGACAGTCTCACAAGCGTTTTTCTGACCAATTTGCCAATGTCTCCCGCTTGCTTGACGAACAATCGTCAAACGATGACCAGTCTGATAGAAATACATTGAAGGAAAGCCAAGTAGATCTAAACCCGTACTCAAGTCACTGTATGTGGTTCCATGGTCGCACTCCATACGGGTGCGTGAGTTGAAAATACACGGTACCATTTTTCAAAATAAATCACTTCAGAAAGAACAAGAAAAAAATGTTGCTTTAACCTATTTCAAATAAAAAACGGCTGAACAGCATTTCTGCCATTCAGCCGTTTTCTATTTAATTCGCTCTTACTTTGAAGAACGAGATTAGTTCTTGCAATTGCTCTGATACCGCTGACAGTTCATCAGAAGCGGTAACGATGGAAGCCATGGAGGATTCTTGCTCTTCAATGGATTGCTCGATCTGTTTACTGCTGCTAGCCGCTCTGCTGACACTTGAAGATAGTTCATCTGCAGTAGCAGACATCTCTTGTGTGCTTGCTGATATTTCCTCTGTAGAGCTGGAGATATCTTGGATTTGGTTTGCTACTTTATTCGTTGCTGTAAGAATGTTCTCGAAGAACACGCCCGTCTCTTGCGTCACCTCTAAGCCTTTCTTCACTTCCTGAGAGCCAAGCTGCATCGACTCGGAGGATTGAACGATATCCTGCTGAATTTCTTCAATCAGTTGACGTATTTGTTTCGCGGATTCTTGGGATTGTTCTGCCAGGTTACGAACTTCTCCAGCTACGACGGCGAAGCCTCTGCCTTCCTCGCCTGCACGAGCCGCTTCAATGGAAGCATTCAGTGCGAGCAGGTTCGTTTGTCCAGCAATTTCCGTAATCATATTGACAATGTTGCTAATCTGATTCGAGTTATTTTCCAATGATTGAATCGACTCGGACGTATTCTCCACCGCGCCCGCGATGAGACGCATCTGCTCGACGACCTGTTGCATTACTTCATTCCCTGCACTGGAGCGTTGCTCCATACTTAAAGCTTGATCCGCTGCGTCAGATGAACTGCTGGCAATCGTCTGAATAACGGTGGACATCTCCGTCATGGCGCGTGCACTTTCAACCGTTGCTTGATCTTGGGAGCGAAGTCCGCTGGAGATATCCTTCATGTGGTTACTAATGCTTTGAATATTTTCATTATTTTTCTCTGAAATATTAAGTAGTTTCTTGGATGAGTTCGACAGGTGATGCGACGTATTCTGTACCTTGTACATCGTATCGTTGATTCGTTGAATCATCGTATTGAATTTGCTATTGATAATTCCTAGATCGTCACGTCCTACTTGAATCGTTACATCGAGGTTACCTGTGCTCACTTCCTCAATACCGTGCATGAGGCTACGGATCGGGGCAAGTGTTCGCTTCAGTAGAATGTACTGCAGGATCATGAATAGAAGTAGGAAACCAACCAGACATATCGTGCCGTACAACAGCAGTTCATTCAGACCTTTAGGCACTGCACTTGCATCTACATCAAAAAAAAGAGCAGCATACATGGAACCATCGGCGTTATTGATCGGATAGATCAAGGTTGTCCAAGTGCCGTACTCATCCGTGTAGAAATCACTGAACGCAGGCTTCCCGTCCACCTTCATCTGTTCAAGTACCACAACGTTATTCTGGGGCAGTGGGTACATGTCGCCTGCGGATAGATTGCTTTCCTGGAAGGGTTCTACGAGGTTCGTAGGGACAGCGATAATCGATGTTCCGTCTCCACCTTCAAGTTCCGAACCGAAAATATAAGCCTGAGCGATGTTTGGATAGAGTTCGTGAATGGAATCAAGGTAAGCTTTCATTTCCTGCTGAGCAGGGCCTGTGTAGCTTTTCTCATTCATGGCTTCATTTACTTTGGCTGTGTCCAGATCGACAGACCATTTCTCGGTAATGACAGTTGCTTGATCATGCAGTTGTTCGACAAGAATATTCTTTTGTAACTGATACGCGGCAGTAATGAGGATGATACCAATCAACACGATACTACCGAATGAGATGACTAGATTTTTGGCAAAGAAAGGCATAGTACTCCAACGAAGCTTGTTTAACAAGGTGGTTCACTCCTTAGTGGATGTTAATAGATGTGTGGCCTGGACGAAATGGTACGTATGTATGTTCAGGTCATTATTAAAGGAAGTTAATTTTCTTAACCTAAGTTTTTTCGGTTTCTTTGATGCTTTTCTTCTATCTAATTGCTATAGATCCGTTCTATCGTGTGTCACTTATGTCATGCGCAGGACCTCCATATAAGTTCTATACCTGTGATATATCGTAATATAGCCATATTAATGTTAGATTTTGGCGCTTAATTAGTTCTTAAGAACTGGTTCTTAGGTAATATTTTGCGTTTTTTTCATCTTTTTTCTTGTATGACCATGAAAAATTCATCGGTATACATACTATTCAATTTTGCTTCCGTTTCAACATTTAAGATTCACTAAAGGTTCGTCCTCTACGATGGTTCCATAAGCCACAGTTGCTTAACAGAGACTCAAGAAGGAGGAATCATCATTTGAATCATTTACTACGGAAAGTTGCAGTGACAGCCTTGTCTGTGACAATGGTTACGTCATCTTTTGCATGGGTTGGAGGTCAGCAGGCATATGCCGCAGAGAGTACAGCTACAACTTCAAGTACAGGCGTTACCCAAGCATACGAATCCTTGTTCCAAACGGATAATGTAATTGATGTGAAGATTACGATGGAAGATGCCGACTGGCAGAGCATGCTCGAAAGCCCGCTTGATAAAGATTACAAACAAGTTAGCGTGGAAGTGGATGGCAACAAGTTGGATAACGTAGGGTTCTCGACGAAAGGCAATATGACGTTAAGATCCGTTGCTTCCATGGAGGATTCCGACCGTTACAGTTTCAGATTGAAATTCGACAAGTATGACAAGACACAAACCTTGCTCGGTCTAGATAAAATGGTACTCAATAATAACTATACAGATCCTTCGTATATGCGTGAGATTCTCCATTATGAAGCACTGCGTAGCATTGGCATGGATGTGCCGATGACGAACTACGTCAACCTCTATGTTAACGGTGAGCTGGTTGGTTTTTATACAGGTGTTGAAGCTGTAGATGACAGCTATTTGGAGCGTAACTATGGGGAAGATTACGAAGATGGTGTCCTCTACGATACTGAGGAGAAGAGCTACCTTCAATATGAGGAAAATGGCGAATACAGTACACTCTCCAAGGACTTAGGCTCCGATAAAGACAAAACAAAGCTTAAAAATTTCATTCAAACATTGAACGAAATGCCAGAAGGTGAAAAAGGCGATATCGAGAGTGTGCTGGACATTGATTCTGCACTTCAATATATTGCAGGAAATACCGTCCTAGGTAACTATGACAGTTATAACGGAGACAAGGGACATAACTATATGCTATATAGTGATGCTACTGGCAAATTTACGGTTGTGCCTTGGGACTTCAATATGTCCTTTAATGGATATTCAGCTGGTGGTGGAGGTCGCGGGGGAGCGACGACTGACTCAACCACGACAAATACGAACGCGACCAACGTATCCGTAGATGAACCTGTGCTTGGCATTAGCATGGAAAGTGTACCAATGATCAATAACTTGCTTGCCGTTCCGGAGTACAAGGAAAAATATCTGACCTACGTCAACGAATTGACAGACTATTTGGAAGGCATTCAAGATCGGATTACAGAGCTTTCAGCTAAGATTCGCCCTTATGTAAATGCAGATCCAACAAAGTTCTATACGACAGAACAATTTGAATCCAATATTGTGTATTCAGCCACTGGTGATACGGGAAGTGGTATGGGTGGTGGAATGACACCGCCAGAAGGTTTTGAAGGTATGACTCCACCTGAAGGGATGGAAGGCATGACGCCGCCGGAAGGAATGGAGGGGATGACACCGCCAGATGGCACCACACCGCCTACACGACCTAGCGGCACAGTAGCTGACGATGACACAACAGACCCAGCAGCGAATACAGGTGACAACTCGACAAGACCTGCTGGTAACTTTGCTGGAGGTCAGGGCATGGGTTCCATGGCTTCTGGATCGTTAACTACGTTTGCACTAAACCGTCTAGCGAACTTACAAGAACAGCTTGGACGCGAAGTGACACCTTTGCCGGAGACAGATGAACAACAGGGTAATACAACGTCAACTGAAACAACAGATTCAGCGTCGATCTCCGTTACGTTGGACGGACAATCTGTGGCTTTCCCTGATCAGGAGCCGCTCGAAGTTAGCGGACGAGTGATGGTACCTGTGAATGCGATTTTTGAGGCATTAGGAGCAGAGGTGACCTGGAACCCAACAGCGAAGACAGTAACCGCAGTATTGAATAATCAGACATTTGTCTTGAAGATTGGCAGCAGCACAGCAACGGTCAATGGTACATCAGTGGAAATTGACAGCTCGGCCATCATCAGGAACAGTCGTACCCTTGTACCCGTGCGCTTTATCTCTGAAGCTTTGGGGTTGAAGGTGGATTGGGATCAATCAGAGGCAACAGTTAAGATTACGAGTCAATGATTATCCAGGATGTTTACGAGTAACTATACGTTAATCTAACAATTTCAAACATACAAGCTTAGAGGATTCGATGATTTCATCGGATCCTTTTGGTGTGCAATGGGTGGGAAAATATGTTCTTTGGGGGATTGAAAAAGGACTTATGACCTACTTTTTAAAGGGTGTATTTCCCTTGTAAGAGGTTCTTTTTACACATTTACGGAGAATGAGTAAATGATTTGATTTTATTGAGCAATTTTTGTGATATATATCACTGAAACATTATACACATTGTTATTATTTCTGCCGATAACTCTATATGTGATAAGTCGAATTCAAGCTTTTCACATCGTAATGCATTAACAATTACTTAGGGAAATGGGTGGCGTACATACATGCGAAGCATGAGTATTGGTACTAAAATTAGTTTGATTGTGATCGGCATTTTTATTCTTTTTTCCTCTGCCGTGGCAGTTAGTGTAATCATGGAAATGAGGCAGGGAATTACGACATTTGCTACGGAAAAGGCAAAAAGGGATTTGCAGATGGCGAATCATATCATTACATACAAGTATCCGGGTGAATGGGCAATTAAGGATGGACAACTTTTCAAGGGCGAAGTAACGATGGAAGGCAACTTTGAACTCGTAGATGAGCTTGGTGAGGCTTCGGGAGATACGGTTACCATCTTTAGAGGAGATGAGCGGGTTGCCACCAACGTGATGGTGGATGGCGAGCGTGCGGTGGGCACGAAGGTATCGGAACAGGTCGCTCAAGCCGTTCTAAAGCAAGGGGAACGGTATTATGGGGAAGCTGTTGTCGTAGGACAGACCTATCAGACAGCGTATGAACCGATCCATAACCAAATGGGAGAGATTATTGGCATACTTTATGTGGGTGCCTCACAATCCTTAATTGATGTCATTATTTCATCATTCCTGAAGACCTTCGCCATTGTCTGTATTGTTGCGATGCTGATCGCTATCACTGTCATCATATGGTACGTCAGAAGAGTCAGAATGCGAATTGGGCGAGTATCCACAGCGATCAAGCTGGCTGGAACAGGCGATTTCACACAGTCGATTGAGGATCATGTGCAGGATGAGATTGGTCAACTCAGCACCGGCTATAACGAGATGCGAAGCAGCTTGAAGCTGATCATTCAGGGCGGACTACAGGCAGCAGAGAAAGCTGAGCACTCGACAGGCCAATTATTGACTATTGCTGAGCGAACAACGACGGAATCTGAACAGATATCGTCTTCCGTGGAACAGGTGGCACGTGGTGCAGAGAGCCAGATGATCAGTACGGAAGAAAATCTGCAAGCGATGGAAGAAGTAGCTGTAGGTGTTCAGCGGATGGCGGATAAAGCTTCAAGTGTCTCAGAGTCGGCAATATATTCACGTGAGCAGGCTGAGAATGGTGGCGAGACTGTTCAGATGACGGTGGAGCAGATGTCAGCTATTCACACGTCAGTTCAGGCAACGGATGAGATCATGCGTATGTTGGAGGCGAAGTCAGCTCAGATTAGTCAGATGGCTTCTACGATTCATGAGGTCGCTAGGCAAACGAACTTACTCGCGCTTAATGCTTCCATTGAAGCAGCTAGAGCTGGGGAGCATGGCAGAGGTTTTGCTGTCGTGTCCTCCGAAGTGCGTAAGCTTGCAGAACAGGCTGGAGATTCTTCGGAAAAGATTGATGAATTGGTACAAGGTATGGAACAGGATATGCTGCTCTCCATCACAGCTCTATCCAAGGTCAAGGATGAAGTGCAGGAAGGGATTCGCTTGACGCGGGAGACTGAACTGAATTTCAGTCAGATTCGAGATACGAATGAACAGATCGCCTCAGAGATTGAAGAGATGGCTGCTACAAGTGAAGAGATGTCCGCAGGCGTAGAGCAGGTTGTGGCATCCGTTCATGAGATTGCGCGTCATGCGCATACAGCAAGTGCCAACTCACAACAGGCAGCTGGTTCTGTTCAGGAACAGCTTCAGTCCGTGGAGCAGATTAAATCATCCGCAGCCGTGCTATCGGATATATCAACAGAGCTTCAGACATCCTTGAGTCCATTCAAGATCTAGTGCAGGTCACATTGAAATAGATAGTAGACATTAGATAGTAGCTTAAAAAGACCCTGATCGCTTCAAGCGAGTCAGGGTCTTTTTCTCATCAAGCCCGTTTTAGCGATTAGGTAGTTGTGTTGGGTGTGCAGATGTGGAAGAAGTAGGTAGGGCGGGCAAATGTTCTTTCGTTGGATGCTCTGTAGGTTGCTTGTCAGCGTAGAAATGGAGAATATCATCTACAGTTGAAAATACGATTGAATCATCTTTCGATTTAGGCTGGTTAGTTAGGATAAAAACCTCGTTTCTTAAGGTGGGTATTACCTTATAAGTTGTATGGTGTTCCATATATGATACGTGTTTTGCTCAGGCAACTTCACGATCAGGTGAATAAACAAAAGCTGCCTTGTACAAGGCAGCTTGATTATAATTAAAGTTTAGTAACGTTCTCAGCTTGTGGTCCACGATTACCTTGAGTTACTTCGAATTGAACGCGTTGTCCTTCATCCAATGATTTGTAACCGTCAGCTTGAATTGCGCTGAAATGAACGAATACGTCTGTTCCATCTTCTGTTTCAATAAAACCAAATCCTTTTTCCGCATTGAACCATTTAACTGTACCTGTTTGCATGTAATTCCTCCACAAAATATAATTTTAACCGATCTTCGTCATAAGTGTTCGAAATAATCGATTAGTACCAGTATACCATGTTTGATAATAAAATCAAATATTTGGTGGTTTTTCTATTCAGTTGTTCGCTAATCAAACGAAAGAATCTCCAATTTCATTCTGTCTCCTTCTTCAAATAAAAGAAAGCGATTACATACGCAGATTATTATTGTATATTATGATGGCAACCTTGATGTATTACGACATATACATTATTGCTTGGGCATATGACCGGCTTAATAAAAGGAGGAATCCGCAGTGTACCGGGTATTACTGGTGGATGATGAAGAGGATGTACGCGAAGGGTTAGTGGTCGAAGTGGATTGGGAAGCGCTCGACCTGCGCATCGTCGGTTTGGCAGAGAATGGACGAGAAGCACTGGAAATGGCTGAACGGGTTGAACCGGATATTGTGATTACGGATATCAGCATGCCATTCATGGACGGACTTGAGCTTGCACGAAGGTTACGGGAGCGTAATCCGTTGGTGAAAGTCGTTATTTTGACCGGATATGATGAATTTGATTATGCCAGACAAGCGGTCTCCATCAGTGTAGATGAATATTTGCTAAAACCTTTCTCGGCAGGACATCTTATGGAGCTGTTAACTCGGTTGCGTGCACAAATGGCTGATGAGGTGGCTGAACGTGAGGATGTGCAGCATCTACGAGAGCATTATTATACAAGCTTACCGCTACTGCAAGCAGACCTGTTGGCAACTTTGCTTCATCGTCAAAAGTCACCTGCCTATATTCATGGGAAAGCGAAACAGTCTGGTCTGAACTTCGATGGGAAGCGATACGGTGTGTCTGTACTCACACTCCATATGGACGGAGATCGGAGGGGGGCGGCAAAGTCTTGGGGTGAATCGAGTGAAGCGGAATTGAAGCAGTTCGCTGCGCTAAATATTGCGGAAGAAATATGGACAGAGCATGAAGCGGGTCATGCGTTTAGACATCAGGACACGGTCGTATTGCTCTATGTGGATCGTTGGGGTGGAGTGGACGGAGAGAAGCGACAACAGATGGCACTTCAAAATGTACTGCGCAGCATTAACCACTATCTGCGCATTCCGGCCACGGTTGGCTCGGGTGCATTGGTGAGCACCGTTACCGACGTGAAGCATGCCTATGAGGATGCACTACTTGCGCTAGATTATCGGCTTGTACCCGGAACGGATTCATTAATATATATTGCCGATGTGGAACGTCAGGCGGCTGGTAAGCTGCGCTTTGATGAGTTGAAACAGCAGACGTTGACACGCTGCCTCAAGGCAGGAACTGAAGCAGAGCTGATCGAGGCATTAGAGATCATTTTCCGGGAAATTACGGTCGAGCATGGGCGAAGTGATATCCAATTGTACCTCATCGAGGTGCTGACTGCAGTCTGGAAGGCGGCACAGGCATCAGGGGAGGCGATGGAGGACATCTTCGGAGCAGGCTTTCAGCTGTATGCGGATATGTTCCGACTGCCGGGTTTAACTGAGGCACAAGGTAAAGTCAAGGAAGTCTGTATGCTTGTACAGCAGCGTATTGCGAGTGGACGGCAACATGTGTACAAAGATATCGTCGAACAGGCTTTAGCCTATACAAAAGAGCATTACGCTGATCCGGAACTGTCGATCCAAAAAGTGTGTGGGCATCTGCACATTAGCTCAGGTTATTTTTGCAGTATTTTCAAAAAGGAAGTACAGCTTACATTTCTTCAATATGTGATGCAGATCCGTATGGAAGTAGCAAAGGAACTGTTGCGTAGCTCCGAATTGAAGGCGTTCCAGATTGCGGAGAGGGTTGGATTTGCTGAGCCTAATTATTTTAGCTTTTGTTTTAAAAAGCATACAGGGATCTCGCCCAAAGAATATCGCAAACAGACGGTACTTCAGATTCGGGAGGGATCGCCGCAATGAGCGTCTTCACCGGATGGATTAGTGGGCTGGCGGGCTGGTGTAAGAATCGGCTTCGTTCATCTAAAGTCAGCAGTATCCGGTTTATCATCACATGGTCATTTTCTGTCTTTATCGTTCTTGTGCTCACGATTATGGCAATGCTCCTGCATGATAAATTCTCTCAAGCTGCAGAGCGGAGTGCAGAGCTGACAACCAGGCAAATTGTTGATCAGGTCAGCTACAGTCTGGAGGATTATGTGCGTAGTATGTCCCATCTGTATCGGGCGATTGAGGAGCATATGCTGCGGGACGGAACGTGGGAAGGTGACCAAGTGGATAAGCAGCTTGATACACTGCTGAGCAGTAGGGAAGATATTATCTCAATTACATTGCTTGATGCGCAAGGACATTTACTCAAAAATAGGCCTTCTGCCCGGCTAAAGCCAAGTGCGCATGTCACACAGCAGGGGTGGTTTCAATCCGCATTGCGGGTGCCAGATCACCTTAGTTTCTCATTGCCTCATATTCAGAATATGTATGACGGTCCCTACAAATGGGTTGTTTCTATGAGCAAAGGCATTACCGTAAGGCAGGATGGTCAAGATCGGCAAGTGATTTTGCTCGTGGACATTAATTTTAAACAGATGGATGAGCTAAGCCGCCGGGTAAGTCTCGGTCAACGTGGATATGTCTACATCATTGACGAGAGTGCTGGCAATATCGTGTATCATCCGCAGCAACAACTCATGTACATGGGACTCAAGCGTGAAAATATTGAACAGGCATTGGTCGCTACAGGTAGTTATGAGGATGAGTCAGAAGGACAGAAACGGCTGAATACGGTGAAGTCTGTTGCCAATATTGGTTGGAAAATCGTTGGTGTCGCTTATCTGGATGAGATGTTAACCACCCGTCAAGAAGTGAACGGCTATCTGATAAGGGTGCTTATTGTTGTACTCGTGCTGGCAATTATCGTATCGCTAATCCTATCCTCCAGCCTGACACGTCCCATTCGCCGAATGGAACGTAAAATGAAGGCGGTCGAGCGGGGTGACTTCAGCGTGGAGCTTCCCATCGAAGGACCACTTGAGGTCGAGCGCTTATCACGGCGATTCAATCTCATGGTCAACAAAATCCGGGCATTGATGAGTGAAATTATTCATGAGCAGGAGCAGAAGCGACGGTATGAGCTGGAGGCATTGCAAGCGCAGATTAACCCTCATTTCCTATACAACACATTGAATTCAGTTGTACGTATGGTGGGCATGAGCCGTAATGAAGAAGTCGTGACGATGATCACCTCACTCTCGCGTTTGTTTCGCATTAGTCTCAGTCAGGGCAAAACGATTATCACGGTTCGTGAAGAACTGGAGCATGCACATCATTATTTGACGATCCAGCAGATGCGCTTCAAGCACAAATTCAGATTCAACATGGAAGCGGATGAGGAAACATTGGACTGCCTGACGCTGAAGCTGGTATTACAGCCTTTAATTGAGAATGCAATCGTGCACGGCATTGAGTATGACATGGATGAGGGGCAGATTGAGATCCGGGTGTATGAAGAGGAAGCCAATCTGGTGTTGCGCATTACGGACAACGGAGTAGGTATGACGGAAGAGCAGGTAGCAGGTTTGTTAAACGGCAATGCAATTATAAAAAGCGGAGCAGGTTCAGGTGTGGCTGTTCGCAATGTACATGACCGAATTCAGCTCTATTATGGGGATGCTTACGGTCTGGAGTTTGCGAGTGAACTGGAAGAAGGTACGACGGTATGGATACGCATTCCGGTTCAGTACAAGCGTGAACTAAGGGAGGGGGAGCATTAGAATGAATAACTCAATCAAGTCCAAACGGGCTGTCTCTATCCCAATATTCCGCAGTGTAGGGCTCGCAATCACATGCTGTTTCCTACTTTTATGTATGGCTTGTAACATTGCAGGAGAGCCTTCGACTGGCACTTCGCATCGTATCGCATTAATAACGCCAGCAGGAACGGGTGAACTGGCTGAAGCTATTCAGCTAGGTGCAGAAGCCGCCGCCAAAGAACAAGGAGCTGATTTGGTTACAGTGGAAGCTTTCGGTACCGGATCTGTTTCTCGCACACGAGATGGATCTGGAGCTGGACTCCTTTTAAGAAAAAATGAAATAGATTCACAATGGATTAATCTTCCACAGCGTGAACGTGAACAGGCTCAGGTGGATGCGGCTGCTCAGGCACTGCAACAGGGAGCGACTGCTCTATTGGTTGATCCACTTAGTGAGGAGACGCTGAGTAACATCCTACACCTAGCTCAAACGAAAAGCCCAACAGGGAACATTGCACCTGTCATTGTGCTGAATGATGAGTTTCCTGTGAAAGGCATCACCAGTGTCATCTCCATGGATAACCTGGAGGCTGGGCGAAAGGCGGGGCATGCTATGGCAGATCTGCTTGGAACCAAGGGGAGGGTTGCTTTACTGGGGCCTGACCTTATGAATCCAGGTTTGGTTCACCGCGAGCAGGGTGTGGAGGAAGCGCTGGCCGAATATCCTGACCTGAAAATGGTCCCTTATTCGGTGTGCAGTAATCGGGAGGTCTGCTGGCAAGCGACGAAGCAGTTAATGGATCAGAGCCGGGTGGACGGCATAATTACGCTTCAGGAATCGGCCTCTCTTGGGGCAGCGGACGAACTGAATCGTCGTAAGCGCAGTGGGAGCATCAAGCTTGTCGGATTCGGCAGTGAGCAGCAACAACTGGAACAACTGCAGGAAGGTGTTATCCAGCAATTGATCGTGCAGAATGGATTCAGCGCAGGATATCTAGGTGTGAATCAGGCAGTCGCACGCCTGAACAGTAGCCATGTAGAGCCCAGGGTAACATTGGAAACCAAGCTGGTGAGCACAGATAATATGTTCTGGATGGATAATCAGAAGCTGCTGTTTCCTTTTGTACAATGAGGTGGTTATTTGTAATGACACAAGAGAGTTTTCTTTCTATAAATACAACTTAAAATTTACACGAGAACGGAGAGGTCAGAAATAACCAGGAGAAGCGGAGCGGTCGCCTTTATCACCGGATTGTTCCCTTTGAAAAAGGGATTTCAGAAAATCTGGGGATAACAGCGATTGGAAGGTTATTCTGTCATCGGAGTGGACTGTGTAAATCAATAGTTTTTGGAACTGAGGAAGATTTCGATAAAACAGATGAAGATATTGTATTCGAATTTGTTGTAAACCCTTTCATAATAAAGACATCGGTGAAGCCGAATGAACTTGGGGGAGGTCATTAGGATATGAAAAAGACTTGGATGACATTGCTGTTAACGGCATGTATGGTTGCTGCGGCGGGCTGTAGCAGTGGTGGAGACAGTGCGGGTGGAAGTACAGGAACGGACACGGGTGGTCAAGCGGCATCCACTACGGATACCCCTAAGATCGGGGTGGCGATCTACAAATTCGATGATACCTTCATGACCGGAGTGCGGAATTCAATGACATCTGCTGCTGAGGGGAAGGCGACACTGGATATTGTCGATAGTCAGAATGCACAGCCAACCCAGAACGAGAAAGTCGACCTGTTTGTATCCAAAAAGTATAATGCCATGGCGGTTAACCCGGTGGATCGAACTGCTGCGGGCGTTATTATCGACAAAGCCAAAGCTGCCAGCATTCCAGTGGTGTTCCTGAACCGGGAACCCGTTGCGGAGGATATGAACAAGTGGGATAAAGTGTACTACGTAGGCGCAAAGGCTGAGGAGTCTGGTACAATCTCGGGTCAACTCATTGTGGACTACTGGAAGGCTCACCCGGAGGCAGACAAAAACGGAGATGGCAAACTGCAATACGTCATGCTGAAAGGAGAGCCTGGTCACCAAGATGCGGAGCTTCGAACCAAATATTCCGTGCAGGCGATTCAAGATGCTGGAATTGAAGTAGAAGCCTTAGCAGAGGATACGGCGATGTGGGATCGGGTCAAAGGACAGGAGAAAATGCAGGCATTCCTTGCCTCCCATGGAGACAAAATCGAAGCAGTATTAGCCAATAACGATGATATGGCGCTTGGGGCAATTGAAGCGCTGAAGGCGGCTGGATATTTCAAGGACGGCAAAACGATGCCGGTGGTCGGTGTGGATGCTACAGCACCAGCGATTCAGGCTCTTCAAGATGGCACGATGCTGGGTACAGTGCTGAATGATGCCAAAAATCAGGGTGCTGCGACGGTTGCGCTGGCCTCGGTTTTGGCGAAGGGAGAAACACCTACGAAAGAAAACACCGGCTATGATATCACGGATGGGAAGTACGTCTGGATTGCTTACAAAAAAATTACGAAAGACAACATTGCCGACGCCCAATAAACAACAGCAGACAAAGGGACGTCCGTCGAGTGGTGAGGGCGTCCCTTTTTGACGGCATAAGGAAGGGGAGATGAAGGATGGAATCACCTTACCTATTGGAGATGGAGGGAATATCCAAGGCATTCCCGGGTGTGCAGGCACTAAGTCAGGTTACTTTGAATGTGAAGCCGGGAACAGTTCATGCTCTTATGGGGGAAAATGGGGCTGGTAAGTCCACTTTAATGAAATGTTTATTTGGCATGTACCGTCCAGATGAAGGGCGTATCCGAATAGAGGGGAAGGAAGTGGAGATTCCAAGCTCCAAGGCTGCACTGCAGCATGGTATCTCGATGATTCATCAGGAATTGAATCCAGTACCCCATCGGCCGGTCATGGAGAATATCTGGCTAGGACGATTTCCTATGAGTGGATTATTCGTTAACGAGAAACGGATGTATAGCGATACATTGACATTATTCGAGGATCTGAATCTAGACATTGATCCGAAGGTCAATGCAGGAACGCTATCCGTATCGAAAATTCAATCCATGGAAATTGCCAAGGCGGTTTCTTTTCATTCAAAAGTAATTGTCATGGATGAACCGACATCCTCCTTGACGGGCAAGGAAGTAGAGCAGCTCTTCGCAATCATCAATGAACTGCGCAGCCGCGGTGTGTCGATTATCTACATTTCCCACAAAATGGAGGAGATTCTGACCATATCCGATGAAGTCACCATTATGCGTGATGGGTTCGTCGTTGGAACATGGAATGCAGAGGATCTTACGACAGACCTGATCATCACCCGTATGGTGGGGCGAGATCTGAGTGAACGATTCCCTGAACGAACGAATGTACCTGGAGACGTTATTCTGAAGGCAGAAGCACTAACGTCCAGCCAGCCGAACTCTTTCCAAGATGTATCGTTTGAGCTGAGAAAGGGGGAAGTGCTCGGTGTTGGTGGACTTGTGGGCGCACAACGAACGGAGCTGATTGAGTCCTTATTTGGACTCCGTACACTTCGCTCAGGTACAATCTCCATTCATGGACGTAAAGTGAAAATCAACTCACCTGCAGCAGCTAAACGTCACAATATTGCACTGCTGACCGAGGAACGAAGGGTGACTGGAATATTCCCTGTGTTATCCGTGTATGAAAATACGATTATTGCTAGCCTTAGCCGGTACCGTAACCGGATTGGATTGCTCGATGAGGCCAAAGGACGAGAGGTAGCTCGTGAGCAGACAGAGAAGTTCAGAACCAAAACGCCTTCAGTTAACACGCTGATTCGAAACCTTTCGGGTGGTAATCAACAAAAGGTACTGCTTGCCCGCTGGCTTCTGACCGATCCTGAGATTTTGCTCTTAGATGAACCTACTCGTGGCATCGACGTAGGTGCCAAATTCGAGATATACACGATTATTACGGAGCTGGCTCGTCAGGGCAAAAGCATCATTATGATCAGCTCAGAAATGCCTGAATTACTGGGGATGTCGGATCGCATCATGGTCATGAGTGAGGGACGGCTAACGGGGATCGTAGACGGAGCCGAAGCAACGGAGCAGGATATTATGCGACTGGCCGCGCAGCAGCGGATGGCCTAGTCAGGAGGGGAACACATGAACACGCAGGTCGTCAATCAGGTGAAGCAATATGTAGCGCAGCGCGCGATCTTCATCGTACTCATTCTACTGGTCATTGGCATCGCAATAGCTGATCCGAATTTCCTTGCATTCTCTACTTTGCGGGATATATTACAGCAATCCTCCACCCGAGCGATCATCGCACTTGGAGCTGCTTTTATACTAATCACGGGCGGTGTCGATCTGTCTGCTGGTCGCGTCGTAGGTCTAACGGCTGTTGTCTCGGCCTCGATGTTGCAGATAGACGAATATGCCAATCGCTTCTTTCCCGATCTTGTGCAACTGTGGGTATGGATACCGATTTTTGTAGGCATAGTAGCTGGTTTAGCTGTCGGTTTGGTCAATGGAATCATTGTTGCCAAATTGCATGTTCCTCCATTTATTGCGACCCTAGGTACGATGGTTGCCGTATATGGATTGAACTCGATCTATTTCGACACCGAGCCTAACCAATCTCAACCGATCGGTGGTCTGAGAGACGATTTTACCGTCATCGGTTCGGGATACATTGATCTTGGCGGTGGATACTCGATTCCTTACATCGTATTAATTGCTATTTTTGTAGCACTCATCTGCTGGGTCGTCTTCAACAAGACACGTCTTGGGAAAAATATGTATGCGATTGGCGGCAACATTCAGGCAGCGCATGTATCTGGTATTCATGTCGCACGTAACCTAGTCGTATTATATGCTATTGCGGGTGCACTGTATGGTCTAGGCGGTGTGCTGGAAGCAGCACGTACAGGCGGAGCAACGAACAATTACGGTAATATGTATGAGCTTGATGCGATTGCTGCATGTGTTGTTGGGGGGGTATCTACAGCCGGAGGAATCGGTACGGTACCTGGGGTCATGGCGGGTGTATTGATCTTCGGGGTCATTAACTATGGCCTGACCTTTATTGGGGTGAGTCCGTACTGGCAGTTAATTATCAAAGGTCTGATCATCGTGGCAGCCGTTGCATTTGATATTCGTAAGTATATGGCTAAAAAATAAATCATAATCACCTTAGAAGCCAGCTCCTAGGAATAATAGGGGCTGGCTTCTTCATTAGCTCATCTACCGAATATGAACCATATTACTCCGTATAGGGGGAAGATCAACACGCTGAATATGAGCATAAATGAACCGATCCTGTAGGCTAATTTTGCACCATAGTTCATATGAAACTTTCGTGCGATAACGACAGTCGCAACCCAGAAGACGATCGCTGCAACAAATGTAAGATGAACTCCCTGATTACCATTGCTATAGATCGGCCAGTTCAAAGATTGGAATAGATAATAGCTAACTTGGAACTGTTCCTTCCCCCATGGGAAGTTAAAGGCGAACCCCATAGTTAGCACAAGCAGAGCCAGCGTACCTATACCTATTGGTTTGTGTTGTTGTTCCATGAAGCACCTCCAATACAATTTATCATCCAAATTAACCCATTAATGTATTGTATCATATTACCCCATATCAAGTTGGGAAAATGAAACAGAATCATGTTGAATTTAGAAGACCCTCCATTAATCGACAACATCAGCTCGTCACAATCGATATAATATATGCAAATCGGGTTGTTTAACACCCGTTCTCATGTAAATGTCTAGTTCAATCGATATGGATAAGGATAGGTGTAATAGGCCAAAGGGGGCGAGGCTGTTTGCTAAGTTACACGATGAAAATAATCATTTTTCCATTGGGAAGTCTATTGGTAATCGTCTCTTCTCACATGCTGGAACGTACCTCTTATTTAATGCTAGCCATAGGTGCAGGTGTGTTGTTTGTAGCGAGTATCCTAGCCGAGGGGCGTTATCCTGTTCTGCGGAAGGTACATTGGATCTTCCTCGGGGTATTTCATTATTTAACAGAGCTGAATTGGTGCAATATGCTGTATTATATGCTCATTATGTCCCTGATTCAGAATAAACAGCGTGTAACACAGACACTGCCTATTTCAATTATTCTCATGTTACAATATACCGCTATTCGGCTCTCGTATGTGCCGATTGATGCTTATACATTGTTGGTATCTTTGTTTGATATGATTACAGCGGTTGTCATCATCTTTTTGTACCATACGCTAATTAACAGTGAAGCTGAGAAGCGTCGACTTCGGGAGAAAAATCAATTCTTGACCCTTCATGATCCGTTAACGGGGCTACTGAATTACGAAGGCTATTTGGGAGTAATTAAACAAGTCGTGGAGGAACGTCGTTCCTTTACGTTGATACTGCTGAGCATTCAAAATTTCAATGGCTTTAGCCAAGAAGTCGAAGCGAATTGGTGTACAGTGATCAAAGATACAGGAAATCGCATACGGGAACGCTTTGCAGATGCTCACGGCATATCACGTTATGCAGGTGATCGATTTGCGATCATACATCCGGAAATAAAGGATGTAGATGAACGTATGCTGTCGTTATTATCCGAGAAGTTACAAGGATTACAAGTCGTATACAGCACATCAACATATCCCGCAGAAGCTGCGTCACATCAGCAATTAATGACGATCGCTGAAGATCGTCTGCTCCGGCAACAACGTAGTAAGTGGCTCAAAAACGAAGAAGAGACGTTTCGTTCTGAAAGGCTGAGGTCTGTCGGTGAACTGGCTGCGGGTATGGCACATGAAATTCGTAACCCACTGACAGCTATTCGTGGTTTCTTGCAGCTATCTAAAGGACAAGCCTTCAATATTGCTCCATGGTATGAGGTAATCATGGGAGAGGTGACCCGGGTGACGGATCTCACCGCTGAATTTCTGCAATTTTCTAAACCTCAGGCGAATCATATGAAACCAGAACAGCTAGCTCATTGTTTGGAGCGGGTGATGTCACTAACTGAATCAGATGCTGTATCGCGTGGACATCGAATCACGCTTGAGATGACGGAGCAACCTGTGGTTGTGAACATGGATCGGGACAAAATCGTACAGGTATTGATTAACCTGATACGTAATGCTTTTGAAGCTATGACTGATCCGGGAGAGGTACATATCGATCTTCTACATGATGGAGATAGAGCGCTCATCTCGATTACGGATACAGGGAGCGGTATTCCAGCACAGACAATCTCCAAAATATTCAACCCATTTTATACAACGAAGGAAGAAGGAACGGGACTGGGTTTAGCTTTATGTCAGAAAATTGTTCAGGATCATCAAGGGAAAATTATCGTTAAAAGCATAGAGGGAAGCGGTTCGACGTTTACGTTATACTTTCCGCTCGTTGCTTGAAGCTAAAAACACGCCGTGCATCCTTCGAGGAAGGGTGCACGGCGTGTTTGCTAGTGTAGTGAAGAAGAGGTGAATAAGAGGGCATCACGACTAACTGAGATGTCCCTGATGTAACTGGTAGTAGAAGCCTTGTTTCTTCATCAGCGTCTCATGGTTACCTCGCTCCGTGATTTCGCCTGCGTCAATGACAAGAATCTGGTCTGCTTCACGAATCGTACTGAGCCTGTGGGCGATGACGAAACTCGTTCGACCTTTCATCAGCGTCCGCATCGCTTGTTGAATATGCATTTCCGTCCGTGTGTCTATACTACTCGTTGCTTCATCAAGAATGAGAATAGCTGGATCTGCCAAGATCGCTCTAGCGATGGTTAACAATTGACGTTGACCTTGGCTTAAGTTGCTGCCACCAGCAATGATTGAGGTATCGTACCCTTGCGGCAACTTACGAATGAATGAGTGTGCATTGGCAAGCTCGGCCGCCTGCCGAATCTGCTCTATTGTTGCATCCGGTTTACCATAAGCGATATTGTCCCGGATGGTGCCTGAGAATAGGTAAGCATCTTGCAGCACAATGCCAAGCTCACGCCGCAGAGGATCTTTCTCCAATTCGGCAATATCACAATCATCGATCGTAATTCGCCCACCCGTAATGTCGTAGAAGCGGGGCAGTAGATTAATAATCGTTGTTTTACCTGCACCCGTTGGGCCAACCAGTGCAATCATCTCGCCTGGCTGAGCGGTAAAGCTTACATCTTTGAGAATAGGTCTTTCGGGTGTATATCCGAAGGATACATGTTCGAATACAACCTTGCCCCGAATCTGATCCAGTTGCTTTTTCTGTTCCTCCACGTACTCGCTTGGTGTATCAATAATATGAAACACACGCTCGGCACCAGCAATCGCGGCTTGAATCAAATTGTACTGGTTCGCGAGATCATTAATCGGGCGTTCAATCTGACGGGAATAAGCAAGGAAACTTACAATCAGACCGATGGACGTCAGATTATGATACGCCATCCAGCCTCCAACAGCAGCCAGAATAGCGAAGCCGATATTGTTCATCACGTTCATGGTAGGGCCAACTAATCCGGAAACGCTCTGAGCCTGCGTACTGGATACACGTAGCTTCTCGTTGAGTCCGACAAAATGCTTATGAGCCTCATTCTGACGATTATAGGCAGTGACGACCTTTTGCCCGGCAATCGTCTCTTGCGCATAACCATTCAGTTCACCAAGCAACTTCTGCTGTGCTGTGAAATGCTTACGCGTTTTGGAAGCGATCAGCCGCGTGGCAATCGTAATTAACGGTACAGTAATTAAGCTGAGAAGGGTGAGCCGCACATCCAAAGCGAGCATGATGGATAAGGAGCCAACGAGCAGAATGGCACTCGACATCAATTGGGTCACACTCTGGTTCAGTGTGGTGGATACATTATCAATGTCATTGGTAGCACGACTCATCAGATCGCCGCTCTGATTTTTATCGAAAAAGCTGATCGGAAGCTGCTGCAACCGGGAGAAGAGATCTTGGCGTAGATCCTTCACCGTAAGCTGAGACACACCGATCATGACGAAGGATTGAGCCCACATCATGAGAGAGCCTAGAACATACACGGCCAGTAACAAAAGGCATTCCTTTAGAAGCCCCTCCGTTATTCTGGGGACAATATGTTCGTTCACTGCTCGGCCGAGCAGATAAGGGCCAGCAAGATTTAACAACGTACCAATGGCAGTCAAGATCAGTGCGGCAATGACGCCTGCTCGATGTTGCCCCATATAGGACCAAACTCGGAGAATAGCGTGTTTTGCATTGTTCGCGCGAACCTTAGGTACTGGCCCTCTGCCTGGTGGCCCCATTCTGCCACTGATTGGAGGCAAGGCAGTTGATGGACTGGAGGAAGATATAGGTTTAGCCATAGTGAACATCCTCCTTCCGCTGTTGTGAATCATAGATCGACTGGTAGAGCGGCGAATGTGCCATGAGTTGATCATGTGTGCCGCTAGCTACAATGCGTCCTTCTTCAAGCACATAGATACAATCAGCATCCTGTACGGAAGAGATTCGCTGGGCAATCAATATCGTGGTGCTGTCTTTCATCAACGTATGCAATGACTTCTGTATGCTCGCTTCGGTTCGCAGATCTACAGCGCTTGTACTGTCATCTAAGATGAGAACCTCCGGTTGCATAAGAAGCGCACGTGCAATAGAAATCCGCTGTTTCTGACCGCCTGAGAGGTTGACGCCCCGTTGTCCTAGCTCGGTGTCATAACCGTCCTTCAGGTTCATAATGAATTCATGTGCAGCCGCTGCTTGCGCAGCTTGACGAATCTCTTCCTCAGTTGCATTGGGTTTGCCATAACCGATATTGTCACGAATGCTGCCACTAAACAGGATGGATTCCTGTAAGACAATGGAGACGCGGCTGCGAAGATCATGCAGATCCCATTGCTTTACGTTCATTCCATTGACGAGGACTTCGCCTTGTGAGGCATCATACAATCGGGGAATTAACTGTACCAGTGAGGTTTTGCCTGAGCCGGTAGAGCCGAGTAAAGCTACTTTTTCCCCTGGTTTAGCTGTAAAGGTGATTCCAGTCAACGCAGGCTCTCCGTCATACCCGAAAGAAACGTCTCTGAATTCCACCTGTCCAGAACTACTGCGATTTATATCTCTTAATGTTGTGCCTTCACGAACAATGGCACTTCCAGATTGAATATCCGGCTGCGTGTGGAGAACCTCGTTGATCCGAGCAGCAGATACCTTAGCACGAGAGAAGCTCATCATCATCATTCCGATAGAGGTAAGTGATGAGAGTACAACCGTTACATAGTTAATAAAAGCAATCAGATCCCCGGCAGCGATGCTACCTCCGACCACCTGATAACCGCCAAACCATAATACCGCTACGATTGTTGCATTCAGCATGAGGCTCAGAACAGGAGCATTCAATGTTACAATGCGCCATGCCTTCACCGCAGTTTCGGTATAATCTTGATTGGATTGCTTAAAGCGTGAACGCTCCAGGTTCGCACGGGCAAATGCCTTGACGACACGAATGCCAGCAAGGTTTTCCTGCAGAACAGCATTAACCTTATCCAGTTTATCCTGAACACTTGCGAACAGGGGATACGAGGCTCGGATGAGCACATAGAGCAGAATAAACAGAACCGGCATCGTCAAGATCAGAATGAGCGCCAGCTTGACACTAATCGTAAAAGCCATAATGACACTTCCGATGATCAGCATCGGTGAGCGGATAAACATGCGCAGAAGCATCTGCACAAAGGTCTGCATCTGTGTAATATCACTCGTGAGCCGAGTGATTAGAGAGCCTTCACGGAACGTATCCAGATTGCGGAAGGAGAAGGTCTGAATATGATCAAACAACTCCTGACGTAGATCTGTACCATATCCGACCGCAGCCTTACTGGAAAATAACGTACAACCCGCTCCTCCAACCCAGCCGATCAGCGCAAATAAAAGCATAAATAATCCTGTCCGTATAATGTGGGACAGGTCTCCTGCAAGCACCCCATCATCAACAATGCTTGACATTAGTTTCGGCTGAAGCAGATCCATGGTAACCTCAAGAACCATGAGCAGCGGGGCGAGGATAGCGGCTGACTTATAAGGGGTTAAAAATCGTTTTAACGACCACAATCGGAAAATCACCTCATCTCATATTGCATTTCATGCTGCATGATTTGTAGAACTAGTAACTACATTAAATATCACGTAAATTCTGCACCATACGCTGCGCGAGCGTAGACATCATCTGTGATTCTTCGGGGGTGAAGCCTTTCTGAGCCTGTTCCTCCAGCTCTTGGAATACCTCTCTTAGGTCATGCAGTGCAGTGCGCCCAAGATCCGTGAGGTACACCCGTAGACTTCGCTGATCCTTCGGATCGGGTTCCCGTCTTACATAGCCCGATGTTTCCATCCTCTTCAGCATCACGGTTACGGTAGCCGGTGTGCGCCGAAGCTGTTCAGCTAGATGTTTCTGAGTCTGGCCGTCTTCACGTTCCAACTGGAATAGAAGGGGAGGCTGACCGGGATACAGCTCGGGGTGGTTAACAAGCCTCTCATGAATTTTGTAACGCTGAAGCTTGACGAGTTCGGATAGCTGTCCCATTAGCCGTTCATTACGTGCTGGATTCATACGTTTCCATCCTTTTAGTTAGTCGACTAACTAAATGATAAGTTTGATTTGACATAAGGTCAAGGGATTTTACTACTTATTTCGGTTCAACGCTTAGGCATGGGAAATATTGACTCGAGCGAGATCGATATGTTAAATTGATATTATCTTAATGTTAATAACAAAATGTTAATAACAAACCGGAGTATTTTTTTCAATATAAAGTACATGGGGGTTCTTCTGGTGGACGGTTCAAGAAGTGAAGAGCAAAAGCATGAGCAAATGAGTGAGCAACAGTTTCTAGCAACCTATAACGTGGAGGATTACGAGCGTCCTTCGGTCACCGTCGATATGCTTGTATTTACGATTCGCAATGAGACACAGTCCAATTATCGTAAACTTGCAGAGCCTGCACTTCAGCTCTTAATGATTCGACGAGGAGGGCATCCCTATCTGGGGCAGTGGGCACTCCCGGGAGGATTCGTATCCATGGATGAGTCTCTGGAAGAAGCTGCGCGCAGGGAGCTATACACAGAGACTGGATTAGACAACATCTATTTGGAACAACTATACACCTGGGGAGATGTCCGCCGTGATCCTCGTACACGTGTCATCAGTTGTTCCTATATGGCATTAGTGGATAGCAGTGAGCTAGAGCTGGAAGCTGGTGATGATGCAAGCGAAGCGGACTGGTTCCGAATGGAGCAGCGACTGGTGGAGGAGAAGCGCCATATCCACGAGCATGGGCGAATAACCGAGCGACGGATTCAGTTGATTTTGATGAATGGAACTGAGGAGTTATCGGCTGTGATCGAAACCAAGGAATCGATAGAAGGGCGAGTACGGAGCAATAGCATACGGGTGGTGGAAGCGCAGGGAATTGCCTTTGATCATGCCAAGATTATTTTGTATGCCCTGGAGCGTCTGCGCTCGAAGGTGGAGTATACAGACATTGCATTTAATCTCATGCCCGACACGTTTACACTAACGGCATTACAGAAAGTATACGAAATTATCGGTGGCAAAAAGCTGCTGGCGGCTGCTTTTCGGCGTAAAATTGCGGACTGGGTCGTAGAGACGGGGGAATATACAGGCAGTGCAGGACATCGTCCATCCCGCTTATATCGGTTGAATCCTGATCGGCCTGCAACGTAAGTAGACGGATTTAAGTGGAGTATTATATCTAGAGAAAGGAGGAGATTACAATGGAGAAGTTTACTTTCTTCTGGCGCACAGCATCGCCGTTCTCCCAGTGGCATCCCGCAGATTTTGTAGTGAACGGTGTACCTTATACTAGCGCGGAGCAATACATGATGCACCAGAAAGCACTATTGTTCGGAGATCAGGCTATTGCAGATAAAATACTGAAATCAAGCTCCGCATCTGTGCAAAAAAAACTAGGCAGACAGGTTGCTAACTTCAACCAGACGGTCTGGGAAGCGGAGTGCAAGCGCATCGTTTATGAGGGGAATGAAGCGAAATTCACGCAGAATGACGTTCTACTGGAAGCATTGCTGGCTACTCGTGGCACAACCCTTGTAGAAGCAAGTCCAGATGACCGAATCTGGGGAGTAGGCTTAGCGGAAGAAGACCCACGAATTCGGAATCGAAGAACGTGGAGAGGAACGAACTGGTTAGGCGAGATTCTTACCCAGTTGAGAGAGAACATAGAAAGTGGAAGTGATACACATGAGTGAACATAAACAGAACTTGAGTACCAACAGCAAAACGAATCCTAGCCAGCATAGTCATACAAGAACGACTCATAACCAACCGAAGAATCAACGCGCAAGCAGATCGCGTATTGCCCATGAAACGTTAGCTATTCTCGAGCAGGGAAGCTATGTCAATTCATATGATCGGAACGTAAGGATCGATGAGGATATGCAATATGCCATCCAGCATTCAGTGTTATACCGACCAGCAGAGCTGCAAACACTCAAGGATCAGCGGGAACGGGTGTCTCCATCAGCTAACCCATCCAGTACTGTCATCGAAGTTACGGGAGAAACAACACTTGCGGCTGCTGCACGTCTTGTGACGGATGAGCAGTGGAAGGATGTTGTCTGCCTGAACTTTGCTTCAGCCAAAAACCCCGGCGGTGGATTCCTTGGAGGGAGTCAAGCTCAGGAGGAAAGTCTGGCACGTGCAACAGGGCTGTACCCATGCATTGCGCAGATGACAGAGATGTATGAACATAATCGGAAGCTGCGAACCTGTCTATACTCGGATCATATGATCTATTCACCTGCGGTTCCAGTAATTCGTGATGATCAAGATCGATTGTTAGTTAAGCCGTATTGTGCAGCATTTATTACCGCTCCAGCCGTCAATGCGGGTGTTGTGAGAGCGCGAGAAGAAGCTGATGATCAAGTGATCGAGTCGGTCATGAAGCAACGGATTCGGTACATTTTGGACGTAGCAATCGCACATAGACATCGTACCATTGTACTGGGGGCATTTGGCTGTGGCGTATTTCGGAATGATCCTTTGCAGGTCGCGAAGTTTTTCCATGATGTATTGGTACAAGAACATGATCGAGAGGCATTCGAACGAATCGTATTTGCTATCTTTGATCGAACCAAAGAGCAGTCGACGTTGAATGCATTTCAGCAGCGTTTCGCTGGAGCATAACCTATTATTGGGAGGTAGAGAATCAGTATGGAGTTTAGGGAGATACAGCAGGATTTATTCGCCATGGATGAAGACTATTCGCTAGCACATTGTATTTCAGCCGATGCTCGTATGGGGGCAGGGATTGCGGTTCAGTTTAGACAACGATTCGGACTAGAGGGACTACAGGAGCAAGCGAAGCAAGAACCTCTGGAGATCGGAACATGTTATCCAGTAGGGCGAACTTTGAACTTGGTCACGAAGGCGAAGTTCTCGAATAAGCCGACATATCAGTCCTTTACCCGTGCAGTAGAATCCATGCATAGCGTATGTGTCGCTCAAGGAATTCGCAAGCTAGCCATGCCACAGATTGGATGTGGACTGGATCGATTGAAATGGGAGAAGGTACGGACAATTATTCAGGATACATTTGCTGAGACGGATATTGAGATTGTTGTGTGTACGTTATGATCGCTTTATGATCCAGAATAGAGGACTACATCATATCGTTGTTTTGATGGGAAATGGAAATGATATCTGCCCAAAAATAAAACAAAACAAAAACCTTGCTAACGCAGTGGAGTTCATGGTCTGATTCGAACTTTTTCCGTGCCTAGCAGAGGTTTTTTGTTTAGGGTATAGTTTCTTAACGTGAGAATGAAACCATGTTCTGACGTAGCGGATTCTTTTTGGTAAAATAAAGGAGAGTTAACGTTTCCATTGCATGAAAAAGGTCAATTTTTACCGAATAGAGCATTAGGGAGGCTTTCAAATGACAGGAGTTGCTGGAACGGACAAAGTGAAGTGGGGCATTATGGGCACAGGCTGGATCGCATCGCAATTTGCGAAGGATCTGAATCATGCGGGCAATGCTGTGAAGGCGGCAGTGGGTTCTCGGACGCAGGAAAGCGCAGATTCGTTTGCGGCGGAATATGGGTTTGAACGCAGCTATGGCACCTACCAAGAGATGCTGCAAGATCCGGAGTTGGATATCATTTATGTCGCTACACCGCATCCATTCCATAAGGAGAATGTGCTTGCATGTCTGGAAGCGGGGAAAGCCGTGCTGTGCGAGAAGCCTTTTACAATGAATGGCCGTCAGCTAGAGCAACTTGTTGAGACAGCGCGTGAGAACAAGCTTTTCTTAATGGAAGGCATGTGGACACGTTTTCTACCACCGATTGTGCAAGCCAAACAGTGGATTGCGGAGGGACGAATTGGTGATGTACGTCTGGTAAAAGCAGACTTCGGATTCCGTATTGGCTGGGAGCCAGAGGGCAGATTGCTGAATCCAGAACTGGGCGGTGGAGCACTGCTTGATGCAGGAGTGTATCCTATTTCATTCGCTTCAATGATCTTTGGCGAGCAGCCACAGCATGTGTGGAGTACCGCGAACATTGGAGAGACCGGCGTTGATGAACAATTTTCTGTATTGTTGTCTTATTCCGAGGGACGTTCAGCCTCACTGCATGGAGCTATTCGTTTGAACCTAAGCAATGAAGCAGTCATTTATGGTACAGAAGGATACATCCGGTTACCGTTCTTCCTCGCAGGGAAGGAAGCGTATCTGCATGTAAATGGACAAGATGAGCCTGAGAAGTTCACCGATGAGCGTACAAGCATTGGCTATGCGTTCGAGGCAGAAGAAGCGGGACGTTGCATCTTGGAAGGCAAAACAGAAAGTCCAACCATACCGCTGGACGAGTCATTGGAAATTATGAAACTGATGGATACGATTCGTGCGCAGTGGGGACTGCGTTATAAGTTTGAATAATCGTTGATGTTGAACGAACCGAAAACGTTTCGAACCAGATATAGCGTACAACGAGTAGGAGTGAAGGAATCATGCTGAAAATTTTAATTTCTGGATTTGAACCTTTTGGTGGTGATGCAGTGAATCCCACGTCTGAACTAATGGAAGCTCTTACACAGGAAAAGGTGGAGGGAGCGGAGCTGAAGACGGTGCTGCTGCCTGTACACTTTGACGAATGTGCTGATCTTCTGATCACGGAGATGCAGGCGTATAAGCCGGATGTGGTCATCGCTTGTGGACTGGCAAAAGGCAGAACAGCGATTACACCAGAACGCATTGCTGTAAACGTTAAGGATATTCCGCCAAGCTCTTACGCTGATAATCAGGGACAGCGCCCTGTGGACGAGCCAATTCGTGCAGACGGTCCAGATGGGTTATTTTCTACCCTGCCGATCCGTTCTATGGTGAATGAGCTAACCGCAGCAGGTATCCCAGCAGCTGTATCCAATACAGCCGGGACTTACATTTGTAACAATACGATGTATCGTGTGCTGGATTGGATTCGTCTGGAAGAGCTGCCGATCCGTGCGGGATTCGTCCATTTCCCTGCTTCAACGGAGATGGCTGTGCTGCAGCCTGCTGTGCCTTCTTTGCCGATAAGTATGATGTTGGACGGGTTGCAGGTGATGATCCGCACCGTGGTGCACACTGCAAAAGGATAGTGAGTCTTAGTTGAATTTATCCTGATTGAAGCAACTGAACGTATGTATGAACACGGATTCGTATAATGCATAAAAGAAAGGTTCCCAATTCCACGTTGTACGTGAGAGTTGGGAACCTTTCTGCTGAGTGGGTACAGGATATTCTGTACACAGTCAAATAAATTTAATTCATGATGAACTTCAGCGAGCTTGGAGACATTCTCTAGATTCGCAGTAGACTTAGGTCGAATTCAGGTACAAGCCCTTCCTTCATCGCTCTTCCCAGCAGTGCAGTTATTGCACCGTAACCATCATCGCCAAGGTTGGCACTGAACTCATTTACATACAGATCAATATGCTGTGCAGCTACGTCAGGATCCATTTCTTGAGCATGTTCCATCACGTAGGCTTTGGATGCATCCGGGTGTGCCCAGGCGTATTCCACTGAGGCGCGAGCCCATCCAGCCAGTGCTTGAGCGTCCAGATCACGGCGAGCGATGATCGCTCCGAGTGGAATAGGCAGACCTGTATCCTCTTCCCACCAATTGCCGAGATCGGTCATTAATTTGAGGTCATAGTTTTGATAAGTGAAGCGTGCTTCATGAATGACCAATCCTGCATCAATGAGGCCATCGCGGACAGCAGGCATAATCTGATCAAATGGCATCACAACGATCTCACCGACACCACCGGGAACGTTCTGTGCAGCCCAGAGTCGGAATAACATATAGGCGGTTGAGCGTTCGCTAGGTACAGCAACTCGTCGTCCCGAGAGATAAGCGGGATCTGTCGTGCCACTCGCCGTTAACACAAGTGGGCCACAACCTCTGCCGAGCGCACCGCCAGCAGGCAGCAACGCATATTTATCCAGCACATACGGCAAAGCCGCATAGGAAATTTTCATTACATCCGGGATCTCCGGGCCAATCGGGCTCGCAGCGAGACCATTCGTAATATCGATATCCGCGTAGCGAACATCCAACTCAGGTGCTCCTGGAATTAGACCATGCACCCATGCGTGAAAGATAAACGTGTCATTGGGACACGGTGAAAATGCAATTTTCATGATGTAAGTACCTCCCGTAAAATGGAACTTGCCGCCTGGAGCGCATCTAATGCATCCTTGATGCGCCAAGCATCGCGGTCGCGTGGACCGACCGCGTTAGATATGCTACGCAGTTCGAGTGCAGGCACACCGAACTGCTGAGCAGCCGTTGCTACGCCGAAGCCTTCCATGCCTTCGGCGGCGGCATCCGGCACGCGGCGCAATAGCTCCGCGGCCGTCTCGGCTGTTCCGGTCGCCGTGGACACGGTGACCGCAGTGCCTCCGCTGACAGCGTGCCCAGCTCGCTTCAGCGCATCACGCAGGCGGACGGCAAGCGCTGCGTCCGCCGCAACCCGGGACGAGCCGAATCCGAGCTCGTCCACAGAGAGAAAGCCGTCTGGCGCTTGCGAGCCCAGATCGGCAGCAACCATGGCGTCGGCTACCACGAGGGAGCCGACGTCCGCCACGCCGGGGAAGCCGCCGCCGATGCCGGCACTGACCACCAGCGTGTACGCTGAGGTCAGGCCGGTTCCGGCAAGCAGCCCCGGCGCTGTTGATGCGGCAGATGCCTGTGCCGCATCGGGTTGCTCTGGCGCGGTGGCACCTTGCGCCAGAGCAGGGTCTACGGCAGCCGCAGCAGGTGGCGGCGGCGTAGCAAGATCAGGCGCCGTGGCAACCGCCGGCGCCTTCAAACGGCTTGCAGACGCGGCCGCTAAGGCGAGCGCTGCAGCCGTTCCTGCCGCTGCGGAGGCGGGGCCGACACCCGCAGCGATCACGTCAAACATGTCCGCGGCTTTGTCTCCCAGTCCGCGAAGAATAGCTTCTTTCTCTACATCTACGGCAGTGACAATTAATACACGCGAAACTAGAGATGCATTGGGAACATTCATATGTTCTGTATCGTTTAATGCTGAATTATGCTCATTCATTCAAGTCTTCTCCCTTGTGAAGTGCTGAATATGTCATATGTCTATCTTAACGGAAGGGTGAAGGGGAGGACAAGCTTAGAGTATCTACTTGCGTCATAACGAAATATGCTTTGAAAATAAAATCAATATGTCACTACATCCATATTATCGTATCGTGACTAGGATTATATGTCAAAAATAAGTGTTGACAAGGTGTATTAACTGTATTAATAATGATAGTACAGTTGATACACCTTATTATGGTTACATCACATTACATACAGTCAGCGGTCATCAACTTCAAGGCATTGTAGTCCACTGCCATCGGAGTGGCAAGTGTGATGCTCATTCGTTTTTTTGTTCAGAGGGGAAATTCTTCAGCTGGACTTATTATTCTGTTAGAAAGGAGGTGCGGGATGTTCGAATTGGATGTACGCAGCCGTAAGGCGATCTATGAACAACTAGTAGACAAAATCAAAGAAATGATCGTATACGGTGTTCTCCAACCAGATGAGCAGCTTCCTTCCGTTCGCACCCTGTCCGCGCAACTGACGGTGAATCCCAACACCATTCAGAAGGCATACCGGGAACTGGAACGGGAAGGTTACATCTACTCATTACAGGGAAAAGGGAGCTTCGTATCATCTTCCGTGGAACATCCGAATGCAGCCATGAGAGATGAGATTAGAGCAGCTCTGGTGAAGTTAATTGCAGAGGCTTCGTATTCGGGCTTAACCAAAGCCGACATGACGATTTTATTTCAGGAAGCGATGGCCCGTATAGAAAAGGGGGAGCCGAATGATTGAGCTGAAGCAGGTCGTCAAAACATTTCAACAGGAAAAAGCAGTAGATGGCGTCACGATGCAGGTACATAAAGGATCGATCTATGGGTTGCTCGGCTCCAATGGAGCAGGCAAAACGTCGTTGCTCAAAATTATGGCAGGCATTTATCGTCAGGATAGTGGCACGGTTTCCATTGATGGCACTGAAATTGTGGAGAATTTAGACTTGAAGGGTCGCACCATTTTTATGGCAGATGCTCCTTACTTTTTCCCGCAGTCTTCCATTCATCAAATGGCGAATTTCTATCGTTCTGTGTATCCGCGATGGAATGAGGAACGGTTCGTGCAACTAGGCAACGTATTTAAGCTCGATATGAAACGTAAGCTTCATCGCATGTCCAAAGGCATGCGTCGTCAGGCAGCCGTATGGTTGGGCTTGAGCTGTATGCCTGAAATATTGCTGATGGATGAGCCGATTGATGGTCTCGATCCCGTCATGAGACAACAGATCAAAAACTTGCTGTTTCAGGAGGCGGCAGATCGTCAGGTAACGATCATCATCTCCTCCCATAATCTCAGGGAAATCGAGGATCTGTGTGACCATGTAGCTATTATGCATAAAGGCCGAATCATTGTAGAGAAGGATCTAGATGACCTGAAGGCAGATACACACAAAATTCAAGTTGCGTTTCGTCATCCTGATCATGCCCAAGCGGTAGAGGAACATATCGACATTCTGCATGAAGAGAAGCGGGGCAGTGTATCGCTATTCATCGTCAAAGGCAATCGTGAGACGGTGACACAGCGGTTCCAGTCACAAGATCCATATCTGCTGGACGTACTACCACTGACGCTGGAAGAGATATTTATCTATGAAATGGAGGACGCAGGGTATGACATTCAGCCGATTATACTTTAACCGAGGCATCCTGTTCCAAAATTTCAGGCAGCATGGGTGGCTAGGCATTTTGTTTCTGATTGTATTGTTATTTTCCCTCCCACTGCCAATCGGTACGGAGTATCGGGAAGTACCATACGAGATTACAAGTTTGTTCCAGACGAATGGGCAGATGCACCTCTTACTTGCGCTCGCATTTCCAGTTGCTATAGGGCTCTTTCTATTCCGTTATATGCAATCTGGAGCATCCTCGGATGTATATCATAGTTTGCCGCTTAAGCGTAAACATCTATTAACTGCTCATTTGTTCACCGGATTTATGTTAATTCTCATTCCGATCTGGCTGACAACTGCAATTACTGGTTGGGTATGGGGTGTACTGGATGAACCGGCCTACATCTTCACAGGTGATGCGATCTGGATGTGGGGACTGAGCATGAGCATCTATTCGATGTTTATGTTCATGTTGACCGTGGCTGTCGGCATGTGTATAGGTCAATCGATCCTACAAGGGCTCACGGTATATGCACTCATTTTGTTACCGTTGGTGTTCTGGGGAGGATACGAGCTTCACTTGCAACAGCATCTATTAGGATTTCCTTTTGAGCAAGTGGGAGCTGTTCGTACCGATATATCATTGATCACTCGAATGGAATCTATAGGATCAGGCACAATCCTGTGGCCAGAGCTTGTGATATATGCGGTACTTACCGTGGTGTTTATCGCGTTATCATATGTTATCTATGCGAGAAGAAAAGTTGAGTCAGCTACCGAGGCGGTTACGTTCAGAGTGGTCAAACCGATATTCCGATTTGGATTCATGTTTACCATTGTGTTGATTGGTGGAGCTTACTTCACCAGGATTGCTCCACGAGAGTCTCCAGATTGGGGCATCATCGGTTATGTCGTGGGAGCGATCGTTGGTTATATTGGTGCCGAAATGTTGATTCGCAAGACATGGTTAATCTGGAATGGCAAGCTTCTACCTCAGATGGCGCTGTACGGAATCGTGGTGGGATTAGTTTTGTATGTCCCTGTTGCGGACTGGAACGGTTATGCCGCAAGGGTGCCAGCGAAGGAAGATGTTGTGCAAGTTAAGCTTGGTGGAGATGAACGTGTGTATCACAACGGGATCATGGTGAAGGCGGATGATAGTAAACTTTATTCGAATAATCCGGAATTTATTGATGCGATCCTTGCACTCCATCATAAGATCGTAGATTCTGATCTGGATCTATTAGGCAATTTGAATTATATGCAATGGGATGATAGTGAGTTTATTTTCGTGAACTACGAGCTGGCTAATGGCAAAGTTATGAAACGAAGATATCAGATTCCTCAATCGGAATTCGCCCAGGAATTATCGGTACTGAGGGAGATGAAGGATTACAAGGCGGTTCAATACAAGACGTACAAACTGGATGAGGATGTATTGAGCATTGGCATACGGTCGTACTTAAGTGGAGCGCGTAAAACATACATTAGCAATCCACAGCATATTCGTGATTTTCTAGACCTGTTGAAGCAGGATATTTTGGATCAGACGTATGAAGAACAGACGTCACCGTGGGAGTCTTGGGCTAATGCCCAGATTAATCAGGAGTCGGATCTTGATCCTAATTTTCCACGAACATCATGGAATTTTGAGATTAAATCTAGTTATGATCGCGTGTTGACGTGGTTGAAGCAGCAAGAGTTGTATGATCAGCTGAATGTATCAGTAGATGATATTGTGTCAGCACAGTTCGTGAAGCAGGAGTTCGATGGTGGAGGTAATGGAAGAAGCATCTATGCTGACTCAGAGTATATTGATGCGAATCTAGGCGGACATAAACAGGTCGCTACCAAAAATAAAGAAATCATTAGCGATCTCCTCACACGTCAACGAACCGGTTTTTTTGCCAAGGAAGCAGTTAGCGTTTATCAGATCAAGCTCAACACGGTAAGTGGCGAGAACATCTATATGATGCTGAAAGAGGAAGATTTGACTGAAGCGATGCAAGCCATACTCGTTGATCTGTAGACAGTGACGGGGATGTGAAGGGGAAGGGTTCTCCCCAAGGCTAGTGCTTAGCGTTCAATCTGACTTGACCAGACAGAAATGATGGAATATATTAGAAAAAGGGTTGGGTTCGAGAATGAATGGTATCATTCACCGAACCCAGAGAACGGCTGATGTGGGAAGCACCCGCAGGAATAGGCAGATTGCCTATCTTGCGGGTGCTTTTTTGTCGTTTCAGCCGTTTCATACCAGGCATATATCGGTTGAACGTCAACCTTTTTCATTCAACTTATATAGCCGAGATCACACAGAAGTGCGTGTTCAAAAAGGATGGTTTTCAGTACCGAGAAGATGGGATGAAGATAGAAATGGAGTAGCGGAGCGTAGGCAAAACTACGTGAGCAACGGACATTTCGGCTGAATTCCATCTTCGATGCTGAGATGCTGCTCGCGCATCCTTCGTAATCAAAAGCAGACTTTTTGAACAACCTCTAGAAAGGAGTTCATATGTGATGATGCATAGGTTTAAGTCGGAGAGAACGAAGGGGGAGAAGGCAATGCACGAAGAAAGGTACGAACCGAGGTCAAGGTTGAAGAGGGAAGTTAGAGACGAACCAAAACAAGGATCAAAGGAAGAACTGAAGCAAGATCTAAAGCAAGAGTTAAAGGGCGAAGCCAGGTACGAACCCAGGCAAATACTAAAGAGCAAAGCTAGGCACGGAGTAAATCATGGAGCAAGTTATGGCGTAAGTCATCGAGCGATGGGCAAGGTGCCTGGTGAAACGATGGTCAAGCTCCCACAGGGAGCAATCGCAGACATAAGCACTGCTGGTCGTCCGCAGACGAAGCGTATAACTTCCCTGCGTTTACTTGTCCCACTAGTAATTGTGTTTAGCTTGATCCTAAACCTTAGCCTGCTTACAATAACCGAGGCGGCAGGGATTGAACTGGGGGTCACTGCACAGAAGGCTTGGAACGATGTATTAAACAAAGCAGATCGCCAGACAAAAGCATCCTTGCAGCGAGCCTATGAGAACGTGGGGAGCTTGGAAGGACAAGGGAAGACGTGGGAGCAAAAAACGAAAGCACTCCATACGTCCAACATGGCAGAGCTCAAACGACTGCAGGCGAGCATCCGGCAGACCGATGAGAAGAAGATATCGTCATTAACGCTGTCTTTAGAACGTACCCAAGCTCGATACGAGCCGTTATTTGCCCTTTACACCTCGGTGAATAAACAGCTGGATGCAGCCCGAGCGACGAAGAACAAGGAATGGACAGCGGTTGTTCGTGCCCAAGCAGATACATTGAAGCCAGCTGTGCAACTGGCTAGGGAAGAGATCCGAATGAAGAAAAGCGAGCTTGCTGAAGCACGTAAACGGAAAAATACAGAAATCAAACGTTTGCGTAGTATGTTATCAGGTGCTGATTCGGTAAAAAGGCAAATTCAAACAGCCAAAAAACAAGTTTCGCTAACAAAAGAACGTTACTCAAATGCACTGAAACAATTCAAGCAGAGTCTCAAGCAAACCCAGCCTTCACGTGTGCTAAGTTCATTGAATCAACTCGTCTCGGCGACAGAGAAGTGGACAAGTACGAAACAGCATGTGTATACGTTGGAGCAGAAAGTCAGCAACCACTATATTAAAGTCAATCAAGAGTTGGCGAAGAGGAAGTAAAGTAAAAGTAAGGGAATAGGAGAAGAGAAAGGCATAAGTAACGCCAACGGTGACGGGAAAAGCCCATGCAGAGTAGAGCTCAAGTTAAACTCAAATAGAACTCAAGTAGAGCTTGAGCGGCACCATCAGGTGGAGTTGAGATGAAATTTAAATAGCCATCTTCTTCTCTGCAAGCAGATAGAAGATGGCTATCATAAAGATTCATTTTGATCTTCAACATTTATAGTAGTAGCATTCATAGGATTAACAAAAGCAGTACTGCTAACTCGACTTATTATTTCTACCGCTACGATTCTGTTATCCTAAGATGATTCACTTCAATAAATACAAGTCCGAATTACAAACTTATACCGATACTTGGCTGAGTGAATTGACCCAAGCCGTTAGTCTGCGCATAGCTTCTTCAACCGTAGTGCGTGGACATGCAACGTTCATTCGCATAAATCCAGTGCCTTCCGCACCGAAGATAATACCATCGTTAAGGGCAATCTTCGCTTCGTTCAGTAGGGCACTGCTCAGCTCTTCTTGCGTCATGTTCAGCTTACTGAAATCAAGCCATAACAGATACGTTGCTTCTGGCAGATATACCCCAAGTTGAGGGAGATGCTCTGCCGCATATTGCTGTACATATTCCATATTCCCGCGGACATATGCGAGACATTCATCCAACCAGTCTGCACCACCTCTGTATGCTGCTTCGGCAGCTGTAGCGCCTAACGTGCTGATGCTGGACAGTCCCATAATTTTGACTCCCTGTATAAATGATTCTCTCAGCTTGGCATTTGGAATAATAATATTGGATGTGCAGAGCCCCGGAATATTGAATGTTTTGCTTGGTGCCGTGCAGATGATACTTTGCTGGGCAATCGCGTCCGAGATCATAGATAATGGTGTGTGAGCACCTGGCTGATGTACCAGGTCGGCATGAATCTCATCGGAAACGATCAATACATCATATCTAACACATAGTGCAGCAAGCTCTTCCAACTCATGGCGACTCCATACCGTTCCTAATGGATTATGGGGGCTGCATAGAATTAGCATTTTGACCCGACCTGTCTGGAAGCAGGATTCGAGATGTTCTAGATCCATGGTATAGTGACCATTCGTTCCTTTGAGTGGATTAGTCATGAGCTCTCGGCCTTGTCCACGTACGACTTCATAGAAGGGCGCATATACCGGCGTTTGAATAACGACTGCATCACCTGGTGCGGTGAATCGTTGTACAGCAATGCTTAAGGCTGGCACGATGCCGGGGGTAAACACAATCCATTCCTTCTCGATGCTCCAGTTGTGTCTGCTCTCCATCCATCCGATCACGGCCTCATGATATGAATCCGTACGTACCGTATAACCGAAGACGCCGTGTTCCATACGGGATTGCAGCGCCTGAATTACCGATGGTGGGGCAGCAAAATCCATATCGGCTACCCACATCGGCAGTGCCTCCGTAACACCGAAAATTTCCTCTAGTGCGTCCCACTTTTCCGATCCTGTATCAAGACGATGAATTGACTCATCAAAGCTATATTTTTTCATTACATGTTCCCCCTTTTTGTTCCGTTCAGTTCGACCACATTCGACAGACTATTATCTAATAAAATAAGTATTTCTGCAACTTGAGCTCATGCATCTGATCGTGGGTCAGCATGTTACGACATCAGTGTTACTCCGCGCAAGGAAAATACACAGTGTAATTAGTATGACCATGGATATAGTTGCTAATTCGGGACTTTTATCATGGTACATGTTTGCCTAACGAGGGGAGTATATATTGTTAGAAAAGACTATTTTAGTACTCCCGGAGACCTGTTTTAGTGATAATTGAGTTCAAAAGCTGTCATCAGATGGTATTATGATTCCATTCTTTGGTTTAACAACGTATTAACATCAATCAACGCTATGTATTGGGTAATGACATGAATATACTCATTGAGGAGGTTTCACAGGATGAAAAGTAAAAAATGGGCAATCACAGTAGGGGTACTTGGTATGGTGCTAACTGGTTCAGCGGGAGTATATGCAGGTACTCAACTAGAAACGATCAAAGCATACCTGAATCATGGGTTAGCCATTGAGGTGAATGGACAGAAGTTCACACCGACAGGAGAACAGGGGAAGAAGCTGGCTCCGATCACTTACCAAGGGAGTACATACTTACCGGTACGCTCTATAGCTGAGGCATTGAACACAGAAGTTAAGTATGATTCACAGAACAACAAAGTAAGCATTGGTTCAACTAGTTCATCTGGTGCGCCAACAACAGGAAACAGCGGAACAACTGCTCCGTCAACAGGGGCAAATACACAGGCTCAAGGTGTGAAATCCAAATACCTGCCGGCTGATTTCCCATTGCCTAAAGATGCGAAGACCATCTCCCTTGTGGAAAATGTGATGGATGGTAAGAAAAAGGTCAGTCTGACCTATAGCACAAAAGAGACACTAACTGTCCTTGGAGCATCATATCGGGACTACTATCAGAACCAAAATCTTACGCAGAACGTCCAAGACTTAGGTGCTGATGACTTCAGTATCGTGGGACGTGCGGATGGGAAATTTGCTGTATCGATCTCAGGATCATCCTCCAACATTAACGAGGGGGATAACGAGGTCACGGTAGTTTGGGGAGAAGAGTAGAGTAAGTAGAGAATCGTCTGAAGCAGTACAGCCAGATAATATGTATCGGAAGAACACTGGAGTAGGCTTTAGATTGGGTTAATTTAAGGTGTCGTTTGAAATGGAGTAGGTAAAATAGTCACATCAACGCGCCTTTCTCTTTACACGGTCGGTGCTAACGAATCTGAGAGAGCTTATTCGACCGTATCACGGCGAATGGGAATGCTAACGAATCCTAGAACCGTTATATCACCAATGACCACGGAATAGATCTGATTTTTGCGCCCAAAAGGTGTATTAGCGTGTCCACAATTCTTTAGAACTCCCGGAGTGATCGAATACTGCCACAACATCGAAAAACCACGTGAAGTCATCTGTATGATGATCTCAACGTGGTTTTTTTGTTGAGGGTGAGTTCTCCTTTTACCTGATAATCTCAGCTTGGTTCCACTCTTACTATTTAGAGGTGCTCATTAAACCAACCCGCAATATGCTCAAGCCGGCGAACTCTCAGGTGAGGGTGTCCTCCTCTGGACAATTCATGATTAGCGCCTGGGAACCGAATGAGACGTGTCGTCTGTCGACGTCGCTTCAAGGCAATATATAATTGCTCAGCTTGTTCAATCGGGCAGCGTAGATCCTGCTCTCCATGTAGAATAAGCAGTGGGGTTGTTACATTGCCTACATAGGCTAGTGGCGAGTGCTTCCATAACTTCTCCGTATCATCCCAAGCGTTGCCGCCAATCTGATCCTCTGTGAAGAAATACCCGATGTCGCTGACGCCGTAGAAAGAGAGCCAGTTGGATATGGAGCGTTGTGTAACAGCTGCCTTGAATCGATCTGTATGCCCAACAATCCAGTTGGTCATAAAGCCACCATAACTGCCACCAGTAACACCTAGGCGAGTCTCGTCGATAAAGTCATATTGACCAAGGGCATAATCGACAGCTTCCATCAGATCACGGTAATCACCGCCGCCATAATCCCCACGGCAGGCATTCACGAATTGTTGCCCATATCCAAGACCTCCACGAGGGTTAAGATACATTACGGCATACCCTTGTGCGGCAAGGATTTGGAATTCATGCATAAATGTAAAGCCATACATCATATGTGGTCCACCATGGATTTCAAGAATCGTTGGGATTTTGACCCCATCGACCACACCCTGTGGTTTCATGATCCATCCTTGTAGCCGGAGCCCATCCGAAGAGTCAAACCAGAATGTCTCTGGTGAACTAAGTTGGATCTGTTCGGTCAACTGTGGGTTGCTATGTGTCAGTTGAACAGGCTGAGCTTCGATGTCATCCGGTTGAGGATAGAGAAAGAGATCTCCTGGACTCCAAACATCAGCCACGGCTGCAACAATCTGCCCATCTGCAAGTTCAGCAAATTGATAGAATTCTTTTTCGGCCGGTAAAATATAGCGTGACTCGCCGCCATCCCTTGCAAATTTGGCAATCCGAACACTGCCCTCGATCGTTACTAAGCAGAGGATTGACGAACCATCACGGCTGAATATTGGTCCTGTAGGGGTTAAATGGGAGCGCATATCTCCAACGAGACTGTGGCTACACTGCACATCCCAATCTGAATTAAGACACTCTAGTTCACCGCCCGTATGGGGGAGTGAATATAATTTGATAAGCGTAGCATTGTGATAGGAACGGTCACTGGCGAGTAGTGCAATGGATTGTCCATCCGGTGCATAGGTAAGACGGTAGAATGAATACCCTTCCGGCGTTAGCTGCTCAAGCGCTGTTCCGTCGGGCTTCGCACGATATACATGGTTGGTTAGACTGTAATCGTTATGATCTTCGCCTTCTTCTGGCATCTGGGTAATCCACGCGATGCTTGTACCATCCGGAGACCAGGCATACTCTCCAACGTCATAGTGACCTGAGGTAACTTGCGTAGCCTCTCCACGTTCAAGCGGGATATAGAATAGATGATTGCGTCTGCCATTCCATAATCCACCTTGGTCTGATTTCATCCGAATGCGATCTACGATATGCTCTTGTGGTAATTTGTTTTCTGCGGAATCTTCGGTGTCCTTATCGTCTTCAGCTTGCTCATCCACAGAGGATTTAACGAGCAAGGCTTGTCCGTCTGGTGACCAGAGCATCGAACTAACCCCATGCTTGAGATGACTTACGATTCTAGCCTCTCCACCATCGGATGCGATGAGCCAAACTTGGGTCTTCCCATCCTGTTCCCGTAAAAAGGCAAGCTGTGATCCGTCCGGCGACCAGGCAGGAGAGTGATCCTTCTCCCCAGAAGTAAAAGGACGGTCTTGGTGGCTTACGAGATCCAAGAGTCTCAGGTGGGATGAATAACCATCTCGGACGTCATTCGTTTTTCGACTCACATACACCAGTTGTCTGCCTTGAGGAGATGGTGTTGGATCGTTGACCCATGTGATCTGAAACAGGTCTTCCGAAGTCATGCCACGTAAACTATTCATTCTATGTCCTCCCACCCTAATTTGAATGTATTTTCCTAACCTTTCCATTTATATTAACGGAAACAATAGAGTAGGACAACGTCCGTATGCCATTGCAGCTCGATTTTTTCGATTATTCGACAGGATAAAGGAATTGTCTGAATTGTGACGAATTCTACTGTTGAATAGTCACGAAACTGACAAAAATAAGTCCTAACTTACCGTTTAGACAGACGCGAATACGTTTAATTAACAATGCTAATTATGCCATTTGATATAGATATACGACCTATGAACGAGCAACTATTTTTTTGTCGCAATGAAGGGGGAAGACCACATTGTCCACATCCTATGAACAACAACACGTAGAATACCCTAGCCGTAAACGCCTAGCGTGGCTAACAGCAGGGTCAGCAATATTCATTGCAGCCGGTTTATTCTTAATTCTCAGTGATTCGAAGGAAACTGGTGCTTCTACTATTTCATGTGTGGTTGGTGTTGTTTCTATTTTATTTTTTGGCTGTTGCCTATGCTACATTCTGATGAAAATGATCAAGAAAGAGCCTTCATTTGTGGTGGATGAGAAGGGATTTGTTGATTCTTCCTCATATACGTCAGGTGGTTCCATTGCCTGGACAGATGTAGAGAATATTTTTATGTATGAGCTCATGGGACAACCGATGATTGGCATTAAACTTCGGGATGAGAAGGCCTTTCTGGATCGCCAGATGGGTATCAAACGCAAATTAATGACGGTGAATACAAATATGGTGGATGCCACGATAAGCATAGCGCAGAGTAGTCTCACATTACCGTTAGATCAATTATATGTGATGATGGTGGGACGCTGGAAACGGGCCAATCCGTCCGTTACTAACCAACAACCGCCTGAACAAGTATAGATGACACCACAATGGAATCTAATGGGAGGTAATTCGAATGAATCAGGATCGGATCGCTCGTACAGTTCAATTGCCGGATGGTACAACCTTGCCTGCAATTGGTCAAGGTACATGGTACATGGGTGAAAAGGATTCGAGCCGTACGAAGGAAGTTAGAGCTTTGCGAGATGGAATTGAACTTGGAATGACTCTTATAGATACCGCAGAGATGTATGCAGAAGGCGGGGCAGAAGAGGTGACAGGTGAAGCAATCGAAGGTTGTCGTGATGATGTATTCCTGGTGTCGAAAGTGTATCCGCATCATGCAGACCGGCAGCAAATGATTACAGCTTGCGAGAACAGCCTCCAGCGTCTAGGTACAGATCGGATAGATCTCTATTTGCTGCATTGGCGAGGAAGGGTTCCACTTGAAGAAACCGTCGAAGCTATGGAGCAGCTGAAGCAAGCTGGCAAGATTCTGCGCTGGGGTGTATCTAATCTGGATACAGACGATATGCAGGAGTTATGGAACCTACCGGGCGGTAAACATTGTGCAGTGAATCAAGTGTTGTACCATGCTGCATCACGGGGCATAGAATATGATCTATTGCCTTGGTTACGAGAACGGCATGTTCCTGTAATGGCGTATTGTCCTCTTGCACAAGGGGGCAGACTGCGTAAAGAATTACTCGAACATCCAGTCATCCAAGAGATTGCAGAAGCACGGAATGTGACGACTTCCCAGATTGCATTATCTTGGGTCATCCGTGAAGGGGATGTCATTGCGATACCCAAAGCAGTCCAACTAGAACATGTGGCAGATAATGCGGCCGCAATGAATCTTGTGTTGACCCCAGAAGACGAGGCGCGGCTGAATGAGGTGTTCCCTGCACCACAACAGAAAGTTCCTTTGGACATTGTATAATGTGGTGTTTGTTACACCGAGTTTGAGATAGCTGGAATTATCCGCCGTTAATAGCTAAACCTATCTAGAAGTAGCTAATAGTATGTTGTTAGATGAAGAGTAGATCGTTTAGATCTGCTCTTTTTTTGTTTTTTATATCTGAACATAACGACCTAAAATATAGGCTTTACAATACCGGATTACTAGTGTACTATGTAACTAACACACCAATACAGAGGGGAGCGAGAGCTTTGTGAGTATGGAATTTGATAATAACTTACCAATCTATATACAGATCATGCAGTACATCAAGAAGCAGATTGTGACCGGAACACTGCAAGCTGGAGATAAGATTCCTTCGGTACGGGAACTAGCGGCTGAATTGCAGATTAATCCCAACACGGTACAACGTACGTTCCAAGAGCTGGAACGAGAAGAAGTGGTGGAAACGAGACGCGGGCTTGGAAGATATGTGACAAGTGAGGAGTCGAAGATTATGACGATCAAAAAAGAAATGGCTGGAGAATTACTGGAGCGCTTCCTGACAGGTATGCAAGAACTCGGTATTGAGGAGCAGGACATTGTCTCGATTGTGGCAGATGCCGTCGCCGAAGGACAGTCGCAACAGAATAATCCAGCTGGGAAGGGAGGAACGCAGCATGACTAACATTTTGGAGTTGAACCAGATTAGTAAGTTTTATGGCAAAAAGAAGGCTTTGCAAGATGTTACACTTGAGATTGCTCCAGGTCGAATTGTCGGATTGCTCGGCAGTAACGGTAGTGGCAAGAGTACCTTGATGAAGCTGGTTGCCGGGTTGCTGCACCCGACCAGTGGTTCCATTCAGGTCGCCGGCATACCGGTTGGGCTGGAGACGAAGTCGCTTGTATCTTTTATGCCGGATAAGCCATTAACGGAGAGCTGGATGAAAGTGCGTGACGCGATTGCTTATTACCGTGATTTCTATGCTGATTTTGATCAAGAAAAAGCGCGGGAAATGCTTGATTTTATGAAGCTGGCAGAGGGGGAGAAGGTTAAACATCTCTCGAAAGGCATGAACGAAAGACTACAGCTAACACTGGCTCTATCACGTAAGGCTCGTTTATATTTACTAGATGAACCGATTGGTGGAGTTGACCCTGTCGCTCGCGGCAAAATTCTGGATGCTATTGTGAAATTTTATGATGAAGACAGCAGCCTTATTATTTCGACGCACCTGCTGAACGATATTGAACGGATCTTTGACGAAGTCATCTTTATTCGTGAGGGCCAAATGGTACTGCGGGAAGAAGTTGAAACGCTGCGTCTGCAAAACGGAAAAAGTGTGGATGAGATGTTCAAGGAGGTCTATGCCGAATGATGACATTACTGAAGTATGACTTTAAAAGGAATTGGAACACCTTGTTAGCGAGTCTAGTGGCCCTAATTATTCTGCAGGTTGCAGTAGCGCCATTTTTACCAAATGGTGGAGAAGTCATTCTCGCTATTGTCTCATATACAGCGGTAGGTATAGCAACCTTTGTCAAAATGATCAAGACGTATTGGTCTAATATTCGAGCCTATAATCGTCGTCTCGTTCCTGTGTCAGGGTTGTCCCATGTGTTATCTCCACTGCTCTTTGGGGCGATATGTGGGTTGGTGTTGGCGGTGATTGGTACGATTCACCTTTTGATCTATGATTCGTTGAACTCAAGAATTGATATCATGTACTTTATCAACATGAGTGGAATGGACTTTTCAAGTATTATCGCTGTTATTCTGCTCGGTCTTTGGGTGATCTTGTTTATGTCGGTCATCATCTTCCTCTCCATCTCGATTGCGGGCAGCTTCCGCTGGATATCGGGACCATGGATTGGACTTGTTGCTTATTTCATCATTACCTCAGTCCTTAGCTGGGTTGAGAATGTTATTTTTTCAGGTGTAGTTAGCCCACTGCAAATATTTAACTTTACGGAGGAAAGCACTGGAATAACGTTCACTTCTAATGGGCCTGTATGGGGAAATGTGATGTGGGGAAGTACAATTTTTGAAGTCGTTGTAGCCATCGGATGTGTGGCCTTAACGGTGTATCTGAATAATAAAAAAGTTGAAGTATAGTCATAAGTAACATGTAATAGATGATGTTCTGTCGTTGCTCCTAGAGCAGACAGAACATTTTTAATTTGAAGCCTCTGCCTCTTTTATAACGTAAATAGATTAATTACGCTATAATGGTAGATTAGTATAAACTTGTAAGGAGGAGGGGTTCCATGGAGCTGTACTTCAAGGATAATTTTTTCAACGCTGGTTATACAGAAATTATGAATCAAGACCAAGAACAGGCAGGGCATTTGGATCTAAAAAGTGCCTTTGGATCATCTATAGATGTATTTGCCACGTCGGGCTTAATCTGCAGCGGTAAATTCCGGATGTTAACGAATCGATGGGATGTAACTTCTGCTGATGGAAGCCATTGGGGTGTACTGAGAGCAAGACTTAGCTTTTTTAGTAAAAAGTATGAATATGATGCTGGGTCTCGTGGTGTATATGAGGTGTCCGCACCGGCTTTCTCGCAGGAGTATGAGATTACCGGTATGGGTGGCAGGACGGTAGCCAGCTTCAGACGAACAAGCGGGTGGTTCAGTTCAGGCGCCTTTGTGCTTCACAATGATTCAGAACAGCTCGGTACTTATGAGTTGATCGCGGTGGTGATGGGTGTACATGCGATTAATAAGCGACGGAATTCGGCGAACAGTACGTAGGAAAATAAAGCTGGTATCGCATGATGCATATTGAATAATGCGTAATACCATGTATCAAAAACTAAACATCGTACACCACATTGCACATATAAAAGCATGGGCGATGTATCATACAACAAGCCTGGACATTGTGTCCAGGCTTGTTGTTGCAGGCACATATATATGAATCGTCCAATCACAAATTAGAGCTTATGACATATAACATATGTCGGCTTCTTAAGTAAGCTTTTTGTGCTGAGAATATCACATCATTTACTCCACCTAAGAAATGCCTGTGGTATGGCTCTCATCATACTGTGCTCGCTGAGACTCTGATTCACCCTCGGCTTCAGATTCCGCATAACGCGCTAGCACCTTAGAGGCCGTCTCCGCCATACGGTTGCGGAGCGAAGCATTGTCAGTGATCCGAACTCTTTTGCCCAGAAAGCGCATCTTGGATAGAACATAATCCATTTCTCCCCGTGGAATCGTGAGTATAATCCGGTAGGTTTGTTCGCCTTCATCATAGTCGACCTGCTTCTCGAAGCAGGAGAATGCGTACAGGATCCGCGACAGCTCCTGATTAAATTCAGGCAACACTTCAATGGTCACAGTTGTCTTTCGGTGTTCAGTTAATGTGGTAATCTTTTGTGCATACTTGGAAGCGAGAGCTGCTTCAATAGGTTCGGCTTCTACGGCAATGATACTGTGAAGCTTGGTAGCCATGAGCTTGTGAAAGCGCGGGGCATACCAGAGCACATACCATTCTTTTTTGACCATAGAGTATTCCAGCTTGTATGGAAATCCGAACTGGTCGTTGCTGATTCGTCCATTGCGGACACGTCCAGTTAAGCGAAACCCCTGATGATGTAATATCATCTGCCTTAAGGATTGGAGAAGTGGATGGGAGACGCTGTTCTCTACGCTTTTGGCTTTTTCCGTCAGGTAGTCCTGAAGGTTCAAGTCCTGCTCTGGTTCCAACATCTCCTGCAGTTTCTTAAGGGTCAAGGGACGTAGTGCCTCGAACGCCGCCGGATGCTTCAACATCAACCGCAGCCAAGCGCGTTCTTGTGATGTCCAAGTGAACAGCCCTGTCTCATTCAATCTCGTCATGATCTGGTAATTGAACATTTTCTCGAACAGGTTCATAGTACTGAGCAATCTCCTTCCATTCCTTAATCATTTCTTGACGTAGCCTGCGGGGAGCAAGCACTTCACAGCTAGAGCCGAAACTCCGCAGCCATGGTTTGATCTCAGTTGTACCGTTCACACGAATCTCATAGAGGAAAGTATCACTGCTTTCAGGCGTGATCGTACCCCATTGCCCTTGTAACTTCACACGATCCAATATGAAGTTGCGCTGACCATCGGTGGGGTGGAAGAAACGTGCTTGCACAGTAACGGTATTTCCGGTATCCACGAGCCAGCTGTAACGGCTAAGATCGGCCCATTTTGTTTTTAATTGATCCATATATGCTTCATTCGCCGCATCTTGCTCTTCGATCTGGGTAATGCCCTCCATCCGAAATTTCACAAATCCACGACGTCCTTGATATCCGACAACATACCAACGTCCATATTGATGGTCATAGACCACCTCCAGGGGAAGGATGCGGTTCAGACGTCCCTCAGCTTCTCGTTCAAATAACGGATTCGTGTTCTGTGAGCTGTAGCTAGATGGCTTCTTAGGGGAATAGTAGATAAACTGAACCCATTTCCGCTGCCGAATTGCACCAAGTAAGGTGTATAAATGCGCTTCGTCCAAGATGCGTGAGTAGTAGTGGTATTTATAGATAAAAGGCTCAGTAGCTTCTTCTTGCGGATAACTTAGGGCAATCGCCTTTTTGAGACTATCCCGTAGTAAATATCCTTGAACAGAAGGAACCTGAGTGTTCGCCATAATATCCACAAAATCATATAGTTCCAGTTGTTCCTCAGCCGTGAGTTTCGTCAAGATATCCTGTTGCAGAAGATACCGATAGGGTCTGCCGCCAGGTTCCTTGCGAATAACGCCAACCTCTTCCAGATATTTAAGATCCGAACGAATCGTTTTCTCATCAGGCAGTGCCATGTCCTCAGGCAGATCTTCGCAGCAGGCATCGAGAAGTTCCATAGCGGTTAGAGCTGTTTGCTGAAGCGCATGTAAAAGAAGAACAAGCCGCTTAACCTCCGTCTCTTTCATTGACTTGGCGCGAAATAGGAAGAGCAGCATAGGCTCTGCCGACTCGCCATATTGGAAGCGAGCCAGATCATTCATTTCTTTGCCTGGCTCTGAATCTGTGCGTTGTTCTGAGACGGTCTGCATAATCTCTTTTAATCGACGTGTGGTCTTATCGAAGGTATGTATTGAAATGCCAAGGCGCTCGGCATATTGCTTACGATTATATGCACCACTTGTTAGGGATAACATACGAAGAAACTGAATTTCTTTGTCAAAGCTCTCTTTTGCCATAATACTCACTCCTTGTTGGCTCAGATCCAGGTGAATAGGTAGAGATTCTCCCACTGTTAGTTTGTAAAATGTTTTGCAAGTGCGTGTTCAAACAGGGTCGAATGCTAGTTCCGAGAAGACGTCTCGTATCCTCTTATTGTAACAGGAACATAGGCAGCTTTCATTTTATATGTGTCTGTCGCCATACTTTCACCATGTTCCTGACGTCCAAGAAGAGGCATAATCAAACCATAGGTTTGAGCAGACGATTACATGAGAGCAAATAGGATCACAAACCCACGAAGAATCGGGAGCTATGCATCGTATCGCCAAAGGAGGGAAATACAATGAACGTAATTAGTGAAGAAATGCGATCAATGATTCATCAGCAATTGGAGCAGATTGAACGGGAAGAGCAGGTTCAGATCCTCTATGCTTGCGAGTCAGGCAGTCGTGCTTGGGGATTCCCCTCACAGGATAGTGATTACGATGTACGCTTTATCTATGTGAGACCGCTGGAATGGTATCTCTCTATTGAAGAGGGACGAGATGTTATTGAACGGCCCATCAATGATCAGCTTGATATTAACGGTTGGGATTTGCGTAAGGCGCTGAAGTTATTCCGTAAATCGAATCCCCCGCTGCTGGAGTGGTTGCAATCGCCGATCCAGTACTTGGAGAAGTCTAGTATAGCAGGGCAGATTCGTGCAAAGTCGCCACTAACGTTCTCGTCTAAATCTTGTATGTTTCATTATCTCAATATGGCAAAAGGAAATTTCCGGGATTACTTGCAGGGGAATCAGGTGAAGATTAAGAAGTATTTCTATGTCCTGCGTCCACTACTTGCCTGTGGCTGGATTGAGCGATATGAGACGATGCCGCCAATGGAGTTCGAACGATTAGTTGAAGATCTGATTCCTGCAGGGGATCCTTTATCTATAGAGATTCATGACCTGCTGCGCCGTAAAAAAGCAGGAGATGAGCTTGATATCGAGCCGCAGTTGCCTGCGATCCAAGCATTTTTGACAGAACAGATCGAGCACTATGAACAGATTGCCTCACAGATGGCAAGAGAGGATGCCGTACAGGTTCAGGAACTGGATCGTATCTTTCGTTTGGCACTGCAAGAAGTATGGTGAATAGATTAAAAAGCCTGAAAACCGACTTTATGAACAACCTCTTTATGAACACACACTTATAGAACGGATTAACGAAGGAGGAAGCATCGATGCACCTTATTTTACAAGCAAGTGGGGAAGACGCGGCAGTGGTGTCTCATTTGCTCGCGAAGAACCCTAACAATATATACGATCGGACAGACAAAGGCGTGCGCGTCAGAATGGTTTACACCCGCGCAACGTCTAGTGAGACGGAAGTGTTAATTCATGCAGAGCCTGATCCAGTAGATCTGGTGAGAGGTAGCCCCGACGGTTACGATATCACGCAATATATCAATGATCGGGAATTTGTGACAAGCAGTCTATTCTGCTCCTACATACGTTCAGCACTTGGCACAGCTTTGAACGGTAAACCGAAGGAAGAATATACGAAATGGGTGGAGCATCCTTTTGACCTGCAATTATCCTTCGGACCGGTAGCTTCGGATTTACCTGATCGCGTGGTGGAAGAGTTATTTTCCCACTTAGGGTATGCCGTTACTTTGGAACGAGAAGAGCTGTCCTATTCCTTCGATCTGAAGAAGAGAAGCAGTGTAAGACGCATCATTCTTCGTGGTCAGGAGACCGTGCAAAATGCACTGCGTCAGTTATTTCTATTGATTCCGGTGTTGGATAACTATAAGCACTATTTCATCAGCGAGGATGAGATTGATAAAATTAAACGTTACGGTGACGGCTGGCTGGAGACCCATCCGCACAAGGAACTTATTGTTAAACGTACCTTACGATTCGCTGAACTTATAAGGAAATATGAGTCGAAGGAAGGTAGGTTGTCTATCTCAGACAACAAGCCGCTCAGCGCAGAAGACGTGGAGAATGACAGAAATGAATTAGCCGAGCGTTCAAACGAGGCATCAACAGAGGCATCAACAGATGATGTCCTAACGGACGACTTGAATGAGTTGCGATACCGTGCCATTACGGAGGTGGTCGCTCGTTTGCCACACAGACAGAGAATCGTCGACATGGGCGCGGGAGAAGGGAAGTTATCGGCAAGGCTGGCGACCATTGCAGGGGTAGAGTCTATTCTGGCAGTGGAGCCTTCTGGTCAATCCCGTCTACGTGCGATGGAACGATTTGCGAAGCTGGAGGGTCGTCATGGGGTCTTTGCGATGCCAGAGCCGATCATCGGATCACTATTTTATTTTGATGAACAGATGCAGCATCAGGATGTCATGATTCTGTGCGAAGTCATTGAGCATATTGAGGCGTACCGCCTAGATGGAATTATGAATACGCTGCTTCAGGAATATCAGCCAGAAGTCTTGATCGTGACCACACCGAATAAGGAATACAATGACGTCTATGCGATGGAGCAGGAGAGCTTCCGTCACCACGATCATCGTTTCGAATGGACACGCGCTGAACTGGCTGAACGATGTGTGGAATGGTCGGCAGGCACGAATTACACCTATACGATCCAAGGCATTGGTGAACAGGTAGAAGGTTATGGACAGCCTACACAGATGATTATTTTTGGGCGCAGAGAGGAGGGACACCAACAATGAGAGAGGACAAGAAGCAGGTAACATCAAGAGCAGGAGAAGTATCTAGTCCGAAGGGTCACGAAGTACCTCGCACAGAGCGGAAAAATCGGGAGATCAAGCTGCCACATGCGGGAGTTGTGGTACTCGTTGGACCGTCAAACAGTGGCAAAACGACATTGCTGGATCGTTTAGCGAGGGAAGGCGTCATCCGGCGGACGGAAGCGGTCTCGTCAGATCAGTTCCGGATGCTAGTGGGCGATGAAGAATATATGGAGTGGAAGAACCGTCCACGTAGCGAGGCGGATGTGTTATATGCCGAATATCAGCAGGTATCAGCGAAGGCGTTTGAGGCAATGGAAGCTATCGTAAGTACGCGTTGCCGCCTGAATAAGCTGACGTGGATTGATGCAACGCACCTATATCCGGAAGATCGAGAACGCCTTATTCGATTGGCAAGAAAAGCACACGTACCTGTGATCGCCATCGTACTAGATATTCCAGAGAAGGAGCTGTTGGAACGGGACAACCAGCGGGAGTATCCGCGTGGACGGCAACGGGTGAAGCAGCAGGTACAGCAATTTAAGCGTTCATTACGCTCTGTTCGTGAAGAAGGATTCGATGCGAATTATATCCTGAAACAGCCGGATGAGATCACATTTGTTCGGACAACGAACCCACTTGTGCTGGATATGGGAGCAGGAGTGGATATCATCGGAGATATTCACGGGTGCTATGAAGAGATGATGGAATTAATCGTCAAGTTGGGATATGTGAGAGGTGAGACCGGGCTATACCAGCACCCAGACGGACGTAAGCTTGTTTCGGTTGGGGATGTATCGAGTCGTGGGCCTGAATCTCTCAAGTGTTTGATATTCTGGCAACAGCATTGCACGGCAGGGCTTGCTTATATGATTGATAGTAATCATGGTTGGAAAATTGCACGTTATCTGGATGGTCGCGATGTCACGCTTAGTCATGGAGATGAACTTGTAGAAGCTGAGCTGATTCAACTGGAACAAGCCCAAGGCACAGATCAGGCACAGCAAGTGCGAGCAGAACTGCGAGACTTTTTGCTCGAAGCATCGTCACATCTGGTGTTCACCCAGAACGGTGTACGGCAGGTGGTCGTTGCCCATGCAGGGATACGAGATCATTTTATAGGAAAACAATCCAAGCGCATTCAAGATTACTGCCGATATGGTGATGTAGAAGGGACAGATGTGGAAGGTCGTCCTATTCGCAAAGATTGGTATGTAGACCATACTTCTGGTGAGTGCATCGTCTGGGGACATGACCCTCGTCCATATCCTACGATTGTGAACGACACCGTCAACATTGACCAAGGGGTAGTATTTGGTGGCATGCTGACAGCGTGGCGCATGCCTGAGCGGGAATCAGTTAGTGTACCTGCCCGGAAGGATTATGCCGAGGATCGCAACAGCCCATTATTACGTTGGGAAAGAAAACGTTTGTCGCCGCCGAATTTGCGTAAATTCAAGGAAGGTTTTACCGTACAAACGAATTCGCGGATGGATGTAACGATACATGGCGAGGTTGCACAAACGGCGATTGATACGTTCTCCCATTTCACCGTGCCTCTCGAAGAGCTGGTATACATTCCGCCAACAATGAGTCCACCGCCGGTAGCTTCTTCGGTAGAAGGTTATCTGGAGCATCCACAGGATGCCTTCCAGTATTATCGCTCACAAGGCGTTACCCGTATGATTGCTGAGAAAAAACATATGGGAAGCCGCGCCATACTGCTGATTTTCCGTGATGAGGAGGTAGCGCGGCAGCGAGTAGGTCGACCAATGCTCGGAAACATCGTGACTCGTACAGGCAGATCCTTTTTTGATCCAGCAACAGAGCAATTGGTATTGTCCAGACTACATGCGGACTTGAGCGCAGATGGTTATTTTGAGCGGCATCAAACCGAATTTGTATTACTTGACGCCGAGATTGTGCCATGGAACTTGAAGGCAAGGGAGCTAATCGCTTCACAGTATGCGCATGTGTCTGAATCGTCTCTTGTAGATCGTAACATCATGGTGGATAAACTTCGGGAAGCGGAGAAGGCGGGTCGTGATGTAACCAAATGGTTACAGGAGACTGAACTTAAGCTTGTGAATGCCCAGACATTTCGCGATGTATTCCAGTACTATTGCTGGGATGTAAATGATATTGGCGATATTCGGATTGCCCCGTTCCATACGTTGGCACACAGCACGGGGACATTCTGGGAGCAGACGCATGAATGGCATATGGAGCAGAATCGTGAGTTTGCCCGAATCTCCCCATTGATGATGGAAACAGAATACCGTATCATCGCTGACGAGACAGATGAGGCAGACATTATTCGTTGGTGGGATGAAATGACCGCAGAAGGTCATGAAGGGATCGTAATCAAACCGGAGACGTTCCGTACCTGGAACGGAAACAAAATGATTCAGCCTGCCATCAAAGTTAGAGGACGCGCCTATTTGCATATCATCTATGGTATGGATTATCTTGCTCCTGAGAACTTATCACGCCTTCGGAAACGCAAAACGTCCAAAAAAGAAAGACATGCCCTCATGGAGAGTGCTTTGGGAATGGAAGGGATCGAGCGTTTCGTACGGGGCGAATCGGTGGAGCGGATTCATGAATGTGTACTTGCCACATTGTCCCTCGAATCAGATCGAATAGACCCACGATTATAGAATGAGGTTATTGAGTACGGGGTTATAGAGTGCGAGTGTAGAGATGTAATTGAATCGGATAGCCTCATACACTAGGTTGAGCATCTGGGATTATTCGTTAATTAAATCCAAATAAAGTAATGTGATTTGAATGTTTTCATTCAAGTTACATTGCTTTTTTCTTTTTTTTCAGAGGCACAAACCGTTGGTACTTAACCCTTTAGGCTTGTTTGAAGCAGGGGAGAGCCTTTAATCCACCTAAATATTTCCTCTATCGGTTCCGATAATATGTATGAATGTATTTTATTGTGAATGACTCAGAAAGGAAGCGGAGACCTTGTTCAAAAGGGTAGAGAGTGAAGTGGAACTGGCCATGTTCAACGGGATATGGACAACTGTCTGGACAGAAAAAGGATTCGAGCTTGAATTTTCAGAGGAAATTCTGGAAAGATACGTGGTGATTACGGAGGAAGGATACTATGTAGGGACAACGGAGATCAAGCCGTATTCTGAGGATAGCTCCATTAATGAAATTGGATCATTCCACACGCATCCCATGATTCAAGAGAACCTGAAAAAGGTTGCAGAGATTGATAAAATGGCAGTTTTGTCGAGCTTTCGGGGGCAATATGTTGCCGAATTGTTGTCCGCAATCGTTCATTATGCGGAGAAGAACGGTATAACGTATTTCGTCATGTTGCTTGAACCTACGCTGATGCGTGCGTTGCGAGTCTCATATCATTTGCCGATTAATAAGGTTGCGGGAAGGGTGTTCTATAAGGGTGAAGACGTTATTCCCTCCATTGTGGATGTGAGAGATGTATATATGCATAAGGAACGGTATTCGTGGATTATTCAATCGGAATCAGATTCAGCCTTGGTGTCTAAGGGACTACAATTGTCCCAGTAAACTTCATTTATAAGATCTTACATAGGTTATTCATGGTATTTCAATGGGAGTACTTTACAGAGGGGAGAAACATCATGGTTAAGGGAGCTCTGACGGAGCTAGACAAACGTAACCGGCTATTCATCAAAATTTTGTGGATCATGCTTGCGTTTAGTATCGTTACGGATATTATGATTGGACTGGGCATGAATATTATTTTGATGCTGGTGGGTATAGGAGGTACATCATGTGCTGTGGCTACATTCATGACATACAAGCGAATCTGGGTTACATCGATTAAATATTTTATCGCTTGTATCGTAACATTGATTGTTGTCATGCTGATCGTATTCGATCCGAATCCGGTCATTAGTACGTATTTCTTAGTTTATGTGAATTTGGCGATTATGGCGCTGTATGCAGACTATAAGACGATCATATTTACAGGAGTACTGGGTGCAGGCGTGAGCACGTACATATTTATGTTACCGGAGTATGGAGATCGACTGTTTGCAGGGGATTCGCTCTTGTACTTGTATCTGTACCTTGGATTTGCGACAGCTGCATTAGCTTTTGGCGCGAACTTTAGTCAATGGTTACAAAAGCAGGTCACCGAGAGACAGCAGGAGACGCTGGAAGCGAAGAAGGTTGCGGATCATCTGCTTGAGCAATTGAAGGCATCCGTTCTGACACTGGATCAGTTCAGTAACAATCAGCAAGAGGGTGTACGTACAACAGGAGAAATCAGTAAAGAAGTCACCCTCAGCTTCACGGAGATGACATCGTCCATTGAAGCACAGACCGGTAGTGTCATGAGAGTAAACGAGACATCACAGACGATCAATCAGACGGTAGGTACATTACTCGATGGTACACGTGAGCTACAGAATTATGCAGCGGAGAATACTAGACTTACCGAGCAGAGCAGCACTCAGATGGGCGTGTTATCTGCTGACGTGGAGAACGTACATCAGATGATGGGCAGTACAGTAGAGATGATGCAAAAGCTTAACAGTGATAATGAACGAATCAGCTCCATTGTCAGTGTCATTCAGGAGCTCGCAGAACAGACGAATCTACTTGCATTGAATGCCGCGATTGAAGCAGCACGAGCAGGTGAGCATGGCAGAGGGTTCGCCGTTGTATCCGATGAGGTACGCAAGTTAGCAGATAGCTCAAGAAAAGCGGCGGCTGAGATTGATGGCATACTATCCAATATTCGTTCGCAGATCAGTGGACTACATGGACAGGTTGTTCATGGGCAGACTGCTGTAGCCACCAGCAGAACAGTTTCACAGGAAGTGAGCGACCTTATTGAGCAGATCCATGAGAATATGGAGCGGATGAAGGAGCACACCGATCGTGTAGGTGAATCGTCGAACCATCTGCATGTACAGCAGAATGAAATGGTAGATAGTATGTCTCACATTGCGGGGATTACGCAGGAGAATATGGCTTCTGTAGAGGACATGCATCAAAATATGCGAACGCAGGATTCCAAAATGACAGACATGATTAGTGATTACGCTAAACTAGATCAGTTGATTACAAGTATGAAGAAACTGGTTGCTACTTCATAATCGAGAGAGAGGCCTTAAGGGCCTCTCTTTTTATGTTGGAAAAATGGGAGTTTTGGATCAATATAACTAACCTAAGCCCTATATCCATTCCTTCCAATCTGGGTAATAATTATAGATGTAGTTCAAAATAAAGCTATTTGATTCCGAGGGATGTCTACGGCATCTTTTTGAACATGTATGATGAATTTGTGGCATTGGAATCTCACTAGTAACGATAGGGGGTAACCTGTATGGCGTCAATGATTCTACTGGTGAAACAGACGGAGGACGATGAAAAGGTTATTTATCGATTCGGACCGAATGAGCGGAAGATGGGACTCATTGAGATGAATAAGATTAAGGAAAGTGTGAAGGAACTGGAGCCTGTTCAGGTGGACGGCATGAGTTCAAGTTTTTACTTCAATCGAGCCGCTCAGCGATTGGTGCGATGTTTGTTCAGAGAAGGCGGGAAGTTTCCAGAACGAACATCGTTTGAATCATAGTCCGTCTTGGATCTTCTAGTAAGAAGGCTGAGCAGACCATTGGCATAGCATTAAGCACCAACTGAATAGGTGCAAAATAGAAGAAGTCCAAGCGCAACGGAGAATAGTTGCACTTGGACTTCTTCGTGTTGGATAGTGGTTTAAGGATGGGAGACAGGAACTGCGAAGCGGTCGATCCATGACCGTAATTGTGTACGAAAGGACGCTCTGGAATGTTGGATAATCTCGATGCTGGCTTCACTTTCGTTACTAGCGTTATTATTGGAAATGCTCCAGAAGCCTTCTTCAGTATGAAGCATAAGCAGAGCTTGATCTGGCAAAGGGATCTCCGTTTGGTCACTGGTGTAACGAATAATACTAAGGTTATCCACTTGACGACCAGACGCTTCGAAGGACTCATGCCAACGCGTTAGTAACTCATGCGATTCCGTGGGAATTTCCCAATCATTCATGAGGGTATCTAACGCAGTGCGGTTATCCTCGTTCGTAAGTACGTTCCATTGTTCCTCTGTTAGCTTGAATTGAGTGGGCTGTTCAATGAATGGCTCCTGTTGCCCTGTGTAGAACCGGAATAGCTCTTCCTCCCATTCCTTCGGTTCTGTCCATGTGAACAGGTGAACGCGTTGATCCACTGCCAAGTGATATAAGTATTTATCGTTGTTATCTGTACCTTGGTGGATGGTTAATACTTTTTCTTGCTCAAGGCTATCGGAATAGGCGCGAATCATGCCGCGGCTTTGGGCAAAATGCATCAGCATCTTCAGAAACTCTGGCTCGATCTCAATCTCCGTTTCTTCCATACGTACGATAAGTCCTTTGGATAACAGGCTGTGAGACGCTGCTCGCAGAACAAGTTCCCAGTGCTGTTCAGATAATTCACCATACATTGGTTTGAGAAGCCCGGCGGCAATGTCTTCTGCGCCAAGCGTGGCGAGCGCAAATCCGAATTCTTCGATAGATAGGGTAACTAGAGGTTTAGCCATGAGTTTAATCGCCTTCTTTCGATTAGATGAGTGTGTAGGGAATGTGTGATGAGAAACATGCGTGACTACTTTCGGTTTTTGTATAGAGATGCCAGTTAGTTCTCAACCTTACGATGTTTATTATGAGACCAAGCTGTACGTAATTTCTTTGCACCATCTGTAAATTGTTGATTCGTTAGAAGGTGATAAGTAGACATGTCGACATGGGATCGATCTAAAAGAGTGAAGCGGTATAACCTAGATACCGGTTGCGCTATATTGTTAATAGTATCTTCCACCACCTCAATACGCTTAATATCAGACCAGGGAAGGGATCTACCGTCTCTGGCGGTCACCCTATATTGGTCGAATGAGATAAGAGTTGTTTTGGCGAATAGAAGAACAGTAAGTTTACATAACGCAGGACCAACAAACCAGATCGATAAAACGAAATCTCAGAACGTAATAGAGGGGAGCGAACCAGCCAAACTCACCCTGTTCCGGTGCTAATATAAGATAAATTCCAAATAAAACTGCGGATAAAGCAATCAGAAATCTTCCCAGTGCTACTGATCGACTAAACGTAATGGACTCCATGGATTGCTGATCACTCACTCCCCTTTGACAAAGGTGTAATTCATTTGAAACTTACGTCCAATTCCTGCATTATTTTATTTGCTTTTTGGAAGGTGATTTACGTTCATTCCAGGTTTTGCGAAGCATTTTAAGAATATCGTTTTCCTGATGTTTCAGTAGACTGTACGTATAGATTTTATGACGCTGTCCGTTATGCATTTTCAAGTCATAGTAGGATGGGGTAGGTTGAATCCATTTATTGATTCCCGGCGCAACCAATTGAATCGTTTGAATCTCCTTCCAAGGCAGGTGTTCTCCAGATTCGGTCTTAATACCAGACTCGTCAAAGCCAAACAATACATTGGAGCCAAATGCTCTAATGATGTTCCACACGAATAGCCGTCCAATAAACCAAAAGCTTAAGAAGGCAGCACTACTAAAATAGAAGGTTTGTAGAGGACTGTTCTCCCCGAAGATCACGTCACCAATCAAGACAAATCCAGCAATAATAAATAGAGCAGAAATTAATGCATGACGTATAGCAAATTTGCGCTGGTATGTAACGTACTGCATGGATAGCCTCCAAAAACTAGAATCGAAGTACACTACTTGTCTTTATATAGATGCCAACGTTGACGTAGCATTCCCAAATAAGTGGTTTGTTCTTTCTGTGTGAGCAGATGGAATGTACTTATATCTTCATGCTTATTATGGTGTAGATGAAGCCGGTAAAATGGAGGCGAATGTTGTGCCCATTTACGAAGAAAGGGACGTTTGAGTTCAATTCTTGTAATGGTTTTCCAAGGAATAGATTTACCATTGTTTAGTAGGATTTGTGTTTTGTCCCAACGAACGAGTATGGGTTCGTTAGCTACTGCGATCCAAGTTAAAGAAAACCAAGCTGGGCCAAAAAACCAGAAACATAAAAGTGAAGCTGAACCGTAGTATGCATATTGGAAGATGTTGAGATTAGCTGTCAATACTTCGTATAAAAGTATGAAAGCAACTAAAATGAATATAAAGCAGACAAAAGACTTGTAAAAAGCTGTCTTTCTATTATAGGTTATTGATTCCATAACTCCTCCTGACGAAAAGAGATCCTTTATACCCCTTACTTGAATAATCCACTAACCCACCGTATACCTTTCTCAGCCACTTTAGCAATGCTATCCCCTACAATTGCTCCAATTGCTCCACCTGCATAAGCCCCGATAGCTCCACCTGCCGGACCTAATGCTAATCCGAAAGTTCCTCCGACTAAAGAACCTACACCGGCAGAGGCAGATTTAATTAAAACGTTGGAAGTGGATACAGCAAGGTCTGTTTTGGTTAAGGTTCCATCTTTAATCTTAGATACTGTTTTGATACTTTCATCAATAACGTTCAATCCAACATTGATAGGAAATAGTTTTTTACCAATCATTTTTGGTATTGAAGAGGTTTTCATTCCAATACTGCCTTTATGGACACCTGCAATGACATTTCGAGTCCACTGTGTAAAGCTGTTTGCTTTATTGAATCCCAGACCTAGACCGTCCATTTTTAACTTGGTAGTTAAATGATCAAACCCTTTTAACCCCTTCATAACTAACCCCGGTTTTCGGAATTGTTTATCTATGTTGCGAGCCATGCGGCTTAGGAATGTATCACCTTTTCCTTTTACCCATTTAGCTGTATGAACAGCTGTTCCATTTCGTTTTGTAGCACTTTCATTGAACTGAATTGTCTTTGTTAATACTAAAGAAGTTGCTGTAATTGCATGTAAAACAGTTCCTGATTTAGCGAGATTCCCTTGTATGGAATTTAGTACATCCCAAGACTTACTACCTTGATCATACAGATCCGATAACGTTGTTTTAACATCTTTGCCAGAAGGAGACTGACCTCCATTTGCCTGCACACCTTGTCCCTGAGACTGATCCGCTTGGGCGAAACGAGTGGCAATCGTATTCAGCTCTGTGCCGATGGAAGATACCGAAGTAGAGAAGTTCGCCATTTGCCGATGTGCCACTTGAAAATTCTGAAAGAAACGCTCCTGTGTGATTCCGGACCATTGACTCTGTAATGAACTAATATGTCTGCTCAGGTTGCTAATCATATTTCTGCTTTGTACCGAAGCTTGCGCAAATTGCTTGGAGATATCCTGAAGCTTCTCAGGAGGGACAACAATTCTTGTCACGACATTCACCTCGCGAAAATGATAATGAAGACATTCTACAGATTATGTATATATGAAAATAATTCAACTCTAAGGGATAATTACCCAATAATTTTAATGGTCGAAACGTGCTTTCGCAACGGATAAGAGGCATTTGACGCACAAAACAGTTCTATGGTCAGGCTAAATGAGGAGTCGTGCTAAGACTTTATTCCTGCAACCGGGACGAATGAAGCTGAATGAGAAAAGCCCACTTATTGAAGTTTTTGCTTGAATTTTAGGCAATAGCCAATTCCTAATGAATGGGTCTTTAGTCTTTTTTTAAAATATTTAAAAACACCCTATAAGATGCACTTAATCAAAGTGTCCATCTTATAGGGTGAATTTCATTGCAAAAGCCCTCTTTTCACATAGTTTCTTATGCGGGGGAGAGTGAGTTAGGATAGTTGTTGTAATGTTATTTAGAAATAAGTATAAGATTCAAAGGGAGAGACTAGAGATACATCTATTAGATACAACCTGGTATCCCTCCTTGTGTAGTATTCCATTCTTTTGTTGTATTAACTGTTGTTGTTGTTACTTTAACCAGTCCCGTATTAAAAAGTGTTAACCATGAATCGACTTTAACGGTGGCTTTCATTTCCACTTTTTCTCCATCACTAATAACTTTAGCCCCGACATTTTTACTAGCTATTGTAAAACTTATCAAGGGGTTATCAGTGTTATTATTGACGGAAACAGTTGCGTTATTAGCAGAAGTATACTTGTTCCATGAATAATTCGCAGCTACTTCATATGATAGATCAAATGAACCGCCAAGATTAGTTGTGTAGTATAGCATTTTCAAACCTGTACAAAAATTAGAGTTCGTTTGAGTTGCTAAACTATTAAAATTTTCTGTTGTTATAACTTCTTTTGGAGACTGTTCTAATTGGACAAGGGCCTGTTGTAATTCTCCCAGAGTAACAGGTTCAACAGAGTCATCTGAAATAGTATCAGAACTTACTAGATTACTAGGATCTAATCCGAGATATTCCATTATTTGACTAGCATTCTCTTTAGTAACGACGGTGTCAGAAGATAGTGCTCCACTTGCACTTGCCGTTAAACCAAGCGGGAGAGTTAAAACGATAGATAAACATAGAGCACTACATAAAGTGAAAACTTTTTTCAACATTTACATTAACTCCTTTTTTTTCCATGTTAACATATATAATGGAAATGGAATGCTGTTTTTTAGTTTTATTTTTGATCAAATTGTGAACTTAGTAATGAATTTTAGAAGTAATATCTATACCTATTCGTAGTGAAAAATGATATTCTAGGGTCGGATACACACCTATATTAATATAATTTAAATTCCTTCAAGGCGGTTCAATAAAGGTATCTGCATTCCCATAGGCATTCATGGATTCAAGAAACTCTTGCATATGAGAATACAGCCAGCGAATCTTTTCTATTTGTAAATTATGGTTGGAAGAAGTATAAATGTACTAACGATTAATTGAATGTAGTCTTAGCTTAAGATAAGAGGAGTTTTAAGGCGTTTTCTCATTAATTTAGAGGGGTTATATACTTAATTTCACAAATATGTTAGTTTTAGAGATTATATATTGTGTATACAATAATGACAAGAAGGAAGGTATATATAAATGGAATCTGTAGAAATAGGGATGCCTCCATTGAGGCGGCTCGGGCAGGTGAAGCTGGACGTGGGTTTGCCGTTGTCGCCAATGAGGTAAACAAGCTCGCCGAGCAGTCCGCACAGTCGGTGAAACATNACTTAATTTCACAAATATGTTAGTTTTAGAGATTATATATTGTGTATACAATAATGACAAGAAGGAAGGTATATATAAATGGAATCTGTAGAAATAGGGTTAAAAGTATTATTTCTTATAATATTTATTTCACTATTTTTTGGTTTGCTCAGTTTTCTTGTAAAAAAATATTCAATCAGTTCATTTGATAAAATTATAGTTAAATTAATTTCCTTAATGAAAAAAATCAGTAAAAGAGATTAGAGTCTGTCTATAAAAGCAATTAGATAAAATCTATTTAATCGAAGTTAGGTGTGATAGGAGAACGTTCCGATATCTTCTTTATTAAGGAATATTCACTAAATATTATGTTGGTAGAATTCACTGGAGAGTAGAGTTCAAGCATGTCGCTCAGGGGCTTCAGATTAAGCAACCTTAAACATCAGTTTTTGTTCAGGGGGTGCATATGTCTAAATTTGATTCCATTGGTGTCATGCATACTCAGTATCAAGAGTGGACTTTACTAAAAACACGAGAAAATATTTATTTTTAATTACGCTATTGGAGACGATTGAATATCAACAACAGTATTATGAGAGCATATGGGAAAACAAATTATCAAAATATGCTAATCATTAAAATA
>NZ_LMFO01000005.1 GCF_001426865.1 Paenibacillus sp. Root52 | reverse complement strand
CTTTTGTCCTTTAATCGCCATAAAAAATGCACCCCCTAGAATTTCATCGGCTAAACCCAGGGGTTTTTCCAATGTCTATTCTAAGGGGTGCACTCCACCATCCGGTAGAGCTGCTGTGTTGAGTACGTTATGTTCAATGTAGAAACGGACTGAATTACATACGCAAACTCTGCTGACAGAAGATTATAACTCTCCGTGCTTACGCGTATAACATGAAGAAGTTTAACTCATGCCCTTGTTGCTTGAGATAATTATAGAGCTGGGAACGGTGATGGAATACATGAGTTAGCGTCTCAATCTGCCATTGCGCCTGAAGGTGTCCATGCTCCATATAAAATGCTTTGGTTGAACGGGTTAATAGATCCTCTTCACTGAGTGAAACGATATAGGCTTTGTACGCTTCTAGATTACTCCACAGCGTTGCCTCTAATTTCTCAATATCCTCGATGCCTGCTAGACTATTCTCAACTTGTCCTACCTCTGCTTCGCCTTTCTCCTGCATGATGGCAAGATCCGAGGCCATAATTTGAATAAAATGGTGCACTAGCTCCACCAGAGAACGCATATTGTCCTGTGGACGGTATGCCCAATCCTCTGGACGAATCAGACGGATAAGTGATGCCCCTGTGCGCACGCCTGTTTCCAATTCTCGAAGCAGATGATCTCTCATTTGCATAGTTCCATTCATATCATAAGTCTCCTTTATCATTCATCTTAGGTTTTAAGTATAACCGAGGGCTTGTCCAATCTATTGTACAAATCGGACATCATCAAATGATGTTCCTTAGCAGCGGTCCGTGGCGTCTCTCCATAGAACTTACGAAAGTGACGAATCAAGTGTGCCTGGTCGTAGAATCCATGTTCAACCGCCAATGCCGCCCAGTCACGCGCCGGATTCCGGTGGATGCTAGCCAGCACACGGTGAAAACGAACGATCTCGCTGAATCGCTTCGGGCTAACGCCGATCCAGCCTGCAAATTTACGGTGTAATTGCCGCTCACTCACAACCTCACGCATGGCGAGTTCATGTACATTCATGCTACCGCCCTCGCTGAATATGCGGTGCAGAACATTTTTCATCAGATCCTGCTCATATGCCGAGATACGCACCGACAACCGTTTCAATGTACCCTCCATGACTCGCACTCGCTCATCAAAGCTATTCGTTGTAGCCAGGCGTTCCCGAAGTTCATCCACCTGGGAAGGCCAGCACTCCTCAAGAGCGATTCTCAGATCTGTGAACGTATCCAGCGGCAATCCATGAAATGAACGTGCCCCGCCCGGAAAAAAACGCACACCAAACGTATAATCCCCTGATGGAACTGCACCTACTGACTGCGGAAACATGAAGGGCTGCGTGTAGTTCCCACAATACGATAACGTATGCTTCGGCTGAGCCGCATCGTATGTTATCAGAATATCCGTACAACCGTCCGGCAATACCCGAGAGGGTACTCCATTCACCTGTTTAGGCAACATGCTCTCTTCTCTATTCGAGAAAAATCCTGATTCCCAATAGCAAGCAATGTACGCCATTAGATCAGCAGAAGGCATTCTCTCCACATAATACGATTGCTCATCCGTACCATTGATCTGAATTGGTCGAAACATCGTATGTAGCGTCACATCCATGAGAACCTTTCCTTCCTCTTCATATCTCTGCTCTGTATACCCATTATGTATGATTCTATCATATCATCATCACGTAACCCGACACAGCCAAAGATACAAAAAAAATGCCCCGCCGGACGATCCGGGCGGAGCCAGTCACACATCTATTTAACACGAGAAGGGGTTTACAAGACTTATATTAGCCCTCGAACCTTAATAGAATCTGAAATTAGGATGAAGAGAAGATCAATTTTATAAAAGGGATTGAACTAACAACTCCACTTTGGTTCACGTACTCATAGTGTTTTGATCAATACTGACGCGATTAACACAGAAGCTGTGGTGACTGTTGTAAATCCACCGACCAGCATCGGCGTCAAAATCTCATCCAGAATCGCTTGACGTTCATTCTCATCACGTCCAACGGAACGACTCACTTCTTCACAGATAATGTAGTCCCCTGGAAAACCAAATAGGGCTGTTAACGCCACAGGCAGACCTTTCAGTGGATCCCATTTGAATATCTTGGAGCCAAGGAATCCCCCGATCATTACCCCAACCACCCCGACTGCGATAATGAACAACACGGGAATAATAGAGCTGACCACTGCATCCACCGTAATCGACTCCATACTTGTCATAACCACGATAATCAGACCGATCATAGCAATGCCTGACGTACTAGCTTTATCCAGAATCCGTGATGGGAATAGCCCGACAAGATGGCCAATAACACCTAACAGCAACGCCCAAATACTGTAGCTAAGCCCGGTTACATTGCCAAGAAAGATGGACAGACTGCCCATAATGAATAAGAATAATAGCAAGATTGGAGCGGTATGGAAACGCTGTGGAAGAAATGTTTTCACATTCGCTTCCTTAATATTTACGTTTCCTGGCGATGGAGTCTTGTTCTCAAAAGCGCCCTGCTTCTGTAGTTTCAGTGCATACCTCCGAAGTAAATTGGTTGCGAGCGGCATGCCCACGAGTGAGTGAATACCAAGAATAACAGCCGGAATCGTAATCAGATGCGCGAGATTCATCTCCTGCAGCTTGGTAGCCGTGATCAGATAAGAGATAATCCCACCGACCACCGGGCTTGACCCGGCAACAGCTGTAGGGTAACCATAAAATGGCGTTACAATCAACAAAATGAGGCCTGTAGCAATAAGTGATCCGAACAGTGAAATCAATATCGCTTTATACTGCGAACGAATCAATTTCAGTGGAATCGAGGTTCCCATGTGCACAATAAGTGGAGCCACCATCAGCGCCCCGAACGCACTCAGTGCAGAGCTTGACACCACGCCTTGCGGAAAGAATCCGGCCCAGTTCAGCAGTAGATAACCGATTAGAACAACGAGCAAGGAAGGAATTCGTGCTTTGGACCAGATGGAGACTAATTCTCCAATAGCTAAAATGACGAGTAATATCGTGGCGATATAAATCGGTTGACTAAACATGGTGACTTCTCCCCATTCTCTATGTTGTCTGCATCTTACTTCAAGCGTTCACCTGATAAATAGACCTGCTCAATATGGGCTGTATTTTCAAGCAGACTAATATCTGTCAACGGATTCACATTCAGTACCAGCAGATCTGCTGACTTGCCCGCCTCAAGGGTACCGATCTCCTCCTCCATCTGCATCGCTTTGGCAGCATCTCGCGTTGCAGCAACAATGGCTTGCATTGGCGTGAAGCCAACATCATCTACAAGTAATCGCAGTTCGAGTGCATTACCGCCATGCTCTACCGGTGCACACGTACAGAAATCCGTACCCGCTGCGATGGTTACACCCGCTTTGTGTGCAATGATCATATTTTCAATATGCTCTTGGTATACACGCTCTGCTTTGCGAGTTCCAAATTCAGGTACACCGTATTTATGCCCCTCTTTGATAATCCGATGCACGATAGCTAGTGTTGGAACGAGAATGGCCTTCTGATCCAGCATCATACCAATGCCTTCTTCATCAATGTAGATTCCATGTTCAATCGTACGCACACCTGCGAGCAACGCATTTTTAATTCCCTGCGTCCCTTGTGCATGTGATGCTACATATGACTGTACCGCCTCAGCTTCATAGACAATCGCCTTCAGTTCATCCAAGCGGAATTGTGACCAGCGTGGGTCATCCTTCTCAGACAACACCCCACCTGTCGAACAAACTTTAATAAAATCTGCACCCTCACGGAACTGCGTGCGTGCGGCCTTAATAACTTCTGGCACACCGTCACATGTCGTGAAAATATTCATTTCGGTCGGAATCATATGAATATCTGCATGTCCACCCGTCTGACTGAGCATATGACGAGACGTTTTGATCCGCGGCCCTTTAACGACACCTTCCTGGATCAGGTCACGAATATACACAGCAACATGGCTGCCGACATCCCGAACCGTTGTGAAACCTGCGTTAATCAGCTTCGGTAGATCCTGTAACGCTCTCCCCATCTGAAGTTCATTTGGCTCAAGAGCCACCGCAGCCATGTTCAGATTCTTCGCTCCGTGAACGTGAACATGTGCATCGATCAATCCTGGCATGATAACTTTTCCAGTTACGTCGACAATCTGAGCTTCTTCTGGGATCTGTACAGTTGCCTTGGCACCTGCTTCTTTAATCTTACCGTTCTCTACCAGAACCACACTATCGGAAACAGGCTCTCCGCCTTGTCCATCTATCAGCAATGCACCTGTAAAAGCAATCATTGAACTCATCAATACTCCACCTCGTTTTCAGATTTGGTTACGCATCATCGTAATGAATGATACGTGTTGTACCTATTCAAGTTAAAGCTATACTGTTGTAACACATTGAAATTGTATTGCGTTAAAGTTACTGACATTATATAAGCTGCAATTGTATAATGTCATTGTTGAGACCAACAGTTTTATATAGATATCCATGGTGATATACACAGCGAAGAAGATACTTCGTTCAAAATTGATATGACTAATGTGATGTATTAACACACGAAAGGAGTAATGCCCATGATGAATGAGACGATTCATTCCTTTATGACACATAGCTTCGGCACCTGTCGGTACGGCATATGGCTCAAGGATGATTATGATGTTGAGTGGAGTAACTGGCTGCTTGTAGGAGAGATGCCCGACAATATCGAGGAAATTTCTCCAGGTTCAGAGTGGAAAATATTTAAATATACGTTTGAATTTCTATCCCATTGCAATATCCGTGTGGCTGTCGATACCCAGAAGCAACTGACCCTCTTACAGAGTGAACGTCTGGAATCCTTGATCCGAGAAGAGCTGCTCAAACAGCAGATCATGAAGGAGCGTGTACATAATGAGCGATGGATGACGGGGCTGAGAGAGCTTACCTGTTCCCTAGAATTAAACGATCTCTTGCTGAAAATTATGGAGAACGCGCTTAAGGTAATTCCATCCTTATCCTGTGGTTTATTTATGATGGTCGATCCCGAATCAGGCAAAATGATTCCTAAAGCCAAGGTTGGTTTTCAAGATAGTGTGTTTCAGTATCAAGGGGAGATTGATGAAGGAATTACTGGAAAGGTATATGAGGAAGGCATCGGCCGTATATACAGTAATCCGGAAGAGGCATACAGGGATATGGCTAACGTTAATCCGGAGAATGCCAGCATTATTGTTAGTGCATTGCCTGACGGTAGTGTAGCGAAAAGCATGATTGCTGTTCCAGTCACGATGAACACGCGTAAAATTGGGGTCATGCTTGTCTATCAATTCACGCAATACAGGCGTTTTGCCCCGCATGACCTGAACGTGATGCAAGGATTTGCGGATCAAGCCGCGATTGCCATCTCGAACGCCACCATGTACTCTGAGCTACTGGAGAAGAACCGTTATCTCGTCAGCCGTAATGAAATTCATAATCAGTTTACCAAACTTTCCATTGAACATGGTTCCTTAGGGCATACCATAGAGAAGGTAGGTTCGATGCTTAACTTGCCTACCTATTATATTGATATGGCGAGAAGTGATTGGTATCCTACGATACCGGAGAGTGCAATGCTTCATGAGGTCAATATCTATAGTTTAATAGAGAATAACTTCGACCCCATGACATTGCCTGGAGACGGAAATTCCGACGTATATCTATATCCGATCGTATATGGTGCGCTTGTGCTCGGTTGTTTCCTCATTGAGCTACATCATCCTCTGCGCCAGCTTGACCATGTTATTCTGGAACAAGGCGGAGCTATTGTCACACTGAATATGATGAATACCTACTCCCTGACAGAGATGACTTATCGCAAAAACCAGGATTATTTCGCTGATCTCGTTCAATATCGGGAACCTCAGCAGTTAGAGAGCAGGCTCGCCGGCTTTCATTTACCAGCGCATCAATCCCTATTCGTCATTCAAGTTCAGCTTCAGAGCGAGCATCTGGATATGAAAACAACGGAAAATTGGGTTCGTAAGCTCATTGGCTTTATTGATAAGGAGCTAGGTACAACTGAGTATCTTCTATTTAATACACACAATAAAATAACGATTCTGGCCGCTGCTTCCGATCCCAAAATCCGGCTGCATGTCATAAACACACTCGAAGTAGCCATACAGAAATGGGCCACCTCTAAGACACCTCAACTCTTAATGGGAATCGGTGGCGTGTACCGTGGTCTGGAGTATGTGTCCAAGAGCAATGACGAGGCTGCGCGCGCACTGTCATTTTTGCTGAAACGCAATAAGGTAGGCAGGATGCTCTATGAAGATATTGGCATTAACAAGCTCTTCCTCAATCAAGAGACGTCGGATATTGAAAACTATATTCATGAAGTTCTAGCACCGCTCCAGCAGCATAAATCAGGTGAACTCGAACTTACGCTCAAAACCTATATTTCCGAGAACCGCTCCGTTCAGGCTACAGCCGAACGATTGCATATTCATAGCAATACACTTTATTTACGCCTACGTAAAATAGAAGAAATTCTAGGTGTAGATCTGAGTGATTCAGAAGGCTGGATGAAGATCTATCTGGCGTTTCATTTAAGCGAAGTATACGCCGTTACACATACACCCTCTATATAAGTTGAATGAGCGAATAGGATGTGAACGAAATCATTGCAATCCATGTAGCTTACGGAAGCTTTCCGGGCTCATGCCGGTATGCCTTTTGAACATGGCGCAAAAGTAACTCGCATTCTCGTACCCAACCCGATGGGCAATTTCGTATATTCGCAGCTGCATCTCGCTAAACATCAATTGCTTGCTGCGATTAATACGCTGTTGATTCACATAGAACAACGGTCTGGTGAATAATGCCCGCTGGAACAATCGACATAAATACTGCGGGGACACCACGGCCACTTCGGCTAGCTCGGCTAGAGACAACGATTGATCTAGATGTTCAGCGATGTATCGCAACACGGGCTTTAACCGCTGTAATTCATCATTGTGATTAGCCGGAGCGATAAGCATTGGTTTAAGATCAAGCAGCAGCGCGTACAACCACTTGGAGCATTCAATCTCATAGTCGGTATCTTCTACACTCTCTTCTCTCACAAGCATATGTTGTAGTCCGTGTAATAGCTTATTAGACCTCAATCTACATACGCGCGAATGGGTAATTCCTGCATACGAGAGCAATTCACTAGCCTCCCTCCCCTGGAAAGAAATCCATGCCAGCTCCCAGCGCTCACTTATGGGCATATAACGATGCGGAATGCCAGGATAGAGGAAAAATACATCACCTGGGCCGACTAGATGCTCCTCATCCTGAATGATCAGTTTCCCTTGCCCTTCAATGACTTGATGGATCTGGTAGTCAGGAAAACCCTGCGGACGATCTGTCTCCTTCTGATGCTCCCAATACCCCACTGTAGTCATATAAATCGGCAAACGAGAGGTCTCATCTGTTTTCCCAAACCTATATTGAGTCTCCACCGGTTCACCACCTTGCCATTTAGTTTCATATTGTGATAGATGTGGGCAATATTCTTTATTTCATAAGTGCCTTTTCAATTTTATAATGACAATATTATAACATTATTGAAGGAGCTGCTGTGATGAGAAACAAATTGAACTACACCCCTCCAGCCAATGGTTATCCTGAATGGAACAATAATCCTGAGACCTTTCAAGTCGGTCGATTAAATGCACATGCTTCAATGATGCCATTTCCGTCTGTTGCGGAAGCATTGAACAATAAAGCAACATCTTCTCCTTGGTACCAGTCCCTGAATGGAGTGTGGAAGTTTGCTTTTGCAGAAACGCCAGATGCTCGAATCACGTCCTTTTACGAGACGAATTACGATTATAGCCAGTGGGACGAGATCCCGGTTCCTTCGCACTGGCAGCTTCAAGGCTATGATTATCCACAATACACGAATATCCGTTACCCATGGTCAGAGCGTGAGCCAGAATTAAAATCACCATTCGCACCAACAACCTATAACCCTGTTGGTTCTTATATTCGAACATTCTCCGTGCCTGCAGACTGGAAGGATCGCCCTGTTCTTCTCCATTTCGCAGGAGTTGAATCTGCGTTCTATGTGTGGGTTAACGGCGAATTAGTCGGTTATAGCGAAGATACCTTCACGCCTTCGGAATTTGATATTAGCGCGTATCTACATGATGGCGAGAACACACTTGCCGTAGAAGTATACCGCTGGTGTGATGCAAGCTGGCTGGAGGATCAAGACTTCTGGCGAATGAGTGGTATTTTCCGTGACGTATATCTGTATTCTCCTTCACCGGTTCAGATTGCTGACTTCTTCGTACAAACTAACCTTGATGCAGCCTATCAGGATGCTGAGCTACAGATCGATGTGAAACTGTTCAATCACAATGCCAGCGTTACAGATGGAATGAGCGTGCAGGCACAGCTCTATGATGCACAGCAGCAAGCGGTGCTGGATCAACCAATACAAGCGGCTGTTTCTTTTGTAAATGATAACAACGAACTAAGCATTCACTTATCTGCAGAGGTAACCAATCCACTGAAATGGAGTGCAGAATTCCCCAATCTATATACATTAGTTCTGTCCATACAGGCAGGCCATGGTGAAACAGTTGAGGCGGTTCGTTCCCGCGTTGGATTCCGCACGTTTGAATTGAAGGACGGTTTGATGAAAATCAATGGTCAACGCATTGTTTTCAAAGGCGTGAATCGCCATGAATTTTCTCCGAAAACAGGACGTGCGATTACCGCTGAGGACATGATCCGTGACATTGAGCTGATGAAATCTTTCAATATTAACGCCGTTCGCACATCACATTATCCTAACCAATCGCTCTGGTACGAATTGTGTGATGAGTACGGCCTCTATGTCATCGACGAGACGAATCTGGAGACACATGGATCATGGTACTACGGACAAAAGGAACTGAATGAGAACAATATTCCTGCAAGCAAGCCAGAATGGCGAGAGAATGTGTTAGATCGCTGTAACTCGATGTTCCAACGGGACAAAAACCACCCGTCCGTCATCATCTGGTCGCTGGGCAATGAATCGTTCGGTGGCGACAACTTCATCGCTATGTACGATTATCTGAAGCAGTCTGACCCAACAAGACTTGTTCATTACGAGGGAACGTTCCATTATCGTCCTTCCGATTCAGCAAGTGACATCGAGTCAACCATGTATATCAAACCTCAACAAGTCGAGGAATATGCCCAGCTGAAGGTGCCTAAGAAACCGTATATCATCTGTGAATACAGCCACGCCATGGGTAACTCATGTGGTGGACTGCATTTATACTGGGATGTATTTGACCGTTATGACATTTTGCAGGGAGCCTTTATCTGGGACTGGATCGACCAGGCGTTGCTCACAACTACAGCAGATGGGATTGAATATCTCGCCTATGGTGGGGACTTCGGAGAATCGCCGCATGACGGGAATTTCTGCGGAAACGGACTGATCCTAGCAGATGGCTCTGTTACACCGAAGCTTGAAGAAGTGAAGAAATGTTACCAGAATGTTCGTATGGAAGCTGTGAATGTACAGGAGGGTATCTTGCGTATCCGTAATCTCTTCCTGTTCACCGATCTGAGCGAATATGATCTTGTATGGACGTTATTACACGACGGTAAGCCTGTCGAGAACGGTAGCCTTGACATTGCCGTAGCACCTGGAGAATCGAGCGAAATTCGGATTCCTTATACACCATCGGCAGATCTTTACCAAGAAGCGGTGTTAACCGTGTCGCTCGTGACCAAGACTGCAACAAAATGGGCAGGCGAAGGTCATGAAGTCGCTTGGGATCAATTCGTTGTATCGCCAAGATTACAACCAAACAAGGCAGCAGAACAAGGCAAAGGTAAATCGTTACTCGTAGAGGATGTGCAGAACGAGTTGAACGTAAGTAGTGACCATGTATCGTTTGTTTTTGATCAAACTACAGGCGCGCTTACCTCCTATCAGCTCAACAAGCAGGAGCAACTCCTTGCACCCGTACGGCCTAATTTCTGGCGTGCTGTGACAGACAATGATCTAGGTAACGGTCTGCCAGAGCGTTCCGGCTTCTGGAAAGATGCTCACGCGACTAGCCAATTCATTCGCTTCGAACATCAAGTGAATGAACAAAACTGCATCGTGACAAGCGATTATACGTGGAATGCACATCCAGGATGCACATTGTCCATTACGTACAAGATGTTCCCGGATGGCACGCTGGAAATACAGCAGCATCTTATTCCAGGTGAAGGTTTACCCGAGCTACCGGAATTCGGCATGTTGCTGCAACTGAATAACGAGCTGGATACGATCGCTTGGTATGGTCGAGGTCCGCATGATAACTATGCAGACCGGCTGACCAGTGCAAGATTAGGATATTACACTGGAGCCGTTCGCGATCAATTCGTTCCGTACCTGAGACCACAGGAATGCGGTAACAAAACCGATGTACGCTATGCTGAAATTACGTCAAGCAATAACACAACCGGTGTCCGCTTCGAATCAGCAACACCGTTCGAGATTAATGCATTGCCATGGACTCCTGAGGAACTTGAGACACATGACCATGTGTACAAATTACCTCACAGCACCCAGACCGTCGCTCGCATCAATTACAAACAAATGGGCGTAGGCGGAGATGATAGCTGGGGTGCGCAAACTCATGCGGAATATACATTGCCCGCTAACCGTGCATATCACTTCACTTTTACGGTTAAACCTGTATAACAAAAAGATGTAATTGAGGAAAGCACCAATAATAGCACTGCTGGACGTATGCCAGTAGTGCTTTTTTTCGCGTGATGATTGATAAGAGATATCCGATGCGTGATGCAAGATGCTTTACTGTGCAATGCGTGATGTTGAATAACTGATGATTGATATATGATGCGAGACGCTGGATATGTGAAATGAGATGCTTTGCCGCACAATGCGTGATGCTAGATATGTAATATGAACGATGTGATGCGCGAGCATACGTGATCAGTTTAAAGTTAATCGAAGAAACATTATAATGAGTGATGGGACAAACATGATATTAATCATTAATCTATTATGAGGTGAGAATTTGCAAGTTCTGTTTACCGTAATATGGATCACTGGCTTATTGGCTTTCTTTGTATTTCTTATATCTATGATCTTATCCATGAGAAAACATAACAAGGTAACCATCAAGCATATTATCCTAACGACACTCTGTTTCGCGATGGCTTCCATAGGTATGTATGGTATGTTAGCTTTATCCTCGAACACTACACAGCCTGGTTCAGATCAGGCAACACAACAGAATGCCGATGCTATTTCGGATCAAAGTAACAACGATGCCTCCACTCCAACCGATTCTACTGGATTTCAGATGACTGCTGGTGATTTCAGAAATAAGTTCAATGCTGCTGTAGGTAAATACCGATTGAACGGGCTCGCAATTACTCGACTGACCATGAATGAGTCATCAACGGATCAGGCAACTTCCACTTTTGAGTATGCATTCAATGATGAATTACGCATGATCGGAATAGTCAATGCAGATGAACAAATACAGGAAATTAAGCTATATGGAACTGGCAATGTCAATGAACCGACTCGTGGCGTCCTGCTGACTGCCATCGCTACGCTCATTCTAACCACGCACAGTGAGTACACCTATAACGATGCGCAAGACGTTATTCAGGATATCGGATTGTTAGAGCGTGATGTGAATCAGAGTGAGTTTGATGAAACAACAGTACGAGATGGGTTCCAATATCGCTTCCAGGTTCAAAATGATGGGACCTCTGTTTTTGAAATAACAACGGTGGAGTAAGTCTCACCGTGCAAGAAGCCGTCCCATTATGCAAGCATACCCACGCAATCCATAGTTGTGACCACTCCAAACTGTTACACCTCCCCAAAGCGAGAGTTACTCAAAGGTTATACTCTCGCTTTGATTATTCCAACTTATTTTGAATTCAAGAGGATCTTTCGTGTCTTCCGTATTCGTAATCGTTCCCGACATCTTAAATGGTTTCTTTTGTTCTGAGAGTGAACTGCCCTGTTGATTTATATTCGTGCCGGTAAGGTCAAATACAAAATCTCTTATATACGTTTCATCACCGATATAAGTAATACTATAAATCCCTGTTGATCTTTGCAGAGCTACATCCCAGTGATCACTCTTCCCGTGTAGAATATTATCCGCACCACAAGCTGATAACACAGATACTAGTAATATACTACAAGTCATGCACGCCATTTTGATTCGTTTCATATGATCCCTCCTTTTAGGTATATACCCAAAATATGAGATACCATATTCGTCCATTTACCTCTGAAGGACAGCATTCACGATGCTCTGAGCATCGTATTTAACCCAGCCTAAGCAATACGTAATATCGTTTGTTACATCTTATAATTAAAAAACTCCCTTGCGGGAGTCCATAATTGTTACTTATCCAGTGTAAGTGCTACTTAGCATCTCTTAATCCTATATCAAGTGTCTTGGATGGCTAATTACCTGGTGTATCTCTCTATGTCATCATTCACAGATTCATGCATTCTTCTATGATGATCCTCGTGCTGACGAACGTCGTTCTTTAGCTTGGCTAGAAATCCCCATCCCGTGAATGCCATAAACAGCACCCCAATTAGAGCAAATCCAAAGCTATATAGATTCATATAAAAATTAATAAAAATTGCAGCGAGCATTAAACCTAATATCCACAATACCCATTTCGTACTTTTCCTCAACGAACTTCCTCCTTAATTCCTATAATTCTCATTTATGTATCATTGTACATACGAAGAATAGTCTGTTAGGTTTCAATTTCTTATAAATGATACAAAATCTAACTTCCTATAACCTTATTAAATGAAAAAAGGCTCCCTCTCGGGAGCCTTCATTCGTTAGGGCATGATAAGGTTTTTTACACCTTTATTACATCATGCCGCCCATTCCACCCATGCCGCCCATGTCAGGCATTCCAGCACCAGCACCTGCAGGTTCTGGTTTGTCAGCGATAACGGCTTCAGTCGTCAAGAACATTGCAGCTACGGAAGCAGCGTTTTGCAATGCATAACGCGTTACTTTCGCAGGGTCAACGATACCTGCTTCGATCATGTTAACCCATTCGCCAGTCGCAGCGTTGAAGCCTACGCCTGTTTGTTCTTTTTTCAGACGTTCCACGATTACGGAACCTTCTTCGCCAGCGTTAGCAGCGATTGTGCGGATTGGTGCTTCCAGAGCTTTCAGGACGATGTTCACACCTGTTTGCTCGTCACCGGACAATGCTACACCAGCAACAGCATGATATACGTTCAGAAGCGCAGTACCACCACCGGATACGATACCTTCTTCAACCGCAGCGCGAGTTGCGTTCAGGGCATCTTCGATGCGGAGTTTGCGTTCTTTCAATTCTGTTTCAGTTGCCGCACCGACTTTGATTACTGCTACGCCGCCGGACAATTTAGCCAGACGCTCTTGCAGTTTTTCTTTGTCGAACTCGGAAGTTGTTTCTTCCAGTTGCGTACGGATTTGGCTTACACGTGCATCGATATCGGCTTTGTTACCAGCACCGTCAACGATAATTGTGTTTTCTTTTGTTACACGGATTTGACGAGCTGTACCCAGTTGTTCCACAACAGCGGATTTCAGATCCAGACCCAGTTCTTCCGTGATCAATTGGCCACCAGTGAGGGCAGCGATATCTTGCAGCATAGCTTTACGACGGTCACCGAATCCTGGAGCTTTAACAGCTACAGCATTGAATGTACCACGCAATTTATTCACAACCAACATCGCCAATGCTTCGCCTTCGATATCTTCAGCGATCAATACGAGTGGTTTACCTTGTTGAACAATTTTCTCAAGCAATGGCAAGATGTCTTGCGTGCTGGAGATTTTTTTGTCTGTGATCAAGATGTACGGATTGTCCAAAACAGCTTCCATTTTGTCCGTATCTGTGATCATGTAAGGAGAAATATATCCACGGTCGAATTGCATACCTTCAACCACTTCAAGCTCTGTTGCGAATCCTTTGGATTCTTCTACAGTGATAACGCCGTCTTTACCTACTTTTTCCATAGCTTCAGCGATCAATTCGCCTACTTCTTCGTCAGCAGCAGAGATTGCTGCAACTTGTGCGATGGATTGTTTCGTTTCGATCGGTTTGGAGATGGATTGCAATTCAGCAACCGCAGCTTTAACCGCTTTGTCGATCCCTTTACGGATACCGATTGGGCTAGCGCCTGCAGTTACGTTTTTCAGACCTTCTGTGATCAGCGCTTGAGCCAATACAGTTGCTGTAGTTGTACCGTCACCGGCAACATCGTTTGTTTTGGTTGCTACTTCTTTAACCAGTTGTGCACCCATGTTCTCGAATGCATCTTCCAGTTCGATTTCTTTAGCGATGGTTACACCGTCATTCGTGATGAGCGGGCTTCCGAATTTTTTCTCAAGTACAACGTTACGGCCTTTAGGACCGAGTGTTACTTTTACTGCATTAGCCAATGCATCTACACCACGAAGCATAGAGCGACGAGCGTCTTCACTGAATTTAATGTCTTTAGCCATGTTAAGAAAACCTCCCTAGTATATTGTGTAAAATGGTACTGCTATATGGTTCGGTTAACCGATAAAATTTGAATTAGTCGAGAATCGCGTGAATGTCGCTCTCTTTCATAATCAAATATTCTTTACCTTCGAATTTGATTTCTGTACCGGCATATTTGGAGAAGATTACGCGGTCTCCTTCTTTCACTTCCAGAGCTACACGTACGCCGTCTTTCAACACTCCAGCGCCAACAGCAATTACTTTACCCTCTTGCGGCTTCTCTTTAGCAGAGTCCGGAAGTACGATCCCGAAAGAAGTAGTTTGCTCTTGCTCCAATGGTTCTACCAATACGCGTTCACCTAAAGGTCTGATCATGAAAAATAGCCTCCTTTTGAAATTATATAACGTTACATTGTAGGTTGTAGCTATGTATTAGCACTCGACCGTGCCCAGTGCTAACAACCAACTTTATGATACTCAACTTGAAGCATGATTTCAAGTCCTTTTCACGAATTCATGTGATAATTTACGTTCTCTTTACAACGAGCCCTCAGAATTACACAAGAATCCTGGTCTTCTATCCCGCACTGTTCAGACGCAAGACAATAACAAGCCTCAACCCATTGGGGTGCTCAGCCCTCTTCCATTGTATCCATTGCTCGGCAAAATATGCCTGCTTGTCCTTTAGATCAATGAACGACTCAATAGAACATTGAATACTTCATGTATGATAACCCTAATAACTCTATTGAGTCCTCGTTGCTCTCGAAATCTAACTGTTCATGCTATTATCGTCACTCGCCCGGGTATAGCGAGACTCTTCTGCCTCATCAGCAGCTAGCTGCTTGCGATATACGAAGGCCGATAGAAAAACACTGAACTCATACAATAAAAGCAAAGGAATCATCACCAGGAGATCCGAGATAAAATCCGGTGGTGTAACCACTACGGCGATGAAGATCAAGACGAAATAAGCCACTCTTCTCATTTTGCGAAGACGGGTCGGATTCAGAATCCGTATTGCTGTCAGGAACATGATAAGCAGAGGAAGCTCGAACAACAAAGATACAGGCAGCACAATACCGAACAGAAAACTGAAATATTGCTTCATGCCATATGTCTCGACAAGTCCCATTTTCTCCGTAATCGAAGTTGTAAACGCAAGCGCCATCGGGAAGACGACATAGTAGGCAAAGGACAGACCGATCAGGAACAAAAGAAACACATACGGCACATATTTCAATGCCGCCTTCCGTTCAATCGGTCGTAGCCCCGGACTTACAAATTTCCAGATCTGAAACACCGTAAATGGCAATGTAACAACCAGCGAAAACAGTCCCGCAATCTTCATGTAGATGCCAATACCATCCCAGAAAGAGAAGGCATGCAGCACAAAACCTTTAACCGACTCGGCTTTCGTTAAGTACTCATACACGGGATCTGCTACAAAAAAGCCTACAATTAGACCTAAAACAAAAACGCTCAGCACATAAATCAGCCGCTTGCGCAGCTCGCTCAAATGTTCCACAATAGTCATTTCTTCTGTCTGCTGCGTCATGCTTGCCCCCCATTATTGCCAGCTTAAAATACAAAACCCTTCCGGCAGGAAGGGAATTCTCATTCATGGCCGTCATTACTCCGGCAAGCGTTTGTCTTCAGGCTTATCTACAGGTGCACTTTCCGATGCCAGTGGTTTGGCCTTCTCCTGCTCCTTGCGCTTGGACGCGTCATCATCCGAGATAATCTCGCGTGCACCGTCCTTGAATTCACGAAAAGTACGGCCAACTGCACGTCCTAGTTCAGGAAGCTTGTTTGGACCAAACAACAACAGCGCCACAACAACTAATAAAATAAAACCTGTTGGACCTATAGCACTTCCCATGGATACTCCTCCTTCTGCAAGGCTCAGAAATTCTGTTTACAAGAATCCAATGATTAGATTAAGAACGACAACAATATTGATTTATGCCCATCATACCACAGATGTAACCACTTACATAACCCATAATATTCATAAATTATTCAATATTTATGAATGGATTACCTATGGAGATTCGCACTCATCTATTGCTTAAACTGTCCTGTAACCATGAGTAGTGCCTCTGGAAGCTGATCCATAATCGCTGCCAAATGCTCGTGTACCCCCTTAGGCGTACCAGGCAAATTGACGATCAGTGTACGTCCACGAATACCACACAAGCCGCGGAACAGCATAGCAGAACGATTTTTGCTCATGACACTGTAACGCATTGCTTCAGCCATACCCGGAACTTCTCTCTCAATTACCCGTCTTGTCGCCTCAGGGGTAATATCGCGAATCGCAAGTTCCGTACCTCCTGTGGTCAGTACAAGGTCTGCATGAAAATAATCTGTCATCTCAATTAGTGCCGCGATAATCTCATCGGGTTCATCAGGAACGATGCGGTACTCTACGATCTCCCCACCCAGTTCTTCTTCTACAAGCTCCCGGATGACTTGTGCACTCGTATCCTCACGTTCCCCGCGGGCCCCTTTGTCGCTGGCTGTCAGGATTGCTGTTCTCCACACCATAAAGATCACCCTTCTCCTTTATGAAAATAAATGTCCGTTAAAGAGGTAGTTCAAAAAGTCCGCTTTTGATCACGAGGGATGCCTGAAGGCATCTCAGCATCGAATATGGAATTCAGCCGAAATGTCCGTTGCTCACGTAGCTCAATCTACGCTCCGCTACTCCATTTCTATCTTCATCCCATCTTCTTGGTACTGAAAACCACCCTTTTTGAACACGCACTTAAAGATTAAAATCCCCATTTTTGCCACCACTTTTGGATTGCAGCATCGTTGGACCGATAATCATATCTTTTTGCAAAGCTTTACACATGTCATAGATCGTTAGCGCCGCAGCAGAGGCTGCCGTTAGTGCCTCCATCTCGACGCCAGTCTTTCCTTCCGTTTTTACCGTTGCTTCAATCTGTATCTCATCCACACCGTTGTCGTGAAAACGGATATCCACACCTGTCAGTGCAAGGGGATGACACATTGGAATCCAGTCCGATGTTTTCTTAGCCCCTTGAATACCGGCGATCTGAGCAACAGCCAGCACGTCGCCTTTGCCGATGCGTCCTTCACGGATGGCTTCAAGCGTAGCTGGATCCATCGTTACTTTGGACACCGCCACTGCTTTACGAACGGTAGCCTCCTTGCCCGAAATATCAACCATTCGAGCCCGTCCCTGTTCATTAAAATGGGTAAACTCCCCTCCGGAAGTTTGTCCGTTGTGTACATCTGAACTCAATACCATCACAACCCTTTATTGATATGTAGTACACCTTCGGTCGTCATCAACAGATCCAGTCGCAGATCGAGCGGTTCCATCGGAATCTCGTCCTGCAATTGCCCTGGTAACACAAGTGCTGCCAACTGTGGTCTTTGACCTGCTTGGGAACATTGGACTGCCAGCGTCTCGGCAAAACGGTCATAATAACCGCCGCCATAACCAATCCGGCCGCCCTGAAAGTCAAATCCCAAACCAGGCACAATAACAAGATCGATATCAGGCCAATCCTCCGGCTGTACTACTTCACAGGATTCCTTAGGTTCGGGTATGCCCCATACACCTGGCTGAATATCCTGTTGTCCGCTCACCCTCCTCAGTTCCATCCGAGGGGGATTCGCCAGCACTTTGGGGGCAAGCATCACATCCCCATGCTTCCAGCCATCTTCAAACAAAAACGCAGTCGTTGCCTCGCTGCGATAGGACAAATAGCTAAAAATCGTTAACTGTGGCTTATCCAGCCTCAATCGATGTAGCTCCTGCTTCACCACAAGGCTTATCTCACTCATCGCATGAAGGCGAAGCGATTCATCCAGCAGATCCCGACTTTGCTTCAGCCGAGAACGAAGCTCGCTCTTGTGTTCCATCCGATCCTGCATGGTTTTGAATAACCTCCTGTTGATGTGGAAGGTGAAAAAAAACGCATTAAAGAATACAATTTATATGTTATGACGTGATGTCATCTCGTTGAAATGGTTATCATGAATCATTTTCTGCAAAATACTCATGAATTAACATGCCTTCTTTCAGTTTATCATTGATTGTCCAAAAAGACTACACGGCCCCCCGCTCTCAAGCGGTGCATTTGATCTGTATTTCATGTAAACTGGACTATAGAGGTTGTTCAAAAAGTTCATCCCATCTTCTCGGTACTAGCAACCGTACTTTTTGAACGCGCACTTATTGTTATCAAATCACGTACTGGACCGATGGAGGAACTTCATTTTATGTTATTACAAGTATCCGGAATTATTAAACGTTATGGTGTCGATCCAATTTTGGACGGCGTAAACTTACAAATATTAGAACGTGAACGAATTGGTCTCGTCGGTGTAAACGGCGCAGGCAAATCAACGTTGCTCAAAATTATTGCGGGTGAGATGTCCTATGATGGCGGACAAATTTTCAAATCAAAAGAGACAACGCTGGGTTATTTAGCTCAGAATAGTGGACTACAGTCCGATCGCACCATCTGGGAAGAGATGATGAACGTCTTCGCCCATCTAACCCAAGCTGAGGCTGAATTAAGACAGATGGAGCAGGATATCGCCGACCCTGCCTTCATGGAAGACGAGAAAAAATATGCAGAGCTGCTAGAGCGTTATGCGAAGCGTTCCGATTGGTTTAAGGATCATGGCGGCTATGAGATGGAAACTCGTATTCGAAGCGTGCTGCACGGGATGGGGTTTGGCGAATTTGCCGCAGACACACCGATTGCTACGCTCAGTGGCGGGCAAAAAACACGACTTGCTCTTGCTCGTATTCTGTTACAAGCCCCTGATCTTCTCATGCTGGATGAGCCGACGAACTATCTCGACATCCCTACCTTAACTTGGCTGGAAGATTACCTGCGAGGGTATTCAGGCGCGTTGCTGGTCGTATCTCATGACCGTTACTTCCTTGACCGACTTGTTACAACCATCGTCGAAATCGAACGGCACCGTTCTAGGAAATATACAGGTAACTACAGTCGATATATGGAGCTCAAAGCGGCTGAGTATGAAACACAGATGAAGCAATATGAGAAACAGCAAGATGAAATATCCAAGATGGAAGAATTCGTGCAGAAAAACATCGTTCGTGCTTCAACAACCAAGCGCGCACAGAGTCGCCGTAAGGCGCTGGACAAAATGGAACGTCTCGACAAACCGATGGGCGATCTGAAGAAGGCTCACTTTTCTTTTGAAACAGCCGTCATGTCGGGGAAGGAAGTTCTTCGAGTGGATCAATTGTCCGTTGCATATGAAGAGGGTTCGCCTCTATTCCGCAATGTATCCTTCGATCTGCGACGGGGAGAGACCGTTGCCCTCATTGGGCCTAACGGGATTGGGAAGTCCACCATGCTCAAATGCCTTACAGGAAGCTTACGCCCGGCAGCAGGTGATATTCAGTGGGGAACGAAGGTGCAGATTGGGTATTATGATCAGGAACAAACAGGACTAACCCCTAGCAATACCGTGTTGGAGGAACTATGGGGTGCTTATCCTGGCATGGAGGAAGCCCGCATTCGTACGGTTCTGGGCAACTTCTTGTTCAGCGGTGACGATGTGCTCAAAAAAATCTCCTCGCTCAGCGGCGGGGAAAAGGCGCGTGTCTCCCTTTCTAAGCTCATGCTTAAGGAAGCCAATATGCTGATTCTGGACGAGCCTACGAACCATCTGGATCTATTCGCCAAAGAGGTACTCGAAGCGGCTCTCATGGACTACGAAGGCACATTGCTATTTATCTCTCATGACCGTTATTTCCTCAATAAAATGGCAGAGCGAATTGTTGAATTGCATCCAGGTGGAACGGAGCATTATCTCGGCAATTACGATGATTATGTTGAGAAAAAACAGGAGCTGGAAGATATCGCACGCGAAGCTGCTGAAGCCAAGGCAGCCTCTGCTAAACTCTCGGCTAAAGCGAGCACTGCTCCTTCATCAGCGGAGAAATCAGGCGCAGCATCCTTTGAAGCGGATAAACAAGCGAAGCGCGAAGAACGCAATCGACAACGCAGACAAGAAACGCTAGAGTTGAAAATTGCAGAGCTGGAAGATGAGATTACAGGGCTGGAGGCACAGATGGCTCTGCCTGAAATTTATCAGGATTACTTGAAGCTACAGGAGCTGCAAGCCAAATCAGAGGAGCTTAAGCAGCAAGTTGCGACAGCTTATGAAGAATGGGAAGCTCTTGCTTTGGAATAGAGATCGATACTTCCGATGAAGCATTCTAATGAAGCATTGCATTGATATATTACCTACGATGCGTGCAATATCCACATATTAAAAGGGGATCTCCCAAAGTCACGAATATGACGAGGGACATCCCTTTTTAGCGTTATTTTGAGCTAATGACCCTGATACACGCTATTCTCTCCTATTTTTCCCAAATCTGATATCTAACGAATCATAGAGGCGTTATTTCATCGATTCAGTCCATTATTTAGGTTGCGACACCATTATATGAAGGAATAGCGTTACTGAGGTTCATTAAATCTTGCATAGTAAGATAATCCGCTTATTAAGATGCGGTAGGTTCGTTAGCACTTGGAGCGCAGAGAGATTTCTTAAGACAGCCCCATTTTTGTTGATTATGATCGAGTGGGTAGCCATATTCTGATCATTTCACATTTGTCAAATTCACTCGAATTTTGAAAAATATTTTTTATAGAACCAATGACGCATTTATCCACAATTAAGCAAGACACCAAGCAGTCCATCAGGCTTAATTAAACGGCGGTAGAATCGCATTTTCAACAAAAACCCATATTTATCCACCGACTTATACACATTATCCACAACTTTGTGGATATACACCTTAGATTCTATCCCCTAAAACCTTATCGTTTCGAAAACGAGTCTGGTTTGGCTCCAGCCTAGTTACCCACAATTTATCCTGAATATGTGGATAACTATAATCACATCTTGACAAATTGAAGTGGTGACTTGATATTTTGTAGCATCAATTCGACAAACTAATCAACACACCGTTCCCGTTGAATCGGAGCCCCTTTTTATACGTGAGCGATCTCTCCACTTTCGGATGATTCTGCTTTTAGTCCGGCAGCATTACATGCAGCCACATACGCAAGTCCAGCAGCCATCACGATATCACTGTGTATAGCGGTTCCTCTGAATTCCCGACCAGCACGCTCAACCGTAACTGCTGCCTCGGCATTCGCTTCTTCTCCTCCGCTCAAGGCATGAATCTCCATATCCACAAATGTGATATCGTCAGAGATGCTCTGACCTATAGCATGAATCGCCGCCTCTACAGGCCCACTTCCTACTGCGGAATAGGATTGCTCCACTCCACCTGCACGCATGCGTACAGCAGCCATACGATCTGTCATGCTACCTGCCGTAACTTGCAATTCGACCAGCTCATAATCTTGAGCAGGAATATTCATGGTCTGACTGACCATCTGAAGCAGCTGGTCATCACTAACTACTTTTTGCTGATCAGCCGTTTCTTTGAATACATTGTAGAGTTGTTCCATTTGCTGTTCATCCGGCTCAAACCCGTATTTACGAACCCGATCCTTCAAGGCATGGCGCCCAGAGTGTTTACCCAGAATAATCATGCTACGTGGAATACCGAGTGCTTCTGGATCCATAATCTCGTATGTGTTCCGATTCTTCAACAGCCCATCCTGATGGATACCGGATTCGTGCTGGAAGGCATTACGTCCTACGACTGGCTTGTTATAGGCAATCGGGAAGTGCATCGCTCGGCTGATCTGACGGGATGTCTCGTACAGTTGCTCTAATTTGATATTCGTTGTTGCTTCAAGCACATCACCCCGCGTCTCCAGTGCCATAACCAGTTCTTCCAATGCTGCATTACCTGTCCGCTCGCCTACGCCGTTAATGGTTACTTCAATCTGAGAAGCCCCATTCGCAATGGCGGCCAAGCTATTCGCCACCGCAAGACCCAGATCATTATGACAATGGGCACTATAACGAACTTGGTCGCCACCTCTAGCGCCTTCGCGTACACGACGGAACATCTCCCCGTATTCATGTGGCAGTGCGTAACCAACCGTATCTGGCAAATTAATGATCGAGGCTCCAGCCTCAATAACGACTTCAATCATTTCAATCAGGTCATCCATTTTGGTGCGAGCCGCATCCATTGCCGTGAATTCTACGATATCGCTGAACTGCCTTGCATATGACACCATCTCACGAGCAGTAGCTACAACTTCACTGCGCGGACGACGCAGTTGATGTTCGATATGAATATCTGACGAAGAAATAAACAGGTGAATTCTGCGCCGTGCAGCATCAGCCGTTGCACGCACTGCTGCATCAATATCACCTTTTACAGCACGGGCAAATCCACAAATCTCTACGTTCTGCAATTGTCTAGATATCGCCTGAACCGCCGCGAACTCCCCTGGGCTGGAGATCGGGAATCCAGGCTCAATGACGTCAATACCAAGAGAAGCTAGTTGATGTGCCAGCTCAATTTTTTGTTCGGGCTGTAAGCTCGCTCCTGGCGCTTGCTCCCCATCACGCAGTGTTGTATCAAAAATCTCAATGTGCCGTTTGTTATTCGTTGTCATATATCATCAGCCTCCATCAATAGGTTATGTCATGCCATTGGCTCTAGCGTGTACGTCGACTTACACACCAGATGTAGTAATTTTCATAAGCGCTTCTCATTTCTATGCCCACCCTGCTGCCGGCAGCAAATACAAATAACCCGCCATCTCCATTAAGAGACGGCGGGTTATTCTCCCCTCCGCGGTACCACTCTTGCTTGATGGTTACGGCCTAAGCCGAATCACCATCCACCTCGTTGTCTCCGTTTATGATCTGGCGGACAGGCAGTACAGCCGCAACATGACCAAACGGAGAAACACCCCATAACGGAGGTTAGCCGTCGCTGTGTAACATGGACTTAGATCATCTACTACCGTCAAGGAAGTATCGTGATAATCAGATCGTCTTTCCATGCCTCCATAGCTCTGTTCCCGGGCGAGATTCTAAGGAATTATGCCACTGCGTCGCACCAACCCGCAGCTCTCTGTGCGCCTCATCCTTGTACTGCTCCCGTTCATTACATTTATCTGATATAGGATAAAATAAAATCAAAAAAGCCTGCCACCTCATGCATATATGCAAGAGACGACAGGCTGTTCACCTTCGCGGTACCACTCTTGTTGACTTCTCCGATTCACTCGCGTAACTCCTATATGTCTATGCACACAATAGAATCACCCGAAGCCGTCAGAAGCCCCCTCAGTTATTGCCAATCATCCACCGTCATTCGATCCGGCGATTCAAGACAACGGCCCATTCACGGAGGCAACCCGTAACCATGTACTTTCGACCTTAATCGGTCTTCGGCTCTCTAAGAGAGTAACCGTGTTCCATCGTTCCGCTTCCAGGTGAGTTTCAGGTTTTCCGTCGACTGCGTTGCACCAACCCGCAGCTCTCTACAACCGGGAAATTCCTTACTGTTCCTGTTCATCGCGTTTTCTATTATTGTTCAGAAGAACACATTGTTTAAATTTGTAACTAATATACATTCTTCACATCCGAATGTCAACTGTTACATTTAACATTTCGGCCGAAACCCATATCGGGCGCTGAGATGCCTCAGGGCATTCTTCATAATCAAAAGCGGACTTTTTGAACAACCTCTATACGGATTGCACAGACCATTCCTCCAGCGATAACCCTGGATCGGCTTTGGCATCGAATTCGGAAATTTCTCCACGTTGCCATTTCAGGTAAGCTGCAGCTCCAATCATGGCAGCATTGTCTGTACAATACACCATTGGTGGGATTAACAATTCAAGCCCTTCCCGTTCACAACGCTCCTGCAAAGCCGTGCGCAGTCCGCGGTTTGCCGCAACACCACCACACAACAACAGTTGTTGTGAACCATATTGCCGGACGGCACGGACGGCTTTTTCAACTAGCACTTCAACGACAGCCTCTTGGAACCCTCTCGCCACAGCAGAAGCTTCCAAGGTTTCTCCGCGCATTTTGGCCTGATTCAGCACATTGAGTACAGCAGATTTCAATCCGCTGAGACTGAAGTCATATGAATCAGCTTCCAGCCACACTCTTGGTAAGGGTACAACCTGCTCTGCTTCTGATGCCATCCGGTCCACATGTGGCCCCCCAGGATAAGGACAACCCAAGGCCCGCGCCACTTTATCATATGCCTCACCTACAGCATCATCCCGTGTGCGGCCAATCAGTTTGAACTTACCTTCGGATTCCATATGCACAAGCTCCGTATGTCCACCCGATACCACAAGCGCCATCGCAGGATATTTCAGTTCTTGTGTAAGACGATTCGCATAGATATGTCCTGCAATATGATGAGTCCCAATTAGCGGTTTACCCAGCGCCATTGCCAGCGTCTTGGCTGCAACGATACCGACAAGCAGAGCACCCACGAGTCCAGGGCCTTGCGTTACGGCGATGGCACTTAAATCTCTTGGACGAATACCCGATTCTTCAATGGCCTGTTCAAGCATTAATGTGATGACTTCCACATGTTTGCGTGAAGCTACTTCAGGCACAACGCCACCAAATGCCTTATGTGTCTCAATCTGACTGGAGATTAAGTTGGACAGCACTTCCCGTCCATCCTTGACCACTGCTACAGACGTTTCATCACAGCTCGTCTCCACCGCCAAAATGTAGCATGGAGCCTCTTGTGTTTGTTGGTTCTCACTCAGTTCCTTCATGAATCCGTTACGCTTCCTTCCTCTGTGCCGTCTCGGCCTGTAGAAGGCAAATTCGCCCACATAATCATCGCATCCTCCATGTTGTCGGAGTAATAGCCTTTGCGAATACCTGCCGATTCAAACCCTTTTTTCTCATACAAACGCTGAGCAACTAAGTTCGAAACCCTTACTTCTAGCGTCATCCGTTCCATGCCCAAATAGGCTGCCGTTCTCATCAGTTCATCCAGCAATCTCTCGCCAAGCTTGCGGCCGCGATAGGCCTGTCTTACCGCGATATTCGTGATATGCGCCTCATCCATAATCGTCCACATCCCCGCGTAGCCGATCGCCGTACCGTCTATTTCCATAACCATATATTTAGCAAAATGATTGTTCATTAATTCATTTCGGAATGCCTCTTCCGTCCAGGGCAGCGTAAAAGCTTCATGCTCAATCACCATCACATCGGGAATATCCGATAGTGTCATGAGCTTGAATTGGAGCGCCTCACCCTGGTCGTTTTCTATCACATTATCCATCCGCTCGCCGTACCCCCTTCACCCTTTTCGCAGTAAATTGGCTTCCGCCTCAGCCAGTTGGGTGTAGTTCGGCACCAGCGCATGAACATCATCGCGCTGACCTGCAAGCAGCGCGGCGGCGCCAAGGCGCCCGACCCAACGGCCTTCCAGCTCATATGGAATGAGCTGCAGTGCCGTATCTGCTGGGCAGCGCAGCGCAGCCGCAGCCTCAACTGGCCCCGCATCGCCGACAAGCCAGACGGCAGCGGGCCGCTCTTCCGGCGCCGCCTCCGCGATGCGGGCGGCGAGGGCTTCCAGCCATCCGTCCATCTTACGGATGGCATCAGGCTCAAGCCGCCGGGGCGCATTGCTCCCGGCGGAGGCGAACAGCGCGGTATACGCTTGACCGCGCCGTGCATCCACGAGCGGAACGATCCAGTGGACCGGGGCAGCCGACTGGCTGCCCTCGTCCGCGGATGGCGTTCCGCCAGCCCCTGCTGCGGCAGGTTCCTCTGCCGCAGCTTCGGCCTTGGCGGCGAGGCCATGATGCCAGCCGCCCCAGGCCATTGCCTGAAGGCTGGACACCCCGGCAACGGGGATGTCCCATGCCCAGGCAAGTGTTTTGGCCGCCGTCACCGCAATGCGGATGCCTGTGTATGATCCAGGGCCAATGCCAACGGCAATGCCGTCTAATTGCCCAGGCTGTGTTCCACTCGCAGCCAAGAGCTGCTCCATTACGGGCACAACATGCACGGAATGATTACGCTCTGCCCGTTCATTTCGTTCCTCGAGCAGCGTGTGATCCTCCATCACTGAGGCAGCCATCACCGCTGTAGACGTATCCAACGCCAAAAACCGCTGACGCGGCTTTTTTTGTAAATCTTCCATCATCTTATTAGACTCCATTCTGTCTGAACTGCCGGCATATGGCGGAATACTTCTCACCGTATCCATCCAGCGTAATCTTACGATCTTCCGGACCGGTCGTTTCGATCTGTATATGCAGATGCTCTTCGGGGAGTAGCTCTGGGATAATGCTTGACCATTCCACCAGACTGACTCCGGTTCCATAGAAGTATTCATCTAGCCCAAGCTCATCCGCTTCTTCCAATGAAATACGGTATACATCCATATGATATAAAGGCAATCGTCCCTCATATTCCTTGATCAATGTAAACGTAGGGCTGTTAACTACACCTCGCACACCCAAATGCCAGGCGAACTTTTGTGAAAATGCCGTTTTGCCCGCGCCCAGATCACCATCCAGTGCAATCACCATACCAGCCATTGCCTGTCCAGCAAGTGCAGACGCAAGCGCTTCTGTATCTGAAATGCCATGGGAATCATACACCCACTGCTCATGCTCTTGATTCAATTTACGCCCCACCTTTGACGGCTCTGCCGCCTGAGTTCACTTTGAAGACTATTATATCGGTCACCTTCTTCCCCCGCAACACTTGCAAAAGGAATGACGCTTGATATCCCCACTAAAATAGCGAAAAAACCGGCACCTCATGGCACCGGCCTCATCTCAAATCTCTATATCTGCAAATCTGCGGCTGACCAACCTTGTCATAGAGCACGTTCAGATAATCAGGACATGAATATGATCGGGGGAGCCGTGATACCAACCTCAGCTTGTCCTCTCGACGATCATGACCTATACCTGCACAATAAAACCGCTTCTATTTCTACGGCTCCTTCATGCACTGAACGTTAACGAGGCTTAGTTGCTACTCCTCCAGTCGATCCACACGAACAGTTTGCGTATTACCAGGGCGACTTCCTACCTGAACTGTAGCCATCCCATTGGCTTCGTCCACACTTTCAATCCAAACCGGATCCCCTTCGAGCGTAACAGCAATTGTATCCTCAGAATCATATATCGCTTTGGCACGCTTAACATCCATCATCTTATTCGTACTCCCCTTCCGGATCATCGTGTGATTCACGAACCATGGTATCGGTTGTGCTGTCCCCAATATAACCATTATCATCGGTTACCTGACCTCCACCCAGCCCCTCATTGACCATGCGATCAATATCGAGCATGAACGATTCTCGGTCAAGCGGTAACTCCTCTGAGGTCACGGCCTCCCAATTGACAGATGTCGCAGGCGTGTGGAAATCCTCGGAGCCTTCCGACGCTGCAAGAGGATAAGGTGAAAATGTGTGAGCATGAGCTTCCCCTTCATCACGTCCATTCTTCATGAGACACCTCCTAGGTTAGATAGTTACAATTGCTCATCCTATGACGAAGACCACTCTCCAGCTCGCCTGCTCTATAGATTGATCTCAAGGATGTTTCTGTTATCATCCCCCACTCTTGCTGAAGCATACTCAGCACATCATCCATGGGATGAAGCGGTTAGCCGTTCACAGAAATGCCCATACTGATTCTTATAAATGATTAACGGAAAGGAGCCGATATCCATGCATACCGTCTGGAAAGGCGCTATTAGTTTTGGACTTGTACATGTGCCTGTCAAAATGTTCTCGGCTACCGAAGACAAAGACATCTCCATGCGTTACATCCACAAAGTCTGTGGTAGCCCGCTTGCTTATGTTCGCAAATGTCCTTCTTGTGAGGTTGAAGTACAGTGGGAAGAGATTACCAAGGGGTACGAATATGAGAAGGGCAAGTTCGTCCTTTTTGAGAAGGAGGAATTGGAAGCTCTCAACGATTCCACCAGCAAAACCATTACGATCCTCGATTTCGTAGATCTAACTGAAATTGACCCGATCTATTTTCAAAAGACATATTATCTGTCCCCCGATCAGGCGGGAGGGAACGCTTATCAGCTATTAATGAACGCCATGCGAGATACAGGCAAAATCGGGATAGCCAAAATTTCGATTCGATCCAAAAGCAGCTTAGCCGCTATTCGTGTGCTTGAGGACTGTCTCTCCATGGAGACGATATTCTATCCTGATGAGATCCGTCCCGTCTCACAAGTTCCTAATCTGCCCGAGGTACAGCAAGTCAATGAGAAGGAGCTGACCATGGCGAAGCTTCTAATTGACCAACTGTCTACCCCGTTTGAGCCTGGCAAATATACCGACGATTACCGAGGCAAATTGCTGGATCTGATCAATCACAAGGTTGCGGGTGAAGAGATCAAAATCGCTCCTGCCAAACCGGAGGCTAATGTAATGGATCTGATGGCTGCCTTGCAGGCGAGTATCGAGGCTGTTAAACCTATCCCTACTGATCCTGGTAAATCTACCGCCAAGCCGAAGAAACGCGCACCGAAAAAAACGGCCATTCAAGCTGTCGCTGGAGGAGAAAACGACACCCCTGCTGCGCCTGCGAAAAAGAGAAAAACGACTCCGAAGACATAGCTCATGTCTTCTCAATCAGAACTCATTAAATCCGGCGCTACAGCCGGATTTATGTTTTATATGAGATGAAATCACACGGATTAATCGATATTAATCATTTGACGAAAGTCGATTTATATTTTATATTAACTTATGAAAAGTAACTTATTTGCGATTTTAAAGTCATCTTGATCTTAATTGCATATAAGTCCAAATATCCATTGCAATCTTATATCCCATTCAATCCATTTAATCCTAATTATGAACCCATAATAACTATGAATTCTTACAACCCCTTAGTGGCTAGGCACAAAAATCATATTTTATTTCAGGAGGTAACGACATGACTCAACCTTATCAAATTCCTGCTACTACCCATCTGGGTGAAGTTAGTCTGAGAATCAGCAATCTGGAGCGCTCCATTGAATTTTATACGCAAGTGGTAGGTTTGAAACTGCTGGAACGGAGGGATTCTGTTGCCACGTTTACCGTAGATGGACAGCACTCGCTCTTACGTCTTGAGGAAATTCCTAACGCAGTGACTATGCCTGAACGTTCCTCGGCTGGTTTGTATCATTTTGCTATCCTATTGCCTGATCGTAAGTCCCTCGGGTTAGCTCTGCGCAACCTCGCTGCATCCGGTATTGAGATTGGACAAGGGGATCACCTTGTTAGTGAAGCACTGTACATCTCTGATCCAGACCTTAATGGTATTGAAATCTATGCCGATCGCCCTCGCGATACATGGCAACGTGACGCAGATAACAACTACATCATGGGAACCGATCCCGTTGATGTTCAAGGTCTGTTTGACCTATCTGCGAATGAAACTTGGGAAGGTCTTCCGGTAGGTACTGTCATTGGTCATGTACATTTCCATGTACGTAGTTTGGAAGAATCCCGCCGCTTCTATCATGGTGTACTTGGTTTCGATATCGTCGGCAATTTTGCCAACATGTCAGCACTGTTCATCTCTGCAGGCGGATACCATCATCATATCGGACTTAATATTTGGGCAGGCTCAGGAGCACCTGTGAATCCTAGCCATGCTACAGGCATTGAATACTTTACGATTGTATACTCCAGCCAAGAGGAACGTAACCAAGCTGTAGAACAGTTACGTGAAGCCGGAGCGACATTAACACAACAAAACGATGTCTACTTTACAGTCGATCCACAGCAGATTCACATTCGTCTGACAGTAGAGAATTAATTTTCTCATTATGCTTTACTAACACTACACATTCTACAAATCCCGAACATACGGCACCCTCCCATGCCATGGAGGATCTGCCTGTTGTTCGGGATTTTTTTATTGATGGTATTCATGATGATGTTATACGTCAAGCCTGCCTTATAAATATGGTTCTTTTCGTGCATCCTATCCACATGCTCAAGACAACGAAGATACTCGAAGGAGATAACATATGATTGAGAAGGGAAGGTTGAACGTCAGGCAACTTGCCATTCTACTGTTCCTATGTACGATTGGAGAACAGATTCTCGTATTCCCTTCCATGATTACTTCCTACGCACAGGAAGACGCATGGTTATCAGCGATACTTGGCGTTGGGGGTGGAATGGGAGTATTAATCATTTTTCTGGCAGTCTATAATCTTAATCCGCGGATAAACCTGATTGAAAATGCACTTCAAACTTTTGGCTCTTGGATCGGTGCGCTGATTAGTTGTTTTTATTTATTTTATTTTCTAATCAGTACATCTACCTTTATCCGGGAACTTGGCGATTTCATGACCACTCAGATCTTACCTTCATCGCCAATATGGGCGATTGATCTGCTCTTTGTTGGTGCACTTGCATGGGCACTGATACAGGGGCTAACCTGCATAGGTAGAACTGCTGAGGTGTTCCTTCCTCTTGTTGTATTATTTCTCATTATTCTGCTTGTCTTACTACTTCCTCAAATGCAACTGAGTAACATCAAGCCTATTCTCTCCAACGGCATACTTGCCCCTTTGAAAGGCTTTGTCGCTGTACTGACATATCCATATTGTGAACTATGTATTTTTATGATGCTGCTCCCCTACACCAATCAAAAGCCTCATATGAAAAAGGATATTCTACTAACAGGCATGATTGGTGGATTAATGCTGACACTAACGTTGACGATCAGTTTGTTGGTCATGGGTTCTTTTCTAACACAGCATTATTGGTTTGCCTCGTTTATGCTTGCCCAGAAAATTAATATAGGTAACTTTCTACAGCGGATGGAAGCCTTTATCGCATGTGTATGGATTATCGCTGTTTTTTTTAAAGCCATTTTGTTTTTTTACGGCTTTATCTCAGGAATTGCCCACCTTTTTCGATTGTCCAGTTACCGCTCACTCATCTTACCGAGCGCATTGATCATTTTTAGTATGTCTATCCTTATTGCGCCAAACGAAACTTACTATCTCAAAGTCGTCATTCCTTATTGGATCGACTGGGATCTTACATGTGGAATTGCTCTTCCGCTGCTCCTTATTCTTGTACATAAACTCCGAGCCCGTTCGTCAAAAATATAAACATGATCACTTTTAGTGCATGTTTAATAGCGGTTTTCGGCTGAATCCCATATTCGACGCTGAGATGCCATCAGGCATCCTCGTAATCCAAATCGCACTGTTTGGAACAACCTCTTTTATTTGGAAAGGAGCCTATATACATGTTCACTCCGATCATCCCCTTTGAACCCATCTCAAGCCTTACTCTACCTACAGGCTCTAATTGGATTGCCCAAATCAAATGGGATGGTGTTCGTATGCTTGCTTACGAGGACGGACAAGAGCTCAGACTGATCAACCGTAGACAGCATGAACGAACGGCACAGTACCCTGAGCTTGCTTTAAGCCGCAATATCTGCTCTGCTCCGTCTTACATTGTGGATGGTGAAATTATCGCGTTAGATCCCGACACCGGCAAACCTTCCTTTTATCATGTTTTGCGCCGTGATCGTATGAGCAAACCAGACGCAATCGCTCAAGCGGTTCAGCATATTCCGATCACTTACATGGTGTTTGATATCTTGTACTATGACGGAAAATGGGTCACAGATCAGCCTCTTGCCCAGCGCCAGCAATTGCTACACCAGGTGCTTACTCCATCCTCTCATGTGCAAGAGGTCACTAATATGTCCGATCCAGCAGCCCTGTTGACCGTTATGAGACAGCATCAGATGGAAGGCATCGTGATTAAGGATCTTGCCAGTACGTATGGAATTCGGGCGAAGGATGCACGCTGGCAGAAAGTAAAAATTATGCATGATCTCTATGCGATGATTGGCGGCGTTACTTTTCGTAGCGGTATTGTGAATGCCATAGCAGTAGGGGTATACGATGGGTCACACTTTATTTATATCGGTCATGTGGGCACAGGTAGGCTAAACTCGGATACGTGGCGCAAGCTTACTGCGGATATACAGCCGCTAATTCGGCAAACGAATCCATTTCATAACATCCCTGAACGCAGTGCAGAGACGACGTGGATCGAGCCACAGATTGGAGTCAAAGTGCAATACATGGAACTAACTCATCACCGGACGTTGCGCCATCCAAGTATTCAGACGTTTGCCGAAGTTACACAGGAGGATTGCCCTGCAAGTCAGCTTATCCAAGAAGAGCAGTAGAATATGTAGCTCCATGTATAACGATTCAACTAAACGTTCACACAGATAAGAGATGGCAGTATAGCCTGCCAATACGAAAGATTCGAAGGATAGGAGGCATACGACATGGCACACACGATTAAAGGAACCATCATGATTGATGGCATGGAGATCACTGTGACGAATCCGAACAAACCTTTATGGCCGGAAGCTGGGGTGACAAAAGCCATCTATTTGCAAAAGTTAGCAGCACTTGCTCCTTATCTCCTCACCTATACCAGCAATCGGCTCCTTACTACCATTCGATACCCTCATGGCGTGGACGGTGAATTCTTTTATCAAAAGAATGCCCCCGAGCCGCTTCCACCATTCGTACACACCTCCAATCATGAAGGTATTAACTATGTAGTCATGAACAAACTACCGGAACTGCTCTGGCTTGGGAATCTGGCATCACTTGAATTCCATCCTTCCCTACATGCGGTCGGGAGTCATTTACCTTGCGAATGGATGATCGATCTTGATCCTTCCCAGGAGGACGAGCCACGAATCATGCAGGCTGCCCAGATCGTAGGGGAAACGCTCACGTCCCTTGGTCTTCGATCTGTACCCAAAACCTCTGGCGCCACTGGGGTTCAGATCATTGTGCCGATCCGTCAGGGTGTCACCTTTGATGAACTGAGGGACATCGGCCATTTTGTAGGCAAATATGTTACCCAGAAACACCCCAATCTGTTCACGCTAGAACGACTCAAAAAAGACCGTGGGGATCGTATTTATTTTGACTATCTTCAACATTATGGCGGCAAAACGCTGGCAGCTCCTTATACACCGCGAGCTAAACCAGGAGGCACCGTCTCGACACCTCTCACTTGGGATGAAGTTCGTAACGACGTGTCGGTCAAGGATTATCATCTTATGAACATCGTAGAACGGCTTGCACACATGGGAGACCTCATTGCTGCTGTCGAGCCTCAGCCGGTGGAGCTGATTATCCAGCATCTCAAAAAGAAATAGCCGGCACCCTCAAACCAAGGGTATCGGCTATTGTTCTAACTACATGTGCATTTCGTCCGAGCACATGCGGCATATTGTCATTCAGTTATTCAGCGATTAAGCGATTAGGCTCGCTAATGGATACCTTTTTTCTTGAATCGTCCGCCCTTCACATCATGGATATTACCAATAGCTACAAAGGCTTGTGGATCCCAATCTTCTACAATTGATTTCAACTTAGCTTCTTCCAGACGAGTGATAACCACAAAAATGATTTTCTTCTCATCCCCACTGAATCCACCTTCTCCATCGAGGAAGGTAACACCACGACCAAGACGGTCTGTGAGCGCTGATCCGATATCCCGATATTTCTCACTTATAATCCATACCGATTTGGATTGATCCAATCCTTCGTTGACAATATCGATCATCTTCATCGCAATATAATAAGCAATCATGCTGTACAGAGCATTTGGCCATCCAAATACAAATCCTGCACCTGCAAAAATAAATACGTTAATGAACAATACGATCTGTCCTACTGATAATGGTGACTTCTCACTCAGCAAAATGGCAACGATCTCGGTTCCGTCCAGAGATCCACCGGAACGAATAACTAGACCAACACCCACCCCTAGGATCAATCCGCCAAACACTGCTCCAAGCAGCGGTTCGCCTGGCGTTAATGCAGGCACTTTATGCAATAACGATGTCCCGATGGACATCACTACGATCCCAAGCAGCGTAGATAACGCAAATGTTTTACCAATTTGTTTGTAACCTAGAATTAGAAAAGGCAGGTTGAGCAAGGTCAGGAATATCCCGAGTGGCAGATGCGTGAGCTCTGAGACCATAATCGAGATCCCCGTAATCCCGCCATCGATAACGCCATTTGGCACGAGAAATACTTCAAGTGATACAGCCATGAGTGCAGCACCGACAAGTATCATTACAATGCGTTGCAGAAGCTTCAATGTAAACACCGAGCTTTTGACGCCGCGGTCAGCTGCCTTAGATGTTAATTCTTTCACTGTTACATTAGACATGGTATCCCCCCCGTTAAATCAGTATGTGAATCCATTTTATAAATCATTTAAATACTTCACAGCGGATCTACATACAGTAGAGCAAGAAATGAAGCTAGCTCTACACATCCTCTGGCTTATACGAGCACAAGCACCTAAAGGCGATATAAAATGGATTCAAGATTGTCTGCATTCCGGTTCACACTTCCAAAAGAGAGCAAAAGGGAGCCTGTTTTCCCGCAGACTCCCCTCCTTCGCCAAGACATGATTTATATATCTATTATATCATAAAAGATCAAATTTGAGCAAAACAGTTAGCAAAAAGAAGATAAATTCACAAAAAGTGAACTTATCTTCAGAAATCGGGCTAAAAACGGCTAAAGAAGCGGTGAAAGCATCCGAGAAAGCATTTCTGCCCCTTTTTGCCACCGTGATCGCTGCTGAAAAATCCTCACATCAATGGAGCTGCAATTCTCTAAGTCACGTTTAAAATCATGAAGCAAATGATCCATAGCCGCCGACTCAAACAACACCGCAGTTAACTCAAAATTACAAAAGAAGCTACGCATATCCATGTTTGCAGTCCCTACAGTAGCAAGCAGGTCATCCACAATCATGACTTTGGCATGTACAAAACCCTTCCGATATTGATAAAACTTCACACCAGCACGAAGCAGTTCCTCAACATATGACAGAGAAGCTAGATGCACCAGCCGAGAATCCGATTGATATGGAATGATAATCTTCACATCCACTCCACTGACGGCTGCAGTTTTGAGCGCTTCATATAAGGCAGGGTCGGGAATAAAGTAAGGAGTCGTAATATAGATCCGGTTACACGCCACAGAAATTGCACCAAAACACATCTCCTGTATCGCATCCCAATCTTGATCCGGGCCACTGCTTAAGATCTGGATGCGCTCATCCCCACTGCAAATATGCGGGGGAAATAGTTCCGTTAATTGCGGCTCAGTAATCTGCTCACCGGAAGCAAGCTTCCAGTCGTTGAGAAACGTATTTTGCAAAAAATAGACGGCATCCCCTTCAATCTGCACATGGGTATCACGCCAAAATCCGATTTCTGGGTACTTGCCTAAGTAATCATCGCCAACATTGATTCCGCCAACAAAACCAATACGCCCATCCACCACTACTATTTTGCGGTGATTACGGTAGTTGACTCGGCGATCAATCGTAGCAATGAGCGGTGGCAGGAAATAGTGAAACTGCACGCCGGCTTCCTTAAGCTTGCGAATAAAATTCCAGCTCATCTTGTGACTCCCGAGCCCGTCGCAGATAAAACGAACCTGCACGCCTTCTTGGGCTTTACGAATCATCACATCTTGAAACTTGGTACTAATCTCATCATCGCGGAAAATATAAAACTCCACATGTAAATGATGCTCAGCCGTTTCCATCGCTTGCAGCATGGCTTCAAACGCTTCTTCCCCATTCGTAAGCACCCGACTTCGATTACAGCCTGTTATCGGACTTTCAGACAGATGGGACAACAGATTGAACAACCGATGCTGATGCCGGAAACGGTGATCTGTCATCTGCTGCGCATCCTCGATGATATGAGCTTGCTGCCATATCGTTTCCTTAATCTCACGGAAAATGCGTGAGCCTCCTTTACGGAGCTTTTTACGTTTATTGTAATCCTGAGCGACGAAATAATAGACAACGAAACCGATCAGGGGAACGCAAAACAAAATAAATAACCAGGCTACAGCCTTCGCCGGATTACGAAATTCCAGCAATAGAATGGTACCAGCCTGAAAAATAAAAATAAGCAATATGATAAGCAGCCAGAACATTCAGCTTCCCCCTCAGTGACAAAAAACATCATCCTGTTACACGTTCACTACATCATCTTTGACGTTTAAGTGAGCGACTAATCATAGATACCCAATGTTGACCCTATTCGTAACGGTTTGCATAGATAAAACTTTACATACGCACACTAACACTAGGATTGAAACGGAAAACAGCGTGTATATTATGACAGTGATAGGTTAAACATATCCAACCAAGATCTCTGAAAGTGGCGGTGCAGCGCCATTCATAGCGTTTTCAGTTCCAAATACTTCCTCTACCTATAAGCTAAAGGTGGTCTTCTTACGTAAAATTAGATATAATAATCGTTAAAAACTTATTACTTAAAGGAGAAGAATATTGTAATGGACAGTGACGGGTATGCGTTAAAATTATTTTTGATTGCGTTTTTGATAGGATTATCAGCTTTCTTTGTTGCGGTGGAATTTGCCTTGGTGCGGGTACGTCCAAGCCGGATTGATCAAATGGTTGCCGAAGGGAACAAGCGTGCCTTAGCGGTGAAACAAGCAGTGGCTAATCTGGATGGATACTTGTCCGCCTGTCAGCTCGGCATTACAATCACCTCTCTGGGACTCGGCTGGCTCGGTGAACCAACCGTAGAGAAGCTGCTACATCCTTTATTCGAAAGTTTGCAATTGCCTGAGTCGCTATCATCTTTCTTATCGTTTATTATCGCATTTATTGCCATTACATACTTGCACGTTGTAGTCGGCGAGCTTGCACCCAAAACGATTGCGATTCGCAAAGCCGAAACGGTCGCGCTACTAACGTCAACACCGATCATCTGGTTTAACCGTATTATGTATCCATTTATCTGGTTGTTGAACGGCTCTGCCAATCAGCTCGTCAAATTATTCGGTATTAAACCAGCTTCTGAGCATGAAGACGCACACTCGGAGGAAGAGCTACAGATTATCATTAACGAAAGTTTCGAGAGTGGTAAGATCAATCAAGCGGAATTCGGATATGTAAGCCGGATCTTTGCTTTTGATGAAATGTTAGCTAAAGAAATTATGGTACCTCGGACCGATATGGTCTGCCTTTATTTAAATAAATCGAATCAAGAAAATCTAGATATTATTCGTGAAGAACAATATACTCGTTTTCCGGTTGTGAATGAGAGTAAAGACGATATCATCGGAATCATTAACACCAAGCAATTCTTCCTAGAGTTGTATGGTAATGATGAGCCTGTTGACCTATCCTCTCTCATCCAGCCCGTATCGGCTGTCCATGAGACAACACCTGTCAAAGACCTGCTGAAGAAAATGCAAAAGGATGGCGTACATATCGCCGTATTGGTCGATGAGTATGGTGGGACGTCGGGGATTGTTACCATTGAGGATGTACTTGAGCAGATCGTCGGCGAGATTCGCGATGAATTCGATGCTGACGAAGTCGAAGATATTCAGATCATCAATGAACAATATGTCATTATGGATGGTAAAGTATCCTTGTCGAAAGTGAATGATATGTTCTTATCCAACCTCGATGCGGATGAATGGGATACCATTGGTGGTTGGTTATACAGCCATCGTCCAGAGATGAACGAACAGGAAGAATACGAATACGAGAATCTCACGTTTGTTCTTTTGGAAAAAGATAAAAACCGCTTTTACAAGGTTGCTGTCGTTCCGAAGGAACCCCTCGTTATGTCAGACTATGCTGATGAAAACGAGAAGGAATCCTAGTGGCTGAATGAAGCAACTTGATATAGAACAAGAAGAAGCACTTGCCTCCATTGGCAAGTGCTTTTTGATATTTATTTCAGTTTGAACCTAATACCCACTTCGCAATATCATCAATAATAGCTTCAGAGACATTGGATGGCTCAGCATACTCTGTGCCAATGGAAAGACCATCGTAGGTGGATAAAATATGGTTTACGTTAGGATAGCTTTTGAACGTAACATCGGAGTGCCCTTGAAGGGCTGATTTCCAGTCCTCGAATTGCTGCATAGACACTTGCACATCATTTTCACCTTGCATAATTAGCATAGGCGTATTTTGTGTTTTAGCTAAGGCCGAAGGCACATAATCTCTTTGCTCATACCACCAATAAGCAGGCCCAAGCGGGAATGAGTCAGGCAGATGATCTACAGAATAAGTAGGATCTTTAACGATGGCAGCAACATTTTTGTAAAAATCAGCCTGTAACTTAACGTTCTCCGTGTCTAAACCAAGTTGCTTCACCCGATCTACCAATTCATCCTGCTGCTCGATGAGCACATCTACAAAGCTACCACTTGGCGCGGCAAGCAGGATCGTTCCTGCAATTTCATTTTGTTTATCTTCTTCAATGATTAGTGGCATTACGAACCCGCCTTGGCTATGTCCGGCCACATAAATCGCTGTAGTATCAATCTGTGGATTCTTTTTGAGGAGTTGGATTGCATCCGCAACTTGATCTACACTTTCCTGCTTCAATGTGAACTTAGGCTGCGAAGCAACCTTATACGTATGTTCATAAGTAACCTTATCATATCTTAATACAGCAATTCCTTGTGATGCTAACCCTACTGCAAGATCACGAAACGGCTTCGCACCACCGATGGCAGCATCTTGATTGCTCGGTCCAGAACCATGTACGAGAATCACAACAGGGAAAGACCCTTCTCCCTTGGGTAAGGTTAATGTTCCCGGCAGAGCTAGTTCACCCTCACCAATGGTAATCGCTTGTTCTGTATAGGCAAATCGTTGATCATAGCTTGGTTTTTGATAAACGTCTGGTGTCGCTGCTGCAATGTGTAAGTCATCTACAAGTCCGTTATGATTCATTCTGACCGTAATACTCAAACTAGTAAGCTCGGTCTTAAACGTATATGTTACATTACGATGCACATTGTTGTTTTCTACGCGTTTCGTTGAGGCTTGACTTGTAATTTTGCCATTCTGACCTTCTAAGGATGCCCATAGCTGGCTCAATAACGTTGGTGTTAGCACTCCACTAACAGAGGTATGGATATACTTCGCTGCCTCCACACCATTGCCCTCACTCACGAGTGAAATAAAAATATCTTCGGGCGCTTCCTTCAATGCCTCTGTAAGAAAAGCTACATCTATTAAGCTAACCCCTTTAATTAGTTGTACAGGATGATCTAACGGCACTGCCTGCCCATTCACCATCGCCTGTTTTTCTCCAACCTTAACTTCGATCGTAATGTCATTTTTAGTGATCGTGATGTGTCCTGTTTTTTGCTGCCAAGATACCTCTGCTCCATTCATTTCAGCCATTTCACGGATAGGAACCTGTGATTGGACTTCATTAGACTCTGAAGTAGCTGCCGAGATGGATGTTACTGGTAGGATGAGACATGCGGAAATAAGGGAAATCAATTGTTTTTTCCAATGGTTCACGATAAGAACTCCTCCTAATTATTGATTTATAAGTACATAGATGAGCGTTTATAGGCTCAGGGCTATGCTTACAACAACAATGGCGATAATGAACAAAAACAGAATCCAAGACGCTGGGCGAGCAAAGTTAACCGTCCACCCTATTCCATATCTTTTCTCAACAACAAAAGAAGGGTCATCAGGGTTGAAATATAGAAAGCCAAGCTTCCAATATCGATCGTCATTCACAGGCTGTTCCTTAGATCGCTGACTATCATCTTGATGATTACGAATGTCCCCACCGCCTTGTCTGCCAGTGAGAGACAACAATACAGCGCCTATAATAATCACCACAGGGATGATAAAGCTAATTGCTAATAACAAGTTCTGATTAGGAACAAACATGTTTATTTGTACAAAGGCAAATAAAATCGTTAGAAGTAAGCCTGTAATGATTGTAAATAGGGACCATTTACGGCGAAACTGAATATTTTTAGTTGCAAATTGGACAGGATCAGACGACGTAAGCTGTTGCTTACTTGATTTAATACTCCAGTTCACAAACATCATGAGCACAATCATACCTAACTGTATGAGATTAATAGCCAGTACGGATAGGTAAGTTTTGGGAAAACTGGAGGTGACATTGCCCTGAAGGTCATATTTCATTGGAATCATGCCAGGTAATGCTTCATAGTTCAGTATCGAAATGATTGCAATGGCTACAATGATTGCAATGTGAATCGTAAACCAATAGTTGGAATAGGTGAGCTTATTCTGGCGGAAGGTGGTATCGATTTTAACTCTATGGGGTGACGTTTCAGTTGGGAGTGTTGCCTTTATCTTTTTCATCTTGAAATGAAATGACAAACTTAGTACTGACCCGTACACAATAAACATTATTGCGCCAACACCAGTAATCATTACAGTAGACTCTTCATTGGCTGATTGGAGTGAATAAAGACAGGCAACCATAATAATTCCATATCCAATCAGGCTTAATGTAGCAAACGTACGTCGAAGCTTGCGTAAGGTTGGCGTGTAATAGTTATGCTCACTTACCGATACTCCAAAGCTAATGGTCTCTCTGGTCAAATATGGTGTAAACGAGAGAACCGTCGCTAATGGAGCTAAGATTAAAAAAATAGGCAATAAGATAAATAGTTGCATACCCAACACTCCTCTATGTCATTTATTCTTCGCTGTGACCCTCTTTAACATCATCATAGATTTCGGCTAATACTGCTAATAGTTGCTCCTTGTTCATACTTCGACAGATGGCTTCAGCAATAATGGGCCTTAATTCACTGTGTTGCTTTCTCAGAAAATCATCCGTTAATTCAGGCATGCCATCGGGGTTGACTACAACTCCCTTTTGTCTATGTACTTGAATGTACCCGTCTTGCTTGAGTAACGTATAAGCTTTGTTGACTGTATGAAGGTTAACACCAATATCTGCAGCCAAATTCCGAACCGAAGGTAGAGCCTCACCTAGTTGTAACTGACCACTAGCAATTCCTTCGATAATTTGATTAACAAGTTGCGAATAGATGGGAAGTTCAGACTGCATATCAAGTTGAATAATCAAGAGTTCACCTTCTTTTTGTTATCTGTTATATATCAAGTATAACAGATAGAACAAGATTGAGTAAAGGGTATCGAATGATGAAGTTTGAATATGGGAGGGGCAAGTTACCTAAAGGAGGTTAAGTTAAAGTGAGAAATGCAGTGACAACTCTCGATCACGCACGATTTCTAAAGAATTCAGTCAGCCCTTTCAGATTTTCAGATACGTCAAAAAAAGCCGCATATACATCGTAAAGGGCAAATTACGTGACCTTTACAACTTATATGCGGCTTATCTAATGAAAACCTTGCTCACTCTACAGACTCGGACTTTTCTTCCACAATTCGATGATGAATTCTCCGAACAATAATCTTAAGGATCATGTATAACGGAATCACGATAATCATTCCCAGAATATTTCCCAAATCCGCACCTACAAGCAACAATATAACCGTCGTTAGCGGATGAATATCTAACTTCTTCCCATATACATATGGGGAAACGAGATTATCCTGAATTTGCTGTGCGATAACGATAATAACCAAGGACCAGATTGCCATGGATGGTGATTCAATAAAAGCCACGATGACAACCGGAATAGCGGCCAGAATCGCACCAACATACGGGATAAAGTTCAAAATGATGGATACCATGGTCAGTAACAGCGCGTAAGGCAAGCCTAGAATAAGGAACCCGATATACATCAGAATACCAAGTGCCACATTCACAATGACACGCCCCACTATATAATTACTCAGTGCATCATCAATCTCATGAACTGTCTCTTCGCCATCCTTGCGGTAATGCCTTGGCAATAATAACGTCAGATTCGTTCCAAACTTACTTCCCTCTTTGAGCATGTAATACAGCATGATCGGAAACGTCGCGAGAATAATGACGAGGTTCGATACTACCGAGAATAATCCAGAGATATAATCACTGACTTGAGTTATCCCCTGACTTAAGAAATCCGACAAACGTGAGACCAGATCGGAATCTTCGGGCAGATACCTGGAAAGAAAACCGTTCTGCTCTAATTCTGTGAGCTGACTGGTGAGTGAAGTAATCAATGTCGGTGTGTTCTCAATGAAATTCCACAGTTGCTCTCGCAGAGACGGCCAAACTATGACGCTGAAGCCTGCAAGAATCAGAGCAATCACAACATAAATAATGATAACTGACAGCGCACGCTTCATTTTGTGCCGCTCCATAAAATCCACGAGCGGACGGAGCAAATAATAGAAAAATCCTGCAATCAGTAGTGGAATAATGATGATGTGAATCAATGAGGTTAACGGACGGAAAATAAAGTTTACTTTATCCCCCAAATAAACGATGAGCAGCAGCAAGATGATGGCTGTGCATATGCGATAAAACTTATTGTTTACCAAGAAACGTGATCCCTCCATGCGCTGCTCTGCCAAATGCGACTGCGGCGAAATATGTAATTACAACGTGTTGACTACAGCATGGACAAATTTTCACCTTCCAAGCCATGTCTGTTGTAACATATGTACCCCGAAATGTGGCTCTTGCCTCAGCCTGGACGGTTTAACGGTTAAGAATGTCTTGTTAAATAGGAAAAACTCATATCAAAACGAGCAAAAAAAAGAAGCAGGCGATTAGCCTGCTACATCTCTTCTGCTGAATACGACCCACGATATAACCATGAAGACGACATAGTATGCAGCCAACACGGCAATGGAAAAGCCAATAGTCATGCCCTCTGGAACGCCTCCGCCGATCATGTCAAAGACCGAACCTGAGTTCATGTATCTACTAAGATCCATGTTATTAAATAGAACATACTTCGCCCATTCATAACGCGTTGGATTGAAGATCAATGTAAAGATATTTTGCGTGAACATAATAAATAGCGATAATCCAATCGCCAGCGCTCCTGAACGAAAGACAGAGGACACCATGAACGCAATCGCAAGCGTGATAAACAAGTCAACGTACATATATCCCCATAATGTAAATACCTGTCCTGTGCTTCTAGTCTCAAGATCCGTCGTGAAAAGAACAGACGATATCCCCCAGGCCAGAAGAATCACAACGAGCGTACTCAAAATGCTGAACCCAATGACCGTCAAATATTTGGATAACAAAATCTTGCTCCGCGACCATGGGCGAATCAGCAGCAGCTTGATCGTTCCCCAGGTAAATTCACCTGCTACCGCCTCAGCTGCTATGACGACACAGAAGATGGTGTTTAGAAAAAAAACGATCTGAACGGTTGTGTATGCGGCTTCTAAGGCCGGCATATCGCTTGCTCCCATGCCTTCTCTTAACAAAATCGGCAGCAACAGCGCACTTAAAGCCAAAATGGAGAGCATAATCCAGGTTCGTGCACGACGGAATATTTTCATGTTTTCATTCAATAATAGATTACCGAAACTAGCCAATACCTCCGCCCCCAGTCATTTGCAAAAATTGATCTTCTAGGGTATGGGTTACGTTACGGATACCATAAACCTGAAGCCCCTCATGCACTAATCTAGCGTTCAATTCAGGAATCTGTTCACGAGATACGCTAACTACGATGTTACTGCCCTGAATAGTAGCTCCTGGAATGAGCTCAGCAGCACGCTGTGCATCATTGACCTCAAAGGCAACTTCGATCAGAGCATCGGCTCCCGCTTCTTGTCTCAGATTCCGCACATCGATCAGCTTGCCGTTCTGAATAATGGCCACCGTATCACACATGAGTTCCATCTCTGATAATAAGTGGCTGGACACAAACACGGTAATTCCTTCTTCTTGCGTGAGCTGACGTAAATAATCTCTCAGTTCCCGAATCCCTTGTGGATCTAATCCGTTCGTAGGTTCATCCAATACGAGCAGCTTCGGTTTATGTAATATGGCCTGGGCAACCCCTAAGCGTTGACGCATCCCAAGCGAGTACGTCTTCACCTTATCGTGAATCCGTGCGGTAAGGCCAACCCGCTCAATGGTCTCCGCTATGCGCTCCTTCGTAATGCCGGGTGACATGCGGGCAAAATGGACAAGATTCTGATACCCTGTGAGGAATTTGTACATTTCAGGATTCTCAACAATCGCACCAACCTCTGCGATGGCCTTCTCAAAGTCCGTTTTCACACTATGTCCAGAGATCAAGATATCTCCCTTACTAATCGACATAAGTCCAACCATCATTCGGATCGTCGTTGTTTTACCTGCCCCGTTTGGTCCTAAAAAACCAAAAACCTGCCCCGGAGAAATATCCAGAGTCAGGTCGCTGACCAACGAGCGGGAAGAGATAATTTTACTGACGCCCTGAAGACGGACGACCGGTTCATTCTGCATTCCATTCCCTCCCTCATCGACGGGCTCACCATTCATGCCCGTTTCTCATATGAATTCAGTGTATCATAATCTTTAGTATATTGTCCTGTAAACTGGGCATTCTCCTGTCGCTTCGTCTGAACCTGACATGTTCCACAGCATCCTAGCGGCATCTCACTTCGATAAAATCCGGTGCGAAATACTTGATTGACTCCGCAACTCTCATCCTTAACTTCGTCTGAGTTACTAACAACCGACACAATCCTCCCACAACTGACACAATAAAAGCGACTCGATTCGATCACTGAATTCATTCCCCTCACAAGGAGCACTGAGATCCCTGTTATTTGTCGTTAGATGCTGAGAATTGATACATTTTGTATCTAATTCGTAATTTACTTGACACTGGGACTATTGTCAAGAGTATATCGGCTATAAAAAGGAAAAAACACAAAAAAAGCTCTATAAATGCGACAAAAGTCTCGCACTCATAGAGCTTCTTCAAGGACTTGCGATACAATTCGGTTCAAACTATGGGCATATATCAAATTAGATATACTACACACCATCTATTCACTGCTCTCGTGTTGCTGAGGCTCACCGCTCGAAGGATAATACCAAAGCAACACCCATTCCTTCCCATCTTGCACGACATAACAGGTCTGCACCATGTCAATCACACCAAATGTGCTCTTATATTTCATCGTTACATTCATTTTGTACGCTTCCGAAAATACCTGCATGCCATCAATGATGTTGACGTCGAACTCACGCTCAGGCTTCTCTATCTCCAGACCAAAGGTTTCCACGCCAAAGTGCTGCATAAAAATATGGGCTTTGGATTGCACATAGGTGCTCTTTGGGAATCGCTCCTTCATAAGCGGGTGAAACAGCTCCCATGAACTACCGAAATCACCTGTCTGCTCATAGCGATAAAATTCAGCAACAACTGCTGCCGCCTCATCAGGAGCACTGGCACGGAACAGATGTGGAACTGTTCTTACGATAAGCCATAACAACAATAGTACAATGATGATAAATCCAACCTTTTTGAACATCTCATTGCGTTGCCTTCTTCGCAGCATCCCTGTCCCTCCCTGTCCTCCTTCCATATCTATGATGGAGGACGGACAAGTAGAAGCTGCAACAATATCGTCTGATTTCCTGGGAAATGGCGTTGCTCACCGCTCAGAGCGCTTCCGGATACCTCTTGACCCTAATTTCCGATAAATCGCTACGCCTGCTAACCATAACATCACACCGCAAAAGCCGCCAATTAGATCTACTCCAACATCTCGAATAGAAGCTGTTCGGCTAGGATTGAAATGCTGAATGTACTCATCCACTGCGGCAATGACGGCAACCACAACCAGCGCAATCCCAACACTGGTTATCGTTCTTTTTCTTAGGTAACGCATCCCACAGTATACAAGTACACCCAGTACGGCATACACGAATACATGCGCACTTTTGCGAAATACAAACTCGGCAAAGTCTAAAGGTCGTTCATTGAGTGAATAATGATGCTCGCCATAGGTGAACTGGATATCAGGCAATGCTAACAGCCATTGAATGTCTCCAGACCATTGACGCAGCCACGGCTGAATCGTCTGCTCCTGATACGACTGTGCCGACATTGACCAGATGAACAAAATCCATGACACGATCATAAGCGTGGTAAGCAAGTATCCCCATTTTCTCCGCTTATGATGATGTCGCCTACGCCGTGAACCCTCCTCTACTAATATTGTAATCACCGCTTTCATCTCTCTTTCTAATGTTCACCAAACTCACTACAGATCACTGGGCGATAGAGCCTGTAAATAAACCTCGACCGTTCGTACCTACATAGACCTTCCCATACGTCTGGCGATCCGCTTCCAGCACTTGGGGTTCATTTCCAAGACCGATTCCGGTAGCTGGTGAGATGTTCTGCCAGGTCAGTCCCATATTATCGGAACGGTAAAACCCTTTTACGTTATTGACGGTTCCATAGATAAACACTGCAGGATTAAGCGTACCTGGTTTTCCTTTGCCAAAAGCAAATAATTCAGACGACTGCACATTAGGCAATTTGGTAAATGTAGTGCCAGAGCTGCTAGAAGCATACAATCCGGCATCCCCCAGGCTAACCCAAACTACATTCCCCAATCCTGGTGCAGCCTCCACCTTAATTTTCCCGCCGCTCGGCAATCGGCTGGAGTTGGCTTTATACCAATTCGCTCCTCCATTGGTCGTGCGGTACAGATGACCCGCGGAATACATATAAAACTTATTACCGTTGATTCGATCTCCAGCGAGTCTCTCATTATATGTGAATATCGTATCTGCATCATTTTCATTGGATGGCAGCCCGGTCATACTCTGCCAGCTTGCTCCCTTATTCGTGCTCCTTACGGCTTTGCCGGTTTGCGGCAAATAAATGATCAAATTCGGGTTCGTGGCTGAGTATGCGACACGCCCCAATTTGGAGCCATCAGGTACATTCACAGCAGTAGCAGTCTGACCACTATCTGATGAAATAAACAGTTGGGTAATGGTTCCATACCAATCGTTACTGCCCAAGAAAATCATCTGATTCGGGTCAGCTTCGTGATAGTCGATACTGACCACTTCTTTCATACCTTCAAGCTGCAACTTTCTAGTCGGTGTACGATAGACATCCGAATGGGCAAATCCAGTCTGGTCTGCGACACCACTAAAGAAAGGAGTTCCTTTTGGTGGTGCTGAACCAGCTAATGCCACAAGCTCCTCATGCCCATCTGTAATCGCATCCCATTGCGTATTCTGTGCCGTAATATTATCTGTCTTATAGACACCTGACCAATCGGAAACGTATACTCTGCCGGGATGATGAGGATCAAATACAACACTTGCTGTTGCAGAAAAGAACATATTCGGTGTCCACCATGACGGTCTGTCGTTCAACGTTTTGTTTACATTAACCCAGGTCTGCCCACCATTCGTGGAGCGATACAATGGTAAGTTACTGCCACCCGTTCGAACAGCAGCCAAGATGTGATTATCATTTGAAGGATCTATACTGATCCCATAATAGGATGAGTAGGCCGAACTCGGAGTAATATTGGTCCACTGTCTGCCGTTGTATTTAAAGACACCTTTGTTATCGGTAGTGGCATACAAAACCCCACTTTTGGAAACGGTCATCCGCGCTACGCTATCTGGACTGTTCCGGATGAGCTCCCAGGCCACCACCCCATTACTTCGTTTCATTTTGGAGAAAATGCCTACACCTCTGATTCCTGCATACACGACTTGCTCATGCTTAGCTGATGGATTAACCCCATAGACAACGCTGCGAATTCCCTGTCCTGCAATGCCATAAGGCACTTCTCGTACATGGCTCCAGGTGCTTCCTCCGTTATTGGATACATATAAACCGTTGTATCTCGTACCGACATGCAGAAAGCTTGAGCTTGTTGGATTAACTGCAATGTTCTCACCCATGGCTCTATGAATATTACCATTAGAGACATTACGCAGATTCAATCCGGTTCGTATCCACGTTGCACCACGGTCTGTCGATTTCAGCACATCACTCGGGCTGCCATTCGCATACTTCCCAGCAGCAACATAGATGATATTCGGATTCTGATGATCCAGCGCAATTCCATCCATACCGTACAGATTGCTTTCATTTGATTCAATATGATCCAGTAACGGAATCCATCTGTTATTCGCCGGATCGAGTCGGTATACGCCTCCGATGTCTGTACGAGCATAGATTAAGTCAGGCTCGGTAGGGTGAATAACTATCCCTGTGACGTAACCTCCACCGCCAACGGGGATCGAACTCCATTGATAACTCTCAGCAGACTGAACTACATTTGTCGTTGTTGGAATCATGAGTGTGTACATTAGCACTACGATCAGTAATAATTTAGGTAGCCTGAACCTACGCATGTGGTTCACCCCCATTTCCATTTACCCGGAGTGTTCTTTGATCAACTGATGTATACGATCTTTTTCAGACTGTTCCACCATGTAATAATATACTCCGTCTATTTTTTTGCCAGTGCCTTTAATTTCAACCGATTCGACATGCTCCAGCACGTTACGATATTTGGTGAGCATATGCTTCATTTCATCAAACGAAACATCTGTTTTGACATGTTCGCTCACTTCTCCAAGCAGTGACTCCAACTGAAACACCGTGGAGACTTGCACCGTGCTTTTCAATACCTGTTTAATAATTTCCCGTTGCCGGTCATTACGTCCCAGATCACCCTTCGGGTCCTCATAACGCATGCGAGAGAAACCCAACGCATTCGCACCATCCAAGTGAATCGTACCCTTGTCGAATTGATAGCCCTCATATTCAAAAGCAAATGGATTTTCCACATCTACACCACCAACTAAATCAATAACTCGCGCAAATCCTTCCATATCCACCTTCAAATAATAGTGCATTGGTACACCGAGGAATTGCTCAACGGTTTGCACAGACATATTTACGCCGCCAAAGGCATAGGCATGGTTGATTTTGTCCTCTGTTCCACGCCCCACGATACTGGTGCGAGTATCGCGAGGAATATTGAACATGAGTACGGACTTTTGAGCTGGATTCACACTGAGCACAATCATGGTGTCAGAGCGTCCATGATCATTGGCACGTGTATCAACACCTAGAATTAGGGCATTGAACGGTTCCTCGTTCTCCAAATCGATGGGGAATCCACCGCCTCCCCTGTTATCCACGATAGATACCTGTTTGACCGGTTCCCGGGGCTCATAGATGTCATTTGCAGCCGATTTAACGTTAAGATACAGATAGACTGCATAACCGAGCACAATCGCTATCATGAGAGACAGAATCACTAACGAAATTTGGATTCCCCGTTTGAGTTTCATGTTCATGCCTCCGGTCACAGAACTGCTGTTTTTCTACCATCGATATTGGTCAAGCCAGGACGTCCAACGGAGTAATATTGAAATGGTGTATCCTTAATCTGATCTTCTTCATATATATTTCTTCCATCGATGAGAATCGGTTGATCCATATGTGCAGCTAGTTCAGCCAGATCAACCTCCATGAATTCCTTCCATTCGGTCAGGACACAGAGTGCATGAGCATCCCGAGCAGCTTCCATCGCACTTGAAGCCCATGAGATTGCTGGTGAATCGACCTCCTTCCGGAAATTCTCTGTAGCTATAGGATCGTAAGCTTTAACCGTCGCTCCCTGATCTAGCAGGCGCTGAATAATCTCAATCGCTGGCGCATCCCGTACATCATCCGTATCCGGTTTGAAGGCGAGGCCCCACACCGCAATTTGTTTGCCATCCAGTACATCCAATGCCTCTTCTAGTTTACGAATGACGTTGAAACGCTGATCCTTATTCACTTCGACTACTGATTTCAACAATTTAAAGTCATAATCGACATTGCCTGCAATTTGAATCAGCGCTTGTGTATCTTTAGGGAAGCATGAGCCACCATAGCCAATGCCTGCTTTTAGGAAGGAAGAGCCAATCCGCTTGTCATACCCCATACCTTCAGCAACTCGACTGACGTCTGCCCCCACCTTCTCACAGATATTTGAAATTTCATTGATAAAGGATATTTTGGTTGCCAAAAAGGCATTGGATGCATACTTAATCATCTCTGCGGATCGAATATCCGTAGTAATGATCTGATCCGTCAAAGGCTGATGCAGCTCCTTAAGCGTCGCAACAGCACGCTCACTAGCTGTTCCAATGACAATCCGATCAGGGTATAACGTGTCCTTCACCGCAGTTCCTTCACGCAAAAACTCAGGAACCGATGCCATATCAAATGCATGCTGAGTCAAACTGCTAATCCATTCTTGGATCCGGTCGTTTGTTCCGACAGGAACCGTGCTTTTAGTCATAATTATTTTGTAACTATCAATATGAGAACCAATTTGTTTGGCAACAAGTTCAACGTAACTTAAGTTGGCCTCACCATTCGGCAAGGAAGGTGTACCTACAGCGATTATAATGATGTCTGAGCGGTTAATCGCCTCACCGATATCTTCGGTGAATGATAATCTGCCTGCTTTCACATTGGCATTCATTAGTTCTTTCAGTCCTGGCTCATAAATAGGCACATTACCTTCTCTAAGCAGCGCAACTTTGTCCGGATTATTATCTACACAGATAACGTTGTTTCCAATCTCAGAGAAGCACACACCCGAAACTAAACCTACATACCCCGTTCCAATCACTGTAATATTCATCGCCATATCCCCCATCTTCCTAAGTAGTTGTTAGGCATGCTTAACATACGTTTTCACGATGTCCTGCCACTGTGTAGCAACCCGAACAATGTCTTCCTCGATCAATTGACTACCGATCTGAACCTCAATAATCTCAAGCTCCGAGAAGGCTTTGACGGAATGCAGCATTCCTCGATCAATAATGACCGTATCCCCCTGACGGATCATTCGACTTACACCGTCCAGAATGAGTTCGCCCGTTCCGGATACCACTGTCCACACTTCATTGCGCAGTCGATGATATTGATAACTCAGATTTCGTTCGGGGCTGATGCAGATGCGTTTGGTTAATACCTCGTCACCGCCCTCATTCCTTGTATAATCAAGCACGCGATAACAGCCCCATCTACGTTCCTCATACATGGGGCGCTGATCTTCATGCTTCACAATTTCCTTAATTCGCGGACTTGCATCCTTATCACTGACTAGAATGCCGTCAGGGCTAACCGCTACCACAATGTCGGAGAGACCGAGGATAGCCACCGGAATATTCAATTCGTTGATGAGATGGGTATTGGTTGAATCCGCTGTGATCCATCCCTTGCCCACAATTGGAGCATTCATCTCCTCCGTGAGTGTGTTCCATGTTCCAAGGTCTTTCCAGTAGCCATCGTAGGGCACAGCAATAATGTGGCTTGCCTGCTCGACAACCTGATAATCGAAGCTAATCTTGTGTAGTCGTCCATACTGCTTCAGTATCTCGTCGTATTGAATAGGCAGCTCCATATCAATGAGTAGATTGATCAGATAACCTAACTTGAACGCAAAAACCCCGCAATTCCATAAGGCAGCCTGTTCAATCATGGCGGCTGCATCGGATTCGCAGGGTTTCTCTTGAAACTTCGCTACGTTAACGTAACGATCTTGCTTATCATCGTAGAACTTACTATTGCGGTTGGACTCCTTATTCTCAGAGGATGTATTCTCCGGAATAATATACCCATATTTCTCTGAAGGGTAGGTGGGCACCACACCCATCAGCGCAAGATCCGCACCCGACTTATCGAGCAGATCTGGCAAGGTTGCCAGCACATCGAAGAACTCTTTTTCCACAAAAGGATCAACGGGTAGTACGGCAATCGTCTCATGTAAACTCACACTTTCCACGGAATACAGATACGAAGCCGCAAGTGCGATCGATGGAAACGTATCTCTACGCTCAGGCTCAACAATCAGCTTCACGTCATCGCCAAGCTGTGCAGTCAGAATCTCAACTTGAGGTAAACTTGTGGCTACAAGCGCCTCAGACGCAAGTCCAGATTGACCGAGCTGCCGCCAAACCCGCTGTACCATGGATTCCGGTCTACCCTCGGGATTACGTAGAACTTTCAGAAATTGCTTGGATCTGGAATCATTGGACAATGGCCAGAGTCGTTTGCCTGATCCACCAGATAATAGAATGCTTCTCATAACGCCGTACCATCGGACAATGCAACGGAGCCATTGGCTTTGGTTTTATCCACCGATTTGCTATACGTGTCCGTCTGACCCGACTCCAATATGCCTTTGGGATTGTTGCGCGTCCATGCCCAATAGTAGTTGGAGTTTTTGCCATACGAGTTATCTAATAGCACGTTCGGTTGATCGAGCAAACATGCCAGAATGTGCCCATGCAACCTAGAGGTCGTCACATTTTTGTATTTCGAGAAGTTCTTGATAGCCTTATGTACCATATAGTCGGAGTACTTCGACCAGAACCATTGAACAGGCAAGAAGGTATTACGAGCTTTCAGACTGGATGTCACCATGCGAATGATTTTGCGATCCACCCGGTTGTATAGCGTGTTCCAATCTAGAAATGCTCCATCCCCTTTAGCGGCTGATTCATATTTGAGCTGTTCTTTGTTCTTCTCAATATCTTCCCTGAAAAAAAATAGTCGATCCAGAACCGCCTTACCTTTGGGCTGAATCGGCCAGAGTTGATGTGCCATATCCGGGCAGAGATATACACTCGTCTGATTAAATTCCTTCAGAGCCAGCTCATAGGTGGTCTGATCTCTAACATAGAAATGTAGATCTTTATGAAAATTAAGCACTTTTGCTGTCTTTTTCAGCTCAATGTCGCTTTTGAAAAAAATCGTCTGCGGCAATATCACAATGCGATTCTTTGGATGGCCTGCAATAATCTTCTCTCGCATCTTCTGATGAACGGGATATAAGTCACCAAAATTCCCTCCACCTTGCATTACAATGATGGCATCTTTGGGAATATTGAGCGGAAAAGGAACATCCCATACACTGTATCTCTGGAGAACACGAATATCGTTATCTTTGAAGAAGGCCTCCGTGCCTTTCATAATGAGCAGATCCCCACCATTGTTGTACACAGGATAGTCGATATAAAATATCTCCGATTGCGGTGGGATGACATCTAGAATCTGCCTTAAATGTCTCTTCAACTCTTCCATCGGGTGAATGTTGGGATTAGCCAGCATCTCCATCTCCTCCTTGGGTGACTCTTCTTTTTTTGTTTAACCGTTCATACAGGAAAGCCAAATCCTTTTTGTCAAAAAACATGCTGCTGAACTTCACTTTAAATGCAAACTTCATCGCTGCAACGGTAACGAGCATCCGCACGATAGAACCAATTAGGAGAGCAAACGCAATGCCATTGAGTCCCCATAAAGGTGTGAATACAAAAAATAGACCGATCGTGACGGACAACGCAATTAGCTGTCTAATCATCACCAGTCCCGGTCTTCCCAAAGCATTGAATGCAGAAGCGAGAATCCACGAGCCACCGCCAATAATGCATTCAAACGCCAAAATATAAAATGCCTGACTCGCCTCCAAAAACTCCTTCCCAAACAAAACACCCATCAGCCAATTGCCAATAAACATCGTTGGCAGAACGACAATGGTCATGATGATTAAGGAAAGTCGGAACGCTCGCCCAACCGTACGAATCACCTGATCCTGCGGTAATCCAGTGACCTTGGGGAACACAACGCTGCTTATCGCATTTTGCACTGCATTATAGATGCGAGACAACGCAAAAACGACCGAATAGAGTCCAAAATCTCTCGGCGTAAGTAGAGCCAGTATAATAATCTTGTCAAACTGTGTGTACAGCGTGCCAAGTAGTTCTACCCCAAACACTCGACCCCCGTAACCAAATAGGTTCTTAGCTGCCTTCCGATCGATCGCTTGGCGAAACCACTTAAACTTCAAACTGCCTCTGAGCGTATACACTGCCCATGCAACGACAACCACGGAGCTTGCCAAGGATACAAAAGACGCGATGCCAATGCTCATCGCACCAAGTAACCACAACGAAACCATGACAACCACTTTCAGCACAGGGTTATATAAACGAATACCGTTATACACCTGGAATCTGTCACGGCTCTGCGATAGTGCAGATAGCAGATTAATGAGAATAAGCACGGGAATACTGGTCACGGTAAACCAGCGGGCAATCGTAATGACGTCTGCGGGATAATCTGCCATCCATGTAGGCATGAAGATCCAGGCAATCGTTCCGAGAATGAAGCTAATCGGAATCTGAACCATGAAGCTCAGCCGCAAATACTCAGCACTCTTCTCCGCAGCTTCACGTTTCAGATTATAGATAATCGAGGTTGGTAGTCCCCAGCTGACCAGACCAATGAGAAATGTCGGCCAGAATAGGATCGCTGAGAAGGCGCCTTTACCTTCAACGCCAAACATACGTGAAGTGATGATGGATGTAATGGTGGTGAAGACCATAATAATGACGTTAGTTCCACTGGTATGCACAATGGTCTGTAACAAACCATTGCCTTTTAAGAGTTTAGGGAGAGCGAGTTGTGACATGAACTATTCCTCATTCCTTACTGTTATATCTGAGTATGCCGATAATCAGGCCATTCCGGTAACAGATCTGGGCGAGTTGCCGGGTAAAACGCTTTGGGCTATAGATGCACAGCAGCGCTCGAACCACACCTTGACCCAAGCGAATCGCGTGTTTCAGTGTCCGAACAGCTCCCTTGTCTTTTTTACGAACTGCATCACTAACCCCTTGCCAGAACACACGACGCAAAAACCAGTTCTTGGTCGTGCGTTCTTTGGATACCTTGTGTTGCACTGATCCGAAGGGTGTATAAAACACTTTGTGGTGTACTCTGATTCTAGCGATTAACTCACTCTCTTCATTAGATAACAGGTTCTTCCCTACTCTGCCTAGGTCTTCGCGAAAAGGGGCAATGTCTCGAAACACCTGTGTACGAAAGGCGACATTGGCGCCAAACGGAATCGATGGACTCGGCATCTCCACCACATGATCCGCATAATCCAGAATCGTGTATAGGGATAGATTCTCACTGGGTATCCAATCTGGCTTCCGGCTCTCCCAGAGAGGCTCGATCTTGCCGCCCACCACTCCGATAGCTTGATCACTGTCAAATACACCGACAATGTGCTGAATCCATAATGGAGATGCAATCGCATCATCATCTAAGAAAAGAATATACTGTCCGCGAGCTTCACGAATCGCTCGATTCCTTGCTGCTGACAAGCCAGGTGTCTTCTCCAGTACATACTTGACGCACTCTCCACCTTCGCTAGCCCGAATCTCCTGTACAAGCTTAGCGGTATCATCGGTTGAATTGTTATCAATAACGATAATTTCATACTCAAATTCAGCATGCTGCTGAATGGCACTATGAACGGATTCACTTAGATCATAGGCTCTATTGTAGGTGCAAATGGCTACAGTGGCTTTCATTCGATCGTCCCCGCATCCTCATTGATTTAGATGGCGTAAAGCGAAATCGTGCGCTTCGCAATTCCCGACCATTCTAGCTTTTCAAGCATCGATTGAAACCCTTTGCCTTCCCTGAACTCGTCGTCCTTTGCCCGGATCTGCTTCATCGCCTCTTCCAGCCCGCTCTGATCCGCAGGATCATACAAGACAGCGCAGTTCTCGGGAAGATACTCTTCCATAAGCCCAATTCGTGGAGCCACGACAGGCTTGCCATAAGACAGTGCCAGTATGGCACTGCCTGATGTCGCAATATTTTTGTACGGCAGAATCATTGAATCAATGGCTTCAAAATAATCCGAATACTCCCCATCCTGAATAAAGTTGAAGTACGTATGAATCCGATCCGATTGGCCTATCGATGCCTCTAGGTCATAATCAGCTGCTTTCTTACCGGCAATCAACAGATGAGCATCCGGCCAGTCTAGATGATTGAACGCCTTAATTAGATCATCCACCCCTTTATAGGGTGATACCTGACCAAAAAAGGCAAAGACATAATCATTCGCCGGGATGTTGAACAACTCTCTAATGTTCTGCCCTGTCCGTCCATACACTCCTTGGTAATGTCCGTGGGGAATCACTTCGATGAGGCTCTCTTTCACATGAAACGTCTCGCACACACTACGAATGAGCGGTTTGCCCATGACAATGAGTTTGGTACAATTCCGCACCAGAAACGTCCTCATCCAGTAGTCATGCCAAGTTCTACCGCTGTTATGCGGCCATATATTATGCACCGTCCAGAACAACTTCGCACCCTTTAGTCGCACGTAAACAATCATGAGAATGAACAATATGGACTTGATGAATGTCGAGAACGCATTGTTTCCTTTGTAATAAAAGCTCGGCCAGTGAAAATGTAATACGTCATTTTTGCGTACATTTCTTAGATCTTTTTTGGAAAAGTGCTTCACATCCCATCCCTCATCCTCGATGGACTGTGACAATAGTTCATTGAATTTGTTCGTCTTGATCATTTTGGGCAACATGTAGACGATTGGTTCTCGCATGATAACACCTCTGTTTTAGGCTGTTCCTTTATACTCTTTGTTCAACGTCTCGCTACGAAGCTGTTTGCGCAAGCGAAAACCAAGCCAGATGGTTCTCACATTACGCTTAAGCAGCGTGAAGTTTCGCCACCACGGATATAGCGTCAATGTTTTTTTGAGAAAAAGGGTATTGCGGTTAGGATTTTTCGACCATTCCATCATGCGATAATGATGAAGCTGGCGCTTCTTCTGTTCTTGGTTCATATCCTTGTAATACTTAATTAGCACCCTCCGTTGCCCTTGGAACTTTTTCTTGGCAGAGGTAGAGATGCGTGGCCCCGGATGAATATATATGTGCACCAGCGGCTCCTTCACATTGATCGCATGATGCCCTCGTTGCAGAATACGTAGATAGAAATCATAATCCTGTGCAGAGGTTAATTGTTCGTCAAACATAACTGTGCGTGCCAACTGCGTTTGCACCATGATTTTGGACGTTTCGCCAATCCAGTTGTACGTCAGTAAGTCCTCGTAGAACACCAGCTCACGGGATTCGATGGATACCTTTCTCCGCGTGACGTTGTTATCCCGATCTACATAGACAAGCACTTTGCTGCAAAAGCAAAAAAGCCCTTTGCTGTGCTCCAGCGTCTGGGTTTGAGCCTGAATCTTATCAGGCAGCCACTGGTCATCATCATCTAAGAATGCAATATACTTGCCATTGGCACGTTGTATTCCTAAATTCCGGGCATGATTGGCACCTTGGGCATACGGAACTTGAATGTAATGAATTCGCTGATCCTGCTTAGCCCAAGCTCTACATACCTCTTCGGTATGATCCTTAGAACCATCATCAACAATAATAATTTCCAGATGGGGATAGGTCTGCGCCATCACACTTGCCATGGCTTTCTTCAATAACTCAGCGCGATTATGCGTTGTTATAATACAGCTCACTAATGCTTTCATAGAACCACCTTTCCCTCGAAACTATACAGATTAACTATAAATATTTACACTGACCACTCCGATGACAGAACAACCCTCCGATCGCTGTTATCCCCAGATTTTTTGATTTCCTTTTCCAGTGGGGAAAATCCGGGGATAAAGGCGAGCGCTTCGCTTCTTCATGTTATTTCTGTCCTCTCCGTTCTTGTGTAATTGTCTAGTTCAATCTATACAGGGCGTATCTTATATCCCAAAAGGAGCTGGATTTTTGTATACATCCCCCTAGGACACGTTCACGTGCAGCTTGTCATAGATGGACGATAAATTATGCATAAGATCAGTCATGTTGAACTTGGAGGTAACCAACTGCTTGTTGTTCTCACCCATTTGCAACCTCAGCTCTTTATCCAGAATGATCCTTTCCAGAGCTTGAGCCAGAGACTCAACATCTCCCGGTTCCACTAAGAAACCGTTCAACTCATCCGTAATTACTTCCGGTATTCCACCGACTCGGGTAGAGACAATCGGCAGTCCACTATTCATTCCTTCCAGCACCGCCATAGGAAGCCCCTCATGATAGGAAGGCAGAACCAATAGATCCGCTTGTTGTAATAAACGTTCCTTCTCTTCGCCCCTGATCCATCCAGGCACTTCTACACAATCGGAGATGTCATAACGCTCCACAAGCGCCCTAACCTCATTCACTTCTCCATCGCCCGCAAGCGTAAAGACCGCTTCCACACCTCGTTGCTTCAATTGCTGTATCGCTAATAAAAGATCATATACACCTTTTCTCTTACCAAGCCGGCCCATGAACAAGCAACGCGGAACTGGACGCTCCTCCCTAATCGGGGGCTCTTTAATGAACACGCCATTGTAGAGCACCTCGATTTTGGATTCAGGCACAATCTTGGAGAAAAATTCCTGCCATGTATAGGACAGCACGATTAGCTTATCCACCTGATTCAGAACATACTTGCATAACTTCTGTTGCAGTGGATGTCGATTGTAGAACACATCGAAACTGGACGCATGAATGTGAACAATCACCGGTACCCTGAACAGCTTGCGGCCTACAAGAATGAACAACGCTTTACGGTAGAAGCTTCCGTTATACGACATATGAATATGGATCATATCTGGTTTGAACGTAACGAGCTTCCCAAGGAATTGAAGGAACCCCTTCATGAAGATGAGCAACCGTGCCAGAACACTGCCTGTAATATAGGTTTCAATCCGTTGTAAATTGTATTGCTCGGCGATATGCGAATTCTCAATATTCACAATGACACTCACAATCCCGCCCATGTCCTTCGTCGAAGAACCGATGACCAGCACCTTAGGTTTCATTCTTCCACTCCTTTTGAATCATCAAAAAGTTCCATATTCGACGCTGAGATGCCACTCAGGCATCTGTCGTAATCAAAAGCAGATTTTTTGAACATCCTCTAAATCTTATAGGGAATTGATGTAGCCTTTGATGGAAGATAGCAACTGGGAGTTACTCTTCACATAAGGCTTGAAGTCGAGCTGATCCAGATTGGATATTAATGCGGACAGTTCATCCTCGTTTTGAGCAACCGAAATGTATCCTTTGTCTTGAAATACCTTGGCGATCTCAAGTTGATGATTATCCACATGCTCCCCTTGATCCTTGCGCCTAGGCATGACGATGACCTTTTTGTTCATCTGTAGTGCACTAGTGATCACCCCCACACCTGCATGGGACAGAACAAATTCACTTTTGGCAATATGATCATTCATCTCTTCCTGATTAAAAAATGGCTTATGCTGATAATGGCGAGGCTTATATTCGCTGTAACCTGATTGTACAAGCACGTCTGAAGGTAGCTTCCCTTCTTGAATCAGATTGTCGACAGCTTGCAAAAGCCGGTTGAATTGGAATCGCTGTGTACCAAGCACGACAAAGATCAAAATAATGCCCCCCTATACTTTGCCTTCGGATAAGCCTCTTGCAACGTTTCCCATTGAATATAGAATTCATCAGCAAATTTATAAATCAATCTGCCCGTTAGCGTTGGCGAATATATTTTGGCATAACTCTCTACATAGACTAGCTTCGCTCCCATCAATTTCCCGAGCAAGCACAGCGGATATACCGCCCCAGCTCCAGTCGTGATCAGAACCTTAGGTCGTTCTTTCAACAGAATGAACAGCGAGGTTATGATGTTCCGCAGAACGATAAATATAAACAGCATATTTTTGCGTTCCTGTTGCGATAAGAAATAGGTTCGCTGGGAAAGATTCAGCTTGCTGCTCGCTTCGCTTTTCTCCGTCACCAAAAAGTAATCATGATCCTCGACAGCAGGAACTAGATTCAACAATTGATTCAGATGACCTCCTGTTGAACTTACCAAACAGACTTTCATTGCAAGATCTCCTTTCGAGGGGCTAACTTCGGTAGTTCTTCAGGTTCAGGGTGTTGCTTGCTGCTCGTCAGGTATAACGAATTCAGGTATACACAGAAGGGAGCAATTAAATGCATCGTGGATAACGTATTGTCAAAGAAGGAATACACCAAGAAACCCAGAATCATTCCCAAAAAGTAAGGTTTCACCAGGGAATTCAAGCGACGGTGCACTTTCAGATACACGAAGAACAAAGCACCAAAGAACAACAGTGCTCCGACAAATCCACCATCATAGTAGAATCGAATGTACTCATTATGCGGCACAACAAAGCCCGAGAAGATACTTCCATCGTTCGCAACTAGAGCCGAGCCAAGGCCTTGCCCAAAGACAGGGTGTTCATTCGCCCTATTCGTAAAGAAAGCCCAAGCGGAATCCCTGCCAGATAGACCCTTGCTCTCCTGCCTTAACTGATAATTGTCCCACTGGGCAAAGACCATCACAATCACGGCCGCCATAAATAGAACAACCGGAATTAACGCCCCTGTTCTTCCCTTCGCAAACTTCCGCACATGGTCGAATAAATACATGCACACAATGGGAATCAGTGCGATTAGAGGACCACGGGTTCCCGTCTGGATTAATATAATAAAATGAGTTAGCGTCAGCGCATAATTCAAAATAATATGGTGTTTATTTCGAATTTCGATAAGACATACACAGATGGAGATAAAACATAACATCCCCAGATGTGCTGCTATGTTGGCTCCTTGCAAACGATTCACACCCGAAATTTCGAAGCTTACGATCGACAGCATCCCCATTTGCTGCAGGATGAAACCAGCGACCAAGCTAAACACCGGGAGCCAGGCAAGAACCCGTATGATCCTCATATTAATTTCCTTGGAGAAGTTAACCATCAGTAACAGAAATGGCACAACTAATCCCAAAAAGGATTTAAAGGGATCAATCGGGCTCATCTTGTCAGGCATATTGGATAAAAAATAACTTTGCACAAAGAGATAACCAACTGCTAGAGCAGGATAGATCATTTCCTTCCTGAAGCCATATCTTAAAAAGATAGGAAGGATAAAAAACAAAATAAGCAACTTATAGAACGAGGAAGAATCAAAGCCCATCACTTGCATTCTCAAAATTTTGTCCACAGATAACGAAAACGTTCCAATGACCACAAAATAGACCCAGCTGGGATGCTTCAGATACACCCCTAGCAAGATCAACGCCATCAATGCCATTACCGCAACAATAGGTACGTAAATAGCTAGGCTAATAATGAACAACGAGGCAAAAATAAGATATAACGCACCTAGTTTAGAAGAAGCAAAAAATGCTGCTTTTTGCATGTTAGCTATGCCACCTCAGAGCCAGAATCGTATTTCAACCTTGCATCAACTACGCCAAACACACTTCGCTTAAAATGCATCCTTGGAACCGATCAACACTCTGAATGTTCTCAGAATGATCTTGATGTCCATGAAAATATTGCGCTCACGGGCGTAGGTCAGATCCAGCTCAACCATTTCATTAAAACCAACACTGTTCCGGCCACTCACTTGCCATAGTCCTGTGCAGCCTGGAATCATTTTGAGACGTTGTCGGTCATAGGAAGTGTAATTCTCCACTTCTCTTGGAAGTGAAGGTCTGGGACCAACCAGACTCATCTCCCCTTTGAGCACATTCCATAGTTGTGGAAGCTCATCCAGACTGGTTTTGCGAATGAACTTGCCGATGCGAGTAATTCTAGGATCATTTTTCATTTTGAACATGTTGCCGCCCACTTCATTTTGATCGATAAGATTCTCCAGCAAATCTTCAGCATTCACGACCATCGATCTGAATTTGTACATATGAAATTCCTTACCATTCAGACCTACCCGAACTTGGCGAAAAAAAACAGACCCCTTAGGGGCCTCGATTTTGATAAGTAGAGCTATTACAGCAAACAACGGACATAATAGGATCAAACCTATGAAAGAGCCGAGAAAGTCGAGCATTCTTTTCATAAGCAAATACACTTTATCCGCTTCAAGTCCATGTGCGGCCGTCGTTGCACTGTATCCTAGACCTTTGTCTATAACAATCTCCGCTTCTTTTGTTTGGGGAGATGGACTCATTCAAACTCCCTCCCAGCGATTACTTGCTCAACAGACTGTTTCTCCAGAATCAGCTGTAAAGCATGTAACATCGGTAATTTCAGTTCCGGATTTTGGAGCGCGAAGTCAATAGTTGTCAATATGAATCCCAACTTCTCGCCCACGTCGTACCTAACTCCCTCGAAATCGTAAGCATACACTCCTTGTTTCTCATTTAGTCGTTGGATCGCATCAGTTAATTGAATTTCTCCCCCTTGCCCAATCTCTTGTTCTTCCAAAAAGTCAAAAATCTCTGGATTCAGGACATATCTTCCCATGATCGCTAGATTGGATGGTGCCGTCCCTTGTGCTGGCTTCTCAACGAATTGAAGTACCTCAGTCAGACGTCCGTCCGATCGCAATGGATCAACAATACCGTAACGTTCGGTTTGTTCAGGTTGAACCGTTTGAACACCCACCACGGATTGCTGAACCTGGTTATATTGATCAATGAGCTGTTTGGTGCATGGAACATCCGAGACCACAATATCATCTCCCAGTAACACCGCAAAAGGTTCGTCACCGATAAAATTCCTTGCACACCACACCGCATGACCAAGCCCCTTGGCCTCTTTTTGCCTTATGTAATGAATATCCACATTGGATGATTTGCGTACCTCCTCAAGCAGGCCTAATTTCCCCTTTTCGAGCAGGTTGTGTTCCAATTCGAATGCATTGTCAAAATGATCCTCAATCGCCCGTTTTCCCTTACCTGTAACGATAATGATGTCTTCAATACCAGAGGCAATGGCTTCCTCAACGATATACTGTATAGTTGGTTTGTCCACAATAGGGAGCATTTCTTTAGGCATAGCTTTCGTGGCAGGCAGGAAACGTGTTCCCAGACCAGCTGCGGGAATGATCGCTTTTCTCACTTTTTTCATAAATACCACCCTATCCTCTTTTTTTAAAGTTTATTGAATCGTTAAAAAGGGGCATCGAACCCAACCTCACGTCATACCTCTGACGATTAACGTCTAAGGTTCACCGAACCCACAGCATGACCGAGTGCCTACAGTGATAAAGGTGCAGTAGACATTACCTGTTCAATCAAAGCGTATTACTTCTCTCCGTAATAGCTGACCGAGTTCGATGTCGTTTTGATATTGTTCAGAATGGCACCTAGAATTCGTGCATTCACATGCTCAAGATGAGCCTTCGTTTTCTTCACCAGCTCTTTCTTGACCTTGCCTGAGTTCACGACCAGCAACACACCGTCGCAGAAGGAGCTTACAATCAGTGCGTCTGTTACAGCGAGCACCGGAGGGGTATCGAACATGATGACATCGTATTTCGACTGTAAATCATTCATTAGGTTCTTCATCCGATTAGAGCCGATCATCTCCGACGGGTTAGGCGGGATCGGACCGGATGTGAATAGTTGGAGATTCTCGATGTAGCTCTCTCGCAGAACCTCATCCACGTCATATTGGTTCGACAAGACACTGCTGAGTCCGATATGGTTAGGTACCGAAAATACTTGATGAAGAGATGGATTCCGCAGATCGGCATCAATGAGCAGAACTTTTTTGCCTTCTTGCGCATAAGTCACGGCTAAATTGCTAATGGTGGTGGTTTTCCCTTCACCAGCTTGAGCCGAGGCAACCATGATCGTTTTGATATGACTATCAATAGAAGAGAACTGAATATTGGTACGTAATTTGCGGTAGCCTTCTGAGATATGAGACTTGGAATTGAAATAGGTCACTAGATTATTATTTTCATTGGTTAACCGTGACATATTTTCCATCCCCCACTTTCTGCTGAGATACAATGTTTTTGCTGCCCTTCACATCGTCTTTTTTCATTTTGGAAATGACCGTTAATACCGGAATGCCCAGTTCCTTTTCAATTTCGGACTCTAATTTGAACGTATCGTCCAGATAATCCATGAGGAAGACAAGTGCAATCGCAAGAACCAAGCCTGCAAACAAGCTAACGATGATGGTGAGTGTGGTTTTCATATTAATTGGCGCTGCGTTGCCATTTATATTGGCTTCACTGAGAATAGCTACGTTATCGATTTTCATAATTAGGGGAATTTGCGATTGAAATACTTTGGAAATTGCATTCACTGTTTTTGCGGCGTTTTCGTAGGTAGTCCCTTGTACTGTAATGTTCATGACTTGGGACTCGCTTGCGGTTGTAACGGAGGTTCTGCTGATTAGCTCAGCGGTAGTTACCTTTAAGTCAGGATACGTTGTTGCTACTTTCTCCATAATGGCCGAAGATTTAATGATCTCCTTATAGGAGTTAATGAGCTTAATGTTGCTCTGAATCATACTGAAATCCATCATAGCTCGACCTTCAACATTGGATGTTTGGTTCACGATCAGCTTGGAACTTGCCTCATAGATTGGTTGTGTGAAGAAAATACTCTTAACTCCAGCACCTACCCCAGCAATCAGTGCAATGGCAACAATCAACCACCATTTTTTTTGCAAAATGCGGAAATACCCCTTCAGTTCCACCTTCACATTCCTCCTATACGTTAGTGTCATATATGTAAGCCTGTTGTATAATTCTGGGCTCAACCCCACTCCGAGCTACCAGAGGAGCATGCGGAGCTTGCGGGGATTAAACCGAGTAATAATCGGTTCAGAGTTATATAGAATGAGGGAAGCATTTTCCGCTATACGCCTGACGGCATCCATTCCAAAGTATTGCTCAATCATTTTGTTTCCTTCATTAACAGCAAATGTTCTTTGACGTGTATCATGAGCATCTGATGAAATGAAATGAAACCCGTTTTCTTTGCAAAAATGAAAACACCATTTCTGAACTTTTCGACCGAAAAGTCCTGTGAAGGATTGAGCCGTGAGTTGGCACAGCACGCCTTGCTTCAAATAATCTGCAAGTAGCTTCGGCTTTTTCAGCAAGATTAGATTACGTTCCGGATGAGCAATAATAGGTGTGATACCGGCTACCCGAAGTTCATGAAGGATACCGGGAAACTGCGAGGGAATGGAGCCAAAAGGCAATTCCAGCAACATGTAGCGACTCCCGGCAAGTGTGCAGCATCTACCTGCATAGAGATCTCCAATCAGTGTGTCATGCACTCTGATCTCCTGTCCGGGATGGATATCCAATCGAATGTTGCGTTTGCGAAGCTCTGCTTGGAGCAGATCTACTGCCTGATTGACTACGATCGGTTCGTTGTTGTAGCGCCCGTTCAGGTGATGCGGAGTTGCAATGATGGAGGTTATGCCAGCAGCAGCCGCTTTCTCGGCCATTGCGATAGACTGTTCCATATGGACAGGGCCATCATCAAGACCAGATAATATGTGGCAGTGCATTTCAACCATATCCAAACTTCCTGAAATAGTATGATCCCCCTTGCCCCTTTATTCATTGCGCAATTGCTTTTGGTGTTAAAGAACTAATGCATAACGCTATGAAATATAGTAAAATGGCGTTAAGTACATGCATCTTTTCGAATATATTTCCTTTTTATATGGTAAAATTAATGTAATGATAGGTTTTCTGCACCGTAGGTTGGGTCGATAACTTCTCATACAGAACACGAGATACCGCCGGAAATTGAACATCACGAAGCATAGTGTTTAACTGTCCAGTTATATATAGTTTCTGTTCTTGCTGAATATGCAACTTGGAATGATACAATGTGAGTCCTCCAAAAGGATGTTTCCATTCGGGTACAGCTTGGATTCGCAAACACACATGGTAATCTTCCACATCTAAACCTATCAACATCTCGGATGATACTGGTAAGACCAAATCACTCAGGAAGCTGATCGCCCTTGTATCCATTCCAAGGAGTAGAACGGGACGACGTTTGCGGTTGAAGGCTTTACCCTTAAACTCCTGGATATACATATGGACATTTAACTCTAGATCAGCCCATTCCTGAATCAATGAGTTCATGGCTTCATTCCTTTTAGAATGGATTAGCAACACATTCGTTGCCTGACCTCCCTTCTCACAGGTATACAGATCTGGCAACGAGGAGATACTTAAAATATTCCAAATGATACATTTTGTAACTCCATACGTCCAATTTACGATACAAATTGTATCATGTCAAGCAGTATTTGGACATGGTTCTTTTGATTTACGACAATATGAGATGTCCTTAGACAGACCTACATTGCAATATTTTCACTGTCTTTTTACATGACAATGGTTGTATTAATCTGGTGCGGTCGTATCATTTTTGCAGGAAAGCTGCCCTGATCAAAAAATAGCTCAGGATTGTTTCGATATATATTTGACATGGCGTTCAGGGGGAAATGGCTTATGAACTACGGGAATCGCATTGCTGAATTAAGGGAACAGCGGGGACTTACTCAAGAAGAACTTGCGAGCTCCATCCATATTACCCGGGCTGCACTCTCCCATTATGAGAAGAATCGACGCAAACCGGATTTTGAAGTATTAACAAGGCTTGCAGACATTTTTGGCGTATCCATTGATTATCTCATTGGTCGTACGAAGCAGAGTGATATGGTAATGGATGAGGACGTTCGGGAATTTGTTGATTCTCTTGAATTATCGGATAAGGAAGTGTTGGAACGCTTCGGCCTGATGATCGACGGTAAACCCTTGACCGAAGAAGAGGCACGTCGTTTTATTGCCTTTGTCCGTATGGAACGTAGTATGGATTAGAAGATTCGATTTGCAAAAGAAGACCCAGCACCGAAAAAGCAATTTATCGGTTTCTGGGTTTTTTTCTTGTCTCTAGTTCCCTCCATTTCATTCATGTCTTCTAGTTCTAGTCAAGGACGTATGTTGTTGACGGAGGATATGTAATCGTTCCAACGCTCTGGGTCGATTCCGCATTGCAGTAAAACTTTTTTGATGTCCATCTCGGTTGTTTCAACGTGTTCACCTTTCGGCTTGCGATCGCCCTTGTTTGGATTTTTCATATTCATTCCGCGAACCTCTCCTATCTTAATACTTTCCCTGTGCTCCAAAACTAGCCTAATTATACTTGAGAACCCTCCTCAATGTTGTCGTCTCATGGCGATAGCGTTTTTGGTCGGGGTTCTAATTTTGTCGAAAACAAAATAGGAGCCTTATGAATGCCACACAGGCAAACATAAAGCTCCTATTAAATGTTGTTTAAAAAGGCAATTTTGATTACGAGACATGCCTAATGGCATGAACAGCGTCGAATATGCAATTCAGCCGAAATGTTCGTTGCTCACGTAGGTTGCCTACGCTCCGCTACTCCATTTCTAGCTTCATCCCATCTTCTCGGTACTGAAAACCGCCCTTTTTAAACATGTATTATATGATGTTGTTTAAAAAGGGCAGTTTTGATTACAAGACATGCCTAACGGCATGAACCATTAACCGCCTGTACGTGCAAGCTCACGCATGTTAGCTTCAAATGCCGCTAGCAATGCTGCCTCACCCGTTAGTCCAGTCGCTTGAATACGCTCGATCTGCTCTGTCATACGTTTGAAGTCTTTCGGGATGACACGCACGAACTGATCTACCGATTGCTGCCAGTTCTCCAAGATGCGCTGGCCTGCAGCACTACCTGTATTCGCAACATGGCGTTCAATCATTCCCTGCAGCTCTGTGCTCTCTGCTGAATCCTCAATACGCTCCAACAGTACCATCTCCAGGTTACAACGTTGCAAGAACGTTCCTTCTGGATCATAGATATAAGCAATACCTCCGGACATCCCTGCTGCAAAGTTACGACCTGTATCGCCCAGAACGACGACACGTCCACCTGTCATATACTCGCAACCATGGTCGCCTACACCTTCAACGACAACTTTTGCTCCAGAGTTACGAACAGCAAACCGCTCACCCGCGATTCCGCGGATATAAGCTTCGCCACTTGTTGCTCCGTAGAGAGCCGTGTTTCCGATGATGATGTTATCCTCAGCGTCGAATGTCGCTTTTGGCGAAGGCATTACAACGATTTTACCACCGGATAGACCTTTACCTACATAGTCATTGGAGTCTCCTTCTACCGTCAGGGTAATCCCTTTAGGAACAAAGGCTCCAAAGCTCTGTCCAGCAGATCCAACAAATTTGAATTGGATTGTATCTTCTGGCAATCCAGCGAGACCATATTTACGTGTTACTTCACTGCCCAGGATCGTACCTACGGCACGGTTCACGTTCGTAATCGGAAGCACAGCCTCTACCGGTTGACCGGATTCAATAGCTGGTCCTGCGAGCGGAAGCAATTGCTGCATATCCAGCGTCTCTTCCAAACCGTGATTCTGATACTGTGTACGATAACGTGCAGAGCCTTCTGGCATCTCAGGCACATGCAGCAACACGGACAGGTCTACACCTTTTTTCTTCCAATGATCTACTGCTTCTACAGTCTCCAGGCAGTCTGTGCGACCCACCATTTCCTGAATGGTACGGAAACCAAGGTCAGCCATGATCTCACGGACGTCTTCTGCAACAAAACGCATAAAGTTAACGACGTGTTCTGGGTCACCCATATAATTTTTACGCAGTTCTGGATTCTGTGTCGCGACACCAACAGGACAAGTATCCATTTGGCAGACACGCATCATGATACAACCCAGCGCAACGAGTGGTGCTGTGGAGAAGCCGTACTCTTCCGCGCCCAGCAATGCTGCAACAACCAAGTCACGACCATTCAGCATTTTGCCGTCTGTCTCCAATACGACACGGTCACGCAGATTGTTCAGAATCAGCGTTTGATGTGTCTCTGCAAGACCTAGCTCCCACGGCATACCCGCATGACGGATCGAACCTTGTGGTGATGCACCAGTACCACCGTCATAACCACTAACAAGGATAATGTCGGCACGGCCTTTAGCAACACCTGCCGCGATAGTACCTACGCCAACTTCCGATACCAGCTTCACGTTAATCTCGGCACGTGGATTGGCATTCTTCAAGTCATAGATAAGCTCAGCCAGATCCTCGATGGAATAAATATCGTGATGCGGTGGTGGCGAGATCAAACCTACGCCTGGTGTTGATCCACGAACCTCAGCAACCCAAGGGTATACTTTACGTCCTGGCAATTGTCCACCTTCACCCGGTTTTGCTCCTTGCGCCATCTTGATCTGAATCTCGTCAGCATTAACCAAATAGTTCGAAGTAACACCGAAACGTCCAGATGCCACCTGTTTGATTGCACTACGACGAGAATCACCGTTGCTATCTTTAATGAAGCGAGCTGGATCTTCTCCGCCTTCACCTGTGTTCGATTTACCACCGACACGGTTCATAGCGATTGCAAGATCTTCGTGTGCTTCTTTACTGATTGATCCAAAGGACATCGCGCCCGTTTTGAAACGACGCATAATGGATTCTACGGACTCTACTTCTTCCAAAGGAATTGCGTTACCAACTGGTTTCAGTTTCAGCATCGAACGAATGGTCAGCAATTGATCATTCTCACCTTGAACCAATTTGGAATACTTTTTGTACAATTTATAATCGCCGGTACGCACTGCATGCTGCAGGGTATGGATTGTCTGTGGATTGAACAAGTGTTCTTCTCCATCATTACGCCATTGGTAATCACCGCCGGAATCCAGCACCTTATCGTTACCGTCTTTTTCCGTGAAAGCACGATGATGATGCGTCAATGCTTCTGCCGCAACCTCTTCAAGCCCGATTCCCCCGATACGGGAAGGCGTCCAAGTGAAGTAACGGTCAACGAAATCGGATTGCAGACCCACTGCTTCGAAAATCTGCGCTCCACGATACGATTGAATTGTTGAGATTCCCATTTTGGACAGAATTTTAATAACGCCTTTAGTCGCAGCTTTAATGTAGTTCTTCACAGCTTTTTCATGCGAGATGCCACGCAGCAAACCTTGCTGGATCATGTCATCCAATGTTTCGAATGCCAGATACGGATTCACAGCGCTCACGCCATAACCAAGCAGCAATGCATAGTGATGAACTTCACGCGGCTCTGCCGATTCAAGCAAAATACTAACTTTCGTTCTTGTACCTTGACGGATCAAGTGGTGATGCAGTCCTGCTACAGCTAGCAATGCAGGAATTGCTGCATTCTCCGCATCCACGCCGCGGTCAGAGAGAATTAGAATGTTATGACCTTTGTCGATGACACGGTCTGCTGCTTCAAAGAGCAGATCCATAGCTTTGCGAAGTCCCTCTGCTCCTTCTTTGGCTGCGAAGAAGATTGGAATTGTCATAGAACGGAAGCCTGGGCGACGTACATGACGGATTTTGGCAAAGTCTTCATTAGACAATACCGGTGTGTCCAGACGAATCTGACGACAGCTCTCCGGTTCAGGATTCAACAAGTTACGCTCTGGTCCGATTGTAGTTGCTGTTGACGTTACGATCTCTTCACGAATCGCATCGATTGGCGGATTGGTTACTTGAGCGAACATCTGTTTAAAGTAATTGTATAAACGCTGTGGACGATCCGAGAATACTGCGAGCGGCGCATCATAACCCATGGAACCTGTTGCTTCCATACCTGTTGATGCCATCGGCTCAAGCACTTTGCGTAATTCTTCGAACGTATATCCGTAAGCAAGCTGAAGCTGAGTCACATTATCATGTTTTGGATCAGGTAGCTCCGGTGCTTCTGGCAATTCATTCAGATCCATCAAGTGCTCATCCAGCCAATCCTGGTACGGATTCTCGGCTGCAATTTGCGCTTTAACTTCCTCGTCGGAAATAATGCGTCCTTGCTCTGTATCTACTAACAGCATACGTCCTGGACGCAAACGGTCTTTGTATAGAATTTCTTCCGGCTCAATGTCTAATACACCAACTTCGGAAGATAGGATGATTCGGTCATCCTTCGTTACATAATAACGTGCAGGACGAAGACCATTACGGTCGAGCGTTGCACCGATCTGCAATCCGTCCGTGAACGCCATTGCTGCCGGTCCATCCCAAGGCTCCATCATCGTGCTGTGATACTCGTAGAATGCCTTTTTGGCAGGATCCATTCCCTCATCTGTGCTCCATGGCTCAGGAACCATCATCATGGCTACGTGTGGCAAAGAACGTCCACTTAAATAGAGGAATTCAAGTGTGTTATCAAACATCGCTGTATCGGAACCGTCCGGATTAATGACCGGCTTCACTTTGGAGATATCATTACCAAAAATTTCGCTCTCGAACAAAGACTGACGAGCATGCATCCAGTTCACGTTACCACGCATCGTATTGATCTCACCGTTGTGGATCATGAAGCGATACGGGTGGGCACGTTCCCAGCTTGGGAAGGTGTTCGTACTAAAACGAGAGTGAACAAGAGCAATCGCTGATTCCACAGACTCTTCTTGTAGATCCAGATAGAACTGTCCAACTTGTTCCGTTGTCAGCATGCCTTTATATACAATTTTGCGACAAGACAAGCTTGGCAGATAGAATGATCCGCCCTCTTTCTCATCCGCAGAATAACGAATAGCAAGCTCAGCGCGTCTACGAATGACATAAAGTTTGCGCTCGAATCCAAGCTCATCCTTCACATCGGCAGATCTGCCAATGAACACCTGACGTACATATGGCTTCGCAGCCAGTGCAGAACGACCAAGCATCTCATCATAAGTAGGCACATCCCGGAAACCTAGGAATGTCTGTCCTTCTTCTTCAATAATCTTCTTGAGGCTCTCCTCATGTGCGTGACGAATCTCAGCATCTTGCGAAAGGAACAGCATGCCTACGCCGTAGAATCCTCGTTCAGGCAATGCAAATCCGAGGCGTTCAGCTTCCTGTGCAAAATAGCGATGTGGGATCTGAATCAAAATCCCGGCTCCGTCGCCGGAATTCGGCTCGCTGCCCTGTCCTCCGCGGTGCTCCATATTACTGAGCATGGTCAGTGCCTGGCTAACGATATCGTGTGAAGCTTTTCCTTTAATGTTGGCAACAAAACCCATTCCGCATGCATCTTTTTCGAACTGTGGGTCATAAAGACCTTGTTTAGGAGGTAATCCGATCTGTCTCATGGAACGCAACCTTTCTATAATGAAGTATTTCGGAAAGATCAAGAACATAGGCAACAAGCAACAATGAAACGGGAGGAGCTGGCTAACTAACGAAGCCTGCTGATTAGAGGTGACAGCCATCATCTGTCATAGTTTCAAGCCTTGCGACTGAGGCAGTCGCTATTTGAAAGTGGACTGAGCGAACGATTCGGTAACAGTCTAATATAACAACACGTAGCCGCTGGCACGACCACTCATTATGAAGCGACGTTTTTTTGATATAGTTCTATTATTTTAACACCGACCTAACATCAGCGCAATTTAAACTTTTTAATACCTCTGATAAGAAATGTTTTGCAGTACAGCTTTAGTGTGATGACGTTTAAATTCATCTCTTTTTCGAATAATTATACACATTTTAAAATAGAGTACAACTGAATTTATCTGCTGACAAAAGAAAATCATTCCATATGGGGCGTGTGTTTAAGCCATATTTAGTCAAATGTAAAATCCTAGTAAGCCTCCTTCAGCCTTCTAGCATGCATTTGTATACAGAAAGAGCCTACTGCCCATTTTAGGGCGGCAGGCTCTTTGCACTATTTGACTACTATGTTGCATAATTTTGATACTGAACTACAAACTTTATTTTTTGAAAATTCGCACTTCTCTATGCTTTATGCAGTCACAACTTGACCCGATTCGACCAATTCAGCTTCTTTTTTCGGCTTTCTGCCGTTCCAGAGGAAGAAGGCAAGCGTGAGCAGGATGGAGACTCCAGCGTAGATCGCCAGGATTCCAGCTTGATGCCACATCACATCAAAGTTACCGCTAGATACAACCGCCTTGAAGCCCATAATGCTGTGAGTCATTGGCAGCCAAGGACTGAACGCTTGCAACCATGATGGAATCAGCTCTACTGGGAACGTTCCTGCACTTGCCGCGAGTTGGAAGACCAACAGCAAGATGACTACGTAACGTCCTGGCAGATCAAGCCATGTTACAAGTGCCTGCACAATCATCATGAAGGTTAGCCCCGTAATGATCGTGAACAGGTAGAACAGCGGCACACTGTGTGTCTCTAATCCAAGTCCGTACAACATGAAGCTTGCTACAATCACGGACTGGAAGACGCTCATCGAACCAAAGACCAGTGTACGGCTGACGAATCGACTCCATCCAGATGCACCTGGCACGGATGTATCACGCATTTTCAATACAATCGTTGAGATCAGGGATCCGACAAACAATCCGATTGATAAGAAGAAAGGCGTCAATCCTGTACCGTAGTTTGGCACAACCTCTGCTTCATTCTCCGATGAGTTCACCGGTTCAGCGAACATATTCACAACATCATCGGTTTTCTTCACTTCAGACGTTTTCTGAGCAGCATCGTTCAATTTCGTTGCCAGTTCATTCGAACCGTCCTTCAACTCGGACAATCCATCGGCAAGCTTGCCTGCACCATCACCCAATTGTTTGGAACCGTCCGTTAGGGAGGATACGCCTCCGCTTAATTTACCAACGCCCGTTTGCAAAGCGCTTGTGCCTGTTCCAAGTTGTTTAACACCACTTGCTAATTGCGCACCGCCGTTTGCAGCCTCGCTGAGCTTACCTGTAAATTGTTTAAGGCCATCTGAGAGCTTAGAACCTCCATCAGAAAGTTGGCTCGCACCTGCCAGCAATTGCTCTTGTCCGCCCACAAGCTGACCTGCACCCGCAAGCAGTTGCTGCTGACCTTCATGCAGTTGCTCTGCTCCCGTAACCAGTTGTTGGTTACCTTCATGCAATTGATCTGCACCCTGTGCCAGCTTCTGCTCACTTTCATGCAGCTGCGCACTACCATCGGCAACCGCCTGACTTGCTGCAAGCAGCTTCTGCACATCAGCGCTCTCGGCTAGCTCTGGATTTGCGGCAGCAAGCTGCTTCAATCCATCGGCAACGCCTTTAGCCCCATCGGCAACCTGGCCACTTCCGTCGACAGCCGACTGCAATCCTGTAGCTAAAGTACCACTACCTTGAACCGCACTTTGCAGACCCTCTGATAATTTAGCGCTACCTTGTTCGGAGGCTTGCAGCCCAGTTTGCAGCTTACTTGTACCATCCAGAGATGATTGCAGACCAGCTGCCAGCTTGTCGCTACCCTCTTTCAACTGATCAGCTCCGCTCTGAAGCTGTGTTCCGGCTGCTGTTTGAAGCTGCTGTAGGCCAGAAACCAAACTTGAAGTACCTGTCTCCAGCTTCGTAGCTCCGGTATGAAGCGCATTGACACCATCCGTCAAAGGTGAGAGCCCTTCTTGTAGTGCAATTGTTCCTGATGCAAGCTTAGCCAAATTATCTTTGAGCTTCACAGCACCATCATCCAGCTTGCCTGCACCGGTATTCAGCTCGCCAGCACCGTCTCCAGCTTCAGCAAGTCCATCTGACACCTCGGAGAACTTATCAAGCAATGTCTCCGCATAAGCCTCTGTCACTTTAGCTGATACTTTCGCCTTCAGATCCTTGATCGCCGTCTTACCAATCTGAGCACCTACGAAGCTATAGTTACCATTAGGTTCATAGATGAGGTCCGCGGGTTTAGGTTTATCATCCAGCAATGTGGTAGCCTGTGATGAGAAATTTTCAGGAATCGTAATTTGCATGTAATACTTATCGTCCTTCATACCTTGCTGTGCTTGAGCACTATTCACAAATTCCCATTTAAAATCTGCATTTTTCTTCAACTCATCGACGAGATCTTCCCCAACATGCAAGGACTTCCCTTCCAGCTCAGCCCCTTTATCGAGGTTGACTACTGCGACAGGCATCTGATCCACATGACCATATGGGTCCCAATAGGCCGCTAGGTAGATACCACTATACAGAATCGGAATAAACATAATGGCGATAACGGGGATCAATACCTTCGGGTTTCTCACGGCCGATCCCACATCCTTGAAAAACACGGATAAAGATTTCATGTCATTTCTCCCCTTGTCTCTGCTAATCAGCAGGAATTCCTTGTAATGTAAACATTTGATGTGAAAAAGTAAATTTCTGAAATAACGTATGACCATTTTCCTCAAACGGTCAATTTAGGGCAAAAAAACAACCTGTCTTCCGACAAGCCTCACCGTCGTACCATTTAAGTAACAACAGCAATTCCTTCCATTAAGAAAAGGCGAAAGTAGCTTTTGATCTGTTCCTTGCTAAGTGGCTCATGTTGCTTATTCCAATCCGACGTCAGGGCAATGTATAATCGAATCATCATAAATGACACAACCTGTGGATCGCAATCGCGAATTTCGTCCGATGCCTTGGCCTTCTCTAACTCACGTGTCAGAAAGTCCGAAATGACCTTTTCCACTTTATCCAGACCTTCTTTGGCCTGAAGTGTACCGAAATCCTTTAGCTCTTGAGCAAGTTTCACCAACAGATCGTGATCCCGTCTGAATTCCAACAATGAGTCCAGGACGCGGAACAGATTCTCAAAAAACGCACTTTCCTGATGAACTTCACGATGAGCAATGTTCTTCATTTCCTGGATGACGTCCACCAAAATCTGATCAAACAACTGCTCCTTATTCGTAAAAAACGTGTAAATCGTTCCTTTGCCAACATTCGCAATTTTGGCTACCTGATCCATCGTGGTCGCCTTATATCCGAACATGGCGAACGATTGCGCTGCCGCTTGTATCACTTGCTGTCTCCGGTCAATCGGAGCCATCATATCTCCTCCTTTATTCCATGATCGTCCTTTAGGAAGTGACCAAAAATACATTTCGGTCATTCGGTCAAAAATTACAATACCACCTTTGAAAAACGATTGCAACCTTAAATATAAAAAATTGTGTTAATATTTTTTAACCGAAATGCAGTGGAAACTACGTGGAGCGTCGTCTATAGTGTATGATGATCCATCAACGTGAATGAATCGGAAGTTATATGTCTCAGAACTCTTAATCTTGTGTAATTATCTAACGAATAAAAAAACATGATTTTCCGCCTCGTTGTATATTCTTGTAGTATCGCAACGTTCCGGCAAAATCCACTTACAACTGATTTGAATTTAAATTTATGAATAAAGGTGAACTCATGCGAAAACCAAGAGTGCTCTTATTATCAGAAGGTTTCGGCACCGGTCACACCCAAGCCGCCCATGCACTGGCAAGCGGAATCAAGAAAGTAAGCCCGCATATCCACAGTCGAGTGATTGAGCTCGGTAAATTTTTGAATCCAACGGTAGCCCCGTTAATTTTCTCTGCATACCGCAAAACATTGTCCGTGCAGCCCAAACTAGTCAGTTTGTTATACCGCACGCAATATAACAAATCACTGAACGGTTTTACGAAATTAGCGCTACACCGTATTTTCTATACGCAAACGGCACAGGTCGTGGCTCAATTGAAGCCAGATGCCGTAATCTGTACCCACCCATTTCCGAATGCGGTTATTTCTAGGCTTAAGCGCCAAGGACTTGATGTTCCTTTATATACCGTGGTTACCGATTACGATGTCCATGGGACGTGGATCAATCCAGAGGTAAACAAATATCTGGTCTCTACTCCACAAGTAAAAGCATTGCTAGAGATTAGAGGGGTCGAACCGTCCCGTATTCAAATTACAGGCATTCCCGTTCATCCCGACTTCTGGGAGGCAGGAGACAAAGCCACGTTAAGACAGGAGTCTGGGCTTAAAGATATGCCAACAGCTTTGCTGATGGGTGGAGGCTGGGGACTTTCTTTTGACGAAGAACATATGAAGGCATTAACCTCCTGGGCAGACCGTGTGCAGCTCCTCTTCTGTCTTGGAAGCAATGAAAAGATGATAGCCAAAATGAAAGAAATGCCTTGCTTCCAGCATCCTAACATTCGGATCTATGGGTACACCCGTGAAGTCAGCAAGCTGATGGATGTATCCGATGTGCTAATCACGAAGCCTGGTGGCATGACATGTACGGAGGCACTGGCGAAAGGATTGCCTATGCTGTTTGTTCCTCCGCTTCCGGGGCAAGAGGAAGAAAATTGTGAATACTTCGTACAAGCCGGATATGGGCAGGTCATTCATTCAGCAGAGGTCATTTCGAAACGATTTGGGGAATTATGTGATCAGCATTCTGCTCAGACATCGGCCGAGGAACAGCCAAATACGGCTAAACTTACCAAGTCCAAATCGACTTACGATCCTACATGCTGCGCACAGGCTGTCCACGACTTATTATTTCCGACGACTACGGAACTTACAAACGCTCCTAAAGAGCGTTTTACAGCCGGGATTACTGCCACGCCGCTGTCAGGTACCAGAATCCCGTTCTAAGCCCTCTAGACCCCTTTAGATTCGTTCTACGAGGGTCGTACTGAGGATAAGACGAGTTATATGATGTCATTTGACCTCATGAAGCCTATTTCTCTCGAATCACATCATGCAAAAAAGGTTCCCTCCACAAGTTGGAAGGAACCTTTTTTTATTTCGATAATTTTATCGTATGATTTTCCATATAAAAGGGTAATTTAAAAGTAATGATCTTTCGAAAACCACGAAATAAACCTGCACAATCCGGCTAATTTTGGTCACCAGTGAAGCTCACATAGTTAACTAGCCTGCCTGTTTGCAGAATTATTGGCACAATTAGTACTCTTTTGAACCGACCTTTGATTTCTTAACATATCCAGCTTGTTTTACTTGTAAAATGTATGATGACCGATTGTTTTTACCTTTTTCTGTGAACGAGCCACTGTCAGATCATCCGCAAGCGTCAATGATAAGAAATAATACGTATCATCGGCTACTTCCTTCTTCCCGTTCAATGCTGCATTCACGGCCTTAATGCTGTCCTCATTTGGAACAACGCGTTTCAAACGTCCGTTAGCTACAGGACTAAACTGAGATTTCTGATAAATCACTTTGTAAATGGAGTCGGGAAAATTGGCTGACCGCAGCCGGTTTAAGACAACATTAGCAACTGCCACTTTGCCTTCGTACGGTTCACCTTCCGCCTCTGCCATGACAATTTTTTGCAGCAGAAGCACATCTTTATCAGACACACTGTATGACCAGGTAGCGAGCTTCGAGTCCGCCTGGTTCAGAAGTTTGGTCCGCGTAAAGTAAAGTTTTTTGGGGGGAGTTGTAAGTGCAGCTGCTGCTTTGGCTTTCTCGATCTTCGCCAATTTCACTGCTGCTTCTTTCTTAGCTTGATCTGCCGCCGCTGCTCTTGCCTTATTTTTGGCTCTAGCCTCTGCTAGTTCTTGCTCTTCCTGAGCAGAAACAAGCCAATTTTTGGCCGGAAGCGTATTAATCCAGTCTGCACTCGAAGCAGACGTATCGTTAGACAGACTTGTCCCATCTTGCAGCATTCGCCTATCCTCGTTTGAAGAAACTGCCCCATTGTTCACAGACGCTGCGAGCTCAGTCATCTGCTTACTATCACCATCCTCATTCCACTTCCCAGTCGCCTGGACTACATTAACCCCCACTATACACACAAGCAGCACAGATAACATCGGTGCTACCCAACGATTCTTGCTTATAATATCCATTCGAAGATTCCTCCTAGTCGCAACAATTCCCTAATCTAAGTAACCCAAAAAAAAGAATTTGAATAACGTTGGCTAATATTACATAGGGAACAACGTAATGTCAATGTGATTATATGGGATATAGATCATTTTCCGGAAAAAGAAAACGTCTCCACAATCTCATACATCGGGCTACGTCCAAGCCTCGTCACATAAAGTACAAAATCCTCCACATTCCATGAAAGTGTTCCAGTAGAATGTTCTGGAAGCACCTCAATTATTCCTTTATTTTCATTTCCAGGGACAGCTCCCAGGAACTTTCTAGCGATTGTAATATGAGGTCGATAGGGTCTCAACTCCGCTTTATATCCCAGCTCTGATGTCGCTTCTACTATTCTCTTCTGCAACAGATTCAAACGATCCATCTCTCCGCTAACACCTTTCCACAGCACTTTTGGTGTCTGCTCCAGTCCGAATGTACCCCAATCGGTAATCTGCAACGAAAAGGATTGAACTTCTGCACTGACTTCACGAAGTGCCTTCCGAAGATGGCCCATGTCACTTACAAGTGTATCTCCCAGAAATTGCAAAGTGATATGATAATCTTTGTGGTGAGTCCACTTGCGAAAATCGAGTTTACTCTGCGCAAGCCTTGCATCCATTTGCAACGTTTCCTGAATGGGATCAGGAAGGCGAATGGCTGTAAACAGCCTTTCTTGTTGCGAATGATGATTAACCTGCGAATCATTATGGTTACGATAGTTCATCGGATACACCCCTCTAAAGTTCGTTTTATTATTTCACAGTCATACCTATTGTTTCAAGTTGGGTAAATAAATATATATATCCAACTAAAAAATGTTGCACTGACGATTTCGATGCCAGAATGCCTTAGAGGTAGCCACCTACCCACTTGCCCTTTCTGCACATCAACTTCAAATCTGCTACACTTGATATTACAAGTGAATAAAACTTAGGAGGCTACATATCATGGGTAAAATTGTATGTTTTCCAGCACTGTCAGAGGAACAGCAACAACGAATTTTGGACGCTGCACCTGGTTATACCTTGAACGTTGGCAAAGCCAAAGACATGAACAGGGCAGAGCTACAAGAAGCTGAAATCATTCTTGGCTGGTCTCCTCTCATTACAGAACATGTACTCAAGAAACAAGGATCCTTGAAGTGGGTTCAGGTCTGGTCTGCCGGTGTGGATAACCTGCCATTCTCTGATCTGGAACAACAGCAAATTCAAGTAACCAGTGCAAATGGAGTTCACTCCATTCCAATTACGGAAATTATTTTGGGCATGATGCTATCTCACAGCCGCTGGTTAAGACAAGCAATGCTACACCAACAGCAACGTGAGTGGAAAGCACCTGATCAGCCTCTGCCTGAATTACACGGAAAAACAGCTGTCATCGCTGGCGTAGGAGAGATCGGCAGTGAAACCGCTCGAATCCTCAAAGCGCTAGGCATGAACGTCATTGGTGTACGTCGCTCCGGTAAGGATGTCCCTAATGTTGATCGTATGTATGACATGTCCGGTTTACACGAAGCCCTCGGGCAAGGTGACTATGTCATTAACATCCTGCCACTGACGGATGAGACGAAGCATCTCTATGACGAGACTGCCTTCGCACAATTTAAACCAGGTGCCTGCTTCATCAATGTGGGACGAGGTCCTAGTGTGAAAACCGATGCGCTTCTAGATGCTCTAAATAGCGGACATCTCGCCTTTGCCGGTCTGGATGTATTTGAGGAGGAACCTCTCCCTTCAGAACACCCTCTGTGGGGAATGGACAATGTATTAATTACACCGCATATTGCGGGGAGCACAGAAGCATATAAGGATCGCGCACTCGATATTTTCTTAGAAAATTTAGAGGCCTACCTTGCTGGCAAATCACTCCCTCGTAATCCAGTAGATTATGATCATCAGTATTAAATCATCCAATCATTTCTATGCATAATTGTACAAATAACAGAAAACCTCCACTCCGGAATACATACTTTTCCAGGATTGGAGGTTTTCATTTTCTATTATTTTACTTTATTTTACATTATCTTTAAAAAAATTTAATATCAGCAACTGAAATAGTTTCCAGTTGCACCCGAGCTTATGTGCATAACCAGATATGTCGTATAAACGTACCTTTACTCACCTTGCAGTAGTTTGTCACCTTCCAGCCTGCAGATAATAAGTGGTTCTCCACCCATTCGGTAGAGACGACTACTGCTCGTCCAGTCAATCGCCGTAAACTTGTGAGCATCGCTCGTTGCTCATCATCCGGAAGAACAGAGCATAGATTATAGGGCATGTCCAAAACGGCTGCATCATACTTACCTTGCAAATCATTCATGTCACCTAAAGTTATACATGCCGCGTCATATCCGTAAGCCGGAAGATTAACACGTGCACCTTGCACTGCGAGAGGATTCAGATCATTGCCTCTGGCCTCGATCCCCATGGACATTGCCTCAATAACAACCGTTCCCATTCCGCAGCATGGATCAAGCAATCGATGACCCTGAATCTCTGGAACCGCAATATTTACAAGTGATCTAGCCAGAGTTACACCAAATCCAGTTGAATAATTTTGCGGTTTGTTACGGCGATTCTGCCAGGAACGATCCGCTTCTGTCCACCGCCCCAAGATCCATTTTCCACCAGCATGGATTAGGCCGAAAGTCACTTTCGGTTCCTTCATCTGTGCTTTACCCTGAATGCACATCCCGACTTGTCTCTCCAGCTTGCGAGCAGATTCGTAGTCCAGTGTGTCGTCTCCTTCTTTCAGACAAACGACCTTGAATGTCTCCTCCGGCAGCAGCTCCATCTCCGAAGCGAATGGCAGTAGCTCACTAATCGAGTCTACCTCAGCACTCACTTCTAACCTGCCACGAATAAACGGACTTCTTCCAGGTGGAATGTTGATTGCCGATCTGACATATGCCCCAGAGATCGAATGAATTTCTGAAGCGTGACGCAGCAGAACTTCCAGTTCAAGCATACATAACTCACGTTCATTCTCGTGGCAAGCAAAGGTGTACAGATAACTTCCTTTTGCGGAAAATTTACGATTGGATTCGTTCAAAACAGTAGCCATCCTTCATGTTTCTTCTATTATAAATGCGAGTTCAACAATCCCACTTATTCATACCTAGAAGAAGGTCTATATTTTTAATTTCTCAATGGAAGCAAGCAGGTCATCGGACAACTCCTTCAGATTCTGAATACTGCCACTAATCGTTTCCATCGAGCTAACTTGCTCTTCTGCTGATGCCGATACTTCCTCGACACTCGCCGCAGATTGTTCCGATACAGCCGAGATCTGTTGACTGAAATCATTCATGCGTCCACTTGCTTCCTGCATGCCTTCAAGCCCATCCGTCATCGTACCAATTACCTGAACCATTCCCTCAACCGACTCATTGATATTCTTAAACACACTTCCCGTTTGCAGGACTTGCTCCTGTCCACGTTCCGTCTCTTGAACGCCAGTCCTCAATTCTGAGACAACTCCTTGGGAGTCCTGCTGAATATCTTGGGTAATCGTTGTAATCTCTTCTACCGACGTCTGTACAGCCTCTGATAATTTGCGAACCTCAGCGGCTACGACCGCAAATCCTCTGCCACTCTCTCCGGCACGGGCTGCCTCTATCGAGGCATTCAATGCGAGCAGGTTCGTCTGACGTGCGATATCATGGATCACTTGTACGAGCTTCGTAATATCCTCATTCTTGCGATCCAACTGTTCCATTTTATCCATTGAGATCGAGACAGAACTTGCAATTTGCTTCATTTGTTGAACTGACTGTTCCATCGCCTTGCGTCCATTCAGTCCTTGTTCTAACACAAGATCCGACATGATACGCAGCTGTTTCCCTTGTTCTGTGTGCTGCTGAATGTGCTCATTCAATTCCTCAACCGTACGTGCAGACTGTACTGCCGTTTCCGCTTGACTCTCAGCCGCCTTCGCTGACTCTTCCATGGTGAGTGCAATTTGACTACTACCGATCTTAACCTCTTCCGAGGAAATCGCTAGTTCACTGCTCTGACGGTTCACCGCCTCTGCAACACGTCTTACATTCAGCACCATTGAAGTCAGGTTACCTTTCATGTCATTGACTGCCTTAGCCAGAACGCCGACTTCATCCTGATGTTTCGTATGTATGTCCTGAACATTCAATTGCCCTTCGGCAATCAACTTCACGGCACTAATCACGCGAAGCAGCGGTTTAACGACCTGGGAACGGATAATCGGAATGGTGATCACTGTAATCACGATCATGATCAGAACACCAATAATGATAATCATACGACCATCCTGCACGGAACGAATAGTTTGAGCCGCAGATAAGTCGGATTGATTTTGGTTGTATTCCACCAGGTAATCTAGATCAACCTGCATAGCATCAAACGAATCGGCACCCTTCTCCGATACTTCCTTCGCGAGCTGCTCTTGCCCTTCATCGCTGAGCTTGATAGATTGGGTATTGATTTTGAGATAGGCTTCCCACTTGGATTTGAAGGTATCCCAATGTTCTTTCTCCTCTGGAGCTTTTTGCTGCTGATCATATATCTTTATAGCCTGAGCCGTTTCACGAATATACTGAGTACGCTCTTCCGCTAGTCCCGTCTTGTCTACTGCCTGTGCATCGAAATGACGGTAGCTCAGCGACAAAATATGCTCTGTCGTATAATTAATTCGATTAATCTGCTGAATGGAGGGCATCCAGTTACCCGTTATTTCGTTTGTGTTGGCTTCCATCGAATTCATTCGGGTGATGATGGTCACGCTGAGAAGAATTAAACAGAGGATTAACAGATAGAACGCGATGCTGATACGCAGACCAATACTCTTGATCTTGAATCTGCTGAACATACGATTTCCCCCTCATGCCGGATTTGGCTTATTAGTGCTTGTTCAAAATAATGAATTTTTAGGACTTTTGTCTGCTAATCAACCTTCTTTTGGCATCTTGCAAAATATCCTTTTCTATATTATATCTGTGACAAAACAGACGTAAAGTATTATAACATTCTTTTGTTATTAAGATACTTTGTTTTGTAAAATCTTGTGAATGCCGCATAGGATCTGTGACATATTTTCATCTTCATGAAGTATAAGCCTAATTTCCAAACCTTTCTACCTATAAAATCATAAAAAAACTGCAGCACACCAACATTCGTGAACTGCAGCTCTTCCTATCTATTGTAAGACGAAATAGTTTAAAAAAAATTATAAATCACGCTATATCCCAAGGCTGTTTTAGGCTCACTGTGCCAGCTTTCCCTGGCTCTCCTATAGGTTGAGCCTTCTCTGATATTCGGCGAGAAGTTCGTAAGATTCAAGTCTTCGTTCAAAATCAGGGCCTGCCGTCACGATTAGCAATTGATTCGTACCCAACCGTGCGCTGACTTGGTGCATCTGCTTCCACACCTGCTCGGGTGTTCCGGCAATATGCCGATCTGATGACTCCCCATCTGCATTAGAAGTACTCTCATCACCGTTACTCTGTGAAGGATCACCAGTCGTTCTCGCTCTGCGCCGCTCTTCCATCTGACGACTCCAGCTTCGCGCTTGCTCCTCATCCCCCGCACATAGCACACTCAAAGCCACCATCACTTCCGGCTCGGTTCGATGCGCACTAGGAACAAAACCTTCCCGGTATCGCCGCACAGCCTCCGTTCCATCCGCCTCACTCATGAATTGGCCAAATACATATCCCATACCAAAACGGGCAGCAAACTCAGCACTCTTCACATTCGTGCCGAGCATCCATACCGATAATGGATGTTCTGGAATAGGTCGTGCTTGTACCTCATGCTCCTCATAGGTGTACCGATCCTCAAGGAGTGCAGTGAGTGCTTCCAGCTTATCAGGCAGTTTGGATACATGCTGTAGATAGTTACCACTCAGCGCCATCGTAGCATGAGGCCCACCACCAGGCGCCCTTCCCAGACCCAATTCAATCCGCCCAGGATAGAGTGATGCAAGTAAGCGGAACGACTCAGCTACCTTAAGTGCGCTGTAATGCGGCAGAAGCACTGCACCCGATCCTAGCCGAATCGAGGAGGTTCTCGCTCCGATATGAGCAAGAAGCACCTCTGGAGATGCCGAAGCGAGTTCTTCCATATCATGATGTTCTGAAGTCCAGTATCGTAAATATCCCCATTCTTCGGCATGTTGAGCGAGCGTTACCGCTTGCTGTAATGCCTGCTCTGCTGACACGCCGCCAAGCCTTGGAACTAAGTCAAGCACGCCCAGATGGGTTGGAGGATTTGTCCGAATATCCAAGCGTCTCATCTCCCTGTCCGTGTATACTTTTATGGAACAACCTGTATCTCTAGTCGAGATCGTAAATGGAGCCAACCTTTAAGCCATACAGTTCGTTATAGATTTTCTCGGCAAAAGCATCCGTCATGCCAGCAATATAATCAATCACCATATGCTCCCAAGTCCAGATCGGATTCGACTTCGCCTGATCCTTCTCATACCGTTGCAGCCAGTCCGACGGGATAATCGATTTGGATGTCTCTGGATCTAGAAATGCATCCCATAGGCGTTTAATCATCCATTCACTACGCTTTTGCAACCGTTGCACACGCAGGTCACGAATCATGGTCACCCAAGCGAAGCTTTTCAGCACACTCACCGTGCGCAGCATATCGAGATCTTCCTCTCCTTCTCGAACAAACGTAACCTTCTTCCAGTTCCCGTCGTCAATTACGCCTAGACTGCCTACAAACAAACTTACCCAGTACGCCTTGACCTCACGGCGAGTCCGTGAGTAATCATGCTCGCAGAATGGCATTTTCTCATTCCATACACGCAGAAATGAAGCAAGTACCTCTTCTACCTTTTGCCCAATAGCTTCGCGCGTCCAACCGTTCCAGAACAGGTCCTCAAGCGTCGTAATTTTATCTACGATAAGTCGATTGATATGAGGGTCTTGCAGGAAATGCTCATGCACTTCAATTTTGCCTGCTTTGATACCATCCTCTAGATCATGCGCGGAGTAGGCAATATCGTCACACAGATCCATTAGCTGCGCTTCAAGCGTCTTCTTGCCCGCCGGGATGTTCCAACGATCACGAATCTCGCGAATATACTGCCACTCGTGGTGGTACATGCCCTTCTTGCTCTCCGTCCCCGGATAAGGGTATTTATTAATCCCCAGCAGTACTGCATCAGACAGATTAAGTCCGTCGATATCCTCCCGTTTCTCCAGATACATGATGAGACGGAAGTTATGCGCATTGCCTTCAAAATGTTCATATTTACGCTTCAGTTCAGCACGTACTTCCGCTTCTGGTCTAGGTGTCTGCGCACTGCGACTCTTCTTCATAATCTTCTTCAACTCGGTGTTGATGAGATCATCCAGAATACCATCTAATACTTCTTCCCCTTTATGTCCAAACGGTGGATGGCCAAAATCATGCGCAATCGCTGCACATTCCACCACTTCTGAATCGATAATAAGCCCAGCATTATCTGCCTGATTCCAATCCACCTCGGGAAAACGACGAAGCAGACTTCTCGCTGCCTCTCGTGCAATCTGCGCTACCTCTAGTGAATGAGTTAAACGAGTACGATAATAGTCGCCTGTTCCTGCCCCAAACACCTGGGATTTGCCTTGCAACCGACGGAAAGTTGGTGAGTGGATTAGTCTCGAATAATCCCGTTCATAGGCTGCGCGAGCCCCATCCATCTTCGTCAGTTCAGGATATTGTCTATGTTCTCTCAGATCGTTCCATTGCATCTTGATCACTCCTAGCCGACTGTCTCTATTTTGAGTGATTATACACATAATCAGCGGTTTCGAAAAGCAAAACCTATCTGTCATTGTTATATCTTCTCACATCAACTTGTTATGGTCAGTCCTCTTTATCTCATTATACCCTGACCAATGATCGTTCGTGCAACCTCTCAACATATACACTGGAACATTCTCCTCCAAATAGAGTCCATAGAAGAGTCCATAGAAATGAAAAAAGCGACCTCGCAAAATGTTACGTTTGCGAATCGCTCATGTGTTCATTCATACCGATCTTCCCAGTTTACCTTTTCCACGCTGGTGCATTAGATATACCGTATCTGCCTAACACCTTGCGCCCAAACCAGTTGAATACTCTGTCGGTAGTAAATCCCATGAACCCTAGGCAGATTAAGCCGACAAATATCCAGTCTGTGCGAAAGAATAAGCGCGAATTCCAGATTAAGTAACCGACACCTTCATTAGAAGCTATCATTTCTGCTCCGATGATTGCCATGTAAGATGTCCCATAGCCAGCCTTACTCCGGTAAAAATGTACGGCGTCGTTGCTGGCACAACCACGTACAGCAATATCTGCCACTCGCTTGCTCCCATACTGCGGGCTGAACGTATTTTATCTTCTTCCACTGCAAGCACACCAGTTAACGTATTAAGAATTACAATAAAAAAGGTCGCGTACATAATCAGGGCTATCTTCGACTGTTCTCCGATTCCGAACCAGACCAGAAACAACGTAATGAACGCGATCGGTGGAATAAAGCGGATAAAATTCAGGAACGGCTCTGCAAACACACGGATGATATGTACCTGACCGATCAACAGACCAATCGGAATAGCAATCAGGCTGCCGAGTACCCATCCAATGAGCACACGCTGAAAGCTGATGCCAATATACTGCACCAATGTGCCATCAGCAATCAACTCCTTGGCTCCCAGCAAGGTCGCCCATGGCCCTGGAACAACATCCGATCCGTAGATCAACGCACCTATCTGCCAGATACCGATAACAACTAACCATAATATTGGAACAGTAATCCATTTACGTTCCAACCATTTCATAACGTCCACTCCCTATTTCTCAAAATGGCTGCCAATCTTCTCGTACAGGGCTCCTAGTTCCTCGGAGGCGATATTGCGCGGGTAAGGCAAATGTACGTCATAAATGTCCGTAATGTTGGAGGACGGCCCCACTGACATGATGCCAATTCGCTCACCAAGCAGCAACGCTTCCTGAATGTCATGGGTCACAAAAATAACCGTTTTGTTCGTCTCACGCCAGATATTGACCAGTTCCTTCTGCATCGTCCTGCGTGTCATCGCGTCGAGCGCTCCAAATGGTTCATCCATTAACAGGATGGCCGGATCGTTGGCAAGGACCCGTGCAAGCTGAACACGTTGCTTCATGCCGCCCGAAAGTTCCTTCGGGAATTTGGATTCGTGACCATTCAAACCAACCATCGCGATAAACCGATCTGAGATCGCCTTCCGATCAGCCTTAGGTACATGTGCCATACGCAGTCCGAACTCCACATTCTGCCTCACTGTTAACCATGGAAACAGTGAAGAATCTGCCTGTTGAAACACCATAGCTCGGTCTTTACCCGGTTTCACGATTTCACTCGCATTGACTTTCAATTGTCCGCTTGATTTGGAAATAAAACCTGCTACCATGTTAAGCAACGTTGATTTGCCGCATCCGCTTGGCCCCAGCAGGACAAAGAATTCTCCTCCCCTAATGACCAAATTCACGTCTTTGATAATGTAATGAACATCTCCAGCCGTCACATCGTTATAGCTTTTACGAAGCTGTTCGATCTCAATAGCCGATATCGTTGCAGGTGTTGACATGCAAGACCCTCCTCTGTACTCATGTATCTACTTATCAAAAGTGACCTGATCCGGTAGCACCTTGCTTAACGGCTCCAACTTCAATTTACTTGCAAGATCAAAATCCTGCTGAATAATTCCATTATCGACCATATATTGCTTTTGCTTGGCAAGGCTATCAAAGGCCGCTTGAGTGAAACCAACAACCCAAGGGTTGATCGGGATATCCTTCAGAGTCGCTTCTTTTGGCTGCTTCGTTAACTTGTACTGCAAGTCAGCCACTTCTTCTGGGTGAGTCTGCGCATACTCTGAAGCTTGATTGAGTGCCTTCAGGAACCCGCCAATTATTTCAGGATTCTCTGAAATGAACGCATCACTCGCAACAAGTCCCATGCCAAGTCGCACTGAGGTTTTCGACATATCCGATAGCTGATGCACGTTGTCCAGCGCATCGAATTTGTCGGTCAATGCTGAGCCAACAACCCAGGCAGCATCTAGATCACCTTGCTTCAGTGCGATATATGTCTCGTCAAAAGAACCCTGACCCACCTGCGTTACATCCTGCAGTGCCACTCCGTTCTCCTTCAGATACTCATCCCATAAATAGGGAATGAAGGTCCCTCTCAAAAAGCTCACTTTTTTTCCTTTTAGATCGGCAGCGGCTTGAATGTCGTTACTCACGTACAATTTCCAAGACGCAGCCGCATAATCCGTTGCTTGCCCGGCCGAAGCGATGACGGAATAGTCACCTTTGGAGAGAGCGTTTAATACAGGGAAGTCCGCACCATAGGCAATATCGATCTGATTAATGAACAAGGCGTTCACACCTTCGGCAGGCGTACCGAAAATCATACTCTCAGCGTCAATACCCTGTTCCGCAAAGAATCCTTTCTCGATACCGACACGAAACGTCGGATTGCTTGCCGTATCCGCAATCCTGATTTTCACTTTTTTCCCTTCGGCACTAACATTTCCGGTCTGCGCCCCGCCCTCTTCTCCCGATGCACAACCGGAAAGTATAAGCATAGTCGTAACCAAAAGTATTATGGATGAATGGATCAATGATCTTTTCACGGTAATCACCCCTGCGTATAATTAATGTTTATGCTATTCATTCGTATGCTCGCCTTTATCGGATTTCAAATCATGTGAGGTCGTCACGCAGGCGGCTTCTTCGACGAATGGCAGTGTTGCTATAACACTCACGACCGATTCAGCCCCTTTTGAAGCAGCTCCTGGGACACGATAGTTCTCGACACTGATCGGCTCAATCGCCGTTTCTTCCGGTCTGTCTAACTGAGGCACCCAGCTATAAGGAACACGGTAAGAACGGTACACCATGTTGGTATTACGACCATTCCAATACGGCGAGATGTATTCCCAAACTAGTTCATGCTCACGCGTTACCTCGAACAGACGTCCGTTCGAACCTTCCGTGATAAGTGTATTACCGTTCGCAAGCCGTTGAGCAGAGCTGATATATGGACTATAGAATTTGTATGAATCCGTTGGTACCGAAAAGCCTGCTTCTGCTGGTGTATACTGCCAGATGATCTCTAACGTGACCGGATCAATCTCTAGTACCCGGGAATGATCACGTACCGCTGATTTCAGCCCAATCGGAGAAGCCGGGTTCGGCAGACCATATCCAGCCCATCCGCCGTTGTCGAACACCAGCAGGTTACCTTCACCCGGCAGCCCCTTCGGGATAATGTGGGCATGGTGCTGACCGATAATCCATCCAATATGCTTCACTTCTGGTCGGGAGTAATCTGGCCCGAGCTGCCAGACGATGTTACCTGTGCGTTTGTCAGTAATTGCAATAATATTAGCTTCGCGTGCATCCCAGATAATATTATCCGGATGGAAACGTTCGTCCCCAGCATCATAAAAGCGGTTTGGGCCGACATACGAAGCAGAGTTGATATGCAGCCAGTCTCCCACGCCCCCTCCCAGATGACCAAAGGATCGAGAGTTGGGATCACGGAATAACACATTGCGTGCCGCTTCGTCGAAGCCTAGTTCCTCGAAATGCTCGTTTGCCGCCCATTCCCATATGATATTGCCCTGCCAATCCACTTCGAGGATCGTATCATCTAGCAATGGCTTATCTGATATGTTCGGATTATTTACGTTTTTGTGAGACAGAATGAGTGTGGTACCACTACCGATCTTCGGTACCAAACCTGGTGCATAATACCCCACTGGATTACCTTCCCGCTGATAGTCATGATGCTGTCTTGCATACCAGAGCGGCTCATAACCAGGATCCTCAATGTGTTCATATCCGTCGTATCTCCAGACGATGTTACCGTCCCAATCCACCTGAACCAAATCGAGATTATCCTGAATACCAAACTTGGGATCTCTGCGTCCAGTGCTTCCAAGTACGTAGCCACCCGGGAATAATTTGGCCGGAAAACCGATCAATCCTTTCCACAGACGCACTTCTCTGCCGTTCATGTCGATCAGAACAACACCTTCATCCCCTGCCTGAAAGATCGTATACCCACTCCATGCTTTTTCTGGTTGAAATACCGTTGCACCTGTCGGGTAAATTGTTGAGTGTCCCATCGTAATCCGCTCCTTAGTAGTGGTTTATAGAACTAGGTCGTGTCTGAAAACTCGCTAATTAATAACTCAAATAATTTTTCTCACTGTTTCGTGCGGGCTTCTGTTCCTGATCCACAAGTGATGGAGCCTCCGCATTCTGTTCTGCCAGCCCCAGCAATGTTTCGGAGAATCCCTCCAGATTGGCAAATATCCGTTCATAGAAACGGCTCTGCTGTTCCAGCTCCTCTACCGTGAACCCTTGAAACAGAAGCGTAATACATCGATCACCGATGTTGTTGTTGCGCGCTACCATCTCCCGCCCTTTGGCGGTAATATCCAACAATACCGTGCGGCGATCATCCTCCTTACGGCGGCGTACCGTATACCCGGCGCTTTCCAGCTTGTCACTCAGCGCTGTGATTGCACCCGAGGTAAAATCCATCTGTTCTGCTAGATCGCCAAGTCGCTGCTCACCATCGCGAATGATCTTTTGTAGAATGAGCATGGCAGGTAACGTCACACCCTCCACGCTTACGCGATCCCGTTCTTTCACAAATCTGCGTACCATTTTGCGGTATAGGTCATCTACGATCGTTAATCGCTCCCATGTTTCTTTATCCATTAGGCAGCCTTCCCTTCTATGAACTCGGCCTCATTCCTCGTGTGGAGGCAATAAAAAAAGGCTCCGGCACACCTTCCCCACGGGGATGATGTACTGGAGCCTTTGGTGATCCAATGAGCTCAAAAATTATTTCACTGTTCATTTAATTAGTAGTGAAGTATTATTGAAACCAATATAACCCCCTTATCCCTACCTGTCAAGTATGTTTTCCAAAAGAGAGTAGGCAACTTTCCACTTGCATCGAAATTAGGTATGAGACTGCTTGATTAATTGAGTCGCCAACTACTCATGTTTATATGGCTGATAACTCACTTTCTTTCCACACACCAATCATTTAGATTAACTAATCCGCGGAGTAACTTTGGACATCGTTTGATTGGCAAGCTTTCCCTATGACGTGTACCTGTTGGCACACTAAAAAGACAGGACATTAATGTCCTGCCTTTCGCTTTAAAAAAGTTAAAATGTCGAGTTACACCATCACTTTGCAGATATCGTTTGTGAATTCAACTGGATCTTGAATCGGCAAACCTTCAATCAGCAAGGCTTGGTGATACAACAAGCTTGTATACAAGCTCAGTTTTTCTTTATCTTGTGCAAATGCATCTTTCAACGATTGGAAGACATCGTGGTTAACGTTGATCTCCAGCACTTTATCCGCTTGTACATTTTCACTGTTAGGCATAGCTTTCAAAATTTTCTCCATCTCAATGGTAAGCTCGCCCTCAGTGGACAGACATACCGGGTGGCTTCTCAGACGTTTCGAAGCTTTAACCGCTTTTACTTTGCCTGCGAGCTGTGCTTGCATCGCTTCAAACAACTCTTTGTTATCGTTGTCCTGTGCTTCTGTTTCCTCTGCGTCCGCACTTTCTTCGATTCCAAGGTCACCGCTGGAGATGGATTTGAATTCTTTATCCTTATAGTTCGTGATCATCTTGATCGCAAATTCATCAATATCGTCTGTGAAGTAGAGCACTTCGTAGCCTTTGTCGAGTACACCCTCGATCTGTGGCAGCTTCTCAATCCGTTCGATTGATTCACCAGATGCATAGTAGATATACTTCTGATCTTCCGGCATTCTGGAGACGTACTCATCCAAGCTTACCAGCTTCTTCTCTTTGGAAGAAGAGAACAGCAACAGATCCTGCAAGGTATCTTTGTTCACACCATAGTCGCTATATACGCCATATTTCAACTGACGTCCAAATGCTTGGTAGAACTTCTCGTAATTTTCACGCTCGTCCTTGAGCAAGCTCTGCAGTTGGCTCTTGATCTTGTTCTTAATGTTCTTCGCAATCAGGCTGAGTTGACGGTCATGCTGCAGCATCTCACGGGAGATGTTCAGAGATAGATCCTCGGAATCCACCATACCTTTAACAAAACCGAAATAATCCGGCAGCAAGTCGCCGCACTTGTCCATGATCAATACGCCGTTGGAGTAGAGCTCAAGACCTTTTTCATACTCTTTGGTGTAGTAATCAAACGGTGTATTCTCTGGGATAAACAAGATTGCATTGTATACCACTGCGCCATCTGCGCTAATGTGCAGGTGCTTCAGCGGTTTGTCATAACCGTAGCGCTTCTCCATATAGAAGTTCGTGTAATCTTCTTCGGTCAACTCGCTTTTATTTTTACGCCAGATCGGTACCATGCTATTAACGGTTTGTTCTTCTTGGTATTCCTCGAACTCGTTCTCTGTACCTTCCTTCGGACGTTGTCCTGTCACATCCATCTTGATTGGGTAACGAATGAAGTCAGAGTATTTCTTGATGATGGATCTCAGACGGTACTCTTCCAAGAATTCGTCATATGAATCTTCTTCGGTATTTTGCTTGATCGTCAGAACGATCTCAGTTCCTACAGAATCCTTCTCTGCTGGCGTGATCGTATATCCATCCGCACCTTCGGATTCCCATCTCCATGCTTCATCACTGCCCAGCGTTTTACTCGTCACGGTCAGCTTGTCTGCCACCATAAATGCGGAGTAGAAACCAACCCCGAATTGTCCGATGATGTTATGTCCATCTTTTGCTTCATTTTCCTTCTTGAACGCAAGGGAACCACTCTTCGCGATAACTCCGAGGTTGTTCTCCAGCTCTTCCTGAGTCATACCAATACCGGTATCGGTCAGGGTGAGCGTGCGATTTTCTTTGTCGATCGTCAGTTTAATGTAGTAGTCCTCTTTGTTGAATACAAGTGAGTCATCGGTGAGGGCTTTGTAATATATTTTGTCAATGGCATCACTGGAGTTAGAGATCAGCTCTCTCAAAAAGATTTCTCTTTGCGTGTAAATGGAGTTGATCATCATATCTAGCAAACGCTTGGATTCTGCTTGGAATTCTTTCTTAGCCATGAATGGGTGTCTCCTCTCAAATTGGATATCGAATGATTGAGTTAAATATTTAATGTAAAATTAGAATCTCCACATAAAGCATCACGTGAACAAAATTCTTCTGTCGCTTAATCCCTGAACTAATCTAATGCATATTCAAGACCCATTAAGATCACTATCGTCGAAGGCTCTCCTCCAGTGACCGTTCCGGTTACGGATCGTTCTTTCGATCGCTGTTGTCTCCAAATTTTTGTGAATTATATTAAATAGGTGAAAATACGGAGACAAAGGCGAGCGCTACCGCTTCTTCAGAATCGATTCCGCACCCTCCACTACTGAGGCTATTAGCCAAGAACCTAATGAAATTATGAGGCTTTCTCTAGATCAAAACATTCAGGAAGACTCGCTACGACGTACCGAATATTTTCTATTCAGCCACACTCGTGTTCTCTTCGAATTCAACAATTTAATATTCAAAACAAAATCATTCCATATGTAGTCGTGTATTAAAAAACATCTTGTATTAGCACTCAGGTCGTTAGAGTGCTAAACCCTACCTTTTATATAACATATGGGAAAATTGGGTGTCAACATGATGGCGGATATTTTAACAAAATGATTGAACAACGCTTGAAATCGAGCGCATCTTCTTATTTTAACGTAATAGGGTAGGCAATACAAAAGCCGCCTCGAACGATGCTTCGAAACGGCATGAAGTATGAGTTGAACCTCAGATATGATGAAAAAATCGAAGTTTATCTGGATTTCGAATAAGGTAAATGTTGCGAATAGAATGTCCTATGATATGAATCAGCGCAACGGTATCGACACGCTCTCCCATACGGATAACAACTCCTGTCTGGCCGTTGATCTCTCTCACCTCTAACAGTAGTCCATCTTCATGTTGAAATGATTTATGGAAAATACCATACAGAAATTTGAAAACAGAATCGCGTTCTGCAATCGGACGAACGGCAGCGAGCGCTTTCCCTCCCCCATCGGATATGAGTACGACATCGCTCGCTAACATGGAAATAACTCGCTCTGCGTCGTCCTGCTCAAACGCGGCTATAAATTGGCGGATCCACGCTTCCCTATCCGTCTTGATCATATCTGGTTCCCCTTCGCTCAGCCCCATCTTCCCCTTTGCACGGCTGAAAATCTTTCGGCAATTGATCTCGCTTTTACCAATGATCTCGGCTATACCTCCATACTCAATACCAAGAGCCTCACGCAGTACATACACCGCGCGTTCTGCCGGAGACAATTTCTCTAGCATTACCAGGACGGCATAGGACAGCAATTCATCACGCATTATAAAATCAAGTGGATCTACCGTTGAAGTCGGAATGGGTTCAGGGAGCCACTCTCCTACATAACGTTCCCGTCTCCTGCGAGCCGATTTATACAAATCTCGGCATCGATTAACGACCATTTTACACAAATACGCCTTCGGTTCCTCGGTCAGACCAGCCGGATTCACATCGCATACTTTAAGAAATACGTCCTGCACGACATCTTCCGCATCGGCCCACGTACCCGTCATCTGGTAAGCCAGTGTAAGCAATAACTTTTTATACCGACCGTATAGTTCCTCCATCTCAGCCACCTCATTCATCCGATCATGTCGTCAACATACTTGCTGCATCCCATGTATACTCCTTGATTTTCCAACTTAGTTTACCTGTGATGACAAAATCAATCCCCCATTTGTTTACCCAGGTTAACCCTTTGTCCGGACCTAGTCCGATGCTATACAAATTCATATAGCTCTCATGAACCGGTGCTTGGCGACCTTCGAGGTCTGCCAGCATAATCTTGGCAAGGCGAACAGCCTGGGGAATCGCTTCCTTGCACGTCTTGCCATCGACATGCCCATTAAGCGGGTCTACAATTCTGGCGCAGTCGCCAATACTATAGACTCCAGGCATATCCGCCACTCTGTAGCTGACATCAACACGAACATGCCCATCAGATATTACCGGCAAGCCGATCGTCTGAATCATCGGATTAGGCAGTAGTCCAAGCGTCCAGATACACAGCCCTATACTCCGCTTTTCACCGTCTGACAACCATATTACCCCATCCTCTTCCTTGATGATCCGTTTATTATGCAGCGTGTTTATACCAATGTCTTGGAGAAGTCGTTCTAGTTTCATGCCAACTTTGGCAGGGCCGTCTAGAAAAAGGCGATCATGTGCATTGTATAGCTCAATTCGGATGGCTTGCGGGTCAAGTCCTAGACGTTCCCCATCCTTACGGGCGTAATAAGCTAGCTCTGCAGCAGTCTCTACTCCACTTATGCCAGCTCCCACAATTGCAATGTGCATTAATCGCTCACGTTCTGTTGCATTAGATTCAGAAGCGGCTTGTTGAAGATTAGAAAGCCATACGCTCCGAATCTTTTGCGCACTTTCCAGTGAGGTGAGTGCAATACCACCCTGATCGGGATCGGGCTGCCGAATCACACTGCCCACTGTTACAACGAGCATATCGTAATTCAACTCATGTTCTGCTTCCATATCATTCACATATACCAGCTTTTTCTCTACCGCATTGATATTGAGGACCCTGGCCTGCACCAATTCAACCTCGTCCGGGAACAACTTGGTTAGTGGAATCCGTATGTCTTCATTTGTAACGGCAGGTCTAAACATTAACACTTTACGCAGATGGAAAGCGTTCTTGTCAATCAGAACCAGTCGGAGCGGATGCTTATTAACCTGATCCTTAAACCGTTTACGGATTTCTTTTACTGCATGAATTCCCGCATACCCAGCGCCAATGACAACGCACGTTAATGTTTTCATAATATCCACCTCTTCTGTCGTTTGCATATAGAACGAGGTAGTGGCTTTTTATGTGACATGTGGTTTCAAAAAAATACAAAATGGGAAGAACTGAATGCTGTGAAATGCTGTGATAATTCTATGTAAAACAAAATCTAACCCTTTTTCCATAAGCTATTAAGTTTTAGTTTTCCTTCCTAAAACAATAAAACACTCTACAATACACTATATATTAAGAATACGTTGCCCGTTAATTTAACGGACAGACAGCCGACTATGTAGTCGGCTGTCTAATCAAATATTAATCCGCGTTCAATGGTTACGGGTACAACAAACCTATATTTCTATTGCCATCGATGAAAAGATCTAAACATAGCATTCGAACTATTTCTGTAAGCAATTATGTGCTCCTGCATAAGGTAATTGACAGAGATCACTGGATATATAACGTTTACTTTTTCGCCATTTTTGGATCAAGCGTATCTCGCAACCCATCTCCGAGCAAGTTAAAACCGAGCACCGTGAGCATAATGGAAAGACCCGGGAAAATGAGCGTCCAAGGTGCTTTTTGGATGAACTGGCGGGAATCCGACAACATTTTTCCCCATTCTGGATCAGGTGGCTGTGCACCCATACCTAAGAATCCGAGCGCAGCCGCTTCAATAATCGCCGTACCGATGCCCAGCGTGCCTTGCACAATCAGAGGTGTAAGACTATTGGGCAAAATATGCCGGAACAGAATTCGTGCATTACCCGCCCCAAGCGTACGTGCCGACGTGACAAACTCCTCCTGCCTCAAGCTAAGTACCCTCGACCGCACCAGTCTGCCATAGGTCGGTATGTTGACGATGGCAATCGCGAGCAGGGCATTTTGCAGAGACGGCCCCAGAATAGCGACAATCGCAATCGCGAGGAGAATGCCTGGAAAGGCAAGCAAGATATCAAACAGACGTGAGATAAGCATATCCACCCATTTGCCATAAAATCCTGCAATTAGCCCTAACAATGCACCAGCAATAATTGAACCGATGACGGAGAAGAAGCCGACCCACAGTGAAATTCTCGCCCCATGCAACACGCGGGAGAACACATCCCGTCCGAGATCATCCGTGCCAAACCAATGCTCGGCCGATGGAGCTTGCAAGCGATCTGTGAGAACCTGCTCTTTGTAGTCATAAGGTGAAATATAAGGTGCAATGAAGGCGATTAGGATGAAAAATACAATGATGACCAGCCCGGCAAGCGCTAGCCTATTTTTACGAAACGTTCTCCAAGCCTCCCGCCATGGGCCTGAAGTCGATTTGGTTGCAACATCCACGGAAGCGCCCGTATTCGTCGATAATTTGGCCATGCGGCACCCCCTTCTTGGATATGAATGACATATAAAATATACGAGTTCAATGTACAACATTTACTACACGTCACTCCGCTGACAGAGCAACCTTCCGATCGCTGTTATCCCCTGATTCCCTTTATCCTTTTTTCTAAAGGAAGGAATCCCGTTATAAAGGCGATGTTTATGCTTCCGATGTAGCTTTCTTGCAGAAAGCTTGCAGCTAAGCTTCTCCAGGTTTTCCCTGTCCTCTTCGTTCGCATGTAGAAATTTAGATAACTCGTATATTTTATATCTAAGAATCATCCATCAAACCAAATGATGGATTCCTATTTGTAGCTGATTCTTGGATCAAATACGGCGTAGAGTAAGTCCACAATCAGGTTGATGACCACGAAGAAAAAAGCAACGATCAGGATTCCGCTCTGGATCACCGGATAATCTCTTGAACTAATTGCTTCATATATATAGCGTCCCACGCCCGGCCATGCAAAGATGGTTTCGGTCAGCACCGCTCCCCCGAGGAGCGATCCGGTCTGAATGCCGATTACGGTAAGTACGGGAATGAATGCATTTTTCAGCGCATGTCCGTACACGACAAAAAAGGGACCCAGACCTTTGGCTTTTGCAGTACGGATGTAATCCGAACTCATCACTTCCAGCATACTGGAACGGGTCATGCGTGCAATGACTGCCATCGGAATCGTACCCAGCGCGATACTCGGTAACAACAAGTGCTTCGTCACCGTCCATAGCTGATCCCAGCGACCAGCAATCATCGTATCCAGTACGTACAGACCGGTTACCGCTTCAATCGGATCACGCGGGTTCATCCTACCGATGGATGGCAACCACTGCAGTTTGTTAGCGAACAGCCATTGCTCCATCAAGCCAAGCCAGAAGATCGGCATCGAAACCCCAACCAGTGCAATGACCATGCAGCAGTAATCAAACCAGGAGTTATGCTTCCACGCACTGACGATCCCCGCATTGACACCAACGATAATGGCAAACAACATACTAGCCATCGTTAACTCAAACGTTGCCGTCAGATACGGTCCTATTTCCTGGGCAATCGGAACCTTGGATCGGATAGAAGTTCCTAAGTCGCCTTTGACCAGATCACCGAGATAGGCAAAGTATTGCTGAAACCACGGTTTATCCAAGCCAAGTTGGTCTCGAAGAGCCTGTTTGGATTGCTCTGTTGCCTTTTGTCCCAGAATGGTTTCCGCCGGGTCACCGGGAATGGCATGGATGATGGAAAAAACGATTAACGTCATGCCTAACAGAACAGGCAGCAGTACTAATACTCGTTTGACGATGTAACTATTCAATCCTCATTCACCCGCCTTTTGAACAGCCGATTAGGTAGAAAAAAAACGCCAGCGGACACGTATGCTTCGAGATGATTACGTCCGGATGATGTTCTGCTAAGCATTGCGTGTGCGCCAGCGCTTTAAAAATTCAGACATGGATCACAGTTTACAGCTTACTCAATATAAGTGCGTGTTCAGAGCGAACTTTTTGAACAACCTCTACCTATTCCTCGAAATAGGCACCTGCATAGGATTCACTACCCAGCGGTGAAGGAACAAAGCCTTTCAACTTCGCACTACCCGCCAGAATTGGCGTGGTATGCACAAGCGGAATCCATGGTGCATCTTCCTTAATAATGACCTGTGCCTGCTTATACAACTCTGCCCGTTTATCCTGGTCGGTCTCCTTCTGTGCATCCGTCAGCAACACATGCAGCTCCTCGTTGACATAGAAGCTACGGTTGTTACCCGGAATTGCATCTTTATCGAGCAACGTGTACAAGAAGTTATCGGGGTCACCATTATCTCCTGTCCAACCGAGCATGTAGATATCGTCCTTCTCCCCGGCTTTGACATCATCTAGATACGTCGCCCACTCGGGAGACTCAATGTTTGTCTTTACTCCAATTTTCTCAAAATCGGCTTGGATGGCTTCGGCTACTTTCCTACCATCAGGCATGTACGGACGAGATACTGGCATCGCATAGAAGGTCACCGGATCTGGCAATCCGTCAGGGAAGCCTGCTTCGGCAAGCAATGCTTTGGCTTTCTCCAAGTCATACGGGTAATCCTCAATACTATCGTTGTATCCCCATAATGTTGGTGGCATCGGATTCACCGCAGGCTGAGCTTGTCCAGCAAAGAACGCATCAATAATGCCTTGTTTGTTCACGGCATGATTCAGCGCCTGTCTCACTTTTACATCATCAAAAGGTTTCTTCTTAAAGTTAAAGCCGATATACGCCACGTTGAATGGTGGACGTTCAATCTTTTGCAGGTCAGCATTCGACTCCAGGATCGACAGATCATCCGGATTCAGATCCTCCATCACGTCAATTTCGCCGTTCTGCAAGGCATTGAAACGAGCCGTATTATCTGGAATGGAGCGAACAATAACTTTGTTCAGCTTCGGCAATCCTTCTTTCCAGTAGGTTGGATTTTTCTCCAGTGTAATGGAGTCGTTGCGCTTCCACTCTTTGAATACAAATGGACCGGTGCCTACAGGATCGGTTTTGAAGTTTCCCTTCTTCTCCTGAATGGCGGTTGGGCTGGCAATGCCGAATGGCGTCATCGCGATATTTTGCAGGAAAGGCGCTTGTGGTTGGTTCAATGTGAACTCCACCGTAGTCTCGTCAATCGCCTTCACTTCCTTAATCACGCGTCCATCCTCTGGGCCAAACATGGAATCGTAATAATCGAAGGAGTCCCCTTCGAATTTATATTCACTCGCAGGATCACTCCAACGATTGAAGTTGAATGCAACAGCCTCGGCGTTTAAGTCAGTACCATCATGGAATTTCACACCAGACTTTAGCTTGAACTCGTACTTAAGTCCATCCGCTGAAATCTCCCAGCTCTCCGCAAGTCCAGGGATGACCTCTGTTCCACCTTCCTTGTAATCAAGCAATGAATCGAACACCTGATGTCCAATCTTGAGGGATTCACCATCAGTTACAATGGCCGGATCTAGGGCAACAGAATCTCCACCCCGTCCCATAATCATCGTATCCTGCGTTGCTACTTCCTCCGTTGGCGGATCGTTACCTTCCGCTGGAGCAGGCGTGTTCGTCCCCTCCTGGCTAGAGCAACCCGATAGAGCCAAGACCGTACTCATTGCCATAACCATCAAACCGGACAACCATTTTTTTCTCATTCGCATACGTACAACACCCTTCCCTGTCTCAAAATGTGTGTGATGCTGGCGTGCCAAAACAATGATCCCGATGGATGGATAGTGGATACACGATCAGTCAACATGCTTCCAAGATTGTTACGAGCAAAATGCTGATCCAAGAAACCGTTGCAGGCGTGCATCACATACTATCTGTATCTATTAAGGGCTTAACATGCCCATGATACCTTTAATATATTTGAATAGGTCATGATGGGAGATTAGTAGATATTTTGAGAGAGAAAGAAATGGAACAATTAAACAAAGGTCAATTGAACAGAGTAAAGCTTGGTCACTTGTTTTGGGTATACACATATATTCATTAGCATAGGGATCTTTCAGATAGAAACTAACATGGGAGTGGTTTTCAAGGGTGTTGGAATATACAACAGGGAGACATTACAATAACTTTGAGTGTTATAGTCTTGTCATGATGGGAGGATTATGCTCATAAACTGTGGCAAAAAACCATTTTGTGTAACTTACTTTACATCACATTAATCATTTAGACAAGAGATTTACATACAACGATCATCAACTTTATGATATATGTTATTTAAAGTTACATAAAGCACAAAAATAAAACATAGATCGACAAAAAATCACTTGGCATCCCCTACTGACCACTTCTTATTTCGTTCGAATTACTAGATTGATGCGAGTTATGTATCCCAAGATAAAAGCTTTATTTTTCCATTTTTACTGAAATACGTTACAATTTAGAAGATATGAATGGAGGCGATTCATTGTGAAGCTACAGTTCAACCTATCCTTCGAGGATCTAATCGACTTACAGAAAAATGTGATCTCAAAATCGAAGCATCATCGTAAGGTAAAATATATTTTACTCTCTGGATTTCCGATTTCATTATTATTTTTAAATCTCATTTTTCAAACCCCTGTTTCACTTTTAACTATTGGAATCATTCTACTATGGATCATCGTTTTCCCTAGCTTATACAAAAAATTAACACTCTTCTCCATAGTTCGGATGATGAAAAAACAGAATTTAAATGGCGTCCTTGGCCTTAATACGATGTTGTTAGATGAGCAAGGCATCACGCGAACGACGAAGAACAATCAAAATTTCTTGGCATGGGATCAGTTTGTCGTTGTACGGGAGGATGAGAAGCACTACTATCTACACGTTTCTGATTTACAAGCGATGATTCTATCCAAAAGGGCATTAGAAGATGATCGCACCAAAGAAGCGTTTCAGCAGTATTATGATTCGCATTTAGTACCTTTGTTGGAGAAACAGAACTAAAGATTGGTTGCGCTGCAACTCCGATATAGAACAGCCTTGAAGGTCGCTGTGTCCCCAGATTTCTTTTCAAAAAGCTTTTGGGCTAACGCTTCAGCTTCTTCAGTTTTTCTCCCCACTCCGTTCCCGTGTAAAATGATTAGCTATTGAAGCATAAAGAAAGACGCCATCTCATTAGAGAATGGCGTCTTTGGCTTTGGTCATCCTACGTTTACATGTAGAATGCGTATATTCATTTGAAATCTGTATTATTTTTTAAACAAACCTCTACGGTGCATGACCGTGATAAAACGATAAAAGTCGTAACTCGCTCCATTATCGATGCTAAACAATGGGTTCTTCGGATCATAGGCTAATGCAGCTTCTACAGCCGCTTTGGCCCATACCGGAACCTCCATTTGTTGGCGTGCCTGTAGTCTCTCCACCTGTGCCTTCAACGCATCAAACGCTGCTTTCTCTTCAGTTGTCATCGGTTCGCCCCCTTTCGGTGGTTCGGTTGGGTTCGGCGGATTCGTGGGTTCTGTCGGTTTTGGAGGATTTGGAGGTGTCGTTGCAGGTGCATATCTGGCTCGTAGCTGCGCTGCCGTCCCTTCAAATTCATTCATGTCGACGTTGCCCGCAATACCGCTTACTTTACCTGAATCTGTATATTGCCAGAACGTCCAACGTTTCCAGGCAGGCTGATCATCCGGCACCCGTGTGTTGCTGTAACGCGCGATCCATAGATCATACGTTCCGAGCGAGGCATCAAAGTTTCCAGCAAATGAATTGCCCGTATATATAATTGGTTTTATGCCAGTAAGACGTTGTAATTCGGTTAAAAAGGCTTTGGCTACAGTGTTCATCTGCGCTCTGCTCAAATTACCGGGGTTATTCTCATAGTCCATGACAGGAGGTAATTGTAATGCTTTCGCACCCCCGACCTTCTGCAAAGTGTTCGCATAATGCGCCGCTTCGGCTTTGGCGATCTCTGTAGAGGTTCCGCGGAAAAAATGATACGTTCCCACCAGCATGCCAGCCGCAAGTGCGCCAGCTACGTTTTGCTGAAAATTTGGATCGGTATACGTTCGTCCCTCCGTAGCCTTGATGAACACAAATGTCATGCCACTTGCCTTAACTTTGGCCCAATCAATCGTGCCCTGATAACGGGAGACGTCGATGCCCTGCGTGTTGCCTGGCGTTCTCTTTTGCATGGTTCTCACACCCTTTACGCGGCAAGTTTGCCGTTTGTATATAGTAGATGTCAGGACAAGGTAGCTTGCCTGTGTGCATGTCCTGATGTTTGGAAGATTGGGGAGTTTAGGAGGAATGTTGTTGGATTAGGTTTGGTGGTTGCTGGGTTGGTTAGGGTTCGTGTGGTGTGTTATAAAACAAAACACGTTTAGTGGTTAGGTACAAATCACTAAAATGACAGAGCTCTCTTCGTTTGCTATTATCCATAGAGTTTGGACTCCTAATTTAGAGTAAGGTTGATCATTTTAGTGATAGATAAAACTGTTGGATCTACTCTATTCCTAGTTTATTAGCTAAATGAATCTAAAATATTCTTCGAGGCTAGTCCTATTCGTTTTGCTATAGGTTTGCATTCAACACACTATTTGAATTGCTATTAGATTTGTATTTTTGTGCGATAGATGAATACTGTAAAGATGCAACTACTTTTTATCTTTTTTCTTGTGTGTGTCACTATCATAATCCGTTTGAGCAAGAGATTCATTAGACTTAAAAGGGAGGTTACCGGGGTTATCCCCGGCTCCTCCCTTACCCTTGAGCACTTCTATTGCCTGCCGAATCGCAGGCGGAATGGGTGCGCCCAGCTTGCCACCATTTTCAATAATAGACAACAGCTCATTCGCGATATAAAAAAAGGCGACCGCATCCCTGAACAAATGTCCGTCTCCCAGAACACCGTCCACCAGATGAGCCACCGATACCATTGCAAAAATGAATACCTTACGTGCAATGCCGAACATCCCCGTGTTACTCTTTAGCGTACCTGTCATAGCTGCGGCTGCAAATCCTGTCATATAATCCAATGCTACAAATACCAGCAATACACCCAGCACACCCGACCAACCACCAAAGAAGTATGAGGCTGTCGTGCTCCAAACAGCCACAAGCCATTTACCTACTGTCTCCAACTCACTTCCCCCCTTCTTCAATATGCCCGCTTGACCACTCCAGAGGGCATAATAATAGCGCACCACTTGGGTACGCTTGTTACTCAACAATCAAAAATTCAAGTCCGCTATCTGTCAAAATCTCTTTAACGTCGGGTTTCAGTGTAGTGGGTACCACCTTGTACTCAGTTTTGCCCAGGATCACACGTTGTGCGAAGAACATAGCCATCATATCTGTGTCACCTCCTTTCAGAAATAACCATGTAATGAAACGCCGAATCATCCGTAAACCTGTTCAGCCATTTCTGCAATCACATCTTCGACAAAGTCTGCTCGATCAGACAGGGCATTACTCTGAGCTTTCAGAAGCGTACTTTCTTGCTTCAGATTCTCAAATTCTTCACTTGGGACTGAAACGTAAACGATTGGTGGTTGTGGTCGTTCATCGGAAAACACCAAGAAATTTCCTTCTGTTATGTTCCGTTCTTCAATTAAGAATTTATCATCATGCTCTATGATAAGGTTGTCGCGTTCATCTGAAGAATTAAACTGAAATACGTAATTCATTCCGATTCCTCCTTTACACTGCTGTTTGTATCATTAATTCTTGACATCGAATTTTAGGATTTGCGAGTTCCGCATAGGAAATGCCATTAGCGCCAGTTTGCCATTGCCAAATTTCTATTTTTTCTCCACCGTTAACTTTAATGTCTTCGATAAAAAGGGTGTACGAGTTTGAATTAGACGATCTGATGATTCCGCAAGGAACTCCATCTACATAAATTTGTCCATATGAAGTAACTTGAACTTCATTACCTCGCCATGCCGTTAATTCGAATTCAACTCTATACGTACCTGGGAAAATCATCAAAAATGAAATGAGTTTTTTTTTGCCCGTTTGATAAGACCTGAACAATTGTGTGCCATTATAGAGGTAAAATCCACCTGGCGAGAACTCAAATTCAGATCCATCCAATCCGTAATTATCCAATGAGTAGTTATCTATCCCTGGCATTATATCACCTCTTTACCACTAATATGGTAAGTGACATTGGCGTTTGAAGCCTTTCCCCTTATAGCTTCCCCGGCGGTAAGTATCTGATCTACATTAGGAATGGTTAATGTGTCGTTAGGCTTCATCGTGTGTTCATAAGCAAACCAGATGCTATGGAATGATAAATCGAATGTCACAGGAGTATTGCCTGAGTTACAAATAGTGATTGCCTTGATTATTGTAGTCGTGTTTGCTGGTACAGTATACAATGCTGCACTAGATGTAGTTAGTCCGCCTCTACCTAGCCTTTTCGATACTACTGTCATCTATAACACCCCCCATAAGTTTTCCGAGAGTAGGTCTGATATTTCCGCGAAAACATCCTTTGACCAAGCCCCCCAAGATATCACACCTCCACCAGCATCTGAGCCAGTACGCTGCAAGTAAGTGTTTGTGAACATGTTAATCGCTTCTTGTTTTACCCATACGTTAGCGTAAGCCGTTACCCTAAAGTACCACCATGATATCCCTACAGCCGCTATAGGTGCGTTTGCAACGTTTTGTCCAACATAGTCTCCGTTAAGGACTAGATTATTCGCATTTCCATTACTTACGTTTATACATACGCCAGTGTCCTGCGTCAATTTATGTCTTTGCCATGACTTATCATCCACATATTTTTGAGCCGCTAATCTGTCTTCACTCACCGCTTCATGGAGCGTATCCAAATCCTCACGTGTCGCCACACCTGCATCAATCTTCTCAAAAATCCCATTAATACTCTCCCGGGTTACACTCTCATTCCCCAAGGGCAGTGGTAACTTTAGTCGATCGGTTTCTTTTGGCATTATGCCCATACCTCCAGTTCGTTCCACGTCAGGGACGCGGCGTCTAGTTCATCCCAGGTAATCTGTTTCTTGTCCAGATCGTTCCAGATCAGATGGTGATACTCGTACTCCACAGCCATATGCGCTGGCTTCAAATCATCAATTGCCCATTTGAGATCGTCGATATTGGGCGGAATGCCCATCGTATCCACAAAACTCACGGTAAAGCTCCATGCTTCCGGCTGAAAAGAGACATCCACCTTACCTCCGACATATGCTTCAGCCACGTTGGCAACAAGCCTGCCAGAGAACTTCCCAGCTCCTCGTAGCTTGGACTCGACGACAGCACGCCGTTGTTCCACAGGTTTGAGACGGTCTGTCTCAATGCCCAGCTCCTGCTCCCAGTAGCCTAATCCCCATGTCGCGGTACGGACAAAAAATTGATCCAACGTCTCATCCAATGCCTGATATAAGGAATCCATCTCGGTACCTTTGGAATGCATATCGGCTTGCATCACCCGCGAAGTCTCATAATACTGAGGTAAGAAGGAGAACATTTCTCTCCCCTTTTCACTCGTCAGTCCAGCATTTACAGCAGAAGGAACACTCATGTTCTGCGTCCCCCTTTCTTTTTACATCAAAGGAAAGCTTCTTAATCGGCCGTTCTAACCTCAGAGCCCCAACGAATTTATCCTCATTGACCCTTTCTACAGCACTCCTTACCTCTACACCTACACTATTCATGCACATCCACCGTTCCTAACACCGCCACCTGACTTGCTGTCATCTCGATATTCTGGTCACTCACACCATTCACGGTAAGCTCCGAATAGTCGATGATCGGCGGAATGTCGAGTAGGATGGCAGCAATACGTGTGTAGCGTACGAGCGGATCGGCAAAAGCAAGCTGCTTCAGATACGCGGTCACCCCGCGTTCGATTAACTCCCGCACATCGGCTAGTGTGGCATCACTCGCCAGTGTCAGCTTCACCTGAATGTTCATCGGCACTTCCTCTGCCGGCATGACGGTGACCACAGGCCCCGCGGGTGCAACGCCTTCACCTTGTCCATCCTGTGTTGGGTCTACGTACTTCTGCACGGCCGCCACCAGATCACTTCCGGCAGCTCGTTTATCTATATCCAGCAAATACAACCCCACACTGCCCGGCCCCTGCCAGAGCGGAATAACACGCGTCGCTCCAACGCCCGGAACTTCGCTTGCCCACTGTACATATTGAGCTTTGTTACCACTGGTTCCCTGATTGCGGACTTTGGCATAGAAACGTTCTAGCAAAGCGGTATCTGCTTCAATATCCGCACCGCCCTTGATCACATCCATGTTCGTGACCGAAGTCACGCCGCTCATCGGTGTAGACAGCACGGTTACCGTGCCTGCTGGCACATTGCTTTCTTTTCCCGCAACGAGTGCTCGTACACCGACCATGCCAGAACCATCCTCACCTAGCTCCATACGGCCAACCGTTTCATATTCTAGCGAGGCTTCGCCCGATACTTCATCCGCGAGTGTTGCAACTACGGTGCCTGCTGGCACCACCTTCCCCGGCGTACCTACGAATCTCACTACACCTTGTGCCACCACTGCAGCCCGCCGAACAATGCCATGCTCCCCAGTACGTAAATCCAGCTCCTCCGAACGGAAATTCGGATCACTGCTCGCAGCGGTACTTGCGAATCCACGCCGTAATAATTCCTGTGCCCAGAGCGCGGCTTCAGATAACATGAACGCTACCGGAGCCTCTGCATCCCACAAGAAAGAACCCTCTGAATTATCCAGATCCGCGGGCAACCGATCCAGCATGCGCTGCATAATCTGTTCCTCGGTCTGATCTTCCAAATAACGCGGCATCTCAACCATCCCGTCAGATCACCTCACTTTCCAAAATAAACATCTCTTCCTGCACACTCGCCACCCGGCAAGAAAACATACATTGCTCAAGGTTCCAGTTGAATGTGAACTGATCTACCGATTCGGTGCGCGGATCTGCCAGCAACGTCTCACTCACCATACGAGCGATCTCACTTTCCATCACCCCCCGGCGATCCCCCTGCCCGATCAGATCCTCAAGCTCGGAGCCATAGTTCCGCGAATAGATCACATGCCGGTACCGCGGTGTTTTGACCGCTTTGATGCACCACTGAACCCAGGCCTCATGAGCATCTGCCACAGCGACCTTCCCACTCGGAGTCAGCACAAAATCCCCCGTATCATAGTCGAATCGCCAGCTTCGTCCAAAGGTCACCTCTTCCGAAGCCAAACCTGACAGATCCTCCTCATCGCCCCAGACCACACCTCGATCAGGAAACAGACTAGGCATTCGCACTCACCACCTTACACAGCACTACAATGTCGTTTCCGCTATTCACGCGCATGGCAAGTACACGATCCCCAGGTTTCAAGCCTTTTCCCAGCGACCAATTGGCTTCATCTACTTCACTCTCCTGCAAAAGAAACCGTCCTACGCTCGTCGTCCCGCCATTCGCCACATCACCGATTCCTGAGATTGCGCCAACAACCTCACGCTCTGGCAGCGTCAATGTTCCGGGAAACTCAGCAACAAGATAATCCTGCACCTCATGCTTGAAATCATCCAGCTTCACACCCGATGACGTCACCGTGCCCAACACAGCACCCATTCCACTAACGGCTTGACGAGAATGATTGCTCATCGCACCACGCATCACATCGGCAAACTGTCCATATGGATCATCGTTATTCAAGGTAAACCCTCCTTCTCACCATCTCCGCCGTAGCTAGTTCCAACGTCATCGTTCCAGCTCCAGATAGATCTCGGCTCACCGACATGACGATTAGCTTCAGCCCTTTCAATAACACGGCATCCCCGGCACGAATGGTATTGATATCTGGGGCAGTTACGGTAAACGTCTCCTGAATCCCAGCCAGACGACTCTTCGCCAGTTTTTTGGCGGCAGCCGCTGTTTTCACCTGATCGTCTTCGACCAGCTTTTGCAATGTACCGAGTTCAGCTACACCGTCCTGCTCAATGGCGAGCACTTTGGAGGGAGCCTCTTTCCCGCTCCCCGACTCTGAAGCCGCCATGACTTTCACCTTTGTAACAGCGCCTTCGAGTGTCCGCATCTGAGTCAGATCGATGAGCCGATCCAGCTCGTGCACCTTCGTGTTACTGCCCACCTTATAGAGCTGCAACCCGCCAGGAGTCATTCGAGGATGATACATGTCTCCACCTGACTTCGCAGTTTCCTTCAGATCGGCAAACATCATCGAGAAAATCGTCTGCGCCCGATACACCGCCTTACCGAGCTTGGTTTTCGTATCTGGCAGCGTAGCACAGGGAATTTTCCATTCCTTAGCGTACGTTTTGAGCCGCTGCGTCGCGGTCTGATCCTTCGGTAACAGGAACTCGTCCTCTGACTTCTCCAAATAGATCATTCGGTCGTACACCGTAAGAAACAATCGCTTCGTGCCACTATTGGAGCTTTCGACCTCCCAGATGACAGCAGGATGCACTAAAGAAACCTTCGACTTTTCGCCAAAAGGAACCCCACTGATCCGCACCGGCATCCCCGGAGATATCGAAGGCAGACCCGAAGATGCAGACACCGCCAGCCGGATGTTGGCCTGATAGGCAATCTGTTCGAGCGAATCCTTCAGCGTAATCGTCTCCACCAGTTTGGTCACGTCATATTGATCATCAATAATGACTTGATATGTCACGGCATCACCAGCTTCTGTCCCGGCTTGATCCGGTTCGGATCACTGCCGATGGTCTTGGTATTGAGCTTGTAGATCTCGTTCCATTTGGAACTGCTCCCAAGCTCCAGCTTAGCTATTTTGGACAGCGAATCCCCAGATTTAACGATGTACGTCTTGTTTGTTTTTTTCAGATCTGTGCGAGTATTCGTCTTGCCTGCCTGGCCTGCTGTCTTCGCACTCATCTTCTCTACTTTCGAGTCCCGCCAAGTACGCATGGTGAGATCAAAATAAATATCCCCACTCTCCCCACCCCGGAAGGTCGTATTGTGAGACACGAGATAGACAGGCACATTCACACCTGTGTTCGTAATAATGAAGCGCAGCGGCTTCTTCGATACCAGAAACGTGTTTAATATGTTCATCGCTACACGTGGATCAGGGATATCTGCATACGTGCAGTAGGATGCATCGTATTCTTTTGGGAAAAAAGAAGAGAAGGTGATCTCCTTCACCCTCTCTCCCTGTGCAAAATCAAACTCGCCATGCTCCAGCATCTGAATCGTCTCATACCCTTTGGTACGGGAAATATTCAGTTCTTCCGGATTTACAGGGAATTGAAATGATGTCGTTCCGTCTTTTAACGTAAACTCCATCTCCAGCCCTTTCACTCGGTCTTCAATTACACTCATACCTGACCTCCTTTCATCCTAGGCCATGATCGTTTTGCGGTTCTCCATCGCGCGTCGTACCTCACTTACCACACGCTGTCCGACTTGTCGGGCAAGTCCATCGTAGTCAATAGCATTCTCGCGAACGGTAACTTGCACTGCACCTACAGGAACATTTACAGCAATCTGGTTTGTGGTCTCCGTCTTGAAATCCTTGAGGTAACTCGACAAACTACTCATCTGATCTTCCGAGATCTGTACGGTCATTGGGGATGATTTGCCATTAGTTCCCGCTGTGGACTGTGATCCATTGCCCGCATTCATTGCCTGCAGTTGCATCATGCTCGAACCTTGAAATGCCGCCGAAGTGGGTTGAACTCCCATCGATGTCATATACGCCAACGGGCCTGTGGTCAAGAGCCCGGAAGGAATATAAGGCGGAGCTATTGCAGGTTGCACTGAAGGGGCTGGAGGCACAGGTGCAGGCGGAACCTTCTCTTCTTCCTTCGAGCCAAACCCGAAGAAATTGGAGATGCCGCTCGTGATATTTTTCGTTTTCTCAGCGACATAATCTACCGCACCAGATACAGCATTGCCCACGCTCTCGGTTGCGCTCGACATGAAATTGCCAATATCCTTCGCTTTACCGCCAATCCATTCGCCCGCAGCACTTCCTGCCCAGCCGCCAATTGCACCGCCCACATACGTGCCAATCCCAGGTAAAATCACACTTCCAATGGCACTGCCAATTGCGGTGCCCGCTGTCCCGCCAATCATGGAGCCTACGGCTCGGCCACGCTCTCCAGCTGGAGCGGAAGCCACATTCGCCACATCTGCCAGCATGCTGATCGGTCCGAGCAGTTTGCCTGCTCCTTTCGCTAAACCACCGCTTAATTTACTAAACATGCCGTTACCCGATAACAGATTGGGCATGCCCATAGGTGAACCTGACAGGATGCCTGAGCTAAAACCGGATTTTCCTCCACCTCGCATCATTTTATAAAGCTTGTTAGTAGACAGAGCTTCGCGAATCCCTTTCGGTGATACGTCTTTATGAATTTTAGGACTAGTTGGAGCGGGTGCTGGAGTAGAGTTTTGGTAGCTTCTACCGCGACGTCCTCCTGACACTTTTCGGGAAGGTACACTTGTCGGATTGGCGTTTCCAGTTCTAGAAGTAGTACGGGTTTGACTTTTACCTTTGGGGCTCTTATCTTTTTTAAACTTTTTATCCCAAGCTCCCTTACCTTTTCCGAATAAATCGGTCAAATTATTAGCAGCATCCAAGATACTGGTTGTTAATTCCCATCCTTTCTCAAACCCATTTTTTTCTTCTTCTTTAGCCAAATTATTGACTGTAGTATTATGACTTCCAATAGTAACTGACATTGAAGATCCGCTCGCCGGATTCATCTTACCCATCGCCACTTCAACCTTCTGGCGCACCTCGACAGACACCGTTCCCGATGCCTTAACCATCTGTCCCTGAACTCGGTTCAGCTTCGCCAATACCCGATCCAAAGCAGGACTTAGCTGATCGTTTAGCCCAATCGTTGGAGTGATGCGCAATCTACTTAATCGAATTGCGGTACTGTACACATGCTCCAGCCTGCGCCCGGTCGTTCGCAGCTCGTTATTTGTCTTGATTAGACTCTGATATCGCACTCTGCCAAGCCGTTCGGTTGAACGCTGAATCTGATCCAGATAACGAAGGGTTGTCCGCATCTCTGCATTGGACTTACTTAGACCTACAATCATTTCAGCCATCTCTTTCACCTCCTGTCATTCAATATGGATTCCTCTACCTTACCGATTGTTTTGCTTCGTAATTGCATCCATTTCCTCTTCCGAGAAAGCAAGCAACAACGAGCGTTCGCCTCGGGGTAGAGACCAGAACTCTCCGGGTCTTAGATGATGACGCACCCACATGTGATAGAGGAACGTTGTCATCCCGCCGGAGTGAATTAGTTTTTTAGGTCTTCAATCTCCACGCCGAACCCGGATAGCTCCAGCACTTTGTCACCCACCGCATCCAGCTCACCAGCAAGCAGCATCCGGCGAACCGCTTGTTCCCCACCAGACAACTTCATGCGCCCAGTAATACGGCTGTCGCCCCAGCCAGATAATTCCAGGCTGCGTACTTGCAACTTCACGGTCGCTTCGGAGATAAGCAGCGCATTGAACGTTTCAGTGTCCACCTTTTCTTCGGTGCGACCCTTGACCGTTTTGCGAACTGTACAGCGTTCACGTATTTGATCGACTTTGGAGGATGTCAATCCACGCAACGTAAGCAGCAGATCCAACCGCTGAATGCGCACATTTTCCTCTGGCAATCGCTCTGCCGCTTCGAATAGCTGGTCCAAAATTTGCTCTTCTGACAGCTTTTCATTCATACTCATCGAGGCATGTCTCCTTTTATCTTCCTAAAATGTACTAGCATCACAAAAAATCTGCACAAACATAAGAAGCAGACCGGGTCCCCCTCAGCCTGCTTGCTTCTTTTCTCTGCCTTACCCTTGCTTTTACTTTGCTGTATTTTTGCCTTATCCTTGCTGATGCCTTGCTTTACCTATTCCTTTATCGTCCTTCGTCTTGCTAACCTACGAATCTTAGTTCGCTACAATTGGATTGAGCAACTCAAATCCCTCAAAGGTAAAACCCGTTTCCTCCGGCACTTCTTCGCCGGCTGTCCAGTTGGCAAGTTGGATTTTGTCCACCATGCAGCCTTTCAGCAGTACGCTCTCATGTCCATAGGACTCTGGATCATCCAGCTTGGAGATAATCTGGAACTTTGTGAATCCACGTGTAATCATATCCGAGGTAACTTTGTACCCTGTCATCGTACCTGTTCCTTTTTTTGCTCCATTCTTGTGCACCTTCCAGTCGTTCCCGACCAGATTCAACTCACGCTTCTCAATCTCTACACTCGCTTCCAGCTTGTTAATATTGGTCTGCCACGTACCATCAATATGCAGCTGACCGTGGGTACCGAGAATAACTCGTGATGCATCTAACATGAATATTCCTCCTTGGGATCATTGAACGTATCGATTCGCGTGAACCATATCCGTTCACATATTTTTATTTATGGATATAATTGAACTTTGCCTCATTCGCTTACTTCCACATCCGGCTAAACTCATTTATCTTGAAACAGCACACTCTATACACAAACTAGAAATTGCCTTCCTAACAAATCTTATTGCACATAAAAAGTGCCGAATAATTGCTCCATTACATCCGTCAGCTTCACATTCCACTGCAAGTACACCTGATCTGCTTCCGGCTTCAGAATTGGAGCCGTTCCATAATATGCAGGATCGAGAAGCACATCGTATCCTGATGCCTCAATCACGTTGCTCTGCGCGAGCAAGGCTAGATAGGCTTTCATCGCCCCAATCAATGCCTGGCGACCTTCCTCCGTATTATTCACTTTACCGATGTACGTGTCCTCCGCAGAACGCTGCAGGTCTACGTTAATGGCATCCATCACACGAATGGAACGGATTTTTTTCCATGCATTATTCTGTCCAGCCACGGGTGCAACTAGCGTATTCACACCACGTAGTGCTTTAACCTGACGACCATCGTGGAAGAAAATAAACACACCATTCTGCACAGCCTGCTCCTGTTCAGCCCGTGTCCAGCGACGTGTTACATCATCGAACGGAGTTGATGCATACGTGGTCGATTCGTTCAAACGCTGACCTGCGATCAGACCTGCAACATACGCAGATGTCTCAGCCGAGCTATAGAAGGTGTCTCCCAAACGCACCCCCGTACCCACGTTAACGACACCCTCATGGTTCAACTGCGCTGAACGAGCCGATGCCTTCTGAGCGGCATTCGCCGATGTATCATCTGCTGCGGAACCGCCAAATACAGCAATAACCGGTTTACCCTCATTACGTACACGCTTGATCCATGCGCCAAAGCTTGCAAGCAGAGGGGCATCCGCGGCTTGATCCAGAGCCAATACATCGAATTGTTCACCCTCGAGCGCCTCTTGTACGGCAATGTAATCCGCATTGGTCAGACTGTCGTTACCGCTCAAACCGCCTTTGAATGATGCACCTGCAACGGTGGCAACCTCGCCCGTACCATCTCCAATCGCTACTGCTGTTACCCATACGTTGTTCTCATCCGCATTGATCTGTTCTGCCAGAGCTGCACCTGTGATATCTGCTGTCACCAACGCGTACAACATGCGATTGCCTTCGAAAAGGCGCACTTCATGCTTCGTATTATCGATGATGCCAGGTTGAATCGTGACGTAGAAATCGTTACTCCGATCCCCTACATACTTGGCATCCAATCGCAGCACATCTTCGTCGTTCCGATCCTTGAGCGTAAGACTTCCCGCCTTCGCCGTTTCCCCCACGACCCGATAGGCTAACAGCTTCTTCGGTCCACCGAGTAGCGCAAGCTTCAGGGAAGTATATGCTGTCCCATTGTCCCGTGCACCCGCTGAGAAAATCCGTTCAATCGCTGATTCGCTGCCCACTTCTACAAAAGTCCCCGCCGGCCCCCAGTTTGCCTTCACTGGTACTACAACAGTTCCACGATTTCCTGCCTGAATGGACGATGCTGCTGCCGCCTGAAAATTCATATATAAGCCCGGAAGTACCGGACGATTCGTCTGCTCCCATGTTCCGCCTGCCATTAGCCCTTCACCTTCGCTTTCATAAATTGGTTGATTCGTTCTTGTGCTTCCGCAATGGAAAACGTCTGCGCCGTTGCTTCGCTCAGCGCCCCATACAGCACCTCAGCCTTAACGGCAAAGAGGGCTTCTGTATGATTGATTAGCTCGGCTTGCGTGTACTTCGCATCGCCTTGTTGGTTATGTTCAATTGAGCTTGTCAACGCTATCTCACCTCATTTGGTTATAAGTTCAACACGCATTATTAATAAATTTATTGTGACTCATGCTTATTCTATTCCTCTGCTATGATGCACCTGACGAATGAAAGGTACGTCTGTTCCTGGGCGACGAATCCGCTCCTGTAAGGTCAGACGGATCTGTCCATTCAGGTAGGCGTCCGCCTGTAAATCGGCAGAGACGTCATCAACCGTGACATATCTCCTGCTCTCGTTAGTCTCTTCGCCCCCCGCATCAGTAATTGCGATTCGTGCTTGTACCCCTAGCTGTTCCACAAGCCGAATTACAGTGTTACGTGTCGCCACTGGACTTCTAGTCATGACATGTCCCACGAGCTTCTTGTGAATCTCCAGTGTAGAGGCACCTGCCTCAGCGATATCGCAACTCGCAAGTCGCCACAAAACAGAAGGAGACTCGTACCCCCCAGGCCACGCATCACGATAGACAGACCAACTTGAATCAAGCTCAGTTTGTGTCCAGTTCTGGAGTGCAAGCATCGAATAGTCCTGCGTTTCGATGGCAAGATCATGTTCAATGACCTCAGGTATATAGACTCCAAATCGAAGACTACGTGTAATGAAGCCTGCACCTGAGTCTATTCGATCACAATCGGAAGATCCGAGGTAGATACAGGTAAAGGCATTGCCCTCCGTATCCTGTAATCGAACCTGGTGTAATCCCTCCACCAACTTACTGGACCAGATCTCCACCTGCTCCGCTCCACCCTCTGTGAGTCTCGCATACGGAGCAATGCGGATGATTCGACGGTATCCTGTCCAGCTAAACTTAGGTACTTCTTCGGCAAAAGCAATGACCGCACAAGGCTCATTTATCGGCTCGCCCGGTGCAAGTGCATCACGCACCTGACCCTGCCATGCTGGGATAAGCTCAGCAAGCTTCTGCTTCAATGTCTGTTTCATGAGCGTGCTCATTCTGCTCATACTGGCAGTAGAATCAGCGTTATTTCTTATAGACACATTCATTTCGCCCCCTTCGGCTGCAAATGTATGATCTGCCCCCATTGTGCAGCGACAATGCAGCAGTCATGAAACTCCCCCTTTAACATTCCGTCTGCAGTACAATCTATGATCGAACCAAACTAGACAACATCACCGCATAAGAAAGACCGGCTCAATGGCCGGTCTGCTGTACATTAGCGTATGTGCTTTCGGTGTGTCCCTGTGCGATTGATCCGATAATACAATCTTACACCTGTTGATTGCTAACGCGGATGGTGATTGGCATGACTTCGGTGCGATTAAGAGTGTATCTTGGGTGGAAAAAAGACGACGTTAAACTTGTATCCCTTTTAGACGGACACCAATGTAACTTGGGGATTCAGCGTAATTTCAAACGCACGTCCCCAGATAAAGTCCGGATTGGTATACTCGAGCTCTGCATTTTCATACGCAGCATAGGAGCTTTCCCCATCTTCCAACTGAACCACCGCATCGTTACCTTGGGCAAAGGCAGGTTTAGTGGCTAGTGTCGTTGTGTATGTCTGCATTAAATCTCGCAGCAACGATTGTAGATGTTCGTAGTCCTCACTGGAATTGAACAAAAGCATATTCTGATCCGCAAGCGTAGCCACGTTGGTATAGAGGGCATGGGCACGGGAATATGTGCGAATATCTGCAATCGCAACCGCCTTGTAGTAATAATCCTTCAGGAAACGTTTAAACAATAGTGATCCATGAGCATTCATCGCTTCCTCTAGTGCAGAAGCATTCGTTTCTTTCGCAATAAAGGCATAGCGAGATTGTCCCATACCAACCGCAATCCCGATCTTATTGCCTGGTGTATTCCAAGCACTATACCCTAGTACGCGACCAGTGTGTGAGCTATTCAATAGCGCTTCAGCAACATCTACATTCGCCGGGCCTTTACCTACAAAATCAATCACAACCGTGGGCATACCTTGTTCACTATTGGCGTTAATTCGCTCAACAGCAGCCTCTACCTCTTCCAATGCCGTAATCGCCACAATTTCTAAGTTAGGCTCTGGTTTGTTCTTATGAGAATGGCTGGTCATCCGATCGAGTTCTGAGGTAACATCAAACGTTGCAGCTTGAAGCGCAGCACCATCCTGCCTAACGTTCTCGCCTGTGACAAGTTCAGTATCCGTCTCTTCCTCTAGAACCGGATATGCAGAATCAGCAACAAGCACGCCACCCACGATATCAATATGTCGGGCTACATTCTCATGCACATTCATATATTCGTAGGTGTTCACGATGGTATTACCATGCGGGCCAAAGTAGGTAACTGCATAACGTGTTTTTGCGCCATCACGAAGCAATTGATTCGCCATACGAGCTAACAACGAATGTCCCAAACCATCGGCATCCGGAAGAATGATCGCACGGTCTGGATTCTGCCCAGCTACTCCGCCAAGCCATTCGTTAATTTGATTCTCCACATAACGGATCTCGTTAATCTGTACGCCTTGTGTATTGGCATCATCCACGCCAACCGCGAGAAAGTCAATATATCCCTTACGTGCCAGTTGATCCAGGATGTATAGATTCGTTTTGAATTTATGCTGTCTGGTATTGTAATATTGTTCTTTGTCAAAATAGGTCGTCTCACCATACTCTGTAGAATCAGGAGACAAGTTATACCCCTGGATAATATCTTCAAAAGCAGTAAACGTCTGACGAGGCTGCTGCATTAATGCTCGCGATTCATTATAAGCATCAAGCGCAAGTCCATCTGCAAATGAAGTGGTCGCAAGTCGCATGATTGTATCCATTACGTAAACGGGTTTACATGGGTATTTCTCTTTGATAACACGAATTACATCCAACAACCGCGTTATCTCCTGATCATAGTTCGGATAGTCACCGCCCCCGTTCTCACGAAGCTCGCGGCTACCAATCAGACCACCATAAGCCAGCATATCGCTTGAAATAATGAAGCCTTCAACTTCAGCAGCATGCTCTAGAATAAAATCGTGAATATTGGACGGCTTGCCATACTGAGGTGTAGATGTACCAAGTAATGTAGTGCCATCTACCGTTTTCTCCGAATCCAAACGGTTTCGGATGTCCTTCCGGTTCGGTGTAACGATATGGAGACCGGCTGCTTTACCTTGTACAATGACGTCATCCAGGTTGGCTGGACGATCATCAAGTGGGACATACAATACTTTTTTCATATCATGCTACCTCCTGCTCCAAGAATGAGATTTTTCTTCAGCATCTGATCAGAACGATTAGCCCCTATTAAAAAAACTGGCCATTAGCCAGTAGATTCATAGATGATATCGATATGGTTGCTTTCCTTCTGATCCGATAATACCATCTTACCTCTTTTAAACGTCTGCGCTGACGGTTAACCGCCTGAATTAAGACCAATTGTGGAAGCTAATACGTCGGCTCAGCGTCGGTTTCTTGTGAAAGCTAACTTTTATTCAACTTTTATACTTCTGCTAACGTTTATACTTCAAATAAAAGATTTATAGGATCAAGAGGAGTGACATGCATGCAAAGATCAGATTGGTTCTACCTCTGGGTGATCATAAGTGGTTATCTGACAGGTTACGTTATGTACATGATGACCCTGTTCCTTCTATATAGAGAGGCTGACGTAGTAACTGACTCGTTTATTGGATGGACTGCGGTGATGTATTTAACGAGTGTGATGCTGCTGTATCTACTTTCTGTACTTTTCCTACGTTTAGTCGGTCTATATCGTTTCTGGTCTCAAACGATTATGTTTGTATTAACATCCTTCCTTACTGTCTATATGACAGCTTGGTTGTTCCTTGGCACAGGTCTTTCCTCTCTGCCGCCAATATCATTCCCTTTCACAGCCGAAGGCTTGCCTTTCCTTGTTTTTTGGACAAGCACAGCCCTGACCTGTTCTTGGGGTGTATGGGTAGTACGTAATCCATCGACGAAGCCCCTCTTCTTGTTGTTATCGCGAGTCACATTCATTCTTTTCATCATTTGGATAGGAGTCCGTTAGATCTAAGGATCAGCTTACATCCACATACCAAAAAAGAGCACACGCCCCTATACTTCACAGGCTGTGCTCTTCTCATTCTATTTCCTCGTTCCTTACATATGTCCATTGATTCTATATATCTAATCACTCAATCCACGCATGGAATGAATGTTTCTTTCGTAGCCTCATTAAGCAATAATATACCGGAAGTTCTCCCAGCTCTCTGGAACCGAATTGCTGTTTCTTGCGTGATGATAGAAACTGAATGGGAATTTGAATACATGTCCGCTGTTCCAATCTTGTGAGCGTCGGTCTGTTAGCCAGTATTCAAGTTCATGCGGCAGTGCAATCGAGCGTTCAGCACGTACCAAGGGTAGTCGATCCACTGGAGATTGTAATGTTAGCCTATCTAGTTCATGATCAACGTTACGGCTCAGTCGCAATGCTTTTACCATCGTTAAGAACGGTGTCAGTCCTTGATGGAACAAGCTTGGATAACCTAATTCATACAAAATATTAAGTGCATGTCCATACGTTAACATATGTCCGATGAGATCATGATGAGCCTCTGCTTGATAGATGGTATCAAATGCCCCAAGCTCATCCAGAATGAGACGCGACAGATCCTCCGGACGTTCAATCTGGGGAAAACCGTCAGATTCATCTACACGCAGCGTGCGTATTTCTTTGACTGTCGTATTGATCCACGATCGTCCGGGCACAGTCCGCTCGAATGAATCCATCAGCTCAACTAACTGTTGCACATCACGGGCAGTCCCCCACCCCTCCAGCTCGCGAATGGCCTTCAAGCTTAGCGCTCCATAGATGGCCTGATGCCCAACCCAGTGCAGTTCACCAATGGTACGATCCAGCGCCTGGGTGATAAGCGCTTCCGCTTCTTCCATTGGCAACACTTCACCTCGCAAAGAAGGTTCTCCCGAGTGTACGCCATGTTTACGGAGCATTGCCTTGGCTTCAGCTGTGACACTTCCAGCAGCCAGAGAGGTTAGGCGGTTCTCCCTCACCCAGAAGTAAGCCGCAATCGCCGCCGCCCCATAATGGGCGTGCCACAGATCCCCTGTGTGCTCCCGACTCGAAACGATGATCATTAGACCCTCTTCTAACAAACGTCGATCCATAATTCATCCCTCCTTCATCGCATAAGTGTTCCCCCATATATACCGCTTACATTGCGGATACTTCTATTAAATGAGCCAAATCGTGAAGATATGCACACCCTTGTTGACCGGTTCCATTTTCACTTCACTTGCTTGCATTTAACTACATTTGCAGCTTTCCGACATCTTGGACGACGACCTCAAGTGCATGTACCTGTGCTTTTTTCTCTGAGAAGAACCAGACGCGTTCTTTTTTCACAACAATGAATAGACCATCCATATCTCCCATCGGCGCAAAGGTATCACTGATCTCTCCCCATCGCTTGATCCCCATCCGCTGCAATTCATTCACTTTTGCCAGCACATCTTCGCATACGATGCCTACCTCACATACCTTCAATATATCAGCGGTTGAGAAAGCATGTTGCCGTTCATTATGCGCCGAATGATGGGCGATGAATTCTAGAATATTACCTGCGGGGTCTTCAAAATAAAGTGAATGGGCGTTCCAATTCATAGAGTACGTCTGATCTTGACCATCTTGCCGACTAAGCGGAACACGAGAAGCTACCCATTCCTTTGCTTCCTGAAAGAGATTCGAAGGTATCATCCATGCAAAGTGATAGAAGGGCTTCTCATTCGTCTCGTTTTGCATAAATTCCATTCTTGTCTGTCCAGCTTGAATCGTAAATGAACGCTCAGATTCATCGACAATTGTCATGCCGAGCGTATCTTTATAGAACGGTTTAAGATCTTTCAACTGTGCAGTGTATAACGTAACCTCTTCAAACACCATCTCGTTTCCTCCTACTGCCTCTCACGGGACACGCCCATAAGATATAACTATATAAATCGAACTAAACCCTAGTTACACTGGTCACTGTGATGACAGAATAACCTTTTGATCGCCAGTCACCCCAGATTCCTGTGGTTTATATCAAATGAGGATCTACATACGTCCATGCATGCGTTCCCACGTGCTCCACGGTACCATGCCCAGCTCAGGCTTCGCTTCGTCTGGCAGCATGGATATGAACTCAAGCGAGTGCCCATCTGGATCGGTTAAATACACCGACACGGCGGGCATCCAGCCGAACACATACAATTCGCCAATGTCATCATCTAAGAAATTACGCGCCGCAATCCCTTTAGCCTCCAGATAAGGGACAGCTTGTTTCATATCCTCTAAGGACACATGAAAAGCGAAATGCTGCCGCTGAACTTTATCAGGTTCCTTTTGCCAGATGCCTAACATTGCGTTTCCTCTACCACCGACCCAGTAAAAGGAGTTCCCTCGCTCTGGCTGTCCATATGCATGTTCCAGACCCATAATCTGTTCGTAAAAATGCTGGGATCTCTCCAGATCCGTTACATTCAGATGTGTCTCAAATATACCTTTAATCATGCGACATCCCCCTCTCTATCAAGTGTTATTTACGTGCAGACGTGATGGCCTCTGCTAGATGCAAAAATGAACCAAGCACACGTTGAATTCGTTCCTCAATATCCTGACTACCTTCGTATTCCTCGTATCCATCGTATGTTGCCTCGAATCTTCTACGTTGCGCTCCGCCAATGGAAATCCATTCTGATGCATTGATCCCATGCATATTCCGCACAATCGCTTGCAACTGTAGTAGCGCACTTACGCCTACAGCACCTCCCGATGAACTAATGGACAACACCGGCTTCCCGCTGAAATAGGATTGACCTAGGTGATCCAGTGCGTTTTTGAGCACACCGCTTATGCTTCCATGATACTCTGGCGTAGCTAAAATAATGGCGTCAGCCGCGAGCACTCGGGCCTTCAGATCAGCCAAATGTAGATCACCGTCGAGTTTCTCATCCGCCGCGTAGAAAGGAACCGGTGTTTGATATAAATCGAACAGGCTCGCTTCATGTCCTTGACCATGAATAGCTTGAATCACATATTCTCCCAGACGTGTACTGGTCGCATTTTTACGGTTACTTCCTGCCACAACAATAAATTTCATTGGGTCACGCTCCTTTTTTCATTTCGTGTTCTCGTCTTATGTATTACTAGCATATCTTTCTTCATCCTTAGATGCGTCAGCAGAAAGGCTTAACTTCCAGCACCAAAAAACTCAACCTTTCGGCTGAGTTTCTACGACTTTGGACTGAGGTGTGGTCATGATGCTTAGACCACCCATCCTTTGCGAACCGCATAGATCGCAGCTTGTGTACGATCAGATAGCCCTAATTTATCCAATAGATGACTAACATGTGTTTTTACTGTTTTCTCAGTAATGACTAACTGGGCTGCAATTTCTTTATTACTCAACCCCTGAGCGATAAGCCCCAGCACCTCCCGTTCACGACGGGTCAGCGTATCAAGTTCCTGTGCGGATGCTTGTGCTTCCTTATCCTTATCCTGACGTTGCTCTTGTACAGGCTGTTGCTCTGTCTGCTTCAACGATAACTGCTGTTCATTCATAGATAGTTCGGCAGAAGCCATGACATGCATGAGTTGACCAGCCGCCGCCGGATGAAGCTCCACCTGACCTGCATGTACATTGCGGATCGCCACCGCCAGATCCTCTGGTTCAATGTCTTTTAACAAATATCCTTTGACCCCAGCACGTACAGCAGGTACAACATGATCCTGGTCTGAGAACGATGTGAGCACAATGATCCGAATACTAGGCGTAAGCACTCGAAGCTGTCTAGCTGTTTCTATTCCATCAAGTACAGGCATATGCAGATCCATTAACACCACGTCCGGCTCGAGCTCTGCCGCTTGTTGCAACGCTTCCTGTCCATCAGACGCCTCGCCAACGACAACCATATCGGACTGTGTGGATAGAAAAACATGAAGCCCACGCCTGACCATCGCATGGTCATCCGCAAGCAAAATCCTAATCGGCATCTCTTCTCCTCCTTAATTCTCTACCGTTCCAGACGTAAGCGGGACGATCACCGTTACCATTGTTCCTTTGCGAGCGGAGCTTACAAGTTCCAATCGACCTCCCAACGCTTGAGCACGTTCCTTCATAATCGACAATCCGAGAGAACGTGTGGACAAAGCTCCTCGCCGTTTGGCTCCGCCTTTCCCACGATCGGTTACGCTTAATGTTACCTCACGATCACTCAAATGTAGGATGATCTCAACTGCGTTTACGCCAGCATGCTTACGTACATTATTAAGGGCTTCCTGTCCGATTCGCCATAGCCCGTCTTCAACACTTCGGGGCAGATTTCCCATACCAGAACGATGGACAGCCACCTGCAGTCCCTGTCCTGCACCATATTCCTGCAATGCACTCATTAGCCCCTTCTCTAAGCCGGCAGGTCGCAGCTGCATAATCAGTGCTCGCATTTCCTTCAGCGCTTCCTGTGAGAGAGAACGAACGTCCTTCATTGCCTCTCTAATAGGCTCATGCTCTGCAGAGCCCAACATCATGCTCTCAGCTCCCCTCGCCGTCAGGGACAAGGAAAATAGAATCTGGTTGACCGAATCATGCAGATCCCGTGCCAAGCGATTCCGTTCTTCCAATCGAGCCAACTCACGCCGTTGTTCAGCAAGCTTCAAGCTTTCCCACGACGCAGTAATGTGTTCAGCAATTGCCTCAAGTACCTCATGATCCGCCTGAGGGAGAATGCTAGACTCAGCATAACCAACGACCAATACGCCTGCCTCTCCTGGAATAATACTCAGAATGGGGACGGCGAGACCCGAAGATAGAACAGGTACAGGTAACGACCGTGCACTGCTTGTAGCTATCTCTTGAACCTCTGAGGCGGATAATTTCGTAATTCGATGAAGATCAATAGCACGCTGTAGCCCGTTCAACCCATCTGAAGAAAAATCTTCATATAATGATCGTTGCTGCAAGGCTCCCACAACATGTGCAGCTTGTACAACCAAACGATCCTCTCTGAGTTTCAGCAATGCTGCAAATGGCCAATCATAATGTTGCCCTAGCAGACTAACCGTTGTCTCAGCCAGCGAATCCAAATGCTTACATTCATTCACCGCGAGTCCTAACGCACTGCTGAATCCGCCTAGCTTTGCAAATAGATCTGCTCGCCTCTGCTCAGCACGATATAACCGCATCCGCTCAATCGCACTGCCGATCTGATAAGCTACTGCCTGTAATAGTGCCAGTTCACTTTCACTAAAGTGCTCTTTGTTCGGGGCAGCTACATTGAGCAGCCCTAACATCTTCTCACCAGATCGAAGAGGTACCGTTGCATGATGGGTGATATCATAGGTATCTCCCCATTGATATTCACGCGCATCCTCAAGTCGTTTGCAATTAAGAACATTAACAGCATTGTCCAGTCGTCCATCCCAGAAGCGATTCAGACACCAACACGTGCCACATCGCATCGGTTGCTTCTCTTGACGCTGAAGTGCAGGAGGCAAATTATAGTCTGCCATGAACGAATATTCTCCGCGTTCACCAATCAGAAATAACCATCCTGTTGTCAGTCCTGTAAGACCCAATAACTTACCTATTACGGTATCGAGCATCGTACTCAGGTCGTTCGAGGTATTCAACGTCTCCGCAATCGTCTTCAGGGTGTACATTTCCTGCATCCTACCTTCTTCAGACATGCAGATTCTCTCCTTTAAGAGGTTGTTCAAAAATTCCGACCGCACCTTTTGAACACGTAATTTAACTAAACCATGTATTGTTCATTATTGTATCCAATCAGGCATGGATATTAAAGGATGAAGTTCGCCGCCCTTACCCCAGCTTCTTACGCTCCTTGCGTGTTGCCGATAACGGCTCTACATTAATTAACCCTCGATCGGATAGAGCAAGAGCCAACTTATAGAAGGCACGCGTTCGAATCTTCGTATACGTATCCTTACTTACAGGAGGCTCGAACACGTGGTTATACACTTTATAATCGAACACATCTTCATCTTTCAAATATCGTTCGTACACAAGCAGACGCTCTTTCTCACTTAGACGAGAGACAATAAAATCAATCGTATCACAATAGGCTTGGCGTGCTCGCTGGACATCCACATTATAAATTGCTGTTCGAGCCGTTGAATCTCCGGTTACGTTCGTTGCACCATGGAAGCGTTCTGCATAGCTCGCAGTCACCATCACTTCTCGTTCTTCAAACGCAATGGTTTTGTATATGCGATACTTCTCCAGAGCAGCTTCAACCGCAGTCTGTGTTTTTCGGCGATCCAATTCGGGTAACAATAATTCCATCATCATTCTCCTCCTTATATACTAAACATTTTGTTTTCTGCACTAGAGCGGCATATGCTATGTTCCTTTGTTGCCTTTTGGAATCCGTTCGAGCGTGAATAGACCAAAAACAATGGTATTTTTAATAGGCATCAGTTATCATTAATTTACATTTTGTTCGCATAGTGTTCGTATTTCTATTCGAGGATACCACTTTCTGGAGATTGGAGTAAACCCTCATTTTGGGTCATTTTGAGCGAATAATAAAACTCACTCTCTCATTTCCTTTACCTTTTGGCATAATTGTTTCAAATCTCTTTACCTAATGGTATATATACGATATAGTACAAATAATGAACGAGTTCCATCCAAGTCGTCTTCTACGAATTCGAATTAAGATGTAGACTACGATAGACTAATTGAAGGAGTGGCATGAATTGTGGAGCATGCTTTTGGATCTTACCTCAAACAACTGCGAGAGTTGCAAGGCTATAGTATCAATCAGCTAGCAGATTCCGCAGGAATTAGTAACTCACAGATTTCACGCATTGAGAATGGGGTTCGTGGTGTTCCCAAACCTGCAACCATTCGCAAATTGGCAGATGCCCTCTCCGTTCCTTATGCAGAGATGATGAAGCAAGCTGGATATATGGAAGAAATGAATACCACAACGGATGCACGGGTCACACCTGAATGGGCAACTTATAAGGATCGTCGAGACTTTAAGAAAATGCTGGAGGATGAGGATGATCTCATGTTTGATGGCATACCACTGGATGACGAGGACAAGAAGCGTATTAAGGATGTTCTTACAGGACTATTCTGGGAAGCTAAGCAGATGAACAAACGCAAGAAAACAACCGATCCAGATAAGAAGCAATGAAACATTACAGGGTGAACCAAATTGAAGCAGCGGGTGAGATGATATGGATGACATTGTAACAAAGCTGATTCGAAAGCACCGGACAAACTGCCCTTTCAGCATTGCGAGAGCCCTTGGGATACATATCCGTTTCACCAATCTCGGAAAGTCCACCAAAGGTTTGTATTTTCGTAAGCTGCGACGCAGATTTATTGTGATTCACAATGACCTGGCTCCAGAATGGCAACGTTTTGTATGTGCTCACGAACTGGGGCATGACCGATTGCATAAAGGCATCAACCGTTTCTTTTTAGAGGAGCACTCCTATTTTGCACCTGGCAAACTGGAAAGACAGGCGAATCTTTTTGCCATTCAGCTCTTAACCTCAGGGGTAACTCCAGAGCCCGATGAATCACTTGAAAAATATTGCTTACGTACAGGACTGCCTCGTGAAGTGCAGCATTTTTTTTACTCTAAATAAGAACGTACGTTCCTTAGTTGTTAAAATTTATTTTCTTTTTGCATTCATACAATATGATGTCACTTGTAGGTTACCTATTTTTACGTAAATCGCGAGATTTCCTAATCATTGTCTGCTAAAATAGCAAATGAGCTATACACGCTCAAGTAGATTACTATTTTGGGAGGTTTCGGATTCATATGAAAATCTGGAAGAATTACGTTTCACTTCTGCTAACGGTCTGTTTGCTGTTTGGCAGTGTAGGCATGGCTGCGGCTGCGGATACCACTCCGGGCACAGGCAAGCAAATTACCATTCTACATACGAATGATACACATGCACGCGCAGTTGAATCCTCACCTGCGATGGGTTTTGCTAAAGTAGCTGGAATTGCGGACAAATACCGTAGCGAAAACCCAAATACCCTCCTGCTTGATGCTGGAGATGCTGTACACGGCACAACATTTGCCACACTGGTTAACGGTGAGAGCATCGTCAAAGTCATGAACGAAATGGGCTACCAAGCAATCGTACCTGGTAACCACGAATTCAATTACGGCTCCGAACGCCTCGTTGAGCTTGCGGACATGATGAATTTCCCAATGCTTAGCGCTAACGTGAAGAAGAAAGACGGCACTCGTCTTTTTGAACCGTACCTCATCCAAGAAGTAGATGGCGTGAAAATCGGTATCATTGCTCTGACTACACCGGAAACAATGTACAAAACGAATCCGAAAAATGTAGAAGGTCTTGATATCACAGATCCAACTGCGGAAGCTAAAGTGCTTGTGAATGAAATTCGCAGCAAAGTAGATGTTGTCGTTGTATTGGGACACCTTGGACAAGATGCTTCCAGTACAGATACGAGTTTCAAAGTAGTGAAAGAAGTTCCTGGCATTGATGTATTCATCGATGGTCACAGCCACACTGTACTGCAAGATGGTCTGGTTTCCGATCATGGAACACTGATCGCTAGTGCAGGGGAATATACGAACTACGTAGGGGTTATTGACCTCTGGGTAGATGCTGGTAAAGTAACGAAAAAACAAGCTGCATTGATTGATGAAGCAGCAGCAAAAGATATTAAACCCAATGAGAAAGTTGCCACTTTGGTGAACTCCATTCAGAAAGAACAAGAACCAATCCTGAAAGAAGAAGTAGCTAACACAGCTGTTCTGCTGGACGGTAAGCGTGAACAAGTTCGTGCAGGGGAAACAAACCTTGGCGACCTGCTTGCAGATGCTATTCGTGACGTAAGTGGTGCAGATATTGCGCTGACAAATGGTGGCGGCATTCGTGCTTCCATTGAAGCAGGCGTTGTAACCAAAGGTGACGTTATTACCGTTCTTCCTTTTGGTAACCAAGTTGTAACGATTGATGTGAAGGGCTCCGATGTTGTGGCTGCTCTTGAAAACGGCGTAGGCTCCTACCCTGAACCAAGTGGTGGTTTCCCGCAAGTATCTGGTATCACATTCAGCATTGATCCTTCCCAAGACAAAGGAAGCCGCGTGCATTCCGTGATGGTTGGAGATCAAGCGCTGGATCCAGAAGCTACGTATACACTGGCTACGAATGACTTCACAGCTGTTGGTGGTGACGAATACACGATGTTCACGAAATACCCAACAACTGGCATGTACGGTGCATTGGATGAAGCATTGATTGAATACATGCAACAACTCGGCGCTGTAGATATCAAAACAGACGGCCGGATCAAAGAAGCTGCATTGCCTGCAGCTGAACCAGAAGCTCCAGTAACAGAAACACCAGCTCCGGTTACACCGAAGCCAGAATCACCAAAACCAGAAACACCGAAACCAGAAGTACCGTCTAAACCTACACCAAGCAAGCCAGCACCAGCTAAAGTGCATGTTGTTAAATCGGGAGATACCTTGTACTCCATCTCCAAACAATACGGCACAACATGGCAGGCATTGCAAAAGCTGAACAAAATCAAAAACCCACACTGGATTTATCCAGGTCAATCACTGAAACTGCCAGCCGCTTCTTAAACTGCATTCCAGAGCAAGAGCGTGCAGACAGGATTAGCGTTGCATGTGAGTGTAACCTAAGCTAGTGAATTGAACGATAGTTTTAACAACAAAAGGGTGTTCCTCAGAGCCACTATCGGCTGATGGAACACCCTTTCTCTTATGTTATTTGGGCAGACTCAAGAATTAGTATACGGAACGAATCGGCAATATGGATGGCACCACTATGCTTACCATGCTGGCCTTCTTACTTAACAACCTTGCCCCGGTTCTACCTGCTTCATTTTCCAAACTCTGCGCCAAAAACACATCTTCAGCGGTGCACTGGGCAAAAAGATCTTCCTTCATTTACCGCAGTGGACTATAGTAAATATCCCCAAAATTGCCATTATCATAGGCTTCCTTGTATTTTCAATTGTCCATTCTTGCATTTAGATGTTGCGTATTTGCACAGTCACTCCGAGAAAAAACTTCGCTAGTTGTTTCCTTTAACACAAACCTATTGTATACAGAATACAACATACAACAATATAGTGTTCACGGATGACAATATGCAAAATTTTAAATTCTTTTCTATGACTCTAGCCCTCTTTTTCCGGCTTTTGGGTGCCATCATAACTGAATTTCAGCTTACCGCATAATAACTGGACCTATATCTACGCACATGGTGGCTACAAGATTATAGCTGTTCCTTCACAAGATCTACAGCCTCTTGCGCGGCCATACTGATCCGTTTGGAATTCCCAGATATCGTAAGCACATGTGATCCCAGTTCAACCTGTCCCTCAGCTGCTCCTCTGCCAATGACGATCTGCACAGGTAATCCAATCAGCTCTGCATCCTTGAATTTGACGCCAGGTCGTTCATCTCGATCATCCAATAATACGCTGTATCCGGCGTCCATAAGCTGTTGTTCCAACTCAAGCGTCAGCTTCTGTTGCTGTTCATCCTTCCAACTCAGCGTGATGAGATGTACATCGTAAGGAGCAATAGACGCAGGCCACTGTATACCGTCCTCACCTGCATATTGTTCAGCTACCGCCGCCATTAAGCGTGATACACCGATACCATAACATCCCATCACAGGTGCGCATTGACGACCGTTACGATCTAAGAATGACGCGCCCATAGCATCACTATACTTCGTCCCTAATTTGAAAATATGCCCCACCTCGATTCCCTTCGTAAACGAAAGTGATTCTCCGCATGAAGGGCACCCATCACCTTCTGTTGCAAAACGAACGGATTCGACACGACTCACGGGGAAGTCTCTACCTGGACGCACTCCTGAGAGATGTATATCTGCCTGGTTGCCTCCTGTGATCGCCGCTTCCATTCCAGCCACATCCCGATCCACAACTAGAGGTATGTTCAATCCAATGGGACCTAGGAAACCTACGGCCAATTCAGGATGGCCTGCGAGCGCAGCTTCATCAGCTAAATCCAGCTCTTCCACACCTAATATCTGCTTCAATGCAATATCGTTGACTTCATGATCCCCACGAACAAGTACCGCAACCAACTTATCATCCGCCTGATATATCAATGTTTTGATGATCGCTTCTGCCCCAATGTTCAAGAATGAGCTTAATTCGTCTATCGTACGAATGCCCGGTGTTTCTATTCGAGTCCACGTTGCACCTGAATTAGAATCTGGCTGAAGATCGTGTTTCAATTCGGAGCCAGCCAGAATCGTTGCGCCTTTTTCACCTAAAGAATTCAAGCTGGAAGCTTGGTACCCTGCCTTCTCCAGATTGGCTGCATAGCCACATTTCCCACAGGAGACAATGGTATCCTCACCCACATCGGCAAGCGCCATAAACTCATGTGTCGCCCCTTGTCCCCCAATCGTTCCTGCATCCGCTTCAACGCGCATATAGTTCAAGCCACAGCGTTCGAGAATGCGTGAATATGCCGTATTCATCGCCTGATACGTCTGGTCTAACTCTTCCCAATTGGAAGCGAAGGAGTACGCATCCTTCATCACAAATTCCCGACCACGCAACAAACCAAACCTCGGTCTGCGTTCATCTCTGAATTTCGTTCCGATCTGGTATAACGTGAATGGCAGCTTCCGGTAAGAATTGACCTCATCGCGTACCAATGCAGTCACCACTTCTTCATGAGTTGGCCCAAGAGCAAACTCTCGCGCATGACGATCCTTCAAGCGCATAAGCTCCGGCCCATACTGGTCGTATCTTCCGGACTCTTCCCAGAGCTCGGCAGGCTGCATAATCGGCAACAATACTTCCTGACATCCCGCACGATCCATCTCTTCGCGAACGATGCGTTCAACATTTAACAGAACACGTCGCCCCATTGGCAGATAGCTATAGATCCCCGATGCTAATTGGCGAATCATGCCGGAGCGCAGCAACCAGCGATGTCCTGCTGCATCTGCCTCGGCTGGCGCTTCCCGTAATGTAGGGATTAGAATTTCACTTTGTCGCATGTGGATACACCTCTTCTTTTTGTAATCTGACGCACACTATAATCATTGGATAAACAGCAAAAAGACACATCCGTCAAGGGACGAATGTGTCGTGGTACCACCCTTATTTAACTGCATGAATTCAGCTTGATTACCTTGCCGAAGTTCTCTTGAACTTGAGCTCACTGAATAGTCAACGCCGCTCGCACCTAAGGGCGAGTAGCAGTCATGCAATCCTTCAGAGCATAACGGGCTCATCCGGCGGAAGTTGCAGTCATCGACCTTCTCCTCCGCAGCTAGCAAGGCGGGAATTACGAAGCAGCAACGAAAACCTCACACCATTGGTTCTCTCTCTGTTGAAGCCAACCGTCGTAATCATGTCCTTGTTGATCGCTGTTACCATTTTTGATCACATTAGTTCATTACTCAAAAATTGTCAACTAGGGCGTGGCTTATAACTCATTCAAATACCTTATCTGAATGATATTCGACCACATCACGGAGAAGCATGTATGCATCTCCATTCGTGAGCTCGTTTTGGTCTGCAATCCCATCCAGCGTAGCATCACTGATGAGATTCTCCCGCTGCAATTCAGCTATAGCTTGCTCAGGCGCTATGGATGCTCCAACAGGCTCGATCATTAGCCATATCATGTATGCAGCCTGATTGAGTGATAGCGGCGTGGAAGCCGGGTTAGTTATGTTTGCGATAGCTTCAGTAGCTTGTCCCGGGTAACTGCTCGGGAACATCGCCTGCATCCGCTTTAATTTGCTCAAGAAGCGCTCAGGATTCATGGCAACATCCAAGTCCCATCCATCATTATTATAGTTACCAGAGGTCATGTACATACTTGCAGCAGCTAATAGACCTCGGTAATCCTTATGCTTCATATAGTCGGGTTGTTCGAATGGATGCATCGATAAATCCATCCCTTGCTTCTCCAACATGGTACGTAGTTCGGTTGCACGTTCTTGTGAAGCAGACAGCTCGCGGAACGTTTCTTGATGCAGATCGGCCAGCTTGACCGCTGCTCCGGCAGCTTCCCCTGTTGCCATTCCTAATGGCACAACTCTCGCGCTTCCGTGAGGAATGGTGTCATAGCTCGCAGCTCGTCCAACAACCAACAGACCATCTACGTTCAAAGGTACCAATGCACGAAAAGGCACCCCATACTGAATCGGACTCATCATAATTGTACCTGGCAGTCCGGCACTTGTGCTTTGGATATCAATGTCGTAAGAGCCATAGGCGACAGCATCCCAATGATCCCGGTTTTCCATGAGATCAGCGAGTGTCAACCGATATTCGCCATAGATATGGCGTGATTCTCTGACATAAAGTTCATCGGCAGTCCCCTCATATTGAAGACCTGCGAATTCGGGGTAATTTTTCTGCAAATAGTCTACAATTCTCGGAGCCTCTTCCCTACCTATTCGTAGACCCTCCTGCACAGAGTCAGGATCTAACGGATCGACTCCAAAGATCTGCATCGTGTTAATCAAAATGGTGTCATCATTCTGTCTGCCGATGTTCAGGCTACGAATTTTCACACGCTCTGGATCGGTTGATTCATAGTTTCGCGCATCTCCGTAACCCCAGGCACTCATTTTATCCACACCTGTTCCTTCTCTGTCCCTGAACTTCTGCCATACGGCATCTGTAACACCACTTAACTTAAAGACGAGGGTGGATACCATCTTAGACTTGCCGTCTCCAATATCCTGTCTACCTATGGAATAAGGCACTCCAGCAGCTGCGGCGATATCTGCATCTTGGGTCGCATCAATGATCGAACGCGCCGCAATCTGTACAGTTGTTCCTTCCTCTGTTGTGATGTTCATTCCCGTAATGGTCTTCTGGTCACCCGAAGCAGACTCAGTTAACGGTTCCATATGCTTCACATGCATCAACAGATCAATGTTGGGTTCGGAACGAATCATTTGGTAGAAAACGTTCGCAGCAGTATGGGTATCAAATGAACTTCCCTCGATCTGATCAAACCATTCTTGAAAAATACCTTTGTTCAAAAAGTCAGCCTGCCTCAGACTGCTTAACCATTGTGGCTGATCAGGAGAGTAGTTCAAATCCAGCGTATTCAGTCCACCCTCTGTCATTAATCCCCCAAGCATCTTCCGGTCACGAGCTTCCGTGAGCAACACAGTCATGCCGTTTCGAGCCGCTGATAATGCTGCAGCAATGCCCTCCGGATCGGTTCCGGCGACAATAACATCGTAAGAGTCAGCGAGCTCTGTCGTCGATTGCACAGCCTCCAACGGCTGCCATACATAATTATTGTTGAACTTATAGTTCTTGTTCCAGATATAGAACGCCCCATAGGCAGCACTGCATACAACGATAAATACAGCCGCGGCAATAAGCGCTAGTATTCCCTTTTTACTTTTCCCCACCTAACCTAACCCCCATATGTAATCTGATGTCATTAAAAAAAACATTTCCCAATGGCCTTCAACCATGTCAGGAAATGTTAATTATACATCGATCTTGTATGCTCAAACGGTCTATCCACTTGAACATGCATATAACAAAAACTTGGAACTTCACCCTAACTTTACCCATTATAAAGTTCGCTTTTTCTAATGTAAAGTGGCATGAGGCCTCAAATGAATAGCCTATCGCCCTTCGTATTCTGCACTCCAAACCCATCTTCTCTCTGCTATGAAATGTGCCCTGGTGGCTGACATGTTGGATTCTTACCTGTAATATAGAGAAATAACAATCAGTTCGTTAATCCGCTATGTTATACATGTACATTTCACAAAGGAGTTCATCCAATGCCATATATCATTTATGATCTGGAATTTACCGTAAGTCGTAATGCTCGCTACTCTTCCGAAATTATTGATATCGGTGCAGTAAAAGTTACAGAAGGTGAGAACGGTCTGGTCGTTTCCGACACGTTCCATACCTATGTTCGTCCTTCTAACAAATCGGTACTTTCTACCGATACGATTCAATTCACAGGCATTACTCAGAAAGACATTGATGCAGCCCCGCTCTTTCCGGAAGCGATACGAAACTTCATTGCATGGATGGGTAACGACCCATACTACATGTGCTCATGGGGCCCGGATGATCGCAGTAAGTTAATCTCTCATTGCCGGACACATCAGCTCGATGTAGCATGGATCACGAATCATAACGATTTACAGCAGCAATGGTCACGCACTGTACGCAAAGAAGGTAAGTTCCGTCAGCTCGGACTTGCTCAGGCACTTGAACTATGCGGGATTGAATTCGATGGTACGCAGCACAGAGCACTTGATGATGCGATCAACACAGCCAAAGTATTCATTCATCAATTTGAGAGTTTTAATCTTGAGACGAATTGCGCCGCAGATGATGAAGGAATTACATCCAAGGTGGTCTATTCCAGTAGTATGGATGATGATCACGAGTCACCTTTTGGAAACTTGGCTCATCTCTTTAAGAGCAAAGAATAATCACACTTGTATGACCAACACAAGGAATGCTTATTAGAGCGTATCTTAGAACTCCGAAGGAAGCAGATTTAGCCGAATTTTCGTTCCAAGCAAGGAAGTTTTCCGCAAGCGTGCCGGGGCACGTCAAAGGAAAGTACGCAGCAGGGGGCCAAAAGGCGGTGAAAGATGTACTTCAGCGAGTTCTGAGACACACCCTAGGTAGGGGCTTGTTTGTAAACTTGCTGCCAGCGCTCTAGGCATTCCTTCATTCGGTTTCTATATTCTTTGGGTTCAAGAATTTCTGCATTGGGACCATACTGGGTTAACCATGTTAGTAACTCTTGGTCATCACTCAAAATCACTTCAAATAATAGCGTGCCCCCAGGCTCGCTCGTCAGCAGAGGACGTACTAAATATTGCTGCTGCATCACATGCTCTACGGCATTTGGAGAAAATCGAATTTTAAACGCAATCCACTCGGTAGCTTTACCATCCCTTGGGGTTCGGAAATAGTTCTGTAATAGGAAGTCATCTTTGCGGAATGTGCGAGGCAAAATTCGTATGTTCTGTAAACGACCCACTTGAAATCTCCTCAGCTTCTCCGATTGATAGCAATAAGCGAGCAGATCAAATCTGTACTCTCGAGGAATTAGACTATACGGATCTATTTGAATGACGATTTTTTTCCCCTCGGTGAGGTACTCTGCTTCAATCGTGTTCTGAGAAATACTAGCTTCAAGAAGGGTGACTAGTGTACTATTCATCATATCAGAATTTTCATTTTGCCAGACGGGTATCCCAACTTTAAACAACCCACTAATGTGCTCCGACCATTCCACCCGCTCCGTCTTATTTTTCTGACTTGAAGCGATGACCTTCTCATATGCACTCTCAAAAGCTGGCTTCAACAACGGGCGGATATGTTCCATAACCTCAGCCAAATGCATAAAAGCTGCCGCTTCATCATCTGACCAATTCAGGGGATACATCGCAAATTGGCTGATAAACATATACCCTCGGCCGTGTCCCATATTCGCAATCGGAATATGCATTGCACTGAGAGCCTCCATATCACGGTATATCGTTCTTTCCGTTGTCTCACACCGCTCAGCTAGCTCACGAGCCAGAATTCCAGGTTTGGCCTGCACAAGCGTGATAATGCGCATTAATCGGATCAGTCGGTCTGTCATTTTGCCGGATCCTCCACGATGTTGTTTCAATAAATTTGTGACAACTCCATCCATTTTTATGATGATGGACATTGCATGATTGAACTTATTTACTACTTCTGTTTTTTTGCAATATCCATTATCACATTCATAGTAAATTCGACTTAATTCTTAACTTCACCTTTAAAATCTATGTAGAAACAGTTATTGGTATCACGTTATGAATGGTTCTTTCTCCCTACTCGCCAAACATCGTTTTTCCACGAACTTGGTAAGGATTAGCATACGTAATTCCATAGTGATAGCGCAGTTTCTCCACCATTTCGGCCTCTTCATAATAATCCAAATCTTGTTTGCGGGCTGCTTCAATCAGCAGGGCATCCGCATGTCGTCGCAGTAGATTACTTCCTTCTTGTACACGCCCTCTTTCATAAGCTCGTAGAGCTTGTTTAATCAACGGTACTGTCTCACTAAGCTTAATGGTCTTTTCGACCTTCGGATCCTCCGGTTGCCTCAACATACCCAAATGACTCGTATATTGAATGTACAACTGTTCTCTTCGGAGCAACACTCGCTGGCTCTGTTTCAGTTTGCGTGTACTCCAATAGGCTGAACATACAGAAGCTTTGCCTGATAATCTGGATCCCATCGCAAATTCGAGTAAGATCTGTTTACTCTCGCCTTTATAGACATCTCCAAGTCGTAGCACCCAACCGATATCTGTCTCTTTGGAGCGGCATCCGTAAATGCCCTTAAGCTCGATCCCATATTCCGGTTTGAGCAATAATTCCAAGTCTCTAGACACAATTTTAGGTGCTAACTTCCTGAGTCTTTTGGCAGGGGAACCGTTGCGCCATTCAATCATCATATACACGGGGTCGGCTCCTCCCGTCGGTATGGCCTCTTTGTTCCACGAATAACATACTTCAAAGACTGAGTTCACTACGTCGTCTCCCCCCCGATTTTTATGTATTATCTTCTAAGTTATCAGGGTGAATGGACACTATATTGTCACGGAACATATGTTCGTATATAAAATTTACACAAAAATAATTATAGATGGTTTATTCTTTCTAAATCCGTCTAATTACGACAATAAACGACAAAAAAGCCTGGCAAATTACCATGCTTTTCAAGGGGTTATTTTTGACAAGACCTAACTCACATTGCCGATGAATTATTTAAAATTTGAGGTATTGATTCATTCCATTCCGTTTCGGCAATCGGCGCGTACGTCACACTATCAATAATTAGTTTGCGTCCAATAGGCTCACCATTGACTGTAATCATAATTGTTTTGGTTGGTGCTCCACGTTCTGTAGTATGCATATTTTTCTACTCCTTTTTGTATACGATCTTCTTCCGAAATCGGATATATTATTTTCATTATATTTTCGTCTTTGTGAAGAGTAAGCTCCCTGAACTGGGGTAATATTTATAAGTCAGACCTGTTCGTGTGCTTCCTTATCGTTCTATTACCCTGACACTTTGTGAACGAAACTAAATATTACTTGCAAAAAATGTGGATACCCTGAACCCATTGCGCTACTTTTGACGTATAATGTAAGAGCCATGTTTTCATTTAATGAAACAAATAAAGACATAAATCGTCTGACGAATCTACCACATCGAAAGAAGGTGTCATGAATGCCAAAATCGATTCATCATGCTCTAATTCGGGTGTTATTCACCACATGCATTTTGTTTACTGCCTCGTTAACTTCTACAGTACATGCAGCAAATGCCAATATATTTTCAGATATATACAGCGGATGGGAACGGGTAGCTGAACTTCCAGGAGAAGTGAATGCCCTACAGCAAAGTTATCAAGAGACGTTAAACAAGCTCAATGAAACTTCCGCCCAGTTGGGACAAGCCCAGGCGAACGTCGAAGCCTTCAAAGCTCAGAATGATCAGTTAATCGCACAAAATCAAAAACTGACTGAAATGGTCAGCCAATTGCAAGACGATCAAAATGCCAAAAACACTACCGCCAAACGAATTCAGACGATGATTATTACAATCGTTGCTCTTATATTGGGTTACTTTATTTTGATTCGCCTTATGCGTTTGGGAATGCGTCGTCGCTCAGGCCGAATCTAAAACGAGAACAGGAGCAGCCGCATGCACATACACCTCAATACCGTTGAAGCTGGTGGCGCTGGACAAGTCGTTACATTCTCGCTTGTTCAGAACGACCGGCTTCATATTTTGCATCCACAGCAGATTGTTGCATTTCGAGGCTCTAGCAATAGCCGTAATGATAAGTTTATGAACATTTCAGGCATTGTCCGCAAAAAGAAACTGATTAAATCGGAAATCTCTGGTCCCTGCCAGTTTGTAGCCGCACTCCCTCCCGGCTTTACGATGAAAGAGGTCGAGCTGGATGAAGAGAGTGATCTGTTATACGATTTCCGACATCTCTTTTTTTACTCCGATGGCGTCACCATGCATACCAAAATTCAGAAAATCAAAAATATGCTCATCACCCAAGATGCGGTCAAAATGAAGTTTTCGGGAAAAGGCAAGATCGGATTGTTAACTCAAGGCCAGGTATGCCAACAGGAGCTACATCCCACCGCTCCGCTCTATGTCGATGCGGGCAGCATTATCGCTTACCCTGAGAATGCACACTTGGAACTCACCGTATATGGGAACCATCTGGCGAGCCAGCATATGAACTATCATTGGAAGATGACTGGACACGGCTCGGTTCTATTTCAAGCAGGACGTGAGAATAGCAGACTGGAACGGGATGTGAACGATGAAGGTCTGTTCAAGCGAATCTTGAAAGAAGTGATTCCCTTCGGGAACGTTTTAATTAAATAATGAAATTTCACGACCAAGCCGTCTGGGGACTTATGCCACTTTATTGAAGTGAGGTAGCCACCAGGCGGTTTCGTGTTATAATGGATCAGACATTTGAAGAAGAAAATCCATGCCGCCTGGCATGGGAGAGGTTCGCGAACTCCCTCTACAAGACTTGATCCAACGGGTCAGCACAGTCTTGCGTACATTGAATTGATCTTGTGGACACCGTGTTATGCACCTGTTGTACAGCAGTTCATTACTTTTGTGTTAATAACACAAACAGCATGTACGTAAAAAACTAAGGACACTGGATTGGAAATCCGCTTTTTTGAAGCGATTTGCAAGAAGGTGTGTTTTTTGATGGATGTTAGTTCATGGACTTCTCTGTTCTTCCGACACCCTATGCCTAAATGCATGGCGTGATCTTAAGAAGATGGAGAGGTTTTTTTATGTTGAACGAAGAAAAAGCAGTCGTTGTTTTCAGCGGCGGTCAGGACAGTACAACTTGTTTATTCTGGGCCAAACAGCAATTTGCTGAGGTTGAGGTGGTTACGTTTGATTATGGACAGCGCCATAAGCTGGAGATTGAATGTGCCTCTGCTATTGCTAAGGATCTCGGTGTGCAGCAGACTGTGCTAGATATGAGCCTGCTCAACCAGCTTGCCCCTAACGCATTAACTCGTAACGATGTAGAAATTACACATAATGAAGGCGAACTGCCCAGCACTTTTGTGGATGGACGTAACCTACTGTTCCTTAGCTTCGCCGCTATTCTTGCCAAACAAAAAGGGGCACGTCATCTCGTCACAGGTGTATGTGAAACCGATTTTAGTGGATATCCGGATTGCCGCGACTCATTTGTTAAATCAATGAATGTCACTCTTAATCTGTCGATGGATTATCCGTTCGTAATTCACACGCCCTTGATGTGGCTGGACAAAGCCCAGACTTGGAAAATGGCAGATGATCTGGGTGCTTTTGAATATGTACGCGAGCGTACACTCACTTGTTATAACGGTGTGATTGGGGATGGTTGTGGAGAATGCCCTGCATGTAAATTGCGCAAAGCTGGATTGGATCAGTACGTGGAGCAACGCACAGCAATAGGTCACACGGGAGTGGATGTGCGATGAGAGAGCCTGGAACATTCCGTATTGTTGAGCGGTTGCAACGGATTGACGAGGATATTCTGCCTACACAGCTAAGATATCATCGCAAACGTGTACTGGTCAGCAAAGAGTTTACTTTTGACGCGGCACATCATCTGCATTGCTATGAAGGTAAGTGCAAAAACCTGCACGGTCATACGTATAAAGTTATTTTCGGCATCAGCGGTTATCCGGGTGAAACCGGGCTGACGGTTGATTTTGGACATATTAAAGATATATGGAAAACACAAATCGAAGGTTATCTGGATCACCAGTACCTTAATGAAACACTGCCTCTGATGAACACAACGGCGGAAAATATGGTCGTATGGCTGTTCGAACAGATGGAACAAGCGCTTCAGACGGAGCCATATGCGGCACTCACTGAAGGCGGACGTACGGAGTTTGTACGACTCTATGAGACACCAACCAGTTATGCCGAAGCGAGACGGGAGTGGATGATCGATGAGTAGCAGTCCCAGTCAAGCTATGCGCATTCCCGTCATGGAAATATTCGGCCCTACCGTTCAGGGGGAGGGTATGGTCATCGGGCAGAAAACGATGTTTGTCCGCACCGCTGGCTGTGATTACCGTTGCTCATGGTGTGACTCTGCTTTCACCTGGGACGGCACCGGCAAAGATCAGATTCAGAAAATGACACCTGAGCAGGTATGGGAGGAATTGCGCCACGTTGGCGGATCACGCTTCTCCCATGTCACCATCTCTGGTGGTAATCCAGCTCTGCTCGCTTCGCTGGATGGCTTAGTTAAGCTATTGCGTGAGCATGACATCCGCACAGCCGTAGAAACGCAAGGATCTCGCTGGCAGCCATGGCTGGCAGACATCGACGAAGTCACCGTCTCGCCTAAGCCTCCAAGCTCCGGCATGGATACAGATTGGAACGTGCTGGATGATGTGATCGCGAGGCTTGCCGCAGGTTCTCCAGAACGAAGTCATAGTCTAAAAATCGTCATTTTCGACGAGACAGACCTGAACTATGCCCAGCGTGTGCATGCACGTTATCCGGGAACCGATTTATTTTTGCAGACAGGTAATCCGAATGTGACATCGATGGATACACCTGACCTTGCGGCTTCCCTGCTCACTCGTTATGAGTGGCTGATTGACCAAGTCAGTGCCTCCGATGATCTGAATAACGTCCGTGTGCTTCCTCAGCTTCATACATTGGTGTGGGGGAACAAACGCGGCGTTTAAGATGGATGCTATGGGTGGAATGGGCGGCATGATGTAATAACGGACTCCGTCGTAATCATTCTATATAAACGGAGTTGTACAGCGAGATTCGTCTGTTAAGATATACCGCGAGGCTACGGGCTTTGACGGAAATAAGGAGCGTTATAAACCGATGAGACAACCTGATGAAATGCAAGATATCACGCTACTGGGTAACCAGAACGTAAAATATACATTTGAATACGATCCAGGAATTCTGGAAAACTTCGATAACAAGCATCCGTACCGCGATTATTTTGTTAAATTCAACTGCCCGGAGTTCACTAGCCTGTGTCCTATCACGGGTCAACCGGATTTTGCGACAATCTATATCAGCTACATTCCTGATATAAAAATGGTCGAGAGCAAATCCCTCAAGCTGTATCTGTTCAGCTTCCGCAACCATGGAGGTTTCCACGAGGATTGCGTGAACATCATCATGAACGATCTGATCAAGCTCATGGATCCGCGATACATTGAGGTATGGGGTAAATTTACACCGCGCGGCGGCATTTCCATCGACCCGTACACCAACTACGGTAAACCGGGAACGAAATATGAGCAAATGGCCGAACACCGTATGATGAACCATGATATGTATCCAGAGACAATTGATAATCGTTAATGGTAAAACATCAAAAGGCGAGTTCTTCAATGATTGAGGAGCTCGCCTTTTTTGAGTTTTTTTGGATTTTTTTGGGACTTTCGAGACATGTAGAGGATGGGAGTGCACAAGGAGTTACTTCACATTCGGATAGCTCATTCCTCCTTCAAACTTTTCATCTTCCGAATATAGTGCCGTAACATAAAGACATTAAACATTTGATAAGTAACAAAAAGTACGATCGCAAAAGTCAAAGATTTAGGTGCCACATATATCGCAAAAAAAGTGGCCACGGCCATATAGATAATAGTCATTACAACATTTCGCCTGGCAAGAACATAGGGGCTCAGCTGCTTCATATTGATTCATCCTCCCAGCATTTTGGAATAGTGCCGTTGGATCAGCGTTACACTCGACTACTTTACGTTACATGAAGCCAACACCTTTTTGAAGGTAAATAGGGTAAAAGGGTACTTTTCTACTATATATAAAGCAGCCCACTATATTAGGTAATCCTATAACAGATTAACCATCTTTCCCCCACCACAAGGCAAAGCAACATTTTGAGAATGAATTCTTCGCATCCATTTCATATTTCAATCCATCATCCTCTTCACGAATATAACGTTAGAAACGGTACGATCGATTTGTTTTGTTCCCCTTGCCCACCTATTAAATCTATCCTATTATGTAACAATATGCTTAAATTACATCAACAGGCGCTGATCCCTCGTGACCGCGACCAAAGGAGAACATGAACATGTCCATGCAAACCTCTTTACCCAAAGACGCAACAGCTCGATCTCAGGCACCTTCCGGATTGGATGCTCAACGCACCGTATACCGGATATTAATTGCCATCAGTCTGGTGCATCTGTTCAACGATTCTATTCAGTCGGTTATTCCGGCGATCTTCCCGATTCTGAAGGATTCCATGCATCTCACCTACACGCAGATTGGCTGGATCTCCTTCGCCATTAATTTCACCGCTTCCATTATGCAGCCTGTCATTGGATGGTTTGCCGATAAGAAACCAACACCTTCCATTCTACCGATCGGTATGGGCTTTACATTTACAGGGATGCTCCTGTTAGCCTTTGCTGACAGCTATATGTCCGTTCTCATTTCTGTTATTTTTGTCGGACTTGGCTCGGCTGCCTTCCATCCCGAAGGTTCTAGAGTATCTCATATGGCCGCCGGCGCACGTCGTGGTCTCGCACAATCGATCTTTCAAGTTGGAGGCAATGCAGGACAATCTCTGGCTCCACTGCTGACCCGTTGGATCTTCATTCCGTTTGGCCTATTCGGTGCTATTGGATTTACAGGTATTGCTGCAGCAGGTATTGCCGTACAGATCTACATTGCACGTTGGTACGGTCGGATGCTGAGATCAGGCAGTTATCTACGAAAACAAGCGGCAGCACGCCGAGTACCTAACCCGGCATTACGTAAGAAAATCGCTGCAGCGATTACAATTCTGATCTTGCTTGTTTTTGTCCGCTCCCTATATATCGCAGCTATTGGAAGTTTCTATACCTTTAATCTCATAGAAAGCTTCAACCTTTCAACACCTGACGCACAAATTTACATTTTCCTATTCCTAGCAGCAGGAGCGCTGGGAACTTTCTTTGGGGGGCCACTTGCCGACCGATTCGGCAAACGCAATCTTATTTTCCTATCTATGGCGTGTGCGGCTCCATTAACGCTGTTACTACCATACGCTAATCTGTTCTGGACGGGTGTACTGTTAACCATCATCGGCTTCATCATGTTATCGAGTTTCTCGGTTACTGTAGTGTACGCACAGATGCTGATCCCAGGTAAAATCGGTACCGTCTCTGGTCTGATCACTGGTCTAGCCTTTGGTATGGGCGGTCTAGGTGCGCTCGTACTGGGCAACTGGATTGATGTGTTCGGCGTATCACCTGTGATGCAGGTGTGTAGCTTCTTGCCATTACTCGGAATACTGACCTTCTTGCTTCCTTCAGATCAACTGCTGAAGCGTTGGGCAGATGAGAACGGTAGCGAGGAGTAAAGAAAGTGCAAATGGTATGATGCGAGCGAGCGGGCTGGTTACGTGCTTGGACTTAGATATCGCTGCCTGAGCGTCTAAATCCGTCTGTCCTTGCTTTAACGCACCTGACAATTCTTATATTCACAATTACCGTCGATTTCCCAATCTAACGAATCTGAGCGCCGTTATTTACAAATACTGGGTCGATTATCCTTCAGAACGGTGTTCATTATGTAAAATAAAGCGTCTGAGATTCGTTAGAATTTCGAATGAGCACAATATTCCCGAATAGCGTCTAATGGATTCGTTAGAATCCCTAGATCTGTGCTGGTTAGTCTAACCACAACAAAAGGGTTCTCGCCAACGCTGTATTTACAGTCTGGCAGGAACCCTTTACTTTACTTTATTTCTTTCCTTCTCTCATGTCTGTTTCTCGTACTCTACATGTGGGCTGACCACTTTTGTCATAAGGCGGGGTATCGAGAGCCAACAATCAACGTTTTATTCAACGTCACACATTACGATGTTACTTCCATGAGCTGTAATCAATGCCTTAACATCTTCAAATTCAAGGAATACAGTCGCTGTATTTTCCATGGGATGAATCCCTATTTTTTGACCGACTAAATCCTTATCAAAGACTACGGTTACGTTTTGCTGAATATTATTGAAGACTCCCATCGGATTTACATGTCCTTTTTCCAGTCTGAGAAGTTCCAACAAATCCTTTTCACTAGCAAAACTCAGTTTGCGGCTAGGGATCGTTTCGCTTAAACTCCTCAAATCAACGGACTTCGTTCCAGCTATAGTCACTAGATAATAGTTTCGTTTTTTATCATCACGTAGAAATAGATTTTTCACGATATGCTCTGTATGCGGAATTTGATAAGAGAATATTTCCTCCATCGTATATACTGCTGGATGTTCAATACTTTCGTAATTTATATTATAGCTATCTAATAAGTGATAGAAACCTTGTTTGTCTAACATGTTTGTTCCTCTCTTTCAGGCAGACCTTCTAACCATTTTACTTCAAACGTTGCAGAATCAGCCGTTTTTTGTACAGCATTTTCCCCGTCTCAGCCACATCCCGAATTGTGTTTTTATTGCTCACTGAACCAAAGATCATACCAGCAATCGGAATGAGTTGAAATAGCTTTTTCCACCCGAAGGATTCACGATAGGATTCAAACACCTCTCGCCATCCTTGCATTTGCGACATCACTTCAACCTGTTTATCAGGATTCTCGTAGTCTGCCAGTTCATCAATGATTGCCTTCTTACCTACGATATCTGCCGATGTAAATTGCAGACACTTCACAATGAAAATGCGTTCCTGTGGCTCATCCGGATCATAACCGTAACATAGCGCCATCTCTTGTAATACTTTTAAAGAAAGTCCCATCACCATTGGAATATCCGCAGCAATCGTCACAATTCCACCAATGCCTGTTGCCGCTCCTTGCGCTGCTGCAAACTTGGTACGACTCTCAGCGATGTTATCAGCTACACGATCCAATACTTCAAGTGGCAGGTTCTCGACACTGTGAATTTTCGTTGTGCTTTCTTCCTCAGCTTCCCGTTCAAGACGATCCGTATGACCTAACATCGAATGACCTGTTCGCTGAGCTTCCTCCTGTAGCAGCTTCGCTACCTTCTTCTTCTGAACAAGAAACTTACCACCATGCTGTACATACTGTCCTACTTCATTGAGCGAATTTCCAATCTTATCTTTCAATGCCTTAGGCATAACTTTATCCAGCATTGCAAATGGCAGACGACCGATTTTGTCCCAAATGAACAAGTCCTTCTGCTCTTTCTCCCATTTATGAATCAGTTGCAGTTCCTGATCCAAAGTTTCACGCGAATCCATATATTGTCCTCCTAGCATGATATCAATTGAACTATAGCAAGAGCTGTTCTATTTACATATTAACTTCATCTATACGTTGTATACGTGAAAGGTGCAAGAACGGATTCAATTCATGCGTTATGTTAGTTCAGCCTCTTCCTTCATTAACGAGAGAAGCCCTTAATCAGCTATTATACTGACTAAGGGCTACTTCTATCGTTTACATTCTATCTAATTATTGTTCCACTTCAGCTACAGCTTTACCATCGGGGACAGGAACACCAAAATCAGGTGTACCATCCTCTCTCCAGTGGATTACTTGAGCACGGGCATGACGGTTAGGATCATAGAGTGGATCTCCCTCGATCTCTTTGTAGTTACGGGCATGATAAATGAGGATATCCGTCTGCCCATCCGGTGTTACGGTAAAGCTGTTGTGGCCTGGGCCATACTGGCCGTTCGCTTCACATGTCTGGAATACCGGCTCAGGCGATTTCACCCAGCTTGCTGGATCGAGCAGATCGGCATTCTCATCTGCTGTGAGTAATCCCATGCAATAATTATAATCTGTGGCGCTGGCTGAATAACCAATGAAAATACGTCCATTTCGGTGCAATACAGCCGCACCTTCATTGACTTTGAAACCAATGATCTCCCAATCATATTCAGGTGTAGAGATCATGACCTGTTCTCCGCGCAGTGTCCACGGATTCTCCATCTCGGAGATATATAGGTTAGAGTTACCTGGAATATCCGGATCTTTCTGTGCCCAGACGAGATAGCGGATGCCTCGGTGCTCAAACGTCGTCGCGTCCAAAGCAAAGCTCTCCCAACGTGTCCGCGTCTGCCCTTTCTCAACCCACTCACCCTCTAGTGGATTCGCAGATTCATTTTCCAGTACGTACATCCGGTGATCAAACAAACCTTCATTCGTCTCACTCGTATGTGCCGCGGCATAATAGATATACCATTTCCCGTCGATAAAATGAATCTCAGGCGCCCAGATGTTGGCGCTCATCGGTCCTGTGTCGCGCTTGCGCCATGCCGTCACTGGCTCCGCATCCTTCAACTCCTCAATTGTGCGCGCACGCCGGATTTCGATCCGGTCAAATGCAGGTACAGAAGCGGAGAAATAATAGTAACCATCCGTATGGCGGTACACCCACGGATCGGCACGCTGTTCTAGAATAGGATTGGTAAATGTAATGGATTGTGTCATAAGATTGCTTCCTTTCAAATGTAATATGCATTGGTTCGAAGAGAACAATATAAGCTGGTGAAAACGAACAAACCTAGGCGTGAGGGCATCGCTGACACTTCGGGGAATGACGAGCCTGCGTCGCTTTCTTGTCCTCCGATTTCCTCCCACCTGCTCTCCAGCAGTTGAAATCCGATGACAAACACGCTCCCCTGCGTCGCTTTCTTGTCCTCCGATTTCCTCCCACCTGCTCTCCAGCAGTTGAAATCCGATGACAAACACGCTCCTTCGGCTCCTTCCTTCCCCTTCACTGCTTGATACCCCTCCAAGGCAAAGCTTTGCGCTTCTTCATGCGCGCTTCTATAAGGTTCTCATCGAACCATTGTTGTGGCTCGATTGGTTGTGGATAGTCGACTACCTTCCTGTCGACTGCACATGAGTAACAAATCTAGGCGTGAGGGGCAGCGCGGACGTTCCAGGGAATGACGGGCCTGCGTCGCTTTCTTGTCCTCCGATTTCCTCCCACCTGCTCTCCAGCAGTTGAAATCCGATGACAAACACGCTCCTTCGGCTCCTTCCTTCCCCTTCACCTTTCTTGTCCTCCGATTTCCTCCCACCTGCTCTCCAGCAGTTGAAATCCGATGACAAACACGCTCCTTCGGCTCCTTCCTTCCCCTTCACTGCTTGATGCCCCTCCAGGCGAAGCTTTGCGCTTATTCATGCGCGCTTCTATAAGGTTCTCATTCTTTCTCTTCGCTCAGTTGTTTCCCCCATACGGCAATGCCGCGGTCATTCAGACCTGTGACCACAAGGGTTGGCTTGCTCAGCTCCCAGTCCCACGACGGGAGCAGTTGTAACTCCTCTGTGGAGGCTCCGTTCGAGTTACGTTCCTTCCACTCAATCGTGAGTATGTGTTTGCCATCGAATGTCCACGTACCTGAATCGTTTTCGCTTGTGACTTTGCCGTTACGCTGCAAGGTGAATGGAGACGCTTGAACCTGTCCGTCGACAGACGGATCAAGCTCCATACCTTCCCATTCCCCAGCAATCATAGACTTAGGAATATCCTGTACCGTCTCGCCAGCGTAACGTTCGGGAGAGACGACCGGCCAACCGGCCTTCGTCCATAACATTTTCCGCACATGCAGGTACGGCCAATTTTTATCCGTTTCACCTCTAGCATGATGCACGATGTAATAATCGTCACCGTCTTGCAGTACTGAGTTATGACCAGGAGCAACCCAGCCCTCGCCCTCTGTAAAGCGATAACCCCCTACCACCTTTGTTCCAATCTCGTATTGCGGCAGATGATCTGTATCCAGCATGTTCATGCCGTTTATATCCGTGTATGGGCCTGTAATTGAATCAGCACGCGCGACCCTTACGTTGTAATCCTCGAATAAGGAGTCATATGAGACAAACAGATAATACTTTTTGAATTCAGGATGATATACGATGTACGGTCCCTCTACTGCACCCTCTTCGGTTGCCCGATCACGTGCGGCAATGCGAGTACCATAACCCTCTTCCTTGAACTTGCCCGTATCTGGATCGAGTGGCGCAATATAAATACCATCGAAGAATGAGCCGTACACCATCCACGAATTGCCGTCGGCATCCAACACAGGATTCGCATCAATGGCATTTAGTTTATCCTGTTCGTTCTCCGATGTGCTCACTACAAGTCCTTCATCTTTCCAAGGTCCTTCTGGAGAAGTGGCCGTCTGCAAACCAATGGCTGACCGCGTGCTTCCAAAAGTAGAAGCCGAGTAATACATGCGGTACGTATCTCCTACCTTCGTAACATCAGGTGCCCATAAATTCACGGCTCCTGTCCAGTCCAATGCTTCCGGCGGAATGCCTGGCAGGGCTTGACCAACCCATGTCCAGTTGATGAGATCCTCTGATTTTCGCACCATCACGCCAGGCTTAGGCTCTCCGGCAACACGAACGTCCGTGGAATATACATAGTAACCCTGATCTGTTTTGATAATTGCTGGATCATGAGCATTATTTACTGTCCAACGAGACTCATCATCTAATATGGAATTGTCATACAGCAAGGTATCTTGTGGTTCCGCAGGAAAGGTTGGGCGAGGCACATCTGCCTCTGCCCCCTCTCCAGAACAACCCGTCGCACCAATCAACAGGAACAATAGCATTGAAGCAACCACTCCTCTCTTGTTTATGTTCCAGCCACGCTTTTTCAACGAGATCATCCCTTCACTCCAGAGATCGCAACAGATTCAATAATTTGCTTCTGGAAGACTAAGAAGACAATGAGTACTGGGAGCAACGCAACGATGGATGCAGCCATAATAAGCGGATAATCCGTCTGAATCGCATAGGTCGCATTGAAGTTTGCGATAACAAGCTGTAAGGTCTGCTTCTCTGGCGAGTTCAGATAGATGATTGGAGCCAGATAATCATTCCAGATTCCCATGAACCACAGAATTAACTGTGCTGCAATCGCAGGTTTGATCAATGGGAAGGTGATGCTAGAATAGAGCCGGAAATAAGAGCTTCCATCAATTTTGGCCGCTTCTATTATTGCATCTGGCACACTAAGCAGATATTGCCGCAGGAAGAAGATCATAATAACGTTACCGAACAACCCGGGTACAATCAGCGGCAGTAGTGTATCTACCCAACCAAGCTTAGAGAACATCATGAATTGTGGAATCATGACAGTTGGATAAGGAATCATCATGGATGCAAGCAGAGCCAGAAACAGTTTGTTTTTATGTGGAAATCTCAATTTAGCAAAAGCAAAAGCGGCGATACTGGACGTAAACGTACCGACCACAGTGACACTCAATGCAATGATCAAGCTATTTTTGATCCCGCTTAGCAACGGGCCAGCTTCCCAGATTTCTTTATACTTTTCAAATTGGAACACTTCTGGAATCCACACAGGAGGAAGTGCAAATACATCCTGTTTCTCCTTCAACGACGTGGACAGCATCCAGATCAATGGGGCAACCATCGCAATAGCACCAATCGCGAGTATGATAAAAATAATCGAGTTCGTTACTTTCCTTCTTTGACTGTAAGACATCTCCGGTTCACTCCTTTCCCTTGACCATCAATCCCCATCATAGGCTGATCTTTCGTTTAATTTGAATTGCACCAAAGTAATGACAAAGATGAAAATACCTAGAATCATGGCCATCGCTGAGGCGTAACCCATTTGCAGGTTGCTGAACGCTTTTTGCCAGATGTAGAAAACGATCGACGCTGATGAGTACTCAGGACCGCCTGTAGGGGTCATAATGTTCATCTCGGTAAAGATCTGGGAGCCACCAATAATATTGGTAACCACGAGGAAGAAGGTCACTGGCTTCACCATCGGCCAGGTGATGTTACGGAAGATCTGGAACCCGTTCGCTCCGTCCAGTTCAGCCGCCTCGTAGTATGTACGTGATACGCTTTGTAGGGCAGCTAGGTACAGCAACATGGTGTACCCCAGACCTTTCCACACCGTCATAATAATAAGAGCTGGTTTGACTGTATCTTTGTTAGCCAACCAGTTAGGTCCTTCAATGCCGAAGAGCGCAAGGAACTGGTTGACCAATCCATAATCTCCGTTATAAGCCCAGTTCCACATGATGGAAACGGCTGCAAGAGAAGAAATAACGGGAATATAATAGATCACGCGGAACGTCGTTGTACCAGGAATTTTGCGATTCAAGCCCATTGCGAGCAAGAGTGCAAGTAACAATCCAATTGGAATCCCCAGCATCAGATAAAAGGTGTTAAACATCGCTTTGTAAAATAGATCATCTGTGAGCAAATCTTTAAAATTGGCTAAACCGATAAAGTTCATCTGTCCCAAGCCATCCCAATCCGTGAACGAACCGTACAACGAATATAAGAAAGGGAACAGAACAAAGATCAGCAGACCGAGAATTGGAGGTGTAATAAACAAATATCCATACAGCCTCTCTTTGCGATACAAGCTAGACTTTGTATTCACTGCGCTCACCCCTGTTTCTAATATCAAGTATGGAATCCAAAAATGATGCCAGCAGCGTGATAGCAGGCTGCTGGCATCGCTTTCTATGCAACACGAAACTTACCAACTTAACTCTGATTCACCTTGTGTAGTTCGCTTCTCGCTCGAAGCTTTCTAGCAATCTCTCGTTGATTAACTTATTTCTGAGATTTTTTCTCTTGCTCTACCGCTTTATCCAACAACTTCTGCATTTTCGGCTGTTGCTGTTTCACATACTCTGCGGCTGTAATCTTGCCATCCAGCACAGGCTGAACGTCTGTGAAGAACAAATCGTACCACTCTGCGTTATACGTATAGTTCCCTGGAAGGGATCGACCATAATCTTCAACGATATCAATGAACTCCTGTTTATTCGCTGGCTTCGTTGATGTATCTTCGGCCCATTCATCAGCCATATCGAGCAAGTTCGGAATTTGTACTTTGGCATCGACAAGCTGTTGCATTGCTTCCTTAGAAGCTGTAAGGTAATTTACCAGTTTAGCTGCTTCTTCAGGGTATTTCGTTTTGGCGGAAACACCGATACCCAGGGAACCAATCCACGTTGCGGACTTACCACTAGAACCAGCTGGGAATGGCAACAGATCATATTCAAAAGGCAGCCCTTCAAACGTACTCATATCCCACGGCCCAACAGGGAAGAATGCCATTTCCCCTTTCATCCAACGTTGGTACGTATCCAGGGTTTGTGCTTCTTCAATAGAAGGTGTGATTTTGTATTTATTCTGCATGTCTGCGAAAAATTGTAGCGCTTCCGCAAATTTCGGATCGTCAATCGTTACTTTCGTTTTGGTCTCATCTAACCAGTCAGCACCATTACTCCATACGAAGGATTGAAGTGCCCAGTTTACGTTGAAGCCTGTACCAAATACATCCGGTTTGCCGTCTCCGTTCGTATCCTTCGTTACTTGCTGATTCACTTGAATGAACTCATCCCACGTATATGGCTTGTCCTTGTCTGGGAGTGGAATGCCTTCTTGTTCAAACAACGTTTTGTTATAACCAAGTGCGAATGGACCAAGATCTTTCGGCATACCGTAAAGGTCTCCTTGTCCTGCCATTTGGCCGTCATAACGATATAGATCCACACCGTATTTCCATATATTGTTTAAATCCACATCCGGGTTATTTTCAACATAAGGAGTCAGATTCATCAATACATTACTGTTCACATACGCTTTCACGTCACCAGGGTTAAAATAAAAAATATCTGGCAAGCTATTGCCCGTGATCGCTGCTCTCAGCTTAGTAGCATATTGATCTGCAGCCGTTACAATCAATTTAACTTTGATACCAGGATTCTCTTCTTCAAACTTTTTGACAACCGCTTGATAAGCCTTCTGTTCATCTGTACCGCCTCGGAACATAAATGTCAGTTCTTTGTTACCGCTCGCCCCACCGCTATCTCCACCGCAACCTGCTAAGACAAGTGCAGTAACCAGCATAAGAAGCATAAACGTGACCCAACTCTTTTTCTTTAACATCTGAACCCCTCCTGATCTGAATTTGTAACCGTATTCAATTGCGTGAAATAAGATTTCTGTTGTTAAATTTATCAAACACTAATCACTTTAGTCAATACTTTATTAAAACATTTTATATTTTTGTGAAATAAAATAAGTTTGGGAGCATTCCTTAGGGTTCATAACCGTGGATTAACCTATGATTTTCATCGTTTGAAATTTTGACACCAGGAAGGTGATAGAGGGAAGTTTTGATCTTTTCTTAATCAAATGGTGCATTTGATTCATGAAGTGTTAAAGTATTTTAGGTATAATAGAATTATAAAAGCGGTTACAATACTTTTCAATGGTTTATTTCAAAGATTAATGAAACAATTTAAATGTTTTTATGTAACACTACATTGATAAACGAACCTTCATTTTAATAATCAATCGTACGATAATAAAGAAGATAGGCTTCTTGGCTCTACCCTTCCCATCTATCTTATAATCATTTATACTTATCTAAAATAAAATATAGAAATGTGCACTAACCTATCTAACAGTGAACGGGGAAAGGACCAACACATATGATTTATATTAAGGATCTGAAGTCGGGTGTGAACATCTTCAAAGCCCTCAGTTCGGAGATTCGGATACAGATCATTGAACTACTGGCGAAGAACCAGAGCCTTAATCTCAATGATCTTGCGAATAAGCTGGGACTTAGCAATGGAGCAATTACAATGCATATCAAAAAGCTGGAGGAGAGCGGTTTAATCGAAATAAATACCGCTGTCGGCAAACATGGAATCCAGAAAATTTGCTATCTCAATGAGGAGAAGCTGATGGTGGATCTGCGTTCGCAGGAGATTAACAACCGTTATGAAGTAGAGATTCAAGTGGGACATTATAGTGATTATCAGGCTGCTCCTACTTGTGGACTTGCGACTCGGGACAGTATCGTTGGGGAATTCGATGACCCACGTTATTTCGCAGATCCATTACGGATTGATGCGGAGATGATCTGGCTTGCGGAAGGTTATTTGGAGTATCGCATTCCCAATTATCTGAAACCGAATCAGTCATTTAGTGAGATTCAACTCTCCATGGAACTCGGTTCGGAATCACCCGGCTATTGCGATAACTACCCTTCGGATATTTACTTTCACATCAACGGTATCGAGATTGGCTGCTGGACGAGTCCAGGTGATTTCGGCAATACACGTGGAACGTTTAATCCAGACTGGTGGCCGCCTCACCTTAATCAGTATGGCATGCTGAAGCTGATTCGCATCACGCAGGAAGGTAGCTATATCGACGGCTGTCGCATTTCGGATGTGACGTTAGATGATATTGGGCTGGACTACAAAAGTGATATCCTCTTCCGCATTGCGGTGACAGAAGAACCTGTTAACAAACGGGGACTCACGATCTTTGGCAAACATTTCGGCAATTACGGCCAAGGTCTACTCGCCCGTGTGCTCTATAACGTACAAGAAGACTAACACAAGCTTGAATGAACACCGATAGAAAAAGCTCCAGCTTCCTTACTATCACTGCTTGGTATTACTGCTTATTATCACGGATCAGCACAGGAATATCGCGGCTTAGAAAGAGTGCGTAACAGCACTCTTTTTTTGTTATTTTCATCTCACGTTGTAGCTAAGTTAAGTTTGCGCATCAGCAATTAATGACTTACCTTGAGGTCTGTAGAAGGCAGATCCCTTCTTGTTCATGTCACTGTGATATAATATGGCCTGCAATAACAAACTGGGATAATGGGCGGGGATACATGATGAAATTGGAACGTTTAATCTCGATCATATTCAAGCTCTTGAACCATGAGGTGTTGTCTGCTTCTACATTAGCGGAAGAGTTTCACGTTTCTCCAAGGACGATCTATCGAGACATTGATGTCATCTGTGCAGCTGGCTTCCCGGTCGTCTCTCATCAAGGACTTAAAGGCGGATATGGCATCATTGATGGATATAAAATGGACAAAAGCTTACTCGGCTCATACGATGTCAATTCCCTTATTACAGTACTCAGCAGTCTCTCCACTGTCTTCGATGACGGACGCGTCCAAGGAACGATTGAGCGACTGCAAACAATTGGGCCGGAGCATCAGATATCAAGTTTATCTATAGATCTGGAAACACGCCGAACGGAACCTGATGCCCTACCATATCTGCGAGCAGGAATTACAGAATATCGGATTATCCAATTCGATTACATTAATACGAAAAACGAACATACCACGCGTCGAATGGAACCTGTCAGACTACACTTTAAATATCGCAATTGGTACGTATATGGATTCTGTCTGACACGTCAGGATTATCGGGAGTTCCGACTCTCTCGGATGATGAATGTGAGCTTAAGTTCTGACACTTTTCAACCGCATTCTACTAGGGATGAACCAACGACTAGATGGGATGACTCGCTGCAAATTCAGACAACAGAAGTGGTGTTCAAGGTTAATCCTGAAGCACTCGCGGAAGCCATGGATCACTTTCAACAAGCGGACAAACAGTTTCATGATGATGGAAGCATGACGATGCGAATCGCAGTTCACCAGCCATTGAAAGCTCGTTGGTTATGTTCGATCTTGTTAAGTTTAGGTAGTGGTGCAGAGGTACTTGAACCTGTTGAACTGCGAGATATCCTAAGAGAAGAGCTTCAAAACGCGCTTAAACCTTATGAAAAATCACATTGAAGAAGTATGACATGCTGTTGTCATACTTCTTTTTTTATAATCATCTCAGTAAGTTAGTTGCACTTCACGACTATTCTAAGGAGATGATCACATGAACCATCCGCAAGAAATGTATCAATATCACACATGGGCCACACACACCATTCTGGGGAGGATTCAAGAATTGCCAGACAGCGTGTTACATCAGGAGGTGAATAGTTCATTTCCCACCATTGCTCACGCACTAAGTCATATGTATGCTGTTGATCAAATGTGGTATCTAGTCTTAACAGGTGTCAGTATGCCCGAAGCTCTACAAATGTGCATGCCACGGAATGAAGAGCTATACGATTCAGTGGAGGACTATGGCCAGCGATATGCAGAGTTATCAGAGCAATATACAACGTGGTTTCACGATCACATCGATCTGGAACAGACGATTCTGCTGGATAATCCATTCGCGGGAATTCGAGATACGAGCCTTGCAGAGATTGTCTTTCACCTGATTAATCACGGAACGTACCATCGGGGGAACATCTCTACGATGCTTCGTCAGTTAGGCCATGCCTCTATTATGAATGACTACAGTCTTTTCTGGTATGCTAAACCTGCTATAGATTAGATGGTGGTGGAATGAACTGTGGAAATTAATAATCATCTGGCTGCTACATCAAGAGAAGAATTGAGAGCCTGGTTACATGAGCATGGTAGCACTCAGACGTGTTGCTGGGTAACCATTAGTCTCAAACCAAGCCCAAATACACTGTTGTACTTGGATGCCGTAGGAGAGTCGCTATGTTATGGTTGGATTGATGGAATTAAGAAAAAAATATCCGAGCATCATCTAGTGCAACGCTTATCTCCCCGAAGCAAGCAAAGCTCGTGGACTGAGCTAAACAAAGAACGTGTTCGTCGCCTTGAAACGCTGGGACTCATGCATGACGAAGGTAGAAAGGTTCTACCTGAGATGGATCCCAATGCGTTCATCATTGATGATGTTATTGAGCGAAGACTGAAAGTGAGTCCCATGATATATACCAATTTCCTGGCATTCCCGGCTCTCTACCAGCGGGTTCGAATCGATACAATCCAAAGCGTGAAGCATCAGTCCGTGTTATTCCAGCACAGATTGGACAAATTAATCGCCCATACGGAGGCAAACCAGATGTACGGTCAGTGGCATGATCATGGACGGCTCTTAGATTATCACTATGAAGAATTCACCAATATCACGAAAATATAAAAAAGAGAATCTCCCATAAGAGGTTGTTCATAAAGTCCGCTTTTGAACCCGTACTATGGGAGATCTTTTTCGTTGATCAGTTCAAATTCTGCCTGTAGTTTTTGGGAGACACACCATAGGCTTTCTTAAACTGACGAGTAAAATAATTGCTATCGTTAAATCCGCAATCATACGAGATTTGGGTGATGGACAGATTACTATTTTTCAGCAGATGACATGCCTTCTCTAGACGCAGCTTATGTACATACGAAATAGGCGTCATCTGATAATAGGATCGAAAGATCCGATTGAGATGCCTGATCGATATGTTTGATTTTCCCGCAATATCCTCCAGCGATAATGGCTTCAGATACTGATCCTCAATATAGGAAATGGCATTGGCTAGATGCATCAGATTATTGCCCCTGCCACCCTTCTCCTGGGTATCATACTGCCTCGACAAGTACACTGCCATCTCCGTTAGACGTGCGATCAGCATCGTCTGATACCCTTGCTGCTTCGCCTCATATTCCTCAACCATGAATGAAATCAGCGCTTCAATATATTCCAGACTAGAAATAGGTAAGGCAAGCAGACTGGGGAACGAGTGGATATGACGATAAAACGGTTCCAACACAAACAACGCTTGAAATCCATTCGACTTCCTCAAATCAGGCCCCGTTGATGAAAGCATGTCAGGCTTGAACATAATGTTACATATTCTAAAATCATGAGGGTCGATATACGCATGATGTGTCACGCCATTGATGACAAATACATTTCCCTTCTTAATAAAAAACTCCTCGTTACTCACAACATGGGTCGCATGACCATTCAAAACAATCACAAGCTCCGTGAAATCCATATGATTGTGAAGCTCCATATCTGTCTCATGCCCACCATACTGAATGAAAAACGGGAATTCCTTATCTGACGTAAACCATCTCAGATATGCATTACTCAAAAGCATTCCCTCCGAACAATGTTGGGTTCGTATGTCTATATCATGCTACTCCAAGTCCGAAAAATCAAGGTAAAGGGCGGTTGTAACCGCTATACTTTTCCTTATAACAAGGCACTGCGAATGAGGCGTTCACGCCAGACGGTAGCTCAGATCCGTCAATGTGCCGTAAGTTATCCATAACTCTCATATGAATAGGAGCCTAACATGACAAAATATACGAACCCGGTGATTCCAGGTTTTTACCCCGATCCGAGTATCTGCCGCGTAAACGAAGATTATTATCTGGTAACAAGTACATTTGAATACTCTCCGGGTGTGCCTATTTTCCACAGTAAGGATCTTGTCCACTGGCAACAAATTGGACATTGTCTAACCTCGCTAACACAACTCCCTCTAAGTAAAGCGTGGAGTTCCGGCGGCATATATGCACCAACCATCCGTCACCATGAGGGCTGGTTCTACATGACAACGACCAATATCGGCGCGGGTGGAAACCTGATTGTGCGCACCCAAGATCCAGCAGGCTCATGGTCTGATCCGATTTTTGTTGCACAGGGAGGCATAGATCCTTCCCTGCTCTTCGACGATGATGGTCGTGTGTATTTCCAATCCGCGCAAAATGGCGATGAAGGCGAAGGAATATATCAGTGCGAGATCGACATCATTACCGGGAAGCAGCTAACAGATAGCCGACTCATCTGGCGCGGAACAGGCGGAGCTGCCCCAGAAGCGCCCCATCTGTACAAAATTAACGATCTGTATTATCTCATGCTTGCCGAAGGTGGTACCGAATATGGTCATATGGAAACCATCGCACGGAGCACCGATCCATACGGACCATTTGATGCATGTCCTCACAACCCAATTCTATCGAATCGCAGTATGAAGAGCAGCATCCATGCCGCTGGGCACGCAGATCTGGTTCAGGCACAGGATGGAACGTGGTGGGCTGTCTGCCTTGGTATCCGTCCCCCTTCTTATCCGATGCGCCATCACCTGGGACGAGAGACATTTCTTGCACCTGTGACTTGGACGGATGAAGGCTGGCCGATCATTGGGGACAATGGGAACATCAAACCTGTTATGGATGCGCCTGAGCTACCTCAAGTACAATGGGCAGCACCAAGCGTGCGTGATGATTTTAAGGAACCAACACTTGGTTTGGAATGGATGTTCTTGCGTAACCCTGCACCCGGAAGCTGGTCGTTAGAGGAACAACCTGGTCAGCTCGTGCTGCGCGGAACCGCAGTTTCCCTTGATGATGTAGGTAATCCTGCTTTTGTCGGTCGCCGGTTGACACATTTTACGTCCCATATTGCAACTGAATTAACATTTGAGCCACAAGAGGACGGTGAAGAAGCCGGCTTAACCTTGTATATGAATCCCAAATATCATTATGATCTGGCGATCAAACAGGTAAACGGGCAGAAAAAGATCCTACTCCGTCGCACAGTCGGCTCCCTAAGAACCGAGCAATGGGTTGCTTGTGAGGCTGGCCCCGTAATTTTGAAGATTCACACTAAGCCTGAGCAATTCCTTTTCTCCATTCAGCAAAATTCATCTCCAGAACTGGAGGTTGGCTCAGGTGAGACACATCTGCTCTCCACTGAAGTAGCAGGCGGTTTCACAGGAGTCATCGCTGCGATGTATGCCAGCAGTCCATCAGGAAATGGCGCACCTGCAAGCTTCAATTGGTTCGATTATGAACCATTGGAGGAAGTGTAATCGGTATTATTTTTTGTTTTTAAGTGTACAATTTCAATCCAAAAAGCTGCTGTCTATACAATACAGACAGCAGCTTCAATGTCCCATAGTTTCATCTATCTTCAGTGGATTAATAGGGCTATTTGCTTCGACACGCTTTCCTGATTTCAGCTTAATCATATGTTCTGAATCGGTTCCAGCGCTTGCCAATGCAGCACATTCACGAAAGGCAAAATGTTTGCAACCCTTACATTTCTGATCATCCAGATGCGTTAATGCATAATTGATGGCTTCACCCGTGTGCTCAAACATATGATCAGGACTAATCCGTTCTATCAAGCCTGTTTTCTTCAGCATCTCCAATGGTTGTGCCTGAATACCTGAAAGTAAAACCGTTCCCCTAAATCTCTCCATATGTTTTACAACATGAGCCAGATTGGATTCACCTGTCGTATCCATAAAGGGTACCTTACCCATGCGCAACAGCAAAATACCCGGTCGCCGTTGAATCGCATCCATGACCGACTTCTCAAACCTATCTGCTGCACCAAAGAATAACGGCCCTTCAATCGTATACAAGTTTATCTGTGGACAATCATGTCCTTCGCGAACCATGTAGTCCATGACTTTCTCATGTTTATGATTGGGATCAGGAAGCACTTTGGCAACCTTCAACATCTCACTCATCCGTTTAACAAATAAAAGGACAGCCATAATCAAGCCAACCTCTACAGCCGTCGTTAAACTTGTAAATACGGTCAATAAAAAGGTAATGAGCAGAACGAGCGAATCACTCGTTTTGGTTTTCATTACATGCATGAACGATCTCCGTTCACTCATATTCCAGGCAACCATCATCAGAACTGGAGCCATACTGGCAAGTGGAATGTGGGAAGCATATGGTGCGAACAGAACAATTACCAGTAGGACTACTACGCCATGAATAACTCCAGACAATGGTGACACAGCTCCAGATTTAATATTCGTCGCTGTACGTGCAATCGCTCCTGTTGCAGGAATACCACCAAATAATGGCGTCACCATATTAGCAATCCCCTGCCCAATAAGCTCCCGATTGCTGTTATGTCGACTTCCGGTCATACCATCGGCAACAACAGCAGACAACAACGATTCGATTCCGCCCAACATGGCGATGACAAAAGCGGGTTGCAGCAAGTTCACGATTCGCTCCCAAGTAATCTCAGGCACATGAAATTGAGGCAAAGAGCTTGATATCGCACCAAAGGACGATCCAATCGTAGTCACCTGTCCTTCAAAAAACAATGCTGCGACTACAGTCGATAGAATCAGACCTACCAGTGACGCAGGCACCTTTGGCGCAAATCTAGGCACAAGCAGAATAACAGCCAGACAACTGCCTGCTGTCAGCAGACTATATATATTAACGGTTGAAATATGCGTTCCGATTTCTTTCATATTGGACCAAAAATCTTCATGTTTCTCAATCCCATGTAGTCCTAGAAAATTAGCAATCTGCCCACTGAAAATAATGACGGCAATCCCCGCCGTAAATCCAATGGTTACGGGTCGTGGGATAAACTTGATTAACGCCCCAAGCTTAAACAGCCCCATTAGTACAAGCATCACTCCGGCCATGATTCCGGCAATCAATAAATTCTCATACCCATATTGCATCACAATGGCGAAGAGGATGGGAATGAAAGCCCCTGTCGGCCCGCCAATCTGGAACTTGGATCCGCCTAGCAAGGAAATAAGAATCCCTGCGATCACAGTTGTATACAAACCATACTCCGGTTTAACTCCGGAAGCGATAGCAAACGCCATACCGAGTGGAATAGCAATGATACCTACAATTAATCCCGATAACATATCCTTTCGAAAAGAAGATCCATTATACCCTGCATATCTCCCCATCCATTTCATCTGGCTTAACCTTCTTTTCTTCATATATTTGAATATTTGAATATAACAAAAAGACTACGCCCCTGTGAGCATGCTGTCAATCGTACTGCTCACACCTGAGACATTGATTACATGCAGAAAAACAAGAAGTTCCCGAACTTACTTCAACTTCAGGTTCCTCTTGTTTAAGACGTGTCTGAAAACTTGCCCTAACACGTTTATGTTTCTTTGCGGATATCTTCCAACATCGAAATGGCATCCACCAAATGATTGTCAAAAATCTGTTTGGCAACCTCCAGTAAGTCTTTGATCAAAGGATCCCGCAGAGAGTATATGACCGTAGTCCCCTCTTTCAGACCCTGCACAACATTTTTACTACGTAATACAGCCAGCTGTTGGGAAACGGCGGAGCCTTCTGATCCCAGGATACTTTGCAGCTCGTTAACATTCTTCGCTCCTTCGCTCAGCAACTCCAGAATTTGAATTCGCATAGGATGAGCTAAAGCTTTGAAAAAGTCCGATTTAAACTGTTGTATGCTCTGATTCATACGTTATACCCCTTCATTCAAACTTTTGAATATACAAAGATCATAACATAGATATGATCATAAGTTTCACTATACAAATAACACAAAATGAACAAGGTAAAAGCTGCCGCCTGTATAATACAGACAGCAGCTTCAACGAATTTCCTATTTTTTTATGTTCCTATCTCTATAAGTTGAACTACAGAATAGCAACATTCTAATTTTACTTACCTGATGGCTGTACTTCTGCTGTGTAGCCTGTTGGAATGTCTGTTTCAGCAGTTACATTCGTAATAACCATTGGATACATCATGTCAGGATCAGGCTGAACAATGGTGTAGAGCACGATCGCACGTCCATCCTTCTCCAGCTTCACATCATCAATCTTCAAGCCATAACCAGGATGCGGCATTTCAGCCGTCAGCTTAACTTTCGTCGTTTTATCATCAACCTTCGTCGTTGTCACGCTTGGTACGATTCCTTGTTGACCCTGATCCGGATCGGTTGGAGCAGGTTCAGACGAACCACCATTCCCATGCGAATCCACAAATTCAAGTGCATTGAAGATCATGCTTGCAGCCTCCATACGGGTAAGCGACTGATCTGGACGGAAATTACCGTCCTTATCCAGTTCAATGATGTTCATATTCAGCAGATTCTGGATCGCAGATTTGGCGTCCTTACCAATTTTATCTTCGTCATTCACAAGATTATACTTCATGATCACTGGATAGTTGCCCGTTGTGTTAATACCTTCGTGGAGTAAAATGACAAATTGTTCACGCGTCATCTCCCCTTGCGGATTCAACTCCACCGGAATGGACAGACCATTCTGCGTTGCAGCCTGTACAGCATCAGCATACCATGTGTCTGGACTAATTTTATTTTGAGCTGCGGAAGCAGCAGCATATTCATTTTTCAAACCAAATGCCTTCACAATTAACTGCACACCTTGTGGCTCTGACAACGCCTGATCTGGACGGAATAGATCTGAGGTCACACCGTTCACAATGCCTTTGGATTTCAACGTATCTACCACTGTTTTTTGTCCTTCATCCTTCACATCTGAAAAAGCGAGTACCGAAGCACCTCCTGCCGTTAATGACACGCATAGTGCAAGCGTTGCCGCCAATCCTTTTTTATGTTTCATGCCTTGGCACCTCCTATGATTAGTAAAGCCTATTTTTTACCTGTTCAATCCTACAGACGGGATACTGTTCAAAAATGTTTCACCAAATCGACTTTAGGATGAATAATGAGAGACACACAACGTTCCTTGATCCTTTCCATATTCGTTTTATATCCGTTCTATTTCGCCCCATTTTCCTGCGTCCATGCTTACTTGCTTTGTTGACATCCGTACGGAATAGAGCAAAAATAAGTATAGAGAAATTCATTGAATGACGGATAAATTACAAACTAGATTGCATACAGTAAGAGGGCACGGCGCGCTAATCTCAGGTGTCGGCCCTTTTGCTGACTTCGCTTCCGAAGACACTTCTTATTTGAACAAAGGAGAACCTATCTTATGTCCAAGACAGGATTATTACGAGGCTATGTGGTTGCCAACTGGCCTGTATATCTGGTCGCGATCCTTCTAATCATTGCCTCCAATGTAGGTCAGGCATCTTTGCCCCGAATTCTGGGCAGCTTCACGGATCAGTTAATGCAACATAAAATTCAGATGGACACCGTCGTTCAGTACAGCCTCTCCTTACTGGCTATTGCCATCGCTTATAATTTACTGTTTGGTACAGGACAATTCATGATTATGAAGCTTGGCCGTCGGTTTGAATTCATGACACGTGAGCGAATATTCAGCAAATTTTCCGAACTGAGCGAGCACTATTTTTCGAAACAAGGTAATGGCAAGCTGCTCAGCTATGTAATGAACGACGTCACATCAGTACGTGAAGCCATCTCCAACGGTGTGACATTGATGACAAATGCAACATTCCTGTTGTTGTCCTGCATTGTCATGATGCTGCTCAGTGGAATTCCTTTGAGCTTAATTCTGATCAGTGTAATTCCGTTATTAGCCATCCCATTTCTGGTCGTATTTTTTGGTCCGCGCATTCGAAAGCGCTCCCGCGACGTGCAAGAGGCTCTGGCGAATATGACCGAAGCTGCCGAAGAACAGCTGGGTGGCATCCGGGTTACCAAAACATTTGCGATTGAAGACGTTGCTCAGGAGCGATTTGGCACAACCGTTGATGCAATCAAAGCAAAACAATTGCGCTTAGTACGCCTGTCGTCTCTATTCCAGGCTCTACTTCCGCTACTCGGTGCCATTTCACTCGTTGTATCACTGCTCGTTGGCGGCATACTAACGATGCAGAATTCCATCACGCTCGGTAGTTTTGTAGCGCTGACATTATATTTACGTATTATTATGGGGCCGCTGCAGCAGATCGGTAATGTTATTAATACCGTGCAACGCTCTGGAGCTTCACTGGAGAGAGTCAATGATCTGCTCCTAGAAGTACCAGATGTACGGGAACGTTCAGGGGCTCAGCCGCTTGATAAGGTAAGCGATATCTCTATTGACCATCTGACTTTTACGTACCCAGGAAGTTCTTCTCCTTCGCTCCGTAATATTCGACTGAATATTCGTACAGGTCGTACGGTTGGCATCGTAGGCAGAACTGGTTCAGGCAAGAGCACCTTGGTCAAGTTGTTACTTCGTACATACGAACCACCAGAGGGCACGATTCGCATGAATGGTACAGATATTCGTGCTTTATCACTGGAGAGCCTGAGATCCCGCATTGCCTATGTTCCGCAAGATGGATTCTTATTCAGCACCACCATTCGAGACAATATTGCCTTCAGCGACCGTAATGCGTCGCTCGGTACCGTTGAACACAGCGCGAAGCAAGCGATGATCTACGATAATATCACACGTTTCCCAGACCGCTTTGATACTTTACTCGGCGAGCGCGGACTTACCCTATCTGGTGGACAGCGCCAACGTACCAGCTTGGCTCGGGGATTAATTAAGAAAGCCGAGTTGCTCATTTTGGACGACAGCATGAGTGCTGTGGATGCCGTTACTGAAAGTGGCATTTTGCGAAGTCTACGTGAGATCGGTAAAGGCAAAACAACTTTGATTATTTCACATCGGATCAGCGCGGTCCGTCATGCAGATGATATCATTGTGCTTGACCAGGGGCGTATCGCAGAACAAGGCACCCACTCCCAGTTGATGGCAGCGAATGGGTTATATGCCGCAACGTATCGTTTGCAGGAGGAGGGATTACATCTTGAGTGACCATAAACCTGATGCAGATATAACAACTACAACAACCACAACAACAACGGAACCAGATCAGAGTAAGCGCACTTCCTTCAAAGCCATGATGGCATATGCCAAACCGCATAGACTTACCTTTTTGGGAATCTTTTTGTGCTCACTACTCGGCATTTCTGCTGACTTACTTCAGCCTTATTTAGTCAAAATTGCGATCGATGACCATCTTGCGATAGGTCAAACAAGTGTTGCCTTTCTGGTTCAACTCGCAGCCATTTATTTAGGCTTAGCTGTCATCAGCTTTGTTTTTACTTATGTACAAAATAATCTATTGCAACATGTTGGCCAGAATATCGTCTCTCGTATTCGCAAAGACCTATTCCGGCATATTTCCAAAATGTCGATGTCATTTTTTGATCGGTTTCATATTGGCAGCCTGGTTACGAATGTCTCCAGCGATACGGAAACGATCAGCAGTTTCTTCACGCAAGTGCTGCTCAGTCTGATTCGGGATGGCATGATGCTCGTTCTCATTATCTTTTTCATGTTTCAACTAGACCCGGTACTAGCAGGGTATTCACTCATTGTGTTACCGATTATCGCTATAGTTGCCGTATTATTTCGAAGCAGACTACGAAAAGCTTATCAGAACGCACGCACACGTCTCTCTCGTCTGATTGCGTTTACCGCTGAGAACTTGTCCGGCATGTTCCTCATTCAAGCTTTTCATCAGGAGGAAGAACAGAAGAAACGGTTCTCGGAAAAAAATCAGGATCACCTGCAAGCCAACATTACTCAGGCTCGTTCCAATGTCATTTTCAACCGTACATTTGATATTCTGGGCAATGCCGCACTGGTCATGATGGTTTGGTTAGGAGGTCGGGCAGTCCTTGGCGAGTCATTACAGGTAGGTGTACTCTACGCCTTTATCAGCTACATCCGCCAGTTCTTTCAGCCGATCAACCAGATTACGATGCAATGGAACACGTTCCAATCTACTACGGTATCCATGGATCGCATCTGGAAAATTCTAAGCACCCGTCCTGAAGTCGCGGATCCCATGCCCCAAGATGCACATACACTTGAGCCACAGCATGTGATGGGTCAAGTTGATTTTAACGATGTATCGTTCGGATACCAACCAGATCGTCCACTGATAGCGCATCTGAATCTGCATCTGTATCCTGGAGAAATGGTCGGCATTGTAGGGACAACGGGAGCAGGCAAAAGCACACTGATCTCTCTACTGAATCGCTTCTATGATGTTCAGGCAGGTCGTATTGAAATCGATGGTACAGATATCCGGCGAATCCCCCAAGCCAATCTTCATCGAATCGTTGGCTTAATTCAGCAGGAGCCCTTTCTATTCTCGGGAACGATTATCGATAATGTACGAATGTTCCGCGAGGATATTTCGCGGGAAAAAGCAATTGAAGCCTGCCGTTTTGTCGGAGCAGCAGCGATGATTGAGCGTTTGCCTGATGGATACGATACACGTCTATCTGAACGAGGCAGCGGATTGTCAGCTGGACAGCGACAGCTCATATCGTTTGCAAGGATTGTGGTATTCGAGCCTCGCGTGCTCATCTTGGATGAAGCAACGGCTAATCTAGACTCCCATACCGAGCAACTGGTACAGCAAGCCCTGGAAACTGTATCTCAAGGACGAACAACGATTGTCATTGCACACCGACTCTCCACTGTCATGCATGCTGACCGGATTCTCGTCATGGAGAATGGCGAGATTGTCGAGGAAGGATCACATCAAGAACTTATCGCCGCCAAAGGCGTATATGCTGACTTGTATAAACATGCTCGAGAAGCTGGAGAGAATAACGCCGCCTCGGGATAAACGAATATGAAATATGCCGCCTGCCTCGCAGAGCGGCATATTTCGTTATATGATGGTCATAAAGGAGGATGAATTGAACATGGAATCAGAATCAACAGTACTAACTTCGAATATACAGCACATTCGATACCGACGATTCACAGCTCTCTGGAAGGGAACACTGTGTCTGCTGTTTATAATCCTGTGCATTCTACTGTTATGGTTTATATATGATGGGCTATCTGGCAAACTGGAAACATTATATTACTCGATCGCAGCCGTTCTGGGCATATGGTTCATCGGCCCGTTATGCCTGATGTTTGGAGCTCGATTCGTCAAGCAGCCGCCTGTGTTACTGTCTTGGAATGATGAAGCCATCCTGTGCGGTAAACGTAATATCCGTTGGGAACAAATTCGCAAAATTGAATTGTCCTCGTATCACTTTAGCAAGTGGATCTTGTCGTCTTCACCAATGATTGTCCTATTCCTAAATGACGGCACACGGCACCACATTGCAACGGATCATTTGCTTAGCAAAAAGGAACGAGATGAAGCAATCAACCTGCTTCAGCAAACATTGCGTAATAAGCATCCACGGGAGGATGGATATACGTCATCGTTATGACCTGCTCACCGCGTACAGCTGACTGGACGCGGTGCTCTGCTTCACAACAAGGATAGTCACCACAGCTTCATTTCTCCACACGAATGGACAAGCTCATCTTATAGTTTCCATAGTGTAAAAGTTCCTCAAGTAATTGGTTCAGTTGTTCTGTCGTTCCGGTGCGAACCCGCATCAGGTAACAGCCTTCTCCGCTAATACGATGCACTTCAACGATATCTTCACGCGAAGCAATAAACGTCCGAAAAGCAGCGTGCCGATCACCCGAATTCATGAATACGGTAACAAATGCCTGAAGCCCGAGGCCAAGACGTTCTGGGTTCCATTTTACTGTATACCCTTCTATCACGCCCAGATCCTGCAACTTGCGCACTCTTGCACCTACGGCCTGTCCAGTCAGGTGAACGTCTTCTCCGATTTCTTTGTGAGAACGCTTGGCGTCCTGAATAAGAATCTGTAAAATACGCAGATCTGTGTCATCTATCGTTTCATTCATCCGGCTGTTACAATCCTTTCAACTTGAAATGAGTTCGATCTATTTCCGTTCATCATGTTATGTACGACGTTAATCGGGTTGTATAACATATAGGATAATACTATTCAACAACCCGAAGGAGTGCAAATATAATGAAATTTCAATTGATCCGCAATGCTACGCTGTGGCTGGAATATGGAGGTCTGAACATTCTAGTTGATCCGATGTTGATGGATGCTGAATCCATGCCTGGATTTCCGAACACCCCAAATGAGTTGCGCAACCCGAGAGTGAGCCTGCCAGAAACCGAAACAGATTACCTCAACCCTGATCTGTTGATTGTCACTCACACCCATCCAGATCATTGGGATGAAGCTGCCGCGAAGCATCTCCGCAAAGATATCCCGCTGTTATGCCAGCCTGGAGATGAGCATGTGTTTACCAATGCGGGGTTCACCGACGTAACGGCTGTGGAAGATAAACATGAGCATCATTCGGTACGATTCGCTCGCACCTCTGGTCACCATGGTACGGGTGAGATTGGTAAACGTATGGGCAACGTATCCGGCTTCGTTCTGGAAGCAGACGGTGAACCCGTCACGTATATTGCCGGTGATACGATCTGGTGCGAGGAGCCTGCTGAGGCAATTCATCAGTATACTCCAGACGTTATTGTTGTGAATGCTGGGGGTGCACGCTTCAATGAGGGGGATCCCATTACGATGGACGAGCATGACGTTGTTGCTGTGAAACAACATGCACCTGCTGCTCATGTAATCGCAGTGCATATGGATGCCATTAACCATTGCGTAGTATCCCGCGCTGATCTCGCCAACCATCTGGCATCCGAGCAGTTGGATGGTCAGGTACTCATCCCGCTTGACGGTGAGAGTTTTGAGGTTTGAGGTTTGAGGTTTGAGGTAACGAACTCAGGACACGCTATTGGGCGGTTGTGAGCTAATCTAAAATTCTAACGAATCCTACGCACGTTATTCCTGCTCTAAGCACACTTTTCGTGGAATTTATCCACCTTTTTTGCCAGAATAGCGTGTCTCAGATTCGTTTAAAATTCTACTTTGGTGCTAATGGGCACAATAACGTTGCCTAGGTTCGTTAGAACGTTAGCACTGGACTGTGTACCCCATTTTCAACGGACACCGTTTCTTTGCGTACTACCTTGTTTCCTTGATACCTACATGTTACCTACATGCAACCTTGCGGATTATCCCACCTTATCTTCCCAGCATTCGATAGCCTGACCTAACCTAATTGTTGTATATAACATGAAAAAAGCTGGGTGCGATAAATAACTCGCATCCAGCTTTTTGGATTCAAGGAAGACATTAACTCGTTGACGTCCCTCTTTACTTCCCTCTCGGTCGGGCATTTAACTTAAGTTAAACACAAGAATGATCGTGCCCAGTCCAGCTTATGTCTGTGCGCGCTTACTGATTTCTCATCAGTGTTACCTTTGGCCTTACTCATTTTCAATCAGTTTATTCTGTGTTCTTCATTGCAGTTTCAGTCTGTGTTCCTACAGAACTCTCAATCAATTTGTCTCTAGTCTTACTGGAGAACTCTACATCAATTGAGCCTACGCTCTTACTGAACTTTTAATCGGATAACGTTCCAAGACGCTTTGGCAAGACTTGCTGTAATCAACGTATCCGATACCTCTGCTCCCCCGCGGTTGTGCGGAACAACACGGTTCGGCTGTGCCGCTGTATTGGTCGCTTTGAGATCATCATTCTCAAGCACGATATGCTCGATCAAGCTGCACTTTCCGAAGCTGCGCAAGTCCACTTCAAGCGGCAAAGATTCTTCCAGATGACGGTTCACTGCAAATACGGTCACTTCTCCGCGCTCTTCGTTATGAACCGCAATCCCTTCCAGATAAGGAACATCCGTAATTTGTTTTGTGTCATATTTCGGAGATTGAATCAACGGCACCAACGCTGTTCCACGTCCGTATACGGAAGCATGCATGAATGGATAGAAGATGGTCTGTCTCCATGAACCACCGCCTGTATCTGTCATAATTGGCGCGATAACGTTAACGAGCTGTGCCAAACATGCCATTTTGACTCGATCCGCATGTTTGAGCATGCTGATGAGCATACAACCTACGAGAAGTGCATCCTCATGGTTATAAATATCCTCCAGTTGCGGCGGAGCAATCTGCCATGGATCCATTTTTGAATCATTTTCATGGGAGTGATACCATACATTCCACTCGTCAAAGGAGAGATACATCGTCTTCTTACTGCGTTTCTTCGCTTTGATATAATCACAAGTTGCCTTCACTGTGTCGATGAAACGATCCATTTCAAGCGAGCGTGCAAGGAATGTCGGCGTATCCTTCTCCTGATTGCCATAATATTGGTGAAGGGAAAGGTATTCGACGTGATCATACGTATGATCCAGCACCGTTGCTTCCCAATCCGGGAACGTTTGCATGTTCAAGCTAGAACTTCCGCAAGCCACCAACTCAATCGTTGGATCCGTCCACTTCATCACTTTGGCCGCCTCTACAGCAGCACGTCCGTATTCCTCAGCCGTTTTGTGACCAATCTGCCAAGGGCCGTCCATCTCGTTACCTAGACACCACGTTTTGATCGCATGCGGCTCTTTGTAACCATGCTTGATCCGAAGATCGCTATAATACGAACCTTCCGGATGGTTGCTGTACTCTACGATATTACGGGCAGCATCTGCTCCTCTTGTTCCCAGATTGACCGCCATCATCACTTCGGAATTCGCCTGCTTCGTCCAGTCTACGAATTCGTTGAAGCCAAATTCATTCGTCTCGATCGTTCTCCATGCCAATTCCAATCTACGCTTGCGCTCAGACACTGGCCCAACGGAATCTTCCCAATTGTAACCGGATACAAAATTACCCCCTGGATAACGTACAATCGGCACCTGCAGCTCTTTCACCATCTCCAGCACATCTGCACGGAAACCTTGCTCATTCGCTGAAGGATGTCCCGGCTCGTAAATCCCACCATATACAGCGCGTCCCAAGTGTTCAATAAAAGATCCGTACAAGCGCTTATCAACTTCACCAATTTTAAAATCTTTGTCTACTGTCATTTTCGCTTTTTCCATTGAGGTTAACACTCCTTAAGATTAATATTAAAATTAATTCAAAATGTATGGATAAACGTTTATATTTATATTAAAATCGATTATAACAATAATTTCAACCCGAATTTCGAAAAATGTTACTCTTTCACTTGGATTTATGTTTAACTTAATTCTATAATTTATGGCTTGGAGGAACACATGTGATCAAAGCAAATACCGATACAGAATGGCTGCCCCTCTATGAGGCGCTTGCCAGTGAAGTTCGTCTGCAAATTATCCGTCTCGTCGCGGATACCCCCATGAACGTCAAAGATATCGCTGCTTCGCTTGGTCTAAGCAGTGCCATTGTAACTATGCACGTTCGGAAGCTTCAGGACGTAGGCATTATTCAATCGAAGATGGTCCGCAAAGACGGCGGTACCCACAAAATGAACAGTTTAGCGGTGGACTGGATTGGAATCTCGATGCCTCAGGACACCGGATCATCCAATAAAGTTCATGAGGTTGCGATTCCGGTGGGACACTACACTCATTTTGACGTATATCCAACCTGTGGATTAGCTACCTCTACTCATGTGATCGGTCAGTATGATGACCCACGTTACTTTTTGGATCCAGAGCGGATGCATGCTTTAATTCTCTGGATGGGGCGAGGATTTGTGGAATATAAAATTCCAAATTACATTCTGTCCGGGCAACAGATTAATGCGATTGAGCTGTCTCTGGAGATCGGTTCAGAAGCGCCGTCTGTTAATCCAAACTGGCCTTCTGATATTACGTTTACGCTGAATGGGATCAGGCTCGGAGAATGGACAAGTCCCGGTGATTCCGGCAACGGACGCGGTGTGTTCACCCCGGAATGGTGGAGCGAGAGTGTCAATCAATACGGCATGTTAAAAGTGCTGCGGATTACGAATGAGGGGACATTTATCGATGGACAGCGTTTGTCTGATGTGAAGCTCTCGGACATTCCGGTGGAGCGTAATCAGTGGACATTGCGTTTATCCGTTGAAGAAGATGCGCAGCATGTCGGGGGTATGACCTTATATGGCGAAGGGTTCGGAAACTATAACCAAGATATCCTGTTCCGCCTATACTATCAGGACTGAATTAGGATATAAATCACAACAAATAACCTACCATCTACCCTTTGTAGCGTAGATGACAGGTTATTTGTTAGTCTCACTTGTAGAAAGATGTTATTCAAAAAGTAAGCTTTTGATTACGATGGATGTCTGAGGCAGCCCAGCATTGGAATAGACCTTTTTAGCCACTCACTTAACCAAATGTACCGACGTACACTTAGATCAAAAAGTTCGTTTAGGTATTCCACAAGGATGCATAGATACATCTAGCTGAGTGAAAGAAGCTTTCCTACAGCGCACTTCCACCGAACAAGAAGCGATATTCCCAATGCTTACCTGCGATATCACTGATTGTTACACCGCCACCGGCGTTGGAATACGTATGCAATACTTTACCGTCACCCAGATAAATACCGGTATGCGTAATTCTTGCTGTGGACTTGTTCACGCCAGCATACGAGGACGACTTAGTCCCTTTATAAGACATGAAATACATCAGATCGCCGCGTTTTAGATTTTTCCAATTGGTCTGAACAGCGCCCTTGCCTTTAACATAATCGCCTTGCTGGCGAGAGTCGGCTGGCAGCTTGATTCCAAGTGCATCAATAAAAGCCTGGCGAATGAAGCTGGAGCAATCAAAGGTAGCCGTACTATTACGGCTTGCTCCGAACTCATACGGAGTACCCCAATACTTCATGCCTGCAGCGATTACCTTATCGACTGCCGCTTGGTTGGTATTCGATGAGTTGCTGCCAGAAGTCGACGTGTTCGCACTTCCGCTCACAGCTTTTGTATATTTGGAAGAAGAAGATATGTAACCTGTGCGTTTGTTAGCATCCTGTACTTTGTACCAGCTCGATCCAGACTGCCCAAGTACAGTGATTTGCTCACCTTTCGGTACCATGCGAACTACACTTGCACTTGAAGATGCTGAAGTACGCATATTAACGCCCCAGATAACCTCTAATTTCGAATTTTGAACCGCAGCCGCTGATACCGGTGCTGTAAGTGCTCCTGTCGTCAGACTTCCCATCAGCATCGTTGCTGTTAGTGTTGCAGTAATCATTTTACTTTTCCAGTTCATGATGTCGTGTTCCCCCTGATGTTACAGAATTTTAACCTCGGCTTGGTTCTCCCGGGCTTGCCCCATTGTAAACGGGCTTTCCATAACGATCATCAGACCAAAGTCCTGTATTCGATTCATGCGATTTGAGCAATAAGAATCAGGGATACACATGCCATACACGGAAAAAATCGCTTCAATACGAAGGTTTATACAAAGGTTAAATTATTGTAACCATTTGGTGTCACACACTTTATCTCCATAAGTACGTGTATACTTTAGCCCATCCACTTAATAGTTCTTAAGAACCACTTCTGATTCATCACATTCCATAAGTGGAAAACATTACTACACCAATAAAAGCTATAAATACCCACAATTATACATAAATATGTTTAATTTAATATCGATCTGGGTATCCATGAACGTAAAAACGTAAAAACCGGGGATTGCTCCCCGGCTTCACTTACTCATTCATAATGGATGGGCTCGCCTCAATTAAGGCTCGATTCCCCATACCTTCACACCATCTTGATAAGCAGTTACTTTGTTCCAAGAGCCAAAGGCAGTCTGCGTTGCATCAAATGAATAATCATTCGTCTGATCAAAATTGCTCCAGTTGGTCTTGGAGAAACGACCTTGGATGACCCCTGTCTCCGCACCCGCTGCCAAGCTTCCTGCTCCAGCTTTGAATCCAATCTCCAGATACGTGTCTGCCGTTCCTGTCGCTGGGTCTACCGCGACAAAACGTGCCTCCACATTACTGCTACCAATCTGAGCATAGTCACACCAGAAGCTCAGATCTGCTGCGCTGTCCTTCGTGAAGTAATACCGTAGCTTTACCTTGCTGAGATCCACTTCGGTTGTACCTGTGTTCTTCACGTTAAACTGTGGCGTAATGGCATTGCCGGAGGCTGCCGAACTCCCATTACGATATTGCACCTCTATACTGCCCGTTGTAGCAGGAGGCGCTGTAGGCGTCAATGCTACCACGTTCGACAATGTCTGTCCGCTGGCATTCACAGCCGCAATCCGGTAGCTGTACGTAGTGCCGTTGACTACCGCGCTGTCCGTATATGTCAACTCGGTTACATGGGTTGCCACGTCCGTGTACGGTGCTCCATTAACAGAACGCTGTACGTTATAACTGTCCGCCCCTGTGGATGCGCTCCATGTTAATACGGTCTGGGCATTGCCTGCCGTGCCTGTAAGCGTCAGTACATCTGGTACGACTGCGCCCGCTTGCGGCGTTGCAGATACCTGTGAAGATGGCGTGGATTCACCTACGGCATTGACCGCTGTGACGGTGTAATAATAGGTCGTGCCATTAGTCAAGCCAGCGTCTGTAAAGGTTGTGCCTGTGACTCCTGTTGAGACCGAAGTGTATGGCCCACCGTCTACTTCAGCACGCTTCACTGTGTATGAAGCTGCACCTGGAGCTGTGTTCCATTTCAGTACGACTTGTTCACTAGCCCCTGTGGCTGTTACACCAGCAGGTGCTGCGGGCACTTCAACTACTGGAGTTTCTTCATCTCCAAGCAGACGATCATATTCGCCGTATGCGGTAGCCATGTCAACCTGTGACCAGAAACGGTGATACGTAAAGGTTGGGGCTCCTTTTTCCCATGTTTTCGTTGTTGGATTGTACGACGTTTTGTACAAGTTATCCAAGTAAGCCCATGCTGGATCTTGCTTGATGGCCGGACGAAGATCGGAGTACCCGATGTATACACCGTTTCCGCCTTTCGCTGGATCAGAAGGAATACCAGCCGTTCCTGGAATGGCGTTCCCTTGACCAAACGTTCCCGCCCAGTTTGCAGGAATGTAGATTTCTTTTGCAAAGAAGCGGAAATAGTCCTTACGCACTTCTTCCGTTACAATTCCCACGCCGTCATTATAGTCCCATGCTGTGTCCAGAAGCTTCTCAGCCAGATCCTTGGCTTCTTGCCCATCAGCACTTAACACACCTTCCTCTGCCTGAGTACCTGCTGCGAAGAAGGTAAGAGCTTTAATATAACTGCCCAATACACCTGTATCCTGTGCTGGATCTTTCGTGACGACATGGAAATTCGGATTCTCTGTAAAGGAGCTGAATCCATTCCATTGATCAGGTTGACCCTGCCATTCCTGACCGCCTGGAATCCAGAATTCCCCTGGCGCAGGCGTTGTCGCTACTTGCACATTGGTTCCACCAAGTACACGCTGACCGGTTGCATTCAGGTAATAACCTTGAGCATCCGTTACCGGGCGTTCATCTACAAATACATAGTCCTTCGTCCAATCAATCCATTTGGTAATGACTTTTTTGGCCATTTGGAAGTTCTCGGAGCTCAAATCGCCACTCTCAGCAAGAATATAGTACATCTCTGCCACGCGTTCGAGCGACCAAGCCTGGAATCCAAACCATGTGTTGGAATCTGGGTCACGATATACTGGTGCTTCCTGATATGCCATATCGTAAAAAGTACTTACTCCTGCCGGATAAGCTTTGTAGGAGCCATCCAGACTGTTAGTTGCCCCTCCGCCAATCGCACCTTCATGCGATTGCAGCCACGTGTAGAACTCCAATTGACGCTTCAAGGATGCATTCCAGTCGTCCTTCGCTGTCGTCGATTTTGGAATCAAACCACCAGCTGGATCGGACAGCGCATAGGCCGCAACCGGATTTTGATAAGCCTGGTGCGTATGACTCGCTCCAATGCGCCATGCCCACTCTCCCCCTTGCCCTAAGCCACCGCCCCATGAGGTGTACCATGCCATCAAATACATGTTGGAATCCTTACCTGTACCCGGAGTCGGTGTCCCGTTCTTCGCACTACCGATCTTCTGGAAGTACTTATCATGCATACCATACCGCAGATAGTCCCCCATCTTCTTCGCTTTATCCAGATACTTCGTATTGGTATAACCCATTTCCTTGGCCCAGTACAGCACTTGTACCGCACGCGCATCAGCATCTGTTGCGTTGGTATAGCGCCACTGGGCTGCAGGTGCCTGATTTTCTTTCGTGAACAGACTCATGAAGCCTTCATTGGCTTTGCCGAACGTTTTATTATCTTGCGATGGATGGGGGATCGCTTCCCATACGGACTCTTGTTCACCACGCTGGAACGTATTCACATAAGCAGCCGTGTGTGATGGATTCAGCAAATTCCCATATCCGTACCAGTTATCTACATCAAGCAGCCAGTGCATCAGATAGGTCTGGTTATTGCCATACGAAGCCTTAAGTTCGGCATCGAGTGGATCTTTGCCTGCCGCATATTGTCCATTAATCGCTGAAGGGTACTGATCCGGGAACGGTTTTTCCGCAGCGTACGTTGCTGGGCTATTCGGATTATAATAACTCATCGTAGGCTGCTCTTCCTTGCCATCGCCTTCATTGACTGGAATAATGTATTTCTCCATGTTGTCCCAAGCTGCTTCGAGTTTCGACCAATCACCTGTGTAGTGACCATACATGGTCTCTAGCCATAACCAGTAGCTGTAGGCCTCCGAAGTTGTCATATGTCCGTAGTCAGGTGCTTCGCTCAGCAACGTTTCAATCGAATGATAGGGAATCCCCTCTGGTGAAAAATATCCATTAGCTGGATCTTTCAATTGATCATACAATTGCAGAAACCGCTGTTCATTTATACTCTCTGCCTGAAGCTCAATCGCTGAATCCGCAGCATGTGCCTGACCTGGCCCCGCCCATAATCCGGTATATCCGGTCAACATCATTGTACCTGCCAGCATGGCCGTCAAACTTTTCTTCGTCGCTGATTTCAGCATGTACTTACCTCCTAAATGAGTAGAATTATTAAGATCCACTACGTTTGGAATATTCGGTGCCTCCACGGGCCATTATGGTTCAATTCCCCACACTTGTGTGCTGCCCTGATATCCAGTCACTTGACTCCAGGCAGTAAAAGCCGTCTTCGTTGCATCATAAGAATAGTCATTGCTCTGATCAAAATTGCTCCAGTTTGTCTTAGAGAAGCGTGCCTGAATGACACCTGTCTCCGCCCCAGGAGCTAGACTGCCTGCACCGGATTTAAAACTAATCTCCAGATAGGTATCTGCCGTACCCTTCGCCGGATTCACCGTTACGAACCGGCCTTCAATATTGGCAGCGCCCACCTGTGCATAGTCACACCAGAAGCTCAGATCGACTGAACCATCCTTCGTAAAATAGTAACGTAGCTCCACTGTACTCAGATCAACCGCCTGAGTTCCCGTGTTCTTCACATTGAATTGTGGCGTCACTGCATTACTGGACACGCCAGATCCTGTGGTTCGATACTGAACTTCCAATGTGCCCGTCGTTGCTGGCGGCGCACTTGGTGTCAGCGTCACAACATTGGACAACGTCTGCCCCGCTGCGTTAACAGCCATAATGCGGTAGCTGTATGTCGTCCCATTCACTGTCGCTTCATCGGTATAGGTAAGTGTAGTTAAACCTGTTGCTACATCCGTGTAGGCTCCTCCTGCAAGCGCACGCTGTACCTTGTAACTTGCAGCTCCTGTTGATGATGTCCAAGATAAGATCGTTTGAGCGTTACCCGCTGTTCCAGTTAACGTCAACGTACCAGGTACGACTGTAGTAGCCTGAGGTGTTGCCGAAACTTGAACAGAATTCCCTGACTCTCCTGCAGAGTTCACCGCAGTAACGACATAGTAATAGGTTGTTCCGTTCGTTAAGCCGGTATCTGTATGTGTTAGCCCGTTGATTCCAGTGGCTACAGGGGTGTACGTTCCACCTGCTGTCTCAGAACGCTTCACCGAGTAGGATGTGGCGCCTGGTACTGCCGTCCAGTTGAGCGCTACTTGCGTGCTTCCTGCTGCGGCCTGCACGTTAGCAGGTGCGATTGGAACCGTTACAGGAGCGATCCCTGGCTCCTGACCATATACGCGTACCCCAGCATCATAGACGGGTAGATTGGTACTTTTCGCCACATTACCAGTACCTAGATTCTGAAATGAGTGGTCGTTATTCGGATTCCAAGCCCCTTGAGGGCCGGTAATGCGAAACTGTATTTCTTTGCGATAGTGCCCCTCTCCACCAGGATAGATTTTGGTTCCACTGAAGTCGGCGGTAATTGCATAAATATGTTGGCTTGCATCCACGACTACAGGTTGCGAGATCGTTGCACCTTCCGCATAAGATGCAGTGACATTGACATCCGAGACTGTACGTCCTGCCGCATAGACCTCACTTAGATCAAGGAAGTATTTAAATGAGAGTTGATCCCCCATCCGTGCAGGCCAGGCTGAGCGATTGTTCAGCATTGCTCTAATCTCCGTGTAGTTTGAACCGGAAGCCTTAATGGCTGCTTCGACGAAAAATTCATCTCCCTTTACTTCAGGGGCAGGAAAGTTGGCAAGAGGCTGATGCCCTTGACCAAACAATAGATTCATCTTCGCGAGCGCTCCCGTGAATCCCGCATTATAGTCGGTTGCAACCTCGTTGCTAACATAGTCCCCAATATCATCCGTGTATTGATCTGATGCATTCGGCCCTCCGACCAAGGCGCCATACAAAATATGACGGTGACTCGATGGGGTACTTTCACTATTGACCCATGAACCGTGAGCTGTACGATGATGTGGATGCTCCGGAGCATTCTGCCCATAACCAACCACATAACTGCCCTGGCGTGGGTTATCCCCTAAGATGTAGTTCATTTGCGAAACTGCGAAGTCCTGATATCTTGCTTTTTTCACAGGATCACTGACCCAATCTGAATATACAAATGCAATAAATGACGCACTCGATACATAGCGGAGCGAGCCCCACTGATCCAACCAAGCAAGGCCTCCTGGCGTATACGTCACTCTGTGCCCATTGGTACCGACCGACCAATAATCCAGATTACGCTCCGTTGACTGAATAAACCTTGTCGCCTCTGGCATATTCAGGCTGGAAGTAATGCGGGCTAGCAGAATCTGTGCTCCATAGTTTTTGTTATCCCAACCCTGTGTCCAGGTGTAAGGCCAATTGGAAGGACCACCCGACGACCATTGATCGGTAGCAGCAATTGCTTTGGACAAGTAAGCGCTATCATTAGTAGCTAAATAAAGCCATGCTCCGCCCCAAGCCAGCTCATCGTAATACCCCGACCATGAATTATAGAAGGACTGCGCATCCGTAATACAATCCGAGTATTTACCACGATACGTATCTGCGAAGCTGTATAGCTCCTTAGCATGTCGGAGCAACTTCGCCGAATACTCCGGTTCATCGTCTGCAAATACAATGGAAGCTGCTGCGAGCGCTGCTGCCGTCTCTCCCGCAAGATCACTACCTGGGCAAGAAGCATCGATCTTGAACGATGGACGGTTCATCTGCATCACTTCTGCAGGCCCCCACCAAGCATGATCCACGTGTCCTGATCCAACTTGTCCCCATAGTTCGTTCGGTTTCGTATGCGCTTTCATAAAGTAGTCTGTCGCCCACTTAATATTCTCCTTAATCTCTTCCAGCTGTCCCGCATTCTCGTAACCGTCGCTATATTCGACTACAGACCAAGCCAGCATCGTAGCTGAATAAGCCATCGGCAAACCGAATTTCACATGATCGCCAGCGTCGTGCCATCCACCTGTAAGATCAACGCCAACATCGGCTCCGTCACGTAGCCCTGAATCTCCCCGCCATTCCACTCGGTTATCCGTCGGTAGTTTACCTGATCGTTGAGTTTCATAGAAATAGATCGCTTTCTGCAGAGCTTCTGCATAATTGTGAGTGCCAGCGGCCGCATCCGCCTTACCTATCCATCCTGTACCCACCGGTAAACTCCCTGCCAGTAGTCCTGCCGACAACGCAATGATTGCGATTCGCCTCCACCAGCTTCGTTTCATGTCCAATCATTCATCTCCTCTTCATCAATTCTGTTACATATTACCTTGTATAAAACGATTCCAACCCGCTCCTCTCTATGGTGTGACTCCCTGTTAATTCCACCATTAATTTCCATTATAGTCTTTTGTCTAACTTGCAATATAAGCATTGGTGACTTCTGAAATAACATTGTTGTGACATATTCAGCTTTGATATGTTCCAATACCAAAGAAGCCGTCACCTAACGGAATACATCCCGCCAGACAACGACTTCTATACATACTAGCATTCCAGTAAGCCCGCTACATCATTGCACTGCTCCTTCCAATAAGCAGCGAGATGTTGGTATAGACTATACCTTGAATTTATTGATCTGTTCTTGCAGTTCCTCTGCCATTTGGGACAATGAACTCGCTGATGATGCAATCTCTTCCATGGAAGCTAACTGTTCCTCCGTTGCAGCAGATACGTTATGCGCTCCCCCGGCAGCTTCCTCAGCAATATTGGAGATCTGATCTACATATCCCACAACTTCATTCGTACTCGCTGACATCTCTTCCGAGCCTGCTGATACTTCTTGAATTTCACCCGCTACCTTGTTCACGGCATCTGAGATCTGTTCGAAGGCTTGGCCTGCTGCAGTTACCATCTCGATTCCAGCTTCGGTTTCGCTGCTGTTCACTTTCACAGCTTGTACCGCATGGCCTGTATCATTTTGAATCAATTGCACCAGATCCGTAATTCGCTGTGCAGAGATCGAGGATTCCTCTGCCAGCTTACGCACTTCACCAGCAACGACAGCGAAACCTTTACCATGCTCACCTGCACGAGCTGCTTCAATCGCAGCATTCAATGCAAGCAGGTTCGTTTGACGAGCAATGTTGTTGATAACCTCTGTGATATTACCGATCTCTGTAGAACGTTCTCCCAATCCCGTAACTAATGACGATAAGGAAGCAATGGAATTACGTACAGATCCCATTTGTTCTACAGCCTGTTTGATGATCATATTTCCTTCGGAAGACTGATTAGCTGCATCTACCGCTGATACCGATACACTTTGAGCAAGCTCTGCAATTTGTTCTGAGCCTAGAGCCATCTCACTCATCGCTTGGGATGAACGCTTAACGATATTTACTTGATCGGATGTACCTACCGCCAGCTCTTCAACCGTTTCTGAGATTTGCTTGGATGCACTTGTATTTTGCTCCGCACTAGCCAGCAATTCTTCCGATGAAGCTGCAACTTGTTGCGAAGTCATAGATACAGATTGGATCATATTACGCAAATTACCTGTCATAACGTTGAAGGATTCTGCAAGGGTTCCCAGCTCATCCTTGTTCTTAAGGAGAATTGTCTCTCCTGTCAGGTCTCCATTTGCAATAAGCATTGCTGCTTCATTCATTTTTTGAATTGGTCTGGAGATGATAATGGAGATAAAGATTGCAATAATTAATGCGAGCACAATCGCTGTGATACTCAGTGCAATAATAATGACAAAAGCTCTTTCGGCTGATTCAACCGATGAATTCGTAGCCTCATCTGATCCATTGTTGCCAAGTTCAATCAATTTAGCAATCGTATCATTCGCTGTATACCATAGAGGATAGGATTCACTATGAAGTCTACTCGCCTCACCATAATTGTTACTTTTGCCGAACTCAATGAATGCAGGCATCTTTTCCACATAGGCATCGTAGTTTGGACTAAAGCTCTCATTGTATAGCTTCATGGCTTCTTCATTGCTGGCAATCAGTCCAACGAGCTGTTTACGCTCATCCTCAATCTTGGTTAAGAGAAACTGCAAAGATTCATTGAGCTTGGTAATCTCCTCTTGGCTCGTTTCCACGATAACCGCCAAAGCAAGACGCTCTACATCGGATACATCACCATTCATTTGTCCCAACAGCGTAACACTAGGCATCCATGTCTGATCAATTGCATTAGCCTTATTCGACATGTCCTTAATCTGTGTTGCCGAATAGATGCTTACAAAGGCAAGCAATGCGACCACGATTGCAAAACCAAGTAATAACTTCATGCGAATCGTTAACCTAAATTTCCCCGCCACGTTTCCCCACGTGTTCTTCATAGTTCCCACTCCTTAGCATCGTACATATCAATACTATATCGACAAACTCCGTCGTAAATTGTAGATATATCCCATCCATCTTTCATAAATTTCATTTAACAATGAAAATTTACAATCACTTTAGTAAAAGCTCAGAATATGTTCGGAAATTCACAGCACAAAAAGCCTCATTTTCCTGGCAACACCATAAAAATGAGGCTCTTTTTATTTTCCCTTTTTCTATATTGGCTTTTACTATAAGTGAGGCAAATTTCTCAAACTGATGAATTAGCGAAAAATTCTTTGATGAATCTGAATGAAAAAGTCAGGAACGGACTTCGTGTATTGACGTGTAACAATCAAAATGACGCTGACCAAACTTCCCAGAATGAATCCACCTACAATATCTCCTGGGTAATGAACCCCCACATAGACGCGTGATACACCTGTTAGCACAGCGAGTAATAACATCCAATATCCGAAGCGCCGTGCAATGAAAAACGATGCTGCAGCAAGCGCAAAGACAAAGGATGCATGCTTACTTGGAAAAGACGGATCAGGCACATGTGGAACCAGCTGGTTCACAACACCTTCCATAAACGGCCTAGGATGGCCTACGACAGGTGAAATGCCCCATTTTGCTAACACAAGTGCCACTATAGAAGACACGCACGCATAGAACACGATTCGCTGCTTCTGAGCATCTCCAACAAACCATACCAGGACAAGCAGAGCAATCATGACCCATACGGCATACTCAGCCGAGGTAATCATAAACCAGTCAAGCAGCGGAATTCGATCCGCGAACTGATTAATCCAGTTAAAAATAGATTGATTCATATTCGAAGCTTAATACCCCCATCACACAAACCTAGATTATTTTTTACATATTAAATATACACTAACTATTTGTCAAACAAACCACGAATCAACCGAACTTTCGAAATCAAACAGGACATTTGCCTTACTTTTTGTTAAAATGATTTGGGTTACATATACGAGAGCAGTTTGATTCAATCCCAAGAGTGACTTCCGAATCAGCAGGGCCTAGATCAGGATGATCCTGATAATCTATATCCTGCATTTTGAAGCCATTCGCTTTAAAGGATGCAAAATGCTGATACAAATGTCTAAGAAAGGTGAAGATTATGCACAAAAAATGGTTATGGGGGACAGCCCTGACCTTGGCGCTCATTGTTACAGGCGTCATTGTATACTACGGATATTCAATCGTTCATTTTGCCAATAGTATCTCGACAGCAGCCGGCTCTTCATCCGAACCCTCATCCGAGACAGAAACGAATGAAACACCAACTGCCACGATTCCCAAATGGGACGGCAAAGAGCGCGTTAACATTTTGTTGCTTGGAGGAGACTCCAGAGGAGATGACGCGGGGCGTTCCGACTCGGTTATGATCGCTTCGATCGATCCTGTCACGAAAAAGGCTCATCTCTTCTCTGTACTGCGGGACACGTACGTGAGCATTCCCGGACACGGCAAAAGCAGATTGAATGCAGCCTTCTCATATGGCGGTGCCCAACTGACGAAGGAAACTGTCAGCAACTTGCTTGGTATTCCGATTCAGCATTACGTTTACACTGATTTCACTGGCTTCATAGCCCTTGTAGACGCGGTCGGCGGTCTAGATATCGACGTGGAGAAAGACATGTACTACACCAGCAAAGCAGACAAGCATATGTATGATATCGATTTGAAAAAAGGGCTACAGCATATGGATGGAAAAACAGCTCTCCAATATGTCCGTTTCAGACATGACGCCACCTCCGACTTCACTCGAACGGAGCGTCAGCGAATCTTCATAACAGAGCTTGCTAAGAAGATGCAGAGCACCACATCGCTCTTCAAGATTCCAGACATTCTGGAAGCCGTTGCTCCTTATATCGAGACAGATCTCAGTCCAACCCAGATGCTCAAACTGGCAGCACTCGGCTTCGACATTAATGCGAATGAGATTGACAAGCAACAGATTCCACCAAATAAGTTACTGACGAATGAGCTTGTAGGCTCCGCTCAGGTTCTTGGTGTGAACGAAGCTAGGCTCCAAGCCTATATTCAAGATTTATTCGCACAAGATGCAGAAACTCCAGAGGATGACGCAGCGAATCCAGATCAAAACAAAGATCTAAATTAGCATACACATACACATTCCGTTAAGGTGGCGATTCGCCACCTTTTTTTTATCCAATTCTCGCCATTTAATGCCCTCTTAATGTTAGAACGGTACCCTTAGAGGTGAATGTTTATTTGCAAGGAGGCGGTGACATGTGAGCAAACCGCGTATTGAAGAATGGACACAGCTACGAGGTATGGCGTTTCTTGCCATCGTTATGCAACACAGTATAGCAGAATATATCTATCGCGCAGATATTGCACAGCCGGATTCCATTATGTTAACGATGATTTACCACCTGACTCGTTTCGGTACACCTACATTTGTATTTCTAGCCGGCGTGCTGTTATTTTATCATCATAGTCATAAGAAGCCTGACTACCCTCGTTTTATCCGTAAACGGTTTGGGGACATTTATGTGCCTTTTGTGCTGTGGACTCTAATCTACTGGCTGGCGGTACGCATTTTCACACCTGAGTTCTGGCAATCAGGTACGTTTGATGTTCGAAGCTTGATCCGTGAGTTGTTCCTTCCTCAGACGGGGTATCACCTCTGGTTTGTCCTTATGGTATTCCAGTTCTACGTACTGTTCCCGTTATTCCTTCGAGCAGCGCAGTTCGTACAGAGGAAACTAGGGAAGATGACCAAATTGACGGGAACACAGTCGGTTATCGCACTTGTTCTCATTGCGGCAGCATTATATACAATGCTGATGAAGTGGTCTTATTATGACATGGCTGGCTGGACAGCAGCTCTCTCTCCACCTTGGTCAACATTGCTGGAGTACCGCTCCTACTCCTGGGCAATGTATTGGTTCTATTTCTTACTTGGAGCTGTATGTGCTTGGGGCATAGAACATTGGAGGCATTGGATGGTTCGGGCGTTACCTTGGTTGATATGCCTCTTCATCGGTATGTATATCTGGCTAGGTTACGATGTGCTTAAGGGCTCTGGGGATATTGTGAATCTGAATATTTCCACCTATCTGAAGCCAACAACGTTCATCATTATAATGGCGCAGATGCTGATGTTATATGGATTCCTTGTTTTACTTCGCAGCAAAAATACTCGCTTCCAGCAACTATTTACGTGGATTGGCCGTTATTCGTTCGGCGGATACTTGGTACACGCCTTAATTATCTATTGCATTGCTTATGTGACTAGACCGTTGCTATTAACAGGCTGGCACTTACCTGTTACACTACTTTCCTTCTTGGTAACTGTATCGATCTCACTTGCGATAAGCTGGGGACTATCGAAGTTGCCTGGCTCCCGGTTTACCGTTGGGCTGCAAAGGAGGAAACGTTCGAATTCACCGGTACACAGCACTGATGAATCACTACCGAGGCATAAAGCCGGTTACAGTACATCGCTATCAACTAAGCAACAAGCGTTAGCTGAACCTGATGTTCATTAATTTACCATTGATGTTGATGTTTTTTCATTGACTCATTTCCAAGGAACTTTTGCTTTAAAATGTTTGCTTACAAATCGGTCAGGGCATCCATCGTATAGATATGGATGCCCTGACCTGTTTCTTGAGCTCATTCTCATTCTGATTCAGTAACAGCCGGATGTCCTGGAGCATGCTCATGGGGAGCAGCATGTGCCCCTCCCTTTCGATGAACCAATCGCTTCAGATCACCTGTTAATTCCTCTTTCATCTTGTTGATCAGTTGTGATTCACTAATGCCGTGAGCTTCGGCAATTTGGGCTAATGACTTTCCCTGTCTCAGCTGCTCTTCAAGCTGAGCCGGAGTAATGCCAATAAACTTCGCAATCGTCTTCTGATTCATAGCAGGATGTTTTCTGCCATGACCTGCAAATTCCCGTCGCAACTCTCTCAGTGGCGTGTTGATAACCTTCTTCAGCTTCTCATCCATACTTGCCTTGGCAGCTGCAGCTTGTTCTTTCGTTAAACAACCATCAGCTGTTGCTTGATCTAAGCGCTTCGTAAGAGAAGGCTTTAACTTCTGCAGCAATTGTTCCTCGCTAAGACCTTTTCTTTCCTTTGCGATCTGAGACAACGTTTTGCCAAGCTCCATCTGTTCCTTCAAATCCCGAAGGCCAATCCCCAGTAGATCTGCCGTCTCGCCAATCATAAACAGCCCATGTCCTACTTGAATGCAAGGTAGTTTATTTGGAGCGGACGTGGAGGATGAATTTTCCTTTGGCGTGCTGTTCGGTTCGGAGAACGAGTGTGCAGATACTGCATATCCATTGGAGGCTACTACGAATGTGGCAATGATCCCACTAGCCAACCATGTTTTCCATCTGAGTTTCATTTCTGTACCGCCTTTCCTATGTCGAGGTTCGTTTTCTCTAGTGTGAACCTAATCCTTGCTTTTTTATTCCAAGATTTTGCATCATTCGATAAATGATTACATGACAGACTAATCAGCCACAGCAAAAAACCGCTGTATCCTTCTGCCGATTCGTCACTCGACGAACTCAGCAAAAGTTACAACGGCTTCTGTTCCTACACCTTTGGTACTTGTAAAGGTGATCTCACCATGCATGGCTTCTACAATCCTGAATGTCACCATCATGCCAAGTCCTGTGCCTTTGATTTTATTCGAAAAATAGGGCTCTCCAAGACGAACTAGCGCCTCTTCGTCCATTCCTTCTCCATTATCCCGCACGTGTACCTTGACGGTACCATCTTGAGCATATGCCCAAATATCGATCTGACCGCTTCCTTGTAGAGCCTCAATGCTATTTTTAATAATATTAATAAAGGCTTGTTTGAATTTAGACGAATTACCTCTGATCCATAAATCTGGAGGAATATCTGTTGTGATCTTACCCCCCTCTAGATTAGCCATCGGCACGAGAATGCCTTCAATATGATTGAATTCATCCGCAATGTTGAGAGAGATAATATGATCAAACTCCGGTTTGGCAAATGTAAGGAAGTCCGTTATGATCCCGGATGCTCGATCAAGTTCTTCCAACGCAATCCGTACATACCCTTTGTTTTTACTATCCTCCTGTTCAGTCATGAGTTGCAGAAAACCTCTCGTAACCTGTAGTGGATTACGGACCTCGTGAGCCACCGAAGCAGCAAGTTCACTAATAATCTCCATCTTCTCCGACCGTTGCAACTCGTTATTGAACAGCTCCAATTCCTTGGAATATTCGATGACCTTTGTATGTTTCTCTGCGAATCGATTACCGAGAATGGCAATAAGCGATACGATGAATATAACGACGGCCCACTTCCACCACAACAGATGATACATCCCATTACGTTGATAATAGAATACCAATTCTGCAATGCTCACCAACGCAAATGTCCCATAACCCGCAGCGAGCAATATACCTTCCCAATCTCGCTGAAGTGCCTTAGTGACTGTACCAATCATTAATAAAGTTAATAAAATGACGAGAATAATGCCGTTCCCTTTTTGAACCAACAGGACATAGAACAGATCCCACTCACCACTAGAAACAAAATATAAAATTAATGCTAGAATAGCTACCATAGAGTACATAAGTTGAAACTTGCGTAGCTTGGTGAAGATCCGATAAGGCCCACTTCCAATAACCTGTTCGAAGAAATAACATAAAGCAGGCATGCCTGTTAACATAGATAGATCAAATAGGACAGAATACAAATTTCCATGTACTTGGTAGAAAGTGTACAGAAATGGCGAGTACGTAATAATCATCGTGCCAATGGAACTTATGACAATGATTAATGAAATCCATAATCCGGTATAAAATTTCCCGAGAAAGAAGGTGCAGCTTAACATCGCAAGAGCTGTGAATAGGAATGTTGCTCCCAATATCACATCCAATAAGCCGTTGCGCATAAACTCTCCCTGTAGGACACTGTAAGACCCTACCTCAACCGTCCCGTATATCCCCATTAGACCATCCGTATTCTCTGCCCATACATACAGCTTCTGGTTAGAGTTCTCCATCGTCAATGGCAATAGTACTGCATTGTTATCGTAATTATAATGATAGTTCTCGTATACCTTCTGGTCTTCCAAATAAATCACAATATGTTGACCTTTGATATTTTCGAACCGAATTGCATCATTATCCTCTTGTATCTCAGGAATGGTCAAGCGAGTCCAAAGTGATCCGGAGGGCGGGTTCATCATATTATTCTCTAATTTATCTATCCCTTGCCGTTCCCACACTTCATCATAATGCTTCGCTTCACTTATAAATCCCCGATCGTGTGCATTCCCCCACTTGACTTCCCACGTCATAATCGGAACAGGCTTGTCGTTCTCTTGTATAACCGCAGCACGAACCTCCAGCGGCCAGTACAGGAGTATCAATAAACCAATCCATAAGACGACGATAGCTTTGGGCACATTTTTCATTCACAGCACCTCAAAGTTCTTATTTTCTCCGCTTCTTTGACCCCGTTAACTCTACCATCTATTTTCGCCAAAGTTTCACGTGTCACCTTCTAAATTTAAATGAAAAATCACATTTTAGTTTAAGTTTATATTTTTTTCCAATTAACTGTTAAGAAATCGAATGAGAACGATGCTTCATTCCCGCAGATCTTCAAACTGGTTCACAATCATCTCTTGCTCTTTGCGTTCATACGAGTCGCGAAATGCCAACCACTGTTCCGTATCCTCATCCTCATATATGGTCCAAATGTCTGAGAACAAAAAATCCCTTAGCTGCACAACCTGTCCAGCCCATATTCCGCCAACCCAGAACAAACCATCTGGACGGCGAATCACAGTACGGGAAAATCCCGGAGTAGAAGCCTTTTGTCCAATGCGAATTCGTGTAATCATATGACCAAGTGTGTACCATTCCAAGGGTTATCCCTCCTATGTGTTCATGCTCCATCATACCATAGCCAAATCATGTAATGCTGTAAAAACGGTACTTACGATTCAATCCGCCCTTCCTGGTGTAATGGTTCCTCAAAGTAAAACCAAACATCCACGAGGAGATGATTCGAATGAACGAGCCCCACAAAACGGTTGAGGTTGAGCACAAAGATATTCAACAAAAATCAGACTCTAGTATGGTTGCAGCCACATTTATTAAATATGCAGCATATGTTCTAATTTTCTTCGGTTTCCTGTACTTCTTGGTCAAATATGTATTTCCTAAATTTTAATTGACCCATTCATACTTGGAGAGTCTGAGGGGACAATATTGGTGGGAGAGTAAGATTACAATACCATCCCTTTGGGTAACTACGAAGTAAGATGACTTCACACATACGATCACAGATCACGTTCCACCTTAATAAATAGGACTGAAGGGAGTTGCTACTCATGTCAGATAAACCAATTAGCAATGGAGAAAGCGACCGTTACTTCGACCGTTATCAAAGGTCACGCGATATTCCGCCAGAAACCGAGGTTCCTGTAGGAGACATGGATACATTTGATGAAGTTTCGGGCAGGCGGATCGAAATGGAAGAAGAACCTGAAGTGTACCCAGTAGCGGCAACAGCTGAAGGAGAGCAAGAATTGGAATCCAGAACAGCAGAACCTTCGCTGGAATCTGTTCCAGATGCTGACCTTGTTCAGCCAGATAGCCCTGTTGACCCTGCTGCACCCGATCCGGATGCACTTCACGGCACAGACTTGTTGAACGGCTTTGGCGCGAATGCAAAACCTCAGGACGATATCCTTCCTAGGCGCTAATTGCAATCCATGATTTGCACAACTGAGATTCTGAACTGAAGGAGGCTGAGACTCATGAAGGACGAGCACACTCGACCTAAACCAGAAGCGGATAATCTGGTTACAGAACGAGATATTGATCCAGACTTCGGGCTGTTCACGGAAGACTCATTCCCAGATGCACTTGAGGATGAAGATCAGCGTGATGCAGTGGAGCATGCCATTCCTAAGGAAGAACCAGATTCGAAGGATGCTTCTAATTGATAGCTAATGTTTATAAAAATGCCGAATTGTAGTTGAAACCTCTTCTTTCATTGGAAGAGGTTTCTTGACGTAGCGAAGATGAATGAACACCTTCTCAATCGGTGACAAAGACAAACAAGGCGGAACTACATCCCACTTGCAGTCCCCCCTTGTCATCATTCATTCTTCTTTTTACAACATCATCACGTTTTGCCCTTCGTTGGAGATTGGCTCGCACCAGGTAGCTTATGCTCCAGACCAGACCACTTAGCAACGATGGCGGTCGCTAGCAACGCGATACCATTAATGATGAAGATCCACCGGATCGGTAGCCAGCCACCGAGAATACCGCCAATAATCGGCCCTGCCATTGTGCCAATCTGAGCAGCAGATTGATTGAGGCTGAACGCTCTGCCACGAAAGCTCGAATCCGTTACTTGTACAATCATGGCATTGATCGCTGGGAAGACTGCTGCGAAGAACAGTCCATAGACAAACCGAAGTATGCCAAATCCGATGTAACCTGTGGTGAAGAATTGCAACAAATTACCCACAGCACCGCCAACCAATCCGATGATTAACACTTTACCGAATCCAATTCGTGAACCGATTTTGCCCCATCGAGGTGCCATGATCACTGTAGCCACACCGACCGCAGAGAAAATAATTCCTGAGCTTAACGAGGCTCGATCTGGCTGTATGCCCATCTCCATAACGTATACCGTCAGCAAAGGCTCTAGGATCATAACCGAGAAAGTACATATGCCCATCATGCCAAGCACTGTAATAAACACACGATTCGCTCTGGCTTCTCGAATATCATCCATCACATGGGAGCGTGGTTTATTCCGATTAAAATTCTCTTCCCTTACCCAGAATGTTGCGATTACTGCCGAGACCAGTACAACAATTGCTGAAAATAAGAAAGCACTTCGATTACCATAGTAATGACTGACGATTCCACCGATTAAAGGTCCAATAATTCCACCTGTAGCGCCTGCCGTGGACATTACTCCAAGGGCATAGCCTGTCTTTTCTTCAGGTGTATTGGTACCTACGAGAGCAATTGCCGCCGGAACGAAGCCAGCCAGCAACCCTTGGAACAAACGCACCACAATTAGAGAATATGGATCTTGCACAAAATAATTAATCAAATACAATACCGCAAGGCTGTATCCTGACCGAATCAGCATGGGCTTACGTCCGTATTTGTCCGCTAGCGATCCCCAGAACGGAGACACCAGCGCACTTGCCAGAAAGGTAATGCCGAATGCAAGACCTGCCCAGAACTCCAAGTGATTCTGAACACCGAGATCGTTACTCAGAAACAGTGGGAGAAACGGAATAGATATAGAGTATGCTGTACTGCAAAAAAATACACCGATCCACAAAATCGCCAGATTACGCTTCCACGAGAAGTTCATATTCCCCGCACGTCCTTTCCATCAATGACGTCGGGACTGCCGTGTATTGGAGCGAACGGAACAGACCCGTACGTCCCCGCCTGAGGAAGCATTTTCCTTATTTTACACTCATACTTTATTGAAGACCATCCCTATAAGGTATAAACGGTGTCATAGATTGCTATAAAGGATATAAAACAGGTATGATAGTTGATGGATTATCTTATCGTAATCAGTGGATGAATACTACGATAGCAAAAGAACCAAGGGGGAACTTGTTCATGATTAATCGTCGAAAAAAATCAATAGCTGCATCGCTGATCATGGCGTTACTGCTCATTGTTATCAGTGGTTGCGGTCGCCCTTCCAATAGTGCGACGCCAGCTCCGGTAGAGCCTGAAGGCCCTAATCCTGTCGCTACCATTGAGATGGAAGACGGGCAAAAAATTGTTATTGAGCTATACCCGGACGTTGCTCCAAATACGGTGAATAACTTTATTTCACTCGCGAACAAAGGATTCTATGACGGTACGATCTTTCACCGCGTTATTCCAGGCTTCATGATCCAAGGTGGCGACCCAGACGGTAACGGTACAGGTGGCCCAGGTTATAGCATCAAAGGTGAATTCAATTCTAATGGTCATAAAAACACCCTGTTGCACACACGTGGAGTGATCTCTATGGCACGGAGCAACGCATTGGATTCAGCGGGATCACAATTTTTCATTATGTTGGCAGATGCTGAGCATCTGGATAACGCCTACGCTTCGTTCGGTAAAGTGACAGAAGGTATGGAAGTTGTTGACGCGATTGCAGCTCAGGAACGAGATGAGGATGACAAACCTCTTTCCAACCAAGTGATGAAAAAAGTAACGGTGGACACCCACGGGCTGGAGTATCCAGAACCGGTGAAGATGCCTTAATTCCATCGAATAGGGCGTCATCTCAGCGTCGAATATGGAATTCAGCCGAAATAAGTGGATGCTTACGAGTTTTTTCCTTCGGAAGTGTTCAGCCATACACAAACAAAAGCTCTGCCCTATGCGAAATCGCAAGGCAGAGCTTTAACTATTGGTAGCGCTTGCATAAATAGTATTATAAAAGGCACTCATCTCTTGCGCTGCTTCATTCAAAGAAGCCCACCTAACAATCGCAACCAACCGATGATGGCAATCCACAGTGGGCAGCTAAAGGCAATGCCCCATGCAAGCCCTTTCAATAAACTCCGATTCATTTCCACGAACAACGACTCCTTTCATTAGGGGGATAGTCGCAGTATCGGTATTATCATATGAATTGATACCCATTTTCATTCGTCACAAGAGTACTCATTTCCTGCTTTTCTTCCGCATATTCATGGATTGGGGCTTAGTAACCTGATATACTATGACTACTGATTGATATAGGGAACCTGATTCACCGCACGAAAGGAGATTTTATGATGGCAAAATCGAAAAAACACACACCTGCTCCCAAGGCAGCTCAGGATAAACCAACGACCTTGAAGGATCTGCTAAGCAGTGATGTGCTCGAGAAATTAAAGGCTCATGCGGATGAAGCCAAAGCCGCAGAAGCTGAGCGGAAAGAGCAAGAGCGCGTCAAGGCAGACGAAGCACGCAAGGCAGAGCAGAAGCGCCGTGATAATGATTTTGAATATTTGTTAAACAACAGCTCTCTCGACTGGAAGAAGCATAAATAAGTTGTTTTTATGTCGGTACAGGCCTAGAATCGCACAGCGGTTCTGGGTCTTTTTCAATTTCGAGGACTACTTATCGCATGTTCTTCTTCCCTTCAACGGTATAAGTTACCGAGTCCTTCTCCCCTTCTGATTCACCAGCTATGGGTCGGGTATGTAGAAATAGAGAAGATATTTACTATGCATATCTATTATAAACGGAGGGATCAGGATGACTGAACAACGTTTAGAAGGTAAAGTAGCTATTGTTACAGGAGGTGGATCAGGTATAGGTCAAGCGACTGCCATCCGGTTTGCCGAGCACGGCGCTAAAGTGTATTTACTGGATCGGACACCTGAGAATGCGGAAGAAACAAAAAACTCCATTGAAAATGTCGGTGGAGAGGCACACGTTATCGAATGTGATATATCCAAGCCAGACCAGGTACAGCAGGCAATCAATCAGGTTGCAGAAAGCGCTGGCCAACTGGATATCGTCTTTGCTAATGCAGGTATCAATGGTTCGATGGCGCCCATCGAAACGATGGAAATCGAAGACTGGGATCAGACCATGGAGATCAATATGCGTGGTACCTTTGCAACGATTAAATATGCGATCCCCCACATGAAGGAACGTGGCGGCAGTATGATCATCACAAGTTCAATCAATGGTAATCGTGTGTTCTCCAATATCGGATTTTCTGCATACGCTTCCAGTAAAGCAGGACAAACTGCGTTTACGAAGATGGCCGCACTCGAACTTGCACAATATAAAATCCGCGTAAATGCCGTCTGTCCGGGCGCAATCGATACCAATATTGACGATAATACCTATCCATCCGATGACCTCAAGGAAGTTCAGATTCCTGTCGAGTTCCCTGAAGGGCATGAGCATCCGTTGAAGGATGAGGCCGGTTCTTCTAAGCAGGTAGCCAACGTGGTGCTCTTCCTCGCTTCGGATGAGTCTTCCCATGTAACGGGTACACGCATCTATGTCGATGGTGCAGAATCCCTGTTACGCGGCTAATACGGATTTCTAATCCCAAATTTAATAATCCCGCTAGCGCCTGTGACAGGATGCTACGGGATTATACTATACATATACCATGATGCTTCTCAGAACGTCGTACCTCTATCTCTCTTCATCCGGCTTCTTACTCGCGCTGGAATGGCAAAGAATAAACCATACATCAGTGAGAACATCACCATAGCAAGAATCTCTTCTCCTAAAATATAGACAGGATAAGGCCCTAATAGATCAAGCACTGAGGCAGTATCAGGCTTGTGTCGAAGAAACATATAATTCGCATCAAGGATTACATCCATAATATATACAACGAATGCTGCCACATTAACGAATACCATGGAAGCCACAACAGATCGCCAGGTTGGACGAAGCTGTTCCACCCAAGTCATATAGAGTAGAGCAAGAATAATACAGGCATGTGCAGTAAAAAATTGAATAAAACGAAAATGCGGATAGGCATATCCCAAGTTCGGTGTCACAATCGCCATAAGGGCTCCCGCAATGCCAGCAAAGAGCAGCGAACTATGCAACAAGCGACTACGAGTTAACAATACAACCCCGGATAGCAGCAATGAAAGACTACACAGTTCAAGAGGCAACGAGGTTCGTAGGCTCCATACACCTCCATAGATGTACCAGGCCTGCAGCACAATCTCACAGCCGAACATGAACAGAGCCAGATAGATACGTATGTTCCGCCTTGTGCGATCCGACGTTGCTCTCAATTCGTTTCGAAACAGATATGTTAGTAAGAGTCCAACGGCAATACATGCCATGGCCCACAGATGTGGTTTGGAAAAAAAGACAAAAGGTTCAGCGTCAAACGGGTCAAACCATGAGGGAAATGCCATACGTCTCTCCTTTCACTCCCGAATAGACGAAGACATCCTGGGATATTCTTCATTCTGCCATCGTTCTATCCGATTGTCCATGTCTCTTTTCCAGTTTGTCAGGACTGACATCAAGCCTCATAACAGTGATTAACTTACCTGTTGCTTTGTTATTATCTTTATGTTAAGATAAATCCAAGAACAAAACAAACTAAAAGTTAGTAACTTAAAATTAGTTTTCATGAATAAAACAACAACTCTCATCTATAACACAGAGCATTGTATTACATCTACACTACTCAGGAGGAATTCATATGTTAATCAAAGGACTTCACCACGTATCGGCTTTAACTGCACGCGCTTCTAATAACTATCAATTCTATACCAATGTCTTGGGTCTTCGCCTTATCAAAAAGACGGTCAATCAAGACGACGTATCTGTATATCACCTCTTCTATGGCGATGAGAAAGGTAACCCTGGCACAGAGCTTACCTTCTTCGAGATTCCAATGGCTGGTGAGACACGCGAAGGCGTGAACAGCATCTCAGCAACATCCCTGCGTGTTCCGAGCGATGCAGCCCTTACGTACTGGCTACAACGTTTTGATGAGTATGAAGTACCTCACGGCGAAATTACGGAGCGGGGTGGTCGGTTGACCCTTTCCTTTACGGACTTCGAGAACCAGCGTTTGATTCTAGTCTCAGATGAACACAATTCAGGTGTCCCTGGAGGAAAACCGTGGGATCGAAGCCCTGTACCTGCTGAATACGGTATTATTGGTCTTGGTCCAATCCACCTGACGGTTCAAGATGCGTCGCTGACAACCCCTGTTCTTACGGATCTGCTTGGCTTCCGCTCAAAAGGTTCATACCCTGCTCTGGTCACAGGCCAGCCCGACATTCTGGTCTTTGAATCCGGTGACGGCGGAAGCGGTACTGAGGTGCATGTCGAAGAACGAAACGACTTACCAATTGAACGTCCTGGTCGCGGAAGCGTTCACCATGTTGCCTTCCGTGTAGACAACGAGGAAGAACTGAAGCAATGGGTAGACCGTGTAAGCAACTTCAAATTCCCGAACTCAGGTTTTGTAGACCGCTTCTACTTCCGTTCCCTGTATTTCCGAGAAGCCAATGGCATCCTGTTTGAACTTGCCACTGACGGCCCCGGCTTCGATACGGACGAAGAACTTGAGTTTCTCGGTGAATCTCTAGCCCTGCCACCATTCTTGGAGGGTCGCCGCAAAGAGATTGAAGCACAACTCAAACCACTTGATACCGTTATTCGTTAATCTGATGACGTAACCATGTTGAAGAAACGATTATCGTCTGTCTCCCCACACCAATACTATCATGTGGTGTGGGAGGCACGATAATCGTTTTTATTTGCATAATGGTTCATTTTCTTATTAATCCATCCCCCGGTGCAACTTTGAGCGATTTGAGCGTTGTATTATTATGGTCTATGATTCTGACTTCCTGCGAACCGCCGAGCACAGCCAACTCAAGATGCAGTTGAGGTTTGTTTTTAGACAGCACAAAATGAGGCTGTACCCTCTGGATTTTTTTCAGCCCCACTGTTTATGTCGTACAGTTCATTCATTTAGAATCTTCTATTGAACCTCATAATCACCTTTTAAATAGCTCTTAATCAAAGGACTCTTCATATCCATCTTCGTATTCTTCATTCGTATAGTGCACATTCACGGCCTTCCATTCGCCATCCTCATAGCCATAAGCGAACTTCAATTCACCGCCGTACACGGCAAAACCGTAGGCACCCGATACAGATACAACCAGTTGCCCGTTCTCCAAACCATAATAAATGACATCACCAAACAGAAGTTGATCATAGTATTGCAGCCCTTCTGTGTCTTCCTCTATCCGAATGGGATCACCCTTAACCCCATCAATGGACACGTCAATTGCCACCTGACCTGTCGTAACATTAATATTCGATTCCACATGCTGCTTCACAATATCTTCTAACGATTGCATCTTCATGACTTCGAACGTTTCAGGATGAATAATGTATGCCTGACCTAAATAAATTCCCGTTCCATGACCTTGCGTAAACATAACGACAATCTCTTTTTGCCCATCACCGTTCAGATCAATCTCATGTATTTCCGGTTTGTTGCTTCCACCCTCTGCTGTCCAATCACTGAACTCGCGAGTTTTACCGTTTGCTTCAAGCACTAAGCCTTTATATATATATCCAGAACCCTCTACTTGCATTGGGTATAATCGAATGGCATCATTTTCTGGAGCTACCGACACATATTCCTTGTTGCTTGGCGCAGATGCCTCCAGGTGGAGTGAATGTTCTTTTGTTGTTTCGATATCAGAAGCCACAACCGCTTCGGTCTGGCTGGATTGCTCATCTATGTTAAGCTGTTTTTGTTGTACATTGGTTGTTTTGGCAGCGGAAGTTGTACTAATTGTAGCTACCGCCAAAATAATCATCAGCAGGATACCTGTCCAAGTCGTTTTCAATATACTGGGCTCCTTCTTTTTTCATGGAATATGACTATTATACCGTCATTTATCGCCCAAGCGTTGCGTTTTTGTTAATGTTTAATAAAAATATCTTTACAAACTTTTCATTTTACGAAAGAACGTTCGGGTTTAACCAAAATAAGCAAAATTCTAGCGTTTCTTTTAGCAAATAAAGTAAAAAAGCACTCCAGACACAGCTCAAGGCTGCATCCGGAATGCTTTGGTCTTGTCCATCAAACGATCAGTTAACTGTCTCAGCTCTTCAGCAGAAGAGGAGATTTCCTCCATAATCGCCGTTTCTTCATGTGCAGCGCTCATAATCCGTTTGGCTTCATCCGAGAATGAACCTGCTTTACCTTGGATTTGCTTCACATGACCATGTGTCAATTCTACGCGTCCCGTCTGATCCGCGATTTTGAGGCCGATATCATGCGCACCTCTCATGAACACTTCCACAGATCCCGTTAATTCCTGCAACGTCTGATCTACATTAATCGTCCGCTGAGATTCATTCACCACAAGTCCATGCTGTTCGTGAATCAATTGAGCAGTGTCTCTGATCCGCTGCTGGACTCGGCTAATTAATTCATTAATCCGATGTACGGAATCTTTACTCTCGTCTGCGAGTTTACGAATCTGCTGTGCAACGACAGCGAATCCAGCGCCTTCTTCCCCTGCCCGTGCAGCCTCAATGGATGCATTAAGAGCAAGCAGCCCAGTTTCTTCTGCGATATTCTTAACGGATTGCGTAATTGCCTCAATATCCGAAGCTTCCTTTTCAAGCAGAAACATAATGTCACGAGAACGGTTATGCGATACAGCCAGCTCGTCCATCCCTTTCATCAGGGAAGAGAAAGTCTCCTTCGTATGCTCTACCGAACGTTCCATCTGACCGGACATTTCAGCCATGCCCATGGACTGATTCTGCATACGTTGAAAATCGCCAAGCATCTCGTCGGCAGTCACTAATGATTGCTGAGATGTTACTTTTTGCTCCTCTACGCCGACAGCAATATGATCTACCGCATCCGACATCATCTCTATTTGCTCAGCAGCCTGTGTAATGGCTTCACTTAGGGACTGGGCATTCTGGGATGTTGTCCGTGTACTATCCGCAATATCGTTCACAATGCCACGTAGATTCGTAACCATCGCCCGAAAAGCATCGTACAGAACTGTAAGCTCATCAGCGGCACGCCGTTGTGGAATTTCTGTAGTTAAGTCTCCAGATGAAACTTGCTGCGCTGCTTTGGCCAGACGTACAATCGGACGTGTCAGCCACCGTGATGCAAAATAACCGAGGATGCCGTTCCAGCATACCCCCATCACAAGAACGATTGATATGTATAACCAGCTTGGAATATTAAATGAGAACCAATCCTGTAAAAAAAATATAAAAAAGCCGCTAGTTCCATATGTAATAATTGAAATCAATACCAGACCTGCGACCGTCTTTGCGCCTAAAGTCCATTTCATATTCGCACCTCGTAGTCCTTTTTTCCTATTTTACCAATCGTTACCCAAAATACATGTGACATTCATCACTGAAAACGCTATTATGAATACCTTTCCATCCTTATAGTGCATAATTTATAAGATGAATGACTCCCCTTCAACTCGTGCACAAAACAGGTACATCCGTCCCTATCGCATGTTATAACCTTAAATCATCTCATGTTGGCTTCAACGTCGGGTAATATTTTTAATTTAAATTATTTATCGGAATTTAGGGTCAAATGATTTAGCTTGGCATCCATTTTGCTTAAATGATATACTGAGTGCGCTTTGGCTATGCCAGAGTTGACCTATTTTTGGATGCCACTGGAGGCGAACGAAATGTCCACAAGGACTGAGAAAGACTTTATCGGTGAAAAAGAAATTCCTGACTATGCGTACTACGGAATACAGACGGTACGGGCAGTAGAAAACTTCCCCATTACCGGCGTTCCCGTTCATCGCGAACTAATTACGGCTCTGGCTGCTGTTAAAAAAGCGGCGGCAGTCACGAATATGGAATTAAAAATGCTGCCACGCAAAATTGGCGATGTGATCGTCATGGCTGCTGAAGAAATGATGAAGGGTCATCATATTGATCATTTTATTGTAGACTCCATTCAAGGTGGTGCAGGCACCTCCATGAATATGAATATGAACGAAATTCTTGCCAATCGTGGACTGGAGCTGCTGTTGCAGAACAAAGGAGACTACTTCCACTGTAATCCCAACAATCATGTCAATATGTCCCAATCAACGAATGATGTCATTCCTACAGCCCTTCGCATCGCAGCATATCATCTGTCGGAAACCTTGCTGAAGACAATGCAACGGCTTCAGGATGCCTTCCGTAAGAAGGAGCAGGAATTCGACGATGTTGTCAAAGTAGGACGTACCCACCTTCAGGATGCGGTGCCGATTCGACTTGGACAAGAATTCGGTGCGTATGCTCGGGTGCTTGGTCGTGACATGGAACGTCTCGATTTTGCTAATCGTCGTCTATTGACCATCAACCTGGGTGCTACGGCTGTAGGTACAGGTCTGAATGCCAAGCCCGAATACATCGTTAAAGTTACAGAGCATCTGGCTGATATTACGGGATTGAAGCTGCAAACGGCAGAAGATCTCGTAGATGCAACTCAGAATACAGATGCTTACATGGAACTGTCCGCTGCGCTTAAAGTATGTGCAGTCAATCTCTCCAAAATTTGTAACGACATTCGTATGATGGCTTCTGGTCCGCGTGCAGGCTTCAACGAACTGCGTCTGCCACCGCGCCAACCAGGCTCATCCATTATGCCGGGTAAAGTGAATCCTGTCATGGCGGAAGTCATTAACCAGGTATCCTTCCAGGTGATGGGGAATGACCATACCATCTGCATGGCTTGCGAAGCAGGTCAATTCGAACTGAATGTCATGGGGCCTGTCATTGCCTTTAACTTGTTACAATCATTGAAAATCATGAATAATGGTATCGACGTATTTACCCGTTATGCTGTCGAAGAGATGGAAGCAAACCGGGAACGCTGTGAAATCATTATGAAACAGAGCTTCAGTGTCATCACAGCTCTCAACCCACACCTCGGTTATGATGTGGCAGCCTCAATTGTAAAAGAAGCATTGAAGACAGGTGCTTCTCTGCAAGAAATCATTCTGGAGCGAGGTCTATTGACCCCAGAAGAGCTTGAGGAAATTTTGCATCCAGAGCAGATGACAACACCAGGTATTGCTGGTGAGCGTTTCCTACTTAATATGGAGCAATAGTCCGTTTTTTGTTAAAATCGTCCAAACGATTCGCCATCTGGACAGAACACAACAAAATATAAAAATTAACAGCCCCCGTAGACCGGTATGTACTCGGTTAATGGGGGCTGTCTATTGTTATTGTGCGGTTCGATACCGAACCACTATAGTAATTCCGTTGCTTATTTATCCCCATCGCTTGCGCTCAAGCGAGGATAAGATCTGGAGCTCTTCCCTGTACTTCGCGACCGTTCTACGCGAGAGGATGATGCCTTCCTTTTGCAGCAATGTAGCTAAGGCACTGTCAGAGAACGGGCGTTCTGCACGTTCCGTGGCAATCAATGCTTTTAACCTCAACTTTACTGCCGATGCCGACATCTGTTCTCCCTGTGTTGTTGCAATGCCTGAAGTGAAGAAAGCCTTAAACTCAAATACGCCATGCGGCGTTTGAACATACTTCCCGTGGACGGCGCGACTTACTGTTGACTCATGCATGCCAATCTTGTCAGCAATGGCTGTCATGCTCAGTGACTTTAATCCAGACAGCCCCTCAGACATAAAGCGTTCCTGCTCCTCCAGTACCGCTGCCACCACGCGTATTAATGTCCCTCGCCGCAAATATACACTACGAATAATCGCTCTTGCTTCTGCTGTACGTGCCAGCCAAGACTCATCCGTAGAAGGATCTCTGAACCAATGAGCGTACTCTTCGTTAATAGATACTCGCGGGATACCTGCTGAGCACAGCCGAATACAAGTCACTCCGTTTCGAACAGCTACAGCCACATCCGGAATGATATAGTGCGGATATACCTTGGAGCCGATGGAGCGGCAAGGCTTAGGGTTCAAACTCGAAATATAATCATAAGCCTTCTGCGCTTGTTGAGAAGTGATTGCTAACCTTGTACCTGCTCGGCCTGGATGGAAGGGAACTAAGGCTTCCAGTCCTGCCTCCACCATCTGTTCCGCATAAGGAGCAGCAGATGGATCACGCTTTATCTGCAGAAGCAAGCACTCGCATAAACTACGGGCACCAACACCCGCCGGATCGAGCGATTGCAGCACATCCAGTCCTGCCATCGCCGTATCCATGGATATACCGAGTAGCGAAGTCACCTCAGTCAGATCAACCGTGAGATAACCCTCGTCATTGACACAACCAGCCAAATATAATGCAATTGCTCTCCGCCGCGCAGACAGTGCGAGTACACGAATCTGTGACGCCAACAACTGTTCAAGCGTAGGTTCAGCTCCTCTGACCTGTAGTAACGGATCATATGAAGAGCTTCCCCCACCTCGATTCAGCCGCGCAGGGAGGCGAGCTACTCGTGCTGTGGTTTCTTCAATCTCTAGAACGGGATTGTCTGATGCTGCATCCTGAAGATAACGAGCCAAATCCTGGCTGGACAACGTTAATACATGAATGGATTGTTTCATCTCTGGTGTGATGGACAGTCGTACACGCTGCTCCTGCACCAACTGCATTCCGAGCATCCGTCTCCCTCCTTAGTGGCAGTGTGAGAACTTATATCGAAGCACGAACACATACATGTTGAACACACATTGAGTACATATTGAGTACATATTGAGTACATATTTTGAGCACATCATAACACAACAATCTAAGGCGTGTGCTCTTAATTGAGCTTTAAGGCGATCCCTAATCCAGTTAGCGTCTGAAGACCAAATTTACGTATTTAATATTTCTCCGATACCAGCTTCGCTTGGGTAAATAGCAATAGGTAATCTCTTCCCCCTGCTTTGGAATCCGTACCCGACATATTAAATCCACCAAAAGGATGAGTGCCCACCAACGCGCCAGTACATTTCCGGTTAAAATACAAATTACCTGCAAAAAACTCCTGTCTAGCCTGCTGCAAATGCTCACGATTCCGTGAGATCACCGCACCGGTCAGGCCATAATCTGTATTGTTGGCAATCTCCAGAGCATCTTGGAAGTCCTCTGCCTTAATAAAAGCAAGCACGGGGCCAAAAATCTCTTCCTGCGCAATCCGAGCCTGTGGATCAACATCCGCAATAATGGTCGGTTCGATAAAGTAACCTTCTGCACTGCCTGTTCCTCCGCCCAGCACCAATCTTCCTTCGCTTTTACCTATTTCAATATATTCATTAATTTTGGCATACGCCTTGTCATCAATAACAGGGCCAACCTGGCTACCGACTTCAAGCGGACTTCCCATCGTCAACTGCTTCGTGCGCTCAATCACTTTTTGCAATACTTCATCATATACATCCTTATGAATAATGGCACGGGAACACGCAGAGCACTTCTGACCTGAGAAACCAAACGCAGATGCGGTAATCGATTCTGCTGCAAGCTCCAGATCGCTGTCGTTATCCACTACAATGGAGTCTTTGCCGCCCATCTCGGCAATAACCCGTTTAATCCACTTCTGACCTGGTGCCGTGCGAGCTGCACGCTCATTGATCCGTAGTCCAACATCCCTTGAACCTGTGAAGCTAATGAATCGAGTCAACGCATGATCCACCAGATAATCACCGACCTCACTACCTGGTCCTGGCAAATAATTGACCACTCCGTCTGGCAATCCCGTCTCAGCCAGCAACTCCATGAACTTCGCAGCTATTACTGGCGTCGTGCTAGCTGGCTTCAATACAACGGTGTTGCCCGCAACGAGTGCTGCTGATGTCATGCCTGCCATAATGGCGAGTGGGAAATTCCATGGTGGAATGACAATCCCTACGCCAAGCGGAATATAGGTTAACTCATTATCTTCTCCAGCAATTCGCGTCAGTGGCTGAGGCTGACTCAGCCGCTGCATATCACGCGCATAAAATTCCATAAAATCAATCGCTTCCGCTGTATCTGCATCTGCTTCTGGCCATGTCTTGCCTGACTCATATACAAGCCAAGCAGAGAATTCATGCTTCCGGCGACGCATGATCGCTGCCGCTTTGTACAACAATCGTGCGCGTTCATTCGGATCTGTATGCTTCCATGAACGGAATGTCTCTGCCGCAGTCTGGATCGCTTGCTCTGCCAGCTCCTGATCGGCTTGATATATCGTGCCAATGATCTGCTCTTTATTTGCAGGATTCACGGAGGTTAATGTGCGAGAGCTGGTTACCTTTTGCCCGCCTATGATCATAGAATATTGTTGTCCTAACTCCGATTCCACCTGACGAAGCGCATTCTCAAAAGCCTCTTGGTTGGCCGGGTTAGCAAAAGACGTAAAGGGTTCGTTCACAAAAGGGATATTCATAAATAATTCCTCCTTCAGGATGTGATATAGATTCGCTGGCTGGGTCTCATCCAATATATGTAGCAAGATCCGTGCCAACTCCGGTTAAGGCAGGAATATTTTTGTAACTTTTTTGGTGAAGTTAGATGCTTTCCATAATTCATTGGTGATGCATAGATCCACGCTGTAGATTGGCATGATTCTTGCTGGATATGTTGGTAACAGGAGCATGATTCATAAGGAGGATGCAGGATGAGTATTGGAACGGAGATGTACCGCAAAACGCTGTTAACTGTTGCAGGCAACAAAGCTGTAGAGAATTTATCTATTAAATATGGGAAAAGGCTCGCTGGGAAGTTTATTGCCGGTAATACATTAGAGGAAGCCCTTGAAGAGATCCGTATACTCAACAATAAAGGCATCATGGCGACCCTGGATCATCTTGGAGAAGGGATTACTCGTTTGAGCGAAGCAGCATTGTATCGGGATGAATATCTACGACTTGTCGACGGCATTGCTCGTCAGCAAGCGGATTCGAACGTATCACTCAAACCTACACAGATGGGGCTTGCCCTTGACCCCGAAGAAGGTTATCAGAATATTCGCGCAGTTGCTGCGCAGGCGAAATCACATGATCTTTTTGTGAGAATCGATATGGAAGACAGTCCGTTTACCCAAGCGACGCTGGATATCGTTCGCCGTCTGCATGGTGAAGGACTGGTGAACACAGGTACGGTGCTACAGGCGTATTTGCATCGAACAGTAGAAGACACACGGGATATGATTCGGGAAGGGATTCGGCTTCGGCTGGTCAAAGGCGCTTATAAAGAACCTGCTGCGGTGGCCTATCAAAATACCTCGGAAGTCATTGATCAGTTCAAATTGATGATTCGGCATCATCTCGACCAAGGTGTCTATACCGCAGTTGCATCACATGATGACCACATCATCTCATGGACGAAGCAATACGCGAAAGATCGAGGGATTTCGCCAGATGCGTTTGAATTTCAGATGTTGTACGGCTTACGCATGAGTGAGCAAGAGCGATTGGCGCAAGAGGGATATCGGATTCGCTGTTACGTTCCCTATGGCACGATGTGGTACCCCTACTATACTCGCCGACTGGCGGAAAAACCGGCTAACCTCTGGATGGTTGTCAAAAATATGTTCAGATAATATGTGTTTACTTTCATCTCATGCCAACCTGCATCGCTCAAGGTTGGCATGTTTCTTCGCATTCCTTTGTGTTCCTTCGCCTTTCCTCATGTTCACCATGCTTCTCTTAACTATCTTATTTCACATCCACCAACAATGTCTAAAAATTTAACATCCCCAAATTGAAGTGTATAAATAGTTAGACACCTGCCGATAATCTCTTGCAAATTATCCTAAACACCTCCGTAATTTATCTAAAAATTAAAACATTACGATGTCACATTATATAACTTACATATCACTTGTTATATCGCCAGAACAACGTCATATCAGCATTTGCACAATACATATCGTTTTGTAAACGCATACTTTATCTGTTTGATATACTCTGCGACGCAACACCTCCATACCTAACCATTTGATGTCAAAAAATATATACATACATCATTTGGAAAGCTATAATATGTTTAACATTATGGGTGTCCTAACCATTTGTTATAGAAGGACTACACATACTTCCTTTTAAATAACGCAATGTTCTAATTGAGGTGATCGCATTGAAACATTTACTTCCCAATCTGATGTCCTTATTACGCACTGACCTCATCATTCAGGGCGAGACCATTATGGAGTACACTCATCGAATAGCTTCACAACCAACTCACCGTGAAACTTCTCAGGGACCTGTCTTTGTTCGCGATACGTCAGGATATTCATGGATACCCCAAACGTCCGAAACCGATAAGACTCCGTCCCATAAACGAATACCTGTACCAACAGTCTTATCATCGACGGATCTGGCAATCTGCCTGCCTCTCTTCTATGCCAGTCCATATGTATTAATTCAAGACGAAGCAGAGCACATACTCGGTTATATTGCCTCATCCGATCTACTGCAAGAGATGTATCACGCCCATCGCCTTCTGGAAGCCTACTTCGAAACCACACTGGAAACGGCAGGTACTGCACTTACTTTAATTAATGAGGAGGCAAAAGTAGCCTACTGGACATCCGATGCGGAGCATGTATTCTCTATTCGTAGAGAGGATATCATCGGCCAACCCGCTGCAGATTTTTTCCCACTCGACCGACTTCAATCACTCAAAACACTCTACACTGGCGAAATCGTATATCGCAAACAGCATCAACCAAGACCTGATCTATTCGCTTTAATCAATGCACGTCCAGTGTATCTGGATGGCCGAATTGTTGGAGCAGTCGCAGCCGAAGTGGACATAACAACTGAAATCCGACTTCACCAGGAATTGCTGCACATGACCTCCAAAGTTCAACATCTAGAAAAAGCTGTCGCCAGGCTGCGTCCGGACGTAGATCCCTTTGCCAAAATCAAAGGCAGCAGCCCAGTCATCAAACAATGCCTGGAAACAATCCGCAAAATCAGCACCACTTCAGCAACAGTGCTCATTCTCGGAGAGAGCGGCACAGGTAAAGAGCTATTTGCCAAAGCCATTCATGATCTACGCGAACCACAAACTGCACCTTTTGTCGCCATAAACTGCGGTGCCATTCCTGCTTCTTTGTTCGAAAGTGAATTGTTCGGCTATGAGAAGGGAGCCTTCTCCGGAGCTGATCCGAAGGGCAAGAAGGGCAAAATTGAGCTTGCGGAAGGCGGAACATTATTTCTAGACGAGATCGGCGAGATGCCGCTGGAGCTACAAGTTAAGCTACTCCGTGTATTGCAGGAGAAAAGCTACTTTGCCGTAGGTGGAACACGTATAAAACAGGCGAATTGCCGAATCGTTGCAGCAACCAATCAGAATTTAATGGATATGATTGCACGTGGTCAGTTTAGAGAGGATCTCTACTACCGGCTGAATGTCATTAATCTCATCATTCCTCCGTTACGTCTACGGAAGGAAGATATTTATGAATTAACACAGACCTTTCTGCAGGAGTTCTCTTTGTTATATAGCCGGCATATTGAACTCGTACCTCCAGCCGTATTCAAGCTGTTATTCGAATATGACTGGCCGGGTAATGTAAGGGAACTAAGGAATGTCATCGAACGAATTACCATTCTCACCACGGATGGTGAGGTAAAGGCAGAATATCTACCCGAATCGCTACTTGTATCCATGAACCAAGAACAAACCAACAATCAGCAGGCACTATCTCTTCATTCGTATGCAAGTTCAGATGTTGTTCACTCAGAGACACAAGTCAGCGGGCTACATTCTACTGATGCTACTGATGAAACTAATTCGGAGCCGTTAGGGATGTCCAGCGAACCTTCATCCTCTTCTTATCAGGATCGGCTTGATGCATTTGAATCAGAGCTATTACTCCAATATCTACAAGACGTGGGAGGAAACAAACGCACCCTTGCTCGTCAGCTCGGCATCTCAAGAGCAACGTTATACAACCGGATGAAGCGGCTTGGTCTATAATTCATTTCCAGATCTGGCTAAGGGCACGAAGGGCTGAGGGGTACTTGTTTGAGGACTTAAGTCTGAGGGCTCTGCTGCGGTACGAATGGCACTATTCGATCCTGAACCGTTGTAAGTTCCATAGAAATTAATAAGTGCTCACACCAAACACGCAGTAACGGTTTACTAACCTCCACTGCGTGTCTTTTGTATTTATTCATCTACTTTTTTCATGCATTCATTTCTTCAACTATCCATCGATTCATTTTTGCAACTACTCATCAATTCATCCCTAACGGGTATCCTGACTTATAACACCCGCGCTAACCGCTTCAGGGCAGCTCGTAGATGACGATAAAAGGTCGCACGACTCATGGAACATACCTGTGCAGCGGCAGTTGGATTGCCAGCATGTGTCCAATAGGCCGCATACAGTAGCATCTGATCCTGCTGACAGATACCATGCGTTCTTCCCTCAAGCAGATCTAACACATATATCTGAAATTGGATGCCATTCTCCATAGCATTCATTCGCTCCGCGTAAGGCTGCAATTCTCCAGGAGAATGTAATAGCGACAGCATTTTGCGGACATCCGTTTCCGTCCATGACACCCGTTCCTTAACCGCCGTTGAATGGGAGGTGCCATTAGCTAAAGTCTCTGTGTTCAGCAGAGACATGACCCAATCCCCGAATTTCTCTTTGCGCAGATCCAATTCCATCACGTCAGCCTGCTCGTCATACAAGTCACATACACGAGTACGGGTTTTTCGCATCTGAAAACCAATACTTTGCAGGAAAAGCTTAAGATTCGGATTGGTGGCCACCAGCATCACTCTAGCCCCATCCCCCAGTAACGACAACCGATCCAGTGCCATATAACCAACAAGCTCTTCACGCTTATATCCGGGTACATCATCTCTAGCCGCGACCAAAACCGCATAATGTGTATCCGCCTGATCCGGGTCACACTTCATTTCATCAAACGTAAAACACTCCTGCATTTCATCGGGAAAATATTTGAGTAGAATCTCACTGCTCTCTCGGTGCAAAAAAACAGTAATGAACATCGCAATCGGTTCACCGCTCTTATCCCGCATAACCACAATGCCTTCTGGGTATCGACGTGCCAATTCGTCCAGAAAATCGCGATATAGCGGTGCCTGCCACGGTTCTACGCTATATTGGCACCATTGCCAAAGCAGCTGCTGGAGTGCCGGCATGTCCTCCATCCTCATCGCCTCCATTGGCGAGAACAGGGAGTCAGCAGAAACATCTGCGTATTTTCGGTGTTGTATCATGGACTCTTGGCATAATAACAGCATTTTTCTCGTGATCTGATTGCGCTCATGTGGCTTCGCTTTTTCATGCAACGGTCTCAGGATACCTGCAATCCGAACACGCATAGCTTGCACTCGTTGCGGTTCTCGTTGACGAAAATCCCGCAGCAAATGTAGTCGTGCTAGATCATGTAAGACCACACCGCTCGGGTCAGAACGAATAAACGACATCCGTTTCAGAACCTGGTATTCCTGTAGCGTCACTTCTGTTTGCAGTACAGAGGATAACAATTCTTGATTCGCGGTCTCTAGTAGGGTTAACACCTCTACCATCGGTTGCAGGCTGGGCAATGTCAGTTCATGCAACAGACGGGCACTGACCATATGTGATAATTCAGCCCATTCTCTCAGACGTATATTACAATGCTGATCAGCCGCTTCCACAGCCAGTGCAAGACCCAGCGGATGACCATCCGTCATACGAGCGATCTTGCCTGCCATATGGCGATTCAACGTACCCACACCCGCAATATAATTCGTTACCTCTTCATCTGTGAAATGCTGCAGCGGCATCTGAATTAGACATTGTTGTAGACGGGGATGTGTTCGCCAAGTTGAAGCAGGCTCTGGTCTGGATGCCAATATAATAAGCACACCGTTAGCTGGTATTTTATTAACAAATACCTCAAGAAACCAACTTTCCAGCAAAACCAGTTCCTCATAGTTATCCACCGCAATAACGTATCGATTCCGAGCAGATGCAGTGCGCAGACGACTTAATGGCGGACAATCTCCTCCACGCTCCATCGTCTCCAGCCCTACCGCAGAAGATAGATAATCCAGGAAAACCGAAGGGGTCGAGCCGCAGAATCTACCATCCATCCAGATTGCAGTTGCCCCACGATTACGCGATACAGCCATCATTTCCGAGAGTAAGGAGGATTTGCCTATGCCCCCCATTCCCGTTACCGAAAAAATAGTGAGCGGCGCTACCGAATCGGCAAACCAATGATTCAACATATTCAGTTCTCGAATTCGTCCAACAAATCGTTTGCCCTGACCAAAATAACTATCATATCGTGATTCACCACTGTTTCCCATCTATGTCCTCCGTACTAGTACTAGTACTTTCAATTTACTTTTTTTTTCAATCAAATTGAGACTATATTGAGACGCATAATCAAGTATAAAATGATAAAATCTCGATAAAAGCCAAATTATAGAAAAGACTTCATTACGGACATGTAAACGTTTAACAACGTATTGATGAATGCATTCCACTGATCAACTGATTTCGATTATCATGCTTCCCTTTCATCATCTATACTTCTCGAAATTCTCGGAAAGGCGGATTTGTGTGAGAAAAAACCTCGATATCTGTAATCTGAGCGGGCAAATCGGAATCAATCCAGAGCGATTAAATGAGTGGATGCGCCAAATGAGGACTCTTTCCTCCAAGACGGAGGCTTCGGAAGCCAAACGCGCTTCATCCCCCTATCGTTCAGTGGCGCCCCCCTTCCTATCACTTGCTTCTATCACCAATCAACCGAAATTAAAACGCGGACGTCGTATGATACTTAATAAGCCCTTTCTGACTACAGAAATGCAACACACATACCGCATCAGCAAAAAATGCTAAACCATCGCTTGGAACCAACGGAATGAACAATCTCTACGCTATGCTTCTTAGGTTCTAGCGATGGTGAAGCTGTTCATCCTCAATCATCGCATGGGCGAGAAGCGCCATCTCCAGACAGATTCTTCTCCCTTGATCCATGAAGTCCGAACCGAGCAACTCCTCTAACTTCTCCAACCTGTTATACAATGTCTGCCGATGAATAAATAATCGGGCAGCAGCATCCCGCTTGGAGCCAAAACTACGAAGATAAGCATCCAGTGTTACGACCAGCCGGAGATGATATGCCCGATCATGTTCGATTAGCACACCTAGATGATCATTGACGAATGGTTGCAGGAAGGATTGAGGCAAAGCTTTTAACATTTGATATATACCCATACGTTCGTAGAAATGAACATGTTCCATCTGATCTACAGTTCGTGAAACTTCAATGACTTGATATGCTTCTTGAAGACTATCATGCATTTCAGTCAAGCGACTTCTTAACTTGCCAAAACCGACACGAATTGCGACTTGCTTCAGATTGCGACTCGCAAATCGTGTAACATCCCCAACAATGCCTTCAAGTGCTCGAAGTAACTGGTCACGCGTGGACAGGTTAGTCTCTTCCTTCGCACAACACAAGTATACCTGATTATTCTTCAGCATAATTAAACTCGTTAAATTGTTCTTTTTGAGCAAGGAGCGGAGCAGTACAAGAATGTCCTGATGGTTAGCTTCCATTCGTTCCCGACCTGTTCCCTTCCATTGATGCTCAATCTCCATGACCCCTCCTGCGAACCAATACTGTCCCTTTACCAGCAAACGTAACCCCATTCGAGTCTGCGCCTGCTCCTCTTGATGAATATTGCCGTTCATCAGATCCTGGATCAGCTCATTTTGGTTCCGCACCATCTTTTCCTCTAAGAACTGGGATCGTAAGGTGAGCGTTGCTGCGGCTTTGGCTGTGTAATCCAGCAGCAGCTTGAGATATTCCACAGGTGCTGTTGGATGGACAAGCATCCCCACTGCAGAGAACACCTGACCAAAACAGACAACCGGATGGCAGAGCAGCACATTCTCCTCGTTCAGATGGAACCATAGCTCTGTATCAGAATCATTCAGATCCAGATGCTCCACCTCCTGCTCATACCACGTATAGATGGCCTGTTCAGACTCAGGTGGCAGATCGGGAACGAAGCTCCCAGGCTCCATTGAGGAAATGTATACCACCGGTTTGGCCGCATAGTTGTGCAATAGATTCATGACTGCGGACATATCCGTACTTTGAAGTGTTAGCTGCTGAAGCTTGCGAGAGTATGACTCCAAACTTTTGAGTAACTGGTGTTGGTGATTAATGAGTAGTGAATGAATGTCTTGTGTAATCTCGACAAAACGGACCGGCTGTTCAAATACAATCAACGGAAATTGATGCCGGTCAGCCAGTTCAATTAATTGTTCAGGAATGCTGTAGATACTTGTGCCTAACTCCACGCATAGCCCTGCTGCCTCACTCCGAATCAATTGCAACAGGTATTCCTCACGACCTTCTGCCGATTGAAGCCATAGTCCAGTGGATAAAATAAGATCATGAGGGCTAACAAATGGAGAGACATTGGTAATCTCCAGCACATGAACCCATCCAACCTGCCGAGACAATCCCTCTTTACCTGCTGCAAGCCTTGCTCTGTCAAAAACAGGACGATCCAACATATCCTTTATCGTAAACACACGATCATTTCTCAATATCGGCTCTCCTATATGTCATTTTTTCTTACATTATAATCGAAAGACAAATGTCCTGAATAGACTTTCTCGACAATATGTTGATGTTTTCTTGAAAAACATAGACATTAAGCAAGGTGCAAAACGACGACCCAAGTCATAAACTTGTAGTATAAGCTAACAACCAATAAATGGACGAGGTGCATGGTGATGAGAATCGGAATTCCCAAAGAAATCAAAAACAATGAAAACCGAGTTGCAATAACCCCTGCTGGAACCGCTGATTTCGTCAGAGCCGGCCACCAGGTGATGATTGAACAAGGCGCTGGACTCGGCAGTGGCTTCACAGACCAAGAATATGTAGTGGCAGGTGGAGAAATTAAAGAGCAGGCCACGTTGATCTGGGCCGAATCCGATATGATCATGAAGGTGAAGGAGCCTCTTCCAAGTGAATACGACTACTTCAGACCTGGTCTCATCCTCTTCACCTACCTTCATCTTGCGGCAGAGCCCACTCTCGCCAAAGCTCTAATAGAACGTCAGGTGACCGCTATCGCATATGAAACGCTGGAAGTAAACGGATCACTTCCCCTGCTTACACCGATGAGTGAAGTGGCTGGGCGTATGTCAGCCCAGATCGGAGCCCAGCTTCTAGAGAAAACCGAGGGTGGCAAAGGCATTCTGCTATCCGGTGTACCTGGTGTTAGTCGCGGCAAAGTTGTCATTATTGGCGGAGGAACGGTTGGAACCAATGCAGCCAAAATTGCCATTGGACTCGGAGCTGACGTTACCATCCTTGATTTGAATCTGAATCGGCTGCGCCAGTTAGATGATATCTTTGGCAACCAGATCCATACGCTGGTGTCGAGCCCATCCAACATCGCAGCAGCGGTAGCATCAGCCGATCTGCTCATCTGTGCCGTGTTGATCCCTGGTGCCAAAGCTCCTACCTTGGTCAGTGAGCAGATGGTTACGACCATGTCACCTGGCTCGGTCATTGTGGATGTAGCAATTGATCAGGGTGGAATTGTCGAGACCATTGATCATATTACAACCCATGATGAACCCACCTATGTGAAGCATGGAGTCGTGCATTACGCGGTCGCTAACATGCCTGGTGCAGTGCCGCGTACATCAACAGTGGCGCTCACTAACGCCACCATGCCTTATGCACTGCAACTCGCGAGCCATGGTGCAGCCGCAGCGATTCGCGGTAGCTCGTCCATTCGCAGCGCGGTTAACGCGCTGAATGGACATATCACGTATGAGGCTGTTGCCCGGGATCTCGGGCATGCCTATGTCCCTGCAGGACAGGCGCTGGAGAATGCAGCCACTGTCCAGTAAGATATGACAGCTCACGGAGAACCCGTGGCAGTCCGATGATCTTGAACATTATCGTTCTACAGGCTCTCTCCTTAAGCTTGTGGAACGTAATAGAAGCGCCAGTCTGGGCCGTAGTATCCAGACTGGCGCTTCTAGTTTTATTTTGCAATATACCGTCCATGCATGTCCCGGAACTACTCCCCTGACTCAGACAGCACGCTCACTGCATACCTCTCGGAAGTTGCAATCCCGGCAGGCACGACGCGAAGGCATCGGTGTGAAATAAGAGACGTCCTTCGGACGATTATAGTATTCATCCGCGACACAAGATCGCATCTCTTCAATATAACGACCAACGTTCTCTTCCACTTTCGCTATATCCTCTTCCGTTGCCGTATACTGTTTGTGTGTCCCTGTCAAAAGGTACTCCACTCTTAGCTCAATCTGCTCTAACGGAACTTGGTAATGCTCCTTGACATAGGATGCGTACAACATCAGCTGATCGGAGAAATCGTCCTCTTTGCCTGTCTTCCAATCAACAATGACAATGTTGCCATTACGACGGCGGTACAACAAGTCCATCTTCACATATACACGGGTGTCGTGCAGCAACATGGTATCCCATTTTTCTATTTCCAGAATCTTTGTGCTAGCACGTGATAAGTCCTCCCACGTCAGTGTCTGATAGAGATTACTCACACAAGCAGAGACGCGTTCCTTAATCGTAGCAATTCGGTCGTCCAACGTATCGTCACCGTAATACATTTCAGATAACATCACACGATTCTTCGGATCTTGTCGCCACTGATCTTGATCCATGGATTCCACATAGGCTTGATTGAGCAATTTGCGCATCATCTGTTCCAAGAAGTGCTCGCGCGGCTTATCCTTACCTTCCTCTCTACTGCGTACAGCAGACTCACACATCCGGTGGGCTAGGTCACCAAACACCAAGTATAGATTGCTTAACTGCTTCAAGCGGTATAACCGCACCTGCATCTCATCCGCTGTTTCCGTTTTCCAGCCGTTATGCGCTCCGTAATAATGATAATAATATTTGCGCAGGCACTCATCGAACATGCTTGCCCGCGACTGCGAGTAAGACCACTGAGGGTATTGTGCCATAAGTTAATCTGCCTTTCTATATAACAGGATCTGTGTACAATGTGTAGGTTGTGTAGGTTGTGTCGATCTGTACAAGATCCCTTAATGATTTTTTTCAAAACATCCGCTTTTGATTATGCGCAGACTTGGGAATAGATACGATAAATGAAATCATTTCATAATACCCTTAGATATACCCTGGGATGCTTCATTCAAAGCTAGTTATAGATCAAAGCTGTTCTAGTTGTCTCTATCTAGTGCAGTAACAGAGCTAATATTGCGACTATGACAAATCATTCATGTGAACCCGCCAGCGTTTCATTACTACAACTATAAATCATCTCCAACTTACTCTTCAGCGAGTTTTCAGACACGTCCTAACGAACTCAGGCGAGCTTATCACCTATATTTGAGCAATGTTGAAATTGTAACGAACTTCAGCAACCTTATTTCACGAAAAAGGTTAATTATGTGCTCTGATTTACTCCTTATAACTACAATAAGGTGTCCTGAGTTCGCTAAATACCGGGTAAGTGCCATATCTGCGAAATAGCGTGTCTCACGTTCGTAAGATATAGGTTCGAGCTCATTTCATGCTACTCGTGCCGCAGCAGAGCTAAAATTGTGAGCATGACGAAACCTTAACGTAACTCGCTAGTATTTCAATTTTACAACTTTTCATCTACTGCCGCACTCGTTACATCTTTTCTGTTTTAGTGAGTGATGCCTTGCTGTTTTTTTCTTATACCCGCAACCGTTTCCGATGATATCCGTATCGTTTATATAATATCATCATGCTGAGCACAAGATGAGATGTATTCATTTGAAAGAGGATTAGAGGCATATCCTTAAAGGAGGCACCACCCATGAATCGACCGGATTGGTTCCAGGCAGAAGAAGCGTTACAACAGATCCAAGTCATCGGAAGCGACCGGAATGAGCTGGTAGACATCATTGGCCAAGTGGAAGGCTTGCACTGCATCGGCACAGGTACAGATGCCGCCGTATTTACGTATGACGGCTTGCCACAATACGCCTTCAAAATGTACTCGGATCATGCCCTGGACAAGTTACAAAACGAAAAAGAAGTATACGAGCAGCTCAAAGGTTTACCTTATTTCCCCACCTATTATGGCAGCGGCAGGAATATTCTCGTTATTAGCTACGAGCCTGGGGACACACTGTTGGAATGTCTGGAGAAAGGTATACCCGTTCCCGAGCAAGTAATGCTTGATGTGGACGCAGCTCGCGAGGCGGTTCGTAGTCGCGGACTCAACCCGCGGGACATTCACTTAAAAAATGTGTTACTCCAAGAAGGACGCGGTAAGGTTCTGGACGTATCTGAATACATTCAAGACGGTAACGATCATCGCTGGGAACACCTTGTCTGGGCGTATCACAATATCTATCCACGGATTAAGGGGACACCACTGTCTCCACGCATGCTGCAAACGATCAAATGGGGGTACAACCAACTGGATCAGGCCAACATTAAGCTGGACGACCTCTCCAGAAAAGCCAACCGGCTATTCTCCCGGTTTATGAAGTAGTCTTATTATAGGAATCCACCGGACACTCGCAGTTTTGTGCGAGCGTCCGTTTTTTTCTGATTTTGCTCTGATTTCTCCATCTGTTAGAGTCCTCAATCCCTAGCGAATTCTTGATTCTTAATCAATTCATTCTTTATCAATTTATCAACTCCGTGACTCTTAGCTTTCTTTCTCCACCCTCCCCTGTGAGGGAGTCATTCCCTTATGTTTTTTATATAGTTTAGTAAAATAATTGGCATTCTCGCATCCCACTCTAGCGGCAATCTCCGTAATCGTTAGACTGCTCTCACGCAGCAGTCGTTCTGCTTCTGTCATTCTGCATCCATTCACATATTCCACGAATGTACGACCGGTTAGTTTTTTGAACATTTTACAGAAATGATATGCATTCAGCCCAACTTGGCTCGCCGCTTCGGTCACTGAGATTTTGGATATAGGGGTCGCCTCAACCTGCTCAATCAGTTGCTTGAATCGTTCTCGATTGGGAAAATAGGACTTCGTGCTCCGCTCTGATCGTTGCTGTGGCAGAAATGTACGGGCAAGCATCGTGAATAGGGCATGCAATTTAGATTTCACCACAAGCTGATAAGCCGGAGGCCGCAAGGACATCTCTTCAATCGCTTCATGCATCAATGCATAATACGTGAGACAGACATCGTCTTGGTCAGCAGGTTTTACCGGGAACCTCACTCTCCCCTCTAGATAGGGAGCAACGTACTGGATATGAACTGGATCATGCATAAAATCATGAAATAAGCCTGGATTCACCACGACCGAGTCGTATTCCACATCCCCTTCTTGAGCGGCATATCCAACATGCAGCGCCCCACCTGGAATGACAATGAGCTCGCCTGCTTCCGCAGCGTAAGGTTTACTATCGATATGAAAAAGGACACTGCCCCTGCGCATCATAATGAGTTCAAAGTGCTCATGCCAATGCAAATATAAAATACATTCGCCAGCTTTCATCTGCTTGAAACGATTCTCAAACAATTGAAATGGGTGTGATTTATGATCAATCCGGGTATTTTCGTGAAGCGCTTTCAGATCTAACATCGCCAATGGCTCCTTCCCCACAAGATCGGACTATTATTGCACAAGATTGTATAGAGCTATCTGGCAGATGCCCGGCTATAATGAGTGTGTCATTGAAGTTACTATAAGCCAATATTGGAGTGAATTACAACGATGAATAATCCATTACGTATAGGTACACTGGTCGGTGGAGGAGACGCCGTTCGCGTCATCCCACAGATTATGCAGCACGGTTTCGAATCATTCAATCTGACCTTCTGGCAGACGACAGGAGACTTGGATCTAACGGAAACAGCCAAACGTGTTCGCGAGATTGTAGACGAACATAATGTTGTCATTTCTGCGCTTAGCGTGTTCGGTAATCCACTTACCGGAGCTGGCAATAACGCGGATACCCTGGCAAGCTGGGAGCGAGCTATCGATCATGCCCATCTGTTCGGCGCAGATATCGTCTCTGGATTCACAGGACGGTTGACCGATCAACCTATCGATCAATCGATTCCAAAATTCAAAGAGGTATTTGGAGAACTAACACGCCGAGCAACGGATCGCGGTGTGCGCATCGCATTTGAGAACTGTGATATGGGTGGAAACTGGCAGACAGGTGACTGGAATATTGCCCACAATCCAACCGCATGGGAGATGATGTTCGATGCTGTGCCAGAGGACAATATCGGACTAGAATGGGAACCATGCCACCAGATGGTCAGCTTGATTGATCCGATTCCTCAACTGCGCAAGTGGGCACCTAAAGTGTTCCATGTCCATGGTAAAGACGCCACCATCGCTTGGGATATTGTGAAGGAGCATGGCGTGCATGGACCGCATGAATTTGTATGGCATCGTACACCAGGCTTCGGGGATAGCAATTGGTCGGATATTATCACGATTCTGCGGCAGCATGGATACCAAGGCACGATTGATATTGAAGGCTGGCATGATCCGGTCTACAAGGACGAATTAGAGATGACAGGACAGGTGCATGCCCTTCGTTATCTGAAGCAATGTCGTGGCGGGGATTTTGTACCGAATCCAGTCTAGGCAGCAGGAGTATCGTGTCTGACGTGTCTGAGAAGATAGCCGATACACAGATCAAACATCAATGAAGCACATGAGAAGCAAGAGGAGATGATAAGGTGACTCAACAACATCGGGTCGTTATCGCCGGCTGTGGTGCCATGTCCAACACTTGGGTGGATTACGCACTGGCTAGACCGAACACAGAGATTGTAGGGCTTGTCGATCTATACGAGCCTGTGGCAGCAGCACTTGCGGCTAGACATGGTCTCACCTGTCCAACGTTCACCGATATTCGTGATGCCATCCGGGCGACCGATGCAACCATTGTATTCGATGTAACGATTCCAGCTAGCCACTACGGTATATCTATGGCTGCGCTACAAGAGGGCTGCCATGTGTTTGGCGAGAAACCACTGGCTGAATCATTCGCTGAATGCGAGGACATCGTGCAAACTTCACGAAGCACGGGTCGTATTCAAGCTGTCATGCAGAATCGCCGCTTCGATCCACGTATTCGTGCCTATCGGCAACTGATAGAGGATGGGCATATTGGTAAAGTTGGATTTGCCGGGGCTGATTTTTTCCTTGGGCCTCACTTCGGTGGATTTCGTGACGTAATGGATAGTCCGCTGTTACTGGATATGTCCATACATACCTTCGATCAAGCGAGATTAATTATGGGGGCGAACCCCGTATCCGTTTATTGTCATGAATTCAATCCTCCAGGCTCTTGGTATACGGGCAATGCGATGGCAATCTGTATATTTGAAATGTCTGACGGTTCGATATTCAACTATCGCGGTTCTTGGTGCGCTGAAGGTTCACCTACTTCATGGGAAGCGTCGTGGCGTGTTACCGGGGAGAAAGGCACTGCCATCTGGGATGGTCATGACGCAATCTATGCGGAGGTCGTTGCGGCGGAACAGCGGGAGGCTGATGGCAAACTTTCGTTCTTGCAGCCCCATGAACGAATCGAAGGAACACGGCCTGTGATGGAGAAAACCGGGCATCATGGCTGTCTAGAAGATATGTTCTCTGCGCTAGAGACTGGCCGTCTTCCCGAAACGCACTGTAGCGATAATCAGTACAGTATGGCAATGGTGCTTGCTTCTCTCGAAAGTGCCCGCACAGGTCAGAAAGTGCTGATTGGAGATCATCTGAAGTTAGTGTAGTGATTGTTCGTAGGCTAAACGCATGGAATCTCACGCTAAATGTGGATGGATAGACTAAGATAGACATGAAGAAGGGTTGCTCAAAAAGGAATTCCTCTTCGCTCCATACGCTAACGAACCTACCGCATCTTAATAAGCGGATCATGTACGTATGCAAGATTTAACGAACCACAGTAACGCTATTCCGTCATACGATGGTGTCAAAACCTGAAATATCGACTGAATCGATGAAATAACGCCTTTGTGATTCGTTAGATATCAGATTCGGGAAAAACGAAGCGAATAGCATGTGTCAGGTTCATTACATCAAAATAACGCTAAAGGGGATGTCCCTCGTCATATTGTTGACTATGGGACATCCCCTGGGTGTATTTATAGAGATAGCTCTAATCTATATAAATTGAACTAAAGAATAGTTTACACTTGGCACTTCGATGACAGAATAACTTTCCGCTCGCTGTTATCCCCAGATTTTTTTGATTTCCTATTCCAAAGGTAAAATCCGGGGATAGCATATGCTTCCGATGCAGCTTTCTTTCAGAAAGCTTTCAGTCGACCGCTTCGCCAACAAGAGATTTCATTCCAATTGCTCATGAATTTGAGATGTTCCAGAACACGAGAACATTGAGTTCTACAGATCCCACCTCATTGCTGCCAAGGCAAACTTCTGTAAGACGGTAAATCCACTGTCCAATCAACATCGTCAAAGTCTTGTTTGTTAATCATCCGCTTTATGGTAAGTTTTGTTCCTTTGGTTAGGTCAAAACCTTGGACAGAAATTTTCAGTTCGTCCATAACGGCCTGCCCCTTCTCATTCATTCTTATCTCACTGCCGGAAGGCTCGAATGGATATATATCCCCTTCAGCATCAGTAAGAATCCAGTGTTCTTCTTCGTAATATTCTGCGTCGTAATTCAGGATAGCGCTCCCTTCAAGCACGAGTAGTGATGAAGCTTCGTGCCTCCCATTCTTATTCAAATTAGATGAATTCTGAGCAGGAATGAAACTATAACTATCGATTTTGATTTCAGCATTACTCTTCTGAATCTTGACTGGTTTGCTATCAATATGATTCAAATCAATCTCCATTAATGTCTCTTGTTTCACAGGTATCGTATATCCATCAAGTACAAAGCGAATATGCTTCGCATCCAGCGTTACATATGCAGGATCCCACACCTCGGATAATTGGATATGCCCCTCCGTACCACTTAGCTGGCTGAGGTCTTTCAATCGAAATTTAGCTTGTCGCGCACCTGACCTACTGCCGTTAAAAATACGATATTCCTTCGTATCAGGAATCTCCAGATGATACAAAATTTCCAGCTCCTCGTCCCATCCTGCCTCGACTTTGGCTTGCAACTCATCACTCAGGCTCACATCGAGATCCAGACGAATTCCATTTGGCGTTCGAATCATTTGAGTTAATCCGATCTGTAAACCTTCTGGCGTTGTATACGTGTCCTTCAGTGGTGTTTGGATAGATAACGCTTTGGCCTTGGTCATATCCAAATTAAATTGAAAGCTCCAGTCGACAAGTGTATTTTTAGATAAATCATCCGGCTCGTGATAGGCTTTTTCTGCGATTAAACTCTCCAGTTCCCCTCGTACAACCACTTGATCGGGGATGTCATCATTCAGTTGAAATACCCATCTCTGATAACCGGATTGGTAAAGGTTTGTTTCTTTTACAAAAGTGGCGGCTTGACGTCCCTTTTCATCGGTAATATGAACCTTATAATCGTATGGAGAAATAAGATACGCATTTGTCCCGTCCGGGGCTATTTGTTCTATCGTCATCACAATCTGCGAACGATCCACCAGCACATGATGGATCTTGAGCGTGTAGCCCTCATTCTCAATCTCAATCTGCGGATTAACGTATAGACCTAGTGGCTGTAGACGTTTGTAATCATCAGTTAGATTGAAATACCTCAAGCTTTCTGGAACAGGGATATTCGGAAGTGGCGGATTCACTGCGCTCACGCCTGGCTTTGTAGGCATCACGTTCTGCTCCCAAGCGAACCATGCTCCCCCAAGCAGAAGAATTACAGCGGCAGCCATCCCGGTTCGACGGAACCATTTCTTTTGGCTGGCTTTCGTCGGTTGTAGCTCATCTTCTCCACTCACCATTGATACATCTTCCAGCTTCTGCATCACTTCCAGCGTAAAATCAGCATCTGGTTCTTCCCGGAACAAATGCTGCTCCAGCAACCGTTCTTCCTCATTTGGAATAGGCTTCATATGTCGCTAACCCTCCTCTACGTTCCAGCTTTTTCTTAAGTGATTTTTTGCCCCGGTGGAGGGCATTACGCACTTGCCCTGGGCTCATGCCAGTAATTTCTGCAATCTCTTCGTAGCTCAGCTCATTTGTATATTTCAACAATAGGACAAGCCGATATGCCTCAGGTAGCTCGTCCATTTGACGGTATATCTCACGCTGCATCTCCTTGTGCAGCACTTGTTGTTCTGGTGTATTGTCATGACTGCGCTCTAGACCGTTGTCTACAGCCGTCATCACCGGTTTCTTTTCCCGTAGAAAATCCCGCATTCGATTCACTGCGATGGTGTACACCCACGAAGAGAAGCTACTCCCCGCTCGCCTTGTTGGCAAATATCGATAGATGCGAATAAACGTATCCTGAGCTAGATCTTGTGCATCCTGATGACTTGCACCCATTCCACGCATAATGCCGAAGACTTTATTTTTATATCGATCCACAAGGACGGCAAACAGTTGTTTCTCTCCCCCAATAATGCGTTCAATGAGTTCCTCCTCCTGTAGCTGCTGTGCCATGTAATCCCCCTTCTCTACAGCTTCCATGCATGGTTCTGTACTATATAGACGGTGTGACTTCCCGAAACTTCTCACTTCATCCAAAAAAAAGAATTCGCATGGTTCCGGTAGAAGCCGGATAAGCGAATCCTGCATAAGGTGTATTTACTTCTTCTCGGATATAAAATCACTGAGCTGCGTGTAGATTCCCACAATCTCATCCATCGACATTCGTACCAGACCACTGGACGAAGGAGCTACAAATTCATGAATCTCCGGAACAATTGGATCGTCTTGGAATCCCCACTCTACTTTGGTACGTTTGCTATATTGGGTATAGACCCCTTTGCCGACAAAACAAGCGATGTCTGGGCGGTATTGCTCTAACTTTTGCTTTAAAATCTCCCGTCCTTCGGCATACTCTTCACTTGTAATATCCTCTATACCTTTTGTCGGTCGCGCTACAATATTTGTAAACCCATATCCTAACTTCAGCAGCTCCCCGTCCTCTTCAGTTTGGTATAAACGCGGCGTCAACCCGGAACGTTCGAGAATGCGCCAGAAACGATTGCCTTTGTATGCATAATGATGACCTGTCTCGCCGGACGTGATACTTGGATTAAATCCGATAAACAGAATGGATAAACCTGGTTCTAAATGATCTGGAATCATAGGACGTACACGCTCCTTTTAGTGCTATAATGATTGAAGGTTTTTCGAAACAGGCTGAAATTTTCATGAAAAAGGAAGTTGAACAGATGATTGCAGACATCATACTTGAAGTCGTCCTGCCCGTCTTTCTCTTAATTGCCGTCGGGTCTTGGATGCAAAAGGTGTTTAAGCTGGACTTGTACACCCTCGCCAAAATTAATTTCTATTGTATTACCCCGGCTGCTGTCTTTATGAGCATGTATCATTCCGATATGTCGGGTGAATTACTCGGTACGGTCACGCTATTCTATGCGATCTATGTCATTATTCTCTATATTATTGGTTCTGTTACGGCACGTACGCTTCGGATGAGCAAAGGTATGAAGGCTGCTTTTAATAACAGTATCATGCTCGACAATGCAGGCAATTACGGATTACCGATTAATGCGCTCGTGTTCCGTGGCGATCCACTTGCCTCATCCATTCAAGCGCTCGTTATGTCGTTGCAGGCTTTGCTGACCTTTACTTATGGGGTACTCTCCATTCAAGGCGCCAAGCTTAAGGGGAATTACCGTGCAGTGATTATTGGATTTTTAAAAATGCCTGTGCCTTACGCGCTATTGCTCGGCATCTTGCTTCATATGTGGAATGTGCCGCTACCAACCTTCTTATCTATGCCGCTAACCTATGCGCAGCAAAGTATGGTCGCTGTGGCTTTGTTGACACTGGGTGCTCAAATTGTGAAATACCCGATTCGTTTATATCGCCTTGATGTGTATATTAGCACATTTCTACGGTTGTTGATTGGCCCTGCCATTGGCATCTCCATCGTATTGCTATTAGGTATGCAAGGTATTGCCGCTCAGGCACTTATCATTGCTTCTGGTATGCCGACTGGGGTGAATGCGTCGATTCTAGCCGAGGAGTATGACAATGAGCCTGACTTCGCTGCTCAAACGGTACTCATCTCAACCTTGCTCAACATTATTACCATTACTGCACTCATCTCTTATGCCAAAACGTTCTGAAATGTTCCATTAAATATGATCTAACTACGTTATATTAGACTTCTTCGGTATACACCTGAAATGTTCGTTCTTTTTCCCGCTATAAAAATATGTCCCCTCAGAGTGCCATTTGAATTTTCATGATAACTTGAAGTTTTTAGTGTCTACTTACGGGGGATAATACTACGCAAAAAAACCGATTTTCACACGAACGAATCCATGCAAAATCGGTTTTTAATAACATCGTGTTTCATAGTACCCTTCAGTAATCATCAATTCCTTGTCTCTAGAAAATAGCACATCAAAATCTCAAAATAATGCGGTTAAGTTATTATGTAAATAATTTAATAATATAGAAAAATTTTATTTATATT
>NZ_LMFO01000004.1 GCF_001426865.1 Paenibacillus sp. Root52 | reverse complement strand
CCGCAAGCGAATGCATGGTGCGCTAGGTTATCTTTCCCCTGCTCGTTTTGCGAAGAAATTTACGGACAAATCCGTCGCGTAAGTGTCTACTTTCTTGACATAGGTCCATGGACACGCTAATACGCCTTTGGGGCATAAAATTTAGACCTATTCAACGGTATTTCGTAATATAACGTTTCTCAGGTTCGTTACCAATTCCATTTACCGTGATACGACCAAATAAGGTCTCTCAGATTCGTTACACCGAAGGTGTATGGAAAGAGGTTCGTTTATGAATACCCTTCTAAAGCTCTTTTTCCAACGTAATCTTCACCTGCTCTAAACTCACTCCAAACCCACTCCAAAACCCACTCCAAAACCTGCTCCAAAACTCACTCCAGCCCTTCCCCCCAAACCCACTCGAAAATCCAACTTTAAGCCTAGTCTAACGTTTCTCTGGTACATCTCATCAGGTTACATCGCTGCCGACGATCCAGTGAATGGCATGATACATGGGATTTCATTTGGACGGACACACTGGTGAATGGATGGAGCACAACATGTCTCTCACTTGCCTCCCCCACGGTCATCATTATCTCTTTCTAACACCTGTGCATCCTGCTCGTTACCTCATTTGTTTTATTTCAAATGTTTTACTTCTAATCACACGACTTGATTTATTTGTTCTGAGACACATCCTAGCATATGTTGGATAAAAAAATGAGAGGGATGGAGTTTAATAGGTTTAACTCTACTTCCTCTGGGCATACTGATAGACATGAGAGAGTTATAGTGAAAGTTCATAGCGAAAGCACTTATAAAATCATGATCACGGGAGCCAAGGGGGAGAACGGCATGAGTAGACGAATTGTGAAACAAATTGGACTTATTCTGGTATGTCTTATGATGATTATTATGATGTGGGAAGGTCAGAAAACGGATGCGGCTGTAGCTGCTACAGCAATTCCAGAACAATCGATACGGTTGCGTATTCTAGCTAATTCAGACTCGGCTGGAGATCAGTTGGTGAAACGCGAGATTCGTGATGCGGTGGTTGCCCAGATGGATCAATGGGTGACGGAGCTGGCGAATCCTCAAGACCTGGACGAAGCCCGTGGGGTGATTCGCCAACATTTGTCTGAGATTGAAGAGCGAGTTGGAGAGGAGCTTGCCAGTCGTGGACTGGATTATGACTACCAGGTGGAGCTGGGTGTGGTTCCTTTTCCGACCAAACTATATGGAGGTACTGTATATCCGGCTGGAGAATATGAGGCAGTGCGTATAACACTGGGAGAAGGTAATGGTCAGAACTGGTGGTGTGTATTGTTTCCTCCATTATGCTTCATTGATGCGGGTACAGGAGATGCAGTTACGAAGACGAATACAGCTACTGCAGCTGCTTCTGCGGGAGATGTGGAGGCGTCCGTACAAGTGGGAACACCGGAAACACGTTTCTTCCTCTGGGATATGGTTTTGAAGTTTTGTGGCTGGGTAACAGGATTGTTTGCTTAATCGGAAAGTGAATAGATTGATTGGCGTAAGGGCGACTTCAGTACATGGAGTTGCCCTTTGTTGGAGTGAGCTCTGCTGTGAATGGCGGGGTTTGGAGTTTCATCTTTGGAACAAAGAGATATGTTATAATTGTAGGTATTCAAAACCAAAATCAAACACGTACGTTGTTTAATCAGGCGTCTAAGGCATGTTTTACAACTTCTTAAAGAGGCAGGTATTGCTTAATTTTCGTTTAAGGGAAAGAAGTTTTCGCGGGCGTACCAGGGTGCGTCAAGAGAAAGTGACCCAGCAGGAACGAGGAGACGGCGAAAGATGCTTTTAAGTGAGATGTAAGACACACCTAATGTTTACTACCTTATTGAAGCTTAGGAATGATGGATATATGAGAAATGAGCAAGAGGACAAACAGAATAAATTGCAGCAGAATGAACACACACCGTTAGATCGCGAGCAGATGGGACGTAATGGACAGTCTGAAAGCCATGAGGTGCCTTCGGCGGCCAAGGTTCAAGGTGAGTCGCATACAGATGAACTCGACCAGCAGGCATCCCTTCAGGGCATGGAAGGTGAATTGGGTCTGGGTTTGCAGGTGCAGGGATCGGTGAATGAGATGGTTACTCGTATGTGGGATGTTCATGTGCTGCTTCATACCGCTGGGACGGACATGCATAATGCCAACGCTGGTGGCAATCAAGCGGAGCATGAGCAACAGGAGAGCTTATCTGCTGGACACGGGTCTGTGCAGGCGGCTACATCGAATGATGAGTTTGATGTAAAAAGGAAGAGCGCCTATGAACAGGCGCTCACTGACTTGCAGGCTGCCGCTGCCTGCATTCGTCAAGGTCAAACCGTAGCCTTTCCGACCGAGACGGTCTATGGTTTAGGGGCAGATGCCCGAAGCACAGCAGCGGTGGAAGCTGTGTTTGCAGCTAAAGGTCGCCCATCGGATAATCCGCTGATCGTGCATATTGCGCACCGAGACCAGTTGGGTGCACTGGTCACCGAAGTGAATGCTACGGCGGAAGCGCTGATGACGGCCTTCTGGCCGGGGCCACTGACGCTGGTGTTGCCGGTTAGACCGGGGGCGGTGTCTCCACGGGTCACCGCCGGGCTAGACACGGTGGCCGTGCGCATGCCGGATCACCCTGTGGCCTTGCAGTTGATAGCTGCGGCAGCATGCCCTGTGGCTGCGCCGAGCGCTAACCGCTCCGGGCGACCAAGCCCAACTCTCGCAGCACATGTGCGCGAGGACTTGGCTGGCCGCATCGGCGGCATCGTGGACGGCGGCCCCACCGGGGTGGGCGTCGAGTCCACGGTCGTGCAGGTCGGTGACGACGGTACCGTCACCATCCTGCGCCCTGGCGGCATCACAGCGGAACAATTGTCCGCTGTGGCCGCCCGTGTCGCCACGGACCCGGCGTTACTCGCCGAGGGGTCCGCTGGCGAAGCCAGCCCGGCGCCGCGCTCGCCGGGCATGAAGTACACGCACTATGCGCCCGAAGGTGCGCTGTGCGTGGTGGAGGGGCCGCCCGCAGCGGTGGCGGCCTGGGTTAGCGCCGCCCTCGCAGAGGCGGCGCAGCGCGGAGAGCGCACCGCGGTGCTGGCGTTCGCCGAGCACGCGGAGCAGTACCGCGCCGATGCCGTATTCTCGCTGGGCGATGCCAGCGAGCTGGAAGAAGCAGCGCGCCGGCTATATGCCGCGCTGCGGAGCTGCGATGAGCAAGGCGCCACATATATTGTGGCTGAAGCCTGCTCACGCGAAGGCCTAGGTGCAGCCGTCATGAATCGGCTGCTCAAAGCGGCGGGTCACCGACTCATCCAGGTCGGTTAGCCCGCAACATCTACATGTCCAGTCGCCCAGTGTCCCCCTTATATCAAGGCGAGTAGAACTCGCTATATAAAGGGTCAAGCTAGGGTGTCTGGACTACTAAAGTGTCCCACAGCATTCCAAAATATCTGTGATCCAGTTGTTCAATCATATCCTCTGGTCATGTTTAGGTCCTTGTCCGCATATCGTGTACAAGAACCTTTACGTGATGGGGGTATGGGAATGTGGGATATATCTGCCCATGTAGGGCAGTTAGTAACCATTTTGATTATGGCTGTGGCTCTTGGATTCGACGCCTTCTCGCTGGGTATCGGGATGGGGATGAAAGGCATTCGTCTACGGGATGTACTGCGGATCAGTACAATCACCGCCCTGTTCCATATCATCATGCCATTGATCGGTATGTACACAGGTAAGTATGTCAGCTCATTGCTTGGTAACATTACCACGTATGCGGCAGGTGGTTTGCTTGTTCTTTTGGGTGCGCATATGATTCTGAATGCCTTCCGTGAAGGAGAGACGAAGCTGGTGAATCACCGCTCACTGCTAGGTGTCACTTTATTTTCACTCAGTGTCAGCATAGATTCATTTTCCGTAGGGGTCTCCCTAGGGATGTTCAGTAGTGATCTGATCTTGACTGTGCTTGCTTTTGGCGTGTGCGGAGGCTTGATGTCGATGATGGGTCTGTTGCTTGGACGACGGGTGAGTCATAACCTGGGGGATTATGGTGAAGCTGTTGGTGGAGCGATTCTGCTCGCCTTTGGATTATTGTTTATCTTTTGAGTGGTAACCCATGATTGCACTAACTAGACTAAATGGTTCTAAGCCGAGTGGTTGTATATCGTTCTAGTGTGAGTATAATCGAAGGAAAGAGATTTTGCAGAAGGTTCGCTTTTGATTAATCCCTTTTTCGAACACGCACTTAAAGCAACTAATATTGTTGCAATCGTCATTCAATTTCTTAAACGATGATGTATACATTTGATAACATATATAAAAATGGGGAGGCTACCGCAATGAAACATATTTTGTTTGTATGTACAGGTAATACGTGCCGCAGCCCCATGGCAGAGGGGCTTTTGCGTAAGCTTGCTTCGGAGCGTGGCATTCAAGTCGAGGTGCGTTCAGCGGGTGTTGCTGCCACACAGGGAATGCCGATTTCACGTCATGCCGAGGCGGTACTAAAGGATCATCGTGTAGAAGGGCCGCCGCACTCCACACAACTGAGTGCAGGGCTTGTTGGTTGGGCTGATCTGATTCTTACACTGACTCGTAGTCATAAGCAGCATGTGCTACAAGTTTTCCCGGACTCCGTCCACAAAACCTATACGCTCAAAGAATACGTGGAAGATGACGGTCAAGTGATGAATGATCTGCAGGAACTAGATAGCTTGTTCGCGACATTGGAGATGAAGCGTGCACTTGGTCAAGAAATATTAGCATCGGAGCGGGAACGTGTCATTGAGATCCGACAACGAATTCCAAGCTTCGACATCTCCGATCCGTTTGGCGGCAATCGAGATGATTACAACGTGACTGCTGCTGAGATTCGAACCGCGCTTGATCGACTTCTGGACAAGTTGGAATAAAGCAGGGCATTCTGGGACAATGTAAACCGATATACATGTATCAGAACACTTTGATTCCATATAAAAATAGAACATGGGATGTAAATTACCCGTTGATTTTAAACGCAGGTTGTTTTATGATGAAGGGGAAAACAGGGATCCGGTGTAACTGGCGACGAAGTGGGCACAACCACAATGGAGCACCGGAACAAACGGCCGGTCGCCTGGGCAAAAGAGCAATTCTGCGATACCCGCAGACTGCTCTTTTTTTCGTCTTTCATCTGTTTATTCGCTATAATAGTACCTGAAATGCCATGTTGGAATACGAAAGGCTGTCATTTGGAAGTCGGGCATGATGATATCGGGAGGCGATAGGATGACTATTGAGTTAGATTCGGAACAACCCGGATTGCAGGAACAGACCGCATCCATTTTGCGTGAACTGGCCACTGCAGGGAAGCTTGGATCAGGGCATATCGTTGTCATTGGTACGAGCACTAGTGAGGTGGCAGGTAAACGGATTGGTACGAGTGGTGCGATTGAAGTGGCACAGCAGCTTCTTGCGGGTATCCGTGAGGTGCAACAGGAATTCGGTTTTGAACCCGTCTTTCAATGCTGTGAGCATTTGAACCGTGCGCTGGTAATGGAGCGTTCTGTGTTGGTACGTCTGGGATTGACCGAGGTAGGTGCGGTACCTGTGCCTACAGCGGGTGGTTCAATGGCATCTGCAGCTTATCGATCACTTACCGATCCTTGTCTGGCAGAACATGTGCAAGCACACGCAGGGCTGGATATCGGAGAGACGATGATTGGTATGCATTTGCGGCATGTGGCGGTTCCTTTTCGTACATCACTTCGTTACATTGGAGATGCCCGTGTGACAACAGCGTTGACGCGTCCGAAGTTGATTGGTGGGGAACGTGCAGTGTATCGTATGGAAGAGCAGCCTGATTCGACATTTTGTGACTAACGTATAAAGTGAAACAATGGGGTTACACTTCTGACTTCGATTGCATCACCATCTTTCGATCGCTGTTATCCCCTGATTTCTTTGAATCCCTTTTACAAAGGGGAAATCCGGTGATAGCGTATGCTTTCGATGTAGCTTTCCTTCGGAAAGCTTTCAGGCGAACGCTCTGCTTCTCCAGATTGGTGTTGCACTCTCCGTTTACGTGTAAACAAAATTTCACTTTATAACTTCACTTATATTAGGAGGAATTTAATCATGGAACAATTGCGTAAGAATGACCCGGCGGTATTGGAAGCGATGAATCTGGAGTTGAAACGTCAGCAAAACAACATTGAGTTGATTGCATCTGAGAACATTGTAAGCGAAGCGGTTATTGAAGCGCTTGGTTCCGTTCTGACGAACAAATATGCTGAAGGATATCCAGGCAAACGTTACTATGGCGGTTGTGAGCACGTAGATATCGTGGAAGATATCGCACGTGATCGCGCTAAAGAATTGTTTGGAGCAGAGCATGTTAACGTTCAACCACACTCTGGTGCACAAGCGAACATGGCAGTTTATCTTGCAGCGCTCAAGCCTGGAGATACGGTACTGGGTATGAACCTTGCACATGGTGGTCACCTTACGCATGGTAGCCCGGTGAATGCATCTGGTTTGCTCTACAACTTCGTAGCATATGGCGTACAAGAAGATACATTCTTGATCGATTATGATGAAGTTCGCAAAGCAGCGTTCAAGCACCGTCCTCGGTTGATCGTGGCAGGCGCAAGTGCATATCCACGTACAATTGATTTCGAAAAATTGGCTTCCATTGCTAATGACGTAGGCGCGTTGTTCATGGTAGACATGGCACACATCGCTGGATTGGTTGCCGCTGGTTTGCATCCAAACCCGGTTCCACATGCACATTTCGTAACAACGACAACTCACAAAACATTGCGTGGACCACGTGGGGGTATGATCCTGTGTACCAAAGCATGGGCTGCTGCAATTGATAAAGCGGTATTCCCTGGTTCCCAAGGTGGACCACTGATGCACGTTATTGCTTCCAAGGCAGTAGCATTGGGTGAAGCGTTGCAACCATCATTCAAAGAGTACGCGCAAAATGTAGTGAAAAATGCACAGGTTCTGGCTGAGACATTGATCTCTGAAGGCTTGAACATCGTATCTGGTGGTACAGATAACCACTTGATGCTGATCGATACACGCAGTGTGAACATTACAGGTAAAGAAGCTGAGCATGTCCTTGATTCCATCGGAATCACGGTTAACAAAAATGCAATTCCATTTGACCCAACAAGCCCGTTCATCACTAGCGGTATCCGTATTGGTACACCTGCGGCGACTTCCCGCGGTATGAACGAAGAGGCTATGGTATCCATCGGTAAAATCATTGCGAAAACACTCAAAAATCCAAAAGATACAGCAACACTTGATCAAGCACGTGCAGAAGTAACAGCACTGACAGATCAATTCCCGCTCTACACTGACCTTAAATACTAAAAAAACGTTGCTCATGCTGTTTGTATTTGAGTTTCTTAAAATGGGATACGTATAGCGCAGCAGACAGAATGAAGCCGGAGAAGCGTAGCGTTCGCCTTTATCCCCGGATTTTCCCCTTATGTGGGGAGGAGAATCAAAAAAATCCGGGGATAACAGCGATCGAAGGAGCATTCTGTTAGCGGAGCGCTAATGTATTCATCATTTCAGCTATTCAATGACATACCAGCAAGAGTCAAAAGGACCGGAAGACACCATGTTTCCGGTCCTGTTTTTGTAGTATTCGGTATTCTGTAATGATTAGGTGCCCTTTAATGGTGTAATTCGGTGTTGGTGATGATATAATATACAGGATTTATCGAGCCTATGAATGATGATTAGGCATATATGGAAATGCTGTAACATGATGAACTTACCGGAGGGACAAATTAGATGGGAAAATTAGTAATATGTGATCACCCTTTGATCCAACACAAACTGACGTTTATACGCGACATGCGTACGAATACGAAAGATTTTCGTGAATTAGTGGATGAAGTAGCAACGTTGATGGCTTATGAAATCACAAGAGATGTTGAGCTGGAGACGATCGATGTACAGACTCCTGTAGCAGCGACACAAGGGAAAGTTATTTCTGGACGTATGCTCGGACTGGTGCCAATTCTGCGTGCAGGACTTGGAATGCTGGACGGCGTTGTGAAATTGTTGCCAGCGGCAAAAGTAGGACATGTTGGTCTGTTCCGTGACCCGGAAACACTTCAACCTGTTGAATACTACACCAAGCTGCCTACGGATGTAACAGAACGCCAATTGATTGTGATTGATCCGATGCTCGCAACGGGTGGTTCGGCAATCGCGGCAATTGACGTGCTCAAAAAACGCGGATGCACACAGATCAAAATGATGAACCTCGTAGCCGCTCCAGAAGGCGTAAAAGCCGTGCAAGATGCTCACCCAGATGTAGATATCTATGTAGCTGCTCTGGACGATCGTCTGGATGATCATGGTTACATCGTTCCAGGACTTGGAGATGCAGGAGACCGTCTATACGGCACTAAATAAGCATATGACATGCTTGTAGAGGTTGTTCAAAAAGTCTGCTTTTGATTACGAAGGATGCCTAACGGCATCTCAGCATCGAATATGGGATTCAGCCGAAATGTCCGTTGCTCACGTAGATTTACCTACGCTCCGCTACTCCATTTCTATCTTCATCCCATCTTCTCGGTACTGAAAACCACCCTTTTTGAACACGCACGTTATAGAGGTTCGGAACTTATAGAAAAGGGGCTTTGCTCGAATGTCTAACAAAATTAAAGTGATGACGATCTTCGGGGTGCGTCCAGAAGCAATCAAGATGGCTCCGCTTATTTTGGAGTTGCAGAAACATCCCGAGTCTATCGAATCTATTGTTTGCGTAACTGCGCAACATCGACAGATGTTGGATCAGGTACTTGAAGTATTCGACATCCATCCGGATTATGATCTGGATGTGATGAAGGATCGTCAGACATTGAATGAAATCACGATTCGTGTCCTTGGAGGGCTGGAGCCTGTACTGCGTGAAGCGAAACCAGACATTGTGCTCGTTCACGGAGATACCCTGACTACATTTGTAGCCAGCTATGCAGCGTTCTTGCAGCAGATCCAGGTAGGGCATGTCGAGGCAGGGCTTCGGACGTGGAACAAGCTGTCTCCATATCCGGAAGAGATGAACCGTCAATTGACAGGCGTACTGGCTGATTTACACTTTGCGCCAACAGATAGGTCCTTTGATAATCTTGCCAAAGAAAATAAACCAGAGTCTAGTACGTACGTCACAGGCAACACGGTCACAGATGTGTTTCAATATACAGTACAGGAGGGCTACAAACATCCGGTACTTGATTGGGCAGAAGGCAAACGCCTTGTATTGTTGACAGCTCATCGCCGTGAATCTCAAGGCGAGCCTCACCGTAACATTTTCCAGGCCGTCAAACGAATTGCCGATGAGTTCGAAGATATCGCCATCGTGTATCCGGTACATCCAAGTCCTGCTGTGAAGGAGCCGGCTCACGCGATTTTGGGGAATCACCCACGTATTCAATTAATTGATCCACTAGACGTAGTGGATTTGCATAATTTTTACCCGCATACACACTTGATATTGACTGATTCAGGCGGTTTGCAGGAAGAAGCGCCTTCGTTTGGTGTGCCTGTTCTTGTCCTACGTGATACGACAGAGCGCCCAGAAGGGATCGAGGCTGGAACGCTTGAACTTGTAGGTACGGATGAGGAACGTGTGTATGAACGGACAAAAGCGTTGCTTACAGACGAAACGTTGTATGCAAGCATGAGTCAAGCAGCCAATCCATACGGTGATGGACATGCTTCGGAAAGAATTGTCAATGCGATTTTGCACCATTTTGGTGTAAATAGCGAACGTCCGGAACCATTTCACAGAAAGTTCAAAAAATAATTCAATTTTTTAGACAGTTTCCCAAAGGGTACAGCATACAGTTAAACTGTACGGTTTACGCGGGTTTATGGGCTCTTAAGGGCCTGTTTACCTGTCGTTTTACCCTTTAAAACGCTAAAATCATTCAATTGACAAAGGCTCTCATCATTCAGTAAAATTAACTGGGATTGCAAGGGTGGCGTGGAAAATGGCCGATTCGAACAAACCAAATTCATCCCGTAACCATGACGATAATGTATGGAAAGCAATGGGGCTCGTGACTGCTTTTGGGATCGAGATTGCAGTTCTTGCAGTTGCTGGATATTACGTAGGCTCCTGGTTGGACAAGACCATTGGAGGTAACGGAATATGGATCGCCGTAAGCGTTCTCTTTTTTATGGCGGCAGGCGGTGTAAGTATTTACTTTATCGCGAAAAAAATCATGGGGGAAAGTGATGAGTGAACTAACCAGATACCGCAGAGGAATGATTGCAACTGTCATGTATGTCATGATGATTTGTTTCCTCACTGCAGCTTTCGTACCCAGCTTGGAGGCTATTGCTCTAGGACTCGCACTTGGTGCGGCGATCAGCTTGATCAACGCGCTATATCTTGGCCACAAGGTGAAGAAGGTGGCTGATGGTGCAGCAGAAGGTAACTTGAAGCGTGTGAACCTGGGATTCTTGACAAGAGCGGCACTTGCAGTACTAGGTATCTTCATATCTATGAGATATCCGCAGTATTTTAATACATATGCGGTTGCAGGTGGTCTGGTCATTGCGCAATTTTCCTTATTGATTATAGGGATTGTTATGTCCCGCAAAGAAATCTGATTTTCAGGTGCTGTAGCTTTCAAGTCGAGAAAGGGGTGAAAAAAAGTATGCATGAAGCTCCAGTCATTATGCTCGGGAATTTTCATCTTGATTTATCCGTTTTGCTAATGTTGATTGTAACGAGTGCTATCGTTTTCATCTTTGCTATCGTGGCTACACGGAATCTATCAGTTGAAAACCCGGGCAAGCTGCAAAACTTTATGGAGTGGGCTGTTGAATTTGTACTTAACATCATTTCAAGTACAATGGATCTAAAAAAAGGAAAACATTTTATCTCTCTTGCACTCACAATGATTATGTTCATCTTCATTGGAAATATGTTAGGGCTTCCGTTCCAAGCAGTAACGGATGTTAAGGATATCAATGCGGCAACCGTATTTGGTAAACCTATTGTCTCAGTGGTAGAAGCCTATGAAAAAGCACAGGTTAGACACCCTGATGCTCACCCTCATATTGAGATTGCATGGTTTAAATCACCAACAGCTGATTTGTCCGTTACCATGGGACTGGCTCTAGTAGCCTTCTTAGTAGCTCACGGTCTAGGATTGTTCCGTAACACACGCGGATATCTCAAACACTATTTCCAACCTTACCCGTTCTTTGTTCCGATCAATATTATTGAGACGGTCTCGAAACTGGTAACACACGGTATGCGTTTGTTCGCAAATATTTTTGCGGGTGAAGTATTGATTGCAACGATTCTCAAGTTGACCACATTTAAGGTTTTTGGTGCGATAGCAGCTATTCCGTTGCTAATGGTGTGGCAAGGCTTTAGTATCTTTATCGGTGCGATCCAGTCATTTGTTTTTGTTATTTTGATGATGGTATACATTTCGCAGACAATTGAGACGCATGAAGAACATTAAGTTTAAGTCCTACGGGATTTCTCCCCAGGCTGAACCAATAAAAAAATATGATTTATACTTTTAAGGAGGATATACAAATGGGAGCAATGGCATTAATCGCAGCAGCAATTGTTGCAGGACTAGGCGCTTTGGGCGCAAGTATCGCGAACGGTATGGTAATTAGCAGAACGGTGGATGGTATTGCCCGTCAACCAGAAGCAAAATCTACTCTTCAAACAACAATGTTTATCGGGGTAGGTCTGATCGAGGTATTGCCGATCATCGGTGTGGTACTCGCGTTCATGTTCTACGGAGCAGCTTAAATTATACACTTGGAATGGCGGGGAAGGCTTGAGCCCTCCGCGCCTTCTTTATTAGCTAAATGCTATACATCCTGCAGAGGATGATAGGCTACAGGATACCTCCAGGAAGGAGTGAACAGATTGAAATTCTTATTGGAAAACACGATACTTGCGATGGTAGCATTTGCAATTCTCTATTGGTTGCTGAGTCGTTACGCTTTTGGGCCATTGTTCTCTATTATGGAAAAACGTCGTGAACTCGTGATGACGCAGATGAACGAGGCTGCCGAGACTCGTCAACAGGCTGTTACTTATGTTGAAGAGCAGAAGAAGGCTCTGGAGCAAGCGCGTAAAGAGGCTCAGGATATTATTGAACAATCCCGTCAAACTGGCGGTAAACAAGCGGAAGCCATTCTCGCTGATGCCAATGCGGAAGCGAATCGCCTCAAAAACGATGCAGTACGTGAGATTGAGAGCGAGAAGAACAAAGCTGTTGCAGCACTTCGTAGTGAACTTGGCACAGCTTCCGTTCGGATTGCTTCCAAATTGATTAAAAAAGAAGTTGAGAACGGTCCTGCACAAGAAGAGCTTGTGAACCAATACCTCAATGAGGTAGGAGGCCGACAATGAGCCGCGATACGATTGTTGCCAAACGTTATGCGAGAGCGTTGTTCGAAGTTGCTCTTCAGCAACAGCAGGTACTTGAAGTTGAAGAAGAGCTGCGTGTAGTTGTTACTGCTTTGGCTGGAGATGCAGATATTGAGAAATTTATCGTGTCTCCGAACATCTCGGATGAAGCCAAACAAAACGTTCTTCATTCCAGCCTGGATGGCAAGGTATCCGAACCTGTCCTTCGTACCATTCTGCTGTTGATTGAACGCGGACGTGTTGAATTGCTGGAAGATTTACTGAATGATTATCGGAAGATTCAGGGTGAGTCGCTTGGTATCGCTGATGCGCGCGTTTACTCGACTTATGCATTGAATGATGAAGAAAAAGAAGCGGTAGCCCGTGAATTTGGTGGCCGTGTAAATAAAAAGATTCGTATCGAGAATATTGTTGATCCGACTCTGCTGGGCGGATTGAAAGTCGCCATTGGCGATACGATCTATGACGGCAGCTTGGCTGGCAAGCTCGAACGTCTTGAGCAGTCTTTTAACAGACGAGTACAGTAGATTGGGGTGAGGACACTTGAGTATCAAGCCAGAAGAAATCAGTACATTAATTAAGAGCCAAATCGAACAATACAAGACCGATATCGATGTAGTCGAAGTCGGAACGGTTATCGAGGTTGGTGATGGTATCGCTCGTGTATACGGACTTGAGAATGTTATGTCCAACGAGTTGGTTGAATTCCCAAGCGGTGTTATGGGACTCGCCATGAACGTAGAAGAAAGCAATGTCGGTGTCGTTATCCTAGGACCTTACTATGATATTCGTGAGGGTGACCAAGTTAAACGTACCGGCCAAATTATGCAAGTACCTGTAGGCGAAGCATTGATCGGACGCGTTGTGAACCCACTTGGTATTCCTGTCGATGGCAAAGGACCAATCGCTACAACGGAATTCCGCCCGGTTGAAGGTAAAGCACCAGGTGTAATGGATCGTAAATCGGTTCATGAGCCGATGCAAACTGGTATCAAAGCGATTGATGCAATGGTACCAATCGGTCGTGGACAACGTGAGTTGATCATCGGTGACCGTCAAACAGGTAAAACTTCCATCGCGATTGATGCGATCTTGAACCAAAAGGGTAGCGGCATGAAGTGTATCTATGTGGCTATTGGTCAGAAACAATCTACAGTTGCTCAAGTTGTGGAAACCCTTCGTCGTAAAGGCGCTATGGAATACACAATTGTTGTAACTGCAGCAGCTTCTGATCCATCACCACTCTTGTACATCGCACCGTATTCCGGTTGTTCGATGGGTGAGTACTTCATGTACAAAGGCGAGCACGTTCTGGTTATCTATGATGACTTGACTAAACAAGCTTCTGCTTACCGTGAGCTTTCCTTGTTGCTTCGTCGTCCACCAGGCCGTGAGGCTTATCCGGGTGACGTCTTCTATCTGCACTCCCGTTTGCTGGAGCGTGCTGCGAAGCTGAATGATGAACTGGGTGGTGGTTCTTTAACCGCACTGCCGTTCATTGAAACACAAGCTTCCGACGTATCTGCATACATTCCAACGAACGTAATTTCCATCACGGATGGACAGATCTTCCTGGAAGCTGACTTGTTCAATGCTGGACAACGCCCGGCGATCAACGTAGGTATCTCCGTATCCCGTGTCGGTGGTTCTGCTCAGATCAAAGCGATGAAAAAGGTTGCGGGTTCCCTGCGTCTTGACCTCGCTCAATATCGTGAGCTTCAAGCGTTCTCCCAGTTCGGTTCTGATCTGGACAAAGCGACTCAGGCTCGTCTGAATCGTGGTGCACGTATGATGGAAATCCTGAAACAAGGTGTAAACCAACCGCTGCCTGTTGAACAACAGGTTGTCAGCTTGTACACTGCGGTTAAAGGATTCCTGGATGAGATTCCAACAGGTGATGTTACTCGTTTTGAACAAGAGTTCCTTGCGTTCATGGAGAGCAGCCATCCAGAGATTCTCGGATCCATCCGTGATACAAAAGAATTGACTTCAGACAACGAAAACGCTCTGAAGGGCGCTATCGAGAAATTCAGAAAGAGCTTTTCTGTCTCTGTCTAAATAAATGATGCAACTGCGGAGTTGTTTACCGATTCCGCATGTCTGCATGTAAAACTTTGACTTTGTCAAAGCAGGTTGTGCTTACGAAGTAGTTTTGACTACGTCAAAACTTGAAGGTGGTGAAATCATGGCAAAAGGCATGCGCGAAATTAAGCGGCAAATTAAAAGCGTACAGAGCACCAAGCAGATCACCAAAGCAATGGAGATGGTTGCTGCTGCAAAACTGCGTAAAGCACAGGAAAAAGCAGAAGCAGCTCGTCCTTATTCGGAGAAGTTGAAGGAAGTTGTAGCTAGTATCGCAGCAAGCACACAAGATATTCAGCATCCGATGCTAGAAAGTCGTCCAGTTAAAAAGACAGCTTATCTAATCATTACATCGGATCGTGGTCTTGCAGGTGGTTACAATGCAAACGTTCTGCGTCAGGTTAACCAGACGCTCAAGGAACGCCATACCTCTCAGGATGATTACGAATTGTTCGTCATTGGACGTAAAGGACGCGATTACTTCAGACGTCGTGAGATTGCGATGGCATCCACAACAACGGATCTGTCGGATTCGCCTTCATTTGCAGATATCAAATCCATTGCGCACGAGGCTGTTAAAGGGTTTGAACTGGCTGAATTTGATGAATTGTACATTTGCTATAACCGCTTTGTGAATGCGTTGACCCAGATTCCTACGGTAGAACGTCTTCTTCCGATGGATACACCTGAGGTAACTGCTGCGGAAGGATCATCGTTAGGCTACGAGTACGAACCTTCAGCTGAGGCTGTCCTAGAAGCGCTACTTCCGCGTTATGCGGAAACGCTGATTTATGGTGCGCTTTTGAATGGTAAGGCTAGTGAGCTAGGCGCGAAAATGACCGCAATGGGTAATGCTACCAAAAATGCATCCAAACTCATTAACGATTTGTCATTGACATACAACCGTGCCCGTCAAGCGGCGATTACGCAGGAAATTACCGAAATTGTGGCTGGTGCCAACGCAGCACAAGGTTAATACAAAATAAGACTGATTTCCTTTTTATTCATTCTTTCCAATGTGCTTGAGAAGGGAATATGGTCAGTTTTTATAATGAAGGCTTGCAGTGCAAAGATAAGCGAACGGTATATTGTTTTTGCAAAAGTAGCAGGCTTGTAGGAGGGGAACGTTAAGATGAACAAAGGACGCGTTGTGAGCATCATGGGTCCGGTTGTTGACGTCGAGTTTGATCGCGGCGGTCTGCCGGAAATCCTCAATGCCATCACGATCACTACAGTAAATGAGAGCGGCGTAAGTGTGAATCTTACACTCGAAGCTTCGAAACATCTGGGTGACAACCGGGTACGTTGTATCGCGATGTCCTCCACGGACGGTCTTGTTCGTGGTTTGGAAGCCGTAGATACAGGAGCGCCAATTTCTGTACCTGTTGGGGAAGCAACACTAGGTCGTGTATTTAACGTACTTGGTGAAGCGATTGATACTGGTGGTACAGTAGCTGCTGAACATAAAAACCCGATCCACCGCTCGGCTCCTGCATTTGATGAATTGACTACTCAAGCAGAAATGCTGGAGACTGGTATCAAAGTTATCGACTTGCTGGCTCCTTATGCGAAAGGTGGTAAAATCGGTCTCTTCGGTGGTGCCGGTGTAGGTAAAACGGTAACGATTCAAGAGTTGATTAACAACATCGCACAAGAGCACGGTGGTATCTCCGTATTCGCCGGTGTTGGTGAGCGTACACGTGAAGGTAACGACTTGTATCACGAGATGAGTGACTCTGGCGTTATCAACAAAACAGCAATGGTCTTCGGACAAATGAACGAGCCTCCAGGCGCACGTCTTCGTGTAGCCCTCACAGGTCTGACGATGGCGGAATATTTCCGTGATGAAGAAGGCCGTGACGTGTTGCTCTTTATCGATAATATCTTCCGTTTCACTCAAGCGGGTTCAGAAGTATCTGCCTTGCTTGGACGTATGCCATCCGCGGTAGGTTACCAGCCTACGCTGGCTACAGAAATGGGTCAATTGCAAGAGCGTATCACTTCTACCAAAAAAGGATCGGTTACATCCATCCAGGCGATCTATGTACCTGCGGATGACTATACTGACCCGGCTCCTGCGACAACGTTTGCTCACTTGGACGCAACGACGAACTTGGAGCGTAAAATCTCAGAGATGGGTATCTACCCTGCGGTAGATCCATTGGCATCTAGCTCCCGAATCTTGTCTCCTGAAGTTGTTGGCGATGAGCATTATAGCGTAGCTCAAGGTGTTAAACGTATCTTGGCGCGTTATAATGAATTGCAGGATATCATTGCAATCTTGGGTATGGACGAGCTCAGCGAGGAAGATAGAGCACTCGTTTACCGAGCGCGTAAAATTCAACGCTTCTTGTCCCAGCCTTTCCACGTTGCTGAAGCATTCAACGGTATTCCGGGTAAATACGTTCCGGTTAAAGAAACGGTGCGCAGCTTTAAAGAAATTCTCGAAGGCAAGCATGACGATCTTCCGGAAGCAGCATTCCTCTTCGTGGGTACAATTGAAGAGGCAGTGGAGAAAGCCAAAACACTGGTATAATCTGAATCCAGGATCGTCCTTATGAAGCGAGCTATCCTTCGGATAGTTTTCAGGAGGGATGGAATTGAGCACCTTTTTGTTGGAGATTGTAACACCTGAGCGTCTGGTCTACTCCGAACAGGTTGATCGTATCAGCGTTCGTGGTGTTGAAGGGGAACTAGGGATATTGCCAGGGCACATTCCGATGGTTACTCCATTACAAATTGCACCAATCATGATCAAAAGTGGAAAAGAAATGAAACAAGCTGCGATTGGCGGCGGTTTTATCGAAGTCCGCAAAGACAAAGTAGTTATACTCGCAGAGAGTGCCGAGTTCCCGGAAAGTATCGATGTGGATCGTGCGCGTGCGGCGAAAGAGCGGGCTGAACGCCGGCTTGCTAGCCAAAGCAACCAGGATCACTTTGATCACCGTCGCGCAGAGATTGCCCTACAAAAAGCGGTTAACCGGATTAACGTATACGGCAAGTAAACGATTCAATAAGCCTGGCGGCTTGTTCCGCCAGGCTTTTTTGACGTGTGTAGGTGAGATATAAGCCGATTATATTGAGGTGAATTTGGTTTTATGTCTGCTGACCCTTCTGAGGATTGAGAAGGATAAATCTGAATTTTTTAATATATTAAATTGTTGAGATGACAATCACCGATTGGGCGGCCATGAATAGGATATAGGACTAAAGTAATGACGATAATGAAGCGATAAGAACCATTTTTTTAAATAAAAAACCAAATTATTTCCGAGGAAATGACAAGCTTGATATCAAAATAGCGCTCTTTTATGTCGTTTTAGTACCAAAATCCTGATTAATTTCATTTAGAATATTTCCGAAGTGGAAATCAATGTAATTGACAATGTATGATGAAAGAGCCTATATTCCATAGAGTCAGCAGAAGACGCAGTTGCAGTGATGAAATTCATAGTCATTCATAGCCAGTTTGTTGTTACTCAGTGATTGGGCAGTGGAGAATCCTTTTAGGAGCTCTCCAACATAGTAGGCTCAGTGTATACCGTGTTAATTGCCAGATATCCTCACAAGGCCACTTCTAAGGATGACAATTAAAATTGCGCGGATCGCTGCAACAAATGTGGAGGTAATGAATATATGGATACTGATCTGACGAATCAGGTAAACCAGGCTCTAAGTACAAATGGTCTCGTTTCGATTATCGTCTCGCTTATGTGTATAGCGTTGTCTTGGTGGGCTCTGCAGAACCTGAAGCTTGATCTTATAATCAGACAGCCTAGAGGAGCTCAGGGAAGATTGCTACACTTATTGCTCGCCATCATTCTGGGTCATGCCGTTGCAGGTTTCGTTATCGATTACCTGTCATGGACACAAATGTTGCGTCATTTGTTTTAATCTTGAGATGGTTGGTTAATTTTCTCTTAGGCTCTTTCAAGTAGGGTCATTGTCGAATAACATCGATTAATTGTGTTAACAATTAGAATATGGATTGTCGACGTGCTAATTACGAAAAAAATGTGACGTGAAATTGGATGATTTTGAGATGTTTTATGTAAAAATGCTTGTATCGAACAATTCAACAATGTTATGATGGAAGTTAGGGAAATCACAAATGTTCACTATTTATAAGGTTATAAACGGGATCTCCGGTTAAATCCGGCTGAAAATTATCCCAACCGTCAGTTTTTATTCTTCGCCGATCCATATGTCTTGTTTAACAAGGCTTTATGCAGTTGATTCGGCTGTGTCATCATCAAATTTTTGAACTATAAACCAATTCTTTTCTGAGCAGACATCGATGGTATATTTTGCCATGATATGTCGGAATTCCACACACAGCAACAGTCCTTCTGCAAGAAGGGCTACACGTATTCCGGAATGAAGAAAAGGGAATAAACGCGCGGAGGGAACCATGATGAGCAAATTTATCGTCCGCGGTGGCAAAAGGTTGACCGGAAGTGTCAAAGTTAGCGGCGCTAAAAATTCTGTTCTTCCGATCATCGCTGCCTCTCTCTTAGGGGAAGAAGGACAAAGCGTTATTATTGACGCACCTCCTCTAGACGATGTGATGACGATTAACAAGGTGTTGGAATCGCTAGGAGCGGGTGTTACATACCGGGACGAAGTGATTACCGTAAATGCGGAAAAACTTACTTCCTGTGAGGCTCCGTATGAGTGGGTAAGTAAAATGCGGGCGTCATTTTTGGTGATGGGACCTCTACTTACACGTATGGGTCACACGAGAATTTCGCTTCCTGGTGGATGTGCCATCGGTACACGACCTATTGATCAACATCTGAAAGGCTTTGAAGCCATGGGTGCGGAGATCAGTTTGGGTCAAGGTTATATAGAAGCACGCAGTCAAGGTCGACTACGTGGTGCTAAAATTTATCTAGATGTGGCATCTGTGGGTGCTACTCAAAATATTATGATGGCTGCAACATTGGCTGAAGGCGTGACTGTTCTGGAGAACGCCGCTAAAGAGCCAGAAATCGTGGATCTTGCTAACTTCCTGAATGGAATGGGAGCCAAAGTACGCGGTGCTGGAACTGGTGTAATTCGGATCGAGGGTGTAGAGAAACTTTCTGGTGTTAGACATACGGTTATTCCGGATCGGGTTGAAGCAGGAACTTATATGGCTGCTGCTGCAATTTCCGGTGGTGACGTCTACATTGAAGGTGCAATCTCTGACCACTTGGGATCGGTTATTGCGAAAATGGAAGAGATGGGTGTAACGATTCAGCCTGACGAGAACGGAGTTCGAGTTATCGCAGATCGTCCACTCAAGGCGGTAGATGTGAAAACATTACCATACCCTGGCTTCCCAACGGATATGCAATCTCAGATGATGGCACTATTGCTGGCTTCTGAAGGAACTAGCGTAGTAACAGAGACGGTATTTGAGAACCGCTTCATGCATGTGGATGAATTCCAACTGATGAATGCGGAGATCAAAGTAGAAGGTCGTTCTTCTATTATTACCGGTAACGCCAAGCTGAAGGGTGCTAAAGTAACAGCTACCGATTTGCGTGCGGGTGCCGCACTTATCATCGCGGGTCTTGTTGCTGAAGGTACTACAGAAGTGGGCGGTGTTCATCACATCGACCGTGGTTATGTTCATTTGGCTGAGAAGCTGAATGGTCTTGGAGCCGATATTTATCGGATTTCCGTTGAAGAGCCTAAGCTCGATGCAGCGAAAGCTTCCAATGATAAGGTTGAAGAAGAAGTAGCGTTGTTCAAGGTACAACCAACTTTGGCTTAACATTGAAGTATGCATAGTCATTCGCTGTGCTGAACTGTAAACATGAACCAACCAAGCTAAGCCATCTGGCTTGGCTTTTTTTTGTCCTTTTTTGGAGTGAAGTGCCATGCGTGGGTGATGGTATAAGTACCTGATTCTATTAATAGCTGATCCTAATCTATGTGTAGCATAACATTGAATTCTGAACTGATTCTAAGCGAGAGAGAAGAACTGGGAGCGCTGGGGACGGAGTAAGTAAATAGGGAGCTAGGAAGTGGAACATCCCGTCAGATCAATATTTATCGGTGCTCCATACGCATCTAGATGCCCAAATGAAAGAATAGAAGAGAAGTGTGTTTCTCTTAAATGTTGTTCTATCAGATCGATTCAACTCATACCCTAAACTATGGAATTGAACAAAATAGGCCGGTGCATGGTCACTCGTGGACAACGGAGGGTTATGTCGAAATGAAAGAAGCGCGTGTTCAGGTTAAGGTACCTCTTGTTCCTCGCCCAGGTACTACAGATCCAGAGGAGCCAACTTCTAATTCAGCTATGGAAAAAGACAAACTAGCCTCGGTGACACCTATTCGGTTAGCATCAGTAGGCTCAGCAACAGTATCTGCTCCACGCAAAGCGAGGGTAGACACGTCAGATGATGCAACAACAGGCCAGATGCATGTACCTGTTATTGAACTGGATCATTTCCGTCCTGTGAAGCGGCGGCGAATGCGGACATTTGCACGTGGGCATCGCTGGGGCAGACGCAAACCTCCACGCTGGCAACCTGTTGCAGCGGCAACTACACTACTCACGCTCGCCTTGCTGATCCCTGTTATTTTGGTCTGGCCGCGATCAGATGACTCGGTTAAGTCGGTTCCGGCATCACCCACCGCCAATAGTACATCTACGCCAGCACCTACTCCTGCTGTACCTGTCACGTATCCAGAGCCTAATGTACGGGTATATCTGTCAGCAACAGGTACAACGATGGAGCTTCCGCTGGAGAAGTACGTATCTGGTGTGGTCGCAGCTGAGATGCCAGCTGAGTTCAGACTGGAAGCATTGAAGGCCCAAGCAATTGCAGCTCGCACGTTTATCGTCAGAAGATTGGCGGCGAATGATACAAGTGGTGTGCCATCAGGAGATGCGGACGTTACGGATACGGTAAGTCACCAAGTATTTATCCCACCAGATCAAGCGAAGGCTGAATGGACGCGGCTTGGCAAAGCGGAAGATTGGGAGAAGCTAGAGCAAGCCATTCGTGAGAGCCGCGATGCGGTCATGACGTATCAGGGTAAAGCGATCACGGCTTCCTTTTTCTCAACCAGTAATGGGTATACCGAAAATGCAGAAGACGTATGGGGGAATGTTGTGCCTTATCTTAAAAGTGTAGACAGCCCGTGGGACAAGAAGATCGCCCCGAGATTTGAGGAGACCGTTACGATGAAGCGCAGTGAAGTGTTGCAAAAGTTGAATCTGAGCGCCAGTGCAATACCCGTGTCAGCTCAAAAGGGAAGAGCCTGGATGGAAGTGCTGTCCACAACGAAGGGACACCGGATTAAAGAAATGCAGATTGCCGGTCAGACGTTCAGCGGCCCTGAGGTTAGGAATTTACTTGGATTGAGATCGAGTCAATTCAGTTGGAAGAGTGACGGAGACAAGATCGAGTTCACAACCTATGGATACGGCCACGGTGTTGGCATGAGCCAGTGGGGAGCCAATGGGATGGCGCAAGAAGGACACACAGCAACACAAATCCTCAAACACTACTATACTGGCATATCCTTCGGACAGGCATCCAAGATGCTGGCATCGAAGTAGGGGAGATGGGTGCCGTTGGTGCTTAACGAATCTGAGAGACCTTATTAGGCTATATCTCAGCGATTGGAAATTCTAACGAACCTCAGAAGCGCTATATCACGCAGTAGCACGGAATTGATGCGATCTTAGCGCCTAAATGAGTAATTAGCATGTCCACGATTCGTTAGAATTTCTTAGCTGAGATTTTCGTGCCAATAAGGCTACCTGAGTTCGTTAGCAATATATCAATTTCTAGGGTGCATCAACTAGCGAGCCAGCCAATCCCCAACTCAGTCGATGCACCAAATACCAAAGCTAGTGAATCTCCAACTCAACCGGTGCACCTATCATCAGCTAGTGAATTACCAACTCAACCGGTGCACCTATCATCAGCTAGTGAGTTATCAACTCAACCGGTACACCAATCATCCATCCTAGTGAATCTCCAACTCAACCTGTACACCTATCATCAGCTAGTGAATCTCCAACTCAACCGGTGCACCTGTCATCAGCTAGCGAATTAACAACTCAGCTAGTACACCAATCTCAAGCCAGCAAATTTCCTAATATAACCACTACCGCTAATCACCATCTATCTACTCCCGGCTACTCTACTTACCTATCCCGCCCCATCTTAAAACTTTCAAGTTTTGACTATATCGGCGGAGAGTGCGAGTGTTGGGGAGCGTAGGGGACAGAAAAGGCCTGTAGAAGCGAAGCGTCCGCCTTTATCCCCGGATTTCTCCCTTAGGAGATTATAATCAGGAAATCCGGGGATAACAGCGAGTCGAAAGGTTTTCTGTCACCGGAGCGGAGCGCATACCAACCGCGCATCTACTCCATCATCCTATCCTATCCTATCTACCCGCCACATCTTAAAACTTTCAGGCTTTGCTTATATCGGATGGCATGTATGGTTACACCTGAACGGAGCGGACAGAGATAATCTGGAGAAACGGAGTGCTCGCCTTTATCCCGGGATTTCAACCTTTGAAAAAAGGTATAAAGGAAATCTAGGGATAACAGCGATCGGAAGATTGCTCTGGCTGTGGAGTGGTCTAGGTTAACCGTCATTCCCCCTTATATAGCACTCTCTGAAAGTTTTATGAAAATAATTAGAGTCGCGCGTGTATAAAAGAGTTGCACCCGGTAACACTTGTTACTGAGGTGATCAAGATGAATGAACAAAACAAAAAAACAGTCCAAGAAGAAACTCCTAAAACAACACAAGGAGTACCGGCTAGCCAGCCCTCTTCATGGAAAAGAGCAATGTCCAAACGTTGGGTGTTCCCAGCAGCCTACATCGCAGCAGCAGGCATTATACTAACCTTAGTGTGGGTCTATCAGGGAACAAGCGAACAAGCGCTTAACTCGGATCCAGCAGGTGTAGTAGAAACCGGCACCAAAGGTACAGAAGAAACAGCAGTGGTTGATGGCGAACAGGAAAGTGTGGAAGTTGTTGCGAAGTCGGAAAGTTTTGTATGGCCAGTAGCGAGCCCTTCGGAAGTATCGATCGTGAAGCCTTTCTATGAAAACGAAGGTTCGACGGAAGAGCATGAAGCTGCGATGGTACAGTATAACGATACATTTATCCCGAATACCGGTGTAGACCTGGCAAGAGGAGATAACAAATCGTTCGAAGTAAAAGCAGCACTTAGCGGAACGGTAACCCGGGTTGAGCAAAATCCGCTGACAGGTCAAGTTGTGGAAATTACTCACGACGAGAACCTCAAGACGGTATACCAGAGCTTGTCCGATGTGAAAGTAAAAGAAAATGACGAAGTGAAGCAAGGAGATGCCATTGCATCAGCTGGCGTGAATGAGTTGGGTAAAACGCTTGGCAACCACCTGCACTTCGAAGTTTATGAAGACGGACAGCCGGTTAACCCCAAAGGATTTCTCCCGGAAAAATAATTGATTTTTTACCGCAGTACGCCGAAGGCAGAGGGAATGATCCCTCTGCTTTTTTTACGTTTTCTGAAAATTATGGGACCTTCGAAGCTTGTCACACCTCTAAACCGCGAATATATAGGCATGCTCCTCATATAATGTACCAAACTATCCACACAGTAGGGAGGCGGGAGCGTGCACGATTACATCAAGGAACGGACCATCAAAATTGGTCGCTGCATTGTTGAGACAAGAAATACGGTCCGTACCATAGCCAAGGAATTCGGCGTGTCAAAGAGTACTGTGCATAAGGATCTGACGGAGCGTTTGCCGGAAATCAACCCTGATCTTGCTGACCAGGTGAAACACATCTTGGAGTACCACAAGTCGATCCGTCATTTGCGGGGCGGGGAAGCGACCAAGATCAAATACAAAAAAACGAGTGGAAAAAAGCGTGAAGTGTTGGCTTCTGCAAAATCGTAATCATCTTTGACAAGACATAGGCCAAAAAGCTCAAACTTGGATTGAATCCCTCCCCTGAAGTATGATATGTTAAAAGCTGGTACAGGATCGAATTATGACATCTTATCAGCCCGATTTTTACATATATATGTTGCACTTTGTCGAACGAGCGGTGACGTGATAAGGGACTCTTTTTCACAGGATACGCTGACCAAATAATATCACTTTGGGGGCTCTTTTATGTTAAGCAAGGATATCGGTATTGATCTTGGCACGGCGAACGTGCTAATTCACGTGAAAGGAAGCGGGGTTGTCCTCGATGAACCTTCCGTTGTGACCATTGAAAGCGATACGAAGCGGGTCCTTGCTGTTGGGGAAGAAGCGCGTCGTATGGTGGGGCGTACTCCAGGTAACATTGTTGCCATTAGACCGCTGCGTGATGGTGTTATTGCGGACTTCGAGATTACGGAAGCGATGCTCAGACATTTCATTAACCGTGTGGGGGCGAGAAGTTGGTACAGCCACCCACGGATTTTGATCTGCGCACCGACCAATATTACTTCCGTAGAGCAGAAGGCAATCCGTGAAGCTGCTGAACGCAGCGGTGCCAAAGAAGTATTCCTAGAAGAAGAGCCGAAAGCGGCAGCGATCGGTGCAGGCATGGATATTTTTCAGCCGAGCGGCAATATGGTCGTAGATATCGGCGGCGGAACGACTGACGTTGCAGTCCTCTCTATGGGCGACGTAGTCACCGCCTCTTCTATTAAAGTTGCAGGGGACAAGTTCGACGAAGCAATAATCAAGTTTATCAAAGCCAAATATAAACTCATGATCGGTGAACGTACAGCCGAGGATCTGAAGATTGCAATTGGTTCTGTACATCCTGGCGGACGTCAAACGGAGATGGATATTCGTGGTCGTGATATGGTAACGGGTCTGCCGATTACCGTAACGGTTTCTGGCCATGAAGTGCAAGAAGCCCTGTGGGATTCGGTACAATCCATCATTGTGGCAGCGAAGTCTGTATTGGAGCGGACACCACCTGAGTTATCAGCGGACATCATTGACCGTGGTGTTGTGTTGACAGGCGGGGGAGCACTATTGAACGGATTGGACGAGCTGTTATCGAATGAATTGCATGTACCAGTATGGGTAGCAGAGGATCCAATGCACTGTGTTGTAAAAGGAACAGGCATTATGTTGAATAATTTGGATCAAGTGGTTAAGAAAAAATTCTAATCTGCCGATATAATCAACAAAGGTTCGCCCATGCTCGGGTTAAGAACGGACAAGCCGTAAGCCTGCCATGCAGGACAAGCGCTTGAGGAGAGGGGATCAACCATGTTAAGAGGTCTATATACGGCCACCGCGGGAATGCTTACGCAACAACGTCGCCATGATACAGCAACCCAGAATATCGTGAATATGAACACAACGGGATACAAACAGGTCAGCAGTGTTAGCCGTTCCTTCCCGGAAATGCTCATTACTTTGGTGGGCGGAGATGCCAATGCTCCGACAAAGCGGTTGGGTAGATTGAACTCAGGTGTATTTGCCGAAGAGAGCTTGTCCATGAATGTGCAAGGTGCGATTAGAGAGAGCGGGCAGAAGAGTGATTTTGCCATTTCATCTAATTTGGTGGTAAACGATCCACAGACGGGACAACCTGTTACATTTGATGCATCAGGTAAGTTTGTGAGAGAAGATGGTACGGTTACGTACCAACCACAGGCATATTTTACGGTGCAGGATGCAGATGGTAATACAAGATACACGCGTGATGGGCATTTCCTTGTTACGGGAACAGGACAATTGCTGAGCTCGACGGGCTCTCAAGTGTTGGATAATAATGGACAACCTATCGTGTTGACAGGTTCAGTGGAGCAATTTAAAGTGGATGAGCAAGGTCGTCTCGTGAATGCAGCTACAGGTGCACCCACAGGCGTTACACTTGGAATTAGCGTGGTTGATCTGCCGAATCAGTTGGTACGTCAAGGCGACGGTAACTTCAGTTTGGACGAACAGGGCGGTGCAACGGCTAGAATGATGGCTGCTGGAGATAACGTTCAGATCCGTCAAGGATACTTAGAGGGCTCCAATGTGGATGCTTCTCAAGCGACAGTGGACATGAATGCTGCGTTCCGTGCGTATGAAGCCAATCAGAAAATTGTGCAGTTCTATGACCGAAGTTTAGAAAAGGCCGTTAATGAAGTTGGACGTGTATAACGTCAACCGTAGATATAACCACGTAGTGGGGAGGGTAAACCACCGATGAATAATTCCATGATTAGTGCCAAGGTCTCCATGACTGGCATTCAGCAACGTTTGGAAGTCATTGCCGATAATATTGCCAATGTGAACACGGCAGGCTATAAGAGCAAGCAAGCAGCGTTTGAAGATGTTTTGACTCGTGTACAACAACAACCTGAGAAGTATAAACTAGATGGTCGTTCTACACCGATGGGATATAACCTCGGGTTTGGAGTACGTTTATCAGATGTTACGAAGGATATGACGCAAGGATCGCTTAATGAGACGGGTAACCCGACGGATCTAGCGATTGAAGGCAATGCTATGTTTGCTGTGGAAGCGAACGGGCAGAAAATGTGGACACGTCAAGGTGCATTCCATTTTGTACCTGATGAAAGACCGAATCCGAACCCGAATGCACCTCAGATGATGGTTCTCGTTAACGGAGAAGGGCATTTTGTGCTTGATCGTCAAGGTAATCGGATTACCGCACAGGTGAATAGCAAGGTCGCATTTGATGAGAATGGGAATTTGCTAATTCGCCGAGGTAATGCGGCTAACGCAACTATCGGTGCTCAGTTGCAACTCGTCGATATTGAGCGTCCTGAAGGTTTGGTGCAATATGCCGATAATCTGTTTGGGTTGGACGTTGGTTTAACGGAAGATGATGTATTTGGAGCTAATGCGGCGACGCGTCCAGCGACGGCTACAATTCGTGCGGGTTACTTGGAGCAGTCGAATGTGGATCTGACTTCGGAGATGGCTTTGCTGATGCAAGGACAGCGTACGTATCAGTTGGCAGCTCGGGCACTGACATCCAGTGATTCGATGGCGGGTCTAGCCAACAATTTGAGAGCATAAAAGGTGAATGTGATGACAGATACAGAGCAGCAGAACAGTAAGCCGGATAAGACGAAAGTCAAGAAGAAGAAGAGTGGATGGCGTATCGCCAGGTGGTTTCTGGTTCCGTTTCTGCTTGTTCTTGCCCTCGCTGGTGGTATGGTCGCTGGCTATGTAGTACTGGGTAAACAGGATATCGGCTCCGTATTGGAGTGGAGCACTTGGGAGCATGTATATAATCTGGTGTTCGCTCCATAGGACGTGTAATGAGGGAAAACTCCTGCGTAGGCAGGAGTTTTCTTTTTGGTGTTGAAAACAGTATAATGATGGATGACGTTTGACTTCTAACGTCTAATGTCAAAAGAGGCCTCCCCTGCGAATGATATGCATCATCGCCAAGAGAGACCCCTTATCTCAACCTTCACTACTGCAGTCATGAAGGATATTTCTAGTGTTAACCGAAAATGCGCTTTTTAAACAAATACAACAACTATATTTTATATGAGATTGGATTTTATAATGGTCTGAACTTGTATTTAGCGTAACGTAGTGTAGGGGAAGGAATCGATTCTGAAGAAGCAACGCGTTCGCCTTTGTCTTCTAATTTTAACCTTTTAAAAGCTACAATCAGATAAAATTAGAAGACAACAGCGATCGAAAGAACGATCCGCACCCGGAGCGTCACCAGAACGCACATGGTCAGTCCATTATGGAACACCTCATATAAAATGCGACACGAAAGGAGAATACAACGTGCTCGATAGCAAACAGATTCAAGCGATCATTCCACACCGTCCCCCGTTCCTACTGGTGGATAAAATTGTAGAGATGGAGGAGGGCAAGCGTGCTGTTGGTTTGAAGAATGTAACGATCAACGAACCGCACTTCCTGGGTCATTTTCCAGAGTATCCGGTAATGCCGGGTGTCTTGATTACAGAAGCGCTGGCTCAAGTTGGCGCAGCAGCTATGCTTAGCATCGAGAGCAATAAAGGCAAAATTGGATTTTTAGCGGGACTGGACAACTTCCGATTCCGTGGACAAGTTGTGCCTGGAGATACGCTGATGCTTGAAGTGGAGATCACTCGACTGAAAGGCTCGATCGGTAAAGGTAAAGCTACAGCTAGAGTGGAAGATAAAATTGTCGCTGAAGGCGAGATCATGTTTGCATTGTCTGACCCAAGCTAAGAGATAAGCTGAGTACATACGTGAGCATGTGGCACCTGAGAGAAGATGTTCGATCTGCTATGGCATATGAGAATCTGGAATCAAGGGCAACATGCTGATGGAGTCAGCAATTATTTTGAATGGACATAGAGGAAGGGGTTTGCAGGAATGGAACAGTTAAGCGAAACAGCAGCATTGACGCTGCAGCAATGGTTGGAGGATGCTTCGATTGATGAAGCGACGAAACAGGAGCTTCGTGACTTGCAGGATCAGCCGAAAGAGCTGGAAGATCGTTTCTACCGTAATCTGGAGTTCGGTACGGGTGGATTGCGTGGTGTGATCGGCGCTGGAAGCAACCGGATGAACCGCTACACGGTGGGGCGTGCAACACAAGGATTCGCTCGGTATTTGCTGGAACAGCATGGTGACAAAGAAGGCAGACCTTCTGTGGTCATTGCGCATGATTCCCGTCACTATTCACCAGAGTTCACACTGGATGCTGCACTTGTTCTGGCAGGCAACGGAATCGTGGCGAAGCTGTTCACATCCCTGCGCCCTACGCCTCAATTGTCCTTCAGCGTGCGCCATTTGCAAGCAACGGGCGGTATTGTGGTGACAGCGAGCCATAACCCTCCTGAATATAACGGATATAAAGTGTACAACCACCAAGGGGGTCAACTTGTACCGCATGAAGCGGAGAAGGTGATTCAGTACATCCAGGAGGTTCCTTCTCTGGCCGATGTCAAAAAGCTGACTCAAGAAGAAGCTGAAGCACAAGGGTTGCTCGTATGGCTTGGGGAAGAAGAAGATCAAGCATTCTTCGATACTGTAGCAAGTCAGAGCTTGAGTCGTGAACTGATCCAAGACGGTGTAGGACGTGATTTCAAAATCGTCTTCACACCACTGCACGGAACAGGAAACGTTCCTGTACGTCGTGTATTGGAGCAGATCGGATTCGAACAACTTCACATCGTAGCAGAGCAAGAACAGCCAGATGCAGAGTTTTCCACAGTGAAGTCCCCTAACCCGGAAGAGCGCGAAGCATTTACGCTGGCGATGAAGCTGGGCGAAGCGGTTGGTGCAGACATTTTGATCGGTACAGACCCAGATGCAGACCGTATGGGTGCGGTGGTAAAAGACAACGATGGCAAATATTTCGTCTTGTCCGGTAACCAGTCCGGTGCCATTATGGTTCATTATGTATTAAGTCGCCTGCAAGAGACAGGTAAGCTGCCAAGCAATGGTGCAGTGATCAAAACGATTGTAACGAGCGAGTTGGGCGCAGTAATCGCTGAGCACTATGGTGCAGAAGTGATGAACACCCTGACAGGCTTCAAATATATCGGTGAAAAAATGGATCAATTCGAAGAAAGCGGCAGTCATACGTTCTTGTTCGGGTACGAAGAGAGCTATGGTTACCTGGCAGGCAACTATGCACGCGATAAGGATGCAATCCTCGCTTCCATGCTAATTGCTGAGGCTGCTGCATATTACAAGAGCCAAGGCAAAACATTGTACGATGTACTGCAAGAGCTATATCGCCAGTTCGGAACGTTCTTGGAGAAGCTGGAGTCCCGTACACTGAAAGGTAAAGATGGAGTCGCTCAGATTCAAGCTAAAATGACAGACTGGCGCTCCAATCCGCCACAAGAAGTAGCGGGAATCGCAGTACAAGATGTGCTGGACTACTCTCTTGGCCTAGACGGTCTGCCTAAAGAAAATGTACTCAAGTTCATTTTGGCGGACGGATCATGGTTCTGCCTGCGTCCATCAGGAACTGAGCCTAAGATCAAAATTTACTTTGCCGTTCGTGGTGAGAGTACAGACGATGCTCAAAGCCGTATCGAACGCTTGTCTAACGCAGTAATGACACGTGTAGACGCGTAATTCAGTTACAGGTTTTAAAGGATGTAGCTTGAACATGAGAAAGCCTCTCCGCACCGAAAGGTTGGTTGGCGGAGGGGCTTTTATGTTAGAGTTAAACTTAACGTTTACATGAGAACGGAGAGGACAGAAATAACATGAAGAAGCGAAGCGTTCGCCTTTATCCCCGGATTTTCCCTTTAAATGAAGGGTTCAAAAAAATCTGGGGATAACAGCGATCGGAAGGTTATTCTGTCATCGGAGTGGATATTGTAAAAGTGGGATGAATGATGGAATTACTTGAGCTGAACGTGGATTTTGGTTCCAACACTTGAGGAGGTACACGTATAGTGCGTCAAAAATGGCTTTATTGGAATACCGCTTCCCGGAAGTGGCTGTGGCTTGTTGTCATCATTGGATTGGTAGCCTCCATTCCAGTGATTAGTGATCGAGTGCAGACGGAGTCTTCTGCCAACAAGGTAGAACTGGTCTTCAATTATCGGGGTCTGCTGGATATCTCAGCATATCAGGCCCATCCGCAAGATTTTATGAATGAACAATTAACACGTCTAAAAGATGCTGGCGTAACGACCATGGCAATGTTCGAAAGTACACTAGATGAGTTGAGAAAGACACGCCGTATTATGGTATATAACGGTCAGGATCTCGCGAACCTGACGAAGAATGTGATTCCTTCGAATGAGAACTACACGTATGTGCTGTTCACGAGCGGAGAGAATGCACAGACATATGCCCCTATCATTGAACAAACGTTCGCTGACCGCCAGATTCCTGTGGTTCCATGGGAATATGAAGGCCGCAGCGGCTTAATATTGCAGACTCCGCCGGAGAATGCCAACATGCAGCCATTGCAGCCTGACCCGGTTGCTATGAAAATGCTGCGTGATCATGGCTTCCACATCTTGCCGCGGATCTCAGATAGCGTACCTTACAACCAAGCCTCCATGGAGCGACTGCTGTCGTTCTTCAAAGAGAATGGCGTTACACGCATCTTGTTTGATGGGGATGCTGTGAAAGGGTACAATGATAATGCGGAGATGAAGAGTATTGATCAATTCGCACAATTGCTCAATAAATACGACATCGGACTCGCAGCGATTGAGAATCTGAAGAAGCCACAATCTGGCTTCCAGACACTCGCTTACAAAATTGATTATAATGTTGCACGCCTATATTCCCTGAGTGATGCCGATGCCAATCTGGACGTAGATACCATTGCAGACCGTTTCGTATTGGCGACGAAAGACCGTAACATTCGCATGCTCTACATGAATGCTTCACCAAGTCGGAATACGTCCAAAGCCATGATTACAGATCCAATCGAGAATCTGATCAACAGTCTGGGCGAACCAGGTCATGCGGTTGAACGTATGGGTAAATTCGGATTCGAGCTTGGACAAGCTGAAGCCTTTACGGTGAAGGATTCGTCCATTCAGCGTTATGCCAAACTGGTTGCTCTAATTGGTGCGATTGCCTTGATTACGCTCATGGTATCGTACTTTGTACCACTACTAACTCTGCTTGTGTTCGCACTAAGTTTAGTGGGAAGTGCTGGATTGTTCTTGCTGAAACCGACACTGCTTGAGCAAGGGATCGCCTTGCTAGTAGCCATTGCGGCACCGACGATTGCCATGGTGCTTGCCGTTCGCACGGTGAACTACCAACAGCAACGTCAGCCAGATGCGTCAGCAGGTCGTCGTTTAGGTCAGACCATCATTCTATATGTAAGAACATCGATTCTTTCATTTATGGCAGTGCCGTTTGTTATCGCTTTGTTGAACAGCATTACGTACAGTCTGGTCATTAACCAGTTCCGAGGCGTGAGTCTGTTGCACTTTGCACCAATCGCACTGGTTGCGATTTATGTTGTGTTCTATCGCGGTTCGGGCAGCTTCTCGATTAAGAAAATCAAAGAAATGCTGCGTATGCCAATTAACGTATTGATGGTTGTACTCGCAGTCATTGCTGCAGCTGCAGGTTATTATTATTTGACGCGGACAGGCAATTCAGGCTCGGTTACACCGCTTGAAATGTTCCTGCGTACAACGCTTGAAGATACCTTCGGCGTTCGTCCAAGATTCAAAGAGTTCATGGGAGGACACCCACTGTTCATCGTTGGTGTGTTCGCTGCATTGAAATATCGTAAATTCATTTTTGTTCTTATTATTGCAACGATTGGACAGTTGTCTATGGTTGATACGTTTGCGCATATCCACACACCAGCTGTGTTGTCCCTCATTCGTGGTGTGATGGGATTGGGACTTGGCTTAATCTTCGGGATCATTGCTGTGGGTGTGTGGCAAGTCGCGGAAGGATGTTGGAAAAAATGGTCACCACTTCTCAAAAATTAGTCATCTCAGGATATTACGGTTTCCGTAACAGCGGAGACGAAGCGGTGCTGAAGTCAATTCTGACAGCACTGGAAGAGGAGAGCCACAGATCGGGCATCACCATTGAACCCATTGTGCTCTCCGGTGATCCAGAATCGACCACTTCAATGTATGGTGTTCGTTCTGTTCACCGTATGAAATTCAAGGAAGTTCGAGAAGCCATCAAGGAAAGTGACGGGTTAATTAGCGGTGGTGGTAGCCTGCTGCAGGATGCAACAGGGCTGAAGTCCATCCCGTATTATCTCGGTGTTATCAAGCTTGCCCAGTGGTTGAAGAAACCAACGTTTATATATGCACAAGGGATCGGCCCGGTGAACCGGAAGATTTTTAATCCAATGATCCGTTCCGTTTTCAAAGCCTGTAAATATGTATCGGTTCGTGATGAGCAATCTGCCGAGCTGCTTCGCCAGCTAGGATTGCAGTGGAATCAGATTCACGTTGTACCTGATCCAGTGATGGGACTGCCATTACCGGAGAGTGGAGCGACAAAGAAGTCTGTTGTGGCAGGATCGGGTGAAAAGCCTTCGGTGAACGAGGGCTCCTCCGTTAATAACACTCCTTCGGGGAATACCAAACTTCCCGTTATCGGGATTTCGGTTCGCTTCTGGGAATCGGATCGTAAAGAGCTTACGGCTATTGCTGCTGGATTAAAGAAGCTCTGTGTGCACAAAGCAGTTCATTTGCGATTCATGCCATTCCATCTGCCTAAGGATGATGAGGCATCACGATTCGTAATGGAATTGATGGGCGATGTGAGTAGCAAAGGGAGCGAGGTCAGCATAACGGACAATCTGACCGATCCTCAGCTCATGCTGCAAGAGGTGAGTCAGTGTGATATCGTCATTGGGATGCGACTGCACAGTCTGATCTATGCGGCTTCACAGTATGTACCACCAGTGGGGATCTCCTACGATCCGAAGATCGATCAGTTCATGCTTCGCCTGGATAGTGATCCTGTAGGTAGCACAAGCACGCTTGATGCAGATCAACTGGCCAAGCATGTGTCGAAGCTTCTCGATCAGCGGTCACAATGGCTGAAGGAGCATGAGGAACTAATTACGGAATTGAAGCAGGAGGCCAGAGTGCCTGCACAGCAGATTATTAACTATTTAGGCCGCAAAGGGTGAGAAGATAATGAGTCAGACCGGCACTATACCTACCGTTTCCATCTACGGTATTCCTTTTTCTAAATTGCCTATGAGTGAGACGGTAGAGGTTCTGCGAGAAGCGGTGCTGTCGAAGCAACCGCATCACGTAATTACAGCCAATCCAATCATGGTTATGGCGGCAATGGAAGATTCAGCCATCATGCGAGTTATGCAATCGGCTGAGATGATTGTCCCTGACGGTACAGGCGTTGTATGGGCTGCGAATTATTGCGGAGATCCTGTAGCTGAGCGTGTTCCCGGATATGAACTTTTACATGAATTGCTGCGCGTTGGAGAAAACTATCGTTGGGGTGTATATTTACTCGGTTCTACACCTGAGGTGATTCAAGAAACGGCAGTTCGGTTACAACAGCAGTATCCGGCGATTCGTATTGTAGGTTATCGTGACGGCTTCTTCGGTTCGGATGAAGATGATCAAGTCGTGGCTGCAATTCGTGAAACTGCTCCGGATCTATTGTTTGTTGCACGGGGTGCAGATACTCAAGAACCTTGGATTAACAAGTTCAAGGATGCGCTCCAGATTCCGGTGATGATGGGTGTTGGAGGAAGCTTCGATGTCATCTCAGGCAAAACGAAACGTGCGCCGAAACTGTTCCAGAAGTTAAGACTGGAATGGTTCTATCGCTTGCTTCGCGAGCCAAGTCGGGCAGGTCGAATGCTTGCGCTCCCGAAATTTGCACTTAAAGTCATAACGGACAAAGAAAACGTGACAAAAGCCCAATAAATATAGGCTAATACGAGAAAAATGCGTGTTTTTGCTAAAAATTGAGGTTGGCGTTTCGTTGGGGTTCAGCGTATAATTCGTTCTGGATTACATGTGTGCCACTGAAATGAGTAGAACGTTACACTTACCACTACAAGATCAAGGCAACCTTTCGATCGCCGTTATCCCCAGATTTCTTTTATTCCCCTTATATAAGGGAGAAATCCGGTGATAAATGCGAACGTTGCACTTCTCCAGGTTTTCCTTGCTCTTTCCGTTAACGTGTAACAGATATTCATCATTAAACATGTCTACAAGTAATTTTATATATAGAAAAGAGGATTCAGGAAGTTCGATTAGGAATGTGAACTTTGTTGAATGAACAAACCTCGAACAGAGATCAGGGGATTTAACATTATGCACGGCATTATAATTGGGGGTCGAATGTTCAAATGGTAGCGATCTTTATCATTGGATTTATCGTGTCAATGGGACTGGCTCTTGCCCTGACACCGCTTGTCAAAAAGTTCGCAGTACGTATTGGCGCGATGGATACGCCGAATGCACGTAAAGTGCACACTCGGATTATGCCACGTCTAGGTGGACTCGGAATTTTCCTAGCTTTTATTATTACAGTTGCAGCCTTGCTGCCTTTTGTGTCTGCATGGTTTACAACGAGAGATATGAGTTTTGTTAGTGCATTTCTAATCGGTGGTACGATTATCGTACTGATTGGTGCACTGGATGATCGGTTTGAATTGTCAGCCAAAGTGAAGCTGCTTGGACAGATCGTTGCTGCTTCAGTTGTTGTGTTTGGCTTCAATATTCGCGTAGACTTCGTTAACATTCCATTTCAGGATGCGTATTCTTCACTGGAGGCTTGGGTAGCGATTCCGCTGACTATCTTCTGGATTGTTGGGGTAACGAATGCGATCAACCTGATTGATGGCCTAGACGGTCTGGCAGCCGGCGTGTCCGGTATTGCGATTGGTACAATCGCCGTGATGTCCTTCTTGATGGGGAACATGATGATTGCCTTGATGTGTCTTGTGTTGCTCGGAAGTATTATCGGGTTCTTGTTCTTCAACTTCCATCCGGCGAAGATCTTCATGGGAGATACCGGGTCACTATTCCTTGGTTTCTCACTGGCGATGCTGTCTATGCTCGGATTCAAGCAAATTGCAGTTGTGTCCTTCATTACACCGCTGATCATCATCGGTGTGCCGCTCTCGGATACCTTCTTCGCGATCATTCGTCGTGCGGTACAACGGAAGCCGATTTTCTCACCGGACAAAGGCCACTTGCATCACTGCTTACGTGAGCTTGGATTCAGTCACCGCCAGACGGTGCTGATCATCTACGGTATTGCTGCATTCTTCGGTGTGCTTGCGATTATCCAATCGTCTGCTGCCATGTTCGAAGCCAACTGGGTGACGTTCGTCGTGATCTGTATCATGATGTTCTTCCTACAGGTCGGCGCAGAGGTCATTGGCTTAGTCAGCAAAACCAGAAGGCCAGTTATTAATTTCCTGATGCGCATGCGCGTCAAACTAAGTCCAGAGACTCGCTCGAAATCATAACATAATAAACGATATGCCTAACGCTATATATACCATTTTCCCTGCCCCAAGCCTTATCCCTCGTGGATAAGGTTTTTTGTTTTTTTTGCTGTTTTTACTAAATAATTGGAACCTTCTGTCCGATATATAACTCTAACTGACTTAAAAGAAGGAGAGATGATGGAATGCAACGTATGAAGAAGCCGATGATTTGGCTAATGATGGTGGCACTGGTTGTATCACTAATACCAGCAGGTTTTGCACCCGTCGCATCGGCGGCAGGACAGACGAGTTATTTTACTCCAGATAACGTAGGTAACGTACCATTGAAAGATACAGTTGGCCTAGATATGAGAAGTGGTGAGACAAACGGCTTGACACGAAGTAATGCGTTTAATGTGACAAATGCTGAGCAAGTATTGACAGGAACTTTTACCAATGTAACAGGATCTACTCTGGGTGTGAATATTCAGTTAATGAACCTTAAGGATGGCACATGGACACCAGAGTCTACGCGTGTAGCACCGGGGTTAATAACTGTCGATCCGAACCGTCCCGATAACCGTTTTCGTGCTAATCTTACATTGTTTCCAGGAATGAATAAAATCACGTTTACAGGTTCGCAAGGGCCGAGTGAACGTTCCGAGAGTTTTTACATCTTGTATGATGCAGTTCCATACATTGAAAAGCTCCAAGTTCTTGGAGGGCCGGATAGTCTAAATTTAAACGAAGGATCTCAGGTTGTAGTAGATACGGAACAAGTAACCTTGCAAGGTACTGCACATAATTCTTCGAAAGTAACTGTATCACTTAATGGTGGTCAGCCTTTACCAACTGCCCTTTCGCCACTAGACTTTATATTCAATTCGCCAGTACTCAATTTAAAATCTGGAAATAATGATCTCCAGATCACAATTGAGAGTGGCGTGGATAAAAATGTGTTCAATTATTCATTAATGTACTACGATGATCAAAATCCATTCTCCCAGTTGGATCTGACAGAGAGCGGCGGAATAGCCCAAAGTATGCTATCTGAAACTCCCACCTATGGAGGGGATCCAACACAGGCAAGCGTCAAAGTAGAATTATTACTTCCTGATGACAAAAGCAGTACTGCAACTGAAATCAAAGTTGATGGAGTTGCTTCACCAATTACACCTAATGTTACGCCGATCCCTAGTATAGGAATTAATACTCCTTCGTATGTATTGATCTCCTTTGAGATTCCATCTATAACGTTCAAAACTATAACTACAACGGATACACCTCCTGTGACTAAGCCTGACCGAGTACAGGAACATTCATTGTCAGTTAAGTATGGTGGTAAGACTGCAACCACGAATATGGATTTTGTATACTTAGAAAACGAAACAGTGATTACCAATTTAAAATATCTCAAGGATTTTAAACCAGGAGGTGCAATTCCTGATGGAGTTCCTTTGAATGGAGCTAGTGTAACCTCTCCTGATTTTTATATTTTGGTGGAAACAAGTACAAAACCTCAGGAAAAATTGATGGCGCAATATCTTCCGTTAGGAACGAGTAGTATAGAGCTTTCTGAACCAATACAAGAGGTCTCTTCAACGAAGTATATTTATAAAATTTCGGGATTTATAAACGGAACCCAGACTGTACAATTTAAGTTTGATAAATCAGCAACAGGCCGAAATGCTACGATCTCGTTTGCCTCAAAGAATTATATTTTTGTTGAGAATTTATCTGATGGACAAACTTATGAATTGAAACAGGGATCACCTAGAGAAATAGAACTCAACGGAAAGTATGTTGATTTTACTACGTTAGATAGTGACTATTTTGTAGCTGAAATTTTCGCTAATGGAGTAAAGGTTTTTTCAACACACCCTGAAGCGGGAACTGATCCTGTACAGGAAAAGTTGGCCTTGGACAAAGATGGGAATTTCAAAGGTTTGAAGATTAAAATTGATGGTAATACAGGGCCGTTGTTCTTTGGAGAAAATCGGATTGTACTTACAGGTACAGGAAAAGGCGACAAAGGACAGTTAAATCAAGTATCTAAGGAACTTAGGATATACATCAACGATAACAATGTGTCGACTATTCAGAGCTTCGTACCGACTCCAACTAAGGATCGCCCGAGATTTGTAGAACCATACAATCCAGATGATTTGTGGGTGAAAAATTTACTGTCTCTTTCACCTGAATTTATATTAGCAGATAAAAAATACACAACAAGTTTGAAAAAATTTGATTTGGTGCTCCGTGGTGCGGGAGCAACTCGAATGTCTCTGAGTATGGGAACTCAAAAAATTTTTGATCTAGATATTCCTGATGGAGCTGCAGGTGATACAGTTTGGACCGATCAAGGATTAAAAATTGATACACAATATGCATTAGACAATCAGCCTGATACTGTTGTTGTTGATCGCATAGGGAAACAGCAGGATTTTCTGGTTCGTCTCGAAAACCTAAAAGCAGACACTCCTGGAACGTATATTTACACATTGGATCTGTTCAATAAAACAGGTGCAAAAACAAGCCAAAAAATTGAAATTATTAGGGAAGCAGCGGGATACCGAATGCTATCTCCCCAACCTACCTCTGGTAACAAAATTGTTGTAAACAAAAACTTCGTGCATTTTGATATTGAAGCTGAAGGTGCTACCTCAATTGTTATTGATAAAGAGAATGCTAAGAAACTTGAAGGGACAGATAATCGTTTTGTGCTAGATTACGTGGGGCTGAAGCAGGACAAGTCTAACAAAATTAAACTTACGATTGATCGGGATGGGGTAAAAACAACAGACACGATTGAGGTCTTTTACACTGGGGCTACAGGAGTAGATTCGCAATACATGGCTCCAAAAGTAACTAATAAATACACTACCTTTAATAAAGAACTTGAATTAAGCTTTCCTAAAGGAACTGTTATGGAAAGTACCGATGTCAATGGCATTAAGACGTTTTATCCGGATAACAAGCTGTTGTTCGGGATTGCTGATCCAACTACAGGAATCGTTGAACGTCGTAATGATTATGGGAGCATTGTTGGATTCAAGAAAGCAGATGATGATCCAAATCCACTAACGGTGCCTGAGGAATACTACAGAAGGTTCTCGGCAATTGTTGGAGACTCTATAAATTTCAGCCCTATTTCCGATATTTATTGGATTAGTGGTGGTTTGGGTGAGACAGGAGAAAGAGGAACTTCAACCTACAAGGCGGGCACTAATGGTCTAGGTCCTTATACTATGGAGTCTTTCTATGGGAATCCTCAGACCCCATCTGAAAGAAAGATTAAGCCTTCTCAGAGAGGAACATTAAAGTTAACTTACGATTCCAATGTTGTGGATGATGCTGGTTCAACTATTTCCGTATTCTATTACACTCCAAATCGTGAATGGAAGCGGATTGGTGGTGAGGTTGATTCTAAAAAGAAAACCATTACAGTACCATTTGACAATTTTGGGTATTATAAAGTTATGAAATTGAGAAGAAGTTACAACGACATTACCAATCATGGCTGGGCAAGAAATATCTTGAATGCTTTATACGCTAAAGGGTTTATGGCTCCACTTCGGTTCGAGCAATTCGGCACAGACGATCGTACATCTAGAGGGGAATTTGCGACACTGTTGGTTAAAGGGCTCAATCTTCCAATTACATCAGACAACAGACCAACCTTTACAGATGTATCGACTGGTACTAGTTCAGTTGCTTGGGATTATGACAGTATTGAAACAGCAGCGAGAGCAGGTATTATCACTGGATTAACTGATGGTGTGTTCGGCCCAGACAGACCACTTACACGGGAACAGGCGGCAGTAATGATCGCAAGAGCACTTGAACTCAAACTGGCTGCTAACGATACTAAGCTAAAGACTGCCTTGGCTAAGTCGTTCATTGATTCAGGGAGCATGGAGAATTATGCCGGACCTGCGATACAAGCTGTTACCAAAGCCAAAATCATGGAAGGTTCACCAGTAACTGTTGCAGGGCAGAGCAAACCACAGTTTGCCTTTAATCCAAAAGGTAATCTGACTCGCGCAGAAGCAGGTAAAATTGCCGTGGAATTGCTGAAGAAGAGTACGAAAGTATTCCCTAAAAACTTGAGTTAATTCAAGGGTTTTATCAATGTATTTAGGAAGGACCTGTCCCTTACATTAAAGGGGCAGGTCTTTTCATGATTGTTCATCAAGCTGTAAAGAACACTTTTATAATAGAAGAAACAGATTTATTACCAATAACTAATTTTGTAATTTGCTAGAGTTTAAGATACAATAACGGTAAATACACAATGATCTAGAGGGTGAAGTTAGCTAATGAAACCGATTTATTCAAAAGCTCAGTTGGGCTACATGAAGGCAAAGACACAGTTCGAGAAGCAGGCAGTCATTCTGGAGAAAAAGTTGGAAGATACACGTAAGACACAAGAGATCTCTCAGGAAGTCATGGAAGGACTTGTACAGTCTACTGGATTCCATGATGCATACAATAATTTGGTCTTGGCTGAGAATGAACTAATTGAATGGTCTCATACAACAATGAAGCATGAGAAAACGTATCGTGAGAACAGACTTTCGATCGATGATATGTATCTGAGATTGAATAGTGACCCACAAATGCGTGCCCAAATTATTGAACTTGCGATGAAAATTCGCTAACCAATATAGCCAAGAATACGCAAAAGCATCCTTTCGAGGATGCTTTTTTTTATTTTTAAATTTGAGAAAAATGTCGGTTCAAGGATAAAAATGGAGGGTATATTTAAACGTTGGCATTCAAGTGGAAACAAATCCTAAGAGTTGGAAACGCTGTTGTATCAATGGTTTGACGAGGTTTTGAATTTCAAGAAGGCCCGCACGGTAACAGTACATAAATAAATTCAAAATTTTTTTTGTGGAATCCGCAACTTTTCAGAATCTACTGCGTTTAAGATGTAGAGTCAAAAACATTGGGGGACTTTCCAAGAATGACCTCGTGAAGAATCTTGTCTATTTATTAGAAAAAATTGCTTTACGACTCGCAAGACCCATTGTATAATACGTAGGTAGGATTAGGAAACTACTCTATTTTCGTATGATTCTGCTTTACGAACTAGTTTACAAGTTTCTGTGATAAGCTCACAGACATCATTTATATTAACTTGCTCAGAACTCTGGAAAGGGGGTGCAACAATATATGAGAAATAAGAGCAACCCTATTAAAGAAAATTACAATGTTATGAACACCCAAGGAGGAGAAAAAAAGGTTATGAAGAAAATTTTATCCGTAGCGTTGTCTACAGCAATGGCATTCTCAATGTTTGCATCTGTAGCATTCGGTGATACAGCAGTTTCACCACAACAAAAGTTTGATGCATTGAAAGCAAAAGGTATCTTCAATGGTTATCCAGATGGTACAGCAGGTCTTGAAAAAGACATGACTCGTGCTGAGTTCGCTAAAGTCATCACTAAATTGCTCGGCCTGAAAGAAATCACGGGCCAATTGTCTTACACTGACCAAAACTACACAGCTAAGAACTGGGCTGTACCTTACATTGAAGCAGTAACTGCTGCAGGTATCATGGAAGGTAAAAACGTTGAAAAGAAAATCTTCGACTTCAACGGTAAAGTAACTGTGTCCGAGATGGCTACAATCCTTACTCGTGCACTCGATCTGGAAATCCCAGCTGAAACTAACAACAGTGCTCCGGCATGGGCTAAAGGTTACGTTCAAGCAGCAATTAACGCTGGATTCTTGGATGCTAACGCTAACTTCGCAGGTAACGCTTCCCGTGAATTGCTCGTAGGAGCAGCTTACGTAATTGACGAAGCTCAAAACCTGAAAGTATCTTCTTACGAAGTATCTGAAGCAGGTAAAGTTGTTACTTTCAAAATGAGTGATGGCGAATCTGTTAAAGTGACTTTGGATAAAGCTCTTGAAGCTAATAAAGCAACTGAAGTTTCCTTCAAGTATAACGATCGTGACTTCAAACATACAGTTACTTATGAAACTACAACAGCACAAGCAGTTGTCTCTGCATCTGCATCTAACTTGAAAGAAGTTGTTGTTAAATTCGATGGTACTGTAGATGCAGTATCTGCTGAAAATGAAAACAACTATGTAATTGAAAACAGTGCTAACTCTGATGGTAAACAAATTGCATCTGCTACATTGTCTGATGACAAAACAACAGTAACATTGTTGTTGGCAGATCGCACTTCCAGTTTCTTGCCTGGTCAAGTAGAAAATGTATTGCCAAGTCAACGTGAAACGTTTGTACAAGTAAACAACGTTAAGAACGCTGACAATACTAAAACGATTACTCAACGTGTTGCTTTCACACCGCTTGATGTGACAGTTCCAGAAGTTAAAGAAGTTACAGCTCTGGGAACAAAAGCATTCAAAATTGAGTTCAGTGAGCCAATCGTAAATACGAATCTTACTTCAAGTAACTTCCGTATCGACGATAAAAACATTGCTGCATCTCTTACTTATGTATATCCTAATGTGATTATTGCTGAAACAAACTTGACTGAAGGTCAACATACTCTACGTGTAAGCAATGTTAAAGATTTCTCTGGTCTAACTGTAGTTCCAGTAGAGAAAACTTTCACGGCTACTGCTGACACTGCAGCACCTAAAGTAGTTTCTGCAAAAACTAACGACTTGCAAAAAGTTGTAGTTGAATTCGATGAGCCGGTTAAAGCGGTATCCGGTGCGTATGCTAACGTTTCTTCTGTTAAACCAGTGAAAACTGAAATTAGTGGAAACAAGGTAACCCTCACATTTGGCGAGAAAGCACTTAGCTACACTGACAACAAAATCTTCTTGACTGGTGTTAGAGATTACAGTGGTAACACTGGTAATGTAGAGCATGATGTTACTTCTTCTTTGGATTCTACTCGTCCAACTGTTGTAACTTCTAAGTTCTATCAAGAAGGCGTGAGCGGTGACTACATTGCTGAAGTTCAATTTAGCAAAGCTCTTGCTACAAGCAGTATTACTGATCGTTCCAACTACGTTTTGAAAAATGCTGATGGCAAAGTCCCAAATGCAAATGGTTTGAACTCTGATGGTAACCCAATCCGTACTCCAGAGTTTGTTGCGAACAGCGGTAACAAAATTGTGAAAATCAACTTTGGTTCTAATCTGAAAGACGACAACTACAGTTTGACTGTATCCGGTCTGCGTGATACTGCTTATGCAGCAAACGTTCTGTTGCCAGTGACAATTAATTTGTCTGTTAAAGATGCAGCATATGGTCAAGTTGTCCGTGCATACACAGATTCCAATAACATTGATGATGCTCGTGAAGTATACATTCAGTTCAATAAAGCTCTTGCTACTTCTGGCGAAGGAAATGCTTTAAAAGCTGAAAAATATGTTGTTGAACAAGCTGGTCAGTTCTATCAATTGACACCGAATGACTCGGATATCGAGCTGATTTCCGCTGATACTGTTCGTGTAACTAAACGTAACAATGTGAAACTTGCTGCGGGTAATAAAATTGTTGTGAGTTATGTTGCCGATACAACTGGTAAGTATCTTGACAACGGGAACTATATTTACAGTGGATCTACTACTGCAAATAGATATGTACTTTCCAAAGAAATTGTTGGAAGAAACGCAGCGATCTCTGTTGCTCCTACTACTGTAGAAGCTTCAAGTGCTACTGAATTGAAATTGGAGTTTACAACACCAGTTAGCAATGCTTATGCACAAGATTTTGTTGCAACATATACGCCAGCAAGTGCAACAAGTGTAACTTATCAACCGAATGATGCTACACTATCTGCTAATGGTAAAACACTTACATTGAAGTTTGATAACAATAAACTTCCGTTGGACTTTGCTCTGAACACTTTGAAAGTAGAAACTAAATCTGGAACAACTTACACACAAGATACTTATGGTAACTTGGTGAAATTGGATCCAGCAGTAGTAGTAACTAATACTATTAAGCCTGAGTGGGATGGAAAAGCACCAACAATTACGAGTACTTCGACAGCAAATGAGTACAAAGTAGCATTCAAAACAACTAAAAATGTAGTAGATAACTCTAATGCTGCATTCCCAGCTCGCCAGTTGTTTACAGTAACTTTGAATAACTCTGCTGCTACTGTAACTGATGTTGAAATTGTCAACGGCAATGAAATTGTTTTAACAGTAACAACAACTGTTGCAGTTGGTAATCTTAATGTTTACAACGTTAAGTTCTCTGGTAATAGCGTTAAACTGATTACAGATGAAATTAACAGTGTAGATGCTACTAAAAACAATGCACTTAAAGATTTTGAAATTAAGTAATACTTTCTGAAATAAGAATATTATTTATGTTAAATAATATGGTAAACACCCTCCTAGCTATATGTTGCTAAGAGGGTGTTTTATTGTTTTAGATAATATCAAATTAAACAACATCGTAACTTTCTCGCCTTCCCAAACGTTTATACTATATAGCAACAAGCAACTTATGGGAGGTTTGGAAGTGGATCATAAAAAGGTCATGATGACTTTGTTATCAAGTATGTTGTTCATCAGTTCCAGTGGGGGGATCGTATCGGCGGCAAGTACGTCGGGGGATTCGGGGAAACCTACGACAAATAGTGCAAATAGTAATACAACTCAGAAGGATCAGACATCTGCTACCAAAGAAGTCGTACATACACTGGCTAACGTACCTGCGGTGAAAGTTACTGCTCGTAGTACAGTGCATCTAACAGATGTGAATATATTAGCTCAAGATGATGGAAACACGGTGACGTATACGTTATCTTACAAAAATAATGATAGTAAACCGATGATGATGCTGGATTACTGGAGCAAAGTGAAAACCAAAGGTGGGACAAGCTTCTCTCCGAAGCTGATTGCTAAGGATCAAGAGAAGAAGACCGTGTCTCCGGGCTCCACGGTAGAACTCACTTATGTGATGAAGGTTGGACGTGAAGTGAAGTTAAGTGATCTGAATTTCCTCATCGTCAAATGGGATTTCAGTAAACCGAATTACGAAAGCACTTTAGGAAAGTTTAATGTCCCATCTTCGTATAGCATCACTACGCCAGCTGGCAAAACCAAGACCGTTCGCCTAAGTGATTCAGCGGTGAAGGTGAAGGTATCCGGTATTAAGGTGTATCCAGGTGAAGATAAGAAGCGATACGTCAAAGTCGGCGTAAACCTCAATAACATCAGCTACAAGCTTTTGGATAACCCGAATATTAAGTGGATTTTGCGTACACCAGGCGGTATGAACTATCCCTTAACGCTGGACAAAGATAGTGCAAGCATTAGCATTCAGGCACAAGCGAACAAAACGTTGAGCTTACTTGCTTCCTTGCCTACAGCAGGGAAATTGGAGAGATCCGAATTGTTGCTTGTTGAAGAACAAGGTGAAGAGAAAACCGCACTTCCTGTAGCTGCACTTCAATTGCCAGAAGCAAGTCAAACGAACGTGAATACGGAAGCGAATCAACCGAATATTATCTCTATTGATGGACAACCGGTATCCACCTTGCTGGAATCTGCCCGGACACGTGTAGAGGATGAAGAGTATGATCTAACGATGCAGTGGGTGATTAAGAACCAAGGCAAGAAGGAAGTGAAGATTCCTAAATATGGTTTAGATATTCGTACAGAAGATGGCGTAGCTTATCCGATCGAGACAAAGGCACTGGATGATCTGAAGCTTAAACCAGGTGCAACGAAGACGATTAAGCTGATCTCTACCATTCAAGGGGATGGGGATACAAGCAAGATCAAATTCTATGTCATGACCCCAACGACTAAGGATGAGAACAAGGAAGGCGATACAGGCTCTAATGGACTGGAGTTCTCTTATCCTGTGGGCATCTATACGATTCCTGATTCAGTAATTACTGGAGATGGCTTAACTACAGAGACAGTCATTAAGAACGGTAAAGGTACGTTCGGTGTATCTGTTGGTTCCTTGCAGCGTCTGCCATGGACTGACGGTGACATCATTGCTGCGAAAGTAACCATTCGTAATGCTTCGAACAAGACCGTTCAATTACCAGAGTTGGAAGCGATGTTCACCATTGATTCCGCACGTATTGATGGCGATACGAAATTGATCCGTGCCCAAGGTGGTAAGCTACTTGGTTCGGGCATGGTCACTGAGGCATATCTCATAACCAAGATTCCGTCTGAGCTCAACATGAGTCGCCTGGAAGTAACCTTGCTGGAGAAAGTGAGCGAGCAGGAAACGAACGATTGGATTACCCTTAGTACGTCTGGTTTAATCCAGCCGCTCTCTTATGTTGGTGCAGGCAAGACCTTTACCCAAGGTACAGGCGAGAAAGAAACCGAACTTGGTGTACGTAGAACGTATATCTATCCAGGTACTTCATCCAACATCGTATATACTGAATTCGAAATGACGAACAAGTCTCTACGCCAGGGTGGTCTTGGTAAGTTGGTAGGTTACTACAAGACAGCTGATGGTCAATATTACAAAGCAACCGCTAAACAAGCAGATCGTGCACCAGGGCCGGGGCAGAAGAGCGTTGTAACCTTCTGGGCGAAAGTACCGAGAGGTGTTACATCATCTGATATGCGTCTAATCGTGGGTGAAGGAATTGCTGATAATAAGTTCGTGACAGGTGAAGGAGAAGCTACAGCTACAGCTTATGTGAATGCTATGTCATTTGAAATTCAGCCTTCTTCTCTGACAGTAAAAAGTACATTAAGTAATATTGACTTGTACCCTTACACCTTTACAGGTAATAACATTAGAGCTTATTTAACAGGTGGAGCATCTGTTCAGATTGAGATGTCATACACTTTAACACAAGAGGAAGATATGGATATTGGAGAAAATGAGCATAAACTAATTTTGGAAATGACTCATAACTCAGCAGGAAAGACATTTGCAAAGGAATTTTCACTAGAAGGTGATTTAAAGCCTGGTTTGAATCAATCATTGAGTTGGAGTATTGATGATGAAATTTTCAATAAATTAAGAGGTGGATCTTATAAGATGGCTTTATATGATCAATTTCAGGGTAATCGTATCAAGCTTGCTGAGCAAATTTATAGTTATGATGTTTCCCGAGTACCGGAAGAAGAACCTGAAAGATTCCCAGAAAACACTGTTGATAACAATTCACAAAATAATTAATGTTATGAGTCACTCAAGAAACCTCGTCTCTAGCTTAACGGAGCGAGGTTTTGCTTGTCGCATCGCGCTTTTTTCTCTATAGTAAATATTAGATAGATTACCAGAGGAGGAACATAGACAGATGAAACCTTATATGAAAGTATCCCTGGCGGCGCTGGCCATTGGAGTTGGCGTGTGGGTTGGGTCGGTATACAGCAATACGGCAATTGGTGCAGGAACAAGTCAGCCAGGAACAGCAGATGATCCCGTGGTGACCAAAAGTTATGTAGATCAGCAGATTCAACAAGCCTTAGGCGGTAAAATTTCGACAGGTGGAAATACAAATAGTGGTGATAACAGCAACGCTGGTTCAGGCAACACAGGTGGGTCAGGTACAGGTTCCACTATATCTTCTACAGGGAGCACAGGTGGAGATACGACGCTTCCTCCATTAGTATCCGGTGCTTCGGAATCATTGGAAATTGTTATGGTGAAGCCGGGTCAACAGCTTATCGGTGCAACTGGCGCGGAGTTCATTGTACGTAGCGGTAAAGCTGTGATCGTCAGTGAGGGTACGAATGGTGTAGCCGATCTGACGGACGGGGTAGACCTGACGAATGGTCAAGAGGCACCGACCAATCATCTGCTTTCCTTTCCAAAGGATGGGCGTGGTATTGCCGTTCTTGATGGTAACAAATACAGCCTGACTGTTATGGTACGCGGCGGATATACTCTTAAATAGAGTGTGCATAAGTAGTAGCAATTATTCATGATTATGTATAAACGATTGCGCAGATTAACCAGTTCTAACAAACATTTATACGGCTAGCCAGCCTGCTTCTGGATCAATCTAAACCTGTAAACAACCAATAACCGGAGGTGCAGGAACGATGGCTAGAAGCAACCGTAAAGTGGTACCGGAAAGTCGGCAAATGCTGGATCAGATGAAGTATGAGATTGCAGCGGAGTTTGGTCTGAATGTGGGGTATGGCGGTAAAGGGAGTCTTGCTGGTGCAGATACTGAATTTGGCTCTGAGCTGGGCGAGATCAATCACTCTTATGGTCAATACAAAGGCTGGGGACATCTGACATCACGTGAGAACGGATCGGTCGGTGGAGAGATTACCAAAAGGCTGATTCGCCAGGCAGAGCAGCACTTATTATAGCTTTTCCTTCATATCAACAAGGTTTGACACTACTTGACAAATACGATAAGATGGCAGTTAGATATGCAACCTTTTCCATGGTAGGAGAAGGTTGATTTTTTTATTGGGGCAATTACCTGAAAAATCCTTATCTTCGTAACTTAGGACTCCGCGTCCTTATTCCGACTGGAAAGCTTCGAGGGTACAGTGAACGAACCACCGTAAATGTTTTGTTCGGGCAATCGCCATACTACTCGTTATGGGAGGTTGAAACTTCAATGTCTATTAAAGGCCGGCATCTATTCACTTCGGAGTCTGTAACTGAAGGACATCCGGATAAAATTTGCGATCAGATCTCGGACGCCGTGTTGGACGCGTTCCTTGCGAACGATCCTAACGCTCGTGTGGCTTGCGAAGTTTCCGTAGCTACAGGTCTTGTGCTTGTCATTGGTGAGATCAGTTCAGCGTCTGAATACGTGGACATTCCGTCCATCGTTCGAAATACAATTAAGGAAATTGGGTACACCAATGCCCAGTACGGTTTTGACTACAACACTTGTGCAGTGCTGACGTCTCTTAACGAGCAGTCTGCTGATATCGCACAAGGCGTAAACGCAGCTCTTGAGCACCGTGATCCAGAGCAAGTTGCGCGCGAAACAGAAAATATTGGTGCTGGTGACCAAGGGTTGATGTTCGGTTTTGCTACGAATGAAACACCTGAGCTCATGCCTTTGCCAATCGCACTATCCCACCGTATCGCACGCCGTCTGGCTGAAGTGCGTAAGAACGGTACACTTGAATATCTTCGTCCAGATGGTAAAACTCAAGTAACGATTGAATACGACGGTGATAAGCCGGTACGTGTTGATACGATCGTTGTATCCACGCAACATGCGGAAGAAATCACACTTGAGCAGATTCAAAAGGACATCAAAGAACATGTACTTGTGCCTGTTGTTCCAGTCGAATTGCTGGATGAGCAGACTAAATATTTCATCAACCCAACAGGACGTTTCGTTATTGGCGGACCTCAGGGAGATGCAGGCTTGACTGGACGTAAAATCATCGTAGATACCTACGGAGGTTATGCACGTCACGGCGGCGGTGCGTTCTCTGGTAAAGATCCGACAAAAGTAGACCGTTCTGCTGCATATGCAGCTCGTTACGTAGCGAAAAACCTCGTAGCAGCAGGTCTTGCAGACAAAATAGAAATCCAGCTCGCTTACGCGATTGGTGTAGCCAATCCGGTATCGATTAACGTAGATACATACGGAACAGGCAAAGTCAGCGAAGAAAAATTGGTTGAGCTTGTACGTAACAACTTCGATCTTCGCCCGGCTGGCATCATCCGTATGCTGGATCTGCGTCGCCCAATCTACAAACAAACCGCTGCTTACGGTCACTTCGGCCGTACAGACTTGGATGTGCCTTGGGAGCAAGTGGACAAAGCAGAACTTTTGAAATCTCAAGCAGGTCTGTAAGTTAAATCCAGTAAAATATGAGAACGATCTAAAGAGAGCTCTTGGTTCCGATATACGGAATCAGGAGCTTTTTTGTTTTGGTGAGAGTAGGTGCTTCATTCCGATGGAAATTCTACAGGAAGTTCAGAAATTAATACCAAAATACCCCATTTATCTAATCGAAATGCCTTGTTTTGCCGACATACATAATGAGGTCTGTACATCAGACAGGAGAAGAAATACAGGATAAGGGGGAAGATCAGTGAACTTGAATAGAATAGCGAGAAAAGGCTTACTTGGCATTCTCATCGTGATGCTGACCGCACAAGGCTGGCTAATGGGCTGGAGTGGAGTAGAGCAGGCAACATATGCTGCTGGTGAATTGACGAACAAAGGAATTGTAAATACAGTTCCAGGAGTAAATGCGAAAAATGTCGATGGCTCTACGCCATTGGTGATTGAATTCGCCAGACCAGTTCAGAAAGCTACGGATAACAAAGGTATAGTAGCGATTAAACGTGTTAATGACGATACGGTGGTTGCTTCGATACCGGTATCCAGTAATCAAGTAATTATTGGAACTACAGGGCCAATCACCAGTCCAGCAGTACCACCAACTGGAGATGACTCAACTACAACACCTGCTACGGGACAATTTGTAACTATAACACTTGAACCTTCAGCTACAATTCCAGGGGGAAAATACTATGTTCAGATCGATGCAGGGGCATTTGTCTACACGGATAGTGCTGAACCTGCTGCTTTTGCGGGATTGAACAAAGAGTGGACGTTTGATACGGATGGTGTAGGTACAGCATCTATTACGAACAAAACCCCTCAGAATGCAGCGTTTGGGGTGACACCTGCTTCCAGTGTGTCGATGACATTTGATAAGCCAGTCGGTGCTGGTGTAGGTACACTTCAGATTTTCCAAGGAAATGCTACGGGTACACCATTTGAAGAAATTGCTATTGGTTCTTCGTTAATTAAAGGTCTGGGAACTCGGACAATTACGATTGATCCTGTCAAAAACTTCAACAGCAATAATACATATTACATCGTGATGCCTGAAGGATTTTTGCGAGATCAGCAGGGGAATGACATCAGTGCGATCAGCGGTATGGATTGGGGATTCACTGTGCAGTCTGATCCGTCTGCCTTGACGGTGACTGGGTTAACCCCTACCAATGGAACAACCAATGCGGCTCTTAACAGCACGTTAACGGTTACGTTTAGCAAGGAACTCGATCCGACGTATCGAGGACAGATCGCACTCAAAAAATCAAACGGAACAACGGTTGCATCAACAACAACCTTCAGTTCGAACAACAGACAGCTGATTGTTACGCCAACCAGCTCGTTGGAGAATAATACGAATTATGTTGTCGATATTCCTGCAAATACGTTCCGTGATCAAGCAGGCAATACGTTTGCCGGCCTGAATGGATCAACCTCATGGGCATTCAAAACAATAAGCAGAGACACAACAGCACCTGTGCTGAAAACGTCTAAGATGCACGACAATTCAACGATTCGTCTTACGTATGACAAGTGGCTTAGCAGCACCAGCCCATTAAGCAGTAGTTATACGGTTACGGTGAACGGAGAAAATCGGAGTGTCAGCACCACGTACATCTCAGGTGACAGTGTGTATGTTGTACTGGGCACGGGAGTAGCAGTAGGACAGGTTGTACGGATTGCTTATGCCCCTGGCACAACTGGCAATCGCGTGACCGACCAGTCTTCTAATGCTGCCGCTGCATTTGGCGCTCGAGATGTAGAGAACGGGTTAGACTCCGTTATGTCTAAGCCGCGTGAAGGAAATGCATACTACAGTACCATTACGTTGTATTATCCTGAAACGGTGTACATTACTTCGAGTGATGCTGCGAGACAATTCAGTGTAACAGCAGATCAGTCGACTGTAGGCATCAATAGCATATCGATCAACGGAAGTTCGGTTGTGACATTGAATCTCAGTCGTTCCATTACGGATGGCGAAGTGGTTCGTGTTGCATACACACCAGGCGCATGGCCTGTAAAAGATACACGTGGACAAGCTCTTGCTGGATTCAGTGGTTTCTATGTCCGTAACTCGATTGATACCAAACCACCTGAGTTCAAGAGCGCAGAGGTCAGTGGTAACAAATTATGGATTCGCTACAATGAACCATTGAATACAACGAACAAACCAACGAATAGCCAGTATTCCGTTCTAGTCGATGGCAAGCCGGTCTACGTTAATGATTCGGTGATCGAGGATGATCTGGTTACTTTGACACTGGCTTCGGCTGTGAAGGATACTCAAAATATTTCATTATCTTATGTACCGGGTTCATTACGCTTAACGGATCTGAATAATAATCCTGCAGGATATCTGAATCTCACGCCAGTCACGTATACGTACGGTAACGGCAAAATCCTGTCAGCTACCATTCAGGGGGATACGGTTCAGATTAACTTCCGTGATGCAATCCAAGCAGAGGCGGCATTAACATTGCCTCAGTTCAGTGTCGTAGTGAATAGTTCAACTGCAACGATATTATCGGCTACAGCTTCTGGCTCGGTGGTGACATTGAAATTAGATACGTCTACTATTGGGACTGGATCAACCACAACTGCACAGACGGGAACGGTAAGTTATGTACCTGGAGCTGTCCCAATTCGGGATGCATCTAGTGTAACTGTACCAGCGTTCGGGCCGCTTGCATTGCAACAGACGACCAATACTAACGTCAATAACAATCAGACGGGAAGCCGTCCGGTTTGGGTGACGGAAATGGATACATCAAACTATGGTCAGCCGTTACTTGTAATGAACAACAATACAGCTTCTGCTGTACCTGCGATGTCCCATTTTAACCGCTCTACGCGACAGTTCAATGTGGATGGAACGAAATTGATTCAGTCCTTTGAATATGCTTCTGCTTCAGGGAAATTGAATCAACCGATTGTGTTCGAAATCCCAGATAGTGAGTCCTCTGCGTTTGTTGGATTCCCATTGAATGCACTGACACAGGTGGCTGTAAGCTATCGTACAGGTTCGATTGGTGTGAAATATGGTGATCGTCTCTGGACGGTGCCGCTAGCTAATCTAGATCTGGCAGCGATGAACCGGAGCATGGGAACGATTGGTGCTTCTACGGTGATTACACCGATTAACACAAGCACAGCCACAGGAGCAGCCGCTCCATCCTTCTATGTTCAATTAGAGACGGTTCCTGTATCGTCATCAGGGACAATGGAAAGTTTGATTGCAAGCGCAAGAGCGCAGAAGCTAGCTAACTCTACAGATGTCTATGTATTTGCTAACAATGGAACGAATGATCAGCGTGTAGAGCAAAAAGTTAAAAGCCAATTGGCGATGCAGCTGGCTGCCAACACGCCTAGCTTAACGTCTGGATTTGCCTTTGTTGATCCAGTGACGTTTAAACTTTCGAATGTGCCTAGCTCCTTCAAAAATATTGCTAGTGGTGTAGTAATCCAAGGACAACTGAACGGCAACCAGGCGATTGTTCCGATTAATAACGTTGTAAGTTATCCGGATACAGCTTCACACTGGGCAAGTGAGGTCATTAAGGAGCTTTCGGCTAAATGGATCATTAGTGCACCGAATGGTTCCTACTACCGTCCAAATGAGAACATTTCACGTGCAGAGTTCGCTGAATTAGTTGCTAGAGGACTAGGATTAAGCGGGGAACCAACCGCTGCAAGTCGTTTTCCTGACGTTCGTAGTGGAAGTATCACAAGTGCCTATATCGGTGCCGCTGCTGAAGCAGGAATTATTACAGGTAATACCGATGGAACATTCAAGCCAGACCGTCCGATTACTCGTGAACAGATGGCGATTATGATGGTTCGTGCTTTGAATTACGGAGGTAAGCAAACGGTGCTGAACTCTTCATCGATGTCCATCTTATCGAAGTTCAATGACAACAAGAAAATCCAATCCAAGGATTCTGTCGCCAAAGCGGTGCAGGAGGGAATCATTCAAGGGATGACATCGAGAACATTCGAACCCCAAGGCAATGCGACCCGTGCGCAAGCAGCAGTGATGTTGAAGCGTGTATTGGATAAGTTAGGGTATCTGTAAAGGATATAGATTAACGTATTAACAACAATGTTACTCATCCAGAGTTGGGGTTAAAGGTAAGTAATTAATAGGGACACTTCAAGAAAGTCATTTCTTGAAGTGTTCTTTTTTTGACTATATGTATGATGAATTCTTGTTATCTGAATTATAAAAGGATAATAATCCCATAAAAAAAGGACTATCTTACTATTACCTAAAATTAGGACAATGCCGATATTAATTATTCACAAGCCATTTGAGTATCTTTTTAGGGATTAAATGGATTGATATTACAAAAAAAAGAGGAATTTGATTTCGTGAGTTTAAAAAAAGGTTTTATTGAAATATTGCTGTAGATATGGATGTTTTCGACATTAACTGGAAGTTAAATTCCTTAAAAGCAGATTGGGTTTACTGGGATGGGATTTTTAAAGGATCCAAAGACAATTCATCAATGTGGGTTCACGCACACAACAAGCGAAACCAAGCTGCAAATCAAGCAAAAGCGATAAGAAACAGCAATAAAGGTATGCAGGGACTTTTAAAGCAAAGTGACCCTATACTAAATACATTTGTTTTACAACATGAGACTTCAAGAGATATGAAAGTAATGGTAAATCCAAAAAGTAATATAGTCTATTATGCAAATTCTTCTAAATATTTTTGCACAGGTTGCATCTATGATGAAACAACGTACACAAAAGGTAAAACAGATGCGATTATGGGGAAAATTGCTTCGCAACTCATGAGTTTGGCTTCAAGAGAGACGAAAACACCCACTGGAGATGCAATATATTTAGTAGCATCGTTATTCGGCAATGTCGAAGTTTCTGAAAGAGGAACAGTTACTACAATGATTTATGTGACTAACCCTAAAGGATATATTATGCAGTCAGTAATTGTTACTTATGAGGGCAAACCTACTGCATGGACAGGTTGGAGAACATACTATTAAAGTCAAATAAGAAGGAGGGAGTTTTTTTTTGAAAAAAGGAGTGCTTTTAGTAGTGCTTTTATCAGTTATTATGGCAATGATTGTTATTTTCTTCTTCACAAAAGATCCAATTCCTGTGCAAACCAGCAGGCATGTAAAATCAGTTGAACTTAATGGTAATATATGTGAAGTTACCGTCAATAATCCCCAAAAATCTATCGAGAGTACTCAAACAGAACGATTTGAAAGCCCATCATGCGTTGATTTAAAGGAAGGTGATGCAATAACGTATCAATATCTAAATAGAGGGAAGCATCTCTACATCGTTTCAATAAATAATGAACTAACAAGAGATCCTTTGTCAGGAGTAATAACTAATAAATTTGAGGAAGATGAGAATTTTTATATCTCCGTAGAATCACCTGAAATTGGGAAAGAGAGCTTCTTAATAGATAAATCGGACTGGAGGAAAGTAAACTTAAGTTCCGAGATTACTTTTTACTTGGATATTTGGGGGCGTCCTATTCAGATAATTTAAGTTTAGTGGTCAACTATAAAGATTAATCTAGAGATAGGAAATATTTTATGAGATGAACTTGATAATACCCCTTTAAGTCGACAGTGTGTAAAAAGCACATTAGAGTCTACTTGAAGGGGGGATTTCAGTATGTGGATCAGCTTATATCTCTTCTTCCCAACCTGATATTACTGTCAATGAAATTATTCTAGATAACATTATGAATGCAATAAAAAGCTATGCCGAGAAGGATACATTGGTTAAAGATCCTCTCTGTTGCGGATCCCAGCAAAGAAGCGTTCGGTATGCAAAATATCAATCAATATTTAGAGGCACTTAAGAATTTCAATGCTAACCTAGAAAATGGAGAATAGGTTTGTGGTGTTTAGAATATAGTAGGAAAAATAGTATTCTAAATAAGAGATTATGTATCTAGGTAATTTTAGGCTTAACCTTCTTTGCTAACGGTAGAGATGTATTTTTCATTTGTACCCTTTATAAAGTACATTCTAAAAGAAATCTAAGCAATTCGTTGAAGCTGCTGTCTGTAATTCACAGGCGGCAGCTTTTTTGAATTCCAATATAACCCTCAATCTTGGTGATGGGCGTAACTTTTTCCTAAAATAGAAGTCTATTAATAGAAGAGTATGCTAGAGATCTAGCCTTTTTCTGCATTTTGGTAGAGAGGTGTAATCTCTAAGATTGATATACAAGATGGGAGAGACGTTTCGAACATGCTGGGGAAACGCGAGAAACAGCTGGTAGACGTTAAGGGTAGTAAGGCGAAGAAATGGATGATCGTGACGCTGGCAGGCGTAATCTGGATTGCACCGGTTATGGATGTAGGACAACAAGTCTTGTCTGGAACCTCATGGCAATCTGTGGCTGCAGCGGCATCTACAAATACAACGAAGCTGGGTGAGGAGATTCTCACTTCCGGTGCGAAGCTAATGAAATACAGATATACAACAACACGCTCAGGCTCTAAGGTGAATGTCCTGGCCGACGTTATCCAAGTGGATCTACAGAATCCGTATGTGAAGCTAGATGTGATGACAGGTAAAGGCGGTACGCTGAACACGAAACAGAGCACAGGTGGCATGGCGAAGGAAAACGAAGCAGTTGCCGCGGTAAATGGCGATTATTTCAACGTATCAGGCGAGCTGGCGCCCATTGGTGGACAAGTATCTGATGGCGTTCTGATCTCTACACCTTCTGAACTGTCAGGCATGTATGCTCTCACGGTAACCAAAGATGGCAAGCCGATGATTGATGAATATTCTTTTGATGGCTCGGTCAAGGCAAGTGATGGTTCAACCTTCGCTTTGCGTGGGATAAATAAAGAGGATTATACAGTTGAATCCGGTGCGGTGAAATACAGTCATGCGAACTCTATGTATATTTATACACCAGCCTGGATATCAGATAAACGTCCAAATGACCCTTCCACCACACCAACTGAGGTGCTTGTACAGAATGGTGTGATCACCCAAATATCCGATAAAAAAGCACTGAACATGAAGGTACCAGCAGATGGGTACATTTTGCGTGCTCATGGAACGGCGGCAACGTGGATTATGAGTCATCTGTCTGTCGGTCAGCCACTGACGGCGGATTATAAGTTAAAAGCCAAAACGACAGGGCAAACCGTTGATCCAAGTAATCTGGATATGATGATTGGCGGACACACCATTCTGGTGAATGGGGGCAAAGCGGCAGCATTTTCACGTAATATTGCCTCATCCGGTATCGGTGGTGTTCGTGCAAGAACAGCGGTGGGATACTCCCAGGATGGTCGTTATGTATACATTATTGCTGCAGAGAAAAATAGTAACAGTAGCGGTATGTCGCTAAACGAATTGCAATCCTTCATGACCAGTGTCGGCGTATGGAAAGGCATGAATCTGGACGGCGGTGGATCGACCACGATGGTAACCCGTCCATTAGGAGAGCAGTCTGCAGGTCTTACCTTCAACACAGAGTATGGTACGGAGCAACGCCAGGTCGTTAATACACTGGGAGTATTCTCCACGGCTCCAGAAGGTAAACTGAAAGGCTTCGCGATTAGCGGTAGCAAAACATTGCTAGTTGGTCAGCAGGGAACGTATACGTCCAAAGGTTATGACACGTACTACAATCCTATCGCAACAGGGGATCTTAACTTCTCATGGAAGTCGAGCAACAATGGCATTGTTAATGTGAGTAATGGTGTGATCAAAGGCGTGAAGCCAGGGTCGGCTACGTTGACCGCATCAAGCAACGGCGCTTCCTCTTCCATTAAAGTTACCGTACTTGGTGGAAACGAATTGTCTTCCCTGAAGGCAGGATCAGGGCTTGGCTCTCTGAAAGCAGGATCAACGATATCTATCCCGGTTACTGCACAGACGAAAGATGGACAGAGCGTTACGGTTCCAGCAGATTCACTAACTTGGGAATTTATTGGATTCAAAGGTAAGGTAGCAGGAGATCAGTTGACGGTATCTTCGGTCAATTCGGGGGCACAGGTAGGTTATGCGATCGGTCGTTATGATGGCTATAGCACAGTTGTAGTTCTCTCTGCTGCTGCGAGTGAGACGATGTGGGAGAATTTTGAGAACGTGAATTATCCAATTAACTTCACTACGAATGCAGCAGGTGTGACTGGTTCAGCAACCGTTGTAAGTGGAACAGGCGAGAAGTCAGGTTCCAAGGTGCTTGAACTGGGCTATGATATGACCGCAGGAACAGGTAAAATGTATGCTTATGCACAACTAAACGGTACAGTTGGTAGAGAATTATCTGCGGCGGCAACCTCCATGTCCCTAGATGTGATGGGTGATAAGAGCTTGAACTGGCTCCGTGCAGAGTTCACCGATGCGAATGGCAAAACCGTCTACGCTGATCTTGCGAAGGCAATTGATTGGACAGGTTGGAAGAAAGTGAATGTTGATCTGAACGGTCTGAACATTGCTTATCCAGCGAAGCTGAAGCGAGTGTACGTGGTTAATGTGGAAGAAGGTCAAGACGAGCGTGCGATGACAGGTAAGGTTGCTTTTGACAATATTGCCTTCACAATGCCATCTAAATCAAGCGAGGTTGGACTGCCGACAGGTACAGCTTCCCTAGTGCTTGGACAGAAGTCGATGACCGTTAACGGAACGAAGAAAGCGATCGATGCAGCACCTGTATTGAAAAATGGAACTACGTATGTGCCAATTAAGCATGTATTGGATGCATTTGGTGGACAGGCGAGCTGGGATAGCAAAAATCAACGTATTACCGTTTTGCGTGGTGGAAAGTTGATTGATCTGGTGGTTGGTCAGAAAGAATTCATTATTAATGGTAAAAGACAGAGCGCAACTGTAGCTCCGTATGTATCAGGAGGTAGGACTTTAGTCCCTCTTCGTCTCGTTTCTGAGCAACTTGGATTGACTGTAAAATGGGAACAGAAAACGAAGACCGTTACCATCTCATCGTGATATGGTATGATATATACCGGAAACGATAGAAATGGAGTCGAACAAACGTGGATTTACAAGCCGATGCCATAGACCGCGTCATAAAAAACGCCATACAAGTCATGGAAAACAGCAAATATCAAATGTTCGAAATCATGGACTCGACGCGCGACGAGCTCAAGACCCTCAATGAAGAGCTGAAGTCTGTTCTGAAGGAGGCGGCGGAAACGATCGAGAAAGTAGATCAATTGGAGCTGAATTACCGCCGCTCCCGGATTCGGCTTACCGAGGTGAGTCGTGACTTCGTCCGCTATTCCGAGCATGATATCAAGCAGGCGTATGAGAAAGCGACACAGTTGCAGCTGGATCTGATGATTTATCGTGAGAAGGAAATGTATCTCAAAGCCCGTCGGGATGATCTGCAGAAGCGTGCCAAAAATGTGGAAGCTTCCGTAGAGCGTGCCGAGACCATCGGTTCGCAAATGGGTGTTGTACTCGAGTACCTGTCAGGTGAATTGGGTCAAGTGACCCGGATCATTGAAAATGCTAAAAATCGACAAATGATTGGTTTGAAAATAATTTTGGCCCAGGAAGAAGAGCGGAAACGTATTGCACGTGAGATTCATGACGGGCCTGCGCAGATGCTTGCTAATCTAGTGCTTAGGACGGAAATTGTAGAAAGAATGCTCATTAAGCAGGATTTTAAGATGGTCCAAGCCGAAATAGTAGATTTGAAGGGCCAGGTTCGTTCCAGTCTTGAAGAAATGAGAAAAGTAATCTTCAATCTGCGTCCAATGGCACTGGATGACCTGGGATTAATTCCAACGCTTCGCAAGTACGTGCAGGATTTTGAAGTAAAAACAAAAATCCGGTCGCTTTTTGAAACCAGAGGCAAGGAACACCGCTTATCTTCTGCTATGGAGGCTGCGATCTATCGTCTCGTGCAGGAGGGACTGTCCAATGCGGCCAAGCATGCTTATCCCACTTATGTTGTAGTGGAAATTACATACCAGGCTCAGCTCGTCAAAATTGTCGTTCAGGACAATGGGCTTGGATTCAAACCGGAGCTTCTTGCGAAGAAAAGCAAGGATCATACCCACTTCGGTCTGATTGGGATGAGAGAGCGGGTTGAACTGTTAGAAGGAAGAATAGAGATCGAATCGGGCGAAAATCAAGGAACCAAAATCGTGATTCATATCCCGACAAACGTGGATAAGGGAAAGGAGTAGCAGGATGGAAAACCGTGATACTGGTAAAACATCAATTAAAGTTCTTTTGGCTGATGATCATCAGCTGTTCCGTGAAGGGCTTAAACGCATTTTGAATATGGAGGACGACATTGAGGTCATCGGGGAATGTGGCGATGGGATTCAAGTGCTCGAATTCTGCAATCAGGAGAAACCAGACATCGTCTTGATGGACATCAACATGCCAATCGAGAACGGGGTTGAAGCAACAGAGAAATTGCGTGAGCTGTTCCCGGATGTCAAAGTTATTATTTTGTCGATCCATGATGATGAGAGTTATGTATTTGAAACGCTTCGTAAAGGGGCTAATGGATACCTGCTGAAGGATATGGAGGCAGAGTCTCTAATTAATGCGATTCGTTCTGTTCATGAGGGACATGCATTTATCCACCCTAAAGTAACAGGGAAATTGATTATGCAATTGCGTCGTATGACGTATCTGAATGAAACAGGTGCGATGAGTGAGGGAACTTCCAAAGAGGCAGGCGTGAAGTTTGTCGCTGGCGATAATAACCCATTGACTCGTCGTGAGGCTGAAGTACTGCGTTTGATGGCCGAAGGTAAGAGCAATAAAATGATTGGTGAATTCTTGTTCATCAGTGAAAAAACCGTTAAAAACCATGTCAGCAGCATTCTGCAGAAGATGGAAGTGGATGACCGCACACAGGCTGTTATCAACTCGATCAAATATGGTTGGGTTACGCTCTAATCTTTATTAATGAAAAGCACCTATGTATGATGAATGAAATGGTTGATTATAGATTACTGTTCACTCGCGCCTCTTCCAAATACTGGATTAGTCCGCGGGTTAATAGACTTTATTACTGCAAATGAGCAAAGAGTAAAGGTGCAAAGAACATCTGTTCAACGTTGAGCATGGATGAGTAATGACCTGGCCGGTCTTTTGTCTCCAGCGTCGATCGGGGATAAGAGGTTGTTCAAGAAAGTGTCTTGGAATACGCGAGATGAGCGATGTGAGTCTTCACATATGCAATTGTAACCCTTCGTAGTGTGCGGCATATACTGCTGTATACAGGGATGTTCGCCATGGGTGAGCATAACCTTCCGAGGAGGTGCAGTTGCCATGGTTGCTCATTTGACTATGATTCTGCTCATATACTTCCTGGCGGCAGTGGCCGTTCATGCGATACACCAGCGCCATCTATCCCGTCCGGAAACCGAAGGCTTCGAGCAGATTCTGCTCATTCCTTCTAATCAGGAACATCGGATTGAAGGTATTGTAAGGGCACTTTGCCGGGAATTGGTCTACCGTGGAAAAAGCTTCACGATGACGGTTGTCGCTGAACGTAAGGAATCGGAGACGGTTCGCATTATTGAGAAGATAATGCTCAGGCAAGGCATGGAGCTATCTTACCTGTCTGCTGTACCCTCTGATATGGAACGGGCTCTACAGACGGAGAAGCATGGCGTTCGCTTAATTGACCTACGTGAACCTAAGCTGTGAACAATGTTGTGACCTGAAGTAATCAGGTGTGTATAGATCCGCAGAAAAGATTACAGCCTAGGCTGTAGTCTTTTTTTTGTAATTGTAGTAATTGTAGTCAAGGTTGCTATTAAATTGTAAATGGGTTTTTATGCAATCTATGGATATTGAGCTAAAGAATTGGGTGTAGCAGGGCACTGCGAGAGATATCCAATTGCTAAAGACTCATTTGAACTCGGAATTCTTAACTTAAAAGTATAGACGATTTCTTCTGGAAAAAGTTTCGCATAATAATCAGAAAGATTCTCGTTATTAGCTGAATGCAAGGAAGTGTTGTATTGGGTAAATTGTTTCCTTGGCTTGAAGGGAAGTAATAGAAGCATTTTGCTTAGTATATAATCTAGTTTTAAGTTCGCTTCTTAATAGTTGTCTTATGTTTACGAAGATGTGAGAGTTGACCGGTGGTAGTAATGTCCATATAATTACTTAATATGGATATTGATTGGAATGTGTACATATATGCGAGGTGGACGAATTACTGGGGTGAAAGGGTTGAAGCAGTCTTTGATTAGTTTCTTGGTATTGCTCGGTATGATCATTAGTGGCTTAGGTGTTGATCCAAACGCAATAATTGCCGACGTTTTTCATATGGATGAAGTTGCTACAGAGGAGCAAATGTCCGTAGATGATTGGGATGGGCAAGATGTTCCGGATATATATGGTACCTCACCTGAAACGACATTTAGGTTTATGTATAATGGACGTATGCTTGAGCCTGGGGAGTCTATTCTTGTATGTACTGCGGAACCAGGGTATACATGTCCTGATACGGATGTAGAACAGGGTATAGAATAATGAGAGTATAAAAGAATGGACAGGAAGCACATGCGCCGACAAATCGTCGGGAGAGCATGTGCTTTTTTTTGCGTTTTATTGAGATGTGAGAGTGATATCTGAATTTATGTTATTGACCTTCGTTTGATTTTTATTTATGATCATCTATATATAGGTTATAAACACTAAATTTTGGATTTTTTAGTTGCCCGGGAGGTGTTTTCTTTTGGATACTGCTAATTCTATTCGGCAGGAATTAATGCAGCATATGAAAAAAAACAACATGAATCTATCTCAATTTGCTGAGATGTCGGGTATCAACTCGGGTACGTTAAGCCGCATATTACATGGAGACAGAGCGATATCTATGAACCAACTTGTCGGAATAACATCTGGAATGAGACTTCCTGAAGACTATTTTTTTGATGATTACATAGAAGAATGTTTTGCATTCTCCGTCTCGATTAGACGGATTCGGCCTTTTATTTTTCGCTGTGCCGAGTTAGATCGACTAGATTGTATTGAACAGGCCGTGAATCGTTTAATAGATGACCTATCCTATACCACTATTCTTTTTGACATGGCAGAAGAATTGTTTAAGAGTCATAAAAGGCTAGCAGCTAGAATTTTATATCGTACTGTAAGTGAAGCTGAGAAGTATCAGCATTCGGAGCGACTTGCTCGTTGTCATTACAGATTGTTTGAAATTGAATTGGGATCGGACATGGAACAAAATTTGCTTGCGGCAACACAATTCGAGTTATATGTGAATCGTTTAGATGAAGTGGATCAACTTGATGCGATGAAGAAGCTCATGCATGTTTTTGGTATGGTACACAAATGGGAGAAGGTAGATTCCCTCGGTAGGGATATGCATCGTATTGCCACAGTTCAATATGAATTGAATCAACGATCTAAACGGAAGGAGGAAGTGGGACGACGAACGGAGCGACCATTGTACTACTATATTCTATATAGTCTGTTGGCTCGTTCTACTGCGAGTGAAGAATGTGGGGACTACAGCAGAGCTCTGGAATTTACCCGTTTATATGCTAACGGGGAGAGCTGGGTACACGAAAAAGATGAAGAGGCACAACGTATAGTTGGACAATTCGCTGACTGGGCAGTTGCCAATGCCTATCTGTATCGTTTGATGTCGGGTGAAGTTCATATCATGGATGAGTACGTTGATTACATAACATCACGAGAAGATGAAATATTTGTTGGGGTACGTCACATTGTTCAAATAGCTAATCAATATGATTTGAATATAGACCATATCTTGGAACGTTTTGCGGCTTACATTCCAAATTCCAGTGAGAGGGCGGAGATTGGAGAATACCAACCAGCTATTATAGAAGAGGGATATGCTCAATTTCTCAGTGATCTTGCTGTATACCACTTCAAACAGAGCAAGCATCCATCCCTTGCAATAAAACATATTCTTGAAGGTTTGCAGGTATCTATTAGAATAAATAGTGGCAAGAATATAATTACCTGTATGACGTTGTTTGAGGAATGCAGAGCGTTTGCGAGTGTTGAAGAAAAAAATGAATTCAAAAAATTATCAGGTGAGGTGCATCTACTAAATGCGAAAAAAAATGTTGTTCTTCTTGCTTCTTTGTAGTGTCGCGATAGTTACATCAACCCCCTCCATAGTTCATGTGTTGGGGCATGGTTGGGGCACATAAATATGGATAACGTGCAGTGTGTGGCAGCACATACAATACACCACACTATCTAACGGTCTTAGAATACGTTTAAACAATGGACATGAAGCACATGCGCCTGGCAAATTGCCGGGATAGCATGTGCTTTTTTTGTGTCTTAATTTGGATGTAAGTTTGGTTGATTGGGTTGTGACGATAGAAAGGGGGAGAACTTGGTGAGAGTGGCGTTGTACGTGTGTAGGGTAGAGCTAGGATGGAACATGATGTTGTCGCTGGACGTTCGTGTGGATGTGAGTTGGTGGTTGGAGGGGGCAAGCGGCCGAATTGTGTCTCGTTGGCTATTGTTGCATGAGGCATTGCCGTTAAGTCAGGCGTCTTGGATCGTAGAACATTTTCGTATGGAACGAGATATGGATCAGTGGCGGGAAGGGCAGTGGCAGGCTTATGTGCGCGGCAAAATAGAAGCGTATGAGCGGGCTTCCGGGGAACACGAAGCCCGGCGTAGCACAGGTGGCGGCAGGCATGAAGCTGCCGCACTGCGGGGTGGGGGAGGCGGGATGCCAGAGTCATATCCCGCCTGGGCATGGGCTCAGCTCGAACAGGGCGCTGCCCTGCTGGCTGAGCAATTACACGGCCGCCAATTGCTGGCGGCCGAGGCAGAGGCGCTGCTGGCGGACAACGCCCCGCCGCTTGCCTCTGCCTGGCGCGCGGCTGCGCAGCTCGCGCACCTACACGGGCGGCTAAGCATCGCTGCCGCCCTAGAGTGGCCTGCCACGCGGCGTCGCCGTGCGTGGCTTGGTAGCGCGCAGAGCGCGCCGCGCTGCCGCCGGTGTGGCAGCGTAGCCGAGCAGCGCGTGCCCTGCGCTGCGTGCGGCCAAGCGGCGTGCGCCTACTGCGAGGCTTGCCTCGCGCTGGGGCGCAGCCGTGCCTGTGCGCTGCTGCTGCGTAGCGCAGCGCTTGGAGCCGTGCCCGTACGCGGCGAAGCATCGCGTGGCACGGCCGGTTCTTCCACCGGCGGCGATCTGAGCCGGTGGGGGCTTAGCCCTGCGCAGAGCGAGGCTGCGGCCGCGGCGCTGGCTTTTTTGGCTCAGCCACCCGTAGGGGGCGAGCCGGGGAGGTTTTTGCTGTGGGCCGTGACGGGAGCGGGCAAGACCGAGATGATTTTCCCGCTGCTGAACCACATCTTGGAGCGTGGTGGTCGGGCACTCGTCGCTACACCACGCAGGGACGTGGTATTGGAGCTAGCGCCGCGGCTTGCGAAGGCATTTCCAGACATTTCGCTCGCGACACTCTATGGCGGCAGTACCGAACGTTGGAAAGACGCCCAGCTCACCTTGGCGACTACGCATCAACTCATGCGTTTCTACCGAGGATTCGACCTAGTGATTATCGACGAATTAGATGCATTTCCTTATCACAACGATCCTATGCTCGCCCATGCAGCGACGAACTCGTGCAAGCCTGACGGACATTTTGTGTATTTATCTGCTACTCCTCCATCCAAACTGCAAAGAGAAGTTGTACAAGGACGATTGCTTCATGCGAGAGTGCCTGTCCGTTTTCATCGTTACCCGCTACCTGTACCTCAGCTATTGAAGATGTCCACAGTGGCTCAGTGCATTCGGCAAGGCAGCATTCCAGCTGCCCTTAAGAAAGGCATTCAGATTTCATTACAGAGAGATGCGCAAATCTTCGTTTTTGTTACCCGGATCGCGCAGATTGAGGCATTTGTAAACCTCATGCGCCGTCAATTTCCACAAATCCATATCGAAGGCACGTCATCTCAGGACGCTGAGCGTGCCAGTAAAGTCATCGCATTTCGTGAACGCACCATCCGCCTGCTCGTAACCACCACGATTCTGGAGCGGGGTGTTACCATTCCACGGAGTGATGTGTTTATTCTGGATGCAGATAATGGACTCTTTGACGAAGCTTCCCTCGTGCAGATGGCAGGCCGAGCAGGGCGATCCATGGATGATCCAGCAGGAAGAGTCGTCTTTGCATCATCTCGCCGTACGCGATCTCAAGTGAAAGCCGTGAGTCAGATCAAAAAAATGAACAGTATAGCCCGCCGCAAAGGCTATCTACATCCACCATCTAAACAACCGATCCAACAACGTTAGTTCACGGCTGCTCAAAACAATCCAACGACTGGAGGCTACCCTTCATGCCTTATTGGCTCGACGCAATTACTGAACAACTACAACCACTGACCCAGCGACTGCACCATCTGCTCGCCCCGCCAGGTGCGACGTGTCTTACCTGTAACACACGAGCGCTCCTATCTTCGACGTATCCTGGAATATGCCTCAAGTGTGTGGAGCGAATTCCGTGGATTCGTTCCATCCGATGTCCGCGGTGTGGTCGAGGGATGGGGTGCCCTGACTGTGTCCGGCCGCATATGCAAAACCGCTCCTTCACCTGCAACCGCAGTGCTGTCCAATACAATGAGTTGATGAAAGAATGGATCGGCATGTACAAATTCCGAGGACATCAGCGCTATGCGCCGCTCCTAACTTCGCTGCTTGTGCAGGCGTTTCAGGCGATGAGCGAAGAGATGACTGCTGCTTTGGCAAAAGAACCCCCTGCCTCTGTGGCTCATGCCGCCACCTTTGCCCAGACCCAGGTGAATGCAGGTCAGCATCCACCCCAACCACGCGCGCCCCATGAAGTGCGCGCTCAGCAAAACCACTCGCACACATCAACAGATGTGCGAGCCAACCCAGCGACCCGCAATCCGCTGTCGCTGCTCCAAAGCTCCAAGCCGCGATGGCGGCCTGACGCGGTAACTTACGTTCCCGTCAGCGCTGAGCGCCTGGCCGAGCGCGGCTTCAATCAGGCAGAGCGACTCGCTGCTGGACTTGCTGCAGCGACCCGCCTGCCCCTCGTTGATCTGTTGCAGCGCCAGATCAACACCACGAAGCAGAGCTTCAAAACCCGTGGCGAGCGTATTCAAACGATGCAAGACGCTTTTGCCATCCAGCCGAATGGTGTAGAGCTATTGCAATCACTCCAAGGGGAGGCTCATTATCATTCACAAGTGAATTCACTCCAGCTCCCCGCTTCTTCTTTATACCAAGAAGTACAACATTCAACGCATCCATCATCAATGACCACCCTCACTACTAATCTAAGGCAGCCGCTACGCTTGCTACTTGTGGATGACATATATACAACGGGGAGCACCTTGGATGCTTGTGGACGAGTTATTTTGAATACGGGATATGCACTCGGAATACCTATCGATATCTATACTTTAACTTTGGCGAGATCCTGAATGATACTTTGAACTTCCAGAAGTAAGTTCCGAGAACTCGGAGTCGGGTTATATTATCGAAAATGCATGTATGCGAATAAAACTAAATTAGAGTTCAATACAATTAAAGTGAAATGATTGAAGAGGAAAACTGATATTGCGTAGTTATGCACCATATTCCTCTCTTTTATTTCGCGAAACCCTATGGACTTGATATGAGAAAATAAGGTAATCTATAGATACTATTAATGCGGAATGAAAGTGTGAGAGGGGCGTTTAAGCGATGAATCTGGGTAACTGTCCTCGCTGTGGTAGATTATATGCAATAAATATCCGGGAAGTATGCACAAACTGTATTAAAGAAATAGAGTTAGAATACCAGACTTGTGTAGACTACTTACGTGAGAATAAAGGCGCGAATATTCAGGAATTGTCTGATGCAACGGAGATTTCTATTAAACAGATCACCAAGTTCATCCGTGAGGGACGAATTTCCATCGAAAACGCCCCGAATATGATGTATCCTTGTGAAGTATGCGGAACCTTGATTCGTGAAGGACATATGTGTGACTCTTGCCGTAACCGATTGACCAAAGACTTGGCTGGAGCAGCTCGCGAAGTAGGTCAGAAGGAGAACAATAATATAGGCGGACGAACCTATACTGCTGTCGACAAACTGCGCGATTCATAGGAATCAGGGCTTAATTACAAGTTTTGCTATAACAAATGTTTTGGAACGTACCGATAAACTTATTAAAGATTATCGGTTTTTTTTATTCATCCTAATTATTTGATAACTGTAAAGATAAAGTAAATAAAATAAAATAAAATAAAATCCTATAGGTGGAAGGAAGTGCAGTTTAAATGAAAATCAATGAACCGAGTAGAATTGGTGCAATCAATTCATATCAGAGGAACGTTGAATCCAATCAGCAGGCTGATGCCAAGAAGAGCCGCCGTAAGGACGAAGTATCCATTTCTCCGGAGGCGATGAAGATGCTTGAGGAACAAGGTCGTACACAGGATGTGGGGCGTTTGGAACGCATACAAGAGTTGAAAGAACAAGTGAGTTCGGGAACGTATCAGGTAGACAGCAGCAAACTTGCTGACAAGTTACTACCGTACTTTAAGTCTATCGGAGAACAATAGGGGGCAACCATGGCTTTAACTCAACTTTTAAGTGTCCTAGATCAACTTGATGCTGCTCATCAGTCTATGTTGCAGTGGGGAAAAGCCAAAAGAACTGCAATCATGAATAATCAAGTCAATGAGTTGATTCAAATTAACAATCAGGAATCAAAGCAACTTAAGGAGATACTTCGTCTAGAAGAAGAGCGAGTTAATTGCTGTCACTTGTTTTTACAAGAAAAAGGGATTAAATCCGCACTGAACTTAAACCTCACAGAATTATCACGGTTGGTATTTGACCCGAAGGACAAGGAAGCCTTACTTGGGAAGCAACAGCAGTTGGCTAATTCATTATCAGAGCTTAAGACATTAAATGATATGAACCAAACGCTTGTTGAGCAATCACTTCAATTTTTGGATTATTCCATGAATCTGTTTAGTGGATTTCCTGATCAGGAAGTAACTTATCAACCTCCTGCTGGAAAACAAGTCGGAGGAAGTCGCTTAGGAATGTTTGATACTCGCGCATAGAGCGCATAAGGGGGAAGTATATTTCGATGGTATCTACATTTCACTCCATTGAAACGGCGAAGAGGAGTTTGTTTACTCATACAACTGCATTAAGTACAACTGGACATAACATAGCTAATGCCAACACGCCGGGGTACTCCAGACAACGCGTCAATATGAATGCGTCTATATCCATAGATGCACTGGGAATGAATCGTTCCATGGCTCCGGGACAATTGGGTACAGGGGTAGAATTCAATTCAATTACCAGAATAAGGGAATCGTTTTTAGATACTCAATACAGGGGAGAGGCCAACTCTTCTGGTAATTGGAATATACAATCGGATTCTCTTAGTAAACTTGAGGGCATATTTAATGAACCATCGGACACTGGGATTCGAACGGTAATGGATCAATTTTGGAAATCATGGTCGGAGCTAAGTAAAGATCCTGAAAATGAGACAACACGTAAAATTGTGAAGGAAACGGCAGTAGCCATGACCGATGCTTTCAACTATATGAGTCGCCAACTAGATAGCCTCGGTCAGGATCTAACAACGAACGTTGGAGTAAAAGCGAACGAGGTTCAGAACTATCTCACATCTATTGCTGATTTAAATGATTCTATTAGAAAGCTGGAGTCCTTGGGTGATAACGCGAATGATCTGAGAGACCAAAGGGATCTGTTCACAGATAAATTGTCACAGATTGTGAATATTACCGTTCAAGAAACTGACCAAGGGTACACGATTTCCATGGGTGCACAACAATTAGTTACTGGAACAGCAGTTACGCAGGTAGACAGTGCATTCTTGGAGAATGCATACAATGCAGGCGGTATTACTGGTGGTGAAGTCTATGGTATGTTGTATTCACGCGATGTGTATGTTGCGGATTATCAGCAACAACTTAACAATATGGCTAACACACTTGCTAATGGTGATGTACAGGTTACCCTTCCTAAAGGTTCCGTTCTTCCCCCGGGAGTGACCATATCTGGAGTAACCGGGAGGAACGTTACCGAAGATACTGTTGTCACAGTCAAAGGGCTTAATGGTCTGCACCAATTGGGTTACACGTTGGATGGGACAACAACCGGTGGTTTGCCGTTTTTTGAAGCTCAAGGTGGAGGAACGATCACAGCAGGGAATATCCGTTTAAATGCGCAAATCGAAGAGAATCCGAAATTAATTGCTTCATCAATGCGTACAGTGGGTGCGGCTCCTAATGAACAGGTCGTGGTAGGTAGTAACTCACTTGCGCTTATAATCTCAAACTTGAAAGACCTTAAGTTTCAATCGCTTGGTGGAACTCAAACAGGAACAATTGACTCCTTATACAGTTCGCTTGTGGGTCAGTTAGGTGTGCAAGGTCAAGAGGCATCGCGTCAGACAGAGAACGCATCACTTTTATTACAACAGGTAGACAGCAGACGCCAATCGGTAAGTGGTGTGTCCCTAGATGAAGAAATGTCCGATATGATTAAATTCCAGCATGCCTATAATGCTTCTGCTCGTTTTATGACCACATTTGATGAAATGCTCGACAAATTAATTAATTCAACTGGGTTAGTTGGCCGCTAATATATGAAGAAAGGGGTAGTGAGTCGTGCTTAGAGTAACCTCAAATATGATCAGTTCCCAACTCATGCATAACTTGAACCGAAATACGGTGCGTATGAGTGAGACACAGAATCAAATGGCTACAGGACGCAAACTGAATAAGCCCTCCGATGATCCTGTAGGTATTACGTATTCCCTTCGATATCGTACTGAACTATCTGCTAATGATCAATATACACGCAATGTGAATGATACCTTGTCTTGGCTCGATCACAGTGATCAGATGTTAGATCAGACAGGAAATATTATACACAGATTGAAGGAATTAAACGTACAGGCTTCGAGTTCAACTAATCCTCAATCCGCACTGGATAGTATAAAAACAGAAGTCATGCAATTAAAAGAACAATTAATTGATATCGGAAACAGCAAATTGAATGGCAAGTATGTCTTCAATGGTCAATCCTATACGCAAAAACCTTATGACTTCGTTAAGGATGCTAATGGTAATTCGATAACGACAGATGTTCTACCTACAGATAATAACAACATTATTTATTCGGTTGGGGAAAGTGTACAAATGGGCATTAACGTTACGGGATCTGCTATTTTTGGCTCAACAGGTGATTTATCCGAGGATGATCAATTGTTCACAACAATCGACCGGTTAACGGAAGCACTTACGAATGGGGACTTTGAAGCAATCGGCGCTCAATTGGACAAGTTCGACAGTCGATTGGAGAAAATCACAACGATTCGAGCTGAAGTTGGTGCCAAAACCAACCGGGTAGAACTGATGCAAAGTCGTCTCCAAGACTTAGGTATCAATCTGACAGATCTGCAGGCCAAGACGGAAGATGCTGACTATGCAGAATTAATTATGAATTCTTCAATCCAAGAGAACATTTATAATGCGACTCTGTCAGCTGGTGCCAAAATCATTACGCCTTCACTTGCCGATTTCTTAAGATAGGAGGGGCATCTTGAATATACCTCAGATACAAATCCATCAGCAGCCATCTATTTTGAGTATTGTAGCTGAACTAGGGAGCTATTCGATTGAACAGCCGCGTGCAGAACAGACGATCCGTTCCACCCCTGCGCAGCTGAATATTCAAAAGCCTATTTCGATGCTTGAAGTGGATCAAGAAAGTGCCTGGAAGGCTTATAATGGTGGCGCTACACTTGAGATGAATCAGCGGATTTATTCTCAATTGTCATCGATCTTTCTACAGGGAATCGCAAGACGAATGCAGGAAGGACATCAAATGGCATCCATTCATATTCTGGAAAACACCATCTCTAACATCAAAGGGAAGTCTTGGGATAAGGATGGTTTTGTAGAATTTCGGGGGCCGGCTTCTTTCGATAATGTCGATATTCGTTTTGATCTTCAGGAAGCAGAATATCAATATGTAGAGGGTTCGTTGGAAATTGACGTTCAGGTGATGCCTCCTGAAGTTGAATATACCCGCGGCAGATTGGACATCGCAGTACAACAATATGCTAAGGTAGAAATTACACCGCCGAGTTTTGAGCAGTGGATGGGTTAGGGTTGGAATATATTGAAGCTGTAGAGGTATAATGAATGCCATCTATAGCTTTTTTTATTTAATAAGAGAGTGGGGAATGGTGATGGTCGTAGAGACTTCTTCATCGGTTACAGAGGATTTTTCGGAGAATCTAGTTTTTCATTTTACCAAAGGCATTCCGGGGTTTGATCAAGTTAAGGATTTTGCATTTATTCCTTTTCCGGAAGGGCCGTTTGCTTATTTACAGTCCATTGAACACGAAGATATATCGTTGATTATAGCAGATCCGTTTGTATTTTATCCGAATTATCAATTTGAGTTGGCGGATCATATCGTGAAAGAACTGTCTCTGCAATCCAATATACTTGTGCGTTGTGTGGTAACGATGAACAAGGATGTGGGCAAGTCAACGTTAAACTTGTTAGCGCCTATGGTACTAAATATGGAAAATCGGTCAGGCAGGCAAGTTATACTTCAGCAATCTCCATATCAGACCAAGCATCCGATATGGAGAGAAGCGGAAGAACAGCCACACATGGCTGATAAGGATGGTGAATAGTATGCTGGTTCTGTCCCGTAAGAAAGGCGAATCCATAGTCATTCAGGATGAGATTGAGATAACCGTCTTGAGTGTTGAGGGAGATAACATTCGAATTGGAATCAAAGCACCCAAGGATATCGAGATATTCCGCAAGGAAGTGTATCTGGCTATTGAAGAAGCGAATCGTGAATCGGCAGCTCAAAAAGTGGATCAGATTGAAGCATTAATGAGACATTACAGAGAGCCAAAATAAATTTTTCTAAAAAATCTATATTTACTATAAAGTCAGAGTTATATTCGGTCGATATATATATTAGACGCTAGTTCGGAGGGGCGGCCGACCTTAACGAATCAAGCTAACCACATGGATGTGGACATTTATTAATTTCAAGGAGGAAATTCTAATGATTATCAACCACAATATCGCGGCTTTGAACACGCACCGTCAACTGGGTGCAAACACAGGTGCTTCTTCTAAAAACTTGGAAAAATTGTCTTCCGGTCTTCGTATCAACCGTGCAGGTGATGACGCTGCTGGTCTGGCAATCTCCGAAAAAATGCGTGGTCAAATCCGTGGTTTGGATATGGCTCAAAAGAACGCTCAAGATGGTATCTCCCTGATTCAAACAGCTGAAGGTGCATTGACTGAAACTCACAGCATCCTGCAACGTGTTCGTGAATTGGCTGTTCAAGCTTCTTCCGATACTAACGAAGGTGTTGACCGTCAAAAACTTCAATCTGAAGTTGATGAGCTGTCTAAAGAAATCAAACGTATCTCTACAGATACTGAGTTCAATAACCAAAAAGTTTTGGATGGCACATTTTCTGACAAAACTTTCCATATTGGTGCTAATTCTGGTCAAAACATTAAATTGACTATTAATAGCATGGGTAATGAAGATCTGAATATCGCTGGAGTTAAAGCTGAAGAGACGGTTAGTACTGATTTGGGTGTTGAAATCTCTAGTTACACTGATAAAGAACTGACAATTAAAACAACAGCTGCAGCTACAGGAATTAATGATGCAGCGATAGAAAAAACAACAGCCACTTATGACAAAGCCACAGGTGAGTTTACCTTAACTTTGAAACAAGCAGCTGGAGATGGAGCTGCAGCGGGTGCTATTACAGCTACTCGTGATGACATTGCGGCAGCTTTACAGGAAGCAGCTTCTAAAGCAGGCGTTGATATTGAAGTGAAATCCGATGGCGCGGCTACAGCTATCGCTGTACCAGCTGCTGATATTACTGTAACTGAAGCTGACTTGACTGTGAAAGATGATACTAAAGGTATTCGTATTTCTACTCAAGCAAATGCTGACCAAGCAATCACAACAATTAACAATGCTTTGAACAAAGTATCCGAAGAACGTTCTAAACTGGGTGCGAACCAAAACCGTTTGGAGCACACAATCAACAACTTGGGTGCAACTTCCGAGAACTTGACAGCTGCTGAATCCCGTATCCGTGACGTGGATATGGCAAAAGAAATGATGTCGTTCACGAAGAACAACATCCTTACACAAGCTGCTCAAGCAATGTTGGCTCAAGCGAACCAACAACCACAAGGCGTTCTGCAATTGCTTCGTTAAGATCCATTATTATTTTATCAAAGAACTGTTGGGCCATATGGGCCAACAGTTCTTTTTTATTAAAAGGGGTAAAGCCATAGCTACTAAAAGCCGATATATATAATATTGGAATAAATGAGTGGGAGGTCTGAAGAATATGAATGCTGATGTGTCTTTCACAGGTGGTACTGTGAGTCAGAGAAGTAGTTCCACATATACATCATCTTCATCAAGTAATGCGTTACCCACATCTCAGAAAATCAATCAGCAGCAGATGGATCAACTGGAGAAACAGGGCCATAAAATCCCTGTAGGCGAAGCACAATTAATAAAGGCTATTGACCGTGCATTAAAAGCTTTGGAAGGCCCTGAAACAGCCTTTGAAGTTGCAGTACATAAAGAAACGCACTCGATTATGGTTAAGGTACTGAATAAGGAAACCGGTGAGATAATTCGTGAAATTCCACCAGAGAAAACATTGGATCTGGTAGCTAAGATGATGGAGTTTGCCGGGATTATCATAGATGAAAAAATTTAAATCATAGAGGAGAGTAATATTATGAGAGTTTCTGGATTAACATCAGGTATGGACACCGACACTCTGGTCAAACAAATGATGACAGCTGCGAGGGCTCCCCTTGATAAGCTGTCACAACAAAAACAGACATTGGAATGGAGACGCGACAGCTATCGCACAATTAACAGCCAATTGGTAGATTTTCGTAACAATAAGTTAAGTAAATACCGTATTTCAACGGAAGTGAATGCATACAAATCAGAAGTAACTGGAGATACAGCAGCTGTATCTGTGAAAGCATCTCCAACAGCCAGCCAGGTTCCCATGACTATAACAGTAGATAGTGTAGCGACCCAGAGGTCGCTTGAGAGCAGTGAAACACTGGGTGCAGGAATAACCAAAAATTCTAAGTTAAGTGATCTAGGAGCAGGTGGTAATTTTACACTGAGTGTAAAGAGTTCTACGACTGCTAGCCCTAAAGAAATTACTTTCTCCAACACGGACTCCATTGATTCGGTGATCAAAAAAATAAATGCAGATACCAGTATTAATGCAACTGCTTCATTTGATGAAGCCAGTGGGAAAATCACACTTAAATCTAAAGAATATGGAAATTCTGATTTCTCATTTTCAGGCTCATTAACAGATGCGTTCAAAATGAGTACAAGCGTTGCAATAGGTGGGGATAAAGCTGATGTAACAATTAACGGTAAACAGATGGATTTGAATTCTAATACGCTGCGAATGAATGGTGTAGACATTACGATTCATGCTAAAACAGAGGCCAATAAACCAGCGATTGTGAACACTAAAGTGGACTCTTCTAAAATGGTTGAGACGATTAAGTCATTTATTAGTGATTATAACAGCGTATTAAAAACTTTAAACACTAAACTATCCGAAGAGCGCTACAGAGATTTCACCCCGCTTACTGATGAGCAAAAGAAAGATATGAAAGAAGATGATGTTACTAGATGGGAAGCAAAGGCAAAGAGTGGACTATTAAAAGGAGATGAAATTCTTAATCAAACCTTATCCAACTTAAGGAATTCTGTTGTTTTTGCTAAAAGTACTTCAGGTATAACTTTGAGCTCTATTGGAATCACTACAGGGCAGTGGTTTGAAGGTGGTGCCCTAAGTATCTCGGATGAAGCCAAATTAACCAAAGCAATAGAAGAAAATCCAGATGAGATCATGGAGTTATTTACAGGAAGTGCAGAGGGCACTTCTACTGCAAAAGGTCTGTTCAATGAAATGTATGACAAAGTGAATATTACACTTGGACAAATGGCTAGTCGTGCAGGGACTTCGAAGTATTCGACAGATGTCGGTGTATCTTTTAATGAAGACAGCAATATGGGCAAAGAACTTAGTGATTTGAAAAGTCGAATGTCTGCTATGACTAAGAAACTCACAGACTTGGAAACTCGCTACTATAGCCAGTTTACAGCCATGGAGAAGGCCATTAACAAAATGAACTCTCAATCGTCAAGTCTGGCTAGCTTTGCAGGACAATAAGATTAACAGGAGTGAATTCAAATGATAGCATCCCCTTACGAAAAGTATAGACAATCCGCCGTGCAGACTGCACCATCCCAACTGTTGATCATGCTCTACGATGGTTCAATTCGTTTTGTAAAAGGTGGAATAGAAGGTATTAAAGAACAAGATGTGCAGAAGTCAAATGAATTTTTTAAAAAAGCCCAGGATATTGTGAGTGAGTTACGCGCATCCCTAGACTATTCATACGAAGTATCTCAGAACTTGTCATCTTTATATGAATATGTGAATCACTTGTTGATTGAAGCTAACATCAAAAAAACAGCACACCAAGCCGAAGAGGCTCTAGGGTATTTAGTTGAATTGCGCGAGGCATGGTCCCAAGCAGCAAAATCAACTACAGGGAGTTCAGACCATGTTACTGGATGAACAAATTGCTGAGTTAGAATTAATGACGTTAAATGTAGTTAGACAAATTCCTCAAATATCGTATCAAGAACTTGAGGGATTTGCCAATGGGCGACAGGGACTGGTCGACGGCATAGGAGATTTATTGAATAATAATTCGTTGTCCGATTCTCAGAAGAAACGAATAAACCATATACTGCAATATGATTCATTAATTCTTAATCAAATGTCTCTGCTCAAAAATCAGTCGGAAGAATGGTTAATGCAAAGGGAACAGGCAAAGGCTCAACGTCATGCATATGACTTGTCATACACCCCGGATAGTGTACTGATGGATCAAAAAAAATAGCTTCTTCCCCTTGGGAATTAACTCATGTCGAGTATGATTTACAGGATGAGGCTCTGGATCTTATTTATCGACTTTGCACGTGGGACGGAATTTCATTTTCCGCATTTTGGAACACGAAGCAAGGTATACGACACAGAAAAGAAGTGTGGAGACGCCTGGATTTCTGGAACTGGAAAACCAACGTCCATGCTCGAGTCCCTCGAATGAGCTGCAAAGACTGAATAAAGCATCCTTAGTTCATGACATGGATCCGTTTGCAGGTGGCGGATCCTTTCATCATTATGTGAACCAGGCAATGGTTGAGTTGGATTTATCACAGGCCACACGGATTGCTGTGGATGAAACCTCATCACACTGCGGACACCGGTACATCACGTTGTTTGTCGATGTCGATACCAAGAGGGTCCCGTTTGCCACCGAGGGAAAAGGGAGGATACGCTAGCTCAATTCAAATAACATTTACTCCAAAAAGGGATTGAAGTGACGGGAATTCAGGAATCTGCTGCGATATGTCGTTGCTTTTATTCGCGAGATCGAAGATTAATTCCCTGTGGAAGTGATTACATTTGATGAATTTCATATGATGAAAATGGTGAATGAAGCGGTTGATAATGTACGCAAAGCGGAGCAAAAGGAAGCGCCGCAGTCTATGCTAAGAAATGAAAATAAAGCAACTGCAAAGCAGAAAAAAAGAATTTTAACCTTGAAAGGCAGTCATCTTATGACCAAAGAAGCCAACTGTCTTAAACTGGCGATGCAAGAGGTGTGGACTTTCCCGCACGTGTTTGCAGATATCTATCTACTAGAATTGATGGATTGGGCTACTCGCTCAGAACTCCAGCCTATAATGGAACTGGCGAAGACCGTAAAGCGGCATGAAGATGGGTTGACCAATGGGCTACTCGAAGGGATTAATGTACCTTGTACAAGCCTCCAAACGACGAGCTCGTGGCTACCGTGATATGGACAATGTCAATGCGATGGTCTACATGGTAGCGAACAAAATGCGTAATACCGTCTCTTATCGCACAGAGGAGCTAGAGTTTGTATTTCCCCTTTTATACGAGATTTCATTATAACTTATAGAGTTTAGCTGATCTATAAAAACGATCCTACTTTAGACTACCCATCCAATAGAGTTAAGAAGTATTATAGTTATATTTCGATGCTCACATCGACAAGCAATTCCCCAGTTACCACTCGATCCAAATGCCACCACCACTCCTCAATGGGTTTACTTGTATCGTTGAAAGAGTATACTGGTTTCATATAGTTATAAAGTTCTTCACTACGATTAAGTAACATTTGATCATATTTATGAAGTAATTGAAGATCAGTTTGCTCCAGTTTATCTCTATTTCTATGAAGATCACTACGCATGCCGAAAGTATCCAGGTATTCAAAAGGGCTCACTTCAAGCTCGTCTTCCATATCAATTCCATAGAGTTGAATCATTTTTTGGTAATCCATTATTCCACATCCTTAATTTTACCTATATATTTGGCATTGATTTCTTCCTCAAGATATTTAGTATAACCCCGATCCGGAGGAAAGGCGGTTTCCATTTTACCATCTTCACCTACCATAACAATCCATGTTTTATCACCAAAGCTATAATACTTTTGTGGGAAATCGGGCTGTGAGTACTCATACAGATCATTCTCTTTATTGTTAATAATTTCAGTAATTTTGGAGTTATAGTCTTCAGTAGTCCAATCTTCGGGTATGTGTTCCTTTTTAATTCTTTTAGTTAAGTGTCTTTCAAGAAGTTCTTCTGATTTCCACGCAGGTCCGTGTTCCTCTATTTGACTAGTTATATTACTTATGTTCTCAGTTGTTTTCGAATCGATTTTGTTATCTGGTTCTTTAGTTTTGTCTGATCCACCCGCTAAATCATCATGTTTGTTTTGCTTTGGCATGCCTAGCTTTCTTCCGACAAGAAACATGGCTGCCTGAGTAGTTTATCCGCCCGAATAATACTTCCAGCCCTGCTCGTCTAACTTCTCTTTCTGCTGAGTAAATGATTGTTCGGCTTATTCTCGCGCATCTCCGAAATTAAAGGTGAAGTTCCACCAAAACTTTATAACGTTGCCAATATCAACTGCTGTTCCGATAGTATTGCTATGTAACATATTTGCGGCTGTTTCGAAAGGATGGTTTATAATATTTTCTCCAAATGCTGTCCATTCCTCTACCCTTGAATTGAGTTGGTCTGAAGCACCTTGGGTGGAACTATCCTTAGTTGAATTCGGATCATAGCCTAATCGATCCATTAAATTAGGAGCATTGGTTATGTACTGTAATTGATACATTTGCTCAAGAGTTAAATTTCCGTATGCATACATATGAACTATTTTTCTTAAGACTAAAGATTTAAATTTTCAAATTTTATAGTCATGGAAAAACTATAATTTTGTATCTCTTTCAGAGGGTAGAGTTATTATTGAAAGTTGAGTTCGGTACAATATTACAGCATTCATCACAATCTCTGATTAATCTACAAAAAAATTCCAAGAAAACATTTTCTTTACCAATTGACAATGGATAACTTTGGATGGTATCATCTGAGTTGTGGGCAGAGGTTAAGGCCGAAAGCTTCACTTCATTTGATGACGAAGGGAATGTTAGTGCATGCAAGGTAAAGTAAAATGGTTCAACGCAGAAAAAGGTTACGGTTTCATTGAAACTGAAGACGGCGGCGACGTATTCGTACATTTCTCCGCAATCCAATCCGAAGGCTTCAAAACTTTGGAAGAAGGTCAATCTGTTGAATTCGACATCGTCGAAGGCGCACGTGGACCGCAAGCAGCTAACGTAATCAAATTATAATCATCCGGTTAATCCGACCTACATATACGGTTAGATGGTTACCAATTGAATTATCGCTAGCATAAGGCTCTGGCATGTCCAGAGTCTTTTTTTTGTTTTACTAGTTTTGCGAATGATTGCATGCTAGATTCATAAATGCTACTGAATACGGATTCATAGAATCGATGATAGCTCTATTAAGAGGTTTTCTCTCGTCCTAGTAGTAAGCATATCTGTTAGCTTATCTTTTCAATGGTTCATTCCTTTAATGGATTCAAGAAGCTGATGAAGTAGATTTTACATATAAGATTAAAGAAGCTCAGAAACGGTTAATTACATCATCAAGCGCCTAATAAGACTTTCCATGTAAATAAGCGATTATGGCTAAAAATGATGAAATATCGCGAAATATGGCGTTAAACCCATGATGGTAGATGTGGCTGGAGTAGATGTCATTATTCGGTCACCGGGAGTTTTTACATGGCGCTTACATTCGTGTTATAATGAAGTGGCAAAGTAAAAGGAGGAGTGCCCTATGAATTTAAGTATTCGAGGTCAACAAATCGAGGTTACCGATGCTTTGAAAGATTATGTCGACAAAAAGTTGAGTAGACTCGAGAAGTATTTCGATGCACCCCTTAACTCTGACGGTGCTGTTACACTAAGCACGACTAGAGGCCTGCATACGGTAGAGGTGACGATCCCACTCAAAGGCATTGTACTCCGTGCAGAAGATGAGAGCGATGATATGTATGCTTCCATTGACGCAGTGGTGGACAAGCTGGAACGTCAGATCCGCAAACATAAAACAAAAGTCAATCGTAAGTATCGTCAAGAAGGCAGCCTGAAAACTCTCTTTGTTGAAGACCCATCAGGTACAGTGGCTACCGCTGAACTGGATGCAGAACCCGACGATGATGATTATGAAGTGGTAAGAACCAAACGGTTTATGTTAAAACCGATGGACGTGGAAGAGGCAATCCTCCAAATGAACATGGTTGGCCACAATTTCTTCGTTTTCTCTAACATCGATAATGAAGAAGTCAGCGTTGTATATAAACGGAACGATGGAAAATACGGTTTGATTGAGCAAGGCTAATCTTACCTTCCATATTAAGTTTTACGAATGAGTGAATACTAAATGATTCGAATAACATGTGAATGAAGTAATTTCCAATAAATGAATATAACGAGGGACAGACAGGAACAACGTGGTTCCGGTGCTGGACTGAACAAGAGCCTCCATCCTTACGGGATGGGGCTCTTTCGTGTCTAAAGAGATCATAGAGATCGCGTAAGCGCACCACTTACAGTGCGTGTTCAAAAAGGTTCGTGAAACTATTTGTCATGTTGTTGCGTTTAATAGATTATACGTGATTTAATGCATCCTATAAGTGTGATGTTAATCGGTGACGCTTAAATGTGGAATTGATATCTAAGATTTCCAGTAAAAAATGGGATTATGGCGGTTATTCGCAAAAAATAAAATAGGTGAAGAGTCCGCTTCCGCTAACGGCTATGATTTTTGGCACTTTTTGTCCATGGTTATGTGGTTAGAACTTCAAAGAAGTGTGCTGTGGCGTGTTGCGGCGTCCCTTACAAACTGTTACAATTTATACAAAGAGAATCATTGTCCTGATGAAGAATTGTCAACGAATGATCGCTAATCATAATCAATGACAGGCCCAGCACCATGAACATGATTCGCAAGGCTCGGATTCCAGCTTATCTTACAATCTGGTTCCTGGTTGAACACCGAATCACTTCATGAGAACGCTTGGCAAGCCTGGAGTTGATTCAACTAATATTTTCACTCTTATAATTTGAACTCAAATTATATCGTTTGTCACCCCCGGGCAAGTGGATGCAATATCCATCCGATGGTGTCGCACGGCGGCAGCAGGGGGTCTATTCTGTTTTGCACGAAAGGGGTATACCATGCTAGGACTTGTCAAAAAGATCTTTGGCGACATGAACGAACGTGATGTTAAACGTCTGATGAAGACGGTCGATGTGATCAATAAACTGGAACCACAATTTCAGGCATTGTCTGATGAACAACTGAAATCCAAAACGGAGGAATTCCGTGCCCGGATCGAAAAGGGCGAAACTACGGATCAGCTTCTTCCCGAAGCATTTGCAACCGTACGTGAAGCATCCCGCCGGGTTCTCGGCAAACGTCACTATGACGTACAGATGCTGGGCGGTATTGCTCTGCATGAAGGCCGGATTTCCGAGATGAAGACGGGTGAAGGTAAGACGTTGGTAGGAACGCTGCCTGTATACCTGAATGCGCTCATGTCCAAAGGTGTTCACGTGGTTACAGTCAATGACTACTTGGCACAGCGGGATAGCCAGGAAATGGGACAGATCTACGAATATATGGGCATGACTGTAGGGGTTAACCTGAGCGGTATGGATCATGCTTTGAAGCAGCATGCGTATGCATGTGATATTACGTACGGAACGAATAACGAATTCGGTTTTGACTATCTGCGTGACAACATGGTGCTCTACAAAGAACAAATGGTACAGCGTCCATTGTTCTTCTGTATTATCGATGAAGTGGACTCCATTCTGGTCGATGAGGCGCGTACGCCACTCATTATCTCCGGACAAGCACAGAAGTCTACAGACTTGTATTACGCAGCAGATCGTTTTGTGAAACGTCTCGTTCCTGAAGAAGACTTTACGGTAGACATTAAAGTGAAATCCGTAGCCTTGACTGAGGGTGGTGTGGCAAAAGCAGAGAAAGCTTTTGGCATTGAGAACTTGTATGACCACGCCAATGTAACGCTCAACCATCATATCGTACAAGGTCTGAAAGCGAACGTAATCATGCGTCGTGACGTGGATTATGTCGTGAGTGACGAAGAAGTCATGATCGTCGATGAATTCACAGGCCGTTTGATGTCTGGACGTCGTTACAGCGATGGATTGCACCAAGCGATCGAAGCTAAGGAAGGCATCGAAGTACAGAACGAGAGCATGACGCTTGCGACGATTACATTCCAGAACTATTTCCGTATGTATCGTAAGCTTGCTGGAATGACGGGTACAGCGAAAACCGAGGAAGAAGAGTTTAAGAAAATCTACGGCCTCGAAGTATTGCAAATTCCAACGAACCGTCCTAACAAACGTGATGATATGGCGGATGTTGTTTATAAGAGCATTGATGGTAAGTTCAAAGCGGTTGTAGAAGAGATCGTAGAACGTCACAGCAAAAACCAGCCAGTGCTGGTAGGTACTGTGTCCATCGAGAACTCAGAGCGTCTCTCGGATATGCTGAAACGCCGTGGTGTACGTCACCAAGTACTGAATGCCAAGTACCATGCGGAAGAAGCTGAAATTATCTCAGGAGCTGGACAAGCCGGTGCAGTAACGATTGCAACCAATATGGCTGGTCGTGGTACGGATATTATCTTGGGTGAAGGTGTGGCAGAGGTTGGCGGTCTTCATATCATTGGTACAGAGCGTCATGAATCACGCCGGATTGATAACCAACTCCGTGGACGTGCAGGACGTCAAGGTGACCCGGGTTCAACCCAGTTCTATCTGTCACTGGGTGATGAACTGATGAGACGTTTCGGTGCAGACAATGTATTGAATATGATGGAGCGCCTAGGCTTTGAAGAAGATCAACCGATCGAGAGCCGGATGATTACACGTGCAGTTGAATCGGCACAGAAGCGCGTTGAAGGTAATAACTTTGACGTACGTAAAGTCGTTCTCCAATATGATGATGTCATGAACCAACAGCGTGAAATTATATATAAACAGCGTCGTGAGGTGCTGGAGTCCGAGAATATTAAACAAATCGTTATGGATATGATCAAACCATCCATTGAACGTATTGTAGAAGCTCACTGTAGTGACGATATTCCGGAAAACTGGGAACTGCAAGAAGTTGCCGATTTTATGAACAGCAAATTGCTTGACGATGGCTCTGTTACCAAGGATGACCTGTGGGGCAAGGAAGCCGAAGAGATCATCGAGTCCCTGTTCGAGAAAGTACAGAACAAGTATAATGCTCGCGAAGAGCGTATCGGTGAAGAGATGGTTCGTGAGTTCGAGAAAGTGGTTGTGCTTCGTGCAGTAGACAGCAAGTGGATGGATCACATTGATGCAATGGATCAATTGCGTCAAGGTATTCACCTTCGTGCATACGGTGGTACAGACCCACTGCGCGAATATCAATTTGAAGGCTTCGAGATGTTCCATCAGATGATCGCTTCGATTCAAGAAGAAGTAGCGACATATGTGATGAAAGCACAAATCGAGAGCAACCAAGAACGTCAAGCTGTTGTTGAGGAAAGTCAGATCTCGACCAGCGGCGAACCTGCTGAGAAGCGCCCGGTGAAAGTGTCCGACCAGATCGGACGTAACGATCCGTGTCCTTGCGGCAGCGGCAAAAAGTTCAAACATTGCCACGGTCAAGAATAGTATGTAAAAATATATAGGTTTAAATAATTTTTTTACATGAGAAACGAAGAGGACAGAGAAAACCTGAAGAAGCGGAGCGTTCGGCTGAAAGCTTTCTGCAAGAAAGCTACATCGGAAGCATAAGCTATCACCGGATTTCCCCTTTTAGAAAAGGGATCAAAGAAATCTGGGGATAACAGCGATCGGAAGGTTGTTCTGTCATCGAAGTCACTAATGTAAATAGTTTAGTTTGAACCTAAATCAACGAATGTCCTATGGCTCCTTGCAGTCAGGTATACTTTTGAATGGGGAGCACAGCGACCCAGTTCAACGGTAATGCTCTGATAGCGAGGAGCTTATCTTAATGAAAAGAGGAATCCGATATGATCGATCCGAGCGTGAAGCAAGATTTGCGTGAAATAGGCAAGAAACTAACAAACCTTAGGGGGTCTCTTTGACTTAGATCTGAAGCAAGAGATGATTGAGAACTTTGAGGTGAAGATGTCCGCCCCTGATTTTTGGGACGACAACGAGAAGGCACAAGCGGTCATTGCTGAGATGAATGCGGTGAAGGGTTCTGTTGATCAATACACCAAACTCCAACAGGATTACGATGATGCTCTGATGATGGTGGAACTCGCTGATGAAGAAGGCGATGAGGATCTTGCCGCAGAGGTTGGCAATAGCGTGACAGCCATCGTAAGCAAGCTTGATGAGTTCGAGCTTCAACTATTACTGAACCAGCCATATGACAAGATGAATGCCATTCTAGAGCTTCATCCTGGCGCAGGTGGAACAGAGTCGCAGGACTGGGGACAGATGTTGCTTCGTATGTACACCCGTTGGGCTGAGAAGCGTGGCTTCAAGGTTGAGGTTCTCGATTACCTACCAGGTGAAGAAGCCGGGATTAAGAGTGTGACACTATCCATTAAAGGACACAACGCTTACGGTTATCTAAAAGCCGAGAAGGGTGTGCACCGACTGGTGCGAATTTCACCATTTGACTCATCGGGACGTAGACATACGTCATTCGTATCCTGTGATGTGGTTCCTGAGATTGATGATACGATTGAATTGGATATTCGAACAGAAGACCTCAAGATTGATACGTATCGTGCGAGTGGTGCGGGTGGGCAGCACATCAATACCACCGACTCTGCCGTGCGGATTACTCACCTTCCAACAGGTGTGGTTGTAACGTGTCAGAATGAACGTTCACAGATCAAGAACCGTGAGCGTGCGATGACGATGCTTCGTTCGAAATTGTATGAGCGTAAAATTGAAGAGCAAAAACAACAGCTGGATGAAATCCGAGGAGATCAGTCGGATATTGCTTGGGGCAGCCAGATTCGCTCCTATGTGTTCCATCCCTATAGTATGGTAAAGGATCACCGTACGAGCGTAGAAACAGGGAACACAGGAGCAGTAATGGACGGCGACCTCGATGCATTCATCGATGGTTATTTGCGCAGCCAGATTAAAGTGGAAACCGATTAAACAAAGTTCCTGTATGGACTGGATACGTGTAGGCGTATGCTGGTGTTATACAGGGGCTTTTTTTTGAACGTGCACAAGTCATTTTACATTAATTGATGAGACAAAAGGAGAACACGATCACCATGCAACAGCAACAACCATCACATCAACACCCTAACCGCAAGAAGAGACTAACAACCTTGATTCCTCTGAATGGGCCATGGCGGAACGTTGTGGATACAGCATCTATTATTTTGGGTTCGTTTCTTATTGCGGTAGCATTTAATTTATTTTTATTACCGAACCAGATCGCATCCGGCGGGGTATCCGGTCTGTCGATCTTGGGTGATGAGTGGCTCGGACTTGAGCCGGCATATACCCAGTGGGCTATTAATATTCCGCTCCTAATCGCAGGCTTCCTTCTAATTGGTAAGCAGTATGGTATCCGGTCTGTGCTGGGTAGTATCGTTCTACCGCTATTTGTTTATCTGACGAAAGACTGGTCGATTCCGACGGCGAATCCATTGTTAGGATCGTTGTACGGCGGAATAGGGGTTGGACTCGGTATTGGGATCGTTTATCGGGGTAGAGGGTCAACGGGTGGTATGAGTATACTGGCAAGGATCGTGCAAAAATATAGTGGACTGAGTTATTCGATCTGTGTTGTGATTATGGATGCTACGGTCATTATTATGGCTGCCTTTGTACTGTCATTAGAACAATCCTTATATGCACTGATTGGCTTGTACGTCACGGGGAAAGTCATTGATGCTGTTGAAATGGGACTCGGCTACTCCAAGGTAGCTTACATTATCTCTAACCAGATTGAACCGATTACCAAAGTCATTCTTGAAGATCTAGATCGTGGATTGACGAAGCTGGAGGCTAAAGGCGGGTATACCGACGATCAGCGAACAGTATTGATGGTTGTGGTTGGGCAAAATGAAGTGCCAAGACTGAAAACATTGATTCGGTCTGTGGATCCATCGGCTTTTGTCATTATTAGCAATGCACATGAAGTTCTCGGTGAAGGTTTTAAGAGAGAAGAGACATGAGCCAACTGATGAACGGTGCAGCAATCGATCTTAAATGAATCATGAAATGAAATACATCTAATATTGCACACAAACAGGGACATCCTGCACCAGTATAGCTGGGCGGAATGTCCCTTTCTTCAATCTCGGGCAGTTCGTACGTCACTTGTAGAGCGTACATTCATGCACGAGTTGTAATTACAGATCACATTGAAATCGGATTGAAGTACTGTCTACATCACACATGCCTTTTCTCACTCTCTACAGAATAGGAGATAGTAGGCGAGATATCGCTTCTTTGAAGCGGATTTTGATGCTCCGTTTGTTGTACTCTTCCATCGTCAGCTCACGGGATACAAGAAGATCATGCTCGAAGGTTTGCACAAGAGCAGTTGCAATCGTCTCATCATACATAAAGGCGTTCACTTCAAAGTTCAACCGGAAACTGCGATAATCAATGTTCGCTGTACCAACGGATGCCACCATGCTGTCTATGATCAATGTTTTGGCATGAATGAAGCCGTTATCGTAGATAAAAGCCTTCGCTCCGACCTTCAACAGTTCACCAATATACGATAGTGTGGCCCAATACACGAAGGCGTGATCCGGTTTGTTTGGAATCATAATACGTACATCTATGCCAGATAGGCAGGCAAGCCTTATAGCCTCGAAGACACTTGCATCTGGGATAAAATAAGGCGTCTGAATGAGGATGGAATGCTTCGCTCCATTGATCATTTTCAGATAACTGTTCTTGATATGCTCCGTTTCAGCATCAGGGCCGCTGGAGACAATCTGCATTGCGATCGTTCCTGTTCCCTCGATATGAGGAAAGTGTGCTGGTACATAAGGTGTATCATGCTGCTTGGATGCCTCATTCCAATCGAGAAGGAACCGTGTTTGCAATGCATGAACCGCATTACCCGTAATTCTGAGATGTGTGTCACGCCAATATCCAAACTTGGAGTTCAAACCTAGATACTCATCACCTACGTTAAAACCGCCAGTATAACCAAGGTTCCCGTCAATAATGACCATTTTCCGATGATTCCGATAGTTCATACGCAGATTAATCAAGCTGAATTTGGATGGGAAAAAGACCTCCACTAGACCGCCCGCTTCGCGCAGCTCTTTGAAAAATCGATTCGATACACGCCGCGATCCAAGGGCATCATACAGCAATCGAACCTTGATCCCTTCTTTCGCTTTACGAATGAGCGTATCACGAATGCGTTTACCCAGGCGATCCCCCCGGTAGATGTAATACTGCACGTGCACATGATCCTGTGCTGCTTCGATATCATTCAGTAATCGTTGGAATTTATCCGTGCCATCGGTAATAATCTCGACCTCGTTGTCCTCGGTTAACAAAGCGCCATTTTGCTTCAGGTTCATGTAGATCATATCCTGGCTTTTCTCGGTCACTTTGTTGTGGAAAGGTGTTCGATTGCTCTGCAATTGGTCAAGCTGTGCCTCGATACGTTCCTCCAGCCCAAGCTTCTTGCGATCCTTCCACTGGAAGAGGCGGTAACGAGTCAGGTTCTGCCCTGTCAAAAGATAAAGTACAAACCCGAGCACGGGAATAAAATTCAGGACGAGCAGCCAAGCCCAGGACGAACTCGCATCCTTGCGCTCGAAGAATACGACCGCTGCCGCAAAAATAATATTCAAACCCAGGAGTACAATAAGTAAGATGGATTCAATATGCACTATAGACCCCCATGTCTCCAAAATGTCTTGTCAGAACTCATTGCAGGAAGACCTTCGCTATGAAGAAACTCTGTATGTAATCTTCCTATATAAGAGGTTGTTCAAAAAGTCCCTTTTTGATGCTGAAAACAGGCTCTCTTGAACCCCCACTACTACGTATTTTAGCAGAAGTATTCAGGTTCGTCCCCTGCTACTCTAAAGATATGTTCGGGATTGATGAAAATCCATGTAAAATTGATGGTAGAGTGTTGTATTTATATAACTAGAGTCGTATAATAATACACAAATATGCATAGAAGCGACGGAAATATTATGTGTGTGCCTAACTTTAGGGCATAGACATAGTTGAAGTAGCGCATACAACGAGATTGGGGGAGCGAGAGTGAATAACAAATTAAGAGTGGCAATCGTCGGTTCCACCGGCTACGGCGGGGTGGAACTGATTCGTTTTTTACAGCATCATCCGCATGTTGAAATTACTTCGGTAATCTCTTCATCCAGCAGTGGGGAGTCCATTGCAGATGGATTTCCGCATTTGACGGGCGTGATTAACAGGCCGCTTGATGGCGTGGATCCAGTGGAGATCGCAGGACGTGCAGACCTTGTATTCACAGCGACTCCGTCCGGTGTAAGTGCGAAGCTTGTTCCTGGCCTGCTCGAAGCAGGGCTGAAGGTCATAGATTTGTCTGGTGATTTCAGAATCAAGGATGGAGCAGTGTACGAAGAATGGTATAAACATCCGGCTCCTTCAGACGAACTATTACAACAAGCGGTATACGGTATGGCTGAATTGTACGGTGACACAGTGAAAGAGAAGACGTTAATTTCGAACCCGGGCTGTTATCCAACAGCAACATTGCTCGGATTAGTCCCTGCGGTGCAAGCTGGTTGGATTGATCCTTCAAGCATCATTATTGATGCGAAATCGGGGGTATCTGGGGCTGGACGCGGAACGAATCTGGCATACCATTATGCAGAGATGAATGAGAATTTTAAAGCGTATAAATTAAATAAACATCAACACATCCCAGAGATTGAACAAGTGTTAGGTCATGTCGCTGGATCGCCAGTAACGGTTACGTTTACGACACAGCTTGTGCCAATGACACGTGGGATTATGAGCACCATGTATGCAAGTTTAGTTGGAGAACATACAGATAGAGAACTGGTAGATCTGTACCGTCAGTTTTATGAAAATAGACCTTTTGTGCGTGTACGCGAGCCAGGAATTTGGCCATCAACGAAAGAGGTCGCTGGATCGAACTACTGTGATATCGGATTCTCCGTTGATCCACGTACAGGCCGCTTGACGATTGTTTCTGTCATTGACAACCTGGTAAAGGGCGCATCCGGCCAAGCGATTCAAAATTTGAACCTGATGATGGGATGGGAGGAAAACCTCGGGCTGAACATGACACCAGTATATCCATAAGATGAAGGTGTATTAGAGAGCGGTAAGCTGCTCTTTTGACACGCATCCAGTGGGAATACGGAGTTATGTTAAGGCGGACAATCGGTCTATGGCCGAACGCGAGACGGGGGATAATATATGGGAACAAATGTAGGGCAACAGTCATTTACAATAATTGAGAACGGAACGATTGTAACTCCGAGCGGATTCACTGCCGGCGGACTGCACTGTGGATTGAAAAAAACATCACGTAACGACATCGGAGCTATTCGCTGCGAAGTGCCAGCAACTGCCGCCGCAGTATACACAACGAATGTGTTTCAAGCTGCACCGCTGAAAGTAACACGTGAGAGCTTGAGCAATGGTCGCCTTCAAGCAGTCATCGTTAATAGCGGCAATGCGAATGCATGTACAGGTCAACAAGGTGAAGAAGATGCGTATGCAATGCGTTCGGCGGCTGCGCGCGAACTTGGTGTAGCGGAGGAAGATGTGGCTGTTGCTTCTACAGGGGTCATTGGCGAGTTGCTGAAGATGGACGCGGTTCATTCGGGCATTACGGCACTTCCGGCACAACTGGGTAGTGAAGCCAATGAAGCGGAGCAATTTTCACAAGCGATTCTAACGACGGATTTGGTGAAAAAAGAAGCCTGCGTCTCCGTTGTTGTGAACGGTAAGACGGTTACGATTGCAGGAGCAGCCAAAGGATCGGGTATGATTCATCCGAATATGGCTACAATGCTGGCGTTCATGACCTCTGACGCGGTCATTGGTGCAGAAGCGTTGCAACGCTTGCTACGCCAAGCAACGAACCACACGTTCAACATGATCACGGTTGATGGAGACACCAGCACGAATGATATGCTCGTGGCGATGTCTAGCGGATATGCAGGGAACGAAGAGCTTACAATGCATCATCCTGATTGGGATGCATTTGCGGCTGGTTTTACGTATGTGTGCGAAGTTCTGGCTAAGGCCATTGCACGAGACGGTGAAGGTGCGACGAAGCTTGTTGAAGTTCAAGTCACAGGTGCAGTGAGCGATGAATCAGCTCAGGCGATTGCGAAGACCGTGATCGGTTCAAGCTTGGTGAAATCAGCGATGTTTGGTGCGGATGCAAACTGGGGACGGATCATTGCTGCGGTGGGACGCGCGGGGCAACCGGTTAATCCAGACACGGTAGACATTCGTCTCGGAGACATCTCCGTACTTGAGCAGTCTCGTCCAGTCGTATTTGACGAAGAAGCAGCATTAGCATACTTACAGACAGATACGGTTCGCATTATTGTTGATCTGAACCACGGCGAAGGAACAGCCATCGCGTGGGGCTGTGATCTGACATATGACTATGTACGAATTAACGCGGCATACCGCACGTAAAAGCAACAATTAACCTTTACACGGTAACGGAGAATGCAGAACCAATCTGTAGAAGCGAAGCGTTCGCCTTTGTCTCCGGATTTTCCCCTTAGGAAGGGGATCAGAAAAATCTGGAGACAACAGCGATCGAAGGATGGTCTGCAGTCGAAGTGGTCGAGTGTAACAGTTTTATAGTTCATTTACAGAATTAGAAAGGAGCCATGCTCATGAACTCGACATTACAGAATGAAGAGATGGGAAGCGAAGCTAGAGCCGAGAAGCAGATGTTCGTTATGAAATGCGGAGGCAGTACGCTTGCGGCGTTGCCTGAGTCCTTTTTTGCTGATCTACGTGATCTTCAATCTCAAGGAACTCAGCCTGTGATCGTACATGGTGGAGGTCCTGCGATCTCAGAGAACCTGGCGAAGTTGGGTATTGATACGGAATTCGTAAACGGCTTGCGTAAGACGACGGAGCCTGTACTGGATGTCGTAGAGATGGTGCTGGCAGGTAGCATCAACAAACAAATTGTACGTTTAATCCAACGTGTGGGTGGGCGTGCACTCGGATTATCAGGAGTAGACGGTGGCTTAATTCAAGCAAAGCCTGTCATCAACCATGCAGAGATTGGTTGGGTTGGCGATGTGACTAGTGTTCAAGCGGAAATTATCCAAGGTGTTGTGCAGATGGGCTATATGCCTGTCATCGCGCCGGTGGGCGTGGATGCCTCGGGTCAACGCTATAACATCAATGCCGATACAGCGGCAGGTGCAGTAGCTTCTCACTTGGGTGTTAGCCGAATGATTGTAGTCACTGACGTTCCAGGGATTATGAAGAGTGTGAATGGCGAGAAAAAAGTATTGCCATCCGTCTCCGTACAGGAGATTGAAGATATGATTCAAACTGGTGAAATATACGGTGGTATGATTCCTAAAGTGCGAGCAGCTATCGCTTGTATTCATGGGGATGTGCGTGAGGTTGTCATCGTAGACGGTAGCGAGCCGCAGATTTTGAGCCGGGTGTTACAAGGGGAAACAATCGGAACGCGAATTATCCGGATGCAGTAGGGTTCTTATTTTAAATCGAGGATGGGAGTGAAAGGTGATGGCAAATAGTAAAGAACAAGCAGGCACCGGCACAGCATTGGCGGGTACGGTTGCGACAGGAGCAGCATCAGCAGCTCAGACAGAAAGCTCTCTTTTTCAAACCTATGCACGTTATCCTATTAGCTTAGTTAAGGGAAAAGGTAGCTGGCTGTGGGACGATCAGGGCAACCGTTATCTCGACTTCATGTGTGGGTTGGCTGTAACAAGCCTTGGTCATGCACCAGAGAAGGTTGGCGCTAAGCTGAAAGCACAGATCGATGAGCTATGGCATGTATCGAATCTGTTCCAGATTCCAGGTCAAGAACGTGCAGCAGCTTTATTGACAGCGAATACGTGTGCAGATGCAGTATTCTTCTGCAACAGTGGTGCCGAGGCGAACGAAGCAGCGATTAAACTAGCTCGTCGCTATCATCAAAAGGTGAAAGGCGCAGATCGTTATGAGGTCATTACCTTTGCACAATCCTTCCATGGACGGACATTGGCTACATTAACAGCTACAGGACAGGATAAGGTAAAAGAGGGGTTTTTGCCATTGCCAGCAGGATTTGTTACCGTTCCTTTGCATGACAATGCAGCACTTGAGGCAGCGATTGGGCCACACACGGCGGCAATTATGCTGGAAATGGTGCAAGCTGAGGGCGGCGTGCATCCAGTTAAACCTGAGTTCTTGCAGTTTGTACAGCAGCTATGCGAGAAGCATGGTTTGTTATTGATTGTGGATGAAGTTCAGACGGGAATGGGGCGTACCGGTAAATTGTTCGCGCATGAACATTACGGGATTGAACCCGACATTTTCACAGTGGCTAAAGGCATCGGTAGCGGCTTCCCTGTTGGAGCTATGCTGGGCAAAGGCTATCTGAAAGATGCATTTACCGCAGGTAGTCACGCAACCACATTTGGTGGTACGCCACTTGCTTCCTCGGTTGTCATTGCAACGATCGAAACGATGCTGGAAGATAAACTGCCTGAACGTGCAGCGGAGATGGGCGAATATCTGATGAGCTCCTTGAGAGAACGTTTGGCGGGAAATTCCTTTGTCAAAGAAGTTCGTGGATTGGGCTTGTTGGTCGGCATAGAATGTGAAGAAGTGGTAGGCGATATCGTTGTTGCAGGACAGAAACGTGGCATATTGTTTGTATCTGCAGGGCCGAATGTCATTCGTCTGCTTCCGAACTTGTATGTGAGCAAAGAAGAGATTGATGAGGCAGTATCCTTGGTGGCAACACTCATTGAAGAGCATGTCGCAGCGAAGAACGCCTAATCCGTAGGGATAGGTTCAGATAGCATTGAGACTTTTTAGATAATATTTCTATTCCGGGGTCATGAACGGCTCCGGTGTAGTATTCTGATGATGAATTCCCTGTAGCCGCGTGTTCATGTAGCATAAGTAGGTCATTCGCAGTCATGATGGGAAATATCCAGACGATCACTAACTTCTGCACATGCGGGTGCAGGGAACCGGAAATAAGGAGGCATTATTAACATGACACAAGTTCAATCAACAGAGAAGATCCAGAAGATCGATCTAAGAGGTCGGGATTTTATTGAGTTCACCGATTATACGGCAGAAGAAATTCGTTATTTACTCGACCTTGCCATCGAGATCAAAGGCAAGCAAAAAAACGGGGTGCCTTTTCAGCCTCTGAAAGGTAAAACAATCGGACTGATTTTTGAAAAATCATCTACACGTACACGTGTATCTTTTGAAGTAGGTATGTTCCAACTAGGTGGGCACGCACTCTTCCTGAGCAAAAATGATATCCAGCTGGGTCGCGGCGAAACGACGCATGATACGGCTAAAGTATTGTCCCGGTATCTCGACGGCATTATGATCCGTACCTTTGGGCACCATAATGTAACTGAGTTGGCAGAGCATGCAGATGTTCCAGTCATCAATGGATTGAGCGATGCGGCGCATCCATGCCAGGTACTGGCGGATTTCCAAACGGTGCTGGAGCACAAGGGTAAGCTTGCAGGTCTCAAAATGGCTTACGTCGGAGACGGCAATAACATGGCACACTCCCTGATGCTTGGCGCAGCTAAGATGGGGATGCATGTAGCTATAGCGACTCCTGAGGGCTATGAGGCTGACAGTGCAATCGTAGAACAAGCACGCAGCATTGCACAGGAGAGCGGATCACAGGTTGTGGTAACGTATAGTGCCGAAGAAGCGGTCAAAGATGCGGATATCGTGTACACGGATGTGTGGGCGAGCATGGGCTTTGAGGAAGAACAGAAGATTCGTGAGCAAGCATTTGCTGCGTATCAGGTGAACGAAGAATTGATGAAGGTTGCGAAACCGGACTACATGTTCCTGCACTGTCTCCCGGCTCACCGTGGAGAGGAAGTAAGCGCAGGCGTAATCGATGGGCCAAACTCCTTGATCTTCGATCAAGCAGAGAATCGTCTGCACGCACAGAAAGCTTTGATGGCTGCGTTAATGAGCGAATAGCTGCTATTTGCGTGAATGGGTTGATTTTAGACGCGGATTTCGCGATGATAGATTAAATATAATGAGTAATTGAACTTGGGGAGGACCTATTAGACATGGCTAAGGAAAAAATCGTACTCGCCTATTCCGGCGGGTTGGACACATCTGTAATTTTGAAATGGTTGAAAGAAACTTATGACGCTGAGATCATCGCGTTTACAGCAGATATCGGTCAAAAGGATGAATTGGACGGCTTGGAGGAAAAAGCACTGGCAACAGGTGCTTCCAAAGTATACATCGATGACCTGCGCGACGAGTTCGCAAAAGACTTCATCTACCCAATGTTCCAAGCGGGCGCACTCTATGAAGGACAATATTTGCTCGGTACAAGTATCGCACGTCCTTTGATTGCTAAACGTATGGTGGACATTGCTCGTGCAGAAGGTGCTACAGCAATTGCTCACGGTGCGACAGGTAAAGGGAATGACCAGGTTCGCTTTGAGTTGAACGCGGCTGCACTGACACCTGATATTGCAGTAATCGCACCTTGGCGTCTGGAAGAATTCCGTAACCAATTTCCAGGACGTGCAGAGATGATTGCATATGCTGAGAAACATGGCATTCCAGTAACGGCATCTGCGGCTAAACCTTACTCTACAGACCGTAACCTCTTGCATATCAGCTATGAGAGCGGTGTGCTCGAAGATCCTTGGTTCGATCCAAGTACGGACGAGAACAAAGACATGTTCTTGCTCAGCAGTGCGCCTGAAGATGCGCCAGATCAAGCAGAATATGTTGAACTGGAATTCGAACAAGGTGACTGTGTAGCCCTGAACGGTGAGCGTCTCAGCCCACTGCAAGTAATGGAGCAACTGAACGAGCTGGGTGGCAAACATGGTATTGGCCGTGTGGACATGGTCGAGAACCGTTTTGTCGGAATGAAGAGCCGTGGCGTGTACGAAACACCAGGTGGAACCATTCTATTCACTGCACACCGCAAAATGGAATCCATTACGATGGATCGCGAAGTCATGAACCTGCGTGATAGCTTGATCACACGTTACAGCACGCTCGTATACAACGGCTTCTGGTTCGCACCAGAGCGTCTGGCGCTGCAAGCACTCGTGAGCGAAAGTCAGAAAAACGTAACCGGTACGGTTCGTGTGAAACTTTATAAAGGTAATGTTATCGGCGCTGGCGTGAAAAGCCCTGTCAGCTTGTACAACCCAGACATCGCAACGATGGAAGCTGATCCAACGCAAGCATACGATCAAGGCGATGCAACAGGCTTTATCCGCCTGAACGCACTGCGTTTGAAAGTAAACTCCGGCGTGGAGCAAAACAAAAACAACTAATTACATGCTATATATTGAATATAACATTTACACGAAAACGGAGAGGACAGAAATAACCGGATGAAGCGAAGCGTTCGCTACAAGCTTTCCTTGAGAAAGCTACATCGGAAGCATAAGCTATCCCCGGATTTTCCCTTTAGAAAAGGGAATCAAAAAAATCTGGGGGTAACAGCGATCAGGAGGTTGTTCTGTCATTGGAGTGGTGAGTAGTAAAAGGTGTTTTAGTTCAATGTATAGAGCCATCCAAATATAACTGACAAGGCAGGCCGTTCTTGCATATCTGGCAGGAGCGGCTTTGTCCATGAGCGAAAGGGGAGTACTCACCGTGAGCAAGCTTTGGGGAGGACGTTTTACCAAACAAACGAATCATCTAGTTGAGGAATATACCGCATCGATTAATTTTGACAAAGCATTGGCTGAGGAAGACATTCAAGGTAGCTTGGCTCATGTAACGATGTTGGGCAAATGCGGCATTTTGCCTGCGGAAGACGTGGAAACGATCAAAGAAGGCTTGATTACCGTGTTGCATAAAATCCGTGCCGGCGAAGTGGAATTCTCCGTATCTGATGAAGACATCCACATGAACATTGAGAAAAATCTAATTGAGACCATTGGCCCTGTAGGCGGCAAATTACATACAGGCCGTAGCCGGAATGACCAAGTGGCAACTGATATGCACTTGTATCTGCGTGAGCGCGTGGTTGGTTTTGTAGGAATGTTGCATTCCTTGCAGGAAGCGCTGATCGGACAAGCGAAAGACAATCTCGATACGATCGTACCGGGTTATACGCATCTTCAGCGGGCACAGCCTATTCTGTTTGCCCACCACCTGATGGCTTATGTGTCGATGTTCCAACGGGATGCTGAACGTCTGATGGATAGCTACAAACGCATTAACGTTCTGCCACTTGGAGCGGGTGCGCTTGCGGGAACAACGTTCCCGATTGACCGTCATTTTGTAGCAGAACAATTGGGCTTCGATGGCGTATATGAAAATAGTTTGGATGCCGTGAGTGACCGCGACTTTATTGTTGAGTTCCTGGCAGCAGCATCCCTCATCATGACTCACTTGTCCCGCTTGAGTGAAGAATTGGTGCTGTGGAGTAGCACGGAGTTTGGTTTCGTTGAACTGGATGATGCGTTCTGCACAGGTAGCAGCATTATGCCACAGAAGAAAAATCCAGATGTTCCTGAACTCGTTCGTGGGAAAACAGGACGTGTCTACGGTAACCTGATCGGGTTGCTGACTGTACTTAAATCTCTTCCGCTTGCCTACAACAAGGATATGCAGGAAGACAAAGAAGGCATGTTTGATACAGTGGCTACACTAGAAGGTGCATTGCAATTGTTCGCACCGATGATCGCTACGATGAAGGTAAACAAGGATCGCATGCGTCAGGCTGTGAACCAGGACTTCTCGAACGCTACAGATATTGCGGATTTCCTCGTAGGCGAGGGTTTGCCATTCCGTCAAGCGCATGAAGTGATTGGCAAGACAGTATTGTACTGCATCCAAAACGGCAAGTATTTGCTGGATCTGACGATCGATGAATTCCGTCAGTTCTCCGAGCTGTTCGATGAGCGCATCTACGATGTGCTGCAACCAGAAGCGGTGGTTAACGCACGTAACGTTTACGGCGGTACAGCTTCAGGTCAAGTGGCTGAGGCCATTGGACGCAGTGAGAAGGTACTGGAGATCACGGAGCAATGGATTCAGAACCGCGGTTAATGCTGGGAATTTCGTTAATGTTAATATAAAAGCTGAATATACGAAAAAAGAAGCCAGTGAGAGAACAATATCTCTCACTGGCTTTTTGTGTTGTTAACTGTGACGCTCGCTCCAGCTCCTTATGGCTTCTGCCAGATGCCTTCATTCACTTCTGTGAGTACCTCGCCACTGCGAACAACGACATGTCCACGGACGATGGTGCCTGTTACACTGCTTGGGAATGTATGACCAATGTAGAGGCTTTGCTTGTGCTTGGCATAATAGTTCTCTTCCGTCACCGTAAACGTTTTGTTCAGATCAACGATGGCGAGATCAGCATCCATTCCGGTGACGATGCTGCCTTTGCACTCCGCAAGACCGAAGCGCTCCGCTGGATTGGACGCCGTCCAAGCGGCAACTTGCTCCAACGGAATGTTGTGTGATAATGCGAGTTCCAATGCTGACAGTAGAGTGAATTGTCCGCCGCTAATGCCGCCCCATGCCTGGAATAGATTGAAATCTTTTGGATCCTTCATATCGTACGGACAGGGCGAATGATCCGACGATAACATATCAAATTTTCCTTCTGCCAGCAGGGAGATGAGTCGTTGTTGTTCGTCTGCTTCCCGCAGTGGAGGAGCACACTTGGCGATGCTTCCTTTTTCCCGCAGGCTATCGTGGTTAAAGAGTAGATAGTGTGGGCAAGTCTCGACCGTTACGTTCATGCCACGAGCTTTGGCAGCTTCAATACTCGCTACTGCTGCAGCAGAGCTGATATGCACGAAATGCAGTGCGCAGCCTGTTATTTCCGAATAGTACAGAGCACGTTCTACAGCTTCGACTTCGGCGATAATCGGACGAGTCTCCAGATAGTCGTCGGCACTGAAGAGTCCTGCTGCTTCCTTTTCAGCTTTTAGCCAGTTGGTGATCGCTGCACTCTCCGAATGTAGAGCCAGCACCTTGCCTAAAGCTGCAATCTTCTTCATGCCCGTAAGTAGCGTCATATCATCCACGGCTTCGAATTCTTTGTTGCCAGTTGTGGACAGGAATGCTTTGAACCCGATTACCCCCGACTCTGCCAGTGGTTGCAAGTCATCTTCATTCCCTGGTACGAGACCGCCCCAGAGCCCGAAATCGACAAGTGATTTTTCATTTCCAATCCGAGCTTTCTCCAGCAGCGCTTCTTCATTCACCGTGGAGGGAATACCGTTCAGTGGCATGTCGAAGAAAGTGGTGCAGCCGCCTGCGGCCATCATAGCCGATCCGGTCGTAAAACCTTCCCAGTGCTCTCGTCCTGGTTCGCTGAAATGGACGTGTACGTCGATCATACCTGGAAACACATGAGATCCGTTTGCATCATAAGTGTGCTCGGCTTCACCCTCCAGTTTGGCGGCAATTGCCGCGATTTTTCCATCTTTGATACCGACATCGACTTTCTTGACACCGTCCGGCAGCACTACGCTGCCGCCGCTTACAATCAGATCGTAACGCTCCATACACAACTCTCCTCTTCAGTAGTCTTGAAATTTCAAACGGAATAGTCTAGTCCAACCTATATTTATTCGTAAATGGTACCTTTTTTGAATGATGATCCTTTGAATGCGAATTTGCTGAGCAGTAGGTATGCAATACCTGCTACGACAAATCCAATGATCCAGCCGATGTCTACCAGTAGGAACGCAGCCCCAGCTCCAATTAGCATGGCTAGTAAAGCGCTCGGATTGTAGCCTTTGAATGAACCGTTGTCCAGGTAGAGCTCGGTCGTATCTACCTTTTGCCTACGTAGGATGTAGTATTCGACTAGCATGATCGCCACGATCGGACCAAGGAAAGCGGAGTAGATCAGGATGAATGTGTTTAAACCTTGAGCGGAAGAATCCTGCACGAGTACCCATGGGAAGGAGCAGAGCGCAAGTAATCCAGTAATAATGACAGATGTTTTGTATTTTAGCTTGGTGACAAGCGAGATGACATAAGCTGGCGGTACGATATTGGCGACCATGTTGACAGCGACTGCACCAATGACGATAAATGCAGATACAGCGACAGTGATATATGGATTGTCAACGATAACAGCGAACGCTTTAACGGGATTTGAAATTCCTGTTGCTGCAGCCATCATTGCGCCAATCGTGAGGACGAAGCCATATGCGATAACGATAGGAAGGAAGTAGAGCATGCTACGCTTTTTGTCACTGATGCCACTCTTAAGCTCACGGGAATAGTCACCAGCACTCAGGAAGATTGCCGCATAGTTGCCTAGGAATACCATGATGAAAGCGAAGAATGGAAGTCCCCATGTGCCTTGTGCATTTACCCAATTTTCAGTGATCGCCGTGCTGTGAGAATTGAGCAATATACTGAAGACGTAGACGAGGGCTAGCATAATAACAACAGAGGCGAGAGTCTCCACCCACTTGATCGCATGAAAGCCATAAAGTGAAAGGATAATCTGAACTGCTTGCAATACGACGAAACAAATAACAACACTGTCGAAGCTACCGCCACTGAGCACTTTGACAATTTCGTTCAGTGCGGTTCCCCCGACCCAGCTTTGGAAACCATACCAGACGATGGCAGGCACACCGCGTAAGAATGAGGAAATGATGGAACCTTTGATGCCGAATGACATACGCAATTGAACAACGTAAGGGATTCCCGTTCGATAACCGAATCGGTCGTTAATGGCAAAGATCACAGAAATGATGCCGATCGCAACCATAGCTGCCACGAACGTCTGAAATACATTGAGTGTAGCGACACCAGCGACAATGAGACTTGCTCCAAGTGTCATGTTGCCAAGGTTCACGCCATCCCCGATCCACATAAACATGTAAGCGATTGATCCAATTGTTCTTTCGCTCTCCTGCTTCGGTTTCAGGGAGTCGTCCACACTAATATTTTCTTGCAAGTGTGTCTCTTCCAGCGCTCGACCTGCCAAATTCGTAGACATATTCCGCCCCACTCCTCTTCGTATTGGGTGAGCAAGGCTGATCGTCTTCATGTAAGTACATGAACCGTTCCGACCAGTCCTTTGCCACACCACAGATAAATAAAATAATGTAAGGTAACATCACTATATTATGTAATGTAATCTCACTTCGGATTTGTTATCCTTATTTTATCACCTTATACTCACAATTCATTGACAAAAACGTAGATTATGACCGGGTTTTCTGTTCAAATTGAACAAAAAAATATTACGTTTAATGTCATGTTTTGTTGAGGAGCTAAATATGAATGCTCATGCAGACGATTTTCTATACGAAGAGATTCAGTTTTCCACCGAATTGTTCAATGTTTTCATCCCAGCAATCCGGCATTCCACCTGATCACCCATGTCAATCACGACTGAACCTGGTGTGCCTGTCAAAATGATATCTCCCGGATGTAATGTCATCACATGTGAAAGGAAAGAGATCAAGTATGCGGGCGAGAAGATCATCTGGCTAACGGTATTGTGGTGCATGACTTCGCCATTCAGTACAGTTTCGACCTTGAGATTAGGCAGATCAACGTATTCGTCAGGAGTGGAGAGGGAAGAGCCGAGGCTTAGGAACGTGTCGAAACTTTTGGCTCTTTGCATAAATCGAGGATTACGCGCATGAATCTCCTTAGCCGTCATATCGAGAGAGGTGGTATAACCGGCTACGTAATTCATAGCATCGTCCTCGCTAACATTTCTGCATGTCTGTCCAATGACGATCGCTAGCTCTGCCTCTGCAGTGACCTGTCCAGCTCCATCTGGTAGACGGATCGCTTCGCCAGAGCCAATTAGTGACGTGTCGGGTTTGAGAAAGATGACAGGCTCATCCTCAGGAGGGCGTCCAGACAGCTCGATGGCTTTTGCTAGATAATTCATGCCAACCCCAATCATTTTGCCTGGTCGGCGGTATAACACGCGGTAAGATACAGCGTCGATCGGCAGAGCAGGAAGAGCGGAGAGGCTCTCCTGTCCACCACTAACGTACCAGTCTCGCAGAGCCTGCAGTTGTTTGTTTTGCAGTAGTGCGTAAAGGTCTGTATTCCAATCTGTATTTTGTTTCTCATTCAGCCAAGTCAGTGGAATCACGCCATGATCGGACAGGAACGCTGCGTGCTCCTGTCCTTCATGTTCAATTGTTACTAGTTTCATCCGCGCACCTCTTCTATGAAGTGTTCTGCCACCCAGCGTAGTAGCTTAAGATCGGTATTGGTACCACCAATAAAGGATAGCCCGATGGGCAGTCCATCCTCGCGAATGACTGGCACGGTTACCTGAGGTAGACCCGTAAGTCCTGCGATACAAGAGAGTTGCATGGTCTTTGCTCGATAAGCCTCAGCTTGCGCACCTTGTAGCCCCAGCAGTGGAGCAGGGCCAGGAGCAGTCGGAATCGCCAGAAGTCCATCTTCGCCGAGCAGTTCAACAAGGCTACTCCGGATACGAGTGCGTAGGTCACTCTCAGTGGTGTGTGCAGACGCCTCCAGTGTACAAGCCCATTCAAATCGTTCTGCGATGCCAGGGCCGAATGTTGGACGTTCCTTTATCAACCAATCACTATGTTCAAGGGCAATTTCTAACCCTTGAAGAACGCGGAACGCCGCTGACCAGTCCGCCAAGCTCTCCGTAAGTGTTGTTAATTGGACTGAAGAGCTATCCTGCTTCCAGTTGGGAAGTTCATACAGCTTCGCAAGTAAGGTTGAACGATCGTTTTCCTCTGGTAGACTCCAAGCTTCATCTGCAATGAGGAAACGCGAGAATGTTGGTTCAACATTGGATGCGTCATATGCACCGCTTATGGCATTCGCTTCTACGCTGAATTCATCATCTTGAAAAGTTACCGATTTATTTTTCAACAGAACCTTGCCCACATCTAACAGAATCTTCGGAGACTGGCTCATCCAGCCGACCGTATCGAAGCTACGTGCGAGTGGAATGACTCCTTCCGCAGATACAGCTCCGTGCGTTGGCCGGAAGCCATACAGGCCACAGTAGGATGATGGAATACGAACGGAACCACCTGTGTCTGTGCCTATAGCGAAATCAACCAGACCTGCCGCAGCCGCAACGGCTGAACCACTTGATGATCCGCCTGGTATTCGATCTGGTGCGAGGGGGTTGATGGGTGTGCCATAGTGGGCATTTTCCCCATTCAGACTGTACATCAATTCGTCCGTCTGCGTTGTACCTGTGAGTCTTGCGCCGCTGGCTAATAAAGATAACAGAACGGGAGCAGTGGAATCCGCAGCTTCATGCGTTCGAAGCCAGTCCGGATTACCTGCTCCACTGATTACACCTTGAATATCAAAGACGTCTTTCACCGCGAACATCAGCCCGTCGAGCTTGCCCGTCCCGGTAGAAGGTAACTGAACCGTGGCATCCACAAATGCTCCCGATTGATCCTGACTTACCGACGTGATTTCTGTCTCTCTTTCTGTACCCGGTTTGAACGCCTTCGATTGATTCGCATGACTTCTCATGACTGTTCTCCTTTCGGATTCAAATTGGAATTGAGTGTGTGTCCTGAGTGATCGGATGTTGGAGTTACAAGCCTTCGAACCTTGTTCGAGGCTGGTGTCTGATCCTGTTGGGATGAACCGGAGCGAAGTCGATCCAACACTAGTGCAAGCAAAATGCCAACGAGCAGGCCGTTTCCGAGTAGCGGACGTAGCAGTGGGGGCAAGGAGGCGAAATATTCGGATGGCAATCCCATCACGATGACTCCCACGAAAAGAGGTGCTGCTGTCCGGTACAAGTTTGCTGCATCCATTCGAATCTGGCTGAAATACTGCAGTGATGAACCGAGTAATCTCAGATATGTTACTAATAATACAGCGCTCCCGATGCTGAGCGGCAGTTGTGTCAGCATGCTGCTGATCACCGGAATCAGACCGATTCCCGTAAATAGTAGACCGCCAATGACAAACGGAAGTCGGTCTCGAATACGGGTCTGTTGCAGAAAACCTACAGATGAAACGTAAGGAGCGTAGGGTACAAGCCCTAGTAGTCCCGACAGAACCGCAAGCATACCGCTAATAGTAAATGAGCGTCTGTACTGCTTGGCAGAAGCTTCTTGTTCGTAAATGTGATCCGTTCCCTTCAGTGCGCCGAATGTATTCGAGGCATTGACCAGACCGGCGATGATCGCAATCATGACAACACCTGTGTTCAGGCCATGCCATGGATCACCGAGAGGGAACCAACCCATGTCGATTGTTCCTGCGCTGGAGGTTCCGCTGTCTCTGCCGAAGATGAGTGTATATAGCACCCATCCGCCCAGAATTCCAATCAGTAACGCATACTGACCAATCGCAGGTCGGGCTTTTACGGATAAGACTGCGATGAAAACGGCCACGGCTGCTGCTAACAGAAAAACGGCTGGTTGAATCGTTGTTGCTTCGGTCGAAGATCCCGAGGAGATTCCGAGCATTCCCTCAAGAAAAATCATGTTCAGTCGGCAACCGAGAAGAAACATAAATACAGCCATCACGCCTGGTGTAAACAACTTCGATAACGGAACGGCGAGTCCGCAGACGCCGATTAGAATGGTGATGACACCTGAGATCACGATACCCACGGCTAGACTGCCACCCAGCTCCGTTAGTGAGATACCAAGCGAAGGTGCAGCCGCACTGAGGCTCAAAATAACACCCCACCACAAACCTGACTGTCCTTCCATGACCGATCTTTGATGTCCGAGTGCTGCTTGTACGACACAGGCGAGCCCTGTAAGGACAAACGAGCATTGAATTAAGAATTGGATTTTTTCTTGCGGTAATGCAAATGCCGCCCCGACCGTGATTGGAATGACGACTGTATTTGTAAATAAGAAAAAGAGCCACTGCAGCCCAGCGAGTCCCGAGCGCAGTCTAATGATATTGTTCATGTGTCACCTTCCGCTTGGAGTTTCGCCGAAACGGTCTTCGAGCAGTACAATGATGTGCCCGGCGTTCCTATAGCGAAGTCTTGTTTATGCAAAAGGATTCCGGACGTGCCGGAATCCCATTCTCTGTATCGTTCAAGTGTATGCAGCTGAACCTCTTGCGTCGTATCCTCTAAGTTGTAATGAGATTATGTTCTAGCTAAGAAGTTATAACGGAGGGGTGCAGCACCTGGGTGTGTTTTACTCATAGACGTTAAGTGCTTCCTGTACGCCGCGCCCGATGACAATCGGAGCATTATGGCGGATTAGCACGGCTTCCAGTGCGGATAGTACGAATAGTACGTTTTCCTTGCGGCAGCTATAACCCATCGTGCCGATTCTCCAGATCTGCCCATGTAGTGGGCCGAATGAGCTGGCAATCTCAATGCCGAACTGATGAAGTAGCATCTTCCGTACAGATTCACCATCAACGCCTTGTGGAATCTTCACGCAAGTTACCACAGGTAGCTTCCAAGCGACATCATTAAATAATTCTAGCCCCATGCCGCGGATGCCTGCCATCAATGCTTTTTCATGTAACTTATGACGCTCGAAGCGTTCTTCGAGTCCTTCGTCTAGCAGGATACGTAGCCCTTCACGTAACGCGTATAGCATCGACGTTGCTTCGGTATGATGGTTTAGACGGCGTGGTCCCCAGTAGTCCTGCAACTGACTCAGATCAAAGTAGTTACTGCGAATCGGATGTGCAACGTCTCGACGGTCACTGTCCAGTGCGACACCACGCTCTACCTTTTTCCGGCTTGCCAGAATCTGTTCTACCCGCTCGTTGTACGTAACTGGCGCCATACCGGAAGGTACGGATATGCACTTCTGTGTGCCGCCGATAACGGCATCGAGTTGCCACTCATCTACTTCGACTGGCGCACCACCAATGGAGGCAACCGCATCGACGACTGTCAGCACACCACGCTCGCGGCAAGCTGGGCCAATTAGATCCAGTGGCTGCATGCAGCCTGTTGAAGTTTCGCCGTGTACAATGGCTACAATCTTCGGTTGTACCCTTTTAACCTCATCAATTACGGCCTGTTGGTCGAATACTTCTCCCCAAGGGCATTCCATCAGATGCAGCTCAGCACCGTGGCGTTCGGCGATTTCTGTCAGCAGATGACCGAAACGACCGAAGATGGGTACGAGCACTTTGTCGCCAGGTTCAATTAGGCTGCACAGCACCGCTTCCAGACCTGAACGGGAAGTACCGTCAACCGGGAAAGCCCATTGGTTCTTTGTTTGGAACGTTTGTCTTAACATATCCATCGTCTCGTTCATCATTTGCGTGAACGCTGGATCGAATTGACCCAGAATCGGTGTAGCCATTGCTCGCAGGACTCTCGGATCTACTTCGACCGGCCCTGGTGTCATGATAGTTCTCAAAGGTGCATGGATTTCCCGGTATTTCGTCATCTCGTAACCGCCTCCTGAATGTATATTAATAAGCCAATTGATGTAGTAGGTCGATCAGCAGGCGTACACCGCGTTGCAAATCTTCTGTGTCGGTAAACTCCGCGGGGGAGTGGCTGATGCCGCCTCGACTTGGTACAAATAACAGTGCTGTTGGGCAATACGTTCCGAATACTTGTGAATCATGTCCCGCGCCACTGGTCATCACTTGGTATGAAATACCTTCACGCTTTAAAATGCTCTCAGTCGCCGCGTTCAGTGCTGAATCCATTGCAACTGGAGGTTCATCCATCCACTTACGGTAAGTGATGCGTGTTCCGTGTTGGGCTGCGACAGTCTCGAAATCGTTGAAGCATTCCTCGCAAAATGTTCGAATGGTCTCTGTGTCACTGTGACGTACATCTAGGCTGAAGGTGACCTCGCGTGCAATGACATTACCGACGTTGGGTTTGGCATCTAATCGTCCAACTGTGGCTACCAATCCGTCTTCATGTGAATTGGCTCGGAGCATTAATATTCGAATCAACTCAGCTGCGGTAAACATAGCATCATGCCGCCACTTCATCGGGGTAGTACCTGCATGATTGCTCTCGCCATGCACGGTGATATCGTAGCGGCGTTGTCCAACGATATGACTGACAACACCGATTGATTTCTTCTCTCGTTCCAATACTTGGCCTTGCTCAATATGCAATTCGATAAAACATTCAAGGTCACTTCGCTGGGGCTGTGGATGCTGTCCTAATCCGAACCCGACATTGTACATCGCTTGTTCAAACAGCATACCGCTCGCGTCTTTTAAATTATGAATAGCTTCGCGGCTTTTGGTGCCGGTGATATTACCTGAACCCCAATAGGTCATCGGGAAGCGGCTTCCCTCTTCTTCACAGAGTGAGACAACCTCAATGGGTTTAAGCGGCTGACCGTATTGCGTTAGCAAATATTCCACGGCAATTAGCGCAGCGACGATTCCGTAGGCTCCGTCGTATTTTCCGCCCCCTATAACTGTATCAACATGAGATCCGGTCAGTACAACCCGTGCCTCGGGGTCACGTCCAGCTGCATGCCCGAACAAGTTACCAACATCATCGTAGTGCACCTGTAGCCCGAGGTCGTTCATTTTGGCTTCAATGGCTCGTTGAGCCGCGATCCAAGCTGGGTCATAGAGTAGACGGCTCACGCCATTCCGCTCATCTTTGCCATGCGAAGCCAGCCATTCAATCATGTTTTCGACCTGCTCGGATAAGGCAGACGGCTTCGGTTGTTTGATTATCAATGCAATCTCCCCCATTCCGGCAGCATAAGCTTTCCAACCGGTGTTATATTAATTAACTTGGCATTGTGATTAATTAATCGTAGAATAAAACAAAAGGGAAATCATTCACGAAAATGTAGAAGAATAACAGGATTCATTGGACATGTTAACCAAAGGGGCGCAAGAACGATGAAAATGAATGAGCTACTGAAGCTGCCGGTGTTTGACGGAACCATCATTGTCGCAGGAGCAACGGGTTTGAACAGGGAAGTTCATACAGTCAACATGATGGATGCCCCGGATATCATTCCATACCTGAGAAAGAATGAATTACTCATTACGACAGCTTTTCACTTTAAAGACGATCTGCCAGCTCTGCTTGAACTAATCGGGGAGATGAGTCGCCAAGACTGTACTGGGCTTGGTATCAAGAGCAAACGTTACCTCGGCAACATTCCTGAATCAGCAATTCAGCTAGCTAACGAGCTGCATTTTCCTTTGATGGAGTTGCCTGTCGATCCTTCACTCGGCGATATTGTTAACAAATCACTAAGTCATATCCTCGATGTACAAACTACCGAGCTGCATAATGCCATACAGACTCACCGACAGTTCACCCAGCAGATTATGAGCGGCCAAGGCATCCCGAAGTTGCTGGATCAGTTGTCCGCTTTACTTCGCTTACCGGTTCTTCTGCTAGGCCCTTACCTTCAGCCCATCTATGGTCGATTCTCCGCGACCACCGCAGCGCATATTGAAGCATTGTTGTCTGGCGGAGGGCGTTTTCACGTAGCGCCATCCGTTTTCTCAGCGTTCTCTCTATTGAGTGAGAAGCGTGAAACACTGACATTGTTTCCGGTGTATACCCATAGACAATTACATTTTCTTTGTATAGAAGGCTTAGTTACGCCGTCTGAACGTTCGAATATTTTGACCATAGAACAGGCGACTAACGTGATTGCGTTTGAATTAATGAAGGATAATGCGCTCAGGCAGAATCGCCGCCGCATCCAGAACGAATTTTTTACTAATTTTATCGGTGGAGCATTCTCCAGTAGTGAGGAGATCGCGAGTCGGGGGCGTGAATTTGGACTGTCCAGCGAGCAGCGATATCTCTGTGCAGTTGGCAAATTCGATGGCACGGATAAAACCATCTCATTCATGCAATATAAGGCTGAGCAGGATCGGATTGCCGAACATCTTGAAGGGGAACTGACCCATTTTCGATATCCATTACATTTGTTCACTCATGATCGCGCCTACGTGCTATTAATGCCGTTGGTGGAGGAGTGGAAAACGGTTAAGCCTTTCTTTGTCGCGCTGCTAGAGCGTCTTCAGGGTAAAATTGCTGTCCATTACGGATCGGAGCTATCGTTTGGCTTCAGTAGCTACGCTCAGCCGCTTGCTCAGATCCCTGTTTCTTACAAAGAGGCCAATGAAGCTCTATACTTCGGTGGAATTGCGGGCAAAACGCGTTTTATCGAGATGTATCAGCCGAAGGAAGTTCCTGAGATTTTACGTATGATCCCCTACGAGCACTTATACAAATTCTATGCCGATACGATGCAGGGATTCGAGGATGAGACTATTAAGGATCATCATATGCTGCTTCATACGTTGTCTGTTTATCTGGAAACGCATTGTCATCTGGCTGAAACAGCGAAACGACTGTACATCCATCGCAACACAGTGATTTATCGGTTAGAGAAATGCGAGGAGATTATCGGTCGCAGTCTGAAAGATCCAGAGGAAACATTGCGTCTACGTATGGCATTCCGAATCAAGGCACTATTGCCAAAGGAAGGGATCGCAGAGGGGTGAAGCGCGGACAGGGTGACATTGATTTTTCATGTGCAATCAGATCAACCGATACTGAATTAATACTTGTTATACGAGGGGAGAACATAGCGGTATTTAAGGGACGACCCGTTAAGAGCTATGTTTTCCCTGTTTCCTCTCAAAAAGCACACTTTCAGGCTTTGTAAGCAATACCCCGTATAATCACTAGTCTCGTTTAGACAAAGGAAGCCATTTTAATACGTCTTGAATCTTCGCATCCCAATAACCCCACTCATGTGCACCTGCTTCTTCCTCATATGTCAGCTCGAAGTCTGACTGCTCGCAGGCCTTTCTAAAGGTCTGATTGTCTTCATAGAGGAAGTCTTCCGTTCCACAACACTGATAGAGTAACGGTCTTGCCCCTTGACTTGGCTCGCTCTCTTGCAGCAAATGAAGCAAATCGTTCTCTGATCCTGCTACTTGCGACCCGAAAATTCGTTTCATTTCAGCCTGCTGCATCGGAGATCCTGCATGGTTGTTGAGGTGAGCAGCCATATCGAGTGCACCGGATAAGCTAGCAGCAGCCGCATATTGTTCTGGTTTACGAAGCGCGAGCTTGAACGCACCGTAGCCGCCCATTGAAAGGCCGGCAACGAAGTTATCTTCACGTTGGTGTGATAGTGGGAAGAAGGAACGGGCGAGTGTGGGCAGTTCTTCACTAATAAATGTCCAGTAACGTCCGCCTTCAGCCATGTTCGTGTAGAAACTGCGGTGAACCTGTGGCATGACAACGGCAATACCGAGGTTAGCAACATAACGTTCAATGGATGTTCTACGTAGCCAGATGGAATCATCGTCCGAAAGACCATGTAACAAGTAGAGGGTAGGATGTAGTCCTTGTCCTGTCACATTCTGCATGCCGATCTGAGTATGCGTCTGTTGTGGCAAAATAACATGCATACTCGTGCTTAATCCAAGTGTGTCCGAATAAAAGTCACATTTAATAAGTGCCATCTAATAAAGTAACCCCTTTCATAAGTCCGATATGTAACTGATCCATCTCCAGTTCGGAAACCGAGGGATAGTAGTTCCTAGTGAAGCGTAGTATCTATTACACAGGTTATACCCAAAGCTCCCGCGATGCAATGACGAGAATGATACACGGTTGAAAACAACCTTCTTCACAACGTAACAATGTTATGTTACACTGTCTTCAATGACAAGGGGGTTCAACGATGACGGATGATTTGATCTCCAAAAAAGAACTACTAGACCTGACAGGCATTTCATATGGGCAGCTCTATCGCTGGAAACGGAAAAATCTTATTCCGGAGGAATGGTTCATCCGAAAGTCTTCATATACAGGACAGGAGACCTTTTTTCCCAAACAGCAGATTTTGCCGCGGATCGACAAGATTATCCACATGAAGGAAGGATTATCGCTGGATGAGCTGGCAGATGTATTCTCGCCATCATTAGGCGAAGTAGAGATGTCTGCCCAGCAATTAATAGACCGAAACATTGTTTCATTAGCATCTCTTGAATTGCTGACAGAAGCCGGTCGAGAGCAACCACTATATGGTTTGGAGCAGATCACGATGCTCTATGTACTTGAGAAGTTACTAATGAGTGGAGATATCACAAGACAGGAAGGTACCTTGTTGATCGAAGTGATGTCAGATCATTATTACCGATTCAGAGACAGAGCGAGTGAATTGCTGCTTATTCGCAAAATGGGTGTACCGACGTTTATGCTGGTTGGCGCAGGAGCGGAGCTTTATTTTGATCAGGGTGTAAAAGTGGTGCTGAGAATTACGCTGGCAACGTTCATGGAAGAACTGAAACTTAAATTAGGGAATGTCTGAAAAGGGGGAGAAATGCATGGAAGAGCGTCACATGAGAAATGACCTGAATGTAACGGGATCTCGCAAAACGACAGGCGGGCACTATAACCGGGTGAATATTGATGGCATGGCCAAATTGGACGGAGACTTGGATTGTACTTCGCTCAATGTGAATGGAACACTGAAAATCTATGGTGCGTTGTACACTGAGAGCATAACCGTGAATGGTATGGCTAAAGTGGAAGGAGAACTGCAGACTACTTCACTGGATGTAAATGGAACAATGGGCGTTCATGGCCCGGCTCGCGCGGAGACGACAACGGTCAATGGCATGTGTACGATTAACGGCCCGCTGGTTAGTTCTCGTGTGCGTGTGGATGGCATGACAACGATTAATGGTGCTTTGGCTACACCGGAGTTGACGGTGAACGGGAAATGCAACGTACGCGGAAGAGTGGACAGTGAGCGCATCGATATCGGCGGTATGGCCACGATTGATGGAGATGTGCAGGGCGAGACGATTAGTGTTCAAGGCAACCTCAAAGTAGGGGGGCTGTTGAACGCAGACACCGTGGAGATTCGTCTATATACGTCTTCTTCGGCTAGGGAAGTTGGCGGTGAACGGATTGATATTCGGCGTAGAGAGCGCAGTGGATTCTGGAAAGCACTTGGTTTGGGCGGGGCTCCTTCTTTTAGAGCAGAACTGATTGAGGGAGATGAGATTATGCTTGAAGATACAGAGGCCGATACTGTTCGCGGTACACGAGTTCATATTGGGCGTGGATGTAACATTAGGTTGGTCGAATATTCGGGTGACTTGTCAGTAGATCCAGAAGCAAGAATAGGTCGTGTTGAACAAATCTGATGCGATTTATGATGCGAATGGCTCGTTCACGATATATTGTTTTGGTGTAAAGCAATCGGTCCTTGGACTGATTAATGATTGCAACATTTCGGATATACTAATGCAGTCATATGAATAGATCGTGAATGGAGAGATTAAGAACGATGGCTGCAAGTAAAAACAAAATTGGATTTGTGCTGGCAGGGCTACTACTCAGCATACTTATGGCTTCAATGGATAACACCATTGTGGCTACGGCGATGGGCGATATCGTCGGCAAACTCGGCGGACTCGACAAGTTCGTTTGGGTGACCTCTGCATATATGGTTGCAGAGATGGCAGGAATGCCGATCTTCGGTAAACTGTCGGATATGTACGGACGGAAGAAGTTCTTTGTATTTGGCATCATTGTATTCATGCTTGGTTCGGCGCTGTGTGGAACAGCGACATCTATCGTGGAATTAACAATGTATAGAGCAATTCAAGGGATTGGAGCAGGCGCACTGGTACCTATTGCGTTTACGATTATGTTTGACGTTGTTGCTCCAGAGGCACGGGGCAAGCTGGGTGGATTGTTTGGTGCGGTATTTGGTCTATCCAGTGTATTTGGTCCGCTGCTTGGTGCTTACATTACGCAGTACGCGACATGGGAATGGGTATTCTATATTAACCTGCCACTCGGTTTAATTGCGTTTCTGTTTATTACTATTTGTTATAAAGAATCACATCAACATCAATCCCAGCAGATTGACTGGCTAGGTGCTGTAACACTGATTGGCGCAGTGGTCTGCCTGATCTTCGGCTTGGAATTAGGCGGCAAGACTTATGATTGGAATTCAGGACAGATTATCGGCTTGTTTGCCGGATTTATCGTGCTCACTCTGTTGTTCCTCTATGCAGAGACGCGAGCCAAGGAACCGATTATTTCCTTTAATATGTTCCGCAATCGGGTGTATTGGTCCAGCAACGTAATCGCAATGTTCAGTGGGGCGGCGTTTATTACAGCTTCAGTGTACATACCGATTTTCATTCAAGGCGTTTTGGGTGGTAAAGCGACTAACTCAGGTCTAGTTTTACTGCCAATGATGCTTGGTTCAGTCGTAACGGCCTCCCTGGGCGGGGTATTAATGACCAAAATCAAGTACCGTAATATTATGATTCCTACACTTGCACTGCTCGTGCTTGGACTTGGATTGCTTACAACGCTGGATGAGGGATCATCGCTCTGGACGATCCGCATATTCATGGTTATGGTCGGACTCGGAGTGGGTGCATCGTTCTCGGTACTTAGCAACGCGGCTATGAACGCATTTGAAGCACGGAGACGCGGAGCAGCTAGTTCTACGCTTAACTTCTTGAGATCTCTTGGCATGACGATGGGGATCACGATCTTTGGTATCGTACAGAGCCAAGTGTTTACACGTAAAATGACCGAGGCACTTGGATCAGCAGCAGAGGCTGGTGGAGCGGGTGCTGGAGAGGCTACAACCGGTGGAGGTATTCCGGACGGACTGAATTTGACAGATCCACATGCGCTGTTATCACCCGAATTAAGACAGAGTATTCCACCACAGATTCTGGAGACCATTACACATGCACTATCCTCATCTATTGTGCAGTTGTTTGCTTGGGCTGCCATTCCAGCTGCGCTCGCTCTAATCGCATCGTTCTTCATGGGCAATGAGAAGATGGTTGTGGGTGAAGAGCAAAGCGAATACACAGGCGGTCATTAACCTTTTTATTAGACAAATGAGTGAATTCGATGAAATAACAGCTGTTACCTTTTGATTATCGTTATATTGAGGGGGTAGCTATTTCATCGCAAGATAGAAAAGACACACTTCACACGTAACCGAAAGGGAGACGAGAGGTGTGTCTTTTTTTTGATATTCTTCTATTAGAAGTTATAACAACAATGTTGGAATTAAGGTTGTTTGGTATCCGAGATGCCATCCTCAACAATGGAAGGTTCTTGTTCATCAGTTACACTACTATTTCCCGGGCGAGCAATTAAGCGATTCTGTGCTTTGTACGTATCTCGTGAAATGGTTTTGGATTCGACGACTTTCCCATCCACCCGCTTTGTCCTTACAGTCTCAACAATATATCCAGGCTGCCCGTTTTGCAGCACTTGCTGAGCTCCATCAGGGAGAACGTTACTGGATACGTATTTTACCGGAACACTTAACGTTTCAATCGTACGAGATTCAAGGGCATAACTGACATTCTCCGGAAATGTACCAAAAAACTTCACGACTAACCTGTGGTTGTTGACTTCGGCATGAATAAGTAACGATTTTTCAGTGTTATTTTTGAAACGGAAGTTAATGGCTCCAGAAGCAAAGGTGGCATCCAACCCTTTCGGTAAATATTTGACCGGTAGGGAGTGATTGCGACGTTCGACGATATCAAGACCTGTAAGCAAGGCTGCATTATATATCGTGCTGGATACCTGGCAGATGCCCCCGCCGATTCCGGGCGTCAATCGACCATTCACAATGACCGGCGCTTCGCGGAAGCCGAATTCCTTCTCGGCTTTTTGAACAATTTTCTCATAATCAAAAATGGCACCTGGCTTCAGAATCATGCCGTCAATGGCTTCGGCTGCTGCGCTCACATTATGTACCCGACCCTCACTGCTATTGCCGAGCCCTGTTGAGAACTGAATGATTTTCCGTTCGATGCCCTCTGAGCGCAAGGAGTCTACCGTAACTTCAGGTTTCATCGTATACAGTGGGAGCTGAACACGGATCGAATCAGGTTTCCCCTCCAAGTCTAATGTGCTGAAATCATGAGGTAGCTTGACCTGTAATTGACGGGTAAGTTCATCCCAAGCGATGCGGCGTACACCTTTCTCCGGGATGTATTGAATCTTGTCGCTAGGCGTGATCCTGCGAACTGCGTTGGAAGGAGAACCGAAGGTTTCTTTTTCCCACGCAGGGCTCAGCTGAGATTTTAATGATGTCGCATCATATATCAGTTCTAGTGGCCAATCTTCTGCCAGATGATAACGCGCATAGGCACGTTCCCATAAGTTTCCCTCCTCCAGTTGCTTCATGGCAAGTCGGAAGCTGTTTGCATCGTACTGTGCGCCTATTTGCGCAGCTGTTAAAGTTAGTGTTTTCGCTAAGGGTTCGTCCAGTTCCAAAATGACAGGCCATTCTGCCAGCTGTTGTAACCGTTCATCCAGTTCAAGCATGACATCGGCTCGATTCATTTCTCCGATCTGCCATCCGCCTACCTGTACCTTCTGGGGTAACGACGATTGGTTCACATACATATAGATCATTCCATAGGATGCGGAACCGAATAAGAGGATCGAGAACATTGCAATGACTGCCACGTGTATTTTTTTCATAACCGTACGCTCCTTTTTACTTCTGTTGTTCCGCACTTTGTAACACTTTCTATATATATGATCCAATGTAGGAAAACTTTCGGGTACTCAATAGGTAACAAATTTGTTACAATAAACTTCATATGAATCCATGCTTCACCATCAAAAAAGGTCGAAGTGGACTTCTCCTGATGAAATTCAGGTCTTTTTAAAGGAAATGCCGGGATTGTGTCGAAATGATAATGGCTAACTATGCGAGCAGGAAGTGATGATGTGATAGAAATGCAGGACGTGTGGAAGACCTACGCCAATGGGACCCACGCTTTACAAGGGGTGTCGGTGAAGATCGACCGCAATGAATTTGTCTATATCGTCGGCCCGTCTGGCGCAGGCAAATCGACATTTATGAAATTGATGTACAGAGAAGAAGTTCCGACTAAAGGACAAATATCCATTAACGGATTTAATATCGGTAAGCTGAAACCAAGGAAAATTCCTTATGTACGCCGTAATATCGGTGTTGTATTCCAGGACTTCCGACTGCTGCCTAAGATGACGGCGTTCGAGAATGTTGCTTTTGCTATGGAAGTTATTGAAGCACCGAAGCGTCATATCAAGAAACGAGTGATGGAAGTACTTGATCTGGTGGGACTGCGTAGCAAAGCTAATCGTGAGCCTTCGCAGCTCTCAGGTGGGGAACAGCAGCGTATTGCCATCGCACGGGCGATTGTGAATAATCCGTCGGTTATTATCGCGGACGAGCCTACAGGTAACCTTGATCCAGAGACGTCATGGGGAATTATGCAACTGCTGGATGAGATCAATTTCCGAGGAACAACAATCGTCATGGCAACCCATAACAAAGATATCGTAAATACGATGCGGAAACGGGTTATTGCCATTGAACGTGGACAGATCGTACGGGATCAGATGAGAGGAGAATACGGTTATGAATTTTAGTACTCTCTTGCGCCATTTGCGGGAGGGATTCAAAAACGTATTCCGCAACGGCTGGATGTCTGTGGCCTCCATCATGTCCATCATCGTATCACTGCTTATTCTTGGTGTATTTATGCTATTGGTATTGAATGTGAATTCTATGGCAAACCAAGTGGACAGTCAGGTGGAGATCAGCACGTTTCTTGAACTGAATGTGGACGAGCAGTTACGCAACACACTCGAACAAGAAATCAGCGCCATGCCTGAAGTAAGTGAAATTCGCTTTGTCTCCAAGGAAGATGGACTAAAAGAGTTTCGTGAACGTCTCGGAGACAGCGCAGATAATGTACTTAGCGGTTTCGATGTGGATAATAACCCACTGCCGGAGACCATTGAAGTTGAGGTCATTGAACCGGAAACCGTTACTTTTGTAGCGCAAAAAATCGAAGCATTGAACGAGAAACACCCGGAGAAGCCGATCATGAAAGTGAATTATGGCAAGGAAACGGTGGAGGTATTGTTCAAATTTACGAAGCTGGTTCGTAACATCGGATTTATCTTCGTTGGGGGACTGGGTCTGATGTCCATGTTCCTGATCTCGAATACGATTCGCGTAACGATTCTTGCCCGTCGCCGAGAGATCGGCATCATGAAGTTGGTTGGGGCAACCAATACGTTCATTCGTTGGCCGTTCTTCATTGAAGGCGCGCTGATCGGACTGATTGGTTCAGCGGTTACAGTAGCCGTACTCTTCTTTGGGTACAGTCGTCTTATGGCGACCATTGGTCAGGATGTATTTATGCAGATGCTTAACCTTGTTCCGCTTGGAGATATCTGGGTGCTCTTCGCAACCTTATTGATCGGGCTAGGGGTATTGGTAGGCATACTGGGCAGTACGCTGTCCATCCGTAAGTCCCTTAACGTTTAGACCTACGTGTACCACGTAGAATGTTGAACGTTCGCAAACTAGAATGGCATAGCAGGTTCACAAAATGGAGCTGTTTGACGATATGTAGGAGAGACCGAATTTCTTAAGATGAAAGAAAGCATAGAACATGTTTGTTCACCGCCTGTGCAGGTTGCTTTCTTGTGAATTCATAGGATGGGAGATCGACATTTTGAAAAAAACCGCTTCGCTGCTAGCTTTTACATTGTTAGCTAGCTTAACGTTTCAACCTTCGGACGGATATGCTAAGAGTAGCATCAGTGACATCGATCAGCAGATTCAACAACTAGAGAACAAGGCGGCCTCAGCCAAACAAGAGCAGAAAAAGGCCGCTGCCAACAAAAAGGAAGCTCAGCATTACAAAAACAAAACGAATGCTTACCTGAAGGTTGTTATGGAGCAGATTAATGTCGTTAGTGATGAACTCGCAAACGTCTCACTGCAGATTGAGAATACCGAAGAAGATCTACGTACTACGAAGAAAGATCTTCAAGCTGCAGAGGAACGGATCGTAGCCAGAGAGAAATTGTTGGAATCTCGTGTACGTCTCATGTATACCGATGGTGCTGTATCCTATCTGGATGTATTATTGTCTTCCACAAGCTTCTCTGATTTCTTAACTCGTGCAGACTCGCTAAAAACAATCGTGGATCAGGATCAGCATCTGCTTGATGAACATAAGAAAGACAAGCAGCTCGTTGTAGACAAAAAGGCAGAACTGGATCAGCAGTATGCTGAAGCTAAGAGCCTTTATGCTCAGAAGAAGCAGCGTAAATCGCAGTTGAATGAGAAAGAGCAAGAGAAGCAAGTGCTTTTGGCTTCCTATGATGCTAAAATTGAAGAGTCCGAGGAATTAACGCAAGAGCAAGAAGATGTGCTGATGCAGATTGCTAGCAAACGTTCGGCTCTGTTGCAGGAGAAAAATATATTGCGCGAGGAGCAGGCCGCAGCCGCAGCCAAAGCCAAAGCAGAGGCCGCAGCTCGTGCAGCTGCCGCAGCCAAAGCAGCAGCCAAGAATCCGACTAGAGTTAGCATGGATAGTAGCAGTGAGGTTACGTATTCATCAGGTAACGGAATTTTCTCTAGACCGGTATCGGGAGGACGTATTTCTTCCCCGTTTGGCCCTCGTACCCATCCAATTACGGGTGTAGTCGGTAAAATGCATAATGGTGTGGATTTTGCTGTTCCAGTCGGTACTTCTGTTCATGCAGCCTCTGGCGGAATCGTTATTATGGCTGAATGGTACAGTGGTTATGGTTATACCGTTATAGTGGATCATGGTGGTGGACTATGGACACTCTATGGTCACTTGCGTGAGGGTGGATTCAAAGTGAGCAAGGGCGACACGGTGAGCAAAGGTGATACCATTGCAGAGTCAGGAAATACAGGGAACTCCACAGGACCTCACTTGCACTTTGAAGTACGAGATAATGGTACAGCAGTAAATCCGATGAACTATTTGTAATAACGTGACGCATTGACCGAATGGAATAAACATATTCCGTACAAGCTAGACATATACTAAGTTGGCATGTTCAGGAATTGGACTTCGATGATCCATGAACTTAGAATGGTTCATAACTAAAGGCGGTGACAAACGGATGATGAAAAAAAGATCGGCGCTGCTGCTTGTCATTGGAGCACTACTCGGAGGAAGCTTACTCACATTGGTGTTAATGAGTTTTCCCGGTATGGCTAGCCCAACGACTCCAGGTGAAGGCCTGTTAGCCAGTGTGACAGGTAATACGCAGCAGAAGAACGAGCTGAAGAAGATTGAAACCGCGATGGATTTGATCTCAAAAAACTATTATAAAGACGTGGATCGTACCAAACTGATCGATGGTGCGATCAACGGAATGATGGAATCGCTCGGAGATCCATACTCCAATTATATGGGGCAGGAAACAGCAGCTCAGTTCGAGGAATCTATAGAGGGTTCATTTACTGGAATTGGTGCAGAGGTTTCGTCTCAGGACGGAAACGTGGTTGTTGTATCTCCGATCAAAGGATCACCGGCAGAGAAAGCTGGTATTCGGGCAAAAGATATCATCATGTCTGTCAACGGTGAAACGTTGCAAGGTCTAGAGCTAAATAAGGCTGTTAACAAAATCAGAGGCCCAAAAGGTAGTGAAGCTAAGGTACAGGTTAAACGTGCTGGATCTACCGAGCCGATTGAATTTGTTATTGTTCGGGACGACATTGATTTGGAGACGATCTATGCCCACATGGAGGATAATGGGGTGGGGGTTATCACCATCACACAATTCTCATTAAATACGGGTGAACGCTTCAAGGAAGAGCTAGCTAAGCTTGAGAAGCAGAACATGAAGGGTCTGATCATTGACGTACGAAATGATCCAGGCGGTGTGCTGCAAGTCGTGATCGAGATTGCCGAGCAGTTTGTTCCAAAAGGTAAGGTTATCGTTCAGGTTGAAGACAAGAATGGCAAGAAGGAACAAAGTAAGTCGAATGGCTCAGGTAAATCTTATCCGATCACTGTCCTGATGAATAAGGGTAGTGCAAGTGCATCAGAGATCTTGGCTGGAGCATTGCAACAATCCGCAGGCGCAACCTTGATCGGTGAGAACTCCTTTGGTAAAGGTACAGTACAGACGAGTTATGATAAGCAAATGGGTGATGGCAGCTTGCTGAAGATCACCATTGCAAAATGGCTCACGCCGAATGGAGATTGGATTCATGAGAAAGGCATCAAACCGGACATTGCGGTGAATCAACCGGATTACTTCTCGGTAGCACCGATAAATAAAGAGAAATTACCACTCAAATACGACAGCAATAGCACGGATGTGAAAAGTGCGCAGACGATGCTGAGAGGACTTGAATTCAAGCCAGATCGTGTGGATGGATACTATGACCAGAAGACAGAAGAAGCGGTCAAAGCATTCCAGAAACAAAAAGGCATTCAGGCAACAGGCGAGATTGATGAAAAAACCGCGGAATCTCTAGAAGCGGCTCTGATTGAACGCATTGCCAATCCTCAATATGATGCACAGCTGAAGCGCGCGATCGAAAATGTCTCAAAGGATATTTCGGCTGCTGTGTCGAAGCCATAAAGAAGGCTGATTTTCAGCCTTCTTTTTTTCTGAACCGGCTGAAGGAGAGGAGTGACCGTCCACAATGGAATGGGCTTGGCCATGGTTAACTACATTAGGGGAAGCATTGTTGCAGTTGTTTATTCAGCCGTTTTATTATATTGCGGTAATCTTGGTTGCACTCGTCTATCATCGTCAATTGTTACAAGAGCGTAAGTTATTTCACGTTCGTCTACAAAGTTCAATTACTCAGACGATCCGAACCGTGCTGGGAGGGATCCTACTCGGTGTAATCGTCTCGATCATTTCTTTGTTCCTTGGAGCGCATCTTACGCTGGGTAGTGTAATATGCATATGGGTAGCTACTATACTCTTAGCATTATTCCGGATTCGGTACTTATGCTTCGCGTACGCGGCTGGATTACTCGGTGTGGTACAGTTTGGCTTGAGCCTGGCTTCTAACTGGCAACCATCTGGATGGCTGGGCAGTTCTACGGATGCAATTAGAGCATTAGATATGCCTGCACTCCTTGTGTTGGCTGCGCTTCTACATCTCGGGGAAGCAATGTTGTTAAGGATGCAGGGTGTTGCAATGGCATCACCACTACTCTTTGAAGGTAAACGAGGCAAGCTGGTCGGCGGGTATCAGTTGCTACATTTTTGGCCTATTCCGCTGCTAATCCTTGTACCGGTGACGGGGAGTGGTGCAGAGCTAGCATGGAATCCGCTCATGAACGCAGGGAATGGATACATGCTGGCGGCTCTACCTATCATGCTGGGATTCGGCGAAGTGACCCAGAGCATGCTGCCGGGACAGAAAGTGCAGATCTCTGCCAAAAGGCTTCTGATCTACGGGACAAGCCTTCTAGGACTAAGCCTTCTGGCTGCATGGTGGTCAACATTCATGGTCGTTGCAGCTTTGGCTGCGTTTATTGGACATGAATTGTTGGTATGGTATAGCAGTTTTGAAGAACAGCATCGGAGTCCAGTGTTTGTACACCCTGAACATGGTCTGAAAGTGCTCGGCGTTATTCCGGATAGCCCAGCTGCTGAACTAGGTATTGAAGCAGGGGAGACCATCTATAAGGCGAATGGGGTAATGGTTCATTCCCCTGAGGAATTACACCGTGCCTTGCGTATGAACTCAGCCTTCTGTAAGCTGGAGGTTCGTAATCACCAAGGAGAGAGCAAGTTCATGCAACGTGCCATCTATGAAGGCGAGCATCATCAGCTTGGAATCATTATGGCTCCAGATAATCATGAGGCCTGGGCAGTTCAACTTCGGCAGCATTCTCTGTTCCATATTGTAAGTCTTAAGATTTTCGCTCGTCGCAAAGCTCAGCGCAGCGAAGGGGCACCACTTGCTCTGCCTGCTCCTACGACAGGAGAATCTAGTTCTGTAGAGATGTAATTGATAACAAGGGTATTTCCACAGCCTTCATAGGTCTGGTGTGGAAATACCCTTTTTGATTTTTCTCCGAAAACTCATCTGTTTCTGTGTTGCTGAAGATCATACTTTTGAGATGAAAATGGTTTAATTCCTCTTATTTCTTCAAGATATAGATAGCAATTTGGGTTCGATCACGTAGGCTAAGCTTGCCAAGAATATCTGTCACATAGTTTTTGACCGTACCTTCGCTTAGAAACAGCTTGGCGGCTATTTCTTTGTTGGACAGACCCTCTGAGATGGCTTGTGCCACGGACAGTTCCATTCGTGTTAGACCAGAGGATTCCAGTGGATCATGTGTAGAAGAAGTGGGTGCGGGGCGAAGTAGCCCAGCGAGTTTGCGTGCAATATCGGGATGAATTAACATGTCCCCGTTGTGGACGGTCTTAATCCCTTGAATAATCCGATCAGGCGGCACATTTTTGAGCAGATAACCACTTGCCCCGTTTTGCAGCGCTTGAATAATATATTCATCATCATCGAACGTTGTCAGCATTAAAATACGAATGTCTGGGTAACGCGTTTTAATAACCTTCGTACCTTCTACCCCGTCACATTCTGGCATGCGAATATCCATAAGGATAACGTCTGCATCTGCGCCTGAATCCAGTAAAGCGAGTGCCTCAAGCCCGTTTCCCGCTGTTCCTGTCACTGTGATCGAAGGATCGAGTCCAATAAGTACTTTGAGACTTTCGCGAATGAAGGGATCATCGTCAACAAGAATAAGCTGAATGGACGAGGATTGTGTTGGTTCAGAATGAGGTGCTGGAATATTTTCGTTTGGTTTTGGTTTAATCATGGGAACAATCACTTCCTTTTCAGATCATATCAGCTTGGCGTGGGAGGGGAAGACGCGTGATTACGGTGTAGGGATAGGCGGACTGAATCTCCAATACACCGCCAACCAGTTGTGTGCGCAGACGCATACTCTCATGTCCCATGCCTAGTCCGGCAGTCGTTGTTGCCTGTGTTGATTGGTTCGTATTGTGACCCGTGTTGTGCTTTTCGGCTTCATCTGTGAACACCGTGGATACTCCGCTAATAGGTTCTACATTGATCTGCCCGTCATTACTAACGGTCAATTGAATTTCATTCTCCCGGAACTGCAGTTCGATTCGAATACTTTTGGCATTCCCATGTCGCAGCGCATTGGTTACGGCCTCTTTGGCATTTTTGTATAAAACGATCTGTATGCTGGGATACAGGATGTGTGAATTCCCTAGTTCCCGATAACTTGTCTTCACACCCGTCTCACGGCCCACCTCTTCGAGTAAGCGATCCAGCGCATATGTATCCGGTTGATAGGATTCGGGCTTCAGCTTATGAAGCGTTGTACGCATATCATCCATACTCGCCGCGAGTTGATCCCGAATTTGCTTTACCATTTCCGTCCCTTGTTCTGAATCCAACGGTAGGGTCAGAAGCGCAGCTTCGGACATCATCTTGGTGCGAATCAAACGGTGCCCGATATCATCGTGGAGCTGCCGTGAAATTCGCGTGCGTTCTTCGGCCTGAGCGGCATCCTCCAGTTGCTTCGTGAATTGTACCATCTGTGCACGCGCATCCTGAAGCTCATAGTGTTTGTTGCGAAGCTCGTCATATACCTGTTCTAGCTGTCCACGGCTACTTGCAGTCCTTGAGCCTTGCCAGGAGATCACTGCAACGGTAACCAACAGCAGATTGCCGATAACCCACCCTGTAGTTTCTGGAGAGAGTGGGGAGTCCGCATTCATTTGAAATGAGAACAGAAGAGGAGACGAGCCCATAGACGTTGTGTAATATTCATGTAATGCGATATTGCTGGCGATGAGTTGTGCTCCGAGTATCAACCACCGCCGTACTCCATCCAGTAGATAAATGTATACATAGAGCATGGATATTGAAAGGAACAGCATAAATGGACCATATTGAGTGATGAGCCAGCAGTTCCATAAGATCTCAATGATCAGGAGCAATACCCTTGATAGATCCGCACGAGTGAAATCTTTCCCCACAGCGATCCCAATAGCAATAAGAATATGAAGCGTATAGATTCCATCTTGTTCTTGCGGTAGTGCGAGGATGTACAAGAGCGCTGGAACTAGAATAAGACCGTATTGAAGTGCTCGTATCGGCATATGTCGTGACATCCTTTAATTTTGAGATAAGAGTAGCAATAAAGAGAACATTTTTGTGTACTTTTTTGAACAAGTACCTACCTGGTAATCCATCCCTGATTATATCATACGCACCTTCTAGATCAGGAGATGACTTAAGTCACCTTCGATGTATGACTTTTCGTACCTTCGCGCAAGGCAACAATTCGCTACAATACAGTTATAACATCCGATGAAGGAAGCTAGAACGGGAGAAGGAGTGTGGGGATATGCCAATACTTGAAGTCGATCAGGTCGTCAAACGTTACGGTAACAAGCTGTCGGTGGATCATCTGAATCTTAGCGTGAATAAAGGTGAGATTTTTGGATTATTAGGTCCGAATGGTGCGGGGAAAAGCACAACCATCAGTATGATCGCTGGGTTACTAAAAATGGATCAAGGTGAAATTCGCCTGGATGGCATCTCGGTCAAGGAACGCCCGCTCGAGGTGAAGCGCAAGATCGGTCTGGTACCACAGGATCTGGCATTGTATGAAACGATGACTGCGGCGGATAATGTCACTTTTTTTGCTAGATTGTATGGATTACGCGGCAAGTTACTGAAGGAGAGAGTACAGGAATCACTTGAGTTTGTAGGTTTGCAGGACAAAGCCAAAGAAGTACCCTCCACCTTCTCAGGTGGAATGAAACGTAGATTGAACATTGCATGTGCGATTATGCATCGACCAGATCTCATTATTATGGATGAACCGACGGTCGGCATAGATCCGCAATCACGCAATCATATTTTGGAGTCAGTACGAACGCTCAACAATATGGGATCTACCATTATCTATACAAGTCATTACATGGAGGAAGTGGCTGCGATCAGTCACCGGGTGGCCATTATGGATCAGGGACATATCATCGCTTGTGGTACCGAGAAGGAATTGAGAGAACGCGTAGCATCAACGGAAAAAATTGTACTTACTACCTCGGTCATTAATCCTAGTGCCATTGAAGAGATGAAACTTCATCCCCGCGTGAAGAATGTGGAAGTTGCTGACGATACCATTACCATTACAGTGCCTTCGGCGCAGCAGGATATGCAGGATATGCTTTTTATCTGTAACAAACATGACTTAGCTATTCAGTCCCTTCAAGTCGAAGAGCCTGATCTGGAAACATTGTTCCTTAATCTGACCGGACGTACGCTTCGAGACTAAGGAGGATTTCAGATGAATATGTGGCATATATGTGGTTTTGAGCTTAGACGTATTTTGAAAATACGAACCGTATTACTGAATCTATTTATACTCCCATTAGTCCTGATTTTTATATTAGGTACAGCTCTTTCGGGAACGATGGGATCGGGTGAAGATGCTGTTATTAAACCTGTTCGAGTTGGTATCATTCAGTCTACAGAAGCAACGGAAGCTTCCGTTGTAAATGAGGCTCTGCAGGCCTTCTTGACCTCGCCAGCGGTATCAGACATGTTGAAAGTAAGGAATTTGGCTACAGAAAAAGATGCCGTTAGTGCTCTCAGGCAGGGTGAATTGGATTTTGCTGTAATCCTACCGAATGGCCTACAAGAGCAGCTTGTAGCAGGTAAAGCCGCGGAATTACAGTGGATACTGGGCAAAGACAACACGCTAAATATTGTGGGGCAGACTGTATTTACAAGGTTCACGGATGAGCTGAACAGACAGGTCGCCATTGCAAAAGTGCTTGGCCCAGAAGTGATCGCAGCGATGGCATCTGTGCCAGATAATGATCTGACAGAGCGTACCTATATCACCACGAGCAGTCCGGGTAAGGTGGGCAATTCTTATAGTGCATCTCAATATTACGCGGCCTCGATGCTGGCTATGTTTATGCTCTACTCTGGCATGACGACGATTAATAGCTTGTTCTCAGAAAAGGATAAAAAGACCTTGATCCGGCTTCAGGCGGCTCCAGTAGGGAATGGTATCATCTTTGCCGGGAAAATCGCCGGGAACAGCCTGCTTGCCTTCCTGCAAGCCATTATTATTATCGTGATGACCTATTGGTTGTACGGAGTGAACTGGGGAAGCCATCCTTGGTTGATCATTCTGATCTGTGTGTTGATTACAATCGCTTCGATGACGATTGGGATTATCGTTGCATTAGTTAGCAAAAATGCGACATCAGCAAGTGGGATGATGCAAGCCATTATTATTGCAATGACGTTCATCAGCGGTGGTTTTACACCGATTGCCGTTGACTTAGTACATCGCATAAGCGAATTTACAGTCAATCACTGGGCCTTACAGAGCTTCTTGCGAATGATGCTGGATTCTCCTGTGAGCGACATTGTGCATAATATCGTCATGCTTGGTGTCGTTTGCGCCGTTCTGATTCTAATCGCAGGTGTAATCTACAGAAAGGTAGGGTACCGCTATGAATAGTCTACATATCGCCTGGCTTATGATTAGACGAACGTTGGGGCGTAAACGAGGGGTCATTACGTTTCTGCTACTGCCTTGTTTAGTTGTGACGGGTACGGTATTTCTATTTGGCAATGAGCAGGCGAATCGATCGATCATTCCGTATGTCAATGAGGATCAAGGTGTAGCTGGTGAATGGATCATAAGCGAACTTGGTCATAAAGAGGAGTACTTACTCAAGCCGATGGGCACAGAAGCAGAGGTGAAGGAAGCTATTGCTCGGCAAGAGGGAAGCACAGGTCTTGTTATTCCGGCGCAGTATACAGAGAATCTGTTGCAAGGGAAGCAAGCTCCATTGGAACTGATCGAAATGCGTGTGAGTGAAGAATCCTACACGTTCAGAGCTGCCGTAGACGGGATGACCGTGGGGTTGAATCAATTGGCATCAGCTGTACACGCCGGAACAGGTGCAGTTTCGAATATAGCTTCAGATCAACAGATGAATCAAGAGAAATTGGAACAACTACTACAGGAAACAGATAAATCGGCTATTACAGGCACAGCTGTTGACCTACAGATTTATCCGAAGCCGGGTCTAAATAATGTGACTGGATTTACGATCATGTTTATGATGGGTTTATTGACAAGCGCTGTATCCGTTATTCTGGAAGATCGCAGACAGTTAACGATGGCACGGGTATATACAGCTCCAGTACGATCTTATGAAATTGCAGTCGGCAATTTCCTAGGGAGTTTTATCATCGGTATCATTCAAATTGTTCTAGTATTAGGCATTAGTCGATGGGTGCTGCACTATGACGCTGGCATTTCATTTGGTGTACATTTCCTCATTCTGGCTGCATTTATGTTAGTCTCTATGGGAATTGCGAGTACCGTTGCTGGGTTGATCCGTGAGTCCAAAAATGCAAACATGTTGAATTCGCTTATTATCACACCAACTTGTATGATTGGTGGGTGCTTCTGGCCGATCTCGATTATGCCTGAATATATGCAGAAGATCGCCAACTTTGTTCCGCAAAAGTGGACGATTCAAGCTGTGGAGACGATCTCCGCTGGTGGCTCGTTGTCTGATATCCAGCTCCCTCTACTGATTTTGTTTGGTATGGCAGCTATTTTACTTGCTGTAGGTTCAGTCATCTTGCGCCCTAGCGAGCGCGGTATGGATGCATAATAACATTAAGTGTCGTAGAAACCGGATGTGTAAGTGAGCATTCGGTTTTTTTATTTTCATGGACGAATGAAGTTATGCCTATGCTCTAGCTATCGATTATGATAGATTGTTCGATAGAGTCACAAGTAGAAGTTGAGAAGAAAGAAGGTACAAGCATCATGACAATCATAGGTATTGATCTAGGAACAACGAATAGTTTAGTATCTTGCTGGGTTCATGGGGAGCCTCAGATTATCCCGAATGCGCTTGGCAATCGTTTGACACCTTCGGTGGTAAGTGTGGATGAGAATGAGGAGATTGTAGTAGGTGAGATTGCTAGAGAGCGTTTGATTACACATCCGGAGAGAACTGCTTCTGTATTCAAAAGATACATGGGTACCGGACGGACGTTTGAACTGGGTACATATCAATTTTTGCCGGAAGAACTATCTGCGTTCATCTTGAAATCACTCAAGGCAGATGCGGAGGCGTATCTTGGGGAGACGGTAACTGAGGCTGTGATTAGTGTACCGGCTTACTTCAACGATGCACAGCGTAAGGCGACGAAGCGTGCAGGTCAATTAGCGGGGCTACAAGTGGAACGTTTGCTTAGCGAACCAACCGCCGCAGCTATTGCTTATGGTTTGCATCAACATGAACCTGAAACCAAGTTTCTGGTATTTGATCTAGGAGGCGGTACGTTTGATGTATCCGTACTGGAATTATTTGATCAGATCATGGAAGTGAAATCTGTCGCTGGAGATAACTTTCTTGGGGGTGAAGATTTTACACGTTTGCTCGCAGACTTGTTTACTGAAAACCACCAAATAGAGCAAGATCGCTTATCTGCAAAAGAACAATCAGCGCTCTGGAAGCAAGCGGAACGTTGCAAACAGGACTTGAGTCATGTTCGTGAAGGCAAGATGATGCTAACCCTTGAAGAGGGATTGAAGGAGCTGTTCGTGGATCGTGCGCGTTTTGATCTGGCAGCCAAGCCACTGTTAGCCCGTTTACAGAAACCTGTCGAACGTGCATTACGTGATGCATCCGTTAAACTGAGTGAACTGGATGCTGTGATCCTTGTTGGGGGAGCAACGCGTATGCCGCTGATCTATTCGTTTACAGGCAAACTGTTCGGCAGACTGCCCGCTAACCATTTACATCCAGATGAAGCTGTAGCGCTGGGTGTCGGTATTCAGGCTGCGATGAAGGAACGACATCAAGACCTGGAGGAAGTTATTTTAACAGATGTATGTCCCTATACGTTGGGAGTTTCCGTTTCTGTACGAATGGACAATGGACAGTTTGAATCTGGGATGTTCTCGCCGATCATAGAACGTAACACGGTTATCCCTGTAAGCAAAATGGAACGTTATTATACGCTGCATCATAATCAGACATCCATCAACGTTGACATTTATCAAGGGGAGAGCCGGCTAGCTAAAAATAATGTAAAGTTAGGCGAGCTACCCATAAACGTGCCACCAGCTCCAGCGGGGGAACAAGCAATAGACATTCGTTTTACATATGACATCAACGGAATTCTAGAAGTGGAGGTCTCCTCCGTTGAGACTGGGGAGAAAAAGGTTGCCATCATCCAAGGTAAGGACAATGATCTGTCCCAAGAGGAAATTGCCGAGCGTTTCAAAGCATTGGAAGCAATCAAAATTCACCCACGTGATCGGATGGAGAACCGTCTGTTGTTAGCTCGCGGTGAGCGCATGTATGAAGAATCGTTAGCTGAACAGCGATTGATGATTGCCGAGGTCATGCTGTGGTTCGAAGAGACACTTAAGCGTCAGGATGATCGTGAAATTAAGAAAGAAGCGCAGAAACTCAAGGAAGTTTTGGATCAAATCGAACGTGTTCGAGAGTGATACGGAAGTTAAATGAAATAGCCAATATAAGGTTGATTGAATCTTAATCCATACGAATAAGGCACGTCCAGTTTGAATGATTTCAACTTGAACGTGCCTTATTTAATGTTTTTCTACGAATAATCGTCGTATTTAAGGAATGAATAGTGCAATGAAGAGAGTTACGGTTGTAATTGTCGTAGCACCGTAATTTCTACGCGGCGATTCTTCTGACGGCCAGCCTCGGTGGAGTTATCTCCAGTAGGTCGTGTGTCTGCATATCCAGCATATTGGAAGCCGTCGGGATCCAGCTTTTCTTGGTCTAGGAAAAATCGGAGGATGGATAATGCGCGTTCGCCGGATAGCTGCCAGTTATCTTTATAGGAAGAGTTGGCTCCAATAGGCACGTTATCAGTATGACCTTCGATGCTAACAACAGTGTTCAGGTTACGGAATAGACTTGCAAGTTTGCTAAGTATAGGTGCAGCATTATCTTTCAGTGCGGCCTGTCCTTGATCAAACAGAAAACGATCGCTTAGCGTAATGGAGATGCCTTGCGGTTTGTCTGCCACAAAGATCTGATCATTGAGACTGTTGTCCTCGATATATTGTGTAATCGTATTAAATAGATTTTGCAGTTCTTCTTCCTGTGATCTGAATTGCTTCTCCCTCTCAGTGAGCGGCTGGTTATCATCATCGGTAGCATCCGGTTCCGTATCTGAATCTGTAGGATTCTGTTCTTCATTGTCGGGTGGAGTAGGTTTCGTAATTGTTTCGCCTACAATGCCACTACCACCTTCAAGTATGGAGTTCGATTGATTAAACGTATTTTGCAGCGATTGTGTCACAACGTTATATTTACCGGAATCCGGATTACTCATCGCGTACATAATGACAAAGAAGATCAGCAGAAGGGTGATGAGATCAGCATAAGTAATCATCCAACGATCCCGATGTTCACCAGGCTCACGTTTAGCGCGCCGTTTACTGCGCCGACTCATCAAATCCCTCCTTTAGTACAGGTTGAGTGATCTGGCGATGTGTTAATGTAAATGATTCCAGGCGTTTGCGGACAAGTTGAGGATTCTCCCCATTTTGGATCGCAAGTACACCTTCAAGTATCATTTCCATGAGTTGTATGTCTTCCGCACCGCGGGATTTAATCTTGGAAGCGATGGGTAAAAAGATTAGATTGGCACTAGCTACACCATATAAAGTAGCTGTGAAGGCAACAGCGATGGCAGGGCCAAGTCCTGTCGGATCAGTTAGACTTCCTAGTACTTGAATTAGACCCATTACGGTACCTATGATCCCCATGGTCGGTGCATAACCACCAGCAGCTTCAAAAATTTTGGCATACCCATCATGTTTTTGTTCAACAGAATCAATCTCCATCTCCATGATCTGCCGAATGACATCTTGATCGGTACCGTCCACAACCATTTGAATGCCGTCTCTTAAAAAAGGATGAGGGTGATCCGTTACTCTACGTTCTAATGCGAGCACGCCTGAGCGGCGGGCGATGGTTGACATGTCCACCAGTTCTTCGACCCACTGGCTTGATTCGTTGTTTTTGCGTCCAAAGGCCATGCGCAGTGCAGCCGGAATTGTACGTAACCGGTTTGCAGGGAAGCTGGCAACGACCGCAGCGATTGTTCCACCAAATACAATTAATGCAGCTGTTTTTTGTAACAACCCAGAAACTTGGCCGCCTTCCCACAAAAAACCGCCGATGACTGCGGCAATCCCGGCAATGATGCCGATAAGTGTCGCAATATCCATAAATTAACCCACTCCTGTCTTCACTTCACGTTTGCATCACTTGAACGAACGAGGTATAATCTAACGGGAACAAATATTCCTATGCCTATAAGTTTTCCCATATGAAAATTCGGGGAACTTCGACAATATATAAGTGTGTGTTCAAAAAGGTCGGTTTTCAGTACCAAGAAGATGGGATGAAGCTAGAAATGGAGTAGCGGAGCGTAGGAAAACTACGTGAGCAACGGACATTTCGGCTGAATTCCATATTCGAAGCTGATGATGCCGCTAGGCATCGATCGTAATCAAAAGCAGACTTTTTGAACAACCTCTACAGTGACTATTATTTTAGACGATAGGGTGAGATACGGCAATGAGCGATATTGTAATGAGCGACAAAACGTTCGAAATCGAGTCTGAGTTTTCTCCCCAAGGTGACCAGCCTGTAGCCATTGAACAATTGGTTCAGGGTGTTCGGGAAGGAAAGAGGTATCAGACACTACTGGGTGCAACCGGTACAGGTAAGACATTTACCATTGCACAGACCATTGCAAAGCTTCAACGTCCAACGCTGATTATTGCCCACAATAAAACGTTGGCAGCTCAGCTTGCGAGTGAATTTAAAGATTTCTTTCCTAATAATATGGTTGAGTACTTCGTCAGCTATTATGACTACTTCCAGCCGGAGGCGTATATTCCGTCCTCGGATACGTATATCGAGAAGGATTCCAGCATCAATGAAGAGATTGACAAACTGCGTCACGCAGCGACGAGTTCATTATTTGAACGTAGAGATGTCATCATTGTAGCCAGCGTTTCCTGCATTTATGGTTTGGGTTCGCCGTCTGCATACTCCAGCATGTTATTGTCACTGCGGGTAGGTATGGAGAAGCCACGGAATCAGATTTTGTCCCGTTTGGTAGAAATACAGTATCAGCGAAATGATATCAACTTTGTAAGGGGTACGTTCCGAGTACGTGGTGATGTCATTGAGATCTTCCCAGCCTCCAAGGGTGAACATGCGATTCGGGTCGAGTTGTTTGGGGATGAGATTGAGAAGATTACCGAGATTGATGTATTGACCGGAGAACTAGTAGGAGAACGTGAACATATTGCGATCTTCCCAGCATCTCACTTCGTAACCCAAGAAGAGACGATGCGGGTCGCTTTGGTCAACATCGAACGTGAGCTTGAAGAACGTCTTGAAGTGCTCCGTGAACAAGGAAAGTTGTTGGAAGCACAGCGACTGGAACAACGTACACGTTATGATATTGAAATGATGAAGGAAGTTGGCTTCTGTTCAGGAATCGAGAACTATTCCGGACCATTGACCTTCCGTGAACGTGGAGATACACCATATACACTGATGGATTATTTTCCAGATGACATGCTGATCGTGGTGGATGAGTCTCACGTAACGTTGCCACAGATTCGCGCAATGTATAACGGTGACCAAGCGAGGAAAACGGTTCTGGTTGAACACGGATTCCGACTGCCATCTGCGCTTGATAACCGTCCACTCAAATTCGATGAGTTTGAAGAGAAGATGAATCAGATTATCTATGTATCGGCTACGCCAGGGCCATATGAGATTGAGCATACCGATACGATGGTACAGCAGATTATTCGTCCTACCGGTCTACTTGATCCAATTATCGAGCTGCGCCCAACGAAGGGACAGATCGATAATCTGATTGCAGAGATCAATGACCGCATTGCCAAAGACGAACGTGTGTTAATCACGACGTTGACGAAGAAGATGTCAGAGGATCTAACCGACTATCTGAAAGAGATTGGGATTAAGGTGCGATATCTTCACTCCGAGATTAAGACACTAGAGCGGATGTCGATTCTGCGTGATCTAAGGCTTGGTACGTTCCATGTCTTAATCGGGATCAACTTGCTGCGGGAAGGTCTGGATCTACCTGAGGTATCGTTGGTTGCGATTCTGGATGCGGATAAAGAAGGATTCCTTCGTTCAGAGCGTTCACTGATTCAAACCATTGGACGCGCAGCGCGGAACAGTGATGGTCGAGTTATTCTCTATGGTGATAAAGTGACGGATTCGATGGATAAGGCGATCAAGGAGACGGAACGTCGTCGTGAAATCCAGATGGCCTACAATGAGAAACATGGCATTACACCACAGACGATTCGCAAAAAGGTACGTGATGTGATTGAGGCAACGAAGGTTGCCGAATCGAAGAACGAATTTCTTACTGGTGCTGCAGAGAAGATGTCCAAGAAGGAACGTCAGTCGCTTATACAGCGCCTAGAAGTAGAGATGAAAGACGCAGCGAAAAACTTGCAGTTTGAGCGTGCTGCTGAGCTTCGTGACGCATTGTTGGAACTGCGAGCAGAGTAGGCGATTGAACAATAACGCAACAATTACAGATATGTCCGAAAAGATGGATATGCAACAAGAGAACGGCCTATGGGCCGTTCTCTTGTTCAGTAAGGAAAATAGTATGGATTGCCGATAATAGACATGTTGGAATGTTCTCTTCACGGCTATACTAGTAGAAAAGTTGAATTTGGTTAAAAGGTTTATAGGAAAGCATAAGGAAATCATGCGTCCCGATCATAGAGAGGGAGCCGAGCCGAAGGCAATGGCGACCTACCGCGAACAAGGCAAAGCTGTGAGCGTCTCGGTAGTAAAGGGAGCCGAGCCGAAGGCAATGGCGACCTATCGCGAACAAGGCGAAGCTGTGAGCGTCTCGGTAGTAAAGGGAGCCGAGCCAAAGGCAATGGCGACCTAAACGCAAGCGAGGCAAAGCCGCGAGGCGTCCCCTCGCAGTAGAGCGACTGCACTAGATTCCGGCAATAGGCTGGAATCTAGTGCAGAATCGCGAACGCATGATATACCTTCACATAGCAAGACCCGACCCACCGCCAATGCACCGCTTGTTTCGGGTGTCCAGAGGGCTGAGCCCTATGGGGCCCTCCCTAGGAAGGGAGGTTTGGGAGGGTGTGAAACACGATATTGATTTTGAAAGGGTGGATACACATTGGCTAGCGAGAATATTGTCATCAAAGGTGCACGAGCACATAACCTAAAGAACATTGATATTACCATTCCGCGTGACCGTTTTGTTGTATTGACGGGTCTAAGCGGCTCAGGCAAGTCCTCGCTGGCTTTTGATACGATCTATGCAGAAGGCCAGCGGCGATATGTAGAGTCATTATCCGCTTATGCACGGCAGTTTCTAGGACAAATGGAGAAACCAGATGTGGACTCCATCGAAGGACTCTCCCCAGCGATCTCGATTGATCAGAAAACGACTAGCCGTAATCCGCGTTCAACCGTGGGAACGGTAACCGAGATTTATGACTATTTACGTCTTTTATTTGCACGTGTAGGACATCCCCACTGCCCGGATCACGGTGTAGAAATTACATCGCAGACGGTAGAGCAGATGGTCGATCGTGTCATGCAGTATCCGGAAAGAACGCGATTGCAGATCTTGGCACCGATTATCTCTGGACGGAAAGGCGAGCATAAGAGTGTGTTTGCCGATATATCCAAACAAGGATTTGTCCGTGTACGGGTGAATGGCGAGATGCGTGAACTGTCTGAAGATATCCAGTTGGAGAAAAATAAGAAACACACGATTGAAGTTGTCGTTGACCGGGTTGTCATTAAGGAAGATGTTCAGTCACGCCTGGCAGACTCCATTGAAACGGCACTGAACTTGTCCGGTGGACAATTGCTCGTTGATATCATCGGAGAGGAAGAGCTCCGTTTCAGCTCTAATTTTGCATGTCCGGTGTGTGGATTCAGTATTGAAGAGCTCGCCCCGCGAATGTTCTCTTTCAACAGCCCGTTTGGAGCTTGCCCTGAATGTGATGGACTTGGTGTGAAAATGATCGTTGACCCGGATCTGCTAGTGCCTGACCGGAGTAAAACGATTGAAGAGGGCGCATTTGATGCATGGACAGGAGGAACGTCAACGTACTACCCTCAGTTCTTGAAATCAGTATGTGAACACTTCAACATCCCGCAGGATGTGCCTGTTGAAGATCTACCAGCCGATCAGATGAACAAGTTGTTGCTAGGTACAGGTACAGAGAAAATCCGTTTCCGTTATGAGAACGATTTTGGACAACGCAAAGAAGCACTGGTGACCTTTGAGGGTATCGTGAACAATTTGGAGCGGCGTTATCGTGAAACAGCATCTGAGGGCATCCGGGAATTCATTGAAGGTTATATGAGTGCGAAGCCTTGTGGTACATGTAAAGGACATCGTTTGAAACGTGAAAGTCTTGCGGTCACAATTAACGACCACAACATGGCATATGTAACGAGCCTTTCTATAGGAGAAGCAGGTAAATTCTTTGAAACATTGCAGCTCAGTGAGAAGGAACGTACCATTGCAAACCTGATCCTCAAAGAAATTAACAGTCGTCTGGGCTTCCTGGTCAATGTGGGCTTGGATTACCTGACTCTGAGCCGTGCGGCTGGAACGTTATCTGGTGGTGAAGCACAGCGGATCAGATTGGCGACACAGATTGGTTCTAGTCTGATGGGTGTGCTCTATATCCTAGATGAGCCAAGTATCGGTCTGCATCAACGGGATAATGATCGTTTGATTAGTACGCTGGCTCACATGAGAGACATCGGGAATACGTTAATCGTAGTTGAGCATGATGAAGATACGATGATGGCAGCCGACTATATTATTGATATTGGTCCTGGCGCGGGTATCCACGGAGGTACCGTAATGTCGCAGGGTACACCAGAAGAGATCATGAACGACGAGAACTCGTTAACGGGTCAATACCTGAGTGGACGGAAGTTTATTCCGATACGTGCTGAACGCCGCAGCGTAGGTGATCGTTGGTTGGAAGTACGCGGAGCCAAAGAGAATAACCTGAAGAACCTGAATGTGAAAATTCCAGTTGGTGTGTTCACCGCCGTTACGGGTGTATCTGGATCAGGGAAATCCACCCTAATTAATGAAATTTTGTACAAAACATTGGCGCGTGATCTGAATCGTGCTCGCGTGCGTCCTGGGCAACATAAAGAGATCCGAGGTCTGGAGCATATCGATAAAGTCATCGATATTGACCAGTCGCCAATCGGTCGTACACCGCGCTCCAATGCGGCTACGTATACCGGAGTGTTTGATGACATTCGGGACTTGTTTGCACAGACGAACGAAGCCAAGATGCGTGGTTACAAAAAAGGTCGCTTCAGTTTCAACATTAAAGGTGGGCGCTGTGAAGCTTGCCGTGGTGATGGAATTATCAAGATTGAGATGCACTTCTTGCCGGATGTATACGTTCCTTGTGAAGTCTGCAAAGGCAAACGATATAACCGTGAGACGCTCGAAGTGAAGTACAAATCCAAAAACATCGCTGATGTACTCGAAATGACAGTTGAGGATGCAACACAATTCTTCGAGAACATTCCGAAAATCCATCGCAAAATGCAGACACTGCTTGATGTAGGTTTGGGTTATATCAATTTAGGACAACCGGCAACAACCCTGTCTGGTGGTGAAGCTCAGCGTGTGAAGCTTGCCTCTGAGTTGTACCGTCGCAGTACAGGCAAGACCATTTATATTCTGGACGAGCCAACGACAGGACTCCATGTCGATGATATTGATCGGTTGCTAAACGTATTGCACCGTTTGGTTGATTCCGGTGAGACCGTACTGGTGATCGAGCACAATCTGGATGTAATCAAAACAGCCGACTATATTGTTGATCTGGGGCCAGAAGGCGGCAGTGGCGGCGGAACAATTGTGGCAACCGGAACACCAGAGGATATTATACAAGTAGATGCATCTTACACCGGGAAGTACCTGAAACCTGTCTTGGTGCGTGATACAGAGCGAAGCAAGATGCTTCAGTTAACGGAATAACGAGATACAATAGATTCGAACGGTTAGGCCCTTCTCAAGTGAACGACAGTGAGGCATTGCTTATACAGCGATGCTTCACTTGTTCAATGGGGAGGTTTTTTTGTATGTCAACTAAACGGATCTATGAAACATGCTCTAAACATCTGCACGAGATGTAGAGGGGAAGTATAATTTGGATTATTAAATGAAAGTGTTTACATATGTGATGTGACAAGCATTATAGACATACCAGGATGAATTGGATTTTTTTCATTTTTATGGATGATAGGGCTTGCATTACAAGCAGGCTACGGCTAACATAGAGTTAGATATTGGGCAGGGGTTAGCTTTTTTTGTATGGATTCACAAGTGTATTGAAGCGTTTCAGGTAAGGGATTGAATGTTGTTTAATGGGACGTTGCCAAAACGTGCGTTTAATTATGGTGAGGAGGTCTGTCTATCCATGTTGCTTGCAGAAGCTGCCACAGCGAGTACATCGAATTTTAATGCATTTGATATCTTTGTCCTGTTGTTTACGATTATTATCTTTATAGGTGTTGTCCGATTGATTCGGGCACCTAAGAAGAATTTGTTTGCGATCGGATTTGCAGTGGTCAGTTTGCTTGTCTTCTTGATGACGGACTATGCCATGATTACCGGATGGTTCAATTAGTTAAGTTACGGATTAACGTAGTTGGTGTATAGCAAATGAGAATACAGACGAAGCACTTTCCAGAGCTAATTGTGGAAGGTGTTTTTTTTATTGAATCGTGATCATCTTAGCGGGATGAACTTTCTATGATAAATAGGACACAGAACAATTGTATAACCATAATTTGTGTGATAGATTGGAGGATACTGGCAGAACAAGATAGAGAGAAGAGATAAGAGATTAGAAGAGTAGATAAGTAGATCATTAAGGATTGAACGAGTTTCCAGCTACATAACCGAATAACAGAGGATAGACCGAAAGGGATGAGCGAGAGAATGAACGGGTTAGGGAGAAAAAGTATAGCGATGATGATGGCGATGGTGCTTTCCATCAGCTTGGCAACAACGGTAGGAGCAGCGGAGTCTACGGCAGGGGCTGGCATGAAAGCCAAAGTGGTTGATGGACAAGTGTATGTCAGTTCTGCGGACTTGGTTAAGGCTCTGGGGGGGAGCGGGCAATATGATGCTAAGACAGGCACCTACCTTTATAAAGGAAATGAGATGATCCCAAAAATCATTGAAAGGGTGTCTCCATCCGTTGTGAGCATTATTGGTAAAGCAAGTGACGAACATGGCGATGCATCCGCGGATGAATATGATCTGGCGCATGGGACAGGCGTGATTATCCGCTCGAATGGATGGATTGTAACGAATGCACATGTCGTTGATGGTTTAGATAATCCACTCGTTGTGACGTCTGACGGCAATACATACCACATTACCAAAACATATAGTGATCCAATCAGTGATATTGCGCTCATTAAAATTAATGCCAAATCGCTCAAACCCGCAACATTCGCCAAAGCGCCAAAAACCTCTGTCGGAGAGACGGTGATTGCGATTGGGACACCAGTTACATTTGCCTTGCGGAACACGGCAACGGTTGGTGTAATTAGTGGACTTAACCGTGAAGTTGAGGCAGCGAACTATCGTTTAATCCAGACCGATGCAGCCATTAACCCAGGGAACAGCGGTGGTCCATTGTTCAATTTGAAGGGCGAAGTCATCGGTATTAACTCGATGAAATATACAGAAATCGGCATAGATAACACGGGATTCTCAATTCCGGTGGAGACGGTGCAATATGTTATCGATCAGTATTTCAAATACGGTAAGGTGAAACGCGCAAGTCTTGGACTACTGCTGGAAGAAAGCTATTCTACTGTCGTAGGGATGCCTACGGATGATCCTTTAACGGTAAATGGCGTGTTCTCCGAAGCAGCGAAAAAGGCCAAAATCCAAGAGGGTGACCTATTATATAGTATCGGAGGCACACGTGTATCTTCGGCGGCCGATATCAATGAGCTGCTCAAAGCGTATTTACCAGGGCAAAAAGTGAAACTGATGATGCAATCGGATGGTGACATCGTTATACGCACGTTGGTACTTGGAGATCGAGAAGATTTCGAGGCTGAGATCGAAGCGTTTCTAACAGAGGATGAAGATCAATAAGAACGGGAGCAGCCCGTATTGAGAGGACGAATGAACGAAATGAAGAAGTCATTTTTACGTGTGCTGAGCACGGGCATGTTGGCTGGGGTGCTAACTTTTGCCCTAGCTATGACAGCATGGGCATCCGAGGATAGCATCACTAACGAAATGCGAATTCAAGCAGGGAGCACTTACGCTTACATCAATGGAAGCAAACAAACCATTGCGAAGCCTTACAAGAGCAATGGCGTGACCATGGTGCCTGTCGGCGTTTTTAAGAAGGCTTTTGGCAGTGAAATCCGTTTGGAGAGTAATGATGTTGTCAAAATCAAGGAAGGTGCACATACGGTAACGATCACGATTGGTAGTCCGATTGCCTGGGTGGATGGCGTCAAAAAAGACATGGGTACACCCCCTAAAATGGTGAATGGTGTACTTATGGTTCCGCTTCGCGTAGTGGCAGCAGGTATCGGAGCAACACTTGCTCCAACATCTTCAGGAGAGATCGTCATTCGCTTAACGCAAACGGAAATGCCTACAGAAGTGGACGAGGACGACACCGATATGGATGCGGGTAAAACGAGAATCGGCAATAGTTATTATGGTTGGTCGATCAACTATCCGGAGGATATGATTATTTTACAAACGGAAGAACAGGAGCGCATGATGTCATTTGGCCCTGCGGACGAAAGTTATTATCTTCAGGTGTATGTCAGCGATGAGAATGCTGCACTGGATGCCGATGACTTATTACATCAGCTTGAACAGGAATCCAAGGAAGCGGAAGACATCGTGCTGGATCGCGAAGCAGTTAACCGAGCTGACATGCCGTATGCACGAACGGTTGTAAATGATAAGGACGGGATGTTCTGGGAGATGCGTCAGTACATCCATGATAATCGACTGTATAGTATCTATTTTGCAGATTATGATGCGGTCTATTATAAGGATCTCGATCAACATGCAGCATTACTGAACTCATTCCAGCCTACCTATGATCAGTCAGACGATTCCATCAAAGATTTATCTACAATCGTTGAAGGGATGCGTTACATCCACAATGGCAATTATGGCATTGAGCTGAATGTGCCAGCAGATTGGTCGATGGACAATGACGAGCTGTCCTACCAAGCGAAGGATGGAGCATACTTGGAAATGGTTGTTTCATCTACGCCTAAGGGAGCTACCGTTCAACAATGGAGCGAACAACTGGACAAGTGGATGCGTGAGGCATTTACGTTAGATAACTATGAGCCTATCCGATCCTATACGATGGATATGTCTGGTGAGACAGCTAAGGTTCAGGAGTTCCGTTATAACTTTGGCGATGGATGGCAGACAGAGTACAATGTACTTTTGCAGAAGGGCGATTATCGTTATTATGTTGAATATTCGTTCCCGGAAGATCAGAAGCAAGATCGAGCATGGTTTGAACGCATTGTTGAGAGTATCTATATTGATTTTGATATCGTTGCTGATAACTTTGGTCAATTGGAAGAGGATTACTATTTGATAGACAAAACGAAGCAACGTACACGGATATCCAAACGTTATCAGTACAGTGTTGATATTCCGCGCTATTGGACGCCGTATAATGATCAGTTTGAACAATCTCCAGTGGCATACACCTTCACAGGCGGAGAGTTTTCTATTGCTGCAGACGAGGAGAAAACCCTTGAGATGACGGTCAGTCAGCTGAGAGAAGGATATACACAAGCAAGCCAAACCCGTAAGAACTTCAAGCTGATGAATAGTGAGAAGATCACATTTGCAGGTGTGCCTGCATTCTCCTTTACGTATCATGATGTGGAGAAGGCTGTACCATATACCGGTCGTCAAATTGTATTTGAGAAGAATGGAATCACCTATACGATCACGAGTGGACTAAACGATGCGAATCGAACGGAAGTTCAGGCAGCCATTTTGGAAAAAGCAGTGAACTCATTTACATTTATAAAATAAGTCTGTTATGAAACAATAATATATAATATCCATGCCGGAAGGTCAGGTGACCTTTCGGTTTTTTTATTTTCCGTATGAAAATGGTAAACGGTTTTTTCAGGAAAGCGTAGAAGAGTCGGTGCAGAAGTGTTACACTATACTAGTTCAGGAGTTATGACTGCTGATCTGATATGAAAGAATGACTGTAGGCCTGGATATCGGGGAATACAGACATATGTATAGAAGTTGTTCAAAAAGTCCGCTTTTGATTACGAAGGATGCCTTACGGCATCTCAGCGTCGAATATGGGATTCAGCCGAAATGTCCGTTGCTCACGTAGTTTTGCCTACGCTCCGCTACTCCATTTCTAGCTTCATCCCATTTTCTCGGTACTGAAAACCGACCTTTTTGAACACGCATGTATAGATAGAATGATTAAATGATTTATTAGTTGATAGGTTGGATGTTCAGGCATGAAACCCGGCATACAGCCGGTTATGGGGAGGATATACATGAAAACAGCAACAATACGAAGAGAAGATGTCGAGCTTCTGGCACCCGCAGGTGACTGGGATTGTATGCGTTCGGCGGTAGCCAACGGCGCAGATGCCATTTTCTTCGGAGTCGAAAAATTTAATGCACGCGCTCGCGCAAACAATTTCCGTATGGATGAGCTGCCAGAGATTATGGCGTTTTTGCACAGTTACGGCGTAAAAGGTTTTTTGACCTTTAATATATTGATTTTCGAAAATGAGTTGGCAGATGCCAAAGAACTCATCGATGCTTGTGTGGATGCTGGCGTAGATGCAGTGATTGTACAGGATCTTGGTTTGGTCAAATTGATCCGCGAAATCTCGCCGGACTTCCCGATTCACGGTTCAACGCAAATGACGATCACATCCCCGGAAGCGGTGGAATTTACGAAGCCGTTTGATATGGAACGTGTCGTACTTGGACGTGAGAACAACTTGAAGCAGATTCAGAAGATCGGCGAGCAGGCAAAATTGCCGATGGAAGTGTTTGTCCATGGTGCACTGTGTGTATCCTATTCGGGTCAATGTCTTACTTCTGAAATGTGGGGTGGACGTTCTGCGAACCGCGGAGAATGTGCACAAGCCTGCCGTTTGCCGTACGATCTGATGGTTGATGGTGAGCATAAACCGATGGGTGATGTAGCTTATCTGTTGTCTCCTAAGGATCTGGCTGCCATTGACTTGATGCCTGAACTGATTGAAGCAGGTGTAACTTCTTTCAAAATTGAAGGACGTCTCAAAACGCCAGAATATGTGGCGAACGTGGTAAGTAAATATCGTAAAGCGATTGACCGGTATTTTGAAGGAGATAACACACCGCCTAGTAAGGAAGAAGTTCGTGAACTGCAACAGAGCTTCTCTCGTGGCTTCACACACGGCTTCCTTGATGGTACGAATAACAAGCAACTCGTAGACGGTACATTCCCGAAAAGCCGTGGCGTCTACCTTGGACGTGTTGATCAAGTGTTGCGCGATGGCGTCGTTCTAAAGCTGGATGCACCGGTGAAGCGTGGAGACGGAATTGTATTTGATGCCGGAGATCCAACGCAGAAGGAAGAAGGCGGACGTGTATACGATGTGCGTCGTAAAGGCGTGAAACTCGAAGGCGAAGCTGGAGAGGGCTGGATTGTGGATATCGTGCCAGGCCGTAGTGATGTGGACTTGCGTCGTGTGAAGGTTGGCGACAAAGTATGGAAAACGAATGACCCTGCGCTGGATAAACGTCTGCGTCAGTCATTTGAAACGGAGAAGCCATACTGTGTGTTCCCGGTAAACGTCAAAGTGATCGGCAGCCCTGGGCAGCCGCTTAGTACGTGGTGGACAGATGTGCAGAAGGGCACAACAGTCCGTGTTGATTCTGAGATGGAACTGGATATTGCACAGAAACGTCCAATGACTTACGAGTTGCTCGAAGAGCAGTTTGGACGTTTGGGTGGCACAGTGTTCCAATTGGAGCAGTTGGATGTCAACCTGCACGGTGACATCATCATCCCAATGCGCGAGTTGAACAATATTCGCCGTCAGGCGGTTGAACAGCTCGCAGGTGAGCGTCCTAAGCCGCCCGTCTATGTGAAACGTGCGGTAGACGTATATGGCGATACGGTTAAGCCAGCATCGCCAGTTGCTCGTGGTCAAGCAGAACTGACTGCGCTCTGCCGTAGTCTGCCGCAAGTAGAGGCAGCACTGGAAGCGGGGATTGAGATGATTTACGCTGATTTCGAGTTCATCAAACAGTTCCCGGCAGCTGTAGAGGCAGTTCGGACGGCAGGACGCAAAATTGCGCTGGTAACTCCACGTATTCATATGCCTGGCGAGAACGGATACCACAACAACATCTTACGTCTGAAGCCGGATGCAGTGCTGGTACGTAACACGGGTGCACTATATTTCTATCTCCGTCATCGGATGGAGAATCCAGATGCGCAGCACCCAGAATTGATCGGTGATTTCTCATTGAACATTGCGAATCACAAGGCTGTTGAATTGTTCCTGGAAGCAGGTTGTGACGCGGTTACTCCTTCATATGACCTGAACATTCAGCAAATGGTTGACCTGCTGGGTCGCTCACGGACAGACAAGATGGAAGTGGTTATCCACCAACATTTGCCGATGTTCCATACAGAACACTGCGTGTATTGTACGTTTATGAGTGAAGGCACGGACTATACGAACTGTGGACGTCCATGTGAAGATTCCCGCGCATCTCTGCAGGATCGGATCGGTATGTCTCACCCCGTACGCGTGGATGAAGGTTGCCGTAATACCGTTTATAACGCAGTAGAGCAATCTGGTGCTGAATATCTAGCCAACTTCATGGATCTGGGCGTATCCCGTTACCGTGTAGAGTTCCTAGAGGAAACACCTGAACAAGTACGTGAAGTTATTGATCTGTACAACCGTGCATTGCGCGGTGAGATCAGCGGTACGCAAGTTTGGAAAACGCTAAAAGCAACGAACCAACTCGGCGTAACGCGTGGTCAATTGGTGAAATAAGCTCACAAACCCCAATCTCTGCCTTACGGAGCTCTTGGGGTTTTTTTCTATAAAATCGGAATAATCGTGACGGGATAGTTGATGTCCATTATTCAGCATGAATAAGGAGGCGAAAGATCCGTGGCGCCATTCACAATCATGGATATTAAGTTGCTGTGCGGAGTCACGGCATTCAAACAAGGGGAAGCGTACAATGAATCGGGAAGGGTCACGGGCCTCACTGCCAGCGAGGATAAAAGGCATTATGAAGCGTTAGTCCGCGGCACGCAGCGTTATAAAGTTACCGTTGACCTTGATGAGATGGGGGACATTGTAGCTGACTGCAACTGTCCCAACGACACGAGCTATTATGATCAATGCAAACATGTTGCTGCTATACTGCTGGCAATTCATGAGTGGGGGGAGCAGCAAGAGCGTGAGACTAGAAGCAATCTCCCTTCCGTAGTGGGTACATTCGTAGAAGAAACGGAGTGGGAACGTCCTGCTCCAGTTCATTTCGCTCAGGCAAGCCGGTCAAGCTCAGCTCCAGGATGGGGCAAGTCGGCAGATAAACCATCCTATCGGACAGCGGATCAGATTTTGTCTATGTTTGCTAAGGAACGCCATTACGTAGATGATCATAGACCGCGTCACACAGCACCTGTCACACGGTCTTCACTGCGGGAAGAGTTACATGTGCAGTTTATATGTAAACTGGTACAAGTTCATCAAGGTGGAGCCAAACTGGCTCTTGAACTGAAAGTTGGAGGCAAGCGCCTGTACGTTGTTCAGAAGGTAAAGCAATTCCTGAACTGTATTGAGAAGGGCGAACCAATGTCGTTTACGAAGTTATTCCTCTACGACCCATCCATGCATTATTTTAATGCTCAGGATCAGGCTATTCTATCGATGTTAATCCGGATGAGACAGAGTGAGGAAGCTTATCGACAATCCATCTCTGGATACCTGGGTGCTTCGGATGGAAGGGATATTCTCATTGCACCATTCGTCTGGAAGTCGCTGCTCGAATTGTTGCTTCAGGCGGATAGCCGAATGGAAGGTACGGGTTTTATTAATGGACCTCTGACGTTAGGCGAAGGTGCATTGCCTCTGTACTATCGTATTGCGCAAGGTTCGAATGAAGGGTATCAGCTTGAAGTTTCTGGACTACGTGAACTTATTCTGCTTCCTGCGTATGATGCTGCTGTCGTCGAAGGACAGTTGCATATATTAAATGCAATGCAGATGCGGGGCTTAGAGGATCTAAGCAAGGCTCTTACCTCGTATGGCATTAAAGAAAGCATCGACATCTCAGCTCAGCAGGTGGATGAGTTCGTACAGCATGTCGTGCCTGAGCTTCGCCTTCTTGGGCATCTATCTATTGATTCACAGGTGCGTGAGCAGATTGCGGAGCCGAAACTTGCGCCGAAGCTATATATCGACTTTTATCGAGAGCGGATTACAGCACGTCTGGAATTTGATTATAGTGTCATGGTTATTAATCCACTTGCTGAATATCTGATCGATGAGGATGAGAAGAAGATCATTCTCGTGCGTGATCGCCATGCGGAACGAAATCTGATTGATCGCTTGGATCACTCTTTTCTAGAACGGGATGGAAGTGTGTGGACGAGTGAACGGGAAGATGCGATCTATGATGTTATGTATCATTTGCTTCCCGAACTCGAAGGTATAGTAGATATTTATATGCCACACGCGGTGAAAGCGATGATGCAATCCTATCCTACACCTCCCAAAGTTAGAGCAGATTTAGGAAAAGGACTGGATTGGCTAGAAATTTCGTTTGAAATGGAAGGCATTGATGAGCTGGAGCTGCGAGAGATTATGCGTAGTATTGTGGAAAAGAAACCTTATTTCCGCTTACGCAGTGGCGTGTTTGTCTCACTTGAAAATGAAGGTGCAGAGAGCTTTGCACGTCTCGCAAACTCGCTTGGTTTAGAGGCAGCTGACATGAAGAGTAGCCAACTAACATTGCCTGCGGTTCGGGCACTCCAACTACCAGGGCGTGACGAAGTGTCCAACCATGTAAAATGGGGCGGCTCGTTACGACGTTTCTTGGATCATCTACGCGATCCAGATGGAATGGATTTTGAGTTACCTTCCGACCTAGCGCCTGTGCTGCGTGATTATCAGGTTAGCGGGTACCAGTGGCTTCGTACGCTTGCATTTTATCGGTTCGGGGGCATTTTAGCAGATGATATGGGGCTTGGCAAAACGCTACAAAGTATTGCTTACATCACAGCATCACTTCAGGAGAAGCCTGAGTACAGTGATGACCGGGTAACGGGTCTCCCTATAGATGATATGGGGGCAACTACGGATGGCATATGGACTACCACACAGCAAGACGGACTAACTATCCGAACGAGGGCTACGCATCCCCCAGTGCTTGTTGTCACCCCAGCTTCGTTAACCTATAACTGGGCGAATGAATTTGCAAGATTTGCTCCACAATTGCGTGTGTTAATTGCAGCAGGACACCGAGAAGAGCGAGCTTCGATGCTTGCGGATATGAATCAGGCAGACGTTATTGTGACGTCCTACCCATTACTGAGACGGGATTTAGACATGTACTTGGGCAGAAGTTTCCATACGCTTATTCTGGATGAAGCGCAGGCGGTTAAGAATTCTTCGTCTCAAACAGCTCAAGCAGTCAAGCAAATTCAAGCTCCGCGCCGCTTTGCTCTTACAGGCACGCCAGTGGAAAATTCACTGGATGAGCTGTGGTCGATCTTTGAAGCGGTCTTCCCCGGTTTGTTTCCGAACTATCGGCGATTCCGTGATCTACCCCCAGAACGGATTGCGCGGATGGTACGTCCGTTCATTCTCCGCCGCTTGAAGAAAGACGTACTTGAGGAGCTACCAGACAGAATTGAAACGGTACAGCGTTCCGAGCTGACGGCTGAACAGAAGAAACTCTATGCGGCTTATCTTGCTCAGCTTCAGGATGAAACGTCAAAAGATATGGAAGATGGCGGGTTCAATAAGAACCGTATCAAGATATTGGCAGGTATTACTCGATTAAGACAGTTATGCTGCCATCCGGCGCTCTTTGTAGAAGGTTACCTAGGGGATTCGGGCAAAATGGAACAGTTGCTGGAGACCGTGGAAGACTGCCTTGCTGCTGGCAAACGCATCCTCATTTTCTCTCAGTTTGCGAGTATGTTGAACTTGATTCGGCAGACATTGACGGCACAGGGACGGGATTTGTTCTATCTCGATGGACAGACACCTGCTGCCAGTCGTGTAGAGATGTGTCGTAGATTCAATGAAGGAGAAGGTGAACTATTCCTTATCTCCTTAAAAGCAGGCGGCACAGGATTGAACTTAACCGGAGCGGATACCGTTATTTTGTACGATCTATGGTGGAACCCTGCGGTGGAAGAGCAGGCAATTGGTCGTGCTCATCGGATGGGACAGAAGCAAGTGGTACAAGTTATTCGTCTGATTACGGAGGGTACCATCGAGGAAAAGATTTTAGAGTTACAGCAGCGTAAGAAAGACCTTATTGCAGAAGTGATCGAGCCGGGAGATGGTGGATCGACCACATTATCGGAACAGGATATTCGTGAACTTTTGATGGTATAATGGATTCCAATTACGTAGATATGTCCATTATTTTCATCCGTTTATATTATAATGTTCAAAATTTCTCGATCAGAGGGGTGGATTCAGCATGCGTATACGCAAAGCCATTATTCCTGCAGCCGGACTGGGTACCCGATTTCTCCCAGCCACAAAAGCAATGCCCAAAGAAATGCTGCCCATCGTGGACAAGCCGACAATCCAATACATTATTGAAGAAGCCGTGGCTTCAGGGATTGAAGATATTATTATCGTCACAGGTAAAGGTAAACGCGCTATTGAGGATCATTTTGATTCCTCCTTTGAACTAGAGCAGAACTTGGCAAGCAAACAAAAGTGGGATCTGCTCGAACAGGTACGTAAACCTTCCGAGATGGCTGATATTCATTATATTCGTCAAAAGGAAGCCAAAGGTCTAGGGCATGCGATCTGGTGCGCCCGTAAGTTCATCGGTAATGAGCCTTTCGCCGTTCTGCTAGGTGATGATATTGTGGAGTCCGAGCATCCTTGTCTGCAACAGATGATCGAAGTGTATGACGAACTGCAGTCGCCGATCGTTGGTGTGCAGCCCGTAGGTTGGGATGAGGTATATCGGTACGGGATTGTTGATGGGGAAGCCATCCCTCACTCCGAAGATCGAGTATTTCGTGCACGTCGTTTAATCGAGAAGCCGAAGCAGGAAGATGCCCCTTCCAACCTGGCTATTATGGGTCGTTATATTTTAACGCCAGATATTTTCGAAATTCTGGGTCGTCAGTCTGTGGGGGTGGGTGGAGAAATTCAGCTTACCGATGCCCTATCTCTACTGAATCATCAACGTCAGATTCTCGCCTATCATTTTGATGGTCTGCGTCACGATGTAGGAGAGAAACTGGGCTTCATCGAGACAACTCTTCATTATGCGATGCAACGTCCTGACCTGCGTGAGGATTTAATGAAATACATGGAGAAGATCGTATCGTCAGATTAAAATTTTCAAAGAATTGAATTGAAGCAAAAAAAGGGTTTGCCCTTATCCCGGGCAAACCTTTTTTACTTTCATATCAACTTAGTTTTAGTTTAGCATTCTATTGCTAGAAGTTCAGCTGAGATAGTTTTTCTATTTCTTCTGCTTCATTAGGATCAACAGCAATCAATTGATCATACACCGCTTGGTCTTGATGACCATCCTTAACTAGCGCGGCAAGGTACCATCGTGCAATTTCCCGTTGAGTAGCATCAGAAAGTTCCTCCGCAATTCCAGTTTGAAGTAAGGTTGCTGCTCCTCCAAAATCGTTCAGCATGTACTTCATTTTTCCTGCATTGAGAATCATGGTTGGAGTCAACTCGAACGGCTTACCTTGAAGTTGCCCCTCAGGGAGAGTCTTCAGATGTTCTGCTCCATCTACTACATGCTGATATGCTGCTAAGCCAGAAGTAAAGTAGGATTCTTTCTTAGCGGGATCACCTTGTCCAAGTGTCTGATATCCTAGATCATATGAAAGAGCAATTAGATTCTCGTACCACTCCATATCCCAGATATAGTTGTTTGCATATTCTTTTTGTAGGGCATAGGCTTGATCATTTTCACCTTTAACTTTATAGATTTGGATCAATTGTGTAACCATATATTTATTGTATGGTTCTGCTCGCAGCCCTTTTTGAAGAAGAGCTACGCCAGCCGAATAGAATTGTTCATCTTGTGTCTGCTGGAAACCTTGCTGATATAGTGAAGATAGCATCAATAGAGAATCTGGATGCGTATTACGAATAACTAGATCTTTGTCCAAAGCGGCCTGGATTTCTTCAAACGATTGACTAGTTTCTGCAACCTTCTTCGCTTCATTAGCGTAATTATTGGCCTGCAAAAAACGGACTGAAACAATCAATAGAACGACAACCGATATCCCGGCAATGGTAGTGTAAATACCTCGTGCAGCTGCTGGGCTTAATTTTAAACGTTGCACAGGCTGTGGTTCGATTGCTGCTGCCATACCTCCAAACCCGATAAACACAAGCATGCCGATAAAAACATAACTCATATTGAAATCAAGAAGACTAAGTACCAATATGGTCATAGACAAAATGAAAAATAGAAAATATGATTCTCTTTCGGTTTCATCCTTTCGTATATAGCTACGAATGAATTGATAGAAAATATATAGAATGAATGCCATGAAAATGACAAATCCCAAAATTCCAACTTCTACTATATATTGCATGAAAAAGTTATGTGCCTGTGCACTGACATATGGATTGTTCTGATACTTTTCATATAAAGCAGACCAGGCGCCACCGCCTGCACCAATCATAGGATAGTCAGCAATTACCTTGGCGGCATCTTTGTAAAAGGTGATCCGTTCCAGAACACTGTGTTGCTGGAGGTTGATATTTTCCAGACGCGTACTAATGCTATCAGGCAAAATATTGCGAACGCTGGTACCCAATAAAAGCACAGCCGCAATAATGGCAAGTAGTACTGATCCAAGAGGAATCCAGAGACTAGCACCTTTACGTTGACTCCAGGATAGGAGCTTGGTTTCCAACTTAGGGGCGATCCAAAGTTGAAGAGCCCAGATCACGAGTGCCACAATGATGGAAGCGACAATCAAGTAGATCCAGCCTTTGACTGCAAGCCCAGTCGTGAACTGTTGTTGTAGTTCCAGTCCAGCGTTATTGACCGGATTGAGGATAATAATTGTACCCAATCCTGATATGGCAAGATAGATGAACCATAGGATCTGTTTTGCTGGTTTGAGCAACAACAGGGTAATCACAAATACGATTGGCATCATCACAAGCCCTGTCCGGGAGAGTGTTAGCAACAGAGACAGCAAGATGGGGACTAACATAAAACCGTGAAGCAGCTTTATGTATGCCTTTCTGGAACGAATCAAACTGAATATGCCAATGAATAGAAATGCCATCAAAAATGCTGCATATGTATTTGGATACTGAAATACGGATGCAAGTCTTGGGCCGTTGGCATCGTTCCAAATCGCTTGGTTATAAACCCCGTTGTTTACTCCTGATGAGAACCAACCCACGAGCTTCCCTGAGAAGTTGAATGCACCAAACCAATTCAATAAACCATATCCCACAATAATATATGCAAGTCCTATTAAGGAAGATTGTATGATATGATTAATTTGTTTGTTCTGGAGCAATTGCATCGTAATTACAAATAACATAGCATAGATACATTGAATCAGAATCATGTTAACTGCCAAGTAACTCGATGCGGCGCTAATGAGTGACAGTATGTACGTCAGTGGCAGCAAAATAACGAATAATTTGAGCCAATCTCGTTGGGATTCTAGTGTAATTACTTTGTAATAAGCTACAACCCAGATGGCGAACAGGAGGGTTGTAAGCACGAGAGCCCAATAAATGGGGCCTTCGAATTGAAGCGATTGACCATTAAATAGTGCAATTTGGAATGAGGACCAGAGTAAAAATAAAATAAGTCCAATGGACAGAGTCCATAGAAGTGGTGAGGCTGAAGTTTGTGTCCTCGACGTCTTCTTTGTTATACCGTATACTGGATTCGACAAGGTGTGAGTCTCCTTTGTGAATATTAAAGAAATTGTTGAATATTTTTCTCATAGCATATCATCTTAGGGGTAATTAGCATTCAGTTTAAATTGATAACATGTACAATTAAGTTGAAGCTGATTATAGATCATTTCAAGTAGGATTGTATTCATTGTGATTGGTACTTCTCACATACTTCAACTGCTGGGCCAATCTCCTTTACTCTCCCTTGATCTAACCATAGAACTCGATTACACATGCTTTTCATCTGCTCTATAGAGTGGGATACAAATAACACAGTAGTTCCTGAGGACATAAGAGATTTCATTTTAGCCTCGGACTTTTCTTTAAATTTGTAGTCTCCAACTGAGAGTACTTCGTCTACTATTAAAATTTCAGGCTTAACAAGAGTAGCAATGGCAAATCCTAATCTGGCTTTCATGCCAGAAGAATAGTTTTTAAGCGGTGTATGAATAAATTTCTCTAGTTCTGAAAATTCAATAATTTCATTTGTTCTTTCCTTAATGAATTTCTTGGAATACCCCAAAAGCATACCGTTTAAATATATGTTTTCAAATCCGGTAAGCTCTGCATTAAACCCTCCGCCAAGCTCTATCAAGGGAACCAACGAACCAAATCTTTCTACCGCCCCCGATGTTGGTTTAATAATCCCTGCAACAATTTTTAATAATGTACTTTTTCCAGCTCCATTCAAGCCAACTACACCAAATACCTCACCTTTTTGAATCTCGAAACTGACATCTTCTAGTGCAGAAAATTCTTCATACGTTATTTTACGAGTCATTGCATTGATGAAAACCTGTTTTAATGAATTAACTTTCCCGCTCATCAGTTTATATTTCATGGAGACATGATCTACTCTAACTGCGACATCTTTCATTCTTTCATCTCCAATCCCACTACAAGTAAAAAATGAATTTATCCTGCTTTTTGTAGAAAGTGAATAATCCTATAAGAATCAATACTCCTGCATAACCTATACAAAAAAGATGTGTACTAAGTGCTGAAGTAGAATTATAGATAAGAGATTCTCTCACCATTTCAACGATCAGAAAAATCGGGTTCAGTTGTATGAACGGCATAATTTTGTCTGGGATGATATCTACTGGGTAAAAAATTGCTGATGCATACATAACAATAACGAGTGCCAAAGAGTATATATGCTGCAAATCCCGGAAGAACACATAAATTGTTGACAGGATCAGGCCTATTCCAAGGCTAAATAGAAATAGATAGAACAATGGGAAAACAATCATTATGTTGACCCAAGTAAAGTGTAAATCACTAAAAAGCATTACGGGGATAATTGAAATCATGGATAATAAGGAATTTGCAAATGATGAACAAACTTTAGAAAGTGGAAAGAAATACTTCGGCACATAAACTTTCTTTATTAATGAAGCATTTGCAAAAATGGACTGCATCGCAAAGTTCGTAGTTTCTGAAAAACATACGTAGATCAAGCGACCGGTTAGGACGTAGACCGCGAAATGTTCGATTGTCGTCGAGAATAGTTGGGAGAAGATAACTGTTAAAACAATCATGAACATAAGCGGGTTCAAGATGCTCCATATCAAACCAAGAAAGGAGTTTCTGTACTTAAGCTTAATATCTTTCCTAACCAATTCAAATAACAAGTCTTTATACTTGAAAAAATTCAAAAAATATGTATTCATTTCCTAATCTCCTTTTATACTTGAGGGCAATACGTCACAAGTATGTTAACATACTTGAATAAGCTTCTACAATCTGTGAGGTTATTGAAGTGAAATATCATACCGGAAATAGAGGAGAAAGATGTCATTATTCGTGCTATAATGCACTATTATATAGAATAATAAACCTAAAACTTGTTATTCAAATAGACACTATGAATTCTCGGAGAATACTAAGGAGATGTTACTTTGAAATTATGTGTAATCGGTCTTGGCTATATAGGATTGCCAACAGCTATTATGTTTGCTAAACATGGCGTTGAAGTCCATGGTGTTGATATTAATCCCGATGTTGTTACGAAACTCTTGAATGGTCAAATCCATATTGAAGAACCGGGACTTCAGGAAATGCTTGATGAGGTAATCCAAGCCAAACAACTTAGTTTCGGAGTTGTGCCGGATCAGGCAGACGCTTTTATCATTGCTGTTCCTACCCCGATTAATAATGATAAAACTGCAAATGTCGATTATGTAATTGATGCAACGCATTCCATTATACCTTTTCTTAAGAAGGGCGATTTAATTATTCTGGAATCGACGGTTCCACCTCGAACAATTGAAGATGTAGTGATACCCATCTTGGAAAAAACCAAGTTTGATATTGGAAATGAACTATTTGTTTCACATTCACCCGAACGTGTCCTTCCCGGGCAATTACTTTTTGAGCTCGTTCAAAATGATCGCATTGTTGGGGGGATCAACCAAGAATCTTCGGAGCGGACGGCAGAGTTGTACAAAAGATTTGTTAATGGAAATATTCATATAACTGATGCAACGACAGCTGAGATGGTCAAATTAATGGAGAATACTTATCGTGATGTGAATATTGCCTTTGCAAATGAAATGGCGAAAATTGCAGAAAATGTGGGGTTTAATGTTTGGGAAGCCATAGAACTGGCTAACTGCCACCCGAGAGTTAATATCCATAAGCCAGGTCCAGGTGTAGGAGGCCACTGTATCGCTGTGGACCCTTGGTTCATTTATGAATCCGCTCCGTCCCTTGCCAATTTGATTCATATATCGAGAACGACGAATGATGGAATGCCTAATTTTGTAGTAAATCAAATGATACAATTGTTGCCTCCTCAAGGTGAGAATACGAAGAAAGTAGCTGTACTTGGTTTGGCATTCAAAGGAAACATTGATGACATGAGAGAGAGCCCAGCAGTTGAGATTGTTCATCAATTACAGAGCTACTATGATTTACAAATATATGATCCGCACGTCAAAGAGGATATTCAAGGGAAAAAGGCTACGCTAACGGAGGCGGTTGACGGTGCTGAAGCCATACTCATTCTGACCGACCATAACGAGTTTAAGCAGATTGATCCCAAGGAAATTACATCGCTGGTTCGAAGACCTCTTGTGTTTGATACCAGACGGGTAGTAAATCATCAAGCTTGGACGGAAGCTGGTTTTCTTTACCATGTGTTAGGACAACCATTAACCAGTCTTGCGAATTTGAGGAGTGGATATATTGAAGCCTTTAGATAAAGTTGCCGAAGCATATTATGGTGGAATGGGAGATCAGTTTTCCCGCAAGACTAGAGATCGCATCCATTGGATTTGCTCTAAGGTAGAAGGAGAAACGGTACTCGATATCGGATGTTCTCAGGGGATTGCAGAACTTATTCTAGCCAGAGAAGGAAAGAAAGCGGTCGGTATCGATATCGAAGAAAGCGTTATTGTATATGCCAATGAAGCTCTGCAAAATCAAAGTGATTCTGTCAAGCGTAACGTAAAATATTTTGCTAGTAGCGTGTTCGACTACGAGAGTAACCAGAAATTTGACACAGTTATTCTTACCGAAGTCATGGAACACTTTACTTCTTCATCATCACTTCTTAATAAGGTGAAAAGTTTTTTGACGGATAACGGAACTATTGTTATTACTGTTCCATTTGGCATCAATGACTATTTTGATCACAAGAAGACCTATTATATGTTGAATTTACTTGAAGAGTTAGAGCCCTATTTCGAAGTGAGAGAAATAAAGTTTTTGGGTAAGTGGATTGGTGTTGTCGGTCGTAATGTAGCTGATCCCTCAGGCTGTTCTGCACTGATCACACGGGAGTCAATTAATAGGCTAGAGGAAGCCTTCTATACAATTGAAAGATCAACTGTTGATGAACTGAATGGAAAGGTTAAATTGATCGATCAAATGAAGGACAAAGCCTATGAGAGTAGAGAAAAATTGACTAGCATTCAAAAGGAAAATGAGAAATTGCTGGCTACAATTGCTCGATTGGAAACCGAAAACAAGAAATTAAAACAACAAAATGAACCCATCAAATCAATGGACTCTAATGTGAGGAATGAATCACACCAAGGCTTCTGGTCTCACAAGAAGGAAGTTGAAGAGTTAGAGAAGACTATTGAAGTGAAGAATAAAGAATTGTTAAGCAGACTGGAAAGTGAAGAACAAACCTTGAAGAAATACAAGGAGTCCATCTTCGACTACAATCAGTTGGAAGCCAAATATGCAAATGTTACCAAGAAATATAACTTGCTTAGTAATGCAAAACTCGGGCGTCTTACGTTGAAATATTGGAAGTTTAAAAAAAGAATTCCTGAGAATTTTTAAAACTAGTCTAAGGAGATCAATATGGGCTTACGCTATATAGAAGAAAAGTTGCATGAAATTAGAGTTAAAAGGGCTGAAATCTTAACGGAGATGAATGTATCTCCGGATTCTGTGATGCCTGAAGATCCCCATGGAAATTTGAGATTTGAAAGAACATTTGATCAACTTTCAAATATGAAAATAGCGTGTATTATGGATGAATTCACCTATAATTCATTTGCTCCGGAATGCGAATTGTTGCAGATTACGCCTCAAGACTGGCTGACACAGATGCAGATGCTACAGCCGGATTTGTTCTTTTTGGAGTCAGCCTGGCTTGGAATAGGAGAACTATGGAAAACCAAAGTTCCTCATTTGAGTAATGAATTGATTGAAGTCCTTAGTTACTGTAAAAAGAATAATATTCCCGTTGTTTTTTGGAACAAAGAAGATCCGATTCATTTCGAAACGTTCCTTGCAACAGCAAAATACGCCGATTTTGTTTTTACTACAGATATAGACTGTATTAAGAAATATAAAACACTGTTGAAGCATGACCGTGTTTATTTAATGCCGTTTGCTGCACAGTTAAAGAATCATAATCCTATTGAACTGTATGAAAGAGCAGATAAGTTTTGTTTCGCTGGTGCTTATTATAAACGTTACCCTGACCGTAATCGTGACTTGGAAACGTTCATTGAGTCCGTTACGGCAAGCAAAGGATTGGATATTTACGATAGAAATTACTATAAGAATGATCCGAACTATGCATTCCCGAGCAGTTACAAGAAGTATATTGTAGGGAATTTGAAGCCAGAGGAGATCGATAAGGCTTATAAAGGATATCGTTTTAACATCAACATGAATTCGGTAAAGCAGTCCCAAAGCATGTGCGCACGACGAGTTTTTGAACTTCTTGCTTCGAACACAGTGACAGTCAGCAACTATTCCAGAGCCGTAAGAAATTTGCTTGGTGATTTGGTCATTTGTACGGATGATGGGAAGCAGTTGAGCGATCAGATAAGCAAATTTTCAGATGAAGAATATTATAACAAATATAGATTACTTGGCTTGAGAAAAGTATTGACTGAACACACGTATACCCATCGCTTAAGTTATATTGTAGACACGGTGTATACAAATAAAATGCAAACGGCGTCAGTTGATGTTGCTATTTTGGCATGTGTAAACTCCAAAGATGAATTAGAGCATATATATCGTCAATATCAAAGACAAGATTACAAAACTACTCGATTGTTCATCATTTCTGACGCTATTGATCTTAAAATAGAAAATGATAACGTTAAAATTGTAGATGAATGGACAGAAGAGGTTGCAAGACACATTCAAACGGATTTTGACGTTGCAGTGTTTTTTTCCTCCAATGATTATTATGGAAAACATTATATTACTGACTTCGTGTTTGCTACTAAATACGCCGACTTCCCTGTTTATACGAAAAATGTTTATTTCACAAATGCTGGACAAGTTACAAGAGTATCGGGGGGCAGGGTATATAACACAGTAACTTCTTATCAATTGCGCAGGTCTGCGATCAGATTGGCGGATTGTTCGGTTGATAATCTTATTGAATATGTTACTGACATTGAAGACCAAAATATATCTCCCAGTCAGGTATTTTCCATAGATGAATACAATTATTGTGAAAATTACGTAGAAGAGGATTGCCCATTAGTGGACGACCTCAATCTTGTAGACCTTGGAATCAAAATGGACGATATTTACCGCAAAGCCGAAGCAATTAAGCCGGGTATTCAATCGTCTGATTCGATTCATGTCGCTCCTAAAGAGTTGTATGAAATGATTGGGAAATCAAATAACCTAAGTTATAAAAACCAAACTGACGGTCTTCTTGTAGAGTCCAAATTACGAGACGGACATGACTATGTGTATTTAAATAAACTATACAGCGTCGATAACTTAGGACTTGAGCCTGATCTTGACGTTTATTTAGATGTGGACTACATTTCTAAATTTAGCGTGGACATCGTTGTTACAACTCTTGATCGTAATGAGAAGAAAATAGAAAGTTATGTTAAGCCAAGCTCTCGGAAAAATCAAATTAAAATCGGTCGGGAAGCAAAATATATCAAGTTGGGGATCAGATTCGCGGGCGAAGGTATTTGTAAAATTAAAAGTATCTTAGTTGGAAAGATTGATTTAGATAACGGATGTTTTCTGAACAAGTCGAATGCCCTTCTTATTGCTGATAATTATCCGGATTATAAGGATTTATATAGATATGGTTTCATTCATAGCAGAATGTCAGAATACAAAAATGTTGGCGAAGTAATTGATATGTTTAAGTTTAATGACCGTCTCCCGAGAGAGTATAGTGAGTTTTGCGGAATCGATGTAACAAGTGGGTATTTTGAGGAATTTAACAATGTGGTTATGAATGGTGAACATGATACTTTGTTAATCCATTTCCTGAATGAAACAATTTGGAACAGTGTAAAGAATCAGTTATCTAATAAGCGAATCATAATTTGGGTGCATGGTTCTGAGATTCAACCTTGGTGGCGCAGGGAATATAACTATACTACAACGCAACAATTGGAGGTAGCTAAGAAAGAGTCGGAAAAAAGGCTGAGACTCTGGGAGCAAGTGTTTGCTTCAGCTCTCCATGAAGACTATAACATTCATTTTATATTTGTATCAGAATATTTTGCCAATGAAGTATTTGAAGATCACAAGGTTAATTTGCCTGTGGACAAATACACGATTATTCATAACTATATAAACACAAATTTATTTAACTTTGAGGAAAAAGATACTGAACTTAGAAAAAAAATTCTATCAATCAGACCTTTTGCAAGTAATAAATATGCTAATGATCTTACCGTGAAAGCAATTCAATCTTTATCAAAGAATCCAATATTCAAACAACTTGAGTTTACTATTATAGGTAAGGGCGAGCTTTTCCATTCAACTTTAAAGCCTATAAAGAAATATAAAAATGTTACGTTAGAAGAGAAATTTCTCACGCAGGAGGAAATCGCTCTACTACACAAACAATACGGAGTATTTATAGTGCCTACCCGTATGGATTCACAAGGAGTATCTAGAGACGAAGCAATGTCTTCTGGACTTGTCCCCTTAACAAATAATGTTACAGCTATACCTGAATTTGTAGATGAAACTTGCGGCATTTTAGTGGATGGGGAAGATTATGAGGGGCTGGCTAAAGGTATTATCGAACTGTATAATGATCCAATAAAGTTTCAACATTTATCACGTAAGGCAGCGGAGCGTGTGACCTTTCAGAGTGGGTTCGATGCAACTATCTCAAAAGAAGTTGATTTAATAAATAAGTGTAATGCTACCGTAAAGGAGAAAGGTAGATAATGCTCACTGGTAGAAGAAAAACATCAATAATTTTACTATCGTTATTAGTCACTTTTGTTGTGATCTTAATGGTCATTTATCCTGGAAAGAAACAAAATCAGTCAGAAATAACACTAGAAGAGCAGATAGAAATATATAAACCATTCTATTTGAAGGATGGATATAGTGACGAAAAGTTAGATGGGATTTTTAAAGAAAACGCAGATAAATTGCTCAATAATCGACTTATAGTGGAAGAAAAAATTACAGATGATATATTATATGATATCGAAAATATTGACTGGAATATGAGTGTAACAGCATCTCCTAATACTTTTTCTTTGTATTTGCACACCCTTAGTCCAGTATATTATTTGTGCCAGGCTTTTATTCAGACTAACGATATGAAATATTTGGATGCTGCTGATAAATTTGTGGAATCCTGGGCCGCTTATGCTGAAGGTTCAAATAAAATTAATAGGTATACGTGGTATGATCACTCTGTCGCTGAGCGAACAGAAAATTTAATCTTTTACTCCATAATTAAAGAATCTGTTGGTGATGGCACCACTAATTCACAAATTTCAAAATTAATAAATGATAACGCCAAATGGCTCTACAATGATGATAATTATACTCATAAGCACAACCATGGTATTTTTGAGGATGGGGCCTTAATAAAGTCAGGTTATTATATGAATAATACACAATATATACAGAAAGGTATCAACAGATTAGATGAGCAACTTAAATATGCTTTTCCAAATGGACAAATTCATATTGAAAATTCACTTGGATATCACATTGGAATAATTTCTTATATAAAAGGGGTCGGAGATTTTTTAACCCAGTTTAATGATAAGTATGCAGTTACTGCTCTTAATTATTATAAAGGAGCAGTGGACTATTTAGTTTATGTTCATAAACCTAATCTATCAGTACCATTTATAGGGGATACAATTGGTTCATTAGGGAAACCATCTTCAATTCAGAATGATTTTGGTGATGCGAATCTAAAGTATATACAAACAAAAGGACTAGAGGGTAGTGTTCCAAAAGAAAAGGTGAAAGTTTACTTAAAAGATGGTACTGCAATATTTCGAGAGCATTGGGACGCTACTAACTTCGATCAAGCCACGTGGCTCCTCTTTAAATCAGGATTTTTGTCAAGTACTCATAAGCACGCTGACGATCTTTCTATTTTACTTTATTCTAAAGGTCATGATATTTTTATAGATCCTGGTATGTATAACTATATGGTCGGTACAAAATTGCATGACTACATGAATAGTAGTATGGCACACAATACAGTAATGGTTGATGATCAATCTTATTCTGTAAGTATGTTTAATTCAAATAAAGTAGGGCTTTACTCTTATAAGAAAAATAGTGGGTATATGGCAGTTAAAGGCTTTAATAATATATTCTCCGGAGTCAATATTGATAGGTCGGTCAATTATATTGATGGAGATAATTATCTTATAGTGGATGATATTCTTTCTAATCAGACACATAAATACTCTCAAATATTTCATCTGTCAAATGATGTAGAAGTTGAAGAACTTTCTGAGGATCACATGATCCTTAAAATCAAAGGTACTAATTATCATGTATTATTGCAGCAATTAATTCCTGTAGATTCAGTTCAAAAGTTTACGGGAGGAAGTGATAAGGCTTTTTTGAGTTTTACTTCAAGTGGTTTTAACAAGAGTATTCCGACAAGTTCTGTCTTATTTAATAAGAAAGGATCGAATTCAAAATTTATCACTTCTCTGAGAATACTAGAGTCAAACGAATTAAAAGATATCATTTTGGATAAACCCATTCTTGAGGGGGATACAGTTACTTTCAATGAGGTTCAGATAGACACGTCTGAACGAGAGAGGATTCCAAACACTCACATCTTCGCTTCAATTGATGCAACAAAGTTAGAACTAACAAACAACGTGACGACTTCTACTCTACAGAAATTATCATATTCCTTTTATTTGCTTGACAAAGAAACGGGAAGAAAGCATAGTTCTACACCATATTCTTTTGATAGTAATGCTGTTTTCGATTTGGAAAAGGGTAAAAACTATGCGGTGATTAGTTATTTGCGGAATTCAGCTAAGGAAACTTCAAAAAAGTTAACAGGGTTTGTAGAATTTAATGGTAAGGATTTTGTTTATAATGAGGTTCCAAAGATGGAACAAGAACCTGCGGTTAAAGGCTCACAAGTAAAAAAGATAGGTGACAGACAGTATAATTTTAAAGTGAATTTATTAGGTAATCATAGACTGACATCGAAATGGTATATATACAAGGATGGGGCAAGTTATGATTTTGTTGGAAATAATAGTAACGAGTTGACCTACAATTTTACTGAACCAGGAAAGTACACATGTATTTATAGAATAAATGATATTTATTTTGGTGAAATTGATTTTAATAATTTTGAAGAGATAGAAGTCCCTTGAAGGCTTCTTATAATTCTTAAAGGAGACCACTTATGTATGAATTTGTGATATTCGGGAGTTGTATTACGAGAGATTTAGAATAGCAAAGGAAGAAATCAACATTTAGTATTATGCTCGGTTGAGTCACTAACAATAGCTAATACTGGTATAGAGCTAGATTCTAAATTTCAACTAAATATGATATTGAATGATTTTAAAAGAACTTCTTGAAATATATGTTAAATAAAGAAGGGGATCTTTTATAGGTAGTAAGGAACATACTAGGGGATTAAGTCGTGTGCATTATACTGATGACTATTATATGAAAGTATACTATAAAAATTATGAGACATTCGAAACAAAGTGAGGGGTGATCGCTTGTCAGCCGAGTCCAAAATAGCTTTTTTAATGCACGTAGACTGGGATTGGATTAAGCAGCGCCCCCACTTTTTGTACGAGGAATTAACGAGGTATTATTCAGTTGACTTGTTCTATATTAATAAATTGTATGGTAACAAGACAACGAACCTTAATTCCCGGAATGTGTACTCTATGTCAACCATGCATACGCTCAAGAAACTGCCGATGTCCGGAAGGTTTAATGTGTTGAGAAAAATGGAAGGGTTAATGAATCGATTAGTAAACCAATCTCTAAAGCAGTATGATTATATATGGATCACATCCCCCCTCCTTTTGGATTTTATACCTTTAGATCAGTTAAAGGACCAGGTCGTGATCTATGATTGTATGGATGATTTTCTAGGATTTTATTCAGAAAATCGTAACCTAAGCAGGCTGAGAAATTTAGAGATACGTCTAGTGAAAAGGGCTAACCAAATCATCACTTCGTCAGAATATTTAAAGAAAAGAATGATAAGTTCTTATCATGAATATATGGGCAACGAACCGGTGGTTGTTAATAACGGAATCAGCAGATCTGTATTGAATGGACAAATTTCCGATATTCAATCTATCAAAACTAACCCTTCCCCAGAGTTGTTGAATCTGATGTACATCGGTACGATTGGAGAATGGATGGATTTTGATATGATGCTGCTTGTGCTCGAAAAAATTCCTGATTGTATGTTTACACTGGTGGGTCCAGCAGAAACTAAAGTTCCGTCACATCCACGTATTCAATGCGCGGGAACTGTGAGGCATGATCAATTGTCGAGCTATGCTCAAACAGCAGATGCTTTGGTTATGCCTTTTGTGTTAAACGAACTTGTTCGAGCTGTGGATCCGGTTAAAATATATGAATATATTCATTTTAATAAACCGATACTGACCATCGATTACCAGGAGATGCAAAAGTTTAAGCCTTTTGTTTATCTTTACTCTGAAGAGTCAGAATTTATTGATTTTATAAAAAAAGTAAGAAGTGACAAGATAAAGTTGCACTCACATAAGGAAGCAAGGCATTTCTTAGAAAGCAACACCTGGAAAGAAAGATGTAGTCAAATTACTGGGATTCTGGAAGGAGTTCAACGATGAAAGCTATAATTCTTGCTGGCGGGACAGGATCCCGCCTTTTTCCTTTAACTAAGGTAACTAATAAGCACTTGCTTCCTGTAGGGAAGTATCCAATGATCTTTCATTCCGCATTTAAACTAAAACAAGCTGGCCTAACTGACATCATGCTAATTACCGGTAAAGATCATATGGGGGACGTCGTTAATCTCCTGGGTAGCGGAAGCGATATAGGTGTTTCTTTCACATATCGAGTTCAAGATGAAGCAGGAGGAATCGCCCAAGCACTTGGGTTGGCAGAACAATTCGCAGGCAATGATCAAATGATTGTAATACTGGGTGACAACGTCTTCGTAGACGATATAACTCCTTATGTGCAAAATTTTGAGAAACAACAAAGTGGAGCTAAAATTCTGATTCAAGAAGTCACTGATCCTCACCGCTTCGGGGTACCCGAATTGGATGGCAATCGAATCGTATCCATTGAAGAAAAACCGCAGGAGCCCAAAAGCAAATATGCAGTAACAGGCATATATATGTTTGATAGCGAAGTCTTCAAGATCATCAAGACTTTAAAGCCTTCTGCAAGAGGTGAGTTGGAAATCACAGACGTGAACAATGCATATATTGAACAAGGGAATCTTACTTACGATATACTTACGGGTTGGTGGACTGATGCAGGAACCCATGCATCTTTGGCAAGAGCTAATGAATTAGCGAGGGATATTGTATTCGGAGATGAGTTCGGGAAGTTAAAGTTATAGAAGAGAAGGGATGGCGGGATAAATGAAAATCACTCCTTCCAAGCTGACAGGCGCATGTTTGATTGAACCGGTGGTTCATGGTGATCACCGGGGTTTTTTTATGGAAAGTTACAATGAACAGCTCATGAATCAACAAGGGATTAAATATCAGTTTATTCAGGATAACCAATCCCTATCTGCTCAGGCAGGTGTGTTGCGTGGACTGCACTACCAACTTAATCCCAAAGCGCAAACCAAGTTAATTCGGGTTATCTCAGGTGCAATCTATGATGTTATTATAGACATTCGACATGGATCGCCCACCTTTGGACAATGGGAAGGTTTCATCCTGAGTGAGCATAATCACCGTCAGTTACTAGTTCCCAAAGGATTTGCGCATGGCTTCTGCACTCTGGTACCAAACACCCAAGTCTTGTACAAAGTGGACGAATACTATTCCCCGGAGCAGGATCGCGGCATATTATGGAGTGACCCGGCTCTTGGAATTTATTGGCCTACATCTAGTCCAATTTTGTCAGATAAGGATCAAAGGCATCCTTTACTTCAGGATGCAGAGATCAATTTCAATTTCGGAGTGAGTGATTAGGAGGTTTCGACATTATGAAACTGCTCGTTACCGGCGGAGCCGGCTTTATTGGAAGTAATTTTGTGATGTATATGTTGGATCAGCATCCTGATTATGAGATTATTAATGTGGATGCGTTGACGTATGCCGGTAATTTAGAAAATCTAAAATCACTTGAAAACAACACACGTCATACCTTTGTCAAAGCAGACATTACAGATGCTGCCGAGATGGATCGCTTAATTAGTCAAGGTGTAGACATTGTTGTTAACTTTGCAGCAGAATCTCACGTGGATCGAAGTATTTTGGAGCCAGATGTGTTTGTTCGAACGAATGTTAACGGTACTCTAGCACTGCTTGAAGCGGCTAAAAAACATCATATTACTAAATTCGTTCAAGTATCAACGGATGAAGTATACGGTTCACTTGGTCCTACAGGTCTATTTACAGAGGAGACACCGTTGCAGCCAAACAGTCCTTATTCCGCATCCAAAGCAGGTGGGGATTTGCTTGTGCGGGCTTACCATGAGACTTTTGGTCTTCCGGTAAATATCACACGTTGTTCTAATAACTATGGTCCTTATCAATTCCCCGAGAAGCTAATCCCACTTATGATCTCCCATGCCCTTGCTGATAAGACTCTACCTGTATATGGAGATGGATTGAACATCCGGGACTGGCTCTATGTTGAAGACCACTGCAGTGCCATTGATCTGGTCATTCATCAAGGACGTAACGGAGAAGTATATAACATTGGTGGTAATAATGAACGAACTAACGTGCACATCGTGAAAACCATTTTGGAGCAACTCGGCAAGCCGGATTCCTTAATCAAATACGTGCAAGACCGGCCTGGGCATGACCGCAGATATGGCATTGATCCGGCCAAAACAATGTCTGAACTAGGCTGGAAATCAAAGCATACGTTTGAAACCGGGATCAAGGAGACTATCCATTGGTACCTCGATAACCAGGAGTGGTGGACCCGCATCCAATCTGGAGTGTACCAACAGTACTATGCCAAACAATATGGCTCTCGATTGGGAGACATGAATTAATGAAGATCTTGGTTACAGGAGCAAATGGACAACTGGGTCGGGATGTCGTTCTTCTTTTGGAGAGGGAGGGGCATTCTGTTCTTGCTTGTGATCGGAATCAGATGGATATAACCAATCAGGCACAGTGTAATGACGTTATTTCCTCCTATCATCCTGAAGCGGTCATACATTGTGCAGCTTATACAGCCGTAGATGCTGCAGAGACGGATGTCGATGGTGCATATAAGGTGAATGCTGTGGGAACACGAAATGTTGCTGTTGCAGCAGAAAAAGTTGGAGCCAAACTCATCTATATCAGTACTGATTATGTATTTGATGGCAATTCTGCAATCCCTTATCAGGAATACGATGACACTAATCCACAAAGTGTGTATGGAAAGTCCAAACGAGCAGGAGAATTACTAGTACAATCTTTGTCAACCAAATGGTTTGTTGTACGTACTTCTTGGGTCTACGGCATATACGGGAATAACTTTGTCAAAACGATGCTGAAGTTGGCGCGAGAGAAGCCGAAGCTACAGGTAGTACATGATCAAAAAGGTTCACCCACATATACCGCAGATTTGGCAAACTTCCTGATACAATTGATGCAAACAGAAAAATATGGAGTATACCATGCTTCCAACAGTGGTACTTGTACGTGGTATGAATTCACCCAAGCTATCTTTGAGGAAGCTCGGGGGAGTGAATATTTTTCCATTCAAGCACATTTAGAGCCCTGTACAACAGAACAATTTCCTAGACCAGCTCCGAGACCGCGTAATTCTGTAATGGATCATCTATCGATTCGAACGAATGAGCTGGTTGATCTTCCGCCATGGCGAGAGGGTCTGCGTGAATTTATTCGCTTATTATCGAAGAATGAACAGCCATAATAGCACAATGTAACTCTCGCTCTATTACTTATGGGCGGGAGTTTTCGTATATAATAAAGAAAATTCAGATATTGAGGTGACGCGTGAATAAACCTACAGTATGCATTATGCTTTCTACATATAACGGAGCACCATACATTGATGAACAGATCGAAAGCCTTTTGTCACAACATGATGTAGATTTCCGGATTCATATTAGGGATGACGGATCCTCTGACGGAACTGTTCAAAAATTGATCGAGTATGGCAACGTATATCCTGATCAGATCCAAGTTAATGTAGGAAAGAACCTGGGCGTAATCGGAAGTTTTTTTGAGCTGATGCGTCAAACGAAGCCTGTATACGATTTTTATGCATTTTGTGATCAGGACGATGTGTGGAAGCCGGACAAACTCATTCGGGCAGCAAAAAAGCTGAAATTGAGACAATCGAACATACCATTGATGTATTGTTCCTCTACACAAATGGTAGACCAGGACTTGAATAATCTAAATGTGTGGCCAACCCTCCCATCTAAACCATTAAGTATGTATAATGCTGTGGTTGAAAATCGTTGCGTTGGGTGTACGATGATTTTGAACCAAATTACATTTGAGAGGGTTAGGGGAAACATTCCAGCTGATCTAACTAAGGTTATCATGCACGATTGGTGGATATATCTTTTTGTTAGTGCATTTGGAGAAGTAATATTTGATGAAGAACCGACTATTTTGTATCGCCAGCATCAGGGGAACGTACTGGGAGGTAGCAATGAGAGCTGGATCATGAAATGGAAGAACAGATGGGTTCGCTTCATGAAAGGTAATAATCACTTTATACTAAGTAAACAAGCACAATTGTTTATGCATCTTTATAAAGATCAGTTATCTGCTCAGCAACAAAAGGACTTACAGCAGTTCTTATATCAATTAAACGCTTCATGGATCAATCGTATAATATACGCGATCAAGATGCCTTTTTACCGCCAATCTACTCTCGATAACGCTGTTCTTAAACTCATATATGTCTTGAAGAAGGTATAAGTTATCTCCGGTCTTGGGTTCCCTCTCTTCTTCCATAGTATGCTATACTTTTAATAGCTGAACACAGCATTACAAAGTCAGGAGTTTTATAAAATGGTTGAAATAGTAGACCCTCTATTAAGAGGAGAATTAAAAAAAAATAGAAAATATGATTTTGATGTTAGCATTATCATCGTTAACTACAATACACGCGAACTAACGCTAGATTGTTTGGCATCCGTATATGAATCCCTTACTTCCTTTCAATACGAAATCATTGTCGTTGATAATGCATCGCATGATGGATCCGTGGAAGCGATTCGAAGAGGATATCCAGCAGTAAAGTTAATAGCGAATAGGGACAATACAGGTTTTGCTGTTGCCAATAATCAAGGAATGGACATTGCCGAGGGGCGTTATATATTACTGCTTAATTCCGACACGGTCGTGCAGACAAATACGCTGGAGATTATGGTTGGTTTCATGGATCGTCATCCCGAGATGGGGGCGTCTGGTTGCAAAGTTATTCTTCCTGATGGTTCACTAGATAAAGCTTGTAAGAGAGGGTTCCCTACACCGTCTGCATCATTTTATTATGCATTTGGTATTTCTCGTCTGTTTCCTGATCGACCGAAGTACAATCAATATCAACTGGGACATCTAAGCCCAGATGATGAGTATCCTGTAGACTGTCTTGTTGGTGCGTTCATGCTTGTAAGACGTGAGACCATTGAACAAGTGGGTGGCTTGGACGAAACCTTCTTCATGTATGGTGAAGATATTGACTGGTGTTATCGGATCAAAGAGGCAGGATGGGGCATTTATTATTATCCGCGTACATATATTGTGCACTATAAGGGTGGAAGTGCACGTCGTAAACCTTTGAAAATTACGTATGAGTTTCATAGAGCGATGTGGGTATTTCACCGCAAGCACTATGCAAGGAAGTACAGTGTATATATGAATGCCAGTGTCTGGTTAGGGATTTCGCTCAAATTCACACTATCTTTGCTGAGCAGTAAGCTATCTCCTTCCAATCGGAAAGGGAACTCTGTACCCCGTGTCAGAGCGGAGAAAGAAGCATCAACTGAGGTGAACGTATGATTCGGCGCAATCAACGGTTTTTAACTCAAATGTATATTGCAGCTGACTTTGGTGTGATCCAGTGTTCGTTTTTGTTAGCATGGTGGGTGAAGTTTGAAAGTGATTTATTAACGAATCAAAATTCGCTACCTATCGAAAAATATATGATCTGGAGTCTTGCTTACGGAGTGCTTGCGATATGTGTGGGTGTACTATCTTCTTTATACACACCCAAGCGAAAAAAGCGCTTTGCAGACGAAGTATGGAGACTTGTTCAATCTCATGGTATAGCTTTTTTCATGCTAATGAGCCTAATGTTTTTCTTTAAGGAGATCAACATTTCCCGTGCTTATCTTGCTATGTATATGATTGGAAATGTATTGTTTACACTGTTTTATCGATATGTTGTAAAGGTACAGCTGAAGAGATTGCGTAAAAAAGGCTTTAACCGGCAATTTGTTCTTATTCTCGGTGCAGGTTCACTCGGTCAAAGGTTCTATGACAACCTTCGCAACTATCCCGAGCTTGGATATGAAGTTACGGGTTTTCTAGATGATTATCGCCGCTGGGATCGAACCGAAGAAGGAAGATATAAACCTATCATAGGAAGAGTCGATCAACTAGAGGAGTTCTTATCCACTCATCTTGTTGATGAAGTTATCTTGGCTTTGCCTTTGGATGCACACGACAGATATTCACATATCATCAATGTGTGCGAAAAGGCGGGTGTGCGAACACTTATCATACCAGACTTTTTTGATTATCTTCCGGCTCGTCCATACTTTGACAATTTTGCTGGAATGCCCATGATTAACGTTAGAGACATTCCATTGGACATCGCTGTTAACCGCTTAATGAAGCGTGCCTTCGACATTTTGTTCTCCCTTTTCGCCATCTTGTTAACGTCTCCAGTGATGCTGGCAGTTGCAATAGGGGTGAGAATGACTTCTTCTGGTCCCATAATTTTCAAGCAAGAGCGTGTGGGGCTCAACCGTCGCAACTTTATGATGTATAAATTTCGTTCAATGAAAGTGGTTCCTGAGGACGTGGTGGACACGGGGTGGTCAACTAAAGATGATCCGCGCCGAACGGTATTTGGAACATTTATAAGACGCACCAGCCTGGATGAATTACCTCAATTTTTCAACGTATTACTAGGTCATATGAGTGTAGTTGGCCCAAGGCCAGAACGACCTTATTATGTTAATCAATTCAAGGATGAAATCCCTAAATACATGATTAAACATCACGTTCGCCCGGGAATAACAGGATTAGCACAGTGCAAAGGATTAAGAGGAGATACCTCCATCAAGGATCGAATTGAACAGGACATCTTTTATATTGAGAATTGGTCTTTATTATTTGATATCAAAATCATATGGAAAACGATCCGTAATGGTCTCAAGAACGCCTATTAACATTCACAACTGCATTCCTTCATTTAACAGTCGCCTACGGGCGGCTTTTTTGTTTGATACCTCTCATATCAGGGTAGTTAGTTATCAAAAAGCAATTGTGCATCCGCGTGATGCACACAATCCTAATCGAGGTAATCAATCTGCTCAATCATCTATACTATCACTCACTTAAGGAAGTGAATGCCCTATGAAACGCATCGCTGCAGTTCTTACATTACTTCTTGTTACCGTAGGTATGCTCTTTTTTGCCTATGATAGTCAGAGCGAGGAGCAACGGGAAGGCTTTACAGCATATCGTTTAATCGCCCATGCCATGGGAAGTATCCGGGATCAACCTTACACCAATGCTTACGAGGCGATGATCGCCAATTACGAGAAAGGCACACGTGTGTTTGAGATTGATTTTATGCTGACATCTGATCGCAAAACAGTAGCTAGACATGAATGGACAGCGAATATGAGCAAAATGCTAGGACAGGATGAAGAGCTTCCGGAAGAGAAGCAGGCAGAGCGATTAACATATGATGAATTTATGAATACGCCAATTCTGGGCATGTATCAACCGATGGATGCAGAAGGTATCGTGGACGTACTCGCTCATTACCCAGACATGTACATTGTGACAGACACCAAGGAGCAGAAGGACAAAGATATTAAGCAGGTTCTACAATCCTTAGTTGATGCTGGTAAGAAATATGATTCGGAAGTGCTTGATCGCATCGTAGTCCAGATCTATAACGAACCGATGTTGCAAACGGTTAAAGAGGTCTATGCATTTCCTTCCATTATCTATACGTTATATGCTACCCAGGATACAGAGGCTCAGGTTGTCGATTTTGTGCAAAAGAATGATATTGATGCAGTAACGATGCCTGAATATAAGGTGAATCAAAACTTCGTCGCCAAGCTGAACAAGGCTGGAGCGGTTACCTATGTACACACCATCAATGATACAGATCAAGTCGCGAGCTATGAGAAATGGGGCGTGTACGGCGTCTACTCCGATATCTTGACCGAACAAGAAATGGAGCAGATGAACACGAGATTTGCCTGGAGACCCTAATTGATGGTTGATCGATTTTCTTATTAAAAATTACAGGTTACTCCTGAATATGCGGGGAGAGTCTGTAATTTTTTGTTCCCCTTTTTATGCGAACATTGACACTCACTCCCTGCTGACTTAGACTGAGTTTATAAGCTTCAATAGGATAGAGAAGAACCTCTGGAGGAATGTTCGTTGATAGACATGATTAAGCAGTGGAGACATGTATTTAAGCTCGATCAGGATCGAGAAATATCAGATGAAGCATTGGACAAGGTATGTATGTCTGGAACGGATGCGATCATCGTGGGGGGGTCTTCAGGGATAACGTATGACAACACCGTAGACCTCATGTCTCGTATTCGTCGTTATGAGCTGCCGTGTGTGCTTGAAGTGTCCGATCTGGAGGCAGTCGTCCCTGGATTTGACGGGTATCTCATTCCCATTGTACTTAATGCGACGGATAGTAAATGGATGATTGGACAGCACCAGCAGGCGATAGAGCGTTATGGTTATCTAATTCCTTGGGATCTGCTCATTGCTGAAGGGTACATTGTGCTTCATGCGAACTCCACCGTGGCACGAATGACCGGAGCGGATACTGAGTTAACGACAGAGGCTGCCGTTGCCTATGCCCAGGCTGCAGAGCGATTGCTTCACCTGCCTATCATTTACATGGAGTACAGCGGTACATTTGGCGACATGGAACTTGTCGGCGACATACACAGGCAACTGGATCAGGCGCATCTTATCTATGGCGGTGGAATTGATAGTTGCGATAGAGCGGAACAAGCAGCTCAAGTTGCCGATACGGTCGTTGTAGGAAACATCATTTATAGTGATCTACAGAAGGCGCTGGAAACTGTACAGGCTGTGAAACAATCGGTTTAAGTGGTTTAGTTTACCAATCCCCCACATCCCCCTTTGAATCTGTTAAAATAGAACTTTGCCCTTATAACTTAGTATTATCGCATTCAGGGGTTCACCTCTGTAAATAATTGTATTTGCGATTTATGTTTCTGACAGAAATGCAGATTTTAGGAGCGATGTGAGAAACGAAGTGTCCCTCTTTTAAACTGAAAAGTTACTACAGTTTTCTCGTTATTTTTGCCTAATACCAAAATATAAGGATACGATGTTTACACCCGAACAGAGAGTGCAGAAGCGATCTAGAGAACGAAGTGCTCGTATTTATCTCCGGATTTTCCCTTTCAAGAAGGGAATCAAAAAATCTGGGGATAACGACGATCGAAAGATGCTACTGCACTCGGAGTGGAAAGTGTAACCCCTGGCTTTCTTATATGATCAACTAATGGAAGGAGCATGCATGCATGCAACCTATTAATATACATGATGCCGTTGCACGGCTTAACACTCCACAGAGACAAGCCGTCGAGGCGACGGATGGCCCGTTGCTGATTATGGCTGGAGCGGGAAGTGGTAAGACTCGAGTGCTTACGCACCGGATTGCCTACCTTATCGCAACACGAAAAGCACCCCCTTGGGGTATTTTGGCAATTACCTTTACGAACAAAGCAGCCCGGGAGATGCAGGATCGGGTATCCCAACTCGTAGGTGGCTCTCAAGGCCGCGACATCTGGGTATCCACATTTCACTCTATGTGTGTTCGCATTTTGCGCCGTGACATTGAACGAATCGGTTTTACACCTAACTTCAGTATTTTGGACTCATCCGATCAATTATCTGTTATTCGTAGCTGCATGAAGGATCAGAATATCGATACGAAGAAGTTCGAACCCAAAGCGGTTCAGGCGATGATGAGCACAGCTAAGAATGAACTGATCAGTCCTGAGCAATATGAGAAGCAGGCAGGCGACTATTTTGAGGGGATTGTGGCGAAGGTATATACGATGTACCAAAAGCGGTTAAGAGCCAATAACTCGCTCGACTTCGACGATCTCATTATGGCGACCATTCAACTCTTTAAGGAAGTGCCGGAAGTTCTCGACTTTTATCAGAAGAAATTCCAGTACATTCACGTGGACGAGTATCAGGATACGAACCGTGCACAATACATGCTCTGCCGCATGCTTGCTGACAGTCATCACCGCATCTGCGTTGTAGGGGATAGTGACCAGTCGATCTATCGCTGGCGTGGAGCGGATATCAGCAATATCCTGAACTTCGAGAAAGATTACCCTGAAGCAAATACGATTTTGTTGGAGCAGAACTATCGCTCAACCTCTAACATCCTGAATGCAGCGAATGAAGTGATCGGCCTCAACACTGGACGCAAACCCAAGAAGCTGTGGACGGACAAAGAAGGCGGTTCGAAGATTAAGGTTTACCGTGCTGATTCCGAGCATGATGAAGGTTATTTCGTAACCTCCGAGATTAGTAAAAATGTGAAGAACGGCAAATCCTATCAGAACCATGCCATTCTGTATCGTACGAATGCCCAGTCCCGGGTTATAGAGGAAATTCTGATCAAGTCAGATATTCCGTATCAGATCGTGGGCGGCATCAAGTTCTATGATCGTAAAGAGATCAAGGACATTTTGGCTTACCTGCGTTTGTTATCTAACCCGGACGATGATATCAGCCTCACTCGGATCATTAATGTGCCGAAGCGCAGCATTGGGGATACAACGGTTGCGAAGCTTGCGGCTGCTGCCGGTGAGCGTGGAATTTCCATTTTCCGAGTGCTTCAGGTTGTGGATGATCTTGGTTTTGCAGGGCGGACGCGCAATGCGCTAGTGGAGTTCTATGATATGATCGCTGCATTACACCAGATGGTAGAGTATCTGTCGGTAACTGAACTGACGGAGAAAATTCTGGAGATGAGTCAGTATCGTATTGAGATGCAAAATGAAAATACACTCGAATCACGTGCACGACTGGAGAATATTGACGAGTTCCTGTCCGTAACGATGGAGTTTGAGAAAAATAATGAAGACAAAACGCTCGTATCATTCCTTACCGATCTCGCCTTAATTGCGGACATTGACAGCATGAACGATGACGAAGAGGAACAGAGCGATGCGGTGACCCTGATGACGATGCACAGTGCCAAAGGTTTAGAGTTCCCGGTTGTCTTTATCGTGGGTATGGAAGAAGGTGTCTTCCCGCATAGCCGAGCTTTCATGGATAATGAAGAGTTGGAGGAAGAACGCCGCCTTGCTTATGTAGGTATTACACGTGCGGAAGAGCAGTTGTTCCTGTCATGTGCTCAGATGCGGACATTGTTTGGGCGTACAACGGCAAATCCGCCGTCCCGCTTCTTAGACGAAATTCCGGATGAGCTAAAAGAAGATACCTCTATCGCACGTGACCGTTATCGTCGTGGCACGAATACAGGGGGATCTTATGGTGGGCGTGGACTAGGCTCCAGCGGGGGAAGTAACTTTGGTGGTGGTAATGCGGCTAAGCTGTTTGAACATCAAAGCCGGAGCGGTTCTTCCGCTAGTGCATCCACACCAACTTCCCGTGTAACTACAAGTACATCTCATTCAACATATGCTACGCCATCATCTGCCTCCAAGCCTGCGGCTTCGAATAGTGAATCAGGTTTCAAAGCAGGGGATAAAGTGCAGCACGGCAAGTGGGGAACAGGTACAATTGTTGCGGTAAAAGGCAGCGGTAATGATACCGAGCTGCAGATTGCATTCCCGGCACCCGTAGGGGTGAAGCGTCTGCTTGCTGGTTTTGCACCAATTACCAAAGTAGAATAAGTCTATAAGAGGTTAGTGAGTTACGAAATGGATTCAAGAGCGAACGCGGAGCCATGCTCTGGCGTTCGTTCTACATATATATTTGGCATAAAATCACATAAAGTTTGAGTTAAGATTAATATAACGGAGGGATGGCCCTGTATGGACCCAATGAACCGGATGGAGCAACTCGTAACTGAGCTGAACCAACATAACTATCAATACTATACGATGGATCAGCCACAGATCAGCGATAAGGAATATGATCTTTTGTATGACGAACTGGTCTCACTGGAGCAAGAGAGTGGTATAGTATTGCCGGACTCTCCGACACAGCGGGTCGGTGGAGAATTGCTCAAAGGTTTTACACCACATCGACATCTATCCCCATTGTGGAGCTTGGACAAAGCTCAGAACATTGAACAGCTTCGAAATTGGCATACACGTGTATTGAAGTTAGTGAACGATTATAATACCAAAAATCCAGATAAACCTTTGCCAGAGCCAGGCTATGTCATCGAGCTGAAATTTGATGGTCTAACCTTGAATCTGACTTATACTAACGGAGAATTGGTACAAGCTTCTACACGGGGTAACGGCTCCGTAGGGGAAGGGATTTTGGCTCAGGTTCGAACGATAAAGTCTGTACCGCTTAAAATTCCTTATACCGATGGTACCCTTGAAGTTCAAGGAGAAGGAATCATGAATCTTTCTGTCTTGAATAGATACAATGAGACTGCAGCAGAGCCGCTCAAAAATGCACGCAACGCAGCAGCAGGAGCACTCCGTAACCTGAATCCTAAGACAACAGCAGAGCGTCGTCTGAATGCCTATTTTTATAATATTGGATACTCAGATAACGTTCAGTTCTCCACACATCAGGAGATGATGGATTTCCTCAGAGAAAATCGGTTCAAAGTGAATCCATCCATGACTTATTTCCAGGAGTTCGATGATGTGATTGAGCAACTGGCTGCCATTCAGGAAAATCGTGGACAGTTGGATTATCTGATTGATGGAGCAGTTATCAAACTTACGGATATGCGTACCCGTGAGGTACTGGGGTACACAGATAAATTCCCACGCTGGGCAGTCGCTTATAAGTTCGAGGCAGAAGAGACAACGACTGTTCTAAAGGCTGTAGATTGGAATGTTGGACGCACTGGGAAAGTCACGCCACTGGCGCGTGTGGAGCCTGTTGAACTTGCAGGAGTTACTGTACAGAATTGTACGTTGAACAATGTGGGTGACATTGAACGGAAAAATCTAAAGTTTGCATTGGGCGCAAGAGTCTTTATCCGCCGTTCTAATGATGTTATTCCTGAGATCCTCGGTAAAGTGACGGAGGAGAGCGACGGCGAAGAGATTGTATATCCAGAACAATGCCCAGCATGTGGTTTTCCATTAGAGCAACGGGGAGCGCATTTATTCTGTAATAACAAGACGGCGTGCAAGCCACAGACTGTAGCTCGAATTTCACATTTTGCTTCGCGCGATGCTATGGATATCGAGACGTTCAGTGAGAAGACGGCCATCCAGCTGTATGATGAACTGAATGTACGTGAGCCAGCGGATCTATATACGTTACAATTTGATGATCTAGTGAAGCTTGAGCGTTTTGGTGAGAAGAAGGCAAGTAACCTGCTGGCAGCACTGGAGCAGAGTAAAGACCGTGATCTTGCATCATTCCTGTACTCACTAGGTATTCCTAACACGGGCAAATCAACGACACGTATGCTGGCCGATCATTATCGTGATCTGCATGCGATCATGAATGCAACCGTAGAGGAGCTTATTGAGCTTCCTGATGTAGGCGGTATAGTAGCTGAGAGTATCGTCAATTTCTTCGCTGATCCGTTCACTCAGGCAGCTATTGAGAAAATGTTGAATCTAGGTGTGAGAGCACAAGCGCCGGAAGCGCCTGCAGCCGTTGTGGAGGATTCCTTCTTCAGTGGCAAAACCGTTGTCCTTACTGGGACGTTACATCAATTGACGCGAGATGAAGCCACACAAAGGCTTGAGGCTCTGGGTGCAAAAGTGACAGGTAGTGTGTCGAAAAAGACAGACCTTGTCATTGCGGGAGAGAAGGCGGGCAGTAAGCTGGCTAAGGCTCATGATCTAGGTATTCCTACAATTGAGGATGAGGATGAATTGGTTCGTCTGTTGAATCTATAAATAAATGATTTGAACAGAAGCCGCTGATTATCAGCTTATGACGTTATAAGTAAAATGCTGGAACAGGCTAGTAATAATACACTAAAAAAGACCGAATGGCACGCTAATGTGCTAATCGGTCTTTTTTTATTATAGGTAAACCCTAAAGTGGATGAGCAACGGTACTTTTAAAACCAAAGATCGCAGAACAACTTATGTTCACTGTCTGTGACAGAAGATTAAAGGCTAGAAGTTCGTGTCTTTGACCCCGGGAGCCATGCATCCTTATCATATCCACGCTCTTCCCAGTATCCAATATGCTCACTGTCAATCAGTTCGATGCGATTGAGCCATTTCACTGATTTATAAGCATACATTTGAGGGATAACCAAGCGAACCGGGCCACCCAGATCTGCTGGAATAGGTTTACCATCATGCATGACAGCAATTATAATATCATCCATTTGAGCTTGTTCTAACGTGATCGCATCAGTATACACGCCGTCTCCCGAATAAAACTTGACGCTATGCGCTTCGGGTTTCACGCCGGCTTGAGCCAGTAACTGTTTGAGAGTGATTCCTTCCCAGGTGTTTTTGTAAACAGACCAACCCGTAACACAGTGGAAGTCGCTGACCTGAACCGTACGCGTGAGCTTCACAAACTGTTCCCAGTTCCAGATCTGCCCTCTTTCAACTAATCCATCAATCCGGAATGACCAGTTCTCGTTGGTGAAAGAAGGAATCGGAGTTACCGTATACACTCTGAAATGTCCCTCTGCGCCTCCTCCGATTGGAGGGGAAGAAGCAGACATGGGTTGAGGTAAAGGTACCATGCGATTGGGGTCATTCTCCAACATAGAATCGATGCTGTTTTTCATATTTATATTACGTCCAATCCAGGATACAAATGTAGGTCCAAGCGTAACGGTAAGTCCAAGACCAACAGCTGAGCGTATGAAAGCCCGTCGCGTATATAATGGTTGAGGTTTATCGGTATCATTTAATAGTTCGTCTCTAGACGTTATTCTCGAATCGGAGGAAGATGTTGATGCTACATAAGTGTCTTGATCTGAAGGGACAGGTGAGCCTGAATTGATCCCATCCTGAACCGGTGAACTCGTTCTGGTACGTACCGCCCTACGTGCAGGGTCCTTCAACCATTTAGTGCGGGTAATGGAATGGTAGATAATATAGGGTAGTCCGACCCAGGTTAATAGATCATGAGTGAGTAGTGCAGCATTGGACATCTTCGGACCGGCAAGTTTGAACTGCCATAACACAATGCCTGAGATCAGCCAGCCGACCAATAGTACCAGAACTACAATTGTGTTTACCCGTTGCCATGGCCTATTTCGAAGCTGCTTCCAGTGCTTACCTGCCAAGATCAAGTAATATACGACAGGCGCTAGCATGGCCAGACCAACAATAATGTGAATCCATTTCAACCATACACGACCAATGCCCAGTAACTCTCGCCAAAAGCCTCCAACTAACATCAAGCCAGTAATGGCAAGGATGACTACAATCCAAGCATTCCAAGCGTGGATGGAGACCAGTTTTTTGCCATACCCCTTGCGCATACTCTTCAGCCATTGATTCAAATGCAATCACCTCACTTAATTCAATTCGTAAGCCATTCATGTTCTTCTATAAATTAAAAAGCGACTAAATAGTGACCGTAACCCTGTTAAGAGCAATCATCATATTCATTTTTATATACTTTATTATAGAAGCTTTGGATCACTTTCTTCAAATACTCTCAACGGAGAAAATGGACGTTGAATTGTAGTTCGCCAGAGATATTAACTCGCGGACGTAGAACAAACATGAGAGCTAATTGAAAAGAGAACAAATTAGGCGAGTGATAGTGATTACAGTGTGGAGAATAACAAGTATAATCATGGACTGTTATATCGCATGGATGCCAAAAAACGGGGATTTTCTACAATCCTCTGATAGATACGTAAGCCGATTGATCTAAATATAAAGATACGAACTAGTTAAATCAGTTGTTATATGAATAAACCTAATTTTAATTCAAAAAGTGCTTGCTAAATAAATGTGGGCATGATATATTATTTCTTGTCGCTTCGGACGTTGAAATGTTGAAAACATTCGAACGCCGACGGAAAAAAAAGATTGACATCATGTCAAGCGACATGATAAGATATAATTCCTGTCCGGTTGAAGGTTATTACAATATCGGACAACAAGTTCCTTGAAAACTGAACAAATGGAAAGTAACTTTTGTTTTACAATGAATCGTCAGATTCAAAATGAGCTAATCGCTCTTTTCAATACTTTATTGGAGAGTTTGATCCTGGCTCAGGACGAACGCTGGCGGCATGCCTAATACATGC
>NZ_LMFO01000003.1 GCF_001426865.1 Paenibacillus sp. Root52 | reverse complement strand
GTCCTGAGCCAGGATCAAACTCTCCAATAAAGTATTGAAAAGAGCGATTAGCTCATTTTGAAACTGACGAGATTAAAAATCTCATTTGTGCTTCAAAATCATCCAGTCCGAAGACATGTACGATTTCTCAGCGTCGATCTTGCAAGCAAGATCGTTACTCACTCGTTGTTCAGTTTTCAAAGATCAAACTTGAATCATGTTACTCATTTTCGTGTCAACCACGTTTTCAGCGGCGACTTTTATAATGTAACACATTTCGTTCGTTTTCGTCAAGAACTTTTTTTTAACTTCTTTTTTCGAAGCATTTTGTTCTCGATGTTCTTCAGCAGAATCTGACTGTCTGTTACAACATTCTTCGTTTGAGGAACGAAATATAATGTATCACAAATCATAATTAAGAGTCAACATTTTTTTATAAATTATTAAACAAACAAAAAAGGAAGGTTTCCCCTCCTCTTTTTTACACAGTAAAACTGTTGAGTGCAGCAGTCATTTAATTCTCAATCCAGTAACGGATCTCGCGCCCTTCTCCCCCAATCAAGGAAGGCCAGCCAGGTGATTCTTTTACTAATGAACGGAAAACCAGCTTACGCAGAATAAGCGGAAGATCTTTGGCAACAAACCTTAATTGAGGATGATGTACAAGTTCATCCATACTCCAAGGTTCTTTACGGCTACCTAGCACACGTAGAAGCAGTCCCGAGCATTCACTCATTTTGGACATGACAGAGAACTCGCAGGCTAGTAGAACAAGCTCCACACGTTGCTCCAGTGTCTCTGAGCTGACGGTAAGTTCCTGATATAGCTTCCACAATGCTCGATCCAAGCTCTGTACATGTGTCCAGACAGCATGATCCGGGTATATCCCCTGTTCGATTAATACGATTCTAGCCCAGTTCCCTAGAGCCTCAAGTACATTATAATACGCATCTACCACATGCCCTTCCTGAATGTAGCGTTTCGACTCCACATACATTCTAAGAAAACTAGCGAATTCATGTAGAAGCTTTTGCTCTCGCAATTCTTTGCTAAAAGTAGATAACTCATCTCGCAGTGCACTTATGGCACCGTCAACTTCCCAGATGATCTCTCCTTCTATCAGACATTGCATCATGTTGTCATTGTCCCCTGTAATCACACTGCTTCGCAGCTCGTGTCTACTTGCATACATAATCTGATAACGCAGATCACCATATTTATAGTGCCCTACCTTGGATGCAACCTCATCTGATTCACATATAATAAGTACAAGCAATTCGAAATCCTGAATCAGGGAGCCGTGGAATCGCTCTCCCGGGTGGGAATAAGCGATAGCCCCAACTGCTCCCGTCTCTTCCGACTGTCCGGATAAAAAAGCTAGGTTCTTTAATTCCACGAGTCCCTCCATACAATTCATGGCAGATATGCGCCAAGTCAGTTATAATATAATTCTACAAGCAGGCTGAAGTTTCCTTCTTTTCCAGATACGATACTACTCATACGTTAGGAGCATTTTTCATGATTTTTAAATCAGCTAAAATTAATGCTTTTCGCACTTGGGGACTGTTGCTTACCATGCTAGGTATGGGTCTAATGGTCCTGGGTACGGCCGGAATTGTATTCTGGGGACATGCTGGCAAGATATTTGCTGCTGTAGGACTCGTTATTGGGCTGATTGCTATGCTGGCTAGTCTAGCGATCTACTTTTGGGCAGGCATGCTGTCAACGAGTGCCGTGCAAGTTGATTGTCCAGAGTGCGGCAAATTAACCAAAATGCTGGGCAAAACAGATCGTTGCATGTTCTGTCATACCATCCTCACCCTAGATCCCAAGCAGGCCAATACGATCGCCCCACAACTGAAAGCGCCTTCTCCTTCAAGTACAGACTAGGAATTATACAGCCGAGAAAGATACACTCAGCTCCTTAGATACCCATCATTCGCGAACGTTGTTAGTACCCACAAGATTTCAATAACAAAAAGACCCGGAATGATTACTCCGGGTCTTTTTGTATTCTACAATTGGATTAATGAAACGAAGATTATAAGTCCATTGCTTGTTCATTAGATTCTTAATGGTGTAACAATGATGAGTTAGAATAAGTTCATTTGCCATAGCCAGCTTGTTTCAGCACTTCCCAGGCAGAGGCGTTTGCAAAACTACGGTTCCACGCAGCAACGCCGCCCAGTTCCAGCGAATCAATCAGATCCACACGTGCCTGGAGAGACACGGCGTCTTCTATCCATATTTTCTTCGTTGCGCCATCTTCCTCATATTCCACATAGTTCTGTCCACTGGCTTGATCCAGCACAGGCTTTAATTTCTTTTCCTTAATCAGATCTGTAACAGTATTCATACCTACTGCCTTCGAAGACACCTTGATTTCTCCCTGTTCATTCTTCTCTTCAGTCCATATCCGTGTGTATAACGGAACGGCCATAATTAATTTATTGGCAGGCACTTCGTCTTCTTCTAAAATACGGCGCATAGATGCCTCTGTCCATGGCAGTGATGCTACTGATCCCGCCTTTGGACTTGCAGCCCAGTGTTCATCATAAGCCATCACAACAATATAGTCAGCGAAGGATCCCAGTGAACGACGATCTAGAAAAGCTGACCACATCTCACTGTTGGATTTTGGCGTTACATCAACAGAGAGCATCAAACCATGAATACGTGCCATCGCTTTAATTTCACGCACAAATTGAGTTATGTTAGGTCCGTCATCTGTATAGACATTCTCAAAATCAATATTGATCCCGTCCAGCTGATAGGTCTGCGCATACGTTAACATCTGCTCAATAATATGAGTACGTGTCTCATACGTTGCCATTGCTTCCTTCGTAATATCCGGATCAAAACTATTGTCGATCAATCCCCATACTTCCTTGCCAGAGCGGTGAGCCCAGTTGACGTAGCTCTTATCTGCCTTACTTCTCAGGTTACCTTGCCCATCTGTAATATGGAACCAGGTTGGACTAACTACATTCACTCCTGGCAACTTGCCAATAGACGAAATGTCTGGTTGCCGATTATAGACTGCCTCCCATACCAAGTTTACAGGCTTAGTCTGCCATTTCTTCTCAGCTGCAGTAAGTGTGAATTGGGGCTTGTCCAGCTCCTTTTGCTCAGTAAGGGTAATGTTTTTGTTGTCCATGTAACCGGCATATCCATTGTCGAGCTGTACAAAACTTTGTTCATCCCCCGTCTGCCACACCCTCACTCGGTCATCTTGCAGCATATCGGCAATTATAGGAGAACGCTCTCCCCCTTGCTTGTACAGCGGAACCGTCTTATCTGCTTTGGTCGATCCAGTATTCACCGTAGCATATTGTATGGTATCTCCCCCACGCATAAGTAAAACTGCACCGGTTGTAGAATCTTCTTGTATAGATATGCCATAGACCTCCTTCAATGGTTTAAGCGGAATATAGGCTTCATCCCCTACTACCTCCGGCTTTACCGACATCGGAAAGTCCTTATGATTCAATTCTGCTTGTGTGCTGTCTACCTTCATATGCAGCACTCGTTGGGGTGAAGCAAGTATAATATCACCTGTAGCAGCTTCATAACGAATGCCTGGATCAATTACATCCTGCAGTACGCTAATGGGTAGCTTGAGCTCGTTTCCTGAACCTGAAGCCTGCCCTTCCATACGCTGTCCTTCTACAAAAATAGGTTGTTTCATCCCAATCCAATCGGGCTCTTCATAAGTTGGATTAAGCCATACATTCGTAATGAGCCAGTAAGCAGCACCCGCAACGATACAAGCCCCAAGTAAACCAGGCCAGAACGAGCGACGTTTCTGACGTGTATATCTGTTTTTTCTACTCAACAGTCTACCTCCGTTATTCATGCTGAATCTTAATCATTATGCATACATAACATCATCTAATAGCCTTAAAAACAAAAAACGTGAAGAATTCAACCGAATTCCACACGTTAATATTGTAATTCAACTCTCTTAAGTCCTGCAACTTTTACATACACCATAGACTTCTAGTCGGTGACCATGTACTTCAAATCCAGTACTTGTCTCCGCCTGCAGCTCCACGCTTTTTAACGAAGGATAGCTGAAATCTTCAATCTTGCCGCATTGATCACATATCACATGATAATGATCCGTGACATTGGCATCGAAGCGACTTGAATTGTCTCCGTATGTTAATTCCCGAACCATGCCGGCTTCCAAAAACATCTTCAAATTGTTATATACAGTCGCCACGCTCATACTGGGAAATTGGGGTTCAAGCGCACGGTAAATTTCATCGGCTGTTGGATGCCCCATAGATTCCATCAGATAATTCAATATGGCATGACGCTGGGGTGTAATACGGACACCGGTCGTTTTCAGATGCTCCAACGCATGTTGGACACGTGTTGCCATAAAACCCACCGCCTTACCTTTCGTTCTCTAAATGAAGATCACATCATCATGTAACGCCATTCAGAGTTTGATCTTAGGCAGGAACAACGGCCAACCGTCTATCCCACCGTGTCACCTTACCTTATGATAGTTATTGTACGGCGACTACAAGTTTGTTGTCAACGCGGCAGTCACGGAACTTCCGGTGGATTGTCCTGGGAATTTTGCTCATTCTCACCCGTCTGTTCCACGTCATCCCCTGTATCTTCTACATTTTGTACATCTACACTGGGTGACATGACTTCAGGATTCTCATTGATCGTCAGATCGCTGTTCCCTTCAACTTTAACCGTATATTCCCCTTCGCCTAATTGACCTTCAATTGTTTTGTTCCGCACTGTAAACGGTAAATCTGTTAATAGGTCGCCATAGCTGCTGGAGCCATTCAGTTTATAGTCACCTTGATTCGGTATCAATATATTAATTGCGCCGACCGCACTGTACACTTCCCAATCGCCGCCTATTTTGGTCGAAGTAATGCTGATGCTCCCATTTAACGATTGAGCTCTGATGCCCAGATTCGCATTGTCCAAGTTGATATTCCCGTTTCTAGTCTCCGCCGTAAACTCACCAACAGAATCGGTAATACTGATACTGCCCACTTGTGTCGTTAAATCCACATCTCCAGATACCCCACGAGCTTTCATATCTCCTCGATTACTATCCAGGTCAACATTGCCAATCGCATTAGCTACAATGACATCACCATTCAGTGTTTTGCCTGAAATATCACCAACCGCATTCGTAATTCGAATACGTCCGTTTCCCGTCTCAGCCATAATAGTGCTGATCGCTTCAGGACGGTTCAATAAGATCGCACCATTGGATGTGCGAATGTCCAGATTAAAACGACGATCATCCGGGACAGTAATAGTCATATTCATACGTGGCTGTGTTTTTTCATTTTCTCCATAAGTCTTGCCCGTAGCTTTGATATAAATAACTTTCGTACCCTCTGTCTCAACAAAAGAAGCATCTGCTACAGCCTTAGCCTGTACCTCTGACGTATTGTCCACCCAGACAACCGTACGCACTTCAATTTCATCTGTGTCTCCGCGCTGGAACGCAATATCTCCATTTACGCCTTGAACGACAATATCCGAAGTTTCCATCTCTACGGGTATACGTATGGTTCCTTTATCTTGCATGTATCCAGCAGCTTGGCTATAGTCCATTGATGCGGCTCCGAGATTGAGACTCACCCTGTTCCATAAATGCATGTAATGATCCTGCTCTGTCACGATGAACACAGAAGCCGTAAGCACAAGAGATGCCAATATACCTTTCGCATCCGGTCTAAAACGCATTTTCACCTTCTCGCCCTTTACTTCCTCTGTTAAGGTCTTTCTCTTGCGAAGAAACCAGAGAAATAATAGGATGCACTCGAAACCAAGTGCAATGAGCAGCAATGGCCACCAATCCACAATTTCATAGAAATAGTCGGTTCCCCACTGCTTATCCATAATCAATAGAACACCAACTGTTATGATTAAGGAGGCAGCCGTATAGCGACCAACTCGGATTTTACGGTTCATCGTTTCCCCTCCTAGATAACGTCATTTACACTTTCGTTTTACGCAGCATACCCCATATTTCACGCCCAAATATAATTAAGCCACCTATAATTAACAAGACTGCAAACACATATCCTCCATACAGCGCCAAGACCTCTTGGAACCAACGAGGTTTACGGAAGAACAATACCATGAGTGCTCCGCCTACAATGAGCAACAGTCCAAATGATATCCCTCTTTCCCAGACCATAAGCGCTTCTCCGGTAGCCCGCTCATTCGGTTCAGGCTTGTCCGAGCCTCCAAGTACACTCACTCTACGCCTGCGCATCATAACCCAGTCTGCCGATTGTAATACATCATACACATTGTAGAAATAGATTATTGGAATACATAAAGCCAGCAGGATCAACAGTGGTACGTTAATCTGTATACCGATCGATGAGAAATACAAGAGCGCCGACAAGTCCAGTAGAATGAGCAGCATAAACGTAAGACCTCTCATATATAGCCGCAAATAAATATGCCCCACGCCCGGAATAATGGCACTTAATAGCCCTGCGAGGAATTTATGTGTTCGATTCCGTATGAATTTGTTTTGAGTCATATTTCTATTTTTTCGAGGTTGACTCTTCTGTTTTCTGGGTTGCTTCTTGCTTACCATGACATGCCCCTTTCTCAAAAAATGATGTTCACGCTCTTCGTGCATTTGGTTAGATAGTACCCTAAAGCGGCAGAAGAGTAACTGGAATAAAAATGGATACAACCAAAAACCCTCCGCCACTACTGGCCTGGGAGGGTTGGATTCATTTATTCTACAGATACCTTGGTAATATGTTCTCGCTCTCTCAATTTGGATACAAGCTGTACTGTACTATAATCATGTGGCACATGAACATGCAGGACAACTTCAATTTTACGCTCGACGGAGACCATTTCTGCATAAGCCAAGTCTTGTTCATTTACTGTAATTTTGCGTATTTTAATCTTCTCATGCTCCAAAAAGGAAGAGATCTGCTCCAGAAAACCGGGTTCAGATAACGTATGGAGTGTGACGACATGAAGCTTGTTACCTCGAATGTACCTTAACTCCAGCTTATTAAATACCCAGAGATTAAGCAGAACTAAGACCGTGGATACGATGGATGCAAAAAAGAATCCCGCGCCTGCGGCTAGCCCAATGGCTGCAACCACCCAGATTGATGCTGCAGTCGTTAAACCAGTGATTGATTTTCCGGTGAAAAGAATCGTTCCTGCTCCCAAAAATCCGACACCCGTAATAACCGCCGTCGCTAGACGTGCCGGATCGATCCGTACATTTATTTCATTTGCAAAATCTTTAAATCCATAAACAGATAACATCATAATTAATGCCGAGCCAAGACATACCAGGATATGCGTACGTAAACCAGCCGCATGATTGGAACGTTCACGTTCTAAACCTACAAGCCCTCCTAGTAACATCGCAAGCAATAACCGTAACAAAATATGCCATTCATCAATAAACCAAGGATTACCCAAAGCCAGTGTTCCCCCTCCAAGTTGTTAACATCTTTAATCGTTAATATCTAATATTTATTCCCCAACTAATGTTGTCATACCTAAGATGAGACTAACTCTTGTGAAACGTCGTTAGCTCCACGCCAGGCGCAATCTGCACAACCTCTACAGGTTTGAAGCCAAATTTAGTGTACAGATTCACTGCGGGTTGGTTCAAGGTGCCTGTAGACACGATATATCGAGGCACATGGGGATACTGCTCAAACACATGAGACATTAATGCAGCTGCGATCCCTTGACGAAAATGATTCGGATGCACCATCATCCGTGTAATCGTCAACGTATTTTCCTCTTCCTTCGCTACGGCGACAGCACCAAGAAGCTCACCCTCAGCATCCATGCAACCATAAAAAGTCTCACCACAGTTCTGGAGTGTCTCTATCGTATCCATCAGAGGTGGGATCTCTTGAAATCCGATAATTTCAGCTTCTAATCGATAAGCCACATGCTGAAGCCGCCAGAGCTGGCTCACTGTCTCCATCTCGTCTAATGCCAAAGCTTGGATATGCACTTTCCCTCATCTCCTCCTGCACAATATACATTATGACCGTGTGAATAAGGTACCTAGCTATAAAAAACATGTACATGCCTATTCCATAGATAGAACTTGTTTCTAGCGTCGCTATCTTCAATTTGTTTTACAAAAAAGAGGCTGTCGCAGGGACGAGCCTCTTTCTATCCGGTCTCACCGGCTGGATTAGCGGTTCAGTACGTCTGTCAGTAGTTTATTGGCCAAGCCTGGATTGGCTTTCCCCTTACTTTCTTTCATAACCTGACCAACCAAGAAACCGATAGCTTTTTGTTTACCAGCCTTGTAATCCTCAACGGATTGAGGGTTGTTTGCAACAACCTGCTCAACAATGGTAAGAATGGCTCCCTCGTCACTAATTTGGACAAGACCCTTCTCTTCAACGATTTGTTGTGGAAGTTTACCACTTTCCAGCATTTCTTTAAATACTGTTTTGGCAATCTTACTGCTAATTGTGCCCTTCTCAAGCAGTCCGATCATCTCACCTAGACCTTGTCCTGTCAGTGGAACCTGAGACAACTCTAAGTTACTGGTGTTCAAGTGAGCGAGCAATTCTCCCATGATCCAGTTAGATACCGTTTTGGCATCTTGTGTGTATTTCAAACTATCTTCAAAAAGATCTGCAATCGCTTTGGATGAAGTAATAACCTCAGCATCATAACTTGGCAGGCCATAATCCGCAGTGTAGCGAGCTTTAAGCTGGTCTGGAAGCTCAGGAATTGAAGCTCTAATCCGTTCTTTCCAAGCATCATCAATATGCAGGTTAACTAGATCAGGATCTGGGAAATAACGATAGTCATGCGCCTGCTCTTTGCCACGCATGGTTAGTGTTTTGCCTTGTGCCTCGTCCCAACGACGAGTCTCTTGCACCACTTCACCACCATCATCCAGGATCTCAGCTTGGCGGAATTGTTCATATTCCAAACCACGCTGAACACCCCGGAAGGAGTTCATGTTTTTGAGCTCAGCCCGTGTACCCAGCTTCTCTTGTCCATGTGGACGCAAACTGATGTTGGCATCACAACGAAGCGAGCCTTCTTCCATCTTCACATCAGACACTTCACAATATTGCATAATTGCACGCAGCTTCTCAAGATAAGCTCGTGCTTCTTCAGGTGAAGAAATCTCTGGTTCAGATACAATCTCGACAAGCGGTGTGCCTACACGGTTAAAGTCAACTAATGAAGCATAGCCGCCATCAACGTGAGTAAGCTTACCTGCATCTTCCTCCAAATGGAGACGGGTAATGCCGATTCGTTTCGTTTCACCATTCACTTCGATATCAATCCAACCGTTCTCACCAATAGGTTGATCAAATTGTGAGATTTGGTACGCTTTTGGTGAATCCGGGTAGAAGTAGTTTTTACGGTCAAACTTACTAACATCAGCAATCGTACAGTTCAGAGCCATTGCGGCTTTCATCGCGTAATCAACTGCTTGACGATTCAATACAGGCAATACACCTGGGTGCCCGAGACAGACAGGGCAAGTATGCGTATTAGGCGGTGCTCCAAAGGCTGTGGAGCAACCACAGAAAATTTTGGAGTTCGTGTGCAACTCGACGTGAACCTCAAGTCCAACGACCGTTTCATATTTAGATGCGGACATTTCTATATTCCTCCGTTCCGGGCAGTCTACAGCTGCGGACGCTGTTTGTGGAATTCCGTATTTTGTTCAAACGCATGCGCTACACGCAGTACGGTTGTTTCATCAAAGGCTTTACCAATAATCTGCATACCAACAGGAAGTCCATCCGAGAAACCACATGGGATGCTAACTGCAGGTACACCAGCAAGACTGACCGGAATCGTCAGAATATCATTAAGGTACATGGTCAGCGGATCATCCACTTGAGAACCTAGTTTGAACGCAGTTGTCGGAGCCGTCGGTCCGATAATCACATCATATTTAGCAAATACATTGTCGAAATCTTGCTTGATCAATGTACGTACTTTCTGTGCTTTCAGGTAATAAGCATCGTAGTATCCGGAGCTAAGTGCATACGTACCCAGCATGATGCGTCGTTTAACCTCTGGCCCAAAGCCCTGACTACGGGACTGATGATACAGATCGAGTAGATTTTCAGGATTCTCTGCACGCACGCCATAACGAACACCATCAAACCGAGCAAGGTTCGATGAAGCTTCGGAGGAAGACAGCAAGTAATACGTAGCAACTGCATATTCAGTATGCGGGAGTGATACTTCTTCCCAAGTTGCTCCAAGCCCTTCCAGCACCTTAAGTGCCGCCATAACCTTGTCTTTAACCTCTGGATCAACACCTTCACCGATGTATTCCTTCGGTACAGCAATACGAAGCCCTTTGACATCGCCGGTAAGACCACTCAAATAATCGGGAATGTCGACTTTTGCTGATGTCGAATCTTTGGCATCATAACCAGCAATGGCTTGCAGGACATAGGCAGAATCTTCGACATTTTTGGTCAATGGTCCGATCTGATCCAATGAAGATGCAAAGGCTACCAGACCGAAACGAGATACTAATCCATACGTTGGCTTCAGACCAACTACGCCGCAATACGAAGCTGGCTGTCTAATTGAACCACCTGTATCTGATCCAAGTGTGAAGTATGCCTCTCCAGCTGCAACAGCTGCTGCCGACCCACCGCTCGATCCACCTGGGACACGATCCAGTGCCCATGGGTTACGAACAGGATAGAAGCTTGAATTTTCATTTGAACCACCCATAGCGAATTCATCCATGTTCAATTTACCGATCGTCACAGTATCTGCCGCTCTAAGCTTCTCTACTACCGTTGCATCATACACCGGGTCGAAATTACTCAAAAATTGGCTAGCACATGTTGTACGCAATCCGTTCGTAACGATATTGTCCTTAATCCCTACTGGCAATCCAAAGAGCAGACCTTTTTCCTCTCCACTAACAAGACGGTCATCCAACTGGCGGGCACGGGCACGAGCCCGTTCCTCATCCAATGCCAAATATGCCTTTACCTTATCTTCACGTACACCAATGTTCTCATATGCCTGATTCACGAGATCGCTGACCGACAACTCCTTGGCGTGCAGCTTGTTATGTATCTCCGGCAACGATTGTTCAAATAAACTCACGATGTTCGTCCTCCTTCCGCTTATCGATTATTCCATTACAGCAGGCACTTTGAATTGGCCTTCTTCTTCATCCGGGGCATTGTGCATAACCTGTTCAATTGACAAACTTTCTTTTGTCTCATCATCACGCATCACATTGCTTACGTGCAGGACGTGACTGGTAGGTGCAATGTCGTCTGTGTTCAGCTCATTCAGCTTCTCTGCATATTTTAAGATCGCGTTCAACTGTCCTGTCAGCATCTGCTCTTCATCAGAAGTCAGATTAAGCCTAGCCAGCTTGGCCACATGCTGAACGTCATTGTTTGAAATACTCATTTTCGGATGGCCTCCTTCATTTCGTTCAACTTCCCGGAACCGCCTAAAACGAATCGCTCGTTTAACGGGCTAAAGTCCCAAGATAACTTTTTTTATTATAGGGGAGATAGTTCGACAATTCAATGCAAAGACCCGAGACTTGTGTAATATGCAAAATAACACCACAATATGAAGCAAATCTACGAGGATGCTCAGTCTAAACTTCATTCTCTTCCTTCTCCTATAACTAACCTCTAACTAATAAAAAAGAGTCGGCATCAGCCGACTCTCTAAATCCATGCTCGCAGATTAACCTGCTTTATAAAATCCGCTTGTGACATCACTTCGTCCGCGGTTTCCTCTTCCTCTTCCACAGCTTGAAAATCTCCGTTCATCAGATGATGAAACAGCTTCTCATTGTGTGTCGCAAGGGCGTAATCTATCAACGCTTCTCGCTCGACCCGCTCAGCTTCTTGCTTCAGTAGAACCTCTTCCAGATCAACGTCACCGGCTGGAACAAAAAAGTTCCGGTTCATTTGCGGTACTCGAAGCACGTAATCGAACGCATTGTCCGGATTCCGGTCATAAGCGATGATGAATCCATATTCCCCCACAGGAAGATTCTGCTCAAACGCATCCGCGACGATGACAACCTTCTCTCCTAAACGTAGCATCGTCTAACCTCCTGGTAGTCTAACTTTTAATTATTTGTATAGTCTACTAGAAAAGAATAGCGATGTCTAGGAATACTAGAATTATACAACATATTTGTGCAAAATCTTTTTTTGGAGCGTTATTATGCAAATGATCATTACTGTTCTGTACTTATTATCGCAATCTACGATTGGAACGAATAACTACAAACCAATACACAATAAGAGGTGTTGGAAATCCGGTAATACCCCACAATCCCCATAACCAAGGGAAACGTCCACGTCTGCGTGCATCTTGAAAGATCCATGTACCCTGAATTAGCAACAGAACGGCGATAATGACAATCCAGACCAAGGGTACTTCTTCCAGAGGATAACGGAAATTATTCATGTGTAGTCTCCTTCCGTTTTCCTACTAATATCAACGCTATGGCAATGGCTACTACCACACTGAGTACCTGAATACCCAAATAAACCGCAGGAGAGGAACGGATTAATAATGCACCTAACGTGAGAAGCATTATGCCAACCAACCAGAACAAGAGCATTTCCACCCGATCCGCTCGGCGTTTACTCTGTCTTCGTTCCTTAACTTGGGCTTCAAGTGACACTAATGAAGGAATATTCACAGGTTCATATGCTTCGTCCAGCACCTTCATCTGTTGATTCAATCGTTCTAGCATTTCCCGCTCAACCTGCTCATCCGATCTATTCATATTCCTGTAGCTCCTTTCTCAATTGACGAAGACCATACGCTGTCCGCGACTTCGCCGTCCCAGATGGTATATCTAACATCTGACCAATTTCATCATATCCGTAGCCGTAATAATGTTTCAGAAGGACTGCAATCCGATGTTCAGGTGTTAGTCTGGTCATAGCATCCATAACATCCGTCCATTCCTCATTGCGACGTTCAAATTGCCAGCGCAATTTCCTAATCGCCTGATTCCGGATGACTTCTAGCCAGTTCTGTTCTCTGCGTCTACGTCGTGTCTTGTCAATATAAATACGTGTCGCAATCGTAATCATCCAAGATGAGAAAGCAGACGATCCATCATACCGATGAATATTCTCCATGCATCGAATCATCGTATCTTGTACCGTCTCTTCTGCAAGACTCGGATCCATTGTCACTTTAACGAGATACTTATATACAAATGCATAGTGACGTTGTAATAACTCAGCCAGTGCACTGTCGTCTCCTTCTGCCGCTCTGCGAACTTCCTCCAATTCGGCTGCCTTCATCTGGCCTATCACCTGCTTCCCGTTCATGTAAAGATAGTACGAAATGAAATCCATAAACGTTCAAAGGATAGTTCAAACTTTTTCACGATCAGATTTCATTGCGGTGTTCTTGCAGTTTAATAAACCAGGGTTGCTTCCTTGCTTGATTCTTTAACAACCGACTTTTCCATAAATCGTGCTTCTGTTCTAACGTTTCGTTTATTTGAAGATTACTGTTATTCATTTGCATACTCTGGTTATGTACTTGAGACCGCTCTACGACCAAATCTAATCTATTGTTCTCCATTCGACGACCTTCTTCAATAACGTACTGTTCGTTACGCTCTCCGAACTGGATTACTCGTCTTTTCTCCACTTCTACTTCCTCCTCCTCTAGTTACTTCTACTTTCGCTTTTACTTCACTTCTTCTTCTACACTTGACTATTTGCTCTTATTACTGCTAACAAAACAGCTTAAAACGTGTCGCTACCTATACACTTCTCAAACAATCTCTTCCCCATTCATTCCTCTTGTCTACATATGTATCTTGCCCAATCTATAGCCTAACACTGTCCTCATGTCTATCTCCGCCGAATCTTGTCCAACTGTATATCTACTAAGCAAAAAGGTGCTGAAAACAAAAAAAGAACGCAAACCGGGTATAGACCACAGTCTGCGTGCTTCGCAAGGTTGGGTATTTCTGATTAACGCTTCAGTTAGATGATGCTGTACAGCTTGTAACAACTAATTGCTATTCTAATGAAAAAAATGTCACTTGTCCAGACTTTCTTCTCATCAAAATGACAGATTGTTATCTTTCAGCCGATAAGCTTGTCGAATTACCTTGCAGATACGTAAGGATTATTCTGCTTCTCATATCCGATGGTTGTTTTGGGTCCATGACCAGGATGGACTCTAACCTCATCGCCAAAGGTGTACAGTTTATTCTGGATTGAATCGATCAGATCACGTTCGCGTCCACCTGTTAGATCGGTTCTTCCTACGCCCATACGGAATAGAACATCCCCAGCAAATAGATCTTCACCACATAACAAGCTCACACTACCAGGTGAATGACCTGGAGTATGGAATACGTGGAATGTATGACCGATGAAGTTCAGTTTCTGTCCTTCATCCATCGCATATTCAGCAGGCTCTGTCGAAAGCGGAGGTGTAGCTTGTGGCCAGTTCATCGAACCATTTAACTTCGGAGATGACAACCAATCGCTCTCCAGATCATGCAAGTAGACAGGACAACCCTTCAATTTACGGATTTCGTCCACACCGCCCATATGATCAAAATGAGCATGAGTCAACACAATCGCTTCAATCTCCAAATCCTGAATCGCCTTCACCAGTGCACCCGGGTTCATTCCTGGGTCAATGATTATTGCTTTGCCCGGATCTTCCCCCTGCAGAAGGTATGCGTTGGTCTGTAGCGGGCCTAGTGTAAATGTACGAATCTTCAACATATTGGATCAATAACCCGAAATCAGTTCGCGCAGCTCGCTAACGATAACCGCATGTGATTCCGTTCCTTCCCCATAACGTTTAGCCATTTCCTGACGTGCCACAGCAATATTATCCTGATAATCTGCCGCATCACGATCTGGATTAAGACGTTTGAACTCAACCATTACTTCTTGTACATGCTGTGGACGTGGTCCCCACTGACCAAGCACATGACCACCTGTGTCTGCAAAAATAACGATTGGCACGGAACGTCCGCCCATAGTCAGGAATTCATCCATCACTTCTGGATGGTTCTCCATAATAAGCACTTCTGTCGGTATGCCAGAGATTTCTAGAGCCTGAAACACAACCGGGATATTACGTACAACATCGCCGCACCAGTCCGCAGCAAGAATCAGCACACGCAGATCATCGCGGTAGTTAAGGCTCTCAAAAAACTCACGATCCTCTTCGTTAGCCCAAGTAAAGCTATCATAGTTAGCCTGAAATTCACTTTGGTTCTTCGTCATACTCTCAATAAATTCTTTAGGAGGCAGACCTTTACCGAATTTGTGAGACAAGTTAGGTTTACTCATTACTCAACACTTCCCTTCTTTTTACGAGCATTCATCCATTTAATTAGTACATAAATAATCATAAGAGCCAGAGCTACAAGTAAAATTGGCATAATGTACGGTGCTGCTTTTTCATCAATATGTTCCCATTGATCTCCAAGAATCATCCCTAAATATATAAACAAAGCAGTCCAAGGTATAACAGCGAGGGTAGTAAGCATGATGAATTTGCCTGTATGCATTTTCGTGATGCCAGCCGGGATTGAGATAGCATGCCTTACCACTGGAACAAACCGCGCCGTGAAAATGACACCTGTACCATACCTGCGGAACCACTCTTCGGAATGGTCGATATGTTTTTTCTGGATGAGTATGTATTTCCCGTAGCGTTCCAGTACAGGTCTGCCGCCATAACGGCCAATCCAGTAAATAAATAGCTGTGCAAGCACACCGCCAACTGTACCGAAAATCATAGCACCGAAAAAGTTAATGTTTCCCTGTGATACGAGAAAACCTCCATACGCCAGCACAATTTCACTTGGAATGACCTCAAGCATTAATCCAAGCATGATCCCAAAGTATCCAAGACTTTGAATCCAATCGAACAATTGGCTGACTATGTTATGAATAACGTCCATCTCAACCCTCTTTCTTCATCCTGATTAGCAGTGCCTTTTCGCACTATGGATGTTCGTCCCTATTTTATCACAGGGCTGTAGACGTTGCTACATTGCCCAACTGGGATTGTGTCCTGTAAGAGGAACTCCGCATATGGTATCGGAAGAGGAGCGTGATGAGATGTCAAGCAAAACCACACCCGGTACTCCCCCGGTAAAACATAACATGCCTGGTCAGAAGTTGCCCTCGGCAAGAGGCATTCGGCGCGCATGCAGCAAGGAGTTATATCGTACAGCCAAACGACTCAAATTGTACGTTTCCCCCGAACTAATGAAGCAAGCAGAAGAGCTATATTACGGTAAAGTGATTGGCAATCTGCTCTGGATCGGGGAAAATCGCGATAATCGCAAAAAACTGTGTGATTGGTGGAACGCAGACGTAAGCTCAGAGCTTGCTGCATTATGGAGCGTGGAGCTAGAGCCTCTTCAGCGTGCATTTCAACAGGCATTTGGTGGTTATCGACTATAGAGAAGTGAAAGCGAGAGAGCGGGAGCAGCTTTTTTCTATTTTCCTGTCCTCTCCGCTCTCATGTGTTACAGTTGAGCCGGTGTAGATGGGTCAGCGAACGCTGCTGGAATCTTTAGAAAAATAGGCTTTGGCAGCTATCGTTCGCAGCCTATCTTCATACACGGTCGCTGCTTGGTGAAGTGCGAAATGGCGGTCATTGCGATCATTACTCATCGCCACTTCTTCAACCAACTGCCTATAACGTTCAACGATATGCACTCCAGCCGCAGCGGTCTGCCTGGCTTGATCCAGTTGCCCTACCTTCAACTCTTGCTGCGCGATCTGCTCCATCCAATATAAAGCGCCGAAATGAAATGTAGCATCATACTTGTTCAATGCAATGGCCTCGTTAAAATAGTGTATGGCTTGTTCGCTCTTAAGCGATCGGGCTGTGAGTTGTCCTAATTCAAAATACATTCTGGCATCCGATTGGGTATGGGACAGGCTCTGTCGCAGCATCTTCTCTGCATCGACCATAGGAAGTAAACGAGCTAGCGTAATGGCGATATCTGAACGGTATGGATTCGCTCGGGATGCCTGAATAAGTATCGTTGCTTGTTCCTCCGATAGATCCGTTGATTGCACGACTTGACGATAATGCATTTCCGCTTCCATTTGCTGGCTAGCCAGCCAAGCTATCCCGCCAATCCAACAAACCGCAGTAAGTACGATCAAACCAGTTGTAGTCCATATATTCACCATTTGATATTTATGTATAAGATCCCCTATCTCATACCTGTATCGAGAGAATACCGTTTGAGAATATGCTTCACCGTGTTTCGCTTTCCCCCATTCATGCTGCCTTGAAGGAATTAGCTTCGTGCTACATCCGAACGGTGAAACAGATGGACTATGTTCCAAAATCCTCCCTTTTGGACTGTGCACGGATGATTGTGCTCCCAGCGTTTGATGCACATTGAATCGCAAGGCATATGCCCAGCCACCAATCCAGATAAACATCATCCACAGTAATGTGAAGCTCCAGTCAAAATCAATTGCACCGTGAAGACCAAAAACTAGGATGCAAGGAACTAGGTGAGTGGCATTTCGCCATACGATGCGTATTGTTGATATAAACCACAATACAACGAGCGCTAGTCCGATTATGCCGGCATCCAGCGCAAGATCAAGGATGCCGCTGTGAACCTCGCCGCCAACATACGGCGAGGATTGTATGGCGCGATACATGCCGCGCCATGTCTCTCCCCCGTGGCCGAGCCATGCGGCCTCGGTCCACAGCTTCAGGGCGTCCTGCCACATCCGTAGGCGGGACAGCCCTGTACCGACACCTGCCGCGAGACGCTCGGCGGTGGAGGCCACGGCTAGCGTGGCTGCGGCAACTGCCGCCAGCGCTGTAGCCGTTATGGCGGCTGCGCGCGAACTCGCGCTGCCGTGCCATAATCGGCACAGCAGCAGCGTGCCGAGCAGCGCAGCTGCCCATGCCCCGGCCAGTGCCAGCAGGCCGGGCACAGGTGCAGGCGCCAGTTGGGCAGCAGCCAACTGGCGGTGAAGCCACGCCGCGCTCGCCAGAGGCGCGGCCGTGGCCAGCAGCAGCGGCAGGCGGAATGCACGCCGCTGTAGGGCGAAGGCGCAACCGGCTGCGCAGCCGGTTGCCAGCCAAGCGCCGCGCGACTCGCTCAGCAGGAGCGCGGCGATCGCGGGCATCAGCGGCGCTGCAGCCGCGATGAGCTGCCTGGCGCGCGGCGGCTGTGCGGCTCCAGGCTGCACGCCGTGCTGCGGTCGCCAGCCGATGACGCGCGCGGCGGCGCCTAGCCGCTCCAGTGCGTACATGCCGACTACGGCACCGTACGCATTGGGGTATTGCAGCAATCCGCCGAGCCGTGCTCCAGCTGAGCTTATCTCAGGGTCGGCTGTTCGCATGACCCCAAAGGGCAGCGGCATTATACCGCACACGGTTAAGATGCCGCTTAACACCAGCACGCCGCCTGTAATCTGCCAGCCGAGCCTAAACCATCCTGCTCCTTGCGGCAGCCAAGCCAATATTACTACCAGCAGAGCAAAGATGGCTAGCAAGCTCCAACGAAGCATTTCGTCTAAACTACCCTGTGTACTCTGTGAGCCGGTCAACGCATGCAGGGCAAAGCATACCATCATACCTAACGGCCAGAGCGTCCACGAAAAATAACCCAAGGCAGGTAACTGTATCGACTTATCCTCTGACTGGGCCAGACCGAATTCATTTATGTTAGGCAACCTTCGTTTAGACTTCATTTGGTGTACATAATATGATACGAAGATGAATGCGAGTAATGCCCCTGCACAAGCCAACAAGAGAATTCCATAAACATCACTGGCGTAAAACAATCCCCGGCGTAGAGATGCCATCCACAAGAGCATACAAACGATCAACCCCATTGCTGCGGTTAAGCATGATTCCAGCGAATTTCTCCCTTTTCGTTTGGACGTATCCCTCTCTGCTGACACATGGCACCTCCTATCTGTATCTCTAAATTCCTTATACTGTGTCGTCGTCTTTATACCAAGCTGCTACATATATCTACCTAAGTGACGAAGCAATTCCGATTCGCTTTCATAAGCTTTCCCATTCAATGATTATCAGTATGGTCAGGATCTGTAGGAAACATAAACGAGCCTACTTTTGCTTCACCGTTCCAATCTATCGACAGTTGCATTTCACCATTTCACTCTACTCATCCCACGCTACTCCATTAATCGCTCTTCCCTGAAAAGCACAAATAAGGCTAACCAATCATTACTGGCTAACCTAAAAAAACAAAAAAGCCAGCCAGAACAATTCTGGCTGAACTTAACAAACGAATACGCAGAAGCCCCTTTACAGGGAACTTCTGCCGCATTTATTGAACGTATCGTTGTGGTTAATGAGTTTTAGTTCCTGAGTTATGGATTAGCCATGTCCCTTCATTAACAGTTCTTACAATCACTTGAAGCAGTAGCTTCATCTATGCCTAACGCTTCCCGAGAACCGCCTCCTGGCAACAGATCTGCACAAGCTCGTTCCAGATACGGATCGGCATGAATGAAATCACGGAACGCTGTGTACTCATCCCACAACTGCTTCGTTGGACCTGCTTGGCCTCTTACAGCTCGTATGAGTATATTTTTGGGCGTATGTTCCATATCGATAAATTCGAGCAATTGCGTTTTGTATCCCATTAGATCCAGCAATTTAGCACGAATGGCATCTGTCGCGAGTGCAGAGAAGCGCTCTTTGAGAATACCATGGGATAACAATGGATTCATGACCGTAGACTCGATCTGCTCAAACAGCTCATGCTGACAGCATGGAACCGATAAAATAACGGAAGCTCCCCAACGGACTGCTTTTTCTAATGCCGCATCTGTCGCCGTATCGCAGGCGTGTAGTGTTACGACCATATCTACTGCATTCAGCTCATCATAGTCTGCGATGTCTCCAACTAGAAACTTCAGATCACCATAATGCAGCTTATTCGCTAGATCATTACAATGCTCGATGACATCCGCTTTCAGATCCAGACCTATAACTTTCAAGGATCTACGTTGCTGCACGGACAGGTAGTGATACAGAGCAAAGGTCAGATACGATTTACCACAGCCAAAATCAACAATGGTCAGCGGACGCCCCTCAGGTAAATGGGGAATCACATCTTGAACCATCTCAAGGAAACGATTGATCTGTCTGAACTTATCGTATTTACGAGCCAGCACCCTACCTTCCTCATTCATAATTCCTAGCTCAACTAAGAAGGAAACAGGTACCCCATCCTCCAGCACATATTGCTTCTTGCGATTGTGGGACAGATCCACAGCCGTCTTGGATGCGGATTTGGTTAGAATCGAGACTTTATATTTTTTGCTGATCAAAATTTGATAGTCTGCTTCTGTGGTACAGAGCAGCCCTTGACGAAACGTCTCTTCGGCCAGTTCAGTCATGCGTTCAGTCGCTTCAGCCGGAGTCAAATTCTCATGCAGCACTTTGTTGTTATAATGAAAAGCGAATTGATAATGCAACTGATTTTTGAGCGTTACCGGCTTGACTTGCACTTTCGTATACGAGACATTGTCCCGTCTGCGCAGCTGGCTCCAGGTCGCCGTAATCAGCGAGTTCTGTTCAAAGATGTCTTGTATAAGCTTTCGCAATGAATCCACGGGGGTACATCTCACTTTCGATTTGGTTTGGTCAACCGTTACCATACCACAATTCCGTCCCCGCTCCAAGCAAGGACATCTAACAAGCGGTGTTCCTATCCGTTTGCCATTTCCCGATCTAACTGGGTAAGCCCCTCTTCCACTTCCTCACGAGGGAGTCCTCCCGCCTCAAGCTTGGCATCTTCAAGTTCACTTAGCCGTTCATAGAATGCCTGCACATCATGACGATAATTCACAGGATGCTCTCCACCAACATGCAACAGCCTATACCAGCTGTTCTCTGCCTGATCATACTTTCCTTGCTGTTCACGGTACATGGCAAGCTGCTTCTCCGTTCGTGCAGGTCGTTCGTATTCTTTGGTTAGTTCCAGAATGGACTCGGCACGATCCGGCGCATCCAGCAGTTTCGGATTGGCTCCGTGATTTAGTGCATATAGATAAAAATGAAGAGATTTCATTAATCGAATGAGTTCTTCATCTAATGAATGCTGTCGTTCCTCATCACCTATGCCTTCAACCTTCGCTTTTTCACCATATATATAAGCTTCCTCTTCAAGTAGGCGTGCCGCTTGCTGCAAATTATCTACTTCAATTATGCCACGAAAACGGAACAGCTCGATAACATCCTCTGCAGGCAAAGAATTCAGCAAAGACGAATTCAAACCAAAATTCCTGCGAAGTAATTCATCTAGTTCGGACAGCGCCTCGGCATGTTTCCGCTGTTGCTTCAACGTGAACACTTTGCCGATCGCCTCAGTCATTTCCTCCACCATGCGGAGCAGATAGTCTTTTCTGAACATCCAATATGCCCCCTTAACGTTCGCTTGTTGATCCATACCTCGGCCTAGCTAGTCTTTCATTGCGTGTTCAAAAAGGACGGACTTTGAACAACCTCTATGAACATTATTTTAATGCATGCACTATCAAAAAGCCAAAGTACGCCGTTCCAGCCGTGTCCTTATACCGTAAAAAAACCTCTGCCTTCCCGAATAAGGAATTTGGCAGAGGGTTTATATATATGGATCATAGATATTAAACGGTTAAATGGATCATCACTTTATGCTGTAAATGAAGCTAAGCCATAATCCTCCGTTCCATGCGTTATTTCGATGAAGACAATCCATCCATAAATTGCTTAATCACCTGAATTAACTTTTCCGGTGCCTCGTACATGCTCATATGTCCTACTCCAGGAATTACCGCTTGTACAATATGTGGCTTATCACTTGTGAAGGTGCGTTCTGGCGGAATAACAGCATCCTTCTCTCCTGCAACCAACAGTACAGGTAATGGTGTAGCTGACAATACATCACGACGATCTGGACGTTCACGCATAGCGAGCGCAGCGCCAGCAGCTCCTTGTGGTGCTGTCTGATACCCAATTTCTTTCACACGTGTAACTTGTGCCGACATGGACTCTACATGCTCTGGGGTAAATAACGCGGGAACCAAACCATCCACGAAATTCACAATTCCGTCCGTCTGTATCGTTGACACGGCACGAAGTCGTTTTTCTTTCCCCTCTTCGCTATCCGGGTAAGCCGTTGAATGAATCAAACCAAAGGCATTGAGTCGTTCCGGATGACGCTGAGCAATAGACAAGGCGATGTAACCTCCCATGGAGTGACCGAGCAGCGTTGCCTTCTCTACCTTTAACTCATCCATTAATTGCAGCACATCATTGCCCATCTGATCAATCGTATAACTTCCTACAGGCGCATCCGTTTTCCCGTGTCCCCGCAGATCAGGCACGATACAGCGGTAGTTTCGTGCAAGCTCAGGTACCACTTCATCCCAATAGGACGAACTGCCACAATATCCGTGGAGTAAGATCAGCGCATCTCCTTGACCTTGTTCAGCATAACAAATCGTCGTTCCATCACACATCACTTTTTCCATATGTATCCCTCTCTCTACACATAATAAATGCACTTGCGTTCATTGTAATGAATCTGGTTCATTCACTTCAAGTTCGTGTTCAAAAAGGGTGGTTTTCAGTACCGAGAAGATGGAATGAAGATAGAAATGAAGTAGCGGAGCGTAGGCAAATCTACGTGAGCAACGGACATTTCGGCTGAATTCCATATTCGAAGCTGAGATGCCAACAGGCATCCTTCGTAATCAAAAGCAGACTTTTTGAACAACCTCTCAAGCTGAAGCTCAGGTTGTATATTATTAAGCTTTCCTATCAGGAATGAAACGTTTGCCCCGAAACTGCTGCTTTCAACACGGCTTCTGCAATCATGTGGGACATGTTCATCACCTGGTGAAGAGACGTCATTTGCAGCACAGTATATGGTCTTGGCCCATTCGCATTCACCACAGCGGCTACACTATAATGTCCGACGGATGGCAGGTTGCCCCCTACGGATTCAGCTGGAGTCAAGGCCTGATTAAATAGGTAAAAGTGACCTACCGCAGTCTTTGGCCCCAGACACGCATCAATGGCAATGATGACATGATGTGGCGGGATGGATGCTAGCTTCTGTTGTAGCGTGTCTGCATCACAAGGATATGGCATTGTTCCTATAACATGCCCCACTCCTTTTCCCTCCAGCAAACTCCCTGTTAACGGCCCAAGTGCATCACCTGTAGAACGATCCGTACCAATACATACAAAGGTGATCTCATCTGGGGAGTGAACCTGGTATATGTTGTGGAAAAACAAGTCCAGCTCTTCTCCCTGCACACTTCTACGGGTTTCTCGATTCTGCTTGCGGATCAATTCCCGCTTATATGCTGCCAAAAACGTTTCCTCCTTCGCACATCGCATAGATGTCGACTGTTGTAGTATCCATCATTTTACCTGATGCCCTCTTTTCCCGCAAAAGCATTCGCCTGAGCCTGTCCAATCATGATACAATGACAACAGTTTCCGATAGGGAAAGGATGGACATAACGATGGATTTAACGCAAGCAAGTACTGCCAATATGGAATATATGATTGAGGCAATCAAAACCAAATTGCGGATGGCGAGTGGAGCCGCAATGCAAGGATCATCTTTTCCACTGGAAAAGTATGAAGACCTTCATGATCTGTATGAGATGGTTATGGGAAAAGAACACTTGAGCATCTCTGAGGTTGAAGCCGTAGCTTCTGAACTTGGTAACCTGCGCAAGTAACTTCTTTGCTGTCAGATTGTCAGACATCATGATGGCAGACTGAAGTTGATACTACACCGTAGAGTGTAGCGAAAGAAACCTTAGACAGAAGAGGATCTATTCTCCACATCATAGTGGGAATAGATCCTCTTCTGTTCATTTATTTTCCAATATTCATAGGTACAGATTCAGTACGAATCCGAGTCATCCTGAAAACTAAAGCATCAGAATATAACTCCTTATGGTAGATCAATCAGTACAAATTCAGCAGGCTCTTTGCCCGTTCCAGTGATCTGCAGATCACAGCTCTTACGAATTCGTGCTGCATCTCCCGGTTTAAGATCAAAGTTGCCATCAGCACATTCAATGGAGATATGACCACTGATCAGGAAAAGGTGTGTACGCCTATCTTCATGTTGTGGATACATTAGCTTTTTGCCAGATTCCAATTTAGACATATAACATGTTACATCCTGATGAATAGGTAACGCATCCTCCGTGCCTTCTCCAGCTTGCCCTGACACGATAGGGCATAACCGGTTCAGATGATCCTCCGGCTGAAAACGCCGGTTGGTATACGATGGCTCGGCTTTCCGTTCAGAAGGCAAGAACCACATTTGCAGAAAACGTACCGGCTCCTCTGTTGAAGGATTGGTCTCCGAATGCTCGACTCCCGTCCCCGCACTCATCACCTGTACGGTTCCTGGTTCCAGCAATTCTTCTGTTCCCATTGTATCTGTATGCTTCAACGTTCCTGAAATGACATAACTAACAATCTCTAGATCATGATGTGGATGTCTCTTAAAGCCCTCTTGCGGCATCAGCGTGTTGTCATTATGAGCTAACAGGCAGCCAAAATGGGCATTGCTTGGGTCATCATAATCTGCAAAAGAAAAGCTAAACTCACTGTGTATCCAACCGCGATCCGACGTGTGCCTTTCTTCCGATGTCACTACTTTAATCATGTTCATCCACCTCCAAGGGTTAGAGCTGCCAGTATCTCTTAGCAGCCTTCGTATATACGAATGGTATAGATTCATACCAGTTGGTATGTCATGTTTACCCTTGGTTAGAGCATTCTAATCACGCACTTTAGGGAGTGCCTGAAAACTCCGAAGACGCAGATTTTGCCGAATTTTCGTTCCAGGCCAGGAAGTTTTCCGCAGGCGTGCCGGGGCACGTCAAGGGAAAGTGACGCAGCAAGGGGCGAAAAGAGGGTAAAAGATGCACTTCAGCGAGTTTTCAGACACGACTTAGTTCAGTTTATACGCTTTTTTTAGTTGATTGTAAAACGAATTCACTCTCTGCACGTCCTACAATGATGCCAGCATCATTTCGGATATCTGGTGGATATACTTCGCGTAACCTTGCAATAGTTGCTTGGTTCGCATAACCAATTTGCTCAAGAATCGACTGGGCAATCCAAGCCCATTCTTCCTCTGAACCATCAAGGATCTTAAAGGTGATGCCTAATCTTTCTTTTTTGAGTGCAAAACCGAATACACCCTTGAATCCGCCCTTGGCTACGATGTTGTCGTCTTCCAGTAGAACAGAATCCACGCGATGAGTCCCACCTACCATAAGTGGAAATTCGTTCATTGCCGCTGTAATGGTCTCTACCGCACTGCGTGTCGAAGCATCCTCGATTAGATCTGGACAGGCTAATTTCAGATAAGCATTCGATAATGCTGATAATGGCAACGAAAATACCGGAAAGCCGCAGCCATCCGTCCCTAGTTGAATTTCATCCTTCTCAATCCCAGCCATATACGCCATCGTCTCCAAAATCTCGCGCTGTACCGGATGTTCTCGCTCAGCATAACTGCCCAGATCAACCTTCTTCATCTGACTGTATCCAAGAATACCTAAGTGTTTCCCCGAACAGTTATGCAAAATCCGGCGCTTCTCTCCCTGACCGCGCAACCATTCATTTCGACTCTCCTCATTTAGAGGGTAACTCGCCGCACAGACTAGACATTCTTCTCCCAGTCCAATTTTGGCAGATAACTGCTCCAATACTTGGATGTGAGCTGGTTCCGATCGGTGTGAGGATGCCATAATAGCAATCTCTTGAGCTGACAACCCATAGTGAGACGCAACTCCTGCACGAATACCTGGAATAGCTTGAAACGGTTTGGCTGATGAACGCGTAAACGCTCTAAAATGTGGATTACCTACCGAATAAACCACTTTACCGTATTCGTCTGTAATACTTATGTGACCGTAGTGGGCGCACTCCATCTCGCCAGCACGGTATTCTTTAACTAACAGGGCACTCTCCATGCGAGTTCTCTCCTTTATGCTCCCATAATCATATCTGCTTTGCGTCACGACGCCGCATGGGATATCTTAATTAGTATAGTACAAAAACTTCATTTTTACAGTTTTTTCGACATATCTTTCGGGTAAAGCATTAACCATATTCCTATCTGACTACATCAACGGAGGAGATACTCATCATGCTACGTAACGCCCAGTCCTCACCGAGCTTTTTGGCTAAATCAAATTCACCAATTCGTACCCTACTTATATGGAGTATCGCAGGCATTGTCATAAGTTCTGTCGTTGTATTTCTTATTGCTGCTCTTGCCTACATCCTGGGCGCGGATGTGATTTTGCAATGGGATCATCAGATCCAACGTTTATTTTATCTTCATTCTGAAACTCGTCTTCAACTGTTTCCTTTCACTTCGTTTATTACTGCGCTTGGATCCTTTAAGATCTCTGCACTCGCAGCCATCGGCTTCACGTTCCTGTTTTTCTTACAGCGAATTCCTCGATTCTACTTGTATGGATATGCGTTATTGGGCAGTTTCGCCATTATGTGGGCACTGAATACTGGATTAAAGGAGATTTTTCAACGAAGCAGACCCGAGCTTGAGCATCTATTAGTTGTTCACGGTTATAGCTTCCCTAGTGGACATGCCATGATTTCCATGGGCTTTTACGGTATGCTCTTCGTCATCTGGGCTATTGAATGGCAATTGCGGACATCCAGACCAGGAATTCCTATTTTATGTGGCATCATATTTGTAACGTTGATTGGTCTAAGTCGGATCATGTTAGGTGTTCATTATCCTTCCGATGTTTTCACTGGATTTATGGCGGGTCTAGCTTGGATTATCTGCATGATCCCTGGTATTAGACAACGGAGCTAAGAGCGGGTCTAAGCCACATCACATATAAATTTCCAACCCTCTAACTACAAGTTTAACTGTTTCACCTCGAAGCACGGCGTTTATATACGAAGTAAGCAAACGCGAACAGACAACATCCTACATCAAGTTTAAAGGAGGCGGTTGTTATGTGGGGCATTATTATCAGCATAATCATGGCGGTCATTATTGGTTTGATCGGAGATGCACTTGCCGGTCACAACATGCCCGGAGGTATCATCGGCGCAATGATTGCCGGATTTGCAGGAGCCTGGTTAGGAGCACTTTTGCTTGGTAACTGGGGACCAGTTATCGGTAACTTTGCAGTGATTCCAGCCATCATTGGTACAGCGCTCTTTGTGTTCTTGCTGGGGCTTGTGTCCAGACTGTTCAGACAGGCTGCCTGATCGGTCAACAAGGTGTTCGTTGTTTCGTTATCCGTTTCTTAATCTGAAGAAGGAGTGATTGAATATGAATAAAGCAGAAGAACAATATCCTGTACAGACGGGTTCCACTTTCGCAAAAGGAATTTTCATCGGAGGTTTGCTAGGTGCAGCAGCAGCATTGCTCTTTGCTCCTAAGCCAGGACGTGAATTGCGTGGTGACCTTTCCGAGAAAGTCGGCATGGTTACTGATCGTACCAAGGAAGTTGCATGCGTAGTAGGTGATAAAGCATCCGAATTAGCCAAAACGGTATCTTCTAAAACGTCTGATATTGCAAAAACCGTGAATCAAGGTCGCAATGACGTTATGGATTCCGTGCGTAGAGCTTCGACGGATATCGCTAACGAAACATCCAAAGCTTCGAACGAGGTTGCTGTAGCAGCTGAAGAAGCAAAGGATGATGCACGTAAAGAGCTGAATTCAACCAGTCTGATGAAGATAGAAATGGAGTAGCGGAGCGTAGGCAAACCTACGTGAGCAACTACATTGTTTCCGAAGGAAACAAACTTCGTAAGCCTCGACTTATTTCAGCTGAATTCCATATTCGACGCTGAGATGCCACTAGGCATCCTACGTAATCAAAAGCGGACTTTTTGAACAACTTCTATAAGGCTAATTGAATGTAAAATAGCCAGCTGAGTTTAGCTGGCTATTTCTCTTCCCATCTCATCATAGGAGGAATGAACATGAGTAAAGTTACAATTAACGGCAACTCGCCTTTATCAGGAGACCCTCCTAGACAGCAGTATGATACGTCTGAGCATCCTTTTGAACTGCGACATGAGGTGAAAAAGCTCAATACCCGTCTAGATCAAATTGCGGATAGTCTTGAGAAGGCGCAGATTAAGGATATCATCGAGAACTATACCAATCCCAAGAAACGCATCATCACCAATTTCACAGCAGGTATGGCTCGTGGTTTAGGATTAACTGTCGGAACATTTGTTGTACTGGGTCTTCTCGGTTATCTCCTAAGTCAATTTGTGAACATGCCGATTGTTGGACAATACATTGCGGATCTACTGGGCTATATTGAAGACTACAAAAATTAGGAGGATGAGCCCCTAGCCTATCCTTTCCTAACGGAAGTGGGGCGTTTGTTCTCATCAACTGGAGGCTGGGAGGACTTCATTCTTAACAGATCCCCTGTCCAGCCTTTCATCATCATCCAAATGTACATGCCAGACATACTACCCAGGATTAGGGCAATGACCAGAACCACTCCCCAGGTTTTATCAATTAGAGGTAAGTTCTCAAAGTTCATTCCCCAGATCGCACCAGCTGCCGTAGCGGGCGTGAACACAGAGGTTACGATGGTAAGTGTCTTCATGATCTCATTGCCTCGCACACCGGAGGTTGCATTGTCGATTGAGATCAACGTGTCGATTTCTTTTTCATAGTGCTGAAAAAGTCGTTCGATCCGTTCAATTCGATGCTGAAGTTGTCGAAAAAAACGATTATCCTGTATTTCATCCAGGTAAGCTTCCTTGGAGGCTGCGATTAACTCAGAAAAGGGAATAAACTGATTGCTCCAATACAGCAATTCGTACCGAGATACGAGAATCTGATCCATCAGTGTGCGCGCATTGCGTGATTCCATCTTCCGCTCTAGCTCACGCAGATTCATCTCAAAATGATCCATTCCGACATGATAATAGTGCAGTATCGCTCGAAACAAAACAAACATGCCGTCTCTTGCCTCATTGCACTGATTCAGCATGGCAGCACGCTCTCCAGTATTCATGATGCCTCTCGTATTATTATCCATGTTGAGGGTAACAAGTGTACTCTGATCCACATAGAAAAACATCTGATTTTCTTTTCGCTCACTATCCTTCTCATTCTTCACTGCATATAATAAAGAACCAAATATAACCGGCTCTTCACCATTCATAAATCGGACAGATAAGTAATTGGAATGCACCTCTGGGATTTTGCGAAGCCAATATTGCATTTCCGGGAAGGATTCCGTCAGTTCGTGCAAAACCTCATCCATACTCTCTTTGTCTGGTGCTACCCAGTCCCACCATTGCCACTTATTCGAGAAAGACAATCGATCTCGTCTAATTTGCAAATCCACCTCATCCACGGGTTTTAACTCCTCCATTCCAGCATACATTTATCCTATTCTCCACAGCACTTCCAACACTCACTAATCCATTCAAAAAAGGACACGTATGCATTCCAGCGGAATCACGTGTCCTTCATTATGCCGAGCTCAACTTCATCAGAAGATTACATCTCATAGCATCGAGGCATTTGACATAATCTGTTTTAATTTCTCGGTTGCTCGCTTCTGAATTCGGGATACACTCATCTGAGATACACCCAATTTCTGCGCGATCGCCCGCTGAGACTGACCATCTTGGAAAGCCAGAATGAGCACTTTCTGCTCTTGTTCTTTCAACTGTCCTAATGCCTGCTGTAGATCCATTCGCTTCTCAACCGAATCAAAGTCATTGACATCTGCACTAATAAGTTCACCTAATGTCGCCGCACTCTCATCTTGGGATAGAGGGGAGTCTAGGGATACATAATGGTAACACTCACGGCCAGCCAACACTTCAATGGTTTCCTCCGGGGTAAGGTCAAGATAGTGTGCAATCTCGTCTACACTAGGTGAACGTTCCAGTTTCACGGTTAGTTCATCAATGGCATGCTGAACGAGGGCACCCTTTTCCTTAATCCGTCTTGGTACTTGAATGTACCAGGATTTGTCTCGAAGGTAGTTCTTCATATGACCGATCATACTCTTCATTGCGTAAGGTTCGAAAGGAATCCCTAGGTTAATATCGTATTGCTGTAGCAATCGAATCAACGCCATCTGTCCAGTCTGATATAGATCCTCATACAGATCCGGACGATTTCGGGCAATCTTACCTGCGGCCATTTTAACCATCGGTTCATATTTGCGGATAAGAACAGTAGCGATTTCATTATCCTTGGTCTGCTGGTATTCCCAGATCAAACCTACAGCTTCAGACATGGACTCTGGTGGAGTCACTTTTTCGTTCATACTTTCTCCTCACTTCTTGCAAGACGTTTAACGAGTACCACTTTCGTACCTTTGCCCGTCTCACTTTCCACACTAACATCATCCATCAATGCTTGCATCAGATAGAACCCAAGTCCACCAATCTGAGCATCTGACAGTTCTTTGTCATGCAGGCCAGCACGTGTTGCTGCAGGATTGATGTGGTCAAAGCTAGCACCTTCGTCTTTTACTGTAATCTCCAGCGTTTCGCCATCCACCTCAAATACAACTTCAACCATGCCGCCTTCGTGGGAGTAGGCATATAGTACAGAATTGTTACAAGCTTCGGATACAGCCACTTTCATATCCTCAATATCTTCATAAGAGAATCCCATTTTGGATGCTACCCCATAAAGATTAAGTCTTACGATATCCACATATTCAGCTGTGGCCGGTAGGTTAAGGGTAATTCTTTCAACTTCTGCATTCATTCCTTTTTCGATCCTTTCCTATTGGGAATTCTTCTGTGAGACAAAGAATTTGGCAATACCCGTCATGTCAAAAAGCTTCTGTATTTGCGCAGGAACTTCTTGTACTTCAAAGCGTGCTTCCATTCCATGTCGTGCCTTCAGAACAGATAACAGGATTCCGATCCCTGTACTGTCGATATACTTTAGATCCTTCATATTGATAATTAGATCTTGTTCCTTGTTGTCTACAAGCGGCTCCATGACCAAACGGAATTCAGGAGCAACTGACAAATCCAGTTCGCCAGTCAGATACACCGTGCATACGCCGTCGTGTGTCTCAGTCTTTGCATTGAATTTTTCATTTTTATTTGTATTCATTAGACATCTCTCTCCTGATCAATGGTTTCCTTAGTAATAACCCAACTTGAGCCCAAGTGAAACAAAACAAATATTGGAAAACTTAATTGGCATGATTCATGGTTGATGATCTGGGCTCAAACATTTTTCGTTGTTCCTGAAATCGCGACAATTTCTGCTTCACACTGCCCATTTTGACGGGCTTGCTAATATAATCATCCATCCCTGCCGCTGAGCAGCGTTGCTGAATACCGTCCATCACATTTGCGGTCATTGCTAAAATGACAGGCTGCTCCGTCTGAGGAAGACGTTCACGAATGACTTTAGTACATTCCAGTCCATCCATGACAGGCATCTGCAGATCCATAAATATATAATCGTATTTTGGATGTTCTAGAACCATATCCAGTGCTTTCTGCCCGTCCTCAGCCATATCTGAAACAAACCCCAGCTTGCTTAGCATAATGGACATCAGTTTTTGGTTAATGGGATGATCATCCACAATTAATACCCTTGGCTGGTGCTCGTAATTTTTCACATCCGATAGCTGTTCATCACCACCACCAACGATAAATTCGGTTTCGACGTAACGCTGTGCTTGAATCGTAAATACAAACGTTGCTCCGAGCTTTTCCGACGTATCCAGATAGATGTGACCACCCATCATCTCAACGAGTGTACGACAAATGGCGAGCCCGAGCCCTGTTCCGCCGTATTTGCGAGTCATTGAGGTATCAAGTTGAGAAAAGGGCTGGAACAGGCGATCCACTTTGTCTGCAGAGATACCAATGCCTGTATCTTTTACCGCAAACTCCAGCGTCATTCTCCCGTCCTTCTCTTCACTGACCGAAACGATGAGATACACTCCGCCATGATCCGTGAACTTCACTGCATTAGCAATCAAATTCATTAATACTTGGCGCAATCTTGCCATGTCTCCGTAAACAAGCTGAGGAACGGACGATTCCAAGAAATAGTCCAATTCGAGATTTTTTTTGCCTGCTTCGACCGTAAATAATCCCAATACCTCCCGAATACAAGCAACTAACTCAAACGGATGCTCCTCGAGCTCCATCTTGCCTGATTCCATCTTCGTGAAGTCCAGAATGTCATTGATTACTGTAACCAAAGCATCGGCACTACGACGAACGATGTCCGCATACTCTTTCTGATCTTCCTTGAGTTCCGTTTCCATTAGCAGATCGACCATACCGATGACTCCATTCATCGGAGTACGGATCTCGTGGCTCATCATAGCTAGAAACTCGGTCTTTGCATTAGCAGCAATCTCCGCTTCCTCTTTAGCCTGAATGAGCTGCTGGTTCATCTTCTCTAGTTCCTGCGTTTTTTGATGCAGCAGCATCGTCTGGGTCTTTAATCTTTTATTCGTCATAAACATCTCTACAAATCCCTCAATTTTGGACTTCAAAATCTGAGGAATAAACGGTTTAACCATGTAATCAATAGCTCCGGCTGAATAGCCTGCAAACAAATGCTCGGCTTCCCTGCTATTTGCAGAGATGAAAATGATGGGCACATCCTTAGACTTATCGCGGGCTTTGATTAGCCTTGCAGTCTCAATTCCATCCATTCCAGGCATTTGCACATCAAGCACAATGACCGCAAATTCGTCTTTCAGCAAACAACGAAGTGCCTCTTCACCTGAAGTTGCTTTGACGAGTTTATATCTTTCCGATTCCAGAACCGCTTCAAGAGCAAGCAGGTTCTCGGGGCGGTCATCTACCAACAATATATGGATTGGTTCATTAAGCCCCATGACTTGCCTAACCCCCTATTTAATCTTCCGGTATATTTTTTCCGTCCGGTCTAACGGCTCGTAGGCATCACTAAATTCTGTAAAATGTATCGATTCCTTAGACCCCAGAACGAGGACACCGAAGTGACTCAAACTTTCATGAAACAACCCGTGCACTTGGTTCCGCAGTTCATCATTGAAATAAATCATGACATTGCGGCAAAAAATCACATTAAACTCGTTAAACGAACGATCCGTAGCCAGATTATGTTCGGCAAAAATAATGTTTTTCCGCAGATAAGGATGAAATATAACGGAATTGTACTTAGCTGTGTAATATTCTGAGAAGGCTTTAGTTCCCCCAGCCTCCAAATAATTGGTTGTATATAGTTTCATTTTCTCAATGCCGTACACGCCTTCCTTGGCCTGTTGCAATGAGCGATCATTCATATCTGTCGCATAGATTCTTGCTTTGTCATACAATCCTTCTTCATGAAGCATAATCGCCATAGAATAGACCTCTTCCCCTGTAGAACATCCCGCATGCCAGATTCGGATATAAGGGTATGTTCTCAACACAGGAATAATCTGTTCTCGGAATGTACGGAATAATGATGGATCCCGAAACATCTCCGTTACAGGAATAGACAGATTCTGCACAAATCGTTCAAATGCAGAGCGATTATGAAGCACACGCTCCTGTAAAGCAGATATCGTTTTTGCTCCTTCTGCATGTGCGTAATGCCAGATTCTTCGTCTCAAAGAAGGCAAGGCGTAATTTCTGAAATCATATCCATATAGACGGTGCATACCTTCCAACAGCAATTCGATTTCAATCAGTTCGCGCTCTTCATCTTGCGCCAAGCGGCCTGATTCTGCCCCCGCCTCGGTAGGTTCCCACGATGTCATAAATTCTCTCCACTCTTCTTTTGTTACTTACATTTAGCGTATTGTCCTTCATTACCCAAACTAGTGGCTTACGAATACAACCATACACGCATTAATGATAATAATTGATCCGTCTGGATTGGCTTCTTCACATAATCGGATGCGCCAGCCTCAATACACTTGCCACGATCATCCTTCATCGCCTTCGCCGTTAACGCAATAATCGGTAATTTCTCGAATTGCGGAATCTGTCTGATCCGTGACATCGCTTCATAGCCATCCATCTCTGGCATCATCATATCCATCAGCACAAGGTCGATTTCTGGATTTTGCTCCAGAATCTCTAATGCTTCACGGCCATTCTCGGCAAAGGTAACCTCCATTCGATATCCTTCTAACACACTAGAGAGAGCAAATACGTTACGAATATCATCATCGACAAGCAATATTTTCTTGCCTTCAAATAACGTTTCTTTGTTGTGTAACTTTTGCAAAATCCGGCGTTTATCTTCAGGCAAATTCGCTTCTACCCTGTGTAAGAACAAGGTGGTTTCATCCAATAACCGTTCTGGCGATTTTACATCCTTGATAATGATGGATTCTGCATATTTACGAAGCTTCATCTCTTCCTTACTATCAAGCTCTTTTCCTGTATAAATAATAATAGGCAGGTCACTCAGATATTCATCATCCCTAATCTGATCCAACAGCTCGAATCCAGTCATGTCAGTCAGCATCAGGTCTAACACCATGCAGTCATAACGCTGGCTATGCAGCTCGGTTAAAGCTTCTTTTCCTGTGGAGACAGCTGTTATTGCCACATCATCATGACCGATCAATTCAATAATTGCTTTACGCTGAGTTTCGTCATCCTCCACAATTAACAAACGCTTCAATTGGTTCTCTGTATAGGATTCGATATGTGAGAAGGCTTTATCCAACGAATCTTTGCTGGAAGGTTTCTTTAGATATGCGATTGCACCCATCATCAATCCTTGCTTCATGTCATCAATGACGGAAATAACATGTACTGGGATATGACGAGTAGTCGAGCTACTTTTCAGTTCTCCCAAAATAGCCCAGCCATCCATAACAGGCAATTGAATATCCAAAATGATCGCGTCAGGCAAGTACTGACGAGCCATTTCAAGTCCCTTATCCCCTTGCAGCGCTACAATCGCTTTGAAGCCTCTTCCTCTCGCCATATCCATTAAGATATGGGCAAACTTTACGTCATCTTCGATAATCAAGAGAACTTTGTCTCCTTCGGAAATTTCACCTTGATCATCTTCTACCGTTGTTGAACCTGTAGCCTCTGGTGCTGACAATTCCATAAGTGCATTGTTGTCAGGATCTGGCGTAATAACGGTCTGTCTGCTTGAACGCATCATTCGAGCTTCTTTTTGTCTAATAGGTATTTCAGAAGTAACAGCTGCCTCACTCAGTGACTCCTCTAACGGAGCTTCATCCTCGTGATTATCAGGTAGATACAATGTGAACGCACTACCCACACCCTCAGAAGATTCTACCTGAATGGCCCCACCGAGCAGACGTGCAAGTTCACGGCTAATCGATAATCCTAGTCCTGTGCCTCCATACTTACGACTGGTTGTACCATCCACCTGTTGGAAGGCTTCAAAGATCAGATCTGTCTTATCCGATGGAATCCCGATCCCTGTATCCTTCACGGTAAATCCTACGTATTCCTGATTATTGTTAAGGTACCCTGGAAGTTCTTCTGGGGCTACTTTGCGTCCAATGATACTTACAGATCCTCGGTTCGTAAATTTAAAGGCATTCGACAGCAAGTTACGAAGAATTTGTTTCACACGATGGCTGTCTGTATATACCCACTCTGGTAGATTACTGTCGAAATCAATGTTGAGATCAAGCTCTTTTTTGTTCGCCATGGCGCCAAAGTTCTGTTCGACAAATTGTGTTAACTCTTCCATTCGAACGGTCTCATAGTTGATATCCATTTTACCAGCATCTACTTTGGACAAATCTAAGATCTCATCAATCATTTTCAGTAGATCTGCACCTGACATATAGATCGTTTGAGCATACTCTTGTTGTTTAACCGTCAGATTTCCATCTTTGTTCTCAGACAATAACTGAGAAAGAATCAGTAGGCTGTTCAGCGGTGTACGTAGTTCATGTGACATGTTCGCCAAAAACTCGGATTTGTATTTACTTGTCATCGACAACTGCATAGCCTGCTGTTCCAACTGCGTTTTTGTTTTCTCGATCTCGTCGTTCTTCTCTTCAACTTCTCGCACCTGCTCTTCAAGTGCACGCGTCTTAGCAATTAACTCCGTATTAAAGTGCTCAAGTTCCTCCTGTTGCCGCTGAAGCAGCTCCTCGGAACGCTTGAGTGCACCTGTCTGTTCCTCTAAGTTTTCGTTAGAGCGGCGTAACTCTTCCTGCTGTGTCTGCAGCTCCTCGGATTGCACTTGGAGTTCCTCCGTGAGCGCTTGAGATTCACGTAATAATTCTTCCACGCGTAAACGACGGCGAACGTTGTTAAGGATTACACCCAGATTCATAATCAGCTGCGAGAATAGTTGTTTATGCAGATCGGTAAACCCATCGAATGAAGCCAGTTCAACCACACCAATAAGCTCATCCTCAAAAACAACGGGATAGATCATAATGCTCGTCGCTCGCGAAGATCCAGATGCCGAACCGATATGCACATAGTCTTCTGGTGTGTTTTCTACAATAATCGGATTCATATCCAGGGCAGCCTGACCAATCAACCCCTCTCCGATGCGATAAACTTCTTTTCCTACATTCTCATTCTCTTCAAAAGCGTACGCACCGTAGCGTCTTAATTCATCGGGATGCTTCTCCTCATCTACTAAATAAACGACACCTAGTTGTGCACCTAGCACAGGTGTAAATTCACTAATAAACATTTGCGAAATCTGGCGGATTGAACCAATTCCTCTTAATAACTCTGGAACTCTTGCAATATTGGAACTCATCCAGTTCTGATCCTGTTGCGCTTGTAAATATGCTTTCTCTATTTCCATTTTCTCTTCTAAGTCGCCCGATACTTCTTTGAATACCGTTGCAATCTGACCGATCTCATCCGTGGATTTGATCCGAATCCGTTGAATGGTACGATAACGACCATGACCGAAGCTTGTGATCATCATGGATACCGTGTTGAGACCTCTCGTAATGCTTGGCAGCACCCACATAATGACACCTAGTGCCAGTAATACACCAGCAATCATAATGCCAAAGGTGATCTGCACAGCCTGTGTGTAAGCTTCATTGGCTAATGTAATCTCTGAATCAATCTCTTGATCCTGATAACGAGAAAGAGCATTAAGGCTATCCACTGCCTCTTTCTGCACAGCTAAACCCGTCGAATTACGGTAGTTATTCGCATCATCTACGCGTCCCTGAGACATCAAGCTGAGCTGCCTCGTTCCATAAGCCGCATAGGCATCCCAAGCCGTATTGACTCGGTCAACTAACTGATGCTCTGATGCACTGTCGGCACGCTCGCGGACTTCTGTGAGATAGCCTTTGGCGTTTTTCATCATTTCCTTGAGGTCACCGTCAGCAGCGCTAATCGAATTGGTCGGATTGAGCAACAAGTTAGCTAGCACTTTAGCCATATCGTTCACTTCTCCGCGTACAGACGACGTGAATCTCACCTTCAAATAACGTTCCTGATACATCTGATCCAATTGCTGATTACTATTGTTCAACCGCTCATAACTTATAAATGTAAGAGCAATAAGAATTGCCATCAGAGCGGTAAAGCCTACCAGCAGTTTATTTCTGATTTTCACTCTGCTTCCGCCCCTTCACTTAACGTGATCCATACCAGACATTTATCGTCATCCCGCTCCTGAGGAATTTCGTCATCAAAGAACAAGGTTTGCATCAGTGGCTCGTTCCACAGATGCTGGCCTTTCAACTGTTCCTTCAGGAATTCGAGCTGGTCTTCCTGGTCTCCTGGAACAGCTTCCGTTAATCCATCTGTATAAAGAGCAATATGACCTTCACCCTCATAATGAATGGTTTGAGGTTCGATATCCATTTTATCGAACAGGCCCACCGGACAGCACACGCTGTCGAATGTTGTGATTGAACCATCCTCACGGAAAAATAAAGCTGGTGGATGCCCTGCGTTAACATAATCGATACGCTTCTTCCGTGTATCAACGACTAGGTAGATCGCAGTGAAATAATACTGCACCAATTGTTTTCCCAAATTAAGCTGGTTAAATCGCCGATTCAGTTCCTGAATTACCTTTTCTGGATCGACATATGTTGTCACCGTGTCTTTTAATACCGAGGCGATAAACATCGTAAATAATGAAGAGGAAATACCGTGACCCATCATATCTAGGAGTATCACACCATAACGCCCGTCGCCTAGTGGATACCACGAGTACAGATCACCCGCTAGCTCAAAGGATGGTTTATAGATGGCATTTACTTGAAATAAGGGATCATCAATCGCTGGGCTGAGTACGGCACTCTGAACCATAGCCGCAAGTTTGAGCTCATCCTGAATACGCTGATCGCGTTCCTTATGCCAATCCTTCTCCTGCTTCAAACGCAGCGCCAACCTGATGCGAGCCATTAATTCCACTTTATTAATTGGCTTCGTCACATAGTCAGAGGCACCGGCATCTAGAGCTTCCGCCAGCTTTTTGGAATCACCAATAGCCGTGACCATAATGATGGGAATATCCTTGAGATTTTCAAACTTTTGCACAATGCTACAAGCTTCGATACCGTCCATTTCAGGCATCATCATATCTAGCAAAATGAGGTCAATATCCGACGGTCTCGGACGAAGTTCATCACTTTCTCCACCTATTCCGAGGACTTCAAACATTTCCATAGCAGAACTTGCGGTTACAATGTCACGATAGTTTTCTTTTTTCAGAATTTCTCGAATGATAATGACATTCGTCGGATTGTCGTCAACAATAAGTATTTTCATTTCTATCTCCTTATCTGTGGCGTTCCGGGTTTGTCGATTAGTTGGTTTTTGTAATAACATGTAACAACCCTAATGTTACATTTTCTGCATTTTAAACGACGGTAGACATAATAATTCCTACTATAACTATAAGCGTAAAAATGAAAAACTGCTATCAGTAAATGGCACCATTAGAAGGAAATTGCGCCGCTGGTGCCCTGTTTTTGCTACGGTTCTGACCCCGCTTCCAAACTTGCAAAAACATAGATAAGGAATGGGGAAATCCCCATTCCTTATCTATGTTTTTGATTCAGTACGCTACATTAAATGATCGTAGTCGTCTGAAGCTTGTACGCTTCAATCTTTCTTTTTGGCAATAACTAGCACTTTACCTTTATCTAATTCACTTTCGTAGAAGTCTGCTTCTGCTTCAGTGAATCCCATTGATACAATTTTGGCTCTAAGCTCATCTCCACGGGAACGGAACAGATTAGCCATGGAATCAAACAATCCCTCTTCCTTGATGCCAATTTCGTTTGCATCCGCTGTGTCTGCAATGCGATCCGTGCGATCCTTTTCATGGGCAAGAACGAAGATATGATCAGCAAGGTATCCGGTGTTTTGCAGCTCTTTCACTGCTTCTACCGCTTGGACTCCGTTTTCTACCACTTTAGCATAAGCTTGCGCATTGGTTGAATTCATCGTTTCCACTCTCCTCTGATATTCTTCTTTCTCAAGCTACTTTTAATATATAACCATAGCATTTGGGGATGAAACGCTTTATGATGTTTTGTCCCAAGAACATCATTCAAACAGACAAGATGTAGCTTTAGGACAAGGTTGCATCGAATAGGTCAATTCCTTCAATTTGATCCGTGCCTGACTTCAAATAGACTTTTAAAGCTTGGTCTCCACGAAGGTATACTTCTCCATCCTCTGCAATAACATAAGGATCACCAAGCTCCTCTTGTATGGATCTTAGATCCATATCAATCCATTGTTGATTCAACTTAAATCGTTCTTGAGAAGCATCAATATGAATATATTGAATCTCTCCTGTATCTTCGCATAGTCCCACTTTCACATCCTGAAATGCAAATTCAGGACACCCTAGATACGGATCTTCTTTTATATCCATTGGCTGACCCTTGTGATACAACATTTGATGCATGTTGTCCTCCAAAGAAATATCATTTAGAGTCCGAAATGCCTCAACTGGTTCGGATCGATCTACAGCCAGATTAACTTCTGGCGTCTTCTCTTCCAATACCGTCCATGGCAGATCATGAGCAGCGGTTGTCGCTGCCGGTTGAACGGAAAAGGGAGAAATTACGCTAAACATTACAAGCAATAGTTTCATCATGATTCTCACCCTTTCATGAAGTTCAGGTTCGTCACCGCTCTAAATGACTTCCTTCTCGTTGAACGTTGAACTTATATCATTTGTTATTTACGTGCACGTTGCCAAAGGTTAGCTGCAAGATCCACATACTTCAACCATTTCTTCCCACCATTTGCCGCATCATTATATGTAGCATCATAACTTTGCAGGGTACGATCCGTTTTGGTGGCTGGCGCTGCCTGTACATGAATCGGTTCAGGAGCTTTTTCTTCTTGTTGATTGGAGCGTTTTGTCTGGAATTTAGCAATCATAGTAGAAGAAACTTGTTTCGCCGCGGCAGTTACTTCGTTGAGCACCTCGCCTAGGTTTTGAACAGATTCCATAACTGGATCGATTTTTTTCATTTTGTGTTGTACATCCGCCGTAATATCATTCGCATGTCTCACCGTCTGTTTCACTTCATAACTGAGTTCATCAATCGTCTTTTGGACTTCCTGTAGCGTCTGGGATACATTGTCCAATGAACTCTGAGCGGATTTTAAAGTACGAATTAAAAAGAAAACCAAGACTGCAAAGGCCACCGCAATTAAAGCCACGCTAATTTGATAGATCATAGAAGAACCTCGCTTTCGATATACTATCTGATTGTTATTATTGCTATAGTTACCCGACCATTTCCGAGACGAAACAAACGATAAAACTCACTTCATATAATCACTTGCTTGGAAAAATTATGAATGTTTCAACTCAAAAGTCCTCGGTTAAAGAACAACTACACAAGGCGGCGAGGTGTTCAAATCTCGCTCCACAATTTCAAATCGAAAGGATGAAAACTCATGTTGAAATGGTCTGTATTGTTTCTGATTATTGCACTTGTCGCAGGTATTTTCGGGTTTTTCGGAATCGTTGAAGCTGCTGCTTCGATCGCTAAAGTCCTCTTCTTCATCTTCGTTGTACTGTTCGTAATCTCCCTCATTACGGGACGAAGCCGAATGCGATGAATGAGGTAACTCAATGAAAATCACGTCTTACATACAGAAGCCTATCGCGCTAACCATAGCCGGTAGGCTTTTGTTTGTTTACAAATAGATAAAAACATCATTCCACACTGTGCCTATACCTCTATTATGTATTACACTCCTTTCCCCCCTATTCCTGAATCGCTCTCCTGCCCGTTATAAAGTCACAACGTAAATAGGACTTTTTTGACATAGCCAAAATGATTTCATCCCACTGAAGTATGATTTTTACAAGCATTCCTAATACCCACAAATGCTCCAGTTGACTCTGGAGGAAGCAAGAAAATATTGTTATAATTTGTGATTCATAGGTGAGCTTGCTTGGTTATTTTTAACACAGGACAACAAATTACATACCTACTGAGGAGGAATTACAAATGAAAAAAATCGTAAGTTTTGCTGCTGCTTTAACGTTGATGGGCTCGATGGCTGCTGCTGCAGGTGCTGAGGAAGCGGTTACTGGAACAGTGACTCCTGAAACTGGAACTGAAGCAACAACACCAGCAACAACAACTCCGGCTGTTGAAGTTAACAAACCAGCTGTAGAAACAATTGAAGGTACAGTCGAGGCTGCTACAGGTACAACAACTGAAACTTCAACAACTACACCTGACAAAATGTTCGATGAGCCTGTTGTAAAAGCGGGAGACGAAGTTCTTGAGCCTACAATGCTGCTTAACCTGTTAGAGCGCACTTGGTTCTATGATGCTCCAAACGGTAAGCCAATCGGTGCACTTGGTTCACAAGTCATCGACACTACAGGCGAAGTTGTTGATGGTTTCGATGGCGGTGAATGGGTACAAGTGTACACTTGGAAAGGCAAAGCTTGGATTCACGTTGCTATTCAGTAATATCGTATAATCCTTCTAGCCATAAGTAAAGAGGACAGCACGTGAACTCGTGACTGCCCTCTTTTTATTTTGGAAGCTGAATCATAATGAGCTTATTAAGCTTAGATCTAGTGTAATGACCTTCACTCATTCTTTGGGATATTTTCGATCCTAGGCTCGACATGTACATGAACCTGCATAATGTTATGGGATCGTTTCAATCGCTCCTCCACCCTGTCACAGATCTGATGACCTTCGATCAGACTAAGTTTTCCGTCCACCTCAATGACGATATCCACCAGGACATGACTCCCATGAATACGTGCTTTGACATCTTTGATCGTCTCCACACCAGGGACACGAGCAACGGAAGATCGAAGATCAGTTAACTCCTTTTGATCAAATCCATCAGTCAGACGATGTGTACAGTCTCTGAATATCTCCCAAGCTGTCCTGCAAATCAGCAACCCTACAGCGATAGCTGCAACTTTATCGAGCCAAGGTAAGCCGAATTGAGCTCCGATAATCCCGATGGCTGCTCCAATACTGACCCACGCATCCGAACGATTGTCCTTAGCTGCTGCCATAAGTGCCTGACTGTTAATTTGTTTGGCCAGACGAGAGTTATAGCGATACACACCTAACATTGCAATGGCGCATATAACCGCAACTCCCGCTGACCACAGATTGGGTGCTACAAAGCTGCCATCATACCAGGAACGTACGGCTTCAACAAGCACTTGAAGTCCCACCACAGCCATAATAAACGAAGCAATGAGTGCCGCGACCGTCTCTGCTCTGAAGTGACCATATGTATGGTCAGAATCCGGAGGCTTTTGTGAAATCCGGAGACCAATCAGCACTGCGACAGAAGCTACAATATCGGTGACATTATTATATCCATCCGCCACTAACGCACTGGAAGCAAATATATAACCACTGACTAATTTGAAAGCAGACAAGACAAGGTAAGCTGCTATGCTGACCCATGCTCCCCGCTCTCCCTTACGGATTTCTTCATAAGCATTCAAATTAGTGACACCCCTTTACTATCTCATATTCAGGTTCATTCATCGTACCAAAGGCTCTCCTTGTGGGTCTACAGAAACAGTGTTGCCAGAATGCAGTGCTATAGAGGTGCTGAAACAAAGTTGTTAGAATGCATCGGTGTGGGTGACTAGACAGAAAGTTGGTTGTGTTCAACATGTGCGTTTATGCGCTGAAGATCAGCATTTTATCAGGTTGCCCTTGTAGGGCTTTTGTAAAACGTATAAAATAAGGACATCCCGTCCAACTCGGACGGCTTAACTGTAAGACCGGGAGGGAAATAACGATGAGCGATAATACTGAACCGAAAAAAGTCAGTTTGCAGGATGCGATACGCCAAAAACTGGCGCAAAAGAAAGAACAATCAAAATCCGGTAACCAATCCAGTGCCTATTTTGAAGGCGGTCCAAAGGCGATGAAGAGCCAAAACAACAAAAAGCCTAACAATCAGCGCCGCCGTACTGGCGGATCCTAGACCTTTGGGGTGTATTCCCCAATGCACGCTGTAGAACGGCCTCTAATGGCCGCTAGGTTAGATAGTTACCTTGTTGTGACTGCAACCAAAAAAGAACCGCGACAATCCTCCAAAGAGGCTTCGCGGTTCTTTTTATATATCTATATCTTTTATTTACGCTTCAACCGGGTACATCTTGTTCCGTAATTCCTTAATCTCGTCGCTCTCCAGGTATTCATCATAGCTCATTTGACGATCAATGATGCCTGTTGGCGTGATTTCGATAATACGGTTGGCAATCGTTTGAATGAACTGATGGTCATGGGATGTAAACAGCATGGTGCCGTCAAAATCAATCATACCATTGTTCAGCGCTGTAATGGATTCGAGATCCAAGTGGTTCGTTGGCTCATCCAGAATCAATGCGTTAGCACCGGTTTGCATCATTTTCGCCAACATACAGCGAACTTTCTCTCCCCCGGAAAGCACGCTTGCTTTCTTCAAGGATTCCTCACCCGAGAACAGCATCCGACCTAGGAATCCACGCAAATAGGTTTCATCCTGATCCTTGGAGTACTGGCGCAACCAGTCAACCAAAGTCATCTCGACACCATCAAAGTATTTGGAGTTGTCTTTCGGGAAATAAGCTTGTGATGTCGTTACACCCCAAGTATATTCACCACTATCAGCTTCAATCTCACCCATCAGAATATCAAACAACAGTGATTTAGCATTACCGTTTGGACCCACAAATGCGATTTTATCGCCTTTGTTCACGACAAAGCTAATATCATTCAGCATGTTCACACCATCAATCGACTTGCTTACACGATCAACCGTCAACAGTTGTTTACCCGCTTCACGCTCAGGCTTAAAGTTGATAAATGGATATTTACGGTTCGATGGACGAAGGTCATCCAATGTAATTTTGTCGAGTTGTTTCTTACGGGAAGTCGCTTGTTTGGACTTCGACGCATTTGCTGAGAAACGTTGAATAAAGGCTTGCAGCTCTTTAATCTTCTCTTCTTTTTTCTTGTTTGCATCACGTTGCAATGCAAGTGCCAATTGGCTGGACTCGTACCAGAAGTCATAGTTACCTACATACAACTGGATTTTACCAAAGTCGATATCAGCAATGTGTGTACATACTTTGTTCAAGAAGTGACGGTCATGGGATACCACAATAACGGTACCTTCATAATCCATCAAGAAGTTCTCCAGCCATTGAATGGATTCGAGATCCAAGTGGTTGGTAGGCTCATCGAGAAGCAGGTTGTTTGGACGACCAAACAATGCCTGTGCCAAGAGTACACGTACTTTTTCGTTACCGCTCAGCTCTACCATTTTCTTCTCATGCATGTCACGGTCGATACCGAGACCAATCAAGAGTGCCGCTGCATCTGGCTCAGCATCCCAGCCATTCAACTCAGCAAATTCACCCTCAAGCTCACCTGCGCGCAAACCATCTTCTTCTGTAAAGTCAGCTTTGGCATACAAAGCGTCCTTTTCCTTCATGATGGAATAGAGACGACTATGACCCATAATGACAGTTTCGAGAACTGGATAATCATCATATTCAAAATGGTTTTGCTTCAAAACGGCCATACGTTCACCCGGGGTGATGTGCACCTCGCCCGAGTTTGCTTCAATTTCACCTGACAAAATTTTCAAGAACGTTGATTTACCGGCACCATTGGCACCGATCAAGCCGTAACAGTTACCTGGCGTGAACTTGATATTCACATCTTCAAAAAGTGCACGTTTTCCGTAGCGGAGCGTTATGCCGCTTGTACTAATCATTAAGCATTACCATCCTTTATTTATTAATCTGCATTCTGCATGAATAGCAACTTGCATTAATCTTGGATTCAATATCCCGTAGCCTATTCTGGCACCATATTATAACACAAAAAAGCGGCGAATTCGAAAATTGGCCGCTTTTTACATTAAGATACGTGTTCAAAAAGGACGGTTTTCAGTACCGAGAAGGTGGGATGAAGATAGAAATGGAGTAGCAGAGCGTAGGGAAACCTACGTGAGCAACTACATGATTCCGTAGGAAACAAGCTGCGTAAGCATCCACTTATTTCGGCTGAATCCCATCATCTTTGACGCAGAGATGCCACCCGGGCATCCTTCGTAATCAAAAGCGGACTTTTTGAACAACCTCTTAAAGATTTGGTAATAAATTATTCATGCGGGTATAACCTTACATTAGCATATTTGGCTTGCTATTGTTAGTCTTGATTATGTGTTTCATGCCTGATACGTAATGTCTCTCCGTGACCAAGCACACGAATCCGCTCCGCACTTATCCCTAATTTCTCACGTTCCGCTTCCAGACGGTCAAGCGCCTCCCTAGGTGTATCGTCAGCCAGTCTGAATGTTCCGTAGTGCATAGGCACCATAAGTTGGGAGCCACACTCCACAAATCCCTGCAATGCTTCTTCTGGTGTCACATGCTGAGAGGTCATAAACCATTCTGGATCGTACGCACCAATCGGCATCAGCGTAACACCAATATCGAAACGTTCACCGATCGTTTTGAACCCTGGGAAATAGCCGGTATCCCCAACAAAATAAACGACGGGTGGCTTCTCTACACTTTGCTGTGCCGTTAACTCCTGCGATGCAGAAGCTTCGGATTGTTGGGCATGAGACGTGTTGCCTGTTGCATCTGCTGAATCGTTTCGCATGTTCGTAGCAGCCATTTCCTCAGCAGCTTCAGAAGATGTGGGATGAACCACCTCCAACACATAACCACCCCAGTGAGAGCTGTTCGTGTCAAACAATGTACGTCGTGTCCAGTGTTGGGCAGGTACAAAGCTTATTTTGACGCCGCCCACTGTCATATGTTCCCACCATTTCATCTCGTGGCAACGGTGAAAACCTTTACGAATCATCTTCCGCTTCAGCCCTTCTGGTACGATCAACAGTGTTTTGGCTGTAATCAGCTTCCGTAAGGAGGCCAGGTGCAAATGATCATAATGGGAGTGGGAGATCAAAATAATATCGAGCGGTGGAATATCCTGAATCGGAATACCAGGGGCACCAAGTCTACGTTGAAATCCCATTTTCTCTGCCCATACCGGATCCGTCACGATATTTAAACCGTAGTATTGAATAAAAAAAGTGGAGTGACCAATCCAGGTAAGGGTTGTCTCCTCCCGGTTGGCATGTAAGTAATCCAGCTCAGGTGGGTGCTTAGGTACAGTGTACGAATAATCCTTTACCTTGTTGCGCCGTTCTTCCCTCCACTGCTTGAATTCCTTCAATGTCTTATCCGTGCTTACATTATCAATATTGTTATAACGAATTTTCGGCATGAAAGGGTCCTCCTCCCTTCCTACTATTTTAACCCAGGATCAACCTATTTGAAAAAAACAGCCTGTTAGTCCTTCGGGTTTTTGCACATCGCCAAGTAGACAAATAAAAAGGCAATCGCGGCTACGATAATCAGTGGTGGAGCATACATAATCGTAAATGTCTCAAAAAAACTCAAGCCTGTAATTCCCGGAATGCCGGATACACCTTCCAGATACATGAAGCTCATCCCTTCTTCTTGCCCGAATATCCACGGACGTAGTTCGCATCAAATAGAAACAGTTTCATGATCAGTACCAGCGATGGAATGAGCACTAGCAGCCCTAGACTGAACGCTGTAATCAGTGCAATTCCCATCGTTCGATTCGTAAAGCTATCATAAATATTAATGTACGGGTACAGGATGTACGGCAAATGGGAACGACCATATCCATACCATGCAAAGGCAAATTGCAACATTACGGCAATAAAACACCAGCCCAAATACTTTCGCTTCCATACAAACGATAAAGCAATGACAAAACAAATAAATGAAGCGATAAACATCCAGGAGATATCGAGCATCCGTTCAAAGTGAAGCGGATTTTGTTTGTTAATTTGCAAAAATGCAAGAAAACTCGCAAATATTGTGGGGAAGCTCCATAACAGCGCGTACTCTCTCAACACCTCAAAAGCAATTTCATCCCCTGCCCGCTTGGCATAATAGGACAAGAACATCGCCGATATATACAGCACACTCACGATTGCCAGCAATACAACAGACCACGTGTAGGGGTTCGTCAGAAACTCTCTCCAGCGAAAAAACACCTGCTCACCGACCTGCTCGATAATGCCTCCTTCGGATATAGCCAAAATGGTGGAAAATACCGCCGGAATCAGCAATCCCGTCGCACCGTATAAAGCCATGTAAATCCGACTGTTCTTGCCGTGATTACCGTACGTATTATAGGCGTAATACACACCTCGGATCGCCAGCAATACAATCGCAAGTGATCCGGGTACTAAGAGTGCCGTACCATAATAGAAGGCACTATCGGGATAAAACCCCACCAGACCGACGACAAAAAAGATAAGAAATACGTTCGTCACTTCCCACACCGGAGATAGATATCGTTGAATAATGTTGTGAATCTTATTCTCGTGACCGGTTAGCAGACTATAAAAGCTGAAAAAGCCTGCTCCAAAATCAATGGAGGCTACGATTAGATACCCAAATAGGAACGTCCATAAGATGGCAATGCCTGCAATTTCAAAGCTCAATGCACGATCCCTCCTTCAAGCCCCAGTGAGTCCAGTTCTTTCTCTGCTTCCTTGTTACGGAATAGCTTGCTAAGCACCCGAATACAAGAGAAACAGAGTATCAGATATAGCACAATGAACAGCACCAGCATCCAACCGACAGATGAAGATGTGGTTGCCGCCTCGGATACTTTCATATATCCACGTAAAATCCACGGCTGTCTGCCCACCTCCGCAAACATCCAACCGAGCTCTATCGCAATCATCGCGAGTGGCCCCAGCAGAACAATGCCTAACAATAGCCACTTCGGATACGGCTTACGCCCAGGTAACCAACGACGAAACACATAAAGCACTGGGATCAATAAGATGATCACTCCTGTGGTCACCTTGAGATCGAACATATAGTGAATGGACAACGGCGGCCTGAGGTCTGCTGGATATTCTTCCAGCCCTTTCACTTCCGTATCCGGACGGTTCCCTGCCAAAATACTAAGTGCATACGGAATCTCTAGTGCATACTTCACCTCGTTGTTTTCATCCAAGATCCCGCCGTAGACTAACGGTGCCTTGGTCATCGTCTTGAAATGCCATTCGGCCGCCGCCAGCTTCTCTGGCTGGTACTTGGCTAAGAACTTCCCAGAAGAGTCTCCAATCATGACGGTACTTACCGCAAATACGAGCGCGCACACTGTCGTTAGTTTAAGCGCCTTTTTGTAATACACGTGATCTCGTCCCCGAAGCAAACTGAATGCCGCTATTCCGGCAAGCACACCTGCACTCAGCGTATAAGAGGAAGCCAGTACATGAGATACTTTGGTCGGCGTAGCCGGATTAAGCATCGCTGCAATGGGGTGAATATCCTTCATAATGCCGTTCACAAGTGTAAATCCCTGAGGCTGATTCATAAATGAGTTAACGGTTGTGATAAATATGGCCGATGCCGATGATCCTAGGGCAACTGGAATGAGCAACAGCATATGGGTATATTTCTTTTTAAACCGATCCCACGTATACAGATAGATCCCCAGAAAGATCGCCTCGATGAAGAAAGCAAATGTCTCCATAAAAAGTGGCAGCGCAATCGCTTGACCTGCAACACGCATGAACATCGGCCAGAGCAAGCTGAGTTGCAACCCGATGGATGTACCGGTTACTACACCAACGGCCACGGTGATGACGAAACCTCGCGCCCATCTCCGTGCTAGCAATGTGTAATGAATATCATTTGTGCGCAATCCGCGCCATTCTGCCAGAGCAATCATTAGCGGAACGCCAACACCGATTGATGCAAAAATGATGTGAACAAACAGAGTAAGACCAGTCAAAATACGACTTAATAGAACTGGGTCCATCGAAGACATGGGTGACACTCCTCTTCAGCATAGTCAGTATGTATTACTAAGCTTTCGGCTACAGACATGAGGGAAGCCCTTCTCAATAGCTCATGATGCGAATGATACTTTTCACAACGGCATATAACACCACAACGGCTGCTACCAGACAGACGATGATGAGCGTTTTCTCCTGTTTACGAAACATATCCCAGCCATCCTCCTTATTCACGAATTGCAAAAATTGGCTCTATAGACAGTTTGCAAAAGTTCATCTTTTTTTATCCCGAAAAATGTAAAATACCAAAAAAGCCTTTACCTTCGCAGTACGCCGAGGCGCAATGTGAAGGTAAAGACTTTATTATGGACAATAAAATTAAATAATGGCTTTTTAGTATGGTAACTGAATTCCTAAGATCACTTATTACAAGAGTTCATTCTGTTTAGGCAACCTAATCTTAAACGTACTTCCCTTGCCTGGGGCAGAGATGAAGCCAATTGTACCTTCATGATCCTCTACAATTTTACGGGAGATGTATAGTCCAATGCCGGTTCCACCAATCTGGCGATGATCCGAGTTATCTACACGGTAAAACTTCGTAAAGAGCAGATCCTTCACATTCTCCGCGATACCAATGCCGTAATCACGTACATCAATACACAACCATTCCTCTTCTTCCCACAGTGTTATATCAATGCGATCGGTGCCTGGAGAATATTTGACTGCATTGCCTATCAGATTGTGCAATACCTGTACCATTCGATTCTGATCCGCATAAGCAAAGAAATCACCATTAAACGCATGAACCTCAATACGCTGAACCGACTTCATGTTCCATTGCTCGGCGACACCCTCCACCAATTCCAGTAGTGGCACATACGTTTTGTGATAGGTTAAACCTTCGTTATCCAGACGCTGGATATCCAGGACATCATCTAGTAAGCTGCTGAGCCTTGCTCCCTCCGCCGAGATCGTCTCCATAAACTCTTGACGCTGGGATGCCGGCAGATCATACATCATCATTAACTCCACATACCCCATAATGGTGGCTACCGGTGTACGCAACTCATGGGATACGACACTAATCAGTTCATTCTTCATTCGATTCAGATGTTCTTCCTGTGTTCGATCCCGGAACACCAGCAGAAATCCATGTTTTTTGCCCGGCACATCCACCTGCTTAATATATAGAGAAAATACACTTTTTCTCACATCATTAAACCAGAACTCGGTCTCCACAAAGGAACGTTCTCCGTTCAGAAAGGCATGGGTTTGCTCTGTCAGATTAAAATCATCGGTTAAGACGATCTGGTCAATTGCTTGAGCAAAATTTTCAATCGACTTGCCCAGGAAGTTCCCTAAGCTAAACATCTCTTCTATCCGTCTGTTCACGATGGTAATCGTTCCTGAACGGTCAGACATGACCAGCCCTTCACGGACAGATTCGATAAAATGCTCACTAATGTCCCGCTGCTCCTGAATTGCATTCTTCTCATGATATAACTCAGCATTTAACTGCTCTAGAGCAAGTGCATGCCGTACCCGTTCTTCTTCGGCTCTCGTTCGTTCAGTAATATCCTTAATAAAGAGGTTGTATAACGACTCATTGTTGCCTAGACGAATCTCCACAATCTTGTACTCAATCGGAAATAACGCGCCGTTTCGGCGAATACCAGAAATTTCATCCACGATGGTATATCGCTTGCCCTGCTTATATTCGTATTGCTCAAGCATTTTTTTGATCTCAACACAGCTTGCGCCTTGGAATAGAGACGGGGCATCCGTTTGCAGAATGACCTCTTCCCGCGTTAAACCGAACATTCTCTCAGCTTCAGGGTTGAATTCTATAATAAGTCCATTCGAGTCCACAGCGATAATGGCATCAATGGAAGAATCAATAATGGCGCGTTTAATCTCTTCACTATTCTTCAGCTCTTTGGTTCTTTCCCTGACTCGATCCTCGAGCGTTAATTTGTCTTGGCGAATCTGTTCGAATTGTTCAATAAGCACATCAGCCATCTTACGCAAATTACCAATCAGGATCTGCACTTCTGTAACGTGACTTGTCGGCCACTCCATCTTGCCATTATTACGGAATAATAGCCTTGGTAGAGAGCCTGTCACACGAGTAAGCCGTTGCATAGGACTTACCACCTTGCGACTGAGCGGGGCAGCTACCAACATGGAAGTGACGATAATAATAAACAGGCTTTGAAGCGTGGTCAGGTAGACCGTTTCAATGCGATTATAATAATTTTCAGCGCTTGTTTCGATGATGACCCGATAAGGGAGACTTGGTATTGGATCTGCTTCATAGATGAACGAAATCTGTTTCCAGAAACTAAGTATATTCCGCTGATGTGATTCACCAGAATGGACTAGAAGATCATTGTCTCCCGTCTGGATCAGTCGATACTGCTTCAAATCCAGTACATCCCCCGTCTTCAGATTACCTAACCCCGAAGCTACCACCTTTCCGTCGCCTGCACGAAGCAGAATAACATTCACACCCAATAGATGATGGTACCGCTCCATATTTTGAGCCATATTATCCGCCGTTACATATCCACTGTTCAGATCCTGAATAACTGCCGTAGCGGCATGCTCCATATTCGCACGAATGGCATCATTAATCTGATCGAGTTGCCTACGGCTATCGGCCGATAATAAAGCTAGAGACACGATTACTACAAATGCCACCACATATTTGAACGCAATGCGAGATAGTGGAATCGTGCCGGTTCTCTTCGCCTTATCCTCACCTGTTGTAATCCAAAAATCCACCACAATGCCCGCAATTAATGCATTCACCATGCTAATGACAGCAATATGCATATACGTATACTTCACATCTTCTAGACTCATACCCTGAATGAAGTAGCCATACGTTGTGATTGGTAACAACATCACTACCCAAAATACAGTGTTGGCTTTAATGATACTTCCATTCTTCCAACGAATCTGCCACGCTAACATCCATATGAGTTCAATATAACGCAGCATGGCGATAACCATCGTTTCAGGCTCAAATTCTGTTAACAAAAGTTTGAGGATAAGAATGATGGTCATGGCCACAAATCCATAAATAGCACCATGTAACCGCAAAGCAACTAACACGGCTGCACTTACCAGTACCAAATTTACACCACAAAATAATGTCACTGGAAACAAACTGCTTATAGTACCAAGCAGAATAAGGATTGCTGTTCCAATCCAAGGAACACGTAGTTTCAATATGACCCATTCCAACATCTGTCTTGCCTTGAGATTAGCCATCAGCACATTTCCCTTTGCTATTTCTCTTATGTATTTTAAATGGCAAACTTAGTTCCTCCCATAAATAAGGGTAAATAACGACACTTTTCCCCCTAAATCGCTCCTGATCTATTATACTGTAGTTAGGTCATGTTATCTCTTTGGCAATTATTGAATGGTCGCCAAGCGTATTACACTCATGATAGAATAGTGAAGTTTGGCTACAGCAATTGTTTTTATACATACATGAATTCATCTCACAATATCTTAAGCTGCTTCAAAAAATCAGGACTAGTTACCCAAATTCATTGTTTAGTACGTTATGAAATAGATTCATTCACCCTATATTTTGGAATAAAACCATTAAAATTTTTGCAGTATTTCTAACAATATTTCAGTGCGAACTTCGTAATTTCTTAACAAATTCAATTCACCCAGGAGTGTGACCTCAATGATCAAAGTACTTCTTATAGAGGATGAGAAAAATCTCGCGGACATGATCGCTTTCTTTCTTGAGGAGGAGGGGTACATAACTGAACGGGTTCATCATGCAAAGGACGCTCTACTGCTGTTCCCTCAGTTTCAACCAGACATTGTGGTGACTGATCTTATGTTGCCTGAAACGGATGGCAATGATCTTGTAGATGCGTTTCGCCAGCAATCAACAGTGCCTATTCTTATGATCTCTGCAAGCACAATGTTAAATGATCGACTTCGAGCATTACATAATGGTGCGGATGATTTCCTATGTAAACCCTTCAGCCTGAAAGAGCTCGATGCTCGAATTAAGGCTCTATTGCGCAGATCAGCCATTACCTATTCCGACAAACCGCTCCAAGAGGAAAAACCGACCGATGTGGCCGGACATGTGAGCGTGAATGAATATAGACGAACCCTTTTTGTGGATGGACAAGAAATCGAGGTTACCCATATTGAGTTTGAAATTATGAAAGAATTATACGGTAATCCCGGCAAAGTATTTACACGTAATGAGCTTATGGATCGCATCAAAGGCTCAGAACGGGCGTATCTGGATCGTACCATTGATGTACACATATCCAGCTTGCGTAAAAAGATTGAACCCGATCCCAAAAATCCCCGCTTTATCAAAACGGTTTGGGGAACAGGCTATAAATATGTCATCTAGCTTTACTATAATTGCTTGAATCATCACTTAAATACATAGCCATTACTTCCCCTGTCATGATCGAATGGACATGGTGGAAGGAATGGCGTTTTTATTGTCCTGCGGAGAAGTTTGAAGCCAGCGCTGAATCTCGGATAACCACTGATCTAATTGTCCAGGGTGCCACAAGCTAAGTTTAACTTCCCCTGAACCCGAAATTTGCTGCAAATGTCGTTTGCGAATAAGTGAATGGAAATCAGTAATGACAAGCAATGGAATCTGAGGCATAAACGCCCGAATCGCATTAGCTGCGGATATTGCACAGGAGGCGTCCTTATAATCCACGATACAATAACGGGACTTCTCCCATCCGCTCCGCTCTTTCATTATTCCTTCGTGTTCTCGTTCGCATGTCTCTTCGACGATCCATTGTCGCAACCTTGGAATCATCTCGTCATATGCAATGCTACGGCTTCCATCCGAAAGAACAGTAATGGGCTCCATAATGTTACCTCCAGTAATTTCATTACTTCTATTGTGAGCTTTTTCATTTAAAAATGTTTGTGCGTGAACATGAAAGAAGTGTTAACAATCTTCGCACTTCTTTACAATATACATTTGGCGCATTAGCGTTGATTTCGCAGTTTAGACACATTCATGTAAAATAGAGAAGTACCCGTGTGCTTTACTTCACGGGAATCTAAGAGAAGATCTGGTAATATAGGAGGTTATGAATCGATGAATATTGTTTCCATTGAACCAACACCCAGTCCTAATACGATGATGTTGCATCTGGATGAACGTCTGGAAGACGGAATCCGCAAAACATATACGCTGGACAATGAGCGCTCTGCCCCAGCCTTTATTCGCCAAATGCTTCACATCCCTGGTGTAAAAAGTGTATTTCACACCACCGACTTCGTAGCTTTGGATCGTAAAGGGAATGCAGACTGGTCAGTTATCCTTGGTGAAGTTCAGAGCCGCCTAGGACAACAGGGTCTAGATTTGGATTGGATTGACGGTGAAGATCATTCCGGCGAACATTTTGGTGAAGCACAAGTATTCGTACAATTCTTCCGAGGTGTGCCTATGCAGATTCGGGTAAAAGCAGGTGCAAAAGAAGAACGTGTCGGACTCTCAGATCGGTTTGTCAAAGCCGTTACTGAAGTCGCCAGTGCTACGCTGATCAAAGAACGGAAGCTAAAAGACTACGGTGTTCGTTACGGTGAACTTCCAGATATCGCTCGCGAAGTAGAACAGGAGCTTGAAGCTGCGTATCCTGCTGACCGATTGAATCAAGTGATCCAGCAAGCCATTGCGCACGGTACCAATGCCGAAGAATTTGTGGAACGTCGCCGCCAGCTCGAAGGTGCTGAGCTTGAAGAAGCTCTAAACAGCACAGACTGGAATGTACGCTACGCAGCGTTCGACGGTATGGAGCCCACACCAGAGCGATTGCCACTGGTAGCTCATGCGCTTAAGGATGAGAAAATGCAAATACGGAGATTAGCTGTTGTATATCTCGGTGACATTCGCACACCAGAAGCCATGGAGCTGTTATATGAAGCACTACAAGATAGCTCACCTGCTGTACGTCGTACCGCAGGAGATACCCTATCTGATATCGGAGATCCGGCTGCAACTGCGGCTATGACAGCCACGTTAACTGATAACAGCAAGCTTGTACGCTGGCGTGCAGCCCGTTTCCTCTATGAAGTTGGGACGGAAGAAGCGGAAGAAGCTCTACGCCTAGCTGCTGAAGATCCCGAATTCGAAGTAAGCCTGCAAGCGAAGATGGCCTTGGAACGCATTGAATCAGGTGAACAGGCAGCCGGTACGGTATGGCAGCAAATGGCTGGCCGGAACAAAAAAACGGAATAGGCCAAAAACGTCGTAACCAATATTTGTTATTGCACTAGGAAACATTGAGCGTTATACTGAGTCTCTGTTCAGGAAACCAAACAAAGCTTGTCATGTTTGGAACCCATAAAAATTTCATAGACATATAGATACACCTCATCCATTGATGATGAGGTAGAGGTCGCGGGTGCGATCAGTATGCTGAAGGAGGCGCTAAGGAGCCGCTTAAGATCTCAGCAGAAAGGTGCACCCGCCGAAGCTCACTGGACGCTTCCTTGTTTAGTCCAGTGTCGCTGGGGCTGTTGCCGAAAGGTGCAGAACTGTCACAGTTGGAACATACAACGCTTCAAGCAAGTATGATTTCTACTGTGTTGAGCTATCTTAAACATCGGGGACAATGTGGTGCGGACTAGATAAAGAGACCGCAGGCGGAATGCCTGCGGTCTTTGTTATTGTTATGTATCCATTACCTATATGAACAACTCAGTATTTGAATGAAGGAGTGTTTCCATGCAAGACCGCAACAATGCTACATCAACTGGATCATCACTAAAAAAAGGGCTTCGTGCCCGGCATATGACCATGATCGCTCTTGGTGGATCGATCGGTACCGGACTGTTTCTTGCAAGTGGTACTGCCATCTCTACCGCTGGCCCGGGCGGCGCACTCATTGCTTATGCAGCCGTAGGAATCATGGTATATTTCCTCATGACAAGTCTCGGAGAGTTGGCCACATTCATGCCTGACTCCGGTTCATTTAATACGTATGCCGCCCGCTACGTTGACCCTGCACTTGGGTTCGCGATGGGCTGGAATTTCTGGTACAACTGGGCTGTTACCATTGCCGCAGAACTTGCTGCAGCTACTGTGCTTATTAAATACTGGTTCCCAGATAGCAATTCTATGCTGTGGAGTTTGTTATTTCTCGTACTGATCTTCTCCTTAAATATTCTGTCGGTTAAAGGATACGGAGAATCGGAATACTGGTTCGCCATCATCAAGGTAGCTACCGTCATTATCTTCCTTACGGTGGGTGTACTTATGATCTTTGGTATTATGGGCGGAGAAGCTGTTGGGTTTAGCAACTTTACCATAGGCGACGCACCCTTCCATGGTGGATTCTTCACCGTGCTTGGTGTATTTATGGCAGCAGGATTCTCCTTCCAAGGGACGGAGCTGATTGGTGTCGCTGCCGGAGAAAGTGAAAACCCACGTGAAAATGTACCTCGTGCGATTCGGCAAGTATTCTGGCGTATCCTTATTTTTTACATTTTGGCGATTACGGTGATCAGTCTAATCATTCCATATACACACCCGAATCTGCTCAAAGGTGATTTGAATAATATCGGTGTCAGTCCGTTTACCCTTGTGTTTGAGAAGGCTGGACTAGCGATTGCCGCTTCTGTTATGAATGCCGTAATTTTGACTTCTGTACTGTCAGCAGGTAACTCAGGTATGTATGCCTCCAGCCGCGTACTCTACGCTCTTGCTCGGGATGGCAAAGCACCACGTTTCTTGGCACGATTGAACAGAAAAGGTATTCCTATGAACGCCCTGCTCATCACGACTGCAGTCGGAATGCTGGCCTTCCTTGCCTCCCTGTTTGGAGATGGGATCGTGTACACGTGGTTGCTTAATGCATCCGGTATGTGTGGTTTTATCACCTGGCTCGGTATTGCCATCAGTCATTATCGCTTCCGTAAGGCTTACGTTGCTCAAGGCAGAGATCTGAATGATCTACCTTACCGTGCACGCTGGTTCCCATTTGGCCCGATTTTTGCTTTTGTATTGTGCATTATCGTTATAATCGGCCAGAACTATCAGGCATTTACAGGCGATCAGATTGATTGGAGCGGCGCACTAGTTGCTTACTTAAGTGTACCGTTGTTCCTAATTCTGTGGCTCGGGTACAAATGGATTAAGAAAACCAAGGTGGTGCCTTTGCAAGAATGTGATTTCACCTCTTCAACAGATTAAATTACAGACAGCTTTCCTTCCGTGCGGAGGGAAAGCTGTCTTTTATTATATTGAGGTTTGCGATCTGCAATTGTTTGAACCAACTATTTCTCCTTCGGACATAAAAAAGAACGCTTCTGCATGAAGCGCCCTCGTTCCTAATAATGAATCCGTTCTTACGTTCTTATTCATATCGTTAGCAAATGATAGTCAGCGATTATAACGTCCATGTAATTTTCACACGCAAATCGGTGGTGTCTGCCATGTTCGAAACGTAATAGGATATCGACTTCATCCCTAGCTGATATAAATCCTGTAGATCCTGAACTAAACCTTGCTCTGTTCCTTTATATCTGAATGTTAGCGATGTTCCCCCGTCCTTCATTACCGTTTGTACTTTCTCCTTCAAGGCAGCATGTTCCCGAATCGCATCACTCTCGTTATACAAGGAATAGTCCAGGGTATGGTACAGCTTCTGATAAGCAGCTGTTTTACTACCTCCCTCGGTAATCAGACCATGCAGCACCTCACGGTATAACGTTGGGGCAGCGGGATATTTACCATTATTCGTCCAGAAGTGGTCACGCGCCATTTCAGTATCACTCAGCAAGTAATAATTATAGCTCACCTTTCCTTTACGGTCAGGTGTAGGATCATCCCACGTTGTGTCCATGTGGTACCATTTCCCATCCAGTTTAACCAGATTCCAAGCATGCAGCTGATCACCAGCTGTACCTTCAACGATCCGATTCTCAATGCCCACTTGCTCTAACATGCGGTAAGCCAGCAAAGAATATCCCTGACACACGGTGCTACCCGTTACCAGTCCATCGTATGCTGTATATTTCTTTAGCGAGGTATCATAGGCGAGGTTAAGCACAATCCAGTCATGGATCACTTTAACCTTCTCATGATTGGACATGCCTGGAACGATGATCTCCTTCAGGACGCTCGCGACTTTTCGGTTTACATAGTCTGTCTGTGCCCTCGTTTCCCGATAGGACAATGTAATATGTACCTCTGCCGACACATTGGAGCCTTTATAATTAAATGCGTAACTCTTCACCGTATATTGAATATAAGGGTCGCTCTTCATCGCTTCATCGATAGAGCTCTGCAACTGTTTTTTGAGGCCTTTCACATTACCCTTGTATGTAAAAACAAGTTCCTCTGTACGCTGAGACATCGCCGTTAACAACGTCTTGCGCAATTCTGCAGTCGTAGATATGTCCGTCGTTCCGGATGCAGCATATAATTGATCCAGATCAACCGTCCGCGGTAAAGCCACAGCAATTAAGCAGCTAGCTAGCAAAATGGTGATAATTCGTTTCCCATTCTTGCCCATGAAAGGATACCACCTCTCTTCGCAAAGTTCTCATGCCTCATTGTATCACAAAAGCAACTGACATCAGGCTTCTAGTTTTGTCGAAAAGAATCAAAAGAGACCTTCCACAGAAGGTCCCTCTTATCTTCAGTAAAATAAACATCATTCCGTTATTCTTATCCTATGAACTTACCACGGATTTATGACATCATGCTCTCGTTTAATACAGGCGGTTACCGCTCATAAACGTGTCTGTCTTGCCTTGGAGCTTCGCAAGTCGTTCTAATACCTGCGCAGCTTCTGCAACGGTTACCTTACGAGCCGGCATGAAGCGGCCTTCAATGGAAGGTAGCAGGCCTAGCTTCAGGCTGAGTGAAACTGCGCCTTTGTTCGTCACAGCTCCTGCATCTGCGATGTTAGGCAGATCAGAAGGTAACGTGTAGAATCCAGCCAATTTCTCATACCGCAAGATCCGAACGAGTAATACAGCCAGCTCTTCGCGTGTCATTTCTTCTTGAGGATTCAAATTCTTCTCTGGGTCAGATCCACCTAACCAACGTTGATCAAGCAACGTTCGAACCGCTGGATAGTAAGGACTATCAGACGTAATGTCAGCGAAAGGCTTGTCATCACTGTCTCCCCCGTAATACATATCCATACTCGGATTGATTGCTCTGGCCAAATAGTTGAACCAGTCCCCTTTTGTAATGACACGATCTGGAAGAATACGCCCCTGCTCATCAGCAATGAATACGCCATGCTCAATCATGCTTGTAAGGGCTGTCTCTGCAACATGCCCTGCAATATCCGTAGGCTGTGTCTTGGAGGATGAATTCAAGTCTCCATACATACTTCTCCACTCACCCGTGTTGGCATCCAGTACCTCATACAGACCATAGATCGAGTTTTCACTACGTGTTGGCACATATGCCAATTTGATTCCCATAGGGACTGCTTCCCCATTCGTCATACCATATCCACCATAACGGGAATAGGCAAGAATCAATTGAATCTCTTTAAGATAAGTTGCCTTGGCATCCTCATAACTGATGGCAGGCTTCGCATCTGTAGGTAACTGCTCTGGAGTTGCAGTTACTCTCGCATAATATTCCGTGATAGAACCATCCTTCGCCACTTGAACCTGTAGAGAATCGTCTTTTACTAGAATTCCATTCATATATCGTTTGAACAGGAACGTTCTTGCTCCATCCATTTCAATGACTGTGGACAGGCGGAACTGCTTCGCTGCATCTGGAGCAAGTGCAATAGCCGTATTGACCGCCAGCTTCTCTGCCTCTGCTTTGGTTACAGACTTACTGCTTGTCTCCTCCGTAGCTTCCACTTCTGTCGTTCCTGGCATGATGCGCTGATACACGTTAAAACTGTAGATCTGCCCTGTCACTGCATCAACCTGTGCCGAGATATCTCTCATGAACATGTATGAAGCACTCGCATTGCGATTACTCCAGCTCAAACTCCAGACCTGACTGTTAGGGCTAGCATAATAACCTTTGATCAGCTGGCTATGATCTAATTGATATCCTTTTGGAATGTCGAAATTCTTCTTAATTAAGCTCTCGGCTTGAGATGCATTCAATTTCTGTCCTGTATTTGGAACAAAAGCAGCCACACTTCCCTTTAAGGGTTTGTCTTGTTGCTCCGAATCGGACGTTATTTCTTCACCAGTCATTGGGTTAATTGGATTCAGCGTGTTTGCATCCAGCCCATTGCCTGAACTTTTGGGTAAATAGCCAAGATAATATTTCTGCCCTTTACGGGATGAGAATCCATCTGGTGAAATATAAGCAAGCTCAACATCAAATTGCTCGTCAAATTTCTTTTTGGCCTGCTCGGCAGATAGTACCGGCTTCGATGAAGGGTAGTCGCTCTCAATAGTGCTGCGTGAATAACCTGTGACTCTTCCCTGGTCATCAACGTTCACATAAGCTGTCTCAGCCTCAGATAATAGACCTTCATGCTTCAACTGATACTGGTACTGATATTCCGTTCTGCCGAATAACGATTGTTGTACAGCGTATGGATAGGAATCAGAAATAGCTACAAATGCGTCTTTCTCTAAATCTGGTATAGCTTCATATAAAAATGCTTCAGCCAGCTTCTCTGCTTCAGACTCTTTCACCTGGCGGTCTGATTCAGTACGCTGTTTGTCCAGTAGCTCTGAAGGCAAATGCACACTGAGTACCTCACCTGTGCCAGCATGTACAGTGGCGCTGAACCCCATGGAACTATTGCCTTCACGAATTCCAAAACCAATCTCCCACGCTTTATAATCTGGCGGCGGGAAAGAGTTCGGTGAATCGAAATTGGCAGATGTAATGGTTGCCTTTTGGAGCAACGGAAATAGTTTCAATATGTTATCACTGGCTTGCTTAGAGGAGATCTTAGCTCCTTCCGGCACATCACTGTTTACGACACTTAATACATCTTCCCCCGTTGAAGCTTCGGTTACCTGTTCCGCTGTTGCTGCTGACACGCTGCCTGCAAACCCTGGAGCTTGCGATGCCAGAAGCAAGGTTGCCATTGCAGCTGTTGCTGCTTTAGCGGTCATCATTTTGAATCGAACGTGAAAACTCAAATCTGTACCTCTCCCTTCAATCTCATACATGGACACACATCAAATAACCCCGCATGAATATTGCTAGTCTATTCTATGATACCATAAGCTTCCTTTTTAATCGTCCTTTTCCCAACAATTTTACAAATGTGAATTTTGGCAAATTATCCGAAAACGTTAGAAAAACACCTATCGACGTACTTTCAAAGAAGATATACTGCGCTTAGCTGAGATTTATTTTGCGATAATCGAATGGTTCAGTTCCGCTAAAAACTTATGAATTCTTTTAACTACAAAAAAACGCCAACATCGTTGGCGTTTCACTTTCATACTTTTATTAGTTCGTGTGCACAAACCTCTATATCATTGTCTGGGATATTAATCATCACTCGCTGCCGCTTGGGTCTGCTCTTGTACTTGAACATGCTTCTGCAGGAAAGGAATAACCGTCTCCCAGAATGCTGGATCTTCCTCTGAGCAGCTATGTCCACCACTGTTCACCCATAAATGCTCTACCGGGGGATCGGCTTTGGTCATAAAATACTCCAGCTCGCTAGGAGGGATAAAATTATCTCCTTTCGAATGAACCATAAGCAGTGGTAACTGCATCCCTTTACGCCGTTCATTCAACAACATTACAGGCTCGCGCTGTCGATAGGACTTCAGCGACTCTCCGAGTCGCCAGAACCAGATTCGCGGTATAAGCTGAGCCAGCGGAAATAATGGGAGACGACGCCGTCTTAGTTCCGAACTTACGATAACTTCAAACTGAGATGGCATCGAGTCCGTAATCACTGCAGAGACAGGGAGATTCTCCGTTACAGCCAGAATTGTACCTAATCCCCCAAGTGAATGTCCCAACACCCCGATGGCTTCTGGATCAATCTCAGGTCTTGTGGACATATATTTCAACGCCGAGAGTAGATCATCACGGAATAAATAGGCTGAAGCCGCTGGAACGGCATCACTCTCTCCATGACTGCGAACGTCATACATAAATAAAGCGTATCCTGCTTCCCAGATTGGGCGTGCATAGCGGAGTACCCGGGAGCGATTAGAACCCCAACCATGCGCAATGATGACTAACGGCCACGGCTTCGGTACATTTGCAGCAGCAGGAATGAACCAGCCATGCACTCTCCCTCCACCACTATCAAAGGTTACATCTTCAAAGGGCATAGGCGGCGTCAACGTGATCGGAATTTTTTTTGGCGTTTGGCTGTTCACCGCTGCTTTCCACAGTCCTCCTGCAGTTAAGGCTGCAAAAGCAATCATTCCCCCAACCATCGTTCTCGTCTTCACAGGCGTCTCTCCTCTCCGGCTCTTGGCATACCTTCATCATAAGATAGGATTATTAACTACACATTAAGGATCATCGATGAAATAGATCATTCTTACCCACTCACATATCTTTCGTCAAACTTATACTTACCCAATTTACGAATGGCTTGTCACTATCCTTTTATTCTAGCCGCGTCTACAAATGCACGTGTACATGCCGCAATCTGTTCATAATTACCACTTGCTAGTGCCTCTTTAGGAAGAAGCGCGCTTCCCAAGCCTACCGCTGCTGCACCCGCAGCGTAATACTCTGCTATATTGTCTAAGTTCGCGCCACCAGTCGCAAGCAGTGGAATATGATTCAATGGCGCCTTGATCTCCCGCAAATACGGAATGCCTAGACTTGCCATTGGGAACAGCTTCACCACCTTGGCACCTGCTTCATAGGCAGCAACAATCTCCGTGGGTGTCATTGCCCCAGGCCAGATCTCTACACCTTGTTCTACAGCATATTCAATAACGGATAGATCGACATTGGGCGAGACCAAAAATTGTGCGCCTGCAGCCACCGCTTCTCGTGCCATCTGTACATTTAATACGGTTCCGGCTCCTACATAGGCCTGTCCTTCATGTCGTTCTCGCCAATCAGCAATAATATCATGTGCACCCGCCGTATTGAGCGTAACCTCCATCAGACGTATTCCACCCTCAGTCATTCCTTGCCCTGCAGTAACAGCAGCCTCTCGGCTAATTCCACGTACAATCGCGACCAGCCTTGATTCTAATAATGTTTCCGTCAAATTCATATTCCTATTCCCCTCGCTTCATCAATTCGTCTCAATATCAACTTCAATGCCGATGAACCCATTAGGCACTCTTTATAATTAATGTAGACTTTTTATACAACCCCTTAGAACTATTGTAAAACATATCTTCCCTTGGTTGAACTACGAAAAGAATAGAAAAACGATGATAACCGTTTCAACTCTTCTAGAGAGCTGTCCCGATCACCATCGTTGGATATCTAACGCGTTATAAGGTTCGTTTACGCATTTTCTAACACACTGTCTTGATCCATCTCTCGAAAATACTTTTCGTTATACAGCATGCTTGGATGGGTTGGATGGTAAGCCAGAGCAATCATGTTATGTTCTTTCGCCTTGGTCCGATTACCCAGCCTGTCATAACACACACATAGCTGTAGGTGCGGCATCCAAGTCCACGCGGCTTCATTCACTGGAACGATGGGGTCAGCAGGTCGTATAGCCTGAGTCGCCTGTTCATACCAGAACACCGCTTTGCGGTAATCCTCACGGTCGGCAAAATAGCCTCCAAGGCGGCAGCATATCTCTGCTCTCGGTAAGTCATAAGCGAATGATCTTAGCAGTGCAGCAATCTCTTGATCTGGACGTTTCCGTGCAGCTTCGCAATCCGCCATCTTTTGACATGCAGCAATCTGATCCTCTACCCAGCCTAACCCCGTATCCAGAAACTTCGTATAATAAGCTACCGCGTCCTCATACTGTCCGTGATCTTTAAGCTCATTCCCAAAATAATATAAGTCACGCGGAGAAAAGACTTCGCCTGCCTGTTCCCGTTTGCGATAAATGTTCAGGTTACGATCTGTATATACTTTATCTTTCTTATGTGTGACAGCTACATCACTATGCAGCAAATGCCCGCTCACTTCCAAGTATTCATGCACTGCACCAATCCAGCGAAAATGACGATCCCGACGAACCAGTCGATTCCGCCTCAGACTGTATGCTACCTGACCATCTGCTGTAAATGAAAGATTATAATTCATCGTCACACTGTCCACCGCTGGATCAAGGGATCGTTTCAGAGCAATAAGCTTCTCCCGATCTTGAGGTTCGAACACATCGTCGGCATCGAGCCAGAGGATATATTCACTCGTCGCCTGATCAAAGGCAAAATTCCGCGCAGCCGCAAAATCATCTACCCATTCAAAATCTACAATATGCTCCGTATACCTTGTAGCAATCTGGCGGGTACGGTCTGTCGAGCCAGTATCCACAATAACCACTTCATCTGCAATACCGTTAACCGAGTCCAGACAGCGCGCAAGGGAATTCTCTTCATTTTTCACAATCATACATAGTGTTATCGTTATCGTCTCTTCTGCACGCCTAACCCTCCGATTATAAGCGGCCACCCCTGGCAGTTCAGACAAACGATAGATGTGATAGGCAGGATGATGTGTATCAACAAACAATGAAAATCCTAATGCTTGAGCCCGAATACAGAAGTGACGATCCTCCCCCCAAAATGAAACATTAGGGATCTGATCAAACGTAACACCTGCCTCCAATACATTCCTACGTATGAGCGTACATGCCCCCAGCCCCCCTACTTCATAACAGCCTGGATGATGCAATTGCTGCAAAAAAACTTCTGTCTGAATCGTCTGATTATCTGCTTCCGTTCCCTCAGCTACCTTCACACCTCGGCGGTACAACTGATATTCATCCTGCAGCCAAACTTGAGGCATCTCCCTTGCGCCTGGTTGCCAGCGCGTCCAAAAGATATTGGATACGATCTCTTTCTCCGTGGAAACGAGCTGTTCCAGTGTTCTAGGATGTAACACCAGATCAGAATCGATGAGAAATACGGCATCATACCGGTGTTCACACACGTATTTCAAAATCTGATTCTTCAAGCCAGCTACCCGCCAGACTTGTTCATCCTGCCAATAGTGTCCACCCTCATCCTTGGTGTATGAACCTTTCTGATAATCTTCATCTTCATTCAGCATCGCGTCTACGGTAATAATGGTACCTTCATTTTCTGTTACAAAATCTCGAAGCATATCCGAAGAGGCAGTTTCCTCATTATCGTCCACAAATAAATAGTCTGTTCTTACCGTGGTTCGCTCCAGTGCACATAGGGATTCAAGGAATTCTCGGAGCACGGGTGCAGTTTGACGCACTGGACTCGCAATCAGTATGTTTTGCTTAGGTTTTCCCTTCTTCAATCTTATTCCTCCTCCCTTATTCTAACCATGGCAGAAGTCTAGGCTCTGGATCCAAAATAGACTCATACTGTTCCTTCCACCCATATCTCGCATCCGGATCTAGTGCCTGATAACGCTCCACCTTACGAATTCGGTCTTCTTCCCGTGCCCAACCATAATGCTTCACCCGAGGTACATGACAAGCGTAGGAAAAATGCTGAATCGTTAGCGGGAAGCGGCCGCAATGCTGAGGTGTTTCCTTCCACTCATAATCCCAGTCATGACGATACCGAATAAGAAATGGACGATAGTACGCATGAGCCTGCCAATACTGATCTTCTCGATATGAAGTCTCGCTCCACATATCAAACAAGCGGAAGTAGATCGCATCCTCTTCTCCACTTAATAGTTGGTCGCGTATAACTCCAAAATCAGGTGTTAATATCTCATCAGCATCTAAATTCAGAATCCACTCTGGTTTGGTAGAGATGGTTGCCTGCCACTGCTGTTTCCGTAGACTGACTTCATCCGCAAACTGGGGTGTAGAATTCTCTACTAATAGTAGCGGTATATCCTGAAGTATCTCCCGACACATCGAAACTGTGCCATCTGTACTGCCGTCATCAATGATAACTGCCCGATCAATCCAAGGCCGATGCGTCTCCAGTGCCTGCCTTAAATAACGATGCTCCTCATTACGAACAATCATCGATAAGGTCATATGCGGTCTACTGTTGTCCTGATGCTCTGTCAAAGCTTCACCCCCACCCTTCAGATCGTGACCATGTATGTATGCCCATTCTTAAGACAATAGAACTGGGTCTAATCCTTAACGGGATGAATCATATATCAGGTGAACCATTCATGTTGTACACCATCCATTCATGCTCATTGGAACAGATCGTGCCCCCATAGCTACTGTATGCATAGGAGGATTAAGGTTATGTCAGGCATGCTCATTTCGTACATGTGCGGTGTGTACTACGCGTTTATGTGCTATGCGATTGGCAAGTGTATATGGCAAAAAAGCACCCGCTTTCGCGGATGCTTAGGATATCGAAAAGGTTTAATGTATGAATTCACTCACTCATTCTTCGATTAACGATATTGAGCCAAACGATCATTCAGACTGCGCGTCTGTCCATACACCTCTTGGTACAGTGCGAATAACCCGTCATATACTGCAACTGTTTCTGGGTTAGGATCATAGGATTTCGCTGGACGAAGGAACGCTGTAGCACATGCTTGCAATGATGGGAACCAACCACATCCATAAGCTGCCAACATCGCTGCTCCCATCGCTGGACCTTGTTCACTCTCCAACTTCACGATGGTTGCGTTGAAGATATCTGCTTGCATTTGCAGCCAAGCTTCATTCTTAGCACCACCGCCGATGGAGATAACTTCTGTCACGGTCTTACCAGACCCACGCAAAATATCAATGGATTCGCGAAGTGAGAACGTAATGCCTTCCATCACTGCACGTCCAAAGTGTTCCAGCTTATGCCCAGCATCCATACCAATAAAGCTACCACGAATGTTAGCATCAGGGTGTGGGGTACGCTCCCCTACAATGTATGGCGTGAACAATAAGCCTTGGCTTCCAGCGGGTACCTGATCAATGCCCTGTAAGAGCACATCAAATGATTTGTCCGCTGCAAATGTATCCTTAAACCAGGATAAGCTATATCCTGCCGCCAGGGTTACCCCCATAATATAGAAGGCATCCTTCTCACCATGGTTGAAAAAATGGACTTTTCCTTCGAAATCGAGATCTTTGCGCTCCTCGTAGGACAGAATAACCCCAGATGTGCCAATACTGCACATGGTCTGCCCTTCACTCAGGATACCTGCACCAATCGCGCCGCAGGCATTGTCAGCACCACCTGCAAATACTTTGGTCGCTGCTGCCAGCCCCGTTTGATCCGCAATCTCCGGCAACAGTGTCCCCACTTCCTCGAAAGATTCCACAAGTCGTGGACAGAGTGAGATGGGCAGTTCAAACGCTTCTGCAATCTCTTGGCTCCATTGCTTGCCCGCAACGTCAAGCAGCAACGTACCCGCCGCGTCAGAATAATCCATTGCGTAATCTCCGGTTAGGCGATAACGCACATAATCCTTCGGCAATAGGAACACAGCTGCCTGTTGCAACACCTCAGGTTCGTTTTCTTGAACCCACAAGATTTTAGGTAATGTAAATCCTTCAAGTGCACGATTCCGGGCGATGCTTAACAGCTTACCATCCAGCACCTTCTCGATGCGGCGGCACTGTGCCGTTGTGCGTGTATCATTCCATAGAATAGCATTGCGAAGTGGCTTGCCTGCGGCATCTACCAACACAAGTCCATGCATCTGTCCAGAGAAGCTCAAACCTTCAATTTCGGAAGGCTGTACGCCAGATACCTCCAACAATTTGCGAAGCGATACAATCGTCTGCTCTACCCAGTCCTCTGGATTCTGTTCGCTGTATCCAGCCTTAGGCTGGTAAAGCGGGTATGACTCAGATGCTTCAAATGCCACTTTACCTTCACGGTCAACCAGTACAGTCTTAACTGCGCTCGTTCCCAGATCGACACCAATTACATAACTCATAAGTATACTCCTTTCGTTTGTAGCAGGATTGAATAAAAACCTCGGGCATGTAAGGTCACTCCGTAATCAGAAGACCCTTGGATCGCCGTTATCCCTGAATTTCCTTGATTCCCTTTTGGAAAGGGAGAAATCCCGGGATAAATGCGCGCGCTTCGCTTCCTTGGGTTCTTTCTGATCACTCCGTTTTGCATGCCCTTTATGCATTTCATTCAAACGGTACAACGTACTCGTTTTTGGCAGCTAGGATCCTCCAATGACATCACACCGTCATTGGTTGTGAACGATGTAAGCCTCGGGCATGTAAGGTCACTCCGTGGTCAGAAGACCCTCCGATCGCCTTAACCGTCAGATTTTCTCATTCCCCTTGTTCAAGGGTAAAATCCGGGGATAAATGCGCGCGCTTCGTTTCTCCGGGCTCTTTCTGTCCACTTCATTCGGCATGCCCTTCCTACATTTCATTGTAAGATCGCCATATCCCGTGCTGCTCACGTTTCAAAAAAAACCGTCCCCGCCTTCCCAGAGGAAAGCGGGGACGGTTTGAATGTCACGCTTATTCAACGTCCAGGGTGCAAGATGTTCCTGCACCGAGTAGTAAGAGGTATTCATGCTTTGCTGTAAGCTCGCTTATGATCTGGTCATAGGCAGAGCCATCAGAGCATGAATCCGTCTTGCTCTATGACTGTCTTAGTCAGCCAGGATGTATTGGTTGAGTTTTGCTCTCAGCAATTCCTGACGTCCGGATTGATTTTTGCGTGGGCTTTCGTTGTTCAGTGCATACTCAGCAAGGGAAGCAAGTGTTGCTTTACCTTCAACCACTTCTGCACCAATGCCTTCGCTGAAGCTGCTGTAACGTTTTTCGATGAAGTCATCGAATACGCGATCTTCGATCAGTTTTGCAGCTACTTTCAGACCTTTTGCATACGTGTCCATACCAGCGATGTGTGCCAGGAACAGATCCTCAGGCTCGAAGGAACCACGACGAACTTTCGCGTCAAAGTTCACGCCACCACGGCCGATACCGCCGTTTTTCAATACTTCATACATTGTCAGCGTTGCATCATACATGTCCACTGGGAACTCATCCGTATCCCAACCGATCAGTAGATCGCCTTGGTTTGCATCCAGGGAACCGAGCATGCCGTTGATACGTGCTACGCGGATCTCATGATCAAACGTATGACCTGCCAGTGTAGCGTGGTTCGCTTCAAGGTTCAACTTGAACTGTTTGTCCAGATCATACTTTTGCAAGAATGCAATGGAAGTAGCTGCATCGAAGTCATATTGATGCTTCGTTGGCTCTTTTGGTTTAGGCTCGATCAGGAATTGCGCGTCGAAGCCGATTTCCTTCGCATAATCAACAGCCATATGGAACATGCGAGCAATGTTGTCTTGCTCCAGTTGCATGTCTGTATTCAGCAATGTGTCATAACCTTCACGACCGCCCCAGAATACATAGTTTTCTGCACCCAGACGTTTACCAACTTCCAGACCTTTCTTGATCTGTGCTGCTGCATGAGCGTATACATCAGCGTTACACGTGGAAGCTGCACCAAACATGAAGCGTGGGTTGGAGAACATGTTCGCTGTGTTCCAGAGCAGCTTTTTGCCGCTAGCTTTCATGTGCTCTTCCAGCAGATCAACGATCGTATCGATGTTGCTGTAGAATTCACGCAGTGTTGCACCTTCTGGAGCGATGTCCACATCGTGGAAACAGAAGTACGGCAGATTCATTTTTTCCATAAATTCAAAAGCCGCTTCAACGCGAACTTTCGCTTTATCCAGACCGGAGTAGCTATCCCAAGAACGAACAGCAGTCTCCGCACCAAACGGATCACTGCCGCCTGCAGTTAATGTATGCCAGTAAGCCATGCCGAAACGGAAGTGATCTTCCATCGTTTTGCCAGCAACAACTTCTTCTGGATTATAGTGTTTAAAAGAAAATGGATTCGTGGAATCTTTACCTTCGAATGCAATTTTATTAACGGATTCAAAATAGGCCATGTGTAAAATGCCTCCTCAATAGTTTTAAAGAAATCGTTTACACCGTTATCCTATCACATCGATTATACTTTGTCTATCCATTAAACAAAGTTAAATAAAAATGTTTTTTGCACGTTTGTTTACGCTATAATAGTCGAATAGCTTGCTATCGGATATCATTGTGAACTCTTTTAGCAGAGAGAATAGGAGTGCCTTGTTGATATGAAAATTACCGGAGACCAGATGCTGGTCAAAAAAATAAATAAATCGATCGTCCTCGATACTATTAGACGTCATGCCCCCCTCTCTCGTGCGCGAGTATCCGAGGTTACAGGGCTTAACAAAGCCACGGTCTCTAATCTGGTCGCTGATTTAATCAATGACGAGTTAGTACAAGAGATCGGCCCAGGGGAGTCTAGTGGCGGACGCAAACCACTGATGCTGCTCTTTCGAGGTACAGCCGGCTATGCGGTTGGATTGGAACTCAGTGTCACTCATTTAAAAGGTGTACTTACGGATCTGGAAGGCCATATTATTACCGAATATGCTGTGCAATTGGAGCAGCATGATGTATCGTCCGTATTTGAGCAGTTGAAGCTCGCGGCTGATTACTTAATACAAACTGCACCGCTTTCACCTCATGGCGTAATTGGTATTGGCATCGGTGTACCCGGCATGGTTGATGAGGAAGGTACTGTGCTATACGCACCCAATCTACAGTGGGAGAAAGTTCCACTACGTGCCATGTTAGAGAAAGCTTTCCAACTACCTGTCACGATTGATAATGAGGCCAATGCTGGTGCTCATGGTGAACTGAATTTTGGCGCAGGTATCGGCGTTCGGCATCTAATCTACATCAGCGCGGGCATCGGGATTGGATCAGGCATTATGGTAGATGGCGAATTGTACAAAGGCGCTTGGGGTTATGCTGGAGAAACCGGTCATATGTCTATTGAATCTGAGGGAAGACCTTGCTCTTGTGGCAATCGTGGCTGCTGGGAGTTATACGCTTCGGAGAGAGCTTATGAACATTATCAAGTGCATCTGCCTGCACACACAACCAAAGAATTGATTGAATATGCCGCTCAAGGGCATGAAGCTGTATTGACATTATACGAAGGCATCGGTCGTAAATTAGGTATTGGCATTACCAATATCGTCAATAGCTTCAATCCAGAACGTATCATTATTGGTGGAGGATTATCCAAAGCACGCCCATGGATCGAAACGGCATTAAGACAAGTTGTTGAGGAGCGGACACTGCCATATCATCGCCGCAGTTTGCAGATTGAATGGGCTGCTCTAGGTAGCCGTTCAACAAGAGTGGGTGCAGCTTACTCTGCTATTTCCCAATTTTTAGGTAGAATCAGAGTATCCGTCTAATAACTAATGAAATTGACATCATTTCGCCCCATTTCCTCCCTTTTTGTTAAAGAAATCCAGGGGTATAATGTATATATGTGATTTTTGTCATGGCGACATGTGCGTCGTTATGTTATTCCCTATAACGAAACGGAGTGAACACCTGTGACCTACGTAGATACCTCAGATATCTCGGCGCAAATGTTTGTCACCGTACTCCTGTTCCTGATCGTGCTTGCGCCAATGTTCAGCCTTGGCATACTCCGGTTATTTCAGAGCAAAAAAAAGGCTGGTTTCATGTACATGCTGTCAGGCTTAGTGGTGTATGTAATATTTCAGACCTTTATGAGTATCTTTTTCTAGATGAACAATAACTTGAAGTAACACAACGCAACGCAAAATCCTCTTCTGCAGTCATTCAAAGGACATGTGATCATGTCTCTGAATTGCTACTGGAAGGGGATTTCTCGTGTAATCACCTGTTTAGAAGCAGAACGAACAAAAGAAGCCTTAATCCTAATCTGGACTAAGGCTTCTTTCGTATATTTATATTCAAACGGCTCGCGCGAACCGGAATAGCTATAGATTATCTTAAGTCTTCCACCTTGTAGCGCTCAGACGATTCGTCTAATTTATGCGTCCAATGCTTTAGCGAATTGTGTTTTGTTCATTCCCAGGATGCGATGTTCGCCGATAACAGTTAGTGGTACAGCACGTACGCCCATGTCCCATACTTGTTGTGCGAATTCATCACTAGTTTCGATGTTGCGCTCTTCATAAGCGATCCCTTTGTCAGCCAAGAAACTTTTAACTGATTTGCAGTTCGGACAGTTAGTCGATGTGTATACAATTACGTTTTCCATGATCTATTCACCTCATATAGTTTAGTTATTTTTTATATTTATTGATCTAGCCATCTTGCTTCATTCAGCATTCAGCAGATTCTTACAGGGAAACTGCAGTGTGCTCCAGGCTCTCGATATATTTCTCTGTATCCATTGCCGCCATACATCCACTTCCTGCTGCTGTAATGGCTTGTTTGTAACGAGTATCCTGTACATCTCCACAAGCGAATACACCTGGGATGTTTGTCTCGGATGTGCCTGGTGTTGTCAAAATATAACCATGCTCGTCAGTTGTGATCTGTCCACCCAAGAAGCCTGTGTTAGGCGTATGACCAATCGCTACGAATACACCGCTCGCAGGGATCACTTCTTCTTCACCTGTTGCGTTGTTCAGCACTTTCAGACCAGTTACACCATTCTCACCAGCAAGTACTTCAAGCGGAGTACGATTCAAAGCCATCTCTACTTTTTCATTGCTGCGTGCACGATCCTGCATGATTTTGGAGCCACGCAGTTCTTCACGACGGTGTACCAACGTTACTTTGGAACCAAAACGGGACAGGAAGCTTGCTTCTTCAAGCGCGGAGTCACCGCCACCAATAACAATAATTTCTTTGTTACGGAAGAAGAATCCGTCACATGTTGCACAAGTACTTACACCACGTCCAACATTGGTTTCTTCACCAGGAATGCCAAGATATTTAGCAGATGCGCCTGTAGACAAGATCAGCGTTTCCGATACGAGTTCTCCCATACCTTCAACTTGGATTTTGAATGGACGCTCGCTCATGTCGATGTTATTAACCCAGCCTGTGCGGAATTCTGCACCGAAGCGTTCTGCTTGTTTACGCATATTATCCATCAATTCAGGACCCATAATTCCGTCAGGGAAACCTGGGAAGTTCTCAACTTCTGTTGTTGTTGTCAGTTGACCACCAGGTTGTGGTCCTTCAATAACGAGTGGGCTCAAGTTGGCGCGTGCCAGATAGATTGCTGCTGTCAGTCCCGCAGGACCTGTTCCAATAATAATTGATTTATACATGTATAGTTCCTCCCCCGGTTTCTACAAAAAGGTTCGACTCTCCAGCATCAAAAGCAAACGCCTTTGCATACACTAAAAATGAGAGCCCAGATCATGTCCATATGACTGGACTGTTATGACAATTGCCCTATGCAGAAACGGAATTCTAATTTATAATCATTCTAATCTGTTGTTCATTATGATCTCTTTTATGTAAGGTGTCAATGCTCTGCAGCGATTATGAAGAAGTCTTCATCAGGAGGGAAAATAGAAGCATGAACGAAGCACTCATTGGCAGCTTTATTTCAGCCATGTCCACCGGCCTTGGTGCCATACCGATTTTATTTATGCGCAAAGTAACACATCGACTCCGTGATATTTTGCTTGCTTACGCAGCAGGTATCATGACCTCTGCCTCCGTGTACAATCTCATTCCCGAAGCACTCGGTCAATCGAACCTATTTGTATTGGCTGTTGGCATTTTGCTCGGTAGTATGGTTCTACTCGTGTTAGAGATGAAGATTCCGCATGTGGATCTGGAAAATCCCGAGAAGATGCCATTCAAAATTGAAGCCAAAGCCTTCATGATTATCGCAGCCATTACAATGCATAACTTGCCTGAAGGACTATCCGTTGGTGTTAGTTACGCCAGTGAGGATGCTAATCTAGGTAACCTGATTGCACTATCCATTGGTTTGCAAAATGCACCTGAAGGATTCCTGGTCGCGCTTTTCCTCGTCAATCAGAACATTGGTCGCTTCAAAGCTCTGGGTATTGCTACTCTCACGGGAGCCGTTGAGATTATTACAGCAATGATCGGATACACGCTTAGCAGTCTGGTTGAGGGTCTTGTACCGTATGGACTGGCATTTGCAGCAGGAGCAATGATGTTCATTGTCTACAAAGAGTTAATTCCCGAAAGCCACGGGGATGGCAATGCACGAGTCGCAACCGTTTCATTCCTGCTCGGACTTATCACCATGATTGGTCTGACTGAACTTTTCTAGTTCCACACATAACACATCTCATAACGTAAAACGTATATATGAGATCACAAAAAGAGAACCCGATCCAACAGCTCACCGCTGCCGATGGGGTTCTCTTTTTGTCCATAAATGAAGATTCCATGAAATAGTTGGAATTCATTGTAAGTGACTACACATCATCGAATCAGGATTGAAAGGATAATACCGTTTAATGCCCTATCGCAGCAGTCTAAGACCATTCAAGATTACCAGAATCGTACTGCCTTCATGCCCCACAACGCCTAGAGGCAATGCTACATCCTGAAGGAAGTTTCCGGCAATTAATGCAAGGATAACGGTAATCGCAAACACCATATTTTGCTTAATAGTCCGCTGCGCACGTCGAGCTTGCGCAATCACCCATGCAATTTCTTCGATACGATCATTCATCAACACAACATCAGCTACTTCTAGTGCCGTACCACTTCCGGATACCCCCATACCCATTCCTACCGTCGCTGCGGCAAGTGCAGGGGCATCATTAACGCCATCGCCCACCATCAATACCTGGCCATATTGCTTGCGCAAAGCGTGTATCTGTCTCACCTTATCTTCTGGGAACAGATCCGCATAGACGATATCTACTCCAGTTTCACGTGCGATAACAGTAGCTGCCTCTGCACGATCACCTGTCAGCATCGCTACATGCACACCCATCGCTTTAAGCTTTCTTACGGCCGCTGCTGCCTGTGGACGAACCGTGTCCCGCATCGCTAACAGTCCTACGATTTCTCCATCTGCTGTTACGACCGAGACGGTCTTACCTTCACCTTCTAGACGGGCACGTTCATTATGCCATCGGCTAGACGGATCTGCATCGATCTCATCTGTTTTCCCTATTCTCCAATGGACATCTTTCACCTTACCTACGATGCCCCAGCCGGTTAGTGCCTGTACCTGCTCCGCTTGTGGAAGTGCAATGTTCTCAAGCATTGCCTGATCTACAATTGCGCGAGCGAGTGGATGCATCGAGAGATTCTCAATACTTGCTGTCGCAGCGAGCACTTGGGTACGGTCGTAAGCTTCTGCTGTTATGATGTCCGTGACCTGAGGTGTACCCATCGTTAATGTTCCTGTTTTATCAAAAGCAACCACTTGGGTCTGTGCGAGGTTCTCCACATGTGCTCCACCCTTGAAGAGAATTCCTCGACGGGCACTGCTGGACATTGCGGATAACATCACTGGCATAATAGAAGATACAAGAGCACAAGGAGAAGCTACAACCAGAAATACCATCGCTTTATAAAACGCATCCCCCCACGTCCAGCCAAGCAATAACGGTGTTCCTCCGATAATCAGTAATGTCACGACCACAACGATGCGAGCATAGATCCCTTCAAATCGTTCGATGAAACGTTGTGAATCAGGTACTTCCGCTTGCGCTTCCTCTACTAGCTTAATAATTTTGCCAAAGAGTGAGCCCTCAGCCGACTTGGTAACTTCCACATATAATGCACCTTCACCGTTCATTGTCCCAGCATAGACCTCGTCACCAGCACCTTTATCCACTGGCAATGATTCCCCGGTAATCGATGACTGATTAATAAAAGAACTTCCACGGTACACAACCCCATCAGCAGGAATCATTTCTCCTGGTTTGACTAACAGCAGATCGCCAGGCTGCAGCTCATCAATCGCAACAAGGTTCATCTGTCCTTCCTCAATACGGAGCGCTGTTTCAGGTTTCAGCGCCAGTAAGGATGAGATATCCTTATGACTGCGTTCTGTCGCATAACTTTCCAGTGCCCCACTGAGCGCAAAAATAAAGATAAGCATTGCTCCTTCATTCCAGTACCCAATCGCCGCAGCCCCAAGCGATGCTGCAATCATAAGTAAATTCACGTCCAGATCTCGATCCTTGATCAGAGTCTCTATTCCCTCTTTTGCCTTTGTCCAACCGCCCACAGCATAAGCCACAATGTATATCATGATGGATAATGGCTGAGACCACGAAGCCGTACTCCAAGCAATTAACATCATGAGTCCACTGCCTAGTGCTGCCTGCATCTCCTTGTTGTGGAGCATCGCTCGAAAGTTTGGCCTACGACCACGGTTTGGATTAGGCGTATTGGTTGAGCTCTTCTCTGCCTTAACTTGCTTGTGGATGGGTTGATGTATAGCTTGCATATTCGTCACTGTCCTTTCTGAATGTTGGAACGAATAATCTGGCTGACTTCGCCATTTCGTGTTCCAAAGATGAGTTGTATTGAGAATGAGATCCATTGTTAATGCCCTAAAAATGACACATGCTGCTGCGGGAATCCCGCAGCAGCATGGTGATCAAATGAGAATGATAATCATTTTTGTACTTATGCAATTATTTTTACCTCAACCAACTTTTGATTATTATATGCCTATGATCAACATTTGTAAATGGGTATTTTCACAGTTGTTCGAAGAAAAAAAGCAAAAAGCCACCGATCCAAAAGGATGGTGACTTAAATTTAGTGTCTTTGTCTTAGAGGTTAATACGACATATTAGTTCATCTGAGCTTCCAGATATCATCTTCACATGTAATTCACATGAGAAGCTAAACTTCACACTAACTTATACACTAACGCTTGCTTGTTGACTTGCTTTGATTGCTTGCTCCAGATCATACAGGATATCTTGAATATTCTCCGTACCCACCGATAAACGAATCAGCTCTGGATTAACGCCAGCCGCCGTCTGCTCATCTTCTGACAATTGCTGATGTGTTGTACTTGCTGGGTGAATAATTAGAGATTTAGAGTCGCCCACATTCGCAAGGTGAGAGAACAGCTTCACGTTCTCGATCAGCTTACGTCCTGCATCTACTCCACCTTTGATACCGAAGGTTAGAATTGCGCCTTGACCTCTCGGTAGATACTTTTGTGCGAGTTCATACGATGCATGACTTGGCAGACCTGCATAGCTTACCCACAATACATCGTCATGTTTCTCTAGATATTCCGCCACCGCCAGTGCATTGCTGCTATGACGTTCCACACGGAGGTGAAGTGTCTCCAGTCCCTGCAGCAACAGCCATGAGTTGAAAGGGGAGATCGTTGCACCGATGTCTCTTAGCAACTGCACACGTGCTTTGATAATATAGGCGATTGGCCCAACAGCCTCCGTGTACACTACTCCATGGTAGCTGGAATCAGGCTCAGTCAGACCTGGGAACTTCCCACTTGCCTTCCAATCGAATTTGCCGCTGTCTACAATAACGCCACCGATCGATGTCCCATGACCCCCGATGAATTTGGTAGCAGAGTGCACAACGATATCCGCCCCATGCTCAATCGGTCGAAGCAGATATGGGCTTGGGAACGTATTGTCTACAATCAACGGAATACCATGCTCATGTGCAATCGCCGCTACAGCTTCAATATCTAGCACATTCCCTTGAGGGTTACCGATCGTTTCGGCGTACAATGCCTTTGTTTTCTCCGTAATTGCTGCCCGGAAATTTTCAGGATCGCTAGAATCTACGAATTTTACGTCAATTCCTAGCTTCGGCAGTGTCGTGGAGAATAAGTTGTATGTTCCACCATAGAGACTTGCCGAGGACACAATCTCATCACCCGCGCCAGCAATATTGAGAAGTGAGAAGGTGATTGCCGCCTGACCTGAAGCTGTAGCCAAAGCTCCAGCTCCACCTTCCAGTGCTGCAATACGTTGCTCAAATACATCCGTTGTTGGATTCATCAGACGTGTATAGATGTTGCCAAACTCTTTCAATCCAAACAAATTGGCAGCATGTTCAGTGTCACGGAAACCATAAGATGTTGTCTGATACAAAGGTACAGCACGTGCATGAGTTGTTGGGTCTATTTCCTGGCCTGCATGAATTGCCAATGTCTCAAATGAAAGCTCACGTTCGTTTGACATAAGATCTGTATCCTCCCTTAGGTATACGTCTCTGAATCTCTGGATGTACTCACTTGGTGGCGTATGTTTTCCATATTCTCTCACAAGATGTCGCATTTGAAAAGAATTATTTCCGATTTTTCCGATAAGAAATTATAAATATAGCATTCATCGCCTTGGTATACCAAAAAACCTTTGCTAGTGCAAAGGTTCCTTAGTTATTTTCACTCACTTCATTCCTGCTGCGAATCAACCATAGCTAACGTTTATACTCGTACGCCATTCCATACTTCACGCAGATATTTAGCTGCAGGTACTGCCTCTTCCGCAGTCACACCTTCTAATGAAATATCAATATGCGGCTTATATTGCTTCAACAGTTCAAAAAATAACGGATAATCTAAAATACCGGCACCAGGTACAGGATTAAACTTCTCCCCTTGGGCATTGAAAGCCACGTCCTTGGCATGAATCACAATGATGCGCTGATCCAGCGTCTCCATTACTTCACGCAGGAACCCTGCCTGATCAGCTACATGATGTTGTTTAATCAAGTTACATGGATCGAACAACATTCCCAGATTGGAGGAAGGAATCTCTTCAAACAAACGCACCATATGTTCACGCGTATGCAATGTGTGCGTCGACACAGGCTCAATCGCAGCATGAACGCCCCACTTCTCAGCCTCTTCCGCGATCTCCTCTACTGTTGCTCGCAATACATTCCATGCATGTTCTTCATACGTATCCGGATGTGTACTGAGATACGTGTCCAAACCACCCGTTTCGGTTGCAACCATGCTGCACCCGAAATCTCTAGCATACCTTAGGTGTTCCTTGAATCGATCAATATCTGCACGCCGGCTCACCGGATCGGGGTCAATCGGATTAATATAACAGCCGAGCACTGCAATCTTCACACCGCGCTGTGCAAATTGATCTCCAATTTCATTCGCCAGCCCAGGGCTTAACTTACCATTCGCAGAATCAACATCGGAGAGTGCTTTGGCAAGCGCAAGCTGCACCGAATTGAACCCGTTATCTGCGATCGTCTGCGCAAGCTGTGCTGTAGGCTGCTTACCGAACGTATGCGCTAGAATACCAAGTTTCATTATTCATATCTCCTTTATAATCGGATGGGCGGAAACCTAGCGAGCGAGCCAGCCACCATCGACATTAAGTACATGACCGTTCAAGTAGTCCGAGGCTGAAGAAGCCAAGAATACAACCGGCCCTTTCAAGTCTTCGGGTGTTCCCCAACGTCCAGCCGGGATGCGCGCTGTAATATCACGGTACCGATTCTCATCTGCCCGGATCTGCGTCGTATTGTCCGTTTCCATATAACCTGGTGCGATTGCGTTAATCTGTATACCTTTACCTGCCCACTCATTCGCAAGCGCTTTGGTCAGACCAGCAACACCATGTTTACTAGCTGTATATCCAGGTACATTAATTCCACCCTGATAGGACAACATAGATGCAATGTTTATGATTTTGCCGCTACCACGTTCGATCATATGTCTACCCGCCAGTTGGCTCAGGAAAAATACGCTATTCAAATTAATGGCAATAACATCATGCCAATCCTGCTGCCCATGATCTGCAGCCGGTGTACGGCGAATGATACCTGCGTTGTTTACTAGAATATCAATTTTGCCTTGAAAGGATAGTGCCTCTTCAAACACTTTAGACAGTTCATCCTCAATACTCAGATCTGCTTCTATAACATAAGCTTTGCGTCCCAATGCCTCGATAGCACTGGCTGTTTCCACAGGTTTGGAATAGGACACCAGGACAACATCGGCTCCTGCTTCTGCCAGCCCGATCGCCATACCTTGTCCCAGCCCTCCAGATGTTCCGGTCACGAGAGCAACTTGTCCACTCAAATCAAATGAGTTCATATGTGATTCCTCCGCATGTTATGATATGCAAACCGTAATTAAGTTAACTTTGATAATCCACTTTGACACCGCTCTGACTATATAGCGCCGCTGTCTCTTCATCTAGTCGATGATCGCTGATAATGCAATCAAGCTCTGAACAATTCGCAAAGGTTCTCAGGGCAAATTGTCCGAATTTATGATGATCCACAACACCGTATACTTGTTGGGATGCTGAGATCATTGCTTTTTTCAACGGTACGAGATCACCTGTATAGATGGATAATCCGAACTCGGGATGAAGTGCAGTGGTGGAGATAAATGCTTTATGGATATTAAGCCCCGAAATAAAGGTAGCCGTATCGTCACCTACCAGCATATTTCGAACTCGCGCTCCCCCTGGCACAACCAATCGAACCTGTTCCTTCTTCGTTAACTCCGCAATAATAAACAGGTCATTCGTGACCACGGTCAACGAGAGATTATCCATACGTCTCGCCATCTCTAGCGTCGTACTTCCGCCGTCCAATGCAACAATATCTCCAGGACGTATATAAGCAAGTGCCCGTTCGGCAATTTCCGTTTTTTCCGGATGGTGTTTCTCAATGACTCCGCGGCTGTTCAGAATACCATATTGGTCGTTCTGAGCCAGCATTGCCCCACCGTGCACACGGACAAGCAAACCCATGCTCTCCAGCTTGGCAAGATCTTCCCTTACCGTCTTACCCGTAACCTGCAGCAGTTCACTTAGATCACTAACGGTCACTTCCTGGCGTTGTAACAACGCCTCCATAATTTTTTCATGTCGCTTCAATGGATTCATCACAATCAACTTCCTATATAACTGAATTAAAATGACTAACCTGTCTCATATACAGTGTATTACTTCAGATCTTTCATTGCTACGCCGTCCATATCCTCGAAGGTTTGGTTCTCACCAGCCATCGCCCAGCAGAACGTATAATTGCTTGTACCTACGCCACTGTGAATAGACCAGCTTGGTGAAATGATCGCCTGACGATCACGAACAACCAGATGACGTGTTTCGTTTGGTTCGCCCATCATGTGGAACACTACGCCATCCTCTGGCAGGTTCCAATACAAGTATACTTCGGAACGACGATTATGGGTATGTGCAGGCATGGTGTTCCACATGTTCCCCTTGTTGAGCTCAGTAATACCCATGACAAGTTGACAGCTCTTAATGCCGCCTTCGCCTTGGTGGATATAACGATAGATTGTGCGTTCATTCGAGCTTTCGATGCTACCCAGATGGTTAGGCTGTGCTTGTTCTTGTGTAGCTTTTACCGTTGGATACGTATGGTGTGCTGGTGTTGAAACGAAGTAGAATTGTGCTGGCTGAGCATTGTCGCTGCTCTTGAACAGAACCTCTTTAACGCCACGTCCAATATACAGACATTCCTTCGCACCGATCTCATAGCCTTGACCATCAGCGGTTACCGTTCCATGTCCGCCAACATTAATGATACCGATTTCACGACGCTCTAAGAAAAAGTCTGTTCCAATATCCTTCAAGTTCACTTCGAGCGTAATATCCTTGCTCTGTGGTACAGCCGTTCCTACAATATAACGATCCACATGGGAATATACGGTTACCAATTCATCTACAGCGAATAGCTGCTCCATCAAAAATTCCTCACGCAGACGAGACGTATCATATGTTTTTACTTCATTAGGGTGTGCAGCGTAACGGTTTTCCATGTTTAATCCATTCCCTTCGTCATTTGAATGATGTTCATATAAGTTCATTTTAGTTCATTTTATATCTTTTGTGTACCTTTTTTTCAAAATAAAACAACCAATGTAGTTAAATATGTACATTCATATTAATATCCGTATCCATACAATCTCACAAGTTTGACTTGTTCAATCAATCCGTTCGCCGGAATCACATGAAAGCTAGATAAAACGGTCCGAGTTTTAGGCGAAAAACTCCAAACAAAAAAAAAAAGGGATTCCCACGGTCATAGATAGACCGGGAAATCCCTTTGAATCTGAAACTTAATGTGCAACTGCGTTATTAAGCATGATCCAGATCGAGCCGATAACGATGGTCATCATCATCAGAAGCCCGAAAATGAGAGCCATAACATTCCAGCGTGGTTTCTCTGTTTCACGAATATGCATGAAGAAGAAGAGTTGAACCACAAACTGAAGTGCAGCTGTACCAAGAATAACAACCATTGTTCCTGTTTTACCCATCATGTCGTTCAGAACAACCACCAGCGGGATGATCGTTAGAACGATAGAGAGAATAAAACCGATGACATAGGACTTCAGCGAGCCATGTTGTTCATGGCCATGGGAATCATGTGTGTTGTGCTCTGCCATCTACATCACCCCCATCAGATAGACGATGGACAGAAGGAAGATCCATACAACGTCCAAGAAGTGCCAGTACAAGCTGATTACGTTGATTTTACCGCGAGTTACATCGGTAATTCCACGTTTTTTCAGTTGGAACATCAATCCAATCATCCAGATCAGACCGAGCGATACGTGAAGTCCGTGAGTACCCACCAAGGTGAAGAATGCGCCAGAAGCAGCACTCGTCGTGTAGCTGAATCCTTCGTGAACCATCTCAACAAACTCATAAATTTCCAGTGCAAGGAAGCCTGCACCTAGAACGGCTGTAACGATAAGCCAGTTAATCAACTGTTTAACTTTACCTTGGTTCATTGCCAGAACAGCAAGTCCGCTCGTAAATGAACTTGTGAGCAAGAGGAATGTTTCAGCAATAACACCAGGCATTTTAATCAAGTCAGACAAAATTGGTCCGCCCGCCGTATTGTCACGCAACACAATGAAGGTTGCGAACAATACGGAGAACAAGATTACGTCGGAAATCAGGAAGAACCAGAAACCGAGAATTTTCATTTCCTGTGGATCATGGTGGCCATGGTCATGACCATGTGCATGATTCTCACCGTGCTTAGCGGCTGCTTGAGCCATCTATACCGACCCCCTTAACGACGCTTCGGTACGCTTAATTTCGTCAACCGGAATGTAATAATCCGTGTCGTATGAGAATGAACGGGCGATCATGCAAATACCTACGCCGGCAAGTCCGAGAATCGCCATCCACAGCCATCCGAATACAAAGCCGAAGCCGGCGATGAACCAGAAGACAGACATAACGAACGGAATTCCAGAGTTTTTCGGCATATGAATCGGCTCGAGTTTTTGCTCTGGCGGATAGATGCCTTTAGCACGACGTTCTTTCTCTTCCCACCACTCATCAATATCATCTCCGCGAGGTGTAACTGCGAAGTTGTACTCAGGAGCTGGTGAAGGAATCGACCACTCAAGTGTACGAGCATCCCATGGGTCGCCAGAAGCTTTGAGTGATTTGTATTTGCGAATACCGTCTGCGATTTGTGCAACTTGGAACAAGAATCCGACACCCATCAGGAATGCACCAATCGTTGATACGAAGTTCAATTCCCACCAGCCAGTGTCCCAGCCGTAAGTGCTCAGACGACGTGTCATACCCATCAGACCGACAGCGTACTGCGGCATGAAGCAGACATAGAAACCAATATTCCAAGTCCAGAATGCCCATTTGCCCAGTTTCTCTTCAAGTTGGAAACCGAACATTTTAGGCCACCAGTAGTACAGACCTGCGAAGTATCCGAATACAACGCCACCGATCAATACTTGGTGGAAGTGGGCAATCAAGAAGTAACTGTTGTGGAACTGGAAGTCTGCAGGAGCAACCGACAAGAGAACGCCCGTCATCCCCCCGACGATAAAGCATGGGATAAAGGCAAGTGTCCACATCATTGGCGTTGCCATGCGAATTCTTCCTCGATACATCGTAAACAACCAGTTAAATATCTTAACCCCTGTTGGGATTGCAATCAACATCGTGGTTACTGCGAAGAATGCATTCACGTCCGCTCCGGAACCCATCGTGAAGAAGTGATGCGCCCATGTGAAGAAGGACAGGAAGCTGATGATCAACATCGCGAATACCATTGATTTGTAACCAAACAGTTTTTTCCGCGAGAACGTACTTACGATCTCGGAGAACACACCAAAAGCCGGCAAGACGACAATGTATACCTCAGGGTGACCCCACATCCAGATCAAGTTGATATACATCATTGGGTTACCGCCCAGATCAAGTGTGAAGAAATGCGCCCCGGCAAACCTGTCGAGGAAGAGCAATGCAAGTGTCACAGTCAAGATCGGGAATGCAAACAAGATAATAATACAAGTGGAGAATACTGACCATGTGAACATCGGCAGCTTCATCCAACGCATACCTGGCGCGCGCATTTTAATGATGGTAACCATAAAGTTGATACCGGTAGCCAGGGAACCGATACCCGATATTTGGATACCCCATATATAGAAGTTCTGTCCTACCCCCGGACTGTGCGACAGCTCCGATAGAGGCGGATAACTCAGCCATCCTGCGTCAGGTGAACCACCAATAACGAAGGAAAGGTTAAACAGCATTGCTCCTAGGAAGAACAACCAGAAGCTCAGTGCATTCAGGAACGGGAACGCAACGTCTCTCGCTCCGATCTGAAGTGGCACGATAACGTTAAATAAACCAAACATAAATGGCATCGCCATGAACAAGATCATGATCGTACCATGAGTTGTAAAGACCTGATTATAATGCTCAGGGTGTAAGAAATCCATATTAGGCATTGCTAGCTGAAGACGCATCATCAGCGCATCCACACCACCACGGAATAACATGATAATGGAAGCGATGATATACATAATACCGATCTTCTTGTGATCGACAGTAGTTAACCAGTTACGCCAGAGCCAGCCCCATTTTTTAAAATAAGTTAGCACCGCTACAATAGCAATCATCGTAATCCCGATCGATACCATCGCACCATAGATGAGTGGATCACCAGTTACGAAAAACTCCGATGCAAACTCTTTAATTGTCTCTAACATTGGGCTCTCCTTTCGAATCTTTAGTTAGCACTCTTGTCCTCGTCTTGCTTGGACTCTTGAGTGGCTTGATTAGCTCCAGCAGCTTCACTTGAGCTTTCGTGCTTACTATGAGCTCCATTACCATCTACAACATACTTGGTTACGATTTTCTGGAACAGACCTTCTGGGAAGGCTGAGTAATAAGCAACATTGCTTGTTCCAGGCTCAGTAAGTGCATCGTATCCTTCTTGTGTCAACTCTTGGGAATTTTGTTTCACTTCTGTTACCCAATTGTCAAACTCTTCGTCTGATGTAGCATTCACATCAAAACGCATTTTGCCAAAATGCTCACCTGTAAAGTTGGCGCCTGAGCCCCAATACTGTCCTTCATGGTCAGCTTGCAGGTACAAAGTCATCGCCATACCCGACATTGTGTAAATCTGACCACCAAGTTGCGGAATCCAGAACGAGTTCATTGGTGAATCCGCGGTAAGTTCAAATTTCACGGGCCGGTCTGCCGGAATATTCAACGTATTGACCGTTGCAATCCCTTGCTCTGGATACATGAACAACCATTTCCAGTCCAATGATGATACTTGGATCGTCACAGGTGCTTTCTCAGAAGCCAGTGGCTTCGAAGGCTCTAGATCATAAGTGTAACGAACTGTTACAATAGCGAGTATTCCAATGATGATAATTGGAACCGTCCACCAGATGACCTCAGCTTTGGTACTATGAGACCAGTTCGGCTCATATGCAGCTTTATTGTCCGGTTTGTCGCGGTAACGCCATACGATTACTGCAGACAAAATCAACACAGGTACGATGATGACAGCACACAGAATGGTTGAAATTACGATCAAATCTCTCTGTGAAGCGCCAATCGGTCCCTTTGGATCCAGAACAACGTACTGCCCGCCTGCCAGCATTGGCCAGACAATCAATGCGATGGTAACCAACGTCAGGACAACCGGAATAATAATCCGGGCTAGCGACCTAGGTTTCTTGTTCATCTTGATCCCCTCTCCTTAAATTCGCTCATACTGAAAAATCAGTATACTACTCTATTCCTTCTAAAGATATCAGAAATGAGCAACTTTTTTGTTCTTGTTAACAAATTTGTCGATTTTACACCCTAAATGTGTGAATTTTTTCTCACAAATTACTTGCACACTTGATATTTCCGTATTATAAAACATCACATGTCACGTAAAAAAATAAAGCCCTTTGCAGTCTCGTTGAATAGGTCAACGAATCCGCAAAGGGCTATATTGACTGGATTCCGATTACTTATCCAGTCTTAGTATGGACGAATAACCTGCAGATTATAATTAATCCGCACCTTCGTCTTCATGACGTGTATGAACTAATCCGATCGCTTTTGCAATAACGTAAATGAATACGCTACCAACCAGGAAACCAATACCCACCATCAAGCCAAGATTACGGTCATTAAATTCATTCAAGTTGATCAAACACATCACTACGCCTGTAATCAGCGCGATCCAGGCAAAAACTGTCATCGTTAAGACTGCGCGCCGCATATTTTTATCCTTACGCTCCAATTGGCTTACCATTGCTGTCTTCGATGCCATAGTAAACACTTCCTTTTCCCTTTTTGTAAGTTATTTACTGATACCAATATACCACATTAGTATGATTTTTAGTCAACAAATGTTCAAATTTTATTCTCAATTTGGACACTTTATTTTTTGTTTACCTGTTGACAAAATAAATATTTACCTTCTTGTTATGTATAACCCAAAAATCACTGCTTCATAACAGGAATTGCAAACAAGCTTTTGAAACATTCGTGAACGACCTGCGGTGAATCTTTGTGTACAAATTTTAAAGAAATAAAAAAACGGTGACTCCGTCTGACCGGAGCACCGTTTCATATGATTGCTAATCAAGACTGAATCCGTTCTATAGTCCAGCCTACTTCATGTTTCTTGCATTTAGCTGCGCGTTTCCAGCCAATTGTTCTTGATCACATTTTGGTACCAATAGAAGCTTTCTTTCGGTGTTCTTACAAGTGAACGGTAATCCACATGAATGAGTCCAAAGCGCATACGGTACCCTTCAGCCCATTCAAAGTTATCCATCAGCGACCAAGCCATGTAGCCTTTGAGGTTGATGCCATCATTGATGATCCGATGAATCTGAGCCAGATGCTGTTCATAATAGGAGATCCGGCGATCATCATTAATTTTGCCATTATCCAGATCATCATTGATGCAAGCACCGTTCTCCGTAATGTATACATCCACATTTCCATACTTTTGCAGGTAGTGCATAAATTCATACAGCCCGCGGGATTCGATAGGCCAGCCAATATCCGTCTTTGTCAGCCCCATATCTACTTCTTCCGATTGCAGCACTCCTGCTTCTGGATTGAAGCGGTTGAGTCCCATTGTGTAATAATTAATGCCAAGCAGGTCGATCGGCTGTGAGATGATCTCCATGTCACCTTCCTGAATTGGCACAGTAGCACCAGCTTCAGCGAACCAGTCCACCATAAACTGTGGGTAGCTGCCTTTGTAGATTGGGTCGAGGAACCAATCCGTATTCAGAGCAATTGAACGGTCACACGCAGCCTGATCTTCAGGAGACTTGCTATAAGGCTCTGCCCAACACACATTCGGAGCAATCCCAATCTGTCCGGTGATACCCAAGCGACGGAAGGATTGGACAGCTTTGCCGTGAGCAACGAGCAATCCATGAGCAACATTGATTGACGTTTGCAGATCACGATTTCCTGGCGCATGTATCCCTAACAGATTGGACAAGAAAGCAATACACCACGGTTCATTAAAAGTCAGCCAGAAATTAATTTTTCCGGAAAACTCTTTAAAGATCACTTCGGCGTATTTCACAAATGCGTCTACCGTTCTACGATTGCCCCAACCCCCGTCATCCTCCAGCGTTTGCGGTAGATCCCAGTGATACAACGTGCAGAACGGTTCAATTCCTGCTTCAAGCAGTTTATCAACGAACCGATGGTAGAAGTCTAATCCTTCTCTATTGATCTCTCCATCCCCATCCGGAATAATACGTGGCCAAGCAATCGAGAACCGGTATGTGTTAATGCCAAGCTTTTTCATTAGTTCGATGTCTTCTTCATAGCGGTGGTAGCTATCACAAGCAATATCCCCGTTATCTCCATTAAAAACTTTACCAGGTGTACGGGCAAATGTATCCCATATGGATACCCCACGCCCACCTTCCTGTGCTGCTCCTTCGATCTGATAAGAAGCGGTTGCCGTTCCCCAGCGGAAATCCTTCGGAAATTGAAAAATAGTCATCGTTTATTCCTCCGTCTCTGTTGACACACGAACCGTCTGCCCGCTTGTCATCCGTATTGTCGTTACGTAATCGCCTTGCGCCGTACTCTCTGACATGCTCTGCTCATGTCCTTCAATACTTACAGGATAAGCACTACGAAGCGTTAGTGAACCGCTGTGGTCTGCAGTAACTTCAGCTGTCACTAACTTGCCGTGCTCCCATACCACAGCCACCGTATAAGCCCCTCGTGCACGTAATCCCTTCACGCTACCACTCGCCCAAGCTTCAGGCAGCGTAGGCAGGAGGTGGATCTCCCCCATGTGACTTTGCAGTAACATCTCAGCAATGCCGGCCGTTCCTCCAAAATTGCCATCGATCTGAAACGGAGGATGGTCATCAAACAAGTTGGGATGAGTCGATCGCGCAAGCAAGGTACGTACGAATTGATGTGCATGCTTACGATCCAACAGACGTGCGTATAGATTGATCAACCACGCACAGCTCCAACCTGTATGCCCGCCGCCTTGTGAAATACGACGCTCAAGCGATACACGTGCGGCTTCAACAAGCTCAGGTGTATGTACTCGATTGATCTGATCCCCCGGATACAGCCCATATAGATGTGATACATGGCGATGACCTGGCTCTGATTCGGCAAAATCTTGGAACCATTCTTGCAGCTGCCCCTCGCTACCAATCTGGAAAGGATATAGCTTGCTCTTCGCCTCTGAGAGCTCCTGTGCTAATTCCGAATCTAGCCCAAGCTGCTTCGCAGCAGTGATAGAGCGGTCAAACAATTCTCGAATTAAGCTCATATCCATCGTTGAAGCCATGGATACGCTTCGAGCATCCCCTTCCTCCGTCAAGAACTTATTCTCTGGTGAGGTAGATGGAGCCGTCACCAGATAACCCCCTGGCCCTTCAATAAGCCAATCTAAACAGAATAGAGCTGCTTCCTTCATGATCGGGTATGCACGCTCTGCCAAGAATTGCTGATCCCCCGTAAACAGATATCGCTCCCACAGATGTGCGGTCAGCCATACACCACCCATTGGCCAGAATGCCCAGCTAGCATCGCCTCCTGTTGGCGTTGATGTTCTCCATATATCCACATTGTGATGTGCAGTCCAGCCACGAGCCCCATAGTGAATACGAGCGGTTCTACGTCCTGTCTGGCTCAAATCATCAAGCATCGCAAATAATGGGTCATGGCATTCACTCAAATTGCAGACTTCGGCAGGCCAATAATTCATCTCTGTGTTGATATTCGTCGTGTAATCACTGTGCCACGGCGGCTCCACCTGATGATTCCATATACCTTGTAAGTTGGCTGGTTGCGTACCAGGACGTGAGCTTGCCATGAGCAGATAACGACCATATTGAAAATACAGAGCCTCCAGTCCAGGGTCTTCCACCCCTTCTTGGTAAGCTAACAATCGCTCATCGGTAGGCAACTCACCATTGCCTGTCATACCTAGATTCAGATCAACTCTTGCAAATAACGCCCTATGATCCTGCTCATGGCGTTTCCTGAGCTGCTCAGGATTGAAGGACTTGGCTTTTGCAATGACCTCATGACATACCTGCTCTAACAACACGCCTTCTTTCACTGGCATGACATCATAACGTTCAAATGACGTTGCAGCCGCCAGGTAGAACACAACCTGATCTGCTCCTTGAACACGTAGGTTACCCTCTTCAACCACAACCTGAGCCTTGCTGCCTACGGTACTCACACTTACGCTGACAGCATAAGCGGTTCCACGGTCATCTTCATAAATGACGGATTCAGGATGATCCCGGAAATAGTTCGATTCAACATGACTGGGACAACGACTGAACAATGTCACGCCCTCTTCTGATATTTGTGAAGTATATGGGTGTGGGCTGTCTAGTGAAAGACTAACGTTCACTGCTCCCGCCTGGTCGGCTGAGAGCGTACACACCATTACATCGTCCGAAGCACTCGCATACACTTCACGTTTATAACGAACACCATCACAGATATAATTTGTCGCTGCAATTCCAGTTTCCAGATCAAGCTCTCGTTCGAAGTCCTGTACAGGGGTTCCAATCAGCTGCTCCTGCTTCAATAGGAAGTGTCCCATTGGCTGGTAAGCTTCAACATCCCGCCCTAACATTTCACGGTTCAACAGTTCTTCTGCTTCACTATACTGTCCTGCCATAATTAACTCACGAGTCTTCTTCAGATATCGCTGGCTGCTGTACTGTACTGTGTCGCGCGGGTATCCTGACCATAGTGTGTCTTCGTTCAATTGAATGCGTTCTTCCACATCGCCGCCGTAGACCATCCCCCCAAGACGCCCATTTCCTATAGGAAGAGCCTCTTCCCAACGGGTTGCTGGCTGACGATACCATAAACGATTCGGCTGTGTGTTCTTCGTTAGTGAGGTCATTACATAGCTCCTGTCCCTGAAGTAATGTTATTCTAGTTTGATTTTATAAAACGTTTTCGGTAAATGTGCTAACGACACTAATTTATTCGTAAATTCGCCTTCTATGCTACTACATTCCAAGCTCATTTCAGATCAACCTGAAAGTGCTTACACTAACAAAATTATAGGAGATTTCACCTTTATCGTCAATGTAAAACATCACAGTAAAATGAAGAAAAGACCCTTCATTCTAGGGTCTTTTCTTCGGTTCCATTGCCTTTCAACTAAGACGTATTATTTAACGTCTTTACCTGTCCAGAGTGCTACACGCTCTTTGACCCAAACCGTGTATTGTTGCTCCATTTCTACAGCACCTGCTCGATCAAGTTCTGCGAGGAAATCATCGTATACTTTATCGAAGTTTTCTTTTTTAGCAAGCACTGCTTCTGGGATACGTTTACGGATGATGTCCTGTGTTTTTTGGTACTGCACGTTGTAATCTGTATCCGATGGAACTGGCATGTTGTACGCCGCGCCCCACTCTTTAACCTCGAACTCATCCTCAGATGGGAAGAAATCCTTCCAGGTTGTAATTCCATACGCTTTTAATGTTTCTTTCTCAGCTGGAGTATAACCCGCGATGATCTGCTCCGGGAATCTCGTTGTGTAATAATTGTCCGTTGCATCCTTCACACCGTCTCCGTATCTTGCACTAAAGATCGAGTACAGCTCGACACCTGTTTCTTTGGTGAATGCAGCATTATCGTTCGTTTTGCGATCCTGAATCTCTTCAGGAATGACACGTTTGCCATCAACTACGTTGTAGTGCTTACCTTCAATACCCCAGTTTCTAAGTACTTGACCCTCATCAGAAGCAAGCCAGTCGAAGAATTTAATGATGCGAACTGGATCTTTCGCTGATGTTGAAATCCCGATACCATAACCATCGAATCCTGTTGGTTGGAACGTCGTATCTTTCAGATCCTTATTCAACATGACAGAGAAGTGAGCATACGTACTATCATCTTTGCCTGCAGCTTTCAGAGCATTCTCAGCGTCTGAATATCCCCACTCAGCATCGATGAGACCCAGCACACGTCCACTGGCAATTTTGGATTTATATTGGTCTTCTTTTTGAACAAATGTATCCTTATCGAGCAATCCCTCATTGTACATATGGTTCAACCAGCGGAAATATTCTTTTTCAATCGGACGTTTAACATGTAACATCGCTTCATATGTCTCTGGATCGATGTAATATTCTCCATCATTGCTGCCACCCGTTGTTGCGGAAGCTGGGTTGGTAACTGTAATCATAATCTTCCAATCGTCTGCATTGAGCGACAGTGGAATGGTTGGTTGACCATCAATTGTTGGGTACTTCTCAACATATGCACGTAGTACATTTTCATAATCCTGCAAGGTTTTCACTTCTGGGTAACCAAGCTCTTTCAATACCTTTTGCTGAATCTCGAATCCGTCTGTTGCATCAAACGCAACGTTATCTACACCCATATTCGTTGGCAGCGTATAGATCGCTTGATCTTCCAAGCTATACTTTAGACGATTCATCTGTTCGCCATAGATCTTCTTCAAATTAGGAGCGTGCTCCTCAATCAGATCAGTCAGATCCAGCATAGCCCCTGCATCAACAAGCTTGGACAAATTCCCTTTTGGATAAATGATATCCGGGTAATCTCCACTTGCTGCCATCAAGGCGATCTTCTGGTCACCACCATTGTTTACATCATACTCCGCATCAATCGTAACACCCGTTTGCTTCGTAATCTCTTGACCTACTTCGTCTTGCATTCTGTTCCAGTTAGGGCTTGCGTCAGCTCCGAAAAATGTAAATGTCACTGGATCAGTGCCTGTTGAACCCTCAGATGAAGCATCTTTGCTGCCTGAGTTGCCACAACCAGCTGTAACCAATAGCGCACTTGCCAGCATCAACATTGCAAATGTCTTTGGTGTCTTACTCTTCATTTTGCCTCTCATCGTGTATATCCTCCTCGTTAGCCGAGCCTTGAATAGGTGCTGATATTGTTCTTATCCGATAAAAGCGTTTGCTGAAAGTGATTACAATAAATTATAGGTGATCTTAAATTTCTCATCAATCTGTAGAAGAACCCCTTCTCAGGGGTTCTTCTACAATTATCCCTTATGTCATTCGGAATTCCATTCCGAATTACTTAACGTCTTCACCAGTCCACAGTGCTACGCGCTCTTTAATCCACACGGTGTATTGTTGCTCCATTTCTACTGCACCATTTCTGTCAAGCTCAGCAAGGAAATCATCATACACTTTGTCGAAGTTTTCTGGTTTAGTCAGAATTGCTTCTGGAATACGTTTACGAATGATATCCTGTGTTTTTTGGAATGTCACGTTGTAATCTGTGTCTGAAGGAACAGGCATGTTGTACGCTGCACCCCAAGGTTTCAGTGGTAATTCTTCCTCAGATGGGTAGAACTCTTTCCATGTTGTAATTCCATAAGCTTTCAACGTTTCTTTCTCAGCTGCAGTGTAACCTGCTACAATCTGCTCAGGGAAGTTCGTTGTGTAGTAGTTATCTGTGGAATCTTTAACACCATCGCCATATCTTGCGCTAAATACGTTATACAATCCTACACCTGATTCTTTCGTGAAAGCAGTGTTATCGTTTGTTTTACGATCCTGAACATCTTCAGGGATAATACGTTTACCATTCTCTACTTTATAATGTTCGCCTTCAATTCCCCAGTTTCTCAACACTTGACCTTCATCGGAAGCCATCCAATCCATGAATTTAATAATACGTACTGGATCTTTAGCTTCTGTTGAGATTCCGAGTCCGTAACCGTCAAAACCAGTCGGTTGGAACGTATGATCAACGATATCTTCGTTCAATGATACGGAGAAGTGAGCATAAGTCGCATCGTCTTTACCCGCTGCTTTCAGCGCATTCTCTCCATCTTGATAGTTCCACTCTTGGTCAATCAGACCCAGTACACGACCACTAGCAATTTTGGATTTATACTGGTCATCTTTTTGTACGAATGTATCTTTATCGAGAAGTCCTTCAGCATACATGTGGTTCAACCAACGGAAGTATTCTTTCTCTTCCGGACGTTTGTAGTGAAGCTGTGCTTCATACGTTTCAGGGTTGATATAGTACTCACCATCATCCGGGCCACCTGTAGCTTGGAATGCTGGGTTGGTTACCGTGATCATAATTTTCCAATCATCTGCATTCAGCGTCAGTGGAATCGTTGGTTGGCCATCAATCGTTGGATGTTTAGCCACGTACTCTTTGAGTACATTCTCGTAATCCTGTAGCGTTTTCACTTCAGGATATCCCAATTCTTTCAACACACGTTGTTGAATTTCGAATCCACCAGTAGCATCAAATGCAACGTTATCAACGCCCATATTGGTTGGAATCGTATAGATCGCTTGATCTTCCAAGCTATATTTCAGACGGTTCATCTGATCCCCGTAAATTTTCTTCAGGTTCGGTGCATGTTCTTCAATCAGATCCGTCAGATCCAGCATCGCTCCTGCATCAACGAGTTTGGACAGATTACCTTTTGGATATATCAAATCAGGGTAGTCGCCACTTGCTGCCATCAACGCAACCTTTTGATCGCCACCATTGTTCACATCGTACTCAGCTTCAATTGTAATACCGGTTTGTTTAGTTATTTCTTTACCGATTGCATCCTGCATTTTATTCCAGTTAGGACTTGCGTCTGCACCGAAGAATGTGATCGTCATTGGAGATGTTGTATCCCCTGTATCTACTGGTGTTTCTGATGCTGTACTGCCTCCGCAACCGGCTGTGATTGCTAATGCACTGGCTAACAGTAGCATTGCAAACGTTTTTGGTGTTTTGCCCTTCATGTGTAATCCCCCTTATGGATATAATGAAGCTATATTTTGTATAACAGGCTGCCCTGCACATACCTTTACGTGGCTGACTGTACTCGATGTGACCCCTCTGACTAGACATTTTAAAAGCGCTTTCTGTTTTTTGGGTAAATGCCCGAAATGTAGATCGTTATCCCCTAATTCAGTTTATTACCATTCACTCACCATCATGTAGGTTAGAAATCTAACAAGTCATTAATGAAAGTGCTTTCATATTTGAATCATAAATGTTGTTATTACCCTTGTCAATAGTGAATTTATTTTACAGAAAACGTTTTTCGGAAAACGATTTAATTGTTATATTTCTTTGAACATATTCAAGGTATCTTCAACACTTTATGGTTTGGACTATCAAAGTCGAACTTTGATTCCAAACGTCTAGCTAACTCGGTTTTGGACAAATTAATGTAAAACTCACCGCAGGCTAATCCCCCGATACGGTAAGCGCAGCCCCTCAGCCACGCCTACACTGTGTATCGCAGGTCTCCTACCTACCAAACGATTCAAATCATTGAATTATGCTTTAACAGCTCCGAGTGTCATACCACCTACAAAGTACTTTTGCAGGAATGGATAAACTAGCAGGATTGGAACTGTAGCGACGATCGTAATCGCCATCTTAATAGATTCCGGTGAAATCTGTGCCATCTGCTGCGCCATGTCATTGGCGTTACGTCCAGCGCTCGAGCCCTGTTGTGTACTTTGTAGTACCTTCATAAGCTCGTATTGGAGCGTTGTCAGGTTAGGTTTATTGTTGTTGTAGATGTACGTATCAATCCATTGATTCCACTGTCCTACCGCCAAGAACAACGCGATAGTAGCAAGTACTGGCTTACATAATGGAAGAATGATTTTGTAGTAAATGGTGAAGTCGTTTGCACCATCGAGTTTAGCTGATTCCTGCAATGCATATGGCAAACCGTCCATGAAGGAACGAATGACAAACACGTTAAAGGCAGAGATCATCAATGGGAAAATGTATACCCAGAACGTACCGATCAAGCTCAGGTCGCGCATGAGGATATATGTCGGGATCAGACCACCCGAGAAATACATCGTCAGAGCGAGTGAGACAGAGACAAATTTTCTAATTTTAAAATCAGGCCGGCTGAGCGTGTAAGCAATCATCGATGAACTCAGCAATCCGAGGAACGTACCAATTAGCGTACGCAATACGGATATTTTCAAACCTGTCAGCAATCCTTCGTATTGGAAAATCGTTTTGTAGTTCTCCAATGTAAATTCCCGCGGCCACAGATAAACTCCGCCACGCACTGTATCTGTTGAGTCATTAAACGAGATCGCCAGTACGTTCAGGAATGGATACAGTGTTACAATCAGCACCATGGTCATCGCGAGGATATTAAATATATTGAACACTTTATCGCCCCGTGTTGCATTGAATGCTTTGTTCGCCATAATGTCGTCCCCTCCCTACATGATGCTTTCTTTAGTGATTTTTTTGAACAATCCGTTCGCTGCAAACAGAAGAAGAATACTAACTACGGAGTTAAATATCCCTATGGCTGTACCGTACGAGAATCGTCCTAGATATATACCGTAATTCAGTGCGTATAGGTCTAATACTTCCGCATAGTCGGTGACAAGACTGTTACCGAGCAAGAGTTGCTTCTCAAAACCTGTGCTAGTCAAGTGACCAATAGCCATGATGAACAGGACCGACATGGTTGTCCGAATACCAGGCAATGTAATGTGCCACATCTGTCTCCAGCGGTTAGCTCCATCGACACGAGAGGCTTCGTACAGTTCTTGGTCAATACCCGTAATAGCTGCCAGATAGATAATGGCATTCCAACCGGTTTCTTTCCACATATCTGAAGCGGTTACAATGTACCAGAACAGGTTACCTTGCGCCATGAATTGAATAGGTTCGTTAATAATGTGAAGACCCATCAAGATGTCATTGATTACGCCTCCATCAGTGGAGAGCATTTTCGTAACGATCCCGGCAACAACGACCCAGGATACAAAGTGAGGAAGGTACGACACGGTTTGTACTGTGCGCTTCAAGAACACACCTTTAAGTTCATTCAAGAGAATTGCGAAGAAAATTGGCACGACAAAACCTACGACTAGACCCATGATGCTCATGGCTAGTGTGTTTCGTAGTACAAGATAGAAGCGTTCGTCACTGAACAATTCTACAAAGTGTTTAAAACCAACCCATTCTTGTTCACCGAACGATCTAGCTGGTTTATAGTTTTGGAATGCCATCGTCCATCCCCATAAAGGTAGATAGTTGAATACAAATACCCAAGCAACGAATGGCAATGACATGAGATAGAGAAACTTTTGTTGCTTAATGCTGTCCCAAATTCCGTTCCGGCCTTTTTTAGTAGGCGGATTGGGGTCACTGCTTCTTTTCGCGGAAGCGGATTTTTCTGTTAACGTTTCCATCTCCGTTCCCCCTCCTCTGTTTTTATAAAACCATCATACTAGATAGAGCGTTTTCAAAATACCAGCTTGATTTTAGAGAAAATCATATAAAAATTAGATATACCCCTATATAATCCGACATATTTGATTCAAAATCAGTTCATTTTAAGCATTTTAAATTCAATATATGAAATAAAAAGGAATTTACACGCCAAAATTACAATTTCCGAAAACGTTTTTTCGAAATCGTTTATTTCCCATTTTTGCATTAAAAAAGAGCCCTCTCGGGCTCTTCAAATTAGAGTGCAAAACGTATCGTTTGTAACTTCAATATGCCCAACAGTTCCCCCACAGAAATAGCCGATTCAGGTTCGAATTGATCACTCAGCAGGTACGATACAATCTCTTGGAACAAATAGGCTACCTCCGGGCGCTTCATCAGAGACAGCTCGGTAAATGGCAATGAAGATACCAATAATTTTCCCTGTCCAACCCTCGCTTCAAAAGCATAGGTAAGACGTTTCGCTCGATGGAAGTGATCAATCACCTCAATTAAGGGACTTACTCCGCGAAGCGTATCAAGACAGATCGCAGGTGTACCATTGACAAGGTGATACCACTGCCAATCCGAAGCATGATCGTAAGGGAAACGACCTAACATCGCGGTCTGCTCCTTCAAGTTTAACCCCATCGTTGCCCCGGGTTGGGTAGCAAACATCAGATAATTCCAGAACACAGGCAAATACTTTGTCTCTACCGGATCATATAGCCCTTCTGGTGGAGTCTGAATCCACACCTGTCCTCCATTAACTAGATAATCTAGTACGTTCGGTGTAAGAGACTTAGCAATAACAAGGTTAAATTGTGAGCCTCTTCGTAATGTACTCCCATCTAGATGATCCACGTGATCCTGATGCGCCCCTAGCAGATGTGGCTGAAGTTCAGTCACACTGTTCCAGATGCGGTGGGTCTGCTCATGTGTGCGGTAATGGGGAAATGACCAGCCATACCACACATTCGCTGCAATCACCTTGTCATCTCCTGAACGAATCTCTGCTTCTAGCTTAAAGGCCGTCGCGTAGTCTGAAGGCGCATGTATCGTTACGTATCCAAGAGGTAACACCATGCCTCGATCTACTTCTCCATAATGCCAATGTCCATCTTCTAAAACTACATTATTGCTTATCAGCTTCCAATGAACGATTGCGTCCTTAATGGGCTGCTGTCCATAATGAGATACTCGCGCTTCGACTTGTATCGCTTCACCAGCATAAAACGTTCGCTCTCTACAGCTTAGAAGTAAGACTGTATTCTCGTTAAACTGTTGAAAATCTGCCGGCTCTGCAATCCCTTTGCCGTCCCAGAACACATCCAGTATGCCTGTTGTGGCATGCCCCTGTCCAGGAAAGTCACGGATATCCAGCAGCTGTATACCTGCTGCATTCGGGGTACGACGTACTCGCTCCATCGCTTCTTTTAAGGAACGCACCAGATGTGTGCCACTCGCTTGCTGGAATTGCTCCAGATCCGCAGCTATGCCTTTACGAGTTAGAGACTCTTCAATCGGTGGCAACCAGCTAGGACGAAGAACCCCTGTATATTTCTCACGTTCCTCTGGACGCACGTACATCGTGTATTGTGCATGCTCATGACCAATGACCGGGCGATCAGTCAGCCGGGTCACTGCTTGATAATCTAGTGTTGTATCCGGGACGGCGGACAACTCTGATTCCAGTGGAGGATGCCAGTTCAGGGATTGAATATAGAAATCCCCTTCCCGACCTTGAGCTGGGAGCTGACCGAATCCCGTGTTATCGGTATACAGACGAGACGGGTCAAGTGCTTGTGCCTTTCTCACCAGCTCATTTAATTCCGGATGACCGTTAGAACCAATCAACTCATTCCCCATAGAAAAGAGTACAAACGAAGGATGATCGTGCAGCGACGATAACAGACCTTCGAGCTCGTGAGTTAGGTAGGTCAACACTTCTGCTGGCGCAGGCTGTTCTCGATTCTCGAATAATCGTGACCAATGCGGAAGCTCAGCCTGTACCAACATTCCCTCTTCATCTGCTGCCTCCCAGAAAGGTTGTGGTGCACTCCAGCCATGCAGACGCACATGGTTGAACCCGTATGACTTGGCAATCTGAAACTGCCGAACATAGTGCTGCTTGTCCCAGACTGGATACCCTGTAAGTGGGAAAATACAGCAATCTACGTAACCACGCAGAAAAACTGGAATATCATTCAGCATAAGCTTCTGTCCATGAGCCTGGAAAGAGCGAACACCAAATGTTCGATGTTGCTGATCAAGCTGTAGCTCTCCATCATATAAGCGAATCATAGCTTGATAAAGTGAAGGAGACTCATCTGACCACAAGGCAAGACCTTGTTCCTGTGCAAGGTTTAATTGCAATGGTTGAATCTCTGCGATCCGTTGCCCGTCTGCTTCTATTGCTTCTGTTCTTTCATCGTCCTCATGCTTCCTTATCTCCACCTTGAAGCTCTGATCATCGAGCCAGGTTCCATCAGGATGCCGAATCTCGATCTGTAACCGCAGTGCTGAAGACGTAACATTTGGGGCAATATTAATCGTTCCTTTGATTGTTAGGATCTCCTGCTTGGCATCAGGATATAGGCTCAATTGGTCGATGCGGTTCATTGGTATGCATTCTAACGTTGCTCCACCTGTAATCCCACCCCAAGCAGTAGCTGTGTGCAAAGAGTGAATATGACTCCCCGCTAGAGGAAGCTTCATCGTGTTATCGACACGCAGCTTCAATTCGTTCAATGATCCTTCTCGAATCCAAGGCGTAATGTCCCATTCTTGTGTGTTAACCAGGCTGTCGCAATCACCAACGTATTGACCATTCACCCAGAGATCCGTTGTCCAGCGTACCCCCTTTAATCGCAATATATAAGCACAATCCATATCCGTGGAAGCGATCTCAAAACTCCTTGTGTACCAGGCAGCTCCTTCGTACTCACGTACCTTAGTCCACGTGTCCACACGTTGATAACTTGGCTCTTCACCGTACCCCTGTTCTTCCCACGAGCCAGGAACTTGTATCTCCCCCCATACAGGATCATCACAGGATGGTGAAACTAGACTACCTGTATCATTGGCAGCAAGGCAGAATTGCCAGGTTCCGTTCAGGTTATATGTTTGACGAACAGTACTAGGATCGAATGATTGCATCTGCTTGTCGCTCCTCACCTTATCATTTACATTCAGTTTAAAAGGTACGTTCTAGGCTGTACCATTGCATAAACACGGAAGAGCATGGACTATCTCATGAAATGATAAGAACACCTACAGATGATCTACAGGTGTCCATGTCAATATTTCTGAAAACGTTTTACAAAAACTGAATACGTACTAACCTCTCTATGTCTAACTATTACTCGCTCGGGTTTTCTCCAGGCTTCTCTTTGGATTGTAATTTAGTATGTTCTCTGGCGTGTTTGTACGCTGACGGAGATTCACCTACATATTTTCTGAACTTTCCGTGGAAGTAATCCACATTGGCATATCCTACTCTCGCGGCAACTTGATGTACCTTTAACCCCTCGTTCAGCAATTCCTTCGCCTTCTCCATCCGCACCTTATCCAGAAAAGCATTAAACGACTCTCCTGTATGATTTTTGAACAGTTTCCCCAGATAACTACTATTGTAGTTGAATACATCAGAGAGTACTTCTAGTTTCAAATTCTCACCGGGATTACGCCGGATAAATTCAATCATTTGTTTTAACACGGTATCCGTACTTCCCCCACCCATACGCTGAATAAGGCGGTTCAGATGCTCAGCAGCCATCACTTGCAGATCCCGCAGTGTATGCTGATGATACACCTCGGTAATTAACATCGAATGCTCCTGCAAAATAGACTGCATCTGCTGATTGGCAGCAGCAAGTTTATTAATCGCCAAAGAGAATGTCTGGGAGAACGCCGTCTTGATCGCTTGTTCTGTTCGATGATAGGGCACAATTCGATCCTGCATCTCGCCAAGAACCCGCATCACCGATTCATGACTTCGAATATCGAGTGCATAGTACAGTTTGTCTGCAAGTTCAGCTTCATCCGGTTCGAAACCGTCTGGTCTGGAGTCTTCAATTGAATGCATGTGATTCTCACCAATGACCTGATCATTCCAGAGCATCATTCGTTCTTCGGAGAACAAGAACCGATCAGCCAACATGGCGTTTGCCTGACGATAGGACTTCGAGATCTCTGCTGTAGATGGGACAGGCTGACCTGCTGCCACATACATGTGAATATTCCACTCCCCTAATAGACTCCTCAATTCATCATGAAGATTACGGGCTCCGTCGATAGAAATAATCGGCTCTTTGTACAGCAGCCCTAATCCCGAATGGAACGAAAACACGATCCCCCGCTGCTGCTGATCAAAGGCTTCAACCAGCTTGCGCTTAAGGGCATTACCTCGCTGCAGATCAGGTGCAGCATGAATCTCCAGCAATATAATCTGATATTGAGGCCACTTTAGCCCAAGCACATCTTCTTGAATGGTGACAGCACCTTCATGATTATCAAAAAGCAACGCTTCAATCTGATGCTCTCGATATGCCGTATCCTCACCCGCATGACGCGCACTCGTCTCTCGTTCTCGTGTCAGCACGACAGATATACGCTGAAGTTCGCTAATGATCTCTTCCTCATCTACCGGTTTAAGCAGATAACCATCTACACCGAAGCTGATCGCTTTTTTGGCATAATCAAAATCCGCATACCCGCTTAAGATAAGAAAATGGGCATCCGCATGATGTTGGCGCACCTCTTCAATGACATCCAAACCCGTCATGCCAGGCATCCGGATATCGATGATCGTCAGATCTGGCTTGAGCTCGTCAAAACGTTCTATCGCTTCACGACCGCTTGCTGCGGTACCGATGACTTCAAATCCATATTCTTCCCAGTTAATAATCGTTGTTAATCCCTCTCGAATACTGGGTTCATCATCTACCAAAAACACTTTATACATGCTGGTTCCCTCCTGCTGGCAAGGTGAAAGAAACCTCTGTTCCTTCCCCGTACACACTCTTGATCTGCAATCCATGAGGCTCGCCGTAAGTCAGCGTCAACCGCTGGTGTACATTGCGTAGACCGATTCGGCTTTTCTCCTGTTCCTCAGGTTCACAGATGAACTGCATAACCTCACCCAACCGTTCTGGGGTAATGCCTGCTCCATCGTCCTTTACATGAACCTGAATTACTTCATCCATCGGATAGATGCTAATGTTCACACGCACCGTACCCTCTTTATTTTCTAGACCATGCACGATGGCATTCTCCACAAGGGGTTGGATGATTAATGGAGGTATAGAGATTTTCTCTACCTCTGGATGAATATCAATGACGAATGCGAGACGATCACCATAACGAAATTTCTGAATTTCCAAATAAGAACGTACCATTTCAAGTTCTGCCTTAAGGGTTGTTTTGCCGCTACCAATCTCTAAACTCTTACGCATAAGCTTGCCTAACAACCGCACAATATTGGCGATCTCCGCTTCCCCTTGAATATGGGCTTTCATACGGATGGATTCCAAAGCATTAAATAAAAAATGAGGGTTGATCTGGCTTGCCATCATTTTTAGTTTAATCTCTTTTTGGGCGATTTCCAATTGTGTATTCTGCTCAGAAGTCTCCACAACCTGGGTCATCAGATCATTAATACTTTTCACCATATAATTGAATTGTCTAGAAAGTTGCCCAATCTCATCATTCCCGTCAATACGTGATGTGACATTCAGATCTCCTAGAGCAAGCTTGTTCAGATGTCTACTAAGCCGCAGTAATCGGTTAGAAGTGAGGAATGAGATGATATACACCAGCAACAGTGCAATCACCAATACCAATATCATAAAACTCATACCAATCAAGCTGATTTTATTGGCATCCTTCACTATATTTTTGGTCGCAAATACTGAAATGACCTTCAGACTATTAATACTGGACGAGGGATTAAGCTCATCGATAACGATGTTGGAAGGCTCACCTTGAAAGTCGGCCTCTAAGGTGCCCTTCACTTGATTCTGCAGATCAATACCAAAATCGAGTTGATTCAACGTTTGACCCACCAGTTCGGTATTTTTGGCTGCAACGATATAACCCTGCTCGTCCGTGATCAGCGTCTCAAATGGCTCTTGGCGCAATAACTCATTCAGCTCATCCTGATTAATCCCTATCATAAGAACACCTTCGGTACGGTATTCGGGAAAGGGAACCTTACGAACTAAGCTTAGTTTGTGTACTGGATTGTCTTCCTTATTAGGAATGTAAAACCATCCAATGCTGGTGGACGTGAGCGCCTTCTGATACCAGTAGCTATCCTTCGTTTGTTGATCCACCGGAATAATTTCCAAATTGTTGATCAACGTTGGGTTGGTAGAGTAGAAACGGATTCCAGCAATTTCACGATACTGACGCTTGTACTCCTGAAAATCCTTATATGCCAAATACGCCCTCGTCAGCTCCATCACCGATTCATATCGTGTGTTCACAATCTTCTCCAAATCCTTGTTGAACATCAGGATGTTCGAGATATCCGTTGGCACACGTAATAATGTGGCTGTCTGACTCTTGATTTTGTCCACGTTATTAATGGTCTGTTCGATGGCATTATTCAGTGCCTGTTGGCGGAAATAAGCCGTGACAGCAAGACCAACGATTAAGACTGGAACCATGACGACGAGTACATAGGAGATCAGCAATTTATGCTTCATTTTGAGATTATTCGATACTTGTATTAGCCTCTTTAACATGTCTGCACCTTCCGTCATCTTGTACAAGCGCTTACATATATAAGGGCAGGCTTACGCCAACCTTGCCTTCTTATATATCTTATCATACCACGGAAAAAGCCCTAATCAGGGCTCAATCTTACTTTTCAACCCAAAGAAAGTTGCTCGGTCTTCAAAATAAGGTCTGATATGATAATCCGTGCGATCCAGGTTCATTTGTCTACCCAGGCTCCTTTTTTCAAGACATTTGTCTTAGATTATCATACATTCGCAATCATTTGCAGTGGAGAGCTCCTTCAACCATACGATAAAATTTAGTTACAACGATAATTCATCAGTATTCGTGCGTGTACTAAAACTTTAGAACAACCTCTATTCGTACATATACTGTGTACAACAAGTTTCTTAAAAGGAGCGATTACATCATATGCCTAACATTTCTTATTCATCTAATGGCGAAACTGCCTTTCAACGTCTACTTGGTCATAATCCATCGATTATGCTGCACTGGAACGCATTGGGAGATACCCTAGCTGGGGATCATTTGTTATCCGCCCAGCTCAAGGAACAGGTAAGGCGAACGCTCGCTCATCGGAACGGCTGTATGTACTGTCGTGCCAAAGGGGCTCCTGATCCGAAACCCGAAGAGGCCGCCATGAGTATGGCGACCGGACTTGCGGAGTTATTTGTCCAGACGGGTGGCAATGTGGATTCTGCCGTTTTCCCCGTTCTGCGTGAACATTTTACCGATGCTCAGCTCAGTGAGCTCTGTGCCTGGATCTGTTTTACTATCGCATCCCAATGGTTCGGCGCAGCGCTAAAACTTGATGCACCGAGTGAATCCGATTGATTATGGACGTGGCGTCTCTACACCATTAAGGATCAATTGCGGATGAATGTCTGCACTTAGTGAAGCGGATACCGCGCAATACTTCTCTTCTGCCATCTGGATCGCTTTCCAGATCCGGTAATCCGGAATATCTCCGTCGACTTTGAAAATTAGGTCAATGGAAGTGAAGCCTTTGGGCATCCCTTCACTGCGTGTACCTTGTGCCTCAATTTCAATAGACTTGATCTTGTCTAAGAACGCGTCCAGAATCATCGTAATATCAATGCCCATGCAGCCGCCAAGACCTGCCAACAGCAGTTCCATTGGTGTCGCTCCTTGGCTATCTCCGCCATAAGCAGCCGTTGCATCCATACCTACAGCGTAGCCGGACGGACCTTCAGACGTAAATGCGCGTTTGCCTTTCCATACCGTAGTTACATTCATGATGTCATCCTTCTTTCTTAATTAAAATTCAGTGATTTGTTGTAAAAACTTGCGTGTTCGTTCTTGTTCTGGATGTTCAAAGAACGCCTGAGGACTTGCTTCCTCCACAATCGATCCGTCCGCCATGAACACAATTTTGTTCGCTACATTACGGGCGAATTTCAATTCATGGGTCACCACAAGCATCGTCATGCCTTCCTGAGCCAGTTCCTTCATGACAGACAACACTTCACCTACGAGCTCTGGATCAAGTGCCGATGTAGGTTCATCGAACAGCATTACCTCTGGCTCCATCGCGAGCGCTCGGGCAATGGCAACACGTTGCTGCTGTCCACCAGATAAACGGGATGGATAAGCATCCTGCTTATCCGAAAGACCAACACGATCAAGTAAGAGCTTGCCTCGTTCGGCGGCTTCATCACGCTTGATCTTTTTGACTGTGACAAGCCCCTCCATCACATTACCCAGCACCGTCTTATGCGGATAGAGGTTAAATTGCTGAAATACCATGCCCGTCTGACGACGAATTTCTAACACTCTCGCACGCTGTACACGTAGAGAATCCGCACTGTCTACCACAGTACCGTTCACTTCAATCCGTCCACCAGACAACTGCTCCAGACCGTTCAAGCAGCGCAGCAATGTGCTCTTGCCTGAACCGCTTGGTCCGAGCAGTACAACGATATCTTTGGCGTTCACATGTAAATCTATATTTTTAAGTACTTCGTTGTTCTCAAAGCGCTTGCTAAGCCCTGTCGTAGTAATCATCGGTTCTCCTCCTCCTATCAGTAAGCCCGAGCAAGTCTGCGCTCCACTTGTTCCAGAATGGCCGAGAAGCCGATGCTCATGATCCAGTAGATCACACCGATCGCTAGATAAAACGGCATGTTTAGTGCATATTGAGAAACCAGTAATTGTGCCGAACGCAACAACTCGGTTACCCCGATTGCGGCCACAAGTGACGTTTCCTTCAGCATACCAATAAACGTATTACCCATCGGGGGAATAGCGATCCGGACAGCCTGTGGGAACACAATGCGTCTCATCGTCTGAGCCGGTGTCATGCCTGTCGCATAAGCCGCCTCTGTCTGCCCTTTGGGAACAGCTTGGATTGCACCACGGAAGGTTTCAGACAAAAAAGCACCTGCATTCAAGCTGAGTGCAAGACAAGCAGCGGTAAGTGAGCCTAAGGTTACCCCGTAGTCCACTAACCCGTAATAGATAACGAATAATTGCACGAGCAACGGTGTTCCTCGCATGATGGATACATAAAATCGGGCAATCAACCGAAGCCACATTGGCCCTTTGAGACGAGCTACGGCGACGATTACCCCAATGATAAAGGCAAAAAACATTGATATCACAGTTACATATAGAGTGTAATACGCCCCCTTCAAAAAGAAGGGGACATTCTCAAGTATCAAATCAAGTTCCATGGATCAAACTTCCCTTCGCCTTGCAGGTTCATTATTGCGCAGGCTCTTCATCAAACCATTTTTTGAAAATGGTGTTGTATGTGCCATCGTCCTTCATGCCTTTGAGTGCATCGTTCAGTGCAGCTACGAGTTCCGGATTGTCTTTACGAACTGCGATTCCGGCTTGGTCACTTTTGATTGGTTCGCCTACAGCTTTGATCTTGAAGCCATTTGCATCCACAATAGGTTTGAGCGCATACAGGTTATTGATTGTTGCATCGATACGACCTGCATCCAGATCTTTCAGGGAAGAGATAACATCGTCATACGTTTTGATCGTGAAATCGCCAACTTTGGGCAGTACTTCATTACGCAGATACGTTTCATCATTGGTACCCAAACCTACGCCGATCGTTTTTCCTTTGAAATCCTCTAACGTCGTAATATCGTTATTATCATTTTTCACAATGATTTTTACGGAGTTGGTAATGTACGGATCACTGAAATCCAGTGCTTTTTTGCGTTCATCGGTGATCGTCATTTGGCTAATGATCGCATCCAGTTTCTTGGATTGTAGACTTGGTGTCAGTCCAGAGAACTCCTGGGATACAAATTCAACCTCAACTCCCAGACGCTTCGCAACCTCACGTGCGATATCTGCATCAAAGCCATCCATTTCCTTCTTATCATTCAGGAAGTTGTATGGACGATACGTTCCCATCATCCCCACTTTGATAACGCCAGCCGACTTGATCTGTTCCAGTTCATTGCTTGCTGGTGCCGCAGCATCTCCGCCATTATCAGTTGTAGCTTTGCTGCCGCAAGCGCTAAGTACCAGCATGGTGATCAGTAGCAATGCCGTTAGCGTCCAGCCTTTGCGTGTTTTGTTCTTACGAATGTTCAATCCAGTATTCATGTTGTGTTCTTCCTCTCAAGTCGTTATGTGGTTGTGCATACAGGAGCATGGTTATATGTGGTACCTAATGTATCGTGATACAGCAGTTATCCCCATTATTCCCTGCTCGTGGCTGAAACATGTGATAGGACATACTTTCATTTACCTATTCAAATGCTCATCCTTATTTCAAAATAAATGCTTCGGAATCAGGCGATGACTTCATGTGCCTAACAATCCGTAAAATTCAAAGCTTGCTGCTTCCGCCGCGAGCGACGATGCTGTCATGGAAGAGAACTCGTTGTGCAGATCCTCTGAACCAAATAGCCAGCGCGTTATCATGCCTTCAATCATGCTGACAAGCAATGCTGCTCTGAGCGGAATATCCATTGATTTTGGCAACATTCCCAGCTCCATGGCTCTCTCCATGTTGTGACGAAATGCCGTTTCCACCGCATTGCGTGTCTCCTCAACCAGACGGCGAACTGCATCTTCGCTAACGATGCCTTTGAGAAGTAGCTCCATGAAGTAACGATTATTTGCGGCAAAAGAGAATAAATCGGTAAACAGTCGTTCCGAAGCCTTCACCATATCCTCTACCGTTCCGGCATCCTTGCGATATCCTTGTCCAATCGCTTCAAGCAGTTTCTCTCTTCCTGTGAGTACAATCTCGGAGGCAATGGCTTCCTTGCTTTTGAAGTGCCAATAGAAGGTTCCCTGAGCGACACCCGCTTCCCGAACAATATCGGAAATTTTGGTCTGATGATAACCCTGCGTTGCAAAACGCTCTAGTGCTATGCGTATAATCTGGTTCCGACGGTCTTCGCCAGGTTCCAAAGTATTACCTTTACTCATACGTTTAACCCTCCCGATTGATCAGTCAGTCAGTTAATGTATATCCTATGGGATAACTAGGTTTTTGTCAATATAGTTTTAAACAATAGATTCATGAGAGAAGTTGAAGTTGTATGCATTTCTGATCATAATAGAGCATAGCCATGTTCTAGAGGACAGGCATTGTGAAGCAGGGCAGCTCACTTCTGCCATCTGCATTTCAAGGAGGAAGAGAATTGGACTTTATATCATCTATTATTATGGGCATCATCGAGGGTTTGACTGAGTTTTTGCCCGTGTCCTCAACAGGACACATGATTCTGACCGCCCACCTGCTGGGTTTATCGGAGGACAACGAGTCAGTCAAAACGTTTGAGGTGGTTGTTCAACTCGGAGCTGTACTTGCAGTCGTGGTGTTGTACTGGAACAAGTTTATCGACATGTTCCGCTTCACTGGGGGAAAACGAAGTTATTCCCGTCGTCTAAACCTTGGACACATTTTTCTCGCAATGGTTCCTGCTGTAGTCATTGGACTTGTCTTCCGGGATTGGATCAAAGCCCATTTATTCGGCCCTGAGACGGTACTGTACAGCCTTGTCATTGGGGGCGTTCTGATGATTGTAGCTGAGCGCTGGAGCCACCGTAGTGAGCGCATCACTACCCATGATGTAGACGATATTTCGTATAAACAAGCCTTTGTAGTCGGGCTATTTCAGATTTTGGCACTGTGGCCTGGCTTCTCTCGTTCCGGCTCAACGATCTCTGGCGGTCTATTCGCAGGGATCAGCCGTGTAGCTGCAGCCGAATTTACGTTCCTCGTATCTGTGCCAATTATGATTGGTGCTACAGGATATGATCTATACAAAAGTATCGATCATCTGAATGGCAGTGACTTCCCGATCTTCGCTATCGGTTTTATTGCAGCCTTCATCGTTGCGATGCTTGCGATCAAAACATTCTTGTCCATTCTCAAACGACTGAGTCTTACGGTCTTTGCGGTATATCGCTTCGTTCTAGCAGCCGTATTCTTCATCATTCTAATGTAACGGCAAACATCGTAGCGCAATATAAATGGCGGTCTCACGTTCCTCTGGAACTGAGCCGCCATTTGATTTATGTGTTACATGTGCTAAGTGCTAAATCCAATTAATCGAGTCCTATGTATAGATGACATAGAGGCTTTTTTACTTTTGGTGAACCTATAGATCTAGTACCACTGCTTCACTTGAATTTCTCTTAATTTCTTCCGATATCTCATCTGCTCAATCAAATTATATCTATTCTGCTTCTGCTCCTCTAGCCGTCTTCTCACTCCTCGCATCAATAATTGATATCTTAGTTCATCATTACGACTCAGTTGATGCATTTCTTGAAAGATAGCTTTACTCATAGTAATCTCTGTTCACTCCAGTATTAGGTTAGGTTTATACCACATGAGTTGAACCGATGTTCAGCTTATGTCGCTTTAACATTGTACTGCTAGGGTCTAAACAAATTCTGAACACCTTTAGAAAGTTATGAATTGGAGTAGAACATTAAAAAAACACCTTCAAATCATGGGTATGATTGAAGGTGCTTATATGTGTTTAGATAAAAACGCTACGTTTTAGTTATACTTTGGATTCCAATGTAGTCAGATATTCCGAGATTTGAGCAGGAGTCTTCGCCCATTTGCTGTGCAGGTGTGCGATTTTCTTGCCATTTTGGAAAACAAGCAAGCTTGGAATACCGCGTACCCCATTCTCCTCAGCCAAAGGCTGTAATTCTTCCGCGTCCATAGCATAGAACGTTTTGTCGGCGTGCTGGTCAACTACATCTCCGATAAAACGGTCCAGGTTTTTGCAGTCAACACACCAGGTTGTATCAAACTTAATAACCGTTAGACTGTCTGAATTAATGGTATCGCGATATTGTTGTTCACTAAGAATTCTTTCCATAGATGTTCTCTCCCTTGTCTATATATGTTCAGCCACAGCATGATCATGTGTACCTGAAACGGAATAGTTAATATTTTAACTTTATTTCATTGTACCTTGAATAGTTACATTTGAAAATAGGACTTCCTATCTCAGCGGTGCTGCTTGTACAGGTTAGCCGGATTCGATTCCTTTATTTGTTGGATCTCCGCTGTTGTGAGCGGTGCTGATGCTGAAGCAGCAATATTATGCAGCAATTGTTCTCTAGAACTCGCGCCAGGTACAACCGCCGCTACGGCTGGATGAGACAAGGCATATCGAATTGCCGTTTGGGTCAAACTGCGCCCGTCCGTAACATAACGTCCCAGCGTTTCCCGAATGCTGTGAAGCTCAGCCGGCGTATAATCCAGATAGCCTTTATCAACCTTAGCTGCGCCAGAATCAGCGAGTACTCCACTGGCCACTGGCCCGCGGGCGATCACACTAATCCCCTTTTGCTCCAATAACGGCAATACCTCTTCCTCCGCACGACGATCCACTAGGCTATATTGGTTCATGACACTTACAATCTGAGCTCTTCTCACATATTCCCGTATGACATTAGGCCGAATGGAGGAAATACCGTAATAGCGAATTAGCCCCTCCTGCTTAAGTTCTTCAAATGCCTCGATGGTCTCTTCCATTGGATCTTCAATGGTACCGCCATGCAGTTGATACAGATCAATATAGTCAGTCTGGAGACGTTTGAGACTGTCATGTACCGCCTGTTTGATATACGCCTTGGATGGATCCCATGCCCAACCTTCTTGACCTTGTATTCTTCGGTTCCCAACCTTGGTAGCTACAATAACCTGATCCCGTCGTCCCTTAATCGCTTGCCCTACGATCTCTTCATTGCGCCCCGCGTCATACAGATCGGCTGTATCGAGCAAATTCACACCGTGATCCAACGCTTCATGGATCAGGGCTACGGCTGGATTCACATCAGTTCCGAGTGACATACAGCCAAGACCAATCTCTCCCACCATCAATTCAGATGAGCCTAGACGATTTTTCTTCATACGTGCACCACCTCCCATAATTTCTGCAAGTATCCATTGTATCATTCTTCATTGTAAAAATCGCATCCTGTCCTTTAAAAAGCAGCATCTATATATGTCGGACGAAAGAATATTCCCACTTGCCACTCCGATGACAGAATAACCCTTCGATCGCTGTATCGTGTAAATGTTTAGTTCAAGATCTAGCTCAGCAACTAACGTCGAAAAGTAAGTGAACAGGCAAAAACCCGGACTAAGAAGCTCCGGGCTTGACATTGCATGTTGATTGGATGGATCTATTTTATATCGATACGTTGTGGTCTTTTGCCAGTAGACGAGCTTGAGCCTTTCATCATGCCTGAGACTGTCGAAAATAACTTATCCCTTGCCTGCTTGTTCCTCATCAGATACGTTACGCCTGCACCAATAGCTGTCATGATAATTCCTTTACGTTTAGACATGTGTTCTTCCTCCTTTAAGGATAAATGTACATCGTGTCTTGTTTGAAATTTACCCGTTGTGCCGAAATCGAAACGTCCTGAATAAGCCATTGAAAAAATAAAAGAATACGATACATTCATCTCATATCTCACTTCAGACATAAATTATGCAAGTAGTTATATAGGCTAATTGAACGGGTATGATCCATAGCTTGTCCTGATCTAAACCCAGCTAAAGTCTTATGTTATGAAATGAAGTTGATTCGCTATACGCACAAAAATGACCCCCACATGTGAATGCAGGGGTCATCTCATCTTGGATATTAATCTGATGGCGTAGCCACATGAGTCATTTCTTCATGCTTATACGTTGAACCATCGGCTGTCAGATAAAAGTGTCCGATCGGGTGAAGATCTTCATCCAATTCGTAGACAAGCGGAATGCCCGTTGGAATATTAAGCGCCATCACATCGGCTTCAGACATCTGATCCAAGTGCATGACCAATGAACGGAGCGTATTGCCATGAGCGGAGATAAGCACCCGTTTACCCGCTGATACAACCGGTTTGATCTCATTGTCCCAATACTCCAGAACCCGCTTCGATGTATCCAGTAAGTTCTCCGTGCGAGGAATGGTACAACCCAATCGGGCATACTTGTCCTGATCTTGTACGTACCGGTCATCCGTCTCGTCTAGAGCTGGGGGCGACACGCTAATGGAGCGTCTCCACTCCATCACTTGATCTTCCCCGTACTTGACTGCGGTCTGTTGTTTGTTCAAGCCTTGCAGAGCACCATAGTGGCGTTCGTTCAGTTTCCATGTCTTCGTAATAGGAATCCACATGCGATCCATCTCATCTAATGCGATATCCAATGTTCGTATGGAACGTTTCAGTACAGAAGCATAAGCATAGTCAAAATCAAAGCCTTGCTCCTTCAAAATCTTACCTGCTTTACGGGCTTCTCCGTACCCATCTGTGGTTAGATCCACGTCCGTCCAGCCCGTAAAACGATTTTCTACGTTCCACATACTCTGTCCATGGCGAATTAATACAACTCTGTACACGACCGTGAACCTCCTTCCATGGAAACATTACCCGCAAGTGCTACAGGATATACTTCGTTAAACTTTATTTATGACATTAATAATATGGTGCCATCATCAGGTAGACTACAACACCCGTAGAGCTGACATACAGCCAGATCGGCATGGTCCAACGAGCAATTTTACGGTGTTTCTTCAATTGATTCGTCCAGCCCCATACCAGGGTGAATAGAGCCAATGGCACAATCAATGCTGCGAGAATACTGTGCGTAATCAGGATGAAGAAATAAATGGAACGAATGATGCCTTCTCCGCCATATTTTGAAGTTTCCGGGGAGAGGTAGTGGAATGACAAATACGTTACAAGAAATAACAGTGTCGTCGAAAATGCGGCAATAATAAATCGTTTGTGTAGTTTCACATTTCGTTTGATAATGGCAATTAGTGCCGCTAGCAAGAAGATGAAGGTGAAGCTGTTAAATACAGCATTAAAACGCGGCAGTATGGTAATATCAAAGTCTACACTTCCCTTGTAGCCGATCGATGGCGCGAAGAACAACAATAAAATAATGACATTGGCGAGAATGGAAATGGTGATGATAATACCTGCAAAATTTTTATTACTGGTCGGGGTAATTTGGTTCGATTGCTTGTTCGGGTCCCCTTTGGCCTGTTTGCCCAATGTAAAATCCTCCTCATATCCTAACTTCTATGTTCTATGTCATTATATCTCGGCATTTGTCGGCTGTTAAGTGACAACACTCTGAACAAAAATGGACGCCAGTATCCATTTATATTGCCCAACGCCCGGATTTTGATGAATCGGTCGTGCAATGTATTTACCCATGATCGCAAATATGTTATAATTAATGTCATTAATCACATACGCGTTTAACAAGGAGGAGCCTGTCACCAAGGCCCCTCCTTGTCTTTTTTAATGACATGTTAGGGTTTGGTTGTTTTATGCCCTTCTATGCCATTTTTTTTGTTTATAGGAAGGTATGAAGCCGCCTTGGTGAGGCCATCTTATTAACGCCACTTGTTGGAGAGGAGCACATTTATGGAATTTATTTTATCTCTTGCTTTGATTCTAATCTTCACAAAACTTGCGGGTGACTTGTCCGTAAGGCTAGGTCAACCATCGGTGCTCGGGAAGTTAATTGTAGGCGTTATCCTAGGTCCTGCTCTGTTGAACTGGGTACCGAAATCTGATTTCATCCATTATATTGCTGAGATTGGAGTTCTGTTGCTCATGTTCATCGCAGGTCTTGAGACGGATCTAGATCAATTAAAGAAAAATTGGAAAGCGGCTTTTGCCGTTGCCGTAGGTGGTATCATCCTTCCATTTATCGGTGGATACGGATCTGCTATTGCTTTTGGCATGACCCAAACACATGCTTTGTTCTTTGGTCTTCTGTTCTGTGCCACATCTGTAAGTATTTCAGTTCAGACATTAAAAGACATGGATCAGCTCAGTTCGCGTGAAGGAACAACGATCTTGGGAGCAGCTGTTGTAGATGACGTGCTGGTTGTTGTCTTGCTCGCTGTTATGATGAGCTTGCTTGGTACAGGGGCAGGAGATACATCTATTACCCTTCTCATCGGAAAAAAATTACTGTTCTTTGTTGTCATTATCGCTGTAGGGTGGTTCCTGGTTCCACGAATTATGAAATGGATGGCACCGCTCAAGGTAACCGAAACAGTTATTACAGCAGGTCTAATCATTTGCTTCGGATTTTCCTACTTTGCAGAGTGGATGGGCGTTGCTGGTATCATCGGCGCGTTTGCAGCAGGGATCGCCATTTCTCAAACTAACTTCAAGCATGAAGTTGAATCCAAGTTAGAGCCAATTGCTTATAGTATTTTTGTTCCTGTATTCTTTGTAAGTATTGGATTAAATGTTACATTTGACGGTGTTGGATCTCAAATTTGGTTTATCGTCGTAATTAGTTTGATCGCCATCGTTACAAAGCTGATTGGAGGCGGAGCTGGTGCGCGTCTAACTGGATTCGATCGCATGTCTTCCCTAGCTATAGGTGCAGGTATGATATCCCGGGGGGAGGTCGCACTTATTATCGCGTCAACTGGGCTTGCTTCTGGGCTGCTGGACTCCGAGTATTTCACCAGTGTTGTGATTATGGTTATTATTACGACTCTAGTAACACCACCATTGCTCAAAATCACATTTAGCCGTAAAAAAGGCGAACGCCGTATTGAACGAGGAATTCAAGAGTCCAATATCTCTGGATAAATGATAGAGTCTTGGAGTGGTGCCCACGTGCACTGGGAGCTGCAAAGTTGCTTAAGTTTAAACTTTTAATTAATTTTAAGCTTCACTTTTTTCATTTATTATGACAATAAAAAAAACACGCTCTCCTTAATTACAAGTTAAGGTTTGAGCGTGTTTTGTTATTTCATTAAACTTTATCAAAGAAATACAACATAATTTAGAATAATTTATCGAGGTTACGCCTGTAACGCTTCACTGTTCTTTGAAATTTCTCTATCGTTTGAAGAACTTCTTGCTCATGAGCAACCTTATGAATGTAGGACCAGTCAATGCTATCATACAAAGCCCCCATCAACCTAAGTGCCCATTCTTTAGAACCCGTATCATTGGTAGAAACATGAGAATTCACTCGATCTAATATAAGATCTTCAACTCCTAAAATATAGACAGGATAGTTTTCCCATACATCATGGATTGTTATTTTTTCCGGACTACCCGCTAAATGTCCTGAAGGAAATTCTACAAGAACATCAAGATCATTATTGTAATAATCTTTACCAAATTTATTGAAATTTAATTTTGTCATGTAAGGTTGTACATCAACATAAGACAGCAAAATTAAATCAGTGTCATTTGTTGCATAGAGCCCTTGAGAATAGATAGCTACTGCTGATCCACCTACTATTACGGGAACGGTATCATGCTCTTCTTCAATCATTTTTGTTAGAATAGCTACAACCATCAATCTACGTTCGAACAGATCATCAGTTGCTTTTGTGGCTTCATATAGATATTCTATATTTCTCAATTTGATCACCTACTCTTATGAGCTTGCCATCTCTCATAAGCTTTGATTTTCCCAATCTATTAGAGATTATTTTAATATCCGTCATTATTAACATGTCTCGTTGTTCACTATCTCTTGGTTTGGAATCTGGTTGCTTCTCCATAAACGTACCGGACATAAAGAACCTAGTAGATCTTTCTGTACCCTTTAAAACATCCGATAATTTTCTCATATGAAGTCCCCTTAAATTTCCTGTTTTTATATGATAGAAATACAGATAAATCTTTTACTTTTCTGAAAGTACCTAAAAATCCTTCTACGTATACATGTTTATTATAAACCAAATACATGTTCATTATAATAAGTTTGCTTCAGTTTGTTGATATCTTTACATTGTATTCAAAAAAACAAAAAAGACCCTTTCACACAAAAGGTCTTTAGCTTAGCTTGCCCATCACGCTGATAGGCTGTCCGATTTTAAGTCAACACTCCAACATAGAATCCAATCGATATGAACACAACGCACCATAGAAATGCACCGATGCCGGAGAAGAGGATATATCTCCCCATAGCCATACGACTGATTCCTGAGAAGCAGCACATCAGGTGACGAATCCCGGGAATGAAGTAGCCTAGAACGATGGACCAGTACCCATACTTCATAAACCAGGACTCTACCCTGACCAGCCGTTTGGCGTTTACCCCCACCCATTTACCGTATTTCACGACTAGCGGCCTGCCGGCCTTCTTGCCAATCATATAGCTGAGTAGTCCACCGGTGAACGCACCACCAAAACTGACAACAATACTTACCGAATAATTCAAAACCGAGATCGAGGCAAGATAACCAACAAACGTCATCATCACCTCGTCCGGTATAGGCATACCGATTACACCCAGAGCCAGTAGTCCATAGATTGCGAAATAGCCGTACTGACCAATAAATTCTTTTGCAAATTCCATCACTGACTCGCTCCTTATTTCGGTTCCACGATATCCTTCTCTTGAGGGGTCAATACCTGTTTTAGAGAGGGGAATCGAATTTGGCTAACCATTAGACCAGATAACACAACGATGACGAGATAGGCTACACCAAGAGTAAAATAAGGGCTCCATAGAGCGAAAAAGGACATTAGGCCACCCGCAAATGTAATCGGCATGCCGACAAAACCTTGAGTCGCTGTCTTCTGGCAATTGTAGCGTGCCAGTCGGAGAGCACCACAGATCGGAAACAGAGCCGTGAGTGCCATCGCCAAAATACTTCCTCCGTTCATAACGTTCAGATACAGAATCAGTATTGGAGCTGTACCGAATGAAATCACATCAGCAAGGGAGTCTAGTGCTTTGCCAAATTCCCCTTCACAGTGCAATTTACGAGCAGCAAAACCGTCAAACAAATCAAAGAACATTGCGACCCAGATCAACGTTACAGCAAGTGCAAATTCCCCATGTATGGCCATAATGACCGCCAGCATACCCGAAGTTAAATTACCCAAGGTTAAAATTGATGGCAAAGATTTCATAAGACTTAACTCCCTTTCTAACTAAGCATTAGGAAAAATAATATAGAAGCGGACTCCTTCTGGTGTGTTCTCAACACCGTAACGACATCCATGTAGATCCAGAATCTGCTTCGCAATGGCCAGGCCAAGCCCGGTTCCCCCCATTTTGCGATTACGCGAACGTTCTACCCGGTAAAATCGTTCCCATATATTCTGACGTTCAGGTTCCGATATGCCCTCACCTTTGTTCTCGATAGAGATACGAACCTGCCCTTCCAGACGGCTGATCTCAATCAAGATGTCTGATTGCGGCACAGCATGGCGGATTGCGTTCATCAGCATATTGTAGATTACTTGCTCCAGCTTACTGCGATCTCCCTCAACGGTCTGCTCTGTTGTGGAGACCAACACGACATGTAGTTCTTTTCCCTTCAATTGTGGACTCAGACGTCCAGCAATATCTTCTATCATATCTCCGAGAGCTACTGCATCGGTGTTCAGCTTAATGGCTTGCGATTCTAGCCGAACAAGATCCAGCATCTCTTCGACCATCGTTTCCATTTTTACAGCTTCATCTGCAATAATCTCAATGTAACGTTCACGTTTGTTCTCACTTACACCATCTCTTAGCCCTTCAGAATATCCTTTGATGATACTGATTGGCGTTTTGAGTTCATGAGAGGCATCTGCAAAAAATTCACGCTGTCGCTTCTCGATCCGCTGCTTCATCTCCATATCTGTGCGCATCTGACTATTCGCCTGTCTGAGCTCCTCCAGCGTCTGCCCAAGTGTCGTCGACAGAGCATTCAGACTTTCAGACAAACTACCGATCTCATCATTACGCCGAATGGGTGATTTTACAGTGAAGTCTAACGTTGACATCTTCTTCGCAACATGATTCAGTGCCAGTAGTGGCTTCGTAACAATACGCGACAGTAACAGAGCCAAGAACAAGATAAGTACAAATGCAGCAATTCCGAAATACCCATAGAATAACCTTGTCGCTTCATTGGCTTCACGCATCTCCTGCAGAGATGTCAACGAGAAAATGAGTTGTTGTTCCCCAGATTCAGCATTGCGAACTGGGGCTATGGCGATTACATTTCTTACTCCACTCCAGCTATCCGTCCACTCCTGGTTTAACATCTTCCCATTCTTCAGACTAAGTTGATTCTCTGATGAAAGGGGGAAGAAACTATCCAACGCTTGCACGAGCAAACCTTGTCGCTGACTCCATGTCCCCAGATTGGGAAGAACGACTTTGGTCAATATGCCAGACCACTCCTGCACAGGTTCGTTCAATTCTTCAAAGCTTCCCGTACCCCATACCGAAGTGTTGTTGTCTTTGATCTTGAACGGATAGATCATCGGTTCATGCAATCCATTGGCTGATCCCGTTATGGTTAATTGCTGTCCATACTTCAGGTGGGAAGCAATCCAGCCTGCATTCTCACTGTTGATAAAAAGGGACAGTGACACCTCAACCTCCGAACCATCCTCTTGCAGCAACGTAATGTGAAATGGGTCATTCACTAGCTTGCCAGTGTTGGTCAGGATGACCAGATGAGACTGGTTCTGACGCATGAATTTGCCGGTTTCCTTCGCCAGTTGTATATCATTCCAATGCCCTGTGGAATACTGTTGTTCAAATCTCGACAATTTTTTCTTAATGCTGGTAATCTTCTGGTGTTGGTAGAAGTCCGGGAACCATACCAGCTGAGCAATCACCGTAGTTCCGTACAGTAGGAGCAAGAACCCCGCCATCACCAGAAACAGCTTCATCGTTACACCCGTACGTCTCATGCCTCAACCTCGAATCGATAGCCGGTACCAATTACCGTACGGATGCATTTGGCTTCTTCACCAAGCTTGCTGCGAAGTTTCTTAATGTGTGTATCGACCACCCGAGAATCCCCATCAAAATCATAGCCCCATACGCGGTTCAGTATTGCATCACGGGATAACACAAGACCCTGATTTCGAGTTAGATAGAGCAATAGTTCATATTCTTTGGGTGCCAACTCAATCTCTACGCCGTTTCGCTCAAGCCTTCTTGCCCAAGGGTCCAACGTCACGTCTCCAAATCGAATGACACTCTGATCTTTACTAACGGCACCTTCGACCCTTTTCATTAATGTCTCTGCACGAGCCACAAGTACACGAGGACTAAACGGTTTGGTTACATAATCATCCACGCCAAGCTGGAAACCGTGAATCTTGTCATCATCCTCCGATCGCGCAGTCAGCATGATAATAGGTACGGTCGATTGAGATCGAATATGACCACAAAGTGTCCATCCATCCATCTCCGGCATCAACACATCCAGAATAACCAAATCCACTTCATGTTGTTCTAACTGTTCAAGTGCCTCGAATCCGTGCTCGGCTTCTAGGACATTCCACTGTTCTTTTATAAAATAATCGGCCACAATCTCACGAATGCGGCTTTCGTCTTCCACCAGAAGCACTGTTCTGACCATGGCCGACTCTCCTTTTTAAGTTCTGATAATAACATAACGATTCGGTGTGTCGTTCATGTGTCCAACAACGTCCTCTTAAAGTGCGTGTGCCTTGATATAAACGCCTAATACATACCAAATGTTACTATTTTTAAAAATAACACAAAAAGGTGGCCATCAACGAGCCTTTCACCGCTCATTGACAACCACCATGAAATTAAAGACCTATCGTCTCTGGCATGAATCGCACCTGTCGCGAATTAACGTTGATGTTCCAGGCGATGTGCCGCATGCAGTGTTGGGCCAACAAAACGATTCAGTGGGAATCCACCTGCAATCGCTTTAGTAATAAAGGCTTTCCCTTCACGAACAGCCTCTTTCACGGTCAGACCGCGTGCCAAACCTGCGGTAATCGCTGCAGAGGTTGTGCATCCTGCTCCGTGCGTATAACCAGAGCCAACAACATCAGCTTCATACCATTCATAGTTTTTACCGTCATAGAGAAGATCCATCGCTTTACCTGGATTGATTACACCACGATCTTTAATTAGGACATGCTTCGCCCCTTGGTCATGGATGATGGATGCAGCAGCTTCCATCTGTTCCTTCGAGCGAATTGGGCCACTTTTCGCGAGTTGTGAAGCTTCAAACAAATTCGGAGTAACGAGATCTGCGCCTGGCAACAAAAACTCAATCATCGCTTCTGTATTTTCAGGCTGCAACACTTCATCTGTACCTTTGCAGACCATTACCGGATCGATAACAATCTGTGGAAGACCGCTGCGACGAATATGTTTAGACACAAGCTCAATAATGTCTACAGAGCCCAACATGCCCGTCTTCATTGCATCAAATCCGATACCGTCGAGAACTGTACGAAGCTGTGCTTCCACTACATTTAATTCAACAGGAAATACCTGGTGATCCCATGTTTCAGGCTTCATTGCCACAACGGTAGTTAATACGGTCATACCGTACACACCTAGCTCCTGAAAAGTTTTCAAATCGGCTTGAATTCCTGCACCGCCGCTTGTGTCTGAACCAGCTATTGTCAAAGTTTTTGGAATCGTCATGGTAGTTGCATTCTCCTTCATGTCTCAGTTGACATTATCCTATCCCTTGTACGAGCGGATGTCAATGGCATCTGAAGCCATACCGGGTATGCTTTTGAGCAGGATTTTAGTTTACGTCTTTTGTCTCTAGACGATGCATCGACAAGGATGCAATCCATAAACCAATCGCCCCTAAAGTAATAGGGATAATAATAATGGAATTCAGTGAAAGCGAGGATCCACTACCACCTGAACAGATAATAAACACGAGAATGATCGAAGAGACCAACGTGGCTGTAACCGACTTTTTACGCATACCGAAGTACAATGGAATTAGCGCCATAGCCGCAGCAGATAGGGAGCTAATACTATACTTCAATAACAACCTCCATGCTTCATTGGTCGTTAATGCGTCTGCAACAAAAGGATAGTAGTGATTCACGGTCAATAGAATTGCGCCCATCAATAAATTGGTGAACATGATCATGCAGAAGGTAAACCCGAATATGATAATCAATTTGGCAGCGATAATTTTATGGCGCTTGATCGGGTAGGTAAACATGACGTTCATCGTTTTATTCCGGTACTCTTGGATAATGAACTTGGATAACAGCGCCCCGGCAAATACGATAAAGGTCGCTCTCGCACATACATCAATGAGCATAAAGGATACCGCATAGTTCGAATAAGCATAGTCATCCGCTCCCCAGTCCACGAAAGCAATCATGGCTAGAAACCCAAAGATAACAATATTAGCTATTCCCGCTGCAATCAGATTTTTAGAAAAGTGGTGTTTCCGCATCTCCAGTTCAATGAGCTTAAGCAACGTCTCCATCTCCCTTCACGAGATTCAAGAAGTGTTCTTCTAATGAATGTGATCGTTTGAAGATGGACTCAATCTGCACACCATGCTCGATTAGCTGGCTGGTTAACTGCGACGGAACAAGACCTGTATCATAGATGCGTACCGTCTGCTCATCCATTAACTTGAAGTTTTGGAGTCCAAGCTGATGCTCAATAACATAAGTCGCTTTGCGGATATCCACAGCCTGTAGCTCGACATACTCGCTGTGAAGACCACGGATACTCTCCATCGACACTTCCTCCACTAATCTCCCACCGCGAATGACCCCTACCGTATCAGCAATCTGCTCAATCTCTCCGAGAATATGGCTTGAGATTAACAAGGTGATCCGGTATTCCGTGCTGAGACGTTTGAATAAATCCCGCATTTCCTTAATCCCTACAGGATCAAGTCCATTGATTGGTTCATCTAGAATGAGCAGCTCAGGTGTTGTGATGAGTGCTCGCGCAATACCGAGTCTTTGCTTCATGCCAAGGGAGAAATCACGAACGGCTTTCTTCCCGGTATCCTTCAGGCCCACCTTTTCTATCATATCGTTGATCACTTTCTTGTTGTGGAAGCCCATGTACTCACAATGAAGCTCCAAGTTGTCTCTAGCTGATAATTTATCGTAGAAAAAGGGGTATTCGATAATACTTCCCATCCGCTTCAATACTTCATAGGAGGTGGGCGTTAACTTTTCTCCAAACAACTCGATTTCGCCAAAGGTTGGCTTCACTAGATTGGTCAGCATTTTCATGATCGTTGTTTTGCCCGCACCATTCGGCCCTAAGAAACCGTAAATTTCCCCTTGCTTAATATTCATATTAACGTCGGACACTACTTCTATTCCCTCATATGTCTTGGACACACCTATCGTACGTGCAATATAAGTCATATCTCTTGTTCTCCTTTACGATCCCTTTTGTGGTTGTTCAAGAATCTATATAGAATCAACTAAAGAGTGTTACACTTACCACTGCGATGACAGAATAACGTTCCAATCGCTGTTATCCCCAGATTTTTTTGACCCCTTCTGCAAAGGGAAAATCCGGGGATAAAGGCGAACGCTTCGCTTCTTCACGTTATTTCTGTCCTCTCCGTTTTCGTGTAAAAAAGTTTAGTTGAACATACGCAGCTTCATTCAGTCTTATTGATGAAACTGCTCTAAATGAACATTCACTACCGGGTTCTGATATCTGTATTGTAAAGAGAAATGTCTTCTTTTCTATTAATCATTTCTTACAAAAACCTTAATCTTGATTTATTTCAAAATAAATATCTTCTAACAAGGATTCAAAGAGATCGAAAATACGGTTCGTTGGTGCGGAACACTCCGTAATTCAATGCTGCCTCCCATGCGCTCAACCAGCCTTTTGGTGATGGTGAGACCTAGCCCGCTTCCCTGATACTGTCGATTACGGGAGTCCTCCAGCGTATACATTCGCTCAAACACACGGCTGTGCTCACTTTCGGGAATGCCTTTGCCTTGGTCCCAAACTTCCAACAGTACACCATCTTTCTCATTATGCCGAAGGGAGAGTCCTAACATTTTGCCGTCAGAGCCGTATTTCATCGCATTGGTCATAAGATTATTCAGCACACGGTCAAGCGCTTCCTCATTCGCTTGCACGAAGATATCCCCTTCCGGGATGTCCAGTTTCACTTCCAAGCCAAGTCCTGTTAACATCTCGTAAAAGGAAATCATCTTCAGTCGGCATAGCTCACTTAGATTAACCCGCGTCATGGACAGCTCCATATCACCAGACTCCAGCTTCGCTAGATCAAAGAAGGAGTGGATCAAACGCAGCACCTCCTGGGCTTTATCATGGATTTTGCCGATCATGACCTCCCGCTCTTGCTCCGTCAATGTTGGGCTATGTAGTAATGTCTCACTATATCCAAGTACAACCGTTAACGGTGTTTTCAGATCATGGGAGATGTTGGACAGCATATTACGCATCTCTTTCTCCTGATTAGCATAACGAGCTCCAGTTCGGTGGGCATAATCCAGAACTTGATTAATATCACGAAGAAGCTGCTGAATAGGAGCATCGTTGCTGAACACTAACAATCGCTCGTATGTCCCCTGATCCAACAGATGTTCCAGTTTAAGATGAATATACTTCATTTGCTGACTACGCTGAGCCAATTTGATGGCTAAGATCACGACAACGAGTGCTAACCCTCCCGTAGAAATGCCCAAAAGGACGAGCATCATGTCTGTTCCACCTCCAACTTATACCCGATTCCCCACAACGTCTTAATATATTGGGGCGCTGAAGGATCTCGTTCAATCTTCTCGCGCAGACGACGCATATGTACGTTAATAATGTTCTCGTCCCCATAATATTGGTCATTCCAAACCGCAGCATAAATCTGAGCCTTCGTGAACACTTTGCCCGGGTGGGTCACTAACAATTTCAAAATACCAAATTCTTTAGAGGTTAAACGAATAGCAGCGCCTTCTCGCTCCACTTCATAGGTGTCCATATTCATTACCAACCCACCGAACTCCAGACGTTCATGCTGCACAGGTGCGTTGGGAGTTTCTATGGGCTGTGCCGTATAGTTGGCGCGCCTGATTGCTGCTTTAATACGGGCAGTCAGTTCAATTAGGGAGAAGGGTTTGCTTAGATAATCGTCTGCGCCGAATCCAAGCCCTAACGCCTTGTCTACCTCCCCATCCTTGGCCGATAGAATGAGTACGGGCACCAAGCTGACCGAGCGAATCGTCTGCAACACTTCCATGCCATTTTTGCGAGGCAGCATCAGATCTAGAATAACCAGATCGTATGCTTGCTTCGCCTGTTTGAACTGCACCTCCGCTTCATAACCATCATAGGCATATGAAACGTCATAGCCCTCTTTTTCCAAATAAGGACCTACCATTTCACTAATCGAACGATCATCTTCAACAAGCAACAATCGGTGACTTGACACAACATTCCCCTCCAACATGTTCATTTATCTTTATTACCTCACATTTTGTTTCAATTGGCAATGAAAGGATGTCTGGCGTTCACGCTCTTCTTATCACTGAATTAAACATAGAAAAAACCGGCAGAATACTACTTGAATTCAGCAATTGCAACTGCTGTAACTCAAGGGCATCCTACCGGTATATGGGATTAATTTATAATCATATCAAGACCTAAACTAGGAACTGATGTTATCAACAATGTAATCTAGAATGGAATCTATACGTGCTCATTTCTGAACCAGCATAGACCAATCGTGCCTGCGCCTGCATGAATACCGACCACAGGGATAAATGGCATAATCTCGGTCTTGAGCCGTGGTAACAATTCGGATATCTGCTGTTTGATAGTCACAGCTTCATCTGGATTGTTGGCATGCATGATGCATACATGCTTCACTTTCTCCATATCCACTTTCAGTACATCCAGCATACGTTGTTTCGCACGTTTGAATGTACGAATTTTCTCGTTCACAACAACTTTACCTTCCTCAAATCGCAACAGCAGATGAATCTTCAATAACTGACTCAAGACAAGTTGTGTTCCAGATACTCGCCCGCTACGATGAAGATTCTGAAGACTGGCCGGAATAAGGTAAAAGGACATATTTTCAATCATCTGTTCAATGTTAGCTTTGATCTCGGCTGCACTAGCGCCTTGTTTCTGCCACTCCAGACCTTGCAGGATCATCTCCCGATGAGGATATGCACCTGCCATTGAATCAATTGCAGTCACCTTCACACCTGCTATTTCCGCAGCCTGCATAGATGTGTGTAATGTACCACTAAGCGCAGTAGAACAATGAATGGTTATGATCTCATCGTATTGATCCTTCAATGACTCGTACAATTCAATGAACTCGCCGATTGGCGGCTGTGAGCTGCTGGCTTTGGATGCTGTCTCCAGCTTTTCATAGAATAGTTCCGGTGTTATATCCTCTGATTCTCGGTAACATTCCTCTCCAAATACAACACGCAGCGGTACAATATAAACATGATTTTGCTCAGCGAAAACAGGATCCAGTGTACTCGTACTATCGGTGACCCATGCAATTTTCTTCATGACATCCTTCTCTCTTGCCGGATTGATCGTTCTGTATCTTCATTGGTCAGGCACGTGGCCGGCGTAATATTTTAAATTTAAATAACTCAAGTTGTAAACGTTTACGATAATACCTTCTTAATTATAAAGGAACAGACAGCCTGTTGTCTTGTGACGCACTCTTGAACAGGGGCATAAGTTCCGAATTGTGGCAAAAAAATGTCTTCTCTGTGAAGGGATTAATTGGTATTTAACCAGATGAAGTATTTGGTGTGCTACCCATTTTGCAAAAGATAAGACAGGCGGCTATTGAAGTGCCGTTACAGACAAGAAGGACATGACGTATTGTAGTAACGGAGGTGAGCCTCATGCTTGTCAACAAACATATCCTTGCTTCATCCAGCGTACATGCTACCCCCTATTATGTTGTGCGCGGAGTGAACCCTGGCCCAGTAATGCTGATTACCTCGGGAGTACACGGTAATGAAACAGCCAGTATGGCTGCTGCGCAGCAGCTCGCCGATGATTGTATCGCAGGACGGCACATCATCCAGCGCGGGCTTCTCATCATCATTCCACGGGTGCACCAACAGGCATATCGGAAGAAAATTAGAGGCAAGCCAGATCTGAATCGTACCTTTCCACGCCGAATCTCAGGTAAAGCCAAGCATCCCCTGGCCTCAGCAGTCTTTCATCTCGCCCGTCAATATCAACCAGATTGGTGGTTAGATCTGCATGAAGCCAATGGCTTATCCCAGCTCAGTTCCCGTGTTCTTGGACAAACGCTGATTACTAATCCCGGCAGTCGTGCGGTTCCAGTATGCAAACGCATCATTAAACAAATGAATCGTTCCATCGCGAACCAGGACAGACATTTCAATCTGAAGCAGCATGAACTGCCTGGATCGGCACGCACAGCGGGTGCAAGGCTTCTACAGGCTCGCACCGTCACTGTGGAGACGTGTTGGAGCTTGAAGCGTTCCGTGCGGATCAAATATCAGCGCCAGATTGTGCATCATTTTTTACGGGAAGCGGGTTTTATGTAAATGAATAATGCATCATGCTGTAATCAAAACAAATAGAACCTCTTCTCCGAAACGTTGGGAAAGGGGTTCTTTTCGATATATATGAAGTGTATCCATGTCATTCTTGTGGCTTGGGAGAGCCGTCCGCTTCCTCTGAGTTATTGCGAAAAGATTCTATATAAGTATGGATGTCGGATTCTGGCGTTAAGAGCAATGAAGCTAGAAGTGTCTGCATGTCCTTTAGATTATTGATATGCTGTTGAATATCTGCAATTCGATCGCGAACCAATACTCTCAGAACTTCACTGTCCATATCCTCTCGGCTGAGTAGTTGTAGTGTCTCCTTTATCTCTTTTAAAGAGTAACCTAATGCTTGAGCATCCTTAATAAATTTGATTTTGACCACGTAATCCTCAGAATATTTACGGTATCCATTCGATGCACGGATCGGTGCAGGCAGAACCCCGCTATCTTCATAATACCGGAGAGTCGCCATACTGAGTCCAGTACGCTTGGCTAGTTCTCCTCTCGTCATCATGCTCACCTCAACTTCACCGTCCTTTCACACGACTCTACTCTTACCCTGATGTGTGTCTTCCATAGTTCCGATACTTTGGAGGTGAACCTTCACCTCCATCATCCCTAGGACACATATAAAATAAACCTTGAAGTATACTTCAAGGTCAAGGTTATTATTATAATATTTTATTCGAAATTAAACACGCAAATCCCATTTACGAAGCTCTGTCAGTGTGCAAACTCCTGATGAGAATGCCTTAATGCCAGTTGAACTCGGATCAGGATAAATACGCCCCGTCATCACCTGCTCACCCTGCTGAATGAATACTTCGACTGAGCTGGCATCTACAAAAATCTGAAGTTCCAGTTTCCCGTCACGCAGTTCAACCTCAACAGCCCGTTCGCCTCCCGGCCCTTTCCCCGCACGCTCTCGGTCAAAACAAAGTCGGCTCTGAGACACATCATAAGAGATGATGGTCTCTTCATCCTTGCCAGTACGCAATTTCAATCCAAATTGCTGTGCCTGCTCGGCTTCAAATACAGCATGTAATTCATAACGATCCCCGCTAATCCCTAGATCATGCTCTCCATCAACCAAACGAATATCCTTATGCTCCATGCCGTCTATTCGATATTGCTTAAGCTCAGGCAGCGGCTGGAAGGTCAAGCGGTCTCCCTTGCGGATGAGCTCACGTGGCAACGTCATCGCCCCAGCCCACTTATGTGCGTTCTGAGTTGGGATCTCCGTCTCCCATGTCTCCATCCAGGCGACCATAATTCGCCGTCCTTGCGCGTCCTCCGTAGTCTGAGGAGCATAAAAATCAAATCCGCAGTCAAGCGGATAATAATGTTCGTAGTCCAGTACACCCTGCTCCTCATCCAACGTTCCCATCATGTAAACTGTGGAGTGCAAATTACGATAATTGTCTCCTTGAGCTGGCATCCGTTGCGGGGACATGATCAATATATCTTTATCACCCATGGCAAACAGATCGGGACACTCCCAATTATCGCCAAGGGTTCCGTCACTTTGAGCCATCACGTTTACGAAGTTCCATTGCTGTAAGTCTGTTGAACGGTACAATAGTATAAGTCCATTGCCTGCTGCATCATTTGATCCGAGTACACAGTAATACATCCCGTTTCGTTCGAATACTTTGGGATCACGGAAATCCTTCTTACTCGTATGTGCTGGGATCAGATCCAGTGGGATGACGGGGTTATGTGCGCTTTTCACAAAATCAATGCCATTGTCAGATTCCGCGATATTTTGCGTCTGGTAATAATCATGATCCTTGTCAGGTCCGGTAACCACATGACCCGTGTACATCAGCGCGAGCTTTCCATTCTTAATGATCGCACTCCCTGAGAAGCACCCATCGATGTCATACGTATGATCTGGTGCAAGTGCTACAGGTTGGTGTTCCCATGTGACCAAGTCAGCGCTCACGGCATGTCCCCAGTGCATTGGTCCCCACACCGGCGCGTAAGGATAGAATTGATAGAACAAATGATATGCTCCATTGAAATAAATAAATCCGTTGGGATCATTCATCCACCCCACCTGCGGCATGAGATGGTATCCCAGTCTGTAGGTAGGGTCAACCTCATGTCGATGCTGCTCGATGTAGGTATTCGCCCGCTCCCGAGTATATTTCACTTCTGTTGTTGAATGGGTATGCTCCTGTATCGTTTCTCGTCCCTGCTCTTTATCCATCTTAAATGTCACTCCTGTCTCTATCTATGAGTTGATGTCTAGTTAGTCCTGTTCCAAAAGGGCAGTGTTGTAGTGGTTTTTATTTGATGGAGCCTTGCATTACACCTTGAATAATATACTTCTGTGCAAATAGATATACGACCAACACAGGCAACAATGTCAGTACAAGCCCAGCCATCAACGGGCCGTAGTCCACAGTATAGGTACCGTAGAAATAGAACGTAGATAATGGCAATGTCCGCTGTTCGGAAGAAGTTAGCACCAAGGAAGGCAGCAGGAAGTCATTCCAGATCCACAGAACATTTAACACCGCAATCGTAACACTTGTTGGCAGTAACACCGGTAGCACGATGCGAAAGAAGGTCTGTACTCGTCCGCACCCGTCCATGAGTGCTGCTTCTTCCAATTCCAGCGGAATGCTCTTGATAAACCCATGATAGATAAATACAGCGAGTGGGCTACCAAAACCGATGTACATGTAAATAAGCGACCATTTATTATCGAGCAAGCTCAAGGAACCATAGATTTTCACGAGCGGAATCATAATTGCCTGAAAAGGAATAATCATCGCTGCAACCATCAGGAAGAACAGATATTGATTCAGCTTGCTATTGTGCCGTACAAAATAATGAGCCGTCATCGCTGCGAACAACGCAATTAGCACTACACCCAACACCGTAATCAGCAATGAATTGCTGAATGCAGATATATACCCCATTTTATCGAAAGCGCTCACGTAATTATCCCATTGGAAGGATGCGGGTAGACCCAGCGGATCTGACGTAATGGCCTGATTAGCCTTAAACGAATTCGAGATCAGTAGCAGAAATGGGAAAATGAACAACATCATCGCTACGATTAAGGAACATAATTTAGCCATGCCCAGCATACGAGATTGTCCAGCCATCATGCCTCCACCTCCAACTTCTTACTGAAATACACCTGGAGCAATGTAATGGTGGCAACAAGGATAAACAGAACAAACGCTTCTGCTTGACCCAATCCGTAATCACGTGCCAGAAAGGCTTGCTCATACACATGCATGGATACCATTTCCGTGCTTTTGAATGGGCCCCCGCTCGTTAATGAGACGTTGAGATCGTAGACCATAAAACCACGCTGGAGCGATAGAAAAACACATACGATGAACGATGGTACCATCAGTGGCAATACGATTCGTCCCAACATCCTGCGGTTACTTGCTCCGTCAATGCTGGCCGCCTCCATCACGTCTTTGGGTACATTCATCAAACCTGCAATGTAGATGACCATCATATAACCTGCATATTGCCATACCGTCACGATCACTAGTGCCCAGAAAGCTTTGTCTGGGTCTGCCAGCCAGGAGGCTTGGAACAGGGGAATATTCATTTTTTGTCCAGCAAATACGAATACTTGGTTGAAAATAAACTGCCAAATGAAGCCCAGCACAATTCCGCCGACCAGATTGGGTAGGAAGAAGCCTGCCCGGAATAAGCCCTGTGCCTTAATTCCACGAGTTACCGCATAAGCGAGCAAAAATGCAACAGCATTGGTCAGCACCACGGTAATAAATACGTATTCCAGCGTCATCACAAACGATTTCCAGAACACGGTGTCCTTGAACACGCCGATATAGTTATCCCAGCCCACGAGACTTTGCTCAACAGCAATCCCGTCCCAGTTCGTAAACGTCAGATATATCCCATACAAGAACGGAATAATCATGACTGTACCAAACGCAAACAGCGTCGGGCCGGTAAAGATGAGCCGGGTGCGCAAGCGAGCCCATAATCCTTTTTCGGTCAGCATCGTCATCCTCCACTCTATCCCAAGGTGTATACCGTTGGTTTGCCTAAGACGAATGCTAGCTAGCGAGTTGAAATCATCCCCCGCCTGCTATCGCCTAAGGCATACCAACCACTCTCTATGTGTTAATCTGCTGCTCTTAGAAACCGGTAGAGAACTCATCCCCGTTCTCTGACCAAGAAGCACCTATTTATTTCACGTTAGTCCAGTAGCTCTGAATTTCTTTGGCCAGTGCATCACGATCAATAACGTCAGCCAAATACTTCTGCATGGAAGCCCCCAGTTTAGACCAATGATCGGCTGGTAGCGTACTCATGGATTCTTCAATGTTGCCAGCTTTGATGTAGTCACTAATAGACTTACCAAGCGGGTCAGCCGGTTCCAGTGTGATATTGCTGAATGCCGGAATGATACTTGCCTGATTCACAAGGAAATCCTGTCCTTTCGACTCATACACAATCCAGTCTAAGAATTTTTTCGCTGCTTCCTGCTGTGCGGGTGTATTCTTTTCTTTGTCGATCAGTATGCGTTTGGATACGGCTGCAGAGATTTGTTTATTACCAAAATCGTCTGCGTTGTTACTTACAGGCACTGGCAGGAAGCCATATTGTCCGCCTGCTGTATCAAAGCTGTCGATCTGCGGCCATGCCCAGTTCCCTTGGAACCATATGCCTACCTCGCCTTTTCCTAACACTTCAGGCCCACGCTCATATGTACCAGAGAGCGGAGAAGCTTTGTCGATATTGTTAGCTTTCATAAGATCAAACGTATCCATCAGGCCATTAAAGACCGCATTCGAAGCCAAATCCACTGTACCCGCTTTCAAATCAAGAATGAATTGATCGACTTTGGCACGATCTGGCGACTGTCCACCATAAGCAAGTGCAAGGTAGTGTGCTCCGAGCGACCAATCCATTGGTGAAACAATGAGAGGTGATTTGCCGGTCGCTGCAATTTTCTGGAACAGTTCATCAAGCTGTGCAGTTGTTTGTACCGTTTGTGGGTCAAATGTGCCACCTACAGCCTCATCCAGCACTTTCTGATTGTAGATGAAGCCATATCCTTCAATGGAGAGTGGAAAGGCATAGTTTTTGCCATCAAAAGTCGTTGCTGCTGTGCTGTTCTCAACGGCATCCTTCATCCATTTTTCAGAGGTAAGATCCAGAACACGATCCTTAAATTTCTCTACATCCCCTGTATCCAGCATCATCATCGTTGTTGGATTGCCGGAAGCGTACAAAGCTGAAGCTTTCTCAAATGGCGACTGTCCGTTACCTACAGGTACAATCTCCACCGTAATATTAGGGTTATCTGCTTGGAAGTCTTTCGCTGCCTGCTCTAGCTGGCTATTTATCTCTGTCTTAGAATTCAAAAGCGTAATCTTTACGTTATCACCAGATCCGCTGGATGTATCTGTTTCCGATCCTGATTGTGTACCGCCACATGCCGAAAGAATGACGACCATAACTAATGATAATATGGATAACTTCGCCCATTTCCGCTCTCTTCTCATCTGTTATTCCCCCCGTTTATGAGTATGCATGAAAGAAACCGCTTACAGGACTGATTATAATGTCAAAGGTTTGACATGTCAATCGTTTGACATAAATAAAAAAACGACCCAATTAGGTCGTCTCTCTTTCCACCAAGGTGACTGGCAAAATGTTCTCCATTGTAATTTCTTCTTCAGCAATTTGACGACGAATCAGCTCCACCGCAAGTTCAGCCATGCGTTCCACAGGTTGTCTGATCGTAGTAATGCCTGGCAGCACATAACTTGCCGCACGAATATCATCATACCCAATGATGGAAATATCCTCGGGAACTTTGCGACCACGGGCGATAATTTGTTTCAACGCATGAATAGCGATTAGGTCACTAGTCACAAACAAACCGTCCACTTCGGGATGTTCCACCAGTAATTGTTCAACCAGTTCCGTATATTGCTCCTGACTAAACACGTTCAGATTCGTTTCATGTGTAGCGATTGGCCTGATACCGTGTGCCTCCAGCTTGTCCACAAAACCTGCTGTTCTGCGATTGGAGAGCATCTGCAATCCTAGATTACCGCAGATATGAGCCACTTTCCTTCTGCCTTTAGCAAGAAGCAATTCAGCAGCCATAACTCCTCCCTGATAATTATCAGAGGAAATAAACGGGATGTCCGTACCGATCTGACGGTCAAAGGTAACAATAGGTGAATGCAGATTCATATATTCATCTACTTCAAGTGTATGGCTACCCATAATAATGCCATCCACTCGGTTGCCTTTGAGCATTTCCACATACTCTCGCTCTTTGGAAGGCTCCATATGCGAGTTGCATAGCATAATCTTGAACCCATGCTGATACGCATGATATTCAATATAATTGGCCATCTCACCAAAAAACGGATGGGACACATCAGGAATAATTAAGCCGATGACATTGGACTGCTTGCGCAAAAGAGAACGGGCAATCTCATTCGGACGATAATTCAGTTCACTCATTGTCTGATACACTTTATCCCGGGTCTTCTGACTGATATACCCCCGGTTATTTAATACACGTGAGACGGTAGTTACGGACACTCCTGCTCTGAGTGCAACATCATGAATTGTTGCCATAACAACCTCTTTTCCTACAACTTTATTAAATTCATTAATATCATTAAATATAATAAACACATTTACCGCGCTGAACCAAATGACGGCTACGCCCGCTTTATTTCACTTCAACATTCTTTCTCGGCATACTGTGCATAGACCCATGTGTTACATGAGCTTGAACCACATAAGAGCCTGGTTCTTCAAATGTATAATCTACCTCGTAGATTCCATCTTGCACTTCTCTGGCTGTCAATGCCCCTTGTTCCTCCAGCTTCTCAACAGTCATATAGCCTTCTTCCGGCGACACCGGAGCAGGCTCATTAAGCTTGTTCCAGATCTGGAACTGCACTTGATCCGCATTGCTAACTGGCGCGTCCCCCTGTGTCAGCTTCAACTGTAAAGACACAGGCTCACCAGGTGAGACCTGTTCCGGAACCATGAGCTGTACTTTGATCATGACCGGCATCTCACCCGATGCATTCTGATCCTGATAAGAGCAAGCCGCGGTCAGTATAATCAACATAATAAAAGACATGCACCTACGGATATGTCCGCTCATCAACCATCTATCCTTTCTTACAAAGAAGATTTGGATGCTTTGCCAATGCCCCACAGCGCTACAATGATGATAATAAAAGCGATTAGAGCGAGCAAAGGAATCGTAATGAAGCCGAACCAATTCAGATAATCGGTGTAACAAGGAACTTTACCACAAGCCACGGCATTACCTGTAGCAGAGAAGATACGCTGGATCGTAACGTGATATAACGAAATTCCGCCACCAACAAAGCTGAGCGGCAGTACATATTTGGCAATGCCCACATCATCCTTGAAATAAGCAATCCCGAGCACAATCGTTAACGGGTACATGAAAATCCGCTGGAACCAACACAGATCACAAGGAATGTATCCTTTAATTTCACTAAAATATAAACTGCCGCCTGTTGCGATGACAGAAACGGCCCAAGCAATAAATAACCGCGTGTCCACATTTCTCGCTGAACGCTCCGGTTTGGATGATGTACTCATTCCACTGTCCCCCTTTTATTTTGCTCATACTAAATAGATCATACATCATTCTAGGCTACATCGGCTATCCAAGCTGTTATGTAAGTCATTACTTGATGATTATACCAAATATTTGAATTTATTTGGAACGAAATCCGTGTATAACAAAACTGCCCACTACATCCTAGAGCAGCATGTAGTGGGCAGCACAATATGATTAGATGATGATTACAATCCTGGGTAAGAAGAGCTACGCTACCCAGAGAATAGGGTCATGGTTTCTTGAAATAGTTTGGTGATCGACAACAGTCATTCTATTCACTTTTTCGAGTTACATCGATTTGGTTAGTGTAATGGAACCGTCTTTTTGTGCCCATTTCACATCCCACTTCAGTAACTCAGCAATGAAGCGCAGTGGTACTTGCGTACGACCATCTTTGTTGACAAATACGGTAGAGCCTACGTTTTTCTTCACACCATTAACTTCCATCACATTGTTGTTCACCCAGAATTCGAGCGTATCGTTGCCCGCCATGACCGTTACTTGTTGTGCCTTTTTGTCCCATTTCACCGTTGCACCAATACCTTCACTCAAGAAACGCAGTGGAATATAGGTTGTGTTTTTCCACAGTACTGGTGTTGTATCCATATTGGTTGTTTTATCGTTAATTTTCAGCATTTTGCTGTTCACTTGCATCCATACCGTTGTCATATCCGGAGCTGGTGCAGGCGTTGTTGGAGCTGCTGGCTCTTGAAACTTATCGTTGAATTGAGTCACAATCGCGTTACCCAACGCTTGACCTACACCGAACATCACTTTGAACCCTTCACGATTCGTCGTGTAAGAAGCATCATAATTGCCTGCTGCATATTGGTCGAGGACTTTTTGCACTTGGTTCTCATGTGTTGTCAGCGCTTGTTGTCCTGCTGCTTTTGGCAGGTTGCCTGCTGTTGCAGCATCCAGGAATGTTGCGAACTCTGTTGTGAATCCATCAATACGTTTCTCTACGGCTGCACGAGCCGCCGCATCGTTGTTTTTAACAGCTTTTACATAATCACTCTGAGCATTAACGTGGTTGGTTACCCAAATTTTCTCGAACGCATTGGCACCATCGTTACCGTAAACGGAAGCAATGGCTGCTTTGAAATCAGCGGTGTTGCCAGCTTCAGCTGTAACCAGTGCATTGGAAGCTGCTGTGCGTCCATCGTATTCTTCCTGCATTTGCAGAGCAGAGAGCGCAAAGTGTTCGGATGCCAAGTGGTTGAGCGTAGATCTCAAATCAGCTGCTTTCGTGTCCGCTTTGGTGTGATCGAATTTCTCAGGCATTTGTGTAGTAATCGCTGTAGAAAGTGCTTTACTTACGTCGAACATTTCTTTGAAGCCTTCACGGTAAGCCTTGTATGCATCCGCATAATCTCCAGCGACGTATTCATCGAATACTTTTTGCACGAGATCTTCATGTACTTGCAAAGCCTGTTTGGCTGCTGCTTTTGGCAATTTGCCTTCGGTTGCTGTACTGAGGAATGTTGAGAATTCATCCACAAAGCCGTTGATGTTCGCTTGAGCTTGCTTGATGCCAGCTTGGTTACCCATTTTGGTTGCCCTCACTAGATCATCGGTGTATTTGTTATGTGCACGGAAGATACGTTCGAATTCCTTCGCACCAGCGTCACCGTATAGGGAAGCGATCGCTGGCTGCATATCCAGTGCATTTTGATCCAGTGCTTTGTATGCTGCATCGGCATCCTTTGCTCCATCATAAGCTTTTGCCATCGCGGTTACGGCGAGTGCAAAGTGTTCAGACAATAGGTGATCCAGGTTCGCTCTAAGGTCTGCAGCCGGTGTGTTCACCGATGCTTTCATCATTGTCATTGGTGTCTGTGGTGCAGAAGCAGCTCCTGCAATCCCTGGCATCAACAGTGTCAAACTAAGTACAGGTGCAATAAACTTCTTCATTTTCATCTTCATCATGTGTTCACTCCTTGTGTCGTTTTGGGTATCATTTCTTTCCTTGTCGTCATCTTCATAGGGTGTAACGTAGGGATTGCAGATTCGGATCACTCCAAATTCAAAAAAAAATCGCAACCCCCATAAAAGAGAGTCGCGAAAGCCCGCCAGGACAAGGATTATTCAATCTTTTAAATTTTAAAAGTTCATTCGAAAATCAATGATTAATCTAGGATGAGGGCACTCCCTCTTCCTTTTTTTGTATGATATAATGATGACATATGGAAAATCGCCAATTATTGTAATTCACCAACAGAAAGGCGCCTTCAAATGATTTTGACTATTGCCATTATCTTCAGTCTCGTTGGCTTACTAATGTTAATTGCTCCATCTGTTCTGTGGATCATCACGGAAAAGTGGAAGTCTTCTGATGCTACGGAACCCTCTTCTCTTTATACATTCTCCACTCGAATCGGTGGGGTTGTCTGTTTAGTTATTGCGGCTTATGCAACATACGTATTATTTGTATAACGACATATGTATCGATTCATATCTATTATTTTGAAAGGGAGGTCGAGCATACGTTGTTGCCCTATATTTTAGTTATCGCTATCGCTTTATTCGGAGGAATCGCTACGCTGATTATCGGTAATTCGAAGGCGAATCAAACCAGCAATCCTGAGTATGACCGCAAAACCAAGCAAAATCTGAGCCGGCTTTCGTATGTATATGTTTTTGCAATCGTATTTGGCGTAGGTGGATTAATCCTTTATTTAGTGAACTAAATCTTTCTCAGCCAATTGATCCTATCTTATCCTATCCACCACTCTGAATTCAGCTCATTACCGTCTGACATTTACCGAGAAACGCTAGATTCCGCTCGATATAGGGGATCGTTGGAGCAATGATTCCCTTCTCTCTTATGATGGCTAACAGTCCACGAATGACCCATAGATGGATCTGTTCGTATAGAATCTCCCGATTAACGTCGCGCCCTTCAGAGCGATATCCACGTTCCAATTGAATCATTCGCTCCTCCAGCTCGCATACTGTTGTTGAAGAAGAACACGTCGAAGACAGTATGGCTGCTAGATCAAAATGATGGTTCCCACACCGTACTTCACCGACATCAATGATATACATATGACTTTCCGTGAATAGCACATTCCACAGCCCTAGATCCCCATGTATTACAGCCGTATGCTTCGATTGATACTTGCAACATTCCTCCACATGACTTGCCAAACGCCGTATTACCTCAGATGACGAATTCAGAATATCCCCACTTACGGCTTCCCATAATGAAGGTAGAGCAAAACGATCCTTCTGACCAAGTCTAGTCATATCCAGCTGCAAGATGCGTTGATGGAAACGTGCAATCACTTTACCCAACTCAACATAATTCAAGCTTAGCGAGTGCTGCGGCACTACTTTTTCAATATAAGTCTGAACATTATAAATCATATGCCCAAGGGTAATATAAGGCAGACCTTCCTTCGTACACAGGATACTTGGTGATATATTTGCAGGTGCCAGTGCCTCGTATACTTCATATTCAGCCAAAGCCTGTCCTTCATCCCTGAGCTGACGCAATACAAACCTATCTAACGTGGTCTCCAGCAACATCGCTGCTGAACTTGTCCCTTGCTGCATCGATGTACAATTCAGAATCTCCCCCAAGGTATAATGTGACGCTATAGTTTTCAGATCCATGTTGATCCTGCCCCCTCCTTGTTATGTTCACCGTTTCGTTTGCTCTCTAAGATCAGATGTCCTTTCCCTTATCGTGAGCCATGACGCATATGTTTACAAGTTGGAGATAATTCAGAATTATTCTGGATATGTTCCAGGTTTAATATAAAGCCATAAGGGACAGCGAGCCCACAAGATACTAACCAATTCCAATTTTAAGGAGAGATAGATGATGAAAAAAAACATGAAGAAATCCGTAGCAACGATGATGGTACTGGGAATGACGTTAACTGGTGCAACAGGAGTATTTGCAGGTACACAACTGGAGAAAATCTCCGCCTATCTTAACCACGGAATCAGCTTCAATGTCAATGGTGCGGCTTACTCACCTACAGATGGCAATGGTAACAAACTAGCTCCAATCACATATAACAATTCCACGTATCTGCCTGTACGCGCACTGGCTGATGCACTCCATGTACCCGTATCCTATGACAGCCAAAAGGGACAAGTGATTATTGGTCAAGCAACTAGCAATCCAACAGTTCTAACCAATGTAACGTATACTCCAGCTCAAAAAGAAGCGATCCAAAAAGCCTTTGCCCAATTTGATGGTTTCGAGACGGCTTATGCACCACAACAAATGACTACAGGTGACACGTTCAAAAGTGTAGGTGCAGGTGGCGATGGTGTCAGCTTTATATTTAATCATATGAAAGTGGATATCTCACCAAGGGATTATTCAGACGGCTATACGAGCAAAAATGTGAAATTGTCCAATGGGGTTACTGCCAAATGGTATACTCCAGACAAAACCGGTATGCTGACTTTCCAACTGGATGATCGTTACGTTACCATTAGCTCTCCAGACCACAAGCTGACGCAAGCGCAGTTGCAGCAAGTTGCGGTCTCTGTTCAGAAAGCTAACAGCAACAATCATCAAGGCATCACGGCCTTCGCAGATGTGAACTACACCAAGCAACAACTGGATAACATCCGCAAGACATTTGCGAAGTTCGACGGATTCAAAACCGCGTATGCGCCACAGCATATGGTTGCCGGAGATACATTCAAAAGTGTAGGCGCTGGCGGTGATGGTGTAAACTTTGTATTCAATCGTATGAATGTAACGATATCGCCCAAAGACTATTCATTCAGCTATGATGGAAAAACGGTAAAATTACCAAATGGCGTATCTGCCAAGTGGTATACTCCCGATCAGACCGATCTGCTGACCTTCCAACTGGATGATCGCTATGTAACGATAAGCTCGCCAAACAATCAATTGACTCATGCCCAACTGGAGCAAATGGCAGTCTCTGTGCAGAAGCTAAAATAAGTTCAGTTAACACCATCGCGACTATAGTACATCTAATAAATAACTTTCTATTTTTGCACCGCGTGCAGCTTTCAGCACGCGGTGCTTCTTCATACCCAGCTGATCAGTCACAACACAACGCACATCGGTCTTTTCCTTCCTATATAGGCAGACTCGATGTGTGTTTTGTCCTATCTAGAATGCTTTCTTCACTTCTGAAAACAAGGGCTTTTGTCCGGCTTCATTTCACAAGGAATTGGTTTATAATGGAATATGCTGTTTCTTAGCACGAGATCAACAGAATAACGAACAGGGAGATTCATATGATCATTATTTCAATATTAATATTATTACTGTGCTTCTTTTTCATCATCACGGCATGGCGCATTCACAAAAAATCAACGAACAGTCCCAAATGGTATATTATTGCTGCATCCATTACAGGAGTCATTTGGTTGTTAACGGTGGATATTTTATTCCCAAATTCAGGTCGTGAGAGCGTTAGTTATAAGGATATTCAAAATACGGGTGGAAAATATAAAGCATTGGCCGAGGCTAAAGAATACATGAAACAAGCGACTGTCGAAGGAGTGATCGCCCCCGGGGATATAGAACGAATGGCTGCACGTATTACCGAATACGCCAATAACAAATATGAACCTGAAAATAAAGACATTCTACTCACACTCGCTGAGAGCATAGCTGCTGACGACTATGAACAAGTTAAGCAACTGTATCAGGAATTAGACGGCAAACCGATTCTTGAACAGTATCTTGCCAGATCAGTTCAATTTGAAGCTAAGGGTAATCAAATAACGGATCCTTTTCCACTGAATTATGGTATGGTCGCCATAGATGCCACTCATGCAGGCAATGGCTCATTCCAGGTTAATTTGACCAATGAAAATGGCGAGTCTGCACGAATATTTGATAAAACTGGGGAATACAGTGGAAAATCCTTCGCTCACATTCCAACAAACGCGCAGTTTACGTTGGATGTCATTTCAGATGGCGCCTGGACGTTGCACACAACGCAGAAAATTCCAGAGGATACCCTTCGCGCTCCTGCCAAGACAAAGGGCAAAGGAGATAATGTGGTATTTGTGTATATCAAAAGCGGTACAACCACATTTACCTTCAAACATAAAGGAGATAGCCACTTTACTGCTTATATTAACAAAACCGTTGGCCTCGATTCCAATACAAAACTGATCGATGAGACTGGTACATACTCAGGATCGACGAGCTTGAACATTACAACAGATGGCGTATATGCAATCGCGGTACAAGCCGATGGTGCATGGTCTGTGGATATTCGATAACAGGTCAGCCTTTTCGAAAGAAGAATTATAGAAAGCCATACCCCTAGGAACGTATGATGTCCTTAACGGGTATGGCTTTGTTTTATGTGCTTTTGGAACCAAGCATATTCTGCCCTAGTACACTATCCTAAGCCAGTCTAGGAATGGGCACCCCCTATTAAACGAATCACTTTCCTGTAGTGCATACAATCCATCATATCTTCCCAGTCCAGGTCACTCGCATTGGTATCACGATAAAATACAGCAGCAGCGGGGAGAAAGCCGACTAATGGCCCCATACCACCACAGATCATGGAACCACCGTCTCCACCTTTGGGCTGCATCTCTCCATCGTCATCTAGTGTAAGTTCATACGTATAGGGATCCCCGACAAATTGCACCCCAAAAAAGTTGGGCAGCTCTAGATCATAGGGTCGGTCAGCCTCATCTACCAAGGCAGGGGGAGGTTCAGTGGAATCGCCCATCAGCTTGTCCGCTTCCTGTAAGTCACCAAAGTGCTTTAATTTTAAGGTGTAATCAAAGCTGTCGCCCCAAGGAAATAACATACGGCACCCGCCTCCATACAGATACTCCCACTCATCCTCGGTAAGTACACCAAATCCCGCTTCCGCTGTTTCTTCCAAAAGATCTCTCAGGGTTAAATCTTCATTGAACCATAAGATCTGGATATCTTCACCGTGACGAACTAAGCGAAACTGTTGGTATTGTTCATATTCATTCAGCTTACCCTGCTTGAACTCCTCCAACGCTGCTGCAAAATCAGGATCGCCCTGCTTCCTCGCCTCTTCTTCTGTCACTTTGATCCAACCAAGTGGATGGGTACGGCACTCTACCAGCATCGGGGCAATCTCTACTTCCCTTACAGGCGACATCTGATCGCTGAGAAACGAGTCCACATCCTCTACGCCATACTCACTCACCGTCTCAAGCAGATCGGTAGACGTTGCTTCGTTCATCCCTTCCTGCCAGCCATCCCAACCCAGCGTTACACCATCCCCTGGCACAAATACAAACTTTTGCCCACCACAGACGAATACAGCGGTCTCTGTTCGCTGACCATACCGTTCAAATGTCTGTAGCCCATCATATCTCATCTGCTCTGGTAGCTTACGAGCGATCGTCTGCATGCACTCCTCTTTCTCTGGAGTAGATAAACCTACCCATACGCTTCGCTGCAACGATTCCATTCCTCATCCCCCTTGGTTGGTAAGCTTACCCGTTTATTTCCCAGCAGCCTGCAACAGTTCAAGCAGTAACTCTTTACGTCTTCCATCCGCCTTACGAGCCAGCGTGGCTAATTTCTCGACCTTGCCCCAGATTGGATATAGCACATGCTCAACCTCGTAAGGCTGTAGGCCATTCATCTGCTGTGCAAGCAGAGCAAGCTTGTCCTCACTTTCCAGCTCAGGCAGAGTTTTCAGCTTCAAACTATCTGTAGCACGGCGCAGACAATGAACTAATATAGGTGCAGAGTGGGTGGTAACACCATATTTCTCGGCAAACACAGTGATGAACTTATCCTGCACTAGCTGATGCTCATCATCCACATGATTCATGTAGTGAACTACTAATGGAAAATACTGCTCATCTGTGAGTCCCAGTCCAAAAGTTGCGTAGCTGCCCGTCATACAGTTCTTTTCCCCTTCTGTATCTGCATAAAATTCGAATTGTTCAATCGCCTTACGGGCATATTGCTCAAGAAGCGAATGCAGTTCTGCATATTGCAGTGCATTAGCGAAGAAACGATGGGTATCGGACTTGGCCAGCCCTTTGATCGGTAAATATTGCTTATCACTAGATTTCAATTTGATTTTATAATGTTTCGGAAATCCCCGTTCCAGTAAGTGAATAATAAAGGTAAGAGCTTGTTCATAGGCAGAGGCTTCTTCCTGGCGTATGTGGATGGTGATGAGCGAGTATACATCGTTTGCTTTGCACTCGACCTGTTTATTTTTCACAATGATTTCTTCCTTGGCAAAGGTTCCACTACCCTCATCCATCATACGTACTGCTCGTTTACTGCCCAGTTGCACGGCAAGCTCCATGAAGTTGAGACCTCTAGGTTTACTGTAGCTCGGTTCATAGCGAAGGATCATGACCGCTCCGTACAATAACAGATCAATCGGTTGCGCGAGCTGTTCTTGGTTCTCATTTTCATCCAGATGCTGGGTCTCCCGCTGCTCTAGTACTGCACCTGGCTTGAGCGTATACTCATTCGCACGGTAGGTAGATGTTTGAATATCATAATACTGGGGCAAAAATTGATTCTCAGCCCAATCGGTTAGAGCATGGATCAAATTCCTACGATGCTCTGCGAGTGCCTCCGGACGGCTCTTATTCAACTCCTGAATCCGATTAAAGATCGCTATCGTTCGCGCTACATCCAATTCAGGAAACAGGTTCACGTCAAGAAGATGACGTGTCAAGAAAAACGATTCTAGTGGCTTCGTGGGATATGTACCATTCTCCACCTTCTCGTCTACATAGGAATGAACACGTTCAAGTAATTGCTGTCTCTTCTCTTCATGGACATAATCCAGCAATGTTAGGTGCAGCTTGCCTTCGGTGGTTGGGAATTTCGCGCGAAAGGTAAAATGATAATCAATCAACGGTGTATGTGCCCATTGCTCCAACTTGCCTTTAACCACCTCCACAAGCTGCGGTTGAATCACCGTTCGTACCTCTTCCAGTGTGAGGAAGCCTGCATTCTTCGATGTAAAACTATCATCCAAATCCAGATCGGCACTATCTACCGTTGTTCGCCCAGGTCTGTAATCTAGCAAAATATCATTGAAAATTCCCCTCTGCAACGTGGTTCGTTGCACAATGCTGTCCAGATCTGTGCGTTTCGCCTGTTCATCAAACCATATATGAATCTCTGCAACCATCTCTTCAATGGCTGCACTAATTGTTATAGTCACTTGTTCTCCTGCCTTTCGCTATCTGTTATGTACTCTTCTCTTACAGCATCTACTTCCTCTTATACAATCAGATTGGCCCTAGGCCATCCTTGATATCTGCGTGTTAACCTACATCTATCACCTATTATTTTACTCTCATAAGACTGACTGAAACAATGAGACTTACGTACGGTTGTTCTGGCGAACGTTCCGCTTGTTATGGTTATTTCTGTCCTCTCCGGTCTCGTGTAGATATAGTTCATCTTATATAAAGCTAATAATGATATCGCTTACATTTATTTTCATGAATAGGTATGCTTTCTCTTTCCTGTGGCATGCTCTCCCCTTATATTCGAAGATAATCAACATTGATGAGGAGAATCTCGGATGCAATTGACAGACCAATGCATGTTGCAGATTAATGAAAAAGACATCTCCAGCTTATATTTTTATCGTTTTTTTCAATCGGGTTGCCTGGTTATATTCATTGATCAGTTCATCCAAGACCATGGATTGACGAATCACTTCAGGATGCCATAGATCCGGGTACTGATTTGCAATCTGGTAGAGTCGCTGTCTCGCCTTTTCAATACATTCCTGAATGGTTTCCGGATTCTGCACCATACTCCCGCCCCCTGTTGTCCATCAGTATTTATCATCCAAAAAAGACCATCTATTATAATATTCGGAATACGGATCGTTTTGGATTACCCCAAAATCAAATTTTTGTATTATTTTTCTGAATAAGGGTGAAATACGTTTGATAGGTGTGTACGTGTGTATGGAGTAAAAACTAAAAAAGATAGGCTCTTATGCCTATCCGTTTTTGCATATGCATCCTCTGCTTATCTCAAACCAATATCTGCAAAACGATTACCAATCGTTTCAGGGAAAGCATTTTTAATAGCATTTATAGCCTGTTGCTCTCTATCCCCTGCCCTTTGAATCTGCTCAATCACCTTTTGTACACTTTGCGGTTCCCTTGCATCCCATGCGGAGTAGTCATTGATCACCTCAACGATGTCGGTATAATGCTCTGCGAGTAAGGCGTATTCGCTTATAACCCGATCCATATGTATGGACAGATGCTCCAGTGCTGCCACATACGAGGCGATATCCTGTCTAGATTTTGCATAATAGCGTAGGACGATTGCCGCCTCAACCGTGTCATACGTTCCTGACTGTAGCGCTGCAGCAATGGTCGTATAGGCTTCTGCTCCGCAGGCATACTCTTGGGGCGGCAACATGTAGTCATGAGTTTCCCATTTGTAGACGGCCTGGATTAACGATTCCTTGCAGACTTCCCATACATCCACCGATTGATGAGACTCCAGTACTTGATAATACCAGTAAGGGGATTCATTTTTTCCAAAAGAATGATAAGGTAGGGGCTGCAGCTCCTGTCCCTCACAATCACAAAGGTAGATCAGTTGCTCGGTATCATCATACCCAGCAGCAATGACAAATTGATTATGCCACAGAATCGCTCCCACGCCGCGGTTAATACTGGCCTTGATATCATGCAACGCCTGCTTCTGATACAGCGGAAAGGTGGGTTCAAATGAAAAACCTGCCGCCTGGCTCGCCGTTACACCAATGAAGTCAGCCGCTACAAAATTCTCTGCCATCCAATTGTATGCCGAGATCGACTCTGCGGTTAGACGCCGATCAACCACCAATCGAAAACCACTGACTGTCATTCCCGCAATCATGTCCTGAGTGAAATCACCCCATCGTTGATGCTTCAGAATCCGATACAATACATCCGAATACGAGCTGTTGACCCGTCGTCGTCTCTGATCATCTGATATATGCTGATACGGTACAGGCGCTATCAAGTCGCTTAACATGAATTTTGATTTCATCACTCCCACTTCCCTCCTATCTGGCTGAATGTGCTCCCCATCTTGGTACTGTAGAGCGTTTACGGTCAGGGTATCGGAAGGAGATTATTCGAAAATAATCCATGGCTTGCACCTCCAGCGCCTTCGCCTTCAACAATACGTGTGCCAGCTTCTCGGTTGTGTCTTGGCGTAGAATCCGTCTGCCCTCTTGCTGAACGATGCATGTTTGCATCTCGTGGATCAATACTCCAATCTGTTCATAACATGTGTGAGCCTGGTTCAGTTCGTTCCATAACCCTCGTACAACGTGTAAATACTTCTGAATCTCAGTTCGTGACTGACAATAGGCGTCCAAAATATAAGCTGCTCCTGAAGCATCATAATCTGTACGTTGCAGTGCCCGCACCCACACCTCATAAGCCAGCTTGCCAGAAGCAATATTACGATCAGGCAACAGACGATAAGGAGTATCCCAATCCTCTATCGCTAGTCGTAAGGACTCCAATACCATCTCCTGTTCTGCCATGTGGACTTGGTCTCCGAATATCTGACAATACCAGAAGCCTGTGAAGTTCAGCCCAAAATTGTCATACAGTAGTATCTGGGATTCCTCACTCCACCCATCCTGCACATAGAAGATTCGGTCATCGTCATCATAACCGTGAATGACACCGAATTCAGGAATCCAGTAAATTACGCCTCTACCCTCATCTAGACTACGTTTCACCCAATTCACAGCATCCTGTTGGTAATAACTGAACGTAGAATGTCGTGTACGTCCACCATCCCAGATGGTGAAGATACCCAGGTTATCAATGCCGGGCCGATGCGCTTCTCCCCACTGTCCGTAGGCTGTAACTGACATGGGAAGTAACTGCTGATGCACTGCTAGTTTAAAAGCCATACCTGTGTATCCAGCGAGCATATATTTGGAGCCTTGAAACTGACCCGTATGGGTCAATATGGCATGCAGGCCATCCACATACGATTTGGATTCCCGTTTCATCATGAAGTGATCTAACATGACTTCAGCCAAGACACGACCTCCTTTCTACGCTGTCTATTCCACATTTGCTTCCCGCTGAACCGTTAATCTATCCAATAATTGCTCTGCACGTTGCTGAAGCTTTCTCCTCAGCCAACCTGGCGACAATAGTTCCTCCCACTCGCTACGAAACAAATGCTGGAGGAACGCATCCATATCATGAAATTCAATAAAATAAATTTGATCCTGCCGATCCCGAATCGGATATCCATGCCATAATTCAAAATGTTGTCCTTCCTTCAAACGAATCTCCGCTACGAACGGTTTACGAACGGGCAATGGCTCTTCCCACCCACTGAGCAGAGCATCAGCCTTGTATTCAAACCTCTCCTCCGAGACTGACATATAAATGATGCCTTCCAACCGAATGGTCATTTGCTGTACAGGATCGGTTTCATAACCAATAACATAATCGGCGTTAAACTGTGAGATCAACTTGAGAGGACATAGGGAGAGCTGCCTTTCTCCGCTATGATCCCTATAATGAATGTGCACTCGGCACGAATCAGCTATGGCGTGGGTCAACAATTCATACCATTGCAGTTGTTTCGGTTGTGCTGTAAATACGGGAAGTTTCCTTTGCTCTGTAGGATGTTCCTCCAACGTAAAACGCTCAAGTAGATGCGCGACACGTTTCACCGACTCTGCCTGCTCATAATCGTAATGCCGATAGCGATGTGCCAGATATTTCAACACCTGCTGCTCTTCCTCTGTCATATATAAATGGGGCAGACGGTAAGTCTGATCCTCATAACAATATCCACGGTACTTCGCCATGTATAATAAAGGAGCACGTAGGGAGATTGCCATATATTCAATATCCCGCTGCGCTTGTCGACGCGAGATTTCGAATTCTCGTGCGAGCCAGCCACTATTAGGAAAACGCCCACTCCGAATCTGCTCGTCAAACCAGTGAATACGATGCATATTGCTCATCTTCCCACCTCCTTTTCGCTTAAGCTCACTCCTTCTATTATAAAAGCATTCTGCTGAATTCCTATCCTGTCTGGTACACCAACAGAGCCTGTTCGATTGAACAGGCTGCGCTGCGTTATACAGTTACCTGATCCACTCTGGACTGCACTGCTTTTGAACATTTCTTGCATACTTTCAACATCGTGCCGTCTGTTTTGGTTTGGGAATACAACAATTTGATACGTGTACTGCCGCATACCGGACATGTTCCGCGTCCTCTGGATGGAAGACTCCACAGCACGCGTCCTCTTTTGGTTTTTGCCAACGTTTGTGAACCTCTTTTCAATAAATTTTGGTGTGTTGAATCAATTTCATAACTCACTAAAAGTGTCGTCTGGATTGAAGCACCTAAAGGTATTATGAAATTGATTCTGTTCACCGTTATTATAGAGGTCTTGATACGACACAGAATGTCGCAGCAGTTTGCGTAAACGCTGTGCAAGATACCTTTAAGCGAGATCGAAGACACATCCGAATGGAATACAATAAAAAAATGCCCCCTCTTCAACTTGAAGAAAGGACAGATTCTAGGCGTTGTCGCTATTCGTTTGAGATGCTGCCTGTAATAAAGGCTCTAACAGCCCTGGGAAACGTTCTTCCAAATCTTCCGATCTCAAGGTCAGGAAATGCTGCGTTCCCTGCACTCTCACTCGAATAACGCCTGCTTCTCGCAACGTTCGAATGTGGTGTGACATGGTCGATTTTACAACAGGCGCATGAAAATGACTGCAAGGCTGTTCTCCACTTCTAGCGGCCTCTGCAACAATACCAAGACGTGTTGGATCACTTAAAGCATACAATACGGAAGAAATTTGAATATCCTCCACTTGAGGATGATGCAATATTTTCATACTGTAGTCTCCTTTTTTCAGACTATCCATTGTATTTTAGCACAGATTCATGATATATTTCTAAAGTTCGATACCAATCGAACTTTATTTATTCATTACGTTAATGTACCCATGCGGTTAGGCAGGGGTTAACATCATATCACATTTTGCAAATGTTACACGTAGTTTCTGAAATGTTGCGAAACACAAAATTACAGGAGGTTTTATATGAACAGCACGGTAACTGCACCATCCGGAGAACAAACCTCTGGAATACAAGAAAAGTTAATCGTCAGCTTGCTTGGCTTCACGGTTGTACTCGTCGTGATGAACACGATGATGTTCAATCTGGCACTGCCCAAAATCGCAGCCGAATTCACGCTCTCATCTGTTGCATCTTCCTGGATTGTTACAGGCTACTCTATTGTCTTTGCCATCTCTTCCATTACATTCTCACGTCTATCGGACTTTGTGCCGATTCGCACCTTGTTTACAACCGGGCTTACCTTGCTCGGCGCTGCGTCGGTTCTCGGTTTTTTCAGTAACCACTTTATCGTGTTACTCATTGCGCGTTTAATTCAGGCGATGGGTGCGGCATCAATTCCGGGACTGGCTATCGTCCTTATTACTCGCTATATCCCAAGTGATCGCCGTGGTAAATCAATGGCTGTTATTATGTCTGCCAGCTCTCTTGGTCTTGGACTTGGGCCGGTTATCGGCGGAAGCATCACACAGTTTTTAGGTTGGCATGATCTATTTATCGTTACTGGACTATCTCTGTTCCTAATCCCTGTGTTCTTCAGACTACTCCCAAGTGAAATGCCGAAAAAAGGTTCGTTTGACTTGCTCGGTGCGCTTCTGCTCGCCATTGGGACAACAGGTATTCTGTTATTCCTCACCTCAAGAGAGTGGATAACCATTGTCGTTGGTGTTGCGGCGTTATTGCTATTCTGGTTACGGATTCGCCGTGCAGTGGATCCATTCGTACAGCCTGCACTGTTCCGTGACAAAAAATATATGGTTCTCAGCTCACTAGGCATTGTATCGTACATTAATAACTTCTCGACCTTGTTCCTATTGCCGCAGATTCTGGCTCATTTATATGCACTGACTCCTGCTCAATCTGGATTAGTCATCTTCCCTGGTGCAGTTGTATCGATGTTGCTGTCCAATCGGATCGGCCGCATGATTGACCGACATGGTAATACACTCTTGCTGAAATTTGCACCGTGGTTGTTGTTAGCAGCGGCTGGCTTGTTCGCCTTATTTGCTCATAACAGCATTTACGCCATCATGGCGGTATACATTTTGCTTAGTGTGGGCTTCTCTGCGCTGACAACCAGCGTATCTAATGAACTGTCTGGCAACCTAACGATGGATCAGGTTGGTGCAGGCATGGGGCTGTTCCAATTAAGCCAGTTCTTCAGCGGCGCTTTCAGTGTAGCTGTTACAGGTGTTGCCTTGACGGCTATGCAACAATGGACACTGTCCTCCGCATATAGCAGTATTTTCTGGGGCATGACAGTTGTTGCACTTGCAGCGGTAATCTTCTCTCAGTTGTACTTACGGATGCAATCACGCAAGAAAACGACAGCCTGATTCTATAATGTGAACATCTTTTAATACAATTACAGCACACGACATTCTAAGCCAGGGAATTCCATATGGGAATTCACCTGGCTTTTTACAATGTAACGCGAGTACTCGCTCGTAGATATACATAACAAAACGCCATAAGTACATATCATGTACTCATGGCGTTTGTGATTTCTAATCCATATGGAAAACCAAATGAAGATCAGATATTAAACTATTCAAACATATCCAGACGCAGGCGTTTCAGACTAGTATGCTGAATGTACCATTCTCCATCAATCTTCACAAATGTCTCATGGTAATGCCCGAACCCGTGAAATGATGTATTCTCATTGCCTTCAGGGAAAGTCACCCAGTCTTCCATAGGTGAGATAACTTTTGCTTCGTTCTCAGATACAAATTCTACTTCGGCGCTATGTACATGATGCACTGTCACCGCTACATCGACGAGATCCCGGAATACTTGTACGATTGTATCTCGGCCGTTCAATACAGGAATAGGATTACCTTCTGTGCTAAAATCGGCTACAGCATCTGGAGCGAAAACTCCACCCAGTGCGTCCCACTGTTTGGTATCAATAAAGCGGCAATAGCGTGCTTTGGTATTTCTAATGCTCTCCAGTGCAAGCAGTCGTTCTAATCCATTGATCGTTGATTGGCTCATGTGTTGTACCTCCAGAGATGTAAGATATGTTCGTATCATTCGTGCTATGTATGCAATAAACTTCTTATTCATTGTACCATTCGGTTCCTACCAGGCACAACGACAGACTATACGTTTGCATATTACCCATCTGAGGTATATGTTGAAACATCCTTGCCTAGGCCGTGTCTGAAAACTCGCCTACAAAAAAAGCCCAAGAGAAACAGCAGATTTATCTGTTTACGCTTAGACCTTTTTGTTAGGACTCTTCTATTGCGTTGTAATCAACGCTCAACCGCTATGAAGATATACATACCTGCACCATGCATCATGCCCGTAAACCTGTGATCGAAGATATCAGTCTGTCAGCCTGTATAATCGTATGCTCTGATCTAGCGATCTAGAGTAGGCTGGAGTATTGAACGATCCTCTTGTTCAGACTCTACTACTCTGTTCGGGAAGAATGCCATGCCTTCATCTCAGCAGCTAGCTCCGACATTTTGCGATTATTCAAATAGTCCTCCATCTGCTCCTCCGCATGTACCATCACTCTTTGGATCAGACAACTGTCGTTATGGTTCTGTGTACATTCAAACAAAGAAGCCTTTCCTTCAATGGCATGAATAATCTCAAGAAAAGAAGGATCTGGATTCTTTCGACTCAGACGATAGCCTCCATTTGCTCCCGAGGTCGATTCGATCATCCCTGCTTTGACCAGTTTGGTCAAGATTTTGGACAGATAAGTAGGTGATACTTTCTGAAGTTCTGCCAGCTGATGTACGCTAACCAACTGCTCTGGCTCAGTAATTACAAGATGCAGCATTGTATGCAACGCATAATTCGTAGCTTTGGAATATTTCATGAGGGCACCTCATTATATACGGATTTAATTTATCCATAATAGACCTGATTAGACGCAGTGTCAAACTTCCCATCTTCTCCAGCTTCGCAGGGTTAACTCACTTTAAGTGCGTGTTCAAAAAGTACGGTTTTCAGTTTGAACAACCTCTTTATGACTAACTATGGTATAAGCCTCGGTAATCCGTAGGAGTCATGCCTTCTCTGGCCATAAACTGACGGTTAAAATAACTGGCATTCGGATACCCCGCCTCTTCCGCAATCTGTCCAATATTGGCAGTTGGCCGCTCTAATAACCATTGCTTCGCCATCTGTAACCGAGAACGTGTAATGAACTCCATCGGTGTCATCTCTACAGCACTCTTGAACAATTTGCAAAAGTAATACGAGCTTACTCCCGCTAGATCAGCCCAATCCTGTAGCAAGAATGGCTGACAAGCCTCCTGCTGCATCTGTGGAAGTAAGGCTAGCACACGGCTTTCGGCATTGCTTGTACGTGTATTTTTCAGTGGAACAGCATGCTGAACGAACTCAGCCAATACTGCATAGGTGAGCGTAGACAACTGGGCTGGTCGCAGCATCCGATTCTGTTCCGCTTCGGTGAGCAGCGCCAGATGTGCTTCTTCCCATGGAGCCTGCTGACGTAGCGTCCACAACAGATTACGATGCAGGCCTCGCTCAATCATATAATCATGCAACCGATCTCCATAAAAATGAACCCAACGGACATCCCACGGATCATCCTCGCTGCTGTAATATCGCTGCTGCTGTTGCGGAAAATACAGGACAGCCTGTCCAGCTCGAAGCTCATGCACGACACCATCTGCTTCAACGTATCCTTTGCCTGCGGCAACGTAGTGAATGTTGAAGTTATTGAGTGCACCTGTCTCACGCCAAACGTTATGTTGGGGGTGTTCTGTATAGTGTCCAATCGACTCGGGATAACAAAAATAGGGGATATTTTGAAGGGTCAATAGCGTTGTCTGTCTTAACATAAACCGTTTCTCCTTAAGCAACAATTTTGTGTTAACTATAATCAATATATTATTATTTTAATTCATTCAGGTATCTCATATAATCACAATATACATTCATATACAGGAGGAATACAACTATGAATTCAGATCGTAAAATGCGTTGGGGCATTCTTGGTAGCGCTAGCATTGCTGTACGCTCCGTTATTCCGGGTCTGCAACAATCCGAGCTTAACGTGGTCACTGCCATTGCTAGTCGGGATGAAGAAAAAGCGAAACAGACTGCCGACCAACTAGGTATAGATCAAGCTTACGGCAGTTATGAAGCATTACTTGCAGATGACTCTATCGATGCAGTGTACATCCCCCTCCCAAACCATCTGCACCGAGAATGGACAATTCGCGCCGCAGAAGCAGGGAAGCACATTCTGTGCGAGAAACCACTTGCGCTGACTGCGAAGGAAGCCGAGGAAATGGTTCAGGCTTGTGCGGATGCTAAGGTACAGCTTGCCGAAGCACTCATGTATCGCCATCATCCACGTTATGATCAGATTAAGGAGATTATCGCTAGCGGTGAAATTGGTACAGTTCGCGGGATTCATAGTACGTTTTCATTCAACAATTCCGGTTCGGCCGGTAACGTTCGATTCAAACGGGAATGGGGCGGCGGAGCCCTCTATGATATTGGCTGTTATTCCATCAGTGCTGCGCGTCTAATCCTTGGGCAAGAGCCCACTGCAGCAACGGTGATTGGCATGTTCTCTCCTGAACATGATCATGTGGATATGATGGCTTCAGGATTGCTGGAATTCGATGGCCAGGTTGGTGTTACATTTGACAGCAGCATGTGGGCTGCCTTCCGCAATACGCTGGAAGTCCTTGGATCAGATGGACGAATTGAAGTACCTTCTGCTTATATAAGCAACCCAGATGCAGGCTCTAACTTCTACGTCACTTCGGGTGGAGATCGTAGAGAAGTCGTTGTTCCACAAGTGAATCACTATTCCCTTCAGGGAGATGACATGGCACGTGCTGTACTTCATGGTGAAGCACTGCGCTTCGCGCCTGACGATGCAGTAGCCAACATGAAGGTACTCGAAGCTTGCCTGCGCTCAGCAGAAGAACGTACACGAATCACACTTTAAGAGTTGTTCAGAAAGTCTGCTTTTGATTACAAAATATGCTTAACAGCATCACAGTAGCTAATATGGGTTTAGCCAGAACACGAACTATATATAAGGACGGTGTGTGAATATGGAATTTATTACGATTGATGGTGCGGGTAAACGCATCTCCCGCTTAATTAAAGGCACGGACTATTTTGTACATGACGCTTATGAGAAAGTTGCTGCCAATATGGATGCGTTCCTGTCCATCGGTGGAAACACCGTGGATACGGCTCATATCTATTGCGGAGGACAGAGCGAAGAAGTGCTTGGACGTTACATGCAGGAACGCGGCAACCGTGATGAGATTGTTATTCTGACCAAGGGTGCTCACCACAACCAAGACGGCCCACGGGTTAACCCTGATGCCATTCGCAGCGACCTTCTGACGAGTCTGGAACGACTCCAGACTCCTCATGTCGAGTTATATGCCTTGCACCGCGATGACCCTAATGTTGCTGTTGGTGTGATTCTTGAAGCGCTGAATGAGCACATTGAAGCTGGGAAAATTGGTGCGATTGGTGCATCCAACTGGACTTGGCAGCGCCTGGAGGAAGCCAATGCCTATGCCGCATCCCATGGTCTGAAAGGTTTTACGTTCAGCAGTCCGAATCTCAGTCTTGCCAAAGCAAATGAGCCCTTCTGGGCAGGCTGTGTATCCGCAGATGCAGAGACGCTAGCTTGGCATGAACGTACACAATTGCCTTTGTTGTCCTGGTCTTCTCAGGCTCGTGGTTTCTTTACAGGTCGCTTCACACCAGAAGTACGGGATAATGCAGATCTGGTTCGTGTGTTCTATAGTGACGGCAACTGGGAACGATTGAACAGAGCTGAGCAACTGGCTGCAGCCAAAAATACAACGCCCATTCAGATTGCGCTTGCGTATGTATTGAATCAATCCTTCCCAACGTGTGCACTTATAGGTGCTCAAAACCAGGCAGAGCTGCTGTCCTGTGACGAGGGATCACGCATCTCCCTATCCACTCAAGAAGTGAATTGGTTAGATCTTGGCAGTGATGCGAAGCCTTCGTCTCTGTAGTTGTGTCATTGTAAAGATTATTTATTAGAACAAAAAGGCTCACTCCCAGAAGCACGGGAAGTGAGCCTTTTCGATATATTTCATGACATAAATGTTAAATGGGATAAACCATCATGAATGCCTATTTCTTTTTCGGTATAATAACGTGTCTACAGTATTACAGTTTTACGATCTGACCTGTTTTCTCCGATTCGAAGGCAGCCAGGATGACTTGCAAGGAACGCAGACCCTCTTCACCAGAGATGCTTGGAGGTGTGTTCGTAACAATAGATTCTACGAATGCATCGATGACACCACTTGGTACTTGTTTCTCATTGGTAGCCATAGCGCCTACTTTGTAAGTCTCAACTGTACCGTTCGTCAATTCAACGATAACCTCGTCACCATCAACTGTACCAATCTTCATCACACCATTCTCGCACCAAAGTACAGTACTGTTGTCTCCTGCGCGATATTGCGTCCAGCTAGCAACCAAAGTACCAATTGCACCGCTCTTCATGCGCAGCAGGCATGTTGCGTTATCGTCTACTTTCGTACCTTCTTTGTGCAATGTGCTGATGAATCCAGCAACTTCGGATACTTCATCACTCAGCAAGTAACGGATAAAGTCCGATTTGTGTACGCCCAGGTCGCCCATAGCTCCCATGATCGCTTCTTCTTTACGGAAGAACCAGCTGTCAGCGCCATCCACACTCCATGCTTCTGGTCCAGGGTGACCAAAGGAAGTACGGAAATTCAATACTTTACCCAGTCTACCGGAATCCAGAATTTCCTTCGCTTTTACGTGAGGAGGCATCAGACGTTGGTTGTGTCCAACCATAAGGAATACGTTATTTTTCTTAGCAGCTTCGATCATCTGCTCGCCTTCTTCGGTCGATACAGCCATCGGTTTCTCTACCAATACATGCTTACCAGCGTTCGCCGCAGCAATCGCCATCGGTGCATGCAGGTAGTTCGGAGTACATACACTTACCGCGTCAACCGTTTCGTTAGCAAGCAATTCTTCATAGCTGGAGTATGCCTTACCACCGTAAGTTTCAGCCATTTTCTCTGCACGCTCCACGATCGGATCGGCAAAAGCGACAAGCTCAACATTTTCATTATCAGCGTATTCTGGAATATGTCTGCGCTCGGCAATGGCTCCACAGCCGAATACAGCAACTTTAATTTTACTCATGTACAAATGTCTCCTTTAACAAGTAGATTAGTCTGGTATGAATGCTTAATACTCTGATTAAAATTGGTTCAAGTAATTCTGTTTCAGCCAGTTGTAGCTATTGGCTACGCTTTCAAGAGGTGGATTCTGACATACATCCTGTTCTACAATCAGCCACTCTACACCTGCATTGGTAGCTGCCTCAATCACGGCTGGCAGATCAACCGAACCTTGTCCCAGTTCCAGTGTTTTCATCTGACCCTGTTCGTCTTTGCTGAAATCCTTCAAGTGAAGCAGCGGCAAACGTCCCGCATATTTATTAATATACTCGATTGGATTTTGTCCCGCAAACTGAACCCAACATACATCCATCTCAACCTGTACAGACTCTGGTGTCGTTTGAGTAAACATCGCGTCAAAAGCATTCTCATCGCCAACCTGGCCATGGAACTCAAAATCATGGTTGTGGTAACCAAAGGTCAACCCTTGTTTCGTAACCTCTTCCCCATACCCTTGAAGTTCTGCAAATAGCTTCTTCCAGCCTTCTGCGTCCTCTGGACGATCTTCTGGCATCAAGTACGGGCAGATCATATATTGAGCCCCAATCGTTTTGAGGTAATCGATTTGTTGTTGCAGGTTCTCACGCATCGCATGCAGTGAAACGTGGCTGCTGAATCCTTTCAATCCTAGTTCATCTAGTAGCGCTTTCATTTCTTCGGCAGGAATATCTCCATATCCAGCAAACTCCACGCCTTCATAACCAAGCTCAGCTACTTTGCGCAAAGTTCCACGGAAATCTGCTACAGTCTCATCGCGGAGTGTGAACAATTGCAATCCAATATTACGTTTTCCCATGATATCTACACCTCTGCTCTAGAATTTGCTTTCATTGCTCTATCTGGTTTCATCCTACCGCAAAACAGGCTAGAATGAACATATACAATATCGTCAAACCATGAACTATTTGATCAAATTTTTCTGACGTGTGTTAACATGAATTTCCATGTTAACTCCCCACCATGGACTTTACGATATGAACGTGAATGAATCATATTCTTGAGCATCATGCTACACCTACATATAGGAGGACTACATCCAATGGAAACTACAGTACTGATCTGCGACTACTCCTACCATTACAAAGCATTTAATCATAATATGAGGGGCAACTTACAGAGCTTTTTGTTCCGTCTGCAGACCGAAGGCACATGTAAGATCTATATCCAAGATGAGGAATTCACGATGACCAGTGGCGATCTTCTCTTGCTTAAGCCTGGGGATGATTATCGTCTTGTTGTAGAAGAGCCACATAAAGAGGGCCGCTTATCGAGTGGGGATTACTATTTATTTTGCGAGGGAAGCTGGATCGATCATTGGTGGGGGCAAACAGCGCGACCTACCCTCAGCCGAATCGGTCTAGATGACAAATTGGTTAGTCTATGGCGGAACATGTTGCTTGAAAAGCGTCGTGGCCCCCTGGAGGAAAACGCAGAGCTGAACGATGCACTCCTTCGTGGCTTATGCCTATACATTGACCGTGCTATCAAAGAAAACATTCAGACCGACCGTGCCGTCTCCTCGGCCCTCAAACTGAAACGTTTCATCGAGGAACATGCCACCGTAACGTTCAAACTGGAAGAGGCCGCACGATACGCGGGACTAAGCCTATCGCGTGCGGTACGATTGTTCAAGGAGCACTATGGTCAGACCATGATCCAATATGCAATCGAAATTCGTCTGAACGCTGCGCTGGAGCGTATGAAATACAGTGAAATGACATTGGAACACATTGCGGAATCCTGTGGATTCGCAAGCTATTCCTATTTCCATCGGGTCTTCCGTACACACTTCGGGATGTCACCTGCGGAGTACAGGGAATCGCAGTCCCATCCACCAATGGATCTAGAGCACGTTTGAATTAAGGTTAAGGACATTCTTGAACGTACCAAAAAGCCTTACTTCTCTAAGCTGGCTTAATCAAATAAGCTAACGTTTAGAAGGTAGGGCTAGGTGTCGTCCCCTCCTATTGTAATCACTTTGACGATAGAATTAGACATTTTTCAGTTCGACACTTCTCCAACTAAATAGCTACACACTCTCGACTTGTTGAACATGTGTAGGATATCTGAAGCAGAGCGCACCGAACTCGTCATTCCCGATATGGTAGGCCGGATCTTCTTCAAAACCAAACCGCCGATACAACGCTACGGCATTAAGCATACTAGGACTCGTATACAAATATACAAAATCACGATTGAACGCTTTGGCGGATTCGACGCACCGATCAAGCAATGCCCGCGCAACACCATGTCCCCGCCAGTTTGGATGAACGGCAAGTAAGCGAATAAACGGATAATCAATCGGCGACTCGAAACCGGCATATGCTTTTTGAGCCGTCTCAAACAACTGGACTGTGCCCACAATGCTTCCATCTATCCGAGCTACCCATAATTGTGCGATAGACGGGTTAAGAAGCGATTCTCTAATTTCCCCAATATACTTATCCCAACGCTCCTTATCGTTAAACGCACGCTCATATTCGGTATAACTCGTCACAAGCACATCTACGATCTCCGCATAATCTTTCTCTTGCGCCAGCTCCACCGTTATGTTGGTTGTCAATGTTAATCCCCCTCTATAATTTCACAGGATCCATAAGTCGCTCATCGTTCATTCGTGATTAAGTTCCAGATTAAAAAAGAGTACTCTCATAAAAATCATAAAAAAGTCCTAGTTATGAACTAAGAATTATGTATTTCCGTCATTGTAGCATGCATCTTTTACAGGTGATCATTAAATGTTTCTATTCTTTGATTGATATTTTCTATAGAGATAGAACATATCATCTTTATTTTCGCCAAAAGTATGCGGTTCTACAATTGTCCAAGAAATAAACGTAAATGATAATTCGACATATTATTCCAAAATGTTCCTTATGTGATATAGTATAAAATACCTATATTAGAGGAGTTGTTGCACGTTGAAATGGACGCTGATTAAATCGTTGCTTATTGCCAGCTTGATTAGCCCACTATTGGTACTAGGCAATTCCGCTGAGGCGAAAGACCTTCCTGAGCCCGAATGGGTGTACAACATTGACAAGGGGGAATGGAGTCTCCCTTGGAATATAATCCCTGGGGCCGTTGTGGATTCCCGAGGTAATCAGAGCCTACTTGGTTATAACATGGTTGGAGGGAAACGTTATTTAGAAAATATAGATCCCTTATCGGGGACTCTCCGATGGTCTATCCTTGAAAATTTTGATTTTGTCCCTTCAGAAGACGGGTACATTTTCATGTTCGACAAGAACAACAAAGTCAGTGCCATGAACTTAGCAACCGGTAAGAAAATATGGACGGGTACTCTACCCTTCAACAAAGATGTTGCATATCATTCCTATGAGAGTGACATGTATCCGGGTAAGGACGGAAGTCTGTATGTCGCTTCGCATTCAAAAGATTATAAAGCCACCTTATACCACTATGACTCTAACGGCCGGAGAACCAAAAAATATACAATGCCGTATTCCATCTTGGGTATAGAAGGTGATTATGTATTTGCCAAAACCTATAGTGATGACCCTAATACATACATATTGAATCTAGCTACAGGAAAAAAAATCGTAACAGCGAAGAACGGAATATCATACATTCCTGTTAATGTACTAAAGGATGGGACAATCGTTACTCAAAACGTTGTCAAAAACGCGGTAACCCTCAAAGCCTATAATGCTAAAGGGCAGTTACAATGGACAAAAAAACTTCCATATGTAAGCGAACGGACGGAGACTTACACACTCCAAAACCGTCTCCTCTTTATGGATGGTAAAAACAATTCATTAAAGCTGTACGCTTCAGATGGTAAACTGTTGGCAAGCAAATCATACAAACCTCTCGCTACAGGGTATAACCGTATCCTGAGAATGATCGAAGTCTCAAGAGATCAGCAGAGTCTGATGTTCACAGTTAAAAAGGGAGGATGGTACGAAATCAACATATTGGATTCAACCAATCTGAATGTCATTAAAGCCTTCTCTGAAACGGAAATGGATTTCTATCAAAATACGAACTACGAGATTCTCAACAACAGAACCCATTTTATTGTAGTGGACCCTAGGGGAAAAGCGATCATGAATTACGACCTGACACGAATAGATTACTAACACGTTATGAATTAGCAATATCGTTAGAAGAGCCGCCATCTCCTCGGAAAATGTATGTACGATACAAACTCCGACAGGTGGCGGCTTTTTTATTTGTGCAACCGTTGAAGTCGTTGAACTCCCCCATGACGCCTCTCCAACAAACCTGTATAGTTAACCATAGTACTCTAACATCAACCTCTTATTAATTCATACATAGCAGGACCATTCATATTTTTACGAACTGGAGCGATAGCAATGGAATCTAAACGCAAAGTTCTCATTATTGAAGATGAACAGGATATTTCGCGCATTCTACGAGACTATTTGATCAAGAACAACTACGAAGCTGCGATTGCCAATAACGGTCAAGATGGATTGCACATCATGGATATGCTGCAGCCAGACTACATCATTTTGGACATTATGCTCCCAGATCTGGACGGCATCGAGGTCTGCCGTGAGATTCGGCGCCGTAACCATATTCCGATATTAATATTGAGCGCGAGGGGCAGCGATACGGATAAGGTGCTGGGTTTAGGCTTTGGCGCTGATGATTATATGACCAAACCTTTCTCGCTCAGTGAGTTACTGGCTCGGATCAACGCACACTTCCGCAGATATGATCGTCTGACAACGGAACGTGCCTCTACCGATCTGCTGAGGCTGTCTAACCTTGTCATAGATAAGAAGGGCTACAAGGTAACGATAGATGATCAAGAGGTCTCCCTCTCTGCCAAAGAATTTGAGTTACTTTACTATCTAGCGAGCAACAAAAACCAGGTTTTCTCGAAGTCACAGCTTCTGGATGCGATCTGGGGTTACGCTGCTTATGGAGACGAGAATACCGTTACCGTGTATATCCGCAGATTAAGAGAAAAAATTGAAGCAGACCCTTCCGAGCCTCGTCTTCTGAAAACCGTTTGGGGTGTCGGCTACAAGTTCAACCATGAATAAGCCAAAGGGAGGCAATGACATGTCACTGCATATGTGGTCTAAACGTTGGCTGCGTATAACCTTCATTCTGCTAATGATATTGATTACATGCAGTCTATTGCTTTTCGTGAATCTGCTTATGGACAGACAAAATAACAACTCCAATCTATCCATTAATCAGGTGCGGCTTGCAGTTAATCCACTTCTTCTTGAACTTGAACAAAAACAGCAGCAGTTAACGGATCCGACAACTCGGGATCAATTGCGATCTATCGTGCAAGAGAACGGGGTTGAGCTGACCTATGTTGGATTAGATGGCGTCGTGGTCATATCTTCTACCCCTTCCTTGGAGGGCACGCAGCTGAATCTGCAATCTGTACTGCATTATGATCTGAATCAGGCGGCACAGGTTACGGATGATAAGCAGTCGCTCAATATTGCCTTTCCTGTTATCGATGGAACTAATGGAAGGCAGATTGGCAATGCCATTTTTACAGTTCCCCTATCTATGGTTGTTGTTGAGCAGCCGCTCACCTCTGCCTTCTGGGTCATGATCACGTTAGCCGGCGTCTCCCTTATGCTAGGCGCTTGTCTGATCGCTATGAAACGAAAGGTCAAGAAGCACCTACTCTCTCCGATCAGCCAGTTGAAAGAACACGCCGAGTCCATTCTCAAAGGGAAGTACGATCAGCCTATTCAATACTCCCGAGTAGATGAAATGGGCGAATTATACGCTATGCTTGATCTGATGCGCGCGGAGATCATGCATCTGAATGCAGAGCGTATACGTCAGGAACGAGCACAGAAAGAACTAATCACGAATATATCGCACGATCTCAAAACACCCATTACAACCGTTAAAGCATACATAGAGGCTATTCTGGAAGGCTTATGTACCGATGAACAAACGTTGATGGAGTATATGGAGGTCATGCGAACCCATACGGATAAAACGGCTAGATTGGTTGAGGATCTGCTCGTTCACGCTTTGCAGGAGCTAGGTCAGATCTCTGTCGAACCTCGCGAAGTGTACAGCCTTGCCACCTTTCAACATATGTTACAGCCCATTGCACACATGGTGGAGATGAGAGGTCTGAATTATGAAGAACCGGCATCGATCCCTAATGTACTTATGCAGATTGATTCAACGAGAATGGAGCAGGTTCTATCCAACATCGTATTCAATGCCCTTAAACATACCGTTCCCGGAGATACGATTCGGATTGTGACCGAGCTAAATGCTGGACAATTTAAACTGACTATTGCAGATACGGGGCAAGGTATTCAGGCTCAGGATATGCCTTTTATATTCGAACGATATTTTAAGGGCGCAGCTTCTCCTTCTAACTCGTATGTACAGGAGGGAACAGGTCTTGGTCTATCCATTTGCAAAAGTATTGTTGAAGCACACGGAGGTCAGATCACTTTTTCGAGCAAAGAAGGACAAGGTACGATTTTTCAAATTCATCTGCCCATATGTTAACTAGCTGACCATGTAATACTTTATTCATAATTAGATAAGACTTCCTCAATGTGTCTCCCTTAAACTAATTAAAATGAATCATAGGGAGTGATCTTCTTGGTCAAGACAGCCATTATACGTGCTCAAAACTTATGCAAAACCTACAATACGGGTAGTGAGCAGTATCATGCTATACGTAATGTTGATCTGGATATATACGAAGGCGATTTCACCGTAATCATGGGCAACTCGGGCTCAGGCAAGTCTACCCTGTTGTACCTGCTAAGCGGATTGGATCAGGTAACAGCAGGTGAAGTGTATTTCCGGGATCAACGCATTGACGCTTATACCGAACGGGAAATGTCTGAATTCCGCACCCGCCGAATCGGTTATATCTATCAAAGTATCAACCTTGTCCCAGACCTCTCGATCCAACAAAATATCGCATTACCCGGCTATATCGCCGGTTCCAAGAGGAGTGAGGTCGCCGCGAGAGCAAGTCAATTGATGACAGCCATGGATATCAATGAACAGCATCATCGCCTTCCCTCTGAAACGTCAGGTGGACAACAACAACGAGCTGCCATTGCACGTGCACTAATTAACTCACCTGATATGTTATTTGCTGATGAACCCACGGGTAGTCTGAACTATGAGCACGGCCAGGCTGTCCTAGATATCTTGACCGATATCAACCGCAAGGGACAATCGGTCGTTATGGTTACTCATGATATCAAGGCTGCATGTCGTGCAGACCGCCTTATTTTCATCCGAGATGGTAAGGTAGCAGGTATTCTTGAGTTCAGCAAATATGACGAAGAGCAGATCCACGATCGTGAATCGATGATCTTCAATTTTGTTTCGAGGAAGGAATAGGGCTATGGCAATCATGTGGCGATTAAGCCTTTCTTACCTCCGGAAAAACAAAACGCAAAATGGATTTAGCACGCTCCTCATTCTCTTATCCACACTACTTGTAGCAACAGCCGTCATTATTCTAGCGAATACCGGCAATTTATTTAAAGAAATGCATGATCGTGCCCATGGCTCTCATCAGATTCTCTCCTTTGAGAAAGACCTGAATGATCCTCTGGCTGTATATGATTGGTGGCAGGAACAAGAACATGTTGATGTCTCTCCGTTACTACAGTACCGGACACTGTCAGGAATTACGTTTGACGGCTTGGATATTCCGAATCTCTATCTATACATGATAGATACGCCTGCTCCCCCATGGGATGTGGATAAACTCATTTTTGCCAGCGGATTGCAACCAACTTTGCCTGGACAAGGTTCGGTCTGGATCCCTACCTCCATGGCGAACTCATACCATATCGTAATTGGCGATACGATAAGCTTCAGAGCCGGTTCCACTAACCTCAATCTGACGGTTTCCGATATTGTTGTAGATGTTCCTTACGGTGCCCCATTCACCAACACTGCACGGGTCTGGATGAATCCAACGGATTATCAACAGGATGTTCAGGCACTCGCAGGAAATGACAATTACATGTTCGGCATTCATTTTGACGATTACAGCACGAATTCACGTTATTGGGAGAAGTATAACCTTGAGCATAATGTCCCTTTTCTGGAGACCAAGATGGAGTTTGAGAGTATATCCTCCTTCTATCTGATTATTAATCAGATTATCGGGTTCATTATGATCTTCCTCGGCGTAGTTATGCTAGTTATCGCTCTCGTTACGATTGGGTTCACAATCTCCGATGCCATCTTGGCTAACTATAAAACGATCGGGATCCTCAAATCGCTAGGATTGACTTCCCATAAGATGATTGGCACGTATGTCATACAATACGCCATATTATCTCTAGTCGCCATTCTTCCTGGGCTTATGCTAAGTGTGTGGATATCCAAACCGTTAATGAGCATCTCAGTGTCCTCACTCAGCGCTGGTGGTGGCGATATTCCAATGCAGGGAATTGGTGCAGCCTTGCTTGTGGGTGCATTTCTCTTCGCTATGGTCATCTTGTTCGTTATGCTCTATGCCAACAAAGCACGACATATTGAACCTGTGCAGGCCATTCGTTATGGGATGTCCGAAGCTGACCATATTCGCATTGCTCAACGGATGAATACACCGTTCTTCCGTGCGATTGGGTTCTCACGATATCCGGTTTCTGTCGTCATTGGCTTTCGCAATCTGATGAAGAACATCCGTAGCTCTGCTCTTATACTACTACTCACGATGATGGCATCAGCTGTACTCGTTCTTGGTTATGTCGTTGTGACGAGTGTCAGTGGAATATACCAGACAGCCGCTAAATGGGGGTATGATAATGCCAACATCGCAGCCGTAGTGGTGAATAAGAGTCATTTTTCCCTAGATAAGCTAGAGCAAATATTAGAACAAGATACCCGCATCCAGAATGTAGGCTGGCAAGGGAATACGTCCGGGGTCATCCGCCCTCACACTTCGATCAATCCGCAGAGTCAATCCACGAGTCTGTTTCTAAGTGTGCTGGATGGGAGCTATGATCAGCTTGGGTTTGAGAATCTAAGAGGATCTAATCCTCGGTTGGAGAATGAAATTTCGATCGGTGTAAATATAGCCAAAACGTATCATAAGGATCTCGGTGATCTCATTGATATCTACATTGAAGGACAAAAGCGTACTTTCGTGATCACGGGTGTCTATCAAGCGATTGCCAACATGTCCGTCTCCGGACGAATCACCATGGATGCGATGCATAGCGTGAATTCCAGTTACAAGGATGTGGATGTGGTTTTTATCAATGTGAATGATCCGGTTCAAGTAGAACCTGTTGTCCATGCATTGAATGAGCAATTCAAGGATTCTACTTCTGTTGTTACCCAGAAAACGCTGCTTGATTCCGTATATGCTGAAGCAGCAGACATTCTGGTCTATCCGATGACACTAATCGGGCTACTGTTTATTCTGGTTACATTTATCATTATCTTTAGCACCTGCAGGATCAGCATTCGAAAGGAAAGCAGAACGTATGGCATATATAAATCCATTGGTTTAACATCAAGCCAAATTCGATTGTCGATTGCCATGGGCATTGTAATCTTGTCCTCCATCGGCGCCTTATTGGGCATTGTCATAGGCATATATGTACTACCTGTTCTTCTAGAGCTCGTCCTTTCTGGATACGGGATCGTAGAGCTTCCCCTTATTTTGAACTGGGCTGGAATCCTATTATTCGCCTGCCTTACCATACTTGCGGCAGCATATGGTTCATGGGTGTCTTCACGAGTTATTCGTCATTCCTCTCCGCGCAATCTGGTTATTGAATAAGAAAAGGTAAAGAAACAGAATAGAAACAGAATAAGCCCTCTCGCCTCCTTATAAGGAACGAAAGGGCTTTTCGTATGACTACTCTGTTGAAGAACCTGGACTCGTAATATTGATCTTTACCTTATACGTAATCGGCACGGTGCTGAAGACTTCATCCCAGTCATCCTTGACCTTTTTCCACACTTTCGGATATTTAATCCGTAAGCTATCCCGAAAATCGGCAACGTCTACTTTGTAGGTATGTTGAAGTTTATGGAGCACTTGATCAATTTGCTGTTCCGCCATATCCGTAAAATTCTTTTCTAATTCTCTGAGGTAGGCTCCCTTCTCTTCTTCTTCGGGTGCACGCCAATCCTCCATCAGCCAACCTTCAGATTCCGCCTTCACGTCAAATGAAATATCGTTACCCACCACTTTAGGTGTGATTTTGGTTTTTTTCTTCTTGATTTCATATAACACAGTAAATCCTTGTTTATTATATGTTTTAATAACACCTCCTCGTTCTTTATCCATAAGCCATGCTAACCCCTCTAGATCGGTTTGATTCAGTTCACCAATGAATTTAGTGGTTTCTCCTTTAAAAATGCTAGCCCCAGAGAATTTGTCCTCGCCTTTAAAACTAAGTACATTCTGTAGCAAAAAACTAGAGCCAGATTGCATCTGTGCATCTAATTTAGTTAACGGAACAGGTTCCATAATTTTATTGGATAAGTACGCATTGTTACTGATCCCTGTGAGGTAAAAAGCTGGAATTCGCGTCGGATCATCTGAAGTGAGCACATCAATTGCACGTCGATGGCTGATCAATACCAGGCAGTTTGGGCGAATATCGTTATCTCGCAGTACAAAATCAAGCAGTTGATCCAAACCATACGTTTTGGCAATATCCTTCGATATTACGATGACCTTCAGATGATGTCCGATGAGTGGACGATCTCGTCTTAATGCAAACTGACGAAAGATCTGTAACATAGAATCCCCTGTTAGCTGTTCATTGGAATAAGAAGTTTTACCCGCAGATGGAGATCCCGATTGTCCACTATTTTGACCACTCGCATACCCTGGGGCGATCTGAACCGTTGCAGTTAACACTTTCTGCTTCGCATAATCTCCTCCTTGATTTGCAACGCTCTTTTCAAACTCTGTCTCTTGGGCGACGTCAATACCCAGCCCTACATATAAACTTAGCTCCTCAATCTCTCTACTGCTCCAACAACCGGATATCAGTAACAGAATGCATAGACTAGTGATTGTACGTACAAGCATACGAAACCGCATCATGCATGTTTGCCTCCTTTTTTGCGAATTAGGCTTAACACCAGCAACACCAGAGGTAAAATAGCAAACAAAAATACAGATGCATTGCCCAGCATATCCCCTAATGCAAAGGTCTGATCCACATTTTTGGGCATCAAAGCTGTGATATAGATGAATGGAAGCAGGGCATACACAATGACTGGCATCTTCTTCACACGAAATAAATCACGAATCCCAACTGAAGCGCAGTAATGGGTAATGACTGTTGTTGAGAAGATCTGCATTATCCAGATTACAAGCAATAAGGATTCGAAACGCTCAAATATTAGTCCTTGAATCTCGAAGCTCCTCACCAAATCCAGTGTAGGCCATGTTCTCGTTTTGATACCATCCAGAGACAGACTACCTACAACCATAACAACGGTAATCAAATATACGATGGTGGAAGTCATCAATCCCCATGTCATCGCCTTATTGCTTTTTTTCGGATTTTGCATATAAGCAGTTATGACAAACATCACCTCGTAACCTGTATATGATAATAAGGAGGGTTTCAATCCTTTAAGAACGGGCATAATTCCGTCTCCAAGTACAGGTCGAAGATTGCCAATCTCGAATAACTGATTACTAAGCAAAATTTCCATCACAAATATTAGCAATGTGATTGGCAAAATAATTTCAAATACACGCACAATAACGACAAGTCCACCAGAGATCAGATAGATACCTATCCACATAAAAACCATTACGATCGCCCAAGTGGGTGTACGTTCAAGCAGATACATTCCCGTTACGTCCGCCATAACTCTAATCTCGAATGCAGCAATAATCGTGAAATACAGAATCATGGCACATCCTAATATGTAAGCAATCCAGCTCCCCGTGATCTCGCGGGTGAACTGGAAGACGGTCTTCCCTGGAAAGCGGCGGCACAAAGTGACCAGGATAATGCCAATGCCTGTAACGATCAACCCAGCCAAAATAATGGAAATCCAGACATCTGGTGTTCCAACAGCTTTACTCGTCGTTCGAGGTAACGTCAAGATCCCAGCACCCAGCATGTAATTGACGATAATTACAACGGCCTGAGTCGTCGTAATTTTGCCTAGAGGCCTATCTTCATTCAATGCATTTCACCTCCAGCCCTTTGTAAAGTAACTTATTTTTTACGATCCTTATCTATTGGATTAGTCATGATGGGACGTTTACGCATCATATTGAGCGGAGCACGGATGAAGAAATCCTTCCATTCACCCAGGTGATACGGAACCGCTGGCGCAACATAAGGTACGCCGAAGCTTGAAAGCCGTGACAGATGTGTACACACGAGTAAAAAGAACATAACCACTCCGAATAATCCAAGTACAGCTGCGCTAAACATCGCCGCAAACCTTAAAATTCGTAATGTTAAACCTGCGCTGTACACAGGAATCGTAAAGGAAGATATCGCTGTTACCGCCACGACAATAACGAGGAACTGACTTATAATTCCCGCCTGTACGGCAGCTTGACCAATGATTAGACCCCCTACGATACCCATCGCAGGTCCAATCGGTTTAGGTAGACGAATTCCAGCTTCCCTTAGAATCTCAATAGAGAGTTCCATGATTAATACTTCAATCAGGGAAGGGAACGGCACTCCTGTTCGTGTCTCAATTATCGTCAGTACCAGTTTGGTTGGAATAAGCCCGGGATGGAATGAAATAAAAGAGATGTAGAGAGCAGGAGCAAGCAAAGCTAGCATAGCGGACATAAAACGCAGCATTCTTAGAAAAGTGCCCGGAATCCAGCGCTCGTAATAATCCTCAGGCGATTGCAGCAGCATGCTAAAGGTTACAGGTACAACGAGTACAAAGGGTGTGCCGTCCAGCAAAATAGCTACCCGACCCTCAAGCAAAGCACCCATCACCCGGTCAGGTCTTTCTGTATTCAGAATCTGTTGAAAAGGACTAAGCGTACTATCTTCAATAAGTTGTTCCACATAACCCGATTCGAGCATATCATCCATATCCATCTCTTGAATTCGCTTCTGCACTTCAGCTACAAGCTTAGGATCAGCAATATCCTGAATATAAGCAATCGCCAGATCTTTTTTGACACGTGTGCCTACTTCAAATTTTTGAATAAATAAACTCTGATTACTGCCATGGCGACGCAAAATCCCTGTATTATCGCTTAACTCCTCTGTAAAGCCGATACGTGGACCGCGAAGTAAACCTTCGGATAAAGGCTCATCTACACCACGCGTTTTCCCCTTAGCCGTTCCGATTAACATTGCTCCAGGTAGTCCATCCACCAACAATGCATTTTTGCCTAGCAGTACACCAACAGATAGTTCCTGAAGTGATGACGTCTCCTGCACTTGGCTTACAGGAAGCAGTTGCTCCTTCAAATACGTCGCCAGGAAGTCAGCGTTATTTTGTTGCACAAACTCCCCCTGAGTCTGCTCAGGCACACCTTCGAACATTAATGATTTAATAAGGTATTCATCCATTAAATTCACATCTACCAGACCTTCGGTAAACATAACGGCAGCCCGTGTATTGGTACCTCTAATCGTAAACTCCCGAAGATGCACATCTGCATTTTTACCGAAAGTTTCCTTAATACTAATTAGATCCGTATGGTAGTTACCGGTTATTTTAATATTGGCATAGTGCCCTGTCTCCGTTCCGCTCCCTACTCCTGCGGCGGCCGGTGAGATATCCTTTGGGGATACTGACGGTTTATTGGAACGAGTGAAGCTACCACGCTTGATCGAAGCATTGATCCACCGTGTAGTCAGGGTAATGCCAATGGGGATGATAATGACCAAGAAGGCCTGCATCCATACTGACCATTCGGGCACATAGGAAACCATGGTAGACCACATATACTCACCCCAACATTTCTCTGCATGATAAGCTGCAGGTATTCGAAAGTATTGTGTCCCCGTTTCCACACAAACATTCCCGTTTTTGTAAACCTAATTATAGCGAAGTAATGTCGCATAACTTCAAAGCTTACGGATGTATCACGACAAGATATAAGATCAAGATCAAGATCAAGATCAAGATGAGGATGATGAAAAAAAAGAAAAGTGTACTGTCTCGTCTCGCTCGACTAATAATACACAGCAAAAAACGGCTCCCCTCAAGGAACCGCATCCATTATTCAAGTCATATATATTTATGAAATCAACCTATGTAACTCAATCGCATGCCAGTTATAGCATGATTGAATCTGCAATCGAAAACTTCTTTGCGATTCATCACACGATTTTGGTTACTTGCTGCGCCTTGGCATCGAGTAATTGAGCAGATGCAGCAATCGACGTGAAATCATTCAAAGCGATCTCAATCCGCTCTTTACTCTGCTCCACATAATCTTCAACCTTCTGCGTTCCGCCCGCAATATTTCCGATTTCTTTGGTAATTCCAGTAACGCTATCACGAATTTCATTAATTGAGTTCTCTACAATCCCCGATAGCTTCTTCACTTCTTTGGCAACAATATCGAACCCTCTACCATACTCTCCCGCGTGTGCAGCCTCGATCGCTGCATTCAAGGCGAGTAACTGTGTCTGTGATGCAATTTCACGGATGGTCTGTACCACCCCTTGAATCGATCCTGCCTGTTCCTGCAAATGACTCAATGTCATGCGGTTATGAGCGGATACCTCCGAAATATATGAAATACTGGACATTAATTCCTGACTACGTCCGATGCCCCCATCTGCCTGCTCGCTCAGCTCATGTGACATCGTTTTCAATTCATGAACTACTGTTGATATATTGTTCTGGCGATTAGTGATGTTGGTCGCTATTTTGGATACACCGAGTATTTTCTGATTATTCTCATCATAAACAGGCATATACGTAGCCTCAAGCCACACGGAGTTGCCATTTGCATCCTTACGTTCTACCTTATCCTGAAAGCTCACTCCACTGAAAATACTACTCCAGAAGGCTTCGTATTCGACACTGTTCACAAAGCTTCCAAAGCAAAGTTGTTCATGTTGCATGCCGTACATCTCTTCTTTTTGATAGCCCATCGTTGTGGCAAATACATCATTCACATACGTAACCTTGCGTTTCATATCGAATCGAATAATCGCCAAACTCTTCTCCATCGCTTTGATCACCAACTCATCCGTCACAACATCTTTTTTCATCACATCAACTATAGACACGCCATATCCCCCACTCTAATCCCATGATAGAAATCTCTTGCAATAACAGGCAAAGGCTAAAATAACTTTTCATATAATATGTATCTATATTAATTTAAGATAACTATATTAATGATACCCGGATTCGGGACTTTTGGATCACTTATTCACCTGATTTTATAACAATATATTTTTACAATCAGAAGATCGATATAGAACATAAAAGATCATTGGCTTGATCATACAATAGCATTTCGATTTGTACCAATACTTTAATTCGCTCATCTTCTTAAATAATGTAGGTTAAAAACCGACAATAAAAAAAGGGGGTTTTTGTGATAAATCTCACTTATTGGTTAGGGGGAATAGGTATATGTTTAAAGGTTTAAAGAAAAAGGTTCGTCTTAGCCTACTGCTTCTTGTCGCTACTGCCTTTGTTGTTCAAGGGGCTACAGTCGGAACGGGCGTAGTTCAAGCAGCAGACAATGTGATTAAGGCAACCGATTTTGGGGTCAAAGCCAATTCAAAAAATGCTCAAACGAAGGAAATTCAAAATGCATTGAAGTATTTCTATGATCGAGGAATGGAAGGAACCGTTTATTTTCCAAAAGGTACATACTATGTCGATGAGTCTATTCGGTTATATGCCGGAGTTAGTCTGACCGGTGATGGGATTGGACAAACCATTTTCAAAAAGACAGGCTCTTCTAGCCAATATGTCATCGGTAATCCGATTCTCCGTAATCAAACCAATCGTATCAACGTGAACATCTCCAATTTGACCATTGATGCCGACCGTGAAAATCGGGAAGCTCGCGGTGCTAGTCAGGTAGGTGGAATTATTATTGATATTCCTGTCTCCCATCTCACACTTGACCAGATCGAGATCCGAGATACAACCATTGGAGCCTTGCTACGTAGAACGAAAGATTCCCAGATCACCAACAGTCGCTTTGACCGGAACAATGGACATGCCATTGCCACAGGGCACGAAAGCTTCCCGACTGGTGAGTTTAGCAACGTTCAAATTATAAACAATCAAATTACGAATTCGGGCGGCGGTAGTGGAATTAACTTATCTCGCGCAACCAATACCACCGTGTCTGGCAATCAGATCATTAACCGTACCCACCAATCAGACGGCTATGCTGGTATTCGTATCCCTAATGACGGTGCCAACAACACCATTACAAACAATGTGATCGAGAACTATCCGCGGGGTATCTTTGTACTGACAGGAGCAACCGGAAATCATGTTTACGGAAATACGATCAAAAATGCCTCTCTCCAAGGTCTCTTGGTGCAAGCAAGTGGTAATACCTTTACAGACAATGAATTTATCCAAACCAACACTTCGCTTAAACCAGATGCGGTTATTCGTCTAGACGGCTCCAACCAGAACAAAGTGATTGGTAATGAGATGACAACCCATTCCGGTTTCTCCATTACCGGTATCCGTCTTACCAACTCTAGCTCGAATGAAATTAAGAACAATATTACCGATACCTCAGGCAAGTCTATCAGTATTGAGGGTGGAAGTGGCAACGTAAATACAGGTAACCGTAATCGCTAAGCTAAGGAACAGACGTAATTCACAGAGCAAAATAGCAGAATATTAACCAAAGAGTAGTACAGAAATATTAGAACATGCATCAGATGCTGATGTGAGTAGCGAATAGCGTGAACCATCAAGTAACTTATCTCAAAATCCCCCTCTGCTACCTTTATGGAAGTAGGGGATTTTTTATTGTTTTCATATGGTGAATTCATTAATAACAATAATATAAGTATCAAATATGGTAAAATTAAACTATACATACATGAGAGGGGAGATTATAATGACACTCCGATTAAAAGGGGCTTTATTGGCGATGTTCATCGTATTGCTTACCGTAGTTACGGGATGCGACAATTCGAAAGAGGTGAACCAGGCAATCCAAGCCGGCGAAGTATACAAAAACGTGGAATATACCGTTTCATATCATGAGGATATTTTCTCAGAAGAGTCGATCCTTGAACGGAATAAATTAATGAAGCCATATCTTACAGACGAGTATTATTCCAAAGCCGAGCTTAATCGTTATACAACGTTGCCCTTTCTTATTGTACAGAAGCAGCAATTATCCCTAAAGCCCGAAAATCTTGCATTCGAACCACTGAATCAGCCAACTGAAAACACGTACGATCTGCATTATACATTAGACTTTGTACTGCTTGACCAGGATGAGAACGAGGTTAAACGGGTTCCGAGCAAAGGGTTGCTCACGATGATGAAAGTCAATGATAAATGGCTTGTTCAAGCCGATGAGCCCGATTGGAAAGTCTCTGCGGAACTTAGTCAATGAGTCATACATGCCTATCGTTAGTGTTTCCCAAAGCCATCCTCACACGTAATGTTTAATCTAAGAATATCGTTAAGACTTTGTTTCGCATGTTCTAACTTGAGCTGAGCCTCTTCGATTTCAGATATTTCCCCCTGAATGATAGCACTTTGTTCGTTTTCGGAGAAACCGTTCTTCGAGATCATGGATTCTATATCCTGAATCGTAAACCCAACCGCCAAGCATTGCTTAACAACTTCCAAGTGCTGAATGATACCCGGCGTGTATATGCGATAATTGTTCTGGTCTCTCAGCACATACTCTTCGGTAATAATACCAACCTTCTCATAGTAACGGAGCGTTGATATGGGAAGGTTGATTCGTTTAGATACTTCGTTAATTTTCACTCAAGTCACCCTCATTTCATTTGTTGCTATAAAGTATACTTCATAGTTTAGACTCCTCATAGTGAGATGAATTACAAAGTTAACACCTCACTATTATGCCTATAGAGGAGAGAAACCTACATGAATACAACTGACCACTTTAGTAAAACAAATGATTTTAACTCGATCGTTCTAGAACGTCGTTCAGTGAAAGAATACGATCCCGAAGTAAAAATTTCCCGCGAAGAAATGACGGAAATCTTGTCGAAGGCTTCCCGTGCTCCATCTGCCATCAACATGCAGCCATGGCGTTTCCTCGTTATTGACAGTGCTGAAGGGAAACAGAAAATTGCACCCCTAGCCTCGTTTAACCAGACGCAGGCGCTAACCTCTTCGGCTCTTATTGCCGTATTCTATGATGCCCACAACATCAAATATATGGAAGAAATTTTCAATAAGTCAGTGGAGCTTGGTTATATGCCGCAAGAGGTTAAGGAGATGCAGATGGGGCAGGCGAAACCGTATTATGATAACCTGAGCACATCTGATCTGCGTGATATCAATCTGATTGACTCTGGACTCATTTCTATGTAGCTCATGCTTGTTGCCCGTGCTCATGGCTACGACACTAACCCTATGGCTGGTTACGATAAAGATCAAATCGCCGAGGTCTTTGGCCTAGATAAGGCCAGATTCCAGCCTGTCATGCTGATCTCCATCGGTAAAGCAGCCAAAGCAGGATATCCTTCCTACCGCCTCCCGGTTGATACGATTACGTCTTGGGCTTGAGACATGGTTAATCTTGTTCAGAGACAGTCTTGATTCACTTGCAAAACGAACTTCATAGTTATCATATAATTGGATAATTTATTAATTTTATTTAATTCACTAAATCATGTAATTCATAGTTAAAAGGGTGTCCTTAAACGTCATACAATGACCCGGGGCACCCCCTTCTTTTCATTAAAAAAACTCCTTACAACGAATGTTGTAAGGAGTTTTTAGTTATCTATCTACATTGGACTGAGCAACCGTTAGTCGCCCGTCTCATAGTCCTTTTAAACGTGAACCAAATTACTCAACTGTTACACTCTTCGCCAGGTTACGTGGTTTATCCACATCGTGACCCAGTGCAAGAGATGCATAGTATGCAAGCAATTGTAGAGCTACAACGGACAGAGCTGGGCTCAGCAATGGCAACGTCTTAGGAATAGCAAATGCTTGGTCAACGGATTTCAGCAAGCTTGCTACATGCTCTTCATACGTAATTGCCAGTACATCTGCGCCACGCGCTTTAACTTCCTTAATGTTGCTCACCGTTTTCTCAAGTACGTTCTCCTGTGTTGCCAGAGCAATAACAGGGATACCGTCCTCGATCAATGCGAGTGTACCATGCTTCAACTCACCCGCAGCATAAGCTTCGGAGTGGATGTAGGAGATCTCTTTCAGTTTCAACGAACCTTCTTGTGCTACAGCGTAGTCCAAACCACGGCCGATGAAGAAGAGATGTTGATGTTTGGAGATTTGCTCTGCATATCCTTTGATTGCATCAGCTTGCTCCAACATGGATTCTACTTGCTCAGGCAGAGCTTGCATTGCAGCAAGCATGTGCTCGATTTCTTCTGCTGTTTGTGTACCACGTACTTGTGCCAAATACAGACCGAGCAAGTTGAACGCAATCAGTTGTGATGTATATGCTTTCGTGGAAGCAACCGCGATCTCCGGTCCTGCCAACGTTGCAATAACATCATTTGCATCACGAGCGATGGAGCTACCCACAACGTTTGTTACTGCCAACACGTGTGCGCCATTGGACTGTGCTTCACGCAGTGCAGCAAGTGTATCTGCAGTTTCACCAGATTGGCTTACTACGATTACAAGGGTATCTTTGTTCACGATTGGTGAACGATAACGGTACTCCGAAGCAACGTCTGTTTCTACCGGAATACGTACCAATTGCTCAATAATTGTACGTCCAACCAGACCTGCATGGTATGCAGTACCACAAGCGATGATCTGAATGTTACGGATATTTTTAATTTGCTCTTCAGTCATGTTCAACTCAGGCAACTGAACTTTTTTGCCTTCATTGTCGATGCGACCCAGCATTGTATCGCGATATGCTTTTGGTTGCTCATGAATTTCTTTAAGCATGAAGTGCTCGAATCCGCCTTTTTCTGCGGTTACAGCATCCCAATCGACATGAATCATTTCCCGAGAAATAAAATTGCCCTCAATCGTCATCAATTCGACAGCATCATGTGTCAATACAGCCATCTCACCATCGTTCAGAATGTACACGTTACGTGTATGCTCCAGAATCGCTGGGATATCAGAACCGATAAAGTTTTCACCTTCACCAACACCGATAATCAATGGGCTAGCTTGACGCACAGCTACGAGTTTCTCTGGCTCATACTCAGTCAGTACACCCAGAGCGAATGCCCCACGCATCAACGTAATTACTTTTTGCACTGCTTTAACGATATCGCCATCGTACTCACGTGCAATCAAGTGGGAGATAACTTCCGTATCCGTTTCTGAAGTGAATGTGTGGCCTTCTGCCATCAATTCATCCTTCAGATCCAAGTAGTTCTCAATAATACCGTTGTGAACTACAGAGAACTTCTGGCTCTCATCCGTGTGTGGGTGGGAGTTTTCATCCGAAGGTTTACCATGAGTTGCCCAACGTGTGTGTCCGATTCCGGCATTACCTACCAGCGGTGCACCTTCCAGTTTAGCTTCAAGGTTCGCAAGACGTCCAAGCGCTTTGGTGATTTGCAGACCTTCTGGTGTAAATACAGCAATACCCGCAGAATCATAACCACGATACTCGAGCTTCTTCAGACCTTCGACCAATACCGATTGAGTGTTCTTATTACCAATATATCCAACAATACCGCACATAATTTAAGTTCCTCCGTTTGTATATGAATACTGTGTCACGAAGAGAGACTGGTTGGCGCGGCATAGCGGAAAAATGAATGATTGCCTAACGGTTCATGAATACTCGCTACTTATTCAATTATCAATGATCAGAGCAGCCTCTTGCCGCTCCGCTGTCATCATAAGCTGGTATGAATGTTATAAATGCAATCATGAATGTACATCATTTTCCCGTGCGCGCACCTGTAGTGCTCTTCGTGCACATTCATTTGTATTTTTAAGTTGTATCCTGCACCCACCGACGCGTTGTGTGGACAGTCACCCATCCATTTTCCGCAAAATCCGGTTTACGGCTCTGATGCATCACCGGGAGGTCCCCGCCGAACAATCCGAACACCTCCACCTCGTCAGCTTGATTGCCGTCGATCCTGCTCATCCATATCCTATGCTCAACCTGGATATAGTGACGCAAGATGCTTCCCGCGCAACTTCAAGCTCTGGCGCTTGTGTAACTGATACCTTACGATCCTCACTTTCTGTGTCTGAATGACGACTCCACTCATTATATGCACGTCAGGTTCATTTTGCAATGGAGCAAAGTACCTGTGACAATTTCAGCATATTTACCCACATCCTAGACCGTATAAACAGACCGATGGTCTCACCCGTTCAGGATGTGAGTTTATGAATGTACTACTCTATTTCATTACGACAGAGACGATCCTTCGGGACTATACGCTCAGATCCATAAATTGATCCAAATAATCCCTTCAATCATCGTTCCACGATGAATTATACTAATTCTTTCTGTACGACATCAGCAATTTGAGCTACAAATTGCTCCAGTTCTACCTTATCCGGCCCTTCCGCCATAACTCGAATCAGTGACTCGGTACCTGAGGCACGTACGAGTACGCGGCCGTTATCACCAAGCTGTTTCTCAACAACGGCAATAGCTTCCCCAATTGCGGTATTGCCTTCATATTTACTCTTATCCTGAACACGCACATTGACCAATACCTGTGGGTACTGAGTCATGAGTGATTTCAGTTCGCTCAGTTTTTTGCCAGATGCCTTCAGTGTATCCACGAGTTGAATCGCAGTCAGCATGCCGTCACCCGTTGTATTGTAGTCCAGGAAAATAACATGACCAGATTGCTCTCCGCCCAGGTTATACCCACCACGACGCATCTCCTCCATGACATATCGGTCACCTACTGCCGTCTTAGCTGTTTTGAGTGCCAGCTTCTCTGTTGCTTTGTAGAACCCGATATTACTCATTACGGTAGATACAACAGTACTATCCTTCAGTTTGCCGGCACGGTTCATCGCATCCCCACAGATACACAGGATGAAGTCCCCATCGACTTCTGCACCTGTCTCATCAATAGCAATCAGTCGATCCGCGTCTCCGTCAAAAGCAAGACCCAGGTCTGCCTTATGTTTCAGCACCTCTTGTTTCAACTGCTCAGGATGTGTAGATCCACATTGCTCATTAATATTCAGGCCGTTAGGCTCAGCACCAATTGCAATGACTTCTGCACCTAGTTCACTGAACAATTTCGGTGCCAGTTCATAGGCAGCTCCGTTCGCACAGTCGAGCACAACTTTGAGTCCAGAGAACGATTCATTAACGGTTGTTTTCAAGAAATCCAAATAACGGAATCTAGACTGCTCATCAACAGTCACCGTACCTAGACCACCACCTACAGGACGTGGCAATTGGTCTGTCTCCGCATCCATTAGCTCTTCGATCCGGTTTTCTGTCTCGTCCGACAGTTTGAAACCATCTCCACCAAAGAACTTAATCCCGTTATCCTCAACCGGATTGTGTGAAGCAGAGATCATAACACCCGCATCAGCTTTCAATACACGTGTAAGATATGCTACACCAGGAGTGGATACAACACCGATTCGGATGACATCTGCACCAATGGACAACAGACCTGCCACAAGTGCAGATTCAAGCATGAGACCCGAGATCCGAGTATCCATACCAATGACTACTTTCGGTCTTTCCACGCCACCTGCAAGTACGTAACCCCCACAACGTCCAATGCTATACGCAAGTTCTGCTGTTAGTTCTTTATTAGCAACCCCTCTTACACCGTCTGTACCAAAATATTTCCCCATGATCTAACTCCTTTTATTCGCATCATATAAGAGCATAAAATGTAATAGAGGTTGTTCAAAAAGTCCGCTTTTGATTACGAAGGATGCCTCGGCACCTCAGCGTCGAATATGGAATTCATCCGAAATAAGTGGAGGCTTACGAAGTTTGTTTCCTTCGGAAACAATGTAGTTGCTCACGTAGCTTAATCTACGCTCCGCTACTCCATTTCTATCTTCATCCCATCTTCTCGGTACTGAAAACCGGCCTTTTTGAACACGACTAATATTCAAATTGACGATTCGAATCCCTATGGATTCGATCCACTACTGTTTGCGTTACTATTGCTATTCGTATTTCCCCGATTCGGTACGTTGCCTTGTGGAGTCTGCTCCTGTGTTTCCGTATTCGATTCGGTCTCTTCCTCTTCAGGAGCAGGCTCCGTATCACCATTCTCCACTTCTACAGGTGAAGGCTCCGGTCCCACCGTATCTTCATCCGCGGCATCTTCGCCAGGAGTAACCGTAGTTTCATCCGCTTTTTCAGTAATTTTGACCGTGGCACTCAAATCATTGGATGTTTCATCAAGTTCGGCGAATCGTGGCAGATCAGCAGTCACCTGTACCTCGTGATTACCCACTGCTAAACCATGAAGATCTGCGGACAGCTTGATATCATCGATGCTCAAACCTTCGAGCATACTTGAAGAACCCTTGAGTGTGATGTTGAGCCCACCACTCTTGGGTGTAACCAATTCACTTTCCAATCCGTTTCCGATCCCCGTGAGGGTTATCGGTACGTTCGGAAAGACTTTGGTCGTCTCTTCTTTTTCATCGTATGGCGCTACAGTTACCTTAAGCTGAATCGAACTAGGCTCGATTTTCTCAAAACCGGGAGGCGGCGTCAAGTCCAGGTTAACTGTCGATTCCCCGGCTTGTTCAAACTGAGTAAGATCTAAGGTTAGTTGGTCGTAGGACCGGATACCCGCAAGCGCCTCCTCTGTTCCATAAACCGAGACTTCTTTCACGTTAGGTTCTACCTTAGACAGTACCAATCCTTCCGGGAGCTGTCCCGAATATTTGATCCTCAAGGGTATAGATGTATAGGGCTGATTAACCGGAACTCGCACTTCCACCGTTTCCGGTGAGATAACTGCATTATCGATTACCTTGCCTTCTGCATCATATGCTTGAAGCTTCACTTTTTTCTGCGTTATATCATCCTTCGCATCCTTCACGCTCACACTGCCCTGAACCTTCGCTACAGCCTCCAATTGTCCTTCGGGGAGAGTTACCTTAACTGCGCCTGAAGGTTCAACCACAGGCGTTCCAGCACTGTATCCAGCGGATGGTTCTCCTTCGGGTACAATATTCACATTGAAGGATTTGGTGCCCAGTTTTTCCACGTTTACCGTGACCATGGAAGGCTCCATGCTGACGACCTCAACGCCTGATGGCAGATCGGGTACAAGTGGCAACGTATTCGAGCCATCCTTCACCTCGCTGAGATCCACAAGCACTTTGTAATCATCATTCGTAAAAATAGAGGTTAACATAGAACGCTGTCCTTTGATCTCTAAACGAACCTCATCCGTACTTAAGGATGTAAGTACATACGAATTGCTGTCTAGTCCATAAGGCTGGACAGGCACCGTACGCTCCACAATACGACTTGTTGACCCGGTTGCAATGGTGGGCGTAGTTGGAACCTCGTCGAGATGAATCATGAACCAGAGCAGCAAACTGACCGCTAGGGCAAGAATTTTCGCAAAGTTATTGTTATTGAACCATTTATCCATTGTTACGTCCCCCCTTCCGTTTCCAGAAGGTAGTCCAACCATTCTTTTTGTTCAGATTGGATGTAGGGCGCAGCTCCTCATACAGTTTCGCAATGAGTGATTCTTCCTTGATGTCACGCACCACTTGTCCATTCATTGCCAGCGATACTTGGCCTGTCTCCTCAGAAACAACCAAACATACGGCATCTGCAACCTCGGTAATACCGATCGCTGCACGGTGACGTGTACCCAGTTCTTTGCTGATAAAAGGATTCTCGGATAAAGGCAAATAACAGGCTGCCGCCGAAATCTGTTTACCCTGAATAATGACCGCACCATCATGTAATGGTGTATTTGGAATGAAAATATTAATCATCAGCTCCGAGCTGACGAGAGATTGCATCTGTATGCCTGATTCGGTGTAATCATTGAGACCGGTTTCCCGTTCAAATACAACGAGTGCACCAATTTTACGTCGTGACAAATAATTCACAGACTTAATAATCTCACCGATTAACACGGTTAATTCTTCATCACTCGCTGCCGCTGAACGTCCAAATAGCTTACCTCGTCCCAATTGCTCCAGACCACGACGAAGCTCCGGTTGGAAGATAATAAACACCGCAACGACACCAAACGTAAACATCTGGTTCATCAACCACTTGAGTGTATACAGGTTCAGCCACGTGCTTAGAGCCCAGATCAGCACAAGGAATAGAATCCCTTTGAGAAGCTGAACCGCACGCGTACCCCGTACAAGCAGAATCAGTTTGTACATAATATAGGTAACAATCAATATATCGATAACGTCCTTAATGGACTCTTTCCACGTTAAGTCAGCAAAATAATTCATAAGCCAGCCCCCGCTATCCCCATTGATGAGTAAAACCCTGATCTCATATTAACCCATTAGGATTTTAAGTAATCCTTTATCTCTGCACTTTGCAATATTCCATCCGTTCGCTCCAAGTATTGAAGTGACTTGTAAGAAGTGCCCTAATTCCACTAACGCTTAGTTGAATACACACACCAGATCTAGCTCTGGCTAATGGAGAGGCGTTCTTAGGATTTATGCAAGTGCTTATCTATATGTAGTAGTATGTTCTCTTTAGTATCTAGGTTATAACGTTCACGTTCAGGTTGCAAGTTACGGGGTCACAAACTTTACATAAACCATGCAAATTCAACCAATACAGCTCATCCATATAAAAAAAGAGTACCCCATGCAATCTTGAGGTACCCTGCTTGGTATTTACCATTGAAGAATTCACCGTGTTCTAGCGGTAAGCTACTTCGTTCACCATATTGGTTATTTTGTACCAGAACCAATCTAGCGCCTGATCGATACTTTTTACCTGACCAGAGATATGCGCTGTTGATGCCTGAAACAATTGTCCGTCGATGATCGTCAAATTGCCGTCTACGTCACCGTATACCTGGGCGGTTCCATTCTCTATAGTAAGATCGCCCGCAATTGACTTGCCTGCCGGAATAATAACCGTGTTTCCTTCAATGACGATCTGATCCAGATTATTCCCTTTAACGACCATTTCGTTATTCTGATCCCAGAAACTCCAAGCACTAAAGAGCATCACGACCAAAAAGAAGGCTGCCGCCGTCAGCGCGGGATGTCCTTTGACCCATTTGAGCCAAAACTGCTGTTTCTTGGGCTGGGGCAGAGCGTTCATAATTCGATTGGTCAGCTCATCCGAGGCAGACGGTGAATAATGTTTCATGGCAAAAAGGAGCATTTCCGTCTGTTCTAACTCTTTAAAGCGCATGCGACACTCCGGACACGTTACAAGATGACCTTTCAGTTCAATCTTCTGTGCCGGGGACAACGACTCATCCAAACATTCATGCATTAAAGAGACGGCCGAGTTGCAATCCATATGAGAGCCAATCCTTTCTTCAATCACTTAGTCCTTGTATCTGTAAAAAGCATACATAAGACTTGCATACATTACATACGCATCCGTTTCGGATATGTTTCAAATAATTTCGCCCAAAATTTGAAATGAGCAATTACAGCTTATATTCTAATTTTTTGCGTAAAAAATCACGACCACGGTGTACACGTGTTTTGATCGTTGTTACGGGCATGCCCGTGACATCACTGATTTCCTGTAACGACAAGTCCTGTAAATATCTTAAAATCATCACTGATTTATATTTGGCGGGTAAACTGTCAATGGCCTCACGAATGAGTGTTTGCGTTTCTGACAATAGCGCTTCGCTCTCAGGAGTACGATCATCACTTGGGAGCATCGCATAACCGTCAGATCCTTCCTGATCATTCAACTCCGCATCCAAAGAGTAAGAAGGCTTCTTCCTGCGCAGCCGGTCGATACACAAGTTCGTCGCGATCCGGTAGATCCAGGTGGAAAACTTCTGATTCGGATCATATTTCTCCATATTTCGAAACACACGCAAAAACGTCTCCTGTACAACGTCTTCAGCCTCATGACGGTTGTTCAGCATCCGGTATGCCAAATGAAACAGTTTGTCCTTATATAATTCAACGATCTCTGCAAAGGCTCGCTGATCACCCTTAAGCACCAGCTTTAGTAGCCTGTTCTCTAAATTGTCCACCTCTAATTCCCCCAGACATGCTGATGGGTCTTCCGCCTTCTGATACCCGTCCACACTTGTGATTCACCAATCAAATCGTAAATCAACTTTGGTCAAAAATCAAGACTGTGCTACAAAATAACGGCCAAAAACAGTAAAAACGGGAACTCCATTTGGAGTCCCGTCTTATCTCTCGCTGAAACTGAAGAGAGAATGCTTTATTTTACTCTACAAACATATGCGTTTTCGAATGAATAGCTCATTCCAAAATGATCCTCTAACTTGTTATATCAGCCTGTGTTCCGGAGACCTGCAGCAATACCATTGATGGTAAGCAACACTTCACGAAGTAGCTCTGTGTCATCTTCGCCACGTTCACGCATATCTCTCAGTTCACTTAGAAGCTGTACTTGCATATAGGACAATGGATCCACATATGGGTTACGCAGCCTAATGGATTCCTGGATAACTGGTACGTCATTCAGAATCTCAGTCTCACCCGTAATCTTCAAGATAAGCTCTTTCGTCAGCTTAAACTCTGTTTCGATCTGGCCATAGATGCGATCCCGTGCTTCTTTGTTGGATGTCATCGCAGAGTATTCCTTGGCAATAACAAGGTCTGCTTTGGCAACGGCCATTTGAACCGTATCAATCAATGTACGGAAGAATGGGAAGTTTGCATACATTTCTTTCAGAACAGCAAGGTTTTCCTCTTTATCCTGATAGAAACTTTGTAGTCCCGTTCCTGCCGCATACCATGCCGGGAGTAAGTAACGACTTTGAGTCCAAGCGAATACCCAAGGGATTGCTCTAAGATCCTCAAATTTATCGCTATTTTTCCGTTTGGATGGACGAGAACCAATGTTAAGCTCACCCACCTCAGGCAGCGGTGTTGATTCCTTGAAGAAGTTGAAGAAATCTGGATCACGGAAAATAAGATCTTGATATTTCGTCAGTGATACTTCAGAGATCTCTCTAATGATGTTATCCCACTGCTGTTCAGATACCGACTCTTGTGGCTCCAAACCGTTGAGTGCAGCCGTAATCAGTGCCGAAGTCGCCTGCTCTAAACTGCGGTATGCAATCCCTTGGAGAGAGTAACGTGACGAGATAACCTCGCCCTGCTCCGTAATCTTAATGCCGCCCCCAATGGTGTGTGGTGGTTGAGCCAAGATACTACGGTTGAGTGGCATACCTCCACGTCCTAGAGCACCTCCACGTCCGTGGAAGAATTTTAGTTTGACGCCATGTTCGTTACCCACTGCCGTAATCGCGTTCATTGCAACACGCAACTCCCAGTTCGCGGTAACTACTCCGCCATCCTTATTACTGTCTGAGTATCCAAGCATAATCTCATGCAGTTCATTTCGGGCACTTACGCTTGCGCGGTATACCGGAAGGTTGAACAACTTCTGCATGATCTCGGAAGCAGCGTGAAGGTCATCAATCGTTTCAAACAAAGGAACTGCCTGAAGCGTAGATTCAACTTCTCCATTTGGTCCTTTACGGAACAAGCCTACTTCTTTTGCGAATACCATTACCTCGAGAAGATCACTTGCACCTTGCGTCATACTGATGAGGTAACTTGTGATACAGTTTGCACCGTATTCGTTTTGAGCCCGTTTAATTGTACGGAAGACATCCAGACATTCCTTCGTTCCCTCACTGTATTGGTGATAAGGGGAAGTCAGTGGCCGTGGATCTTCCAGCAATCGAGCAAGCAAATCGATTTTCCCATCCTCTGTGAGGCGAGCATAATCTTCTACAATGTTCATTTTAGCCAGAATTTCTGACATTGCATTTTCATGCTCTTTACTATGTTGACGTACATCAAGTGCAGCCGTGTGGAAACCGAACAACTCAACTTGGCGAATCATTTTGCGAATGGTTGTGTCTGCCACATAATCTGCGAAGTGATGACGCAAGCTGCGATCAATAATCATTAGATCATCAATCAGATCCTGAGCGCCACTATAGCGGTCTGGCTGACCTTCTTTATTTTCATCAAGCACATTATTTAATTTAGCAATCATATAGGCAAGTTTGATACGATAAGGCTCTTTCTCATTGCGCCAGATATCCACTTTCTTCAATGTGACACAGTTGCGATCTTGCTCGATCGACTGCACCAGCTCATCGGAAACATGAATAATATTAGTGCTGAAGCTAAGATGTCCCATCAATTCAATCATAATCCGCTGATACTCACGCAATGCGAGCTTGCGCTGCATCAGAAGCGTTTGCCATGTTACCTCTGAAGTTACCGAAGGATTTCCGTCCCGGTCTCCACCAATCCAGGAACCGAAGCGCAAATACGTCGGCACATGCCAGTCATGGTCAGGGTAAAATTTATTCAGGCAGCGTTCAAGCTCCTGATATACGTCCGGAAGTACGTGGAACAACGTTTCATGAAAGTAATACATCCCGTTCCGTACTTCATCCAGTACAGTCGGTTTGCGGTCACGGAGTTCGTCTGTTTGCCAGAGGGTAATGACCTCATTCAACAACTTCTCCCGCAACTGCTCACGTTCACGCAACGTTAGCGTAGGATTATCAAGAAGCATGACATCTTCTGATATCCGTTTGTGGATGTCCAGAATCACTCGGCGCATTGCCTCGGTTGGATGAGCAGTCATAACCAGTTCCAATGACAATTCATCTAGAATCTCTTCAACTTCCTTATGAGACAACCCACGTTCTTTCAGATCCTGTACGGCTTTCTCGATAGATCCTGGCTGTACAGTATCTCCCGCAGAGCGTTCATAATCCCTTTTACGCCGGATCCGATGGTTTTGTTCAGCAATGTTAACTAATTGAAAATAAATTGCAAAAGCTCGAATAACCTGGTGGCGATTCTCCGAGTCTAATTCCTGGATCATCGTTTTGAACTCTGTATACAGTTCAGGCAAAAATTCTGCACGTAACGATTTGCTCGTTTCCCGAATCTTCTCAACGATATCTAGAAGCTCTGTGCCCCCTTGGTGGACTAGAACTTCTCCGAGTATGTTACCCAGGAACCGCACGTCTCTCCGAAGCAGATTGTTCGATTGGCTTTTGCTGGCGGTTACCATAGTTTCAGTCATGCTTATCCTCCCATCTGATCGTTCGCATTCGTACACGAAAATTTGACACCTTCATAACATCATACAATAAAATGGTACGAAAATCTTCATTTTTCTACTAGTAAAAATGGGGATTAACCCCGATTTTGATCATAAAAACGCGCTTTATTATGCATTTCCTTGTTCTGCTTCAATTAATGGACAATAGCTGTTGCATGATACCTTTTTCACGTACTATTCATTCCAATCAAAACTTATACCTATACTTTAAAATTCATAAATATACAGTCTAGGTGATGTGAATATGGGTTCAAACGAAGAGTATCAAAACACTTACTATTGTATTGTATAAGCAAGATGCTGCACAAAGAAACATGACCGGCAAAGCAAGCTTTTGTATACTTTATCACAGTGACGCAATAAATTCTAGATTTTTTTTAACTTTCTTTTCTGTGTGTTACGCCATGGAAGCACTACAAGCTCTGATTTGAAAAGAAAACAGCTACCTAATCGAACAAATACATGATCCAAAACAGCACTATCTTAACATAACCAAATTCTCCACAAAAAATGGTTTTTATTAACGTGTGAAAATACTACATAATACAGGGCTTCCTTTGGGGATATTAAACTCGCAGCACATAACTGAAGGGAGGATTCATTATCATGAAAAAGGTATGCACAATCGTTGCTTCTGTTGCTCTAGCGGTGTCACTTGCGGGATCTGCCTCTGCACATACAGCAACAAACAACATGAACCACAGCACGAAGCAGACTACAGAGTATGAGAACAGCAACTACAGAAACAACAATTACACAAATCCTAATGCTAACAACGTTGGCAATGGTGATTATCGTACCAACAGCATTCGTACAAATGCCGCAACAGACCGTGATAACGGGATGGACTGGGGCTGGCTTGGTCTGCTTGGACTTCTAGGGTTGGCAGGCATGCGTAAAAGAGCAACTGACCACGACCACCGTTAAAATAAACGGCTCAATACCGTGGTAACGCTATACATTGTCTAGGCCATTCATCTTCATGAGCGTATGCTCGAAGTGTTATGACTGCTGCATCCACTTAAATGAGATGAATGTAACAGAAGCCCTTTCTTTTATAAGAGAGGGCTTCTGTCTGTTATAACTATGCTTGCATTCAAAGAGGAGGATATACATAAAACCCAAAGCTCTAAAAGCAAAACATAAGGTTCAAAGTTCTAAAACCAAAAACTTCAGAGCCTTTACAATACTCAATAAAAAATTAAAAGCTAGAACCAAAAAAGCCCTGCAGATGCAGGACTTTTCTTTAATATTTAAGCGGGTGATGGGAATCGAACCCACGCTATTAGCTTGGAAGGCTAAAGTTCTACCATTGAACTACACCCGCATACGATAAATCGGGATGACACGATTTGAACATGCGACCCCCTGGTCCCAAACCAGGTGCTCTACCAAGCTGAGCTACATCCCGATATAGAAAAAAATAATGGCGCGCCCTGAGAGATTCGAACTCCCGGCCTTTTGATTCGTAGTCAAACGCTCTATCCAGCTGAGCTAAGGGCGCAAATTGGAGCGGAAGACGGGAATCGAACCCGCGACCCTCGCCTTGGCAAGGCGATGCTCTACCGCTGAGCCACTTCCGCAAATAAAGGATGCGCGTGGAGGGACTTGAACCCCCACGTCAAAGACGCTAGATCCTAAGTCTAGTGCGTCTGCCAATTCCGCCACACGCGCATATAATGGTGAGTCATGAAGGGCTCGAACCTTCGACACCCTGATTAAAAGTCAGGTGCTCTACCAACTGAGCTAATGACTCATGAGAAAACTGGTGGAGGATGATGGATTCGAACCACCGAACCCGTACGGGAGCAGATTTACAGTCTGATGCGTTTGGCCACTTCGCTAATCCTCCAGGATTACATGGTGGCTCGGGACGGAATCGAACCGCCGACACGAGGATTTTCAGTCCTCTGCTCTACCGACTGAGCTACCGAGCCTTATTTTGTTTTAGGATTAATGGCGGAACCGACGGGATTCGAACCCGCGATCTCCTGCGTGACAGGCAGGCATGTTAGGCCAACTACACCACGGTTCCAGGCATTAATGGTGNGGATTAATGGCGGAACCGACGGGATTCGAACCCGCGATCTCCTGCGTGACAGGCAGGCATGTTAGGCCAACTACACCACGGTTCCAGGCATTAATGGTGCCGGCGAGAGGACTTGAACCCCCAACCTACTGATTACAAGTCAGTTGCTCTACCAGTTGAGCTACACCGGCGTATATGGTGGAGGCTGAGGGGATCGAACCCCCGACCCTCTGCTTGTAAGGCAGATGCTCTCCCAGCTGAGCTAAGCCTCCNAGTTGAGCTACACCGGCGTATATGGTGGAGGCTGAGGGGATCGAACCCCCGACCCTCTGCTTGTAAGGCAGATGCTCTCCCAGCTGAGCTAAGCCTCCATATCGGGATTCTCATCCCTTGTTGAAACATTAGGTATTACTATGACCCGTAGGGGATTCGAACCCCTGTTACCTCCGTGAAAGGGAGGTGTCTTAACCCCTTGACCAACGGGCCTTACTGGCTCCCCGAACAGGGCTCGAACCTGTGACAACTCGATTAACAGTCGAGTGCTCTACCAACTGAGCTATCAGGGAATAATATACATTTGCAAAAGCAAGTGTAATTAATCATACAATGTCCACAAGCAAAACTTGTATCTATGTAAGAAAAATTTGCTTGGCGGCGTCCTACTCTCCCAGGACCCTGCGGTCCAAGTACCATCGGCGCTAGAGGGCTTAACGGTCGTGTTCGGGATGGGTACGTGTGGAAC
>NZ_LMFO01000002.1 GCF_001426865.1 Paenibacillus sp. Root52 | reverse complement strand
CTCTAGCGCCGATGGTACTTGGACCGCAGGGTCCTGGGAGAGTAGGACGCCGCCAAGCAAAGAACCACTGCCGATGTTATTCGGTGGTGGTTTTTATTTATGTTCTAGAACAGCCTAATCTCAGATTAGGCTGTTTTTTGTATTTATGTAGTGAACCTCATGTCGGATTAGAAGATCGTGCATGTACCTATAAACATAAGATTCAATTCAAACTATGTCGAAACGGGTTATGAATGCTTAAGGGCTCTTTGAGATATATTAACAAAATGGTTGGATTATAGATCAATAACGATCGTTCTCATTTAAGATGAATAGCTCTTGTTCTATTCCATTTTGGAATGACCACTGCAATATATTATTTATTAGTACCAGATACTAATAGTAGGTGCTATAATAATGAAAACACTAACGGAGGTGCTAGTATGAATCAATCAAAAGCGATAATCACCGCATTCGGAACATATGTGCCAGAGCGCATCCTAAGTAATGCTGATCTGGAGAAAATGGTTGATACGAGCGATGAATGGATTGTACAGCGTACTGGCATGAGAGAACGCCGAATCGCGGATGAAAACCAATTTGTTTCTGATTTGGCTACAAAGGCTGTGGAAGATATGATCGGTCGTTACCAGGTTAACGTAAACGATGTTGATATGATTCTATTTGCAACCAGTACACCTGAATATGCCTTTCCAAGTTCAGCTTCCAGAGTACAGGCCAATCTTGGTATTCCGCATACAGGAGTACTTGATCTAAATGCTGCTTGTGCAGGATTTACGTATGGTATGCAAATGGCAGATAGCTTAGTAACAAGTGGAATGTATCGCAAGGTGCTCGTGATTGGGGCAGAGACTTTATCTAAAATTACGGATTATACCGACCGCACAACCTGTGTGCTATTTGGGGATGGAGCTGGTGCTTTTCTAGTGGAGCGATCTGCTGAGGAAGGTGACTTTATAGCAGCAATCTCCGGAACGCACGGAGAAGGTGGGGTTCATTTATATAAGAGTGGCTTGTCGTCCGAGATGAATGGTTTACCTTTGAAGGTAGAGGGGAGCCTTGTTCAAAATGGTAGGGAAATCTACAAATGGGCTGTACGCATGATTCCTGAACAATTAAGCCATCTCATCACGAAGGCAGAATTAGAGCCTGAGCAAATTGACTGGTTTGTACCGCACAGCGCCAATATGAGAATGATCGAGGCAGTCTGCGAGCGTGGCCCGATTCCTTTGGAACGAACGTTAACCAGTATGGAATACCGGGGGAATACGTCTGCTGCGTCCATCCCACTTGCATTGCAGCTTGCAGTGGATGAAGGAAAGCTGAAGCATGGTCAACGAGTGGCGTTGTTTGGATTCGGAGGTGGCTTAACTTACTCGGGTCTCGTCCTGAAATGGAGCGTGCCAGACAGAGACTAGTTTCAAGCAACAGTCATTACATTATAACGAAGAAGCTGGGGTATCGCTCAATGTAGAGCAGTACCCCAGCTTCTATTTTTCGGTTATACTTTTTCCGTGATATCATTTAACCCTAATTTGAAAAATGAGTTGATGATCAGACATATAGGGTAATGGATTAATCGCATGTTTTCATTATTATTTTTACTTTACCATGAGCCGTAAGTTTAGGATGTGAACCTTTTACATGATAAAACGGATCATCTACATATGGCTGAATATAATGATAGCAGAGTAGCTACAGACTAAGTCGGTAAAATAATTAAGGTGTCAGCTCAGGCGCTTGACGGTGATGAGTACCTTGCTCGTAGCTATATGCTAGCTTGATCAGTGTACCTTCGTCGAATGCACGCCCCAGAAACTCGATCCCTACTGGTAAGCCGTCAGTTGTGAAGCCTGCTGGAACTGTGATTGCTGGGAAACCAGAGAATGGACTGAGTCGGTTGTTACCACCGGAAGTTTGTCCTTCACCAATAAGGGCAGCAGCCTGTGTGGATGTAGGATAGATAATGGCATCCAAATTATGATCTGCCATGACTTTCAACAGTGACTCACGTGTAACTTGAGTACGTTTCAGAACGATGTCCTTATATTCTGTCGTATCTAACGTTTCACGTGCATCTCGAGCTTTCATGGATTGCTCCTGCGCTTTGTCGAATTCTCCAGAAGCGATGATCTCAGACAGACTATGGTAAGGAGCCTCTTCGCCTAATGAATCAAGGTAATCATTTAACTGGAATTTGAATTCGTATCCACTGAGGCTAGGGTATTTATTGATCTCCGTCAGATTCGGAATGGAGATTGGAACTGCGGTAGCACCGAGTGATTTAAGTTCCTCCACTGCATTATGGATGACGTCAGCGACAGCCTTTTCTTCTGCTTTGGTGCTTGGAATCAGTTCTGGAGCAACACCAATACGTGCACCTTTAAGTCCGTTAACATCCAGGAAGTCTGTGTAACTGGAAGGGATTTTGCCTACAGCGTAAGCAGTAGACACATCCCTTTTGTCATAGCCTACAGTAGCATCGAGCATAATTGCAGCATCACTAACTGTGCGAGCCATAGGGCCGCCAACATCCTGCGTCAACGCCAGTGGAATGATACCTTCACGACTGGAAAGTCCAATCGTTGGACGAATGCCTACGAGACTATTGAAGCTGGAAGGAATACGGATTGAGCCACCTGTATCTGTACCCAAGCCGGCAGCAGCGAAGTTTGAGGCAATAGCAGCTCCTGTTCCGCCGCTAGAGCCACCTGGATAGTGATCCAGTGCATAGGGGTTAAGTGTTTGACCTCCTAGTGAGCTAGATGTCGTGATGCCAAATGCGAACTCGTGCAGGTTCGTTTTGCCTAATATAATAGCGCCTGCTGCCTTAAGTTTCTTCACTTGTTCAGCATCGTGAGCTGGGATAGAGTCTTTCAGACAGATACAGCCGGCAGTGGTTGGCATATCATTGGTATCAAAGTTGTCCTTCACAAGAACTGGAATGCCATGCAGCGGACCACGAGCACCCTGAGCAGCCCGCTCTGCGTCTAATTGCTCTGCGATTTGCAGTGCATCTGGGTTTATTGTGAGAACAGCGTTAATGCTGACTCCCTGATCATCGTATTTTTCGATACGATCCAGGTATTGTTGTACGAGCTCTTTGGATGTCAGTTTCCCTTGCGTCATTGCCGTCTGGAGATCCATGATCGTGGCTTCCTCCAGAACGAATGGTTTTATGTAGTTATATACACGGTCTTTTAATACAGCGACATCGTTCTCAGTAAGAATAGCGTTAGGTAGGAAGAGAGTATCAGTATACCCTTTCATCAGCCCAGCAGCGTTTAAAGAGGCTACAGCATCAGCATAATCAGCCTGTTCGGGTACGTCCTTGAAGGAGATTGTGGCAGGGTCAAGTTTAAGCCATTGTTGCAAGGCTACGGCAACATCCTTACGCTTAATGGTAGTGCCGGAGAGCTTGTCCATAGTAAAAGGCACGCCTGCAAGCGTAGCCGCTTCTTCCATGGCTCCTAGGAATGTTGCAGCACTAGCTGGTGTTTTGGCCAGGGTTATCGTTGCAGTAGAAGTTTTACTAGCTGGAGTAGCTGCTGCGGCAAATGCTGAAGGTACGGTAGTTCCTCCCCAAGTTGCAGCGATGACAGCACTCGCCATTAACAATGCCCCACTTTTTCTAAATACAGATCCATGATTAGTCATGTATCCACGCTCCCTTCCTGTCTCTCAGATGATGTGTGTAAGTAATCTGTGAACATATGCTTTTGCACATTCTATATGCATGTTAGGTAATCTTACAATTCTAATATTTATCCGAAAAAACGCTTACATAGTGAATTATCATTAGTATTTCTTATGATTTCTCGTATTTTCATCAGCTCTGAAAACATATCTTAATTGATAAATCGACTAAACACGGCCTATATATAACATATATATTACACAATTGATTAACATTGAAGTTAAATGAAGTAAGCAAGTTGATAAAGGAAGGGCAAAGCATACCACCGCTGTGAAATGATATAATGAAAAAATAGAAACAGCAGAACTTTAAGTACATGTTCAAAAAGGTCAGTTTGAACAACCTCTTAACGTTTTACCAGAAAGGAAGAGATATGAAGTGAAGACATTGGTACTCGCTGAAAAACCGTCTGTCGCACGCGAAATAGCAAGGGTTATGGGTGCGCGTGATAAACATAAAAGTTATATTGAAGGACCAAAATACATCGTAACCTGGGCTCTTGGGCATCTTGTAGGTCTTGCAGAGCCAGAGGATTATGACAAAAAATATGCAACATGGAATCTTGAAGATCTACCAATTCTGCCGGAGCGTACCAAGCTTAAAGTGCTTCGGGAAACGAATCATCAATACAAAGCGGTACAGCAATTAATGAAACGTCAGGATGTCGGAGAATTGGTCATCGCTACCGATGCAGCGCGTGAGGGAGAACTGCTCGCTCGGTGGATTATGCAGATGGCGCAATGGAAGAAGCCGTTCAAACGCTTGTGGATTTCTTCTCAGACTGATAAGGCGATTAAGGATGGATTTGCATCACTGAAGCCAGGCAGTCAATTCGATCGTCTCTATGAATCTGCACGCTGCCGTGCGGAAGCAGACTGGATGATTGGACTTAATGTAACGCGTGCGCTGACTGTTCGTTTTAATGCGCAGTTGTCAGCTGGTCGTGTTCAGACTCCAACCTTAGGCATGATTATGGATAGAGAAAATGAAATTAACGGATTCCGCTCACAAGAATATGAGACATTGACAGCAGATCTGGGTGGTTTTCAGGCTGTTTGGCGGGCAAGTGGAGGGGATTCTCGGATCTTTGACCCACAGGAAATGCACCAACTGAAGCAACGGATTGAGGGGCGTAAAGGTACTATCTCTCAAGTGAAGAAGAGTGAGAAGGTAGAGCCGCATCCACTAGCATACGATCTGACAGAGCTACAGCGAGATGCTAACAGAAAGTACGGTTTCTCTGCCAAACAAACATCAAATGTTCTACAGCGCTTGTATGAACAGCACAAACTTGTTACGTATCCGCGTACAGACAGCCGTTATTTGACCTCTGATATGGTGGGTACGCTTAAAGAGCGGCTGGAGAGTGTAGCTATTGATCCTTATGCCTCTATCGCACGTCCTTTGCTGCGCAAAAACCTGAATATCACTAAACGAATCGTGGACGACAGTAAAGTAACAGACCACCATGCCATCATTCCGACGGAGCAGACCGTGCTACTGAATCAACTTAGTCCGGAGGAACGTAAACTGTATGATCTCATTGTTCGCCGTTTTATCAGCTTGTTCTATCCAGCAGCTAGGTACGATTCTGTAGCGATCACCGTTCAGGTCGGCAATGATTCATTCCATGCCAAAGGCACAACCGTGAAAGACAGTGGATGGCGTGAAGTATATGGTGGGGATTATAGCGATGATGACGATGACCGTACAGAAGATGATGCTAATCATGAGCCTGTGCTTCTGCCAGATGTGCAGCAAGGACAGTCTGTAACCGTTCAGCGTTGTCATGTTAAGAGTGGACGGACGATGCCGCCTAAACGGTACACCGAAGCTGCTCTGCTGTCTCAGATGGAGAAACATGGACTTGGCACGCCAGCTACAAGGGCAGATCTTATTGAAAAACTGGTGAACTCCGATACGATTGATCGTCAAGGCAACAGCATGCACCCAACAGGTAAAGGAAAACAGTTAATTGAGCTTGCAGCTCCGCAGCTTCGCACCCCCGAACTAACGGCGCGCTGGGAGGCAGAACTCGAGCGGATTGCTCGCGGACAAGGTAAACCAGGTCCTTTCCTGGATAGTATTCGTTCGATGGCGAAAGAATTGGTGTCAACGGTCAAAGGCAGCAAAGCTGAATACAAGCCTCATAATGTATCCAATAGTCACTGTCCTGACTGTAACGCACGATTGCTAGAGAAAAAAGGAAAGCGCGGAAAATTCCTAGTTTGTCCTACAGAGGACTGTGGTTATCGCCGCTCAGCAGAGAAGAGATTGTCGAACCGCCGCTGCGCACAGTGTCACAAAAAGATGGAGATCAAAGAAGGCAAAGCGGGATTATACGTGCAATGCCTGCCTTGTGGAATCACGGAGACATTGGATAAGGATAAAAAACATGTGAACAAACGCGAACAGCAAAAGCTGGTGAAGCAATATGCGAAACAGGAGTCCATCGGTTCCAATCTCGGTGATTTGCTGAAGGCGGCTATGGAGAAGAAAGAGAACTAAAGGGATAGAAGCATATTTCAATTCTAGAACACCTATCGTTCAGGAACGATGCTAATCTGCATGGGGCACTTTACAATTTTTGGGCAGACAGGATAAACGAATTCGTACCACTTCCCAAGCGTAGGCACATCTTCGTATAAGATCCTCCTTTTTCAGGCAACGTAAGCTAAGGAGGTGATACCCATATGCCGCACAACAAACCAGAGAAACGTCATAATCAGCAAAATAAAGACAGTATCCGCGAAGAGAGTATCGCTGTTCGTCCGGAGAAAGCAGCCAAACGAGTGCCAAGTTTAAACGGGATACCCAAACAGGAATCTTAGATAGACAGTTTAATGCAGTATAATGCAGTTCCCTTTCCCGCGTTGAACATGTGCCAGTCTTAGGATTATAATGGAGGCAGGGAGATGTCCCGGGATAGGGGGACTGCTTAATATATGCAAACCGGACTTATCTTGTGGTTTATATTTATTAACGTAGTAGGATATCTGGTGATGTCCGATGACAAAAGGCGTGCACAGCAACGTCGAGATCGTACACCTGAACGTACATTGTTTTTGCTTGCATTCATTGGTGGTGCGCTTGGAGTCTGGATCGCCATGTATCGCAAAAGGCACAAAACGAAGCATCCGAGCTTCACGATCGGTATTCCTCTGCTTTTGTTTCTGAATGCAGTAATGTATGGTTACTTTCTCCAGTAATGGTAGGAGACGAACTGCACTGGATCAGACTTATTCTAGCTAATTATTCTTAGATCGTAGTGTACAAGTTCGATCCATCTCACAGGAGTTGATATGTAAATTCATTCTTATGAATGGTTCATCTTAGCTTTGGAACGTTTAAAGAATGACATGAAGTACAAGGTTTTAATGTGCGTTAGGATATTACCCCGAGGCTTGCTTCGGATGTTCTACATATAAAGGAAGGGACGGGATTCACATGTTATTTTCCAAAATCTTAGTAGCTTATGACGGCTCCAAAGCTTCAAATAAAGCACTTGATCGCGCGATTGAATTCGCCAAAGTTTCACCAGATGCAGTACTGGATGTTATTCATGCATTTGATTTCCCGCGTGTATTTATCGGCGAGGGATTGGCTCCACTGCCACCTTCTCTCAACAATGACTATTACAATCTTGCAGTACAAACAACGGATGAAGCCAAAGAGCGAATCAAGGCTGCTGGAGTAACGGCTAATGTAGATCTGATCCAAGGAGCTGCTGCTGAAGTATTACTTGATTTTGCAAAAGAGAACGGTTCGGACATCATTATTATTGGTAGCCGCGGGCTGGGTGGAATTCGGGAGTTTGTTCTGGGCAGTGTCAGCCATAATGTAGTACAGCATGCTCAGATTCCAGTACTTATCGTTAAATAGTGTAGAAGTGTACAGCACTTCAAAGGAAAAGCCGGTAGTCTTCGAGAGATTGAAGAGGAGCCGGCTTTCTTTTATGGAATGAAATGGTTAGTAGAATACCGTGATATGGGTAATTCCCGAACATTATATTTGTCAATATGTTAAATGTTCGCCTTTAAGTTGACATTCGCTGTAGGGGATTGTTAAAATGTTAGATGTGTCGATCAGGTGAGAATAAGGTCGAGTAGGAACGAATGCTGTTGAATATTTTATTAGATTATAAACGAAGTTTGCAAAAGACTGAACCTAGCATTTTGCAATATAGAGATTTGCTCGTATAACGCCGGGAATAGGCCCGGAAGTATCTACCCGGGAACCGTAAATTTCCGGACTACGAGGAGATACGGCTGAGAGTCGCATGGAATTAAAGTGCGGACAGCAAGCCCCTTTTGGCATGCCCAAATGCGGGATACGTATTTCTTGGAGTCCGGTGTCCGGAGAAAATGTATGTTTTCGCGGGTAGCGGATTTTTTTGTTCCATGAGCATGAGGGTGGAACCGAAAAGGAATGCTGGAACGTGACATTATCCAAAAAGCTCAGACGGGAGTTGAATGTATTCATGTCAGTGCAAGTTGCTGTAATTATGGGCAGTAAGTCAGATTGGGAAACGATGAAGCATGCGTGTGAGGTGCTTGATGAGTTAGAAATCGGCTATGAGAAAAAAGTGGTATCCGCTCATCGTACACCAGATTTGATGTTTGAGTATGCAGAGCAAGCCATTGATCGAGGATTCAAGGTCATCATTGCGGGTGCAGGCGGGGCGGCACATTTACCTGGCATGGTTGCAGCCAAAACGATGTTGCCAGTGATCGGCGTGCCTGTGCAGTCCAAAGCATTAAATGGTCTCGATTCCCTCTTGTCCATTGTTCAGATGCCTGGCGGAATACCTGTTGCTACCGTTGCCATTGGTAAAGCAGGAGCGACGAATGCAGGGTTACTCGCTGCTCAGTTCATCGGTGCTTTTGATGAGGAAGTTCGGAACCGTGCGGAAGCTCGCAGAGAACGAATTAAACGTGAAGTGTTAGAAAGCAGTGATGAGTTATGATGATGCCTAATAAGCAGTCAGAGGTGACTAGCGAAGCCAAACGTGTACTGCTTCCTGGACGGACAACGATTGGTATTCTGGGAGGTGGCCAGCTCGGACGTATGTTAACGTTGTCTGGAACAGCGATGGGATATCGGTTTGTAACCCTTGATCCTGTAGCTGATGCACCTTGTGGACAAGTTGCCCGTCAGATTGAAGCGGGTTATGACGACGAAGCTGCTGCTAGGAAATTGGCGGAGCAATGCGACGTAATCACGTACGAGTTTGAAAATGTGGATGCTGGAGTTGCCGCTCTTCTGGAGCGTGAATCCTACGTGCCTCAGGGAAGTACATTACTTTATACTACGCAGCATCGTTTGCGTGAAAAGCGGGCCATTGAAGCGGCGGGTGTGCGCGTTGCCCCTTATCGGGAAATTACCAACTTGGATACAATGCAAGCGGCTGTTCGAGAACTAGGTGTGCCATGTGTGCTGAAGACGGTAACCGGTGGGTATGATGGAAAAGGCCAGCGCGTTATTCGCGAAGCTAGCCAAGCGGTTGAAGCTTACGAAGAGCTTGCATCCACAGGTGCGGAATTGGTGCTGGAGCAGTTCATTAAGTTTGACTGCGAGATTTCGGTAGTGGTTGCGCGCAGTACGCAAGGGGAGATCAAGACCTTCCCGGTAGCCGAGAATATTCATGTGGACAACATTCTGCATACATCGATTGTTCCAGCAAGGGTACCAACGGAGATCCAGCTGGAGGCACAGAGATTAGCGGCAGCCGTAGCAGAATCGATGCAGGCAGTTGGTTTGCTCGCGGTTGAACTATTTGTAGCAGCAGATGGAAGACTTTATGTGAATGAGCTAGCTCCAAGACCACATAATTCGGGGCATTATACGATGGAGGCTTGTGCGACTTCACAGTTTGAACAGCATATTCGTGCCATTTGTGGATTGCCGCTTGGAGACATAACACTGTTAAGTCCTGTGGTTATGGTCAATGTGCTTGGCGAACACCTGGAAGGGGTCATCGATCGGATGGGTCAATCAGACACAGAAGCGATGGAACTCGGGGTTATTCCCAAGCTTCATATATATGGTAAAACTGAAGCGAAAACAGGAAGAAAGATGGGGCATGTCAATCTGCTCTGTCAGGATGTCGAAGAAGGATTGCAATGGATTGAACAAACTAATCTCTGGAGGAATATAAATTCATGATTGAACGTTATAGCAGACCCGAAATGAGAGCCATCTGGACGGAAGAGAACAAATTCAAGTCATGGCTGGAAGTTGAAATTTGTGCATGTGAAGCGTGGGCAGAGCTTGGAGTCATCCCGAAAGAAGAAGCAGCATTGCTTCGTCAGAACGCATCTTTTGATATCGATCGCATCTATGAGATTGAACAGGAAACACGTCATGACGTTATTGCATTTACACGTACGGTATCCGAAAGTCTAGGCGCGGAGCGGAAATGGGTGCACTACGGACTGACTTCTACAGATGTAGTAGATACGGCATTGGGATATGTCCTTCGTCAAGCCAATGAGATTCTGGAACGCGATATCGTGAACTTCATTGAAATTTTGCGTGAGAAAGCACTAGCATATCAGCACACACCAATGATGGGACGTACACACGGGGTACATGCGGAGCCAACAACGTTTGGTTTGAAAATGGCATTGTGGCATGAAGAGATGAAGCGTAACTTGGAGCGTTTCCGTCATGCAGCAGACAATGTGCAGTTCGGCAAAATCTCCGGTGCAGTTGGAACGTATGCGAACATCGATCCATTCGTAGAAGAGTTTGTCTGCGAGAAGCTAGGCACGAAGCCGGCACCGATCTCCACACAGACATTGCAGCGTGACCGTCATGCGGAGTATATGGCTACATTGGCGTTGATCGCAACTTCTTTGGACAAGTTCGCTACAGAAGTGCGTGCACTGCAAAAGAGTGAGTTCCGTGAAGTAGAAGAGGCTTTCGCTAAAGGTCAAAAGGGATCTTCTGCAATGCCGCATAAACGCAATCCAATCGGTAGTGAGAACATCTCAGGTTTGTCCCGCGTCATTCGCGGACATATGGTATCTGCATATGAGAACGTAACGCTCTGGCATGAGCGCGATATCTCGCACTCTTCCGTTGAACGCGTGATCTTGCCGGATGCAACAATGTTGCTGAACTACATGCTGAACCGCTTCGGTAATATCGTGAAAAACTTGACGGTGTTCCCTGAGAACATGAAACGCAACATGGAGCGCACCTTCGGCGTACCGTTCTCGGGCCGCGTTATGACGAAGCTGATCGACAAAGGTTTCAGCCGTGAGCAAGCGTATGATACGGTACAACCACGTGCGATGCAAGCATGGGAAGAGCAAAGACAGTTCCAGGACATCGTGAAGTCTACACCTGAAATTACAGAAGTGCTGAGCGAGGAAGAAATCGCAGATGCATTTAACCCATCATGGCACCTGAAGCATGTAGATACAATCTTCAAAAAGCTTGGTTTAAACGACTAATACTCCCAATAAGGCTAGAAAGCAAAATGATGGGTCTGCAAGGAACGTAGAGGACAGAAATAAGCAGAAGAAGCGAAGCGTTCGCCTGAAAGCTTTCTGAAAGAAAGCTGCATCGGAAGCATAAGCTATTCCCGGATTTTCACTTTGAAGAAGTGGAACCAAAAATCTGGGAATAACAGCGATCGGAAGATTGTTCTGTCAGCGGAGTGAAGTATGGACCATGGGAATTTTCGTTTATAGCCTTACATCTCCTGAAAGAAGGTGAGCCAACATGGCGTTGTCCACTGCGGCGGATCTCGTTAAAGCTCCTTTGTTATATAAAGGAAAAGTACGTGAATTGTACGATCTGGGTGAACATTTTTTGATCGTAGTTACAGACCGAATTTCCGCCTTTGACTATGTGTTAGAACCTGCGGTTCCTGAAAAGGGTAATGTGCTCAATAAGCTGAGTAGTTACTGGTTTGAGCTAACGGGCGATATGATGGATAATCACGTCGTTCATACAGATGTGAACCGATTGGGTGACATTGTAACTGACCCTAATCTGCTCAAAGACCGCATCATGGTTACCCGCAAAGCGGAGCGTATCGATATCGAATGCGTCGTACGTGGATATATCACCGGGGGCGGTTGGAGACAATATGAGAAAAGCGGTAAGGTCAACGGTATTACACTGCCGGAAGGACTTCGCAAAAACGCGAAACTCGATTCTCCCATTTTCACGCCAGCAGCCAAAAACGACGTTGGACATGACGAAGACATTCCAATGGATCGTATGAAGGAACTGGTTGGAGACGCGCTGGCCATCGAGCTTCAGGAAGAAAGCCTGCGCTTGTACGAATTCGCACGTGATTACTGTGATCAGCGAGGTATCATCTTAGCAGATTGCAAGTTCGAGTTCGGTATGGTGGAGGGCAAAGTCATTTTGATCGACGAAATCTTTACGCCAGATGCTTCCCGCTTCTGGGCTAAAGAAAACTATGCGCTTGATATCGAAATCGACAGCATGGACAAAGAACCGGTTCGTACGTATCTTGCTGGTACGGATTGGGATAAAAACAGCCAGCCAGATCCATTACCTGGGCAGGTTGTGGAGGCGACAACTGCAAGATACGTCGACATTTATAATCGTTTAACGAAGGTGGTTTGAGGCAAGCTCCAGGAAAGTTTGGCTTTCGATCGCTGTTGCCCCCGGAATGTTTTAGATTGGAATCCTTTTTTCAAAAGGAAGCATTCCGGTTGCAAAGGCGAACGTTCCACTTCTCCAGCTCAAATCTTTCCCTCCGCCAGTCTCAACTGGGGAGAGGTAGTATTTAATAGGTTTCCTCAGATATGGAAGCCTATAAAGGTGAAGACATTCAGTTAATGTTACACATGTTATCTGTAACATTAAAGAACCGCTTATATGTAAATATAGTGGTTAAGATCTCAACCACTACTAACCGTGCAACGTAAAAGGTTTAGGCCTTTAAAAAAGTGCCGTAGGATCAGGCGGAGGGGCGGAATTGTTCGTAAAGGAGCGAAGCGTTCGCCTTTGTCCCCGGGTTTTGACCGCAGAGCGGGCTAAACAAATCAGAAAACCTGGGGACAACAGCGACCTGCAGAACAATCCGCCCCGGAGCCCACCACCCAAGGCTAATTATTTTTTTAACAGCATAAAGCATTTTATCCCGTTCATTACTGAGGAGGAACATAAGGATCATGATTAAAGCAACCGTATATGTCACTATTAAGCAAAGCGTACTCGACCCGCAAGGCGTAGCAGTTCAAGGAGCCCTTCATTCGATGGGATTCAATGAAGTTGAAAGTGTACGGATTGGTAAAGTCATGGAACTGAACCTGGATACGACAGATCGTGCAGAAGCGGAGAAACGATTGAAAGTGATGTGTGAGAAGCTGCTCGCGAACACCGTTGTTGAAGATTACCGCTACGAATTGGAGGGTTAATCTCATGAAATTTGCAGTTCTTGTGTTCCCTGGCTCCAACTGCGACATCGACTGTTACAAGGCAGTAGAAGACGCGATTGGACAAGAGGTTGATTATGTATGGCACACGGCTACAGATCTATCGGCTTATGATTGCATTCTGGTTCCAGGTGGTTTCTCGTATGGTGACTACCTGCGTTGCGGCGCCATTTCCCGTTTCGCACCTGTAATGAACGAGGTAGCTAAAGCTGCTGAAGAAGGTAAATATATTCTGGGCATTTGTAACGGATTCCAGATCCTGACCGAAGCTGGTTTGCTTCCAGGTGCATTGATCCGTAACACATCCCTGAAATTCCGTTGTCATGATACCGTATTGAAAGTAGCCAATGCAGATACACCATTTACACGTGACTATACGCAAGGTGAAGAGATTATTATTCCAATTGCACACGGTGAAGGGAACTATTATTGCGATGATGCGACACTTGCAAGCTTGCAAGCGAACAACCAGATCGTATTTACGTATGGCAGCAACCCGAATGGTTCCCTTGGCGATATCGCGGGAATCAGCAATATCGGCGGAAACGTGGTCGGCATGATGCCGCATCCAGAGCGCGCAGTAGATTCATTGCTCGGCTCAGAAGACGGCAAACGTATGTTTACATCTATTTTGAAAGCATGGAGGGATAAGCATGACGCAGCAGCTATCCGCTAAGGAACCGACAGCAGAACAGGTCGCAGAACATAAACTTTACGCCCAAATGGGTGTGTCGGACAGTGAATATGAGCTGATCTGTGAATTCATGGGACGTAAGCCAAACTACACAGAGATTGGTGTCTTCAGTGTAATGTGGTCTGAACACTGTGCATACAAAAATTCCAAACCACTCTTGCGTCGCTTCCCAACAAGTGGCCCGCGTGTCCTGATGGGGCCGGGTGAGGGTGCGGGTATCGTCGATATCGGGGATAACCAAGCCGTTGTTTTCAAAATTGAAAGCCATAACCACCCTTCCGCGGTTGAGCCTTACCAAGGCGCAGCGACAGGTGTTGGCGGCATTATCCGTGATATTTTCTCCATGGGTGCTAGACCTGTGGCATTGCTGAACTCCCTACGTTTCGGCAAGCTGGAGAGTGATCGCGTTAAATATTTGTTCGAGCATGTCGTAGCTGGTATTGCGGGATATGGTAACTGTATCGGTATTCCTACGGTTGCGGGTGAAGTCATGTTTGACGAGAGCTACGAAGGTAACCCATTGGTTAATGCCATGTGTGTGGGTCTAATTGATCACGATAAAATTCAGCGCGGTGTAGCTAAAGGTGTAGGTAACCCGGTGTATTATGTTGGGCCGCCAACAGGCCGTGATGGAATTCACGGAGCAACCTTTGCTTCGGTTGAATTGACTGAAGAATCCGAATCCCAACGTACAGCAGTTCAAGTCGGTGATCCATTCATGGAGAAATTAGTTATGGAATCCTGTCTGGAATTGATCGATACAGGCATCGTGCTGGGTATTCAGGATATGGGCGCTGCGGGTTTAACATGTTCGAGTGCGGAGATGGCAAGTAAAGCAGGCAATGGTCTGGAATTGTATCTGGATCAGGTGCCACAGCGTGAAGAAGGTATGACCCCTTACGAAATGATGCTGTCTGAGTCTCAGGAGCGTATGTTGTTCGTGGTTGAGCCGAAGGATGAAGCACAGGCGATGGAAATCTTCGAACGCTGGGGCGTGATCTGTGCCAAGGTTGGTAAAGTTACGGATGATGGCCGTCTGAAACTGATCCACCATGGCGAAGTGGTTGGTGATATGCCGGTAACGGCACTGGTTGACGAATGTCCGGTGTATGATAAGCCATCTTCTGTACCTGCGTACTATGAAGCTAGTGCTTCCATCGACACGCTTCGTTACGACGAAGTGTCGGATCTCGGTGGTGCGTTGAAACAAGTGCTCGCTTCGCCAACGGTGGCAAGTAAGAAGTGGGTCTATGATCAATATGATTACATGGTGCGTACAAGCACAGCCGTTCGTCCAGGTTCGGATGCAGCGGTGGTAACGATTCGTGGAACACGCAAAGGTCTCGCGATGACAACGGATTGCAACGGACGTTATGTATATCTTGATCCAGAAGTGGGCGGAAGAATTGCGGTAAGTGAAGCTGCACGTAACATTGTATGTTCTGGTGCAGAGCCACTCGCGATTACGGACAACCTGAACTTCGGTAACCCGGAGAAACCGGATATTTTCTGGCAGATGGAAAAAGCAGTCGACGGTATGGCTGAAGCTTGTCGCGTATTGGATACACCAGTCATCGGCGGTAACGTAAGTTTGTACAATGAAAACGCCAAAGGCTCCATCTACCCAACACCAGTTGTCGGTATGGTAGGTCTCGTTCATGATACGGATCATATCACGACACAGGCATTCAAATCCGAAGGAGATGTCATCATTCTCCTCGGTGACACGAAAGCTGAACTAGGCGGCAGCGAGCTGCAATACGCCGTTCATGGTCAGACAGAAGGACGCCCGCCAGAGCTGAACTTGCAAACGGAAAAAACGTTGCTCAGCACCGTGCTCGAAGCAATTCAATCTGGACTTGTTCGTTCGGCACATGACTTGTCCGAGGGTGGTCTGGCGGTTGCACTGGCTGAGTCCTGCATTAGCGGTAAAGTAGGCGCACAAGTGAACGTGGAGACTACACTGCGCGGCGATCATGCACTCTTCAGTGAGAGCCAGTCCCGTATTTTGCTATCGGCTTCGCCGGAGCAAGCAGGTAAACTTGAAGCATTTGTACGTGAACGCGGAGTGCCTGTAGCTGTGATTGGACGTGTAGAAGGAAGTAATCTCACGATTGAATTGAACGGAAGATCAGCTGTGAACGAACCTGTAGGAGGTTTGACTCAGGTCTGGGAGGATGCGATTCCATGTCTCATGAACTGATGACAGGGCCGTTGTGGACAGGTGATTATTATAATGAAGGGTCCGGCAAGGAAGGGCTCGACAAATTAAAGGAAGAATGCGGAGTTTTCGGGGTGTTCAGACACCCTGAAGCTGCTTCGTTATCCTATTATGGTCTACATGCGTTGCAGCACCGGGGCGAAGAAAGTGCAGGAATGTGTGTAAGTGATGGTAATCAGTTTAACTACCATCGCGGCATGGGACTCGTGAAGGAAGTATTCACGAAGGATCTGATGCAGACACTGACCGGTGATATCTCAATCGGGCACGTTCGGTATTCGACTAGCGGTGATAGCAAGCTGACCAATGCACAGCCATTGGTATTCAAATATCGTGATGGTGATCTGGCCGTTGCGACAAATGGTAATATCGTTAATGCACCTACGATCCGCCGTGAACTAGAGCAGAGCGGTTCAATCTTCCAGACGACAAGTGATACAGAAGTTATTGCCCATCTGATTGCACGTTCTTCCAAAGGTTTGGTGGAAGCAGCGAAGGATGCATTTCAGCGGATCGTGGGTGGCTATGCGTTCTTGATTATGACGAACGATAAGTTGCTCGTTGCGTCTGATCCGCATGGTCTGCGTCCATTGACAATGGGTAAGCTAGGGGATGCTTATCTGTTTGCCTCCGAGACCTGTGCGCTTGAAACGATTGGTGCTGAACTAATCCGCGATATTGAGCCAGGTGAACTGCTTGTCCTGGATGCCGACGGATTGCATGAAGATCGGTTTGATCATCATAAACATCGCAAAGCGCTGTGTGCGATGGAATATATTTATTTTGCTCGTCCGGACAGTGACATGAATGGTGCGAACCAACATGCTGCCCGTAAACGGATGGGAAGCCGTATGGCGATTGAGGCATTTGTAGATGCGGACTTGGTTACGGGGGTGCCAGATTCCAGTATCTCGGCAGCGATTGGATACGCTGAACAGACGGGGATTCCGTATGAGATGGGTATGATCAAAAATAAATATACAGGTCGAACATTTATTCAGCCGAGCCAAGAGCTACGGGAGCAAGGTGTGAAGATGAAACTAAGCGCCGTGCGCCGTGTAGTTGAGGGCAAACGTGTGGTTATGATCGATGACTCCATCGTGCGTGGTACGACATCCCGACGGATCGTGAATATGCTACGGGATGCAGGGGCTACGGAAGTGCATGTGCGGATTACATCTCCGCCGTTCAAAAATCCGTGTTTCTACGGGATCGATACACCGGATAGCCGCGAACTGATCGCCTCACAGCTGTCGGTGGAAGAGATTTGTCGTGAAATCAACGCGGACTCTCTGGCGTTCCTTAGCCCTGATGGATTGATTACATCCATTCAGGGAGATAATCAGGATGACTACAAGGGCGGACTATGCCTTGCATGCTTCGATAATGATTATCCAACTCGTCTCGACTTCAATGGCGAAGAAAAATTCGGATGTAGTTGTTAGGAGATTAGGCTTATGGGAAGAAAAAGCTATAATGAGGGCGATATTTTTCTGATTCCGATGCATGATGGGCGTTTGGCTGTATGTCAGGTCGAAAGTGCATTGAGAGGCCGCTTCAAAAAGGCATTTTCATTCGGCGTGATGAGCATTCAGCATGACGAAACTGTAAGCTTTGAAGATCGCGAATTTCTTGTCTATCCTTATATGCAGCGAAAGAATAGCGTGATCTTCACGTCACCGGCATATCTCAAAGATGGAACATGGAGAATCATCGGTAACATCCCATTAACGCCAGCGAAAAAAGAACTGCAAGTATTTCAATGTGCGGGGCATTTGTACGCTGGAGATGAGTATATCCGCAATCTCTCGCCGGCAGAATACAGTCAGTATATTACGCTCGGCGTGGCAGGGTTTGAGTTGGTACAGAACCATCTATTAGAGATGGAATGATAAATACGATATTTGGAATGAAATATAGAACCAGATGAAGGGTGCGATGGTAGTGTCAGAAGCATACAAAAACGCCGGCGTCGATATCGCGGCAGGCAACGAAGCGGTAGAACGGATGAAAAAGCATGTGAAACGTACCTTCCGTCCGGAAGTCATGACAGACCTGGGTGGATTCGGTGCTCTGTTCGGCTTGAACAAGGACAAGTATGATGAGCCGGTACTTGTTTCCGGTACAGACGGCGTAGGAACGAAGCTGAAAATCGCGTTTGCTATGGATCGCCACGATACGATTGGAATTGACGCGGTAGCCATGTGTGTGAATGATATTGTCGTACAGGGCGCAGAACCATTGTTTTTCCTCGACTATCTGGCATGTGACAAAGTCATTCCGGAGAAGATTGAAGCGATTGTTGCGGGGATTGCAGAAGGCTGTCATCAGTCCGGCTGTGCACTGATTGGTGGCGAAACGGCTGAAATGCCGGGGATGTACAGTGAAGGAGAGTACGATATTGCCGGATTTACCGTAGGTATTGTGGATAAAGCAAAAATCATCAACGGTACAACCATCGCTCCTGGCGATACGGTGATTGGACTTGCATCCAGTGGTGTACACAGTAACGGCTTTTCCTTGGTACGTAAGTTGCTGTTGGAGCAAGCTGGACTGAGTTTGCAGGACGAAGTGCAGGAGCTCGGTGGTAAGCTGGGCGATGCGCTGTTGGAGCCTACGAAGATTTATGTGAAGCCATTGTTGTCTTTGCTTGAGAATGTAAAGGTAAAAGGTATGGCTCACATCACTGGTGGTGGATTTATTGAGAACATCCCACGGATGTTGCCAAGTAACGTAAACGTGGATATCGACTATGGCTCATGGCCAATCCTGCCGATCTTCAACCTGTTACAAGAGAAGGGCAATGTCACTAACCGTGATATGTTCACAACATTTAACATGGGGATCGGTCTTGTGCTGGTTGTTAATGAAGCTGATGCCGCGGAAGCTCTGCAACAACTGAAATCATCTGGTGAAGAAGCGTACATCATTGGCCGTGTTACCGAAGGAGATGCGCGAGTAACCTTCACAGGAGCGGATGTTTAATGACGAATTACCGGATTGCTGTATTTGCCTCGGGTGAAGGGAGTAACTTTCAGTCATTGGTCGATGCAGTGCGGAACGGGGGGCTGAATGCATCCGTTGAACTGCTGGTCTGTGACAAACCTGCTGCACGTGTCGTGCAGCGGGCACAGGATGCTGGCGTGGATTGCCATCTCTTCACCCCGAAGAATTATGATTCACGAGAAGCCTACGAGAAAGAGATCGTTGAAGTGTTAGAAGCGAAAAATATAGATCTGGTCGTTCTTGCCGGATATATGCGTTTGCTCACTTCAGTCGTGGTGGATCGGTATGCAGGACGATTGATTAATATCCATCCCTCACTTCTTCCAGCGTTCCCTGGCAAAGATGCTGTCGGACAAGCATTAGAATACGGTGTGAAGATTACAGGTGTGACTGTTCATTTTGTGGATGGAGGTATGGATACAGGGCCTATTATTGCTCAGCATCCAGTACCGGTTTTGCTCGGGGATACGGCGGAAACCATCAGCAAATCCATTCATGCTGCCGAACAGCAGCTATACCCTGAAGTCGTCTCTTGGTTCGCCCAGGGATTGGTTGAGCTGAATGGCCGCCAAGTAACTGTAAGACAGATAGTAGAGTAGAAGAGGGTCATCCTGTCATTCGATCTACTCTTCATTCAATTTTTTTCGCTAGATCTGTCGGTCATGTGGTTATGTGATCGTTGAAGTCGAATATTGGTACGCATTTTGTGATATTTCTCGGGAAATAAATCGGCTGTGTTTCGTCATGAAACGCGAAGCTATGGGACATTAAAGGAGGAGCATATTGTGAGTATCAAAAGAGCGCTGGTCAGCGTATCGGATAAAACAGGCATCGTGGACTTTTGCCGCGAGCTGTCGCAAATGGGTGTAGAGATTATTTCGACAGGGGGCACAAGCAGCCTATTGTCGAAGGAAGGCGTACCTGTTATCGGAATCTCGGATGTAACTGGATTCCCGGAAATTATGGATGGACGTGTCAAAACATTGCATCCCGCAGTTCATAGTGGATTGCTTGCTGTTCGTGATAACGAAGAACATACACGTCAGATGGAAGAACTCGGCTTAGGCTACATCGACTTGGTTGTTGTTAATCTGTATCCATTCCAGGAGACCATTGCAAAACCGGATGTGGCGTATGAAGATGCCATCGAGAACATCGATATTGGTGGTCCAACTATGCTCCGCTCGGCAGCCAAAAACCATGCTTTTGTCAGTGTTGTTGTAGACGCTGCTGACTACAGCCAAGTGCTGGAGGAAGTACGTAACAGTGGTGATACTACGCTGGAAACACGCAAACGGCTTGCGGCAAAAGTTTTCCGTCATACGGCGGCTTATGATGCACTTATCTCTGATTATCTGTCCAATGTGAATGGTGACCCACTACCAGAGCGCTTGACCGTTACTTACGAAAAGCTCCAGGATTTGCGTTATGGCGAAAATCCACATCAACAGGCGGCATTCTACCGCAAACCGCTTGCTGCTCAGGATACATTAACGACAGCCGAGCAATTGCATGGTAAAGAATTGTCCTACAATAACATCAATGATGCCAACGCAGCATTGCAGATCGTGAAAGAATTCGAAGAGCCTGCTGTAGTGGCAGTAAAACATATGAATCCTTGCGGCGTAGGTGTCGGAGAGAGTATCTATGAAGCTTATGGCAAAGCATATGCAGCAGATCCAACCTCGATCTTTGGCGGGATTGTTGCAGCTAACCGCATTATCGATAGTGATACCGCGGCTAAGTTGAGTGAGATTTTCCTAGAGATCGTACTGGCTCCTGACTTCACACAAGAGGCACTTGAGATCTTGACGAAGAAGAAAAATATTCGATTGCTCAAAACGGGTGAATTGAACGCGGCTCGCAATCGTGCAAGTCAATTCGTGGTTACATCTATCGATGGTGGTATGATTGTACAACAATCGGATGTACATTCCATTGAAGCTAGCGAATTGAACGTGGTGACAGATCGTGCACCTTCCGAAGAAGAGCTGAAACAACTGCTGTTTGGCTGGAAAGTGGTTAAACATGTGAAGTCTAATGCGATTGTACTCGCGGCAAATGACATGACTGTAGGTGTTGGCGCTGGACAGATGAATCGTGTCGGTGCAGCCAAAATTGCAATTGAGCAGGCTGGCGAGCAAGCTAAGGGAGCAATCTTAGCATCCGATGCATTCTTCCCAATGGGAGACACCCTTGAACTGGCTGCCAAAGCAGGCATTACGGCTGTGATTCAACCTGGCGGTTCGATCAAAGACGAAGAGTCGATCAAAGTAGCAAATGAACATGGCATTGCTATGGTGTTCACAGGCGTTCGTCACTTCAAACACTAAGACTACACGGTAATACCAACCACGATGAACAAGCGAATCCGCTTGTTCATCCTCGTTTTGGGAGAAAAACTTCAATCTAATGTATTTGAATTAATTATATTAACGAACATCATTCATGAGGGGGAAACGAAGCGATGGATATTCTGGTAGTTGGCGGTGGTGGCCGTGAGCATGCGATCATCTGGGCATTGGCGAAGAGCCCAAAGGTAGATAAAATTCACTGTGCTCCGGGAAATGCAGGTATTGCACAGCTAGCCGAATGTCACCCAATCGGGGTGCATGAATTCGATAAACTAACCGCACTGGCTGTAGAGCTAAAGGTTGGTCTGGTTGTCATTGGACCAGATGATCCACTTGCAGATGGTATTGTTGATGCATTTGACGACACACGTATTCCAGTGTTTGGTCCACGTCGAAATGCAGCTGAGATTGAGGGTAGCAAAACATTTATGAAGGATCTGCTTCATAAATACAACATTCCAACTGCAGCCTACGAGAAGTTCGATAACTATGAACAAGCACAGACTTATCTGAATGCGCAATCCATTCCTGTGGTGATCAAAGCGGATGGGCTTGCGGCAGGTAAAGGTGTAACTGTAGCTTATTCACGGGAAGAAGCGGATCAGGCTCTGCGCAGCATTATGGTGGACAAGGTATTTGGAGAGGCCGGTGCCAAGGTCATTATCGAAGAATTCCTTGCGGGTCAGGAAATGTCCATTCTCGCCTTTGTTGATGGGGAAACGGTTCGTCCAATGGCTGCAGCTCAGGATCATAAGCCTGTATTCGATAACGATCAGGGGCCTAATACTGGGGGGATGGGTACATACTCACCATTGCCACACATTGATTCTTCTATTATTGAAGAAGCAGTTGAGACTATTATCAAACCTACGGCGAAAGCGATGGTATCTGAAGGGCGTCCGTTCCAGGGAGTTCTGTTTGCTGGGCTGATGATCTCTCCTGAAGGTAAACCTAAAACGATCGAATTCAATGCTCGTTTTGGTGATCCAGAGACACAGGTTGTGTTACCACGTCTGAAATCTGATCTGTTCGACATTTTCTGGGCAACGGTTCATGGTAAGTTGGCTGAGATTGAGATTGATTGGAGCGATGAAGCTGCTGTATGTGTCGTACTCGCTTCCGGTGGTTATCCAGGTCCATATGATAAGGGTGTACGGATTGAAGGGTTGGATGAAGCCAAGGATGCTATTGTGTTCCATGCAGGAACAGCACGCAATGAATCAGGTGAATGGGTAACGAATGGTGGACGGATCTTGGGTGTTGTTGGTGTGGGTTCAGACATTAGTGAAGCCAGAGACCAAGCATACGCGCAAGCGGAGCTCATTCGTTTTGAGGGTAAACATCAACGGTCTGATATAGCTGCCAAAGCATTGGTTTAATAGAACAAGGAATATTAAAGGCTCGTAGGAAATACGCTGATAGCAAAGTGTATGCATCCTCCGAGCCTTTTGTTGCGTATACTGATTATATGAATCCGAAGAGTAGTTTTAGTTTTATCCCAGAATTGCAAGACTACTGCATATCATTCACGCCACTTAAATAGTACAAAAAGATGGTGTTTAGGGAATAAATACGTAGGGTAGTAATTGTATAAATAAACAATTAGTTGGATGGATCTTCATACATATAGACTATTCTGTGAACAATACATATGACTAAGTACTCCAAACCATAACGTGCAACTGGATGGTTGGGAGTGGAACGTGGTATACTTTTCTGAAACAGGAATGAACAAGAAGGGAGGTGGATATCTATTGGGAAGGCGATATTGTAAACTGTCCAAATGGAGAATTAAGGTGGAGTAAATCGGGGAAACAGTTAACAGCATGAGGGGTAACCCTGTTTGGATTGAGAAGGTTTCTAGTATGATTGCTGCATCCTTAGTTCCTGTTTTAACAACTTACAAAGCCAAGGTTGACCTATGTAAGTTCATCATTTATCGATTTTATATACGTTTTACGCTTCAAGTTTAGTTGGAAGTAAACAATGTTAACAACGATCAGCCGTTATGGAATTAACAAGGTTAATGGATAACGCTGTAACTATTTCTGGAGGTGAATCCCTGAGAATCGGGGAAATCATTGGACATAATTACCATTATTAACTTAGCATTACTAGTTATCTTGATTGTATTAACCGCATTTTTCGTTGCATCCGAGTTCGCAGTTGTTAAGATTCGGACGTCTCGTGTCGATCAACTTGTCTCGGAAGGAAACAAGAAGGCTGTTCTAGCCAAAAAGGTAGTCTCAGATCTGGATTATTATTTATCGGCCTGTCAGCTCGGAATTACAGTTACAGCTCTGGGACTTGGTGCTTTGGGTAAACCTACGGTGGAAAGACTTTTATATCCGGTATTCGAATATTTAAGTATCTCACCTGCCGTGTCGTCGATTGCATCCTATGCAATCGCCTTTATTCTAGTCACTTTCCTTCACGTTGTTGTTGGTGAAATGGCACCCAAAACACTCGCAATTCAATTTTCGGAAAGATTGACGTTGCTGCTCTCACCGTCGCTGTATTGGTTCGGTAAGATTATGTATCCTTTCATCTGGGCGCTGAATGGCACATCGCGTGTGATCCTTCGCGGATTCGGCGTGAAGCCAGCAGGTCACGAACAGGCTTATTCGGAAGATGAGATCAAGATAATTATGAGTCAAAGCTATGAAGGCGACGAGACGAATCGAACTAAGCTTTCTTATATGGAAAATGTCTTTGTGTTCGATGAGCGCGTAGCTAAAGATATTATGGTACCGAGAACAGAATTGGTTACACTGGATCAGGAGATGGTCTACGATGAGATCATTCCGATTCTAGATGAGCACAACTACTCGCGTTATCCTGTCGTCGAAGAGGGCGATAAAGACCGTATTGTGGGCATGGTCAATGTGAAGAAAATTTTGCCTGACATGGTTACTCGCAGAGAATATCAACTCTCGCATTTTGTTCGTGAGATTCCTTTCGTTTCGGAAATTACCCGTATCCAGGATGCGATGATCAAGATGCAGCAAGAACGAGTGCATATGGCTGTAGTCGTGGATGAATATGGGGGTACGTCGGGAATCCTGACGATGGAGGATATTCTAGAGGAGCTTGTTGGTGAAATTCGTGACGAATTCGATGCCGACGAAGTGGCAGATATTCAAGAGACGGGTGAGAACCAGTATCTCATTAACGGCCGTGTCCTATTAGACGAACTGGAGAGACAGTTTGGTTTGAATTTTGAGGGTAATGAAGAGATGGATACCGTTGCAGGCTGGATTCAGTTCCAAAAGGGAGTTCGCGTTGACAACGGAGATACCGTTGAGCACGGTGATTATGTCTGGACGGTCGTTGAAACCGATAATTACCAGATCAAGCAGGTACTACTGGAGCGTACTAACGGGGCAGAAGTTGAAGTTCCGACCAGCAGTGTATCTGATTAAGGCCATTTTAAAGTGAATGCTTGAATGATGGAGTTCAACACATGAAATATAATTTACTTGGAGGTGAATCCCTCATCTGAGGGAAATCATTGGACGGAATAATAGCCTTGAATTTATTTTTGGTCGCGGTATTTATCGGACTGACTGCATTCTTCGTAGGAGCCGAATTTGCAATTCTCAAAGTCCGAATGTCTCGAATAGATCAATTGATCTCTGAGGGAAACAAGAAAGCAGTACTTGCTAAGAAGGTCGCACACGATCTGGATTACTACCTCTCTGCCTGTCAGTTGGGGATTACGATTACAGCTCTCGTGTTAGGGGCATTAGGTGAACCTACCGTAGAGAAAATGTTACATCCGTTGTTTGACCGCTTAGAAGTACCAGCGGCATTATCTACTGTGTTATCTTATGGTATTGCGCTTGCCATCATCACGTTCTTGCACGTTGTTATTGGTGAGTTGGCACCTAAGACGCTTGCGATTCAATTTGCTGAGCGCATGACGCTGTTGTTAGCACCACCTTTGTACTGGTTTGGTAAGATCATGAACCCGTTCATCTACGCGCTTAATGGCGCTGCTCGTCTTCTGCTTGGTATCTTTGGAGTTAAGCCAGCAGGGCACGATACTGTTCACTCCGAGGAGGAGTTGAAGCTCATCGTGGCTCAGAGTTATGAGAGCGGAGAGATTAATCAGACTGAGCTCGACTATCTGAAAAATATCTTTGCTTTTGATGAACGTCTCCTACAAGAGATTATGATTCGTAGAGAAAAAATCGTTACACTGGAAAAGGAAATGCCTATTGATCGCATGATCGAAGTTCTAAACCGGCATGAATATACACGTTATCCTGTTGTCGCAGGTGGAGATCAATCTCATTTTATCGGATTCATTAATACCAAAGAGATGCTGACAAGTCTGGCAGCAGGCCGAGAGTTCAACATGAACACCTTTGTTCATGACATGCCTAAATTCTCAGAGCAATCCCCAATTAAGGATGTTCTTATTCAGATGCAACAGAGTCGCGTTCATATTGCTGCGGTGCATAACGAGCAAGGCGAAACTGTCGGTATGGTTACGATGGAGGACATTCTGGAAGAAATCGTGGGCGATATCAAGGATGAGTACGAACACAAGGATTTGGTGAATCCACCGAAAAGACTGAAATTGGTATAATTGAAATTCAAAATGTAACTTCTTTAGAACCGGGTTATCCCGTAATGAAAGAAGTAGGGTAAGCTAAGGCAGATTTCCGATTGCATCGGGGGTCTGTCTTTTTGTTTTGGACAAATTAGAATGAAGAAGATGCGCAACAGGTTTCAAGAACGACATAAATCTTAAATTTAAAACAAATGCTTGCAATTTGGATGGGGATGGATTAATATAAATTTAAAGAATCTTAAATTAAAGATAAATAACAAAAAGTAATGATGAACAGCAGTAAGAACAAGCAATAAAACGCGCAACAAGAAATGCAATAAGAACAAACTGCAATAAAACAGCAGTGAGAATAAATAACGACTTCAAAATCAAATGATCAACCAACAAAAATAAGGGAGTGGATGTTATGTTCAGAACTTCAGGAATTCACCATGTTACCGCTTTTGTAGACGATGCACAGAAAAATGTTGATTTTTACGCCGGTGTACTGGCTCTGAGATTGGTGAAAAAAACAATAAACTTTGATGCACCCGATGTGTATCATCTGTATTACGGGAATGAAGGCGGAGCGCCTGGAACGATCATCACATTTTTCCCTCAGAAAGAAGCAAGAAGAGGCGTGATTGGTTCAGGTCAGACAGGGGTTACGGTCTATGCTATTCCGACAGGCAGTCTGCCATTCTGGAAAGAACGTCTTGCTTCTTTTGATATCCCTTTTGAAAATAAAACACGGTTTGGCGAGCAATATATTCGTTTCTTCGATAAAGGTGGTCTGCTGCTGGAACTGGTTGAACGTGAAGAAGGTCAGCCGAGCCAGTGGACGTTCAATGGTGTAACGCCAGAGCATGCAATCAAAGGCTTCGGAGGTGCGGTATTATTCACTCATGTACCTGAGAAAACAATTGATGTGCTGGAAACGATGCTTGGTCTGGAGCAAGTCGGTGAAGAGGATGGAATAATCCGCTTACGTGCTACCGGAGATATCGGTCAACTCATCGACATTCAATCGACTGGAATCCAGCGGGGCATTGGCGGAGCCGGAACGGTACACCATATTGCTTGGCGCGCTAAAGATTACACCGAGCATGAACAAGTACAGAAAGATCTGGAGCAAGCCGGTTATTATCCAACGCCGATTATTGATCGTCAGTACTTCAACGCCGTGTATTTCAGAGAGCCGGGAGGTATATTGTTCGAGCTGGCTACCGATCCTCCAGGATTTGCACGGGACGAACCACAAGAAAGCATGGGCGAGAAATTAATGTTGCCTGAATGGTACGAACCACAACGTGAGCAGATTGAACAGATGTTGCCACCAATTCAAGTACGGGAATGGAAAGGAGACGCAAAATCATGACCAATACAATGAAACATATTTATAAAGCAGGCTCACAGCCTGATGCACCGACGTTACTCTTGCTTCACGGCACAGGAGGCACGGAAAATGATCTAGTCGGTCTGGCTGAGATGATTGCACCTGGAGCTGGTATTCTGGGGGTACGTGGAAATGTATCTGAAAACGGTATGCCTCGCTTCTTCCGTCGTTTAGCCGAAGGTGTATTCGATGAACCAGATCTGATCGCACGGACGGCAGAGCTGGGCGCGTTCATTGATGCAGCAGCCGTAGAATATGGCTTTGACCGCTCGAATGTCATTGTCCTTGGTTACTCCAATGGAGCTAATATTGCTGCAAGCCTAATCTTCCATCAGGCGGATGTGTTCAAAGGAGCAATTCTACATCATCCTATGGTGCCATTACGTGGACTTGAGCTACCTGATCTGAAAGGCTTGCCTGTATACATTGGAGCAGGGGAGAATGACCCTATCGTGCCTAAACGGGAAACTGAAGAGCTGGCGAGCTTGCTAAGCGAAGCTGGAGCAACAGTGCACATGCACTGGGAGCGTCAGGGACATCAGCTTACACGTACCGAGGCAGAAGCTGCGGCAGCATGGTTTGCGTCTCAGGCGTGAGGCTTTACGGAGTGACGGATATCGAACATGGGATAACTGCTCTGTGAGAGGCATAGTTGGACAGCTTGATCTTTAGAGATCAGGCTGTTTTTGTTTTTTTTGCACAAAAGAATAGGAATAACCGTTATGTAAACGTTGCGAATGGGGTAAACATTTGAAAGTGCATTACGAAACCATGTATGCTTTATCTTATATAACAGATCATGAACTGGAGGGGTTATTATGGAACGTAACATCAAAGAATTGGTACAGCGGATGACTTTGGAAGAAAAAGCGGGCATGTGCTCAGGTCTCGATTTCTGGCATCTAAAAGGGGTGGAGCGTCTCGGTATTCCATCCATCATGGTAACGGACGGCCCACACGGGTTACGTAAGCAGGATTCGAGTGCTGATCATCTGGGTCTGATGGCAAGTGTGCCTGCAACGTGTTTCCCATCTGCAGCAGGGCTGGCAAGTTCATGGGACACCGAGTTAGCGCGTCAAGTCGGCGTTGCTCTCGGAGAGGAATGTCAGGCGGAGGACGTATCCGTCTTGCTTGGCCCGGGTGTTAATATTAAACGTTCACCGCTGGGTGGCCGTAATTTTGAATATTTTTCCGAGGATCCATTATTGTCCACACGTTTGGCCGCGGGTCATATTAAGGGAGTCCAGAGTCAGGGTGTAGGCACGTCATTGAAACATTTTGCTGTGAACAATCAGGAAGAGCGACGCATGTCGATTGATGCCGTTGTAGATGAACGAACGTTACGTGAGATTTATCTTGCGAGCTTCGAGGGTGCAGTGAAGGATGCTCAGCCGTGGACGGTGATGAACTCCTATAACAAGGTTAATGGAACCTATGCAGGTGAGAATGAATGGTTACTTACAGATATCCTTAAGAACGAATGGGGTCATGAAGGCATTGTTGTATCTGACTGGGGTGCTGTGAACGAACGTGCGGATGCGCTGGCGGCAGGTATGGAGTTGGAGATGCCGGCAAGTGGCGGAATTGGCGAACGTAAGGTCATTGATGCTGTAGAGAACGGTGAACTGTCTCTGGAGAAGCTCGATGGGGCGGTAGAGCGATTGCTCACACTGATCTTCAAAGCGGTTGATCATAAGCAGGAAAATGCAACGTATGACAAAGAGGAGCACCATCAGCTTGCGCGTAAGGTGGCTTCCGAGAGCATGGTTTTACTGAAAAATGAGGAGAGCATCTTACCGCTACAACGCGAAGGTTCTGTTGCACTGATTGGTGCCTTTGCACGTAAACCACGCTTTCAGGGTGGAGGCAGCTCTCATATTAATCCAACCCAAGTGGATGATATTGTGGATGAGATGACTCGTGTGGCGGGTGAAGAGGTGAAGCTCACCTACGCACCAGGGTACCGAATTGAAGCAGATGATGTAGATGAGTCAATGATGGCTGATGCGATTCAGACGGCTCAGACGGCGGACACGGCAATTGTGTTCGTAGGACTGCCAGACCGCTATGAATCAGAAGGGTATGATCGTTCGCATCTGCGCTTGCCAGACAACCATATCCGTCTAATCGAAGAGGTAGCTAAAGTACAACCACGTGTCATCGTTGTCCTAAGCAACGGTTCACCTGTTGAAATGCCATGGTTGCCGAAGGTACAAGCTGTGCTTGAAGCGTATTTAGGTGGTCAAGCCGTTGGTGGTGCAATTGCTGATCTATTGTACGGTGAGGTGAACCCATCAGGTAAACTCGCAGAGACGTTCCCTGCGAAGCTCAGTCATAATCCGTCTTATCTTAATTTCCCGGGTGAAGGTGATCGGGTCGATTACCGCGAAGGAATTTTTGTAGGATACCGATATTATGACACCAAACAGATTGATCCCTTGTTCCCTTTTGGATACGGTATGAGTTATACGACGTTTGAATATGCTGATCTCACCGTGAATCGGACGGAATTGACGGATCAGGATGAAATACAGGTAAGTGTTCGTGTAACCAACACGGGGGACAGAGCCGGTAAAGAAATCGTACAGCTCTATATCCGTGATGTAGAGAGCACCGCCATTCGTCCAGCCAAGGAGTTGAAGGCATTCTCCAAAATTCAGCTGGAGCCAGGCGAGTCGAAAGTGATTGGCTTCACTCTGGATAAGCGCTCGTTCGCTTATTATAATGTGGACATGAAGGATTGGCATGTAGAGACGGGAGAGTTCGAGATTCAGGTCGGCAGTTCTTCCCGGGACATTCATTTACACACACGAGTGACCGTAGAATCCACGGCTACCTTTATCCCGACGTATACACGTAATAGTACACTAGGCGATATTCAGCGCGATCCTGCCAATAAGAAGCTACTGGAGCAGGCATTGAAGCAATTCCAGGAAGCAAGCGGCTTTGGCGGTGACGATGCTGGAGACCATGCAGATATGATGGATGCCATGATGAAATATATGCCGCTACGTGCTCTCGTTGCCTTTAGTGGCGGGGCTATGAGCGAAGAGAACATGAACGAGTTGTTGGAGAAACTGAACAACAAGGATCATGGCATTCGAGCATAATCGTTGTTGTGGCAGCATGATATCAACGGATGAGTGGATGTATCATAAGTTCGAACCCGATCCAATGATGGATCGGGTTTTCTTTCTATTTATAATATGAGATGGATAATTTAGAAAAGAGAAGAGAGGGGCTTAGCTGTGCTATGCTTGTCGTAAAGTGAAGAATATTTTATAATTAACTGATAATCATTTTCAATTAGATTCGGTTCAGGATGACTATACAGATAAACGGGAGGGGAAATATGGATCATCGTCCTAGCTTACATACGTTTGGTTCAAGTGCATATATTCAGACCCGTGATGGTCGCAAGCTGCATTATATGTCCAAAGGATCAGGCGAACTGACAGTGGTATTTGAATCTGGTATGGGGCTCTCGAGATCTACCTGGGGTTTGGTTGCACCAGCTATTGCTGAGCACGCACGAACAGTCGTATATGATAGAGCAGGGGCAGGACGAAGTGAAGTAGATTCTGCTCCGCGCAGTCTGAACCGAATGGCAGAAGATCTGGGAGATTTGCTGTCTGCATTGGAGCCAGGGCCGCTCATTCTTGTTGGGCATAGCTGGGGTGGGCCAATTGTGCGAACTGCTGCGGCTGCAAATACATCCCAACTACGAGGAATTGTACTGGTGGATCCATCAGATGAACATTGCGAGTTGTACTTCTCCAGTCTGGCTAAAAAAAGCTTTGCCTTAAATGGCTTTCTCATTCCAATCATGGCACATACGGGCTTATATCGCTTGCTCGGAAGTAAGGCTGGAAAAGTTCAGCCAGATGATGTTGTAGCAGATCATCTCAAAGAAGATTTCACTGTGCAGGCAGCAAAAACGATGCTTGCCGAAGGCAAAACATTTCTGGATGATATGACAGCACTTCTGGCACAGCCCCCAGCCTTGGATGATCTTGAGGTCAGCGTGATCTCAGGTACTAAACCAGGCAAGGGAGAAGGGAAGATTAGACCTGCCCTCATTGCGGCGCATCGTCAGACTGTGAGTAAGCTGTCCAATGCGAGATGGATTGGCGCAGATCAGTCCGGTCATACGGTTATGTATACAGATCCACAGGTCATTATTGATGAAATTGTACGAATGATAAATAATGTGAGCTCAGGCGCAACAATAGAGCAAAAGTGATACAATAATAAAAAAAGAGAGCAGTGCAAGAGCATTGCAGCCAATATAAGTGGAGTGTGGAGATCAGATGAAACCAGTGGAACCAACGGGTACCATGAGTCCCGGACATGTCGGTGTAGGCATGGAAGATATCGTACGCGCACATCATGTGCTGCGTGAAGTCATTGTACGGACACCTCTACAGCGGGATGCTGTATTGTCGGCCAAATATAATTGTAATGTTTATTTAAAAAGGGAAGACCTTCAAGTCGTGCGTTCCTTCAAAATTCGGGGCGCTTATAACATGATTCGTAGCCTTACTCCAGCAGAGATGGAGAAAGGTATTGTCTGTGCAAGTGCCGGGAACCATGCGCAAGGCGTGGCTTTTTCATGTAATGCACTTGGAATCCACGGCAAAATCTTCATGCCGAGCACGACGCCGAACCAAAAGGTAAAGCAGGTACGTCGCTTCGGAGGCAGCAATGTTGAGGTAGTACTGATTGGAGACACGTATGACGATGCGTATGCTGAAGCGATGCGTGCATGTGATGAACATGGGATGACGTTCATTCATCCGTTTGACCAGCCGAAGATTATTGCAGGCAACGGTACAGTGGCGATGGAGATTATGGAGAGCCTCGATGAAAATGCCGATTATGTATTCGTAACGATTGGCGGAGGCGGTCTGGCTGCTGGCGTTGGAACGTATATGAAGACAGTAAGTCCAGAAACGCGCATTATCGGTGTTGAACCGCTTGGTGCTGCATCGATGAGTGAAGCAATGTTCCGCAAACAGGTGGTTACACTGGATGATATTGATAAATTTGTGGATGGTGCAGCCGTTAAACGGGTTGGTGATCTCACCTACAATATCTGTAGTGGAACGCTCGATGATATTGTGAAAGTCCCGGAAGGTAAGGCTTGTACAACTATCCTGGAGCTATACAATGAAAATGCGATTGTTGTTGAGCCTGCCGGCTCACTGGCGGTTGCTGCACTGGATCAGTACCGTGAGCAGATCGCAGGAAAGACTGTAGTATGTGTCATCAGCGGCGGCAATAACGATATTGACCGGATGCAGGAGATCAAAGAACGTTCCCTGATCTACGAAGGGTTGAAGTATTACTTCATGGTTAATTTCCCGCAACGTGCAGGAGCTCTGCGTGAATTCTTGGAAGAAGTTCTTGGTCCGGATGATGATATCACGCGGTTTGAATATACGAAGAAGCATGACAAAGAAAATGGGCCAGCATTGGTTGGAATCGAACTGTTACACAAGGAAGATTACCAACCATTGATTGAACGCATGAACCGTAAAGGCATTGCTTATACGGAACTAAACAAAAATCTTAATCTGTTCAACATGTTGATCTGATGAATGATTCCAACATGTCGATCAATGCTGGTTCTGAAGAGGCGCGTTCTCTGATCCGACCAGCACGTAAAGAGGATGTAGATCAGGTCATTCCGTTACTGTACCAAGCTATAGGCGATATTGCTTATGCCTTGGCGGGTGAAGGTGAGCATGAGGAAGCGATGCGTATTCTGCAACAGTTCTTCGTGCAAGAAGATAATCGGATCAGCTATCGTAATGTGACGGTCATGGAGCAAAATGAAGTTGTGGCAGGGATTCTAGTGGCCTATGACGGAAGCGAAGCAGACCTGCTGGATGAGCCGATTCGGAATCGACCTGGGCGTAGCCAGGATGAGAAGTATGCTTTAGTCAAAGAGACACGTCCGGGTGAGTATTATCTGGATACGTTGTCCGTCAGTGAAGCATATCAGGGGCAGGGCATCGGGAGAGCGCTGATGGCTGCTTTTGAAGAGAAGGGGCGCACTCTCGGGCACAAGCAAGTATCCTTGATTGTAGAGCGAGATAATGGTCGTGCCTTGATGCTGTATGAACGACAGGGCTACGTCAAGGATGATGTGCTTGTCATTGCAGGACATGAGTACAGCCATATGGTTAAGCCGGTGTAGTAGATAGACGAATTGAAGAGTGAATTATTATACTCTAGTTAAGCCGAATTAACCGTAATTAAAATGAATTAAAAACTTTAAATTAAAACCAAATCAAAACCGCGATAGGTCAAAGCCTGTCGCGGTTTTTTTTGTGTACATTTAAGCTGAACGGGTCACTGAAGTGACGTGGTAATTGGACAACAAAATTTAAGCTAGCTTGAATTGTAAAAGAGCGACACGAAGTGCAAAGACCAAACTGAATAAGTCTACCTATCTGCTTATTCCTCATAAGGAGTAAGTTTAGTGACTAGAGTTGTTTGGTAATGGAACATTGATGTCCAGCCAGGCTTCAACAGCCGTCGTTTTCTCGTATTTGGCTTCACGTACCACATCCATGAAGGAGGCAAGCTTATCTAGAAAAGGGCTATCGACAGTCGCTAGTCTTTGGATGACAGATGTGTACCCTTTCTGCGCATTAGGCACCATTTTATTCGTCTCGTAATCAAATAACGGCGTGTTATTTAGTCCGTAGAAGGTGTACATGGTGTAACTATCAAACAGGTTCTGCACTTGCTTCACCCGATTCGATGCTGGATAAAGCTCTAGAAATTGCTCCTGATTACGAGCACGAAGCAATATTTCCTGATACCCGATAAGTAGCCCACCGTCTTCTGCTGGGATCTTCTTAGTCTCTGCAGCCATTATATTCATGTATTGCGAAATGTCAGGCTTCACGTTGGCATTATATTTCTGGAAGGCAGAGTAGTTCATGATGGGGTAAAGAGAACCCTCAATCATAACGAGTTTGTAACCGCTATCGCGTGCTTCTTTTAACAGGGTCTGTAGACTGGTATCCTGAGTACGCTTCATTAATCCCGTGAAAGTATCGTTCCATTGATAAATCTTCATCATCTTGTCTTGCACATTAGGAACGAGCATGCGGTCTGTCATGGTCGTTAATGACTTCAACCGAGCATTCTCTAATTGCAACACCATCAAGGTTAGATGGTGAGACGTTACTTGTGTAATACGGTTCGTTAGATAGGCATCTGCAGCGATTAAGCCGTTCTTTTGTTTGAGTTTGGATTGAAATGTTGTATAAATTGCCTTGGAACTATTAGTCGTTACTTTGGCCTCGGTCTGAGTTGAAGCGGCGGCAGCGACTCCTGTTGTGCCTGCCATTCCGGATTGAATCAACAGTGCTAGAGCTGTTGCTGTCATGATGAAACGCAATCCGTTACGTTTGGCAGATGGGTACGAAGGTGTCATATGTGTAAACCTCCCGTAGATTAGAAAAGTGTAAGTAGAAAAAAATCCTATAATTCCATTTGTTCTAACAGTAAACGATTTGAATCGAGATGTTGTTTCGGAATAGTGACAAAAAGTTCTGTTATTTTTAACTTTTGAAAGGTAGAAGATGGAAGGGGGTTTCTGTAAAAATATATTTTGGAAGGATGGAAACTTTTCCATACGTCCGAACGTCATAGATGTACACAGGAAATTACAGGAATTCATTGTGATGAAATGAATACATTCTGCAGTTCAATAATGATAAGAATGGGGATATCGGGATATGAGGAAAGCGGGAGGAAATCAAGTGAAAAAGGTGATGTCTGCATTGGCGGTATCAGCCATGTTAATGTCAGCACTACCGACGTCGGTTATGGATGCTGCTGCAAGAATTAGCATTTATATCAATGATGCAGAGATATCTTCAGCTCAAGCACCTGTAATGAAGGGCGGGCGTGTACTGGTTCCATTAAGATCGATCTTCGAAGGATTGGATGCCAAAGTACAGTACACGAACAAAACCAAAACGATTAAGGCAACGCGTGGCGATCAAGAAGTCTCACTGACGCTGGGTTCCAAAGTTGCTTACATCAATGGAGCAGCCGTAGCGCTGGATGTACCTGCCAATACGATCAAAGGAAATACGATGGTTCCCATTCGGTTTGTGAGCGAAGCTTTTGGGGAAAAAGTATTCTGGAACTCCCGTATGCAGCGGGTAGATATTAAGAAAACGGAAGCACCTCCTGTGGATGATACACAATATTCAGCATGGAATATTTACGGCTCTGTATCCGGGAGTAATGGAGATGGGCGCGATCTCACCGTAAGCTTCACACGTCCAACCTCGGAAAGAGCGGTATCGGCCTATCGTGTCATGCTGGTCAAAACCCGTGATGTGAATGGCTTCAACGAGTCTTCGGCAACAGCCGTACCATCTGCAAACTATACAACCATTACACCAAATGGCAATAATCCTAAGTTGACACTCAACGCACAGACGCGAGATGTGAATGGAGATCTGTTGAACTCCAATGAAACTTATCGCTTGTATGTACTTACAGTGGGCAATAACAACAACAACTATAAAAATACACTCAGTTGGTCTTCTCAAACGTTGAAATTATCTGCTGTGAAGACAGCCGTTCAATCTGTAACTAGCCTGCGTGCAGCAGACATTAGTGATTACGGCGATGGACGTGATCTGGAGATTAACTTCACGCAACCGAGCAATACGTCTAACATTACGTATTATCGTGCGTTCGTGGTGAAAGCGAAGGATGCTTCTTCATTCAATCTAGCTGCAGCGAACAAAGTGAGTAACTCCAATTCAACGATTATCTATAAGGCTAATACGCAAACAATGAAGAGCCAGTTCAGCTCATCCACGCGTGATACATCTGGAGAAATTATCAAAAATGGTACAGCCTACGTTGTCTACATTCTGTCCGTGAGCACTAATGCGGCAACAACAGACAACAAACTGTCTGCTGCATCTGCATCATTAACACTGGGAGTTAACGCTACAACAGCTCCTGTCATTACACAAGTTAAAGATAATTCAGATTATGGGGATGGACGCGATATTCAAGTGAGCTTCAACCGCTCTTCAGATGAATCCAAAGTGTCCAGCTACCGTATCTTTGTAGTGCGTAATGCGGTATCCAGCAGCTTTAACTTGACCACAGCCAATAATTTGTCATCTAACTTCTATTATACGGTGAACAAAACAGGCAATAACATCACGACAACGCTGCCTTCTTCAATGAAGGATACGAGCGGCTATAATGTGACGAACCTGCAGGATTATCGAATCTATGTGCTGGCTGTAGGTAACAATGGTGCTGCCAATATATTGTCTTCTTCCTCAGCAGTGCTGAGATTGACGAACAATGGGAATGCAGGGGCGGTAAGTAACCTGACGGTTGCCGATGTAAGTGATTATGGGAATAGCCAGGATCTACGTGTTTCGTTTACAAGAGCTACAGACGAATCTAGAGTGTCATCGTACCGTGTATTCGTTGTTCCTTCTGTTAATGTAGGTAGCTTTACGCTGAATGCAGCGAATGCTTCATCTTACTATCAACAAGTGAACAAAACAGGAGGTAATCAGACCTTCACACTATCTTCTGGTCTAAGGGATGTCTATGGTACAACCATTAGAGAAGGTGTAAGCTACCGTGTGTTTGTTTTATCGGTAAGCAGCAGCGGAAACTCTAGCCAGAACTCATTGTCCGGTTATTCTCTACCGATTACACTTACTAAGAATACTGCGCTGACTCCGCCAACTGGTGTTCAAGCAGCGGATATTTCGGATAATGGAAATGGTAGCGATTTGCAAGTGACGTTCAATAGACCAGCAAATGAGGCAAATATATACCAATACCGTGTATTTGTAGTTAAGTCAGGGAATGTAGGCAACTTCAACCTTGCAGAAGCTAATCGGAATTCAAACTTTAAAATTGTAAATAAAGCTGGAGGAAGCGGTAACTACAGTGTTACGCTTGATAGTAACTCAAAAGCAACGGATGGTACTACGATTGGTAACGATGTAAACTATCGAGTCTTCGTTCTTGCAATGAGCAATAATGATTCTATTGCTAATGCATTGTCTACAGGGTTTGATGTGAAGTTGGCTACGACAAGTGCTGTTGGAGCAGTGAACATTACAGAGGTTAACGTTAAAAAAGACAATCAAGCTAATGGAGATATTACGGATGTTACTTTAAAATATACTGAACCGACTTCCAAAACAGGAATCAGACGTTATGTAGTGATGATTGCCCCAGCTGGAAGCGCATTTGATGTTAACGTGGCGAAGTCCATTGCCCAAAATAATACATCTTCTGTTATAAGAGCTGTAGAAACTAGTGGAGGAACAGCGATTCTTCCAAGTGAACTACTTGATATTAGAGGTCAGAAGATTGGCCCAGGAAACTACACGGCATACATTTTATCCGAATCATCTGACAGTAAACGCGAATCAAACTTGGCTTATAGTTCATTCACAATAAATGCAAAGCAACAGGCACCTGTTTTTGTTGAAAAACCTACAGGATTGACAGCCAGCCCCAATGGATCTTCCATTGATATAAGCCTTACTAGGCCGGCTAATGTGAATGAGATTAGTAGATATGATGTCTATATAGTTAAAGATGGAAGCACCACATTTGAGAACGGAACAGGCAGAGTAGTAGCATCTATTCCTGCAAGCAGTAATCCATTTAGCGTAACCGTCAGTACAGCTAATGGAACAGATTCTGATGGTGTAGCATTTGGTACAGATAAATATAAAACAATTGTAGTCGCTGTAGCTGCTGACCAAACCAAAAATAAAGATACAAAGTCTGATGTTGTTACTTTTGATTATGCTGTTCCTACTGAAAATCCAGGTAATGGAAACAATGGTACAACACCTTCTGACCAGAGTGCCAGTCAATCACCGGTTGCAAATGATCGAACCCAAGCGACACCATAATACGATATGAAAAAATTGAATTTATTGAAGTTACTTTAATAAACTTAGGCTTCCTTTCTCACGAAAGGGAGCCTTTTTTATTGATCACAAGAAAACTAATATATTTTTTTATAACTTGACCATCAGATTATGTCGCCAAATAGGTTCCTTAGGCTGGTTGTCGTGTCAGACAAACAAAGGGATAATAGGAGGAATAAGCACGAGAAGGACATGTCCGAAAGGAATGATGGAATGCTCGCATTTCGCTTGACTGGTTTGCCGGATTCCCGGTTGCCGCTGTATTTGTACTGCGTTGGAACACATGAAGAGAAGCCGCAGCTCAGACCTGATGGGTTTCCGGTGTATCAATTGTTTTTGTCACGCACTGGCATGGGGAAATTGAAGATTCCCGGTAAGGGAGTTTGGTCAGTGAATGCTGGGCAAATGTTTGTGATCGAACCTGGGGTAGCTTATGAGCATATGCCCCATTCCAAATCTGGCTGGGAACTTGGGTATATCGGTATTGGAGGAGAATCTGTTGAATCGGTGCTTCATGCCGTTGGGTTACTACCTTCGGAACCTCGGAATCTGAAGGATATGGAACAATTTTGGTCAAGAATGACGGATATCTGGCATGCACCAGATCAAGGACGCACAGATGGCTGGAACAACTCAGCCTTGATATATCAGCTTATTCTGGATATCGCACGTTGCAGGGTATCTCATGAAGAAGCAGGCTCGGTAGAAGGGAGTCAAACCTCCATAATTACTGCAGAAAAGGAGAATGATCCGGGAAGTGAGGCATTTGCTCGTGCTATTGAGTTGATGCATGTACACTATCAGGAGGATCTCTTGTTGAAGCATGTTGCGGAAGCGGTAGGTTACTCTGTACAACATCTTAATCGTTTATTTCATCAGAAGCATGGGGTAACCGGACATCAGTACATGCAGCGTCTAAGATTGCAAAAAGCGTCCAAGTGGCTGGAAGATCACCCTCAATCTAGTGTTAAAGAAGCGGCGGAGATGATCGGTATGGAAGCGAATTATTTTATCCGCATGTTCAAACGTGAATTCGGGGAAACCCCTGGCAAAGAAATTAAACAGCGCAATCAGTTGAAGGCTAATCAAGACAGTCTCCACTAAAATGCATTGTTAAACCTCATAAACTATTTAGCCAGTTAAGCATAAAAAAGGGATATATCTTTATACCTCGTAAGCTGGTGACAATCTAAAATAAAAAAACCAAAAAGGAGCCATTACGGCTCCTTTTCATATCTGAACTACCATTACAATGAACATTCGGTATCCGCTTTACATTAATAGCTAGCTTAACCCTTCTTTTGACCAAAGAGGGGGCGTAATAAGGCCAAACCAATGATACCAATCACTAAACTAACCCACGGTGCGAGGTTAAACACAGGCAGGCTGTCACGCAATGGGTATCCCACAAACAAGACAAGCACGACAACAGCTAGGTAGATAACGATCCCGCGCAAATTAACTTTCGGTACAGCATTTCTGTCCGCACCTTGATCATCTGGTCGCTCAGCTAGACGGCGAAGCATCTCTACAAGAGCAATACCGCCTACGGCTGCCACGATGATCGAGAAAAGACTAATATGACTAAACGGCTCGATGTCACCATCTGTCCAACCGATAATTAAACCAGCTCCGCCTTGAATCAGCAGGATAAAGGACACAGATGCCCAAGCAATCATCGCATACCATTTTGGCGTGCGTGGTTGTTTCTGTTGCTGTGGTTCTGTGCTATTCGTTTCAAGGCTCTTTGGCTGCTCGGAGGCCGCGCTATCTTCTTCTTCTTCCAGACCAAGTCCGGTATGTACAGCCGCCTCTAAATCACTTCCATATAGCTCATGGGCAGAACGCCCATCCTGCTGAGCCTGAACGATCTCTTTTCCCGCAGACAAAATCCATTCTTCCTGTGTTTTCTCATCCGCAGTAGTGCTTCTCGCAATGGAACTGATCTGGTTAAACAATTTCACGTTATCCGGTGTCATTCGACTCAATTCGGTCATTTGTCGATTCTGTATTTCTCTTAGCTTCTTATAGGAAATCCCCACTGCTTGCTCCCCCTGTCTAAACCCATTTCCGTCCCCACTGAAGTGAAAACCCTAACGGTAATTTAGTATACGGGAAGGGCTGTCTTTTCGCAAAGTCATTCCTTATAAAATAGCTGTTTATGGTTCTTCCATATCCAAATGCAGGCGAGAATAACACAGGTGCATAATAACACCAGCTTACCGTGAGCACGGATCCATTCTATACACTGTTCCATATCATTCAATCCTTTCGCTAGAAGGCACGAGGGAGGTGTGAGTTGTAGCCATTTTTGTTATTTTTCCCATGGTACAGTATTGCTATGCGTATGCATGTCTGATCTCTCACCTCATATTATTGCGATTGTGTGAATTGTGAATAAAGGAAGCCTGATTCCACCACAATAGTAGCATTTCCAAACGAAAATCTAAGGATGGGAGTACGACTACGATGAATCAGTCCAACAATGACCTAACGCGAAAACTACTGATGAACAGTAATTCCCGCGGTGTGATGGATGAGGTTGTTCCACTGGAGCAACTAACGGAGGATACAGAGGTATCAGATGAACTTACAGAAGGAAATGAGCAAGAGGGAAGCTTCTGGGCGAGTTCTGATTTTGCACGTGAGCACGAGTGGCAGGGACAGACGGAGACACATGCCATGTTCCGGCGAAGTTACGAATAAATACAGTATAGATGAGTGAGCTTCATTTAGATCCGTGTGACTCCAGGGGTTCCATCTCAGGCAAATGAGTTGCTTGGGTGGAACCTCTTTGGTATGTGTACATTTATGGAACGGACGACACATCCAACAGGAATTTGGCATTGGATGAACAATGTACATTCATTTTTGCGGCGTGCATGTCGATAAAATAACAATAAAGAGTGGTTGTTGTAGGCGCTATACTTTCCAATGAAAAGAGGATGCGACTCAGGTTGACGTGAAGGTTCTGAGATGATAATATACTATTACAACTTTAATACACACTAAACTTATCGGATTTATATATAATTAAAAAGTGAACATATAGTCAGGAACAACGGAGAGGGGAAATCGGCATGGAGCGTCAGATCAGCATTCGCCATGGAGAGGAAGAATTAACAGCCACGATACATTATCCAGTGGTTAAGGACATTAAGGAGGCGAACCACCAACAGCGGGTTCCTCTGGCTGTCATCTGCCATGGTTTTGTGGGTAGTCGGATCGGGGTAGATCGTCTTTTTGTCAAAACCGCTCGTGAGCTGGCTGAGGATGGATATCTGGTGCTGCGCTTCGATTATGTCGGTTGCGGGGAGAGCAGTGGCGAGTATGGGGCTGAGGGACTGGAGTCTATGATTGCTCAAACTCGCTCTGTACTGGACTATGCTGTGAATTGCAGTGATGTAGACCCAACCCGAGTGACTTTGATTGGTCATAGTTTAGGTGGCGCAGTGGCCCTGCTGACAGCTGTTCGTGATAAACGCGTTAAGAATCTCGTGATGTGGTCATCGGTAGGTTATCCATTCAATGATATTGTGAAGATCACTGGACGGGAAGTGTACGATGAAGGCGTGAAGGTTGGTGCAGCTGACTACCTAGGATATAAATTCACACCGAAATTCTTCGATTCACTGGCAGAGCATCAACCATTTCAAGAGGCTGTCAAATTTGGCGGCGATGTGCTAGTCGTTCATGGAACGTCAGATGAGATCATACCAGTTGATTACGCATTTTTGTATCAAAAGGTGTTCTGGATGCGCCAAGAAGGTCGCTGCGATAAGGAGATTATCTTTCAGGGAGACCACACCTTCTCTTCAGGCAAGGAGCGGGAACAGCTAATTAGTCGGACAAGAGAGTGGCTGGGTGAGCGTCAGAAGATCGAACAGGATTGGCAGCACTGGATGATATAAGCAAAAAGTCAAAAGTCACGGGGAGTAACTTGGAAAAGAACCTCCTTCGGGGTAAAATAGAGAGGTAAACATCCTATCCGTGTCTGGAGGTTGGCAGCAATGACATTACCCGCACTATTCATTGCGCATGGTTCTCCCACTCTGGCGTTGGAGAGCAGTGACTACACTCAATTTTTGAACGAGCTTGGAGACAAGCTGCCGGCTCCAAAGGCAATCGTTGTATTTACCGCACACTGGGACTGTCCCGAGCCTTCGGTAACGATGGATGAGTCCCATCAGACCCTGCATGATTTTTACGGATACGCTTCAGCCTTGTATAACATACATTACCCTGCAGCTGGGCAGACCGACGTTGCGAGCGAGATTTGTGCGTTATTCTCACGTAGCAACTTGCCACATCGACCTGTTCGAGGACGCGGACTGGATCATGGCGTATGGGTGCCGCTGCTGCACATGTACCCCGAAGCCAATATTCCGGTTATTGCCGTATCGGTAGACTCGCTGCGTTCCCCACAAGAGCAGTATGATATTGGGCGTATGCTGGAGCAGCTCAGGCACGATAACGTGCTAATCATCGGTAGTGGTGGAACGGTTCATAATCTGAGAATGCTAGCACAGGATGATGAGCCACAAGACTGGGCCGTAGAGTTCGATGACTGGCTTGGGGAGCGTCTAGAGCAGTGGAATACCAGAGAATTGTTTCTGTATGAAAAAAAAGCTCCTCATGCGCGGACGGCAGTTCCGTCCTATGGCATGGAACATCTGGCTCCATTGTTCTACGCGATGGGCACAGCGGATATGTCTCGCACAGCGAAGCGATTATTTCAATCGTATGCCTGCGGCACGTTAAGTTTGAATTGCTGGCAGTTTGGAGACGGCATATAACTTGGAGCAGATAAGAACAAACTAGATCTATGTATATAAATAAGCAAAAAGGTTCCTGCGGTCATTTGGTTGACTGCGTGGAACCTTTTTTTGTTGTTTGGGGCGTCATAGCGTTGAAATATATAATGTACCACCTGTAGCCTCACGTATACGACTATTTGCGAATTTCGAACAACTCACATTCGGTACGTGAGTGATAGGCCAGTTCACTGACACTGGACTGAACAACAACGGTTTTCTCGTCAAAACGGATGATAATACCTCCAGAGTCAATCTGGTGGTTATCTTTGAATACCCGAATTTTATGTTTTGAGGTCATGGCTTCCTGGAAATCGGCGTCAGTTTGGAGACGGCGCTGCGTAGACATAGAGATACTCCTTTGTTCTGTTGGACTTTATACCATCATAATATGGGATTCTATAGGTGAGCAAGTGTATGCAGCTGGATATGAGCAACTTGCGTTGTAACGCTTTGGAAAATTAGAGTTATATTTGTGATATATATCATTGCAAATGTAAAAATGTGCAAAAAAATAAAGTCTGGATAGCTAACGAATTGCTATATTCTTTTCCTGATCTATAAAGTAAACTAAGCGTAATCATGTTATACGCTACGGGAAAATCGCATGCTGACGGGGATGGTAGGCTGTTCTCAAAATGCAAGCTCATCAGGACCATGTAACAGAGGGGCGAGAAGTTTAGCTTCAGGTCGCTAGACATCAGAGTACAAACATCATTTCACGGCTTGGCGGAGCTGCATTTAGCATGAGGAACAATGTGTAAATAAGGAGGAGATATTGGAGTGATACGTTATACCTGTCGTGCTTTTTGGAAAATCACACTGGTCTTTGTGCTCGTGTTTACTGCATTATCGGCAGGATTGGGAACAACAAGGTCAGCACACGCAGATGAGTGGTATGAAAAATATCTAGGAGAGATTCAGCTATTGCCTTTTGATTTTGCGCCGCCGGGTTGGGCGTTTGCTGCAGGCCAAAAGATGAGTATTCAGAGTAATCAAGCTTTGTTTTCCATGCTTGGTTATCGCTATGGGGGCGATGGAGTAACTGATTTTGCGTTACCGGATCTCAAATCACTTCCCGTACCTGACGGGATGGGTTATTACATAGCTACTACAGGGATATATCCTACACACGAAGGTAGCGGGGCTGCCATGGGGCGTGCAGGCGAAGTACGCATCTTCCCGTATACATTTTCGCCTGATGGCTGGCTCAAGCTGGATGGGACTACGTATGATGCGCAGAATTATCCGCAGCTCTCCTCCGTGATTAGTAATGAGTTTGGATCTCAGGGTGGTCAAAAATTCACTTTGCCCAGTATTAGTGCACCGCTGCAAAACCTACCATTACACTTTGCTGTTGCTGCAAGACCCATGGGTAGTCAGGACGGAAATGATATCAGCAATCAAAATGGTGAAGTTTTACTAGGACAGACCATACCATTTCTTGTTCCGATGAAGACCAATTGGAAAAATAGTGATGGTAGTATTTACGATTTAATGCAAAACGTTGCATTATTTTCACTCTTAGGGTCGAAATTCGGTGGTAATGGAAAAGATACATTTGGTATACCTGATTTGAGAATTAATCCTTACAAATTCAAATATTATACAGTTTTTGGAGGGCTATTCCCTCCACGTGGTGATGGAGGAAGGTCGCCTTCCACAGTGGCATACACAAATACGACTTATACCGTCGCTACGGGACAGACATTGCGTATTAACAGTTCGGATTTAATGGGGAATGTTCCTGATAGTGCGAATGCCAAGGGAGTTTCGTTGCGGACTCAGCCGCAGTATGGGCGGGTTAGCCAAGATAGTATGGGCTTTAATTATCAGGCTCCAAATTCCTATTACGGTAATGATAGCTTTACAGTGAGGACATACAACGATAATGGATTTGCTTCGGGTTATTCGACGGTTCGAGTCAGTGTTGAGCAGCCTCTGCCACCTGTTGTAACCGGTATTAGTAATAGAGGGATCTACAATCATATACTCTATCCGGAATTTACCTCTGGCACGGCAGTACTGAATGGCAGTCCTTTTGTAAGTGGAACGCCGGTCACTGAGGCAGGAAACTATACGTTACGGGCAACGAACCGTTACGGTACCACACAGGTTGAATTTGAAGTCGATCTAACACCGCCGACAGTAAGTGGGGTAAGCAATGGAGGGCGTTATACGGTGCCGCCGACAATTATTTTTAGCGATGGAACTGCTACGCTGAATGGTACGGCATTTGCGAACGGAGGTCAGGTCAGTCAAGAAGGTAGTTATACGCTGATCGTCACCGACACGGCTAACAATAGTTCAACGATCACATTCAGCTACTATGCACCACGGCAGCTTCTGTTCGATAGCGGCGGCGGAACGAGCGTAGCCGCGCAAGATCTCTATTATGGCGATCATGGCGATGAGCCAACCGCTCCGACACGAACCGGTTATACGTTTACCGGTTGGTATAGCGATGCGGGTCGCACGCAGCCATTTCATTTTACGAATACGGCGATTACGACGAATACACAGCTGTATGCAGGTTGGAGTGCTAGCCAGTATACCGTCAGCTTTGACAGTAGTGGTGGAACAGCCGTAGCGGATATTCCGGTGAACTATGGCTTGACCATTAGCGAACCGACAGCGCCAACACGAGCCGGTCATACATTTAACGGCTGGTACACGAATGCGGGTCGCACGCAGCCATTCCATTTTGGAAATACGGCAATAACGCAGAACATGAGGCTATACGCCGAGTGGATTGTTAACCAATATACGGTTAGCTTTAACAGCAGCGGTGGTACGGCAGTGGCGGATGTTGCGGTAAATCATGGCTCTACGCTTAGCGCACCAACTGCTCCGTCGCGCATGGGTTATACGTTTACAGGTTGGTACACCGATGCTGGTCGTACACAGCTGTTCAACTTTGCCACTGCGGTGATAACGGGAAATACACAGCTGTACGCTGGCTGGAGTATCAACCAGTATTCCGTCAGCTTTAATAGCGGCGGAGGTACAGCTGTATCAGATGTTCCGGTTACGTATGGCTCCACGATTAGTGCACCAACCGCTCCAACACGTACAGGGTACAGATTTTCTAGCTGGTATAGTGATGCGGCACAAACGCAGCTCTTCGATTTTGCGAATACACCGATCACGACAAATACTCAACTATATGCGGGCTGGAATATCAATCAGTACACCGTCAGCTTTAATAGTAACGGAGGTACAGCGATAGCGGATCGTCAGATCGACTACGGTACGCTCATGAGCGAGCCAACGGCTCCAACGCTAACGGGATATACATTTGGCGGTTGGTACACAGATGTGGCTCACACACAGCGCTTTGAATTTGCAAGTATGCCAATAACGGTGGATACACAGCTCTATGCAAGCTGGACGCTCCAATCGTATACGGTCACGTTCGACGTATATCAGGGAGGTCATGCTAACGTGCCTGATCAGACGATAGAGTACGGCACATTGATTACGCGTCCTACAGATCCGGTACGTACGGGTTATACGTTTACCAATTGGTACGCAGATGCAGCACATACGCTGCCATTTGACTTCCAGACGATCATCATTACTGACTCGATTACCTTGTATGCAGGTTGGAGTACCGATCAATATACAGCCAGCTTTGATAGTAATGGTGGTACTGTAGTAAGCGAGCAGTTACTCGACTATGGCAATCCGGTGCAGGAGCCACAGCAACCGAGCCGAACGGGATATACCTTTGCTGGTTGGTATAGTGATGCTAGCTTACAGCAACGTTTCGATTTTGCGACATCGTCTATTCAGGATCATGTTCAGCTATATGCAGGTTGGGAACGTATTCTCTATACCGTTAGCTTTGATACGACCGGAGGCTCGGATATACCGGATACGAGTATCGGACATGGCGATCAGTTAACCTTAATAAATGAGCCAACTTCGGATACGGAAGGTCAAGTCTTTGCCGGGTGGTTTGCAGATTCACAGCTCACGGTTAAGTTTGATTTTAGTCAGCCGATCCACTCGGATGTAACTTTGTATGCCAAATGGGCAGTTCAAGTACAGCAGATTACATTTGATACGGATGAAGGCACTACAATTGCTCCACAGACCGTTGCTTATGGCGACCTTCTGTCTCGTCCAACCGATCCAGAGCGCACAGGTTATACGTTTGCTGGCTGGTTTACCGATTCGGGGCAGCCATTCGATTTTGCAACAACGACAGTAGTGGCAGATATGACGTTGTATGCGAAATGGAATATAGCCTTGCGAACCGTCACCTTTAATGCGGATGGTGGAACGACAATACAGGCTATTGAAGTAAATAACGGAGAGATGTTATCTCGTCCAAGCGATCCGGTACGAACGGGGTATACGTTTACGGGATGGTACTCGGATATCGCACGCAGTCAGCCGTTTGATTTTGCAACAGCGACCGTAAATGCAGATATGACCTTATATGCGGGTTGGACGCTTATACCACCAGGCGGTGGTAACTCCGGAAACAATGGAAACACAGGGAACGGTGGCGGTAGTGGAGATAGTGGAAGCAACGAAAGTGGAGGAGGCTCCAACTCCAATTCAAGTCCGATCTCAAGCGGCAATCCTTCTAATGATAACAATGTTACGCAGGCAAGCGTGTCCATTCCTGCAGGGCAAGCTGGCGAGCTTCGGCTAGGCACAGGAGTGCTGCTTGAGGTTCCAGCTGGTGCTTCAGATCAGCCATTAGAAATTAAAGCGATCATGGTAGACACAGCGGTGACTGGTTTAGCAAGTAATCAACGTGTTGTGAGTCAGGTGGTTGAGTTCACCAAAAATACGCAGGGTAATTTTAAGATTCCAGTGAAGTTAACGCTGACCTTTGACCCTACTTTACTTCGAAGCAATGAGAAACTTGCGGTCTTCTACCAGCAAGAGCCGAACACCCCATGGACAATGGTTGAAGACGGCAAAGTGGACGGCAATTCAATCCGCGTAGATGTGAATCACTTTACACGTTTTGCTGTGATGGCAGTTCCGGCAATAATAGATGCTCCTACAGCAGCCAATTTTAGCGATATTGAAGGTCACTGGGCAGCTGACAGTATTCGTGAAGCGGGTGGGCTTGGTATTGTCAAAGGCTATGCTGATGGTACTTTCCATCCAGGAGCGCAAGTTACACGAGCAGAATTTACAGCAATGCTTGTTCGGATGCTGAAGCCGGTGTCTGATCATGAAGATGCAACAAGTCTATCTTTCACGGATGAGGCGCAGATTGAAAAATGGGCTCGTAAGGAGATTGCACAGGCAAGTGTGCTGGGTTGGATTCAAGGGGATGCGAGTGGTAACTTTTATCCAAACGCTCCAATCACACGTGCGGAGATGGCCGTTATGGTTAGCCGTGCGCTGACATTGACTGACGTTGCGATCAACTCCTCCTTTACTGACGCAGCCAGCATCCCGACTTGGGCAAGGCAGGCAGCAGCTCACATGCAGCAATCGGGTCTGATGAAAGGTCGAGTCAATGGAGCATTTGATTCTTCGGCGCTGACAACCCGTGCGGAAGCAACGCAGGTGTTAATGAGAGCGCGAGTAAAGTAATCGTGATGTGATGGCGGAAGCAACGGGCAATTCGCTCCGAAAGCGTAAGCCACACGAGCGGAAATGGTGCAAGTGTTGATGAATGCACCCGACATAAATGAACCCGATTCGGGAATTAACCTCTCTTGCCGTTTACGATATCGTATCGTAAAACGGCTTTTTTTCATTTTTTATCGTGTTCACTCCTTACGCCGAGGAGAATAGTCTTGTTGAGAGCACAAAAGAAGTAATAAATGAGCTGTTGTGGAGAATGGTGAACGGTTTGTTTAGATCATAGAATAATTGGATATAAAAAAGCCCCGCTCCCAGGGGGGACGGGGAGCAGGGCGGCAGCGTTGTTGATTATTTATTAAGCTGTTTTGTGATTCGCGCTAATGGTTGGTGTGTCTTTGGTGTCATTACCTTTGTTACGGCTGAACAATCCGCGAAGGTAAGGCAGTACCCAGTGATCCAGACCGATTTTACCAGCATTTGCACCAGCGACTACAAGGAAGATTTGCATTAGTACCAGTTGAGCATTCGTGCTCACAGTACCCGAGAAGAGGAACGCGAAGTTCATGACCAATGCCATCAGTGCTGCCAGTGTTGTGAAGCATCCAAGGATGAGACCCAGACCTACAAGGAATTCACCAAGTGGGATAATGAAGTCGAACAATCCAGCGTTTGGTACAGCGAATTTCTCTAAGAACGTTCCCCACCAAGCTTGAACCGTAGGATTCTCACCAGTTGCTTTTCCAACTGCGCCTGCAAGGAATCCGCTAGCTTGGAATCCGCCGGTCAATTTGCTCCATCCGTGAGTCATCCAATCGTAACCGATATACACCCGAAGTACTGTCAAAATCCACATTGCCACTTTGTTTTCTCTAAGCCATTGGTTGAAGCTGAACATATAAACCACTCCTTCATGGAATCTAGTGTGTGTTGTTTTTGTTTTTCTAAGTGATCACCTTTGATGTCTTTATTGTATAGTTCGAGGACTGTTTTGTTTGTGATAAAAATCACAATCTAATTCAAATTTTAAGTAAGGTTTGAGAAGTTCACAGTTAGGACACATTTCGTTTCTCAACCATGGTTTCAAATGGAGGTTTAGGGGTAGAGAATTGCTCCCAAATCAAAGACAAACCACTGCTCTTGTGATTAAATGGAAAGAAAAACGTGAAATGGTCTTCTACATGAGATATTCTCCACATCTTAGATCCAGCCATACCGTTCAGGAGGTACATTGAATTGAAGCTTTTCCCATGGAAACGAACTGCATCCGCTACGTCTCTACTTATCCTTGCCATCAGTCTTGCTGCGTGTCAGGACAAAGAGTTAGCCCAGATGCCAGAGCAGCCGAATAATGTTCCAGCACCCGTACAGGAGGAACAAGTCGTCGAAGAACCAGCGAAAGCTCTCTTTACTGCCCCGCTTACAGGTTTGCCTTCTAATGAAGCGATCACAAACAGACCCTTGGCTGTAATGATTAATAATGCTCCTGCGGCAAGGCCTCAATCGGGTCTAAGTTCTGCAGATATTATATTGGAGGTGCTTGCAGAGGGAGGGATTACCCGATTCATCGCAATATTCCAGAGTGAAGGCGGCGCTGAGACGGTGGGGCCTGTGCGTAGCATTAGACCGTATCTGATCCAGCTTGGCGAGAGCTATGACGGGGTGCTTGTCCATGCAGGCGGTAGCCCAGAGGCGTATTCGATTCTGCAACGACAACAAAAACAACATATGGATGAAATATCAAACGGTGGGCCGTATTTCTGGCGTTCCTCGGATCGTAAAGCTCCGCATAATCTATACACCTCTGTGGACAAGCTGAGAGAAGGAGCCGATATCAAGGGTTACAGTCACGATAGTGTATCGCCTGTCTATACCTATAATGAAGAAGGTTCTACTTCTGGCGGAGAGACAGCGAAGCAATTCGAAATTCATTATTTATTGAATAGTTACCTTGTGACGTATGATTATGATGAAGTTAGCGGACGATATATGAGATTGGTAAACGGCAAAGCCGATCAGGATATGGATAATGGTGAACAACTTGGAGCAGCTAACATTATTGTTGCGGGTGCAGATCACAAGGTGCTCGATGATGTAGGACGATTGTCCGTCAATCTGGAGCAAGGCGGGGAAGCGATGTTATTCCAGAAGGGCAAGATGATCCGTGGACAGTGGGAGAAGAAGCAAGGCGATATCATTCGATTTGTGCAGGATGGCAGTGAGGTAGCGCTTGTGCCGGGTAAGACGTTTATTAGCATTGTGCCGAATCAGCCGAGTTTTGCCGACCATGTGAAGCTGAGTGAGCAATAAATGGAGAAGTGGATGAGAAATGATATGAATCGACGAATTTAGATTCGGAATAGATGATGATTCAGGTCGTGGAATTTAGCTCTGGTGTGAAAATGAGATTGCCGTTACATCCGGTTTTTGCTTCCATTTGTAAACGCAGTGTAAAATCTAACCTTGAATTTGCCAGTGATACCAAATAATTAAGATTCATTTCAGATTAATGTGATAAGAATATAAAAAAGGATCACACCTTTTGTACAAACCATGAAACAAATATGATAAGATATCAAAGGTTGTCATTTCATGTTTCATCGGTTATCGGCAATTTCTCGTAAAGGGGATAGAGCTATGAAGCTTAAGAAGAAGAAGGATATATTTTTTGAAACACTGGAGAACATGGCAGACACGGTTGTTCAAGCGGCAGATTATTTCTCCCAGCATGTTTCCAACCTTCAGGATGTGACTCTTTTTGCCAATGAAATGAAGAAGTACGAGTCGAAATGTGATGATTACGTGCATACGATCATTACAGAACTCAACAAAACATTTATCACGCCGATTGAACGCGATGATATCATGGAGCTGACAACAACTCTTGATGACGTATTGGACGGAATTGAAGCAACGGCTTCCCGTTTCTATATGTACCAACTGACGGACCCGGACGAGTATATCGTTCAATTCGCTGACATTTTGCGCCAATCGGCTTACGAAATTCAGAAGGCAATTCATCTGCTGTCACAGAAAAAATTGCTCGCTATCCGTGAGTACACCATTCGTTTGAATGATCTGGAAAACCAGGGCGACGAAGTACTACGCATGTGTATCAAAAATCTCTTCGCTACCGTGTCAGATCCAATTGAACTGATCAAGCGCAAAGAAATTTATGAGCGTCTTGAGACGACGACGGATGCTTGTGAACATGTAGCGAACGTGCTTGAGTCTATCATCATGCGTAATTCTTAAGGAGCCAGAGAATAATGGAAACAACGATTTGGGTATTAGGTATAGTCGTCTTCCTTGCACTGGCGTTTGACTTCATCAACGGGTTTCATGACACGGCTAATGCCATTGCCACTTCGGTATCAACACGGGCACTGACGCCGCGACGTGCGATTCTGCTCGCAGCCGTGATGAACTTTGTCGGTGCAATGATGTTTACGGGTGTTGCGAAGACGATTGGGGGGAGTGTGACCGACCCCACCAAGTTAGATAACGGGATTGAGGTCGTCATCGTCACCTTGATCTCGGCAATTATCTGGAATCTTGTAACCTGGTGGTTCGGAATTCCTTCTTCATCCTCTCATGCACTGATTGGAGCGTTGGCAGGAGCTGTATTCGTAGGTGCAGGATCGGACAAAGTGAAGTGGAGTGGATTTATTGATATCGTCGGAGGTTTGTTGTTATCACCTCTGATTGCATTTGCCATAGGTTATGTGGTCATGATTATTCTCAAATACATTTTCGCCAAACGCAGTCCGCATAATGTGAACAAAGGATTCCGTACGGTACAGATCTTCACAGCGGCACTACAGGCGTTTACGCATGGTACGAACGATGCACAAAAAGCGATGGGGATTATCACCTTTGCTCTCGTTGCAGCCAAAGTACAAGACCATTTGGAGGTTCCACTGTGGGTTAAAATCTCTGCAGCAACAGCCATGGCACTTGGTACTTCCATTGGTGGTTGGAAAATCATCAAAACCATGGGAACCAAAATCTTCAAAATCGAACCGATTAATGGTTTTGCTGCAGACTTGTCAGCGGCTTCCGTTATTTTCACTGCGACGTTACTACATCTTCCGGTAAGTACAACGCATGCAATCACATCCGCAATTCTGGGTGTTGGTTCTGCTAAACGTTTCTCTGCCGTAAAATGGGGACTAGCTGGACGGATCATTATTACCTGGTTCATTACGATTCCAATTACTGCAGCATTAGCAGGTTTGCTGTACTGGATCATTTTCTAAAAAATATATTCCTAATCATGACGGACAAGCTAGACAGTTGTTCATAACATTGTGAATATCGGGATATGTGGATAATTATACAACCAAAAAGAAGAGACGCCTGTGCATGAACGTGTGGACAGGCTGGATATGTGGATAGCCATCCGTGGAATGATAAACCAAAAGATATTTATCCTGTGGATACAGGAAACTGTGGATAGGGAATGAGAGAAGCCAACAGGGTTGGCTTTTTTTGTTGTCGTGTTCGCAGGAGCTTCTATACGTAGCAAGGACTAACAGGCGGTTGCAGGAGACGATATGATGATTAAATTGTACAATAACGTAAAGGATACTAGGACAAGGACGTGGTCTAATTTATGATACGTACACTCGCAATTACACCAGATCATCAAGTCTCCGTAAATGTGCCACTTGCAGAGCTAGATTTGAACGATTATGCCTGGGTATGGGCAGATTTTAACCAGCCTACGGAAGAAGAGAGCCGTATGCTGGATACATATTTTCATTTTCACCCATTAGCGATAGAAGATTGTCTGCATGTATTGCAACGTCCAAAGCTCGACTATTATGATAATTTACAGTTTCTCGTGTTACATGCCTTGAATCCAGTCACGCTGGAAGCGGAAGAGGTGGACTTGTTTCTAGGAACTAACTTCTTAGTTTCATTCCACCACGGTGTACTTGAAGAGGTCAATGAGGCTTGGGAGCGGTTATTGCATCACGCACATGAACGAACGATCTGGGCTCGCGGCCCGGTAGCTGCAGCCTATACCGTGATGGACAAACTCGTCGATCATTATTTTCCGTCCTTGTTTGCCATTGAGGATGAGCTAGCAGATCTGGAAAACCGGGGTGGCAGGGAGTCAGTAGAGGATCTGATGAACCAGGTGTTCGACCTGCGTAGCAGACTGCTTAAGCTCAGACGGACGGTAGTTCCTATGAGGGATCTCCTCTACCGAGTGATTAATTCCCAACATGTGCAGCGGACAGGAGAGCATACAGCGTATTTTACAGATATCTATGATCATCTGCTCAAGCTGACGGATATGATTGAGGCTGATCGAGAGATGACAGCAGATCTGCGGGATAGCTACATCTCACTGAACTCCAATCGAATGAATCAGATTATGAAAACACTCACGGTGATTACAACGGTGTTTATGCCACTTACGCTGATTGCGGGTATTTATGGGATGAATTTTGCTTATATGCCTGAGCTACAGTGGAAATTTGGGTATGGTGCGGTACTGTTATTGATGTTTGTGCTAGGCGGAAGTATGGTGGCATGGTTTGTGAAGCGCGGATGGTTCAAGTGATAGCGTAAAATTCCGAACATTACATCAGTATAGGCCACAGGGCAAAATCTCAGACGGTATTAACGGTCAGGAGATCAGTTGCCAGGTGGCCTTTATGATTCTTGTTTACAAGGGAAATCAAATGTATCCACATGTGAATAAGTTTTCGGCAGCAAATAAGATGTGCATAACTTTTGGGTGTGTCGCTACGTTATGCTGTGACTCTACACTTTCACTACAAAAGAAGCGGCGGCTGTCTCTGCCCCGTTCACAATAATGGTTAGCGTGTGCAGACCGGCATAGTATTTTCTCGTGGTAATCACCTTGAACGATTGCTTCGTAGTTACTCGGGTTCTTCCTGGTGGGTATACCTTGTCAGAACATTTGAACCGTTTGGGTGCCTGTTTGCCATTTGCCTTCATATAGCCCATCTCGTATTCAATTCGCAGCATCTGTGCTTCACCGCTCTCATTTACCACATCGAACGAAAAATGAAGTTCCTCACCGATGGCTACGGTCTCCTGCGCAAGCGTTAGATGTTCAATATGAATGGCGTCCTGTTCAAGATAACCGAATAAACGCAGTGCTTGAACATGTCCTTGCTTAAGTAGGGAACGACACGCGTGACGTACAATCCAGTCGGTATGTTCATGCTGCCCATACCAAGTGGATGCGAGATCGAGAACCAGATCAGGATGATCCTTCGAGATGTCATTGAGATGGTTTGCCACACTTTTACGCACATAGAGTGACTCGTCCTGTTTTAATGCATGGAGAATAGGGAGTGCGGGTGAAGGATCGCTGACTAAACTTCGGAGCTTCGAGCCCCATGGTAAACGCGGACGGCTACCTTCGCTTGCTAATCTACGGATATGTTCGTTCGAACTGCCTGTCCATTCCATCAAATGCTTCATTGTTTCAATGGGATAACGTTCAATAAACGGGCGTACCGCGAACTCCGAGCTGGAATAAGGTGTGAAGACGGTTAAGTACTTCATGGACAACGCATAGTGTTCTGGCTCAAGCCCGTTAACTTCAATGTAATCGGGTACGAATAGATACTCAACGCCGCGCATGTCCGGTGCAGCCTGCTCAATGATTTGTAACGCATCCTCATAACGAGTTGGAAGTACTTCAGTTAGTGCGAGGGTAATTCGGCGAATTCTTGCCTTGAACTCTAATGTATCCCAGCCTTCGGCAAAGACAAGATCGCGAAAACGCTGAGTATCCAGGGTGGGATGGAATTGTTGCAGTAGCTTACCCGTGCGTTCTATTAATGCAGGTGTGTATTTATCTTTAAAGAGTTCCATAGTCTGCCTCCTTGTTTCTTATGTAATGGCTAAGTTCGTTATTGTTATGTTCGATATTCCCGACCAACTAAATGTGTACAATGGTTGGGTTAACATATATAGTATACCTTAATTTAGAGAAATAAGAACATAGGTTCTTAATGAAAATGGAGAAAAATGAAGGCACCTTCTTTCTTCAAGAAGGTGCCAGAGCGAGCGTTAACGTTTGCTACTTTTGGGACGACGTTTGGCGGAACTTGTTTTACGTTTTACCGTGTTGCTACGGCGACGAGGAGTTGTTGTTGTTTTTTTGCGGCGTTTACGTGGCCGAGGCGAAGAATATTCCTCATAATCCGCATCTGCCTCGCTTTTATTGTTTTTCCCTTTACCAAACGGTAAAATTCCCATCACCAGTTTCATCATTGGAGCCATTTGCTGAATACCGCCGACAACTTTTTGCATTTTGCCGATGCCGCTCATGATGCCATCAATACCACCGAAACGGTCGATCATCCCTTTTAATTCACCGATGTTGGCAAGTGAGAACCCTGAGCTGCCAGACGATGCAGGTTCTTGAACCGGAATAGGGGCACTAACTGGGGCGCCTCCGGCATAAAAATTGGGGGCAGGTGCGCCTTGCCCATAAGGAACCAGTCCAGATGCCTCCACCTCAGCGAAGTTTGGATAATAGGGTTCCACGCCAGGATACATGGATTGAACCGGAGCCTCATTTAATGAACGTTGGATAACCCCTGGCGGTGCATAGGCTGAAGTATAAGCCTGCCGTTGCCGATGTGGATGGGAAGACGGACGTTGCCGTGGCGTAGGCTGGCGGTGATAATAATGCTGTGGCATAAACAATCACGTTCCTTCTATGTTGGATTTCGGAATTGCGTTCCCTCAGCTTGGTGTCAAAAGTACATAACAAGGCCGAGATGGAACTCCCTTTTGCTATACTGTATGTCATTCGCGGAGAGACGGCGTAGGCGGGTATCACGGAAAACGGGATATTTGCGGATTTGGGCGCATGGCATCAAAGGGGATTCTATGACGTATTGGGTAGTTCGGACACAAAATTGTAACATTTAGGATGGTTAAAATCCTACATATTTAATCGGGAATATACAGGCGAAAAACTGGATATACTGCGGGATTATCACGAGTTGTACGCGGTGAGAGGACAATAGTTCTTTTGAAAACGGTAACATGTATTTTTATTCTGCACTGCGTGAAATCGTTAACGCTTGAAATACCAACTCAGGATGCGTACAATGGGGGTACACAGTAACCGCTAGGGGATGATGATAAAATGCAGCTGAAAAAGCTAAATGATAAAAGTATTGAGCAATTATTCGAAGCCATCTTAACACTGAAAGATATTGAAGAATGTTATGTGTTCTTTGATGATCTATGCACAGTAAATGAGATTCAATCGATGTCTCAACGTTTGGAAGTTGCCCGTATGCTGGGTAAAGGCAACACGTATAATCAGATTGAAGCGGAGACAGGCGCAAGCACTGCGACGATTTCCCGCGTTAAACGTTGCCTGAACTATGGTAACGATGGATATAAAATGACCTTGGAACGTCTGGGACGCTAATGATGAAGAAACCGGGTGTACTTATCATTAGTCACGGCTCTCATGAGCAGACCTGGGTAGACTCCGTCGATGACGCGATCGCTCAGTTAAACTTACCTGAGGCTATGCCTGTTGAAGCCGGTTTTCTTGAACTTGTGGAAGGACGCCTGATCCAGGACGGTATCGACCGACTGGAAGCACAAGGTGTTACCGATCTCTTAGTCGTACCTTTATTTGTATCTTCAGGCAGTACGCATGTGGATGAGATAGAGTATGCGATTGGCGCCAAAGACGCGCCAGAACGCGAAACTGATCTGGAACCGTTCCATGTCACAGCCAAGGTACACTTCGGCTATCCGGTCGATAACGATCCTGATATCGCTGTTATGGTGTGGGACAAGGTGAAGTCACTATCGCAGGAGCCTGAGCATGAAACGATTTTGCTAGTGGGTCATGGAAGTATCCGTGATGGATTCCGCCAGCGCTGGGAAGTAGGTATTGCTTCACTTGCGGAACGGGTTCGTGAGGTTAGTGGTGTAGCACACACAGATTATGCTTTGCTTAACCCGGAGAGCGTGTATGATAAGGCGAAGTATTGGAGTGAAGAGCGGGGGAGCCGAGTCATCGTGGCGCCGCTGTTTTTGAGTGCCGGTTATTTCACCATGAACGTTATTCCGGAGCGCCTGAAGGATCTGAATTACGCATATCGTGGTGAGACGTTGCTGCCACATCCGCTCTTAGGTCAGTGGCTGGAACGGCAGATCCGTATTTTGTTAGACCGATGTCGTGCGACTGAGGTGTAAAGCTTTCTTTTGAAGAAAGAAATGTTAGAACTCCCTTGTGTCCATGAACGATAAGACAAACTCAACATGAAGATTTCTGATATGCTCCTATCATAGTAAAGCGTAGATGACCAACAACGTCTACGGTAACTGTGATGGGAGTTTTTGCAATGTGCATATCAAGTTCTAGTCCTAAAGCAAACGCTATGATGCAACTTGTTCTTGAAATTACGATTTATTGTAAGCGTTCCCGTGGTATAATGAACGAAGTTGTATACAAGTTACCTAAAACGTTTTCTGTATTATGATTTCATACTCTGAAAGTGAGGTTCAGTGATGATTAAAGTAACGGAAGATAATCAATATGTTGAATTGACAAGCCCGACGATTCTACCGAAGGCATCCGGATTTTTGTGGAATGAGAAGATGATGATCCATGTGAATTGCTGGGGGTATGCAGTGGCTCAATTTATGCAACCGGAACCTGCCAAATACTCATACGCGCCCAACCTGGAAGCCAAAACGTTTATGCAACCGGAACAGCCATATTTTGCTCACCATCCAGGACGATTTATATATATCAAAGACGAAGAAAGTGGAGAACTTTTCTCAGCACCATATGAACCGGTTCGTAAACAGGCCGACGAATATACCTTCGCTGTAGGTAAAAACGATATTCATTGGAGAGTTGTTCAAGACGATATTTGCATTGAAATGTCCCTACGTCTACCGAAGGAAGAGGTGATGGAGCTATGGCGTGTGCGAGTGACGAACCTGTCTTCGAGAAAACGCAAGCTTAGTATCTATCCGTATTTTACGGTCGGCTATATGTCATGGATGAACCAATCCGGGTCATATGTAGAGAATCTGCAGAGCATCGTCTGCTCGGCGATCACGCCGTACCAGAAGTATCAGGATTATAGCAAAATTAAAAATTATAAGGACAAGACCTATCTGCTTGCAGAGCATAAGCCAGTCTCATGGGAAGTGAATCAAGAGAGCTTCGAGGGCGAAGGAGGCCTTCATGCTCCTTCGGCACTTCAAGCGGATACACTACGTGGTGGTGATGCGCGGTACGAGACGCCTGTGGCTGTATTGCAATATAGATTGGAGCTAGATGCAGGCGCAGAGCAAGAGTATCGATTTGTCTTTGGCCCGGCCCATGATGAAGAAGAGATTGAGCGCATCCGCCAGCACTACTTTTTGAACAAAAATAAAAACGGACAGGACGGCTTCACCGCAGCTGAGAAGGAATATGCGGATTATGTTGCCGCAGGGCAAGGCAATATCCAGATCGAGACGCCGGATGGTTGGCTGGATAACATTGTGAATCACTGGCTACCTCGCCAAATGTACTATCATGGTAAGACTAATCGTCTATCCACCGATCCGCAGACCCGAAACTATTTGCAGGACAATATGGGCATGAGTTATATTCAGCCACAGATTGCGAGGGCTGCCTTCCTGACTGCAATGTCCCAGCAGCAGATCAGCGGCGCGATGCCAGACGGTATTATTTTGCACCCGGACGCAGAGTTGAAATATATTAACCAGATTCCTCATACCGACCACTGTATTTGGCTTCCAGTCTGCCTCAAAACTTATTTGGATGAAACGAATGATTATAGCATTTTGGAGGAACGGGTTTCTTTTGCAGACAGTGAGCAGCAGGCTTCGGTATTGGAACATATGAATCTTGCGATGCGCTGGCTGATCCATGAGCGGGATGGCCGAGGGTTGAACTACATTAATCAGGGTGACTGGTGTGATCCGATGAACATGGTAGGATACAAAGGCATTGGGGTGTCCGGTTGGCTGACGATTGCGACGGCATATGCATTTAATGTGTGGGCAGATATTGCTGAACAGGCAGGACATGCTGAGGTTACAGGAGAATTCCGTCAGGAAGCCACGCAGACTAATGCAGTAGCGAATGAGTACCTCTGGGATGGTAACTGGTATGCACGGGGCATTACGGATGATAATGTCGTGTTTGGTGTGAGCACGGATGTGGAAGGACGCATCTATATCAATCCTCAGAGCTGGGCACTCATGAGTGGGGCTGCGGATCAAGAGAAGCGGGAGAAGTTAATCCGTGCGGTAGAGGAGCAGTTGGAGTCCCCGTATGGTGTCGAGAAGCTAGCGCCGTCCTTCACGTCCATGCGGGAAGATGTAGGACGGGTTACGCAAAAGCATCCCGGAAGTGCAGAGAACGGAGCGGTATATAACCATGCTGCAGCATTCTATATCTATTCGTTGTATCTGGTCGGAGAGAAGGAGAGAGCCTATCGTTTGCTGCGTAAAATGATACCAGGCCCCAATGCCGAGGATATAATCCAGCGGGGACAACTACCTGTATTTATTCCCAATTATTATCGCGGAGCCTATCGCCAATTCCCACGTACAGCCGGACGATCCAGTAATCTGTTCAACACAGGTACGGTACCTTGGGTCTATCGTTGTGTGATTGACGGTCTGTTCGGATTACAAGGTCACCCGCAAGGACTTCTAGTTCGCCCACAACTGCCAGAGGATTGGAACAACGCTTCAGTTACACGTTTGTTCCGCGGGGCTGAGTTGCACGTAAACATGGAGAAGGATGCATCTGTTCAGGCGATGGAAGTTTATGTGGATGGTCAACGGATTGATGGCGATATCATCACGAATATACAAGCTGGGACAAGCTATAATGTAATGGTGAAATTGCCTTTGTAGATCTGTTTTTGTAAAACTAATTCTCTAAAATGAGTTGTAGCTACCTTTGTAGAACATAGCTTGCAGTAAATATTCAACGGTCTTTGTTTTCAAAAATACGAGTAGTATCTAGTGCTCTAAAGAATAGCTCATATTAAAACTGTCTCCTTGATAAGGGGGCAGTTTTGCTTTATAGATAGTATTCGATATTATTAATGATCTTCATCTAGCGTACTGATCAGAGATAATGAGTAGGCCTATGTCCGATTTTTCATGGAGAGTAGTAAGGTTTATTGAAGCTGTAGTAGGTTAAATTTTGCGTAGGCGGGTAGAATGGTAGTTTATATAATCGGTTTTGAAAAACATCGTGTGTTATGTAAAAGGAACCATTTTCATCGAGGACTAGGGTGGTTGCACTCTATAGGCTAGGACAAGTTCACATTTGATGATATGATGTAATATAAAGGCTTAGGGAATGAGACGGAATTCCTTAAGCATAGATATAGGATAACAACATTGTTAAGGCATGATTAACGGATAGGATGAGTTGGGTAAATTCTGGATAGCGCAAGATGCTTACAATGAAAGCTAATGAGAATGAGATCGTACAGACTCATGCATAATGTGGAATAGGTGGCGTATGAGATGAAAAAAGCTCGTTTAATATATAATCCGACCTCAGGCCGGGAAGAAATGAAGAAACGTCTGGCTGATATTTTGCAACGTTTGGATCAGGGTGGTATTGAAGCTTCATGTCATGCAACAACGGGTGAGGGAGATGCAACCCGGGAAGCAGAACTCGCCATTGAACGTGGATACGATATGATTATTGCTGCTGGTGGCGACGGGACGCTATATGAAGTCATCAACGGTATGGCTGAGCGTGAGAATCGCCCACCATTAGGCGTGTTCCCGCTCGGAACAACGAATGATTTTGCGCGTGCACTGGGCATTCCAAGACAGTGGGAGGATTACGTGGATTTGGTTATTAACCAACAGCTTCGTCCTCTGGATCTTGGGAAGGTGAACAATAAATATTTTATCAACATCGCAGGTGGAGGTTCATTGACTGAGCTGACCTACGAAGTGCCGAGTCGTCTAAAAACGATGATTGGGCAACTAGCCTATTATATGAAGGGCATTGAGAAAATGGCGAGCCTGTCTCCGCAGGAGCTAATTATCCGCGCAGCAGGTCAGGAGGAAATTCATGATGAATTCATGTTGTTCCTGATCGCTAATACGAACTCCGTAGGGGGATTCGAGAAGCTTGCCCCAGGTGCGACGATTGATGATGGACTGTTCGATGTCATCGGTGTGCGCAAATGTAACCTGGCTGACATGATCCGCCTCGTAACGCTTGCACTGCGTGGTGAACACCTGAACGATAAGAAGGTTGTTCACTTCCAGACGGATTATATGGAAGTGACTTCACCAGGCTATGTGCAATTGAACCTGGATGGAGAGCTGGGCGGTACGCTCCCGGCAACGTTCAAGAACCTACGACATCACTTGATGCTGTATCGTTGATTCAAGCGGGAGCTGTAACTAGAAGAGTCGTAAGACTGAGATAGCTCCAACCACAAGTGCTGCAAGACGCGAAAGTAAACATAAGTCGACAGGCACTGGAGACCCGATCGGGGTTCAATCCAGATACGGAGAAAAGTGCTGACCACCGCTATCATGAATTGAGGTACCGTGTGCTAGAGCTACAAGCGGTAGGAAACACTCTTCTGTTTAGCAAGATGCTACATGCATGAGTCGATAGACTGAGTGCTTCATCGTAGGGCTTTTCCAGTTGCGGCGATTGCAGAGATCACGTATAATCTCATGGGGTTCGTGCTAACGAACTCAGGAAGCCTTATTTTACCGAAATGAGTAGAACTAGAATTCTAACGAATCTCAGTGTCGCTATATAGGCTGAAATGACCCAAAAAGATATGGAAACACCATTGTAGAATGAAATAACGTCTCTGAAGTTCGTTAGAATTTTGGAACGTTATTTTTGATGTGAATAAGGTGTCTAGGGTTCGTTAGAGTTGAGTTAGTGTCAGTGAACTTATCAGCGAACTATGTCAGTGAACTATGGCTGGCTCGTGGACCTGAACATGCCCACCATACATGGATTAAACCACTGTCTGCATGGGCGGTGGAATTATATATTAAGAAGAAAGAAGTGAATGTACGTTGTCTAATACGAACCGCAGCGGTCGTGGAAAAAACCGCCGGAATTCGGCTGCCTCTCAGGGGCAAGGGAACGCTTCAGCGTCCCGTCAGTCGAGTCAATCATCTCGTCCATCTACACGTCAGCAAGGGAAAGGGACGCGGCCACAAGGCGCATCTCTCTCTACCGTTCGTCCGCAGGGGCGTGTGCGTGAATCAGCATCAATCGAAGGATTGCCTGTAAGCAAAAATGAAGAGACGGTCATCGACATTACTGGCATGAACCATGATGGTGAGGGTGTGGGCCGTGCCAAGGGGTATACCCTTTTCGTACAAGGGGCACTTCCGGGTGAGACCGTACGCGTACGCGTGATGAAAACCAAGAAGCAGTATGGTTACGCCAAACTTCTAGAGATCGTTAAGGCGAGCCCGGATCGGGTATCCGCTCCTTGTCCAATTTATGATCAGTGCGGCGGCTGCCAGATCCAGCATATGAGTTATGCTGGACAGCTTGCGTGGAAACGCCAGCTCGTGGTGGATAATTTGCAGCGGATTGGTAAGCTGAATGTGATGGTGGAGAACGCGGAGACACTAGCATCCAACTTGCAGGAAGATGCATCAGTTGATGTAGCGAAGTTGGCAGGACGGTCGGAACAGGATGCAAATGAGACAACTGGACAGGCTGCTTCAGATGCCAACAGTAACGAAAGCAACCGTATTCGTCTGCGTCTTGAGGGTGTCATGAACGAGGAAGACACAGCGCAGGGTATTCGCGTACTCCCAACGATGGGCATGACCGAGCCTTGGCGTTACCGCAATAAGGCACAGGTGCCCATTGGTGTAACCGAAGGTGGACTAGTGGGTGGATTTTATGCCAAAGGTAGCCACCGGATTATCGACATGGAGACATGCCTCATCCAGCATGAGCACAACGATGAAGTGGTTGCGAAGGTGAAGGAGATCGGCAGTCATTTTGGAATTAGTGCGTATAACGAAGAGACAGGCCGTGGACTGTTGCGTCATGTTGTTGTGAAAAAGGCGTTCCGTACCGGCGAGATGATGCTCGTGCTCGTTACCAATGGTCGAGATATTCCGTACAAGGACGAATGGATTGGCAGTATCCGTGAAGCGATTCCGCATGTGGCGAGTATCTGCCAGAACGTGAACAAGAAACAGACAAACGTGATCTTTGGTGATGAAACCCGTGTCCTATGGGGCCGTGATGTGATCTATGACTTTATTGGCGATGTGCAATTTGCGATCTCAGCTCGTTCATTCTACCAAGTAAACCCGGTTCAGACGGAAGTGCTGTATGGGAAAACGGTGGAGTACGCTGGACTCAGCGGCAAAGAAACCGTTATTGATGCCTATTGCGGCATCGGTACAATCTCTCTTTTCCTCGCACAGCATGCGGATCAGGTATATGGGGTTGAAATTGTGCCTGAAGCTATTGAGGATGCGCGTAGCAATGCGATGTTGAACGAAATGAAGAACGTGAAGTTCGAAGTTGGCGCATCTGAAGACGTGATTCCACGTTGGAAAGAGCAAGGTATCGAAGCCGATGTCATCGTTGTTGATCCACCGCGTAAGGGCTGTGACCCGCGCTTGCTTGATACCATTCTGGAGATGAAGCCGGAGCGTGTAGTGTATGTGAGTTGTAATCCAAGTACGTTGGCACGTGACCTGCGTGTGCTGGAGGATGGTGGATATCGCACAGTAGAGGTAACGCCGGTGGACATGTTCCCACATACCGTACATGTGGAGTCTGTAGCTTTGTTGGTGAGAAACGATTGAATAGATGCATCGGTGTTGTAGCTCCTCTAATGAGGGGCTATTTTTTTTGTAGGGATAAAATGTATAATGGAATTAATTTATATTGGATGGTGTAGTTATGGAAAAACTAAATTTAAAGCACGAAGCAAAGAATATTACCGCACTTCCTAAATATGAAGATGCCTTTATATATTACTTCCTAGAAACCACTAGGTCATTCATGTCGTAAAAGAATGAACTATTGTCTGGAATAGGGACAGTTAGTCATGAAGAGCCAGCTCGTATGAGGACAAGTACTGATGAAATTATGTTAGACAAAGAACCTGAAAAAATTGAAATGAAGTTTATTATACCATTTGATGTGATTTTGGAATTAGATCAATATTCCCAAAGATGGATAGATAAATGTTTATCTAAGGATAAACGTTCCTTTCTCGGAGTAATTTTAGAGTGTAGACTATTCACTCATGAGTTAATAAATACAAATAGGTTAGCTACGGCAACATACGTCAGTCTCTTTCCAGTACGAGCAATGGTACATGCGTTGATGATATCGGGTCTATACCAAAGTGGTCAGAAGATTGTTTAAGACTGGCAGAGGATCATTTTATGGTTAATGCAATTGGATTTATCGAACCAATCAGACAATACTATAGAGAGAACGAGTCAGTTTTCTATCAACATACTAGGGGGGGGGGATCTTTCATAGCTTATCCGGTAATATGTTCACAACTAATGGAGGTTTTAGGTCTTCTTGGTTTACTTCAAATTAAATAACAAGAGGTATTCTAGCAGAGGAAACAGCAGACATGCTAGAAACCTTAATAAACAACAATTTAAAAAACGAGTAAGCTTTAAATTGATTTTTGTTGTTAATATGAAACATTGATATGTTAGACATGTGTAATTGTATGCTTTTTAATTAAGGTGCAAAGAAAAATTACAATGAAATAGGAGTCAGTGACTGTGGAACTCTTAACAATTGGTAAATTAGCTAGTTCAGCAACGGGTTTTGTAACAAATTACATATTTAAAGAAAATGTAATCAAAAGTTTAAACCAATTGCAAAAAGAAAGCATTGAAACTAGAATCAGAATTGCTTTTGAAAAAGCAATTGATTTGTGCATTAGTCAGTTTATAAAAAAATGATGAGATGTCTGAGGAGACAATAAAATTAATAGTAGGAAATAATTCACTACTTGAACTTGTGTCAAGTAATTTGTTTGTGAAAGAGCTAGCTTTCGTTGAAATAGACTTGAAGGGTTATGGCATTACGTCTTCGATTCAGACTGATTTTATTAGGTTTTTCACCGTTACTTTACAAAATAATCTTCAACAAGATATTGAAATTCGTAGGTTACTACAAAATAACAATATTTATTGGAAAACAGAAAGGATTTATGATGCGACAAGGGCAATTCTTGGGGTTAATAATGAAATGAATCTAAAGATAGATAAATTCCCCACGGAGGTTAAAAAGATAATAAGTGAAGAATTACAAAAGTCTCTTTCTGAAGAAAAAAATGAACGTATAAAGCCACATTTATTGATAACTTTTGATAGTGAGGAATCTTTGTTATATTATCCTGAAAAGTATTCGAAAGTTAATAAAAAAGATGATATTAAAAATTATAGTTATTTTCCTTCCTTATCTCAGTTATTTAATATTGCTATAGTAAACACTGGCATGGGGTATGCTAAAAATATTGAAATAATTATTGAAATTTTAAAGGAAGATGTCTTTGTAACGGATAGAAATCTATTGTGGATGTTTATGAATCCAGTAGAACAAATTGATTATAGTGGGGATGAATTTGTACAAAGCGAGCAAATTGCTTATATTGAAAATGAAGAGGGGATACCCTTACCGTTAAATAGTAAGGCAAATGGATTAATTATATCTAGTATTTATAATATAAATAATTTCATTATGCTTTCTGATAAGGATTTTACACATATGAAAGATTATTATGATAAGAAGAAACTTCAACGGCCATTGCTGATTCCTTCAATATATATTACATTAAACTACCAAGATATAAGGGATAATAGATACACTAACAAATATAAAGTTGATTTTATCGGAACTGAACACTTTATTGGAAGTCACTTTGGAATAAAAGCAAAGACTGATTTCAATTATAGTCTTGATTAATGGATACTGTTTACTATGAAATTCCAAAGGACTGGACGTTGGATTACTCCGATGAAGGAAGAACTACAAAGGTTCATGAAATTTAAAGACCTTACTTCCGATATGTTTCATAGATTGGTGGAAAGAATAGAAGTTACAGCAGACGGGATACCGCAAATCAGTTACAGATTTGCCCCTCCCTCTGCTTTTCTTTAAGCCAAAAGTTTAGTGACCGACACTCAAGTCATGTGGAGTCGGTGGCTTTGTTAAAATGGAAGGAGCGAGATTAGTCCTACGCCCCTTGTTGTTCCCAGATTGAGGACGGGAAATATTGTAACGTATGGCTTTAATTGAACCGTCTTCATTAACTTCAATTTTATGAACCAGTCTTTGAAGTACCTGCTTCAAGACGGGTTCATCGTCAATGTCAAGTTCGGTGAAGCGAGATATTTGCTCTCAAAAGGCACGGAGTTGTTCTTCCGTGTCTTTTTTTGTTTCAAATAGGCTTCAATCTCTGCCTTTCTTTGGGAAGACTTACCTTGTTCCGCTTGGATATGTTCATTCTGTGCTTTACTGATTTTGCAATCACAATGGCAAAACTTTTTCTTCTCTGAATCTATTAAGTCGCTGAATTGCTTCCCGATTGGTCTCAAGTCTCATTGTATGGGAATACTAGTGTTTTCAATTTGAGCATGCATCACTGATAGCAGAATGCCCTCAAGATTGGAAGTATCTATAAATCTCTTTGACTGTTCATAGTCATCAACCCTTTACTATTAATGGTGCTCCATGTTTAATAAGGCGCGAACATAAATATGAAGGACGTAAAGAGGAGTTTGGAAAGTTTTGCCGAATAGTTCAATATACCTACAACAAAGCATCAGGAGGGAGTCAAAAGAAGTGCAAAGTACTACAAGATCAACCGCCAATCAACCCAACAGGACAACGTCCGCCCAAGCTAACAGGGCTATCGAAAGCCAGACAGGGGGAGCAGGGAGGCAATCGAACACAGCAAATAAAGCTGTTGTATGTCGCAAGTGCAAGTCACAGCAAGTCGTAGCGAACAAAAGAGGATATAGTTTCGCAAACATGTTTAAAACACTGGGATGGATGGGGTTATTTCCTTTCCTATTAGTGTTAATTGGTACGATTGTAGCTTTTTATTTTCAATCGAATGCAAGAATAGAAATTGGTGGAATTAGTAGTGGAAGTAGTACCGGAGATGGGCCATTTGGAGCTATAGTAGCAATCATCGGAGTTCTTTGCGGGATATCCATGTTTACATCCTTACCTGTAAGTATCCTAGTCGGATTCGCTGGGAGAAGTGAAATTGTTAACGGCTGTATGAACTGTGGCTTTAAATGGAGACCTGCTAAGAGGAAGTAAACAATTGATAGGGAGCATCTGTCACTGTTGAGCTTTAAGGGAGTTACATAGTCCTACATTTACATATTCTATCCGGACTCAAGCATCTAATGCTTGGGTCTTTTAACGATTCTATATTAATTAATTTTTTTCTAATTCTGCGATCAATAATGATGTAGTGTGCTACAATCTCCTGAGATTGGGTATTATGCGTTTGAAAAGCAAGTTGCTGGGCTTATCAGTCCTCGTTGAGCAAAATAAGCTTAGTGTAAGTCAAAGGTGGGTCTTTTTATGTCAAAAAATGATAATATGCTAACCATTCTATGGATGTTGAATTCGGGAGAGAAATGGACTGCCAAGCAAATATCGGAAAAGTTAGAGATAAGTATAAGAACCGTTTATCGGTATATTGATGCATTATGTGCGAGTGGGGTTCCGATTATATCTGACTCAGGCCACAATGGCGGGTATAGCTTGCTGCACAAATTTATTAAGTCCCCCCTACTATTTAGTATGGATGAAAAAAAGACATTGCTTCATGCTGCCCTATTTGCAAAAGAAGCCGGATATCCGTTGAGTGAAGCATTAGAGAATGCAACATCCAAGTTGAAAATGTATTCGAATCAGGAGCAGGAAAGGTTACTTAGCCATCAATTAGCTGGGTTTGAAGTGATAAACCGGAAGGGCTACCCCGCTGTTCAGCCGGTATTGCAAGAACTAGAGTTTGCTGTAGCAAATGAAGAGTCTGTAGAAATTTGTTATCGCAAAAAACATGAAGAGCAGTCGCAAAATAGGGTGATTGACCCGTATGGCGTGGTGAATTGGAATAATAAGTGGTACACCATTGCGTTTTGCCACCTTCGGAATGAGATCCGAAGCTTTCGGGTAGAACGAATTCTGAACATCACACGCACGCCATTCTCTTTTAGTCGTCCCAAAGATTTTTCAGCGCGTACTTTTTTTATAGGAAATCTGCTGCCAGATGTAGCAGGTAAACCCGGATTAATTTCTTTAATTATTGGTGGCAGGGCAGAGGCGTTGGATGATTTATGCTTACACTGGTTTTTGGAGCATCATTTACAGGAGCGAACAGCAACGCAAGCCATTTTTTTACTTGAGGAAGATTTACTGTATACACATGTTCCGTATATCATTCTTCCCTATGGGAAATCCATTCACGTTATAGAGCCACAGAATTTAAAGAAGAGACTTGTGGCGGTTGCCTCAGACTTAATGGAATATTATCAAGCTTAATAACTTCACTGACAGCAGTTGTCAGTGAAGTTATTTTATTATAATGATAACCACTCATGAAAGATGAATGGTTGCTGTTACTAATAACTTTATGAGGAGCACTTAGAAATGAATAATACCGTATACCTTTATGTTTTTGATACCATGTCCGATTGGGAGATCGGTTATTTAACCGCCGAATTGAACTCTGGAAGATACTTTAGACAGGGGCTGGCTCCAGTAAAAACAGTCACTGTTGGAGTAGAAAAGACGCCAGTAACAACCATGGGCGGATTGAAAATAATACCTGAAGTTACAGTGGATGAATGCAGTATTAAAAGCATAGATGCACTTATTTTACCTGGTGGAAATACATGGACAGAAGCTGTTCACGAGCCCATATTAAAAATAGCCAAGATATGTTTAGAGGAAGGGATTGTCATTGGAGCAATTTGCGGTGCTACCATAGGACTTGCTCAAGCAGGTTTGCTAGATTCACGTCGGCACACAAGCAATGATTTGGCCTACCTTAAAATGATCTGCCCCTCTTACACAGGCGAAGAATATTACAATATGGAATCTGCTGTCACGGATGGGAAATTGATCACTGCATCCGGAGTAGCTCCATTAGAGTTTTCCGTTCATGTGTTAAAAGAGTTAGATGTGTTTTCTCCCACAACCTTGGATGCTTGGTATCGTCTTAATAAAACTCATGAACCTACATATTTCTATGAATTAATGAATTCAATCCAATGACAGTATAGGGATATAAGCCATGTAGAATCGATGGCATTGTTGATAAGGAAAGATTAATGATAAAGATGCATTGGTTTTAAGCCCCTTCTTTGATTAGTGGGGGTATTTTGCAGGCTACGAGCAGTAATAGAACGTAATTGATACTTAACTTAATTCCAGCTATGGGCTTCGTCGATTTTGAACAGACACGATGCCCCATAGAGGAAATAATTTGTCCCTACTTACTCCTGTTCCAGGTTGGAAGAAATGTTCTGGTGAGGACCCGTCAATTCGTTCATCTTTTTATCCAATAGGATTTTGGAGGGCGGATACCCTTTAATTTTTTTGAATAGCTTGCTGAAATAAAAGATATCTTCAAAGCCGCATTTATATGCGGCATCCATTACGGTAAACTCACCGCTAAGCAGAATATTCTCCGCATTGCTAATCTTCATTTTATTAATATATTCCTTTACAGAAGAGCCTGTACACTTCTTGAAAAGTGTTCCGTAATATGCGGTTGTTACGCCGGCAATATTAGCAAGTTCTTCTACTTTGATCGGATGGTGGAGATTGTTCAGGATATATCTGATGGTTTTCTGGATTCTGCTGTCTATGTTCTGAACGTTAATTTTATAATAGAAGCGCTTGAAATATTGATGAAGAATCATCAAGAGCAGCGCATGGGCTTTTATTTCAAATCCTGGCTCTTTCTTCAACCACACAAGTGTCAGTTCATTATATAAAGATAATAATTCTTCGGAGAAGCCAATATGGGTTATCAACGGAAAGGGAAGCTCCACATGATTGCCCTTAATATCATATAACTGAAAATTAATAGCAAAACTTTCGATCGGATTGTTCGCATCCGTAGTTGCACTTCGCCGACTGTCTTGTGGAATACATATGAGATCGCCCTGATTGACTTCAACATATTCATCATTCACTTTGTAAACAGCTTTCCCGCTTGTGAAAAAGGATAAATCGATAAAGTTCGTTGTCGCATCTTCAATAATCCAATTCGGAGTGGAACGCCTATTGATGAAATATTCGATTTGCGGATTAATTTCTTTGTAGTCCATAATCATCTCCATTTTTCGTTACAACATAGTGATCTAGAATTGGAGACCTCCAAAAAAAGAGTAGACGTGAGCTATAGGAGGGGATTTATTGTAACCGCTTTCGAAAAAAATACAAAGCATCTAGACTTCATCCATGGAGTTAATTATAAGGAGTGTATATCATATTATCAATCATCAACTCAGAGTGGCAGAGAGAGAGTTTACATGTCGGTGACGGATTGCTGAGCTTCATTCAACTGCTCGTCAATCGTAAGGTTGTAGACAGTTGAGACCTTGTAGTCATTCACTTTTGTGAATGCGCTTTCAAATTGTTTTCGTTCAATATCAGAGGGAGGTGTTGTATTGTTCGTTAAGCCATGTATGACGTAATCAAAGGAAAATATAGAAAGATAAGATATCAAACACTCAACCTCTCAATATTATTCTATTGGGCAGCTCTATGACGAGTTTAGAAATTGCCTTGAGAAAAGGAGAAAACGAAGATGAACCATGAAAAATGTTTAAAAAACGTTTCCCGCATGCTCGTAGTCATCATGTTGCTCTCCATATTTACATTTACTCCTATCCCAGCTGCTGCGGCTGAAGACGAACTGACCGTTGATATTAATATGACTGTTGAACTGAACGATCTCATTGCTCAAGCTGAGGCTCTCAAAGCCGGAAACCAGGAATTCCCACTCCAAGTTAGTCAGTCTGGCGATGGCTCTGATGTGAATCAAGCTTTTCCCTGGGTTAATGCCAATGAACTTCAAGATCTTGATCATGCGCTTGAGTATGCGCGTGATGCGCTCACTCCCACAGACGAAGCTATAGCTAGCCTTCAAGAAGCCATAGTGAATTTCACTGAAACGATCAAATCGGACGGCTCAGATCCCTATTTTCGTCTTGATCCAGGTACGGGGAAGCTACCTGTAAAAATTACAGAGCCCACCAATGATTGGTCTGCCAAAAATCCACCACTCGATAACCGTGTTCCTGCTGACTTTGCTGGTGGTACATTTGAAATGATTCCATATCCTTTTGCAGATTCCCAAGGTAAAGCTGATGTTCTTCAGATCAATTACGTCCACGATGGGACAGGCAACTTCGGCGGAATGTCCATTCAATCACCCTTGTCTCCGAGTGTAAATGTTCCTGAAGGTGCAACGATTGATTTTGATGTGTACTATCCCAAGAGCGCTCAAGGCAAATTTATGAGGTGGAGAATCAGAAATGCTGGCACGGACATCGATGCATACCTCAGAGATTACGATTATAACAACCTTAACCCCGACTGGACTGGTAGCTACAACGGCGAAACCTGGTTGTTGAAGCATCACAGTATTACTGCTACCACAGGTATGTCCTCTAACTTCATTCTTGAACTCCACGGCGAGAACGGACGTCCTGCAGAAACCAGTATGCTTCTTGTCGGCAATATCAAAATAACCGAACCTGATCCTAACGGTGTTCCACTTCCGAGCGTAGTCAACAAGGAAAACCAGAGTGCCGTAACGCCTTTAAAGGATATTTACAATAGAGACAATGGCAAGTTCATGGTCGGTACGATTGGAACCGGAGCAGTAACCGGAACGAGAGCCAATCATTATGAAATCTTTGTCGATGGCAATAATCTCAAAGCCGATGCTACGCATCCCCGCGGTCCAAGCTGGTTGAAAAGTGTTACTGACGAGGCTCTGATCGGCGCAAGCACCACTCCTGGTATAGGAGAATACAGTTTTCCGACTAGCTCATATCAAGCGATTAGGGATTCCGGAACTCCCGGACAGTACAAGTCCCACGGCCACGTTCTGGCATGGTATAACCAAGCTCCTGCATGGATGAGACAAATGATTCCTGCGACCATTACATTGGGATACAATGGCACAACTGATTACTACGGATTGGGTAACGGTGTTACAACCATGGTTAAAGTAGACAAAGAAATGGCCAGAAGAGTGCAGTTTAACCACACCATGTATGTAATGCGGCACTTCCTGACTACAGATACGAAGTATGGCTCAAGCATATCCCGAGGAGTAATTCCGTTTCATTCATGGGATGTACTCAATGAAGAGGTTCACGAAAGCCGTCACAGTGAGACGATTCCTGAGGACCCGAACAGCTGGAGACAGACACTCAAAAACACCAACTGGCTTGCTGCAATGTCGGATGATGTGATTGGCGGCGATATCTCTGAGCATTACATTTACTTGCTGTTCAAATACGCGCACATCGCGGCACCCAATACCCAGATGGCTGAGGCTTACAAAGCCAATTACGCTGACCTTCCCGAGTACATGAAGCTTGATGGCAACGACAATGCTGGTAGCATTGACGCTTATATCGTTAACGATCCACCAAAGCTGACTTACAACGATTACGACATTTCTAATCGTACCAAGGCGAGAACGGTATACAACATGGTTCGTGCGCTGAACACCGCATGGCTCTCTGATCCACTATATGACGGAAGGCCCCTTATCGAAGATATCGGTATTCAAGGACATGATTCGATTGGGAGGACACTTGCAAGCGATAACCAATATGCCGTAGCCCTCTATGCTTCTCTCGTTGACCAGGGTCTTCTGTCCGGTATCGCTTATTCAGAACTTGACCTTAAGATGCCAACGACTACCCCAGGTGGTGGTGCCGTTGCTCCAGCAACGCTTAATGTCAGACAATCGGATGCTCTGGGTTATGAGTACGCGCTGCTGTACAAAATGTTCGACAAGTTCTCTCCATACATCGATCATATTATCAGCTGGGGCGTAGCTGGCTCAGGATGGCAGGGAAGCTATGTGCTGTTTGACAGTCAGAGCAATGCCAATGCCGGCTACTATGGAGCCGCGAATCCAGACAGATTCATTCTTGGACATTCATATCTGGATGAATTCTATGAAGGTGAATATGAGAAAATCCAGAGCAATGAAATCGATCTTGGTGATCTCGGAATCTATACACCCCGGGATAATGTGAGTGTGAACCTCAACCTCAGCGGCTTGACACTGAGTAGTGGAACACTGCAACCGACTTTTGATGCAGCAACGACCCAATACGCTGTTTCCTTGCAGGATGCTAATAACATTAACGTAATTGCGACAGCAGCGGACAACAGGGCAACCGTTAAAGTGAACGGTACAGTTGTTGCTAGCGGTGCAGCTTCCGAAGCCATATCGCTGACACCTGGTACAGTAACGAACATCAATGTAGAGGTAACAGCTGCCAATGGTACGGTAAATACGTATACGATAAAAGTGAAAAATGGCAAGACGGAGACTCCGTCTATCCCATCTATCCCGTCTAATCCATCAATTCCATCGAATCCATATACACCTTCAACGCCGGCACCAGCACCACCAGTTGTTCAGAATGAGACAGTGACCCCGCAGACAACGGTGAAGAATGGAACCACATCTGTTCTGACACTGGATCTGGCCAAGGCAAAGGAACTGTTAACGCAAAATGCCACTATAGATATACCTGTGGCGCAAGGCGTGAATGCATACGAGGTGAGTTTGCCTGCAGTAGCACTGACAAGTGGAACAAAGGATGATAAGCTCACGCTTTCCACTGAATTAGGTGAAGTTGTAATAACCGGTAACATGTTGACCGGCATAGCTGAAAGTAGCAAGGAAGTGACTCTGAAAATTGCGAAAAGCGACAAGTCGAAGCTCCCAGCAGAAGTGAAGGAGGCTCTAGGGGATAGGCCTTTTATACAGCTTACGCTTACGGTTGACGGCAAAGAAACAGTCTGGAATAATCCCAGTGCGCCTGTAACGATATCCTTACCTTACAAGCCAACTGCGGACGAACAGAAAAATCACGAACAGATTGTTGTATGGGACATCGACGGAAGTGGTGATGTGGTTACATTACCGAGCGGACGTTATGATCCGAAGACGGATAGGGTAACCTTCACAACAACTCATTTCAACAGTTACGCGGTGGCTTACGTATCCAAGACATTCACAGACCTCGGAAAAACTACATGGGCAAGAAATGCAGTCGAAGTACTTGCTTCCAAGGAGATTCTCAAGACAGAAGGGAATGTATTCAATCCGTCAACCGATATAACAAGAGCAGATTTCTTGTATTCTCTTGTTAGGGCACTGGGATTGACCGCAAAGGTAAATGGCAATTTCAGTGATGTACAGGAGAATGCTTACTACTATAATGAAATTGCAATCGCCAAAGCCCTTGGTATTGTGAATGGCCTAGACAATGATAGATTTGGTGGCGATAACAAGATCTCAAGGCAGGACATGATGGTTTTGACTGAAAGAGCCTTGAAACTTGAGAAAAAGCTGAATAATCAAGGGACAGCTGCAAATCTGGAGAAATTCTCCGATAAGTCCCAAATTGCTCCCTATGCGGTGGATAGTGTAGCTAACCTAATTAATGAAGGGTTGATCGAAGGCAGCAATAACAAAGTCAACCCGCGAGGAAACACAACCAAAGCAGAAGCTGCGGTATTCCTTTACAGGCTCTATAACAAATAAGAAATTCGTATTAGGATTATGAACCACGCTAACAATTGTTGGCGTGGTTTTTGCCGTGAGCATCTGTCACGAAGCGGCGTATATTCTTAACCCCTCCTAGAAATTTGCAGGGTACATTCTGCGGTATTGATGATATTATTTGGAGGATCAACTTACTTATTGCGCTCTTGTAGATTGGGGTTGAGTACATAATGAGAGAGAGTTTTAGAATGGGTTCTCGTACGATCTGGCTTTATATCGTTGCGGCTATTGTTGTTGGCTCCGTCGTAGGTTACTTTGTTCTCTCTGTGCCGGACTCTCCTAAGTTCCAAAGTGAAGAAGGTGTTCTGGATTTAACGCAGGTTCAGGTCAGTACGAATCCACAAAAGTTAACAGGGGAGTGGACGTTCTACTGGAAAGAGTTGCTGTCGCCTGAGGACATCCGAGTTCGTTCAGAAAAGGATGGGAATCAGGATCACTGGATCAGTATCCCGAGTTCCTGGCTAGGCTACCCATTAGAGGGTGAGCGGCTGAGCGGTACAGGTTATGCAACCTTTCGACTGATCATCCAACTGAGTGAGCAGGATCGGAATGAGCGGCTTGCTCTGCGGCTGCCTAGCATTTTCCATGCGTACAAATTATGGGTAAACGGTGAACTGTTGGCAGAAGTTGGTGAGGTAGGTCGGGATAAGGGTAGCATGATCCCGCATCTGGAAACGAAGCTGTTATTTTTTCAACCTGAAAACGATATGGTAGAGCTGGTTATGCAAGTAGCTAACTTCAATCATAAGCGTGGCGGTATCACCAAGTACATAGAACTAGGTGGCAGTAACGTGTTAACGGTTAGGACAAATTTAAAAATCGCCGCAGACATGTTCATCACGGCAAGCCTGCTGGTGATTGGCATATATAATCTGCTGTTGTTTATGTTGCGACGCAAGGACAAGGCTCCGTTGTATTTCGGTCTGTTCACTGTGTTGTTCGGTATTCGCTCTTTGCTAGGCGGAGAGATCATGATTACACAATGGTTTCCTCATTTTCCTTGGGAATTGCAGTTCAAGATGGAGTATCTGATTCTTTGTGTTAGCGGTTATATCATCACCATGTATTTTGATTGTATTTTTCCGTATTATGTGTCGCGATGGTTTCGTCTGAGCACTCGGGTTACAACTGGCGCATTCTGTATCCTTGTTGTGGTAACCCCTGCACTTATTTATACGAAGTTATTGCTGGCAATCGGTGTAATGGTTGTTCTACATATGGTTTACCTGATGGTCGGGCTGGTTCAAGCAGCTATGCGACGTATGGAGGGCGCATTGCTCTTCCTCCTGGTATCGATGGTTACTTTGTTCACGGTTGTGAACGATTTTCTATATTACAACGGATGGTCAGTGATCGGAAATACATCCCCACTTGGCCTATTAATATTTACGTTCGCTCAGATGATTTTGCTTTCTTCGAGATTTACAAAGACAGCAACGAATGAGGAAAGAATCGCACGTGAGTTGCAAAGCGCGAACGACAAGCTAGTTGAAATGAACATGAATCTAGAACGAACTGTGCAGGAGCGCACGCAGGCCTTATCTACAGTTCATGATGATCTCCGTACTTCGTATGACCGGTTACTTCACTCCGAGCAAGGAAGGAAGAAGCTACTCGCCTATATTACGCATGATCTGCGTATGCCGCTGTCCAGCATGCTTGGGTACGTAGAAGCTGTGCAGGATAGGGTTAAGCCGGAGCGTGATGAACAGTATCTGAAGTATATCCGGGAGAACACGATCAGGATTAATCGTATGATTGAGGAGTTATCCTTTTTATCACATTTGGAGACTGGACAAGTCTCGTACCGAATGGAGCCGGTTCAGATCATTTCCTTCTTGCGTCATTTCTATGAACAGTATGAGCTGGTAGTGCGTGATGCAGGGTTAGATTTTATAATAGATATCGGAGATGTGGAAGATCAACAACCTAACTTGCCTATTGTCGAGATGGATGCAAAAAGAGTAGATCAGGCCTTATTTAACCTAGTGTCGAACGCCATGAAGTTCACCTCCAGAGGAGGGCAGGTGCGTATTGCCCTAGCTGTGAACGAGGTGAATCAGACTGGGCAGGCGATCATTAGCATACAGGATTCTGGAATAGGTATTCCTCCGGATCAGCTGGAGCAAATTTTCGAACGTAACTACAGATACGATCAACCGGGGCTGGATAAGGGCAATGAGGGTAGTGGACTGGGGCTAGCCATTTGCAGAGAAATCATACTTGCACAGGGCGGAACAGTTCGAGCGGAGAGTGACGGTAAGTTGGGAGCGACATTCTATGTAACGCTTCCTTGTATTGAGAGGGCAGGAAGGGGATGATAGGATGGATACTTACAAAATAATGATCGTCGATGATGATCCCCATATATGCGAGATTGTTCAGGTATATTGCGACAGGGAGGGGTTTATCTCCACCTTCAGTCATAGCGGGACGGAAGCGATGAAGCTGCTTACAACGTTTGAGCCGGATTTGATTGTGCTGGATATATTGCTGGCTAATGAGAACGGTATTGATTGGTGCAGGAATGCGCGTAATTTTACCAGTGCGCCGATTGTTTTCCTGAGCAGCCAGGAGGAAGACGAAGTGAAGATTAACGCATTAACTTATGGTGGCGACGATTATGTGACCAAGCCGTTCAGTCCAGGTGTGCTCATGGCCAAGATCAAGGCGCACCTTCGTAGAGTGTCGTCAGGCAGAAGGGAGCAACTGCTAGAATTGCCCGGTCTGACCCTGGATTTCTATACACAGTCTGTCAACATAGGCGGGGAAGCGGTCTTTTTGTCCAAAAAGGAATTCAGTCTGCTATCCTACATGGCACAAAACGTGAATCGTGTCATCAGTGTCGATACATTGTTTCAAATCATCTGGGGCATGGAAAGTCTGGAGGATACAAGAACAGTCGCAGTACACATTAGTAATTTACGCAAAAAAATCGAGAATGACCCAGCCGAGCCTGAGCGGATCATTACGGTTCGGGGGAGCGGATACATGCTGGTTGCTAATAGTTCGTAACAAGCATGAAATTACAAGTAAAGATTCGTAAAGATAGGTAGGAAAGACAGATTTCATTGAAAATAGCGGCGTAAGGGAGTTGAATCCCTACGTCGCTATTTTTTTATATTTAGGGCGTTTTCTACGAAAGGAGGAGACCATGCCTAATTTTCGTTTCTATTGATTTTCAGAGAAGAAGCTTCAGGTCAAATCGTTGTAATGAAGCATAAACTAGATTAAAGTAGATTTTTAAAGGCAAAGTAGCAGAAGAAAGAGCTGTCCCAAAGCCGTAGACATGGCTTGGACAGCTCTTTTTTGCATTACAAGATAAGGGACATAACATCAAATATGAGTCGAATCTAGATTAAGTCTGGCTGTGTTATAATTTAGTTGATTCCCGTTAGTGGTGATGACTCCTAGACTGTTCTAAGGTGTCTAAACGGACAATTTCGCTCTAAAGCGCTTGTTACTTACTTTGGATTACTGCGTATAAGAGAAGAACTTTAATTTTACAAATGCAGGAGGTGTCCCGTGGCATTTATTCAACTGAAATGTCCGAATTGCAATGGTAAGATAGAGCCTAAAGGGGAAAGGTTGTTCAAATGTCCGTTCTGTGAGACGGAACTGCTGCTCCAGGAAAATAACGTATACCATGTAGATCAATCCGTCCACCATTATCACGGGACAGCTGTTCCAACCAGACCTGCCAGGTCAAAACCAAAACGGAACGGCTTGCTAGCGGGTTTGCTGGTTCTTGCTCTTTCCGTCTATTTTATATGGATTTTCGCCAATCAGGGAAGTGGAGGAGGGGTAAGCCAATCTCATGTTGTACGAACAGAGCCGGAAAGCGAGGTGCTGCAGCTCTTCTTGAGAGACATCTTTGATAAAACGGAGGCTATGCCGTCGTTAGAGGAACTTGGCAGCATCCGTTTTTTATCCGTGGATAAAGCGGATGACCGATGGCGGTTCAGGTACAGCTTCGACGATCCCTTCACAAACGAGCAGCCAGAATGGAAAGAATATGTCGTGACAGATAAAGTGCTGAATACCCAGCGAATGGAGCAGAAGGACTTCGAAGCGTTTTCGGGTCTGACGGGGCTGGACTTAAATGGGGAGTATGAAATAACCCAGACGAGAGACATGAGCTTCAGTCATATGAAGAATTTGAAAAGTTATTCGTCTGGCTTCAATGAATCGTTCCATGTGTTCGCCTCTTATTTCGGCGATAAGAGCCGCATTCAGCAATTAACGACTCAGATACGCAGCAATGAAGAGATGGCGCAATTACTTGAATTTTCTAATCTACAGAATTTAAGCATTACATACGTTGATGAATCGGTTACCGATTTTCAAATACTGCAGCAGCTACCACTCCGTTCACTTGCGATTACAACTATAGACGATCTGGGCTGGTTGTCCACGCTTCCTTCTCTGGAATCATTAAGTATCGGCACCAGTGAAGCGACTGACTTCAGCAGTCTGTATGCACTCAGCCAAATGGAAGAGTTAACGTTTGACAACGTGCGGAATTTGAGGACGCTCGACTTTGTAACCAGCATGCCTAAGCTACATACCCTCGATGTAAATCAGGTCAGCCTTGTCAGTCTAGAGCCATTGCGGAACAAAGCGTCACTCACCAGGCTGAAGCTTGCGGATGCAGGAGCACAAGAGACGCTGCAAGTAATCAACAGCCTGAGTTCGTTGTCTTCGCTTGTGGTATCTGGTTACTACAGCACGGCGCCAGAGCTCAATCTCCCCCGTGTAACGGAATTGGTGCTGCCTTCCTCCTTCGTACCGCTCCTTCATGCGCCAGCTGTTCGTAACTTAACCGTTAATCTGAACAGCAACGGGATCAGTGGCGGCGATTTAATACGGTTTCCGCAGCTGTCGGAGATTTCATTGCTGGAATCAGGCAGCTTTACTCAGGTGAAGGCGTTGAATCGGCTGCCGAAGCTGCGCATATTGAACGCTAGCGAGACATCCTTTTACGGGGAAACTCGGGAACTTTTTCAACTATCGAATCTTACATCACTTGAATGCTTGGAGTGTACGTTCCAGCTGGAGGGAGAAGCTCCTTATGATAACGGCGTACTGGAACAATTGAATCTGAATAACTCGTATTTCTCACTCGATAACAATCATGTTGAGGATTTGGAACGGATAACGCCCTACCTGACAGGTTTAACAGGAATACGTTCCTTTACTCTACAGGACAGTTCCATCCAAACGCTTGATTTCGTAAAACGTTGGAAACAACTGGAGATTCTGCACGTAGAGAATAATGCGATATCCAATCTCAACCCGCTAAGTACGCTTACCTCTTTAAGAAAGGTATACATCGCGGGTAATCCAGTTCAGAACAAGACGATCTTGGGGGACAGGGTTAACGTTTATTAAGCTGTGGTAAATCGTTTGAGGTTTAGTCCTATGCATTTATGTAGAAACCCGGACTGGCATGGAAGCCTGATCCGGGTTTTTGTCTGTTAGCAAGACTTTCTGTCCCATTAATCCATTGAAACATGCACAACTGCACTATATAACACTTTGTTGAGAATTGGGTGGTACGTCACTTGATGCTGAACTTGCTTCAATACGGTAACTCCTTTTTAACACAAGGATGCACGATGTCTCTATTTATGTGTTTTACAGTTTATGTTTAAGATTCAAGAAGCAATGGCTAAAGTTATGGATATTGGGGAGATACATGAAGATGGACCAAATTACCATTCATTATCTGTGGAGGCATTCGTAGCTTTTATACAAGATACTTATCTAAAATGAAGTGTCACAATGGATTCTGTGATGCGATTTATAAACTGGACTGGCAGACCCATTGGTTGAAAGCTAATAAAGTCTAAAAGGTTTAATCATGTGCATAGATGGGAGATCCTGATGAAAGAAATCAAATTTTTGATGTATGATGGGGATGAGAAAGTAGAAGTTCTTGTGAAGACGAGATGATATGGGCCAATCAAAAGGTTATTATGGGAAGTGTTAGATGTTGACAGAACATCGATTTCCCATCATTTGAAGAGCATTTTTGATACTGGGAGCTCGATGAAAAAGTGGTATATGCAGAAATTGCACATACCACTCAACATGGTGCATTCTCCATGGCGCTATCATTCTGCATCAGCACAAGCTAACTTCAACAAATGTTTGTTTGATCGGAGGTTAAACTATGGCTTTGGAAAACAAGTTAGGTATTACCGATTCTGCGGAGCTTGCTCGTGTGGAAGAAAAACTCAGTAAGAAAAAAGCGATTGAAATATTCGAGACGGGTTTGCTGGATACGTTAGAAATCGGAACATTTAAGGCATTATCCCATATTCATATGTGTTTGTTTGAAGAAATATATGATTTTGCCGGAAAAGTGCGTGAGGTTAACATAGCCAAGGGTGGCTTTCGATTTGCACCTGTGATGTACCTTGAAGCTGCGCTTGAGAATGTCTCCAAAATGCCGCAATCCACCTTCGAGGAAATCATCGAAAAGTATGTTGAGATGAATGTGGCTCATCCTTTTCGAGAGGGAAATGGGAGAAGTGCAAGAATATGGCTTGATTGCATGTTGAAAAAGGAAATCAGGCAAGTTATCGATTGGAGTAAGGTTGATAAAGAAGACTATCTGCTTGCGATGGAGAGAAGTCCTATTAAAGATGTCGAGATCAAGGTTCTACTTCAAGCAGCACTTACGGATCAGATCAATGACCGTGAGATTTATATGAAAGGCATCGATGCGAGTTACCATTACGAGGGTTATTACGTGTATAAGACAGAAGATCTCTATAACGAACAGTAAATGGAGCAATAGCATATCTATCAAGCATTGGGAGCTATATCTGGTTGGAAATTATATTCTGCATGTTGCAGAAGGTACCATTCGCCAAATCTAATTGATAAAAACTATCCTGATACCGTCATAGAATTACCAACTAACTTATCTTACGATGTATTAATTCCAACTACGATTTCTATTAGAGCAAGATCGAAAAGAAATTGCTGAACTTGAGACTAAGAGATTGAAAAAGAGTATTATCACAAAACAGAGGAAACCCGGATTGAGTAGATCAATCCGGGTTTTGCTGTTCCCATCGACTTAGCTATGTCCCATCAATCTACGGCAAAATGCACAACGGCACTATATAACATCTTGTTGAGAATTGGGTGGTACGTCACTTGATGCTGAACTTGCTTCACCCGTAGCATCAGCGCTTTGTTGATTCCGATGCGGTCCTCAATCGTACGCTCTAGTTCATTGAGGTCATAAGCCTGCAAGCACTCAACTTTGTCTTTGATCATATCCAGTGAAATTTCCATATATCTTCAGGCGCCTCCTTCAAATCTAATTGCAGGTTAAGAGCCTGCCGAGCTTCATTTTAGAGCAGCTTCTCCAGTTCGACAAGAGTAATGACACAAAAAATGAACTGCAGAACTTAGTTGTTCGGGGATCGCATTGGTCACAGAGAACCAAAAGAATCTAATGAGACGAAGCCACCCGCCCGATAAATATATAAATCATCATCGAATGTGAACATGGACTCGAAGCCCTAGCCTTTAGCATGAACCGAAAAGGAGATCAGAAGCCAATGATACGTGTCATGTTAATTGACGATGAAGAAGATGCATTGAATTTGCTCGAAATATTGCTTGGTCAAGTGGGGAATGTCGAAGTAGCGGGCAGATATCTCAATCCCATCCAGGCAATTGATGCTCTAAGCCAAACGATGGTCGATGCAGTGTTCCTGGATATCCAGATGCCAGGTATGAAGGGGACTGAAGCTGCGCGTCGCATTAGAAATATCTCTCCTGAGTTACCCATCATTTTCACGACAGCCTACGCGGAATATGCGCTGGAAGCGTTCGAGATCGATTCTACGGATTATTTGCTGAAGCCTTTTACGGCAGGCAGATTAGAGAATACAGTTGCACGGATAACCAAAAACCTTTACAAAGAAGCAGACACAGTGCAGCCCAATCAGGCTCCTGTTCCGTCGGTTCATTCTCTTGGAGGGTTTCACATCGTTTCACCGCTTAAGACGGGGGAAGAAGTGGTTTGGAGAACCAAAAAAGAGCGAGAGCTGTGCGCATTTCTGATTCATCATGAAGGTAAGCGTGTGAATGCTGGCGTCATTATTGAAGCGTTGTGGCCGGGGTATGACCTCGACAAAGCCAAATCGTATTTGTATACTTGTCTCTCTTATCTTCGGAGAAGCTTGACAGATCAGGACATTCCCATCCATATTCGCAAAGGAAATCAGGGTTTCTCTGCTGAGCTAAACGATATCATAATAGATGTCTCTCCATTTGAGACGCTGCTCAACCAAATATTGGAAGAAGAGAATATGCAAGAGAAGCATTACAATCAGATGAACGAGATGTACACCGGCGATTATATGGATGGATGCAATTTTGACTGGGCGATTGCCAGACAGTTGGAGATCAAATCATTGTATGCTCGTGTTCTTCGTAAATGGAATAGGTATTACCGTAGCCAAGAAAAGCTCTCGCTTGCGGCGGATAGTTTACAGCGGCTACTCAAGCTACACCCAGACTCCGAGATCGACGGCCGCGCGCTCATCAGACTGCATCTGGAGCTTGGTAACCGGAGCGAGGCATACCGTGTATGCTTGCAGCTGGAACAGGCTGTATGCGTTCAGCTTGGCACAGAATTAGAGGAGGAAACTATGTTACTGGTTCGACAAACGATGGAAAGACAGAGTGCGCATCCCAATGAGTCGTAAAATCATTGCAGCGCTTATTACAATAGCGATGCTGTTCGCCACTTACGGGTTATTGCTGACATATTTCACAGTGAATAAAAAAACGATGCCCATTGCAAACAATGGAACGATGGACTTGACCGATTGGGCATTTGAAGAGAACGGTGTCATTCGGTTGGATGGACAATGGGAGTTTTATCCCCATCGACTGCTCTTCAGCCACCCAATTGATTCAGAGCGTATGGCAGATCAGGCACCTTCATTGATTCAAGTACCTGGTTATTGGGCCAAGCAGATGGATACGTTGGGCGTAGCTACATACCGGTTGAGGGTTCTAATAGATGATGACAGTGTTGTATATGGGATCAAAACGGCAGCCGTTCTGATCTCTAATAGGCTTATCGTCAATGGTCAAGTCGTAGGCTCCAGCGGAGATCCCGATCTGGAAGAGGATTATCGGGCACTCAATAAGCCTTATGTTAGCTACTTCACACTCAAACAGGGGTGGAACGATATTCTCGTCGAGGTCGCCAACCACGAATTTCGCGTTGCAAGTGGAATTGGTGAATCTATTCAATTGGGTAAGGCTGATCAGATTTCAAGAATTCGGGATCTTGCGACTGCACATGATTGGGTGGTATTGACTGCATTTCTAATTATGGGTCTCTACTTTATCGGGTTATTTTCTCAGCGGAGGAACGACCTTTCTCTTGTCGTATTTGGACTCGTCTGTTTGTTTATCGCGGCGTTTACAAGTGTCAGTGGTGAGAGGGTGCTGTTTGATGTGATTGGGCCACTCCCATTCTGGCTCTATTTCCGGATTCAAATGGTGGTGACAGTCGGGGTAGGCGTAGGCTTTTTCCTGTATGTATATACCGCATTCCGCCCCTACAGCCATAAATGGCTCACGAAAGGAGGCTTGGTTACAGGGACATGTTTACTCCTCCTGCATCTGGGCTTCGCTACACAGCTTACAACAGGGCTGCTGCGTCTCGTGACGTCACTATATGTCATGTTAGCTTTGTTGTACGCAACCTATGTGTTTGTTCACGCAGTTCTACATAAGGTAGCTGGCAGTTGGTATCTTGCCGTTGCGGCTATGGCTTTGAACGCAATGATCCTGAACCAGAACTTGAACGTATATTTCGGAGTACCCATTTATTCATTTGCGCCAGTTGAGCCGTTTCTTGTGCTCCTCATGCTTGCGCTGTTAATGTCACTTCGCTTTTCCAATGCTTTTCAGCGGATTGAGGAGCTTTCCGAGCAACTGCTGGAGGCAGACAAACATAAGGACGATTTTCTTGCGCGTACCTCGCATGAATTCAAGACGCCTTTGCATGGCGTGATGAACATATCACGATCCATGCTCGATGATGTTGCCAATCCAGTTACAGCAGAGCAACGAGAAAAGCTACAATTAATGATTGAGGTGACAAGAAAGCTATCTCAGCTCGTCTATGACATTCTGGACTTGTCCAAACTGAAACAGGGAGAATTCAGGATCGTACTTGCACCAGTGGATGTGCGTTCTGTCGTGGAAGTTCAGATACGTTTCTACGCCTATCTCTGTACAGATAAGGACATTCAACTCGTCAATCAAGTTCCAGCGGATTTCCCTCTCGCGCAAGCTGATGAAAATCGGATAAGCCAAGTCATCAGTAATTTGCTCGATAACGCGATCAAGCACACGGAGCATGGAACGATTATTGTCACGGGGAAAGAACACGGAGGGTTGCTCCAATTCGAAGTTAGGGACACAGGTGCAGGCATTGACCCGGAGAATCTGCCGTATATTTACGAGCCGTTCAAATCCACGGAGGAAACACGGAAACGCGGCTTCGGGCTTGGGCTGCCAATTGCGAAGCAACTAATCGATCTGCAGGGAGGTACGCTTGCTGTCATGTCTACGTTGGGAGTTGGCACAACCTTTACGTTTACACTGCCGATGGCATTACAACATAGCGACCCATGGGTTCCTTCATCTACATCCTATGCTCAGCCTTTGGAAAAGGAATATTCATTCTCAACACCATATATTATGAATCCCGATGGGCAGCGGACGGTATTGATTGTCGACGATCAGTATGTGAACCTGAAGGTTTTGCTGGATGCGTTACAATCGCTCAATTATCGTGTTATTGCGGTCAAAGATGGATATGAAGCGCTTGAACAGATCGACCAGCCGGGCAGAATTGACCTAGTCATTCTTGATCTGATGATGCCTGGGATGTCTGGATATGAAGTATGTCTTGAAATTCGCAAGCGGTACTCGCTGCTAGACTTGCCTGTGCTGATGGTAACAGCAGCGTTGCAACCGCAGGATAAAGTGGCGGCATTCCAGGTGGGAGCCAATGATTATTTGCCCAAGCCATTTGATCTGGAAGAACTAAAGGCGCGAATTGGAAGTTTGCTTGCTATGAAGGAGTCGCTGGGACGGGCAGTCCATATGGAGGTAGCATTCCTTCAATCACAGATCAAGCCGCACTTCCTATATAATGTCCTCAATAGTATCGTGTCTTCCAGTTATACTGATGTGGAGCGTGCAAGGAACATGATTATTGCGTTGGCGGATTATTTACGAGGGAGCTTCCGGTTCAGCAATACAGATGAACGTATTGAATTTGATGAGGAATTCCAGCTTATTCAAACGTATGTGGAGATTGAGCAAGCCAGGTTCGGGGATCGGATCAGCTTCAAATATGATATCCCGGAAGATGCTTATCGCTCGAAGATGCCGCCGTTGCTGTTGCAACCATTGGTTGAAAATGCCATTCGTCATGGTATCGGAGCTCGAATCGAAGGCGGAACCGTAGAATTGAAAGCAGAGAGATCCGAAGGGGGTTGGCTATTCACTGTAATTGATGACGGAGTCGGCATTTCTCCTGAACGAATAGATCTGCTACTGGAACAAAATGAATCGAATGGTGAGCACGGCGTAGGCTTGCGGAATATCAATAAGCGACTGAGATTTGAATATGGGACTTCACTGGAGCTCGCGAGCGAGCCAGGGCGTGGAACGAGTGTTGCCTTTCGTATTCCAGATCTGCAGTCTTAATGTGAAAATAGTGTTATACCAAAGGGTTCCATCGCATTTGCGATGGGGCTTTTTGGTATGTGTTGAAAAGATAACATTTTATTTAAATAGGTCGAAGTATGTCGAATAGCGTCAGTTTTTAAGGTTTTTTTAAGGTGACCTCCGTTATGCTGAGCAGAAATGTATAGATGCATCAATAGAACGAGAAAACGGAGGGATAGATGCGTAATGATTTCATTGAGAATATTAAGTAAGAGATACAACAGACATTTTCGAAGAATGGCACACCTGTTGCTAGCCATCATTCTCTTTATACCATCCTTGGTGATTGGAGGCGGGGTAACGTCGGCAGCATCCGGCTGGTCGATTATTGATGGGAATGGGGCAACTGGCATTAATGTAAATCCAGCCATGAGGGGCGAAAATCCTGCCATATTGGAATGGAATGGTGAAATTTATGTAGCGTGGAAAGAAACAATTCCGAGTACGCCTACGATTAGCCAGATCAGGGTTAAAAAGTTTAATGGCTCAAACTGGGTTAGTGTTGATGGGGGTCACCCAACATATGGTTTAAATTACGATGTCAACAGAGATGTTGAGTCTCCAGCACTAGCTGTTTATAACAATGCGTTGTATCTGACTTGGTTGGAGAGAAATGCTTCTTATACTGCACAAGTTCGGGTCAAAAAATATGATGGTACGAGCTGGACAAATGCTGAAGGGGGGAACCCTGCCGGGATCAATGAAAATCCTTCCATCACAGCATTAAGTCCAAAATTGACTGCATATAAAGGCGAGTTGTACGCAATGTGGGGAGAGGCAGCTAAGATCCGTGCGAAGAAATACAATGGTACTACGTGGACAAGCCTCGATGGCGGCGGAACTGATGGGTTGAATGTAGCCCCAGGCAGTGGAGCAGGTGGGCCAGCTATGATTGTATTTGGCAATGATTTATATGCACTGTGGTCTGAAAGAGTAGGCACCGGCTTCAGTACAGTGCGAGCTAAGAAATATGATGGCACTAACTGGACGGTCGCTGACGGTGGAGCTGGCTTGAACAAGGTAAGTTGGAATAATGCAATAACCCCATCTCTAAGTGTTATGAATGGTCAATTGTACGTAGCATGGGTGGAAGCTCGTGGGGGTCAATATAGCACGGATGATCAGATTCGTGTTAAGAAATTCGACGGCACTACTTGGACTAATATTGATGGAGATGGCGAATACGGCATTAATGTGAATATAGGGCTACGCGCTTTCGAGGTTCAGTTAGCGGGTTTAAATAATGAGTTGTATGCCATATGGACCGAGAATTCAAACGAGTGGGTAAGCGGAGTTCCCGTTTTTAAAATCCGTGTGAAAAAATATGATGGCAATGGATGGGTTCTAGCTGAAAATGGAAGAAATGGGGGCTTGAATGCTTTTGGAACTAAAACAGCCGTGCACCCTGCTATAACAGCCCTGAACGGAGCGCTGTATGCGGTGTGGGACGAGAATGACAGAAAAGTAGTAAATATAAGGGCAGCCCAATTCACCCCGCCGCCGCCACCAAGCGTAACTAGTGTTACTGTAAGTCCAGTTACAACTAGTACGATGCAAGGTGGCAACAGACAACTATTTGCTTCTGTTAACGCAGTAGGAGAGGCAGCAACAACGTTGACATGGAGCAGTAGTGATGTCACGAACAAGGTATCAGTAAATGCTACGGGCTTAGTTACGGTAGCACGAGACGCAACACCAGGTAATTACATCATCACGGCGACTTCCACGTTTGATCGTACCAAAACAGCAACATCAACCGTTACGGTGACATATGCACCAGCAGTTCAGAGTATAACGGTTAATCCAAGTACGGATAGCCTGATGCAGGGTGAGAGCACCCAGTTAACGGCAACGGTAGTAGCCGTAGGTGGTGCACCAGACACAGTAAGATGGCATAGCAGTGATCTCGGTAATAAAGTGACGGTAGATGCAACGGGGAAGGTTAGTGTGGCATCCGATGCTACACCGGGTGATTACACCATTACAGCATCTTCCACTTATGATACGGGCAAGAGAGAAACGGCAGTCATTACGGTCACATATGCACCGGCTGTTAATAGTGTTACTGTAAGCCCAGATACTGACAGTTTGCTGCAAGGAGAGAGCAGACAGCTGGTAGCAACGGTAAACGCTGTAGGTGGGGCGCCCACATCGGTGACATGGGCCAGCAGTGACACGGATAACAAGGTTGAGGTAAGCGATACCGGCTTCGTGACGGTTTCCGCAGATGCTGTGCCAGGGAACTACACCATTACGGCAACTTCGACGGTAGACAGCAGTAAGGTGGGTACAGCCACTATTACGGTGACGTATGCACCAGCAGTAAACGGAGTAATCGTTACGCCTGATCCAGCAAGCATCGTGCAAGGAGATGGTACACAGTTAGAGGCAATCGTTGAGGCAGTTGGTGGAGCTTCGACGGTGGTAACATGGAGCAGCAGCGATCTAACTGGCAAAGTTGAGGTAAGTGATACCGGCTTTGTAACGGCTGCAGCAGATGCTGTACCAGGGGATTACACAATGACAGCTACATCGATTGAAGACAGCAGTAAGACGGGAAAGGCAACCGTTACAGTGATGTATGCACCAGCTATTCACAATATCACTGTCAATCCGGAGAGTGCTAATGTTGCACAAGGAAGAAGCGAGCAACTCACGGCCACGGTAACTGCGGTAGGTGGAGCCGATCCTTCCGTGATGTGGGCAAGCAATGATTCTAGCAACAAGGTAACTGTAAGCGGCACGGGGAATGTTAGCGTTGCTCCTGATGCTGTGCCAGGTGACTATGTCATTACAGCGACATCTGTGTACGATCTAACCAAGGTTGCAACGGCAAACATTAAGGTGACGTATGCACCGGCCGTGAACAGTGTCATGGTTAACCCGGCTACGGACAGCCTGATGCAGGGCGAGAGCAGACAGCTGACGGCAACGGTAGATACCGTAGGCGGAGCCGATGTAACGGTGACGTGGAGCAGTAGCGATGCAACCAATAAGGTGAAGGTCAGCGATACAGGTTATGTTACGGTAGAAGCCGATGCTGAGCCGGGGGAATATACCATTTTCGCGACCTCTACAATAGATATGAGTAAAAAAGGTAGCATGGTTCTTACGGTGACAGCAGCTCCAACATATACGATTGCTCCGATTGATGATCGCACATTGGAGTCGCTCATGCTCGATTACGAATCTGGTACTCAGGAAACGAACACCGTGTCCATTCAACATACGGGTACAGGAAATCTGGTTCATTTATCTGCATCCCTGAGCGGGGATGATTCGGATGCCTTTGTTATCACGCAGCCGGATACTGAATTGACCGCTGGAGATCAGACAGAGTTCATGCTACGTGCCAAAGATGGATTACCGGCAGGAACATATACCGCTACCATTACGTTGACAGCAGATCAGATGCTGCCTGTCACTTTCAAAGTAACACAGGCGGTGAATCTGCCTAATGCACCAGCCAACCCTCGGAATCTGACAGCTGAACCTGGGGATGGTCACGTAACGTTGAAATGGGAAACGGAACCCGATGTAGAGTACCGGATCTATATGGCAACAGATGGTGATCCTGACCATAGGATTGAAATCACAGATGAGGCATCATCACCTTATATGATTCCTGATTTGGTTAACGGCAAGATCTATTACTTTGTTGTAAAAGCAGAGAATAAAGGAGGGCTTAGCGAAGCCTCCAATCAGGTCAGCGTTATCCCTTCAAGCGTTCCAGGAGCGCCAACAGATGTGACGGCGACTCCGGGCAACGGACAAGCCATTGTGAGATTTACGGCACCAGCTCATAATGGTGGAAGTCCAATTACGGGATACGAGGTGATCGTATCGCCAGGGAACACAATAATTACAGGCATCGCTAGTCCAATAACAGTACCAGGATTGAGTAACGGAACAAGCTATACGTTCACGGTGAAGGCCATTAACGGTGCTGGCAAAAGCATAGACTCGGCGAAGTCCAATGCAGTTGTGCCAGTAGCAGCTTCTGCTCCGTCAACCAATCTACCTGTAACAGAAGTTCCATCCACCGCACCAGTAACGCCAATCACACCACCGACAACAGCACCAACAGTGCCAACAACGGTAACGACAGGCGTCGATATTCTGGTTAATGGAAAAGTGGAGAATGCCGGACAAGCGACAATATCCCGACGTGATCAACAAACGGCATTGACCATTGTGGTGGATCAGCAGAAGCTGAACGATAGATTGGCGGAGGAAGGACAAGGTGCTATTGTCACAATCCCCATTCGTCAAACATTTGACGTCTTCGTCGGTGAGCTTACGGGTGAAATGATCAGGACGATGGGAGATTATCAAGCTGTACTGGAATTCCAAACGGAGCAAGCTTCATATACCGTGCCGGCAGGTCAGATCCGTATTGGAGAGATTGCAAGCCAAGTTGGAGGAGCTAGCGACTTGCAGGGAATCAAGGTACGGATTGAAATTGCAGCCCCGACATCTGCTCAATCGGACATTGTAGGGCGCGCAGCCGCTCAAAACGAGTTAACACTAGTTACTCCACCGCTGGACTTTACGGTTAATGTTGTTTATGGGGACAAGTCCGTTGAAGTCAGTCATTTTGATGCCTATGTCGAGAGAACGATAGCTATTCCAGACGACGTAGATCCTAACAAGATTACAACCGGCGTTGTGGTGGAGCCGGACGGCACGGTTCGCCATGTTCCAACCAAAGTACGTCAGAATAATGGAAGATACGAAGCTCAAATTAACAGTTTGACCAATAGCACATATGCAGTGGTATGGCATCCGCTACAATTTGCAGATGTAACGAATCATTGGGGTAAAGATGCTGTGAACGATATGGGGTCTAGAATGATTGTGGAAGGCGTTGGCAATGGTACCTTCAATCCTGATCGAGCCGTGACCCGTGCAGAGTTCGCTGCCATCGTTGTTCGTGGTCTAGGACTTCGTCCGGAGAATGGGGAAACTCCATTTATCGATGTGAAGACCGAGGATTGGTACAATGGTGCTATCCGTACAGCACATGCTTATGGGCTGATCAACGGCTTCGAGGATGGTACGTTCCATCCTAACGAAACCATTACAAGAGAACAGGCGATGGTCATATTGGCGAAAGCGATGACGATTACTGGGTTGAAAGACAGCCTGAACGCAGAGTCTTTAGATGCCACGCTCCAGATGTTCCAAGATGAGACTACTGTATCCTCATGGGCACGCAGCAGTGCAGCGGACAGCGTAAAGTCCGGTCTTGTGCAGGGTCGCAGTCAGTTTTTATTAGCGCCAAAAGGTAAAATCACACGTGCCGAGATTGCGACGATCATGCAGAGATTGCTGCAGAAGTCAGATCTAATCTGATTAGAGATAATTAAACTTTTGGTGTGCTGCGGTAGGATAAGATATATTACATGGAAACTAGAAAGCAGAACGAGAGCTAATTAGCACGCTCGTTCCGCTTTTTTGTCATTCAGGGAGAAGTATGCTTCTCTTGGGGGTGTGATATAATCGGTCTACAGATGTTTTAACATTTTCGGGATAAAGAATTCCCTAGTATGCATAGAGAGGTTTTGGATATGACGAAAGACAATTTTTGGCGTGAGTTACCACGACCATTTTTTATACTGGCACCGATGGAGGATGTGACGGATGTTGTGTTTCGTCATGTCGTGAGTGAAGCGGGGAGACCAGATGTATTTTTTACGGAATTTGCGAACACGGAGAGCTACTGTCACCCTGAGGGGAACAAAAGTGTGCGCGGACGTTTGACGTTTACAGCGGACGAACAGCCCATTGTGGCTCATATTTGGGGAGATAAACCGGAATTCTTTCGTGAGATGAGTATCGGTATGGCAAAAGAAGGCTTCAAAGGCATCGACATTAATATGGGTTGTCCTGTAGCCAATGTTGCAGAGAATGGGAAAGGGAGCGGCCTGATCTGCCGTCCCGCAATCGCTGCGGAGATCATCCAAGCTGCCAAAGCCGGAGGATTGCCTGTCAGTGTGAAAACAAGGCTCGGCTTCACAGAAGTAGACGAATGGCGTGACTGGTTAACTCATATTTTGCAGCAGGACATTGTGAACCTATCCATTCATCTGCGCACTAGAGAGGAAATGAGTAAAGTCGATGCACACTGGGAACTGATCCCTGAGATTAAGAAGCTTCGGGATGAGATTGCGCCGCATACACTTCTGACGATTAACGGCGATATTCCTGATCGTGAGACTGGCTTGAAGCTCGCTGAACAGTATGGTGTGGATGGCATTATGATTGGGCGGGGGATTTTCCAGAATCCGTTTGCCTTTGAGAAGCAGCCAAAGGAACACAGTAGCGAGGAATTGCTCAATCTGCTAAGGTTGCACCTGGATCTCCATGACCAATATTCAGAACAAGAGCCACGTTCATTCAGCGCGCTTACACGTTTCTTCAAAATCTATGTTCGTGGATTCCGTGGCGCAAGTGAGCTTCGCAATGACTTAATGAATGCAAAATCAACAAGTGTCGTGCGGACGCTGCTTGATGAGTTTGCAAGCAAGAGTCAAGAGAGGGTAGAAGAGGCGTAACATATAAAAAAAAGTAAAGCTAAACTGCAATTCTTCTGACTTCATGTCAGAGAAGCAGTTTAGCTTTTTTTTATAGAGTATAAAATGACCAAGTCTACCCTCAGCGAGAATACGCCGGTTGCGCCATCGCCACTGGCTGAGGATTGGCAAGCACCCATTGTACCGCTAATTCGCATAATCTGGCAGGCGCATCATAGTCCGAACCTTTGCGAAGCCTACTGACCAAGTCGTTTGCCTCTTGCAGAAGGGCTGGAGTTAACGGTGAACCCGTACCGAAGTGCTGTACCAACGCATCCAGCATCTTACGGAAATCGGCATCCCAGTTGCCACCACCATTGTCCAATACTTCATGGGAAACACGCCCGGTGATCCGAATAACCTCTCCCTGAACCGTTGGGGCATAGCCTTGGGGCGGGATGAGATATTCCCACAGCTCTTGGTGTTGTTTAGGCCAAGTGGTTGCTGTTACCTGAATGGGCGTAGTTCCATCATGCATGATGCGTACAGCTACTGGCTCCACATCAAAGAGCTGATACAGCTTGAGTAGTGCGCCTGAAACTTCGTCAACACGGTCTTTATTATATTTTTCTCGGATGAATTCAAAATTCTTGCCAATTCCTTTTACCGACTCTTTCATCTCCGGGGTGACCGATGCTCCAGCATCCAACAGCATAGTGGCGATTTCCGCCATATGAACAATATCTGCATTCCGGCAATTGATTAAGCCCTTAGCCAGTGGAGTATTTCCCCTTTTATTCTGTACGTTAATATCTACACCATGGTTAATCAACTCTTGTACCGCTTGGGTTCTATACGAATTGAAGGCTGCGTGCAGCGGTGTTTCGTTCTGGTAATCAAGAGCATTCGGATCTGCGCCCAATTCAAGAAGTAAGCTTACATTCCCTGACCAGTGTGCTGCATGAGCGTGAAGAGGTGTACGCTGGTATTTGTCTTGGGCGTTAACATCAGCCCCTTGTTCCACTAACCAGCGAACGAGTTCATCGGAAATCTTCCGTAAGCTGAGCGCTGTACCTTTGCTATAGCCCCCGCGGGCATCCCATTCGCATTGCTCAAATACCTCTTTGACGGCAGCAATATCATTATTGGCAATAAGTTTTTCAATATCAGCGGGTAAGGTTGTTTTCTTTTTCTTAGCCATTCGTTTATTCCTCTCCTCTATAAGTACTGACCTTCTTCAACTGAAAAAACGGTTATACACGTACAAACTAAGCCACGCGGCAAGGAGAACCCATACGATAATGAACAACGTAGCCGTGTACCAGTTTCTAGGTTTGCTTAAAATCTCCTGTGCTTTGGGTCTGTTCTCTTCAATGACCACCTGAGGTATCATTTTCAGAGCAAGGACGATGCCGATTGGAACGATAATGAGGTCATCCACATAGCCTAAAATCGGTATGAAGTCTGGGATAAGGTCGATGGGACTGAAAGCATAAGCTACAACACACAGTGTAAACAGCTTAGCAAACCATTTTACTCTAGGATCACGGTAGGATAGATACAATACGAGCAAATTGGATTTAAGCAATTTCGCAGTTTGTTTTATTTTTTGTAAAATGGTGGTAGTCCCCCTCTATATATGTACATCCTTTTTAACTTATCTAAGCGGAATGTATAGATCAATCTTGGAATTAGGGTGATCGTAACCCAAATAACGTTGATCATATAACTCAAAATCCTCTCGGTCGTCCATTTCCTCTTTCGTATTAAGCAGCCATGTTCCCCATATGTACTGGAAGGTCTGAGGCAGCGCGCGAAGTGACCCTGTATGAGTGAATACCGCGTAACGTCCTGCTGGAAGAGTCTTTTGTACAAATGGTTCAGGCAGATCTGCAAAAGAATCGACCTCCACGCCAGCAACCTCTGTGAATATCACCTCATCACTCATTTCGTACAAACTGTTCTCATGACACGCCTCGCAGACGCCAAAGCCCCGTCCAGGAATGGAACGGTGGGGGATCTGGGTAGCGATGTGGTTGAACGCCTGCCACAAGGCGGCTAGCTTATTATCCTTAAGTGTGGTGTGTCCACGTATTCCGGCGATCTTCGTCTCGGGAAACATAACAATGGTGGGTTGGATCGTGACATTGAGCGTCAGATGATCCAGAACATTAGCGTGCAGTTTCGACTTGGAAGCAATAAAGGTATCTAAGCGATTAATGCGGTATTCCTGTGGGCTGATCCTATAGTTGAATTTAAACGCACGGCTAAACGACTCGGAGGACTCGAATCCATTTTCCAGCGCAATCTCAATCACCTTTTTATTCGTATAAAGTAAAGCCTTCGCTGCACTTGCTAATCGCCGTTTCTTAATGTAACTGCCAATGCTCTCTCCCAATATCGCGCTGAATTGGCGGTTCAAATGGTAGTAGGAGTACCCTGCTGCCCGCGCAACCTCCTCCACTTTGATCGCTTCACCAAGCCTATCTTCGATATAGATGATCGCCTGCTCTAATGCTGGTCGGTAGTCCAATAGGAATCCCTCCATAATCAACGGTGCAATGATTGGTATCCGAACATCGCCAAGTCCGCTCTCTCCAAGCTAATCTGAATTGTAGTTGATGTTTCTGGTATGGGTTGTCTGATATCGTATGTGTGCCAGCCATTGGCGGCTCTACCGCCCCAACATAGCTCTATTATACCGTCTGCGGGGGAGAACAGCATGCTTTTGGTGGTGCCGAAATAGTCCTCAAAATAATGACAACACAGCCCATTGGGATAGCTCGACAATAACATGTCCTTGAGCTGTTCATGTGTTACACCAGTCGATCCCTCCAGTTGGGAAACAATCCACTCCGCTCGTCGCAAAGAATGAATCGCAGCCTGCGGCTCATAACTCACGAGTTCCGGAAGAACGGGATGATTGGTCGCCCAGAGGAACTGTTCTGGCGAGGCTGGATCAATGTGCTTAGTAGCTTGGTTACCATCCATCGTTTCGAATAAAGCAGCGTTACCGGATTGATCGAGCAACATCATATTGACATTACAGGCGATCGGCATGTCCTTGAGATAGAGCAGCGCTTCTTCAACATTAGTACAATGTTCCAGTACCGCGCGAATGGCCGCCCAGAAATGTAAGCCTTTAAGCTTAGGTGCTCGCATAAAGGGCTCAGCCCCAACGGGAAAACCGCAAGCACTCATCGTTACCGCAAGTCCATGCTCATTAAAACCATCGTCACGTCCAAAGCTCATCGTACTCGTTCCCATGTGTGTGTATTTACCAGTGACAGAGGTTCTAGCAAGAACAAAATCCTCCATCTGATGATTGAATTCATAGTTACGAGCAAGTAAGGGTTTGTTCAGTGCTGTCATCGAGGGCAGCAGGGCAATCTGGCTGCATCGCGGGAGCAGATAAGATAGGGCATAATATGCAATCTGTTTGGCAGGTACGCGCAAGGCCTCTGCAAATCCAGCAATCTCTTCCGATATGCCTGGGCACCATTCATCGAAGAGATGGATCGCTTCTCGATATTCGTTCTCTCCAAAGCCTTCAAGTGTGCGTGTATACGCGAGTTGTTGTGCTCTATTTTCAGAAATTAGTGTACCTAGTCTATGGCCAATCTCGTAGTTTGTACCTTGTAATTCTAGTGTGTGAACGGGAAGTGTTAACATCTCGAAACCTCCTTTTTTCCAAAGTTTACGGTAGGGAGATGAGGGGTGCATGATATTTTGTGCTGTTTTTTGAGCTATACTAAAGTAAGATGAAAAGTGGAATGAATGTTTTGAATTGCATTTCGTAAACCTGGTGTGCAGCACCTATCAAATGGATCAACATAGGAGGAATTATGTCCTGGAGTAAATTGAAGCAACAATTGGAGAGTTTCCTCTGTCCTGCGTTAGTTGGAAGAGTTGAATATGGATCAACCAGTTACCGGTATTCACCAGATAAGGCTGGACTTAGTTATCTTGTCGTAGATAAGAAGAACATTCTTAATATGATGGATAAGACGACCCCGATCCGCTGGTACCAGTCGGATCAGGAGATCAAGAATGATCCGCAGATTGAGATTCCGGTTAGTGATGAAGATATTGAAGAGGTTAGAAAAGCGACCAAAGGAAACGTGCCTGAGGATCGTCTACCCGTTATGGCAAGAAGTAAGAAAAGTACAGCCGTAGCGAAAGAGATCTTGTCCGCACAGACTGCACTAAGTAAATCCAATTTTAACGTGGTGGCAAATACATTTTTAACGACTTCAATAGAGGTAAGCCTGGAGAGCGATGATATTCTGTTGAATATTCTGGCTCTGGTGGACAGGCGTGTGGGCAAGAAGCGAATATTGAACATGTCCGAGAAGGTGAAGTCCAAGCATTCCGCTGTGCAGTATTTTTATGAGTTACGGCGTAGCTCGCTATAGCTTTTAGCTATAACTAGTTATGGTTTTTAAGTATCTCTTCTAACTGCCTCTATCGTGATATGATACTCGTATACAACGAGGGGGTTATTTACATGACTGATAAGTTCCAGATCGTAGGAAGTTTATTGCGGCCGGATGAGCTGCTAGAATATAAAACGCAAATTGAACACCGTGATGATATCCAGTATCCGTTCTATAACCATTTTGAGGGATATGCACAGTGTGAAACCAAAGCAATCGAGCAGGTGGTCAAGAAAGAAATTGAGCATAACCTGTCGATTATTACAGATGGTGAATTCTCCAAATCCATGTGGCATCTAGATTTTGTGTGGGGCTTTGGTGGAGTGGAGCGTTATATCGCGGATCATGGATACTTTTTCAGAGACGTAGACGGCACTTCGAAATATGAAACACGTAAAGACATTGGACTTCGCATCACTGGCGAACTGAGCGGCAAGAATCACCATTTCATTCAACTGTTCAAACAGCTGCAAGACACGGCAGGAGATCAGCAAACGAAGCTTTGCGTACCGTCACCTTCCCATATCTTCGGTGAGCTGTCCTGGTCGGATAACATTGGTGGCACAGATGCGGTGTACCAGAACATTCAGGAACTCAAAGCAGGGCTTGTCAAAGCTTATAAAGAATTCGTAACAGAATTCGCTGCAGCCGGCGGCAAAATCCTGCAATTCGATGATTGCTTGTGGGAGCTGTTTGCAGACGACAACCCGAACTCTCCGTTTACTGGGGAGCATATCAATCAAGACGAAGTACAGGGTCTCGCTACTGAATTCATTGATATTAACAACACCGTAATCGACTATGGCCATAGCCTTGGCTTGAAAATGTGGACCCATAACTGCCGCGGTAATTATGATTCCCGCAACATGGGTGGAGGATCATACGCAAAAATTGCGAATCTATTCCTGAAGCAGTTGAAGTATGATCGCTTCTTCCTAGAGTGGGATGACGATCGTGCAGGTTCGATTGAAGCACTGGAAGTATTCAAGGACAGACCTGAAACGGAAATCGTACTGGGACTGTTGTCTTCCAAAACGAGCACACTGGATGATGAAGATCGTGTACTTCGTCTGTTGGACGAAGCATCCAAAATCATTGATAAAGATCGCTTGCTGTTATCCCACCAATGCGGGTTTGCATCCTGCGACGGTGGTAACGAGCTAAGTGAATCCCAGCAATGGGCGAAGATTGATCAAGGTCAACGGATTGCCAAGCAATATTGGGGTAGCTAAGAACGTATTGGGAAAATAGCATTACTTCATTTGTCACTGTCGTAGACTCCAGACTCCAATAGCGATACATGAAGTTCATAGAGATGGCTTGCAGATTCAGCAATGGATCGCGAGTCATCTCTATTTTGTATGCCGACTTCAACCTTATATCCTTCCGATGAATTCCTTCTTGAGACGGATGCTACGATCCATCGTTTGCAGGAGGTCATTATTCTACCAAGATGTATGATGGAAATGAAGACAATAAAAGGGGATAAGTGCTTTATGTTCAGGCTCTAAGCCTTTTTATACGGCGTATAACACGGGAGGAAATGTTTATGATGAGGAAGCTGATTGAATTCAAACAGGTTTCAAAAGAATATCAGATTGGTGAAGTGCGAATCAAGGCGCTGGACGGCGTGAATTTTACGATAGCCGAGGGTGAGCTTGTCGTTATTTTGGGAGCAAGTGGTGCGGGGAAAAGCACGATTCTGAACATCCTTGGCGGCATGGATACAGCTACGTCCGGTCAGGTTATCATTGGCAATCAGGATATTACGAAATGGAGCGAAAAAAAACGAACTGCTCATCGCGGGGAGAATGTTGGTTTTGTATTCCAGTTTTATAATCTGATCCCAAATCTGAACGCATTGGAAAATGTAGAGTTTGCCACGGAAGTATGCCGGGATCATCTCGATGCGGAAGCTGTACTGACTCAGGTGGGACTATCGCATCGTCTGCACAACTTTCCATCTCAGCTCTCTGGTGGGGAGCAGCAAAGGGTTGCTATTGCACGAGCGCTCGCCAAGAATCCAATGCTTCTTCTATGTGATGAACCAACGGGCGCTTTGGACTACGTCACGGGCAAGGCTGTATTGAAGCTTCTTCAACAAGTGAATCGGGATCACAAAACATGTGTCGTGCTGGTCACCCATAATGCCGCAATCGCTCCAATCGCTGACAAAATTATTAAGGTTAAAAGTGGTGGCATCGAATCCGTCACGATCAATGATAACAAACAAAGCATCGAAGGAATTGAATGGTAATGAAGAAATTAATCGTGAAATTATTCAGAGATATGAAACAATCGGTTGTCCAATGTATCGCGCTGGTATTGGTCATCGCCGTAGGCGCCTTCTTCTATGCAGGATTAAGCAGCTACAGTCAGAAGCAGCGTGAGTATACTGAGGCTTATTTTGCCACATATAACTTAAGTGATCTCAGTGTGTATTACGATCGTATTGCTGCAGAAGATGTAGCACAATTAGCTAAAGTTGACGGAGTTGAACGTATTGAAGCGCGTTATACGAAGGATGCATTACAATATTTCGATGGCTATACAGCGGCATTTACCATCCATTCGCTCCCGCCTGAGAATCAGATTAATAGACCGATGATCATTGGGGGTCGTCTTCCTTACCAAGCGGATGAGATCATTATTGATTCCCACTATGCCGAAGAACATTTGTATCGGGTGGGTGATTCGATTCGTTTGAACACAAATGGAAGAGAAGTGGCGTTTGAGATCAGCGGACTGATCGAGAATGTAGAATATGTGAAGAAAAATGCTACGCAAGACCATAGAGCCTATGCCATAGCCTATGTCCCCCAAGAAGCGATTCCGAAGATTGCAGACAGTCTGTATTACAATGAATTGCTCATTGATGCCAAGGAAGGGCATGATGTGGATCTAATCGCGCAGACCATGGAAGCACAATCCGCAGACCTTTCGTATCTAGGGCAAACGAGCAAAGAGCGGTCGTTCGGATATGCCCAGATTCAGCAGACCATCTATAACAACGGCATGATGAGTAAAGTAATTCCACTTATTCTCTTTTTGATCTCAGCAATTATTTTGTTTCTAACCATGTCCAGAACAATCGATGCACAGCGTGGTCAGATCGGCATCATGAAGGCTCTGGGAATTAAGAATAGCTGGATTATGTTTCATTACATGGGGTATGCTCTGCTGGTTAGTTTAATCGGCTCTCTTGTAGGCTGCATCATAGCCCTATACGTGTTTATCCCATTGGTTACAGCATCTAGCGCCAAGTCGTATTCATTGCCTGGCATTACATTTTCACTCTCTCCATGGTTGATCCTACCGCCGCTACTGTTCTCTAGTATCTTTGGGCTCTTGTCCGTCTATTGGAGTGGTAGAACGATACTTAACGAGCGTGCAGCTTATATCATGCGTCCGAAGCCACCCCGCAACATGAAGAACCTACTGATCGAACGAATTCCAGGGATGTGGAAACGGATTTCCTTCAGTCACAAAATCATTTTGAGAAACCTATTTCTGAATAAAAAGAAGGCAATGGCAAGCTCCATCGGTACGATGGTGAGCATGGTGTTGCTGATCATCGCCGTAGGTACCCAAGCTTCATTGCTGAAAATAGCTAATCAGATTGAGGATGTGTACACCTATGATCTGAGAGTAGATTATAAAATGGGTACTGCATTAGAGGGGATCGATCTGCCCTCAGGCATTCAAAGCCAACACTTCATTTCTACACTACCTGTGGAATTAGTAAGTGGGAATAACAGAGAGAACGCTACGATGGTAGTGATGGACAAAGAAAACAACCTCATCAAATTGTTTGATCAAGCAGATCAACCAATAGCTATGGGTGATCATGGCGTGATTGTACCGAAATCCTATGCGGATCATTACAACATCGTAGAAGGCGACTTCATTCAACTGCGCTTCACGCAGCCGGAGCGACGGAACCAATCCGTAACGATGGAGGTTGCCCAGATTACGAATCAGTTTAATCACCCATCCTTTTATATAACTCCAGCCTATTTAGAGAGCTTCCAGATCGATAACCGTCCAACCTCGATGTTGATAAAAGCTAATAGTGATATGGAGTTAGCAAGCATACGCGATTTTTTTGAACAGGATCAGCGCGTAAACTCTCTTACGGACAAAGCCAGAATTCAGGAATCAGCCAGATATATACTGAATCAGAATCAGTTTATGTTTGTGATGTTCATCATAAGTGCGGTAGTTCTCTCCTTAGGAGCTGTCTACACAATCTCTTCTATTAACATTCATGAAAGGAATCGAGAATTAGCCACACTCAAGGTTCTGGGGTATCCTATAGGTAAAATTAACAGTCTTATTTTTAAGGAAAACATCATATTAACTGGCTTGGCAGCTGTTGTTGCCGTACCTTTAGGTATGTACTGTTTTACAATTGTGATCAATGCATTATCTAGTACCCATCAACAAATCCCAGATCAAATAAATGTGACAGGCCTGCTGATCTCCATACTACTGGCGTTCTTGCTTACCATGTTGTCCAATCTGCTATTGAGAAGGAACATTGCCAATATTCATATGACGGAATCGCTAAAAAGCGTAGAGTAACAGATAGAATTGCAGGAATTAGGGGAGCAAAGTAAATAGAAATTAGTGTGATATGCCCCACCATGAATCACAGTAGAGGACGCCAAAATCTCTACGATGATGAATGGTGGGATTTTTTTGCAAAACCTTTAGCTGGTGTTAAGCGTATTAATGACTATGACGATTTGAGAAATTATGTAGCCTGTAGGATTTAAAAGGAGATATTTCGGTATGAATGCTCAGACGGTTGCATGACAAGAAGGGAGAGCAGCACCCATGACACTTAATCCAACACCACTAAACCAAGAACAGCTCTTGAAGGATCTAGACACACTGGGGTATTCCAATAGGATGAAACAAATGGCGCTATTGGCGCGTGTACACCGAGATGATGAAGGCTATTCGGCGTTACTTATAAGCTTGCTGGAGAGCGGCACTGCGTACGAGGCACATTTGGCGCTGACTGGCGCTCAAGTCGCTAAGGATGCACAGGCTGTAATGTTCGCTATGCAGCATACCAAAGCAGGGGTCAGGGGGCGGGCAGCTAGATTGTTGCCAGAGCTCATCACCGATCCTGAATATGCCATTGAATCCGAGATCACAATGATGTCGCACCATTGCCGTCGCCATTTGTTGCAGAGCATTGTGAACATCGGTAGAGAGAATTGGGCAGAGCGATTGTTGCCGGTTGTGCTTACTCGCTGGGGAGCCCATGAGGCTGCTGTGTTATTGTCTGTATGCAGCGAGGAGACGGTTCGTAAACGGCTCTCTGACTTAGGTTATGCGGTACATAATTGGCGGAAGTTAACGAGACGTTTCCCGGATCTGGTTGCCGAATATCTGGAGAATGAGCTGCAGAAGGCTACGCAACGGGAAAAGGGATATGTATGGTGGAAGCTTTCTTCCGCCGTTGAGAAACTTAGTGTTACAAGACCGGCTATCGTTATAGATTGCGCCCTGAAGTATGGACCGAAGGACGAGATTCATCCTGTACTTAGGCGACAATTAGGTATTCTCATTCAGGCTAACCCTGAGGGTGTATTTGAACTGCTGACAAGAGAAGAGGCAAGAGGGTATCTTCTGAATCATGGGGTGCCAGCAGGTGTTCTGAACAAGAAAAAGTGGTTTACGGCAGTGCAATGGACGACACTAGTCACCTTGCTTGCCGAGCAGCCCCAGCATGTTGCCAAGGTGCTGGACACACTCGCTCCATCTTCTCGTCAAGCGATGTTTGATGCAGCCTATCCCGAAGCTGAGCGCAGAACACGTCTATTTCCTACTCTGCTACTGGATGTGTTGCCACATCAATTACGGGATAAGGAAGCTGCGCGGATGCTGGAGCTTCGGGAGATTCGGGATGATCAGTATCAGACGCTTGAAATTACAACAAGGCGTATGATTGGACATGCGAGAGCGGAGCTAGAGGGATCAGTTCAAGTATCTAATGCGGATGAGCGTGCCCTAGCTTATAGGCGGTTGATTCAGAGCACAATTCTATCTCGGCGCGGTATGGATGATACACTTCATTTCTTGATCCGAGTCAAAAACGACCAAGATCCGGTTCGATTTGCAGTTATATCGGAACTGTCGAATAGTCCCGCGCACATGTTCAAGGAGGAGCATATAGAGGATCTAACCGTGTTGATAGATAGTGTGGTTGAAGCACGAGATACCTCATATGGAACGAAGAACGTAACGGAAAGATTGGCTTTTGACTTACTGAGGGAGCATGCACTGGAGCCAGAGAGTAGGCTGTTTAAATTCGCTTTGCGAACTTTTGAGAGAATGGTTATGCGGGATGGGCAGTTAGTGTTGTTCGCCAAAGATTGGGATAGCATACCGAGTCATGCGCTTCAGATTTTGTTTGATGAAATCTATGCTTTTGCTATGGAAGCTAACAAGCGTGAAAATGATGATGTAGTCCTGCGGATGGCGAATGCGTTCGGTAAAGCTGTAGAGCGATTGCCGAAGCTCCAACATCTGTTAGAGCAACTGGTCAAAACTCAAAAGTCCCCTGCACAGGCTGTTCGGCACTGGCTAGCTCCCCATAAAACGCGGGACGAGAGAGTCAGAGAGCTAATCGAAAGAGATCCGTCCTTCATTGCATTCTATGAGGTGTTCAACCATCTGCATTTGAAACGACAAGAGTGGCTAGATCCGTTTATCACAGGAAAGGTTATTAAGGGAAAACATTTATCAGGCAAAACGATCTATCTTGTGCCAGCCTATAATGGCTTTTATCGATGGCTGCCGCGTCAGCAAAAAGTACTAGCTACCTTGCTAGAACGAGTCGCATTAGATGCCAAGCGCAGCTTCCGTGAGCGAGCATCGGCAATGAGAAATCTTGCGAGTATGCCCGACTATGCTTCGGATCAACTGGAAGTTCTGTTGCAGGACAAAGAAGTACACGTCGTTGAGGCAGCGCTTCATGCGCTTTCGTTATGGGAAGAGCCCGAGAAGGCACTCCCTATTTTGTTAGACAACCTAGAGGGAGACCGGGCACGTGTTGCGATGTATTCCATTCCTAGATGCGCACGCAGGGTAAGTCCTTTGTTGTTAACGTCCATTCTCTCCGAATTGTTAGACCGGGAGAAGCTGAAAGTTACGGTTAGAAAAGAAGCGATTCGACTTCTGGGCGCTTATAAAACGAGTGAGAGCATGTCTCTGCTCGTTCGGGAATACGAGAAACCGAATACGCACAAAGACGTGATCATTGCCATAGGTCATGCGGCAAGGCAGTGTCTTGACGACGAACGTAGCTGGGCGATGATGAGCACGATGGCTTCGTCTCCACAGCGGGACATCGCAAGGAGTTTACTGAATCAGCAGCCGGGTGATCTTCCCGTGGAGGCGCGTCCGCGGTATCTGCAATGGATTACAGAGATTGCAGGTCATACGGATTCGACTGTAGCGAAAGAGGCTTTCCGAGCAATGACCCAGTGGGTGAACGGGAACGAAGATGTGATTGCGGCTTGCGCGAGCAGAGTACTCGGGGATCTGCAGGATAGCACACGTTGGGAGGCGGCACTTAATACACTCATTGCAACTTGCCGTGATGGACAAACGAATGAACAGGTCATCGCCGTGTGCAGACAATTGGCTGAGACCGAAACGACAGCTGGTTGGAATGCAGGAGCCGAGCGAGATCTGCCACACCGGCAGCGTTTGCTCGCCTTAATAGACAAGCTCGCCTCATTGCCTCGCCCTGCAAGGCGGATACTTGTACCTTTGTATAAAGGCTTGATCGAATGTCTCCAGTCTCAAGATACGATGAAACCTTCTGTGATCAAGTTGCAATTAGCTATGACGGATTGGAGCGATACTGACGGAGCAGTCGCTAGTTTAAATGCTGTTATTCCGATGGTGGATGGACAGCCTTATTTGCTCGACTTTGCCTACCATCAGATCGCGCGGGTCGTCAATGGCAGCGTAGGTTACTGGAAACCAGAGGGTCTGCTTGAACTCGTAGACCGGTTGAACGCTCAGTCGCAGATCGCTTCCTCATATATAGGTCTTTCGCTGTTGAAGATCGCCGGTAAGGCTCTATTATGGAACGAGGCTTCTGCCGATCGGTTAAGGGCTTACCGTACTCATGAACATGAGATGATCCGCATGGTGGCATTAGATCTGTGGACTGTTGTTGAATAATATGATCTGAGTTCGCATTGGTTCTGAGTCCTTACTAAGCTAGAAAAAAAGAATAATTAGAGACCGGTCTCTACCTGCATCTGGGGGTGAGTCCGGTCTTTTTGATTTATTTCATTTTAGGAGCAAAAACACAATTGTGATTCATCTCACTTTCATGCTATTCCAGCTACTTTAAAATTAATGGAATGTGTATGAGGAGGAGAATGGATGATGAAACCTCAGATGATGCCTCAGCTGAAACCACGAGATTATGCTAAGTATCCGTTCATTGTGATCTGGGAGGTCACACGAGCGTGTGCTCTGAAATGTCTTCATTGCCGTGCGGAAGCCCAGTATAGAGCAGATCCAAGGCAGCTGACAACCGAGCAGGGGAAAAAATTGATCGATGACATTGCGGCAATGGAAGAACAGCCGTTATTTGTGTTTACGGGTGGTGATCCGTTAATGCGACCGGATTTATTTGAGTTGGCAGAGTATGCCATCAAGGAGAAGCAGCTTCCTGTCTCCATGACACCAAGTGCTACACCCAAGGTGACACGTGCTGCAATAACGAAAGCCAAAGAAGTGGGTTTATCCCGCTGGGCGTTCAGCCTGGACGGTTCGACAGCGGAGATCCATGACCATTTTCGCGGAACGAAGGGTTCTTACGATATGACGATGAAGGGCATCCAGTATCTGCAAGAAGCTCACATTCCGATTCAAGTGAACACCACTGTTTCCCGATACAACCTGCATGATTTGCAGGCGATTAGCCGCAAGGTGAAGGAGATGGGCGTGGTTCTGTGGAGTTTATTTTTCCTGATCCCGACAGGGAGAGCCCAAGAGAAGGATATGATTAGCCCAGAAGAGCATGAAGAGGTCATGAAGTGGATGGTACGTATTGCGCAAGAGATGCCTTACGGTGTGAAATCGACGGAGGCACCGCACTATCGGCGGGTGATGATGCAGGAGCGCGGGGCAGCAGGACCCGAGCGGAGCCCCATGAAACGTGTGGATATGCTGGGACGTGCACCTCAAAGTGTGAATGATGGGGATGGTTTTGTATTTATCAGTCACACCGGCGATGTGTATCCTAGCGGATTTCTGCCTGTCGTGTGCGGTAATGTGAAGGAGCAATCACTTATTGATGTGTACAGGAATTCTCCAGTAATGCAGACGTTGCGAGACAAGTCCCAATTGCAGGGCAAATGTGGCGTCTGTGAATTCAAAACGATGTGCGGTGGATCAAGGGCAAGAGCGTATGCGCTTACGGGAGACTATATGGCGAGTGATACAGCGTGTGCCTATATTCCGTCTGCGTTGCGACAAACATAATATTGGTGGGAAGTGTGAAATGGATAAACAACGCAGGAAGCAAATCGTTATTGCTGGAGGCGGAATCACGGGGCTCAGTACAGCTTATTATGTAGAGCAGTTGTGCAGGGCGCACGCTATTGAAGCAGAGATCGTGTTGATGGAGAAAAGTGATCGATTCGGCGGACATGTGCATACCGGGAAAAAGGATGGATTTGTCATTGAACGGGGGCCGGACTCGTTTCTTGCTCGTAAAACTTCCATCATTGAACTGATGCAGGAGCTGGGCATAGGGGATGACATTGTTGGCACAAGACCTGGGATATCCCACAGCTACATTGCTTATCGGAATCAGCTGCATCCCATCCCGGATGGCTTTATGCTTGGCGTACCGACGAAGTGGAAACCATTCATTACAACCAAGCTGATATCTGTGCGGGGGAAGGTGCGAGCTGCTGCAGATCTGGTTCTGCCAAGAAAGTCGAATGTGGAAGATGAGTCTCTGGGACAACTGCTTCGTAGACGCCTGGGAGATGAGGTGCTGGAACAGATTGCTGAGCCACTGCTGGCAGGGATCTATGCAGGCAATGCAGATGCACTAAGTGTGCAGGCTACCTTTCCGATGCTGCAAGAAACGGAACAAAAGCATCGGAGCCTGATTGTAGGTATGCTTGGTGTTCGGAAGAGCAGAGTTCCGAAGCAGGCGACGCAATCGAGCCAAACTGCGAATAAAAGTGGAAGTGGTAATGGTGATGGTAGTACAAGTACGGTGAAGAAAAGCATGTTTTTAAGTGCGCGTGGAGGGCTGGAAGGAGTCGTGACTCATCTCGAAAAGACGTTATCCTCCAGTATTAATATGATGAAGAATACGGAAATATCAGGTGTCACACATGAAGGGGAACGTTATGTTGTTCACTTGCATAATGGAACGAAGCTTCATGCAGATGCGATGGTAATTGCTACTCCAGCCCACGTAGCAGCTAAGTTGTTGCCAGACCAGTCTATATCCGAGTTACTGCAAACCATTCCCTATGCATCCGTGATGAATGTTGTACTTGCTTATCGCCAGCAGGATGTGGGCATCTCCTTGGATGCATCGGGCTTCGTAGTTCCTCGTAAAGAAGGACGTACGGTAACCGCCTGCACCTGGACGTCTTCCAAATGGGCACATACGGCTCCAGAAGGTCATATTCTGTTACGAGCTTACGTGGGCAAATACGGGCAGGAGAATGAGGATCAGCTCTCAGATGAGAAGCTGGTAAACCATGTGCGTCGTGAACTGGAAGAGATGATGGGCATATCTGCCGAGCCAATCTTTACGGAAGTGAACCGACTTCCCGATGCGATGCCACAATATAAGGTGGGACATTTAGAGCGTATGCAGGAGCTTGATGATGCATTGGCAACGGTTATGCCAGGTGTGTACCTCGGCGGTGGGGGATACCGTGGAATCGGAGTTCCGGATTGTATATCCCAAGGCAAGGCTATGGCGAATAAGTTGTTAACCAGATTAATAGATATGAGTGTGTAGTTTTTAGGTTCTTAACCAAATTGTCGCGGCTCTCTGGAGTGGCGGCTATTTGTGTTGTTGTTGGCTGAGAGAGAGAACATTAAAAGTGATGACTTCAGCTCTTTGTGAATGTATGATGTGGGAGCAACTGTGATAAAATAAATATAATTCTAATAACATCGTAAACTATGAATAGTGTTTCTATAGAAAGGGGCATATCCTCCAATGAATCTAGAAGAAGTGATGCAGGAGCTTGAAGCCTTGGGTAAGGAACGGACGAAAAAAATATATATGTCCAATGGCGCGCACGAACCACTTTTCGGTGTTGCTACTGGTGCGATGAAGCCGATGGCTCGCAAGATTAAGAAAGATCAGGCACTTGCCGATCAACTCTATGCTACGGGCAATTATGATGCGATGTATTTTGCCGGCGTTATTGCCGACCCCAAAGCGATGACTGCAGCGGATTTTGAGCGTTGGATGGAAACTGCTTATTTCTACATGATCACTGATTACATCGTAGCGGTCACACTCGCAGAGACGGATATTGCTCAAGAGGTTGCCGATGCTTGGATTGCGAGTGGGGATGAGCTGAAGATGTCAGCAGGCTGGAGCTGTTACTGTTGGTTGCTCGGAAGCCGGAAGGATGATGAGTTCTCCTCAGATAAGCTAGAAGCAATGCTGGTACAGGTGAAGGACACGATTCATGATTCGCCGGAACGAACAAAATTTTCTATGAATAACTTCATATATACTGTAGCGATATCTTATCAACCTCTACATGATCAGGCAGTGGAGACAGCTAAGATGGTTGGCCCTGTTGAAGTAAACAAGGACAAGCCTAAGAGCAAGTTAATACAAGCTTCTGAGAACATCCAGAAGGCCGTGGATCAAGGGCGGATAGGTTTTAAGCGCAAATATGTAAGGTGTTAGTACGAGATTGGATGAAGAAAACCGCTACCTATATGAACTGCACCTCCAATTGATAGTTGTGTCTAACAATTGGGGTGCAGTTCAAAAGGAGCGGTTTTCTTATTCTACTTGATGCACACCATAATTACGTATACAATCACAATTTCTTCATTCTGAGGATAGGGTCTTGATCATGAAAAGCAATACAAACTGCGAGTGAACTTGCACCAGGTAGTGATTGATATGCTTTGGCATAAGATACAACGGTTCTAGCGATTAAGTATATGGTTGAACCGAGAGCTGTCTCATTACCATCAAATCCTTCTAACGCATAAATGTCAGCAAACGCTTCTAAAGAAGGACCTTCTAGATCCTCAAGCCAATCACTAGCCCAATCATCATCATGATCCTCGAGTGAACTGTATTGCTCACAAATATAAAAAGCACTATCCCAGTTGTTATCTAAATCATATTCAAAGTAGATTGCTTTGGCCGATTGTTGCTGAGCCAATGTAATAGATTGGTGAAGGCCAGATTTAAGGTCATGCACATACTCATTTAAGTTTACTTGCTTAATTGCAAGGGCTCGATCCACTCCAGCTAACTTGGAACAAATACGAAAATACTTTTCTTCAATGTCTTCAAGGTGCTTACCACTTAAATCTACTTGTAGTTCATCTAAATACTGGAATATATCCATCGGGCTACCTCCAATGTTACTAAGATTGAGTTTAGGCTGATATATTTTGTGGTTAACATGAGTTTATTTTCACTTGAAGGAACTATCTACCATCATTAATGGCTTTGAAGAGTAGTTCTTCGTAAGCCTTCACACTATCGCTATCTACTGCTTCTGCCCCTGTAAACACATTCTTAGTGTTGTGATAGAAGGCAAGAGCGAAGTCCCTTACAACAGAAACATCGTGATGTTCTAACACAATGGCTTGAAATAAATTGTTTAACATGTATTCTGCATTCGAGCCGTCTTCGAGATATTGGAAATTAATAAACTCCTGAAGGACATGATACTTAAACTCTTCGAGTTCATCTGTTGTAGGCTTGTACTCCCGAGCAAGCTTTTCAGTAGCTTCCGCTTTGGCTGTAGGTGAAAGGTCGCTGTCAGCCAATTCATTTACTTTTGATCTCCAATCTACCGATGCTTGTTCTGTTTGCTCAGTCTGTTCCGGCTGTTCGACGGCACTGGTCGTAGATACTTCCTCTTTTGCCACATCCGTATTTTCTGCTTCAGTTGCTGTTGCGCTTTCTGTACCTTCTGTACTTTCAGTACTTGCTGGTGCAGTCTCTCCTGCCTTTGTCGTTGCAGTGCACGCACTCAACACGGAAGCTACAATAAAAGCTGATAAAACGAGTGCTAATTTCTTCACAATATTTCCTCCATTGGTATGTAATCTTAATAAGTCTACCAGATGATATGTGAAGTTTCTACGTTCATTGAGTTCATTACAAGATGTGTAGGCATATAAAAAGGGTCATTTACGCCGATGCGGATGTTCATATCATTTGGTGATAATAAGGTAAAATGCCACAGATTGATTCTCATTCATCCGCCTCATTATATGATATAATTTTTCACTGAGCGTACAATAATGGAGATCAAGCACGGTTATATGTAGCTACTTCATACCTGCGCCCCGTTTGCAATTTAGCATAGGTGGAAGACTTCATAGGCAGCATTCATGTCTAGCATATGGGAGCTGCGGATAGATAAAATTATTTTATTATAGGAGTTGTCTAACGGAACATGAATAAAAAAGAAGTCGCGCATATACGCAAACAATTCAAATTGGATCACGATCTACTGAATATTTACGATATTCTTAACGTCTATATTACGAAGGAAACAAATGAGGTCTACCATTGGGAGCGCCACCCGTTTGAGCTCGTGGATCGGGAAAAGCAAGAGCTATACATGGGGAATTTCAAAAAATTATTGACTGGCGAACTGGATCAAAAATTGTTCGAACTGAAGTTTCAAGAACAGGCCGAGGAGCCTGCACAGGTGATGCTGCACCAAGCACTCGTAACAGGTGATCCGGACGAATGGTCAGACCTGATGTTGCTGCTTGTGGATCGTATGCTGACCGATGCGAAGTATGAGCGGGACATGGTAGTTACGTTTGTTAAGGGGCAATACTACTTGCCGACTCAGGCCAGAAACGAAGCAACGGAAGAGAGTGAGAAGAACGAAGTGTTTGCTCATCCCTTCATTCTGTGCAGCGTAAATTCAACGGAAAAACAAAAGAAGACAATGTTGTTTGACTATGTGGAACGGGAGTTTAAGTATAATGTCATTGTTGATCCGATTATCAAATTGAGCACGCCAGAGCAGGGGTTCCTGTACCCAAGCGTGACAGACAATTATTCTGACGTAAATCGTGTTCTATACTGTACCGGGAAATCCAATTTTCCAGATCCACACTTTGTAGAACAGGTGTTGAATGGCGATCGGTCTGTGACAGCACTGGAGGAACGTGCGATCTTTGAGGATATCGTGAAGGAGATCACTGGTGAACAAATGGATGCATCCACACTTGCTCATGTATATGAAGAGATTAATCGGGTCATTGAAGTGAGTGAAGAGTCACATGAGGAAGAGCCGCCGAAGCTTGATTACAAGGATGTGGAGCGTGTACTCACCGCGAGCGGTGTAGAGGATCTGACAGAGGAGAAAGTAGAGCGGGCATTCGAGACAATTGTGGATAACAAGAACTATGAGTTGAAGGCCAATAGTGTCATGCCGAAATACACTTCCAAATCGATCAAAATTGATACAAAGGTAGCCACAATCTCCGTTAGTCCGCAAGATCTGAAATACGTAAGACAAGTCAACTATCAGGGCAAACGCTGCATTATGATTGAGGTTGATGAGGATGCCGTTATTGAAGGATTTACACTTACTACAGAGACGCTATAAAAAGATAATCATATGAAATTTCCATGGGATTAATCCAACATCTCAAACACAGTAAAGAGCCAATGCCTAAGCGATATCGCCAAGGCATTGGGCTTCTTTACGTTTCGGAAGAAGGGGATATACCTCTTTCCTTAACGCTTTTATGTTGTTCATTCGCCGTGCGGCATCTCTGCTCTTGGGGCTCAGCGCTTTATCAACTGCTGCTAGATGATGATGCAGCTGCGGCCGCAGATGCCGCGGCAGCAGCCATCGCTGCCTGCTGGGCTATGAGCATGTTCACGATGCTGGTCGATAAACTTGTGGTCAGTACGCCCTTTTGCAAATTCTCAACATGGCTCGTGGCAACAAGCGCCGAAGAATGAAGCAATAGCTCTTGTTTGGTAACTGACCAAGAACCAAAACCTTTTTGCTGACGCAGTCCTTCGAAGGTTTGGGTAACCTCTTCCACAATCGTGCTTGCTTCAATGGGAAGCAGGGAGAGTACACCCAGTGTAGGCAGCGTCTGTGCTCTGTCCATTCGTAAGCCGCTTGTGCGGAATGTGTCGTTTAATTCAAGTAATCGAGTTCTAGTCTGCATAGAGTCTTCTCCTAGGGTTAGCACTTGAGTTAATGTCTGCAGGCCATTCCCAATGGAAAATTCTCGTCGAAGCTCCGTGTAGTGTTCCTCCATGCGTTCGATAGCAGGTTCGGGCTCAAGTGTGGACAACGCAAGCATCGAAGCAAATATGTAATCATCTTTACCTGTCAGGAAAGAATGCTCCTTCTTCATTAGATCATAGAACATTTTTGTTCGCTGTACTGTGTCTTGAAGGGTTTCCTTAGGCGCATGTGCAGCAATCTGGTATGAAGCGATCACGAGGTAATCCGAGGCGTAAAATTTATGTTCCTTCATTACGTCATACACCATCAGGCTGTCAGCCAGCAAGCTCTCTCGATCTGGCGAAAGGGATAGTAGGGTAGCGAGCAGGATAGACGTATTTCCTCTGAAGGTAGAGAATAATCCAGTATTTTCCCTAATTCGCTCATAGTTCTGTTTGATATCCTCCGTATCAACGGTTTTATTTTCGGATGCGTACAATAAGGCTGCCAGGCGATGGATCATCACATTTTGCCATTTAAACGCTTTTTTCATCAAGTGAGTATTGGAAACGAATAATTCACTTCTTGCTGCGTGTTGCTCTAACATAAGTCATCCTCCTGCCAAGTTCGTATGATTTCGATTTGAGATAGTTATCATTTTATACCCAGCCTGTGAATTCCAAAATAGAGGCTTTGGCAGATTGAGCTTCGGACTGTGCGGCTTTTCGCCAGGCTTTAGGTGATTCTCCCATCAGTTTGGCGAAGCAGCGGTTAAAGCTGGAGATGGAACGGAAGCCAACTTGCTCAGAGATAGATAGAATGGATGCTTCCGTGCTCTTCAGTCGTTTGCATGCCTCTTCAATCCGAGTGCTATTCAGAAATTCAAGCGGTGTCGTTCCCATAAGTTCGTGAAACTTGCGGCGAAAATGTGTGGTGCTTAGATGGCATAGATCGGCGAGGTAATCGACGCTTACAGGCATCATATAATTTTTGGTGATAAATTCCAGTACCGGTGAAATGACCAACTCCCCTTGAAGGTCAGGCTCCTGATCATGTTCAGACCAGCTCTCATTGTTAGCATGAATTCGTAGCAGTTCAATATATAGTGACATTAACAAGCCATATGCGCTCTCCTGATAATAGGGGGACTGCTGCTTGATTTCTTCCACGATGGATGTTGCGAGTGTGTAGATCTTCGGATGCTGCTCTTTATTCAAAATGCAATTTGTTCCCTGTATCGCCCATAGGTTAGGTTCAATGTGGCTTTGAGCTGTTTTTAGTGAGTGACGGAAGAGCTCTTCTGGGGAAAAAAAGATATACGCCCACAAGCTCGCGGTATTAGGTGAACTGTATGTAGTGTGCGGAAGATAGCGGGGAATAAACGTGATGTCCCCTGCCCGAAAAGGCACAGATTCCCCCTTAATCTCCATAATGCCTCCATCGGAATAACAGATGCCAATCTCCATGTGGTTATGAAAATGAAGGTGTTCACTCTTGATATCTGATATTTTCCAGCGATCCCCGCTGAGCAGCAGGACAGGAAAATCAATGGGCAGGCTGTAATGCCGGTATTCAATGACGGGTTTCTTTTTTTTTGGCATATTCGATGCTCCCATTCATAAATGATTGAAATTGCGCAGTTTTGTTGCGAATATGCTTAGATTGAGACTATTTTACTGCGTACAATGGAATAAGTAAAGCGTTTACAAAAATGGACGGACACCTCTCAGAACACACTTGGGGGCGTGTGCGCAGGAGAGGGGTATGACAATGCTTCAAGTGAAATATGACAGAGAAGAGATTCTTAAGGTTATTGATACCGTTACGAAGAAAACACTAGATATGGATTTGACATGGGATTGGCCCTGCGGTGTAGCCTATTACGGAGTATCTAGAGCTTATCAGACGACAGGCAACCAAGAGATTCTGGACAGGCTTGTGAAGTGGGCAGACGAATATATTGAGCTGGGTCTTCCGAGCTGGACAGTAAATACATGTGCGATGGGGCATATGCTGATTACACTTTATGAAGAGACTGGGAATCAGAAATACTGGGACATTGCGATGAGCAAGGTGGATTATCTCCAGAATCATGCGCTTCGTTTTGGAGACAACGTGCTTCAGCATACAGTATCGGTTGCTAATGATTTTCCGGAACAGGCATGGGCAGATACCTTATTTATGGCGGCGTTTTTCCTGCTTCGTGTCGGTAGCAAGCTGAAGGATGAGGCGATGATTCAAGATGCCTTGAATCAGTATTACTGGCATATCAAATACCTGCAAGATCCGAGCACAGGTCTGTGGTATCACGGCTATAACAACGTAAACAAGGATCATATGTCCGGATTCTATTGGGGAAGAGCGAATGCGTGGGGAGCGTACACGATGTCTCAGGTAAAACCTCAGTTGAAAGAGTGGTACTTATACCCGCAGTGTATGGACGTGGAGTGTTCGCTTCGCGATCAATTGGCAGCGCTGAAGCTGCTTCAGACAGAGAATGGCCTGTGGCGGACAGTTTTGGATGATGCTGAATCGTATGAGGAGGTATCTGCATCCAGCGGAATCGCAGCAGCTATGATTAATAACGGTAACCCGCTTCATACCAAGTATGTGCAGAAGGCGCTGGAAGGTATTTTGCAAAATATTAGTGAAGATGGTCGTGTCCTAGGGGTATCCGGTGGCACTGCAGTAATGAAAGACCGAGATGGGTATCGCAATATACCTAAAGATTGGATTCAAGGCTGGGGTCAAGGGCTCACACTCGCTTTTCTGTCCGACATGTTGAGATAGGGAGGGAATCAAGTTGTCGAAAACAACGAAAGGCTCTTTTACATTACCGGGCGAATCCGGTTATGAGGCGCTAACGCTGGAACTTGCTGAGCGCTGGGGCGCAGATGTCATCCGTGATAGTGATGGTACGAAGTTGTCTGATGAGATCATTAATGCCGGGTATGGTATCTACTCGACCATTTGCATTATTCGGGATCACAACGAATGGGCATCTCGTAATCTAGATAAGCTGCAACAGTGTTTTTTGATTACGAATCCGAAGGTGGCTGTACAAGATTATATTTCCATCTATCTGATGGAGGACTTTTTTGCTGAACAGTTCAAGGTGAATGACTCGAAAGAGGCATTTAAGTATTGGCAGGTATACGACCGAACGACGGGTGAGGAAGTACCAAGAGAGCAGTGGAATTATGAGCGGGAGTCTGGGAATGTTGTTCTCACCGGCATTGTTCCTTGGCATAAATACACCGTGAGTTTCTTGGCTTATCGGATCTGGGAAGAGATCTCCATGTACAATCACACCACCAATCATTGGGACAAAGAGCATCTCATGCAGATTGATCCGATCTATACCGAGACGCAAACGTATCTTCTGGATTGGATGGAAAAGTGGTGTGTCCAGCATCCGGAAACAACGGTTGTGCGATTTACATCCTTGTTCTATAACTTTGCCTGGATCTGGGGGAGTGATGAGCGTAACCGCCATTTGTTCTCAGACTGGGGTTCATACGATTTTACCGTAAGCTCCAGAGCACTGGATCTGTTTGCCCAGAAGTACGGGTATTCCTTAACGGCAGAGGACTTTGTGAACGGCGGAAAATATCGGGTTAGCCACGTTCCAGCAGAGAAACGCAAATTAGACTGGATGGCATTTATTAATGATTTTGTCATTGAGTTCGGGAAAAAGCTAATTGACATTGTGCACAGGCATGACAAGTTAGCCTATGTATTCTTCGATGATAGCTGGGTGGGGATGGAACCCTACAATGATCGTTTCGAGGAGTTTGGATTCGATGGTATGATTAAATGTGTATTCTCCGGTTATGAGGCGCGGATGTGCTCCGAGGTTAAAGTGGATACGCATGAGATCCGCTTGCATCCATACCTGTTTCCAGTGGGATTAGGTGGACTGCCTACGTTCAAAGAGGGCGGAGACCCTACACTGGATGCGAAGAAATATTGGATTAACATCCGGCGTGCGCTGCTAAGAGAGTCGATTGATCGAATCGGACTGGGAGGATACTTACATCTGGTCGAGCCTTATCCTGACTTTGTGGCGTATATTGAGAAGATTGCCAATGAATTCAGAGAGATGAAAGAGCTGCATCAGGCTGGCAAGCCGTATGAATTGAAGACCAAGGTAGCTATTCTGCATAGCTGGGGCAAATTAAGATCATGGACGTTGTCTGGGCATTTCCACGAAACGTATATGTATGATTTGATTCATATCAATGAGGCATTGTCGGGGTTACCGGTTGACGTGCAGTTTATTGATTTTGAAGATATTCGTCAGGGAGCACTTGAACATTGTGATGTCGTGATTAACGCGGGTTCAGCGGGATCTGCCTGGAGTGGTGGAGAACACTGGAATGACCACACCTGTGTGGATATTCTGACTCAGTGGGTGTATGAAGGGGGAACCTTCATTGGCGTGAATCAGCCTTCAGCGGTTCCTGGCTATGACCACTTTTTCAGAATGGCACATGTGCTGGGCGTCGATGAGGATACTGGCGCAAGAGTAGTTCATGGCAAATGGTCGTACACCGTGAAGGATGAGCATCAATTAGTTCCTGAGGGAGCGACTATAAAAGGCAAAAATAACATTTATCTTACCGATGGAGCAGCAACTGTGGTCAATGATCAAGATGGCGACATTACGCTGTCTACGCATGACTTTGGTAAAGGAAAAGGAATTTATCTGCCTTCATTCGAATTCACTTGGGCAAATACAAGATTATTGCTGAACTTAATTCGTCTAGCAGGTCATGAGCCGAGTGAGCCAAAATACATTTCAGATAATTGGTATACAGAGTGTGCCTACTATCCAGAAAGTAAGATATTAGTTGTGATCAACAATAGTGATCAGGCTCAATCCACGACGGTTGATACGGAGTATGGACGTCAAACGTTCACACTCGAACCGTATGATACGGTGATCACGAATATTGGTGTAATGAAGTCCGTAAAGGATTAATTACATTTTAAGTTAACGGTATATTAAAAAAAGCTCAAACGACTGACGAGATTCGTCGGAAGCTTGAGCTTTTTGTCTGGGATAGATTATATAAACGAACATAATGTCCTTTCGTCCGTTTATATTGTTCAGAAAACCTTTATTTCCGACTAGATTGATAAGTGAAATGCGTATTATACATTTATTTGATAGTAAATGCAATAGGAAAAAGATTGCTTTTCGTCGAATGATCGTTTATTCTAAAAAAAGGAAGTCTATTACATTTTAAGAGGAGGTTTGGCTGATGGAAAACATGATGATGATGAACATGATGATGAATATGTGCATGGAAGAAATGATGTGCAAAATGAAGTCCATGAAAATGATGATGGAATGTATGGAAGACAAGAGCATGATGGAAGGCATGGATATGAACAAAATGATGTCCTGCATGCAAGAATGCGATGAAATGATGACCACGATGATGGGCATGATGAGCAACATGAAGAAAGCATCCATGTAATCATAAGTAATTAAGGAATCAATGATTGATCTGTCAAGCTGGCGGGCTTTACAATATTGCAGAACAGACTACTGTATGCAACCAAAAACCATAATAGCCTTATCATAGGGCGGGTTAAGCAGACAAACTGCAGACCGGCTTTTTTCTTGTTTTATTGATGTTGAAGGATTTTACGTGAAATATCAATTCTCATAAGTTTTAATTTGAACCATTGCTCCTGTAAAGACTCCGTCTGATATCCTTCGGAAGCAACTCGCAATTTACTAAAAATCTCCACCAGTTGCTTATTGATCCGATCATAGCTGGCAAGCAACTCACGAAGCATGATGGATTTCTGTTCTTCTTCAAGCAGCGTGTTCTTCTGATCACGAAGCTTCCCCAGAATATCTTCAGCCCATGCCGAATCACCGATTCTACGGGCATAATTATATAAATCCAAATAATCGTTAACCCAAGCTTGTGTCCAAGAACTCATGGCGTTATTCACTCCAGTCAGCTACGCTTTTCTATATACCGATTATTATACCCGGAATAATATAATTTACAAGTGCTGAACTGATTTTTTCTTCACAAAATATAACGAAAACGCAATGGAGATCGCCTTTACTGTCTAATGATATCAATGATTTTGTGCTGAGCATCTATAGCTTCAGGGATCGGGTATAACACGAAGACATGATTCATTTTGGGATAAACAAAGGTATTGTGCTCAATGCCTTGATCCGTAAGCATTTTATCAAGCTTCATGTTATCGGGAAATAATCCCTCGTGGGTTCCAATAAAGATACTAATCTTGCCAAGCCCTTCAAAATCACCGTAGATCGGGCTGATGAGTGGATCGTCTAAAGGTTTATCGGCTGCCCAGATCCGTCGAATCACATCATATCCTTCCAAGGCAAGCATCGGATCTCTAGTTTCATAATCAAAGATGACGGGGTTGTCCAGCACCATATCAACGCATGGAGATAACAAAATAATATCTTTGGGCTGTGGCAAAGAATTCATGTTGATGTAATGAGCGAAGCTAAGTGAAATATTGCCCCCTGCTGAATCTCCCATAATGGTGAGTTGAGAGGGAGATTTTACGGATCTAATCATTTCTCGGTACAGATTTAGGAGTTTAGGGTACGTATGCTGATAATTAAAATGAGGCACTTTAGGATAGATTGGAGCGATAACTTTGGCATTCAGCGCTTGTGCCATGCGATCCATGAACCGCCAGTGAAAGGACAAAGGCTGATGGGTATGCGCACCTCCATGGATATATAGAATTACGTTTTGGTTAGTAGACTGCTGATCATTCAAGGTGAATACCTGCATATCTTCAAAGGAGCCTTCGACTATGGTAGACGTTAGCTTAACCTTCCCTAGCTGATAGGCTTTGGTATTCTGGGTACCCATGTGCTCAAGATGCTTCATTGTGCTTTCCCGTGAAGATAAATTTTTCTTGGTGTCTAGCAATCCGATATATTTCTCAAAGAGATAGCTCATGACAGAACGTTTGTTAGGATATATATTTACACTCATCTATATGCCGCCTTTCATGGTTGAAAAGTAATACATCTACAGTATAAAGGTTGAAGTATACTTCAAGGTCAAGGCTGGAAAAGCGTGTTGTCTATGTATGTTAGTGTGAAACTAAAAGTACTGACATGTTATAATTTAGGAGATGTATGACTGGAAAGCAATATGTTCTTTTGAAAATTTCATAAACCAAAATAGTATCTGTACTGGGGTGATGTTATGAAAATTAAAGTGGATTTAACTCGTGAGAGATTTGATGATATCAACGGAGTAGATTTCTATGATGGCAAGACGTTGTTTTTTGATATCCCGACGACACTACCAAAGGATATGGAGATCGTGGTCTGGGGCGCGAGCTTGATGCCAGAGTTCGACTGGTCTACGTATGTAAACCTGGAGGAGGACAGACGGCTCAGAGAAATTATAGCGAGAAGTAAGAATATACCGGTACAAATTAAGGGTTTTGGCAAACTGAGATTGGAAGAAATAGTAGGTGGGAATATTGAGATATCACCTTTAGACATGACGGTGAAGGAAGATTATACGTATTTTAGAGATCGGCAGGGACAAATCTTGTCTTTCCGGAGAGAATGGAGTATGGAATCTGTAGATTCAACCTGTTATGAATATGGTTTTGATTCGAGAGTGGCGTTCCCATTCGGTCATTGTGATCTGAATTTGTACGCGAAAGGCAATGTGGTGTTCGAATTTGATACGGATGATTGTGTGCACTACCATGACTATGTATTGAACCCCAATAGGGATGAAACGTATTTCGGTTTTGTGAAGTGCCAAGAGCTGGCATCGAATACCTTCAAGGATTTTAAAGTATAAGGAGGATTGCACATTGCGGAATAATAAGGAGGGTGCCAATGGGAAAGTTCAACGGTAAGGTGAAAATGTTTAACAAAACCAAAGGTTATGGCTATATTTCAGGTAATCATGGTCGTAAAGATGTAAATGTACATTTTACTAATATTCAGGCAGAAGGGTTCAAAACATTAATAGAAGGCCAGAGCATTGAATACGATATAGAAGAAACACCGCGCGGATTAACCGCGATTCATGTTCGGGTTCTGGAGCGAAATCAAGCGATTGAGCATGACACCGAGGATAAGCTGTATTGGTGCCGGGCAGGGGAAGTTGAAGAAGAGGCATTTGTCCGTGAGATTGTTCCCCGCATCCATCGTAATCTTATCGTTCATCCAGACAAAAAGACTCGCAAAACGATGATAGATTTACTGAACATAGATCAAGGAACACTAGCCGATCTCAAAACACAGAAGACACCCTTTTTCTCAGCAGGTCGTTATGGATACGATCCCCAGTACACGGTGACTTTCAATCACAAAGATTATAATCATTATAAAAGATTATATCCGACAGCCGCCATATACTTCTGGGTACATTGGGAGCAGCTTCGCTATCAAACCTATTCCGTAGAACCGATGTATGGCGTTTGGGAAGTACCATTTACATATCTTCAAGAACGGATTGAAGCTAACGAAGTAGCTTTACACCAGTATAAACATCGAATTGGTGACACGAAGAACGCCACGGAAAGTTATTTATTTAATCTAAATGAGTTTCATAGACTACTCTAATCCAGATAAAATACGTAAAAACTGGTAATTCAATGTTAACTATAATATGTTATACATAAGTTGGACTGCGAGGTTCAACTTGCAATATTGTGGTATCGCTTTCATTACTGACTGAATCAGGGTTGTTATAAATTTAACTTGAAGGAGAATAGTGCATGTACACCCAACCAAAAGCTTTGCGATCTGTACTAGATGGTAGATACTTAGAATTCATGATGAGTGAGCAGTATGACATTGGAAATTGGCAAGAATGCGTGTACTGGCTACGAGGTCTAAATGACACATATCGAGTAAAGACGTCAAAAGGACTGTATATTCTGCGTGTGTATCGCACTGAAATTAAGGAAGAAGAGGTGCAGTATGAACTATCTGTGATCTCTCAATTAAAGGAGAAGCTGAACTCTTCTAGTCATGCAGATGTCGGAGAGTATATTGCGAAGAAAGATCATAGTACATATACCGTTATAGATGCCCCGGAAGGTACACGGATTGCCGTAATGTTCCGCTATATTGATGGAGTAGAGAACAATCTTGAGGATGAGGCATCGTGTTATGCGTTTGGTCAATCTGCCGCACAGTTGCATGAGGCGCTAGATCATGTCGTTGTCGATCAGCCGCGTTATGAACTGGATACATCGTTTCTTATTGATCAACCACTAGAGCGGATTATTCATTATATTGGTGAAACCCATGAAGCGACTGCTTTCCTCCAGACATTCGCGAGTGCATTGAAAGAACGCATTAACATTACGTCCCAACATGGGTTAGATATGGGCTTATGCCATGGAGATATGCATGGGAATAATAATGTGTTTCAGCAGGGGGAAGTGTTTACTCATTATGACTTCGAGTGGGTGGCTAAGGGATGGCGAGCTTATGATCTGGCTCAGGTGAAGGCACGTAAGCGGCAATCGGGCGAGAAGAAGGATATGTTATGGCAGGCGCTTCTGTCCGGCTATCGCTCTATTCGAAACTTCTCCGCCGAGGACGAACAAGCCGTTGATCTCTTTATCATGGCTCGACGCTTCTGGGTCATGGGTCTGGACATTGCCTTTATCGATAATGATATGGGGGCATTAGATTATGGCGAGGATTGGCTTAATGATTTTGTGAATGAATTTCGAGGTATGGGGATCGTAGTGTAATCTTTCTAGTTGTCTTCTTCTCGATAACTTGTTGTTTCTAACAAACGGTTTCGCAAAGCGAGCAGTAAGCAAAGGGGGAAGGAGTAATCCTTCTCCTTTGCGTTGCTTTTTACATCATTTCAATCTGTCGTTTACTGAAGTGCTAACCATATTAAATGAATGGTTGCACCCAGTCCCATGAAGTAGATAATCGATTTGGAGAAGCTATTTTTGAACTCATTGCGCGGATGCTTTTCGAAGAAGACGTGTAACACAGTATGTATGATGAAAAAGATATCGAGTACCCAGAAGGTAATACTCTGATACGAACTAAATAGAAGCGATAGGATGACAGTGTACAGCGGTAGGTGAATCCAAGTGAAGTACTTAAAGGCTTTGTCGTCTTCCATATCTTTCAGTACGATAAACAATCTCCATTCGGATCGCCTAATGGCATCCATTTCGTGTAGAAGAAATAGAGAGAGGTTGAACAAAAATAAGACCAACAATAGATCGGGCATGCGGAGCCTCCCCTCATTCGGAATGAACATCAGATATAGATACGCGCGTTGAATTGCGTTGGTTCCAAGAACGCGTTGAGGCTGATGAAGTACGAGAAAAAGACCCTCCGATCCATTCGATCTCGGAGAGTCTTTTAAATTTCGGAACATTCCCAATAGAAATGATGAGTGGTGAGATGAACTGTAGCTATTATTTCACTAAAGCCTGCTCAACAAGTTCGAGTGACTCAACCTTAATATTCGGGTAATCCCCAAACACCCACTGTGGCATGATGTGAATGTTTCCCGCTTTTACGGCCTTCAGATTGCTCCATACGGCAGATTGTTTCATCTCTTCGAGCACCTTCTCAGCCTCATCATCATGACTAACTGTTGATTTGCCTATCGTCATAAAGATATGATCCGGGTTCAACTCTGGGAGTGTCTCCAAGGATAACGTCTCATACGTATCTTTCATGTTTGTCAATTGAGGCACATACTTGAGCCCTAAATCCTTCGACAAGGTTGCTCCCAGATGAACATTGGGGCTAGCGACTTGCACATTTTTTTGAACACGCATAAATAGGAAGGTCTCATCTTCACCGATATACTGTGCCATTTTTCTTTTAATCTGCGCCGCTTTGAGATCGTACTGTGCTAGCCAGTCTTCGGCCTGTTGCTCTTTACCCACGACAGTGGCAATTTCCTTCATCTCTTCTCGCCAATCTCCATCCCCGCGGAATACGATGACAGGAGCTACTTTGCTCAATTGCTCATAGACGGTGGGCTCAATGTGACGAGCAATGATGAGATCCGGTTCGCTTTCCACAGCGGCTTCAAGGTTAATCTTATCCCCTAAAGGCAGAATATCTGGATTCTGCTGGTCTGCATCCATATAGGGCAGAACTGTAGAGCCCCCATAAGTGGTGGTGGCATGAGGATATACACCTAACGCATATAGGGTATCCATGATTCGATAATCTGCGGCTGCAATTTTATTCGGTGTGCCTTCCAGCTTCGTGACTCCCATATCATGTTGATATTCAACAGACGTGCTTGCCTGAGATGGCTGGATACTAGTCCCGCAGGCGCTGAGCATAATCATCATGCACATGAGTAATGCTACAGCTAGTGGTGTCTTGTATTCTTTTGACATGAATGAATCTCCCTTCTCGCCTACATGATCGACAGCGTCGCTACGCCATTCAGTATAGTTCAGAGAAGCAGAGTTCCATATGGATGATGTGAGCCTCTTGTATGTAACATTTGATAACTGCTGCTCAGCAGCTTGCTTTCGGTATTGTCCAGGGACGAGACCCGTATGTTTTTTGAATCGTCGTATAAAATAAAACAGATCATCGTAACCGACTTGGCGTGCAATATCTTGAACTGTCGCATCGGTTTCTGATAACAGGAGAATGGCTTTCTCCATGCGAAAATGAATCAAGTAATCAATGGGACTACGTCCCATTTTGGATTTGAACTTGCGAGACAAATACTGCACGTTATAATTCAGCGCTCGTGACAGAGCATCCAGCGTTACGGATTCGGCAAAGTGTTCTTCGATGTATCGAATCGCCTGATCTACAATATCCGGCTTAACGGTTACCGCCGACTGCTGATCCAGTTGGTGCATGATTTCATGTAGAAACAATTGAAACATGGCGCGTGCTTTAAAGCGTGCTAGATCTCCGCCATCCATCCAAGTATGATACAACTCCTGTGCATGTTGGTGTAGTACAGCGGGATAATCTGTTTGGAGGGCAAAAGAATCTTCCAATGCGTTATGCAAACCATTCAACACATGAAGAGGATCTGTATTTGCTGTATGTTCGGTCTTATACAAAATGAGATAATAGGCCATCGGTTCCTGACTGATGAGCTCCATATGAAGTCCTTTGTTACCATGAAGCACATGACTGTGGGAGACAAGGTAGGAAGTCTGATTAAGGACAAATTCTCCTTGCCCTCGGGAGACAAGTAAGAAGGCGTTCGCGGGAAATCGATAGGGTGGAAGCTGTTTACCCGTTGGGATTAGCGTATAACGAACATCAAGTATATGTAAGGACGATTGAGTCCATTGCCGAATATAGGTGGATAAATCCATGGTGCCTCCTCATCCATAGTGAATGTCAGAATGGGATTTTTGTTGTTATTATAGTTGATAATCATTCTCATTTCAATCCTTCCTCACATTCCTTGTTGTATTTCTGCGACACATCTCGTACAATTTGGTGAAGTAATTCTGCATTGCGTTAATGTGGATGTGAAAAGGCGATTTTTTACAACATGAAGAATGTACACAAGAAAAGGGGAATGACGTTTGGAATCGAAGCAACTATCTAGAGGGCTGAAGCCTAGGCACGTTGAGCTGATTGCACTCGGCGGCACGATTGGCGTAGGTTTATTTATGGGATCGGCAAGTACGATTAAATGGGCTGGCCCCTCCGTATTGCTCGCCTACCTGCTGGCTGGAATTGTGATCTTTTTTGTCATGCGCATTATGGGAGAAATGTTGATTCAGGAACCAGTAACAGGCTCCTTCGCTACATTTGCCCACAAATATATTAGTCCACTTGCTGGCTTTCTCACCGCCTGGAGTTACTGGTTCCTATGGGTAACGGTTGGTATGGCAGAGGTTACGGCGATTGGTATTTACGTGGGATATTGGTTCCCGGATATTCCGCAGTGGATTCCGGCGCTTGCTGGGGTGCTAATTATTGCTGCCGCGAATTTGGCTGCAGTGAAGTTCTATGGTGAATTCGAGTTTTGGTTTGCCATGATCAAGGTGACGGCCATTGTTGCAATGATCGTGATCGGTACAGGGCTGATCTTCTTCGGCTGGGGGAATGGCGGTCAAGCGATTGGTCTATCGAACCTGTTCAGCCATGGTGGATTCTTCCCAGGTGGACTGAAAGGATTCCTTTTTGCACTATGTATTGTCACAGCGGCATACCAGGGCGTTGAGATGGTAGGTATCACAGCAGGAGAAGCGGAGAATCCCAAGTATACCTTACGTAAAGCGATCAAAAACATCGTTTGGCGTATCCTTATCTTTTATGTAGGGGCGATCTTCGTTATTGTAACCTTGTATCCGTGGAATGAGGTTGGGGAGACGGGAAGCCCGTTCGTACTGACGTTTGCTAAGGTAGGCATTGTGGCTGCAGCAGGGATCATTAACTTCGTTGTACTTACGGCTGCGATGTCAGGCTGTAATAGTGGTATTTATAGTGCAGGACGAATGCTGTATACCCTCGCGGAGAATGGACAGGCGCCAGCCTTTTTCAAAAAGTTATCCAAGGGCGGGGTTCCCCGCAACAGTATTATCGTTACGATTTCCTTGTTGCTTATTGGTGTAGTTCTGAATTATCTAATGCCAGATTCGAAGCTGTTCTTATACATCTACAGTGCGAGCGTTCTACCAGGGATGGTTCCGTGGTTTGCACTGGCGTTTAGCCAATTCAGGTTCCGTAAGCGCTGGGGCAACGAGATGGGCGATCACAACTTTAGATCCAAATGGTTCCCGATCAGTAACTACATCATCATTGTATATCTGGTGCTTGTTATTATTGGGATGTGTTTTAATCCAGATACACGGCTACCGTTGCTGGTGGGAGCGACCTTTATGGCGATTGTAGTCATCGGTTACTACCTGTTCGGAATCGGGAAAAAGCAGCGAATCGAGCAGGATTCAACTCGACAATAATAAGCTATGGTGTAAATGAAAAGGGGTTACGCCTCTTAACCAATAGTGATGGTAAGATTTCAAATTCCAAGATGAAGCTGAGAAAATTTCAGCTTCATCTTTTTTTGTTCTTGAATCTCCTGTAACTGGAGGTTCTAGGATAGGAGATAGAAAAGCTGCTCTATTTTACAGTGTTACATATTTATGCGAAGCAGCGAAGGAGGAAGTAGAACGATGAGATGGTTAGAGTGGATTTACATCATTTTCAATGTAGTCATGTTGGTAGGGTTGGTGGTTAATCCACGTAAATGCCGCCCAATGATATGGGGCGGATTCGCAATATCGGTGGTATTACTGTTGTTACATGGTTGGATGGAAGGGCTGCGGTGGCCGATGATTCCAGGGTACGTCATGACATTTATCCCAGTATTACTGCTGATTGCTAGAAGAGGAAAGCAATGTTCCGCAGAACCGCGGAGCCGTCTGCGGGTCGCTGCAACGTCGCTATCTGTGTTGGTGTATACTGCGGTTACCATAGGACTGCCGCTGTTATTTCCGGTATTTACTTTTGCAGAACCAGTGGGTTCATACGGAATTGGTACGGTTTCTTATGACTGGACGGACGAAACTCGTGAAGAGTTGTTCACAACACAAACTGGGGATCATCGCGAACTGATGGTACAGGTATGGTATCCGACGAATAAAGATGTGAAGGGAACACCAGCACCTTATGTTTCTGATTCGGCAGTGTACAGCACCGCCTTCAATGAAGTGCTGAAACTGCCCAAAGCACTCTTTTCCAGCTTAGGTGACGTTAAGACTCATGCTATCCAAGATGCAATGTTGTCGGATGCAGAGGCCAAGTATCCTATACTTATTTTCTCGCATGGTCTGCATGGTTATGAGAAACAGAATACATTTCAGGTCGAACAGTTGGTGAGTCAGGGATATATTGTGGTTGGCATTAATCACACGTATAGCAGCATGGTCTCAATCTTCCAAGATGGGCGTGTGGCACAATTTGAGTCTGAGGGGAAGGAAGGGTTTGAGCAACTGCAATTTGACTATATGGACAAGCTTAACGAGACTTGGGTGAAAGATGCCCAATTTGTACTGGATCAGGTCGAGAAATTGGCAGCGAGTGACCCGGAAGGGCGCTTTACAGGTCATATGGATCTAGAACGTATCGGCATGTTTGGTCATTCCTTTGGCGGGGCTACAACAGTGCAGATATTGATGGATGATCCCCGTGTCCAAGCAGGCATTAATATGGACGGCGTATTATTCGGAGAGAAACGTATTCCAGCTCAAGGTGTGGGCAAGCCGTTTCTTATGATGAGTGCTGATGAGACATTGGCTGGAACAAGTGTGATGGATGACGATGCCATAGCCGCTCTAGGTGCCACACGTCTAGAAGCAGAGACGTATTATGAAGAGGTATATGCGAGGTACGAGCCTGTCACTGCAGGCGGGAACTATTGGATGACGCTGAGCAATACGAAACATCTCAGTTTCTCGGATCTCTACCTCATATCACCTATTCTGGAATGGTCGCAGGGTGTAGATGCTAGAGGAACGCAGGAACTCGTGAACGAGGCAACGCTGGATTTCTTCAATCATGTATTAAAAGGCGAACCGCTGAAGCTTTTGAATGGCGAAGCTGGAGATCATCCGGCATATTCATTGAAAAAGGGATGATCCTTACTTTCGCCACTACACTTGTTCCATATTTTAAAAAGGATGAAGATCGCCCTATTGCGGACGATCTAGCTGCTGCAGTCTCCAACGCATTCCTCTCTGTAACAATTCAATGCATTCCACCAACTGAGCCCATTCAGAATTCAGAATGGAGCATAGTTTGTTGAACCTAAGAATGCGTTCTGTGACGGAATTGAGCATGTATCGGGATTGATTACGAAAAAAATCCGTCTGATTACTGGACTGTTCGCTACTGCCATACATCATCACGAAATCCCACACGATGGATTGTACTGCCAGGCTGTCTTCCGGCCACTGGTTTTCCAGCGCCTCAATGGCTCGGATATGGATCGCTTCCATTTTCTTAACCCAAGTCGTAGCTTGAACCTGTGGATGGTTAGCCATCGTGAAGAAGGGAAGCTCCAAACGAGCCAGATCGGCGAGATAGACTGGATCATTGAGCAAGGCTTGGACTTCTTTCCAAGCAACGTCTTGTTTGGCGGACAGCTTCGTGTCCTTCATGATGTATTTATCAAAAAAGTGAAGAAATGAGACTCTCCATTCCTGTGGAATATTTTCCAGTAATCGAGACTGTTCTAGCTTGGCGGAGACAAATTGTTTCCGTCTAGTTGCACTGGCGTTCATCGATTCGACCAGGCTGGATACATAACCAAGGGATTGTTCTGTACTTAGAGCGGATTCAGTTTCATATTGTTTGGCTTGATGCAAAATGGAGAGCATGGCATGGAGGGTATGCACCTGGGATTCCAACGCTTCAATCTGTAAGTCCAGGGCTCGTGACATACCAAGCTCACCGGACATGAGTTTGCGAATATCGGGTATGCCAAAATTCAAATAACGAAGCGTTGTGATCAGTTCTAATCGCCACAGATCTTGTAGTGTATAGAGACGGTGTCCGCCTTCTGTATATTGGGACGGCTGGAGCAGTGCAATTTCGTCATAATAACGAATCGTTTTGACCGTAGATCCAATCATCTTGGCCGCTTCACCTATGGAATATGTCGTCTGTTGTTGCATAATGAAGTTCACCTCAAGATCCATTATACAGGTTCACGTTCTTGGAGATTTATCTGTAGGAGCATATGGTAAATAGGAATGCTCAGTTTAAACTTTGTCCATCTCGGTTACAAAGGAAGGAGTGAGACTTTTATAACAACCTATATGAAATTAAACGATAATAATCGAGGAGGAAATTGACGATGGCAAACCAAGACCAACACACCATACAAGATCCGACTACACAATATCCGAAGGCTACACAGGAGTGGAAACAACAGCAGGAAGAGCCGGGATTACAGCGTGAGATGACTCCTGTTCCGGATTGCGGTGAGAAAACATATAAAGGCAGCGGCCGGCTGACCGGTCGTAAAGCGGTCGTTACCGGTGCGGACAGCGGGATTGGCCGGGCAGCAGCGATTGCATATGCTCGTGAAGGTGCGGATGTGGTACTCTCCTATCTGCCGGAGGAAGAAGCGGATGCCAAGGAAGTCGTGCAATTAATCGAGGAAGCTGGCCGAAGAGCTATTGCTGTTCCAGGTGATCTAAAGGATGAGAAATACTGCGAGAAGTTGATTGAAACTGCGGTCAAAGAACTAGGCGGCATAGACATTCTGGCTAACGTGGCAGGGAAGCAGCAGTTTGTCGAGCAGATTGCAGACCTGACAACTGAACAATTCGATGCGACGTTCAAAACCAATGTGTATTCCATGTTCTGGCTCTGCAAAGCAGCCGTGAAACATATGAAGCCAGGTGGTTCGATCATTAATACATCGTCCATCCAAGCATACAGTCCGTCACCGATTCTGTTGGACTATGCGACTACGAAGGCTTCGATCAATACCTTCAGCAAAGCACTTGCTCAACAAGTTGGTAGCAAAGGCATTCGTGTGAATGTTGTCGCGCCAGGGCCAGTGTGGACACCGCTTCAGATTGTCGGTGGACAACCTGTAGAGAAGTTGGCTGAATTCGGCAACAATACACCGCTGGGTCGTCCGGGACAACCTGTTGAGATGGCTCCAGCATACGTATTTCTGGCGAGCCAGGAATCCAGCTATGTGAGCGGAGAGACGTTGAACGCAAATGGTGGTACCGTAAGTCCGTAATCGTAGCATGTATTGTACAGATAACCGATTATCTGAGGGCGTTACGTCTCATCAGGTTTAAAAAGAAAATGGGACAAAGCAGTGGTGAGCTGCTTTGTCCCATTTCTATGTTTCATGTCGGATTAGAACTTGAACTATTTCTGTTCCGGTTTCGATTCCAGAATAGCATAGCTGCCAAGGGTAGCAAGTTGTGCTGTATTTAGCAGTGTTTCGTCCACTGCAGCCAGTGCTTCACCAGCGGCTGTCATCAATTCATCTGAGTCTACAGGTGAGGCGAACCGAAGGATGACCGATGTCTCCCCTTTTTTCAACTTTGTTTCGGTCTTGGTTTTATATTCGCTAATGGAGGCAACTTCAAGATCGTTTTGTACGGAAGCATAACTAGCGCATACGCCTACACCCTTCACCAAAATACCAACATGATGGAGCCTTATGGTATGTATTTCTTAGTCCGATACCAATACGTATAGGCATCGGTATAACCCAATTTTGCATATAGCCGTCGTGCGGGGGCATTGTTTTCGACCACTTGCAGATAGCTTGAAACAGCACCATGACTTTTACCCCAGTGCAACAGATGCAGGATCATCTGTTCCGCCAAACCACGATTACGGTAAGTTGTATCTGTAATGATGTCATGTAGTCCAATGACTCCCCGCTCAACTACGCCAAGTCCGCAGGCAGCCACGAGCCCATCAACAGACAGCGTGATGAATGCTGTCTTTGCACGGACATTTGAGAGCATCTCTGTCATGGTTTCCCGGCACTCTTCGTTGACCGCATTCAAACGACAGAAATGATGTAACCATTCGTCAGTTAACTGTTCGTTGATGTGTGCCTCCAGATGCTCAGGAGCTTTCAGATCCTCAAGACGTCGAAGCTGAACGAGGGTCCGATCCATGACGACATAACCCTTATCCTGCAAAAGCTGATCCAATTCTTCTGGCTGAACAAACGGTGTAATTTTGAAAATAGTACTTAACTGGTTAGACGTATAGAATTGCTCACAGGCCGTGATTTTCTCATGTACATCCAGGGTAGAAGGGTAGATTGCTTGAACCGAGTTCGCTCGCTTCGTATACCCTTTGGCAAAACGCAGCACCCATCCGTCATACAGTGAGGTTGATAAAGGCTGCCAGTGGTTGAGCGTTAATTCTTCAATATGCCGATGCGTATACTCTGTTGCATACATTTTGTTCATCCTCCCAGTGTAATGATCAAGTATATGTAAGATTTTAATTTAATAATAATACATATAAATGAATAAAAATTCAATTGGAGTTATTCGGATGTTAAACATTTGATTATTGGTATACAATTTGTAGGATAGAGTACAATGCAGCAATTAATAAGTAAGGATAAATAAGAATTTATATCAGTAAACAAGCATTAGCATACAGCTCAAGTTGCAGAAATGGAGTACAACATGATTACTATAGAGATCCAGGGACAGACCATTACATGTCATATCGAATATGGCAAACGAAAAAAAGCTTCCATCACGATGGACTTGCCCTACATGGTCACGATAAAGGCACCTAATGGCACTAGTGAAGAGGCGTTAACGGCACTCGTGCGGCAGCACGGAGAGGTCATCCTCACAAAGTCCGCGCTTATGCAGCAGGCACTGGAAGGCCCTCAGGCTAAGGAGTACGAGCAAGAGGGCAAGGGAGCATTTTTACATTTTGGTAAAGAGTATGCTCTGCATGAACTAATTCCTGTCGAAGGATTAGGGGAGGATGAGCTGAGAGCGACCCTGAAGAAGTTCTACTTTGCCGAGTGTAAACGGGTAATTGGGGAGCGCATCGGTCGCTATCAACGAGAGCTTAAGGTGAAGCCAAAGTCTGTAGACATTGTGGAATCAGCCACGAAGTGGGGGAGCTGTAGCTGGGACAAAAAGCTTACCTTTAACTATCGCTTAGCTATGGCACCGTATGAAGTTATTGACTATGTCATTATCCATGAGCTCTGCCACATTCATCATATGAATCATGACCGCTCGTTCTGGCGTCGTGTCGGCAGCATTATGCCTGATTACAAATCGAAGGAAGACTACCTGATGAGACATGGACGAGCGATGACGTTGTGAATTACAATGAATCCAAATACCCGTACCACGAGGTTTACTCTGTGGTGGAAGGAGTTAATGATGCCAGATAGCAACCCCTTTTCTGTACAGGTGGACGAATATATTATGGGTTTTGCACCTGAGGTGCAGGCACGACTTCAAGCGTTAAGGCAGATGATTCGGGAAGCAGCCCCGAATGCGGAAGAGAAGATCAGTTACAAGATGCCCACGTATGCGCAGCATGGGAATTTGGTTCATTTTGCTGCATACCAGAATCATATTGGATTCTACCCAGCTCCTAGTGGGATCACGGCATTTCAAGAGGAACTCTCCACATTCAAGGGAGCGAAGGGATCGGTTCAGTTCCCGCACAATCAGCCGTTACCCGAAGAGTTGATCCGGCGAATCGTCGAATTCCGGGTGAAAGAGAACGTGGAGAAGGCAGCAACGAAGAAGCAGAAGAAGAAATAAACCGACCTGATCAAAGGAGAGTTTAGATGAATAAGGCTTTAATTGTGCTGGATGTACAGCAGGGGATTGTACGTTTGCGTGACGTATCAGAACCAGTGGCCAAGATTCAATCTGTCATTGCCGATTTTGAGGAACGGGACTGGCCAATTGTATATATGAAGCATGTAGATTACGAGCAAGAGGATTCGTCTCTGTACTATAAGGAGCGTGCCAATCTAGAGATTGTGCTCGATACGAAGCTGCATCCTGTGCTGGAGAAGAGCAAGCCAAGTGCCTTCAGCAACTCGGAGTTAAAGACATGGATGGTAGAGCGGCACATTGAGCATGTATTTATTGTAGGGTTCAATACGGAATACTGTTGTCTGTTCACAGCAATTACAGCGGAGCATGAGGGTTTCCAGGTGACCTTGATCGAGGATGCGACAGGTACTGTCAACACTGAGGAGACGTATGAGATGAAGGGATTAGACATTCAGGACTTTGTCGGCTCGATTCTCAATTGGTCTGGGTGTATTGAAGTGTTATATGTCGATGAGTTCAAGGAAATATACACCTAAGTTTATTTATAAAAAGATTTCTGCCACAGATTCCTGTTCCCTGACAGACTGGAAATAAATCTGTACAAGAAAACAGTCGGAAATGCCTTTCAAGGCTTTCCGACTGTTTTTGTTGTTGTGGATACTATTTAATCTTTCTAGTTAATTAATATAGTAGGTCACGTTTGAGTTGCCAGCCGCTGTAATGAGATAGGTAATATCATCGCTGACCTTCATGTAAATGTTGAGATCGGAAGCGGACAGGTTAGGCAGTGTAAGACCGAATCTACCACGTGCATCTACATTTACAGTGACTGTTCTGATATGGCTCTCATCGGGTGATGGTCCATAAATCTGGAAGGTGAAGCTTTGGTTAGCGTATTTCAACAGTGTCCCATTAATCTTTAACGTACGGTCTGCTGTGTATTGAAATTTAACTAGGAAATTATCCAAGATATCTTGGGGATCTGGTTCCTGTGTACCGGGGTCTACTCCCGGATTCGGTTGTGTCTTATTTACAGAGAAGAATCGGGTTTGATACGAAATCTCGGCATTGGAGCCGTCTTTCTTCTTCAGACCTGTGATTCGGATGTTAAACGTGTCATTTTCTTTCAAAGACTGGATCTGATCTGGACGGAAAATGATAGCGTAATTGTATGCATAAGAATCGTTATTTACATTAAAGTATGCCCCTGAAGGGTCAGTGCTGTTCTTATGATTGGCTCCTAATACCCACGTCCGTTGATCTGATGAACGAACAACCTCAACTCGCACATTCGATTGGGAAGGCTTCGCGAAGACATCGGGATTCAGTTGTACGGACCAAGCTTGAGAGCTTTTGAATGCTTCAATCGGGAAATCCCCTTTATTCGGATACAAGCTGTAATTATAGTTTACCTTTTCCGCACGGCTGGTATCGAGAACCTGCATGGTACTGAACTGGTTGGCATACGACTTGTTATCACGGTACGCAACACCGAATCCAGTTTTCTTCAATTGTGTGCTCAAAATCCAGCGCCGATGACCTAGTGCAGCAATGTTGCTTGCATCTGAATCATCCATATAAGCTTCAACACTGTTGACCGCGACGTTCCCTCTGGAGCTGTAGGCTGCAAACAGGTTGGAACTTGATGCCGACTTGGCACCTAAGTCGTAAAAGTCCTTTGGCATGTCCGCCGGTTGAGGTGGGTAATGCGACAGCGCCGATGTAGAAATAACGACTGCGCCATGTTGTGCTTGTTGATTGAGCGCAGCATCTAGAACGAGATCCCCCTCGAGTCCTGACAGGAAACGATAAAAGTTAGCTGCATTCAGGGCGTGCTCTAAGGAAGAATCACTAATTTTCCCCGCAATATAAGGAGCCATAGCGGAAGCTGTCTCGGTGAACGTAACTGATTTATCTTTCTCACTCATCCATTCATTCCATTTCTGAGTAATTTCTTGCTCGCTCCGCTCAGGTAACAAACTGTCGATGGGAGCTGCCGAAGCCTGCTGGGATGCAAGCAAAACGAGTAGTAGACCAGCTAAAGGTACTGCTAATAACGAACGGATGTAGCGTTTACGATTAAACATGTTTCAATCTCCTTTTTTAATTATAAATTTTAATATTATGTATCCAATGGTTATTATCGACAGTAGAGGTATCTTTCGTTAGCTTTGCTCTCCTTGAATTCAGCGATTTTTCAGTTAGAGACCTTATAATACTGTTCGAATCCTGTAATGGAAAAGGAGTTGTGACATGTTTAAAGTAATTCATCAGACGCTCTATCTCATTATGGCGTTATGTATTGGGCTGTTTATCGCTTCGTCCTTCTTTCTCAGGGCGCAATACAATTACGCCATGTATGGAGATAATCCCATATTAGAAGTGCAGCAATGGGGCATATTCATTCCAATCATTATCGTGCTGCTCGTATCTAGCATCCTGCTCTACAGAATCTGTCTGACACTGGATAAATTCCGCCCCAAGGTGGTTATTCCTGTGGTGTTACTTTGTTCGTTTATCGTGCAGGTGGGCATTATTTTTCTGTTCCCTCGTGTGCCTACAGATGATTCACAGACCGTGCTCTCTCTGGCGATGAATATGCTCTATGATCAGGACTATTCCTCGTTTGAGACAGGTGGATATCTGCATATGTTTCCATTCAATTTCTCAATTGTGCTCTATTTAAAAACCTTGCTGTCCTTGTTTCCAGACAACTATCTAGTTATTAAGCTATTTAATATTTTCTTTTCACTCGTAACGACCTACATGATTTATCTGATCTATAAACAATTGAATCGCAGATCTACAGCGCGGGATTATGGCATTTTAATCTTTGCAGCGACGTATCTTCCGTCGTTATTTATGAACAATCTGATCTATAACGATGTGATTGCGACCGCTTTTTTTACATCCTCCTTATACTGCTTGATTCGATTTATGAACAAAAAGTCGTGGAGCACGTTGATTATAGCTGCTGTTCTATTGGCGATAGGTAACTATTTCCGAAGTGTTGGTGCGGTCATTCTGATTGCTGCTATTCTGTATATCCTGATGAATTGGCGGAATGTCGGCGTAAAGAAAGCAATAGCATCCATCGGCATACTGGCGATTCTATTTAATGTTCCAAGCTGGACGCAGAATGCAGTGCTGCAATCAACGGATACCGTTGAAGGATCCGTGAACGAGAACTCGGCACCGATCTATATGTGGCTCAATATGGGGATTAATCTGGAGCGATTCGGCTTCTGGGACAATATGGAGAGTTATCGAATCTATCAGAGAGAGGCGAATTATAACCAAGCGACAAGTACAGCGTTATTCAAACAAGAGATTGAGAGAAAGTTATCCGAGGCAAGCTTAGCTGAACTGGCGGAAATGTACTATAAGAAGGTCATATGGACGTGGACTGAGGGTACCTATCAGATGGATCGATATGGCATCGGTAATGAAAGTCGAACGGATATGGGAAGAGGTAGAGGTGGGGGTGCATGGATTGCAGGTTCCTACAGTTATACGAATCCAATGACAGAATTATTTGCAGGAGATTCGCCGTACCGAGTTGGTATGCTCTGGGTCGTATATGTCATGAACTTTTTGATGTATTGTTTCATCCTGATTCGGGTGATCGGTGCAATACGTGCGAAGAGATACGATGAGGTATCGCTGATATTGGTGATTCTAGGGTTTATCGGATTCTATATCTTGTGGGAGATCAAGTCAAGATACATTTATCCGGTATATCCACTATTCATTGTACTGTCCTACATGGGTTTCAAGGATACTTATGACTACGTATTTCGAAGGAAAATCGACTGGAAACCAAATTCACAGACTTTCCTAGGAAAAGGGTGACCGTATGCAAAAACGTAATGGATCTACATCTTTGATATGGATGATGCTTGTATGCTCTGTCCTGTTGGTATCCTGTGATGCCATCACGTCTCAGCAGATTGCAATGCCAAGTTCAAATCCAAGTATGACTGGATTTCCTAATATGAATGGCGGCGATGGAAGTATGAACGGTGCGCCTAATTCTAACGGAGGTTTTAATCGAGGTGGTGCTGGCGGAACAGATTCAGATGTACGTACAGGTAGCCGAGAGGCTATACGCGGAGGCATGATGAATGCAGATTCCATGGGCAAAGTGATCTCTGTCGATGGCAATGTAATTAACGTGGCATTGTTGGAGCAGGTGCAGAAGGGTCAACCCTCCAGTTCCAGCAACAACAGTCAGCAGGGGAGTTTTCCAGGAGCCAATATGGAAATCAATGAAACAGGTGAGGAAATGAAATGGACGGTGAATGATGATGTGGTCATCACCCGAGGAATGGCGATGGGAAGTCAGGATAACAAGTCCAGCTTTGCTTCCGCCTTACAGTTATCTGACCTCAAGCAAGGGGATATGATCACGATCTGGTACCAAGAACATACAGAGAAGGTAGAGCGGATTACGATCATCAATCCTTTCTAATTATTGTGGATGTTATATGGTAAGTGATGAATTGGTGAGGCAATTTTGTAATTGCTTACATGAAATATATGGATTAATATAGAAATAACTTGGTTTCTCGAAGGGAGTGAGCGTCATGAAACGACGGGCTAAGATGAACGCAATGACTACAACCATTAAGGTGATTATGAACTGAATAGATACAGCAGACATCGGGGATTAGGTGCGGCAATATACTGCTCAGAATACCATCGGATGACTGCTGACCATAGGGATATAACTGCATTTTTTTCCTGGTGATCACGAGGTTTATTTGTTTATGCGCTTCTTCTCGTACACCACGAATTTTAAAAACCGCAGGCATAGCCTGCGGTTTTTTGCGCGCCAAAATAGCCATTTAACCCGGTGGCGGGTCAATGGAACGATCTATTGCAGGCAATAGCTGCTGGGAATCATTTCTTCTATTAGGCTCGCCCGAGCAGTATTAACGACATCAAATAATGAGGAGCTAGATGCCCATGTTAAAACTAAAATATTTATTCCACAATCACGATCTCGCCGAGATGATATTGAAGCAATGGGACTATGATGCAGAGTCGCTGGATATGTTCCAACATTACCGAATATCGTCGAATGCGGTATACCCGTTCCGATTTCAAGATGAAGTTCGGTTGCTTCGTTTTGCATCTGTGGACGAAAAGGATAAATTGAATATAGAAGCCGAATTAGCATTCCTGCATGAACTTCATCGACATCAATATGGAGCGCTAGAGGCTGTTCCATCACATAACGGGGAGCAGCTTGTTCAGGTTCATACACCGTGGGGAGCCTATTATGCATCGGTGTTCAAGCGGGTTCCAGGGATAGCACTGGCTCGTGTCGATCTGGATGAGACGATTGTTAACGGTTATGGTCAGGCGTTAGGCGAGCTGCACATTGTGTCCCGTCAATATGTGCCAGAGCATACGGGGCGCTGGACTTATACAGAAGTGCTGGATTGGATGCAAGGTGTGTTAGAGGAGTTTTCGGATGAGACAGAGGCTTTGAATGAGGTCAATGCTGTGCGGACGGTGTTAGCATCCTGGCCTGTTACGAAGCAGAACTTTGGTCTCATTCATTATGATTTTGAACTGGATAATGTATTTTATGATCAGGCGAATCATGCCTTTTATGCCATTGATTTCGATGATGCTATGGTTCACTGGTATGCGATGGATGTGCAGCAATCATTGGATAGTTTACAGGAGGAGATTGAGCCAGAGCACTGGGAGCGTATGAAACAATCCTTTATGCAAGGATACTGGTCTGTATCCGAAGAAACGGTTGATATGGAGATGATGTTTCCGGTATGTCGCCGCTTCGCCAACCTGTACGGCTATGTACGAATACTTCGATCTGCCGCGCAGCAATGGGCGCATGAGCCTGAGTGGATGTGTGGATTGCGGGAGAGGTTGGAGAAGGCATTGGTAGAAAAAGCGAAGCTATTCGGTCAACCGCTGTCTTAGAATTGTAGGAGCTGCAATGCGTAGTATGACGTAACCTATCAGAGTTCAAATCGTGCAAATAGCACCAGATAATCCCCACAAGCAGCACTCATAAGCAACATGCCAAAGGGACTTTATGCTTCACTATCATCAAAGAGCGCAGGTGAACCCACGTCATGGGGAAACCTAGCGCTCTTTCATATTATGTATCGCCAAACTATGATTCCGAAGCATGAATAGTTAGATCGAAATCGGGTTTGCACATGTAGCTAAGGGGATAGAGATCATCCCTGGCAGAGATTAAGGCACGGAAATGGAGCATACCGTAGCGTTGACCTGTGGATGATATAGTGGAGTAAGGAACAATTTCACCTACTACAAATACGTCTTCTTCACTCGTGCATCGATAAATGACATTGTTCGGATTGCGCACTTCTTCAGGGTATCCGTACGTCATTACGTGAAATGTCCGACCACGCCAATTCGTACGGATTACTTGATAGGATTGTGTCTGCACAAGGTCAATATAACGCTCCAGTGGGAACGTATGCTCAAACTCTGTAATGTACCCATTCTTGTCCACATCAATGGTAAATTCAACATCATAACTCTTTCCAAATTCCTCTTGATATGTGCCCTCCATCATGCTCATCGTGTCGAAGCACGCGCCGTATTCTTCATCTTCCACATAGGGAATAGCGATCCGTTCAGGATCAACCACATTAGTGATCTGGCTGCTGGAGCAGTCTACGTCCAGTGCCTCTGGTTGAAGTGCAATCATTCCAATCGTAAATCCAGTACCAGCTTCGCAAGTTATCCGCATAGTCATCTCCTTATTCCGTAATTAGTGATTAGACGAACGTCGGCAGGAAAGGTTGCATATTTCCATTCGATAGATTCTTTTGATAGAGTAGTTATAGGTCATCCTGAAGGAAGACGCGAGCGCGCGAATTGGAGAGGGGAATTGGTGATGAATGTAAAGTATAACGTTATTGAGCAGCAGGCTCTTATGAGCATGCAGGCATTCCAGAGCTTGAAGTATATAGTGGTGAGGGTGCTCCGCCTCAAGTGTGGATTCCCGTAAAGTCGTAGATGGGTTAATTTCTAGAAGGTTCAATCATTAGGAGGCGTATCATGTTATCAACTCGGGTGATGGAGTATTGTGAGGATCAAGGCTGGTGGCATGAAGATGTCCCGGCAGATTATGAAGAAGCGTTACGGAAACTGGGGATTGCTCGGGAGTCTGATTTTGCGCAATTTTATTTGCATGCTGAGGATGGTCCTACATTCTATAGTAGAAATCAGGAGCTTTATCAGATTTGTTGGTTTATGGTGAATACCGTTTATATGGAAGATATTACTGTGGCGCAGCTCACGTTAGGGCTGCCGGATGCTTATATCCCGCTGGATAGCTTCGAGGGTGAAGGTGGGTTCTTTTATAATCGAGTGACGGGTGAAGTCATTTTGGTTGAGCTAGGCGAATCGATTGAGCGTTTCCTTCGGGGAGAGAGTACACCGCAATGGTCGAATTTTAACTTATTTCTAGAATGGTATTTCAAGCTCAATGAGGAACCTACGCAATGAAGGAACGGTTACATTGAAGTAAAATTGAAGTGAATTTCAGCGGAGAGCAAGTTACGACCTAGCCTGGTGACATACCCAAGTGTCATAGCCAAAAATCATGCAAAAAGACGAGCCGCGGCTCGCCTTATTTGTTTCACCTCTGTACAACGGCTTAGCTTGGTGCTATGTAGTGTGCAGCGGGCAAGTGGTATTGCTCTAATCAGAGATGTTGCGCGTATAGTATTCGATAATGTCTTTGCGACGGATGATGCCGAGGAACACACGATCTACATCAACAACAGGTACGAAATTTTGATCGGCTGCCAATGTCAGCATATCCTCCATCTCGGCCTCAATGTATACGCATTCATTGTACACACGGTTGTTAATCTCATGTACCTCTACCTGATCCATATTATCAAAAGTCAATCCAGGTGTACTTCGCATTTTCCATAACAAGTCACCTTCGGACAGGGTAGCAACATATTTTCCATCCTGATCAATTACGGGTATGGCAGTATAATGCTGCGCTTCAAGCTGCTCGATCGCATCCTTCATGGAAGCGGAGGACTTGATATAGGCCACTTCGGCTTTGGGGAGTAAAAAATAGCTGATTTCCATCATCGGGCTCCTTTGCAGTAATTTCACTCTCCTTATTTAAACATATTATGTGAGTATTCGGCTATTTTTTATGATAAAATCGTCAGATTTGTGCCATTGTTTAAATGAGCTTGGAAATCTATAGTATATTGTAGAGGTGATATGACCATGAAAAAGAAACATAAAATTTTGTACGGACTACTCCCAATCTTATTTGCGGGTGGAGTCGGAATGTACTTATATATGCAGAACAGCAAAGCTGAAGAAGCGAAGCCAGAGGCCACTGTAACACAGTACATAGACCATTTGCAGAAGAAGGAATTCGATCAGCTATATACGATGATGACGCCTGCTTCACTGGATGAGTCTGGACTGAGTAGAGAACAGTTCGTGGAAAAGTATAACGCAATCTACTCCGGCATGGAGGTATCCGAGGTCAAGGCAGAAGTGAAGCCACAGGCCACCGAAACGACAGCGGATTCCAATGAATCAGAATCAGGAGCAAGTGGAGAAGCAAGTGCCGACGCACCCAACCCTGACATCTACGAAGTGGACTATAATCTGCAGTTGACAACCTTGCTTGGCGACGTGAACGAGACCCAGTCCTTGAAGCTTGTCAGACAAGAGCTTGAGGATGGCACCAAAGTCTGGCGGATTGATTGGCAGCCGTCGATGATTCTCAAAGATATGGTTAAAGGCAGTAAGGTGAGAGTCCGGACACTATTTCCGGAACGTGGCAACATTGTAGATCATGGAGGAATGCCTCTTGCGACAAAAGGTACGATCAATGAATGGGGCATCGTACCAGGGGAGCTAGACGAGAGCCCGGAGGCTAAGATTGCCCAGATTGCTCAGCATTACAAGGTATCATCAGACGTTATTACGAAGGCGTTAGAGCAAAAGTGGGTGAAGCCAGAATATTTTGTACCGATTGCTACGACCGATGAATCCAAGGTGCCTGACGGGCTAAATGGCGTGAAGCTGCAATCCAAGACGATTCGATACTACCCGCTGGGTGAAGCGGCTGCTCATCTGGTTGGTTATGTGCGTAAAGTGACGAAAGAGGATCTGGAGAAAGATACCGAAGGTTATTACCGGGCTGAGGACTGGATTGGTAAAGCCGGTCTGGAGCAATCCATGGAGAAACAACTTCGCGGCGAGCGAGGTGGCTTGATTGAGATTACGGATGAACTAGGAAATGTCCAATCTGAGCTGATTCGTCATGACGCGGTTGATGGACAAGATGTGCAGTTGACCATTGATGCGCAAACACAGCAAAAATTGTATCAGACCCTTTCCAGCGGTGGAGATGCCGGAGCGATGGTGCTTATGAATCCGACAGATGGTCATCTACTTGCTATGGTTAGTGCACCAGCCTACGATCCGAATAAAATGGTTACAGGTCTTACGCAGGCAGAGTGGGATGCGTATTCCGCTGATGAAAGGCTACCTTTTATTAATCGCTTCACGAATCGTTATGCACCAGGGTCAACCTTCAAAGCAATCACAGCAGCAGCAGGACTCATGGAGAACGTAACTACTGCGGATAAAGAACATGATATCCCTGGTTTACAATGGCGTAAGGATGAGAGCTGGGGCGGTTATTATGTGAAACGTGTGAAGAGTGTATCACCGGTGAATATGGTCGATGCCTTGGTATATTCAGACAATATCTATTTTGCCCAAGAAGCCATTGAGATGGGCAGTGCCAAATTTATTGAAGGTATTCAAAAGTTTGGATTCGGTGATAACTTCGGATTGGACGAATTGTATTTGAAGCCAAGTCAGTATGCGAATGAGGCACATCTCGATCTCGCATCAGAGGTACTTCTCGCTGATACGTCCTACGGTCAAGGAGAGATGTTAATGTCTCCGATCCATCTAGCGACTTCGTTTACGCCCTTTATTAATGAAGGGAAAATGGTGAAGCCTGTACTGATTGTAGGCAAAGAAACGTCTGAACCCGAGGTGATCATCACACCTGATGTCGCAGCTACGGTTAAGGATGCACTCGGTCAAGTTGTCACCCGTTCAGGTGGAACAGCTCACTCCCTTAATTCGCTTCCAGGTGCATTAGCCGCTAAGACGGGAACCGCTGAATTAAAAGCGAAGAAGGGAGAGAAAGGACAAGAGAACGGATTTGTCGTAGTGTTCGATACCGAATCCCCTTCCTTCCTCATATCTGCGGTCATTGAACAAGTGAACGGCCGTGGCGGAAGCCATTATGTTGTGGATAAACTAGAGCCGTTTCTGGAGAAATTGAACGTACACGCATCATGATAATATATAACAGCCCACTAGACCTGATTGCGTTGCCAAAGGTCTGGTGGGCTGTTATTTTGTTCATTCTCAATTGGTCGATAGTGCTTTATTTGCGAGCTGTTATCAGGAAACGTGCGGCGTTCGTGCGAATTCCCTGATCACACTGATATTGCTGAATAAAACGCTGGAGTGTCTGCACATCTGTAGCCCGTTCTCCGAAATCGGGAATGATTGGCGCATGAGTCAGCAGGAAGAGCAGATCTTCTGGGCGAGCATAATACTCGGTCGCATTATATTCCTTGAGGTAAATATCACGGAATCCAGCCTCACGCAGTTCGTTCAGATATTTCTCTGCTAGTGTACTTGTTGGCAAGTCTTCGGTTGCCTCCAAGCCAAAAGCTTTTTTAATGTTATATTTATCATTTTCCCGAACCTGCTGGGTCAGGAACATACCTCCATCAGCAAGTACACGATATGCTTCTGATGCGCAGAAGGGGGCATGTCTGCTAGAAATCATATTGAAAAATTGATTGGGGAATTGAAGCTGCTCTGCATTCATCTGTATGAATCGGACGTTGGAGCGCCCTGACGCAAGAAGATTACGCTGTGCAGTCTGTATCATGCCGTGGGAAAGGTCGATCCCTACAAGTAATGATGCAGCCCCGGCATGGGAGAGCAGTGCTTCTCCGCCACCTGTGCCAATATCGAGTAAGAGGTCAGAGGGAAGGGTATGGTGCATAACTTCAGTATATAGATCCCATAGGACTCCTTCGGATACAACCTGTATGGTACTGAAATTCCAACCGTTGATTGCCCCGATCTGTTCATAAAAAGCTTCGTATTGTATGGTTTGTTTCATTCGTTATTCCTCCAAACTTGTGTGGATACAATGAGTAGTTGTTATTCACGTTCGATACAATAATCTACCGAGTTAGGTCAAGAAGACAGACGTATCCCTGCATAGCTGGTACGCGTTTTGACCCAGCCCGATAACTAATTACTTCGAACGAATTGGAATAACATGCTTGTCACCTCACCATTTGGAATATAACTAGTATAATTCATTTGACAGCCTATATGCGAAATGTTATTTTGATTTGGGAAACTAATCCAATAGATCGAGGTGATCGATGGTGGCTGTAAGTGCTAAGCAGATTTTTGTTAACCTACCCGTCAAAGATTTGAATAAATCGGTGGAGTTTTTCACCAAGATTGGGTTTGAGTTTAATGCTAATTTTACGGATGATTCAGCTACCTGTATGATCATTGGGGACAACATTTATGCTATGCTGCTGGTGGAAGAGCGTTTCCTATCGTTCATTCCTAAGAAAATCTCTAATGCTGCCGAGACAGCCGAAGTCATCGTTGCGCTATCCGTAGATAGCCGTGAACAGGTCGATCAGATTGTACAAGCTGCTCTGGATGCAGGCGGCAAGCATTACAATGATCCGCAGGATCATGGATTTATGTATGGCTGGAGCTTTCAAGATCTGGACGATCACCTGTGGGAAGTATCCTATATGGATCTGAGTGCATTCCCGACAGCGGAATAATTGGAAATTAAGCAAGTTAACATTCAATTGTATAACTTAAATTGAGATAGCCTTCCTATTCAAATAGGAAGGTTATTTTTTTTGGAAATCCACTATAAATCCAGCATTCACACAACTCCTCAGGTATGGACATGAATAACATAAAACATGCATGACCCACAACAATGTACAGGGAGATGGATATGAACCGTTCCAACGTGAAAAGTTACCGGTATCGTGTCGGCAAGAATCAGTATATTGTCATTCAGATTCACCAAACCGCCAAAGGCTATGCGGAGTCAGGGAATGTGCTCGCGAGTAATGCTGTTAACGTTCAGATTATGAAAGAGAAGAAGAAGGGACGCCGATCTTCGCGTAAACGCTAGTCTACTGGTCTAATTAACGAAGCAATAATCGTGAAATATCCATAATGCATCTATTTCTGTAGAGAAGAATAATAAGAAAGGGAGGCGGATCGGTATGGCTAAAAAACCAAAACATGCTAAACACGTCAACCGGGTAGAGGTAGACAAAAGTCGTCTGAAGTTTAATGCGAGACAATCTGCGAAGGCTTCGGTGGGCCAAGGCGGTAATGCATTTGCCATCAATGCCAATGAACTCGGGAATATTCGGGTACGTGCAGGACAACAATAAATGGTATGAAGTAAATAAAAGTAGCTAAGAAGGTGCCATCTGGCACCTTCTTTATTGTATATCACACTGTCGTTGACGCTGGGGAAGAAGGAAGGATCCCGAAGAGGCGAACCTGGTATGTAATTTTTGTCACGAAAACAACCTCGATAGGATATTGCTTATTAAACATTCATCCGTTAAAATATAGAACGAATGTTCAGTATGCAAGCAGCATGTAAGAAATGGAGTGAAAGAATGAACAAAAAGCAACTACAAACAGAGCAGACGAAGAAGAAACTAGCGGATGCCTCCAGAGCTCTTTTTGTACAAAAAGGCTATAAGGCAACATCCATTGAAGATATCGTGGCGGCAACAGGGAGCAGCAAGGGCAATATTTATTACCATTTCAAAAGTAAAGAGGGTCTCTTTCTATACTTGATTGATGAATGGGATCGGGAATGGGAAGAGAATTGGACAGCCAAAGAACATCTCTATCGCACCTCTACCGAGAAAATTTACGGTTTGGCCGAACAGCTTGTCCTGGATGAGATGAATCACCCACTGACCAAGGCAGCCGATGAATTTTTTACAAAGGAGAAGAAAGAGAACGATATCGAAGAACGCATCACCGTGATGTTTGAGCGGCATATTCAATTTAACAGACAGTTGGTACAAGAGGGGATCGAGAGTGGGGAGTTCAAGGCTGACAACATAGACAACCTTGCGCTTATATTGGAAAGTACCATTATCGGACTGAGTCACATGTCGCGCAGTATGGAGCCAGAACAGGCTCTTGCCTTATATCGTCACGCTGCAAGTGTATTCTTGCACGGCATTGCAAAAGATAAGGATTAAACATAGGTTGCCACTTGAGCGGAGTATATGAGAAGGCAACATTTTGACAACTACGGAGGATGTAATCATGGCTTTACTAACGCGCAATAGGGGCGCATTACTACTATTAATGGTTAATATTTTTATCGTCTTTACAGGTATAGGTCTTGTTGTGCCCATTATGCCTGCGTACATGGAGCTACTGCATATTACCGGTTTCACGGTGGGGCTGCTGGTAGCGGCATTTTCCTTCACACAGTTTCTGTTCTCCCCGGTGGCGGGTCGCTGGTCCGATGCCTTGGGGCGTAAAAGGATTATCGTTGTCGGCATGTTAATTTTTGCTGTATCCGAATTTATGTTTGGTGCGGTTAATGCACCTGTGCTGCTCTTCGCTGCACGTATGCTTGGAGGAATTGGCGCTGCGCTGATCTTCCCGGCAGTTATGGCCTACACTGCAGATATTACGACAGAGGAAGAACGCGGTCGAGGAATGGGATTAATCAATGCTGCGATCTCCACCGGGTTCATCATTGGACCTGGTATCGGCGGCTATCTAGCTGAGTTCGGTATTCGGATTCCGTTCTATGCTGCAGGTGTTGCCGGTTTGTTAGCTGCAATCATCACACTGACCATTTTGCCAGAGTCGACACGTAGTCCCGCAACGAGTAAACCTGATATGGGAGCAGCCCAAGCGAAGGTTAAAACGCAGAGTTTGGCATCCCAACTGCTACGATCATATCAAGCGCCTTACTTTTTCAGTTTAATTATCGTATTCGTGATGGCATTTGGACTTGCAAACTATGAGACGGTATTTTCGCTATTTGTATATAAAAAATTCGGATTTACAACACAAGACATTGCATTCATCATTACGTTTGGCTCCATTGCAGGGGCTGTAGTGCAGGTCGCTCTCATCGGCTGGTTGCTGAACCGGTTTGGGGAGAAGAAGGTCATTTCGGTATGTCTGTTCTTTGTAGCGTTGTTTGTCTTGCTGACCTTATTCGTGCATACGTATTGGCTGATTCTGGTCGTTACCTTTATTGTGTTCCTCGGAATGGATATCTTACGCCCGGCAATCAGTACGCAAATGTCGAAATTGGCGGAGGAGCAGCAAGGTTTTGTGGCGGGATTGAATTCAGCGTACACAAGTCTAGGCAATATTGCAGGACCGATTGTTGCTGGGGCATTATTTGATGTGAATATTAACTATCCGTACGTTTCTGCTTCAATTGTACTGGGGATTTGTTTCCTATTATCCATGTGGGTGCTTCGAGGAGGCAAACAGGCTGGACAATTGAAAGCTGAAATGTAACGATTAACGATATTTGAAGTGATATTTTGTTATAATAATATATGCTGGAAGTGAATAATTGGGCTGGGTCACGATGAACGTTATCTAGGATGGTCATTTTTAAGCATATACAGGATTATTGGAGTGATACGATGAGTAAATCTAAAGGTGGCGGAACAGGCCGCGGTACAGGCAAAAAAGGCTGGAATCGCTGGCAAGCGAGTGCCAACCGTGCCAAAAGTGCACCGAAACCCTATAAGAGTAAGGGTACGAAGAAAAAGGATGATAACGAAACCTCAGATGACAAGTCCCAGTAAATGGGCAATGGCGAAGCGAGAGGTGTTCATGATGAAGAGATCTGACCTAAAGACAAGGGCAGGTCTCTTTTTTATGTTGATCCCCCTTTATTATTACATCCAAATTGCCGATATAAATGGTAAAATAAACCTCTAATTTGTAGGATGTAATCATTGATTTTATCAAAGGAGTTTTTCCATTGGCTAAGCATGTTATCAAAGGCATTGTATGTACCACTATACTGAGCTTGTCCGCGATTGTTACCGTTACCGGATGCAGCACACCTTCTGCACCGTCCTATGTATCTGAGTCTACCATCGACTCTGAGTCCATCGTTTCTTCAAAGGATGCTGTGGAAAAGCTCGTAACGTTCTATCCTCAGCAGAAAGAACTATCAGTCAGCCTCCCTTCCGAATGGGAAGTTGTCACGGAGGAAATCAGCCCGTCCCTTTTAAAATTAGCTACAAAGGATCAAACGAGATCACTTCGAATTGACCGAGTGAACCGTGAAGACTATATTCCAGATATGTCATTGACGGATTATATGGTTCGGCATCAGGAAAACATAAATGCAGCACGAGAATCTGTAGATACAAATGATGAGGTGATTAGAACAAGTCAGCTGATGATTGACCAAAAAGAAGCTTATGTAAAAGAAGGACGGACGAATTATGGCAAACATCAATTCGGATACATTACAGCATTTCTAGAGACGAATCAGCATTTCTATATCATTACATATACGAAGATGTATCAATTTACAGCAGCGGACCAAGAGTTTTTTGAACAAATGGCTCAGCATTTCCGCATTTTGAATGACAAGCCAACGGACTATAGTACATCTTCGGAAGAGCTGATCCCCCATCAAGGTAAATATGCTCAGTTCCAAATTAGCACACCTTCCAACTGGCAGGTTCATGCATTTGAACTATCGGACTCAGCGCTGGATATATCTTTGGCAGAGAATAATGAGCAGTTGTCGGTATACCTTGCATCCAAGGATGAGTTCGATTCAGACCTAACATTGGAGGATTACGGACGATACGTCGCCGAAGTCTACGCGGATGGCAAAGATACTCCCATACCAGATCTGAAACCTGTTGAGATTAACGGTCTGAAAGGCATACAGCTGGAAGGACATTACGTCGATAATGAACGCCAAACCGCTGAGTTACGAACTATACTAGAGTCCCAAAATCATTTTGTAGAGATTGTGTTCTATACCACAGAGAGTCGATTTGACCGGGTGAAAAAAGACTATGAAATGTACACAAGCACGTATGAGGAGCCTGAAAAGTAAGATTCACAATCGGTGTGAACTTGAATTTGTATCAGAATAGTTCACAATAAATAGCTCAAACTATAATATTACAGCGGTTCTTAGGATACGGTACGTCGTATCTAGGGGATCGCTGTTTTGTGTATGACATACGAATATGTATTTGCTTTAACAGTTAAGTCATCATTCTGTGTCCTTGGAGGTACAGTTATGACATCATATCTGCATGTTATGACCATATAACGTAGGTAGTTTAGCGGGATGCTACACTCAATTTACATACAAGGCATGAAGTGATTGGGAGGTAGTATTAATGCAAACCGTATTCGCAGGAGAGAATATTCAGTTCAGTTATAACAAGAAGAAACCTGTATTAAAGCAACTGACATTGTCGGTAGGGGATCGTCAAATTTATGGATTGCTTGGCCCCAATGGTGCAGGTAAATCCACCTTAACCAGAGTGATGTTGGGACTGGATAAGCCCCAAAGTGGGAAGATTCAGTGGTTCAATGAATATCTCAATGCAAGTACAAACAAACGTGTAGGATACGTTCCACAGGATCTAGCGTTGATCTATGATTTGTCTGCCTATGAGAATGTGTTGTTTTTCGGTAAGTTGTATGGCTTAAAAGGAGAACGCTTGAAAAAACAAGTTCGCTTCGCGCTTGAATTCGTCGGACTGTGGGAAGAACGCAAACAAAAACCTAAAAAATTCTCCGGCGGTATGAAAAGAAGGCTAAACATCGCATGTGGAATTGTCCACAATCCCGATGTCATTATACTCGATGAACCAACGGTGGGAGTTGATCCACAATCCCGCAACCGAATCTTAGATGCCATTATAGAACTGAATCAGCTCGGAACGACGGTTATTTATATCTCGCACTATATGGAAGAGGTTGAGAAAATCTGCTCTCATGTCGGTATTATGGATGATGGACAATTGTTATGCCAAGGCAAATTAGATGACGTTATACAGGAGTATACCGATCAGGCGATCATTCGATTGGAGTTACAGCAGAAAAGTACAGCGTATGCCAAGCAGCTTGAAGATTACGTTGTACTACTGTCAGATGGCAACCGTGTAGAGCTTGGTGTTCCCAAAAATGATATAAACACATTAAGTCAGATCAGAGAATCTTTTGGCGAAGACATGAAGAGTTTTCAATATGTAACACCGAATCTAGAGCAAGTTTTTTTTCGATTAACAAGAAAGAACTTGAGGGATTAGAGCGATGTGGACGATATTTGCTACCAGTATGAAGCGCAAGCTTCAGAACCCTGTCGTGTTTGTAAATTATATTCTGCTGCCCCTGTTGTTAATTCTGATTCTGGGAAACGCATTGTCAGGGGTATTTCAGTCAGAGGATCAGGAAGCGAAGCATTCTCTTATCCCCCAGATCTCTACTGTTGTTGTGAATGAAGATGATGGGGAGGTCGGCAAAAATGTAGTTGCCTTCTTGACTAGTTCAGCGAATGAAGAGATGTTCAATATCCAGATGCAGACGAGTAGTGAGATGGCTATGGAGATGCTCGAGTCTGGTCAAGTAGAACAATATATCTATCTGCCTAGTGATCTAACGCTGGACTATGAAGCACATCAGATTGGTAACATCACCGTATATGGAAAAGACAATCATATTGAAAAAGTAAATATAACCGATTTGGCGTTATCTGCCTACGGGGATGGATATATGGCGATGGAAATCGCAAGTGCAAACAATCAGAACATCGTTTATTCTCATCAGTACAGCAATATGTTAATTGCATCTGGAGAAACCGATCAGGCATCTGTCTCATCAAATGGCTCCAGTATTTCAGCAATGAGTTATTACGGTGTGACCATGCTCGTTCTAATCCTGGTATATGGTCTGGCTAACATGATGAACTTTGTACAGGAAGAATACAGTGAAGCGTTGGGGGATCGTTATCTGGTTACTCCAATCTCCAAGACAGCGTTAATTATGGGACAATTTCTGACGGGTGTGACGATATCCATCATGCAAGGGGTAGTCATCGTCGTATGTGCCAAATTGTTTTTCGATGTTAGCTATGGAAACAGCATTATGTTTGTGTTGTTCATTATCCTTGCAGGTGCAATCTTCTTCAATGCACTGGGATTGCTGCTCGGTGTGATTGCCCGTCGAATCAAGCAAGTGGATGGTCTAGTTACTGTATTGATTCCAGTGATGACGTTTGTGGGTGGTGGATTCGTTAAACTGGATATGGGAGAGTTGAGTTCATTAAGTATCAATGAAGTGTTCCAACGTCCAATGTTTGATTATATTCAGCAGGGTGTCATAGATCTGATGCCTGTATTTACAGCGCTTATTACCGCAATGGGTTTTGTCCTCGTTTCGGTGTACTCCCTGACTAGAAAGGTGGTTCGATAAGGTGCGGGTATTCGAACTATATCTCAAGCGTATTTTCAAACGAAAGCTAACGTTTATCCTGATTTTATTGTTGCCCATTGTATTTACGTACTCGGTAGTTGCACAGTATGAGGAAGCGACGAAGGTTACACTTACAATGTATATAGAGGACGCAACGGTGAATTCATACGTATCAGACATGCTGAAGAAGCAAAATGTCACCATTACACAGGCCTCATCCGCAGATGATGCCATTCATCATCGTACTAATCTGGGTATCGTGTTTACGCCAACGATTGCGGATATCACCGCTGATCCGGATACACTGAATGTGAGTAGCTATGTGAATGAACCAAGCGTGAATTCGAATTCATTGCAGGTTAAACTGAACAGTGTGTTTTCTGTGTTGAAAACACTCGCCAAAAATACAACAAGCGAACAATCTTTAACCACAAGTATGCAAGAAGCCGCTGCAGCGAGCGCTCCAATTCAAGTGGAACAAAAGATTCTAGGAAACCCTAATGCAGTTGTCTTGACGAGTTCATTTAATATGATCGTGTTTATTATTATGTTTCTTACGATGACGAACACACTATTATTCCTAGGTGATAAAGTGCATACAACAACCCAACGCCTATTACTGGCTGCGGGGAGCAAATTAAGTTACTATCTACAGACCGTTAGTGTGTTTGCGGTGATTGGTGTGGGACAATTTATACTTATGGTTGCCTTGATGACAGGCGTTTTCCAAATAGATCTTTCCCTATCTGTGGGGGAACTTCTGTTGCTCGTGCTAGCCTATGGACTATTAAACATGATTGCAGCAGGACTTGGGTTGCTACTCATAAGTCGTACATCCAAAATGTCTACGGGACGGTTGCTTATTACTGTTGTATCGCTACCTCTGGCGATGCTAGGAGGTACCTTATGGCCAAGTTCAATTATGCCTGAAGGTATGCAGAAGCTGGCGCGGATTCTGCCAACGCAGTGGATTACTGAACTGAACAATGATATGTTCAGTGGTTTTACAGGTAACAGTAGTATGATTGCTGTGCATATCATCAGTCTGTTCGCCTGTGCTGCGATAATTTTCTTATTGCTGACAAGAGTGAGGACAGAAGATATATAATAGATTCGGAATTCTATAATAGGCTATCTTATCGTATTCTCAGTTAAAGACTGATGAAGGTAAGATAGTCTGTTTCATTGATAAATGTTATATTGTTCCATATAGTCATTATCACATAGAGAGATTCAGTATAACGTTGAAAGAAGGATTTTGATTATGTTATTGTTTTTGGCTGCTATCATACAGATGGCAACGTTTAGCCTGTCCATCCCGATCATGTTGAAGCATCAACTTAGCAAGAGTTCGATTGCTTTTATGTTCGTTGGCTCAATCATCATTGGCTACTCACTGTTTGGAGTGATGGGCTCAGCAAGTAGTTTTGTCGTCTTATTCTTCTTGGTCATCAGTTTATATTTTAAGCTGAGAAAGATCCTTCTCAGTATTTTATTTCCAACAATAACGCTGATTTTCATGGTCATCAGTGATTATATGTGCGGGATAATCAATATTAATGTGTTTGGTGGTTCGAGTGCATCCATTCATACGAATATGTTCTATACGGTGATCTATGTAACAGGCATTATGATCATGACATTTCTATTGAGTGCACTTGTCAGAATACTGCTTACGAAGCTGAAGAACCACGATGCATTTTTCAGAAGATATGGTCTATTTCTTACGATTCTGACCTTCTTCACTGTTGTAATTTTCTACATCAATATATGGATCGGCCAAAGCCAAGGTTTCTCCGATGATAACATTCAAGCGAATAGTATTTTGTTCCTGTTTTATTTTGCCTTACTCATTGGTGTATTTGTGATATTAAGCCGAACGATTATGAAGGAAGCAGCGATGCAGAACCAGCGGGAACAGTACGAGCAATTAAAGGAATACACAGAGAATCTAGAACATTTATACACCGATATGCAAAAGTTTAGGCACGATTATATTAATATTCTTCTTAGTATGTCTGAATATATTCGTCATAAGGATATGAATCAATTACAAGCTTATTTTGAGCAGAAAATTATGCCGATCAGTCAAGGAATGCAGTCCAATACATATAAACTGGGAGCCTTACATCATCTAAAAGTACAAGAATTAAAAGGCATTATCTCTGCGAAGATGATCAAGGCACAGGAGCTTCACATCGATGCTATTATTGAGGTTACTGAGCCAATCGAACATATCCATATGGATGCCGTGCCATTATGCCGCTGTGTAGGAATCTTATTGGATAATGCCATTGAAGAGGCAATTCATTGTGAGGCGCCAACTGTGCATATGGCGTTGATTCGCCAAGAACATGGCACATTAATTGTGGTCAGCAACAGTTGCCGCGAAGAGACACCTGAATTGTACCAATTGTTTGAGAAGGGCTTTTCAACCAAAGGCAGTAATCGTGGTCTAGGCCTTAGCAATCTAAGAGAAATTGTGTCGCAATACAAGCAAGTTATATTGGATACCCAGCGTAAAGAGGGAACGTTTATTCAGCTATTGGAAGTATTTGATTCTTCGGTGAGAGGAACTGAGGACAGAATAGGTTAAGGTGTAGATAAGGAGAGCAGCCAATGGAAGTTTTACTAGGTATTATCGTTCAAGTCTTGTTTCTTATCTTATTTCTGTCTTTCATGTCAGTTCGAACGATGAATATACGTTTTTGTGGTTTGCTTTTGGTGGGTGGGACTATGATTGGAATGATGCTGTTTCCTTGGATTGGAGCATCCGCCATATTCGGCGTCGTAATCTATTTCTATGCGTGTTTACATTGGAAAACAAAAGACATGTTGTGGAGTATCATTTTCCCTGTTATTTCTGTACTCGTATCAGTATTAGGTGAGTATCTGTTTGGTCTCATCAAAATAAACATGTTTCACCATTCAATGAATGCTAACACTTCGAGTTTGATGCTAACCGTTGTAAATTTAATAGGCAGTGGATTGTTATCCATGACTATGTTACTTACCGGGCTTTACTTCGTTAAACGATTTAGAGGCAAACTGATCTTGAAGAGATACAGTGTATTATTTAGCGTAGTCTGTATCTTTACCTTAATCATTTTTTACATCAATATATGGATTGGAGAGCGGCAAGGCTTCTCGGACGATAACATCCAAGCTAATAGTATTTTGTTTCTGTTTTATTTTGCCCTACTGATTGGAGTATTTGTAATATTGTCGCGAACGGTCAGGAGGGAAGCGGCTATGCAGAACCAGCGGGAGCAGTACGAGCAATTAACGGAATACACAGAGAATCTGGAACATTTATATACCGATATGCAGAAATTTAGGCACGATTATATTAATATTCTTCTGAGTATGTCTGAATACATTCGTCATAAGAATATGGATCAATTACAGGCCTATTTTGAACACAAAATTATGCCGATCAGTCAAGGGATGCAGTCCAATACATATAAACTGGGAGCCTTACATCTTCTAAAAGTACAAGAGCTAAAAGGCATTATCTCTGCAAAGATGATTAAGGCACAGGAGCTTAACATCGATGCCATCATTGAAGTTGCCGAGCCGATCGAACGTATCCATATGGATGCCGTACCATTATGCCGCTGTGTAGGAATTCTACTGGATAATGCTATCGAAGAGGCAATTCATTGTGAGGCACCAACTGTGCATATGGCGTTGATTCGCCAAGAACTTGGTACATTAATTGTGGTCAGCAACAGTTGCCGCGAAGAGACACCTGAGTTGTACCAATTGTTTGAGAAGGGCTTTTCAACTAAAGGTAATAATCGCGGGCTAGGACTCAACAATTTAAGAGAGATGGTTGCGCAATATAAAGGAGTTGTACTGGACACTCAGCGTAGAGAGAGCACGTTTATTCAGCTCTTGGAAGTGTTCGAGAATTAAAGCACAGAGGAGATGAGGCATATGTTAGAGATTTTTATCTGCGAGGACGACGAGGAGCAACGTAAACGTCTAACCCAATATGTGTCCGATTACATCATGATTGAGAATCTGGACATGAAGGTTGTGATCTCTACTGCACACTCCAAAGACATTATTAATTATCTACAGCAGAATGATACAACCGGTTTATATTTTCTAGATGTTGATCTACAGGAAGAAAAGAGTGGAATAGCGCTAGGCGCGGAGATTCGGCAATATGATACGCAAGGCGCGATCGTATTCATAACCACACATCCAGAATTAACGTATCTGACATTTACATATAAAGTGGAAGCGATGGACTATATTACGAAAGATCAGTTTACCGACATTCAGAAACGGGTTATTGACTGCATTGATACGGCGTATCATCGCTACATGCAAAACAAGCATAATCATCGGAAATTGTTTCAAACCAAGATGGGGGATAAGGTTATCAGCATTGAGTACAATGACATTCTGTTTTTTGAAACCTCCTCCCAACTTCATAAAATCATCCTGCATGCCCACAATCGTCAGGTTGAATTCTACGGGAAGTTAAAGGCGTTACCTGAGATGGATAATCGCTTCTATCGCTGCCACAATTCTTATGTGGTAAACAAAGATAATATCGCTGAAATTGACATTGCTAAGCGGGAAATCCGAATGGTTAATGGACAAATCTGCTATGCCTCCAGTCGGTTTCTAAAAGGGCTGAAGGATATTGTCCCAAAATAAGGTTACAACCCAACAGCACAATATGAAACACACAAAATAACCTTCTTACGATTACCTAAGGTCAGGTCAGATCACAAGAAGGTTATTCTTATTTCTAATTCCAGCGTATGGAACAAAAAAGTCTGTTCACTGGAGAAGTAAAGGAGAAGCTTTGCTTTGCATCACAAACGGAAGTCAATCTTCATTTGTTAATGCAATAACTTACTTACTGCTCCTCGCGGTAGCTCTCCGTATATTCTATGTACGCTTCCTTCGTTTGGTCATATCGACTGCTCGCCGCGGCGAAACTAATGACCGCAAAGTGATCGGGATATTCAAGAATCGTATATAAGTAGCCGTATTTGGCTTTGTCCACAGAGGCATGAAGTTCAAGCTGAATACCTGGTCTGCCATCAATCTCTACAGCCAACAGATCTGACTCCGCGATATCACTCAGGAATTCCATCTCATATTCCATATACGCGTCGAAATACTGATCCAGTGTTGTTCCTGGGTCGAATTCAGACTTCAAATGCTTCAGGTGCATCATATATTCTTCACCGTTTGGCGAAGTGGCTTCTAGATCGGCATCGGGAATCATTTTTAATTCACTGAGCCAAATAGAAGGAACACGGATCGAGGTTTTCTCGTCATCTGATTTGATCACTTTAGTAAAACTAGACGCTGGAGCGGTCTCCACTACAGTAGGTTGGTCGTCCAGAATTCGCAGCGATTGGGCTATCTGGTTGAACAATTCTCGATCTTCATCATTCATTTCACGCTGTAGGGAGAAGAGTAGACGATAGAAGTGATTCTCCTTCTCTAGTGAAGCACTGATAAAGTGCCCTGTCGTTTCAGGCAAAGTCATTGTCCCTTCAGTAAGATAGGCTTCTTCTGTATCGATCGTCATACTTCCTGTCCGTTTTGATTCAAACGTACTGCCTTCACCGAAGGAGAACTCGTCCTCCCAATTTTTCATAAAATCTTCAATAGATGCATCAGCCGTTGTATCTGCTCGACTTGAACGATTGATCATAATCATTCCATCGCCTTTTTTGTTCATTGCAGTAAACAGGGCTGGCAACCCAGCATAGTCAAAAGTATTCCACTCAAGTGGGGCGGTGATTTCAACTTCATTCTTTGTCGAAGCTAGAACATGATTTTTTTCTTCGTTCTTTGTTGCTGTTTCCGTAGTTACAGGTGCTGGGCTAGAGGTACTAGCTTGGGTGGCACAACCGGTTAGCGTAAGGGTCAGGGCAGCCGCGATCGTTATCGTACGTGGAAGCGAACGTGTTGTCTTCATGAATTGGTGAATATTGTTCAGCAATCTAATTCTCTCCTTAGAGCATCATGATATGTAGTGGTATGTAGGCTCGATAGTCTTGTAACTGTAATTAAATGCTATAATAATAGTAATAGGGTTATTTTACCATTTATTAAATCATTTGAATATATAACTTTAGACTTAAAGTTCCAAAAGTGGGGATAAGGTCTTTTATCCGATGAATGTTTAGCTCTGTTACGTGAATATGCATAATATTCATTTTATACATAAAATACTGGCCTTCGACGCTACGAAGCTGTGATACAATAGGTGAGGTCTATAGAGAAACGGAAACACGCATAAGCACGAGGAGGAACAGGAACACGATGAAATCAGCCCCGTTTATTGCTGTGGAGGGTCCAATTGGTGCTGGGAAAACAACGCTCGCAACGATGCTTTCTCAGGAGTTGAATCTTCCACTAGTGAAAGAGATCGTAGAAGAGAATCCATTTCTGGCTTCCTTTTATCAGGATATAGATGAGTGGAGCTTCCAGCTTGAGATGTTTTTCCTATGTAATCGATTTAAGCAATTGGAAGACACCGGCGCTCACTATGTGAAGCAGCATACACCCGTCATTTCAGATTATCATATCTACAAAAATATGATTTTTGCCGAACGCACTTTGAAAGGCTCGAAGCGGGACAAGTATCGTCAAATCTATCATTTGTTAACCGATGACCTGCCGAAACCTAATCTGGTGCTGTATATTGAGGCAGAGCTCGATACCTTGATGTATCGGATCAACAAGCGAGGAAGATCTTTTGAGCAGGACATGGATCCAGCGTATATGGAACAGCTTATTGCTGATTACAAAACAGGCATGGCCTATTTAGCAGACAGCCCTAATCCTCCGATCATTATTAAAGTGGATGCAGAAGCACTCGATTTTGTAGAGCATCCAGAACATTTCAGGCAGATCGTTAATCAGGTAAAGGAGTATATCACATGAATAACTATGGCATTCCGAACAATGCATTAATTACCGTTGCAGGTACGGTTGGTGTGGGGAAATCCACACTGACAGCAGCGCTTGCGGAGCGTTTGAATTTCAAAACCTCACTGGAACAGGTGGATCATAATCCGTATCTGGAGAAGTTTTATCATGATTTTGAACGGTGGAGCTTCCATCTGCAGATCTACTTCTTGGCAGAACGCTTTAAGGAGCAGAAGAAAATTTTTGAAATGGGTGGAGGCTTCGTACAGGATCGTTCGATCTATGAAGATACGGGGATCTTTGCACAGATGCACGCGGATCAAGGTACAATGTCTGCAACGGATTTCGAAACCTACAGCAGCTTGTTCGAGGCTATGGTCATGACGCCATATTTCCCGCACCCGGATGTACTGATCTACCTGGAAGGCAGCTTGCCATCCATTCTAAACCGGATTACCGAGCGTGGACGTGAGATGGAGATTCAGACAGATCGCTCGTATTGGGAGCATATGCATGAGCGCTACTCCGTATGGATTGATCAATTCACAGCTTGTCCGGTATTGCGCTTGAACATTGATGAATATGATGTGCATGATTCGGCATCGGTTGATGCGATTCTGGCACAGATTGCGGCTGTGATCACACCAGCGAAGGAAGCACAGCGTTAAGCATATCAGCTTGCTGAAGCTCTAAGGCTTAATTAGCAGAAGAAAAGCATGTTTAAATAGAATGGAATGGACTCTCTCTATGTCATGTTGAATAGTGGGGAGTTTTTTTTATGTTTTTTGTGTTTGTGTGGCTGAGGTTTGACGATGTTCCCCCGGGGAATTGCACGATTTTACGAGGGTCATGAAATGCACGCCATTGAGCTAGCGTGGGTATCGCTTACAACTTCATCATCATAGAAAATGGTTGAATTAACGAATAAAATGTGGTTTTATTAGTTAGGTGAATTTTGGAAAATAAGCCTAAGCATGACTCAGGAGGGAAAGACATCGTGGAAGAAAAGCAAGGAATCAAGATTGGTATGCCGATTATCGGCGGGTTAATTGCGGCAATTGTGGGTGGTGCCGTATGGGCTGCAGTCGCAGCAATGACTGAATATGAGGTAGGTTTAATTGCAATTCTCATTGGGGCACTTACAGGTTATGCTGTCGTGTTGTTGTCCAACAAACGGATTGCAACAGTACATAAAGTGATTGCGGTCATTTTTGCGCTTGTCGGCATTGTATTAGGGAAATACATGACGGTGGTTTATTTTGCATCCGAGATGTTTGATGAAAGTTTTATGCAATTGGTATTTGACGGGGAGATAGTCAATGCGTTTATTGAAACGTTCTCGGACTATTTCGGTGAACCGATGGATCTGTTGTTTATTGGTCTTGCGATCGTATCCGCATGGCAGATTCCTGGCCGAATGGCGAAAACCAGTATGGCAACCGAAGCCTCATCCACAGACCACGCTCCACGAGCATAATCAGTTGAGATCGGGAAGTAGTAGGGTAGAGATGGGCAAGATCGGGCAAAGTTGTATGAAGTAGGAGAGCAGGAGAGCATGCTTCCACTGGGGTCAATCGAACGAATCAATAGCATGTGCCAATAATAAAAGCATGGCTAGTAAATCCAGCAATTCTCATAATCCTATATTCTTCATTCCAAAAAAATCTCAGAGTGAATGTGCCGAGAAGGCTCCTTCACATTGCGGCTGAGAAACAAGCACGAAGGGACGTAACGCCAGAAGGCGTGCGTCCCTTTTTTGGTGTTAATATCTACCTTGTAGATAGGTGAGAATCCAGCGTGTGTGAATCTGGCCTGTGAGAATCTAGAGAGAACCTCACTAGGGCGTGGCTGCGTCTAGAGTTAACCTGAGTCCAAGGTGTGTCTGAAAATGCTCTACAACTGTTCTGAAAATGCTGTGAAAACACGCTGGAGGAAGTAGTATTTGAAGTTTTTGTTCCAAGCAAGGATGTTATCCGCAGACAATCCTAGACGGTCTAGACGGCCTAGACAGCTTAGGTAGGACAAGAGAAAGTGACACAACAGGGCGAGAAAATGGTGGACGATGCTCTTAAATATGACACAGTGGGGTGAAGAGATGGTGGAGATGTCTGTAAGTGAAAGTGAGATTTAAATTCACGACGTTCGGATGAAGCACCATCTCTAACGAACTCAGACAGCCTTATTGACGGCAAAATCGAATTCAGGAAATGCTAACGAATCGATGACACGCTAATACGCCGTTGGAGTGCGGAGATTAGACCTATTTCATGGTATTTCGTAATATAACGTTTCTCAGATTCGTTACCATTTCCATTCGTCGTGAACCGGCCGAATAAGGTCTCTCAGATTCGTTAACGCCAAAACGACGGTGTAGGTGGAGAGGCTCGTTCACATGAATAGCCTTTATTTGCTCCGTTTCCAACGTAACCCTCACCTACTTACTCTAAACCCACTCTAAACCACCTTAAACCCACTTTAAAATCCACTCTAAAGCCTACTCTAACGTTCTTCCGGCACATCTTATCCTCTACACCACTGCTGGCGATCCAGCGAATGACATCGAACAGGGAATCATTCATGAAACAGGAGGTAATCATTTCATTTGCATGGACGTCTGGTAAATGGGTAGAACACAATATGTCTCTCATCAGTTCCTACGGTCAACGTATATTTCTTACCATCTGCGCCTCTTGCTCGTTGCCTCATTCGTTTAATTTCAAATTATCCGACATGATTTATTCGTTTTCAGACATGCCCTAATTCATATGCTCTTCCTTAAGTTTAACGGGCTGGGTTGTACTTAGTCTGTTTGCTGCTGATCTGCAAAGATCGCCATGGCTTCTTTCATAAAGGCAGCTAATCCTTCGCCAAATTGGTCAATGTTACGAGTGAAGCGTTCATCATCCACATACATCTGACCTAATCCTCGAAAAGCCTCAGGTGAATAATGTCCCATCTGATTCAGATAGGTGTACCACTGCGTAATGACCGCTTGGGATTCAGCCGATGCGGGTGAAGTGTCACGAAGCGTTGCCAAATGAGTAAAGATGCTATTCATCTGATCTGCTATTGCCTTTTGTTCGTTGGGTGATGAGCGTTGTAACTTTTCATTCGCCTGGTCTACAGCTTTATTCCCCCAGCGCTGACGCGCCTCCTGTTCGTACGGGTTCTCCTTGAAGTTAAAACCTTCAAATTGTTCCTTCGTCGTCATATCGATGTCTCCTCTCATATGCAGAACACTTTTATCAATGGTGGCAATCATACGGTCTAATCGTTCCCTTTTCTCCATAAGGATCTGGCGGTGCATCTGAAGTGCTTCCTCCCGATTGAAGGAAGGGCTATTTATGATGTCTTTGATATCTTTCAGTGAGAAGTCGAGTTCTTTGAAAAATAAAATCTGCTGCAGCATGTCTAGATTGGCATCTGAATAGAGTCGATACCCTGCTGAAGTAACTTCATCCGGTGTTAACAAACCAATCTCATCATAGTGATGCAGTGTGCGCACACTGATCGAGGCGAGCTCGGCAACTTCTTTTACCTTTATGGCCATGGTTCCAACCTCCTTACATCACTGATTGTACAGTGTCACGTTACGTGAGAGTCAACCCTGTTATATTTGAATGTAGCACCTAAACTAAATTTTAAGGAGAAGCACAGTAGGATGGAGAAACTGAAGTGAATGATAGGAAGCCGAGAGGAAGCAAACAAGAAGAAAACAAGAAGCATACAGGATATCAATCCGACAGGTGCATCATATTTTGTATGTAGAGTTGTGAACGAATACGCCAAACTAATCTATGATCGCGAACTGTTACTAAAAGCGTACTCGTAGACAAACTATTCACTGACGGTTTATGAACATAAATGAGGGGTCTTCAACATTATATGTATAGACAATCCTGCTAATATTGATGCAAATGAAGTCTTTGAATTCAGCGTAAATTCAATGCGGAGTTTTCTGGGGTATATCTAAGCTGTGTCGGAGGTTGACGTGTGTAAAAGTTACATAATTCATGATCCATAATCCTTAATCCATGATTAATAATGCAATAAAGCTAAATGATGTAGATGCGACGCACAGGCTCAGCGCATAAACCCTGCGCCCCTGCGGGGTTGCCGCGGTGCAGGGGCGCATGGCTACGCCAGCATCCCACGCACCGCCGCAGCGAACTGCGCAGTCGCTGCGCGCACGTCGGCCGCGCCCGCAATGGCGGAGATGACGGCTACGCCGTCGGCTCCAGCCGCCATCACGGCGGCCGTGGTATCGGGCGTAATGCCGCCGATACCGACCACCGGAACTGCGATGCCTGCGGCGCGCAGTTCCAAGATCCCTGCGGCGCCCAGCACAGCATGGGCATCCGCTTTGGAGCGCGTCGGGTACATTGGCCCGACGCCAAGATAGTCGGCGCCCGCCTGCATCGCACGGCGGGCTTCCTCCACGGAGTGGGCGGATACGCCAAGCATCCGCCCAGCTCCAATGCGGGCGCGTACAAGCGCCGCGTCCGCATCTTCTTGGCCGACATGCACGCCGTCGGCCTCCACAGCTACAGCCAGCTCCACATCATCGTTCACGATGAACGGTATCCCGTGCTGGCTGCACACCTCGCGAAGCCGCCATGCTAGAGCTAGGCGGGCCTCACCAACCAGAGCACCAGTTCCTTTTTCGCGGAACTGGAACAGCGTAATGCCGCCAGCAATCGCCTGGCGCAGCACCTCCACAGGGTCTTGCGTGGTATTCACGCTGCCCATTACCAAATACACCTGCATTGTGCGTCGCGCCGCGTCTGCATTCAGCTCATGCATCATCGCTCACCCCGCTGTCTGCGCTGATACGCAAAATGATTCGTCGGCCCGTGCCCGGCTCCAATGCCGAGCTCATCCTCAATGGCTGCCTGTATGAATGCTCGCGCAGTCGTGACGGCAGCTAGAACGGACGAACCTTTCGCCAGTTCAGCCGTAATGGCGGCAGAATACGTACAGCCCGTTCCGTGAGTATGTGGGGTCACAATACGAATATTCTCTAGATAATGAAAGGATCGGCCATCATAGAATACATCTACAATCATACCGCCCGTGTCATGGCCGCCTTTGATCAGGGCATACGTAGAGCCCATCTGCACAAGGCGTCGGGCTGCCTCTTCCCGATCGCTTAAATTACGAATGGACATGCCTGTCAGCAGCTCAGCTTCAGGGATGTTAGGCGTAGTGATCCTTGCATGCGGAATCAGCTCCGTAATCAGTGTCTGAATAGCCTGCTGCTGAAGCAACGGTGCGCCGCCCTTGGCTACCATAACGGGGTCAATGACTAGATTAGACCATTCATAATGGCGCCATTTCTCAGCCACCAATTGGATAATTTCCGTGCTGTAGAGCATGCCGGTTTTCACCGCATTTGGCTTGAAGTCGTCTCCAGTTGAATCAAGCTGTTGGGCTATGCCTTCATATGAAATAGGAAATACACCTTGAACTCCTGTTGTGTTCTGTGCCGCAATGGCAGTAATGACGGTCATACCATATACACTAAGTTCCTGAAAGGTTTTGAGATCAGCTTGAATCCCAGCACCGCCGCCATTATCTGATCCAGCGATCGTTAGAGCCTGAGCTATACGCATGTTGTACCTCCACCTCCATGAATGTGACGAATAAGAGCACGCTGCTGTAGTACTGACGGGGATACATGATCGAGTTGGTTCAATAGCTCGATCTGGAAGCTGCCGGGACCCTGGCCCTCTGTACGATCTGCAGCAATCTCAGCAGCAATGCCGTAGAAGGCGAGTGCTTCTACAACACTATCCAGAAGTTCATTGTCATCAGTCGCCACCGCTGCAAATGCTCCAATCACAGCACTGAGCAGACATCCCGCACCGGTAACTTGAGTTAAGAGGGCATGACCGTTACTGACAAGATAGGTCTGATGTCCATTTGTAATGACATCTTCGCGACCCGTAATCACGACGATACAGTTTAACTTTTGAGCTGCCCGCTCGGCTATTCCGATACGATCTTCTTCACCTTGTCCAGCATCTACACCTTTACTATTCCAGTGCTCGCCAATAACATTGGCGACTTCTGCCACGTTCCCACGCAAGATCGTGAGATGTAGTTCACGAACGAGTAATTGAACCTGCTCAGAGCGATAGGATGTGGCACCAGCGCCAACAGGATCAAGGACGACAGGAACATGATGGGCGTTGGCAGATACACCAGCGAGCAGGATGGACTGCACAACATCTTTATTAAGTGTGCCAATGTTGAGGACAACCGCGCCGGACATTTTCGCAACATCGGCAACCTCCTCGTGGGCGTAAGCCATAAAAGGCGATGCCCCAAGTGCAAGCAAGCCATTGGCTACAAAGGGAGCAACCACAATGTTGGTGATATTGTGCACTAACGGATTTAGAGTGCGTATACGTTCCAAATAAGACATCTGTTTTCCTCCTTGTATGTACCTCTAGTGGGAGCTGGGCTTGGCTTCACTTTGACCTGTTCCGGTGCATGTTCTCTGTTCTAAAGAATGCAAAAAGCCCCGCCCATTTCCGGAGAAATGAGTGGGGCTGTAGATTCAATTGGCAAGTGTATTTCACATACATGTTCTGTATGAAAAAACGCATGTTGTTTATTGAAAGGCCGCTCCACTTCCCTCCGCTGGTATGATCCAGATCAGGTTCAAAGGGTCCGAAAATGAATTCGTCTCAGCCGTTAGGCTCCCCCAGTGCATTATTCAACTATATTCATTTATAGCTCCAGCATATATCACATGCAAGCCGGATGTAAAGAAGGGATGCCACAGATTATGCTTCGTACGAGCAGCAGGAATCTGATATGAAACGTTGTTGTTCCCTACTTCCTAACCCGATATAATAGAGGTTGTTCCAAAAGAGCACTTTGATTACGCACTAGTGAAATTGTTATCGTTATATTACGAAATGAAGGTGGGACGCTCTCCCTCCGGAGAAGAATGGGGATCCGAGTTGAAAACATTCAAGAAAGTCTACATCGAAATTACAAGCATCTGTAACTTGGCGTGCAGCTTTTGTCCGCAGACCAAGCGTGCCAAAAATTTCATTGACCCTGACGTCTTTAACAATATACTGGATCAGATTAAGCCACATACCAAACACATATATCTTCATGTCAAAGGTGAGCCTTTGCTGCATCCCAAAATCGATCTGCTGCTGGATTCTGCACATGAGAAAGGGTTCAAGGTCAACATCACGACCAATGGCACACTGCTGCCCAAGACGCAGCATAAGCTGCTAGGCAAGCCAGCGTTACGTCAGATGAACTTTTCCTTGCATAGCTTCGACGGACATGAAGGCTCCACAGACCGCGAAGGATATTTGAATAACATATTAACCTTTGTTCGTGAAGCGGTGAAACATAATGTTATTATTTCGTTCCGACTCTGGAACCTGACACAGGATAACTTTACGAATGCTCAAATGAATCGAAATCGGGAAACGCTAGAGGTGTTAGAGCGGGAGTTCAACCTCGATTTTCGTATTGAAGAAAAGGTTGTACCGGGTAGCGGTGTCAAAATTGCTCCGAATGTATACCTCAATCAGGATCATGAATTTCAGTGGCCTAGCTTGGATGCACCAGAGGATGACGGCAAAGGCTTCTGTCATGCTCTTCGGAGTCAGGCGGCTGTATTGGTGGACGGCACGGTTGTACCGTGTTGCCTGGATGGCGAAGGTGTAATTAACTTAGGCAACGTACATGAGAAGTCATTCTCGGAGATCGTTGACGGGGAACGAGCCAATAACTTATTTTATGGATTCTCTAAGAGGCAAGCTGTGGAAGAGTTGTGCCGCAAGTGTGGGTACCGCCAGCGGTTTGGTGCATAGTTAGCAGCAGTGATAAAGTGCTCAATAAGTCCATAATGCTGCTTGATATGATAAGCTCCCTTTTCCTAATTTGTGAAAATGGGGGTTTTTCGTAGTGTGATGCCCCACCTCACGTCGAAATAGGAAATTACAAATTCAGTGGCGGACATATTATTTTACATTTTTTGTTGCATCGGAGACTATGGGTACTCTATAAAATGGATAAATGTTACAATAAGTAAAACGGATAATGATAAGGAGATTAATGTGCTGAAACGTAATTACTACATTCTAGCATCGATTATTATACTTTTAGCTGTTGGATTATGGTTCTTAACAACGAACAGAACAACTTCATTAAGAGATACTGCTTGGAAGGATCTTAACTTAGATACGATAAGCTCGATAGAGATCGAAAAGGGCATACATAAAAAAATCACCCTCACAAACAAAGAGGAAATTGATAAAGTCATGAGCAGTTTGTCAGCCATTGAAGTGAAGAAAGAATCCAGTATTTCTAAAGAAATTAATGAAACGTATACGATCGTTGTTTATGTTGCTGATAACAGAAGACTAGGAATGTTTTTAAATGATAATAAGTATGTTGATGTCTATGATTATGAAGCCACTCCTAAAAAGAATTCATCGATGAAATATGAAATTTTGAGTAGTTTTGATATGAAGGTTATTCAAGATTATTTTAAATGAAAAAAGCACCATAGGGCTCTTCTTCACATTTATCTTAGTAGTGCATTTAGGCGCCACCTTTTTTTAAGACCCGTTTCATAAATACTTTGTTGCGCTGCCATCATGTTCCCCACATCTTTTTCGATATCCAAAGCTCCTTGGAGTTCAAGGATGAAATACTATGATAGAGATGCCTTTTAAATATTTATAAATGCTAGTCACGTTATCTGGTTACAGATGGCGTGATTTTTTGCTGTTTTTGCACAATATTCATGTGTTCATCTGCCCTAAATAGAGCATATATGAAGTTCAGAATAGCATACTGCCCGGATAATTCAGCGTACGAAATGTGCTGATAAGGGAGGCTCCAAGGCGAATACCAAGACATATCATCTAATGATTATTCTCGTTACATTCCTTATTTGGTAGGATCAGGATACGTTCCAAGCAGAAGTGCACATCTGGGGGAACCGTGAGGACAAGCTTAAGCTTATGCGCCACCAATTCATATGAATAGAGGAGGACATGTTCGATGAAAAAATTGTTAACGGTGTTATTGTCGGTTGGTCTGGTCGCTTCCGTATTTGGGGCAATCCCTGCGTCTGCTGCTCCCGAGATTGTGAAGACAACCATCATTGTAGAGAAAGGCAAGACGTATGATGGAAAAGGGAAAAGCGTCGCTGCCGATCCGAATACACTCGGTGATGGCAGTCAGAAGGAAAATCAAAAGCCTATCTTTCGCCTTGAGGCAGGCGCCACATTGAAGAACGTAGTCATTGAAGCGCCAGCAGCTGATGGCGTGCACTGTTATGGTAGCTGTAACATTGAGAATGTCACCTGGAAGGATGTTGGAGAGGATGCATTGACCTTGAAATCGTCAGGAACGGTGAACATTACGGGTGGAGCAGCTTACAAAGCATATGACAAAGTATTTCAGATGAATGCATCCGGAACTATTAACATCAAAAATTTCAGAGCAGATGATATTGGCAAGCTCGTTCGTCAAAATGGAGGCACCTCGTATGCCGTGACCATGAATGTAGATAATTCGAACATTTCCAATGTGAAGGATTCCATTTTGCGAACAGACAGCGGCAGTACGAAGGGGAAAATAACGAACACCAGATATTCGAAGGTACCTACGTTATTCAAAGGGTTCTCTTCAGGCAATACAAGTCAATCAGGGAATACGCAGTATTAATGCAGCGAACAGATAAAAGGCATCCCGCGGGATGCCTTTTCCTATAGTTTCAGCTAGATGAGGTAGCATGCATGTCCATAAGGCTCCTACTTCTACTTTTCATCCGGCACGTTAACAAAGATACTTCCTTTAGATGGTACAGCCGCCCCTTCAGCTACCGAGCCGGCTTTGTTGGTGACCGTATAAGAGGTTTCCTCGGCCATGAGTGAGTACCGGAATGACACGATCGTTTTACCAGCTAATGAAGGGCGTGTTCCAGCTTCAGCATATGGCTTCGTTTTGACGAAGAACAGATCACCAAGAGTCCCGGAACCGTTACCTAAGTTTGCTTGCCATTTCAGTAAGGCCTGACCGTTTTTGACCTCATAATAACTGATTAGATTGTTGTTTTCGTTAATGAAGAAGCGATCTTTTTTGCCTTGTTCAAATATATAGGCTGTGGTGGAGTCCACATCACCACGTTCTTCACGTAGCTCCAGACGAGGTTGTCCCAACTTCGAGAAACGTGGTAGATGAATTGCAGCCTCGCGCGCAGTCACGAGATCGTTGCCGTTATATGCTTTAACGAGGGCAGTATCCGTTTGATAGATGTAAGCTTCCTTTGCGGCCTGATTCCAACTAACCTGGGCGCCAAAGGCATCGCCAATGGCTCGGAGTGGAAGCATAGCTTTGCCATTGACCAGAATAGGAGCTGCTGCAAGTGTCGCTGTTTGACCATTTTTCGTTATCGTTTTGGTGTTAGGCGCAAGAATGTATTTGTCGCGATCGGTCTGGATACTAATTTCTTTAGTTTTGTTGTTATAGCCGAATGTATAGTTGCCCAAGAATTGAAGTTCGGTCAGTGCTACATAGGTGACACCTTGCCGAATGACGACGTCATAGGAAGCTGGGATGTTATTAATATACGCTGTGGGTTTGTGGTTGGTAGCTGCTTCTACGACGTGGGGTGACAGCAGTGCGGGTGCCGTACCTGCGGTGAGAATCGAAGCGGCAAGAATCAGCTTCCATTTTTTTTGCTGCCAAACCGAGTGGATATTTTTCATCATAATCAATCTCCCTTCTAAGTGTACAGACGGAATAGTTATCCCAAAAGTTTCATATAGTTGTAAATCACATCCTGTCATTAACCTAACGTATCTATAGCGAAACAATGCTCGCAGGTGGATTCGGTCACTAGACTAGTAAGCGTACCAAGGTATTTTTAGTGAACATAGCATTGCTACAATTACCCATATAGTGTACATTAGAGGCAATGAAATAAGTGAACCGGGTGCTCAATGAAGTTGGGCTGAGAGGGCGGCCTTATGCTGCTGACCGTAATATCTGATCTGGGTAATGCCAGCGTAGAGAACATAGAATCACAGTGAACAAGACGTTGAAAATAGCGTAATGAGTATCATTTCGAAGCCTAGTTATTTTGCAATCATCTATGGATGTACAATTTTGATCCTGTTTAAAGAGGGTCGCTGTAAACTTATGCAAAATAAAATGACGGATGTGAGTCCGATCACGTAATGAAATGCACTTGTTATATTTTTGGTACATTGTCTACTGCTGATCACCATGACGATACGTAGGTCTGCCTGGAAACCGGGGAGGCTTTTTTTGTGTTCTACCAATCTAGGACGTGGAGTTTTCGGGCACGCCCTAAACAAGACAAAGGAAGGAAGTTGTTTACATGGGAAATGCAGTGCGCAGTAATAAGTTGAGGTTGACGGATATTTTGGTAACGATTGTGATTGCGGTTGTGTTTGGCGTGATCTACAAAATATGGGGGCCTACTTATGATCTAATGAAGCCTTTCGGAATACATGCCGAGCAGATGATCTATGGCATGTGGTTTATGGCGGGCACCTTTGCATTTATTGTGATTCGTAAACCCGGCATAGCGATCTTAGCCGAGGTTGCCGCAGCAACGGTAAGTGCTTTTCTGGGAAGTGAATGGGGCATGTCTACGCTAGTCTATGGATTACTGCAGGGATTAGGTGCCGAGGTCTTTTTCGCAGCATTTCGCTATCGTCTTACAAACCTGATGGTAACCTGCCTAGCAGCAGTTGGTGCAGCAGCGGCTTCACTTATACTGGATTACCAATATGGCTACATCGATTCATTATCGGCATGGAATTACACCTTGTTTATCGGTTTCCGCTTCCTTGGAAGTATTATCATCGCAGGTGTGTTCGCTTATTATTTAGCCAAAGCGCTTGAGCTTACAGGCGTGACACGTTCACTCCGACCTGTATCCAAACAGGATTACGAGGCATTGGACTAAATGCATGAAGAAGAGCGTTCGCAGGTTGTAGGGGTAACCAATCTAAGATGTAAGTTCCCTGGAGAGCAGGCCTTGTTATTTCAAGGCTTGTCTCTCTCTATACGCCAGGGGGAAAAGGTACTGTTGCTTGGGCCGAGTGGCTCTGGCAAGTCAACATTATTGCAAATATTGAGTGGCATCATCCCGAATTCAGTAGAGATTCCGATGAAATGTGATGATATTCAGGTGCCGAAGCAAGCCGGGTTTGTTTTTCAGGATCCGGACACCCAGTTTTGCATGTCCTATACAGATGAAGAAATTGCCTTTGTGCTGGAGAACCGGAATATACCGCGAGAACATATGCCTGAGCTGATTAGCCAATACCTGAACCAAGTGGGATTAAAGTTCGAAAGGAATCGCCAATTGATCCACTCGATGTCCCAGGGTATGAAGCAACGCCTAGCTATGGCCTCCATGCTGGCGATGCAACCGGATGTGCTGTTTCTAGATGAACCGACAGCATTGCTGGATGACGAGGGAACTACGCAAGTGTGGGATACGGTGAAGCAGATCATGCAGAACAAAACGCTGATTATTGTGGAACATAAAATTAATGAGATTGTGGAATTAGTTGATCGAATTATCGTGCTGTCACCAGACGGAAAGATTGTCGCGGACGACCGTGCAGCGCAGATCTTTGCGAATCATCGTGAAATGCTGCGAGACTATGGAATTTGGTACTCAGGGGTATGGGATGAGCATGAACAAGAACATGGGCAAAATCAGAAACAAGAGCAAGGGTTGCATCGATCAAGTAATAGATTAGCATTAGAGGATTACCGAGTGATGGCCGACACGGAACCTGGCAAGACAGATTCACTAAATGATCCTGTGAAGGTGAGTACACCAGAAGCTAAGCCTGCACTTGAATTACAGCATTTCACCGGATGGCGAGGGAAAACGCCGTTTATTGAGATTGAACAGGCAAAGGTGTGGCATGGGGATTGGATCGCGGTTGTTGGAGCTAACGGTGCTGGCAAAAGCTCCTTGTTATTAGCTCTCATGAACATATTGAAAACAACAGGTTATTATCGCGTAGAAGGGCAATTACCTGGTAAAACAGAGAAATTGGCTGATCATATTGCGTTTGTATTCCAGAATCCAGAATTTCAATTTGTTGCTCATTCCGTCAAGGATGAAGTGGAATTTTCACTTCTGTCTGGAACGCTCTCTGCGGAAGAGCGGCATCAGCAGACGTACGCCATGCTGGAGCAATTTAACCTGCAGGATTTAACGGATCGACATCCGTATCAATTATCCATGGGACAGAAACGGCGGTTAAGTGTTGCTTCCGCTCTGGTACGTGAGCAACGCATTCTGTTGCTGGATGAACCAACATTTGGTCAGGATGCCCGTAATACGTTTGCGATGTTATCACAACTGGAGCGTCTACGTCGCCAAGGAACAGCAATCATTATGGTCACACATGATCGAGAAATCGTGAAGAGGTATTGCACACATGTCTGGACGATTGATAAGGGGAGGTTGACCAATGCAGATCTCGTTTCCATACCGTGAAACCTGGCTCCATGCGGTTAACCCGGGTCTCAAGCTCGTTATTCTGACACTGATGTTTATTATGGTTATTCTCATACATAATCTGAATGTTATGGCTAATGTAGCGATTGTCATGCTGCTACTACTATGCTGGTCAGGTCACCCGTGGTATAGGCTGCTTTTGTACGCCTCGCCCTTCATCCTGGTGTTCATCTCTACTTCAACCGGGATGATGATGTTTGGTACGGGGGAAACCACTTGGTTCCGCTCGGGGCTTATTCATATTACAGAAGAAAGTTTCTATCGTGGGATGCATCTGGGGTTCCGTTCTTTAAGCATGGCAGCAGCGGGTTTGTTATTTGGACTTACGACCAAACCTGTTCGTTTATTTTATTCGTTAATGCAGCAATGGCGGTTGCCAGCCAAGTACGCGTACAGCTTTCTTGCGGCGATGCGTATGATCCCGATTCTATTGGATGAATTTCAGACGTTACGCTATGCCATTCGTATTCGAGGTACGAAGCAGCGTAGTTCTCGCTGGAACCTATATGGCACGTTGAAACGGTACGCCATTCCTCTACTCGCTCAGAGCATCCGTCGCGCACAACGAATGGCGATTGCGATGGAGGCAAAAGGGTTCGCAGAAGGACAGAGTCGCACCTATTACGTGCAGGTTGGTTACTCGCGTGCGGATCTATGGTTCACATTGTATTATGTTATCCTGTTATCCACCGCCTTTGCTATGGGAATCCTGTATCCTTATCACCCTCATCTGGTGGACGTCAGATAGTTTCGCGAGAAAAAAAAGTTGTGATGAGTTAGTAACTTTCCCTGGTTCCAAACGTCTTTAATGGAAATAACTTCTACCTGAGTGGAGTGAATATGGTGAAGACTGGGCCAAATGGAAGAAAAGCAAGGTATGCATGGGTTACCGTTATGGGAATTTCGTTCATGCTCGTCACAGGTTGTACGTTATTGGATAACCGCACGGATGTCGGAACTGTAGAACCAAGCTCTAGTGTAGTAAAACAAGTTAATCCTGCGAATGTTGCTTATAAACAAGGCGAAGCCGTGACGGTTGTGTCAGATACACCTTTGTACATCCAGAGAGTAGATCGTCGTGAAGATCTAGACAGTGTGAAACTGCAATCGTACACGACCCATATGGAGAAATGGAAAGTGCGGTCTGCAGAAGGGGAATGGATTAAGGTTCAGGATGAGAATCGGGGAACGGTGTGGTTCCCGGCGTGGTATGCATCGAAAGAGAGTCGTAGTATTGAAGCGGTCACTCCACAGACTTTTAAGCTGCATCCAGACCGTAAATTATATTTGTCTCCAGGGAGCACAACAAGCTGGCCAATCGGTGCTGAAGAAGCATTTCTAATAAAAGAATGGAATGGATGGTATGGTGTCTCAATAACGCCGCGCAACTGGACGAAGAATAGTTTGGATTACCTTCCTCCTCTGCTCTGGGTTAAGGCAGAGGATATTGACCAACATGAAAATATAAAGGATGGTTGGTTGCAGCAGAATTCTTCGCTGACCACTACATCGATAAGGCATCTAACCTATCTAAAGTTCAATAGAGAAGAAACTTCCAATCAGGTGAAGCGATGGCTAGGTGAACCGGATTGGAAAGAGCATTCAAGCAATCTCTCCGATACAGGCCAGAAGATGAGTATTGGCGAGACTTGGCGGTATGAACGTGAGGATAGTCAGTTTCTTGTTACCTTTACTCAAGCGGGTAAGATTGCTCGAACAGAGTGGCGTATTTTACAGGGTGGACAGACTTACAGTTGGGATAAGTATTATTTTAGTACCGGTGAAGAGTATGAACATACGAACAAGACAGACGCCAAAGTGCTGCCAGCTACGTTGCCATGGAAGCCAATCTGGACGAACCAGGGCGGAATTAATTATACCTTCTTACAGGCGGCGAATGAGGATGTGCTTTTAATGGAAGGTGACGATGGTGGATTTAGCGGTTTCCATTACGAAAGTTCAATGTATGCCCTGGATCGAGACTCTGGAGAGAAACTGTGGGAGGTCAATGCCGGTTATGGTATACAGCAGGCTCAGATGGATATTGAACGTGAGCATGTAACCTTGTTCACAGACTATGATCCGGTTAAGAAAGGCTATACCGATCGTGTCCGTCAACTCAGACTGAACGATGGTAAGGTGATGTGGGGTTTCAATCCTAAGCGGGGATATGAAGTGAACTATATAACTGCAGCGAAAAATGTGGTCGTTGTGGATAGTCGTCTGAGCGAAACATCCAATGGTGGGCATCTATCCGTACTTAATAGTAAGAATGGCAAGATATTGTGGACACGTAAGCTTAACAAGGACTACCAATTGTTGAACCAGCGTGCTGAAGATCCTTATGTACTCTATTGGGACAAAGGTAAATTGACGGCTGCTGACCCCTTAACAGGGCGTGTCGTTTGGAATATCGTAGCTAAAAAGTCTACGGTAGATCACCCAGAGAACAATCCGTACTTTGATGGGATATATCGTAAAGATCCGTTTCAGAGTGCCAAACCTGAACGCTGGATGCTGCTTGCAGATCAGTGGACGCTAGTCGATTTGAATACAGGCAAGAAGCGGGAACATTTTGCTGCTAAACAAGAACAACAGATCGAGGTATTGAATGATGGGATGGTATTGATTCGTGAAAATAAACATGGAGATCAATATGGTGAATACGAAGATTTCACAACAACACTCTATGATCCACAGCGTGGCCAGAAACGTTGGAGTGTGAACGCTAAGATTGAACGTGGTCTGGTAGAAGGGGATCAAGTATACGTGATCAGGAATGGCTCTCCTGCTGCACTGGATTATAAGACGGGAAAATTACGCTGGAGTGTTAAAGAGACGTTAGGAACGGTGCGGCACCTTATCAATCAGGGGAGTTACACGCTCATTAATGATCAGTTACTGCTGCCTACGGGGGCAGATCTGCTCGTCTTCAACGCGCAAAACGGAGAACTGATAGGCAGGGTGAATGATATTGTTACAGGCCAGCCAGAGCATAGAGATCGACAGGCCAAGAACGGAGCGATAAACCGCATTGGAGATGAGGTCTATATTGGCTCTTCCAATGGGCGATTCAGTTTATATAAATCACAAGACTTATTATCAGAGATGGTTCAATAACCGTCCCTTTTGAACTCTCATTCATAGAGGTTGCGCCTTAAGGGTTGTCTCATAGTGCATGTTGATTTATTATAAATAAACAGGATTGCTCGCGCTCCGGTTATCGGCTGTGCGGGCTTTCTTCATGTGTTCGCGAAGAACCATGCACGATTAATCGCGGGAGGAATCTCCATGATTTCATTATACGGAGTAAGCAAACGTTATTACGAGCGGGGCGAACGTGCAGATCAGGGGTTCGAGGCGTTAAGCTCTGTCTCGCTTGAGATAGGACAAGGGAAGATCCATGGCATTATCGGTGCCAGTGGTGCCGGCAAATCCACGCTGCTACGACTGCTTAATGGGCTGGAGAAACCGGATGAAGGCGACGTGCTTGTCAATGGACAGAACCTCACGGGGATGAGTGAACAACATCTTCGTCAGGCTCGTCAATCGATCGGTATGATCTTCCAGCATTTTAATCTGGTTAGCAATCGTACCGTGATTGGTAATGTCTGTATGCCTTTGGAGCTGGCAGGTGGGTCATCCCGTGCTGAACGGACTGCCCGAGGCATGGAAGTCTTGAGATTTGTCGGTCTTGAGGATAAAGCGAAGCAGTATCCTGCACAGTTAAGCGGCGGGCAGAAGCAACGTGTAGCGATTGCCAGAGCGCTTGCGAGTCGTCCCAGTGTTCTCCTCTGTGATGAGCCTACATCCTCACTCGACCCACAGACGACGAGTGGAATCCTGGATGTACTTCGTCATGTTAACCAGACGTTAGGTGTGACGATTGTTGTGGTTACCCATGAGATGGAGGTTGCACGCAGGCTCTGCCATCAAATATCAGTCATGAAAGAAGGCCGCATCATCAGAACTTTATCTGAAGCGGAGGTCAGTAGCATTCCAGAACCTCAGCCTGACATGCTGACATCGCTATTGCTGCATGATTCGGCGGTGGATATGACAGACCGGAATGTCTCAGCCTCAGATCACACGGAACAAGGGGGACATCGCCATGATACCTGAATCCGTGATCAAGTATCAGGATGAAATATGGCAAGCGATAGGCGATACCTTTGTCATGGTTGGCATCTCCATTGCTGCAGCACTTCTGATCGGGTTGCCTCTAGGAACGTTGCTTTATTTGTTCAGAAGGGGTCAACGATACGAAAATAAACTGTTGTTTACGATTCTCGGAAGCTTGGTTAATATTATTCGTTCGTTTCCCTTCCTACTGCTGGTTGTATTCATGATTCCGTTCACACGGTTTGTCGTGGGAACCTCCATGGGTACGATTGCGGCATCTGTTCCACTAGCGGTCATTGCCATTGCGTATTACGCTAGACTCGTTGAACAGGCGTTGCTTGATGTACCCAAAGGCGTGGTTGAAGCGGCAACCTCGATGGGAGCATCAACCATACAACTTGTCGTGAAATTCCTATATGTGGAGGCGCGTTCAAGTCTTGTATTGGGTCTTACGACGGCGACCATCAGTTTTATCTCCTACTCCACAGTGATGGGGATTGTTGGGGGAGGCGGTGTTGGTGATTTTGCGATTCGGTATGGTTACCAGCGGTATGAAACGGATATTATGGTATTTACGATTATCATTATGATTATCTTGGTACAGACGATTCAATATACAGGCAGCAGGTTATCACGCTGGCTTGATCGTCGATCTTGAGCGTATAATGAGATCGAAATGAACATGTCACACACAGACTACATAATGAAGGGGTTAAAGATGAAATGAAAGCGAAATTAATGCTCACACTGCTTGCAGTGATGCTTGTAGTGGCCGGTTGCGGTCAGAAGGAAGCAGCACCTGCGGCGGAAGGAACGAACACAGACAACGAAGCAACACAGGAAGTTACATTGAAAGTGGCTACACTGATTCCACCAATGACAGATGTGTTGGACATTGTAAAACCATTGTTGAAAGAAGATGGCGTGAATCTGGAAGTTGTGGTTTTGTCCGATAATGTGCAGCCGAATACAGCACTGGCGAACAAAGAGGTGGACGCTAACTTTTTCCAGCATTTGCCTTATATGACTCAATATAATGAAGCGCATAACTCCAATCTGGTCGGCGTTCAACCAATCTACAATGCGATCTATGGAGCATATTCCAAAACATACAAGTCAATTGACGAACTGCCAGACGGAGCGACGGTTGCAATTGCCAACGATGCTTCGAACACAGGACGTTCATTAGTCATGATGGAGCAGAATGGTTTGATTAAGTTGAAAGAGGGCGTAGGATTCGATGCTACACCATCGGATGTTATTGAGAATCCTAAGAACTTACAGTTTAAGGAAGTGGATCTGCTGATGTTGGCTCGTATGTTGGATGATGCAGATCTGGTTGCGATGACACCTGCTTATGCAAGCCCACTGGGTCTTACGCCGAAGAAGGATGCACTTTTCACGGAGAAGGATGATTCTCATTTTGCCATCACATTGGTTGCTCGTGAAGATAATAAGGACTCTGAAGCAATTCAGAAATTGGCGAAACGTATGGCAGGTCCTGAGGTAAAAGCATTCTTCGAAGAGAACTATGCAGATATCGCAATTCCAGCATTTTAATAAGGTGTGAACCTGAATACGTAAATTTAATAAAACAAACTTGAAGATCTGAGCGCTGATGCTCAGGTCTTTTTTTGTTGGCTGTTGAGTAATAGACAGTTTTCTTAATATGTGTTTAAAAAGTTAACATTTTAGTCATATCGCTAATTTACTTTATTTAATAACTTTTTCTTATAATTATCTTGAAAAATAGTTCTTTAGCATTAGAAAATGTGAAAAACAAGAGATTTTTCGATGAGAAAGGTGTCGTTTTTCAGTTGTTAGACCTATTTATGGGGATTGGGTGAAGTACGTCTAGCAGACCGAGCATTGTCATGTGTTAGAAGAAAGGAGTAGAACGAAAATCTAAAGGAATGAAATAATTTAAATTAAATATATGTCGGAAGAGGTAGAGAAACTTGGTGAGAAAAAAGAGGAAGTTGATTTCATTTGCAAAAATCCATAAAAACTTTAAGGCTAAACTAGCGTTGTCATTAATCGCTTTTTTGGTCATACCTTCGTTCTTGGTTGGAATATTAGCATATAACAATGCGAGAGGCGAAATAGAAAAACAAATTTTACATAGTGCGATAGAGAATGTTAGCCTGGCTAATTCAACCATTGATATTGTGATACATGCTAAGCGTAGCCACATCGAATTCTATGCAGATAAGCTCACAGGAGTAATGAGTCAAGAAGATGCGGAGACATCGATTGTTGATGAATTGAAGGACTATGCTGGGCAAAATCCAGATATTATAACCATCGGCTTGGGGACGGAGGAAGGTGTGTATCTCATGTCATCTGACGGCGACATGCCGGATGGCTATGATCCAAGAACAAGACCATGGTATATCGAAGCGATGGGAAACCCGGATGAAGTTATTGTAAGTGATCCGTATACTTCTGTTGAGACGAACGATGTTACCATCACCATTGCGAAGGCGCTTCGTGACAGATCTGGTGTGGTAGAGCTGGATCTGGATTTGACCGACATTAGTGGTTTGGTTAGCGGAATTAAGGTAGGGGAAGAAGGATATATGATTTTGCTGGATAGCAGTAAAAAGTATATTTACCATCCAACTCAGCCTGCTGGAACAGATGCGACAGAGGATCTGTGGACACAGGTGTACGAGAATGCTTCAGGGCAATTCAACTATACACTGGGACAAGACGAGAAAATTATGTATTTCGATACTAACGCATCGACAGAGTGGAAAGTGGCTGGAACGATGTATTCCTCTGAAATTGACACTGCGGCTGCACCTATCTTGCATCGGATGATTATTATCATTTCAGCTTGTCTTATCGTAGGCTGCGTCATTATCGTGTTGGTCATGCGTTCTATTGTTCGACCGATTCGCCGTCTGAAAGACCAAGCGATCCAAGTGAGCGAGGGGGATCTTACCCAGACCATTGTTAGTACAAGTTATGATGAGATCGGTGAGCTAAGTGATGCATTTGGAAAAATGCAGGGCAATTTGCGATTGTTGATTCAAAATGTCGAGAAAAGCGCAAGTGAGGTTGTTGCTTCCTCAGAGGAAATGACACAGAGTGCAGAATCCACTAGTGCCGCTAGTGAGCAGGTTGCACGGGCTATCCAGGAAATTGCGAGCGGTGCAGAAAGACAGACGAATGGCATCGAACATAATCATGGAGCGATGAGTGAAATGACCGTAGGCATTACTCGTATTTCCGAAAGCTCTATGCGTGTCGCCGACTTAGCGAAGCATACAACCGTTCAGGCGGAAGAGGGCGGGGAAGCGGTCAAACAGACCGTCAGCCAAATGCATTCTATCCAGGACACCGTAGAAGAGACCAATCAATTGATTCAGGCATTATATGAACGTTCTAACCAGATTTCTGCAATTACAGAACTGATCGGTAACATAGCCAAGCAGACGAATTTGCTTGCCCTTAATGCATCGATTGAAGCTGCTCGTGCAGGTGAACACGGTAATGGTTTTGCCGTCGTAGCGGGTGAAGTACGCGTATTGGCGGAACAATCCCAACAATCTGTGAGTGAAATTACGGCTCTCACGAATGCTGTTCAGGAGGATATGGCTGCCTCGGTTCGTATGATGGCAAAGGTAACAACAGAGGTTGGTGATGGTATGACCATCTCAACAGAAGCGATTCAGAAGTTTGAATATATTTTGAATAGCATGAGAGATACAACACCACAGATTGAAGAGATTGCAGCGACGTCACAGCAGATTACAGCAGGTGTGCAGGAAGTAGCAGCGATCTCTAAAGAGTTGGCAGGCATTGCTGGGGCTAATGCGGCAACGTCCGAAGAAGTTGCGGCCTCGTCAGAGGAGCAACTAGCAGCGATGGAAGAGATTTCATCTTCAGCACGAAGCTTAACGTCCATGGCGGAGCATTTACAAGGAATGATTCAGAAATTCAAATATTAAACCCGTATTAGGATATAGGAGTGTTCTCCGAAGGGATAAGTTAGTTTACATCATGTTACATCAAGGGGAGGTAGTTGCGATGCAACTGGAACTTAAAACTTTTTTATTGTTAGAGGATGCGGTCATGATTACTGATGAACATGGTGTAATTCTGGAGGTGAACTCGATCTATGAGGCCAAAACAGGTTGTATTAGGGAGCATATGATCGGCCAGCCTGCTCGCTTAGAGATTGATACACATTGGAGAGGGAATCAGACTTGGTCGGGTGTTGCCCATATTGCAAGAGCTAACCAAGAAGTTTGGGAAGCTGAAGTGACGATCACCTCTGTTTATCTGGACGATTCTCTCTTTTATATTAGTATCTTCAATGATTTGTGTGAGTAAGGCGTCGTTTGGGTAAGATTAAAAATAGTTTAATTGATTAAGAGAGATTGGCATAATATGATTTGTTTAACTTGGAAGCTGCACACGTGAATCCAGACAAATTCATGAATGCACATACCAGAATCCGCGATTTGGACGGTGACCTATTGCTGCGCGATCTTGTACTGAATATTACGTTGATTCTGATCTTCGTTTTTCTCACACATTACTATCTGCACCAGACGAGTACGAAGCGTGTTTCCTTCATTGTTAATCGAGTGGTTGTTGGTGTCCTTTATAGCATTCTTGGCACGGCTTTATATTATTTTAGTATCCAAATTAACGATGGCTCATTATTAAATTTTAGGGCCATTGTCTATTTTTTAGCCACTTATTTTGGTGGAGGTCTTTCTGCACTTGTCACCTTTGCTTTAATGTTAAGCCTTAGATTGGTTATAGGCATTACCCCTGAATTCGGTAATTTAGAATATTTAATTGTTGAGATCATGTTTGTCATCGTCATATATCTGGTCTTTAAGTATGTTAGGCATTTTGTGCTCAAATGGATATGTGGAGCCGTGCTGTTGAACTCGGTGTATGTCTTCACTGTGGGTGAAATACAGTCACTGTCTCTGCCCATTTTAGGCATACATTTGTCATTTCAGAATGCATGTATCTTATTAGTTTCATTATTTCTGCATTATCTCAATCAGAACCATAATTATCGACTACTCGTTATTCAGAAAGATCGGGAAATGCTAGAGATGCTGCGTATGCAGACTGGCTTTGCCTTTAAAATACAGAAGCGAAATGCTAATTTTGAATATGTTGTATTAGAAGGAGAAATGCTCTCCCGCATGGGCTTGGACATGAAAAGCGTAATGGAAAATAACAAACGTGGAGGAACGAGCCTTCTACCTAAGGAAAAAATGGATTTTCTAAAGGAACAATATGAGCGGGCTTGGCAAGGAGAGTCCTTATTTTATGAGTTTGAATATAGGGGTTATTATGCAATTGTGAAGATGCAGCCTCTACTGGAAGACGGTGAAGTGAAGTATATCATTGGTCACGGGCTTGATATTACGGAACATCATGCCGTGAAGCGAAGAGTTCAAGAGAGTGAAGAGCGGTATCGAACGTTGGAGCGTGTCTCACAGGATTGGTTTGTTGGATTTGATGCAAATAAACGCATTGTGTCGGTGAATCAGAGGTTTCTCGACGCGCTTCAGACCAGCAAGGAGCAGGTCTTCGCACAGCAGCTTGAGCACTTGATTACGATTGAGGAGTTGGAGAGCTGGTCATTACTATTGCAACAATCCTTGTATAATCAGTCTTCTCAAGAGATGGAGCTTAGCCTGAGGCTCGGAGATGGGCAGCTACAACACTATCGGGTGCACTTACATCCCGTTCAGATGGTGAACTCTACAGAACGTATCAAGGGTGTATTTCATGATATTACGGATCAGGTTCAACGCTTGAAGGCTGACGAGGCTAGTCAGGCAAAAAGTAATTTTCTCGCATGGATGAGCCACGAGATTCGTACCCCGCTAAACGGCATCATCAGTTTTACATTATTGCTTCAACGTACAGGCTTAAACACCATGCAAATGGAATATCTGAATAAAATAAATACGTCATCTCAATCCCTGCTTACCTTAGTGAATGATATCCTCGATTTTTCCAAAATCGAAGCAGGCAAGCTTACCATTGAGAGAGTCCCCTTTTCTCTAGAAAATTTCTTCAAGGGTATTGCTGATCAAGCGGGCGCGGCAGTGGGTTACAAAAATATTGATGTTATCTTCAATACAGATCCAGATCTGCCTTTGCGTGTATTCGGTGATCCGGTGAGACTTGAACAGATTCTGCTGAATTTACTCAGCAATGCAATCAAATTCACAGAGTATGGTCATGTTCTTGTTACGGCTGAGCTCATATCGCTGGATACTGAGCAGGCCGTTGTTCGGTTTGTTGTAGAGGATACGGGGATCGGTATAGCACCAGAACATATGGAGCGGTTATTTGTACCCTTCACACAGGGAGATCCATCAACGTATCGTAAATATGGAGGTTCCGGTCTGGGCTTAACCATCTGTTATCATTTGGTGAGCTCATTAGGAGGAATCTTACAAGTGGATAGTGTACAAGGAGCATATAGTCGTTTTTCCTTCGAGTTGGTAATGGATTTGGCGGATACGGAAGAGAACTTCTTCCTTCACATGTATCCTCAACTGCAGCCTCTGATGGGTGCGGCGATCATTGAAGACAATCAACGACTGGGTGAAAGCTTGATTCAGATGATGCATTCCTTTGGTGTCCATGCAGTGTTATATCCTGAACTAGTTGAGATAGCAGCAGGTCGTGAGTTCACTTCCGATCATGATGGCACATACTCGGTATTTATGATTGATATGGACATCATAGAGACGGGTAACGGGACGGATTGGAACCGCTTTATCGATAGTCTCGATCGATCAAAAGTTAAGGTGCTCGGATATACCCATCCGTTCAGCGATCATGATATCTGGGAAGAGGGAAATTTAAGCCGCCCTGATCTCATGCTGTTCAAACCGATTACTCGTCTAGGCTTGTTCGAAGCGTTGCTTACCCTCCAGGGAAATGGGTCAATAGAGCAACAGAGGGTCGACTATGATTTAGTTGATTCGAAGATACATCATAAGGGACATATTCTTGTGGCAGAAGATCATGAAATTAATCAACTCGCCATACGTGCAACACTCGAACATATGGGGTTTGAGGTCACATTGGCAGCTAATGGGCAAGAGGTCATGAAGAAGCTGGATGAACAGAGATGGAAACTCATTATGTTGGATCTGTATATGCCTGAAATGAATGGGTTCGATACAGTACGTCATATCCGTCAGATTAGGCAGTATGATCATACGCCGATCCTTGCACTAACGGCAAATGGGTTACAAAGCGATTATGAGAAATGCCTTGAAATGGGTATGAATAGCATCTTGTTTAAACCAATCAATGAGCAACAAATAGCAGAGAAATTATCACTATGGATCAACCTGAGAGGTATGAAAGAGATCAGGGGTATGCATGTGGAGCAGGCCATCAACCAGATGGGCGATAAGCCGCATATCTTACAATATGCGCTTACGAAGTTTAAGGCGGAGTACAGTATGTTTCAGAAAAGGGTAGAGTTGCAGCTTCAATATCATCGGCTGGATGATGTCATTCGCAATGTTCATTCACTCAAAGGTGTTGCTGCAAACCTGCATGCCGAAAGGTTATTGGAGCTTGTTCTTGAACTAGAGACATGTTTAGTTAATCTGTCACCTAGAGCCGATGTGGCTGCACAACTAGAGAAGGTGCAACAAGAAATAGATGTGATCACTACGTCTTTGCCATGGTGAAGTAAAACGATAGATGATGGTTCACATTAAGGTGTGAACTTATATCCCACCCCCCAGATGGTATGAATGTATTGGGGGTTTTTTGGGTTGATTTCGATTTTTTTGCGTAATTTTGCAATGTGAACATCGATGGTACGATCATTAATATAGGCATCCAAACCCCGAATAGCTTCAATCAAGGCATAGCGACTGTATACCCTGCCTGGATTAAGTACAAATAATTTCATGATTTCAAATTCAGAAAATGTAGTTTCAATCTTCCGATGATTGAGCAGAATCGTTCTGCGTTCCAAATCAAGAGAGATTCCTGGCTGCTCTTTAGACATGATGGAGTTATGATGTATTGCCGTTCGGCGCAGCACAGCTTCTATGCGTGCTTTGAGCTCTTGCATGCTAAAGGGCTTACATACATAGTCATCGGCTCCATCCGATAAGGAACGAATTCGTTCAGAGATATCGGTTAATGATGAGATGACGATTATAGGTGTGGTTGTATGCTCTCGAATGAGTAGACAAGGGTTCTTACCTCCCAGGTCAGGGAGCATTAAATCAAGAAGAATGATATCAGGCAGCGCTTGAAGCTGTAGAAGACCATCTCTTGCGTTATCGACACGAATTACGTCATATCCTTCCCCTTGAAGATATAGGGATAATGTGTCACCTAACATATTGTCGTCTTCTATTATAAGCACTTTGGTCATGATGTTCCTTTCTAAAATCCACAATGTGGAAGTGGGCTAACTGTCCTAAATTCACCTTAATCTACCTGATAATCTATACTTACGAGGGGATGATGTCAAGGATAGGATGGACGCTTTCCGAAATGTAGTTTTCATCCTAGTTGATTTTGATATTGGCTAGAGCCATGCTGATGTAAATGTAGCATCAAATCAGGTTATACTGAGCCGCTGAGGTTCCTCGGATCACGTTCCATGAGATGCATAAGCTTCTGTTCAGTTGCTGTGTCCGCTGCCGGTGTATAGATGCTACAGCGCAGGTCAGAACTGCCATGGATCTGCAAGGATGTAAGGTCAAATAACATTTTACCTGCCTTAGAGTGTCTAAACTCAATGAGAACGTCAGGGGCGCTGCTGACACTACTCTGTTTCCACAGTGTGCGAAAGTCTGGATATTGATCCATCATCTCCTCCAAAAACAAATTATACCATTCATCCTCCACATACTGACCATAGTAGGCACGGAATATCGCCAGAAAACCGCTAACAAAATGCTCCCAGTTCACCGCAAGTCTGCGGAACTCCTTACGTTCAAATAACAGACGAATCATATTGCGTTGTTCAAGTGGAATGAGGTCAAAGTCGATAAATACATGTCTCGCTGCATCGTTCCAGCCAACAATGTAGCATCGGCGATCAGAGATAATGCTCGGACAATGCTCCAGATCGCGAAGAATCCGTTGTAGTGGTGGACTGATCTGCAAGGGTTCTTCTTCCGCAATATGTGCTGCAGCTTGACGTTCCAATGCTAGCGAGAACAAGTATTTGCGTTCATCGGGCGTTAACTTGAGAGCCGTCGAGATATTATCCAACACGGAATGAGATACCTGGATATCCCGTCCCTGTTCCAGCCAGGTGTACCAAGTGGTACTTACCCCAGCTAGTTGAGCTACTTCTTCCCGTCTTAAACCAGGTGTTCTTCGCCGCGTGCCTGCAGGCAGACCGACGGATTCTGGCGATATTTTGGCACGCTGGGTTTTCATAAATGAGGATAGTGCTTGAAGCCTGGCGTCATGATTCACGAATTCACCCTCCATCTAATCCAATATCCTAGTGGTCATTATACTAGGATAAACAACAACTTGTAATAGGATAACACCCATGACAATATTAAATCGAACTTAATTTTGTATACATGCTGGAGGGAAAGAAGATGGAGCGTGTTGTAATTACAGGAATGGGAATTATCTCTCCTTTGGGAAATGATGTGGAACCATTTTGGAATAACCTCGTTCAGGGTAAATCAGGAATTTCAATGATTGATACGTATGACATGACACAATATAAATCTAAAATGGCTGGTGTGGTTCGAGATTTTGATGGAGAGCAGCAATTCGGACGTAAAGAGGCTCGCCGTATGGATCGCTTCACCCAATTTGCCGTTGCAGCAGCAGAACAGGCCTTAATGCAATCGGGTCTAGATCTGGAGAAGCTAGAGCGAGAGCGAGTGGGTGTGTATGTTGGTTCCGGCATTGGGGGAATTCAAACCTTGGTTGAACAGAGTAACCTGCTTACTGCGCGAGGTCCGGGAAGAGTCAGTCCTACCCTTGTGCCCATGATGATCTCGAACATGGCGGCATCGATGATCAGCATGAGGTTTGGTTGTTGGGGGCCAACGCTCTCGCCAGTGACCGCTTGCTCTATCGGTAATACCGCGATTGGAGAGGCATTTCGGTTAATTCGACATGGCGGAGCTGATGTTATTTTTGCAGGAGGCACTGAGGCTGCTGTGACTGAGGTAGCTTTGGCGAGTTTTGCTAACGCAACGGCATTATCTACGCGTAATGAAGAGGTGAAGGCAGCGAGTCGTCCGTTTGATGCAGGTCGAGATGGCTTCGTTATGGCTGAGGGTGCAGGAATCGTTGTGGTGGAGTCGCTGTCTCATGCCCTTGCTAGAGGTGCTCATATTCTGGCTGAAGTTGTTGGATATGGCGCGAGTTCAGACGCATACCACATGGTTGCCACCCATCCGGAAGGAAGAGGAGCATTTTTGGCGATGAGGGCTGCATTGAAGGATGCTCAGCTCGAGCCTGAGAATGTGGATGTCATTAATGCACATGCGACAAGCACAGAAGCAGGTGATCTTTCCGAGACCCGGGCGATCAAGAAGCTATTTGGCGAAACGGCTTACCGGATTCCTGTGACTGCGAATAAGTCGATGACTGGGCATATGCTCGGTGCGGCCGGTGGTGCGGAAGCGATCTCTCTAATCCAGACGTTGAGACATGGGGTTATTCCACCAACAATTAACCAGGAACAGTCAGACCCTGAATGTGACTTAGATTATGTCCCTAATGAAGCTAGAGAAGCCAACATGAGCATCGGGATGTCTAATTCGTTTGGTTTTGGTGGACATAACGCGGTATTAGTGTTCCAAAAGTATGAGGCTTGAATTGTTGGAGGTCCTTAACCAACTCACGAAATAACGAAAATTACGAAAATTACGAAGACGAGTAACGTAGTAACATTCAAGTAATTAGAAGTAACATTCAAGTAAATAAATGAAAAAAACAGCGTTGCCACACTAAACTGTACCCTATGTAAAGGACATTTCTAAAAAAGACCTACATGGCTTGAAGAAGGTGATCTCTGTATTCTACAGGGGTCATCCTTTTTAAGTTCCNTAAACTGTACCCTATGTAAAGGACATTTCTAAAAAAGACCTACATGGCTTGAAGAAGGTGATCTCTGTATTCTACAGGGGTCATCCTTTTTAAGTTCCACTGGTATCTGTAGTGGTTGTAGTAGGTCATATAGGCTTTAATTTCTCGTTTAACCTCATCTAACGTAGTGCAGTTCTTCAGCGAAACTTCATCCTTAAAATGACCAAAGAACGACTCCTGCGGAGCATTATCCCAGCAGTTTCCTCGTCTAGACATGGATTGCCCAAGACCCATAYGTTTCACTTTCTTCTGAAAATCCGGATGGGTATAGTGGGTTCCCTGATCAGAATGAATGAAGGCATCTTTGGTCTTCTTCAATCTTCGATTCTTCTGTAAGTGAAGCAAGGTATTTGTCGCGAGCTCCATGGTGATTCGTTCCGACACATGGTAAGCCAGAATTTCATTGGTGGAGCTATCCTTGATCGTGGACAAATAGGCTCGATTTCCTTTACCATATTCTAAGTAGGTAATATCGGTTAGAAGCACTTTCCCAGGCACTCCCTGTTTGAAATTTCGTTGTAACAAGTTAGGCACGGTTCGATGTTCGTGGGTCGCCTTCATCATTCGCTTGTACGGATTAGCCTTTCGAATWGGACATACGATATCATATTTTTTCATGATTCTCCGGATCCGCTTGAGATTCCAGGCGATCTGAAACTGTCCTTCCAGTGTCATCTTGATGGAGCGTGCTCCCTTGTTACGCTTTTTAAAATGGAAGGCTCGGCTGATGTGAACGCGAAGCTCTTCATCGGCTTGTTCGTTCTGATAGCGTCTGTGGATGGCCGAAGCCGTCCAGTACCGATAGTATCCACTTTTGGAGACGCCTGCAACCTCGCAAAGAACACTCACCATCCGCCTTAGATGGTATTTCTGAATCACGGCTCGAATGATTTGGTAGACACAGCTGGCTGCCTGTTTTACTCGTGCTTCCACCCCCGTTCGGCCATGCGAATCTTTTTTAAGAGTTCATTCTCTGCTTGAAGCAGGTGAATTTGTGCTTCGAGCCTCGCATTTTTTTCTTCCAAAGTTAATTCCCGCTTTAGAGGTCTCCCTGAATGTGTGGCTCTTGCATCGTGTAAGCCTAGGGAGCCCTGTTCTCTGTAGCTGGCTCTCCACCGTGTTCCAGCGGCTTTGATGCGAGTCATTCCAATGATCTGAACGTCGAATCCACATGCCTCAAAAATATCTCTAGGTAGCTTTCCTTGCTGATTTGATGCAATAAAGAGTTGTTTGAACTCGTCTGTATACGTAATTCCTTTCGTAGATACGGACTTCACATATGGGTTTGCAGAAAGCTGCTTCACTTCGCCTGCTGTAAAGGTTTTTTTACTCATTGTTGTATCTCCATTCCGGTCTCTTTGGTGGCATACATAAAAAATACCCCATAGAGAGACTTTTTTAAAGTGTCTACTCTATAGGGTACAGTTTA
>NZ_LMFO01000001.1:923279-1220979 GCF_001426865.1 Paenibacillus sp. Root52 | reverse complement strand
ATTATATTTAATCATACATTTTAGTTATGTTTTGAAAGGAGATCACATGAATCTACATGGACTAAGGTTGTTTCATGCTATTGTGCGATATGGTGGGGTAACACGAGCTGCTGAAGAACTCAACATTAGTCAGCCGGCCGTTTCATCCCAAGTGAAAAAGTTTGAACGAGAGCTGAACATTCAGCTATTTGTCTCGGAGGGCAGAAGACTTGTTCTTACGGATGTGGGTACACAGCTTATCAGTTATGCAGAACGGTTATTTATGCTGGAACAAGAAGTAGAGCATTTTGTGGAGGATTTCCGGGCAGGCAAGAAAGGCATGATCCGGATTACAGCAACATATCTCCCGGCTAATTTTCTGCTTCCAGCATGGATTGCTCGATTCAAGCAGATGCATGAAGAGGTTGAGGTCGTTGTGAATACGACGAATACACGGATGGCATTTGATCAATTGCTTCGATATGAAGCAGAAATTGCGGTATACGGTGGAAGTGGGATCACACATGACGGGGTTCACTGGGATGAGCTGTTTGAGGATGAGATGTGGTTTGTCGTTCATCCAGAGCATCCATATGCGGGACGGGAAGTAGAATTGAAAGACATGATGGCAGAGCCATTCATCATGCGTGAAGAGGGAAGTGTAACCAGAGATCGACTCGTATCACTCTGTACAACCAATAATTTGCCTGCACCTCGGATCGCTCTTCAATTCAATGGGCTGAATGAGACAATCAGTGCAGTAAAAGCAGGATATGGAGCTAATTTTATCTCTTCACTGGTTGTGAAAGAGGATGTTCGTGAAGGCAGACTGGCACGCGTATTCGTCCAGCATATGCAATTGAAGAATATACTCGCGGTATGTACACGAGCAGGGGAAGTATTGTCACCCGCTGCTCGAAAATTGGTTGATCTAATGAAGCAGGAAGCTTCGAACATGCAATATAACTGATTGGCTTCTTAACTACCACTTGCTGTATCCCGTACATCGCTGAATTGAGTCCGAGCATACAAGGTGATGCCTCCAACGAGCAGAACAGGAATCCAGACAGAGATTAGAGGCCAATGTTGGAACAGAAGTGCGGCAGCAACGATGCCGACCAAATAAATCAGAACCGCACCAGCACGTAGATATACATCGCCGGATAATGATTTAAATAGGGATTTGGCAGAGGTGTGTCTTATCCTGTACATAATGCTTACGGTATCTTCCACAACGGCGGCCAGATTATTCGTTAGAACGGTTGTAGATATGCCAGCAATGCCGATCCGGCGAGCTGCTGTAGTTTGTATTCCCATCGCTGCTGCTAAGACGAGAATCAATAGATAAGATAGTTGTTCTGCATAGGGACTGATCATGGCGACAGCAAAAAAGAGCAGTAAGCTGCTCTCAACTACAAATACAGTTGTAATTCGCTTCGTCCAGCCACTTTCGCTCCGTCCCCATCCAATCATGCGAGCTGCTATTGCATTTCCGATGATAAATCCAATAAGTGCGATTAACGAACGGAGTACAACAAACTCCTGAGCTCGAGCAATAGCAATACCCAGCAAAACGATGTTGCCCGTCATATTTGCGGTTAGTACATGACCTAAGGCTAAATATCCGATCAAGTCGACCATACCGGCAGCCATGCATAGAATGAGCAATGCGTACTTTTGGAGGGTTATCTGATGATGCATGTGACTTTCATCCTTTCACGAAAAAGGTACCCCTCTAGTATACCGTAACATTTGCCCTAATGAATACCGCAGTTATGGCTTGGATCACGATGGTGTCCCAAGCCATTTAAACATATGGCTGATCGCGGTCTGCTGAACTGTGCCTTGGAAATGATGATTTTCTCCCCCGTAGGCGTGAAACGTAACCTCCGCACCGCTGCGTTTTAATTCGTTATACATCTGTGTACCATGACTGTACTTCACCTGAGTATCCGCAGTTCCATGCATGATTAGGACGGGACAGCGAAGCTCTGGAACTTTGAAGAGTGGCGAACGGGCAGTGTACGCTTCAGGAGCTCGATGCGGAGAATTGCCGAGAACCCGTTTAAGTGTTCTTCTCAGATCTGTACGTTCCAGATAGGTTTGAGCCACATCGGCGACACCGCTCCATAACACGAGCTTGTGAACACCATGAGGTTTTGTATTGTAAGTCGCTGCTGCGTGTACAGCATTGATCGCGCCTCTCGAGAAACCCATGACAGAGATCCGTGACGGGTCGGCAAAAGGCAGTCCATGCACCAATTGATAAGCGGATACAACATCTTGCAGATCACTGCCGCCATACTCATCACGCCCTTCACCACCTTCATTACCGCGATATGCAGGGGCGAACACGATATACCCGTAGTTAACAAAATGTTCAATCCAAGACGTATTAACCCCACCATAATTACCGAGTCCACCTCGGCAGTAGATCAGTACTGGCCATAATGTGTTCTGATCAATGTGTATCTGATTCGAATGGGCTCTGGAATAACGACTAGCCAGTGCGGTCAATTTCACAGGATGGAGCGTGGGTGATAAGGTTGGCGCGGGTGGTAAGTTATCAACCTCTGTTGGGACAGAGAAGGAAGACAACGAGCAGCCATCGGGAAGACCGAGATATGCTTTTACACGATAAGAATCGGAAGAATAAGTAACGTGATAGAGAATCAGAATCGCTTCCTTTCTTCAAGAGTGTCCCTTTGTTGAGTGGTGGAGTAGGTTTAGCATATGTCAAAATATAGATCTCATTCACCATCTTCGTTAGACCGTCATCGTGTAGAAATTCGTTTATTGGCTCCAGATGATTTATAATGAGTACAAAGGCATGAGGTTGAACCCATGTTATCTTCACATTTCATAAATTTACTCTAGTGTCCACGGAGAAAGGAAGAACATAATGATGAACGCACCACACCCAATTGATCAATTCAAGAAATTTAAATATGAGATTACGCGGTTTATGATGATTTATAAATTTGCACTTGATCAGATGGAAACGAAGATTGAAGTGCTTAAGGAAGAATTCCAGTCCCTGCATGATTACAGCCCTATTGAACATACAAAATCAAGGTTGAAGTCACCTGAAAGTATTATGAATAAGATGTTCCGCAAGAATCATGAATTAACCTTCGAAAGTATTAAGAAAAACATTAAGGATATCGCTGGTGTTCGCATCACTTGCTCGTTTATTTCTGATATTTATCGTATTAAGGATATGCTCTGTAATCAAAGCGATCTACGTGTTCTAGAAGTGAAGGATTACATTCAAAATCCGAAGCCTAATGGGTACCAGAGCCTGCACTTGTTGGTCGATGTGCCTGTGTACATGTCCAATGGGGAAGAGCGAGCTTGCGTGGAAATACAGATCCGCACGATTGCGATGGATTTCTGGGCGAGCCTAGAGCATAAAATCTTCTACAAATACAACAAGGATGTTCCCGAACATCTGACAAGAGAGCTGAAGAGTGCTGCGGATTCTGCGAATGCGCTTGATCAACAGATGGAGCGATTGCACCGAGAGATCCAGGAGATCAAGGATGCTGAGAATGAGCGGACTGAAGAAGAGCTACGCCGTATCATCATCAACAATCAGCAATTTACGTTACCTTCCAATCTGCTCAAGTTACTAGGAAACGGAGAGCAGTAACACCATGCGTACAAAATCGACATCGGCTTCATTAACCACCCATTCAACATCGCGCATACGTATGGCGCTAATTCTCGGGACATTGTCGGCCTTCGGGCCGTTGTCCCTGGATATGTATCTGCCCGCACTGCCTACGCTAGCAGCGGATTTCGAATCTTCAACGTCTTATGCACAGCTCAGTCTAACCGCTTGTATGGTTGGACTTGCTCTAGGACAACTGCTCGCTGGACCATTGAGTGACGTTCGAGGACGCCGCACTCCGTTGATTGCTGGATTGTTACTCTACACGATAGCCTCTATTCTTTGTTTGGTTAGCCCAACTATGGGTTCTTTTGTAGTATTACGCTTTATTCAAGGTGTTGCAGGAGCGGCAGGCATCGTAATTTCTCGTGCAGTCGTTCGGGATGTGTATGACGGACCTGAATTAACACGATTTTTCTCACTTCTAATGTTAATTAACGGTGTAGCACCAATTGCTGCGCCAATTATAGGTGGTCTGTTACTCGAATACACGTCATGGCGAGGTGTATTTATTTTATTAAGTCTTATCGGCGTATTGACATTATTAGCTGTCATTTTTGGCTTAGGAGAAACCCTGCCAGCAGATCGAAGATCCAGTGGTGGAATGAAACAGACACTGGTGACGTTCCGCCAAATTGCGAGTAATCGTTTATTTATGGGTTATGCTCTGACTCAGGGATTTGTAGGTGCAGGTATGTTTGCGTACATATCAGGTTCACCCTTTGTGTTGCAGAAAATATATGGCATTTCACCACAGATGTTTAGTCTCTGCTTCGCGATTAATGGCTTGGGAATTATATTAGCCAGTCAGATCGCAGGAAGGCTTGCTGGAAAGGTTTCCGAATCTCGTTTGCTGATCGCTGGTCTAATTGTTGCGGCATTGGGAGGAACTTCTCTATTCATTGCGATCTTAGCCGGAGGCAACCTGATCTCAATACTCATTCCATTATTCCTAGTGGTCTCTAGTGTAGGTCTAGTGAATACCGCTTCATTTGCATTGGCGATGGCTAATCAATCCAAGTCTGCGGGAAGTGCATCCGCACTGATTGGTGTAATGACCTTTTTGTTTGGAGGAATTGTGGCTCCACTTGTTGGACTAGGTGGTGAGGGAACGGCTGTACCTATGGGGATTGTTATTCTCTGTGCTGATCTCGGCGCAGTACTTATCTACCTCATGATGGTTAGAAAAACAAGTAAACGGCAAGTGGCACACTAATACACGAAGTGGCAACGCCCCACGTGGAGAGAGGATCTCTCCACGTGGGGCGTTTGTTTTTTCTAGGGCGTATCGTATAACTCCGTAAGAAGCAAATGTTCAGAACATTTGAGAAACGTCCTAACAGAGGGAGAACAAAATTTGTGTATTCAACAAAATACCCGGAGTCTGGAATGGATAGAAGTAACCAACCACGAATCCGAACAGGTTAATGGCAGGCCACATCAGATAGACATCATTGTAAGTGAAGACGAGAGACCAACGGTTGTAACAGAACCGGTTCAGCACGCGCTCTTCGTTGTTCCGAGGTGCCGATACGCCTGATTGCGCAAATTGCACAGCTTGGGTCAAGTTTTGTGGTTGCTGCTGGATAAATAGTGGAAGTAGACCGGGGCTGCTTTTAATTAGATTGTATAAGTAAACCATCTCTGCTGGAGGCTGACCCACTGGCCGAGGATACGCGCTCAGTAAAGTGGGCAGATTGCCTTGTGCAAGTTGGGCAGGAACACCTGGCGCTGTACCAGGAACCCCTCCTGGAAAGTATGGTGGCTGACCACCTGTGCCTCCGCCCGGGAAAAAAGGAGGTAAGCCCCCGGTACCGCCGGGGATTCCAGGAATCGGTTGGCCTGGAATTCCACCTGGCGTGCCACCTGGGAAAATGGGTGGAAATTGAAATGAGCGATTCTCCTCATAGGCGGAATACGTGTTATATGGGTAACTCATGATCGAACATCCTTCCTGTCTGCTTAGTCTGAAATCAGCATATGAAGGCATCTGCCTATAGGTGATGAAGGATGCGAAATTTAACATGATCTGAATCCATTTCATCATACCTTTAGCTGCTTCAATCCAAACGACATATAGATCAAAACGCGATTCAATTTGTCTATATCTCGTTACATCTATTCCCTTTTTGTGTGTTATGAAATTGATTAATCTTATGATTCAAAATGTTGTCAACGACGGTAACAATGTTGACTTCTATGTTGATAACGATTATCATTGTCGATGGATCGCATAAAAGTATACGCATGTATAATATGTGCTGATGTTTAGGAAAGATCGGATGTGTCCGGTATATTGGGTTTGTTAGAGAGGTACATATTGAAAGGGGATAATTACGTGTTTAACAAGAACAAAAAAATGATCATACTTCTGATTACGGTGATGATCATGTCCATCTGGTTGGCAGCTTGCGGAGCAAAGTCTACAGACCAACAGCCATCAGCGACAGGAGAGAATACAGCAGCTGAGTCTGAGACGCAGACAGAAACACCAACAGAACGAACCATGACAGACGCGATGGGCCACGAAGTCCAAATTCCTGCTAATCCGGAGCGTATTATCGCTTCTTATCTAGAGGATCATTTAGTTACGCTTGGTGTTAAGCCAGTAGCTCAATGGTCTGTAACTAAAGGGGTTCAACAATATTTGCAAAAGGACTTAGAGGGGATTCCACCCATTGCATCTGATCTTCCCTTTGAAGCTGTAGTCAGTTTCAGTCCCGATTTGATCATCATTGGCACTGAAGACATGGTTGAAGGTGAGAAGTATGAGCAATATAACAAAATTGCGCCGACCTTTGTGCTGGGTGAAGAGGTTTATAAAGACTGGCGCAGGACGTTACTAAAAATCGGCGAAATTCTGAATAAGAGTGACGAGGCACAACAAGTGCTGGACAATTACGATCTCAAGGTAAAAGAGGTTAAAGAGAAAATAAACACCGTTACAGGTGGAACCAAATCAGCTGCGGCCATTTGGTTAGTCAACGGGAAATTCTTTATGGTGAGCGATAACGTATCCAGTGGTGAAGTGATGTACAATGAGCTTGGACTAGCTAAGCCTGAGGTTGTAAAGGAAATATCAGCTACAGCAACAGGCAACTGGTCAGCTATTTCGTTGGAGAAGCTTGCGACTATGGATGTTGATTATCTGTTCTTTGTCAACAGTGATGTGGGTACAGGAGCAGAGGCCTTGAAGGATCCGGTATGGCAGAACATACCTGCAGTGAAGAACGGTAACCTGTTCGAATTCACTCGGGAAAGTAGCTGGTTGTACAGCGGAGTTCAGGCTAACACGCAAATTATGGAAGACATTCAAAATAGCATTGTTAAATAAAAATAAAGCATGCTACAGCTAGGTTGCTAGCCTAAACAGACTCTTTGGCACGAAGATGCCAAAGAGTTTTTGTTATTCTTATACCGAGCGTTATATAATAACGGAGCAGAATATATGAAGTTGTTTAAATAAACGATAGATATAGAGGAGAGGCGATGACAGCATGTATACATTAGATCCACAGCAATTAACGGCTAAAGATAATTATAAATTCATGAGTGGCTCTGTTGTGCCACGGCCAATCGCATTTGTTACGACGTTATCGCAGGAAGAGGGAATTGTGAATGCTGCGCCGTTTAGTTTTTTCAATGTAGTCAGTTCAGATCCCCCGTTGTTGTCGATTTCAATTGGACGCAAGGCTGGTGAGATGAAAGATACTGCTCGCAATATTTTGTCTGGTAAAGAACTGGTTATACATATCTGTGATGAGGCGATTGTAAGCGACATGAATGAAACGGCAGCAATGCTGGAGCCACATGAAAGTGAACTTGACCGCACAAACCTTACAACTGTGCCAAGTACTGTGGTGGCTGTACCAGGTATACAAGAGGCGCTTATTCGAATGGAATGTACATTGTATCAGCATATCCCCATCTCTAATGATGAGGGTGAACCTGTCAGCGATCTCATATTAGTACGGATTGTGCAATATCATTTCAGTGAAAACGTGTATGATCCAACCACAAAGTACCTATTGATGGATCAACTGAAACCGGTCAGTCGACTGGCAGGCAATGACTATGCCAAGCTTGGGGAGCGCTTTACCGTAATTCGACCTCTGTAGTATGGAAAATGCATTTAAGAAGACATAAGGTAAGTGATATATACCAATTAGGCGGGCATCATGTGCAAATGTACATGGTTGTCCGCTTTTCGTTGTTTGCCAAACATAAAGAGATTTCGATCCGAATAGACTTGTACTATATTCTGTCATATGTGATTCGAACTTGCGGAACCGACTTCTGTCAAAAAAGGGTTTCCAATCTGATATTAGAGGAGCATGGGTATGGGGTATCGCAGCCTAACTGTGCTTGTGAGCCGTTATCCCCGGTTCATGATATGGTGCTGGCTTATTATTATTGGGATGTCTGTCACTTGGGCAATGAAATTACCCAGTGTCGTTGAAGATCATGGATTGAAGCTGATGCATGGGGATGCCCATCAGGTTGAGCTTATGTTGCAGGAGCAATTCAATATCCCCGTTGATCCGGTCGTGGTTGTATTGGAGAAGAATGAGGAGACACAACGAGCTGAGTTCCGAGCATGGATTGAGATTCAGTTAGAAAAGGCACGGCAAGTTCCGGGCGTCCATGCGATCATCTCTCCGCTTGAACCACGCGGAGCACTCATGCTGCGTGAAGATATAGCTTACGCGTTGCTGGATCTGAATACTCCAACTCATCAGATAAAAGATGTCATTCAACAATTGCGCTCTGTGTTAACCGAAAATAACCCGGGAACTGTGCAATTGACCGGCAAGCCGGTCGTACAGCAGGACGTGAACCGTTTGAGCTTTCGTGACTTGGAGCACGCTGAAGTGGTTGGTGTGCCACTAGCCCTAATGATTCTGTGGTTTGCCTTCAGGGGATGGAATGTTGCTCTGATCGCAGTCATGATGGGGATTTCCAGCGTAGTAATCGCCATGGGAGCAACGGCTCTTATGGGTCATCAGGTGGAATTGTCTAACTTCATTATCAACGTCATTCCAATGGTGGGTATGGCGCTAAGCATTGATTTTGCTCTCATTATCCTAAGTAGGTATAGAGAAGAGTTAAGTAAGGTTCGAGATGTGAATTCCACAGTATATGCTGAAGTCCTTCAACGAACCATGCAAACGGCGGGTAGAGCTGTGTTATTTTCTGCTGCTTGTGTATTTCTCGGCTTGCTTGGTCTACTCTGGATTCAATTACCTATGTTCATGAGTGTTTCATTAGGAGCGATAACCGTCTTAATCGTCGCTGTACTCCTTAATATAACGCTATTACCTGCGATTCTCTCGTTATATGCTAGACATATTTTTAAACATATCAACATCTCGTCATCTCATCTCTCGAATCAAGGGAGTAGTATGTGGCGTCGATGGTCAGGGATCGTCATGAAGCGACCCATTCGGATGGTTATTCTTGGAACAGCGGCCTTGTTGCTGTGTGTTTTACCCGTTTCTAAACTAGACATGGCAGTTCCAGATGCAACATCCTTACCCATTCAGACGGAGTCACGGCAAGCGAGTGAAAAGGTGCAGAGTGTATTTGGGCAGCGAGAGGTCTCTTCGGTAGATCTTGTCATTGGTGGTACGGATCAGCTATTAAGTAAAAAACACTGGAATACTGCCTTGTATAAACTTCAGGAGCTTCGACAAGATCCGGATGTTGTTGATATTGATTCACCGTGGAAGCAGATCAATCCTGGTATGGTGAATTCAGTTTCAGCCTTGGCGGAGCTGGGCTATGTCTCGGATCATGCGATTCGGATGAAGGTAACCGTGAAGGGAGAACCCGGCTCAGATCAGATTGCCAGCTGGATTGAACGGATGTATCGACATGATGCTGTCTCTAGTGTGAAGCAGAGCCTGCCAATCCATTATGGTGGAGAAGCAGTTGACCAGTACGAAATAATGAAAGAGATTATGGATAAGCTGCCCAAGGTGATTGTATTTGTAGTGGTATCGAACTATTTAGTTATGCTTGTTGCTTTCCGATCATTAATTATTCCTATCAAAGCGATTGTAATGAATATACTTAGCCTGGTAGCTTCCTTCGGCATTCTGGTCATGATATTTAACCAAGGACACTGGGGCATGGAGCCTTCGCCTGTTGCCATCATGATCCCTGTTTTTATTGCTGGCTTAGTATTTGGTATATCCATGGATTATGGTGTATTTATGCTGACACGTATTCAGGAAGCCTATCGACGAACAGGAGATAGCGACTTGGCTGTGCAGGAAGGACTTTCCTCAACGGGGCGACTGATTACGTCAGCAGCAGCTATTTTACTTGCGGTGACCATTCCGTTTGCTTTTGGCGATGTAGCGGGAGTGAAGCAACTTGGAATCGGGATCACGGCTGCAGTTCTGATTGATGTAACGATCATTCGTCTATTGCTTGTTCCTGCATTAATGAAACTGATGGGGAGATGGAATTGGTGGCTTCCTGGTCAAACGAATAAGTTATAAATAGCATGAATTGGCGATAAAGGAACAATAATGTTCAACTCCCAAGCTAGCATTGTGATTTATAATGTAGGCAAGAATGATTAGCTGAGTGTGGGAGGGAGTATTCGGAAATGTCTACGATTGAATCCTATTTGAAAGAGCGAACAAGCCAGCACGGACGTTCAACATATCAGCCAGGTGATTCGCTAGAGCAGTGGAGTCGTCAGCTACGAATACGGATAAAAGAAAGACTGGGTGGGTTTCCAGATATCGCATCTGCATTAAACCCTGTACGACTGGAGCATACCGTATGCGACGGATACATCCGAGAGCGAGTTGAGATCACAACGTATGAGGGGTTACGTATGCCTGTATACATGTTATTTCCCACCGAAAGGGATGCTTCCTCTGAAAACAGTATTCGACCTGCAGTCATCGCTTGCCATGGTCATGGGTACGGCAGCCGAGAAGTGACTGGAATGGAGCCGGACGGTGCTCCGCGCGCAGGTGATCCGGGATTACACAAGGATTTTGCAGTGTCTCTTGTGAAGCGAGGGTATATCGTGGCCGTTCCAGAATTGCTCGGTTTTGGCGACCGTAGATTAGAAGAAGATCGCGACGCAGCACCCGGCGTAAGCTCCTGTACGAAGATCGCTGCTCATCTGTTGATGGTTGGAGAGACGCTGGCTGGACATCGGGTCTACGAGATGATGCGAGTGTTCGATTATTTATCCGAGAGAGCTGACGTTGATTCGGAGCGGATCGGAATGATGGGTATTTCGGGCGGAGGGCTTGTGACGGCTTTTACAGCTGCACTGGATGAAAGATGCCGTGCCGCGGTTGTGAGTGGGTATGCGAGTACGTTTCAGGGCAGCATATTAGATCGCAATCATTGTTTGGATAATTACATTCCAGGAATTTTGTTAGAGTCAGAATTACCAGATATCATCGGTTTGATGGTACCTAGACCCTTATTTATTGAAGCAGGCAGTGATGATCGGGTATTTCCACTATCCTCAGCGAAAGAAGCTTATGCTCGGTTAACCGAGATTTACGAGCAACAAGGAGCAGCTGAGCTGCTGGATGCAGATTTTTTTGCAGGTGGACATGAGATAAGTGGTGCCATAGCCTATGACTGGTTAGAGAGATTTTTGTAAGAGCTGCTTCAAAGAGTGTGTTAGCTTGTGATGAAGATGAAAGCTACTATGCCTGGGAGGAGATAATCAATGAATAGATGGTCAAGAACGGTAAGAGTTCTGCTCAGTGTTACTTTGCTTGCTGGGGTGTTAGGCAGTGGTTTCGGATCAAGCGAGAGAACAGTTGCGCATGCGGCGGGTAATGAATACAAATTTGACTTTGGTGCTGGCTCTGTTGAGAGCGGTTACACGGGTGTGTCTGCCTCGGATGCGTATACGTCAACAAGAGGATATGGCTTCAATACCCCGTCACAGATGCGTAACGTGTCAGCTTCAGGTACAGGCGTTGCAAAAGATGCAGTACAATTTCTCACATACGGCACGAAGAGCACTAATACATTTAATGTGGATCTGAGCAATGGTCTCTATGAGGTGAAGGTAACACTAGGCAATACAGCACGAGCAAGTGTCGCTGCGGAAGGGGGCTATCAGATCATCAATATGACAGGTAATGGAGCCACTGACCAGTTCCAAATACCGGTGACAGACGGTCAGCTTAATTTGCTCGTAACGGAAGGCAAGGAAGGCACTGCATTTACGCTGAGTTCACTTGAAATACGGAAAATCTCAGATCAGGCGGTAACGAAACGTACCATTTATATTGGTGGCGATTCAACGGTAGCTAACTATTATCCCTTGAGCAGTAGCGTCCAGGGTGGATGGGGGCAGTTATTGCCTTCCTATGTCAATAATAATACGTTCCAGGTGCGTAACATGGCTTCTGGAGGGCAAATCGCACGAGGGTTTCGTGACGATGGACAGATGGAAGCGATTCTGAAATACATCAAACCAGGGGATTACTTCATCCTACAACTCGGGATCAATGATACTAATGCGAAGAACAATACCACGGAAGCGCAATTCAAAGAGATCATGCGAGACATGGTGGTGCAAGCCAAGAACAAGGGAGCTACGGTTATTTTATCTACTCCGCAGGGAAGAGCCACAGACTTCAATTCAGCTAACGTGCATAGTGCTGAGAATCGGTGGTATAACCAAGCTACAAGAGCACTGGCTCAAGAAGAGAACGTAACACTCGTAGAGCTTAACAAACTAAGTTCAGCCTACTTCACCTCCATTGGTCCTCAAGCAACGCTCGCGCTCTATATGACTGGAGATAGCCTGCATCCCAATCGCCAAGGCGCATCAGAGCTAGCACGCATTCTAGTCAATGATCTGAAAAGACAAGGATTGAATGGCTTCTAGAATTAGAGCAATAGAACCACTGACATTATCATCCTACAACTGAAAAAAGACCTGCATCATCGCAGGTCTTTTTTGCGTACTATGAGGTTACTCCATCATATCCTTCTCTTCGTGGTTAACCTTCTTCCCTTTCAGTAAGGGCTCAAGTTCATCTTGAATGCTCTGTTCCCATAGAGGTACATCCGTACGGTAGGCAGCACGTCCGTTCAGATGCCCTGCGACAGGAGCAGTGATAAATACAAACAAGATACCTAATAATACGCGTGCACTGATGTAGTTATCGAAGATCCAGAAGAATAAAAAGGCTCCGCTTAACACACACAGGACTCCAAGAGTCATGCTTTTGGTCGCGGCATGTGCTCGTAAATAGACATCAGGTAACCGAATGAGACCAAATGCACTAAATGCACTCAGTAAAGCTCCCAGCAGAACGAGTAGACCAATGGCAGTTTCAGCGGCTCCATTAACGATCTCCATCATTTTTAAACACCGCCCCCCGTTCGATATAACGCGCAAAGGCTACCGTACTTAGAAATGCGAGAATACCAATCAATAAAATAATATCCAAATAGGCTTGTGTCTTAAGCATCATGGATAATACAGCTACAATGGCAATAACATTAATGCCTATCGTATCTAGGGCTGTGATCCGGTCAGCCATTGAGGGTCCACGAAGGACACGATATAGACAGCCGAGAATAGCCAGAGATAGAATTAGCAATGAAATAAACAGTAGTGAGGACAACATTAACGTGTCACCTCCATTATTGCTTTTTCGAACGTGTTCTTGATATCATCTCTCAACTTTTGCTCATCCTTAATATCCAGTGCATGGATAAACAGCTTCCGTTGATTCCCTGAGATTTCGAGTGGCAAGGAACCTGGTGTTAGCGAGATAAGCAGACAGAGCAGGGTAACTTCCCAATCGGAAGATAATTCTGTTCGATAGGTGAAAATACCTGGTCGAATATCAAGCTTAGGTTTAATGATCTGACGGATGACCTCAATACTGGCACGCACCAATTCCCTAAACAGCAGTATAAGCAACTTAATAATTGCCCAAACGCGTACAACATACAACCGTTGCGGGAAGAAACGTCGCATGCCTCCAATGAGCAACAAACCGAGTAAATAACCAGTAATAAAACCAACGCCGTTCCAGGCATTGTTCAGAAACATCCATACAAAAGCGATAATAAGATTGAGTATTATCTGAAAGGCCATACGCATCTACTCCTTCAATACGGCATCTATATACAGATTCGGATGCAGCAGAATGTCGCCTGCGCGCGAGGTTAATTGGAACATACCTTCAGCCCCCACACCCATCACGATGATAAAAATAAACAGGATACCCGCTGGAATCAGCAAACCATTCACCGGATAAGGTCGACGGACAACGCCCGCAGGTGGCTCACCCCAGAACGCTTGGATGAAGATACGTAGTACAGAGTAGAGCATTAACAAGCTGGAGAGTACCGCAATTCCGGTCAGTCCGTACAAGCCTGTCTGCAAGCCGCCCTCGAACAGCAACAGTTTACCCGGGAATCCACTGAATGGCGGTATACCCGCCAATGCAAGTGCACTGATGAAGAACATCCAGCCGAGCATGGGATAGCGTTTAATGAGCCCGCCCATATTGTCGAGTTTAGATGTGCCTGCGACTGCAATCAATGCACCGCCTAATAGGAAGAGCAGTGTTTTGATCAGCATATCATGCAACATGTAGAAGAGCAGACCTTCAAGTGCCGTTCGACTGGCCGATGCCATACCGAAGGCGACAAAACCGACACCTGCGATAACGTTGTAGATCAAAATTTTGTTCACGTCACGATAGGAAATTGCCCCAATAACCCCCAGGATCATGGTAGCTCCGGCCATCCACCCAATTAAGGCGTGGAAGAAATCCGGATCATGGTAGAAGATGAGTGTGAACGTACGCACAATCGCATACAATCCCACCTTGGTTAACAATCCAGCGAACAGTGCCGTAACTACGGCTGGTGGAGCTGCATAGGAACCAGATAGCCAGAAGAAAAGAAACAATCCGGCCTTAATACTAAATACAATCAAGAACAACACAGCAATAAGTGTTACGACACCACTCTGACCGATCTCAGCAATTCGAACCGACAAATCCGCCATATTTAATGTGCCAGTGATGGAATACAAGAAGCCGATCGAAGCAACAAAGAGTGCAGAAGAAACGATGTTAATCAGGACATATTTGATCGTTTCCTGTAATTGTCGTTCCGTTCCTCCAAGCACGATTAAGGCATAGGAAGAGATCAGCATCAATTCAAAGCTTACAAATAGGTTGAAGATATCTCCCGTGAGGAACGATCCGTTTACCCCAGCAATCAGAAAGTGAAAGAACGGATAGAAGTGATGTTCCTCTCGTTCCTTGTTGACACTGCGAAAAGCGTAGAGAAGACAGGCCAACGCTATAATGGATGCAGCAACAACGAGCAGTGCTGATACCATATCAGCAACAAGCACTATACCATAAGGGGGTGTCCAGCCTCCCATATTCAACGTTTGGATGCCTGATTGGGCAACTTGAACAATTAGCACCGTTGAAGCTGCGGCGGTGAGCAAAAGTCCAACAACACTGACGAACCGCTGAATGCTAACCTTCCGGAAAAAAAGGATAGCGATAACGCCTGTAATTAAGGGTAGCAGGATCGGTAGAACAACAAGATTATTCATATGGCCGCCCCCTTACTTCTTCCATATCGTCGGTTTTCAGTTTCAGATATGAACGGTAGGATAGAACAAAGAAAAAGGCAGTTAGACCAAAATTAATAACGATCGATGTCAAAATAAGCGCCTGGGGCAGCGGGTCAACATAACTTTCCGCTTGCTCCCCAAGTAGAGGTGGAGCTCCGGTCTTGAGACGAGACATCGTTATTAACAACAGATGCACGCCATGCGTGAGAATAGACATGCCGAGTACAATTCGGAGCAGGCTCCGCGATAAGATTAAGAAGACGGCGACCGCAAACAAAATGCCAACGGCCACACACATCAATATTTCCATATCAGCGATCCTCCCCGATCTGTAGAATAATAGTCATGGTGACGCCAAGGACGGCTAGATACACGCCTATATCGAACAGCATTGCCGTGGCAAGTTCAGTCTCTCCGAGTAAAGGAAGTTCAAAATACCCGAATGTTTGGCTGAGGAACGGAGCACCGAACAAAAATGAACCCGCCCCCGTTAATAAGGCAATTGCCAGACCAATCGATGTTAACATACGAAAATCAATAGGTAACGCTTTGCGTATCGTATCTGTACTGAACGCAAGGGCAATGAGTACCAGTGCAGCAGCCGTAACGAGACCGCCGATAAATCCGCCGCCTGGGTTGTGATGCCCTGCGAAGAACAAGTGCAAGGCGAAGGTCAAAATAATAAATACGACAACCTTGGTCGTGGTTTGCAGTAATACGTCATTACTTTGCAAAGGAACCGTATCCCAGGAAGATGAAGTTCCTTCCCGATTCCCATATTTCTTCGTGTTATCGTCTTTATCGTCAAGCTCGACGTCATTTTCATCTGTGGTTTCTTTCTTACGGAATTTCAATCGTGCGCCCAGATCTTTTGCTTCTAGATTCAGATTAATCATGGAGTAGATGGATAATGAAGCCACACCAAGCACCATAATTTCAAGTAACGTATCGTAACCACGGAAATCTACGAGCAATACATTAACGACATTTTTACCACCAGCCGAGTTATATGCTTCTTGCAGGAAGAAGGTCGAAATGCTCTCCAATGAGGCTGTTCCGCTTGCTGCTAATGCAACAAACGTCATGACAATTCCCACAGCAATTGCCACAATACCATTTACCGTGAGGTATCGTCGACTCGACTTGCCCCGCTGAAGCTCAGGCAAATGATAGAAGCAGAGTAGGAACAGGGCAACCGAAACCGTCTCTACGATCATTTGTGTCAATGCCAGATCCGGTGCTCGGAACAGAACAAAGAGCAGGGTTACGAGGTATCCGACGGCTCCAGTCATGATAACTGCAGATAGCCTATTCTTGGCAAAAGGAATGGATACAGCTGCCGCAATCAGCGTAATCAGTAATACGGCTTCATAGAACGAGAAGGGCGCGTTACCCTGGAAATTCCAGGTTATATTTTCACCTGAACGGAAGAAGGCATACACAAGAAGTGCAACTGTGAACGAAAAGATATAAACCAGGTAATTGCGCACAGAGCCATTCATATATGCTTCCGTCCATTTGCGAGCATAATGCTGCAAGTTATCAAGCACGACATGATACATATTGTTAATGGTTAAACCTTGTGGATAATGCTCATACAGATTTCTCCATTTAGGCAAAAGTTTATATAATGTAACACCCAGTGCAACTACACCAACGGTCATGATGAGTTCTGGTGTGAGACCATGCCAGAGGGAGAAATGTACATCAAATCGTTCGTTACCACTCAGCAGTTGTGGCAACACTGCAGCCATTGCAGGTTCAATCAGTGTCATCGCGACCAGATTCGGGAAGAGACCGAATACAATGACCAGAATGCCAAGCGTAACAGGTGGAATGAGCATGCCGATTGGAGCTTCATGCATCTTCTCGGCAGGTAGTTCACTGCGGGTGCTTCCTAGGAATGTTTTGAAAGCAATAATCAAGGCATAGATTAATGTGAACACACTCGCCAGCCAGGCAAGCACAGGTAATAGGATGCTCCAAGAGCCAAGCCCGAAAATCCGCAGATGTGTGATTTCAACCATGGCTTGGAAGAACAATTCCTTGCTCAAGAAGCCGTTGAATGGTGGGATACCAGCCATCGCAAGTGACCCTATAAGGGCAACCGTGAATGTGATTGGCATAAATGAAGCGAGACCACCGAGCTTGCGAATGTCACGTGTGCCGGTTTCATGATCGACAATACCAACGACCATAAAGAGAGCTGCTTTGAACGTGGCGTGATTAAACAAATGCAGCAAGGCCGCGGTTGTTGCCACCGTATACATCGCGGAGGAGTCACCGTATCCAAAGTACAGAGCGGCTGACCCAACACCAAAGAGGGACATAATTAATCCAAGCTGAGAAATCGTAGAATAAGCCAAGATTGCTTTTAGATCGTTTTTCTTTACAGCCAAAAAGGAGCCATAACAGAGGGTTAGGATACCCACCCCTGTGACGAGCCAAAACCAGAGTCCTTGCCCGCCAAAAATAGGCGTAAACCGAGCAACAACATAGATACCGGCTTTAACCATCGTCGCGGAGTGTAGATAGGCACTGACGGGTGTAGGGGCTTCCATCGCATCCGGTAGCCAGATGTGAAATGGGAACTGCGCCGATTTGGTAAACGCACCAATCAGGATGAGGACTAATGCAGGCAAAAATAATGCGTTCTCCTGAATCTGTCCCCAGTCTGCAATGGTAGCACGAATGCTGAACGTACCTGTCATCAGATACATCAGCATGAATCCGGCAAGCATCGCAAAACCGCCAAATACAGTAATTAAAAACGATTTTTGTGCACCCGAAGTAGATGCCTTACGTTTGTAATGAAAGGCAATCAGCAGGAACGACGTAATACTGGTCAATTCCCAGAAGCCATACAGCACAATCATATTGTCTGATAGAACTACGCCGAGCATGGCGCCCATGAACATTAATAGATACAGGTAGAAACGATTCAAGGCTTCTTTCTGATCCATATAATAAATCGAGTAGAGTACAACGAGTATGCCGATTCCAGTGATTAGAAGTGACAGCAGGAGACTCAGACCATCCAGATAAAAATTAAAACCGATATCAAGTGATGGGATCCATGGAATTAATCCAGACACGGTGTTACGTTCAGACACGTTAGAGATAAGACTTACAAAATAAACAAATAATGAAACTGGAACGAGTAGAACTGCCCATCCCATATGTACTTTTCGGAAAAAGCGATGTAGCATGGACAGCAACATACCTACAACAAAAGGCAAAATAACAGCAACATGAAGCAGGCTCAACATTACACCCCCAAATTCTAGTTGAAGTTCTTCTGTGTGTGACAAACATGCTGAATGAACATTGTATTACATGCTTGCTCTCTAAATACATAACCCAAGTATGTATATACAGAATCGTGACTATTCTTTGAATGGAAGAAACTCGTAAGAAATTTCGCAACATATTGTATGGGTATGTATAATAAAAAAGCACACCGATTCCGATAAATATGAAAACAAATAGGTGACATCCCGTGTGTCTTTTGCAACATGATCATGTTATAAAAGCAAGATGGTTTCACCGCGTTATTGGAGGCAATGATGTCATTCAAACTTAGAACCGTACTCACTGCAATTTTCGCTACGTTATCTCTGCTAGTATCTTTAACCATCGGTTATATTTTCAGTCAAAAATCGTTTCTTGCCGTGGAGACGGAGATTGGACACTCGTTAATGGGTACTGCTTCACAAGCATCTGACAAATTAGATCGTTTTATGTGGTCACGTTCAGGTGAACTGGATCTGTTAGGTCGAATGGCTGCGCTGGAGAATCGATTCGAACCGGCTGAAATTCAGATGTTATTGGATCAGCTTCAGGATAGCTTTCCCTCTTACTCCTGGGTAGGATACATGAATCCTGAAGGAAAAGTTCTTGCTGCAACCGATGGTATACTGTTAGGTGAAGATTTATCCGAACGACCTGTGTATCAGGAAGGCATTAAGGGTAAATTTATTGGAGATGTTCATAATGCGGTGCTACTTGCCAAGTTATTGCCTAACCCTACAGGTGAACCGCTGCAATTTGTCGATATCAGCTTTCCGGTAAAGGATAGTGATGGCAAGACGCGAGGAGTTCTCGCTGCACATTTAAGCTGGGCATGGGCGAAAGAAGTTGAAGAATCTATTCTTGCACCTTTATTTCATGAGGAGAAGGATATTGAATTTTTTATAGTGAGTAAGAAAGAAAACACGGTGCTCTTAGGTCCGAAAGATTGGATGGGTAAACCGTTAACACTTCCGGGAATCGAACAAGCGCAATTGCACAAGAGCAGTTGGACTACGGAGAAATGGCCGGATGGCAAGGAATATGTGACCGGAATTGCATACAGTCAGGGGCATTTGGATTACGAAGGACTTGGATGGACGGTGGTGATTCGTCAGGTTCAATCGACCGCCTTCGCTTCTGTTTCGGATATGCTATGGTTCAACATTTGGTCTGGGCTTGCGGTGACTGTACTCTTTGTCCTGATCGGATGGTGGATCTCCCGGAAAATTGCTGCTCCATTGATGCGACTTACTCAAGTTGCTAATGAGCTTCGGGCAGGAGAGCAAGTACAGATTCCAGAGAACAAAGGATTTAGTGAAATTGAGGAGCTATCACGTTCTCTTAGGGAAATGGTCGTTTCACTTAAAAATAAAGACTCCGAGCTTGTTGTGATGCAGAACCTAGCGCACTACGATCAATTAACTGGATTGCCGAACAGAACGGCACTTGAATTTTATCTGGAAGAGTCGCTGGAGACGGAAAGCGTGGATCATACACTCACCTTCCTCTATCTTGATCTGGACGGATTCAAACGTGTGAATGATTCCCTCGGGCATCAAACCGGAGATGTCTTATTGCAAAAAGTAGCTCAACGTCTCAATGCATTAAGTCAGGATAAAGGCATAACCGTCAGGTTGGGCGGCGATGAGTTTCTGATCGTGCTTCGTTCGGTGGGAAGTAATCCACGAGAGGAAGCACGATTGTATGCCGAGGAGATTATCCAAAGCCTGAATAAACCTTTTGTGATTGAATATGAACGTATTCAGATTGGATGTAGTATCGGTGGTGCGGAGTATCCAACCAACAGTGGCAATCCAAGCGAAATTATTCGTATGGCTGATGAGGCGTTATATGAGTCCAAACGTGCGGGCAAAAATCGGATGACATTTTATTCGGATTTGAAAAGTGATGGGTAGTCCATAATAATAAGCACATAGATACTTGCTTCTGTGAAGCAATTGATTAAGGAAGGAGGGGTGAAAATGGCCAATTCACATAACGTGCCATACGGCTATGAACCCCCGGTGGCGAGCCGGAAGGGTACGCTTATTTTCTATGATACATTCGAGCAGATCACAGACGAACAATTGGAGAATGCATTAAATCTAACGAACAGTCGTGCTTTTGCACAATTGGTGTTATATCCCCTTCACGAGACTACATTCAAACGAATGAGATCAGGGGGTATACAGCCTTACTTCAAACGCGAGGATCGCCTCCATGATTGGAAACGGGAACATACAGATGCCCGTATACGTGTGGAAGGGCTGGAGGGCAAGCGCAAGAAGTATACACCTATGGATACTGCCTTACGACATATCAAAGCAGAGTATCCAGCGCCTCATTTCTTATATCTAACTACTGAAATGGCAAATCTATTTGCTTCCTTTGACTCCTTCAAGGAATGGATCAAAGAAGTACGAATCGTTATAGATGGCCCATCTACTGAGCTGCATCCCAGATTGGAGCAAAACAAGAATCGATGGGATTGGGCGGAATAGCCCCCCAACCTTCGAACTGAAAGATCCAAATATATGCCAAAAAAGTTGTGTTGTTCAACCGTTTCGCGGTTAACAGCACAACTTTTTTAATTTTGATCATGTTGATCCCTCTCTACACGTGGTACACGGTGAATGACGGATTATACGTTGGGCAGATCAAGGGCGGTAACGGTTTTGTTTTTGCCTGTCCGCTTGGCCGCATATAAGCAGGCATCCACTTCTTCGAACAACTTGTCCTTCGAAAGGTGGGGGCTATAGCTCTTGAGGCCAACACTAACGGTAACGAATGCACCATCGAGTTCCAGATGTCCCATATGTGCAATTTTTTGCCGAATCTGCTCTACCATAGCATAAGCATGCTCAAAAGATTGCTCGAACACTAATATGGCGAACTCTTCTCCACCATATCGAGCAGCAATATCACTTGAAGTTATATTTTCTTTAATAATCAAGGAGACTTTCTCTAATATAACATCGCCCGCGCGGTGTCCATAAGTATCATTAATCGCTTTGAAATCGTCAATATCGATCAATGCGAGGTGAAGGCTCATACCATTATTGGCGTATTCATAAGCTTTGTCGTAGTAATCCTTGAATGAACTTTGGTTATACAGATTGGTTAAACCATCCGTTTTGGATTGTTTGGTCATAATGGCATTCCTGACGATCAGATCCTGTTTAGCTAACATGCTGTCCTTAAGATCATCCAGAACCTCAATGCTGCTGGTAACAATGACTTGAGCAACATAGGTGCCGGCAAGTAGAAACACAGGTATGGAAACGATATCAAATGAACTTAAAAATTGACGATAGCTAGGGACTCCGAGTAATAGAAAATATCCAATCATTTGCATGACAAAAGAGACCCATACTCCCTTTTTGTTGAAGAACAATACGGAGGAAAATATAGGCAACAAGCATGCGGCCATAATAATCCGAATGTCATAATTGACGTGTATAATCGTCCAAGCAATGATGGTGCTGGCTGCCGACATGGCATACGAGGAATAGGAGCTAAACCGTCGATCTATCCAACTAGCGAAGAGAATACCTGCACTTCCCGCCGCCGAAGGCCAAATGACTACATTCACGATAAAATCGGCTGGAGTGCGATCATAAGCGAGAAATACGTAGCAAGCAATCTGAACGAGTGCATGGAGGCAGATAACAAGCCAATAGGATCGTAATATTTTCTTCATCCACTTGGAATGTTTGAACTCATAATCTGTAGGGATATGACTACTCTGTGTAAAAGGAATTTTCAATATATCACCGCTGACTGCATCATAATGATACGAAACTTCTTCTCTCGTATATGATGATTATAAATCACATTGGACAAAAGGCAATCATTAAATTTGAAATAAAATGTACAAGTATACACCAAAAGAAAGAAATTTTCACCATAGAATAAACAAATTTCTAAAGGGTGCGTCATAGACTTTTACAAGGCTCCATATCAAGGAATATGATTTTGGATGAAGGGGAGGTGAACTCCATTCCTCTTGTCGTTCGCTCAACCGTTAACGCTACAGGAGCAATCACTTTTACGGGCAATACCCTTGGTTTAAGTCGTTCGGATACGACAGGGGTACCTGGAACGCAAGACAGTATCGGAGGCTTTACTACAACGAATGCTGATGTGCGATTTGGAACATATCCTCTAGGAACTACAAGTGCATATCAGAGCAACAGTTCCGCAGCCGTTCTCAATCTTCCTGCTGGTAGTACCGTCTTGTACGCGGAATTAATCTGGGGAGGAAGCTACATTAATGGCACGGTCAATCTTAGTGCAGCCATTAACAATCCCGTCAGCTTTACGACTCCGGCAGGGACGTTCAGCATTACTCCAGATCCGGTCACCTACAATCAATTTGATCTAGGGAACGGTGCTGCCGGATATGTTCGTTCAGCAAATGTAACCACATTAGTGGCGAATGGCGGGGCAGGTACATACATCACCGGGGGAGTCGTAGGCACGATTGTCATTACTAATGACGCTACAGCGAATCACGCGGGTTGGACACTGGGGGTTATTTACCAGAACGGAAATCTTCCGTTTCGTAACATGTCTCTTCGGGCTGGTGGTGTGCTTGTACAATCCACTTCCCCGCCAGTAGTCACCACACTGACTGGGTTTGCTACGCCACTATCCGGTACGCTTGGGGGCAGGGCTCTATTCAGTGCACAGGAGGGTGATGCCAACCGAACCGGAGATCAGGCGCTCTTTGGCCCGACATCAGCGACTTCGGTCGCTTTATCTGGCCCGAACAATCTGGCAGCGAATTTTTTTGCGTCTCAAATTAACGGAGATACCGGAGCGCTGAACACAACAGGTACGTTTGCTACACGTAACCAGGTAAACGGAGCTCCAGGTTCTAACATCGTTGGTGGACGTCAAGGCTGGGATATTACGAATGTAGACGTCTCGGCTAGGCTGATTAATAACCAGTCCTCAGCGGTACTCACGCTCACCACTTCGGGAGATGCCTACATTGTTAATGCCAATGCTATACAGGTTGATATCAATGCACCCCGAATTACAGTTGCTAAGGCTTCCGTCGCCACCGGAGCTGTTGCAGGTGACAGTATCCTGTATACAGTAACGATTAGTAACGGAGGTACAGCTAGTGCCGCTAGTGTGGTGCTTTCGGATACATTGCCACCGGGTCTCACCTTTATTCCAGGCAGTGTCACTGTGGCAGGTGTATCTCGGCCAACGCTGGATGTGACAACCGGTATACCTCTGGGCTCATTAAATCTATCTAGTAGTATCGTCGTCACATATCGCGCATTAATCGGACCCGATGCTAATATTTTGCAACTAGTCAATTCGGCTAGTGCGGCCTTTACTTTTCAGAGTGTAGCAGGTGGTTCGGTCATCACGGGTGTAATTCCATCCAACAGTTCTGTGTTACCGGTATATTCTCCTAACCTGTCTATTGTGAAATCAGCGAGTACGACCAATGCTACGGTTGGGGATCAGGTGACTTACACTCTTCAAGTGAACAATGGAGGCAATGTAGCGGCAAACGTGACCCTCACGGATAACATTCCTGCAGGCAGCTCTTATGTTGCAGGCAGCTTTCGTGTGAATGGCAATGTTGTGGCAGGAGCCAACCCGGCAACAGGTGTGAATCTTGGAAGTCTTGCTGCAGGGAGTGTAACGACGGTAACCTTTCAGGTGCTTGTAACGACTCTGCCTTCGCCCCCGACACTGGTGGATCAAGCAACGGCTGCCTATACCTTTAATTCGCCTGACGGACGGACGATCACCGGTTCAGTGGCTTCTAACATTTTATCTATTCCTGTTACGTTACCAAATGTATTTGTGGTCAAATCAGCAACGATTACGGACGTTGCCGTTGGCGAAACGTTTACGTATTCCATCGTTACAACGAATGGTGGCATTCAGGCAATCAACAACGTTGTGCTTACGGACATTCTTCCCGCTGGCACAGTATTTGTACCTGGCAGTGTGGTCGTTAGAGGAACGAGTGTGCCATCTGCAAATCCAGTCAGTGGGATAACGCTTGGCACGCTGGCAGCAGGCACTTCGGCAACAGTTACGTTTCAGGTTAATGTGCAGTCCTTACCTGCGTCGGGCTCACTAGGTAATCAGGCAGTAGTGTCGTATAGCTCCGGTGCGTTCTCAGGGATTTCGAACTCCAATTCAATAAGTACACCTGTTTTTCAACCTGTAATTTCAATCAATAAGTCGGCTAGCACAACAAATGCAACGTTGGGTGATCAGATTGGGTATACGTTGGTTGTAAGAAATACAGGAAATCTAAGTGCTCAAGTGAATGTAACGGATACGATTCCGGCAGGTCTTACCTTTATTGCTGGATCTGTAACCGTGAATGGAACTGCTCGACCAGGAACGAGTCCAGTAACAGGAATTTCATTGGGAACTCTTGCACCGGGAGGAACCTCGACGGTTGTTTTCCAAACCACATTGAGCTCCATTCCTTCACCACCTACACTACAGAATCAGGCGACAGCCAGTTACGCGTATCAACTACCAAGTGGTCGGAGTCTCTCGGGAAGCGCAGTGTCTAATCAAGTGCAGATCGCGGCCTCTGCTCCCAATGTGACCATCACCAAAACCGTTAATGCGCCTGATGTTACAGTGGGTGAGATTCTAACCTATACGGTGGTAGTTACGAACGCAGGCATCGCTGCTGTACAAAATGTCATTGTCTCGGATGCTCCATCCACAGGTTTAGAATTTGTGTCAGGCAGTGTAACCATTAACGGGACTGCTGCGAGATCAGCAAGTCCAATTGCCGGAATTGCGATAGGCACATTAGGTAGCTCCAGCAGTAGCTCTAACAGTGCAACCATCACATATCAGGCAAGAGTTACAGGGGTACCGACCACAGGTTCTGTTAGCAACCGAGCGGGAGCTGCATTTACAACCGGAAGTTTTAATGGCGTATCTTCCTCCGTTGTTGTCACAACCCCAGTATTTCAACCGATCATACAATTGGTGAAATCTGCGAGTACAACAAATCTGACGGTAGGAGATTCGTTTAACTATACAATTCAAGTTAATAACAGGGGGAATATCGCTGCAGTAGTGACGATAAACGACCCTGTACCCGCCGGTGCAGTATTTAACACCAACAGTGTCATCATTAACGGTGCTCCAGCCCCAGGCGTAAGTCCGAATACCGGGATTAATGTAGGGCAAATCCCAGCCGGAGGCAGCGCTACGGTAACCTTTGTTGCCACCGTAACAAGTCTGCCAAGTTCACGACAATTAACGAACCAATCAGGAGCGGTATACAACTATACTCTCCCAAGCGGAAGAGTCATTACTGCTATTTCCTCCTCCAACACAGTTACTGTTCCGGTATCTCTTCCCAATGTAACCGTTGTAAACAGCGATAATCTAGATTATGCCGTGTCTGGCGATACCGTTATTTATACGTCAGTCATTCGGAACAATGGAACGGTTGCGGTCAACAATGTTGTATTTAACAACCCACTTCCAGCGAATCCCCCGTTTGTACCCGGAAGCGTCATTGTGAACGGGATTTCATTCCCGCTCTCCAATCCGTCAGCCGGTATTCCAATCGGTACTCTGGCTCCAGGAGCGGAAGCTACCGTAACATTTGAGGTGAGGATTACTATGCCGGTTCCTTCGCAGATTAGCAATCAGTCTACGGTTAGCTTTACATCAGGTACATTCTCGGGGTCATCATCCTCCAACACAACAGTGACCCCGGTTATACAACCGCAGATCTCGCTTGTGAAAACGGCCAACACGGTTAATGCAACTGTAGGGGATACGATTGTCTACACAGTAACGGTAAGTAACACGGGAAATCTTGAAGCCATCGTCACGTTAACGGATGCAATTCCTGCGGTGACTACCTTTGTACCCAATAGCGTCGTTGTCGCTGGAGTACCTCAACCCGGAACTTCACCTGTAACGGGTATCCCGGTGGGGAATGTAGCTGCGGGAGTAACAGCTACTGTAACGTTTGCTGTGATTCTATCTTCATTGCCAACACCTCAACAGCTGAGCAATTTTGCCACAGCGTCATTTACATTCACTCCACCGGATGGAAGGACATTAACGGGATCGGCCACGTCCAACACACTTACATTCCCAGTATCTGCTCCAAATGTGGCTGTGGTGAAAAGTACAGCATCTACCGCAGCAGCAGTTAATGATACGGTCACGTATTCTGTACTTATCACGAATAGTGGTATTGCGCCAGTAAGCAATATTCAATTTTCTGATCCGATCCCTGCCGGGTCTTCCTTTGTTGCAGGAAGTGTTACGGTCAATGGTGTTGTCCAACCTACAGCTAATCCGGCAGGAGGCGTAGCGCTTGGCACACTGGCACCAGGAGCAAATGCCACAGTTACCTTCAATATTAGAGTCAATGAAATTCCGCCAGGAGGCCAGTTAAGCAATCGATCCACAGTAAGTTTCACCTCAGGTGCATTCTCGGGTACGACCTTCTCCAATACGGTAGTGACGCCCGTATTCCAGCCCATTCTATCTGCCGTCTTGACTGCAAATACACAGAATGCAACGGTAGGAGACACGGTTAGTTATACGGTAACCGTAAGCAATCAGGGGAATTACGGTGCTCAGATTAACTTGTCTGCAGCATTGCCAGCAGGTACGATCTTTGTTCCCAACAGTGTAATTGTGAATGGTCAGCCACTACCCGCAGCGAATCCTGCAACAGGTATTCCGGCAGGGAATGTGGCTGCTGGAGCAACAACAACGATTACGTACTCGGTTGTCGTTGATAGTCTGCCAACGCCGCAGCAATTGGTTAATCAGGCCACTGTAGCGCTTGCTTTTACACTTCCAGATGGAAGAAATATTACGGGTTCTATTCAATCCAATGTCGTTACGATTCCTGTGTCTGCCCCAGATATTGCTGTTGTTAAATCAACAACGTCTACGGCAGTCTCCGTTGGAGATGTTGTGACCTATAGCATCGCTGTCACAAATAACGGAATTGCCAGTGTCAGCAATGTCATATTTACGGATGCGATCCCAGCCAGTACAGTACTGGTGGCAGATAGTGTTTATGTAGACGGAGTATTGCGTCCCGGAGCTAATCCATCAACGGGACTTACATTAGGTTCTATTGCACCAGGAGCAACGGTAACTGTTGTATTTAGTATAAGAGTGACGGCTCTTCCAGCAAGCGCGGTACTCAACAATCAATCCACGGTCAGCTTCACTTCGGGAGCTTTCTCTGCAACAACCTTCTCAAATACGGTAACGACACCGGTATATCAGCCAATTTTGACTGCGGTCAAAACAGGTGATCAGGCTCTTGCAACCGTTGGGGATACGGTCGTGTACAGCATTGCCATCTCTAATGCCGGAAACTATGGGGCAGCAGTGACGCTTACGGATACGATTCCTGCTGGCACCGAATTGGTTCCTAACAGTGTGATCATTAATGGAGCAAGCGCACCTGGTGCTGATCCTGCTTCAGGCATTCCTCTGGGCGTCGTCTCTACGACAACGATGGTCATGTTTTCGGTTGTAATCGTAACATTGCCGCTCAGCCAGTCAATTGTTAACCAAGCTTCCGCAACGTTTTCGTATACGCTACCTGATGGTAGGACGCTTGGAGGAAGTTTGACGTCTAACACACTTGCTATACAGGTATCGGCTCCTGATGTTACGGTCGTCAAAACAACTACTGCGACTGACGCTGTTGTAGGAGATACCATTGTGTATGAGATGGTCGTCACGAACAATGGTATAGATCCGGTCAACAATGTGTTACTGACAGACCCCATCAGTCCATCCGTTACCTTTGTTACAGGCAGTGTGTTAGTGGACGGCGTCGTTAGGGCATCGGCAAACCCTGCCTTAGGTATAGCTATAGGCACACTTGCGCCAGGGGCTTCTGCATCAGTGTCTTATGCGGTACGAGTCAATACGTTACCTTCCCCGCCTCAAGTGAGCAGCCAGTCCTATGTAAGCTTCACATCTGGGGTCTTCTCTGGTGCTTCGTATTCCAATACAGTGGTTACGCCGATTTATCAACCAATTATTGCTGTAACCAAAACAGCCAGTACTTCGAATGCCACCATTGGTGACACCATTATTTATTCTTTCTCCTTAACCAATACAGGTAATCTCGCTGTTCAATTAACGTTGACGGATTCGATCCCGGATGGAACAGTACTGCTTCCGAATAGTGTGCTGATCGACGGTGTGCCACAACCTGGGGCTAATCCGGATACAGGTATTGTCGTCGGTACGTTGTCTCCAGGTGCCTCTGTAAATGTAACGGTTACCCTTGGCGTAACGGTGGATTCATTACCACAGAATCAGCAACTTGTTAACCAAGCTGTCGCTGACTTTACGTTCAGCCCGCCAGATGGTCGCCAATTGTCAGGAAGCGTGGTTTCCAATGTTCTTGTCATCCCTGTGTCTGCGCCGAATGTGGTCGTTGTCAAGAGTACAAGTGCTATAGATGCAGTAGTGGGGGATGTCATCACGTATACAATTGTTGTAACCAACAGTGGTATTGAGACCGTCAATAATGTTGTTATGGTCGATCCCGTGCCAACAGGCAGTGTTTTTGTGCCAGGTAGCGTAACCGTGGATGGAGCAGCGCGTCCAACTGCCAATCCGAATAACGGTATTACGCTGGGATCTATTGCCGCAGGCGCTTCAGTAACGATTACATTTAGGGTTGAGGTTGTGGTGATATGAGTTCGACTTCCGATTCGTGGTCGCATTGGCTGCAGAATCAATCATTGGTTCGATTCAATTCAGGTACAGCAGAACAGGAGCAGGTCGCTTATTCGAATACGGTCGTTACACCGTGGGTTGGGCCGAGACTGGAAGTTCATAAGCAATGCAGTTCCAAGGTAGCTACATTGGGTCAGTCCTTGATCTATCTAATTGAAATCGTCAACTCTGGCAATCGCACGGCTACCGTATATGTCACAGATCAGCTATCGGCTGAGACTGCTTTATTGCCCAATAGCGTGCTTCGTGATGGAATTCCTTTGCCTGGTTCATCGCCAGAACAAGGCTTGCCACCGAGCGAGATAGCACCTGGAGCGAGGCTGCGGTTCCATTTTCAAGTGATGATTATTCGTTTACCCGAAAGTTTGAAGTTACTGAACCAGGCACTTGTTCGTTATGAGTTTGTAACATCGGAGGGGAGAGCGTACAGGGGGGAGGAGAGGTCGAACACGGTGGAGGTCAGTCTCGTCTCCCCGCGTCTTGAGATTGCTCTGCAAGCAGACCGTGTTCAGACTTTTCCAGGCGACATCGTAACGTATAACATCATTGTACGTAATCCTGGATTCGTAACCGCGACAGATGCTCAAGTAACAGTCGTATTACCTTCAGGGATTCAATTTATTCCTGGAAGTGTTGTTGTGAATGACATGTTCGTTCCTCAGATGACACCAGATTCGGGAATCTTGATTGGGGATGTGTTACCAGAACGTTCGATACAGATTCAATACCGCGCCCAAGTGATAGCTGTACTGGACACAGAAGGGATTACAAGTCAGGCGAATCTAAGTTACCTTTCATCGGGTCAGCGAGAGACGGTCTCCTCCAATGCAGTTACACTTGAGGTCATTCAGCCTCGAATTTCCATCAGCAAAACGGTGACTCCAGAGCTCGCGACGGTGGAGGAGATCGTATGTTATGACATTACGGTTGCAAACGAGAGTCGTTACGCAGTAGATGCGACCATGCTGGATGTACTACCCAAGGGAGTGAGATTTGTTGAAGGCAGTCTTGGTTGGAACGGAGTCAAACGACCCGGTGCCAATCCGACTCAAGGATTCAATCTAGGAACGCTGACTGCGCGCTCTACCATGCATATTCAGTTCGAGGCACAACTTATGGGAATAGATCAAGTGAATCCTCAGCAGTTTGAGATTGTTAATCAGGCTCGTCTGCTCTATACGTTTCGATTGCCTGATTCGCGAAATGTACAGCGGATAGTGATGTCGAATGATGCATCCATTCAATTAAAGGTTCCCATAATTACAGTCTATGTGGAGGTGTCTCCGACACTTGTTGAAGCAGGTGGGGAGGTCGTCTTCCATGTTCGAGTTACCAATATTGGCACTTGGCCTGCGCGCGTACAATTAACGGATATATTGCCGCCGGGAGCTAGGTGGGTTGGGCGCGCCCAGGGAGAGCTACAATTAAATATTTCCGAATATTCCACACCACGAAATCTACATTTAGGAGATTTGGAGCCAGGTAAGGAGAAAGAGCTCTCGTATGTTGTTCAAATCACCTCTGATGGAGATATAACGAAGCAGCAAGGTTCGCTAACGGCGAATTATTCTTATGAATGGAGAGGACAGCGCAGAATAGGGCAGTCTTTTTCCAATGAATATACGATTTTAGTGGAAGAAACAGACGAATAGCACCAACGAGGTTTTCAAACCATAGTTGAGTCATCTTAAGTAAGTTGGTTGCTTCCAGAACTTGTTCAACATTTGTGACCTTCGAATCTTCGCCAAAACATTACACGAGCGTAAATGAATGGTATACTAATTGAATATGCCTGCAGTAATCACCCTGCGGATCGGGATACCGGATTAGTTGTAGAGGAGGTCGTATTTTGGCAAAAGCAAAGGTTGCAAAGAGACCCACGCGGGATGAGTTTGAACTTGAGGAGCTGGGCAATCAACTGGTCGAAGCCTACCATGAGCGTTCAGAGGTATTGTTGACGGTATGGGGGAAGGCAGAGCAGGTTCGAGGCGTTATTGTCAAGCTTGATTCACGTACAAGGCTGGTGCATGTAGAGCATACCGATGAGGAGTTTATGGCTAAGGTTCCTTTCTTGGATATTATGCGTGTAGATTCACCCAGGTTTATGTAAAATAGCCCAACATTTAAAATTAGGGATATTCGCCTTGTCAAAATCCTCCATCCTGCATAAGATAACCCATACCTGTTGCAGAGGAGGTACGGTCAATGAGCGAAGTATTAGGTGGAGACACTAGAGGCTACGGATACGGAGGTTTCACTTCTGTAGGTGCCATTTTGGTTCTGTTCATCCTGTTGGTTATCATCTCCAAAGCGTTCTTGGTATAATTGCATAATGGAATGAAGTAAGCTCTGCCGCCGAGGCAGAGCTTTTTTGTATACTGGGTTCATTGGATTGCCTTTCGATTACGACTAAGTAGCCCATAAAGAATGATGATAACTACCGGATATAATACCGCCCAGCCTGCAAAAGGAAAAATGATCGCTGTAGCGATGAAAGAGACCCAACTTATGACGACTCCAGTACGATTGCCTCTAAGTAATCGAATCCCTGCAGCGCAACCTCCTAGATAGGTTAGGATAAAGGTTGCGTTCGGAAGCTGGATCAGTGTGGTTAAGGAAACCAGTCCCGATCCATAAATGCCGAGAACGAGGATAAAACAGATGGCCAGAAAACCGAGTGCCGCAATTGGCGTATGGAAACGACCGGATAGACGAGTTAACCATTGCGGTGCAGCGCCTTGTCTCGCTAGTGCAAATGCCACGCGGGAAGCAGCACCGGTATAAGCGATGACCGTAGCTGTGCAGATAAATACTCCCGTTAAACCTGCAATTAAGCTCCCCCAAGAGCCAAGCGCTTGACTAATAATCCACACAAGAGAAACGTCTGCTCCCCCATGCAGATAACTCTGAGTACCTACTGTGGCAAGAGCCGTTAGGAAATAGAGTATGCCGACAACAATGGCGGCAATGGTCACACCTTTGATCGCGGCCTTTCGGGGATCGGTAAACTCCTCAGAGAGATGAGATACAGCCTCCCAGCCGTTGAAACACCAGAATAGTATGGCTCCTGCTTGTCCTACACTTATCCACCCCTGGGGCACAAAGGGTTTAAAATGATTGGAATTCAAATGAGGCACAGCGAGGATAAAGGTCATGATAAGCACAGCAACAATTGCGATGACAACGCCGATTTGAACTTTGCCCGCGAGCTGCATACCGACGATATTAATGAGGAGCCCTACCGTTAACATCATGGCGGCAATGGCGATACGAGCACCTTCACCCAGTCCAAGAGCAGCCGTCATATAGCCTGCACCGGTTAGTGAAGCGACCGGAGCACCGATGGGCACGGACATGAGGAAAAACCAGCCGATCATCGTTCCTGCCCGTGAGCCAAAAGCAAGTGTAACGAAATGGGACACACCACCTGCATTCGGATAACGGGCGGAGAGAAGACCCATGGACAAAGCGAGTGGAAGGATAAGCAGAACCATCCCTCCCCAGGCTAATAGCGAAGCCGGTCCAGCTAGCTCAGCAGCAAGGCCAGGGACAATTAAGACACCCGAACCGAGTACGGCACTAACATACAGCGCTACAGCTTGTGGCATACCAATGGTTTTTTTGAGCTCGGTTGGTGATTGCATAAGAGAGATGTACCTGCTTTCTAGGTGGGAATAGTGAACATGTAACTATGACATTATATAGGAGAAACCAGCGTCTAGTCATTGACGAATTTTGTAGAAAAACAATGTTAGTCCTATGCACAATATGGTAAGATAGGAACATCCCGAGAGAAAGTAAGAGGTGTATTCACAATGAGTAAAGAACTGACAGAAGCGCTGAATGAACAGATGAATTTTGAGTTTTATTCAGCTCATGTATATCTTGCAATGGCTGCATACTGTTCCAGCAAAAGTCTTGACGGTTTTGCTAACTTCTTCATTGTACAAGCAGAAGAGGAACGTTTTCACGGTATGAAAATCTACAAATTCTTGAATGACCGTGGACAACGTGCAACACTTGCGGCATTGCCTGAACCGAAGAATGAGTATTCTTCCATGTTGGATGTGTTCGAGCATGGTTATGCCCATGAACAACAAAATACGAAAAAGTTCTACAATTTGGCGGACATTGCATTGAACGAGCGTGAACATGCAACAATGTATTTCCTGAAATGGTTCATTGATGAGCAGGTGGAAGAAGAGGCGTTGTTTGACAATATCATTCAAAAGCTTCGTCGTATCGAGAAAGACAGTAATGCATTCTATATGCTAGATGCTGAATTTGCTAAACGTTCATTTACAGCTCCAGCAGAGTGAATGGTTCGATACATTCGGCTCAAGTGATGTGAGAATGATATGAATCCGTCTGAGCTTGAGCGAACATAGATTTACATACAAGAGGCCTGCGCTATGCAGGCTTCTTTGCGTTGTATACTGATTTAATTTTACTGAGTCTATCAAATGGGTCAAATTAGGTTAATAGAATATTATGTAATTATTTATTTATCCTTCAGGGCATTATTCAACTCAAATCTATCATTTTCGTTTTATTTTTTCGGTTAATCTGACAAAAGTGTAACTCGAACGTAGCATTTAAAGCGAGATTGATAGGCATCTTTCTTGATAGAATTGGTGTTAATCGCCAAGGGATGCAGTGAGAGAAATTTCGACACCCGGGGAAATACAAGACACAAGGGAGACTTTAATTTATGTTACATATCCGCAGATCATGGATCACCGCACTTGCTATTCTACTTATTATTCCATTACTTCTACCACAGTCGGTTTCTGCCAAAGCTTCTTCGAAAGATAACGGAGCTAAGGCTAAAAGCAAAATCATATATCTGACATTCGACGATGGACCAACAGCACATACGGGTCAGCTTTTAGATATTCTCGATCAATATCATGCAAAAGCAACGTTCTTCATGCTCGGCCCTCACATGGAAACCTATCCAAAAGCGACGAAGCGTATCGTTGCTGACGGGCATGGCTTAGGTCTTCATGGCGTAACACATGTTCCGGGTAAATTTTACAAAACTCCTTATACTGCCCTGAAAGAAATGCAACAAGCCAACGTCAGTTTGAATAAGGTGGCTGGTGTCAAAACAAGTTTGGTTCGTACACCATATGGTAGTAAGCCATATATGAAAGCTCCATATCGGAACGTAATGCTTGCACAGGGTGGATTTCATATGTGGGATTGGAATGTAGACTCTGAGGATTGGAAATACAAGAAAGACCATCAGAGAGTATACAACAGTGTAATGAAGCAGATTCATACGGTGCAAAAGAGTGGAACAACTCCAATTGTGCTGATGCACGACCAGGAGGCGACTTTGAAGGTGTTACCGAAAGTGTTGCAAACCCTCAAATCCGAGGGGTACCAATTCGAAGTGTTGAACAAGAGTGTGCAACCGGTGAACTTCTGGAACGACAAACGATAAGACATACTAACGATGAAGTAATGACATTCAAGAACGGATCGAGGAGGAACACAACATGAGAAAACAAAAACGCTGGGTCATTATTCCTGTTACGACAGCAGTTCTCCTTGCGCTTGCTGGATGTGGCGGTCAAGACACTAATACATCAGCAGCAGAGCAGACACCTTCGGCAACGACTGGGGAGCAAGTCGGCTCAGGAAACAACAGTATGGACTCCGCCGTTAGTCAAGGAAATGCAGGGGGAGCAACGAGTAACACAGACACGTCTAATGGAAATACCACTACGACTTCTGATGCAGGAACATCAGGAACGAAGACTGAAAATACAGGGACTACACAGCATGAAGCCAATATTAGTGATGTAGTGAAGGAAGTACGTTCTCAAGCGAAAATGAAAAATGTAGTAGTGCCAACGGCATTCAACTTAGAAAAAGGAAAACACTTAGGCGCATATGTTGAGACTAATACGGCTACTGATTTTCAAGTTAACTTTTATGCTACGGATAAGGCTCTACCCGTTAATGATTCATCGCTTTCCTCCAGTAGTGGTCTAACACCGTTGGCATCCTACGAAGTCAAGACTTACAAGGATCCAGATTCCACAGGGATTTTCCCTGAAACGGATCTGAACAACATCCCACAGGAGATGATGGTTGATCTTGGTCACGGCATTAAGGGCATGGTCGAAGGTGCAGCTGGCAGCCAGTACCTGACGTGGATGGAAGGTAGATGGACACTACAGATCCGCTCTGTATCAGAGGATAATATGAACAATCCTGGCATCGCGAAGAAGATGGTGGAATATCTGGAGTCACATACCTTACCAGCACCGAAAGACAAGGGATTCGTTAGCGTGAATTATCCGAGTGGCGGTAAATCGGTGAATGTTGTTATTTCATGGCAGAATGGTCAGCAAATTCACCAATTGAAGACTTCATTGGTACCCAATGAAGCGCTAGGTATTGTGGCATCTGTGAAATAAGATCATTACTCTGGTATCCTAAAAGGCATGGGTAAGAATGCTTGTAATCAGAAGATCCGATAAAAAAAGCTTGGCAGGAATTAGGGGACTGACCCCATTTCCTGACCAAGCTTTTATTTTGTTCTTAATGGGTTGAAGCGGTTCTTTCATTTGAACCAGCCCTTTTCCTTGGATCGAGTGATGGCTTCAATGCGGTTGCTTGCATTCAGTTTGTTGAGAATAATGGAAATATAGTTGCGTACCGTTCCTGTTGTTATAAATAAATGACCTGCAATTTCCTTGGTATTCTTCCCATCTGCCATTAGACCGAGTACAGCGTGCTCACGTTCGGTGAGAGGATTCTCTTCCACATATGCCTCGTCGACCAAATCCGGTGCAAAGATACGTCGTCCGTTCATAACTTGGCGGATCGCTTCAGCCAGCTCCTCAATTGGACTATCTTTCAGTAGATAACCACGGACGCCGCCTTTCAAAGCACGTTCAAAGTAGCCGGTTCGCGCAAACGTAGTCAGAATAATAACTTTGCAGTTCATACCTTTCATTTCTTCAGCGGCCTCCAGACCGCTTTTGACAGGCATTTCGATATCCATCAGACAGATATCCGGTTTCAGCTCTTGAACAAGACCAAGGGCTTCTTGACCATTGCCCGCTTGTCCGACAACCTCCATATCCTCCTCCAGATTGAGCAGGGAAGATAAGGCGCCTAACATCATACGCTGATCTTCGGCGATTACGATTCGGATCATTGTTCTGCCTCCTTTATCGGTTTGCGAACCAGTTTCGGTACTTGGATGGCAATGCGCGTTCCTTCCATGTCCTCTCCAGATTGAACATCCAGACAGCCATTGACGAATTCCAAACGTTCTTTCATGCCTAATATGCCAGTACCGCGCCGATCCTGTTTACGTGTTCGTTCTATACCTACGCCATTATCCTGAACTGTCAGAATGTTGGCTGAAGGGGTCTCTTGAAGACGGATGGTGCATTCCGTTGCCTGACTATGCTTAACCACATTCGTAACAGCTTCCTTCAGACACATACCCAGCACATTTTCATTAAGCTGAGAGGTATCCTGCAATTTAGGATTGCCTTCCAATACAAATTCAATGGAGGCCGCCTTGAGAATTTGTTCGGCTCGGAATAATTCGTCAACCAACTGAGTGCCGCGCATCGTTGTAACCATCTCACGCACTTCCTTGAGGGCTGTGCTTGCCGTCTGCCTCAGATCATTCAATTCAATTTCAGCTTGATCTGGATTCAGACGAAGCAGACGTTTCGCCAAATCGGTTTTGAGACCGATTAAGGAGAGCTTTTGTCCAAGGGTATCATGTAGATCACGTGCGATCCGTTGGCGTTCTTCCATTTTGACTAGATCATCTAAACGTTTATTGGCATTTTCCAATTGGCCTTCCAATTGTTCACGTTTATTTTTGTTATACGTACTTACCGGAAGTAGGATAGAGGCCATGAGACAGATGAAGACAAACGGAAATTGACTAAGCAGCAATGAGCTTTGATTGATAAAGCCGTAATTAATCGTCAGAAAACTGGTTCCTAGATTCACCGAATATAGTGTAATGAATCCTGCTTTATTTTTAATATTTCCAATAAAGAAAGCAAGAAACAAAGAGAAATAAGCATAGTCATAGGCGATAGTCATCGTAATGGAAATGGCAATTAAAAGTCCGATCCACATGTAGACCTGCCAGCCCTTGGTGATGAAGGCGAGCAGATAACACACAAAGAACACCAGGATGATGACAATACCTGTAACTAAAGTCCACAATTTAGAATATTGGGAGATATAATAGAACGGCAGAATGAAGAAAACAAGCCATACATAGGGGTTTAATCCCGTGTTTTTATAAAAAAGTTGCGACCACTTCTGAATGGAAATTCTCCTCCTTGGAACTATAAGGCATTGCTCAAACACACTGATTTTTGAACAGCGTCTATAGTGTACTCAAACTTAGCCTGACTGTAGCACGACTTTAGCCTGAATACAAGAAAACGAATCCGACAGAGTTAAGGCTTCTCTGTCAGACCCGCTTGGTTACTTACACGAATCGTTGGTTGAGCATAAGGCTTGCGGGGAAGACTCTTGATCTGTTTGAAACTAATAAATTGCTTAGATTCTTCGTCCCACAGGCGGAATCGCAAAGCAGCTAGACTTGAACGTAAAGTGATTGTCGTTGCTTTTTGCAAAGGTGGTGTTGAATTATGCGCCTCTTCCAGATAATAGTTCGGTACACGAGGACTAAGATGATGCACATGGTGGAAACCGATGTTACCACTGATCCATTGCAGCAGTTTGGGTAGCTTGTAGTACGAGCTTCCTTCCACAGCAGCTTTGACATAACTCCACTCATCTTCATGCTCGAAGTAAGTTTCTTCAAACTGATGTTGCACGTAGAACAACCAGATGCCGAAGAAACCAGAGAAGAAGAAAACAGGTGTCTGCACCAAGACAAAAGCCTGCCAGCCAATCAGCCAACACATGAATGCATAAAGACCAATGATCAGTACAGTTGTAAGGTGTGTATTGATGCGTTCTTTGCGCCTTGCTGCCTTACGATTAAAACGGTAAGCAACGAGGAACACATAGAAGGGACCAATGCCAAACATCACAAGTGGATTGCGATAAACACGATAGAAAAAGCGAGCCCAAGGAGAAGCAGCTTGGTATTCCTCCACGGTCATAATCCATATATCACCTACACCGCGTTTATCCAGATTACTGCTGGTAGCGTGATGAATAGAGTGCTCGTTTTTCCATTGCAGATAAGGTGTCAGGGTTACTACACCAGTAATGGTTCCCAAAATGTCATTTGCACGTTTGCTCTTGAAGAATGAACCATGGCAGCAGTCATGGAAAATAATAAACGTTCTTAGTACAAACCCCGAGGCTACGAGAGCGATCGGTATTGTCAGCCAGTAGGATATGGATAAGCTATAATATGCTGCAGCCCATAGCAAGAATAATGGGATCAAAGTATTAATCATTTGTTGGATACTTAATTTGAGATTGTTTTTTTCATAAGGGGTGACTTCTTTTTTTAATGCCATTTCTTTCGTTTTGCTCATTAGCGAATGTCCTCCTTCAATCATTACAACTTAACGATCATGAACTCGGGCTTTAAGTTGCAATTCTCGTTTCCCGTTACATTCTGTATGGGAAGCGTTTTTATTATTGTAAGAGAATCAGCTTGTGATGGTAAGTCATAAATGTCATGCTTCATAATGATAAATATCAAGGATCGACCATGACATTTATCATATACAGATAGGATGTTTAATGCGGTATATGGTGGTTAGCTAAACATATTATTAAAATCCTTTGTACAATTTGTGCAACAGTTTGTATTTTGTATACAAATTTTGGCGGTGACATGGTAGAATCAACTTTGGAGTAAATCATGACAACTTATGAGATTGGAAATATAGGTTGAATTTTTGATGGATTGGATGGAATGCATGATGAAAAAAAGAATAACGGATATTTTATTTATTATGGCGGGTGCATTTCTATTTGCGCTGGCTGTTAACCTGTTTGTCATCCCGAATGATCTGGCTGAGGGTGGTGTAACAGGGATTACTATTATTTTGTATTATCTGTTTGAGTGGTCGCCTGGATTAATGAACTTGCTGCTCAATGGGATATTATTGATTGTAGGTTATAAATTTCTGGATAGAACAACGACGATTTATACGATTGTTGCCGTCGTATTTAACTCGTTATTTCTACATTTAACTGAGAGCTGGACGATTGATTCGCATGAACTCTGGATTAATACGATCTTTGGCGGATTATTTGCCGGTCTAGGGATTGGATTGATTGTAAGAGTAGGGGGAACTACAGCCGGTACTGTAATATTGGCTCGTCTGGCTAATAAGTACTTAGACTGGAATATTAGTTATGGGTTATTGTTCTTCGATCTGATTGTAGCGTTCTCGTCTTTCTTCATTATAGGACCACAAGGATTGATGTGCACGATCGTGATGCTCTTTGTAGGTACCAAAACGATGGAGTTCATTATTGAAGGTTTGAATCCAAAAAAAGCAGTCACGATTATTTCGACCAAACAGGATGCGATTGCCAAGCAAGTGATTGAGAAGATGGATCGCGGGGTTACTGTCTTGTCCGGTCATGGTTATTATACGAAAAACCCAAAAGAAATCCTCTATATTGTTATTAGTAAACAAGAGGTATCCATGTTGAAGAAAATTGTACGCGCAGAGGACGAAATTGCTTTTATTACGATTCATGATGTACGTGACGTATTTGGAGAAGGATTTATTGAGTTGTCCAAATCGTAATGAATTAAAATGAAAATAAGTGAGAGCTGTGGTGTCTATACACTACAGCTTTTTCTATATATAAGGTGAAATAAATAGTATAAAATCCCTATCTAAATACCTAACAAAACGCTGTACACACCCCAATCACGATGCTATATTGAATACAATTAGTTAATAAACTTAACTAACTATGATAAGGAGGTGATTCAGGTGGCTGGTACACCGCAATACATACGCAATCTGAACGAGAATTTAATACTTGATGCACTGATTGCTCATGGGATGTTGTCTAGAGCGGATATCAGCCGGCAGACCGGACTGAGCAAACCTACGGTATCGTCGGCAGTTGAGCATCTAATTGCACGGAATCTCGTGTTGGAAACGGGAAGAGCAGATAATGCCCAAGGACGCAAAGCCACGCTCATTCGTTTCAATGAATTAGCCTATTATATCTGCGGGGTTGATATCGGAGCTACCCGAATTCGCATAGCTCTATCTAATCTGAATGGAGAAATCTTAGATTACCAAACCTATCCGATGTCTATTCAGCAGTCAGAGCTTGGGCAAGGGGAACAATTACTCCAGACTGTTCGGAAGCATATGGATGAACTATTACAGCACAATCATCTGAACTGGAATGAGATTCAGTGTATAGGGTTTGGTATTCCTGGTGTTGTCCTGCCTGGCTCCGGAGAGATCAGTCGAATTGTAGACCCTCTAGCTGGGCAAGAACAAGCGTTGTCCCTGGAATCCCTATCCGCCGCTTTTCCCTGTGAAGTGATCTTGGATAATGACGTCAATCTGGCTGCGTTAGGGGAATACAGGGATGGTGCAGCATCCGATTCAGAACTGTTTGTATTTATTTCTCTTGGCGTGGGCACTGGTGCGGGTATTATGGTGAATGGTCAATTACTGCGTGGCATGAGAGGGCTAACTGGAGAAGTAGCCGAGATGATGCAAGAGGGGCGAAGATTAGAGGACGTTCTGTCTGCTGGCGGTTTGATAAATATGGCCGCCAATCTACTGGATGAAGCTCAGCTTCAGCATAACGACCCAAGGATCATAGAGCTACGTAGTCAACTGACTCCTGAGAATTTGTTTGAGGCAGCTCGTCTGGGTAACAGCTATGCAATGGAGGTTATCAAAAAGTACTGTCGGATGCTGGCATTAGCATTGCGAAATATCAGCGTGTTTCTTGCACCACATTTAATTGTACTTGGTGGAGGGATCGGAGGTAATGGAGATGTGTTGCTGCCTTACCTGAAAGAGATGATTAACGAACAATTTCCTGTTCAACCTGAACTAATCTGCTCCAAGCTTGGTGAAAGGGCAGTTGTGACTGGAGCAGTGCATATTGCTCTGCAGCAAACGATGCTGAAGCTCCAACAAGAGACAGACGAATGATGGACTGACAACAAGGGTGAGAGGTGGGCGACAGAGTATGAACATTTTAGACGGTAATACCCAAGAGAACAGACTTGAAGAACCTCTTCAGGCAACAGATCCAGTACGTTCTCTTGATCAAACGAATGCATTAGATCGTTGGATCATAGGAATTGATATCGGTGGTACCAAAACATTGATGTTATTGTCATCGGAGAAACCAGGCAGTGAAGTATTGGAGCGTAAGATTCCAACCTGTGCAACCGAGCAACCGAGCGTGTTTTTCAAGTGGTTATTTGATGAAGTATCAAAATTCTGCAGTGATAGTGGAATTGAAATAGGATTGGTAGCTGGAATAGGGATGGGCTTTCCAGGAGTTATCCTCAATGATGAAGGGATTCTTCGCAGTGCGCCAGCGTTCCAATGGGCAGAGGAAGATATCAGACCTGTGATTGCAGCATATTTTAATGGAGATATTTATCTCGATAACGATGTAAATATGGCAGCCATGGGAGAATTCGATCGTGGAGCAGCACAGAGTCATCGACATTGTGTGATGGTAACGGTGGGGACAGGAATCGGTTCGGCGCTTATCCTTAACGGACAATTATATAGTGGACAAGACGGAGCAGCAGGAGAGATCGGGCATTTTATAGTTGGAGACGAGGGCATTGATCATCGATACAAGGCATCTCCAGATACATTTGGTGCGTTTGAACTGAACACGTCAGGCACAGGCATTACGCAACACGCGAGGCGTTATTTTACAGATGGACCTGGCAATGCACATTCGATACTTCATAGCCTCGCTGATGGAGACATAAGCCAGATTGAGGCTCGGCATGTGTTCAAAGCTGCTGAAGCGGGGGATGCTGCTGCTCTTGAGATTTTAACGCTACCATTGCAATATATGGCGAGAGGGTTGGCTAATATCGTCGCATTACTTAATCCATCCATTATTGTTGTAGGCGGAGGAGTAGCCGCTTCGAATCCTGATTATTACTTAAACGAGGTTCGCAGCCGCCTAAGTCGATATACCACGCTGGCTACAAAAGTCGTTGTCGCTGAACTTGGCAATATGGCAGGAGCCATTGGTGCAATGGCAGCGATCCGTCTGAGACTGCAACAACGATAGCAATGAATCCATTAAAAGGCGATCGGAATGTTATTCTGTCATCAGAGTGGTCAGATAAACGTTCTTAGATTGAACTTATATACAACTTATATAGAAAGAGATGCCATTACAGGATTAAAGGATGGAGATCCGGATGAGAAGACATATGAAGGCATACAGAGAGATAGAAAAAGCCGATTCCAACGAAGCAAGGCATGTATTAATGAAACTGCAGGGTCTATATTTGTTTATGGGACTTGCTGGAGGGATATTCAATCCCTATATTAATCCGATTTTGGTTGCACAAGGCTTCTCTAGTAAAGAGACCGGATTTATTATGGCGTTTGGCACACTTATATCCATAATCCTTCAACCGATATGGGGGATTATGGTAGATAAGTTTAAAAAAACTCGCTTTGTATTAGTACTAAGTTTGCTAGTTCCTGCATTGTTAGCGTACTTCTACAATATTGAAGTGTACATTATATTAATATTGATTTATACTTTATGCACTATATTTCAAGTGACTCAGATCCCTGTTGCTGACTCTTATGCAGTTACCGCAGCTAAAGCAGCCAATACTTCCTATGGTATGATTCGATTGTTTGGAAGTTTAGGAACAGGGCTTGGAGGATTTGCAGCCGGGATCTATCTTTCCCAATTCTCCATTCATATGTTATGGCTGCCCTTTCTAGTATTTAATGTGCTAAGCGCCATTCTGGCCAGCACACTTCCCCGGCAAACCAGTATTTCTTCTTCCTCGGTGACCTTCTCCGTAGGATTAGCAAGATTGTTGCGTAACCGAACATTCCTTCTATTTTTAATCGGCTGTTTCCTAGTGAATCAAACGCTAACGGCGTTTAACTCCTTTTTTGTAATTTCATTTCAAATGGCAGGTGGATCTGTTGCTATGACAGGCACAGCACTGCTTCTAGCCTCCATAACGAATGTGCCATCGATGCTCGTTGCTGCATTTATTCTCCGCAAATGGGGACATGAACGAACCATGTTATTAGCTGCAGGCGCGTATATGCTTCGTTGGGGAATACAATGGCTCTGGCCAACTCCCGAAGTAATGATCGGGATTCAAGTATTACATGGGTTATCTTTTGGGTTCTTTTATATTGCAGCCGTTGAATATGTAGCTTCCGTTACAGGACGGGAAATGCAAGCGACAGGTCAGAGCCTATTTAATATGGTATTCGCAGGACTTGGTGGCATTGTAGGCAACATGTTAAATGGTTATTTATTAGATTCAGGTGGGCCTTCACTTATGTATTTGGCTTGTACAATCAGCGCTGCGCTGGGAGCATTTATTTTGTTTTTCGTTAGTAGACAGGCTAGGAATCAACAATCGTTGAACTGATGTAGAGGAAGAGAGCTCAACAATGGAGCCAAACCAGCGGTCAGAAGCATGTTCTAATTTTGTAATTACAGCATGAAGTGGAAGGAGAGGATGCTTTTGAAAATACATTTGAAGCGGAACTGGTATTCTAAATTGTTATATTCGTATTTTCCTATTTTTTTGCTGACAATCTCCGTCTTAATTTTTCTCTCCTTCCTGATCGTGAATGAACTCTCACGCAACGAAACCAAAAAAGCTGATCTGATCTCAACCCGTTATATTGTGGATACATTGGAACGCCAACTGGGGGATATCGAACTTCGTTTACTTGAAGACATCGGCTCGAATAAGCTATATAGTCGCTTTCTAGAAGCGGGTCAAGGGCAACAATCAACACAATTTATTTACGATGCTGCAAGTGGACTAGCCCAAATGACGGATCAACAGGATATGATCCAATCCATTTACCTGTATCGCACGTCTGATTCTCAGATTTTGACCTCAAGAGGTTTGGTTCGTGTGGAGGACTTCGAAGATCGTGAATATATCAAGCAATCGTTGAACAGTCGCCAAAATCTGAATTGGAATCTGCCCCGAGATTATAAAGAACGTTCATTTGATACCCCAACCGAGGTCATAAGCATGAATAAGTGGTTACCTCTGCCGTGGGGTGGTGAAGGCTTACTCGTTATTTCAGTGAAAATGTATGCGGTAGAGCGTCAGATTGAAGCCATGACGAATGAACAATTATCTTTTATTCAAATAAAAGATCCCAGTGACCGTATCATTTATAAGACACATGCAACAGATGGCTCTGTCGGTGAAGTTCTGAATCGGGTGTCTGCTAACAATCTTGGCTTAGTCTTTGAGAGTGGTATTCAATCCGGACAATTGTATGCTTGGGTATCTTTAATCTCTTATGTGTGGATTGGCATCGGAGTGCTTACTATAGTTGGCGCTATCGCTGGGATTATCTATATTACTCGCCGGAATTATAAACCCATTCAGTTGATGATGAACCGAATTCAGGCGTTGCAACCACGCGCAGAAGAAGATGAAGCAACAGCTTCGGTTAAGGATGAATTGGCTCTCATTGATCGGGCGTTGGAACATCTTATCGCGCAGACGGTGGATTATGAGAAGCAGCACCATGAGAACCTGCTCATTCACCGTAGGCAGCTACTCGTCGATCTGATGGAAGGCGAACGAATGGATTCATTTCGCCAAAGACTGCGTCACCTGGGGCCACTTGATGAACGTTTCATGGAACCTGCAAGTGTTGCTGTATTGATTGCTGAGATGAATAGTGAGGATCTGTCATCGAATCAGAGTATATTGAAGCTCGCCATCATGAATGTTGTGGAGGAGCTTGTACACAACGAGCCCAATTTAGGTGCGTGGGCCGAATGGTTTGGCAATCGTAGACTCGTAGTGGTCATTACCTCGGATGAGAGGGAGGGGTTAGACCGCGAGATGCTAATGGAGCTGGCGAAACAGCTACATATGTGGATTGCGGAACATTTCCGCATTCGATTTACGTTCGGGATTGGACGCACTGTTGCGGGATGGGAGCAGATTACGCAATCTTATATGAGTGCGGACGCAGGCTTACAGCATCGACTGACCTTGGGGAAAGATGCCATCGTGTTAAGTGAGCAATTGCCAGATCGTGCGGAGCTGCAATCCTACAAGTATTTGCAAATGCTGGCTGACATTGTTCGGGAATTCAGGTTAACCGGTGATGGCTGGCGGGCAAAACTGGACGAAATGTTTATTGCCTTTAGTGAGGATCAAATCAAGGATAATGAGATTCGTATGATGCTTCAGGCTCTAATACAGATGTTATCGCGTGAATTTGGTGATTGGTCTGAACGATTACAGGGTCAGTTTAATGAGGAAGTTCTAAATACACTGCGCAGCGAGATTCAGCAGGCAGATACGTTAGTTCATATCCGAGAGATTTTATTAGGCTGGCTGAAAGAGCTCTATCGGAACTATGTGTCTGTTCATGAGACGAAGAGCCATCGAGCGATGATTAATGAGCTGCGAACCTATATTGAAGAACATTTTGATGATCCTGATCTGTCCCTTAAACATCTTAGTGATCGTTTTCAAATCTCTGGCAAGTATGCAAGTTATCTGTTCAAAGAAGAATTTGATATGAAATTTGTTGATTTTCTAATGAAGTTGCGAGTTGAAAAGGCATGCCGACTGCTGACCTCGTCCGATACAACCGTTCAAGATATTGCTCAGCAGGTGGGATATGCAAACGCCATTTCGTTCGGGAGAGTTTTCAAACGGATTACAGGGGTTACTCCTGGCGATTACCGCAAGCAACAGGGTAAACACGAAAGCTAAGTTCTTTCCAGGCTATGTTGATGACCGTTCACGAGGACAGATATGAGATTAAACGTAATATAAACCAAGATGTACTTACAATGTACATCTTGGACAATGGAGACCACGGTAAATGTGGTCTTTTTGTATGGAGATAAATCCATTTAGGCTAAACCAAATAGGAAAAGATAAATATTATTAGCCTTAAAATATTACATATTAATAACATTATAAGTTAATTTAATAAACATACATATTACATATAAATCGAGAAAATTGTATAGTTGTAGGATTTCAGTTTATTTTCGCTGCTTAAACACCATTTGGAAGCGTTTGCTTACATTTGAAAATAGTTTATTGTGCTTTTCATAGTTTCGATGTAATAATTAGTGACATTCACAGGTGCAACAAGCGGGGAGTGGACATCCGAGTTGGTATGTCATTTCTGTGAATCTAATCAGAGTGTGTGCGAAAGGGGAAAGGTCAGATGAAGTTATTACAAAAACGTTGGGGTAAAAAGTCTAGTTCGGTTCTTGCAGTGGTAACAGCCTTCACTCTATTATTATCCGCGTGTTCGTCCGGGAGTGAATCCGCATCGTCAACAGGAGGAACAGGCGCGGGGGATAAAACAACGTTAAAAGTAGAAATATTTGACCGGGGTAACACACCAGCGGGTTACACCATCTCAGATAGTTATCTAACCCGATTCATTCAAGAGAAGTTCGGCACACCGAATAATATTGATGTTCAATTCGTTCCGGTTCCACGCTCTGAAGAAGTACAGAAGCTTAATGTTCTGATGGCGAGTGGCTCAGAAGTTCCTGATATTGTATTCACGTATGATTCGGGGACGTTTAATCGTTACGCTCAACAAGGCGGACTAACAGAGCTTACCGAACTGATTGATCAGCATGGTACAAATCTGAAGAAGTTACTTGGAGATGAAACGCTGGCTTACGGTCAATATGATGGTCAGCAGTTCGCAGTTCCAGGCAAACGTCTAGTGTTGGGTAAATACGCTTCCTATGTCCGTCAGGACTGGTTAGACAAGTTAGGCTTGCCTGCTCCGCAAACGGCAGAAGAATTGCATGCAACGTTGAAGGCATTCAAAGAAAAAGATCCAGGCAATATGGGGTCGAGCCTGATTCCATTCGGGATGTCCATTGCCTCTGCGCAATATGAGCCATTACTTTGGTCTTTCATCGAACCATTGACCGAAGAGCAGAAGTACACCTTAACGCAACAACTCGGTTCTAATGATTATCCAACACTGTTACCTGGTTTCAAAGAAGGTCTTCAATATATGAATACACTCTATAACGAAGGATTAATGAGCAAAGACTTTGGGCTCGACAAAGACAAGAAGAAACTATGGGAAGATGTATCGAACGGTAAGGTTGGTTTTTACTCTGAAGATGCAGGGGAGATCTATATCTCTGGCACCTACAAGAACCTGCAAACGAATCAGTCTGATGCTGTAATGACACCGATCGATGCATTCCAAAACTCAGAAGGTAAGTTTGCTAAACCAGCATACGCACCCAATGCGATGTACGTCATGATCCCAAAATCAAGCCAGAACGCAGAAAATGCAATGAAATATCTGGATTGGATGGCTTCGGGCAACAATCTGTTCGATCTGCAATTCGGTGTTGAAAATGAAAACTATGAGCTTGTAGACGGTGTACCGTTGATCAAAGACGATGCTTCACCAGAAATCTCTGGTCGTATCTACAATGCAGGTGACATCGCCATTATCGTTAACGGGAAGTACGTTGGAGACGATAGAAAAAATGAAGAAGCCTATGTTGTTCAGGTGGAGTCGAAGTATCGTGATGATATGCGTAAATCAGTAGCAATCTCGAACACCGATACGATTCAGCCCGTGCGTTTCCCTAAACCTATTGAAGCTGAAGCAAAGTATGGCAATGGACTAAGAGATAAGTTCCAGGAGTTTATCGTAAAAACGACCATTGCTAAGCCGGCTGATTTTGAAGCGACATATGAGAACATGATGAAGGATTATATGGCAAGTGGTGGTCAGGCTATTCTGGACGAGCGCACAGCAGCCTACAACGAGATGAAATAATTCGAACATATTGCGACTGAGATATAGATGAAGAATGACAGAGACACGGATCCGGAGAGCGGTGATCCCACAAGATACTGACTTTCCGGAACATGTCTGACATGGGGGGAAGAGTTGATGAAGAACGGTACGTATCTCCGTAGAAACTGGCAATTGTATGCCTTGCTCCTGCTGCCCATGATTTACTTCATTATTTTTAAATACGGGCCAATGTATGGAGTGCAGATCGCTTTTAAAGACTTTAACTTCTTTCAGGGTATTGCTGGTAGTGAATGGATTGGACTAGAAGCATTTCGAGAAGTGTTCCAAAATCAGGATTTCTTCGATGCTCTCCGCAATACCATCATGCTGAACTTTCTAGATCTTATTGTTTCATTCCCGGCACCATTAATATTGGCGATTCTACTCTTCGAATTGAAGAAGGCTTGGTTCAAAAAGATGGCTCAAACGTTGCTGTATATCCCACACTTTATCTCATGGGTTATTATCGGAGGGATCGTACTTCAGGTATTCGGCACACAATCCGGGTTCATTAACAACGTACTGATAAGCTTCGGCTTGGATCCGCTGCCGTTCCTGAGTGACAAAAACTACTGGCTCTTCACGTACCTGGCTGTTGGGGTGTGGCAAAGTGCAGGCTGGGGAACCATTCTCTATCTAGCGTCCTTAACGGGAATTAATCGGGAACTGTTTGAAGCAGCGGAAGTGGATGGTGCAAGTCGTTTGCGCCGAATCTGGCATATCTCTCTGCCTGGTATCAAAACAACAATTGTTACCTTGCTTATTATCAATGTCGGTAACATGATCTCTATCGGTTTCGATCGTCCCTTCATTATTGGTAACGTTGCTGTTCGAGAATATTCGGATGTGCTCAGCACATTTGTATACCGTATTGGACTCCAGTCCGGTCAGGTTACTCTTGCGACTGCTGTAGGTTTGTTCCAAGCTATTGTAGGACTTGTCTTCATCTTAGGAGCTAACTATGCATCGAAGAAACTGACGGATGAGAGCATTATGTAATTGATGGAACAGTTGAAATATCTAAAATCTAATGGATTGTTATAGTTCATTTACTTATAGCTGAAGAGTAAGGGGTGGCAGGCATGTCTGAGAACACAGCCAATCGGATTTTTAACACGGTGAACGTTATTCTTATTATCATTGCGATGGTACTGTGTCTTGCGCCATTCATTCACATTATTGCTATCTCACTTAGTTCGAACCGGGCGATCGGTTCGGGGGAGGTTTCATTTTTTCCAAAAGAGTTATCATTTGAAGCTTACGCCAAAGTATTTGCCGATACGTCGATGATTCGTTCACTTCTATACACGGTATGGTTAACGGTATTAACCACAGTGCTCAGTATGGTTATGACGATTGCAGCGGCATACCCGCTTGCTAAGAGCAGTCTAAAAGGACGAAAATGGTTCATGCTTGTTATCGTCGTTACGATGTTTTTTAGTGGCGGGATTATTCCAGAGTACATTCTGATCAAAAACCTTCACTTATTGGATAGCACTTGGGGACTTGTTCTCCCGGGTCTGATTAGTCCATTTTATATGATCATCTTGATTACGTTCTTCAAAGGCATCCCGGAAAGTCTGGAGGAGGCTGCCCAGATCGATGGAAGTACACATTTTGGCACACTATTACGAATCATTCTACCTCTGTCCTTGCCGGTCATGGCAACGTTAAGTCTATTCTATGCTGTGGGACGATGGAACGGTTTCCAAGATGCGCTAATGTATATTACCAAACCTGATCTATTTCCATTGCAATTAAAAATGTATCAGATGATCCAGCAAAACCAAATCACTGAATTGATGCAGAACGAAGGTATAGGTTCCGTTAAAGTTCTTCCAGAAAGTCTGAAAGCAGCCAGCGTTATCTTCTCTACATTACCGATTTTGCTCGTGTACCCTTGGTTGCAACGGTATTTTATTAGTGGAGTTATGGTAGGTGCTGTAAAAGGCTAAATTTTGAGGGGGGATGCGCATTGAAGATGACAGAACAAGTGTTAGAGCATATGACCAAAGCGCAGCAACATCTTGTGAATCAATCGATGAATTACATGGATGTTCTTTATGTCGATGATGCCAGACTCATTCAAAGTTACGAGAACGTTGGACAGCTTGACTCCCGTGGAAGTGCCCACTACGCACTCGGGCTCCTTCTTCGTAACGGTGAAGGGGATGTGCATCGTGCAGAGCATGTGATTCGAAGTGTGCTGTCGATGCAATATGATGCACCAGATGAAATATATCATGGGACATTTCGAACTCGTCCAGATGTGAGTGATCCACCGAGGGGTAACTACAATTGGAAAGAGTTCGCGCCAGGGACTGCCTATTTTTTGGAGCGTACGTTCGAAAAGGTGTCAGCCAAGTTTCTTGATGCATTATGGAACGAAGAATCAATACTGAATGAATCTGCAGAGCGAAAACAAGTGAAGAAACTGTTCCAATCCGCGATGGATCAGGTTTTACCTCCAGTATGGACAAGCTATGATCCCAACTGGCGCGAATTTATTGCCTCTGCTTTTGCAGTGATTCTCGCTGAATTCTCTCACCGATTACCGCAGCAGTTAGTAGAGCAGATGGAGTATGCTATGAAACTGGCTGTCGCGGCTTCAATGGATCGCTTTAAGTCGGATGTCATTCCGATGAATACGAATATTGAACTCATGCATATTTTTCTCACGCATTTCTACGGACATCGATTCAATCATGCAGATTGGATCGCCCATTCGGATGAGCAGGCTGACCGTATGTTGAATGAATTCATGGTGCATGACAGCTTCGCTGAATTCAATTCGACCACCTATTACGGAGTGGATCTCACGGTACTCGGGATGTGGCGAACATATGGAAGTACTGCACAGTTTATTGAGATTGGTCGTATGGTCGAAGCGGGGCTTTGGAACAATATTGCGCTGTTCTACAATGCTAATTTGGAAAATCTGTCCGGTCCCTTCGCCCGGGCTTATGATATGGAGATGACAGCACACAGCTCGGTAGGCATGTTCATATATCTTCTATTAGGAGAAGAGTATATACACTTGGCTGATATTAACTGTGAAGTAGAGCATGGACCTTTAATTGCATTAGTCGGGGGGGAAGCGCCATTAGAGGTAATCCCTTATTTGAAGGAACATCAAGGAAATCGGCTTGTACAGAAGCAGTTCATTGAATTGTGTGAACGCAACGAACCTACGTCGAATCGTAATCTATGTACCGCTACAGCGTGGATCGGTGAGAAGCGAATGATTGGAGCGATGTCGGGTAGTCGTAACACCAATGGACAGATGTTTCCCGCTACAATTCATTGGCGATCGGATCATGGTGACCGATATGATTTACGATTAACGCGCCGGGAGGTGGGAGAAGGCTGGAATACTCATCTCCGAGGGATCACATTTGAAGCTGATCTGACGGAAGATTCATTAACGATCGAGGTTCGTTTAGAGACACCAGATGAGATTGAAATTTATTTTGAGATCAGAGGCCCATTCATAGAAAAGGATAACATTCAAGATCATCAGTGGCGCTTACCGGGGTTACTATGTGCAGTGACGGCTGAAGCGCCTGCTCCATCGGTACTTAATTATCCTCAATATACCGAAATCATCTATCGATATGTACCCGGAGTAAGTTCCAATACGATGCGATTTAAGTTGAATTTTCAATAACGAAGTATCGTAACGTGATCAACGTTCAATTAAACGTTACCTAGTTGAACATCTACTGATGAAGGATGAATATAGCGCAGTCGCACTAATGACCGAATCACATCGATTGGAGGGCATGACATGTATATCGACAAACAGGAATATTCCTTCTCGACGTGCTGGAATATTAAACGTCATACGACTGGATCAAGCATGATCCAGGAGATCAAGTCGTTAGGATTTAGACGAGTGGAATTAAACTATAATGTTACGGCTGATATGCTGCGGACGATTGAACCTATGATTGAGCGGGGCGAGATTGGCATCTCCAGTGTACACAATACGTTTCCTCATGTGGCTGATCCGGATTACGGCACGGATTCTGTACTGCTCGGTTTCGATGATGAACCTCGCCGGAAACGAGCTATTGAATTATTGCTCCGTTCAGCTGAGTATGCACACCGCTATGGCGCACAGGCTGTCGTGGTTCATCCAGGGGAAGTTCCATTTGAATATAATGTGGATGAAGAACTCAAAAAAATCTATCATGACCAGGGGAAAGACTCTCCGGCATATCAAGCTTTATGGCAATATATGCTAGAAAAAAGGGAAGCGGATAGTGCGCATTATTTGAAGCGAATTCAAGAAAGTCTGGAAGAAGTATGTGAAATTTCTGAGCAGCGTGGATATGGAGTGAATTATGGAATTGAGACCCGATCACGCTGTTATCAGATGCCTACTTTACAGGAAGCGGCGACCCTAATTGATAATCTGAAGGGTGCCCCCCTTGGACTCTGGTACGATATTGGTCATGGCATGATGATGGATCGCATGGGACTGTATGATAATGTACTTGAAGCTAATGCATTGATCCATAACATCGTTGGGGTGCATATCCATGAAACGGTTGGTCTGTCAGATCACTGGTGTCCATATGTACATAGCAACGATATGACATTCTTTGATTCATTTCTGGATATCATTGAACATTCCCCGGTAAAAGTATATGAGCTCAAATCCGTTTGCACACCGGAAGATATTGACGCAAGTCATGAGTTAATCACGAATCGTATTACACAGCGCCAAGCAGCGCGATTCTCTGAATAAGAACATTCTAATAAAGCATAGGAGTGTCCAAATCAATAGAGCGGTCAGAACCTTCCTTTTGTTGGACTTTTGGAAGTTCTGCCGCTCTATTGATGTTACAGTTACAATTGCTGTGCTTAATTTTTGGGTGGGAGAATGATATCTCCGAGAATTCCGGCCTGATAGCCTTTCACTACCGCTCCTATTCTTGATTTGACTCCAAACTTCTGCGTAATGGAAGTGATATGATACTCCACTGTACGCGGGCTGATATTCAAATCTTGTGCAATTTCCTTGTTAGTCATCTCCATTGCAATGCGATTAAGAACTTCGCGCTCTGTTGGTGTTAGGGATTCTTCCAAATTAGCAGAAAGCATGTTCTCAGATACAAGCACATGACCCAACATGCTCTGGTGGATGGCGTTTATAATTTGTGCGTATGTTGCTTGCTTTGATAGATAGGAATGAACGCCAAGATCATAAGCCTTTAATTGAAATTCGTGGTAGTTGTAACCCGAGAGTAGTATGATTTTGACGGATAAGCCGTACTGCTCCTTCAACCTTTTTGTTACTTCAAATCCGTCAAGCTGAGGCATGCGAATGTCCATCACAACCACGTCCGGTTCCAACTTCTCTATTTCAGATAAGAAAAGCATAGGATCATTAAATGTTTTTAGCACCTGTATGCCGGGTTCTCGATTTAGGCGATTATTGAGACCTTCCATGACAAGAGGGTGATCATCAAGTAATACGACAGTTATAGGTTCACTCATTGTTATGTAGCTCCTTTGCTCGTAAAGGCAAACCAATGTTTATCGAAGTTCCTTTACCAGGGGAAGAATTTATAGTGATTTCTCCAGAGAGATGCTGGATATTGCTGTGTATAGAAATTAAACCAAAGTGGCCTGATGTAGCTTTTGAAAAATCAAATGTGGAATGAACACCGAAACCTAAGCCATCATCCTTGACTTGGCATATCAAATCATTATCCCTAATGTACACTTGAATGGAGCAGCGCGAGGCCTGGGAATGCTTCATCACATTAATAATGAGTTCACGTATGGTTCGAAATACAGTGGATTTCAGAGGTTCCTGCTCGACTTCAGCAGAAAGAGTGCCACAGCTCAGTTCCAAAATGATGTCACTCTTCACTTGAAGTGTGCGAACAAGCCATTGCAGAGATTCCTGAAGCTCACTACGATCTATGATATGAGGGTACAGATCATCACATAACTGGCGAATATCTTGCTGGGAAGTATATAGGCAATCTAGCCAAACGGCGGTCTGTTCCGTATTTGTCTCACCTGTATCATGGAATTCTTCCAAATCACGTGACAGAAATATTAGGTTTTGAAGTAGTTGGTCATGGAGAAAATATGAGGTCTTTATTCGTTCAGCCTGCTGGGCTTCCATTAAAATATCATTAAACTCACGATGACGACGTATCTGATGTTCATGGAGCGCGGTTTGACTCACACGATGTTCATAACGCTTCTGCAGATCGGAGAGAAGCTTGCTGTTCACGAGCATTCGTATTGCTTCGAGCCTACCTTGATCAATGATATCCTGTTCTTCTGCCGAAAAAAGAGTATGATTTCTTTTGTGACCAATCCCCAAATATCCAGCTACCTCTGCTCCTGGTTCCCCTGACAATTCCCAAACCTGGGCAAATCCATATTGTTGTAATAAACTCTCAACATTCAAAGTGTCGTTGTATATATCTCCAATGGTAGCGTATGTACCTGTACCTTCTTGAGAGAATCTATTATTATCATCTGCCCAAATAATAGCTACACCTTCAATATCCAACATTTTGTGAAACATCTCGGCAAATAGGCGAAACATATCTCGCATGCTCTGCTGCTCGGCCATACGAACGGTTATCCGTAGTTGTTGACGTTCGAGCCATTCTTTATTGAGTTTATTCTTCCTACGGGAGTAGGTTTGGCTATACTGGTAAACCCAAGTGATTAGGAGAAATAAGACAAAGAGCATGCCGATTTGAATTAATTTATCTAGCTTTGAAGCAATCACGAGTAATGCAAATACGCTTAAAGCATACATCACATGGACGATTAGACGTGGCATCACCAGCTTGAAGTCGAGCATACTTCTCTGTACAAGTACATACGTGAACATCCATGATAAAGGAATGAACCCGATTAATGTATATTCAACAGGTAACAGCGGATCACCTTGCAGCAGAGTCGGAACAGCAAAACCAAAGATGAAGGGTATCAGACTAGCGATTATACCTGTCGACATAAGCAACAGCTGATTCTGCTCCTTGCGACTATAGTTTTTGCGATTAAACCATGTAATCCCGATCACAATCAGAAGCGTCATGCAAAAAATGAAATTAAGTAGGTTTGTAGGGCCAGACTGTGCAATTGATGTCTTAACAATGGTTATCCCGTGATTCAGCTGAATTTCGGACAATAGCCAACGTTTAATATATAGGAAAGCTAAGCCAGCGCTGTACGCAATAGCGACGCATTTGCTAATGAACAACAGTAACCGGAAGCGATGTTGTTGGGTGCGGAATGCAAATGATAAATAGAAAGCGATCAGCCAATAAGGTAACCATGCTGCACAAAAAGCCAAGATATAATTAGATAAGGACAGTTGAGAGGTATAGATGGTGAGTATACATATCGCCATAGACAGGTTCAGAAGATAGAAGAGACGCATCACTCGTGAACCAGGCTGGCTAAACAATGCATAACTTCCAGTAAACAAAAGCAGCAGCTCCATGGTAGATGAGAACAAAATGTTGAACAGTTCTCTAAAGCTGGGCTTCATGGAGTATTGTACTGTCTGACCGAGAGGATTCTCTACATGGATCGCAGAGGCATCACTAACAGTATAGATGTCATCCTGATTCAGCAATTTAGTTGTTCCTTGTGGTTCAATAGAGACAACTATCTCACCTGATCTGATCCCTGATGAAGAAGCTACACCTTCTGGGTCTACCTCGTGTACCACCCATTGATTGGTGTGAGAGAGTTTCAGAGAAAGTCCTATATACGGATGAAGATAAGAAGAGGTATGGAGATAAGTGGCTGTCAGCACAAAACACAATATTGTTGCAAACCATAACACGCTCACTTTATGCCTTATGAATCTATGTAATGAAGAGGTTGGGCTCATTGAGAGAAATCATCCGTTCTTATCATGTAGATAGGTTATTCATAGAATATATGAACAAAGCAAGCCATGCTGCAATGGCAAGGCTTGCGATTGATCACGCTCTTTAATGTAGCAGAGTCCCTAGCATTTTGTACATCAAAACCGAGGATTCTTGTTTCAACATGGGCTGTTTTGCTTTGTAATCGACAGCACCGCTGCTCGATACCTTTACTTCTGGCCCATATAGACCAAGAGCGACAACGAATTGAATGCCCTCCGCTGCCCATGCATCATGTGAACCCATAAGGTTTGCCTGCTGGGAGGGTGCTCCAAGTAGGAGAGATGCTGTCCTCCAGATCATTAGTGCGGCTTCCTGTCGGGTTATTGGTTGATTGGGGCGGAACAAACCATGGGGATCTCCTTGCACAATCCCAAGTTCAAGAGCCGTTTGAATATAGGCGGCATAAGGGCTTGTTGCTGTATCTTGTAGTTTTGGAGCTTGAGTGGATAGCGTTATTCCTGTTATACCTACAATCTGTGCGACAAATTCTCCTCGGTTTACGGGTTTCTCAGGTTCAAAGAGAGCATGATCTTGTGAGTATAGACCAATCTGTGCCAAACGATAGATATATGGAGCATATGGATGGTCTGTGGGAACGTCTTGATAATTCTGGGCTTCGGGTAGTTTTTCAGACCAGCTATCTGGTTTGTTATAGTAGAAATAGGCAATATGGCCCGAAATATCTTTCTTAAAACCTGCAAGTGTGCCGTTCTCATCACGGAACAGCATGTCCTTCACAGGTGTTAGTATGTGTGTGCCATAAGCATCGGTAACTTGTAACTTGTTCTCTGTTGCTGAAATTTCATATAACCATGCTGGCAGTCGGATATCACGGTACAGCCCTTCATAGGAACGGAGTGTAGCTTCAGGTACGTTGTAATCGACATAATCGCTCTTGGTATTGGGATAATAATGTTCCATAAAGGCTCGGAAGAGCGCTTCTCTAAGATCAGGACCATCACTGTTGAATACGATGAATAGTCCAGTATGTTGGTCGGGGAGTAACCACATATTGGAATGGAAGCCAGTAAGGTCACCTGCTTTACTCACAACCTGATGTCCGTGATTATGCTGTGAGTAACTGGATTCGAATCCGTAGCCCGTACCTGGTATATCAGGGTGTATCGACACATCCAGGGATTGCATGGCCTGTACAGAAGATGGTTTAAGTATTTGTGACCCTTGGTAAGAACCTTGGTTAAGCTGAGCAAGCATGAAATGCGCCATGTCTCGTCCCGTTGTAATTAATCCGCCTTCAGGTGAACTACTGGGTACATTAGGGTACTGAGGCAATTCTTTTCCTTCGGCATCATAAGGAGTAGCGAGTTTTGCTAACATTTCCGAAGTAAGAGAGAAACTACTATTGGACATTCCGATCGGATCGAATATATGTTGCTGTACATAAGTCTCAAACGGAATACCAGATAGCTTTTGAACGATGTATCCTTGAAGGGTGTAAGCGTAATTGTCGTAACGGAACACTTCTCCGGGACTTCGAACAATTGCCGGTTTATTATCCTTAACAAATTGTTCAAGCGAATAAGAATCGTTCGGTTCGCTAACCGAAGTTACGGGATCGGTGTAATCAAACCCGCTCGTATGGGTCATTAGATGTTTCAGCGTCAACGGAGTCTTCGTGTTGTTGGTAATGTTAAGATCATCAGTATACTCGCTTATATCTCGATTGAGATCTACCTTACCTTCTTCAACTAATTGCATGATGGCGGTTGCGGTGAATGTTTTGGAGATGGAAGCTACTCGAAACAGGGTTGAGTTGGCATCGACAGGAGTGTTTTTTTCTACATTGGAATAGCCGTAACCTTTATTAAGAACAACCTGATTGTTGTGAACTACGGTGACGACAGCACCTTGTAGTACGGACTGTACTTCAGGTTTCTCCATAAAATTATCCATAAATGCTTCGGTTTCTTGGGGATTCGAGGGGTCATTCAGTGATCCGTGTTCTGCTGATACATGTGCCAATGGTGTTAAGCTCATGGATACAACCAGCATCAAATGAACTACTTTTCGTTTCCACATGGTATTACATTTAGAACCTTGGTTAGTTACAAAAATAGATTTCATGAAATACTCCTTTGAGTTGAGATGTGGTTAAGCTCAATAATATTCAGCCTACATTTGTAATCTATCACTTAGACAGAATTAGCGATTCCGTAGTAAGCGTGAAATATTGAGGTGCTTCCGCAATCGTTTTGCGTGATTCCGCAAAGTAATAGTTGAAATCGTATGATGCAAAAAAAGGATAGGGTCAACACGAGCATCTTAGCTCGGCGAACCTATCCCTTTAATTTTTGTTTTGCTGCGTGAAAAAGAGAATTAGAATTATAGGAAGAGAAGAATCAAGGTAAGATCATCCGCATAAGGTACGAGCGTTACTCGTATATGTCTTGTTCGAGTTTTGCAAAAGCAATCCATGGATCATCCGCCGAGTTATCAATATACGTCACGGATTTAGCGGGAAGTGGCCATGCCACTTGTTTTCGGGCGAGGGAGGCTACAAAGGCATCCCAATTGGCAAGTTTCCAATCATCTAACGGAGACTGCCTTGCCATAATTCTTTCACGGTATAATGCTTCGTTCTTCAAATAAATGTAAGCTACACGCACATCAGTATCCTGAAGTGAACGACCGATCTTGGCAAGTTCCTGTTCGATCCAATCAGGTGTATCGGTTTCGTTGGTGAAGGGACCCACTACAACGCTGTCGATACCCAGTTGCACATTATCGAGCACAGCATCCATCGTAATACGATACCCGAGATCCCTGCAGAGCCGCTTGTATTCAGGTGAATCGCGATCGGAAGGGTCAAGCCCTTGCAGTGTCATAATAGCTTCAGCGGCAGGGCGAAGCAAGATATCCATATCGAAGAAAGCGGCTTTATATTTACGAGACAGGGTTTTGGCAAGTGTTGTCTTGCCGCTTCCAGCCCCACCTAGGAAGAAAATAAGTTTGCTCACAGACGTTAGCCTCCTTGTAATCAACAACATATGTAATTTAGTAGTTAGTCGTATGTCTCTGTTGTTACGGATGGAAAGTGTAACTGCAGACACATGGATTATTTTATCATAAAAGATGAAGTTAAAAGGATAGACAATAAAGGAAGGATTAGGTAATATAATACCTAGATTATCTATGCATAGATTTCCGATGTATATAATGTGGAGCTTATGTAAGAGGTATTAATCTAGTGGAAAGGAGGTAGAACGTATTGCATGTCAATAAACAAATGATTAAAGGAAGCACTGAAACGTTGATTTTGACATTACTTCAGGAAAAGCCGCTATATGGGTATGAGCTAATTAAGGAGCTTCACCGTCAGTCGGAAGGTGTGTTCAATCTGAAAGAGGGAACATTATATCCTATTTTGCATGCGATGGAGATTGAACATTGGGTTGAGTCGTATTGGATGGAGGTAGAGGGCAGAAAACGTAAATATTACTCTATTCGGGATGAGGGGATTCAAGCACTGAAGAATAAGAAAGAAGAGTGGCGTCTATTCCGCCGTGCTGTGGATCAAGTTCTTGGAGAGGGGGGACTAACGTGAAGGAGCCTAATCGTGATGTAGAGCATTACTTGGATGAGATATGCAGTCAAGTTAAAGCACGTGAAGTACATAAAGATTTGCGTGATGAGTTAGGTAATCATATGGAGGAAATGATGCTCGACAGAGAGCAAGAGGGGTTCAGCGGTAACGAGGCTGCCGCATATGCGATTGAACAGATGGGTAATCCAGAGGTAATAGGCAAACGACTACATCGACTGCACCGTCAACGAATACACTGGGGGCTACTGACAGGGCTTTTAACTATGGCGTTGATTAGTTTATTAACGATGTGGATCTATACGACGAATGTTCTACAAGAGACTTATCAATTCTTGTACGTTAGTCATATTGTCCGTACTGTCATATGTTTACTGGTTTTAGGCTTTTTTATCTGGTTTGATTATCGGAAATGGAGAAAGCTTGCTTGGCCGATCTATATCTTGTTAAATTTAATGATGTTTATAAGTGCGATTTATCCATTGATGGAAGGTCAGAACCGTTACTTTAACGTTCTCGGTTTCGCTTTTGATCTGAGTAGCGCTGCTTTATGGATATTACCGCTTGCTATAGGTGCAATCATGTTGGATAAGTTGCGGTCTGAAATTACAATAAGATCTTTACTAACTTATATTGGGCTTGTGTTGCTCCCAGCAGTGTTGTTCTTCCAACTAGTTGATTGGGTGAGATTGGTACTATTTGTGGTTGTTATGGTCATATTATTTGCCTGGTTTACGAAAAAATGGCTTTACACTACCGTGACAGTAATTTTTATTGCAATTCCAACTTCAATTTTAATGTTTGCCAATGATAACTTCCACCGCTTAGAGAAAATATGGATTGTTTTTGATCTCCAGAATGATCCTTATGGCATGGGATATTACAATCGTTCAATTATTGACATTGTTCAGTCTGCTGGATGGTGGGGCAACGGGCTAGAATCGACATTCACTACATTTGGAATTAGGTACCTTGATTATCCTCTAGTCATGCTCATTGATGTATTTGGTTGGTCAGCAGGTGTCGTATTTGTCCTAGGCATTGTCTGGTTTATCGCTCACATGATTAAAATGATTCCCAGCATACGAGATGAATTTGGTCGCATGATGATTGTAGTGATTACTATGATATTTGGAATACAGATGTTCTATTCCGTTGTGATGACCACAGGCTACGTTCCTATCATAAGTGTGATCTTTCCTTTTCTTAGTCACGGTAGTCATCTGACCTTTGAATACGCAGTGCTGGGGTTGGTTCTTGGCATATACCGTCGCAAAGATACCATTTCTATTCGGAATGAAAAGATTGCTGGATCACAAGGCTGAGACTAGTTTGAAATCATGCCCTGTATGTGCTCGGTCTGGAATGACAGAGGCTTTAACTACCTCAAGACTTTACTGTGACTTCATCTAAACTTGTAGGAAACCAGATATGACGTAGGTTCACCCAGCCCTGGCTATTGAAGGATACACCGCGAACGGATGGTAGATAGGCTGTTTCAATAGGTTTTTCAGTTAAATGCATCAGGAGAGACTGATCCTGTAAAAATTGTTCGATCTGATCTAAGCCTAACGTTCGATCTGTGGGGTGTCTGGCAGAAATCACGCGGGTCAGCATAATCTGCACCGTTTCCTTGCTTCGTTCGTCCAGGTGTTCAGATAGCGTGATGTACAGATCGTATCTGCGCAATTCCACATCTCGATCTCGAATCAGAGAGAACAGAATGAGATCCGATTGGAGCCGCAGATCCCCCTTGAATTGTTCCATCGTTCCGGTGCGAATTCTACAGGTATAACCGTGACGCTCCAGAGCCTTCGCTAATCGGGCTGCATCTTCACGATACTGAGCGATGGTTGCGATCTGGAGAGTTTTTGGGTTGATGGGCGTAATTCTATCTAGAGAGTCATTAGCATGCTCTCGATTGATTGATACATGCTCTGAATTATGTGAAGAGGTTGCGACAGTGGCTTCTTTGAAATGTGAATGAACCTCGCTTGCAACACATGCTTGCACATGAGCTCTAATCGTCGGATCGCTGAGCGGTCCGATTTTTTGCGTATTACAGGTAATTAATTTGCGAACCGTCACACCAGCGCTAATCTGGCTCCAGTCTGCTCCTGTAGAGGGTAAAGGGTTATGGACAAGATGGAAGAAAGGTGACTCCATTGCCGTATGGTCGTTCCAATTCACAGGTGCGCTCCATGGAATTTGCAAAATCTCTACCCGATCTAGCTGAGCTCTACCTTGAAAATAAGCCGGATGTGCGTCGAGTCTACACAGATGCTCGTCCCACACACTAACCTTGAACGGACCAGTTCCCACAGGTTTCAATGGTGGATAAGGTTCTTCCAGAACTACTGAATCGGATGAGTCAGACATGGGGTGTAGCCGTGGAGATACAATGGATGCCCGGCTGGTTGTGAGAAAATCGATAAACATCTCATGTGGTTTGGTGAGCCGGAAGCATACCGTTAACGAATCCCATGCTTCGATCGACAAGATATGTCTACTCACATCCTTGTATAGGTTCCTCCGCTTCGTAGATTGTAATCTCTCAAATGTATAGACCACATCCTTAGCAGTGAGATACTGACCATCATGGAAGCTCACGCCTTTACGCAAATAAAAAATCCAAGTCATACGATCCTCACTTACATCCCAAGTGTGCGCCAAACAAGGTTTAATCTCTCCCGCTTCATTGCGTTGAACCAATCCATCAAATACATGACTGGTAATGAAAGATTCAGCTAACAGATTAATATACATAGGGTCAAGGGCATGGATCTGTTGTCTAATGGGCAGTCGCAAGGTATCAATTCGTTCATTATGTATTCCTTCTTCGGTATGATGTCCGGAATAACCGAGCAACCACTGGTTTAGATGATGCTGCATCGTGACCGAGCTGGAGAATGCACCAATGTGCTCTGCCGCCTGCTGGAGTTCACGACGATTCATGGCTTGCATCATATATTCTGCCGCAATTTTCTCAGCGGGGATGAGCAGGGTAAGCGTGGATCTTCGCCCACGTCCACGCTGGGACACCCAATGGATCCAGTGGAGTCCGGACATTTTTTTGACAATGGTTAATGTGTTTCGGTGTGTGCAATCCAGCAATTCTCCAAGTTCAGCGAGTGTAACCTCATGTTCAGACAAGTGACCAAATTGTTGATGTAACAGCAGATATTGCTGATGTAATTTCAATGTAATTCATTCCCTTCCTAAAATAAGAACTTTTCCGATTCTATATTTCTATTTATCTTCTTATTTTATCATCTAGAATGAAACGTAGAAAGTTTAATGGAGGTAATTCCCATGATTAAGAAAATATTGGATTCACCCAATCGTGCGTTAATTACGCTATGTTCTGCGTTGGTATTGGCTATTGTGCATCAGTATCTATTCTTTGACAAAGGGGTAGGTGTATCTTATCCACTGTTTGTTGTGCTTTTCTATGGTTATATGTTTGTATTTGCGAGAGATCGAGTAAAGGCATTTGCTTGGGTAGATCTGTTTATCGCCAGTGTGGTACTGCTGTTAGCTCTAACATTTGTGTTGTTCGATAATGAACTGTTTCATGCGCTTAATTTCCTAACTGTACCGGGATTAATTATCTTACATATGGCTTATCTGATTGGCCGGAAGCAGACAAAATGGTGGAAGATCAGTTTAATTGGTTTAGCTGTGGATCATCTGCTGCCTCAGTCTATACGCCATTGGCCGACCATCGGAAGAACTCTGATGAAAAAAGGTGGACGCAAGCTGGCTAGCAAGCAAAAAGTTGTTGTTACCAAAGTATTCATTGGTTTAATCGTATCGCTGCCCATCCTGATTGTCGTAGTGGGGTTGTTAACTTCTGCCGACGGCATCTTTGATCAATATTTATCCGGAATTCCAACATGGTTAAACAATTTAACGTTAACACCAGGTCTACCAAGAGTAATCTGGATCATCATTGTAAGTGTGTTTTTGTTCAGCTACGTATGGGGATTTGTGCAACCGATGGAGTATGAGTCGGAGAGGCGGGAGAACGCTCATTGGAAAAATCAGTCCGTAGCACTTCCGCTCGCGCATCGTGATGAAAATGCTGGAGAGAGCTCGGATCCAGTCATGGTGAACCCTTCCTATGAAGGAACAACACCAAATTCGAATCTTTCGAAACCTCACCTCGTGGAACCGTTTCGGCTAGATCCAATCATTATTGGAACCGTGTTATTCGTTATCAACAGTGTATATCTGTTATTTGTTTTTGTTCAATTCTCTTATCTCTTCGGGGCAGGCGTAGGTAATCTGCCTTCAGAATTGTCGTATGCGGAGTATGCCAGAAGTGGATTCATTGAACTTGTTCTGGTGACAGGCATTAACTTCTTCATTCTCGTTATTGCACTGCAATTTACACGATCAGGCGGCAAAATAAGCACCATTGTACATCAGGTATTGCTGACGTTGTTGATTGTATGTTCTGCTGTCATGCTGTATTCGGCCTTCATGCGCCTTAGTCTCTATGAAGAGGCGTATGGATATACGTATATCCGATTCCTTGTGCATGCATTTATGATCTTTCTCGCACTTTTGTTGTTGATCGCTGGTTTACGCATTCGGTACACAACGATTCCTCTAATCCGCTGTTATATCATACTGACACTCACAGCATACATGGCAATGAACTACGTGGGGATGGATAACCAGATTGCAGAACGTAACATCGAGCGCTATCACCAATCGGGTCAGATTGATGCAGATTATTTGGCTAATCTATCAGCAGATGCGGTTCCACAATTAAAGCAATTTGCTGATGAGAGTTACCCGGAGCTTCACGAGCTGCTGCTGTTGAACCAATCACAGCATTTATTAGAAAAGAATGACCGCTCATGGTCTTCGTTTAACGTATCGAGAACCATCGCGTCACGTGAATTAGCAGAGCTTCGGAAGCAGTAAAATAAGGCAACGCTCTTTGCCGATTCAGTACATGCAAATTCAATATGTAAGTGTTATAATATAAAAATAAACTTATAAAGGGGGTGAATCCCTTGTTTGAATTACATGAGTTGTTACCTTACATTTTCTCCATCGGGCTCATCTTCACAGTAAGTTATGCATATATTGCACATCTACACTGTGGCATGACTGAGTATTGGATTGGAGATCGAGCTGGTGGTGGACTAGATCCCATTCTTCCGGCACTTTCTCTGCATAGCCAATACAGAAGAGAAGATCTAAGTCGCATGGTCAGACGAAGAGAAGCGCCAGATGAAGATGAACCGGATTGTGTGTCCTCGTTGATTGAACGTCGTACAAATCAACGAGGAGGATATATATGGATCAACAATCAAACAAGGGATTCACTTTTACATCGGGCAGGGGACGGACGTATGGGCTGATTGCGATTTTGTTCGCAGTTATGTTATTGGCCGGATGTAGCAACAATGTATCGGAGATTAATTCGACGACACCGGGATTTTTTAATCACTATATCGTGTTCCCGCTGTCTTACCTGATTCAGCACATCGCAACGATCTTTAATGGGAGCTATGGGGTTGCCATTATCGCGATTACACTGATCATTCGATTAGCCTTATTGCCTCTGATGATGCGTCAAGCGAAGTCTCAACAAGGCACACGTGTTATTATGAACGCCATGAAGCCAGAGCTTGATGCGATTAAGAAGAAGTATGAGGGCAAGAATGATGCGGCGGATCGTCAGAAGTTATCCCAGGAGACGATGGAGTTATACAAGAAGCATAAGGTTAATCCACTGAATATTGGCTGTCTGCCACTTCTGATTCAGCTGCCGATTCTGTCAGGGATCTACACTGCAATTCGGCTCACGCCGGAACTGTCGTCACATTCCTTCTTGTGGTTTAAGCTTGGTGCACCAGACTATGTACTTGCTGTTGTTGTGGCGGTCATCTATCTCATTCAAGCGAAGGTATCTCAAGCGAATATGGCACCTGAACAGCGTAAGCAGTTCGCCATTATGGGTTACCTCTCTCCGGTGATGATGGCGTTCTTCTCCTTATCAGCACCTGCTGCAATGCCGCTGTATTGGACGATCGGTGGCTCATTCTTGGTATTACAAACGTTATTGTTCCGCAAACTGTACCCAGTTGAACATCCGCAGGAGACACCCGTTGCTCCGGTGAAGAACGTTCATAACAAAAAGGCGAAAACGACCAAAACCGTTAAACCTGCGAAACCAGCAAAATCATAATGATCGGGCATGAAACCTATGCTTGAAGAGTAAGAAGCCTATTCCAAGAGCGGAGTAGGCTTCTTTTTTTAATTCATTTAATTGTCGCTTAGATGAAAACGGGAAACGAAATACCAGATTAGCTCACGGCGTGAATAGACACCTGTTTTCGCAAAAATAGATTTTAGATGATCCTGTACGGTATACGCCGAAATGAACATCGCGGCAGCGATTTCTTTGGAGGAATAGCTGCGAAGAACGTATCCAAGTAGCTCACGTTCACGATGAGATAACCCGTGACTGTCTGCCAGTAGGGGGAGTAAATCCTGTGGCATGGCTTGTTCCAAACGGATAGCAATCTGTCCAGCGCCGTCTAGTGTTCGCATACGGCTAGCATGAAGCACAAGATACCGACCATCCAACAGTTGGATGCAGGCCTTGGACTGCGAGGTAAAGGCTGCACGAGGTTCGGAACTCGTATTCAGATTAGATGGACGCAGTAGTCGACTTAGTAGATGAGAACTGACAGCACGGACTGGACGGGGAGTGACATCATCGTCTAATTGCTCCAGCGCACGTAATTGTGTCAGCCAATGTTCGGCAGCTTCATTCAGCGACAACAACTGGAAAGTAATCGATACTACCATAATCCCCGGTTCTTGAGGACTCCCGCTCAGAATCTCATCCATAAGACTCTGCTGAGTCTTACGAAGCATTCTTGCAAGAGAGCCTGTCCAGTCCTGCAAAAGTACACGTTCCTCCTCCGTAAATAGGCCAGTTTCCGTCCTGCGATATAAGGTTAGGTATCCCCAGCAAGCCCCATCACAGATCAAGACAGCACGTAGCTCATCACTGAATCCCGCTGGTTTCAAAATCGTTTCGTAGCGAGCACTTCGTTCAGATGTTTCATCTAAAGCAGCGCGAAGAATAGCTGTATGTTCGCCCGAACGAATCATATCCGCATATTTATGGAGGTCTTCTTCAGTATATTCATTCAAGAAAAGACGATCGTGTATGGCCTCAATGCCATCTTCCGTAACGGCACCTGTCGAGAGAAGGGTATGGGGATCAACCGTTGTGAAGCAATATGCATCATAAGGTATCCGAGTTTGGATATGTTGGAGAGCAGCCTCGCGGTAAGTACGAGAGGTCCAGGTTTCTTTTTCAAGATTGGTGATGGATTGCTCTTTACGTCCGATATGTACGTTCATTCTTGTTGCTCCTTTCCCCTAAGAATCCCAATGTTCTGGGATAGGAGTGCGTGGATCACGCTTCTATAATGAAAGTATATCAGTTAACACCATATTTAACACGGGAACGAAGAGAACAGGGATGACGGGAAGAGCTAAGCTAAGGATCTCTCAAGTGAGAAGGCTACTTCAAATGCATGCGTTTCTTCTAAACGTTTACTGTCATGAAGCAATGTCGGATGCAACGATCTTCCTCGTTTGTTAATTATAGATTCTCAACAAGGAGTGTAAAGCACATATGAGAGAAAAAGATGATTCACAACGAATGAGCTGGGATACAGCGGACGAGAATCGTTACGAACAATCAATAGCGATGAAAATCCCAGGTTATGCACACATGCATGACCTAATGGAACGGCTGCTTGCTGCTTCGCTAATGGATCAATCACAAGCTAGATTGCTTATTGTTGGAGCCGGTGGAGGGAAAGAGGTGACACTGCTTGGACGTCGTCATCCTGAATGGTCTTTTACAGGTATAGATCTATCAGAACCAATGCTTCAACTTGCTGCAAGACGGGTCGCCGAATTGAAGTTGGAATCTAGAGTAGACCTTCGCATGACTTCCATTGAAGCGATGTCGGAAGAGGCGATGTACGATGGCGCGACCTGTATGCTAATGCTTCATTTTGTTCAGAGCCTGGAAGCGAAAAAGAGGTTACTGCATAGTCTTGCAGCTAAACTCAAGCCTGGATCACCACTCCTTATTGCTGCAGTTAATGCCGACCTGCATTCACCTGCCTATGCAACGATAATGAACGCTTGGCGAGAACATATGCTTCTTGCCGGAATAACAGTGGATGAATGGGAACGATTCGCTGATTCCTTAGGTCAAGAGTCAGATCCTATATCATCTGAGGTGATGATTCAGTTGCTACAGGAATGCGGGTTTACCGATATTACACGATATTTCGGGTCGTTCTGGGTGGAGGGCTGTTATGCAAGACGCATCTAAGGTTGAAACGCTTAAGGATCAAATTTGGGTAGTAGGTGGGTATGGACAGGTTGGGCAAATGATATGTATTCAGCTAGGGCAAGCTTTCCCTGGAAAGGTATGGGCTGTGGGTCCGAGGTTGAATCGGGCTGAGGAATTCAGTCGATCTACGAATGGAGCTGTCCTTCCGCTCCAACTTGATGTAAGAGAGCATATCGATCCTGTGATGTTAGCTACGGTTAAGCTTGTGGTGATGTGTGTAGATCAGATGCATACTCATTTTGTCGAAGCATGTGCGGAGGCAGGAACAGATTATATGGATATTACAGCGAAATACGATTTTTTGGCTCAAGTAGAACGATTAGACGAACATATGCAGGCTAAACAAGCGACGGCGATGTTGAGTGTTGGGCTATCACCAGGAGTCACCAATCTACTCGTTCGTGAAGCTGTAGATGGCATGGATCAGACGGATGACGTAAATATTACGGTGATGTTAGGTCTTGGTGAAAAACATGGAAAAGCAGCCGTGGAGTGGACGGTGGATCAAATGAATACGACATATCAGGTTACCCAGAAGGGAGAGTATGCGGAGGTAGATAGTTTTGACGACGGCAGATGGGTTGATTTTGGAGAACAACTTGGACGTAGAAAAGCGTATCGATTTAATTTCTCCGACCAGCATGTCGTAGCTCGTACATTACAGATTCCAACGGTTTCTACCAGGCTGTGTCTGGACTCTCGATGGATTACAAGAGCGATGTCACTTGCCAAACGTGTAGGGATATTCCGATTGTTGCGTATTTCTTCGATTCGTAATGCTACGGTTAAGGCATTTGGTCTGATTCCAGGCGGCGAAGAAATGTATGCTGTTAAGGTCGACGCAAAAGGATGGACGAATGGAAAACCTATTGTAATGGAGCAGCTTATTGTTGGACAGCGCGAAGCGGATGTGACGGCAGCGGTTGCAGCAGCTACGGCGGAAAAGATGTATCAAGAGAAGCTTTCCCCCGGTGTATTTCATATCGAGCAGGTGCTCTCCATTCAGGATATACAGCGTGTGCTTCATACACCACTCCAGATTACAACGAGGATTAGTTAGTATATAGGCCGATTTTGCTCAACCCCTTCGACTTCTGTTATCATAACTTCAAGATGATGTGAGGACGGAGGGAGATCATGAGCACGATTGCTGTATTACCTTATTACAAAATACAGAGAGAATTGACGAGTCTCGCACAGGAAATCGTATCCAGTGACCGTTCGATGATCCTATACGAAGACAAGATTGTAACTCAGTATCGCGAGTTTAAGATTACAGAAGTGTTCGACATGTCCTTTCGCAGAATGGGGAATGAGGGTGGTTTCTTTTATCTGCATACAAGCACTGGGGTTTATCCATATATGGTCAAAATCGATCCCAAGCCCTTCATTCAGAAATTTCGGACAATAACATCTAAGCGATTAACCTAAGAACAATCTTATTGGCGTACTTTCACAAAAGACCGCAAAGTGAGGGATCGTCGATGATTGCTCGTATCCTATTTCTTTCTTGACCTTCACGTTACGTTAAGCCTTATCCTCAGTTTGGAAGATCAACACCAAACGAAGAGGAGCTGTAAATAGAATGAGTATCTTGATTAAGCAAGCGATGATTATGACGATGAACGATAACGATGCCCCCTTTATGGGGGATATTCGTGTTGAAGGAGATCGGATTGTTGAGATTGCGACTCATATCACGAGTCAACCGGGAGATGAAGTGATTCATGGAAAAGACATGCTCGCTATGCCTGGACTAATAAATGCACATCAACATTCTCCCATGAGTTTGTTGCGCGGTTTCTCGGATGATCTGAAGCTTATGGATTGGCTAGATCGCAAAATGCTGCCTGCAGAAGCAAATATGACTCCTGAAGATATATATTGGGGCGCGCAGTTGTCCCATGCTGAGATGATTAGGTCTGGCACAACAGCGTATGCCGATATGTACGTACACATGAATGAGATAGCAGAGGCTGTGACGTTAACCGGGATTCGAGCTTCGTTAACACGTGGCATGGTGTTTATGGAAGATGATGGTGGGCGCAGGCTGCAGGAAGCCATTGATCTTGTTAAGCGTTGGTCGGGTAAGGCGGAAGGACGAATCACAACCATGTACGGGCCGCACTCCCCTTATACCTGTGCACCGGAACCACTGCGGGATGTAATTACCATGGCAGAGAAAGAGAATGTCCCTATCCATATACATTTGGCTGAGACAAGAGAAGAAGTGATCAAGATACAGGAACGATACGGGGTAACACCAACCGAATATCTTAAGAATCTAGGGATGTTCGAACAGGCTCATGTGCTGCTAGCTCACGCTGTTCATTTGGATCGACAAGATGTTGAACGGTTAAAAGGAATGCGTGGAGGGGTATCTCATAACCCAGTGAGTAATCTGAAGCTCGGCTGCGGCATTGCCCCTATAACCGAAATGATGGCGCAAGGGATTCAAGTCGGACTTGGCACGGACGGGGCAGGAAGTGCGACAACGGTTGATATGTTCGAGGAAATCAAGGCAGCGACCTGGTTGCAAAAACTCGATTACGGTGATCCTACACGTTTACCGGCAGGCAAGGTGCTACAGATGGCTACCCGTGGGAGTGCAGGGTTGTTAAATCTGGAAGAGCAGGTGGGGGTATTGGAAGTAGGACGCAAAGCGGATATCATTTTAATAGATCTGTCAAAACCACATCTGCAACCTGTGCATAATCTGGAGTCCCTAGTGGCCTACAGTGTGAATGGTGCGGATGTAGATACAACCATTGTAAACGGTGAAATCTTGATGAGAGGCAGACAGCTACTTACGATTGATGAAGAAATACTATTTCACGAGGCTCGTACACGCGCTAAACGGATTGTTGAAGGAATCTAAAATATCTACTGGAAAAATAATTTAATGGAAATAAATGCCTTTTATAGAACCTGGATTATAAATTAAGCGTCTCGAACATACCGTTCGCGGCGCTTTTTGTCGTTATTGGTTGGAAAATGCAGAAATTTGATGTTCAGAATTGGTCCAGAATTGCTCACTATACTGAACATATAGTTGTTCAAATTTGAAGGTTAATCAAGGAGGAACATGAACGTGAAGGGGAAAACAGACAAAAAACAACTTGCTCCGTTGATGAAAAAAAGCATGTTAACTGTGCTCGGATTAAGTATAGCTTTACCGTTTGGTGGATCGCTTCCTCAGGCTACTGCTGATGCTGGGCCTGAGCAGGTTTTTATTAAGGGATCTGTTTTGAACGATAGAATTGTATGGTTGAACAATTCATCAGATAACTTTGATACGGGATTGACAGATATTTGGGTTAATCATTCAGAGGTTTCTATTGACCTAAGCCAACACTTCCCAATTAATTATTTTAAGGATTTCTCTGCGAGTTCAGATAATCCTCAAGTCGCACAGGCTTATGTATCAAATAATCGACTGTATGTAATCCCATCTAAGGCGGGAACTGTGAATATTAAGTTGACTGCAAGACATGCCGTGTCTGATGAAGAGGTTTCGGACTATATTAGACTTTATGTTAATAAGCAAGGCGATGTTAACAATGACGGAAAAGTAAATTCAACAGATGCAGTTGAAATTCTTCGTTACATCCGAAATGAAGTGGTACAACGCTCTAGTATCTCCAACCTAAGACTTAACAGGTTAGACGTGGATCGGGATGGAGAAGTGCAATGGTCAGACGCACGTATCCTGATGGAGAAATATACGATCAAGCAGTTAGGTGCGGAGAATAAAAATGTTGTGTTGACATTTGAACAGGCGACTGATGCTCCTTATGCACTAAATGGGAAAATCATGGGTGACATGAACATAGGAAGTGTATTGACGAGTAGGTTCGAGTATTATGATTTTGATAATCCTACCGATGCGCCAGGAAATACCATTTATCAATGGTACCGGTCATCCGATGCTGAAGGGTTGAATAAAACGGAAATTGCTCAAGCGACCACTAGGGATTATACAATTACGTCAGAGGACGAGAACAAGTATCTCTTTTTAGAGAGTACACCGTTTACTTCATTTGGTAGAAAAGGTAATAAACTGCTTATCCCAGCCTCGGGGTCTGTAACTAAGGACGGGTTGAATGATTTTATCCAAAGCCTTAGTCCGCCAAATGGTTCCGTTGGTGTGGAAGTGAATGGAACGATAGAGGTTACTTATAAGAAAACACTAAATCCATACGCTATGGATGAATTTATGATAAAAGAGTTATCTTCGGGTAATATAGTTGCAACATATAGCGGTTCCTAAGATTATGAAATAATAGGCAATAAATTAATAATAACCTTGAAAAACTTGTTACCTAATACCTCATACTCGGTTGAAATCCCACAACATGTAATATATGTTTTGAACGAAGACGATCTTCCTACTGGTGCAGTGAGTACAGGTTTCCAACCAGGCGAAGTTCCGTGGACATTTAAAACGAAAGAAGGGGAACAGTCACCTCCTTGATTAAGCATTTTAACGTGTTAAAAAAACTTAATTCTAAGATCTTAATTTTATATAAGTAGCTTAAGCATGTAATTGTTATATCAATATAATCACGGAGGTTATCACATGATTCAACCGAGTAAGAAGCGTGCAAAAGTCAAAAGAACGATGTCTGGCTTAATTGCTCTCTCGCTCTTTTCATCACTCGCATTGCCGAGTATCGCAGGAGCAGCACCATCCGAGTCGTTTAAGATTCAAATTGATAATGTCAGCGTACAAGTAGGACAGTCGGTTCATGTGCCTGTAACTTTGAAAAAACCAGAACGCAATGAGGTAACCAGTTACAATATGCAGGTTGACTATGATTCAACTGCTCTGGAAATTGTTCGCATCACCCCGAAATATGGAAATAATGAGTTTCCTGGCTGTGCAGAGGACACGGAAGGTTGCTTCCAGTATTTTTATGATAATCAATCCGGTTTTGTTCGGATCATCTGGGCAGATTTTACGGGTGGGGAACACAACATTTCCTCCGAACAGCAACTTTTTGATATCGAATTTAAGGCGAAGAGCAATGCCACCTCAGGTGTCAAACAGCTCACCATTCAAAATGACTCTGAACATTGGAACTTCAGTAATTCAATCTATCAACAACCTGCTGAATGGTCAGGCGGAGCGATTACGATTACAGGTGGAGGTTCATCTGGTGGTGGGAATTCGGGCACGCCTACACCGTCCAACCCGTCTACACCACCTACATCGTCTACAGGCGGAACACCTTCTACAAGTACAACATCGCCGGCAGCTACAACGACTCCTACAACGCCTGCAGTAACCAAAGGTGTAGATATTTATGTCAATGGACTGAAACAGGAGCAGTCGGCAACGGCTTCCACATCAACTATTGGTAATCAGGTGACGACTACTGTGAAGGTGGATAATGAGAAGGTTATTACTCAAATCGGCAGTGGCCTAAGATCGGTCATGCTCCCAATTACCGGTACAGGTGCTGACAAAGTAGTTGGTGAACTGAATGGTAAACTGGTGAAAGCGATGGATGGAAAAGATGCAGAGCTTATCCTCCAAACGGATTTTGGTACGTACACACTTCCGGCGAACCAGCTGGAAATTGATCGACTTGCGTCTGAACTAGGAGCAGGTTCATCACTAGACAATATCGTTATTCAGCTGACGGTTTCCAAAAGCTCTGAAACCACTAAAGCCATTGTGGAAGCAGCGGCAGCCAAACAAAGTAACACAAACATCGTTGGTTCACCTATCGATTTTGAAGTTAGAGCAACTGTAGGTGAGAAGCAAGTTCAAGTGAATCAGTTCGACACGTATGTAGAACGCACAATTACACTACCAGATGATATTGACCCTACCAAAATCACGACCGGAGTAGTGCTGCTATCTGATGGAAGTGTGTTACATGTACCTACCAAAGTAAGTAATACAGACGGTCACTATTCGGCTGTTATTAACAGTCTGACCAATAGCACGTACGCATTGGTGTATCATCAGGCCACATTTGACGATATCGCATCACATTGGAGTCGTAACGATGTGGAGGATCTCGCGTCCCGTATGATTATCCAGGGAACATCAGAAGGTACTTTTGCGCCAGATCGCAGCATTACACGTGCAGAGTTCACGGCAGTTCTTCTGCGTAGTCTTGGGTTGCATACTCCAAAAGGAACAGAAGCGATTGCATTCTCGGATGTTTCGGAGAGTAGTTGGTATGCGGATGAAGTGCAGACGGCGGTTTCCTATGGTCTAGTGAACGGTTATTCAGATGATAGCTTCCGTCCAAGTGGTGTTATTACACGCGCAGAAGCGTTAACGATCATATCTCGTGCCATGAATTTAGTGGAATTGGAACAAGCTTCCTCATCTGAGACGGCAGCGTTGTTAAGTTCCTATACCGATGGAAATAGCGTACAGACGTGGGCTGCAGATCCGGTGGCATCAGCCATTAAACAAGGCTTGGTAGAAGGCAGTGACGGCAAATTAATGGCGAGTTCATCCATTAGTCGTTCTCAAACTGTAGCTATTGTTAAACGTCTCTTGAGCAAGGCAGGGCTTATTTAAGTAAAAGAGTATGCTTAATATACTTGATAGAATTTAAAGAGAGTGCTCGTCCCGATAGGGGCGAGGATTTTTTTGTTCCGATGTAGTAAAGGGTCACAGTTACACGTTGCCCAATCATATTGCGTTTGTCGAAGCAGCAGGACATCTGATAATATAGAGTAGGTGAATCCGATTCGCAACTCTTATGAATTATTTGTATGTAAAGAGATAGATAGAATCATTCCGATGAATATCAATCCCTGATTAAATCAACTATAGAAACTGATAAATGGTTTAATATGGAGAGATTTGTAGTAAAGCTGCTCAAAGCACATCGTGCATTCAGGCTGTGCCAGGTACATGTCTGCTAATGTATGTGAATAGTTGAACATAACAATACTTATATAATCTTATCTCAGAATCTATTGAAGAATGGAGCCGTCCGATGAAATATCGCAATATGGAAGATTGTATTAACGATCTGGAGCAGCATGGACATCTGATTCGTGTGAAGGAAGAGGTTGATCCGGATCTAGAGATGGCAGCGATTCATATGAAAGTGTTTGAAGCTCAAGGGCCTGCGTTGTTATTTGAACAGGTAAAAGGTTCTAAGTTCCGGGCACTTTCCAACCTTTTTGGCAACATGGAACGCAGTAAATTTCTATTCCGTGAGACGCTTGAAGGTGTGCAACGTGTCATGGAGGTACGGGGAGACCCGATGAAAGCCTTGAAAAGGCCTTTTGCCCATATGGGGACAGCTCTCGCTGCTTGGCAAGCGTTGCCTAAGCAAAAATCGATTAGCTTGCCGGTGTCTGCTCAGGAGATTCAAATCTCTGATTTGCCATTGATTAAGCATTGGCCGATGGATGGAGGCGCATTTGTTACGTTGCCGCAAGTCTATTCGGAGGATCCAGACAAACCAGGCATTATGAACTCTAACTTAGGGATGTACCGTGTACAGCTTAGTGGCAATGAGTATGAAATGAACAAGGAGATCGGATTGCATTACCAGATTCATCGGGGAATCGGTGTGCATCAGGCGAAAGCGGTCAAAAAGGGAGAGCCATTAAAAGTTAGTATTTTCATCGGTGGACCACCTGCGCATACGTTATCTGCTGTAATGCCGCTGCCCGAAGGACTTAGTGAAATGACCTTTGCCGGACTGCTTGCCGGACGCCGTTTCCGCTATAGTTACAAGGATGGTTATTGCATCAGTAACGATGCTGATTTTGTTATTACAGGAGACATTTATCCTGGAGAAACGAAACCTGAGGGACCCTTCGGTGACCATCTTGGATACTATAGTCTCACACATGAGTTCCCACTAATGAGAGTGCACAAGGTGTATGCTAAACCGAATGCGATTTGGCCATTTACTGTCGTTGGTCGTCCACCTCAGGAGGATACGGCATTTGGTGACTTGATTCACGAAATAACAGGTGACGCAATCAAGCAGGAGATTCCAGGTGTTAAAGAAGTACATGCCGTCGATGCTGCGGGTGTACACCCGCTCTTGTTTGCAATCGGAAGTGAGCGCTATACACCGTACCAAGTGGTCAAACAACCAACAGAGCTACTGACCATCGCTAACCGTATTCTGGGCACAGGACAGCTTAGTTTAGCGAAGTATCTATTTATTACAGCTGAGGATCAACAACCGTTGAGCACCCATCGGGAGGTTGAATTCCTGACTTATATCTTAGAGCGGTTAAATCTGAAGAGAGATATCCATTTCTATACGAATACAACAATGGATACACTCGATTATTCGGGTACGGGCTTGAATAGCGGGAGCAAGGTTGTTTTTGCAGCTTATGGAGATCCAGTCAGAGAGTTGTGCAAGGAAGTGCCTGAGACATTGAAGGGAATCCGTGGCTATGAAAATCCTCAACTGGTCATGCCGGGAATTGTGTCCTTGCAGACATCGCCGTTCATTAGTTATGAAGATACTGTGAAGGAAATGGATGCATTTACGACATTGCTGAAGGAGAAGGGGGACATGTCTTCGTGTCCAATGATTATTTTGTGCGACGATAGCACATTCATCAGCGAGAACCTCAGTAATTTCTTATGGGCAACATTTACCCGCAGTAATCCATCCCATGATATGTACGGGGTTAACAGCGGATATGAGAACAAACATTGGGGTTGTGACCAGATCATTATTGACGCACGTGTGAAGCCACATCAAGCTCCGCCACTCATTGCTGATCCAGCGGTAGAGAAAAGAATAGAACGCTTATTTGCCAAAGGTGGAAGCCTCGCTTCCATTAAGATCTAATCAACTTAATTGAACTCGATGAGCAGTCCAAACACTTCATTTGGGCTGCTTCTCACATACATAAATGAAGGCGCTTAACATTATATAGCTAATTCGCGGTTAATTAGCATTTTTATCGTAATGCGCATGAGAATAAAGTCTTAGATATTCGTGTTTCCCGTTGTGATTAAGGTCATAAGAACTATGGATAAAATGGTCGAAAAACTCGATATAAAGAAGTAGAGGGATTTTTGGAACCCATGTTACGTGGGAGCCGTTGACTATAAATGAAACATTCAGGGGGAATACCGAGTTGAGAATCCATATTATGAACCTGCAAGACGGGGATCGTCTGACTGCTGACACGTTTAGCGATGCAGGATTACACGTTTTGGGTCAAGGGACTGTACTAAAAAGTGAGGATATTACCTTACTGATGCAGCACCGTGTGGACTATGTGGATATCGAACCACGCGAGGAAGAAATTACAGAAGCTGAATTTTTTGCAGCCGCTGCGGTACATTCGACTAGAATGAATGGAGATATACCTCCCGAAGAAGAAATGAAATCGCAATTTGTGCAAACCGTACATAATTATCAATCTGCTTTTCTTGAGGCGCTCACTGTGGGGAAATTTAACGCCACGATGGTAGACGATGCACTACAGCCAATGGTTGAAGGTTTGGATGAGCAAAAGGACGTTGTTCACTTGCTGATGATGCTGGAGCGGGACGATGTAAATAACTACACACATTCCATTCAAGTTGGATTGTTGTCCTTCTATATGGCTACTTGGTTGGGATACTCCCCAAAAGAATGTTACCAAATTAGCCGCGGGGGATACCTGCACGATATCGGGAAATGCAAAGTATCTCATCGCATCCGGAGTAAGACGGAACCTTTAACACCAGATGAGCAGTTAGAGTATCAGCGCCACACCATCTATGGGCATGACATTATTAAGAGCTCCATGAGAGATGAGGCAACAGCCCTTGTTGCACTCCAGCATCATGAACGTGAAGATGGCTCAGGATATCCAATGCAGATCAAGAAAGACGAGATACATCCATATACCCAAATCGTCTCAGTAGCGGATGTTTACATCAGTATGAGATCAGGGGATTTCGGAAGTAGTAATCCAAACTTGATCAACAATCTGCGCGATATTTATTCCATGGGCTTCGGTAAATTGAATGAAAAGCCAGTTCAGGCGTTAATGCAGCATTTATTACCTAACTTTATTGGTAAACAAGTGTTGCTTAGCAATGGAGAGAAGGGGGTTATTGTTATGAATAATCCATCTGATATCTTCAAGCCATTGATTAAAGTGGAATCAGAGCAGTACCGCGACCTGTCCAAGGAACGTAGTCTCTCGATCGACGACTTAATTATTAACAGCTAATTTCAGCAAATTAGGAATGATAGATAAGAAGTTGAAAGAGTCTCCTGTATAATCGGGAGGCTTTTTTTGCATCATTTAATTTTTCAGCTATTACATTGTTCTTCCAACCGAGGAACGGTATACTTTCCCTGAACCTTATGATTCTATCAACGAAGTTCACCCTCATTCAGCGTATTATTGTGAACATCCAAAAGGGGAGATCTACTTGATTCAAGTTGTAACGGAGATAACCATTAACGCGCCAATTGAGCGATGCTTCGATGCTGCTCGTGACATTGATTTACATACGCAGACCGTATGGGGACATACCCGTGAACAAGCAGTTTCGGGGGTGACTACAGGTCTTATTGGGGATGGAGATACGGTAACTTTCGAAGCGACACATTTAGGAGTACGTCAGAGATTGACCTCTGAGATTGCAGAGTATGAGCGTCCCTATCGTTTTGTTGACCAGATGCTGAACGGTGCTTTCAAAAGTATGCGTCATGAACATAGCTTCACCCAGCTGGATGACCAGACTACACGTATGATCGATACGCTTAAATTTGAGGCGCCTCTTGGTGTTCTGGGTTGGATTGCTGAACGAATTGTATTGAAACGATATATGACGGCATTCTTAGAGAGTCGAAATCGGAAGTTGAAGACCATTGTGGAGTCAGGTTATGTCATACCCGTCTATAATGACAATAGTCAAATATGAATATACGGACAAATAAAAGTAACTAAGGAGCGATCTCTTATGGAAAATGGATATTTTGTCGGCTGGGGAACACTTGCTTTGATTAATGCCGGACTTGCACAAGGGAAAAACAGAAGTGGTTTAAACTGGTTCCTGCTTTCCCTGTTGCTTGGTCCGTTAGCAACGCTATTTCTCGTTTTATCGAGTAAATATTAGACGCCGAGTAGTCAGTCAAGATGAAACGTATTACTTTTAACCATGAGTGGCTTGCCTTGTTGCGAAAAGATCCCAGATCCAAAATACGAGAGCAGCGGCGCTCACCCCTGCACCTAAACAGCATACACCGATCCAGCCTGTTAAGGCGTACATCTGCGTAGAAGCGATGGAACCGACGGCACTTCCGATGGAATAAAAGATCATATATGCAGCAGTTAAACGGCTCTGTGCCTCAGGACGTACTGCATAAATGAGACTTTGATTCGTTACATGTACGGCTTGCACGGATAGGTCAAGAAGAATTACACCTACGATCAGATACCCTAGCGAATGATGGATATAGCTAATAGGCAGCCAGGATGCAAGCAAAATAAGTAGCGAAATTCCAGTGGTCTTTTGCCCAAGACCTTGGTCTGCGAGCTTACCAGCCCGTGTAGCTGCAAGTGCACCGGCTACACCCGCAAGCCCGAATGCGCCAATCGCCGTGTGAGAAAGGTTGAACGGTGAATCGCTTAGAGGCAAAACCATGGAAGTCCACAATATACTAAAGGCTGTGAATACGAGCATGGCTAACACTCCGCGTACACGCAAGATGCGCATGTCACGATACAATTGAAGGACAGACAACAGTAACGTGCCATAGCGAAGTGTAGCTTTGGTGGATTGCTGTCTGGGCATGATCAGGCTCATAGCGACCACTCCCAGCAAGGTTAAACTGGCAGAGAAGAGATAGACCGATCGCCAGCCGAGCCAATCGTTTAACACGCCGGCAACCGTTCGAGCCAACAAAATACCAATAACAATTCCGCTCGTAACCAAACCTACAATATACCCGCGCTCCGAAGGGGAGGCAAGGGAAGCCGCAGAGGCAACGAGAGTTTGTGTAACGACAGCCAGCAGGCCAACGATGGCCATGCCAATAAATAAAACAGAGCTTGACCCAGCTGATCCAACAACAACTAAAGCGAGTATAGATAGGGACATTTGCACGATGATTAGTTTTCGTCGATTCAGAAGATCTCCTAAAGGAACCAGTAACAACAAACCTATGGCATAACAGATTTGCGTTACTGTTACTACAATGCCTATGGAAGAAGTGGTGATGTTAAACTCTTGAGCCATGGAATCGAGTAGAGGCTGAGCATAGTAGATGTTCGCGACCGCAAGACCGCTGCATAATGCAAATAATAAAGCGACCATTCGGGAGATACCGGGTTGTTTTTGTGAGGTGAGTTTTATCGGTTGAGCTGAGGTATTCATAATAGACTCCTTTTTGAGATAGTAAAATATGTATTCAATATAATGTACTGATCGGTACATAATATTTATGTAAAACATACTCCACATTTCAGAAGGAAGTCAATTGATTTATTATTTTACTGTAAATTGAACTAGATAAAATGATAACCTTGTTTGACATGTACTACAGTGAAAGATATATTTTTATTTATACCTATCGATATAAAAAAGAGGTGTTGAAATGGCAAGACAGCGGGAATTTGATCTCGATCGAGCGCTTGACGCTGCAATGCATATTTTTTGGGATAAAGGATACGAGGCTACGTCACTTAGTGACCTTACAACAGGCATGGGGATTCAGCGCCCCAGCTTATATGCTGCGTTTGGAGATAAGAAGGAATTGTTTGAAACGGCACTACGCAGGTATACAACCCAGCATGCAGCGAAAGTTCGGGCGATGCTCCAACAGGGAGAGAGTGTGATAGAGGCGTTTCGGAGAATCTTTGAGCATATTGGGTCTGAGGGGGATGTTACTGATCCTCGGCATGGTTGCTTTTGCATTAATACGATGGTTGAACTCGCACCTCATGATCCCAAGTTTGCGGTTCTGACACGTGAGCATCAGATGTATCTGGCTGTGCTTTTTCAGGAATTGATTGAGCGCGGTCAGCGTTCCGGGGAGATCTCCAGTCATCTACATGCCACTTCTATTGCACAGTCACTCGTTGTGTCGATGATTGGGTTGACCGTCATGATGAAATCAGCACCTGATCGTTCATTCGTCGAGCAAAGCATTGAGGCCACATTATTATGTTTGAAGAGTAACGGGGTCTAAACTCAGACTGCTTGTAGAAGGGATATTCCGATGTCTTATGCAGAAATGAACCAAAATAACACCCAAAAATGGAATAATATGAAACCATATGTATAATTAAACGTAAATACATATATAGACACTCGGTTTACTTGTCAAACGATTCAATAGATTAAATACATACCAGAAGGAGTGATAAGATGCAGGTGGTCTGGCAACGAAGTCTTCTTGTTGCGTATTATTTGATCTGGGTTCTAGCACTTGCTACAGGCAAAATAGGCTTACTATCATTTATTTTAACGACATTTTTCATACTTGCTTTGTATGCGATAGTTTTCTCATTATCTACTACTGACCAATTTAAGCTAGACCAGTTTGTATACAAATTACGTGCAGTGATCCAAGTGACGGTAGCCGTGATCCTGACGAGCCTTCTCGTTAAATTAATATTCCTGTTCGTGTGAGAGTCGGAAGCATATTCCGACTCTTTGTTCTGTGGTTATCTTTTATGAGGGTCGGTAGTACGAATCATGGCAAGACTGGATTCTCGCACGATTAGACGTGGTTCAAATTGAATATGTTCATAATCCTGAGTATGGCGGTCTCGAATTCGTTTTAATAGCAATTCAGTCGCTAGTCTAGCAACCTCCTCACCCATAATGGAAACAGAACTAATCTGCGGCGATGTGACTGTAGTCCATTGGTTATTATCTACACCTACAACAGCAACATCCTCTGGTACACGTACTCCGAGCTCTTTGAAGCGATTCACAAGCCCGATGGCAACCATGTCATTAATGGCGTACACCGCATCCGGCATATGAGTTAATCCATAGAAATAGTCTGCCGCATTGGCTCCTGTGTTCAATGAGAAGTCTTCCCCGAAGTATACGAGAGAGATATCGACTTGCCCAAGTGCCTGTTCGTAAGCTCGATAACGTTCCTCAATAATATCTTTGGGCGCTCCGGCATATGCGATTCGTGTCCGGCCGATCTTGATCAGATGCTCCATCACGAGCTTTCCTTCCGGCTTGGACAGTGAAACGATATCTGCTTTCATACCTGGTTCGAGTTTTTTGCCATAATTAATCAGAGAAATAGGCAGTGGAGCCTTATCGATAAGATTTGGCAAGGTTTTCGGATAGGCGAGTGGCATGAATATAAGTCCGTCAACATGCAGTTTTTTGATCGTGCGAATCGTTTCTAGCTCTGTGCGTGCATTACCGGCGGTGTTAATCTGAACAACATGGTAGCCGTGCTGCTTCGCTGTTTGTTCAACCGACCAAGATATTTCAGGAATGATTGCGTTGCGAATATCAGGCACAACTAGTGCAATCTGATTCGTCTGACGGATCTTCAGACTTTGTGCAGACGTATTCGGAACAAATCCTAATTCTTCGATAGCTTGCATGATCCGATCTCTCGTCTTGCTGCTAATGCCTTCGGAATTGTTGATGGCTCTGGATACCGTCGCGATGCCTACACCTGCGTGTTCGGCAACATCCTTAATCGTGACTTTTTGATCTTTACCCATGATGATATGACCTCACTTTAATTAACGGAAACGATTCCTGATATATGATCAATAAACGATTTTTTTTTGCCTACTTTATGATTATATCACTTGTACGTATGTTGCAATACATGCTTGCAGAGAAGCTATGCTGAAAAATGGCTTCCATCCTGGTATAGCTAGTGCTATAGCTGATTGAAAAACAGCCTAATAGTCACAGATAAGTTACCGATACCTGAGATGTGAGTTAAATTAAAACGCAAAAAAAATCATGAAATCGACATATTTCTGGGCAAATATGTTTGACAGCGTATTTAAACTATGACATATTTAACTACGGAAACGTTTCCGATTATAATATACACTTTATCATCTAGGAGATGAACAAAATGAAAGCATTACGTTGGCATGGTGTCAAAGATTTACGTCTCGAAAAAATTGAGGAACCCCGTCCTAACCAAGGACAGGTAAAAATAAAAGTAGAATGGTGCGGTATTTGTGGTAGTGATCTGCACGAATATACGGCAGGGCCTATTTTTATACCTGCTCAAGCACCGCATCCGCTAACAGGGGAACAAGCTCCTATCGTTATGGGGCATGAGTTCTCAGGACAAGTTGTTGAAGTGGGTGAAGGAGTAACTCGTTTCCAAGCTGGAGATCGGGTAGTGGTTGAACCAATCTATGCATGTGGTCATTGTGAAGCATGCAATCAGGGCAGATATAACCTTTGCGATCAAATGGGCTTCTTGGGTCTTGCAGGTGGGGGTGGAGGATTCTCCGAATATGTGACAGCGGCCGAGAACATGGTCCATTCCATTCCAGATGCGATCTCCTATGAGCAAGGGGCTTTAGTAGAACCTTCCGCTGTTGCTCTGCACGCGGTTCGTCAGAGTAAACTAAAAGTTGGGGATACTGCCGCTGTGTTCGGCGCGGGTCCGATTGGGCTATTGGTGATCGAAGCTCTCAAAGCATCGGGTGCCTCCGATATATATGTAGTGGAGTTGTCAGCTGAACGCAAGGCAAAAGCTGCAGAGCTTGGTGCGATTGTGATCGATCCTACCGAGTATGATGTGGTGACCGAGATTCATTCACGCACAGCAGGTGGAGTCCACGTAGCGTACGAAGTAACGGGAGTTCCGAAGGTACTTCAACAAGCTATGGACACGACTCGAATTGGCGGCGAATTGATGATCGTTAGCATTTTTGAACAGGAAGCACCGATTCAGCCTAACTCTATCGTAATGAAAGAACGCACAGTGAACGGGATTATTGGTTACCGTGATGTATTTCCAGCGGTAATTAGTCTGATGGAGAAGGGCTTCTTCCCAGCAGATAAACTGGTTACCAAACGAATTTCACTTGATGATGTCGTCGATCATGGTTTTGAAGCATTGTTAAAAGAGAAGAATCAGGTGAAAATTCTAGTCAAGGCTGAATAAAAAAAGAAACAATACCATTCTCCAGCAGCGATTTGTATTAATCGATAAGCAACTTTCGGTTAGTGCAATATTGCTCCCGCTCAATGCTCCGGTTAAACGACGTATGGACAACCCATCTCAGCATGTGGTTGTCTATTTTTTTGCACAAAACGGGCGAAATTTGTTGCGTAGGTGTATACTTCAACATAATATACAAAGATACATTTTGTATCATCACAAATTGAAGATATTTAAAATGAAGGAGGAAGAGGGTATGCAGAGTGGAACGAAATGGACAGCTCTGATTCTGTCTGTCGTCGCAGGTGTAGGTGGAATGATTATCGGCAGCACAAAATTGAAAAATAATACTTCTGCAAGTGTACAGCCAAGAGCTGAACGTGCCGTTACCAATGCAACGAGCAGAACTGCAGCAGCTGTAATGTCGACGGATGTAACTGCTGTGGTTGAATCCCTGGGTAAGCCGTTCAAGAAAGCTCCATATGCTAACAATGTCTGGGATCTGCAGCTCTACAGGGGAAAGATTTATATGGGACATGGAAACAGCAGTAACGTAGGGGTAGCCCCTAATGCTGGCCCAATCCCTGTGATCTATTATGATACGATAACTTCAACCTTTCAGACTCAGACGGTGAGTAGTAGTAATCCAGGCATTCTACCCACGACGAAGATGTTCGTAGACGAAGAACAGATTGATATATACAAAGTGCTCGATGGTAAGTTGTTCATCCCAGGTAATGATTCGGACGGAGAGAGCTGGGGGCTAGGTAACTTCTATCGATTGGACGGCGAGATCTGGACTAAATATCGTAATTTACCACTTGGCGTACATGTGTATGATCTAGCCTCGTATAGAGGTAAGCTGTTTGCTGCCTTGGGTACAGAAGATAAACCGACGGTTCTCATTTCACATGACCAAGGAGAGAGTTGGCAGCATTACGGAACAATTAATACGTATGGGTATAGAGCGTATACGTTGTTTCAAATCGGTGGCAAGTTATATGCATCGGGCATGATGTATCCGGCGAACAATATTTGGGGAGATAGAACCTATATTCTAGAGATTAATACAAATCTTCAAAAGAGAGATGTTGTTATCTATGGAAGTAGAATGTTGCCTGGTCTAACGTATCAACTTGGAACAACCCCCTACAATCGAATAGGGAAGAATGTAAACTTCGATAACAAATTGTTGTATATCGCAGGTCAGGTCTTTAATGACGGACAATTGACGCCAAGATCATTAAATGTCATGACAGCGATCAATCAAGCACGACGTGTTATTTTGCCGGATACTGCTGCACTGCCAACTGACGTACTCGCGCGTGAGGGTAAGGCATATGTGCTGACGTATACTAGACAAAATTTGAACTATATTAATCGTGTATATGAGACGACGGATCTAGTGACGTGGACTGAAATTCTTTCTTTTGAACAGGATACGTATGCAAGGTCGTTTGAGGAGAGTGAAGGAGACTTTTACTTTGGCCTCGGAACTGATCCGGACGTACTCTCTGCTTCTTCGGGTAAATTGCTTAGAGTGAGACGCGACAATATTGCTATCAATTCTAATTAAATCATTAACAGGGATATTATGGATTATATAATATGCTTCATCCACATTATTGGTTACGGGAGAACAGCCGATAATCCAAACAGCGAGCAGGTATATTACAGCAGATCTACGTAAGATGGACAAATTGCTGTGAAGTCTGCTCTATTTTTTATTTCAAAAAATAACAATCAACAACCTTAAAAGCGTGAACGAAAGATCAAGATCCCAGAAGAATTCTAATAAAACCAATGAACAAAATAAAAATGTAAAATCTAAAAAACTAAATAAACCACAAAAAGACCAATTCATCCAATAAATCAAAAAACAAGCAACCTAAAAAACAAACCAACGAACCAACGAACCAAAAGAAAATGGGTTAATATCTCTCTATACTAATTATTTCAACATATGAAAAATTCAGAATAGAAAATGATAATCGCTCCTCACTTTCTTATCCTCATCACCTTCCATCGCACACGCGCATTGAAAAAATACAAAAAAGTACCATACCGCACCTAGTTATGCAAAGCTTTTTTTGTGGCAACTTGTTCTTGGACAACCTATTTGAATCGTTGGTGCGATTTCTGTCCACGGTATTTTGAAAATAGTACACCTTATGATAAGGTTATGCCTGAAAAGCAATGCAGTACATACCACTTATCTAGGGAGGATGAACATCCTTGAATCACAGCAAATCACACTCCAACACCATACTCACACATCTAGCCAAACGATATATGTTATTGCTAATCCTCAGCTTATGTGTGCTATTAACCGCTTGCGGACAAACGAATACATCGGCTACATCACCAGAATCGAATTCGGGAACTAGCGATAGCGCATCACCTTCGCCTGAATCAAATAACAATCCGACTAATGGAGAAGGAAATGGAGCCGACTCGGACACAGACGAGGATACGCAGACTGAATCTGATCAAGTGACTCCACCGCAGGAGGAACAAGACCCGGTGAAAGAACAGCTTAGCCAACTGTCATTAGAAGAGAAGATTGGGCAGATGATTCTCGCTGGAGTACAGGGTACGGAGCTTGATGATCAAGGCAAGAAAATGATCTCCGATCAAAAGGTAGGCGGCATTATCTTCTATGCCAATAACGTTACAACTCTTGATGCCACAGCTAAGTTTATACAGTCCATTAAGCAGGCCAATCGTTCCAATCCAGTACCAATCTTCATGAGTGTGGATCAGGAGGGTGGCAAAGTGAGCCGTATGCCCGATTCTGTGGAGTCCATTCCTTCGAATCGTACAGTTGGAGACACCAATCAGGCCAAACTGGCAGAAACGATGGGTCAATTATTAGCTAGACAAGTAAAACTCGTTGGCTTTAATCTTGATTTTGCTCCAGTGCTTGATGTGAACAGTAATCCGAAGAACCCGGTTATCGGTGATCGTAGCTTCGGTAGTTCTGCAGATCTTGTCGCTAAGATGGGTGTGGCGGAGATGAAGGGGCTGCGCAGTGAAGGCGTCATTCCCGTCGTGAAACATTTTCCTGGTCATGGGGATACGTCCGTAGATTCTCATCTGGATCTGCCGGTGGTGAACAAAACGTTGAAACAACTTGCAGAGCTTGAATGGATTCCATTCCAAGCGGCCGTGAAAGAACAAGCAGAAGCCGTTATGGTAGCACATATTCTGTTCCCTAAGCTTGATCCAGATCATCCAGCTTCCTTGTCAGATGTCATTATCGGTGAACACTTACGAGGCAAATTCGGCTATGATGGAGTAGTAATTACGGACGATCTAAGTATGGGAGCGATTGCTAAGAACTATAAGCTGAATGAAGCTGCAATAACGACAGTACAAGCCGGAAGTGATATTCTGCTTGTAGCTCATAGCTATGAAAGTGCCAAGACGATCTTTGATACACTTTTGAATGCAGTACGAAGTGGTAAAATTGCAGAGTCCCGAATTGATGAGAGTGTATATCGGATTCTATCACTGAAGCAACACTACAAACTTTCGGATGAACAGCAAGCTTCTGGCAACCTGAAGCAATTGAATGCAGACATCAAGGATTGGCGTAATGAGGTCAATATGCAGAAGTGAAGCTAAGCATTAGATAAGGAAAGGGCAGTGATCGCAATAAGCCCTTTCCTATTTATAATTTGATTACTGGTTAGAGGTGATGCCCAATATGTACACGGTATTAATTATTGAAGATGATCCCAAAATCGCTGGTCTGTTGAAATCTCATATTGAGCGATATGGAGATAGAGCAGTCATTGTTGAGGATTTTGAACTGGTTCTACAGCAGTTTGAGCTGCTTCAACCTCATGTTGTTCTAATGGATATTAACTTACCGAGTTATGACGGATATTACTGGTGTCGTCAGCTCCGTTCACTCTCGACTTGTCCAATCCTGTTCATCTCGGCGCGGAGCGGCAAGATGGATCAAGTGATGGCACTAGAGAATGGTGCTGACGATTATATTACGAAGCCGTTCGAGCATGAGATTGTAATGGCTAAGATTCGAAGCCAGCTTCGACGGGTGTATGGGGATTATGCTACTCGCCATGAGGAACGCAAAGTGGAGTTGCATGGTTTAACGATTTTCTTGGAGAGTATGGAAATGCAGTTGGGTGAACAGAAGGTACAATTGACGAAGAAGGAGACGATATTGCTCGAAACGTTATTGCGTCGTAGTCCGAAATTAGTCAGTCGAGAGACAATATTAGAAAAGTTATGGGACGACTCCTTCGTAGATGATAACACGCTTAGCGTCAATGTCACTCGTGTGCGGAAGCGATTGAATGAGCTTGGCATTACGGATGCGTTGGAAACTGTACGTGGGTCGGGTTATCGGCTGAATAGTAATTGGAAAGACATCGCACAACCATGAAATTATTCATTAAAGAACATATTGCGTTAACCTGTTGGGTAGTTGGGATGTTATTCACTGTGGTGGCGGTATTCTGGTACGATGGTTATGATCATGGGTTAACCGCAACTTATGCCGTATTTCTTGGTCTCATTGTGTATATTGGTTATTTAACGTATCGCTATATGTCTCATCGTGCATTTTACACTCGGCTGTCTCAACCGATGGATTCATTAAAAGAGTTCGTTCCGCTTTCTGCATCGGTGCCTTTGTCAGCCGCATTGGCCAAATTACTAGATTCGCAATATAGTCATTATCATACGGATTTGCACCGAATGGAGAAGCGTAAGCAGGAATACGTAACGTTCATGAACCAATGGATTCATCAGATGAAAACTCCGCTGTCTGTCATCGAATTAACAATTCAGGATCATGAGGATGATGACCCGCGTCTCAGAAGTATTCGGGAGGAAGCGGATCAGATGAGACGCAGTCTGGAAAATGTTCTATATGTTGCTCGTCTCGAAACATTTGAACAGGATTTTACGGTAGAACCTGTATCGCTTAAAGCGGCGGGGGAAGCTGCGATTCACGAGTTAAAGCGCTTCTTTATTCGCAATCATGTCTATCCGGAGATGCAGATAGATCCATCTATTGTGGTGCAATCTGATGCCAAATGGATACGGTTCGTTCTCGTCCAGCTATTATCCAATGCGATTCAGTATTCAACGGGCAATGGGCAGAAAATATATGTACGAGCTTACGAGCTCGAAAGTTCAATCATGCTTGAAGTGCAAGATCATGGGGTGGGCATTCCCACATCAGATCTCAAACGGGTGTTCCAGCCTTTCTTTACAGGAGAGAATGGCCGACATTTCAAAGAATCTACGGGTATGGGGCTATATATCGTAAAAGAAGTGTTGACCCAGATGAATCATCAGATTGAATTGCAATCCGTTCAAGGAGAAGGCACAACCGTGAAGATTATATTTAATACATGAAGCTATGGAGCTCAATATACTGGATTTCATATCAGAACTAAAAACCATGTGTGAAATGAAAAGACGTCCGAAACTCTGTGAGAGGAAACGGCGTCTTTCTTTTTATTTTCTGAATGAGACGGTATTGAACCGTAACCTTACATTATTGTCATGTAGATGAAAGGTTAAGCCATAGGAGAAAAACAGCGGTTCGGATAGACTGAATGTATAAGTTGAAGGAAAGAGCTATGGAATGGAATGAACATTCAACATGCTTAATCCAACGTAATGAGATACAGGTTAAGAGGAGTGGTTATCTGATGGAAATATGTTCAGTGCAACAGATTAGCAAAATTTATAAAGGTATTGTCTCACATGAAGCATTATCAGGTATCGATTTAAGTATTCAAGAAGGAGAGTTTGTAGGTATCATGGGACCATCGGGTAGCGGGAAAACAACGCTGCTGAACATGATCTCCACAATTGATCATCCAACATCAGGGGAGCTTCGGATCGCAGGGCAGAATCCGTTCCAACTAGGGCACGACGAGCTCGCATTGTTCAGGCGTAGACAGTTGGGATTTGTCTTTCAATCCTTCAATTTGTTGAACACACTGACCGTGAAGGAGAATATTGTATTGCCTCTTACCTTGGATGGAGTTGCCCTTCATGAGATGAATGAACGTGTTGCCCAACTTGCAGAGAAGCTGGGAATCACGGCAATTCTGGATAAGCGCACATATGAAATCTCTGGTGGTCAAGCTCAGCGTACGGCAATTGCACGAGCACTAATCCATACACCCAAGCTGATTCTGGCTGATGAACCGACAGGGAATTTAGATTCTAAGGCTGCCCGAGACGTCATGGAAATGTTAGAACAGCGCAATCGGGAGGATCAAGCGACGATGTTACTGGTTACCCATGATGCTGTGGCGGCGAGTTACTGCAGTCGGGTTGTATTTATCAAAGATGGCAAGTTGTACAACGAGATACATTACGGCGATAATCGAGCGGCTTTTTACCAAAAGATTATTAATGTTTTATCCCTAATGGGAGGGTCAGGACATGAATTTTCGCCAGTTCGCTATTAATAATGTCGTTCGGAACAAAAGAATCTATCTGGCTCATTTCCTGAGCAGTACATTCTCTGTCATGATCTTTTTTATCTATGCCTTGTTATTATTTCACCCCGATCTAAGCGAGGGGTTGAAGGGCTCAAGTGAAACGGTCACATCGCTTGCTAATCAAGGATTTATTATTGCTGAGTTCATTATATTTATCTTCTCGTTTCTTTTCTTGTTGTACTCCGTGGGTTCATTTCTCAAGACACGCAAAAAGGAATTTGGTATTTTCCTGATCCTAGGCATGACGCGCAAGCAGATGAATCGGCTTTTATTTATGGAAAACATGTGTATCGGTCTTGCCGCCATCATCACAGGAATTGGGCTGGGCCTAATATTCGGCAAGTTGATTTTACTGATCTGTAGCTCTATGTTAGCTGTGGAAAATGGTTTGCGTTTCTATTTACCCTTGAAGGGTATGGCACTTACGATGGGCGCATTTCTATTGCTGTTCGTGGTCATCGCCTTATCTTCATCGCTGCTCATTCGCAAAGGGACACTGATTGACCTTGTCAAATCAGAGGAAAAACCAAAACCAGAGCCAAAGGCTTCTCGCTTGCTGGCATGGTTGTCCGTGGCTTTGATCGGTGGAGGATATGCGGGCGTGTTCACTTTTGTATGGGGATCGTATTCGTTTCCGATACTGTTCGGAAGTGTACTGTTGGTCATCGTAGGTACGTACCTGCTATTCACCCAACTGAGTGTGTATATCATCCGAGCACTTAAGCGTAATCAACGACTATTTTTTCGCAAAACGAATTTGCTGTTTCTATCTGAGCTTACCTATCGGATGAAAGATAATGCCATTATGTTCTTTATGGTGAGTGTCATCTCAGCTTCGTCCTTCACAGGCATTGGAACGATGTTAGCTATTGCTGATCCGGGTCTGTCCTCCATGACGAATCCATATGCATTCACGTATATGAATTCATGGAATACCGATGTGGCTGAGAAGCAACTTAATCAGATTGAGGAGTCATTAATTGAACATGAAGTACCTTATGTTCGAGGTAGTTATGAAACCCTTTATGAGAACAATAACGGTAATCTAATCAAGTTAAGTCAATACAATTATTTAGCGAAGGCACTTGGTTACGAAGAGAGAGAACTGAAGCAGGATGAAGTATTTCTCACGCCAGGCAATCTAACGGAGCGTAAAAAGTTGCGTGCACAGATTGATTCAGGCTTCTCACCAACGGAAATGAATCTGGAGGTGGAAGAGCAGCATGAACAGGTTCGATTAACTGCTCCAGGTACCGAGATCGTTATTCCTGTAGAATATGAAATGAATCTGTATGTCGTTTCCGATGAGTTGTTTGACAAGATTAAGCGGGCTTACTTTGAAGAAGCCAATTTGGACGAAACGTTCTACTCTAACCGAACAACCCAATTTGTCGTTACCGATTGGATGGGAACACGCAGCTTCGCTCCTGAACTCATCGAATCCCTTAGATCAGAGCCGCTGGATCACGGTTACTTCTCGGTTAGCGCTCTTGTTGTAGATTGGCTGAATTCGAAGCAGACGAATGGGATCATTCTTATTCTGAGCGGATTGATTGGCATCGTATTCTTTACTTTTGCTGCAAGCTTCACGTATTTCCGGCTATATGCAGATCTGGAGCGGGATGAAGAGCAGCACCGTATGATTGGCAAAATGGGATTAAGTCGCCCAGAGCTTCGCCGAATGGTCACACGTCAACTATTACTGATGTTTTTCCTGCCCATTCTGGTTGCGATCATTCACAGCTCCGTCGCTTTTATCGCATTGCAACAATTGGTCGATTTCTCCGTAGTGGGGTATACACTTCGAATTTTCTTGGTGTTCTCCTCCATGCAAGCTCTATATTTTGTACTTGTACGCTGGCGTTATCTACGCAACATGTATACGAAGTTGTCCTAGGGCTAGTTATAAACTTTACTTAAGGACATCTTTTATTGCTTAACGTATACGCACACATATGTAACATCTTCACAACCAACACCAGACCTGCGTTTGGTGTTGGTTGACTTTCATAAGCAATGCGAAGTACTATTTTCTTAGATACATATTGTATCATTCAAAAAGGGATGCGAACAGTTCCTTTGAAGGAGGATTTAGTTTGAGCATAACCATGTCTCGGGGACAAGCTTACATACACCGATTGAATGATGGACGTAGCGTATGGCTAGATGGTGATCGAATTCATGTAACCAATCATTCTGCGTTCCAAGGCACATTACAGACGATTGAAGGCCTCTTCAATCTGGTGGATGAACCAGAATCAAGAGATACCGTAGCATATTGGGACGAGAACATCGGTGGGTATGTGCATCGAGCCTTTCAAGTACCACGGTGTGGGGAAGATCTTCGCCAACGTGCCGGTGCATTTCGGTTGTGGTCTGAACGTACGTATGGCGTCATGAGTCGATTATCCGATTATGCTCGCTCACGTCTGACGGGGTGGTATGCAACTCGGGATGCCATGGCTATTCATGACACCTATTATGCGGACAAAATATCCAAGTATTACGAAGAAGCGAAACGCCATGATCTGTTCCTGACGATTGTGCAGCGTGATCCACAGATGAATCGTTCTTTACCGATAGGTGAAGATGAGGATGCGATGCTACGCATTGTACGAAAGAACGAAGAGGGCGTTGTGATCCGGGGTGCTAAGATGATTGCGACTGCGGCTCCGTATGCCGACGATATTCTTATTTATCCTGTACAACGTATTCCTGGGGATAAACCGGAGCTGGCTCACATGATGATTGTGCCTTTGAACAGCCCGGGCTTGCACGTCTTATGCAGAGAATCGTTCGCTGCAACGGATAAGCAGTCTTCTCACCCATTAAGTCATCAATATGATGAGATGGATGCCGTCTTATTTTTTGAAGATGTATTGGTTCCTTGGGAACGTGTGTTACTTCATCAAAATCCAGAAGCGGTATGGCAGATCCGTTGCAATGAAGCCTCATCAAGTCTAGCCTACCACCAAAGTGTCATTCGTCTGTATTCCAAACTAGAGTTCGTTACAGCCATCACCTCTTCCATTGCCCAAGAAATTGGCGTGGACTCCTTCCTCAATGTGCAAGAGCAGTTGGGAGAGATGATCAGCCAGATGCAGACGATTGAGGGATTAATTATTGCTGCGGAAGCAAAAGCCAAGCCGGATGAGTACGGAAATTGGCTCCCTGAATTCAAGTACATTGAAACTGCGCGGAACTTGGGCAACCGATATTATCCACGTTCCATCGAAATTTTGAAAACAATCGCCGCAGGTGGACTTATTCAGATTCCATCCGGAATGCCGGGTACGAACAAGCCCTTGGAGCATATGATCCATCAGTATTTAGGTGGTGTGACGATATCGGCACAGGAGAAAACAAGACTCTTTCAACTGGCTTGGGAGCTTACGGGAAGTCCGCTGGGTGCCAGACATGATCTATATGAGCGCTTCTATGCAGGTGACCCACTCCGCAACCGTGCGAATCAGTATATACAATATGACAAACAGCACTTGGTTGATCGAGTCAAGCCTTGGCTGAAAGCATAATATAACGTCCTAAGCTGTGACTTTACTAACGATTTCGTTTGAAGCAGTCACATCGTAGAGCAAGATTCAACCGCCTGGGTTTACGAACCTGGGCGTTTTATTTAGATTATCTTTAGAAAGGGTTTAGGTTGTATTAAGAGACGTAGGTTATAGTAGGTATATGAACATTCTAACTTAATACTGAAATGAGAGGGAACGTATGAGATACACATTGTTGATTGCAGATGACGAACCCGAAATTGTGGAACTGCTTCAACTGTATTTGGAGAAGGACTACAACATTTTAACCGCTGCAAATGGAGAGGAAGCATTACAGTGCATACATTCGGGCCCAATTGACCTGGTTATCTTGGACATAATGATGCCTGTATTGGATGGTCTACAGTTGATCAAACAGATCCGGGCTACCTATCATATGCCAGTACTCTTTTTGTCTGCGAAGAGCCAGGATCATGACAAGATTTTGGGACTTGGACTAGGAGCTGATGACTACATATCCAAACCATTTAACCCACTTGAGATCGTGGCTAGAGTCGAGGCTTTGTTAAGACGGGTCAACCAGTTTGATGCAATGGAACTCTCGGCACCTCAAGAGGCGACCCGCACGCTTGGTGAGCTATCCCTTGATCGTTCCAAATGTATGTTGTATCGCTCGGGACGACCTGTGACGTTGACCTCAACAGAGTATAAAATTGTGGACCTGCTGTTAGAACAACCGGGCAGAGTATTTACCCGCAAAAAAATATACGAAGCTGTGTGGGGAGAGTACTATGCTCATGAAGACAGTACCATCATGGTACATATCAGCAACATTCGCGAGAAGATCGAGCGTGATTCCAGGCAACCCGAATATTTGAAGACGATAAGGGGATTAGGATACAAAATTGAAGCGCCTATGGAAAACTAGAGAAAAGAGACCGCTGCATACGTCCCTGACACTGGACTTTCTGTTATTTAACTTCTTTTTGCTATTACTCGTACTGGTTGTATACATTATCGTATCCCTTGATGTCGTTGATTTTCGCATCTCTGATCATATCGTTGATCCCGATCTGAATGTAGAAGCACATGTGTATGTGGCTGAATTGGAGAAGGTGAGCAATCAAGATGGGTCCGACATAACATCCAGTATTGAGACGCAGCGGCTGGAGGATAGCGGTGGATGGTTAGAAATTTTGAATGCAGACCGCTCCGTAATCCGTTCGGTAGGCAATAAGAAGGACACAATTAACCAGTACGCAGAATCCGAGTTATTCGCCAAGTTAGAAAACCGCAGCGACCAGCCCTATTATTATTCCATTTCCCCATTCATGGCTGAGGGAGAAGCAACATACCTTTTGCTCAAACTTCCACGCGATCTGGTAAGCATTCGAATGAATGATAACCAACTGATTACGAATCTGAAGCATCCCTTGCCCTTTTACATCTTGGTGGGTATTGGACTTCTGCTCGTGCTGACGATTGTATACAGCTACTGGGTTGCCAAGCGAATTAAGAAACCACTTCGAGTGTTATCGCTGGGGCTTACCCAAATGATTCGGGGGAATTACAGTACACGCATGTCCATTTCTGCTGAGAAGGAGTTTGTACAGATTGGTGAGACCTTTAACTTTATGGCAGATGTGATTGAGAAGACGTCGGCAGAGAAACGTTACGCGGAAGAGAGCAAGCAGCGACTCATCGTGGATCTTTCGCATGATCTCAAGACACCGATTACCTCTATTCAAGGTTATGCTCAGGCGCTGGTCGAAGGTCGTGTTGGTGATGCAGAGAGACAACAACGCTATCTGGGCTACATTCACAATAAATCTGTACAAGTTGCACGAATGATCCAAAATATGCTGGAACTGCTCAAGGTGGATTCACCCGACTTCCATATGAACATCAAGCAGCGGGAGATTGGGGAATTTGTGCGTGAGATTATGGCCGATACGTATGGTGAAATCGAGCAAAATCAGTTCGTACTGCATGTCCTCGTACCAGATGAAGAGATCTATGCCCGGTATGATCCGGAGCTGTTATCTCGAGTCATCCAGAACTTGATTACGAATGCACTTGCATATAATCCAAGAGGTACAGAATTACGCGTAGAGTTGATCCCACAGGAAACGTATGTGTCCATTGAAGTCGCTGATACTGGGGTAGGTATACCTCAGGAATTATGGGCAACGATATTTGATCCGTTTGTCCGAGGGGATGCAGCGAGATCGGGAACGGGCGGAACTGGACTCGGGCTCGCTATTGCCAAACGTAATACAGAGAAAATGGGTGGACACCTAACGTTGTCACAGCGAGGACGGGAAACAACCATCTTCACCATTGTCATACCAAAATAAAAGAGATGTGGCCGATCTGTATACGATTTCCACATCATGTATAGAGGGCTCGCCATACACTCGCACATTAGAAATGGGAATTTGGAGGGGACATATTGTTAAAAGTGAAAAACTCATTTGTTCGATTCAGCATTGCATTAGCTCTTGTGCTGATCAACATCTATCTATTATCCAAAGTGAGCTTCATATTCCAGCCATTAGTTACGATGATTACGGTAATTACTGTGCCGATGATGCTTTCCGTGTTCTTTTATTATCTGCTCAGGCCCTTGGTCAATTATATGGAGAGAAAGAAGCTTAACCGAACGGCCAGTATCCTGCTGATCTATCTGATCTTTGGCATTCTGATTGTGCTGTTTGTCGTGGGGCTGTGGCCATCATTGCGTCAGCAATTGATTAATCTGGTAGAAAATGCGCCAAACCTGCTTAATTCACTAAGTGTTCAGCTCAAAGCATTAGAACAAAATGGTGTAATTACAACTTTGTTCCCGGATAATTCAACGCCGTTCTCTCAAATTACCGAATACATCAATAAAGGATTCAACTTCGTGACGGACTACGTTAGTGGTCTCATCTCGCTCCTTTCCAGTTTTGCAATTATCCTGTTCACCTTCCCGATCATTCTGTTCTACATGCTGAAACAAGGAGAGAAGTTTGGTCGTATCCTCGCATCAATTGCGCCCAAGCGTTTTCAGAAGGACAGTCGTGAAGTGGTACTGGAGATCGATCAGGCGCTCAGTGGATTTATCGTAGGACGAGTGCTTGTAAACCTGGCATTAGGTGTATTAATGTATATAGGTTTTCTTATCATCGGTTTACCTTACGCACTGCTGCTGACCGTCATTGCTGTCATTATGAACTTTGTTCCATTTATCGGTGCGATCGTATCGTCGATCCCCATTGTGATTATGGGACTGGTCGTATCGCCGTCTGTGGCGATCTGGTCACTCATTATCATTCTTGTTGCTCAGCAGATTCAAGATAATCTAGTTGCTCCGTATGTATTCGGCAAAAAGCTGGATATTCACCCGCTCACAACCATAATTTTGGTACTCGGTGCGGGGGACTTGGGCGGAATTATAGCTATTCTTATCATTATTCCGTTCTATATGATTCTCAAAATCTTGTTGGTACGTATCTACAATTTGTTCTTTAAGGAAAAGTGGCAAAATGCCTAGGGAGTTTCAGACACGACCTAATTCAAATTCATATGAATGGAGCGATCCGCATGACTGAAATCGTACCTGTAACCTATAATGAACCCGAATATATTGAACCTCAGCCAGCTCTGATCGGTGCAGTCCATATCGCTACAGATGTTGTATCCAAAATTGTAGGCATAGCTGCACAGACAACCGCGGGAATATCGTCTATGTCTGCTGGCATAACGGAAGGCATTGCCAAGAGCATTAGTGGCAAGAGCCTGCAAAAAGGAATTGATGTGGTTGTAAAAGAAGAGCGTGCATCGATTCAATTAAGAATTGTTTTGCAATATGGTTGTCGTATGCATGAGGTCTGCCGTGAATTGCAGCATAATGTGCAGCAGGCTGTAGAGAATTTCACCGGACTATTCGTTGACGAAATTAAGGTTCATGTAGTGGGAGTATCCATGCAGGAACAGCAGGTGTAAACGAGGTTTAATTGTGATTCGGTACCCGGTTAATACCATCTAAAGTTCAAATTTTAAAGTATTCGCTCGAATACGAGAAACAGCACATTCCCTTTAACTACGAAGTGGGGAAGGTGCTGTTTTTTGTTTGCGATATTGAGTTGGAGATTGTCCCATGACCTTTTTGAACATTTTGGAAAAGAGCAATTGATCCAGATACCCGACTGATCGAGAAATGTCACCAATACTTAGGCTGGGATCAAGCGTCAATTCAGCCGCTCTTCGCATGCGATAATTCACCAGGTAGGATTGAATGCTGCTTCCGATCAGATCTTTGAAGAGTGAGCAGAGGTAACTTCGTTGTAAGCCTACATGAGAAGCAATCGCTTGAACCGTAATCGCATTGGCATAGTTCATCTCAATAAAATCAATCACCTGCGTAACATACGTATCTTTCGTGTAATCCTGCACGACGGGATGACTTGTCTCACTAGCTTGATCAATCAGCACCGCGAAGAATTGATATAACAAGCCGGTCATACTAATTTCCCAGCCTTTATGTGTATTTCTAGAGCTGATCATGCGATGCAGACACGAGCGCAGTTCATCATCATTATGCAGCTCGAAGATTGGACGCTGTTCAGACAGGCAAGCTTGTTGTATTAGAGAAACTACATTGCTACCTTGAAAAGCCACCCAGCTATACTCCCATGGTTCGTTTTGGTCAGCTTCATAAGAAACGACGGAGTGAGGCACAATGAGAAATCCTTGTCCTTTGTGCAACTTGTAGGTTTGCCCTCCAACTTGGAAGGTGCCTTTGCCATTCAGAATATAATGAATTTTGTAGTAATCACGCATCGCTGGGCCAAAGCTGTGCCCAGGTGTGCAAGGTTCGGTGCCATAATGGAGCAGCTGCAGCTCCTCGAATTGATTGTTCTTGAACATATATGTAATCACTTTAGGTCACTCCTGTTCCGAAGGATATATCATGCATTTTAACATATATATATGAGCAATGTATGCTTAATTGTTTTATTCGGTATAGCATCGAATGATGATATAACAATCATTTTGCCATACGTAGGTAGTGAAATGCCATATGGTTTTCGGTGGGGATTGTCTAAGATAAAAAGGTGATCAACAATAACGCATAAGCAGAAATGAGAGATACGGATGACATACACTGCAAATAGTGAACGATATAATGAAATGAATTATGTCCGCTCCGGTAAATCCGGAATTAAGCTGCCTCAGATCGCACTAGGATTATGGCAAAATTTTGGCGACAATCGTACCATGGATGTTCAGACAGAAATGATCCTTCGTGCCTTCGATCTGGGCATTAATCATTTTGATCTAGCTAACAATTATGGACCACCTCCTGGATCGGCAGAGGAGAACTTTGGTGTTATCTATAAAAAGCATCTGCGTCCTTACCGGGATGAACTGCTGATCTCAAGCAAGGCGGGATATCATATGTGGGAAGGGCCATACGGCGAATGGGGTTCTCGCAAAAACTTGATTGCCAGCCTTGATCAGAGTCTCAGCAGAATGGGACTTGAGTATGTCGATATTTTCTACCACCACCGTCCAGACCCGGAGACACCAGTGGAAGAGACAATGGCTGCTCTTGATCATATAGTAAGACAAGGCAAAGCCCTATACGTGGGACTGTCCAACTATAATGCTGAGCAGACCCAAGAAGCGGTTACCATTCTTCGCCGTCTGGGCACACCATGTCTGGTTCACCAGCCGAACTACTCCATGCTGAATCGCTGGATTGAGGATGGTCTTCAGGATGTATTGGACGAACAGGGCGTTGGTTCGATTGCATTCTGCCCTCTTGGCCGTGGACAGTTAACGAATAAATATGTTGAGAAGATTACAGCGGAACGAGCGAATCCAACAGGCAATCTGAAAAAAGAAGCCTATACGGACGAACGCATTGCCAAGTTTGAGGCGCTTCAAGCGGTTGCTGAGCGTAGAGGTCAGACGATATCCCAGCTTGCGCTGAACTGGATTCTACGTGGCAACCGTGTAACCTCAGCTCTAATCGGTGCAAGTCGGGTGACACAGATCGAAGAGAATGTGGCAGCTCTCAAGGCACCGGAATTAACAACAGAAGAGCTGAATGAGATTGATCGCATCTTGGACGGAATTGGGAATTACCCTTGGTAATCTGATCGCAAAGTGAGATTGTAAAGAGTGAGATCGTAATTGGAGAGCGCCTTTCTATGGAGAGAAAGGCGCTTTTGGTTATAAACATTTGAATTTGGTGTAACATGTTAATAATGAGCTAATAACAGCCGACAAACAGGCTGTTATTTTTTTATTTTTGTAATGAGAATTCAGTTCATAGCACCTGGTCCTAGGATTTGAGGTATAATATATAGATGCTTTACATTTTGAAACATGAAGGAGAGGCTCCATTTGAACTTTGAACAGTGGATTTCGCCTGAAAGCTATAACCTGACATCCGAGATGGAGAATCACCCGTCAGATCGGATTGCACTTAGATGGCTCAGCGATCATCAAGAGTTGGAAGAGATCACATACGGTGATTTATTTAAGCAAGCCAACCGTCTTGCTGGTGGATTACGTGACTTAGGACTAGAGAAGGGTGATAGAGTACTGGTCATGGTACCACGTCGTATTATTGCCTATGTCATTTACATTGCTTGCCTGAAGCTGGGCATTGCAGTTATCCCTTCTTCCGAGATGCTGCGCGCTAAGGACTTGGAATATCGTCTGCGGCACTCTGAAGCCCGTGGAGTTATTGTGTGGTCTGAGACAACAGCAGAAGTGGAGAAGATGAACGCAGACCTGCCATCACTCGCACACCGGATCGTTGCATCACCTCATGGTGAAACTGACGTACCGGCTGAAGGCTGGCTGAATGTGGAGCAGTTAATGCAAGGTCAGTCGGATGAGATGGCTGCGGTAGAAACACACCGAGATGATATCGCCATCCTTGCTTATACCTCAGGAACAACTGGTAATCCCAAAGGAGTTGTACATAGCCATGGTTGGGGATATGCTCACCTGCGGATCGCTTCTTCATTATGGCTGGATATCCAACCATCAGATACAGTGTGGGCAACCGCAGCACCTGGATGGCAAAAATGGATCTGGAGTCCATTCCTGTCTGTTCTCGGAAGAGGTGCAACAGGTCTAGTCTACAACGGATCATTCCAGCCTAAGCGATACCTACATCTAATGCAGGAACATGAGATCAGTGTGCTCTGTTGTACACCGACGGAATATCGACTAATGGCAAAAACAGATGATCTGGGACATTATGACTTGTCCAAGCTCCGTAGTGCCGTATCTGCTGGTGAGCCGCTTAATCAGGAGGTTATTGAGATCTTCCAGCGTCATTTCAACCTCACGATTCGTGACGGATATGGACAGACTGAAAGCACGTTGCTTATTGGAAGCTTAAGCGGTGCGCCTACTCGAATTGGCTCCATGGGTCAATCCATCACACCAGGGCTGATTGAGATTATTGATGAAGATGGACAGCCACAGCCAACAGGACAAGTTGGAGATATTGCGGTGCACAAAGATATGCCTGCCTTGTTCCACGAGTATTATCAAGATGCAGGACGCAAGGAAGCCAGCCAACGGGGCGATTATTTTGTAACAGGAGATCGCGCACGTAAGGATGAAGAAGGCTACTTCTGGTTTGAAGGTCGTAGTGATGACATTATTATCAGCTCAGGGTATACGATTGGGCCATTTGAAGTCGAAGAAGCCCTTATGAAGCATGCCAGCGTGAAGGAATGTGCGGTGGTGGCGAGCCCAGATGAGATCCGAGGACATGTGGTGAAAGCTTTTGTCGTTCTTAGAGATAAATCATTGGCTTCATCAGAACTGGTGCGTGAGTTGCAAAACCATGTCAAAGAATGGACAGCACCTTACAAATACCCACGTAAAATTGAATTCGTCACTGATCTGCCGAAAACAAGCTCAGGTAAGATTCGCCGAATTGAACTGCGTGAGCAGGAAAAACGAAACGTATAACTGAGATCTAGGATACTTTAAAATCTTGAAACAGGAGTGAATAAATTCATGAGCGCATTTGAACAATCTTTTGAAAAATCGCTAGAACAATACGCCGAGTTGGTAGTCAAAGTCGGTGTGAATATTCAGAACGGACAAGACCTGTTGGTCACTGCACCAATCGAGACTTTAGAGTTTACCCGTTTGATCGTACAGAAGGCATATGCGGCCGGTGCGAAGTATGTGCAAGTAGACTTTGATGACGACAATATTACTCGCAGCCGTTTCGAGCACGGTTCGGATGATAGCTTTGATTACTATCCTGCTTGGAAAGGCGACATGATGGAACGATTCGCCGAAGCAGGTGGAGCGACATTAACGATTAAAGTACCTGACCCTGAGCTGTATAAAGGTATTGACTCAGACAAGGTTTCCCGTGCAACAAAGGCTGCTGCGGAGGCACGCAAAGGATATTCCAAATACACGCGTAACCATGAAATTAGCTGGTGTCTGATCAAAGCGCCAACGAAGGCGTGGGCTAACAAAGTATTTGCCGATATTCCAGAAGAAGATCGCATTAACGTGATGTGGGAAACGATCTTCAAAATGAATCGTGTGGATGGCGGCGATGCTGTACAGAACTGGAGAACACACCTGGATACACTCAATACCATGAGCGATTTGCTGAATAAAAAAAATTACAAGAGTTTGCACTACCGGGCACCAGGAACCGACTTGAAGATTGAACTCGTCGACAACCACATCTGGGGCGGTGGCGGCAGCGAAAATAAACAAGGGGTCTACACCGTGGCCAATATGCCGACGGAAGAGGTATTCACAATGCCTAAGCGCAGTGGTGTGAATGGTTATGTTAGCAGTACCATGCCGCTGAATCTGAACGGACAGCTTGTAGACCAGATGCGAATTACGTTTAAGGATGGACAGGTTGTTGCTTATACAGCAGCATCTGGTGAAGAGCATCTGAAAAACCTGTTTGCTACAGATGAAGGTGCACGCTATCTAGGTGAAGTAGCACTGGTGCCACATGATTCTCCAATTTCTAACCTGAATCGCATCTTCTACAACACCGGTATTGACGAGAATGCTTCCTGTCATTTGGCTGTCGGAAGTGCATACCCGTTCAACATGAAGAATGGCACGTCTATGTCCAATGAAGAATTGCTTCAACATGAATGCAATGTGAGTCTGACACATGTGGACTTCATGATCGGCTCTGCAGAGCTTGATATTGATGGTGAATTACAGGATGGAACGATAGAACCGGTATTCCGCAAGGGTAACTGGGCATTCTAATTGCTTCATGAATTAATTACATGATAGTACGAGAGTACTGATAAAAGATTATTAATATAAGAGATTTTGTATAAGGATATTGCTATAACCGTGTTAAGGGAGAAGTGACTTCGGTAAACGAAGTCACTTTTTCTATTTCTATTCATTTGTGAGCTTAACGAAAAAGCAATTAAATAGAGTTACCGTCCTGCTGACATACAAGAGTTTAGACCAGCTTTACAGGTACACAAATCTCACAGAAATGATTTTTCAGAAGCTGATAGCGATATCGTTCCATAACCGGTTTGGTATGATCGAGCGTGTGATGATTTTTTTGCAAATGGGGGATGATCTCATTCCATGCTTGCTGTATATCCTCTGCCGTATGTTTGACCTTACAGATCAGGTACTCACCGCCAGACAGCTCACTCATTTCGACAGCATCAGAATGCACAAGCTTAAGTTTAGTCATGACAATAGCCGCATCGTATCTACAATGCTGTGCAGGTGTGCTAGCCGGGTCATCCTGCGGAATGCCGAGTAGAATAGCTGATTCGGTAAGTAACTCCTGATCATTCGCCCAATGCTTTAACCTATCCATAGCCTCTACATTGGCTGCCCCGTAAGGGCCGACCTGACGGACATAAGCAATGCGATACGATTGCAGCGTTTCGAAATACATTTCCATTGGATAGCTTCCTCTCTATATTGATTTCTGTTACATGCTGGATGTTAACATGTTATAAAAAAAATTACATAACTATTTTTGGATAAATGAAGAGGATGCTCTAAAATGGAATTTAAGACTTCTCACGCATTGCTTCCTTTCAAAGGACATCATAGAATAGGGAAGATATGTTATTCAGGATTAATAGGATTATAGTTGAGGGGAGAATCCAGTTATGGATATTACCAAGGCGTTCACGGATGAACCGTTTAGACAGTACATATTGGAGCATTTTTGTGACCAGCGTGGATATATACAAGAAAGTGATGTTTCTGAGGTGAAAACGTTAAAGTTGTCCAAAATTAACGTGAGTAATCTTCATGGGATTGAATATTTTGTAGAGCTTCTAGAACTTGATTGTTCGTATAATCAACTAACCAGTCTGGATCTAAGTCATAACGACAAGTTGAATAGGTTAGATTGCAGAGAGAATCAGCTGCTCGCACTGGATCTCCACGCCAACACAGATTTGGAAGTACTCCATGTTAGTTTTAATCGACTTCGGAAGCTGGATTTATCTCATAATCACAAACTCGTCGCTGTCGAATGTCATTGGAATATGCTATCTAATTTAAACTTAGATGCTCTACATCAGTTAAAGGAGCTTAGTTGCAGCTATAATGCACTTTTTTCCCTTGAGCTTGCACACAACAAACAATTACAGCGGGTCGATTGTGCACATAATTATATGTTGGAGCTTGATCTAACTGCATGTACTAATCTGGTAGAGCTCCATTGTAATCATAATCATATTAAGAAGCTGAATCTTCGATCCAATCTATTCTTGGAGAGTGTTCGGTGCTTTAATAACCACATTGACGAGCTGGATCTTAGCCAGAATGAGCATTTGGTTGAACTATATTGTTCTGAAAATAAATTAAAACAGTTGGATTATCGTCATAATCTGAAGCTAGAGAGACTCCAATATGCAGATAATCTAATCGTGGAAGAAAATCATGAAATCCATGGTATGGGTGTATTCCAATATGACGCTACAATGGTTAACTATCAGATGCCTGTGCTTATTCAGGAAAATGAGCTTGTAGTTACGGTTCAAGTCTCTACCAAGGCCGAGATGCAAGAGTTATCGACTTATATTGAAGAAGTATGGAGACAGTGGGATCTGCTCTGTGCCCGTGCACTTGAGATGATTGCTGAGGCACATCCTGATGAAGATGTGAATGAATTAGTCTTGGCTGATGCTGAATTCCAGCCAGACCGTTTTTTACGTTTAGGTTATGACGCGGGAGAGACCCCAGCCGGGCAATTATATATCTATGTCGAGTTTAATGATGATCTGGAGATTGCAAACGATCTAGTCTATGAAACGTATTGAGGACATCCATGATTAAAATTGATAGATCATGTATGAAAGTAGAACACGATGTGATCTTTCTGTATCCAAAAAGGCTATTCCCAGATGTGTGCAATCTGGTGAATAGCCTTTTATTTGAATGAGTTAGAAAATCGGGTTAGCGTGCGGTGGTCAATTTGCCTTATTCGGCATTCATTTTGTTGAAGCTAACATATTCATGAATCGGTTTACGATACCCACGAGGGCGCTGCTTCGCTTCGGACTTTTTGCCCATGGTGATCAGCATCGCAGGTACGTAATGTGCGGGAATATCCAAGCTACGTTGCAGTTCTTCAGCATCAAAGCCAATCATAGGGCAGGTGTCCCAGCCACGATCCTGAGCGATCAGCATCAATTGCATGGCAGACAGGCTGGCATTACGAATCGCATCCTCACGTTGGAAGAACTTGCCACGTGATTCATAAAATTCGGTGACGCTCTGCGATTCCTGTTCATATTGGAACGGGGTGAGTGCCCCGAGATTCAGCAGACCTTCGTTGATTGTGCGAATATGGTGGTGTGCGTTGACATCGCCTAAGACAACAATAACAGCCGAGGCTGTTTTTACTTTATATTGCTGGGAAGCTTCATATACTTTCTCTTTCTGCGTTGCATCTGTAATCACCAAATAATGCGTATGCTGCAGGTTGAAGGCAGAGGGTGCGAATTTATTTAACGCGAACATTTCTTGCAATTCAGCTTCCGAAATCTCAACACCTTCTTCAAAAATAACGGCGGATCTACGTTCTTTGACCAATCTCTCCAGCTCACTCATGGTAGGTTACCTCGCTTATGTATGTTTTATAAACTGACTATAACACACTTAGTTACTTTATGTAAGTATTATTTTCGAATAAGACAAGGTGGGTTTGCCATATTGTAAAATAAAACAGTCTGAGGTGATTCATGAAAACCTTCATTACACGTCTAAAAACAATGAATGCTCATCCTGAATTCCGGGTGTATGTCATTGAATCCTCTGCTATAAAACGTTTTTTCGTCTTGGAAATTATCTTAGGAACCGTCGTATATAATCTCGCTCTGTACTTATCTCATAATGCATTGTTAGCTGGTGTTGGTTCCTGGGCAGGAACTGAAAGTGTGAAACGATTCCCCGTAGTGTTCAAAAGACTTGCTTTTGCATGATTTGCTGTGATGACAAGGGATGAACGAGGAGTGCGTGATTTGGTGTATGTATGAAAATGAATTAGAAGAGCAAGAAGAGCAAGAAGAGCAAGAAGAGCAAGAAGAGCAAGAAGAGTATACAACTCTTCTTGCTCCCATCATAGCCGATCTATATGAGATGATGAGGATGGGGAATGTCACACCATCATCATCTGGATAATCTTAATGAATGTGTCTGGTGTTGCTGAGCTTATTTGGCACGCTCTAAATATTGTTCAAGCGTCAGTTTCTGACTTGTAATTTCACCTGCGATATATACGCCGACATAGCGTACATGCCATGGCTCATACGAATAACCTGTTAATTTTTCCTGATCTTTGCCATAACGAATAATGAATCCGTATTTGTGCGCATTAGCTTTTAGCCACTTACCTTCTTTGGTATTGCCAAAGCTTTGCTGTAGATCGTAACCAGCAGAAGCGCTGGATATATCCATGGCAAGTCCAGTCTGATGCTCACTCTGACCTGGACGAGCGCTTGTTTTATTCGCAACGGCTTCACCTTTAATACTCGCATTACGGTCAAAGATAGACTTCTGAGTTGCATAGGAACGGTACCCTGACACAGCTTTGATATCTATGCCGTCTTTTTTTGCAGCAGCAAACAATTTCTCGATCGCAGTCGCGGCAACCTTACGCATTTGCTTCTTCGGGCTGGAACCAGAGAAACTAAAAGGAATATTAGGCACAACCAGATCTTGAGGTGTGTAAGTAGAAGGTAGATTTCTCTTTTTGTTAACAAGCACAACCGTGCTAGAAACATTCGTTACAGTTGCTACATTTTTAACGGTTTTGATCGTACGTCCTGGTGCATTATCATGCAGAAACTGTGTGAAGCTAGAGCTTGCAGCTGATGCTACTGGAGTCAGTGTATGATTTAGTGGAAACGTAGTAAATGCGGAGCCGGCTACTACAGAGCCAACAAGTATAGTAGAAATAATGGATTTGCGAGATAAAGATTTCATGATGTGTGTTCCTCCTCGGTTATATCAATCTATATACCGAGTATACTAGAGGATTATATCCATAGGTTCTCCAATTGTTTCCGAGTTGTAAACAAAGTTGATTAATCTTCTATTTTGTTCTGAGAGTAGAGATAGAATTGGATTTGATAGGATTGAAGTCTTCCCAGGTTGAGTAGAGGAAAAGAAAAGTGGATAAAGGAGATGCATAAAGATATAAAAAGACGTTGCAATAATTGCAACGTCTTTTGGGTGCGAATGCACATCATCGCACTTCACTTAATGGACTGAGTGGTTATTTCAATGAACAAGCGTCGGATGCGCTTGAACTGCCAGCGGCTACAGCACGGATATCTCTCACACGCACGTTGCTGCTAAGTACACCAGCATCACTGCTTAATGTGAATGAGGCGTAATTCTGCTCTGTGTCCAGTTTCATCTGCTGTTCAAGGTTCAATTGCTGTTTCGGATCAACATAGAATGGAACCAGGTTGGTCTCAATCTGTTCATCTAGTGCAGCGGGTTCATCGATAAGCAAAATAACAATGATTCCATTACAGCCGCATCCTTCGGTATCATAAAATACTTTGAAATATCCGGGCTGATCATTCAAGCTCTCAGTTAGCCGAGCAGCAGCAAGATCTGTAATTTGAATATGCATATCCTTACACTCCTTTATAGGTTGACCGCAGTCATGAATGTAAATGGTTGAAACTTACTTCTTCTTTCATTATACCACTTTGACAAAGAATCAACGCAATTTTTTGGTCATGAGCGTGAAAACGGAGGGTATTTAGTATTGAGCCTGATATTTATTAAAGGTTCAGCAAGCTTGCTTGCCGAAGTATGGAGTAAACGGATGTAGAGCATAGAAAGGATGAGAATTCATGACATTAAATTTACTTCAGCGTCAGGCAGGGACATGGACAACAGAACCGGTCGCTAGTCGGATGGAAGGTGAACGACTTATTGTAGAAGCGAAAGAAGGAAGTGACTTTTGGGAGAAAACCTATTATGGATTCGTTCATCAAAGTGGACATGCCTTACTTGAACCTTGGGAGGGCAACGAGGCGATTGAGGTTTCATTTGATTTGAACTCATTTACGGAGTTGTATGATCAAGCAGGGCTGATGCTCTGGCATGGTTCGAATCAATGGATCAAGGCGGGTGTGGAAGTAAACGACGGTGTGGTTCATGTTGGAGCGGTTGTCACCGATGGCTACTCGGATTGGTCGTTATCTCCTGTGCCCGAATGGGGTGGAAGGATTGTTACGATTCGCGCATCGTATCATAACGAAGCTGTGGTTATTCGTGCCCGCACGGATGAGCATGCATGGCGAACGATTCGGGTTGCAAGATTCGCGTACTCTGAGAACAAACAAGCAGGGCTATTTTTGTGCTCACCGAAGCGTGCAGGATTTGAGGTTGCATTTACGAAGTGGAGATCAACAGCACCTGATGAGGATTTGCACACCGACCCGCCTATTTTAGATTGAATGAATGGAATATGGATAAACTCAAAAAAAGACGGTGCTGGATAGCCCCGTCTTTGTGTTTGCATTTTGTATGCATGATCGTTACTTATCTATAACAATAGAACATGAAGAAGAGTGCACACAATCTGCACTACTTTTGATTCGAATCTTTAGCTTCGGAATGGGAGTCTGCGTTACCCTCATTGCTCTCCTCTGCTTCGTTCAACTCACGCATGCGCTCCTCATAATCGTCAAGGAACCATAGTGGATCCATATTGTCTTCTTCACCGTTATAATTAATCAGTACTTCGTCACCAGCTTGAATGTCCGTATACGCATAAAAATCAAATGTATGATTTTCGAAGTTGATCTCATAAGTCGCGTTTGGTTCGTAAGAGTGGTTAATCAAGCTTCCATATCCAAGCAAGATGGCTGTGTGATTAGCCCCATATTCGAATACGTAATCTTCAAGAATTGTTTTCTCAATATGTTCATGATCCTCGTTAGGATAAGGGACAACCGGTGCCTGATGGAACAACTGTCCTTTAGGAATATTAACGGTAGCAAAAACCCCGCGGTTGAATTCGCCATCACCTAATTTGGATTGTTTTACTTCAATCATTATGTTCACCTAATGCTCTGCCTAGAGCTCCGTTCTTATTAATAGTTTAAGGTCAAATTTTACCCCATCTCATCTTATATGGCAAATGCTAGCCTGTGTACGTTATGATCGGATGAATTCATAAGATGAAACTGTCCAATAGAAGACATCTAACTTAAAATTTTGAAAAGTTGACGTTGAGTTGTACAGGATAGAACGCTTATAATATACAAGAATAAGTCTATATAGAAAAGGTGTCATGAATGAGTATATTAAATGTGGAAAAATTAAGTCACGGTTTCGGTGACCGTGCTATCTTTACTGATGTCTCTTTCCGCCTCCTAAAAGGCGAACACATTGGTTTAATCGGAGCCAATGGTGAAGGTAAATCAACCTTCATGAACATTATTACGGGCAAACTCCAGCCAGACGAGGGCAAGGTGGAATGGTCCAAACGGATGCGTGTAGGTTATTTGGATCAGCATGCCGTATTAAGCAAAGGACAATCCATCCGTGACGTACTTCGCGGTGCGTTCCAGTATCTGTTTGATATGGAGCAGGAAATGAACGACATGTATGGCAAAATGGGAGATGTCACTCCAGAAGAACTTGAGCAACTGCTTGAGGATGTGGGTACAATCCAAGATACGTTGACAAATCAGGATTTCTATATGATCGATGCTAAAGTGGACGAGACAGCACGTGGTCTTGGTCTTACAGACATTGGCTTGGATAAAGACGTTAACGATCTAAGTGGTGGACAGCGCACAAAGGTATTGCTTGCTAAGCTGCTGCTTGAGAAACCAGACATTTTGCTCTTGGATGAGCCCACGAACTATTTGGATGAGCAACACATCGAATGGCTGAAACGTTACTTACAGGAATACGAGAATGCCTTCATTCTGATCTCGCATGATATTCCATTCCTGAATAGTGTAATTAACTTGATCTATCATATGGAAAATCAAGATCTGACTCGTTATGTCGGAGACTATGACCATTTCCAAGAAGTCTATGAGATGAAGAAACAACAACTGGAGTCTGCTTATAAGCGTCAACAACAGGAAATTGCTGACCTCAAAGACTTTGTTGCTCGCAACAAGGCAAGTGTGGCAACGCGGAATATGGCGATGTCCAGACAGAAGAAGCTTGATAAAATGGACGTAATTGAGTTGGCAAAGGAAAAACCGAAGCCGCAGTTTAACTTCCGTGATGCAAGAACTTCCGGCAAGCTTATTTTCGAGACGAAAGGGCTTGTGATTGGTTATAATGAACCCTTATCCAGACCGCTTGATTTGCGTATGGAACGTGGTCAGAAGATTGCACTTGTCGGCGCAAACGGAATCGGTAAAACGACACTGATGCGCAGCATTTTGGGAGAGATTCAAGCTCTGGAAGGTACTGTCCAACGTGGAGAACATCTGGAGATTGGATACTTCCAACAAGAAATGAAGGACGCAAACTACAATACCTGCATTGAAGAGATCTGGCAGGAGTTCCCTTCGTATACGCAGTTTGAAGTACGTGCTGCTCTAGCGAAATGCGGATTAACTACGAAGCATATCGAGAGTAAAGTTGCCGTACTTAGTGGTGGGGAAAAGGCTAAAGTTCGTTTGTGCAAGCTGATTAACAATGAAACCAATCTACTTGTACTCGATGAGCCGACGAACCATCTGGACGTTGATGCGAAGGAAGAATTGAAACGTGCACTCAAAGCATACAAAGGCAGTATTTTGCTGATCTCTCACGAACCTGAATTTTACCGTGACGTGGTTACCGAAACGTGGAACTGCGAATCATGGACTACAAAGGTATTCTAGAGTCCGAAACAGAAAAGTTGTCTGAGAAAATAACCGTTCAACTTGAATTAGAGTTGATGAACAACGTAAACCATCATTGGAATTGGATCAGTCCCATGCCAATGATGGTTTATTTTTTTACCAAAAAACAATGGAAAACAATAAGTGAAATGGTAGTACAGTTTCTCAAAGCATCCATTTCACTCAGTGAATAACGCATAAAACCATCCTTAGATCGAAAGGGTGGTTTTGTTGTTTTTTGTCCTTTATTAGAGAAACTGATAAATGGTATAAAATCATTGAAATTGACCCTCAACCATTGGGTGTGATAGGTTCAATGTAGTAGAAATTTATTAATATGATCATTTTAGTAGGAATTAAAATCGAAGCAATGCGTGAGGTGGACAATGGTGGAACTACAAGTGACAAACAGCCCTTTTAATCAGGAACAGGTGGAATTGCTCAATCGCCTTCTTCCGACTCTGACCGATGGTCAACGGGCTTGGCTGAGCGGATATATAGCTGCACAACAAGGAAACGTAGCAGGGGCGTCGGGTTCAATTGCAACTCAGGCTGTTCAGACGACAAGCCTTGTGACTGAAAATACACCTGTTGCGTCAAAAGAAGTAACGGTGCTCTTTGGCTCTCAAACAGGGAATTCCAGTGGACTATCCAAGAAATTGGTTAAAAAGCTCGAAGAACAGGGGCTGCAAGTTACCTTATCTTCTATGGGAGATTTCAAACCGAACGGACTGAAAAAAATCGAGAATCTCCTAATCGTGGTGAGTACGCATGGTGAAGGTGAGCCACCTGATAATGCGATCCCATTCCATGAATTCCTGAACAGCAAACGAGCGCCTAAGCTTGATAGCTTGCGTTACTCAGTTCTGGCTTTGGGAGATACGTCATATGAGTTCTTCTGCCAGACGGGCAAAGATTTCGATAAACGTTTGCAGGAGCTTGGCGCTACACCACTTGTCCCACGTGCTGATTGTGATGTTGATTTTGACGAACAGGCTGCAGAGTGGATGAACGATGTATTGGCTTCATTAAGTACTGCAGCGACTTCGGCCGGATCAGTGACGAGTGAAGCAGTCGTAGCTGCAGTTAGCGGCGGTGAATCTGAATTTAGTCGGACGAATCCTTTCCAAGCAGAAGTGCTGGAAAATCTTAATTTGAATGGCAGAGGATCGGATCGTGAAACACGCCATGTAGAATTGTCACTTGAAGGTTCGAATCTGAATTATGAGCCCGGCGACAGTCTAGGCGTATTCCCAGAGAACCACCCTCGCCTTGTTGATGAATTGATTGCTGCGATGGAATGGAACGCAGATGAGCGTGTTGCTGTGAACAAAGCAGGTGATCAGGTATCACTTCGTGAAGCAATATTGCGTCATTTCGAGATTACTGCAGTGACCAAACCGGTAGTTGAGCAATTAGCTAAATTAAAACCAGAGAGCGCTCTGTCTGCTCTGCTTGCAGATGATTCAGAGTTCCGCAAAGTGATGAACAGCTGTGATCTGCTCGATATCGTTCAGGATTATGGACTGCAAGGCATTCCGGCTGGGCAGTTTGTAGCGGTATTGCGGAAGATTCCAGCGCGATTGTATTCGATAGCTAGTAGTTCCAAGTCATTCCCGGATGAAGTGCACCTTACAGTGCGTGCAGTTCGTTATGAATCACGTGGAAGAGAACGCTACGGTGTATGTTCCGTACATCTGGCTGAGCGCATTGAAGCAGGCGACTCACTACCAATATATATTCAGCACAATCCTAACTTTAAACTGCCGGAGAATCCCGATACCCCAATTATTATGGTAGGCCCCGGTACAGGCGTGGCTCCATTCCGATCTTTCCTCGGGGAACGTGAAGAGACTGGAGCGGAGGGTAAATCGTGGTTGTTCTACGGTGATCAGCATTTCTCTACAGACTTCCTCTACCAGACGGAGTGGCAACGCTGGCTCAAAGACGGTGTTCTCACGAAGATGGATGTAGCCTTCTCGCGTGATACGGAGCAGAAAGTTTATGTACAGCATCGCATGTTGGAGCACAGCAAAGAGCTGTATCAGTGGCTTCAAGAAGGTGCGAGTGTGTATGTTTGCGGAGATGAGAAAAGGATGGCTCATGACGTTCACAGTGCACTTGCAACGATTCTGGAGCAAGAGGGCGGTCTAACTCCTGAGCAAGCAGCGGAATATCTGACAAGATTGCAACAGGAGAAACGTTATCAGCGGGACGTGTATTAATTCATACATTGTTACAAGGGCACCCCGTAGAAACGAGAGGAGAAAGCAGCATGGTTTATAATAATTTACTTAACCCACAGCGCACGAACAGTGATGTGGAAGATATAAAGATCAAAAGTGATTACTTGCGCGGAAGTCTTACTGAAACGCTTGCAGATCGCATTACCGGTGCGATTCCTGAGGACGACAACCGTTTGATGAAACATCACGGTAGTTATATGCAGGATGATCGTGACCTTCGTAATGAACGTAATAAGTCGAAGCTTGAGCCTGCTTATCAGTTCATGCTACGTGTCCGTGCTGCGGGCGGAATCGTAACACCTGAACAATGGCTTATGATGGATCGTGTTGCGCACAAATATGCGAATAACACAATTCGGTTGACCACACGTCAATCCTTCCAGCTGCATGGCGTATTGAAATGGGATCTCAAAAATACGATTCGCGAAGTAAATGACTCCTTGCTGAGCACACTTGCTGCATGTGGGGACGTTAACCGGAATGTGATGTGCAATCCGAATCCTAATCAGTCGGATGTTCATGCAGAAGTATACGAATGGGCTTGTCAGGTGAGTAATCATCTTGACCCTCGTACTCGTGCATATCACGAGTTGTGGTTGGATGGAGAGAAAATCATTGATTCCCAGGAGAACGACGAAGAAGTCGAGCCAATCTATGGAAAAGTATATTTGCCACGTAAGTTCAAAATTGGTATTGCCGTTCCACCATCTAATGATGTAGATGTATTCTCACAGGATCTTGGTTTTATCGCGATTGTGGAAAATGGAAAACTTCAAGGCTTCAACGTCTCTGTCGGCGGTGGCATGGGGATGTCTCATGGTGATTCCAAAACGTATCCGCAGGTGTCTAAGGTGATTGGATTTTGTACACCGGAGCAGATGATCGATGTTGCTGAGAAAACAGTGACGATTCAACGCGATTACGGGGATCGTGCCGTGCGTAAACATGCGCGATTCAAATACACGCTGGATGACCGCGGAGTAGAATGGTTTGTCGAGGAATTAAGAAGCCGTCTGGGCTGGAGTCTGGAAGCGGCACGTCCATTCCATTTTGATCATAATGGGGATCGTTATGGTTGGGTGAAGGGCAGCAACGGTAGATGGCACTTTACGCTATTCATTCAGAATGGTCGGGTGAAAGATATCGATGGATATCCTCTCATGACGGGTCTTCGCGAGATTGCTAAGATTCATACAGGAGATTTCCGCCTGACTGCCAATCAGAACCTGATTATCGGTAATATCAGCAGCCAGAAGAAGAAAAAGATCGAAGCATTGATTCAAGAGTACCATCTAACTGACGGAGCACACTACTCAGCGCTGCGGAGAAGTTCGATGGCTTGTGTGGCACTGCCAACCTGTGGTCTTGCTATGGCTGAATCCGAACGTTATCTTCCATCCTTGATCGATAAGCTGGAGCCGATTTTGGATGAAGCGGGTCTGCGAGACGAAGAGATTGTTGTTCGTATGACAGGTTGCCCGAATGGCTGTGCAAGACCCATGCTTGCAGAGATTTCGTTTATTGGTAAAGCGCCTGGTAAATACAACATGTATCTCGGTGGCAGCTTCACTGGACATCGTTTGAATAAATTGTATAAAGAAAACATCGGCGAAACCGAAATACTGGAGACGCTGACTCCGATGATTAATCAATATGCGACACAGCGTAATGAAGGCGAGCATTTCGGTGACTTTGTTATCCGTGCAGGTTATGTTAATGAGGTGCTGGATGGACGACAATTTCATGCTTAACTGCATCCGAAATATTGCACGATAGATCCGAGCGTTTTCTTGTCACTTGAAACGTAAGAAGCATTCCTTCACGGAGTGCTTCTTGTTGTGTTTAACCAAATCTAGAAAAATAAACAAAAATGATATGACCGCTATAAAGCGTGGAATCAGAGGAACAACCGGGGCTAAACTTTAAACTCAGATCAATAACAGTCGTCGTTTTTCCCATTATTTCGTGGGTATTAACTTGTTGAACTACGCTCAACAAGATATAATGACAAAGTAGAAAGCAGATTACATGTTGAAAGTGAGCGGAAACGATATGGGTCGTAAATGGAATAATATTAAGGAAAAAAAAGCTTCAAAAGATGCAAACACGAGCCGGGTCTACGCCAAATTCGGTGTTGAGATCTATGTAGCTGCCAAAAAAGGCGAACCAGATCCGGAAGCGAACCGTGCACTGAAAGTCGTGCTGGAACGTGCGAAGACGTATAATGTACCCAAAGCTATCATTGACCGTGCGATGGAAAAAGCAAAAGGCAGCGGGGATGAAAACTATGAAGAACTGCGTTATGAAGGTTTCGGTCCTAATGGTGCAATGGTAATTGTAGATGCACTGACCAACAACGTGAATCGTACAGCGCCAGAAGTGCGCTCTGCGTTTAACAAAAACGGCGGAAACATGGGTGTCAGCGGTTCTGTGGCATACATGTTTGATCCAACGGCTGTAATCGGTGTAGAAGGTAAGAATTCCGAGGAAGTGCTGGAGATCTTACTTGAAGCTGACGTAGATGTTCGTGACATCGTGGATGAAGACGATGCGGTAATCGTCTATGCAGAGCCAGATCAATTCCACGCTGTGCAAGAAGCATTCAAAGCTGCTGGCGTAACTGAATTCACGGTTGCCGAGCTGACGATGTTGGCGCAGAATCACCTTGAACTTCCAGAGGATGCACAAGTACAGTTCGAGAAGCTGATTGATGCCTTGGAAGACCTCGAAGATGTTCAGCAGGTCTACCATAACGTAGAGTTTGCAGAGTAAGCTGCAGATTCAAGTATAGCTGTATATTTGAAAGGACGGATCATTGATTACAATGATCCGTCCTTTTTCTGTCTACTCATGACTACTAATAGCTGTTATACATATATCGGTCGTCATCTAGTATTAGCTACAACATGGCAACTTGATGAAGTGAACGTTGAAGACGATCATCAATGACTTTGGTTGCTTGGTGCTGAAGTACGCGAGGACTTCATTGAACCGCCGAATTTAAACAGGATAATCCCACCCACAATGACAAGAACGCCGATTAATTGATTCCACGAGAATGGGATCTGCTCTAAGCCAAACCATCCCATGGCATCAAATAGAAGTGCGAAGCTTAACTGGGAAGTTAGTACAATTGAAATGGCATACGTTGGGCCTAAGAGCTTCATGCCTTGCACAAGACAAAATACCACACCAACGCCGATCGCTCCGCTAAGCCAGTACCAGGGCTGCATATGCTGGAGACTGAACGTATTTTTACCCTCCACTAGGATAGAGATTAGAAACGAAGCCAAAAAGCCGGTAAACAGTACCATAGTCGTTGTAGACCAGGAGCCAGTACGCTCATTGACTTTACTATTAAAGATGGTCTGTAAACTGACAAGTGCGCCTGCTAGCAGAGCAAGCAAAATACCTGTAATCATCATAGGTTGTAATGCTCCTTATTCATAAATGTTATGACCCGCCACTTCCCGTAGACCTGCCCGATCTTTGACGAGGATAAAGCCTTGGTTACGCTCAATGAGACCATCCGTACACAGTTTTTGAATAACACGATTCAAATGCCGATAACTTGTGCCGATCAGATTCGCGATATCCGTTAAATTGAAAGCATCCAATTCTTCATGAAATACGGTACCATCTTCCTCGGTAGAGATGGAGAGAAGGTAACTGGCTAACCGAACTTCCACAGGATACATCAGGTTAAAGTTAGAGAAGTTGGAGTCGATATAAAACTTGTGGGAGATGATTTTTAGCAGAAATTTGAGCATGGGTGCGTATTCGCCAGCATATCCAGCCAGATAACGATAATGGATACGCAGCATAACTACGGGTGAGACCGCTTGAACCGTGTTAACAATGTTACTCTCCCGAACATATTCGACATCACCAACAACTTCCAAGGGTGTCTTGAAACAGAGCACTAATGTTTTATCTTGAGCCGATGTAGTGAAGATTTTGATCTTGCCTTCAACCAGCACATATAAATATTCGGAGGCCTCTCCTTCACGACAGATGAGTTCGCATTTCTCAAAATGACATAACGTCATATGTTCACGCAGTGGCTCGTAAAATACCGTCTCCAGTTGATACTGTCTAAGATAATGAAGTAATTGTTCGTTATGTTGGATTTCTTCCATTAGGTATCACCCCCACCGACCTAAACTAGCTAACTATAGCTTCATGATAATGACTCCTGTGATCATAAGTACAATGCCCAGAAACTGTGGTAGTTTCATCTTTTGCTTCACCACACCAAACCATCCATTACTATCTACTAGAAACGTTAACGTCAATTGTGCAATCAACAGAGCAGAGATGGTGAAGGTCACACCCATTTGCTGAATCGCTGATACTTCACTGAATATAATGACAGCACCGAATGCGCCACCTGCGAGATATAACGGCTTCACTTGCTTGAGTCCCTGTACGTTAGCATCACGTACAACGATCAAAATAAGCGCAGCCAGAATGAATCCGGTGAGCTGGGTAATTGTAGCGGCTTGCCATGTACCAATGTCTGTACTAATCCGAGTATTCGCAACTCCTTGTAGCGTAATACAAGCGCCGCCTAATATTGCAAAAATAATTCCTCTCATGGTTGTACTCTCCTTATCCTGCATGTTACAACAGTTCCAGTTCAATGTAGACTGTCGATAAACTTCCGAATTCTATTAAATGACAAATCAGCTCTGTAAGCCAAGGACAAATGTCCTGAGCTTCAAAGTTACAGCATTTAGATTACACGAAGAGAAAACAAAAAGCCACTCACAAGGAGGGCTTTGGTTGACATTCCAGTTCAATTGAAGGTGAATTTATTTACATATAACAACTTGTTATAACACTTTAAATATGGGTTGATCCGCTACAAAATGAATCGGTACAGTAGGGAACACTGTAGATAATCTGTCAGCCAAAAGTTTCATACCAGACGTTTCACTCTCCGCATGTCCCATCATAATAAGTGCCTTCTCTTTCCCTTGTTGTACAGCGTCTCGTACATATTCTGGGGTCTCCCACTCGAAACCTTCGCCTGCAATGATAAGATCAAGCTCTTCATTCTGAAATAGAGGGATGGTCAGAGACCCATTACCGCGAAACCCGACAAGGACTGCTGCACGCTTACAATCCATGGTTGGGCTACCAGCAACGCGTACGTATTCAAGACCTAAGGTTTTCTTCATATGGTGAGCGATATCCTGAACCGTTGTACCACCCGGAAAAGAAAGAATGTCAGCTTCCGGTCTGTGTTGCTCTACATAAGCTGACCATCCCAACGCCTGAATCAATCCTTCCGTAATGCCGTCTGGCTGGTATCGATGAATAGCATCATGACAGCGATATATCGCAACATTTGCTTCCTGAATTAAAGTTCTTTTGGCTTCATAGACAGGGTCATTCTTGAGCCAATCCGTCTGGCTGTGATGGTTGTAGAAGGGAGGTTCATGGGCAATGATCAGATTGGCATTCAATCGAACGGCGTGTTCAATCACATGATGTGTTGGCATGAAGGTGACAAAAATGCCTTGTACGTCTTGATCAGCTGAACCAATTAATAGTTGATCAACTGTATTTTCCGGTAACGTTATGTCTGTCGTGAGATGTTGAATTACATCTTGAATGGTTAATTTCATATGTATAATTCCTCCAGTGACAGGTGATATGAACAGTGTATCATGCGAGGGTAGAGTCAACTACCCTCTAAGTGAGACGAACTGGAGATTGTTTGCTGGTTTACTTAGATGAGCGTGAGCATTCATAGTCCAGAATTCAGGAGGTTTGTTTCAATGCGGAGACCCTTGGATAATGAATGAGTTAAGGATGTTTTTTGCATTTGGAGATGCAGGTTGGATTCAAATTTAGTCTAAGCTTATGGTAACAACCGTAAATCGAATGTCAGCTGACATGCCGGGGATTGGTGTAGTTTTCTCACGCAAGAAAAAGTATACTAGCATAGTATCTTTGTCGGATAAAATGGAATATCTAATCCTATCTAAACTGATATTACTTGCAATAAGTCTTATTTATTGATGAAGAGAACTTATAAAAAAGGATGATGATTTTCATGACAACAAGCAATCTTATGGAACGTCTCAAAACAGAGACCGCTCATTATCATAGACAAATTGAACTTAACCCTTATGCCAAAGCGATAATGAATCAAACGATAAGCTTGGGAGAATATAAGCAATATCTGGAGAAATTCTACGGGTTTATTAAACAGATTGAAGAACAGGCTGTGAACATGCCTTTTTGGAATAATATAGGTCTTGATATCGAAGTCAGAGGTAAAACGGCTCTTCTGGAGAACGATTTGCGCAATTTAGGTTCAAGTGAAGAAGACATTCGCAATCTGCCTTTGTGTGAGCAATTGCCGGAGATTTCTTCTCCTGCTCAATTGTTCGGCTATTTCTATGTAATTGAAGGTTCTACGAATGGTGGTCAGATTATGACCAAGCGATTGTCGCAGTTTTTGCCCATTGAGGCTGACCGTGGTCTTGCTTATTTTAACGCTTATGGCGAAGACACCAGAACGAGATGGAAAGAGTTCATGGAGCTTCTGCTTCAATCTGTGTCGAAGACGGAAGAGCATGACGAGATGGTGCATACATCTTCTGAGACATTCCGCTTATTGGATCAGTGGATTAATACAGCAGATTAAGTGACAGTTATCGTAGAAGAATAACTGTAATGGAGGGGATTTATAATTCATGACCGAATCGAATTCTAGCAAAGAAAACAAACGGTTAAACCGTACGCTGCTGAGCCAGGGCACGTATACGAATGATCCTATAGATTTAAATAATTGCGATAAAGAGCCCATTCACATTCCGGGTTTTATCCAGCCGCATGGTGTGCTCTTGGCGGTGAATACCACTCATACACCTACTATTGTTCAATGTAGCCAGAATACCGAAGAATATCTTGGTCTAACTACAGATGAGATTTTGGGACTTCCACTTGAATCATTGGTTGGTAAGGAAAGCCTAAGAGATTTGATGAGCTGCACCTTCAATGCCGCGGTTACATCCGACCTACAGTACATGGACGTAACGGTGGATGTATCTGGAGAGCTACGAACTTTTTTGACAGTTATACATGAGAGTGAAGGTTTATTAATTCTGGAGATGGAACCATCCAATCCTGACGAGAAGGCTGATGTAGAGACCAGTGATTATTTGTGGATTTCACGTTTTTTTGGACGGATCAAGAGCACAAGTAACCGCACGCAGGCTAGTCAGATTGCAGCAGAGCAAGTGAAGGAAATGCTAGGGTACGATCGGGTTATGATTTACGAGTTTGATGAAAAATGGAACGGAAAAGTTATTGCTGAGGCACGCGAAGAACATCTGGAACCTTTCCTCGGACATCACTATCCTGCATCGGATATCCCTAAGCAAGCTAGGGAGCTGTACCTGCGTAACTGGTTGCGTACTATTGTAGACGTGAATTATCAACCGGTAGAGATTGTGCCATTGCTTCAACCTTTGACAGGTAAACCTCTTAACTTAAGCTTATCCGTGCTTCGAAGTGTATCACCTTTACACATTGAGTACTTGCAGAATATGGGTGTGGGTGCTACGGTGACGATCTCTCTCATCAATGACAACCAGTTATGGGGGTTGATTACGTGTCATCATTATTCACCAAGGTATGTACCGCATCGCATTCGTAACCTGTGTAATTTCCTGGGGGCATTTTTCTCCAGCGAATTGTTCCAACGTCATCAACTGGACGAGTATCAGGCTGAGATTCATACACGTGAGCAAGCTGCACGAATCTCGAATATTTTTATAGGCAATACAAGCCCAGCAAGAGTGGTGGAGGAATTACAAGGTGAGCAGCAAACCTTGCTTAATCTTATGGGAGCTTCGGGAGCAGCCGTTTGTTATCAGGACAAGTTACTGCTCTATGGGGATACACCAACTTGGGAGCAGGTGAGGGGACTCGCAGCATGGCTGGCGGGTGAGTCTGAGGACTATAGTTATCATACGTCCCAGCTTAGTTTAGAATATGAACCAGCTAAGGCGTATAAGGAAAAAGCATCCGGGATTGTATATGTCGCTATATCCCCAGGCCAGCATCACTACATCATCTGGTTCCGGCCAGAAGTCGTGCAGTTGGTCGATTGGGCAGGAGACCCGGCCAAAGCGGTGATCAAAACGGATGATGGGATTCGATTGTCTCCACGAAAATCGTTTGAGAAGTGGAGAGAAGTTGTGCAATCAACATCCTATCCTTGGACAGCTAAAGAACTTAATGTTCTGCCATTGCTCAAAACGATCGTACGACGTCAAACCGAGAATCAGTTGGTACAGGCTGAGGAACAGGCATTGCAGAATGCCCGTATTTTGCGTCAGAATGAGCAGCGATATTTGCAGTTGATGGATTTCTCGCCCGTGGCTTTCCTTACGTTAACAGATGGGAAAATAATATACTGTAATAGCCCTGCAGCCGAGCTACTTGGGTTTGAGACGACCAAAAGCCTCATTAGTATGGACTTTAAGAAACTGGTACCGGAGAAGACGCAAGGAACGCTGCAGAAAAGCATTGATGAGTTACAACTCAACAGCACACAGCTGTTCACGAACCAATTGTATTTCGTTACAGCCACGGGAACATCGCTGCTGCTTGAGATCACTCTTGCTTCGGTAACACATGGAGGGAAGCCATCATTAATGGTGCTCCTTAACAGTGGTGCTTCGCATCATGATCATGATCAGGATCATTATAATCAAACAACACATCAGCTACAGAATGTCCTCAATACGGATCCATTAACGGACATGCCGGTTCAAGCGATATTTAAATTGCAGCTCCAGGATGATTGGGATGAATGCTTGCGTGATGACTGTAGCTTAGGATTGCTGTTTATTGATATTGATGATTTTCGTTCATATAATGCGACGTATGGCTTACAAGGCGGGGATCTGTGTCTGCAATGGATAGGCGAAGTGCTCACCGTTGTATGCGAGCAATATGATGCCTTAATCTCTCGCTTACAAGGGGGAACCTTCATGTTGAAGCTGAAGGGAACGACTTCTGACCGTTCTGCTGAACTTGCAGAAGAGATTAGACAACATGTGCTAGCGCTGCAAATTCAGCGTGATTTATCGGATCCTAATGAAATCGTAACGGTTAGTGTTGGAGGAGCGGTATTGGTTCCTCAGGAGCAGTTAACGATATCTGATCTGATCGAGAGGGCTAGTCAGGCGCTGCTACAAGCCAAAAGGGAAGGCAAAAACCGTGCTGTAGTCGTTTAGAATCTTATGAGATATGGCGTTTGAACTGGCAACAGTTCAGGCGTCATTTTTTGTTCACCATTGGAATAGGACAAGTGTTATAATGAGCGGTATGGATACACTTGTTCGTATTATCTACAAGAGGATGGGGTGGAGCATGAAGCAATGGAAGACAATTCAAGACAATTGGAATTTACCGAGATTGATTTAAGTGAGGATGTTAGTACAACTGAAGTTCCTATACCTGATCGATCAACTTTGGCTCGCGCTTCTTTGGATAAACAAGTGACGAACGGGGGCGTTTTGTCCTCGGAGCGAAGGTTCGCTGAGGAAGCACGACAATATGTTGAATTGTGCGGAGAAGAGACCCCATTTGTACCTTTTATGAGTTACTGGCCAACCTATGGTGTGATGAGTGAGTCACAACGAAGCTGGTACTTCTACTGGCGAACTGAAGTACGTGCCGAACGATATCCGGATACGGACTTATCGTATCTTTTTGTACACATCTACGAGTTAATTAATGGTATTGGATGGCAAGATCCAGAGTGGGGATATGAGCAATTAAAACGATTATGGGTTAATTATCGGGAACGATTCCCTCAACTTGATGTATACATGCAGGATTGGCTTGTCGACTATGGGTTCGTGCATCAAGTGCATATGTCGTTAACTGAGATTATGGATATCACAAGTGGTTTTCTTCCAATGGAGATATCAGATATGGAGCTACATCGATTGCTGACGAGCGACATGTCGAAATTATCGTTACAATTACTTAGCAGATATTATGAGTATGACATCACACTCAGTAAATTTTATAGAGACCAAGGTCAGATTGCATTGGAACGATATATTCCACAAGTGATGGTTGTAATGGAATCCTATCTGCAACGAACGCGTGGAATAGGCTTGATTGATCATTTGCAGTTGACGAAGGAGAAGAGCATCCAACGTACGTTATTTCGCAAAGCCGTTTATGATGATACGTTATATGGGAAATCGATTGAACTTACTTTTGTTCCTATTGGTGAAAGTGCTCCGTTCTGTTCATTGGTTACGAGGGTTTTCCGTTGTACTGAGAATAAACTACGGGAATTACTCGGTTTCAGAGGCAGATTGCGTGGCAAGACCCTCGATACGGAGTTTGCTCAAGTCATTGAGCGATATTTAGAAAAGGTATTTGCTGCTGAGCAGGAAGAGCTTAAGGAAAAGCCAACGGTTCGGATTGATCTGGAGAAGCTTGCCGTTCTTCAGCAGGAGAGTGACTACGTTCGAGAAGCTCTTATGATAGACGAGCAAGCATATTCGGATGACAAGCTTGCGCTAGACAACCAACTTCTGAATCAACACCAAGGGATGCAAGTAATCGGGGAACAAGTAACATCTAAACTAGAGGAATTCAGTACATCTCCTCAGCCAGAGGATGTCAACGTACAGCGTACAACGGAAACTATGGCATCCTACGATGGTAGTACCGATATGGAGACACAAGAAGAAGACTTCACTTTAAAATGGGAGGATTCTTTCATCGCTGAATTGGATGATGAATGGATTCTTTTCGCAAATGAGATAGCTCCGCGACATGTGCAGGCGATATATGCATTATTAGGTGATGAACCTGACAGTGAACTGATGCAGGTGGCTGAGCGGAATGGTACCATGCCTGCGCTTATGCTTGATGAGATAAACGATGTAGCTATGGAAACGATCGGCGATCTACTCATTGATAACGACCGGATTGTTCCGGATTATATAATCGTGTTTGAACATGTGAAGAGGTGATATGTAATGACAGAACTTAAAATACCGAAACGAGTCACAACTGCTCTTGTCAATTCTTTAACGGCTGGTGTTGTGCCGCGGATTGGATTGGAGCAGATTGCGGTTGGTCGGAAGCCTGAAGTAGAGGCTATTTTGCGAGATATGGATAATATCGCAGAAGGCGGAGCTGCTTTTAAACTGATTACAGGTCGATATGGTAGTGGCAAAAGCTTTCTTCTGCAAATGATTCGCAATTATGCGATGGATCGTGAGTTTGTCGTGGCAGACGCCGACCTGTCTCCTGAGCGAAGACTTGTGGGAACCAAAGGTCAAGGACTGGCCACATATCGTGAGCTGATGACCCGCCTGTCTACGCGTACACGACCGGATGGCGGCGCATTGGAGCCAATTTTACAGAAATGGATTGCAGCATTACAACAACAAACGATGCAAAATAACGGATTAAGACCAGACGATCCAGCACTTGCTTTGCAAGTAGAGCAGCAGATCTATGCCGTAACGAATGAGATGCAGAATCTGGTTCATGGATTTGATTTTGCTAAAGTGTTGGCTTCGTACTGGAACGGCTATAAGCTCGGTGACGATGACCAGAAGCAAGCAGCTCTGCGCTGGTTAAGAGGGGAGTATGCAACCAAGACAGAAGCTAAGAAAGAACTGTCTGTTGGGGTGATCATTGACGATGATAACTGGTATGACTACTTCAAATTATGGTCTGAATTTATTGCCAAGATCGGATATAAAGGTTTGCTGCTGTTTATCGATGAGGCAGTTAATCTGTACAAAATTACAAATAGCGTATCGCGTCAGAGTAACTATGAGAAGCTGCTCACGATGTTTAATGATACGATGCAAGGTAAGGCCGAGCATCTGGGCATTTTTGTAGGAGGAACTCCACAGTTTGTGGAGGATGAACGTAGAGGATTATTTAGTTATGAGGCGCTTCGCTCCAGACTAATTGACGGCCGGTATGCAGCAAGAGATTATGCGAATTATACAGGGCCTATTTTGAAGCTATCCATGTTATCTCATGAGGAAATTCTAATTCTGCTACAGAAGCTTCGCCAGATTCATGCCTTACATTTTGGATATACTGCAAGTTTGCGCGATGAAGAATTAGTTGATTTTATGCAAATGGCAGTTAACCGACTTGGTGCCGATGAGATGCTCACGACCCGTGAAGTGGTGAGAGATTTTATGGATGTGTTGCACACGCTGCATCAGAATCCGGAAGTGACGTACACGCAATTGCTTGGAGAGCGAGCTGTTAAACCCGAAGGATCGGGTAAAGCTGGCGGTTCATCATCTACGGATGAGCTGGATGACTTTCTCGCGGAATTTGAGTTATGAGCGAAGCGAACCCTTTTTATCGATTGGCGCCGTTTGTACAGGAATTTATATATAAAAAAAGGTGGGAGTCTCTTCGTCCAGCCCAGATCGAAGCGTGCAATATTTGCTTTCATACTCCGCATCATATGTTGATTGCGGCGGGCACAGCCTCTGGCAAGACGGAAGCAGCTTTTTTTCCTGCGTTAACTGAATTGTATGAACGTCCATCCAAATCGGTTGGGATTTTGTATATTGGGCCTCTGAAAGCCTTGATTAATGATCAATTTGAGCGGCTGAAGGATTTGTTGTCTGAAGGTCATATTCCAGTGTGGCATTGGCATGGAGATGTTGCTCAAGCGGAGAAAACACGTTTGGTGCGAAATCCGTCGGGTGTACTCCAGATTACACCGGAATCACTAGAAGGTCTGTTGATGAATCGACCGAATGCGATCCCAGCTCTGTTTCATGACTTGAGATATATCATTATTGATGAAGTGCATGCCTTCATGGGAGCGGATCGGGGAATACAGGTACTGAGTGAGCTGGCTCGCATTGAACGTATGGCAGGGTGTAAGCCTCGCCGTGTTGGCTTGTCCGCAACTCTCAGCGATTACGATGCGGCGACTGCCTGGCTTGCTGCTGGAACAGATCAGGGCGTAGATGTTGTCTCTTCACCCGGTGGTCGAAAATTGCGCCTTCGAGTTGAACATTTCTCGTTCCCGGATGCACGTGATGAAGAGCAGGCAGAACATCTGCATAATGCTCGTAAAGCCTATTATGATTTTATTTACGAGAGTACCCATCGCAAGAAGGCGTTAGTCTTCACCAACAGCCGGACAGATGCGGAAGTTACCATTCTTGAGCTACGGCGAGTTGCAGCAAGAAGGCAGGAGCGTGATGTATTCCACGTACACCATGGCAGCATTTCAGCGATGCTAAGAGAAGAGACGGAGGCTGCGTTACGCACAGGAGCAGGACCGGCGGTAGCCGCTGCAACCGTAACACTGGAACTCGGCATAGATCTTGGAGAACTTGAGCGAGTTGTGCAGCTTGGTGCGCCTTACAGTGCGTCGAGTTTTGTTCAACGACTAGGACGATCGGGTCGCCGGGATGATATGGCTTCAGAGATGTTATTCGTGTGCCCAGAGGAAGAGGCGGAGGATGCTGAGCTTCCTGCATGTATGCCGTGGACGTTACTTCGTGCGATTGCAGTCATTGAATTATATGTGAAGACGAAGTGGGTTGAACCACTTGAGGCTCGTAAAATGCCGATGGGGGTACTCTACCACCAAACGATGAGTATGCTCAAAAGTATGGGGGAAGCCGAACCAAGAGAGCTGGCAGATGCTGTCCTCTCGCTTGCACCTTTTACACAAATCAACCGCAGTCAGTATGATGTATTTCTAAATTATCTGATTGATACCGATCATTTGCAGTGGACAGAAGAGCAGACGTTAATTATTGGATTAACGGGTGAGAAAACGGTAAATAATTATCGTTTCTACGCCGTCTTCAAGGATGATGAAGAGTATAAAGTGTTGAATGGTTCGGAAGAAATAGGCTCCATTACGACTGTGCCGCCACCAGGCTACTGCTTCTCTCTTGCAGGGAAGCTGTGGAAGGTCGAAGAGGTGGACCGCAAACATAAGTCGGTATATGTTAAGTCTGCGAAAGGCAAAGTGGATACATTATGGCTCGGCGCAGGCGGCGATATTCATACGATGGTGATTCAGAAAATGAGAGAAGTGTTGTCCAGTTCAGTCATCTATCCGTACCTGTCACCGCAGGCAGTGAATCGACTAGAGCGAGCGCGTAGGTTGGCTCGCGAGACTGGACTACTGAAGCAAGTCGTTATAGCGGCAGGCGGCGATTCTCATTATGTGTTGCCATGGGTGGGTAGCAAAGCATTCCGTACATTGGAGCGACTTATGAAGCATAATCTATCAACCAAGCTAGCGTTAAGGTCTGTGGTGCCTATGGAGCCTTATTATTTTGTAGTCTCTGGTCAAGTAGATGCACGCACATTGTTAGCTGAAATTATGAGTGAATGTCGTGCAGCTGAAGATGCATCTGCGTTGCTTGCTGAGGATGAATCGCCATACCTTGGTAAATACGATGAGTTTGTAGCTCCGCCATTAATTCGCGATGCCTTTGCGGTGGATGGTTTAGATCTGCGTGGACTACAAGCAGGCTTACAGCAAACGCTGGAGTGGAATATAACGGATGTATAACGTATATAAGGCGTAAGAGGTTACACAACTTCAGTATCCATTTCTAAATTTGTAAAACAGGGTTGACACCATCTCACCTCCCATGTAATATATGAAAAGTCGTCACAGAAGAACACATCACAAAAGCATATTCATTTCGTATAACCTCGCAGGCCAAAAGTGTACACAGGGCGAGGGTCTCTACGGGAAGCCTATACTTCCTAACTACGATGCCAAGGGATTCATGTATCCCTTGCACGTAGTTAGGATTTTTTGCATTTTGGATGTTTCTTTCTAAGCAGGGGTTCTTAGGGATCTGGAGAGAACAGGTGTCTTTCAAGATTGTTCTGTCCCAAGTGACAAGTAAAGAGACTTCATTCTTTTGAAATCGATATTGTTGGAACATCAGGAGGTTTGTTCATCAATGAAATATTATGTATCTGTTCTTGCGGGAGCAATGAGTTACGGCATATTATCCACGATCGTGGTTTTGGCTTATGGTGAAGGCTATAAGTTAGGTGAGGTTGTGGGTACACAACTGATTACAGGGTTCATTCTTTCGTGGATGCTGGCACTATACACAAGATTCAACATAAAACGTAAACAAAATAACGCAGGTAAATCACCAATTGCACCAGCTCATGTTTTTCAAAAATTAACGTGGAAACAGCGTCTAATGCTCATGGCGGCCGGCACACCGACCGTAATTACTGGATTGGTGTATTATCAATCACTACGATACATTCCGGCATCGCTTGCCATTATTCTATTGTTTCAATTCACATGGATTAGCGTATTGATTCAGGCCGTAAGCAAGCGGCAGCGTCCGAATAAAGTCACCCTATTCACACTAGTTATACTCTTTGGGGGGACATTGCTGGCTGCAGGTTTCCTCGAACAGGGACTTGCTGAATTTAATGGTCTAGGGATTGCGCTGGGACTTATGGCAGCTGTAAGTTACTCTTTATTTGTTCTATTCAGTGGAAAAGCAGTTCCGTCAGCGCATCCTGCATTTCGCAGCGCATGGATGGTGACTGGAGGTTTGGTTCTGCTATGCATCCTGTTCCCACCGACGTTCTTGTTTAATGGCTTGATCTGGAGCCAGCTGCTCGTCTTCGGTTTATTGCTCGGATTCTTCGGAGCTTTTATCCCACCAGTACTGTTCGCCATTGGCGTTCCGCATATTGGGGGGGATATGGCAGGCATACTAGGTGCGGTAGAACTTCCGGTTGCAGTGCTGCTCTCGGCGATTGTTCTTCATGAGCATGTTAGCGTGTTGCAATGGTTCGGGGTTATTGTGGTGTTACTTGGCGTTGCCTTGCCTGAGTTGCACAAGCTAAGGGTAAAACGAACCTCGCCATCATATTCATGAAATAGTCATTTTTATTAAAATGAAACGAGTTTTTCTTACGAAGCCTGAGAAATCAGGCTTTTTTTGATATATAAATTTAATATTTGATTGGAAATGTGTGACTGCTCCGGCATTGAAGCTGGCTATAGCCCACTGGAGTCATTTTAATTTTGAGATGAATCAGGTATGCTTAGAACGTATGCTTGAGCTATGAATGATGGAAAGAGGAGCGTTGATATGAATAGTTGGATCCGTAAAGCATGGCCAATGTTAACATTGGGTCTTGCTGTAGTTGTTTTACTTGGTTCGTTTCTAGTGTATTTTATGGGTAAAGATATGTCCCCGGGTTCGGAAAGTGCCAAAGCTGCGAGTGCAGCTAAAGTCGAGACAGCAGAAGATCTGCAGGGATTTGAAGTTATTGATGTGAGTGTAAGTAACGACGGTTTTGGCCCTGATGTCATTGAAGTAAAGGCGGGGGTTCCGACCAAAATTAATTTTATCCTTACTCGGCAAGTTACACATGTTAAGTCATTGCTATCCAGTGATCTTGGCATGGATCTATACATGCAAAAGGGTGATAATTACTACACGGTCGATCCTGATTTAAAACCAGGTGAATACCAGATTAATTGCGGAATGTATATGATTTACGGGAAAATTAAAGTTGTCTAGAATGAAGGAGCAGGGTTCGGGTAACCGAATCTTTGCTCCTCTTTTGCATGCATGATATCATGGTAGAGTCATATATTCCATCTGGAGGTGCAAATATGAAAGCGCTATTTATTGGAGGCACAGGAACAATCAGTACGGCCATTACAACTCAACTTGCTGAGCAGGGATGGGAGCTATATCTCATCAATCGAGGGAATCGCAATGCCAACCTTCCTGCGGAAGTGAAGGTATTGCAAGCAGATATTAATGACGAAGCACGAGTAGCAGAGCTGATTGCCGATCTGAATTTCGATGTGGTGGCAGACTTTATTGCATTTGTACCCGCGCAGTTGGAGCGAAATTATCGGCTGTTCAAGGATAAAACAAAACAATTTATATTTATTAGCTCCGCATCAGCATATCAGACCCCGCTTGCAGATTATCGGATTACGGAAGGCACGCCATTATCTAATCCGTATTGGGAATATTCTCGCAACAAGATTGCTTGTGAGGAATATCTATTGAAGCAATATCGGGAGCAAGGATTTCCTATAACGATTGTACGCCCAAGTCATACGTATAACGAGCAATCCGTACCTTTAGGTGTTCATGGTGCGCAAGGTAGCTGGCAGGTGCTTAAGCGTATGCTTGATAATAAACCGGTGATTATTCATGGCGATGGCACGTCACTGTGGACCATCACGCACAATAGCGATTTTGCAAAAGGCTTCATCGGTCTGATGGGCAACATCCATGCAATCGGAGAGTCGGTACATATTACGTCAGACGAATCCGTCACGTGGAATCAGATTTATGAGATCATTGCGAGTGCGCTGGGCGTTAAGCTTCATGTCGTTCATGTATCCTCTGAGTTCTTGGCTGCCTGCAGTGATCAGGATCTTCGAGGAGGACTACTTGGCGATAAGGCGAACACTGTTGTCTTTGATAACAGCAAGCTCAAAAGGTTGGTTCCAGAGTTCGTAGCAACCACGCGCGCGGATCAAGGCATTAGAGATACTGTTGAGTATATGCTGGCTCATCCTGAGCTCCAAACAGAAGATCCAGAGTTCGATGCATGGTGCGACAAGGTTGTCGGTGTGCTGGATGAAGCGTTACTGAAGATCAGAAACGAAGTATAAGGGGGATAGACATGACCCAGAATAGCCATCGATTAATCAAAGAAATTAAGAAGACTGTAATGCTGGATTATTTACTGCATGTTCCCAACTCTGTTACAGAGTCAAACGAGCTTTGGCCCGTCATTTTATTTCTCCATGGCTCCGGTGAGCGTGGAACGGATCTGAACAAGCTTCGGCAGCACAGCCTTCCTCACATTGTAGAAAAGGATGAAGGTTTCCCCTTTATCGTTATCTCGCCTCAATGTCCAGAGGACGAATTCTGGGCAAATGAAAAAGAAGCTGTGAAAGGCATTGTAGAATATGTGTTGGCCAATTATGCGGCCGATCCGAAGCGAGTATACCTTACCGGTTTAAGCATGGGAGGATATGGTGCATGGCATCTTCCTGCGGACTTTCCGGACGTTTTCGCGGCTGTAGCACCAATCTGTGGAGGCTGTAATCCGGCTAAGGCGGAGGTATTACAAGGATTGCCTATCTGGGCTTTTCATGGCGCCAAGGATGACGTGGTGCCGCTCTCGGAATCACAAGGAATTGTGGATGCACTTCTTGCTTTGAACGCTGATGTTAAACTTACCGTTTACCCTGAAGGTGACCACGATGCTTGGACTGAAACGTATAACAATCCTGATCTATACAAGTGGTTTCTTCAACATTCGTTGTAACCCATCTTAGTTATATATGAGTTGACTACCCAACGATTAAGTATTTACATTCGTTAAGTGAATCGTTATAATCAAGAAAAAAATGACACTGGTTAGGGGAGGCACCCCAGCAGAGGACTTAGTCCTTTGTTGGGGTGCCTCCTTTTTTTGGTGTACCCAAAGGAGAGCAGAAGCTTGGCTAAATCGAATAAACGTGTGAAGAAACAAGCAGAACAGCTTACCAAAGTCGTGCTTGCATTTGCTTTATTATCTCCTCATGCCTTGACCTGTGAGATCGGTTCAACCGTAGTGATGGCGGAAGCTGTAGAGACAATTAGTGTTGTATCAGATACGGCTAGTATGAAGGCTGTTCAGTCCTCCAAAGTAAAGGTGGAGATGAATAGTGATGGCAAATACAGGATTGTACTACTACCTAATACCAATGTTTTTTATGGCGGAGATACAGGCAATGTATCCACTATTATTGACCATAATGGCACAGCTATTAATTTCAAATCCTTACCGCTCAACTATTATCGAGTCCAGAACAATGTAATCGAGATGTCAAGGCAAAAGGATAACGTGGAGTATATTTTGCGGGTATCCATCGTTAATGCAACCTCGCAAGGGGGCTATATGAAGGTTGAGCTGGAAGCCGTTAATCGCAGTGGTTCGACGATGAATCTCGGAGGAACGTTTTATTGGGATACGATGGTGAATGGCAATGATGCTTCGCCGTTTGAGGTGATTGAGAACGGTTGGCGCAATTATAGTGGAGGCGTTCAGGTCACAGCCTTTTATGCGAATACGTACAATGTAGTGGATGCAGATCGAATCTTCATGGGTCAATACAGTAGTCCAGATAGTGCCCGGCTTACAGGAGGTCAGCACCCTTCGACGTTTGTCTCAGGACAAACCGTAACGGCGAGTGATACAGCTGCACAATTCTGGTGGGAAGGTAAGGCAGTAGCTAATCAAAGCTCACGCAAATTTTCAACCATTGTAGGCATTGGTCCCAAGAATGCCCCACCCTCGTTTGCCTTGACTGCACCTTCAACGGGTCAGACGTATTATAAGGGAGAACAGCTTCAGATTGTTGGTACAACCCGAGATACCGATGTTGGAGATCTGTTGACGGTCAAATGGTCGATAGACGGAGGAGAAGAGAATACGTTGACACAGATCCGAGCTACGGGAGCTAATCAGAGTTTTAATACAACGTATACTTTGCCTAATACACTGAGCGATGGGACACACACGTTGCAGGTATGGGTTATGGATGACAAAGGAGGCGTGTCTTCGGCAGGAACGGTACATTTTACGGTTCGGAGTTTCGTCGTTCCCGGGACACCGACGTTTAACTCGATCAACAATAACAGTCTACTTGCAAGTTGGGATAAAAAGACGAATGATTCATCGGTTACATACGAATTGAAGAATATAACAACCAATCAGAGCTACGACACAGGTTCACTACATAGTCGGCAGATCACAGGACTGACACCGAATACGAATTATAGTTTCGCGGTACGTGCCAAGAATTTAAGCGGTACCTACACAGGCTTTTCAAGCCCAACTAATGTATATACACATGCCAATATTCCAGCAGATGCAAATGTAGTCCAGTCAGGAAACTCCGTTACAGCGAGTTGGAGTGCCAATGGTAATCCTGCTGGGACGAAATACAAAACTGAAATTCGTACATCAAGTGGGCAAGTACTCGCTACAGGAGAGACGACCAACATACGAGCTGACCTTGCATTGACAGGATTAGCTGATGGTGAGTATGAGGTTTTTGTTGCCGCTGTCAACGGTGCTGGCATTCAGACAGCCTTTCAGTCAGCAGGTCAGATCATGAAGGATACGACAGGGCCAACAGCTCCAACGATTGTTATAGATCCTTCTTCATGGACTAAGGATGATGTACGGATCACGATTACGCCAGGAAGCGACACGTTAAGCGGTATTATGAAGACGCAGGTTAAGGTTGGTCTAGAAGAAGATTGGCGAGATTACGACGAGCCTTTTCGCGTTTCTTTTGAAGGAAAGTCGGTCATTACATCAAGAAGCATTGACACATTCGGTAATATCGGACAGGAGAGCTCGGTGTGGGCGAGAGTAGATCGTACTGCTCCAACACCTCCTGTTATCTCATTAAATCCTCCAGGGTGGACGAAGTCTGGGGTAACGGTAACTTTGACGGAAGGTAGAGATGAAGCAAGTGGTATTGCCGTCACGGAGTATAGATTAGGCAGTGAAGGAGCATGGATTGCTTATGATGAACCTTTTACGATTGATATAGAAGGTATTACCGAGGTTCAAGCGCGTAGTGTAGACCATGCTGCCAATATTAGCTCTCTATCATCATCTAATGTGAGGATTGACAAGACCGGACCGGAGGAACCCGAGATTGATTTGAGTGATGAGGGCTGGACGAACCATGACGTTACAATTGTGATTACTGGCGGTGAAGATCACGGAAGCGGGCTAATCAAGACTCAATATCGTTTAAACGAACAAGGACCATGGATCGACTATGTTGGCGAAGTTATGGTTTCTCATGAAGGAGAGACGACCATCTATGCACGTTCATTGGATCTAGTTGGTAACGTGAGTCGTGTCGCAAATGCAACTATTCGTATAGACAAAACTGCTCCCACGGAACCAACAATTACATTAGCACAAACCGGATGGAGCAAGAATCCTGTAGAATTCACACTTGGTGGAAGCATTGATAAACAAGACATAACGTATGAATATAGCCTTGATGAAGAGACATTTATTGCTGGAGATCGGGGTGTCATAAGTACCAATGGAATGACAACCTTAAGAGCCCGGGCGATAGATGCCGTTGGTAATATCGGTAAGGTCAGCACACGTGAGGTGTATATTGATCAGGTTGCTCCAACCGTTACATTCTCACCCAACGGACATCAATGGACGGATAATGATATCACGACGACGATCCGGTTTGAGGATGCGGATTCAGGCATTGATGAGTCAAAAAGATTGTATAAAATAACGGGTAGTGATACTCCGCCAGAGGACTGGATAGAGGCTCTATCAGATGAGCAAACCGTTCAGTTGGCGTCAGAAGGAGTCTGGTATATCCATGTAAGAGCGACGGATTATGCAGGAAATACATATCAGACCGTATCAGCACCATATCAGATTCAGCGTAAACCAGAGCAGCCTGGACGTGTACGTGCGGTACAAGTTGGCGAAACGTCAGCAGAACTTATGATCGATTTACCCACGGGAGATTCGTACACGGACGGCTATCAGTATCATATTTTGAATAAAACGACAGGTCAGTCGTGGACGTTGGATTATCCAAGTCATACCTTGATCGATACTGGTCTAAGTGGTGGTCATACGTATGAGTATGAAGTGGTATCCCGAAATCATACAGGCATAAGTGAGACAGTATCGTTACAGGTATTGACGCTTCCAGCAGCCCCTCAATCTGTACACATTCGCAAGGTTGAGTCCCAGCCAGACATGGCAGAGCTTTACTTCGAACCTGTGGACGGTGCAACAGCGTATCGGGTTACTGCTGAAAGCTTAGAAGGTCAACTCGTATATGATGAGTCCGTTTCCGATCCAACTCATGTTTCTTACCTAACGAATCTCATCCCGGGTACAGTGCATACCATTACGGTGACGGCTAGTAATGGAAGTGGTGCTGGGCGGAGTAGCGGGGTAGGATTTCTTACCTTACCTGGGATACCTGGCGAGTTGAGCGCTGTGCAGATCCGAGAGCATGAAATATCTCTATCTTGGGACAATGTGCTTTCTGCGACAGCTTACCTTCTCTCCCGTGAAGGAATGAACGTCTACGAAGGGATAGAGACAGAGTATGAAGATAAGGGGTTAGAGAGCGGCACAGCGTATAGTTACGAGTTAGTTGCTGAGAATGAAACTGGACTCGGGCCAGCAGCAACAACTCGCACATTAATGACGTTACCTGACGCAGTTACAGCGTTGAGAATTAGTGATCCGACAACGACTAGTTTACGTTTGAGTTGGGATGGTGTTAGAGGCGCCGATCAGTATGCAATCTTAGTGAATGGAGTTAAGCAAGATACAATTCCTTCTGGAACAGAGGAATGGGTTGTGACAGGACTTGTTGCTGGAACGGAATATGAACTGAAAGTGCAGGCAGTAAATATTAGTGGGCAGGGAGTGTCGACTTTCGTTACGGGCATGACACGCCCTGAAGTTCCTTCAGGTTTAAGTGCTGATCAACTAACGGAGACAGGTGCGGTTGTAAGCTGGAATGCTGTATCTGGGGCGACCAAATATCGAGTGACAATCGATGGTCAGAGCTACGAGATATCCGATACACGTCTGACCTTACGTCACCTCCAAGCTAGCAAGCACTATACATATCAGGTAGAGGCGGGAAATGCTGCTGGATATGGTGCAGATGCCGTGGGAGAACTGCTTACTCTACCAAGCAGACCTGGTGGACTTTCAGTTATACGTACAAATGAGACGAGCATAGCTATGAAGTGGGATTCTGTAGATACGGCTAACAACTACATTGTGAGTGTTGATGGCGCTGAGGTGGGAAGAACCTCTGAACCTGAATACACGGCAGCAAATCTACTTCCTGGGATGGAATACGTGTTAGAAGTGCAGGCAGTCAATGAATCAGGCTTGGGAGAGTCCGCACAGCTGATCCATCTATCCCAACCTACTCAGCCCGACGAACTTGTCATTAAACCTGAGGCACATCAGGCGGAAGTGATCTGGTCGGCAGTTAAGGGAGCATCCGTATATGTAATTGAAGGAGAGGGACAAGAAATATATCGTGGACGCGATACTCGGGTAATCATACCGGGGTTAGTGGAAGGAACGCAGTATACTTATACCCTGAGAGCCCTGAATAGACAAGGAACTAGCTCCGAAGTGGTGGACGTACCCATACTGACTTTACCTGCACAGCCGCTTGAAATAAAAACATTCGATGTGAATACAACCGGGTTGCATTTAGATTGGACCACGTCAGGTGTACGAGGAGCAGATGGATATATCCTCGAACGTGATGGGCAGGTTATTGCACAAATCGAATCTAGTACAACTGTTTTTGAGGATAAGGATTTATCTCCGGGTACTAAATACATCTATTCACTTCGGGCATTTAACAATAGCGGTGAGGGAAAACCACTCAACTACACGGTAACAACACAAACTGCGCCTATTCCTACCACGGCTATTACGACGAATAATGGAACACATGAGATGGGTTTGAAGTGGGAGCCAGTAAAGGGAGCAGCCGTGTATGAGGTTCGAAATCAGGTTACAGGTGAGACACAGACGGTGACTGAACCATTGGTGCAGCTCGTAAATCTGGAGAGTGGAACAGCTTATACACTAGAGCTTGTTGTATTGAATGAGGATGGTCAACGATCAGAAGCGGTTCAGATTGAGGTGTTAACCAAGCCACTATCTCCCCAGACGGTAGCAGTCTCCGACATTACGGATAAATCTGTAGTTCTTGATCTAACAGGTAGCTCTACGGTGGGAGCGAGTGAGTTAATCATTTTGCGTGATGGTATCGAGATAGGGAGAATTCAGGCAGGCACATCTTCGTATGAGGATTATGGTCTAACGCCAGGAGAGAAATACACATATACAATTAGAACCTCCAATGCATCAGGGGAGAGTGAATCCGGCTTTGACGTAGGAGTACAAACGCTGCCTGCCACGACACTCGATCCAGTGCTCCCGCAAAAGGTTGAAGAGACGGAATCCGTGCTTTTTTGGCAGAAGGTGCAAGGTGCGGAGGGGTATATTATTCGTATTGGAGATCAAGTGATCACCACAATAGATGATCGTGAGAAAACCGAGTTCAAACTTACACATCTTGCGAGCGCTGCATCATATACTGACGTTCAGATTGTTCCGTATAATGCGGCTGGTGAGGGTAGTCCAATTGTCGTTTCGCCGTTTTACACCAAGCCTCATGTGGAATCCGTTGAAATGAAATTGAGTCCTGAGACTACACAGGCGAGTCTGATGTGGGAATTTCCATATTCCAACGAAATCTTTGTACTGTTGGTAGATGGGATCGAGATGCATCGAGGCAAGCAGAAGGAGCTGGTGTTGGATCAACTCCATGCTGGAACGAAGTATATCGTTGAACTGTACACGGAAAATGAGCAAGGCGATGCTTCGCCGAAGCTATCATATGATCTACTGACGAAACCAGATACACTCTTGGAAGTGGGGTATCGTTCAACAAAGGAGAGCATTCGACTTTTGTTTGATCAGAGTCATGTACTGGGAGCAGATCAGTTCATCATTGAAAGGGATGGCGAAGAAATCAGTCGTGTAGCTGCAGATACGTTATTTTATGAGGATCAGAATCTGGAGCCTGGAACCGATTATAGCTATGCGATCCGTACATCGAACGAATCAGGGATAAGTGAAGCTGCCTATCAACTGAATGCAGTCACGTTGCCGGGAAATCCAACAACTCAGCCGATCGTTCAGGATCGTACACAGCATGGTGCAGATGTCCTATGGGACATCATTCCCGGTGCGTCTGGATACCGAATCTATCACGAAGATGAACTTCTTACAACAACAACCGAAACGTCCGTGCATCTGTCAGGGCTGAATACTGCTGAACGTTATAGCAGCTTTACAATCATTCCTTATAATGAGGCCGGAGATGGTTCACAGATCATTGTGCCAGAATTCGATACACTACCTTCAGACAAATTTTCGGTCTCAGCTGCAGCTCGCGGGACAAGTGATATTCTGCTTAGATGGAATTTGGATTCCCGTAATGAGACGATTGTTGTTGAGTATAACGGACGGGAACTTTATCGCGGGAAAGAACGAAGCTATACGTGGACGGGATTGACAGGTGGACAGCATTATGAAGTACACGTCTGGACTGAAAATGAGGCTGGTGAGCAAAGTGAGCGACAGATCGTATCTGCCACGACAGTATCGTATCCATCTTCAAACGTAGGTGAAACAAGTGCTTCTGGCATGTCATCGGACAAGTCAGCGAATACAGCACCTATAGTTATAGAAACAGACTACGAGAATAATCATGAACAGGACAACCAATCACCGCTACTCATCAAAAAGGAACCGAAATTCTTAGACATTGATCGCACCTTCAACAAGGAACAGATCACATTGCTTGCTGAACAGAACATCATTCAGGGTGTAAGTGAGACACGGTTTGAACCTCGGCGTCCGATTACACGGGCAGAATTCACAGCGCTCATTGTTCGTTTATTGAAACTGGATACGTCAGCACATTATGATCATGCTTTTCAGGATGTTAACGAAGAAGATTGGTTTGCTCCGGAGATTGAAGCTGCAATCAGACATGATATGGTTCATGGGATGGGTAACGGGAAATTTGCACCTCATGCACTTGTGACCCGTGAACAAGCATCGAAGATCTTTGCCAATGTAGTTCGCAGCCTGAATTCAGAATCGATTGCAGAAGCGATATCGGGTCGGAATGCCTTCACAGACCAAGTCAATGTATCCCACTGGGCGACAGAGGAAGTGAAGGAGCTCGCGGGACTATACTTACTAACGGGATATGAAGATGGCAGCTTCCGTCCCTTGCAGCATTTGAACAGAGCAGAAGCCGCTGCGTTAATTTATCGATTGCAGAAGCTATTAAGTACGCTTGAGATGAATGGATTCTTAACATAACCACTGACACGGGGGTAATATCAGGCAGCGCATGAAGAGCTTCAGTGCATAATCCTTCATTACCTTTGCTAACGAAAACGCTCATGCTATAATGAGTTGCTATATAAGTTAATAATAAGGGTAATGAACAGTGGTGATGACGAATGAATAATAAATTTATCCGGATTTATGAGGATATCGCAGCGGATATTCGGACAGGGGAAATTGAGGCAGGAACACTGCTCCCTTCTGAGCTGGATCTGTCTGAGCAATATCAAACGTCCAGAGAGACCATCCGCAAAGCATTGAAAATGCTATATGAAGAAGGATACATCCAGAAGATTCAGGGTAAAGGCTCTATTGTATTGGACATTCGCAAAATCGACTTTCCTATCTCGGGTCTTGTGAGCTTCAAAGAGTTAGCCCAAAAAATGGGCCATCGTGCGAAGACGTATGTGAACGTGTTCGAAGATCGAGAAGTAGATCAGAACTTATTCAAGCAGATTGGCTTCGCGTTGAACGAGAACGTATGGGAGATCGTGCGTGTACGTAATGTAGACGGGGAGCATGTCATTCTGGATAAGGATTATATTAGCCAGAAGCTTGTTCCAGGACTTAGTAAGGAGATCTGCAATAACTCGATCTACGAGTACATTGAAGGAGAGCTGGGTCTCGCCATCTCGTTTGCTAAGAAGGAAATATTGGTTGAAGAGCCTACGGAAGAGGATCGGAAATGGCTTGATCTGGATGGGTTCCATAACGTAGTTGTGGTGAGGAGCCAAGTGTATCTTGAGGATGCGAGTCCGTTCCAGTATACGGAATCTAGACATCGTCCTGATAAGTTTAAATTTGTTGATTTTGCCCGACGTCGTTGAGTAGGGTTGAGGTGTAAACCTGAAAAGTACCTGTTCGCATCTTTGGATGTGGATGGGTGCTTTTTTTGTGTTAAAGTACGAAACGAGGAACAGCATACTACGTTAGAGGTAAAAATGATCATCACTTCTCTGTTTTTTTTGAATTTTTCCGTTTATATTTAAAATCTTTTTGTTTTCAAAACAAAACAAAGATGTTAAACTCTGATTAGGAATAAAACAAACATTATCGGAGGGAAACGAATGGTACAGAGTTTATGGAATTCAGCGCAGGCTTCAGAGAAAACAACAGGACTAGATCAGTTGGTTTACCGCTCCAACCTCATTGGTGCTGATCGCAGTGTGTGCAATATTTTCGGCGGTAACACATCTACCAAAACGACAGTACAGGATTTCCGTGGTCGTGAGATCGAAGTTATGTACGTTAAAGGCAGTGGCTCTGACTTGGGCTCCATGCAAGCGAAGCATTTTACAGGACTTGCCCTTGAGGACATTCGTCCTTTAATTGAACGGGAATCGATGACAGATGAAGAGATGGTTGAGTACTTAGGACATTGCATGATTGATTCCAAGCACCCACGTGCTTCCATTGAGACACTACTGCATGCGTTCCTTCCATATAAACATGTTGACCATACACACCCAGATGCCATAATCAGTTTGTGTTGTGCAGATAACGGAAAAGAATTAGCAAGAGAAATTTACGGAGACCGATTCGTATGGGTACCGTATGTACGTCCTGGTTTTACATTATCTAAAATGATTGCTGAAAGCGTATTCGCGAATCCCAATGCAGAGCTCGTACTCATGGAGAAGCATGGATTGGTTACTTGGGGAGAAACGTCAGAAGCGTGTTACGCACAGACGATCAAAATCATTAACGAAGCAGAAGCATTCATTGAAGCACGGGTAGATGAAGCAAGCCTATTTGGTGGTGTGAAGCATCCAGCACTTGCGGCTGAGGTTCGTCGTGAGATCGTATCCCGCGTAATGCCAACGATTCGAGGAGCAGTATCGGATGGCAAAAAAATGATTTTGTCCTTTGACGATCAAGATGACGTTCTTGCCTTTGTAGGTGGAGCAGACTCACCGCAATTATCCCAAGTTGGAGCAGCGTGCCCGGATCATTTGGTACATACCAAAGTGGTTCCATTGTTTATTGATTGGACACCTAATGCAGACGATGTTGAAGGTCTTCAAGCGAAGCTGATCGATGGCGTAGCTGCGTATAAAGAGCAGTATCAACAATATTTTGAGAGCAATAAAAATGAAGGCGATGTTATGTTTGAAGCTGCACCACGGGTTATTTTGATTCCGGGTGTAGGTATGATTAACACAGGTAAGAGCTGGGCGCTTTCCCAAGTCAGTGGGGCGTTGTACCATAGAGCTATCGCCGTAATGCGTGGGGCAACCAGTCTCGGACAATTCGTATCTCTCAGTGCCAATGAGTCTTACAATGTAGAATACTGGCCACTTGAGCTGTACAAACTCTCGCTTGCACCAGCGGAAACGGAATTCTCTCGTAAAGTTGCCTTTATTACAGGAGGCGCAGGAGGCATTGGAAGTGAAACAGCACGCAGACTCGTATCCGAAGGAGCGCATGTTGTCCTTGCTGATCTGAATCTTGAGGGTGCACAGAAGGTTGCACAGGAGATTAATGATCAATATGGCGCCAATCGTGCTTATGCCCTTAAAATGGATGTAACCGATGAAGCGGCCGTTCAAGCGGCTTATGCGGAAGTTGCCATTCAATATGGCGGTGTAGATATCATTGTTAACAACGCGGGGCTAGCGACATCCAGTCCATTTGACGAGACATCGTTGAAGGAATGGAACTTGAACATGAACGTGCTAGGTACAGGGTACTTCCTCGTTGCACGTGAAGCCTTCAAGCTGATGAAGCAGCAAGGAATCGGGGGCAGCATGGTCTTCATTGGTTCCAAAAACTCGGTATATGCTGGGAAAAGCGCATCTGCATACAGTTCTGCTAAAGCACTTGAAGCGCATCTTGCTCGTTGTATTGCGGCTGAGGGCGGAGAGTATGGCATTCGTGTAAACACCATTCTACCAGATGCTATTCTGCAAGGCTCAGCGATCTGGAACGGTTCTTGGAGAAATGAACGTGCGGCAGCGTACGGCATTGAACCGGATCAATTAGAAGAGTACTACCGTAAGCGCACCACGCTACTTGTTAATATCTATCCAAGAGATATCGCAGAAGGTATTGCTTTCTTTGCTTCTTCCAAATCGGAGAAAACTACCGGATGCATGATGACTATTGATGGCGGCGTTCCAGCAGCATTTACACGTTAAATTGATAGAAATCATCTCATAGTTTCACTTTGAATAACCCGTATATCTTATGAACATGGACAAATAGTATAGGGAGGGTTCTTGATGGATAATCAAGTCAAACAAGCGTACGAAGCGGCTAAGTCTCTATATGCACAGCACGGGATTGATACCGATGAAGTTCTGAAGAAGCTCGCGGAGATCAAAGTTTCTGTGCACTGTTGGCAAGGCGATGACGTTAAAGGTTTCTTGAATCAAGAAGGCGAGTTAACTGGGGGAATTTCCGTAACAGGTCAATACCCTGGAGCTGCTACGACACCAACTGAACTTCGAACAGATCTGGAGCAAGCTTTTGCCCTCATTCCTGGTAAACATAAAGTGAATTTGCATGCAATCTATGCAGATACAGATGAACGCGTTGAGTTGGATCAAATTGAGCCAAAGCATTATGAGAATTGGGTTACATGGGCTAAAGAGCAAGGGCTCGGTTTAGACTTTAATCCAACATGCTTCTCCCATGAAAAATCAAGTGATGGATTCACGTTGAGTCACCCTGATTCGGAAATTCGTAAATTTTGGATTGATCATTGTAAGGCTTCCCGTCGCATCGGAGCCTATTTTGGAGAACAGTTAGGTCAGACCTGTGTGACCAATGTATGGGTTCCTGATGGCTTTAAGGATAACCCTGTAGATCGTATGGCTCCGCGCAAACGGTTGAAAGACGCTCTGGATGAGGTTTTTGCTGAGAAGCTTGATCCGAAGCATAATCTGGATGCAGTCGAGAGCAAATTGTTCGGTCTAGGCTCTGAGGCTTATGTGGTAGGTTCACATGAGTTTTACATGGGATACGGCTTGCAAAATGATACATTAATCTGTCTGGATGCTGGACATTTCCATCCAACAGAAGTCATTTCGAATAAATTGTCTTCGTTAGCTCTGTTCACGAGTGGCATTCTGCTTCATGTAAGCCGCCCTATGCGCTGGGACAGTGATCACGTCGTTATTATGGATGATGAGCTACTGGAGATTGCACGTGAACTTGTGCGTCATGATCTGTTATCTACAACACACATCGGTCTGGATTTCTTTGACGCAAGTATCAATCGGGTGGCTGCATGGGTGGTTGGAACGCGGAACACGATCAAAGCACTGCTTCGCGCGATGTTAGAACCGATTGAAGCATTGAAGGATGCTGAACTTAAAGGGGATTACACGCTGCGTCTGGCGTTAACAGAAGAATTCAAATCTTATCCATTCGGAGCGATCTGGGATTATTACTGTGCTCAGCAAGGTGTGCCGGTACGTGAACAATGGATTACTGAAATTAAAAATTATGAGCAAAATGTACTGCTTCAACGTCAAACCTTGCTTGTGTAGTTTGTTAGCATTAGCGAGTTAGATGTGAAAGAGCCTTTGTTGAACTTCAATGTTCATCAGGGGCTCTTTTCTATATTTAATTGTGACATCGAATTCAGCATCTCATGTATAAGAGAAGGGAGAACTTCCATAATAGGAAGAAGCGTAATGAATTCGATCTTATGTTTAGACCAACCACCACAGCTATTGTAGAGGAGGATCTGTCGATTTGAACCTTGCACACAACAAATTGTACGTTGCAGCGCTCGGCGGCGTGAACGAAATTGGAAAGAATATGTACATCATACAGTACGATCAGGATATCATCGTGATTGATTGTGGTTCTAAGTTTCCGGATGAGACACTATTAGGCATTGATCTGATTATCCCGGATGTATCGTATTTATTAGAGCATTTGGACAAGGTAAGAGGACTGGTCGTTACACATGGACATGAAGACCATATTGGGGGCATTCCCTATTTATTAAAACAACTGAATATTCCTGTGTATGCATCCCGTTTAACCCGAGGGCTAATCGAGTTAAAGCTTAAGGAACACGGACTGTTCCGCAATACGGATATGCATACGGTCGATGCACATTCAAGTATTAAGCTTGGGCAGATCGATGTTTCTTTTTTTGCAACAAGTCACAGTATCCCGGATTGCCTTGGTGTTTTCTTTCAAACGCCCGGAGGAAACGTCGTTCATACGGGGGATTTCAAGTTCGATATGTCACCGGTTAACGGTCCTTACCCGGATTTGCATCGCATGAGTGAGATCGGTAAACAAGGCGTAAACATCCTGTTATCTGAGAGTACCAATGCTGAGCGACCGGGATTCACACCTTCTGAACGTGTGGTTGGTGACCACATCTTAGATGCTTTTATCCGTGCAAAGCAAAAAATATTTATTTCTACTTTTGCTTCCAATGTGAGCCGAGTTCAGCAAATTGTAAATGCTACGTTTGAAACAGGTCGTAAACTGGCTTTATTGGGCAGGAGTATGGTGAATGTCGTGTCTGTAGCGACTGAACTTGGATACCTAGATGTCCCTGATGGATTATTAATTGAAGCGATTGACTCGGATCAATTCCCTCCTGAGCAAGTCGTTGTGTTATGTACGGGAAGCCAAGGCGAACCGATGGCGGCATTGTCTAGACTTGCAGCAGGCAAGCATCCTCATGTGAGGGTTGCGACTGGAGATACGGTGATTATTGCGGCTGGGGCAATCCCGGGTAACGAAAGAGATCTTGCCCATGTGATTGATAATCTGTATGTTCTGGGTGCACGGGTGATCTATGGCTCAAGCGGTGCTTCGGGCATGCATGTATCCGGACATGGAAGCCAGGAAGAGCTTAAGCTCATGCTGACATTGATGAAACCTGATTATTTAATCCCTGTCCATGGGGAGTTCCGTATGCTGTATCAGCATCGTTTGCTGGCAGAATCGGTCGGAATCGAGAATGATCATGTATTTATCGTTAACAACGGGGACATGATTCAGTACAAAGATGGCGTTGCTTCACGCGGACCTAAGATTGCTTCGGGCAACAGCCTTGTGGACGGTCTTATCATGGGCGATGTTGGTAATATTGTGCTGCGAGATCGGAGACAACTCTCTTCGGACGGAATGCTGGTTATTGTGACGACACTAAGTAAAACCGATAAAAATATGGTTGCTTCTCCTGAGATCATTTCCAGAGGGTTTGTCTTTGTGAAGGATTCGGAGGAGTTTATGAATGAGATTCATGAGCTGGTTCTTCGGAAAATGGAGGAGCTAACGGGTGCCGGTGTGAACCAGTGGAATGTAATCAAACGAAAGCTTAAAGACGAGATCGGTCATTACATCTATGCTCAGACCAAACGTAGACCGATGATCCTTCCCATCATTATCGAGGTATAGGAAGTAAACAACATTCACAAATCCTTTATAATGATGGGTTGGAGCGTGTTTCCCATCTGAATATTGATTGTTCGTAAAGCAACGCCCAATTGATGTGTAATCATACCAAGGTATGAATTCACATGGATTGGGCTTTTGGTGTTTAACCTGATGAAACAGCTGTGTAGCTAAAACAAGTTTAAAGGTGATTCTGTCATAGAAGAGATAAGTGTTATGCGCTCAGTTGAACAGTATAGAACAGATTCGCCATACGCGAAGCTTCGAAGTATAATATGAACAGATATTACTTTACATTTTAATGAATTCAAAGGGGTAAATATGAACAAAACCATTTCTGATATTGCTCAGATGGCAGGTGTTGCGAAGAGTACTGTCTCCCGGTTCCTTAACGGAGGGTCGGTTAGCGAGAACACAAGGCATAAGATTGAGCAGATCATCAAACAATATAACTATGTCCCCAATACGTTTGCACAGAGCTTGAAGGCGAAGAAAACTAGTATTATTGGAACAGTTGTGCCAAGGCTTGATTCGTTTGCAACTTCACAGACCTTAATCGGGATCGATGAAGAATTGCGCAACAATCAATATCAGATGTTAATTGCCAATACAAGTCAGGACATGAAACGAGAAATTGATGGCATATATGATTTTGCTAGACAGAAAGTATCAGGTATTATTCTTCTTGCTGCGGAAGTAACCGAAGCACATCTCAAAGCTATTGAAGAGATTGGTATTCCAGTTCTATTAGTTGGACAACAACATCCCAATATCCATAGTTTAGTTCATAATGATGATCAAGCAGGGTATGAGATGGGGAAATATATCGTTCAACAAGGCCATCGAAACATTGTATATATGGGCGTTACAGAGAGAGATCAGGCAGTAGGTATTCATCGTAAGCAAGGTTTCAAGCGTGCCATTGCTGAATGTGGTGAATGTCAAGTTACATATCATGAAACAAGCTTTAAAATGTCGGAGGCGGTTGCAACGGCGGAAGCTATTGTCCGAGAACGCAAAGCGACGATCATTGTAGGAGCAACGGATAACATTGCGCTTGGCGTGATGAAAACAGCCTTTTCCAACAAAATACGAATTCCACAGGAACTGTCCGTTACAGGGTTCGGTGGATATGATATTACGGAGATGATCCACCCAACACTGACAACAGTGAAATTTCACTATTTACAAGCGGGTAAATTGGCGGCAGATCACATTATTCGACTCGTTCAAGGCGGCGTTGTGGAGAAGCAGACTGTACTTGATGTAGAAATTATTCCACGAGAAAGCGTTGACAAACTATAAAAGGTTCCTTTATGATAATTCCATCGAACCGGTTCCATTTGATTCCTTCATAAGTACATCGAATCGATACCGGCGGAGAAACGCAGGTGGAATTATTTTTTTGTTAGTTTTGGAACCGGTTCCTATATGCAAAATAGTTCATGCACATTTTTTGTGGCGTGTAGCCACATATTGATTTACAACGCAAGGGTGGAATGGTTATGAAAATGAATAGAGAACAGCGTTATCGGCGGATAGAACAAGCAGAACCAGGTGAAATGGACAAGCTTAGAGCATTGATATCTGCGTGTCCGTGGAGACAGCAATATCATATTCAACCCATTACAGGACTACTGAATGATCCTAATGGATTTTCCTACTATGAAGGTCATTATCATTTGTTCTATCAGTGGTTCCCTCTAGGAACCGTGCATGGAATGAAATATTGGTACCATACCCGTTCAACGGATCTTGTGAATTGGGAAAATGTAGGCATCGGTATAAGCCCGGGGGAGCCATATGACTCACATGGAGCATACTCCGGCAGCGCCATTGAGAAGGACGGGAAGCTGCATATTCTCTACACCGGTAACTCAAGGGATGAAGAGTGGATCAGGCATCCGTCTCAATGCTTAGCCATTATGGATGAGAGCGGTTCAGTGGTGAAAATGCCTCTGCCTGTGATTGATTCAGTACCTTCAGGTTATACCGAACATTATAGAGACCCTAAGGTCTGGCAAGATGGGGAGCTATACTACTGTGTGATTGGAGCCCAACGGACGAATGAAACGGGATGTACTGTCATGTATCGTTCAGCAGATCTCAAGCATTGGGAATTTCTTGGTGAGGTTGAAACTAAACTCCCGAATTTCGGCTATATGTGGGAATGCCCTGACTACATGTCAATCGATGAGCAGGGGGTTCTGATCTTCTCACCTCAAGGAATTCAGCCCGAAGGGGATTTGTACAACAATATCTATCAGTCCGGATATCTTGTTGGTGAACCGCTAGATCTAGAGACAAGAGTGTTCAACCACGGTGCTTTTCAGGAGCTAGACCGAGGGTTTGATTTTTATGCACCTCAGACGATGAACGCACCAGACGGTAGACGGATTCTTGTGGGCTGGATGGGGCTTCCTGATCTAGAGTATCCCACAGATGATAGTGGATGGGCACACTGTTTGACGATTCCACGGCAATTGACGTTGAGGGATGGGAAGCTGATTCAGCAACCTATTGCTGAAATGGCTAAGCTGCGAGCGTCTGAAACAGTTGAACAGCTACATGTCATTATGGATGATGAGATCCGATCTTTTGCAGGTTTTGAAGGTATCGCGTATGAATTAGAGTGTGAAATCACAAATTTTGATGCGGAGCGCTTCGGTATTGAATTTCGAACCAATGAAGATGAGAAAACCGTGGTACAGTACGATCGACTGCAACAAAAATTGACGCTGGATCGCTCTTTATCTGGTGCTACATTAGATCCAAACAATGGAAATATTAGAAATTGCGCTTTATCTGGGGATATCATCAAAATTCATATGTTCGTTGATACATCTTCAGTGGAAATATTCGTGAATGATGGGGAAGAGGTATTCACTAGCCGCATTTTCCCAAGCCGAGATAGTGTGGGCATTCGCTTTTTTGCACATGCAGGCAAGGCAGAGTTCAAAGCGAGCAAATGGGATTATTAAAGAGTTTGTTCAAAAAGTACGCTTTTGATTACGAAGGATGCCTGTCGGCATCTCAGGCGGCGAATATGGATTTATTGAGAGGAATGAATAAGGATGTCGGAGAACAAAAAAATTGCCGAAGAAGTCATTCAGGCCATCGGAGGCAAGGAGAACATAGCTTCCTTTGCCCACTGTGCGACACGCTTACGTATCATGGTCAATGACAAAGAGAAGATCGATCAGAAGCAAATTGAGAATATTGATAAGGTTAAGGGTGCCTTTTTTAATTCAGGTCAATATCAGATCATCTTTGGTACAGGTACCGTCAATCGCATTTTCGAAGAAGTTGAGAAGCTCGGGATTGAAGGGTCTTCCAAAGAAGAAGTGAAGAGTCAGGGGAAAAAGGAAGGCAATGCGTTTCAACGTGGTATCCGTACGTTCGGTGACGTCTTCGTACCAATTATCCCAGTGCTTGTGGCGACAGGTCTGTTCATGGGTCTACGAGGCCTGCTTACGCAAAATGAAATTTTATCCTTGTTCGGTGCAACCCCAGAGGATATTTCACCGAATTTCCTGTTGTTCACTCAAATTCTGACGGATACTGCATTTGCATTTCTACCTGCACTGGTGGCATGGTCAGCATTCCGTGTATTCGGCGGAAGTCCAGTCCTGGGTATCGTCCTGGGTCTAATGTTGGTTAACCCAGCGTTGCCGAATGCCTACGCAGTAGCTGATGGATCAGCGCAACCGCTGCATATGTTTGGATTTATCCCGGTGGTAGGGTATCAAGGCTCCGTGCTTCCGGCATTCTTCGTGGGATTGATTGGAGCGAAGTTCGAGAAGGTACTGCGCAGACGTGTGCCTGAGGCGCTCGACTTGATCCTAACACCGTTCATTACGCTTACAATTATGATTACGCTAGGATTGTTTGCAATCGGGCCAGTATTCCACTCCCTTGAAGAATGGGTACTTCAGGGAACAACAGCTGTATTGGATCTGCCATTTGGTATTGCGGGAATCATCATTGGTTTCTTTCATCAAATTATCGTTGTTACCGGCGTGCATCATATCTTCAACTTTCTTGAAATTCAGTTGTTGGAGAAAACAGGCTTTAATGCGTTTAATGCGATTATTACCTGTGCTATGGCTGCTCAGGGTGCGGCTTGTCTAGCTGTAGGATTAAAAACGAAGAATATGAAGTTAAAAGCACTTGCATTACCTTCATCGCTGTCTGCATTTCTCGGTATTACAGAACCGGCCATTTTCGGTGTGAATCTACGCTACATGAAACCATTCATTATGGGTCTTGTGGGGGGAGCTGTTGGTGGCTTCATCGCTTCATTGTTCCACCTACAAGGCACAGGTATGGCTGTCACTGTAATTCCAGGAACATTGCTGTACCTGAATAGCCAACTCCCACTGTACATTCTGTCCAATCTGATTGCGATGGCTATCGCATTTGCACTGACATGGTTCTTTGGTTATAAGGATGCACCTGCTGTGGAAACGGCTACGTCTACGCATTCAGGCGGTGCCAATGGGATTAGCACGAATCCAGCAGTAGCAGTAGATCAATCAGAGGTTGATCGTACTCATACGAATGAGATGACAAGCAGCCGTCAAAAGGTAGAATCGCTAACCATTTTGTCACCTATGACTGGCACGGCGGTTGATCTTGAGCAGGTTCCTGATCCTGCTTTCTCAGAGAAGCATATGGGCGAAGGAATCGCTATTGAGCCATCCGAAGGTCGTGTAGTTGCTCCGTTTGATGGCACGATCGCCCATGTCATGATCAAGAGCAAACATGCAATCATTCTAGAACATGAAACTGGAGTACAAATGCTTGTGCATATTGGGATCAACACGGTTGGACTCAAAGGTGAAGGCTTTACCCTGCACGTCAACAATGGGGATGTGGTAAAAGCCGGACAATTATTGATTGAATTCGATATGGAATTCATTCAGAATGCCGGTCTACCGATTATTACACCTGTATTGATTCCAAATGGAAATGAAACGATTGAACGCGTGGAAACATCCATGACGGGTAGCGTGCAAGCAAATGGTGAAGCTATTATGGTTGTAACATTTACGGAACCACAATAAGGAAATATTCAGAAGGAACCTGGTGAGTCTATCAGGTTCCTTTTTGCATGTTTAGGGTGATGATTATTCCAACCTATAGACCCGCTTCTCGTTTTAGCCTTGAAGCAATCAGCAGAAGATCTTCTGCAGAGATGCCTGGAGCGAATTCTTCGGGTAGATCAGGCAGATCAGGAATGCTTCCACTATGACCAGGTAGGCCGGCATAGGCTTCCAATTTGCCTCCATCAATAGGATGCACACCTTTCCAGATCTGTGCGATGTTCTGATAATCCTTATCGCTAAATGTGTAAAGCCTGCGATGTTCACCCATCGCTTCCCATTTACGAGTGGTATCAAACACTTTATTGTCGAGTTTCGGAATCGGAAATAATTTAGTCACGTCAACCCCAGTGGCGATCTGTAGTGCTTTTGCATAAGCCAAGATATGTACGCCTCCGCGGACAAGCAAATAACCGGTCATCTCCCTAGCCGCAGGATGATCCGTCATTTCGTAGACTCTCATTTTATGCGTACGTGCACCGCATTCCAGAAAAAAGTTATGCAGCAGATCGAAGATCAGATTGCCACTGCTTACAACATATGAACCATTCCAAGGTCTACCCATGGAATCATATGGGAGTGCGGTTTGGGCAGATTCGATGAAATGGGAGGTCATACGTGCATCTTTACCGATGCGTAAAGGTGTGGAATCTGGATCGCCCGGAGATGTAGAACCCACTAACATGAGATTAATCGTATTGGCAACTAATTCAACATGCCCGAATTCTTCAGCCGTGATACTTGCGACAATGTCATAGAAGGCACGAAGCTTTGTTTTTCCCCGAAAATTAAAAGATTGAAACATATAATTGTTGAGCGTTGACATTTCCCCGAATCGTCCACCCAGTAGTTCCTGTACAGCACTCGCTCCGTTGGGATCAGGACTTCCTGAGAGGGGAAGCTCAATCGCCAAACGATCGACACGTTTAAACATGGTGTTACCTCCTCAAACCAAATTACAGTATAGGTATGAGTCGCTACTTGTACGTTATTCGGAACTACCGGAAACATCCAAAAATATATACAGATAAGGTCATCTACGGTAGGAGTGACACAAGTGTAAATATACACAAACGCCCTGTTAGAGCGAGATGCTCTGACAGGACGCCGTATTGAATGATTTTTAATTGAAGTGAGTTAGGTCATGTTCAAATCAGGAAGCTGTGCCAACAACGCTGTTCCCATTTTTCGTGATTTTGTAGGTGATGATATCTCCGCTCCAGAAATGGAACTTAAGAATGACTTGTCCATCATTGGTTTCGTTGAAGAAGTTTTGTTTCAACTCAATTACATTACTATTGTAATTCGGGCTGAACGTGTAGGAAAACTCTTTAAACGATGTCCAGTTCTGTGGCCCTGCATTACCGCCATTGACATAGGTTGCTTCCATAGTGGCAAGTTGGTTGCCATTGAATGTTGTTGGAATTGCGAATGAGCTTGTAGTACCCGTTGTACTGTTCAATTTAGGCGTATCATATTTGATCAGATTGAAATGCCAGTTAGCCCCTTTGTTGAATTTTGCTGTGAGCTTCGCGTTAACACCAAGGTTGCCTGAAGAGGTAAGTCTATTTAACAAGCTGGATTTCAATGTGAGGACATCACCGCTAATGGTGTAATCTGTCCCTTTAACAAGGGTTGTATTCCCATGAACAAGAGAGTTGAACGTATTGCCATTCAGGTTCAATTTTACAGTTTTATCTTGTACAGCAGCGCCTTTTTTCAGATAGACTTGATCTGATTCTGCTGTTGTAGAACGTCCAGTCCAGCTTGCTTTCATCGTATTATAGAGATCTTGGTCAGACCAAGTGAAGGACGTACGGCCAAAATGCTGACCATTATCCCATAACATCGTTGTCATTTGCTTTTGACGAAGGTACTGCCCAATGAATTCGAAGAATTTCAGCTTTTCACCTTGTTGGATGACGCCGGTATGCTGGTCAAATCCAAGCAAGCCATATTCGCCGACAATGACAGGGATGCCTTTAGCTACAAAAGCATTGTAGACGCGGTCAAATGTGTCCGTAATATCTTTTTGAACCTCAGCGTTATATTTGGTCACACCTGCAATGTTTACACTGAACGGCCAAAAACCATAATAGTGCACTGTAGCGATAATGTTCGGATCATTTAATTTGGAAATGGTCTGTGATAAGGCATCCAAATCAGCTTGGTTAGAAGCTGTATGTAACGTTGGGAGAACGAGAGGGCGAGTAGCGTTGTTACCACCAGATGTTCTCACAATGTTATGGAATGACGTATTTAGCTCGTCCAATAGACGGTATGAAGTTGCAGGATCTGTTGTTCCACCTTCAGTGAAACGAGGCTCGTTGACACTTTCGAACATCAGCTTGTTCGAGCTGTTCTTGAACTTATTGGCGATCTGAGTCCAAGCCGCATTGTATCGAGCAAGAACATTCGTGCGATCATTCTCCATGTAACTGATCCATTGCCATGAATCATGATGAATATTAATCATTACATAAAGATTGGCATCGAGCGCCCAGTTTACCACTTCTTGCACTCGGTTCATGTAAGCGGCATTAATTGTGTAGTTAGGTGCTCCTCCAATGTGAGCCTGCCAGGTCACAGGGATACGAATGCTTTTGTAGCCTTGGTTAGCAATATTCTGAATCAACTCTTTTGTGATGCGGGGATTACCCCAAGCGGTCTCATCTGCTCCAATGGCATCCAGTGAATTGCCGAGGTTCCATCCAGGTTCCATCGCTGACACATACGATTGAATGCTCGAAGGTGCAACAGTCACAGTAGGCTGAACTTGTTCGTTACTAGCCGCGGACACGATGGCCGAGGAGAACAGTGACACGATCATAGCCGTGACGAGGGTAAGAGAGAGAACAGATTTACGTTTAGTCATTAATCATAATCTCCTTTTCTAGAAAATGAGTGTGTACTACCGAATGAACCAACGAAATACGGTTTATCTAGGTTCAAGAAGTAACATTTTACTTAATGTCCAAAAAAGGAACCACCTCCAAATAAAGGATTGAAAGCGTTTTCTGAATTGAAATATATCATGATTACCAAAATCAAAGTACCCCAATATTTAGGTTAAAAATCATGTAGAAATTAGTGGTTTAGACACCAATTTTGTAAATAGAAGTAAGCTTAAAATTATGTTCTCTCCCGCTTCACATGGAAAACTTCAGTGGATAACAGCATCAGCTCCACAATTTGAGTACTCATATACTGCGGGGAAGTGGGGAATTCTTCTTCAATCCAACGAATCAAGAGACCCGCGACACCATGCGCACGATAGATGTACAGCCACTTAGGGTCAATTAAGGTTCCTTCCTCCAGTTCGTACTCATACTCCGATAGAAATAGATTCTCTATGGCTCGCGCGATTTGGTATCTAAAATCGACCTGGATATGATCGCTTAACAGCAATTTATATAGAGCGGCATGCTCTTTAAGATATGTAAATAACGTGATATCATCCGTCTGCATTTCTTTCAAATTCACTTTGCTAATCGACTGATAGGGATGCTGTATTTGTCTAATGAACTCATCCAATACATCCTGAATGACTTCGTGTAACAGTTCGTCTTTAGTGGCATAATGGGCGTAAAATGTTCCCCGGTTATAGTTAGCTTCTCGCACAATTTCGGATATGGATAGTTGCTGGAACGGCTTTTGGAATAACAAACGCACAAACGTCTCTTTCAATGCGGTTTTGGAGCGTAGAACACGCTTGTCCAATGAATCTGTCATCGTATGTTCACCTCAAATTCAGTATGGTCGAATATCACTATTCCTGCAACTTACTGTACAAATCATATGCATATGTACAGTAACGTACAAATGTTGGTAGATTACGGATTGATGGTGATTCAAATAGTTTATATATTGGGAGTTGAGAGGGTTAAAATACAATAAAATTGGAGGTATTCTAATGACATTTCCCGTACTAGAAGGCAAAGTAGCTATTGTAACAGGAGCAGCAATGGGCATGGGAGAGGCAACAGCGAAGCTGTTCGCAGAGGCCAAAGCCAAAGTGATTGTTGCAGATTTTAATGAAGAAAAGGGACGTGCCGTAGCTGAAGCGATTCAAGCATCTGGTGGCGAATCTGCTTTTTACAAAGTTGATATTTCAAAATCCGAAGAAGTGCAGGCGATGGTGAAATTCGCTGTAGATACTTATGGTAAACTCGATGTAGCTGTCAACAATGCGGCACTTACACCAGATGATAAACCAGCCGCAGAGTTTGACGAAGCGTACTGGCATCGTTTGATGTCCGTCGATCTAACAGGAACTGCTCTGTGTATGAAGTATGAATTGCAGCAAATGTTGAAACAAGGACAAGGTGGCTCAATTATTAATATTTCTTCCGTGAGTGGATTCCGTCCACAACCTAATAACATCGCGTATGTTGCTGCCAAACATGGAGTCGTAGGCATGACGAAGGTAGCCGCAATGGAAAATGGACCACACAACATTCGCGTGAATACAGTAGCGCCTGGTGCGATTGATACACCGATGCTTCGTGGGGCATTGGATCAATTCGGCTTTACTGCAGAGGAATACGCTCCTCAGCTTAGCTTGCTGAATCGTTTTGGACAACCTGATGAAATCGCTCAAGCGAGCCTCTGGTTGGCATCGGATGCATCGTCCTATGTAACGGGCACGACAATACATGCTGATGCTGGTTACACCTCGCGATAAGAGTAGATCACTGCATTGGTACTGAAGGTCAGCATTGGGGGATCCCAGCTGTGCAGCCGTGCAAGCAAGGTGAATCCGCTCTCATTATTATTATTTCTAAAAAAAGAATCTACATTAAAATTGACATTTCCTCTATTCCTTGCTAAAGTTTTATCCAATCCGCATAATTGTGATCTGGGAATGTTACCGATACGGGCATAACCTGAGCTGGCTTGCTTACACGTCAAAGTGTAACCAGGCTGGTTCGGGTTTTTTCTATTTATTTATCCTAGATTGCAGAATCGTGGTAGATGATGAATTACATAATTCGGAAGGAGCATGATGATGACTAACTTTAAATTTCCTGCAGATTTTCTATGGGGTGGAGCCATTGCTGCCAATCAAGCGGAAGGTGCTTACCTGGAAGATGGCAAAGGACTGAGTATTGTTGATCTCTTACCAACTGGTGAGAATCGCAGAAGCATTATGAAGGGGAATGTTCCAGGTTTTGAACCGCTGGAAGGCGAATTCTATCCTTCACATGGGGCGATTGATTTCTATCATCGTTATCCTGAGGATATTGCTTTGTTTGCTGAAATGGGCTTCAAAGCACTGCGTGTATCCATTGCCTGGGCACGCATTTTCCCATCGGGTGAAGATGCACAGCCGAATGAGGCTGGTCTGAAATTTTACGATGATCTCTTCGATGAATTGTTGAAGCATGGCATTCAGCCTGTCGTTACGCTCGCACATTTCGATGTGCCTGTGAACCTCATTCAGAAGTATGGCAGCTGGAGAAGTCGGAAGCTCGTAACCTTGTTCGAAACTTATGCAACAACCGTGTTTACACGTTATAAAGATAAAGTGAAATACTGGATGACTTTTAATGAAATCAATATGTTGCTGCATCTGCCATTCTTGGGAGCTGGCTTGGCCTTTGAAGAAGGCGATAACGTTAAGGAAATTCAATATCAGGCTGCTCACCATCAGCTGGTTGCAAGTGCGCTGGCTGTAAAGGCCTGTCATGAGATTATTCCAGATGCCATGATTGGTTGTATGCTTGCTGCCGGCAGCTTCTATCCATATACATGTAATCCAGAAGATGTGTTCCAAGGCATGGAAAAGGACAGAGAGTCTTATTTCTTCATTGATGTTCAATCACGTGGTGAATACCCTGGTTATGCCAAACGTTTCTTCAAGGATCACAATTTGAACATTGAAATGCAGCCAGGCGATGCCGAAATCCTGAAGAATCATACTGTGGATTACATTGGCTTCAGCTATTATTCAAGCCGTACAACGAGCACTGATCCAGAAGTGATCAAAAATATGACAAGTGGCAACGTATTTGGCTCTGTGGCGAACCCGTATCTGGCAAAATCCGAATGGGGCTGGACAATTGATCCAAAAGGATTCCGTATCACTGCGAATCAATTGCACGACCGTTATCAGAAACCACTGTTTGTCGTAGAAAATGGATTCGGTGCTCATGATGAAGTCACAGCAGAAGGTGAAGTAGACGATAGCTACCGGATTGATTATTTGAAACGTCATGTTGCCGAAATGGGTGAAGCCATTCAAGACGGTGTGAACATTATTGGTTACACGAGCTGGGGGCCAATTGATATCGTTAGTGCTTCATCAGGCGAGATGAGAAAACGCTACGGCTATATCTATGTTGATCGGGATAATGAAGGGAACGGAACTCTGCAACGTGTGAAGAAAAAGAGCTTTTATTGGTATCAAAATGTAATTCAATCTGACGGAACCAATCTTGGCGAAGAATAATACCTTAGCTTGGCAATCGGAAGAACCAGAACAGTGGGACTTCCGATTGTCCCCTCATTGAAAGCGTTGACATATGGACATGTTTCGCGCTATACTTGACGCAAATATATCGTTTATGGGATTGTTACTACACGAAGTAGGCAAAACCTGAGCAACAAAAAAAGAAGACATGTTGTCTTGTTTATTTTGTGTTGCTTCAGGTTTTTTTTGTGCCCAAAAATGATAAATTACAGATATACGTGGAACGTGACGGGGGGATTGAAGTGAAAATAGCTAAGGTTATCAATAATAACGTGATCAGCATATATCAAGCCGATGGAGCAGAGCTTGTGGTGATGGGACGTGGGATTGCCTTTAAGAAGAAACCGGGAGATATAGTAGATGAGACCCGTATTCAGAAAGTATTTGCACTAAAAAACAAGCAGACATCGGATAATTTCAAAATGCTGCTTCGTGAAGTACCATTGGAGCTTATTGAGATTGTTGAAGAAATTATTACTTACGCTAGAGATCAGTTAGGTAGAAATTTGAATGAAAATATCTATGTATCTCTAACCGACCATATCAATTTTGCGATTGAACGTTATCGCGAAGGAGTCGAGATAAAAAATGCTCTGATGTGGGAGATCAAACAACTGTATAAAGCGGAGTTCAGCTTAGGTTTAAGGACGTTAGAAAATATTAAAACCAAGATGAATCTTGATCTTCCGCAAGATGAAGCAGCGTTCATTGCCCTTCATATTGTGAATGCAGAGATGAATGAAGAAGTGATTACCACGATGAACATTACGAAGTTTATTCAGCAAATTATTAATATTGCCAAATACCATTTCAAAATGGAATTCGATGAAGAGTCACTCAGCTATTTTAGATTCATCACACATCTGAAGTTTTTCTCCCAAAGGGTACTGAGCGGTACGCATTATGATAATAACTACGACCATATTTATGACTTGATTAAGGTGAAACATCCTGAAGCGGCAGCTTGTACAGAAAAAATAGAGATGTTTGTGAACAAAGAATACAATCATCAGCTTACCAACGAGGAAAAACTGTATTTAACCGTGCATATTGAGCGGGTGGTTAATCGCTGAAGAACGAGAAGTAACATTACCTAATCTAACGCAAATAAATGTGAATAATAAATGTTGACAAATTTGGTTAAATTATAATATTATTATATTAACAGGAAATGAATACGATTTAACTGGGATTGTTACTGGTTATGCAGGCAAAACCTAAGTCATGAGAAGGCACGGATGAAAGTGTCCCCCTTCCTCAAGGCTTAGGTTTTTTGCGTGCAAAAAAATCGGTAGGAGGCCTGTGAGAGAACTTTGCACCAATGCAATGCGTGTTCTGTTATAGCATTAATGCAAGTGTGGGTTCAGAAAAAATGGGGGTGCAATCATGAGTCAACAAAAACTGGCTAAAGAGATCGTAGAGCTAGTCGGCGGCGAGAAAAATGTAGTGTCATTGGTTCATTGTGCAACACGACTACGGTTTGTATTAAAGGATGATAGTAAGGCTGACAAAGCGAAGCTGGAGAAAACCGATGGTGTTATTGCGGTTAAAGAAAATGGGGGACAGTTCCAGGTTGTCGTAGGTAACAAAGTGCCGGAGGTGTATAGTGCCATCGGTGAAATTAGCAACATTCTGAATGATTCATCGGACAAAGAAAAGCCGAAGAAATCAGCTAAAGGTCTTGGTGGCATCATTGATGTCATCTCCAGCATCTTTGCACCGCTACTAGGTGTTATGGCTGGTGCGGGTATACTTAAAGGTTTACTGCTTATCGCTAGTAATTTGGGTTGGTTAGAAACAACTGACACCACCTATATCATCTTATTTGCAGCAGCTGACAGTTTATTTTATTTCTTGCCCCTATTGTTAGCGGTTACAACGGCTCGTAAGTTTCAAGGTAATATTTTTGTAGCCATGACGATTGCGGGTGCCTTGATATATCCAACCATAATTGGGCTTAAAACAGAGGGAACTCCGACTGATTTCTTCGGAATCCCTGTCGTATTAATGACTTATTCATCTACCGTTATTCCTATTATCCTGTCTGTCATTGTCATGAGTAAGGTAGAGAAATTCTTCAATAGAACGCTACACGATAGCGTGAAAAACTTTGTTACACCGTTAATCCTACTCGTTATTATGGTACCACTTACATTAATTGTGTTCGGTCCATTTGGAGTTTATGTAGGTAATGCAATTGCATCCGCACTTGTTGCGGCCTTTGGATTCAGTCCATTGCTTGCAGGTGCAATCATGGGAGCTAGCTGGCAGTTACTCGTAATTTTCGGAGTACACTGGGGTCTGATTCCTGTATTTATTAACAACGTTGCTGTTTATGGACGAGATGGTGTTAAGCCGGCTGCAACTGCATCTGTCTTCGCTCAAACGGGAGCTGCCTTCGGCGTTATGTTGAAAACAAAAAATAAAAAGCTCAAAACGTTAGCAGGTTCATCGACATTAACCGCACTGTTCGGAATTACAGAGCCAGCGATCTACGGGGTTACGTTGCCACTTAAACGTCCATTCATTGCTGGTGTAATTGGGGGCGCAGTTGGTGGTGCTATTATCGGACAAGCAGGAACACAGGCGTTTGCATCTGGAGCACCAGGATTGTTAACTTTGCCTATTTTCTATGGACCAGGTGGTGAAGGTTTCCCAGGATTGATCCTTGGTATCACAGCTTCCTTTGTTGTCTCAGCAGTATTAACGTACATTATGGGCTTCAAAGACCCGGTTGAAGAAGAAACAACAGCAACGACCACTACGACTGCCACTGTTACTAAGGAAGCAGCGGTTCGTACGTCGGCCGTTTCTGATGAACAAGTGTTTAGCCCGATCGAAGGTACAATCGTTAGTTTGACAGAAGTTCCTGACCCGGCATTTTCCTCTGGAGCAATGGGTGACGGAATTGCGATTGAGCCAACAGTTGGTAGAGTGGTCGCTCCGTTTGACGGAACGGTAACGGTTGCCTTTAAGAAGAAACATGCACTTGCGGTTGTATCGGATACAGGAGCCGAAATTTTGGTTCACGTGGGTGTGGATACGGTTAAGCTGGATGGACAACATTTTACATCTCACATCCAAGAAGGTGACCGTGTCAAAGCTGGTGATCTGTTGCTAGAGTTCGACATCGCTCAGATCAAGGCTGCAGGGTATCACACGGTGACACCGATCATTGTAACGAATTCAGCTAATTATGAGAAAGTTGTACCCATGGCAACCGGTGAAGTCCGGACGCAGGAAGCATTGTTGACTTTGCATAGTGCTCAGCCTCAAACGTAACTTAGAGATAGAAGAGCGTGCTAAGGAACGTTCATAGATTACTTAATCTACATTGCCTAAACCACATTACTATTCTTATAGCCGTGCCTTCGTTAAGTATAGAAATCTTGCTTAATGGGGTGCGGCTTTTTGACTTTTAAAGGGTGGAAAATTATAATTAATCTTGTTAATTTATACTAGAACGGAAGGAGAATTGTTGAATATGATACATGCGATCAGATTGCGTTTCCTGACCTTGAACCGTTAACTAAATACGTTCAAAGGCTCTGTAACGTTCAGAGTAAACAGGAGCAGTCTGTCCATTTTTGACAATTCTCAGGTAGGCGCTATGCGCAAATCATATATTCCTGTTTATACTGAATCACAGGCCGTGGCTTGTGATTTTTTTGTTTTTTTACTTTGGAAATTGAAGGGCTCTTGTGAGTCTGGTGGGATAAGGAGGTTCGCGTATGTCCATGTTACTTTTCTATTGATACGAGCGAGGTTGACTTGCTCGTATCGATCAACGCTATCGATACGAAATCATTAAATTTCGGAGGTAGCGAATATGGAAAAATGTTGTTACGAACTTGAACAGGTTAAAATGACCTTTTTAGATAAAGAGATATTAAACATTGAGCGATTGGCTGTGCATCAGTTGGATCGGATCGGTATTGTGGGCGGAAATGGTCAGGGGAAAAGCACATTATTGAAGCTAATTGCCGGACAAATTCAGCCGAGCGCGGGTAGGATTAAACGATATGTTGATCATTCCTATTTCGAACAGATGGAGGCTCCGCATCTTGATGAACATATGGAGACGGATGGGGAATGGTTGGGCAGACTCAGTATTCCTGTCCATCATGAACGGTTAAGTGGAGGGGAGCAGACAAGGCTAAAATTAGCGGGCATGTTCGCGAACTACCATGAAGCGCTATTGTTCGATGAACCGACGACACATTTGGATCAAGAGGGAATTACTTTTTTGGTCAACGAATTGCGTTACTACTATGGTGCGCTGTTGATTGTCAGTCATGATCGGTCTGTTCTAGATGAGCTTGTCACGACGATATGGGAAGTGAATGATGGCGCCGTTAAGGTGTATTCGGGCAACTATAGTGATTACAAGGCTCAGCAGCGATTGGAGCGAGATCAACAGAATCAAGCCCATGAGCAATTCTTGAAAGAGAAGAGACGGCTTATGCATGCTGCACAAGACAAAATGAAAAAAGCTGAGAAAATAACGCAAGCAGGCAGTATGTCTAAACGAGAAACGAAGGCTAAGGCGAACCGAATGTTTGAAACCAAGTCTAAGGGAACGAGTCAGAAAGCTGTGCATCGGGCGGCTAAGGCCATAGAACAGCGAATGGAACAGCTTCATGAGGTTGAGGCAGTACAGGAGAATCGTCCTATTCATTTTCGACAATCCAAAGCGCTGGAGCTGCATAACAAATTTCCGATAATGGCGGATCGTTTAACTCTTCAAGTGCAGAGCAACGTATTACTAGATCAAGTCAGTTTTCAAATTCCTTTGAAACAGAAGGTAGCCATTACTGGATCTAATGGATGTGGGAAAAGCACGCTGCTTCGTCATATCCTAGATGCTAACACAGAGATTATTTTATCTCCCAAGGCCCAGATTGGTTATTTGGATCAAATGAGCTATCGGTTCCAAGGGAACGAAACTATACTGGAGTTTCTGATGAAACGTTCTGACTATAATGTCGCGGAGCTGCGAAGTTGTCTACATGCAATGCAATTTACCGGCACTGATCTCAATAAAGAGGTTAGATCGTTAAGTGGTGGGGAAGCCATTCGTCTTCAATTATGTCGGTTGTTTCTAGGGCAATATAACATTTTGCTGTTAGATGAACCGACAAACTTTCTAGATACCCAGGCGTTGGAGGCGTTGGAGCAATTTGTATTTGGTTATGAAGGAACGATCCTATATGTTAGTCATGACCAAACCTTTATCAGAAATACAGCAGATATGACACTGCATATAGAGCATCGGAAAATAACCATATCATAGTGTTTAGTGTGATGAATTACAATCTGTCTTATATGAAATAAAACCAAAGCTGTCCAGTTTATCTGGGCAGCTTTGACCTTGTTAAATAGTTAAATAGTTACATAGTTACATAGAAGGTAGACGGACAAGAACGTCGAACTTCCAAGTGTAAGTATGAAAGAGATACGGAGCAATTTACGCGTCTACTTTCACAACAGATGAATTCATCTGTCCCGTCAGGCGCTGTGGAGGAAAGACCATTCGAACAGGTGCAATGATGATGACCGCAAACAAAGCCTTGATCAGATCGCCGATAATGTAAGGGTAGAATCCTTGAATCATGGCCTCAGTAAAAGACATTTTATATTGATACGCGAGCCATGGCACACCAGAGGCGTAAATCAATAATGATCCGAACAATTCAAGTACAATGAACGCAAGGAAGTAACTGACGAATCCATTCAGCTTAATTCGCGCAAGAAATAGACCAATGAGCATTGCGGAGAAAGGCCACATCCATACATATCCGCCTGTTGGACCTAGAATAACCGCCATACCTCCTGTACCGTGAAGCAGAGGAAAGCCAATCGCTGTGAGTACAACGACAAGCGCGATACTCAAGAATCCATAGCGTGGACCGAGCAGCCCTCCAGCAAGCATCACTGCAAGGGTTTGCAGTGTAATGGGTACAGGTGAGAATCCGATGGGGATACTAATATAACCAAACAGAACAAGTATGGCTGCCATAAGGGCACTAAAAACAATTCCACGCAAAGATAATTTCATGTTTGAACAATCCTTTCAATTTTGCTAATCTTATTGTTAACCAACAATGGAGATCTGGTTAACAATTCGGATCGTATCACAAAAGAATCAAAAGGGGAAGGACAAAATATCAATGCAAGATGGAACAACTTTAATTACACTGGACAACGTCCGGGTTTATTATGCTTCATCGCCTGAGAAAGTTCGAAAAGCTGTTGATGGTGTATCATTGCATGTTCATAAGGGAGAATGGATCAGCATTGTAGGAGCCAATGGCAGCGGGAAAAGTACAATTGCTGGGCTGTTAATCGGTTTTACACCACTTTCCAGTGGATCAAGACTAGTTGAACCAGATGTTACTATTCGTGGGGTGCTGCAGCATCCAGATGCACAGGTACTTGGAGATACCATAGAAGAAGAGTTTCATTTTGCGCTATCCTCGCTCTCCGTGTCTGCCGAAGAAAAGCGTAGACGCAGAGAACAAGCTTTACATATCGTAGGACTTCAGATGTCACCCGATTCAGCCATTGCACGGCTATCTGGTGGTCAGAAGCAGCTCTTAAATATTGCAGTGGCGCTTGCGGCTAAGCCGGATATCTTAGTGCTAGATGAGCCAACGGCAATGCTTGATCCTGGTGCTCGTGAACGGATTGAAAGTATAGTTGAGCAGATTATCCAGCAAGGAACCGCTGTAATTTGGATTACGCATCATTTGGAAGAAGCGACCTTATGTGATCGAATTATTGCCATGGACAAAGGGGGCTGTGTCTATGATGGTGACCCGGTTGCGTTCTTCTATACACCTGAGGTTGAAGGGGATGCATCGAGGAAAGTAGAGACAACATCCGTTTGCCGCCAGTTAGGGCTCGACCCACCATTTACGGTGAAGACCGCACAGCTTCTTAAACAACAAGGAATGCTTTCCCAAGCGACACCTCTCCGACCTGAGCAGCTTGTAAGGGAGGTAAGTTCTTGAATATTGAGTTAGATCATGTGAGCGTCGAAGGTGTAGAACTTCATCAACGGAATTTAATTCATGATATATCTATCACGCTACGCAGTGGAGAAATTACGCTGCTATTAGGTCGGACTGGATCAGGTAAAACGACAATACTGCAGATGTTGGCTGGTCTGAAGCCTCCAGATCAAGGGGCAATTCGACTTGGAGATGAGCTGATCTGGCAGCAAGGTAAGGTTTCGCAGTCGATGTTGTTACGAATGGGGATGGTGTTTCAATTTCCAGAGCAACAGGTTTTTGCCCGGACAATTCAGCGAGAATTCGCTTATTCCATGCGTCCTTATCGGTATACCGAGAGTCAGCAGAAGCAATTAATCACACAAGCACTTGAACAGTGGGATACTGCAAAAGGTCAAACAGATTCACGGCAATTCGACCTGGATGGATCTCCGTTTGCGCTGAGTGGAGGAGAGCGTAGACGGCTGGGGCTTGCCTTGGGAACTGTAGTTGATCCTGAATGGTTATTGCTAGATGAACCGAGTGCTGGGCTAGAAGCAAGTAGCGTTGTATTACTATTGGATGCTCTTGCTCAACATCGACTGGATGAACGAGGAGCAGTGGTAGCAACGCATGATCTGGACACGTTTCTACCTATAGCAGACCGGGTTTTGATACTGCAAGATGGCCAGCTGATAGCGGATTTGACGCCAAGAGAGCTTCATGCGCAGCCTGAGCTTCTGATACAGGTCGGAATGGGTCTGCCGCCTTCTATGCAATTAACGCAGCAATTTGCGGCAGTGGGGGCAGCACTGCCATCGACGGCACTAACACCAGAGGCGATGGCAGCGAGTATAATCCAAATGAAGGCAGAAGGACAGGAAGTGAGGAATAACACTGGGAAGTCTGCTTCAACTGGTAATGAGTCTACTAAACACCAGATGTATACTCAATTGAATTCGGAGACTAATGAAGGTAATGAAGGCACAGCGAGTGTCCCTGTTCATTCAGCGACAAACAACTACAATCAATACATTCATTCGAATGGGCTGTATCGTGTCATGGATCCACGTTTGAAATGGATATTGTATATTTTGTTAGTGACGGCAACGATGCTACAGCATCGCTGGTGGGGGCTAACGCTAACGTTAGTGCCTGTCGTGTTTGCACTTGGAATCTTACCCCGTCAGGCACTTGTAAGTTGTATGAAGTTAATGAAACCGCTGCTGTTCTTTTTCATCATTTCTACCGCTTTATCAGGAACAACACTCTCCACAGCAAGTGGAAGTTTGCAACTGGGTTTCTCTCTTATTCAGGCAGAAGCTACACTGCTTAATGTGTATCGTTTGTTTATCGTGACTCTTGCGAGTCTATGGTTCTCACTAACAACACCTTATGGGCGGATGGTGGAAGGCTTGAATTGGGTGCTGGCAATCGGACAAAAGATCAAGTTGCCTGTTACTTCGTTTGCCCTGGCTGTGTCTTTGATCTTCCGTTTTATCCCGATGATCTGGAGTGAATGGCAGCGATTCTCGCTTATCGTACGCGCACGAGGCAAAGCTGCATTAAGACCTAACACAGTACGTGTACGTGACCTCGGACCAATGGTTATACCACTAATTATGTCCTTGTTCCAACGGGCAGAGGATATGACGATTGCAATGGAGATGCGAAAGGTTAGAGAGAATTATCGTGTTGGATCAACAACTTCCTTACTAAAGTGGTCTAAACAGGATACGTGGATTGGTGTAATCGGACTACTGATTTTTATAAGTTATATTTGGATTCGAGACCTCTAATGATTTTGTGACTTCCTTATAAAACATGCATAAATTTTGTACTGCTTGATCAATCTAATCATGCTTTGACTAGTTCGAAGCGGATAGGAGGTTGGACAATGAAGGACAAATTTTTGCAAGAGGATCGACAGGAATCAACGGATCTATCTACCGTAGAATCCCAACGAAATGATCTGTTTCTTGAAGAATTTCCGGAGGGGCCATACGGATCATCATTAATGTCAGAATCACTGGGGAAAAGCTCGCCTTGGCGTATGGATCAGAGAACGGCACATCGGTTTGACTATGAGAACCATGAGCTTCACGAAGGTGATATTAGAGATTACCCAGGTCAGGATGTATTTGATGAATCCGTACCTGATAAGGTTAGTAGACCTCAATATCCAGAGTAAATACGTTTAAGTTAGTCTAATTCGTTTATAAATGATAGGCCTCCGGCATGATGGTTGCTGGGGGCTATTTTTAGCCTATAGAGGTGGTTCAAAAAGTCCGTCTTCTTGGTACTGAAAACCGACCTTTTTGAACACGCACATATAGATAAATTCCACAAATTAGGTTAAAATTGCTGTAGTTAGGAGGGGCGTCATGAGAGAAATTGGCTAGTGTTATCTATACAGACTACATATATTTAATTTGTGAAATAGAGAGGAAATAACAATGCATCATAACGAAATGTTAAGTGAGTTAACGATTGAGTGTCAGGATATTTATTTGCGCGAGTATCGACTTGAAGATCTGGATAAATTACAAGAGATCACATGGCAGCCAGAAGTTTACGAATTTCTTCCAGGATGGAATGCTTCGGCCGAAGATCGGGCGCATTGGTTGGCTGAATACGAGATTCCAGAAAATCAGAAGTTTAAACAAGCCGTCAAGGCTGGGGGAGACATCGGCTCGCTCTATCTACGATTGGCTATCATTCATAAGGAAACGGATGAGTTTGTAGGCTGGTGTTGCTCAGGGATAAAAGAAAAGCTGCCCGAGCCTAATCGAGAGATTATGTACGGCATCTCCAAGAACTATAGAAACCGTGGCTATACAACACAGGCCGTTAATGGAATAACGCAATATTTGTTCACTCATACAAATGTGGAATTACTACATGCTATTGCATTATTAGAGAATGCTGCTTCCAATAAAGTCATACAGAAATGTAATTTCAACTATGTAGATATCATCGAAATAGACAACGAACAGTACAATCATTATCAGAAGGTAAAGGGTTCGTAAACGTTTATTTTGTACATTACTAATGTGTGTTGCTTATAAAATGATTGACCCCAAGAGGCTCTAATGGATTTAGGGCTCCTTGGGGTCTTACTTATTTCAGCAACCAATAACTAGCGATCGATATGTTATGACTTGGAAACAGCAGTAGGTTTGCTTTCTTTCCACAGGGGCAATGTAATTATGAAGCTTGTTCCAACGCTAACCTGGCTATAAACATTAATGTTCCCACCATGCGATTCTACGATGGAACGAGTAATGGCAAGACCGAGCCCTGCACCACCTTCTTTTCTGGAACGGGATGAACTGGTTCGGTAAAATCGCTCAAAAATATGATCAATGTGCTCTGGCTCAATGCCCGTACCGTTATCCTTCACGGTCAGCTCTGCCACATCCGCATTCGCAAAACATGTAATTGTGATGAAACCGTGCTGCGGATCGGTATGCTGTACAGCATTCTGAAACAGATTTAGGATGACTTGCTTCAGCTTGTGAGGGTCACCAACGATATATAACTTAGCTGTCAGCTCCAGATGTACCTTTCGATCCTGAGCCATCATGACGAGTTGCGGCTGCATTTCATATAAGAGACCATCCAGAGCAATGACCTCTTGAATTCGTTCAGGTGCTTGATCTAACTTGGTTAACAGCAGCAGGTCTTCAACTAATTTGTTAATTCGCACAGACTCACCATACATGCTGCTCAGAGCGCTATTCAACTGTTCACGATTGGTTGCTGCCCCGCGCTGGAGTACCTCAATGAACCCGTGAATAGACGTGAGGGGCGTACGCAGTTCATGAGAGGCATCGGACAGGAAACGCTGCATTTGTTGCTTGGATTCTCGTTCTGCTTCGAATGAATCCTCCAAACGTTCAAGCATGCCGTTAAAAGAAAAAGCTAATTGATCAATCTCCTGTTGTCCTTGGATGACAGGTAATCGTTCACCTAAACTGCCAGCATCGACACGCTGCACGGTCTCCACGATGTTGGATAATGGATGTAACGTCCGCCGAAGAACCTTGGCATACAGAATGAGACCTGTAATCATGGCAAGCAGAGATAACCCGACGAAAATAAGTAATTGTCTCATCACTAAGTCGTGTATAGGCTGAGTAGCTATGCCCATCTGAACCATAGGTGCCGCTCGATTACGCGGGCCGGGTGAGGCAAATACGATGAGCTGTTCATTGCCCTCGTTGTCTTTCACCAGTTGATAGGGCACATGTTCGTGAGCGTTTAACCGATCTGCGATGTCTTGATAAGCAGCTGCAGTTAGGCGAGGGGAGGCTAACCCATCCTCACCAAATACATCTTCATACGTTGCATTTTTATCAAAAAGAGCCAGTGAACGATCTGGAATATACAACAAACGGTTGTTAGACCCCCGTCCGTCGGATGAAGATTGTCCGCCAAAGGGCAGATTTGAAGCTCCGTTACGTGGTTGCACACCAAGCCAGACCGGCGGCATAGACATCAGTTGTTCTTCCATCGTCTTAGCCTGGTTACGATAGAGGAAGCTTTCCATAATCCAAAACTGAAGAATACCAATGAACAGCAACAGAGCGGCTAACACGAATAGAGAGCGAGTGAGTAACTGTGAGCGTAGAGAAGAGTTTTGCGAGAATCGTTGATGCAGCTGATGGAAATAACAGTAATTTGGTTGCGGTGATGAGGTTGGAGTCGCCATTATAGATCAACCCTATAGCCGACGCCTCGGAGTGTACGAATGAGCTTATGCTCTTTATCCCCGAGTTTCTCACGTAAGGAACGAATATAGACCTCTACGATGTTCTCTTCTCCGCCAAAATCGTAACCCCATACTCTGCTTAAAATAGTTGCTTTACTTAGGACAATGCCATGATTCGTCACAATAAATTTTAATAGTTCATATTCTGTCGGCGATAACTCGAGCACACGATGGTCATAGGTAATTTCTTTACGCAGATCATCAATGCGGAAGGCGCTGTATGTGACAGCCCCCATTAAGAGTGGAAATTGATTACGTAGCCTCGCTTGAATTCGAGCAAGCAGCTCATCGAACGCAAATGGTTTAATCATATAATCATCAGCGCCAAGCCATAAACCTTTGACTCGGCTCTCCACTTCATCCTTGGCAGTCAGCATAATGACCCCGACTTGAGTACCTGTCTTGCGAAGTCGCTCAACCACCTCGAATCCATCGATCTCTGGCATCATTACATCAAGAATGACCATATGCGGCTGGAATTCATGTGCAATCTCGAGCGCTTCTGCTCCGTGTTCTGCCGCACGCACCTCAAATCCTTCATTTCTCAAACCAAGCTCTAGAAACTGTAAAATATGTGGTTCATCATCAACGAGTAGTATTCTGATGCCTGTACTAATTTTCATAGGTGGACGATCTCCCCTTATTCACTCCTGTTTATATGCACTATTATGACTCACGAAACTGAAAATTAGCTGAAAGGTTGGTGGGTTATCCTCAGGCAACATTCAGCGGGCACTCATCCCAAATTTATTTTGGCATGTCACAATACTAGACATGAACAATCTAAAGGAGTGATTGAGTTTGAATATTGCTAAACGAAGGATTGATTTTGTCCTTCTACCGATTGTCATTCTTGCAGCAATCTTGAACGCATACGGCATCTGGAACGATCAATATGCCAATTCCTATTATACGACTGCAGTGGGGAGTATGCTGAGAAGCTTCCATAACTTCTTCTACGCATCCCTTGACTCGGCTGGTTCAGTAACAATCGATAAACCGCCAGTTGTTTTTTGGATTCAGACTGCATTTGCATATGTATTCGGTCTGCATGGATGGAGTGTGATCTTACCACAAGTCCTAGCAGGAATTGGGGCGGTACTGCTGATCTATTTCATGGTTAAGCCTTCATATGGGCTTGCGGCAGCGCGAATTGCTGCAATGGTCATGGCGACAGTACCGGTAGTTGCAGCGGTCAGTCGGACGAACAATATTGATAGTATGCTCGTGTTTACTTTGCTGCTCGGATCATGGTTTCTATTTAAAGGTGCAAAACAAGGCAGTGTATGGCGAATTCTAATGGCCTTTGCGCTGATCGGACTTGCTTTTAATATGAAAATGCTTCAAGCCTATATGGTTCTTCCGGCATTTTATCTGTTTTACTTGCTCGCTTTTCAAGCGAAATGGCGAAAGAAACTGCTCTTGCTCGTAGGCAGTACAGCTATAATGGCGGCTATTTCCTTATCGTGGGCGGTCACAGTAGATTCTATACCGGCTGATGAACGACCTTATATCGGCAGTAGTGAAACGAATTCGGTGCTCGAACTCGCTTTTGGTTATAACGGTCTATCCCGTCTAACCGGTCGGCAGAATACTACAGCTAATGCTGGAATGCCTGACGCATCCAACGTCACTAATTCCGGAAGAGACAGGGGTGATTCGGCATCGGTACAGACATCGAACCCGCGCGGCGGAACGGACGGTAACAGCGGAATGAATCTCCCACAAGGAAATGAGATGCCCAATGGCTTCACCATGCCGCAGGGAGGATTCGGTGGAGGAGGAGGAACAGGTGGCATGTTTGGTACAGGTCAGGCAGGGCCATTACGTCTGTTTCAAACCGAACTATCTGGTCAAGCTAGCTGGTTATTACCGTTGGCTCTATTGGGTTGTATTGCAATTTTGACAAGCTTAAGACGAAGAAACAGCTCGGATCAAATGAAAGAAGCGATATTCTGGCTGGCGTGGTTGTTACCGGTAGCGGCATTTTTCAGTGTCGCAGGATTCTTTCATCAATACTATCTGATCATGCTTGCGCCTCCAATAGCTGCATTAAGCGGTGCTGGGTTCGTAGCAATGTGGAAAGCGTACCAAGAACGAACCGGTTGGCGAGCTTGGCTGTTGCCGCTATCTGTGCTATTAACGACTATCTTCGGATGGTACATTATGCAGCCTTTTGATGAAACCATTGGTGCAGGATGGTCAATCAGCGAGCTGATCGCTGGAATTGTGGTGACAGTTGTTTTGACCGTCATGATGAATCGCACGCATCTTTGGAAACAGGCACTGGTTGTCGCAGGTTTCATGGTTACCCTGATCGGCCCTGTGTATTGGGCATTTACGCCAATTACATATGGTGGCAATAGTATGATCCCAGCCGCAGGTCCTACCGGTTCCAATGGCATGTTTGGAGGCATGACTATGGGTGGTAGACAGGGTGATCGCAACAATGCAATGACTCCACCGAGTGGGCAAGGAGATATAGAGCAACAGTCTCCATCTTCGACTGGTGATTCGAGCCCGAATAATTCAAATACCGGAACACCCTCATTTATGGAAGGTGGCATGAACGGTATGGGCAGTGCACAAGGTATACCTACTGGTGGTGGACGTGGCGGCTTTGGTAATCGTAATGAAGAGATAGACAGCACGACTCTTCAGTATTTGCGAGAACATAATACAGGTGAGACTTATCTGTTTGCAACGTCAGATTATAATCAAGCAGCCCCATACATTATTGACGAGAATGAAGCGGTCATCACATTAGGCGGTTTCTCTGGTTCCGATCCAGTGTATACAACAGAGCGATTAGAACAGCTTGTGAAGAGCGGACAAGTGAAATACTTCATGATTGGCGGAGGAATGGGCGGCCGTGGAGGTAACTCCGAGATTACGAACTGGATTATGGAGCATGGGACGGAAGTACCTACATCCGAGTGGAGATCCAATTCCGATGAAGGTGGCGGCTTCGGTAATCAGTCTACGTTATATGAAGTGAAATTGTGAGCTTACAAACGAAATGAACGTTAAGGAGCAAGCAGCGAGGGATCTGCCCTGGAGAATATAGACGTGTAATGATCAAAAGGAGGGAACGAACATGAGTAGAGCCATTCACTACAGTGTCATCATCCCGATGTACAACGAAGAAGCGGTCATAGAGGAAACATATCGCCGTCTGAAAAAGGTCATGAGCAGTACAGGTGAACCCTACGAGCTGTTATTTGTCAATGACGGTAGTGTGGATCGAAGCGCTCAGATGATTCGGGATTATGCGCGTTGGGACGAAAGTGTGAAATTGATTGATTTTGCCCGAAATTTTGGGCATCAGATCGCCATAACAGCAGGCATGGATTATGCAGCTGGATCAGCAGTGGTTATCATTGATGCTGATCTTCAGGATCCCCCTGAACTTATCATAGATATGATCGCTAAATGGAAAGAAGGCTATGAGGTCGTCTACGCCCGCCGTACGAGACGAAGCGGGGAGACTCGCTTTAAGAGGTGGTCGGCAAGCCTGTTTTATCGTGTACTGCGCGCTTCAACGGATACGGATATTCCCGTAGATACAGGAGATTTTAGGCTGATTGATCGCAAAGTATGTGATGAGATGAAGCGACTTCCAGAGAAAAATCGATTTGTGCGCGGCTTAGTGAGCTGGGTAGGATTTCGTCAGACCGCGATTGAGTACGAGCGGGATGAACGCCTAGCTGGAGAGACCAAATATCCACTGAAGCGAATGTTGAAGCTTAGCCTGGACGGTATTACGTCCTTCTCCTACAAACCACTTAAGATTGCGGGGTATGTGGGAGTGATTTTATCTATCGTTGGATTTATCTATATGGTTAGCGTCATTGGGTCTGCTATCTTTACAGATTCGACAATGAAGGGTTGGGCTTCCATTGTCAGCATCATGCTGATGTTTAATGGGTTCATTCTCATTATGTTGGGTATTCTTGGTGAGTACGTTGGGCGCATCTACGATGAAACGAAATCCCGTCCGTTATACATCGTGAGAGATGTGTATCAGATGGAGACAACGTCCAGACAAGGACATCTGACAGGCAGAATTGCACAGCATGATTAAGCGATTCACGACGATATTCAAATTCGGTATTGTTGGCATATTGAACACAGGAGTCGATGCTGGAGTATTTGCGATTCTTGCTTTTGTAGGTATGCCGGCGATGGTTGCCCAAGCGATATCATACAGTTGCGGGACAATGAACAGCTACTGGTGGAATAATCGGTGGACCTTCCGTGATGTGAAGAGTCAGGCTCAGCGTATACGAATCGTACGATTCGTGATTGCCAATCTGTTCGTTTTAATATGGTCATCCTTCATTATATATGTAGCCCATAGCTTGTGGAGCTGGAGTCTTGTGAGCAGTAAAGTGATAGCAACGCTACTTGGCATGTTGATCAACTATCTCATAAGTCGGTATTGGGTGTTCGGATCACCATCCGAGTCAGCAATCGACGTATCCATTGGAACAAATGAAAGGAGAGATCATTCCTATGAGAATTAAAAAGGCGGTCATTCCCGCAGCCGGTCTAGGTACACGATTTCTACCAGCGACGAAGGCTCAGCCGAAAGAAATGCTGCCGATTGTAGATAAACCAGCTATACAATATATCGTAGAAGAAGCGGTACAATCCGGCATTGAAAATATCATCATTGTCACGGGTCGCAACAAAAAATCCATTGAGGATCATTTTGATAAATCGGTTGAGCTTGAGCAATCATTATACGCCAAAGGTAAACAGGCCTTGTTAGATGAGGTGAGAGCGATAAGTGAGCTGGCAAGCATTCATTTTATCCGGCAAAAGGAACCGTTAGGGTTAGGCCATGCGATTGGATGTGCACGACAATTCGTTGGAGATGATCCATTTGCCGTGTTGCTAGGCGACGATATTATGGTGTCCGATCCGCCTGCATTGGCCCAAATGATTCGTCTATTCGAGAAAACGAATAACCAGATTATCGGTGTACGTTCTGTACAGACAGCAGATGTAGGTAAGTATGGGATCATAGCTTCGGAGGGGGCAGAGTATGGTGTTCATCGGGTTACAGATCTGGTCGAAAAGCCCTCCATTGCTGATGCGCCCTCTCGCACGGCTGTGATGGGACGTTATATCCTTAAGCCATCCATTTTCCCTATCCTAGATCGGATCGAGACTGGAGCAGGTGGGGAGTATCAACTAACAGACGCTCTAAAAGAAGTCAGCCAGGAGGAAGATCTGCTGGCATTGGAGCTTATTGGTCGTCGGTACGATATTGGAGATCAGTTCGGATACATTCAAGCTATACTGGAAATCGGCTTAATGCGCCAAGAGTTACAGCCCATGCTGGCTCCCTATCTACGCACCCTTGCAACGCAGTGGGCATGATCATTTGGGAGAAACTAGATGTAGAATCTGTCGTTTTTAGACAAATAATAAAAAAGGGTTTACTTCATAACCGATCTTTTGATATTATAGTCGCAATATCAAATGCATTGAAGAGACGAGTAGACTAAAGTATTCTTTTGGCAGAGAGCTCCGGTAGCTGAAAAGGGGTAAAGAATTTTTGGTTGAATAAAGACTCAGAGCAGCACATCGGAACTTTATGAATCTGTAAAGGGATGGTGTGACAGGAGCTCCTGTTACAGAGCTAGAGTATAAGTAGGCACAGCGTGCATTGCCGTTGTCGTTCTTAACTCAAAGAGGCTAGTATGGCGACATATTGGCGAATCTGGGTGGTACCACGAGTGATCCAATCTCGTCCCTGAGACTTCGGTCTTGGGGGTGGGATTTTTTTGGTTTTTTCCAGGGTGAAGTTTACACGCTTTGGTAATACCTGAATAGGTTTTAATAAGGGAAGAATCACGGCGTCCCAACAACCAATTAACGAATATCAGAGACCCAACATTCAACTTACACCGAAAGGAAATGATGATATTATGTCAGCAAAATTGAAAGTCGGCATTGTCGGAGGAACAGGAATGGTAGGTCAGCGTTTTGTGGATCTGCTTAATGGTCATCCATGGTTTGAAGTAACAGCAATCTCAGCAAGTGCAAACTCCGCAGGTAAAACCTATGAGGAATCGGTTCAAGGTAGATGGAAACTGACAGCACCGATCCCTGAAGGTGTTAAACATATTGTTGTTCAAGACGCTTCCCAAGTCGAAGCATTCGCTAGTCAGGTTGATTTTATCTTCTGTGCGGTTGATATGAAGAAAAATGAAATCCAAGCGCTTGAAGAAGCTTATGCCAAAACAGGCACACCTGTAGTATCTAACAACTCCGCTCATCGCTGGACAGCAGATGTACCGATGGTCATTCCTGAGATTAACCCAGGACATCTGGAAGTCATTGAAGCGCAAAGAAAACGGCTTGGTACTACTACTGGATTCATTGCAGTGAAACCGAACTGCTCTATTCAAAGTTATGTACCAGCACTGCATGCACTGCGTGAATTTGGCCCAACACAAGTCGTAGCTTCCACCTATCAGGCAATCTCGGGAGCAGGCAAAAACTTTACAGATTGGCCAGATATGCTGGACAATGTTATTCCTTACATCGGTGGCGAGGAAGAGAAAAGTGAGCAGGAGCCACTTCGCATCTGGGGCAGCGTTGAGAACAATCAGATCGTGAAAGCATCTGCACCACTGATTACAACGCAATGTATTCGTGTTCCGGTAACCGATGGACACTTGGCTACAGTCTTTGTTAACTTTGAGAATAAACCAAGCAAAGAGCAAATCTTGGAGCGTTGGTTACAATTCAAAGGTCGTCCGCAAGAACTGGCTCTGCCAAGTGCACCAAAACAGTTCATCACGTACTTTGAAGAAGAAAACAGACCACAAACGAAGCTGGATCGTGACATCGAGCGTGGAATGGGTGTATCCACAGGTAGATTGCGTGAGGATTCCCTCTACGATTACAAATTCGTTGGATTGTCCCACAATACCCTCCGCGGTGCGGCTGGTGGTGCGGTATTGATTGCAGAGTTGCTCAAAGCCGAAGGTTACATTCAGCCGAAATAATTCGGAAGCAACTTGTTATAGAAGAATGAAGAAAAACCATCACTTGGTGATGGTTTTTTTGTCGTTTACAGATCAACCTTTAGATTGCCCAGCATTTTGGCAACTTCAGGATTATCAACTGACATGAACAGACTTTCACGGGCATCAAGTGTAGAGATAGCTGCCATATCCTCCGTGGTTAATTCAAAATCGAAAATGTTAAAATTCTCGATTAGACGCTCTTTGCGGACTGATTTGGGGATAACAACAATTCCCTTCTGCACAAGCCAGCGTAGTACAACCTGAGCCACCGTTTTATTGTGTCTATTCGCAATTGTGGTCAGAAGCTCATTGCTAAACAAATTGTTGCGACCTTCGGCGAATGGTGCCCACGATTGATGCTGAACACCATGTTCTTTCATAAAAGCAGCATTTACGACCTGCTGTTGGAATGGATGGGTTTCAATCTGATTGACTGCAGGCACGATTTCGTTATGAAGGATAAGATCCATCAAACGGTCAGGCAGGAAGTTACTAACGCCGATTGCCTTAATTTTGCCTTCACGATACAGCTCTTCCATCGCACGCCATGCGCCGTAGTAATCACCGAAGGGCATGTGAATCAGATACAGATCAAGATAATCAAGCTGCAGCTTCTGCAGGGATTTGTGTAAGGCGAGCTTGGCACTTTCATAACCTGCATCCTGAATCCAAAGTTTCGTTGTGATAAATAATTCTTCCCGTGGCACACCGCTGCGCCGAATTGCCCGTCCAACAGCCTCTTCATTCATATAACCCGCAGCGGTATCAATTAGACGATAACCGGCAATCAATGCTTCATATACCGTGTTCTCGCATTCTTCAGCATCAGGGACTTGATACACACCGAAGCCGATGATTGGCATGTTCACGCCATTGTTCAAGGTTACAGTTTGCATATAGATTCCTCCTAAGGATATTGTGAATTAACTACAAATGATCAGATTACATCACCCGAGTATCAGGGCGCTGTAGAAGGGCTTTCACTACTGATCTGCTTGCGTTACAATAAGCCTATTACCTTCGTGTAACACGAAGTCAAGCGGGTATCCTAAATTTTTTGTGAGGAGGATTACATATGTATACGGTTCAAGATGCGGCATTAATTACGGGGCTTACTGAGCATGCTGTGCGCTTCTATACAGATAAAGGACTGGTGCCTAGCGTTCAACGGAATAAAAACAATGTCCGGCTGTTTGACGAGGAATCCATTAATTGGCTACACGGGGTTAGATGTTTGAAGCAGACGGGACTACCAATCGAGAACATCAAAATATATGTCGATCTCTGCCTGGAAGGTGATTCAACCGTTCCGCAGCGTCTCGCGCTTATGATGGAGTATAAGGAGGCCGCGTTAATTCAACTGGAAGAGGCGAAGCAGCGCGTTGCGCATCTGGAAGAGAAGACTCTCCACTATCAAGCCATCCTGGAGCGAGGTATTCCGGACATGACCAACCCTCGTACTTGGGAAACAAATCGGGAGGAGCCGGCTGATTGCCCAGCCTCTCGTTCGGCCAATAACAGTCTTTCAGCTGTTCAAGCATCGGGTCAATGCCCAGCAGCGATGCAGGAGCAGACCACCAGCGTTTCTTAAATTCAACCAATCCGATTACCTGATTCGCTAAAGTTTATAGACAGACCCATAAATATGCTTGCTTCAAAATAAATAAAAAACGCCGACATGTATTGTCGGCGTTTGGCATTATGATACATCGTCGTACGATGTTATTACGCAGCGGATGTCTTATCTGACTTCTGCAGCATTTGAGAACGGCGACCCAATAAGTAACCTGACAAGGAAGCGAGCATTTGCTGAAACACCATACCGAGGACAACGGGAACGGCAACGGGCGCTGGGAAATAAGTAACAGCCAGTACCGCGCCAGCACTAATGTTGCGCATGCCTCCATTAAATACCAGCGCCACCTGATCGGCCTCATCCCAGCCTAGTAATCGGGCAATGAAATAACTTAGGGCATAGCCAAATGATGCGAGAAAAACAATAATCACTGCAAGACCTGCTAATTTCCAGTTGAAATTAGCCAAGTAAGGTGCAACCACTGAGCCGTTAATCGCGACGACTGCTGCCATAAATAGTTTGGATAACGGATTCAATCTTGGCCCCCAGACGGGAACGATTTTGCCCTTAGTCCATTCATTTAACAGCATGCCGACCAGTGAAGGGACAACGATCATCCAGAACAGACTGCTCATCATGGCAGCTGTGTCCAATGATACACTTGTGCCGATCAACAGTGACAGCACCCCTGGAACTACAAAGGGAGCAAGCATTGTATCAATGAGAATAATAGAAAGAGTCAGTGCAATGTTGCCTCGATAGATACTGACCCAGATGAAACTGCTGATACCTGTTGGAATAACTGCGGCAAGAACAAGCCCGGTAATCGTATATGCATCTGTTGGGAAAACCAAATGTCCCATACCTAGAGCTATTAAAGGCATTGCTAAATGTAAAATAAACAAACAAACAAATAACGGAAAAGGTTTCTTCAGGACATTCAGAAAATCTCGTATCCCCAGACTGATACTTCCCGCAAAGGTCATGAAGGCAAACAACCATGGTGACAAAAAGGTATAAGAAGAAAGAAAACTACCGCATAGTACACCAATAACAATACTGACTGGAGTAATGAGTGGCATAATGCGGTTCAAGCGTTGATTCAAAGCTTGAAGCATATGCAAGACATCCCTTTATCGTATGATGATTATATTATACATCTTAAATGACATAAATGGAGGCTACATTTGCCATAGGGTGGGTTAAACAGCTATTATGGATGTGAAAATGACTTTAATTTTATTTTAAATTTTAGAAAAAAGGAGAGATTTCATGATCAAAATTAGAAAACGTAGCTGGATGTTGACAGGGCTTCTTGCTTCGAGTCTTTTTGTAATTTCCGCCTGCTCTGTCGTTGAACAAGCGAATGAAAGTTTGAATTACGTCAGTGGAGCTTCAGAATATATTGAACAAGTATCAAACGCGGGAGCAGAGCTTCAGCAACTTGCTTCCCAAGCGGTGAATAATACAGAGGTAACAACCCAAATTCAAGAGAAGATCGACCACATTCAAGCTGAAGCTAGTGAGTTTTCGCAATTAACTGCACCTGCAATTGGAGAGAGCATTCATGAAAATCTGGTGGGTTATAATAATCAACTTACGGAAGTCATCAACCAATGGGAAACGACAATTGCTGAGCAAGGCTTCACAACTGAAAATTGGGAGAAGACAGGGATACCTGAATTAATCTCCAACATCAATAGTTTGAGTGATCCGTTAAGTGGCCTTCAGAGTGAGTAAAAGGGAATGCTTCATCATTATATGCTCTAATTCAATACTCTTATGATCTAACTCTTTATTGGCTTATATGGGATACATGAATATTAATTTTGGGTAAAAGTTACACTAAGATGTAATTTGTATTCGAGATCATGTAACCAAAGGAGACCTATTTATGTCTGAACATCATGGAAAAGTTATTATTATTACTGGTGGAGCAAGTGGTATTGGTAGAGAAACGGCACTTCAACTTTCAGATCAGGGAGCAACGATTGTCGTAGCAGATTTCAACGAAGAGGGTGCGAAGCAGGTTGCCGCTTCGATTGAAGCAGGCGGTGGAACAGCGGCGGCATACAAAGTGGATGTATCCAAAGGCGATGAGATCAAGGCTCTTGTCGATTGGACAGTTGATAAATTCGGTACACTTAGTGGTATTTTCAATAATGCCGGAATTGGGCTTGTAAAACCTTTCCTAGAGATGGATCCAGAATCCTATCACAGAGTCATCGATGTAGACCAACATAGTGTGTACTATGGGATGTATTATGGTGCGAAGAAGATGGTTGAATTGAACGTGCAAGGAACCGTTGTTAATACAGCCTCCATCTATGGAAGCGTGGCAGCAGTAGGGAGTTTCAACTACAATGCGGCCAAAGCGGCTGTTGTGATGATGTCTAAATCCGGTGCGCTCGAACTCGCAGAGCATGGCATCCGTGTAGTTGGAGTTGCCCCAGGCTACATTGATACACCGATTCTTGGTGACAACCAAGAGGTTAAGGATGCTCTCGCTTCGCAACATATGAGTGGTAAACTCATTCAGCCTGAGAAGGTTGCAAGTGTCGTTACATTTTTGTTCAGTGATGCAGCGAGTGCGGTGAATGGATCTACAGTTGCAGTCGATGACGGATTCCTGAGCTTCAAAACGAGGTAAGGTGTAAGGTTTAATTTAAGAGGTTGTTCAATAAGTGAGCTTTTGCAAACGCAATTTACTAAAAAAAGAATCAAAAAACGGTGCTGAACGATTAATCGTTCGCACCGTTTTCTATTTATCTTAATCCTATACATATTGAAAGAAATGTTATGGAGTCATCATCGATCGTGATACAATAAACAGATATGTTTTATCATTTTGTGGTGTCATAAACAATGCGTACACCAAGAGAGCCATAGCTCTCTTCCTTGTATTGACATTTAGAGCAAGCTTTTATTGAGCAGACGGCATCGTGTTGAACTTGTAATTTTTCGTTGCAGTGCGGACAATTGTTATCAAAAAGAGTCTTCAACACGTTGAACATGCTTAATCACTCATTTCGGATTAATTTACTTGGGATTATTATATCCGATTTTGGGGCAGACGTATACTGTTTTCGTTATATTTTTTGCGGAATTTTGAAAGGGAGAAAAACCGATGGATGTTATGCTTTTTATCATCATGTTTATACTTGGTCTAACGGGTTCATTCTTCTCCGGGTTGTTAGGTATAGGCGGAGCAATCATAAATTACCCACTTTTGCTGTATGTTCCTTCACTCGTAGGCTTGCAGCCTTTCTCGGCACATGAAGTATCTTCGATTAGCATGTTTCAGGTGTTTTTTGCCTCATTGTCTGGAGTGGTTGCCTATCAGCGAAAACAAAATCGTACACCTCATCAGAAGACGTATATTCATCGAGGTCTAGTCGGATATATGGGAAGCAGCATTCTTGTGGGAAGTCTAATCGGAGGGTCGGTATCCGGTTATCTGAGCGAGCAAGTGATTAATCTGATCTATGGAATTTTGGCGGTTATTGCGATTGTCCTTATGCTGATCCCTAGCAGAGGAACGATAGATAGCTCTGATGATCTTGAATTTAACAAAGGCATTGCTTCAGTTACTGCTGGAGCAGTTGGTATCGTCTCAGGTATTGTAGGAGCAGGCGGGGCGTTCATTCTTATTCCAATTATGCTTACAGTACTCCGTATTCCAATCCGAATAACAATTGCCTCCTCGCTAGCGATCGTATTCATATCAGCTATTGGGGGCGTTCTCGGAAAATTATCAGGAGGGAATATACCGCTTGAGCCCATCATATATACTGTCATTGGTAGCTTGATTGGCGCTACCCTGGGTTCCAGAGTAAGTTCGATGATAAATGTGAAATTGCTAAGATATGGTTTAATTGTGCTCATCGCATTTACCGCGGTGAAGGTGTGGTCTACCATTTTATAAATGTTATCTGTAGTAGGTTGAACAATACGTATCAATTTCGTAACCAAAATGTGATTTCGCCGTATACCAATTAAGAACATGAGCTGACGAAATTAACACTAATAGAAGTTGAGGTATTTCATCCTATGAATAACGCATTGATTGAGCGAGTTGATGCAGAGTATGGGCAAGCCGAGCAAAAGGCAGCGCAGTACTTTGCTTCCCTCCATAAACAGCTTATGAATCATACGTATACGACTGAACTTACACAAGATATTCATTTATGGCAAAAGAAACACATTCATCGTTTTCCTTGGTTATCCTTCCTATCACGAAGTAAACGAAAACCAGACCCTCAAGACGTTCAGCGTTATATTCACTGGTTGAATGTGTCTGGGAAATTAGACGATTATCTAGATCGCAGTATTTCTTACATTTATATGAGAGATTTAGGAAAAGCACTGGATTCTCCAGATACACAGGCTCGCATTCAGCGAGTTGTTCAAGATACGAAACGGTACTTCTTATCATCTGCGTCCCAATCGAACAGAGAGCCGGATTATATCAGTTTGGCTGCCTTGTATCGGTGGTCTCAGAAGGAGAATGTAGAATCTGCAATCATCTGGGTAATGAACAAACTGAAGAGCGTGGCAGCTAACATTCCTGAGGAATTGGATGCAGAGAATGCACAGCGTAAGCTGATCAAAATCATTCTTGGTGTCGTACTGCACGTAACGGATGATATGAATGAAAAGACACCCTCTGATGAACGCGCTCAGCGATTAGATGCAGCAATTCGGTTGGGGTATTCTTACGGATTAACCTATCCCTTTATCGATGATTTGTTGGATTCGCAGGCACTCACTGTAGATGAGAAGGAACAGTATTCTCTTATGATCCGTGAAGCACTACTGACAGGTGTTGTCCCAGACATCGAAGAGTGGAAGGGGGAGCATCATTATGTCATTCAATATGTGCATGCGGAGTTACGCGAGGCATTTGAGTACATTCATAATTATCAGCGACCCGAGACGCAGCGAACCTTTTTACAGCAATCATATGTGTTTTTTCAATCCCAAGAGATAGATCGCGCCAAATCGTTATCTAACGGTCATTACTCGAATGAGGACTTATACATTCCAATCATTATCAAATCGTCTTCTTCACGACTAATCGTTCGTTCCGTTCTTAGTGCGCCAGAGGATGAAGGGTTTGATCTACGTACCTTCTATTATGGGATTTATAATCAACTTGCGGATGACTTTGCCGATATGTTCGACGATCTGGAGGAGGGGGCGGTCACCCCATACACATATTATCTGACGTATCGCGATCAGCGACCGGATCTTATTAACCCTTATGAGCTGTATTGGACTGTAATCTCGCACCTGATTCATGACGTATATCATTCAGATGATCAGACTCGTGAAGTCATACTCGACCGTGCCATCAATGGACTTAAGCGCTGTAGAGAACGTCTGGGTCAGCCTAAATATAATGAAATTATGGACATTCTGGCATCCGGCCAACCGGAGTTCAACCGACTTGTGCAGAAAATGGTACAGAAAGCCGATGATGTCGATTTCCTGGATAAATTACTTCGTGATCAGGTCGTCATTCATCTACGACAGGACAAGAAGGAGAAGCAAGAGTTTGTAGATACGATTCGCACGGTTCGTGAACAGATCAATAAGGAGCTACAGATTTCTAAGCCAAACGGACTTCATGAAATGAAAGAAACCCTTATTGATGCAGCGAACTACAGCCTTCAGGGGGATGGTAAGCGAATAAGGCCCATTCTGACTTGGGTAATGGGAGTACGTGAATACGGATTGCAGGAAGCAGCGATTGTACCACTCTTGCGATCTCTCGAATATATGCACACTGCCTCTCTTATTTTCGATGATCTGCCTACACAGGACAATGCACCGACACGCCGCGGCCGCTCCACATTGCATCACTTGCATAATAGTGCAACAGCTGAGCTAACGGGTCTGTACTTGATTCAAAGAGCCATTGGCGAGCAATCCTCACTGGATCGTTTCGATGCCCGAACGGTACTTTCACTCATTCGCTACTCTGCACAAAAAGCGGAGGACATGTGTATGGGACAGGCGATGGACTTGAATTCTAAAGGCAAAGTGCTGAATCTGGAGCAACTGAACCAGATTTGTTTTTACAAAACAGGCATTGCTTTTGAAGCGGCTCTCGTCATGCCTGCTATATTGGCACAGGTTCCGGAATCCGAGATCGACACACTGAAAAAATTCGCCTATCATGCAGGCATCGCTTTTCAGATTAAGGATGATCTGCTCGATCTGGTCGGAGATCATCTGGTGCTTGGCAAACCAGCAGGTCAGGATGTGCGAAACAATAACTCGACCTTTGTGTCCATTCTTGGTGAAGAAGGTGCGAAGAAGGAGATGTGGGAACACTACTGCCAGGCCACGGATGCATTGCATGAGATGCGTAAGACCATTCCTTTTCTCCGACATTTGTTAGATTATATCATTGGGCGAGAGCGGTGAGTTATAGAAGCAATAACAGTAGATTGAAGAACCGCCTTTAACTTAAAGGCGTTTTTTTTATTGGATTCAATTTAAGATGTGACTGTTGTGGTATAGATGTGATCATCGGACTACCTATTGATTCTTAATCCACAGCTTGGAAATGTCCATATAGCCAAAATCAGCTGTTTGCATGCCGAATAAACTTTGGTTCAGCTGAGCACTTTTGTTCATATGACATCCATGTAAAATCCAGTCATTGTCTCTCAGCATATCCTCAGCTTCATCTAAAAGCTGTACACGTGCATGGTTATCAAGCTGTCCAAACGAATCTAGTTTCTGTTCTAACTCGTTCAGCGAATGAGGTGACATGCAGATATGAAGGTGATTCGACCGATTCGTAAAAAAATGAATCATACCATATTGCCAATCCTCCTCCAAAATTTCTTCTGCCAAAATAAGATCGGCTTTCATCGCATTAGTAGGATACAGACATTCATTCGTCGGAGACAGTTCGATATTTAAGCCAATTTGCTGTGCTCGTTGTTGAAGCCAGTTGGCAGTTAAGGCATCCTTATTCTCCGAGTACGATAATATGAGCGTCTCACTCAGATATCCGCTGCTGTGTAGCAGATTACGTGCTTGCTCAAGTGAGGATGGAGTCCAATGATGCTCGGCGCTTTTCCAAGGCAAAAAGCTGTTTGCTGGCGTAATTCGATTGCCTCCCAGTTCTGCTACCAGTGAAACAGGATCATAGACCATTTTCATTGCTTGCCGAAACTTGGGGTGATGAAAGATACCAGGCTTATTAAAATTGAACAGCATATATTGACAGCCTAGAGCAGGATAATTGAAACTATTGGTTTGTGCGTAATGAGTAGATTGCTCCAACCGATCCGTTCCGGGTAGTTCATAGTGACGTTCATTGGACTCAAGATCGGGCACAAACCAAAAATGGACTTGATCAAGGTAAGGACGAATACCGTAATAGTTATCAAATGCGCTAAGTTTCAATAAATCCTCATTGATCTCACTAATCTGAAAAGGCCCAGTGCCAATGAGTTGTTTGGATACATCAACATCGTATGGGAGGATCGTCATTGGAATACAACTGAACAAATGCAAGAAGAATTGATTGGGACGGCTCAAATAAAAGCGAATGCAGTAATCTCCAGCAACTTCGATCCGTTCAATGTCACGATATAACCAAAAAACTGGACTATTTACTCTTCGTAAACGCTGTAATGTAAATTCAACGTCTTCAGATGTCAACATTCTATTGTGGTGGAAGCGCACACCCTTACGTAAATAGAAGGTCCATACTTGATGATCTTTACTACCTTCCCACATGTGGGCTAGATCAGGCAGGAACGTATCAGTTTTGGCATCATAGGTCACCAATGTACTGCACACCTGCCCAAGCAAGTAGGTTTCAAAAGCATTATATACAAATGCGGGATCCAGATCTGCCAATCTACGTGATCGCATCATACGCAGAACATCCTGACCCGAAGAGCTTTCCGAATGGCTGTGAAATCCCATTTGTTTATATAACGAATCTAGCAATTGTTCCCGAAGAGTCTCATTGTTCTCCATAGCTCCAATGAATTCAATGGCTTCTTTCATTTTTCCTTTGCCCATTAACTCCATGAAGCTGGATTCTATCGTTTCATTCTCACTGCGAAGTAACGTCAAGGTGGAATGATGACCTCTGCCAATCCCTGGTTGCCAGTGGATAAAGCCTTTCTCTTCCAACTTTCGCAAGGTGAATTTAACATTTCGAGGCGTGCAACATAAGACAGTGGATAGGGTATCGATCGTTACGGGAACCGGTGTATGTAGTTTAAATGTAACCTCATTCGCTGTTGTAAGTCGCATATAATGAGCGGTTGTTGTGTCCAAGAAAAGATAATCTCCTTTATAAAAAATGTTGTTCAAATTAGAGTTCAATAAAAGGTGAAATGTCTATTTGATTTCTTACACTTTTATTTCCCCCTTTGTTCTATACAATTATACATAATTCAACAGACGAAGGGCAGACCTTCTAGACGTTAACAACGAGAACAGGAGAACATACGAATGAAGCAACATTTAAGGCAGATTCACCCTTTAGCTTGGACAATCATTGTTGGGACGATGTTTGGACGTTTGGTAACCTCGATGAGCATTCCGTTTCTATCGATTTATCTAACGAGTGTGCTTGGAGCGACACCGACGGAAACTGGCTTCACAGTCGCTGTCAGTTCACTGGCTGGAGTGATGGTGAGCTTTTATGGCGGCTATATCTCAGATCGGATTGGTCGTAAACTGGTTATGTTGGTCTCCATTTTTTGCTGGGCAGGGGCCTTTTTCATCTTTTCCGAGGCAGAGTATTTATGGGTGTTCTTTGTGGCGAATACGCTCAATGGGTTATGTCGCGCTGTCTTTGAGCCAACGTCACGGGCACTGTTATCTGATATCACTCCACCGGAGAACAAACTGCTTGTATTCAATCTGAGGTATGCCGCTATTAATCTTGGGGTTGTATTTGGTCCAATCATTGGATTTCAATTGGGGTCATCGCAATCGACTTTTCCATTTCTGATCTCGGGACTTGTATACATCGCTTATGGTCTGGTGTTAATAGTACAATTCCAGCTTCAACATGCTAATCTACCACAGCCCTCGAAGGCGAAGGCACCACGCTTGCGCGATGCTTTGGCTACGGCTGGACGTGACCGTGTATTTTTGCCGGTACTGATTGGAACGACATTCTGTGTACTTGGTTATGGACATTTTGGTTCAACACTTGCCCAATATATGGAGCGTAGTACAATGTTTGAGAATGGAAGCCAGTTGTTCTCCTATATGTTATCGCTTAATGCTGTAACGGTGCTAATCGTGCAATATCCTATCGTGCGAGCATTTCGAAATGCGCCCCCACTCGTACCCCTCATCTGGGGTAATCTCTTGGTTGCAGCAAGTTTGTTACTGTTCGGTATGGCGAGTGGCGCAGCTCTACTGATGGTAAGTGTTGTATTATTCACCGTTGGAGAAGTGTTGTTATTTACGATGATGGATATGCTGATTGATCGAATTGCGAAGCCAGAATGGAAAGGCACGTACTTTGGCACGATTGGTTTTAACAATTTTGGTAACGTTATGGCGCCGATTATGGGTGGTTTATTACTGAGCCAATTCGGAGGACATGGAATAGCTGTATTTCTTCCGCTTGCGTTGATCACGGCGCTTGGACTTCCTTTTCTATGGATTGCTCACAAGCGGCTAATCACGAGGGAGAGGGAGGCTCACGCGGTACAGCAGAGTGCATAAACAAATATATTTCATAACGAATATATGTGTGGTCTGTTTGCAGTGATCCGAACTTTCTAAATGTGTTCACAGTAACTTCTATGGGGTATGAAGCGTTACTTAGGATAGAGAAAAGTGAAAAACGATCATCTATACCTAGGAGGTTGAATATGTTTAAGAAGATTACATCCGTATGTGTTGCATCCGTTCTCTTCGGCATAATAGCAGTACCTGGATTTGCTGAAACGAGCCGAGCGGAGATTCATACGGGGGTCATCGTGAATAATCGAGTGCTCATTCCACTGCGGGTGGTATCACAGCATTTGGGCGCAAAGGTACAATGGGACGCATATTCGAAGAGCATTCTTTTGACCAAAAATGATAAGAAAATTGCACTGGCCGTTAATTTCAAAAATGCTAATATTAATGATTATGTTGAATCTATGGATTCACCCGTTGAGTTGATCCGTGCAACAGCATATGTACCGCTCCGATTTGTCAGCCAAACGTTAGGAGCCGATCTACAATGGAACAAGGAAGCCAAGCAGGCAAATGTTAGTCTTGATAATCACCATATCATGATCAGTATGCAACCTGATCCCGTTCAGATTGCTGATGCTCAGAAACTAACTCAAACCCGATTGAATGAACTGTTAACCAAGTTAGATGCAACGTCTAATATGCCAGATATTAAACAAATAAGGGCGTATTTTAAGCCCTATTTTACGGAGCAATTGATTCAATCCATTCTGGATGGACTGCAGTTGCAGGGTGAAGGAGTGCTATTCGGTGCTCCAGAAACCGGCATTCATTATACGAGCAGTACAACAGCAACATTGTCTCAATCTTATGTTCTTGGGAATACATTAACCGGTGACTCCCATTATGTATATGATCGAAATGTTGAGCTATTGTACAGCAGAGGAATATGGAAGGTGCATAAGATAAAAGTCTACCTCAGAGATATTCCATATTTAGGTTATTAAGCGTGCGTAGCATACGTTCACATTATTAATCACATGAATTAAATAACAATTCAGTAAATATGTTCTTGACGTACTGACCTTTAAACGAATACAATAAACATCAAATATGTGAGACGGGTGGGTGTAGTGATCATGATCATGCCAAAATTGATGTCTAATCGATAACTGAATACGCATGAGCATGATGACACAACCATTTGCGTTAGAGTACATGTTCAAAGAGACGGGGTTTCCATACCGAGAAGATGGGATGAAACTAGAAAGTAATCGACTTTTTGAACGACCTCTTAAAGATAGCGTCTGGCAGTCCTGTTTATGCATCCTGTCATGGACGCTCATCCGTAGTGCGAATGTCAAGGAGAAGGCCAGTAACGTTACATAATCTAATGGTATTCTTCTTGTTATAGAAGCCATAGATGAACTTAGTTCATCTATGGCTTTTTGTCGTGCACTGCAGGCAAACGTTTCATAAGAAAGGGGGCGATCAAGGATGTGAATTAGGTATACGTCTGTTCGTGTTGGCTCGTGAAGAGATGTAGGGTCAAGTTATAGCGTTGGTTAGGCTTTGGCATTGTTGTAATCATTCAGAATCATCTTGAAACAAAATAAATGATAGGTAGGAGAATGTAAAATGGTACAACATCAATACAATCATAGAATTCATGTATGGTTTAGTGAAATTATTTATGATTCAGCCTAGTTAAGCAGAGTTTGAGATGATGTATTTGATATGTTCTAACAAAGTGATTTGTATGTTGGAGGTGGGGCAAGGTGCCCAAACAAGAGAAAAAATCGATGTCATGGCTATTACGGTATCTAAAGCCAGTCCGAATGAGACTGGTTCTGCTGTTAATTATTTTGCTGACTTCGACGGGATTACAGCTTCTGAATCCGCAGATTATCAAGCGGTTTATTGATACAGCAGCGAGTGGTGGTGTAGTTTCTAGTCTCATTCAGCTTGCAGGATTATTTCTGATTATTGCAATCTTCAATCAACTATTAACCGTAGCTGTAAGTTATTTAGGTAATGATGTTGCATGGCGGGCTACGAATCAACTAAGGGGTGATCTGCTGAAGCATTGCCTTGGACTTGATATGAGGTTCCATAATGTGAAAACGCCTGGAGAGATGATCGAACGGGTGGATGGCGATGTAACGAGCATTTCTAATTTCTTTGCGATGTTTATTGTGCAAGTTATTGGCAGCTTTGTACTTCTTGCTGGAATCCTTGGTTTCATGTTTACGATTAATACACCGATTGCACTGGTAATGACGGTATTCACACTGGTATCGATTCTGTTTATGGTTTTCATTCGAAATATGGGTGTTCAGTCATCCAAGAACGAGCGAGAAGCAAGTGCGTCCTTGTTCGGCATGATTGAAGAGCGTATTGCTGGTATTGAGGATGTGCAAGCAAACGGTCATGTGCCTTATGTAATGAATCGCTTCTATCGATTGATGCGAATCGTGTTTCTGAAAGGACGCAGAGCTTGGATGCTTCGCGTTATTCCGTGGAATACAACGGTGATTTTGTTTGCCATAGCTGTAACCGCGGTACTCATGCTTGGTGTTCACAATTACATGCAAGGGGCGATTAGCCTAGGAACGTTGTTCCTCATTTATCAATACACACAGATGTTGAATGATCCGATTGAGATGCTGGGAGATCAGGTGCAAGAATTTCAGAAAGCTAAATCCGGCATGCTTCGCTCACGAGAACTGCTCTCCCTAAGCAGTGAGATTAAAGACGGAAACCGTGATACACTTCCTGCAGGAGCATTGGGTCTGGAGTTCGAACATGTGCATTTTAGCTATAACGAGGATAAACCGGTATTGCGGGATATTTCTTTTAAAATTAAGCCTGGGGAACGTCTTGGTATTATCGGACGCACGGGTAGTGGGAAATCCAGTCTGAGTCGTGTTCTTCTTCGTTTGTATAATCTGAATCAGGGTGTAATCCGGGTCGGAGGCCAGGATATCACGGAGCTAACACTACCTGCATTATATCGCCGGGTTGGAATGGTTACGCAGGATGTGCAGTTGTTTGACGGTACGCTACGGGATAACTTGACGTTATTTAACTCGGAAGTTTCAGACAACATGATTATGGAAACGACAGAGCGACTGGGGCTGCGTCAATGGATTGATACACAACCGGAAGGATTAGACACTCACTTGAAAGCAGGAGGTTCTTCCCTTTCGGCTGGAGAAGCGCAGCTATTTGCACTAACACGTGTATTTCTGACAGAGCCAAGTCTAGTTATCCTAGATGAACCTTCTTCACGTCTGGATGCTGCCACAGAGATGTTACTGCAGCAAGCGGTTGATGAACTAATGAAACATTGCACAGGTATTATTATCGCACATCGATTAGCTACGCTGGATCAAGTAGATCAGATTATGGTGCTTAGTGATGGTGAGATTGTCGAATTTGGAGCGAGAGAAGAACTCGCGAATAATCCGGATTCACATTATGCGAGATTGCGCATGACGGGCAGAGAGGAGGAATTGGCTTGAATGTCGCAGGATTTATAGGTCGTTTATTTCGATTCAAATCATTATTATTTATAATCAATGGGTTGTTATGGTGTATATTTCATTCCCTTCCGCTTGCCATCGGAATCGGTATGCAATGGTTTTTTGACCGTGTGACCATTGGATCTACCGATTACTTATGGCTCGCTGTACCGTTAATCTTTCTTGCACTGGTTAGAGTGGCTAGGATCGGCACGTTCTTTGCTGCTTTCTATGCTTGGATTACCTATGTGTATCACATTCAAGCGATATTACGAACGAATATGCTTGCGGGTATTATGCGCTGGCCTGGTCGGAATCTACCGGCTTCACCTGGTGAGGCGATGAGTCGGTTTCGTGATGATGTCGATGAAGTGGTTGAGTACGTAGAGTCCTGGGTCGACTTCTGGGGTAGGCTGGTATTTGCCATCGTTTCGATCATCATTATGGCTAATATCAATTGGAAGATTACGTTGGTTGCTGTACTTCCACTGGTTATCGTTACAATGCTTAATAATCTGTCAGGCAATCGGGCTCGTAAGTATGCTCAAGTCAATCGTGAATCGACCGGTCGAATCACCAGTTTTATTGCCGAGACATTTGGAGCTGTGCAGGCACTGAAGCTCGGGCAAGCAGAAGAGCATGTCTCATCCCGCTTCAATACCTTGAATGAACAACGCCGTCAAGCAGCATTGCGGGATAATCTGTTCAAGCAGTGGATGAGATCATTGAATCAACACGTTCTTAGTATCTGTACTGGCTTAATTCTCCTGATGTGTGCAGCGGAGATGAGAGCAGGGCAGTTTACGGTGGGTGATTTTGCACTCTTCACGTCCTATCTTGCTAACATCGGATTTAGTATTTCCTTGTTTGGGTATATGGTATTCCAACATAAACGGCTAAAGGTGTCCTTTGATCGGATGCGCAAATTATTTCGCCCTGGCGAGGAAAACCGAATTATGGATTATCGGGAAATCTATCTGAATCAAGATCCTCCTGAGCTGACTGATATCGAGCGAAGTCCCGGAGATGAACTCCAAGAGTTAGAAGTGAGTAATCTGAGTTATCAGTACTCAGATTCCACGAACGGGATACAGAATGTTGAGTTTCGCTTGCAGAGAGGGCAATTCCTAGTCATTACAGGGCGTATTGGATCAGGGAAATCAACCTTGGTGCGCACGCTTTTGGGTCTTCTGCCGAAACAGGAGGGAACGATCCGCTGGAATGGAAAAGAAGTAGATCCAGCTACGTTCTTGATGCCTCCAAGAGCAGCATATACGCCGCAGGTTCCCCGCTTATTCAGCGATACGTTACGTGAGAATATTGTTCAAGGTAAACGAGAATCGGTAGATGAATCGCTGGAAAAAGCGATTCGATTAGCCGTAATGAAGAAGGATATCGAAAATCTCGATGAAGGACTTGAGACATCTGTGGGTCCTCGGGGCGTTATGCTGTCAGGCGGACAGATTCAACGGGCGTCTACCGCGCGTATGCTGATGACCGAAGCAGACCTGTTTATCTTCGATGACTTATCCAGCGCGCTAGATGTGGAAACAGAACAATTGGTTTGGGAAGGATTGGCCAGTGAGCGAGAGGTAACCTGTATTGCGGTATCCCATCGTAGAGCTGCATTATCTAGAGCCGATCATATCATTGTTATGAAGGATGGACGCATTGAAGCAGAAGGCAGTTTGAGTCACTTACTTGAAACGAGTGAAGAGATGCAGCTTCTCTGGCAAGGTGAACAAACACCTGCTAAGGTAGGATAAGGTAGAAGGAAAAGCAGAATTAGAAATGCAACAGGTGAAGGCTTGTTAAAGTAAGTGATTCAACTTAACTAACTTATCGTCACATGAAAGAGCCATATCGATCACTCGTCTTGAGTTGGTCGATATGGCTCTTTGCTTCTCTATCTATTATTATTTGATTAATTGTGCAATTAGAGAATAGGCAATGATAACAAGGAAAACGATCGTAATGTGATTAATGGAGAAGATGAACATTTTGTGTGACCATTTCTTCATTTCGTTTCTGTCAAAAGTAGCTACGCTCAAAATGAACCATGCCAAGCTTACAAGGAAAGCAACGATCGCAACAAAAGGGCTTAATGGCCAGAATAAGAAGCTGGAAGCCATCAGTAATACCAGATAAACATTGGTCTGGATGTAGGTACGTCTGATTCCTTTTACAACAGGAAGCATTGGAACATTTGCTGCTTTGTATTCGTCGAATCTGCGAATCGCAATACCGTAGAAGTGGGGCATTTGCCACAACAGCATCGTCACCACTAACGCCCAGATTTCAAAGTGACCAAGTTCTGGGGAGATGGCTGCCCAACCGATAAGCGGAGGTACTGCTCCAGATAAGCTTCCTACTTCAGTGTTATAAATCGTTGTACGTTTTGTCCACATTGTGTAAGGGAACACGTAGAGCAGTAGACCTAGAATACCAAAGACAGCAGCCGACGGGGAAGCAATGTAGAGAAATATTCCGCCGATAATCGTGATGGTAATACCTAGAATTAGTCCAGACTTAGTGTTGACTTGTCCAGTTACAGTTGGGCGTGTTCTGGTGCGCTCCATGATGGCGTCAATGTCACGATCGTACAAATTGTTGAATACGCCGGCAGCTCCTATAATGAGAGAAGAGCCAATGACCGAAAGAATGATCGGTACAATATTAGCTAAGAATGAAGCATCGAATACATACAGAGCCAAGCTTAAACCTGCAAACATGGCGATCAGGTTGGACTTGATAATTCCGACTTTAATTGTATCAAAGAAGACTTTGGGAATAGAGCTATACTCTAGTTCGATTTTGGGTTGAGACCCTTTATTCAATGTTTTCAAGTACTCACGTCCTATATCTATACTTATATATCTTGTGAACTTATTATAGCATTCCGTTTACTATGTGAAATAAGCAACTTTTTAGTATTAAAAATACTGTCAATTGATTGTGAACAATTTAAAAACAAGAGCTTTTTTAATTGTGAAAAATTAATTTATGTGTTACTGGGGAGAATCTTAAGAGGGTACTATGAAATTTAACTTGCCAAAGATTAATTGAATGTATATTATGGATATAAGGGGTCTTTAATAGTTTTGTTGAAGTAAGTGTTCACTATTGATCCTGTACCATTAAATAAGTTCATCGATGTCGCGATCGTATCTATCGCTGTACATACGGTTACCTGCACAGTTTTCTAAAGTTCGGTCTACATGGAAGAAATTAAGAAATAACGATTTATTGTATCACTGATTTTCTATTAAGTAGATTAACATCTGCTTAGGCAGTTATTTTTTTGATTAAATTAGAGACATAATATATCTGGAAAGGGTGTATTGATATGAAAGAAATTTTGGATGCGATAATTATTGGTGGAGGACCTGCGGGTCTGAATGCAGCTTTGGTATTAGGTCGGGCAAGAAGAACCGTTGCTGTAATTGATGCTGGGCAGGCAAGAAATCGGGTTACGCAAAAAGCTCATAATTTTCTGACAAGAGAGGGAGTTAGCCCTAGCGAATTTCGACGGATTGCCAAAGAACAGATTAGTGCTTTTCCTTCTGTACAATTTGTAGAAGATACGGCTGCTTCTGTGGAAGGAAGGGATGGTTCGTTTCAAGTTACGACTTCGGAGGGTTTAGTGCTTCAAGGTAAAAAGCTTCTGTTTGCAGTTGGTAAGAAGGATCTCCCACTTGATCTTGATGGATTGTCTGAAGTATATGGCAAGACGGCGTTTGTATGTCCTTATTGTGATGGATGGGAGCTGAGGGATCAACCTCTTGTATTAATCGTAAATGGAGCGAGAGCCTTACACTTAGCCCAAATCATCGCAGGCTGGACGAACCAATATACAATTTGTACGAATGGACCAGATGAAATGACGGATGAACAACGTGAGGAATTGCAGCAGCACGACGTTCCGATCTATGAATCACCAGTTCAACGTATTGAATCGCAGGATGGGATGGTTCAGCGTGTAGTTCTACAAGATGGCAACCAGATTGAGTGCAGTGGTATCTTCTTCGCACCGAAGCTGTCTATCGGATCAGATCTGCCCCAATCCTTAGGATGTGAGGTAAATGAGTTGGGTACAGTCGTTGTGGATGAACGAGCGAGAACCTCTATTCCAGGTGTATTCAGCGCCGGCGATGCTGCATCCGAATATCATCAAGCGATTGCGGCTGCATCCTTAGGGGCACTTTCGGCAGTGAGTATCAATAGTGAATTAGCTATGGAGGCTTGGAATAAACAAGGTATTGAATGACGAGTTAAACACGAGGAAGTACAGATAATGAAATAGTTAACATGCATGAAATGATGCAAAAGGTTAAACGAAATATGACTATTATATAAGTATATAAGCGTTCAACTCCGCTATGGGGGATGAACGCTTGCTTGTGTTCTGTGTTCTACTTAGAAACTAAAATGGATACGGCACTGAGGATAAGCATGACTCCCATCAACATATTGAAAATCCTATCATGTCTCAACAATAAGTTCTGGAATAACGAACCACAGAGTGCCCATGTCATATTGGCACTAATCCCAATCAATGTTAGTAGTAACGAGAATAAGATTAGATGGTGGTGTGATTGTCCTAATGGAATGACAAACATGGAGATAGCAGTCAGACCATATATGATGACCTTGGGGTTGATGAATTGCAGCACGCAACCAAAACTGAAGCTATAGGGAGAAGTGCGTAAAGCGTTGTTCTTTTTGGAATGACTTAACATGACTTTTACAGCTAAATATAGCATGTACATACATCCCAATAGATTAAGTATAGGACGGACGGTTGGAATGAATTGATGAAGCATAAGGCTGAAATAGCTGGAGAGTATCATAATGATCATACAACTTAATGCGACTCCTCCTATAAAAGGAAGTGTTTTGCTGAACCCGTGATCTCGTCCGCTTGTCATTGCGATAATGTTATTAGGTCCTGGGCTGAAGGAAGATACGATAGCATAGATCAGTAACGGAATAATAAACATATAGCCTCCATATCCTTTTTATGTGCCGTATAAAGTATTTTTGTGCTTTATAATGCACGATTTTATTTTATTGTACAATATGTGCTCTATAACGCACAATAGGTTTATAATAGAGTACAGAAGAAAAAGAATGGAGTGTGAGGCATGGTGAAGAACCAGGTTAATACGATCCTGGCGCAAAATTTGAAGTCAATCCGGGAAGAACGAAAGTTAAGTCTAGATAAGGTAGCTGAATTAACGGGGATCAGTAAGACAATGTTAGGACAGATTGAGCGTGGTGTATCTAATCCAACCATTGCAACCGTATGGAAGATTGCTAACGGATTGAAGACCTCTTTTACATCATTAATTCATGAACCGGCTTCAGATACTCTTCTTGTGACACGATCGGATGTCCAGCCATGGATTGAGGACAATGGAAAAATACGAATCTATCCCCATTTTCCATTTGAGGATGGACGTCACTTTGAGATGTATATGATGGAAATGGATCTGGAAGCTGATCTTCAAGCAGAGCCTCATATTGAAGGAAGTGAGGAATTTATTACGGTCTTCGAAGGAGAAGTTGTCATTCGCATAGAGGAAGAGGAATATATGGTTCGAGCGGGGGAATCCATTCGTTTCCGAGCGAATAGACCGCATGCATACCAACATTCTGGAGCGGTTACGACGAAAATGAGTATGGTAATTCACTATTCAAAATAAGGAAGTTAAAAATTAAAACAAATGATTGACATTGAATTCAAATGCGGTTTTAATTATATAGACCGATTGTTATAATTTTTTGAAGGAAGTGGCTCCATGAGTGAAAAGTCCAATGCTAGAGAGCTTATTGTCAGCACAGCAGCGAGACTGTTTTTTTCACAAGGATATCATGCGACAGGTCTGAATCAGATCATCAAGGAGAGCGGTACGCCGAAGGGATCGTTGTATCATTATTTCCCAAGCGGCAAGGAAGAGCTGGCACACGTATGCATTGAGAAAGCCAATCAGCATATCCTACAGGTGTTTGAAGAGACGTTTGCTGCACATGACAACACGGGAGACGCCATTCAGCAATTCATACATGACTTGGCTGACGAGACGGAAGCTGCAGGATTTACGGGATTTTTGCCGTTTAGTTTCTGGGCAGCCGTGGAGACCTCCTGTATCAGTCATCAATTGCGAATTGCGTGTCAGGGTGTATTCGCTGATTGGCAGCAGATCATCAAGAAACATCTGTTATTGGATGGCATGAATGAAGAAAAGGCACGTGATACAGCACTTCTGATCATCTCCATGATGGAGGGAGCACTGATTATCAGCCTGACGAATCAGGACAAACAGCCTCTGCTGACGGCTGCTGATTACTTGTCGGTAGCGGCGAAAAACGCCCTATAAGTAAAGCTATATAAATCGAACATTAGTTCATTTATATAGACAAAGAGAGAAATAGTTTGAAACGTTTGAGGAGGATGGGATCGTGGAGGCTTCCATGAAAGGCGGTTCTGTACAGAACCAGGAAGAAACAAAGCAATATAAGGTGTTTCCAATCTTATTTGCTATGTTATTAAGTGGATTTATCGGATTGTTCGGTGAGACAGCATTGAATGTGGCATTAACGCCACTGATGGGATTGCTAGAAGTTGGTCCAACGACGATCCAATGGTTGACTACAGGGTACTTGCTCGTTCTAGGTATTCTGGTGCCGGTATCTGGTATGTTGTTACAATGGTTTACAACGAGACAGTTGTTCACAACTTCTCTGATATTCTCAATAGCAGGAACATTTGTAGCTGCTCTTGCACCTAGCTTTGAGATTTTATTGGTGGCTAGGGTACTACAAGCGGTAGGTACAGCATTGCTTCTCCCGCTTATGTTTAACACCATTTTGGTTATTTTCCCGATTGAAAAGCGCGGTGCGGCTATGGGTCTGATCGGTCTCGTTATTATGTTTGCACCTGCCAGTGGTCCGAGTATCTCGGGTCTGATCTTGGCTAATCTGAGCTGGCACTGGATCTTCTGGATTTCGTTTCCATTCTTCGTGATCTCCTTAATTTGTGGTTTGCTGTTCTTGCCGAATATTTCGACTTTGACCAAGCCCAAAATTGATGTGCTTTCCATCGTTCTATCTACACTTGGATTCGGCGGTATTGTATATGGATTCAGTAGTGCAGGTGGTCATGGAGATACCGGCGGTGGATGGACAAGTCCAATCGTAGTGATTACGCTCGTTATTGGTGTGCTGTCCTTATTAATCTTCAGCATCCGCCAATTGAAAATGAAACAACCTATGATGGATCTGCGAGCTTTCAAATATCCGATGTTCACAATCGGTCTGATCTTGATCTTCATCTGTATGATGATGATGTTGTCCTCCATGTTGATTCTTCCGATGTATCTGCAGCAAGGTATGGCAGTTACAGCATTGACTGCGGGACTCGTATTATTGCCGGGTAGCTTGCTCAATGGATTCTTGTCTCCAGTGATGGGACGTCTGTTCGATAAATTCGGCCCGAAATGGCTCGTTAGAATTGGGCTTGCAGTTGTTGCGGTTGTTCTATTTATGTATTCTACTATTACAGCAACCACAGCGCTGGGTACGATCATTACATTACATGTATTTATGATGGTTGGAATCTCGATGATCATGATGCCTGCGCAAACAAACGGTTTGAACCAATTGCCACCAGCATATTATCCTCATGGTACAGCAATCATGAACACACTCCAACAAGTATCGGGTGCGATTGGTACGGCTGTAGCTGTAAGTATTCTGAGTGCTGGTCAGACTCGATTCTTAAGCGGAGTGGCAAACCCTGAAAGTCCTGAGAATCAGTTAGCAGCTTTCACATCTGGTGTACAAAATGCCTTTGTTTTTGCACTAGTGCTTGCGCTAATCGGACTGGTCACTTCCTTCTTCATTAAACGTGTTAAAGTAGGTAACCAACAGGGTCAGCAAGGTCCTATGCATTAATAAATATTAGATATTAAAGTTTAACAAGACGGTACACTTCCTGTTTATGCAGGGAGGTACCGTTTTTTTGTGTCTTGACGTGAAACGCGTTCCAACCTTTAAAGTGAATTTATAAACGACGTAAGTTGAATGGCTCCGAAATTTTCAGAGCAAATACTTCATGTTTTGACCATATTGTATATGTTCATACCAATTATTAAAGATAAAATAGTATGTACCAAGGTAATCTTGTTAATTTGAAAACGTTTTAGTATGAATAGAACAACAAGGAGATCTGATTATGAACATTGTAAATCCTATACCTTCGAATATGAAAGAGTTACTTGCTCACTATGATGCAAATGGACATCTAACCATGCAAGCTTCCTTAATCGGTCAGCGTTCTGTGGTATATAGAATTAAAGACTATAGCCTCAAAGTGTATAGTACGCGTGGGAAAATAGATGGAGAGGTGGAGTGTACGGCGATATCGGAAATGCAAAACTATGCATTCGTTCCTAAGCTATACGCATATTCTTCAGGGAAGTGTGTGCTCACCCAATGGGTTGAGGCGCTTAATTTGAGACAGTATCGAGATACGTATGGGCACATTCCACCTCAATTATTGAATGATATCCTCACAACAGAAATTCAGCAGATCCGGGCAGGCTATCAGGATTGGGATGTCATCCAGTATGAGAACTTGCTGTGGACGAAGTGCGGTGAAGTGAAAAGAAATGATTTCTGGTTATGTGAGCCTATAGGTTCTAAGCGAGAAGCTGTAGAAGAGAAGTTCAATCGCAAAATAGAGCAGATATACAATCAGGATTGGAGTGGGTTTGAGCATATTCACAACTACTTCAACCGACATGGACTTACATCCAAGGATATGCGGGAGGCTCTAGACCAATTTCTATCTCATCGAAATGGTTTATCCCTGATTGGGTAATGGGCAAAAGATATAAAACCCCCAACGGTTTACTTATCGTTGAGGGCGAATCGACACTTATAAATATTAAGTCATTATTCTTATATGAATATCTTTGAGATGAAACGTTACTTATTTGGCTGCTAATTCTAATATTTCATCAGCTACCTGCTCTGGATGATACTGATGAATATAATGCTCGGAATCCTTCACCGTCACGTGTTTGGCTTGTGTTGACCATGATGTGAAATCAGCTTGAGTTTGATCCCAGTCCGGTTCACTAGCTCCCAAATAATCTGCGGTTAGAATCGTTAGTGGTACAGATAAAGGCTTGATGTTATTCATCACGACTGTTGCATTGGCATTTATCTCACGTAATTCATCCACGGTGTTGGCATTCCCATAGTTAAGTAGCAGAGCCGTTGTATCGACTTGTTTTAACTCATCAGGTACAAATTTCAGGTTGTTACGATTAGCGCGGCTTGCTTCCAAGACAGGTTCGGATTGTAAAGACAATCGGAACAGCCCCGTTTGAATACGGAATTGATTCATAAAGCCACCAATCACATCGGCAAAATTATCTTCGTCTTTAGCGTAATACTCCGGACTACCCCCATCGATCATCACAATGCCTTTTACTTCATTCGGGTACTTCTGAGCATATCGCAGCGTTTCAAGCGACCCAAGGGAGTGCCCGACGAGTATATAAGGTGGTTGTTGTCCAGATGTCGTTAATAACTCATGTAATTCCTCCGCAATGGTATCCACGTCTCGCTTTTTGTCGGTTACATCGCTATAACCATAACCGAAGCGGTCATACACCGCGAACTTGGTATAGGGAGCTAATTTATCATATAGTGGATAATAATCTACATAGGGATTAGCTGTGCCCCAACCAGATGCCATGACAACTGTTACATCACCTTGACCACCTGCATAGAGGTGCATATTTTCTCCATGTACTTTGTAAAGCTTGCCAGGGGGTGTGAAATTATTTAAATCATTCCTTTTTCCTACCTGCTGATATACTACGCCTGATCCCAGTAGCACCAGAATGAACGCAAGTCCCGCAATGGCTGTAATTCGTAATCGTTTTCCCCATTTTTTCATGTAATCACATACTCTCTTGTTGTATTTTCCTCAGTATAACTGCCCAAGCTTATGTATATAAAAACACAGTCTTAATTCTATCTTAATTCATGTTTCCCTTTCCGAGACATCCTCAATATTAGCGTAATTAATCTAAATTGAAAAACGCGCTTAGTTATAGCCTTAAGCTATAGCTGGGTATAATTTTATGGAATTACATGGCGCAAGCCTTTCTGTGATAACTTTTGATATAACAAATAGAAGTGCAGAGGGGAAATATCATATGGTGAAAAGTAGTGTTCTTGGATATCCGCGTATTGGAGCAGATCGTGAATGGAAGAAAGCATTGGAAGCATATTGGGCAGGCAAAATTGACAACGAAGCTTTTGAAAGCCAGCTCCAAGAGATCCGTTTGAATCATTTGCGTAAACAGCAAGCAAAAGGCATTGATTATATTCCAGTCAACGACTTCAGCTATTATGATCATATATTGGATACAGCTACGATGTTTGGTTTGATCCCTGAGCGCTTTGCATATGAGGGTGGCAAAGTACCTTTGTCTGTGTATTATGGGATTGCGCGTGGAACGAAGGATGCCGCTGCCAGCGAGATGACGAAATGGTTCAACACCAATTATCATTACATCGTACCGGAATTGTCGGGCCTCACACCCGTACTTACGGAGAATAAACCTTTGGTGGCGTACCAAGAGGCGAAGGAGAAATTAGGGATTGAGGGGAAACCTGTTCTAGTTGGTCCACTTACGTTCGTGAAGTTATCAAAAGGGTATAGTGCCTCTGAGACGGGGACGTGGCTTAATCGACTCTTACCTCTGTATGTTCAAATTCTTCAAGAATTGCAGCAGGAAGGTGTGCAGTGGGTACAGATTGATGAACCAATCCTTGTTACGCAAGTGAGCGATGAAGATCTGCAACACCTGAGAACCATCTATGAAACATTACATGCATCAGCACCTGCAATCAACATTATGTTACAGACGTATTTTGAAGCTGTGGAGCGTTATCAAGATATTGTGGCATTGCCTGTTCAAGGTATTGGACTCGATTTTGTACATGGACGGCCTGGGAACCAACAATCGCTCCAATCGTTTGCTTTTCCTCAGGACAAGGTACTGGGAGCTGGTATTATCGATGGTCGTGGGATCTGGAGATCTTCTCTACAAGAAAACCTGGATCTTCTGAATGAACTGTCTGCCATTGTATCACCTGATCGCCTCATCATCCAATCCTCGTGCAGTCTACTGCATGTTCCGGTAACAACAGATCGTGAAACTAAGCTTACGTCTGAACTGAAAAATGCATTGGCATTTGCGGATGAAAAGCTAGATGAACTGGTTCTCTTAACCCAAGCGCTAACGTCAGGCATTGGAGCTATTGCTACACAACTGGATACGAGTGCACGTGCGATTCTGGCTCTTCATCAGTCCAATGAGCGCAATCGTAGTGATGTTCAGCAAGCGGTGGAGGAGCTTCGGGTACAAGAGCCGGTACGTTCTGTGCCATTTGCCAAGAGACATCTAGCACAACAGGATAAATGGCAGCTACCTTTGCTACCAACCACAACGATTGGAAGTTTCCCTCAATCTGCTGAAGTTCGGAAAGCGCGTCAGAGCTGGCGCAAAGGGGAGTGGAACCAGGAGCGTTACACGGATTTTATTCATCAACATATCGATACTTGGATCGGGCTTCAGGAAGAGATTGGTTTAGACGTGCTGGTGCATGGGGAATTCGAGCGCACGGATATGGTTGAATTCTTCGGTGAGAAGCTGGCTGGGTTCGCCTTCACGCAGAATGGTTGGGTGCAATCATATGGATCACGCTGTGTGAAGCCACCTGTCATCTTCGGAGATGTGGCATTTGACGGAAACATGACGGTGGAAGAGACGGTATATGCTCAATCTCAGACGAAGAAGCCGGTGAAAGGCATGTTGACTGGCCCGATTACCATCATGAACTGGTCATTTGTCCGTGACGATATCCCGCGAGAACATATTGCATACCAGCTGGCTTATGCCCTCAGACAAGAAGTCGAGGCACTGGAAGAAGCAGGAATCGGCATGATTCAGGTGGATGAACCTGCTGTTCGTGAAGGGTTGCCACTTAAGGTAAATGAGCAGGAGGCGTATCTTGCTTGGGCCGTGAAGGCATTCAAAATTACGACTTGCACGGTGCAGGAAACGACACAAATTCACACGCATATGTGTTATTGCGAATTCCATGACATGATTGGTTCGATTGAAGCAATGGATGCAGATGTCATTTCGATTGAAACCTCACGGAGTCATGGTGAATTAATTCATAGCTTTGAGCTGAACACATACAAGCTTGGCATTGGACTCGGCGTATATGATATTCATAGTCCACGTGTACCTAGTGTGAAGGAAATGACGGATATGATTCAGCGGGCTTTGCGTGTGTTACCGGCACAATTGTTCTGGATTAACCCAGATTGCGGACTCAAAACACGTGGTTATGACGAAACCGTTGCATCGTTGCAAAACATGGTTGAGGCAACAAGACTAGCTCGTGATACGTATGCTACACTTGTGTGAGTACTAAATCATACGGTTAGAAAAGAAAGACTGACGCATGATTACTCTACAACCATGCAATAAGAACAAAAGCAGGAACAAGAACAACTGTAGCTCTTACATTAAATAGGCTACAGTTGTTCTCTATTCAGGACAATAAAAGAGACCACATTCATGTACCTAACCATTGAATGAGGTCTCTTTCTATTTATTGAAATTACCGGTTCAATTATTCTGGCCGCTCACCAGCTAAGCGTTGGACCTCTTTCGCAGTCAGTGCTTTATTATAAATGTTGACCTGATCCATCTTACCCTTGAAATACGGATCGGCAGTATACCGGCTCTTGGCTAAGTATGCCTCAGTAACTTGTAAATCTTTGGGGTTATAGGTGATGTCGGTACCACTCGCTACAGATTGCCCATCCACATAGAGCGTTCCAGTGTCACCCTGGAGTGTAACAGCAACGTGAACCCATTGGTTAGTCGGCAACGCTTGGGATGCGATCAGACTTTGATCCTTACCCTCATTATGAATGGTGAATTGTAATGCTCCGTTATGTTGAGAAGGCGTTAGGAACATATGACGCGTCAAGCCATTACCGAAATCGAAAATCCGTTGCCATGGGTTACCACCATCCCAGTAGACCCAGCTGCTGAATGTGAAGTCTGTCGTATCTGTGATAAGTCCAGGTAGTTCAACCGAGCTGTCTTGTCCGTTAAAAGCAGCAGCGAGGTTTTTCTTGTTACCTACGACTGAACTCTCTACGTGAAAGGCTTGTCCATGATATCCATTTTTGCTGGAATCCTGTGCAATTTTGGCGAGCTTGTTACCATCAAATCTGTATTCACCCAGTAAAGGTCCTTTCGCTTGCTCGGGTACGGTGATGTTAAACTTTTGGGTAGTAGATGCGACCCCTTTTCTGATATTAGCAGTTAACGTTACTTTGGCATCGCCTTTGCCTGCGCGGGGGCGATTCACAACCCCGGTATTGGAGATCACAGCCACATTGGACGAACTCCATGTGATCTTACTATCCCGTGCACCTGATGTGGGAAGGGATACATTGAAGAATATATTTTTGGTGTCACCAATATTCAAATCCTTTTTAACCGCATCAATAACGGCTCGATCCGTAAGGTCAACTTCTTGACTTCCCCAGATCGCAATACCCGAAGAAGAAAGGGCACTGAAGGTTAGAACCTCGCGCTGAAGATTCGGTTCCCACTCATAGGTAAGTACGCCTTTGTAAGTTACACCGTCTGCGGTGATGTTGATCTGATTCCGATGATCATCTGGAACGCTCCATGTGCCAGTAACTGCACCACTGATCTGACCATTAGGAGAAAAGACAACATTTTGAGAAGTTTTGATAGCAGATGAGATATCTTTTCCATGATTAATCCATTTATACTGACCAGCCACCGAATGACTTGGAATGACATTAGAAGCTTCGTCCAATCCGGCATAACGATACGGAGACACTGTTGGCCATCCATCGGCATTCATGTGCATTTCATGTACACGGACTTCATGCTGTTCCCCGCGTCCTGGGAAGCGAGAATGGAAGATCAAGAAGTGCTTGCCACTCTCAGGGTCAACATAGGCAGAGTTGTGACCAGGTGATACGTAACCAATTCCCTGACCTGTACCCGGATCACCGATCTGTCTTTGGAACAGGTAATTACCCATCAGCTTAACGCCGAATGGCTCAATAGATGCGTCATCGAAGAGAGGTTTGTCCTTGTCTGCCTTGACTTGAATCATATCGTTCCCCGCAGCATCGTAAAATGGACCGTCTGGTGTCTTCGAGCGAGCTACCCGAATGTTGTATCCTCCAACAGCGTCAAGTCCACCATAGGAGAGGAATAGATAATAATAGTCCGTCTCAGGGCTATATTGCATATAAGGTGCTTCAATGCGGCTGTGATTACCACCCGTCAGTTTTTTGCCGTAACCTTGATTCGGCAGAGGTTTACCCGTCGTTTCGTCCATCTCCAGAATGAAAATTCCTCCGGAATATGAGCCATACACCATCCATAACTTGCCGTCTTTATCAAAAAACACATCGGGGTCAACAACGTTGGGATGCTTCGTTGCATCATATATGGTACCATCCTCGCTAATCTGATCCCACATACCCGATTTCAGCACAATCCCCTGATCCTTATAAGGTCCTTCAATGTTATCAGCGACAGCAACGCCTAGTGCGGAACGAGGAGAGTCGCCTTTGCACGCATTGTAGTACATATAAAATTTGCCGTCAGCCAATTGAATAACATCGGCCGCCCATAGTGTATCCGTCTGCGCCCATGCTAGGGCTTCTCCAAACTCCTTCGTCACATTAGGAACGACTGGATTATTATCCGTAACGCCTGATGCTACGGCCTCCCAGTTCATAAGATCTTTGGATTTAGCGACTTGTAAGTGTGAACCGAATACGTAATAGGTATCGCCAACCTTAATGACGGAAGGATCATGAACAGAAACATCCGTAAATCCAGGTATCGAGTTAAGCGTAGATTGAGTAGTCAATTGTGGTTGGATCACGTCTGAGGTAGAGCTGTTCGCCATAGCTGAGCCTGGCAATAAACTTGGTGAAGTGAGTAGAGCAGCACTAAGTGCGATAGCCATATAACGCTTCATAAAATTCCCCTTTCATCAAACGCCGAATGATAGTTTATTTGTTCATTACCTTATTGCCGAATACTTCAGCCACACCTCCTTGATAAAATTTAAAATTAACCGCTTTCATTTGTTATAGTATCAATCAATTCATATATTTGTAAACTATAATGTTTATGACATATTGTTTGAATGTCCATCAAGAATTTAATCCTGTTAATCGTTCAATCCTTCGCTGAATGCGATATATTTTCATTTTATTATTGAAAAATGGGTTACAACTAGGTAGTATAACGTGTATGTGTATTGTTTAAATGTTTATCAACTATTTTATATTTATATGAATTAAATTTCGGTTACATAGGAGGATTACCATGAGTACATTTAAGAATCAGATGATCGCACATTATACGTTTGATGAACCGACGAACATAGGTCAGGACGCCTCGGGCAATGGTCATGATGGAGTAGCTTTAGGAGATCAGAAGCCTAACATTTCTACCGTTCAAGGCAGAACTGCTGCTACGTTTGCAGGTGGAGCCAACGGATCTTCTTATCTTCAGCTACCTTCCAATCTACTCCAAGATGTAAGCGATAACACAGGGTTGACGGTTTCAACATGGGTTAACTTCGGCAAGGGTGCCAACGTGTGGGAACGAATTTTTGATTTTGGTAAAGGCGAGCAAGGCCCATATGTATTTCTAACACGTCAGTTACGAAGCTCTCTGTATGCGGCTGACGATCTCGTGGCCGATCCAGGTCGTGGCTTCGTCAGTGGGGAATGGATGCATATTGCATTATCTATCTCGGGAACAGACAATGGCAAGCAGAGTAGTGCGGGGCCAATCGTTTATGTGAATGGGGAGAAGGTTGCGGATGGCTCCATTAGCCAAACTTCTAGTGGGAATTATGCGAAGCTGCGTAAATGGTTTGATAGCTTCAGCGATATTTCCAACTACAGCCAGAACTATATCGGACGTTCTCAATATGCGGCAGATGTTGACTTTGCTGGCTCGCTCTCCGATCTGCGTATATATCGCGCAGGCTTAACCATGGATGAAGTGATTGAGGTGATGTGTGAGTCACTGACAGATGAGGAGATTATCAAGCTCGCAGGGGATAAATATCTTTCGTTCCCGACCAGAATTATTACGAAGGATATTTCATTGCCCTTGAATCTACTGGGTGGCAAGGTGGATGTACAATGGCAGTCTAACCAGCCTGAGTTTCTATCGCATGATGGGAAGATCCAGACGGTTACTTCGCCGCAAGAAGTCCGTTTAAGCGCTTTGTTAACGAAGGGCAGCAGTACAATCAGCAAGCATTATGATGTTTCCGTATTGCCTGAACATTTACCTCCATATTCCATCACCATTCATGGGGATCAGAAGGTCGCTGATATCAGTGAAGTGATGTATGGTTTGTTCTACGAGGACATCAACAATGCTGCCGATGGGGGCATTTACGCAGAACTGGTGCAGAATCGTTCGTTTGAATCGTTTGCCTTCGATACGTACTCACATGCATCAGGAGAGTGTGGTTGTTCGACGGGGCGGAATCGTGAGCCTTTGTTTGCTTGGTCCGGGGACACAGATCGCATGATTGTACAGCAGACGGGTGGATTGAATGAGCACTTTGGAGTAGATGATCCGGAGACGAATGCTTACTATGTGACTGTCCAAGATGGTGCAACCATTCGTAACCGTGGTTTCTCAGACTCCAATCAGCATTGCGCAATGTCGATCCAACAAGGGGAGCATTATAACTTCACAATATGGGCCAAAGCGGATGCTCCAGGTACGATAACCGTGCAGTTGCAGGATGCGAATCAATATTCCATCAGTGAACCCGTCGTTTTGCATGTAGATGGGGGAGGCACTTGGAAGAAGTATGGTGTAAGTACGCAACAGGCTTCAGCCAACCTCGTATTAACCGGAACGGCAACTGCAATGGGACAATTGGTACTGAGCTTTGCGGGTGAAATCTCCATCGATATGGTGTCATTAATGCCGCAGGATGTATGGGGAGCAGCACCGAACGAACAAGGTGATTCCAGTTCTGCACATGCGAACTATAAGGGGAATCCAAACTACCGGCTTCGGAAAGATCTCATTCAGGCGCTTGTAGATCTGCATCCGACATTTCTACGGTTTCCGGGAGGCTGTATCTCAGAAGGCTCATTTATATGGGAGAATGTCTATGATTGGAAGGACTCCGTAGGTGAGGTTGAGCTTCGCAAAGAGAACTACAATGTCTGGGGATATATGATGACTATGGGTCTCGGTTATATGGAATATTTCCAACTGGCGGAGGACTTAAATGCTTTGCCAGTGCCGGTAATGGCTTGTGGTGTCCTTTGTCAGGCGCGTTCGGATTATGCTCATCCAGCCGGTGGTGCGCTGCGGGAATATTATATCAAGAACTTTACGGATCTTATTGATTTTGCGCTAAGTGTTGATATGGAGAATAATGAATGGGCTTCGCTACGTGCGCAGATGGGACATCCTGAGCCTTTCGATCTTCGTTACCTGGGGGTAGGTAATGAGAACTGGGGAACCGAGTTTTTTGCTAACTTTGAAGTGTTCAAAACATCCATTGATGCGTACATGAAGCTTCACTATCCGGAACATGAGCTGCATATCATTTCAACGGTTGGTGCTCAGGCGGATGATGATGCGTATCAGGAGGGATGGAAATTCCTAAGTGGTAATCTCACCGGGTCGGCACAGGTTGCATTTGCAGATGGTTCGGAAGTAATTACAGAGACAGTGAATTGGTATGAACATCAGCAGGATTACATGGATACGATTGCAGATGAGCACTACTATCGTTCGAATGAATATTTGCTGAACAATGCGGATCGCTATAATTACTATGATCGAGCTTACCATGCGGATGGTAGTATCGACTGGAAACAGACGTCCAAGGTGTTTGTAGGTGAATATGCATCGACAGATAAAAATACACTTGCTGGCGCTGTTGCTGAAGCTGCAGTGATGACCGGATTCGAAAATAATGCGGATGTCGTGCGCTTGGCAGCCTATGCGCCGTTATTTAATAAAGTGTTAACCGATGGAACCTATCGCTGGACACCGGACTGCATTTGGTTTGATGACGAGACGGTATGGTTCACACCCAATTATTATGTGCAGCAGCTCTTTGCGAAGCATGTAGGAAAAGAAGTGCTGGGTACTTCATTCAGAACGTACAACAAAGGCAAACAGCTAGAGCTGATCCCGCGTGGAGGAATTGAGATTGCGACGGGTAATGCTGATATCGTAGTTAAGAGCATTAAAGTCACTTCCAATCAAGATGGCAGCGTTCTGCTTGAAGAGGACTTTAGAGAACAGAACGAGCTTAGCGAAATATGGTCACTTATTCCTGGTTCGGTAGGATATACGCTGGAACCAGGTAACGGATTACGATTAGAGGCGCAGGAAAGCGGCCTAAACGGAATTTATTTGCTTGATGAGGAATGGACCAATTACCAAGTACAGGTGCAGGCTCGGCGGGTATCGGGTGATGATGGTTTCTATGTTGGTGTAGGTCTAACCGATATCACACCTGAGAACAAAGATGTCACAGAGTATGCTATTGCGTATGACGGGCATGCAACCGGAGTTAAAGTGTACAAACAAGGTATTGAAGGATACACGCTGGGCGATTATTCTTCTAGCTCGGCAGCGGGCAATCTCAGAGCTGCGAACTATGAACCACTAACGGATGATACATTGTATACAATCACAGTCAATTATGGCGGTAATACTGGAGATCGACTCCTCTGCTCCTATACAGACGGACATACATCAAGTAAGAAGCTCTACTACAAGTTAGAGGCGTACAATCGCGAGGTGTTCCACTCCGTTACGAGAGATGATAAGCATGTGTATGTGAAAATGGTTAATGCTGATCCTGTAGAGAAAGCAACGCAGCTTCAGCTCGAACACCTGCAAGTAACATCAGAGGCAACATGGATTACAGTCAGTGGGGACGAGAGTTTAGTTCACATCCCGAATGTTAACCAAAAGAATGATGAGAAGGTCATCCCGGTCGAACAGAAGGTGAATCTACAGGGAGAGACAGCCATACTTCGTTTACCGGCGAATTCAGTGAACGTATTAGTTATGAAGCTCGTATAAACAGCTAAAAAGTAAAGCGATTCAACGGTAAATCATACCTCCATCGTGTAGAAAACAGGTTATTTTCTACGGATGGGGGTATTTTTTATTTGTAATTGATGAGTCAACAAAAGATACCTAAAGTCAATAGCCTACACTATGGCCCAATTCTGCCTACTCCTATAATTAAACTGAAGGAGGAGACAGCATATGCGTTCCAACTACAGACAATTTATACGAAACATTCCGCTTCATCTTATGATTCTACCGGGTCTGATCATTATTATTGTATTCGGTTACATTCCAATGGCAGGCCTGTCCATTGCATTCCAAAACTTCTCGCCGATCGGTGGCTTCAAAAACACGAGTTGGGTTGGACTGGACAATTTCAGATATTTATTTGATCTGCCAGGTTTCAGTCAAGTGGTATGGAACACGGTATTTATTTCAGTGATGAAGATTGTGTCTGGTCTTGTCATTCCCGTCCTGGTTGCTTTATTACTGAATGAAGTACGGAAAACGGGCTTCAAACGAACAATTCAAACGGTGATCTACATGCCTCACTTTTTTTCGTGGGTTATCTTAGCGGGAATCATTGTTGATGTGCTGTCACCCAGCAGTGGTATCGTAAACATGTTACTGCGAGCGATCGGTGTAGAACCGATCCAATTCTTGGCCAGCAACGAATGGTTTCCCTACATACTCGTCATCACGGATCAGTGGAAAGAATTCGGGTTTGGTACAATTATCTATTTAGCAGCACTCACCAATATAGATAAGTCGCTCTATGAGGCTTCTGTTATGGATGGCGCTGGGCGCTGGAAACAGACATGGCATATCACGCTGCCCGGGATTCGTCCAATTGTAATCTTGATGGTCACCCTTAGTCTTGGCAACGTGCTTAATGGTGGTTTCGACCAAGTGTTCAACCTGTACAATCCACTAGTTTATGAATCAGGGGATATCCTGGATACGATGATCTATCGAATCGGCTTACAAGATGCGCAATATTCAGTTTCCACCGCATTAGGACTCATTAAATCCGTTGTATCTTTCATTTTTATCGGGCTTGGTTATTTCTTGGCTTACCGCTTAGCTAATTATCGGATTTTCTAGAAAGGAGGCAAGAACATGCATCATGCATCGAGAGCTTATCGCTGGTTTCTGGGATTCAATTACGTCATTCTTACGATTCTTGCCTTGCTATGTCTATTTCCGATCGTGAATATACTAGCTATTTCGTTTAGCTCTAGCGATGCGGTAAAAGCAGGCAGTGTGACCTTCTGGCCCGTGGATTTCACGCTATCATCGTATAAATACATTTTGGAAAATCAACAATTTCTTAATTCCTTCGGTACAAGTCTACTTCGCGTCGTGTTGGGTGTTTCTGTCAACCTAATCTTTACGATTCTGGTAGCTTATCCACTCTCTAAGGAAGCAACTAAATTCAGAGCAAGAACAGCATATGCATGGATTTTTGTCTTCACGATGTTATTCAGTGGAGGGCTTATCCCAGGGTATCTCGTAGTGAAGGAAGCCGGGTTGCTCGATTCCATCTGGGCATTAATTTTGCCAGGAGCGGTACCGATCTTTAATGTACTGCTAATGCTGAATTTCTTCAGAGGTTTGCCGAAGGAATTGGAAGAAGCCTCATGGATGGATGGAGCGGGACATGCACGAACGCTATGGAGTATCTATCTGCCCATTTCACTGCCAAGCATTGCAACCATTACGTTGTTCGCGATGGTCGGCCACTGGAATGCATGGTTTGATGGCATGATCTATATGAAGAGCCCGGAACATTACCCATTAGCTACCTATCTACAATCTATGCTGCAGCAAGTGACCATGATACAGAGTGAGATGATGACTTTGGAAGATGCAACCTTGCTCAGTCAAGTATCGGATAGAACAACACAAGCATCACAGATCTTCTTGTCTGTCATTCCCATCTTGCTTGTGTACCCTTTTCTGCAGAGATATTTTGTTCATGGGCTTGTTGTTGGAAGTGTGAAGGGATAAGATTTGTGAAGAGGAACACTGATGTGGAGGAGCCGATTGTCGGCTCCTTTTTTTCCTTGGAGGAAAGGAGAGGAGAAACATGCGAATCTTCAGTGGCAGATGGAAAAACCAATCCATTGTTGTCAAACTTATCGTGGCATTTGTGCTTGTTATTCTTCCGTTGTACGGAATGAGCATCATGATTACACATTACAGCTCTACTCAGATGCAATCAGAAGTGGAACGTGCTCATGAATCCAAGTTACATTTTTACCACAATCACTTACAGTTTGAGTTAGAACGCATGAGTGGCTTAGTCAATGAATTTTCATTTGATGAATTGATGTCTACACTAAGCACCCGTGCAGCCATTATGAGCAGGTATGAAGTAACGTCTAGTTTGAACGACATTCATCAGAAGCTCAGTCAGATTATGGTGACAAGCCCATACATAAGCGATGTTGTCTATTATGTACCCACCTTACACAAGCGTGTAAGCGCGGTTGATGGTATTCGAAATGTAGAGGATCAGGAATGGCAGAACCTGCTGACAACGATGGGTAACCTGAATGGGGAGTTGTCCTATTCGGGCAGCGATCTTTTTTTTCTCAAAAGCAATCCATACAACATGAACTATGAGGAAGCTCCCAATTTCATATTAGGCATTCGTTTATCGTCTGGAGAACTGAAGCAGAGATTGCAGCAGCTTTCTGAAACGGGTGGCAGTGATATCACTCTGAGTTTTGGAGATAAGCAGCAGGTTGTGATTTCCTCTTCCGACCAAGCTGCATCCGTTCAGAAACGACCATCACAGATAGAGCCTACCTCTGAATCATCGCAGATTACGAGATATCATTCAGACGAATTCTTGCATTATGCTCTATATGACGCAGATCATTCGTTCACCCTAACGTCCAGCATTGCTGAAGATGTGCTTGAAGCACCGCTGGAACAATATAAGTTATGGTTGTGGATCTCAACCCTTATTTCCATTGTCATCATAATGATTTTCTCATTTTCCATTTATCGATCGATTCACAAGCCGCTATCTGCACTAGTGAAAGGGTTTCGAATGACAGAGCAGGGGCATACCCTGACGCGGATTCCGCATTCTAGAGGGGATGAATTTGGTTATTTGTACTCTCGCTTCAATCACATGATAGAACGCTTACATGTACTGATTGAAGAGAATTATGTTGCTCGTATTCGAACCAGTGAGGCTGAGTTGAAGCATCTTCAATCACAGATTCAGCCCCACTTTCTGTATAACAGCCTGTTTAGTATTAAACAGATGGCAGAGGTTGAACATGTCGAATTAATTCAGGAATTCACCGACTATCTAGGCCAGTATTTCAGATATATGACACGAGATTCGCAATCCGAGGTTTCTCTGGGTGCTGAGATTGAACATGCGATGATCTATGCATCTATTCAACAGATCCGATTCGGTTCAAGGATACAGTTAGAGGTGGAACCTATGAATGCAGCTTACAATGCGATTGCAATTCCGCGGGTGATTATCCAGCCAATTGTAGAAAATGCTTTTGAGTATGCGCTATCCAAGCGCAGCCGCGGGGGATTACTGAAGTTATCATATCATTCCGAGCAGGACAGGCTTGCTATCCGAATTGAAGACGATGGGGATCAGTTGACCGATGGCGCTCTGCACGATCTGCAACATTCCCTAGAGAGCACTTTTCAAGAATCCGTTCTACGCTATGAACATGAAGAGATTACGGGTCTGATTAACGTGCATCAACGATTACAAATTAAGTTTGGTGCAGACTATGGCCTCGTTGCCGAGCGCAGTCGTTTGGGTGGTCTATGCATCATTATAAATCTGCCGTGGAGAGGTGAATGAACATATGCAGCGGATGCTTATTGTGGATGATGAACCTGTTATTTTGGATGGATTATATGCATTCTTTCAGAAAACAAATATTCATGATATGGAGATCATTAAGGCCTATTCAGCTTATGAAGCAATCGAATGGTTGAATTCGGTCAAAATTGATCTTGTGCTGAGTGACATTTGCATGCCTGGTATGGATGGCATGGAGCTTATCGATAAAATTGTAGATCGCTGGCCGAGATGCAAGGTGTTACTGCTCACAGGTCACAATGAATTTGATTATGCGCACCAAGCCATTCGTAATCCTTGTGTGGTAGATTACCTACTGAAAACGGAAGGTATGAGTCATATTCGTGCTGCTGTAGACCGGGCTTTGCAGCAACTTGCAGAAGAAAATGACTTTCGCTACCAGAATGCTTGGTTCCGCAGTAAGTTGCCTAGAGCTTTACCTCAACTGCAACGCCAACTGTTACTTGATGTCATGAAACGAACGGAAAGGTACGAACTGGCTTCGCTTCAAGAAGAATTGGATGCCGTGCAGCTTCATTTCCGATCTGAAGAGCCTGTTATTCCTATCATTATACGTGTTGAAGAGTGGAACACTTATCAATCTCATGCGGATCGGAGCCTGATTCGTTATGCAGTGGCTAACGTCGCAGAGGAGTTGCTCCAGGACAAAACGATTGTGAAGTCGGTTGATCTCGATCTACAAGTGATTGCCTGCATCATTCAGCCATCCGCTCAGGATGCACACTTTGCGACCAACCAGCAAGAGAAACGAGAGCAGACGCTCCGTTTCGTATATGGAACCCTGGAATCTGTGCAACAATCTTGTGCGGATTGCCTGAATCTGTCGGTATCCATTATGGTCAGTGATCAGGTGGTGGACTGGATGGAACTGAATACGGCGATCGCTCAATTGCGCTTGTCGGTGCATGCAGGCCCTGGACTTGGTATGGAAAAATTATTACGTGTGCAGGTGCAGCATGCACTTAATTACACACCCAATGTCGTAAACCGTCAGGCAGTTGCAGCATTGCACATGGATCAGATCAAAGCTCGGATTGTAGCAGGGGAGCAGGAGTGGATGGATTCGTTCGAGAAGTGGACGGAGGTATCCATCGAGGGACTACAAGATCCGTTCTTCCGCATGAAGATTTATACCGGAGCAGCGAATGCATTAATCGAAGTGCTACAAGAGATAGGATTGTATGAATCCGCGATGGAGGAAATGGAGTTGACTCAAATGTTGCATTTTGATATCCAAACGCCGTGGCACGAATTAGTTATCTTCTATCGATCGGCATTTGAATGGATTATTTCCAAAAGGAGCAATACACGTCTACATGATCAGTCTCAGATTCTAACGACCATTCATCTATATATCAAGCATCATCTAGCAGACGATCTCTCCCTGACTCGAATCGCTCAAGAAGTTTCATTGAATCCTTCCTATCTATCGCGGTGGTACAAACGGGTTACAGGTAATGGGATATCGGACTATATCCATGAACGGCGAATTGAGCTTAGTAAGGAATTGCTGCTAGGTTCTGCGTGTAAAATGCATGAAATATCCGCCAAAGTGGGCTTCAGTGATCAGCATTATTTCTACCGGTTCTTCAAAAAAGCTACGGGTTGTACGCCTCAGGAGTTTCGAGACCAAAAAAACTAGTGTATCCCTATCAAGTGGTCAATTAAAGATACCAGATGTAAACGGCGTCCACTCGAAGTGGTAGCGCTTTCTTAATAAAATGAACATATACCTCACGGAGGAGAAAAAGGGGGATTCGCATGAAAGTGTCATTTAAAAGATTCTCATTACTTACTTTATCCATGGTTTTGGCGGCAACACTCGCTGCGTGCTCATCGGGCGCAGGTAGCGGGGAGGAGGAGGCCAAGCCAAGTAATCAGCAAGATGCTGGAGGGCCGCTTACCAAATATGATCCACCGATTAAGCTCACCTCTACCATGAATGAGACAGGCAAAGAATCATTAGCTTCTGGAGATACACATGCCAAGAACATCTGGACGAGAGGCTACATGGATGAACTAGGCATTGACGTATCGTACGAATGGATTGTTCCTGATGCTAACTACAATGATAAAATGAACGTTACGCTCGCTAGTGGTGATTTACCCGATGTGTTGAAAGTTAGTGCTGTGCAATTCGAGCAATTGTATGAAGCAGGTATGATTGAGGATCTCACAGAGGTGTATGATAAATATGCATCAGATCTAGTAAAAGAATTTATGTCCGCTGAGGATGGAGCGGGATTAAAGCCGGTAACCAAAGATGGCAAAATATACGCCATGGTCAGTTTCCCGGGTTCACTTGATTCTTCCGACATGATTTGGATTCGTCAAGACTGGCTCAAAAACGTAGGGTTGGAAGCCCCAAAATCGATGCAAGATGTCATTAAGATTGCAGAGGCATTTACGTTTGAAGATCCGGATGGCAATGGAAAGGACGATACTTTCGGGATCGCATTGAACAAGGATTTACCGATTAACGCGTTCTTGCTGGGTTACCATGGATATCTGGAAACGTGGATTAAGGATGCTTCAGGTCAAGTCGTGAATGGAACCATTCAACCTGAAGTGAAAGAAGGATTGCGAGAGCTGCAAAATCTATATCAGAAAGGTGTCATTGACCCTGAATTCGGGGTTAAGGATTTTGCGAAGATGATGGAGGATGTGAACGCAGGCAAGTCAGGCATGTTCTTCCTGCCTCAATGGGCTCCGTTCCAGGTCAGCAGTATGATCAAGAAGGATAAGAACGTAGATTGGCTGCCGTATCCAGTGCAATCCATTGATACAGAACCTGCAAAGACACAAAATCACCTGAGTCTTGGTGGAATCTTTGCTGTCCGCAAAGGATATGAGCATCCTGAGGCAGTCGTTAAGCTGTTGAATTTCCAAGCAGAGAAGATGTTTGGCGAGTCTGCCAAGACCGAGCGTGAAAAATACCTGAATGGTCTAACCGGACTTGGTTTCCATAATGCAACGGTATCTAATCTTCCGGCGAACAAAAATGTAAAAGCTCAAGATGAAGTAGCGCAAGCGCTAAAATCAGGCGATACATCCGGATTAGAGCTGGAAGCCAAACTCTTCTATGATGATATTATGGATTACCGTAACGGCAATCTGGATAAATGGCATATGGAACGAATCTTTGGTCCAGAGAGCTCCCAGGCAGTCATTAAACATTATCGTGACAACGATCTGATTGTCATGAATGAGTTCATTTACGCACCGACAAGAACGATGAACACGAAACAGGCAACCTTGGATAAATTAAGAGCAGAAACGTTCTTGAAGATTATTTATGGTAATCTGCCTATCGATGAGTTTGAAAATTTTGTTGCCAATTGGAAAAAGCTTGGTGGCGACCAAATTACACAGGAAGTTAATGAAATTATTAATGCGAATAAATAATACATGCGTTAGAAAAGGATCTCTAGACAGAGATCCTTTTTTGTTTTTTTGATATGGTAAACCGGATTGAATCTTCATGTGCAGTAGATCTAACCTGTTTATTTATTCGTGCTGTGTTGCTTATTAGGCAGTTTGTCACCCGGCGTACCTTTGCCATTGTTTTTATTATGACGCGCTTTCTCGGCATTCTCGTTCACTTTTTTAACAAATTCCTTCGTGCTTTCCATGAATCAGATCAGCTCCTTAGGTATAAGGGAAATGTGCAACCTGGTGTTTAATATAACCAATGAGCCTGCATAATATGAGGATTCTACTGGTACAATGCCATGGCAGGAACTGGACAGAGGAAGGTTGGGCGACTAAACTGAAAGTACGACTAAACTTGAGAAAGTGCTATCATTCATGCTGTACTTTGTCTTAAGAGAAAGGATGCGAGAGATCGGTCCATGTTACAAAAATTCGGATTTACCCAATACGAAAGCCAAGTCTACGAGGCAATATTTGCTCAAAATGAACCCCTTGATGCGACATCTATCGTGAACCACTCAAATGTACCTAAAGCGAAAATATATGAGGTATTGAATCGTTTGATTGATAAAGGGGCAGTTCTCACAACCATGAACGGCAAGAAAAAGTTGTATTTGGCTGTGGATCTCCAGTCGATCATTCTCAAGATCAGAGCAGATTTTGAGAAGGACATTGAAGAGCTGAAGAGTTATAAGATCAAGCGAACGTATTCGGATGAACACATCTGGACGTTAAAGGACGAAACCTCTATAGCCTCCAATATAGAGCAGCTGATTGAAGAGGCCGATTCATCTATTTTATTGCTTGCCTGGAGTGAACAGATGGAGAAGTATCGTCCAATATTAGAGCAAAAAGAGCAGCAGGGAGTATACGTAGAAGTGCTTGCGGTCGGTGGATTGGAGACGTCGCTTTCCCGCAGATATTCCTTAATTCCGATGCTGGAGGGAAACCATCTCGAACCTTCTCAGTTGCTGATTGTGGATCATGCGTATTTGCTGTTTGCAGGGATTGAGAATGAGGCATGGAAAGCAATTAAGACGACCTCTAAACCGATCGTTAAAGCGCTAACAGATTATTTCTATCATGATATTGCGCTCACGCAAATTACGAAAAAGTATGGCGATCAGCTCTTACAGGATGAAGAGATTTCCAAGTTACTTGCCCGACTGATTTATTAAAAATGAATGACTTAACGAAGACTAAAGATCAGTTTGCAAATTAACAACTGTGAACATGATTGTGAAATAACTCTTGAACCAAGCAAGTGATCAAGGCGTCAATGTCATTTCTAAACTATTCTATTGCAGAATAGTTTTTTTTATTGAAATCTTTTCTCTCATGGGTTACTATCGTAGTTGTAACTTTTTAGGAGGACTCGGAACATGAATAAAAAAGTATATGTTTTAGCGATTGCGGCCTTTGTTGTCGGAACCGTTGAACTTATTTTGGGTGGAATTCTAGATTTGATTGCAACAGATTTACACCTGAGCTACGCAAAAGCGGGATATTTGATCTCTATATTTTCATTAGTTTATGCGATATCTGCACCTATTCTGTTGAATGTAACAGCCCGATTTGAACGTAAAAAGGTGTATTTATGCACATTAGTTGTGTTTCTAATGAGTAATTTAATCTCCGCGTTCAGTGTGAACTTTTACATGCTGATGGCAGGCAGGGCACTTGGTGCTGCAACGGGTTCATTAATCTTTGTACTTTCTCTGACTCTTGCTGCTCGTATTGTGGAACCACAATATAAAGGGCGAGCCGTTGGAATCATTACAATGGGGGGAAGTGCATCACTCATTCTGGGTGTGCCGCTGGGCATATTCGTAGGTAATATGGCTGGATGGCGAGAAGTGTTTATCTTTATTGCTATTTTGACAGCTCTAGTGATTGTTGCCATTAGTATTGCGATGGATCGTGTTCAGCCGATCCCTGTTGTACCGCTCAAAAAGCAATTGTCTGCACTATGGAATCCGCGAATGTTGGCAATTCATGCTACGACCTTATTAGTGCTTGCGGGTCACTTAACGCTGTATGCGTATTTCACACCCTTCCTTCAGGCGACGATTGGAGCTAGTTCTACGATGGTGACATTCATCTATGTCATGTTTGGTATTGCTGCAGTTGCTGGAGGAGGTATTGGAGGTTTGTTATCCGATCGGCTACATCCAGCCAAAGCAATCATTATTGTATTAGTTCCGTTTATGATTACGATGGCACTGATTCCAGTCAGTGTGGGGTTGCCTCTAATAGCTTTCTTACTGCTGTTGAGTATATGGAGTGCTCTGAGCTGGACGGTTACACCTGTGCAGAATAGTCTAATCATCAAAACTTCGCCCGAGACAGCAGATACGTTGATCAGTACCAATTCTGGTATTGCCCATGCGGGTATTGCGCTAGGAACTTACATCGGTGGCATGGTGATTGATCATTCAGCCATTCAACACACAGGCTGGGTTGGATCAATTCTAATTCTTCTTGGACTTGTTACAGCAATATATGCGATCACTCGCAAAGAGCATAGCGCTCGGGCTGTAGCCTAATAAGCGATATAGGTATAGCCATGCAGCGCGGTATACAGCAGACGTTATGGTACAAAGCAAAATCAAATGTCAAAAGGGACAACACATCTCGTTACGGATGGTTGTCCCTTGTTTTTGTTTTATGATGATGTTGCTTAACTGCTAACTCTATGAGGCTCTGTTATTCTGTTATTCTTTAAGTGCACCGATCATAACTCCGTGTACGAAGTATTTTTGCAGAAACGGATAAAGAACCAAGATGGGTAACGTCGATACAATGATTGTTGCGTACTTAATCGTAATGCCTATATCCATCCGATCACCGGTAGCTGCACCTGTCATCATATTGTCTGTGCTGTTAGAGATGAGGATCTCTCTGAGTACGAGTTGCAGTGGGAACAGTTCACGGTCACGTAAGTAGATTAGAGCATTAAAATAAGAGTTCCAATGCCCTACAGCGTACCATAGAATCATGACGGCAATAACTGGCATCGAGAGCGGAATAATAATTCGGGTCATAATGACCCAGTCATTCGCTCCATCAATGCGTGCGGATTCCTCTAAGCTCGCAGGGATGGTCTGAAACGCGGTTCGCATAATAATTAAATTAAATGAATTAATCGCTCCCGGCAAGAGTAGAGCCCAAGGTGTATTTAACATGCCTAGATTATTAATGAGAAGGAAAGAGGGAATGAGTCCACCACTGAACACCATGGTAATCACAATATAGAGCATAATATGGTTTCTGAAATAAACGTTACGACGGGAAAGAGCATAAGCGCCGAGGGTGGTCATAATTAGATTGATGGCTGTACCCGCTATGACATAGAAGAGCGTATTCCGATATCCTGTGAGCACCATAGGATTTTGTAGTACGGCTGTGTAAGCATCCATGCTAAATCCCTTTGGATAGAGGAGCATCCCGCGAAACCTGGATATTTCGGTTGGGTCGCTTATGGAAGCTAAGAGGATATAAATAAAGGGATATAGCGTAGCAAAACATAGCAAAAGCATAAAGGAGATATTAAACCATGAGAATATAGTTTCACCCAGAGAACGTTTATATTGCATTCTTCACGACCTCCTTATCACCAAAGTCTATGTTCACTTACTCGCTTGCTGACGGTATTGGCGAGTATAAGTAGAATGAAGCTGACGACTGAATTGAACAGGCCTACTGCAGCGGAATACCCAAAATCGGCACCAAGAATACCTTTTCTATATACATAGGTAGAGATGACATCAGCTGTTTCGTAAGTGAGCGGGTTGTATAGCAAAATGATTTTTTCACTTCCGACAGCAAGCATCGCACCTACATTCAGAATGAACAGAATTACGATCGTAGGCATAATACCTGGAATCGTAATATGCAGCGTTTGCTTCCAGCGCCCTGCACCATCAATACGAGCTGCATCATACAGCGTTGGATCAATGGAAGACATCGCAGCGAGATAGATAATGGAACCCCATCCTATACCTTGCCAGATTCCAGAGGATACATAAATGGAGCGGAACCATTCCGACTCTTGTAGGAATGCCGTGGGTTCTAAACCAAAAAAGCCGAGGAAATTATTAATCAAGCCATCGCGGGCAAAAAAGTCGACCATCATACCACCCACAACCACAATGGATATAAAGTGTGGGAGATAACTAATCGTCTGCACAACCCGTTTGAAGATCATGACACGAATTTCATTCAGTAACAGCGCTAGAATGATTGGGGCAGGGAAGGCAAAAAGCAATTCATACAGACTGATCATTAATGTATTACGTAGAAGTCTCCAGAAGTAAGGGCTTTCAAAGAAGTTCTGAAAATGAGCCAGACCAACCCAAGGACTGTTCCATACTCCATCTGCTATACCGTAATCCTTGAACGCAATCAACAGACCATACATTGGACCGTAATGAAAAATGGCATAATAAATCAAGACAGGAACAAGCATCAAATAGATAAAACGATTGCGAACAAGATCCTTTTTAATGATGCTTTTTTTGCTTTCATTAGGTATTGTGCTTGTTTGCACAGGGTTACTGTTTAATTCAGGCATGAAATTATCCCTCCCGGATGCCCGAAATAGGGCAGACGATCGTCCGCCATATTCCGGATGGTTAGCCATACCTATCGATTGTTGTATCTTTCCAAAGCGGATTGCTGAATTTGAATCGCTTCTTCGATGCCCAAGCCTTTTAACATCTCGACGTAGTTATCAAAGTTGTCGAGCGACTCTGAACCCATGATGAATTTCAGTACCATTTCATCTTTGAACGTATTAATATCGGTCATGATGGAGGAGTAGCGGCTACTGTCTTCCACAGAGATGCTAACGGGAGGCATTCGTTTGACCTGTGTTGTGTCTGACCACAATGCCATTGCTTCTTTTTGTTGTGGTTTTGTAGTGTACTGCTCCGTGTGACGTACATCCTGTACGAATGGCCCGGAGGTAGCACCCATAATATGCTTTCGGAAGGCTTGGGAAATGGGAAGTCCGTCAGGATTTTTCAAAATAACATCCGTATACTTGGGCGTGCCATCCACCAGTGTATAGGTTTCACCTTCTTTACCAAAGTTCATGATGCGTTTGCCTTCCTCACTGTACAGGTAGTCCAGGAATTTCACAGTGCCAATCACATTTTGATTACTACCTGTGATGGCTGCAAAGATATCCGTGACGGGATTATCCATATGTCCGAATACAGGCTTTTCCCCTGGATTTAGCGTTGGGTAGGGGGTTCCGACGATTTGAAAATCAGGCTGGCTCTTCGCCATTAAGTCCATATATTTTCCGATTCCGCCATTGAGAAATAGCACCGCCGATCCCACCTGATCGCCTGTGATTTTAGCGTCTGTCATTTTGGCATCGTTGGTTGCAAAATCCTTGTCGAGTAAACCTTCTTTATACCATTGATTCATGGTGGTCAAGTATTCCTTGTAGCCAGGTTCAATCGGGCCGTATTTGACAGTCCCATTATCCTGGAAGAAATCATTAGGGGTGCCAAATGCACCTGCAAAAGCTAGCTCGCCTGCCGGCATAAGGATTGGAATTTCGTCGGCTTTGCCATTACCGTTAGGATCTTGTTCTTTGAACGCTTTCAAAACGGTATACCATTCGTCAATGGTCGTTGGCGTGTCGAGATTCAACTTATCCAGCCAATCTTGACGGATCGCAGGCCCAAGGAAAACTTGTTGGGTGACATCTTCACGGATGAAAGGGAAGCCAATGATGTCCCCGTTGTCAGTAGAAGCCATTTTTCTCCACTGAGGATTATCTTCAAGAAGTTTCTTCAGGTTTGGAGCATATTCCAAGTAGTCATTTAAAGGGACAAGCTTCTTATCTCTGATCGCCTTCTGCGCTCCACCAGGGTAAGCATTCCAACCATAATCAACAACATCAGGCAGCTTGTTTGATGCAACCATTAAGTTAAATTGCTCTCCGAGTTGGCCTTGCGCTGGGTGTTGGAATTCGACCTCTACGCCGGTTTTTGCTTGAATTTCCTTCCAAGCCGTCACTTCTCCATAACTTTTCATAATCGCAGCGGCATCGGGGAACAAGTCAACCCAATACGTAAGTTTGGTTAAGGGTTGGTCTGGATCTGTTTGCTTGGTTAAATCGGTTTGTTGACCACTACACGCGGCTAAAGTCGTTGTGAATAGTACTGTGATAATGAATACAGCAGTATACCTGTTGAACTTTTTTGTGTGCTTGATCATAAACCCATCGCCCTCCTGATTATCCTTAATGATGTTTATATCATTGGAATGACGGTATCTAGTTCAGTGTAGAACCCCAGTTGTACGGATCGTTATGGTCGGTGTAAATCCCCTTAACCACACGATAAGCAAGTTTGGGTTTTCGATATTCGTTAACCAGCCCCTTGTTATTGAAGGAGCGTGCCCTGTCTCTAAAGTGCGGTTGATGGCTTAGGAGTTGACCACGCGTATCAGCGAACTGCCACACATAAGTTCCACTAATCTTAGGATCGCTTCGGAAGAGCTTCAGCGACTTGCCGAGTAGATCAGCCTGATAGTCTTCGCTGAATAAGCGTGGTTCCCAGCCAGAATCTCCATAGACTCCCGCTCCGCCGAATTCAGTCATAAGCACCGGGGTATGTTCAGCTCCATATTCGTTGCAACGCTCATGAAAGACTTGGAGCATTTCTTCGAACTCAACATGACCGAAATACCATCCGCCATAATAGTTAATTCCAATAACATCGAATAGTCCAAGACAGATATCAGTCATAGGGTGCATCGTGGCAAAAGCGACAAGTCTAGATGAATCTTTTTTCCGAACGAGCTCAGTCATTTTGACGGATAGATCATAAGCCTGCTGAGAGCGTGTATCGATCTCGTTATGAACAGACCAGAACAGGATTGAAGGGTGGTGGAAATCTCGTTCGATCATCTCATCCATCATGGTTAACGCGCGTTCCACGAAGAGAGGATCATCCGTTTCCTTGGCGGGAAAAGCAGCACCCCATATCGGTATTTCACTCCAGAACAGGATGCCTTGCTCATCAAGCAGGTCAATCCAGTATTCACTCTGAGGATAATGTGACCCACGTACTGTGTTACATCCCATCTGGCGGATGATATCCAGTTCCTTGGTCATCAATTTGTTAGGAAAAGCGAACCCCCACTCGGGATGCTCTTCATGCCGGTTAACACCCTGTAAGTATAGCTCCTTGCCATTCAGTATAATCTTCTTGTCACGGGTCTCTATCGTGCGGAAACCCATGCGATCAGTCAGATCGTCCTGTCCAACGACTGCTCGAAATAGGTACAGGGTAGGGTCTTCGGGTTCCCAACGTTGAATGTCTGACCATTCTTGTTCCAGCAAAAGTTCCGTGCTTCCGTTTGCTGGTAAGAAAGCGTTCTCATTTTGAAAAAAATCATTGTTCCGATAGAGTGAAACAGGGACTTCGAGGGGTTTATCAGATAATGAATTAAGCTTAAGTAAAATTCGGACATTTGCGCTAGAATCGCCTGTCATTTCATAGGTAATCCGCATTCCCTCAACCCATACATCTGACAAACGTTGTATCTCTACTGGACGGATGATCCCCCCGTAATGAAACCAATCTACAATATGATAGGGCAACGTGTTCGTTCCAAGTGTACTGTCTGTGCGGACAATGAGTTCGTGTACACCGGAAGTAACGTTAGGAAGTGTAAAGTCAAACGGAGTGAATCCACCATAGTGATATCCTAAATGCTGGCCATTCCAATAGACATCGGCATGCCCCATTACAGCGTGAAACAGTAGACGCAGGTGACTAGGATTATCAAGGGTTACCCAGGTACGGTACCATGCCACACCTTCGTATTCGTATTTACCGAGCTCGTTATTCCAACAACCTGGTACAGGTACACGATCAGGATTGGCAGGGAAATTCGTATTCCACCCTTCGGTTATTCCGACATCGTCCTTGTCAAAAACGAAATCCCATAATCCATCAAGCTGTTGCGAATCCCTAAGTCGATGCTGCTGAAACGTTCGAATCATAATCATCATCTCCATTATATTTTTGCAATAGAACATCTTGGATGGTCTGTATGTTGGGAGTGTAGCATTCGAACCAAGGTAGCGACAATGGTAAAAACAATCTTCATCATTTGTCAAAAATGATACTATTATAGAAAGGGGGATTATGATATGGACTATGCTTTGGGAAATATGGTAGTGCACATCCATTGGGTACTTGCCAAGCCACCACTGCCAGGATGGGAAGATATTAGGCAGACGGTAACGGGGCATACCTTTTATTACATTTACAGTGGGAAGGGAACGTTTCGTTGTGAGGAGAGAGATATCGAGGTTGGCGGAGGAACATTAGTATACCTATGGCCGGGCTTGCCTCTATACATGAAATCGTCTGATGCACATCCACTTCGTATGACAATGATTCTGTTCGATTGTGCCTCGCTTATTAAAAATGAAAATGAATGGGATAAACCTACGCCGATTGAGCGGTTGAGGCTTCCATTTCTGATGCCTCTGCAAAGTGAGCGTACGAGCAGGATAGGGGAACAATTCCGGGAAGCAGAGAGGGAATGGGTGCCTGGAGATCTGGTGCGAGAGGCTAGAGTAAAGTCAGTCTGGTATCGATTGATACAAGAGATCCATGAAGCCGCTGAAGCAGGAGGAAGGCACAGTGATGAGGACGGAATAATAGAGGCACTACGAGATTTCAAAGGGAAGTTAGATACAGAATTTGCTACCGAGTTACGGATCACCGAATTGGCTGAGCAGACGGGATTCTCACCTGTTTATTTACGGAGAACTTTTGCAGCCCGGTACGGGTGCAGCCCCAAGGAGTATCTGAATCAGCTTCGTAATGAGCATGCAGTTCGCCGGCTCCGGTTCACCAGTGATTCCATCTCCGATATCGCTAGAGCATGCGGCTATTCGGACGTCTACCAGTTTAGTAAAACGTTCAAGAAACGCAACGGGTTGTCTCCTACCGAATACCGAAGCGTGCATGAAAACTAAGGTTGAACGACGAAGAATCTGAGGAAATTTTTATGGCTGAGTATGCGGCTCAGCCTCTAATAGGTACACATCGGCAGATTTCCGAGAGTGCAGCAGATGGAGGATATGAGCGGGACAAGCGCTAGGTTTTACTCACGAAATTGGCTTGTTATTTTTTATAAAGAATATTTTGAATGTATTCATATAATCCTTTATTAATTGGGGCTCTTCCAAAATTACATACAAGAATATAGTCCATTAACTACCGACTTTCGTTAATTGTTTATAGGCTAATATAGCATTAAATTAAAGCTATAAATAGTAAGGAGGATCACATATGAGTACAAATGATTCATCATCGGCTGTATCTAATCAGGTTCGTGTTTGGGAGGAAAAAGTTGAAATCCCTACCTACGGAACGGGTAAACCCGACAAAAATCCCATGTTTCTGGAGAAGCGAGTATACCAGGGTAGCTCTGGACGAGTATACCCACTTCCGGTTATTGATAAGATCCTGGATGAAAAAGTATCTCAAACCTATTCAATGGCTATTCTCGAAAATGAATATGTTCGAATCGAGATCATGCCGGAAATTGGCGGTCGAATCTACCGTGCATTAGATAAAACAAACAATTATGATTTCGTTTACTATAATCGTGTCATTAAACCGGCACTTGTTGGACTTGCTGGGCCATGGATTTCAGGAGGCATCGAGTTTAACTGGCCGCAGCATCACCGACCTAATACATTTGGAGCTGTACAACACACGGTTACGGAGAACCAAGATGGTAGCGCTACGGTGTGGGTTAGTGAGATCGATCGAATGTACGGTACCAAAGTGACGACAGGCTTCACATTGCATCCAGGCAAAGCCTATATCGAAATTACTGCACAGATGTACAATCGTACGTCTGAACCGCAAACGTTCTTATGGTGGGCAAATCCTGCCGTAGCAGTGAATGACCATACTCAAACGGTATTTCCTCCAGATGTGACAGCTGTATTTGATCACGGAAAACGAGATGTGTCGAAATTCCCTATTGCTACAGGTACGTATTACAAAATGGATTATTCTGAGGGTGTCGATATCTCTAGATACAAAAATATACCGGTTCCTACTTCATACATGGCGTACAAGTCTGACTATAATTTTGTGGGAGGTTATGACCATAGCGTCCAGGCAGGACTGCTGCATGTAGCCAATCATCATGTTTCACCAGGTAAGAAGCAATGGACATGGGGGAATGGCGAATTCGGTCAAGCTTGGGATCGAAGTTTAACGGATGAAGATGGACCTTACATTGAGTTGATGACTGGTGTATTCACCGACAACCAACCTGATTTTACATGGCTCCAGCCGTATGAAGAAAAGTCGTTTACCCAGTATTTCATGCCTTACAAAAATATCGGAGTTGTTAAGAACGCTTCCATCGATGCTGCAGTAAATTTGGAAGTGAATGAAGCGCTGCGAGTTGCGACAGTCATGGCCTATGCAACATCTGTATTTGAAGGCGCAACAGTCGAATTAAAAGGGCATAAGCGTACGTATGTAACGGAGAGTGTAACCCTTTCTCCAACGTCGACTTATAAAACGGTGATTACGTTGGATGAAGGAGATCAACCGCATGACTTAACTTTAACGGTGAGGGATTCTGAACAGAACTTACTCATCAGCTATAGACCAGCCAAGCCATCCATTGAACAGATTCCAGATGCCGCGAAGCCGTTGCCTCTTCCAGAAGAACTGAAAAGCACAGAACAATTGTATCTTGCCGGACTTCATTTGGAGCAATATCGACATGCTACCTTCGAACCGGAAGACTACTATCAGGAAGGCTTAAGAAGAGATCGTACTGACATCCGTCTGAATGTCGCTTATGGTACGCTGTTGCTTCGAAGAGGAGAACTGGAAGAGGCGGAAACCCATTTCCGTACGGCTATCCAATCATTGACCTGGCGCAACCCTAATCCATACGATAGTGAAGCTTACTACCAACTTGGCTTAACGCTTCGACTTCAAGAACGAAATGAAGAAGCCTTCAAGGCATTTTATAAGGCAGTGTGGTCTTCGGCTTATCAGGATAGTGGTTACTATGCATTAAGCCAGATTGCATCCGAGCGGGGAGCATATCTGGAAGCGCTAGATCTGGTAGAACGTTCACTGGTTCGTAATGCTAGAAACTACAAATCAAGATTGGTGAAAACGGCACTGCTTCGCAAATTAGGCCGTCACGAAGAGGCCATTGCTTTTGCCGATGAAACGCTAACGATGGACATTGCAGATTTCGGCGCGAGATACGAAAAATTCATGAATCTTGAAGCAAAAGCTAAAAGCGAGGAGGCTCATGCCGTACAAACTGAGCTACACCAGTTCATGCGAGATGATGCACATAACTTCTTGAATCTGGCTTGGGATTATGCAGGAAGTGGCTTTTTCGAGGAAGCAGCTCATGTGTTAGAAGAAATACGCTCGTTACAGGGTGGATCGACATATCCAATGGTTCATTACACACTGGCTTATGTCTATGACAAGTTGGGACAGAGCGATAAAGCAGGGCAAGTACGTAACCTTGGAGAGAAGGCTGCTCCGGATTATTGTTTCCCGAATAGCCTGTTCGATCTGAGCGTATTGCTGCATACGGTTAACCAAAATCCATCAGATAGTAAAGCGCATTATTATCTAGCAAACCTTTATTATGATAAAAAACGAGCAGAAGACGCCATTCATCATTGGGAAATCTCTATTCGTCTTGACAGTACATTCGCAACAGCACACCGCAATCTTGCGTTGGCTTATTACAATAAACAAAATGATGCAGATGCTTCATTGAAATCGCTTAACCAAGCATTTGAATGTGATCAACAAGATGCCCGCGTTTTTTATGAGCTAGATCAGTTATATAAAAAGACTGGCGTTTCTGCACAGGAACGGTTGACGAAACTTCAGAAACATATGCATCTTGTCGAACATCGTGACGACCTTTATCTCGAATATATTACGTTGCTGAATACTTTGGGCAACTATAATGAAGCCTTGTCATTGTTGTTAGGTCGACGTTTCCATCCTTGGGAAGGGGGAGAAGGGAAAACAACAGGACAATATACGCTTGCGCTAGTTGAGCTTGCGAAGCAGGAGAACAAACGAGAATCGTATCAAGATGCTATTTCACTTCTACAGCGGGCATTCCATTATCCTGAGAACCTTGGTGAAGGGAAGCTCGAAGGCGCACAAGAAAACAATGTGCACTATGAACTGGGTCTCGCCTATCAGGGACTTGGCAAGCAAGAAGAGGCCATCGTCCATTGGAAACTTGCCTCAGAGGGGTTAGAAGAACCTGCTAGTGCGATGTATTATAATGATCAGCCGCCAGAGATGATATTCTATCAAGGGCTAGCGTGGGATCAACTGAACAATTCAAAAGAAGCAAAGCGTCGCTTCAACAAGCTGATTGATTATGCAGAAAGACATCTGTTTGATGATGTTAAAATTGATTACTTTGCCGTATCGTTACCTGATTTTCTGGTATTTGAAGACGATCTGAACAAGCGTAATCAAACCCACTGCCTGTTCATGCTTGGTCTTGGATTACTGGGTCTCGGTAAAAAAGAAGAGGCCAAAAAACGATTCAATGAAGCGATACAGTTGGAACCTAACCACCAGGGAGCCAGAATTCACTTGGAATTATGCTAAAGCATTAATGTTCAAGGCAGCACAACGTGACTGAAAGCTATTGTAGCTAGAATCGTTAAAAGGAGTGAACTCCGGGACAACCAGTTCCGGAGTTTCATTTGTATTGCGGTTTTAGGAGGAATCGATGAAATCGTGATCAGATGAATGTGTAGACTAATACGTTATCAAAAGGAGAGATTTTATGCCGTTAATCGATATGCAATTAGAATAGCTGTACCAGTATCAAGGTAGGAATCCTCTTCCGACGATCATCAGCTTCCCGTCTATTTAAGGCGTATCGGCGTGCACTGGGGACGTACATTGGTGGCACGGTTATTAGGATTCATCTATCTACACACTGGTTGGGTTGGTTTTATGTAGATGTTCCGTTCAGCCAAACGTTCTTAAAGGTAGGGGGATCGTTGTACAAAAGTTCGGAGCGCTCCAGCTTCAACATCCAGAAGTTTGGCTGCCAACGCGTACAGTCTGGCTCCAGATCTATAAGATTTTGTAAACCAGTCTCAGCATCGAAAGGTATGAGATCAATTAACTCTTTCTTATGAAAAAGTGCGCTAAATCCATGCTCAATCGAAAGCCTATTTTGATTAAAAAAGTTGACGGAATAGTATGAAAATTGGTCTTTGATATAACTAGGATGAATCTGAAGGAGCGGAGAACCTAAGTAGTTATGAATTTCTTCTTTATGACTGAAATGGATAGGATCAAAGTTATGTGTTTCCTCATCATAGACTTCATAAGCCATTTTATTGCTATTTTGCCATGCGAGCATACTTTCCAAAAAGATATGATATATTTCCTCAAAATGTTCTTTTACATAATCGATACTGTTTAGAGCGGTTATACATAAAGGCTGTTCTGCTTCATCAATAAACGTATTCAGGGTATACAGATCTGTTTGAAATAAATCTTTTGAAGCTTGAACCTCTATCGTGCCTTCCCAACAATAGTGTTTTTCATCATACTGAAGCTGATCAATTGTCTCGTCCATAACTCACCTCTCATTGTTTTACATAGTTCTAGTTTACATCAGCGTCTGTAATATAGCACCCACTCCAATTTGTGATGGATTCGACGCAGATTAATATATGAGGTTATGGGAAACGTTATTGCGGTTAGAATAAAAAACGAATAAAAAACAGTCGATCTATGTGATCAGCTGCTTTATTCGTTTGGTGTTCCATATAGCCGAAACTTAAAAGGAGTAGCTATTTTACGATTTCAATGATTTTATCCTACATTTTTAGAAGATGGTTCGGTAAGTTTCCAACCTAAGAATATCACAATGAATCCAATACCAATTAACAAATACATCGTGGGGAGGAAGCTGCCTGTGTAGTCATATAGTAATCCAATGATAAAAGGACCAACTGCACCTATCATATACCCAATGGCTTGTGTCATGGCTGACCACGTACTTGCCTCAATGGGGGAGTTTGTTTTATCAATGGGTAATAATAAGGTTAATGAAACAAGACCACCGGCACCAATTCCTAAACAAATACTTGCTACAACAGGTGTAATATTTGTAAAACTCAGAAGAGCTAAACCTATAATTTCACTAAGTGTGAAAAATGTAATCCAGAATCTTCGACTCGGAACGGCTCTTAAGAGAAGAGGTAACAACAGCGTAGCTGGCAACTGTGCAATCATCGAAATGGTACCTGTAAGACCGGCATATGATGAAGCATATCCCTTATCTTCTACAATTGCTGGAAGCCAAGCTGCAAAACAATAGAACAAAAGAATGACAATTCCGACAAAAGAGGTTAATAACCACGCTTGTTTATTTTTTATTGGTAAGGAAGCTCTGTTTTGCTGAGCTGTTTTATATTTGAGCGTATGGGGATGCCTGATAACCCTAAACCAAAGCGGGACAGCCATGAGTGCAAATATAGACCAGAAGCCTAGTCCGATTTTCCACGAATCATTATACCAATGTTGTATAGGTGTTGTTAGCCCTATTGCAATCGATGCACCAACGACCATTGATGTAGAATACATACTGATCATAAGCGGCACTTTATCTGGAAAGTAACTTTTGATAAATCCAGACATTAATGGACTTACAATACCGATCCCTGCACCAATGAATAAAGCGGTAATTAATAGATATATGGGAGAATTCGTAAAGAACCTTAGAAATGTTGCAATACCAATGCAAGCAATGAAGATCGCAATAATCTTTTCAGATTGATAACGGTTGGCTAAGCGCCCAGCAAATAATGAGCACAACCCAATACATAATAAAGGGATTGAAGTCAGTAAACTGGCTGAAGTTGAACTCATGCCTAAGTCATCGGTTATACCGTGTAAGACTGGGCTGATTGAAGTGATCCCAGGTCTAAGATTGAAAGAAGCTAGTATGAGTGCGAAAAAGAATAACTTGTAACGAGTTGCCATGCACGAAATACCTCCTGTGAATTCTTGATGAAATATTTTCTTTTATGTTACATTGAATTTTACATATTATAAAATGCATATTTGTTATGAAGGAGATATCATAAATGGTATGGAATGAGACTCAAATTCAACTCTTAGTTAAGATATCGGAAACAGGGAGTTTTACAAAAGCAGGCGAAGAATTGCATATGACGCAACCAGCAGTAAGTCGCATTGTGGCAGCTGTTGAATCCGAATTAGGTACAAAGTTGATTGTGAGAAACAAGAGAAAGGGAGTGGTTTTTACTGATGTGGGAGAACGTATATTAATTCTTTTTAGAAATGTCCTGGGTGAATTGCAAAAAGTGGATGAATTAGTTGCAGCCGAGAAAGGGTTAGAAATTGGAAAAGTTCATATAGGAGCTTACCCTACAGCATGTACAAGGTTTATCCCCAAAATTATACGCACAATGGAAGAAAAGCATCCAGGTCTTGAAATCAAGCTTTCGGAAGGCAGTGTGGATCAAGTTAAAGAATGGTTACGAACTAGATCTGTTGATGTAGGAATAACGATATCTCCAGACCATGACTTTGATATTATTCCATTAGTGCAGGATGAGTTCATTGTAGTTATTCATTCAAACCACCCTTTAGTTCAGAACGAATTCATACAGATTCCTGAATTGGAAGGTGAGAATTTAATTCTTGGAAGAGGTGGATATGAGGCACCAGTACATGCGATATTTAATGAGTTTAAAATGAAACCTAAAGTACGGTTTGTAGTTGATCATCTCGATACAGCACTCAGTATGGTCAAAGAAGATTTAGGGATTATTATTACAACTCGAGGAGCGCTCTCATCTCTACCGGAACAAGTAATATTACGTGAATTAAAGCCCAATATGTTCAGAGATATTAATATAGCCGTGCCAGACATGAATGACATATCCAATGCTACAGATGTTTTCATCCAAACAGCATGTTCACTTTTTAGCGATAAAACGTCTAAACGAGGGATATAAAGTGGTAAAAATGAGAAGCAAAGAAAAACAAGAGGAAAACGTAGATAGAAGATATCAAAAGGTGACCATAAAATGTATACAAAAAAATTACAAGTCACTACTATAGTGACTTGTTTCATTTATTTAACACGAACATAATGAGCTCACTCTGCTTTTGAAACCGTCCATCTGCCAAAGATCGGCGTTTTTTTTGTTGTACATGAATTAGTGGTTATAGAAGTAAGGAGAGATATTGGTGGCTAGACGATCGTGCATATAAGGAAGTCTTCACCATAGCTGCAGCCTTGCTTCAAGAATCTTATTCATCTGTTCGACCATCTCTTCTGGTGTATACGGCATGGATTCGACCACCCACCACTCAATCAATCCTGTAATGGAAACGGATAAAAATTGGGCGAGTACATCCCTATGAATATCGCTTTCTAGTTTCATATGGTTCACCACCATAGTGACATTCCCCTTAATCATCTGTGTCATACGGTGTCTGAACGTGGGAATACCTTTGTTCGTAATCAGTACGCTATAGATCGCTGCATGCTCCTTCAGATACGTGAACGCACGAATGAACAGATCCCGGGACAGTTCGGTGGTGGTTCCTTCCTCCGGTATACAACTGTCAGCTAACATCATCAGATATGTATCCACGCTCTGCTCTAGTAAGTCGTATTTATCCGTAAAATGCAAATAGACTGTTCCCCGGTTGACATTGGCTCGATCCGCAATCCCCTGTATCGTAACTTTCTCAAAATCCTGCTCTCCTAACAGCTCAATAAACGCTTGCATAATCATTTGTCTTGATCGCATAATGCGTCGATCCATGGTTTTTCCCTTCTTTCTTGAACACATCCAGTGTTCAATGTTCAATTTTCAACAAAAGCGAATGTGATTAGCCATTGCGCGTGTATCGTTCTCAATGATACCTTGATTGTAGTACACAGGTGTTAGATATACAACAACTGTTAATTATGTGAGGGGGAATTCTATTGAAGATACTCGTGTACGGTGCGGGTGTGCAGGGAAGCTATCTAGCGCATGTCCTCGTTCAAGGGGGGCATGACGTGACTGTGTTAGCAAGAGGCAAGCGAGCGGAGGAATTGGAAAACGAGGGAGTCGTCATCCGACATTACCTTCAGCGTAAGACAACGGTTGATTCCGTTCAGGTGATTCGTACATTAGAACCGGAAGATGTGTATGACTTAATCTTCGTCATGATGAAATATTCCGACTTCGAGGCTGTGCTGCCGATCCTCGCGGATAACGATAGCCGCCATATCGTGCTAGTCGGTAACAATATGGATACATACGCGATGCAGGACTATTTAAGCAAATCTAAGAGATCACCTAAACAGGTTGCTTTTGGGTTCCAGACTACTGCTGGTACACGTGCTGACGGAAAAGTTATTTGTATCCGTGGCGGCCACGGGCAGATGGTCATCGGGGGATTGGATGGCACGATTCCTTTCCGTTCCCTACTGGAGCAGGCATTTATGCGAACCAAATACAAGCTTGATTTTCATGAACAAATCGATGCTTGGCTGAAAAATCACATGGTGTTGGTTGTGCCGATGAACATGGTCATTCTATTCCATGGCTTTCAGATGAAAGAGGTTGTGCGTGATGACAAGCGCATGCGTCAGATGGTGGCGGCGATGGGGGAGGGCTTCCGTGTATTAGATTCATTAGGGTATCCGCTAATTCCTGCGGGGCAAGCATCGTGGATTACCAAACATCCTCACTTCATCCGCTGGGCGCTAAAGCTTTTCTTAGCGCTTCCGGTTAGTCGATTGATTGATGGAACAGTAGTAGAGCTCAAGGCGTTGAATAACTCATTTGCAGGTTGGAGAACTTTATCCGATGTGTCCACACCGAACTGGGATGCGTTAGAAGCAGAGTTGCTTAGCCTATCATAATCCTGATCCAAACCATATAAATTTAGTGCAATAACAGGTGATTGATGACAGAAACGATAGATCAGCTTCAGTGTGTTCAATATGTTAGGTAGCTGTAGTTCAACTATAGCAAACGTAAGGTTGACAGATAAAGAAAAGCGCAAGCAACGGGGTTGATTTCACCGCGAAGCTTGCGCTTTAATACAATTTCTTGAAAATTCATGCACTTCTATACGCTGAATCAACAATCGTCCAGCGATGTAGTGTACATTAATTAACGTTTCAAGCTTTTTCCGTTAGTGCTAATGATATCTTTGTACCAGTGGAACGATTTCTTACGATAACGTTCAAGCGTACCTGATCCATCATCATGACGGTCAACATAAATGTAGCCATAACGTTTTTTCAGTTGAGCGCTAGAAGCACTCACAACATCGATACATCCCCATGAGGTATAACCCATGACTTCAACGCCATCTTCGATCGCTTCAGCAACCTGTACTAGGTGATCATTCAGATATTCGATACGGTAATCATCTTCAACCGTTTTCTCACCATCAGCGCCGGTAATAAGCTCGTCCACAGCACCAAGTCCATTTTCTACGATGAACAATGGTTTTTGGTAACGATCATAGAACATGTTCAATACATAGCGAAGTCCTTGCGGGTCAATCTGCCATCCCCATTCGCTTGCTGCGAGATATGGGTTCGGAACACCTCCGAGCAAGTTGCCTTCACCTGCTTTTTGTTTCTCCGGATCAGCTGTTTGGCAGATACTCATATAATAACTGAAGGAGATGAAATCAACCGTGTTGAGCAACATTTCCTCGTCGCCAGCTTCCATTTTAATCTCAATACCTTGTTCACGGAAATAACGTTTCATGTATCCTGGGTAACGACCTCTTACGTGTACATCACCGAAGAAATAGTTGCTATGCTCGAATTCCATCACTTTAATCATATCATCTGGATTTGGTGTTAATGGGTACGTAGGCATGCTAAGGATCATACAGCCAATCTGTGCACTTGGAATGATCTCATGACAGAGCTTCACAGCAGACGCACTCGCTACCAATTCGTGATGGATCGCTTGGAACAAGTCTTGCTTGCTCAATTTTTCTTTTGGTGTGTAGATACCGCCACTCATGAATGGAGCTTCAAGGATGGAATTGATTTCGTTGAATGTCAGCCAGTACTTAACTTTGTTTTTGTAACGTTTAAATACTGTAGTAGCATAACGCTCATAGAATCCAACCATTTTACGGTTAACCCAGCCATCATACTCTTTGGAGAGATGTAGTGGTGTTTCATAGTGGGACAGAGTTACCAACGGTTCAATTCCATATTTAAGACACTCGTCGAAGAGATCGTCGTAGAATTGCAGACCTTCTTCATTAGGCTCCAATTCATCACCTTTTGGGAAAATGCGTGACCATGCAATAGAGGTACGGAATACTTTGAAGCCCATTTCGGCAAAAAGCTTCACATCTTCTTTGTAGCGATGATATAGATCGATGCCGATCAGTTTCATATTATCTTCTGTTGGTTCTTCTGTGATTGGCCCCATGATACCTCTAGGAGCTACGTCCTGCGTGGACAAGCCTTTACCACCTTCATTGTATGCACCTTCAGCTTGGTTCGCGGCGATTGCGCCACCCCACAAGAAGTTTTCTGGGAAGTTAAATTGAGCATTACTCATTCTGTATCACTCCAGTAGTCAAATTGGTTAAACGAATAAAAAGTGATTATTGCCTGAAGCACTTGAAATGAAATCAAGCAACAGGCTGATAAAAAAAGCTTAAACGTTGTAACGGGTTACACGTCAAGTTTTACTTTTGACCTTTTGTTGAGGCATACTATATATAGCATCAGTGATATTATTAATCCCAATTCCTTAGGCGAACATTCTGCAACATGATGAGCGGGAAGAAAAGGAGTTCAGATGTCCAAGTTCGATGAAATTATGAAGCGATCTGGTTATTCGAAGGCAACCGTTTCACGAGTGATCAACAACTCACGTCACGTTAGTGACGAAGCGAGGCAGAAAATAACTGAGATTATGAAGCAATTAAATTATATTCCTAATCGAAATGCCATTTCGCTATCAACAGGGCAAACGAAGCAAATCGGCATCGTCACATCCACATCAAATGCCATTATTTTATCTTTTATGAATCAATTTATTGATACAGCGATGGACTTTGGATTTCAAACGCTGATTTATACAACGCGTGGAGATAAAGATATTGAATTAAAGGCTTTTGAAGATCTGCGGAGTAAACGTGTGGATGGGTTAGCGATCATCGCATGTGTGAACGATCCTGAGAAGTTGAAAGCTTATCTTGAATATGGCCCTATCGTTTCATGGCAACGCATGGGGAATAACGAGATTCCGTCAGTCGCAATGGATCAGGCTGAGGGGTATATTCTTGCATTAGAGCATCTGGTATCCAAAGGGTACACGCGAATCGCCAACGTATTCGGTCGGGCAGATAGCATAAATACGCAAAGTCGCAGAGCGGCTTATGAGACATTCATGGCAAGTAAAGGGTTACCTGTGTTGAAGGAGGCTTATCAATACTGGGTATTTACTTCGTCAGATGGGGAAGAAGCGATGCGCAAAATGGCAAAAGCACCCGAACTTCCGCAAGCTGTATTATGCTCCAATGATTATGCAGCAATCGGCATTTTAAGTGAAGCGCGCAAACTACATATTAGCGTACCGGATCAACTCGCAATCGTTGGTTTCGATGATGTAGAACTGGCTCGTGTACTCGGAATCACGACGATACATAATCCGATTGCGGAACAGGCAACCCAGGCATTTCATCAATTATGGGCTGTGCTCGGCAGACAGAAGGTGGAGCCTGAGCCACTCACATATCGATTAATTGAACGTGAGACTACATAATTAGTCTGAACATCTGATTATTCCAATCAGGTGTTCTTTTTGTTCTTTAATTATTCAAATTTGAAGTAATTCATTATTGAAGACATGCGTTATACTGAACAGGAGTTTCAACTGTATGGGGATGGGTAAACAGTGATGCTCAAGTAAGCGTGCGATGTTACAAGTTACATATTTCACAAACTGTAAACAAAAGAAAGGTGAGATTGGATGTTATGAAGACCATTACCGGCCGTTTTAGAATCGCAGGCATTTGGGAAGGGATTTCCTTCTTATTATTGCTTTTAGTTGCAATGCCATTGAAGTATTTTGCAGACATATCCTCAGCTGTAGCTGTGGTGGGCATGATTCATGGAATTCTCTTTCCGCTGTATCTCATTGCGCTAGTGCATATTGCGATCGTACATAAATGGAAGCCAGTGCGCTGGTTCATGGGTGTGCTTGCTGGATTTTTACCTTTTGGAACCTTTGTATTCGAATCGTATCTTCGTAAGAGAGATTGGAAGTAAATAAAAAAAGAACCTTGACATTCATCTGTATTTCGGCGGGGACTTGACAGGGGTATGGTATAGTTGAAAAGTTCAAGTGTTACTGAAATATGATAGATTGCAGGGGGATACCGTGTATCAATACAAGGATCAGGAATATGATGAAGTGCAATTTGATGGACGCGATTTACGTTACGGAGAGCTCATAAGCTGTGTGTTTATAAGATGTACATTTATGAACGCAGAAATGGAAGAAATTGAGACAAGTCATTGTCGTTTTATTGAATGCGACTTTCGAGGTGCGACACTGAATGGTTCATTTCATACCGAATCTGCCTTTGAGAATTGTAAGTTTAGTGGAGCGAATCTATTTGTCTCCAAATTCACTTCTTGCAAGATGACAGGCTCTGACTTCTCCGGAGCGCAGATCGATGGTGTTAGTATGCTTAAAGGAGATTGGTCGTATACGAATCTAAGGCATGCTAAGCTGGGGAAGCAGGATCTAAGAGGCATTCGTTTCTATGAAGCGGATCTCACGGATACCGACTTGGGGAAAGCTGATCTGAGAGATTGCGATATGTCCAGAGCGACATTAACCCGAACCAAGCTTGTAGGAGCCGACCTTCGAGGTGCTAATCTAGAAGGAATTGATCTGAAATCCATGGATGTAAAAGGTGCACGGATGGACAGAGAGCAAGCGGTTCTGTTTATGCGCTCATACGGGGCTAAGGTTGACTAGAAAGCCCAATGGATAAGGAGTAGCTCAGTCGCTAGTAATGGCGTACTGAGCTATATTTATTTTGAGGAAACTTAATTAGTTTGGGCCAAACTGTAGCACTCGTACAAAGAAGGAATATAAACACGAGTTAGCATTGGATACATACCACGTCTATTTTTATTTTATTAAACGCTTACAAGGCAACGCCCGTCTTTAATTTACGGTACTCCGTCGGTGTTAGTCCGGTGTGCTTTTTGAACTGCCTAGAGAAATAATACAGATCACTGAAGCCAAGATGCTCAGCAATGATGGTGACTGTACTTGGTGTGCAGCTTAATAGCTCCTTCGCTTTATCAATTTTTTTGCCCGTAATATAGTGGATAGGCGGGACACCAATCTGCTGTTTGAAGAATCGAATAAAGTAATTAGGATGCATGTATGCGAGCTGTGCCAGCTCCTGAACAGAAATATTCTCTTCAATATGCGAATCAATGTAAGCTAATACAGCCGTGATTTTCTCTATGGCAGGCACATTCAGATAAGCAATCTGTTCAATATCCATTCGCATCACATATTGTGATATGAGCTCCATCAGTTTACTTTTGGCCATCATATGCCCATAGACTTCACCTGATTTCAGATACATAAGAATATCGCGGAAGATTGTATTGATCTGTTCAGGCTGATCGATCGTACAGAAGTGAGGGAACTTCACAATCTGAAATAGGTTGATGCCTCCAACCTTCGCGCTGAAATGACACCAGTATTTGAGAAAAGGTTGATCACTTATGGAAGAGTAGGACTGTGTTACTCCCTCAGGCATCAAAACGAGCTGACCTGGCACAGGATAGTATTCCTGTTCTCCAATTTTGAGCCATCCTTCCCCCTCACAGATCCAATAAAATTTGCTGTAATCAGGCGTATAGTCCAAATCCCGCCAATCCGATCCGCAGCGATTGTAATCGCCCATGTATAACTCAACTTCAAGGTTGGATAAGTAGTGGGTAAGCAATGTATGTTGGTTCATACCTTCATCTCCCGACCATGTTAGTATTGTCCATCTATAGGTTAGTGATCTACATGTCTATTCCCGTCAGAAGCCACTACAATACAAGTGCAACCCATTAGTAGAAGGGATGAGGGCGACATGAAATTAGACAAAAACGAATATTTGAAACACATTGATACAACGATTGCGAATGGAAAGTACCAGGATAACTGGAGCTCGCTTCGTCAATTTAAAGTACCTGATTGGTACCAGAACGCGAAGTTTGGCATATTCATTCACTGGGGGCTATACTCCGTACCTGCTTATGATAGCGAATGGTATTCGCGAAATATGTATATTCAAGGCTCCAAAGCCTATGATCATCATCTAGAGGTATACGGTCCTCATAAAGATTTTGGATACAAAGACTTCATCCCCATGTTTCAGGCAGAGAAGTTTGATGCAGATGAATGGGCTACACTGTTCAAGCAATCTGGCGCAAGATACGTGATGCCTGTAGCGGAGCACCATGATGGTTTTCAAATGTATCGAAGCTCCATCTCTCACTATAACACATATGAAATGGGACCCAAACGTGATCTGCTGGCAGAGATGAAAGAGGCTTATGAGAAGCAAGGGCTCACATTATGTGTGTCATCACATCGCGCGGAGCATTGGTTCTTCATGTCCCATGGCAAAGAATTTGAATCGGATGTGCACGAGCCGTTAGAGCAGGGAGACTTCTACTGGCCTGCTATGCCTGAACCTAAGGATCATTTCGACCTATATGATTGTCCGCCGAGCCAAGCGTTTCTAGAGGACTGGTTGATCCGATGCTGTGAATTGGTTGATCAATATCAGCCACGTGTATTTTATTTTGACTGGTGGATTCAGAACGCCGCGTTCAAGCCTTATTTGAAAAAATTCTGTGCCTACTATTACAACAAAGGGGAAGAGTGGGGTACACCTGTTGCAATTAATTATAAGCATGATGCCTTGATGTTTGGCTCTGCGGTTCCAGACGTGGAGAGGGGGCAATTTGCTGAGCTTAAACCTTACTTCTGGCAAACAGATACAGCTGTCGCCAAAAATTCCTGGTGTTACACAGAAGGTAATGTGTATAAAACGGCAGGAGAGATTATAAGAGATTTTGTCGATATCGTGAGTAAGAATGGAAGTCTTCTGCTGAATGTGGGGCCTCGTGCCGATGGTACTATACCAGATGAGGATCGAAATCTGCTGCTATCGATCGGTAAATGGCTGGAGGTAAACGGTAAAGCGATCTATGATACCACGTACTGGCGCAAGTTTGGAGAAGGGCCAACGGAAATAAAGGAAGGACAATTTACGGATGGGCAGACCAAACTGTTTACCAGTGAAGATATCCGATTTACGGTAAGAGATCATTATCTCTATGCATCCGTTCTGGTCTATCCGGAAAATGGTGTAGTTCATATTCAATCCTTGAAGGAAAAATCACCTTATTTTGAAGGAATCATCAAGGGAATTGAAGTTCTTGGATTTGATGAACAACCTGAGTGGGTAAGAACGGGGGATGCTCTAACGATTACTACGACCAATGTACAAAGCGAATTGCCTGTCGTCTTTCGGATTGAATTGGATTGATAGTCAGATCACGATATCGTTACATGCATGATGTGAGGGAATAGAGAGACTCAGAGACCAGTGCGAATGAATCGCATTGGTTTTTTGATGTGTTTTAGTCCATTCAGCGCTGTAGGAATATGTCATACAAACAAGGATAAGCGCATTTGGCGCGAATTGACATTGTGAGTTAGCATCGATTGAACTATCTAATTAATAGAACTTTCATAATGACGAAATAACGTAGAGTATTTCAGCGTTGGTAGACATGATAAATACTTATAAAGGCTTAATTTCTATATTTTTCAATAAATATGCTTGATTATCTCATAATACGACTCTATACTAAATCATAAAAATCCAATATAAATATAAATTGTAATTTATATGAAATTCAAGATGTTTTTCTACTAGGTTTCATTTAGCATGTTGACGATATACATTCAACGCCTCAGACACGATGCATACTTCTACTAACGCTTGTGATCACCCTCCGACATAGAACTTACAAACGTTCGCTCACATCGATGATCTACGTTATCCCACTTCCAATGTTAACTCACTCATGATCAATCTATTGCAATGGCTATCCCAACAGAGTACCCCTACTTCATTCGATCTATTCTATCAATCCTATATAAAACAAATTCATTCTAATCACTATAGAAGTTGCCTGTTAGGGAGGTGAGGCTTAGCGTAGTCCAATAAGCTTCGTAATATATCAGTTGTGGAGATTTTTCAAACTGTTGTACCGTTTCATGACACGGCGATGAGCTACGTACTTCGCTAGATTCCAAAAACCGGGTAAAGGGAGTGGAAAAGTTTGATAAAAGCAAAACGGTTACGTAAGCCCCTCTCATTAGGGTTATCGCTTCTCCTTGCACTATCGATTGTTCAACCGGTTTCGGCTGACAACACCTCATCACAGAAGATTGACATGAAGTCTGGCGCAGCTAAGGTTACGACGTCCAAAGTTAATGCGAAGCTGAACACACAGTTTGAGAGCAAGGATTATGTTACTTATTTAGTCAAAATGAAAGAGCAGGTTGATACGACAAAAGTCTCTCAACAGGCCATGGAGCAGGCCACAATTCAGAAGATGACCGCTTCGGCGACGAAGCTATCGGTTCGAACTTCTGTAGTAGGTTCTTTGCGGGAGACCGCTTCACGCACACAATATAATCTGGAACGTTTACTAGAAGAAGAGCTTGAGCTAGGTAAAGTAAAAGAATACAAAAGCTATTTTATCGTTAACTCCCTTGTAGTCACGAGCACAAAGGACGTCATGGAGCAGATTGCCCTTCATTCAGAAGTGGATAAAATCCTTCCGAACGAGGAGCGTTTCCTCCAGAAAGTAGAAATCAACAAAGAGCAAGCAGATGAAGCAGCGAAAGCCACCGCAGCAACCGAAAATGTCGAATGGAATATCGATTATATCAATGCACCAGCAGTCTGGGAAAAGGGGATCGACGGGACAGGTATAGTTGTTGCGAACTTAGATAGCGGCGTTGATTACACCCATCCAGCGCTACGCAACCAGTGGAGAGGTATTGATGCTTCAGGTAATATTGTGAACCCTGAGCTTAGCTGGTATGACCCGCACAGCCGTGCATCCCTTCCTGCCGATGGCGACGGTCATGGAACCCACACGATGGGTACGATGGTCGGTGCGGAAGCAGATGGCTCCAATCAGATTGGTGTTGCTCCCGGTGCCAAATGGATTGGCGTTCGTATTTTCAATCCCAGCACAACGGATGCCATCATATTAGACGGCGGACAGTGGTTGCTTGCACCAGTCGATGCTGAAGGTAATCTTCATCCGGAGCTTGCGCCGGACGTAGTGAACAACTCATGGGGCGGCGGACCAGGACTAGACGAGTGGTTCCGTCCAATGGTACAAGCTTGGCGTGACGCTCAGATTTTCCCTGAGTTCTCTGCAGGTAACGTCACCTTAACGAATCCGGGTGGTCCTGGTTCGGTCGCGAACCCAGCCAACTATCCAGAGAGCTTTGCGACAGGGGCAACAGATATCAACGGTAATCTGGGCTCGTTCTCCCTTCTAGGTCCATCTCCATATGATGAGATTAAACCGGATGTTGCTGCACCCGGTGTTAACATTCGTTCCGCCATTCCTGGCGGGGGATATGAGGGAGGCTGGGACGGTACGTCCATGGCTGGGCCACACACGACAGCACTCGCAGCTCTGCTGCTCCAAGCCAATCATTCCCTAAACGTAGATCAGCTTGAGCAGATTATTATGGATACGGCGACACCCGCAACAGATCAACGATACCCAACCTCACCTAATAACGGGTATGGACACGGAATTATTAATGCTTTGGATGCAGTAGGTTCTGTGGTTGAAGGCATCGGTACAGTCTCTGGCAGAGTCGTTACTGCTGGAGATGATCTGGAAGAGCCTGTATTAGAGCATACGCCTGTCAACTCAGCTTTCTCAGGAATCGACGTTCCACTTACCGCGCACGTTACAGATAATGTGGCTGTGCTGTCGGTTGAGGCTTTTGCTAGAACGAAGGGAACTGACACCTATGTGTATTTGCCGATGCAACGAATTACTGGAGATAGTAAGGACGGCACATATTCCGCAACGATACCTTCATTTTTAGTGGAGTCACCTGGGCTAGAATATTATATTCGAGTTAACGATTATGGCAACAACGGTTTTGACAGTAAAGTGTATGACGTCGCTGTGTCAAATGGCGTTCAACCCGGATATATTCAGGATTTTGAGGAAAATGATCTCGGATTCACTTCCGGAGGGCCTGGAAATACGTGGGCATGGGGGGCACCAACCAGTGGTCCCAAACAGGCATACTCGGGTGATAAGCTGATCGCAACCAATTTGGAAGGTACTTATGCAGCGAACAGTAATGCTTATTTGCTCGCACCGCCTATTGATCTGACCGAAAGTCCAGAAGGGGCTATTCTATCCTTCAAGCATTGGTTCGATCTAGAGAATAACATCGATTTTGGTAAAGTATACATTGCAACAGAAGATCGTGATTTTGCTTTTGAAGAGATACTCAGTTTCACAGGAGCTGGGGGAGATTGGAAAACGCAATTTGTGGATCTAAGAGAGTATGCAGGACAACAGGTATTTATCAAGTTTAATCTAACAAGTGATAATTCAATTCAAAAAGCAGGCTGGTACATCGATGACTTCTCCGTCCAAGCACCAGATGATGTTGCTCCTGCAGCACCAAGCGCTTTGTCTGCAGCGAAAGACATTTTAGGCAATGTAACCTTGTCTTGGACGGGGCCAGAGGATGAAGATCTGAAGTCTTATGTGGTCTATCGTTCATCAAGCTCTGGTGAAGATTACGAGGCAATCGGCGATACAACGGCAACAACATTTATAGACACCGCGACAGTATCGGATACAACGTATTATTACACCGTTGCGGCGCTAGATTACAGTGGGAATGAAAGTGAGAAATCCAATGAAGCATCCGTGACTGTCGAAGTTCCGGAGGATATCTATACGGATTCGTTCGACGGTGATTCGGATAACGGATGGACACATGCAGGAACCAAGGATGAGTGGGAACGTGGAGTCCCAGTCAATGGACCTGCAAGTGCTGTATCAGCAACGAATGTTTGGGCAACCGATCTGGATAGTACGTATGAGAACGGTTCGAACTACTCTCTCGTATCTCCAGTTGTTGACCTGACAGAGCTTCCTGAAGCTACGCTGACATTTAACCACTGGTATGAGATTGAAGGTGGTTACGATTATGGTTACGTTGAAGCAACAACGGATGGTGGTGCAACATGGTCTGAGCTCGGGAAATTTTCACATAATACGATTGGGAAGCAATGGACTCCGGTATTTTATGACCTGAAGGCACTCACAGGTCATGAAGCTCAATTCCGATTCCGTTTAACCTCGGACAACAGCGTTGTGAAGCAAGGCTGGTACATTGATGATTTTCGTATTCTGGGTGTTGCTACCGCTACGGTAACGACTGACCATGCTGTTGTGCTCAGTGGCGACAAGCCAAAACCAGTTTACGACAATCCTTGGTACAAGATCACACGTACGGACAAATATGAGTTTAATAAAACAAAGCAAGAAGCACCTAAACAAGAACAGCCGCAAGATGGTTCCGTTTCACCACTAAGCTTGCCTGCGAGTGCTACGGTTACCGTGCTGGAGACGGGACGTTCTGTGAAGACAGATTCGGCGACTGGCAGATACAGCTTCACCCATGTCGCAGGTGAATACACCTTGAAAGCAGAGGCATATGGTTATTATCCACGCACTGAAAGAGTTACCATTACAGATGGTGGAGGCGCGAAAGCCAACTTTAATCTGGAAGCGATACCTCATGGAGAAATTCAAGGTATTGTGACGGATGAACGCTCAGGTAAACCGATTGCTGGAGCAACGGTTCTTGTTCTCGAAGACGCTCAGGTAGGGGCAATACGTACCGGTACAGACGGTAGCTTTGTGCTTGAAGTACTAGAGGGAACCTATACGCTGTCCGTAGTTGCAACGGATTATTACAGTAAAAAGGTGAACGTAACCGTGCCTGGCAATGGGTCAGTGCAATCCAATGTTACGCTGAAACCTTTTATCGGATTCCCTGGAGAAATTGCTTATGATGATGGAACAGCTGAGAATGCGAGAGCTTTTGTGGCAGCGAATAATGCTTGGGCTGTGCGCATGACACCAGACTTGGCTACGGCTCAACTTACAGGGGCTTCCTTCCGATTCTGGAATACTGAATGGCCGCAGCCAGGTGGCACAGCATTCCAGTATGCAGTGTACGACGCAAGCGGTGCAGCTGGTGCACCTGGACGATTGCTCGCAGGGCCTTTCGATGGTACAGCACTGCGCAATGATCAGTGGACAACCGTTGAATTCCCTGAATCCGTGGTTGTAGAAGGTGACTTCTACATCGTGTATGTTCAGACAACCGAAGGCACACAAGCGCCTGGACTGGCGACTGACGAAACAGGAGTAAATGCTGGTCGCAGTTGGCAGCGAGTGAATGGTAACTGGACTACAGCACCTGCCGAAGAAGGCAATTATATGATCCGTGCAATCGTTAAATATCCAGTCAATGCACCTGTTATCACGACTTCCGTGAAAGGAACATATACGAATAAAACCAAAATTACCGTGAACGGCACTTCCCCAGCTTCTGGAGCAGAGGCTCGCATCTACAATGGCGGAAAAGCTGTAGGTACGGCTCAGGTGGCGAATGGTAAATTCACGCATGAAGTGAACCTTCAGCCAGGAGTGAACGCACTCACGGCAGAGGTGATCGTGAACGGCAAAGCAACTGATCGCTCTCTTCCAGTTGTCGTTATCTTGGACAAGACAGCGCCAGTATTAAACATCCTTACACCTGAAGAGGGAAGTCGCACAAACGCTGAAGTCGTTCATGTTACAGGTAATGTGGTGGAAGCATTCCTGGATACGGTAACCGTGAATGGACAGAAGGTTGTCGTTGGCCAAGATCGAAGCTTCAGTCACCGGGTACTTGTGAATGAAGGCAAGAATACGATTACCATTACAGCCAAAGACCTTGCAGGAAATATAACCACGATTACTCGAATCGTACAAGTGGAGACTGAGTTGCCAGAAATAACGAATATAACGCCGGCTGAAGATGTTCGCATTACCTCTGGCGAGAGCGTCACTGTTTCGTTTGAGAGCGCACCGAATTTGCAGGCTTCATTCCGAATTGAATTGCCACTCGATCTGCAAGCAAGAGCAGGAATTCCATTGACGGAAAGCTCCCCGGGACATTATACAGGAACGTATACAACACCTGAATCCTTGGTTCTGGATGGTGGCGTTATCGTGATCAAAGTTCGTGATGCTGCAGGCAATGAAACTGAGATTGAAGCAGCTGGACGTTTGCACGTTTCAGCACCAAACGCTGTCGAGTCACCATCCGAAATTCCTGACACACCAGCAGCAGAGGACGTGGACTCGCCAACAGATGTCGAAAATGATGCTGAACCGACCACATAATACGAATGGAGTTTAAAGTGTAAACGCAATGGCATGCCCCAATCCTTTCTAAATAAGAAGGGAGCGGGGCTTTTCTTTTGTATTTAAGTGTATATGTTCCATGAACAACTTACGGTTGAATGTCAAGATAAGGTATATCGCCTAAAGAAGCGCCGGAGACGATCAGTTGGTTTGTATTTATCATCTAGCATTAATGTTGTTGACGGTATATAAGGTGAAGTATATATTGAAACAAATAAATGGTTTAAGGTTTATACCTTATAGGTTTGGTCATCGTGCAAAGTTATAACAGAATGGAGAGAGTAGATGAAGGATTCTTGGAAGTTTGATACGAAGGTGGTTCATGTAGGATATCAACCGGATAAGTGCACAGGTGCTGTCTCTCAACCGATCGTTCCTGCTGTTGCATATGCTTTTCCGAATGCGGATGCTGCCGCAGCCGTTGTATCGGGACAGATGGAAGGCACGTTCTATGGAAGATATGGTAATCCAACCACACGCACGTTGGAGCTAAAAATAGCGGAGTTGGAAAGTGGAGAGGATGCGATTGCTTTAAGCAGTGGGATGGCAGCGATCTCTTCAGCATTGTTGGCCTTTTTGCAACATGGAGATCATGTCGTTGTAACGAAAGATATTTATGGAGGCACATACAATTTTGTAACCCAGATGGGTAGTCGTTTTGGTATAAGTCACGACTTCGTGGATTGTACGAATCTGGAGGCTTTGGAGCTGTCTATACGAGAGAATACGAAGGCGATTTATGTCGAAACGCCTTCTAATCCACTGTTAACGATTCTGGATCTGAAGCAGATTGCCATGATCGCTAATGCCAGAGGCATTCCACTAATTGTGGACAACACATTTATGACACCGTATCTTCAACGCCCGCTTGAGCTTGGGGCTGATGTTGTTGTCCACAGTGCAACCAAGTATCTGAACGGTCATGGAGATGTCGTCGCAGGCGTTGTTGTCGCTTCCAGCAAAGTTATTGAATTTATCCGTAAAAGAATAGCGGGTGACCTTGGTCAAAATTTAAACGCCTGGGAGTCATTTCTGATTCTAAGGGGATTGAAAACGCTTGGTCTTCGCGTACGTGCGCATTGCGAGAATGCACGTGAGGTTGCAGCATTTCTAACTACACATCCACAGGTTCAAGCCTTGCATTATCCAGGGCTCATGTCCCATCCTCAGCATGAATTGGCGAAGCAACAGATGGATAACATGGGTGGAGTCGTTTCATTTGAGGTCAAGGGAGGGTTAGAGTCAGCTAAGGCATTTATGAATCAATTGAAACTCATACTAATTTCATTCAGCCTTGGTGATCCTGAGACATTGGTGCAGCACCCTGCTACGATGACGCATTTCTCCATACCCCCAGAGGAAAGACTACAGTTTGGAATTACGGATGGTTTAATCCGTTTGTCTGTTGGACTGGAGGATGCACAAGATATCATTGCAGATCTTCAACAAGCTTTAGCTGTCATTGGAGAGCAGATGGAACAGATGGAGCATCCCAAAATGAACGAAGTTGTGAATGCCTCTGTCGAATAAGAAATAAATATGCTGAATTTTGAAAAAAAATGATTGCATATCTGTTTACTCGGAATTATATTAAGAGTATAAGTTTAATGGTATAAGGTTTAGACAATAGATCAATCGGAGGGTGAATATGCTTAACCAACAGACTTTCCAATTTGAGAAAGTTTCCGCAATAAAGGTTAGTGAATTTATTAGGGAGCAGTTGGAGGAAGCCATAATACTCAAGGAAATGTTGAGTGAGGACCAGCTCCCTTCCGAAAGAGAGTTAGCTGAAATTTTCAATGCCAGCCGAATTACAGTACGTGAAGCGCTATCTGCCCTGGAAGCCAAAGGCTTAATCGAGAAGCGTGTGGGTGCCAAGGGAGGCACGTTTATCCTTCCGATCACGGCCAATGCACATAAGCGAACCAAGGAAGAGATTATGCGGGACTGGGATCAAATGTTACATGTGTTCGAATATCGTACGATTGTTGAGCCAGAAGGTGCTTTTCTGGCTGCTGAGCGGATCACCGCAGGCGAGCTGGAGTTGCTTGAAAGCTATATTGTGCAGAGCGTGCAACCGGATTGCTCGCGGGAATGGTTCAGGGCGCTTGATGTTAAGTTCCATCTGACCATCGCAAAAGCATCGGGGAATCCTTATCTGGAGTCAGCGGTAAGACAGATTCGAACCAAGATCAATCCAGCACTGGATCTCATGCCCTACAACGAACAAGTTCGCTCTCTTAATCAGGGTGTACATACAGAGATTTTGGAGGCTTTGAAGGCTCATGATCCTGCTAGATCACGCGATACGATGAAAAAGCATATCGCTTTCTCTGCGGATGCTATATACTCTCGTCTGGTTTCACCTGAACAACAAGAAGGGAATGAGCAATAATGCAACATACCGATTTATATCAGCTTGCACAAGAACTTCAGCCTCGTTTGGTAGATTGGCGGAGGGATTTTCATCGTCATCCGGAGATTGGTTACGAAGAGCATCGAACATCCGAGATCGTAGCTGCGCACTTAGAGAGTCTAGGACTTGAAGTGACGCGCCATGTAGGGAAGACCGGAGTAGTTGGCCTGCTGCGGGGTGAGAGCGATGGGCCAACTTTTGCACTTCGAGCGGATATGGATGCATTACCGATTCAGGATCAGAAAACAGTAGAGTACAGCTCACAGATTGAAGGCAAAGCTCATTTGTGTGGTCACGATGCCCATACAACGATTCTGATGGGAGCGGCTGAACTTCTGACCAAGTTGGGACGACCCCAATCGGGTAACATCAAATTTGTCTTTCAGCCTGCCGAAGAGGGACTTGCTGGCGCACGTGCAATGATTCAGGATGGTGTGCTGGAGAATCCGAAGGTCGATGCAATCGCAGGACTTCATGTGACTCCAGGTCAGGATACTGGAACGGTCGGTGTGAGCAGAGGAGTTGCATTTGCTTCGGCGGATCGTTTGGTCATTCGTGTTCTGGGCAAAGGCGGGCATGCTGCTAGACCACATGAAGGTATCGACGCGATTGCCGTATCTGCTCAAGTGATAACAGCCTTGCAGAATCTCGCGAGTCGTATGGTAGATCCGCTAGAACCTGTCGTGGTAACGATCGGCAAAATTACAGGTGGTTATATGGGAACAGCCATTGCAGATGAGGTTGAAATGATCGGAACGGTGAGAACACTTTCTCCTGCAGTGCGTGAGCGAATGCCTGCACTGATCGAACAGGTGGTCAGCGGTGTATGTAGCTCGTTTGGAGCAGGCCATGAAGTCATTTATGGGGATGGTTATCCGGTTGTAGTTAACGATTTGGGTATGGTGGATTTTCTTGGCGAGACGGTTGATGGACTCGATTGGGCTAAAGGCTGGAGCAGTATTCCACCTTCCACGGGAGGCGAGGATTTTGCATTCTACTGTGAACAAATTCCTGGTGTATTCTTCCGACTAGGATCAGGTAATGAAGAAGAACGAACTCGTTACGCACTCCATCATCCGATGTTCGACCTGGATGAGAACGTGATGCCGTATGGTGTAGCTATGCTTTCAGCAATCGCATTAGAATTTCTGAATAAGAACACAACTCAGGGGGAGCGTGCAAAATGAGAAAAAGACATTGGACAAGCATGTTGATTACACTACTGGCCGTAGTATTGGTGTTGAGCGCATGCGGCAGTAAAGCAACTGATTCTGGTACGAATTCCACATCAAGTGAAGCGAGCGGTGACACTGCACCAAGCACAACGCTTACGATTGCGGCAGCGACCGATATTGAAAGCTTTGATCCACACAATAACAACAACACTTCAAGTGAAGCTGTATTGGTTAACGTATTCGATTACTTGATCAAGAACGACAGTGAACAGAAGAAAGTTCCTGGGCTTGCTACTTCATGGGAGCAAGTTAATGATACAACGTGGAGATTCAATCTGCGTGAAGGCGTTACTTTCCATAACGGAGATCCGTTCACAGCAGACGATGTGAAATACACGCTGGAGCGTGTAGCGAAAGATAGCGCTTTGAAGCAAAATAGTTATTTCAAAAACATCGTTGAAGTGAAGGTTGTAGATGAACACACCGTTGACATCATTACTGACGGACCAGATCCATTGCTCTTGAACCGTCTGTCCAAGATGGGCGCAGGTATTCTCCCAGCTAAATATATTGAAGAAAACGGAATCGATGCATTCTTGAAGCAACCGGTAGGAACAGGGCCTTACAAGTTCAGCAAATGGAACAAAGATGATCGTGTTGAACTCGTGAAAAATGAGAATTACTTTGATGGAGAGCCAAAATGGAATGAAGTTGTGTTCCGCGTAATTCCAGAAGCGTCCACACGTGTATCTGAATTGCTCGCAGGCGGAGTGGATGTCGCTTCATCGATCCCATCTACAGATATCGCTCGTATTGAAGGCGAAGCTGACAAAAAAATCGTGAAGGCACCGATCCAACGTGTGCTTCAGTTGATCTTCCGTCAAACCGAAGGCAGCATCACGGCTGATCCTAAGGTTCGTGAAGCTATTGATCTTGCGATTGACAAACAAGGCATTGTAGACAGTATTGCTGGAGGCGCAGGTATCGTAACGCGCACATCTGTAACACCAGGTAACTTCGGTGCTGATCCATCACTCTACCAAACATCACTCTATGACCTAGACAAGGCTAAGCAGCTGTTGACCGATGCAGGTTATGCTGAAGGTGAAGCAGAGATGACGATCTCGGTGTCTTCTCAATACAAGGAACAGGCTGAGGTTGTAGCTGCAATGCTCGAACAGGCTGGATTCAAAATTAACCTTGATGTGCTTGAGCCAAGTGCGTTCAGCGAACGTTACAGCTCCAAGTCATTCAAAGAAATTTTCATGATTGGTATCGGTAACTCTCTATTTGACGCATCCAATAACTACAACCGTTACATGGCAGAAGAAGCCAAAGGCGAATCCGATTACAACAATCCGGAAGTGGAGAAGTTGCTCCAATCCGCATTGGTGAATATGGATCCTGAGGCTCGTGAGAAAGAGTATCAACAAGTACAGCAAATTTTTGCAGAAGAACGTCCGGCGGTATACCTCTACCAGATGGAAGGTGTCTACGGAACGAATGCAAACGTGAATTTTGCGCCTCGTAGTGATGAAATGTTCTATGCTGACGAGATCACTCCTGCTGCAAAATAACATCGGACAGAACAGTCTGTCATCGCAAGGATAAGCCGTGAACGGCAGGGACTGGATACCATGTTCCTGCCGTTCTTTTATTAACGCCAAAGTACGATTTCGTAAGTGAAGTTGTTGCTATGATTAATGGTTATGGAGGTGAACGAAGAATGGGGAAGTATGTACTTAAATCTTTACTTCAAGTTATTCCGGTGTTATTCATTGTTTCACTGATCGTATTCATCTTGGTCAGGGTTACCGGAGACCCTGTTGCACTAATGCTTCCAGAGACAGCCACTGCTGAGGATCGGGCTGTACTGACACAAGCGCTTGGACTGGATCAGCCGCTATACACGCAATACATCAAATTCCTGGGCAGCGCATTGCAGGGAGATTTTGGTCAATCTTTTCGGTACAATGAGCCGGCTCTGCAACTTGTCTTAGAGCGTTTGCCTGCCAGTTTTGAACTCGCTGTAGCTGCAATGTTTTTTGCGGTAATTATGGCGATTCCGTTAGGTGTGGCTTCAGCAGTTAAACGGAACACATTCACGGATCTGATCATTTCAGGTATCTCCGTTATAGGTAAAGCCATGCCAAACTTCTGGATGGGGATCATGCTCATTCTACTCTTTTCCGTCATGTGGGGAGTGCTGCCTGTATCCGGTCGGGGTGGAATAAGCCATTTAATCCTACCTGCATTTACGCTAGGTGTCGGATTGGCGGCTCAGATGACTCGTCTGATTCGTTCCAGCATGTTAGATATTTTGAGCCAAGACTATATTCGTACCGCTCGAAGTAAGGGACTTGGTCGTATGGTTGTCATCGGAAAGCACGCGTTCCGTAACGGATTGATTCCTGTGGTTACGATCATGAGTCTGCAATTTACGAGTTTGATCGGTGGGACTTTGATTACAGAGACCGTATTCTCCTGGCCAGGACTTGGTCAGTTACTAGTAGTTGCAGTGAACACACATGATATGGCGATTGTACAAGCAGCGGTATTTGTGATTGCATTCATTGTGGTTATTACCAATATCTTGACGGATGTAGTCTATCGACTGCTTGATCCGCGAATCAAATACGACTAGAGGGAGGTGCAACCTGATGACAGGAAGCAATGAATTACCACTTCCGGGTTCAGAGCCGGATCGTGAGCCTGGTGTACGAACTCCAACAGGATTACGCTACATCTGGAAACAACTGATTATTAGTAAAACAGGAATGTTTGGAGCAGTGCTCGTCTTGCTGGTTGTATTAACAGCCATATGTGCACCTCTGCTCGCAAGCCATGATCCTGCTGCGGTCAATCCGCTGAATCGCCTCAAACCGCCTGCATGGCTAGAGGGAGGAAGCTCGGAATATTGGCTAGGTACTGACAACCTAGGCAGGGACATGTGGAGTCGTATCGTGTATGGAGCCAGGGTCTCCTTAATTGTAGGTATGGGGGCGGTCATTGTTTCCGGAATCATTGGTGCGATTCTGGGGCTGCTGTCCGGATTCTATGGTAAATGGATCGATGCTGTCATCATGCGGGTGGGAGATGCGTTCATGGCGATCCCGACGATTCTATTTATGCTTGTCGTTATGGCGATTGTAGGCCCAGGGATCACAACGTTGATTTTCGTAATTGGGGTAACGAACTGGGTATCTTATACCCGTGTTGTTCGAAGTGAGGTTCTCAGTATCAAGGAGAGGGATTATGTTCAAGCCGCAAGATCTATTGGGGCGAAGAATGCCCGCTTAATCGTTAGACACATTGTACCCAACATTTTATCTTCCTTTATAGTTATCTCGGGTATGAACGTCGGTACAACGATTATTATGGAAGCTTCACTTAGTTTCCTCGGTCTTGGCATTAAGCCACCGGATGTATCTTGGGGCGGGATGTTAAGTGATGGTAGACAATATGTGGCGACAAGCTGGTGGGTAGCTACGTTTCCGGGTCTTGCCATTACGTTTACCGTGCTCGGTGTCATCTTCTTAGGGGACTGGCTGCGTGATGTGCTTGATCCACGTACAGATACAACACAAAAATAAATGGCTTGAGGAGGAGACAACCGAGATGAATCAACGACCTATTATCCCTGAGGATTTATATCGTTATCGTTGGATTAGTCAGCCAGTTGTTAATCAGAGTGGACAGGTAGTTTATGTGGAACAAACGATTGATCGTTTGAAAAATGAATATAACACCCAAATCCGAGGGATTGGGTTAGATGGCAGCCAAGATGTTGCAGTCACGGACGGTGTTAAAGACTCGGCTCCTTCTTGGTCGCCAGACGGTGATAAGCTCGCATTTCTGCGTGCTGGCGATGGTGGTGGTAAAGGGCTGTGGGTTCTGGCACCAGGTGATGAACAACCCGCTGTGCTGTTATCTTCTGAATATAAAATATTGAGTTATGTCTGGTCCCCTGATGGACGTTCTATTGCATTTACAAGCAAAGCAATTCTTAATCAAGAAGAATCGACCGAGGATAGATCGAGTGAACCAGCTCTTTTGCGAGGACGTGTATTCGAACGCACAACGCCAAAAGCGGAAGGCTCCGGTTGGTGGGATGGACTCTATAGTCACTTATTTATCTATGAGCTCGCTTCAGGCAAAGTAACACAGCTCACGTCTGGTGAGTGGAGTGTGTCTTCACCTGCCTGGTCTCCGGATAGTCAGTCGTTGTCTTATATGTCCAAACAGGTAGATGATCATGAACTCGATCCAGATCTATTGTATTTTACCGATGTATTTACAATACGAATTGCAGATCGTGTTTCCTTCAAAGTGACAACGTCTGATCTATTGGTTAGCCAGTTTTCATACACACCAGATAGTCAGCGGCTTGTATTGATTGCAAGTGACCGTGAATATGGCAGTGGCAGCCACAATAGGTTATACGAAGTGTTAGTGAGTGGAGGCACAGTGAAGCCAATCTCCTCACATCTGGATATGCAATTTGGCAACGCAGCATTAGGAGATATGAAATCGGCTCCTGCTTCTCCGGCACCACTTTTTGAACAGAATGATCCTGCGGGTAACACGATATATGTCTTAGGAACACATGGTGGCAGTGTTGATGTGTATCGCATCAGTGGAGATGGAGAGTGCCAATCCATTACTGGAACAAGCGAAAAGGATATTTACCAATACACGTTATCCCCCGATGGCAAAGCACTTATATATGCTGCTCTGACGGAAGATCGCCCTGGTGAGTTGTACTATGTGCATATGGATGACGGGCAAGTGCTCAGACTTACACATCGAAACGATGAGATGATGTCTGAATTAGAAGTACATCGCCCTGAATGCATTGAATTTACCTCGTCAGATGGATGGCCGATTCAAGGTTGGATCATTCGACCGGAGAAGCATGATCCAAGTGAACAAGCGAAAACACCAATGATCTTGCAAATTCATGGCGGACCACATGCGATGTACACAGGCACATTCAGCCATGAAATTCAATCGCTGGCGGCACAAGGATATGCAGTGTTGTGGGTGAATCCGCGCGGAAGTATGGGATATAGTCAGGCATTCGCTAGAGCGTGCCGTGGTGATTTTGCTGGAGGAGATTACCGGGATCTGATGGAAGCTGTTGAGTACGCACTCGCAACGTATGGCGAATTAGATGAGTCGCGTCTTGGTGTGGGTGGCGGTAGTTACGGTGGTGTCATGACGAACTGGATTGTCGCTCATAACCATCGATTCAAGGCCGCCGTAACTCAGCGTTGCATCTCTAATTGGTTGTCCATGTATGGAACAAGTGATATCGGCATTTCATATGTCGAGGGTGTGATCGGAGGCAATCCAGCACATCACGCAGAATGGTTGTGGTCACGATCACCACTTGCATATGCACACCAGATCGAGACGCCGCTCCTGATTATGCACGGGGAGCAGGACTATCGAACACCGATCGCACAAGCCGAAGAACTCTATACAACGCTCAAGCGGTACGGCAAAACGACCAAGCTGATTCGATATCCAGGTTCCAACCACTCTTTGCTCAAAATCGGTAAACCTTCACTGCGCGTAGATAGCTTCGAACAGGTGAATCGCTGGTTTAATCAATATCTACAAGAGGCAGGGGAAGAAGCATGAGTACGATCCAGCTCTCTATTCCGGTTGGACTGTTAGTCGAAAATGTGCTCACGAGCGGTGAAGCCGCGGATGATATCATCCAATGTTTACACCAGAGAGATTACGCGCAGTTACTGCCCAAACTGAAGGAACCCGCAATGAATCTGGATGAGAGATTACAGACGGCTGCTGAAGTGGGAGAAGATTGGGAGACGGCGATCCGTCTGGGATATGAATTCAAGTTTTTGCATATTAACGGGTTAAAAAGGCTGTTGGATTTTCGCTTTGATCAAAAGGTAGAACGAGATTATGTACAGGAGAATCTGTCATTGCACCAGGTTCAACTTCACACACATGAGGTTGAATTACTTCGTTCAATGATCAGCCGTCAATGGGATGTGGTTTTGGAAGAGAAAGATGAACAATCAGAACAATCTACTTCACCAATTATGGTGAGTATTCAATTGAAGTATCAGTAATGTTAAGAGCCACGGTATCGCGGCTCTTTTTTTGTGCTGTTTGTTATTCAAAAATAAGCATTGTATTAAATTGTAAAAGAAGATACATTAATCTGATGATTGGATATTTTGGATCATACGCGGATGAGCAATATAGTTTTTACATATACATGAACACCAATAGTTCGTTCTTAGAAACTCTAGAAGAATACGAATACACGAAACCTACAGAAATTAACGCTTTAAAATATAATCCAGGGGATTTCAGTTTTCAATATTGGGATGCTCATATGGGGGAATATGGAGAGGTTATCAAACAATTTGAACTCATTGGAGATCGAGCTTCTGGTGATCTGAGTGAATTCAATAGACCAGATGCTATAGAAGGTGCTCCAATTGTTGCATTTGAAATAGGAATTATTAAGGCTGGCTTCAATCTGCTCGCCGTAAATGCGATTCAGCAACTTATTGCTGAGAACGCGTTTAACGTATTAAACAAAACAGACCAGTTTATAGCATACGTAGCGACAGGTAACGATCTTCTTGACTATAGTATCACAATGCGCAAAACCATTGACTCTACAATGTTCTACGAGGTATTTCCTGATATCAGAGAAAGAGACCAGTCTTATCTTGAGGAATTAGAATCCTATCAAAAGCTAAATGTTAGTGAAAGTTTGGATTATTGGATGGAGGCTGTTCACGACTCGTATGCAAGCACATTTCCCTATTCACACTATAAATCGGAGTACGAAATATTCAAACAATTGGAGCGCTTTGGTAATCCACTAGCACAAGAGAGCATCAAGCGTCTTGAAAGTCTCGTGGGGAAAAAAGAGCTGGAATCTGAAAAGTACTATGAAATTGATTATTATATTGAATGTCTCTACTTCTCAGGTAATCTCTCTGAAGCTCAGAAGGAGAAGTGCGGAGAATTAGCTACCATAATCCAAAACAATAAAGGTTTGGACAATGCTTATGCTGCACCACTCTGGTTTCTCATCGCAAACGAACCATTGGTGAACATAACGGAATTGTAAGATAAGGAACTCGGATTCTTGAACAGAGATCTTATGAAAGGCGTGTACCATAACGTAAGGAATGAGGAGGCAGACAATTCATGGGAGAAACAAATGTATGGGATGCGGAGTGGGAGGTTAACGAAGAGCAGGCGCGGACGCTGATCGGCAGACAATTCACTCAGCTGTCATTGAAGCAAGTGAAGCGATTGGGCTGGGGCTGGGACAATACGGTTTTTCTCATCGGTGACGAGTACGTGTTCCGGTTTCCGAGAAGAACGATTGCAGTTGGCTCGATTCGTATGGAAGGGAATCTGCTGCCGAAGCTGGAGGCATATATGACCATCCCGTATCCGAAACCATTGTTTTACGGCGAAGCAAGTGACGAATACCCAGCACCATTTCTTGGCTATGCCTACGTACCAGGAGATTTCCCAATTGGTTTGAAGGAAGAGCGCCGGGCTTTATCGGCAGAGACGCTGGCGAAATTTTTGCGGAGATTGCATGAGTTTCCGGTGCAAGCGGCGCTGAAGTATGGAGTTCAGCAAGATCATCGAAACTTGACGGACATAGCATCGCGCAAATTGAAATTGGAGGGTTTTCTATCGAAGCTGGTTGAACACTTATCGCCGGAGGAGTCCGGTGTGATCGAAGCGTATATTGGCAGGCTGCAAAAGGACCGTGTCGAGGCAGTCTATACACTGCTACATGGCGATCTTCATTTCAAAAATATGCTTGTGAATGAGAACGGGATCGTTTCCGGCATCATTGATTGGGGCGATCTGAGCGTAGGTCATCCGGCATGCGATTTGAGCGTTGCTTATAGCTTTTTACCACCTTACGCTCGCGGCGTGTTTTTCGAAACGTATGGCGGAGCGAACGAGGAAACGAAGCTTTTGGCGCGTCTGATCGCGGTATATATCCCCATACTGATCTTAATGCAAGCGGTCGATGACGGGAATGAAGTGATTGCGGCAGAGGCGAAATCCAACATCATGCGGGCACTGTCGGATTAGGCTCATTATTTCGTTGCGGCCCACTCATTAAAAATCGGTTCACACCCTAGCGTTGAGGACTCCTGTCATGAAAATACGATGATATATCAACTAAAAAAGCGACGGAGTGAATGCATATGACATTCTGCCCCGTCGCTTTTACTATAACCTACTATTTAATGTTGTGGTTGTCATAAGTGTATGCATATGAATCTATAACTTAACTATCCATTAGTTCGGATTCACGGAAACTTTCTTCCCTACAGCACGTTGAGGTTCATCTTCTGTAGCGGGTTTGGTTCGTTTGATGAAGAAGGATAACAACAGTCCGATGACAGAGATACCAATAATGACAACATATGCGTCATTGATGCCATGAATCATGGATTGTGTCATTAACTGTTGCTGAGTTACACCCTGTGCTGCACCTGTAGCTAACGTGTCTTGCAGATGAGTTGCAGTGCGACTTGTCATGACACTTACGAGCACGGATGTACCAACAGCACCGGCTACCTGTCTTACTGTGTTGGAGATCGCCGTACCATGTGCACCCAGTTTAGCAGGCAGTTGATTCAAACCGGCAGTTTGGATCGGCATGAGTAGCAGCGCCATCCCAATCCGGCGTCCAGTGGACATCAATAACAAGTAGGTATAGCTTGTTGAGTCTGACAAATCAATAAATCCAATCGTAGTCACGATCGTTATGATCATACCGATGATTGCCAGCCATTTGGCACCGAATCGGTCGAACAATTTACCCGTTACTGGCATGAGGAACCCCATTACAAGCGCTCCGGGAAGCAACAACAATCCTGACTCCAGTGCCGTGTACCCACGGGCATTTTGCAGATAGAGCGGAAGCAGCATCATGTCCGCGTACATAACCATCGTAATTGCAATACTAATGATCGTGGTTAGAGAGAACATATTATACTTAAATGCGCGAAGATCAAGCAGTGGAGCTGCCGAGCTGAGCTGTCTCCATGTGAAGAGAGCAAGTGAAATAATGCCTACGATTATAAAAGTTATAACTTCCACGCTGGACCAGCCTGCACTTCCTGCACGGCTGAACCCATACAACAATGCACCGAATCCAACGGTGGATAGAATAACGCTGAGAATATCGAGCTTGGTCTCGACTCGCTCTGATACATTCTTGAGGTATATAAATCCACAGACAATTACAATTAAAGTCAATGGGATCATGCCGTAGAACATCGTTTCCCAGGTGTAGTTCTCTAGAATATAACCAGCGAGCGTAGGGCCGATTGCCGGAGCAAATATGATAGCAAAGCCGACCATTCCCATCGCCGCGCCTCGTTTATTAGGCGGAAATAGCGTTAAGATGACATTCATTAACAGTGGCATAATAATGCCTGCACCAGCAGCTTGTATCATTCGTCCGGTTAACAATGTACCAAAGTTCGTCGCAATAGCTGATACAATGGTACCTAACAGGAATATGAACATGGATGCTTGAAATAACTGCCTTGTGGAAAAGCGTTGCATAAAATAGGCTGTAATTGGGATGAGTACGCCATTCACCAACATATAACCTGTTGTTAACCATTGAGCTGTAGCAGCAGTGATATTAAAATCACCCATCAGCTCAGGTACAGCTACACTCATAACTGTCTGATTCAAGGTAGCGAGAAATGCTCCCAAGATCATTACGAACAGTATAGGACCCTTTCGCACGCCATCTTTTTCTCTAATCTGACTCAAACTATTCAATCCTTTCAATCAGCACATCGACTAAATTTACAATGTGTTGTATAGTTTACATTGTATTTATTGAATTATATACATATTCACACAGATTACAATTTACGAATTGGGGCATAACCGTTGCTTATTTTACACAATTCCCATATCTGTTGTGTATTTCGGACATAAACGACTCATTATTCAAAATTGTAATGTTAAAAATTGAAGGAGGTTTGATGATGATGAGACAGGACAAGAAGTTGTCTACACCTACAGATCCTCGTATTCTGAGAACGAGACAGCTCATACGCGATGCCTTTGTTGATTTGTTGCAAGAGATGGATATTGAGAAGTTATCTGTTAATCGCATAGCAGAACGAGCAACCATTAACCGGGTAACCTTTTATCTTCATTATCGTGATATCACAGATATGATGGAGAAGATGGCTGACGAGATGATTGAACAGATTGAAGGAATCGTTCAAGATCACGGTGCTCTATTTGAGAATGAAGCAAATGAGGATGAACCATGGCCGGTGCTCGTCAAATTGCTTGAGCATTTTGCTGAGAATTCAAAGTTTTATAAAGTTGTACTTGCTTCCAAGCGAACACCGATCTTTACTGAAGGGTTATTAAAGTTATTAAGCAAGCTGGTTACAGCCAAAATCGAAAAAATGGAAAGCCATAGCCCGCTTGCTAATGTAGGCATTCATAAGGAAATCGCTATCTGGTATGGGTCTTCTGCGTTAATTGGTACAATTGTCGCGTGGCTTCGTTCAGATATGCCATATTCGCCACATTTTCTAGCGAAGCAATTCTCGCTGATTCGGTCGCATAGCTACAAGGATTTAATATAGTTATAATGAGTGAAGTGATCTAGGAAGGGAATGTAATAATGAAGAAAGTTATCATAGTAGGTTCAGGCATACTTGGTGCAGCGACTGCTTATCAACTGGCTAAATTAGGAGCAGACGTACATATCGTTGACCGAAAGGATGCAGGGCAAGCAACGGATGCCGCTGCTGGTATCATCTGTCCTTGGTTATCTCAACGGCGTAATCAAGCCTGGTACCAGCTTGCCAAGGCTGGAGCTCGTTTTTATCCTGGCTTAATTGAAGATTTAGAACGTGAAGGGGAAACGGAAACGGGCTATGCGAGAGTTGGAGCTCTCAGCATCCATCGGGATATAGAGAAAATTCACAAGATGGAAGAACGGGCACAGCAGCGAAAGGTAGATGCACCAGAGATCGGAGATATCATTCGAATGGATGAGGCAGAGACTCTTGCGAACTTTCCGCTGCTCGAACAAGGCTATCACTCCCTTTATATTAGCGGAGCTGCGCGAATAGATGGACGTGCACTTCGGGATGCAATGATTCGATCTGCACAGAGACATGGTGCAGTTCTAATCGAAGGAGATGCTTCTCTCTTGTACGAGGGAACACGCGTAAGCGGCGTGCATGTGAATGGACAAGATCTAATAGCGGATACGGTCGTTGTCTGTGCAGGCGCATGGGCACAATCGATATTAAGACCATTGGGCATGGAATTCAAAGTCAGCTTCCAGAAGGCACAGATTATGCATTTACAGGCCGCTGATCATCATGATGCGGGCAAATGGCCTGTTGTCATGCCGCCTACGGATCAGTATTTGCTTACATTTGACCAACAGAAGGTTGTTATTGGTGCTACACATGAGAACGAAATTGTAGGATACGATACAAGAGTAACACCAGGTGGGATGCAGGAAATTTTGCACAAAGGGCTAGAGCTGGCACCTGGGTTAGCTGATAGTACCTTTGATGAAGTCCGTGTTGGCTTCAGACCGTTCACGCCGGGATTCCTTCCCGTGCTTGGTGAAGTCCCTGGATGGTCAGGCATTATCGCAGCCAATGGGCTTGGCGCATCGGGACTAACAATGGGGCCATTCATCGGCAATCAATTAGCCAAATTAGCACTGGATATGGAGCTGGACATCGATATTGAGCCTTATAGGCTTGATCATGCAGTGGAGCCTATTTCATCATAAGCTGAGATAACTCAACCGTAATGAACTGTGAAATGAGGTGAACTATGACGTATTCACAGCGATCCACTCACGCCGCTGCTTCGTCTGATATAACTTATTTGGAGTATCAGATCGGTCAGACGGAGGAGCATTTGAAGGAAGCCGAAGAAGTTATAGAGGTGAAAAAGCAACAGCTCGAACAACATCGTGCTTCAGCATCACAGGATCGAGAGGTATACGAAGAAGTGGAAATTCAGCTAATGGATGAGATTGCTCAGCAACAGACAGTGATTGAAACCATTCGTAAACGTTTGGCGGAGCTGGACGAGGAATTAGCGTTGCTGGGTGATTAATTTGTGAGACTGGGAAAGTCGCCAACAGGCGACTTTTTCTTGTAACATGCTGATTTAAATGATGAAGAGGTGACTGGATATGAAGAGGTATGATGGGCAGCGAATCTACATTCGATTATTAAGTGTGGAAGATGCGCGAGATATGTTGAATTTACAGATAAGAAACCGGGAGGTCTTTGAAAAGATAACGGCTAGTGAACGAACAGAGGCTTTCTATACGTTGGAAGGTCAAGTAGCGCTATTGGAGAAGTGGGTGCAGGCTAGGGAGGATGGAACAAGATATTCTTTTGGCATTTTCCTACGTTCCACGGATGAGCTCATTGGTGAAGTTTCCATGTTCGAAATAGAGCTGAACTTGGCCAAAAAATGGATTGTAGGTTATGTCCTAGACCAACATCATAATGGTCAAGGCTACATGAGCGAAGCGCTGCAGCTATTATTTGATTTTGCGTTGCACAAAGTAGGCATTGAGCGCCTGGAAGCAGGTGCCTTACCGGATAATATAGGCTCGATCAGGGTTCTTGAGAAAGCAGGATTCAGACAAATAGGGGTTCAATCCATCGTAGTCAACGGAATATTGAAAGAGCATGTGATGTATGCTATTACATTAAAGCTAAGTTAGTATTGAAAATATATGGAATAAATAGGTTGACAGTTCCTTGCTGTTTGTATACGATTGTATACATTGGCGTATGCGATTGTATACATACCTAGAGGAGTGTTGTGATATGAAAGATCGACGCAACGATGGACGAGGTAGAGAAGGGGTTCTAAATGAGCGTTCTGGTCGTAGCAGGGGCGAAGGAGAACGTCATGGTGAACGGCCTGGACGTGGTGGAGGACAAGGTAAGCCATTTGGTGGTCGAGGTGGTGGTGGTGCCCAAACGTTTCGCAGAGGCAGAGTCCTGCTGTTTCTTGAGCAAATGCAGAATCATCGGACTACACTGGCTAGACAACTGACACAAGAAGAGTTCGAGCATATTCGTCCTGTAATCAGCGGCGAGCTGAAGGCTATGGATCAGGTGATTGATGAGTATATTCATCTCTTCGAACTTGAAGAAGAACATGCTAGTAACACTAAGGATTTGGAGAGTGACTAAGAATGATTCGTCGTTTTTTCTCGTATTACCGCCCGTATAAGAAACTGTTTATGATCGACTTTGGTTGTGCGGTCGTTGCGGGTCTTCTCGAACTAGCTTTTCCGCTAGCCGTGAGTAAATTTATTAATGATCTGTTGCCAGGACAGGATTGGCCTTTGATCTTACTTGCATCAATCGCATTACTTGCGATTTACGCATTAAATACCGTCCTGAACTATGTTGTTACCTATTGGGGACATATGTTAGGAATTAATATTGAGACCAACATGCGTGCCAAAATGTTTGCTCATTTACAGAAGCTTTCCTTCCGGTTCTTCGATAATCGTAAGACAGGTCATCTCATTGGTCATCTCACGAACGATCTGAATGATATTGGGGAGGTTGCTCACCATGGTCCAGAAGATGTATTTATCGCAATTATGACCTTAATCGGCTCATTCTCACTTATGGCGTATATTAATCTGGAGCTTGCGCTATTAACGTTTATTATTATCCCGTTCATGGGATGGATTATCATTGTATTTGGTGGACGTATGACGAAGACCTATCGACGCCTATTCGGTGATGTAGGTAATTTTAATGCTCGTATTGAAGATAACGTTGGTGGCATTCGTGTTGTACAATCATTTGCCAATGAAGAGCATGAGAAGAAACTCTTTTCGGTAGATAACGAGAACTTCCGTAAGACCAAGCTGCTGGCGTACAAAACGATGGCAAAAAGCATTTCGGTGAGTTATATGCTGATGCGATTGGTTACAGTGTTTGTTATGGTGTGCGGTGCTTGGTTCTTCATTGAAGGCAAAATTAATATGGGTGAATTCATGGCATTCTTGTTGCTATCGAATATTTTCTTCCGTCCAATTGAGAAGATTAATGCTGTCATTGAGAGTTATCCGAAGGGTATTGCAGGATTCAAACGTTACCTGGAGATTATCGATACTGAACCCGAGATTGCAGACTCCAAAAATGCCGTCGAATTAACCGATGTCCGTGGTAATATTCGCTTCGAGCATGTTTCGTTTGGTTATGAGGACAGCCGCCGAATACTTAACGACATTAGCCTTACTGTCAAACCAGGGGAGACCGTTGCATTCGTTGGGCCTTCCGGTGCGGGGAAAACTACCATCTGTAGCTTGCTTCCACGCTTCTATGAGGTACAGGAAGGACGAATCACCGTAGATGGGACGGATATTCGAGAGGTGAAGTTGGAATCGTTACGTAGACAGATCGGGATTGTACAGCAAGATGTTTTCCTTTTCTCGGGTACCATTAAGGAAAATATTGCGTACGGTGATCTATCTGCAACGGATGATCAGATCTGGGATGCAGCGCGTCGTGCTTCCTTGGAAGAACTCATTCGAAGTCTTCCGGATGGCATGGACACCGTCATTGGTGAGCGAGGAGTCAAGCTGTCGGGAGGACAGAAACAACGCCTGTCCATCGCGCGTATGTTCCTGAAGAATCCACCGATTCTTATTCTGGACGAAGCAACCTCTGCACTAGATACGGAGACGGAAGCGTTGATTCAGAAATCTCTGGCTGAGCTGTCAGTAGGCAGAACAACCCTTGTTATTGCGCATCGATTAACTACGATTCAAAATGCGGATCGCATCATCGTTGTGAACGAAGATGGGATCGCGGAGCAGGGGAGTCATCAGGAGCTTGTTGCAGCCGGAGGCATTTACAGTCGGCTTCACCAAGTGCAATATAGCCAATCATAAGTTTGAGCATGAGTACAATTCATATGAGTACAAATGATATGAGTTTAAATGAATGTGTGAATAGATGCATAAATGATCATGTGATCAAATGACCAAACCGCGCATAATGCGCGGTTTTTTTCTTGTCTAAAGTTTTAACAATAGGACACGAACTAAGAACTGTGAGCTATAGATCGAACAATAGTCCGAATATAGACCCAATATAGTCTAAAGTTTGATCCTACACATCGTTCCCAATTAGATCGTATTTTTCTCTTAGCTTTTTGATATCCGCTCTCGGCGGTGAACCGAACATTCGGGAGTATTCGCGACTAAACTGCGAGGCGCTCTCGTAACCAACTCGATAGGCCACATCAGCAGCATCCGTCGATTCAGCTAACAGGATTCGACGTGCTTCCTGTAATCGCATTTGTTTCTGGAACTGAATGGGGCTCATCGCTGTAATTTCTTTGAAGTGGCGATGGAACGAAGAAACGCTCATGCGGGCTTTCTCTGCAAGGTCTTCGATTCGAAAAGATTGCTCCCAATGGCGAATTATATATTCAATGGACTCTCTGATCCGATAGGTACTGCTATCTTCAACGGCAATCTGCGCTAATTCGTTCCCATACGAACCCCGCAGAAGCCGATACAAGATCTCTTTCGTGTATAGCGGAGCGAGAAACGGAATTTCTTCCGGCGTATCCAGCAGACGAACCAGACGAATAACGGCATCATGAATGGAGGCTTCCATCTGACCTACAAACAAGGCACGTCTCGCGTTTTCAGTTGGTTTTACTTTCAGATCACATTCATTTAGTACTTCTAGAATTTGATTCGGTGTAAATTCCAATTTGAGACTGAGGTAAGGCATCTCAGGTGATGCTTTGATCACTTGACCCACGACGGGTAGATTCATGGAAGCTAAGAGATAATTAGAAGGACTGTATTCGAATCTCTCCTGTGCGAGCAAAATTTCCTTCTTTCCCTGGGCGATGATACAGAACGAAGGGTTGTACACGCGGTACTCAGGCTCCGTCAGTTTGGAATAGTGAAAGAAGAAAAGCGAAGGAATGATCGTTTTAACGGAACCCTTTAGAAGGGTGTGACGTTTAATCATCTCGGTCAGTTCTATGTGTTGCTGCTCTAGATTTCTTTCGGGCATTTGAATCCTCCTTGCACTTTTGTCAGGCTTTATTATATGTGATAATGGACTACAGTAATAGTAGCATTGATAGGATTAGGCAATGATTTAAGAGGAACAAGATACCTTTACTAACCCTTTGTTCGGCATACTAATGTTCAGGTTATTATTTTGTCGAAGAAGGAAAGTTGGGTGAAGGAATTGAAGAAAATAACAAGGCTGTTCAAGAGTATCGTTGCCGATCGGGTAGCTACGCAGATTAAACAGGAAACCAACATGATCTACAAAGAATCATATCTAGCGTTGTGGATCAAGTTAACTTCGTAAATCTTTAATAAATTCAATAGTCAGGGAGGTAATAATGACAATCGAAGTTCCCCATATTCAAGAGCATTTACTTGATGATGAGACGGTTCACTTTTTGACATCCAAATCAGAATATGACCACAAACGGTTTGAACATATGACACTCGCCAATCAGGAGGCGACAAAGGTTTCCTTCGAGAAGGTTTGGTTCAAAAACGTCATTATATCGGAATCCAGCTTAGAGCATTGTGAATTTACAGATGTGATCTTTGAGAATTGTGATTTCTCTAATGTTAATCTCGCGAATGCCTTCATTCACCGTGCGCATTGGAAAAATTGTAAACTCATCGGAACCGATTTCTCAGATAGTCGGTTGAAAAATGTTGGCTTCTCCAACAGCCTGATAGATTATGCGAATTTCCGATTTTCTAACATGAAGCACGTTGCATGGGAAGAGTGCTCGCTCATCAGTACAGACCTTAGCTATCTGGTCTCTGAGCAACTTGAACTTAGCCGTTGTAAGATGGATCAAGCAATGATGCATGGTACCAAGCTGAATGGTGTTAACCTGAGTACTTGTGATTTTGATTCAATAGGTGTGGATATCGAGAATCTGAAAGGCTGTGTGATCTCGCCATATCAGGCATCTACCTTTGTTGGTTTGTTAGGCATGATTATACAATAGTTGTTAAGTACTTGACTGCGTAGTCAAGAATTGATAAATTAGACACATGAGTAGACCAAGAGAATTTGATGCTGATGTGGTATTACAGCAGTCTATGGAAGTGTTTTGGCGCCAAGGGTACCGAGCGACCTCCTATGAGGACCTCACTCGTACGACAGGTGTCAAGAAACAGAGCTTGTACTGTGTGTTCAGCGACAAACGTTCTTTATTTTTGAAGGCGCTAGCGCTATACCGCGAACAGGCTATTGCCAAGTTGAAAGAGATTGAGTCTTCGCACTCGTCTCCTCTTGACCAGCTAGATGCGATTCGTCATTCTTTATTAGAGCATGAAGTGAGCTGCCAAGGCTGCCTGATGATGAATGCTTCACTTGAATTCGGAGTAGAGGATGAACAGGTTGCGCAACAGATTGAACTCATGTTTGAAGAGAGCCGAGAGCTTCTAGAGAAGATTATCCTAAAGGGTCAAGAGCAGCAATTAATATCTAGTCGTTTCACCAGTCATGAGCTTGCTGCTTATCTTAACAACACCATAGCCGGTGTGAGGGTTATGGGTAAATCGGGTTCATCCCGTGAAGAGATCGAGACGGTTCTGCGGACGTCATTTGGCATGATCGTTGCTTGATCTTTTTTTTACTTCATTCTTGACTGTGTAGTCAAAATAAAAACGAATATGTGGAGGTAATCATGAATCATTCTCAAACCGTAGAAGCGTTGTTCCAACCTATTGAGATCGGAACGTTGAAGTTATCCAATCGAATTGTAATGGCACCGATGACTCGCCAATTTTCCCCGGATGGAATTCCAGGTGAGAACGTTGCAGGATATTACCGCCGTAGAGCAGAGAATGCAGTAGGGTTGATCGTGACCGAAGGAACGATTATTAATCACCCGGATGCATCCAACCAGGCGAATGTACCTCACTTCTATGGGGAAGATGCATTGAAAGGTTGGGCTCAGGTTGTATCTGAGGTACACGAAGCGGGTGGTCGAATTATTCCTCAGATCTGGCACATGGGAGCCAAAGGTCATGTGAACGACTATACAGAAGCAGACATTGCTACAATTGTTCATGAATTCGCAGAGGCTGCTACTGAAGCCAAACGTCTTGGATTTGATGGCATCGAGCTTCATGGAGCACATGGCTACCTGATTGACCAGTTCTTATATGAGAAAACTAATTCACGCACAGACCGTTACGGTGGAGATATGATGTCCCGCACACGTTTTGCGGTTGAAGTCATTGAGGCTTGCCGCGAAGCTGTAGGACCAGAATTCCCGATCGTGCTTCGTTTATCCCAGTGGAAGTCAGATGATTATCAAGCCAAGCTTGCTGAAACTCCCGCATTGCTGGAACAGCTTCTAGCACCGCTAGTTCAAGCTGGTGTTGATATTTTCCACTGCTCTACACGTCGTTTCTGGGAGCCAGAATTCGAAGGTTCTGAACTGAATTTTGCTGGATGGACGAAAAAGCTCACTGGAAAACCAACCATTACCGTGGGATCGATTGGTCTTGACGGGGATTTCACAAGTTTGTTCACAGAAGGTAAAGGAGCTGGCAACGTCGGTATCGATGGTTTGGTTCAACGCCTTCAGAACAATGAGTTCGACTTGGTTGCTGTTGGACGTGCGCTTCTGGTTGATCCTGCATGGGCTAAGAAAATCCAAGAAGGCCGTATAGATGATCTAATCCCCTTCACAAGAGAATCTTTGACTGAGCTGTCTTAATTGGAATTTTGTAATTATAACTTTCTAATTGACTAATCTAATTACTATCTTCTGTACGAAAAGATATTCTTATCAAGCAGTGGCAAACCACAGATGTGGTTCCCACTGCTTTTTTTATTTTTACGAAAGAAGTTCAATATCCAGGATCAACATTGCGTTAAAAGTTGACCTCGTCCAATTTATTTTGACCTCTATCACAATTTTTCGGCAGTCAGATTAAGTTTCACTCGATTCAAAACGTTTCTCTAGACCCACACAATATGCGAGTGATAAGATCATACAGCGAACGAGAAGATGCGGAATCAGGAGGATTCAAAAAAAGATGGATCAGGTGAAGTATGACAATTTAAAATTGGGAGAAAAGGGCGCAATCATCAGTATTATTGCTTACATATGTCTGACTGCAATCAAGATGGTTATTGGATATACATCTAACTCTGAGGCTCTAAAAGCCGATGGTTTAAATAATGCCACAGATATTGTTGCCTCTATAGCCGTGTTGGTCGGATTGAGACTGGCTCAACGGCCGGCAGATAATGATCATACGTATGGTCACTGGAAAGCTGAGACCGTAGCCTCGCTAGTGGCCTCATTTATCATGATGGTTGTAGGTCTTCAGGTGTTGTACGAAGCAGCATCCTCCATATTCGAAGGGAAAAGTGAATCTCCTGATCTCATTGCAGCTTGGACAGGCATCATATGTGCTGCGGTGATGTATTTTGTCTACAGGTACAATAAGAGACTAGCCCTGAAAATCAAGAGTCAGGCTGTCATGGCGGCAGCGAAGGATAATATTTCGGATGCTTGGGTCAGTGTTGGAACGGTGATCGGTATTGTTGGTTCTCAGTTTGGCTTGCCATGGCTTGATCCTTTGACGGCTGTGCTTGTAGGCCTGCTTATCTGCAAAACGGCATGGGGAATCTTCCGTGAAGCCACACATCATCTGACAGATGGATTCGACGAAGCGTTGATTGTTGCTTATCGAGATACGATTTCGAATGTAGACGGTGTAGACGAAGTTAGAGATCTACGAGCACGTAGTTATGGAAACAATGCGGTGGTGGATGTGGTTATCGTCGTTCGTGCGGACATGGATATTCAGACAGCGCATGACATCTCAACGAATGTAGAGGATGAAATGTTTAGAGAATACGATGTGTACACTGTACATGTTCATGTTGAGCCAGGACTAGATGACTCTGGTAAAGAGAATACGGAATATCATTATTCAAAAGAAGCAAACGGATAGTAAGGATACGGCTTCACCTAAGCTTTTATGAAACGGAGTATCATTCTTCAGCATGTAGTTAGAGAGTCGCCTTATGGCGACTTTTTTTCATTTATAGTGAGCATGTCCTAAGAACTTCTAATTGAAATTATGGATATGTCCTAGTTGATGGTTTGATGGGGAAACGATAGTATGAGATGTGAAGTGGATTAATGAATCAGATTCAAGAAACAGAGAAATGAAAGCGTTATTACGAAATGTTATTCATTCTATACTGGAGGGTACTTATGTTTATTTTATCGTCGGATACCAAGATTCATTCAGAGTTAGATACGAAACCCATTCAGCTTGCAATTCAGAGGTTCTATCGTGATCTTGAAATTACATTAAGTACAACCCGGGATATAGAAGTTACGACGGGTGACATCTATTTGAAAAAGAACAGCAACGTACAAGAGGAAGCTTATATGATTGATATTGATCACGACACGCTCACCATTCAAGCCTCTGATAGCTTAGGCTGCATCTATGCACTGAATGAATTGAGCTATACATTCCTTGGAATTCAGCCGTTCTGGTTTTGGAATGATCAAGTGTTGCAACAGGTGCCTTACATAGAGATCGAGACGTCCACCATGGAATCGACCCCAGCTGCTTATCGTTACCGTGGGTGGTTTGTTAACGATGAGGTGTTGATTAATCATTGGACGTTGAATGGAAGCACAGAGGAACCGTGGTTCATGGTCATGGAAGCATTGTTACGCCTAGGTGGTAACATGGTTATTCCGGGTACGGATCATAATTCGAAGAAATACAGTGAACTGGCCACAGATATGGGACTGTGGATTACACATCATCACGCAGAACCCCTGGGCGCAGATATGTTCCTGAGAGCTTACCCGGATCTGAATCCTTCATTTGATGAACATCCCGATCTGTTCCGAGCGCTGTGGGAGCAAGGGGTACAGAAGCAGGCTGACAAGAAGGTGATCTGGAACATTGGTTTCCGGGGGCAGGGAGATCGACCATTTTGGTTAGATGACGAACGTTACGAGACGGATGAGAGCAGAGGACGATTGATTGCTTCAATTATGGAAGAACAGCGCACTATAGTGAGGAAATCGGTGGACAATCCTGTGTTTTGTACGAATTTATATGGCGAAATGGTTGATTTATACCAGAAGGGCTACCTAACCATTCCTGAGGACACCATCAAAATATGGGGCGACAATGGGTACGGTAAAATGGTTGCCAGAAGACAACATGCGGTTGACTCACGAACTGAGGCACTTCCCGCTGAAGATAAGAAGCACGATTCTCACGGTGTGTATTATCATGCCTCATTCTATGATCTACAGGCAGCAAGCCATATGACGATGTTACCGAATTCATTAACAATGGTTAGGGATGAGCTTGTTCATGCACGAGAACGAGGTGTCAATGACTTCCTGATCGTGAATTGTTCCAACGTTAAGCCACATGTATATGTCTTGCAAGCGATCGCTGAGATATGGTCTAACGGGGACTTAGATCATTCAACCTATCCAGAGCGTTATGTAAGAGCCTATTATGAGGGAGAGCATCGTGGAATTGCAGAACTATATCGCAAGTATGCTGATTGTGCCCCAAGGTATGGGAAACATGCGGATGAGGGTTGTGGAGATCAGTTTTACAATTACAGCACACGCCAGTTCGTGTCACAATGGTTGAAGGCTGATACCTTATCTCCCGTGCAAGGCATGAATTGGGCGTGTGATAAGGACAACTTTGCGCAGCAAATTCAGTGGTATGCGGGAAAATGTAGAGAAGCGCTTGAGAGCTATCGTCGTATGTTGAGTAAGACTGCTGATGTCAGAAACGAAATTACGGCAAAAGTCCTTCTAGATGACAGCATTGGTTTGCAGTACCAGATGTATGCTGACTTTGCTGAGGGTGGGCTCGCGTTATGTGAAGCTTACACTCACTATGAGCAACAAGATTACATGAATGCATTTTATCAACTAGGTAGAGCCAAGGAAGCTTATGAATCTGCACACCAGAGCATGATCGACCGAGAACATGGCAAGTGGAGAGGATTCTATCAGAATGACTGCCTGACGGATGTAAAGCAAACCGCCTACTGGTTAGGTATACTGATGGGTGTTGTGAGAAATATCGGTGACGGTCCACATTTCTTCATGTGGCAGCGAGAAGTGTTATATGCGCCTGAGGACAAAAAGGTCATATTGATCACGAATTTTGAGAATCACCTGACTAATGAGGAGTTATATGAGGCAATGAAGAAGAAACAATCTAAGATATAGGTTAATATCTGCTAAAGCAAGCAAAGACTCTCGGATGTGTTCTGAAGGAAGTAGAATCAGATCTCTTCCAGAAGTCTTTGTTTGCTTTTTTTGTTTTTTTCGACAAATAGTGTACAGCTAGATTTAATATGAATATACTGGAATATATCCATAATGATTCCTATGGGTTTTAGCGTCGAAGCATTAATGAAGCTAGAGAGATATACCCGTATGAGGAGGTGAAATTGTGTGCGTCTTTACCTGTGTCAATCATAGTCCACCATGTGAAGAATAAAATGAATTATGTTATTCATTACACAATATGGGGAGGATTAATAGAGTGATTACGAATAGAAGTATAGCTTTATCCATTGTATTTACGATTATCACGTGCGGGTTGTATGGGATTTATTGGTTCTATACGATAACAGAAGATGTGAGCAAACTTAGTGGAGATCGAGATTTCGTTGGATTGAAACATCTGTTATTAACACTCGTGACTTGTGGAATCTGGAGTTACATATGGTCATATCAATTAGGTAAACATTTAGAAGTTGTTCATTACCAACGGAAACAATACAGTCAGGATCACTCGGTTCTGTACCTGGTTCTGATGCTTTTTGGTATGGGCATTATTACTTACGCTTTGGCTCAGTCTGAGATTAACAAATATGCGCATGCGCCTCATCACTACTAATTCTTCTGTTTGTAAAAAGGTGCTTGGGACGATATTGATCGGTGGAGCCGGATATCTATATTTAAAAGTATGGCTGCCTCTAACAGGAATTGGCATTCCATGTGTATTCCATGAAGTTACGGGACTTTACTGCCCAGGGTGTGGTATTACTCGTTCACTCGGGGCTATATTAAGACTCGATATTCACGAAGCCTTTCGATACAATATGCTTATTTTTATATTAGTTCCGCTATATCTGTTGTATATGCTGGCTGTGAAGAAAGATTGGGTCAACCTGAAAAATGGGCTTTTGTACAGTATGTTAGGTCTAACCATCTCATTTGGAATCCTTCGTAATATCCCGATATTCAGTTGGATGGAGCCGACCAGTTTCACATAGATAAAGCGAATAAGCAATCGTTTATCTTGATCATTTCTTTATGAATCACGCTTGTAGAACAAGGCTGCCGCTCCCGGCAGTCTTGTTTTTTTATTTATGTCGAGTCAAGAATCCTACAACATAGGTCATGTGAGTTGAAATTTTTGATGTACTTAGTACAAATGTTATTAATTAACATTTGTACTTTTGTCCTATATACGATTCCATGTTTTGGTAATAGTATTATATAAGTAATTTGAGCACAAATACATACTACCTTAGAGGAGGAATTACTTTTTGTTATTCAATAAAATGATAGGTGTTGGTGTAGCGTTGGCTGTGATACTATCTACCAATTCAGTTACTCCTGGTGCATTAGATGATCGTGTAAAAGAGACGTATACCAATCCTCCAACCAGTTTGGAGAATCTTGACGATTCGGTTATTACTCCTATGGAGTTACATATTATCGAACCAGATACCTTCAGTGGTTACAGTGCATACGAGAGATCGTTTACATTTAATCCTGAAAACGGAGAAGATGCTGATCTATGGATTCATAACACTAGCTCGGATACTATTTATGCAAAAGTTACTGTGGGTAGTCTTTCACCACTTGTCGTTCCTTTTGAGAAAGGGAAACAAAATATAATAAGAATCGGTGTTATAGGTACAACAAGCGTCAAAGTTAATACCTACAGTTCAACAGGACATAAAATTGATATGTCGATCAGTGCTCGACAATTTTAATATTATGGTGCTTAGAGGATATCTCTTATGAGGTATCTTCTTTTTATTTGTGTCGAGAGAAGCCTACAACATAGGCCATGTGAGTTGAGCTAAAAGTACGATCCGAAAAACAAAGAAAATAAAAGCTTTACAACAACAATTCAATTGTGTACAATTCAATTGTAAACAAAAAGATAATCAATAATTAAAAAACTAAAACATTTGCAGAGGAGCTTATTACAATGAAAACTTTATATGAAACTTCAGTGATTAATACCGGTGGACGTCAAGGTGTCGTTCAATCTCCAGATACTGTGTTTATGCTTGATGTGGCTGCACCACCTGAGCTTGGCGGTAAAGTAACTACAGCTACGAATCCGGAGCAATTGTTTGCTGCTGGGTATAGTGCATGCTTCAATTCAGCCTTGGAATATCAACTGAAGAAGCACAATGTAAGCATTGAAAAAAGCACAGTAACTGCAACTGTAATGCTTCAGACCGATCCTTCAGATAACGGCGTTAAGCTGGAAGTTGAGCTTGAAGTGAGAATTGACGGATTGGATGAGGAGCAAGCACAAAAATTCGTAAAACTTGCCCATGACTACTGTCCATATTCCAAAGCCATCAAAGGCAATGTGAATGTAACTGTCAACCTGGACTAAGCCTTAGTCAGATTCGGTGATTGAGAGTAATACCATTGTCAAAAATACGATACAAGAGTTATACCTGAACCAAGGTACTAACCTTTAACTATAGCGTGAGAACACATAACACCTTCAGTAGAATGAATCCTTGTCGTAAGATAAGGGAATCATCTTGAAGGTGTTTTGTTATTGTAATTAATCCTTATAAGAGGATTAGGCAATCATTTGATATAAATGAGGTAACGTTCAACTTCACTTTTGGTACATAATAAAAGACATGAACGGGTAACACATCCAATTGAAGGAGTGAATGAACAATGGAATACGTGAAACTTGGGAATACGGGAATGGATGTTTCGAGATTGTGCCTTGGTTGTATGGGATTTGGGGATGCAAACAAATGGATACATTCCTGGGTGCTTGATGAAGCCAATAGCCGTCCAATCATTCAGAAGGCCGTCGAGATGGGGATTAACTTTTTTGACACGGCCAATATATATTCCATTGGGGCAAGCGAAGAGATTCTTGGACGAGCACTCCATGATTTTGCTAATCGAGATGAGATTGTTATTGCTACGAAAGTCCATGGACGTATGCATGAAGGACCTAACGGTGGGGGACTATCACGTAAGGCCATTATCAGTGAATTAGATAAAAGTCTTAAACGATTGGGCACGGATTACGTCGACCTGTACCAGATTCATCGCTGGGACTACAATACTCCCATTGAAGAAACGATGGAGGCACTGCATGATGTGGTGAAGGCTGGAAAAGTTAGATATATTGGCGCTTCCGCAATGTACGCGTGGCAGTTCTTGAAAGCATTGCATGTGGCTGAAATACATGGATGGACTCGTTTTGTTTCCATGCAAAATCATCTCAACCTTCTATATCGCGAAGAAGAAAGAGAGATGCTCCCTCTATGTAGGGAGGAGAAGATTGGTGTAATTCCTTACAGCCCGCTTGCATCGGGGAGACTGACTAGAGATCCTGAGACAACAACTGAACGATCCGAGTCAGATCACATTCAGAAATCCAAATATGACGCAACCATTGAAACGGATCGTGTTATTGTGGAACGTGTTGCAGAACTTGCAAACAGGTATGAAGTTCCTCGGGCACAGATTGCGCTTGCGTGGTTACTACAGAAACAACCAGTCGCGGCTCCGATTATTGGTGCCACTAAAATTTCGCATCTAGATAATGCCGTTGGGGCATTGTCAGTGAAACTGACCTCTGAAGAAATTTCATTCTTGGAAGAACCGTATGTACCCCATGCCGTCGTAGGTGCTGTATAAATTTTAACATAGAATCAATATGCTATATCACATGAAAGGGTCGCCAACATGGCGACCTTTTCTATTTCAGGGATGGAAGACTTGATTTATTCCATATTCAGCCTATAATTAAAATACATTTAAAAAGTATTATAAATATAAAATTTTACGCAAGTGAAGGAGCTATTATAACTATGGAATCCATCTCTAAGACAGAAAAACAGAAAATGCTGGCTGGCGAGCTTTACAATGCTGCTGATCCTCAACTAAGCCAAGAAAGAGAACAGATCCGGAGAATGACGCGGTTGTACAATCAAACGACAGAGTCTGATGGAGAAATTCGTGTTAAGATGTTAAAAGAAATGTTGGGGTCAACGGGAGACTTTCTGTATATGGAGCCAAATATTCATTTTGATTATGGCTATAACATCCATGTTGGCAACCACTTCTATACCAATTTTAACTGCACCATTCTCGATGTCTGTGAAGTGCGAATCGGAGATCATTGCTTAATGGGACCAGATGTACATATCTATACGGCAACACACCCACTGGATCCTATTCAACGTGCAGCCGGACCGGAGTATGGTAAACCTGTTACCATCGGCAACAATGTCTGGATTGGGGGTAGAGCTATTATCAACCCTGGCGTGAACATTGGTCATAATGTCGTTATCGCTTCAGGTGCGGTTGTGACGAAGGATGTTCCAGATAACGTAGTCGTTGGCGGCAATCCGGCTCGGATCATTAAGGAAATCGAAGTGCAGACTGATTCAGAGTGATTAACCCCATGAATAATGAATGGAGTGAAGACGATGAATGAAGAACAGCAAGAAATGATAACTCAAATACGTGAGAATCCGGTTGATACTGATTCAGGGCTGAAACCAAGCTCCAGTTTCTCTGTACAACGTCAAGAAGTATTCATTCCTACCTCTGTTGGTGAAACTCGTGTCTTGATTTATACTCCTGAGCCCGATCCAGGCGAACCCTTACCTGCATTTATTAATATGCATGGGGGTGGTTTTATCGCTGGGGATGCTGAAGGAGATGATCCTTGGTGCCCGCTCATTGCACATGAAGCTCGTTGTGTCGTTATCAACATTGATTACCGATTGGCTCCTGAGCATAAGTTTCCTACAGCAGTTCATGAATGTTATGACGTAGCTGTGTGGGTGCATGAGCATCCAGAAGAATTCGGAATCCATGCAGAGAAGTTGGCCATCGGAGGACATAGTGCAGGAGGGAACCTAGCAGCGGCTGTGTGTTTGTTGAACAAGCAGCGTGGGGATCAACTGCCAATTGTATTGCAGATACTGGACTATCCACCACTTGATTTGCACACCGATCCTGCACTTAAACCAAGCTTTCCGGAAGCGATTCCTGCAGAAGTGGCTAGAATGTTTAACGCAATGTATTTGGATAATCCAGCCGATGCTCAGAATCCTTTGGCTTCACCAGTGTTCGCCGAGTCTCTTGAGGGCTTGCCGGAGGCTCTAATTATTACTGCGAGCAAGGATTCACTCGCTGCTGAAGCAAGAGACTATGCAGATAAACTTGAACAGCAAGGTGTGAAGGTACATTTCAAACCGTATGAAGACGTGCCACATGGATTCACACATCATGGAGATATAGCCATCGCAGAAGATGCTTGGTATCTGATGTGTGATAAGCTGAAAGATGCATTTTCAAGTGTCGACCCAGAATAGGCCAAAATATATTGATTCGAAGTTAACAGACGTGAAGCCATTCACGTCTGTTTTTTTCTGTTTTGGCTACGTCATTGTAATAATTGACCAACTTAGCCGTGCCCTTCGATATGGCGGTCAACGAGTGAGTGGGATATCCTCAAATGGAGCGTATCGGTTAGGTTCAACTTCTTGGTACACTCGAACGTGCGTTACCATAAAGGTTGGAAAAGGGGCTAATGCATGTTTTGATGTGAGCTTCATTTCTTCAACTTCTGATTCTTGCATCCCCCAGTGGGTTTGACCCAACGTTAAATGAGGATGGAACTCATCCAATTCGAAATATTGTTTGATAAGTTCAGACGGAGGGGCTACGGTTCCTACGAGTAATCTGTGGAATTCATATATTTCTTTGGAACGTACGCCAAGAAAAACAACCTCTTTTCCGAACGCTGATGGCTCTATAAATGTTAACTGGAAACGTTGTACGGACGAGCAAAGCACTTTTACTTTATCAAGCCAGGTTAGATCCGCTGTAAGCCCACCTTGTGCCTTCACTGTGATGTGAGGTTCGGCAACTTCGTTAAGCCGATGATGTTCCCAACGATTACGAAACGAAGTGATCTGATCTTTGTAATCGTCAGGCGGAACGATCGCGATAAAATACTGCACGTTGGCACCGTCTTTCTAGTTTTTATATGGGTATGATGCAATCATACCATCTCATCATCCTCAAAAGGCTCTAGTATTTCTTAAAGGAAGTTGACTTCATATACATAAATGAAATATCATATAATCAAATGATAGTAATAACTATCAAAAGTTTAAAAAAGTTCAAGCATCACCTCTAAAATGCATGTAGTACGAAAAGTTTTATAAAGGGGATGGAGACGATGTTGATTCAAAACGTACTGGGTAAAACGACTTTTTCTAAAGAGGTTGTATCCAAAATTATTGGTAAAACAGTAAGTATGACCGAGGGTATTGGATCGTTGTCTACCGGAATTGTGGAGTCACTTGCACAAAGATTGACTGGCAACCGTATATATAACGGCATCGAGCTACGAGAACAGGACACAGGGTTAGATATTCAATTAAGTGTGATTGTGCGATATGGGATCCGAATGCAGGAAGTGTGCAGAGATCTGCAGGAGAATGTGAGAGCAGCTGTAGAGAATTTCACAGGATTACCGATTAGTACAATTCATATCAAAATTGAAGGTATAGATCTTAGTACTAAATAGATGGTGAATAGCACATAGCATAGCAGCGCGAGCGTTCGCAACCGAATGAATCCTTATCATTAATGATCATAGGAGTGATTAATATGACCAACATTTCCATCGTACAAGCCAACCCGCACTCACTTGCCGGAGCTAAGCTTAATTTAATGGCTGTGGGGGATATTGCCCATACCATAGCGGGGTCGAGCAGCCAGAGCGTCGTTGATGCTACCTTCCGTAAGTTATGGAAGTCTAGAAATAATCGATTCAGTCATGAATATGCCTATGAAGCGAAGATGGGTGATTCAACACTCGGAATGATTACCTGTTTACCAATAACGGTTCTGGATAATCTGGTCAGTTCTACGGTAAAACAACTGTTTTCTCATCGAAAACTAGCTCTAATTGGTTATAGCTTGTTACATCCAAGAGCGTTATTATCTACGATTACTTTAAAGGAAGGATTCGCAGGAGAGTTCCATATTGCCACACTTGCTGCTATGCCCGAGAGCAGAGGGATGGGGATCGGATCACAGCTTATTCATCATGCGGAAGCACAAGCAATCAAGCAGGGATTCAGCCTATGTTCTCTCACTGTAAAAAAAGAAAATCATCTAGCGGCCAAACTTTATGCCAGACTCGGTTATGAGATCACATCCGAAGTGAATAAACCCGCGGTATCCTTATACAGAATGGTGAAAAAGCTGAAATAATGCATAGCTCTAGATTATGGTATACTGGGCAATGAGATGCGAACACATTAAATAGCCATATTTCCCCTGAGGTGTACGAACATGAAAAAAGAAATGTCATCCATGAAACAAACACGGCTGAACGCCATACTTGATGAAGCAACCAAGCTGCTTATTGAGAAGCCTAACGCCTCCATGAATGATATTGCCGATGCAGCTGGCATCGGAATTGCAACATTGCATCGGTATGTGGAGAGCAGGGAACAGCTCATGATTCATCTGGGATTCCGTGCCATTGAAGTTGTTAGTGAGAAGATTCGGGAGTTCCCGCTGACTGAAGAGAACTGTGAGGATTATTTCCCGAACTTAATTGAAGCCCTTATTCCACTTGGAGATAAGATTTATTTCCTGGGACATGATTCTTCTGTAAACTATAATCCAGACATTGAAGGTGCTGATCAGAAGCTAAGAGAGCCTGTCTTGGAAGCGGTTAGTATGCTGCAACAAAGAGGATATTTCCGTCAGGATGTGAATCGTAATTGGATTATTGATGTGTTATATTCGATTCTTTTTCTTACCTGGCAGCAAGTTGTTGATGGACATATCGCTAGAAAATCGGCTGCAGCGCTCGTGGTGGATACGTTCTACAATGGCTTTAAAGCTCGTTGAAGCAAACTCTCATTCGATGTAATATAGCAGAGCAATACGTCAGTGATTCCAAGCCAAATAACCTCTGAAGATGAACAATCATCAATCAGAGGTTATTTTTGATATTATGAATTGAATAAATCGACGAAGAGTTGGGTGTTGATCTTGTTTACCATGTGGTAAGTTCCTGTAACTTCATCCCGACTATTATGGTTATTGTGCGACATATCACTGAGTACCTGGATCACATCATTCGGAAATATTACAACATTCATGAGGCTATCCGTATCACTTTTTATATGAATGCGGAGATAATCTTCCATGTCAGGTGCAACTGTGTTAGGTTCTTCTACTTTCTTATCCTTAAACTCGTGAAGTAGGGTATTGATCTGGTTTTGATTCGTCACAGTGACTTTGGATGATTGATCTAGGACGTAATGCGTTACCTCGATGGAGGTGATCGGTGTACTGGCGATCTGATTCAGAACTAACTGATCCAGGGTTGTGACAATAGTCCTGTTATCATTCATCGATTTCCACATACTCCCACCGAGTATAAGGGCGAGCAGGATGACAAATGCAAGATTACTTTTCTTCATTTCATAGTTTCTCCTTGTCTTGACTATAGTTTTATATAAAACTAAAATAGAGAAATGAATGAAAATGTTATACTGTCGCTGGTTGGTCGGATACATCGTCATGGTAATCGTTTTATTGAGAGTGAATTAAGGAAAAGGAGTATTAACGATATTGCACCATCTCATGGTGACATTCTGTTTCGTTTATATCAGCAGGATAGCCTTACGATGCAAGAGCTGTCCAAGTTAATTGATCGAGACAAGTCAACCGTAACGGTTCTGGTCGATAAACTGGTGAAAAGAGGATACATTCATAAAGAGAAGGATCTGAAGGATACGCGGATCTATCGTTTATCTCTTACAGCGAAAGGACATGACCTGCGGGAAGAGTTTGAAGAGATATCCCATCATCTTATTGAGAAGATCTATGAGAAGTTCTCATTAGATGAAAAGAAGACCGTGATGAGCTTACTTCAGAAGATTGAATTTTAATGGGTTGAACTATTTTTGCTAAATTTGTTTTATATAAAACTATAAATGGTGTGTGCTAGAAGAGCGTACGACAGACTTGATAGAGGGAGAACCTATAATGAACACGGATTATCAACAACGGATAGATCGTGCTAAAGCGATTATTCAAGAGGCAGATTATATTTTGCTGGGAGGAGGGGCGGGTCTATCAGCTGCTGCTGGCATAACATTTAGCGGGAAGAGATTTACAGATCACTTCGGTGACTTTATTGATAAGTACGGATTCACGGATCTGTATAGCTCCGGGTTTTATCCTTTTGAGACGCAGGAAGACAAGTGGGCTTACTGGGCGCGACATATCCAACTGAATCGTTACGACACAGGCACAACACAACTCTATCTGGATTTGTATGAGCTAGTGAAGAATAAAAAGCATTTTGTGATTTCGACCAATGTTGAGAGTCAATTCGAGAAGGCAGGGTTTGCTTCCAGCTCCATATTTGAGATTCAGGGTAATTATGGGTATCTGCAATGCGAAAAGGGATGCCATGATACACTGTATGATAATGAAGAGCTAGTGAAGAAGATGGTAGAGCAGACGGTCGATTGTAAGATACCAACAAACCTTGTGCCTAAATGTCCTGTTTGTGGGGGAACTATGGATGTGAACCTGCGAATTAACGAATATTTTGTTCAAGATGAGCAATGGCATATGTCTGAGAGAATGTATCGTAGTTTTCTACAAGACTCTGAAAACCAGAACGTAGTTTACATGGAACTTGGTGTTGGGTTTAATACGCCAGGTATTATCCGGTATCCGTTTGAACGAATGACGTATCATAATGAGCATGCCACATTGCTTCGTTTTAACCAAGATGAGCCAGCAGGATTAGCAGAGAACCAACATAAGACTATCGCCTTTACGGAGGATATGAATCAAGCATTTCAATTGATCCGTACGTAAATGTGTGTTTTTCCCCATGAAAGGGATATAGGAAGAAGGAATATAGATGAATCAATTGCCTTTGAGCGCATATGCACATGAAATTCAGTTAGAAAGCACATATGTACCCTATTCTCCAACCGAAGCGTCAAAAGAGGAAATCATAGATACGTTATTAACGCATCTTCTTGAGGAATTCAGTAATCTTCAGCATGTGTCTATTCCATCCGAATATGCAGAGAAGAGGGAACTGCTCAGAGGACTTATGAACTTAAGAAAACCAGCGCCGGTTCCAGTTGCATTCCAGAGAGAAATGGATTCCCTTTTGCAAAAGGAGCTGGGAGAGAAAGTGATTGTTCGGAGCGATCAGCTTAACCCGATATCGTATCTGTTTCCCGAGTCTTCTATCGAACATGCGGATCAACTCTTTGTTTGGCAAGGGGACATCACGCAGCTCCAGGTAGACGCTATTGTGAATGCAGCAAATGAATATATGCTGGGCTGCTTTCAGCCGTTACATGCTTGTATCGATAATGCCATTCATTCCGCAGCAGGTCCTTTGCTAAGAGAGGACTGCAATCGAATCATGAACATCCAGAATGAGACGGAAGCAACGGGTGGAGCTAAAATTACGCGAGCGTATCATTTGCCTGCAACGTACATTCTGCACACGGTGGGCCCTATCGTTCCTCAAGGAACAACGCTGACCAGACAGCAACAGGAGGAACTTGCTTCCTGTTACCTGTCCTGTCTGGAGCTTGCGCATGAAATTGACGATATCAGAACGGTAGCGTTATGCTCGATATCTACGGGTGTATTTGGATTTCCCAAAGCCGAGGCTTCCAATATAGCCGTAACAACTGTACAGCAGTGGTTAGATGCTCATCCGGATCATCACTTTAAGCAGATCATTTTTAACGTGTTTAGTCAGGAAGATCATGAACAGTACATGCGGGTATTCCAAGCCCAATAAGGGGGTAACAGATACGTGAAAACCACGGAAATCTTAGCTAAACAGATATTGACGGAAGCAAAAGGCTACTTAAACGTGGGATTCACGCATTCACTTAATCCATATAGTGGTTGTGCCTTCTCATGTCAATATTGTTATGTTCGAGAGATGCCCATTCAGAGGTTTAAGGACATTCCTTGGGGTGAATGGGTCGATGTGAAAATAAATGCAGCTGAGAACTATGCAAAAGAATGGAAGAAGCTTCGTGCCAAGAACAAACCAATTCATTTGTTTATGTCTTCAGCAACAGATCCTTACCAGCCGATTGAACGCCAAGCCGAGATTACACGTGGTGTGTTGGAAGCGATGATGGAATGTCCCCCGGATCACCTTCAGATCCAGACACGCAGTCCATTGGTTACACGTGATATTAATCTGATTAAGGAACTAACTAAGCGAAGCAATGTTATCGTTTCGATGACCGTAGAGACCGACCGAGAGGATGTAAAACAAATATTTGCACCCTATGCACCCGGGATTCGATTACGAATGAAGGCTTTGCAGGAGATGCATCAGGCAGGGATACCTACGCAGGCTTCCATCTCGCCTGTATTACCGTTCACGCCAGATTTCCCTAAGAAGCTACTAGGTATCGTTGATCATATCTGGATTGATACGTTGAACATTGGCGATGGTGCAAGCGGTAGACGTTCCAAGTCGCTCGGTATGCCTGAACTTTTTAAAGAACACGATCTGGAGAAATGGTATCGTCCGAACATTCATCGGAGTGTGGAGAAGTATTTCAAGACCGTTTTCCCAGAAGAAATGGTTCGTGTTTCGAAGGAAGAATCCTTCTTGGGTTAGTTGTGTTTTATAGATTGAACAGCCGCCATAGGGCGGCTTTTTTCTGTTATGCATATGGAAAAACGTATAGCAATTATCAACATCTCACTCGACAAAGAGAGCGCAGTGAGGAGAGATAGAAGCGTATAAATGTGTTTTCAGAAGGACATGCTGTCGTTAACTATGAATATTTGAATCACGTCACGCATCTGGAGGACACACCATGAGCACGTTAGAGAAAACATTACTGACCGGTAAATTAATAGAAGATGAAGCTACTCTGCGCACCACATTTGCAGGTTGTTCCGATGTTCTATTTCATTCGTTCCGTACGGCCTGTCAGACTACTGCGCTCTGCGTGTACTGTGTCGGGCTGTGTGATACGGATCGGCTAGAACGTCATGTGTTAGGGCCACTTATGGAAATGAAAAGAAATGCAGAGCCTACGCAAGTTCCGATGGCTTCATCTAAGACCATTCTTGCCTTAAGCCAAGCAGTCCAAGCGGTGATGGAAGGACAAGCGCTAATCCTGATCGATGGCGAAGTACCGGGCACACTTTATCCCTTGTACCAAGTTCCCAGCCGAACGCCGGAGGAGCCAGCAGCGGAATCTACAGTGCGAGGTTCACGGGATGGTTTTACCGAATCTTTGAGTACGAATCTATCTTTGCTTCGAATGAGAATCAAAACACCAGCGCTTAAGCTACAGATGCGAACCATGGGGGAGTATACAGGCACGCAGGTTACGCTTGCTTATCTGGAAGGCATCATAGATCCCAAATTGTTGCAAGAAATAGAAGCTCGTTTGGCAGAGTTGAAAGTGCAAGACGTGTTAGAAAGCCAATACATAGAGGAGGGAATCATCGATCAGCGCTTCTCGCCCTTTCCACAGATGATTGCAACGGAGCGGCCGGATGTGGTCACTGCTAATCTGTTAGAAGGAAAGTTTGCACTGCTTATCGATGGCACTCCATTTAGTTTAATAGCCCCGGTCACTTTGTTTTCCATGCTGCAGTCCCCTGAGGACTATTATCAAAATATGTTCATGAGTGTATTTGTTCGCTGGCTGCGCTACATCTTCTATGCGCTGTCTCTGCTGCTTCCTTCGGCTTATGTAGCAATAACCACATTTCATCAGGAAATGGTTCCAACCGTTCTGCTGCTTAGTATTGCAAAAGCAAGAGAAGAGATTCCTTTTCCCGCACTTGTCGAAGCACTCATTATGGAAATATCGTTCGAAGCATTACGGGAGGCTGGTATCCGGCTGCCTAAACAGGTGGGTGCGGCTGTGAGTATCGTTGGGGCGTTAATTATCGGCCAAGCGGCTACAACTGCGGGTATTGTCTCAGCTCCAATGATCATTATCGTCGCGATTACAGGAATTGCGTCGTTTATGATCCCTAGATATGCTGCCAGTATTGCGGCACGTCTATTGCGCTTTCCGATTATGCTGATGGCGGGCACACTTGGCTTAATCGGTGTAATGCTTGGGGTGATCCTAATTGTAATTCACTTAAGCAGTTTACGCTCCTTTGGTACACCGTATCTATCTCCTGCAACACCAACGTCAGCCCAGAAGCTCAAGGATGTATGGTGGCGACCAACGCAAGAGAACAAATCCCGGTAGACTGGAATGGATTACATAACAGGTGGAGGCGACGTTCAATGTTGACCGAGAAGGGGAAAATATCTGTCACTCAATTAGCATTCATGATTTTCCCCGCCATTCTGGCCACATCCATCTTATCCGTCCCTGGTATAACGATGCATTATGCAGGACATGACATGTGGATCTCGCCCATCTGGGGCTCACTTGTTGGCCTTGCGACCATAGGTATATCACTAGGACTTGAACGGCTATATCCCGGTAAAACAATCATGCAGTCTTCTACGTTCATCATAGGATGGTTCCCAGGTAAATTATTCGGGCTGATGTATCTTGGTTTTCTGCCACATTTAACAGGCTTAATTATTCGTGAATATGGTGAGTTTATTGCAAGTAACGCTCTGCCTAAGACACCCTTGTTCGTGATTATGGGTACGATGGTTGTGGTCTGTATGATCAATGTTAGATTGGGTATCGAAGTGGTGGGTCGCACCTCTCAAGTGTTTGTTACGTTGGTGGTTGTACTTCTATGCCTGATCTTTGTCTTGCTTACCAAGGAACTGAGGCCGGAAGAAATGCTGCCATTTATGGAAAGAGGAATAGTGCCAAGTCTAAAAGGAGCTGTTGCGCCTGCTGCTTGGTTCAGTGAATATATTGTATTGGCGTTTATGTTACCTTACGTGAATCGTAAAAAGGGTTTAACCAGAACGATGCTGTTCTCGCTTCTATTTACAACGGTTGCTATGACGGTGACCAATCTCATCTGCTTATTTCTGATCGGAGACTTAACCGATAGTTTTGCTTATCCTGTCATGGTTGCTGCACGATATATTACGATTGCTGACTTTCTCCAGCATATTGAGTCCATTATTATTGCGATATGGATCTTTGGGATTTTCGTCAAAATCTCTGTCTTTCTCTATATTTTTGCGACATCCACTGCAGAGTGGTTTGGGTTGAATGACTATAAACCTGTTGTAGCACCACTCGCATTTTTATGTATGGTTTTTGCATATTGGATTGTATCCGACAGTGCAAGTGCTGCCAATCTTGTCAGCTCTTCAGCGAATGTATATACCTTGGTGCTATTATTGGTTTTTCCAGCGATCTTGTATGGTATAGCCTTGCTTAAAAAGCTGTGGAAACGCAACCGCGGAGATGGAGCTAAGACAGATTCGGGGGGAAGAGAATGAGGAAAGTGATCTCTATAATCACGATACTACTTAGCAGTATCGTGCTGTCCGGATGCTGGGATCGGATTGAAGTTAACGATTTGGCGATTGTGCTCGCGACAGGCATCGACTATGAGGATGAGCGATATCAACTAACTTCCCAGATATTTATTCCACGAAAGGCGGGCGGGGGATCATCGGGAGGCAGTGAGGCAAGCCCAAGTGGAGTGACGATGATTCGAACAGCGGAAGGACGTACAGTGGCCGAAGCTCTAAATCGATTACAAAGGAAAGTGCCTCGTAATATGTTCTGGGGACATTGCGAGGTCATTGTTATTAGTGAACATGCTGGCAAACAGGGCTTACGCCAATACATCGATTTTCTACTTCGATATCCTCAATTCCGCGAACATGCCTATGTCTTTTCCACTAGCGATTCTGCTAAGGATATTCTAGCTTTGCTTGATCCCCTCGAAAGAAGCTCGGCAGAATCCTTGCGTGAAATGGCCAATATGAAGCTGGGTACACGGGTGACGGTACTTGAACTCGCCCAGTCCATTGAAGGCCCAAGCCGTTCTGCTACACTGTCGCGAATGTTAATGTTACCACCAGATCCGGGGAAAGATCGATATGATTCTACTCCGTATATCAAAGGGTTAAGCCTATATAAAAATGATCATTATATTAAAACCGTTACGGAACCGATGAGTGTGGGCATTCTGTTACTTGCAAACGAGCTGGAGAACATTATTATTCCAGTCCAGCTAAAGAATATGGAGGGTTCCTTCTCCATCATGCCGATTGAAATGCATACGGCCTTAACCCCTCAAATTATCAACAATGAATGGCGTATGCAGGTTCAAGTGAAGTCCAAAGGGGAAGTCGTACTTAATACTACCGATGCGAACTTAACTGATCCGACAATGTTAAAAGAACTGGATCGAGCTTGGTCAGAGCATTTGAAAGAGCTTGCGGAGAAAGCTTTAGTGATGGCACAGAAACAGCTAAAGACGGATTTTTTCCAGTTTGCTACTGAATTCCGCAGACATTATCCCAAGCAATGGAACGCGCAGCAAAAGAACTGGGACGAGCTTTTTTCTATCATGGATGTTCAGGTGAAGGTGGAGGCACTCGTGACGCGTACAGGAAAGTCCGTAGGTCCTCAAGGTATACCGGAGCAGGGCACAGACTAGCCGTGGATGAACTGTTTATACTGATAAGAAGTGTAGGGAGGAATAGAGCGCATGAAGTTCGTATCTGTCGTAGGAGTCTGTCTACTGACAGCAGCTATGGTGTATGGGGAGTGGCGCAGTAGCGCACAGAAAAAAGCAAGAATCGTCGCAGGAGGCATTACACTACTGTCAGCGATGCTTGCTCTAACTTTGTTGTTTTTACCCAGTCTGCCTGGCCCAACGCAGTGGATCAAACTTTTATTCGGGAAGGTAGACAAATTCATGAAATGAACTTCGCAGAGAGGACTAAATCCTCATCATGATCGCTTCTCGAGTACTTTTGGGAAGTTTACCGAAGACCAGATCATAAGAATGATCAATCATAGGAAGCACATCAGACTCATCCAAAGATTCATTGATCAGAACGGTGTTCCAGTGTTTTTTGTTCATATGATATCCAGGCTGCACATTCTCATGCTGTTCTCTCAAATTTTCCGCAATAACCGGATCACATTTGAGGTTTATCGTATGTCTGCTTTCAAAAATGAGTGCAAACATTTTCCCAGCAACCTTGATCACAAGGATGTCTGGCCCAAAAGGAAAGTCCTTCACCGCACCCTTCTTCGTAAGGCAGTATTCAATGATATTGTTCATGCAAAAGTAGATCTCCTTTATAGGCATCGTATATTAGGTTCAAGCTAAAACTGATTATCCATAGTATAACAGATGCTCATCTACTATGAATTAATGGGTGTGAAGACTGGGATAAAAGTGCTAAGTAAGCTGGTTAAAAACGAAAATGATTAAATGGGCAAGAAGAAGGGGCAGTAGTGATACTGCTTCATTTTTGTGCGCGGATACGAATACATCATATGTATATAAAGTCTTATTTTATCATTTTTAACGAAAATTAACAAAATTCATTAAATATTTTACTTATAAAGTCGATAAATAGAAAATTAATACATCTAAGAAAATAGGTGGTGAGTGAGGAATATGTCTCTAGTAACAGTTAGTTATGAACAATTGCAGATTCAGCCGTTTGATATCCGAATCCATGAAGTAACTTTACTCATGAAAGTTCATGATCATGGCAAGCTTACTTTCACTGGAGTGATTCCGGAAGAGAAGGAAGAACAGTACGTACGAATGGCGGACGAGAGTACACCAGTTGAATTGTTTTATACGGACGAGCAGGGTCAAAAGCAACGTTTATTTCACGGAATTATTTTGAAGCTACATGTGAAGGTGGAGAACAAGGTGTACTGGCTTGAAGCGGAAGCTGTGTCCCATTCGCATGCTATGGATCTTCGGCGCAAAACACGTTCTTATCAAAATATAAGTATGTTGATTCCTGACGTTATGCAGAAGATTAGTGGGTCCTATCCGGATGGACAAGTCTTCAACACCTTCATTGAGAAAAAAAAGCTGGGTGCGTATACACTTCAATATCAAGAAACGGATTGGGAATTCCTGAAGCGACTTGCGTCACATTATCATACGGTTCTTGTTCCCGTATCAACGGAGGAACGCATTCGTATCTATCTTGGGCTGCCTGAACAACGGGATGCCGGCAAGCTAGAAGCAACACACTACCGAATGTATAAAGATATGCTCGCTTATCAGAAAGAAGCCAAGTTAGAGACGGGCGATATCAACGAAAAGGATTATATCCGTTATGAAGTACAGGTACGTGATCGTGTGCTCCAGCTTGGCGATCAAGTGCAGTTCAAAGGACAGTCACTATATGTGTTCGAAATTCGGACTGAGATGAAAAAGGGGTTGCTTTTACATCATTATGTGCTTGGCCACAAAGCATCTGCATATCGCCGCAAGCGTTACAACTCCCGTTTGGTGGGTGCGTCTATCTCCGGAAATATCATGGGGGTGGTGAGAGACGAGGTTCAGGTTCATCTAGATAGCGATCAGGAGTGGAGCCTGGCGACAGCCTATCTGTTCCCATACTCCACTATGTATGCATCGGATGATCAGACTGGCTGGTATTGCATGCCTGAGAAAGGTGATAGTATCCGGCTCTATTTTCCCAATGCGAGAGAAAACGAAGGCATTGCATTAAGTTCTGTTCGTCAAAAACTACCTGCGGAGGAAGATACGGCAAGTGCGGTGTCCTCAGGATCGGGGGCATCCTCGCATACAGGTGGGAGCAGAAGCGGAAATAGCAGTGGGGCAGGTGGTGGAACGACAACGGTTGTACAGCAGCAACAGCTGCAGCCGGTTGTGAATTTTGATAAGGATCTGAAAGAAGATCTGATGGCCAATCCCAATACGAAGTTCCTTCTAACACCGACGGGTCAGAAGATTACTTTTGAAGAGGACCGCATCACGATTACCGGCTCGACCGGAGGGGCAACGCTGACCTTGACCAGTGCTGGAACCATTATTCTTAATTGCGAGAACAAGATCACGCTACAGGCCAGTAAACAAGTGGAATTAGTAGCAGAGACAGTGACCCTTCAGGCGAATCAGATTGATATGTCTACCAAAGACGGTAATGGCGGTTTAACCATCGATCAAGGACAGGTCGTGATCAAAGGGATCGAAATATTAATGAATCAGTAAAAATGCGGAGGTTGGACCCATGCATCAGTTGGAACTATGGCAGCAGTTTCTGGAACAAGAGGCATTGCCGCTGCGAAACGCCAAAGTACATAAGCTTCATGAATATTACATTGCGAATAAATCAGAGATCGTGCAAGGGTTCGTTCCGTTATTCGGGGCGCTGTGCGAACAAATCTTGCTGCAGCAAGAGCGCGGGGAGCTTCAGTCGTGCAGCACCATACACGTATCGTTGATGCGGACAAGGCTCATTCAAGGCGATCCTGCCTACATGCTGCACGCAAGTGACAGACGTCAAGAAGATGAAGTGCCTGTCAGTGGATTTTTATATGATGCGAGCTGGATCTACAGCTTTATGGATCAATGGATTGAGGAATGCGAGGATGGTCGCAGACGTTATATGAATCGGATTGATCAGGCCGCATTAGAGGCATGGCAAGCAGGTCAGCTCTATCCTTTTCACGTTTATATGGTTCTTGCTGTTCGTCATGCTATGGATACGATCCGTACAATGGATTCTTTTGAAGCGATCAGAAAAGAGGTACAGTTCGAAGTTCGTGTGGGAGAGTATCAGGATCACGAAGTAACGGAATCGGTATATCGTATCAACGGATTACAGAGAAGCTCTATTGCGTGCAAAGGTTGGCTAGAAAGCAGGCTACCGAATGAATATATCTATGAACATATCGCTGGTGTCAATCTGTGTAACGGAAATTATGCAGAACTAGATTTCAATCATGCGAGATTCGAGGAAGTGGATTTGAGCGGAAGCAGCTTTGAAGGTGCACGCTTACTCGGCACACGATTTGAACGTTGTCAATGTACACAGTCCAACTACGGGCAAACACTACTTCTTGATACAGACTTTCGAGATTGTAACCTCACAGGTGCCAGCTTCGATGGCGCATGGAGTGAACGGGATACATTCATAGAGACGCATGGACTGATCTATGGTATTCATGGACTTCGGTTTCAGGGAGCGAATCTAAGCCATGCCACATTTAGGTACGCTAGGATCGCTGGTGATTTTACGGGCGCAGAACTAGAGCAAGTGAATTTCACAGGAGCAGATCTCTCGGGCAGCCGGATGCTTGCACAGGATCGGTTTCGGGTTGAACTGACCTCTGAGCAACGAGCTTCCGTAGAATGGGTTGAGGCTTAGGAGGCTAGCGTTATGGAGTACTATATCATCGAATATGACCGCCGTCTCCCGCAGCAAGGGGCTATTCAATGGCCGGAACGGATGCTTCGGGGGTATGAACAGACAGCAGATGAAGAAATGGTGTATGTAAAACAAGGTGAAGTGTTTACATCCCCATGTATCGTTAACCATTATCCTATACAACTGTATGTGGAAGAGCTATCTCGCATCATGCTCAAAATGGAATCAGATCTTCATCACAAACGCATAGTGGTCATGAATCTGGAGCAGCAGAACCAGACGTTCTATGAATGGATCGAGTTGCCTCAAGTGAGCTGGATGGCACCCGAGGCAGTTCAGGTTCAAGCCGGACAAGTGAACGGTATAGCTCTTGGACATCAAGGGTTGAGCGAAAGCTCCATATGGTGCGTCCCGTATTACCGTTCATATCTGACAATCGTAGGACTTGAAGTAGCCGAGAAGTTATTAAAAGCCGGAATATACGGGTTAATCGTGAGACCGATTCAGATAACAGGAGGAGAACTAAATGGGGATTATAGATACGGTACTAGATAAAGGTACGCTAGGTGAGTTGCTAAGCTCACCTTGGAGAAGTGAGGATACCTATGTAACCGCAGGTGCTTATATGTATTGTACATTCGGAACACATGAAGATGTGCTTAACAAGCTGGAGCCTAATGGTGTGTATATCAATGGGAGTCCAATGCTAACAGTGGACGACTGCGTGACGTCCACATCGGAGCCAAGAGTTATGCACGGCGTGCCTTGTACCAAGATGGGAGAAAACATTGATGGGAATCTGTATTCGTTCGGATACTGTAGAAGTGAGCTACATCCCATGAAGACAGCGGAAAAGCTAATTGGAGATTACGCTGCCCTTCCACATATCATTGATCCAGATCCACTAGAACCAACATTCGGTAAGGCTGTATTTCCATGTGCACCAGGTTTGATGCCTACAGCTTCAGCATCTGCACCAGCACAAGCCCCGTTTACCGCTCAAGCTACAGCCCAACTTAGCGCTTTGGTCTCACTACCCATGTCTAATTCATTATTGGATGCATTGACTGGAGCAACGACAAAGTGGACAAATGGTAGTTCCAATGTATCTATTCAAGGGGTACCCGCGTTAACGAGCAAGTCTTGCTTGTATTGCAAATGCGGTGGGAAAATCAGCTTACTTACCAATGGCATGGATCCAGCTCCCCCTCAATTTTCAGCTAGGTAGTTTCTAAAGGGGGAGATGAGATATGGAAGTAACTTATCAAGGAGATGGCTATGAGTTAACGTGGCCATATAACATCAAGGAGCTGCGTAGTTTTCGAATTGAAAGAGCTTTTAACACGCATGCCAAATGTGTATTTATAGCTCGCATGAGCGAAGAGGAAGCAGAGCAATGCTTGATACATAGCAGCTTTGAGGATAGTTTGGTTATACAAAAGATTACGGATGCAAGACCGGAAAGCTGGTTTGCTGGAGGGATTATCAAAGTAGACATCCAGATGGAGGATGGCATCCCGCTTGTTGAGGTACATGCACTCTCGCGTAGCTACGTGATGGATATGACACCCCAGAGCCGTTCCTATCAGAACAAACGTCTGACGTATACTGATGCTGTGCGCCAGTTGGCTGGAAAGTACCATGGAGGAGATGCCCAGAACATGGCGACCAGTGATCAGGCATCGATCGGAGCCTTGCTTGTGCAATATGAGGAGACGGACTGGCAATTCATGAAGCGACTCGCAGCCCGTGTGGGTACCGTCATCTTGCCGGATGTTACAATGGATGCCCCTCGTATATTCTTCGGAGTCCCGGACTTAACGTGGGGGCAGGAGATCAAGGCTATTCGGTACACGGCGATGAAAGATCGAGCACAGTATGAGCAACTGAAGGCACATGCGGAAGGTGACGATGCTAAGAAGGTAACTGAGTCTGACTTTGTCCGTTACCGCGTGACAAGTGAACAATTCTGCCAAGTAGGCGATGATGTCTCTTTCAAAGGTCAGATCTGGGTCGTGTCCGAATCCGTCATTAGCTATAACGCAGGCAGAGTTAGATATGAATACCTGTTCGTCCAAAGACGAAGCCTACGACGCAAATCCCGACGGAATGAGCAACTTCAGGGTAGATCGCTGGAAGGGCGTGTCGTGAAACGGGCGAATAACATGGTGAAAGTGCATCTGGACATCGACGACCAACATGATGAGCAAGGAAACTGGTGGTTTCCGTACTCGGGGGAAGGCAACAACATTTTTCACTGTTTGCCAGATGAAGGTGCACGCATCAAGGTATATTTCCCCAGCGGGACAGAGAAACAGTCTATGGCTATTAATTCTGTTCGCGGTGGTAGCGAGGATATGAAAAGCCGGACTGTATTCCATAAGCCAGCAACCAAAGTGTTCGAGATGCCAGGCGAAGCGCGTATGCAGCTTGGCGACGATGGCGTATTGTTCAAGAAAGGAAGCGTCAGTCTGCATCTGGATGCGGGAAACATCAGCTTGAACGCGACGGAAGATCTGCTCGTGGTGGCGAGTAGTCAGATTGAGGCGGGTTCAGGTAGCGACAAGGGCATGCTGGAATCATTCAAAATTCAAGCAGAGCAGCAGATTGTTTTGCAGACGAATGTGGATCAATATGTCGTCCTTAGTGGCAACCGGGTGGGCATTCAGAGTAAAAAGGTGGATTTCCAGAAGATCGAAGTCGATTTTGCGGAATTGTTGACCGATGAAGAACTGGAAGAGCTGTATCTGGATATGTTGGCAGATGGCGAAATCATGAAGAAGGAAATAGATCTGTCGATGAATTTGAAGACGGCAGTACAGTTAACCGATGCACAGCGCGCTGATATTCGCAGTCAGGTTGCACAGACAGCTCAGAGTGATCCGGGACTAGCGAATCAGGCGAAGGACTGGATGAGCAGTAAAACGCCGAAGATTTACAATTGGCAGCAACAATCGAAAGAGATTCGGGCAACAGGAGAAAGGGCAGGGAAAACGGAAGCGCAAATCCAAGCGATGCTACCCACACCTCCGGTACTAAGTGGACAGCGCTCTTCTGGGCAAGGATCTTCAAGTGGGAAAAAGAGTCTGGGTGAGCAGTTCATGGAGTCCACCGGTCTTGGAGATGCCTTTAAATCTATCCGTCCATGGCTCGATCAGATGGAGCTGGAACATGTCATTCCGCAAAAACCGGNTCATGGAGTCCACCGGTCTTGGAGATGCCTTTAAATCTATCCGTCCATGGCTCGATCAGATGGAGCTGGAACATGTCATTCCGCAAAAACCGGATTATTTGAGCAAACAAACGCAAAAAACGGTATACTTATCCAGGTATACGTTCCAAGTATTGATAGTAGATCCCCAGATGATGATTGCCCAATTCAATATTATTTTTGGCGTTGTGGCCATCATATCTGCGATCCCATCAGGCGGGCTCTCTCTGTATGTCCTAGCTGCTGCAGATGCAGCTATAGGTGCAACGATGATTGTCGTGAATGTCCAGAAACTGAATGACC
>NZ_LMFO01000001.1:0-923247 GCF_001426865.1 Paenibacillus sp. Root52 | reverse complement strand
GCGTACACCAATCCTACGTTTCTTGGAATGGATCAGAAGATGCTGGATGATCTCGGTGTCGCTCTGATGTTCGTCAATCTGGCGATCTTGGCCAAACATGGGTTGAATAAAGCCGCGGATAAGCTGATTAATAGTAAAAACATGTCGGCATTAGATAGTAACTGGACAGCGTGGAAACAACAAGCGAAGACGAACTTGAATAAAACAGCGGGTAACATCACGGATTATGCTTCTGATACGCTGAATCGTGCGAAGAATCGCCTTCCCGAATAAAACAGCGGGTAACATCACGGATTATGCTTCTGATACGCTGAATCGTGCGAAGAATCGCCTTCCCGGTTCAAAGCTCGCCATGGATGGCTCACCTCATGTATCCTTCAGCAAACCTACCAAGCCTTTGCCTCAAAATAGCCGACAGCAGAACTTCTGGAAAGAGACGGAGGCAGGTAAAGGAGATTTAGCGAGGAAACTGGATGGAGGAACGGCTTATGATAAGTACGATTATAAAAAGGTTGAAGAGGTAGAGAACAGAATTAGACATGAATCTAAAGAGCACGGGCAGTTTTTTGACAAGGATGGTAATTTAATTGGGGACACTGTTATTGGTAATGAGAAGGCAATAGATATTAGTGCTTATAAGGACAGAGGAAAGGATGCTGTGTTTACTCATAATCATCCTACTAACGGCCCCTTTAGTTTGGATGATATGATGGTAGTTGTAGACTTTGATATGCTAGAGATAAGAGCGATAACTCCCAATGGAAAGACATTCAGTATGACAAGAGGGACTGACGGATGGAAAGTTGATGGCCAGTCAGTTCCAATGGTTTACCGATTAGTACAAGAGGAGTTAAGAGCCAATGTTAATTTCAATAAGTTATATAAAGAGGGAAGAATGGATGAAGCTTGGGACATGTTTTATACTAAGGTAGCAGAAAGAATTGGTGGGGAATATAAACGAAAATAGGACGGTGATTAATATTGAACAAGAAGTTTCTTTATAGTAAACCTATTATTATAGGGGTTTTGGATTCAGGAAATGATCAATTTAACGATATAGGTTCTTGGCTTTTTGATGATTCACCAACATTACTCAGAAAAAAGTTTAGGGAAGATTCTTTGGATGAATTAGTAATGGAATTAATTAATATTTTCAGAGAAGGAAATCCGAATTATCAGGAACTTGCTGGTTTATTTGGCTTGGTTAAAATTGAGGAGGATGAACAAGAAGGATTAAAAATATGTAAAGTAAGGAATATTGAACGGCTTTCAGGTGATTTGAATAAAATTGAAATGCATATTGATGCTCAAAGTTTAATAATTAATAATCTATACTTATATATAAATGAGTTGGCTAATTTACAAAAAATAAAGCAGAAATTAAATGATAAGTTTGAAGAGGTAGATTATCAGAGTATTACTGAAAGGCTCATATTTAATGAAAAAGAGCTTATTATAGGCATTATTAAATTATAAGAGAAGAAGTGAAATGATGAATCCTTAGCAAGTTCATCTAAAAAAGTGTGAGTTCGGTTTACAACTCGAATAACAAGATCGTACAATATCACCAAGAAACCAAACACTAAACGCTCTATCCGACTTGTTTTATGAGAAGGATTGAGCTTTTTTGTGTTTGAAAATAAACGTAAGAGCTGAATAATATGGCGAAACGAGATCAAGAAGGAAAACAAGGTAAGATTGATTGCACAGGCAAAAGCAGAATAGGAGGAGCCTAAAGATAAAATTCGAAGTGACTGTCAGCAAGCAAGGAAATTACGAGAGTAGGTAGGCATATTGAAGCAGTCCGGGTAAACAGGCTTTCAGCTTAGCGAAGAGATTGAGGTGCCATTAAAACAAGCTGAACATTGGGATGCAGTAACGGAGAAGGAAGACGAACTGCCCCTCTAGCAAGCATTGCAGCTCATAGACAAGTGAGCGCGTGAAACCTCAGATTGTAGGCAACTTGTGATGTAAAACGAAACGGTTCTAACATGGGAAAAGCAAGAACTTGAAGATGCAAGGTAGCGACGATATGAAAAGCCGGACTGTATTCCATAAGCCAGCAACCAAAGTGTTTGAGATGCCAGGCGAAGCGCGTATGCAGCTTGGCGACGATGGCGTATTGTTTAAGAAAGGAAGCGTCAGTCTGCATCTGGATGCGGGAAACATCAGCCTGAACGCGACGGAAGATCTGCTCGTGGTGGCGAGTAGTCAGATTGAGGCGGGTTCAGGTAGCGACAAGGGCATGCTGGAATCATTCAAAATTCAAGCAGAGCAGCAGATTGTTTTGCAGACGAATGTGGATCAATATGTCGTCCTTAGTGGCAACCGGGTGGGCATTCAGAGTAAAAAGGTAGATTTTCAGAAGATCGAAGTCGATTTCGCGGAAATGCTGACCGATGAAGAACTGGAAGAGCTGTATCTGGATATGCTGGTAGATGGCGAAATCATGAAGCAGGAAATAGATCTTTCGATGGACCTGAAGACGGCAGTACAGTTAACAGATGCACAGCGCGCTGATATTCGCAGTCAGGTTGCACAGACAGCTCAGAGTGATCCGGGACTAGCGAATCAGGCGAAGGACTGGATGAGCAGTAAAACGCNGATGCACAGCGCGCTGATATTCGCAGTCAGGTTGCACAGACAGCTCAGAGTGATCCGGGACTAGCGAATCAGGCGAAGGACTGGATGAGCAGTAAAACGCCGGATGAACAGAAAACGGTCTATCAGARCAAGTACGTGAATCAACCTGCCGCTGAACCCGAWAAGAAAAGCAAAGAGCAAAAACAAGTGGAACTGGCGCAGCAGCAACAGGAATACAAGGAGATGAATCAGAAYCGTACGAAGATTTACAATTGGCAGCAACAATCGAAAGAGATTCGGGCAACAGGAGAAAGGGCAGGGAAAACGGAAGCGCAAATCCAAGCGATGCTACCCNCGTACGAAGATTTACAATTGGCAGCAACAATCGAAAGAGATTCGGGCAACAGGAGAAAGGGCAGGGAAAACGGAAGCGCAAATCCAAGCGATGCTACCCGCACCTCCGGTACTAAGTGGACAGCGCTTATCTTCAAGTGGGAAAAAGAGTCTGGGWGAGCAGTTCATGGAGTCCACCGGTCTTGGAGATGCCTTTAAATCTATCCGTCCATGGCTCGATCAGATGGAGCTGGAACATGTCATTCCGCAAAAACCGGNATGGAGTCCACCGGTCTTGGAGATGCCTTTAAATCTATCCGTCCATGGCTCGATCAGATGGAGCTGGAACATGTCATTCCGCAAAAACCGGATTATTTRAGCAAACAAACGCAAAAAACRGTATACTTATCCAGGTATACGTTCCAAGTATTGATAGTAGATCCCCAGATGATGATTGCCCAATTCAATATTATTTTTGGCGTGGTGGCCATTATATCCGCGATCCCATCAGGCGGGCTCTCCCTGTATGTCCTAGCTGCTGCAGATGCAGCTATAGGTGCAACGATGATTGTCGTGAATGTCCAGAAACTGAATGACCTGAARAACGGAAACGCGTACACCAATCCTACGTTTCTTGGAATGGATCAGAAGATGCTGGATGATCTCGGTGTCGCTCTGATGTTCGTCAATCTGGCGATCTTGGCCAAACACGGGCTCAATAAAGCCGCGGATAAGCTGATCAATAGCAAGAACATGTCGGCATTAGATAGTAACTGGACGGCGTGGAAACAGCAAGCGAAGACAAATCTGAATAAAACAGCGGGTAACATCACGGATGTTGCTTCTGATACGCTGAATCGTGCGAAGAATCGCCTTCCCGGTTCAAAGCTCGCCATGGATGGCTCACCTCATGTATCGTTCAGTAAACCTACCAAACCTTTGCCTCAAAATAGCAGACAGCAGAACTTCTGGAAAGAGACGGAGGCAGGTAAGGGGGATTTAGCGAGGAAACTGGATGGGGGAACGGGTGAAGGTGGAAGTTGGTTCCCAACAAGAATAATTGATCCAATTAAAGATGCTGCAATTATTAAAAGAGTATCGGAACTAAAGGCGACACTATCAAACAGGGTTTTGAATAAATCTGGAGCTAATATGGGTTATGCAGAGGTAAATATTGAGGGGATAAGCAAAACAGAATTTTTCGCTCACAGTCAAGTTACAGATCACGGTAAAAATCCTAACTTGATGGACTTTTCTTTTAAACCTCTTAAACCTAATAAGCCAAAATATGAAGCACAAAAGGCAGTTGATGATGACGGAATACCATATTTAAGAGATGATGATACTGAGTATAAGATTATTAATGATATAGCTTTAAAGCTGAATGGGAACTACAATGCAAAAGGAACAATTAAATTATTTACTGAGAAAGATACTTGTGCCAGTTGTAATAGTATAATTAATAAGTTTAAAAAGGATTTTCCGAATATTGACATTGAAGTGATTCATAATAATGGAAATAAGATTCCTAAAATGGAGACAGAAAGGAATTAAGTTGAATGTGGGAATATCAAGAATGCATTGATGCATTTATGGAAGAATTTTTTGAGCGTAAACAGAGAGATAATATAAGTAATAACGAGGCTTTGGTTAGAACTTTTGGTGAATTTTATAGTCCTAATATGGATGATGAAATGGAGAAGGCAATAATAAATGTGTTATATGTAGAAATAGCCTCACAAAATTCACGGATTTTTATTAAAGCAAAAGAAAATAGGGAGAAAGCATTAAAGTCAATTGATTTTGAAAAAATCATGGGTCAACTTGAAATGAAACAAATTACTAAAAATCAAATTGATGAATTGGTTATTCGTCGAGATAATGCGCTAAAACTACTTAATAATATTCAGGTTGATTTATACCCAGATGCGAGATGGTATTATGAGGAACTCATAAATGAAGTAAATCAATATTTTATAACCATTAAGGATGCAAAATCAGAGTTTTTTGTTCCGTATGTATTAGAACATTTTGAGAGAGCTTGCAACAACACACTTAGTGAGAAAATGACCATTTATATGTTACTAGGAGAAAAATTAGTTGAAGAACAAAAACCTATTCCATATAGCATATTAAAAGAATTAGTACAGTTTAATAGTGAAAGTGTTACAAATCAACTTCTACCTGAAGAGAAAAATGACTTAGAATCACGAATTCAAAAATTACTTGAATTAAATGGTCAAGAATAACTGAAACATTATTAAAGATTTCATATCTACTACTTAACAATACCACAATACGATCTAATCAACGTATTGTGGTAATTTGGCGTTGTGGCCATCATATCCGCGATCCCATCAGGCGGGCTCTCTCTGTATGTCCTAGCTGCTGCAGATGCAGCTATAGGTGCAACGATGATTGTCGTGAATGTCCAGAAACTGAATGAGTCCTAGCTGCTGCAGATGCAGCTATAGGTGCAACGATGATTGTCGTGAATGTCCAGAAACTGAATGACCTGAAGAACGGAAACGCGTACACCAATCCTAAGTTTCTTGGAATGGATCAGAAGATGCTGGATGATCTCGGAGTCGCTCTGATGTTCGTCAATCTGGCGATCTTGGCCAAACATGGGTTGAATAAAGCCGCGGATAAGCTGATTAATAGTAAAAACATGTCGGCACTAGATAGTAACTGGACGGCGTGGAAACAACAAGCGAAGACGAACTTGAATAAAACAGCGGGTAACATCACGGATTATGCTTCTGATACGCTGAATCGTGCGAAGAATCGCCTTCCGAATAAAACAGCGGGTAACATCACGGATTATGCTTCTGATACGCTGAATCGTGCGAAGAATCGCCTTCCCGGTTCAAAGCTCGCCATGGATGGCTCACCTTAAAAAGGAAGCACTTGATATAAGTAATAAAACCTTGGATGCATCTGACTATGGACATAAGAGTGGATACATATTTAGATTACTTAGTTCACAATTATTAATGTGGAGTGGAAGTAATGACTCTAGAAGCAGCCGTTTCAAAAATAAACAATATAAATTGGAAAAATGAACGTAGATTCACTAAAGGAAGTTACTTTGGATATGAGTATCTGAGAAGATTATCTCAGTTTTACAAAATGAATCAAATAAGACCTAAATCACCTGCTTTTTCAAATATACCTTATTTATTGGGAGATACTGAAGGGGATTTAGAAATTTCTACTTTTTACAATAAGGATATGTTAATGGTTTTTGAAAATAATGAGAGTATAAAAAATATAGTAGCTTGGTATTTGCAATTAGCAAAATATGCAGACAAGTCTCCTGAAGCGAGTCAGTATTTAAGCGTGTATGAACCTTTAATAAATTTATTAGAATGTGGTGGCGAGTTCTTCATGAATAATGCTGGGCTAGAAATCAAGAATGAAGGATACTATCCGTTTAACAACTGGTTTGATAATTTTGTTAATGCCAAACCCCAGAAGATAAATGTCCTTTTACCCTGGTGTCAATACCCAGCAAATGCTTAAGTGTCATACTACTATTTTAGTAAAGGAATTGGTAACTATGAATGTGAAATCAGAAGAATTCTTTAGAAAAATGATAGATTTCTTACCATCATCAGATGCTGCATTTAGAGAATCAATTACTACATACGGCGAAGTACTTGAAACTATAATTATTGAGGACATCTTCATGCCCGAGATTTTAGTATTGTTAAAAGAGGAAACAAACATTGATTTGATTAAACGTATTTTTGCATACTTTGAAGAAGTATCTACTTGTGGAGATGCTCATTTGATAAATCTTTTATCAATTACGGCATTAGAGGTACTCGGTAACGATAGATCGATTCTAACAACCGCTCAGAAATATATGGGTCTAACAACGACACAACTTCAAATCGAAGCCGATAGAAGTATAGGTAGAATACATTAAGCCTAATTAGAAAAAATATACGGTCAATGGATTCTATCGGTGGTCATTTCGTCTGATGCGGTAAGGGTATACAATAAGAGAGCATCTCTTCTTAAAAGAAGCGATGCTCTCTCACGTCATATCTAGCTTAATGTCCTAAATGTTTATAAAAACACTTATTCTTTAACTACAGAAGCACCCACAGCATCTTCCATCTGATCGTTGTAGAGACGGAACAAACCTAGACGCCAGAACGCTGCGCCTTTCAGATCATAACGTTTTGCGAGTCCGAGCTTATCATCAACAGAAGATGGGGTTTCACTATTTAAGCTTATACCTAGCAACAGTTTTTCCTTCGGGACACCTGCTTGCAGCGCTAACTCAATTGCTTTCTGCACAAGGCTGTTAGGTTCAGGTACTTGGGCGTCGGTACCAACAGGATTGAACTGATAAGCCATGATGATCAGATCATCGGCTGTGGCAGCGAGTGTTTTGTAATCATAACCCTTATATGCACTATTTAATGGAGGCACCGCTAATGATAGGGAGATGTCTGCTCCTAGGGAAGCTCTTAATTCTTTAACATAATTATTCAGCAACTTCTGCTGCTGCACCGGATCTAATTTGAAGCCCAATCCTTCAAAGTCAAGGACAACTCCGCCGAATCCATTCTCCACAACCGCCGTACTAATCCCTTCAATCGACTTCTTCCGCAAACTACTGTCACTTAATACCTTCGTTAATTCACCGTTACCATCAAGAGCATAAACCATGAGATAAGGTTTAATATCTTGATCTGCCGCATCTGCAACAATGGATTGTGGTGTAATGTCACCGGCTGCAGCAGGGAAGTTGTATTCATCTCCCTGAAGGGTGAATTGTCCTTCACGATCAATCCGACTCCAGCCAAACAAAACGGAGTTCATGGTAGACACAAGATCTATTTCATGGAAAGCTCTCACCGCATAGAACGCTCTTAAATGCATCTCGCGCTGCGGCGAGACAAGAGATACGGTTCGTGTGGATTGATCCCATTTCACACCAACTCCGAATTGACTGCTGAATGAGCTTAACGGGATGAGTACACGACCTTCTCTTTGGACGGGTGCAGCAGCGAGTTTAACTTTTTTGCCATTAACCGTTGCCGTGGAACTACCTACCTGAAGCAATACCTCGGTTGTCTGTCCTTTTACCTTGCCAACGGCTTTGACCGTCTGTGTCTTACTATTCCACTGGATACCAATACCTAGCGATTCCCCGACTGTCCGGAACGGAACGTAGGTGACGCCTTTTTCTATACGGGGTGCTGCATCAAACTTCAGAGCGATATTGTCCAGTTTGACGGTTATTGCTGGTGCAGCCGAAATGTTTGATAGATTCGGAAGAGTGCCAAGTAACGAGAAGGCAAGCACGGTTGCCGCGGTAGTTTTCATTATTTTCTTATAAAGCATGATTGATTATAACCTCCAACTCTCACATTATTCGTGACAACATACATTAACAAAATCTAGAAATCTAGTTTACCGTAGTATAGCAAAAATTGCATAGAGTTCCAATTCCATACGAGTCGATATTTGGCGTAATTCATATAACTCCAGATGATTCATTATAGAAACGGAATGGAATATGAGGAAAAGGAATAAAGTAGCTGGTATAGGTTCAAGATTACGGCACCTTGGGATTGGGTAATAGGTATTCATAAAAGGATGTATTTCTTCCAATAGAAGGGGGTTCCTCATGAATCATTCCATGAACTTATCCAGTGCAGCTATCCTGGGAATGGGAACGGCATTGCCCGTTCATTCTGTATCACAGACTGATATCGCTGATCTTATTGCTTCTTCTCTTCATGATCGGTCAGATCTTGCTCGTTTTGCGAAACGGGTATTTAAATCCTGCGGGGTAGACACGCGTTACACCGTTGAACCCAGCTACCTCGGCACACTCGAACATTGTCGTTATCTTCCCTCCACCGATGAATCGGATATTCCCACAACCAAAGAACGAATGAATACATATAAACAGGAAGCTCTTCCGTTAGGCATTGAAGCTGCCCAGAAAGCATTGCAGGATGCGAATATGTCTCCAGATAAAATCACACATCTGATCACAGTCAGTTGTACAGGACAGTATTCACCTGGTCTGGACGTTTTGCTGATTCCACAACTGGGATTATCACCTCGTGTTAATCGGATGCCTCTCATTTTTCATGGATGTGCAGCTGGTTTGAAAGCGATTCAAATGGCTCGGGATATCGTGCAAGGTGCACCCGGATCACAAGTATTAATCGTCTGTGTGGAATTGTGTACTCTACATTTTCAGCCGGTGAAAGAAAGAGAATCGTTATTCTCAGCATCGTTATTCGGTGACGGAGCATCAGCCTGTATCGTAGGTGCACCACAGTCCCAGGACCTACACTATCTTGATCTAGGAACAGGATATTCTGTTCTTCTGCCAGACTCCACGGAGGATATGACTTGGGAGGTAGGTAACCACGGATATGATCTGTATTTGTCCCCTCGCATCCCTAAACTATTAGGCGTTCATCTTGAGGAAGAACTTAGACAGCTACTTCAGAGCGAAGAATTACCTGAACTCTGGGCTATTCACCCGGGAGGAAGAGGCATCGTGGATGCTGTGCAGAATGTGATGAATCTGGAAGATGAACAAACGAAGTATAGCCGGGAAATTCTTAGAACGGTCGGTAATCTGTCTTCCAACACAATTCTGTTTGTGCTAAAAGCAATGCGCGCAGAGATGGCTACCGGGCAGAAACCTTCTACCGAGGGTGTTGCGATGGCATTTGGACCAGGTCTAACCGCCGAGCTTATGAAGTTCACCTATGTACCTGCGTTCTCTCCAGCCGTTAAGGAGGAAAAGGATCATGCCCTTCTTTAGAACATTGTCCATCAGAGCACGTGAGGATGAACTTATGGATGATTTCTCTATGGGTGGTAACGATTTAAGGGAAGCACTCAAACACTTGAGGCGACTGAACAAAATATTCGCTGCTCCTGGTCCCACCCTATCTGGTGTCGAGAAACTATGGAAAGAGATCGGTTGCCCTGATGAGCTTCACATTATGGATGTTGGCGCTGGTTCAGGAGATGTGAATGAGAAGTTACTCCGTTGGTCTGACAAAAAAGGCGTTAAACTGCACATTACACTCATCGATATGACAGAAGAGGCATGTGTGGAGGCAAGGCGACTATTTCAAAATGAACCGAGAGTCATTGTGCAACGTGCAGATGTCATGGATTTACCTGATGGCTCCGCTGACATTGTAACAGGATCTCAATTTGTACATCACTTTGATGGCCAACAATTGATTGATATCGTCTCCCAGATGCTGCGTATCTCCAGATACGGTGTGGTCATTAATGATATACATCGCCATCCGGTGTCCTATACGGCTGTGTGGATTACAACACGCTTAATCTCACGCAATCGCTACATTCGGCATGATGGCCCACTATCCGTTGCTAAAGGCTTCACAGGCAAGGATTGGCAGGAACTGAAGCAGAAGCTCAACCATCATACGATGAGTTACAGTTGGAAACCTCTGTTTCGTTATTCTGTTGTTATTCCGAATGATGCGGTCAAGACACTATCCTAGGAAAAAATGATAAGGCAAGTTACTTCTAAATTGCTCGAAGAGGTGTTCTCTTATCATGTTCTGATCTGAAGCTATATTGATAACATCCTCTAGATGTCTGTCTTTAGATTAGAGGAAGTGGAACTCTAAGTAGGAAGGGCAGGTGTAATCGTGTCCAAACAAGTTGACGTCATCATCATTGGAGCAGGGATTGCTGGCAGTACCTGCGCATTGCAACTTGCGAAGCAAGGGCATGAAGTGATTTTGATGGATAGTCAAGAATTTCCCCGTCACAAAACATGTGGTGAATTCATGTCTCCTGAGACCAAGGAGATGTTGGAATACCTAGATATTCATCTTCTAGAACAGAAGCTACAGCCAACAATGATGGATCATGCGCAGATTATTATGCCTGACGGAGGAGAGATTGAAGCGCCTTTACCAGGCAATGCTTACGGCATTAGTCGTTATGAGCTAGATCGTATCTTGCATCAAGCAGCGTTGGAAGCAGGAGCGACGATATTAACCAAATCAACTGTGACGAAAATACAAGAGCCGCAAGATGGCTTTTACGAAGTGCAGTTTAAGCAAGCAGGAGAACTTGTTCAATACCGTGCTAAAGCGGTTATCGGGGCACATGGAACCAAAAAGCCACGGGGAGTTGTTCCGTCTGCAGAGGATCTACGGGATGAAACCGTCTATGTAGGAATAAAATCTCATTTTACTGGCATCACGATCCCACCTAGAGTGGAGTTGTACTTTTGCGAAGGTGGATATGTTGGCATCTCTCCGATTGAAAATGGGAAAACCAATGTGGCGGCATTGTTGACACTGGAAACGGTACAAGGAAGCGGAACATCGGTGCCTGATATATTACATGCGGCATCCCGAACCAACCAAAGATTAGCAGAGCGACTCGCTGAAGGAGAAGCTGTTCCCGGTACGCAAGTATCTATAGCACCGCTAAACCTCTCTAACATACCTGAGCCGTGGTCGCAATATCCTCATATTGGTGATGCAATGATGATGATTCCACCTCTAAGTGGAGATGGTATGTCGATCGCACTTCGTTCTTCATTGTTGTGTGCGCAGTACACAGACCGTTATCTCCGAGGTGAACTGGATGATAAAGCGTGGGCAAGTGAGTATATTTTGGCAGCGAATCAGGAATTCACTCAACTGCTTAAACGGACTAGAACAATTCAAAAACTGGCCTTTGCCAAAGTTAACGTATATTATCCAAAACTTGTGCAGATGATGCCTAGCTTGGCATCCTATATCGTGCAAGCCACACGTTTACCGCATATGAATACGACAAACAGATGATAGTCATTAACATGAGGGTGGCCTAAGCCAGCCTCTTTTTTCACGACATTATGCGAATCTCGTAAATTGAACACGATAACCATAAATGATAGAATACAACAGAAGATATAGCAAATAATTCTAATTTTTCAGACATGTGGATCATGGAGGGGAATACTGATGAGCAAAATAGAAGAGTTGACGATATCTATCGTAGAATATGAGCCACGATATGCACGTTCTATCGCGGATATGTGGAATGCTAGTCACGAGAGTTGGGGTGGTGATAATTCCCTCCAGACGGAACAGACTATCCTCCAAGAGCATCATCACAGCACGCATCTTCATGTGTTTCTGGCACTTGTTGGTGAAGAGGTCGTTGGGTATTGCAGCTTCTCTCATTATAAAGAGGACAAAGGCGCGCTGTATATTCCATTACTAAATGTAAGACCCGATTATCATGGATACAAAATTGGAAAGAGACTTGTGTTACGTGCTATTGAACAGACGTTGAAGCTGGGATATCCAAGGCTGGATCTGTATACGTGGCCAGGCAATATCAAAGCAGTTCCTACGTATAAAAAGAGTGGTTTTTTCTGGGAAAAAAGAGACGACACCACACATCTAATGAACCTGATCCCATCGGTGTTACAAACAGATGCGGTTAAGCCTTATTTTGAACAACTCGATTGGTACGTGAATAGTGTACGTGAAATTCTGGTTGAGCCAGATGGAAGACAAGAGCGTGGTTTTGATTATTTTACATATGAATGGCGTAAGGCAGATGTGAGTCTGAAAATGGAGTATGAACGCACTGGACGAGGATTAAGACGTATCGAAACAAATGACTATCTAGTACAAGCGACAATTCTGCATGAACATAAACTGCCGTTTGGTGCGAGTTACAACATTATGTATGAGGCTGTAAATAAGACTGGAAAGCCCCTTACGATTGAAGTGAAGGGCGTAAGCAATTCAGAGATTGACTTCGATCTTCAGGACGCACGCTCTGTAGATACAGAAGAACGAATTGAGGGCAGCTTTCTGATTCATCCGATTCAAGAAGAACAGAATGCTTTTCAGACACACCCTGTGGTTGAAGCGGAAGTGCTGATCAATGGACGAGCAGCTACCTTCAAGCTAGGGATTGAACCGAAATTTCCTGTGAAGGTTAAGGCGCATGCTCCGGAACGATCATTATATATCGGTGATGCAATCGAGCTAGATTTCACGATCGAAAATGAGTATGACGAGGATACTGTATTTGCATTTCAATTACCATGCGATGATGTCCTATCTTTTAGCCAACCCGATGTTCAAATTCAGGTTCCAGCGAAGAGTCGGCGAACCGTTTCCCTTGTTGCTGAATTGTTGAGCTATGGAATCTGGCATCATCACTTTGACGTATATCATGCATCCGGTGAGGAACATTCCTTAATCCTTTCGCAAGAGACGAGTCTAATATTCACTGGCATTCAATCCGCTTTTGGGGGCGAAACAGAGCAGGATTGGGTCATTGCAAACGGGAGATATTCGGTTTATCTTAACAAAATAAACAATAATATATCGATCTATGAGGGGAAGGAAAGTACATTTAATTTGAATTTTCCTCAATTGGGTCTTCCTTATGTTGCTGAATTTAAGAAGACACGTGCAACACGGGTAACATACCGACAGGAGCAGGGGATGATACTCGAAGCTGAGTATGATCTTACCTCCAGCGCGGTGACACTTGTTCAGGTCATCCAATTATACAGCAACGGCACGATAAGTCGTCATCACATCATAGAGAACAAGTCGATGACCACCCGTAAGAAACCTTTATTTCTGAAAGAAAGCTTTCATTTTGGATTTGGAATAAGTGTTATTCCCTATGAGAACCAATACGTCGATGTAAGACAAGGGCCAGATGCCTCGAATGCAGATTATTGGCAACTGGACAATGTGACCGAAAATTGGATTTTCACAGATGTTGGAGAATCCACGCGGGGCATCACTTGGCCGAAAGATAAGCAGCTTATTGTGGATGGCAGATCCTTTGCTATTGAGCACGAGCTTCATTTCCCCCAAGGAGGTCGCCTAGAGACGCAACCCATTCATATCGCGCTGGGTACATGGAAAAATTGGCGTGATTTCCGCGCTTTTGCACAGAGTCATGAAGCTACGGAAGAGTTGGAGTCTGTTCCTCAGCTTCAGACGAAGGTGAATCATGGTAATCCCTTTTTACATGACACGCTGGAGGTCGAGATCTCAGAGCAAAAAAATGCATTTCTCGAAGGTGAAATTACACTCTCCACTGAAAAAGGCAGTGCGTTAATACAGAAACAGCATGTATCTATAGATCAAGAGAAGAATCGCATCGTAACACCTATGAGTTGGCAGTATGGGCAAGAAGCAGACTTGATGTCACTGCAGATGAATATGGAAACGTATGAGATAACTCGAGCTCGGTTGGTATTTCCTGGTTCGAATCAACCGATTAATCATCAGTTGGATCAGACAGAGTATGGTGACGTTCTTACGGTAAGCAACGGTGTCCTCCAATTTCAAGCGAGCAATACCTTTGCGCCAGCCTTATTTTCTCTGAAGCATCATGGTGTAGAATGGCTAGATTCCTCTTACCCTGAACCTGAGCCAAAATCATGGTGGAATCCTTGGCTTGGTGGCATCTCTACCCAAATAGATGGGCTATCAACTACAAGTCTCCTTGGAGAAGAACGTGCAGCATGCTTTACAGAGCTTGAGGATAATCTAGGAAATGTCTGGTCAGGCATTAGAATGAGTGTCACGATTCAAGAGAATGCGAAATTAAGAGGCCTCGTGCTTCATCATTACTATTTAACCCTACCAGGTGTACCTGTGCTTGCTACGACCACTCGTATAGAGCAGAATATGGGAGTGCCGCTGAAACCTTTCAGTTATGCTAATCAATCCTTCTACCGGGCAAGCAATGAACTTACTGACATGAGAATTGATGTGAAAAATGATGCTGGAGAATCAGTTACCTACAAGGCTGGGAGAGTACAGTACGGGATTGATGTTAGAAACGGAATGATTCAATATAGCACCCAAGAACGCAAAGAACGACTCACTTTCGTGGCACATCCTGAAATGGATGCTGTTTACTTACGGGTGAATAACCTTATTGCTTCGTCAGTTGTTTTGGAAGAACTTGACCTGCGTGATGGCGAGCAGCATTTCAGTAGACCACAGTTCTATATCATCTCAGATCTGATGGCTCCTGAGGAAGCGTATCAGGACTTACGCAATATTCGTTTTGATCCTATGAAGGTAGAAAGGATAATTCCATGAAGATTATAGATGCACATGTTCATTATTCTAATATTGCAGCTTTCAAAGAGACTGCGGAGACTTTAGCAGCGATTGATTATAGTGAAAAAGGTTTGCTTGAAGAATTCGGTAAAGCTGGTGTTATCGCTGGGGTTGGTATGGGCGTTACTGAAACTGTTCCGGACGCTTTTCCTGATCCCAATGCGCTTAATCCAATGCTGCTTGACCTGAGTGAAGAGCTTCCTAATCATCTCTATACCTGTATTGGTATTAATCCATTAACCTTACATTTCGAAGGGCAGCTTGAGGCAATAGAACAATCGCTGCGTTCAGAGCATGTGGTGGGTATCAAGCTATATGCAGGCTATTATCACTTTAATGTTGGCGACGAAATATATGATCCTATATACAAGCTGGCTTCAACGTACCAGATGCCCATTGTCATTCACGGGGGACTGACGTATTCAGATCGTGGACTCTTGAAGTATTCACACCCGCTCTCGATGGAAGAGACGTTTCTGAAGCACCGCGATCTAACGTTTATGTTGTGTCATTTGGGTGATCCTTGGGTGATGGACACAGCTGCATTGCTGGAGAAAAACCCTAATCTCTACACGGATCTATCCGGATGGATTGTGGGAGATGCGGCGAAGGTTGAGCGGCTGTTACAGGAGCAGACCTATACAGATCATTTCCGCCGTGCCATTGTATTTGCTGAGAAATATGATCGGCTAGTATTTGGTACTGATTGGCCACTGGTTCAAATAGAGCCGTATATACAATTTGTTAAGCATCTAATTCCCGAGGCTCATTGGGAGGATGTATTTTATAACAATGCACTGCGGGTGTTTCCGAAACTAGCGCATTTGATTGGATAACTGTAGCAATTAGTATGTACTAGGTGAACAGATAGGCATAATGAGAAATACTCAGAAGATAGGAAGCCGCCAAATGGCGGCTTTTTACTGTACATATGTGAATTCGAACGGGGTAGAAGAGTGTGTTTGTAAATGTCGAGGTTTGTCGAGGTCAATAATGTTAGGTATAGTATAATCATATTTAATTGAATTATAAGATGTTACATAAGGAGATAGAGAACGATGCCTACAATATTGGTTGCGGATGATGATGCGAATATCCGCGAACTTGTCTGTTTATTTTTACGGAATGACGGTTTCACGACACTTGAAGCAGAAGATGGCCAACAAGCCCTGAAGGTGTACGGCTCAGCACAAGTAGATCTTGTCGTGCTTGATATTATGATGCCGATCATGGATGGCTGGACACTGTGCAAGGAGCTTCGAAGAGCCAATCCGGATCTTCCGTTATTAATGCTTACCGCAAGAGGAGAGACATGGGAGAAGGTGAAGGGATTTGAACTTGGAACGGATGATTATCTAACCAAACCATTTGACCCCCTGGAGCTCACTGTTCGTGTGAGAGCATTGCTGAAACGTTATAAGATTGGTTCAACACAGATGATTCAGTTTGGCAATGTCATATTAGACCGGCAGACGTATAAAGTGACACGAGGTACAGAATCACTAACATTGCCACTCAAGGAATTCGAATTGTTATATAAGCTCGCGGGAACACCCGGACAAGTCTACACACGAGAGCAGTTAATTGATCAGATCTGGGGCATTGATTATGTCGGAGATGATCGGACGATAGATGTACATATTAAACGATTGCGTGAACGATTCGCGACGACAACTGATTTTCGGATTGAAACGGTGCGTGGGCTAGGATACCGACTTGAGGTCAACGAATGATTCGTTCCTTGTACATACGTGTAGTTCTTACCTTTCTCATCTCAGTCATCGCAGGCACAGTTATCTCGTTTTTTGTATCAATATGGATCTTCCAGGAGCAACTTAATGAGAATGCAAATATTAATTTGCGTAACTTTGGTCAAGATGTCGTGCAGATCTATGAGAGGCTTCCGTCATCAGAAGCTGACTTATTCGTTAGTCAAATGAAGCAGCTTGAATCCTATTATATACGGATATATGAAGCCACAGGCGAGTTTACGTCATATGGACATTCTGACCGACATAAATCGGCTAAGATAACGTCGGAGCAACTACAGACCGTGTTAAATGGAGGCGCCGTGCAAGATACACGAAATGGAATTGCTACGGCTCTCATCGGTTTGCCAGTGAAAACGGACATGGGAACCAAGGCACTATTCTTTGAAACACTTGCACCGCCTTCGGCTGCTTTTGTCATTTCGTGGGGGTTAATCTTCGCGACCACTTCCTTAATAACAGGAAGCTTGTTGATACTGATTGCTTCAGTATTTCTAGTTAGACCGATTAAAAAGCTGACCAAAGCAACAAAACGGATTGCAGCAGGAGATTTCAATCTCAAGCTGAACATTAAGCAAAGTGGTGAACTCGGTACACTGGCGCGTAGTTTTGAAGAAATGACGCATGACCTTCAGCAGCTGGAACAGATGCGGAGGGAGTTTGTCGCCAACGTCTCACACGAGGTTCAATCCCCACTTACTTCAATTTCTGGCTACGCACAAGCACTTAAGAATGTAAGCCTTGAAGAGCACGAACGTACGCGGTACCTGAATATTATTATTTCGGAAGCGAAGCGGATGTCCAAAATGAGTGATAGCTTGCTTAAGCTGAGTATGCTTGAATCACAGTCGCAGCATATGCGACTTCGTACGCTTAGTCTTGATGAACAGATCCGCAGGGTAATTGTGGCGCTTCAACCTCAGTGGTCAGCTCGTAATATTCATTTTGAACTCGAATTAGAGCCTGTCCAAGTTATGGCTGATCATGATCAATTAGATCAAGTATGGACTAATATCATTGGTAATGGCATCAAATTCTCTAGTGATGGCGGCGCAATCCATGTTCATATGCAACAAGAAAGTGATCAAGTGACTGTGCGAATATCCGATACGGGAATTGGAATTTCTCTTGAAGACCAAAAACGTATATTCGAACGCTTCTTCAAAGCAGATCGCTCCCATAGTCGTAAATATGAAGGTAGTGGTATGGGACTCGCGATCACCAAGCAGATTGTATCGCTTCATCAAGGTGACATTCGAGTTGAAAGTGTACCTAATCAAGGAACGACTTTCATTGTTACACTGCCAGTGGCAACCACTGCGAATCATTAGATTTATTTTCATATACAAGTGAACTGCATATCGTTCAGCCGATAGAGGACAGATTTGTACATGTTATGGCTCCTATACAAGCATACTTGTGTGGGAGTTGTAGCATTTTTTAGTTTGTAGGTAAAGAACAGCTTGGAATGAACTGTTATATATATTTGAGATCGTATGATACGTATAATCCAATACATAAATCAGGTTATCTAATCAATTTTGTAGGAGGAGTACAATGAAGCATTTTTTCAGTTACGACATAGGAGAACCTAGGAACTCCGTTCTCGTTCGAGCAAGAAATGTCGCTTTAACTGCAATACAGCGGTATGGGCTGGCGTGGGAACGGATTCAATTTATCCAATGGTCTGATGCGATCACGTATCAGATTGTGACTTTAGCGGAAGAGAAGCTTCTGCTTCGTATACATCCTGATCGGTGGAGCGGAGAAGAAATAGCTTCAGAACTTGAGTTGCTTCAAAGTCTCAATCAAACACAGGGTTTGCACGTCCCTGAAGGGATCAAAAACTCTGATGCATCGTTTATTGAACAGATCCAAACGGAGGAAGGCTATCAGCATCCTTATGTTACATTAATGCGGTGGGTTGAAGGTGAGCATCTAAATAAGGACATTACGGAGAGCATGGCTTATCAGATGGGTGTAATGACGGGGAAACTTCATCATGCACTCGCTCAATTTAAGCCATCAGCTGAATTTACCCGCCCGAGCTGGGGTGCAGAATGGTTTGAAGAGGAATTCCTCACGTTAGAGCCATACTATCCTCGTTTTCTCACAAGTGAGGCGTGGAGGAGATACCAAGATGCGGCGGAAAAGGTCGTCTCTACCCTCGTTAGAATGCCTCGAAACAGTGCGAATTATGGTGTGATTCACGCTGACTTGCATATCGGGAATATTATCATTCACAATGATCACCCTCAGCCGATTGATTTTGGTAGATGTGGATATGGGCATTATCTTTATGATGTTGCAAGCGCTTTACTAGGACTTCATGTACCACAGCGAATTTCATTTATTGAAGGTTATGAGCACGTGAGAGCGTTGAAAAAGGGCGATTTACAAGATGTGGAGTGCTTCTTCATCATGAATCTAATCTCGAATTACTGCCATCATGCGCCCAATGAATCTGAAATTGTGAACTTAGTTGGTGAGCAACCCTACGCTCAAGCTTATATTAGAGAATACTTAAGGGGTGCCTCGTTTTTGTTTGAAAGGGTTGAACCGGTGAGTATAGAGGAATGTAAATCTAGTTAAATTGCATGTATATAGTAGGATGAATATCTGTAAGACGAAAAAATCGCCGCATGGGCGATTTTTCTGCTTATTTGCTATGAATCACAGCTGCTAGCATTTTAGTTATTATGGTTTCTGCAGTCTAATTGAGGTTCGTCTGATCTAGAGATTTCTTCTACGATCTATTAGATCTAATATACTCATTACTGCGAAGACAGCCACTATCGTCAAAATATAAACTAAAAATTCAATCCAGTTTACGTTGTCAAGTGTACCTCGGAACAAGTGATACAACACTTTGGTTGTAGTAACCGCAATAATGCAAAGGACGAGAGTAGTTAATTTTTTCTTCATCAACGATACCTAATAGCCCATTCGGCTCTCTTCAAGCCGCACATGTACTACCTTTCTTTGTTATCTTGTGTCTGTATTCAAAGGATCGACTTAGCCAACTATACGAGTCTACCAGTATAACACAAGATATGGAAGATAGAGGGGATAATTAAACAATTTCTGATTGAATTAATGCTAGAGTGTGCCTGAAAACGCATAAATGAATGGTTTCACTGTTTCATGCTATTCACTGGATAGCTGGAAGCAGTGTAATTGGTGTTAACGAATCTCAGACACGTTATATTATGAAATACCACAGTAATAATCCGATTCTTACGCCCAAAAGCAACATTAGCGTGTCAAAGATTCGTTAGTATTTCCGGAATGTAATTTTCCTGCAAATAAGGCTGACTGAGTTCGTTAGAAACGCCGGATCATATAGTGTCGTGATGGGGAATTCGAATCTTACGCTCACTTAAGGGCATCGTCTCACCTCACTGGTTTACAAGGATTTCAATCGAGCATCATACATTAGTTGAATCTGAATGCCGAAGGGATCTTCCACAACGCCATATGCCTTGCTAAATACATTACTAGATAACGGGGAAATGATTTGCACGCGTTGATCGGATACAAGGCTATGGTAGAAACGTTCGATTTCTTCTATATCAGCACTTTGAACACATAATGAAGTGTTATTTCCAACGTGGTATGGCTCATTGATATTCATGGGATCTTCCGCAATCATAATTTTGGTACTACCAAGCTGTAAGACGGAATGAGAGATATAATTTCTGTTGTCATCCGTAAGTTGTATCGCGTGATCGCGTTCAGCCATATCTTGATACGTTACCCGGAACCGTTCTTCTGCGCCAAAATGTGTTTTGTAGAAGTGAATGGCCTCCTGTGCCTTTCCGTTCATGGATAGAAATATGGCTACCTCTAATGTTGCACTCATCGTATGCATCTCCTTATATATCAGTTAACTCAGGTAGATATGATCTGATCGATTTGATATATCTCCTTGAACTCATTATGCTTGATAAAGGTGTCAAAACATGAAACCTTTATAGGGAGATAATGATGAAAAAATCAGAACGATTAAATGACATGCTTAGATTCTTAAACGATCGTGAGTTTTTTAATTTGCATGATCTGATGGAGAAATATAATATTTCCAAAAGTACAGCGTTACGGGACATTGATTCCTTGGAGCAATTAGGTGTGCCGATCTATGCCGAGCATGGCAGGTATGGGCGGTACGGAATATTGCAACATCAATTGTTAGCCCCAATCCTATTCAGAATGGATGAAGTGTATGCACTTTATTTTGCGATGCTCACACTAGACTCCTATCAATCCACACCCTTTCATCTAAGTGTTAAGCAGCTGAACGAGAAGTTCGAAGCCTGTCTATCTCAGAAGCAACTACAGCAGATTCAATTGATGAAAAAAGTCCTGCAATTCGAAGTGAGCCAGCATCACCATGTAAGTCACTATTTGGATCGAATTCTGAAGAGTATTCTTCATGAGAGCACTTGTAACATTCAATATGTGAAAGGTCAGCAGGTAAAAAGTTATCATGTTCAATTTTTTAAAATATCAGCAAAATATGGGCAATGGTATGCTAGTGGCATCGACAGAAAGACCCAACAAACGAAGGTTTTTCGCTGTGATCGAATCACTTCACTCCAAGAAGAGGATAGTGAAACACAGTACTCTATTGATGATTTACTTCACCGTTCGTTAAACGCATACAAGTCTGCGAATAGCATTGAGTACGAGGTTGAGATCGGAGAGCAGGCCATAGATCTGTTTTATAAAGAGAATTATCCATCCATGAGCATAGAGCATGGGGAGAGGACGATTATTAGAGGATATTATAACCCTGGGGAAGAGAGCTTTATCACGAATTATTTCATGAGGTTTGGAAGTTCCATCATTGCGGTGAAGCCGAACTCGCTCAAACAGATGATGGTACAGCATATGGAGAACCTTGTGAGCCACTACCTCAAACTTTAATGAGTAGTCGGAGTAGTTACATGTGTCTAGATAACATTTTTCTCATATACTTGTAACTTTGGTAATCTAACTTCCGTCATATAGATTGAGGTGAGAGAATGAGGTCGTTTAAATATGGAGTGAAACTGGTTTGTATATTTCTTGTATCCATGATGTTAACCAGCTGTAGCACCGAGGATGATGGAGAAATGTCGTCATTAGGCGCTTCAGACAGTTCAAGCACTTCATCGCCGTGTGTAACAGGAAACATTAATATGGCGGATTTCCTAATGATTAATGATATTACTTACACATTAAATGATCGAGAGTCAGATGCAACTCCAATTGAGCCTGAGCTCATTGGGGACAAGGTTGGTGAAGTTAAATTTACACTGAGTGAACAAGCTTGTTCAGATCATGTTGTGCAAAATGGCGACGCTGCATTCCTTTCAGTCGGTACATCTATATATGAATTAAATGGTTATCGGCCGCAATTTCGTCTAGTTGCCAATGACAGAATGTATCAGGTGAGTGATAATCCTAAGGCTGAAACGATGGGCGATCTGATGGACATCGAATCTAAAGTAGAGAAGATCAGCTTGGAAAGTGGAAATGACGGTAGTATAATCGGTGATTTCACGGAAGAAGCAACAGCGGAATTTGTAAACGAGTTATTGCCTTTACCATATGTTGGCTTTGACGAAGTATATAAAAAAGCAAAACATGACTATGGTATCTTCCTGCGTGTGTATCTTCATGATGGTACATCTATGCGTATGGTGTATTATCCTAAAGCGAATGCATTCTCGGCAGGCGCCTTTGGAACAGAGCGGTTAAATGAACTAATTGTTACGCAAAGACAACGGATCAAATCCGCGGCAGGCATGTAATGGAGCATATGTAAAAGAGGCTATCTCGATCAACGGGATAGCCTTTTTTTAATATTTCCTCAATTAGTCGAGTCAGATCATCGAAAATTAAATATCCTTCATCACATTGTTCATTTGGAACTTCTTAAGTGACTCCGTTGTTGTATGCATATTCTTCAAGTAATCAATTTTGTAGATGCAAGAGTAGAGCACGTTCAATACGTATTCAAAAGCAATCTGTGACGAGAACGTACCAATCTTAGCGAGCTTTTCCTCATCATTAGGTACTCGAATGCAATACGTACTGAGTTTGGCTAACTCACTCTGGTTACTTGCTGTAATGGTGATGAACGGGATATTCTCACGGTTGAAGTGCTGCGCCACTTGAACATAATTCGGTGAGATCCCATGATACGTTAGGAAAATAGCACAATCCTTCGAAGTTAAATTAATGGTGTGATAAATCCATTCAGATAACTCTGTCGCAATGACGACATACTTATTAATTTTAAAACATTTATTTTGAAAACTTTTTGCCCGAATTTGTGAATCCCCCTGTGCATAGATAAAGATACGATTGGCATTATTCAGCAGATGTGCTGTCTGTGATAGGAGCTCGTCGTCCATATATGCAACGTTTTTTTCAATGGTTTCCTTCATCAGCTCTGCAATCTCTTGTGCCACCTGAAGTGAAGATTCACCTGAGCCAAAGGGATAGTTAGGATTCACGTTGGAGATGGACTGTGTACTTTGCTGAAACTCTCGGGCAAGCGTAATGGTGAACTCTTTGAATCCCGTAAGACCTAACTTTTGCGTTAGGCGATGGATGGCCGAGTGAGATGTATATGTTGCTTTGGCGAGCTCTTGAATACTTAGTTGGAGAACATGCTCTTTGTGCTTCAATATGTAGGATGCGATGCTTTGTTCATTCGGTGTAAAGTTCTGCATTTCGGATAACTGCATTAGGATGTTCAACAGGATCACTCCAGCTTCTGTAAATTAACATGAATCAACAATAGAAAATAAACATTTTGTTCAGAAATATACCCATGTAGCTTGTACATAATGATCGAAAGTACCGTTATCGCGTCAAAGTCTTTACGCAAGACCGTCTTATTCTATAATAAATGAAAAGACTCTGAGGAGGAAACCTTATGTTGAACATTGGATACATCGGTAATGGAAAAAGCACGAATCGATATCATCTTCCGTTCTCACTGAACCGGGATGAGCTGAACGTCAAAACCATTTATGCACGCAGCTTGGAGAAAGCAGAATGGGAGAGAGTACCAGGTGTTCGATATACGGATGACATTTCATCTCTGATGAACGATCAAGACATTCAATTAATTGTCATCTGTACCCATACAGAGTCACATTACAATTATGCCAAGATGGCACTGGATCATGGCAAACATGTACTCGTTGAGAAGCCTTTTATGTTAACAAAAGAAGAAGCCGTGTCTATTTTCCAATATGCAAAAGAAAAGAATCTGGTCATTCAATGTTATCAAAATAGACGGTATGACTCTGACTTCCTGACAACTAAGAAAGTGATTGAATCCGGCAAGCTTGGGGATCTCCTGGAAGTTGAAATGCATTACGATTATTATCGACCTGAAATACCTAACGCAGTCTCCCAGTTCTCCAAATACAATAGTTATCTATATGGACATGGTGTGCACACGATTGATCAAGTCCTCTCTTATTTCGGTAAACCAGATCGTATCCATTATGATGTTCGTCAGTTGTTAGGCCCCGGCAGAATGAATGATTATTTTGATCTGGACTTCTATTACAATTCACTCAAAGTATCCGTAAAATCAAGCTTTTTCCGTCTGAAGCCAAGGCCAAGCTTTGTGGTATATGGTAAAAAGGGTGTTTTTGTGAAGCAAACAGAGGATCGCCAAGAGGAACATTTGAAATTATTTTATCTTCCAAAAGGGCATGATGATTTTGGGATTGATCTGCCTCAGCACTATGGCGTGCTTACGTATGTGGATGATGATGGAACGTACCATGAGGAAAAAGTAATTTCCGAAAAAGGCGATTATGCTCGGGTGTATGACGATATTTATCAAGCCATCGTAAATGGCCGAGACAAAGTAATCCGTGACGAAGAAACCATATTAGCCATGGAAATCTTAGAGAATGGCATGAAAGGATGTAGCTAAGATGAAACTAGGAATCGTTGGAGCAGGTATGATTGTTCAGGATCTATTGAGTTTTATTAAGGACATTCCTACTATAACGTTGCAAGCAATAAGCTCTAGACCAAGTCATGAGGAAAAATTACGTTTGCTGCAGCAACAATATAGCATTGAGCAGGTGTATTCTAACTATAGTGAGATGTTAGGCGATCCTGACGTGGATACAGTGTATATCGGATTGCCAAATCATCTGCATTACGATTATGCCAAAGAAGCGTTGTCACACGGCAAACATGTCATTTGCGAGAAACCTTTTACATCGAATCTGTCCGAGTTCCTGGAACTGAAAGAGTTAGCTGAGCAGAAACAGTTAATTCTGGTGGAAGCGATAACCAATCAATATTTAAAAAACTACCTGTCCATGAAGGATCACATCTCTCAATTAGGAGATATCAAAATTGTCGAATGTAATTATTCACAATACTCATCGCGGTATGCTGCTTTCCAAACAGGCGAAGTCTTGCCGGCATTTAATCCAGAGATGTCTGGTGGGGCATTAATGGATATCAACTTATATAACATTCATCTCGTTGTAGGCCTGTTCGGCAGTCCTGAGAGAGTAGAATACTGGCCTAACATGGAGCGAGACATTGATACATCAGGCATTTTGTTCCTAGATTACGGTGATTTCAAGTGTGTCTGCATAGGTTCTAAAGATAGCACAGCTCCCAATTCCGTAAACATTCAAGGAAACAAAGGGTATATTCATATGGCAAGTTCTGCGAATATCGTTGACAGCTATAATTATGTCCTTAATAAGCAAGAGCCGATCCGTGTAGATCAAAAAGATCATGCTCATCGTATGTATGATGAATTCGTGGAATTTGATCGAATGATTCGTGAGCTGGATTGGAACAAAGCAGCTCAAATGCTTGAGCATAGTGAAAAAGTGATGCAGGTTGTAGAGCAGGCCAAGCAATCAGCTAATCTTGTTTTTGGTCCGGATCGATTACGCCACTAATAAAGAGCAACAGAGTTGACAATAGATTCAGACGACTTGACCGTATCCTGGTATGTTACCGGGAGCGGTCTTTGTTTTTTTGAAAGTAACAGTGTAAACAGAGGAGTGGAAGTATGAAATCTGATCCATATTTCCCTTCGCAAACCTACATCTCTGGGTTATATTAGAGGTTGTATAATATTGGAAAGGTGAGAATGTCTTATGAGCAATGCCAAGATCGTCAGTTTCATAGGAGTGACTTTATTTACTCTGGTAGTTTCTGGTTGTGCTGCGACAAATGCTATTGTAAACAGCGAGGAAGAAAACGCTCCTCCTCAAATTGTTAAAGCGCTCCAAGTGAAGACAGATGACAATCCTATCGATCAGGCCTTTGGTGAGGATTTTGAAACGGCTTCTGCGACTACCGAGATCAATTATGTTGCGAATGCATATTTGGAGGCGTGGGAAGCGGAATGGAATCATATTTTGGTTGAATTAAAGAAGCACTATGAACACCCAGATGACATCAATACATTAACAAAATACAAAAATAGCTATGAGAAGTTTGTTGAACAAGCGTCCGATCTTGAGACAATAGATTGGTCAGACACCTCGGTCGCACCCGGCCCGGATCGCACTGAAGGTACAGGAGCGCGAAGTGCTTCATTGTTGGAAGAAGCAGAGTTGCTCAAGAGACAGGTGCTACATTTGATTGATAACTATTTTTACGACAGTAGTGAATATGGGGAATACATATATCTTTACCAAGGTAATGGTGCGGAGCTAGATCTCTTAAGGTGAAATAAACTTACGCTGATATGCAGAAAGGGTTGGATTATCTTGAAGATATATTTAGTAAGACATGGCACGGATGAGGAAGGATATCGCGGTGGCTGGAGCCAACGTGGTTTAGTTGAAAAGGGGATGATACAAGTATCCATACTGTAACGAAAGCAAACGAAGGATGGAATATGAGTGAAATGAACATTAGAAATCATTTGAACGAAACGTAAATTTCCAATGTTATAGCGTTCTATTTCACACTACACAGAGTTTCAAGCAACCTTGGTTAAGGAGTACTTATGAATAATAATAAAACAGCTATTGAAGATATAAAATTAATTAGTGTGCTGGTGCTGGCAACGCTATGTTGCCTTGGGCTGGCTCAGTATTTACGTGTCCAATCAGACAAGAACATGTTCAACTTCCTGAGCTGGGATGTGTTCTTAGCATGGGTTCCATTCATTTTATCGTCTATTATCAGATATATATCCAGTAAAAAGATAACTAAGCTCAGCCTTATTGGCATAGGACTGCTGAGTGTTGTTTGGCTTTTCTTCCTTCCGAATTCTGCGTATCTGTTCACGGAAATAATACATTCATTTCGATATTTGGATGCACAAGGGGAGGCAAGATTTTGGTTCCAAATGGACTTCTGGTATAGTTTGACGGTAACTTTTGGAGTAGCTATCATAGGTCTATTCCTCTCCATATGTTCAATACATCAAGTTCACCGATTGTTAAATCGAATGATGAGCAGAGTGAGTAGCATGTTGATTATTGCTGTTATTATTCTGCTGAGTAGTTTAGGCGTATATATCGGGCGATTCAATCGATGGAACAGTTGGGATCTATTATCTCAACCTGAGCAGATTCTGAGAGATCTCATGACGGATATAAGCTCGGGACGAGGTATATTAATAGAATTTGTTGCTATTCTGTTTACAATCCAAGTTTTTGGATACGTGATTATAGGTTTGTTGACTGCGAGATCGAGTAAGCAAGAAGAGAGACCCAATAATCACTAGAATAATATTTGGCGAACAGTATTGCAGTAACTGATAAACTTGAATTAGGAGCGTGAGTAGATGACGAACGATTTTTATTGTGACGAGGTATTGAACGGTAAAACAAAAGTAACGACCGTAATGGAAACCGAAAATGTCTTAGCGTATTATCACACTCGTCCGTTCTATGAAGTTCATATTGTTGTCATTCCCAAGAAACATTTTGACTCGTTAATAAGTCTTATGGAAGAGCGAGACCATCTGTTGTTAATTGAGCTGATGGAAGTTGTTTCACAGGTTTCTGCAAGATTAATCTCCGAATACGGGGCGAGCAAAATTGTCACGAATATAGGAAAGTACCAAGATTCCAAGCATCTACATTGGCATGTTGTGTACGGAGAAACAATAAGAAATTAATAGAGATAACAGAGGATGATCCAGTGTTGTGGAGGTGAGGGATAGATGTATGCTAAGGATTACCGATATATTGGGATGAAGATCATCGCAGTTTTCGTCTCGACACTAATCTTGAGTTTGTATGGATCTTGGAGAGCCTATACACCCGAATCTGATCGAGTATCTGACGTAGGCTATTATTCCTTCGGTGGAATATTTGCGATCCAAGTCGTTCCGATATTCTTTGTATTTATCATATTAGGCATAATGCTGTCTCCATTTATCGATACAATGATATTTAATAAATTCCATTCTGAAGGTGTAAAAGGATTAATTACGTTCGTAATCGCTTATCTTTTGCTTGGTGTGGTTAGTGGAATAATGATCTCCATTTTCTTTCGTAGAGTGGATTCAATTCTATTTTTCAGTACCCTTTCAATTACTGGTTCAATGATTTTTCTCGTCGTTCAATTAGTATTGCAAGGCATTATTTATAAGCGCAGAGCTATAGATGATCCAAAGCAAAACGTCTAAACAACTTATGGATTTAAAAAGTCACCCAACGGTGGCTTTTTTTAGTGTTTTATTTGTTAATTACAAAATTTGCAACTTTATCATTGATCATCGCGTTATGTTTATGTGGTCACATATGGAAGGATTTAGACTAGGAGGTATATCTAACATGTCCAATAAACAGAATCACCGTATGAACTCATTTCGCCAAACAGGATTAATTAAGCCTGTCATGGCAGGCGTTACGGCTGCTATGTTTGCAGCTTGTGGCGTCCTCGGCGTATTACCAACTCAAGCCCAAGCAGAAGCAACTGATATTTCGGTGCGCAACTGGCATTCATATAATAGCTACTCCGTACCTGAGGTAAAAGTATCATGGAGTGCCAAAGTAGATAATTACCTTAAGATGAACGAAGCTTACTTAGAAGGCAGTGCTATTGCTGAAGAGGGTAAGGTATTTACATTTGTAGGCTCGAAGTTGGTTGCACTCGATGCCAAAACAGGGAAACAGTTATGGACGTACGGCAAAAAGCTAACACCATTCATCACTTACAAGGATGGGACTCTCTATGGTTTAAGTGCTGATCACAAACCTTACGCACTGACAGCTAAGACCGGTAAGGTAAAGTGGCAGTCTGGCACCACCACGAGTATAGATGCAATGCTGCGTACCGAAGCTTTAATTCCTAAGACAGATACATTCTATGTGATTAATGGAAGTACAACTTTTGCATTTGATATGAAGTCAGGCAAGCTACGCTGGAAGGCGAATGAACCGTTGGGTGAAGGGAACGGCACTACGTATCTAGAGGAGTCTGATGGGGTTGTACTGCGAACCTTCAATGTGCAAGGTGCACTTTCATCGATTCAGCTTAATGCGTATGACAAGAAAACAGGTAAGAAGCTATGGAGTGAATTCGGTCAGGGAGAAGCTCTGCAAGTTAAAGGTGGTCTTGTATATTCGATCGACTATTACTCGCCAATGCTGGAAGAATACGATTCAAACCCTAATCGAACCTGGAAGGTCAATGTGTACAATTTGAAGACGGGTGTGTTGAAAGGCAGTCAGGAGTATTCCTGGAAAATGGCTGGAGAACCACCGTATGCGAATGGTCGAGGCAGTATATTGGCGAACCAAGATAAATTGTACATTGAACAGGGGGATAAAATAGCAGAGTATTCGCTAAACGCCTACAAAAAAGGAGAAGCTCCTTTGCGAACATTACAGCAACCTCAGGGTGACAATCTAGAGTTGATCGGCATCGTTCAAGAACGGCTGATCTATAAGAACTATACGACAGGAGAGCTAACTGGCATTAAGCTGGCTAATGGTCAGGAGGTCAAATGGTTAGGAGATGCACCTCTTTCCCAGCTTGATGTCTATGGTAAAGGCATGTATCGGGCACAGCGCAACGGTACCTTGCTTGGCATCGATATGCTGTCAGCGAAGCCTCTGTTCCGGGCAGCAACCGGAGGAGATCTGCATCATAGAACCCTAAAAACGAATGGGATGCTCATCATTCAGACCGAAGGCAAGATTCTCGGCGTGAAATTACCAGCAGCTCTGAAATAAGCTCTCCGATCCCAATAAAGGTGGGTACAAGTATTGAATCGAACCAGTGAGGGGTTGCCATTTTTCTCGCGTTTTCTAATCACTAATGTGATCGTTACGCTTATCGCAGTCGGCATATATGGTGGATTTATGCTCATAGATCCTCAAGCCGGCGTGGATATGAGTGATCGCGTCAGTATTATATTCTATTTTGCTTATATCAGCGTACCAGTATTTGTCGTAATCGTATTGCTCAGCACAGTCCTAGTTTGGCTCAGAGATAGGTTATTAGAGAGAAAGCACTTTATGAATGTCATCGTGTATCATGTTGTATTCGCCGGGATCGTAAGTGTTTTATTTTACCTTGCGCTTAGTGCATTTTATGAAACTGGATTTGTGCTAGCCATATCGCCATTTATATCTACACTCACATTTAGTGTTTTATATGAAACGTATATTACTAAAACTTAATCTCCATTCTTGCTCGCTTAAATGTGGTGTAAGGAACGAAACCGCAGTTCTGGAATATTCAGTGCTGCGGTTTTTATTCATTGATAAGTAGTAACGAAGATTGTACCAATATTTAGAAATTGTATTTAAATGAGTGGCTATATATAATTCTAGACCTACATATTACATCATTGGGAGAGCAGACATTATGAACAAGATCCTTTCAGTACTTATCATCTTTCTATTCATTCATACCGTTGGATTCTCAGCAGCCGTTTCAGCATCTGAGTTGAAAGAATCGCCTATCATTATTGATAATGGCAAGATTATTAGTGGCAGAACGTTAATTCCAATCAGGGTGGTTTCTACCCATTTCGGGTATCAGGTACATTGGAATCAAGAAGCGAAGATGGTTACGATCCTTGGCGAGGATACTACGATCCGTATGAAAATAAATTCTAACGAAGTGAGCTTGAATGATCAGAAGGTTATGCTTGATGTGCCCGCGCAGGTATACAACGGGGTTACCTACGTTCCTTTGAAATTTCTGAGTGATGTGTTCGGAGCCACTGTCAGTTGGAATTCGTCCTTCAAAGTAGCGCAAATACAATGGGAAGATCAAACGATATTAATATACACGGAAATTAAACGGATTCCCGATCTGACTGATAAACAGATTGATATGCTGTCCAAGGCAGCTAATGAGGCTGCTGTGATTACAGATGTAAAATACGCTAAAGTACATCTTAAACCTTATTTTACGGATAAATTGCTAGGTAAGATCCTATGGAATAAAGGTTTGCCTTTTCGAATCCAATTTGATTCCAAACATCAAAGTGCAGTCACCTATCTGAACATCTACCATTCCGAAGCTGTAATGACTCATCTCTCTTACTTTGCGCTCCACACCTGGGTCACTCGGACGTTAGAGTTTGAGTATGTGGATGATCGCTGGAAGATCAGCCGAATTAATTTTAAATACACGTATTTCTAATAAAATGAGAAGCTTGCTTAACGAACACGACTGCATTTGCCAGAACTTTGGTTTATGTCGTCGTTTTTTTGACATTAGATTCAGAGAATGAGAAAATGTTGTGTTGTGAGAAATGGATATGGGGGAACTGTCTACAGATAAGAAAGCTATATATAGGAGGTCTATAAATGAATCAACGCTATCGCATTACACGAACCATGCAGGAGAATAACGCGGAACAAGCGATCACTTTGGAGGAATGTAAGCAGTATTTTGCGGACAAAGATGAATTTGCATACTCTCCCGTTTTACATGTAAAAGGGCCTGAGAGTATCATGTCGATTGACGGAGATTTTTTCATGTGGTCACATGAGGGGAACGAAATTCCATTTCGATTATTCTCGGGAGATCTGTATGTGGCAATCTCCAATGAAGCGGTCGTTCCCAAAATGATTGAGATCGCAACCGATCTGCGCGCCGATATCATTGAGGGATAGAATGGTGATTGAACAACATACAACCTACCAGTTAAGATAGCAAGACCACGATGTAATCAAAGAGGATAGAAGGTAGTTATTTTGAGCGACAGGAGTAAGGTTATGAACATTATTGTTTTTGGAGCCACTGGCAAAACTGGCCGCCACATCGTAGCAGGAGCACTGAATAACGGGCATCAGGTTACCGCCTTTGTTCGCAATCCGTCTAAGCTTAGCATGACTCATCCCAATCTTCATGTCCATACCGGAGAGATCACGAATATGGAAGACGTTGATAGGGTCACCAAGGCTCAACATTATGATGTGGCTTATTCAGCGATAGGTTCCAAAGGCATGTTTAAGCGTGAGCCCTTACTCATTCAAGCCATGCATAATATGGTTAAAACATCTGAGCAGAACGATGTAGGCAAATTCATTCATATCTCTTTCGCCGGTGTGCGATCAGATGCTGGTAAGTTAGGTTTGTTGTATAAGCTAATTGTCCCTAATGTGATGAGAAATCTGCTTCATGACCATCGAGAGAAGGATGCGGTAATCAAGCAAAGTAGCCTAAACTGGGTGCTGGTTCAGCCGCCGATTCTAACTGTGGAGCCATATTCAGGGAAGTATGTGCATGAGGTGCACATTCAACCCGATAAGTCACGTAAGTTGAAAATGTCACGAGCCAATCTGGCTGACTTTATGCTGAAGCTAGCGAATGATTCTACTTATGATCGTAAAGAGGTTTTTGTCACCGAGTAAGTATTCTACATGTTGAAATCGAACGATCTAAATGGCAACGTGAATTCTTGCATGATATATCGAACGAAGTTGAGGTGTGAAGTGAGAAGAATTAGTGTAGTGTTATTATGCATTTGTATCATCTATGGATTTTCTCCGCCAGCCCTAACAGAAGCGGCTAAGGCTCCTACAACAATTAAAACAGCGGTACATATGTACAAAGGTCAGCCTTATATCCAGATTAGCGGTGGCAACCCAGCAGTAGCCAAGTCCATTAATAAAATTTTAAAGGAACATACGGTAAAGGTCGTTGACGATAACCGAGCACTGCAACAATACAATCGTGTAGCCTGGTCTAAAACAAGTGTTAAAACGCTGTACAATAACCAAAAGTTATTGTCGGTCGTGTATACAGATGGGATAAATTACACGGATGATAACGTAGGAACCTACATATCTTCGACATACAATTTTGATCTTACAACAGGTAAACGTATGACCCTAAACGATGTTGTTGATACAGAATTCAAAAGAACTAATCTGATGTCGATCATTTCTCAGAGTCTTCAGTTGAAGTATGATAAGGGTGTTCAGATTATGGAGAAGCGTATTTATGAAATTCCGTCATATTATGTGTCTGAATTTTATTATTTCAATAAAGGCATTGTCGTCCGTTTCTATCCGACTATTGTGGCAGAAGCAGCCGAAGGATTCATTGATGTTACCGTGCCATATGACCAATTAAGCGATCGGAGCATTAGTCAAACTGTACCTAAATATCTAGACTATCTACGTACTCATGTGAGTGATTATATCGAAACTGAGATGCAATACTTTGATGGATACAACATTGGTAATTATTACGCTTTGAATAATGGGGAATATTGGGAACAGGTTGAACCTAGATATTATTCAATACCATCTTACTCGCTATCACCTAAGGTGAGGATCTACAAAGATCGAACACGTTACTACATGTGGGTTGAGGGTACGGATGATGCAGTTGAGGTCGAGAGGCTGATTTACCCTTAATGAGAACATACAGAGCTTATGCGATATTCAATTTTGCCGCTGATGGAATCAATGTTACCTTTCCTGAAATACCTGGATGTTTGACGTGTGGTTATACACTAGATGAAGCTTTGTATATGGCAAAAGAAGCGCTTGAGTTGTATATCAAAGGTGAGCCTATAGCGGAACTCCCAGCACTAGCTAGCGAGATGCCAGAGTTAACTGACGCTAATGATAGAGTTTATCTGGTTGAAGCGAATCATACGGATTGATGCGCCAGACAGAGTCACATCAGGGTTCTACGTCATTTTATGTATATTCTCGCGCAACATATGTTAAAATGGGATTTGTACTATCAATTATATTAAATAAGGAGGCCAATATGGAGCCGATACAGCCTCAAGACATTCAAAATAGAATCAGCGAACTTGCTGATCAAGATGTATACGTACACCTTGAATTAACGACAGGTGCATATGCTCAGCACTTGGACAGCACAAGACATCCGGCGTCGGCATTTATTTCCAATGCGGTCATTCGATATACGCAGGGATCTATCTCCGCGACGAGTCCATACCGAGTTGGCTTAAAGACAACTCAGGGATGGATCTATGCTGAAGGACTTACACATGTTGATGAGCAGGACAAAGATCGCTTAATTTTGGCTGGACATGATACTCAAGGAAAGTTAGTTGTAGCGTTACAACTCAGCAGAGAAATGTTCTGATGGAAGTGGAGGAGCAAGCATGAATAATGAACAATACAAACATCAGCGCATTTTAGTTGTATTCCCTCATCCAGATGATGAGGCATTCGGAGTTTCGGGAACGTTGGCTAAATACATAGAAGACGGTGCTCACGTCACGTATGCTTGCCTAACCCTTGGGGAAATGGGACGAAATATGGGAATACCGCCATTTGCCAATCGAGTAACGTTACCAGCCATCCGTAAGGAGGAATTGATTGAATCCGCCCATGCGATTGGTATCCAAGACTTAAGAATGCTAGGTTTCCACGATAAAATGATTGAATTTGAAGACCCGGATCTGTTGGATGCCCGGCTTATGGAGCTCATTGATGAGTTGAATCCGTCGCTCGTCATTACGTTCTATCCTGGTTATAGTGTGCATCCCGATCATGATGCGACGGGTGCTGCTGTTATCCGCACAATTAGCCGAATGCCAGCACAGAACCGTCCGGTTGTACATTGTATCGCATTCGCCAAAAACTATGAGCAGGCTATTGGGAAACCAGACGTCCTCATGGATGTGAAGGCGTTACTGGCGAAGAAAATGGCATCGATCCGCGCACACCGTTCACAGTTCCAAGCGGCTGAACTTGTCGGTAAAAACGAACTGAATGATAAGGAAATTCAGAAACGCTTCGGAACCGAAGTATTCTGGACGTATCGATTTGAATAAATGCTGTGGATTACGCGGTGAAAATTATATTCTAATATGAGATTTGTTCCACATAACAGATCTGTGTGGTCATAAAAGTCGCCTTCGAGGCGACTTTTGTGTTTTTATAACGAAGAATAGTATTGAGGAACAAGAATTTAAGATGTTATAGATGAGTTAGTGTTACCACAATAATACCACTCTTTATTTCATGGAATTTAGATCTATAAGAAGTGAGTTTAGCTCGTTAATGATCATAAAATAAAGAAATTTACCTACAAAGCTTATTATAGAGGTTGACATACTGGTTAAAATCGAACAAAATATATGCTATAGCATATAAATGATAAAATATAAGTGTAAATTGTCAGCGAAATGTATAATTTATTGTAAATACAAACCGTTGCATCCAAAATACATGCTATAGCATGTTATTGAATTCTATATGCAAAACAACTTTGAAAGAAGGGTAGATATGTTGATTTTTATTACGGTTTTACAGGTTCTATTAGGTCTCTTTTTCTTATTTACAGGTAGCAAAATTATTTCGGGTAAAATGGCCGAAGAATTCAAACGTTTTGGATTGCCCTCTTTCTTTAATGTCTTGACCGGTTCGTTTGAGATTGTGGGTGCCATAGGTATGATCGTTGGGATATGGATACCTATTGTTGCATTTTGGGCGGGATTACTTCTGGGAGGAACGATGCTTGCTGGAGCATTCACTTTGTTGGTTTTAGCTAAAGATCCAATACAAAAAGCTATTCCAGCAATCGTATTGTTTGTTCTTAGCTTGATTGTGTCAATGTATCATTTCTTCTAAAACCTAGCTAAAGCCGTTTGGGGGTTATGATATCATTTTATATTCCTTTGCGAAGCCCTCGAATAATAGCCTCTAGATGCCTCGTTCTTCGGAGTATGTTTTGTAACATTCATTCAGATCACCTATAATTGGTGTAAGAAAATGACGAATGAGGGTACTACAATGGACTTATACAATGTGACTGGCTTTTTGATCCATAGGACAGATGTCAAGCTTACCAACTATTTTACCAAACAGTTGAAACCTTATGAGGTCACACCTGAACAATGGAGTATTATTTCCTATCTGGATACAGACAAAGCTATGACACAAAAAGAGTTGGCAGAGGCAATTGATCGGGATCAAACCACTGTCGTGAGAATGATACATTCTCTAGAACGTAAAGGAATGGTTCGACGTATCGTTAATGATCAAGATAAGCGTTCCCATCATTTATATTTGTCTCCAAAAGGAGAAGAAGTAAAACAACGGTTGTTGTTAACGGTCAAAGACGCTCATAACTACGTTACGCGAGGTTTAGAGCCGGAGGAACTTGATCAGTTAAAAGTCATATTAGAGAAACTATATACGAATGTGCAAGGAGATTAGTTGGATTTAAGGTGAGCATGAAACTTATCAAATACATGCTATAGCATTTACTGTTTCATATTGAGGAAGACGCATAACAGGATGTAGAAGTCTTATCTCAACTTCATAAAGCCATAAACAAATAAAAGCAAAATAAGTCGGTTATTCCGCTTTATTTTGCTTTCTGTTGTTTTAAGCTGAAATATTACCCTTTTGTAAAGGATGTTGAATAGATCTTATATATTACTTTTGCATTCTATACAGAATATACTCTAACTAATTCCATTCATGCTGTCTAATAACTCATCTGTCGTTAGAATCGTGGCGAATTCATGATGTAGCGTTGCAAGCGAGATCTCATGAATTGTCTCCGCAGTATGATAGGTGCCATGTTGGTCATATAAACCAAATGCGGCTATTGCATCTGAAATAAGAGTTGTATTAAATCCTAAGTTACCGCTCATTCGAGTCGTTGTAGACACGCAATGAGGGGTGGTCAACCCTGTTATTACAACATGTGTGATATGATTTTGTCTCAGATGTTCTTCAAGAGGTGTGCCGATAAAACTACTATTCACCTTCTTCGTTAGAACAATTTCCCCTTCGCTCGGTGTAACAACTTCTTTAATACGGAATCCTTCATTTGTAGGATGAAATAGAGAATGAGGCTTATCGGACGTATGTTGGATATGTATGATGTGCCACCCTTTGTCTCTCCATGTCCCAAGTATTCTACTGATATTTTCTTCTGCTGATGGATTGTTCCTTTCACCCCACTTTGGATCATCAAAAGCCTTTTGAACATCGACTATAATTAGAGCTGTATTTTGATTCTCCAATGACAATTCCTCCAATCCTAATTTTGGGATTAAATCACTTTTATTCTAATCTGTGATTCTGTTTTGCGCAAACGCATTCGATAATAAATATCGGTACTTGTGAACCAAACAAGGTCTTCGATGATCTAATGAATAGATGAACCTAAGAGAAAGGGGAGCCATGTGTGGATTTATCTGAGAAAGTGACACTTGCAAGGCAAGGAGACCAAGAAGCTTTTGTATATGTAATACGAGCTGTTCAGCAAAGCTTATATGCCGTAGCCAGATCCATTGTGAAGAACAACGAAGACTGTGCTGATGCCATGCAGGAGACCATTGCCAAAGCGTATTCTAATGTACATACACTGAAGGAGCCTACGTATTTTAAAACATGGATTATACGTATTCTGATCAATGAATGTAATCGGATTATTAAGAAAAAGCAGCGAGTAAGCCCGGTTCCATACGATACGAGACAGATATCCTATACGGGAGATTATGAACAGATCGAATTGTTTGAAGTGATCGATCAGCTGGATGAACAGCTCCAGACTATCGTGATGTTATTTTACATTGAGGACATATCGGTCAAGGAAATAGCGAAATTACTTCACGTTTCCGATGGGACAGTTAAATCACGTTTGTATAGAGCCAGGCAGCAACTATCTGAGCTTGTACTAGGGAAAGGAGAGGACAAATATGAATCATCCTGATGCAGTTGATCGCGAACTCAAATCATTGTTGAAGTCCAAAGCAGAAGACGTGGCTATTCCTGAGCCAGTTCAAAATGCTGTCGAAAATGTATTATCTTCTCTACCTAAACAGAAGAGGAAGAAGAGATTTCCTAGTACCCGGTGGAGATGGTTAGCTGCGGCTGTTGTCTTTTTTGTTCTCCTCAGTGCAATTTCGGTTTCAACTGTGCCGATATTTTCTGAGATGCTCCGATCTTTATTCGCCAAAGATAATCCGGATATCGGACTGTTGAGAGCACAAGAGTTAGGATTAGTTCACAATCCTCATATTAAAGTAAAAGACAAAGGTTATACGCTCGTAATCAATGAAGCTGTGGCCGATCCGACACGGGTGACGATTGCTTTACAGCTATTTGATCCCAAAGGGAAGCATAATCGTGACAAATTGGTTATTGGCAATGAGAACCAAATTACGATTAAGGACAGTGAGGGAAATAAGGTAGACACCATGTACGATATGGGATACACGAATGATTTTTATTACTTAGTCGCCTTTTTCCGGGAGCCTTTACAGACAGACCGGATTACCATTGAAGGAAATGTTGAGAAACTAGGTCAGCGGAATGAAACACCCATTAAAGGGGATTGGAACTTTAGTTTCGATATGGATATGAAAGAGGCAAATAGCAAGACGACCATCGAAGAGTTGTCTGGAAGTTATACAACTCCACAGGGAATGACGGTGACGTTGAAGCGGCTGACGAGAATGGTACAGGGTGTGCGTCTAGAACTGGAGACAGAGCTTAGTGATGAAGCCATGGCTAGATCACCGGGAGATTTATGGGAAAACCAGATGCTGAGCTTCCATTTTGAGACGATGGATAAGGAAGAGATTCATGCTGTGAATCCGAGAAAACAGGGTTTTATGGATAGTTTGATGACATCTGATCATACGGTCATTGGTAATGGGAAAATGCATTGGAGTTACACATTCAAGTTCTTACCTGAAGAAGAACCTTACCGTTTTGTCTTAGATGCCTACTCCGTTGCAGAGTTGGATGGAAGCCAGATTACGTTCAAACCTGCTGAATTGGTAGAGCCAAAAGAGTATCAAGTATTGAATGATCACTTTGAGTTGAACGGGACAGCTCTTGAGGAATCCGATATGGAACAAGGCACAAATGAAATGGTCATTTCTTTCTATGCAGAGTTAGAAAATGAATTTGATTACAATGTATGGAAGGCAGTCGATGTATTAGGTAATGAGTACGAAGTAGACCGCCGCGGTGTATCGTTTTTAGTTAATACTTTGCCTGACAATTGGCGTGAAGGATTGATTAGTATGGGAGATCGTGGGATGAAGCAACCATATCATTTTGAAATTAAGGGATTGAGTCATATTCCTGAGCAGCTTACTCTCATTAGAGAAGTCGTTGATAAACGTTATCAAGACCCCAATTGGGCTGTTCTTCTCAATCCATAGAGCGAGAATGAAACGAACAGCCGAACACGCAGCATATGACTGGGACGTTCCTATTCTCGCCTTTCTCTATAGATTTTTTATGAAGTCCCTGCTTGAGCAGAGCCATTAAAGGATACAGGGCCAATAACTGTTACAGGGTCTTCTGATGTGCTTCCAACAAACATCGTATATCGAATTTGACCAGTTGCAACATTAATTGCCGGAGGGAAATCACCAGCAGCAAAACTAAATAATCTACTGCCAGGACCGGAGGATAAGTCGATTGTAGAATTGAAGATAATGATACCTGAACCGAAAGCTCCGGTACCTCCTCGGACAACATAAATATTGACTACGTTTGAAGCAGATCTAAAAACACCAACTGTTCCCCAGAGTTGAATGCGTACGTCACTTTGATTGGGAGTTCCTATAGCTGCAACCGTTTGAAGACCGATATCGCCTACTAACACAGGCGTTGTTGATAGTATTTCAGTACCAGAGCTAAAGGTGTTATGAAGGGACAATCGTGAATCTAGGAATTGAATCGGCATGTTTATCACCTCGCTTTCTATCTATTCACATTTTATGCAAGGAGCCATAGAATGCTTGGACAAGAATCAAAAGAGGCATTCCATCATACAGGAAGCTGGAGAAAGATTGGTACGTCAATTGGGAAAAAGTTCGCTCATGATATTGGTAGAAAAAGCACAGCTCAAGTATAATTATGGAATTCAAAGAACTTTTCATTAATCAAAGAAACTTTGAAAGTGGGAATAGTCATGCCTACAATACAAGTTCTACATTACGATGCATTCTCTTCAGAACCTAATATGGGAAACCCGGCGGGAGTTGTTTTGGATGCGGATCACTTGTCTGAAAAGGAAATGCAGTCCATTGCACGTTCTGTTGGATTTAACGAAACGGCATTTGTTCTAAGATCAAGACAAGCGGATTATAAACTACGATATTTTACACCAGGACACGAGATTAATTTATGTGGACATGCAACGATGGCTTCGATGTATTGTTTGAAGACACGAGGACATATTGAAGCATCCCAGAATGCTGTAACGATTGAAACGAATGTCGGAATCCTACCTATAACGTTTGATTACATCAATAATGAACTGATGGTAACGATGAAGCAGGATCATCCTCAATTTGTTCCATTCCAAGGGTCAGTTAAGAAGCTGGCACAGAGCATAGGTTTAACGGAAGAAGAGATTGATCCAACTATGCCCATCGTGTATGGAAGTACAGGAACATGGACGTTGTTGGTGCCTATTAGAAATTTAGAGAGCTTCAGTAGAATGAAGTCTAATAATGATATGTTCCCAGAGATCTTGGTCGAGAATCCAAGGTCTTCTGTGCATCCTTTTGGATTAGTAACAGTTAAGCAAGAGGCACTGATGCATGCTAGACACTTTTCTTCACCGTACTCAGGTACGATCGAAGATGCGATAACAGGAACTGCATCTGGCGTGATGGGAGCTTATTATTTGACATACCTTGATCAAGAAGCGACTAACATAGAATTCATCGTTGAACAGGGTACAGAAGTGCATAAAGATGGACAAGTGTTGGTAAATGTAAACCGTGAACAGGATCGTCTAGATGTGTACATCTCGGGAACAGGCGTCTATGTGCGTGAGCTTAACGTTGAATATAATAGTTAATTGATGGTTCTCTAAAATGCAATGCAGTTGGTTTGGAAAGCGACTCCTATTCAGAAGGACGTGACATGCATTTGGTTAATCAACACATTCTATCTCAAGCGGCAATAGCTTTTGGAATGAACCCTACTTCATTAGAGTTTGTCAGTAATTCAACAAATGAGGTCTATAAATATATTAAGGATAATCAGACTTACTATCTACGATTGTCCGAAAAATCCATTGAATACGAGATGAGCATACAGGCTGAGGTTCACTGGGTTCGTTTCTTGGCTATGAACGGTGTTCGTGTTTCTATACCCGTATCTACAATAGAAGGAAGCATGACGGCCGTTTGTAGTGATGATGAGAAATGTTATATTGCTACTGCGTTTGAGGGTGCTTCGGGTAAGTTCTTTGATTCAGATCCACAGGCTTGGGATTCACCCTTATTTAAACGATGGGGTGTGACAATGGGACGTATGCATAAGTTAACCAGCTCATTATACGAGCCTACGGATTCACAACATATGAGAGTGAAATGGAGTCCTCTTGAAATCAATAATCCTCATTTACATATAGGCAAATACGCTGTGCTTGTTAGTAAGCTTAGAGCAGTGGAGCAGGAATTGGTATTATTGCCTACAAACCCTGAAGCATATGGGCTAATACATTACGACTTTCATCCTTATAATTTTTTGATTGAACATGGTGAAATCACCGTATTTGATTTTGATGATTCATTGTATGGTTGGTACGCTATGGATATTGGGGTAGCAGCTACACATGCTGTATGGTGGGGCTCAGATCATCTGAAGTGGTGTTCCAAAAACGAATTCTCCAAGTATTTCTTAACATCGTATCTAGAAGGTTATCTGGAGGAAATTCATCTTGATTACGAATGGATCAAAAGAATTCCTTTATTCATGGAATATAGAAATATCAGCTCTTTCTTTTGGTGGCTGAAGGATTGGGATGGGGATAAAGGAAAACTAACGGAGTCTCAGAAGAATGCCATTACTGACGCAGTTGCGCTAATTCAGGCGAATAAAGCATTTGATGGATGCGATTTGCAGTTATAACGTTGAAGGAGTTGAGTTGAATGATTCTAGGTCTGTATGAAGCTCATTTACCCATAAGTAACAAAAATAGATCAATCGATTTTTATTCAAAACTAGGACTGGAGCTTGCTTGGGAAGATGAAGACACGGCCTTCTTCTGGATTGAGAAAGAGAAGAGCTGGCTAGGTCTTTGGGAAGGGGCGGAACATCGGCTGCCATATCATCCTTCCATAAGACATATTGCATTTAGAGTAAGTTATAAGGAATTGAAACATAGTATGGATTGGCTAAAAACGATTGGTGTTGAACCCGTTCCTTTTGGGAGAAGAAGTTCAGTTGAACCTTTTGTACGTGCAAACCAAGGGAATGCCTCCGTATACTTTAACGATCCAGATGGGAATAGTTTGGAGTTGATGTGTTTTGTTTCTGTACCTGAAAAGTTCAAATCAATAACAGATAAATTGTCATTTGAAGAATGGGAGAATTTAATTAAGGAGGAGGGCTGAGGCTATATATGATGTATGAAACACTTCCAGCTTGGATATCAATGATGTTTTGGTTGTTCTTCCTCCTGACACTTGCTAGTGGAATTTTAAGCGTAATTCGTAGGAAGCTGGTTATTTTATCTCTATTAACAATTGGTCTATCCTTAATTGTGCCACTAACTCTTTTCATCAATAGTGTAGGGAGAAACGATGGTATGAACGAATGGGAATTTCTAATTGCTCAAGTATCCCAAGGTTCAACTTGGGCTGTCTTTGTCGTTGGAGGAACGATATTGTTGTTGATCTGGTGGCCGGTATTTATCCTGAGAAAAAAGCCTATACGTCAAAATAATATAGCCCAATAAGTATGAGTTTCAAAACTCTGATGATATAAGGAGAACAAAATGAATCGAATTTTGGTGATTGGATCAGGTGGATCTGGCAAATCAACGCTTTCCCAAAAGCTAAGTAACATTCTTAATCTGCCTGTTATTCATTTAGATGCTTACTTCTGGAATCCAAACTGGGTTCCTAAACCGAATGATGAGTGGGATCAGATGATTGATAAGTTTACTAATCAAGATCAATGGATTATGGACGGCAACTATTCAAGAACAATGAATACTAGGATCGAGAGAGCGGATGTCATTATCTTTTTGGATATGCCCAGGCTCTTATGCTGCTATCGGATCATCAAACGGCGTTTCATGTACCATAACAAGAGTAGACCCGATATGAATGAAGGGTGTAATGAAAAGTTAGATTGGGAATTCGTGAAATGGGTGTGGAATTATAAGAAAAGAAGTGGAATGAACGTTCTGAAGAAGCTCGAACACATACAGCGAGATAAACAAGTCATCATTTTAAATACTAGAAAACAAGTAGATGAATTTATAAGCAGAATAGAAAATAATAGAAGCCTTTAATGATGAAGCAATTATTCGGTATATCGACTATGGAGAAACAGAAATAAACATAAGGAAGAAGGATAGCATGAGCTATTGGTATGATATTAATGAGATTAATCATGATGAAATACAGTTTGCCATTATGCTCACAACCTTTAACGATAAGTTCATTATTATCCATAACAGCAAACGGGGAGGTTGGGAGATCCCAGGGGGCAATAGGGAACCAGGAGAAACGATGTTAGAAACTGCAAGTCGAGAGTTGTATGAGGAGACAGGAGCGGTTGAATTCGAACTCACTCCCTACGGTATTTATAAATGGAACGGGAGTTTGGGCATGGTTTTTCACGCTAAGGTAGAGGTGTTAGACGAATTGCCTGATTCGGAGATTGCGGAGATCAAATTCGAAGATAATTTACCCGCAGGAATGAACTTTGGAGATATGTTCTATCTGTTCTCAGAGAAATGGGATGAATGTGCAGATAAGCAAATGAAAAAATACACGGTAACGATCAAAAATTCGAGTTTACCCCGTGTGATAACAATTGCTGCGAGTTAAGGACAAATCATATGTAACAAGGCTTACATTGACGAGAAACTAATTTTAAGCAGAGGAAGTGCATGGATGGAGATTGTACAGGCAGATGAGACAACCCTAGATGAAGTGACACAATTAGCCTTAAAATTATGGCCCGAAAATTCGTGGCAACACCTCAGAGCTGACTTTGAAGATGTATTACAATCAGAGAAAGACAGACTCTATCTAGCCAAATCTCAACAAAGTTACGTTGGATTTATTCACTTATCGATAAGAACTGATTATGTTGAAGGATCCAATTCATCGCCTGTTGGTTATGTTGAGGGCATATACGTCGAGCAAGAGTGCAGGAATCAAGGTATTTCAAAACGATTAGTTGAAGCAGGAGAGAAATGGGCGAAGTCTGTAGGTTGTACCCAAATTGCATCAGATACGGAGCTTACGAACCATTCAAGCCAAGCATTTCATGCGAAGATTGGATTCATAGAAGCGAATCGAATTGTTGCTTTTATTAAAGACTTGAAGTGAGTAACCTGAAATCAGCTTAAGCTTCACATCGATTATCATTGATAATCATTTTCAATTGAATTAGAATAGAAGTTGAGGGTATCCAAGCAAGAAGAGCAAGGTAACATGGATACCTCATTTATTTCAATAATCTGAAACGATCTAGGAGGTAATGATGTTAATCCAAACTCGAAGCATGATTATACAAAAAGGGTATAGTGATCAGGTCGTAGAACGATGGAGTGGTCCTTCTCCGATTATGGAAATGCCAGGTCTTATTGATTTCAGTGTCATGGTCAACAAGCGAAACAAAGAGCAAGAAGAAGTTCTTGTCATCATTCGCTGGGAATCAGAAGAAGCGTGGAAAAACTGGGAGAAAGCGATGTACATATCAAAGGCCACCGTGAGAAAAAATCGCAAGAGAAGCCAGACTATCTGATCAGTATGACTGTTAACATGTATGAGGTACAGACAGTGAAGTCAGGCAGCGGTTCTTTCAGTAATTCATAATACTCTAAGCACGACTGACCATAAGCCGGTTAGTCGTGTTTCTTTTATTTTATGGATGAACGGATGAATTCACTTATGATACAATCAACGAATGTAAGTCGTACAAGCAATGCGAGACAAAAGAGGTTAAGCATAAACACAAACACCAATAGATGTACCGACAAATAGGGAGGCATTATTACGATGGACTACTCATTTTCTAACAGGATTGCTGCATTACAGCCATCCATCATTCGCGAAATTTTAAAAGCAACTTCAGGTCAGAACGTTATCCCGTTCTCGGCAGGTAATCCTGCACCAGAGACGTTTCCGATTGAGGCGATCCGTACGTTCACACAATCCATACTGGAACATGATCCGGTGACGGCTCTTCAATACGGAATTACAGAAGGGTATGCCCCGCTAAGACAAGCACTAACGACACATTTGAATACAGGCTTCAATACAGGCCAAGAATCGGATGAATTGTTCATCGTATCTGGAGCGCAGCAGGGCATCGAGCTTGCTTGTAAAGTATTCTGTAATGAGGGTGACACTATAATCTGTGAGAGCCCAAGCTTCATCGGTTCCTTGAATACGTTTCGAGCAGCGGGGGCTAAGTTAGTTGGTGTGCCTATGGAGACTGACGGGATGGATATTGAGAAGCTAGAGCATGCTTTGCAAACAGAGCAGAACGTGAAGCTAATTTACGTGATCCCAAGCTTCCAGAATCCAACGGGTATTACGACAAGTGAAGAGAAGCGTAAGGCAATCTATGATTTGGCGAAAAAGTATGGTGTCATGATTCTTGAAGATAATCCGTACGGTGAACTTCGATTCAAGGGACAAGATGTTCCCACCATTAAATCGATGGATGATGAAGGTCTTGTCATTTATGTAGGTTCCTTCTCCAAAATTCTATCTGCGGGTCTGCGTGTGGGTTACGTGCTTGCACCGTATGAGGTTGTTCAGAAGATGGTTGTGGCTAAGCAAGGTGAGGATGTACATACCGCTATGCTTCCACAGATTTTGGCGTACAAGTTCATGGCAGAGTATGACTACGATAGTCATATCGATAGCATTCGAACCATCTACCATAGAAAATCAGCGTTAATGATTGAACAGTTGAATCAGCATATGGGCGACCGTATTACCTTCACTCAACCCGAAGGAGGACTGTTCCTCTGGTGTGATCTACCACATCAAGTTCCGATGCTCGAATATGCCAAGACTGCTGCTGCTCAAGGTGTTGCGGTCGTTCCTGGTACAGCTTTCCTCGTGGATGAGAGTGAGCCGTGTAATGCCATTAGGCTGAATTTCTCAACGCCATCGGATGAGCAGATTGTAAAAGGGATTCAAATTTTGGGTCAGGTGTTAGACTCCTATAAGTAAGGACAATATAATATGGATTCAACGAGTACTCGTATTACCGAATAGCTTGGAGAACCGCCAACCTGGCGGTTTTTTTATTCAACGTTCTAGCAATAGCTCTCTATTCGGCGAGTAATCTCGATAATACCTTGAACCTAATCCATGGATGTCTTATCAAAAGATTCTATAGATGAAGCAATTGACGCTCAGGGTGGTTCATGATAATTTAGATTAATCACAAAATAATCCAATAAATCCAATGAGATAAAGGGGGATTCGCATGTCGTCGACAATCGTGCTTGCTGCCGCCGAAGATGTAAGAAGTGAGGATTCAGTACAATTAATGAAGGAGCTGAGCGAGGAGCTCGGATTGTTGTACGGAGGTGACGGGACGGCAGGATTCCAACTCTCTGACGTGGAGGTTCCGCGATCAGCGTTTATTGTAGCTCGGTTAGACGGATATCCTGTTGGCTGTGGAGCCATTAGACCCCTCGATGAAAATTCCGTGGAAGTGAAGCGCATGTATACACGCTCTGACTATAGGCGTAAAGGCGTTGCTCAAGCAATTTTGGCTGAGGCTGAACGTCTTGCTATCCATTTTGCCTATCGTAATTTGAAGCTACAGACAGGTCCGCTGCAACCAGAAGCGGCTGCATTATACGAACGAAGGGGATATTATCGGATTCCTATTTTTCACGGAGACTGGGATCAAGTGTTGGCTTATCAGAAAGACTTAGTTCAACAACCAGCAAGCCTCTGAAACATTATCTATGATTAAGCGAACAACGCTCAACAACACGTAACTAAATGTCAAAAGTAATGATGTACTATACCCAGCAACAAACTAACGGTAAACAGTGCTATTTCTAAATTTAGTATAGTTAAGTAAAACTCCCCACTCGGCCAAATCTTCCTAAAGAGTGGGGAGTTTTCTGTTTAATGTACTACATCAGTCTACAATGATCCTAATAACCTATACCTAAATTTAATTATGAATGTTTCGCGTTCGATTGGCTTTCACATATTTGAGCTGTGCAACGATGATGACACTAATAATAACAAGGAGGAACCAGGAGCTGATCTTACTGAAGCTCACGAGTTGCCACGCTTCATGCTGATCAGGGTATTTCCAACCATTAAAGAATGTAGCGATGTTCTCAGCAGTCCAGATGAAGAATCCAACAATGATAAAAGCGAGCGATAGAGGCATTCGATAGGTTGTAGAACGTACACGGTAGATAATCCATGTTTTCCAGAAGACAACAAACACAAGTGCTGTGAGCCACCAACGGAAGTCAGGAATAAAGTGATGTGTGAAAAAGTTGAGGTAGATTGCCGCTCCGAGCAATACGGAGGATATTCCGCCTGGCCAGCCCGTCATATCCATCCGAAGTCTACGCCACACTTGGCACATAAAGCTAGCTACACTTGCATACATAAACCCACTGTATAGTGGAACACCCAATAGTTTAGTATATCCAGGTTCAGGGTACGACCATGAGCCCATCCATACTTTATATATCTCAAGTACCAAGCCAATCAAGTGAAATACACAGATGACCTTGATTTCATCAAGCGTTTCTAGGCCACTGCGGTACATCAGATATTGCACGATAAGAAGTATGATTAAGATGGCATCATAACGATGAAAAAAAGGCACTGCAATGACACTCGTAAGCGCTAATGTCCCAAAAATAATAACCGGGAAAATACAACTCATCGCCTGATGATAGCCAAAATGTAATAACTGTATGATGGATTTCATGTATCGTTTTACTCCTCCAAAAGGGCTGCTGATCTTAGAGAGATCGGTGGCTTTTTTTGATCTTTAGTTGAATGCCGTTCCGTTGAAAGTAGGACAACATATTATACGATAAATCCCCTTAAATAGAACGTTGCAGGAGAAGGGAGTGAATACTTGTGCCTTTTAGCACGGGTCTTATCTATAACCCCATTACGGGAACAACGCAATCTACCCAGGTTATCGTGACTTGCCTTAATGACTCTCTTAACGCTGCTGTCAATGTTGAGCTTGAAGTCTTCCGCTGGGACTCTACACAAACCGTACGTATCCCGGTGGGTCATGATTTATTTCAGCTGGCTCCCCAAGCGGGCAGAACTTTTGTATATCCACTTATCAATGCATCCTTTTATGAAGTACAAAGTGATTATTTCAGTGCCACAAGTACGATGATTAACGTGTATGGCGTCGATTCAACGGGTCAGCTTATCCAGCGAATTCTCCAATCGGAGATGTCATTAATAGACCGATTTACCAATATTCCTTAGAAGAAATGAGGTGATAGGAATGGTTGTAGTTAATATTACTGGAGCATTGGCAGGGAATCAATTCGAACCTTCGATTGCGGTTAATACGCTTAATCCCAGTATTATGTGTGTGGTTGCTGTAGATACAAGCACCGGCCCCACATTAACAGGTCTTTATCGCTCAATCGATGGCGGTAGCACGTGGTCAACAACGGTATTACCCAATCCTCCGGGATATTCGGGTGCCGAGGCACCGACGATTGACTATACATTTCCAAGCACTTTTATTGTGACAGTCCACGTATTTAACGGTATTAATGATGGTACGATTGTCAGTTATACCTCATTTGATGATGGATTAAGCTGGCAACCACCGGTTATCGTTCAAGCAGGATATGGCACGGTAATTCATAATGATGAGCCGTTTATTGCAGTTGATCGTTCACCCGGCAGCCCGTATAGAGGTAATGCCTATGTCGGATATACGCCCCTCGCCACAACGTCTTCATCCATATTTACTCAGCGGTCGCTTGATCAAGGGTTGACGTGGGAAGGCCCTGACCGACAATCTAATCCAAGGGGAATACATGACCGGGCAGCACTAGCTGTAGGCTTCTCTGGAGAGGTGTATGCAGGGTACATTATTACCGGGCCGGCGAGCCCCTCTGCACTGTTACGCATATCTTATGATGGCGGGATCAACTATCAACCGCCGGTCGAGAGACAGGCTACATTTATCTCTTCTGTTGTACCTGCTCCTTCACCGTTGCCTGTGCCCAATTATCAATTTCGAGTACAGACCAATTTATGCCTTGGAGCTGATATCTCTATTAGCCCCTTTAGCGGAACGGTATATGCTGTTTGGAATGATGCACGTAATGGATACACCGATGTGCTACTTTCTCGTTCACCAGATGGCTTGCTCTGGTTTGACCCAGTCAGCATTACGGCTGCACCTCCAGGAACGCAAAATTTCTTTCCGTTTATTACTGTCTCACCATTCGCTGGCACGATAAGGGTTATCTATTACTCCAACCGGATCGATGGATTTCTGCTGGATGTTTTTGTTGCAGAGTCGTTTGATGGAGGAGCTACCTTCACCAATCGCCGACTGACCACAACTTCGTTTAATCCAAACGGAATCTCGCCGGTACCGACAGTACTGATCGGGGATTATATCACAGCACAAACATCTGCTCCGGATAATCTTGCTGCGGTGTGGATGGCAACAACGCCTCCTACTGGTAAATTAGATGTCTATTTCGGAACGTAAAGTCTATGATCGTTCAAACAATGTTTACAATTAAAAGTTAAATCACCTATGGTATGGCTCTAAGGGGTCATGCCTTTTGCATGCGTACAACGTATGCTGTTTAGAGTTAGGTATAGCTATGCAAATCAATTGATGCGCTACATCGTATGATTCGGAATCCCAGGAGGGAAAGCATGTCTTATAAACAGATCAAGTGGATGATCTTGCTCATCCCAACCTTAACTGTTGGTGTATGGGAGTACGTACGCCACCAATTTCTTTTACCCTATATCTCTATGGATCTCGGTAATTGGCTTACGCCTGTCATGGTTTATGTTGTAAGTATTACGCTCGTCACGAAGCTATTTCGCAATATGGAACGTATCCAAAAGGAATTGGAGCAGGAACGAGCGGCTAAAGCCGTGCTGGAATCTCGTGAGAAATTAGCGAAGGAGCTGCATGATGGCATTGCACAATCTCTCTTTTTACTATCCGTACAAGTAGAACGTCTGGAATCCAAGCGTAAACAAGAGAAACACCTGGAAGAAGTATATGCAATTCGGAAAACCGTTCATGAAGTGAATCGATATGTGCGCCAATCGATAGCTAATCTCAGATATGACTCTCAGAGCCAGTCAGTATCACCCACGCTGGATTCTGTCTCACTCCGTAACCAAATTGGAAGAATGATCAGAGATACTCCAATCCTCATTAATCTGGAATGGGACATTAAGGATGAAGACTTTACCGCCAAAGAAAAGATTGAGCTTCTCGCGTGTATGCGCGAGGCTGTAGTAAATATTCAGAAGCATGCCAAAGCATCCGAAGGCTGGATTATGGGTGAGAATAAAATGGATATCGATTAATAACGATTAAAGATAATGGTAGAGGCTTTGCCGGCGATCCGTTTGCAATGAAAGATAGATATGGACTACATATTATGAAAGAGAGGCTGAAAACGATGAACTGGAATTTGAAGTTATATCGAGAACAGGAGTACACGGTTGTACAATTTAGCCAAGATGGTGAACATGTATGAGTCATATTCGGGTGCTTGTTGTTGATGATCATGTGCATGCCAGAGAAGCGATCTGTGATATTTTATCCATGGATGCGTCTCTTGAAGTGATTGGGGTTGTGACTGACGGCCAGCAGGCCATTGATTTTACAGAGCAGTGGCTTCCTGATCTCATTCTAATGGACATTCAGATGCCAATAATGAACGGATTGGAAGCGACTAAGCGGATTAAACTGATGTTCCCTTATGTGAAAATCGTGATGATTACCGTCTCGGATGATGTATTTCATTTGCTGGAAGCACTAAAGTGTGGGGCACAGGGCTATTTGTTGAAGAACCTAGAACCCTCCATGTGGTTAGAATATCTCCATTCCATCGTTACAGAAGAGGCGACCTTGAGCCGTGAGGTGGCTTATCAGATCTTAAAGGACGTATCCTTAACGGAGAAAAAAGAGCCGGATGTGCCTCTGACTATTAGAGAAAAGGACATTTTATATGGAGTAGCTGCAGGATGGACGAACAAAGAAATCGCGCAGAAATATAACATTTCTGAATATACGGTTAAGAATCATTTGAAGAATATTCTACAGAAGTTACAGGTGCAAAACCGAGTTCAACTCACTCGTTATGCATTGGAGCAAGGGCTTATTACGGATACTCATTATTCCGAATAAGCTTTTTTTCTTGTTCTCAGAAGGATTGGAAAAGTGAAGAGAGACAACATCATTCTCATGTATCTCACAATTTAGCCACAAACAATCCGGCTTTATAGCTATGTTGAGCTATATGGAAACATTAGGTTTTTATGTACACTATGAGCAGTATTGTGTTAAGGCTAGTGAAGGATGGAGGAATGAAATTGAAGACCGAATGTAAAGCTCTACATTTTTTTGAATGGAATGAACACAGCATGTCTACTTATGTTATCGGAGAAGGTTCGCCTAGCTATAGGGCAATTCATGCGTAATGCTCGCATGCATCTCAATATGTCAAACAACATCAACCGCCAAGTCACCTCTTGGAGCATCCTTACTCTATGGCTGTTTGTAGCGATGCTGATTCAGCTTTTATTCATGTCAGGGAATGCGTCCGCTGCTTCAAAAGAACAGAGCTTCATTCCGCTGCAACCGATCATTAACGCGATGAATCCTGGAGAAGAGCTTACACTTAAGCCAGGTATGTACTTAGGCCCCGTGACTATAGACAAGAGCATATCCCTTCTGGGAGATTCCTCTGTGATGATCGTGGGCACAGATACAAGCTCAATTCAGTCTGCATCTACGAATTCTCCTGAATCCACGATCAACATTCGTGCAGATGGCGTAAAGTTGCAGGGTTTTACTATTTTACATCAGCATAGTACACCTACAGCAGCTATTGAGGTTGAAGCCAATCATGCAGAGATCAAGGATATACATATTCAGACACAGGGCTTCGGTATTCTTGCTCGTGACGCTAATGAGGGGATCTTCCGAGAAAACGACATTACATGGACGGGTTCCGCGACGGCTTCAAGCAGTCAGAAGGGCAACGGGATTGATCTGTATAACGCTCATCGCAACCATATTGAAGGCAATGAAATTAGGGGTATGCTGGATGGAATCTATATGGAGAATAGCCGTGAAGCTACTGTAAAAGGCAATACATTGCTACATACAAGATATGGTATCCACTGCATGTATATGGATGGTTCTTACGTCTTGGACAATGTAGGTGAGGACAACATCACCGGTGCCATGATTATGGGCGTGAAGAATACAACGGTATCAGGCAATTCATTTCGGAAGCAGAGTGAAAATGTACATTCACAAGGCATCCTGTTATACGACGTTCATCAATCTTCCATAGTGAACAATAGTGTGGAAGGCAATCGAGTCGGAATGAACATTGCGGAGTCCACAGATAACGATGTTCGTGGTAATGAGGTTCTGCGTAATTTCATCGGGTTTCAGCTTGTACTTGCAGAAGGCAACCGACTCCATCAGAACCAGTTCATATCCAATGTGATTGATGCTTCGGCTGTAGATAGCCAGGACAACGAGATGTCATCTAATTATTGGGATTCCTTCCGGGGACTTGATCTGAATGGTGATGGAGTTAGTGAGATGGCTTATGGAATTAATCCATTCTATGAGCAATTAATTAGTAGGAATTCAGCCTATCAACTTTTCTTTCAATCCCCGGGGATGGTCTTTTTGAGTGAGTTGTTTACAGAAGGCAAAGAGAATTGGTCAACAGATCAATCACCTCTGATGACGATGACAATGGAGCCACAACAGCAACCAGGTACAACGAATGACACCATACCGGTATGGGTTATCGGGGTCATTCTATTATGTATCTCAGCTTGTATTATGATTTATTCGGGAGGATTACGTAAATGAACAAACGATGGACAATGACAATACTGCTTATGTTGGGGTTGTTGGTATTAACGGCTTGCGGGTCAACCAAATATGCGGCATTGCCAATTAATGAAGACGTGGATATTTGTGCCATTTGCAAGATGCAGGTGAAGGATGATGCCTATGCAACACAGCTTACAACTAAGGATGGCAAAAACTATAAGTTTGACGACATCGGGTGCATGAACCAATGGAAAGAAGAAAATGGGACTGAGAACATCGGTATGGATTTTGTACGTGATTATAATGACAAGGAATGGATCGAATACAGCAAAGCGACGTATGTTTATGATGCTTCTCTGCGTACACCGATGGCGTATGGCATCCTTAATTTCAAGGATAAAGCATCTGCTGAAGCATTTGTTGCCGAGCAAGGCGTTGGAACCATCATGACTGCTGAAGATCTCGCATCCCATGACTGGAAACAGAGCACAGAGATGATGGATATGGGAGATCATGGACATGATCACGGACATGGGGAAGAGGGAATGGGCGAGGAAGGAATGCATGAGGAAGGCGAGAAGAAGGAAGAATCGGGTCACTAGTGATGATGAGTAATCAGGGTGATCGAATATGGTAGATATGTTACTGGTAGCCAAGCGTGAAGTGAGGATGGGATTTCGCAATCCCTGGGCGTATTCGTTTCTAATCCTCTTTTGCACATTTAGCTTAAGCTTACTACTCATTGATTCGCAGAACTTTGTTCAAGGATATTCCGGTACAACCGGCTCGATGTTAAATCTCATTCTCTATCTATTGCCATTAATGACGTTATTTCTAGGTTCTTTCTCGCTAACTTCGGAGAAGGAAGAGGGAAGCTGGCAACTGTTGTCTACTTATCCAATCGGCACAATGTCCTTTATTGTTGGAAAATACCTTGGCTTGTCAGTGGTGCTGATTACAATTGTAGCATTTGGATATGGTTTGATGGGACTCATTAGTGGAGTAATTGGTAGCGCGTTAAACGTGATAACGTATCTCTTATTTCTGGCATTCTCCTGTGGATTAGTCCTATTATTCTTAACAATTGCACTGTTCATCGGCTCAATATCCAAAAATCGTTGGCAAGCGTTAACCATTTCGGTATCCGTTTGGTTCTTTGCAGTGATCGGATGGCCTACGCTCTTGCTTGCGATCTTAGGTATTGTGCCTTTTTTATGGGTCAAACCATTGCTTGTTGTGCTAACTTTCATCAATCCAGCCGAGCTGGTACGTTTATTTGTCGTTATTAAACTTGGCGGTGGCTCGGTACTCGGACCGGAATATTACCAATGGGTGACATGGGTGCAGCAACCGAGTGGCAGTTGGATTTTCTTAACGATTTGTCTGCTGTGGATTACATGTTCTGTACTTGTGGTGTACGGGATCTGGGAAAGGGGACGTTCCCATGGATAAAGTGGAGGCTAGTATCAACGAATTAAGTAAAACGATAAAAAAGCAATCGATCGTAGAGGGGATTTCCTTTCACATCTCTTCAGGTAACGTACTCGCTTTATGTGGAGGCAATGGTGCTGGCAAGAGCACTGTACTACGTATGATAGCAGGTATCCTTCGTCCTACTTCAGGAGATATCCTTGTAAACCAGGTAGGGCAGATGAGTGACCGTAAACGGTATTCGGAACAGATCGGGTACATGCCAGATGATTATCAGTTTAATCAGAGTCTGACGGCAGAAGAGATGCTCTTGTTCTGGGCTGCATTGCGGCGAGTTTCCAAAGAGAGGGTACAGGAAGTGCTGAAGATGGTAGGTTTGGAGGACAAAAAAAATAAACGTGTCGCAACCTTCTCTAAGGGCATGCGACAGCGTGTACTATTTGCACAGGCACTGCTAGCGAAGCCACCATTGCTCGTTATGGACGAGCCAACGAATGGGTTAGACCCATTCTGGATGCATGAATTTGCACAGCTTGTCAAAGAAATTAAGCAGCAGGGTCATATGGTTGTGTTCTCCACTCATCAGTTAGACATTGCGGATGATCTCGCTGATCATATTGTTTTTATGAACAATGGGCAGAACGTTGGGAGTGGTACAACACATCAATTTCGCGAACAGTTTGGTTCGCTTCATGCTGCATTTCATCAAAGTCTAGGGATAAAGTGAAGGTGATACCTGTTGCGAAAACATAAACGTCATATCAGGCGCATGATCACCATCTTGATCGGAACGGTTGCAGTGCTGGCTGGTGTGTGGGCTGTATTTCAGGGACTCTCACCGTCCCAGACGCAACGAGTAGGGTCAATTGAGGCTGGTGCCACTGCCCCAGACTTTATGGCTCCCAATTCAGTGGGTGATCAAGTTTCTCTATCCGATTATCGAGGTAAGGTAGTTATGATTAACTTCTGGGCTTCATGGTGCACACCTTGTGTAAGAGAAATGCCTTTGCTGCATCAGACAGCAGAGATGCACCAAGAAGATGTCGAGACACTGTTTGTTAATGTTGGAGAATCCAAGGGTACGATTCAAGAATTTATGAATGAACAGCAATTTGATTTTCCGGTAATTGTTGATGTGACTGGCAAAATATCCACGATGTATCGTATCACCGGTTTACCCGCAACGATGGTGATTGATCGGGAAGGCAAGTTTAGCCACATTTTACACGGTGAGCTCACGAATGATACACCACTTGCGCAGTGGCTGGAGGATGCCAAATAACTAGTACATTAGAGACTTGAGAGTGAATAACCATACCAAAAACGCAAGCGATTATATTCAATCGCTTGCGTTTTTGGTATATCTTTGACCAGAGTTTTATTGAAATGGACCAACCACCGATCGTATTTGGGTTAACTTCCCCCCAAACTTTCATGCTGAATTTCCTCGGATGTTATTCTTCGCAATCCTCATCATATCCGTATTCATCCCCGTAATCATCTTCTACGTATTCAACCTGAGGGGCTCTTTTTCTCCGTCCCAGCCACTCAATCTTGATAATATTAGACTGAAGAAGCGTAACAACCCTACCGTTTGCCTTTTTGATATCGACGTAATCTGTGCCTACATCACATAATACGCCTCTGATTTTTTCAGTCTTCTCACCAGAACTAACTTCGATGATGATACGATTTCCTTTGTGGCGAAATAACTCAAAATTCAGGTTGTTATTAATTCCAGCTAATCGAAGCTTAATTAGTGGCTTCTGTCCAGGGATGATTTTGAAACATTTTTCACGATGGGCAACATTCTGTGAGATCGGCTGATGACAGGCACAATCGTCAGAAACTCCGTAGTTTATTTTGAGGTCACAATCTTTCTTTAGCAGTACTCTTGATGTTCTGTTTGATCTTGATTGGGTCGGGGAAACAGCCTTCTTTTTGAGTAGTACTCTCTTATGATTCATGAGATCCTCCACTTATTTCGGTATTTGATATCATGTATATGCCCATACCCCGAGGTGTGCCAGAGACATTAGCCTATTTCCGAGGAATGTAACAAAGATAGGCGTTTGACCAGTTCGATAGGTATAGTAGCCCATATACTGAGATTAAATATTCTTTTATTGGAGGTATTTGTCTCGTGATTAAAGCTAAACAGCGCATTGGAATAAGTTCACCAACAACAGCATTACCTGAAAAACAATTTATTGAATTAAAGGCGTGTATAGCCGAAGCCAATCATATTCTCCGAACCTTGGGTAATCCACCTCAACCTAACAATACAAGACAGCTGGAGCTGAAATTAGCCTCACTCCAAGACCAATATGTGGAGGTTCAAATGTCATTTCGCGGAAAGTTGAAGACGGTGGATGGATTTCTCCTACAATCAGGAAAGAATTACATTACCATTTGGAGTAGGTCAAGACTTCGATATATACAATATGATCAGCTGATTTCCATATCGACCGATGGGAATGAAGCGGCACCGACGCATGAAATTCATCCGATCTTTTGCAGCGAGGAACTCAATTGTGCGCTGTTGTATACGTTCACTGAAACCGTATCAGGAAGTGTTATGTTGCTGAATCGGTTCTATGGCATTCCGCTAAGCATAGCTCTCTTGCAACATGCAGGACAGAAGATCATCATTCAAATGACTGAGACAAAATGCATTAAAATGGGTTGCCTAGTCAATACAACCGAGGACAAAATAATAATTCAACCTCTCAGCAAGCATGAGGATCAACTTCTTGAAACCATTGCTCTAACTGACATCGAAGTTATTACGATTGCAAAGCAGTAGCATATTCTCCCTCCTTGTTACCATATATATAACTGGTTATGTTGTATCACAAAATATGTTCAAGGAGGGAATACATTGAGTTCATTGCATAATTATGGTGAAGATTATAACTCACCGGAGCTAAGGGAGAGCAATACGATTTTTGAAGAATTGCTTGGTCAAGAAATTATCGTCATTCTTGATGCTTCGCAGCTAAACATACTAGGACAGACATTTAGACCGATTTTTACAGGCAGACTTGAAATCGTTAGAGGTGGATCTATTCAATTAAATCCAGTGATTATCAAGATGCCCAATGCTCCCAACTTTCAGTTTCCGACGCCGCTATGTTTCCCCATTGAGAACATTGCCATCTTTGCACCTTTTGCAATGAATAATAGACTAACACTTTCTTAAAGGAGGTTAGGAATAATGCTTCAGCGGGAAGAGGCTCGTAATATCAACGATCTCAGACAAGAGGCGCTCATTGCGGAACTTACTTCAGCCATAGGTAGTCGTATTCTGGTTATTATTGAATCCTATCCCTTCTTTTATGTGGGGCGGATTCTTGAAGTTGAAGCAGATACGATTTCGATCCAGGTAGAGATCTGTAATGTACCCGAATTTGATAACACGTCACTTCGTACACATATTGATAATATTCAGGTTTATTTCGTAGAGACACCGGAGAACCCGATCCCCGAAATACGAGTTTAAGAGGTGAAATGTGAAAAGAAAATTTCATGTTGTAGCTATTTCGGTTCGTATTGTCGTAAATGACTTTGGAGATCACGACCCTGAAGGGAAAATGTATGTATTGAAAGAGAATGAGGATAAGGTTCGTAGGCTTATTGCTAAGAATCCTTTTACTACGGTTGATCTGGTACAGCCTTTAATCATTCGTGCCAATGCAGGAGACGATATTGAGATTTTGTTTGAAAATAAACTGCATTATCCTTCATCTATTCATATACAGGATGTTGAATATGACGTTACTACATCAGATGGCGCGGCAGTGGGCTTTAATCCTAATACAACGGTTCAACCAGGGGATTGCATAACGTATAGGTGGCATACAACCCTGGAAGGAATTTGTTATTTCACGGATTTTGGAAACACGCTCTCTAGTGAACTCGGTACACAAGTTCATGGGCTATTCGGAGCGCTGATTGTGGAGCCCCAAGGTTCCACATGGACTGATCCTAAGACAGGAAAGCCACTACTTTCTGGTGTGTACGCTGACATACATAATCCTTTCCTGCCTTCATTTCGTGAATATGCCTGGGTATTTCACGATGAAATGGAGATTAAAGACCTGACAGGTGATACACCTTTTAGTCCACATACGTTTCAACCCGAAGCAACGCATGCCATCAACTACCGATCTGAACCGATGAGGAATCGACATCGTCTCATATTAGAAGGCGTTGTATCTCCGGAAACGGAAGGTGAAGAAGTACATCATGACTCATGGATGTTTGGTGATCCCGCAATGCCTATTCTAAGAGCCTACGTAGGAGACCCTGTGAAGATAAGGGTTATTCACGGCGGAGTTAAGGAAACACATGTATTTCATTATCATGTGCATCAATGGCTATTTGAGACGACGGATCTAGACTCCGAAATTAAGGATTCACAAGCCATCTCTCCACAGGCTTCCTATACAGTCTCACCTCTCTATGGAGCAGGGAGCATGCAAGGTGCTTTTGGAGATATTATTGTTCATTGTCACCTATATCCGCACTTTGAAGAAGGCATGTGGGGAATGCAGCGAATTTTTAATACTTTGCAGGATGGAACGCAGAAATATCCTAACGGTAAACCAATTGATGCTCTGATTCCCCTTCCGGGTCAGCCTGTTCCTCCGAAGCCGACCAAACAAAAGCCAGGCTTCCCTAATTTTATACCTGGTATTATTGGCAAAAAAGCTCCTAGACCACCACTCGGCATTATTGGTGGGCGTGAATCAACTCCGCTGGAAATAAACCAATTTGCACCGAATGCTGTTCCTGGTGCGGTATTTGTAAACCCGTGTGACCCTTTAATCAATCCAATCCGAGAATTTCACATCGTAGCGATACAGCTTCCAATTGTCTATAACAATCAAGGGTGGCATGATCCTCAGGGCAGAATGTTTGTTTTGGCTGAGGATGAAGAAGCTGTGTGCTCTGGACGTAAAGCACCTGAACCGCTAACAATTCGAGCCAATGGCGGAGATTGTGTCAGACTTAAATTTACGAATAAGTTCCCTGAAGTTATAGGGGGCAATGCTTTTCAATTGGTCAACCGTACGTATGAGGCAGGACTTCATGTTCACTTTGTGAAATTCGATCCGCTTGTATCGGATGGAGCCAACGTCGGCTGGAATTATGATTCAGGTATACTTCCTGGGCAGACGATTGAATATCAATGGTTTGCCGATGCTGAACTAAAAGCTACTTTTTTTCATGATCATCTGTTTGCCAACCAACACCAACAACATGGGGTTTTTGCCGGAATTAATATACAACCGAGAGGCTCCAAATACTTATCTTCACATACTGGGGAAGAGATTAGATCGGGAACACAGGCGACAATAACGAATCCATTTATTCCTGATTTTAGAGAGTTCACTTTGCTTGTCCACGACTTTGCACTCTTGTTTGATTCGGATGGTAATCCATTAAACCAACCGCCTTTTCCAAGCTCCCATGACGATCCAGGGGGGATGGGAATTAACTATAGAAATGAACCGCTACAATTTCGCTTGAATGAACCTCATATGGATCCAGCCTATGTGTTTAGTTCATGGGTACACGGAGATCCGGTGACACCTCTACTGCAAACCTACAACGGTGACCCTGTGCGAATTCGGCTTCTTCAGGGTGCGCAGGAGGAATCCCACTCCTTTAATCTGCATGGGCAGCGTTGGAGGCGGGAAAGGGGAGACCTTGAATCAGATCTGGTCGATCAGCAGCACATCGGATTATCCGAGTCGTTCACACTGGAATTTGCTGTTGAAGGATCAGGAGATTTCGATCTGTTGTACCATTATGGCTCAATCGATGATCTTTGGATAGGGAATTGGGGGATTATGCGTTCTTATGAGAAGCTTGTACCCCACTTAATTCCCTTACCTGATCGAAAAGCACCTAAACCTAGAACAGAACCATTGCCTGTTCCTTCAGGGGAAAGGCCACCCAGAGCAATAGAGCGTAATTTGCCTGGCCCTAAGGGCGCGCCTATTCGAAGTTATGATATTGTCGCTATACAGACACCTGTGATCTATAATCACTTTGGTGATCAGGATCCGTACAGCATTATTTTTGCTTTGAAAGAAAATGTTAAGGATATACTCACTAAAAAAATGAATCCAGAGCCCTTGATTATAAGAGGCAATGTAGGTGAAATCGTTGAAGTTCGACTATCAAATCAGCTGCATCATTTGAAATTTCCTCCAGATGATCAATTCTACCCTGGATTACCTGTTAACTTTAAACATAGACCCTCCAAACGAATATCGTTACATGCACAACTGCTTGAATATGATGTTCTAAGTTCAGATGGAGCTACGGTTGGATTCAATCCGGATCAGACCATCGCACCTGGAGAACACATTACGTATCACTGGTATATTGATCAGCAGATTGGCAGCGTGGGACTTACCGATATGGCAGACATTCGTAACCATCGACATCATGGAGCATTTGGACTTTTGGTCACAGAACCTCAAGGCTCCGTCTACCTTGACCCTGTTACAAGAAAACCTACAAGCACAGGAAGTCAGGTCATTATAAGCAGTGGAGGTTTAAGTCTTAGAGAATATTGCGTGATTATGCATGACGGAGTTCGATTATATAATCAGGATGGTATGCTCATTATAGACCCTGAACCTGTCATAACGATAAATCAAGAGGTAGAAGAAGAAGAGACAGAGGATTTTGAGGATCAAGGATCGCGAGGTTTCAATTACCGTGCAGAACGTTTCAAAAATAGACTTGCGGTAAATCCGGATGTTTCCCTTATCTTCAGCTCTAAAGTTCATGGTGATCCTTCAACACCTGTATTTCTTGCGTATGCAGGCGACCCTGTTGTGATCCGAATGATGTTTATTTCTGATCGTGCTAGAGCTCATACCTTTGTGCTGCACGGTCACCAGTGGCTACGAAGTGATGATGACCTGAACTCATTGAGTGTATCCTTTCAAGGCCAGATAAGCGTGGGACATACAGACGACTTCTTGCTCTTATATGGTGCAGGTGGCTCACTTAGCATTCCTGGAGATTACTTGTATCGTTCAGGAAATATAAGATGGGACATTGAACTCGGCTTATGGGGGATTTTAAGAGTATTTGATCAACAGACTCCAGAGCTCGCGCCTTTGAATGTTAAACTTCCCAAACAGAATAAGAAGTGAAAAATAGAAAAGACACCTTCTCATAACATGATGAGGTGTCTTCCCCTTCGCATGATCTTATTATCATATCTATTTCAGATAAAACGTTGCTTTTCAATCCATAAAATATCAGTCCACGGTACTGAACGTTGGTGGTTTTTCTCTTTCAATAGGATTTCCTGAGCGTTGATATCTAACAATCTGCTTCGGATTCGAGCGGTACTTGTTTCGACGATTAATTTGTCGTTCTTTAGAGACTTGATATGACCAGCTAAAGTTTGCTCGAAAAATTGCTGTTTCAGAAAATCTTTTTGGCTTACGGTTTTACCGAATTTCAGAAGTATTTTTTGTTTAAGATCTTCATCATAAACAACCTGCTGATGTTGTTGGTGTGGAACATTCACTTGGTCATAAGGTTGTTCGGCGGTAACAATTGAGCGAAAGGGGATCCAATATTTGGTTAGGAGAGTAGTCAAGTTGACAAAATCTCGACCTACGGCCTCTGTTTTGGCCATCATTTCAGTGAACTGATTGCGACTATGAACCTTAAGTTTCACAGTTTGATTTTTGTGAGATTTGAAAAAGTTAGATAACATAATCTCTTTACGACGGAGAGGATTGATTTCACCAATGATTTGAACATTTTGATGATGAATGTATTCCTGAAGTATTCTCAATTCATGAGCAGGAAGCGGACTTGCAGGTGAGCTGAACTTGCTTGAGCCTGGATCCAGCATGAGTGTTCACCTCCATATGTATGATATACACCATCTTATGAGAAGCGCTCGTACCTTATTCAGTTGATAGGGGGAAAGTGATGGATATCGTCTTATTTATCATAACGAATGTAATGTTATGTGTAGGTATTTTTGCAGGATATATGCATTTGAGAAAGTTGAGGAACTTGATTGGCTATCATTTGGGCATGAATATTTCTATGACTGTTAGTACGGTAAGTGCTATCGCTTTTGGCGGATTATGGGGATTACAATTCCCTTACTATGCAACCTGGGTTACGATCATTGTCACCATCTTCGCCATGCTTGTGGGCATGATCTTTGGGGCGCTTGTGGATTATCAAACGATTGTTACCGGCGTATCCGGCGGAATTATGGCTGGTCTTATGTCTCCTATGATTGTAATGCATAGTCAGCATCCAGTACCTATCCTTATATTCTGTATATTTTTGTTTTTCTTCGCCATATTCATGCTATGTACTTCGGTCAAAGTATAAGAGTTGTGTAACTCCTCTGATTCAATTAAATTTGCCGTGTTTATGATATATATAACATTGCTTCGTTATGTGTATGATATGCCACTACGTTCATAAAAAAATAAAGAGTCTCTATTAAGAGTTATGTCATCTAACGATTCTGTTAAGCCGTTGATTAGAACAAAATCAACGGCTTATTATATGAGAGTCTGTTGGATATTAAGTGTCACACAGCGGAGTTTAATTGATCCTGTTTGGTAATAATCTCCTGTATTAGCTGCTTTGGTCATATGCTACAATTCTCAGATATGCCAATTATTATCCACGGTAAAGGTATATGAATACGAATAGAAATGGCAGATGAAGGATGAATAAAGCAATGATTAAACGGTATTTGATATTTATCGCCATACTGGTAATCGTGTTCTTTTATTATGAGCACCGATTAAACGAAGCCAAAGCAAACGAAGATATCCTAATGGAGCTATACCAATCCAAAAATAATAGTGGTTACATCACACTTCTAAAAGAAGGCCCCTCCTTCAAGCCAATGGCACAAACGCTGGAAGAACTTAGTCAGGTGACAAATCAGGAAGCACCAGCAAAGGTTCAGAAGCTGCTTGAACAAGCAAAGGTGCAGGCGAAGGATGCGACTCAATATCTAACGACACTTATTGAGTTCAGTGATGATTACATATCTACATCAAAACCTCGGTATATGAGCGATTACTCTGTTATGACGTCAGCGAAACAGGAGGAGGTGTATCAACTCGCCTACGGCAGTGGTCTATATGGATTAATGTATGGAATCAGTCATCATTATTGGAAGGATAAACCGAAATTAATTCCTCAGGCTACCCAAACCGCACTTGCATCGATCGCCAAAGAACTGCGTGCATTGGATAAGACACTTTCTTCATACAAGGAAGGTGTAGATCATCAATTACAATGGGGGGATGAGAGAAGTATGGAGCAGCTTAAATCCATCATTCTAAATGAAGTAAAGCCTCATTTTGAAAAGATCGAGGAGCTCAAAGATGAAATCAAGCTTTAACCTACGCTGAACCATTCTAATCGTAAGCCTTATTGTTCCCTGTATATGAAGCCTTCATATAGGTCAGATTAACTTTACTTGAACCATTTGGTCAGCCATGATGTAGAAATGCAGTTGTTAACATACGATCAGCTTTAGAAAACAATAAATACTTAAAATTTTATTTTCTCAATATAAAATAATATGTATAATGGGCAATATGTCTGACAAAAAAAGTGTAACACTGACACCAACTCCAATGAATACTAAAGATGATTCGGAGGAGACCGAGAAGAGGAGGACATATGAAAACAACGAAGGTCTCATTTTTTGTACTTACCCTGGTTTTGCTCCTAGTGACAGGGTTATCTGGATGGGCAGGGGGAGCATCCGCAACAGAAGCGAATTCAGGCAAAACTTATGTCATCGGTACAGACATTACATTTGCCCCATTTGAATTCCAGGATGCGAATGGTAATTTTGTAGGTATTGATATGGATCTAATGGCCGCCATTGCCAAGGATCAGAATTTCAAGTACGAGATCAAGGCTCTCGGATTTAACGCAGCCGTTCAAGCGCTTGAGTCGAATCAAGTTGATGGCGTCATCGCAGGGATGAGCATTACGGACGAAAGAAAGAAAGTATTTGATTTTTCGGAAGCTTATTATCCATCAGGTGTCGTTATGGGAATTAGCGCGAATAACGATACAGTGAAAAGTTATGAAGATCTCCGAGGACAAAAGGTTGCTGTAAAAACGGGAACGGCTGGATATAACTTTGCTGAATCCATCGCCTCCGAGTATGGATTTACCATCGTACCTTTTGAGGACTCTGCACAGATGTATCTGGACGTAATAACAGGTAATTCTATCGCATGTTTCGAGGATCAGCCTGTTCTTGCTTATGGGGTTAAACAAAATAATGGATTGAAAATTGTAACCAAGAAAGAAGAAGGAGACTCTTACGGATTTGCGGTAAGTAAGGGGAAGAATCAAGAATTGCTTCAGATGTTTGATGCAGGACTCGTGAACATTAAAGCAAGTGGTGAGTATGATCAAATTCTGGAGAAATATGTTGGTGACAATGCTCCAACTGCTGGAGAAACAAGCCGGTGGGAGAATGTTCAGAATTCACTGCCAGCTCTGTTTAAAGGGTTAGGTAATACATTGCTGTACACAATTGTATCTCTGTTCTTTGCCTTTATCATTGGTCTGATCTTTGGATTTATGAAGGTAGGACAGAATAAGATCCTTCGTGGAATTGCGACCGTTTTTGTTGACGTGTTCCGTGGTATTCCATTGATTGTTCTGGCTTTCTTTATTTACTTCGGGATTCCGCAAGCATTCGGCTTTACGATGCCACTGTTCCTCGCAGCCATCCTAACACTTAGTTTGAACGCAGGAGCTTACGTAACCGAAATTATTCGGGGCGGGATTCAATCAATTGATCCAGGACAGCTGGAAGCAGCTCGTTCATTAGGCCTGCCTTATCGTAAGGCAATGATGAAGATTGTTATTCCACAAGCAATTCGAGTGATGATTCCTTCATTTATCAACCAGATGGTAATCACATTGAAAGATACGTCGATCTTGTCTGTTATCGGTCTTGTTGAATTGACTCAGTCGGGCAAGATTGTTATCGCTAGAACGTTTACCTCTTTTGATATCTGGTTAACGGTTGCGGTTATGTATCTGATTGTTATTATCACATTGACCAAAGTTGCTGACTATCTGGAGGTGAGGGTTCGCCGTGGGTAAAATTAGAGTTGAAGGATTGAAGAAAAGCTTCGGAACGAATCATGTTCTGAAAGGAATTGATATGTCCGTCAATGAGGGTGAAGTGGTATGCGTCATTGGCCCCTCTGGATCAGGTAAAAGTACGTTTTTGCGTTGCATTAACCAGCTAGAAGAAATAACTGAGGGTCGAGTGATTGTGGATGATCAGGATCTCAATGATTCCAAAACAAACATTAATAAGGCGCGTGAAAATATCGGTATGGTATTTCAGCACTTTAACTTGTTCCCTCACTTTAATGTACTGAAAAACATTTCATTTGCACCAAAAGAACTTGGTTTGTTAAATGAAGCTCAGGCACGCGAAACTGCTCTTAAATTATTAGACCGTGTAGGTTTATCTGATAAAGCGAACAGCTTCCCGAGCCAGCTATCTGGAGGTCAGAAGCAACGTGTGGCAATTGCTCGTGCGCTTGCTATGACGCCAGATGTGATGTTGTTCGATGAACCAACTTCGGCGCTTGACCCTGAGATGGTTGGTGAGGTACTTGGTGTAATGAAGGATCTCGCTCGTGAAGGTATGACGATGATGATCGTTACGCATGAGATGGGATTCGCACGTGAAGTAGCCGATCGGGTGATCTTCATGGATGGTGGTTACATCGTAGAAGAAGGAAGCCCTGAAGAAGTGTTTGGGAATCCTAAGAATGAACGTACAATTAGCTTCTTGGAAAAAGTGCTCTAATAGAGGTTGTTCAAAAAGTCCGCTTTTGATTATGATAATGCTAAACCTTCAAGACATTGCTCTTGAAGGTTTTTTAATATGAAGATAACATAATGAAGGATAGGAGGCGCAAATCAGATGAACTTATTTTACATCCAATCCTCCATAAGGGGAATGAGTTATGTAGCTTCATTTTTAGAGGATAACTTTATTGGTATGACATGGCCTGGAACAGGAAATTTGGAAGAGATGTTACCAGAGGAATGGAATGAGCGGTTGAGGGGACATTACAAGTTAGAAGAAACAGAGCTAGCAGGTGTGATGAAGGATTTTGATGCGTTTGTACATACTATGCAGGACGGGGACTACGTCGTTATCAAGGATGATGAGTGGGCGTATGTAGGAGATCTGGGCGATTATTACTACGATGATTCCTTAGGAATAGAAGAAGACTTCATATGCCATCGGCGAGGTGTTACCTGGCTGGGAAGGATACCCTTGGAGGATTTAAACGACAAAGTACAAGCTTTAATTCATCAGACTGGTACACTGGCTAAATTTGAACATCCAGTATCACAAGCACAGTTAGATCGTTATCTCACAGGTATGAATGAACCAACGGAAGGAACGGAAGGGAAGAATTCTCCAGCTACGAAGGTCGATAAAGCTACAATTGATGCTGCCCTGCATGTGATGAGACAAGCTTTAGACAGTGAGGATATCAACATACGTGTTCGTGCAGCGGAGGCGATCTTACAATATGCCAGATCGCAATGATTGAACTTGTACAGACTGAATAAATATGGTCGTTTGGAGCAGTTCGTGTAACTATGCTGTAATTTAATGCGTTTATTACTTGTAGGGACGAGATATGACACGCATTATTAACCCAAACGTACAAGGAGAACCTCATTATATGAAGAAACTTTCCCGTGGTATTTTATCTATCTGTGTAAGTGGAGAATAACCCAGAGAAATTTAAGGAGAACCTGAATAAGGAATCTGCAGCAACCAATAAGTATTATTTCTACTACACAAGCGATAGTGAAGAAGGGCGAGAATTTATGTTTTACGATCTAGATATCCTTGAGAAAGTAAACATCAATCAGCGCGAACAGATCCGGGTAGGTGTACGATTTGCTCAGAAAGATCCGGATGGACGTGTCGACAACACAGGAATCACGTACTTTTTCACGAAGAATCCAGATGGTGAATGGGGGATCGAGAATATAGACTAATAGAGACCATGAACTGATTCATGGTCTCTCCATAATCTACTCAAGATTGAATGATAAATTAGTCTCGATTCAAATGACGTTGAGGTCAACCTTTAACTGCACCAGCCGTCAATCCGCTGACAATATATTTCTGGCCAAATAGATACAATATAAACACGGGCAGTGACGTAAGCACAAGATTAGCAAAAATTAAATTCCAATCTCGGCTGTACTTGCCATAGAAGTTATAAATCGACAGCGGCATCGTCCACGTCGAGCTGTCTGTCAGGAAGTATACAGGAATGGTAATATCATTCCACACCGACATAAACACCATAATAGCAACCGTAGCATTAACAGGTAGGATTAGCGGCGTGACGATGCGGAAGAACACACCGAACACACTTGCGCCTTCTAGAAAAGCGACCTCGTCCAGCGCCCTTGGAATTGTTTTGATAAAGCCACTGTACAAGAACACACTAAAGGCTGTATTTAAAGCAGCATAGATGAGAATAACGCTTGTGATACTGCCATAGAAGCCTAAGCCCTGCACCACTCGAATGGTTGTAATGATCGACATCGGTGCAATCAGACCCATGAAGAAATACATATAGAGCGTGCCTGATAATTTCGTTTCCCGACGTGCTAGAATGAATGCTGCTGCTGAAGAGGCAACGATGTTGATGATAGACGATATACCTGTAATCCAGATACTGTTAAGAAATGCCCGTGATAGACCGCCTTCTTGGAAGACTCGAACATAGTTCGAGAACTGCCAGGTGTCAGGTAAATGTAGAGAGAAGCTGAGCACTTCAGCGCTGGTTTTGAATGATCCTAGGATCAGAATGACAAGCGGCAACAATACGATGAGTGAGGCCAGAATGAGGAACCCTTCCACGATATAATTGCGGATGGCAAGTTTGCGTGTATAGCCCATTTTATTCCGTAACCTCCTTACGCCGCATGAAAATCAATAGCGGTATAGCGATAATGGTAACAACCACGAACAGCAGTGTATTCACTGCGGTACCCAGACCCCAGTTACCTTCACCGAAGGAACGCAGAATGATCGTACCTACAACCTGTGATGCATTACCTGGCCCGCCGCCTGTCATGACGTATACTTCGGAGAACACTTTCAGACCACCAATTAATGTCAACATTAGGTTAATGTTAATCGCTGGCAGGAGAAGAGGGAGTGTAATTTTGAAAAAACTTCTCCATGAGCTGGCTCCATCAATCTTGGCTGCCTCGTAATATTCCTGCGAGATAGACTGTAGACCAGCCAGATAGATGGCCATCTGAAATCCAGCGCTCTGCCAGATCGACACAATAGCAATGGTCCAGATAACAATGGATGGATTCGTTAACCATGCTTGGCTTAAGGAGTGCAAACCGACAGCTTCTAGCAGCTGATTAATTGTACCTTCGGTGCGAAGCATAGGGGTAAACAGAATGCTGATTACAAGTATGCTGAGTATGGAAGGCGAGTAGAAGATGGCACGTAGCAGATTTTTGGTTCGCAGTCGCATATTAAGGCCTACTGCGAGCAACAAACCAATAACGTTTTTGCCGACCACGGTAACAATGGCGAAGATCGCCGTATTTTGCAGTGCCAGTATAAGCGTTTTGTCAGAGAAAATTTTCTTGAAGTTATCCCAGCCGATGAAAGTCAGCTCTAATCGATCCAACCGCCAGTCTGTGAAGGAATAATAGAAGCCCGCAATGGCAGGTACAACGAAAAAGATAGAGTAGATGATCAGTGCGGGAAATATCATGTAGTACGAATATAAATTTTTGGTTCTTTTCATATCTCACGCTCCGTTATAGCCAGGCAGCATAACCTCTAATCGGTTTCATACGACCCTGTCATACTGCCTTATATTTCAACAATGGTGTATTTCTTAGAATCCAGCTACACCTTTATCCTGCATCAATTGGCTGAATTTCTCATCCCACGATTTAAGTACTTCTTCCGGCGTTAAGCCACCTGCGAATTGATCCTGCAACAAACGGTACAGTTCGCTGCGATCCACTAACATGTATGCATCTGTCGTCAGAACTGTTTTCTTCGGCGTAATATAGTTGTCTACAATATCTTGCTTGTATGCCGGCAGTTCCGGTGTTGTCACATCATTGAAGTTTGATACATAGCCTTTGGAATCTACGATCTGTTGAGCTACATCTTTGGAAGCGATAAAGTCGAGGAACTGTTTAGCCTCTTCCAGATGTTTGGATTTCTTCGGAATAAATAATTGTCCGCCCAGTGGACTTGCCCCTAGACTTGCGTCCTCGGTCGATGGAATCGGGAATACACCCAGCTCCATACTTGGATCCTGCTCAGCAACGCCTTCAATCAACCAATCGCCCATAAACATCATAGCCACTTCTTTGTTCAGGAATTTACCCACGGCCATATCATAGCTGTCGCTGAGCACATCGGTGTTGGTGTACCCCTTGGTGTACACTTCGTACTGCTGTTCCAAGAAGGTTTTGAATTCTGGAATGTCAGACCACTTCTTCTTGTTGCTATTCAGGTCATCAAAAAAGGTCGGTTCATTCTTCGTTACAAAATCAGCAAAAGCGGCAGCAGGCCAGATGTTGGCAGCCCAAGCATCCTTGTACGGCATGAATACAGGTGTAATGCCGCTAGCTTTGATTTTTTCGCAGACCGCGAGAAACTGCTCATAGGTGGTTGGGATTGTTATACCAAGTTCTTCAAAAATCTGTTTATTATAAACGACGCCTTGCATCCCCGTATCTTGGCTGACATGGAAGCTGTAGATATGACCACCAGCCGAAAGTACATCCTTATTTACAATACGGCTCGCCCATGGCTCGTCATCGAGAACCTCGAAATTGCGTTCAAGATTGAGATCGGTCACTGCACTGGCTAGATTGTATTGGATGATATCAGGCGTTTCGTCTACCGCAAGCTTTGTCTGAAGCACAGTAGTTGTCTGCTCTGCAGGGATTAATTGTAGATTGACGCGTACATTCGTCTGTTTCTCGAACTCATCAAGGATATCTTGTTGGATAAAAGCTGAATCCTGAGAGCTCTTGGAAATGGCTAATTCCAGTGTGACCTTTGCTTTATTGTCCCCACCCGACGAACTTCCCGTGCTGGAATCACCAGCTCCACAAGCGGTTAATGAGATGGTTAGTAAACTAGCCAGCATCACCGTAGCGATCTTTTTTCGTTTAAGTATCTTCAATGTAAATCCCCCTCGATTACTTATGATTGAATCCGTTTACATCCCCGATTATAAATTTTTCCTTCCCCCAGGTACATGTCTGTGCTTGAAGGTTGATGTGTAATATCCTGAACTTGAAATCGCTATCATTTCATATAATCCCATGATACAGTTAAGCGTGAACGAATGAAGGGACATCTAGATGTGAAAGGAGAATCGCAATGAAAATGACAAAATTCATACATAGATCCACGCAATTCAGTTTGCAAACCAAGGTTTTTCTAACTTTTTTGGCATTACTTTTGTTTGTTCTATGTTGTTTTCTTGTATATGTTAATGTCGTTGTCATTCGCCCGCTGAAACAAAAAACAGTCCAGGATACACTGGTGACTACGACTAAAGTGAGAGAACAAGTAGATCTATACATGGATCAACAGAATCAGCTCTCGCAGCGGATCTTGTCCAGCAAAGACATCTTTGCCACGATGGACAAGAGTTCTTCTGCACATAGTGATTACGAGCGGCTGAAACAAATTCGGAAGCTTAAAGATATTATTTTTCAAGCGATTGGGCCGAGTATGAATATTAAGGACATGTCCATATATGACAAGCAAGGTATACTTCTTACGTCATACTTAGGTTCAGGTCAACCGCCAGTATCTATTCACACATTGCTGGGAGATAGTAAGGTTGGACGAGGGTGGGTAGGAAGCGGTTTTGTTCTACTCCGCCAAGGAGATACGATCTCATTTGTTCGGACGGTAAATGATCAGAATGGTAAAGTCTACGGTTATCTGTGCATCCAGATGGATCAAAGGGTGATTCAGAGTTTTACCGAAGGCATCTCAGCCGGTGAAGTTTATATCATGAACCAGCAAGGGGAGCAGATGACAGGTATTGAGCTTGGAACCAAAGCGATGCAATGGACAAAGCCACAATTGGAGGAGGGACTGGAGGTGGATGAACGTAACAATTACATCACGTACTCCACATCTGCTAGCACCGGTTGGGTTACATATATTGTTACGCCTAGCAAGTCGGTATTTGGCTCGATCCAGAAGGTTCAGACCATCTCAATTATGTTGATTACAGCATTAATGCTTATTTCTTTCGTCTATATTTACTTATCTACTCGCAACCTGTTGCTTCCGATCCGTAAACTTCGCAGTCAAATTTGGCGTATCAATTACAGCAATCTCAATTTAAAGGTCGATGATCGGCCCAAAAACAATGATCTCCTGTTGCTGAATGAAGCATTCCAGGATCTAATGGAACGGCTACAACAATCGATTGACCGTGAGAAAACAGCGTTGCATGAAGAGGTAAAAGCAAGAAATTCAGCACTTCAGGCTCAAATAGCGCCACACTTTATCCATAACGTTCTTTATTTGATCAGCATTGCTGCTCAAGAGGGCAGAACAAAGGTGGTGTCGGATATGTGTAAACATCTCTCAGAGAGCCTGCGTTATATCGTATCTTCTCCTTACGCACATGTGACCTTATCCGAAGAACTTGAGCATACAAGACATTATCTATCACTGGTTCAGCAAAAATATGAAGACGACCTGGAGTGGAATATCGATGCGGATCTATTAGCGAAAGAAGTCCGTTTACCACGCCTGGTCATCCAGCCTTTTGTAGAGAATTGCATTGAACATGCCTTTTGCCATACATCTCCGCCATGGCATATCCAGATTACGGTGAAGCAATATAACGGATTATGGGCGCTAGAGATCAGAGACAATGGAGATGGCTTCACGCCTGAGAAGATTCAAGAGATTCTCGCGAATATTCAGCAATCCCGCTCGGGAACCAACATGATGAATAACCAAGAGACCGGACTCGGCAATATGGGTATTGTTAATAGCGTTAATCGGCTCAAACTGATGTATAGCAACCGGCTATTTTTTAATATTTTCAATAATCAAGGGCATGGAGCAAAGGGAGCAACGATTCAAATCATCGGCTCGTTAACCAAGGATTTTTATTAAATGGGGAGGGCAGACACCAATGTATAACGTTATGATTGTCGAGGATAGTAAACCGATATTGCGCAATATCAGAACACATCTCGACACATTGAATTTACCGCTTCAAGTGACGGCTACAGCAACTAACGGCGAGGAGGCACTGGCGATCATTCGGCAGGAACCGATTCATCTGTTGTTAACGGATATCAGAATGCCTAAGATGGATGGCTTATCGTTAATTGAGCAAGCCAAGCTTGCGAACCCCTATCTCAAGGTGGTGTTGATCAGCGGCTACAGCGATTTTGAGTATACACGCAAAGCATTGAACTTGCAGGTGTTCGACTATTTATTAAAACCTATAGAGCGAGAGGCATTGGAGGAAGTGATGGGAAGGATCGTGGAGCAACTTGATCGGCTCATATCCAGAAGCTTACAAGAGTTGCAAGAGATCGTTGACCCAGAATGTTATGCTGAACTTACGTTTGGCGAGGAATTCCCGCTATACTCTCATATGATAATCATTCTACGCAAGCAACCTTTCAGTCTGGGAATGGATCGTTGGACTTCGGAGACATTAGAGCGAAGTTTAGCGGAATTTTTCCGTGCTCAGCCATGCCGGGTACTACTCACACAAACTTCGTACCAATATATTATTTTGGCTAACAGAGGAGCACTGGATTGGTATTCTTCCATGCATGAATGTCTTGAATCATTACGGCGGCACCTGTATGAAGAGGGGCTGGATGGAATCATTGGGGGACAGCTGATATCCGCTGATGTGGATCAGTTACCAGAACTCTATTACCGGATCACTTCAATATTAACGACCCAGCAGCGATTAAAGCATGGGCTAGCGCTGGATACGGGAAATCCGGTCTCGATGGCAAGATCGGAAACAAGCTGTTTGGACTCCTTGTTAGAATCTACTTTTGTACACATGATACAAGCTTGTCGGAAGGAAGCATTTGCGCTCAAGCTGTCTGAACTGATGAATCGATGGGCTGAGGAGAATGCACACTGGACAGAGATTGAGCGTTTTGTAGCGCTCGTGGTGGACACCTTCGCACATCTCTATGAGGAACGAGGATCAGGCATGCGATTAGCTTTGGAGCTTAGAGCCAAACAATGTTTTGAAGTGAAGACGTATGAGGACTTTGGCCGTGAGCTACTTGAATGGACAGCTCAATGCTTCGACATGCTGCAATCCCAAGGGCGGAAGAGTGGTGAGCTGCTGTTCGAGCAGATTGACGAATACGTTAAAACCAATCGTTATGCCTCGTTATCCATTAGCGATATTTCAATGAAATTTCATGTCAGCCCTTCATATATCAGTAGGGTCATTAAACAGGTCACACAACGCACTTTCGTACAATATTATACCGAACTTCGAATGAAGGAAGCTTGCAGATTGATGGCCAGTCAACCCGACATGAAATTCAAAGAATTATCGGAGCTGTTGTCGTTCAGCGATCAGCATTATTTCTCCAAAGTATTCAAGGAATATACAGGCGTTAGTCCGACGGAATATAAGGAACGCTTGCTTAGCACGAATCCCGAATGACAATGCAGTGATGAATAAACAGGAGTATTTCGTGACCAAATGCCTTGAAATTTGGATAGAATGCCTTAATATTAAATAAGGTTCGATAATGAATATAGTTTAATAACTAAAAAAAGCAACCTGGTTAAGGGAGACTGGAATTATGCGAAATGCATTGGATCTAAAACGTTTTTATATGGGAGCTTGTTACTATCCTGAGCATTGGGATGAATCGTTATGGGCAGATGATCTAGGAAGAATGAAGGAAATGGGCTTTGATCTGATTCGAATCGGAGAGTTTGCATGGTCTATTTTTGAGCCACAGGAAGGGCAGTTTAGTTTCGAATTCTTCGACCGCTTTCTTGAGCAAGCGATTACATTGGATATGAAGGTGATTATGGGAACACCGACTGCTACGCCACCAGCATGGCTTACACATACGTATCCTGAAGTGTTAAACGTTTCAATGGAAGGCACTACATATCATCATGGACAGCGCAGACACTATAATTATAGTAGTCCTATATATCTAGAGCTTTGCGCGCGGATTACAAGAGAAATGGCTCAGCACTACAAGGATCATCCTGCGATTATTGGATGGCAGATTGATAATGAACTGAATTGTGAGACAAACGTATTTTATGCAGAAGCGGATCATCTTGCATTTCGGCGGTGGCTGCAACAAAAATACGGCACATTGGAAAGCCTGAATCAAGCGTGGGGCACAGTCTTTTGGAATCAGACGTATGATCATTGGGATCAGGTGCACCTCATTCGTCCAACTGTATCCGATTCACCTAATCCACATCAGGCATTGGACGAGAAACGCTTTATTTCGGATAATACGATTTCATTCGCAAAACTTCAAGGCGACATTCTAAGAGCAGAAGCACCTAACCAATGGGTTACAACCAACGGCCTCTTTGGGCATCTAGATAGCCACCGAATGTCCGATGAGATTTTGGATTTCATGTCGTATGACTCTTATCCGCAATTCAGCACCATCTATCCTGATTCGGGAGAACAGCCGTTGCTTGATCGGAAATGGAGCCTTTCCCTGAGTAATGTCAGAGATATATCGCCGAATTTTGCTGTACTAGAGCAGCAATCGGGTCCTGGTGGCTGGGTGAACCGAATGCAAATGCCATCCCCACATCCAGGGCAAATGCGTTTGTGGACGTATCAAAGTATTGCTCATGGTGCTGATATGGTATTGTACTTCCGCTGGAGAACGGCTACGATCGGTACCGAAATATATTGGCATGGAATTAATGACTACCATAATCAGCCGAATCGTCGGGTTGCAGAAGCTGGACTTGTGGGTAAGGAATTGCAAAAGGTGGGAGAACGTATTGTTGGCAAGCGTTATGTTGCGCAAGTAGCCATGCTGCGTGATTATGATAACGAATGGGACGGGGAGCTGGATCAATGGCACGGATCATTAACGAGACCAAGCGAGTTAAGTTGGTTTAAAGCGCTTCAATATGCACATATCCCAACAGACGTAGTGACCGTTCGTCCTGGAGCTGAAACAGAACAACTGCAGGATCTTACCAAATATCAACTGTTGATCTACCCTCATCCTGCCATTTTACGAGAGGATACAGCCGCAATGCTTCAGAAATATGTAGAGGGTGGTGGGTCGGTTGTATTTGGTTGCCGGACAGGGTATAAAAATGAGTCTGGTCATTGCCGTATGCAGCCGTTGCCAGGTCCCGTTGCAGAACTTAGTGGCATACAGGTTGAGGATTTTACAATGGTTAACGGTACAGCTAGTCCAGTTAGTGTACAGCTGAACCAACATACGAACCTGTTTGACGCTCCAAGCTTCAATGATATCCTGCGGGTACACGCAGATACAGTTAAAGTCTTAGGCACGTATGCTTCTAGTTATTATAAAGGTAAACCAGCACTAACGGTTAATCGGGTTGGCGAGGGCAAGGTTTATTATTGGGGAGCTGCCTTTGATCTGTCGATAGCTGCCCAGCTGTTAAGTGAGCTTCAGATTGTGTCTCCGCTCAAAAACTGGTGCGAGCTACCTGATACGGTTGAGGTCGCTATACGTGCAGATGATCAGGAAGAACTCGTATTCTTACTGAATTACAGTAGTGAAGAGGCCGAGATTAAACTCCATGTGCCAACAGAAGAGTTGCTTCAAGGCAGCCGGCTTCAGGGGACGGTTACACTGGAGCCTTATGGAGTATGGGTGCTGAAAAAATAAATATCTTAATACCTTGAAGCAGTTCAAGAGCATTTCTTATGATAAGAAATGCTCTTTTTGTGTTTTGGTGTGAATAGTGAGTGCAAGAGAATAACAACAATAATATAATGATGTATAATAAATATTTATTGTAAAACGATAAATTAGCTGTTACATTTAGAATATAATTATGTGTGAGGTGCTAAAGATGAAACGAGGTTCTACTTTTTTGTTGAAGATCGCTGTATTTTTTATTGGAATGCCGGCGCTTGCTCTATGTGTACTAGGCATACCTTGGTTAGCTAACCACCCTGTGAATCCAGTCTATGCCGGGTTACTGTATCCTATTGTAATCATCTTGTTCGTAACATTAGTTCCATTCTTTGTAGCGTTGTATCATGCATTCCGCCTTCTGATTTATATTGATAAAAATAATGCGTTCTCGAACAACTCTGTGCAGGCGTTGAAGAAAATAAAATTCTGTGCAACTATAATTACCGCATTGTACGTTGTCATACTACCATTCGTTTTTCTCGTAGCAGAGAAAGACGATGCTCCAGGACTCATTATTATGGGGATGGTACCGATTTTCGCTTCGATGGTCATTGCCATTTTTGCTGCAGTTCTACAAATGCTTTTACAAGAAGCGATCGAGATCAAATCAGAGAATGACTTAATTATTTGAGGTGAAATAGCATGGCCATTATAATCAACATTGATGTCATGTTGGCGAAAAGGAAAATGAGCGTAACAGAACTTTCTGAGAAGGTTGAAATTACCTTGGCTAATATGTCTATCTTAAAAAATGGTAAGGCAAAAGCGATTCGATTATCCACTTTAGAAGCCATTTGTAAGGCGCTTGATTGTCAGCCGGGTGATATATTAGAATACCAAGCTGATGAAGGCGAATGAGAAATGTGTGCAAATGGAAAATAGTGCTTTAAGTATTTGGAGGATGATGCCTATAATATTAGGAATCATCCTCTTTTTTTATTTACAGAAAAGCGATATATCACCTGAATGAAGTGTAAATCAATTAGACGCATCCTGTTTTATCCTCTATAGTAGTAGATAGTAAAGGCAAGCATTAAGGAGTCCTTATATGAGCAAACAAGCCATTCCTTTGAATTCGTTGACTGAGGTCACGAACGGGGGACATATTATTTATTTTTTCGAGGATTTCAATTGTTATATTGATAATGCGGTATCTTACATCATGACGGGGATCGATCAAGGTCATCATATATTGCTTATTGAGCAAACTGCCACATACCATAAGATTCTGCAAAAGCTTAAAGGCAGCGTACCTCATGAGCAGCTTCACTTTCTTCATTATGCTAACAATTTAGAGTACTATGGAGAACATGGTAATTTCGAATTCCAACACATTCTTGCTCATTTTGAAGATATCATGGGCGACATACAGGAGCAAAACAAGCCTGTGCGGACGTGGGCAAATGTGATGACATGGGGAGATCATCCGGAAAAGCAGATTCTAGATAATTTAGTCACCTATGAACGGCAAACGACATGCGTTGTTCAAGACTATGGAATGTTATCGGTCTGTGCGTACAATACGGAAATGATCTCTTCTTCTCTACAGACTAAATTGATGAGAGAACATGAATACATGATGACAGATCTGGAGTTCGTGAAGTCACCTCTGTATCATTATAAAGCTTCGGATGACGTGATTTTTCCGTCGTTATCGGTACAAAGTCAGTTGTTATATGAACAAAAGCATCTGATGATCGAAAAAGAAGCCGTTGAAACGGCTAGTCAAGTTAAAAGTGATTTCATAACAACGATGAATCATGAGATTAGAACACCAATGAATGGGCTGCTGGGCATCTCGGAGTTGTTAGCAGCTACAGATCTGAATGCAGAACAGAGAGAGTATGTCACCACGATACAAAGCAGCGGGAAGTCTCTACTTCGTTTCGTAAATGACATCTTGGATTTTAATAAGTTGGAATCAAGCTATGATCAATTACTGATTGAGCCTTTCAATCCTCGTGAATCCGTTAAAGAAACTTTGGATATCCTTCATACCGCCATCTCGGATAAAAATCTTCAAGTGAATATTTCCATGGATACTCGAATTCCGCAGATTGTTGTTGGAGATGATGGTCGATTCAGACAGGTATTGCTGAATTTATTAGGAAATGCCGTGAAATTTACACCGGCAGGAAGCATCGACATTGATGTTGTGCTTCTGAATACCGATGACAACAAGCTTAAAATGCAAGTCACCATACAGGATACGGGGACTGGAATCCCCCAGGACAAGCGAAGCCAGGTGTTTCTACCTTTTTCCCGAGTGGATAACAGTGTTACCCGACGAACAGAAGGAACAGGTCTTGGGTTAGCGATCTGCAAACGGATCATCGAACTGATGAATGGGGAAATACGCTTGGAAGACGAGCACAAGGACATCCCAGGTACCACAATCACGTTTACAGCGGAATTCAATGCATATCTTGAGGTTGATCTCTGAACTGGCATCACCATACTTTAAAATAACTAGTTACTTCGGAAAGTAGGATGCCAAATGTTGACTTTGCAGAAAACTGAGCTTCAGGGACACGATGTATTCGAACTCATGCAAAGGCGTCTTCAAGACACACATTGGTTAGAGAGTTCCATTTACTTAACGGAAGAAGTAATTAATGAGACTGAATTTGTAAAGTTATGTACCCATTGTTTAGTGAATTTTAACTATTACGGTCCTACGGAAGTCAACCGTGCTGAATGACAACAGATGAAACAAATGGCTGAATCATCCGAGTCCGTGAGAACTAGGCAATTGATAGCGGAAATGGATGCTTGGGCAATCGTATGCTTCCAAAATCATTCGTGCTTCACGATCTGCGGTATATAACTTGCGGAGATGACATTATATAGATATTTCATACTAGTTTAATAGAGGAAAGGCAGTCGTTCTTAGAGAACGAACTGCCTTTTTGTTTGGTGATGAGGCTCATTGCGACGCTAGTTAGGGTGTTCGTTTAAGATCAGCAAGTGTGATTTTCGGAAATATAGGAGGGTTGGCTGCACCTATTAAAATGGGATTCTGATATTAGATCAGACGGTAGCCAGGGGGCAAGTTGCCTGTACGTCTAATTTTGCGAATCTGAGCCAGTGTCAGTCGCTCATTGGATGCGATTAGAGATTCAACATCTCCTCTGCGCAGAAAGTCATCCAATTCTCGAATGCTGCGGTTGCCACGCAGTACAACAAAATTATCTCTGAAACTAGAACGATCGAATAAGACAAGAGTAGCGTTCGGATTGGTAGAGAAGAAGCGCAAACTCTCAATACCTGTCAGAACTGAATCAATATCTCTAATGCCAAGGTTGCCACGGTACACTCTTCTTAATCCCCTGAAATTCTCTTCACTAAACACGGTTAAGCGGGGATAGATGATCTGAGAGATTGATGCATTTTTGTTAGTCATATTGAATACCTCCTTAACATAGTAGGCACGCATCCTGGATATAGGAGATGCCATGAGACATCCTATGTAAGAGAGATGACAATCGCGTGGACTAATCTAACCTGTCAAAAGCATAGAGATAGATAGAGTAATAAACTTAGAATGATATTTGTTAACAACATAATTATTATGTAAACTAATATCAATTTTTTTATTATACCTTATAAAAAAATACTAGAGTGTGATTTTATGTAAAAATGTAAAATAGGAGGGTGAGATAGTTTGATTTTACATCTTGCCTATTTCAATTTTCCAACATACTCATAATCCGATTGATAGGTCATTGACCGCATCCCATTTGAGTTCTCATTTGAGTTCTCATTCCATTTCTCTAGGAGCTTACAGACAAACTAAGAATAACTTGTAGATATAAATAAGCTACTACAATCGCTTTAACACGATTGCAGCAGCTTATTTAATAGTGAGCCAGTAACTTCAATAACCTTAATAACTTCAATTAAGTCAACTCTAATCAGAGATCATGAAGGAAACAGCGGGTTACCTTCCATGCCAATCCAGATATCGGATGCCTCAAGTTGTCCAGCAAGATGCAACAGCCAGTCTTCACGGCCTTTGGTGGCCATTACCTGAACACCCATCGGTAAACCTTCAGGTGTCATATGAACAGGCACGCTCATAGCAGGCTGACCCGTTAGATTTGCAAGCTGGGTATAAGGAGTGTACGTAAGACTTGGTTCGAACATTTCATAGATCAATTGCTGCTGCTCTAGCTTGTCCAGATCGCTTATTCGCATTAGATGCTGAATCTGCTCCGCATGAGGCGTGAGCTCTCCAATCTGAGGTGCTGGATAAGCATTAACTGGCGTAACATAGAAGTCATAACGGGTGAACAGGTTAGACATTTGTGCCGCCGCAACATCCCATTCCGCTAAACTATGCACAAACTCCGCTGCAGATACTTTTTTGCCCGCTTCAGCGAGAACCCATGACTCGATCTCCATATCGTCTGCCGTGAGCTCTCTACCCATAGCGTGCTCCATAGAAGCGATCATCGCAGCCATTTCACCGCTGTTCATCATATAATAGTTTTCCATCAACCGTACGCCATTAACTGGACTTAACTTCTCTTCAACCTCATGACCTTGCTCCTCCAACCAACGAACGACCTTATATACGGCTTGTATGGCTTCCTCACTTACAGAAGTCCCTACTGGAGAATCGGTAGTATAAGCAATTTTTAATTTGCGTTGATGAGGATAATTCAGATCTGCCAAGTAACTGCCGGGAAAGAGGGGAGCATGAAATGCAGCTTCTGGTTGAATAACTTGCAACGTATCTAGCAGCGCAGCGCTGTCCCGGACAGTTCGAGATAATGCAAAATCAATCGAAGCGCCTTGCCATTGACGACCAACACCTGGTCCTACTGGAGTACGTCCACGTGTTGGCTTCAGACCAAACAACCCGCTGAAGGAAGCAGGGATGCGGATAGAACCACCTCCGTCACTGGCACCGGCTAGAGGTACAATTCCGGATGCTACTGCCGCAGCGGCGCCCCCGCTTGAACCTCCAGGAGAATGATTCGTATTCCATGGATTGCGTGTAGGTCCGTGTAAACGGGGCTCGGTAATATTTTTCAGCCCGAACTCTGGCGTGTTCGTATGTCCGATAATAATAAAACCAGCTTCACGTAATCGAGAGACAAAGTTAGAACTACGTAACGCTCGATGATCTTTAAGAAGACGGGAGCCTGAAGTTAGGATCTGACCCTCTAGGGATTGAGAGATGTCCTTAAGTAGCAAAGGCACACCAGCAAAAGGTTGCTCTCCTGGGCGAATCATGCTTGCTTCCTGACGAGCTTGTACTTCATATGTACGAATTACCGCATTAAGCTGTGGATTCACTTCTTCGAGTCGTGCATATGCTGCTTCAAGCAGTTCAATTGGAGATACTTCTCGGGAGCGTACAAGCTCTGCTAAACCAATAGCATCGTAAGATGTATATGAAAATGAAGACATTAAGCATCTTTCCTTTCTAAGATGGATATCTAGTGTTCCATATGTCATCGTACCATCGGATTGCTGAAAAAACAAAAGCACTGTTCATCCAGTGGGATAAACAGTGCTGCGTTCTTTTATATAATGTTTGAGAAGTTGACATATATGTTAGGAATGCATCCTGCGAGGTAATTATTCTGTACGAAGCTTAGGGGCAGCATCAGCAACACTTGCCGACCGCTCCTGCTGTCTGGAAATCGCAAAGAGTGCAATCCATATTAGGATAAAACCAACGAGCTGTTCCCATGTAATCAACGTACGGAAAGCGATCCAGTTCACCAGAACACCCGCCATCGGGAAACTAAGTTCCGCTAGCGTAGCGACAGAGGCTTTTGTAGAGGATAAGCCTTTATAATATAACAGCAAGCTCAATAGTCCAGGCAATAAAGCTTGACCCAATACATTAAGCACGACGGCCGCTTGTTCACCTGTTCCGGAGGGGAATGTCCATGCTGCTCCTTCATGCCATGTCATCAAGAAGAGGAGCGGCAGAGCGACTACGAACCGGAGAGAAGTAACGGTCTCATATCTTGCTTGCCCTAACATTAATCGTCCCATCACCGTAGATCCGCCCCAGAGAGCAGCTGCTCCCAAGGATAACAGGCTACCTGCATGAATCCAGGTGTTCCAGTTTCCGAGAGGAAGTGTGAATCCAAACGTGAGCAAATAGGTTCCTGCAAGTGCAATAAAGAAAAGTCCGCCGAAGCGACGTGGTAACGTTTCTTTCAAAAGCAGCTTCGCGAGCACAATGGCGAACAAGGGTTGCATTTTTTGCAACAAGAGAACGGTATTGGGATCGTTATTGGTGAGCGCCATGGTGAATAACACCGTTGCTAGTGCTGATCCTCCCCAGGAAATGAAGATTACAGCAACCCAGTGTCTAGCACGTAGATTTTTCAGGTCTGCGCGGAATTTCCATAAGACAGGAATGGCGACTAGACTTACAATGATGTGCTCAATAAGTACAATTTGAGTTGAGGTCATCGTCTGAAGCAAAATAATACGGAACAACGGATCTACGCCCCATAACGCAGCACCGATTACAACAAGCCAGAATCCAGTGTTACTTCGTTCTTTCCGATAGACCGTTGAGGCAGTTTGATTCTTTTCCATATTCAGGACTCCTTCGTCAGAACACGGAATCTTCAGTTGGCAAAATCGACAAAAGCCCCCGTTCTGGTGAATCACCAAATAAACGGGGGCTCATCCATGCATATGTCGTCAGAGAAGAGGACTTCCCGTAGAACGGCATGACATGTGTTGATCTTCTCTCATCCGGACTTTACCGTCGGCCTTGGAGTCTCACCAAGTCAGTCGCTGATAACTATATCAGTCAGCGAGTCGCGGGCTGGTTCCGAGGAACATCACCGCCGGTTGGGAATTGCACCCTACCCCGAAGATCCTATTCAATTGTTAGTGTGTTGAACAAGTTGTAACATCAATGATTTCATCTTAATCTTGTAAGCGCTAGCAGTTCAAGTGTTTTTTTAGAAGACGATATTCCAGTTTCCTTGCTGTCTGCGAAGAAGAACAATCTGCCCGGCATGATATGCATCATGTAGTATCCATTGGCTAAGGGTATGCCCCCAAGTATCCTCAGTATTCATATATTGTGCATCAAGATTAGACTGTTGCAAGGTTGCAAGCTGAGTTCGTAACTGTTCAGCAAGTTCTGTAGTGCTCCTCACTAAGTCGTTCCATCCTGCCTCGTCTGTTGCATCGCCCGTACCACCAAATGTCGCAACATTGCTCTCTGCGGCTGGATCAGAGGTTATACCCTGCATACGTTGGAAGATACGATGGTTGTAATAATGCATGTGGTTTACCAGTTGCCAGATGCTAAGTCCACCTGAAGGTGGAACCCAGGCAGCTTGTTCAGCAGAAAGCCCCTCCAGTGCTTTTGCTACAGGTACAATCCAATTACATTGATCCCATGTGTTATCCTTTTGCGTTAATAAAATGTCGATTGCAGATACACTCATATTTCGTTCCTCCTAGTTATCGTGGTCTCGCTAATCAATCTGGTTGAAAGCCAGCACACATCAAATATTGCCCTTTACGTAATTACACTTTCATTCATTATAGGAAACAATAGGATGAATATATCACAACAGAACGATGTTGTGATGATATGCCCTTCATAGACGGTGGCTTATCTGATTTTATCTGATTCTCTGGATGTCGTACGATTGCTCATGAAAAAAAGGCTTCAAACATCTTATGTATAATTATGTTAAAATTACAATGATACGTAGTAAACTTCTAACGAATTGGATCAAGCGAGCAACATTTATCGTTCGGGAAGCATTTAATATGTAGCATTCATCTGAAATGCATTACTTATTATTAATTATTATCTCATTGTATGGAGGGGTATTTTGCGAAAAGGATTAATTATAGTTGGTCTATGCTTGCTTGTTATATTAGGATTTGGCGCGATGCAAGGGTTACATGTGAATGAAATCAACGCATTGCCTCATGATGGTCAGATTGTAAAATCCAAAGAAATTAACGGTTACGGCCAAGTGGTATTGTTCGTAGATCATCAAGACCAGAGTTTTGGCATAGCCAAACTTGAAAAGAAGTTCGGTTTCTTACATCGTTATGATGGAAGCTCATATGGTCGTACGGTCGAGGAAGGCAAGCCATTTGAGGCTACTGGTCTAGGTGATCCTAATCGCTTTGTAGTTGGGGTAGTAACAACCATGGAATCCAACATCAAATACATAGCGGTGGGCAATCATCTGAAGGATGTTTCGTCTTCGCAATCTTACGAGCTCTCCCTTGAAGAAGTGAAAGCCAAACCGGATGACTATCAACTTGAAGAGATTGACGATCTGTATGCACTGTTTGTATTAGATGAGTATACCGAGGAGAACTGGACAATAAGAGCTTTTGATCAAGATGGAAATATCGTTGCAGACAAGATTTTTGGCGGGGAAGTAAGATACATGAATGAGGAGAGAGTCGATTGAAAAGAGTCATTTTTACTTTGATTGGGATTGTTATCATTAGCTTTGCATTATTAATAGGGATTAACCTCATCGGTTCACCTTTTCCCATTGTTGTTGAGGAACACTCAGTGATTCCTGGAGAGCGCGAAGTGAAATATCATGAAGGAGACCATTCACTGCTTCAATTAATCTGGTGGAATGATTAGATTGAAAGGATTCATAAAACCTTGCATAGCTACTTGCTACTCAAGGTTTTTTTGATTCCAAAATTTGCAAATCTAGAGATGCAACTATATAATACATATATACTTTATAAAATTAAGTTGTATAATAATGTCGTTCAGCATTGAATCATACCATCATGCAAGCCATATCCAAAACATAATGATTGGAGATGTGTCTAATGGGGAAAAGTTATTTGCTGAAAAATGGTTGTGTTATTTCAATGGATGCCTCGGTTGGTCAGTACAAAAGAGCCGATGTCTTAATTGAGGATTCTATCATTATAGCTATTAAGCCTGATCTGGAGTGTGCAGAAGCCGAAGTTATCGATGCATCTGATATGATTGTGCTCCCGGGACTTGTAGATACCCATCGCCATGTGTGGGAGTCATTGGTTAAAACAACAGGCACGAATTGGTCACTGCCCGTGTATTTGCAGAATCTCTATTATGGAGCTATGGGGAGCAAGCTTCGTCCTCAAGACAGCTACATCGCGAATTTATTAGGATCTTTGGAAGCGCTTAATGCAGGGGTGACAACTGTATTGGATTGGAGTATGCCGTATTCGCCAGAGCACACAGATGAATTGATTCATGGACTTCAGGATGCGGGAATCCGTGCGGTATTCGCTCAGGGTGTACCTGGTGAAACGAATTACTGGAATAGAGATAGTCTTCTTACATACTCCAACGATGTACGCAGAGTGAAGCAGCGATACTTCTCATCAAGGGATCAATTGCTGGCGTTTGGGCTTGCCATTCGAGGGCCGGAGTTCAGTCATTGGGATACAACGGTCAAGGAGATTCGTCTTGCAGAGGAATTAGATGCCATTTGTTCCATGCACGTAGGATTCGGGACTTGGGGCAGTGTGGATCGCTCAGTGACAAAGCTACATGAGGCAGGTCTACTGAGTCCACGAATAAATGTGGTTCATGGCAATACGATGGGGCTTGATGAATACAAAATGCTCGCCGATCAAGGTGCGTCACTTTCGATTACGCCTGAGATAGAGATGATGATGGGGCATGGATACCCAGCGACCGGCCATTTTCTGGAGAATGGAGGCACGCCAACACTCGGTGTGGATGTGGTGACATCCACGGGTGGTGATATGTTTTCTCAGATGAAGTTTGCGCTGCAGGCAGAGCGGTCGAGAGCGAATGAGCAATTGTTGCAGCAGGGAGAAATGCCTGGTGAGCTGAACTTACAGTCGAGTCAGGTATTGAGATTCGCCACATCGGCTGGCGCACAAGCGTTGGGACTAGGGCATAAGATTGGCACACTAGCACCAGGCAAAGAGGCCGACCTGATTATGATTCGTACGACGGATCTGAATTTGTTCCCCGTTCATGATCCGATAGGGGCCGTTGTACAATTCGCTAATCCATCAAACGTGGACACTGTATTTGTGGCAGGTCAACCGGTGAAGAGAGAAGGTAGGTTGTTGCATGTAGATTTAGGTGCGGTTCGCCGTCAGGCATTGGAGAGTACCAGCTACCTTCTAACGCAATATCAGATGTCTGATGCAGATCGGATCATATTTTCGTAACCTTGGGATATTAGAGAAATAAAGATTAAACCAAGAGCCGCATGGGATCATGCGGTCTTTTTTTGTTCCTTGACGAGCATTAATCAGACAGGATTCGTGAGAGATGGACAGCGTAAATAAACGAAATAAGCTGTTATTCACACGAATTCATATAACAACGTATTTAAACAATTTTATGGTGAGGAAAAGTGAAATAAAAACTGCGCATAATATAAATTATACGTAGTTTTCGTTTAGATCGATTTTTATTATCTTTCACGGGCAAGATATCATGATAATTTCCGCTTAAAAAGCACAACATACGACATCTCTCTAAATAAAAATTTAATCAAGCAACGCGATAACGTGTAGAATCGACTAGTTTTTTATAGGTGGTCGATAAGATAGAACAAACCACTTTTTTATAGAACAGATGAACAGGTGATACTTTCACGACGAGAGGAAATTATGTATGAGCAGAAATGAGTCACAATCTTCATTGTTTCGCAAGAAACCCATTGCTGTAAGTGGGGAAGAACGTAGTGCACTGAAAAGAGTGTTAGGGCCGCTGGATCTGATGACACTTGGTGTAGGTGCGATTATCGGAACAGGGATATTTGTTCTTACAGGTGTGGCTGCTGCTAAATACGCAGGGCCTGGTCTAGTCCTTTCCTTTTTGCTGGCAGGGCTAATCTGTGCTTTTGCTGCACTGTGTTATTCGGAATTTGCCTCAAGTGTACCCGCTTCGGGAAGTGCCTATACTTATAGCTATACTGCCTTTGGTGAAGTAATTGCTTGGATTCTTGGATGGGATCTGATCCTGGAGTATGGTTTTGCAAGTGCAGCAGTTGCTAGTGGATGGTCTGGTTATTTCCAAAGTCTATTATCTGGATTCGGATTGCACTTACCTCATGAGCTAACGAGTGCTTTTAGTCCAGAGAAGAGTACGTATTTTGATATCACAGCAGCGGTCATTACGTTAATTATTACCTTCTTGTTAACCCGAGGAGTGAAAGAAGCGGCTCGTGCCAATGGGATTATGGTTGCGCTGAAAATAATTGTTGTGTTGATATTTATCGGTGTAGGTGTGTTCTATGTTCAGCCTGATAATTGGCAGCCATTTCTGCCTTTTGGCATTTCGGGTGTAACCGCTGGAGCGGCGACGGTATTCTTTGCGTATATTGGATTCGATGCTGTATCTACCGCAGCGGAAGAAGTGAAGATGCCTCAGCGCAATTTGCCGATTGGCATTATCGGTTCGCTCGCGATCTGTACCGTGTTATATATTGTCGTTTCACTAATCCTTACGGGGATTGTGCCGTACCATATGCTGAATGTTAGCGATCCAGTAGCTTTTGCCTTTGAATTTGTTAACTTGCATGGCTTATCTTGGATTGTAGCACTAGGTGCCATTACAGGAATTACTACCGTATTACTTGTGATGATGTATGGTCAGACGCGATTATTGTACTCCATGTCAAGGGACGGATTGTTATCTCCGGTATTCTCGAAAGTTAGTGGCAAAAGCCAGACTCCTGCCCTGGGTAGCTGGGTTGCGGGAATCGTTGTAGCGTTATTTTCTGGTTTCATCTCCCTCGGACATCTGGCAGAGTTGACCAACATCGGCACGTTGTTTGCATTTGCAGTGGTCAGTCTGGGGGTTATCGTGCTCCGTAAAAACAATCCTGATCTCAAACGTGGCTTCCGCGTCCCGTTCGTCCCATGGATTCCAATCCTCAGCGCAATCGGCTGTGTGTATCTTATGACTCGACTTGCGATGCTCACTTGGATCACGTTCTTCATCTGGTTGCTGATTGGTCTGGCGATTTATTTCTTATACGGACGTCATCACAGTCATTTGAACTCGAAGTCATTCGAAGAGTAAGCTCAATCTTTAGATCAAATGGCAACAAAATAGTTCATACCTCCTGAATTTTCGCTTGTGCGAAAAAAGTAAGGGGGTTTTTTATTTGTATTTTGGAGTTAGGAATTCTAAATGAATCATCTGCATTTTTTTTAATAATTCTAGTAAAATTAACGGTTCCTAAGACCTGTATAACGGGTATGTATTAAGGTGCATGTAGACTCATATCGTTGAACTGGGGTTGCGGGTTCATCCAATATGACATATATTTGGGGTTGTGACATGCCATCAGACAGAGGAGAGGGGATGTATCATGAATACATATTTACATACGAACCAGGATTTGAATCCGAATTTCGGGTTTGCTTTAACAGATTCTGCTGTACTTGCAGAGGCGAAGTTGATCATCACACAGAAAGCCGAAGTTGAGCATATAGAACTTGATATTGATCCACAACGTTGCTTGAAGGACGGACGCAAAGTCTCGGTTGTTGCTCAGCAGCTTGATGCTCCTATCGTAAGACAAGATGCTTCTATTATATATGGTCAAGAACTGAGCTTCGTACAATATACAGTAAACTTACATCCCGACACGAAGTTTTCCGTAGGTTCTATTGAAGGTATAGACTATAGTGTAGACTTCGGATGGTCGGATTTTGTTGAAGGAGAGTATGAGCTATGTATATCGATTCATAGGAAAACACCTCGGATTGCAGAAGTTCCATTGGAGCCAGAACAGATGGCTATGGTCAGATATGCTCAGGTGGTTACGGTCGTTATCGCACTATTCCCAGCGCAACCTACGCAAGAGCAACTTGCATCAGCACCAGTATGGACGAGAGACCATCATGTATTTGACTCCTATGGCAGTGCGGGCTTTATACTTGCAGATCTACCACGCATGGTTCCGCGTGTAGACGAGTTACTTGGAGCCGGGGATCACAATTTAGTTGAACGTTTTAATGAGGGTGATCTGTCCGCTCAGCTGTTAAATGAAGGCTTGATGGCCACTGCATGGGGCATTTCGCCTTGGTGTTATTCCATCTATGCAGCTCCCGATGCGACTGCACAGGCTAAGTTGCCGGTGGACAAGCTGGGAGAAGAACCTGTATGCACGGGAATTTACCGTATTGCTGCTGAAACAACACAGTTAAGCATTATTCCTGCCAATGAGCTTGCGAACTGGCCGGCTTGTACGAAGAAAGAGTGGCCGCAGATTCAAGTTGCTGGTTCGGGAGAAACACTACGAATGGCATTGGTTGTGCAAAATTGTGAGTCTGTAAATGGGCTACATGAGAACCCACTACCGTCTTTTGTAATTACGCGTAACGAAGGTCTCCCAGAGATCGTCGAACCGTTGATAAATATCGTTATTGTTGACTGACGAACATTACCAATAGAATTGTGGTGACAAACATAGATGATATCTGAAGAAATCAGGGAGCAATATGCAGAGGAGCTTGAGGCTTTTCATATATGGATGAAGGATGCCGGCTACACGGGATATACCGTGAAATCCTATACTGGTGATGTGGCTGAATTTCTCGTTTCGATTAAAGGCAAACCGGTAGATCAGGTCAAAAAACTGCATGTGTTATCTTACTTGTCCCAAGCCCGGGAAAGAGGAGTAAGTGATGCTACAAGAAATCGAAAACATGCAGCAATTCATTGCTTTTACAAATCACTAATTGAATTAGAGCTTGTAACAGCGAATCCTGCCTTCGGAATCAAGAAGTCCAAAACCGAGAAGAATCGTGCGCCCGTTTTCCTAGATGAGAGTGGGTTGGAACGTTTTCTGCAATCGGTTGAGGGGAAGTATCGAACACGGAATTTGGCTATTTTCCTGCTGATGGGGTATATGGGACTACGGGTTGGAGAGGTGCACGCCCTTAACTGCAAGGATTATAATGCTGACAGGCGTACGTTGGATGTCTTCGGGAAAGGCCGGAAGTGGCGCACATTGCCTGTTCCTGAGATGGTTGCGGATCTATTGTCCCAAGCTTTAGAGGAACGTTTAGCTCCATGGCGTTCGAAGGAAGAAGCGCTGTTTGTTTCGCAAAAGGGTAAACGACTGTCTATTCGCAGTATTCAGCTCATCTCCACCGAAACCTTTGAACGATTCCAGGAAGAATCGCCGTCCACGCAGCGACAGAACTATTCTAGTCACAAGCTGCGGCACTCATTTGCTACGATGATGTTACGCCGAGGGGCTGATTTACGAACGGTTCAAGAGCTGCTTGGTCACTCATCTATCCAAACTACAACCGTCTACACGCATGTCACCAGTCGGGAGAAAGAGGAAGCGATGGCGCTGCTTGATGTAAAAATACCTACCTTTAACGCTCAGCCGATTCATGAATAACGAAGAAGCCGCAGATCGAAGGAGATGCGGTTTTTCTTGTTTGAGTGAGGGGGAGTATATAATTTCCGTAATTAATATTATGTAAACTAAAATAGAGAATTACTCAATATACCATAGATACATTAAACTTCAAAATATATAAATATCATATTAGAAGATCTAAATTATACATTTTTTTCTATCTCATTATAAAAAAGCAGTAAAAAACCATCCAGATCTCACTGAAAAGTAGATCCAGATGGTTGTATTAGATTATGATGATTATTGTTTAACCGCCAATAATAATAGGGGATATGATGCCTTCAGGCTACTATTCTAAACCTGCAATTTGTTCTTTTAATTTGTTTGCGGAAGCCTGGAAAGCGATTTTTTCTTTCTCATTCAATGGCAGTGGTAGGATTTCGCGCACGCCGTGACGATCTACGACACACGGAACACCAAGATAGACATCAGATACGCCATTGTAATCTTCAAGCAACGTAGATACATTCAGGACAGAGCCTTCATTCCCGAGGATTGCTGCAACGATACGATCAAGTGCTAGCGCGATTGCATAAGAAGTGGCACCTTTGGCATTAATAATCTCATAAGCTGCATTCTTGGTGCGATCAAAGATATCCTCTTGCGTTTCTTCATCCAGCTCTAGATTCGTTCCTGCAACGTTGGCAAGACTCCATACAGGTACTTCGGAATCCCCGTGCTCGCCGATGATATGGGCGTGGATGCTGCGCGGATCAATACCTTTATTCTTACCAATGAGGTAACGGAACCGTGCACTATCCAGCAATGTTCCTGATCCAATAACACGGGACGCAGGCCAGCCACTTTGCTTCCAGGACGTGTAGGAGAGGATATCTACAGGGTTAGTAGCAATCAACAAAATACCATGAGAATTAACGGCTGTAATCTTCTCAATAATCTCTTTGAAAATGCTTGCATTTTTCTTCAGCAGATCGATGCGTGTCTCGCCAGGCTTCTGGGATGCGCCGGCTGTTATGATAATAATGTCAGCGTCTTTGCAATCCGAATAATCGCCAGCCCATACTTTTACGCCCCCGGTAAAAGGAAGACCGTGGTTCATATCGAGCATTTCGCCTGTAGCTTTGTCATGATTCACATCCACAAATACCAACTCGGATGAGCGCTGTCTTAACATCAGCGTGTATCCCGTTGTTGTTCCTACCGCACCCATGCCTACAATAACGACACGACTGGGTTTAAGGTTCGTACTATTTGCCATGTTTATATCCTCTCCTTTTTGGATGTACTTCCATCCATATTAAGGGATATCTTCCGGAAAAGCGAGGGATGTCTATAAACTTTTTCACACGAGATGTCTTTTTTAGAAATATTTCGTCGAAATGACTCGTGGTGCAGAGCACATAAAAATCAGACAACGGATTTCATTCAGTTAACATAGAGTCTAACGTCATAGAACACGTAGGAGCCTTTTCGACAAGATCTGTGGTAAAATGGGTGAAGTGGAATGGTGATGAATCGTAAAAAGACCCGAATAGATAGGCATGCACGCCTGCTTGTGGGATAAAGAGAGGTGAAACCACTTGCGTTTGCATTGGATTAAGATTGTGCAGACAGCATTGCTGACTATAGGCTTAGCAGCAGTACTCGCAGCCTGCACTGATTCAGAAGTAACACCGGTGGCACAGCCACCTCAGGAAACGGATGAGACGGGAAATACCGGACAAACCTTAACCGTTGTTCCCCCAGTTAACAGTACAGAAGCGGCTGATATGGCCAAGTATCAGATTCAGACTCGTTTGACCGATTTTCAGCTCCTGAATTCGAACGGTGGTTTGGCATGGGGAGTAACAAGAAACGCACTACGATTGTATTATACGCAGGATGAAGGAGTCACCTGGACGAATATTTCACCTTCAGAGAATGTGCAGTTTCCAGCCAATCCACAGTACGGCCAAAGTATATATTTTGTAGACCGTACACACGGATGGATCGTTCGTGAAGGCATGGGTGGAACGGATACTATTGTGCTTCGTACCAACAACGGTGGGGCAAGCTGGAGTTTATCCTCGTTATCTAAGACTGATAAGGTAACGGCAATTTCTTTTGTTTCTCCGGAAAAAGGATGGATTCTCACTACGGTAGATACCTCGATTGGTAAACAAGACAAAAAGCTGTATGTTACCGAAGATGGCGGAACTACCTGGAAACCGATGTCTGAGAGTGATAATGACGAACAGACTGGATTAGGAGAGATTCCTACACGTGGATATACAACAGGATTAACGTTTTCGGATGCGAATCATGGATTCTTGACTGCACTTGATTTTGGGACACCGAAGTTATACGTTACGACGAATGGTGGAGAGGATTGGAAGGTGGGTGCTTCGTTCTTCGATCGTGATAAATTCAGTGGATGTGGCAATTTTGGCATCAACTCACCCCAATTTTTCGGACGAGAAGCCAAAGGAGCTTGGATGCCATTGTCCTGTTCGACAGGAGATCGTACCAAGTTCAATGGATTTTTCACAGACGACGGAGGAAAGAGTTGGAGCTTGTCTACGTTCTCGCTCAATAAGCAGACGGGTCTGAATCGTAACCTTGCACCCACGTTCCTTAACGCAAACGATGGATGGACGATACATGAAGGTATAACCTACCATACAGAAGATGGAGGGAAGACCTGGAACGCACTTCCGAGAAGTAAAGTGTTCGATCAGATTCAGGAAGACTATCCGGAGATCGTGAAAATCCAGATGGTGTCAACGAAGCTGGGGTGGGTGCTGGTGGAAAATACGGATACCAAACGATCCTTATTGTTGCAAACGGAAGATGGTGGCGTCCGCTGGAAGGTACTATAATCACCAGGTACAATACACATTGTAAGATGGAAACCTACGGGTTTCTTTTCTTTTTAGTTACTTTGTGAAATAAATCACAAAACTAATGTTCAAAGGATGTTATATTGAATTCAAGAAGAGATGGGAGTGATGAAGATGAGAACAAACGAACAAACTCAATTCACGCAGGCGGACGAATTAACCAGATACATGCTTCACTTATGCTACACTTGTGATGATGCCAATCGTTGCACAACCGAAGAAGCCGTGAAAGCTTGTATGGCAAATAACGCACAGGCAGACCAGCCAGAACCGGCTGAAGGTGCAGACGTAACTCGTGGATTTATGGATCTGATGTACGCCTAGGCAACAGGTAAGCTTGGAATAACATTCAAACATTCAGTCTAGATCACAAATTTCAACCGGAACGCTCCTTATAAGGGCGTTTCTTTTTTTGGTGAGAAAGGTTATTTTATCCTTCTGCGTACTTCGCAAATAAAACAGTATGCGTTATCATGTAGATACTGAACGTTTAAATTGTCATAGAGGGAGTAATGGATTACAGGTAATTGCATTTGGGAGGGGAGGCTGAACTGCAATGGAGCTCATATTTATTCGTCATGGGCATGGGGAACATCTTAATGACTATCCCAATCAACTAAATAAGATCCATCCAGGACTTACGGAATTAGGTAAGATGCAGGTAAATAAACTACGAAATGAATTAAGTTTTAATTCGGATGACGTGATCCTTGTAAGTCCGACCAAAAGGACGATAGAAACCGCTCTAATTTTAGCTGTAATCGCAATATCATTGTTACACCTCTAATTGGCCCGAGAATGTTTCCAAAAAACCCGAAATTTCCTTTCTTGAAGTGTGATTATATATATTCAAAGCAAGAGATTAGGAATCAATATAAGAATCTAACCATTCTTGATTTGGATTTAGATTGCTGGGACGAAGGGATTAATAGAATTGACGAGGATCTATTTAAAGCGTTTGGAAATCAAATAATAGGCTGGATGAAACAGAACAATAAAAGGCATTTTATCATATCTCATGATGGAAGCATAACCAATTATCGGATACTATTAGGAGAAGTTGGACTGACAAAATCGGATTTTTTGGGAGAAGCAGGCATGTATAAGATGATTTTATAGGAACTTGAAGAGCTAATTTAAGGTTTCAAGGAACTCTAGGATTGAATAAAGAGAGCGGGTGAAATCATGAAGTTCAGCTACAAGAATTTTTCCTGTGATGTAGAGATATATCATAAAGATGATGACTTTACTGTACGATTCTACGACAAAAATAAAGAACAGGATGAGCATGAAATGATGAATTTGGTTATTGTTGATCCTGGGTACGGCTTTCTTTGCTTGAAAAATAAAGGGGATTCAGCGTTGTTAAGCGGATTCCTAGATGAAGAAGTGTTCATTTCGGAGGATTATGTAGATGCAGCACTTAGTATCATTGAGGACCTAAGTCCAACGTTCAAGGAGGTATGCACTCCGTATCATATTAGACTTTTTAAACAAACTAGCTTTGCTGAGTACAACGGGGAGTATTGAAATTGACATGTTGATCGGGCTCAAACCAAAGGGATTTTATCGAAAGGGTGTAAGGATGAATATCCAGGATATTCCAAAAGAGATCATTCAGCAGGTTGGTGAAGTTAAGAACATTACCTTTCCCAATAAGCAAGGGCATACTTCGATCGTAGCTATTTTGCATACCCCAGATAAGAAGTACATCGTCAAAAAAACAGAAAGCCTCCTCTACAATGAGTCGTTATCTGAAGAGTATGAAGCACTTCAACATCTCCGCCTGTTAGGGTTACCTATCCCGAAAGCGTATTCAATACATAGGCAGAATCAAAAGAAATGGCTACTAATGGATCACATAGAGGGGATAACGCTCAGGGAATTTCTATCTAAAGAACCTGATCCCAAAGATAAAGAAAGAGCGATAGGTAACTTTGCGCGTTGTCTCAAGCAGATTCATGAAAGCTCATGTCCTACGGCATATATGAAGAGTGATACGACTTGGTTAGATCACATGTTATCTAAAGCTAATTATAATCTACAGAATTTTGTAGTTGACGGTACAGATGCTCTTCTCAAACGGATCCAAGAAATAAGGCCAGCACCAATAACAAATACGTTAATTCATGGTGATTTTACGATAGACAATGTGTTAGTTCATGATGGTAATATTGTCGGTGTAATTGACTGGTCAGGCGCTGCTTACGGCGATCCTAGATATGATGTTGCATTAGCGATTAGACCGAAACATAACGCTTTCGAAGATGAGAGAGATAAGGAAGTATTTTATAACGCATATGGCAAGCTAAGATTAACGGATGAAGAGTATGACTACTTTGAAGACGGTCTATATAACTTCTTCTAATATTCTATTTACGGGAAGAATTCATGGTAGATAACTTAGGATAGGTGTCGTTTCGGAATTGTAAATAACCCCATTTTGCGCATAGGATGTCAATATAATTAAATAAGCAGGAATGGAAATGTAGGGAGTGTCATGATGCAATACATTGTAAGGAATGCTACTGTGAACGATATGGATGGACTTTGCTCTATTCGGAACAATAAAGGGCTTTTCACGAGATATTTTACACAGCAAGAGAAACAAGAGGCAATACTAGTCGTTGCTGCAACAGATCATATCATATTAGGATTCGGTGTTCTAAAATTAAGAGGCGAATCGGCTCCGAAATTAAGTGATCTATATGTTAAAGAGGCGTATCGCGGGAACGGCATAGGATCAGCGTTGATAACGTATAGAGAACGTCTTGCGAAGCAGCGAGGTTGTACAGAAATGTACGTGAGTGTTGATCCTATTGAAAATCCCAAGATGATTAAACTTATTACTCATCACGGATATCATGCTATTTCAGCACCGTACTCCAAAGAAGCTATTTATTTCAACGAAGATGGTACTAGCTACGAAAAGACGTATACCAGGATAGATATGAAAAAATTACTGAGCTAATGTGGCTTGGTCGAGATTGGAAGATCAACAGATCCCCGAAAAGGATCAAGGTAACAAAGAACAGATTACAGCTAATTTCAGAAATATCGAACAAGGTGAATTTTACGAGCAAGGTGAACACGAAGGATATATAGAATATGAGAAAGAAGCAGGAGCAAAATCATTTTTTCAAATGATTAAAGATGAGAACAACATATGGAAAGTAGCATTTATGCCGTTACAGTAGAGTGAATAGGATGGGATGATTTATGGAGATCGTAACATCACGGATGGATCACATCCGTACACTTGTGAATGAAATGATATTCAATATGAATAGTCCTGTTCAACGACATCAAGCTTCGGTACACCTTTATGGAGTGTCGTCATATGCGTCGATTCTTGCACTAAAGAGAGGACTAGAGCCTGAGATTAGTGCAATCGCAGGGTTGCTCCACCAATTTTATTATTACAAAACGAGAATTGCTCATTACCCTGGCGTGAATAGTGCTGAGACTGTAAGACCTATATTAAGAGACTTGCGGATCTTCTCTAAGGAAGAGCAGCGCAGCATTCTACGAGCGATATTCTACCAAGATCACCTCATGCAGGTTCATGACCCTTATGATGAAATCATCAAAGATTCTGTTATCTTTCATCAGTATGTCCAACATATTGACCAATCTGTATCGCCGTCATCTGCACTTAGGCTAGTAAATACGCTTAATGAACTATCCATTTCAATCAATCATATAGGCATAGATGAGATAACTGCTACGGATAGCTGTATTCACAGCAATATCATTGATAAACGTCAAGGGTTAGTCAATATAGCGGAAGAGTTAGCAGGACAAGTTATTGTTGGCATCTCGGGGGATCAACGCTATCGTGATATTTGTCAGTATTGGCCCGATCAAGATATACATAAAGTTTTACAAGGCAATTGGTGTGCGGCGTTTGTATATCATTGCTGTATGTTAGCAGGGATTGTACTACCTATCCGTTACCCCAGTGGAAAATATCGTTTAGCTGGAGTTGGTGCAATGTTGGAATGGTCACAGCTACCTGAAACAGGTTTTTTTCACCATGATAAAGAGTACGGTTTTAAACCTGAACGTGGGGATATCGTTATATATGAGAAACTGTTATCTGACGACTCGCATGATCATGTAGGGATTGTGCTTGAACTTGACGATGACACTATACTAGTCGCCGAGGGGAACAAGGATAACGAGAACTGCTCTGACATAGTGAGGAGGAGCAGAAGTCATTGTATTTTAGGTTATATCCGAATCGATAATGAATATCTATACAGTTTTAATGGCATATACGATCCTATACTTTAACTATAACTGACAGCAACAATTCAATTGAAGAGAGGAAGAGATGTATGGTAACGATCTATGATTGGTTTGGTTATGAAGTATCGATGAAGGAACGTTATGAGTTAATTAAAGAAGCTGGATTCGATGGTGTTCTATTATGGTGGAGTGAACATTTTGGTCGAGGGGACTACTGGAGCGGGCCGCAGCTTGCAAGAGAAGCAGGACTTATTATAGAAAATATCCACGCGCCAATCCATAATGAACATGATCTTTGGACTGATAATTTGAATGGCGAAAGCGTTACCAATAGATACTTGCAGTGTATCGTGGACTGCAACGCGTATGAGATTCCAACAATGGTTGTACATCTTCCGAGTGAAGATCATCCGTACAATACATTGGGAGTAGAGAGAGTGAAGAGAATAACAGAACAAGCGGAGCAATTTAATGTAAATGTGGCGTTTGAGAATTTAAGAAACTTTACTAATTTGTCGCAGGTACTTGATCAAGTGGATTCCAAGCGGATCGGCTTCTGTTATGACTGTGGACACCACTATCGCTATTATCCTAGCAAAGATTTGTTATCTATGTATGGTTCTAGATTAATGGCAGTGCATTTACATGATGACAATGGAAGTTGGGAACAACATGGGCTGCCTTTCGATGGATCCATTGATTGGTCTACAACCATGAATCAAATTGCAGGTACAGGTTATACGGGTGCAACTGCATTAGAGCCTATGAACTGGGATTATGAAGAGTTGTCCATTAGAGCATTTTTGGAGAAAGCGTTTGTGAAAGCGAAACAGCTTGAAGAATTGCGATTATCTAATTCATAAAAATAAAGAAATGAAGCAAATTTTGAAGCATCATATGTATGAAAGAGTACAGTCAGATGAGCATTCTTTTCTAGAAAAACGGGGGGACAATAGGTTGAATAAGCAGAGTGTACACCAAACGAACACCTTATATTGGGATACCCAAGCAAATGATTTTTTAAAAGCAATCGTACTTCCGCTATATGGAGCATTTGTATCGGAAGAAAAACATCAGCTATTCGGAGATGTCTCTGGCAAAAAGCTGTTAGAAATAGGCTGTGGCAATGGCCAATCTTTGCAGTACCACGGAGAGCGCCAAGCGGCTGAGCTATGGGGAATGGATATTTCTAAGAATCAAATTGAAAAGGCGGAGCAGCATCTAACAGCATGTGGTCTTTCAGCAACATTAATCTGTTCTCCGATGGAAGAAGAATGTGGCGTACCTATCGACTATTTTGACATCGTTTATTCGATCTATGCAATAGGCTGGACAACCGACCTTGAAGCTACCTTCAAGAGAATCGCCTCGTATTTAAGAAAAGACGGAGTATTCATTTTTAGTTGGTCTCACCCTATACATAGATGTATAGTGCAAGAAAATGATAGATTCGTATTGAACAAGCCCTATCATGATGAATCCTGGTATTTGGTCAATCCCGATGATGTTCAAGGCGAATTAACCTTATCTGATCGCACGCTTTCCACTTACATCAATGCGCTGGCTACAGCAGGGTTTGTCATTGAGCAAATGATCGAAGAAACGGATCAAGAAATCCTTCAACAGCACGCTGAAGAGAATAATCTCGCAAAAAGAGCAAAGATGTTTCCAGTCACCTTTGTAATCAAGGCAAGAAAACTATAAAAGACAGATATGCTAGGTGTTTACCTCATGCAAAGGAGCAAAATAGAGAATGAGTTATTACGGAGAACTATGCACTAGAATGTATGAAGTGGATAAATCGATCGCAGAAGGCAAAGAGCTTGATTTCTACCTTTCTTTTGCTGATCGAGAAGATATTCGTGTACTTGAACCCATGTGCGGAAATGGGAGAATGCTGATTCCTTTTATGCAACGTGGCATTAACATTGAGGGGTTTGATATTTCAGAGGATATGCTTAAGGTATGTAGGGAAAAAGGTAATGCATTAAACTTAACACCTCAGGTCTATTTCCATAAGATCGAAGAGTTTGTTGCAGCTGATCTGTACGATCTAATTATGATTCCATTTGGTTCTTTCTCATTATTGCCAACGGAACTGATTCATCCAAGTTTAGCGAATTTGCGAGGCGCACTAAAGGAAGATGGACGTCTCCTATTAACGATTATGTTAAAAGGTAACGAGATTGAAGAGATTGCAGACTGGAGAGAAGAGAGCCAAAAGAAATTGAACGATGAGACGATTGTTTTATATAAAAAAGTTCATTACGACCAGGAGAAGTCAACACTTATCACGAGGTTAAAGTACCAACTGATTAAAGATCAAATCATCGAGAAAACCGAGATTATGGATTTTCCTGTTCGCCTTTATGATATGGAAGAGTTTGAGCAAATCCTTAAAGCCAACGGTTTTCAACATATCCAGTTACATGAGGTGAAGGATGGCTATGGGGAAGGTACTTCTTTTCATGTGTTTGAGTGTTCCTAAAATTCATAGTTTGGGGAGAGGGTGGCTACATGGTTAAAATCAGGTTTGCTGCAAATGAGGATATCCCTTACATTCAATCGATAGCGCACGAGACATGGACGTATACTTATGGTGAGATCTACACTGAGGAGTACATTCGTGATTTTATCAGTAGAGCGTATTCCAGTGAAAATTTACGTTTATCTATTGAGAGAGATCTTCAGAGTGCGAAGCGAAGTTTCTTAATTGCAGAATGTAATGAGAAAGCTGTTGGTTACGCTCAGACCAGACAAGTGTCTGAAGAGGAGTATGAATTGTTACGAATTTATGTAAGACCTGAGTTTCACAAAATGGGCATTGGTAATGGTTTTATTCAAGAGTACATTCAAATTCTACAACCTATTCATCAATTATTTGCATGGGTAGGCAAAGAAAATCAGGTAGGCAGAGCCTTCTATGAGAAGAGAGACTTTGTAGTAGTTGCAGAAAAGACTGAAACGATTCAGGGACAAAATAAAACGCAAGTGAAGTACGTATTGCACATATCCTAACCATGAATAGGACTGAAACGATGGGTAGAAATATTATTGTTACAGGTGGAGCCATTATCCAAGACGATTGTGGAAGAATACTATTACAGAGACGATCAGATTATGGTGATTGGGGATTGCCTGGTGGCGGAATGGAAGCCGGTGAGACTATTGAAGAGACCATGATTAGAGAAGTAAAAGAAGAGACAGGTCTTACGGTTAAGCAATATCATTTACATGCAATTTATACCGGCGAACGAATGAAGTATACATATCCTGACGGTAATAAAGTTGTATTTGTTATGTTTTTGTTTAACGTAGAAGCTGACTTAGAAGGCAAACTCGCTGAGGATGGCATTAATCTCACATATAGAGATCCACAAAATGAATCCTTACAGCTTATGTTTAAGAGCATTGAAGGCATTGTCCTAGACGACATTAATATTGTACAAAGACCTATTTTTGTTGATTTGAAAGAAGAAGATACTAGCCTTTTAAGAACATGATAAAAGGATAAGAGAAATAGCCAAGATCATAGTAAAGGTGGTTCTCGATATGAATGAAGCTCTCCAAACATACCTAAAGGATATACAATTTTCAGGTGATCTCAAGAAAGACATCGAAGCTTTTTTTGCAGCGTATGAAGATGATGAAACTCTGGGACATACACTCTCGGTTGCTTCAGAAGCCAAACGTGTCGCTACGCTTTATGGAGCTGATCCTGTAAAGGCGGAACAGGCTGCATTACTTCACGATATTAGCAATGTTGTTCCTGTTGCTGAAATGTTGGATTTAGCGAAGAAACTCTCTATTGAAATCATGGATGAAGAGTACACCTATGGTCGCATCGTACATCAGAAACTGTCCAAAGCTATGGCGAGGGAAATCTTCAACATTACCGATCAAGAGATATTAGACGCAATCGAATGTCATACAACTTTGAAAGCAGAAGCTTCTCTCATGGACAAGGTTCTCTTCATTTCAGACAAAATTTCTTGGAAACTTCCAGGGGATCATCAATACTTACTTGATGCTAGACACAAAGTAGATGAAATGAAATTAAATGAAGGCATTCTGATATATCTGAATCAGGTATGGGAGAATCGTTCCAAGCTAAAATTGATACATCCATGGCTAATTCAAGCGCGATCAGAGCTTATGTCTACGTTTCCTGAATTAGAAACAGAACGATTTATCCTAAGACAGATCACACATGACGATGCGAAAGATATATTTCAGACCTTTTCGCTGGATGAGGTTACGAAATACTACGACGTGGAGAGCTTTGCGAATATTGAACAAGCAGAGCAACTCATTCAAACCTGGCATCAGAGGTTCGAGAACAAACAGGCTATTCGCTGGGGGATCGCTCTGAAGTCTGACAACCGAGTGGTGGGGACATGTGGGTTTCACGGTTGGGCGAAGAATCATCATAAGGTTGCAATCGGGTATGAGCTCACGCCACAATTCTGGCGCCAAGGGGTTATGACAGAGGTCTTAGAGAAGATCATGGAGTATGGGTTCGATACGCTTGAATTAAACCGAATTGAAGCCTTTGTTGAACCTGAGAATGTAGGCTCAAGAAGGGTGCTTGAGAAGGTAGGCTTCCAAGCAGAGGGTTTACTGAAGGATAATTACTACTGGAAGAACCGATTTGTAGATAACGTCATCTATGCTTTGATTAAAAAAGACTTTAAGAAGATGACAAGATGAGTTTCATAGCGAGATGAAACGAACACTGGATAATTCTTAGAAAAAGAACGTGAAATTGTACGATATAATAACCGGAGATTTTATTGCGCATAAATCAATCGTACTTATAAGGAGATACACCTATGTCACTTGGACTCATCATTGTACTTGTCGTGATTTGGTATTATTATAAGTTTCCGAGGAAAGATCAGATTGATACTCAGGCAGTCCCGAACGCTTATTTTATCGAATCTAACAACGAGATGCCTATGCAAGACCATTATGAATGTGCAGCATTTTCTAGTGCCTTTGTTCTGCGACACTTTGGGGTCGAAGCCGATGGTCAGAAATTATATGAGAAGTATCCGAGAAAATTGTTGGATGGAACCATTAGTCCTAAGGGGATCATTGTCTTTTTCAAAAGATTAGGGTATGATGCATCCTACCTTCGGGGAGATGTTAACACGCTAAAGAAGCAAATAAGTCTAGGTAACCCTGTGATTATGTTCATCCGAGTGAACCCGAAGCAACGATATCTGCATTTTGTTCCAGTTGTAGGTTATGATGAAACGCATTTTTATTTAGTAGATTCATTAAGTCATACCATTAACTGTAACGAAGCGCATTATAATAGAAAAGTTGCAATTCGTGAGCTGGATGGCTTATGGAGAACCTGGCTTCCTTTTTGCCAAAATTCGTATATCGTCGTTAAGCCCAAGTAGAGAAGGAGAAGTAAATGATTGTACTAGATATGGTTATGAACCTGTTAATTGATAGTTGCCCTTCTTATAAGGAACGATCAGAGAATTATATAAAAGAAAATTACGAAGAAGGCGAAGAAAGGCTACTTTATATGGAAATGTCTGATTTGGCTGAACATATTGTTGCTATGTATAAGAACAATCAAACCGATGAATTTGATAAGCTATTCGAAACGATTGAACTTCTACATACTGAAGGAAACCATGAGGTTAGAGCGTTAGCATCCGTAGGTCTTTTGGAGGATATTCAGAATCATATTCTACGCGATGAGAAGTTGACATTGTCAGCATTTGAGACACATCTTGGATCAGTGTCACTTGAATGGTGGACACATTTAATAAATGCTTGGGAAGGCAAAAGTGACTACCTCGGTGGACCCATTAAGAATTAGAAGCTATTCAATAAGTGAAAAACCTAACACATCATACAACAACTAGAGGTGAACATATGAAAGAGAAGTTAATCCTCGATATCAGACTGCTAGTTCCGCCGAAAGATGAACGTTTATGTTCATTTTTCGGCTCTTTCGTTTTAGTTACTCAAATATTTAATCCAATGAACAAGTTTTATGCCTGGCCGCATATACATTACTGAAACAGGTCAAGACTTCGGCTTTCCTAGGTCAATGTATATGAACGGAGGGAGAGACATGGGCATTGAATCATCATGGATGTTTGATTTGTTTGGAACGGTCTTTCCAATTGTGTTTGTACTGATTATAGGTATCGTATTGTTATCCGTGGGCAAAGAAGTGTGGAGATGGGGACGTAATAATACCGAACCCTTACTTACGGTCCCTTCACGAATTACAGGCAGGAGAATGCAGGTTAGTCAGTCGCACGCTGAATCTGGCAGTTCAGCCCGTACATTATTTTACGTCACTTTTGAAGTGGAGAGCGGGGATCGTCTCGAGTTCAAAGTGAGGGGAGAAGAGTACGGTCTATGCTCGGAGGGGGATGAGGGGCGTCTTTCCTTCAAGGGCACACGTTATGTAGGCTTTGAGCGTAACAATCGACGGTATACAGAGCGTGTGCACGGATAATTCGACTGGCTTGCGCCATCACGGCGTAAGCTTTTTTTAATGTCTTTTTGGTGGACAAGCGTTTCTTAACAGGGTAAACGTGTTTTTATATATAAAAGAGATTCTTTTTCCTAATCACTGATGCCTTCATTCGACATAGGTTTGTCAGATAAGGGTCATCCTAATTCATAGATTATAGAGGAGGAATAGTTATGTCATTCACAGATCAAGTCGTCGTTGTGACAGGAGCTGCTCAGGGGATTGGCCGGAGTGTGGCTGAGGCTTACGCTGTTGCAGGCGCAAAAGTGGTATTAGCGGACTACCAGGAAGCAGAGGGCGCAGCAGCAGCGGCTTCCATACGCAATGAAGGGGGCGAAGCCATCTTTGTTCAGTGTGATGTCCGGAAAGAGGAAGAAATTACGAACCTGATCAACACAACGCTTGAGGAGTACGATCAAATTAATATATTGATTAATAATGCAGGCGTCGCTAGATGGAAATCTCCTTACGAACTCACGGTAGATGAATGGGACGATGTGCTTAATACCAATGTAAGAAGCACCTTTCTTGCTAGCCGTGAAGCGGCGAAGCATATGAAGAATAATGAACATGGAGGTGCCATCATCAATATGGCATCGACAAGAGCATCGATGTCTGAGCCTGAGACGGAAGCTTATGCAGCATCCAAAGGAGCCATCGTCGCTCTTACACATGCTATGGCAGTCTCACTTGGTAAAGATCATATTCGGGTCAATTGTATCAGTCCAGGGTGGATTGAAACAGGAAACGTTGATGAATTGAAAAAAGCGGATCATGAGCAGCATCCTGCTGGACGTGTGGGCATTCCTTCGGATATCTCCCGGGCATGTTTATATTTGTCGGATCCGAGCAATACCTTTGTCACAGGGACCAACCTGATTATTGACGGAGGTATGACTCGAAAAATGATATATGAGGACTAAAACCGGGATTTATTCAATCGGGTACGTCCACGTCACGATATAGCACACTTAAGCCCAAGTTAAGCACTTGGGCTTATTTGATTTTAATAACTCGGTTGCTATAATGAATGTGATTTTATAACAATCTACGAATGGAGGGAGTTTATGTTCGGGAAATCATCCCGGAGGCTACTTTGGCTCTTACTGCTGATTGGAGGGATCATAATGACTGGCTTTGAATCGACTGCTGAGGCTAGTCCTGATGTTAGAGCTGCCTGGGTGTGGCAGGCGAATTCGATCCGTGACGGAGGAGATGAGCTGCTTGCGAATGCAGCTAAACATAAGATTAACAGACTCTATGTAAATGTGAATATGAACCTTTCAACTGAGATATATCGTGAATTCATTGCCAAAGCGACTGAGGCGGGCATTACCGTGGAAGCTCTCGGAGGCGACCCATCTTGGGCGATCGAAGGTCGTGAAGGTCCTATGCTTCGATTGGCTTCATGGGTGAGTGAGTATAATCTAGCGGTGGAAGCTGCAGAAAGGTTTGACGCGATTCATCTAGATGTTAAGCCTTATGTTCTACCAGCGTGGAATACGGATGCGTCAGCATTAGTGCAATCTTGGATGAATAATATGACCTTGTTACAGAAACAGGTAGAACAGACTGGAAACGTTCAGGTGAATGTCGATTTACCATTTTGGCTCAATTCTTATACAGTAACAGGGAAAAGAACAACCCAAGATGCAGATAACGAAACGTTATCGCACTGGTTCATTGAGCGGTTTGATCATATTACTTTGCTCGTATACCGTGATACTGCTCAAGGCAATAACGGAATTATTCGCTTAATTGAAAAGGATATGAACGAGGCAGATGCCCAAGGCGTATCTGTAACTGTTGGGGTGAACACCAAACCAATGCCTGGTGAAGAGTTCACCACATTTGCAGATAAAGGAACAGCCGAGCTTGAAGCTGTATTGAGTGAAGTAGCAGATTCGTTCCGTGACCACACGTCTTATGCTGGAGCAGCAGTGCATGATATTGTGTACTGGAGCCAGTTAGCTCCAGAAGATGAACCGGCACCTGCTCCAGAGAATCCAGTGAGTCCACCCGAAATCCGTGGAACTTACATCTGGGAGGCTTCTCAGGTAACTAACGATGGTGGGGAGCATATTCTCGAATTTGCTAGAGAAAAAAATATTAACTTCTTGTATGTACGCCTTGACCTGGAGCAGCCGTACTCTAGCTACCGATCATTTGTGAAGCGTGCTGCGGCACAAGGGATCGAGATTCATGCTATGGGCGGTCATCCGATCTGGGGGAAAGCCGAGAATCGCCCACGTATTCAACGTTTAATTGATTATGTAACGAATTATAACGCTGAAGTTGAAGCTGATGAACAGTTTAAGGGGATTCATCTCGACATTGAGCCTTACACCTTGCCTGAATGGCAATCAGATCGGGATACGCTGTTAAGCGAGTGGGCAGCCAATATTGCTTATTTCCACGAAGAAACGAAAAGACATGGCGATTTGGAAACAAGTGCAGATTTGGCTATCTGGCTTGATACATTTCCACTGCCAGGTAAGGACGTCTCGGTCAGTGAGTTTATGATTGACACATTAGATCATGTGTCACTTATGGCATTCCGTAATTCAGCCGAAGGCTCCAACGGCATAGCGGCTGTTGTTAGCCAGGAGATGGAGATCGCTGATCGATTAGGCAAACCGTTAATGATTTCGGTCGAAATGAAGGAGAATTTTGAAGGCAAGCACATTTCCTTTTATGAGGCAGGCGCATCAGAGATGGAACGTCAATTAGCTTTATTACCTAACCTTCTGTCTGACTTCCAAGCTTATCAAGGTAATATTGTACATGCATATGATTATTGGGTAGAAGCCAAGCCTTAAATAGGCGAGTTATATAGGAAATTTGATCTCCTGGAATCTCACACTTGCTGAGGTTCCGGGCTTTTTTTGTGAAAATCCGATATCATCTTGTCACCGAATAGGCTCCTGCACAATACGATATACGGTGATGAAGAGCTGATGCAGAGGAGGAAGCAGAACATGGCTGTAATCAAAGCCAACTCAGAAGATGTCAAGCTGCTTGCAAGGCTGTTGAGAGCAGAGGCTGAGGGCGACGGCGAGCAAGGCATGCTGTTAGTCGGTAACGTTGGCGTAAACCGAGTTCTGGTGGATTGCTTGGATTTTCGGGATATCCGGGATATCAATCGCATGGTGTTCCAGAACCCCGGTGGATTCGAGTCTACGCAGAAGGGATATTTTTATCAGCGAGCCAGACAATCCGAGATTCGACTAGCCCAGCGCGTAATTAACGGGGAGCGCATTTGGCCAGCCAGCAATTCGCTATGGTTTTTCCGTCCTGTAGGCGATTGCCCGCCAACGTGGTATGACCAGCAAAATACCGGCCGTTTCAAAGCACATTGTTTCTTTAGTCCTACAGGGGAAGACTGTCCGAGTGTCTATTAATAACAATTTTTGGGAGGAATCATCAATGATTAATCAGCCTTATCAACCAACACAGGTATTGGGTCAACAAGCGAATTCGCAAGTACAAGGAACATCTTACAAAATCGGTAACGGTGCACCTTCTATGTCTCCAACACCTGGAATGGTGTCGCCAAGCTCCACAACTGTTCCTCCGCTCGTGTCCAGTGGCAGTCCAATGACGCCTACAGGAACCGTTATAACAACAACAGCGCCACAGTTTGAACAATCTTACATCGAGAATATCCTGCGCCTTAATCTGGGTAAATTCGGTACATTCTATATGACGTATGAAGGAAACAAAGAATGGAATGCACGGATCTTCCAAGGTATTATTGAAGCAGCAGGTCGTGACCATATTATCATTAGTGATCCAAAAACAGGCAGACGTATTATGTTGCTGATGGTTAACTTCGACTACGCAACATTTGATGAGCCGCTGTTGTACCAATATCCAGGTGTAATTGGTAACTATCCGCAAGCACCGAGCAGACGTTAGTCCTTAACCTATAGGACGATAAGTAACATACCTAGAACATAGTTCTCCATAGGCTGCTTCTGAGTGTAGCGTGAATTCACATTCAGAAGCAGCCTTTTATTTATTGCATGTCTTAAATCTCTCGCTTCGGCGTTCTAAGAAACGCTCCAGTTTAAACTCAGACATAGCTCTACCTCGTTTTATTGATCTATACTTAGAATCGGATAAAAGGATTAAAGCGTTACTTTCAACTCGAATGTCTCATCTACTACAGGTTTGAAAAATTTAATTCAATGAAGTAACCTTACGATCAAGTTGTGGCACTTATAGATAAGACATGAGCATTGGAACGGAAGATGCATCATGTTTGAGACTGACAGATAGAAGATTCAATACGTTCGACATAAGGAAGGAACTGATTAGCAGTGAAATCATGGATTGAAGGTGCTGTGCGCGGTGAGCCTGATGCGTACGAGCATCTGGTTAAGCAATTCCGGGGGATGGCTCATACGGTAGCGCTCCATATACTTAAGGACGAATTTTGGGCTGAAGATGTCGTACAGGAAGCTTTCACCGAGGCGTTCTCGAATTTGACTCGTTTGGACAAGCCTGAGGCGTTTCCTGGTTGGTTCAAAGTGATTGTAGAGAGACAATGTTACCGCTGGTTGCGACGTAAACGGCATGCCACCATTCCTGTAGAGGAGCTCTCGCATATACACAAAGAAGATCAGACGAACGATCCCGAACAGCTAATGTTGCTGAAGGAACAAAATCGTATGTTGTATGATTTAATTGGGAGTTTACCCTCATCGATGCAGCTTGTTGTAGATATGTTTTATTTCAAAGGGTACTCTTTGAACGAAATTTCGGACTTTTTGAATGTATCTATCTCGGCGTTGAAAAAAAGATTGTTTGATGCCCGTAAAAAGCTTAGACGCTACATCCCTGTGGCAGACGTAACTTCTGTATTTACCAATCTCTACGAAGGAGGAGAAGGCATGCTTCATATTACAAATGGCGACCATGCAGCAGATCGCATCAGGCAAAGTGGAATTCAGGGGGACGTTCTCGTCTGGAGAGAGTTATACCCATTTGGGCCTGTCTCTAGAGACATGACGGAGCCGAAGGAAAGGAGTAGACGTGCAGCCTATCTAGAACGTGAACTAGGTATCCCCCAGCCCGTATATTTACAGATTGCCGAGCTGGAACGGAAGCTTCAATCTTTGCATAACGAAAAGGAGATTGTTTTGTGGTTTGAGTATGACCTGTATGATCAAACGATGTTATCTTACCTGCTTTACTTTTTCGAAGGACAATCGCTAGGAGACACTACCCTGCATCTGTTATGCATTGATTCTCATCCCGAGATTGAACATTTCAGAGGGCTTGGACAGCTCACACCCAAACAAATTGGCCGCTTATCCGGAACATGGCATGTCATAGGGACTGAGGAAATGGAAGCTGGCCGTTTGTTCTGGGAAGCGTACACCTCACCGAACATCCAGGATCATATCGAGTTCTTAACCAAAGACACATCTGCTTATCCCTTTGCACATACTGCATTTCAGGCGCATCTGTCCCGACTGCCTTCGATCAAGAATGGATTGGGGATCATCGAACAGACTACCTTAGAGGCGATCAGAGAGGGGATCGGCCATCCTTATCCACTATTCAAGCATGTTGGTGACCAGCTTCATTGGCTTGGGATGGGTGATTTGGAGTATTGGGCTCATCTACGCAGAATGTCATCTGAGCCATATGCTTTACTTTCGCTAACGGATCCAACGAGCTTTCCTGATTTTCAACAGCATAATGATGAGTTCCGGGGTGCAGTTCTCTCTTTGACTCCCCTCGGAATGCAGGTGTTAGATGAGGAAGTGGATTGGGCAAGCCTTCGAAGAAAAGAAGCTTGGTTCGGCGGGTTAAGGAACGAGGAAGGCAAGCAGCCGCGCTGGCGCTGGGATGTTAATTCCAAGAGTGTAATTGTATTAGAATGATTGAAGTTGAATGCGAACATCAACCCAACGCAAAATAGTGCTAGAATGCTCAAATAAATTAAGGAGTATCCATCATGTTAACCATGATCGGGATACTTCTTTATTTATAAGAACTGTGGCGTCCATCTCATGATTGTCTATATTGAAGGTCTGCCTGTTCGTTCTAATCAAATATGTTAAAGAAATGGCGTTTTCATGTTATTTGTAAAAGAAAAAGCTAGTTTACGTCATTTCAGTGTCATAGGACACGGATTGACTGTGTAGTTTAGAGTTATATAATAAAAGAAGCATATCCTTGTTATTCGACACAATAAGGGCGGAGGTGGAAGTATTGGGAAGTTGAAATTGCATATGAGCGGCAGAATGGCTAATATCCTACATTTTCGAAGGAGGTGGACCTATTTGCCGAAGAATAACGGCGAATAGGATGAACATTTGAGTGACCCCTTACCGAGTATTTTAAACTTAGTATTAATCGGTTTACTTGTATTGATGAATGGTTTCTTCGTGTCGGCAGAATTCGCGATGGTAAAAGTTCGCGGTAGCCGCATCGAAGCTTTGGTGGAATCAGGCAATAAAAATGCAATTTATGCTTCCAACATTGTACGTAATCTAGATGCTTATCTATCTGCGTGTCAGTTAGGGATAACGCTAGCTTCACTGGGACTTGGGTGGCTGGGAGAACCGGCAATCGCTCACTTGCTTGAGCCAATGTTTACAGCATTAGGATTAGGTCCTGTTTATGTGCATGGCGTTTCGATTGCCATTGCTTTTGTTATTATTACGATTTTGCATATTGTACTCGGGGAACTTGCTCCCAAAACGATAGCAATCCGTAAATCGGAGACGGTCACGTTATGGTCTGCGGCACTGCTTACGTTTTTCTACAAATTAATGTATCCCTTTATATGGGCTTTAAATGGAATGGCGAACAGCCTTTTGCGTATGTTCCGGATGGCACCGGCCTCCGAACTGGATGAAGCGCATAGCGAAGATGAAATACGCATTCTAATGAAAGAAAGCAATAAGAGCGGTTTAATTGACAATACTGAATTGGCGCTTGTTGATAATATATTTGATTTTACGGCAACGACCGCCCGTGAAATTATGATTCCGCGGACGGAAATGATCTGTCTGAACGCCAATCAGTCGATGCTGGAGAATCTGGAGATCGCCAGTGAAAGCATGAGAACCCGTTATCCGGTATATAACGGTGACAAGGATCATATCATCGGTTTTATTCACATTAAAGATCTGATGAAATCTCAATTAACCGATACGATCTCAGTCATTCGTCCAATTCTTGCCGTTCCCGATTCAACACCAATCAGTGACTTGCTCAAACGCATGCAGCGCGGTAAGACACAAATTGCGATTCTGATTGATGAGTATGGAGGAACCTCAGGACTTGTAACGCTTGAGGATATTATGGAAGAGATCGTTGGTGAGATTCAGGACGAATTCGATCAGGAACGTCCTGCGATTGAGCAAGTGGATGAAATGGAATACTCGATTGATGGGCTTATGCTGATTGAAGAAGTAAGTGAGCGTTTCGGATTAGAGATGGATCGATCGGATTATGACACGATTGGTGGATGGCTATACTCCAGAGTCGAAACCATTCCGCCTGAGGTGGGACAATCGGTAGAGTACGATGGACATCTCTTCGTAATCCAGGAGACAGAGCACAAACGAATCTCCCGTGTAAATGTGATTAAGTTAGAGATGTTAGTGGAAGAAGAAGGGGCTTGATATAAGCTCTAGAAACAGTGTGCATTTATATTAAAAGTCATCTATCCACAATAATAGAAACCGTACAGTGTTGTCATTCACTGTACGGTTTTTCTTTAAGAGATGAAAGTGCATGGTAATTAGAATGCTGATTTAATTATCAGCCCGAAATTCTTTTAAAAAATAATTGGAATAAAGGGTTTTATTTGAAACCAATCACCATTAAACTTCGTATATCAACTGTGGAAAGCTAAAATTTTGAATTGGAGGGTTAATTAAATGTTGAAGAATAATATGAAGAATGTCACTAAAGTGACACTAGCAGTCGCATTAACTTTACCTTTGATCCTAGCCATACCTAACGGTGAAATTCAAGCAGCCTCAAAAAGTCCTACCGTCGAATCAGGAGCGTTGACACCACCTCCACCAGAAGTGCAAAGCATCCAGAGTAATGCTCAACTAGATAATATTTATTATGCAAATGGATCGGTCATTCCAGGAGGAGGCCTCACTGCAAAAGTAAGTATAAATACGATCACTTACAGTCAGATGAACTATATTCAAGTAGATTATCGTCTCGAACGTTGGACTGGAACAGCATGGGTCACCTATCGTTCGAATTCTGTCACGAAAAGTAATATTTCTGCATTGAGTGCAGAAAGCAGTTGGACAGTTATAACGGGTTATTATTATCGAGTTGTGAGTGTTCACACTGCAAATGATGGTTCAACTGCAGAAAAAACTACGCACACATCACCAAGTATACTCTTTTAGCGAAGTCATTAATTGTTAAAGTGAAACTTTTGTTTCTGTAGATCGTTTGCAATTGCAAGTAATTCCGTTTTGCTAACGGTACCGTATATGCTAACATTGGTGGATCCCATCATCCACTGAAAAGTATTATAAGTAGGTCCTGTTGAGAAAAACGCATCGCTACCGTCTTTTAAAGTGACTGTGGTAGTCTCACGAAGTACAGGATTTTCAATCACTTGACCAGGATGAATCCAAATAAAATCAAATTGAATTATTTCATCCTGTACATTTGTGCTTTCTATTGTGTAAAGAACTCGTAATTGGTCTGATTCAAAGTCACTATCCAGAGGGCGAGCCCCATCTATATCAAGCATAAGCTCGAACTTAATGTTATTAAATCGCTCAGGGATTGCTTTGGAGAGTAAGAAGTCACCATTAAACCCTGAGCGTGCTTCTTCCTCAGTGACTTTTACAGGAACTAGTGTCTGTGTGAAATCTCTTTCGAATTCAGACGCTTGTTCAACAGTCTCTTCTGAAAAAACTTTTGGGGCATCCTCAATACCTGGATTGGGTGGAGGTGGAGTTTTAGCAGTTGAAGGATCTGCACCAAGCATTTTTTCCGTACCATCTTTGATGACGATGGATTTCATCCCATTTCCCCAATCTTTTATCGTTTGCACAAAAGGAGATACCGCTTGTGTGCCGGCAGGGACACTAAACAGCAATGCACCTAGGGTAACGGATGCTGCCACAACACCAGATAACCAGAAGGTCTGTTTACGTTTTCTACGTTTGCCTATTCTATTAATCTCGGTTTGCACCTTGAGCCAAGATTCCTGCATGTTTTTGGTTTGTTCGTGACTCGGGGTAGGGGAGGCAGAAGCTGCCCGATGGAATGCTTCATCAAAAACTAACTCGAAGGCATCATCAAAAAAGTCATCTTCCAACTCTTCGTATGACTCCTGATCATGCTTATCTAATTTGCCTTTGCTCAATGCTTCCACCCCATTCCTTATGTAGTTGCTTCTTAATGTTTCCCCGAGCACGGAATAACCGCTGTTTAACAATCTCTTCTGATGTATCCAAAATCTCAGCCATCTCCCGATAAGAAAGTCCGTCTTTCCACCGCATCTCGATCAGAACTCGGTATTCAGGTTTGAGCTGGCTAAGGTAAAACTCTATAGATTCTTGCATCATTTGCGTTTCAACTGTGGTCTCGACAGAAGCTGAAGTCTGATTAATCGTCTCCATATCTATAAAAACACTATCCGTGTCCAGTTGGTTACGGTTATTTTTATTTTTTCTCAAATAATTAATGGCTGTATTTCGTGTTACGACTTTAAGCCATGCTCTTAGTTTGACTTCACTCTCGAAAAGAGGTTTGTTTTTAATGATTTTGATAAAAGCTTCCTGAATGATGTCTTCAGCAGCAGCTCGCTCTTTGATAATATAAACGATGAGGCCATGTACCATATTATAATATTCATAATACACTTCTTCCTGAAGTGCAGGGCTCAAATTATGGAAATCTGAGGCTAAGAGTAATTGGAGCCGATTAGCCATGATGTTCTCCTTTCTGGTGAAGAATCCACAAACATTGGTATCATTTCATTTTACAGCATTATATGGAAGTCTCACAATATCATCGTTTTACATATAGAGCGAATTGAATAGAAAGAAGACCGCCCCGTCTAACCATAAATATGGTTAATTAGGCAGTCTCTTATAGTAGTTTCAAATATAAATGCTGTTGCTAGAATTCATGCGTCCTATTAGAACGCCCAGTCACCTTTCAGGAAGATCGCTTCACGTTCACCACTTGTCGTAATACCGTAGATATCTGTCTCGGGCGAACCCATCATGAAATCTACATGAGTGATACTCGTGTTCATACCACGTGCGGCAAGCTCTTCTGGGGACATCTTTTTGCCACCATCAATATTAAAGGCGTATGAACTACCGATTGCAAGATGACAGGATGCGTTCTCATCATAGAGTGTTGTGTAATATAAAATGCCGCTTTCGGAGATAGGGGAGTGGTAAGGTACCAGAGCAACTTCACCCAAATAATGAGAGCCTTCGTCCATATTAATCAGACGTTCAAGCGTATCATGTCCTTCCTCCGCATGAAAATCAACAATCCGCCCATTCTCGAACGTCAGCGTAAAACGATCAATAATGCTTCCGCCATAACTCAATGGTTTCGTGCTGGATACTGTACCATTAACGCCGTGCTTTGCTGGAGCTGTGAACACTTCTTCTGTTGGGATATTAGCTACAAAAGGAGTACCTTGTTCATTCACACTTCCTGCCTGAGCCCAAATATGTCCTTCTGGAAGCTCAACGGTTAGATCGGTACCAGGTGAGATAAAGTGCAGTGCACGATACTTTTTGTTATTAAGTGCAACGGCCTTGTGTTCTAAACGCTCGATGTGCTGATCCCAAGCTTGGATAGGATCTTCTAAATCTGCCCGTACGGCAGCGAAGATGGCTTCCCACAGCTGTTCCATCTGTTCAGAGGCAGGAAGTTCTGGGAATACTTTGGCAGCCCAGTCAGGTGAAGGGCAGGCTACACCTGTCCAACTCATTTTATCTGCCTGCTGATACTGACGGTATTTAGCAAGTGCCTGACCATATGTTCGTTGATGCGTAGAAATACGTTCCGGATCAATTCCCTTCAACAAGTCAGGGCTTGATGACAGCACAGTTAAGAATGCCGCGTTGTTTGCAGCAAGCTCTTCAAGCTCAGCAGCATGCCATTTCGGAGGATCTTGGAATGATTGTTCCGGAGCCATCTCGAAACGCAGTCGATTCACAGTTTCGTCACTGAATTTTACGATGACTTTCTTGGCACCCGCTTCATACCCCTTGCGTACCAACAGGCGTACAAATTCAACTGTATCTATCATGGCACTGATCACAAAAATTTGTCCAGGTTGTACGTTTGCTCCTACTTTGACAGCGAGCTCCGCGTAACGATCCAGCTTTTGTTCGAATGTTAACATCTAATTGTCTCCTTACTTTAACCGTAGTCATTATCAAGCATTTTCTAGCCGAACCTTGCATGCAATGTTAAATTTATCGATATAAACAAAGGAAGAGAGAGGAATGTTATCCTCTCTCATGAAATTCGAAGTGATTTAGAATGCCCAGTTTCCGTTTAGGAAGATGGCTTCTTCTGTACCTTCGGAAGTTACACCGTGAATATTCATTTCTCCTGATCCAATCATAAAGTCCACATGCGTAAGGCTAGAGTTCAAGCCAGCGTCAATAAGTTCTTGCTTGGACATCGATTTTCCGCCTTCAAGACAGAATGCATAGGCATTACCGATCGCCAAGTGGTTAGACGCATTTTCATCAAACAGCGTGTTGTAGAACAAAATATTCGTATCGGAGATCGGTGATTGATGAGGTACGAGAGCAACCTCGCCCAGATAGTGTGCACCTTCATCCATTTCGACCAAGTTTTTGAGAGCATCATATCCCTGTTCAGCGGTATAATCTACCACTCGGCCATTTTCAAATGTAAGGGAGAAGCCATCGATTAGGTTCCCACCATAGCTGAGTGGTTTGGTGCTACGAACAGTACCATTAACCCCTGATTTCAGAGGTGCGGTAAATACCTCTTCCGTAGGCATATTAGCAACGAACACATGACCTTGTTCATTGACGCTGCCACCAGATACCCACAGATGTCCTTCTGGAAGTTCGATCGTCAAGTCTGTGCCTGGAGCTGTGTAGTGAAGCTTTTTATATTTCTTCTGATTAAGCAGATCCGCACGGGAATCAAGGTTGGACAGATGCGTTTTCCATTCAGCGACGGCGTCTTGCTCACCAATGCGAACCGTTTTGAAGATAACATCCCATAATTTATCCATTTGTTGTGCTTCCGGAACATCCGGGAATACTTTGGCAGCCCATTCAGGTGATGGAACAGCAACGATCGACCAGCTAAACTTATCCGCCATTTGCAATGCACGATATTTTTCAAGCGCTTTGGCACGCACTTTCTGGCTAGTTATGATTCGCTCCTGTGCGACACCATTCAAGAGATCAGGATTCTCGGCGATAACATGAAGTACTGCTGCGCCTTCTTCTACAAGCTCAGTCATTTCGCCTGCGAACCACTTAGGCTCGATTGAGAAGGACTCTTCTGGAGCCAGATCATAGTGAAGACGAGTAACAACCTCATCGCTCCAATTCACTTTGACCAGTTTGGCACCTGTATTATACGCTGCTTTTACGATGAGACGAACAAAATGTGCTGCAGAGATTGGTGCATTCACAACCAGTGTTTGTCCAGGGTGCACGTTGACCCCAACTTTTACGGCCAGTTCCGCATACTGCTGTAGGTTTGTTTCGAAATTATTCATGCTATATTCTCCTCCAATAATCATAAATTGTCGTAGCCCTCGTTGGCTGATACAGCCCTCATCATGTGTATGTAAGGATAATAAAAGCTCCTTCATTGAATAAGGTATACGTTGCTACGATATATATTGTACAATTAACCAATAATAATTACCAAACCAGGTTTACCATAAAATGTGGAGAACCGTTCTAGATGAGAGATTAAAGGAGAGAACGAGAGTGAATATTGAAGTAATTCGCGCTGAAATGCGCCGTGAAGATGAGAAATTGTATGTGGGAAATACAGTTTTTAAGGCAGAAGGAACCCAGTCACAGTATGAGATTACCTTTATGAGCAAAAACGGAAAGGATTGGGATTATAGTCTTCATTTCACCGAGCTATCTGGGGACGAAGAGGAATTGCTTCGGATGGACGAGCTGCTAGAGAATGATGATGATCTCTACAATCAGTTGCTTGATGCTGCACTGGATGCTTATCTTGCCTAAATGCAATAACTTATGTGATTACATGTTTTGGTTCTATTATGGAATCGCACTGACTATACTAGACGGTGTATGCCTGTTTAAGGGTGTACACCGTTTTATTTTTTTTGATAATGGAATAGATATGCCAGAAAAGGGAAGTCTACGACAGAAGAATCGAGTATAGAGGGACAATCCGCCTGAATGGGAGGTAACCGTGAATGGCATCTGACAATCTGATTACATCAGGAATGACGGGGCTTGAAGAAGTCGCACACGATATCCTCAGTATGCGTACACTATTTGTGAATGTGATATTCATCGGTGAGCCAGGAAGCAGAAAATGGGTGCTTGTGGACACGGGAATGGCGAAGTTCACTGATCATATTGTTGAAGTTGCAGCAGAGCGATTCACCGGACCGCCATCTGCCATCATTTTGACCCACGGGCATTTCGATCATGTAGGTACCGTCATTGAGCTTGAGCAGTTTTGGGGCGTACCTGTGTATGCACATTCGCAGGAAATCCCCTATTTGACGGGCCTGAAAGACTATCCGCCTGCTGATCCTACTGTTGGTGGTGGGATTATGGCCCGATTGTCCTTTGCTTACCCGAATGAGGCGATTAATCTGGATGATCGGATTTTCAGTTTGCCGGATGATTATTCTGTTCCAGGAGCTCCTGGATGGAAATGGGTGCACACGCCAGGGCATACACCAGGGCACATCTCACTATTCCGGGATCAGGATCGTATCCTTATTGCTGGAGATGCCATTATCTCTGTGAAGCAAGAGTCGCTCTGGAGTGTTCTGCTTCAGGACAAACAGTTGCATGGACCACCGGCATATTTTACGACCGATTGGCAGGCAGCTCATCGATCCGTTCAACAGCTTCGACAGCTCGATCCGAACATCGTCGTTACAGGTCATGGGCATTGTCTTACTGGCGAGATGTTAAGTGAATCACTGCGTAAGCTAGATCATGATTTTGAAGAAACGACAGTACCGGATCATGGGAAATATGTAGATTAAACTATACAAACAATAAGGATTATAAAACATAACCGAGTTAAGACAGCGGCACTGGATGCTTGCTGTCTTTTTCTATGTCATAGTTCGTTAATTAATGGATGTGTTCTATATCATAGATTGGTATTTTGTGCCCAGTCATGATATATTCGAGCCGTATAGTATAAACCTTAGTATGCACAGGAGGTACATATAATGACACATCAAAATCAAGCGGTTGAAGAACAATTTGGCGGTATCCCCGCTGTATGGCTTCGCTTTAATCAATTTGAAGCGGCAGTTATCCCAAGTGTAGGTGGGAACCTTGTAGCTTATCGGGATACAGAGCAGGGGCATCGCTATTTGCGGGAGCCAGATCTGAACAATATGGATGAATTCCGAGCTGCACCTGCGGTGTACGGTATTCCAATTCTATCTCCGCCCAATCGGTATGAGGATGGACGTTTTCCTTGGGACGGTGAAATCTATCAACTTCCGGTAAATGAACCAGCAACAGGAAATCATCTACATGGTTTTCTACATGATGTGGAATGGAACGTAGAGGGATATGGCGTTAACGAGCTAGAGAGCTATGTTCTGTTGAGTCAGGAAGTGAAAGAGGGACATCCTTTCCATAAGTATCTGCCGTTTACGTTTACGGTGACACTTCGCTACTCATTGAGTCAAGATGGACTGCAACAACAATTAAAAGTAAGAAATAACGGAACGAAGCGGATGCCTAATTTGTTTGCTTTCCATACAGCGATTAGTGTACCTTTTGATGCAGCGAGTCAACGCGCGGATTATACAGCCAAAATTACGATTGGACAGCGACGTGAGTTGAATGAACGCTCCTTGCCTACAGGTGAATTTCAACCGCTTACACCGGATGAAGAGAACTTGAAGGCAGAAGGTGTGAATCCGTTTTTTGCTGCGATGGACAACCATTACACGGCTGTACCGCAAAATGGACGTAACTATATGGAACTGACGGATCATCGTACGGGTCATAAGCTGGTTTATGATGTAGGCACGTCCTACAAACACTGGATGATCTGGAACAACAATATGGAGGATAACTTCTTCTGTCCCGAACCACAGATGAACCTTGTGAATGCACCGAACGTGAAAGGGGCTTCTGCAGAAGAGATCGGACTCATTGGTCTTGAAACCGGAGAGATCTTCGAGCAGACAAGTCGCTTATATCCAATCCCTGCTCAAAAATAATGCTATGCCCGTTTTGCGGTACGCTTACAATTTTGTCGAAAAGGTGAAAATTAACCCTTATCTCATGTATACTATGGCTATATGGGTTTAACTGAACTTTTACACTAGAACGGAGAGGACAGAAATAACGTGGTGAAGCGAAGCGTTCGTCTGAAAGCTTTCTGCAAGAAAGCTACATCGGAAGCATAGGCTATCCCCGGATTTCCCCTTTGAAAGAGGAATCAAAAAAATCTGGGGATAACAGCGATCGGAAAGTTGTTCTGTCATCGTAGTGGTCAGTGTAAATCATTTTTAGTTAAACATATATAGATACACCCACTTTTGAGAAAACCCAGACCATTTTTTTGGAGGAGGAAAAGCAAGTGGAATACCGCATTGAAAGAGATACACTTGGAGAAATGAAAGTACCTGCTGACAGATTATGGGGAGCTCAAACCCAACGTAGTAAAGAGAATTTTCCGATCGGGCACGAACATATGCCCATGGAAATTATCCGCTCTCTCGCTATTTTGAAGAAAAGCGCTGCGGCGAGTAACCATAAATTAGGTAAGTTGTCTGCTGCCAAATCCGATGCGATCGCATACGCTGCCGATGAGATCATTGCTGCACGAATTGACGATCATTTTCCGCTTGTAGTATGGCAGACGGGTAGTGGTACACAATCCAATATGAATGTGAACGAAGTTATCGCCAATCTCGGTAACCAATTGCTAGAGCAAAAGGGTAAGGAAGAACGTCTTCATCCAAATGATGATGTCAACATGTCCCAGAGTTCGAATGATACGTTCCCAACAGCGCTGCATGTCGCAGGCGTACTTGCTGTTGAAGATCAACTTTTGCCGGCTATTGCTGTATTGAAGAAAACGCTGGCGGATAAATCTGAAGCGTTCAAAGATATCATTAAAATTGGACGTACTCACCTTCAGGATGCTACTCCGATTACATTAGGTCAAGAAATTAGCGGTTGGGAAGCGATGCTCGCGAAGAGTGAACGCATGATCCGCGAAAGTGTGCAATACATGAAGGAACTTGCGATTGGTGGTACAGCGGTAGGAACGGGCATTAATGCACATCCGGATTTTGGTGATTTCACTGCCAAAGAGATCGGCAAACATACAGGTAAGGATTTTGTATCGGCGCCGAACAAATTCCATGCGCTCACAAGCCATGATGAAGTCGTTTACGCACACGGTGCAGTAAAAGCGCTTGCAGCTGATCTCATGAAAATTGCCAACGATGTACGCTGGCTCGCTAGTGGCCCACGTAGTGGTCTGGGTGAAATTAGCATTCCAGAGAACGAACCAGGCAGCTCCATCATGCCAGGCAAGGTTAATCCTACGCAAAGTGAAGCGTTAACGATGGTCGTTACACAAGTCATGGGTAATGATGCAGCCATCGGATTCGCTGCGAGCCAAGGTAATTTTGAACTCAACGTATTCAAACCTGTGATTATCTATAATTTCCTTCAATCGGTGCAATTGCTTGCAGACTCCATCATTGCCTTTAATGATAAGTGTGCAGTGGGCATTGAACCTAATCTGGGTCAGATTGAACATAACCTGAACAACTCGTTAATGTTGGTTACAGCACTCAACCCGTATATCGGTTACGAGAATGCAGCCAAAATTGCGAAGCTTGCGCATAAGGAAGGCCTGTCTCTGAAAGAGGCAGCATTGCAAACGGGGTTACTTACCGAAGAGCAATTTAATCAGTATGTAGACCCAGCGAAGATGATCGCACCAAAAGCTTAAGGAATTAATATATTTATGAATAGAACGATGTGAAGCGGCCTGTGAGAACAGGTCGTTTTTTTCTTGTGAAGAATAATATAGGATAATGCTTGTCATTAATATACGCATGCATATAAAATACATATGCAAGTATAATAGTACGTGTTCAAAAAGTAACCTATTGTAATTGATTGGTTTATATCATTGGAGGTTAAGTGGTGCTAAAAAGGAGAAGATTCACAATACGCTCCAAAATATTAATAGGTTATCTTGTGGTTGTATTGTTATTTGGAGCCGTTCTGCTAGTTCTGACAGCTCTGATTAACACATTACAGAAAGAAAATGACTTTATCAGCCATCATGACCTGGATGTACACAATTTGACCAACTCTATTGAAAAAGCTGTTCTCGATATGGAGACAGGACAGCGAGGGTTCATGCTTACTGGAAACGAGACGTACTTAGAACCTTACATACAAGGTCTCGCCCAATGGAATTCTCATTATGAAGCACTCTATGAATTAGTGAATGACAACCGGTCGCAACAGCTCAGTCTTGAAAATATCAAGACACACATCACCCGCTGGATTGAAGTGGCTGGTGAACCTTCCATTGAACTGAAGAGACAAGGTGATCAGGAGCAGGTACTAGCATTTTTTCAATCCGATCCTGGTAAAACTGAAATAGATCTATTAAGATCACAGCTCACGAACTTCCGAAACACAGAGATTGCTCTGACCGAAGCAAGGGTTACTGATCTAGCAGCCCGTAGCTCAACACTACTGACGGTCATGTACAGCTTATGGGGAATGATTGCAATACTGTCCGTTCTAGCGGCAATCGTAATCTCAGGCAATATTATCAAAACGTTACGCGATGTCAAACAAACTATTAGCGAGATTTACAAAGGTGGAAATCTCACACAACGTATCCATGTACGAACCAATGATGAGGTTGGCGATCTGGGCAATGAGACGAATAAGCTGCTGGATACCGTACAAGAGCAGAATCGTACAAAAGATCGTATTACTGAAATTGCTACGCTAATGCAGAACCCAACGACATTAGAGGGATTATCACGGCGGTTTCTGAATGAGCTTGCCATGCTGTTAGATATTCCGTATAGCGTCCTATACTACTGGAAAGACAATCGACTGTTGCGTGTTGCTGCATATGCGGCTGATGGCGACAAAGAACGATCACTCGGTAAAGTTTCACTGGCACCTGGCGAGGGGCTTTTGGGGCAAAGTGCAAATGAGCAACGAATGTTGCGCTTAAACGATCTGCCGCAGAATTATATTCGTATCTCGTCTGGGCTCGGACATGCACCTGCAACATCTCTTACGGTTATTCCTGTCATCTTCGAAGGAAAAACGATTGCTGTCATTGAACTTGCCTCGATGAAGCAGCTACAGGATAGCGAGATTACGCTACTCAACGAAGTGATTGATATATTTGGTGTATCGCTTCATTCGACTGTAACCCGTATGGAACTGCAGCAGTTGTATGATGAGTCTCAGGTACTTAATGAAGAGTTACAGGCACAATCTGAGAAGCTTCAGGTGCAGACGGAAGAAATGTTATCACAGACGGAGGAGCTTCAGATGCAGACCGAAGAGCTGTACATGCTGAATGAACGTCTAGAGGAACAAAAGAATGTAGCTGAGTCCTCAGCTAGTGAACTAGCTGAAGTCGCCGATCAATTACGCACAAGCTCAGGGTACAAATCCGAGTTTCTCGCCAATATGTCTCATGAACTCCGCACTCCGCTCAACAGTATGTTAATTCTGTCTGAAATTCTGGCAGAGAACAAAAATCAGCACTTAAATAAAGAAGAGCAGAAATACGCATCAGTGATTCATGCATCTGGCAAAGACTTGCTTAATCTGATCAATGACATTCTCGATCTATCCAAAGTCGAAGCTGGCGAGATGGAAGTCGATTTCAATGACGTCTATCTGGACAGTTTGCCTGAGATGATGAATCAATATTTCTTAAAAACAGCTGAGCAAAAGGGAATTGATTTCCGCATCCAGTTGCACAGCAATCTCCCGGAAACGATTATCTCTGACGAGATGCGTTTGCATCAGATTCTTAGAAACTTACTCTCGAATGCATTTAAGTTTACGAAACAGGGTGAAGTTGCTCTTACCATTTCCAGAGTGAATTTACCTAGTGCAACGAAGAAGGGGCAAGAGGACGAAGTTATTGCATTCTCGGTTAGTGATACAGGAATCGGTATTGCAGAACATAAGCTGGTACAGATCTTTGATGCGTTCAAGCAGGCGGATGGACATACAGCACGGAAGTATGGTGGAACAGGTCTAGGACTTTCCATTTCCCAATCACTAGCGAGTTTGTTGGGAGGTTCCATCTCGGCAACGAGCCGGGAAGGGGAGGGCAGTGTATTTACTTTGTTCCTACCGCTGCATCACGATGAACAAGAAGATGTGTATGATTCCAGACTCTTCGCGAATGAAGTCGCTTCTACTGCGCCTCAGCTTCCGGAGAATACATCTTCAAGAGTGCCACACACATCGTCTGACATATCACCCAATGAGATGTTGTTGACACCTCTAGAAGAGTCGCTGCTTCGCGGACGTCAGGTGCTTGTTGTAGACGATGATATTCGCAATGTTTATGCATTAGCTAACGCGCTTGAACGGTATGATATGCGTGTGATCACTGCTCAGAACGGATACGAATGCCTCGAAATGCTGGAAAGTGGTGAGGCCAAGCCTGACATCATTATGATGGATATTATGATGCCAGAATTGGACGGCTACGAAACGACACGCCAGATTCGGAACAGATTAAATCTAACCAGTCTACCGATCATCGCGTTAACGGCGAAGGCAATGAAAGAGGATCGTGATAAATGTCTTGCTGCAGGAGCATCGGATTACATCAGTAAACCGTTAAATATGAAAGAGGTCATTTCTCGAATGAAATTATGGCTAAGCCATGAGACGCTCGGAATTTAGATTATCCTTCAAGGTATCGTGATTCATAATAATCACCTTTAAACCCATGAACATGGTGTAGCGTAAGCTTGCCATCGAGTCATGGGTTTTATTTTTTTTAGATGTAAGCTATTTCCAAGTTAATGATGTTATAATACTTAACAACGTTCATGGTTATTTATGAAAATGTGATATGAGATAAATAATTAAATTTATTATGACGTAAAAACAGGACTTCACATTCAATTTATTTAACTTTACTTGTCATATATATGGGAGGTCATGTCCATGCAACTTACGGTGAAAGAAGCTTTGCAGGTATATCCTTTATCCGAGGCGAAATTGGTCGCAGGTGGAGAGGGAACTTCACGGATGATGAAATCCGTCAATGTCATGGACGCTCCAGATATCGCGGATTGGATTAAATCGGGAGAACTGTTATTTACGACAGCTTTTATTATGAAAGACAATGAGATGGATGCGTTGCATCTGATGCGTAGATTGAATGATCGTGGCTGTGCAGGCCTTGGTATTAAGCTTGGTCGTTTCTGGGATTGTATTCCGCAGGGCATTATTGAAGAAGCTGATCGCTTGCGTCTGCCGCTTCTTGAACTCCCATTTCAATTCACATTTTCAGATCAGATGAATGCCTTATTCAAAGTAGAGCACGAGCGCACGCATCGCTTGCTGCATGACGTGGTACAGAAGCAGAAGAAGCTAATGCATTTTGCTCTGCAACAGCAACAGCACCGGAACGTATTTGCAGAGCTTGCCACCGTATTAAACTACCCAATTGCTGTCATTGGGTCACGAGGACATGTATTGTACGGCAGTGATGGAATAGCAGGCGATGCCATTGCTCAAGGCTGGCCGTGGAAATCTATTATGCATCGTGTTAAGTGGAACCAAGGTAGCTGTCACCGTGTACCGATCAAGCAAAGCGATGAACAATACGGATTTTTGCTTGTATTTACGGATTCTGCCCTATCACTGCGAGCGGAGGAAGAGTTGTTCCAACAAGCTGCGGATGTACTCGCTTTTTATATGGATATGACGTATCGGGAACATATTAATCCGACAGTACAAGACGAGATGCGTACGTTGCTTACCCAGTACTTGGAACATAAATTGAGTGTTGAGGAATTAACAAAGATGAGTGAGAGCAAGGGGATTCATCTCTTTCAAGGCACATATCAGTGTGTGCTGATTACGCTAGAGCCTTCCGTTTTTGCAGAGGGAAAATTGTTGAAGCAGATTCATCGTGAGCTACAATATAACCCATTAATGCAATTTACGGCTTCGCAGCACTTCCAGATTGAAGATGCCATCCTGTCCATCTATACCTGTCCAACAGGTCGGGACTATGGTGAGGAACTATCTAGTTTTCTGCTTAGTCGATTCGCCGATGTGCTGAAAGCGCAAGACGCCAAAGGGGAGTCGTCCCCACGCTTCTGGATTTCCAAAATGAAGCATGAGCCGAAGTCGCTCCGTGAAGCTTATCAGGAGTGTCTGGATACGCGTCAACTGGCACGTCGATTCGCGATGAAGGATCGAGCCCTTCAATTTGAAATGCTGGAATTCGCCTATGTGTTTCAATATGTACCGGATAACATTATGGAGACTTACTGTAACAAAGTATTAGAACCGTTATTAGCACGAGAAGGGGATCCTAATCAGGTCTTGATGAATACATTGGAATCTTTCATTGAAAATGATGGATTAATCAATGAAGCGGCGAAGCAGCTATTTGTACACCGGAATACAGTAACCTACCGGATGGAGAAGGTTAGCAGTTTGCTGCAGATGGACTTTAAGAAAACGAATGATCTGCTCAAATTAAAGCTAGTATTCACGTTCCGTAAGTTTATTCGTGATAAGACCACGATTAGGGGTTAAGCGAACCGGGATTAACGCTGTGCAATATTCCAGTAGGACAATTCCTTACATCAATAACCGTAATCTCTAGGGAGGTTACGGTTATTTTGTGTTTTCCAACTATGAAGGGGATGTGTTCCGTGCATTATAACCAAATTACAAACTTCATGTTATGTTATATGACAAAATTGCGTCAATATCATTGCTGTGTGATAAAGCGATACGTAAAATGAAGAACAACAATTCACACAGTAGACCGGAGGTTATCATATGAGCGAATTCATTAAACTCGTTAACAACTGGTCTATCACACAGTTTGTGCATACGTTTGGCGGCTTGTTTGAGGAATCACCTTGGGTGGCAGAGCTTACTTGGCCAACAAGACCATTCAATTCATTTGAACAGATGATGAAAGTCATGACGAGTATGGTTCTGGTTTCGAACGAGGACGCACAGCTAGAACTGTTGCGTAAACATCCTGATCTTGGAGCTAGAATTCATATGAGTAATCATTCGGTGAATGAACAGTCCGGCGCTGGTCTTGATCATCTAACCGAGGCACAGTACAACGAACTCCGAGAATTAAATCAAGAATATACAAGCCGATTCGGCTTTCCTTTTATATTGGCAGTGAAGGGTCATACAACAGATTCAATTCTGGAAGCGATCCGGCAACGTAATCACCGTCGTCCAGAAGAAGAGTTCCAAACCGCACTCCAAGAGGTTTTCAAAATTGCTTCCATCCGCCTGGAGCAATGGATAGATCAGATGGGAGATGAACAGGCCTTGGTAGTTCGAGCTGCAAAGACGCAGCAACGAACGATGTATTACGGAAAAGGGGACATCTGGATCTATCGTTCCTATGCGAAGCCGTTAACTGGAATACAGGTAATCCCTGAATCTCCTTTTGCCGGAAGGAGTAATATTTTGTTCGGTATGAACGTTAAAGTCGCGATACAAGGGGATCATTTATTACCTTTTTTTGCAGGATCGGATCTTTCCGATTCCCTTACGACCGAAGCTATGAATCAGTTCATTTTAAGGCATGCTTCTGAATACACCGGCGCTACAATGGAGGGGTTTCTCGCGTATGTAAGTGAGCGATTTCTTGTAACCTACCCACAGATAACTAAGATTCAGATGACAGGAGATCAGATTCTCTTTGAGGATACTCTGATTCAAACAGAAGGTGGTTATCAAGTAAGCGACCTGGTATTTCGTTATTCGCAGAATGATCGAGCCACGGCAGCGATTGAAGCACAACATGTTGGTGATCGCGTAGAGCTTAACAATCATTTTAGCGGGATTGCCGATCTTAGGCTTATCAAGGTTGAAGGTAATGAACTAGCAGATCACAGGAATGCAACATTTACAGCATCGTCAAAAGCAACGAATTGCCCGCTTGCTCTCTATCTAAGCGTTAACTGGCGTTACGCAGATCCAAGAGACGGGATACATGATGAACGGGGGCGTTACGTTCCTGCGGAGCAAGTGAGAGATATAGCTGCTACTGCATTCCATGATAGTACATCGACTTCAATTGAGCATCTGCTGTATCAGATTGGACACCGGCTGCTAAGTCGATTTGATCAATTGTGTGAGGTGTCCTTTGAATCCAATAGCCGAACGTGGGAGAACACTGTGAGCGTAATTCAGGAAAGCGAGAGCTCTCCAAGGGGAGCTGTATACACAGAGCCTAACCCTTCATATGGATTTCAGGGCTTCTCCATGACACGAGACGATCTGGAGAGCCATCCAATCAACTCCAAGGAAGAAGGTGCATGATGACTACAGCGTCTACGGGACGAATTACAACACATGTGTTAGATACATCCCGAGGCATTCCTGCTGATGGGGTTCCAGTTGCACTATATGTCCTAACCTGGGAAGTAGACAGGGAAATTAGAACCAAGATTGCAGAATCCATGACCAACCTTGATGGAAGATTAGACACCCCATTGATCGGAAATGGAGAACTGAGTATAGGAATTTATGAGATTCAGTTTAATGTCGAGAGTTATTATGCGCAGCGACCTTTGGGTGAAATGGCGCAGACGTTATGGGGAGTGGTGCCGATTCGATTCACGGTATCGGATGCGACAAGTCATTATCACATACCATTGTTAATTGCTCCAGGTGGCTACAGTACATACCGAGGAAGCTAAAGTTAACAAAATAGCACCCAACTACAACAAGTGAATAACTGAACCGCTTCCGGCAGTTGACTTCAGCCATAAATGGTTCTCAAACGTGTTACAGAGGAGGTTGAATGATGACAGAATCCGACGTTCAACCACAACCGGGGTCGCCTATACCCTATGTTCCTTTACCTGAACTGGAGCTTGTAGAATTACAAGCAATGCTGGATTGGCTATCCACCTACGGAGCAGATGCACAGGGCGGCGTCACTCGTTTATTGTATGACAACGCTTGGTCTGAAGCACAGCATGCTCTATCCAAACAGATGGCAGACAAAGGTTTGGTTCCGGCGTTCGATCAGTCAGGCAACTTATATGGAACATTGAGCAGTGAAGGATCAGCATCCTTCGATGAGGATAGAGAAGCTCCCTATCCCATTGTTACTGGCTCTCATATCGATTCAGTCGTTCATGGCGGAAAATATGATGGAGCATACGGTATTGTAGCCGGCATCCTTGCGTTGGAATACTTACACAAGCACTTCGGTAGACCGAAGCGGACACTAAAGGTAGTGTCACTTTGCGAAGAAGAAGGCAGCCGATTTCCCTTTGCATATTGGGGATCAAGGAGCATAACCGGTGTGACAACATTGGAGGAAGTTCAGCACCTGCTTGATCAACAAGGAGTATCCTTCTCCCAAGCGATCTTGGGAGCTGGTTTTGGGCCAGATCGTGGCTTGGAGCCTGCTGTTCAAACCTATGGGGCATTTATTGAGCTCCATATTGAGCAGGGTCAAGTATTGGAACGACACTCCCGTTCGATTGGGATTGTATCCGATATCGTAGGACAGAGAAGATACAACCTTACCGTTATAGGTGAGGCGAACCATGCGGGTACTACACCCATGTTATGGCGTAAAGACGCACTTGCGGGTGCGGCAGACATGATTGTTGCGATTCGAAGGATTGCCCTGCAGACAGGCGAGCCGTTCGTAGCCACGGTCGGTCGCATCGTGGCAGAGCCGGGTGTGGGTAATGTCGTTGCGGCCAAAGCTACATTCTCTCTTGATATTCGACATGTCAGACAAGAGATCTTAGATCGTTGTTGGCAGGATATGTTACAGGCTTTTCGGCGTATTGCTGCTGAATACCAGCTTCATTTGGAATGTGAAGAACACCTCTCGGTAACACCAACCCCCATGAATGAGAAGATCCAGCAAGATATCCAAGAGATCTGTGAACGTGAGCAAATTTCTTATCTGCATATGCCTAGTGGGGCAGGACATGATTCACAGATTTTCCAGCCGGCTTGTCCAACAGCGATGATTTTTGTGCCAAGTCAACAGGGCATTAGTCATAACCCTCGTGAATTTACAACTGAAACGGATCTAATGAATGGTTTTCGGGTACTTGTTCGCTTGCTCTATAAATATGGCTATGAGGAATGAAGGACATATCGTTTTACCGTTTACCATTAAGTAAATCCGTATAGACGGAGAGACGGAGCTACATTTTTAGTACGGGAAAGGAGGAGCTGTATGCAGAATCAAATGCCGATATCAAGAGGGAATATGGTGACTTCTCCTCATTACCTGGCAAGCGCAGTGGGAAGCACGATCCTTGGACAGGGAGGAAATGCTTATGATGCAGCAATCTCAGTAAGTGCGGCACTCGGGGTGGTGTATCCACATATGACAGGGCCAGGAGGAGATGCCTTCTTCCTTATGCACGATGGAGCTACGGGAGAGATTACGGGTTATAACGGAAGTGGTCGCGCTGCCGCAGGGATCAATGCTGATACTTTCAAATCCATGGGCATGACCTCAATTCCCGTGCGGGGTGTGCTGAGTGCGATTACCGTACCTGGCATGGTTGATGCTTGGTGGGAAGTCTGGTCTCGCTATGGAAGGCTGCCCTGGGCGCAGTTGCTCGAACCGGCAATACGTTATGCAGAGAAAGGGTGTCCCGTATCACGTGATCTCTGCATATGGCTGAAACGTAATGAATCATTGATCATGGAGCAGACGTCGCTTCGAGCGTCATTCGCTCCACTAGGCACACTTTTGCAAGAAGGAGAGTTATTAGTTCAGCCTGAGCTTGCCTCTTCCCTGCGTAAGATTCAAGCCGATGGTCGAGAGAGCTTTTATAACGGAGAGCTGGCGAATCGTCTGACATCTGCTATTCGTGAAGATGGAGGTATGCTTGCACCTATCGATTTTGCTAATCACAAAGGTGAGTGGGTGAAGCCAATCAGCACAGATTACCGTGGCTATGAAGTACATCAGATGCCTCCCAATTCCCAAGGATTTTCCCTGTTAATGATGCTAAATATGCTTGAACATCTTGATCTATCTTCAGTACCGCGTACATCACCAGAGTTCTATCACCTTGTGACGGAAGTGGTGAAAAAGGTGTTTCGCGACCGGGATCGATATCTTACAGATCCTGACTTTAGAGACATTCCGCTAGACCGTCTGTTGTCCAAAGGATACGGGCATGAGCTATGGAGTGAGATTCACACGCTCCCGCCTGTGGCTCAACCCTTTTTATCTAAAATGATTGGTCAGGATACTGCTTATGCTGCAGTGGTGGATCAGGAAGGGAACGCGGTTTCATTTATACAAAGTTTATATTTCGATTTTGGCTCTGCTTATGTACCTGGAGATACAGGCATTATTATGCAGAATCGTGGATCTTTTTTCTCACTGAATTCGCTGGATGCGAACGTACTAGAGCCGGGCAAAAGAACCTTTCATACTCTTATGCCTGGACTCGTCACACATCATGGGAAACCGTATATGCTTCTAGGCACTCAAGGAGGAGAGGGGCAGCCTCAGACCCAGATATCTATTATTACCGGTGTAATTGACTATGGATTGACGATTCAAGAGGCGATTAATTTGCCTCGCTGGTTGTATGGCCGAACATGGGGCGAGAAAAATGATCTGCTGCGCGTGGAAAACCGTTACCACAATGATGTATGCGAGACCCTTACAAGCTGGGGACATAAAGTTGAAGTTAGAGCACCCTGGGATGATGTTATGGGACAGTCGCAAGGTATTGTTATTCGTGCAGACGGAATGATCAGTGGCGCCGCAGACCCAAGAGGTGATGGTATGGCTATCGGCTGTTAACACGTCATTTTTATAGTTCTTAATGATAATCAAAGGTTGAATAGTAACAAAGCCAATAATAGAGACGGATCGCGATATGATGGGGGAGATTACGATGGGAACAATTCTACTAAAAGGTGCACAGTTGGTGACGATGAATGCGGCAGAGGACGTATTCACTGGGGATCTACTAATAGAGGATAACAAAATCAAAGAAATCGCCGTGAATATTAATGTTGAAGCAGATCAAGTCATAGATGCGCGAGGCAAAGTGCTCCTGCCTGGTTTTATACAGACCCATATTCATCTGTGTCAAACCTTATTTCGCGGACGTGCGGACGATCTGGAATTAATGGATTGGCTACGTCAACGGATCTGGCCGCTTGAAGCAGCTCATGATGAGGAATCCGTGTATTATTCGGCAATGCTTGGCTTAGGTGAGTTAATCTCAAGTGGAACTACAACCATTCTAGATATGGAAACGGTGCACCATACAGAATCAGCATTTCAGGCCATGGCTGAGAGTGGAATACGTGTGATCTCAGGCAAGGTCATGATGGATCATGGTGATGAAGTTCCTGAACCTTTACGTGAAAATACCGCTACTTCCTTACAGCAAAGTGTCGATCTGCTGGAAAAATGGAACGGGTTCGGCGGTGGACGGATTCAATATGCGTTTTGTCCTCGATTTGTAGTGTCTTGCACAGAAGAATTGCTAATTGAAGTTCGTGACTTATCGAATCAATATCATGTGAAAGTGCATACGCATGCTTCTGAGAATCGCGGAGAAATCGAGATGGTTGAACACGAGCGTGGTATGCGTAACATCGTGTACCTTGATCATATTGGATTGGCTACTCCTAGACTGGTATTGGCTCATTGTGTGTGGCTCAGTGAAGAAGAGAAGGAGATCATCCGTAAACGAGGTGTCAAAGTCACTCACTGTCCAGGCTCGAATATGAAGCTATCCTCTGGTATTGCAGATATACCTGATCTGCTGAATCGACAAATTGCAGTAGGGATCGGTGCAGACGGCGCTCCATGCAACAATAACCTGGATATGTTTCAGGAAATGCGCCTAACTGCGCTAATTCAAAAGGTACCGCATGGCCCAACCGTCATGGATGCAAGGACTGTGCTGCGGATGGCAACGATGGGAGGTGCAGAAGTGCTTGGCATGTCTAAGGAGATCGGAAGCCTTGAGGTTGGCAAAAAAGCAGATATGGTTCTGCTGGATTTGGATGATTTCCATACCTATCCCTCATATGAGACAGACGTGTATTCACGTGTAGTGTACTCAGCGACACGTAGCTGTGTAGACACCGTTATTATAGACGGAGCTATTGTGCTGAGCCATCGTAAAATCCAAACCATTGATCGAGGCATTGTCCTGCGTGAGTCGGATAAGAGCATTGCCAGATTGATGAAGCGGATCTAACCGATCTAACGAATTCAAAGTGTAATGAACATACATTCATCTTGGATCTTAAACGGTTTTACAGGAGAGGTGGAGACGAATATGGAGATGCATGATCTGAGTGCAATTGTAGCGAACTGTACCAACCGCTACGTACTTGCCACAGCGATCAAGGTAGAGGGTCATGCTTATCGTAAACAAGGTGTCTCTATGCTTTTGGCCGAAGATGGCAGCATGTATGGTAGCATCAGCCCAGGATGTCTGGAAAGTGATCTACAGGCTCGTGTGGAGCGCATTCTAGATACTGGACAGCTGGAGATCGTGGAATATGATATGCGTCCCGAAGATGATCTGTCTTGGGGAGAGACGGTGGGCTGTGGAGGATTGGTGGTTGTACTGCTTGAGCCGGTTCAAGGCAAGCTGCACGCCATGTTAGTGGCGATGAACGAATATTTGCACACGGGCACTCCTGTTGAATTAACGCGTATATTTCAACAGGGGTTCTCCAAGATCAATTATCGACTGAGCCTCATACGCATAGAGGGTGACACAGGTCATATTGATGAATCGGAACAGATTGCATTAATGGAGAACATTCCAATGAACGAATCTAACCATGCTACATCTCCGCCTATATCAATGCTGAACGAAATAGAAGTTGTGCGCAATGGGCGCAAGCTAGAATCCGCCTTAGTGGAAGCCAATCCGTGGGATTTACCCTCTCAATTTACTTCCACTTATTATGCTAAACCCCGCTTAATCGTTATTGGCGCAGGTAATGATGTGCTTCCTGTAGTGAAGCTTGCCCAACTATCAGGTTTTCGCATCGTGGTTGCTGACTGGAGAGAGTCGCTGTGTACTGCTGAACGTTTTCCTGACGTGGCGTTGTGTCTAGGATTTCCGCGCGAGATTCTGTCAGTTCTTCAGTTCCAGAGAGATGATCACATTCTCTTGATGAGTCATCAATTCCCAAGGGAACGAGAAGTGCTGGAGCTTCTGGTAGGCGTGGACTATGCATATCTAGGCATTATGGGTTCGAAGACAAGAACAGAGCGCCTATTAAACGGTTTACCACCATTATCCCATGTTCATTCTCCTGTTGGGTTAAGTATCGGAGCAGAAGGGTCTGATGAGATTGCTATAAGTATCGCCGCAGAGCTTATTGCCAGTAAACGGAGCGTGGCTGCCTCTCGGCGAAAGGCTCAGAAGGAGGTTAAACATGGGACTGACGGGTATTCTACTTGCAGCAGGTAAGAGTTCTCGCTTGGGTCGGGATAAGTTGTCAGTGGTGATGCCTGACGGGAGGTCTTTGGCTGCGTGGTCTCTAGAGGCTGCACTCGATTCCGAGTTAGAGCGAGTTATATGTGTTGTCAAACCAGAGGATACCTTATCGTGGATACCAAGACGCTGGCTGTGTGCAGCATCTTATACTTATCAACCTGAGGTGAAGCTGCTGATCTCCGTGTGTGATGATTATGCCATGGGCATGGCTCACTCGTTACATTGTGGCATACGAAATGCTAAGCAATATGAGTCAGACGGGTATATGGTGCTGCTGGCAGATCAACCGCTTATAGAAACTCAGCAGATTAACGAGATCATCACGATCTTCGAAACAAATAAACATTCCGATTATGTTGCAGCCGCAGATTGCGCAGGTGGTAAACCGCCTGTTGCTTTTCGCTCACATCTGCTTACTCAACTCTTATCTCTTCGTGGTGATGAGGGTGCAAGGAGAATCATGCGCAACTCCCAATTCACCGGCACATACGTCTCCTTATCTGCTCCTAGCTTCTGGGATGCCGATACGGAAGATGAGTTAGAACGGATCGTGCAATACATGAAGCATCTTCATCCATCACGAGATACACCCCTATTATAATCGAAGCACTAGGGAGAGGAATTGACTTCATCTTATCTGACTTCACCCCATCTTATAATAGATCTACCAGTCCAATGGGCTGGTCTATTTGTGTTTTACTATGTCACATTTGGATCGTTCTATCATGCATTGAGCACAATTCTAACTTTTGTTTTATACATTTATCCAAAAGCATGTAAACATAATTGACGTTATAACTGTACTCCAATATGATTTGAACAATTATTCGGATCGTATAGGCAATTCATATGCCAAACATGACGCATAATCGGACTAATTAAACGTATCAACGACATATGGGTCATAGCCAACCTCCTGTTAATGGAAGAGAGAGAAAGGAGTGGGATGATGGTCATGCCAGCGTACGGATCAGGCGCGATGCCAACAGTATGGCAGCCCCAGGATTTACATGAACTGAGCGAGCTGAGGAATAGCCTTCAAAGTAGGTATTGTTTTGTCGCTGGTGGAACATTACTTCGAACGCAGTGGGAGGGTGGTTTAGTTGCTTCTCCTGAGCACTTGATATGCCTTTCCGAGCTTCCGGGTGTAAGTGATATATATGCTGAAGAGCAGCAGCTGGTGATTGGTGCATTGACTCGTCTGAACAGATGTGAGACAGATACGCTAGTGGCACAATTTCCGCTTTTGCAAGAGGCTATTCGCGTGATCGCTGCCCCTTCCATCCGAAACGTGGCAACGTTAGGTGGCAATATTGCATCGGGTGTGGGTGACACGATTACTGCCTTGTTAGTTTACGATGCGCAGTTATGTTGGATGACAGATCGAGGTATGGAAATACGTAGCTTGGCTTCATGGCTAAGCGGAGGACAGGATGGACGTCGGAATCCGGAAGATGTCCTGGTTTCTATTCATCTACCGATACAAGACAAGGATTCGCTTGCAGTTGATATGGATCACCATAATCCACACATGAAGGAGATAAGCTACTATCACAAACTAGGACGGCGTGAAACCTTCAGCGCCTCTCTGGTGACAGTGGCAATGCATGGTGAAATTGGCGTGGATGGTCGTTGGAAACGGATTGCGATCGCCGCAGGCGGAGGATCGGGTATGGCGATGCGATTGCCTCTGTGCGAACAGCTGCTTCTTGATGAAGTAGCATCGGTAGGGCAAGCAGCGGTTCTTGCATCGATGGTTATGACTGAATTCGTAACATATGGCGATGCATTCGCCTCAGAACGATATCGGAAACAGACTGCTGGGAATTTGCTTGCTGCTGGTCTATGGGAAGCAATGAATTAATTAGGATGTAACACATCGGGAAGGGGGAGAGAGGATGTTGCTGAATCGAGAGGTTAGTGGAAAACGATGGCATTTGCGCCCAGATGGAATCGGTAAAGTGACAGGACAACTCCAATATCTGACGGATATGACACACGCGGATATGGTCTATGGAAGAGTGCTTCGAAGCGTCTATCCTTATGCACGGATTATTTCAATTGATACGTCCGAAGCTGAAGCTATGGAAGGTGTTCTAGCCGTTCTTACGTCGAAGGACGTGCCTGGCCTGAATCGTTTTGGGATTGCAACTCCAGATCAACCCGTATTCTGTGAGGATGTTGTCCGTTATGTAGGCGATGCGATTGCAGCAGTGGCTGCCATCTCTCCTGAGCGGGCAGCACTTGCTCTGGATGCCATTCGTGTTGAATACGAAGAATTACCTCCGTTGGATAGCACAGATGCAGCACTTGCTCCAGGTGCACCTGAACTGCATGAGCATGGACCGGGCAATGTATTACATCGCACCGAAATTAAACGAGGCAAGATAGAGGTCGCTTTTGCGGCCTGTGAGCATGTGGTGAGTGAGACGTACTATACACCTCGCCAGATGCATGCCTATATGGAAACAGAGGGTGGGCTTTTTATCCCTGATGAGTCAGGTAGACTTCATGTGTATGCAGCTACGCAGCACGGGTATAAAGACCGGATGCAGCTCGCGCGAATTATTGGTTGCCTCGAGGAAGATATCCGGGTCGTCTCCTCGCCGATTGGTGGTTCTTTTGGTGGAAAAGATGAATTGAACGTCCAGCCGTATGGCGCGCTCTTAGCTCTTCGCTGTTTGCGTCCTGTGAAGATGCATAATTCGCGGAAAGAATCTGTTCGTGCTGGTCTGAAACGGCATCCGATGAAGATTGAGATGCAAACAGGTATTAGTCGCGAAGGTATCATTCAAGCTCATCGAGTTCGAATTACGGCAGATACAGGTGCGTATGCCACGTTAGGAGCACCCGTGCTTAATTTTGCAACAGAGCATTGTCTTGGTCCTTATTCTATTCCGCATGTTGATGTAGAAGGGGTCTCTGTGTATACCAATAACGGTTTATCTGGTGAATTCCGTGGGTTTGGTGGGAATCAAGCGATCTTTGCAATGGAAGGGCAGATGGATCGTCTGGCTGACATAATGAGAATGGATCCATGGGAATTCAGAAGACGTAATATGAGGGGGAAATCAGACCCGGGACCACTCAATCAGCGTATTCTCGCAACAGATGGCTTGTCTCAGGTGTGGGAAGCGATGGAACGCTCTGATCTATGGCAAAAATATCAGCAGCCACCGCCCAATTCGTCGCTGCCTCTATGGATCAAACGTGGAGTAGGTGCAGCTCTGGCTATGCATGGCGCGGGGTTAGGCTATGGAATTCCTGATCCTGCGGGAGGGCGCTTATCCTTGAATAAGGAAGGCAAGATAGAGGTCGCTTTCAGTTACGAGGAGTTTGGTCAGGGCCTCATTGCTACATTGGAAATTATGCTCTGTGACTTGTTTCGATGCAGTACGTCGGATCTAAGCATCATCATAGGAGATACAGATCGGGTACCACACAGCGGTTCCAGCACTGCATCACGTTCAACCACGATGGCGTGGATGGCTCTGCAACGTTTGCATACACCATTTCGTTCGAAACTGTTGTCAGTCGCTGCGGCGAGTGTTGGGATTGCAGAAGAAGAACTTGTAACCGGACCTGGAGGGATATGGCGGAAAGATCAGCTACAGTCAACCGGAATGCTGGTATCCTATGTGGATCTAATGCAGCAGTGTGAAGAGGAAGAATGGATTTTCGATACACAATTCGCATACCCAACAACGCCAGATCAGGTCGTAGGTGGACATTATCTATACACGTATGCAGCCGTTGCTGCAGAGGTTGAAGTCAACACATTGACTGGTGAGGCCAAGTTACTGGATACGCATCATGTCGTTGCCGCAGGTCCTGTCATCAATCCTATGGGTTTCATAGGACAGATTGAAGGCGGCAGTGTGATGGCACTCGGGTTTACATTAACTGAGGATGCACTCATGCAGGATAGCCGTTATGTAACAACCAACCTTGATACCTACTTAATCCCAACTATTCGAGATATTCATACTGACTTGAAAGTAGAAGCGATTGAAGATTTACCTGAAGGAGATCCATTTGGACCAAGGGGAATTGGTGAAATCGGATCTGTAGCACTAGCTCCAGCAATAACTGCTGCTATTCAGCAAGCGACAGGTGTATGGGTGAACCGCTTGCCTGTACCACGTGAACAACTGATGAAGCCTGTCGATGTACCGTTACAGGAAGGAGTGCAACCCTCATGAGTAAACCGCTAGGGAACTACTGGACAGCCGTTATTAATGGGGAAGAGCAGCAATTACAGGTCACTCCAACGACTAGGCTTGTTGATATTCTAAGGACGCATTTGAATCTAACAGGTACAAAAGTATCTTGCGAGGTAGGTCGCTGCGGGGCATGCATGGTTCTAATGGATGGTGACCCGGTAAATTCCTGCTTATTGATGGCTTATCAATGCCAAGGTCGCGAGATCACAACGATTGAAGGATTGAGCGGAAATCAAGAAGGGGATCTGCACCCCATTCAACAAGCTTTTGTTGAAGAAGGGGGATTTCAATGTGGTTACTGTACGCCCGGGATGGTGATATCCACCAAAGCATTACTGGATCAACATCCGCAACCAACGCAGGAACAGATCGAAATTGGTTTCTGCGGCAACTTATGCCGTTGTACTGGATATGGCGGTATCCTTCGTGCCGTAAAGAGGGCAGGGGAGAGCCTATGTGCAGCGGATAAGATTACGGAAAATACGGAGAAGGAACGAAATGATTATGATGTCGTGGAATCTTAGGCTCATAACGTTAATAAGACCGGGTGCTGGAGTGGAGTTTTCCATAGGGCATCCGGTCTTTTCTGTGGAAAGCTCGTTCTAATTAGCTATATAAAAAGGAAGCTCCATCTCTAACGAAACCAGTTGGTCTTAATGGCGGCAGCATTTCATTATCGGAATGCTAACGAATCGTTGGCACGTTAATACGTATTTGGGCACGAGGATTAGCTCCATTTGGCGGTATTTCTTCATATAAGCACTCTCAGATTCGTTACCATTTCCATTCGTTGTGATTCGGCCCAATAAGGTCTCTATGATTCGTTAACACCTGCCAGTTTCTAAATCAGAATGCTGGAGCAATAGCTCGATTGAAAAGGTGAGAACAAGATGCGGGCGAAGCCCCAAGCTCTAAATAAGACATTCATTACATCATTATTAAAATAAATAATTGGCTTTGAAATGAAGCTATCCAAAAAATATCGCAATTGTCTCGTATTTTATATACGTAATAAATATTATGTAAACTTATTATTTTCGATATCAGCCATAAGCTGTGTCTATAAGCTTTTAGAAATCCATAGGTGTTTTTAGGGGCTAATTGAGCTGTATTTTGGTCTTAACGATTGAACAAAACGTATTAAGTTATTTCCCTTAAAATTTCTAGAATTAATGATTATATTAATCAATATGACGAAGTTTATAATCGTTTTCGGAATAGATCACAAAAATTCAATTGTTTCCTAACAATTCAGAATATTTTCTTATTTAATCGTTGTTTAACGAACTAATCACACAAGAATCAAACGATAATATCGATAGTCTAATTAATAATGTAATTATATGGATTAAAAGGGAGTTAAGATAGGCATTCTTTGAGAAATACAACTCTATTTCTGCTTCGAAACAGACCTTGAAGATGTAAAAATGCAGTCCTGATCCGCTTATGGCATGATGAAGCGAAAAGATGAGAAATGCGGCTATTACGCGGTTTTTAGATCATTCCCATATGGATTTGCGATGGATTTAGCAGCGCTTTCAATGTATGCTTTTGAAAACTGGAAAGGAAGTGGGAAAATGGAACGCGAACTGGCGTTGGAAATTGTCAGAGTAACAGAATTGGCTGCTTTAGCCTCAGCACCATGGATGGGAAGAGGAGATAAGAACAGCGCAGATGAAGCGGCTACTTTGGCCATGCGCGCCATGTTCGATTCCGTGTCTATTCGCGGCACGGTAGTAATCGGTGAAGGTGAAATGGACGAAGCGCCCATGCTGTATATCGGTGAGGAAGTGGGCAACGCGGAAGGACCTGAGGTAGACGTAGCTGTAGACCCTCTGGAAGGTACAGAAATCGTAGCTAAAGGTCTAAATAATGCTTTATCGGTTATTGCGGTGGCTGGGAAAGGAAACCTGCTCCATGCACCGGATATGTATATGGAGAAGCTAGCTGTTGGCCCTGCTCTGGTAGGCAAGGTCAGCATTGAGGATCCAGTTGAAGTCACTTTGGAAAAGGCCGCGGCCGCCCTGAACAAAAACATTTCGGATTTGACTGTCATGATTCTGGATCGTGTCCGTCACGAAAGTACCATCAAAACGCTGCGTAAGGTTGGGGTACGGATCAAATTCCTCAGTGATGGTGACGTTGCAGGTGCGATGGCTCCTGCTTTCCCGGAAGCGGGCATTGATCTGTATGTTGGATCGGGAGGTGCACCTGAAGGTGTGCTGGCTGCTGCTGCATTATCATGCTTAGGTGGCGAAATTCAAGGTCGCTTGATGCCGGCCAATGCCGACGAGTTCCAGCGCTGCTTGCAAATGGGGATTGATAACCCCTATAAAGTATTAACGATGCAAGATATGATCGGCACAGAGGATGTTATTTTTGCTGCAACAGGTGTAACACCAGGTGAGATTCTGGGAGGTGTACGTTATTTAGCGGATGATCGGGCTGAGACGGACTCCATTGTTATGCGCGCCAAAACGAAAACGATCCGTTTCATTCGTTCACAGCATTTCCTGCCGAACAAGGAAGTGTTGCACAAAGTAAGACAGCTACAGTCCATTCCAGAACCGTCTGATCGTATCCCGAGTCATATGAAGACAATGGAGCAGGCGGAGTTTAGCCAATCCTCTGTAGACCATAGTCTAATGACTTCAGCAGAACACAGTTGAAGGAAACGCTCGACAGACTAATAGGATTATAGAATAATAGGAGCTTTTATTAAATGGACGTTTAGAAACTAAAAGAAACTAAATAAGATGGGGAGTCTGCCTTGCACAGATCCTCATTTTTTTGTGTAAAAAGCATTGACAACGTTTACAACCCATGAGAAAATGTACGCGCGTACATAAAATGATGAAATTTTAAACTTATATGTGAATTCTGACATGATTAACAATCATGTTCTATTAATTCAGTTCAGTTAAAGGGGGTGAATGTCGTGGCATCACGTAAAGAAGTGGCTGAGCTTGCGGGTGTCTCTGAGGCCACCGTGTCCCGTGTGTTAAATGGAGTTGGGCCGATCAAAGAGGAAACCAAGCGCAAAGTGCTTCAAGCTTCTGAGCAACTTAGATACGTTCCGAGTGCACTCGCTCGCAGTTTTGCCAGGAGCAAAAGCGGTAACCTCGGTGTAGTGATGCCTTATGTTCCTAAAGCTCATTTGTTCTCTGCCTATTTCTTCTCTGAAATGTTAAGTGGTATTGGGAACAAGGCACGGGAAAGCGGAATGGATCTGCTCGTTATGTTTCGAACACCGGATGAGGTTATGAATTACACAGATCTGTTTCGCAGGCAGAAGGTAGATGCTTGTATCATTCTCGGTGCGAGAGACGATCTGGGAGAACTGTCGGCACTACAGCAGCTTCATCAGGAAGGGCATCCATTTTGCGTCATGAACCAGCATTTTGCAGGTCAATCCTTCGTCGAAGTGGATGCGGATCATATTGAGGGTAGCCGGCTAGCGATTCGCCATCTCACCGATCAGGGCTACCGCAAGATTGCTTTTCTCAATGGACCAGACAGCTATTCGAACAGTCAAGAACGGTTGCAGGGTGTTCAGATGGGGATGCAGGAAGCCAAAATGGAGCTAGATCCCAGCCTGTTATTGGAAGGTAACTACAGTAGACGAAGTGGTCAGGAAGCTGCGGGGCGCATAGCTGATCGCCTACATGAGATTGATGCTGTATTTGCAGCAAACGATCGGATGGCCATTGGGGTAATGCATGGGTTGCGCGAGCGCGGCATACCGGTTGAGGATTTCCCTGCTTTTGTAGGGTATGATGACTCCGATGCCGCCGAAATGGCGGTTCCACCGTTGACCAGTGTGCGGGTTCCATTTTACGAGATGGGGGAGCTTGCTACTAGGAAACTTATTGACGAGAAGGTAGGATCGCCGCCTGCGAACGTCTCCAGTTTATCTTCAGACTCAACCAGACATCTATTACCCACCGAGTTAGTTGTTCGTGCTTCATCGATCCGTTAATGGTAGATAATCACTTGAATTCCCAAGGAGGAAATGATCATGTCAAAACATCTTCGTGTAGGAATGGTCGGATACAAATTTATGGGGAAAGCACACAGTAACGCTTATCGAAGCCTACCAATGTTTTTCCCATCAGCACCTTTGCAGCCTGAAATGTCCGTCATCTGCGGGCGTAACGAGCAAGGTGTTCAGGAAGCCGCTAACCAGTTCGGATGGTCTGAGAGTGTAACGGATTGGCGTGAGCTGGTAAAGCGAGATGATATCGATCTTATAGACATTAACGCGCCAAGTGATGCACACAAAGAGATCGCAATTGAAGCTGCGCGTCAGGGTAAACACCTATTCTGTGAGAAACCATTGGCACTATCCCTCGCGGATTCCCGTGAGATGCTCCAAGCTGCCGAGGATGCGGGCATCGCTCACATGGTAGGGTTCAACTATCGTTTCTCCCCAGCAGTGCAGTTAGCCAAAGATCTGGTGCAGAGCGGACGCTTGGGTAAAATCTATCATTTCCGTGCATTTTTCTTGCAAGACTGGATTATGGATCCGTCCTTTCCGCTCGTATGGCGATTGCAAAAAGAAGTCGCTGGCTCCGGCTCGCATGGCGATCTCGGCGCACATCTAATCGATCTAGCTCGCTTCCTAGTAGGAGAGTTCAAGGAAGTTATCGGTATGAGCGAGACTTTCATCAAAGAACGTCCACTAGCTTCTGAAATGACGGGATTAAGTGCCAAAGGTAGCACAACCAATGATGCACCGAAGGGAGAAGTCACCGTCGATGACGCAACACTATTCTTGGCGAAGTTCGCAGATGGAGCACTGGGAAGCTTCGAGGCTACACGTTTTGCAGCCGGTCACCGCAGCACCAATTCCTTTGAGATTAATGGGAGTCTCGGAAGTGTGCGGTTCGACTTCGAACGAATGAACGAATTGGAAGTTTATTTCACCAAAGATGAAGAAGATGTGCAAGGATTCCGCCGTGTACTCGCAACCGATCCAGCGCACAAATATGCCGAAGCTTGGTGGCCTGCTGGACACACGATTGGATTTGAACATACGTTCACTCATGAGATGTTAGAGCTTGTTACTGCAATATCGGAAGGTCGTCAGCCATCACCAAGTTTCCATGACGGTGTAGCCTGTCAAGCAGTGCTTGAAGCTGTTGAGCGCTCCATTTATGAGCGACGTTGGGTATCTCTTGAAGAGATGTGAGTCTAAGTGCATGTAGTCTAAACTATAACGATAATTTAGGAAAGCGAGTGATTAGGTGATGAGTAAAGCATTGATCGTATGGGGCGGTTGGGATGGACACGAACCGGAGCAGGTAGCAGCCATTTTTGAACGTATTCTGAAGGAAGAGCAGTTCGAGGTTGAGGTGTCTGATACACTTGAGGCGTATGCAGACGCTGAGAAGCTGCTTGGTCTAGATCTGATCGTACCGCTCTGGACAATGGGACAGATTGAACAAGAACTGGTCAACAACGTGTCTGCAGCAGTTCAGAGTGGTGTAGGCTTGGCAGGTCTGCATGGTGGGATGTGTGATGCATTCCGTAATAATGTAGATTGGCAATTCATGACGGGTGGCCAGTGGGTCGCACATCCAGGTAACGATGGGGTAGAGTACACCATTAATATGAAGCGTGGCTCAAGTCCACTGCTTGGCCACATTGAAGATTTTCAAGTAAAAACAGAGCAGTATTATCTTCATGTAGACCCTGCTGTAGAAGTATTAGCAACAACACGTTTTCCTATCGTTAATGGCCCTCACGCCGCAAATGGACCTGTAGACATGCCCGTCGTCTGGACGAAGCGCTGGGGAGCAGGGCGTGTATTCTATAATTCACTTGGACATCATGCCGATATCGTTGAGATGAAGCAGGTAACCGAGATGATGAGAAGTGGCTTCAAATGGACAGCCGCAGGCAAACAACTTGCGAAGCAAAATAAAGATACGAAGACTGAAGTGTATACAGGTATGGCTGACAACCAAACGTAATGAGATTAAGGGACAATAGTAGACCCACTAACATGCTGGGCTATAACTAACGTGTATCAACCATTTTAAGCGTTTACGTATCAGAATAATCATATAAAAACATAATTTTATGTTTCCACATTTCTGTTCGATGGCGAAGGGAGCCCAAGTATGAGCGTTATGAAAGTTGGCATTATTGGCTGTGGTAAAATCAGCGGCATTTATATGGAGAATTGTCATCGGTTTGACGTGCTTGAACTCGTAGCAGTTGCAGATCTAGATCAGAAGCGAGCTGAGGAACAAGCAGCAGCTTATCAAGTTCCCAACGTGTATACGGTAGAAGAAATACTGGCGGATCCTGAGATTGAACTGATTATCAACCTGACTATTCCTTCCGTTCATGCGAATGTGTGTCTGCAAGCACTGGAAGCGGGCAAACATGTGTATGTGGAGAAACCACTTGCGGTTACTCGTGAAGAAGGTCTTGCCGTACTAGAGACAGCCAAAAGAAAAGGATTGTTGGTGGGCTGTGCACCCGAAACTTTCTTCGGTTCAGGCATTCAAACTGCTCTTAAATTAGTTGAAGACGGTGTAATTGGCAAACCTGTTTCAGCAACAGCTTTCATGATGGGCAGAGGTCACGAGCACTGGCATCCGGATCCTGAGTTCTATTATGCATCAGGTGGCGGGCCGATGTTTGATATGGGACCGTACTATCTCACAGCACTGGTGCAACTTCTGGGTCCGATTTCAACTATTGCTGGTATGACGGGTAAAGCAATGAACGAACGGACAATTACGAGTGAGAAAAAGCGAGGACAAACCATTCCTGTTGAGATTCCAACACATGTAACAGGCTTGCTGCAGTTCGAACAGGGCGCCATAGGTACACTCATTACAAGCTTCGATGTGTTTGGGGGCAGTGTGCTGCCTCCAATTGAGATCTATGGAACGCATGGTACATTACAAGTACCTGACCCTAATACCTTCGGAGGTCCGGTCCGTTATAGACTTCTTGGAGAGCAAGAATGGACTGAGGTACCTCTACTGCCAGGATACCAGGAAAACACACGCGGAATTGGTGTCGCGGATATGGCATATGCAGCGCATAGTGGCCGGGCACATCGAGCGAGCGGCGAGCTTGCGTACCATGTCTTAGAAGCCATGTGGGCATTCCATGATTCGTCGGATGACCAGACATTCTATCAAATGAAAAGCACTTGTCAGCGTCCGGCTCCACTGCCGGAGAATCTTCCTCTCTACACGCTTGATCAATAAGTTTACTTATATTAATAATTACAGCCTGGTGTCCTTGTATAAAGGATTCCAGGCTGTTCCTGTTCGTTGCGGTTAAGCAGGGTGACTTCATTCTGAACGAAATTTAAGCTACAATGGACAATAATATAGAAATGAAAGAGGTAGGTAAGCATGGTACGTTTCGGAGTCGTAGGCACCAACTGGATTACAGAAAGACTACTTGAGGCCGCAGCACAGGTGGAGGGCTTTACACTGACTGCTGTATACTCTCGAAGTGCTGAGAAAGCAGATGCATTTGCAGATCAATACAAGGCTGCACACCGATTCACGAATCTCGAAGAGATGGCAGCGAGTGATGAGATTGATGCCGTATATATCGCAACGCCTAATACATATCATGCGGAGCAGGCAGAGTTGTTTCTAAGAAATAGGAAGCATGTATTGTGCGAGAAACCGCTAGCTGCAAATAGTGAAGAAGTTCGCCGATTAGTGGATGCTGCTCGTGAATCCGGGGTTCTGTTAATGGAAGCGATGAAATCAACACTAGTACCGGCATTCAAAACGGTTCAGTCGAACCTTCATAAAATTGGACCTGTTCGCAAGTATATTGCAGGATACTCCCAGTACTCTTCACGCTATGACAAGTATAAGGAGGGCATTGTGCTAAATGCATTTAAGCCAGAGCTAGCTAATGGCGCACTTATGGATCTGGGCGTATATTGTCTATATCCATTGATTACGCTGTTTGGTGCCCCTAATCAAGTACAATCCCAGGCGTATATGTTGACATCCGGCGTGGATGGTCAAGGGAGTGTTATTCTGAATTATGATGAGATGGACGCGGTTGTAACCTATTCCAAAATCTCTAATTCACATGTGCCTACTGAAATTATGGGTGAACTCGGCAGTATTTTAATTGATAAAATTGGATCGCCCGAACATGCCGAGATTCGATACAATGATGGTACGGTGGAAAAACTAGAAGCAGAGCAAAATTATCCAACGATGTTCTACGAAGTTCAAGAGTTCGTAAACCTCGTTGAAGCGGGTAAACTAGAATCGGATATGAACACATATGAACGTTCCTATGAAACCATGTTAGTTATGGATCAAATCCGGAAACAAATCGGACTTGTTTTTCCAAATGATAAATAGGTAGAAGGAGGGTTACCGGATGCAAAAGGTATTAATTCTTGGGGGCACACGCTTCTTCGGCAAACGTCTGGTGGATCACTTGCTGTGGGAAGGTAAATCACAGATCACAGTGGCAACTCGGGGCAAAACGCGTGTGGATTTCGGAAGTGAAGTGAACCGGATTAAGATGGATCGGGAAGATCCACAATCTTTGGCAAAGGTTGCTCAAACAGACCAGTGGGATGTGGTGTATGACAATATTTGTTATTCACCCGATGCTGCCAAATCAGCATGTGAAGCATTTGCTGGTCGAACCAAAAGATATGTTCTAACATCTACCCTCTCTGTGTACGGTGATCCTAAACCGGGATTTACAGAGGATGACTTTGATCCATACACTTACCCGCTGCAATATGGGAATCATGAACAGTTTTCTTATGGGGAAGGCAAACGTCTTGCTGAGGCTGTATTTTTCCAAGAAGCCGAGTTTCCGGTTGTTGCCATGCGAATTCCGATTGTGTTAGGGATGGATGATTATACAAGACGACTGCATTTTCATATTGAACATGTGCAAAAGGGAAAACCGATTGGCATGCCGAATCCGGAAGCCGAGATTGGATTCATCAATTCTACGGAAGCGGCTAGATTCCTCGCCTGGCTTGGACATTCTTCCATTACTGGACCGGTTAATGCTGCCTCGCAAGGAGCGATTAAATTATCAGAAATGATGAAGCTAATTGAATCCGTAACGGGGATGCAGTCCCAGATTCTATCCGAGACAGGTAAGGAAGATATGTCACCTTTTGGCATAAGTGAATCTTGGACGATGAGTACAGATAAGGCTGAACAAGCAGGTTATACGTTTGAATCATTGATGGACTGGTTTCCTGGTCTCGTTCGTGAAGTGGCTCTGGCTCTACAATCTGAGAGTTAATTACATCCATCTTTTTTCACCACCTATTGCATATCCTGAAATACCGAGTATAATACTTGGTAAATAGACGAAAAGGGGATGCAATAAACGATGAAAACACATGCTGAATTGAACTCGCTTCTTGTTGACGATTATCTGGATCTCCTGAATATGGCTAAGCAATTAGGGGATACGGAATGGGAACAATCCATTCTAACTGCATTGAAAGAAGAAGTTGAAGCTAATCGCCATCTGGATTCTATGGAAGTAAGACATGATCTATGGATGCAGTTTGAAGATATAAATGAGCAGATGCACGCGTTGTTAATCCAGTTAAAGCATGCTGAGGATGCTGAGGATAAAGAACAGATTATCGAGTCGATCTGGGGACTGAAAGTGGATCGTACTGCGATTACGCGCAAGCTTGAGACGATGAGCAGGTCTAAATCCGGTCAATCATAATCACTTCATTCTCATAATAAAATTAAAATAATATACGTGAGCCCACTTGCATCCTTTCATGGAGATATGCAAGTGGGCTTTTTATATTGATTCAATGAAGATGTGTGGAGGCATGAAATGGATTACTAAACGGTTATTAGTTGTTCGCTTAGGGTTATTTTGATAATGTATGTATAAGATATACAAGATACGTATGGTTTCTAACGATAACGAAGATGAGTGGGTTGAGCACACATGGGAATAGATCTGGAGAAACAGCGACTAAGTATAGAAGCAGCCAAATTGTATTATCAGTCTGATTATAGCCAACAGGATATTGCGGTCAGGCTCGGTGTATCACGTCCGACCGTATCTCGACTGTTGCAGTATGCCAAAGACCGGGGTTATGTCCGGATTGAGATTATGGATCCTTTAGAGGATATCGATATTATTGCTGGGGAATTAAAAGCTAAATATGATCTCGAAACAGCGCTAGTATGTTTCGCACCTCTGAAGAGCGATGATGAAATCCAGAAGCAGATCAGCAAGAGAGCTGCTGATTATCTTCAGGACACTGTTCAAGATGCGGATATTATTGGTGTAACGTGGGGAACAACGATGCATGCTGTCGCTCGCCAGCTTCGTCCTAAACAGGTGAAGGGCGTAGAGGTTGTTCAGTTAAAGGGAGGCGTCAGTCACTCGCATGTGAATACCTATGCAGCTGATATCGTACATCTATTTGCGGAAGCTTTCCATACTGTGCCTCGATATCTGCCCCTACCTGTGATCTTTGATTCTATCGAAGTGAAGAACATGGTGGAAGCTGATCGACATATCGGTAGAATTGTAGAGCTTGGCCGGCAAGCGAATATCGCCATTTTTACGGTGGGCACAGTGAAGGAAGATGCACTTTTGTTCAAACTCGGTTACTTCAGTGAAGAGGAGCAGCAACTGTTGATACATACAGGAGCGGGTGATATTTGCTCTCGTTTCTTTGATAGTGAAGGCCAATTAATCAGTGAAGAGATCAATAGCAGAACAGTAGGTATCGACCTGTCTGAGCTGAAAAATAAGGAGAAATCCATTCTTGTCGCAGGTGGCCAACGCAAAATTGAAGCAATTCATGCCGCACTCCAAGGCCAGTATGCAAACATTCTAGTTACGGATCAGTACACAGCCCAAGCTTTGCTTCGTCTCTAATTGGAAGAGTGACAACATCTGCCATGTTCTCATGGCGGATGTTTTGCTGTGTAGAGCGAAAGCTAAGATGTGCAGTAATTGGGTAAGTACAAGGATTAGTTATAACTCAGTAGTGCTTCATTCGCACATCGTGAACAAAAGTTCAGTTTGATTATTACATATGTTCATGTTAGTGTAGGATATAGAATACATCGTTTATATAAAGGGAGAGATATGAATGACTACACCACAATTAGCTAAAATGATCGACCACACTTTGCTTCGTGCAGACGCTACACAGAGCGAGATGGTTAAACTGACAGAAGAAGCAAAACAATATCAATTTGCATCCGTATGTGTGAATCCAGGTTGGGTTGCTTATGCTGCTGAACAATTAAAAGGTACAGGCGTTGATATCTGTACGGTTATTGGTTTCCCTTTGGGAGCTTCTACTTCTGAAACAAAAGCATTCGAAACGACAGATGCCATTGCTAAAGGTGCAACAGAAGTGGATATGGTCATTAACATTAGCGCATTGAAAGACGGTAAAGACGATTACGTTGAGCAAGATATTCGTGCAGTGGTTGAAGCGGCCGCAGGTAAAGCTTTGGTCAAAGTTATTATCGAAACTTGCCTGTTGACTGATGATGAAAAAGTCCGTGCATGTGAAGCAGCTGTAAGAGCTGGAGCTGACTTCGTCAAAACATCAACTGGATTCTCTACTGGTGGAGCAACGCCTGAGGATATCGCTTTGATGCGTCGTACGGTAGGTCCAGATGTAGGTGTGAAGGCGTCCGGTGGCGTTCGTAGCCTCGAAGACATGCAAAAAATGATCGAAGCAGGCGCAACACGAATTGGCGCGAGCTCTGGCGTTAAAATCATGCAAGGTGGACAATCTACGGCTTCGTATTAATCAAAACGAAATCTCATTTCGTTGTATGTTATCTGTATTACAGTTTAACGAAGTGATGTAAACGAATTGAGCTTGTCTTGAATGCCCGCATATCATTGTTTTTACAAGCTTATGCGGGTTAGATGGACAGGACACATAAAATACAGCAATTCGTAGTGATATATTGAAAGCGCTTCATTCGTTTTTCGGAAAATTTATTTCATTTTCACTACAATCCATGAACAGAAACCTTTGAGCTGATTGCACAACTGGCTTAACTACCTTCAAAGGAGAGATTACATGAAATTTCTAATCGCCATACTCGGCTTACTTGTTGTTTTTGGGCTGGCTTATATCGCCAGCAACGGGAAGAAACAGATTCGATACCGACCGCTTGCGGTAATGATTGTTTTACAGATTATACTGGCATACTTCTTGCTAAATACAGCGGCGGGTACGTTTCTCGTTGGTAAATTCTCTACTGCTTTTAAGGCATTGTTGGATTATGCGAATGAGGGAATCGCGTTTGTATTCGGTGACTTAGTAACCATTGGAGCAGATGGTGGAAGTGGTCCGTTCTTTTTGACCGTGCTCATGCCGATTGTGGTCATCTCTGCCTTGATTGGGATATTACAGTATATCCGAATCTTGCCTTTTGTTATAAAATATATTGGTCTAGTATTAAGCAAAATCAACGGAATGGGCAAACTGGAATCATATAACGCGGTTGCTTCTGCTATTCTGGGGCAATCTGAAGTGTTCATATCCGTAAAAAAACAAATTGGGTTACTGCCGAAACATCGGCTGTATACTTTATGTGCCTCAGCGATGTCCACGGTATCGATGTCTATTGTCGGTGCCTATATGACGATGATTGATCCGAAATATGTAGTGACGGCATTAGTGCTCAACTTATTTGGCGGTTTTATCATTGCTTCTATTGTGAACCCTTATCAGGTTACACCGGAAGAAGATATATTGGAGGTTCAGGAAGAGGAGAAGCAATCGTTCTTCGAAATGCTAGGTGAGTACATTCTAGATGGATTCAAGGTAGCCATAGTGGTTGCTGCGATGCTCATCGGTTTTGTCGCGTTGATCGCCTTAATTAATGGTATTTTCAGTGCGGTGCTCGGTATTTCATTCCAGGAACTGCTCGGTTATGTGTTTGCACCCTTTGCCTTTGTTATGGGGATCCCTTGGAAAGAGGCGATTCAAGCGGGAAGTATTATGGCAACGAAAATGGTATCCAATGAATTCGTCGCAATGCTTAGCCTTAGTAGTCAGACAGCATTGTCCGAGAGAACTACCGGAATCGTGTCTGTCTTCCTCGTATCGTTTGCCAATTTCTCTTCCATCGGTATTATTGCCGGTGCGGTTAAAGGACTTCATGAGAAACAAGGTAATGTGGTGGCCCGCTTCGGTCTGAAGCTGCTTTATGGTGCATCGCTTGTCAGCGTGCTGTCTGCGATCATCACTGGACTGTACTTGTAAGCTGGATTATTGGAAGGAGTGCTTCATTTATGTCAACATTCAAAAGAGTACATCTAATCGTTATGGATTCTGTAGGAATCGGCGAAGCGCCGGATGCAGCAGATTTTGATGATTTTGATGTAGATACGTTCGGTCACATTGCACGTGAACGCGGAGGTCTGAAGATGCCACATATGGCGAGTCTTGGACTATCTAATATCAAAGAAATCGAGGGTATTCCTGTAGCGGCTGCGCCTAAAGCGTATTACACCAAAATGCAGGAAGCATCCAAAGGTAAAGATACCATGACAGGTCACTGGGAGATCATGGGCTTGTATATTGATACACCTTTCCGTGTGTTTGAAAATGGGTTCCCGGATGAGTTGATTCAGCGCATTGAAGAAAAAACAGGTCGTAAAGTGATTGGCAACAAACCTGCGAGCGGCACGGAAATTCTGGATGAACTAGGTGCTGAGCATGTTGAAACGGGCGCACTGATCGTATATACGTCGGCTGACTCGGTACTGCAAATTGCAGCGCACGAAGATGTCGTTCCTTTGAAGGAACTGTATGAGATCTGTGAGTTCTGCCGTGAAATTACGCTTGAAGATCCGTACATGCTGGGTCGTATTATTGCACGTCCTTTCGTAGGTGAAGAAGGTGACTGGAAACGGACAGCGAACCGTCATGACTATGCGCTCAAACCATTTGGTCGTACCGTAATGAATGAACTTCAAGATGGCGGGTTTGATGTTATCGCTCTTGGTAAAATCGCGGATATCTATGATGGTGAGGGTGTAACCAAATCTGTTCGTACCGTTTCCAATATGGATGGAATGGACAAGTTGTCTGAAACGATGGATGAAGAATTCACTGGTCTGAGCTTCTTGAATCTGGTAGATTTCGACGCGCTGTATGGTCACCGTCGTGATCCACAAGGGTATGCACAAGCCCTTGAAGATTATGATGCACGTCTTCCAGAGATCTTTGCAAAAATGACAAACGACGATCTGCTGCTGATTACAGCCGACCATGGTAATGATCCAACATATCGTGGTACAGACCACACGCGTGAATATGTACCATTGCTGGCATACTCCCCACGCTTCAGTGAGGGAAAACAGCTTGACCTGCGCAGCACCTTTGCTGACCTTGGTGCGACCGTAGCGGAGAACTTTGGTGTGAAAATGCCGGAGTATGGTACAAGCTTCTTGAAAGATCTGAAGTAAGTACGTAAAGGTTGAACTAAACGGATCTATGAAATTACTCTAACTTGTTCGAGAATTCGATAAACGCATGAATTTGAAGTGCAAACCATGGTCAGGGATCGGGGTAAGGGACAGTTACTCCGGTTCCTCGTCCATTATATAGACGGACGTATATAACATATTGGAGGAGATTATTCTATGAGTACACATATTGGAGCAAAACCTGGAGATATTGCTGAAACGATTCTTTTGCCAGGAGATCCATTGCGCGCAAAATACATTGCTGACACATATCTAGAAGACGTTGTGTGTTACAACGAGGTTCGCGGTATGCTCGGCTTCACAGGTACATATCAAGGGCACCGCATCTCGGTGCAAGGCTCAGGGATGGGGATTCCGTCCTTTGCTATCTATGCAAATGAATTGATTAGTGAATATGGTGTAAAAAACTTGATTCGTGTAGGAACTTGCGGCGGAATGCAGGAGCATGTACGTGTACGTGACGTTATCCTTGCACAAGCAGCATGTACAGATTCAAGTATGAATAAACACGTATTCGGTGGATATGACTTCTCACCAATCGCTACGTTCTCATTGCTCAAAGAAGCATATGACCGTGCTACAGCTAAAGGGATGAAGATTCACGTCGGTAACGTCTTCAGTTCCGATTCTTTCTATCGCGACGACCGTTCCGTAACGGAAAAATTGATGAAACATGGGGTGCTTGGCGTAGAAATGGAAACAACAGCATTGTACACCATTGCTGCCAAGTTCGGTGTTAATGCACTTACAATCCTAACCGTAAGCGACCACTTGCTTACAGGAGAAGAAACCTCAGCAGAAGAGCGCCAAAAAACGTTCAATGACATGATGGTTGTTGCTCTGGACACTGCAATTACTTTGTAAAAGAACATCCATTGCCAGTACGCATACTGCACAACATGTTTACTGAACTAAAAATAATTTGATTTTATCGAAACTTTTGTTTGGAGCACGGAGTGGAGGCAATGGAATCGATTCTGAAGAAGCGAGTGTTGCCCTTTGTCTTCACATTTCAACCTCAATCGTGGTGATTCAAGAAATATGAAGAAAACAGCGATTGAAAGAACGTTGAACGATCCAGAACCGAAACAGACTCCGCATAAAGGTTTACTGCACTAAAAATAATTTGATTTTATCGAAACTTTTGTTCGAAGCACGGAGTGGAGGCAATGGAATCGATTCTGAAGAAGCGAAGCGTTCGCCTTTGTCTTCACATTTCAACCTCATTAGAGGTGATTCAGAGAAATGTGAAGACAACAGCGATCGAAAGAACGATCCATTACCGGAACGAACTCCGCACAAAGTGTTCTGTAAAATCAACATACACAAGGAGAGAGCATCATGAGAATGGTAGACATTATCGCCAAGAAACGTGACGGAAAAGAATTAACAACAGAAGAGATCGACTTCGTCGTTCAAGGATATACACAAGGAGAGATTCCTGACTATCAAGTCAGCGCATGGGCGATGGCTGTATTTTTCAACGATATGACGGACAAAGAGCGTGCCGATCTGACGATGTCGATGGTGAATTCGGGTGAAACGATTGACCTGTCTGCCATTGAAGGCATCAAAGTAGACAAGCACTCCACAGGTGGCGTCGGCGATACAACAACGCTTGTACTGGCGCCGCTCGTAGCTGCGCTTGATGTGCCCGTTGCCAAAATGTCCGGTCGTGGACTTGGTCACACAGGTGGAACGACAGACAAGCTTGAATCCGTTGCTGGTTTTCACGTGGAGCTTGAAAAAGAAGAGTTCATTCGACTCGTTAACGAGCACAAGGTAGCAGTAATTGGACAAAGTGGTAACCTTACGCCTGCGGATAAGAAGCTATATGCTTTGCGTGACGTAACAGCTACCGTGAACTCCATTCCACTGATCGCTAGCTCCATTATGAGTAAAAAAATCGCAGCAGGTGCGGATGCCATCGTACTGGATGTGAAAACAGGTGCTGGTGCATTCATGAAAACAGCAGAAGATGCTAAAGAACTTGCACATGCCATGGTGAGCATCGGTAACAATGTTGGACGTAAAACGATGGCCGTGATCTCTGACATGTCCCAACCGTTGGGTCTAGCCATTGGTAATGCACTTGAAGTAAAAGAAGCGATTCTTACACTGCAAGGTAAAGGGCCTAAAGATCTGGAAGAGCTGTGTCTAGCACTTGGACGCCAAATGGTATTCCTCGCTGGCAAAGCAGACTCTCTTGAGCAAGCTGAAGAGAAGTTGAAAGAAGTAATCCAGAACGGTAAAGCACTGGAGAAATTCAAACACTTCTTAGCCAATCAAGGCGGAGATGCTACTGTCGTGGATCATCCAGATCGATTGCCACAAGCTCAATACCTTATTGAAGTACCTGCAGACCAAGACGGTTTCGTATCAGGAATCGTTGCGGATGAGATTGGTACAGCTGCGATGTTGCTTGGTGCGGGTCGTGCAACCAAAGAGTCCGAGATCGATCTTGCTGTTGGTCTGATGTTGAACAAAAAAGTGGGTGACCCTGTCAAAGCAGGCGAATCACTCGTAACGATCCACGCTAATCGTGAAGACGTGGCAGATGTAATCGCGAAGATTAAAGAAAATATTACGATTGCAGATAAAGCGGATGCCCCTGTATTGGTGCATGATATCGTAACCGAATAGTTCAATTCATTCAGCCGAGTTTGCGGTTGAACACACAACCCCCGAATCTATGTACGACATAGGTGCGGGGGTTATTTTCTTTTACAGAACAAGGATGCATTTATCTTGCTTCCGCTATGTAATTTTTTATTTACGTAAACACGATGATTTGAGATAATATTAGAGTTATATTTTACCTTTTAAGGAGGGAAGAAGTAGGGTAGTTAACAAGAACCAAATGTTCCTGAGGTTTTAAATGTGTAGAGTTTCATGAAGTACATACGAGTAGGAGGAGTTTACGTTGTTTAGCAAATCTCAGCAAAAGTTTGTTAAAAGATCAAGTATCGTATTAAGTATCATGATTCTATTATTCGCATCAACAGTGCAATTCAAGGCTGAAGCAGCAAGTTCTAATTTTGCCCCAGGGGAACTGGAAGCGGGCGCAATCATGCAATGGGGAGGAACCGTGCTTCTGGCAGCTGCGGAGAATGCAACGAATATCGACCCTAGTATTATGGAGCAGGTGCATCACTTCGGAAAACAAGCATGGCAAGATGCCGATGCAACGACGAAATCTGAGATTACGTCTTCCATTGAGGGTTACAATGATTTATGGGGAACGAATAGAAAGTACAGTCTACAATGGTCATCGGATGCCCAAATGTATCTGGTGAACAAATGGAATGAATACTTTGGTGCAGGTGCGCGGATTAATGATGCAAACCATACAATCGAAAAGGTAGCTACAATTAATTCAATTATTGTCCCTTCTACCGTTAAAACGGCAAACCGGCAAGGGGAAAGAATAAATGATCTTGGTACGTTTATGAGTGGCGTGATCCACTATGTATATAGTGTACATACGGACAAATATGGAAAAATACAGTTTGATACGTATCCTCATCGGACGATTTGGCCAAGCACTCTTACAACACAGGAATTTCCCAATGCATTTGCAGCTTATAGATCAGCAGTCAAAGAATTAGATATCACACCGACTTACCAGACAGTCATGCCTATTTTCGTAGATAACAGCACTGGGCAGAGCATTCAGTATAATCCGTTAGCTGTACCTAGCAACTTCCCAACGAGAATAACGATTTCAGCTCTGAAAGGAATTGTGAATGGTCAAGGTATAATTACAGCACTCGAGAAACCGAACATTGGTCGAGTGGGCAATAGTCTCACTGGAGAGATCGCCATTAGTTACCCTACGTACATTGGAGATACAGGTACGTTTACTGATGCGGATGCTGTAACTCGTGTACCTTCTGAAGCACCGGTTGATAATGGTGGGAACGGCAATGGTGATGGAAGCTCGAATGACACGCTCTCTTACTCTCCTTTAGATCTGTTTGTATACAAAGCCATGCTGCAATTTATCCAAGAATATCGGGATAATCAATCCAATAGTTTGGATCAGCTTTTGGAGTATATGAAGTTAAACGATTCTGGAAAGCCAGCCAACACGCAAGCCTGGAATGGTTGGTTAAAGAGCTTCTCCCAATAAAGAAGTACAGAACAATAAATATGTACAGAAGAAAACACACTATTAGCGTATAGTGTGTTTTTTGCATTTCGTGTTTGCCGTTGTATTTTTCGATCTAAGCTGAACAATTACCTCCGTTAATTGCTATTCCGTTTCTCATACGCCAACACCGAATCTGCACTTGTGTAAATGTATGGTGTGGATGGCTCGGATACAGGTGTAACCTGTGTAGCCCGTATCTCAATGGTGTCTTTGCCATCGACTTGAGCAGAACCTATTGTGCCATTAATTTGTACCCAACTATCCGTCGGGAAGGTATTTGCGTTTTCAATGTGAATCATCACGCCAAATGGGGCAGCATCCGCTGGACAGCACATCACAAGGAATCGGCCTAATGCAAAATGAGATTCATGCTCCATACTTTCGTCACGATATACGAATCCTGTTAACGAGATTTCTTTGCCTGCGAATTGGCGCTGAAACATGTCGATCGTACCAAGCGTTTCGGAGAAAACCTCAGGATAGACCTGGATAACCGGCTCTACATATAATTTCTCGGCTAAGTCGGCAAATTCTCTACTATACTCATCTGGAGGAATAAATTGTACGTCAGCTGTGGATGCCGTCGTAACCGTTGGCTGTTGTTGGCTCAGATCCTGCACGTTCAGTTTTGCTGCGGCATCAGGCAAAGGCTCCTTTCGCCGAATCTCCGGAGGCGCATAGGTGAGCGACATTCCCTTCTGACTCGCCATAGAGCTACCCAAAGCCTGATCTGGCAGCAAGAAGCCGAATATTAAGGGAAGGGCAATTAAGCCGTATACGACCGAACTACGGACATATCCCGCAGGGGGTGGGTGTTCACAATCGCAATGTACCTCACTTCTACTGAAAAGACCATGCCACGCCATAATGATGGCAATAAATAAAAAGGGAATCGGACAGCATAACAGTAGTTTCTGCATCGTGGGTGCCAAGTAATAATGAAGAGAATCCGTTGAATTCAGGTGAAAAATATAGAAAGCAATGCCACCCATCCAGCCGGCACGAATTAGACTATGCCATTGGATGTTACTTGACTTCGGGAACATATTTCTCGTCATCATATGACCCGGATTATTCATCTTATCGTCACCTCTTTTATTGATTGATCCTTCACATACAATCAGGTTCATGCCAGCATATTAATTAACCATGATCCGGCGAAGACAAGTGTAATGATGGCTAGGCTAAGTCCAATAACAAAGCGAGTACGGAAGGTAGAGAGCAGCATTAAAGTACTTTTGAAATCAAGCATTGGGCCGAGTACAAGGAAGGAAACTAACGGACCCAGTGCGAACGTATGTGAGAACGCCGAGGCCACAAAGGCATCGGATGTGGAGCACAAGGATAATACATAGGCAAAGCCCATCATGAAGACATAGGAAGCAACAGGCCCGTTACCAAGGGAGATCAGATCACTTCGGCTAATAAAGGTCTGGATACAGGCAGTAATCAAGGCACCAATCACTAAGTATTTGCTCATATCCACGAACTCGTCCCCAGCATGAATGAAGAAGCTACGCCAATTTTTAACATGATTATGATCATGGGTACTGCCGTGAGAGTGTGGTTGAGCCATCTTAAAACCGGGATGTGTCTTCACATCGGTAATGGCTGCTTTTGGCGTGCGGAGCGGGTTCCGACGAACGAACACATATACTAGACCACCCACGGAAGCTGCTACAGCGAATGCAAGCCCCATACGTGCAATTGTAATCTCGGGATGCGAGGGAAAAGCAAGTAACGTAGCTGTAAATACAATGGGGTTGACCACTGGCCCACTCAGAATAAAGGTAACCGCGATATAAGCCGGCATGCCTTTATGCATCAGTCTCCGCACGACAGGGATCATACCGCACTCACAGATGGGAAAGATAATGCCCAACAGTCCAGCAACGAGCACTCCGCCAATGGGATTTTTGGGTGTGAGCTTACGCACCATTTCTTCGGATACGAACCATTGCATGAGTGATGATAGAAGAACCCCCATTAGCAGAAAAGGGGCTGCCTCTAAGAAAATACTGACGAAAATGGTTTTCATATTTTGCAAAGCTTCACTATTCCAAGCAGCTCTCAGATCAGGAGCCAGTGTAATAAGCACAGGAACAAGAAAGGCACATGGGATAAGGAACGTTAAGAGCTTCACATTGGCTGCCATCTTCATTACAAACAGACCTCCACAACTGAGACTTTGCTAGAATATATGCTTGTACGTTCAGGTACATACATCATTTGTTAACTCTAATCAACATTTTTACGATTAATGAAGGCGAGATCTCCATAGAGTTGACAAGCTATACACAAATACGTTATATTTCTGTAAGTCCTTAATCGTAATGATTACGATTAAAAAAGGTTCATCAAGGTACACTTCATGGATTAGAAGGATTACGTGTGCAATGTAACGAACCCATTTGATTGGAGGAAGTAGAGATGTCGGATCAAAAAATAAAAGAAAAGGTGCCCGTAACCGTCTTAAGCGGATATTTGGGCGCAGGTAAGACAACGTTGCTCAATCACATACTGCATAATCGCGAAGGCATGCGTGTGGCGGTCATCGTAAATGACCTTAGTGAGGTTAACATCGATGCTGGCTTAATTCGGGATGGCGGTGGATTATCCCGTATAGATGAGAAGCTAGTCGAGATGTCTAATGGCTGCATCTGCTGCACATTGAGGGAGGATCTGCTGAAAGAGGTAGAACGACTTGCATGGGATGGTTCCTTTGACTACATATTGATCGAATCTACGGGCATAGGTGAGCCTGTACCTGTTGCCCAGACGTTTACGTATATTGATGAGGAGCTTGGAATTGATCTCACTCAATTTACTCGTCTGGATACGATGGTAACGGTTGTGGACGCAGCTCAGTTCTGGCGTGACTTTTACTCTAAGGAGACACTAAAGGATCGTGGACAAGAAGCAGGCGAGGACGACGTGCGTGGAATCGTGCATCTACTTACGGATCAGGTGGAATTCTGTGATGTGCTCATCCTCAACAAATGTGATCTGGCTACGGAGGAAGAACTGTCTAAACTCGAAAAAGCACTACATGCGATGCAACCGGAAGCCAAATTGATTCGGACGACACATGGTCAGATCGATCCGCGAGAGATAATGAACACAGGGCGATTTGATTTTGAAAAAGCAAGTCAGTCTGCCGGTTGGATTCGTGAACTGATGAAAGAAGAACATACGCCAGAGACAGAGGAGTATGGCATTCATTCTTTTGTATATCATCGTAAACGCCCATTTCACCCAGAACGCTTACTTCGCTGGATTGCCAAGTGGCCTGAATCGATTGTGCGTTCCAAAGGCTTGATGTGGATGGCTACACGTAACCATATGGCGATCTCTTTCAGTCATGCAGGCACATCGAAGCAGCTCTCGCCAGCAGGAATATGGGTAGGAGCGATGAGTGAAGAAGAGCGGCAATTGCACTTTGGCGACACACTACCAGCAATTCCAGACTGGGATGATGATTGGGGAGACCGTGTAACCAAACTTGTATTTATCGGCATTGATATGAATCGGGCAGAGATTGAGCGTACGCTCGATGAGACACTTCTAACTGAAGAAGAGATGCATATGAATTGGAGAGAGCTGAAGGATCCTTTTCCACAGTGGAATAGAAGCTAAAGAGTTGACAAAAGAAAAAGCATAGGCTAGTATCATTAAATAGTAAATATTACGATTAGATAAGAGGAGGCAACAACCATGAGAGTCATTGTTACATTAGCCTGCACCGAGTGCGGAGATCGCAACTATACAACCACGAAGAATAAACGTAACCATCCCGAGCGCCTTGAGATGAAGAAGTATTCACCACGTTTGAAGAAGATGACGATTCACCGGGAAACACGATAATTTTTTTTGTCGTTTTTAAATCGTAATAATTACGAAAAGAGGAAGAGACATGATACTATCCTCCATGCGTGATGTCGTATTTGGATATGGTAAAGAGCCTGTCATTGATCAACTGTCATTAGATATTCATGTGGGAGAATTCGTAGGCATCACTGGCCCCAATGGCTCTGCGAAGACAACCATGCTGAAATTGCTGCTAGGGCTGCTTAAGCCCTGGAGCGGTTCGGTACATATGAACATACAGAATATCCGCGGTAAAAAGTTAGAGATTGGTTATGTGCCTCAGCAGGTGGCTTCATTCAATAGCGGTTTCCCCAGCACCGTGATTGAATTGGTCCGATCAGGATGTTATCGCAAGCTTGGATTATTTCGTAGGTTTACCACCGAACAGGAAGCGATTGTGGAGCGCAGTCTTCGCGAAGTGGGTATGTGGGAATACAGGAATACGCGGGTAGGTGAACTATCCGGTGGACAGAAGCAGCGTATCTGTATTGCACGAGCTCTAGCAGGTCAGCCGCAGGTGCTGGTGTTAGATGAGCCGACAACGGGGATGGATCGACGCAGTCGGGAAGGCTTCTATGACTTGATGCGCCACTACGCAGATGTTCACGGCCTCACGATCATTATGGTTACACATGGTCTAGAAGAGATGGGCAACCGATTAGATCGAACGATCACGTTGGAGCGTCAAGAAAGTGAGGAATGGCAGTGTTTGAGTACGAATTCATGCAGCGTGCCTTTTGGGCAGGTGGATTAATTGGCGTCATTGCTCCTATCCTGGGGGTCTACCTCATGCTTCGAAGACAGGTGTTAATGGCTGATACATTATCCCACGTATCGCTAGCAGGCGTGGCGCTTGGTTCGGTTATGAATCTGAATCCAGTCATCAGCGGCTTCGCCGTTGCGGTCATTGGTGCATTACTGGTTGAACAATTGCGAAGAAGTTATCGAACCTATAGTGAAGTTCCTGTCGCTATTATTATGACATCAGGACTTGCACTTGCCGTTGTTCTTATGAGTTTGAAAACCAATCTGTCCAAAACCTTCAGTTCCTATCTGTTCGGTTCAATTGTTGCCGTCAGTAATATTCAGCTACTGATGATGGTCGTGGTATGTGTTATCGGTTTAGCCTTTTTCATTGTTCTTCGAAGACCACTATACAATTTAACGTTTGATGAAGAGACAGCCTCGATCGGTGGCGTTCAGGTTAAAGGGTTATCGTTCGCATTTGCCGTTCTGACAGGAATGACAGTTGCTGCAGCCATGCCTATTGTTGGTGTGTTGCTCGTATCGGCACTTATTGTGCTACCAGCAGCACTCGCACTAAGAGTATCACGCAGTTTTGCTACAGCGATTGTTATTGCTGTGATCACAGGACTTATCGGAATTTTTAGCGGTTTGACAACTTCTTATCATTTGAACACACCACCAGGAGGTACGATTGCACTAATCCTGTTGGTATTTCTGTTGACTGGAATATCAGCGCAAAAGCTGGTTTCACTATATAACCGTAAACGTCACCGCGTAGCAAAAACACAACAAAGAGCCATACTATCTATCCATTCAAAGGAGAATATATAATATGAAATTCAGCAAAACAGCAGCATTTGGACTTTTCTTCAGCCTCGCACTTGTTGTCGCAGGTTGTGGGCAGACAAAATCCGCTTCGGAGCCAGATCCTTCTACAGCTAGTACTCCAGCAGCGACGGAACGTAAATTAAATGTGCAAGTCAGCTTCTATCCTATGTATGAATTCACCAAAAATGTCGCGGGTGACCTGGCAGATGTACATACACTTGTTCCAGCTGGTATGGAGCCTCATGATTGGGAGCCAACACCGCAAGATATGGCTAGCATTGAGAAAGCAGATGTGCTTGTATACAACGGAGCTGGTATGGAGTCTTGGATTGATCAAGTGAAGGACAGTTTGAGCAATGACAAACTGATACAAGTCGAAGCAAGTAAGGGCATCAACCTGCTTGAAGGCGGAGAGCATGACCATGGTGACGCAGAAGCGGAAGACCACGACCATGATCATGCCAGCGAAGGAACAGCAGAAGAGCATGACCACGATCACGACCACGCTGAATCGGCGACGACAGAAGAACATGCTCATGATCATGGAGACGAAGTAGCTACGGAGGAGCATGATCACGACCATGCGGACGAAGCAACAGAAGAGCATTCCCATAGCCATAGTCATGATCACGGTGGACTTGATCCACACGTATGGTTGTCACCGGCATTAGCAATACAAGAAGTTCGTAACATTGAAGCTGGTTTAACAGAAGCTGCGCCAGAGTATGCTGAACAATTCAAACAAAATGCGGATGTGTACGTCGCTAAACTAGAAACATTGGATACCGATTTCAAGGCAGCTGTCACAGATAGCAAGCGAAAAGACTTTATTACGCAGCATGCTGCTTTTGGCTATCTTGCACAGGAGTATGGATTGCAACAAGTACCTATCGCAGGATTGTCTCCTGAACAGGAACCATCCGCAGCACAGATGGCATCCGTAATCGATTTTGCAAAGGAACATCAGGTAAAAACGATTTTCTTCGAAACGCTCGTTTCTTCTAAAGTATCCGAGACAATTGCAAATGAAGTAGGTGCGAAGACGGCTGTGTTGAACCCAATTGAAGGATTGACGGAGGAAGAGATTGCAGCAGGAATGGACTACATTAGCGTAATGAGACAGAACTTAGAAGCATTAAAGCTCGCGCTCAACGAATAAACATCGGATTTGATGCATTTTAATGAAAGAGGTACAATAATACAATAAGCTGAGGAAGGCACGTGATGTCATTCCTTTGCCGACTGGCGAAGCAGAGAGCACAGGGATGTGCTCTCTTCGTTGTCTAAGGCAACCGGATATGAAACGGGAGTAGGGGGAACCTTTTATGAGTATTGATCCAGAACTAGATGTAACAGAAGCAAGTCTACACCACGATATAAACGGATCTGATTCCACAGTGACAAGCATGCACACCACAACTCAGGCGAGTGCAGATCAAGAAGAGCTTCTGAGTGACCAGCCTGCTCACCTATGGCGAAGACGTAAGTTAGAATTAATGTCTTGGACAGAGCGTGATAAACACACCGTAATTCCGAAAAGGACGAGCCTATGGAATGGTGTAGAGGTCGATGTCGAGCTTGCTGAGGCACTCACTCTACTTCAGCATGCAGGGATTGCTACGGAGTTTTCTTGTGCAGGTGTAAGTCCCTTGGATGAACCTATCGATCACTCACTCTATGCGTATGTTACACTGGTGAAAAGTGAAGCAGCAGATCGGTTCGTCCAATACGCGATACAGATTATGCGTCATAGACTTCTGGTTACATTGGAGACAGGCAGTGGGCGTTATGATCTCTCTTCCTTTTTCATAGGACACAATCGTAGCTTCTGTTGGTGGATGCAGCAATGTGCTGCTCATTTTAATAAGGAAACGAATCACTCTTCTACAACGTAATATAGGGAATATGCATCATTTTTCTGTGGTAAGGGAGGTGGGAAGGTAGTTGAATAAATGGCTCAAAACAATCCTATTTCTAGTCGTCTCTGTATTTCTCACACGATTTATTCCATTCTCATCGTTATTTCGAAACCTAGATACGATGATTCACGAATTCGGTCATGCGCTGGCAACGTTGTTGTTATCGGGCAAAGTATTACGGATTGAACTGTACGCGGATCACAGTGGAGTCACCTATTCCACGATGCTCACACCAGGGCGATCCATTCTTGTCTCCTTAGCAGGTTATATCTCTGCATCATTGTTCGCTTGGTTGTTGTTCTATCTATATCGGAAAGGACGACACATGTGGGGTCTGGGCATTATTACAGCTATAGCCCTTGTGTCTCTACTGCTCTATGTAAGAGGAGAGTTTGGGATGCTGTGGCTTACCGGTTTTATTGCCTTAAATGTAGTCATTATGATCTTTGGTGCAAAGATCGTGAAGTTCTATTATCTATTCCTCGCATTCTTAACCTTAGAAGAGTCTGTCTTGAGTGCAATGTATGTCGGATTACTGTCCTGGACACAGCCTTCTAGAGCAGGGGATGCAGCTAATCTCGCACAGCAAACGTTCATGCCTGCGATGTTCTGGGGAACATTATTCGCCTTGTTTGCACTCTGGTGTGCCAAAGGCGCATTAGCGTTATTTTTCCGGAAAGAAAGTAGTAGTGGCCGAACATCGCGTGCTCGTAGTTTAAGTAAGTAAATGACTGAACAAAAATGAAAGGGGCTCCCGTCTTCCGGGAAGTCCTTTTCTGCGTTACATACATAGTTAGTCCCCTATATTATCCCACAAGGCATAAAAGTAATAAATCTCCTCCAGGAGTGCCTGATCATCTTGCGCAGCAACGCCACCCTTGATTCGAGCAAGCGTGCCTAAAATATCATAGATGGTTTCACGCTCTACGCTGAACTGGATACGGTTGACGATGTGATCCCACGCATTCATGGCATACTCTGCTTCAGACTTGGCTTCAGGCCATTGCTTGTTCTGTACTTGCTTCTCTAGTGACTGTATCGACGCCAATAAACGATCCTCCGTACCGAAAGGTCTTTTAAGAAAGGATCCAGATGCGAGAATAGCACAAAACAAAATAATTAAGGTAATTGGAACGACATACAGCAACCAGAATCGTGTTTTCATTTAAGCCCTCCTGCATCGGAATGAACGGAGCGTTCTGTTCTTAAAGTTGGAAATAGAGCGGGGAGACGTTATATTAGAAAGGGCCTTCGTAATCTCCCATATCTGTTTTCTCGGAGAAATGATCTTGGAAGAGATCGATGTAGAGCTTATCGTTTGGCAAAATGGCGGCAAATGCAATATCCTGAATCGTTATTTTTTTCTTTTTTAATTGCTCGGTCAACCAGTTCATATCTTTGTGACGTTCCTTCAGGTTTTGTTTAATTAGAACGCCGTCAATGATTAATTCGGTCATCAACCGGCTTTTGGGTGGGTGCAGATTCATATCTTTCGCTGTTAGTGGTTGATGTTCAGGTTTGAGTACAACTGAGATACTCCCATCTGGTTCAAGGATCGCGTAACTAAGAGTGGTAATATCGAATACATCCTTCTGGCGAAGCATCATGGTCAATTCATCGAACTTAACCCTCATTTTGTTCAGGTTTTGTTCAAGGATTTTGCCATCCTGTATGACCAAAGTGGGATCAGAGTCCAGCAATTTCGTAATGGTACGATTCTTCAGCGTTATATATTGAAAGATAATGGTAACCATCGTGAATATGGTTAGTGCCACAAAATGAATCCATGCCTTCGACGATAAATCTGTCGCAAACGTTCCTGCAATGGAACCTATCGTAATACCGTTAATGTAATCAAAGTAGGTTAAATTGCCCATCTGCTGCTTACCTAGTACTCTGGTATAGATCATCAGCGTCAGAAATGCGATTATGGAACGTACTGCAACGACCCATGTTTCTTCCATCATGTCGTGTTCACCAGCCTTCACTTCATCCAACAATCAGCGGATTTGAATGTGTGACCAATAGGTTCGTAGAGAAGTGTCATACCTTTAGCACTTTTCTGTGAACTATAACAAGTTTTTCCTACGTTATTGGATATTATTCGAAATGAAGAAGTGCAGGAACGAAGCATGAAAAATCCGAAGCGGGATGAGCACCCAACTTCGGATTATATGAAGAAAGAATTATTAAATGGGACTGTTTACCGCAAACGAGATGAGTAGAAGAGACCTACACGCCAGCATAAGCCATAAATCCGCCATCCACCGGAATAACGGTGCCCGTGACGAAGCCAGACTGACGGTCATCCGCAAGCCACATCAATGTGCCGAGTAGATCCTCCGGTTTACCGAAACGACGCATTGGCGTATGTGCAATAATTTTGCTAGAACGTTCGGTAGGTGAGCCATCGGGCTGCAATAACAGATTACGGTTCTGTTCTGTGAGGAAGAATCCTGGTGCGATCGCATTTACGCGTATACCAGATTCAGCTAGGTGCACAGCGAGCCATTGTGTGAAGTTGTTAATCGCTGCCTTAGCTGCACTATACGCTGGAACTTTGGTCATAGGCGAAGGGGCACTCATCGACGAAATGTTAATGACGGTTGCCTGCACATCCCGTTCGACCATCTGTCTTGCAAAGATCTGTGTAGGAATAAGTGAGCCGACAAAATTGAGATCCATGACCTGACGGAAACCCTCTACACTAACGTCAAAAAAAGTCGTAACATCCGCTTGGTCTAGATCTTCAAGCTTGAAAATCTCGTTCGTTGTATTGGCACTGGCGTTATTGCCACCAGCACCGTTAATCAGAATGTCACAGGGACCCAGCTGTTCAAGCACTGCTGCGGCCGCGGCCTGCACACTATCTGCTTGAGTAACATCACAAGCCACTGCAATCGCAGTACCTCCAGCAGCTTCGATCGAAGCGACGACGGCTTCTCCCTTAGATACCGTACGATTAAGTATAGCTACTTTGGCACCATGACGAGCAAGCTCTTCAGCCATCGAACGACACAACACACCTGCGCCTCCTGTTATGACAGCGACTTTCCCCTCCAATCGAGAGGTGCGTTCACCGATGAAGTCACTCATACTTTTGCCCTCCTTTGTAGAGAATCCCACACGCCCCAAAGATACATAATGCCCATCGCACGGTCATAGAGTCCGTATCCCGGTCTGCATTGTTCACCCCATAAATGACGTCCATGATCTGGTCTGGCGTACCCTTCATACCCAATATCATGATAGGCTTCGACGATACCCGCGATATCAACATTGCCGTCTTTACTACGGTGAGAAGTCTCGATGAAGTCCCCGTTGTCATAGACTCTAACATTACGAATATGAGCAAAAGGAATACGATTCTTGAATTCATGGATCATTCCGATAATGTCATTATCTAGATTAGCTCCAAGCGAACCACTACATAACGTCACACAGTTGCTCGGGCTATCGTATAGTTCAAGATATTTTCTTACATTATCCTGATTAATTATAATCTTAGGCAGACCAAAGATTGGCCAAGGTGGATCATCCGGGTGAATCGCCATTTTGATGCCTAATTGTTCAGCGGTTGGGATGATCTCCTGTAAGAAATAACGAGCATTTTCCCACATATCGTCTTCTGTTACATCTTTATAGGCTTCAAAAAGTCCTGTTAAATACTGCAAGCGTTCAGGTTCCCAGCCTGGCATAGTTAATGAAGAATTTTCCGTAATGTTACGAACGAGCTCCAACGGCTCGATATCAGCAATCCTGCTATTCTCGTAGAAGAGGGCAGTGGAGCCGTCCTCCAATTCCTTATGAAGATCCGTACGTAGCCAGTCGAAGATGGGCATAAAATTATAACAAATCACCTTAACACCGACTTGGGCTAGCTTTTCCATCGTTTTTTTGTAATTGGTAATGTATTGATCACGGCTTGGTAGTCCTAATTTGATATCTTCATGCACGTTAACACTTTCGACCACGTCCAAATGTAATCCAGCTTGATCTGCAGCAGCTTTGACTGCCAAGATTTTGTCCATCGGCCACTCATCACCTGCCGGCACATCATGCAATGCCCACACAATGCCTTCGACACCCGGAATTTGCCGGATGTGATCCAGCGATACCGTATCATTGCCTTCGCCAAACCAGCGAAAAACCATTTTCATCACGTTCACCTCATCAAGTTTAGTAGGAAAGCATGGTTGCATCATTACGCCAATGTTGTGCGAGCGATAGGGTTAGAGCGATACAACATGCTGTAAAGCAGGTAAGGCGGTGTAACCTTAAATATGTACCTATTTTGAAGCCTGACATGAAGCTGTAGTGGTGCGTTACCCGAAAATCAAATGTTTACTGATCTTCAAGTTCGTTCTACTAACATACTACCATACAAGTATAATATTGTGGAAGCGCTTTATATTGATTTAGTATGATATTACATCGATTTTATTGTGATTTGCTTGAATTTCATTGCAGTTTGTCGAAAGAAGTAGTAATATTCATATATTAAGTTTAAATGTTTAAACCAACGGACTAATGATGAATGAATTATAGAGGTGAAATCATGGGACAACAAGCACTACATATTTTTCAGAATTGCATTCCTTTATTTCAAGTACTCAGTGATAACCACCGACAATCGATCCTGCTCATGCTTAGTGAACGAGGCAAGATGACAGTGAATGAAATCACGGAACAATCCAGCTTGTCACGACCTGCCATTTCTCACCATTTGAAGTTACTGCTTGAAAAAGGGCTGATCTCGGTAGAGCAGAAGGGCACACAACGTTATTACTCTGCATCGCTGCAATCCTCGGTTGCAATGTTGAAAGAACTCGTTGCGGCTTTGGAAGAAGAGTGCATATAAGGTTGATTGGAAGAGTGCGTTGAATAGGCTAGATAATACATTTGATTTAGATAAATACACCCTCAAGTAAAGTCCAGTTGGGCTTTATGTGATTAATACGTTCGTCAGTTTAAACGCTTCGTCATTCTAACTATAAAGGAGCATGATAACATGAGTACCCTACAAGAAATCAGCAGTCATGAAGTTGAAGAGATTCTACAGCACCAGCATGAATTTTTCCGCTCAGGAGCAACACGCTCTGTGGATTATCGAATCGAACAACTAAGCCGCCTTAAACAAGCGATCCAACAATATGAAAGCCAGCTTATTGAAGCACTCTACAAGGATCTAGGTAAGAGCGAGTTCGAATCTTATACCACCGAAGTTGGATTCATGTTGGACAGCATCACACACACGATAAAAAAAGTGAAGAAATGGGTCAAACCGGTCAAAGTAAAAACACAAATGGCCTTGATTGGCTCCAAAAGCTATATTGTCCCTGAACCTTACGGCTCAGTACTGATTATTGGTCCGTTCAATTATCCATTTCAGCTGTTGATCGAACCGTTAGTAGGTGCAATTGCAGCAGGCAACACAGCTGTGCTCAAAGCATCGGAGAACACACCAGCGGTATCTTCTGTCGTACGTGAATTGATTGCTTCCATATTTGAGCCTTCTTATGTAAAAGTTGTAGAAGGAGCAAAGGACACCACCACAGCTCTTATTAATGCACCATTTGACTATATCTTTTTTACAGGCAGTGTACCTGTAGGTAAGATTGTCATGGAGGCTGCGGCCAAAAACTTGGTTCCTGTTACGTTAGAGCTTGGAGGAAAAAGCCCTGTTATTGTAGATGAACATGCGGATCTGAAAGTGGCGGCACAGCGCATTATGTGGGGAAAATTACTCAATACAGGTCAGACTTGTATAGCCCCGGATTACCTCTTGGTACATGAACGTGTCAAGGATCAATTGATCACAGAAATGAAGCAAGCGATAGAGTCCTTCTACGGTTCTGATATCCAACATAATCGCGATTATGGACGAATCGTAAATAACACGCATTTTAAGCGGTTAACAACCATTATTGAGCGCGATCAGGCTCAGGTTATATATGGTGGAAAGTCGGATGAAGATGATCGTTATATCGAGCCAACCCTGATTGATGTAAGTTCATGGGATGCAGCTAGCATGGAAGACGAGATTTTTGGTCCTATTTTGCCGATTATCACTTATAGACACATTGACGAAGCCATTGCGGGTATTCTCAAGCGCCCGAAACCACTGGCTCTGTACCTATTCACGACAGACACACAGTTGCAAGACAAGGTCATGTCGGAAGTGTCCTTTGGTGGTGGATGTATTAACGATACCATTACACATGTGGCTAATCCTCAACTGCCATTTGGTGGGGTAGGGAACTCTGGCGTTGGCTCTTATCATGGAAAATTCAGCATTGAGACATTCTCACATTTCAAAAGTGTACTTAAAAAGAGTACAAAGTTGAATCTGCCTATTCTGTATCCACCTTATGCAGGCAAACTCAAAACCATTAAACGTTTGTTAAAATAATTACTTCTCATTCGCTCGTTCCAATCTGTATTGAGACGGTGATACACCAGACCAGCGCTTAAATTGACGACTGAAATGAGCAATATCCTTGTAACCCAGCATCGAGGAAATTTGCTGAATGGATCGTGTCGAATTAACCAGTAGCAGCTTCGCTTCATGCAAAACCATTTCGGACAAAACAACGCGCGGAGATTGACCAAACACCTGCTTGAATACGCGATTGCAATGAGAAGAGCTGATCCCCAGTTCTGATGCAATATCATCGATGCCATAGTGAGTATCCGTTTCCCGACCTTGCTTGAACTGTTGGCTAACCAAGCCCTGTAGTCGGTTTCGTATTTGATGAGCGAGCTCAATCTTCTCATAGCTGTCTGTGAATGACTGAGCTACTTCTTGCGAAACAGCCTCCCATAAGTGACCGAATAGTTCAAATACAGCGGATTGAAGCTGCATACGTTGCACCATTGCACTGGGAGTAGGATGAGGGGCAGTGTTCATTAATTTACGAAGTACAGGCTCGATTTTCTGTGTTACTGGGCTATCTGAACTGAACAAAACTTGTTTGATTCGTGCAAGCAGGGAAAGAAACAATTGGTCATCAATATCAAAGTGCATGCAGAAATATGTAAAACCTTGATCATTACGACTTTGGCTGGAATGAATGCTACCTGGAGGAATCAGGAGTAATTCGCCAGCCTTTTGTTTGTAAATTTGACCGTTAACCGTCATCCATTGTTCGCCCTCTGTTACATAATTCAATTCGTATTGAGGATGCTCATGTGCCGGATAATCCCAATCTGCAGCAACACTGCGCAAATGGATCGCAAATAGATTGACGGTTGTCTGTACATCCGGGTAAAAGACTTCATGTACACTTTCTCCTAGAAGTGGAGGCAGATAGGTAGAAGACATATTAACTCTCCTTCAATAGTTAGAATAGTTGATTCAGAGGTTACCGTCCTTTTTGAGCATTTACTATAAGATAGAGAGTGAGGCTTTGAGATTAATTGTAAGCGCTTTATTGTATTGTACTACATTAGCTCGATTTGGGTAAATATCCGATTGATTTGACCATGGTATCTAATTCCACGCCCATGATAGGATGGGGCTAATGAAAACGTATGCATACCATTTGAGAGGGGTCATGTTTCATGAGCACATCCAAATCTATTTTTTATAATGCCCATCACTCACCCATTGGAGCTTTTGCTAGTTTCACTTTAGGTTATAAGGGAGCGAAGGGTGGACTCGGCCTTGAGCTGGGCAAGCCAGCAGATCAGAATATCTATATTGGTGTTCAGTCTAGAGATGGCGAGACCTATCAAGCCCTTCCTTTTTATGAAGCGACTGAAGACGAGAGTGTCCGATATGACGTGGAGAAGCTGGAAAGTTCAGATGCAGAGCAGGCAGCAGGACAACAGGAAGTTGCGGAATCTACAGCACATTCTGTGCGAGCACAGCAGCCGTTCATTTCGGCTTTTCGAGATGAAGAGATCACACGTAAGTTCACTTCCGGAACAGATACATGGACCGCAGGAGATCTTACATTTCGCATATACTCACCGGTACGTCCTGTGCCAGAGCCGCTGAAGGGTGAGCGTGAAGCATTAATGGATGCGCTTGTGCCTGCAGTACTGGTTGAAATGACGATTGATAATACGCAGGGACAACAGGCACGCAAAGCGTATTTTGGATATCAAGGCAATGATCCTTATTCAGCAATGAGAATGATTGGTGGCCCAGAAGGCGGCTCTTTAACAGGTGTGGGTCAAGGACGCTTAACCGCGATTATGTCTAAGGATGATGGACTGTGGCCCGCTCTAGGTTTTACATTAGAGAAAATTCTTCAAGAGAAACATATTGAAAATCTTGCGTTTGGCTTGGGCGGTACGGCTGCATTGTTAATGGAGGTTCCGGCAGGCGAGACACGTACATACCGTTTTGCGGTCTGCTTCTATCGCGGAGGCATTGCTACTTCTGGAATCGATACGACTTATTGGTATACTCGATACTTTGCAAATATTCAGGAAGTAGGGCAGTATGCACTCAATCGGTACGATGAATTGGCATCGTCATGCGAGGAGGCTGATCATCGTCTGGGAACGGCTTCTCTCTCCGAAGATCAGGCTTTCATGCTTGCTCATTCCATCCATAGTTATTATGCAAGCACACAGCTGCTTGACGCTGACGGTGAACCGTTCTGGATCGTTAACGAAGGGGAATATCGCATGATGAATACACTGGATCTGACGGCAGATCAGTTGTATTTCGAATTGGCTCTTAATCCGTGGACTGTGCGGAACGAGCTGGAATGGTTTGTGAAGCGTTATAGTTACACTGATCATGTTCGTTTTCCAGGTGAAGAGAAAGAATACCCAGGTGGCATTACGTTTACACATGATATTGGAGTAGCGAATGTATTTTCTAGACCCGGACATTCAGCCTACGAGCTTGTGGGCATTGACGACTGTTTCTCGCAGATGAGCCATGAGGAATTAGTGAACTGGCTCTGCTGTGCGACAGTATACATTGAGCAGACGCAGGATCACAGCTTTGTCCAAGACATGTTACCTGTTATTCAAGATTGCTTCCAAAGCATGCTTAACCGAGATCACCCAGAAGAACAGCAACGTAATGGTCTCATGGGGCTGGATAGCACTCGCACCAAAGGCGGAGCAGAGATTACAACTTATGATAGTCTGGACGTATCGCTAGGGCAGTCCCGCAACAATATCTATTTGGCAGGAAAATGCTGGGCCGTTTATGTCGCTCTGGAGAAGCTGTTTGCAACAGAGAAACTTGCGGATCTGTCCCTTCAGGCGGGACGCCAAGCTGATCTTTGCGCAGCCAGTGTGGCAGCACAGTTAACAGAGGCCGGTTACATTCCGGCGGTAATCGCGGAGAACAATGATTCTCGAATTATTCCAGCTATTGAAGGCTTAGTTTTCCCGTACTTCACAGGATGTGAAGGTGCGCTTGATGTTAATGGCCGCTTCAGCTCATATCTGCAAGCACTGAGAACGCATTTGAACACGGTTCTAGTACCAGGTACCTGTCTATTTGAGGATGGTGGATGGAAGCTTTCATCTACAAGCAATAACTCATGGCTTAGCAAAATCTATTTATCTCAATTCATTACACGAGAGCTTCTAGGAGTTGAGTGGGACGAATCCGGCAAACAAGCCGATGCAGCTCATGTGAACTGGTTATTGCATCCGGAAGAATCCTACTGGTGCTGGAGTGACCAGATCCTATCTGGCGTTGCAGTAGGAAGTAAATATTATCCGCGCGGAGTAACATCTATTTTGTGGCTTCTTGAAGGTAAGGGTCATCAATTAGGACGTATTTACGCAAGCAAGGAGGCTGTACAATGAGTCGATCTATCGTTCAGACGGACTTATCTGGTCCACAGTATGATGCATGGCTGTCTTACCGTTCAGGTTCATCTACAAGAGGGGGAGTAGCGAAACATGCTCCTTCCTGGATCCGGCACATTATTGTAAATGAAAAACATGAGGTCGTATCTACGGCTGTTGCTGAACTCATACAAGGATTAGAGAATCTATACGGTGTAAAACCAACTGTAAATCAAACTCAAGCAGCTCAAACGAACTCAGATGCAGCAGCAGGGATATGGCTGGGCACTTGGTCTGGTTCATCCAGTGTAGCTGGACAATTCAGTGAAAGTGAACGTACCTCCGTTCAGGGAGAAGGCTATGCCATTCGTTTTAATGAAGAGCTAGGTCAACTGGTTATTGGAGCTGAATCCGCACAAGGTATCCTTTATGGTACGTTTCATGTTCTGAGAGAGCTTACTCTAACCTCAGAAAGTTCGATTGATGCCGAACCTCTGGAGTCTAGATTACGTTACATTGCAGAACAACCACGTAATTCTCTACGGATGATTAATCAGTGGGATAATGTGGATGGCAGTATTGAGCGAGGTTATGCCGGCGATTCCATTTTCTATGAGAAGGGGGAATTCACTCGTGATCTTGGACGGATACGAGATTATGCACGACTTCTTGCCTCAACCGGGATCAACGCGATCTCCATCAATAATGTGAACGTACATCAACGTGAGTCATTGTTTCTGACTGAACATTTCTTAGGGGATGTGGCTCGCGTTGCAGCTGAATTCAGAGCGTATGGCATTCAACTTTTCCTAAGTGTCAATTATGCAAGTCCAATCGAGATCGGTGGGTTGAATACAGCAGATCCTCTTGATGAGCAAGTTCGTGAATGGTGGAATGTGCATACCGCTAAAGTGTATGCTGCCATACCTGACTTTGGGGGTTATTTAGTAAAAGCAGATTCTGAAAATCGACCTGGACCTTTCACCTACAATCGTGATCATGCGGATGGTGCCAATATGCTTGCAGAAGCCCTACGTCCATTCGATGGAGTTGTTATCTGGCGCTGCTTCGTCTATAACTGCAAGCAGGATTGGCGTGATCGTTCAACGGATCGCGCACGTGCAGCATATGATCATTTTACTCCGCTCGATGGCCGCTTTGCGGATAATGTCATTTTGCAAATCAAAAATGGTCCCATGGACTTCCAGGTTCGTGAAGCAGTATCTCCACTGTTTGGTGCCATGGAGCAGACGAATCAAGTGATTGAGTTTCAGATTACACAGGAATATACGGGTCAGCAGCGTCATCTGTGTTATCTGGTACCACAGTGGAAGGACGTCTTGGATTTTGATACGTATGCCAAAGGCGAAGGGTCCGAGATTAAAAATATTGTCGATGGATCGATGTTCAACAGATCTTATAGTGGCTTTGCAGCCGTTTCAAACATCGGTTCAGATGCATGCTGGACAGGACACCCACTTGCTCAGGCTAACTTATATGGATATGGAAGGCTAGCTTGGAATCCAGAGTTGTCAGCTGAAGAGATCGCTGAAGAATGGATTCGCCTAACGTTTGGACATGACGAAGAGGTGATTCATACCATCTCAGCCATGTTGCTGAGCTCACTGGACATTTATGAGAACTATACGGCACCTCTAGGGGTAGGCTGGATGGTTAACCCGAATCATCATTATGGTCCTAACGTGGATGGATATGAGTATTCCAAATGGGGAACTTACCACTTTGCCGATTGCGAAGGCATTGGTGTGGATCGAACGGTGCGTAGTGGCACGGGGTATACTTCCCAGTATCATCAGCAGAACACGGACAAGTATGAATCCCTTGAACAGTGTCCGGATGAATTGATATTATTTTTCCATCATGTACCTTATACGCATGTGCTTCACTCCGGCAAAACGGTCATTCAACACATTTATGATACTCACTTTGAAGGAGCAACGCAGGCGGAAGAGCTGGCTAATCAATGGAGAAGCCTTGAAGGCAAGATTGATGCAAGCATATACGACAAGGTTGCTTCATTGCAGGAGGAACAGGCTGAACATGCGAAAGAATGGCGAGACATGATTAATACTTACTTTTATCGTAAGAGTGGCATTGATGATGAACAGGGCAGAACGATTTATTAACGTTAGATAGAACCTATACCTTAGAGATCATTCGTGTATGGACAGAAGAAGGAGGCGCAGCATGAGACAACATTCCATTCCAGAGACAATGAAGGCAGCTGTTATGAAGGAACCAGGTCACATCCACATTGAACAGCAAGCAGTTCCCGTACCTAAGGCAGATGAAGTACTCATTCAAGTCATGGCTGTAGGTGTATGTGGGTCTGACGTACACTATTTCGAGCATGGTCGGATTGGCCGATTCGTTGTGGAAAAGCCGATCATACTAGGTCATGAATGTGCAGGAATCGTGGCAGCCGTGGGTTCTAGCGTGACTAGGCTTAAACAAGGAGACCGCGTAGCCGTCGAGCCTGGGGTGACTTGTGGCCGGTGTTCGGCTTGTAAGGAGGGGCGCTATAATTTGTGCCCGGATGTGGAATTCTTGGCGACGCCTCCTGTTGATGGAGCATTTGTTCAGTACATGACGATACGTGAAGATATGGCATTTCCGATCCCAGATCATCTTTCGTTTGAAGAAGCAGCCTTGAACGAACCATTCTCGGTGGGTATTCATGCCGCGCGTCGGAGCAAGCTTGCTCCGGGAACAACGTTAGCCATCATGGGGATGGGGCCTGTAGGTTTAATGGCTGTAGCCGCGGCGAAGTCGTTCGGAGTGGAACGAATTATTGTGACAGACTTAGAAGAAGTTCGACTTGAGGCTGCACGCCGACTCGGAGCTACGCATACGATCAATGTTCGAAATGAAGATGCACTTCCAATCATTCGTCAAGTCACGAATGGTCAAGGTGTTGATACCGCGTGGGAAACTGCGGGTAATCCCAAAGCACTACAGACAGCGCTATATTCACTACGGCGCGGAGGGAAGCTTGCCATTGTGGGTTTACCTGCACAAGACGAAATTGCGCTGAATGTTCCTTTTATTGCGGATAATGAAGTGGATATATACGGGATATTCCGCTATGCGAATACGTATAGTGCAGGAATTGAATTCTTAAGTTCTGGTCAGCATGACGTGATGACGCTGATTACGGATCGTTATAGCCTGGAGGACACGCAGCAGGCGATGGAGCGGGCTTTGCATAACAAAAGCGGAAGTCTTAAAGTGATGGTTTACCCTAATGGAATGCAGTAAAATAACCAATTCTTGATAGGTCATACGAACGAACAGCGATTCTTAGACATTCGCTGCTGTTTAAGCCCCACCCTGTGGGGCTTATTTTTTTATTTTGCAGTCATAATAAGCTATACAAGCCCATATAAAGTGGTATAATTCTTGGACGATTTTAATAATTACACGAGAGAATAGAGGACAGAAATCGCATGAAGATGCAACGCGTTCGATTGGAAGCTTTCGATACGAAAGCTACATCGGAATTTTTTCTGTCATTGGAGTAGCAAGTGTAATGTTGTTCGAGTTATAGAGCGAAAGGATATGAAGGTTGTGAGAACACATGAATTTACGATTCACACGGATTTTCACCGGGATGATCTGATGTCTGTATCTTCTCAAGCATCACGCTTTGCCTCCGATATTTCAATGTCGTTTCTGGATGCTGATTATGAACGTCGAGTTGATGTCAAAAGCTTGCTCGGGATGGCTCTTCTTCCCATAAAGCAAGGGAGCATTGTCAGATTGCAAACCAGAGGTTGGGATGAACTTGAGGCTCTAGAGTACATGTTAGATGTGCTGGAGAAAAGAAGGAAGTAGCTCTAGAAGAGGTGGAAATGACGCCGAATTGTAATTTTTTTTATGTTTGTTCAATTCCTGCTGGTGCTTCTTGCAAAAAAAGAGTATAATAAAATTTAGTTTGATTCTAGGAAGTACCCATTTTAAAGGAGTGTAAATAGATATGCCAAAAGCTGATATCCATCCAAAGACACAAATCGTAATTTTCTACGATGCAAGCGCTGATTACAAATTCCTGAGTTCTTCGACTAAATTCTCGAACGAAACAATGGAATGGGAAGATGGTAACACTTACCCAGTAATCCGTGTGGACACTAGCTCCGCATCCCACCCGTTCTTCACTGGTAAACAAAGAAACGTGGACATCGGTGGTCGTGTTGACAAGTTCAACCGTAAATACAACCTCAAAAACTAGTCTGTCCATAGATTGCATGAAAACCTTGAGAATTCGTTCTCAAGGTTTTTTTGTTTCTATTAAGAACAACATGTAGATGTTAGTCATATGTACGGTCAGACGAACTTTAGACATGATTCTGCATATTTAGGATTGCGCTTACATCACATTCAAGGGTACACTAAGAAACAGAGCAAGATCATATTGAAGGAGGACATTGACATGAGTAGCATTACACATATGGTAACTTTTACACTTTACGTGGGCAAGGATACGCCAGAGGCAGAGAGCTTTTTACAAGAAAGCCAAACGGCATTAGCTGCTATCCCAGGTGTGGAGCAGTTTCAAGTGTTTCGCCAAGTGAGCGAGAAAAATGAATTCGATTACAGCTTTTCCATGGTTTTTGCGAATCAAGCGGCATATGATGCTTACAACAACCATCCGGTTCATGTCCAATATGTAGCTGAACGCTGGGAAAAAGAAGTAAGTCGTTTCCAAGAAATTGATCTGATTCAACATACAACATAAATCAAAATCATAGTTGTTCAAACGGGATTTTCGAAATCGTTTTCCATAAAGGTAGGTGTTCATGTTGAAACAGTTGGATCTCACAGGAAAGACGGCGTTGGTTACTGGAGCAACGGGTCAATTAGGAAGGGTTATTGCGCGTACTCTTGCTGATTGCGGTGCTAATATTGCCTTGCATTACATAAATAATGAGGCCAAGGCTCAGGAGCTCCAACGTGAGATTGAGAGCATGGGTAAACAAGCAATTATTGTTCAAGGTGACATCACCAGACCAGAGACGGCTCCACGGTTGCAAGAACAGATTCAATCTAGCATAGGTGGAGTAGATATCGTTGTAGCGAATGCTGTCATTCAATATGCATGGACAACGGTACTAGAACAGGCACCTGAAGATTACCTCGGACAATTCGAGTCTTGTGTGATGCAGAGCGTTTACCTAGCTAAAGCCTTTATTCCTTATATGAAAGAGGTTAAAGGTGGGCGTTTTATAGGCATCAACACCGAATGCGCCATGCAAAATTTCGAGACACAGTCTGCCTATACTGCGGGTAAACGTGGAATGGATGGCTTGTATCGTGTACTGGCAAAAGAGGTCGGTGAATATCAGATCACTGTTAATCAGGTGGCTCCTGGCTGGACGATTAGTGAACGTGATCGTTCTAGTGAACCTGGACATGATGAAGGCTATACACGTACTGTGCCATTGAAGCGAAGAGGGGAAGACCAAGAAATTGCTAATGCGGTTGCTTTTCTTGCATCTGATCTATCCTCGTTTATTACGGGAGCTTACATACCGGTTAATGGCGGCAACGTGATGCCTGCGATCTAATTAAATAGAGTATTTCGACCTGAAATCCGTTTGTCCTATGACAGACGGATTTTTCTTATTGTATTCATGTAGACTATATCCATACATACATATAAATTTGATTCGATATTCAAAACATTGGGGTATAAGAATAGGTATATTCATAACGTGGAAGCCTAACTCAAAATAAGCAATTAAAGGAGATCATCATGAAGAAAACAATCGCAGACGTTCTTGTCGAAGGTCTATTAAATGCCGGCATCAAGCGGATCTATGGCATTGTCGGTGACTCTCTTAATGCTGTCTTGGATTCGATTCGTCGTTCGGGTAAAATCGAATGGATTCATGTTCGGCATGAAGAAGTTGCCGCCTTTGCAGCCGGTGCAGATGCTGAAGTAAGCGGTAGTATTGCTGTGTGTGCAGGTAGTAGCGGCCCGGGAAACACACATCTAATCAATGGTTTATACGATTGTCATCGAAACCGCGTACCCATATTGGCTATCGCTGCCCATATTCCGAGCGACGAGATCGGGAGTGAATACTTTCAGGCTACTCATCCAGAATATCTGTTTCAAGAGTGTAGTCACTATTGTGAAGTCATTACAACAGCTAAACAGATGCCTCGTTCATTAACGATGGCCATACAGACGGCAGTAGCTCGTTCAGGTGTTTCGGTTGTTGTGTTACCTGGGGATGTTGCGGCGCTAGAAGCGGCAGATCTTCCTGTCCCTGAACATATATACCATCCAACTAATCCTGTCGTGCATCCTTCTGAGCCTGAACTTATCAAGCTTGCGGAATACCTGAATCAAGACAAAAAAATCACATTGCTGTGTGGAGCCGGTTGTGCAGGTGCTCGTGAACCTCTAATGGAGCTATGTGAACGCCTCAAATCACCGATGGTCATTGCGCTACGAGGTAAGGAATATCTTGAATATAATAATCCGTACTCTGTAGGATTAACGGGTCTAATCGGGTATTCGTCTGGCTACCATGCGATGATGGATTGTGATGTGTTAGTGATGCTGGGGACGGATTTCCCTTATCGTCAATTTTACCCTGAGGATGCAACGGTATTACAGGTCGACATTCAGGCCTCACATCTTGGGCGGCGTACGAAGCTCGACTTCGGTGTCTGTGGTGATGTGAAATCAACAATCGAAGCCTTGATGCCATATTTAACAAAAGAACATTCTGATAAACACTTGAAGAAAAGTGTTGATCGTTATGTCAAAGTACGTAAAGAACTGGACGAGCTAGCCACTGGCAAACCGGGTAAAACGCCAATCCACCCCCAATACTTAACGAAAATCATTAGCGATGCTGCTGCTGAGAACGCAATATTCACCTGTGATGTAGGCACGCCTACGGTGTGGGCTGCTCGATATATTGAAATGAGCCGTAATCGCAGGCTGCTTGGTTCATTTAACCACGGCACAATGGCTAACGCGCTTCCTCAAGCGATTGGTGCTCAAGTTGCAAATCCAGGTAGACAGGTTATCTCACTATCTGGAGATGGTGGTATTGCAATGCTCATGGGCGATCTATTAACGCTGAAGCAGCATAACCTGCCAATTAATGTGGTTGTATTCAATAACGGTGCACTAAGTTTTGTTGAACTAGAGATGAAGGCTGCTGGTTTTCTAGAATCGGGGACAGAACTTGTGAATCCTAACTTTGCTATGGTCGCTCAGGCTATGGGGTTAGAGGGCATCCGAGTGGAAGACCCAGCGGAGCTGGAGGGAGCAGTCCAGCGTGCACTTCAGCATGATGGTCCTGTCCTGATCGACGTTGTCGTGAATCGTCAGGAGCTCTCGTTGCCACCGAAGATTAATATTAAACAGGCTGAAGGATTCACGTTGTGGATGATGAAAGCTGTACTCAATGGTCGAGGCGATGAGCTGATTGAACTAGCTAAGACTAATTTGATACGGTAAGTAAGATAAACGTTCGGAGTTGAGATAATAGCCCTAGCTGAGAGCTAAACAACTGAGTTTGCTAGAAACATATTTCTTGATCCATGGCTGGAGTAAATACAGGACAGATTTGCGTGTAAACAAAGGAGTTAGCCATGCCTCGTATGAGGAGGGCACTCCTTGTTCAATCACGTTGTACATGTCCATATTATCGTGCATCATATTATTTAAAATTGTTTTTATTTTCTAAGTCCTATAAAATAAATGTAGTCAGATAGGATTATGTGTCTTTTGACATACATATGTTGCATGATGTGTTACTAGCTGCTTCATATTCATTTATTGGATCCGACGACGAGAGAATACACACACATGGAGGAGATCAGAATGAGTCATACAGGAAAAGTAGCCATTATCACTGGAGCAGGAAGTGGATTGGGACAGGCAGCCGCATTGAAGCTCGCTGAGAAGGGCGCATCTATTGTGGTAGTTGATCTAGTTGAAGCAACAGGCCAAGAAACAGTTAAACAGATTGAGGCGTTAGGTGGCAAAGCTATTTTTGTTCAAGCCGATGTAAGTAAGGCAGTAGATGTGGAAAACTACGTGAAGAAGACGGTCGAGGAATTCGGACGAATTGATATGTTCTTCAACAATGCGGGTATTTCAGGACCTGGTGTCAAATTAATCGAACATACCATTGAGCAATTTGACCAAATTATCGATATTAACCTGAGAAGTGTATTTTATGGGTTGAAATACGTGATTACTGAAATGCTCAAAACAGGCGGAGGTGCAATTCTCAACACTGCCTCTACAGCAGGAATTGTAGGCGTTCAAGCCGTTGCTCCTTATGCAGCAACGAAGCATGGTGTTGTAGGATTAACGCGTACAGCTGCAATCGAATATGGCAAAGATAACATTCGTGTTAATGCGATTGCCCCGGGTACGATTGAAACCCCTATGGTTGTTCAGTTTGGTAAGGATAATCCGGAAGTGTTCAAAGCAACCGTTGATAGTATCCCATCCGGACGTTTAGGTAAACCGGAAGAAATTGCGAACCTGGTTTCGTTCCTGCTTGGTGACGAAGCCCCGTATATTAATGGTGCTGTATATCCAATTGATGGTGCCGTAACTGCTCAGTAATATCGAATAGTAATCTTACGCGCACTAGGCTTGGTAACATAAAAAAAGGATAACACAAAAAGGCATCTGTCTAATGACAGTGCCTCTTTGTTTATCCTGCTAGCAGATATGAAACTTACGTAACTGCTTAAGAGATAGGCGATTGAATATTAACGATCCAAGGATTCTACATAATCTTTGGCTTCTTTAAGAGATAATCCTCTAGCTTCGCGAAGTCGCTTGATGGCCTTAATTTTCTGATCCCTCTGAAGCAGGGAGAGCAGCTCCTGATCTAATTCAGAAGGTGCTCCGTCTATTGTCGAAGACGAAGCGGTAAAAGACGTTGACGAAGCGTACTGCTGGGATGAGGATGAGGTTAAAGGAACCGAAGCATTGGACGGCATACGGGCGCCATTCTCCAAACGCTCGACATCTCTTTTTAATTCATTCAGCTGTCGCTGTAAGCTTGCCATCCGGACTAGCGAAATTAACATAAATAGCAAAAATACGATAAATATCATTGTGTTCATTTCCATGATGTTGGGCCTCACTTTCAGTTAAAACCAATATGATTAGAGTTGTAACGGAATCTCCTTCACACCGCGAACAATCATCCCAGGTCTCCATTCAAGCTGATGCACGTCAGCTTGAAGTTGCATATTAGGGAATCGACGTAGGAGTGTCATCACAGCGATCTCCCCCTCTAGACGGGCTAGTGGAGCTCCCAGACAGAGATGAATTCCTTTTCCAAAAGCTAAATGTGGACTCTTCTCACGAGTGATGTCGAATACGTCTGCATCTGGAAATTGTTGCTCATCCCGATTAGCAGAGTCCAAAGCAACGATAACCAATTCGCCCTGGCTAATAAGCTGATCTCGAAATTGAATATCTTCCAGTGCCCAGCGAGATGTGCTAAATTCAACAGGTCCGTTGTAACGGAGCATCTCTTCAATGGCTTGATGAATTAACTCGGATTGTTCAATGAGAAGATCTCGCTGGCTCGGGTGTTCTAATAAAGCTAAGATACCATTGCCAATGAGATTAACCGTTGTCTCGTGACCAGCAATAATTAGCAGCGCGACAACGCCTAACAGCTCGTTCTCCGTTAACTTCTCGCCAGCTTCCTCCGCAACAACAAGCTGACTGATCAGGTCATTCCCTGGTTCTTTACGAACCTTGTCAAACCAAGCATTTAGATATTCAATAAACTCTTGGGCATGTTGTTCAAACATTTCGGCGTGCTCAGAACTCGTAGCATCAATGATCGTGTTAGACCACATACGGAATTTATCCTGATCTTCTAGTGGTACACCAAGAATTTCACTAATCACGATGATGGGTAGCGGAAAAGCATAATCATCAATCAGGTTCATTTGATCCTTGGACTCTAGTTGATCCAGTAGATTGTCTGCAATAGTTTGAATATGATCTCTCATTCCTGCAATCCATTTAGGGGTGAATGCTTTCTGCACAAGTCCACGTAAACGGCGATGATCCGGTGGATCGGAGAATAACATATTATTGACAAAAATGCTCTGATTCTCAGCTCCATATCGTTTGGCTACGTCCTTACTCAACCGTGAATCTTTCAGTATCTCAACAGCATCCTCATATCGCGTAATGATCCAGCCGAATTCACCACTTGGGAACATCACTTTATAAATCGGATCGTTCTTTCTAAGATTTTCATATACAGGATAAGGGTTCTGCGTAAATTCTCTGGTAAAAAACTCTGGCTGGGAAGATTCATTCATGTTCAATGGGTAAATCTCCTTTCATCTAAGAGCTTGAAATATGATATTCTTGTTTAAGGAATTACAGGGAACTTTTGTGGGTTCATACATAAAGTTTGATTCATGTATATATTCCATATCGAAATGCTGAAACCTGTCTTCAACTATAAAAATGTAACGGAGGCGAAGTGTAATATGTCTAATCCTCAATTACCACTGCATCATCATCATATCCCTGCAAGCCCCCTTGTCCTAGGCTGTATGCGATTCGGGGGCGAGTGGAATGGACTCCCGATTACTGATGATTTAGTCTACGAGGGGCACCAGGCTGTGGAAGCTGCTCTTGAGATTGGCATTAATTATTATGATCTGGCAGATATTTATACACGAGGCAAGGCGGAGCATGTGTTTGGACGTATATTAGCGGAATCAGCAGGCTTAAGGGAACAGATCATCATTCAATCTAAATGCGGCATACGTCTTGTTGGAGATGATGATGGCCCACAACGTTATGATTCATCAGGTTCACATATCCTCGCCAGTGTGGATGGTATCCTTCAACGTTTAGGTGTCGATTATTTGGATATCTTACTGTTACACCGCCCAGACCCGCTTGCACACCCGCAAGAGATTGCGGAAGCCTTGGCTAAGCTTCATCATTCCGGTAAAGTAAGACACTTCGGTGTTTCCAATATGGGCTCAGAGCAGATTCGTCTCCTGCAGTCCTATAGCAACGTGCCTTTTATCGTGAATCAGCTTGAGATGAGCTTAGATAAAATCGGATTTGTCGAGGCTGGCGTCACCGTGAATCGTCCTCAAGCACTCCATAATGTATTCCCTTACGGAACAATGGAGTTCTGCCAATCGGAGCATATACAGCTCCAAGCTTGGGGTGCACTTGCTCAAGGACGTTTTACAGGAAGAGTCGTTGATGGCCAACGACCAGAGATCGAAGCAACAGCTCAAATCGTTGAACGTATGGCGAAGGAACGTGGCGTTACATCTGAGTCTATTGTACTTTCCTGGTTAATGAAACACCCTGCGGGTATTCAGCCTATTATCGGCTCGATCCGACCAGAGCGTATCAGAGCCTGTAAGGATGCGGTCCAAACCGAACTAACTCGCTACGAGTGGTATGAGTTATATTCGGCTTCTTGTGGACGGCGAATGTAGAACGTAGAGTGAATGATAGAGAAGTTCGTGAGCACAGGTTATTGCCTGTGCTTTTTTTTTGCGGGCTTGACGTTCATATTTACACTCTTACCCATGTCCATGGACTTATATATAAAGCCTGATATGAAGGACGTTACAACCATTTTTACCGTTTTCTACGGTGGTTTAGCGTATGCTGTGATAAAATGCCTAGTATAAGAACATACGATCTGTTTATTGGAGAGGAGAAATCTTGACGATGGAGATGCTTAAACCACCCGCCGAGACATTATATGAAACTGAATTACGCGCACTACGAGAAGAAGATACAGGGAAACGTCCCCCACATTGGTTGTTATCTCCTGTGTACGTCAGAGATTTTATTATTGGTAGGGATAAGCCTGCTATATTGAATGGTGAGGAGGTTCCAATTACACGTAAATTTTACGGTAATGACGTACTAATCGAACGAGCAGTCGTCACACTTGCCGGCAACCGAGGATTGATGTTAGTGGGTGAGCCCGGTACAGCAAAGACCATGCTCAGCGAGTTGCTCTCCGCAGCGATCTCAGGCACCAGCTTGAATACGATTCAGGGCACAGCAGGCACTACAGAAGATATGATTAAGTATTCGTGGAATTATGCCATGCTGCTCGATAAAGGACCTTCAGAAGCTGCTCTTGTACCTTCCCCTCTATATAATGGGATGAAAAAAGGCATTATTACACGTTTTGAAGAGATTACCCGTTGTCCAGCAGAGGCACAAGATAGCTTGATCAGTATTCTTAGTGACAAGGTGATGAGTATCCCCGAGCTGGATGGTGGCGTTTTGTTTGCGCAACCAGGATTCAACGTTATTGCTACCGCCAACATACGGGACAAAGGTGTCAATGAGATGAGCGGTGCATTGAAGCGTCGTTTCAATTTTGAAACGATCAAACCAATCAGCAATGTCAAAATGGAAGCCAAAATTATTGAGTCACAGGCTCGGAGCCTATTATTACATAGTGGTATCGATATTGATATCAATACAGATGTGGTTGAACTGTTAGCCACAACCTTTATGGAGCTTCGTACAGGATTAACGCGAGAAGGATTCAAGCTCGATACACCACAAGCAACGATGAGTACGGCTGAAGCTGTATCGGTCTATGTTCAGAGTGCGATGACATCCTATTATTACGAAGACAAAGATATCGCATTAGATCGGCTTGTTCAGAACATGCTTGGAACGATTGCTAAAGAAAATGAGAAAGATCTTTCGATTCTCAAATCCTATTTCTCTAAGATTGTGAAGGAACGAGCCAGGGAAGAAGGAATCTGGAAGGATTATTATGAGGAGAAAAAATGGATCGGTTAGAAGAAGCTCGGCAGCGAGAGCTTGAACATGTCGAGACGTTATTTGATTCTCAGGTGTACAACCTGAACAATGACACGATCTATTTTCCTATACGCCATCATAGTCCAGCGTGTTCTTATCATTTGCTACGGTTAATAGAGGAGTACAAGCCAGATACCATTCTCATTGAAGGGCCGGAGAGCGGTAATCCTTATCTGGATGTATTAAGTGATGAAGCTACCATTCCACCCATCAGCCTGTATTACACCTATGAGACGGATCAAACGAGAGAAGCATGTTATTATCCCATGCTGCGATATTCACCCGAATATGTAGCTATTAAAGAAGCCTCACGGCTTGGCATACCAGCTCAATTCATTGATCTGGATTATCATCATTTCTCGAAGCCGAGAGAGCAAGAGCAACAACACGTATCCGTTCAAGATGAGACATTGCTCGCAGGGTCTGACTTTATTCAACGGTTGTGCCACAAAACGAATTGCCGCAGCTTCGATGAGTTGTGGGAAAAAGTATTTGAGATTGCAGGGCTTGAGAAGACCACGCAAGCATTTGTGCAGGAGGTATTTACCTATTGCACGTTATCTCGTATGTGTTATACAGATGAGCAACTGCAACGTACAGGGGATCTCGCAAGAGAGACTCACATGAGACAACGTATACAAGAAGCTAAGCAGGTATTTGACCGCGCACTGGTGATTACAGGAGGATTCCATACCTTTGGGCTTGTTATGCCAGATTCGAGTTCAACCAGCTCCGAAAACACTAATTTATCACATCCTTCTCAAGAGCCGGAGCTAGAACCCGTGCGGAAGCAAATGTATCCGATGGTGTACACATTCGCTGAAGCAGATCGATTAAATGGATATGCAAGCGGGATGCCTTATGTCAATTATTACGAACAGATCTGGAATCACATCCTACGTCATAACCAGTCACCCTATCATGCAACCGCTGTGGAGGTTCTATCTAAACTTACACGCAAGCTACGTGAGAATCATGAGTATGTTTCTACAAGCGATGCGATTGAAGCTTATAGCATGATTCAGGGACTCGCCTCACTGCGTGGCAAGAGAGAAGGCGGAGTTTACGAGTTAATGGATGGTGCGTTATCCGCCTTTGTAAAAGGTGAGCTTACACTAGCTACAGATAAACCACTACAAGAGCTTCAGCATGTATTGACCGGGGATGTTATCGGTACAGTCGCACCAAACCGCTACAGTATTCCAATTGTTGAAGACTTCAAGAAGCGCTGCGATGAGGCCAAGCTTCAGCTGCGAACAACAGGCCAACACAAGAAAGTCTTAGACCTGTATGCGAAGCCTGAACATCGCAAGCTCAGTCAACTATTTGAATGTACGACGTATCTTGTTCCGGACTTTGCCAAACGGCAATCAGGGCCGGATTGGGTTGCACAGCGTGATATGAATTTAGTCCGGGAGACGTGGGTGTATGCATATTCCTCCAGAGTTGAAGCACGCTTGATCGAAAACTCGCTATATGGTGGAACGATTCAGGAAGCAGCAACACGGAAGATGGAAGAAGCGATGAACAGCATCCCAGATCATCATAGCGGAGAGCTTGCCAAGGCGATGCTGCAAGCCATGCTGATGGGACTACAAGGCACCTCGAAACAATTGGTTGAGAGGGTTCGAAGTGCGCTGAGAACAGATGGTAACTTCCTATCCTTGTGTGCCAGTCTTCGAATACTACACCGCATTCATCAGCATCGCAGACTTCTTGGTCTATTTGAAGATCAGCAAATGCCCGATATGGTGCTCGAAGCATATAACAACGCCGTGGACAAGCTGCTGCATCTCTCTAGAACGAACGCTGATGAGCATGAAGCAATCATTCAAGGGTTGAAGCTGCTTGCCATGCTGGCAGAATCCTCTGAGGAACGTTATCTCGATGACACATTCAGAATACATTTGAATGAACTATTAACGGATCATCAGCTTCCTGCTCAATTGGAAGGCGTATGTATTGCCATTTCCTCAGGACTTGGTGATCGCCCAAGACAGGAGATCGCAGAACGAGCACGTGGATACATCCATGGGGCTCCGGAGCAGATGCGCCAGACTGCACTATATTTGCAAGGTGTATTTGCCGTAGCTCGTGATGCTTTCTTATATGAAGACGAACTGCTGTATGAACTAAATCTTCTTATTGAGCAGCTCCCATTGGATGAATTTATGAGTATGGTACCTGAACTGAGGTTTGCATTCACCTATTTCACACCGATGGAGACGGGTCTCATCGCTGACAGAGTCGCAAGTCTGCACCAGGTTCACTCCGAGGAATTAGGACGAGCACCAGTAGATGAACAGCTACTCCAAGCAGCTAGATCATGGGATGAAGCGATGCGAAAGGAGTTTGACGCATGGAAGCTGACCTGAATAACGAGGTTCCGACAAGTGATCATCTGGATAATGTTAGCGACGAATCTACGGAGGTACGTAACACAGCCGAGACCATTAATCGCTGGCGACTCATTCTCGGTGATTCAGCAGAGGACGGATTGTCTAACAACGCAGCATTTGATTCCGAGAATTTTCAATATCAAGAAGTTGATGAGATTCTAGGTTATTTATATAACCGTGAGTACGGCGAGGAACAGGGATATCGCAAAAAAGGTGGACAAGGCGCTTCGGATCTGACGGTTCCTAAATGGCTTCATAAAGTTCGAGAGCTCTTTCCTAAAACGACAGTGGAGATTTTGGAAAAGCAGGCGCTTGACCGTTATGGCTTAACAGAGCTATTGACCGACAAGAAGCTGTTAGAATCCCTTGAACCAAATATGAATTTGCTCAAGAACATTATGCAGTTCAAAGGTCGTATGAAGGGCGATGTACTCCGTAGTGCCAAAGAAATCGTGCGCACCGTGGTTGAGGAGCTTCGCAGTAAGTTAGAGTCTCAGACCCGAGCCAGTATTCTAGGAAAACGCAGTCGTTACACATCTAGCTCTGTACGCTCTTTGCGTAATCTGAACTTCAAACGAACCATCACCCGAAATTTGAAAAATTATGATAAAAATAAACGAAGATTTGTGATAGATCGTCTCTACTTTGACGGTTCGACGCAGAACCATAACAAGTGGGACATTATCATTGGTGTCGATGAGAGTGGAAGTATGATGGATTCCGTGATCTATAGCTCGGTTATGGCTAGTATTTTCTATCGTCTGAATGCACTTCGTACGAAATTATTTATATTTGATACCCAGGTGGTTGATCTGAGTAACCGACTGGAAGACCCCGTGGACGTTCTCATGAATGTACAGCTTGGTGGGGGAACGCATATCGCCAAAGCGTTAAGGTACGGTGAGACGTTAATCGATAACCCTGGCAAAACGATCTATATTCTCGTCAGCGACCTGGAAGAAGGATTCCACATTAATCATATGTATCAAGCGTGTAAAGATATTATTGATGCGGGTTGCAAATTACTCGTGCTCACCGCTCTCGATTTCAATGGAGATTCGGTCTACAACAAACATGCTGCGCAGACACTCACGAATATGGGTGCGCATGTTGCAGCCATCACCCCGAATGAACTTGCAGATTGGATTGGTGAGATCATCACGTAAGGCTGTCTGGATGTTTGAAGGATAACATAGGTACCACATCACGTTTGTTGATTGTAAACTCAACCTTAAGGAGGAATAAAATATGATTACAGTTGATCGCGGAATTGAAGGTTTAGTCGAAAAGTTTGCAGTGATGTGCTCTCAGGACTATTCACTCAAAACAGACCGTAGTGACGAAATTATAGAATATGTAATGGGTCGTACAGATAAGTTTCCTGAGATGATGGGGAAATCAAGCCATTATGTCTATTATACGATTGATATGTTAACCAAGCTTGGCAAAAAGGATGACGGAGATGTGTTTTTCCGTGCAGGAGCTATTGTGATGCATTTGGAATCTAGCTATGCTAAACGCAATTCGTGGCGAACAAGTGCGTTTGAAATATGTATTAGCGCCGCGTTCTCACCGTATGGCTTAGCTGGAAGAAGCTCAAACCCTGATCGCATGGCTCAGCTAGTGCAACGACTGAACAAAATCAAGGAATTCGCCGGTGAAGAGGAAATCCATGAAGAATTGAAGGGCAGATTGAAACGTGCGCAGTGGCTCTTCAATAACAAAGAGAATCAGGGTAACTATCAGGATATCCTTCAAGCACTCATGTTATTACAACTGTACTCCAAGCTAAGTGACACTCCATCTCATGCTGCCCAGGTTCAAGAGTATAAGCAATCTCTGCCGCCATTATTGCAATATGTGATGGAAGATGATTCGGAGAAGCTGCGGGATGAACTACATACACTATTCGAGCCTGCAATTGTGCGTAATATGCAAGGAAAGCATAACAGCTCTGCCAAAGTGCTGAAGGATGAGCCTATACAGCAAAAGCGCAGTCAGCTTATAGCTGAGTATTATCCGAATACTGAACTTTCTTCCAAAGAACAAGGCTCACATAGTGAGTTTCATCAAACGATGGTGCTGCTCAGCAGTGCTGTGCTGTACCTGATTAATATTCATGGAGGCAAACAGCGCTTCCTTGATGCGAAGACGGAGACAGGGGCTGTTTTGCTAGATACCATCCAACGTTTACATGAGGTGTACCCCCTCGAAGTTCGCCAGTATTTGCTCGGCTTGGACTCCAGGCCGAAGAATGCTAATGCTCTGCTTGAAGGACTGATCTCCTTGGAGGAGCCTTACCAGTTGATTGAATTGTTACGTGATGAACTCAATGCTTACATGATATCTTGGAACACACTGCACGCTGCTATTGCGAGTCAACCAGAGCAAGCGGCACGCGCATATGAGATTCTCAAGACTCCTTTTCTCAAGGCCGTTATTCAAAAAATAATGGAAGATAACGGATTAACATTACCTAATCCGGAAGCGACTATGGAGGAAGCTCTGTTCAACGCTCTTCGTCAGCCTTTGGATGGCGGAAGACAGGGACTTGCGATTGCACGGTATTTAAATGGCGAAACGTCACTAGAAGAATATTGGGAAGATCCGAACAGTCGCGGACTGTTTAATCATCTGAATCGGGATCGAAAACGAATTAACAATCTAATCAGCGTTAGCTTTCTGCCACTTGATTCGGAAGCGATGCGCCGGTTCGCCATCTTGACGACTCATCCGGATTGGACGCTGGATATTATCTCGGATATGTATAGCTCTTATGCTTTCAGTGGCGAGAAACTACTGCAACATTATGGACAAGACCCTGAGGTGAAGCGTGAGCAATTACTTACCAGTCTATTCTCGCTTAATGGAATGACGGACTACAGCTACAAATCGATGCCACAGGATGAATATCGTCGCATCATTCAGCAGAATCTGGATTATGCTATTGCACAATACAAGAAACTGCCTACAGACACTCGTATTTTGATACTGGAAATTGCTTTTGAACAACGTGAAGAGCTTCCAAAGCAAAAGCTGGCTGAGGCGATTCGCGCGGGACTACAGGATTCTTCTAAAAAAGCAACGAGCACCGCGTTAGCTGAATTCAACCGCATACCGGATCAGGAATTATATATGTTGATATATCGCTCTGAGAAAAAAGCAGCAATCAAAGAAATGGCTTTATCTGCAATCCGAACACTAGAGAATAGCAAGTCATTATACGAGGAGCTGTTAAGTAGCGAGAAATCAGCAGACTGGAAAAACCTTATTCAGATCCTGCAAGAAACTGCAGATCAGAGTCCAGAGTTTGCACATGCTGCGCTTGCTGATCAAGCAGATACCAAAAAGCTATCTAAACTCGGCTGGTTGTCTGTGAAGGATTTACCTGCTCTCATTCGTTCTGAGGATAATCAACCGCTAGATGATCGTATTAAACAGTATGCCTTGGTACAATCGGTTGAACATACATCTGCTCCGAATGAACGACTTAATGAACTTCGCGAATATATTAGCGAGGAATCGTTGGCACGTTTTGTGGATGAGTTACTTCATGTGTGGATTCAAGATGGCGCTCCTGCCAAGGAGAAATGGGTGATGTACCTTGCAGCACTCTTTGGTGATATTCAGATTGTGAATATATTGGCTTCTCAGATCAAGGAGTGGACAGAGAATAGCCGTGGTGCCATTGCAGCAGATGCTGTAAAAGTGCTTGCATACCTTAAAGAGCCTTCTGCTCTAATGGCGATCGACAAAATTAAACGTAGTGTGAAGAATCGTCAGGTTAAAGGTGCAGCAGAAGAAGCATTGCAGCTCGCAGCAGACAATCTGGGACTCACTTCGGAGCAGCTGGAAGATCGATTGGTTACAACTCTCGGATTCGATGAGAATGGTACGTTACAGCTAAGTTATGGTGAGCGCTCATTCCTCATCAAGGTGAGCAGTGATCTGCAAGTCGTCGTGCTGAATGAAGAAACAGGCAAATCCGTGAAGAGTCTGCCTGCTCCCGCGCAAAAAGACGATGCTGAGCTCGCCGCTAAATCCAAGGCACGTTTCACACAACTGAAGAAAGAACTCAAATCCATGGTTGCTATCCAGGCACAACGACTTGAAGAGTCATTGTCCAAGCAACGTTTATGGTCTGCAGAGGACTGGAAAGACCTATTCGTTCGCAATGTCATTATGCGTAAATTCGCTGTTGGTCTCATCTGGGGAACGTATGAAGATGGGGAACTGGTAAACACCTTCCGTTACATGGAAGATGGTACGTTTAATACCGTGGACGAGGATGAGTACGAGCTTGCTTCGACTGCACGCGTTGGGCTAGTACATCCACTTGAGCTTGAGCCATCCTCATTAGAAGCTTGGAAGACACAATTAGATGATTATGAGATCAAGCAACCGTTTGAACAGCTAGAACGTGAGGCACACGTCGTTGAGGATGATGACAAAAATAAAGTTGAATATGAGCACTTGCCAGGAGCCGAATTCTCGCCAACTGCTCTGCCAAAAGCATTGGAGAAATACGGATGGATCAAAGGCCCAGCACAGGACGGTGGCTGGTATCATGAATTTTACAAGGAATATGGAGACCTCGTTGCAGAACTACAGTTCAGTGGTACGAGCATCACGTATTATGATGGGTTAGAAGAGATTACACTTGAAGGGCTACACTTCTTCAAACCGGAGAATAACAGATCGTATTATTATGGTAATAACAAAGCTATTCCGCTCGGACAAGTATCTGGACGCATATTTAGTGAAACCATCTATGATATTTTGAGAGCAACGGGGCGTTGATCAGGTGAGTTCATTTGAACAGAAGTTTCGGATATTCTCCAATTTATGTACTGAAGATTATTTGATTCGATATGCGAATAAGGGATTATACAAGCGGTCTTTAAAAGAGTTAGACAACGGCGTAACGGTAGACTACACATGGAACGAGACATCCGTCAGTTGTGAGCTAAGTGAAGGCTCCACGTGTACGTTGCAAGATACGCTAGATCAGTGGCAATGTTCATGCCCATCTGAACAGATCTGCAAGCATGTGTTAATTTCAATCCTCTATTATCAGCGGGAGCATGCATCGACAGATATTAAAAATTCGGATGAGCAAGGTGAAGCAGATGGCGTAACCGGCGTAAATCAGGCCAATGAACTTGATGAAGTTCGTATAGATCAAGCCTCATCGTCTATAGTCACAGCGTCCCGATTCCGCTGGATGGTTGAATCCAATCTTACAACATTGATTAAATCACTGAATTCTTCAGTCATTGAAGAAGTGCTGTTCCGATTGAGATATCCTGAAGCCATAAAAGTGTTGGAAGACTCGCTTCTTACGGTACATCTTGTGAGTCAGGACATCGAAGTTTCATTCACCGAAGAGCCCAGTCTCGCTAAAGCTCTGTGCAAGGTGAAGCAGACAGCTGGAAATATCGCTAAGCTCGAAGCGTTGCTTCGTTACCGGATGCAACAAGGGATAGATGATACCGAATCTCTAAATACCAAGGCATTCGACCTGAAGTTCTCACTACAGACGGTTAGGGAATGTCGTGTTATCCTGGCTGAAATGCTCAAGACAGGCTTAGCACGCCTTCCTGGGTCCTATATGGCAGAGTTAGAAACGCTGGCGATTACAGCCCATAGTGGTAATTTACCTGATATCGAGCGTAGCTTACGTGGAATTCAGGGGGAGCTGCAGTTGTTCTTTAACCGACATGTACGCTTCTCTATGCACACTTTGCTAAGCCGAGTAAGCAAGCTGTATCTTGCACTTCACGTCCTTGAACAGGAAAAAGCGTCGGCAATTCAACAAAGCCAACTTATCGGTCGATTCCGTAGTAAATATTATACGGTGCCGGAGCTGCATTTGTATGGAATAGGAGCAGATGCATGGGAGACACGCTCAGGCTTCCGAGGCATCACGTATTATTTCTATGGGTTAGATGATCAGCAGATCTATACGTATAGCGATGTCAGAGCCACTTATTATGATGATCATGAATTCTCATATACGGAACATTATGGATCTTACATTCCATGGCTGCCCCAGGTGACGTTTCGTCAGTTTGCAGGAGAAGAAGTGCAATTTCGCGCTGTCAAAGTAAATGAAGAACACAGGCTATCTTCTGGCGAGGGAGCTAAGCTTACGATACTCCCTCGGACCGAAGTAGAGAATGTGAATGTAGAGCCGCTGGTACAGCAAGCTTCGACGATCCTGAGTCATGATTCACAGGAAGTTAGCTTGTTCTCTGCGCCTAAAGAGCGACTCGCGATATTTAAGGTCTCTCGTATATTGGAGCATCACTTCGAACCAAGCACGCAGGATCTTATGCTTACGATGTTGACAGAAGCAAGTGAAGAGCTCGTGCTGACATTACCTTATGCCTCGGATTGGGAAACGACGATTAAACGCTTGGAATCCGGCTATGGTGCGGCAGCCCTAGAGCATTTCTATGCTTTTGTCCGAGTGGAGCAGCAGCAGATTGTCCCTATCAGTTTTCTGAAAGGAAGCACTGTATTCAGTCTTAAGCTGGATCTGGGTTACGGAAGGATGAAGAGACTTGGAAGACTATAATTACCTCATGCAGAGATTCGAGAGTTGGTCGGAAGAGTTGTTATTACGAGGTTTATCTCAGTTTAGCACGAGAGATCTGGACGTACTGCAACCACTGGCGGAGGAATCATTGCAGTTGCAGATGATGTTTTTACACGAATTAGTTGACCATGTGATCCAGGAAGGTCGCCGAGTCGCTCTTGGAGAAGGCGATGAAGATGTATTGTTATTTCAGTTTTGTCGTCTGACCCAATATGTACAGCTAAGTAGTAAGCAAGACACCCCATAACATGGTAGTGAAGCTTATCTGAGCGATATAGAGTTTGGTTCATCCGAGCATGTAGCTATAATCTAATCAATGAATTTCATATGATTTAAAAATTTAGAAGATTTGCAGTTGGCTCTTACCTCTGCAAATCTTTTTTTCATCTGTGTAAGTAAAAGTCGTTTTCGCATCGAATATAGTAGGGTCAGTACATATGGATATGATGCCATCACAACAGGACGAGAGAGGAGGGAGTTTATAGTCGTGAACGAAGAACAGATTAGACATGCAATAGCAAGTGGTGATCCTGATGCGATGGAATGGGTGATGAACCATTACGCCGGTTTGTTATGGAAAGTCGCTCATTCTATTCTCTATCGGGCATCGACTGAGGAAATTGAAGAATGCGTAGCAGATACATTTTTTACGTTTTGGCAAAATCCAGATGCATTTCAATCCGGTCGAAGTAGTCTCAAAAATTATCTGGCCACGATCGCCAAACATAAAGCTATAGATCGCTATCGAAAGCTAAACCGTAGATCTGAGCTTACATATGAAGATGAGATTCATGCACAGCATGCAGAAGACTTGCTTGTTCAGCTCATTAGTAAGGAAAACGATATGGAACTTAAACAATTAATAGAGTCTTTTCCAGAGCCGGAACGAGAGATCATGAAGCGCCGCTTTTACGATGGACAACGACCCCATGAGATCTCGGAAGCATTGTCTCTGCACGTCAGGCAAATTCACAATAAGTTATATCGTTCCAGACAGCGATTGAAAGCATGGTGGATCAGTAGGAAGTAAAGGAGGCGACATGATGAAAGAATCCAACCAACCGTTGACGGAGCAGAATCTCACTAACATTAAGCAATTGTTCTATGAAAGAGTAGCGATGAATGAAGCTAAAATGGTTAAACCATCCGCTGTTTCTCAAGATTCCCCTATACCTCTAACACGAGCCAAACCTCGGAGAAAAAAGATCCGTAAAGCAATATTCATCCCTGTTACTGCTGTGCTCTCTTTATGTGTGGTGACGGGTGCTGCTGCTTCTGTGGGAATCATCGATCTATCTTCAGTTCTTCATTTTCTAAGTGGGGATCGGTTGAGTATTCTAGAGCCGGTGCATCAGGTCAGTGAAGATCAGGGCATCCGAATGGAAGTGATAGGTGCAGCTAGGGACGGAGACACAACGGAAATCTATGTTGCGCTCACTGACCTGACAGGGCATCGCATCGACGATACATTGGATATTTATGATTTCAGAGTTTCTGGAGGAAGGGCAAATAACGCACAGGTTGTACATTACGATGAATCGAAGCAAACGGCCATTGTGCGCTTTCTCATTCAAGGAAAAGTTAGCTCACAACGAATTACGGTTCGCATTAATACGATGATGTCAGGGGCAGCCCGTAATGATGAATATCGTGTGCACATGGATTGGGACAAATTGCTGCATGAGAAGAACAACCTTAGCTATGATGTCCTGGATAGGGAAACTGATTCTATCAGTGGACTCGGCGGTGAAGCTGGTAATGAGTTATGGGAGAGCGGCAAGATTCCTGTACTGCATCCAGATGTAACCCAGATTCCTATAACGGGAATGGAGTGGATGCATATTTCGAATATTGGTTTTATTGATGATAAGTTACACATTCAGATTAATCCAGACAATGAGATCGGGGAGTACAATTATGGTCACTTCTACTTTACGAATGAGCAAGGAAAAAAGCTTGATATACCTGAATATTCCATTAGCTATGGGCATTACATGAAGGATGGCGTGGGATACGGAGGAGACTATATTGAGTATGTGTATGATTTATCTGCTCAATCCTCAGCCGGTCAATTGGATCAGATAAAGCTTAAGGGGAGCTTCACTAACATCACCGAAGTCTTGAAGGGAAACTGGACAACTACGTTTGACCTCAAAATGGATGCTTCACGTAAAGTGGGAGCCACCCAGCTTACTGATCCAGATGGTTCACAAGTTCCGATCTCAATTCAGCTCTCCACCATTGGCGTTACTCTTATAGGAGACAAACTAGAAAAGGTTCCGTTAGATGATCTGCGTATGGAGATTTATCTAAAGGATGGTTCGCGACTTACTGCGGTCTCCGGTTTTATTAGCCTGGATCAGGATCTCATCAAGTGGATATCACCCTCAACGATTCCAGTGCACGATGTAAGTCATCTGCTTATCAAGGGACAGAAGGTAGCTCTGCAAGATGAATAAAGAATCTTAATGTAGAAGACTGAATAGAGAAGAATGCGTGGACATATCGCAAGATGTTCACACTTTGTATCCATTTTCTATGTAAACGTGGAAGTAAGTTATGGAAGTGAATTTCATGTCATATCCCTATAGATGACGCATACCATTAGGCGAATGCGGTCATAAGGGAGGAACCAAAATGTCTATAAGCGAGCCGCTACTTGTTCAGATTGTCCATCAACATATCCCGGCTGGTGCAACAGTCGTCACAATTGATAAACCGGTGAAGCATCCCGCCATTTATGCTGCTGATCTGACTGGAGATGGCATCCCCGAAATTGCTACAGTCTATCAGTTGAATGGTGAGTTGTACTTACTTATTCTGAAGTTCTACAACGGGCAATGGATCAAGATGTCGCTTACCAAAGGACTGGGATATCGGGTTACGTTGCTGACGGCTGCGCCAGTTACATCTACCTCTAGAAATAATCTTATTGTGGGCTGGCAGCTAGGTGCCATCTGGTCGAAACTTGCTGTATACGATTGGACGGATTCGGGTCTGAAGGATCTAACCCCGGACGATGTCGTATTTAGTCATGCAGAGATTATTGATATGCCTGGACAGCATGGACGAGATGGCAAAGTAGAAATCGCACTATGGATTCATGATACAGGCGAAGCCTACCGGGTAGATATCATTCGCTGGCAAAATGGCAAGTGGGTATCTGCGCCGGATGTCTATCCCTACTATTTCCCCAAAGTTGTGCAATATTATGAGAAGCTCACGCAGCATTATCCGGACTATATTTTCTACTGGAGTTACCTCGCAGACGCACAATATAAAGCAGGCATGTTCCCTGCTGCACTAGCTTCTGTTCAGAAGGCATTAAGCTTCTCAGACCCATATCCGTCCAAAGAAGCACTACTTGCGCTTGAGAAAAGCATTAAACAAGCTATGGAGAGTGGCAGCCATGCGCGGGAGGTCACGTGGTTATATCCCGTTTCCGTTAGAACCGTGCAAGGGACTCGGTGGGGGTATATGGATGAACAAGGGCATGTTCGACTGGAGCCCGTACTAGACGATGCGCGTGATTTCCAGTCAAACGGTCTTGCCGTTGTCGTGCAGAATGGGAAGGCCGGCGTCATTAATTTGAATGGACAATTTGTCGTTCAGCCGATATACGATAGCATTAATTCGTATGTGGAAGGTCGAGCCATCGTTATTGATTCCCAAGGATTCAAAATGATTAATGAGCAAGGTCATGTCTTGACCCGACGTGCTTATCCATTTATTGCAGATTTGTCTGAGGGAAGAGCTTTATTTTACGATACGGACAGCAGTTCAGGTGGTGGAACCAGCAAATATGGTTATCTAGATCATTCAGGTCAAGAGGTCATTAAGGCACAGTTCCAGTCAGCTTACGATTTTCAGCAAGGGAAAGCCGTAGTGCAGATTAAGGATAACGAGTATGCGTTAATTGATCTCAACGGAAATAGACTCGCGACCTATCCTTATCCGTATGTAGGCCCACTAGGAGACGGACTGCTTGCATTTCAGAAGGAGACAGCAGGTAAATATGGTTACATCGATGAACGCGGCAACATTATTATTCAGCCTCAGTTCAGCACAGCACTTCCATTTCATAATGGTCTTGCGATCGTTAACACCTCTGAGGACTACAAATCAAGTTATGGTGTGATTAATCCGCAAGGACAGTTCGTCATTCAGCCCACTTATAACGATATACGGGAGCTTGGAGAGCAGCAGTTTGCACTTGGTCAAGCGATTGATCCAGCACAGCCTTACATTGGTTCCTTGTATGCTATTGCAGATGAAGGTGGAAAGTTACTTTCTCCATTCACATATCGGGAAGTGGGACAGTTTAAACAAGGGTTACTTTCTGCGTCAGATGGCAAACGCACTTATTTACTCGATCGCAGCGGTCAGCCTGCTCCAGGATATCCTCAGGTGGAAGGCTCAGGAACATTAGAGGTCGTAGCACCGAATCTGATCAAAGCGTATGTCGATCAACGTCTATCTTATGTGAAGCGAAGCGGACAGGTGGTATGGAAACAAAATACGATCGTCCCGCTCCATCCACCGTATCGTGTGCGTGAGGAAAAGTATAAGCCTAACGTAGACTACTTGGTATATTATCCGCAAGTTGAAGGGATGGCAGATCAAGCCGCGCAGCTGGGGGTTAATGCCAAACTAAAAGCTTTATCGCAGGTTAAGCCTATTCCTACAGATCAGAAGTTAGATTATTCCTATACGGGTGACTTTGAGATCAGCTTCTATAAGCAGCAGTTGCTTCAATTACAGCTTACAGGGTACAACTATCCGTTTGGTGCAGCACATGGCATGCCTACGATGATTTATGCCATTATTAATCTAACGAATGGGCATATGTATGAGCTCAAAGACTTATTTAAGCCAAACAGTGATTATGTCAAAGTTCTAAGTCGAATTGTGGCTGATCAGATTAAGACTGATCCACAATATTCGTATGTGTTTCCGGATACGTATGAGGGGATTAGCCCAGATCAGCCGTTCTTTGTGACAGCAGATGCGCTGCATCTGTATTTTGCTCCATATGAGATTGCACCTTATGCCGCTGGATTCCCAACCTTCACCATTCCGTTTATCCAGATCAAGGATATCATCAATACAGAGGGCGAGTTCTGGAAAGCTTTTCATATGTAAATGCATCGACTTGTAGGATACACAAATGAGAATATGTAGAGTAGGAACAAACACCGATGTCCCATTCGCACAGGCAAGTCGTCCACCCAACGCGTAAACTGAAGTAAGTTCAGTGGAGCGAGGTGAAAATGCATGGCTAAACCAAATACAATACGCTTAAAGGCAGAGCGATATAAAGATCGTCCTGTATGTGTGACTCTCCATAATGGTGAAACGTATATCGGCTACATTAAGGATGTGAAACATGAAGGCGTGGTGATTGCCGGGGGAGGCAAGATATCGAACACGGAATCATCCGGTGGGAAGCCCCATTCCTCTAAACGCAGCAAGGGTAATCGCAGTCATGGTACGGGCGTTCGTTCTAACAACCGCCGCAAACGGGTTAACGGCACACGTAAAACGTCCAACTATACGCGTACTGCTTCGCACGCGCAGGTCTCATCCTTCATGCCAATGATGGGTTCACTATTAGGCGGGTTAGGAGGAGCGACTTCGGCTGGCGGTATGCTGGGCGGAGGTATGCGGCTGTTCGGTATGATTCAACGTTTCGTGCCTGTCGTGAAAATGGGCTACGGCATGATCAAGTCTATTCAGCCATTTATGGGTGCAGTGCAAGGTCTAATGGCGCCACAGCAGCCTAGTGCACCTGAAGCTGAGACGGAAGAAGAATAACTCAATATTTAAAAGCCCCAAGGAGGAAAACGTAGCCTGAGGGGCTCTCTTCTTTTTAGATATGAATCAACCGGTTCCATCGTCGTCTGCGTTTCCTAAACGATTAGATCTTTATACATTTATCTAAATATCTAGTTATGTCACGTTCGTCATTTCGGATGCCTGTAATAATCATAGCCTGGTTCGCATTAGGAGCAGGTTTGATAAGAGCGTCATTAAATAGTTCATCGCATTCGTATGGCTAAGTTCTTTCAGGATACAACAGATGTGCAAACATCCTACAATAGCCATATGCGAGTACAAACGGTAGAAAATATGAGCAGAACGTCCAGAAGATATTCCATCCATTAAAATAAACAACGTGTCCCATGGTCTTCGCGATCCATTCAATTAGAGTTAGAGTAGATGCTGCAACAAGGATCGACGGCCAAGGCTTTTTCTTATGCACAACAATAGCATATATCATCAGACAACCTGCCATCGGATAGATGCCTAAGTCCATCGGAAGTGCAGCATAGGATTGGTTCCTCGTGTTGGGTAGAATGTTCCAGAAAAAATTAAACCCCACGCTGTTAATGCATGCTGAAGTTGCGATCCCTAGCGGATAATAAATGAGCAATATTTTTAACTGTCGCCTTAATATCCATCCACCTATAATGACAGGAATAACAAATCCCACGATAATGTTCCCTAGCATGCGTATCCTCCCCTATAATCTATGAAACTTTTTAATGATTCCATCTGAAGTAATGATTGCTTAATGCCGTTTAAGTTCCTCTAATAGACGATCTACCTTATCCGTAATATGCTTTAATTTTTTGTCGTAGTGTTTATACGTGTAGTAACCAATGATGGCTTTAACTACAAAGAAGAGTACTGCGGCGATTACAATTAAAACATAGTTGTGTGCTAGCTGTTTGAGCCAATCATTGATCGCATTGATGGGGTTCGCCTCCCTTGAGAACATGGATGATTTGGTTAAGATGTCCAAAGTTAATTTAAGTCATACATTTCCAAGACATATCGCTTCGGTTCGTTTACTTACCTAACCTATACTGTTTGCCGTACAATGACTTACAGGTATAAAATGAGAGTATTAACCAGTTTCTTCATGGGAGGTTGAAAATGACGAGCTTGTTTGTAATTGAAGCGAACCGTGTCTTGTTGAACCAAGCAGAGGGGGAGCCTAAGCAGATTAAAGGCGGGATCACCGGTGACAGCTTCTCTGTTATACATAGCTTCTATCGCGGATGGATTCCATTTGGCTATCTACGAGATGTCCAGGGCGTGTGGTGGTTTGATGGCCGTAAGAACAAAGTGACTTTAGTAAGTCGGAGTGCGGATGAATTCCGGGTACTGGACGATGATTACGGGTTGGACACGATGCATGTTTATCTGGAGGACAAGCTAATCCCTGAATCGGATGCGGCTAGCTTCGAATTACTGCCAGGCTCGCCTTATTTCGCTAAGGACAAGCAACGACTGTATGTGAAGAACGGAGATCGGTTTCATACGTGGGATGATATTGATGTCGAGACCGCTGTGGCTCGGATGGATTACTGTACCGATAAGGATCATGTGCTGCATCTATATCAATCGTTATCCTACGCTAATGGTAGTAAAGATGAATTGCTTGGTTGGTTACAGGAAGCTCATCCTCATGTTCAAGGGTGGTGGCAACCTGACTATAACGAATCAGAACATGGAGCAGAGCAGATACAAGGCTATTGGTACAGGACAGATCGAGCGGTCTATTATTGTGAGGAAATTGGTGGTTCCGGGAGGAAGGGGACGCGGCTAGTATATAATCTGGTAAGAGGTGCTGATCCTGCATCGTTTGAAGTGTTCAATGATCAATATGCTCGAGATGCAGAAGGAGTCTATTGTACTTGGCGAAAAGCTACGAGAGCTGATTCGCAGACTTTCGAAGCGCTAGGTGGTTTGTTCGGGAGAGATGCGCAGAATATTTTCTATAATGGATATGCTGTTGTAGGAGCCGATCGTGACACATTTCAATGTTTGTTAACCTCAGGGTCATTGGGGCTTTCGAAAGACAACAATCACGTCTACCATGCACAGTTTGTGCGAACAAGCAGACCGTTTGGTCATCCTGATTATGTGCTCGAACAATTACCTGGCGCTGACGCGGAGAGCTTCACGATCTTGTCAGACAACGGAAGCTGGGCAGTTGATCAAGATCATGTATATCAGTGGGGAGCCTTAGCTAAGAAGCTTGATCGTGCTAGCTTTACTTTTTTGTTCGATCAAGGGGTAGAGAGCTGGGCTTACGACAAGCATGGGCTATACAATGCTAATGGCCGGCGTACAGTGAAGGGGATCGATGGTCAGACTTTTCAAGCGTTCAATCGTTATTGGGGAAAGGATGAGCACAACGTATTTTGCTTCGTCACAGGTGGCATACAGCGGGCGGCAGATGCAGCGACGTTCCGAGTGACGGACGAAACTGGGGGAGCAGAGGATGCTTATTTTACCTATGTAATCACAGACGAAGGAACCATTAAAAAGTCAAAAAAATAGCCTCTAATAACACATAACCTTTATAAAAAAGTTGCGAAGCAGTGCCCCTTTAGATATGATGGTTTAATGCGGTGTTTGGGTGACATTACCTGAGTTAAGCCAATAACATATAATGATGAAATGATGATAAAAGATAGTGAGGTCTGAATAATGATTGCAAAAACAGAAGAAGATTTTAATGGCTTGAAGGAAATTGGTAAGATCGTAGCGATGATTCGTGATGAATTAGTCCAAAAAACGGTTCCTGGCATTACAACGAAAGAGCTTGATGATCTTGCTGGTGAGCTATTTGAGAAAGAAGGCGCAGTTTCTGCTCCAAAAAGCGAATATGATTTCCCTGGATTTACGTGTATCAGCGTTAATGAAGAAGTAGCCCACGGCATTCCAGGAGAACGTGTAATTCAAGAAGGAGATCTCGTGAACATTGATGTATCTGGCTCGAAAAATGGTTATTTTGCAGATACAGGGATTTCTTTTGTCGTAGGTGAAGGTGATGAAGTACGGACTAAGGTCTGTGAAGTGGCTAAACTGGCATTCGAAGCTGGTCTTAAAAAAGCAAAACCGGGTTCCAAAAAAAGTGGAATCGGCAAAGCTGTATTCCAAACGGCAAGACAACATGACCTGACGGTGATCAAAAACCTTACAGGACACGGTATTGGACGTACAATTCATGAAGCTCCAGACCATATTTATAACTATAATGATACTTCTGATGATGAGCTGTTAAAAGAAGGCATGGTTATTGCATTTGAACCATTTGTCTCTACCTTGGAAGAAGAAGTATTCCAAAAGCAAGATGGTTGGACATTTGCAACAGAGAAAAGTCATGTGGCTCAGATGGAGCATACCATTATCCTCACAAAACAAGGTCCAATTATCATTACACTTTAATATCGTCAATAGCATATGTATGTTCGATGATGTATTGGTCGATTCCATTCAGGAATCGGCTTTTTGCTGTTTGTTGTTTGGCTGATATAAAGCGATTGTTAGCGTATAAATAAGCCCGAATGCTGTAGTGATGAACTCTGATCATTCGGGCTTACGCGTCATTCTTTTACTCCTAGTCAATACGGATATTGCCTGATGAGGTTGAAATGTCTACTATGAATGATCCCTTGCCTGTCTGCCCTGAAGTTTTTTTTCTCGTAGAGCTATGTTGATCTAACGTAAAAGCAACCGAACGCTTGCCACTGTTGGATTGAAGTAGCCAGTTCGCATCTGCATCTTTGTTTCTCACGTTCAAGTTCACATTCCCACTGGAGACTGAAATTTTAATATTGGTTTTGATATCGAGAAGATCCATGGATACATTCCCGCTTTTCCCTCTAATATCAAGTTCTATGACCTCGAGATCCGTTACATTAACTCGGCCAGATGAACCATCCACTACGACTTTGCCCTCATATCCGGAGGGAATATACACATTTAGTGTGGGCATTGCTCCGATATTTAATAAACGTCTTATATCGCTCTTCATAGATAGTTTAAGCTGATTCTTGGTTGTGTCGATATTGACTCCTGACCCGTTGTCGTTGGAAACAAAGGAAGTCTGCAATTCATCTGTATCACCAGAATGGAGGTGCACTGTGGTGCTGCCATGATTGATATAGATGGTTTCGATTCCTTTTAGTGAGCTATGTCTGTTTTCCTCTGTTTCATATGTACTACAGGCACTTATTAAGCTTATCAAACTTAGTATGAACAATAAGACAAGCCATGGCTTCTTCTGTTTCATGATTCCACCTCATTTCATAATTACTGCTGATTGTATTGCATTACGTAACGTCACTTGCAAGCCCTAAACTAAATCAATGGATAAACACATTTTAATCATTAAAAATATACAATACCCCTTGAAAGTGACGTAACGTCATCTAGTATAATTTGCAATATTCGTAGTCAGCTTATCATAATGACATCGCTATAAAGGGGAGAGAAAACATGAAAAAAGAAGATATGATCATATATGGATGTGTTATCGTAGGTGGGGGAATCGGTCTGATGATTGATAATCCACTACCTATGGTAGTTATAGGGTTGGGAGCAGGATATCTGATCAAATTTGCAACAACTAAAAAATAAAATGAGAAGAGGAAGGGAGAACAAATGATACATATTAAAGAATTGGCGGAACAGACGAACATTACGGTTAGAACACTAAGATATTACGAGCAAATTGAACTGCTGATCTCTTCATCGAAAACGGTGGGAGGACATCGATTATATACGGAAGAAGATCTCCAGAAACTACAGGAAATCCAGTTTTACAAAAGCTTGGGCTATAGCCTCTCGGATATCAAAATGATGTTGACCGATTCGGAGTGGAACTGGACTGCGGGGTTAGTTAAACAGCTAACGTATATTACAAACGAAAGATCAAGATTAAAGGAAATGGAGCAACTACTACGTACTGCTATAAGCGGCCTAGCCTTAGAGAAGGGTAATCAAGAACAAGTCATTCAGAATCTAATCAAGTTAACTATGCAGGATAAGCGCAATTACGAGCGATTTAAAGAACAGACGTTTAATGAAGCAGAACTGCATCTATGGGGGAAACTTCCAAAAATGAATGCTGATAATCCCGAGTCTATGGAATGGATTGGTCTGATTGGCATGATTACCAAATATCATAGAACCCAAGTATCGCCATCCTCTGATAGTGTGCAAAACGTAATTCGTAGAATGTTAGAGAAACAGAAAGACGAGTACCAAGGAGAAGATGCTTTCTTAGACAAACTATGGGAGATGCGCAAATCTCCAACAGAATCAGAACAGCTTGGATTATATCCTATAGATGTAGAAGTCCTCGAATACATGGAGCAGGCGTATAACATCTCCATGAAGTCTCAACAATCAAGTATTGATACAGGAGGGGATGCATGAGTACTGAACTATTATGGTTTATCGGCGGGTTATCGTTGCTAGATACCTTAAGTCCAGCGACGTTAGGCGTGACTGTGTATTTAATTCTGACGGAAAAGAAAAAATTAGGATCTAGATTAATGATCTATTTATTCACGATCGTTGGATGTTATTTTGGAGCAGGTGTTGCGATTAAATTAGGATTTGGCTTTCTCTTTGATATGTTCTCATCGTTTATACAGAACCGTGTTGTTAGTTGGATTATTTTTAGTATAGGGGGCATTTTGTTTGTCTGGAGCTTCTATGTTCCAAAGAAAAAGCAAACATCCGGTGTACTCATGAAGAAAGGCAGAACCAATTCATCCATGGTTATGCTTGGAGTGACGACAACTATTGTGGAAATAGGTACCGCTTTACCATATTTTACTGCAATCGCGCTAATGACGAATTCAGCGTTAGTTTGGTACGAGTGGATTCCAGTCTTACTGGCATACAATATCATTATGATCTTACTTCCAATCCTACTATATGCTTTATATATCTGGGTTGGATCTGGGATGCAAAAACCTTTAGAATACCTTCAGCAGTACTTTTCTCAAAATACTAGTTCCGTAACATCCTGGGTCATGTGTATTGTAGGATTGGTTTTAATCTTCTACAGTGTTGATTATTTATAAGTTGCCCCATAGAATCAATAATAGTTGTTTTGCATCAGCATCTAGTCAGAATTCAGGAGGTTTATGTTATGCGCATTGTAATTATAGGAGCTACTGGACGAGTAGGAAGCCATATCGTTGAACTAGCGCTCAAGGATAGACACCATGTCACTGCATTGGTTCGTAATCCAGATAATTTGCAAGTTGAGGATCGTAATCTTACTGTCGTTGTAGGTAATGCATTAAATCAAGAAAATCTAGCGCATGCTATAAAAGGAGCAGATGTTGTAATTAGTGCCTTAAATACAGATGGAACTACAACGTTGTCGGAGAGTATGCCATTGCTCATTGAGAGCATGTACAACGAAGGTATACAACGAATCATTACGATTGGAACCGCCGGCATTCTGCAAAGTAGTATCTCTCCAGAGCTTCTCCGTTATCAATCTAGCGAGTCTAAACGGAAGTCAACACGTGCAGCAGAAGAGCATCATCGAGTATATACATTGCTTCAACAATCTACGCTGGATTGGACGATCGTGTGTCCTACGTATTTGCCAGACGGAGAACGTATTGGCACGTATCGGGTAGAGCGCGATGTATTGCCTGAAGGGGGCGTTGAAATATCGGTTATGGATACAGCAGAATTCGCTTACAAGCAGATCAAAGATCAATCTTATATTAGGTCTCGGGTGGGTATTTCTTATTGATGCTTCAGAAAGGAAGAAAGAAAGATGGATAGTATAAAACGTAAGAGAACAAAACTTGGAGATGTATATGCCATTGATCTGCCTAACGGCAAAGTTGCTTTTGGCAGAAGGTTCAAGGATGGATGTATAGCTATTTATAGTTACATTGGGGGTTCCTATGAAGATACTCCTTAGGAAGAGAATTATCAATTTGTAGTAGGTGTGTATGATGATGTATTAAAGTCAGGACTGTGGCCTGTCGTTGACCACCGTCCATTTATGAACGAAGAAGAAGCCTGGCCACCGCCAATGTGTGTAATTGACCGATTGTCAGGTGGATATTCGTTGTACCATAAAGGTGAAATGCGACATTCGAGTCAGCAGGAGTGTGAAGGTTTAGAGATCGCTGCTGTGTGGGAAGCATATCACATTGTGGATAGAATAATGGGCAATGATAAGTGGCATAAAAATCCTTTAAGTTAAGATAGTTGCGTAGAAGGGAGGTTGCAAATTACTATATAAGAAAGTTGAATAAATACGTATAACATAAGGTGAAATAGAAGAAAGTATATGTATGGAATATAGAATGCCGTTAGCATATTTAACCATACAAAATGAGAAGAATCACGAGGCTGATATATACCGAAAGACACATTTATCCATATATTACGACCAAGATCAGATTCAACGGATGCCAAATCGATGTTGGGAAAAACGATTATGGATTGAAAAAGTAATAATATGGTTAAGATCGTTCGCAATAAAACTCATGAAAGTATTGACCGGTCTAAAAATGGATTTGTAATCTATAGCAAGTTAAAGTGATTTGGATGAGTGCGTAAAAAAAATGTAAAATTGAGATGAACTTATGAAATGACAATTATAATGTATGGGGAATTGAATTGATGATTATAAGGAATGAATGTATGAATTAATAATCAAGAAGGCACACAGTCACACAGTCTAAGAAATACAAAGATTATAATAATAAATACTTGCTCATTATACTGTTTCACAAAACTCGTATTTTGTACATATGTATAAATTCACGCGCATGTCTCTTTCATCTAAACAATTGGCGGGGTCATCATTCACTGGTGGGGCTGGCCTGCCATCTTTTTGGTTAATATTCCGTTCGTAGTGACAAGCTTTTTGTTAGCTTGGAGGCATATTCCTAAAGATATTCCGTTTACGACATCCGTTGCTCGCAACATGTCCTTTCGCAAATGGTCTGATTTGATTGATGCGCCAGGAGTTCTCCTATTCACCGTGGGGCTGGTTGCTCTGCTCGTTGGGTTATTGTCCACAAAATCGTCTGGTCAACTTTCATTAAACAACGTTATTGTCAGTCTGATTGGCTTCGTGGGTCTGGGAGCTTTCGTGCGACATGAGTTAAAAGCGAAGGCACCCTTTATTCCTATACGCACATTCATTAAATATCCTGCAATGACTTGGGTCAATGTCGAATTCTTGGTCGTTAACTTGCTGTTTTACTCTCTCTTTTTCGGGCTTCCGTCCTACTTGCAAATCGTTCGTCATGTCAGCGAGTTCCATACGGGGATGCTCATGCTAAGTTTAGGCTTGTGCTCGCTCGTTACTTCTCCAATGGCAGGACGATGGATCGATAAATCAGGTCCCAGGCCAGCATTGCTTGTGTCCGGAATGCTGATGACATTTGGATCTGTGTGGATCGTAACATTGGATCAGAATTCACCAGTTATCAGTGTGTGTCTGGTTTTAGCTGCATTCGGTGTTAGTAACGGATTGAACAGTGTCGCTATGCAAGCGGCCTTATTCAAAAGTTCACCAAAAGTAATGATAGGTGTAGCTTCTGGAATATTTAATACCTCAAGATACCTGGGAACCATTCTCTCTTCTATACTGATTAGCAGTTTAATGGGAGGTAACTTCAGCTTTGAAGGTTTTCGAGTACTTGGGATGATCCTCACATTAATTGCATTGTCATTGGTATTCATAAATTGGCGGCGCAAGGAGACAGGGCAGTTGCATGAGTCCTAGTTATCTGACATATGTAAATTAATCCTCACTGAAACGTGGGATAATTCTTTATTAGAGCTAGGAAGAACTGAATTAAGTATGAACATCTTCATATATATAGAAGAAGAAAATTTCATAATAAAAATACCATCTCGCAGGTTCCTTAACGAATTTAAAAGACGGTGTTTTTTTTAGAAGAATATTTGATTAAGCCCATTGTATAGGAGCTTCCGCATACCTTCATTCCCTTACATTGAATTCCCAGGCTGGGGAGAATTATCTGTAACTTTTATTTCGTAACGATTGAACTCAAAAAAATTTAACCTTTTATACCTTCTCTCCAGGGCAGTAGGGAATTTAGTGGTTGGTAACTTTAATTCATTCCACATAATAAAAATATAATAACGACGTTAAATAAAAGCAGCGATCTTAGACCAGCTGCTTTCTTGATTTTATTATTGTTTCCCGTTAGCTTAATCATTAGATAGAATTAATTTAAAAAATCAATCTGCTTTTCTATTTTACACAATGAAAAATAAAAGATCGACTCTTAGAATTAGCATGTTTAAATTCCCAATCGCCATATGTTTTAATTTCCGAAAACCCTGTTCGTTTCAGCGACTCATCTAATTCTCCTTGATTTCGGAATCTTATCTGCATTTTCTCATGAACGAGGACTTCATCTGTTTTTGCATTTTTCACAGTTTCATAAAACGTATAGATGTCTCCCTCAAACCCTTCATATTCTGTATAGATCTCAAGAGGGTCTCCACTTAACATATCTTTGGCTAAGTCAGGAGTCTTGTCCTTCTCCCACTCTTCCCACACTTTTACCAAAGGGTTTCTAATATCAAAAATAAAGTGACCGCCAACTTTTAGGGATCGGAATACGTCTGAGATTACTTTCTTCCAACTATCATCGGTAATAAATACCTGTGCAACATTGGCAGTCATAACAACCGCGTCATAGGTATTGATTTGTAAATTTGAGCTATCTCCTACAATCCAATTCACATTGCCTGAATTATCTTTAATTCTTGCCACTTCAATCGCTTCTTCATGGGGATCAATAGCTGTAATTGTATAACCGTACTGAATAAGATGAGTAGTCCATCTTCCTGTTCCGCATCCTAAATCAACTATAGACTCTATTTTTAATCTCTTTAACAATGCTAGGAAAAATTCGTCGTCTCTTCCCCAATGGTTAATCTGGTCATATACGATAGGAATCATAAATTTGTTTCCCACTTTCTATAGCATTTGTACTAGTTCACTTATTTGGTTAATTAGTTGCTTTCATGGGGCATAGTTTAGCTACTTTAATATGTTTTAGGAGATGTTGTCTTGCGCTTCAGTCGTCCAATCTCGTCGATATCTTCCCTTCTCTAACTTCATGTCAATAAGATCAACGACCTGTTGCAGAGAGATGATTTGCTCCATAATATTTTCCCGGTGCCTCTTGAAGAGTTCCACTAACTCAGGATATTCTGCGGGATCAGCATCGGAGGAGACTCCTAGAAATGGACGTATTTCATCCAATGACATTCCCGTTTTTTTCAGACAAGATAACAGCCTAATCGTATCAATATCCTCTTGACCGTAAACGCGATGCCCGTTGCCCTTCCGTTCAGCCCGAGGGAGTAGCGAAATCTTTTCATAGTATCGAATCGTATCTTCAGATATGCCCGTATGCGTGGCAAGTTGTTTTATTGTATAAGTCTGAGCTTCCTTCATTCTATCCCCTCCCGTGAGGATTGAGTTTATTTCGCATTATACATCTTGATGCTGGCTCCAAGTCAACTCTCTGATTCTTTGAGAAATTTTTAATTTCTCCGTCTTGACTTGGAGTCGACTCCAAGTTATATAGTATGCCTCGTTAGGCATTTGCTCTATATGAGGAGGAAACACACTATGAATAAAAGCCACACTGAAAATATTGCTGCAATATCGGGGGCAAGCGCAGGAATCGGACTAGCCTTAACCCGTAAATTTCTATTGGAAGACTGGCAAGTGGTTGCGATCATTCGCTCAGACTTCCCAGCGGACGACACACTAATCCAAGAAGCAGTCCATACGGGTAGGCTACGCATTTATAAAACGGAGGATCTATCTGACTACACCAGCTTAATGCGACTGATTGAAGAAATAAAAAGCAATGAGCAGCGGATTGATATTTTGTTCAATAACGCCGGAGGCTCTTTTCCCACACTGAGCTTTTCCAAACAAGGACGTGAAATTCATTACGAGCTAATGACAGTCGTTCCGTACATTATACTGATGGAATTGAAGGAACTTATAAAAAAGGGACACTTAAAAACGGTGATCAACACCTCATCAGAAGCGGTTAAATTTACAAGAAAATTCACTATTGAAACCCTTGAGCACCCTAAAGTCTTTCGCAAGCTCATCGGTCCCTATGCCACGTCTAAGTTAGCACTTTCACTGTGGACCCAAGCCATCGCACCAGAGCTTGCCCAGGAGAATATCAAGATCCGTAGCGTTGACCCGGGCAGTACCAATACACTAAGGAAAGAAACCAGATCTGGATTACCTTTATTGGTTCTTCCCTTAATGAAGTTATTTTTTTCTCCACCGGCTCACGGTGCCAGCAGGCTTTATGAAGCTGCTCTGGGGCAACACCAGAATGAAACCGGCGTGTTTTTGATAAAAGGTAAGATTACGGAATTAAAATTCAAAGAGCAAGCGAAGAATGTCCTGAAAAGGATCAATGAAATCTACGAACATGAATTCTGTTATCCTGAAGCCACACATATCTCAGATCAAAAGTAAGTTGTTTATCATTTTCATTTTATGATCTGTACCTACTTTTGGTAAGGTTCATTCCGATTGATCTTCACTGTGAAATAAAGCTTCTCCACCAACACCATCCACATGGACTTCAAGATATTCAGCTAAATCTATCTGGTATGTTGTTAACTAAAGGAGTACCCGCACTAAAACATGCACTCGCAAATATAAACCGATCGGTTTATACTAATACAAACGGTATACGAAGTGAGGCGATAAATGAACAATTACCCTTTATGTTTCTGAGCCAAATAACTTGTGTATAAAAAAATATAACAACTATTGGAGGTATTTATCATGGCCAAAGTAAATGTAGGTACAGAGAATGAACAACCAATTGAACTGTATTATGAAGATCATGGTGCGGGAAAACCAATTATTCTGATTCATGGCTGGCCTTTGAGTGGACGATCCTGGGAGAAGCAAGTTCCAGCCCTGATTGAAGCGGGTTACCGTGTGATCACATATGACCGCCGTGGATTCGGTCAGTCTTCTCAACCCTGGGATGGTTATGAATATGATACCTTTGCTTCGGATTTGCATAAATTGATTCTGCACCTTGATCTGCATGATGCGACATTAGTCGGATTCTCCATGGGTGGCGGCGAAGTTGCACGTTATGTGGGAACCTACGGAACAGAACGCGTTACTAAAGCTGTATTTGCGGGAGCGGTTCCTCCTTATCTCTATATAACCGAAGACAATCCTCAAGGAGGATTGGATGATGCAACGATTGCCGAATTCCAAAATGGGGTAAAAACCGATCGTCTAGCATTCCTGGATGGTTTTACAAGCAACTTTTTCGCTGCTGGAGACCGTACAGACCTTGTGAGCGAACCATTCCGTATCTATAACCGTGATATTGCAGCTCTGGCTTCACCTAAAGGCACATTGGATTGTATTGCTGCCTTTGCCCTTACTGATTTCCGTCAGGATCTGGAGAAATTCAACATTCCAACACTGGTTATCCATGGCGATTCCGATGCCATCGTGCCTTTGGAGGTGAGTGGACAACGTACTCATGAATCCATTCCTGGCAGCCGTCTCGTCGTTGTCGAAGGTGGACCACACGGATTTAATGCGACCCATTCTGAACAATTTAATGCAGCATTGATCGAATTTTTGCAGGGTTAAATTTAATTCGACTGATGATTTTAGCAAAAAGAACATATTGAGAGAAAAAGCAGTGCGCCTCCTATTGAGGAGATGTCCTGCTTTTTCATTATTTCATAGGATATGCATAGGAAGAATGAACACCCTCTTCAGCATTGATAGTACACAAAAAAAAGCCACTTTGCATAGGATTGATAGCTACTTGGTACATTATGAATCTGAACCGATATTCAAAATTGGTATTGAATTAGGGATGCAAACTTGCATTTATAAACCGATCGGTTTATACTGATACAAACAGTACAGAAAGCGAGGAAAATGTAATGAATATTCTAACTCCCCCATTCACTCTTGAGACAGCAATCCAAAAAACTCGTATGGCAGAAGACAGCTGGAATAGCCGAGACCCTCAGCGCGTCTCACTTGTGTACACTGAGGATTGTTATTGGAGAAATCGGAGCGAATTTATAACAGGCCGCCAAGAAATCGTTTCTTTACTAACTAGAAAATGGGCCAAAGAACTGGACTACCGGTTGATCAAGGAGCTTTGGTCATTTACGGATAACCGTATTGCGGTTAGGTTCGCATATGAATGGCGTGATGATAGTGGCAATTGGTTCAGATCGTACGGGAACGAGAATTGGGAATTCGCTGATGACGGCTTAATGCAACGTAGATTTGCTTCGATTAATGACATGCCGATTAAGGAAGAGGAACGAAAGTTCCATTGGCCTCTCGGTACACGTCCCGCTGACCATCCAAGCCTAAGTGAGTTAGGCCTATGACTCGCACTGTTTTTGAAAAATCTGATGTCATCCCTCTCGTTGCCGAGGTATTTCGTGAATTAGGTTATGAAGGTGCATCTTTGAGTAAAATTACAGCCCGTACGCGTCTATCTAAAGGAAGCTTATATTATTTCTTTCCGGGCGGAAAAGATGAGATGGCTGCCGAAATTCTTGCTCATATTGATCAATGGTTTATCAAGAACATTTATGAACCGCTCGAAAAGAATGAACCCAAGGCAGCCATTGATCATATGTGGCAAGAAGTCGATACTTATTTTAAATCGGGTCAGCGTATATGCCTTATTGGCGCATTCGCTTTGGACGAAACAAGAGATCGATTCGCTGCTGTAATTCGGCAATATTTTGTAAGATGGATTGAAGCCTTCAGCGCGGCACTAGTTCGAGCAGGCATCTCCAAAGAGACAGCCGACCAAATTTCAGAGGAAACGATTGCTGGTATTCAGGGGGGATTAATCCTGAGTAGAGCACTTCATGATGAATACTTTTTTGCACGTACGCTGGCAAATCTGTCAAAACGAGTCTCAACTTATGTTTAGACTTTAAGGGAGGTCAATATCATGAGCAATTTTGTCGCAGATCAATTGGGATTTGTTCGCCGTCAGGCAGTTGATTATGTGAGGAATATAAATGACTCTGCCTCGGAAATAATTCCAACAGGTTTGAAAAACAATATAAAATGGAATCTAGGCCACATGTATGTTATACATGAGAAGTTCGCTTTCCAACTTACTGGGAAAGAAACCAAATATCCTGCTAATTTTAGCAAGTTGTTTGATCCAGGAACTAAACCGTCTGACTGGAATATAGAGCCTCCCACCTTGTCTCAAATAATCGACTTGTTAACGGAACAAATGGAAAGGGTTGAATCGGTACTTTCAAGCAAATTGAAGGAAGAAATCAATCCTCACTACAAGTCTTCTACTGGACTTATCTTTACAAATGTAGAACAATTATTGGGTTTTCTGATTTACCATGAAGCAATGCACTTTGCAACGATTAAAAATATGAAGAGCATAATTGAAAGTCAGAATTCGTGAAGACTTCGTCCCTTCACAAAAACGAACAAACCGACCTTAAATCCTACTAAAATTGGATTAAAGATCGGTTTCTTTTTTATAACTTCGCTTTTCTAATCGGAGATGGGAACATGTAATTCCCCAACTTGGCACTCAGTACAAGTTATTGTCCTGAGTAATCAGCGCGTGCCCCTACTATATCATGTGATCCTCCCGGATAACTGGAGTGGCAAGTTTGGGACACTCGTTCACTGTACAGAACGTGCAAGTGCTGCAACAGAGCCGCGGAAATCGGGTTTGCCGTCTGCCGTCCACAAAAGTTCGGTCACAAATGTATGACGATTCGGATCGTACAGCGGATCTCCTATAATGTTCTTGTACGTTCTTGCGTGGAACACAAATAGCGCCTCTTCGCCGTCCTCTGACACCGTGAAGGAATTATGACCGGGTCCATACATTGAGATGCTCTCATCTGTCGAGAGAACCGCTGCTTGCGACTTGCGCCATGAGGTGGCATCGAGTAAATCAGCATCCGCATCGGCTTCTAGTAAGCCCATAGAATAATTATAATCAGTAGCGCTAGCCGAATAAGAGAGGAATACGCGATTACCCTTGCGAAGAAATGCCGCGCCTTCGTTCACTTTATAACCAATAATCTCCCAGTCATATTCCGGCAGCGAAATCATCGTTTGCGACCCAGTCAGCGTCCACGGATTGCTCATTTTAGATATATACAGATTAGAGTTACCTTCAATATTCGGATCCTTTTGTGCCCATACGTAATAACGGCTGCCATTATGCTCAAAGGTAGTGGCATCGAGGGCGAAGCTTTCCCATGCGGTACGAACCTGCCCTCTTTCCGTCCAAATGCCTTCGAGCGGATTGGCATTTTCATTCTCTAGCACGTACATCCGATGGTCGAACAAGCCTTCATTCGTTTCCGTCGTGTGTGCGGCAGCGAAATACACGTACCATTTGTCATCAATAAAATGCAGTTCGGGTGCCCAAATGTTGGCACTAAGGATACCCGTCTCGCGCTTTTTCCAAATCACTACAGGCGTTGATGTAACAAGCCCCTCAAGGTTCTGGGCTCTACGGATTTCAATCCGATCATACTCCGGAACGGATGCTACGAAGTAATAATAACCGTCCGAATGACGGTAAATAAAAGGATCAGCTCTTTGCTCAATTAAGGGTTGAATTTCGTGTGACGCTCGTTGTTGGATTTCCATCTTATCACCTGCTTCATCATAATATATGCTACCCTTTAACAGCACCTGCAGTCATACCGTCTATGAAATATTTCTGGAAAGCAATAAATAGGATAAAAATTGGAATGATGGAGAAGAAGGAGCCCACGATCAATAGGTCATAGTTATTGCCATAAGGAGTTAACAGCGTTTTCAAACCGATTGGAAGTGTATACTTACTCTGATCTCCGAGTACCATGAATGGCCACAATAGATTATTCCAGCTATTCATACCATTCAGAATGGCCATTGCTGCAAAGGATGGTTTCATAATCGGCATAATTAGCCTGAAATAAATCGCATACTCGTTTGCGCCATCAACCCGCCCAGATTGAATAATCTCTTTGGGTATGCTTCGTAGATATTGCCTGAAGAAGAATATGGTCGCTGCATTGGCTATACCGGGCAGAATGATTGCCGAATAGCTATTCACCATTCCCAAATCATTAATTAGGCTGTACAAAGGAACCAGTAGTATTTCGAAAGGTACCATCATAATGAGCAAAACACATATAAAGAGGAAATTCTTACCTTTAAAATCATATGCCGCAAAACCATATGCAACAAATGCGCTTACAAAAAGCGTTAAAACCACTTGAACGATTGTTAAAATCATACTGTTCCAAAACCACACAAAATAATCATGTTGTCCAGTAAACAGATAGATGAAATTATCAAAACTCATGATTTCAAAATCCAAACTTAGGTTAAGACCATATCTAACTAATGATTCACCGGGTTTAAAGGAAGATAGGGCCACTGCATAGAATGGGATCATAATTATAACGAATAGTATAATGAATAAACAGATAATTACCATTCTAGAGATGAAATCACTCCTCGTCTGACTTTTGCCCACTTTAATCCTCCTCCTTTTTGAACATTCCACTAAATTTCAACTGTGTTAGATTGATAACCATAGCAATGACTAACAGAACGATACCAACTGCAGCTGCATAGCCCAGCTTATTCTGCTCAATCCCTTGTCTATACAGGTATCCAACAATGGTTAAGCCAATATTTTTGGGTGAATTGTTACCGTTGAACATCATCAGACTCTCGGTAAACATGGCTAAACCTGCATAAACACTAATTGTCGTAACATATACCGTGGTCGGCTTCAATAATGGCATTGTGATCGTTCTAAACTTCTGCCAAGCAGATGCCCCGTCAATTGAAGCAGCCTCATAATATTCGTTGTCAATGCTTTTCAAACCGGATAGATAGTAAAGCATATTCACGCCTGTCCATCTCCAACATGCGAGGATTAACAGTGCTGCCATACTCCAATTTCCGTCTTTCAAAAATTTAATAGGCTCTATACCAAATAGACCTAGGAAACTGTTCATTAATGAACCTTCCATTTCACCGAATGTAAGGCGGAAAATGGTACCCGCGACTGCGACAGATGTTAATGCAGGGAGAAAGAACGAAGATTTAAAAAACTCTCTACCCATCATTAACTTACTGTTGATCATCACGGCGAATAACATTGGAAGAGGAATTAACAGCACTAAGGTACCTAACATGTACACCACGCTATTTTTAATAGCCGTCAAAAACACTTTATCCGTAAGTAATTTCGAATAATTCGCTTCACCAATCCATTTAGGATCCTGTCCCAACATCCGATCTTGAAAGCTCATGACGAATGAATTTACAAGTGGAAAAAACCAGAATATCAAAAATATAAGTATAAATGGCAATACGAAAACATAAGGTGCCACTTTTTGAGAGTATACAAATTTCTTTATCATATTCTCAATCTCCCTTGACTATGGTTAAACCTGCCGACCACGATAACTGCCGACAGGTTTAATCAAATCATTTACTTATTATATTTATTTCAATTCTTGTTCAATTGCTGCTTGTGCTTCATCCAGCGCTTCCTTCACGTCTTGACCATCTTCAAAGATAGCATTCAAAGTAACCGTATTGAGGATATTGCCGATCGTCGGTGAAGCTTTAACGGACTTAATCGCTCTAATTTCGTCTTTGATTTCATTCAAAGTATCAAATGCATTTGTTTTAAAGTATTGCACGTATTCATTATCAGGGTTTTTCGTTACTGCATCATCTTTCCATACTTCCATATTGATTGGGTCAAATCCAAGTGTATTCCAGATTTCAGTAGTCGCTTCTTTCGAAAGCTTAGCAAAGGCAACAAATTCTTTGGCCAATTGAACGTCTTTACCGCTCTTAGTAACAACTGTGCCCGTACCGCCTAAGCCAACGGAACGAGGATTACCTTCTTCAAATACCGGCAATGGAGCTATTGCGTACTTACCATTAAGGTCTTTCATTTCGTTTACAAAGCGGGACATATACCACTCAGGCATCAAGGCACTTGCGTAGTTGCCATTGTTGTATTCGCCTTTTGCTTCTTCTGTATCGGGTTGTCCGCCAGGGATCGTATGAATAACATTGTTCTTCTGCAGATCAACTAACATTTCATACGCTTTAATCATTTCAGGCGAGTTCACTTTTGGATTACCATTTTCATCTGTAAAATCAGCGTTTTGCTGAGCTAGTAGCAGCGATGCTTGCCACGTAGCTGATGTATCAGCAGTACCTAAATACTTGCCAGTCTTTTCATAAACCTTGATCCCTGCTTGTTTGTAATCTTCCCACGTTTTGATTGTCTTGTAGTCAACACCTGCTTGTTCGAGAATTTCAGTATTGTAGAAAGCAAGCGTCGCACCTACGTGATAATCGAATCCATAAACCTGATCGGCTTTGGAATAAATCTCGACACGTGAAGGAACAACAACGTCTTTATATGGCGCAAATACATCATTCAAAGATTCCAGGGGAACGTTGTCACCCTCCAAGAATTTAGGGAATTGACCAAGCTCGATATCCGCGATATCAGGAGCACCTTTTCCGCTTGTAACTGCCAATAAGAGCTTGTTGTGCATATCATCGTAAGGCATAACCGTTACATTCAACTTAATCTGTTTGTCTGGGTTCGTTTCGTTCCATAAACCCAGCATTTTATCCAAATGCTTGCCGTGCAAATCTACGAATGTCCAAAATGATAATTCTGTTGCATTCTCACCGGCATTAGCGCCTAATTGCTGTGTTTCCGTATTTGAATCGGAAGCATTACCACATGCAGTAAAAAAAAGTGACATAATAAGAAGTGTAACGATGGAGATTAAAGCACTGCGTTTTTTCATTTGTTCGTCATCCTCTCTTTTTGGTTATGCATTTGAAAAGTCGGCTGACTAGTTAGTTCTGTTAATTTAAGCGGTTTCAATCCATCTCAGCACCACCATCCTTAACATAATTCTAACCCTTCAAAGAAAAGACCCCTTCGCAACAATTTTTCAGTTTCTATATTGTAAGCGCTTTACATGCCGTATTATAATATATATGAAATAAGCTTTATATAACCAATTGATTATAAAATCATAAAGTTTATGGGGAGATGCTACTCTTTGAAAAAGCTGGCGCTCTACAAACAAATTCGAGAAAATATTATGCAAAAAATTAAATCAGGGCAGCTTCGCCCAACGGATCGCATCCCTTCTGAGCAAGAACTAATGGACGAATTCAGAGTAAGTAAAATAACCGTCAAGAACGCCCTAACCCTACTAGCTGACGAAGGATTAATTATACGCATACAAGGCAAAGGCTCATTCGTCTCTTCTAGTCTTGTTGTTTCTAACATCAATTTCTCTCCACCCCAAACCAGCGCGTCCTCCATGCCGCTCATCGGCTTCATCATTCCTACGATGAGAACCCGTGTCATTCAGAAGCTCGTTGACTACACAGAACATTTCCTACAAGAAGCCGGTCTCAGCATGGTACTAAGCATCACGCGCGAGTCCTCCTCTATCGAATCAAACGTCATTCATACACTAACGGAGCTCGGTGTGAAGGGGTTGATCGTTTTTCCGACAGAAGATGAGAAGTACAACGAATCATTACTGCGTCTGTCGCTCGATAAATTCCCATGTGTGTTCATCGACCGCTATCTGCGCAACATTGAGACGTACACCATTACATCCGACAATTACGGCGGTGCGTATAAAGCTGTATCCCATTTGTTATCCAAGAGTCATCAGCAGATTGCGCTCATCTCACCTGAAAATGCCAATACAGCCGTTGAGGATCGAACGCTTGGCTTCGAGCAGGCGTACACAGATCAAGGCATTTCAATTGACAAAAGCTTGTGGTGTCACATCCCTCTTAACATTCTACGAAGTGAGCAAGCATTGGACTATGTAAGCGACTTCTTGCAGAGCCACAGTGGAATCTCGGCAGCCTTCTCCTTGACCGAAGAAACAGCACGCCTTACATCGGCCGCGATCAGTCGTCTAAACGTTCACTCAAATATCGATTTGTTATCTTTTGATAATCCACATCTTTCAGGCGTACCTTATGTACAGCAAGATGAACAGGAAATGGCACGAACAGCCGTAAAGCTGTTACGTGAACAGATGGAAGATATTTATTCTCCTAAGAACGTCATTATTCCCGTGCAACTCATCTTCCCTTAACACGATAACCGTTGCAGCCAGGCGATTTATAAACTTGGCATATTCATTGGTTTTTCTTATGTAAATTAATAGCTTGATTAAACAGAGCGAGCGCCTTTGATTGGAGTATGTCTCCCCATAATCAAAGGCGCTCATATTTCAAATATTCAATCCAATTCCTTTATATACCACGCATCCATCGCAGAATGTTCAGAACCTGATAATGGCTTAGCCAAAAGATTAAAGCTAAATTTCTCGTACAAAATACATGCTGTTTTTAATTCTTGCTTTGTTTCTAAGTAACACTTTGCATAGTGCTTAGAAGCGAACGACAAAGCAGTTTCCATTAATTTCTTCCCCATACCATACCCTTGTGTTTTCTCACTTAAGTATAGTTTTTGTAATTCGCAGACATTATCTGGTTCGTTAAATGGGGCTATACCGATACCACCAACAACTTCTCCCTCTATTTCCACCACCCAGTATTGGGCATGTTTTAAATTGTTGTAATAGTCGTGAAGGTCACTAAGTTGAGGGTCAAAATAGGCTGTGCCAGGAATTGCTAACCCAAGTTTTTTTAGTGAATCCTGTATTATTTCCTTAATTTTTGCGTTGTCCTCTTTTTGTATTTCTCGAATAATCATACAGAAACCCCTTATACTAGTTCTTAAATTTGATATCATTTTGACTTAAAAATTTTATTAAATCGAGCCCGGAAAAGCGGGTAAAAGTCTATCCACTACGATATCCAGCCATGAAGAAAACCCCATTGAATTACTAGTTTTGATTCTGCTTATATCATGATATGTCTTCGTTCAATCCCAGCCACTGCACCGCCAACCCGAACTTGTTTGATGTCACCGCTCTCGCTCAGGTTCAATCCTACCTTGATTTCAGAAGGACAATCCATCGAATACCCTTGCCTGAACATGACATGTTCCACTTCTTTCATAGATAGCTCGCCATGTTGGTACAAATAGCAGAGTAGTGCACCGTTGGATGTTCCTGTCGCACTTTCCTCGGGAATATCGTACAGCGGAGCAAAGTTTCGACATTCCGCAGTAGCATTGTCTGGAGTATCCATCGTGAACAGATGATATCCTACTACATCGTATTTTTCGCAAATGGCAGTTATGGCGTCAAATTTTGGCTGAATTTCATTCAAGAGGTCTCTACTGCGGATCGGGATCAAAATATCACGTAGACCCGTCGATACAACCTCGATAGGCAACTTGGTTTCTAGGGCTTCAGGAGTTATTCCCAAGGATGGGGCGATTTCCTCACAGGATATCTTTTCAGAAAATTGTGGTAAAGCCTGTGATAAATAAACAAAACCCTCCGAGCTAATATCCACATCCAAAATCCCTGCCTTGGTTTCAATCGTATAAGAGCTTGCTGCTTTAGCCAAACCCAACGAATGCATCAGTCCAAATGCACCAATCGTGGCGTGCCCGCACAGATCAACTTCGCTTGCGGGAGTGAAATAGCGAATTTTGTAATTGGCTAATGTGGATTTCTCTATAAAGGCCGTCTCCGAATAGCCTACCTCCTTCGCTATGAGCCGCATATCAGATGCTTCTAGCGAGAGGTCATTCTCCAAGACAACTCCTGCGGGATTACCACCATGCTCCCCTTTTGCAAACGCGTTTAACGTATACACTTCCACTTTCATGTTGCTCATCCCTTCCTTATCCTCAAAATCCATATGTAGTTCCGCACGTGTCAACCTTGCTCATATGACACAATCGTCATTGTGTAAGCTCATAGTTTAACAAGAATGTACGCCTTTTGGAATCTTTTATTCAAATGAAAATCATCTTCTTCAATTAAAGACGCAGTGAGTTGTCCACATAGGAAATGCCCCGCTGATAACTCAGCAGAGCTTGAATCACCTATTTATTTTCATACAAGATACGAACTAATACCAGAACGATTTTGTGATGATAACAAGCAGAATAAAGAGTACAAGAATTGCCGCAGTAGAGGTACACATCCCGTGACCAATTCCACCGACATTGTTACAATCGTATCCAACTTTACTCATTCGATTGGCCTCCTTTGAATTTCAAGGTACGTCATAACATATGCCAAATCAGCACAAATGAGCGGGCATATCCCCATTCTGTTACGCCCAAACCATACTGTTTATCCAGACAAAACAATTTATGTTCATGTCGGCTGCTTTCAGTCCTGCCCTGTCACCACTGAATTACTTTACGTAGTAATTTAATTGCTTTATCCATTATCGTAATAGTCCAATCATTAACCTTTTTAGTCATTTCAGTTCTTTTCCTTAGCTCGAGCCACAAACTTGTACGGGTAAAATAAAGAAGCCGCTAAAAATAGCGACTTGAATGGGTGTATGTTCATATGCCTCGACATCAGGAATAAAAAACTTGCTACCTCTTCTTCCCTTTAACTTAGTTATACAACTTGCGAAGTTCCTCGACTTCGAGGCGGGCAGCTGGCTGGTACGCTGGGCTCTCTACGTAACGCTGGAAGCTGTATAATAATTGTCTTCCCTCCGGCGTTGCCATTAGACTCTCCAGATTGAGCGCTCCCATCAACACTCTCCCATTCCGCACCTGGCACTCCATTAATAGTCCGAGCTTATGATTACGTTCAAAATTATCAATGGTCTGCACAATGGGTTGTAAGTCTTGATTCACATCATCCAGAATGATGGATGAAGACTCGGAAACGATGCTCCACCATGGATAAGTCGAATACTCCTCTGTGACAAAATGTTCGAAGGCTGGATGGTTCTGTTGAATCAACAAGCCCATTGTGCCCACGGGAACTTCTCTTTTCATATTTTCCGATATCGATCGGAACATCGGATAAGACCAGAAATCAGTGCTGTAGAAACCTTGAATCGCGTGTTGAATCTGTTTGGGATTCGGGAAAAGTAGAATATCTTCTCCTTGCTCTAGCAGCTCCAGCGCCTGTTCCGAGAGTTGAGTAAATAGATTCAAATTGCTCAGATCCACTTCCTGTTGACTCGGGTAGATCCACAAGTCGTAAGACTTACGGATATCCGTGCCCGGAATAGACAATTTCATCTCCACTTTGGTCATATTGGAGACTTCAGGGATAGGAATACGAAGTTCCGTGATACTCACAACATTTTCTCCATAGACTGCGGGCAGATTAACTTCACCTTTTACAAGAATGATGTCTTCGATCTGATCGCTTTGAAGTACCCATTTCAATTGAAGTCCATCCAATGCTTGCCTCCGGAAGTAACTTAGTTCAATACGTGCTTCGAACAATTCTCCGGCTTGATAATTATATTTAGGGAATCTCGCCAGCAGCACAGCATCGGAACAGAACGTTCTCCACTCCTCAGGTGTAATCATGCCCTTGGAATCCATGAACGCGTCCAGCACACCTACCAGCGCTGTTCCCTGACCACTGAAATCCTGGAGATCCAGCAGTTGGAACCCGGCTAGTTGCTGCGAACGAAAAGCGGCTTCCAGTTCCTCCTTGTAACATTGAACCGCGAGTTTACCCGAGGCTCTGAAATAGGCTGCCGCCAAATGTCCCAGTCCTTTGGCTTCCAGACGTTCTCGAAACACTTCGAAGTTCCTCGCTTTGAGAGAACCCGTGTACTTGTTAATCTCCTCGAAATTAGGAAATGTGGCGTACTGTCCAATTTCATGCGAGATGACCGGTACATGTGAGACAAGTTGGTCGCTTCCGGCTTCGGCCTGTACCGTTTTGGAGCCTGTCCCATATTGAATCTGAATCTCTGTTCCCCCCGTTTGCGAAGAGGGGTCAGCATCGCTTCCTTGCTCAGGTGTAATGTTCGAATCATAATCTTTCAACGTGTTGGGCAAATCGGTCTGCACATGACCTAGCGGAGCATCACACATTGCATACGATCCTCTGAACAGACGCTCTTTGGAGAAACGTACTCCACAGAAAAACTCACTTTCCTCCAGAATGTCCGGCACAAACTGAAAGTTATTGGAACCTTCGGTGTATAAATGACGATGATCATATGCCTTGTATTCCTTCAGGATCGAATTCAATTTGTCCTTGCTTCCCCATAGTTCATTCCCCATGGACATCATGACAAATGAAGGATGATTACCAAAAGTCTTCAGCATCGCAAATCCCTCGCTAATCAGGTAATCCTGCTCTGCTTGATTGTGCCCTTCCGAGAATTCATCCGTAATCGTTCCCCAGAAAGGAAGTTCAGGCTCCATGTAGATACCAAGCAGATCCGCTGCAATAAAAGCAGCCTCTGGAGGACAACAGGTATGGAAACGATAGTGATTGATGCCATAAGATTTGGAGATAGCAAGAATGCGTGTCCATTCATCGACATCTGTTGGCGCGTAACCTGTTAGTGGGAAGATCAGCCCATCATGTTTGCCTCGAAGAAACGTTTTGTGACCATTAATGGTGAATTTGTCTCCAGCCGCCCGGAATTCCCGTAGTCCCGTCCATACTTGGTTAGAATCTAGTATGTTACCGTTCTGATCCTGCAAGTGAATATGAAGTTTGTACAGATTAGGTTCATCATCACTCCATAACATGGCATCTTCGCCAATCATGTACGTCAGCTGGATCTCCTGCGAATCCGGGGTGAATATCTGTTCCTCCGTTGTAAACACTGGATCTGCACTGACTGCAACAGCGGATACCACAATTTTCAAGCCTTGCAGTTCACCGACAAGCAACGCCTTGATCTCAAAAGATCGAGTGGCCAGAACAGGGTAGACTTGGACATTATCCAGAAAAACACGCTCAAAAAATTGAAGTTCTAATTCCCCTGTAATTCCGTTCCAATTTGTCTGTGTGTCCTCGGACGTAAGGTGACCCCCTTTGGTTGGATAGTCGGTATTGTCCACTCGAATCGTAACTGTATGAGTTCCAGCGGTTAGCCCGGCCTGAATCTCGTAACGGTGAGGTGTGTTGAGACTGTTCTGTGTCCCTAATTCTACCCCATCGATCCAGACTGTCGTAACTCTCGTACGTTCCAGGTGTAAAAAGCAACGTTTGTCAGCCAAGTGCTCTGGGATTTCGATCTCTCGTGAAAACCAGGCATATCCCTCAAATAAATACTCATCAGTTAGCGCACCTAGTAACACATTTTCGTTTTTCTTGCCCTTGGCCGCATGAGATGTCGTATTTGGCAATGTTATAACGTCTGAAAAATTCAGACCACGTTCTATCTTATGTTCATCGAGTTGCAGTTTCCAGGTACCCTCCAGATTTAGTGCAGCTATCATGATTTGTCCCCTTTTTGATTTATATAGTCGATAGAAAAGTAATCGTTTACAATTCACAGAAACCGTTTTCGAAAAGTCATAACTATAGTATAAACTTGATTGATGCTCCCCGCTAGATTATATCGATATATCTCCACTTTCGGGATTACGTAATATGGAAAGTCTATTGATTAGCGGTAACCAAATAAGAAGCCTAGAACCTTTGAAAATCTACGTAATTTGATAAATTTGCTAGCCAGCGATAATCAGGTATCGGACTTAAGACCACTTCAGAAGGTGAAACTTGAATGGCTCATTCTGCAGAACAATCGGATACAAGATTTGACACCTTTAAAGAACCATCCAACTTTACAACATCTATATTTGCAAGATATTCTCATTCAGGATATTACTGTGCTTGGGACAATTCCTCATTTAACCGAAGTTGATCAAATGAAAATAGCTGAGTTTCGAGAAATTTTCCTGCTCTTGAAACAGCACCAATGAGGTCGTTATCTATTAACGACCTTTTTCGTACATGACGATATAATCGAACGCATCCCCATTCATCATTTCCTCTCCTTCAGTACCTCCTCAATTAGGGCAGGATGGTCACAAGTCATCGTCGTTAGATGTTTTTTCAATCCCCCTAATTAAATATAAGGCATATCAGTTCATAGACTCTGTGGAAATCGTCTCACATTCGTTGAAGACTGCAAACCTTTGGATACAACGGTTTAAGGCTGTTCGCAATTGCTTTGTTTGTTTCACACCGTGTTCGTACCAGATGTTTTTAATAACGAGGGTTCCAGTTTTGCGCTCCACAAAGGTCTCTACTCGTCCAATGAAGCTCTCTCCATATAATATAGGCAGCACATAATAGCCGAATTTTCGTTTGATTGCAGGCGTATAAATCTCCCAGGTATAGTCAAAGCCAAACAATTCGTTGATCAGTTTTCTATCCCAGATCAGATTATCCAGCGGGGCAATAAGCTCGCAACGCAATCTCGACTCCTGATTGTGCAGAACGGCTTCAATAAGCAATAAATCCTCCGTGAGACAGTACAGCGTATCTTTCATGTGTTCCACGGCAACAGCAATAATACGACCTTCGTGTATTAGCTGGCGAAATACCTCGGCGCGCTGTGCTGCTTTCAACCCCCATATATTCAGCCATGCATCTGACGCCCGATTCCATAAGAGACCAACAGAGCCGATTCGACGCAATACACGCCATTTATGATGCTGAAGCTCATCCTCAAGTGGCTCTGGTGCATTCAGCAGATTGGGCTGTATGTACTTCTTGGCTATGTCGTAATATTTACGCGTTCCTTTTTTATGATGGATAACTAACTCACCCGTCGAATACATCTGTTCTAGCACCGACCTAGATGAATTGTTTCCGCCGCTCCAATGGATGGCCGATTGCCAAGAGAACTCTCCATCTAATTTTAAATCATCTGAACTTATTGCTCCGTGATTTTCTATATGAGCCCAAACTTGTGCTGTCAACGCTTGCATTTCGGGATAGCGCTCGCCATGTTGTCGGGCGGCTTTCCTGTATCGCTCGAAATACGGCCAGTCTTCGACAGAGATCATGGCCAGGTTTTTGTCGGGATAATCGACTAGGCTTCTATCCTTATACAGCAACTCTGCAAGCATTCCCTTGGTAAATCCCTTGATTCGCGACTGTAGCACCAATTCGGCGTTCTTTCCGCAAACATCAATGGGGTCGTACTGAATACAGCTGACCTGCCTAACAAAGTCCAATACGCCCTGCTTCCCACTAAATTTATATTCGCCCAAAAGTCCATGCTTCAACAATAGAAATTGCCTTGCCTGACGGTTTGTTAATTGGATCATGCTTGCACCTACCTAGAGTTTAGTATTGTGGGAGCCACTATCAAGGAAGACATCTATTGATTATTGCATTTCTTCATTTATCATTCACGTTTCTTTTATCATACAAAATACTTCCTCAAAAGAAAAGAATAAAACAAACATATGTTCCTAGGTATAATGGGTTTTATATAACGCCTATAGATAAAAAAACAGCTAATCACATAGATTAGCTGCTTTCTCTGTCGAAGGATATTAAACTTGTTTCATTTAAGTTTAAAATGGTGCTGGGCATATTTGGATACGATCGGAACAGCATTGAACAGATACCTCACAGTCAACACGATTAAGATAACAGTGAGCACCCATAGAGTAGGACTCAATATCATCGTTATAATTAGCAATAGATGCTGCACAGAGAAAAATAATTCGTGTTCTTTTAGGCTAATACAAACTCAATAACTTCCCGATTGAATTTTTCTCTTTCCTCGTAGAAAGGGGCATGTCCGCTGTTTTCAAAACGAACAAGTTTTGACGTCGATACGATTTCGTGAGCTTGTTCGGCGGCGGGGAATGGACATACTTGATCGTGAACCCCATGCAGCATCAGTGTCGGGACACGGATGGCTTCAAGATCGGAGCGAAGATCCTCGCTTCCGATTGCTTTTACCGTTTCGATCGTCGCATGAACATTCGCTTCCATCCCCATGTGCCATAACCAGTTTTCTATCCCTTGGGAAGGCGCCGTGTGGAAAAAACCTTTAAACATATTCGTCAGCGTTTGCGGCCGATCAGCTTGAAGTCCGACGATCAATCCGTTTACCGCTTCTTCGGGAAGTTTGCTCAACGTCGCGGCTCCGAAAAGCATCAATTTGGACACTTTATGTCCCCGATGTCTGCCCATATACCGAGTTACAACGCCGCCGCCCATAGAGAAACCGGCTAGTGTAACGTCGTTGAGGTTAAGCTGATCGATCACGGCCTTAATATCGTCTGCCATCCGATCATAAGTGTACCCGTTCAGCGGGTGGTCGGAACGTCCGTATCCTCGCAGATCGATTCCGATAAAACGGATACCATGTTGAGGCAGTACCGATTGCTGGTACTCGTAGATCCGATGATTGACAGGCATACCGTGTACAAATACAACCGGTTTGCCTTCGCCTACATCTTCCACATAAAGCGTGACATTTTCTTCGACCTCAACATAATGACCATTAGCTGTATGCAACATAATAATTTCCTCCTTGTAGTTAAGCGTTCCACTCTATATCATCACGGTAGACTTCATAAGCGCGGTCGTATTTCATGATTCGGGCTACCTCCGTCATGAAAGCTTCGTCATAACCCACTTTTCGAAGCAATTCCTGTACACACACTTGTCTGCAAAACTTTTGTTCTGAAGAGAGCGGATACAGCGATACAAGCGATCGTTGTGCATTTCTTGACGTGTTCCGCATCCCCCGGGAATTAGAAAGACATATAAATCCGATTCTTCAACAAACGAATAATTCGGAACTACTGTCGAGCCAGCCTGTGTTTGTACAGGACGAAGGAGTCTGCTACCAAAAACACATCCAATTCCGGATCAAGTCTTCGCTTTACCGAAAATACGCTGTAAAGTGCGGCATAGTCGATGACTCCGCATCTTTAAACACATAAATGCCTAATCAAAATCCGCTTTTCCTCATCATGATGGTTCCTCCTTGAAGATATTGTTGGCTTGAGAACTTCTTCATGTTATCATCGGTTTATCCATTTTAAAAACGAAAAGATATGATAGAATCCATTTGTTTTTTCGATACCTAGGAGGAAAAATCATGTTGGAGACCTTGGAAGGGCGATCGTTGCTTACTTTTTTGACCGTATTGGAAGAAGGGAGTTTCAGCCGTGCCGCTGAAAAGCTGGGATATGTACAATCAACGGTTACTTCACAGATTCAGTTATTGGAGCAAAGCTGTAATAAAAAACTTTTTCACCGACTTCCCCGTGGCGTAAAGCCGACTGAAGCGGGCGAACAATTTGCACTTTATGCCCGGAAATTTGTACAGTTGGGTTATTCGCTCGAAGAAGCATTGGAAAATCTGGATCATCCCCGAGGCACGATGCGTTTGGGATCGTTGGAATCTTTTTTGGTGACACGAATGTCTGATTTTATGCATTCTTTTTTCACAAAATATACCGAAATCCATCTGCTGCTAGAAACGGGATTTCAGGCGGACATTGTTGAACAGATTCAGTCTCATGTACTCGATTTCGGAATCGTACCGGTGGATCCCAAAAAAGAAGATTTGATTTTTGAACCGCTGATCGAAGAGGAAATGATCGTTGTCGCCTCCAAAAATCTGGCTCGTTTGATCGAAAACGAAGGATGGGAAAATACTTCGGGGATTCAGATGATCGGATTCGGCTCCCGCTGCGTCTATCATACGGAAGGACTCAAACTGTTAAACGAAATGGGGCTACCCTCCGGAATCCGTTCGACGGGATTTGCAAGTACCGAACTTGTACGACAGGTCGTAACTTGCGGACTTGGTGTTGCTCTTGTACCTAAAATCACGATGGCTCAAGAACTTGCGGAAGGCAGTGTCATCTCGCTCCCCATGCCTCGAAAAGTCACCTTCGTTCACGGCATCGTTCGGCACAAAAAACATGTATTGAACACACCTTCCAAAGTGTTTTATCGCGCATTGATCGAATATTTTTCCAATCGAACTTCAATAGAACCGATCTAATATAAAAATGTCGCATACTGAACTGGAAAAATCGTTCCTGTCTCGTATGCAACATTTTTTTTACATGCAGATCTGTTCGTTCTTGTTACATTCGCACGCCGTAATGCTGATTATCTGCTCCCTGATGCCCGGCCGAAAATCGTAGGTCACGCCAATAGCTATCTCCCGCACCAATTCGTGATAAGACGAGCTACGCATTGCTTTCGACAAAAGAGCAAAATGAAATATCCTTTCATTGCTGAAAGGGAATATACGCACGTACTTGTGAGAAATAACATTATATAAATATAATTGCAGCTTTCTTCCCTAACCCTAGTGAAGCAACTGACGAAGTTCCTCAACTTCCAGACGCGTAGCAGGCTGGTATGCTAGACTCTGCACATAACGTTGGAAGCTGTGTTACCATTAACCTCTCCAGATTCAGCGCTCCCATAGCACCGAGCCTGTGATTCCGTTCAAAATTATCAATGGTCTGCACAATTGGCTGAAGTCTGTAATTAATTCATCGAGAATGATAGGTGAGGATTTGGATACGAAGATCCACCAAGGATAAGTGGAATACTCCTTTGTGACAAAATATTCAAAAGCCGGATGGTTTTGTTGAATCAACAGGCCATTGTGCACACGGAAACTTCTCTTTTCATATTTTCCGATATCGATCCGAACATGGGATAGGATCAGAAATCGGTGCTGTAGAAAACTTGGATCATATGTGGGATTCGGGAAAAGCAGAATATCTTCTCCTTGCTCTAGCAGCGCCAGTGCCTGAACCATATTCTTGTCCCTCCACACGTTCTTTCTCTTAGTCCGCAGTCATGGATGAGGCTCCGTAATCATCGAGATGAACCTTGGTACGGAAGGTCACTGGAATTGTGACGAATTCTTCTTCCCAATTCTCCTTCACTCTTTCCCAAACAGCAGGATGTTGGATCCGTAGAGCTTTACCCAGGTCAGCCACCTCAACATGCATTTCTTTGAGTTTAGCCATTGATTTCTTGGCAAGCTCCGTAACCTCTTCTTCCACAATTTCAGAATAATGCTCCAGTGTATGATTGTCCATTTTCTTTATTTTAGATGAAAACACCTCGGACAAGCGTCCTTTTGAATTCATCTCAATCTGAAAGGAGATATCATTACCTTTCACCGTTGCATTAACCTTGCTCTTCAATGATTTAATTTCATATACAAATTGTTGTTGTAGTTCAGGCTCTTGTACCTTGTAGATCCCTCCAGAAATCTCTCCTTTGATCCACTGTAAACCCTCGACCTGAGATTCGTTCAGATATCCTGCATATGTTTGTGTTTTCCCTTTGACGACACCTGCTCCTCTAATCTTCAATACACCTTTTTCGACAATGGCATTAGGTAAAAGAAAGCTGGATTCCGATGTTAACGGTCCAATCATATTCGCAAGTGTAACAGGTTTAACTAGCCTTGAGATTCGTTTGCGGTTATCAGATAGTTCTTTGAGTAAAAATGCAGGAATTTCTCCAGCTAAATGTTCTTCCAAGATATCACTAGCCGTTCCTGTCGATATATACACCTGGAGACTTAGGCGAATATCATTGTCAGCTAAATAAAAATCAAGTAACTCATGCATCGGAATATCTTGTAGAAGTCTTGAACTAATCACAATAGTTTTTAAATGGAAGCCTGCAGGCGAACGGTTTGTCAGAAAAGTCTCTCTTGTCATTTCCATAATGGAATCACCAACCACCTCTTCATTTTCAAACTTCTTTTCTTGTGAGCTACTAGACTTTGCTCCTGCTTCGGGTAGAATATATTGGACGGTTCGTCGAATTCTCTGTTTTTGAGGATAATCTATTTGCTCAACTCCCCGCTCTGCTGGCGGTACGGTGTCAAACGCAATGCCTGCTTCAAGATAACGATCCTCAATAGGTAGGCTGCTCCAACATCCTGTCAACAGAATACTACATCCGACAATCAGTAATAATACTTGAGTTGTTCGAGATTGGCTCATGTTGATTTGGACCTCCAACGGGAAATAAGAAGAAGGATTAACGAGAGGCTCGAGAATAAAATCAGATTAGCTTTACCAATGTATCTTCCCATTTGAAGTAACTCATTGATATCCCGAGGGACCCGGGACACAATTAACATAACGGGCAAAAGAAAGTAAACACTCCATGCATAAGGAAGCTTCGCTACATGGGATAAACCCAATGCGGCACAATAAAAAGCAATACTAAATGTAGCAAAAATCTCCATAACCCAGATGGACAAAAGTAAGGACTCAAATCGTTCCAAAGGTAGATTCTTCACTTCCACACTGCGTGTGAGGTCAAAAAATGGCCAGACCCGAGTCAGTATTCCTTCAGCTGTAAAAGCGCCAATACATAAGATCGTTGCAGTCGTATAGAGTATAATTGCGATACCTATTCCCCAACCCATTATGCGGACTGCTTTCTCTGGTTGTTCCAACTTGGCAAGTATGAATAACATGATCTCACTCCCACTAAAGGCCAGGGTCGTTGTATTCACGCCATGAAAAACAGGAGACATTCCTTTAGATAACACAGGACGCAGTGTGCTAAGATCAAAATTTTTCAGTCCAAGCAATAAAATTAGAATATAGATCACAATCGTAATTGGAACGATAATCTGACACACTTTAGCTATTACATTGGTCTTCTCCATACACAAGTATAATGAAATCCAGACAAATAAAGCTTGAATAGCCCACCACGGTGTACCTTCAAGAAGGAAAAAGGAGGTAACAATCTCCATAGATCGCATCTCATAGCTTGCTAAGTTGATGTAGTACACGATTACTATACTTCCAATGAATTTTCCAATCCATGTTCCTACGATTTCTCCAACATATTCATAGAAGTTCATTTTAGGGAATTTCCGGCTTAATCTGATCATGACCCATGCCACAACCATGGCTGCAATTCCTCCAAGAATGACGGACAACCAGGCATCTGCACTCTTAACGCTATGTACGACTTCTCTAGGCAACGTAAAGAGCTCTACACCGACAATAAATGTAATCGTTAGACTTATGCCCTGTAGTGTAGTAAGCTTACCAGTCTCGTTCAAACCTGATGACATCATGTACCCTCCTTGGCGAATGTCTTAGGTATTAACTTTTTCGTTTTTTATCCTTAGTTTGTAAGATCCGCGGCCGTCCTCTCATGAACTGAAACGGTGCACGTATGAGGTAATCTCTCCATTCCTTAATGGAAGGCGAAGCAGCCATGTCGATATAGGGAACTCCAAAGCTTTTCAACTTGAACATATGGACGACCAAAAACAAGAAAGCCATGATTACGCCATATAGTCCAAACATTGCAGCTGTAAACATGATCGGAAACCTTAATAAACGCATGGCAATCCCTGCACTATACATTGGCGTAGCAAAAGAAGAAATCGCAGTCACCGCAACGACAATAACCAAAATTGGGCTTACAATACCGGCATCTACCGCAGCTTGTCCAATGATGAGACCACCTACGATTCCCATTGCAGGACCAATGGGTTTAGGCAAACGTAATCCTGCCTCGCGCAAGATCTCAATGGATCCTTCCATAATGAGGGCTTCAATTAACGTTGAAAAAGGTACCCCCTGCCTCGTCCCAATAATTGAGATCACGAGATTGGTAGGGATGAGACCTGGATGAAAAGAAATAAATGAAATATATAGCGCGGGAGCAAATAATGAAATCAGAGTAGCTATGAAGCGCAGAAAGCGAATAAAGGAACTTGGAATCCAACGTTCATAATAATCCTCGGGCGACTGGAGCATCATGGCATAAGTTACAGGCATCAAAAGAGCGTAAGGCGATCCATCCAGTAAGACCGCTACCCTTCCTTCCAATAAGGCTCCCATGACCCGATCAGGACGTTCAGTATTTTGAATCTGAGGAAACGGACTAAGGAAATTATCTTCAATTAATTGCTCTATGTAGCCTGATTCCAGCACTTCATCTATATCAATTGCGTGTACACGTCGTTTTACTTCTTCGACTAATTCGGAATTAGCGATATCACGAAAATAGACGATCATCAGTTCCTTTTCGACTCGACTTCCTACCTTGCAAGAGACCATCGCCAGTTCATTACTTTCCCCCTGTCTTCGCAACATGGACGTATTATCACTAAGTACTTCCGTAAAGCCAATCCTAGGTCCCCGTAGAACAGATTCGGAGATCGGTTCTTCAAGCGATCTCGATTTCCCCTTTGGCGTTCCAAGAACTAACACTCCCTGTATCCCATCTAGCATAAGAATGACTGAACCAAATAAAACTTTACGTAGGCTTGGAATAACCTCTTGTACAAATTCTATTTCAGACACCAACAACAGTTGTTGATCTAATAAATGTACGAGCTGCTCAGGAGCTAGTTTTGTATCAAGGGGTTTGTTTGCCCACTCTAGTAGGGGTTTCAGCACGTTGTGATCCATTTCATCCTTATCGGTTAATCCATCTACAAAGTACAATACCGCATAACAATCCAGATTGCTTAAATACAGCGTTCGTTCATTAATATCATCCATTTCCATGGCAGCTTGTTTAAAGAGATTCATATTCGTTTCATAATGATCTGTATACTTCAATCCTTCATCGTTAGGAAGAATCGTAGAAGAATTATAATTGCCCTCTTCTTTATCTACAAAAGTACTCTCCATTCTCTGTTTACGTTCACTTAGTCTCGCGTCTGCTAACTTAATCTGGTGAAAGAAACCCATGATCAGCAAAGGAATTCCTGTTAAACATACTATGCTAATCCATACACTCCACTCAGGTACATGATCCAATATTTTCTTCCACATGACCTGGTTCTTCCCCCTCTGATTACTTATTTCACAATTAGAGTGACCAAGATTCTACAATTCATGCATCAGTGGCATAAAAACCTTTATTCCTGCTCATATTGAGCAATGGTCTATCAGTAACATTTTTGAATGCACGATAAGTTTGAACCCCTAGAAGCCATTTGAACATATGTTGCAAGAGGTCGATACTTATTTTCAGCCTGGTCAGCGTATATGTCTTATTGGTGCATTTGCTTTAGACGAAACAAGAGATCGATCTGCTATTGTAATTCGTAGTATTTTATACGATGGATTGAGGCATTAAGTAAATTACTAGTTTGAAAAGGCATCTCCAACGAGGATGATGATCATATTTCAGAGGAAACAATCGGCAGTAATTAGGAGGGAGGATTAATTTTGAGTAGAGTACTTGATGATTATTCCGTTTTTGAATGTACATTGACAAGTTGACTCTCGGAATGTTAATTCTTCGGGAGGGGTTTCACTATAAGTGAAATGAAGCAGTCGATTCAATCGACTGCTTCATTTCCTACACTTTCCTAATCGAGCTTTCCATAATCAATTTCCATAAACTGTTTCACTTCCTTCGCCCAACGACTTGAAACAAATCCAACATGTGTTGGGTGCGCATTATATGCTTCATAATCTTCTCTATTGTTAAATACCATAGAGAAGCCGAAATCATAATTATTCTTAGGACTGATCTCACGAAAGACTTGAAAATTGTTTACCGTAGGTATACTGCTCAACAAGGATTTTCCATCCTGCAGAAACTGTGTTTCTTCTGCCGCTCCCTTCTCATGCTTAAGTGAAAATACGACAGAATGAATGATTTGCTCGTTGTCCATTAATATCTCTCCTTTAATCACGTTTAATAGCCACTAATCCTCAAACGGGTATTGCAGATTCCATTGTCTCCGGAGCTCATCACACTGCCTGATCACACCTAGACTCTTATCCCATGTCATAATCGGTGATTCCTTCAGACCTTGTCTAATACATTCGTTCACATGAGCTATTTCATACTGAAAGCCCTTATCCTTAATCCCGTCTATATGCTGTGGCACAGGCTCATCATACGTCGTTAGCTCCCCATTCTTCATCACTTTTATCGTAATTGGTCTCCAGAACGTGGGTACTTCAATGTACCCCTGTGTTCCATAGATCATCGCTACACCAGCCATATCTGTTCTAACACCACTACTCATTACGGCAAGCTCACCTTTGTCATACTTAGCAATATACGTGGCTTGTTCATCCACTTGTACATGGTGTTCATCAGAATTAATGGTTGCAAAGCCTGTCAAATCTACAGGTGATTTTCCCAACAATTCCTCCACGAAGTGAAGGTTGTATACTCCTGTATCCAGGAGTCCACCTCCGGCAAGATCAGGATTTATCAATCGTTGCTCTTGAGTCATATATGCGTCGGGTAAACGGAAGGAAAAGGCCGAGTGGATGGATCGAATCTCACCAATACCCTCTTCCGTAAGAAGTGCTTTTATTTTGTTGATCATCGGGAAGAAGCGAGTCCAGGTACCTTCCATAAAGAAGACATTGTTTTTCTTAGCTGCTGAGACAACCTCAAGTAATTCCTTTTCATTGACACAAGCTGGCTTCTCTACCAAGACAGATTTCCCATGTTCCATTGCCAAAATAGCGAGTTCTTTATGCGCTGTGTGCGGAACGGGGATGTATACCACATCAATATCATCTCTTGATGCCAAAGCTTCGTAAGTTAGCGCTAAAGGTATAGCATGTTTCGCAGCCATCTTCTGAGCGCTCTTCATTGTCCTAGAGGCAATGGCAACAATCTCCATCTCGTCTGATTGCCTTGCGCCATTCATCCATGTATCTACGATTCTTCCGGAGCCCATAATTCCCCATCTTATTTTGCGTTCCATATGCTATCTCTTCCTTTCTCAACCTAGACATGAAATCCTGCTAAATTCTAATTATGAATTGGGATATATATTTGACTACGGATTCATTCTAAGAGCTGGGGAAATATACTTATATCACAAATCTCTTATTTGTATCACTAAAGCTATATTAGTATGTTGGATAACATCTCATTTATTTGATACAATGCCCATAATAAAAAAGGAGGTTTAACGATTGAATACAGATTACCTTATCCAACACGTCTCAACACAATTGAAAGCAGATGTGTATCAATATACACCGCACGGCGAGCTAGTCTATACCCTCATCCATTATCCGACAATATCCTCGGATGCTTCATACGCTGTAAAACTAAAAGACTTCATGTTATCTATAGCAACGAACAACATCCCTATAATCGCCACCTTTAATCAGCTACTCTATTCCATTGTTACCACCCCTGACCATGTATTTCTAGTTGGGCCTGTTCGCATGCAGGATCCTATAGCCCTGAAGCACTCTGCACCTGATCTTGGTATAAAATCAGACCTCGTCCCGTTATGTCACTTGCACCACCTGATTCAGCATCTGTTATTACTTAACAATTTGTATTCAGCTGAACCTATAACAGAAGAAGTGCTACGAAGTAGCAATATAAGTGTCCAGGCTGAGGAGGATGTCAAAAGACATTTCACTGATGTTATTTTCCATAACCAAGAAGTAGGGAGAATGCATTTTCCCTACGCTCAAGAAATTCGCGAAATGAGTTGTATTCGTAATGGAGACATAGATCAATTAAAGAAGAGTTGGAACGAACAAATTGACGGGTATTTTGGGTTATTGGCTGAAGACCATCTGCGATCATTAAAAAATGTGAGCATTGCCGGTATGACTCTCGCATGCAGGGCAGCCATTGAAGGTGGAGTGTCCCACGAGATGGCCTATTCTCTAGCCGATAGCTATATCTATAAAATGGAGGAGCTCTCCGAGCCCCAATCCGTACAGCGTTTGTTTCGAGATGCAGAACTGGAATATACACGTATGGTTTATGAAGTAAAAAGACATAAGTCTCGTACTCATCATCCTAGGAGCAGTCACCCACGTATTGAACTGTGTAAAAATTATATTTTCAAGCATCTTCACGATAAGATTTATATTAAAGATATTGCACAGGAATTAGACATGAATCCAAATTATTTAACAGAATTGTTTTATAAAAAAGAAGGCATCACTATTCGCGATTTTATTATGCAAGAAAAGATTAAATTAGCACGAAATCTATTAATGTATTCAAAATACACCTATAGTGAGATTGCGACTAATCTCGGATTTTGCTCTCAGAGTCATTTCGGTAAAAACTTTAAATCAATTACCCAGCTAACCCCTAAGCAGTATCGAGAGATTTATGGAATACGAGATTACATTCAATAAACGCAAAAAGGATGCGATTCACAGATAGGCGGCACGGTCCACAAAAAAGAAGTGACCGTTTCCCTTGAATCGGAAAACGGCCAAATTTACTTTTGGATACAATTGCTCAATAGTTTGGGATCGCAGATATGTCTACCCTATGCCCAACCAAGAATTGATAATATACAAAGTATTGCAAAGGCTACTATACCACCTAATCCGTTAATAGTAGTAAAATACTTCAAACCTTGTTTCGTGTTGAAATTATAAAGTGAAGTCATAATCCAGAAACCACTGTTGTTTACGTGCCAGAATACCATTGACCCAGCCCCTACGGCCAGAGTAGCCGCTACCGGAGAAATCCCAAGTATACCCAGCATTGGTGCAACCAAGGCAGCTGCTGTCATAGATGCAATCGTCATTGATCCACAAACTGCCATTAATATTGCAGAGAGAATAAATGGAATTAACAATTTTGGAAAGTCAGTCCCAGCAACCATCATTCCTAATTCATCAATAACAGGATTTTCTCTTAACATGCCCCCCATTGCACCACCCATACCGGTAACGATCAGCGGCATAATAGCAATTTTGAGAGCTCTGGTTAACCAGTTATTCGTTGAGATTTCCAAAATTGAAGAATTCTCACTAATAGGTTCATTTTTCTTTGCTACTTTAATTACTTTTGGTTTTCTTCCTAGAATCAGGAACATCATTAGAATGACACCGACAAACAAAGCAAATACTTTATCTCCAACTGTGGACAATACTGCATAAGCATACGATCCTTCTTCAAATATCATCTTACCGAATGAACCAGCGGAAATAAGAACAACTGGAACAATTAACGGCATAAATGACGTCCAAGTAGATGGCGTATTATCCTCTTTGATATATAGTTCTTTTATCGTTGCGTTTTCTTGTACAGTTTCAATTTCTTTAGAGAATTCAGGTAATGGTTCAATAAATTCTACTTTGCTCATCTTTTTAATTGTAAGCATATAGGTAATTACAAATGAGGCAACACAAATAATTGTACCCCAAAGAATTACTTTACCTAAATCAGCACCTAATAGAAGAGCAACTGCTAGAATACCAGGATGCGGAGGCAAAAGTCCGTGTGGAAGAGTTAATCCAAGATTTACATAAGGAGCGATTTTTGCCATATTAATTTTTTTTCTTTTTGCTAAAATGGATGAGATTGGAGCAGTTAACACCATTGCAATATCACCAAAAACCGATAAGGCAACCATGAAGCTTGTTAAAGATGGAGCAAGCTCAAGACGCTTACCTTTAAATAATTTAATAAAGAAATTTGCAATACTTGTTGATGCACCTGTATCTTGAATTCCGATTGCAATCACTGCTCCAAAAATTATAGTAATTGCAACCCCGGATAAAGTCGAACCAAAAAATTCATTAATCTTTGCTAATGTTTCAAGAAGCGAATTTCCGAAACATAAACCTAAAAAGATTGAAGTTAAAAAGAGAGCAATAACAGGATGGATCTTTAGCTTCAGCGTCCCGAATGTTAACATGATGACTGCTGCTATTAAGATAATAATAAATATCGTAGGTGTCATACCAAAACTCCCTTCTCGCTTACATTGTCATAGTTGTGATCATACGTTTTTATTTCAAAGGGAATTTTATCGGTCTGTTCTCTTGCGTACTCCGATAAATTGCAGTGAAAATCTCTACTGTCCGTCTTCCGTCGAGGCCATCTATGATTGGCTTATTTCCAGTTGATACCGCATTCAAAAAATCTTCTATTTGTTCCTGATGATAGTGATACAAGGAATCTGCTTGATTGAAAAAGTCAGAATCACTCTGCTTCCATTCCTCTAGCCTATGTTCTTCCCCAGGTACAGTCCAAACATCGTTAACTGGTGGCTCAGTAATTTCAGACATTCCTGCGATAAACATGGCACCTCCGTCGGTTTGCACTCCAACCGTTGCACCATTATCACCATGAATATGAACTTTTCCATAGAGTGCAGGATCCTGTGAGTTACTCACCACAATGTTGCCAAGCCCTCCATTTTTAAACTTAATGACAGCTACAGCAGTATCATCAACCTCGATGTAAGGATGATTGAGATTAGCCCATTGTCCATACACTTCCTCTACTTCACCCATATACCACAAGAGCAGATCGATCTGGTGGGGCGCTTGATTAACCAGTACACCTCCGCCTTCACCGTCCCATGAACCACGCCACGGATCACTTTCGTAGTAAGCTTGATCGCGCCAGCCATACATATTAACTGTACCTAGAACGGGCTTGCCAATCTTTCCTTGATCAATAGCCTCTTTTATTCTCATACATGGAAGATAGAATCTGCGCTGCGAGATAGTGCCCACTTGAACTCCTGCTTTTGATGCAGCATCAAGAATGGTGTCAGCATCTTCTAAACTGGAAGATAGGGGTTTCTCAATAAGAATATGAACACCCAAATTGGCAGCGATTACTGCTGACTCAGCATGATTTGGATGCGGTGTACAGATGCTGACAACCTCAATTTTTTCACGAATAATCATCTCTTCAATGTTGTCATATGCTTTAACTCCATATTGGTCAGCAAATGATTGTGCACGTCCCAAATTTCTACCACACACCGCTGTAAATTCAGAATCCTTCAATTTCGCAAAAGCTTTTGCATGGAAATGACCGACTTTTCCAGTTCCGATTATGGCAGTTCTCATGGTGTTCATTTCGACCCCTTTATTGTTAGAATTAGCACGCTTTCATTTCTAATGATAAGAAATTTTCACCTCTTTCCTGTGATCGGTCTACTTGTATACAAGTTAGATTAAAAAGAATCCCTCTCTACTTGCATATCTTAGTTATTGCATCTCAACTTAGAGATGATTGCCTAACACTTCTTCTCTAGAGATTGAAATGAATATTCGATTACGAGTCCATTGTATGTTCTGAAAGGGTTTACTTATATCACAATTCTCGTATTTTTATCACGAATTACATATTGACATTTTGGATTTATGAGCAGACCTTCTCTCATATTTCCATTCCTACATCTTCTACGTTTCATTGGATCAATTTGTAAATAAACGAAAAACCGTTTCCGCTAAATCGGAAACGGTTGCTACTTTAATCCTGAGACTTAATTATGGACTACTCAAATAGTTGCACACGGAAACATGGGAATCTTTTTTTGTAGTGCTATACTCAGAGCACGAACGACCAGTTCATGATCCCTACCCTCGTGTAGTCCACTTAGTGCAAGTGTTGCAACCCATTCATCATGTACGCGAATTGGGAACGCTCCGCCTGTAGGAATGTAGTGAGGAATAATCTTCATTTCTGCATTCCACTGTCGTTCAAGACATGGTCAACAGGCATCCACAGACTGGAGTGCCCGACTAACTTAGCGACTCTATCTTTGCCTTCTATTTTCGATCTTTAAGTCTACTTCATTTAACACGGATTTTAAACAGTATTTTTACAACATAAAACCCGCCTATTCCTTCTGTAGAAATAGGCGGGTTCAGTACAGCAGGTTTTGTGTTTGGCATCCATCCCCTAGCGTTTCATATACTATGTTCACATGTACTATACTCACATGATGATTGCTTACCAAAGATACAGATCTTTTCCCTTTAATTTGAAGATCGCTTCAATAAAGAAATAATCTCCATAAATGATGGACTGGTGATGTTCTTTCGCATGATAAGCCGCTGATCCATTCACTAGGATGCAGTCACAGCTCTTTGTCCAGTCTGAACGAGCCTCATCGAGTACCTTCAAGAGCTTGATCGCAGCACGGAGATAGATCTCCTTCTCATGAGGTCCGACAGCCTTAGATATTTCAATGAGTCCACAAGCAGCGATGGCTGCGGCCATGGAGTCTTCGTATGCAGGTTCTTTTGGTTGCCTAAAGTCAACAGGAATAATTCCGTTCTCTGGTATATTCGCGATAAAATAATGAGCAATGCGTTTAGCTGCATTAAGGTAATCTTCTTTGCCCGTATGAATATAGCTCATCATAAAACCGTAAAGCCCCCACGTCTGACCTCTGGACCAGGAAGAGCCGTCCCCATATCCTTGTCCTCCATACGTTCTTACGACTCCCCCATAAAACGGGTCAAATTCAACAATATGATGAACCGATCCGTCCGGACGTACAAAGGTTTTCATTACTGTATCCGCATGCTTCAAGGCGATCTGCATAAAACGTGGATCCCCGGTTTCTTCTGTGGCCCAATAAAGGAGCGGAATATTAAACATACAATCAATAATCGCCCAACCTCGACTATCTTCTTCTGGAAGGTCGTTCCACGCTCGTATAAATTCCCCTACTAGATTATAGCGACCTGCCAGAAGATTAGCTGCATGTAACGCCCGTTTTCGGGACTGTGGATTTTGGGTGAGTTTATAGTTCGCAACGCTGGTTGGCAGCCACATAAAGCCCACATCATGATGCAATCCGTAATACTGCTGCAGCCCGGCATCTAATTTATCTTCTGTAAGATTCGCATACTTTTTGTATTTCTCCTGACCCGTTACATGATACATTTGCCACATCATACCACCCCAGAACCCATTGGTCCACCAATTGATTCCGTCAGCGTGCGTCCCGCTTGGATTTTGGACAGATCTGTCATCATGTACTCCATTTATAGTCGTATAAGGAATTTTATCCTTCGATTTCTCACTCACCCAGTCCATTTTTTCGATTATACGTTGAACGACTCCTTGAAGCCAAATATTCGAATTTTCAATGGTTAACATGGCTATTCTCCTGCTTTCAGTTTAATATCTATATAGCCAAATTCTAGTTATAGTCGTGGATCTTAATTTTAGCGACGTGGGCTCCGACTACAAGATCTTTGTCTTTGCATAAGTGTTCACCATTTAGCATTACATTCTCAAATCTCACATTCTCTACCTTGCGACCTATGTCGTAGCCTTCAATATGGGAAGGATTCAGACAACTTCCGTTATACTCAATATTTTTGAAAAGAATATTGCGGATCCGTTTACCTGGAGCAGGATTATACTTTGGATTTTGTAGCACTCTCACATTAAACAATTCGCCTAATTCGAAAGGTTCAATACGGATGTTCTCATACAGCACGTTCTGTACCGTGTTATTATCTCCCGCATTGATCGCTAGACAACCCCAGTAGTCCGGCTGTGGTTCGTGATGTTCCAGAATATCTATATCGCTGAGTACAATATCCTCAATTATATCTCCGTCTCCTTCATAGTTGCCGTGTGTACCTATATTGGCTGGGTGCGCCACATCTGCCCATAAGATCGAACGTTGAACTCGAACTCTCCGGGTATCTCCCTGATATTCGCCCCGAGAGGCATAGATTGCAATGCAGTCATCCGAAGTACGCAGAAATACATTATCAATGTTCACATCCGAACAGGCCATCATGTCAATGCCATCTGACCAGCCTCGCGTGCTGAAAGTTTTGATGTTACAAATATCTATAGCTTCAGATTGCCCGATCAGGATTGTATAATGGGGCGGATCGATGAATGTTATGCCTTCAATGGATATATTTCGGGAATAACTGATTTCTACCCCGCGATAAAAGGTCGTTTTCTCAAAATCAGACATATACAATATTCCTCTTCCTCGAATGACCACATCCTCCACGCGGTTACAGATAAATCCTCCATAGATGACTGCACCACCGGCGATATAGATAATTGTATGGGAAGGTACCTCTAATCGAGATGTATCAAAATGATGGATACCGGGTTGAAAATAGATCACATTGGTTCTCACCGCTGAACCCACACGTGCCAAAGTCTCCAGCATGTCTGCCGTATGATGCATTCCGGGGGCTAGCAGCAAAACACCCTCATCTGAAACTTGCGGAATATCCTGCTCCAGCGGATTAGCAAAGATGTGCAAATTGTGGAATCGGTCTCCATCCACTTCTAAGGATAGCTGCTGCGGACCGTCCAGATGAAGCGACATGTGGTTTGCTTCCAACGCACAGCTTAAGCCTGCTGAGATCGGGCGGACAATCGCCGCCTGAACAGTTCCCGTATTTTTCACAATGTGCAGTTCTACCGGACCGTTACAATCGAACGTGATCATCGATGCATTACGAACATCATGCATATCAACCTTCACATTGTAGCTAGACAAGAGATGCCATTCTCCGTGCGGCTTACGAACTTTCACAGTGAAGTCAGAGTTAACTACGGCACCAGTCGGGGCTGGATAAACCACTACATCGGTATTAACAGTCTGCATATACTTCCTCCTCTAACCCCAGAGATGAGCCGGTTAGCAGACGAGCACCATTCCCACGTTCATCTGCTAACGATCTTGCCTTCATCTCTGAAAAGTTCTTTTTATTTATTGCGCTCCTCATAGATCTGTTGAGCCTCATCCAGTTCCGACTGTCCGCCCGAGTTCAACCACTGTGACCGAAAATCATCAAAGTCTTTGTCCGTATTGGCTTCACCTGAGATGGCTTTAATATAATATTGAGCCTGCAAAGTATTTAAAATTGCCTCGTACTGGGCTTTCGTCGTCATAACCGTGGACTGCATCAGATCAGTCAGGACAGTAACATCCTCAACATTAGTCAATTTCTCTTTGAAAGCCAGCTTTTCAGGAGAATAGTGATGCTTCATCATGGAACTTACTTTGGCACCGAATGGATTATAGAAACCTGCACCCAGTTCACTCATTAACTCGGTACCCGCCGCGGCTTCCGTAATAACTGCCAATTCGCCTTCAAGTTTATAAGAGTTTCCTTTTTCGCCAAACACTGTCGTTAAGTAGCCCTCTGTATCCGTTGTGACATACTCAAGAATTTGCAAAATCTTGATTCGTTTGGCATCATCCTTCTCCAGCTGTGCTCCAAACAACAATGGAGGCTGCAAGGCTCCGTTAGCCATCGCATACTTCTTGCCGTCCGGTCCAGCGAACGGAACACCGGGAACAAGCTCAATGCCTTTATCTTTGGAGATCAGTCCAAAATATCCATCATCATACAGATGGTGCCACATTCCTGTCTCGATGATGCCCGTTCGCAGACTGACAAACTTGGTTTGAATCTCGCTGTTGCCATCTGTGATGAACTCAGGATCGATAATGCCCGCCTTATACCATTTATTTAGCAGCTTCAGTGCATTGCGAGCTTCCTCTGTAATCGCGCCATAAGTTACTTTGCCATTTTCGTCTAGCTTGAACTGGTACGGAGCTACTCCGTAAGCTGCAAACACCGTATTGAACAGCTGCGCCTGAGCATCCTTGCCTCGTCCAGTCAAGCCATACGTATCCTTTTTACCGTTACCGTCCGGGTCGTCATTCAAGAATTTGGTCAGCACATCCTCAAGTTCGGCAAGACTCTTTGGCGGTTCATTGTAACCAATAGCCTTGAGCCATTGTCCGTTATAGGCCGGAATAAACCCTGTTGCGCCTTCTCCCCATACTTTGGGAACCCCCCAATTCTTGTCGTTGTATGTCCCCGGATCCCAGGCATTCGGATCAACACTTTCCACGTCCGCCGTGTATTTAGGCATATATTGCTTAATTTCCTCTTGGGATACACTCGCAAGGATACCTTGATCCGCCCATTGCACCACATCACCTACAGTGCCATCTACCGAAATAATGTCCGGAATCTGGCCGGAAGCCAGCATGACATTGAATTGTTCTTTCCAGGTAGCCGTTTCGAAGGAAATATTCTTGAACTTCACATTAAATTTATCTTCCAAAAACTTTTGAACGTAATTGTTATCGGCTTTTGGGATATTCCAGTTGTTTGCAATTGAAATTTCCATCGGCTTCTCAGTGCCCTTGTCTGAAATATCACCTGTACTATTTTCGGTAACTCCTCCACCACTGCAACCGCTTACCAACACTGAAGCAGACAACACTATACCTAGCATACTGGTCAACAATCTCTTTTGTTTCATCTCTGAATTCCTCCTTTTGATCTAACGATTCTTCTTATTTGAATCAAGACACCTTGAGGCAACTTGAATGGATCCTTGTTAACCTTTAAGCGAACCTACCATCGTTCCTTTCACGAAATACTTTTGCAAAAATGGATATACCATAATAATGGGTAGTGCGGTGAACATGAGTGTAGCGGCTTTTATCGGTTCCTGGTATCCCAATTCCGAGCCCTTAACATCTGCTGCGAACATGGATAGATTCTCTCCTGTGATGACCACTCGTCTCAGAAAGGTCTGAAGTACCTGCTTGGAAGGATCCTGAATATATAACACTGCGTCAAACCAGGCATTCCAATGTCCTACCGCAGACCATAGTGACAAGGTGGCGATAACAGGCATTGATAACGGAAGTACGAGCTGAAACAAGATACGCAGATCGTTCGCACCATCAATTTTCGCCGAATCCTCCAGCTCGTCAGGTATGTTTTGAAAGAAATTACGCAGAATCAGCATAGAGAACGTACTAATCAATCCGGGGATAATATACACAAGCCGCGAATCCAGCATTCCCAGGGATTTGATCAAGAAATAGGTAGGAATCATCCCGCCGCTGAAGAACATCGTGAACACAATGATCATGGTATACACATTACGATGCGGTAAATATTTACGAGATAGCGGATATGCCCCTAACGACATGAACAGAATCGAACATATCGTCCCCACTACGGTACGAAAAACCGTATTTCCGAATCCCATCCAGATATCCTGACTACCCAATACCTTCTCCCATGCAAAAAAGGATACCTGCTGGGGATACAGATGGATCCCCAATCTCAATGCTTCTGCCGGTGTACTAAATGAGATCGAAAGCATATGCACAAAAGGATACAGCATGACAATACATAAGATCATCATGAACATAATCAAACCCAACTGAAACAGGTTACTGCCCCTGCTATACTTCACTGCCTTGTCCTCCAATCTGGTTATTCTGTTTAGAAGAGCCCCTGCTGTCCAAACCTTTTAGCCATATAGTTCGTTGCCAGTACTAGCGCAAAAGCAATCACATTCTTGAACAGGCCGACCGCTGTCGTCATGCTAAACTGGAAGTTTTGTAAGCCTACCCTGTAAACGTAAGTATCCAGAATATCCGCCACACTATAGGTTGCAGGGGAGTAAAGGTTCAGAATCTGGTCAAAGCCAGCATCCAGCACATTGCCAATACGTAGAATGAACATCAATACAATGACCGGCATAATCGTCGGAAGCGTAATACTGAGTGTCTGCCTCCAGCGACTCGCTCCGTCCATCACCGCGGCCTCGTACATCTCGGGCTGAACGCCCGCTAGTGCGGCCAAATAGATAATCGTGCCCCAACCAACTTCTTTCCAAATCGCCGAAATGACCAGTGTTGAGCGGAAATGATTCGGATCTCCCAGAAAATAGACCGACTCCAAACCCACAAGCTGGAGTAGATAATTGACCACACCGGATGATGGAGACAACAGTGTGATTAAAATCCCTGAAAGAATGACCCAGGAAAAAAAATGCGGCAGATAGGTCAGCGATTGTGCTATCCGCTTGAAAGCACCTGAGCGGATCTCATTAATTAGTAGCGCAAGGATAATCGGTGCCGGGAATCCAAACAGAATATGCAAAAAACTGATGATGATCGTATTCTTCAGAATCCGCAAAAAATCAGGAGATTGAAAGAACAAAAACTCGAAATGCTTGAAGCCGACCCACGGACTGCCCCAGATTCCATCCATGATTCTGAAATCCTTGAAGGCCAGCTGGATCCCGTACATTGGGCCGTATGCAAAGACCGCATACCACATCAGCACCGGAGCAAGAAGAAGAAATAGATATCTGCACTTCTTGTATTCCCTCCAAGTTGCTGCCCATTTTGACGGCTGTTCATTATAGATACTTTTCTTGCCGTCCACTTCCGGATTATGCACCGGGTTCATGATAACTGCTCCTTTCCAACCATCCAAAATTGCTCAAGTCCACACTCCAATCTTAGTGTTATGTAAGCGCTTTTTCTATTGTAAGTTCTTTCGATTCTTTATGATTTCTTTCAGGGTTTCTTATAAAATCTAACGAATTCATAAAAAATGACTGCTGCTTGGATAACATTCGTTAAATGCTCCAAACAACAGCCCATATGCACCGCCTTACCTTCTATCTCTATCTTTGCTTCCCCTATTCCTTATCCAGAGACAAAGAATCCAGCGTTGCCAGCTGTGAATTCCGATATTGTACAGGCGTTACGCCATAACGTGATTTGAATTTACTGTGAAAATACTGCGGATTCCGGTATCCCACTTGTGTTGCAATAACCGAAACCGACAGACGTGGTTGATCACGCAGTAGATCCGCTGCTTTTTCCAGTCGCAACCGCGTTACATATTCCGTAAATGATTCTTTGGTCCCTTCACTAAAAAGGGTAGAAATATATGCAGGGGCTAGTGATACTTCCTTCGAGAGGATCTGAAGAGATAACTCTTCATGCAAATGATCTGCAATGTATACCTTCAAAGTTCGAATGACATCCGTATGTGCATGGTTGCCCGCATACCTCAAATGTTCAGTAATCTGCATACATAGTCTACGTATACCTTCCACCGTATCGATCAGCGTATCCTTTTTTAATTCATCAAAGATATTGGAATGGGGTAGAAAGTGTTGTAATTTCAACTCAAGCACCGATTGATACAATTGCATTATTAATTGCAGCACAGCGAGCTCTGCAGTCTCGATCTGCATGTGACCATCCTGAAGAACCTCTAGAAAATGATTAATAAACTCAGCAACCGTTTCCTGATCTCCCGCCTGTAATGCATTCTTGAAATGATCGTATTGAAACAGATAAGGGGTTGTGTTCATGTCCTGCACGCTGGAGTATGCAACGATTGAATCTTTTCCATATAAAAAGTGATATCTACTTGCCTGCTTGGCCATCTGATACGAATCAGCGAGTGCTTCTGGGTGTCCTACCCTACTTCCCATTGCCGCTCCAAACCGGGAACCCGACTCCGTAGATCGCTGAAGCTCCTGCAACTCCGCTAGGATACGCTTCTCTGCGTCTTGTTCATCAGGAAGAATACAATAAATCATAGCCGCCTCATTCTCATTTAATGGAACGAATATGCTATGGAAAGACCGATTCATCTTTTCATAATGCATCTTCAAACCTGCACTGCCCTCTTCCGGAATTCGGAGATAGACGGTGCTATAATCATATCCTGTTTGAATGAATTGCTCCGCTTCAATCTCTAAACTTACGCCAAGCAAGAGGTTTTTCAGATGGTTTTTCTTGGCTTGGGTCTCAAGGTTTACGATCTTTTCCTCCATCAGATGAAAGGTGTTACCAATGAAAGCGTACTCATTACCTAAGGAGGTGACGGCACTTGATGTATGCAAACCTTTGATCTGCATCATCAGTCTCTTGATCGGGATGTAGAGCTGTTTGGAGAAAAAGAACGATAGTAACAAACCGAATAACACAACTACGCCGCAACTAATTACAAGACTGTTTTTCAACTGTTCGGATGATAGGACAAATGAGTTCATCGGACGATACATCGCATATGTCCATTCCTGCTGCGAGTTGGCGGACTCCAGGTAAGACAGCACGGCTTTGCCTTCTGCTCCTTCAATAATCTGTTCTCCACTATGCTTGTTGTGAATGGTATTCTGCAATAACCCACTGAGCGTCTCATTATACTGTCCCGTGTGCAGCAGCTCTTGACCGGAAGAGTCGAAAATATACAGCTGGTCTGCCGAGGAACTCAAAATTCGGGACGCCGCCGTCTGTAGATACTCCACCCCAACATCCATGAAGAAATACCCCATAGTGGGTACGCCAGGTGTCTCGTATGGCAGTTTAATCACATAGGTCATTACCTTGCTACCATCCGCCAATGTCCGAAACAGCCATTCTTTAGAATTCACTTCGTTCAGCTTAAAGATGAATTCAGCATCTTCTGATGTATCACTCTCCATATGGAAGTTACTGGCATCCACGACATAATGATTAGCCGGAAAATAAACCGTAACATTGGCTAGACCTTCATTTTCAATCCTGTAGAATTCCAGTTCCTGCCGAAAGGAGGCAATTCGACTCAAGTTTCCTTCCCAGCTCTTCGTTAACAATAGATTCAAATTGAAATTATTCTGAATAAATCGAATGGAAAGTGCTTTATTCTGCAGATTGTCTTCATATTTCTTTAATATCGTCTGCTCGATATAATCCTTGGCAGAGCTCAGGCGGTTTTTATTGTCTTTGGCAATCTCATCCTCCATCATTTCATTGGCTTGGGTATACCAATACCCACCCATGATGCCGATCAGCACCACGGACAGAACGGTGTATGACAATATAAATTTGATAAAGATCGTTTTTTTATATTCAGGCATTTACATCCACCCCCTGTTACTTCGTTCTTCGGTGTGCGATCCCATCTCTACGGCAATGTATGCGCTATCATAAATGAGGTCAGCTATAGTTATTCATATTGCTTAAGCTATCAAATTCATTCTCTAAAATCCAGTATAAAATCTTTCACTTTATTCTAATTTCTTTTAACCGTGTACCTGATCTGCACCGATCTGCTACAGTACAATGAAAAAAATGTCCCATAGCCTCCTTATTCAAGGGCTTCGGGACATAAACGCTTGCTTTCTTTACATCAAGGGTTTCGTTAAATTCTTACTATTTTTTCATTCTGGAACAACACGACCGTTCATCCTTCATCGTTCGTTACCGTCTTAGTGATCAGCCCCTGAATCGCCTGAAGTAGCTCGGTAGCTGCGGAGTCAATCTGTGCCTGGGTACGATCAGCATCTTCCGCTATTGTTGTGGCCATTGATCTGGCTTCCAGCATGGTGGTGAAGCTAGCCTCATCATAGATTTCCGCATCTAATGTACCCGCTTGTTCCAGAAGCTTTACCAGCAGCGTTGGGTCAGTGGGCTTTTTGTACAATTCCAGTTCGGCCACATTGGTATAGCCGCCCGGTGAGTAGTACCTCAGATATCGGAACGATGTATCATTGGTTATCGGAGCTGTATACCATTGGACGCTGCCGATCCCGCTGATGGTATACAAATCGGTGTATTGCGTACCATCATTAGAACCCTGAAGCGTAGCTCCGTTAACTCGCGTTATTTCTGAAGCCTTACCATTTCTCGGATAGAACTTGAAGCTCGATAATGACTCGGCCTGATTCTCTCCCAAATCAATATCGATCCATGACACAGCGTCCGTGGTATCAGTAAACGTATCTACATTGCCGTCCACGGCACGCCAACCATTCTGTTCTTTGGTTCCCTTGTTCTGATAGACTGGCGTGGAAGCCGTCACCATGGAAGGTGTTATGCTAATCTTCTGTGCAGGCAGCGAAACAAGAGAAACCAGCTGCTCTTGAGCTTGGTACAGCTTCTGCAACAGAGCAGGACGATCCGATGCGGGATGGTTAAAGAGTGCTCGAATTCGCTCAACCTCTTGCATATATTCGTAATAGCTTCCCTTAGTATATCCATCCGGGCTAACTACTTTGGAATCAATGCTGCGAATATCATATTGTCCGTACAATTCCACTTCTGCCACGTTTCCGTTCCATGCAGCGCTGTTGTAAATTCTCAGATATCGGTAAGCATCATGCTCTACGATTCTATTCCCACCAATATAAGTCCACTTGCCTTCTGCTGTTCCTGCGACAGCTGAAATCAAGTTCGTCCAGCTATTATTGTCGTTCGAACCTTGCATGACAACGCCATTCATTCTTGCAGGATAGGAGGCTCTAGGCATCAGCATGATATCGCTCAGCGTAACCGATACATCAGGCCCAAAATCAACCGTATAGTAGGCTCCAGCTCCAGTAACCAGATCGCCGTAAGTGCCCGTATTGCCATCAAACAATAGATAGCCTACCTGCTCTTTACTCAGTCCGCCTGTACCATACTGTTTATCTGAAGCTGTTACGGTGGCCAGCCTGGTTACATCGAGGAGCTTGGATTGGTTTACTAAATACAGGGAAGAATGATCGGTCGTGAAGATGGTAGGATCTACCGACATTCCATTAGCCGCCTTATAGTCGATGGCAAACTTGATAGGCCCTGTAGGTGCAAGATTGTCCATGACTGCCGATGCCGTCCAGTTCAGGTGATCCGTTGAATGCACCGTTGCCTGCTTACCTTGAATTACAGCCTGCACATCATGAATAGGTTCGGTCGATTCAAAGGTCAGCACAATCGTATTGCCTGTATTAACGCGGTTCTGATTGCTCTCGGGAGAGCTTATTGTAAGAGATTGAATTTTATTATTCGTTTCGTGTCGTTTTCCGAATATTCTCAATTCGGACAACTCCAGCATGGTACTCGATGGCTCAATCATCTGAATCTTGAAGAAACGGAAGAGCGTATTTTTGTGTGCTTCGCTGACCTCCAGTGTCTGCATATCTTCTGAAACGACGGTTAACTCTGGAGTTAATCGTGTCCAGCTTTCATTATCATTGGAGCCAAAAACAGCAGTACCGCCAATTCGCTCAGGAAAGCTCGCCCTTACCTGAAGGGAGAAGGCATCTGCACTCACTTTATAATCCGGTCCAAAATCCATCGTGTGCGTTAAATTGATGGCATTACCATAAAATGCAAAGCTTCCTGCGTAATTATCCAATAAATTGAGCGTTTCATTATAGAACGTTGCGGCAGCCAGCATATTGGAATAATCTATGCTTCCATCCTGAAGCTGCGGTGTTAATTCCTGAAGATCCACTACCGCAGCTCTCAATTGCATCAGTTTTTGCAAAAATTCGTCATCCGAAGCCGTTGTGATTACGTCCATGATATCCGAATATATGCGATTGTAGTGCATCAAACTTGTCGATACATAACTGATTTCCGGGATATAGGGGACGATGACTACATCAACAGCAGATGCTCGGTCACCGCTTACAACGATCCTGACTTCTTTGGCTGTAATGGAGGTTCCATCCGTCGCTCCTACTATTACATAATAGGTTCCGACTTGCTCCGGCTTCCACGAAAAAGCACCCGTACTCTCGTCAAAGACAGCCCCCGCAGGTTTATGATTAATCTGGTAGGTGACGTTGTCATTTGCGTCTGCATCTGTGGCCGAGAAATCGTACTGCAATGCAGCATCTGATCCGACATACGTGTACAGATCAAGAGAGCTTCCGCTATCGTCAAAGACAGGTGGTGTCAGCTGTTCACTTGCTTTAAGATGGATGTGATCCATATCCACCTGAGTGCCCGATCCCTGAATTTTGAAATAGGTCAAATCACTTAGCCCTCGTAGATGGTGCATCGTATAAGTTACATATTTCCACTGTCCCTGGGTATTATGCAAAATCAAAGGATCGTCTTCCCACCCATTGATTACAAGCTTGGCTGTACCATTGGTTCGTATTCGCAGTCCTATGGTTTTAACGGGAGTGCTGGTGCTGACAATGGAGATACGACTTCCTTCTTCCGTAGCTGTAATCTCTACAAAGGATGTTTCACCCTCTTGTTTGATCTCGGAATTAGAATCCAGACTTGTAGTTCGGTGCTCTATTTCATTCCAATCTGCATTCGTCGATACTTTGGGAAGTGTTGTTGCACCTTCACTCGCTGCTTCTGCAGGGATAAACATCCAATAATCAGCGCCTCCATCTGGAGATTCCCAATAGAAAGGCAGCCGCTTTTTAAACATATCGGCATAGTAGGGAGCTTCCTCTTCCATATCTACGCCTGCTGCATATTTGTAATAATAATAGAGGCCATAGACGTTGCCCCCAATACGTCCTCTGTACCCTTCAGCCAGCTCCTTATAGATAATAGTTGGATTGCCATTGGCATCTGTGTGAGCCGCAACCGGCGTCCATGGCGTATCATGACCCAGCATGAACTGTGCAAAATAATCAGCGGCCTTCAATATCCTTTGATCGAGATATTCGTAGGCATTAACCGCATTTTCCGCCGTGGACACCGTTCCTACGACTGGATCGACTTTGGTTTCCTGTGCCTCCAACAGGCGAGCCAAAATCTCCACATTAGTGATGTCTCCAGCGCCATGAGCCTGATCTCTGCCCATCTCCACATGCTGAACTCTCGGAGGAACCACTGCTTCACCTGTCAGAATATTAGTATCCACTAGTCGAAATAACTGCTTAATCGAGCCATTTTGTCCTTGATCCACAGCGCTCTCATTCACAGTAAACCATTCTACGCCCTCATTGTATCGTTCACGGTTACCTGTAAAGATATATCCTGACATGGCTCCAAGAAGGGGATACAGATGCTGGTTCATAAAATAACCGTTGTGATGCTGGAATGTATCAATGACCGGATAGATGAGATTAGTACTAAAATCGGTTGTGTCCTGGTCTGTCCACTTCAGTTCTTGTGTGGTGCTGCTGGTATATCTTAAAATTTCTGCTGCTGTCACCATGCGATTCAGTGGAATTCCGGTATGAATATGCGAATCATTGAAATAGCTGTATTTGGCCGGATCCATCTGAGACCAGATTCGGATAATACCCATCGCGTTAGCTCTGTACTCCTGTTCTCCTGTTACATAATACATAATAGCCTGCGTGTAGGCCTTTAAGCTATCTGCTATAAATTTGGAGTTGAAAGATTGGCTATTGAAATCCACGCTGCCAGGCTTTGTCGGATCCGAACTGCTACGATTGCTGGATGTAACGTTTCTAGATGCAGCTCCAGATTCGCTCATTCGATTAAAATAACTGTGCCAAGGCTCCTGCTTGGCCAGCACCTGCATGCGCATATTCTCCAGAATGTCTTTAGTAAGTCCAATACCAGGATGTTTGAAACCGCTTGCATCAATTTCCTCATAAATCGTTGGCAGATATTCTGCTGCTGTATTCTCGATCACAGACACCTCACCTGATACAGGATAAGGATAACCCCCAGCAACTAAACTAATGATTAACATAAACATGACAATACACTTAGTCTGGTTTTTTAAGCCGCGTTTTTGTCTTAAAACCATGTTCCCGCCCCCTTCATGTCGTAGACTTGTGTGCCATTCCATTCGTTATAAATTGATGTTTTGGTATACTATAACATTGCAGGATTTCTCAAACTTCGTCCATTGCAAATTCATTCAATTTGTTAAGATATCTTTCAAATCATCAAGATATTGCGAGCTGAAATAGGATTGGAGCAGCTTTCGTATTATGAGCGCAAAAGAAAAAAGCACCCTGAAGGATGCTACAAAAATGATATTTGACCAACATTGATCACTAAATATTAGTCCAAAAGGCTAAAGATCTGAATGCTCTCCACTTTGGCATCCTTGATATGAAACGACATCACATCTACATAGTTGGATGGCTCATAGCGGAAATCATCTTCCTCATCGGGAGCTCCATTACCAAGCAGTTTCCCCTCAGGGTAGGTATTTTTGAGTGTATCCAGACTATCTCCTGCTTTAATGTTACGCACTGTCGTGTACTTAGGATCTGTAATTTCGATATGGAAGATGGAGTCTTGTTTCCCCTCCGGTATACTTATTGTTTTAATCTCCAGTCCAGGATACGTATAAACCTTTTCTGTAAAACCGATTAATGTATCCATGTTTGTTCCATCATCGGCACTGTACGTATGAGATTTCAGGTTATCCGGTTTGCCCAGCATCTGTTCCATCTGATCTTCATTCGCTGTATCCGAGATCGCAATAGTGTGCTCATTATAGACAAAAGCAAGCTCCTTCAGCACCACATTGCCTTCCTTCTCGATCGAACCTTCTTTAATTGCTTCAGCACTCTCTTCTTCCGAATTTCCTGAAGCAGGTGCAGTAGAGTTGGATGCTTCTTCGCCTTTAGCCTGTTCGTCGGGCGTGTTATTTTCAGCCGAGTTCTGCGCCGCTTCTGGCGACTTGGCACTATTGGACTGGCAGCCCGCCAGTGCCATCGTTAGTAAAATACTCATCATTACAAAACATGCAGTTTTCTTTGTTAATTTCATCATGATCCCTCCATAAATGTATGATTTCTTCTTATGAAGTGATTATATAAAAAGCATTTGTTAGTCTGATAACAGAATTGTACCAATCTTGTAACGTACCTATTTAGTCTTGGGTTTAGATATGGGTTTATGCGCGAGGCAACACAATCGTGATAGTAGTCCCTTTTCCTAACTCGCTTTCCATGTCGATATATCCATTAAACCGCTCTACAATTTCTTTGCAGATCGAAAGTCCAAGACCCGAACCGTTCGCTGTGCTTGCATTTTTCGCCCGGTAAAATCGTTCCTGCACTCGCTCCAGCTCATCGCCCGCGATACCTATGCCTTGATCACGTATCCGAATGACCACCTCGCTTGGCGTATGCTCCATCTCCACTTCAATCTGCGAATGACTGCCTGAATATTTAATGGCATTGTCCATAAGGTTGGCGATCGCATGGGACATTAGCATTGGATTGACGTTGGCGTAGACTCTTGTCAGACCTTCATCTGCCGGATCTCCCTCCGTCTTATTAATTATGATCTTGATCCCTTTATCGTTCGCTTTGGCTTCCATATTCAATGCGACTTGCTGAATCAGTTCGTTCATTTCCGTTTTCTCCACTTCCAGTTCGTCAGAACCAGCCTTGTCGAATCGGGATAGCAACAACAGTTCATTAATCAAGCGCGTCAGCCGATCCGATTCCTGCAACAGATGAGCATAGATTTTTTGCAGTTCCTTATTTTCGTTCTCCCCTTCCACCAAGTATTGAGAGAAGCCACGAATGGCTGCCAAGGGTGTTTTTAACTCGTGTGATACGTTGGAGACAAATTGTTTCTGATACTGAATGTAATCATGAAGCTGGCGTCCCATGGAATCCAGTCCATCTGCCAGCATGCCCAGCTCATCCTTACGGTTTAGATGAATTCTCCGGAATTCCTGTCTAGAGAAATTTTGCACAGCGCCAAGCAACAGCTTAATCGGCTTAGTTGTGTTGCGGGCAATCCATAGACTGGATAACGTAATCAGTACAATAAATCCACCCGCACCCACAAATAGGATATAACGGATTTGATCCATAATCGCATAAAAGTAAGAAATATCCTCCACGAACTCATACACATAAGCGTTTTCGTAGAATTGATCCTGAATAGGCGTCGCAAAATAAAGCAGATGATCATCCGTTACGGTGTATGCATAGCTGCCGCTCAGGGCTTTCTCAATATTTTTCTCGAAAATGTGCGGTTTGCCATCATTAATGATGATGCCATCTACAGCCAAGCCTATTAACTGCTTGGAGCTGTCATAGATACGCACTTCTTTACCTGAAGCTTTCAGCTTCTCCAGAGCAAGTCTGACGATTTCCGTAGTCTGCGGCTCCCCTGATGATGACCTATGCTGTGCCAGCACCTCACGAAAGGACAGCTCGGACAGATCTGCCTTCTCCATCATCTGTTTTTCAATAGTGATGAAGCTGTAGTAATCGATGGCTTTATTGACCGCAAATATGATGATGCCGAAGGACAACACGGAGAAAAACAAATAATTCAGCAGTAGCCGAGTTGCGTACTTCAGGTCTCGCCACCCCCAAGCTGATAGCCAAATCCATAGATCGTCCTGACATACTTCGGTTCATCCGCGTTATCCTCCAGCTTCTTCCGTAATCGCATGATGGTCATATCCACACTGCGACTGTCTCCCATAAAGTCATATCCCCATCCGATCTGCAACAGCTCATCCCGGGTAAAGATTTTGTCTGGCCTTTTGAGTAACGTTTCCAGAATCTTAAACTCTTTAGCCGTTAAAGACACGGGTACACCATTTTTCAGTACCCTTCGGCTTTCCAGATCAAATGTCAGCTCTTCATGAATAATGCGTGTAGATCTCACTTCTGTTCCTTCACTTGATTCCTCCTTGCTCTCGTTTCTTCTCAGAATCACCTTGATCCGAGCGAGCAATTCACGGTTGTCAAAGGGTTTGGTCATATAATCTTCCGCGCCTAGCTCTAGTCCGAGTACCTTGTCGATGACCTCATTTTTGGCAGAGAGCATGATCACAGGAACGGCACGTTTCCCGGTGATTTCCTTGCAAAGGTCATATCCGGAGCAGTCAGGCAGCATCAAATCTAGCACCACCAGGTCGGGCTGAAAAGAAGCCAGCAATTGCAGTCCGGTTTTGCCATCTTCTGCAGTTTGCACATCGTAGTTTTCTCGCCTCAGCACGAGCTCAATTAAATCTCTAATTGCAACTTCATCGTCAATGACTAGTATTTTCTTCAATGTACTGCACACTCCTTCTAGCCTGGTTCCCTGCTTGAATCATCATTACCCTCATCTTAGCACAGACACTTTAGATTCCTCCACCAACTGGAAGATGAGGTCTATTCCACTGAGTCCAACATAACTTGTAATAAACCCGAAGAAAGGAGAACAAACCATGGATCTGCTCTGGGTACTCATTGTTGGTGGACTTATTGGCTGGTTAAGCGGCAACTTGATTGGACGGGACGTACCGGGCGGTGTTCTTGGAAACGTTATTGCGGGTTTTATCGGTTCCTGGTTAGGAACCGAATTGTTGGGAGCAAGGGGACCGGTGATTGGCGGATTTCATATTATTCCAGCCATCGTTGGCTCAATTATTGCCCTGCTCATCTTCTTCGCTCTGGCACGCGGAGGAGCCTTCCGAAGACGTTAACAAAGAGAAATCGATACCGTCGTTCATTAGATATTGTTTTAAAGATGCTGCCTTGGCATGAAGGTACAGGATAAACATAAAAAGACCGTAAGTGTTCATCGATGGAAGTTGAACACTTACGGTTCTTTTTTACGTGTGCTTCCACACCATAACTCCGTTCCTTCCTCATCGACCACTACGTAATCTTGAGCGTGGTCTACTTCTCGGAATGGAATTTACTGCTTTACTTATCGATCAGGTAAAGCTTTACAAATATTTTACAAAATCTATCAAAAAAAGAGTTGATTTCTATTCATTTTATGCTATATTTTACTAGAAATAAAAAAATATCCTAAAAGGAGCAGTCGACTATGAAAAAAATCGCAAAAAAATCGGTACTCATCTTGCTGGCACTGTTTATGCTTCAGATCACCCTCGTCTCGGCAGCTTCTGCGAAGAACTCTCTTACAGCAGGTGAATCACTAACACTAGGTCAATCACTTACATCGAACGACGGAAGATTTACTCTAATCATGCAGACAGATGGAAATCTAGTGCTTTACAAACAAGGGAAGTCGCTTTGGTCTACAAAAACAAGTGGTGCAAAATATCAATGGCGGGATCACACAGGTCATACAATCACAAGGTATCCGCAGGTGTTAAAAGTTCAAAATAATTTGCTTCGATTAACAGATTATAACGATTCTCATTGGTTTTGGTTTTCAAAAATACAAGACTGGACTAACGCCCACTACGGAGGTAATGTACCACCAGGCCTGAGTGGCGATACATTGGTTGTTCAAGACGATGGAAATGTTGTGTTCTACTCCACTGGAAAAGGTCCTGTTTGGGCTACCAATACAGGTGGACATTAATATCAACAAACAAAAGAGCCGCGCTTAGTGCGGCTCTTTCCTTATCTAAATCTGGGTGGATGAACGAGAACTCGCTTACGACCTTCAAGTAATACCTCTTGCTCTATCACATGATTAGACTCACTAAGCTCGATAATTGCTTAATTTCTTAAAAGATCATTTAGGTACTAATTCAAGGTGCATCTTGGCTTCAGCTTCATCCCATGGTACCGAGTAACCTGCTCCCTTGGCGCAAAAAATAGATGAAGATGTATATAGTGGGTCTGCCTCTTTGCGGTAGTCCATCCGCTCTATGACTTCCTCCGTGTTATGGCAGCGGTCGTATCCGCTGAACACGCAGCGTATACTGCCTCGTCCATGCGTAAAGGATGCCAATTCGGCACTGTAGTTCATGAAAGTTGATACGGGCACTCTGCCCGTGACCACTGCTTGCGTTCCATCTGTCTCTGGCGGATTAAATGTACCTGAAGCACGCTGAATATCGGACAGCACCCTACCCATTTCATCGAGAGTGACTTTGATTTTGAAATCGTAATAGGGCTCAAGCAGCACGATGTCTGCCTTCTCCATACCTTGACGTAATGCTCGAAAGGTAGCCTCACGAAAATCGCCGCCATGAGTATGTTCTTTGTGCGCGCGACCCCTCAGCAGCGTGATGTTCACGTCGGTGACTGGCATGCCAGTCAGCAGTCCGTGATGCTCCCGTTCGTAGAGGTGATTTCGAATCAGATTCTGATAGCTGACATTCAGATCATCGACATGACATCTGCTATCGAACGTGATGCCGGTTCCCCTTTCTCCCGGTTCAATTAGCAGATGCACTTCTGCATAATGTCTGAGCGGTTCGAAGTGACCGTACCCTATCACAGCCGAATGAATTGTTTCCTTATACAAGATTTCCGGTTGTCCAAAAGAGATAGCGAAGCCAAACCGCTCTCCAACAATCTGCTCTAACACTTCCAGTTGAATCAATCCCATGACGCGGATAGAAATCTCCTGCAATTTCTCATCCCAAACGACGTTTAGAGACGGCTCCTCTGCCTCAAGCGTGCGGAATGCACCGAGCACCTTCTGAACATGTATTGAATCGTCGAAAATCACTTTCGATTGTAAGGTCGGCTCCGAATCGTAAGTTAGCTTGTCAGATATCGACCCCAGACCTTGTCCGGTCTCGGTCGCGGATAATCCGGCAACGGCAAACAAATCCCCGGCTTCTACTTGTTCCACCGACTGCGATTTAAGGCCGTTAAACAAGAAGAGTCGCGTAATTTTTTCGTCATATTGAACCCCGCCGCTCTCATAACTAAGTTGTTCTCTCACCTTCAACCGACCGCCCAGTGCCTTAATGAACGTGAGTCTCGCTCCCCCTGCATCGTGCCGAATTTTATAAACTCTACCCTGGAACGAAGCATCCTCGTCATAAGTGGTTGTCGTCAGCAGGTGCAGCTGATCCAGAAATTCAACAACCCCAGTATCCTGAAGCGCAGAACCGTGAGCACAAGGGAAGAGAAGACCGTCCGCAATCATCTTCTGCAAGGCTTTCAACCAGAAACCAGAATCGTCTCTCCCCTCCAGGAAAGCTTCCAGCAAGGTTTCGTCCCGCTCCGCCATAGCCTCACGCAGCGATTCAGCGATGATACCGTCAGCGAACCTCTCTGTAATGCAACATACTTCCCCTGTCAACTGCTGCCGAATATCCAACTCGGTTCTGTTTGCATCCGCTCCAACTCGATCCGTCTTGTTTATAAAGAAAAACGTTGGGATCCGATGTTTCCGCAGTAGCTGCCAGACTGTTTCCGTATGACCCTGGACACCCTCAACTGCGCTTACGATCAAAATGGCATAATCAATGACCTGGATTGCCCGCTCCATCTCTGGGGAGAAATCGACGTGTCCAGGCGTATCTATTAAATAGTAGCTGTCACCTTTATACTCTAGTACTGCCTGATCTGCGAACACGGTAATGCCCCTTGCCCGCTCGATGTCGTGGCTGTCCAGAAACGCATCCTGATGATCCACCCGCCCTCGCGACCGGATACTGTTCGTATGGTACAGCAGTTGTTCGGCAAAAGTTGTTTTACCTGCATCCACATGGGCGAACAGGCCAATCGTTAGTCGTTTCATAGAATCCCACTTTCAACATTTCTTGTTATTACTGCTCATTTCATTAAAGCATAGAAATCGGGAGAGTGGGTAGGGGTTGGTTTGGAGATGAATTAGTCAACTTCAATCATTTTATCAAAGCAGTATGAATCTCTATCATAGCCATTATGCTCATAGAAAGCATGGGCTCCAGTTCGTTTCATTCCGGATAACAACTTCAGTATAATTATCTGGAATAATTTCTCGTTGTTTGATCATTGATGAAGCAATCATTCTCGTTGAATTAATCAACTCGTTTCTTGTGCTCTCCTATAACGTTTTAACCAGTGCAAGTCTATGAAACCCAGACGTATAATAGTTCATATCGACACATTCCCTTTGAAACTTCATTCGTTCATAAAATGCGAGTGCAGCTTGATTTTTTTCATGATCAAGCGTATAGAGCATGACATCACCGCCTCCAAGTTCAGTTATTTTTGTACAAATCTTAGAGATTAGTCTATGTGCAACTCCTTGTCGAAGGTGAGATTTGCACGTAACAACGCCAACGATTTCATACCGGTTAACAGTAGGCTGAAGAATGTAGCCAGCATGACCTATGACCATATCCGCTTCATCAAGCATGACATAATAAGCATGGATACGCTCATCCGGCATGTCTAAATATGAATCCCAGCGCGCAGGGTACTGCTCGCGAATAAACGCCGGGAACTGAAAATCATGATCTTTCATCATTTTCAGTACGACTGGCATGTCTAGCGCTTGAAAAAGGCGAATTGTCATCTTCTTGTCCCCCTACCGAAAAGTTTGCATGTAGACATCTTTTATATTACCAGCCTCATAATATGGATACTCTAATTTCTGCTGAACTTGAAGAACAATCTCTGTACTCGTCAACATTTCAACCATGTAAAGCCCCAGGTCAATGGAAGCTGTAACCCCCGCACCAGTTACCGTATTACCGTCACGCACGACACGCGCTGAAATTACTTCTGCACAATAAGGAGCCAGTAAATCATAAGCTGATGAGTTTGTTGTAGCCTTTTTTCCATTCAGGAAACCTGCTGCACCCATCAGCAAAGCTCCTGTACAAATAGAAATTTTATACGGTACGTTCTCTGCCGTTCGAACCCAGCCCATGAAATCCTCATCAAATCTAAGCATTCTAGTTGATAATCCACCGGGGAAAAACACTAGATCAAAATCACCTAGATCAGGTAACACCGCACCGGATTTCATTTTCAGTCCCCGATCATCTGTAATTTCATCCTTGTTTGCACAGAATGTCCATGATACGTTTTCCTTCGCTTTTAGAATCGCTAGCCAAGTCACTGCTTCATAAAATCCAACTAAGTCCATGCTTGTCATTGCATCGAATAACACAAACGCCATTTTCATTGCCGCTACCATCCTCTCATTACCTGAATAATAAAAAAGTGTTTGATCAACAGATCAAACACTTTGCCCAGGCGTACGGCATATAAAATATGTGCTTCCTCGTGGTTCACTCCACGTTTACGCCAGTCACACATACCGGAAATTTAACATTAATTATACATGACATCTTTTTCCTTTGTAAATATATGAAATTTATACATACTTTCACTTCTCTCCATTTTTTCAGTTAACCTGACCCTTAGCTTAATAGATTAATGAGGAAATAACTGCTTGTCCTTGACCTGGGACACTACTTTTTGACCAGAACTGTTAAATCTCCTTCAAAAACGAGCTCATCTTTACTATTAAAGGTAGAAAACTTCACCGTTACAAGACCTGTTTCGTTTCTCTTTTCTTCCACATCAATAACTTTAACCTTGTTGTACAACACATCGCCAGGATACACGGGTTTTATAAATTTGATATTATTAAACGCGGTACCTGCAATGACATCGTCACCATAACTACCCGTTTCAATCCAAAGTTTAAACGAAACCGCCAATGTTTGAATTCCCGAAGCAATGATCCCATTGAATCTTCCTTTTTTGGCTTTCTCTTCGTCCAAATGCATATATTGTGGATCAAATTCAGTAGCAAAACTTGTGATATCCTCTTTCGTGAGCTCAAGAGATTTGGTTATAAACGTCTGTCCTACAAAAAAATCATTGAATTTCATTGATTAAACTCCTTTGTTTTCCATGTATGTTTACCCAATTATTTCGGAATAAAGTTAACTCGATTACCAATTATAACACTTGATAATAGTACTTGATACTAATTACTCTGTTAAGTTCTCATGTTTCTTATATTTATAGGCAATATATTGGTTCTCAAAAGATCAAAATAAACTGAAGTGTTTCATTACACGGCAGTTTGTTTTATTTTATCAACAGCTAGCTTTCTTGAAATATTGCGAGCTGGACTAGCACATACTAAGAAACAGTTGGCTGTAGCTTACATAACGGAGGTCTCTTCATGGTATTTACAATCACAATTATCATCGTTGCACTATTTGCTCTTTGGGGAGCCGTCGCTCCTGACCAGCTAGCAGAAGTCGCCAACGTGGTTTACAACTTCTCTATTCAGAATTTTGGCTGGTTTTATTTGCTAGCGACACTGTTCTTCCTGATCTTCGCTTTTTATCTGGCGTTCAGCCGATTTGGCTCGATCAGGCTAGGAGATGAAGATGATGAACCAGAATATTCTACAGTTTCCTGGCTGTCCATGCTGTTTAGCGCTGGTATGGGCATTGGATTGGTTTTCTGGGGAGTTGCTGAACCGCTGTCCCACTATTTATCTGCACCCGAGGGAGCAGAAGGCGGAACAACGCAGGCAGCAAGACTTTCGATGCGTTATTCCTTTTTCCACTGGGGACTCCATCCTTGGGCTATCTATACCGTCATCGGCCTAGCACTTGCTTACTTCCAGTTCCGGAAAGGCTACAAAGGGTTGATCAGTTCAACCTTTATTCCTCTGATCGGTGAGCGACTTGCTGCAGGTTGGCTTGGCAAGATTATTGATATTCTAGCGGTCATTTCCACGATCTTTGGTGTTGCGACCTCGCTTGGATTGGGTGCACTTCAGATCGGTGGGGGTCTGAATTACTTATTCGGTATCCCTAACTCAACAATAACTCAGGTTGTCATTATCATCGTTGTAACCGTACTGTTTCTAATATCAGCAACTTCTGGTCTGGATAGAGGGATTAAGGTTCTGAGCAACACCAACCTCGTTATAGCTGTGCTATTGATGTTGTTTGTATTAGTGACTGGGCCGACTTCTTTTATATTTGACACATTCACAACAACCTTAGGCAGTTACATGCAGAACATTATTAACATGAGTTTGAGACTTACGCCATTCTCAAGAGAAGCCTGGATTGGAGCTTGGACGTTATTTTACTGGGCATGGTGGATCTCGTGGGCTCCATTTGTCGGTACTTTTATCGCAAGGGTATCCAGAGGAAGAACGATAAAGGAATTTGTAATTTACGTCATGCTCATTCCAAGCCTGTTCGGATTTATCTGGTTCTCCGTCTTCGGCGGTACAGGACTTCATATGGAATTGTTCAATTCCGCCCATCTGGCGGAAGCCGTCAAGGAAGATACGACAACCGCTTTATTCCTTATGCTGGAGCAATTGCCTTTGGGCACAATCTTAGCAGTAGTCGCTACACTCCTGATCATGATCTTCTTTATTACGTCGGCTGATTCCGCTACATTTGTGTTGGGCATGCTGACTTCAGATGGCAAGCTGGATCCGAGTACAAGAGTGAAATTAACCTGGGGAATCATGCAATCCGCCATCGCGGTAGTACTGTTGTTCAGCGGGGGACTGAGCGGTCTCCAGACGGCTTCCATTGTGGCCGCGCTGCCGTTCGCCGTTGTCCTTATCGGTATGTGTATCTCCCTACTCAAAGCTCTACAGGCCGAGGACAGAGAACGCCGTCAGAAGGAAAAGCGGCAGCGCCAAAAGCTGAAACGACTGCTGGAGGAATACGAAAACTCACAGAACGAAATTCCAAGCAAGTAATATATAATTGATCTGGATAAAAAGGTACCCGCCTTCAGGTGGGTACCTTTTTTTCAGGAGTATCGTATTTTTTTAACCGGTACATTCACTCCATCGGATTACATTAAGTTATGGGTAACTCGCTTTAAAGTTCACTATTTAGATTCGCATTAAATCGGACATCAGGCTATATTTTAGTCCATTTCAATAATTATTGATCGGAACTTCCACGCGGTTTAATGTTGGATGCTGCACCATCCGCTTACATCACATTGCCCATGATCATTATTACCCACCGCAACCATTGTACCATCAGATTTAAGACCAATAGTATGGGCACACCCCGCCGAAATAGCCCTAATGTCATGCCAACCACTTACATCGCATTGGTGATGTTTATTCAAACCCACCGCAACCAGCGTACCATCAGATTTAAGACCAACGGTATGATAACTCCCCGCTGCAACTGCTACAATATCGCGCCAGCCGCTTACGTCGCACTCACCATCATTATTTCTACCCACAGCCACTACCGTGCCATCTGATCTAAGCCCAACAGTATGAAGATAACCCGCCGAAACAGCCGATATGCTGCTCCATTCGTTTACGCTACATTGCCGATACTTATTGTTACCAACCGCTGTTACCGTGCCATCTACTTTTAGCCCTACTGTATGCCAGTCACCCGCCGTGACTGCTACAATATCACGCCAGCTGCTTACGTTACATTCACCTTCATTATTTCGACCCACAGCAACCACCAACCCATCTGATTTTACCCCGATAGTACGGCACCAACCTGCCGCAACTGTTACAATATCGCTCCAATTGCTAACATTGCACTGGTCATGCTTATTCCAACCTACGGCCGTTACAGTCCCATCGGATATAAGACCAACGGTATGTGCATTTCCCGTGTTTGTCGCCATATGTACATTACCAGCAACGACTGCGACGATATGGCACCAATCGTTTACATTACATTGACCGTATTTATTATCACCCACTGCCGTTACCGTTCCATCAGATTTAAGACCAACGGTATGACGACGACCCGCCGCTATGGTATCGTTACGTATAGGTATCGTCTCAAACACCGTCTCCTTCCGTAAATTGCAATCCATATTTTACCTCCACTACAAATTAAGATTCTCTCCGTCCTCCGTTAGCTCAACAATAAGTCATCCGTCTAACCGCGAGAATCACCTTGCTCAGCAAAAGGGTGCATTAATATTACACCTCAGTGATATTAGCTTTAACCTTTTACGGAGCTTCCAGCCACGCCCTGGATGATATAACGCTGACCCACTAGGAATACGATAATCATTGGAATAATGCCTGCCGTGGCAGCCGCCATCATACCATTGTAGTCCACATTATTCTCCAGAATAAAGTTCTGTAGTCCGAGTGGCACGGTGTATAGGTCTTTGTCGATCAGAAACACGAGCGCATTCTCATAATCATTCCAATGCCATGAGAAATCGATGATCGCTAGTGTAGCTAGCGCAGGCTTCGCCAGAGGCAGAATTAACCTGAAGAATATACGCAGGTGACCGGCACCGTCGATGAACGCAGCTTCTGAAATCTCTGAAGGGACCGAAAGGAAGAACTGCCGCAACATAAATACACCAAAGATAGTGAACAATCCGGGCAGGATCAAGGCCCAATGGGTATTATATATCCCCACCCATTCAAACATCAGGAACTTAGGCACAAAGAGTACCTGCGGCGGCACCATCATCATTGAGAGATAGATCAGGAACAGTGTCTCCCGACCTTTGAATTGTATCCGTGCGAAGCCGTAGGCTGCAAAAGCCGAGAGAAATACAGCTCCAATGGTGCTAATTAGCGATATTTTTAACGAGTTCAGATAATATGTTGCAAAGGTATCTACCCCGCTCCAGACCTTGATATGATGCTCCCAGTTGAGGCTGGAGGGTATCCATTGGATCGGATAGGTGAAGACGTCCGCAGCAGATTTGAAAGACGTACTGATCATCCAGATGAACGGCATAATCATCAGCAAGGCAAAACTGGACATCAACAGTGTCAGTAGAATCCTCCAAACCCGGGTCAAAGACTCCATACGAATCTTAGGTGAATGCGGAGCTGTGGGCTGCGCGTTCGCGGCACTTGGTTTCTCCATGATGATCCCTCCTCTCCTTAATAATGAACCCAACGTTTCTGGCCGAGCCACTGTAACACGGTGAAGATCATGATGATGGCAAAGAGTGCCCAGCTAATAGCGGCGGCATATCCCATCTCGTAATATCGAAATGCATTTTGATAGATAAAGAGTGATAATACCGTTGTACTGTTTCCGGGTCCACCCTGAGTAATAGCCTGAATGATGCCAAAGTTCTTGATGGTCATGATCAGTCCTGTAATCAACAGTAAAAACGTTGTTGGGCTAACAAGCGGCCATATGACTCGGCGTATCGTCTGCCATGGGCGGGCACCATCTATACGGGCTGCCTCAATCAATTCCTCCGGAATTTCCTGCAAAGCTGCCAGATATATAATCATGTTGTAACCCAACATGAACCAGATCCAGATGATATCAATCGCATACATCGACCATTCGGTTGTCGATAACCAACCCGGTGGATTCGTAATACCGATCCCCCGCAAGAAGCCGTTAATGGGTCCCGACGTCGGCTGGAACAGCAGCATCCAGACAAAGGCGATGGCTACACCGCTGGTGATGTAGGGCATGAAATAAAGCGCACGCAGTGTTTTTTGCCAGTACACAGACTTGTTCAACGCTACCGCCACGATAAATGCCAAACCCATTGATATCGGAACAGCTAAAAGGAATATAAATGTGTTTCGCAACGCCACGCCAAACAGTTCATCATTCAACATTCGCCGGATGTTATCCAGTCCTACAAAATGGGTCTCCGGGTTCATGAATTTGTAATCGGTGAACATGAGATAGAACGAATAGATAGCCGGTATAATAAAAAACAACAGCACGCCAATCATATTAGGCCCAATAAACAGATACCCGAGCCTGCTCTGCCGTTTCATCCAGGATTTATGCATATGCTTTCCACTCCTTAACATCTGTTCTGCATTTCTCTTGACTCAAGCATAACAAGATGTCCTGCAGCATTTAAGGAACATAACCATGGTCCTGATATCACAGATATATGTATTTCGACCTTATTTTCCGAGAGGGAAATAACATGAAATTGTTCTATTGGCACCAACGACTTGGACGAATTCATTGAGGTCTATGTACAGAACACAAGTTAATTGGTATGCCAAACAAATTATTTCCACAAAAAAAGCCGCCTCACGCGAGGACGGCTCTTGCTCTAAGTGCATTTGCATTCTATTGGTTCTGCTTCAACCAATCATTATGGCGTTTAACCATGTTCTGGACAGTAACTTCGGCAGTTTGGTTACCAAGGAAGTACTTTTCATACTCCTGTGCACGCAGATCGACCACTTCTTGTGCAATGCTGCGGACAAACGTAGGTGTCTCGTCGCCATATAACACGAATTCCAGTGACTCTTTGTCATAAGACTCGGCATAATCACCGAGCAGATGATTAATGGCAGTCTGTTGATCAACCGCATTCGAGGAAGGCAGACGTCCACCAGCAGCCATCGGCATCATTCCCCCATCAGCATACCATTTCAGGAACTCCCATGCGGCTTCTTTATTTTTCGACTTGGAATTGATGGCGATCAAGTCACCCAAACCTCCGCTTTTCACCATATCCGCTTCCTGTGCAACCAGTCTCGGTACAGGTGCAAAGGCGATTTTCCAATCTCGAGGGAACTCGGTCATATTGTTCGAAGTGCGGATCAGCCATTCGCCAATGTTAATCATGGCAGATTCGCCGCCAAGGAACATGTTCTCCACTGGCATTTTGGAAGTCAATTGCTCACCGAGTGGCGGCGTAGTTGCATCCTCCTTCATCATTCCGTTCAACGTCTCGAGCCATTTGGTGACCAATGGATCATCAAGGTTGGAAGTGCCGTCTGCCTTGACATAGCCATTCTTCACTAGCACAGAATCGAGCGGGTCTACATAAGAAGCGGTATGCTGTACCAATCCATACTTGAAACCAGAAGATTTCAGCTTAAGCGCATAGTCACGGACTTCATCCCAAGTCCAGGCTGTGGGTACGCTCAGTCCCGCTTGATCAAGCGCTTTCATATTTAAAGCGAAGAAAGCTGCATTTTTCTTGGTCGGCATCCCATAATATTTTCCATCTACTTTCCAGGAGGCTGCATCTTCTCCCATTTTCTCATCAATGTTGTAGTCGGTGAACTCGCCTAGATCCAGTGCTGTCCCGCCCTTGATACGTTTATCGAGATTCGTAAGGGTATAGTTGACATACAGGTCAACGTTCTGCCCCGTGGACAATGCCGTATCCAGCTTCAAGTTGCCATCATCGTCATTGACAAACCGCACATATTCCACCTGAATGTCGGGATTCGCTGCATTCCAGGTGTCTACCACTTCCTGCGGGCCATTCTCAGGCGGCACCGCGCCCCACATGGTCAGCTTCACCTTTCCTGCGGCAGATCCGCCTCCGTTATCTCCACCGTTCGTCTCACTTTTACCTACGCAACCGGCAAGCAAGCCCAAAATTAGCACGCCTACGATCAATCCGGTTAATCCTTTTTTGGCTCTCATCTGGTCACATGACCTCCCTGAATTGAAGTGAATGTACCTTCCGTTACATCGTAGCAGGGACCTTGCGGACTTCATAAGATACATATCCATGATTCGAATTGAACAAAAATACGGATTTATCGCCTCTTGCTTGAGCACTCGGTACACATATTCCTTCTACTCATCTTGTGAGTCACGAGCGGTGGCGATACTGGCTGGGTGTGCAACCGGTCCAACGCTTGAATATTTTGATAAAATAATTATCGCTTCCGAATCCCACCCGGTAACCAATCTCCTGTACGGGAAGATTCGTCTCCCTCAGGTATTCAGCTGCTTTCTCCATCCTCACCCCATGAAGATAATGAATCAGGGTATGACCCGTTTTCTTTTTAAACAAAGCACTGACATAATTCTCCCCCATCATCACATATCGTGACATGGATTTGACGGTAATGTCCTGGTCATAATGCTGACCGATATACTCAATAATCTTGCTAATTTCAGGATGCTTCACCACCGGCTCACGAACAGGTATGAACGGAAGATCAGTCTCAGAAAGGGAATCAGGAGAGATCGTAAGAGAAGCAGACGTTGATGTGATTAGTGGAGTAGGAGATGACACTTCCTGATGGCCTTCCTCCATTCGTTCTTCCGCCGAAGTACCAAGTTCTGCACTCACTTTGCGCAGTGTATCGCGTAATGAATCCACACTCATCGACAGTTTGAGAATATAATTCGAAGCCCCATATTCCATCGCTCGGCGCACATATTCGAACTCTCCCATACAAGTGAGCATAACAAATTTGGTTTTCAACCCGGCTTGACGGGTCTGTTTAAGTAGTTCTAGACCGTCCATGCCCGGCATGACAATATCGGTCAGTACCAGATCCGGTGTGTCCTGTATGATCATCGCCAGCGCTTCAGTTCCATTCCCAGACTCTCCGATCACCGTGTAGCCCAACTCTTCCCAGGAAATAATCTCTCGCACCGACTCTCTCACGAAAACCTCATCCTCTACAAGCAGTACTTTCCACATTCCAGATTCCCCTCTCCAGTCGTCTAGTCAGAGCGATTCTGTACATAAGGCGTCGACAATAAAAAAGGAATGCTAAACCTAACTAATGTCCCAGGCTTGGTATCGATTACTTCAAATTCACTTTGACCTTTGAACAATAACCGCAAACGTTCCCTGAGATTAGACAGGCCAATTCCTGGACGGGTCCGGGTTACCTGCATGCGCCCAGATTCCTCTATGCCGATTCCGTTGTCTGCCACCTCCAGTACCAGTGTTGCTATGTCTTGCCTATAAATTCTGATACGGATCTGACCCTGATGCTCCAGTGGCCCGACACCATGGTGGATCGCATTCTCCACTAGTGGCTGCAAGCTCAGTTTGGGTACTAACGCATACTCCAGATTGTCATCAAATTCACAAGTCACCTCGAAGCTATCCCGGTAACGAGTCAGTTGGATATGAAGATAGGCTTGAACCAATTCAATCTCGTCCTTCAGGTACACCAATTCAACCTGTGAATTCAGGCTAACCTCCAGTAATTTGCCCAAGGAGACACACATCTCGGAGATCTGCTCATTCCCGCTGCGGATCGCACTCCATTTCATTGTATTTAATGTATTCAGGAGAAAATGTGGATTCATCTGAGCCAAGAGCATATGAAAATGAACCGCTTCTTTTTGCCGTTCCTCTGCCTTGAGTCTGGCAATCATCTGATTAGCATCGTCCAGCATCGTATTGAAGGTTCGTGTCAGTTCAAGTACTTCACCACGGCTGCGACCCTCGGGAATACGAATCTTGAGGTTTTTGCGAACAACCTCCCTTATCTGATCCTGCAGATGCGACAAGGGACGCGTGAACTTCGCCGAGATCATAAAAGCCATCAATACAAATGCCCCTGTAAACCCGAAAAAGGTCAGAAAGTAACGTTTTTTGAGTTCGGATATCTCTGTAAAGAGGATCGAAAGCGGAATGCGGTTCACCATATACCAGTCCAGTGATTCGATATACACATAGTTAATCAGCGTATCCGAAGCTGGATCGGTCAGATAAGCTTCTGCCGGATGGAGGGCTATTTCACGCGTGACCTCCGGGGAGAGTGCAACCGTTCTGGATGAACGGGCAATGGTCTCTCCACTACCCGTAATAAGATAATACTCTTGGCTATTCTGCGAGTCTTTCAACATGGTTTGAAACCAGTATGAATAATCAATGCTAATTCGAGCCAACCCGTATCGTTTGCCGCCGCTATCTTTCATGTACGCATACAATGACAAAAGGTACGGGCTAGAGGATAACTCACGCAGTACATAATTGATATCCCTGGCATCCCAGCGATAGAAGAGTTCTTCTGGCTGGAACAGCGTCGAAACAGTACCACCCTTTACCAGGGGGATCTCGCCTAGACGCTTGCTGAATTGCTCTAAGTGAGGGTCATAAGACAGTGCTTTTTGGGGTAAATACGAAGTGTAAACGCTCTCATGAAAATCCAGCAAGGTAAAGTAGACTGAAGGATTATATAGAAAGAAACTGTTGTTGATCATCTTGAACTTCTCTTCCACGAGCGACTTGTTCTCAAGCGGCGTACGACTGTCTGGAGAGGTTAGCACACTTCTTACCGCAGAATCCTGTTCCAGAAAAATGAGCGTTTTGAAAGCAATGCTCATCTGATCCTCCAAAGAACGGTACATCTGTACCAGCTGCTCATGACTCTGTTCGCTGATTTTCTGCTCGACCAGCGATTCAATCTGCTGATAGTTGTAGACATTCAACGCACTGAACGGCAAGAGAATCAACACCACAAAAGCGCCGAACAGTCGGTACCTCAGCCGCTGTGGCAATAAGCTCTGCCAGTGTGGTTTCTTCATACCTTTGTATTCGCTCCCCTACAATTAATGAACCCATTATAGCACCTGCCTACCCTTTATAACCGGAGTCGAATGATTTGCATGAATTTGTGATACTCCCTTGCCTGCATCGAAATGAAATGCATAGATATGTTCTATCGTACAAGCAAGAAAAAGAAAGAGGTGGAACCTTTTCTTAAACCTGATGTCGTTTCCGGTATTCCGAAGGGCTGATCCCCATGGTGGACGAGAACACCCGACTCAGATAAAATCCGTTCTCATATCCACATCTTTCCGCGATCTGGGTAAGGGTCAGGCCACTATCGGCCAGTAAGTCCCTAGCCTTTTTGAGACGAATCGCTTTCAGATAATCGGAAGGTGTTTCTTGAAAGGCATCACGAAAACGCCGGGTTAGCTGGACTGGACTCAAAGCCAAGTACTCTGCCAATGTTCGGAGACTGACGGCCTCCCCTGCCCAATCCTCGAGCAGAACCGCCGCTTCAGCCATCAGAGCGTCTTCTGTGAACTTTCGTTGCATCAACCTGTTCTGTCTGCTCTCCCACTGATACAACTGCCACAAATCCATCATTAAATGAGTTTTCCACTTTGCCGAATCCCCATCATTGTCTTCACTCGCCTGACGCAGATAAGCATACGTTGAAGCCAGACGTTTTGTATCATTAATCAGGGATTTTCCGACCGGCGGCAGCAGGTTTTCATCCTCTAGGGAGTTAGAACGAAACTGTATATAGTGAAACGTCAGCGGGGTTACCGTCTCTCTGCGAAAAAGCACGCGGGGTGGACATAACACCAGATCAGCGAAACCCGCCTCTCCCGTCTGCCCCCCAATCTCATAACGAAATACGCCCTCTTCCACGGCAAAGACTACCCAAGCGTCGTAGATATCCTCTGCCAAGGCAAACTCAGCTTTCTTCTTCCAGTAGATGTGATTCAGGAGGTCCATGATACACCTGCCTTTAATATGAAATAAAGTATATGCTCGATGATAATATAGTGTATTTGAAAAGTAAATATATAGAACTAATATGAAATTATAGATATGAATTACGAGCTTAGGTTCCTCCATATTCCAAGAGAGAGGTGTTCTTATGAAGCACGAACTTGTTAAACCGGATATCACCGTCATCGGGGGCGGGCTTGCTGGTGTATGCGCAGCTATATCTGCGGCACGACTCGGCCAACAGGTCGCGCTAGTGCAGAATCGTCCCGTACTCGGCGGCAATTCCAGCAGCGAGGTACGCGTATGGGTCTGTGGCGCCACAGCACACGGCATTAACCGCTATGCCCGCGAGACTGGCATCATGGGCGAACTGTTTGTAGAGAATCAGTATCGCAATCCGGAGGGTAATCCTTATCTCTGGGACTTAATCATTCTGGAAGCCGTTCGAGCAGAATCCAACATCCGTCTGTACCTGAATACCGATGTCCATGAAGTGGAGGCTACAGGAGATGGAGATGGGCGTATGATCACCTCCGTTACCGGTTGGATGATGGGATCTGAGCGCAAAATCCGATTCGAAAGTAAGATCTATCTTGACTGTACGGGGGATGGATTGGTGGGCTTCTTAGCTGGAGCCAAGTTTGCGTTAGGTCGGGAAGCCCGCAGCGAATATGGTGAAGAATGGGCACCGGAGGTGGCCGATCAGATCACGCTGGGCAGCACACTTCTCTTCTATACCAAGGATACTGGTGCACCTGTCCGTTATATCCCGCCCTCTTTTGCCAAGGATATCACGCAGACCAGCATTCCGATTCGCCGGGTCATTCGCAGCGGGGATTCCGGTTGTCATTACTGGTGGATTGAATGGGGTGGTGAACATGACACCGTACATGATAACGAGCTGATCCGTGATGAACTGTGGGCTGTGATCTACGGCATCTGGGACTATATCAAGAATTCCGGCAAGTTCGATGCAGAGCATATGACGCTGGAGTGGATCGGTTCTCTGCCTGGCAAAAGAGAGTACCGACGTTTCACGGGGGACTATGTACTCACCCAGAACGATATTATCAGTCAGCGGGAATTCCCAGATGCCGTTGCTTTTGGCGGCTGGTCTATCGACCTGCATCCCCCTGAGGGCATGTACGCCGAAGCGAGCGGCTCGAAGCATATGCATGCCGATGGCGTGTATCACGTGCCGTTCCGCTCGCTTTATTCCGTGAATGTACGGAATATGCTCATGGCTGGACGCGACATCAGCGCATCGCATGTCGCCTTCGGCACGACCCGCGTTATGGCTACATGCGCGGTCATCGGCGAAGCCGCAGGTACGGGCGCGGCGCTGTGCGCGACTATGAATGTGTCGCCGCGCGAACTGTACGCGAGGCATCTTGCGGTGCTGCAGCAGACATTGCTGCGGCAGGACGCTTCCATCATCGGCGTGCGAAGCAATGATGAGCTGGATCTGGCTCGGCGTGCCAGGGCTACAGCCTCCAGCACGCTGACGGGCATTGCTCTTGAGCAGCCTGGCGAGACGTACCAGCTGGATACGGATGCCGCTCTGCTGCTACCTGTGCATCCAATGCTAAGCGGCCTAGAGCTGCTGCTGGATGCATCCAGCGATACCGAACTAACGGTAGAGCTGTGGGATACGGGGCGTAAGGAAAATTACGTCCCGCATACGTTACAAGTTACGGTGACCGTTAACGTTACAACGGGAAGCGCTCAGTGGGTGAAGCTTCCACTCGAATGGCGACCGGAAGAACCGCAGAATTCATTTATTATCTTCCGGGCTAATACATCCATCTCACTCCACCATTCGACGGAAGCACACAGTGGTGTACTTATTTTTTTCAAAACAGAAGAAAATCACGTGTCCAAAAATCTGGAGGATCACGCCACGGATCAACCTGTCGTATTATGGTCCATGCAAGGGCTGGCACGTCGGCCATTCTGTTGTCGTACGCTCTCAATGAGTGATGCTTACTCGGCGAATCATACGATAAACGGTTATCATCGTCCTTTCGGCGGGCCACAGCAGTGGATGTCACAGCCGATGAAGTCAGGCACGCCAGAATGGGTGCAATTGACGTGGGAAGACCCACAAACCTTGGCTGAAGTGCACTTGACGTTCAATGATGATGTGAACGAGGATCTCGTCAATTTGCATCACCATCACACGACATTCCGTGTCATGCCCGAACTTATAAGCGATTATCAAGTCGAGGTTTTGGCTCAGTCTGGCGAGTGGATCGAAATCGTATGTGTAAAGGAAAACCGCAGAAGAAAAGTCATCCATTCTCTGGATGTACCTGTGCATGCACAAGCGCTTAGGGTGACCATTGAGGCCACTCATGGCACCAGATATGCGGAGCTTATTGAGATTCGTGCTTATGCCGAGCCAACAAGGTAGGGGAGCCATCTAATCGGTAAAGGGAACAATATGAGCTTATCCAGCCTGCAATCGGATGCTCTTATGTTATGAAGCTTAGAATGGCTCACATTCCGGCAGATGATCGGCAAAAGAAAAAGCACCAAGTTGGGTGCTCTACTGTTACGTATTCTCTTACCAGATAAAGCCAAGGTGGATGTGGATTATGTGCGGATGAAAATAGAGCATCAGCAGAGTTACGACGGCTGGTGCTCCTTCTTTTCAAAGTAGTATGCTGTTCAATTTTAAAAAATACACTATTCAACTACCATGCAGTAATCTGTGAGAGTATGTTCTCTAGCGAACTCCTTTCAAATCATCACTTCTTCCGGCACTATCGCAAATAATTTCTATTTTTGGGGTTTACGCATTGTTACATTCCAGACTAGCGAAAAATCGCTCAACAAAAACATCACCATATATTTTCTTCATATGTACCGTGTTGAAAATATATTGTTCCATCTGCTCAAGCTTGCGCAGACTACGTACCAGTACCTTCCGATCATCGTCGGATAGATTATTGTCATCCTCAATCTTCGTCAAAGCATTATTCACACGTGCAGATACCTGTTCAACATACAGATGGTTTTTGGATTTTGGCGGAGTACATTGTGTCAGGTCACAGCCCACATAACGAACACCATCAAGGATACAGTTTTCAAAATTGGCGATTAGCTTTTGTCTGCCATTTCCCTCAAACGTGATATCCACTAGCTTACCGGCAAAGGAACAATTGATGATTTTTGCCACTTGTAAAATCCGGTCATTGAATCTACATTTAACAAAAGTACAGTCGATAAACGTAGCATTCTCCAATGTCATGCCTCTCATATCGCAGGAGGAAAATTCGCAATTGGTGAAAATAGCTTCGTCTTGGGCAATACCAACTGAGCGCAAGTCGGAACGAATAAATGTACAATGATCAATCGTACTACCGGCAAAAAATTTCGCATTCGTAAGATCGCAGGTATCAAATACTAGATGATGCAGGTTACAGCTCCAAAATATCGGTGAGCCAACATTCGAGTTTATTATGGTCGATCCACTTATCGTTTCGTGTTCATACCTGACAATATCAGTAAACCATTCGCAGTCTACTGACATTCCAGACTCAAGTCTTCTCATCCCTATCACCTTATCATTTCTTCATTTAGAATTATGGTTAGTATTTTTCAAGTTCTGTTTTTAAATCCTCAATAAGTATATCAACATCTAATAAAGCAGAATCAGCATTATTGAAAAATATCGAAGGTAGAAAACCCTCTTTTTTAAAATTAGGTAAAAACTCGTTAATAAACTCGGTTAAATTTATCCTCTTAGTTGAATAAATTCCCCAATCATCACTTGCACAGTATTCAGCAAATTCTTTCTTAGGCCAGAATGGAACTAATTTATTACCTTTATCATCTTCAGTAACTGACCACCCATTCTCATAGAGACCCCACACTTCTTCTGAATCTACAACTTTTTTAATGAAGTATTCATAACGAATATTTGCAGGCAAATTGATGACAGATTCAAATTCTTTCTGATTCATAGTTCCTCCTAAGTGTTTAAAACACGGTTCGTTAGACTAGCGATTTGTATTGGTAAAATTTACTCATTAAACTGTGTTCTCATCTTTGTTAAAGTTTATAAGCATTATGAAGACAAAGACAGGAGTTTTAATTAACATGAACGTTCTCAGTAAATCCATCATTAGTCTGCTTTGCGTGACGACATTAGCGGGCGCGTATTTCAGCTTTACAGAGCATCAGAGTAAACGACAAATTGAGCAGCAGCAACAGAGCAATACGCAATACTGGTCGCATATGCAGTCGATCTACTTGCGTGGATTTGACTATGCGCTTGCGGAGTCCCTTGCAGCATCTTCAATTACAGATCGGCAAGCAGCACTTCAATCTGCGATTGAAAACGCCAATTATATCTTGCAATATGTAAGAATCGGATCCGTTACAATGAACTTTCAAATGGGGTCATTTGAGTCGTTTATCACGGACGCCAGCCGTTATTTGGCTTATCCTGCCAGCGAAAAGGAAATCTCGCTCAACGCGGATCAATTAGAACAAATTGAGCGTCTGAGAAAGTTTGCAAAGACCGCTCTGCCGTATCTCGAGCAGATGAGACATAAAGCTGTTTATTCCTCTATATCAGATGTACAACAGGTCTCGACCGAAATGGAAGAGGCTTTGTCTCAACTCGACTCAGTCTCTACGTATGGCAATAAAGCTTTTAACGAATTCCTGTACAACCAGAATCCTTACATACCTCCGAAGCCTGGAACCGTGTTCGCTGGTGAAACCACTTATAAGGCAACAGAGCTTGCAGCCAAAGCGAAAATTTTCATGGGCGAGGCATGGAATAAGGGCGTAGGTAAGCAAATCGTCCACATGTCCTCTGGCGGGAGTAGCCCCCAGTACGGAGAAGTTATGGATTTCAATTTATCGGACTCCAATGGGAAATCAACCAGCTCCTATACTGCAACGCTGAGTAAAAGCGGACACGTGCTCCAAGTAACAAGCAACGGCTCGATCTCTAATGAAGCAGCTGTAAAGCAATCTATGGACTTCAAGCAAGCTGTCGCGGTTGCCGACAACTGGATGTCGCGTTGGTCTGACGAAAGTATTGCATTAGTAGCGAAAAACTTAAATGATACCTCCATTTATCTCACGTATATTCCGGTTCGGGAGTACGTTCCCATTCCGCAGATGAAAGTTGTATGGCAATTTGATTCTCGTACTGGTGCGTTGAAGAGCTTTGATGCGTATCGTTATTTCTCCCATTATAATAAAACCTTCCAGCTTCACCCGAAGCTGACAATGGAGCAAGCTTCCATGAAGCTTAGCTCAATAGTAAAGGTTTCCGGTAAGCCAAAACTGGAAATCCACAACGACAAGCTCGTATATGCATTTCCCGTCACAGGGATCGAAGGCGTTTCTCGCGTCTACATCAACGCCCGCACAGGCGCTGGTGAAGGCATCAATTATAGCCTGTAACCTCACAAATCTAGGCAGTCTCATGAATATTCTCGCGCAGGGCTGCCTTAGATTTTGCACATGCCAATTTTGTATTTTTAGCATCCACAATATCATAATCTAAAATGGCTGGATACATCCCACCAATTGGTATCAAATCAAATCCATCCACTCCAAGTAAATGCCAAATTACTTTACTATCCAATATCCCTAAAGGTATATAAAAAAAGGATCGATAGCAATTCTGCAACGATCCCAATTGTCCACCCGTTAGTTGTAAACCGCAGGTAATCACGTTGATTCTTTTTTTCACTAAACTACCGCTTCTCGTAGCTTAATGTCGAACCCCTAAACTTACATCTTTTGAATTGCCATTTCAATTTGTTTGTTAAATTTCGCATTCTTCGAATTGTCTGCGTTTTCATGATGCCAATACAGAATAAGAACATTTTTGTATTCATAGATGTTTGGTATTTGCATATCATACTTTTCTTTTTGATGATTGAAATCATTAAGGCCTTCTTTTCGAGCTGCCTCTGAACTAAAAATGTATACTGAAATGTACTCTTTATAAACTTCTTTTACATTTGGTCGGGATACAGAAAACCTGTTGGCGTTAACGTTATTTAATACCCAATTATTATTCGGTTCCTCTTTAAACATTTCAATTCCCTCAGTTTTTAAAGCGGCTGTCACTTTATCCAAAGTAAGATTATTTTCGTTTTCCGTCGCAAGTTTCTTCTCTTTATCATTCACATTCACTTGCTCATTTCCCGTTTGACCAGAGAAGCATCCAGTTAGAATGAGGCAAATGGCTATCAATGTAATTAATATTTTTTTCATAATAATCCCCCTTTTCATGAGTTATCGACGTTCGAATATGGGGGAAGGTTGCTAAGATAAGGAATTATGCTATCCTGCACTTTAGCTTAATGATGTCATCCGTCTAATATAATTTTTCCGTTTGATACTGTCCCTAAAGGTATACCTTTGCGGACAATAAAAAACTTCCTAACTATCTCCAACTTTCTAGTAATCTACTCCGTTATATTTAGTAGACTTAAAGAAAAATATGATTAGCATTGCCAACTCTTTAGTTAGGGAATTTAACATCAAAAAGGAGTCTCAGTCTATGAAGGTCAAAAAATTAGTACCGCTTTTACTTGCTGGAATTGTTGCTGGTTCTATTTTAGTAGCGACGACTACAACTGCGGAAAGAGTTATTGCCCAAACTCCGATGGAGGCAGCAACTGAGTACTTCGATGCTTACATTGCTAAGGATGCAGAGGGAATGATGTTCTATTCAAAAGATACAAACTATTTAGATGAGAAAAGTCGTGAAGGAGGATATGTAAAGGATTTGAAAATCAATCCTACTTCTGGGTATGAGATTGTAGAAAGTACACAAATCAACGGTAATGAAGTTCAACTTTATGTGGTTCAAAAATATGCAGGACAAGGGTACAAACAGTCACCACCACTCCCATATAAAGTTTTCAAAAGCGAAAATGGATGGAAGGTTTTAGTAGAACCTTTAGAGATCAACACAGTTACAGGTGAAGTTACTAAAGGTACGCCGATTCACGAATGGAAGTATACGGATAATTAGCTAGAAGATCTCGACAGTATAATTAATTCTTTCGGAACTTTTAATAAGGTAGCCAAGAAAAAAGGACTTCTCCATTTCTGATGAGGAAACTGTTGATAATTTAGATGTTGTAAGTGCTGATACGATACAGATTTTTTATTACGGCATTTACTTTGTAAAAAGTGATTCCTAGCTAACGTAGCCTTATTAAGCTAACGGAAAACGTTAGCTTAATAAAACTTAAGAAGGCATCAAAGTGATCAGCTGCTGATTTCAACTAGCGGGCTGACAATAAGGATCGTAGCAGAAATGCTGATGATCCTTTTTTGTATACCTAAATAGCCTTTCAGATCGATTTAGCCTATCATAGAAGCCTATTGGCAGGAGGATAGATCAGATGTAGAACTATATTGGACTGTTATGGAAAAACAAGGTATAGAAATCCACTGCGCGGATCTGATGCTCTTTAATAAGTATTTATGGCGTAAAGCCAAGGAGCTGGAAGAAAATGAATCGGCCAATCTTAGGCGAATTGATCAGGTTTATGAGATGATCAAGGGCACTAGTAAGTTATTTGAGGTTAGGGCTGGACACGGCTTCATAGAAACAGACTCTATATATTTCAAGACAGACGATTCTATTTTCTGGCATGGTTGCTTGTAGGGCAAGAGTGCATGTTGGAGATTAAACGTAGAAAGCGCTGCAACAATCGTATTCTTCTTTTTCATTATTAATGCTCCTCTCATTTTTCAATATAATAGTTAGATTCTATTCAGAAAAAACAGTTCCGCGCATTTATGCAACGATCCCTATTATCAGTCCGCTAGTTGAAAACAGCAGCTACCCGCCGGTTAACTGCTCCATGATGTTTTCGACTAACGTTTCCCGTTAGCGTAATCAGCGATAAATAAATAAGCTCAATTTTTTTTAATATACGCGGTGGATATAATTTTGTTCAAATCTTGTTTCTCTACTTATTGTGTAGAAACAGCCCTTTATGCTTATCGAAAAAATCAAAGTACACTTTTGGGTTTTCTAATTCCCACCATTGCTTTATGTCGACTGGATTAGCTTCTAAATCATATATTTTTGTAAAGTCCATCGCCAGTAAAAACGGTGAGTGCGTTGCAATGATAAATTGACATCCGCAATAGTGAGCCATTTCCTCTATCATTTTGACAAGTTCAAGCTGCATTTTAGGAGATAGACTGTTCTCCGGTTCATCCAAACAATATAATGTGTCATTTTTAAATTTGGAATTAAAATAACTCAGGGCGGTCTCCCCATTGCTGTTCAGTTTAATTTCGGTGCCGGCGACTCTGCGAATAAACTCCCTGCGTGAAATTGATTTTTTTCTTGAGAGCACCTGTAACCTCAATGCTTCATAATCATCCATACTATTCATTTTCACTGTATTGCCGAATTTCAGATTTCCCCATTCCGATCTTATATCTTCTGTGCTATCCACGATTTCATCGTTGTTTGTGCGGACTGTAAGCATATAATCAAAAATATCGTCACTTGTGACTATCCTGCTTCCATTTGGAATTCGATGTTTAAATCCCTCGTCGTCAATTCCAAGTTCAAATTTACAATGTTCAACATATGAACTGAACAATTCACTTGAATTGAATGGAGCAATACGATTTAGTTCCAATTTATTCGCTATGAGATTTAGAAGTGTGCTTTTCCCCGAGCCGTTTCCTCCATATAAAATTGTGATTTTTGAAAAGCTCAATTCGGAAAACCGATTTTTTGAGAAAATGCCACATGGGTAAGTTTCGTCGACATATCCAAACCTACCGCCATTGTATGCCATTCTTTGTTCTATCAATGAGGATTCTTCATCTATAGGCAATATGAATTTATCTAAATACATCTTCATTCCTCCGTAATTCATCTAACCTGCTCTTATGTTTTCTCTTCCGTCTCAATTTGAAGTTTTCAACTAGTAAACCTCCCTCAATAATGTGGGAGCTTCCTCTTCTAAAAGCATTGATTGCTCAATCCCCTTCCATTCATAGTCGATGTAGGTATTATAGCAGACGAAATCTACTTATCTTATTTTAGTTGTGCTAATCTGCCCGTTAACTTAATGACAGTCTAATATAATTTTTACGTTTGTTACTGTCTTAAAAGGTATACAAAAGGGATTGTATGGATTTCTGCACGATCCCTTCTTCAGCTTTCATCAATATACATCGGAACGTTTAGTAATCAGTTTGATGCTTTTGTTCATAAACCCCTTATATTTAGGCAGCAGTTCTATTGGTTTTTTTCCATTCTGCTGCGTTTACAATCGTTTTTAATAAAAGAAGAACATAAGCTAAGGAGGGAATAATATGTTAAAACATACACTTTTCAATGTCTTTGTAGCAGTAATGAGTTCAGGAAAGATACCGCAATCAAATTTGTTTAGATCCCGATAAATTCAGATTTATTGGTACGATATATACAGAACACGGAACATATGAATGGTATGAGAAACAGACGGTTTTTAACGAATCCGAAATAGCTCGACAATTAAATCAAATTAATGATAAGTCCAAACAATTGATGATTCCTATGTTTAGATCTGTATATCTCAGAGTATAAAATGACGATAAAGAAAGCTAGAGATTGAAACTCTTTTTTTTAATGGTAGATAAGATAGATCTCGGAGCGAAATGCAAATAGTAGTGTTTATATGAAAGAGAGCATGATCAATGCTCTCTTTTTCTGTCCCTAAAGGTATACAAAAAAAGGATCGGTAGCATTTCTGCAACGATCCCTATTACATTTCACTAACGTTTCCTCTTAGTATGATGGAATATCATAAAATTAAAATCCAAACTCTGTTACTCTATCAAGCCACTCACAGATAAGTGAATCAAATAATAGAGCCTGTTCAATCTGAAGATTATGGCCAGCTCGATCTAGAACAGCAAATGTTGCTCTAGGGTAAATGTCTAAAATTCTAAAAGCGTCTTTGTAACGAACGACTGCATCTTGTCGCCCGAGTGTAAATACTGTTGGTTTATCAAAAACTAATTCATCTACATTTGTGGAAAATCCATAGTTTTTTTGACGCTCGTTAAGAAAATCGTAGTCAGCGATCTCACAACCTGCAACGATCTCTTCCGAATACCTTTTCCAATTATATTCATTGAGAACGACTTGATTTGCGCTAAAATCACTTATTTGCTCTTCAGTTAAGGTGTCCATAAACTCGCGATCACTATGTATAACCAAATAATGCGACGCCATCCGGGAATCTTTTCAAAAATAGGTTCCATACACCCACTCATTAACCGATGGTCTGGTGAAAAACCATGAATCATTATAATCGGTTTACCTGTACCCATTTCCTCGTAATATATATTGGCATGCTTAACTTTACAATATGGCATACATACTCCTCCAATTAAGCAGACAGATCTACGTTTCCGTTCCAGTAGTAGTATTATAAACCTCATATACCTCGTATGTAAAGAACGTAAGTTCCCCTAAATGAAGACGAAATCAAGTACATCAAATATTTCGATATAGGATTTACCTATGTAAGTAATTGATATTATATATTTCTCCAATGGGGTTTATTTAGCTTAAGATGGATATGTAACCATTTGAATATATTAGGAGGATGATTCAGATGTCTTTTTATGATATGAAGATCCATACCATAGATGGAACACCAGCTGATTTAGCAAGATTCCGTGGGAAAGTTTTACTTGTTGTTAATACAGCAAGTAAATGTAGCTATTCTCGCCAATTTACGACTCTTCAGCAGTTGTATGAAAAGTACCATCATGATGGTTTGGAGATTCTCGCATTTCCGTGTAATCAGTTTAATGAGAAGGAACCTGGGGACAATTCGGAAGTGAAAGCTTATTGTGAGAATCTGTTTAAGTTAACGTTTTCGTTATTCGAAAAGATTGAAGTTAGGGGCCAAAACGTCCATCCCATTTATCAGTTTTTAACAGCGCAAGCGCCATTTCAAGGTTTCGATACTGAAACCGCCAGCGGGGAATGGATGAAGAATTTTCTGAACGAGAATTACCCTGATATATATATGGGTGACGGAATTAAGTGGAACTTCACTAAGTTTTTGATCGATCGTAACGGTCAGGTGCACGGGAGATATGAGACCACAACTGAACCACTTGAAATAGAGCCAATAATTAAATCGTTGCTTTCAAAGTAGTTGAACAATGTATTAAACTTTTTTTGTCGGTTAAAGACAGCATTTCCTGAAAAACAAAACGATCTTGACCCTATAAGAAACAGGATCAAGATCGTTTTATTTTATTATAATTGCAAGAAAATCTTATACAGGACCTGAGTAGCTTCTGCTCTGGTTGTCATTCCAGTAGGACTTAAGATGGCATTGCTTCGCCCATTGATGAGACCCATTTTAACCATTGCAGCCATATCATCAATTGCGTACTTGGCTACATTTACGGCATCGGCAAATCTCTTGAGATCCTCTGCTGTACTATTCAGCTCGGTTTTCTCCACTGCCCGCAAAGCTCTCATGGTCAGCACAGCCAAATCTTGTCTAGTAATTTCCGTTTCCGGATAGAAGCTGCCATTCGAGCCCAGGGCGATCCCGAGTGCTTTGGCGATTCCGATTTCTTCATAATAAAGGTCTTCTAGCTCAACATCATCAAATGTGGTGTTAACCTCCGCTTTAAGCTCCAGTGTCTTTACTAACCAGGCTAGATACTCACCCCTTGTGACCTGTCGGCCGGGACTAAAGCTTGTTGCTGATGTCCCTTCGATGAATCCTTTGGACGCCATTGTTTCAACAGCTGGTGCATACCATGAATCCTTAATAACGTCATTGAAATACGTCTTAGTATACACAACTGTATATTCACCTGTATTTGCAGCTGTAAAAACCATGGCTTGTAAATCGCTATCGTATCTGCCATTCAGTAGCTGTACAAACGTACTGTTTGCAGCCATATACGAAACGGTAAGGTATTTGGAATTAGCCAATTCTTCAACATCAGGAGTATATGGCACTCTGATTTCAGCAGGTGCATTCAGGGCTACCATTTCTACTCCATCTAAGTGGACCGTAAATGCAATAACAGGCTTGCCGGTTGTCACAGATTTTACTTCTGAATGAATCTTTGCAGGATCTAACTGGCTTATTGCCAGTTCCACACTCTTCGCACCTGATACATACTTCAGCATATTAGAAGGCACGGTAATGGTACCAAATTCCGTATTTATCTCTATCTTGATATTGCCAGGATCTGCGGTTAGTGCAACTGCTGGAAGCTCAACTGCATAGGACCTCGCTCCCTCAGCTTTCGGTATTTCCACTACAATCGTTTTAACATTGCTGCCATTCGCTTGCGCATGATCAAGAGCCTTATTAATGTCTGCCTGCCGGATGGGTGCTCCTTTAGCTATACCGGTTTTGCTATCCGTCTTTGGTGCCAAAATCTTAATTATTCCTCCTTCGACTTTTATGTTTTCAGGAGTCACAGTCGGAGTTGGAGTAGGTACGGTGACTGACACAGGTGAATCCGTTGACGGCGGTGTTTCCGTCGGTTCTGGATTGATAACTGGATTGCTGATAACGACAGTAAGGGATGGGCTCGCATAATGAGTTGCCGTTTCTTTATATCTCACTTCGTAGATTCCGTTGCCAAGACCTGAAATATCTGTGCCTGTGATCGCTTCCCAGTTGACAGCTTCTCCTCCCCCTTGTCGATATTCCATAGCAGGACTCACACCAGTAATCTTACCGTCCTTAACACCCGCTGCACTAACATTTATAGCCTTGACCTCTTCACTGGACGGTGGATTCTGCTCCTGTTTGATTCCTTCAGGGACGATGACTAGAATAGTAGGGCTTGGATTGCTCAGATCCGTTCCTGCGTACCGGAGCTCATAGCTACCTGCCTCTAGACCTTCAATGCTGGTTCCACTGATCGGCATATAACCTCCCTGATCCGCCTTGCGGTACTCCATATCGGCAGTCACATTTTCGATTCTGCCATCACTTCCGCCTGCCACTGTAGGTGATGTAATAATCAGTGCTTCCGCTGTTGGGCCCTCTCTGTCTTCCTTGGCTTCATTGCGAATATCTACTGTTACTGGTGGACTTGCCTTTAGGTTGTCTGTGGCTGCGTACCGGATTTGATAACTGCCGGGATGCAGATCACTGATCGTTGTACCTATAACAAGCACGTATTCCTCTTCGCCAAGCTTCCGGTATTCCATCGTATCATTCAAACCTTCAATTTTGCCTTTCGTCTCGGTATCCGGATTGGCGTGTGAAATTACCCACCCACTCGCATCGGGTGCAGCCTGCTCCTGTGGCTGCCCTTCCGGTATAACAACTTCCTTATCCAGGCTGGCATTCAGCGAATCGGTCTTCATATACCGGACATAATATTTACCAGCGGAGAGGCCTATAACCTCAGTTGTTGCAATTGCAGTATATTCTTCTGCGCCTTCCTGCTTATACTCCATTTCGCTTGTAACACCAATCAGTTTGCCGTCATCTCCATGGAGAACGGACGGTGCCACCCCGGTTGGTGTTACTGGACCTTCACGATCAGGCATAGATACCGCCTGGTGAACTTCCCATTCCCATATGCCTACACCGTTATCTCCCGCCCTTGATTGCTTGGTCAAGGTAACCCGCAGCGCCTTTACCTCCAGCGCCGGATCAAACGTATACGGATTGGAGGATTCTGCCGGAGAATGTTCAACCACATTGATTCCTTCCGTAATCGTTCCTGCGGTTACCCATTCATTGGTAGCGCTATCCGCTGGGATGTAAGAATACACCACTTGGGTAGGTGGCTTGATCCCTCCTGCGTCTGACCACAGCACCAGATTCGAACTCTGGATAGTGGCACCCTGCGGCCATTCATATTGCACCCACTCCTCTGCGCCTTCATGTCCCCAGGTTCCCCAGTGCGGGATATTGTTGCCTTCCTTCTTACCGTCATTCACTGCCGCCAGGCTCTCCCAAGGAGAGGTGTAGCTGGAAGAAGCATTGGCGAGGAAGGCCATATTGCCGTCTCTCGGACTGAGCAGATGCAAATCCGTCAACAATTTTTCCAGCGCCAAGGTTATTTCTCCGTCTGTGGCGTTTATATTCTTGATTACAGCAGAAGCTTCTGTCTTCGCCGCTTCAATTGGAGCAAGGCCTGGATCTATAAAGTTCGATGCATTTAATGTATTTACATAGTTATAGACCTTGATCAGTTCTGACTTATCTACCGCGCCGGTATAGCCATTTACCTTCCATTCCAGAATACCGCTGCCATTAACGGAAGGCTTCATATCCAAACGGACACCTGTAATATATTGAGGCTCAAAGGTAGTTGTATTGTATTTATTAAGTTCATTACCCAGTCCCTTTATGTCCCGCGGGGTGTACCATTTCCCATCTTCGCCGCGAAGCATAAGTTGCATATCCTTCGGACGGAAGTTCCCGCCGTTGTCCTGAAATACATATACATCCATGGAGGCGGCCAGGAATGGCTGATCCCATTCATACGTCACCCATGCCGGATCTCCTTCTCTTCCCCAGTTATGCCATGCACTGTTGGTGGCACCGCGGTTGGGTGAAAAATCTGCTGAGCTCTTAGGTTCAATACCGTTATTCATCGCTTCCGGATATCCGTCTCCACCAGAGAAGCTTGCAGAGGCTTTAGCTGTCAGAGCCGCATTCTGTAATCCTGTATCCACGACATATACAGTAGCCCAAACCTCCAGCGCACTACCATTGACGTTTCCTCTGATCTCAACTTGAGCCGGACTAGCATAGCTGCTTGGATCAATAACATCCCAAGTAATGTCCTGCTGAATGTACCCGTCCTCTGACAGAATATAAATTTGTCTAGGGAGTTGTGGTGCAATATCCTTCTTGGTCACTGCACTGAGTGCCCGGTAAACATCAACTGTATCTTCCTTGATCTCGATAGTTACATCCTTGCTGGCTTCTTTGTCTCCATCTACTGCACTGAAAGTAAATACGTAAGTGCCTGCCTTACTTACACGCGCATAGGCCGATGTCTTGTCACCATCTACAAAAGAAATATCCGCTGAACCCGCAGGCTGTTGCTTCACGACCCAGGTGTAGTTCAACTGTGGTTCTTCTGCCTCACCATGCACAGGGTCGGCAATAGCCTCCCCGGACAATACCACGATACTGTTATTGCTAACGTCCTGAGCCGCAATCACCTGGCCAATTGCTGGAGGCTGTTTATCAGGTGGAGAAGCCAGCTCAAAGGTTACCGGACTGGAACCAGTCAGTGTTCCATCACTTGCGCTAAGCTTAACCGTATAAGTTCCCTCTTTCGTACCTGTAGCCTGTGTAATGCTTGCTTTCGGATGATTAAAGGTGAGCTTGCCGCCTTCCGGAGCGCTGACGACTTCCCATTGATAAGACAGTGTCCCTTCTGGCGCGCCATCATCGGTTACGATTCCATTCAGCATAAATGGAATTAACGCCTGCGGGTGTTGTGTCGCCAATTCAACAGTAATTTGCGGAGCTTCATTTTCACCGCCGGCTGATTTTTCAATGGTCAATTCAGCTTGTTGCACGCTGCCCATCTGGAACATCGCAACGCCTGCATTATTCTTAACATAGAACTGTCCGGCTTTTTCACCATTCAGCTTCATCGTATAATAGCCATTCTCCATCCCTACGCCATCGAACGAAATCCGTGAGGTATGTTCTTTTCCGGAAACGTTGAGAAGTTGAAGAGTGTAGCCCTTACCGTCTTTTTGAATTTGTGCGCTTTCTATTTTATCGCTTTCGAGCTCCAAATAGATTTTCTCATCGATCAGATTGATACGCTTGCCGAACCCGTCTTTCGGTGTAATGTTGTAGCTGTCTCCTTCGTCAGTCACCAGCGCCCCATATCCGAACAGCCCAAATACGGGATCTGTCACAATATCGGAGCTGATGCTGAGTAGGGAACCATAGAGACCTTCTTCCGATTCGCCCGAAAAGTCATTCCAGCCATTACTCATGACGCGTGAGCCGCCATCGTATACGTCTTTAGTTCCTGTTCCTCCCTTATACATCGAATATCGCCAAGAGGTGCTGCCAACTGAATTAGCTGAAATCTGACCCATATTGACGGCATTGAAGTTCGAAATCTTCGCAGCGTAATTACGCTGCTGTGCAATTGCCTTCTGCTCCACCGTCCTGCCATCATTCTCATATCGGAGCCAATCATCCATAATGTATCCTGCTAAAGACGCAGTGTATTGGAAATTCCACCAACCTTCACCGCCGCGGAAGACAGGCACTGAATAATGGAACCAGGTAGGCTGTATCCCGCGCATGGCACGTGTTTTCCAATCGGCCATTTCCATACTTTTCTCTGCAGCACCTGTAAGCGTGTCTGTTGGATAGTACGTACGCAGCCCCTTCGCTGCTGCATAAGCCCCTTCTTCGCCGGTATTATCATATTCAAATTCGGATCCGTATGGATACGCGGCTCTCGTCATATTTCTTCCCTTATCGAGGGCAAACTTCTTCTGCAGATTGGCTGACTCGGTCTGCATTCCCTCTTCCTTCAGTGCTTCAATCATATCCGGGATTTGCTGCTCGCCATAGAATCCGATGGCTCCGGTTGAAACACGCTTATAATAAATGTTATAAGCCTTCTCCAGATAAAACTGAGGTGATTCCCGATACTCGATGAGATTAGGATACGCCTTCTGAATCCGGTACATATTGAAGAATCCGGTAGCTTCCATGATTTCGGAGAATGTACGTGTATAGGGCTTATCTTTGTCCGTATATGCCCCAGAATCTTTTAGCCAGTTTGCAACGATGTAGCTATCCTGCGTATTCTTCATGTATCTTTCCCACATGAAGTCAATCAGGTATGTCTCGATAGAGCGAATTTCATCCGGGTTAGGTTCCAGATAGTTCTTCATTGTCATGAAGTTGACGTTGTCATGGCTCCAGTCATCCCCCCAATGGTTTATGTTGAGATCCTTGCCGCTTGAAAGATACCAATCGAAATAGTTACCATAAGTCGGACTTTCTGGGTTCTTATCCTGTGTTTGCTCGACCATGAATTCGGAGTGGGCGTCCGAGATTGCATCCAGCTCGGCTAGAACATTGAACTCGAATTGAGTAAATTTATCCACCCATTCGCTGCCGTCCTTCAGCTTATATTCAACACGCACGCTATTGTTGCCAATCGAATCAAACTGAAGGGAATAGATATGATGCTGCTCACCATTTACAATTTTAGTCTCCACAAACTCAATTGACTCGTTATAGCCGGGATTCCCATTAGGCAGTCCCCGTCCGCTACGTGAGTTGTCAACCATTTCCTGCCTACTCTTCCCAGGCTTGATATCCGGAATATGCGCTTCGTCAAACGGATCATTCTCATCCACATTCAGAATATCGATGGACTGTACATCAACGATACTGTCGTCATAGTGCAGATCAAGCTTTACAGGCATATTAATCGCAGTCTGGAAGCCCGGCACCGCTACGGCATCAATCATGCCTGATTTATATAGAATGGAGCGGAGATTGGCTTCACGGTCTTCCATTGAGGTCGAGCTGTTATTAGGGCTTTGGGCACTTTCCTGCGGCGTATTGTCGCCTCCACGGATCGCTGAGAATTTGAACTTATACGTCTTGGACTCATCCGGCCCGAGAACAAGACTGGAAGCATCGGTATAGTAACCGCGCCCTGTTTTTTGAATATCTTTGGAGTGGATATAGAGAACGTTCAACCCTGGATACCAACCGCCACTGTCCCCGGTCCAATTCTTAAATGTATCTGCAGCACGTAACTCTCCTGCTTCATGCATCCAATAATCTACATATTCAATTCGAGCACCGCTCTCCGGCACCGGAGTGAAGAGCATAAAGTTCCCCTCACCACTGGTACGGATGACATAAGAATATCCACTATCAGCACCTGCAAAATTATGCACCGTCACACGATCATCATAAGTATCAGATAAGGTCTGGTATTTGTTATTCCAAGGCATCGGCAAGCCAATATCCCCGAATTCTATATACTGGTTACTCTTGTTCTTCACCGTAATTTCCCACAGCATTGAACCGTCATTGGTCTCCATATCAAAAACTGACTTCACATCGAAGCCCTTCATTACCCGCTGAACCGTAGAGTCCAGGTTCTGTCCGATAAAGTTGACTTCTACCTTCTTGCCATCTGCTGATGCTAACTTGTTAATATAGGGGTTATTAGGATTGATCGTCGAATATTGTGTAGATCCTCCAGCGGCCAATGTCTTATTGGTATCCACTTCTACAAAGCCGTCTCTATTGTCAGGGAATTGTCCACTAGCACCCGTACGGTAAGAGAAGATCATTTCACCCATCCACTGGTGCTGAGTACCATTTTGCGGTGAAGTAGTGTTAGGTAGGACGAAATTGATTGGCTTTCCCTGTTTATTGGTAGGGTTGTTGTTGATATAGAGCTCTTCGATCTGGCCTAAGTCCCCAACTTTGGCAGATAGGTTGGCATTGGAAATATCGTTCTTTACTGCAGCCGCTGCGACCTCTGGCAAAGCGCTAACCTGTAATGGCAGACTTGAAAATGCCAGTAAAAGCGCGATCATTAGCGACTTCCACTTCTTCGAAATCATTGTCATAATAACCTCCTGTATATATGTGATCATATGCATTAGGCGATTAATTCTTTTAAACCGGTAAGTAAAGTGCCCTCTACGAAATACTTCTGACCGATCCATAGAAAAATGACGTTCATGCTTTCGGCGAGAGTAGAAGCATTCCTTCAGATGACCATTGAATACCCTACCCCCTTGTTCGAAGCAGGGCCAATACAAACTTAAATAAAGCTTGGGGCATCCTTTGGGTCGCATAGAAGGAGTTTGCTTTAACCTTTCACCTCACCGACTGTGAGCCCTGAGATGAAGTAGCGCTGAAAGAATAGAAGCAGAATCAAGATGGGAACAATGGCAAGCACGGCTCCTGAGATCAGTTCCTCATAATGGTTGCCCAGCGGGGATAACGGAGGAAGCCAGCCCGATCGGTAGGGTGAACTGTCCCATTGTCCGCGGCACAATGAGTGGCCACAGAAAGTTATTCCGGCTGTTCATAGCCTGCAAGATGCAATTGCACCAAACGCCGGTGCCATAAGTGGCACCATAATGCGGAAAAAGATACCAAACTCGGTACAGCCTTTAATTCATACAGGAGCCGTTTAAGAATAGAAAACTCAGTTTCGTAAGCGCTTTATTTTCAATGATACTTGTTGTATCATAAAAAATAAATGCTCGATGCCAACATGAATTTTAAATATTTCAACCTGATCGGAGGTGCCGGATTGGACTCGCCCATTCTTCATTTCATCACCCCGCCTATTCCCTATTTTATTGATTGTGGACGTGCTTATTACGAAGCCGGTGAATATCACATCAGCCGCAGTGACATCGGTGTATTTGATCTAATTGTCGTTACAAGCGGTTCACTCGCCATTAGTGAGAACGGGACAGAATGGCTTCTGAAGCAAGGAGAAGCACTCATACTTAAGCCCGATGGTCATCACTACGGCTACGCTGCCTGTAAGACAGAAACGGAAATGATCTGGATTCATTTTCAAACCTATGGCAGCTGGAGAGAGTCTTCGAACATGGACGAATGCCTAGCTAATCAAGCCGAACTAATTCAGACACACAAGGTAAGTGCGTATCTGAATCACTGTGATGTCTGTTCCATCTTCATCCCCAAACATATGCGTATTACAACTAAAGATATGGAACTGTTAGAGCATTTCTCTCAGCTTGATCAGGAGCCTCAGTCCATGCGCAATTGGAAACGGCAGGCGACTTTTCAGCAGTTTATGCAGCACCTGGACCTTGGGCTGTCCTCACTATCCGACGTTGCTGCCATCCGGATTGCCGAGAAAGTTGAACTCTATATCCGTCGCAATTACCCTCTACCGATCTCCAATCCGATGCTGCAAAAGGAACTCAACTACCATCCAAACTATCTCGCACGCAGCATGCTGAAAGTGTATGGGATGACACCTATGGAATATCTGCTACATTACAGAATTGAACAGGCCAAAAAGCTGCTGCTGCAAACCGCCTGGCCCGTTGCCCGGATCGCAGAAGAGATTGGCTTCAATCACGTATCCTACTTCTCTTCCTGTTTTGCCAAAAGAGAGGGTATCTCTCCTTCCAACTTCCGCAGCAAGTTCACCAACACAGAAATTAAATCAACGACTCATTCAGGACGGATGCTCTGAAAAATAAAAAAGCGTCCGCTCACCAGAAATTACGTTATCCTGCAACGCGATCTCTGAGTGTATCAGACGCTTCCCTCTTTGCTTATCAATTAAAGAATTACTTTTCAACGTAAGCTTACCTAGCCAGTTTCGTTCACTCACACTCTATCATCCTGTTAGATAGTCCCTTTATTCGCACTCCCGAATCCAAACGCTCATTTCTCCTTCATCCCGGTTGGCCCAAGTAAAGTATGGAATGAAGCGAAGCTCGGCTGGCTGGATATCCCATTGAACATCACTGCGATATAAATGTATTCCCCAGTCTTCATCGGATACCATTCGCCGACCAATAGTTGTAAGTGCCGGAACCCCCAGAGGCATCCGCTCCCCGCTACCAACAGAAAACTGGGCATCCCGAGGCAGCTGAATGCGATGCAATCCGCGGCCATTATCGACTTCTTCGAGACAATACATAAACGGTCCCCGCTGTAAGGCTACTTTACCGAAAGTGGCTCTGATGTGATCGTGCCCTTTCATTCGCAGCAATTCCATAGGGAAGTGAAGCCTGATCTCATCACCGGATTTCCACGTACGGGTCACCTTCATATAACCGGATTCAAGAATAAACCCATCCTGATCTGTGTTCTCCCCATTAATCCACAGCTCGGGATTCACGCACCAGTCCGGTTTTCTCAGAGCTACTGTAAACTCCATTCCCTCCGAGGAGTCAGGTCGAACAATCAGCTTAACTTCTCCGGTGGAGGTATAGTCAGAGTCCATGGTTAGCCATGCTCTTCTATCCTCAAGTGTGAATTCTGCTTCTCCGCCAATGTACAACTGCACATACAACGTAGCTTGTTCCACAACCGGGGTATACACATATTGATCCAATGAGGCAAGTAATCGTGCAATGTTCGGTGGACAGCAGGCACAACCGAACCACCCTTGCCTACGTGTTCTTACATGGGCATAATTAGGATTCAGACGTTGAATCTCCGGATCGACTTCAAGTGGATTTACATAGAAAAAGCGTTGACCATCCAGGGACATTCCACTAATCACCGTATTATATAGGGCTCGCTCCATAACATCCGCGTACCGGCTATCTTGATTCAGCTGCAACATGCGCTTCGCCCAAAAGATCAGGCCAATTGAGGCACAGGTCTCTGCGTAGGCCGTATCTCCCGGTAGATCATAATCGCCTGTAAATGCTTCTTCTTTGGCTGATGAACCAATGCTTCCCGTAATATACATTCGCTTGCTTACAATGTTGCTCCACAACCGTTCACTGGCTTCTCTCAGTGATGTATCTCCCGTCTCAGCAGCTACATCTGTCATAGCTGCACACATGTAAACCAGTCGAACGGCATGGCCTTCTGCTGTTGACTGCTCCCTAACGGGGAGATGGGACTGCGAGTAAGTGTGCCGGTGAACCATGTCCAACTCGCTAAAATGTATGGTACGCCCCCGTTGTTCCCATTCCTCTACAAAAAAATGCGGACTCGCTCCGCGCTGATCCAGAAAATAACAGCTCAATTCAAGATATTTCTTTTCCCGTGTCGTCTCATACAATTTGAAGAGCGCAAGTTCAATCTCCTGATGCCCATCATAACCTGGCAATTGTCCCGGATCAGTACCAAACACAGTGCCTATATGATCCGCCAGGCGAATAACCACATCCAGCAGCATGCGCTTACCCGTGGCATGATAATACGCCACACCTGCCTCAATCATATGTCCTGCACAATATAGTTCATGGCACTCAGCGAGATTCGTCCAGCGCGCCCCAGGTTCACGCAAGGTAAAGTACGTGTTCAGATAACCATCGGGTTGCTGTGCCCGGGCTATGGTCTCAATAACGGAATCCACAAGGACTTCCAGTTCAGGGTCGGGCTTCGCAGAGAGCAGGTATGCCGCTGCCTCAATCCATTTCGCAACATCGCTGTCCTGAAATACCATGCCATAATGAACGCCCTCTTCCTCCCCTGCTGCAATGCGGAAATTCCGAATGGCTCGGCTGGGTTCAGCTCCTTCGATACGGTCATTGAGCGCTTCCCACTGATAAGGAACAACCACACTTCGCACCAGTTCAATATAGTGTGACCAGAATGGATCATTAATTTTATGACTATAGACTGGTGTCTTAGGATGATGTCGGACATCTGGTTTTGTCATGAGAACCTCTCCTTGTTCTACTTAATATCCTTATTTTACAAATCATTACATCAGCGCGAAATCATCATTTACAACTGAAATTTACATAATTACAACCTTCTACGACGGCAGCATATAACCATGATCGGAATCTGGGAATACAAGCATCATTTTCATGTCCTTTCCAACAATTGATATAACAAAAAAGCCGCTAAACTAGCGACTTCAATGGGGTACTTTGCCGTTATTGTACAGAAACTCGGTGCTACTAAACCGTGAATCGATATTTGGCAGGAGTGATTCCATGCTCTCGTTTGAATATACGTACAAAATAGTTTAATTCCATCCCTACCATTGTCGCGATCTCACCTACAGACAACTCTGAATGTTCAGATAAAAGCTCTGCCCCCCTGTGCAATCGAAGGCGTTGCAGGTAGTGACTGGGATTCACGCCATATATCTCTTTGAACTTACGTTGAAAATGTTGCTTGGAATAACCGACCGTATCGGCAATATTAGCAAGGCTTAGATTTTCCATATAATGCTGCTCCATATATTGTACCGAGGCGCGAAGCATCTCTTTCGCGTTTGTAGTGCTTCGATAGTTTTGCATTGGTTTCTCGCATTGAGTCGTTGTAGCGATGGACGTTAACATACTATATATTTTCGTAGAGGCCTTATGATAAGGATCGCTCTCCTCAGGATCACTTACATGCCATAGCTCCCTGATATCTGATTCAAGCTGCTGTATCTTTTGTTCATTCACTGAGATCGGTTTCATCATTGGAAGTTGTAGTGCGTTAACTAGGGACTCAACAAAGCTTCCCTCAATGCCCATATATCCTAATAGCCAGGATTCCGTTGATGATGGGCCATAATCATGAGCGAGTTTGCTTGGCACAAATAAGATATCTCCCCTTCTCATCTTGATATAAGGCATGTTCTCAAAATGAAAGGCACCTGATCCTGCAAAGCAAATCATACATTGAAATGTTGGATAACCAATAGGCCGATGCATCATGTGCTGGTGATGTAATCCGCAGCTATATAATGACAAAGGTAATTCAATCTTGCCTTTATTATGAAAAAGCCTGAATGGTAACATGCTTCTCTTAGATCTCCTTCAAAATGAGACAACAATACGATATTGAAGTACTGTAATCTGGCGGATGTTGTGTTCTAATCTTAGACTCGTTCAATTATACCATTTTTAAATAAAACCAGGATCCTCTCAAATGGAGGTTCCTGGTTTTAAATTCCTGAATTCAAGGTATATGAAGGCTGTTTAATACATTTGCGATATTTTCAAATCTGCTGTATAACATCCCTACTTAGCGGTTCTTACACTCAAAATTCTCGATAGAAATCGTTTCGCATTTCCGATACCGCTAGGTAACATTCTTTACCGGCCAGCAATCTTGCTGGTACTCTCCACACATCTCCGTAGTAATAACTGTCAGCAACGAGTTCTTCATCTGCGTAAATTTGTGCAACATCGCCATAATAATCAATATCTAAGAATCCTTCGGATCCTGTAACGGTGATCTTTTGCCACTTAACTTCTCTATCACCGCCCATATGCAGTTGCTCTGTATGTTTCGGTTCAAATGGAGGCTGTTCTACATCTTCGAACGTAATTGCAGGTGCTGTATAAGATTGCTGAATGGATTTCTGATTAAATGTTACACCATTCCAATGCCAATATTGAAACCCACCGTCTTCCACAGAACGAATTTCGTTATCAGCTTTGTACAGATCACATCCATCGCCCACATAAAGCTCTCCATCCAGTCTGCGCAGATATCGTGCCTGATCCCAGCTCAGGGTAACTACTGTAGTGCCGTTGACCTGAAATGCAGAATCAAGCCCTGCTTGAGCTGTTATATTCTGTCCATCACTGAATTGATATTCGGGTGTAATTCCAGGTATTTGCGCAAAGAAGTAGGTATCTCCTTCTCTGCATAACGGTTGCACAGTGCCATAGTCGAGAACAATACCCGACAACTCCATTTGGAACGGCATGAAGAAACTTACTTCTCCACACACATCAATTGACGGGAATATGACACTGCCTGTATCGATGACAACGTTTCGCACATCCTGAAGCTCAGAAAGCCTTTGATAATGATTAACAAATACATATCCACTCACACCATCTGTCCGCATCACATAACGCAATGATGTAATATCCTCTCTTGAAACTGAATTCTCAGCTTCCACTCTGGTCATCGGTGCAAGTGTCTCCTCAAAGTCCTGTACGAACAAGTGCAGAATATTCAACAGCCTGTACTGCTCTCGAACTTCGCCATACTCCGATAAGGCACACTGAAAATCATATGAAAGAATGGGATAATCATTCGGATAGCCTGTTGCTTTTGATTCCTGAAAAGTCGACAGCTTGCCAATTTTATTGGTTCCGCCATGGTACATATAGTAGCCAATCAGATTGTTACCATCACCGATCTTTACAAGCGATATGCTATAAATATCCATACCTCTAATTCGTGGTCTGCGGTGATGTGTAACCTGAATACCTCCGCCCAATTCGCAAGTTGCAAATGGATATCGTTCATACGGCAATCGCCACTGCCCATCGCCTTCAAGTTCTTGAGGAAGGAGATCGGCTCCTATGCCGGTGTCATTTCTCATGCCCGTAAAGAAATAATGAGGAGATGGCGGAAGTTGATCTAGGTGATCGTCCCATGGAGCATCACAGTATCCTCCGAATACAGGAAACACTTCATCTACTGGTATTCGCGCTCCCTCAACGGCATTCCAACCAGTTACCGTATATATGGGGGCAATCATGCCACAATCCACAGCCATTTCTTTTAGTGTAGCTAGATGCTCAGCATCATTTGTTAACTCATTCTCTAACTGCACAGCAATGATGTTTCCACCATCTTTGTAGAAAAGTCCTTGTACCTGCTTCGAAATATTCTCATAGAAAGTACGCACTTTCTTAAGATATTCTGGATTGTTTTTACGCAGCTTAAATGGTTTTTGGAGCAGCCAATCCGGAAGTCCTCCGTTTCTGCATTCACCGTGTGCCCATGGTCCAATCCTTATGACAGCTTCAAGCCCGGCCTTCTTACATTCCAATATAAAAGCACGAAGATCATTGTCACCTGAGAAGTCGAATACCCCTTCGCTCTCTTCATGGTAGATCCAGAACACATAGCTAGATACAAGCGTAATGCCGCCTGCTTTCATTTTACACAGCTCTTTATACCAATCGTTTCGATTATATCTGGAATAATGAAATTCACCCATGACTGGAATAGAAGGCTTGCCACTACGTGTAATATATAAACTTGTTACATCAATCTTTTCTCCTGCAGGATTTTCCCCGCCAAGATTTAAATGATTTTGTAAAACTTCAGGTTTCTGATATTTTTTGAATGTATACATTAAAGTCTTCCTCTCTTCATTTGAATCATGTCTTATACTGATGTCATTGTAACGTAGAGAAAGATTGATACGTTAGGATTATCATGATGATAAATAGCACAAAATGAACAATTGTATGAAAGTAAGTATGTAAATTGAAATGTCAGTAGGTCATAGTGAAGTTAGAGAACAAAAAAACCTTGAAGGCGATTAGCACATCAAGGTAACTCAAACTAATCTATATAAATTAACTCATTATAATAAGGATCCCATTCTCCTGTTAGAAATTTAGCACGAATCGCGTTTTCTAGGCTAACAGGCGACCAAGGCTCTAATTCAGGAACTTCTTCAATCTCCGAAGCAAGGGGATCATCATTCACAATATCACCCTTATGATCTACCAGGATATACCCATCTTCAGTTTCTACTTTGTACAAAGGATATGTCATGCTTGGTATTGGCCCATTTCCAACCACACTCCAGAAGCCATCTTCAATTCTAGAGTTTACAGTCTGTATTAAGAAAATGATTGGGTTTGACGTGATTTCACTGATCGCTGGGTGTTCTGTTGCTACTAAGTCATATACGATCATACAATCTGATGTTCTTCCTTCAGAAATAACTTGTCCATAACAAGAACGATCTTGATCAAGCTTTATTGCGAAGATATCTCCTATTTTCACCTTAATTCTTTTCTTTCTTGCCATGCTACTCATATCTCATGCCTCGATTCCTTTGCTACCGTCAAATATGCCCAATCTTCTCCATGCTTGCTTCTATACTTAATTCCGTACTCCCACGTTGACTAACGTTCTTGTTCATTGTAGATCACTCCTCCTAACAAGAAAGCAACAACCATACATTCAAGCCAAGGTTACTATAAAGTGGAACTCATCGTCAATCAAGTCACGTGAGCAATACTCTCCATGTAACACGGGTTCAATTATTGTTTAAGATTATTTAAGAAGGGTAACGATTTAACGATGATATTAATCCAAGAGTGCAGATTCGAAACCTTTGGCGGTGTGGCTATACTCTCGATTTTTATGAGTAATCAGGCTGTGAGTAAAGCTCATTTTGGGTGCGAAGGGGAAAAACTGCAGTGTACCCGTCTCTAGTTCATTCAGAATGTCCTGATGTGTCCCATGTTCAATGCGTAAATTTACATCTGGCATGTTTGGCTAATGAAAATTTGTCTGTCATTTATTAAAAATAGGATGAGCAAGTTAACAAAAAATTGCTCATCCTATTTTCCGTTATTTTCTAATGTTGAATCTAGATTATCTTATCAAACACACAATAATTTCTTTCGGTTAATTTATATTATTGAACCGTATATCCACCATCAACGGATATAGCCTGACCAATGACATAGCTTGCGGAAGAAGAGCATAACCAAAGGACAACGGAAGCTACTTCCTCTGGTTTCGCTAAACGACCAATGGGGACTTGTTTCATTAATTCATCCATGGCATCACTTTCCGTGGCTAACATATTTTCTACCATTGGCGTTTCAATGATCCCAGGACAAACTGCATTAATCCGAATTCCTTTTGAAGCGTACTCTAAAGCAGTACTTTTCGTTAATCCCAATACGCCGTGTTTAGATGCATGGTATACAGAACGTTCGGGAACACCTATTAATCCACCCATTGAAGAACAATTAACGATCGCGCCTTCTGTCCCTTGCTTTCTTAACTGTAACAACTCATGCTTCATACAAAGCCAAATTCCCTTCGTATTAACGTTCATAACATCATCGTAAACGTCTTCTTTCAAATCAACCGTATCTGTCGCAGCATTTTGAATACCAGCATTGTTATAGGCATAATCTAGTTTTCCAAATGTAGCTACCGTTTTCTCCACCATGGATTCAACAGATCTCTCATTCGAAACATCACATTGGATGGATATCGCCTGATAACCTGCGTTGATCAAGTCTTGTGCTTCTTGTTTAGGTTCATTTATATCCACTAAAGCTACGCTAGCACCTTCTTTAGCAAATAATTGTGCGGTTGCCAGTCCGATACCACCTTTTGCTCCAGTTACAATTACCACTTTATCTTTCATAGATACTGTCATTGTTGCTTTCATGAAAATTCCTCCTAATAATAAATTGAACTGTAATTGTTTAATCAACTCATGTTAATTATTTTAAACAAGATCTGTTTTCTTTCAATAGTCAATAATTCAAGATCTGTGCGTTTCTCAACAGCCCATCCATAATTGCCGATTATCTCGAAAAAAGCGAACTTAGATATGAGCAAAGCAATCGGTACAGCTTCTTATCGTTGTGTTGGGACAAGAACTTACGTATATATAGCAAAAAAAAGTCGCTAGATTAATAGCGACTTTTACCGATCAACTCTTTTTAAAATCCCTCTTAGAGAGTCAAAAAGTATTCCATAATTTTAATTTTCAGCAGAATAAACTATCTCATAGACTTTGCACCGTTGTATGTTATCTCGTACCATCTACACAGTAAAACGTTGAACCAACTTTTGCATATCTTCGGCCATTTTGGCGAGTTTTACTGAGGATGAAGAGATCTCTTCCATCGCCGCCATTTGCTCTTGAGCTGCTGCAGATGTAGTCTGCGCACCACTAGCCGAAACTTTAGATATGTTAGCCATCTCGGCAACTGTAGCAGAAACTTGTTCTGTGCTTGCCGATAACTGCTCTGATACAGCGGATATGTCCTGAATTTGACCGACAATGTGGGAAGTAAACTGTTCAATATTCGATATGGTAACCGAAGCTTCTTGGCTTACGCGCATGCCTTCACCAACTTGATCACGAACCTTTTTGTTCATTAATGAAGTTGATCTATCGATTAGATCAAACATTTTACCAATCGTTTCCCCAATTTCGTCTGCACTTTGTTTGGATTGCAGCGAAAGTTGGCGAACTTCACCTGCAACGACAGCAAATCCTTTACCATGCTCTCCTGCTCTCGCTGCTTCAATCGATGCATTTAGAGACAGCAGATTCGTTTGCCGAGAAATATCAGCGATGGCTTCATTCATTCGATTCGCTTCAGTCGAGAGCGTAGACAGCTCGTTAATCAATGCTGATGTTTCTGTGACAGCTTCAAGAATCTGTTCCATCTGTTCTCGAACACTGGTTATGGTTGTACCACCAAGCACGACAGCTCGCTCTGTTTCCTCTGCTGAATAAACAATTGCGCCTGCAGACTCAGCAATTGTGCTGATCCCTCGAGCCATTTCTTCAACTGCATTTGCGGCTTGTTCAGCATTTTCGGCTCCGATTACAGCCGTTTCCGCCGTTTGTTGTACTGTCTCAGTAACATGTTGAACAGATAATGTGGTTTGTTCTGTGCTCTCTTGTATCATTTGCGAAGAATTGTTCAGCATAGATGATGTCTGATTTAGTTCACCGACAACCGATTGTAATGTAATGGTCATTTGGTCAAAATCATCTGCCAATAGCCCAAATTCGTCCTTGTTTGTGAGTCCCACTCGCGCAGACAGATTTCCATCTCTGACATTGCGGGTAGCTGTGCGCAGCTTTTGCATTGGCACCATAAATGATCTTAGAATAACAAATATAATCAAACCTGCTATAAGAACAGAAATGCTAATGACAATATAGCTTGTAACCATAATCGGTTTTGCTGCTGCTATAAAATCTTCATGCCCCATTAAAGCAATGACATTCCAACCAGTTAAAGCATTGACGCCAGTATAGACTTCCAAGTCATACGCAAGGTCAGTCCTGACAAAGTGGGAAAATGCCATAGGCTCATCATCGCTTAAAGCGGAATTGGGCTGGAGCGGAATTCCACCAACAAGTTCTCCGCCAAGCTCGCCGCCTCCACCTTGCGTGATCGCACCTGCCCAAGCTGCGATCGTTCGATTGGAGTCCACGACAACCACGCTTCCGTTTCCGCCAACATTCACGATGGATAACTCTTTTGCGAGAACATCCAAGTCGAGTCTAATACTAGCTACACCTTCTCCTTCTCTAAGAGATTTAGATATGTCTACAACAATTTTACCGGTTAGTTCATCCTTCATGATGTTAGAAAAGTAAAACTTCCCATCATTGCTTTTTCCATTGTTGTACCACTCGTTCTGACGAGGATCATAAGTCGAATCAGAAATTTCTGGGGCAGCTATATATTCCCCTTGTTCGTTTGCAATTGTTATAGAAATAATATCAGGATATGTAGAGGTTAATCGATCCAACTCGGTATGAATTATATCTGCGCTCTCCGTAAGTGAGGTAGGTTCAATCATTGTATCTATAAAATGTAATAGTTCTGCTTTTCCACCTACGATGTTATCAATGTTCTGCCCTGTCATGGTTAGTATGGTGTTAATCGGCTCTGTCATTTTCTGCTGAACTTGGTCTTTAGCACTTTGATATGAATAATATCCAATCAGCGCAGTTGGAATAATGAGAACACTAAGAAATGCTACAATCAGTTTAGTACTCATTTTGTGGAAAATGCTAAGTCCTTTCTTGATAGGTAATAATCTTTTGCTTTTTTCCTTCAAGTGTATCATCCTCTTTCTCTTTCTATTATGCTTGCTTTGCATTCAAGTCAATAAACGCAAAAAAACCCATATATACACACACTCAAAGAAACTTTGAGCATGTATATACATAGGTTTTGCCTGAAAATTCAGTAACAAGCCTTATTTGATCTGTATTATATCATAAATATGGAGTAAATGGGCTTTTATTCTGGGACTATCGGTCTAGCCGATCGGGTCAATGTCCCTGAGATCATCACACCAATCAATACCGCAATCATGGCATTCAGCAACCCATAATGCTCTCCCAAAAAACCTAAAGCAGGCGGTCCTACCAATGATGCGATGTAACCGGAAGTAGCTACTGCACCGACTCTAGCTGCTGCGCCCTGTGGATCATCACCGGCTGCGGACAAACCAACGGGGAAACCTAAGGAAGCACCCAGCCCCCATAGAAAAACTCCAGCAGAAGCAAGTAGATAATGTTGACCCCATATTACAAGAACCAAGCCGCAGATTGCTGAGATCGCACACCCCATTAAGACACGAACTCTTCCATACCGGTCTAAGACCCAGCCACCCGAGAATCGCCCAAGGGTCATGGCTCCTACAAAAATGCCGTAGACAATTGAGCTCGTTAATGAGTTAACCCCATATCCATCCACCATAATTAACGGTAACCAGTCATTTGCCGATCCTTCAGCAAACGCCATACCTAAAACCATAATACCTATTAATAAGGTTCGTTTTTCCGTCCAAACTTGTAGCGGCTTCTTGGGCGCAGTTCCCCTATTATCAATACTTGGGACAATTTCTTTACCTGTTGCCTTCGGAAGATAGCGGAAAGAGCTCAATAGCGCTATTGAAATGAACAGAGCTAAGATTAAAAAATGAATCAGAATAGGAAGCCTTATCGCCTCTGCTCCAACCCCGATTGCAGCTCCAGCCAGTGTACCTACACTGAAGAAGCCATGAAAGGCAGGCAAAAGAACTTTGCCCATTGCTTTTTCCACCGCAGAGCCTTCCATATTTAATCCTACCTCGGCAGCACCAAAGCCAGCTCCAAATACGAATAGTCCAATCATTACAATGGCCAATGTCTTCGCTGCTGCTCCTACGCCTATAGCAATAAATCCACATACAATCATGATAGAACTTACGATAATAACGAGTCGTGCACCTTTTCGGATGATCACCGATCCCGCAGTAAGTAACCCTGTAAGTGAACCTATCGCTAAAGCAAAAATGATCATTCCCATTCCCGACGTAGATACATTCAACTGATCTCGCACGGCTGGTGTTCGTGCCACCCATGAAGCAAAGGCTAGACCGGGTAGTGCAAACAATAAGAATAAGATGTTTCGTAGCATTCGATTCTGATCATATACCGTTGTCATATGTACTTGGTCTCACCTCTTTCTCTTTCACCAGTTTGGTGAATTCCATACTTTTAAATCACTCTTTTAATAAGTATTTTAATAAGTAATAATTTATATGAGATTAATGTAAAAGTCTACTTCTTTTTAGTCGCAGGTCAAAACTAAACTGGTATTCAGTACGAGATCTGTTCCGCTTTTTTTGAGCTATTAAAAAGTTAAACCCGCTAAACTAGCGATTCTCAATATAAGTATGCTGCTATCTTTTCCACCTTATTTACTAGCAAAAAAAGCTAATACGGTCTTATCAACCGCATTAGCTCTTGGATTTAACCTAGAAATGGAATCGTTCGCTTAGGAGTCACTAGATGCCTTCTTCCTGTCTTACTTGCTTACTCTACAACTGGTTGAACAGCACTTAAGCGCAACGCAAAGTAAGGTCGGCTAGGCAAAGGAATTCGGCTCTTTCCTCGGTACGTCTCCATCAGCCTTGTAAACACCATCCCCTGCGTGTCGATCCATTCAGCAACAAATTCTCGGTCTTCCGGTAGGTCTACTTCTCGGTATCCTGGCTGGTGTTGACCATAATAATGTAAGTAATATTCACCCTCTACCCCCATTACTGGTACGTCGCGGAGCGGAATGGGCATAGTGTCAGTTGGCATTTGCTCCGCCACTTGACGAAGAAAACGGATGTGTTCATGACTTCGTCCGTATAACGTTCCGCCTTTGGCCCACCAGATCTCATCTTCTGGATGCAAGAAAGTCTCACCATGACTGGCATAACCACCTCGTGCAAAACTTTCCCATATCCGGTGCGTCATTTCTTCCGCACTAAGATTGCCCCATCGCTGCTGCAGGTTCCCTTCGTATCCACATTCATCGACGATCACAGGTTTCCCATATTGAGCTCTCCATGAAGTGACTAACGTGACGTCCCAGTGCTGAATGCTGCAATGTGTAATTTCCGGACGGCTATGATCATACATAACTATACTTTCTGGGATATACATGGCTGTACCGTTATGAATGGATAGCAGATGTGCATACGGATCTTCCTCTGCAGCGAGACTAATCAACCTATCCCAATCTGACATCGCTTTTTCACTCATAAAATCATATTCATTCGCCATTGACCACCAGACATTCCGGTAAGCCGCCAACCGTGCAATTGCGTATTGAAGATAACGATTATCTTCCTGGGCATTCATACGATCGAAGCCCCATCGTCCCTATCGTATGGGTGAAACAAAATCAGATCCGCTTCAATCTGCAGCTCAAGCAATGCTTCGATACAGTTCTCAACGTGCTCCCAGTAAACGGGGTTGAAGCGAGTATAATCAAAGCCCTTTTCGGAAGAGCCGACAAATGGAAAAAACGTAGGTTCCTCCGCGTTAAATGAGTAATTTTTCGGAAATAAGCACATGCGAATTTTATTAAATGCCCCTTCGGCAAGAGTGTTCAGCGTTGCCGTACGTAATGCCTCTGATTGATATATCCATGCATAAGCAGTTGTACCAAACGGATAGAATGGTGTGCCATCCGCATAAGCAAAACGATTTTCATCCAGGGTTCCGACCGGTCCGTGAACCGAAGCTGCTGCCGGTATACATGTAAAACTTCCTTGCAACCCATTCAACTCGGGAAGATTACTAAACGTCTCATATGTCCAGTCCCCAATGTCAGATGGCAAGAATCTGACCACATACTCCCCGTTTCCAGCATAAAAACCGGAAACCTTCTGTTCAATCTTGTCATGACGAAAAATGACCGTCCAATCGGTATCCAGATAAGGATTACCTTCAGTTGAGCCAGACAACTGAAGTTCAAACCGTGCCCATTGGGGCACAGGTTCATGAAGCATCGCGTTTTGCATAACGAACCCTCCACCTTTCCTTATGGCATTCCAGAATTGTAAACGCATTCAATTTACTCAACCATATTTTAGCACTATTTTATATTAAGTTCAGCATTTTTCACTTAACTACTAGGTGAATATCGCAATTTATTTTTATGTACGGATACTCCCCGTCCTAATCGTTACTCCTGAATTAATGATTCCTACGTTAATATGAGCCTCTGGACTCACGATCCCTCTCATCACATAATTATCACTTCTTGGTTACTATATAACCAAAAAGTACGTACTATTTTTAAAGTAAACCATAGTACATAATGAGCCTAGTGATCATGAACAAAAGCAAAGCCGTTTCTCAATAAAACGATCAAAGCAAAGGGGTTATTACGATGGGGAAAATTCTTATTACTGGAGCAACAGGTAATCTCGGCAGCAGGACACTAGAGCTTCTTCTTACTAAAGTGCCATTCAATCAGGTCGCTGTATTGGTACGTAATACCGAGTCCGAACAAATCAAAAGGTATGTTAAAGAAGGTGTAGAAGCTCATCAGGGCGATTATTTGGATTATAACTCCCTTCTGCAAGCGTTTAATGGTGTTGAAAAAGTGATGCTGATTTCCGCGCAAGCATTTACTGACCGCAATACACAACATTTCAATGTCATCGCAGCTGCCAAACAGGCTGGTGTGAAACAAGTGATCTTCACGTCGATCATACGAAAAGAAAATTCAAATCTTATCATTCCTGAAGTCACGATGTCAGATATATTTGCAGAACAAGCGCTTAAAGCATCCGGATTAGCCTATACGATTCTACGGAATCCACCGTATCTTGAAGTCATGCATTCGTATTATGGAGATCCACTTAAAGTCGGCGTAAAAGTACCAGAGGGGTTGGGTAAAGTAGCCGCTGCATCTCTGGATGATTTGGCTGCAGCCAACGTAGCTATTCTCACTCAGGACGGTCATGAAAATAAATCATATACGCTAAGTGGCAGCGAAGGAAGCTCATTTGCGGACATTGCTGAAGCACTCTCTGAGATTCATGGGATACACATCCCTTATGAAGCAATTAGCGAAACAGAATATTCAGACACGATGGTAGCGAATGGATTACCTGTCCCTATGACCGACTTCTTATTAGGTTGGGTGCGAGCGATCAACACTGGGGAATTCTCGGAAACATCTGGGGATCTTGAACGTCTAATTGGCCAAAAACCAATGACATATAAGGATTTCTTGAAAAATAAATTTCCGTTTTCTAAAGTAGAAAATTAAAAATTAAAAGCTAGCATGTTTTCCAACATACGCTACCCAATGAGCTGCTGTAGTATTGGCCAGTCGAGAATGACTGTATTCTCACTGGCTCTTTTTATGTAGTAGAGAGTGCCTGCCGTTAATTCTTCATAAATAGCCGATCATGCTGATCGGCTGTTACTCTTGTCGTCATAAAGTTACAGTTCACGATAGTTTTATATGCGTTCCTCATCAAGTTAAACATTCCGTTGAAGCTTCACATTAAATTCTGTCATTGACGAAGTGACATACTCCATATAACTCACAGACCCGTTAAAGTTTAGATAGGCTTCATAACGCATACGGATTCCAGGTAAAGTAATCAAGTCCAGCACATTTTCCTTTGGAACCCATCTACATTCGCTCGTTTCATCAGACGTAGTTAACGCTCCACCTGTAGCTTGACAGACGAAATCAAACATGACCTTCGTAGGAACATCAGTCACGCCGTCATACCACTTATGGATTGCTGTATTCGAAACAACACTAATTAAATGACTGACCGTGGCTTCTATTCCACTTTCCTCTTTGATTTCACGAATGACTCCATCAATCAGATTTTCTCCAACTTCAGTTATACCCCCAGGATACACCCATCCATCATCATGAGCTTTTACTAAAAGGATATTTCCGTCTCCATCTTCTACAATTCCACCTGCTGATACGATATGTGTCGGGAAAGCCATTGTACAACCTCCAAATATGATGAATTTGTATAATTATTCCACACAGTTCCCGTACTTTCCTTTTTGGATGGGTAAAAGATCATTTAACTAACTAAATATATCTGCAATGAAGAAAAGCACTTTGTGTTTTCCTTGACCTATAGTTGACTCTAGTATGTATAATGTTAAACCAAATGAACAATAAGGAGCTCTGAATATGACATCAAACCAAAATTACAATATTACTCCGCAGAAGCCCCTTTCTAGTGGCTTCGATAAACATTCGACGGCCAAAGATATACTGAAAGGAATCGACCTCAGCAATAAAATTTGCATAGTAACTGGCGGGTACTCGGGAATCGGACTTGAGACCACTCGTGCGTTAGCGGAAGCCGGTGCAACAGTCGTAGTACCAGCTCGTTCTATGGACAAAGCACGCGATGCCTTATTGGATATTCCCACGTGTGGAATTGGCAGAGCTTGACCTGATCAATCTGGAGTCTATTGATACGTTTGCAGAGCGCTTCCTGGATACAGGACGCCAGATTGATATTCTGATTAACAATGCGGGGATCATGGTTCCTCCATTAACACGGGATTCCCGTGGATATGAATCTCAATTTGCCACAAACCATCTGGGGCATTTCCAGTTAACAGCACGCTTATGGCCAGCATTGATAAAAGCAGGTAACGCTAGAGTCGTATCTGTATCCTCTTCAGGAATCGTATTGGGTGGCGTGGAGTTCGATGACCCGAACTATGAGCATCACCCCTATGATAAGTGGAAAGCTTACGGGCAATCCAAATCAGCTAATGCTCTCTTTGCAGTTTCATTAGACCGATTAGGTTATAGTCACGGTATCCGTGCGTTCTCAGTCCATCCTGGCGCAATCTATACAGATCTGTCCCGGTTCTTGTCCGAAGAAGAGCTCGGAGGATTGGATTTTGGAAATGATCTCAAAACAGAAGCTCAAGGTGCAGCGACAAGTGTGTGGTGTGCAACCAGCTCTATTCTGAATGATATGGGCGGAGTATATTGCTTGGATGTGGATATTGCTCAAGCGGTGTCTACACCAGAAGAAATGCCAGGTGTTTTGCCCTGGGCCATAGATCCTGAAGCTGCAGACCGACTGGGGAAACTTAGTGAACAATTGACTGGCGTAAAGTTTGGCGAATAAATTAGTGGACAACCTTTTGCATCAGGATGTAATTGCAGGTATGGGAAGTTAGATACTGATTACCTTTTTGCTTAAGAAGGCTTCACTAGTTGATTAATATATAAAGTTACTTTATGGCTACTACAAATTTTTCATTACCTTTTTTATTAATCAAAGCCACTTCATAATCGGATTCCCATGCAAGTTCACCTAAATGTCTAGCATAGGCAAATTCATCTGGCTGATCTGATTTTACCTTCTCTAAAAGCACTTGCGTACCATCTCGATGTGAAATAGCTATGTATATATCCATCGTTTTCACGTTATGCTGGCATATCACTGTAGCATTGCACTTCTTATTCGGGCTTTTTATGGCTTTTTTCCAAGTCCATTCGTTTAAGTATCCTAACTCTTCAATTTTTAGAGCTGTCTCCTTAAATGGTTCGACTCGCCAATTATGACATACAGCAATTTTCTCGATTCCGCTCATTAGCAGTTGAAGCGTAGTCTTTTTCTTCTCCAACTCACTCTTTGCACTAAATTCACTTAAATTAAATTGAATTGGCACCGACCATACGCCTGAATCGTTGATAATTCTTTTGTCTGAAGAGTCTTCTACACATTCTATAAGGACTTTCCAACAATCGTTCGTTTGGTATCTCCCGAATAAACGTTCATACATCGCTGTAATACAACGCGTTTCTAAGCTAAATGAACGTCTTTTCCATTTCCAATTCAATTCATAATCTAGTTTCGTTGCTTCGTTGTAATCACATTTTTGTGTTCTCATTACAGATTCAATAATTTCATCATTAATAGTATATGGTAAGTCTAGGTCAAATTCCTTTAAAATTCTCATTGTAACTGCACCTCAGCATTTGAATTACATGATTATAGCCCTATCCATCTTCCCTAGTATTCAATCTTAACTTTATCAGCTAGAGCTTGTGGGGGTGATGATTGGGCTATTAGATTTTTAATCCATACTTCAACTTTTTTATTTTGAAATGACTTCTCAAACTTAGTCTTAGCTACGCCAGCGACAATTATTTCACTATCCTGATCTTGACTAATCCAAATTAGGTTTGATGCTGAGTCATCTGCGTTATTTTGTTCGATTAATATTAGTACCAAAACGAATGTAAGTCCACTCACTAATTTGGCCATATCCATCATCCTCCTCTTCCAATATTAAATCCAGCATTACAGTGCGGATTTCTTAACTCTTCTTAAATCTTCTTAGCACCAGTCAACATTTTAGTTGTTAGCACAGCAAGTACTAACCTTTATTACTTTCATTAGTCTTTTTGTGTTGTCTGTACCGCATAATGGCAAATGGTAGATTAATTATTCCCGCAATAAAAGGAGACACAATAGATATCCATTGAGGTATGGTAGGATAAATAGGATTTCCATCTCCAACAGGTCCTACCTTGGGTTGGCTGCTGTCCCACAAACCATATAAGAGACCAATAGGGGGCAGTAATATGCAAAATAGACTCGCAACGATATGTAAGACATATTTGTTCATTCCTAATCCTCCATTCAATGTATTCACATTTGCATCTATTAAATTATACATTATTTAGAAGTTGGAATTACACTACTTTGGATTAAGCACATTTCATGTCCAATTGAAATGTAACAAAAAAAGCCGCTAACTTAGCGACTTTGATAAGAACAGGTAATTGCTCTTGAACGTCTTGTATTCAATATGTTTTAGATACACATTTCCTCGGAAAATCCTCGGAACGAAGTACCTCCCAAAAAGTTTCCTCATGGGCTTTAACATGGACAAAACCTTTTTCAAATTGACAAACATCAGGATGGAATATACTAACTACCGCCAATGGGTCATGGAAGGTCAACTTGTTTGAACTTTTCAGCCACGAGTAACCAAAAACAATGCTTAAATTCAATCCTTCAATGTCTTATCTGATTGTCTAAAGATAAAATGATCATCAGGATTCCAGACGTGCAGATGATCAGCGCAGTATCCACGTAGCCATAATACGCCATCCATTTTTCTAAGATAGAATCCTTTTGGAAAACCCTCGTCATCAGTTAGAATCTCCGATGCAATCGTGACGGAACCCACTGGAGCTCTATGTTGTTGCACAGGTTTTCCCGAATAACCCTCAGGCTGATCCAGATACACTAGTCTTAGGTAAGGTCCTAATTCTAGCGGACACAATTCCAAATCTAGTTCAATCGCTTTCGCAAAGATTCGACTCGTAGTAGCTCCATCTGGAAAACCAAGTTCACCAACGGTTAGTTCTACGATCTCCACACTATACTTCGTTTCGGATGTTCTAAATTTATCATCAGCTAATAGCTTCTTTCCTAATTCATTCATTAAGATAGTATTTTGCTGTAACTTCTGGATAAGTTGCGTTCTCGTAAGTCCTCCAACCTCTACAGTTCGCTTTAGTCTTTCACCATTGAAGGATTTTTCATTTTCAATACGCATTCTTAATCACTCCTAACAAATTGGGTTAGGCTCAAAACAATATAATAGACTGAATTTACATATTCCAGAATTCTAAGTACATTTCCTCTTTAATTGAACTCCGTTTTTGAACAAAATCTGCTCCGATGCTTTAAACTCTTTTTTTTTCGATAAAAACAAGCATCATTTTCATTTGTAGCTTCATCATATAACCTAAATTTTCTTGAGATTATAACAGTGAATTGATATACAAAAAGGAGAGCCTCTGCCCTCCTCTTCATTTATATCTCAATATTTAATGTGTTTTTGCTACCATTCAATTGCAGAGTGGCGCCTAATCCTTTAATCGATTGTACTGGAATATACGTAACCCCGTTAATCACTTTTGGAGCTGTGCTTAATGTAGAAGCCTTTCCGTTGTAAAATACGGTTTTACTCCCCATGGTCAAAGTTACCTTGAATTTATCTTTTGTTAGACCTATCGTTGCAGTATCTTGATCGTATGTAAATGTTGCATCTAATGCATCGGCAATGTCTCGTAAGGGAAGCAAGTTACTCCCTTGATATTGAACAGGTTTGTTAGTAAAATCTACTTTTTTATCATTCACATATACTTTTAGTGAAGATTCCGTATATTGCGGTTTAGTTTCTTTGGGTTTTGCTGGGGTTGTTTTTTTGGAAGATGATGATGAAGAAGATGATGAAGAAGAACTACCTGATGACTTGCTACTTGAAGAAGAACTACCACCATTATGATAATGATACTCTCCGTACTCTAATCCCCATTTGGCACAATTTGTCCAACACGTATGACCGCCATTAGAATCTGTTCTCCCCGGATGAGCAAGCACACTTGTTGCACTGGATAGAAGAAACAGAGATAACACGGAAGTTACAAGTACCTTTTTGTTCATATCTAGCACTCCCTTACTGGTTCTATTTTCCTATGTATCATAACATACAATATAGGTACCTACTAGATTTATAATTAACAATGGATAAATGCTCTCTTCCTTTATATTGGACTCAAAATTGTAGCGATAAATTAAGAAAAGCCGCTAACTAGATTAGCGACTTTCAATGTAATTATATTTTTGTTCCTCATTACTATTAAAAAATACCTGCTTTAACTGAAGTGTTCTTGATCCCATACGTGTCATTCACTACAGTGTTTCCGAAGCTGGTCAAGCTTCCGTTAGGACCAGTGGCCATATCTAGATATTGCAGCCCTGAGCCATTACCGTACCAGGACCAAGCCAGCCAGCCTACCCCTTTTTCCTGACCATATTTCATAATCGCATATTCATCAACGTCTCCATTAGTGTGGTATCCACCGAACTCACCAATAATTAAGGCTAACCCTTTGTTCAGAACGTTTTCCATATTAGCTTTTACCGTAGCAGCATCTTTGCCAGCATACTCGTACATATGAATGGAGAAAACCGTGTTTTTCTGAGTGTCAGCCGCGAAGACGCTTTGTCCATAATCTACAATCGATTGTGGATATTGTCCCCAGCCAGCTGCGTCAATAATGAGTGTGTTTTTAATTCCCGCATTTCTCAATTTCGGAATAGCTTTCTTATACCCATCTGCCCACGCACTTCCATTCCATGTTCCGTACCACTCATTAGCAATATTTACAATGACACGATCTTCTTTGCCAATCAGTGCTTCCTTAATGCTAATCCAGTAGTTAACCGCAGCATCTAATGAATTATAATCGTCTTTGCCTGTTGCATCATGCACTTCAAGGATAGCAATCATTTTGTTCGCATTCACAATATTGATGATATTTTTAACGGAATTTAAATCGTCTTTCGTATATTGCGTACCGTTGGATAAAACAATACGAACTGTATTTGCACCCGTTTTTGCAATGGCAGGAATAGCGGTGTTCAGATCATCCTTATACCACGAATGTCCATGGTTAATACCACGCATGTAAAAAGGCTTACCTGTAGAATCATACAACTTACCACCACTGACATAAAAACCACTAGCAGCTGATACTTGAGGTGCTGTACTTCCCAATACCGCTAACATAAGAGCAGCAATTACAGTGAAGATCGTACATTTCTTCCATTTGACCATGCGTTTATCCTCCTAAAATTTGTTTATCTCAATTAACAGACTCTAATAAGAATTTGTTAATTAAAATCCTAGAGACACGCCAAGCTTTCATTCAAAACTCTTGCAACCTTTAACTCTCAACTGTAACTTAACATTATTGAAAATTTACCATTTAATATAACAACTATTTACCTTATCGATTAGTTAACAATAGTTATAATAAATTGAAAACGCTTACTAGTCAACTTTTTTCTATTTATATCCATAATAGAATCCGCAACAATAGTTAGCGTTACTTTTACATTTCAAAGGAACTCTCCTTTATTTCGTTATTTACATCAAAAAAAAGCGCCAACTGGCGCTCAGATCGGATCAAGAATTATTCAATTGAAAATCTCTTCTCACAACTTCGCCCTAATGATAGCAAACCTCTATTCAACAGATACGCCAAGCGCCTTGTTTTTTTCTTTAAACCTCTCGTTATGAGACGATACATAGGCCATTCTCGGCGCCTCGGGATCCAAATACAGCTTGGCGCTGTTAAGCGCTAAAGCCGCATCCGTGAACGCTCCAGCAATCAGGTTGAGCTTACTTTCGTAATTGGCGAAGTCGCCAGCACCGAAGATGCCCGGTAAGTTCGTCTCCAGTTTCGGACTGACAAATATGTTCCAGTCGTCCATATCCAGTCCCCAATCCTTGATACCTGTAAAATCGGATTTTAGACCGTGGTTGACAATAACCTCGTCTATTTCCAGCTCGCGTGATTCCCCTGATTCGATATGTGCAATCGTCACTCGTTCAATTGAATTCCCATTACCGCTGTATAATTGCGTGACTTCATATGGCGTTAAGACCTCGGCAGAAGACTCCTTCATTCGAGCGATGTTTTTCTCATGTCCACCGAAACGATCGCGCCGATGTACGACTGTAACCTGAGCAGCGATAGGAACTAACTCGTTCGCCCAATCAACAGCCGAATTCCCCCCACCTGAAATAAGCACCCGCTTTCCTCTGAATGGCTCCAGCTCCTGCACCGTATAGTGCAGATTGGATACCTCGTAGCGCTCAGCCCCTTCCAGCTCAAGCTTCGCCATTCGGAGAATACCGCGGCCAATTGCCAAAATGACTGTCCGTGTCCAGTGCTTCTCTCCCGTTGCTGCCTTCAAAATGTACGTTGAATCCGCTTGTTTCTCCAAACCGATAATGTGCTGACCAAATACAATGGTTGGGTCGAACGTCCTCGCCTGCTCAGACAATTGTGCAATTAATGTCTCACATAGGATCGGTGTAACCCCTCCAACATCCCATATCATTTTTTCGGGATATATCAGCATCCGCCCGCCAAGTTCGTCTTTGGCTTCGATTAACTTCGTCTTCAAATGGCGCATTCCACTATAAAAAGCAGTATACATTCCTGCAGGACCACCGCCAATAATTGTCACATCGTATAATTCAAGCTGTTCTGTCAATCCGTATCCTCCTCCAGCCGGTTCATCTAACGCCCAAGATATTGATAATCATTATCAACTTCATTGTAGCTTCGACGACTTCCGAATAACAATGGACAGAATCGACGGTTGCTTTGTACAAAATCGAGAATGAAAACCTTCCAGTCGCAACTGAAATTATAAACCAAGCTATATCAAGCTAACGATCGTAGGATATCATCAATTTTTTTGCTATTTGAAATAATCCCGTTATTCATCCAGGTTAGAAAATCCACTTCGTAAACATGGTTATGCCGTACAGCTGGTAGATCAAGCCACTCTGGCTGCTGCAGAAGTTCCCTCTCCTTACCTTCGGCCTGGCTGTGCCACTTATCAAATGTAATAAACAGATGATCCGCATTTAGCTTATGTAAGTCATCTACGGAGAGATTGAACATACCTGGTCTATTTGCCTTAGAAAATACACCTACTGCCGCATGGGAATGTAAACCAACATCGCCATAAAGGACAGTTGAAACAAAACCTTGGCCTTCATCGGTATACTGAATGAGGTGATCTGCCGAAATACGCAGAAAAGCAACCGTTTCACCTTTCATCATCTGACTCAGTGTATGACTCGCGCTCCTTGCCTTGAAATCATACTTGGCGATCGCATCATCGGCTAACTCCGTCCGACCAAAATAATCGGCAACGGTACGCAGCAGTGTACGCCAGTTATTGGTCTGCTCACGTAGAATACACGTGTTGGATATGCGTCGACACTGCGAATATTGCTGCTGCTCATAACGATCCATAAGTAATATTAGATCCGGTTTATAACTGGAAAGTGTGTCAAAGTTACCGCCATTCTCGTCGAACGTTGGAATATGATTTAAGCCTAGATAGTCTTGTTTGCCCCACTTTGCATGACTATACTGGGCGATAGGCTGCATATCCAGAGCAACGATAAAATCCTCCAAATACGGTGCGACTACTCTAAGCTGTCCCTTCCGGCTACGGCGATATTGTCCTGGCGAAATACCTACCGTCTGCTTGAAACGACGATTGAAATAATATTCATTGTTAAAGCCTGCATTCAGCGCAATATCGAGCAACTTATCATCAGCACTTGTGAGCCACCTCTTGGCTTGATTAATGCGTACTTCATTCAAGTACTGGAGAGGTACTTGACCCGTAGCCTCTTTGAACAGACGGGTATATTTCCAGCGATCAATACCTGCGAGAGATGCAAGCTCCTCTACAGTTAGAAGCTCGCGGTAGTATTGATGAATATGCTGTATGCTAAGCTCCACGCCTTGCTGTTCAATATCCGTACCCTTATCTTCGCACGTAAGTGCATTCTGCCGGAATAAGAAGAGCAATAGCTCTTGGAATCTCACAAACCGTTGGAATACTTCAAGTTCATCTCTCGTTCCACGAAGACCATATAATTCATCAAGCAATTCGATCATCTTCGCAAAAGGTGAGCAGACAAGGTCATCTTTATCTGGCATCAAGCTCGAAGCTGAAGCACAGCCGTTCGTTACAAAGCAAACTTGGTAATAGTTGCAGCTCATAAGTTCTTGATCAAGAGAGAGCAGACTCCCAGGACTCCTTAAATAGCATTTTCCCTGTCCCGTTCCGCTCATGATAATAATCAGTTCATAGCATTCTTGATCATTTCGTTCTCTGTCGTGCAATTCATTCACTTCCGCTTGCTCACCAGCAACGATGAAGTGAATCGATTGCAGCACATATTGGACTCGAGGAGCCATCACGGCTTGTTTGTGCTGTTCAATATCCATCGTTTCTATTAACCGCCTTTTAATTGATATTCATTCTCAATAAATATAGTTTAAAATAAAATGAGCCGCCTATCAACCTTCGTTGACAAGCGGCTCTTTCCTCATTATGGCGATGAGTCCGCCAATGAACTTGATTATTCTTATTTACTGCCAGGAGTCAGCAAGCGAAGTAAGTCATCCATCTTTAATCCATTAGCTGTAATAGCTCCAGCCTGCCAATAAGATCTCTCTACTGGATACACATGGCCATTCTTAAATGCAGGAACATTCTTCCATAACGGATCTGTCTTCATTTCCTCAAGCGCTTTGGCATTACTCTCTTCATCCCATGTTCCGTTGGACGGGAGGATAATAATATGGTCTGCGTCAAGCTCTGGAACGACCTCCTTCGACAAGACGATATTTCCATCCGTCATCGCTTCAGCAAATCCCGGCGCCTTCAACCCCAGATCCTCATACAAGAGTTGTCCAACAAACGTGTTATGAATACCGAAAATATTTATCGATTTGTCTACCACGTTCATCCGTAAAACAACCAGCTTTTCATCGCCGATCGCTGCGTTCAGCTTCGCCTTCACATCGACAATACGTGCATCGTAATCGGCAAGAACTTGCTCCGCCTTGTCACTCAGACCAAGCAATTCCGCGATTAAGGTCAATGTTTTCCGTGAATCTGGAAGTACGTCGTCCGGTATGCGGAACGTCGGCGCAACCTTGGAATAGAGTTCGTATTGTGCTGCATCAACCTCTCCAGCGGCGATGATTAAGTCGGGATCTGCTACAAGCAAAGCTTCGATGTTGCCGGTCACATCGAACAACGGTACGTCCAGTTTCAAATAATCCTGCTTGCCCCACATTGGGTTGTAATATTGAACAATAGGTGTCACCCCAAGCGCCACCAAGTAATCTTCACGATAGAGAGCAGAGATTCGTTTCGGATTGGTTGGGACCTCTACTTCTCCGAAGCCGTCGTTTACAACGCGCGTTTCCGCCTGAGACGGTACCTCGTTTGATGCTGCAGTGGTCTGTGCCTGCTGATCGGTTGTCACTGGAGCCGCAGCTTGCTCGCCTGCCGAGCCGCAACCCATCACCGTAATCATTGCTGCCGTTATAAGCGACATCCATCCTGTTTTCATAACTCCCCATTTACCCATGATCTAATCCACTCCTAGATGTTTTATGTTTTGTAGCAAAATAATTCGCTTATGTATAATGATAATCATTATCATTTTGCCTGAATAGATTTTACTCCATATTAGAGGCCATGCTCAATATACATTCTCTACAACTGGCCTTATACAAACTCGTCACTAGATTACTCACAAAGATACAAATAATACATTAGTGATCCTGATTCTTATTCAATTCATTAAACGCAATCACAACTTTTAGTTTTATCGCATGCTCAATTTGTATGTAGTGTAGTACATTTTGTTTTAACAAGGAACGTTTCACAAATAAAATTGGCGAACTCTCCCCGATTGAATTCAGGGAAAAGTCGCCAATTAATGAAACTTCTATTTTTTTATTATCTAATTCTGAAGGTATCCGAGAGATTAAACTTCTTTCACCAATCCTAGAACTTTATCGGATTTCTCCAGATCATGCTCAACCTGTTCCTCAATACTATAAGGATGATACATTTCATTTTTGATCATGTAATCTGCAATTTTTTGATGAGTATCAATCGCTGTATCAAGCTGGGATCTTAGCGCTTTCCGAACTCTGGGTGTAGCCGCTTCTGTAAGAGCAATCGCATAGGTGCGTACTGCTGACTTAGCAGACAGAAGTAGATCAGTAGCAATTGCAAGATCATCCATTGGTTTAATAGCTTTAACCAGCATTTCTTTGGTCATCGTAGTAGACATAATTAGAACCCTCCTTATTTCAATAGAGATTTCAATTCTTCAATCGCTTTGGAAGAGTTGTCCAAATCATTTTCAATTAAGGATTTTAGTTTATCGTCTTTGACAAGCTCCAACATCGTCACGGCTTTCGTGGCACAAGATGTTTTGAGGGTTAACAGCTCATGGATTTCAAGCTTTTCATGTACAGCGAGTTCTTTATTCGCCATTATCCAACACCTCCAAATATAGTTATATATTCATTTAATACCCATGTTAATGAAAAAGAAACATATATAAAATTAGTGATACTATATTTTTAGTCGGTTAACATTACTTATCGCTCGCTTTTCCATCAAGATCATGATGAAGCTCTGTGGCTGGAATGACAGGCTCGTAGACTTGTCCTTTTGGAACTGGATTGGAAATGTACACGAAGTCTCCTGTACCATCTGGTGCACTTCCTTTAGCCCATAAACCTTCGCTTGATTCGTTGCCTTCGGAGAGATTCCAGAACTCATAGGCTTCTGGCTGAGATTCAAGTTCAGCCTCTGGTGGGAAAGAAGCCGGTACTACCACTCCGTTCTTTTCTTCCAGTTCCTGGATGGCTGCCATCCATTGATATTGATGATACCGGTCACGCGCCAACATTTTGCGGAACGTTGCACGAACACCTTCATCGGTGGTCATGTGATACAATCTCGCAACCTGGAGACGGCCTTGACTTTCGGCATGTAGGTTAGAGCGCATGTCTGCAAGAAGGTTACCACTGGCTACAATGTATGATCCATTCCAAGGTACGCCGGTAGAATTTGTAGGTAAACCGCCCAGCCCGCTGACAAGTAAATGTTGGGGATTGATTCCACCCATGATCGCTGCTGTTACAGGATCTTCAGCTGCTTTTTGTTGTTCCTCCGGTGATGCACCATCAAGAAGTTGGCTAATCAGTGCGCACAGCATTTCAACGTGTCCGATTTCCTCGGTGCCGATATCCATAAGCATGTCTTTGTATTTTTCCTCTCCTCGACAATTGAACCCTTGGAAAAGATACTGCATCATGACCGTCATTTCTCCAAACTGTCCACCCAATATTTCTTGAACCTTACGAGCAAATACGGGATCCGGGTGATCTACTTTTACTTCGAATTGTAATTCCTTCTGGTGTCTAAACATATGAATCCCTCCATTGGTATGGTTGATAACTTCTAAATTTATATAACCTACCTGTATGAATATAAACAAAGGGTACAACACTCTCTTTTAACAACAGTGGTTCTGCAGATAATCACATTGTTTGAAAAAGAAGGCAGAAACTAAGGGCATTATTCACTTGGATGGAGGACAAGCATGTTTTTCTATCGCGAGGACTTAATCAACAAGATCGCCCCGGACAATACACGAATGTCAGTGATATTTAGTGGCAAAACTCCACGCCATAATAGTGGAGAACTTTCGAGTTACTGACCCTCTACAAGGATTTCCACTTCCTTAAATTCCATAAATCCCCAACGAGCATAGCTCAGGTATGTATGATTTAAAGGCATAATTCCTTATCAGGTAGTAAACAAGATACGTAAAATTGATCTATTCATATTTAAGAACTTTTCAGAGCATGATAGATGAATGGAGTTACTTAACTAACAAAGTTACTTAACTAACAAATATCACAAAAAAATGCAAAGTGGGTTTCTTATGAGCTTCTTTCAAAGATTAAAGAACTTTAAATCTTCTAATGGGAACCGGAAATACTTGATTAACCACTCCAGTAAAGAATGTCCCGAAGATCATCCAGATGTTCCGGAATTAAACACTTTGGATTGGATACAACAAAAGTTAGGCGATAGCCCTGATGTAATGATCCGTTCCCTTGCCGGTTTTAAAGAACAGACTGATATCGATGTGACCATCATTTACATAGATGGACTTATAGATCAACAGTTACTAACTACGATGCTAGATGTTTTGGCGAATAGTCCGATTAGCTCAGAAGATGATCCGATAGCATGGATTAAGAACCACCTTCCGATCGGAAGCTTAAAGTCAGTTGATAAAAATCAACTTTTGGAATCTGTGCTTGAAGGACAAGCAATCATCCTAGTCGGTGAAGGAAACACCGTATTTACCGTTTCCATAGGAGGTGGGGCTCGAAGATCTATTGAGGAACCTACATCCCAAACTGTTCTTCGCGGACCCAAAGAAGGATTTACTGAGGACATTTCCACAAATATGGCTTTATTACGCAGAATTTTACGCACACCAGATTTGCGCTTTGATCCTCTAACGATCGGTGAATATACAAAAACTAAGGTATCTGTAGCATTTATTCGAGGAATTGCTGAACCAGAGATAATTCTTGAAGTAAAATAAAGACTTCTATCCATTGAGACAGATAGCATTCTTGAAAGCGGATATATTGAAGAATTCATTCAAGACGGAGTGTATACGCCATTCCCAACACTTATGAACACTGAACGTCCAGATGCAGTTGCTGGCGGATTATTAGAAGGATTAGTTGCAATAATCGTTGATGGGACTCCCTTTGTTTTACTAGCCCCTGTAACTTTCTTTCGGTTCTTCATCTCCAGTGAGGACTATTATCAAAGGTATGATATCGCCTCATTTTTACGGATAATTCGCTTCTCCTCTTTCTTAGTTGCCCTGCTGTTACCCTCCATTTTCATTGCAGTTACTACGTTTCAGCAGGAGATGCTGCCAACAACGTTATTAATTAGTCTAGCTGCCCAGAGGGAGAATACACCACTTCCTGCACTCATTGAAGCATTTTTAATGGAATTGACATTTGAAGTGATTCGAGAAGCTGGGGTGCGTATGCCACGTGCCATCGGTCCAGCAATTTCAATTGTTGGAGCTCTAGTACTAGGACAGGCAGCTGTTCAAGCAGGACTTGTATCTGCGGCAATGGTCATTGTCGTTTCCTTTACAGCTATATCAAGCTTCGTGATGCCAGCCATCAACATGGCCGCCGCGGTTCGTCTATTGCGTTTTACCTTAATGTTACTTGCAGGGTCTCTTGGTCTATTTGGAATTTTAGCTGGGCTGGTTCCCATCTTAGTTCACTTGGTTTCCCTACAAACATTCGGGGTTCCCTATCTTCTTCCAGCAGCCCCGTTCAAACTTCAAGATATGAAGGATCTTGTACTACGCTTCCCTTGGTGGAGCATGCGAACAAGACCTGCCTATTTTAGTCATAGGAACCCTATAAGACAAGGATCTAATCAAAAACCAAGTCCTCAATTAACACGTGATGAAGGGGATGAAGAACAATGATAATCAAGAAATTTTACCTATTGGGTTGTATTTCATTGCTGCTATCAGGATGTTGGAATCGAACTGAACTCAATCAAATAGGCATTACTTCTGCAACGGGGTTTGATCGTACAGGAAAGGATTGGGTGGCTACGTATCAAGTCATTGTACCCTCTTCAATCACTTCCAACACAGGGGGTGGTTCCGGGTCTTCTCAGCCTGCAGTAAATGTATTCTCTTCGGTTGGCAAAACCATATCTGAAGCAGCCAATTTAACCAATTTAGAAAATCCCCGGAGACTTTATTTTGCACATAACAACGTTGTGGTTATTGGAAAAGATGCTATGGATCAGGGAATCAATCAACTAATCGATACCTATTTACGTACTTCAGAGTCACGCGAAACCGTCTGGTTACTTGTATCGGATCAACATGCTGGCACTATTCTTCGTAAACTGATTCCTCCTGAGAAAATACCTGGTGAGAGTATAGATCAAATTCTTCGTAAAGAAGCAGATACCTCATCTATATTTCCACCTGTTACGATATTCGACTATGCCAGTAAAATGAAATCGGAAGCCAAGGTCATAGGTATTCCGATTATAATGGTCTCTGGAAAAGGAGATACGGAGAAAGAAAAGAAGTTGGATACCATGGATACGTATAAAAAGGTTTCTCAAGCTGAGAAATTACGACTCACAGAACTCGCCATTATTCAAAATGGTCGTTTGGTCGGACGTATGAATCAACATGAGAGTCGTGGTCTTAGCTGGATTACCAATAAAGTAAAAGGAACTGTCATTTCTATATCTACATCAGAACATAAACACAAAGAACTTGTTGCTCTTACCATCTTGAAGTCTAAAACCAAGCAACGTTTAGTTAAAAGCGGTGACCATTATGTGATGAACATTTATGTTAAAGCTAAAGCAAATATCAGTGAATCGGAGTCCAAACTCAATTTATCAAAAGATACCATGGTCAAACAAGTTGAAGATCAAGCTGGGAAGGACATTAAGGAAGAGATAACTGCCAGTTGGAAAATCATGCAACGTCTTGGAACAGATTTAGGGGGATATGCTGATACAGTTCATCGTAAATACCCGAAACATTGGCAAGAGATCAAAGATGATTGGAATAATGAATTTAAAAAAATGGAACTTAATATTCACGTTAAAGTGATCATCAAGCGCCCCGGCATGCTGCAAAACTCGTTTAGCAATTTAGATTAAACGAAAAGATCCTATAGTGAGGAGATCCGTCTTGAGCAAATTAACCCCGAAATTATCTGATCTGGTTGTCACTTTCTGCGTTTTTGAAGTAGGGAGTACCACGTTATTTCTATTGGGAGGAAACGCTAAACAGGATGCTTGGATAGCAATGCTCATCGCGGCAAGTGTAGGTTTTTTCCTGCTCTTAATGTATCTTTGGATACATCAATTAGATAAGGGCAAAGACTTATACGAGCTCCTACAATATTATATCGGCAAAATACCTGGCAGTGTACTTGGTTTCTTGTTCGCTATCCATTTTATGTACGAAACTTCCCGCAATTTACGCGACATGGGAGAAGTGACGGTTCTCACTTTATTAAATAGAACGCCTATCGCCTTTATCATGCTTGTGGCCATCTTAGTTGTTGGAAACACGGTAAGATATGGCCCTGAAGTGCTTATGAGAACCTGTACCATCCTTTTTCCCATTGTTATTCTCAGTTACACTGTGTTGATCGTGTTAATCACTGCAGCGGGTCTATTACACGTTGAAAATATGCAACCCATTCTCGAAAAAGGCCTACCACCTGTATGGAGCGCAGCCTTCCCGGAGATCGTGTCCTTTCCCTTTGGACAGACTGTCTTGTTCTTAGTTTTTTTTAAAATCACCGAACATGATTCCAAATTTAATAAAGCTCTTTTAACTGCGTATGGTGTAGTCTCAATATTTTTAACCATAATAAATCAAATCAATATTATCGTTCTTGGATCCTCTATAGCTACCAATACTTCAACCCCTTTACTTGAAACTATCCAGCTCATTCAATTTGCTGGAGTTCTAGAGAGGATGGATGCCCTTTTTGCACTGGTTCTTTTTTTAGGTTTAGGTATTAAGATGGCAGCGTTCTTTGTTGGTGCTGTAACAGGTTTAAGCCGGATCACAAACATTAAGTATAAATTATTAATCTTACCTACAGGCATAACGATTTACTTCCTCTCCTTTCTGTCACCCAGGTATACAGAGTATATATGGCTGGGTCTGAACGTTTCAGTTAAGCGGGTCTCCCCTTTCTTTCAAATCCTTGTTCCACTTCTACTACTGGCGTTTATGCTACTACAAAAAAAGAAAAGGTTAAGAGCATCCCAAAATACAGGAGAGGAGCGACAAAACCGTATTTGATACTTTACTGCCTAACGTTCAAAATCTCAGTGCCAACACGGATCGTACACCCAGCAAGTTTGAGCTAGCCATTCTTCCGCGTTCTTTGGTTGGCGTTATCGAATTTCAATCTTCCATCCTTTTAAACATTCTGCTCCATAGATAAGGGCATAGTTTTCAATCAATCGTTGTATTGCTGCTATCTGTTCTGACATAAGTTTGCTATCTGCTCCCACAATAAATGCAGGATGAATATCATTATCGCTAAACTGGTTCATAAACCACGTTAGTGATTGTACATCCTTGTTAAAGGTGAAATCAAAAGGTTCTTCGAATCCAAAAACTTGATACGGAATTAAATCATGAACCTGAAGAATCCGGTTAAAATTGTTATCTAAGTTACTTATGAGTAAATCAGTAATTCTGATCATATATACAGAAGTTGATCTCGGATCGTAATACCCAAATAGATCAAGGTTTATCCATTTATTCGGTATATTGCTTACTGCTTCGTGATTGTGAAATAACCCTTTATGCCTTGGAAGAACGAATGCTGGATCAATACTCTCTCTGAAGTGCTCCATCATCTCTTGCTTTTTTTTATTTTCATGGCGAAATTCTTTGGGTCCTTCTGGGAAAATCTTATTAAACTTCTGATAGAAATATCTTGGGGAAGAAAAGCCACTATCCATGGATATGTCCACGAGACTTAGATTTGTCGTTAATAATCGTTTTATCGCGTGCTCGATGCGTAAGTAATGGAGTAAATTTTGCAATGTATCTCCTATTAATAACTTAAATTGTGATGATAAATAATCTAAATTCAAATATTCATCCGTCATTTCGGCAATTTCATTCAGAGAAGCTTTGTTGGTGTATCCTTGGTTATTGAATAAATAATTATAGATTTTCCATATTCGTTGCAGCTTGATTGGGTTGCCTTCGAACATTCTTTTGACATCTAAATTCGTTATAAGCAGATCCAACAATGACTCGATTATATTCAATAAAGTCAAAAAGCGTAGCTCACTCTGGTTGTTTACTACTGGAGTTATTAGCGTGCAGATTGCTTCCGTTATTTCTTTGACTCGCTCCGAGCCTAAGTATGTTCCAGGGCCAAATTCGTGTGCAAACCAGACTGTGGATAAATCTGAACAGTAATCCTTAGCCAATTCAGCATCAATATTGATAAGTAACACCAAATTCTCATCATTGGTATGTGACAAACGATGAACTTGATTGATATTGAAGATTTCTAGTCCACCAACACTCAATATCCTATTCTCGTCTGCGATGGCTACTTGAATGCTACCCTCTAGCACTATTACCACTTCAATGGAGTTGCTCCAGCGAAACGGCTCATCTTTGATTCTTAGAAATTCCACTTTTAAGGGAGGACTTTGGTTCTGATTACTGCTCACCTTCATTTCCTCCTTTCAACTCAGTGACGATAATTAAGCCACCCGACATTATCATTATCTAAGAAATGTACCTTAACCTCTAAGAAATGTGAATTGTTCACTTGGCTTTTTTCTAGGAAAATGAGCTATAGAACAGCAAAAAAATTTAGAATGCAGGTTAGGGGAGATTACCGTGGATCAAATTGAAATCACATCGAAGCTTAATCCTCAGCAACAAGCACAAGTGGCTAATTTATTTTACGAAGCTTTTCCATTGAAAGTAAAATACCTTTGGTTTTTTACCAAAACGAGAGAGCAAGCTGTTGAGCTATTAGCTCAATCTATTCAATTTGAACAAGGTATCTATGCAATCCGAAATGAAGAAGTCATTGGCTTTCTCGGTTACAATCTAGGCAAAAAAGCCTTTGCACCTGCGAAATATAAGGCGTTTCAGAAGGTTTATCCTCCATTCGCAGCGATGTGGCGATATTTCTTTTATACCTTGTATTTAAGGTTCCATATGTACAACGAGGATATATTACAGATTGACCCTATTGCAGTATCTGAAAAGGCACGTGGTACTGGAATAGGTAAACTGTTGTTAAAGGAGGTAGAACAGCTTGCAAAAACAATGCATATTACCAAAATAAATCTTGAAGTTGTTGATACAAATCCATCAGCACAGAAATTATATGAGCGTTTTGGTTATATGATCAAAAAAGAACTTACATCCGGCTTATTTACTGTAAAAGCAGGCTTCAAAAAAGTAATATTCATGCAAAAATGTTTAGAAATCAACAGTCACACCTAATCTCCCGTCACCTTGGATTTTAACTACTGGTTATGGATACAAAATCTCAATTTCACCTGGAGCATAGGATTGCTCTGCGTATTGCCCGCCCCATCCACATAGCAATTTCAAAATGGGTTCAAGGGATTGACCCAGCTCTGTTGTTGAATATTCCACTTTTGGCGGGACTTGATTGTACATTTTCCGATGAATTAATCCATCAGCTTCTAGCTCTCGAAGAGTTTGAATCAGCATCTTCTGTGAAATGTTGTTTATGAGCCGCTTAAGCTCTCCCGTCCGTTTAGGTCCTTTTATTAAATAATATAGAACAAGTCCTTTCCACTTTCCTCCAATAACCTCTAATGTCACTTCCAGTTCACAGTAATACGTTTTCATATCATGCACCCTCTCTCCAATCTATTATGGAGGAAAAGTTACTAGATGAATAGTACCTACTTTTTAGTGATATAGTCACCAAAAGGTAATAATTGAGTCATTACAAGTTATTTGTTACGCCGAGCTGTTCATTTAATGACATCAAGAATAGTTGCATACCCTTGCGGTGGCATATCATGTCTCATGTCTACGGACACCTAACCACAAGCAAAACAAAAGCAACCGACTCATTGGGTCGGTTGCTTTATTCTTTTTTTCTAAAGACGAGAATCTCCTAATATTCTGAATTACATCCTGTCATTATGCTGATCATTATGATAGGCATTTTCATTATAATAATGTTCAAACTTTTTTTTCATTTTATTGGCGATCAAGTGGGTTCGGCGGGTATGGACAAGGGCTCTAATGACAAAAAACAGAGCGATCAATACGACAATAGAATAAATAATATACATAGACAAACTCCTCTCTAGAAGGTAGATGTCCTTCTTTTACCATTCAACCTGGTCAAAACGCATGTCTTTATAGTAGAACTCTCGATCCTGTTCGTTAATCTCACGAAGAACTCTGCATGGATTGCCCACAGCGATTACGTTGGCAGGGACATCCTTCGTTACAACACTACCCGCACCAACGACACTTCCTTTGCCAATCGTGACTCCTGGTAGAATGATTGCTCCTGTCCCGATCCACGCCCCATCTTCAATGACGACGGGTAATGCAAACATCCCGCCTTCTTTGCGCTTCTCAGGGTGCACCGGATGACTCGTTACAGCAATTGTTACATTTGGGCCAAACATCACATCATTCCCAATCGTTACTTTGTAATCATCAACCACAGTTAAATTGAAATTGATATATACATTATTGCCTACGCTCGTATTTGAGCCGTATGCCATGCGGAGTGGCGGCTCCATCCACACATTTTTGCCTATGCTACCAAACAGCTGTTTCATTAATTTCTTGCGCATCTCAACATCATCTGGGTGCAAATTATTGATTTCATAGCATAGTGCCTTACCTCGCTGGCGTGCTTTGGCTAACTCTGCAGCCTCTTTCGGATAATTGGCATCATCATCTGTAAAAAGTTGTTTGCTTGCCATACGTTCTTGAATATTCATATCATCTTCTCCTTTATGAAAAAGCTATTATTTATAAGAGTACATTACATAATCCTTAGTGATGATTAGGTTTATGTAAAGTTTCTAGTTAAGTTGTTCAGCCACTTAAATTGATGATAACGGGTGAAAGCAATAGGCAATTTAATTAATTCATCTAAGCTGATGACAATATATAAGAAAATGGGAGACACTTGCCAAACAAAAGCACACAGATAACTAAGGGGTAGAATAATAAGCCACATCACAACTGTGTCGCACCATAATCCAAACTTCGAATCTCCACCAGCCGGGAATATGCCCGCTATAGTTGTGGAGTTAAACGATTTTGCAATACAGTAATACGCACTAATGTATAACATCCCATCCAGATAACCTTGAGCAGCGGGGTTCAAATTAACGATGGAGTAGACCAAAGGTCTAATGAGCAGAATTGTGCAACCGGCAATGACTCCAAAAATTAATGCGTAATAACACATGTTGTTACCCGCATACCTTGCTTTCTCCATTTCACCCTGTCCCAGATACTTTCCAACCAGCACAGATCCGCCGGTAGCTATACCTCCACAGAGAACAACCGCCAAGTTTTTAACGACAGATGCGATGGAGTTCGCTGCTACCATATCGGAGTTCACATGACCTATAATGGCAGCCGTAGCGGTAAGTGCTCCTCCCCATACGATATAATTCCCCTGTACTGGCAGCGTATATTTCAAAAAATCCTTTAATAGATTACGCTGAATACGGTCACGTACCGGTAAACGTAAGCGAATAGATCCTCTTGTTAAGGAATGAATCACACAACATGCTAGTTCAATCATACGTGCCAATACCGTGGCAAGAGCTACTGCCGCAATCGCAAGTTCCGGATGGGATGGGAATAATACAAAAATGCAAATGGCATTAAATATAATGTTTAAGACCAAACATAAAGAACTAATCCACGCAGTGAGTTTTGCATTTTCCATACTTCGAATCACACTGAGATACATCTGCGATAATCCCATCACAAGGTAAGAAAAGGAATTAAACTGTAAAAACTTTGACCCATATTGAATCAGTTCAGGATCATTGGTGAATAAGTGCATCAGTGCGTCGGGAATCAACAAGGAAGACAAGAAAAACAGAATCGATATACCTAAGGAGAACACGCAGGCAATACTAAGAATGCGCTGTATGGTGGGTGTATCCTTCTTCCCCCAATACTGAGCCGTGAGGATACTCGCCCCCGCTGACAATCCCATGTAAAACAATGTCAATGTAAACGTGATTTGTCCTGCGAGTGATACGGCTGCCATTGCAGATTGACTTATCATACCCAACATAATTACATCAACAGATATCACGGTTGCTGATATTAGGTTTTGTAGTGCAATGGGGATCACAAGCGATATTAACTCTCGATTAAAGTCTCGTTTGCCGAAACCTTGAAGTTGCATGCGTTTTCTCACCTATATCGATCCTCTCTGTTGTTTTGCATAATATAAGAATAGGACACAATGATTGTTGTTTCCATCAATATTGGCTATACTTTTATCAATATCGTACACATTTGTGTGTAGAAGGGATTCTCAATGACAGACTTAGAGGTGTTCTCTGATTTATCAGAACGGTTGGATTATAATCTTCCCGATTTACCGCTTTATGTCCGCAAGGGAAGCCTTCATCAATTTAACAATCATGCAGCAGTTGCACATTGGCACGTGGATCTGGAGTTTATATATGTATTAAAAGGATCGATGGATTTCTCTGTGAATGGAAGTATCACTCGATTGCATCAAGGCGATGGACTTTTTGTTAATAGCCAACGCTTGCACTATGGTTACGCCATTCCGGATCATGACGATTGTTCGTTCCTCGTGGTCGTTATTCATCCCTCTATCCTTGGTGAGAAAATTTCATATATCCAAACGTACTGGGAGGAAAAGTTCAGTTCCAAGATGGCTGATTTTGTTGTGCTCACGAATCAGGAGGACTGGCAACAAGATGTATTACTGTCCATTCAGGAACTCTATCGGGAAATGCACACGGAGCAACGACACCCCAATCCACTTCGTTTGTTAGCCCAAGCGTTATCGTTGTGTGCTACAATTGGCGATCAGTTAAAGCCCGTTTCCGGTCAACCTGGCGTACTAACGCATGTTCAGGAAATGACGCATTTCATTCACCAGAACTATGATCAAAAGATAACGCTTGAAGAGATCGCATCCGCCGGAGCTGTTTGCAGAAGCCGTTGTTGCCAATTGTTCAACAAATATGTGGGTCAATCGCCGAGCAACTATGTCACCCAATATCGAGTTCAGAAAAGCTGCGAAATGTTAAAAGAAACACGGAGATCCATAAGTGAAATTGCACTTGCCTGTGGTTTTCAAAGCTCTAGTTATTTCTCATCCATTTTCCGTAAACTGATGGGTGTAGTTCCACAGCATTATCGCAAACAAGTGACGATCAACGACTCCAAGTAACATTTCTTATCCAATAAAAATAGGGCAATCATAAGATTGCCCTATCATTTTGAACATGCAATACCTGTGGGTAGACCAGTATTATTGCAAATCCAGTATTTTTTGAACCGTTAGAAGAACGCCATTCTCTTCATTGGATTTCGTAATAAAGCTCGCTGCTTTTTTCGTATTATCACAAGCATTACTTACTGCAAAACTATATTTGGCGATGGCCATAAGCTCTACATCATTCTCACCGTCACCAAATGACATCGTTTCTTCGTACGTGACACCCAACATTTCTTGCAGTTTCTTAACCGTCTCTCCTTTGTGGGTGTGCAATGCCGTAATATCCAGCCATTTAGCCTCCGAGTCAACAATGTAAATTTGTCCACTCAACGTATCCTCCACATGCGCTCTTAATGCTGTGCTACGACCTTCAGTATCAAAGACCGTAATTTTGATAAAACGACTCTCAATTGTTTCAAAGGAATCTGTTTTAATTACACGCTCATAGGAGCCTTTAACCACTTTGTACATATCTTCTGAAATGGAAGAATGAACGTAAGCAGCATCGCTTGCACATACGATAAGAGTCATCGTTTTGTCGAAGTCCTGAATTCGATCAATCGCCCTCAACGCAAGATCCTTGTCTATGCTGAACTCTTTAATAACTTCACCATCTTTTTTAATTCGAGCAGCGCTGTCACCCAGGATCCAAACGCCTTTGCCATGCTCATCAAACAATTTCTCTACACGTTCACATTGTTTCCCGGTACATGCGACGAAAGTAACCCCTTTTTGCTGCATTTCCGCATACACTTTTTTGAAGAGCTCGAAATCGTACGAACCCTTATTGTTCAGAAACGTTCCATCTAAATCAGTAACTACCAGTTTAATCATCGTGATGACCTCCATGTTTTAAGTATGTCCTTTTTATTCTGTTTGATTGAGATGATCTTCTTTATTTAGACACTTTATAATGGATATTTAATAAGTGTCCAAAAAAAAGGTTTATCATGTGTTGGCTACAACTATGAATGTGATCTCTCGCTACAAAGCAAGATTAAGATATGTAACTGGTTTCATGTCAACATTTTTTTAAAAATTCATGATTACCAGATGCTCTTTAGATTAAAAATGATACAAACAGAAGCTACCGTAACATGAACATAATCGCCGCAACTCTATCCTGTGAATGGTTACGGCGATGGACTTCAGAAGCTCTATGACATTGTAAGCTATCTATTATTATTGATAAAACCCCTCTTCGACCTTTTTTCCTAAATTCATGGAAAACTGAACACCAATCATTAACATCACAATGACCAGCATGCTCTGGTAATGTACCCGAAGGGGTATCTGGGCAGAGATTTGGTGGATAACGTTTGTCGGGAGCAGGGCATTGAGTTAAATGCCGTCATGGAGGTGGGATCCGCTTCCTCTTTATTACAATTGGTGAAGGCTGGCATCGGTGCGACCATTCAACCAAAAGAGTTACTGAAACAACATCCGGAATGGTCACATATCGTATCGATCCCCATAGCTGACCCTGCTCCCATTCGTCATCTGGAGTTAACCTATTATGCTGACCGGTTCATCAGCAAGGCACAGCAGCAGTTAACAGAATCGCTTATTAAATTCTTTAAATCCAGAGGGGTAGGAGAAGACTTGGAATTGCGAGGTTAAATAAACATAAAATAATTGCTCTTACCGTTGTGAATTCTATAGTTGGAGTGCTTCACCTGAACAACTTCAACTGGCTAAACCAAAACAAAAAAGCCGCCAAATAGCGACTTCGATAGGGTTATATTCTTAACCCTCAATATCTGGGATTACTACATTATCATATCAGCTCACTCGAGAATAATTGAATTCGACATAATACCTTGTAAAAATTCATCAAGATGCTCTGCAACTTTTGTGACTTCTTCAAATTCAGGTTCTTCTCCACGCACGATTGTACCTATTTCGTTGGATAAATCAATTGCATAGAACGAATATCCCCCATGCACGGAGATGACGATTGGCAGATAATGATCCCACCATGTCTTAATCTCTGATGTCCATTGGTCATCTCCGGCTGCTGCCTCCAAGCTGAGTAATTCGAATTCGTTCCATTGAAACGCTGTATCTGTGCTATGATTATATTCATTTTCACACAGAAACCATGTCTGCTCACTAGGTGAGACACATTGTTTAACAACACGTAAAAAATCTAAATATTCATTAGGAATATGGTTGTATCTTGTACTCACATTAGCATCTAAATTTAAATCATGACTCGACTCGGAGCGAATTGCCCAACCATTGGTTTCAGCCCAAAGTATAAATTCATGGAATGTACTTCTCACAGTGCACCTTCTTCCCCCTAATAGATTCACTTTAACTCTTGGAATTGGTTCACACTTATACGGTTGTCATTGTTGGTCAATTCTAATCCTCGTCTTCACTAAGATACACATATTCACCGTCAATAAGCATTTGTAAATACGCATCAAAACTGTTCGCAATCACGGCATATTCATCTGGGTCATGCAAAAAGCGGATGATTTGACCCTTAACCCCTAGATCAGAAGGGTTAAAATCAATATAAAGTCTTGATGTTCCTCCATTGTTCATACAATCTGAGAAATGAAGGTATTGGCCTGGAAGTAGCCCCTCTGAATTTATTTTAGGGTCAACGGCCTCCTCTTCCTCTTCCTCTTCGTATTCCAATAGGTAGGACACATCTTCCTCTTGTTTCGAACTTTTGAGCATTTCCTCAGTGGAAAGTAAATAATATGGATATCGACCTTCTTCAACATCAGAGCCTAGAATGCAGACCGTAATTTCTTTGTCTCCGTACTTCCTCCAATATGTACCATCTATATTTTCTAGCAAACGTATTAACGATTCTGGACAATCAGGATACTGTGCCCTCAGTGTATCAATATCCTCTTGTGCAGCACCATGTGCTGTGTTTAGATCTTCAAGCTCTTCTGCCGATAACCTTGCTCTTAAGCCACTTAAAAATTGGTTTACTAAATCCATGGTATTGCCCTCCCAAATAAATAATAGAAATTCCGCTTAAATAAACAGATAAACTGAAGTCAAACTCTTGTTTTGTTAAAATAGTTTTGCTCTTCCATACCATCGTTTATATCAAGTCCAGTTTATCATTTTTAACTAGCAACTCTCCAGTTAGGTTGGTAACTTGATTGCAACTTGGCTAAATTTAGCTAACATTACAAAACTTCAACGAGAACATGCTTTAATCCTGGTTCAGCACCAAAAACAACCGATAAATCTTATCGGCTGTCTGTTAAAGTTATGAAATTTATCATGTACTTAAGTATGATTAGTAAATCGTCGGAACCATTCCACCATCCATACGGATCGGTGAACCTTTAAATGGTGTTGCGAACGGGCTGCAAACAAATGTCGTAAGTCTGCCGATCTCGCTTGGTCTAATGAAACGTTGTAACTCCGATTGCGGAAGATTCGTAGCCATGAAGGTCTTCTCTTTTTCTTCAAAGGTCATGTTCTCATCCTGTATGACGCTCTCAATAATCTGTTGTACATTCTCTGAAAGTGTCGGTCCAGGCATAATCGTATTAATCGTGACTTCCGTGCCTACTGTTAATTTGGATAGACTCTTGGATAAAGAGAGCAGCATGGATTTCGTTACGGCATATTGAGGCATATGTCCAGGCATTACCGCTTCTTCACTTGCAATAAAGACGATCCGGCCAAAACTATTGTTCAACATGGTAGGCAGATAAAATCGGGTCAGCGCATCTGCGGACAGTACGTTGGTCTGAATGTATTTTTCCCATACGGCATCATCTACATCATAGTAAGACATGATCTCATAAATCCCGGCGTTATTTACCAGAATATCAACCTGTGGAAACTTCTCAAATAACGCTTCACGTTCAGCACTTTTGACAATGTCGGCTGCCGCATTTTGAGGAGACGTAGTTGGATAGGCAGACTTGATTTCATTTACAACGTTTTCTACCTCATCATAATTCCGTCCATTGATCAGTACATTTACACCTTCTTTAGCCAGTTCGATGGCAATGGCTTTACCGATTCCTCTCGTCGAACCTGTTACCAATGCTGTTTTATGATTCAATCCCATGTCCATGATCGTATTCTCCCTTGTCTGTTCTAGTTGTTGGTTCTCGATGATTGATTATTAATGAGTGTGTCCGCCTGAAAATGAAGGATGATCTCCTGAGTTTGCATCCCCCTCCGCATGCTCAATGCGCCAATTGGCAGGCGTATCGCCTTCCCAAGTGCGGAATGCACGGTAAAATGAATTTTGATCTTCATATCCGATCAGAAAAGCCACTTCCTTGATATCAAGTGATAAATCTGACAAATACATCCGTGCTTGTTCATGCCTTGCTTGTGTGAGCAAATGGTTAAATGTCGTGCTTTCATCGGTTAGTCGACGCTGCAAAGTCCGATTGCTCATGCCAAGTTCTTTCGCGACCATGTGCACATCAGGACGCCCAGCGCTGAAGCTACGCTTCATAATCCATTTGACCATCTCCGAGAAGGAACGATTCTCTTGATGTTTATGTAACGTGCGATCCAGTGCAGGAGTCAGAATCTCAAGCAACTCTTCATTGTAAGTACGAAAAGGAAGATCCAGATCTTTCCGATGTAATGTCAAACCATTGCGATTGGCATCCGTTCGAACCTGGCATCCAAAGTAATCTTCAAGAGCCTGATTGTCTCCCATCGGCTGTGAAAACTCTACAGCTCTAGCCGTCAGATGCCGGCCTGTTCCTCGTCGTCCCAATTCGAGAAGGAATGCTAGCGTAATGCCCACCAGAAGCGGTGGACACGCTTGATCGGTAACCAACCATTGCAGATCTATGGTGCATTCTTCGCTATCTTCAACCATCTCTAAACTTTCTGGAGGACACAGCTGTTTATATCGAGCCATCCGTTGTAGTGCATCGCGATAATCCCGTGCGTGAAATGTGGCTAATATAGGGGGTGGATATTTCGTTACCTCATATATAGTTGCAAGTTGGATCATGCCGTGAGCAATATCACCTGCGAGATCTGAATATGCCTGCCAGATTGCGTAATATTGAGTGATATTCACCGATGAATCGGAAATAATCGTAAGTGGTAAACCGGCCTTGCGTGCTACATCATGTGAGTTAATACCGATCTGACGTAGTCCTTCCCAGAATCCCGATGGCATCTTAATACGTTCAAATGAATCGCTTGTCATTGATGTGCACCTCCTTCTGCTGACTGACAAACTCGGATGACATGCATCCTTCGCTGACTTACAAATACAATGATACTTCTAGGGTTCATATATGTAACTAGCATAACATGACAACCTACTAACACATTGCGCCATGCTCATCTCATCGCGATAATTGGAACATATCAGGTGCCAATACGTTTGATGACGAAGAAGTAATTGTTCTGGGTTTTAGGTTTTGGACATCTTCAATCATTATGCGTATACAAACGTCAAGGGCTACACAAAAGGCTATCCCCAAGGATAGCCTTTTCTTCAGACCCAACTATGAATATGCTAAATTAATTATATACTGCAATTCTATTCCGCAACTTAGTCAAATGTTTTATCCAAACGGAATGCTCTTCCATCTTGATGAATATGAAGTACCACAACTTGACCATCATCATTCCGTTCAAAATCAACGCTTGTATTCAGCCCCTCTGTTGAAAATTTCGTTTCCGATTCGGGAGACAGTCCGATTGGGGACTGTTCTTGTATTCGTAATGCCACGTTATTACCGTCTAGGTTGATAGAAGCATGTAGTCCTGATGTTGCTTTATAATCGCCTACGTACTCCTTAAGTATATTCGGCGTTACATCCACATTTATTTGGTCAGGAGAATATCCGAGCCATCCATATTCGCGCGCAATAGCGTGCTCGATTTCTCCAAGCAATGCATTACCTTCATTTGAATTAATCATAATGACGGCACCATAACCGTGATGTTTGGATAAAACAAATCGGGATACGAAACCTTCATTCCACCCATTATGACCGAAACGACTTGCTTCCCCTTCACCTTCTAGGAAAAAGCCGATACCCATATGATTCTCAATTTGGGCAGTTAACATTTCGTTTAAAGTTTCCGCAGAGAGAATCCTACTCGAATGATGCTGTAATGTTAGTTGCAATTCAATGCCTATACGAGCAAGATCTGAAGGTACCGTCCAGAGACCTGCTGCCGCCATTTCTGGATATACCTACCACTTGCCAGGCAGAGGTCTGCCTTTCCAAGGGTGTCCCGTTGCGATAGTTTCATGCCTTTGAGAAGGCAATGGCTGTTCATATGTACTGTTCGTAAGTCCTAACGGTGCGAATACCAATTCGCTCATAATTTCAGCAAAGGGTTGGTTCAGCCTATCCTCAACAAGCTGTTGTGCAATGGTCGTACCCCCTCCAGAATATCGAAATTGCAATCCTGGAATAACATTAACCTCCACAGATGAAGTATTGGCTGGATGCTGTCCATTCAGAATCTGCACTAGCTTGGGAAGTTCACCGGTTCTTTCATAACCGGGAAATCCCTGAATCGTAACTCCCGCACTATGGCTCAATAATTGCCGCAACGTGACTTTTGGCTGCCAGCCGGAAACAGAAGGTATTTTCCAAGATGTCAGATACTCGTTCACGTCCCGATCCAGATCTAATTTCCCTTCCTGAACTAATCGCATTACAGCTATAGCAAAAATCGGTTTGCTGACCGACGCAGCTTGGAAGAGCGTTGTTTCGGTGACAGGCTCCGGTTTCCCTGCCTCGCGTACCCCGAATCCCCGAGCCCAATCCAGTTTGAAGTCATTGATAACCGCAATGGATACCCCAGGTGTGTTGTAGTATGTCATTCGATCTGCTAGCGTTGCTTCCTGACCGTATTTATTTCGAAGATGAGTTTCCGGTTGTAAACGCTTAATAATTGCTTCGATTCGTTCTTCAATTGCCATGGACATCGACCTCTTCCCACTTTATTCGTTTTGAATATAATTCCACGAGCTGGCCAGATTCCCCTTTCATCTCAACAATAAACTGAACAAGTACAGGGTAACTATTTCATTACTGTAGACGTTTATAACTAAGCAGAGTATATATAAGGAGGATTGGTCATGACAAAATTATGGATTGTATTTCTACTAATGGGTTGTATGTTGACTCGTTATTCCGTTTCTTCTGACTCTCAAGTTATATCTACTTCTACTAGTGAGCCTGTTCAACAAGAAGAATCCAATCTAGTCGGCTACACCAGTAAAGAAGAAATTGCAGCTGCTCTTGATGCAGCAAATATCTTCAATTTTCACTACATAGATGAGCCTCCCTATGAGGGAGATGAGCTGCAAATTGTGCAGACATTGAATCGAAATATGAAAGGTGTACTGGAGTTTGATGCTGAGGCGGTACGTTCAGCCTATGTCCAAGAACATGCGGTTCACGAGGGAAAATTCAGTCAAGTGTACGGTGCAATTATTTCGATGGATGAGCCGTGGTTTAACGTGCTTCAAGATGGAAACATCGAAGTGTTTGTCAAACAAAAAAATGTGTATTTCAATGAGTCTCCCCTACAAGCAGATGAAACTACTAAGTTATACCTCATGCAAAAAGAAGATTCAGCATGGCGTATTCTCTCTATTACGAATTAACACTCCTTGCATATAAAAAGTCGTGAGTCTTAATGACCTCACGACTTACTTGTGATCCGATATCCGATTACAACCGCAGTGTAGATCAATTTACCATCGTATGTAGTTTGCTAAACGAGCTTATAACGTATGATCTTCTTTCTTTAATTTTCTAATCTGACTCAGCTCTTTCCTGATTTGTAGTAACCGTCTATGCGGCATACTCGGTTCTACTGATTCGGCTTCTACATTTTTGTGTCGGATATCCAAATCATTTAATTGCTCCAAAGATGTTTTCTTGTTCGGAACTGGACTAACTTGACCTGTTCTAGCCTTGATCGATTGGGATCTCTTCGATTTCATAATCTGTTCAAATACGCTGTCTTCTTGAACCATTGTACATTCATCCCTTAGTCTGTAATGCTTCTATTGTAATCAATCCTTGACACTTTGCACACTATTAATTTGGCATCCAACTACTGGTTCCCATCCTTTCTCATTGTCTTCAGTCTATATATAAAGCGGCATCTCAGATTTATATCCCTCTCCCTCTACACTCCTATCGCTAACAAATCAAAGAAGATGTTGGTCGTTAGACCAACACCTTCTAGCTACATTGAAATTAATTTTTACTATAGATATCAAATAGAACTTGTTGTGTTTCCAGTTCCAATCTGCCGATGCCTCAACTCAATTTGTCCTATTCGTTGTAACTGACTTCATTCCAATCAGAACCTTGTCCATTAAAGCAACTTAATGACCTCTTCTAGCTCATCCACCAATACTTTTGCAAGTTCAAAATTAGTATCCTTCAAAGCTAATTCTATTTTCATCTCAACTGCTTTTTTCTTTTGTTCAGTTTCTAAATAATCTTTATTAAAATGACTCGCATAGATCATCTCTCTAAATTCTTCAATACTCATTTTTCTAATCTTCTGATCCTCAATGATGACAACATAATCCATACCATTGACTACAGAATAAAAATCATGCGAAATCATGAGAATGGCACCTTTGTATTCCACAATGGCTTTCTCCAGTGCTATTTGTGTATAGATGTCTAAATGGCTCGTCGGTTCATCCAGCAACAATACGTTTGCTTTACTGGCAGCAACTTTAGCCAATTGAAGCATATTTTTTTCTCCACCGGATAAAGATTCTATCTTTTGATTAAGAATTTCTCCTTCAAAGCCATAGTTTGTAAGATACGATCTAATCTCATCATACGTATTGAACCCATCATCAATGAATTCATCTAGTATGGTGTTCGAATCTTTCAGCATTTCACCTTGAACCTGAGATAGATAAGCCACTTTAACATCAGCATTGATTTCAATTGCAGGATGATTATTTTTAAAGACTTCGCGGAGCAAAGTCGTTTTCCCGGTACCGTTTGCACCGATAATGGCTACTTTATCTGTAGCTTTCATCTCAAAGCTAACATTATCCAAAAGCAATTCGTCAAAGGCAACGCTATAATTATTGACATATACAACAGGGATATCTTCTGGTTCATGATCCACATCAAAATGAATATTCGGTTGCTTAATATCAACAAATGGCGCTTTAATTCTACGTGCTTCCAATCTTTCTGTGAACTTAACTCTAGCCTTTAACGCTCGCCCTCTCGATGCTTCTGAGTCATTCGTTGCGATCTCTCTGAGGTTAATTACGATATTCTCGTTTCTCTTAATTTCTTCTTCTTCCGCGACTGCGATTTCTTGTAACTCTACTTTGGTCTGAAGCAGTGAGAAGTTATAATCGATATATCGTCCATCAAACTCTTGGATCTCCGTATCCTCAAGGTGGATGATTTTGTTGAAACAATGATTCAACAGATATCGGTTGTGCGTAACCACCAGCAGCATACCCTTGTGGGAATTAATAAGTTTTTTAAGTGCATTTAGATTTTCAAAATCCAAAAATACATCTGGTTCATCCATAATCATCAAGTCTGGACGATGGAGCATTTCCTTCATCACTTGAATCAATTTGAATTCTCCGCCACTTAATGAGGAAATGTTAAGATCTTTTAGCTTCATGAGGTTAGCCAGGTTTAGCTGCTTATTAATGTTGTTTTCGAAATTATCTCCGTCCATCGACTCGAAGGCGTCTAACGCCAATTGAACCTTTTCCATCAGCGAGTCCATATCCGTTGCGGTTGCCATTTCATCATAAATCGACGTGATTTCATCTTGGATCTTGATAAATTCTTCTGCGATAAATTCAAATACAGTCATTTCTTTCGCTTGGTCTTCTTGCAAGAACTGACTTACATACCCGATTCTATACTCTGGGTCTATCTCCAACTTGCCATCGTATAAATATCGTTCCGGATCCATCAGAATATCAATCAGCGTACTTTTCCCACTACCACTCGTTCCGATAAAGGCGCAATGTTGGCCTTCTTCTAATGTAAATGAAATATTGTTATATAAATCTTTTTGCGGAAATGAAAAGGATAAATTATCAACTGTTATCATAGTGTTACCTTTCTTTCTAACTAAAATGGTGATTATGAATACATGTCTCATGAACACAGACTTTTAGAGTAACACTGATTACCCCCAAGTACAATTCATTTTTAGCCCTTACCCTCCCTTTGGAGTTCTAATACTTTTTTTATAATGGAGACTTGTTGGATGATGATTGCTTGAACTCGTTTGTCGATGAGTGGGTAAAGGAACCTACCACAACCACAATGCCGTGGGGGAATCGTACTGTATTGTTCCGCGATCCTGACGGCAATCTTGTTAATCTCTTCACGCCGGTGACCGAGGAAGCAATCCAACGGTTCAGTCATAGGGGTTGAACGACAGTCTATTGTTCTATGCCCAGGGGTCATGTTCAGACTATATCACCGTTTCTGCAATAGGCATTCATAAGTAAGGTTGATACAGCAAAAACACGAGGCGTGAATAAACAACCTCGTGTTTTTCTATTTACTGTAACTATGGTATGCACCTTCCGACTACTTTGCTGATTAATCCAATTAGAAGTTTATTGTATTACTTTTAATGCTCGATACATCATTGCCACAAACTGTGCACGTGTCACGGGTTCATCCGGCTTAAATTTGCCGTTATCTCCAAGTACAATTTCTAGTTCTGCAAGTGTAGCGATGTAATCATAGCTCCAATGCGTTGTAGGTACATCTTGGAAAGCAACAGCTCCACCCGGTTCTATCTCAAGGGCAAGCGTCAAAATTTTGGCCATCTCTGCACGAGTCAGCGAATGATTTGGATTAAATTCCCCATTGGATCCTTCTACTATGCCAGCTTGCTGAAGTGACATGATGGCTTCATAGTAAGGACGGCTTGGGGATACGTCAGAAAACGAAACTGCCTCACGTGTGGGTTCAAACTCGAAAGTACGCGTAAATAGTAGAGCCATGTGATGGCGTTTGATGTTTTCATTTGGATGAAAAGAACCGTCGGGATACCCTGCTATTATCCCTTGACTAGCTAATTCCTCAATCATTTCTTTTGCCCAATGTCCTGAAAGGTCGTCAAAAGTAACGACGGGTCGTTCCGATTCGGATTCGTCTGGTGTTGGTTGCGGATCGGGTGTTGGGATCGATGCTGTGTTTTCGACCCATTTTGCATACAATTTTGCATTTTTGGTCACTCGATCCTTAGTAATGTCCCACTTGTTTGTCAGCGCCACATCATGATACCATCCGTCAAATGTATAACCTTTTCTTGTGGGGATGGGTAGCTCTGCTAACTTTGTGTCATACGCGACAGACAGATAATCTAACACGTTCCCTCCATTCGTTTCAAAAAATACAATTGAATTTTGGGAAGGCGTCGTTGGATTATTCCCTCCTCCCCCTCCTCCGTTATTGTTTGAAGAATTGTTTATAATCCACTTCGCATACAACGTCTTATTCGCCGTAACGACATCTTTCTTAAAGTTCCACTGGTTAATGATGGCTGCTTCTTTAAACCAACCACCAAATGTATAACCTGGTCTGGTTGGAGCAGTCGGCTCTATCGCTGTTGCGTTATAAAATAGATTCTGCGTAGCGACAACATTGCCTCCATTTGATTCAAATGACAAGGTATAAGAATTAACCGTCCACAATGCATACAGTATGACATCTGCGGCATTAATATTAAAGTTGTTGTTTGCCGCATAATTGATCCCACTGCCGTCTGCTTTTGTATTCCAACCATTAAATGCAAACCCAGTCCTCACTAAATCTCCACTATTATCAGATACTGTAACGGTATGTCCGTTCTCATAAGATTGACTATCGACGGGTTTTTGTCCTCCAGTAGCACCGTTTCCGTCGTATTTAACGCTATATCTAATTGGAGCTGGTTTATTGATATTGAATGTTATAGTAGTTGAGTTACCGGCGCGATCCGTAACCACGAGTACATAGGAACCATCAGTATCCACAGTCGTTCCACTCACAAAAGAACCACCATTTAGTGTTGCAGCACCTTCGTTAAATGTAATCGTTCGTGAGGAAGTGTAACTTCCTCCTTCTGCTACACCACTGACAACAGGTGCGATCGTATCCAAAATGATACTACTTTGAGCCGAACCTACATTACCGGCGCGATCGATAAATCTTACGTATATCGTCTTGATTCCATCTCCCGCTGGCAAGGTAAAGCTTTTGCTTGGGCTATAGCTCTCTTCTGAAGACCACCTATTATTGTCCGTTGAAAATTGCATTTTAACGATTTCATTTGCGCCTGCATCAGGTGTAATCAGGAGATCGACCTCTTGCCTCGTTGTGAAGGTAGCACCACCATTAATCGTTAAAGTTCCCGTTGGTATCGTGGTATTCATTGAAAAGTTCCAAAAGTAAAGCGGGGATACATTACCCGCTGCATCGATTAATTCAATATTCACAGATTTTGGGCCGTTAGCTGCTCCTACCGAAATTTGAAATTCTGAATAGTATGGCTGAGTAGTTGAGATAGACCCACCATTAACTGAAAATCGCATACTAACAATATCATTCATACCTGGATGTGGAGTAATCCTTATACTCACATTCTGATTATTGGTAAATAAGCTTCCATTATTTATTAGGACGGTCGCAGTGGGGGACGTTTTGTCTATCCTAAATTGTACCGTTTCTTGTTGGCCTCCAGAGGTAACTACAAGAGTATAAGAACCTTCAGCACTAACCGTCGTTCCACTTGTAAAGGGGCTACCATTCAGTGTTGCTGTACCAACATTAAATTGTGGGATAACACTTGTATTGTAAATACCTATATCTGTAACACCTGTAATTTCGATGTTCACAAGTTCGGAGTACGTCATAATTAAATATGGGCCGCTAATGCCACCACCAGCATTATTTTCAATCATCTGTATAAAATGATCAGCATATTGAATACCTGCTTGAGCTGCTTCTTGAACAGTCATTCCCGATAGAATAAAGGTTGCTCTCGGATTAGCTTTTGTCGATTCCGCTGATATATAGCTAGTAAAAGTAAAGGGAGCTAATGTAGGTTTAAGATGGGGGACAGTACTAGCTAATAATCTTGATTGTGCAGACGCTGGAGTTGGAGCTGGTGGAGACGTAATCCCACTATCCTGCATCCAGCTATGATCAGTACTCGTAGAAACTTTTAGCATAAAATTAGTTTGTTGAAAAGTACCACCTGTTACGGGAATATAAAGATTTGCAGTTTCAATCTCATACCCTTCAGGAGTTGGTGGCAAATTAAACTTTAGTAATACTTGAACCTCTAATGGATTACCATATGTTCCCTGATAGCCGACATCAAGATATCCAAGATTTCCATCCTCATAAACCATTCCAGCATCGACACCCTCGTAAACGATTGTAGTGTCCTCAGATACATAGATTGGTGTTGTAACCATATTGGCAGAAACCAAACTTTGATTATTAAAAATAACGATAATTGCCATACTAACTATTACAACGAACATACTTACAGTTGGAACCACTCTCTTTTTCAACATACACACTTCCTTTCATACCATTTGTCACCGTTCAAAATTCTGTTCCTCCCATAATCAATGCGAATCAATTACTTAAAACGGCCTCCTATCATTCGACTCAATCTCATCATATTCTCATCCTAGGATATTTAAGTCCTACTAAAGTAGTACTCCATAAAAATAAAGAAGCGACCCTTTCGGGCTCGCTTCCTTGTTTTGTCATTCTATTAATTTCAACTCTCTGGCACGTACGACAGCTTGTCCCCGCCGTTTCACACCCAACTTGCCGTATATTCTAGAAGTGTGTGTTTTGACCGTCGTCTCTGCGATCCCAAAGAGATCGGCAATCTCCCTGTTCGACAGGCCCTTTGCAATCGCTGTTATAATTTCCGTTTCTCGTTCGGTCAGTGGTTCAGTCAGCCCTAGTTGACCGGGACTAGGGACCACCGAGGAAGCGTTACTTCCCAAAGCACTCAAGATAGTTGTATCCGCAGCTTCGTCTTCCAGCAGCTTGAGATAAATGATCCGTGTTGCAATAAGTTCCAGCATCTGAACATCCCTCTTTGTGAACACACCCGGCATCTGTCGATTTTCCAGGTAAAGTAGATAGGAAGTTTGGTCTTCCGGAACATCAATTGACATACACAGAATCGACCTCTGTTCTCTTGCTGCAATATAAGCATCCTTCACCCAAAAACTCTGAAGCGCGTCATACAGAATAAGTGGTTCTGCCGTCATCGTTGTATGACGTAACACGCTCTCCGCATACAGACCTGCTCCATTTTCCAAATCAGTCCAGTCTGAACTGTTAGCTTCAATACAGAATTCATTATTTTGATGCTTCAACAACAGACCACGCTCAGCTCCGGCTTGTTTTATAGCCGTTTCTAAGAGTTTCTCCTTCCAGTCGACCTTATTCGGCATCGCTAACCCATGGATAAGTCGTTGTATAAACGCAAGTTCCTCTTCACTCTTCAAGCCCAAGCCTTCACCTGTCTTGGAGCCGTTCTGTTGAGTAAACGATGTACCACTTCGAGTCATATGGACTCGTTCCTGTAAGACAGGACCTTCATAACGCTTGTATACCGGATCTAACAATTCATGATGTCTGCTTCTAATCTGAGTTACTTTGAAGGTGATTCCCCATTCGGCGTATGCCGCACAAGCATCCATCATCGTAATTGCCGCTCCGGATCGACTGAGCAGATCATCTTGATAACATGCTGCAAGCCGTTCGCAAGCAATGGCTTCCAACAATACGTATTTCTCGGTTCTCGCTTGCCTAATTGCAGCCGTATATTGTTGCATGGCTCCCACCGATTTCCCTGTAATTCGTTCACCTTCTGCTTGGATTAGCATGTATGCGGAGGACGTACTGTCCAAATATCCTCGCCAGCTCTTCATTAATCTCAACTGCGCGCGTATGGACTTCCGGATCCGCTTCCGTTCCTCTTTATTCGACTCGAAATATAATCCAGCTAGTGCCAAAGTCTCGTAAACACGTTGTTTCCGAATTCGCATCCAATCCAAATGTATTTCGTTTACCCTTCCTCGTTGCGACCAATACAGCGCTTCCCTGTACCTGCCCGACAGGTACGCCACCTCGAGCCGACAACCGCAGCTATAATTGTCCTCGTCCTGTGGCTCCAACTCGTTCTCAATCGGCACTTGTGGAATAGCAATAAAACTGTCGATCAAAGAATCGTCTTGCAGCACTGCTGCGTAACTGCTCGTCAGCCGCATCATTTCCAGTATTTTGTCGTCAGCAACCTGTCGCATGTTCTCCTCAAAGTAATGGAGCAAATCATGTAGGGCATATACATTCCCATGATTACACATAACACTGAAAATTAAGGCAGGATTAGCAAAGTCATGATCACCGGCTTCCATCCCTTGACGCATCGCATTGAACAGGACAACAGAAGATTCCAAAGGACTTTCCATTTGCTTGATCATTCCGCTCAGAAAAGTAAATACATGCTTTTTCTTAAATGTAGAGGTGTTTGCGATTTGCAGAAACACCCGCTCAGCAATCGGAGTCGTTCGAACGAAGCTCGGAAATGTCCTTTGCACAATCAGTTCGTATGCTCCGATCATTGTGGCTAGAGACTCATTCACCCCTTTATGCAACCCATAACGAATAAATCGGGCATACAATTCCAGAAGAGATCTTGCATCGTGTGCAAGCAATGGAAGAAACAATAGCTCCATTATGTGGCATAACGCCTCATAATCCTCGTCGAGTGGGTTGGATAGTAGAAGGTGCTTCTCCCGTTTTCGATGTAAGAGGATGGCGGTTTGGGTCACTTCCTTGCCAATAGACAACAGTGTACTCTTCTTCTCAAGCTTCCAACCGTAGGAGCCTAGCGCCTCCATCCCAAATTGAACCGCAGTCTCATTGTCCGCGAATGCATGAAATTGGATCAAAGGCGCCCAGATTTTGAGTCGCTCCGATCGACTCAGTCGATCGCTCTCTTGGTTCAAGTCCACCAGCAGTTCTATCGCCCGTGCGCTATTACCACCCATATACTCCGTCCATGCTAATACTAACTTCAACCCAACATCGAGTGTACCAGGTACGGCCAGTTTGCATGTTGCCATTAGATGAAGCCCGTTTTCGGCATAATGCTTCCCTTTCGCATAATGCGTGGATGCCAACGCCTTCTGTCCCGCATGAAGATTGTCCTCGATTAATTGCTTCATCTCTTGCACTGATAATGTCGAAGCTGCCAAGTTCAGATGATCAACCGCTGTTCTTGACAGCTTCTCGTATGACTCCGGAGTACGTTCTTGAAGCAACCGTCCAATTGCTCGATGTCGGTGAATATTACTTGCTGGATCAAGGGTATATACCATTTGGTGAAAGGATTCATGCGCAAACACATAGATCGGATCCTGTTCATCTTCTAGCTCTGTTTCGTCTTCCCGATAAATATATCCTTCTGCTTCATCCTCTTGAAGATTACGGAAAACCCTATCTACTGATATGCCACACACTTCGGACAAGAGTGTTATATGAAATACCGGCCCTATTGCGGCCGCCATAGCCAAGAACTCCTTACGATCTCCCGGGAGCTTGGAGAAGCCCATCTCCAGCCGATGTAGATGTTCCTCCGACCTGCTTAGTTGCCGGGTTATTTCTGAGTCCCATACCCACTGACGTCTTCTCTCATCAAAGCTTAGTCTATCCTCCTTTAACCATCCCTCCAGCAAGAGACGAACCGAGCCGGGATTACCACCTGTCTGATCGTAGACAGACCGTGCCAGAAGTTGAATGCGACCAGACTTCTCATATAGAGCATCAGAGATTAGCTGCCTGACATCTTCGTAAGCCAGTGGCGGTAGAGTCACTTGTTCTTCTGGATTCGCAAGACATCTGTGGGTTAACCAAGCCAGTAATTCAATTTGTTCGGTATTCGCCTCTTCTCCAAAAGAACTCATCGGCTCCTCCGTACGATAAGCCCCGATTAGGAATAATCCATACGTTTTTTGTGTTAACACGAGTTCGCGAATTACCTTTTGTGTACCATTGTCGACCCACTGCAGATTGTCTACAAACAGAACAAGCGGCGGCATGCATTCAGCCATACAGCAGATCAAGTCAGGTAGTAATTCTTCAAACCGATCCCAGACCTCCGCGGCATCCAAAACATGCGATACTTTCGCTGCGTTGTCGAACAACAGCTTGGCCTCGGGCAAGCTGGAGACAATTACCTGCATTTCTGGTCCGAACTCATTTTGCAGTTTGGTTTTCAGATGTGTAATGAATTCAACCGGCTCACTCCACAGTTGAAATATCCATTCCCGTAACGCCTGAAGAATCGGCGCACACCGCAGATTTTTTTGGAAAGGTTCCGTTTGTATGGCGATCATTCGACCTCCAAGTCGAACCACATTTTGTTGGAGTCTATGAACAAGCATTGTTTTACCTGTTCCCTCCTTGCCTATCACCCAACGATAAGCATTCATTCCCTGAAAAGCCTGCTCCAGTCCGTTCTCCAATTGACTCACTTCCGCACTACGTCCATACCACGTATCGGAAATGGAAAGCGTACTTATTTTATCCAAACGCCCCAATTTCAATGGCAATAATGCTTCCTTGTTATCCATCATATTCTGATACAACTTCAGATCTTCAAGCAACCCATATGTACTCTGATAACGCTCCACCTGTGATTTCGCAAGTAATTTCATCAGTATCGTTTGCAGTGTTACGTCTAATCCCGGCCGAATATCGGATAAGGGCTGAGGCACCTTGCGGGCATGCACGGTACCCCAGTCTTCATCATTGTCAGCACGAAATGGTAAATGCCCAGTCAACAACTCGTAGAGAACAACACCTAATGCGTAAAGATCACTGGTTTCATTCGGTACGAGGTTATAACGTCTCAAATTGTTCGGGAGAATGATAAGCTGCATGACTCTCAGTATGCCAGTTGATATGCGCATTTCTCCCCTCCCACTGCACACTGATATGATCAGGGCTAAGACATCCAATTATCCTGTTCTGCTCGTGTTCACGGTGCACCATTTCTGCAAGTATGATAGAAATTTCAATGAACATAGTAAGTTCTACTGAGGGATTTGTGATGTAGTCTCTTAAAATCTTGATGTTAATGCACACCTATCTATTTTAAATTTCGTTTTGGGAGATGGATATATATCAAAATTTAATTGCAAAACTTAGGTTTGATAAAATGGATTTATTAAGAAACTTACTAAAATAAATTTTAATCTATGATGCATACAGAGTCTAGCTTGTGTAATGAAGAAAAAGGAAACAAACATCTCGCTTTCAGATAGGTATGAATGGTCAAAACTCTAATAATAAAAGGCGTCATAGCTTTCGCCGTTAGTAAGACCCTTGACCGTAATCAGGCTTCCGAATCTTTCGTAGTGAGTCCTCATTACGTTGACTTATTAACAATTGCTCATTTATAATTCGGACATCAAGAGCCAAGCAGACACTGGTTACCATGAATGCCTGGAATCTGGATCTATAAACAAATTCTAAAGTGAAAGATGTGAAGCATTATAATGAAGGAGAAGGTATACCACGGTAAAGAGATCGAGGTCATGTTTAATTCGGATGTCTGTATTCATTCCGGTATTTGTGTAAAAGGCCTCCCTGGTGTTTTTGACTTAAGTAAACGTCCTTGGGTTTCCCCAGATGCAGACACTGCGGAGGCAATAGCTCAGCATATTGATACTTGTCCAAGCGGAGCATTGACGTATAGACTTCTGGACGATAACTTCTCAACAAAGAAAGAGGATGAACATGCATAACGTAGAACATGAACCTGCTAATAAAAGATTTCTTATTCAAGATAACGGCGACATAGCCGCAGTAATGACGTATGTAATTTCAAGTCCGGAGCTCTACATTATTGATCATACTTTAGTTGAAAATGCTTACCGCGGACAAGGGCTTGGCGATAAACTGATCCAAGCAATGGTGGAATACGCGCGGGAAAACGGTATTAAAATTTTACCATTATGCCCGTTTGCCAAAGGACGTTTTGATCGTATCACTGAATACGCGGATGTTCTTAATAAATAATAACTAAGCACGTTTAGATGACAATTTCTCTAGATATCAGTTCTCTTTCTAACCATCCCTTAGATGGATTTTCAAATCAGTCAAATGCTCTCATACGGAGCTCATTCAAAAAGGTGCTATCCCTCAAAATGATGAGGAATAGCACCTTTTTATATAAGGATAGTATACTTCATTTCTAATTCTAATCACCGAGTATTAATGGAATGCTTCAAACATTACAGCCGCTATCGTACCATCACTTGTAATGGATATGATCTGGTTTCCCCTGAAGGATTACGAAGTACAGCTTCATACTCGTAGCTTCCAGATGATCTTCCAGAGATAGCGGTAACCGCAGACTGAGCATTAGGTGTATGAGATTGTAGTGATTGTGTATCGATTAGAACGCCATTTTCATACAGTTCATATTCAGTAGCATTTGTTCCCCACCACAGGTTCATCGTGACATTAAAGTTACCATCACCATCCCAGTTGTCGTTCGACAGAACAGCTTGCCCTGGAGAAGCATCTGCGACGATGACTGTCAGTGGAACACTCGTGGTCGTACCTAGTGCATTGATCAATTCCCCGGTATACATATAGGTACCATTTTTCTTTCCAGTAATATCAACTTTTACAGACTGAGCAGATGGCGATTGATCAACTAGGGAGACTTCCTTAATTAACTCACCATTCTCATACAGCTTGAATTGATTGCCATTATTGCCCCACCACAAATTCATCGTGACAGTGTAGTCTCCATCCTTGAGTCCCGTATCGTAACCGTTATTGTCCGACAGTACCGGTGTCCCTGGTGCACCGTTCGCTAGTGGTGTTGCTTGGTAGAGCCATTCCTCCCACTTAAGCAGTACATTCACCTGTTCATCCGTAAACACGGTTCCTCTAGCTGCTTGAACGTCACTGCCATAGGATGCGAGCAGTTGACGTGCTTTTGCCCCGTCACGATCATTTGCAGCCTGTTGCGCTTGTTGTAACGTGTTCACAAGCTGATCAGCAAGAACGCTTGCATTCGGATCGCTCGATTCATCAGCAAAGGAGTTGGTCAGATTAATCAAGCTGTCGAAAGTAGCAATTACCGCAAAGCTATATTCTACTGTCTGTTCCCAACCCGCTATATCGGAAACGGTTGCCGTAACCTGGTTCAGGCCCGGTTCCAATGTGTACGCTGGAGTGTCCAGAAGCACACCCTCCGGTTCTGCCACACCGGATACCGCGTCAGAGGCTGTATAACCGATTTCCACATGCTGATCAATCGTGTACTCCGTTTGACCATGAATTTCGATGGTTGGAGGAACGAGATCAATGGATACGGTCAAAGACTGCTCACTTTCCTTGTTACCGTCTACATCGACGCTCCAGTAAGTGATCGTGTGTGTACCTTCTTCAGTTAGAGTCAACTGTGTGCCACTCACCGTCTCGCCATCGTTAATTTGATAATAAGTTCCTTCGACCTCGGAATCTTCGTCACTTGCTGTAAAGGTTACTTGTACTGGAGAAGTATACCACCCGTCATGTTCTTCCCCTTCCACGGTTACCGTGGTATGCGGGGCTTTCTGATCTGGATTTTCTCCTTCCAATTTAACGTGAGCTGACAGCGGAATATTCAATTCCTTCACGAGACCTGCTACAAGTTCAGAAACTTTGATTGCACCGTTCATCTGCAAATGTGTATTGTCTTCCGTTGTGCCTACCCACATAAATATTGATTTCGTTCCTTCTGTGCCAAGCTCTTGGAAATACTCCCAGCTAGCTTGGTTCAGATCAATAATGAGCGTTTCCGTCTCCTGTGCCGTTTCCTTCATCGCCTGTACGTATTCCGGGAAGCTCTTGTTCAGCACCTCTCCAGTAAAATCACGACGGTTGACTGGCGTGACCAGAACCGGAATCGCCCCTCTTTGCAGAGCACCGTTAATGTATTCTTTCAGATACACTTTAAACTGCTCTGGCGTAAGATAACGCTCTGGACGGGACGGCGTGGAATCATTGTGTGACCACTGCATGAATAGATAATCGCCTTCATTGATGTCGAGTAGAATATCGTTAAGGTATCCACCGACCAGGAAGGTTTTGCTACTCAATCCCCCGACTGCACGGTTATCAATGCTGACTTCATTCTGATCAAAATATTGACCCAACGTCTCGCCCCAGCCTGCTTGCGGACGATAGTTCTCCGCGTAATTGGCCACGGTGGAATCACTAGCCAGATAGACAATAGGTTTGTCGCTTGCATTGTTATCCGGTAGACGCTCCAGCGTCAACGCATTGATTTTCGGTGCATTTCCAGTGAAGTTGAAGTTAAAGATTCCATCGATGAGCGCAATATCATAGGTTACTTCTTTGAACTCGCCCTTGGCAATGGTTGTGAGCGGCAGTTTCGTCATCTGCTCTACCACGACATTCGCGCTGGTCGATTCTTCCGCATCTCCTATGGTCATCGTTACACGGTAATTAGCTGGGTCCATTTCCACCAGGAAAGAAGTGCCGTTTACTCGAGTAAAATCCTCCTTGAGCGCATCCCCGGTCTCCCGGTTCTCATCTTGTGTCAATGCAGTATCAGCAAAGCCGTACTTATTGCCTTCAATGTACGCTCTTTTGGCATCTACCTTGATGTATCCTTCGGCAGCATTGCCAGAACCAAAATCAAATTTGTACGTGTTAATCTCTTCGCCCGGTTCAGTCGTCAACGAATCCTTGGCGACCGTTAACACGTTAAACGCATGATCAATTTGAGCTTGGGTTGCTTCTGTATTAAAGATAGCTTCCGTAGCTGCCAAAGCCCGATTGACTACTGCTTTCGAAGCTTCTGTATATGCTGACAGATCAAGTGCCTTGACCTCATCGTACAGGTCAACCAAGGCTGTCTGATCGCCGCCCTCTGAATCAAGCTGAGTTCCTTCAATTCGCACATTATCAATCTGAGTAGTCCAGTTCAGCGTACCTCCACCGCCTTTTCTCGTACCAAGGAACCGAATAGCTCTGACGTTATCTGCATATGCGATAGAACTCATAGGGATATCCTGGATCGTCTGTGTGACGGTTGGATCCGCCTGATTCGTTAATGTCAGATCCAATGTTTTCTCGGCAAAATTAACGGATGCTTCCACATTGACCCATTGGTTCTTGGAGATCTCTGTAGCCGTTCCCCCTTCAGGTATGGCTGTATCCCCTGTGCCGTAGTCCGGGTTATATGCACCGACAAAATAATGAATTTTCGTGCTTCCGGTTTTGGTAAACAGTGTGAACAGAGCATTTTCGTTCGAATCTTGAACCGTGAGGTGACCTTCAGACGGATAGGCACTCACATTGCCGGATTGCCAGTCAAAGTTCACGTCTACCTTATCGCCATTTACGGCATCGAACAAACGGAACACTTTCGCCCGATGTCCTGATCCAGAACCTGTGACCGACAGTACCTTATTTCCTGACTGTTCAACTACCGTTCCCGCCATGGTACCGGCAATACCAGTAGCGTTCACCATCGCATACTGATAGTCCGCTGCGGCGCCTTCAAAGTCCTCTTCGTAGAGCTGGATTTCCGGCTCTGGCTCGGGTTCAGCTGTATCCGGGTCAATGACCAGGGGAGAAATGCTAAGCTCCATGTCTTTCACCGCGCCGGCAACCAATCCAGCAATTCTCTGGGCACCATAACTGCTGAAATGGGTGTTATCGTTGATCCCATTCGGGTATTTCGGATACTCCCCTGGATTAGCATATAGGAATACTTTTTCCGTAGCTGTATTACCAATTTTGTTGAAGTACGCAATGCTTAATTTGCTGAGATCAATCAGTGGCACATTGAGCTCCTGCGCCACTTCTTTGGCTGCTTGCACATATGCCGGGAAGCTGACGTTAAACTCCTGAGTTAACGTATTAAAATCTCTGCGTCCAACCGGAGTGAGCAGTACCGGTGTAGCTCCGCGCTGTTTCGCACCGTTCACATAACGGGATAAATAGATTTTATAGTCCTCTGGTGATGCATACCGATCTGGTATACCTGCACTAGCATCATTATGACCAAAGGAAATGAAGAAGAAATCCCCTGGCTTAATGCGCTGCAGAATCGTATCTAGACGACCGTCTACCATGAACGATTTACTGCTTCGTCCACCGATTGCATCGTTCACAATCACTGCCCCATTAGAGAAATAACGTCCGAACTGTTGTCCCCATCCTTCTTGCGGAGCTTGCATTTCACTGTAAGATTGCATCGTTGAATCACCGGCCATATAGATCGTCGTTGCTGTACCGACCTCTTTCTCCGGATATTTCTCAATAATGATGTCTTGGATATCTACGGTTGTACCTGTAAAGAGAAAATCAAGTTGCCCATCCACTAAGGCAATATCATAGGAATACTCCAGCGGCTCTCCTGCTTTTACATTGGTTACAGCGAGCTTTTGAACAAATTCAGATTTGACTCCAACGTTAGAGTCATGCGCATCGCTGCCCAAACGCAGTGTTACCTTATAGTTCGCATTCGGCAGATCAACGGCAAATGTCGTACCTGCCGCGACTGATACCTCGTTAACCCCTACGGTAACACCGCTTGTATCCGTAAATCCATATCCCGTCTCTTGTGTGTATGGCGTATCTTGAATATCCGTACTTCCAGCTGCTGTATCTGTACCAAAATCAAAACGGTATACGGAATCCAGCATTTCCGCTCCGCGAGTCAGTGTCAGATCAGCTTTAGGGAATGAAGTTGACTCTGCTCCAAGATAAAAACCAGTATGCGGTGGCTGGTTGTAGGCTACATTTTGCCAAGCTACGCCCAGTCGATACACAGGATCCTGCATCAGTGTAGGAATGCGATAGTCTGTAGGAATGGTCGTCGTATAGAGACGATATTCTGAACTATCTTCACTCCGCAGCAGAATTTCCTCACGCCAGTCCCCCAGAATGTCCGCCTGAAGCGCAGGATTTCCTTTGGTATGGTTGTTCGTTAATGTACCGGTTGCCCGGAAGATTTCGTCGAGTTTTTTATTTTCGTAATCCCATTTGTAAATGAGTGGGATTCCTCTAGCTGAACTGTTATCCCACTCATGGTCAAATAGCTCCCGCTGAAGATCTCCATCCCACCAGATGGCAAAGTTTGCGGTTTTGGGTCCCTCTTCAACAGTGTAGATAGGCTCTCCGGCAGCCGAGTAAGTACTGGTTACAGGCACACTTTGTCCGTTAGTAACCGTCGTTGCCCATGACTCGTATCCAGGATGATTCGGATCAATGTCTGCGGACATCCCACGACCTGTGTCAAAACCTGTTTTCTCTCCCCAGAGAATTTCACCTGTAGCAGCATCACGCATCTCCAGTCCGTATGCAGCATTTGAATGCTCATGCACACTTACGACCTGGTGACCTTCACGGTTTGGATCGAGCTTGCCCGCGTGCATAGCGTCGCCGTGGCCGAGTCCGGTGCTATACATCAAGCTGCCATCATCGTCTATCGCTAAGGCGCCAAACATGATCTCGTCCTTGCCGTCATTGTCAGCATCCAGCACACTTAGATTATGGTTGCCTTGTGCCTGATATTGCGATCCTGCCTCGTTGGTGTCAAACCTCCAGCGCTTGACGAGTTCTCCGCCAACATAATCATAAGCAACAAGCACAGTGCGAGTATAATACCCCCTGCTCATTACAACACTTGGCTTCGTACCATCCAGATAAGCAATAGCGCCAAGGAAACGGTCTACACGGTTACCGTAGCCATCGCCCCAATCGCTGACATTGCCTCTTGGAGGATCATAATCGACGGTAGATACGGCCGCTCCGGTCTCACCGTTAAATAGCGTGAGATATTCTGGGCCAGTCAGTATGTATCCGCCTTCATTACGGTGATCTTTCGTTCCGTCGCCAATGACCGTACCCTGTCCGTCTATCGTGCCGTCTGCAGTCTTTACAACAACTTCGGCTTTTCCGTCGCCATCCAGATCGTATACCATTAACTGCGTATAATGGGCTCCGGCGCGGATGTTGACCCCAAGGTCAATCCTCCACAGCTTCGTGCCGTCTAATTTGATCGCATCGATATACACATTGCCGGTGTAGCCTGCCTGCGAATTGTCCTTGGAATTGCTTGGACTCCACAGGAAGACGATCTCATATTCGCCGTCCCCGTCCAAGTCCGCTACGGAAGCATCGCCTGCATAGTAGGAGTAAGTTCCACCATCTTTGGTTCGGCCGTCAGCCGGTTTATCAAGCGGGATCGGTAGATAATCGTTATGCCAGACCGATACTACCTCTGGCTCCATTTGCTCCTTGCCCGCAATGATCGTGGAAATCTGATATTGGGAGCTGTCGAAGCCACTTGTGTCCACATAGTTCGTCACATCGCTTATAGGCGATGCGTTTACTTTCGTTCCGTTTTTATATATATTGAAAGCGATCTCATCAGGATCATTGTTCAGATACCTCCAGCTTAGAAAAACACCGTTGTCCACGAGAACCGCAACCAGACCACGGTTCAGATATTCCCCCTGTCTACCCGCCTTGATGTCTGATGTCTCTGCTCGTGCCGGAGAGGGAGGTACAGCCAATGAAATTACCATAAGGAATGCTAGAAAAGATACAAACATCGATTTCTGGATGGAAACAGTTCTTCGGTTCATCGGATTAGCTCCTCCTTTATCCAAAAATTCATTTTAAGAAATCTGCCCTACTTGTTGTCAAATGAACACAAAATTACAGTCACCATCCTTTCGTATGTTACCGCTTACATTTATCTTACAGGTCTAAAAAAAGACAGACAATCTAAAAAATGTGACGTATTATATAACATAATTGACTTTTTTAGGTAGGGGTGAAGGTATGAATCATACGGTCTCTTATGCTTTTCGTAATGACGATACATCAATCATGACACTGGACTCTATTGGATGGCAGATCGTCTCAAGTGAAGAATATCGTTGTCCAAGTGATGACAGACCGGATCCGGGGCATGTTGTTTTTCAATACACCCTGAATGGCCAGGGTTATCTGGATATTGACAATCAAACACTTCCTTTACCTAAGGGGCACGCACTACTCGTCAAAATTAGCGGAGAACATTGCTATTACTATAAGCAAGAAAATAACGAACCATGGGAATTTATTTGGATTAACATTCGCGGAGATGAAGCCAATCGAATATGGGATATGATTCATGATAATGAGGGGCATGTCATTTTGCGAAACGCGGATTCTTCCTTAATTCAAGAATTGTGGCAGATCATACATTTGATTCATCAAGAGAAAGTGACCGACAAGTATCGCCTGTCCATGCAAGTCTATCAGTGGTTGCTTCTCTTAGTGCAGACAAGTCGGGATGCGGAGAGGGATATCGGTGTCCTATCCATAACAACAATCGAGAAATGCAAAAAGTTCATTCGAGAAAACTATGCTTCCCCCTTGACGCTGGATCTACTGGCGAGCCACTGCGATATCAATAAACACTACTTATGCAGATTATTTCAGAAATCGGAGAAAACATCACCGCTAGCCTATCTCAAGGACAGACGGATTGAAGTTGCCGTCCGACTTCTCCGTACAACAGAACTTCCGATTGCTCAAATCGGTCAACAATGCGGCTTCGAGAGCCCCAGCTATTTCGGCAAAGTCTTTCGGCAATATATGTCCATGTCGCCCAAAGAGTATCGGCTGAATAAGTTAACATTTCCTTACGAAGCGATCTACTATGAATAGGTCATCTCTGCTTTTGCTTAAGACTCACAAGAATTAAGACGTTCGATGTCGTAGCTTCAAAACGCTATAGAATTATAGATTTGCTTTACACGATTCTCAAGAGATTCAAACTGTACGAATCTACCTTCTCGGAATAATTCTTTTTGCTCATAGAACATGATTAATGTCGGGACTGAAAAAATTAAAAAACGTCCCACAACTTCTGTAACTTGCTTTGCATCCACTTGTATGAATTGAATATGAGGATAGTTTGTCAAAAGCTTCATTAATTTGGGGAGAATCGCGTGACAGACAGAACATTCTTCTTGTGAAACATACAGTAAAACTAAAGAATGATGTTGTAAACATGTATCAATATCTTCAATAGAGTTGATTATTTGATGTTTAATCATATTCAAATCCTCTCATCTTAGCTTGTTAACATATAGAAATATTGTACACGGAAACCTGGAATACTAAAACTTAGCCGTTGGTTCTACTGCAATATGGCTATCCAACTTCAACTACTTTTCGGAAAAGACCTCGTTTGCTCCAGTAGGAATCTGGACGAATCGTTCCACACCTCTAGGAAGCAGCAAACAAGATAAGAAAAATTGGAGATTTCTCCCGCCCCCTTGGTTCATCTAGTGGGATATGTATTAATCAAAGTATTTACTATTGGCTGAAGCATCATAAAAAAAGCCGCTACTTAAATAGCGGCTTTAATGACATCATTTCAAAAGGGATCCCTTATTGAATATTCAATGTTGAATTAACAGGGTAGATAAGTAGTCGAAATGACCGCCGGCTGTTCATGCCGACAGTCATCGCTTTAATCCGTAGTATGTTTCTCATCATACTCGCTTGATATTTCTTTGAGCGATCTGATTTTACCATGAGGGTGCTGTTCTTGCTTTCGTGACTTCCAAGCAGCTTCCTGCCTTTTCTTCTGGCGAGCCATAAAAGATCTCCTCCTCTGGAAATGAGAAATGATACTACCTCTTTAGGATGTCGATGTTAAGCTACTTTCATTCATCCTTAACTCTTATTGAGCAGTGTATCCACCGTCTACGATCAGACTGTTGCCTGTCATATAGGAAGAATCGTCACTTGCCAGGAACAGAACAGCTTTTGCCATTTCTTCTGCTTGACCAAGACGTTTCATTGGTGTTGCTGCAGAAAGAGCCTGTTTGCTCTCTTCAGGAATAATCGGTGTATCGATAAATCCTGGGCATAATGAGTTAACCCGAATGTTATTTTCTGCATATTCCAGCGCAAGCGAACGAGTCAAATTCACGACACCGCCTTTGGCTGCATTGTACGCTGCAGAACCAGGTGAACCAACCCATCCGTACATGGAAGCCGTGTTAACGATCGTGCCTCCACCAATTTTCAGCATTTCGCGAATGGATTCACGTGCAACCAAGAATACGCCGTCCAAGTCTACGTTGACTGTATTGCGCCATTCTGCATAATCCAGTTCATGTGAAGGATGCACACGTCCGATCCCTGCATTGTTGAACACGATATCCACTCGGCCAAAAGCCTCGACCGTTTGTTTGAAGATTTCAGCAACCTCTTGCTCACTGGTGATGTTGGCCTTGATAAAGAGAGCATCTGCTTTAAGCGCTTTCAGTTCCTGCTCGAACGCTTTCCCTTTTTCTTCATTTAGGTCCACCAAGACCACTTTGGCTCCCTCAGAAACGAATAGACGTGCTGTCGCTGCGCCAATCCCAGATGCTCCTCCTGTGATGACTGCTACTTTATCTTGAAGTTTGCCCATGAATAATTCCTCCAGTATAATATTTTGAATAGCGCCTATATAAATAGTGCTATATGATGTTTACAAAACTAATTGTATGCTTAAAATTGTAACAATCCAATCATTAAGATAAGACCAAATGTCTACCTCATAGACACTTTTCTAAACAATGTCGATTTTTATAGGAGATTTATTGAATGAATGATGAACTTATTGTGACATCTCAACATCGTAATCGTACCAAAGAACACCTCAAAGCAGCCTTAATTCAGCTCATTAAGAAAAAAGGCTTCCACGCTGTGTCGGTGAAGGATATCGTAGAGCAAGCGGGTTATAATCGCAGCACATTTTATTTACACTATCAGGATAAATATATTCTCGGCGAAGAATTATTAAATATGGAACTCGAAGGATTGCGAGGTGCGGTAGGCAAACCCTATTGGCATGGTCAAAAGGTTCTGACAAACAAGCTTACTGCCGAATCTTTTCAGATCGTGGACTATATTTACGAACACCGTGAGTTCTTCGAACTGATTCAATACGATGATACGTTACCCGGTCTACATACAGGATTTCCGCAAACAATACTTAAAATCTATGAGGAACAATTTATCTTCGAAACGATCAACAACTCCCCAGTGAACATGGAGTATTTCAAGTACTATACCGCATACGGTTTCTTTGGACTATTAAACAATTGGATCTTAAGCGGATATCGTGAATCACGCGACACATTTATCCAAAACGTTATTGAACTCACAAGAACACATATTCACTCTTTTCAGTATGTGGGCGACATCTATTAGTAAGAATTCACACCAACAATAGACCAGTTATTATCGACCTCTGGAGATATGGTTCGTCGCTGTAACGATAATTGTTGACGGCAAGCTGTAGCCGATCTGTATCGGCAAGGGATCTGTTTTGGTACATAATATGAACAATGCACTTTCCTGGGGGTTGGGACAGATCAATCTGATAGTCAATGCCCCCAAACATATCATAGAGATAGCTCGGCACATCGGGATCTGTTTCAATTGAATGGTCGCCAGGCTTTCACTGCTTGATCTCTTGTTTAGGGTAAATATCAAGACTCTCCCGGATAACCCCCGTCAAGTTGGAAGTGTAATAAAGTTCACCTGTTAAGGATTCGATAATCACAGAATCAATATTAGGTTCTGTTAGCAGCATCGCGGCCAGTGTATTATAAATCGACTTCAGCGCAGTAACATCGGTGCTAGTTCCAGCATCTCTGCTCAGCAGCTTCTGTGTATCCTGATTAATAAGGACAAACTTCGAGAAGTTCTGAACCGATTGAAACACCGTCTCCAATGACTGCTTAATCAGTTGCTGACCAGAATTTTTCGCCATAGCGGCATGTCTCCTGTATGTGGAAAAGAGAGCAATTCCTGAACCTTTTGCAAGAAGGTATAGTGTGACATGAATCTTCTCACCCTTCCCTCCGTAGATGTAGTCGATCAACCTGTGCGAAATGTTAAGAAACTCAGTATACGACTTGATTTTCTCAATCTATATTCTCTTTCGTTAACGGAAGGTAAAATGTGATGTCCTCGACCAAGTTGGTTTTAAGGATTGAAATCTAAACTTAGGTGCATGCGTAACTCTTTTACTTGTTCATATCCAGTTCATATTTTCGTCATGAGTGGTACACCTCCATCGTTTAAGCTAACTAAACGGTGTGATATGTCCACTACAGAAAAACTGACAGGAGAAGATACAAGATGAAAAGACCACTTCAAATTTTGCTTAAGATATCTGCAGTTTTAGTTAGCTTAATCGTTATTTTTCTAGTTATTGTTTTTGTTGTTGATCAGATTAGCAGTAAGTTAGAGGATGGGAGAATACAGCCATATGGTCAGTACGTAGAAGTAGATGGGAAAAATATGAATGTCTTGATTCAAGGAGAGGGCGAAGAAACCGTCGTGCTGCTGCCAGGTTTGGGAACAGGAACGCCGGCCTTGGATTTCAAGCCGCTAGTTGAAGAGTTAGCACCTTTTTATAAAGTTGTTGTCATTGAACCTTTTGGTTATGGATTAAGTGATGTAACCAAAAAAGAACGAAATCTAGAAAACATTGTAGATGAAATACATGAAGCTCTACAGCAACTTCAAATTGATCGATATATCCTTATGGGTCACTCTATTGCAGGGATATATGGACTGGATTATGTAAACAAATATGAACACGAAGTGAGTGCATTTGTCGGAATTGATAGCAGTGCTCCAAAACAATACGGTGGTAAGGAAATCGAATCCCCGATATCACCTACTACAATCTCCCTACTCAAAAAATCAGGGTTAGCCAGATTAATAATGAAACTAAGTGCTGATCCGTACGCTGCAATACCCGTTGATGATGAGACAAAAGAACAAATGAGAATTCTATCTTATAAAAATTTCAGAAATATTAGCATTGCGAATGAAATCGAATCTATGTTTCCCAATTTAAAAGCAGCTGAAAATTTAACATTTCCCCAAAAGCTACCTGTCGTTTTCTTTTTGCAACCAGACAAAACAGCAATTGAAGGATGGGCAACACTACATGAAGAGCAAGTAAAAGATTCTGACCATAGTAAAGTGATGACATTCGAAGGAACACATTATCTACACCATACCCGATCAAAAGAAATTGTTGAGAACTTCAGAATATTTATGAGAGATGTACGGAAGGAAAATAAGTAAATGTCAGTCTAATTATCGCAGTCCGATTGGCGTTGATATAATATTACATGGCAAAAGATCACTTCATCAATGAAGTGATCTTTTGCTGTTTCGCATAAAACGAGCTTCTAGCAATGATAAATCAATCGTCCAACTTTATACTCTCTGTGTCTAATAATCGTTCCTCAATGTGAACCTTTAAAAATCACTATACAATGCAACATCAAGCTCCACCGTCCCGCCAGACCATGCTTTTAGTGAAGTCCACTCTGCCTCTCCTTGCCAGAAATCGGCTTCAGGGGAGAGCCCCAAGGCTAGAAATACGGTCGTACATAGGTATAAACTGCCTGTCGAAATATAGGCTTCCCCGATTGCGGGTTGACTCCCGGCAAACCCAATACGAAGCCAACCATGCTCATCGAAAGTACCCGGCATCTCAATCTGTCTCTTCATTACGGCTGTAAGTGCACAACGAACCTGAGCTGGCAACAGCTTCTCCGGTAGTTCTTCCCTAAGCGCCATCAACGATAGATGCTGAAATGCCCCGAACCGATATGGGAGTGATCGTCCAAGAGGTGGGTAGGTTCCTTCCGGGGAGATCATTCGTTCCAAAACAGCCGCATAACGCTCTGCTCTTTCTAACACGTTAACTCGAAGTGCAGCCCAATCTTCAAACTGATCGCCTACTGCATCTAGAATATCGACGAGCATAGGTTGGATGACAAAGCTATTGTAATAGTCCCAATGAAATGCAGGCCCGTCCCCATATGCTCCGTCGCCTTTATACCATTGCTCATGCTGTCTTAATGCATAATCGACACGCATGCAATCCCACTGTTCTACACCCATTCGAGATAATGCAGCTTCAATCATGGCACTAAACAGGAGCCAATTGCTAAAGACCGGACGAATCTTTCGTGTAGCCATCAACGCCGTGATTAAATTCTTTTTTACATCTTCGTCAAGCAGTGCATACAGTTCGTTTGGAGCACGGAGAACTGCATTGGCCAGAAAGGCTGCATCAACGACAGGTTGACCACCCTTTGTAAAATTCATATAGTCCGGTGAAGCTGGATCAGTTGCAGCCTCCATTGCTTGTCTAGCCATCATAGCCATTTGTGATCGTACTTCACCTTCATCACCAGAACGAGACCCATGTTCAAGCCATGGTGCGATCCCCGCTAAGGTACGTCCTAACGCTTCCAAGTATGTATAATCGGATCGGTCGCCCGTACTTGCTTCAACAGGCATCTCTACTGCCAATTGTCGGTGGGATAAAGAACGTAAAACAGGCTGTGCAATCTGAACTAACGTGTCCACCCAATATTTTCTGTCGTCGCTCATGATGCATCGCTCCTTCGCTAGGCTCACATTTTAGATCAAGTATAGATCGTTGTATCGCCTCCTTCAATAAACTATAATGATCAAAAACTGACCTATCGTGCTAGGAGTGTACACAGATGTTGAAGTTAATTTCTTGCGGATTTCACACCATTCACCATGAGGGGATTATCCGAAATCGCCCGAATGGATCAGGTCATTACACATTTGTATTCTTCAATAGCCGTGCAGAAGTGACGCTACGTGAGCAAGCGATGATCGTAGAAAAAAATACATTTATCCTGTTTGGCCCAGAGACGCCTCATGCGTACCGCGAAATGGAGAACCCTTTTATCAATGACTGGTTTCATTGTTATGGTGCGAACATGACTGATTTTCTGATGGAATTGAATTTTCCGCTGGATACTCCGATCGAAGCTTCCGATCCGCTGCTCATATCCAGATGTGTTATGGAGCTACAAACGATCAACCGACTTGATGGTTCACTACGTGAGCGTATCATCGATTGCGACCTCCGGTCTTTCTTCATGAAATTGAGTGATCTGCGCGAGCGAACGGCGCCTCATCAACTGAATCGTTATTATATTGGATTCAATGAATTGCGTAACGAACTATACCGCTCACCTCACCAGAATATTTCCGTAGCGGAGCTTGCTATCCGATTAAATATAAGTAAATCTTATTTTCAACATATCTATAAGCAGTTATTTGGCTGCTCAGTGATGACGGATATGATTAACGGAAGGCTTGAACACGCGAAGTACCTTTTGGATCATAGTGAGATGTCGGTAACTGAAATATCCAGCTCGTGCGGTTATGACAATGACACCCATTTCATGCGTCAGTTCAAGAAATTTGTGGGTACCTCACCACGGCAATACCGGTTTAGACGCGAAGCTAGTTATGGATCGCCTCTAAACCCAAAAGGCTAGCCCACAAAAAAAGGCTAACCTATCAGGTTACAAATATCCTGTGATATATCACACATGCTAATCTATTTCGGTCTGAAATTGTTCATATCGATAAAGTATGATCTCCAATATTATCGCAGTGGCGCAAAATGGCTGATGGAAGACAGAATTTTTTCCGTTTCCGAGATTATATCAGGGGTAAGCTCAAGTTCTACTGCTTTGAGATTCTCTTCAATCTGCGCCGGTCTGCTAGAGCCAATGATGGAAGAACTTACCACGGGTTGACGTAGAATCCACGCCAATGCGAATTGGGACAATGTTGCTCCAATTTCATTAGCAAGTTCCGACAGCTGCACAGTACATTGGAGCACGTCCTCACGCAAATAGCTATTGATGACACCATTCGTTTGATTATTCGCAGCCCGTGTACCTTCGGGAATCTGCTGTCCCGGTTTATATTTACCGGTGAGCACACCCTGTGCCAGTGGAGAGAACACGATGAGTCCCAGCCCTTCCTGCTCGCATTGCTCAATCACTCCTTCTCTCTCAATATAGCGTTCAAACATATTGTAGATCGGCTGATTGGAAATTAACGGACGCAAATTCAGACGTTTGCTAATCCCTGATGCTTCTGCAATCTGTGCGGCAGTCCACTCACTGACACCTGCATACAAAATTTTGCCTTGCGCTTGCAGATCATCCAATGCTCGAAGTGTTTCATCAACAGGAGTTTCGGAATCAAAACGATGACATTGATATAAGTCAATATAATCTGTACCCAGCCGCTTTAAGCTCGCTTCACACTGCTCAACGATGTGTTTGCGGGACAATCCGCGATCATTCGGTCCTGATCCTTGCGGGAAAAACAACTTCGTAGCAAGCACGTAACTATTGCGTGAATACTGTTTCAACGTACTTCCCATCACCTCTTCGGCGCCCGGATACGAATTCGATGTATCGAAAAAATTAATGCCGAGTTCATACGCTTTATGCATACATGCGCGTGCCGCTTCTTCTGAAGTTGCTGATCCGTATGTCAGCCAGCTTCCCAATCCAATTTCACTAACCTTCAATCCACTTCGACCGAGTCTTCTGTATTTCAACTAAATCACTCCTTATAAGAATGGATGGATTAGAGCCTATTCGTGTAAACGCTCTATTGTACAATCTTAGGATAGTGGTTAAACTTAGGTTTAAGTCAAGACATTCAACCATTTTTTTGGAAAGGAAGATTTGCTTGGAATTTACGATTAAACAAGTCGCGGAACGAACCCAATTACCTGCTTCTACTTTGCGTTTCTATGATCGGGCAGGTCTCATGCCTTTATTGAAGAAGACGGAATACGGTACCCGTAAATATTCTGAGATGGATATATGTTGGCTGGAATTAGTACGTTGCCTGAGGGACAGTGGCATGCCACTTGAGGATATCAAAGCATTTATGCTGCTCTGTCTGGAAGGTTCCGGCACTAGTGAACAGCGGAAGGAAATGTTGGAGACGCATCGGCATAACATTTTGAAACAAATGGACATGTTAAATTGCAGTCTGGGTACCATTAATTACAAGCTAGAGCACTATAATGAGATTGGCATCTTCCATATCGATACCAAATAGTACATAGGATGTTTATTATAAAACAAAAAACGCTCGTGTTAGGTACAAATCTTTCGGCTACCTTAACATAATGAGCGTTTGAATATTTTAGGCTGTTCATTTATAAAGACATCTTATTGTTTGCATACGCAGCTGCACCGATCATACCTGCTTGTCTACCTAATTTAGCTTGTACGATTTCACAAGCACTGGAAGCAAGTGCTAAAGCATGTTTTCTAACGGTATCTCGCACTGTTTCCAGCAAACGTTCCCCCGCAGCAGACATTCCACCACCCACGATAACGACTTCAGGATTCAGTAAATTGATCACATTCGCAAGACCAAATCCAAGAATGGTGCCTGTTTCATGCATCACCTCGATCGCAAGAGCATCTCCAAGATCATAGGCCTCCGAAATCATATGGGCAGTAATTGCTGTCCAATCGTCTCCTACCCATTGCAAGATAACACTTGATCGACCTTCCTCAAGCTTCTCAGTAAACGTTCTAACCATACCTACCGCAGATACATATCTGCCTAAACAGCCTGAGCTTCCGCATCGACAAGGCCGACCTTCCCGGAACATATTCATATGCCCAATTTCGCCAGCACTAGACGTGGTACCGTAGATGACTTTGCCATCATTCACAATACCCGATCCTAGACCCGTACCTAATGTGATTAATACTAGGTTACGATAGCCAACGCCTGCACCGAAGAGCCATTCTCCGTACATATTTACTCGAACATCATTATCGATGAAGACTGGAAACTCAAAATGTTCCTTCATCACATTCACCACATGAATGTTCTCCCAACCCGGAAAGTTAGGCGAGAATATAGATAGCCCTTCCTCTGGATCAAGCAATCCTGGAATGCCCATACCCATACACTTAATTGAAGACTGATCGATGCCTTCAAGCAGCAGCATCTCTTGAACAATTCCCTGAATTCTACTCAATACATGAGCTGGCCCCTTGCTTGCTTCTGTAGGGTCACTTCTTTCGTGAACGATGTGAAAATCCATGTTGAAGATGGCAGACTTAATATTGGTTCCACCGAGGTCAATGCCTATAACATAGTTACTCATGATCTTGATCTCCGTTCTTATAGGTTTAGAGTATTGTAAAATACTTCATGCCTAAAATGAATGGACATATGAGACTAATATTGGATAACTATTCTCACAAAGTTAATATCAGAGGTTAAACCAAAAAACACAAAACATCCTTATCGGACGTTTTGTGTTTTGACTTTTGTATGGTACGGACTATTCAGGTACGTATTTTTCAGGTACGTAATTCTCAGATACGTATTTTTCAGGCATGATCTTGTGTGAGTCGGCCTTGTATGAGTGTGATCTTTTATTGAGAAGACGTTTCTGACGAAGATTGGCTATTCTCTTCCGTTCATGCCTCTGCCTCCTGCACTCTCACCTAATTTGGTCAAATCAATAGAGGATGCATCAATCAGAGTATCGGAACTCGCTTTTTGTTCATCTGTTGTAGCAGGTATCGATCCATCTAGTTGGCCTTGAATACTCTCTGCACGTAATGTGCCCAACTTGATCAGTTCAGCGACAGCCTCTTCATATGCATCGTATGATACAAATGCCGTTGGATCTTGTTTAACATAATCTGCAATCATCGTATTAAGATTTTCTACCGTTTCCTTGAATTTACCGTTTGCAAAATAACCATCTACAATTTCCTGTAAATATTCATGATACTTTTCCTTATATTCCGGTACTTCAAGTAATTGACTAAGGATCGGTCGTTCCTCCATCGTTACACCAGATACGGGTGTATCAATTGCTAGATTAACCACATCAGAAGCCGTACCAGCCTGGAATCCTCCAAAAGCCATATTGTAATCCCATGGCAGCATGCTAATCTGTCCATTATTTTCGTACAGATAATAGTTATGACCCATGTTGGATGTATAGCTATCCATATTAACAACCACGGTGTGAGCCGCAAAGTATCGGAGAACAGCATCGACATCAACATATTTCTCCAAATCCGTACCCGAATTCAGATTTTTAAGTGCTTCGATGACCCGATTTTGATCTTCCTCGGTCGTTTTGGTCTTGGCATTATCGAAGATGGCAGAGTAGCTAGATGCTTCATCATCGGTATACTCTAATGAAACACCATTGGTTCCTCCGTTCATTCCTCCGCCGCCACCTCCACCAGGCCCCATGCCACGACCTCCACGAGCATCAGCGGATTGCGGATCTGAGTCTGTACCTGATGTCATATCACTTGGTGGTTCCATACCTTCTGGAGGTTGTCTATCTCCCATCATTCCACTATCGCCCTGTTCAGGTGCATTCCCCTCAAAGTTACCAGGGTTCATCATTCCACCTGCTCCACCACCCATATTATCGTCATTGTTAGGTTTGTAAAGTTCTCCCTCATCATTCTTGGCCCGAGCGAGATATCCACTGTCGATGTCTTCAACAGCTAGGTATAACCCCCACGTTTCCCCGTTAACATGGATGTCAGCAAAAGCAAATAGTGGAGCATCAACGCCGATATAATCCATAATGTCATAGCTTAGATACTCTTTCATATAGCTACTATCTGAAATCATGTTGTTAACCACTATTTTGTCGAGCCCCATCCATGTCTGGTCTTTGACATACTCGTCAAATTTAATTTTGAAGCTATAACGGTCTGTCGTATCATCTTCAGCAACTTGCCTTAAGCTCGAATTCCCTTTCGCTCGAATGCCTACGTTTTCAATGGTTGTTCCGTTAATCGTGACATTGGCTTTGATATAATTCTCTTCCGTTGCTGTATCAAGCATTTCTTGCCAAGCATCTTCGTCTACATCAATTGCGAAGGACATGACCTCCGTTTTATTGATCTCCTGTGCATAGCCTACAGTTTGAGTATTTTCATCAGTGACTTTACTCTCCGTATTCGTATCTGTAGTATTGCTCACAACTTCACTGCTGCAAGCAGATAAGATCATTCCAGAGATTAACGTTACTGCTACTATACTTCTCCACTTATGATTCATCATTCATCTTCCACCTTCCAAGCGTAATAAGTTTTCTTCTGCTTGGAAGTAAGTTTAATGGCGTAAGCTGAAATGAATCTGAAATGATCATAGGGTTGATTTGTTTAAATGGATCATTCCTTTGTTCTACCAATAGTTATCTGTTGTTCAACGAAATTTTCAACATGACCGCTTTTCTCATAGAAATGGATTGCATGTTGCTGAACTCCGGCTCGTGTATAGAAAGGATCCCCTGCTACAAGCGGCAAGCTAACATTCTCACCTGTACTTGCCGATTTATAAATCGCTGTGATCATTTCCAGGGTACTGCGACCACTTACTCCATCGACTAGCGGCGGCTCCCCTGATTCAATTGCAGTTAAGACATTGTCAATCTGAGCGGTATGTCCTTCGTAGGATAAATTCGGCAGGCGATCATAAACCTCTTGAATCTGCTCCTCCAGCTCCACATTTTTCTCAGGAAATCCGTTCGCTCTAGAAGAAGAAGCCGTGATTTTCCAAGGAGCTGAGATTCGTGCATGTTGGCCTTGAAAGATAAACTGTTGTTCTTCACCATGATGCACAACCGAACTCGTTATTTGTCCCAGTGCTCCATTCGGATAACGCAGCATCGCAATGGATATATCTTCGACTTCAGCATTGTCATGGGCGACATTGCTCATGAACGCCTGCACCTGATCAGGCCGACCCATCATCCAGAGTAAAGCATCGATATGATGAACCGCATGGTTCAGCGTACAGCCGCCACCCTCTTTCTCCCACGTACCACGCCACCAGAGATCATAGTAACAATGACCTCGCCACCAGAAGGAATCCACCTGCGCATGCAAGATCGACCCCGCAAGCCCTGTATCTAGCATCTTTTTCAGTTTCATAATTGGATTCGTGAATCGATTTTGTGCCACAACCGACAACACCTTGCCACTCTTCTGTGCGGCTTCAATCATTAGATCGCACTCTTCAAGCGAAGATGCCATCGGCTTCTCAACTAATACATGACTTCCCGCATTTAGAAAATCAACGGCAATCGGCGCATGTTCGTAAGGAGGCAGACAGATCGAGATCAGATCAATCCCCTCGTGAAGCAGCTCTTTGTAATCGCTAACAATTTTGGCGTTTAGATTAAATTCATTCTTTTTCGCTTCCGCCTTATCAGGATATAAATCACACAGCGCTACAATCTCGCATCGCTCCCCAAAATGCAAATAACTATTGATATGAGCGTTGGAAATAGCCCCTGTACCGATAATGGCTACCTTTAACATCATAATTCCCCCTCTTAACATCGATGTTCTTATCATCATGGTATCGTAGGATCACTGTCTATTGTAATCCTGTGATGTGGATAAAATAACGCTATGTTGCGGTTTTCAGGGAGCTTCGTTATAGTAAACATGCTGGACAATAATCCATAGGGAGAGGTGTTGAGGTATGCGATATGATCTGTACAAGTTCAATGAGAGCACCCTTCATTTCGGGTATAGGCGCAAAAGCATAAATAACGAGCATATGGAGACATTTCATTCTCACTTAGGCATCGAATTATTGTTGATCCACCAAGGAAGTGGAACGATGATCGTTAATAACCGGAGCTATGAAATTAAACCGGGCATGTTCTGCATTTTTCAGCCATACCAGCTGCACCACCTGAAATTGGATTACTCCAACAATCAATGTTTTGAACGGTCTTTGGCTATTTTTGAGCCCTCTATGTTTGAAGCCTATTTCGAGAAATGGCCCATTTTACATGCGTTCTTCAGACATATTTATGTAGGTAAACTCTCCTCGCCTTGCTTCTATAATCTGAACGACCAGCATATGTTGGTTCACTTATTCAGGAGCTTTCAAGAGCAAATGTCCAACTGGGACGAGTCGAATCGATTAGAAGAAATTTCACTATTTCTGGTGAACTTCCTGCATCATCTCAAACCGTTATGGACTGACTTCGAGGTTAACTCTGCTATTTCTCCGACCGAACGCAAAAACCATCAGGTGGAGCGAATCTTAGGCTGGATCGAAAAAAATTATCATGTTCCTTTTCGTTTAGATGAGTTAGCTCAATCGTTGCACTTGTCTTCCTATCACCTCTCTCATTTATTCAAAGACGCTACTGGAGTCAGCATTTCTCAATATATTGCCACTCGTAGGATTCATCAGTCTGTTCGCTTATTAACGACGACAACCAAACCGATCTCGCTCATTGCTGAGGAAATCGGCTTGACCAATGTATCGTATTTCTGCAAATTATTCAAAGAACAGATGGACGTCACACCCCACCAGTATCGCAAAAGATGGGTCAATCATCCGTTTCGTCTGGAATAACTATATCTGGTCGTTAAATTCAAAAAATGAGGTAGTGAGATTTAACTTAGACATCTCGCTTACAATGACAGATAGTGGCTACTATTACCAAAGTGAGTGTCCATAACATGCAAATACCTGTTCCTTGTATGGGAGTAAGGCCATGGATTACATCAGAGGAAGGTGGTATGTACATATACAATCCTGCCGTATCTGGAAAGTAATCTCTAATACGAGGTAGAAAGTCCCTCGACAATGGACTCAGTATAAAATAATAAGTAAGTAGCACCACTATAGCAGACGTGGTTCTTCTTAATATAGCACCTACCGCTGCACTGAGAAGTGTGGTTAATGTTAGATAGCCTGTTGCACCTACTAATGTTCCTATGATTACATCTAATTCAACCACTGCCGGAGTGTCTCTCATCATGATAAAAGGATATAGTACACCAGATAAAACAATAATAAATGCGGCAGGAATGGTTATGATACCCAATGCGACATGCTTCATGGACAATTGAAGACCACGCCAAGGTACGGTAGTCAAACTCGTTCGCATCTGTCCACCCGTATACTCCGAACAAGTAGCTAAGATACCGAGAATAATGAAGCCTGCCTGAAGGTATACCATAGATGCAAGTCCTATATCTAGTGTACTTTGTGTCCCTACTGTCTCATGCAAGCCAGCAGAAGCAGAAGTGAAAGCTGCTGCTAAAAATAAATTAGCTATGAGTGAACTTATAATAGTAGTCCATATCCATGGTAGTGAAACTAATTTATCTAACTCACTAATAAGGATTCTTGTGATCTTTCGATGAGTAGAAACATTCATGATGCAACGTCCCTCCTATGGAATACAATAGCTGCAACAGTCATAAGAACGACTACCCATGTAAACATAACCAAGCCACCTGTGAGCGGAGTGTGAAATCTGTCGCTCATAGACATAAACATATCAATGCCGGCACGATCTGGTAAATAGACGGCTAATGGTGTAACCTTGGCAAGCAAGATACTAAATGAAACAATAGATGAGTTTATGATGAGTACAGTGAGCGGTATAATACTATTCTTGGTTAGAAGAGTAAGCCCGAAAGCTATCAGCGTAGTGAACACCCAGTAACAAACTGCACCGATAAGTCTGGACCATTCAAATGCTGGAGCATATTCACCAAGAATAAGCTCCGTTGATAATATAGTTGTTACAATAGCTATCGTACAGAGCAGTACACTGATTGCTGTCACAGCGCCTGCCTTTGCCAGCAAAAAATAAAGCCGGGATGGTACTACAGATAAACTTATTGTAATCTGTCGTCCCCCACCAGATTCACTGCTTTCTGTGAAATACTCACTGCTTACAGCAAGCACACCAAGGATGATGACTCCTTGTACACCAAAACCTAATCCTCCATATCCAACTTCGGCTAACCTTGTGCTAACTCCAGCGACTATATCCTTTTTTTCAGCTAGACTATCCAAGCTAGCAAAGATTGCTGGGGCAAATGCAGCAATGAAGCAAGCAAGCCAGATGCTCGGAAGGGAGAACAATTTAGACATTTCCGCGTTGAATGCTCTCATCCAATATCACCTGCATGTTCCGTAGTAAGGGCAAAAAAAGCCTCCTCTAGCGTGGAATAGTTGCCTATGACTTCTTCCAATGTTCCATCGGCAACAATTTTTCCATTCTTAATAATCACCACATCATCAACCGTCTCTGCAAGCTCTCCCATGAGATGGCTTGATAGTAACACCGTATTTCCAGACTCTGCACGTTCACGTAGGAATGTCCGAATCCAGCGAATGCCCTCTGGATCGAGCCCGTTCACAGGTTCATCCAATACCAATATTTGCGGATCACCAAGTATCGCAGCTGCCATTCCCAGTCTTTTCCCCATACCAAGAGAGTAACTCCCTACTCGTTTACCGGCTGCATGAGTCAGACCTACAATTTCCAGAACTTCCTCGACACGTGCGAGCGACAATCCTGCGGCACGAGCAATCCAGCGCAAGTGTGCCCGTCCTGTTCGCATACGATGAGCTCCTGATCCATCAAGTGCAGCACCTATCGTTGTTAGAGGATGCTGTAATTCTCTGAATGGGAACCCATTAATTAATGCGCTCCCTGAGGTGGCGCGATCTAATCCGAGCAGGATGCGAAGTGTAGAACTTTTACCCGCCCCATTTGGACCTAAAAAACCCGTTACTCTACCAGGTTCCGCTTTGAAGCTAATACCAGATAATATTTCTTGAGCCCCACGACGTTTCACTACGTTATTAAGTGTAAGCAACTACAACACTTCCTTTCTGTTATGGCTTTCATTATATAGAGGCTAAGTTACATCTCGGTGATCAACCTGTTTACTTCTAGGTTAACTTTGGCTTACGCTCTCCAAAATAAAAAAATCCCCCATGGGAGACCATGGAGGATTTGATTCGAATTTCAGATATCCATACTGTGTAACTTAAGGAGTATCTCTCGTAAGTGTTATCGTCATATTAATCAATCTGAATACGCTTGTGGTTGTTCTCTTCCCCTGAACGTTTCGGAACTTCAAGCTTTAACACGCCATCTTCCAATCTGGCTTTGATATTCTCTTCATCAATTCGTTCCACATAGAAACGTCGAAGGAATTCACCCGATCGGCGCTCCTGCCGGATAATACGATTGGAATCATCCTTATGCTCTTGAAAATCATGACGTTTGGCTCGAATAATCAATTCATTGCCTTGAACCTGAATATCAATATCTTGTTTTGCGATTCCCGGAAGATCTGCCTCAATCCAATATTTTTCCTCGTCTTCACGAATATCGGTTCGGAATGGCTGGTTGCTGTTGCCCAGGTGAGATACCCATGGATTGTCAAACACATCATTGAAGGATTTCAGCATGTGTCCGAACAGGTCTTCATTTCGTTTACGAAACGGAGTCATCTCAAACATAAACATCATCTCCTTAAATATGATTGGTTTGTTGTTGCTTACATGTACGATTATAATCCACTAATCAATGATCATCAAAATGCGAAAAAAACGAAAATAAACGATATTTTTGCAATATAGCCTGTTATACCAAAATAGATCCCTTTTTCTTAATTTTTGACCTTTTTTGACCTTCTGACTTTCTCTGATATTTCTCTCTTAGATGACTTGCAAGGGTAAACGAATCAGACTTTGGCCAGGTGCAGAAGTGGTTAGATTATCCTCTAAATTGAATGATTCCACAGGTCTGATCTCAGCAAACCTTTCAAGAAAAGCGGTTAATGCAATATTCAACTCTAATCTGGCGAGTGGAGCACCTAAACAGAAATGAGGGCCAATGCCAAACGTGAGATTTCTTTTATTATTTTTTCGATGAATATCAAGTTCGAAAGGTCGCTCAAACATATGTTCATCCATATTCGCTGCACTCATCCATGCAATCACTAGATCTCCCTTTTTCAGCTGAACACCTAATACATCATTATCCTGCTTAACGGTACGATGCCTCTTCGAGATCTGGAAACGATAACGGAGCATTTCTTCAACGGTGTTAGGCACCAGATTAGGTTCTTCTCTCAATTGCTTGTACAAGGTTGAATCGTCATATAATAAGGAGTAGAACATGCTCGATATCATATGGCTTGTTGTTTCAATACCTGCTCCAAGTAACAGCATCGTTGTTCGAACAACCTCGTCGTCTGTAAATTTCTCATGATCCACCTCTACTGCCAGAAGGTCAGATATAATGTCCTCCGCAGGATTCATTCTCTTCCGAACAACGATTGGATAAATATGTTGAAAGTATTCTTTGGCTGCAGTCTGTTTCTTCTTCTCTAACTGCTCTTGGTCTCCGTTGTCGGATGGCTGGAACAAAATATCTACCCATTTTTTGAACAGATGACTATCCTCTAACGGCACTCCCAACAAATCAGCCATTACCATAGAAGGAATCGGACTTGCATAAGACTCAACAATATCTACTGTTGTGGTACTCTCTATGTTATTTACTACATTCTTAATGACTTGTTGAATGCGCGGCTCCCAATTTTTCAGACTACGAGGTGTAAATGCAGCAGACATCAGGGATCGATACTTTTGATGACGAGGTGGATCCATACTTGAAATGCTGACTTTTTCAGGAATGGCTCCCTCTTTGTTTTTGGCACCTACTTCTAAAATGGTTCGATTCCCCTCGGCAGAAAAGAACTCATGATCACTAAGAACCCTCTTCACATCATCATATCGAAAAACATTCCAACAATCGGTCTCCTCGTGATAATAGATTGGATTGTCGTTTAGCATCTTTTTGTACCATTCTAGTGGAAAGAATTCTTCAGATCTGGTGTTAAACTGAGTGATTGCTGGAACTGAGACAACTTCTTTACTCATTCGTAATCCACCTCCAAGAATATTCTTCATACACATGAAAATTCGTACTTAACCAATTATATACCCTTAGTATATTTAATATCAATTTTTCGTATATTATTAAGAAATAACGCTTATAAATAAGGATTTATAATTATACTAGTAGTATATTTCATCTAAAATGACTAAATAAAAAAGGCTGGCATTTGCCAACCTCATTGCAACATCATTTTTGCATTTGTTCTAAATACCACCAGCAGGATTGAACAAGTCTGTTCGCTTCAGATTGAAATTGGCTAGATTTATGCTCGCTATGGAATGCTTTGAGCACCACTTCAATTACGGAGGTGTTAAACTCATCCTTCTCCTTTAGTAACGTTAACAGTCCGTTAGACAGTTGTTTTAATTTTAATGATTCATTTGAGTTTTGTACAAGTCGATTGAACTCCTCAAACTCTTCCAACCATGCTTCTAGATTGACACGGTTATTGATTGTATTACTGTCTTCATTGATAAGCGCTAGAGACGTATAGTCAAAGATATGTTCGTTCTTTTGCTGCATTGTTGTTAATATCACTTCAATATACGTCAAAACTTTGGGCACAACTTCGTCCCAAATTGGCTTCTCCGTATTCAGACTCCTCGATGCATTAGCAATCTGGTGTAATATGCCGTAGCATAGAATAGCTCCTTCGCTCGCGTACAAACTTATCTCCTGTCCATATACCTCAATTAATCTAGAAGACAACCACTTTAGCTGCACTGTAGCTAGGTTTGTAGAGTTAATCTCTCCGGAATAAAACCCAGACCAGTATAATTCCCATACTCTTTCTTTACTAGGAAGTGACATGGGAATAGCAATCTGATCAACGAGCAGATCAAAATCAGAGTGATAATGTTTGTCCTCAAGTTCTTTTCGAATTAAGATATCCTCTTGCATCCGTTGATTCAGAATGGAATACAAGCAATCTTCCTTCGAATTGAAGAACTTATAGAAGGTTCCTTTCGAAACGCCTGAGTGATCTAAGATCATCTGAATGGTTGTATTTGCAAAACCATGCTCTATGAAAAGTGTAAGAGCTGTCTCCAATAAACTTTGTTTACGACTACTCATGTCTCTAATCGCCCCAAGTCTGATTTTAAAATAGTTATATGTATTACAAACCTTTGTCTTCGCTCCGGCCTCAGTTATAGCACCATTATATACCCGTTTCACTGATCTGTCCTTCAACTATAATGTGCAGAGTATTCACTGAAAAAAAAGTAGTATTTAACGGTGAGATGTGCTACTTTTTGTTGTTTTTCAAGGGGCGTGCGCGAAAGTAGGGTATGCTCAATATGATCAGCGGAATGGCGTCTTATTATTGTGAATTTTTCATATGTTGAAATATTCATTTAATTGTTTATTAGCCTTTGAAAGTAAAAATAAGATCAGACTCAAGTAAAATAAGTGCAAGATGCCTTCCATTCACTTTTCCTCTGTGATTTGATAAAGTAAAATAACTTAGTGCTTTTCGTCAATAACGTTTATATCCCGATATTTCGTTCTCGATTACAATATTTTCAAGGCACCATTCACTCTATTATCGCTAACAAGGGGGAAAGTACATGAACAAGAAAACTAGATCTGTCGTGTTGTCTTTACTCATGTCGACCGTATTACTCGCAGCTTGTACAAACGATAGCGGTGTTGGTCAAAATCCAACGAATCCGGACACGGATACCAGCGATTCAGGAACCATAACGATTCATACCGTAACATCTGAACACACGGCTGCGAAATATCCACAGGGCGATGATATTACCAACAATGTATGGATACGGCGCTACCAAGAAAAGTTCAATATTAATGTCAAAACGGACTGGGTCAGTGATGAGTACAATACCAAATTGAATTTAGCGATCGCCTCCAATGATCTACCTGACGTATTCAGAGTTAACCCTTCTCAATTGAAGCAGCTGGTCGAAGCGGACATGGTAATGGATCTAACCGAAGTGTTCGATCAGCACGCTTCAGATCGTGTTAAAAGTTACATGGAAATGGACAAGGACAGTTACGAGTCTGGGAAGAAGGATGGCAAATTGTACGGTATACCTCAGATGCACTGGGGATTAATTGAACAGCCCGATTTTGTCTGGATTCGGAACGATTGGAAAGAAGAACTCGGTATTAAAGACCCTACCTCCATGGGAGACATCAAGGAGATCGCATTAAAGTTTATGGAGAAGCATGGCGGTTATGGGATCGCGGTAGACCAAAGTCTAGATTACTTGAACCTACTCGCAATTGCGTGGGGCGCACATCCCGATATGTGGATCGAGGATTCCACTGGAAAATTAACTTATGGCTCAATCCAGCCCGAAATGAAGCAGGCACTTGCTGACTGGGCGGAATGGTATAAACAAGGGATCATTGATCCGGAGTTCGCAATCAAAGACTTTAACGCAATGAATGCCGATATTGTCGCAGGCAAAGTGGGAATTCAGCCTTTTTACCAATGGTGGGGTTACAATCCTGGCGTAGATACGGTATCCAATCTGGGAAAAGACGCGATCTTCTACCCTTATCTCATCCCTACGATTGATGGAAAAGAAGCGAAGCAATCCATCTTCTTCGCTAACAACAATTATATTGTCATGAAGAAAGGATTCGCTAATCCACAAGAAGTGATCAAAATTCTGAACGACTACGCATACATCGTGGACGAGGGCAGTGGTAAGGAATCTCAGGAAACATTGTCCGACTTATTAGATAACGATATTGCACATGTTGTTGGTGCATTCCGCGTGCTTAATCCTAACTCCGATTATGAGCAGTTTGAAGCCGTATCCGCAGCCCTTCAATCCAAAGACACTAGCGGATTAACCACTTCGGGCATGTGGCAGAAATACAACAACAGTGTGGAGTTTATGGAGAATGCAACGCCAGGATCTGTCGGAGACTATTTGCAGCAAGGAGCGCCTAAGAATGCCTATAGTCTTGCCAAGAAAGTGTTAGACAGCGAGAACTATATCAAGACAGCTCTGTGGGGAGTTTCACCAGAAGTACTGTCGAACTACGGCTCCACACTGGATGATATTCTGACTGAAGGCTTCACGAAGATTATTATGGGTAGCGAAAATATTGATTATTTCGATGTTCTTGTTCAGAATTGGCGCGCTGCCGGAGGCGATGAAGCAACTCAGGCTGTCAATGACACCTACGGCAAATAAAACGTACGGTTGCAGTGAGGGGATGAGCATCGTCTCACCCCCTTTTTTGATAGCGGTTACAACGGAAACACATCTAGAACGGAGGAATTGAAATGCTGCGAAAATGGAAACAGCAGAGTCCCTACCATCTCATGTTGATCCCGAGTCTGGTCTTGGTGTTTATTTTCAGCTATATCCCTTTTTATGGGCTTATTATTGCATTTCAGAAATACAATCCTGGCCTAGGTTTCAACTCACCTTGGGTTGGATGGGACAACTTTGCACACATATTTAATCAGCCGAACTTCATAAGAACGATCTGGAATACATTGTACATGTCCGCGTTCAAAATTGTTGGTGGGATCGTCGTCCCTGTTATCTTCGCATTACTGCTTAACGAGGTGCTCCATAGTGGAGTCAAACGTACATTTCAAACCCTCGTATATATCCCAAATTTCTTATCCTGGGTCATCATGGCCGGCATCATGCTCGATATCCTTAGTGCCAACGGCATCGTTAATACATTCCTTGGTGTATTCGGGATTCAGCCTATTTCCTTTCTTGGCACACCCTCTCTCTTTCCGTGGACGATGATTGTGAGTGACATCTGGAAAGGCTTCGGGTTCGGAACGGTCGTATACTTAGCTGCTCTTACGAGCATTGACCCAGGATTATATGAAGCCGCAGTGATTGATGGTGCCAAACGATGGAAGCAAACGATCTACATCACACTTCCCCTGCTCATGCCAACCATTGTTTTGATGACTGTATTATCCCTCGGTAATGTACTCAATGCTGGATTCGACCAAATCTATAACCTATACTCCCCTGTCGTCTATCAGACGGGAGATATTATTGACACCTATGTATACCGACTAGGTATTCAGCAGGCTCAGTATTCGATTGGTACAGCCGTCGGATTATTCAAATCCATCATCTCCAGTATTCTGGTTGCTGTCTCGTACATTCTGGCATACAGGGTAGCCGGCTATCGTATCTTCTAAGGAGGAACTCTCATTATGGTCTATGATAAAAGTTTGAGCAGGCGTCTGTTTCATATTGTGAACTATACGATATTGCTGGTCATCTCTCTACTCTGTATCCTCCCATTTATCAACTTGCTGGCCGTATCGTTCAGTAGTAGTTCGGCTGTATCTGCAGGTACTGTTACATTCTGGCCCGTCGAATTCAATACCAAAGCATATGAGTTTGCCCTAACGGGTGGAGCATTTTTTTCCTCTCTCTGGATCGCCGTTAAACGAACGATACTCGGAACGCTAGTGAATCTGATATTAATTGTGCTCACTGCCTATCCGTTATCCAAGTCGAAGGACAAAGTGATGGGTCGCAATATCTATATGGGGTTTTTCATCGTCACCATGTTATTTAATGGAGGGTTAATTCCAACGTATCTTGTAGTCGTCAAAATGGGACTCATTGATTCGATCTGGTCACTGATCCTGCCAGGTGCTCTCCCCGTATTCAGTATGATTATTCTTATGAATTTCATTAGAGGCTTACCCGAAGAGATCGAGGAATCCGCAATTATTGATGGAGCTGGGCCTGTACAAGTCTTACTCCGTATTTTGCTTCCACTCCTCAAACCTGCCCTTGCAACAGTAGGCTTATTCAGTATCGTCGCCCATTGGAACTCTTGGTTTGATGGCATTATCTATATGAACAATCCAGCCAATTATCCATTACAAAGCTACTTACAGACCCTCTTGCAGAGCTTTGAACAGATCATGTTGAAATCTGGATCGGATTATACCCAACTCTTATCCATGATGAATGCAAGAACTGGACGCGCTGCTCAAATGTTCTTAGGTGCTATACCGATCCTGCTTGTATATCCATTTCTACAGAAGTACTTTACTAAAGGATTGGTACTGGGTAGTGTCAAAGGATAACCCATTGATTCATTCATTCCGTGCACTCTATGGCTTTAACGATATGAAAAGGACTTGCAGGCTGAACTGCAAGTCCTTTTGCTGAATGTTGCATAACTACTTGATATCTGAAATGCCAGGCAACAAAATGGTAAAAATCGCCCCCTCTCCTACTTTACTATCTACTTGGATCCCGTAGGACTTTCCAAAATGAAGCTGAATACGCCGCTGCACATTATGAACTCCGATTCCTTTCGTCCCATCGCATACTCTCGGCTTCTCATCCAATAAATTTTGTATTGTATGATCTTCCATACCTACTCCATTATCACAAACCTCGATCGTAATATCGCTGCCCTTCGTTTGAATCCGTATCGTTATGATGCCATCATCTTCGATTTCGGCAAGACCGTGAAAGATCGCATTTTCAACTATGGGCTGTAGAATCATTTTCGGCATCCGGTAGTCCAGTAGTCGATCCTCAATCTCATAGTTCATCTGAATGCAACCATAGTATCTCACATTCTGAATGGTCACATAGTTCATAATATTATCTAACTCCTCACGGATGGTGACTAGGGTTTCATCCGATCTTGTGGCATAGCGGAGCATGGAGATTAATGCATCTGTCATTTCTACGATTTTGTCAGCCTGCTGCATGGAGGCGATCCATTTCACCGACCCAAGTGTATTGTATAAGAAATGAGGATTAATCTGGGCATGAAGCGCACGCATCTCGGCTTGAGCCTTCTCCATTTCTTCTTGCTGCATCCGCTCAACCATACGTTTTAATTCATGCGACATCTTATTGAACCGTACCGATAGATGTCCAATCTCATCACGAGAGCGAATATGCTCGACTTGTTCAAACTGCCCTTTTTCTACAAGTGAGATATTCCGCAGAAGTCTCTTGATTGGTGTTGTAATAACATGGGATAGAAATACGGATAACACGGCTGCAAAAAGGAACATCACGATGGCGAGTGTTACTAAGTTACGACCTAATATTTTACCGTCAGCAGTCAACTCATCCAACGGCATGTAGAGATAACTTGTCCATTTTTGCTGACTTAAAGGACTGGTCACTACAACATTTAATGCTTCAGGTGGACGCACGTTTCCCCGAAACAACGTACCAATCAAGCGTTCATCCACGTTATATACAATCTTATCGTCCTCATCTACGATCATGAATCTGGAGCGCAGCCCCTCCTGCAAGTTACGATTAACGATTTCAATAAATTTAATATCAATGCTAACGACGATTACACCAAGCAGTTTGCCCGTAGAGACATCATGAATTTTCCGCGCATGTGAGACTGCTAAGATTTTGTTCTCCAATTGCTCATCAATTCGGGTAGTCAAGGTGATGGTTCGATCATTCCTATGCAAGAACCTTTTGAACCACAATTCGTTCGCTACTTTGTAGTTTGGATCAATAGGCTGGTGAGGACTGACAAACAGATCTTGTCCTCCGTTCAGGTTATAGAGATAGATGGAGAATACGCGATCCTTCATCATAATATAGTTCATCAGAATATTGTATGCTGCAATCTCTCGCTGCTCATCACTATTTCGAAGAAAGTCTTGAATTGGAAAACTGCCTTCAGGCGTCGCAGATAGATCATTACTAAGTCCATTGCTCGCGAGGAGTGTAATTTTTTCGATTTCTTTTAGAAACTCATCTATTCGAATATTGGTCTGCTTGGATAGATCGTTCAGCACGTTCGTATAATTCTGTGTCAATAATCGTTCAGAAGAATAATAGGAATTGATGGTCATCACAAGTACCGGAAGGATAATAACCGTTATACAGATCACCATGATTTTGTGCTGGATTCGAACGAATCGGACTTGCTTCATCGGATGCACCTCTATTCATGGTTTACAAGGATTCCTGCTGTAGATCTCGATATTCTTCAGGGGTATGCCCTACAGATCTTTTGAAAATTTTACTGAAATACGTGTAGTTATGGTAACCTACCTTTTCTGCGATTTCATACACCCTTAGCTCTTTGCTCAAAAGGTAATTCTTCGCATGTTCCATACGAACTCGCGTTAAATATGCGATAAAGTTCTCCCCCTTTTCCTGCTTGAACAATCGACTTAGATATGATGGATTAACATTAATTTGATTCGCTACGCCTTGGAGTGAAATGTCCTCCGCATAATACTTGTTGATGATCTCGATCGCGACGTCTGCATGGGTATGTTCCTGCATGTCCTGAGAATTGTTCCTGAAATAATAAGCGATGTGCTCCAACATATCTTGATGAATATCTTCCCAACACTCTCCTTTGAGTACAATTTCATAAGGTGATTTCTCTGTAACGTTACGTTTACCTCGTTCTGTCCCACGAGACAGATGCGAGTGTATCGTTTCCATCAGTAAAATATATTGCTTCCGTACACTGGTCTCATTTGCTTGTTGCGCCTCCAGATTTGATCTTATTGCTTCAATGAAATCCTTCGCGCTGTTGTAGTCCTTGCTTACCCACAATTTGAGAAAATCTCGTTCCTGCTCCGTGCTTAACATTTCATCTACCTCTTGCCGAGCCGGGGCTTGAAGCACATCATTATAGTGCAGCACCTGGTTGCTGCCCATGAAGAAACCTTGATCTAGAGCGAATTCTGCTTCTTCACATGCCTTTCTAATGTAACGGAAGTCAGGAACGATAGTACTTACAGCTGCTGTGAGTGATAGATTCATAAAATCCTTTACAGAGGTTAAAAGTTTAGAGCATAACTTATTCAGATCATCGTAGATCGAGCCAGTCTCAGGATGTACATTGACGATAATCCAATATTCAGAGGAGCTTTCCACAAAAATCTCCTTCTCCCATTTGGATGGGATGATCTCTTCCATAATATTCAGAAGTGAAAATCGAAGTAATTTCTCCCCCTTCTCGATATACTTTTTCTTCGCTTTCTCGTAATAATTAACGAAGAACTTGATCACGACCAATTGATCCGATCTGATACGAAATTGCAGTTCTTCCGCTTTGGATGCGACTTCCTTCTCACATATGAATCCGCTTACAATATCTTGGAAGAAGCTATCCTTCAAGTGCCTCAAGCTCTTGGAATAATCAAGTGACACAGACGATACGTTAGCTGGGTTAATTTGCTCACTTTGTAGCTTCTGGGTAATGCTGGTCAGAAGTTCAATGAGAGATGTTTCACTAATCTCACTCTTGATTAAATAATCTGCTGCACCAAGCTTCAGTGCTTCTTTCACATAATGAAATTCGTCAAAATTACTGAGTATGACATACTTACATGTTTTGAGTACACAAGATGCCTCTTGGATCAGCTTTAAACCATCCATAACAGGCATTTTAATATCCGTAATGATTAAATCAGGCGAAACTTCCAAAGCAAGCTCCAAGGCTTCCTTGCCATTCCCCGCCTCACCAACCACATTATATCCGAACTCCTCCCAGTTGAGCATAGAACGGATTCCAACTCGCATGAGTAACTCGTCATCTACGATCATCAGTTTATACATAAGAATCCTCCAATCGGTATGTTTCAATGGATACACCATACTACTCTGAAGATGAATGAAAAATGTGCGTCAATCTGTAGCTATTCTATCATTGCTTAGACAACGAGCCTACCTTCTACAGAACTAAAAAAACCTTGGTTGTATACAACCAAGGCTGGCAAAGCTTTCTATGACTGCTCATTAAGCTGTGTAGGAAGATATCTCATCTCATACGAATCCTCAGGTAGTGCCTGCACAAACGGTGACCAATCACTACATGTATACAAATGAAGCTGGTGCATTGCACGCGTACAAGCCGTATAGAGTAACTTGCGTTCATTTTCCTTGCCGTAAATTTGCGATGAAGCATCATAGACTAGGACGGCGTCAAATTCGACTCCTTTAGCTAGATAAACGGGAATGACCATCAATCCTTTTTCAAAGTGTATGGTTTCTTTTGTGATGAGCTGTAACGTTTCATTTCCTTGAGATTGCAACAGGTGATAAGCCTGACGACTCTCGGCTGCCGTTTTGGTGATGATCGCGATGGATTCGAGTCCCTTATCTCGAAGTGCAGCGATATCCGCCAGAATCTGCGCATCGCGATTCTCTCTGCTATTTAATTTGGTCAAAAGTGGTTTCGGCCCTTTGCGATCAAATGGCATAATCTCTTCACCGCCTGGCAGCATCGCTTTTGTGAATTCAACAATTTCTCTTGTTGAACGATAGCTACGTAAAAGGCAGAACATACTTGTGTCCGTGTCGCCAAAAAGGCGAACCAGCGGCGAATGATCTCCAACCAGACTTGTTGATTGCATGAAGATGGCTTGCCCAAAATCACCCAGCACCGTCATCCGGGCTCGAGGAAACAGTTTTTTCAAATACTCATATTGAAATGTCGAATAATCTTGACCCTCATCGACGAAAACATATCGAATTTCCGAGTTCGTCCGAACACCTTCAATCAACTCTTTTACATATAAATACGGCGTTACATCCTCGTGAAACAACTCGTTTTGATCCAACATTTCCTGGGTTCCCCTACAGATTTCTGACCATAAAGTAGGCACAGGGGCTCCATTCGTTCTAACTTTGTATGCTGCTTCATCGACAAACAGTTGACCGTATATAGCTTGGAGATTGACAAAAGAGAAGTTCTTTACACTTTTCTTTAGCGGTTTAAAATATGCTTTGACAATCTTCTGACGGAGCAGTTCTTCCTCTCGCTGCGTGAAATCGAAGTCACCTTCATCCCCACGTCGCTTGCTCTTGTTATCTCTAAGAATGGCTGCATAACGCTCGGCAACGTCGAATATCTCTTTCTCCTTGTGCAGCATTCCGAATGCTTCTACGTATTGTTCAGTATCAAGATAGTTTAACTCTTCCTGTACCCAAGAAGCTTCACGTTCCGCCCGTTCCAGCGAAGACAGTTCATTCAGTAGCCACTCTCGCAAGAGAGCAACCCGATTTATTAGAGGTAAGGTATGATCATACCCGTAAAATTGCTCTTTCATCTGCTCTGCCGTAATCAGATCCCGTTTCTGTATCCGAATCCCGCTGAACTGCATGCCTTCACGTCCCAGCCATAACCCATAGTTCTGTAGAGCTTGCAGGAAAGATTCGGATGTCTTATACTCCATCCCCTGAAGACGAGCCTCGTAGCCTGGCGTACTATGTTTAGTCAGAACATATTCAATTTGGTCAAAGACATCCTCCGATCGTAATGTGGAATCTAACCAATAGTCGAGATATTCTTGGAACGTTGTCTGCTGCATATTCTCTTCACCAAGCTCAGGAAGAACGGTAGAGATATAGCTAGCAAACATCGGATTTGGAGAAAACAGAACGATCTGATCGGCCTTAATTGTCTGGCGGTGTTTGTAGAGCAAGTATGCTACCCGCTGCAATGCTGCTGAGGTTTTACCACTGCCGGCAGCCCCCTGCACGATTAGCATTCGACTTGTATCATTACGAATAATCGCATTTTGTTCTTTCTGAATCGTTGCTACAATGCTTTTCATTTGCGAGTCTGCACCAGAACCAAGCACATGCTGTAACAAGTCATCTCCAATGGTTTCATTTGCATCAAACATATTATTTATTGTTCCGTTTTGGATCTGAAACTGCCGTTTAAGTTCCATCGTACCATCGATGGTTCCAGATGGGGTAACATATGAAGCCACTCCGGGAGAAGCGTCATAATAAAGGCTAGCGATGGGCGTACGCCAGTCATAGATCAGAAAACTCAAGCCGTCCTGATCGACAAAGGAAGATACACCGATATAGATTTTCTCGCTGAAGCTCAATCCCTTCTCCTGGAAGTCGATTCGTCCAAAATACGGTGATGGGAGCAGCCGCTTTACGTTTTTCCACTGTTGCATCAATCGCTGATGGCCGCGCTCTCGTTCAGCCAATACTGCGGACTGTTGGTTAATCGTGTAGAACGACTCTTCAAAATCTTCATTGCTACCTGTATTCATCGTAACTTCTTCCCAGAACCGCTTGCGGATGTCCGTCGCCTGATCATGTAATCCGGCCACTTCCGGCTCCAGTTCAGAGATTCTTACCTGCAATTTGTTTCTAACTAACTCCAGCCGTTCCTCTTCTTGTTGCCAAATATTCATCTCCATCCCTAACCACCCTTTTCCCATTTTTTAGGTCAAAAAAGAGCATTGACAAACTCAAATTCCAGATGTATACTAAGATTAGGAATAATGATGAATACAAACACGGACTAATTTATCAATGACGCTGTTGATTATATCACAGCGTTTTTTCGCGTTCAATTTATTTTTTTGTCTTTTGGACAGTAGATTGCGCGGTCTACTTTGACCATTTCCTATGGAGATTACACTTAAATAAGATATCATGACAAAGAAGAGGCACCTTGAATGATCAAAGTGCCTCTTCTTTTTATGTTTAAATTACACATCGTACGCTTCACTGCTCAGCTCTACCAATAATTACTTTTGTGCCATAATCCTCATTAGATATAAAGTCAGCTTTTAGATTCATTTTGTTCAACATATAATTTGCAGTAGATAAGCCAATACCTGCTCCACCCTCATAAGAAGAGTTATTCATACCTGGCCCTCGGTCTGCAACGATGATTTGTTCTTGAGCTACATCAACCACAATGTGAGCATATTTCCCCTCTGCTGCATGTCGAAGAATATTCTGAAACAAATTATCCAGAACCCGTGACATCCATTTTGGATCTGCATCCCAATAAAAAGTTTGCTCCGTCGGTAAATCGACTTCAAGCAGTATCTCTTTTTCTTCAAATACGGTATACCATGCAGCAACAGATGCTCTAACTAAACGTACAATATCTGTTGAAGCAGGCTCAAAAGGATATTTCTCTGATGTTAGCAACGTGTAGGAAAGCAAATCATCCATGAGTACGCCAACTCTTGTAATCGTATGATTCATTTCTGTTAACGAGTGTTGTCCTTCTAGACTTATGGATTCTTTGTTTAGTCTGGTGACATGTCCTCTCAAAATCGTCAGTGGCGTACGTAAATCGTGAGATAAATTGGCAATGAGTCGTTGGCGCAATAACTGCTCTTCATATTCTCGCTTACGACTGTCTTCAAGCTGCTCAATCATCCAATTAAAAGAACTTCCTAACTGGTCTATTTCATCCATACGATCCATTTGAACAGATACTGGTGTAGGGAATGAATGATGATCTGCTGCAAATGACATGACTTCCTGTAAGCGTGTGAGACGATTGCGAAGTCGGAAGAAGAACAGCCATGAAATGGCAACAAATGCGACAATAATAAAACCAAATAAAAAGAGCATAACGAATATTGGATTTAGAGTATTAAGCTCCTGACCATCGATAGAGAAATTAACAAACATAGAGAAGAATAACAGCAGCAGCGGAGGCAAAAAAATAAAGAGAAAATGTCCTCTTAGGTAATTGCGAAATAATGATCTATTCTGTTTCATTGTTTCACCCGATAGCCTATTCCCTTCAGCGTTTCAATAATCTCCGGGGAATCTGGATTACGTTCCAGCTTTTGACGCAGTCGACGGATATGTACCATTAGTGTTTTATCACCGGTTATGTATGCTTCTTGCCAAATTGCTTCATAGATTTGTTCTTTTGGTAACACTTGATTAGGATGGCGTAAGAAATACATTAAAATCTGATGCTGCCTTCCTGTCAATATAATTTCTTCCCCTGTGTCTTTGTTAAATACCATTTGGCATGCTGGATCGACTTCAATATGGTTACCTAATGAAATTCGTTCAGAATATGTTGTCCCCCCTCGACGGATTAACACTTTTAATCTTGCAACTAATTCTTCCGTGTGGAATGGCTTCGTTAAATAGTCATCAGCAAATTGTAGACCATCTACCTTATCATCAATCGATGTTCGAGCCGATAACAATAGAATAGGAACAGTAGGAGCTGCCTTTTTTAATCGTTTTCCCACAGTAAATCCATCTAAACCGGGTAACATAATATCTAAAATAACGACTTCATGCTGACTCACTGCTTCTTCAGCTCCTTCACCTGAGAGAAGCCACTGAACTGCAAATCCTTGTTGTTCCAATTCTTCTTTTACCCAACTACCTATTTTCTCATTATCTTCAATATATAATATGCTTCTATTCTTCAAGTAACATCCCTCTCTCTATTTGGTGTCTACTTTATACAGATTAACATAATCACACTTAATTAGAATCTGTTTCCACCCGTCGGCAGCTTCATTCTTTTCTCCAAAGCCCTCCTGAACAAGGAACGAATCCGCAGTCTGCATAAAATGAATGATGTTTAGCATCATAGGTTAATGTTACGATCTCAATTCCAATTCGTTCCGCTTCCTGGAGTAATCCTGTCACTAACGCTTGGCCAATACCCGTTCGTTGATATTGCGGGTGAACAATGATATCTTCCATATAACCATGTTGCAATCCCATGCCTGAAATATAACCAAAAGCGATTAACTCCTCCTGATCTCCTCGTAAACCTGCCCAAAAATTGCAACGTTCAAATAAAACGGGATAATCAGAGTGACGCCCCTCCCAACCTACCAATTCTCTTAGCGCTGGGACTTCGTTAGGCTTGATGGGTAAATTAACAACGATTTCTTTACGCAATACTTCCCCCTCCTTAACGTTGAATCTCAAGAGATAAGTTGTTAATCTTCATCTAAAGGAGCAGCCCAATTTTTAAAACAATTGAGTATTTCTTCTAAATTCATTGCTCCTCCTGCACCGTGAAATATTCCATCTCTCACAATACAATAAAACCAATCCTCTTCATTTCTCTCTTCTTCAACTTCATCAAAAGGCACATCTTCTAAATAAGTATCCGTTAAATCTATTTCAACAGACCAGCCCGGATTATCCACTGTTTCAATTTTTACACCATATGAGTGTTCCCAGTCCCCGTTGCAGTGTTTAGCGTACCGCTTCTGAATCCATGTGAGTGTGTTCATTATCATTACCTCTTCTTCGAAATTCGTATTCTCTCACCATTCTAACTTCTTGGATCATGATTTACCATGAAGCTCATATATTATCACCGATGTTATATGATCACGCTAATATGTCGACAGAGAGTATATCTATTACAATTCATATGGATAAATATGCTTTTTATAAAGTACCATTCTCGGGGATTTTCTCATTCCGCATAGATAAATGTGTAAATAAGAAAAACCGCTGATCTCCTGAATAAGACCAACGGTTTTTTGGCAGGTTTCATTTTACTTATCAGCAAGATAGCCAAGTTGATAAGGATACAGCGGACTAGAAGATGCAATCTTCATAAATGTAACATCTGGTAAACTACCGTCCGGTTTCCTAGGTGCAGATAGCTGAGACGTATCCAGACTGACAAAATCATCTGCTGTGAGCTCAAGCCCCCCGTTAATCGACCAAGAATTATGGGTTACATTCTCCGCCGCATGGTTGTCGTTAACAATCGCCCGCCCCATAAACGCGATGTTATGATGCAGCACCTCTCTATATCCCGGAATATCCGCTGTATCTGTCGGACTAACACGTTCCAACATATCAAAATTGGCTCTACTGTTATTGTATGCTGTGTTGTTCGTCCAAGTAGCCGATTGACCAGGCTGATGGTTCGCGTAAAAACCATTTGCCCCATTATTAACAGCAAGAGAAAATTTCACAGTATGAACTGGCAACGGATCTGGCAAGCCGCTGGTTTTTCTAGCGTAACCACCAACTTTGAAACCGTTCTTGTCACCGATCTTGTTCTGGTTGCCCCTGTGGTCAAATGACCAGCAGTGATCATAGGTAACATTGCCTTTTGAACTAATGCTGTCAAACCCATCATCACTGTTGTTCCAAGCACGGGAGTTAATGAAAGAAACATCTCCTCCGTGAGCACCAAACCCATCTATGTTTCCAGAAGATAGCGGAGTTGGCCCGATGTTGTTATATGCGTCTGAATTCAGTACCGTACCTGTCCCATACCCTGTATAATAAAAGCCAATAGCTTCATTATCATGAGCAGCAATGTTTATAAAATCAGCTTGTCCTCTAATCTGAAAGGCTTCCGATTGTGCCTGTTCTCCGACCTTGACGCCGATGACATCAAAGCCTTTGAATGTGATGCCCGTAGTGTTATTGCCAACATAAAAAGCTGCTACGCGCAAATCCGTGGATACATGTCTAAAATCAAATACAGGTCTCTCGCCAGGATATGCCTCATAGGTTATCCCGCTTTTCGAGATATCATGAACGTAATAATAATTGCTCCCTGTTCTCGCAATGTCAAACTCATTATATACCCCACCTCGGATGTACACTGTATCCCCAGATGAGACGGCAGATTGTGCCCTCATAATACTCTTAAAAGGTTCACTCTCGGTTCCTGGATTGGAATCACTGCCCGTAGGAGAGACATAATACGCACTCACCCCTCCATCTGCATAAACAGATAGATTCATACATAGCGCGCTGCAAACATACAACTGATTAATAATAAACGAATACCTTTTTTCACTCTATTTTCTCCTCACAATATTCAATTATGTATATAGAGTTGTCTTCTCGCCCTTCCTATCCACGTTCAATAAAAAGGATAACTCACAAACCTCCCTCATTCCGTTTGGCAACTCCAATATTATATCGTGATTAATAGGAAGCTTATTAATAGGTGTATTTTCCCTATTTAGTTTGTATTTAACATGATTAATTTGTCACACACGGAACGTAGATAGCGTTGTTACGTAAAAAGTACATACTATACCAGGACTATTTTCATATCATTAACTGAGTCTTAGGGACTTCATTCGCTCAATCAGCTCTATAACTCATAAATAGTTCACACATGTCCTTCAAGTTAGCCAAAAAGAGCGTTCCATATTGGAACGCCCTTACCACTTGTTTGTAAATCTGCATTTTCTAATCATGATCAGGCAACTTCAGTTTTAGATACTGACTCTCTAATCTTACACTTCTACTAATCGTTATCCATGAACTCGAAATACCCTGGTGCTCCAATTGAGACAGTCGTAAAATGGAAATACCTCTTCTCAAGCTCCTGATTCTCTTCACTCATCTCCAGAAACTCCGGATCTTTCAAGATGTCATCATTCATAAATCCTTCTCGCCAGAAGCTCAGTTCCAATGCTCGAATCGCAAAGGAAAATCCTGTCTTTGGATCATGGTCTCCGACCGTGGGATAATCTTCCCTAAGGGAATAAATCAATGCCTCAGCTTTCGCCTTGAATACATCCACCCCTTGAAACAAGCAAGGAACGTGAAACTCTCCCGAATACTGTGGATTGATCAGTTGAATAAATTTTACTCGACCATCGGCATCATATTCGAAATGTTCACGCATAAATAACATCTCGATATAGCTTGGATTCATGGGAATGCCATCATCTGCTCTCCAATGATCCAATTTCTGAAATGTCTGCTCTACCTCTTCCCTACTCATTCCTAGCCGAAAAGGACCGATCCCAACAAGCGGCGTTATTGTGATTTCGTTCATTTGCAAACTCCTTGTTATGATTCTATTGGTATCTAGTCAAGGTCTTAAGCTTCTCTTACGCTACAACTTAAATTGCGGCACTAGGGAAAACAGAAACTTGCTTCTCAAGAGCTCTACTCAAAGCCCGAACGATAAGCTCATGATCTCTACCTTCGTGCAGTCCGCTTAATGCAAGTGTTGCGACCCACTCATCATGTACTCGAATCGGGAAAGCTCCACCAGTTGGAATGTAGTGAGGTATATTCTCCATCTCTGTATTCCACTTCTTGTTTAAGACATGGTCAACGTGCATCCAAAGACTAGAGTGCCCGACTAACTTAGCAGCTCTGCGTTTTCCCTCCATATAACTAATGTTCTTCCGCGCCTTGCTATCCATCATATATTGGAACAAGACAAGCTCGTCACTCTCTCTAATAATCGAAACAGCAATCTCACGATCGTATTCCTTAGCTAGTTCTGCAATGATATTTCCCAACTTTAAAGCCTCTGCAGCTCCAAAATGGTCATATCGAAGTATCTCTTCTTGCTCCTTTAATACGTCTAAGCATTCTGGAGTGTACGACAGACCCGCACGGATGGTATCCAGAATTTCAGCACAGCGCAGAGAAGCGGTCAGTGACATGATGTCACTTTCAGTCCGTCCATTCTTAAGACATTCTACGAAATGATGGATCTCACTATAGAAATCGTCAAACTCATAAGGAATTTCAACCTTCTCCGGTTCATAACCATCCCGAAGAACGAGCATTCTGACAGGCCGATGGAGATCCTCGACAACAATACTTCCACGTTCTCCCTGTAGCACAACTTTTCGTTCCTTTTGGCGATCAAATGCACACTCTAATTGCGCGTTGACATGACCTACATGCAGCTTAGCATCAATATAATAATCTATTGAATCCTTCTGAGCTGCTGCTACAGTTTCAAGTTTAATACTCCCGCTGGAGAAATCTTCAATCCAACTTGCACAATACGTGCCCACATCTAACAATGAACCTCCAGGACCTGGCTGAACATGATATGTGTTCATTCCATCAGGCATTTGGTTACAAAAGCTCGTTTGAATAGAAGTGATCGTGCCAATTTCACCCGCTTCCACTCTTCGACGCAGATCTATGTACAGTGGCACAAAGCGTTGCTTCATAGCTTCCATAAAGAGAACATTTTTGCTTCTAGCTATTTCTGCAATATCTTGCATTTCTTTCAGATTTAACGATACAGGCTTTTCACATAATACGGCCTTTCCTGCTTCCAACGCTTTGATAGCCCACTCATGGTGCAAGTGATGAGGCAATGCGAGATAGATCGCATCCACATTAGGGTCTAACAACATCTCATCATGTGATACATACTGTCGATCTGTTGCGTATTTATCTGCAAAATCTTTTAACTTCGATTCACTGCGGCCACTAATAGCATATAGTTTGCTGCTAGGTTCGTGTTGTAGTGCAGTGGCAAACCGAGTTGCGATATACCCTGCCCCGAGAATTCCCCATCGTATCATCCTGTAATCCCCCAATAATGTATATTTCATTCTTTGGTGTACGTTCAGCTTAATAAAGAATATAAGAATTGCGCCTGCAAATGCAAGCGCAATTCCTGTCAAAACAATACCTCTTCTCATCTGTAACATTAACTTAAGTCAATGCAGACCACCTGAGTCACCATTACACTAATAATATTCGTACACTTCAAGGGGGTAGCTACAAGATGAAGAATGGATGGGAGATATCACCACATCGCCGTGTAGCAGCATTAACTATGGGATTGGCTTTGCTGCTTATGGCTGTTGCAGCGGGCTTTGCATATGGTTATGCCCATAACCAATTACTTGTACCAAGCAATACAGAAGAAACAGTACAGAATCTTTTCCTGCACAATAATCTTTATACAGCAGAAATAGTAGGTTGGATCATCGTTTGGTTATGTGATATTGCGGTCACCTATACCTGCTATCTTTTCTTCAAGAAGCTGAATAAAAAACTAGCAGTCATATGCGCAAGTCTCCGTCTGGTTTACACACTCATACTTGGCTGGGCCGTAATAAATTTAATATTCATCCTCCCACTGACCAAGAAATTTGTTCATGTATCAGAGGAAAGTGCAGTTTCGCATAGAGTACAAATAATGAGCTATTTGCAAAATTTTCAGGACGTGTGGTCTGTAGGTTTAATTGTATTTGGTGGACATTTAATGGTTCTCGGGATTTTGGTTCTTAAGGCAGATGAGGCACCTAAGTGGATTGCGATCTTACTTCTGTTAGCGTCTGTTGGCTACTTCGTAATACATTCCCTTGAACTTGTCGGTCCAGCAGTTAAGAACGTTACAGACATAATCAATAGGATCATGGTTATACCTATGACCGTTGGAGAGTTGAGTTTCGCGCTTTGGTTAATATATAGAGGAAGTAAAAAAAGAACGAAAAGCAATCCTCCAGCAAACTCTTCTCATTCTTGATCCATTCTCTTTTTGATTCGGCTTAGTGATTCAGGGGTCATACCTAGGTAGCTGGCTAATTGGTGTTGTGGCACCCGGTCGATTAACGTAGGCCGTTTGACCAAAAGAGACTTAAAACGTTCCTCTGGTGAAGAAGCAATAAACGCAGCAAAGTTCTCTTGAACCTCACTAAAACTCTGCTCGATCATCTGACGAGTCATGGATTCTAATTGGGTGTATTTCGAGTACATATCCTGTTCTGTCATAAGATCACCAACAACCAGGACGGAATCCTCAGCACACACAAAAGTACATTCGGAAGCTTTATCAATCTTATGATGGTTAAATAATGCGATGGCCTGTTCTTCTGTATAAAAATTGGAGGTAAATTCTCTCCCGGACATATCGATTGAATATTGTCTAACACATCCTCGTATAACAAAGAAGCATTTCGTAGGAATTTCACCTTGTTGAATAAGTACACTTCCTTTGTTGAACTCTTCTATTTGAATTTCATTTAGAATAGCTTCCTGTTGTTCGATGCTAAGCGAGGTGAGTCTACTCATATAATCTAAAAGTATGTCATTCATTTTATTTTCTAACCTCCTTTAACAAGCCTTTCATAACGACACAATCGTTCATTGTCATCTCATTCCATCGCTTTGGTAAATTGTTCATATAGAAAAAATACCAATGGTCATGGTAATATCGCTACTTGTGCATACATAACAACTGGGGGGGCAATTTTATGAAGAAAAGATATACTAAACTCATCACCTGGGCTGCTGTTATACTGTCAATTGCCACAATTGTTGTACTCATTAATAATTATAACAGCAATAAAAACGCTGATATCAACTCACGGTATTATCAAGGTCTCATTTCGAGAGTACAGAAGCTGGATCAGACACTGGATAAGATCAAAGAGTCAGAGGCAAACGGTAATGCTGTGCCGGAATTTGATGTGCTTCTTGATATTAATTTTGTAAATGACTTTTTCACTACTATAAAAGAACAAACAAGAGGTTTTCCTGATGTAGATGTTCTACGAAATGATTTTACATTATTCAGATTTGAATATGCCAATGTTGTGAGAAATCAGTTAGAAAGTAATGAACAAGATACGGAGATACAATTAAAAGTAGCCCATCAGATCAAGCTTTTTCTAGACGAATTACCTGAAGAATATGAGGATTCTACACCATTCACGGATCAATTTAATGCAGCAGCTCAGCATATCAAACCACTAATCCATCTTAACTTTTGATCATCATCCGTTCCCATCGTTTATAGGTTATATCAATGAAACGCTTTGTAGGATGAGGTTATCCATGATTTAAGCCGCGACTTGCGGCTTTTTTCTTATTTTTATTCACTTCATGAATCGTTTATAATCCTGTTCATACGTTGCTTGGCTCTCTTCATATGTAGGAACCTCAATGAACTCAATGTTTACTATTTCCTGTTGCAAAAAATCTGACGCCAGTCTTCGTGTTATATCTTTAATACTTGTTACATCCCAGTGTGCAGAACGTTTGGACAAGACATTTATGTAAATGGGTTTGTAACCTTTCTCATTAAACGGTGCAAAATGATTTACTTGATCTGCCAGATCCTCCTCATCTCGCGGGTATATGTAGCTATAAACGACATCTTGGTGATTTTCAAGAAACGCTTCAATTTCTTCGCAGAATTCTCTGTCTTCTACTCGATCAAGTTCATTGGTTAAAAGGTGAACCAGACATGGCTCTGTCAACAAATCAAAATGTCCTAGAAATTGATTCTTATCTTTATCCAGATAGAGTGTAATTTCATCGTTGCGGCTATGGTTACAGAATCCGTATACCCCAAACCAAAAATTCCAATGTCGGACTTCCACAAATATTGTTTCCATTGTTGTTCACTAGTCTCCTCTTGTTCAACTCGTAAGATCATTGTATATAATAGCACATGTTCATTTTTCATCTAACGAGCAGGTTCATGCCAATAGAAAAAACCGCTCAATTCAGCGGCGTTCAATCTCAAGGCGTACTAAGCTATTTTTCTAACAGCAAACCACAGCTCTACAAAGTTCAAACCATCCTTCTCACCCGTAATTTCGAACTCCAATCCATCCACTTGTTCATACCCTGTAGTAGGAAGCCACTCTGAGTAGAATCGTTTGTATAACGTTTCAATCGTTTCATTGAATTGATCCCATGTAAAGAGATCGGATGAGAAGATTGCCCATGTATGAGCTGGAATCATCACGCTAGTGTAGCCTTCCGTTTTACTCATTTCATTTTTGAAGGCACATAACATGTATGGAAAAGTGTCTTCTCCGGTTTTTTTGTAGCTACACACAGCATGTACTTTATGATAATGCTCATTCAAGAAATCAGGATGGTCACCGCTATTCGCAGCGAGCCTATCAACCTCCCCATTATCATGGCTTTGCTTCCATAGGTTGGCCGGAGTGTCTACCCCGTTTATTTGAAACACCCTCTCTACTCCGAATATTTGAAAGGCCTCTTTGGTTTCGATACGATAGTTCATAGCCGTTTCCCCTTTAATTGAAATAAGGAAGGATAACCGAGGATAGGCTTTGAGGGCAGTCCCTTCTTCACGTGCCATTGCTGGATTAACACCATGCAGTGCTTGGAACGCCCTCGCGAATGAAACCGGTGATTCGTACCCATATTTTAGGGCAATATCTACAACTTTTATTTTGCTATTTTGCAATTCAATGGCAGCGAGTGTAAGCCGTCTTCTTCTGATATATTCTGCAAGTGATACATTAGTAATGAATGAGAACATTCGCTGAAACTGATGCGAAGAACAACAAGCCTGCTGAGCAACTTCCTTCAGTTCAATCACGCCGCTCAAATTAACTTCAATGTAGTCCAATGCCCGATTCATCCTCATAAGCCAATCCATCTGATCCCTCCTCTTATTTCAAAGTATAGGTGTACCCACGTTTCATATCGCAACCATCTGTGCACAAAAAAGTTTCGTCTTTATAACGAAGCCGCAATATTCGCTTGTTCAACATGCTGCCAATTGGTATTGTGCATCATCTCCGCCGCATCTCCATGAAATGCCTGCATGGCTTGCTGATCATTGAGAAGACGATATCTCATCCAAGCCGTCAAATACCCCCTGTGATTGCCACCATTACCTTCAATCGCTGTATGCGCTGCCCCTTTTGCCATTCCCATCATCACAGGTGTGTTGCTCGCCGTATGTTGTAAAGCTAATTGATTCGTTGATACGGGTGAAATTAGAAAATCTCGTGTGCCACCCATGATGAAGAAAGGAACTGTAATTTGCGATGTATCGTATATATCCTCTGGATCACAATGCTTCAAGTCTGGGAGAGCAATAGATACAATCGTCTTAATCCGTGAGCCACTTGTATAGTTGGTATGCGCATTAATAACTCCCGTAGAACCTTGTGAATGTCCAGCCACACCTATTTGTTCTTTTTGTATTTTCTCGTAAAAGATACTGCCCGATCGTTCGTTCTCCTGTGTTAAATAATCAATCGCTTCTGCAATCTCTTGGCCTGTTCCTGTGGTCTTGCTATAGGAGTCGATGACAACAAATCCCCAGCTAGCAAGATGCTTCAAGAGCTCATTGTAATGATCTGGAGTAGCACCTGTTCCATTCCCCCAAGAAATGATAGGATAGGATTCATCTTTTTGAAATGCTGGATAGTAGATTCGGTATACATGGTCACCCGTGGTGCTCATCACTTCTTCTACCTGGACAAGATGACTCCCGGGCTGCGAATAATGCTGCTCAATGCTTCCCTCTGCAAGATTCGGTACATTAGAGCGTGTAATTATCTGTAAGAAAACCGTCACTGACACAGCAATGATAAGAACGATCGCTAACAACCATACCAACCACGTTCGTTTTCTCCGAATCATCATATACATGACCTCTACATTCATTAATAGGCTAATAATAGATTATGTTGTCTTTTAACATCTTGGGGGTTACAGCATTAATATAAAAACAAGGGACGAGATAAAGCTTATTAACGCAGTGGTAATAAGCAGACAACTGAATGAGATTTTCTCAAGCAAGTTTCCCCGAAGTTTTCTCCGAATCAGGTACAAGTAAATTAACACCATAATCACAACCGGTAGATATTGATGTATATCCGATCCGTCTGTACTTGGTAAAACAGTAGAAATAATACCTCTCATCATATCATTATCAATCATTAGTCCATATGAGACGCCGAATAGTGCTGAAACCAAAAAATGAGATGCGACCTGAACTCGTTTGTGCGTCAGAAAATAAAAGCGTGGTTTACGGTACAATTCATTGTCCATGAATACATGTACCTCCTCAAATTTTAGAGAATGTAAAGTATCTATTTAAGCGGATATCTGATCTGAATGTTATGTACGGATTGTAATCCTTCGTAAAGTGCATGGTTATGATCAGCCCCCACAATACATAGAATTCGTGCATTTGTATTGTCTCCAATGGCATTTTTGATCCGTTGCAGCATGATTTCATGCCTGCATTCCCATCTCACCGCATGCGATCTCGAATCCAATTGAGCGATCCACTGATACTTAAGCTTCGTAACATCATCAAATGCTTTATTGTTAAACGGGATTCTCCCTTCACTTGATGCTGCGAGCTGTTTCTGCCACCAATTCTCCATTTCATGTTTTAACTCTTCTTTTTGAGCGTCTGTATAATTCCGCAATGGATTAAAATCGTTCCAGACATCCAGTTCAACCCAATCGATGGGAACAAATTTGTAGTTTTGCTCCTCGCACAGTGGAAATATAAGATCATAATATTCGCTTGGAGGTTCTCCCCAGTACCCTCTTTCTATTGGATTTGTTGTGTATTTCTCAAAACTAGAAGGTAGTACCTCGCCACATATGACATCTGGTTTAAAATCCAAAATCAACTCTTTCAGGATATCCAGTGTTAGTTGATGCTGAATTCGCAATGCATTATCGTGTACAACGCCTAAGATCCCTACAACTGCCATACATACATCCCCTTAAAACCATAGTATTTATGCCTTTTTTTCGTTTTACAGTAACAACATCCATACTTTGTATATCGTATCACATATATTATGTTATCTCTTAAATTAGGAGGTGAAGCAACAACATTTTCAAGATTACGAGTACACACAGTTTGGAAGTTTGGCCAACTCTAGTTCTGTGCAGATTGAAGTTTATGAACAAGTCTCAACTGCTCCACTAGTTCAGGCTATGGACTGTAGAGATTGGGACAAACTCTTGTGCCATTGTATTTGTTATTCTCGTCGGATTAAATCAAGAAAATAGGATGATAGATTGGAGGAATCATCATGGTACGTACGTTAGATGCCCGTACTTCGCTTGGATCAAACGGTGTTGCTCCACTTAACATTAATCTACCTGCCAATACACCTACGCTCGTTGGTATCCTCGGACTTAACATCGTCAATCCAGGACTATTAATCCGCACACAGTTTAATGGAACCTATCGCATCTCTGTGGCTAACTTGTCCTCGATCCCTTCTGCTGTTCGATTCGAAATCTATAGAGGCGCCACAAATACAGGAACACCGATCTACGTTGTCCAAAATCCGGTATTTCCTTCGGTAGGAAGCATTATAGCCAGCTTTGAAGGTTCGGATTACAATGTGCCTCCTCCTCCTTCAGGACAATTAATCTATTCATGTTATGTGACATTTGTTCCGGCATCGCCTACAGAAGTAGCTACGCGTGTAGGGCCGGAATGTTTCAATGCTGTCACATACAGTGATGACTAAATCCCAACTCTGATGAATTAGAAAGGAGGATGACTATGGTAAGAACGTTAGACGCACGGACATCTCAAGGTTCTAATGGACTGTACAGCCTAACTCCCAGCTTCACGAATGGTGTTCCGATCTTATTTGCCCAGGTTGCATTACAAGTTAATAATCCAGGTCCATTCGTGCGGACACTTTTCGCTGGAATAGTCGAACTTACTGCCAATGTGCTGCCTGTGAATGGGGATTTGGTTATCGAAGTATACCGAGGATTGGGTGCTTCGCAGCAATTGGTTTATCGTGCAGGCACTATTGTAGTAGCGGATCAATTTTTCAGCCCATGTGTATTCAGTTTCACCGGCTCTGAGTATAATGTGCCAACCGCCGGTAGTAGTCAGATCATCTATTCCGTATATGCTACGTTCAGCTATAATCCTTTGTATAATGTGAGCGGTTTACGATTAGGTCCTGAGAGCTTCAATGCAACGCTCTACTCCGATGATTAGAATGTTCACATCGACTCTGTAACTCCGTTTTAGTTAAACAAAAAACAGCCAGACACCTGAACTATCCCTTCGTTGTAGTGGTTTATATGCAATAGGGTTAGTTTTATAGGTTGAATGGCTGTTTTTGTTGTTCGGTGAAGCGCTAAGTTAGCGTCTCTCATAAAAATTAGTTTTTCAGTTTAAGCAATGATCAATAATCAGTAGATCACTTCACTCTTTGGGAGATAGAATATATCGTTCATTGAATAACGTTTACTACTCATCCATCTAAGTGTATGCTAAGATCACTTCCGATCTATCTTTCTGAGGAATAACAAGGTTAGGAGTATTATCGCTACGTCAGGAGGCGAATATGAAAAGAAAAGGAAGATTGAAGAAAATGGTAATCTACATATTAAGTTTTCTACTCATGGTCATCGTTGGAGCTCTATTATTTATGCTACTTTACCCGAGCTTTGGCGGTAATCCATCCAAAGAACAAAAGGAAACCTATAAGCAGCTTGAAAATTATACAAACGGAAAATTTGTGAACGAAGTATCAGGCAAGTCTGACTTGGATTCCTGGAAATACTTGTTCGAAGGTACAACAGATCGCTCGACTCGGAAAGAGAAAAAACCTTCCAGCCCACAACCCGTTGCAGAGATCGATTGGAAAAAGGTTAACAACGTTGAAGACAGCATCACTTGGTTGGGGCATTCCACATACCTGCTAAGTATGGATAACCTCAAAATGCTGGTAGACCCTATGTTGGAGTCGGTCGCGTCCCCTGTTTCATTTGTAGGTTCGAAGCGATATCCGTATAGTACAGATATTTACAGCAACATTGTTTCTGAAATGCCCACCATCGATGCCGTATTAATCACACATGATCACTACGACCATTTAGATTACGCAACGGTTGTTGAACTGAAAGACAAGGTGTCACGCTTCATTGTTCCACTTGGAGTTAGTGGTCATCTTGTACGTTGGGGAGTCCCTGCAAGTCAGATAACTGAATTAAACTGGTGGGACGAAATAGAATTCGAAGGAATCACCCTTGCGTTAGGGCCTGCCCGACATTTTTCTGGTAGAAGCTTGTTCAATATGAACAGTACGTTATGGGGAAGTTGGGTTATCTCAGGTACTGAGAATCGCTTGTTTATTAGTGGTGACGGAGGATATGGAGCACATTTCGAGGAGATCGGCCGCAAGTATGGACCTTTCGACTTAGCTGTTATTGAGGGAGGACAGTATGACAAGAAATGGTCTGATATTCATATGATTCCCGAACAATCTATTCAAGCTAGCCTGGACGTTAACACGACCAAAATGATGCTTAGTCACTGGGGCGCATTCACGCTAGCCAGTCATGACTGGAGAGATCCGATTCAACGAGCTATTAAGGCGGCAAAAGAAAAAGACGTCGATATTGTCGTTCCTCAAATAGGCGAAACCCTCTCGATCTCAGCGCTTAAACCTGCGTTACCTTCCTGGTGGGATGACAATTCTTAATCCGATCCACACCATACTGTTGTTTAGGATGATATGAACATAGAATTGATGGCTAAAAACTTCTTTAACCTTCATAAACGATTTCAGGAAAGAGCATTAGGTTGTTAATCTATAGGTTCTTTCCTGGAATCCAACTATTTTTAAAACTACAAATTCTTCTCTAGAAAGTAATTGGTAACTTCTTGAGTCCACGAATAATCATACCTGTTCTCCATTCTAAAAGATGACTCCCAGTATTCAATTTCATCTCCGGGAGTTTCTGAAGGAGTGAGATTATAGCAATTTCTCCTTCAAGTCTCGCAAGGGGGGCACCAAGACAATAATGAACTCCTTTACCAAAAGATATATGATCATTGACCTTCCGAGTGATATCAAATGCATCCGGTTCCTCAAACTTCCTGGAATCCCGATTCGCAGAAGACAAAGCAACAAACATCATATCGCCTTGACGAATATGATGACCGTCCAGTTCAATATCTTCTGTTGCCCAGCGAACATTGCTTACTTCAGCAGGCCCGTTGAATCGTAGAACTTCTTCGACAGTAGCCTGAATCATATTAGGTTCATCGATCAATAACTGTTTTTGCTCTGGATGCTCTAGAAGAGCTAATATTCCATTTCCAATCAAGTTTACCGTTGTCTCATGACCAGCTATGATCAGAACAAACACGAGTGCATAAAGTTCTTGTTCTGATAGCTTATCTCCTGCCTCTTCTACGTTGATAAGATCACTGATTAGATCTTCTTTTAACTCTTTTCTTCGTTCAGCTATAAGACCTCGGAGGTAGTCTACAAACGCCTTCATAACCTGATCACTCTCCTGGCTCATCTGAGGGTTGTTGACACTTTCCATAATTGTATTGGACCACAATTGAAATTTGTCCTGATCCTTCAGTGGAACGCCTAGCATTTCACAAATTACAATAAGCGGCAGAGGAAACGCATACTCCTCAATTAGATCGATTTCGCTTTTACCCGAAGTAAGTACTCTGTCTAACAACTCATCACTAATTCCCTCAATTCTTTCACGTAACCTTTCAATCATACGGGGTGTGAAAGCTTTCTGAATTAATCGCCGTAGACGTCGGTGATCTTCTGGGCTTACGCTCAGTAGATTTTGCGAGATAATCTCCATATGTGGAGCTTGTTCCCCGGCTTGTCCTTGGAGAGGATGACTCGTGACAAAGCGTCCATCTTGTAGAATATTTACGGCATCCTCATAGCGTGATACCATCCACGCATAATGCCCACCCGGCAATAAAAAACGATGAATCGGTTCATCCGCACGTAGCTTTTCGTAGACTGGAAAAGGGTGTTGAATGAAGGAACGATCCAAAAAATCAACTTTAGAACCTGAAAGATTTGAATTTTCGTTTTTAAACATTAATACTCCTCCTCAGCAATTTTGATCGCATTGAAATCATTAAAAGATCTAGTTACAAATGCATACAATCTATCAATTATCTTTCAGTGGTTTTTCCAGCAACCTCTTTTTAGAGTATAATCCTCTTGTTTCCTATATACTGGTATGATTGTTATAAAAATCGTATAAAATTATGTAAATTTAAACTGCTAATAGTAGATTCGAACAGGTTTTACTTTATTTCTGGTAACGGCAGGTTGGGTGACATACATTTGTTTTTATTCAGATCAAAAAAGCAGTTGAACAAGGGATGTTTTCCCCATATTCAACTGCTTTTTTTTGTTGATATTCTACGAAGAAAAATGAAGCTGGAGCTTCGCGTACATGTCTTCCAATGTAAAGCGAGAATCTATAAAATGATACCATCGGATTAACCGCTCACTCTGGCCATGCACATATTGCATGTCATTCGTAATTCTCGGAGCAGGCTTCATTTCATAGCCGTATTCGTGATCATCCAGTAAAACGCTAACCGCTGGAGAATCTCCCAAACTCCACATTTCACCCTTGGGCCACCCCGGAACCTCACCCATCTGGAGATTGAAGTCCACCAATTGTTGATATAAATAGGCTCCTACTTTGCCATAAGGCTTCACTCTGACGGCTAGTTCCGCGATACTAACTCGAATGGTTGCGTAAACATCTTTAGGTATAAGCCATAGTGGAATATTTGAATTGAAAATGACATTAGCCGCATTAATATCATTACTTAAGTTAAACTCGAATTCTCCCTCCGGCCATTGGCCTCCCCCAATCCATACCGCGGTCAATCTGTCAGCAATTGCTGGTTCTTTCAGATATGCAGCTGCCAAGTCAGTGATTGGACCAAGGAATATAACGTAGAGCGGTTTCGGATCGTCCGAAAGGGATTCGCGGATAATTAACTCAGCACCTTCTGACATCGACGGAGTTTCTTCATCTGGCAGGGCTCTTTCGGAACCTTTAAAGACAGGAACTTCCTGTGTCAGATCCATAAGTTCCAATACGTTGTTCACTTCATCATAGCTTTCCTGCATCGAAGTGGTCGTTCTTCGTTCTCCAAAATGAGCTGCTATAATGCCTTTAATATTGAATCTCGGGGTCAGTAACGCATGAACAATGGCAAATTGGTCATCCGCTTCATTCTTAGCGTCAGTATTAATAATTAGGCGGATTTTTTTACCCTCAGGAATATCAAACAGATGTTTCATCACAGATCAAGCCTCCATTCACAACATAACTTACAATGTACTTAGTGTAGCTCCACTCGGAGCGCAGATGGGCGACTCCCAATGGAGAAGCCGTAAGCTGCTTCGTCTCCATTCAACACGCGTCCACGAACCCACTCGTCTTGCACGAAAGTCCCTTCCTCTATACGAACATACTCTGAATTGTAGTCCCCTTCTTTAGGGAGAAATTCTACCGAAAAACCGATACCTACTACAAAAAATTCGTTATCATTGGCCTCTATGACGAGTCCCCCTGATAAGGGTTTACCATCTTTTTTGAGCTTATAAGTGACTTTCAAATTGTATTTGGAGAACGACAGTATACAGCCTGGCTCATTATTCTGGAAGAAACCTGTCATTTTCCCCGTTCCACGGTTCTTCTGTATGACTCCTAGCATATTACTAAGCAACTTATAACTCTGTGCAAGGTAGGAACCTGTTCCGGTTGCATCAAATGCGGAAAAATCTATATTGAGACTTATTAACACGCTAGGATCATAATCCGAATCTTCTTTAGGCGGAGCTAAGAAGTCCTCGATGCCAAATGGGGAATAACACAAAGCATTATACTTTCCAAAAGCATAAAAGACTTTCGCCACAGATGCCACGTCTCTTCTCGCTTCGGGAATAAATAACGGATTTTCGTTCCCAGACGTATATTCCTCACAAACCTCTGTAAAATTATCAACATATATATCCGGCGCATAAAGACAGATTGACGGAGCCGTTGCTTTCCAGATCGGTATCACCTTTGCAATCGGCCCACCACTTGGATAGGATCCCGGATTCCACGGAAATTGTTCAAGCCAGGCATTCACAAACACAGGTAACGGGTACTCTTCAATTCCTTTACTTGCGATCAATTCAACTGCCTGAGCGTAATGGTAAGCCATAAAATATTCTTCTGCGTCGTAACCAAAAGCTTCTTTCCACGTTCCTGCTTTTCCAAAAATGGCTCCTACTTCATCAGGAATGAGAAGGTTGAACTGTTCATTTGCAGCATCTGAATAGTCACGATCACTACCAAGAAACCCTATTTCATTCTCCACTTGAACCATAATCACAGTATGATGATCACTGTCCACTTTTTTCAGATGGCTCATGAATTGCCTAAAAGCATTGGCATCCGCTTTAATAGCTTCTTCGCATAACGGCGAAATCGTATCTGAAGTCGTTTGATTACGATAGGCAGTTCGGAAATATGTTTCCTTATTTCTCTTCACCCAAGTAGGGACATAGGATGAAACTCCATTTTTCCACAACCCAAACCATAAGAGTACCAAGCGAACGTTTTCTTCGCGTGCCTGTTCGATAATTCCCTCCACAAGCTCAAAATCAAATTCGCCAGGATTCGGTTCGACAAGTTCCCAGTAGACCGGAGCAATTACCGTATTCAAGTGTAATCCTCTTAGGTTTGGCCACACGTTATCTCTCATATAGTTCAGGTCGGACGCACTGGAGTTGTGAATTTCACCTGCTAATGCGATGTAAGGCTTATTGTCAACATAAAGGTTAAATACTCCGTCTTCTTTTTTTAAGTAAGGCAATGTCATGATGCAAACTCTCCTGTCATATTTGTAATAAATGGATATTAATTCATTTATATCGACTTTGAAGATTAATTACTGTCAAAATTACCTAATTGCTTTTAATTTCTCATCTAACTCCTCAAGTATGCTTGTATCCATAGGAAAATGAGCGACAAAATCTCTGATTGAAGAGTCTCGAACCTTGTACCAAATCGAACTTGGTTCCATCTCAAAACCAGGAGGAACTACTGGTTCAATAAGCTTACGTGCATGTTCGTTCACAACCAGATCGACAAGCGGTGTATATGTGCTAAAAGTTTTAATATAGCTCCTATTCGGCATATATTGAATCAGGTAGTTTCCACTCTCTAACTCAAGCTTTACATCCTCTCCATCTTGAACCATGGGCACATTTAACTCCAAACTATTATTAATTGAGATTGTACCCACAGATGCTCGTGGTAGGAGAACATGCGCCGTCGAATTAAACGGAATCTCGAAGCGGAATTCAAGTCTCCCGTCTTCATCAAATGCCCATTCACTCCTATAAGTACCTGCCGCCGAATCTACCACAGCTTTCGCCCATTGTAAGCGGAAATCCGGCTTCGGTGCGAATATGATCCGGCGAAAACCCGGCACTTCTTCGTCTGGGTTCATTCCTGCGATTACTCGGTACATCCATTCTGCAATTGCACCATAGACATAGTGATTCAGGGAGTTCAACCCAGGTGGACCGATTCTTCCATCCGAGTCAATGGAATTCCAACGTTCCCAGATCGTCGTCGCTCCAAGCTTGACTGCATAGAGCCAGCTCGGATGATCTTCGTTGAGCAACAGTGTGTAGGCAAGTTCTTCACAACCATTATTCGATAATGCGAAGTTTAGGTAAGGAGTTCCTACAAAGCCAGTCTGGAGATGATAGTCATCCTTTCGAAGACGAATAACTAATGCCTCTATAACACGTTTCTGGTACGCTGCCGGGACTAGATCCATATACAGTGCTATGGCATATGCCGTCTGGGTATCGATCGCAAGGCGACCGTTTTTTGAAAAGAACTCGTTCTCTATAGCATGTTTGACTTCTCCGGAGATTCGTTCGTAATAGACTTGGTCATCCTCAAAGCCAAGCACCATTGCCGCTTTTGCGACTAATTTTGAGGAATAGTAATAATAGGCAGATGCGATAAAGGCCGTGTCTGTTGCCCCTATTACCGATTCAGGATCGTTCCCGTCCAGGGCAAGCCAGTCTCCTAAATGAAAACCGACCGTCCACAGTCTACTGCAGCCCGAATTCTCGTCAGCATGGATAATAAAGTCAGCCCAGCTCTTCATGCTCTCGTACTGCTGCCGTAATATTCCCTTGTCACCATAATGAAGATACACGTTCCAGGGAATGATCGTGGCTGCGTCAGCCCATGCGCTAGAGCCACCGCTCGGAACGTTCACTGCGGGAACGACCATTGGAACCATGCCTCCGCGATCCTCTTGTTCAAGTGCCATATCATGACCATACTTTGAATAGAACGCATACGAATCCATGTTAAAACAAGCGGTCCCAGAGAACACTTGGGCATCTCCTGTCCAGCCCATCCGTTCGTCCCTTTGTGGGCAATCTGTAGGAACATCCAGGAAATTGCCCTTCTGTCCCCAAAGCGCATTCTGAAACAACCGATTTACAAGTGGGTTGCTCGTCTCAATTACTCCAATTTGTTCCAAATCAGAGTAGAGGACACAGCCTGTAAAGTCGTTAGGATCGAGCTCTCCCGGCCAGCCTTGCACCTTGACGTACCGGAAGCCATAGAAAGTGAAGTACGGACGAACGATTCTTTCTTCCCCATTAGCTGTATAAACATATTCCGCCTTGGCTGTTCGAAGGTTATCGCGATAGAAGTTCCCTTCCTGTAGAACCTCACCATGTTGAAGACGGATCACCGTTCCTTTTGAAGCATGTGTATGAAATTGTATCCAACCAACCATGTTTTGACCCATATCGAGTACTGTCTCACCTGCTGGTGTGTAAATTACTTCAATCGGCTTCAACTCTTCCTTCACCACAACAGGAAGACTTAATCTTGCAGTAAGACGTTCAAAGCCAAGATTACCTTTGCGAACCGAATGCAATTCTGTGGCCGTGAAGGTTGCATCGTAGACTTCACCATCATACAAATTACCATTCAAAACCGGGCTTCTCTCCGCAATCCATTCCGTATCTGATTTTAGAATCTCCGTTGTTCCATCCGTATACTTGACCCGAATTTCACATAATAGAGCGAACTCGTTACCGTATAATTCTCTGGAATAACCATCAAATCCGAAACGTCCCTTGTATAACCCGTTCCCGAGGCTCACCTCTACCTGGTTTTCTTCTTCGATCAATAACTCTGTTATGTCATACGTCTGATATTGTAGCCACTTGTTATATGCGTTGAAGTGAGGGGCGAAATACTCGTCACCTGCCTTGATCCCATTAATCTGCATCTCATACATTCCGAGACCACATACGTATGCACGGGCGGAATCAACTGATTTTGTGAGTTTGAAAGTTCTGCTAAGGACTGGGTGATGCTCCGTGTCCATTACAGGTATGATCCACTCCGCCTCCCACGATTCGTCTAGTTTTGCCGTTTCGAACCAGGCAACATCGCTAACAGCATGGTCTCCATTATCTGCCCACACCTCTACCCTCCAGAAATAGCGAGTTCTGGGTTGGATTTCGATCCGCAGCTCGAAGGAGAGACTATCGATATCTGTTTGCTTACCACTATCAAATATAATGGAAGAAAAATCTTCGTCCAGTGCTACTTCGTACCTAGCTGCAATCTGCTTCTTAGCATCAGTACACGTGACTACATAAGAAAGTCTAGGCCAATCACCCAAGAAGAATCCCAACGGATTCGTAATTCGATTTGTTTTGAGTTTCGTAATAATCATCAGGCATCGTTCCCTTCCAAAGAATTGGATGATACAATAGGCAGCCCTTTATTGGTTGGATTTCACCCATTGGTCGAGTTGTCTCTGCTTCTCCTCAATCACTTTGTCAATTCCAGCAATTTTCAAGTTGTCCAAAAATTTCGGCAACACGTTATCTGGATCAATGCTTCCTGTTTCAAGAGGAAGGCGATACTGTGAAATAACATTCCCGATGGCGGCAATTTCTGTTTTGACTGATGTTGGATCGAACGTGAAACCAAGAGCCTTTGATTTTACAGCTGACTCATTAAACTGTTTTACTTTTCCCCAGATATCAGGATCTGTTCCTTGCCAGACATAGGCGATAAATTGATTACCAAACATCCAACCGGCATTTAATCGATATCCTGAATTTTGCTCATTGACACCTTCAGGAAAATCGATGACATTTTCAGATAAAACTTTATAGTGTTTTCCTTCAATTCCCCAGATCAATAGATTCGAGATGTTTTTATCAGAGTACATCAGATTAAGAAATTCCATTGCTTTATCTGGAGATTTAGAATTCGAAGTGATCCCCCACATTGTGTTTGTAATATGAGCAGTTGAAGAAACAGGAGGGTCTGAGAATGCTATGGTTTTCATCGACACTTTATTAGATTTTTTTTCCCCTTCTTCAAATTGAAGTGCTCCGGGATGAGCATTTAGTAGAAACGCAAAACCACGATTAGAATCGATTAGATCTTGTGCATTCATCTGATTCGTCGAAGCATCTTTAAGAATTAGACCATCCTGGTACCATCTTCTAAGCATGTGAAGCTGCTCAGCGTATTCTTCTGTACCGTACAAATCAACAACTTTCAATCCGTTGTCAAAACCAGGAAGAACACCCAGATGATTATCCAGTCTGTCGAAAGTCTGATAGTTATCTAGAATAGATGCTCCTGTTGCTGGGATTAAAGGTGCCATGTTGGGCTCACCATTTTTAACCGCTTTCAAAACTTCTTCTAAATCTTCCAGTTTTCGAAGCTTACTCGTATCAATTTGGTATTTTTCGAGGATATCTTCTCGCATTGTGATGCCATTAACATATGCCATTTCATGCATAGTAGGCACACCAAATATGGCTCCATCCACCCTTGAAGCATCCAAATAAGCCGAATCTAATGCCGCAATTATACCTTCCCCATGCTTGTTAAGAAGTTCATCCAGCGGAATCAATTGACCTTGTGTTATTGCTGTGTTGTAGGCATAGATTGTTGGCATTAGATCCAGCTTTTCTCCGCTGGAAAACATCAAGTTTACTTGTTGTGTCCAATTGGAGAAACTAATGGGTAATAATTTGACTCTAACATTAATTTTCTCCTCGGCTATTTTATTAACCTCTTCTTCAATCAAAGACATATCCTTCGGAAGTGCAGCAAAAATAGGAAAAGCAACCGTTAATTCTGTCAGTTCGCCGGATTCTTCAGATGGACCGGATTCTGCAGTTGTCCCTCCATTATTGTTATTGCTGCTGTTACTACAGGCTGACAACAATAATATGGCAATGATAAGTAATGCGTTAAGCAACCTTCGATTTTTTGGCATAATATCCTCCTCGGTATAAGAAATATTTCCAAGAAAATGTATACATTCACATTTTAATTTCTTTCAACCCGGAAGACTGCTCACTTAACGACATGTTGATATTCATTTGACGACGTACTAACAGATCCTACATCAATCGATCTCTAAATAATTCAAGCTCCATCTTTCGTTTCGCTCCTGATGGTATTTAGAGCAATCTAAGCTTGGTCTTAAACGACAGGATTAAGGGTAACTTCTACATGATGAATCTTTCCGTCAGAGAAGAGAGGTAGAAGATTTCCGATCATACGACTGCCGTCCACTTTTATCTGCGGTTGTCCTTTAGATAGTTTCATTGGATTCTTGATAGTGATTTCATAACGTGTGCCGCGGAACTCCCTATACACCTGAGCCTGCTCCCAATCAGCAGGTAAACATGGGTCAATCCGGAGACCATCATAATCCCGCTTGATCCCCATAATCCCCTCCAAAAGCGACATGAGTCCCCAAGCTGAGGTTCCTGTAGTCCATGATTGATAGGATTTACCATAATATTTGGGATGAATGGAATAACAATTCGTGAATACATATGGTTCTGCGCCGGATTCTGTAGAAGGATTCTCTTCACTATCTGGAATGATTTTCAGTAGTGTACGTATCGCTTCTGCTCCCCTGCCTACCTTGCAATCGGCCATAATCTTGAAACCAGTTGCATGACAGTAGACGCCGCCGTTCTCGAATAGTCCCGGTAACATGCCGGACATTCGACCAACATGAGGGGAATATTCCATATATGGAGGCATATTGATCGGGAAGCCAAAATCATGTTCCATGCTGTCCATGGATTCCAGCACTTTGGGCAACTTCTCTTCATCCGGAATATCTGCAAGAACAGCCCACGATTGAGCGTTAATATAGATTTTACTTCCTGTGCTATCTTTGGAGCCGATATTCTCTTCTTTACTAAGGGCACGCATATACCAGTTTCCGTCCCAAGCCACATTGTTAATCGCACTACGAAGGATATTGTACTGATCATCCAGGTATCCTGCATAATCAGCGTCTCCCAGTCGCCGGATCAATGTTGAGAGCTCTTTCAGGGCATAACAGAATTGCTCAGACAACATAACAGATTCCGCATTGGGATCTGTTGTAATATTCAAAGCATCATTCCAATCTGCGAAGAAAATGCGTACCAGACCATGTTCTCCTTTGTCCTCAATTAACCGGTTAACTGCAGCCTTCACATGCTCCAGCATCGTTGCTGAACCTTCGTCCTGATATTCAATCTCCATATCCAGAAGAGAATAATCTCCAGTCTCCTTAATCAACTCACATACAGACCAGATAATCCAGAACGGCTGGTCTGAATAACGGGTAGCGTCATATGGATACCATGTTAGTACGGCATGCCCAGCCTTAAACTGATGCCGCAAGCATTCAATAATCTCCTCCTTGGCCCTCTCCTGCCTGTAGTTAAGCAGTCCAACTGCAATCTGAAGGTTGTCCCTTACTCCCTTCTTGCCAACAATACAGAAGTCCACCTGTTTTTTAACCCATTCATTCATAATCACGTTCAGCTTCTCATCAGGTGTTTTAATTTGGAGACTCGCGTATTTGCTCTTCTGGTATTCCTGTGTTTCAAGTAATGCTCGTGTTATACGATCTCCTGTGCTATACACCTCCGCGGTTTGAACAGCCTCTTCGAGTGATTCGCTGACTCCCAGCACATAATACAGTTCCTTCTCTTCACCGGGTGCCAGTACAAGCTTGTTCTGCAGAACGCCACCAAGATTAGCAAGCGTAGTGAGAGAATTCGTACAATCTCTACCCTTAACTACAACATCAGGCCGCTGGAACAATGGCGCCGGCATAGAATCCAATCGGGTATACGTCCCCAGTTCCCCCAGAAACGTTCCAAGATTGCCATCAAAGGCGTGGACGGTTTCGGAACATGCGATATAACCGTTATATCTATTGTGTGGTGCGAAGGGATGTTTGGACTCACAATAAATGCCATTCAATTGCTCATTGAAAAAAGTTTCGCAGCTTCTATACATTTCATAATACCGTGGGTATTTAAAACCTTCCAATTCAAAACTCACAGCAGAAAATACGCTGATTCGCTTCATTACATCCGTATTATTTTTCACTTTAACCATCCAAACCTCGTTGTAGCCTTCATGAGGAACAAAAAGCTTCCAGAAAGCATGGACGCCGTTCTTTTGGGACTGGAGGATGGAATATCCGATATTATGTTCGCATGAGAAGTCCTCGACTTCTTCGTTTAGTGGGCCTTCCCCAATGTTCCAGAATACGTTGGCATCATCATCACGTAGGTACAAATACTTTGCATCCTGATTATTGATCATACACATATCAGCTTTTGAATTGATATAGTAGCTTCGGCCATGCCCGATTTGGGAAACCTGTGTGCAATACCCTTGTTCACTCCACAAGTAGTTGTACCAATGTCTTGGAGTGCGTGGCGTATTGATGATGCAGGAATTACCATCTTCAGTAAAACGGTGTATTTTATTTACTTTCATGTTATCACTCCTAATTAAAACTATTGTACAGGGATCTCAATTGATTCGAGATTCAGTCCGTCAATCTCAACCATCATTGTTGACATACCAACTTCATAGTTTGCACGAACAATAGCAAGCAATCTCCCTTGATACGAAGTAAATTGGCCTTTCGTATAGTTCTCTGTGGTTTGCGGCCTGCCCGTCCCAAAAGCTGCCAATGTTGCCGCACCAGACACCTTTGCTGTTGCTTTTAGTTCAGCTGTTGGTACCAATGTCCCTTCTGCATCAACGATCTCTACAACTGCGTAGATTAAAGATTGTCCGTTTGCAACAAGCTCTTTCTTGTCGGTAACAATCCTAATACCTTCGGGTTTTCCCGCGGTGATGAGGATATCAGATGAAATGCGCTTGCCATCGATATAACTCACCGCTTCCAAAGTACCTGGTTCATATATAAGTTCAAAACTGGCTGTGTACCTGTTCGTCTTACCCGCAGAATTTCTGCCGAGACTCTTTCCGTTAAGAATCAGCTCCACTTCTTCAGCTCTGGAGTAAATATCTACCTGTATAGGCAGACTCTCCGAACCCGTCCAACTCCAATGATGCTCACATTCTGGCCAACCCCATCTGCTCAGAATCTCCAGCTTCCCGAAGTTTCCCGGATTTCTAACAGCTATGAAGGTCTCATCGGAACCCCAAACAATTTTTCGGTAGAATAGCTGAGGACGTGCAAACCCACAGAGATCAAAATCTGAACAATTGGCCACACGCCATGGGTAAGGAGAATTGCCAATACTGTTATGAGCATTACGGGTTTCATCCCGTTGGACATATTTCACTTTCCCGAGTCCTGCTTCGCCAATGTAATCATGGCTCGTCCATACGAAATCACCAATTACATGGGAAAACCGTTCTACATCATGCCAGTACTTATCACACTGAGGAGGCATACTTTCTGTTCCGCAGATCACCCGGTCTGGAAAGTGCTCAATAGCATTCGCATAATGATAATTCATATAATTATATCCAACGACATCTAAAGGAGCTGCGAATGCTTCTGAATACTCAGGCCAGATTTTCATACCAAAATCAGTATCGTAATTTGGGGTGAATCCTTCACCATCTTCAAGAAGTAAAGACATTTCCTCATAAAAAGTTGCAGTATCTTCATCATCAAGACCGTTAAAAAAAGAACATATGGAATTCGTAACCAACCTGGTAGGATCAAGTTCACGCACTCTTGCCGCCAATTGCGCTGCCAGACGGTAACCATCTGACATCCCTCCGCGTTCAAGCACCTCATTGCCTGTTGCCCACATGATGATACTCGGATGGTTCCGGTCACGCAGCATAAATGTTTCCAGATCGTTCATCCAATTTTCTGCAAAGTACAGACTATAATCTTGAGCGTTTTTCTCCATCGTCCAAACATCGAACGCCTCGTTAATCACCAACAGTCCTAAACGGTCACAAGCATCTAGCAAATCTCTTGACATCGGATTATGGGCAAAACGAATAGCATTATATCCATTATCTTTGTGTAGCTTCATTTTGCGGAATTCACTGTCCCTAAACGAAGCTGCACCTAGAATGCCATTGTCATGATGGACGCAACCACCTTTAAGCTTAAGGGAACGTCCATTTAACATAAATCCGTTAAGCGGGTCAACAGATATCGTTCTTATACCGAATTGAGTGCTATTATGATCCAGAACTGACTTATTGTCGGTCAACTCTGCTGTGATTCTATACAAATTAGGAGAATCGATATCCCAAAGATCTGCATGTTCAACTGCAACCCGTACCCTACCGACAACCTTCTCTCCAGCAGGCACATGTACTTTCACACGACCGGTTCCCGCTTTGATTCCGGAGACTTCTCTCATCATATTGACATTCAACCAAACATCGGCGGGAGCCGAAGTAGAATTTTCAACTGTCGTTTCAACAAAAACAAATGCAGTTCCGTTTACAATATGTGAGGTATGGGCAAAAATGCCCCACGGAACGATATGCACCTTCTGAGCTACAAGCAAGTCGACATGACGGTAAAGCCCCGAGCCTGAATACCAGCGTGCATTTGGTTGTGCGCCGTTATTGACAGTAACCATAAGATTATTAGGCCTGCCCGGCTTCAAATAAGGCGTAAGATCGGCGTGAAACGGAGAATAGCCGTAATGATGTTTCGTTACCATATGCCCGTTCAATTTAACCGTCGCGTTCATGTAAACACCGTCAAATTCAACCATAACCCTTTTATCAGCATATTCTTCGGGAATATCAAGAATCTTTGTGTAAGTTCCAATTCCCCCATCGTAATAACCCGTTAATGAACCTCCCGGCGCCTCTGGCTTCGTATCTATCTCAATCATGAAATCATGCGGTAAATTCAATAATCTTCCTGGCTGGGCGGAGCCAGGTACTATCGATGGGATACCATGGCTAAACTCCCAAGCCCGGTCAATATTTTCTCTAATCATTTTCTCACCCCTATAGCTCTGTAATTGTTACCTGTGAAGAAAACACCTTACGTTCAACAATAAGTTTCTCGCCTATAATCGCAAATACACCTTTTAAACGAATATCTTGGGACGATGCACCTATAAACACTTCCATCTTACCTGGCTCAACAATCTGATCCATATTTAAATCATGAAATGCCAGCTGTTTCATACTTACCTTAAATTCAACTATTTTTGTTTGGTTCACATCCAGGGTAACCCGTGCAAATCCAACCAACTGCTTCACAGGTCTTGCAACACTGCTTACTTGATCCCTAATATAGACCTGGACAACTTCTTCACCAGCAACTTGTCCGGTGTTTTTTAGCTTAAATGCGATGCTCAAGTCACCGTCTGCCTGAACCGTGGCATTCTGTACCAATTCGCTGTATTCAAATCGGGTATAGCTTAATCCATGTCCAAATGGGTAAAGCGGTGTGTTTTGGTTAGTTTTGATATATTCAGCAAATTCATTAATATCAACATAGAGTGGTAATCTGCTGTTGTACATGGGAATCTGGCCAGATTCTTTTACTATGGTCACCGGCAATTTTCCGCTAGGATTGATCTTGCCTGTAAGGATATTTACAATAGCTTCTGCCCCAAACTGTGCTGGAAGCCATGAATATAAGACAGCTTTACTCTGTTCACTTACGTATGGTGTAGATAGTGGTCGCCCATCAACAATAATAGAAATAACAGGTTTATTCAGCTTAAATACTTCTTCCATCAAGTCCAGTTGAGGCTTTTCTAGACCTATATTGATGTTATCTTTGTTTTCACCACAGGTAGCTTCAGGATCTATCATGCTTTCTTTGCCGCCCAATACTGCAATGACGATATCTGCCTCTTGTACAGCAGCTTTAACTGTTTCTATTCCACCATCTATAGCCTTGAATATATTGCAGCCTTTGGCGTGTAACACATGATCTTTCCCGAACTCTTCTTCCAGAACATCCTTAACAGATTTACAATCCGGATAAAACATTTGAACAAATTCTTCATTCGTTCTATAGACTCTGTTCGATGAATCATCAGAATTTAAATTCTGCCTGATCATATTCATAATGATTGCTTTTTGTTCAGGGGTAGGTTTCTCATCAAACTCGATGCCCATTGACTTTAATGATTCTTTATTATCTGTAATGGTTCCGGTATATAGCATTCTCAAGAAGCTATCTTCTTCAGATTTGTCAAAATCACTGCTTTTTGTGCTTGCCGAACCAACGGATGAATATCCTCCAAAAAAGTTTGTTTTGGTATCCGAGTTTGGTCCGATCAGAGCAATTTTCAGCTTCTTGTTGAGTGGCAGGATACCATCCTCATTTTTTACTAATACCATTGATTTTTCCGCAATCTCTAATGATAATTCTGCATTCTCTGCTTTTTTAATTTCGCTAAAGAAGTCGCCATCTTCATAAGGATTCTCGAATAGTCCCAGTGTGAATTTCGTTTCAAGAACTCTTCTTAATGAAACATCAATATGCGCTTCTTCAAGCTCACCTGACTCAACTGCTTCTACCAAATGCTGATAACATTGACTTCCAGGTTGTTCCACATCCATTCCAGCTTTGAATGCCAGTATACCTGCTCCTTTCGCATCTTCTGCCACTCTATATCGTAGAAATGCATGAGTAATGCTACCATAGTCTGCTACGACCAATCCCTGAAAACCCAGCTTGTTTCTTAGAATGTCAGTGAGTAGCCATTTGGATGTAGACACAGCTTGGTCATTAAGCATCCCATAACTGTTCATCACTGCTTTTATTTTTGCTTCATGAATGGCAGCTTCAAAGGGGAAACAATAACTATCCAGCAATCTTCGCTCAGATATTTGCTGTTCGCCTCCTCCTCTTCCACCTTCTGCATTCCCATAACCAACAAAATGCTTTGCTGTAGCCATAATTTCATGTTCACCCTGTATCCCATTGACAAAAGATACACCAATTTGAGCAACTAAATAGGGATCTTCGCCATAGGTTTCACCAACTCGCCCAAATCTTGGATCTCTTGCCAAGTCAAATAGCGGGGAATGAACTGCTCTAAATCCAAAAGCAATGAGTTGTTTTTTGACGACTTCGCCCATTTTTTTTGCTAAAGTCGGTTCCCAAGTTGAAGCAAGGTTGAGTGACTGAGGGAATGTAGTAGCACTAGGAATCTGCGCACCAGCTATGCCTTCACTATGGAATAATCCGGGAATGCCCAATCTGGTCTCCTCGACAAGATATTTTTGTATTCCTTTTATAGTCTCCCTATCTTTATTAAGATCACCTGTAAAAGAATCATTTAGATAACTTACGGTTCCAATTCCATCCTTTAATTTATGCATTCTGCTATCATAGACAGATTCTCCACCATACGAATTGGCACAATATAATTGAGCTACTTTTTCCTTCAAAGTCATTCTTTTAATTAGATCTTCAGTTCTCTCAGCAATAGACTTACTGGCATCTTTATAGATCATGTTCTACCTCCAAATGTCATTTGCCTTTAGATTAATGGCGCGTGTTATACAAGCTCAAACAATGCCTCTTTTACGTGATATGAGTTCGATCCGATATATACTTTGAAATCTCCAGGTTCAACTTCATTCTTCTTGTTAAGGTTCCAAAATGCCAGATCTTTAGCAGTAATTTTGAAACTGATTTCTTTTGCCTCACCTACTGCTAATTTTACTTTTTTAAACCCTTTAAGCTCTTTAACAGGACGAACCACACTTGCATAGATATCCTGAATGTACATCTGAACGGTTTCTTCACCCGCTACCATTCCAGTATTCGTAACTGTTACACTAGCGAATATTGTTCCTGATTCCATCATTCGTGTTTGCGACAATCTTATCTCCGAGATTTCGAATGTCGTATAACTTAGTCCAAAACCAAAAGGATAGAGAGGGTCGTTGGAGCCATCAATATATCGGGAGAAAAATTTCTCACCCTTATTACTTTCCGTTACAGGTCTTCCGGTTTTGAAATGATTGTAGTATATTGGTACCTGCCCTGAGTGAGCAGGAAAGCTCATTGTTAATTTTCCAGATGGATTGTAATCACCGAAAAGCACATCCGCTATGGAAAATCCAGCCTGTGAGCCTAAGAACCACGTTTCTAAGATCGCATCCACATGTGACTCAAACCAATCAAGTACAAGAGGACGTCCATTGGTCAATACCAGAATAACCGGCTTGCCCACGCGAACTATAGCTTCGGCTAACTCTTGTTGCACTTTCGGTAGATGAATATCCATACGAGATGCGGCTTCACCTGACATTTCACTGCTCTCTCCTAAAGCTAGAATGACGATGTCTGATTGGAGCGCTGCCGCTACAGCTCGCTCTACTCCACCCTCTATCACGTGTTCAACCTTGCATCCCTCTTCAATGAGCAGATTAGTCTCGGGGAAGTCCTTCGCTAAAATTCCTTCTCGCAGAGTAACCGTTTGATTTGCATACCGGGACCACTGCCAGGGGCCGAGCATATCCTTGCTATCGCCAAATGGGCCGATCACTGCCAAATTCAATTCCGTGCTTTTAAGCGGCAGTACGCCATTATTTTTCAACATGACGATAGATTTTTGAGCTAACTTCCGGCTTGCTTCCAGATGTGCCGGGTGAAAATGATATTTCTTTTCCTTCTCGGGACGAATGTATCGGTATGGATCGTCCATAATACCGATCTTATATTTAAATGTCAGAATGCGACGTACTGCTTCATTTATTTGTTCAATGTTTACGATTCCTTGCTCAATTAAATCGCTCAGATGATCATATGAACGAGTCACCATTTCGATATCCATCGTGGCATCCAGTGCTTTTTTTGCTGCTTCTTTACTGTCTTTCGCATTTCCGTGAGCGACAATTTCATCAATGGAGCCGTAGTCGGAGATCAGTATTCCGTTAAATCCCAACTCTTTTCGGAGGAGTTCATTAAGAACATACTGGTTACCTGCCACCGGAACTCCTTGATAGGTGTTAAACGAATTCATAACCGACCCTGCACCAGCATCAATTCCTGCTTGAAATGGTGGGAGGTATACATTGCGCAGTGTCCCTTCGGATATATCTACTGTGTTGTAATCGCGACCGGCTTCAGCAGCACCGTATGCAACAAAATGCTTCAAACAAGCGATAATTGTCTCTGGATCGAACAGACTATCTCCTTGTAAACCTTCAACTTGAGCTTTTGCGATTAAGCTTCCTAGATAAGGATCTTCTCCCGCCCCCTCCACAACACGTCCCCAACGTGGGTCTCTTGTAATATCTACCATCGGCCCATGATTATAGGTTATTCCTGTAGCGGTGGCTTCCTTGGCAGCAATTGCACTGGCTTCCCGAATCGCAGTCATGTCCCAACTACATGAACAGGCAAGCGGCACCGGAAATATGGTCTGAAATCCGTGGATTACATCAAAGTTAAATAACAATGGAATACCATGAGGAGATTGTTCCACCGCAATTTTCTGCAATTCGAACACACGATTGCTGTTTACAGCAGATAGTACTGAGCCAGCTCTGCCTTCTGAAACAAGCTTTTCTGGCGATTCTGAATCAATATCAGATCCCAGAGAAAGATTGGTAGACATGCACTGACTCATTTGACCAAGCTTATCAGTAACGGACATCCTATTGAGTAATGTATCGACCTCATGATGGATTTCATTATCACTCCGTTGCTTTACATTTTGATTCCTGTAACTAGAGAGTTTAGCAATGAGCAAATCTTCAAGGGATGGACCCGAGCCTTCGGTTCCTTTTACAGAAAACGCTTCCTGATAGGGAATCTTGATTCTTCCCTGGAACTCCTTGCCTTCAAAAGTCAAATCAAATTCAAAACCCTCTCCTGGTACAAATTGAGATGTACCCTTTGCCTGCAATACATGACCATCGATTTTCACACTGTTAATCTCAACAGGAAATGGAAAGGGCTCAAGAATAACAGATAAGGTGAAATCCTCCTCTTTTCCAATAATAAACTGCATTTTTATGGTGGTATGAACAGTCTCATATATGAAATGCCAAGTGCCAATCATAGTATTCAACTCACTTTCAATAAGATACGACAGCAGGATCTTCATTTTTTTGATGTACATAGCAAAGTTATTTACATAAACCTTAAAATATCTGTTAGAAAGAGCGCAGTACACTTACTGCGCTCTCGTAGACTGAATCATCATCGGTAAAAAGATTTCATTTTAATGGAAAGAAAATATTTCTATTTCTTCTTTGCAAGAAAAGCGTCAACTTGTGCCTGTCCCTCTTCTTTTACTTTATCCAGACCAGCACTATTTAAATTTTGAGTCAGTTCATCAAATGCTTTGTCTACATCCTTAACTGCACCAATGTAGATCGGGTTGGCATACTGTGTGGATGCATTGGCCAAGTTTGCAATCTGTGTTTTCACGTTCTCAGTGTTAAAGTTAAATCCATTAAGTGCAAAGTCTGAGGTATTGTATTCGTCCTGTTTCTCCCAGAAGTCAATATAAGTCTTCGGCCAAGTACTCATTGGCTTAAACAAAGCTTTATTTACGAACCAGAAGCCTGCGGAATCAGGAGGATAGGTGTTTGTTTCAGCTGTCACCCCTTCCGGCAAACCGACTTTATCATCCTTGACGACATAGTTCTTACCTTCAATTCCGAAATATGTTAAATAAACATATAATGGATCTTCCATAATAAGGTCAAATGCTTGCATTACACGTTCTGGATTTTTGGAATTTGCCGCAATTGATATCCCAGCCCCAATGTGATTTCCCATCGGGACTTTACCGTTTGGCATCAACGACGGAATGATGTAAGTTTCAATTCCCTTTGCTTCAGCAGCTTCAATGGTCGCTGCAATATCAATGCTGTTGCCAAACGCTACCGCAGATTTGCCTTCAACAAAATTATCTTTGGAGCGAATTTTATTGGCATACGGATTTTTGTTAACGTATCCTTTGTCATACCAGTCCTTCATAATAGTAGCCGCATATTTCTGGGCACTTAAGTAAGGCTCTTCAACCATGCTATAAATTTTTCCCGACGGATCTGTGAAATCAAAAGCCGCTCCCTGGGACAAAGGTCCACCGCCAAGTGAGCCGCCCGTAAAGCCCACTTTCTCACGCATCAGATGTTGATACGGTGTTGGCAGGTCAACCTGTGAGTCCAGATTTAGGCCAACCATATCTGGATGATTTTTCTTCACTGCTTCCAGATAAGGACCAATCTCAGAGAGACTCTTCACATCGGTAAGGCCTGCTTCCGCCATAATATCTTTACGAAGTACAGATACGAAGACATTACTATCAGGGGTTGTCTTCGGAATCATATAGATTTTATCCTTAATCTTGGCTTCATCCCAAGCAGCAGGATCCATTGCTGCCGATTTTTTCGGCATATATTTTGCTATGTCTTCTTGCTTCAGTTCATAAAAGGCTCCTTTATTCGCTTGTTCAACATAATAATTCCAATCTGCTGAGAAGATAAAATCCAAATCTTCACCTGTAGCCAGCAACAATGGGTACTTGGATTGCACATCTCCCCAACTGATATAATTCAACTCAATCGTAGCATTGATGTCCTTTTTTAGTTTCTTATTCAATGTTTCAAGTACCTCAGGCATTCCTTTTGGCGCCTCACCAAGCAGGTAACCTTTTAGAACAACTTCTTTTTGCCCTGTTGGATCTTCATTTCCAGTGGTGCTTGCATTATCTTCATTGCCTTTTGAACAGGCAGATAATAGCAAGGCGAACGATAGCATCATAGCAAGAATGATCTTCATATTTCTCTTAGAATTCTTCATTTTTCTTCCCCCTTATTTAATTTTTTTATATAAATCCCAATGAATTAAATAGGATTCATATCACACCTAGGACTCTAATAACATTTAGCCTTTGACGGCACCAATGGTGATTCCTTTAACAAAATACTGTTGAAGAAATGGAAACAGGATCACAACCGGACCTGTAGCAATAACGGTCATAGCAAGCTTGAATGTTTCCTTCGGCATTTCAAGAGAGGATACATGCTGAGCCAGGGCAGCTGACATATTCATTGAAGACAACATTTTATAGAGCATATACTGAAGGGGTACATACTCCTGTTTATCAGTGAACATCATAGGTGTCCACCAGTCGTTCCAGTAGGCTAAAATAGTGAACAGGCCGATTGAAGCAAGCGCTGGTTTGCAGAGGGGCAGAACCATTTGCCAGAAAATTCGAAAGTCTCCTGCTCCGTCAATTTTCGCCGATTCCACAAGCGGCTCAGGCACCGAACCTTTAATGAAGCTTCGGAGGATCAAAACGTACATCACGTTGAACATAGGAAGCAGTATCAAAACTGCAAGCGTGTTCTTCAGATGCAAGTAACTGGTAACCCAGATGAAAAAGGGTGCTAAGCCACCACTGAATAATGTGGTGAAGAACAGGAAGAACGCCAGTTTGTTCCGATACTTCACCTCTTTGCGGTACATCACATAGGCTGCCATCGTGGAGATTAGCAGTGACAGAACGGTTCCAACCACTGCGACAATTATCGACACCCGATAAGCAGAAAGAAGTTCAGCAGGATTACGAAAAATAAAGGCGTATGCATCCAATGAAAAGCCTCGAGGAATAAAGGAATAGCCCTTTGCTAAAACCTGTCCTTCATCTGAAATGGAACCTGAGATCAGAACGATAAATGGAAGCAGACACAAAATGGCGACAATTGCTACAACAGTGTAAGAAAAGGCTTGAAAAATCGGAGCTGAATTTAGTTTGTTTTTATTCACAAAATTTCCTCCTTTCTAAGTTTTAGTTAGAACAGTGCGTTCTCTTTGTCATAACGACGTACGAGATAATTAGCAATCAGGATAATGATTAAAGTGAGTACGGACTGATAAAGACCCACTGATGAAGCCATACCAAAGTCTTGTGTGCCCATAAGAGAACGGAAAACTAATGTATCAATAATATCTGTAGCATTCATAAGCGCCCCGTTGTTGCCGATTAGCTGGTAGAACATATCGAATTCACCGCGCATGACTCGTCCAAGTCCAAGTAATATCAGTACCACCGCTGTAGGTTTCAACAACGGGAGCGTTATTTTCATAATTTTTTGGAACCGACTAGCTCCATCAATGGTTGCTGCTTCATATATCTCCTGATCAATCCCGACAATCGCTGCCAGGTATAAAACACTTCCAAACCCAACCCACTTCCACACATAAAGTAAAGGAAGCAATAGGTACCAGTAGCTTTCAGTTGAATAGATATCCATAGCTTCCAAACCGAGATTTCTCAGGAATACGTTGGCTATACCAAACTCATAGTTGAAAAAGTTATAAACGAACGCTGACACGGTAACCCAGGATATAAAGTAAGGCAGAAACATTAATGTCTGAGCAGTTTTTTTGAAAAATTTGTTATACGTCTCTGATAGCAGTACTGCAACCAATATCGAGAACAGCGTATATAATCCTAAGAACACTACGTTGTACAAGATCGTGTTTTTTGTGACGATCCATGCTTTACCTGACTGAAAGAAGTACTCGAAGTTCTCGAGCCCATTCCAGGGACTCATGAAAATTCCATCCCTGTAGTTGAATTCTTTAAAAGCCATTACAATACCGGTCATCGGTATATAGGAAAAGATGATAAAAAAAACAGCAATCGGTACAAACATTAAATACAAAACCCAGTTTTTCTTTATCTCCTGCAATGGAGACAGCCCTTTTATTTTTTTGGGTTTGCTCACTACAGATCGCTCTAAATTGACTTTCATACGCTACCTCCTTCTAAATGCCTCTCTCCTTTCACATTGTAATGGAACGGTGATTCTCATCCTACGAGGGAAAGCTCTGATCTTCTTTAATATTCTTTGTTAACGCTTACTTTTTTGGAATAAAAATTTGTACAGAGGTTCCCTCGCCCAATTGACTTTTGTATAACAATCCGTACTGAGATCCATAATTTAGTTTAATACGCTCCTGAATGTTCCATATGCCAAATCCCCCCGTACCTTTGCTAACCGAGCTGTTTAGAATATTTTCTAACACCTTTTCGTCTATACCGATACCATTATCAATAACTTCCACAAGCAAGTTTCCTTCATCTGTTCTTGCGGAAACAAGTATTTCACCTTTTTCAGAATCGGTTTCCAAAATTCCATGCAAAATTGCATTCTCAATCAGAGGCTGAAGCATAATTTTCGGTACTTCACAATGTAACAGCTCTGGTGGAACGTTCATGGTCAATGTGATTGCGTTATTAAATCGCATATTCTGAATCGATACATAGGATTCCACATGCGTGAGTTCACTCTCCAAAGTGACACTTTCTCTGCCATTAGATAAGCTCAACCTATAGAATAAGGCTAATCGATCCACTACTTTGGAGATTTCCCCATTTCCGGAGTTGATCGCCATCGCATTGATCAGTTCCAGGGTATTGTATAGAAAATGAGGATTAATTTGTGCCTGTAGCGCTTTTAGCTCCTTATTTTTGACTTCACGCCCAAGCGTATAGGTCTCCTCAAGTAATCTTGATACATTATCCACCATCACATTAAAATTACTAATTAGCTCACCAATTTCATCCTGATTGACCGGAAGTGGATTCATGCCAAAATCGCCATTCTTGACCTTACGCACATGTCTCGTAAGTTTGCGTAAACGTTTAGTCGCAGAACCCGCAACGACGAATGATAGAACCAATGTGAGAGGAATGATCAACAAAAATATAAAGATTAACCGATCACGCATAGCATTGCTTGATTTCAAAATATCCGTATAAGGTACAATCATCGCTACACGCAGATCCGTTTCAGGTATCTCCTGCAGACCTAACAGAATCCGCTGTCCATTAAACTCCAGATTATCTTCCCAAATATTCATACGTCTTCCTGTCAAAGCCTTTGACAATATCTCTTCAAAATCTGTAGTTGTATATTCAAAAGTCTTAGAGGTACTGAGAATTTCACCCTGTTCGTTAAATAAAGCAACGGAAGTGGACGGAGTCGCCATAGCATGTTCCAGTATAGATATCATTGTGCTCTGTGAGATCTGAGCCCGTACAATACCGTCCATTTTCGTGATGTTATGAGGACTTGGAATAACGCGCAGTACTGATATGGCATTATTGTCTTTTTTTTCTTCCATGACCGAAGAAGGCAGCCAAGTCAGGACAGAATGGCTGTCTAAGAAGTTTCTGAACCAGAGACTGTGCTTCAAATTCTTCATACTCAAAAAATCCGTACTCTCTGTCACTGATGCGAGCCCCTGTTCCATATAGACCTGCACGGATTCAATATCCGAATTGTAACTAAACTGTCCCACGACACGGCTTAGTCTGTTTGCATCCAATCCCCAGAGGTTAACATCCTCATACCGTTTGGGATCTTCAGAGACAAGATTCTGAACCGTGTCACTGAATGCAATTGAATTCAACACTTCTTTGACCATTTCAGCACGATATTGCAGATGCGACTTGGTCTCCTCCAGCATTTTTTGAGCTGAGTACTTTGCCTGCTTCTCTGTTTCATTTGTGCTCAGATACAGATGAAGCAAGAGCAGCAGAATCAGAGGGAGGATGATAACCATTAAATAGGAAGCAAACAGTTTGTAACGGATACTAAAGTCAGCGAACGTCCTCCAGTTAATCCGTTTCATTTGGCCATCCTCTCCCTGTACTCCGAGGGCGTGCAACCTGCATATTTCTTGAAGAAGGTTGTGAAGTAGTTGGCATCAGTAAAACCAGTCAGATCAGCTACTTCATACAGTTTTAGCCCCTTAGCCAATAGAAGTTCTTTGGCTCTCTCCACTCTCAGGGAAGAGACGTACTCTTTAATTGTACTTCCCCTCTGTTTCTTGAATAAGGAGCTAAGATAAGTCTCATTTAAACCCACATGATTGGCAATATCCAGAATTGCAAAACCCTTTTCGTGAAAGCGTTTGTGTACATACTGCAGTATCTCTCGCATCTTGGCGGAACTGCCGTCCTGTTCAGGCGATAACTGGAACAGGTCCAGGAAGGAAAGAATGTACTCTTCCATACTTGAGAGATCGGGAACTCGGTCAATTTCCTTCCAGATGTATCGACGTTCTGTATCCTCATCCGTATCCGTGAACCCTAACTGTACAGCAACATCAAGAATGACCAGTAAAAATTGAAAATAGGAGTCCTTGAGCCGAATAATATCCAAATCACAAGCTATCCTTGCCTTCTTAGTCCAATTCATAATTATGTTGCGGGCAGCTTCAATATCTTCTTGTTGGAGAAAGTTACGTAAACGGCGAACCAAATCCCAATCCGTAGCCAGTTCTTGGTTATCTCCAAGTTCACTGGCAAAAATTAATCGACTGCCATCGCTATAGTAATGAAGACTACACGCATCCATCGCTTTTCTATAGGAAGCTGGAATTCGTATTCGTTCTTTTACTGATTCTCCAACTCCCATCGAAAAACGGATATTATTTCCTATAAGTTCGGTTACTTCTGCATAAAGCTTCTCTAGTACACTACGTTGCTCCCTATAGCTGCTACCGTATGCTTCAGGCAGGATGAAAATCAAAAATTGTCTAGAATCGAATCCACAAATACAACGAAGTGAGGCAAGTGTGCTATTCATACTCAACCTACGTAACAGATCCTCCTGTAACTGCCTTGAATCTTCAATGTACTGAAGCGGTTTCCAGTATATTGAAGAGACGATCACAGTGTACTCTCCTTCCGCAGGCAGAAGAAACGTCTCTCTGCTCTCAAGAGCTTTCTGTACATTGAGCGAACTCGGAACTGTGATTAACTTACGAACCATCTCCTGTCTCAGATAAGGGAGTCCTTCATCATAGGCATTCTGCATTTGGCGTTCTTCAAGTCTTTTCTTCTCATCATGTTGCCTTGCCTTAACGGCTGCCCTGACTGCCTCTCGGACTTTATCCAGATTAATTGGCTTCTCAATGTAGTCAAGTGCGTTCAGCCGGATTGCAGACATTAAGTACTCTTTATCTGAGAATCCACTCATAAACAGCAGTTTGCATGATAAATCTTCTTCCCTGAGTAATTTAGCAAATTGTATGCCATCCATCTTCGGCATCCGGATATCACAGAGAACAATATCAGGGAGAAAAACACGGCTTAAGTCTAGAGCAGCCAATCCATTACGTGCAGTCTCCACTTTACAAATACCTAATTCCATCCAATCCACATGATTACACAGCATTTCCCTGGTTCTGTCCTCGTCATCTATGATCAGCAGCTTCATGATGTATTCCTCCTAAAAATCTCGATTGCATTAAGTTATGATAACAAGAAAGCCGGTGGATTCCCCCCGGCTTAAATCTTCATTTATTAAAAGTAGTCAATACCCGCCCTTTTAAATGGACTATTGTGACATATTCTTAAAGTAGGGATTATGAAATCTCCATACTTGTCTATGATGATTCATTCATTTTATTACTGTTGAGGTGTACAATCTACGGGGTAAAACTTGGTTATTCTTTGTTTATTTTGTTAGCGCTTACTTATAAAATGCCAACCCACCTTCATTTTAAGCTAACTCCAGCAGGAAGTGAACTGCCGGAATAGTACCGTCAAGATTAAAAACTACACCACCATCAGCGGGAGTTCCTACAATGTTGACAAGAGGCGTACCCACTGTATCCAGAGCCGTGAGCGTTGCCTTCTGGCTTTGGACAATCAAAGAACCTTCAGCGGTATCTGCATACAATTTACCTTGATGATCAACTATCGTAGTAAAACCATCAGAAGTAAAAATCGTTTCGTCCATTCCAGTAGGACCGAGTAACGTGATAAGAAATGATTTGGCAACGTCTATGTGATCGCAGTTCACAGGTAATAAAGCGGCGGACAAACGATCATTGTAAGCATTCAGGACAATATCCTTTGTGAGCTTAATACCTCCGGCAGGATCTCCACTAAAGTAGCTACAACCTGGGGTGTGGATACCGAACGTACCCGCAATGGGATCAAAGTTTATCTCACCAGTATCAGAGATTAGGGCATTAGCAACTAAACCACGGTCACTAGGTAGAAGCCCCCAACGCTTGAGTGCTGTGTCTATCTTGGATGCAAAAGCGGTATAATCACCATTGCCAGCCAATGAACTGATGTCTTCAAATACCAGTAGCCTGTCGCCCAATTTCGCACCAGTCAATTCTTCATCAGTCTGCTCTGCAAGTCTCTCTAATCGTCCTGTACCAGACGTGTGTCTCATGGCATCCCTAAAGGAAGACCAAGAGAAGTAAACTGCGTGCTTGGCCTGAGAGAGATCACCGTTGTTAACAAAGCCTCCAGTGATCGCGACATCGGCATCGCCAGTATAAGTATCCCCCTGATCCAGAAATACGTTACGTAGGCTAGTGATGTATGGAAGAAAAGTATTCGGCATGCTAAATGAAGACGGAAGGGTTTTAAGATCATTTTTGGTGAAAACGAGATCCACTTGGTGCTCAGCCGGGCGTACCAAACTTCCCAGAAATAATGATGCCATAAAACCAAACTGGCAAATAAGTGACGGATCATTGTAAGCATCAAAAATGTCAGTGATGACATCATCCGGCTGGTCGTTCCAGCTTTCTGAAGTATGATAACAATAGACCATAAGACCGTCCCAGTCATTCAGACAAGCATATGCTGCCATGGATATAAATGCCGTGGAGTGAAAAGGATTAACACCATACTCATTCCATTCGCTCAGGATAAAAGGTTTACCGGCAACCACTGCTGTAGTAGCCATTTGCAGCATTTCAGTACGCATATATATTCCATCCTTGTGTACAGTCAGCGGATTAGAAGTCACGTACTCCCGCATCCCCGGCACCACAAGAGTTTCTTGGTGAAATGGCGGCATTGGATGGTTAAAGTATGTATTATTCTCCATAATATCCCCGTCTATATGGGAATAAACATCCGCTGTACCATTCAGGAGGTTGCTTGTGTTTACAGGGACTTTTGCTCCTAACGATCTGATATGATCAATCATGGTGTTGTAGTAACGACGATTTACATCAATACCAAATTCCATAAAATCGGCATAACGTGCCGGGCTTACATTCCCTGCCCAATCCCCCATTGGATCATTAGTTACCTGATAGAAGCTGCCTTCTGGAAAACGAACCGTTCCCGCTTCCGGATCTTCCTCTTCCCCAAGTGCACAGATATCGTTATACGTCCAAGCTTTCGCAAGATTCTTCCTTGAATCGTACTTGGCAAGCAGGTGCCGGTTAAAACGACGCTGTAACTCCTCTCGATATGGTATTATGCCTTTCTCATTCTTAATGTCTTCCGTCCCCCGAAAGATGGAATCCTCATTATTGACCTGAATGGTCATAACTACAGGGTCGTCAATTAAAGCCAGTCCGGTATATGGATTCACATGACATAGGAGATTGGTTGCAAATTCCTTCTGAAGTTCAATTAATCTTTCATTAACGTGAGTGAAGCCTTTGAAGAAAAAAGGCGGTGAATCAGCATAATCCAGATCATCTCCGTTTTGAAAAACACGCGCCACCAGTAGATCGATCTGCACATAAATGCCCTTTTCCTTTAGCTTTGCAATGAAATAATCAAAACGATCAAGACCTTTCTCATTAAAGTTCCTGCTGGAACCGCTATCATAATCAATCAAAGGATTGTCCACACTTGAACTCCATCCAGAAGGACCAGGTGCAGCGTCAGCAGCATGAAGTCGAATGACATTAACTCCCATAGATGCAAAGCGCTCAGCCAATCGCTCAGCAGTATGATGATCAGGTGTATTAGAACGAGTAGGCAAATTGAAACCTATAAACTTCGCACGAGTGCCATCAGCAAAGTATAAATTGCCATCTCTAACTTGAGTGAAACCATGCTTACCCGCTGGAGCATCCAACAATTTCGAAAAATCCAATACCCCGTTATTGGGTGTTGCCTTGTCGATCTTAATTCTCTGCTTCATTCTTAGTCCTCCTTCATGTTATAGAGTTAATCCACCATCCACGGCGATGATGGAACCTGTAATGTAACGCGATTTATCTGAAGCCAGAAAGTCGACCATTTCCGCGATCTCGGATGGTTCAGCAAAGCGTCCGATGCGCATATTAGGAAACTCTTCTGGTGTATAGCCTGATTCCTGCATCATCGTAGGAACAGATTGTGTCAGTGCTGTATCGACACCACCAGGACAAATGGCATTCACGCGAATACCTTTACGAACGTATTCAATGGCCGCTGCTTTCGTCAAACCAATAACGGCATGTTTACTTGCTGTATATGCAGACATACTATGTTCAGCACGAATTCCTGCAGTGGACGCTGTATTAATGATTGAACCAAACCCCTGTGCGTTCATTATTGATAGCACCTTCTTTAATCCCAAGAAACTACCTCGTACATTTACGTTCATAACCCGGTCAAACTCCATTGTTTCAAGGTTCTCAAGTAAAGAGAACTTTTGCAAAACTCCGGCATTGTTGAAAAAGACATCTATTCGACCATAAGCTTCTATCGTAGCCTTCGTGTAACGTTCGACATCTTCTTCCTTTGTAACATCTGCCTGTAAAAACAGGCTCTCCCCACCTCGTTGCTGAATCAGATTAACCGTTTCCGTACCAGACACGGTGTTGAAATCAACAGCCACAATCTTGAAACCAGATTCAGAAAGTCTTAGACATGCAGCTCGGCCAATACCTCCACCAGCTCCGGTTACAATAGCAACTAGCCCATTTTCCAAATTGTTACTTCTATTTTGGACAGTCTCCGCTGAACTCGGCTGAGCAGTTGTAGAGATAGACGATAGATCTGACAAAATAACTGAAATAAGCTCTTCTGAAATATTGGCCTGTGGAATAGCACTAAGTTGCTTCAACGTAAAACTATTTGCCATGCTAATCATTGGATTAGTAGAGATCCCAGGCAAATATTTTTCTAAAATTTTTACGGCTTCTTCGTTGGCAAGCAATTCCTTTAACTTTGTGTTTTCTGTAAAAGCCACTTTAATCACCTCGTTTAGATTGTGGAACTAACACTAATTCTAATATTAAATATGTATTGTTTATGGTATGATTCTTATTAAAAAAGTATAAATCAATGTACTTGTAGGATGTGAATCGAATGAGATCAGCTCAAGCTGATGAACGCTTACATAACTCGTGCAAATTGTTACTAGAGAGCTTGCAACTACCTATCTGTTACACTTGGATGGATGATCATGACGAGATTTTCACTTACCTCCTGGAAGGTATACCAATTAATCCTCTTTTTAACCATCACTCAGAGCTTGTTGGGCTTCTGAAGCAACAAGTTCAACCTTTGCTTGTCCCAAATATTCATACAACCCCTTTAGGAGAATCCTTTATCGTTGTTCCGTTACTTGATGATCGTGTTATGGAGGCAATCATCGTTATTGGTCCTACTACCGTGATCTCGATGAACAACGAAATCATCAATGATCTGTTGAGAGAATGCCATTACACTGCGACACCTGAGTGGAATTCCTACTTGCAGCGACTACCTCTCTATTCAACAAAACGCCTTAATCATATCGGAATTTTGGTACACCATCTAATCAATGAAATCATGCTTGATATCACTGATATTATGGAAAAACATTTTCGATTTGAGCCTGAGTCTGATTCAAGTAAACTTGCCGAAATCGTCATTTCCGATCGACGGGAATCATTCGAATTCAGTGGTGTATTTGAGATCGAGAAACAGCTGTTGAGGTCTATTAAAAACGGGGATAAAACTGCCTTTAATCAAATGACACTTACGGCTAATTACGATGGCCCTGGTATTCTGTCTAACTATAACCAGTTGCGAAGGATAAAAAATCTTGGCATCTATTCGATTGCACTCGCTGCGCGAGCTGCGATTGAAGGAGGTCTATATCCAGAAATCGCTTATACTCTCAGCGATCTTCATATTCAGCATATCGAAGATCTTCGTGAATACAGTGCGGTAGTTGCTGCCATTGGCGATGCATTAATAGACTTTGTTGATCGGGTTTCTAACAGTAAACGGAAAAATTTCTCCAAGTCCATTGCGTCTTGCCAGGAATATATTTTTAACCACTTATATGAAAATATTACTTTGTCTGTTCTAGCCAAAAAGGCTGGTTTACAGGAAAATTACTTGTCTCAGCTCTTCAAGAAAGAAACAGGAGTGACGATTACCCAGTTCATTCAAGCAGAGAAAATTGAAGAAGCAAAAAAAATGTTGGAATTAACCCAACTACCTGTTACTGCAATAGCAGCTAAATTGAATTTTTATGATCAAACCCATTTTATTAAGATCTTTAAAAAACATACAGACCTGACACCGAAAAAATACAGAGACAAGAACAAATTTAACATTGTGAACGACGATGAAGAGTAAATTAGGGCGGACAACATCTTTAATAAAATCAAAAGCTCATCATGTTCAATACATGATGAGCTTTAAAATGAAAGACCAAGTACTGCTATATCGCTTAACCCTTAACCGCTCCCAGAGCTAAACCTTTGACAAAATATTTCTGTAGAAAAGGATAAGCTAGCATAATGGGAGCAATGCTGATTACCGCAATAGCCATGCGGAAAGCCTCTGTTGGCAGCTCTTGCATGGAGTCGCTTGCCAATGAACTAACTGAACTGTTGTTGGAAAGAAACTGGATGTTACTCATCAGTTGGTTCATCACGGTTTGCAAGCTGTATAGTTTAGGATCAGTAAGATAAATCAAACCATTGAACCAATCATTCCAATACATAAGTCCTTGCAACAAACCCACAACAGCCAATATAGGCAATGAAAGCGGTAACACAATTTTCCGATAAATTGTAAACTCTCTAGCCCCGTCTATACTTGCCGACTCCAAAACCGAGGAAGGTACTGTCGTCATGAAAAAACCTCTCATCATCAGCACACTAAATCCGTTCATTAATAATCCTGGAATAATAAGAGCTGCAAGTGTATTTTTCAGATGGAATATTTGAGTATATATGATGTAAGTTGGAGCTAATCCTCCGTTGAATAACAAAGCAAAGAACAAAAGGAATGCTACAAATTTGCCACCAGGCAAATCCGGTCTTGAAAGAGGATAAGCTAGCATTGAAGTAATAAGTAAACTGGATGCAGTTCCAACTACGGTAACAAAAATTGTGATTCCATACGCATTAAAAATGAGAGAGGATTGCTGCCATATATATTCATAAGCTGCAAAACTAAATGTCTCCGGGAAGAAGGAGTAGCCTTGTTGAATAATAGATTGCTCATCAGTTAATGAGGATATGACAAGAAGCAGGAATGGACATATACATGCAAGAGACAACAAGATCAAAATAATATTAGAACCCCAATGCCATAAACGTTCTTCTTTAGCCATCACAATACCTCCTAGAACAACGCATTTTCTTTGTTAATTTTTCGAACCGTATAATTTGAAAGAATGACAAGGATAAAACCTACAACAGATTGGTACAATCCTGCCGCAGCAGACATCCCAATATCACCAAGCTGCATAAGTGCGCGGAATACATACGTATCAATAACATTTGTTGTACTGTATAAGGCACCGGAATTCATGGGCACTTGATAGAACAATCCAAAGTCTGAGTAAAAAATACGCCCTATACTTAATAGGGTCATCATGACAATAATTGGTGTGATTAATGGAACTGTGATCTTACGTATCTGCTGCCATTTACTAGCGCCATCCAACTTGGCTGCCTCATAATACTCCTTATCAATACCAATAATGGCTGCAAGGTACACTACACAGGAGAAGCCTATACCCTTCCATAAGTTTACGATGACCAATATGAATGGCCAGAATTTGGGCTCATTATACCAAGATACAGGGTCTATGCCTAAGGCCGGCAGGATCGTCTTGTTCATTAGCCCTACATTCACACTTAGTAACGAATACACCAGATAACTTACCAGAACCATAGAAATTAGATAAGGCAGCAGTAACACACTTTGATAGAACTTGACTGCCAACTGATTCTTGATTTCATTCAGTAGAATAGCTGTTCCCACTCCAACAATAAGTCCGATAATAATAAAAGCTGCATTATATAGAATGGTATTACGGGTAATAATGAAAGCATCGGACGATGAAAATAAAAATTTGAAGTTGTCCATACCATTCCAGTCACTACCCCAGATTCCCTTTGCGAAATTAATATCTTTAAATGCAATGCTTATTCCATACATAGGCATATAGTTGTTAATGATCAGATAAGCAACTCCGGGTAACATCATTAAATAAAGGGAACCATATTTCCATAGTGTCCTTCTTGCACCATTTAATCTGCCTTTCATCATTCAGCACTCCCTTCTTTCATTACGATCTATTGTTGATCTATTGTGACGTTGAAATGACAGTTAATTCTGTTCTTGTACCCATTCATCAAGCTGCTTTTGCTTCTCTGCAATCACCTTGTCAATGCCTGCTGCTTTTAAGCTTTCTATAAATTTAGGCAGGATTTTATCCGGGTCTACACTCCCTGTTTCAAGGGGAAGCGCGTATTGAGTAATAACATTGCCGATAGATGCTACCTCAGTCTTCACTGTCGATGAATCAAAAGTAAAACCCAATGCTTTTGATCTCGTAGCCGATGCATTAAACTGTTTTACTTTCTCCCACAATTCAGGGTCAGTCCCCTCCCAGACGTTTGCTATGAATTGATTACCAAATAACCACCCCATATTCATATAGTATCCCGAACTTTGAGCATTAACGCCTTCAGGAAAACCAATAATATTACCAGATTTGATCTCATAATGCTTACCCTCAATACCCCATATCAATAAGTTGGCAATTTCCTTATCAGAGTACATCAGATTCAGAAATTCCATCGCCTTATCCGGGTTCTTGGAGTTTACAGTGATTCCCCACATCGTATTTGTTATTTGAGATGTTGTGGAAACAGGAGGCTGTGAGAATTTATAAACCTTCATCTCCACACCATTAGACTTAGCTGTTTCGCTTAGTGCTGCCGGATGTGCACTAGTTAGAAATGAGAAGCCGCGTTCAGAATTTATCAGATCTGATGGATTAGCTTGATTGGTTGAAGCATCTTGTAGAATTAACCCTTCCTGATACCACCTCCTAAGCATTTTAAGCTGCTCAGCATATTCTTTAGTCTCATACAGATTAACTACTTTTAAATTATTATCGTAATTTGGAAGAACACCTATAGTGTTGCTAAGTTCATCAAATGTTTTGTAATTATTAAGTATAGATGCACCTACAGTAGACGGGATTAAAGGTGCCATGTTGGGTTCTCCAGCTTTAACTGTTTTCAGCACTTCTTCCAGATCCTCAATGGTTTGCAGTTTACTAGTATCAACACCATACTTCTTAACAATATCTTTTCGCATGGACACTCCGTTAACGACAGCCATTTCATGCAAAGTTGGCACACCGTAGATAATCCCATTCACTTTTGAGGCATCTAGATAGGCAGGATCCAGAGCCTTAACAATTCCTTGTCCATGGCTTGTTAATAGCCCATCTAGTGGAATCAATTGCCCTTGTAGAACGGACTGGCTGTAATTATAAATGCTAGGCATCAGATCAAGTTGTTCTCCACTGGAAAACATCAAATTGGTTTGCTGCATCCAGTTGGAAAAGCTTATGGGTATTAGTTTCACCCTCACGTTGATTTTCTGTTGAGCTAATTCGTTAACGGCATCTTCAATAAGAGACATGTCTTTTGGTAGTGCACCAAAAATAGGAAATGCGACCTTTAGTTCAGTCACATCTTCATTACTTTTCTCACCTTGATTGGTACTACTGTCCTCACTACTGCATGCAGATAATAGCAATACCGATGCTAGGATCAGTACGCTGAATAACTTCAATTTCTTTTTCATAATTCTTCCCCCTCATGATCATTTTTCTACTTATGACAACCTTTAAATGTGTGGTGTTCAGAAGTGGATACTTATAGTTTACAGAGTACTCGCCTGCAATTCTGCTGTTTGTACGACCTTTCAATATTCATTTAACGACTATGATTAGTACATCAGCCTAAGCAATAAAATGAACCGGTCAAGTGTAAACTTGACTGGCTCATTTATTAAAATATTGCTATATAGTTGCATAAACTAAAGTCGAGTGTCCTCTTCGACTCCGCTAATTATAATTTTGCTTTTGGATTGTTGATGTGTATTGCGAAATTCATTCGGATTCATATTGGTATGCTTCTTAAACATCCGTGAAAAATGAGAAAAATTCACATATCCAATATGGGAAGCTATTGCACTAATTTGCATATCGGTTTTTATCAAGAGTTCTTTGGCGATTCTTAACCTTTCTTGAAATAAGTAATCAGATACAGCAATACCCGTTTCTTTTTTAAAAATACGTGTTAGGTAATCTGGATTAAGAAAGACATGATTGGCAATTTCTTCTCGGGAAATATCCTTGGATATATTAAGTTGTATGAACTGCATTACTTTCTGTACAACAGTTAATGATTGTTCTACCGAATGTACATATTCTTTTGCTTTTATTAACGTGTGTTCAACCCACTCAATTAAATTGGTTAAGGAACGAGTAGCATTCAAACTCATTTGCTGTGAAAATGAATCACTGTATAATTGATGCGCTTGAATCCCTTTTGTTTGTAGTACAAAATACATCATCTGTTGAAAGTCCTGGTAGACACGGTTCAAAAGATCGGCGTTTAGAACCCCTCTATCCAGACCATTTAAATACTCGGTAGATTCACTTAATACTTCATCAAATGAATCTTTATTTAACATAACACTCCATAACTTGATATTTGCAGCCTCATAATGTGAAGAGTTGATTTGAGATTTAGATAGGAAAAACACTTTATTGTTGTATGCAACATTATTGCGATCCAATTCATTAAGTTTGTTCACCATATCCAACATTTCATGACCATGAACAGGTTGTCCAATATAACATGAAATGTCACAATAAAAATAATGACTGCATTCCTCAACATAGCGTTGCCCTTCTTGCTCTAATGCGGCTGTGAGATCCTCTTTTTCTTCTAAAGAAAGTATGGTAAGTATTCTTCTATTGCTTAGCGCAATAACCAATCCTTCTTTTTTTGACTTAAGAAGTATTTCCTCAGCAGAATTTTTAAGACCATACTCCAATATCTTCTCCTCACGTAAGGTCAGGGATTTATGCCATCTTTGAATGTTAATCAAGATTGGTAAAAATAACATTTCAGCTAGATATTCAATATTTCGATCGGCAGCAGCGAGACTCAGAGCTTGTGGATTGGATGGAATAGTTTGATTCAGAATATCCTGCCAGAACCGTTCGTTTAACATTGGTTGAAGTTGAAACCAGAATTGCCCAAATTGACTAATTTGAATAAACTCTGCTTCTTTGTGAATCCTTTCTTTTGCTTTGAGGATTACCTTTTCCAGTTCATTGAATGGTACAGGCTTTAAGATATAATCTAAACTTCCTAATCGGATTGCCTGCTTGGCATAGTCAAAATCAGCGTGACACGTTAGAAAAATAGTTTCTGTTTGAGGAAATCGTTCTCGAACCCATTGGGCTAACTCCAAACCGGATGCTTGAGGCATCTCGATATCACAGAGCATGATATCAATACGCTTTTCCTCAAACAATTCTTTTGCCTGCTTAACCGTATGCGCCGTTAAAACTTTATCAATCCCCAGCTTACTCCAATCCATACCCAGGCGAATCCCTTCCACAGCATGTATCTCATCATCAACAATAATTAACTGGTACATAGTAATATAAGCCACCTTTCTAGAGCTCTTCAGCGTAAGGAAGTCGAACCACTACTACAGCGCCTTGGGGAAAGCCATTATAACAGGATAATGACGCATCCTGACCATATAGTAGAAGTAACCTTTTCTTAAGATTCCATATGCCTATGTGTTCACCTTTCTCATCAACGATTCGGTTTCCCGAACGAATTTGCGTCAATACATCTTCAGGAAATCCTCTACCCGTGTCTCTAATAATGATTTCAATAAATGGATTTAAACCTGTTTCTCGTAATTCAAGTATGACCGAGAGATGCAAAGGTTCCTCTAAAGTAACGCTATGTTTGATTGAATTCTCAAGAAAAGTTTGAATGAGCAGTGGAGGGATGTTTAAATGTTTTAACATTTCAGGATATTCTATAGTACAAGTCACTTGTTCTGGGAAACGCAATTCCTGGATTCGAACATAATTGCGGACATGTTCAAGTTCCTCAGTTAGCGTTACAAAGGAAAGATTGCTTCGGAACATAAACCTGAAGTAGCGAACCAGGCACAGGGTCATATCTTGAATAAGAGTAAAATTCTTCACTTGAGCCAAGCTATATAGAATGTTTAACGAATTCATAAAGAAATGAGGATTAATCTGAAGTTGGAGGTGCTGAAGTTCGATTCTCTGCTTACTCAATTGTTCTTCATACACATCAATTTTCAATTTCTCAATTTGTTTAATCATCATATTAAAAGTGTGGTATACCATTAAAAATTCGTCGGATGTTTTGTAATCCTCAACGCGAACATGCAATAAGCCTTTATTAATTTTATTCATGACTGCAATGAGACGGTTTAAAGGCACTAACAAGGTGCGATGTAGAAAATATAGACTTATTGGTACTAATGCAATGGCAGAAAATGATATCCAACCAATTAACCATGATAACATAGGCAGGTTTTGCAAGATCTGATTGTTAGGGATGATTGCAGCCAGACTGAAATCCCCTTCACTAGAGGATTGCCCAACAACCATCAAGTTGTTTCTGTCACCGGTTAGATAATAATGTTGAAATCCTTTCGTAAGATCAACATGTTCAAGATCTAAATCCGAACGAACCATCGGTTTCCCTGCAGATGTGATGAGAAGTCCGCTACCATTTTCCCCAAAATCTATTAAACTCAGAGGACCAAGTAGTGTATTAGCATTAACCCAGGCACCAATAAATAAGTTATCTGCTTCAGTGACACGGAGGAGATAACTTTGATCACCAACATTTTGTATATACCACGAGTTGCTTGGCATTTGGGACGAATCAGATAATTGATTTAAGTGTTTAATTAGATTTTGTTCAACTTCTATCCGTTCGGGGAATGGAACGGAAGATTGCGAAATATCTAATAAATCTTGACGGTTGGGTACATAAACAAAAAATGCATCAATAGATTTGTATAAGAACATACTATTGGACAGATCAACTGAAGCATTATACTTCGCTATTTGATATTCATCTTCGGAGTTTGGCGTACCCATGGACTGAATATCAGAGTTCGTTGTGGCCAGTCCGAGTATATTCTTCTCGGCAAGTTCTAACCGGTCATCAATCTGGTTCATATATAAAGAGATCAAATTCTTGTTAGAGATAGCTACTTGGTTACGGACCACATCGATACTGTAGCGATTGTTGTAAATAAGGAGAGTTATGAGCGGTAATGTAACAACAAACAAGCCCACAACCAGTTTGAAACGAATCGAGTTCCATGAAAAACGAGGAAAATGTATACCCATTTTTATTCCTCCTATGTATTGAAAGTAGGACCGTAGTATCTAGTAACCATAACTGCTTACTCTTATTAATTTGATCATAATTCAGAAATTATTTCTACCAAATTCATGACATCTCACTGTGCTTATGCCGACATCGTGTCTTAAATGAATCTTCCGTTTCTAATTTAAGATTTAATGTTTAGTTAAATTGAAAATCTGAATATCAAATAAGAAGTCACCACAGGGGTAACTTCTTATTTGAATAAATGAATTCATTAACTAACTCAACTTCATAATGAAGCTGATTGCGAGACTGTGTGGACCGCTGTGAGAACAGATCGCACAGCCACCTTCAATAATAAATACATCACGTATACAGGTTTCTTCAAGGATTATATTTCTGACCCATTCTGCTGATTCCGCCTCCAAAGTATGGGCTATAATAACCTGATCATGATCAATACGGTGAATATGTGAAAGAATGCTATCTAACAGTTTACGGAGAACTCGCTCTTTGTTCCCACGGTATTTCACACCAGAGAAAACGCGGCCTTGTCTTACATAAAGGATTGGCCTGATTCGAAGGATACTTCCAACTAAATGTTGTAGATTACTTACTCTTCCGCCTTTATGTAAATAATCAAGTCCATTTACTAGTACGTTTAATTGTACTTCATCTCTCAGCTGATGAATTTTCTCTGAAATACTTAGTGCACTTTGTCCCTCTACTGCAGCTCTGGTAGCCAAGAGAACAATCATGGCTGCTCCAGCCGATACATTTAATGAATCTATCACAGTTATTCGACCAGCCGGAAATTCTCTCGCTGCAATTAGGGCGTTCTGATAAGTAGACGATAACTCAGAAGACATACTGATAAACAGTACATCTTCTCCATTTTCAATTGCAGGACTGAATATTCGAATAAAATCAGCAGGTGAAGGTGCTGCAGTCTTTGGCAACTTGCCAGATTCCTCTACCCTTCTGTACATCTCATGGGTATCTATCTCGATACGATCGAGAAACGATTCGTCTTCAAATACAATATGCAAGGGCACAATGCCAATGTTGTATTTCATGATCCATTCCTGAGGGATATCCGATATGCTATCCGCAAATATGCGAACTTTTGCCATATTCCTTCCTCCTTATTCCGATTTCTTCTGGTTATTCATTACCGACTCTCCCTCAACATCAATATTCGGCAAGATTCGATTTAACCATTTCGGCAAATACCATGCACTCCGACCCAGGATCGTCATAATCGCTGGAACCAGTGTCATTCGAACAATGAAGGCATCAATCAATATACCGAAAGCTAGAGCAAGTCCCATTGATTTTATAATGGTGTCTTCTGCGAATATGAAGCTGGCAAAGACAGCAATCATGATAAGTCCAGCTGCGGTAACGACTGGCCCGCTGTGAGTCATACCACTTTTGACAGATTTAAGTGCATCTCCAGAGTGGTTGTAATCCTCACGCATACGACTCACAAGGAATACCTCATAGTCCATCGCAAGACCGAACAGGATACCCGTAATCAAAATCGGCAGGAAGTTTAAGACAGGCCCAGGTTCTGGAATTCCGAATAGACTACCCAAATAGCCATCCTGAATGACCCACACAACAAAACCAAGTGTAGCACCCAGGGTAAAGAGGAATCCAAGGACAGCTTTGATTGGAACCAAGATGGAGCGGAATACCATCATCAACAATACAAATGCAAGTCCAACGATTAATAAGGCAAATTTAGGCAAGGCTTCAGACAGTTTCTCTGAAATATCAATGTTAACGGAAGTGGTTCCAGTAATAAGAACTTGAACTTTATCCTCTTTAAAGATTGTATCTGCTTGATTCCGAATGGACTTTACAAGTTCTGTAGTACGAATATCATGCGGACCTGTTTTAGGTAGCACATTGATAATGGCTGCATTACCCGAAGGACTTGGAATAATCGGGCTCACACTAGCTACACCTTTTAGCTTCTCAATAAATGCAGTAGATTTGGCAATATCAGCCTGAGGATCAGAGCTCCCAGCTGCCTTGGCAACAATAATTAGAGGGCCATTAAACCCTTCACCGAATCCTTCTGCAAGCAGATCATATCCACGGCGCTCTGTTGTTTCAGTTGACTTTAGACCATTATCAGGTAAACCAAGCTGCATATGCATGAACGGAAGTGTGCAAACCGTTAAAATAACAATACATAAAATGGTCGTCAACCACGGTTTTCTTGTTACAACTTTGCCCCAAAAATTTTCGGATTTATGTTTCTTCTTGCTTCCTGACCATTTGCGAAGCCATTTGTTCTCACGTGCAGGGTTGATTCGTTCTCCTGCCGCTGCGAGTACTGCAGGTACAAACACTACAGCAATGATAACTGCGACAAAAACACTTACTGCAGCTGCTAGCCCCATCGTCGTAATAAACGGAATTTGCACAACCGACAAACCCACAAGCGCAATGATTACTGTTAGACCAGCAAATACGACAGAGCTACCTGCAGTTGCATTAGCCTGAGCTATTGCTACATGGCGTTCGAATCCTTCTGCAAGCTGCTGGCGATATCTCGACATGATGAACAGGGCATAATCAATGCCTACAGCGAGTGCAAGCATCACTGCAAGTGTAATGGAGAATGAGGACATCGACACAAAATTCGAACCTATAATAATCGTCATAAGTCCAATTCCCAGTCCGATTACAGCAGTCAGAATCGGCAGACCAGCTGCAAGAAATGAGGTGAATGTGAATGCCAAAATCATGAAAGCAATCAAGATCCCAATGACCTCTGATGTACCTCCAACTTCAAGTTCGGACAGGGCAACACTACCAGCAAGTTCTGTTTGGATACCTTTATCATTCAAGGAATTTGCAACTTTAAGTGCATGTTCTTTGGATTTTTCGGTTACTTCTGCTGCAGGTAACTTGTAAGTGACATCTGCATAACCAATTTTTTTATCCTCGCTTAATGTATAGCCATCATAAGGACTAAGGAAGGATTTTACCGCAGAATCTGTTTCCATATTCTTTAGTGCTTTATTAATCAAATTTTTATTAGCTGGCGTTTCCAAGGTACCTTGCTTTACCTTAAAGACCAATCTAATTTGTCCTTCGTCTGCTGAGGGGGGAAATTCCGCCTTTAGTACATCTGCTGCTTGTTCAGATTTAGTTCCTGGAATGGTCATTGAACCAGTGAAGGAAGGACCCTTTCCTAAACCAATGGAAGCAAGTAAGATCAATAAAACAATGCCTCCTATAATGATCATCTTACTTTTTCTAACCGACCATTCGCCTAGTCGGAATAATAATTTTGCCATGTGTAATAAATTCTCCTCTCAATTCCCATATCTTGAGTTGTCTTAATGACGAGCTCATGCATTCATCTTAACTTGGAATAACAATTAATGAATCGTACAAAAGGGCACAATGCCAATGTACTTTCGGGAAGAACGAGAGGGAATGTTGAGTACAGTATTCATTCAAAAATCACAGCCGATTTTCACTTTGAAAACCTATCAGCGATTTTCCTCTTAGCAAGCCTAGATATAAAAAAACAGCGCTACCTCGTAACTGGCTCATGAGGCACGCTGTTAAGTTCAATACAATACGATGTGAAATTATAAGTGAAGAATTCCTTTTTCCACGGAGACAGCAACAGCCTCAGATCGTGAATCAACCCCTAGTTTATTATAAATATTTGTAAGATGAGCTTTAATTGTTCTTTCTGTCACTCCCATATCAAAGGCAATTTCCTTGCTGCGCAGCCCACGTGCAACGGCTTGGAGAATTATTAATTCTTTCTCTGTTAGCAGGGTATTGCTCTCTAATTTGACATTGACAACGGTTTCTCTTTCTCTGAATGAAAATACACGTGCCGTTACCTCAGGTTGTAACAATGTTTCACCACGGAGTGCAGATTCTAAAGTACGGAATAAATTTTCCCGACTTGTATCTTTAAGAAGATATCCTTTCGCACCAAGAGCCAGACCGTTGATCATCAGGTCATCCTCATTGTATGTAGTCAAGATAATCACTGGAATCTGAATTTGTTTTTCATGCATCTTCTTCAACGTATCAAGCCCGCCTAGACCACCAGGCATATTTAGATCAAGTAAAATAACATCTGGTTTTAGATCCTCCATGAGCTGCAAAGCTGCTATACCTTCTTCTGCTTCACCTGCAACAGAAAATTGATCATTCGTTTCTAAGATTAACTTGAGGCCTTCTCTTACAACCCAATGATCATCAACAATTAAAACTGAACTTTTCATTTACTGTTACCTCCTAAGCTACAAGGGTAGAATTAGCTTAATGACTGTCCCCTGATTTTGGCTTTCAATTTGAATTTGTCCCCCGATTAAACGGGCACGTTCATGAATCCCTATTAGTCCATAATGACCTGACTGCTTACCAATCTTCTCAACATTAAATCCTCTTCCGTTATCTTGAATACATACACGGAGTTCATCTTTCCTGTTTTCCTCAATAATAATTCGAACCTTATTTGCCTGTGCGTGTCGTGCTACATTCATAAGTGATTCACTCACAATATGAAGAATGTGTTCCATTTTAAAGCCAGATATAGGCCTATTAATTTCACAAGTGATATCGGTCTTAATACCCGTTGCTATAACAAAACGATCAATTGTATCATTCACAGCATCACTAAAATCAATCGAAGGAGTAGCCCTGCTTCTTAAATTATCTATTGCTTTTCTAGCATCAGCCAACGTCTCTCTAGCTTGTCCCATAGAATTAATAATAATCTCGTGAGCACGTTCGGTTCTTCCTTTGCCTAGATGGGCATCGACAGCTTCTAACTGCATAATGACTCCTGCTAAACCCTGAGCAAGTGTATCATGCAAATCTCTGGCAATCCTCTGTCGTTCATTAGCAAGCGTAAGTTCCTCAACCTTCTGATGAGCGAGTTCCAAATCTAATAAAAAAGTTTGTGTTCTGAATCTTGCGTTGACCTGCCTATAAAACAGAACAGCGTATGCCACTACTACAATTATCATAAGTAACAGAAGAGGAATGAGTACAGCTAACTCTTCTGCACCTTTTAGTAAGTATATATTCATAATAAAACAGAAATATAAACACAAAGCAATGAGTACTACTTTAGCTGTTTCATAAAAAATCGTTATTGTTTGCCCAATTAATACAGGGATTAAACCAATCAAGACGGCAGGAAAACCATCTGACATTAACATCGCACTTCCAAAAATCAACATCCCCTGGATTACCACATAAATTGATCTGGAATGTCTGATGATTTGATTAACACGCCAGTATAAATATATATGTAGTAACATAACTATTCCAAAAATAACACTTTGCAGCAATATCGGAGTCGACATCGTTTGCCATACAATAGTAATAATGGATACAATTATTACCCAGACAATGACTGGTATCCGTGTAGAAGCAATTTTATCTTCATCGTTAGCCATTCCCGAATTCAAAAAACTTGACTGTTCAACTGATTTACTCATTGGTTCACCTCACTAATATCATTCCATAATTATATAATGAATTGTCAGTGAATGTATGTACTTAGGTACATGTCCGTTTGGGCAATTCCATGAATTTTTGAAGAATAATTATTACTCAACGACCAGTCGAGCCGACACTAATCTCAAAACTATAAAGTACTAATGGAGGTATATTCGTTTTTGAGCAGAAAAAATCCCCTTCAATAGGCAAGATTGAGTTCATCTTAACAGATGTCTCTCTTATCTTGCTTACCACAAGGGGATGTAATCAACTTAACGACTTTTTATTAGTTGTCTACCTGGATTTTGTAGACCACTCGTTTATGAGCACATCGATCACTCGTTGATCGTTCGTTTATATGCTTCAATGCCCAGGGCAAGTGCCCCGTATAATCCTGCTTGTTGTCCCAAGCCTGGTGGAACAATGTACTGATCGATATTGTGCAACAGCTCAGAAGCATTCACATAACCGTTGAGATTTTGTAAAACCTGCTCTCGAATCATTGGAAACAGATGTGTTTGTTGCATGACTCCACCGCCCAAGATTACCTTCTGAGGCGAAGTTAACAAGATAGTTGTTGTAATGGACTCTGCGATATAGAAAGATTCGATTTCCCAAGCCAAATGACCTACTGGTAGCGAGCTACCGGGTTCTTGCCAACGCCCTTGAATAGCCGGCCCCGATGCTAATCCCTCTAAACAATCGCCATGATACGTGCATAATCCAGCATAAGTATCCTGCGGGTGCCGTCTTGTTCGGATATGGCCACCCTCTGGATGCAACAATCCATGCATCCCTTTTCCTCCGGCGATCAATCCGATACCAACGCCCGTGCCAATCGTATAATAAACGCAGTTGTTCAGTCCCTGCGCCGCTCCCCATGTTAATTCACCAAGTGCCGCTGCATTAACATCCGTATCCCAACGGACGGGAACATTGAATGAACTCTGTATAATCCCAACCACATTACAGTTCTCCCATCCGGGTTTGGGTGTTGTTGTAATATAACCATATGTGGGGCTATCCACTTGCAAGTCAATTGGACCAAAGGAACCAATCCCTAATGCAGAAACTTTTTTATCATTGAAGTAGTCTATGACCTTAGTGAGTGTGGCCTCAGGGTATTCTGTGGGAAAACTGCACCAGTCTTCAATGTGCCCTTGCACATCGCCCACTCCACATACAAATTTCGTCCCACCTGCTTCTATAGCACCTATACGCATCTACCCGTCCCCTTATTTTTATTATTCATTGACATTGACCTTTTCAGGAGACAATTCGTAGATATGAAGAGATGATAAGATCAAGCTCTCATTGTCAGCTGCAATTGATATTCGATTCGCATCTACATCTGGATAGATCAGATCCGTAAGAACGGCCTCACCATCGTTAGCAAAAACCTCAACAGAAGAAGAATCTACATAAATCTGCAATTGCTGTTCTCCACGTCTAGCGTGAAAATTGGCTGTATGAATTCCAAGAAAATGCTCGTGAAAGTTAACAATTCCTGATCTTCTTCGATCGACATAAACTTCCTGCTGATTAGGATCTAGACCAACGACCGTTTGTTGATCTGAGCTATTTCTCAAAGTAAAATGAACAGATTGATCAGAATCCCATTTTGCAACAATTTCATAACTCAGAAGCTGCAATGACTTAAGGTGACTATTAGCTTCGCTAACAGAAACGTTCTGTAGCGAAATTAACGGTATTCGGGCTTGTTCCAGTTCACGTGCAGGACGTTGAATCAATGTAACTTTACCGTCAATTGTCTCTAAACTCAGTTCCCGTGCGATTGTCATGGCACCTCGATAGCTTTCTGTCGGTGTATGGTTGGCATACATCCAATTGCTCATCCAGCCCATGAACAAACGTCTGCCGTCTTCTTGCGGAATATCTGACCAACTGACTCCCGCGTAGTTGTCCCGTCCATGGTCAAGCCAACGAACAAACCGGGAATTTTCATCAGCTACGAATGTCGATCCATCAAAATCTCCGATAAAGTACTGCGTACGGGAACCTTCCTTGAAAGCAGGGTCAGCCCCTATGCTGACAATCATGACCCATTTTTCTGTTTGAGTGTCGTTATCGACTGCTAGCGGGAACAGGTCGGGACATTCCCATACGCCATCATGTGAACCGATTCCTTCCCCAAATTCACTGCATAAAGTCCATTCTTTTAGATTGGGAGATCGATACAGGCATACCGTCTGTCCACAGGCAATTATCATGATCCAGTGCTTGCTATACTCATGCCAGAACACTTTGGGATCACGAAAGTCCACTATAGATTCATGCCCCAATACCGGGTTCCCCTCATATTTATTCCATGTACGACCCTTGTCCTGACTATACGCAAGGCTCTGACGTTGAACCGGTTGCTCATTAGGTACTTCCAGGTGATGAGTGAATATCGCCACCAGTCCTGGCTCACCATCAAAGAACCCGGAAGTATTATTCCAATCCACTACAGCACTACCGGAAAAGATCGTACCGTGTTCATCAGGCGCAATAGCTACAGGGAGTTCTTCCCAAGTAATTAGATCCTTGGTCACAGCGTGTCCCCAATGCATCGGTCCCCACGTTGTGCCAAACGGATGATACTGATAGAACAAGTGGTATTCCCCTTTAAAAAACACCATGCCATTGGGATCGTTCATCCAATTTTCGCGAGGTGAAAAATGATAGTTACTTCTATAATCGTTTGTTAAAATCGTAGACATAATGGTTCTCTCCTTTTTTGTCAAACGGTATGCCTGAGATATTGTTACCTCAACCTATTAATGCAATAGAATGGTACGACATCCGCATCTCTTTTATTTTATTGTGTATTGCGGTCATATCCCGCTTGTTTAATTTCTAGCCATTCTTGTAATCCAAGTCGATCCAGCTCTTTCAGATAGGTATCCCACTCCTGCTCAATTTTTCCGTTTTGATACCATTCTGTGCGTAAGCGCAATACATATGCAAACAGATCGGTCTCAATGGTTGATAATCGGTCGAGCTCATCGATTGAGAAAAACACGCTTGGATATACATTATCTGCCTTCATATGTGGAACCATCACCTGATCAAGAAGATTCATACGCCACGCAGCATCCTCCGGTTTGGTTGTGTATTTGTCATAGTAGCTATCTAGAATCGCTAGTGGTCCGGCAATACTCGTTTTTTGTCTAAGCTCGACAGGAGCAGCTCCTTCCAGCGGCATGTGCTTCAGCATACCTTTGGCTTCATCGAATTCAAAAATATTCTGTTGCGTTTCATCCCCGTACGTTCCCCAGTTGTTCTGAATCGATTGAAGTGGTTCGTACAATTGATCTACCCATTTCGCTGTTGATTCCAGATTTTTATTACTACTGGTGATCACCATACGCCCTCTGTCAAGTCCAATTCCATTCGTTCTTGTGACGTTGCGCTCACCATTAGGGCCAGCGAGCGGAGGCAAAACATCATATGTTTCATTCATTCCCGTGATATTGGCCTTATCCCAAGTAAAATACATACCATATTTGTTGTCTTTGCCTTTAGCCAGATATGTGTTCCAATCCTGTTGATATGCTTCTATATCTATTAGATCTTCCTGTACAAGTTCATGGATATACTTTACCGCCTCCTTGTACCCTTCATCCGCTGCAGTAAACACTACCTTGCCATCATTCGTCACAACGGTATGATCCCAGTTCTCTCCAAGTCCAAATGCCGCAAAGAGAAATGTCAGATCTTCACCACCTGGTTTGTTTATAAACGATAAAGGAATCTCATCAGCTTTGCCGTTCCCATTTGGATCCTGCGTTTTGAATGCTATCAGAACTTCCTTTAACTCCTCAGTAGTCGTCGGCATCTTAAGTCCAAGGTTGTTCAGCCATTCAACATTGATCCAAGGTAAATTATCCACCGATTGTATCCGCTGTTTTCCACTTCCAAGCTCTTCAATCCATGGAAAAGAGTAAATATGTCCATCCGGAGCGGTAATCATGCTCTTATATTCAGGAGCTTCCTTCAACACCTTTTGTAAATTAGGCATATACTGTTCGATTAAGTCTTCGAGTGGAATAATCGCACCGTCTTTGGCGAGTTTCAGGAGATCATAATCCCCATAACCAGCGTCAAAAATGGCATCAGGTAAATCCCCACTTGCAACGGCCAGATTTCTTTTCTCTGCAAATACATCGCTGGTATAATTCTTCCAATTGATGTGCACGTTAGTCTTCTCTTCTAATCTCTTATTAATCAGTTTGTCGTTCGGATCTGCCGGGGCTAGCGGCGAACTCTGCGTAATAAAATTCAATGTCACTTTCCCATCAGGAGACTGTGCTTCGCTTGCTGCACCGCCCCCTCCACTACTGCAGGCTGAGAGCAAAAACACAGCAGACAACATAGAAAGGGATAAAGATTTTAACGTTTTTTTGGACTTTTCCACTTTTTTCATGATGTGACCTCCAATTTATATTGTTAAATCCAACATAATGTATCTCAGGTTGTTCACTATTTGAGTGAACCTACCATGACACCTTTTTCAAAGTACTTTTGAAAAAATGGATACATAATAATAAGCGGTAAACTTGAAATAACAATCGCTGAATATTTAATCATCTCAGAGAGACGTTTCAACTCAGCCATCGCAAGCTGATCGCTGATCATGCCAGGTGCAGCCTGGTTTTGGATCAGAATTGAACGCAATACTAGCTGCAATGGATGAAGATTCGGATTATCCAAATAAATCATGGCATCAAAATAAGAATTCCACTGCCCTACGAACGCGTACAATGCAAGGACAAAAATGATTGGTTTGGACAGTGGAATGACGATCTTAAAAAATATCTTCATATCTGAAGCACCGTCCACGTTCGCCGCTTCTTTAAGTTCTCTGGGCACACCTTTGAAAAAAGTTCTGGAAAGAATGATGTTCCAAACGTTGATTGCTCCAGGGAGGATGATAGCCCATATGGTATCCAGCATGCCGAGGTTACGCACTAGTAGATAGGTAGGAATCAACCCACCACCAAAGAACATCGTAATGATAAACAAAATCATGAAAATCCCTCTGCCAGCCAGCCTATCCTCCGATAATGCATAGCCTGCACAGATTGAAACCGCCACGGTTACGAAGGCAAACGAAACAGAATATAATACTGCATTCACAAAACCTCGAATCATCGCTGGATTAGACAATATCATCTGATAACCATCAAGACTCCAGTCGGATACATTGAAGGATAATCCCTGATTAAGTAGTACCGTTGGATCCATAAATGAAGCGATAACAATATATAACAGTGGAACAACCACTACCAGAACGGCACAGGTGAGGAAGATAGCATTTAGTACAAGAATGAAACGATCTAGCCCCGTCGATTTGATAGTCATGAATAACCCCCCTTTCTAATAAAGCCCTTCGCCTTCGTTTAATTTCTTCACAATCAGATTCACAGTAACGAGCAAAATTACATTAATAATCGAGTTAAACAGTCCTACTGCCGCAGAATAAGCGTAATCACCAGACTGTAATCCAACTTTGTATACATAGGTTGCAATAATTTCGGAGGATGGGAGATTCATAGATGTTTGCATCAGGTATGCCTTTTCGAATCCGATGGACATGATTCCACCAGCAGCAAGAATAAATACAATCGCCATAATTGGACGAATCGTTGGAAGGTCAATGTGCCGAATACGCTGAAGAAGATTAGCTCCATCCAGATTGGCTGCATTGTGAAGCTCAGGATCGACATTAGCCAAAGCTGCAACGTAAATAATTGAAGCCCATCCTGCTCCAGTCCAAATATCAGATAAAATGTAAATCCAACGGAAGTACTCGGGTTCAGACATAAACATAATTGGCTGCCCAGTAATCCATGTGGTCAACTGATTAACTGGACCTGTAGGCGACAAGAAAATGAACAGCATTCCCACAACGACGACTACCGAAATGAAGTTAGGAGCATACAGAAACAATTGAATGTTCTTCTTCACTCCTGCTTTGCGCACTTGATTAAGCATAAGTGCAAGTAAAATGGGTACTGGAAAGCTGAAAATCAACCAAAAAAAACTGAGCTTAAGCGTATTCAGAAAGATGACATCGAAATTAGGTGAAGCAAGAAACTTCTCGAAATGCTTCAAGCCTACCCAATCACTCCCCATGATTCCCTTGATCGGGCTGAAATCTTTGAATGCAATTATGGCTCCATACATCGGAATGTATTTGAAGATCAGAGTCAGGATGAGAGCTGGCGCTAGCAATACATACAAAAAGTAATTCTTTTTGAGCTGCTGCAAATGATAAAGAATGGAACTCCTCTCTTTGAAGCCACTTTCCATCCTCTTTTTGGTGTTCACTGTGTTATCCAACACATTACCTCCGTTCTTCGATGAAATTCACATTTGCTCACAGTAAGGGCTTTCATTTTTTTACAATTGCTCAAATGATATGTTTCAATTTATCAGGTATAGTGTCAATAAGTCAATACAAAATGTAAAATTAAATTGTGCAAATGAATCATTTTTTTTGATTAAAAATATACAATCCCCTGTGCAAAAACCAATTTTCTTTACTTTATAGCACTCTAATTAATAGAATACATTTTATATATGTTGAAATACACTAAGAAGCCATAAAAATTTTCAAATTACAAATGTTTGATTAATTTTTACATTTGTAAACTAACAATTGCTATTTGTTTCAATATACTATACATTTGACTTAGAGAATTATTAGATTATTCATTTGATTAATAGAGGTGTACATGAGATGACAAAAGAAAAAGTTACTATACAGGACATTGCCGATGCTCTAGGCATCTCCAGAAATACAGCTTCCAAGGCACTAAATGATAGCGGAAACATTCCAGAAGAGACAAAGAATCGAGTAGTTAAGAAGGCCATCGAATTGAAATATAAACAATTTGCTTATATGGAAAATGAACATATTCTTAGTAAAACGCCAGGTAACATTGCGCTATTAACGGAGAATCTTCCGAATACTTCTCATTTTGGATCGTTGTTAATCAGTGGTCTGGAGAAAAGAATAAGTTCTGAGGGGTATAATCTCTCGATACATATCGTCCGTGAAGTTGATAAGGACGTCCATGAGCTTCCTAACAATTTTGATATATCAAAAGTGGATGGAATTATTTGCATTGAGTTATTTGATATTGAATACACGCGCTTGATTACAGAACTGGGGATTCCCACGATCTTCATTGACTGTGCGTCCAACATATCTTATCCCGATTTCCAAGCTGATCTTCTACTTATGGAGAACGAACATAGTACCTATAAGTTAACCAAAAACTTAATTGATTCTGGCTACAAAAATATCGGATTCGCCGGTGACTACAATCACTGTAAAAGTTTTAATGAACGATGGATTGGGTTTAATCGGGCGATGTTGGAGTCGGATGTACAGGTTAATCCTTCCTACTGTATAACAGATAATGATAAATTATTTTTCTCCAAACCTAATTGGCTAAAAGAACACGTAGTAGCCCTCAATTCCCTTCCTTCGGCATATGTATGTGCTAATGACTTTATCGCAGTGGAAATCATCAGAGCATTGAGATCAAAAGGATTGGCAATTCCACAAGATGTTGTTGTGTATGGATTCGATAACGCACCTGAATCAAGAATTATTGATCCTCCGTTTTCGACAGTTCATATTTACAGTAATGAGATGGGGATTAAAGCTGCTGAGATGCTACTATCACGGATTGACAATCCTGCACAACCTTATCAGATTTCACATATTGTTACTAAACCAATATTAAGGTAGTTCCGTCTGAAGTAGTTATCTCTAAGAACCATAAATAACCAGCATGAAGCCTAGGGCTCTAATGCTGGTTATTTATATGTTAGAATTCAAATTCAGAGCAAGTACAGGTACTCTGCTAGATTAATTTGTTGTATATCATGTGATTACACCACTCCACGGCCTTCTCCAACCTTCATTGCAAGTTAATCATTTGTCCCCAAAGGGTTGTTGCGTATGTTTTGCGGGGTTGCTCCGTATACTTGTTTAAACTTTTTATAGAAGAAACTCATACTCTCGTAGCCCACCTGCTTAAATATCGATTCAAATGGCAGTTGAGTATTCACTACCAGCGAATACGCTGCATTCAATCTGATGTTGGCAATCAGCTGTGTATAAGTTAGCCCGGTTACCTTTTTTAACTTATTACTCAAGTAGGTGCTGTTATAACTGAACTGATCGGATAATTGCTGTAAACTTAGATCTCTGTAATGCTCTTCCATATAGTTTAATATGTCCGTAATTTTATTCTCCTGCTCATTTAGATGAATGTTGTGTTCACTTTCAAGGACACGAACCAATTCCCCGAACACGATCTGCATATATGCTCTCACCATTTCCATCGAATCGGTTTGCTCTGAATAGTATTCCATCAGTATTCTTCGCAGAATGTATTGCAGGTTTCCGTGATCCTGAGATTTGAAAATAATAAAATGGTCATGATGCTGATGCTGGAGCACTGAGTTAGCCAGAAATTCGCCGATTAAGCTTTTTTTCTTCGACAGACGCTGTAGAAACAGAGAAGAGATCGTTTCCCTTTGCAACAAAATATTAATAAGTATATCGTTCTCACCCAGCGGAGCGATGCTATGAGGAACATCCTTGTCCAGCACGCATATCTGGCCTTCGTCGAGCTGAGTTTCCTTTCCTGCTATAATCTGATGACATCTTCCCGAATAAACATAGTTCAACTCTATAAATTCATGCATGTGTTCCAGCATCGGAGCAAAACGATTATGCTTTTTAATATAGATATCATGTTTGTCAAAGAAAAACGAGGCAGGCATGCGATATATATTCCTCTGCGTATCAAAATATCGTTCATCTTCGGATTCAATTGAAAGATCGTTAATTACCTCATTGTTCCGTTGTTGTGTCCGTTCAATTTCCGTTTTGGTTCGTAGCAACCGATCCAGCTCTTGAAGATCCATGAATCCCGCCTCCCCCTTACTTGATAATGGAAAAAACGGGCAGCGAACTGCCCGTGATAGATAACGGTCTCAGAGAACTATTATCCCTCTAGTATTGCCGCCTGATCTCGTCCTGTCTTTCCTTTGATAGCAATTCCGAGACAGATAAACGCAGCTACCGTAAACAGGATGGAGGATACAAGGAATGAAAATGATGCAGAAGCATCGCCAAATAATGTACCCACTACTTTGATGACATAAGGAGATGCAAACGCACCCAAATTGGAGCCCACCATAGCAATTGATATCGAAATCGTTTCGCTGCCTTTAGGTACAATTTTAGTCAATGTCGTAAAAATATAAGGGATAAACAGCGCAAAGCTAAACCCGATGATCAGCATGGCGATCGTTACCATAGTTACGCTCTGTGATAACCATAGCAGTACAAAACCTGCAGCCGTCAAGAGACTTGAAACAAAAGGAGCAAAGTTTCTGAACCAAGTATATATTTTTCCGAATAAAAATCCGGCGACCATAGACGACAACGAAAACAAGGTTAATGCGGTGCCTAAAAATTCGGCATTCGACATGTTTTTTTCACTAATCATAATGCCCGTTTTGGTATAAACGATCATAATAAACGTCATAAACATAAACAGGACGGCACTTAATCCAAGAACAGGCAACGATACTCCGCCTCTTCTGGAGTCTGTTTCTGTTGAAGGAAGTAACAAATTGTTATCGCGTTCTGGTTCAGGCACAACGATGAAAAATAACAACGCAATGGGTAGCGTAATGGCGTAACATAAAAAAGCGAACTGCCAATCAATCAGGGCGAGCTGTCCAGCCACGAATGTCGCGAAACTGGTGCCTAGCCCTTGAACGGCACTTTGGAATCCAACCAGTTGAGCTCGTTCGTCCCCTTCAAAAAAGTCGCTTATTAAGCTGACAGCAAGCGAGTTAAACATACCCAGCCCAGCCCCAAGCACCAATCGCAAGGCGAGAATCCAAGTGATGTTTGTTGTAAACATTGGCAAAATTCCGCCAGCTAGCACCAATAGGAGCCCGAACATCACCGTATTCTTTTTGCCCAAACGGGAAGAGATTGGGCCACTCAGCAACACAAACAGCATCATGGTAAAGGAAGGAATTGTGACTACGCTTTCGATCAGCGAGCTGGATACGCCCGACAACTGGTTCAGCATCATCGGAATAATCGCCGAGACGGCGCTTGCCGACGTCAAAACCAAAGAAATGGATAACAAAGCTGTCTTGAATAGTATACGATTCTTCGTTTTCATGCTAAGTCTCTCCTCTAGTTTACGCCATTTAACTTCTGGATGCATGCACGGGAACTCGTGTTGGATGTTCGTAATTATACTGGAATGTGTAATTCCCAGAACCCAATGTAAACGTTAATCCCTTCTCTTCATTCATATTGAAGATGTCCCGCTTACCTTCTAATCCCATTTTCTCCGCTAATTCAGGAGGAATATTAACAGGCGGATTGGTAATTGAAGGGTAATGTTCCATGATTCTTCGCTGCACCTCTTCAACCTCTGCTACACATGGCAGCGTGATTTCTGCTGTTGTATTGTGAGGAATATCAACTTCAAACTGCATTTCATTCTTCACAATTTGCCAATGAACCTTCAGTGGTCCATAAGGCGTTTTAAGTTCACCGCGTGCAGAAGTTAGATTAACAGGTGGTTTGGGTGCAATACGCGACTTTTTGTATCCAGCTTCAATTAGGTCAATCCCCGCAATGTTCCGATACATGAAATCACCGACTGAACCGTATGAATAGTGGTTGAAGGAGTTCATCGCTGTACTCCAGAAAGACCCGTCTTCTCTGATACTGTCCCAATGCTCCCACATGGTTGTTGCTCCCCGTTCCACTTGGTAGAGCCATGAGGGGTAATCGTTCTGGAATAGCAATTTATATGCTACATCCGCATAGCCATTATCGGATAAAACCAGACAAAGATATGGCGTGCCGACAAAACCGGTATCCAGATGCATGTGTTTCTTTTCAATGAGATGGACGAGCTCTTGAATAACTTTCTTTTTATGCTGATCAGGCACCAAGTCAAAATGCAATGCAATGACCTGTGCAGTCTGTGTATTGGATGTAAGCCGGCCTGTTTCGTCAAAATATCGGTCGACAAAAGCCACTTTAATACCTTCGTGTAGTAACTGATATGTTTTGAAATCATTATAGTTATTCAGTAGCTTCGCCGTTTGAGCCACAATCTGCGTGGAATACGCAAAGTAAGCCGTAGCAACTAAGGTTCCATCTGTTGCCCCAAAATAACTTCCTTCCTCACTATCCAAAGCTAACCAATCCCCAAGTTGCAGCCCTGTATCCCAAAGATACTCATTTTCCCCTTGAATACGAATATAATCGACCCAGGCTTTCATACTGTCGTATTGTTGTGCCAGAATTTGTTTATCACCATAACTTTGATAGATCGTCCATGGACAAATGACTGCCGCATCGCCCCATGCCGCTGTCGTTCTACCTGTGTTATCCGCAAAAACGCCTTTGAGTACATCCGGAACGACAAACGGAACCGAGCCATCCTCCATTTGGTTGAATGCCAAGTCCTTTAACCATTTACGGAAGAAAGAAGCTGCATTCATATTGTAACTTGCTGTTCTCGCAAAAATTTGCGCGTCGCCAGTCCAGCCTAGCCGCTCATCTCGTTGCGGACAATCCGTAGGTACGTCAAGGAAATTCCCCTTTTGTCCCCAAACGATGTTATGCTGGAGTTGGTTTAGTTTGGCATCGGACGTTTCAAATACACCGATCGGCTCCATGTCCGAATGCAGGACAACCCCAGTAAAATCTTCAATGGAGATCCCCTCTGGAAACCCTTCCAGCTTAACGTATTGAAAGCCTTGGAACGTAAAATGCGGTTGATACGTTTCCGTACCGTTTCCACTGCAGATGTACGTAATCTCTTGAGCAGCATCTCGAATATTATCCCGATAGAAGTTCCCTTCCTGATCCAATACTTCGCCGTGAACCAGTTTCAACACGGTACCCGCCGGAGCCTTAACCTTGAATTCAACCCATCCCACCATGTTTTGCCCCAAGTTAAGTACACGTTCGCCTTTGGGAGTGTGAATAAGTTCAACAGGGTGGAGACGATTCATGATTTTCACAGGTTCATTCTCTTGGGCAACCAGATGTCTCAAAGGAAACTGCATCTCTTGCATCATTTTCTGTCCGTTCACTTTGTCATCTGCTTCTTCCGTTATTTCAAGCCTTGCATCATAGATTTCACCGTTATAGATGTCGGACATTAGAATGGCAGATCCCGTTTCCTGCCAAGAAGCGTCAGAGCAGATCAGCTCGGTGTGACCGTCTTCATAGCTAATTTTCATTTGAAGCAGTATTGCATTCGTATCCCCATACGTGTCTTTGCGCTTTTGCCATCCTAGATATCCACTGTACCAGCCTTCACCTACAGTTGCCGTAATACGATTATGTTGCTGATTGATAAGATGGGTGACATCATAGGTCTGAACCTGTACGCGGTCGTTGTAATCCGTCCATCCTGGAGTAAAGTAAGCATCGCCTACTCTTTGTCCATTTAAATTCAATTCATACAATCCGAGGCTCGTTGTATAAATGACAGCTTTGTTAACCTTACCTTCAATTGCAAACCTCTTAGTAGTTGCGAACGGTGACCGTGCATTAAAATCCTTGTTAATGCTTCGCTCCCTGACAGTGATCCATTTCGCTTTCCAATCCTGTTCGTATAAGAGACCCATTTCCCAAAATGCTGGCTCACTCCATGCCGACTCTTCAGGCTCAGCGTCGCCTGCTCCTTGTGCCCAAACCTTGACTCGATAATAATATCGTTGTCCCGATTCCAACGGCGGACCCTCATAGCGAACAAGAATAGATTGATCCGAGTAAGTGAAATGATTCCAGTGTAAATTTTCGAATTCTGCACTTAATGATACTTGCAACTGAAAGCGCTTTTGAATGACATGCAGGTTGTCCGATTCGATATGCCAGCTTAACCTAGGATTCAGGCAACCCAGCCCAATCGGATTGTTGAAATGTTCGCATCGAAGCGTTTTCACTTTTAACATCGTGACGACCTCCCCCTTAAACCTTTTAAGTTGATACTATAATTAAACGCTTTCAAGGAATGAGCGTCAATGTTGTATCCTTGTATTAGGAGTGCTTGATTTACAGATCTTTTTTATTGTTCAGGGTGATAACTGGTCGTTATGTGCCATTAGGTAAGCCCCAATTGAAACAACCTAAACCTTCTCAACTATAGCTCAAAATAAATCGAGGTTTAAAGATGGGCATGAAAAAAGAGCCTTAAAATCTAAGACTCTTTTAAAATCAGATTTTTGCTTGATATCCAATGCATAAGGAGTGTAGATTACACTGGAGATACAGTCATTTTGAAACTCCAGTTTCCGATTTTTTTCCCTTTCCGCTCAATGGTTGTATAATCAAACTCCGTAAATCCATTCTACGTATAGAAACTTCTATTCGTTTCACTATTCGTAAATGTAACAAATGATGCTGGCAGAGTTCCTTTATTCTCTTTCTTAATGTATGGGATGACTCATGGCCTTAAAATCTGACTTTGCCCGTTGAAAACTAAGACTCTAAATACCCTCATTTCAATCCACGCACTCATACAGAGTGCGACAGCGGAAATACACGTAATAAGGATATATTATCATACCTTATCGCGTAATTCCGATATTTCCAACAAGTGTTTTATCCATTATACCCCTCAGCAGTAATTATTCTTAATATCAGTGTTGGCAAAAGGTCATGAAAAAGATTCATTCGACAATGTTCGGGGTGCGAATGTCCCCGGGAAATCATGTGCACTTAGGGTTCGCACAGCCGTTAGGCTGTTTATAAATTAACGGGTTGAGTTATATTTTACACATGTCTCGATCGATTCTTGGTAATTTAAAATCATTGATTTAATCCGATATATATTCTATGACTTGATATCACATTTTGATTTGGATTTTATAGAAGCAAAGAGCCTCCGCTCGGCATCTAACCGTACGGAGGCTCTTCACAAGCTGGACTGCAGTGGCTGAATCAGTCATGAATCCTTGTTATCTTAGATCAGGTCAGACTGTTGCAGTAATCTTCTAAGGATGGTGGCTGTCTCGGCTCTTGTGATCGACTGCAATGGTGCAATCGTATTTGAACCGCGACCCGTCACTAGCCTCGTGTGGATACTGGCTGCGGCCGCTTCCTTCGCCCAGTCGGCTACTTGCGCTGCATCCGTGAAGCTGGACAATTGCTGCACAGCATTGGCAGGCACCTGGCTGTCCAGTCCTGTCACTTTCATGGCTCGTGCAATCAGAGTCATCGCTTCCTGACGGGTAATCTGCTCTTGTGGACGGAATGTGCCGTCCTCATAGCCGCTGATCAGACCATAGTCAGAAGCGGTCTTCACGACATCTGTATACCAGTCTGTCTCGTTCACATCGCGGAAGCTATTGCTCCCTTTACCTGGCTTCAGACCAAGTGCACGCACAACGATGGATGCGAATTCTCCACGTGTAATGCTACGATCTGGTTCGAACGTGGTGTCTGTTACGCCGCTCACGATCATACGAGAGCCCATATCGTTCACTGCGGTGTTACTCCAGTGGTTAGCCACATCCGTGAAAGCTTGAGGATAGTACACAATTCCATATGCACTATTAGTCAAGCTGTTAATCTGCGCATAATATACGCCGTTCTTTGTTGTAATTGTCGTTGGTACGTGACGAGCGTTGCCATCTTTATCAATGACGACGCCTGTAGTCATTTGATCAGGAGCACTGTTGGCTGGAAGAGCAATCGTACGCTCAACGTAGCTACTGAATTCATTTACAGGTGTAGTATTACCGTTATAGCTAGCGAGTACGTTGAATTCCACAGGTGTTCCGACTAGCGTATATCCACCTTGCTGTGCAACGGACTTCGCTGCTTCCACTGTAGTTGGATCTACTTGAGCAATCTCTACTTGAAGCTTGATGCTCTCAAGGGAATCGTTACTATTCAAGTTAAGCTGCTCAGCCACACTACTAATCTGAATCTGACTTGCTGGTAGTGTGTAGCTTGCTGTGTCTGTCTGAAGCACCAGCACCGCCTGTTTATCTTCCATGAGTTTCACCGTCTGTCCATTCAGCTCACCGATAATTACATTTGCATTTGCGCTAGGACTACCCGTGACTGGAATCGTGATTACACTGCCGGCGGGTTCGGTATTCAGCTTTTGCGCGATTGCTTCCGCATTTACAGAGATCGTCACGACCTGCTTCCCATTCACTGTGGTAGTCGTTAAGGTTCCCGCAGATTCTGCCCGGCCGTTCACTAGTACCTGAACGCCGCTATTGGTATTACCATTTGTCAATGGTGGAGTAACGCTTGTACCACCGGTGCTTGCTCCACCTGTACCAATAGTTCCTCCAGAGTTTCCACTGCCTGGATTATTATCAATCGGGTTCTCGGGGCTGCTTGTATTCCGTGTAATGAGTAGCGTATATGTTTTCTTAGTGCTGCCATTTGGTGCAGTTACCTCAATGGTTACTGTATTGCGTCCGTTTTCGAGCGCGATCTTTGCACTATTTCCACTTGTACTATTGATCTGAACACTCGCACCCTCTTGAACAGGAGTGACACTAACCAATAATGAGTTAGTTGAACTGCTTACACTTGCTGTATACTGCTCCACATCACGGCTGAAGGCAGGAGTCAGATTAAGTCCTGAAACCATAATCGCTGTCAGAGTCGCATCCTGAGATGGGGTGGCTACTTGACGAGTGACATGAATCGTATACGTCTTCGTCTGCCCGTTTGCTGCTGTCACCACGATCGTGATGGAATTGCTTTCCGCATTCAAGGAAATCGGATTACTGGCTTGACCACTTGTAACGACATCCCCGTTCACGGTAAATGTTGCATTCGAATCATCCGTAGTCGCAGTAATAGTGATGTTGTTGATTGTGTCCTCGACTTCCACATCGTAGACTTCCTTCTCAGAAGCGAAGGCTGGAGATAATGTACCGCTCGACAATGTTAAACCGCCCAGATCGGCATTTTCACTGAGTAAGCTAGTACGTTTTACAATTAGATTGTAAGTATTGCTGTTGCCATCCTCAGCTGTAACGATGATTTGAACAGTGTTCAAACCTGTCACCAGGTCAGAAACCATATAAGAATATACATCATCAATAACGGATTGCTCAGTCGCTCCAGTGACGTTTACAATCTGGCTGCTCTCTGCCTTAGAGAAGGAGAATTCTAGACTGGTTACTTCAGGATCTACATCGACTTGATAATCCAGCTCTGTTGCCGAGAAACCGGGATCAAGAGTACCTTGACCTACATTCAAGCTGGCCAGTGTAGCATTCTCGGATTGCCACTTGGCATAAAGCGTTATGCTACTAGTCACAGGTGTCTGAAAATCATAGGCCTGTGTCATCTCCATATCCGTGTACCAGCCGAAGAACTTATATCCATCTCTACTTGGTGGCAATGGCTCTGTTGCTGTAGAATTATGGTCGACCGACTGAGGCAAGATTGGGGTGCCTCCATTCGTGACGAAGGTAACCTCAGAATTCCCACTTTGCCATTGCGCATAGAGTGTGACGTCAGCGTTGTTAATGTTGAACGTATCATTAGGATTGTAGCTCGTGCCCGTTCCATCTGCTACTGTATTCCAGTGTGAGAAAGTGTAACCTGCTCTTTCCATATTACCTGTATTTCCAGCAACTGTGACGACCGGGGACACCGTAGAGTAGCCCTGATTGTCTAGGGGGACACTACCTGTCTCATGACCATTGCCATTGTAGTTGACGTTATACTGGGTAACCAGTTTCTTCACGGTTGCTTTCTGACCAGCTGATTGGTCCCGGTAAGCGCCGTATGGAATGTCCTTGGAGTCCAGAGCAAACGAAATATTCTGCACTTGGTTAAGAGTATTAGGCCCTGTGAAGTTACCTCCTCCAACAGGTTGCCATTGATTACCGACGAGCTTTCTGACAGCTGCTTGAGGACGTGCCCCACCAAACATGCCCCCGTTTTCACTATAAGCAATATAAAGGGTTCCTACCGAATCAAAAACCAATATGTTTTCTCTGGAAGCATTCGCGGCTAAGCCGCTGGTTCCTACAGTCTCCCATTGCGTACCCGTAAACTTGATTACAGAGTTTTTAAAAGAAATATCTTGATTGGTAAAAGCAATATAAGGGATATCGTCTGATCCGATTGCGATTGAAAAATGTGAGGCTTGACCAGTAGTAAGCTTTCTTTGGCCTACGTATTCCCACGCATTACCATTAAGCTTCTTAACAGACATCTGATAATTATCCGTTCCATCATTATAGACAACATAAGGAGTATTCTGAGAATCCAGTGCCAGAGCCATTTCATTAGTATCGTGTGTTACTACAGGTGCTCCACCGACAGTTGCCCAGGCACCACTCGTAAATTTAAGGACAACGGGAACAGCAACATTCAAATTCGATCTATCTTTAAAGAAAACATAAGGGTTATCTTGGGAGTCGAAGGTGATTTGAATATTGTCCGCCATACCAGCCGAAGCGTTTTGCCCCCCCACGGGTTGCCATTGACCAGCCGTGAATTTCCTAACCGTCAGCTTATAATTGTTGGCTGCGTCCGAGTACGCAAGGTATGGTGTACCTTGCTTATCAAAGGCTAGGGACAACTCAGCGGCTTGTCCTATTGAGATGCCTGGATCCCCTACATATTCCCATGCACCATCAATAAAATTCATGACCGATGCCTTATTGAGGTTTCCTTCATCTTTAAAAGCAACATAAGGAATATCTTGAGGATCCAAGGCCAGTGAAGTATATTCGGCTGGTCCAGAGCTAATCCCTGGGGAACCTAAAGTTGTCCAAGATTCAGTGGCTGCGTGAGCACGCTCTCCTCCCCAAGTGTGAAATCCGGGGATACCGCCCAGAACTAATAGACAGGTAAGTATCATAGATACTGCTCTCTTTGCATTTAGCATATTCTTGCTCATTCTTTACTTCCTCTCTAGTTGATATTTTTATATCAAAAGACTTAAGGGGTATTATACAGTTGGATTCTGGACCGATTCTGAACAATTGATCCAAAAAAGGGAATTGTCCCCTGTTCAGCAGGATCGCGTGACGGAACAGTCAAGTTACTCTAAACGAATACAGGATGGGAATTTGAATGTGACGTTGCAGTTGTAAACCTTATTCCCTCGGGTTAAACAGAGTATTAATTTTAGGTTCTAGCTACCCAGACTTGTTTCCTAGTTCAGAGTTTTATGCAAGCGGAATCACTTACTGGAACTCTACAGAATCTCAACGAGTTCTATATCTGATGATCTTCTCCTTAGCTTGGTATAAGAACTTGGTTCCATATAACAAAAAAAACCGCGATCATTATGATCAGCGGTTTTAGGCTACTAAAGTTTATGGCATTCCAGTTTGTTAATCGTACATCTTCACACTTGATAACGTGTAGATTTAATTCATTCAGTTCATACCCGGTGCATTATCTAGAGTCATCTGCTTAGAGCTTTTCTTCTTTCGTGGCTGCCCTTTCCATGAGAGGTATGTCCATATCCGTAAAATGTGTTCGACAGGGCCGCTACGAAACCTCTTGAGATAAAGTGGACTGATCCACAATTGTAACCCATAGACCGCAAGCGCAATAAGCGCACCCACAAATACGCCAGCACGGCCAAAGAGCCCTATACCGTATCCATAAAAAATCATCGTGCAAATGACGCTCTGCATCAGGTAATTTGTTAGTGACAGACGACCCACGGCTTCGAACCTTCTGAGCAGATCCATGCGGCTATCTCTCGTATATAATAGTGCAAAAGCGTAAATATAACCAAGGGCTAACAAAGAGCCCCCAATCGCTTCCCCAATTCCGATCGCGAACCATTCCTCTTCCCCACGAATGAGTTGCACGATTACGCTGTAGGCTTTAAGCACCAATCCGACAGGTATGAGCAGCTTAGCGCGACGGACGTACACTTGTCGCATAGCTTGTGGATCGTCAAAAGTGCCCATTCTCGCGGCGTGCATACCTAGAAGAAACATCGGGACAGTCATAAGTGGAGTAAACACCAGAAGCAGGAGAATCGAAGCCGAATTCAACTCATCGCCAATCGGATCGGCATGGTTACTGAATTCCTTAATCTCTGCATAACTTCCACTTCCGAAAACTTCTTGACTCTGAATAATATAAGTTTCCATCTGCGAGGTTGGGTTAGCTAGCGGATTCATGGGATTGGAACCTGGCAGACCCGATAAACCAGCTACAACCAGTAGCATAATCGCCCAGATTAGTAATGTCTTCGGCTTTCGATTCAGAAACATTAATAAGAAGAATCCAAGTACACCGTAAAACGCAAGGATGTCTCCTTCCCAGACATAATTGATATGTAACAATCCGATACCAAACAAGAGCAAAAAACGGCGAGACAGATGACACTTTGGTCGTAATTCTCGGGATTGCAGGCTTTCTGTCAGTTTAATCATACCGAAGCCAAACATAAATGCAAAAATTGGCATGAAGCTGCCCACCACAGCAATCTTTAACAATGAGTAGACAGCTCGATCTATGCCTTCAACACCGAACAATTGAAGTTCATTCTGACCATATACCCCGTATTGGAAGACCAGCATATTCGCCATCAGAATGCCCGCCAGACTAAAACCACGCAATCCATCAATGAGCCTGATGCGCGTTGGAGATGTATTCAATTCGCTTTCCCCTACCTTTTTCCATATTAGTAAAAAAGTAATTCTAGCACATCTTTTCTAAAGAGTCATCTTAACTTTTCATGCTGGAAAAGTACAAAAAAAGGATGCTCCGTAGCGTGATGCTAGGATACATCCTATTTATACGTTGAAACGCACTTCCTCTTTTCACTTTTTGGAAAATAATTATTTACTCCCCTAAAAAGATAACTTCTGTTTCTAATTGGACATTAAATTTAGCGTAAACTGTCTCTTTGATCAAGTTAATTAATTCTTGATAATCCTGAGCAGTCGCGTGATCCGCATTAATAATAAAACCCGCATGCTTCAATGAAATCTCTGCGCCTCCTATGCGAGTTCCTTGTAAGTTGCAGTCTTGAATGAGCTTACCGACAAAATGACCCTCTGGACGTTTAAACACGCTACCACAAGAAGGATATTCAAGAGGTTGTTTGGCCTCTCTTAACAAGGTCAGTTCCTTCATTTTCGCAGCAATGGCTTCCTTATCACCCTTCTGGAGTCTAAAGGTCACTTCCAGAATAATATATTCATTATCCTTAAAGATACTGTTACGATAACTCAGCTTCATATCTACGCGAGACATCGTCATCCGCTGTCCATCTCGCGTAATGACATCTGCACTTTCGACAACATCATCCACCTGACCACCATAAGCACCTGCATTCATATATATGGCGCCCCCTGTACTACCAGGGATTCCACATGCAAACTCTAGACCGGTGAAGCCGTGATCCAATGCAGCTCGTGAGACATCGATAATATTGGCACCACTTTGAGCAATAATGGTGTCCTCGTGCACTTTAATTTGATCAAAATGACTCAAAGACATGGTTACGCCTCGAATGCCCTTATCTTTTATGATTACATTCGACCCTTTTCCAATAATCGTGAGGGGGATCTGATGTGATTTGGCAATTTGTACAACGTTTACGATTTCTTCTGTCGTTGTTGGATGGATCAGTGTATCCGCATAACCACCTACTTTTACATAAGTGTGGTCTTTCAAAGGTTCATTTGATCTAAGCTTTTCTCTAGGTATTACATTTTCAAAAATGTCCATTTAACGTTCTCCCTACTACTGACTGGTTTTTAGATAAGACTTTAAGCATGCTGTGTACATGTATAGCAACAACTGTATTCCCTCATATTTCAGTATGAAATTTTATCAATAAATATGCCGCGCTCATCGCAATTCATATGAAGAAGTTTATGATCGAATCCACAGTTGCTTCTGCTCCAGCTACCAAAATAACACGATAAGTGTAATTACACTATAACCATAAACATCTTTTACATTCTGTAGTGGCATATTCATTATACAAAAATGTTTATAATACATAAAATTAATTCTGAATATTAATTATTTCAGGTCGTAATGCTGACTCAAACCAAAAAAGCCGCGTGGTAGCGGCTTGGAAATAATCACTTTTATTGTATACGATAATTAATAAAACGACTTTCATTTCCCACTGAATACAGGGAAGTAACTATGCTCACCATAGTCTTGAATGTGTGCTACATGTTTAAGATTTTCCATATCCTCATTACTGATTATAAAATCAAGCTCGACGTTCATTCTCATATGATCTGGGTTAGCTGTCTTCGGGATTACAACTAAACCAAGCTGGATACAGTAACGTAGGCAGAGCTGCGCAACAGATACGCCGTACTTTTCAGATATGACTTTGACCTCTGGATGATGAAGAACGGCCCCGTGGGCAATCGGAGAATACGCTTCGACCAGGATGTCATGTTGCTGACAGAATTCAATAAGCTCCAGTGGTGTGTTACTTACATGCGCTAAGATTTGGTTAACCATAGGCTTGATCTTACAGCTGGCAAGAATATTCTCGATATCATCCTGAAGAAAGTTAGAGAGGCCGATCGCTTTTACTTTGCCTGCTTGATATGCGTCCTCTAATGCTCTCCACACGTCTCTATTCTCATCAAAATAACGCTTTTGTTCACGGAATTCCTTCCACGGCTGCGGGCTATGAATAATCATGAGATCAAGGTAATCGAGTCCCATTTTGGCTAAGGATTCATCGATTGAATGCATAGCTTTATCATAGGTTTTGGCTTCAGCTATAATTTTCGTTGTAATGAATAGCTCTTCTCTTGCGACACCAGAGGCACGAATGCCTTCCCCTACACCCGTCTCATTGTTATATGCCTGAGCTGTATCAATATGACGATACCCGATTGAAATTGCGTCATGTACAGCCTGCTGAGCTTGCTCATCAGTAAGTAACCAAGTCCCGAGCCCTAATTGAGGAATGGATAAGCCGTTGGATAATTGGAACGTTTCTTTGTACATCGTATATTCTCCTTTTCTAGATGATTCTTACTTGCTTGCATCAACTTAAGATGCGTCACTTATAATGAATGAATTCAATTTCATTTGTTTAATCAACTCACGTCTATTATTATTTAAGTTAGAAATTCATATTCAATAGTTAAAGCATTGCGATTTGTCGATTTATTAACAGATCCATTGGAGTTGTTCATTATCTCTATCGATATGAAGTATTCGCAGAAAATCCAGTTAAGATAATCTGGGTACATGCCATTAAGTCACCCAAAGGAGAACACTATGGACATTCGAGTACTACGCTATTTTCTAGCCATCGCTAGAGAAGGCAATATGACTAAGGCAGCGACACTGCTTCACCTGACACAGCCTACACTCTCCAGACAGATCAAGGAGCTTGAGCTACAACTGGGAAAGAAACTCTTTGTCAGAAGTAGTCACAGTATCCTTCTTACTGAGGAGGGGCAGCTACTCCGCAAAAGAGCCGAAGAAATCGTCGAAATGATGGAAAAGCTGGAGTCCGAATTTCATTCCATGGAAGAAACAATTCGTGGAGACGTCTATATTGGCGGCGGTGAGACTGATGCAATGAAGCAGATTGCCCGGATCGTGCGAAAGATACAAGCATCCTATCCCGAGATTCGATACCATCTCTATAGCGGAAATGAAGAAGATGTTACCGAGAGACTAGATAAAGGTTTAATCGACTTTGGAATCTTAATTCAACCGGCTGATCTATCTAAATACAATTACGTCAATATTCCGGCCAAGGATGTCTGGGGTGTAGTCATGAGAAAAGACAGCCCTCTGGCTGAGAAATCGAGTATCCAAGTGGAAGACCTACTGGATCTGCCTCTCATCTGCTCGCGTCAGGCGATGAAACAGACCTTTACCACCAATGAATTTCGTAACTGGTTTGGTGAACATTTCGATAAGCTGATTGTGGTCACCACGTTTAATCTTGCGTATAATGCAGCGATTATGGTTGAAGAAGGTGTCGGTTATGCCATAACACTACATAAGATTGTGAACACCTCTTCCGACAGTAATCTATGCTTTAGACCGTTAACGCCGAAGCTTGAATCTGGTTTAAATATTGTGTGGAAAAAACATCAACTATTCTCTGCTGCCGCTGAACAATTTCTGGAAGAAATTCAGTCAAGCTTCTCCGAATCTTAATGCGCAGCACAACGTAGAACAACCACCCCGTCAGAACTCGCGTGAAGGCGAGGTGGTTCACTGTTATATGGAAGCCGATGTTTGCGCGGCCGAGCTCTTCAAGGTACTTCTAATTACAATCATAGCCAAACCTAATACAACGCTCAGGATACCGACCAATATGACGTATTTAACACCCACCGTGGAGATTAACACGCCACCAAGAGCTGATCCCACAGTGGTGCCCACATTACATGATGTTACAAATAATCCATTCGCAAAGTCAGGTGCCTCAAGCGCCACGGATGAGATCAGGTATTGATTCACATTCGCCATAATTCCTCCAGCCAAGATTCCCCATACAATGGTCAGCAGCATTACAGGTACTTGATACTCACCAATCGTGAAAAGCACGATGTAAACTACACCTAACAAGAGGGGGAACAACAAAATTGACTTGGCGGGATAATCCGTCAGTACTTTACCTGCAATAATATTCCCCAGCATATTAGCGCCACCAAATAGTAACAGCGTTGTGCTAGTCCATTGTGGCGTCATCTGAGTCACTGTGTATAAATATTCGGATACATAACTGTACACTCCAAATACAGATGCATTTAGCGACAACACCGCGAACATCGAAACCCACAATACTGGTCTTCTCAGCACCGAGAATTGAGAACCATACGATTGTTTTTCCTTCACAGGCATAGAAGGTACAAATATCAATGTGGCCACAAACACAATAATATTTACGACTGCGATAAACGTCATGGCCATTTCATAAGAGAACGCTGTATCAATAAAACTTACGATAGGTACACCAGCTACCATGCCGGCTGAAACGCCAATAAATACTTTGGCTACCGCTTTTGGTGCTTCTTCTTGACTTACAGATGATCCTGCAACGGTAAACGCCAGTGACATATAGATTGGGTGAAATAGAGCCGGGATAATCCGGGCGATCAGCAACAATGTGAAGCTAGAAGTGAATACAGACACTACATTTCCAATCACGAAAATACCTAATACAAGTAACATCACGTTTCTGCGGTTCATACCCGAGAATACTAACGGTAGAATAGGTCCCGAGACAGCAATACCTAGTGCAAATAAGCTTACAAGCAAGCCAGCTTGGGTAACACTTACACCAAAGTTCTCAGCAATGGTAGGTAATATCCCTATCACCCCCATTTCCGTGTTCAGTATCCCAAAAACACCTACGGTAAGTATGAATATTAATAATTTATTATTTTTAAGCAAAAAAACCTCTCCTGTCGTTATTGTTAAGTTGTTAATTCAGGCAATAAGCCAACCTTTCTATCCAAAACGGTGAAATATCATGAAAATAATTTGTAACATTTCAATTGTTTTCAAAAATGGCAGCTCAAAACCGAGCTGAGTTCCTCTCCCCCAGCTAAAGTACTCATTATAAGAGACATCAACCTTCAAAACTAAACAAAGTGATCAGCATGTATGATTGAAGTATCTTGTTATGAATTCGTTGCTGTACAGCCGAATAACGTTCCTCCTTTATCTCTATTTTATGAAAAATTTCTTATATTTCAAATACCTATAACTGATATCATGATATACCCCAGAAGCATTTCATGAATACCGAACACTCATCATTTGACTCAAAAGTACTCTTCCTCATTTAACTAATAATCAATCTTGTTTGATTAATCAACATATGTATATCATAATCAAATTTGAATTTGGTTCAATCGTTAATTGTTCTTGATCCGTCGATTAGACAACACACCTATTCAAACTGTTCATTAATTCGAAAGTTCGGATGATTTCACTGACAAGGTAGATTCATCTGCTAAAAAAAAGACCCACTCGTACATCATCATAAACCACGCTAATTCAAGCATGACTATGTGATCTACAAGCAGGTCAATCTTATTTCGTTTCAATCACTATTACTAATTATTCAAAAAGGAAACACGAATCCAGTCCGATATAGTGGAAAGGTTCACATTGTTTTGTAGGTTTTCATCTACTTCGTTAAAGGTAGGAAGCTTGTCAATATTGCTGCTTATCCATTGATAAAGCCCCTTCAGTCCTTCTGCATTTTGTGATCCTAACATCGGACTAATCGCTGCCTCAAAGTGTTCAAAAGGCAAGGAAACAAATTGAATCTCTTGACCAAGCACTTCGCTAAATTTCGCTGCAATTTCATTCCCTGTGTAGCCTTTGAGACCCGGAGCAGCGTAAATGCTTCCCGCTAATTCAGGATGAGTCAATGCATACACATGATACTGCGCAGCATCATCTAAGCTAATCCAGCTTATTTTTTGATCTGCAGGTACGGGATAAGCCAATACTCCTTCGTTTAGCACGCCAGGGATCATGAAGTTCTCCAGATAAACGATAGGCTCTACAATGATGTAAGGCAGCCCACTTTTCTTAACATCTTCAATTAATTGCCGATTAAGTTCTACGGCTAATGTATTCGTTATATCATGTTGAGGGACAAATCCTCCGGTGTTTACAACAAGTAATTCTACTTTTGCGTTAACCGCTGCTTCGATGGCATGATCTATATACATTTGGACTTTGACTGTATCAAACTCAACCGGAATGTTTAAGAACACACGATCCACGCCTTCATGAGCCTGAGCCAGAACTTTAGTATCCGACATGTCGCCTACTACAGCTTCAATCCCTTTACTCTGTAGCAGATCTGCTGCTTCAGGGTTACGTGTAATGCATCTTACCTTCTTGCCACTTGCGAGTAAACGATTCGCTACCGCTCCGCCTTGTGCTCCCGATGCGCCATATACTAAATAAAGATGATCTTGTTTCATTATGGTGAGTCCCCTTTGTGGTCAAATTAGATTGAACCATTAGACTTTCTAATGATACTATCAATATAGCAAATCAGATTAGAACGCATAAGTACGCACATTTGAGATATTAAGTATCCCATAAGATACTTAAGGAGGGACGAAATGAAACATCACGTTGACGCTTCTGATGACCGATGTCCAGTCGAGGCTAGTATTAATTTAATCGGAGGTAAATGGAAAATTTTGATCTTGTATCACTTGATCTCCGATAAGTCGAAACGATTTAATGAACTTCAAAAAACACTTTCAACCATTACCCCTCGAACACTAACACGACAATTGCGTGAGCTTGAGGAAGATCGTCTGATCCGCCGGATCATCCATCCTGAGGTTCCACCTAAAGTTGAATATATGCTAACAGATACGGGCAGAAGTTTGGTGCCGATCCTAATGGAATTGCAGAATTGGGGAACGAATTACTTACAAAACTCAGATTTAGATCAGGCGTAATTGCCAAACTGCTCCCAATACTTTAAAAATATGTACTTGCTCTCTAGACATTAGTAACAGTTAAAATGCAAAGTGAAAAGGAGCAGTCTGCTGGCTAGCAGATTGCTCCTTTTTTGCACCAGTTAGATTCTAGGTTAAATACTTGGTAAGATACCGTATCCCAAAATTTATAAGTTATTTATCCTGTTTAGCAGCTCCAGAAGGGTGATTCAAACCAAGGTGGTAAGAGATTTCTCTAGCGGTCTCTAAGATTTTATCAATGGTTCCTTGTTTATTTTCCTCCTTATAGAGGCTCAGTGGAATGGCACAGATGATACTCCCCACAACCTGATTCGTTGCATCAAATATAGGTGCACCGAAACCGATAGATTCATTCTTGCGTTCACTGAAGGTATATGAAAATCCCACACTTCTTATTTTCTCCACATCAGACCAGATATGCTGTACATCCGTGGGTTGAACTTCTTCTTGTTCAAGAACCTCTCCAATCTTCTCATCGGACAAAAAGGCCAAAATCGCCTTTCCACTCGCACCAATATGAATCGGTTGAAGAACACCTAATTCTAAACGGTATTGAAGTATATTGGAGCTATGAATGCCCAGAATAAAGGATAACTTCCGATATTGCTCCTGGTACTGTGCCAAATATACCGATTGTCCGACGTCTTGAGATAACTTCTTCAGATAGGGTTCAGCCACGGATTTTAATCCGAAGTTAGCGCTGATAAAGGAAGAAAGCCTAACCCACTCGTTTCCAATCGTATATTTATTGGTCTCCGGAATGATGTGTAAAATGTTCTCTTCTCTTAATGTCTTCAAGATGCGGTGAATGGAACTAGGTGGGCTATTTAAATAACGCGCTAGATCATTAACACCCCATACTGCCTGTTGATCAATAAAAGCCTTCATAATCGTTAATGTTTTTAAAGTTACGTTTGATTTGTTTGTCATTAAATTGCACCCTTCTTCATTTACGATCCTATCTTGATTATAATGTAAGCGTGTGCTATGATTCCAATCATATAACACATCCGTTCCACATTCAAGAATAACATTCCACTATTCGGAATGATTTTTTTATTCCAAAATAGTGGAATGACGTTCCGTATAGTGGAATGATCATCGACGGATGAATAACATCAGGGGGAAAAGTATGAAACTTCATTACGCTTGGATTATTTTTATCGGTTGCTGCATTATCTCGTTTGTTGGTTTTGGCTTAACCATCAACACCGCTGGTTTATTTTGGGGCGGAATGAGCGAGGACTTAAATTTGACACGTGCTGAAATCGCTCTCAATGCTACTTTCAATGGTATTGCAGGTGCCGTATCATTATTATTTGCGGGTACGGTTTTTAAGAGGATCAACACTAAACTTTTACTCAGCCTCTCCTTTGGACTAACCGGACTCTGCTTCATTGCTTGCTCTTTCATTCAGACCATCGGTCCGTTCTATGGTATCAAGGTGATCTTAGGTGTCGTTCAGAATATATCCATCGTGATATCCATTCCTATTTTGCTCGGAAACTGGTTCGAAAAGAAATTGGGGATGTTATTCGGTATCACAGGTGCGTTAACCGCGGTAGGCGGCTCGTTCTTTAATCCGTTGATCAGCCACTTCATTCTGGAATATGGCTGGAGAACCACATACATCATCGTTGGTGTGATCTGCCTTGTTGTGCTTTTACCGGTTGCTCTTCTTATGAAATTCAAACCGGAAAATGGGATGCTTCCATATGGTGCAGAGAGCACTGTTGCAACCACTGCATCGGGTCAAGCACCACAAGCTGCCGTCTTGAAAGGGTTCACGATGAAAGATGCAATTCGTACGCCCATGTTCTACTGTTTTATCATAGCCATTATTTGTTTCCAATCCGCAGGATCCTTGGCACAGCATGTCCCGGCACTAATTCAAAGTCTTAACTTCAGCTTACAAGTGGGCGCAAGTGTAATGTCTGCCCTTCTCATTGGAGCTGCAGCAGGCAAATTGTTGATGGGTTTCATGCTAGACCATGTTAAACCCACGGTTGTTCTGCTTATCTTTACGATTGTTGGAGCTTCTGGATGGTATAGTACAGGAGTGTTCAACGACACACTATTCCTAAATGGTTCTGGATTCTTTAGCGGTATGGGACAAGCAATCGTACTAACTGCAATTCCTTTGTTAATTCGAGGATCTTTTGGAACGAAAGATTACAGTCAGATTCTCTCCATTATTCTCATGTTCGGCGCATTTTCAAACGCGATTTCCGTATATGTACACGGTTCCATCTTTGATCAAACAAGTTCCTACTCTGCTTCGTTGATCTTAAATGTCACTACTTATGTGATCGGATTCCTTTGTCTAATCTCTGCAATTAAATTGAGCAATAAAATGAAAACGATATAATGAATTACGTTATAGGAAGGTGTTAGACGATGAAAGCATTCCACATTCAACCCCAATTCGAAGGTATAGCTTCAACTATAGAACAGGAAAACGCTGCGGGCGAGTTCGACATCCATGGTGTAAGCGAAATAATGGTGCCTATGCGAGATGGTGTTCATCTCCATACCCAAGTTTATCTGCCGAACCACGGTGAGTCGTGGCCTTGCATTTTGGTTCGTAACCCTTATCCCAACAATCAAGCCATTCTTGAAGCTAGCTACACTCATTTTGTAAAGCATGGCTATGTTCTAGTTATTCAATCCTGTAGAGGAACCGGTCTTTCTGAGGGAGACTGGTCTCCTTTTGTGAATGAACGTGAAGATGGCATTGATACATTGGATTGGCTGGTTAAACAAAGTTTCCAAAATGGAAACATAGCACTCTTTGGTCAATCCTACTGTTCGTTCACTACATGGATTATCGCTGATTCTTTTCCTAAGGAAGTGAAAACCGTCTTCTTGGATCTCTTCGGTGTGGATCGGTATGGACAGATGTATATGAATGGCATGTTCCGTCATGACATCTATACGTCTTGGGCTTTTGCCAATTCTGGAATCGAAACGTCCTCAGATCCAGGTAAGCTATATCAAGAGGCATTGCACGTTATACCTCATGAACAAGCTGATGAGAAGCTCTTTGGTAGGAAGATGCCTTTTTACCAGAGCTATATTTCTGAGACAGATCGAAATTCAGCGTATTGGCAACAAGGATTATGGTCTGATCTACTCCGTATGCCCACCAAAATCGATATTCCAGTCTTCATGGTAGAAGGCTGGTTTGACCATCATCTAGAAGGAGCCTTCAAAGGCTATGAACTGCTTCCTGAACCAGTTAAGAAGAAGAGTAGATTTGTTGTTGGCCCTTGGGATCATGTCGGGAATTCACCTGGTGAACGTGCTTATCCTGATTCTAATCTGCTAGGTTCCTTTCGGATTAAAGCTGCTCTGGAATGGTTTGATATGCATCTTAAAGGGCAGGAATATACATTTCCTCCTGTCTCCTATTACCGGATCGGTTCTTCATGCTGGGAGGAACGGGATACGACAGTGAATGAGGCTAAGCCATGGCGTTTGTATTTCGTGAATGACTTGGAGAAAAAGCTAACGGAGACACCATCCGTTTCTTCTCCTGTACAATACGTGTATGATCCAAATTCACCTATCCCCACCCATGGTGGAAGTGCTCTACTTGCTTGGATTATGCCTTCATTCAACGGGGCACCGCATGGCAGTCTATCCCAACCCAAGTATCCAGAGCGTCAGGATATTATCCAATTCGACTCTCCCGTGTTGGAAAAAGGGAAATCGATTACGGGTGGGATCAAGGTGAGCTTGGAAGTTAGCAGCGATGTGGAGGATACTGCGTTTAGCGTGAAAATTTGCGAAGTATTCCCTGATGGTCGCAGTTTTAACATTGTGGATGGTATTACTTCTTTAAGTTACCGAAATAACAGCGATACTCCGATGAGTTACACTCCGAATCAACCCGTTCAAGTCATTATTGAAATGTGGCCAACGGCTTGGGAGGTTCAACCTGGTTCGTTTATTAGGGCAGAAGTTTCCTCTTCTAACTTTCCTGCCTATCATGTTCACGCGAATGCCAAAGGGCCATGGGCATCTATGAAGGAATATCGTGTTGCGACCCAAACCATATATACGGGTTCTGATCGTCGTAGTTATATTGATTTTCCTGAATAATGAAACGCAAGTTATTTGCAGTTATGCACGACAAAAGCTACTTTAAATAGGAATCTAAGATAGATGAATTTTATGTTTAGGAGAAGGTAATATGTATTTGGTTATTGATATTGGTGGTACATTTGTGAAATATGCTTTGATGGATTCAGGCGGGGAAATCAGCTACAAAGATAAATCACCCGTAGGGAAGGCAAGTCTACAGGAGATGTTAACTGGGCTATACGCGATTATAGATAAACAGGATCTTTCTGATATCAAAGGTATTGCTATAAGCTGTCCCGGAACAGTTGACGTTAGCACTGGCGTGATATATCACGGCGGGTCTTTCCCTTTCTTACATGAAGTCAATCTAGCCCAATTGATTCGTGATCGCTACGGTAAAGAGGTTTCGATTGAGAATGATGGAAAATGTGCTGCACTCGCTGAGTTGTGGTTAGGTAGTGTGAAGCATGCCCAAAGCTCAATCGTTATGGTACTGGGCACTGCTGTAGGTGCCGGCATTATTGTAGATGGGAAGCTTATGCGCGGAGTCAACTTATCTGCCGGGGAAGTTAGCTATGTGATGAGTCATGTGAACTCTATAACGGGTGAGGCGAATTTCTTCGGCCTAGACTGCTCAGCTGTAGCCATGGTTCAGAAGATAGGTGAAATGAAACAACTGGAAGATCCATCAGACGGTGAAGCGGTCTTCAATATGATTAATGCAGGCGATCTAGAAGCCAACCAAGTGTTCGATGAGTACTGTCTTATGGTAGCTGCGCAAATTATGAACCTTCAGTATATTCTTGATCCAGAATTATTCGCCATTGGTGGCGGCATTAGTGCTCAACCATTACTCATTGAAAGGCTTCAGCAGGCTATAGAAAAGATTAAACGGATCAATCCACTTCATATGGCTCATCCGATCATTACACCATGTACTTTCCGAAGTGACGCTAACCTATACGGCGCGTTGTATAACTTCTTTGTTGAACAAGAAAAAATGCTGCGTGTTAAACACTAATGGGTAGCTAACAATAAAGAGAAGGAAACCTCAATAAGGTTTACCTTCTCTTTTTATTTTACCTTTTCAAATTCGAAGACGTTCTTCTAACATTTCAATATCGCCTTGATCACCGTACTTACAGATTCGCAGATCGGCTCCCTTACTTTCAGATCAAGTTACTTGTAAAATCTCCCTCAAGTATACCATCTGATCCACATACAACGGGAGACTTAAACTTGTACCAATACCTAGAGTAAAGAAATCAGAGCTCCGCCAATTGCGCCTGTCAACACGATCAGCCATGGTGGCAACTTCCAGTAGACTAACATGCTAAATAAGATTGCTGCAAACGCAAAATCAAGCGGATTCACAATTGTACTCGTCCATATGGGCTGATAAAATGCAGCAATTAAGATGCCGACTACCGCTGCGTTTACGCCCATAAAAGCCGCTTTGGCTTTGGGATTACGACGCATTACATCCCAGAAAGGAAGGGTTCCTACGATTAATAAGAATGCAGGTAGGAAAATTGCAAAGGTTGCTAATAGGCCTCCACCCCATCCATACATCACTGCACCTAGATAAGAAGCAAAGGTAAATAACGGTCCGGGAACGGCTTGAGTTGCCCCATATCCTGCGAGAAATGCCTCTTCGCTGAGCCAGCCGGTGGATACAAATTCACGTTCAAGTAAGGGTAGGACAACGTGCCCTCCACCAAATACGAGAGAGCCAGAACGGTAGAAGCTGTCAAACATCGCAATCCATTGCATGGAAGTTATTTCTCTTAGAATAGGAAGTAGAATTAATAAGCCTATAAATGACACTAAACAGACTACTGCAATACTACGTTTAACCGGAAAACGAACCTGATCCTCTGACTCCACTTCATGTTGAATATGATCCCGGTATAATAGGAAACCCATAATTGCCGCGCCAACAATCATTACGACTTGAGAATATGCGGTTTGCCACAATAAGGTAATGACCATAGCGAGTAAGGCAATGGCTTTTCTTCTTAGATCCGGAGTTAATTTCTGTGCCATTCCTATGATCGCGTGTGCAACGACGGCAACAGCAACAATTTTCAACCCATGAATCCAACCGGCACCGCTAACATCCACACCTTGGAGGATCACGGCAAATAGAATTAACACAAAGACAGAGGGTAAGGTGAAACCCAGGAATGAAACAATGCCTCCCAACACGCCAGCTCGCATAACCCCCATCCCAATCCCCACTTGGCTACTGGCAGGTCCGGGCAAGAATTGGCACAAAGCAACGAGGTCAGCATAACTCTTTTCGTCCATCCATTTTCGTTTTCGGACATATTCTTCATGAAAGTAACCTAAGTGAGCAACAGGCCCACCAAATGACGTAAAACCTAACTTCGTCGATACCCACAAGATCTCAAGTAACGATGTAAATAAACGTCGCTCGTTCATGGTTGGGTTAATCACTCTTTCTCTACTTATTTCATGTCTATATGGGATGCTAACATATAGGAATAAGCTCTCACAACACATCTTCAAAAAAATTACAATGCGATAACATTTCTTATACAAGGTAATGGATTTCAAGAAGAAACATATAAAAAAACAGCCATTCCGATGTTGGAACGACTGTATTGCTTATTCCGCTAAAGCTCCTGTTACTGGAACAACTTATACCAGTATAACGTGGTTTCAATATTAGGAGTATAGGACTGCTTAAGTGTGTCAACTCCACCGAGTATGAATCCTTGTTTCACATAAAATCGGCATGCTCCAAGATTATCATCTTGTGCTTCTAAGGACATGCCTATCAGTTTTCTTTCTTTTGCCCACTCTTCTGCTTGATTGAAGAGCAACTTTCCGACTCCACTGCCTCTATAATCTTTTTTGGTAGCAATGTTTTCAATATAACAAAAGCGATTCCAATCCTTAATAATTCTAATTTGTCCTATACAAGTATTGTCCATATAAGCTAAAAACAAAGCTTTATCGTCTTGGTTTATATATTGGCTCCAATCGAGCTTCTCATCTGGAAAACGTATTTCTCTGGCTTCGTCAAAAAGAACTTCTGTATAAGACCATTTTCCTGATTGGAAGCTGGGGACAACTCTACCATATAACTCAAAATAATCATTTGTCGTATTGATATCCTCTATGAAGTCATTATTTAATGGTGAAATAATGATGTTATTTTCACGACTCAATGTTACACACTTCCTTTTATAAAAGATTGCTTCCATTATATAGTGCGATATTCCTTCGGCGAACACCCGCATATAGAGTTGAATTTCTTATAGAAGAAACTAACATTCTCGTAACCCACATAATTAGCTACTTCCGTGACGCTCATATTACTGCTAATCAGTAGCGTTTTGGCAAAACGGATCTTCTGTTGATGAAGCAGTCCCATGAACGACATGCCTGTATGCTTTTTCAGTTGTGAGGAGAGATAGTTGGCATTGATATTGAAATGGGCTGCAGTCGAACTTAACGTACAGTTTTTGTAATTCTCTTCAATATAACGCAAGATCAGCACAATGGGACTTTTCTTTAGGCGATTGTCCTGCTTATCCGAATCGTTCTCGTAGACATGGATCAGCTCCATCATAATTAATGAGAAAAGAGAGTCCAGCATCTCGCCAGAACGAGAGCATGGGTCGAACCATTCGCAGAAAAACTCGTTCATAAACACGGGGAGTCTTCTACTATTCTCCGAGGGAAACAGAATAAAACTGTCATGCGCATTGCCTTCAGTTATGGAATTGATAAAAAAGCTAGACAATGGACTATCTGCTGAGATTCGATTAAAAAAATTACTGTTGAAATATTCTTTACGAATAATAATATTGATCAGGATATCCGACTCTCCAAGGGGTTCGATCCGATGGACAGTGTCCGAATCTACAAGTAGAATCTGCCCCTTTTGTAAAGAGTAAATATTGTTGTTAATAATCTGAGTGCAAGATCCATCATACATATAGTTGATTTCAATCCAGTCGTGAAAATGTAAGGGATAGGACTGAAAGCGCGAGTGCTTCTTCACAACGATGTCTGGCGAAATCGTAAATAACTCGGTATGATCCTTAATTAATAGCTTGGCAACTCGCTTACGATCTTTGAACATATATAGAAACTCAAGCGGTTTAGGAGAAGGAATGCCCTGACGATACAACTCTTCACTTGGGGTCAATGCACGCAAAGATGTATCTAAGTCTTGTGGAGTCATAGCCAGTTTCTCCTTTCATGATGAATTACAAAACGAACTACGATGTAAAAAAACCTATTTCGTTCGTGCTTTTACGATTATAAAATGCTTTAGTTCAATTTGTATATAATGAAATACGATAAACGAAGAAGCAGTCGTTTTGTTATCGTCACAAAACCCTGCTTCTTCAGATTGCCTCTATTCTAATCGAAATTGAGCACACATGTTACTGTCCGAGCTATTGCCAATATAAACTTCAAAATAACCCGGTTCTGCCTCATACCTCATACTTTTGGTATGGAATTTCAGCAGTTCTTCTGTGATTTTAAAGCTGATCTGTTTGGTCTCGCTAGGGAGCAGATGAATCTTCTGAAAGCCTCGCAATTCCTTGATCGGTCGCACGACACTCCCTACAAGATCGCGAATGTAGAGCTGAACCACTTCTTCTCCCTCAACATCACTCGTGTTGTGAACCTCAATCGTAGCTTCAATTTCTTGACCGGCTCGCATATTCGCATGACTTAGCTTCAAGTTAGTATACTCCGCAACGTGATATGACAAGCCGAACCCAAAAGGATATAACGGTTCATTCGGACTGTCCAAATAACGCGAAGTAAAGCGAAGGCTGTGTGTAGAGCTTTTTGGCGGTCTTCCCGTGTTAAATCCGTTGTAATAGACTGGAACCTGACCTACGGTATAGGGAAAACTCATCGTTAATCGGCCCGATGGATTCACATGCCCCATGACCAAATCCACAATAGCATGTCCGCCTTCTGTACCCGGGAACCAGCATTCAAGTATGGCATCTACTCGATCTTTGATGTCCGTGAGTACTAAAGGTCTACCGTTGAAGAGCAGAAGTACGGAACGTTTAACCCATGGCAGCACTTCGTTCATAAAATCGGTTTGAATTTTAGGCAAAGTTAGATCGGTTCTGCTTCCCGCCTCACCGCTTTGCAAGGTATGTTCTCCCATCGCAAAAATGACAACATCAGCCCATTTTGCAAGTTCGATAGCCTTGTTTTTTTCCGCTTCTCTAGCCTCGTCGGTATTCAGTGCATTTGCTTCGGAGGCAAAGAAACCAAAATCGCCAAGTCCATCCAAACTCTCTAGTAAGGCACATCCTTGTGTATACTTGAAGCAATCCGATGGCATGATTTCTTCAAAAGCCTTTTTCACCGTAATGACCTGACTTTTGTCTCCATACACCGCCCATAATCCATTTAATTCCTGACTATTCGCATACGGCCCGATTAGAGCCACTTTAGTTGCTTTAGTGAGTGGTAATGTGTTCTTCGAATTCTGAAGCAAGACAAGAGATTCGGTTGCTGCTTTTCTGGACAAGCTTTTGCTTTCGTAACTTTCCTTCAGTTCTTGTTCTTTCGCTATGCTGGCACCTCTGAAGGGATCTTCGAACAATCCTAGCTTATTTTTCAATCTCAATACACGGAGAACAGCTTCATCTAGCTTCTGTTGACTAATTGCTCCGTCCTCCAGCAAAGGCTTAAGCTGGTTGGCATAACAGGATGTCTTCATATCAATATCAACGCTAGCCTCCATCGCTAGTCTGGCAGCGTGCTTCTCGTTCTCAGCTACACCATGGGCAATGAGTTCAGATATGGCTGCATAATCTGTGATCAAAACCCCATCGAAGCCCCATTCCTGGCGTAACACTTCGTCCATTAACCATTGATTCGCGGTAGCTGGAATCTCGTCAACGGTGTTAAAGGAGGTCATAACCAATTCACAGCCTGCATCTACCGCGGCTTTATATGGCGGTAGATACTCTTCACGGAGCCTTCTTTCGGACATATCTACTGTGTTATAGTCACGTCCACCTTCAGGAGCCCCATACGCAGCATAGTGTTTCACACAGGAAGCTAAGCTCTCGCCAGGTGTAAAATCACCTTGAAATCCTTCTACCATGGCCTTGGCAAATACACTATTCAAATAAGTATCTTCTCCAGTAGACTCCATGCTCCGTCCCCATCTAGCATCACGAACCACATCTACCATTGGTGCAAAGGTTACATGCGCACCTGCTGCGCATGCTTCCTTTGCTGTAAGACGATTACACCATTTCACAAGCTCAGGATTCCAACTACTCCCTAATGCCAGTGGGATGGGAAAAACCGTTTTGTAACCATATACGATATCAGCCATAAATAATAAAGGAATCTTGTGACGACTTTTTTCCATATAATCGCGTTGTATGGTAGTAACCTTCTCTGCCCCTAATACATTGAGTACAGACCCAGTCAGTTGAACCATCTCTTGCGTGATTCCCAGCTTCTCCATCGGCCCCACTGCCATTGCTCCTGCGTTGAAGAAGTCTCCGGAAAGCTGAATAAGTTGTCCTATCTTTTCTTCTATGGTGAGTGTATTTAATAAATTCAGTAATTGCGTATTATTCATTTTTTTGTGTTCCCCATATCTTTAGTTTTCATCAAGCATCCGGTCGTTGTAGCCAAAGAGGTATGTTCCAGCGAATGCTCCAACAAAGCCAACGATTGCGGCAATCAGCATGGAGATGCCACCTTTCAGGACAGCGATAGCCGGAAGGGTCAACGCTGATACCGTGAACATCGCAGGATACTGGGCAGAAGCCAGACCTACAATAATGCCTCCTAGTCCAATGCTAGCGCAAGCAATATAGAAAGGTTTTTTGTACTTCAGATTGACGCCATAGATGGCAGGTTCGGTTACGCCTCCGACGATCGCTGAGAATGAAGATGATCCTGCAAATTCCTTCAATGTTCTATTCTTCGTTTTCAAGAATACAGCGAGAGCCGCTCCACCCATTGCAAAGTTGGTACCGATTGTAACCGGAAGCAACGTATCGTAGCCATAGACCGCAAAATTGTTCATAACAATTGGCACGAGTCCCCAGTGTGCGCCGAAAATCACTAGGATTGGCCATAATACAGCCAAGATCAGACCTGCCACAGCTGGCATAAATTCATATAACGCTGTGTATCCGGCTGCCACCGAATCACCTAGCAGACTTGTCAATGGCCCAATAACAATCAATGAAGCCGGTACCATAATGGCAATACACAATACAGGCACGAAAATACCTTTAACCAACTGAGGCATAATTTTGTTCAAAAACTTCTCTAGCTTAGATAAGATATATACTGCCGCTATCACTGGAATAACGGATGATCCATAGTTAATGAGTTTGACTGGAATACCTATGAAGGAAATGGAGCTTCCTGCCGCTTGTAGAGCTACTAAGTTTGGATACAGGAATGCACCTGCAATCGCCAATGCGACCGATTGGTTAGCTCCGAATTTTTTAGCAGAAGTAACCGCCAATATCACTGGAAGGAAATAAAAGAATGCATCGGCAGCAGCATACAGAACGGCATACGTACCACTCTCTGCTGACATCCAACCCAAGGTGGTGCACATAACAAGTATTCCTTTGAGGATACCGGCACCCATCATACCTGCCATAATCGGTAGGAATATGCTTGAGATCGTATCTAGTAACAGAGACAATCCTTTTTTCTCATTTTGTTCCGGTTGCTCGCTCTTTTCATTATTCTCGTTCTGACGAGGTGCAGCTTCTCCCTTCGAACCCCTAACATTCTCCACAGCATTAAATACATGCTCTACATGCGTCCCCACAATAACCTGATATTGTCCTCCAGACTGCAATACATTTAGTACACCTTCGGTTTTCTTCAGTTTCTCTGTTGCGGCCACGCTTTCATCTCTAAGTACAAAACGAAGTCTGGTCATGCAGTGAGTCAAGGACTGTATATTCTCTTCTCCACCCACCCCATCATATATCGTTTTGGCAAGGGTGCAGTAATCCCTTACATTTTGTTTATCTGCCATGTTGCTTCCCCCTACTTCTCAATGTCAAAACTGTTAATATATTTGATTGTATCGATATAGCGCGATCGGAATAATAACCAAATCACATGATTTCATTGACCATTTCACTGTATTTTATTTAAGCCATTTCAGTTATTCTAGGTGATATTCAATTTAATTCTAGGAGAACATATATGAAATTTAACAATCCCGTTATTTCAGGTTTCTATCCTGATCCCAGCATTTGTAGCGTAGGCGAAGATTATTACTTAGTGAACAGTTCGTTTCATTACTTTCCCGGTGTGCCTATTTTTCATAGTCGAGACTTGGTAAATTGGCAACAGATTGGTTATTGCTTAACTCGTCCAGAGCAGTTGAATCTCTCGAATCTCGAAAGCTCGATGGGCATTTTTGCCCCAACGATTCGTTATCACGAAGGAACCTTTTATATGGTTACGACACTAGTGTCAGGTAAAGGTGATGATGGCTTTCGGAATTTCTATGTCCGTGCAAGCGATCCTTCAGGACCATGGTCTGAACCCGTTTGGTTAGATTGGCAAGGCATAGATCCCTCTCTATTGTTTGATGGAGATGGACGTGTGTATATTACGGGAACCAATGCATTTACTAATGAGGAACCAGGTATTTACCAAGCAGAAATCAACCTACAGACAGGAAAGTTATTGTCGGCTCGTCAACTTATATGGAGAGGAACCGGTGGGAAATCCCCGGAAGGCCCTCACCTTTACCATATCCATGATCAATACTATTTGATGATCTCCGAGGGAGGCACAGAGTATGGCCATATGGTTACCGTTGCACGTAGCGATAATCCATTCGGGCCTTACGAGAGTGCCCCTACCAATCCGGTGTTAAGCCATCGCAGCACTGGACATCCGATTCAGGCTACAGGTCATGCCGATCTGATTCAGGCTCATGACGGGAGCTGGTGGGCTGTTCTGCTGGGTATTCGTCCGATTTCAAGAAGACATCATTTGGGGAGAGAGACTATGCTGGCTCCCGTAACCTGGTCTGAGGATGGTTGGCCGATAATCGGAATAGATGGGCAGCTTCAAGCCAACATGACGGGTCCTGATTTTGGCACAGAACAACTCCAGGTTCTAGAACCACTCGATCATTTTACTACACCCGAATTAAGTTATCGATGGAACTTCCTGCGTAATCCCGATCCTTCAAATTGGTCACTTACGCATCGTCCAAGTTGGTTAACATTGAAGGGCTCTCCGCAAACATTGAATGATATAGATTCACCGGCATTTATTGGTTGTCGCCAAAAGCATTTTGATTGCACTGTATCTACGCTACTTGAGTTTGACCCGAAAGAGAATGAAGAAGCTGGACTTACCGTATATATGAATGAAAAGCATCATTACGAATTGGCGCTCGCACATGTGAATGGTAAGCGCTCCGTCCTGCTTCGAACAAGAGCAGGTTCCATCTGTATGGTCGCAGCGATACAAGAATATGTTGGAAAAGAGATTGTCTTAGAGATCCAGGCTACAAAAGCACAATATACATTCTCGTATCGCGCATCTCATGATAAGCAATCCACACTACTAGGACATGCAGAAACCAGCTTGTTATCCACTGAGGTTACCGGCGGCTTCACTGGTGTTTATTTCGGTCTCTATGCAACTGGAAACGGCAAAACATCCGAATCCCCGGCCTATTTTGATTGGTTTGAATATCAAGCTTAGATTGAACTTGAACGAAAAAACAACGAATGGCAGACATTCGTTGTTTTTTCGTATGTTTACAATTGGATACGCAGCAAATCACTACTCAACTGTGTTTCTTGATCACTTTCTAGCAGAATATCGACTTGTTTAACTAAATCTTGCCCGACAGATACTACGATCGGAGTAATTATTGAAATGCCTTCTTGCTGAATTTGTTCGATATCAAACTCAAGCAATAGCTGACCCTTTTTAATTTTTGCTCCGGTAGCCACATGTAATGTAAATCCTTTTCCCTTAAGAGAAACCGTATTCATTCCGACATGGATCAACATCTGGACGCCTGACTTGTGCTCAAGCAGCATGGCATGCTTGCTCTTATCCATTATATAAGCCACAGTCCCGTCAAATGGCGCGAATACCTTCCCCTCACTCGGTAGAATTGCGACACCGTCACCCATCGATCTGGTAGCAAACGCTTCGTCTTCTACTTGCTCTAGCGGAACGATCTTTCCGATAATAGGTGCACCAACCAACACTTCGTTTACATTGTTTTTCTTTTTCCATCCCAAAAACACAGGCAACTTCTCCTTTAATCTGACTCATAATGATGGAGCTATGATATGAAGCACCAACTAATTTACAGTGATTGGCTCTTATCCATTGCTTATGTACCAACCAACTGAAATGACTTCTCCGTATATTGCATAATCTCAAGCTCATTTCCATCGGGATCTACAATCCATAACTGCCACGTGTGATCAGGTCCCAGTATAGGCTCGCTTTTAAGAGGAATGCCTTTGGCTCTGAATTGCTGAGCAGCTTCATGAATATCGTCAACGACTAGTGCAAGATGATACATCGCATAGTACTCTTTCAGATTAGGACGTTCTTTTCTCTCCTCATAGCTATAGAACAGTTCTACAAACTGTTTGTCTCCGAATTCAAGATACTCAATCCATGGCTGGGATTGTTCTTCATCTCGATACAATGTGAATTTACGTTTAAACCCTAATCCATCACAATAAAATTGCAGTGATCTTTCCATATCTTTCACCTTCATTCCAGCATGAGCAATACTTAACACGTTCATCTGCTTCTCTCCTTTCATGGTGAATTAAGATAGATTAGAGCGGAAGATCAAATTAAAGCAGCCTCTTGGCTTCTCCCCAAGTAATGATTGAGATAGCCCTCTGGCAATCCTGGCAACCGCTCGAATTCCGTTTCCATCGTCTGGGTCACACCTGTCTCCGAAGATTGAACGATACCATTCAAAATTTCAACGGCGTGACAAGCCATATCCATACTTGCCCGATGGGGTCTTCCCTGCCTGATAGCCCATGCCATTTCAGCGACACCAAGACCTCTGGAATTCTCACTGTATCCGTACATGTGTGGAATCTCGATGGGTTCTGACATTCCTTTCTTCTGTAACAGAACTTTGCCTCCGAATCGATCTGGATCAGGCAGATACAATATACCCTCTGTTCCGTAGATCGTTAAGACAGGGACTTGCGGCCATATGGTATTGGCATTAAAGTTCACTGTTCCATATACGCCATTCTTATATCTCATGCTTGCAATCATGATATTCTCGTTCCGGGTCTCCAAGGTTTCACCAAAATGAGGTGATGCAGGGTTCTCAACAACGTATGTTGATTGCGTATTATCAGCGAATCCGCTTACCTTTTCAACTGGGCCAAGAATACTTAGGAGTGCTGTAGTATAGTAGATTCCTACATCAAAACCGATCCCACCGCCAGGCTTCGTTGTAAAAGCTCCTGGTTCATATAAGAAGCCCATATCGCGGTTAACTGCTGCATGACATGTCATCACTTTGCCTATCCCACCATGATCAATCACATGACGAGCCGTTTGAATGGCAGCTCCAAGAAAGGTATCTGGCGCACATCCGAGTCTCAGGTTTTGTCTCTCGGCAAAGGTCTTTAATTCGAGCGCTTCCGCTAGACTCGGGGTCACAATTTTCTCTGTATAGACATGCTTACCTGCTTCTAATGCCTGCTTAATAATCCCATAATGAGCTGTTGCAGGGGTTAGATTAACAACCATCTCAATCTCCGGGTCCTGTAAAATCTCATCCATATGCATCCCTTTTATCCCATAAGAGCTTGCCTTCTCTTCAGCCTTGTGAATATTGGTTCCGCCACAACTGACGACATCCAAGATTTCGAATTGATTGATCATATTTTCCAAATAAACTCCACTTATTTGCCCATATCCTATAACGGCTGTTTTCATTTTCTGGAGGTTGGTCATCTGCTCACTCCTATACTTTTATTTCATTTGTTGAAAATATCGGTCTAATGCTTCTATTAAAAGGCTGTGATCTACATCATCATGAAGACCTGATACACATAGGGAGCCCACTAACAATCCATTCTTCAGTTTCAAAGGGAACCCACCCCCGCTCAGAACAAATCTACCTGGGTCTAAGTCGGAAAAGGAATGTCCTGGCTTCAATCCCTTATCAATCATCTTCAACATCGCATGTTTACTGCTTATTCCGAATGCCGTGACCGTATTTCGCTTCCCAGAAATCCAAGTCTCTTCATAAATCCCTCTGCCTTCCGGGTAGAACCTAAACACAACAAAGTTGCCTAAGGCAGCTTCCACGGCCACCGGCTTCTCCTGTTTCATGCTTATTTCCTTCAAGTATTCGCCTATCTGACAGATATCTTGTTGTCTAAGTTCCTCAAACCGATATTTAGCCTCTTGCTCCTTACACAATAACAACTGAGCATTCTGAGCATGATCTAACATCTGTGCACTCCCTGTATTTTTGAAATAGTAAAATTCCACTAATAACGTTTAGTGCAAATAGAATAACACCATTCAACCCTCAACATAATATCGAAACCACAGACATTTATTGACCAAATCATTGTTTTTCTAGATGGATCTTAAATATGACTTTGATTCAAAAAAGCCGCTCCGATTAAAAGAACGACATGGTTGACTGTTTATTTCTCAATTTAGTTGATAACAACAAAAAATGACTCACTTCGCTGACTAGGCGGAGTGAGCCATGAGATGTTAACGTGCAATTCGTCTTAACTTGCCTTAGCAAGTTTCGTGGCAAGAATCGATGCCGTAGCATAAACGACGAGTGCAACCCATATGAATCCGAAACCGACAAGCAGAACAGGCGATACGGATTCTTTGAACACAAATACACTGAGTACCAGCATAATCGTCGGGCCAATGTATTGTACGAATCCAAGTGTGGACAGTGACAACCGCGCGGCTGCTCGGGCAAAGAACAACAACGGCAACGCCGTTACTACCCCAGAAAGAAGTAATTCAAGGAACATTGGTGTCGGCAGCGTCCAAGCCGTCGTTTTCCCTACAATCCCCAGATAGATCCAGTAACCAAGTGCAATGGGGAGAACTACCGCTGTCTCTGACAGCAATCCTACCGAAGCATCCTGAGCAATCTTCTTCTTCGCCAGACCATACAAACCAAAGGATACAGCAAGTGAGATCGCGACCCACGGGAACCGTCCGTAGTCGATGGCGATGATAAGCACAGCCGCTCCAGCAATAGCAATAGCCAGCCATTGACCCCGATTGGGCTTCTCACGAAGGAACATCACCGCTAACAATACATTCAGTAGCGGGTTCAGATAATAACCAAGGCTTGTCTCGACAACATGCCCGTTGTTGACTGCCCAGATGAAGATTAGCCAGTTGGCAGCGATCAACAATCCACTGGCGGTGAGGGCTAGCAGTTGTGTCCGATTAGCCAGAATTCGTTTCATCTCACCCCAGCGGCGCTGGATCGCGACCAGAATGCCCATGAAGACAAATGACCAGACTACCCGATGAGACAGAATCTCACCTGCCGGCACATGATTAAATAACTTCCAATAAAGCGGGAGAATCCCCCACATGATATACGCAATTATAGCGTTAACCAACCCGTTGTTCATAATGTATGAATTCCTCTTTTCTCTCTATGATGTCTGAACGGATTATACGCCTCATTCCATATGTAAGTAAAGACAATAATCTGACAGCAGAAAAGACCCTCTGGTTCAACTGCGTTACATATTGCACTGCACAACTAGTCGATTAGGAGGGCAATGTCTGTACAAACGATTGGAGCGTATTCGTAAAATAGATGCCTAGGGTCTTCCGAATTAAGCTCTTAGTAAAACGAATGTTCGTGGGAAATCAGTTTAAATGAAGAGCATACTCTTTCCTATGTAGTGAGATGGTTAGAGGTAGTGTATCGAGTTTATGGATCAGTCTATGTTTTTAACTTCCATTAAATATGTGCGGATAAAGAATCAACTCTTCACTTATCATTGATTCATTTATCCGCATAATTACATATCCATTTTCTAAATCGATTTATCGTTCAGTGTTCATATAATATAACGCACAATGCTTAATGCGTCTGAGCGGAGTTCTGATCTTTCTTAGCCACGAGTAAAAAATAAGTAACGACCGCGACAATACTCGTTCCTAACAAAGTAAGTCCGAGCGGAACAGCCGTGTCCTCTCCCGCAATACCAACGATTGGAGCAACCAAAGCTCCTAATACAAAGGGTACGACACCTAGAAGCGCCGCTGCACTACCAGCCATTTTGGATTGGCTTTCCATAGCGAGTGGGAATGCGGCAGTTGACGTAATACCGATTGAACATACGAAGAAGAACAATGGAAGAACCAGAGCAAACAGTGGCCCTTGAGCAATCGTTACCACTACAACGACAACACTCGATATGAGCGCAAGCCACAGTCCGGATAACAGAAGCGTCTGCTCAGGAATGCGGTGTGACATGCGTCCCACAATCTGCGAGCCAATGATTAAGCTAATTCCATTAGATGCAAACAATATGGAGAATACCGTCGGACTTACACCGTATATGTTCTGGTAAATAAACGGTGTACCTGCAACATAAGCGAATACACCCGCGGTCATAATACCCTGTGCCAGCATGTAACCAACAAACTTGCGATCACGCAGCATTGTACCATAACCACGAAGTTGAAGTTTAAAATTCGGCGCGACGCGCTTTTCAGGAGGATTCGTTTCTTTAAGACGCCATTGCGTCATAATGTACAAGAAAACGCCTAGGATCGCGAGGGAAATAAACACACCCGGCCACGATGTGAACGTAAGCACCCCACTACCTGCAATTGGAGCTGCCAAAGGACCGAGATTTCCTACAAGCAACAGTAGAGAGAAAAATTTAGTTAGCTCATGGCCACTATACAAGTCACGAGCAATAGCGCGAGAAATAACGATCCCTGCGGAAGCTGCAAATCCTTGTGTGAACCGGAACAAGATTAACATACCAATATTAGGCGAGTACGCACACGCTAAGGAGCAGATGATATAAGCAACCATAGAGATTAGCAAAGGTTTACGTCTGCCATGAGCATCACTGATTGGCCCCACAACGAGCTGGCCCATACCTAATCCCAATAAACAAGCTGTAAGACTGAACTGAACCAGTGATGCATTGGTGTTGAACATCGCTGCAATTTCAGGAAATGCCGGTAAATACATATCGATTGTAAATGGTCCTAACGTTGAAAATACGCCCAACAATAGAGCTAGACCAATCACATTCCATTGCTTTCTTTTTGTCATGATTCCTTAAGTCTCCACTTCATCTATATTTTTAAATAAATTGATACACATCGTTATATTTTAAAGTTGAACCTATGAAAATTACAATCATTAATTTTAAATGTAAAGAACGAACGAGCCGCAAGTGAAGATATGCGAGCCGTCCGTTCCTGTTTGGTTCCTATTCAACTGGGTCAACATATTCCACATTCACTAGATTCATTGCGTAGTTAATGCTCCAGTAAACTCTCTTACTTTTGCAGCAATTTCTTTGGCATGGGTTCGATATAAATAATGATTTGCCTCCAGTAAAACCATCTCTGCATGAACAGAATTCGCTAGTTGCTTCTCGTGTTCGGGTGCCCATTCAGGCGTTACCGGATGCTTGGCCTGAACAAAGAACTGGACAGGGAGATTGGGTGGAAAAGATAATTGCGCTGCTGATTGGAAATTCGAATACATACTCACAGCTTCATTTAATTGCGTCGTGTTATACATATTTTTTTGTCTTAATATTTGCAATTGTTCTTTCGTCACTTCATCATAAGGCAGTTCATCATACGGATCATCACTGAGCATCAATTGAATGCGGGGGAAGCCCAAATTACGGAACCACTTGATCTGATTGGTCACTGACGAATCAATCTTCTGTTCGCTCAGTGTTGGAACGCTGCTATCAAGCCCGATATATGCGCTCACTTCGTCAGGATATTGGTTCACATAATCCAAACTGTATAATCCTGAAATGGAGTGAGCCATCAGGATATAACGATCAATCTGAAGACGCTGTAAGGCTTGATGAATTTCACTTACAATCTGTTCCGTGGAACGTTCTTTATCGGTTTGATCGCTCAATCCGTAACCAAAAGGCTCCACCACAACCACTTTATAATAAGGGGTTAATTCTGATAGCAATGGCTCAAAATCAAGTCCAGGTGCCGCATTGCCGTAACCAGGCAGAATGACTACAGTCTCCTCACCTTCCCCCTGAATGAGCACATTCATCTGTTTTCCATCTACAGACACATATTGACCATAAGGCTCAATTCTTTTTTGTTCTGAATGACTAGCGATTTGATTATACGTATACACGCCAGCGATAAACAGTAATATGGCTATAAGGATCGCAGCAAATATTTTGAGTAAAATATGTAACAATCTCTTGGTTTTACTGCTCTTTCTTCCTTCCTTCACTACGGATGGTTTCAAACATATCAACTCCTCTATATATCTGTGCAACTTGTCTTGCATTTCTCTATACTAGTCTACCGAACGAAGTTGTCTTCTCTATGAATACAATATGAACGCAATATGAACTAAGTTGTTAAATGTTAAGCTGCTGAGATATCTGATGAAAAAGAAACCGCTAATCGCATACCTACGATTAACGGTCAGGGGTTCTATACGTTCAGCTCCCACATTAATTATAGTTGAATCTCTTTCATATACGCTTTGAATTCCGCGGCGATCTCTTGGAATTTCGTATGATGGAGGTAATGAGAACCTTCCATCGGAATCATTTTGCCCTGTGCAGATTGTTTCACCTGCTCCTCATGTAGCGGAATCCACTGTGGATTGTGCTCGTTATTGGATTGCACGAAGAGTAGCACGGGCAGATTACGCGGATAGGTGAGTTTTTCGCTATTTTTGAAATTAGAACCTAGATGCTTGAGCTCGTCTATCATTGTATCGTTACTCGAGACTTTATTTGAGATCAGATTCATCTGATCCTTAGTATGTTCATCAAATGCAAGCGATTTATAGGAATCTCCACTTACTTTTTTGATTAATCTCATTATCCCTGATGTTTGAAGGAACTGCATCGATTTCAATGGTAATTTGACATCCATACCGGGTTGATTCGGTACACTGCTATCGATACCAATAAAAGCAAGAACCTCATCCGGATAATTGTTCACATAAGTAACCCCATAGAGTCCTGTGATCGAATGCCCCATCAACACATAACGGTCAATACCAAGCTGTTGCACAGCCTCGTGAATTTCACTGACGATATTCGCTGTCGTCCGCTCCTTCTTGGTTTCATCACTCAATCCATAACCAAAGGGCTCAATCGCCACCACTTTGTAACTCGGTGTTAATTCATCAATCAACAATTTGAAATCTAGCACAGGGGATGGAGTTCCTTGACCGGGCAAGAGTACAATCGTTTGTTCGCCGCTGCCTTGAATAGAAACATTCATTTTCTTCCCGTCCACTTCAACATATTGACCATAGGATTCAATTTTATTTTTCTCCATATTGGTGCTAATCACATTTACGATAAACGTAATGCCTAAGAATAGTACAAACGCTCCGACGATTCCTCCAATGATTTTCAACCATAATTTCCGTTTCTTACGTCCCTTTGTTCCAACTTTACTCTCTACCGTTTCTGCCACGTTCATCTTCTCCTGTCCTTATATCTGTCATGCCGCCATGGCAACATTATGTAAACAATGGATTCAAAAATTCATTTTGAATCGACATTCCAAGTATAAGTAAACAAGATGTCCCCTTCATGACGGGAATATGAACTGAATATGAACAAGCGAATAATGGATGAATATAAAAAAAGAGAACTGCTGTATATAAGCAATTCTCCTTATGCATTACATCGTTTCTTGTTGAGTTATGATCATCATGCTTCTTGATCTAGAATCAGCCTTCGTTATTCTTGGGTCATGAGTCTTAGTGATCGAGGAACACGAGCTGGATGAAGAACAATACTGCAAAAATGTAGAATATCGGGTGTACGTCTTTGCCTTTGCCGCGAAGCAGCTTGAGCACTGGATAGAAGATAAAACCGATACCAATACCTGTCGCAATACTATGCGTTAGCGGAGTCAATATGATAATCAGGAAGGCAGGGAATGCTTCTTCTAGATCCTTCCAATCAATTTTACTGATCACATTAATCATAAAGTACCCGACAATAATGAGCGCTGGCGATGTAATCGCCGGAATGCCGGAGATCACACTTACGATTGGCGCAAAGAACAACGTCACGGCAAGCAACACACTCACTGTAATTGCAGTCAGTCCTGTTCTTCCTCCTGCCGCTACTCCTGTGCTGGACTCAATATATGCGGATGTCGGACTTGTTCCGAGCAATGAACCCGTTGTCGTACCTACCGCATCTGCCAGTAACGCTCCGCGTGAACGTGGGAATTTGCCATCCTTGAGCAACCCTGCTTGTTCAGCCACACCAAGCATTGTACCCGTTGTATCAAACAACGTGATTAATAGGAATGTGAATATAATCGTGTACAAACCATTGGAGAAGACCCCTGCCAGATCCAGTTGGAACGCTGTCGTTCCAAGCCCTTGCGGCATAGATACGATCGATTCTGGCATTTGGAATAGTCCTAAGACCCAGGCTAGTATCGCGGTAACCACCATTCCGATGAATAGATAGCCTTTTACATTGTAAGCCATCAGAACAACCGTGATAATTAATCCGATGATTGTCAGGTACGTCATTGGCTCTGCTAAGTTCCCGATCGTAATCAGATTCGATTCTGAATCGGTAATGATGCCCGAATTTTGCAAACCGACTGTTGTAATAAACAAACCAATCCCTGCTGTAATCGCATGTTTTAAGCTCGCTGGAATAGCATCCAGCAACATGTAACGGAACGAAGTGATTGATAAAATAATGAACAAAATCCCTGCAATGAATACCGCTCCAAGTGCAACCTGCCAAGAAACGCCATATCCAGAAACAACGCTGTAGGCAAAGAATGCATTAAGACCCATTCCTGGTGCCAAGACAATCGGATAGTTAGACCAGATTCCCATAATCAGAGTCGCAACAATACTTGCGAGCACGGTAGCAATAAATACGCCGTTAAAGTCCATGCCTGTACTGCTGAGAATTCCTGGGTTTACAATCACTATGTATACCATCGTGAAAAATGTGGTAATCCCTGCAATAATTTCTGTTGAAACAGTCGTGCCTCTTTCTTTCAGTTTGAACCAGTTGTCCATGGTAAAGCCAGCCTCCAACCTTCATAGTATTAACCTAAGCCACACATCAAAAAATCCTAATCTTCGTATAGGATTGTTAACTATTCGCTCCTATATTCGTCATTAGGATTTAACAGCTAAGCTTTTCACCAAAATAATCAAACTCATCTCTGTGTTAACCCGATGTCCATTTCGAATATTAATAAATTTAGCAGGCATTGTCAATGAATTATTCGATTTGTTCACAGCATTTACGAACTATTACATATATTTTTTAATAAATTATTCGCTTTTTGGAGTCTGATTTATATCGATTAAAAATTCTGTAATGCCATCCATGTATTCCTGAACGGTGATGTTTCTTGGTGCAAACAAGCTGATCAGTAGCGCCCGAATCGTCGAGTCTGCTGTTGCAGTAGACAGCATAGAGTGCTCGGTATCTGGCAACAGTTTGACGTGCAATAGTTCCGGAGGCGAAACCTGTTCCCTGTACACCTTCTCCGTTTCGTTCACATCAACGTTAATATCATGGTCACCTAGCATAAGCAGAATCGGCGAGTTAAAATGAGCGATATCTTCTGTTGCATCTGCGGTGTAGTTCTTACTAACAAATATCCAGCGATCTCTAGACATCGCTTCTTTTGGATTAGTCATATTAACATAATCTTCGTAAGACCCGCCCGCCTTCAACAAGTCTTTGACACGGTTATCGGCATTTACCTGTTCTTCAATTTCATTCGGACTTTTGCCTTCTTTCTGCAATTGACTTCGCGTATTGTATTCGCCCTGTGCCAGCCAGTTGATCGCGGGAGAGACAAGAATGCTGAACGCGAGAGGCTCTTTGCCTGCCAATTTGGGAATAACCCACCCCGCCTGACTTGCTCCCCACACGCCCATTCGTTTCGAATCAATCATCGGCTGTTGTCTAGCCCAGGCCAGTGCTTGCTGTGCTTCCTCCACTCGGTCATCTATACTTTGATCTAACCAATTACCTTCCGAACCACCAATACCTCTCTTGTCCAACGACAGTGAAGCATATCCTAATGTAGCAAGGCGTTCCCAGAGCGGTTTGTACCCATCATCGTGGGTCGCATTAATCGGTCCATCCCCATGTATGAATAGCACTAAACCTACCTTGCCATTGGATTGCTGGGGTAAGGTGAGAACCCCGGTTAATTTTCCTTGAGGTGTGTTAATCTCGACATCCTGCTGAATCATGGCAAAGTTATTCTGCTCTATAACATAAGCTGTCGCTCCTCCAATAATAAGCAGGAAGATCAATAGCACAATTCCCCATTTCCTTTTCCACATCCCTTTACATTCCTTTCTTCTTATCACGAACTTCGCGTATCATATAATTCCATTCCTGTTGACCGAGCAACCAGCCCATGAATGTGCTGCGCTGAGTCTCTAAAGTGCGGAAGCCGAGCCTTTCATACAAATGCTTAGCTCGAATATTGCTACTAGAGACGTGTAGGCTCATGTACTCAATTCCTGGCTTGGATGCGGCTTCGCGCATAACCCATTCAAGCATCATTCTACCCACACCTGCTCCCCGTAAGTTTTCGTGTACTGCTACATCAGCAATATACATTTCTCCTTTTGTCGGGCGATGACTCAGACAAGCGATTCGTAGAGCAAACTGCAATCCTTTAAACCAACCAATCTGACGAATTCCTTTCCAAATAGGTAGCAGCTCACGTGCTAAGTGATCTCGTTGCCCATTTCCTGAATGCCTTGGGAGCAGCCAGGACAAACTGCCAATTACGGTATTTCCCTGGAGGGCAACAATACGTTCGCTTGTTCCGCTTTGTTCATCTAATGCAATAATCTGACTCAATAAAAACGGATACTGTGTGTTGTAAACTCCTGCTTTAAGCTGGAACTTCTCCCGAAATCCATCTAACAGCAGCTCACTAACGGACAGGTTCTGATCTGCGCTCATTCGTTCAATGTGTATATTGGAGGACATGTTCATCGGATCTCCTTCCGTCGTCCATGACCACTACCCTCACGATCAACATGTGCAAGTAATTCGTAATGTAAGCTCTCTTGGGTAAACAGAGACAGATAAGATTTCTCCACCAAAATTCTTGTCCCAGTTAAATGTAAGAGCCTATCATCAGCGCACTTCTGGAATGTATTGAAGTGTTGTTCCAGCTCTCCTTCACTACTGATGGTAAATTGATAAGCAAGATACTCTCCAGCCGGCAATATTACATCTCCTTCTCGACCATGCGCTTCCGTGCACAGCAATAGTCGTTGATCCCCCTCATATATGTAATGAATATCTGCTTCAAATAAATCCGGTAATGCACGACCTTGTCGAGCCAACAATCGAGCGTCAAGTTCAGTGTCAACGTGCGTTTCGAACCAAGAGGACAACACAAGCCGATCACGTTTAATAAGCTGAAATGAAGTATTATTCCGGGTAAAGAGTTCATTCTCATCTAAAATTTTCTCAATAAATCCACTTAACGCTCGTAGGCGCTCTATCTCAGCTTCGAGCGTAGAAACAGACTGTGTTAACATCCGCTTTATATCATCCGGTGTGCCTTCATCACTCCAGTCCCGGATCGCTTGTACCGATAACCCTGCCTTGCGCAACAGCAAAATATGAGCTAGCCGGTAAATCTCGTCTATACCATACATACGATATTGATTGTCATCTATATAAGCTGGAAACAATACACCTTTTTCTTCAAAATATCGAATCTGATGAACGGATACGTTCATTAGTTTGGCGAACTCGCCTATCGTAATTTCCTTCTTCATCGTCGTCCCTCCAGTCTCTCACACAGACTAAGCATATACCTTAGGTCTGACCTAAGGTCAAGGGTTGATATATACAAAAGAAGAAAAACACCTTCCAGGTGATCACCAACGTCGTTAGACGGGGATCTTTCGCTTAAAGGTGTTTCTCTTCATATTCATAATAAATAGGTAAATGAATGCAAGCATAAGTCAATTCTAGCGAACAGTGCATGTTAAAGCTTCATCTTCATGCCTTCATGCGTCGCTACAAATCCTAACCGCTCGTAAAAGCGCAATGCATCTTCCCGTTTCTTATCGGTAGTTAACTGAATCAGATGGCAATTCCGTGCTTTGGCACGTTCTACTGCCCGTAGAATCAACTTACTTCCGAGACCTTTTCCTCTTTCCGACGAGACCGTTCGAACCCCCTCGACAGTCGCTCTCCAACCTCCTTGATGGGTGATATACGGCGTAAATGTTATTTGAAGCACACCCACAATCTCTTCACCAAGACATGCAACAATCAGTTCATTATTAGGGTCGGAGTCGATAGCTTCGAACGCCTTCACGTAGCGATCAGGAAGCGGTGTTTCGTAACGTTCCCTGATCTTACCTAACTCATCATCCGCGAGCATTTGTACAATTTTACTCAAATCTCCCAATGTAGCTTCTCTAAAATCCACGATATCCCCTCCATCTCACCAAAATAATATAGACCCATTATAGCCTTTAGTTTTGTTGCCTATCAAATCACATCACAAAAAGTTGACGCCCAGATGGACACCAACTTTTCAAAACGTTTTACTTTAAAGAACTCATTATAGTATATTAAGCTTGAAAAACCATCGGAAATTGCTGAACGATTCCGGTTGTCATCATGTCTGCCATCTCTAGTGCTTGTTGTTCAATTGAATCACTGAGTGCTACATTCGTGGTGTAATCCTTCGCAAGACGTGTAGCTACTTCTTCACTTAACAATCTTAAATGTTCGTACATCATCCGCTGCCATTCCTCTTTAGACCAATATGGATTGATTCTGGCAAAAAACTGAGCAATGTCATCTGCATTTGCATACCAACGCTTCTGGGCGTCCTCCGCTGCTGAAGTATTCCCTGCTTTTAGTGCGGTAACAAGCTCTGCCGCAATGGTTAGATGCTCACTGAGCAGCTTCTCAAACTCATTAGCAATGCCTGAGCCATAGATCGGTGCTAGCACCTCTGCAAAGTCTTGTGGATTACGAAGAAGTCTTGCCGCTGTCTGGTCTACATCTCCAAGCTCATCTACGATACTGTTCACAGTTAATCTTGTCCAGAAAACATGTTGTTCCCAAAGTGTCCGCAATTTCCTGTTTAGCTCTACACTGGTTGGTGTCCAGTGCACAGAGTGCTCTTGTCGAAATACAGGATAATAATAAACGGGATAATACGTGTACATCTATCCGTCAACTCCTCTTTTTCAACAATATATAGGCAAAACACCATATTGGTGCATGATAATTGGGTAATATGTGATCTAAGGAGGGAGAACTATGGAACCGCATAAGGAAAAGCCAACTAACACAACAAAAAATTTCAGTCCAAGAGACGCTGGGTTAGTGTTTCTTTCATTTTCTTTCATTTGTGCAGCAATTATCTTTGCCCTTATCATTAATGATGTACTGACACTTCAACATTTCTTATCCATGGATTCGCCCTTGGAAATGATTGGGATTATCGTCTTTTCTACGATTGGTCTACTGTTGTTCGGCGTCATTTTGAGTTCATATATCCCCGCGAAATATATCGATGACACGAATAAAAGCTATCCGGATTCCTCAATCCCTACCCTCTTGCTATTTATGTTTGTAGGCGCATTGTTTGAGGAAATGTTATTTAGAGGAATTGTGCAAAATGTACTATACCTATTCATTGAAAGTAACTGGGTTGCAATCCTGACAACCACATTGTTGTTCATCGGCTTTCATATTCAATATTTCAAGAAACCGATCATGCTTATCAATATTACTATTCCAAGTTTAGTTTTTGGATGGATTTATACAGAAACGAACAATCTCGCCGTTCCAGTTCTTGTCCATTTCCTTATGAATGTAGGTATAACGCTGTTATTTAAATATAATATCATCCGTCTCAAACGTTAAAACGTAACTATGCCCATCGCCTGTTTCACTTTAGTAAGTGTAACATTAGCCTGAATGGATGCTTGTTCAGCGCCATTCTTCAGAATCTCATCCAATTGTACCGAATTCACAATATCCTTGAATTGATTCTGGATAGGAACTAATTTCTCGACTACCAATTCAGCCAGCTCCTTTTTGAACGTACCATAACCCTGTCCATTGAACTTTTTCACCACGTTGTCTATGGATTCGTCTGAGAATACAGAATAGATTTCAATTAAATTACTAATGGCAGGTTTGGTCTCCCAGTTGTAATAGACACTCCCCTCAGAGTCGGTAACAGCACGAGCCAATTTCTTTTGGATCATCTCAGGGGAGTCTAAGAGAAGTACATAACTGCTGAGATTTGGATTGCTTTTACTCATTTTCTTCGCTGGATTATCCAGTCCCATAATTCGACTGCCAATCTCTTGAATGATAGGCTCTGGTAGGGTGAATGTTTGCCCAAAGCGATGATTGAACCGTTCGGCTACATTTCGTGTTAGCTCCAAATGCTGCTTTTGATCTTCCCCCACGGGTACATGTGTCGCTTGGTAGAGTAGAATGTCTGCTGCCATTAAGACGGGATAGGTGAACAACGCTGAGCTGACAACATCCTTACCCTCTGATTTATCCTTGAATTGTGTCATGCGACTCAACTCTCCAAAGCTAGCTTGCGTTTCGAGCAACCACGAAAGTTCAGGGTGTGCAGCAACTTGGGATTGAAGAAATATGCATGCTTTAGCAGGGTCTACACCTGCCGCAATATAAAATGCTGCAATTTCTCGTGAGCGACGCCTTAATTCTTCTGGATCTTGATACACTGTGATCGCATGTAAGTCAGGGATAAAGAAAAAACATTCAAACTCATGCTGATACTTAACAAATTGACTTAATGCTCCACCATATCCTCCAATGTTCAGATCTCCACTTGGCTTAATGCCTGATAAAATTCTCTGTTTCATTCCCATTCCTCCTAATTCATTTGAATTCATCTAACCAAAATTATTAGACGAATGAAAAACAAAAAACACTCCATCCCTTAAAAGGGACGAAGTGTTAGACTCCGCGATACCACCCGAATTCAGCCTATGGCTGCACTCACACCTGTCAAAACGACTAACAGGGTTCCCATGGATAACGGAGGGATGCCGTCAACGCCTACTATTCGCTATGCGAAGTTCGGATTGAAGCGAATGGACCCATTCGTTGCACTTCTCGTACCGGACCTCTCACCATTCGCCGGCTCGCTTGGACGATTCAATACAACTACTCTTTCCATTCATTGCTAACTATTCTAAATTAAAATACATATTATCCGAATCTCAGTCAAAAATCAAGCATCTAAATATAGGGTAAATGACCCATCATATCACTAAACTTATATTTACATAAAACAACTCGACTGGGGAATACTACAAAAAAATTCTCCAGTTTGGAGTGAAATCGATGAAACAATCCGGATCGAAGATCAGCACATCCGAAGTAGTCATTGTCGTTATTAATTCGATCCTTGGAGCCGGAATTCTAACACTACCTCGAACGATTAGTAAAGCAGTGGAAACACCTGATGTGTGGATCTCCGTCATCGTGTCAGGTGTATTGGTTGCGCTGATTAGTATCCTACTCGTTACCTTGTGTCGCAGATTCCCTGGCAAAACGGTATTTGAATTTGTTCCTGAAATTACAGGCAAATGGATTTCATATTTTGTGGGACTTCTGATCATTATCTATTTTGTCATTCTGTGTTCATTCGAGGTCAGAGTCATGGCCGAGATTACAAGCATGTACATACTTGAGCGTACACCGAGTTGGGTTACCATCATGGTCAGCTTATGGGTTGGCATCTATATGATTAGTGGTGGTCTTAAAGTAATCATTCGCGTTTTTGAGATCGTATTACCTGTCACTCTCTTATTGTTAGCCGTGGTGTTCCTTTTAAGTAGCAGGATGTTTGAATTAAGTAATCTTAGACCTCTTCTGGGTGAGGGTCTTCTCCCTGTATTGAAAGGCATTAAACCTTCATTTCTCTCCTACTCCGGATATGAAGTGTTATTAATCATTACAGCCATGATGACGGATGTCAAAACAAGTAATAAAGCCGCGATCTATAGCATACTCACCTGCACGATCATATATCTGGTTACCATCGTCATGGTTGTAGGGAATTTATCATTGCCCGGTATTGAATCACGGACCTGGCCTACATTAGATATGGTGCGAAGCTTCGAAATTGAAGGAGTATTCTTTGAACGCTACGAATCGCTCTTTATCGTTTTTTGGCTCATGCAAATTTTTGCGACCTATGCGTTTAAGCACTATTTTGCTGCCCTAGGTATCCGAGATTTGTTTAGTCTTCAAAAAATCACAGGTATAGAATATGCATTGCTGCCTGTACTCTATCTCATTGCTTATTTGCCAAAAAATCTGGAAGAAACGTTAGCCTTGGGAGATTTTCTAGGAAATATATCCGTTTTTTTGTTCGGTTTATTGCCACTCCTATTGTTGATTATCAGCATGATTCGTAAAAAAGGCGGTAAGCACGCTTCTAACGAAGGCTCAGAATTACAATCCGCTCAGAGTCAATAAACGTCTACGTGTCTGTGGTCTTTACATTGTTGTATCGAGTGAGAGCATAATGCTCATACTACACACCGAATATATATAAGGGAGACTTGGTATGGATCTGCAAAGCGGAAAATTGTACTGGCCGACAACGGTTGTTAACCCACCCTCTTATCCTAAGCTGCAAGAAGATATATCCTGTGATGTACTCATTATCGGTGCCGGCAGTTCAGGTGCTCAGTGTGCCAACATCCTTAGTGAACAAGGCTTGAAAGTAGTCATCGTAGACAAAAGAAAAGCCGGAGAAGGTAGTACCAGCACCAATACAGCTCTGATTCAATATGCCGGTGAGAAGAGCTTTGTATCGCTCAGCAATTCCTTTGGCGAAGAAGTGGCTGCTCGTCACCTTAAGTTATGTGAGCAAGCGATTAATGACATTGAGCGAGTCAGTAGCGAGCTACCTATTCATCCGGATTTTATAAGACGTGACAGCTTGTATTATGCAAGTTACAAGGAAGATGTCTCTACTCTAACCGAAGAGTATGCTCTACTTCAAAAATACGGATTCAAGGTAGATCTGTGGGATGAACAACACATCAAGCAATCGTACCCTTTTCAAAAAGCAGGCGCTCTGTACTATTATGATGATGCTGAGATGAATCCGCTAAAATTCGTATATGGACTTCTAGAGAAAGTAAGATCTCATGGAGGCTTAATGTATGAAAACACAGAAATAACGGGAAAACGATTCGAACAGGACTACGCTGTTTTCTACACCAAGGAGCGTCATGAAATTCGGGCCAAACATGTCATCATCGCTGCCGGTTATGAAGATCGTGAGTTTAAAGTCGAGAAAAATGCTACGCTAGCGAGCTCTTACGCTGTCATTACGAAACCTATTGACGATTGGTCGAGCTGGTATAAACGAACATTAATATGGGAAACCGCCCGTCCCTATGTCTACATGCGTACCACTCCAGACAACCGAATCATTATCGGAGGTATGGACAAGGATACGGAGTACGCCACTACACGAGATTCTAAGCTCTTAGCGAGTAAAGACAAACTCATTCAGGAGTTTAACAAATTGTTCCCTGACATCCCGGCAGAACCCGAGTTTTATTTGGGAGCTTTCTACGGGGGAACCCATGACGGGTTACCTGTAATCGGCCAATATGATACCTATCCTCATTGTTATGTCATTATGGCTTACGGAGACAATGGGACGGTGTATAATGGTGTATTAGCCAAAATCATTGCGGATAAAATCGTTACTGGATCAAGCCCTGATTGGGATATCTATTTGCAAAGCAGACCACTTATCACTCACTAAACCAGATTAATTAATATAAAAGGCTCGATCGATTAACCGTAATGGTTAATGATTCGAGCCTCTTTGCTTTACTTGTTCAACGAGTTAAACCAGTTATCCAGTGCTTGAATGACTTGCTTGAGCTGCTCATCCTCGGTAATTTCAGGTGTACGGTCTCCCTTTTGCATGCCGTACGATCCAAACTGTCCGTGGTTGCCTCCATCTATACTGACAAATGTCGTATCCTTCGGAAGATTAGTTTTTGTTTTCTCCCATTCTTCCCAGTTCAATACGCCATCATTGGATCCTGTAATTTGCAGTGCAGATAAGTTGGTATCCTTCAAGCTCCCACCGTCATCAGCGTAAGATGCCAAGTAGAAAATCCCCTCAAGTTGATCAGCATGCTCCGCAGCATACCGTGAAGCAAATGCGCCACCAAGTGAATGACCACCGATTACATAAGCTTCATCTGGATGTTCAGCGATAAATGAATCTGCTTTGTTCAGTCCAAAAATGGCTAGATTCAAAGGCATCTTGGCAATGTATACCCTGTGGCCATGTTCAGCCATTGTTCTGGCTAATGGGGAGTAACTGGATGGCTCCACCAGACCTCCGGGATAAAAAACGATATTGGGCTCCACGGCCTCGGTTCCCTGGGGTTCGAAGCGGTATCCTTGCTTCACCTCGGTAACCAATACCTGTCCGTCACTTTGCATAGCTGCTTCAGCTTGTTCGGATGGGCTGTATGTAACCGATGAGAGGTATACAAACAATCCAACCACAAGGGCAACAACGACCACGCTTATCCATATCAGTATTTTTTTCCATCTGCTCATGCGTTGCGCCGTTTTCAATATAATACCACCTTTACTTGTTACGAATTTGATTACATTTAAATTATATTTACCGGTAAGTAAAATTACAAGAGGATTTTGCTAATGATCGAAATTTGTCATAAAATATTCATGTGAAGGAGCGAATGCAATGCCAGAGAAACCAGCAAAACGGTTACGGGGAAGACCCAAACAGGCCGACAATGATATATCCATACAGCAGACCATTATTTATACAGCGTCCGCACTGTTCAAAGAATACGGCTACGAAGCAGTCTCGCTTCAACAAATTGGGAAACAATGCGGGGTATCCAAACCAACTATTTATTATCATTTCGCGAGTAAACCCGAACTATTCAAGGTAGCAATGACAACGATGCTTAACAACGTTCGGAAGGTCACTTCACATTTGTTGAACGAAGTCGACCATCTGGAGCACGGTTTAGTGCGATTGGCTGAGGCGAGATTAGCGAATCCTCATGCAGAGATCGAAACGATGATGAGAGAAGCTGAGTCTTTTCTTGATGAAAAGCAAGTTCGTGAAATCCGTGAAGCTGAGCAGAAGATCCATGAATTGCTGGCTGAACATTTCAGGCTCGCTATGGATCAGCAGATCCTTCGTGAAGAAGATCCCATGTTCTTGGCAGAGACCTTCTCGACGCTAATGTTAATGGGTAATCGTGAGAACAATCCACAAAAGTATGAATCACACCTTGCCCTCGCCCAAAAGGTGGTATCCCTCTTCCTGCAGGGCGCAAAGGCAACTTGAAGGTATAAATGAATGAATGTTATACGATGTCGTACAATTGGCAGATCGATAGGATAGGATTTTACGTAAGCAGGGTCTTAAGCACAATAGCTAGCTTGTTGATCGACGGGAGCTTTCGTTCTTGGAACGGAGTTTCTCGTCGTTCCGCTTTTCATAAATGCTATAGTGTGTGGTTCTTGTGTAAATTGTAAATGCGCAGCAAAAAAGCCGCTCCGTGAGCGACTTCGAATGAATCTATGATTTCAATCTGAATATGACTATCTGTGGTTAAGCGAGTGTATAATCTTATTTTTTCAACTTTTCCGGGTTCTTCACTTTAATGGATACAACCTCACCGCAATCAAGACAGATGGTGTACACTCGTTCAGAACCAAGCGACATCTTTTGATTCACTGGGCGCAGATTAATGAAATCCATCGCTTCAACGAACGAAGTTCCTCCACAATCTTTACATGTTCTCTCCGATGCTTGCATTGAATTATTCCCCTTTCTGTCATCACTCATCCTCTAAAATAAAAACCTGCTCAATACTTGTGTCAAATACACGAGCCGTAAACGTTCAACGTAATTGATTAAACGCAAGCTCTCCTTGGCACAAATTGTAAAGCAAGCTTTACAAAGACTATAAATTAATAACGAATATATTGTCAAGTTATCCTTCATTTACATCTTACTGGAACAAGCAGCTTCGATCAAATGGTTCGGTAGCGATTTAGAATTCGGTTGGCCTCTTCTTGTATTCGTTCACACAAAGACTGCGGTTCAATCACCTCAACATCCCCTCCCCAGCCTAAGATATAGGGTACCAACTCTTCTGGATCATGGACACGATAAGTTACCAGAAGACTATCGTTCTGTTCCTCAGTAGCCTCGATATAAAAGTGACCCGTCTCTGCAATTTTGTCAGCTATTTTAACATTCGCTCTAACCATTACTTGTTGATTTCTCTTATCTTGTGGACGATAGTTACTAAGATGAAATTCCTGCGGCATAACATAATGTGATTCCAACACAACCAGGTCTGTCATTCGTGACAAGCGAAAGTGTCGAATATCCTTACGAGTGTCACAACGACCGATCAATGTCCAGTTTCCTTGAACGAGTGTCAAACCGTAAGGATCAACCTCTCGCATGCTCTTACGAGTTCCATCAGAATCAGCAATTTTTTTCAGATAGGTTATACGTATTTTTCGTCTTTCCAAAATAGCTTGGCGCACCTGACTTAAGTAGCTCTTGACCTTATTGTCGATCTGCGGTTCACCCGCATGAATCACTCTCATCGTTTCGCGTATACGAGTCGACTCCTCACGTACCCCTTCTGGCAAAACGGCTTCAATCTTTCGCTGTACTTGTTCAACCACATCACTGTATTTGTTATCAAGCCTCTGTGAGATAAAATCCGTACCCAACAGTAGTGTTACAGCCTCTTCTGCAGTCAAGGTAACTGGCGGGAGAAAATACCCATCCATCAAGGCATAACCTTGTCCGGGGGCTCCAAAAATAGGCACTCCCACTTCACTCAAAGCCTGCATATCTCGATATATCGTTCTTACACTAGTCTCGAATTGAGCAGCCAAATCCTCCGCCCTCAACATCTTATTATTGCGCTGAAGTTCGAGCGTTATTGCGAGCTGCCGTTCCGTTTTGTTCACTGTTCTTCCCCCATTAACCATGTAAGAAACATACTTTGATTCATTTAGTTACATTGCTCTTTGACACTAACATTGTTATTCGTAACAATGACATTGGAGTAACCTGACAATGATTCGGTGTAAGAACATATCATTTTATTGGTAGTCTCACCATTTGAATCAGTGATCTTTAGATAAATCCCACCTTCTCCAGACAAACTTAGGTTAGGACGAATTTTGATTATTTCTCCACTTTTTATTTCTGCACCATACACATCTTTAGATCCACTTTCAACTATCACTCCTTGAGCTCCAGTTACTAATACACCCGTCTCTACAGATGATAGATTAAAATCAGATTGGTTATCAATAGTCACCGTAAAGCTACGGAACTGATTTAAGAATGAAGAAGCATTACTTTTTACTAAGCTTAAAACTACAATAGTAATTCCAACAACCATAATCATGCAGATTGTCACCAGCAATATTAGGTTCTTGTTTGTCATTTAATCACCTCATTCGACTATTGTTCCAATATAACCCATTCTAATTCCTAAGTATAGCAGATCAGTTTTAGGCTCAATCCATGGTTCGCTTCATAAAAAAATCCCCTTATCGTAGCAAGATTAAGTCCGTCTTAACATTGACTTTTCTCTTGTCTACTAAAGGGGAAAATAATTAGAAATTGATTATTTAAAATAGTGCTGACTCTATTTCAACCATAATCATGCCATGTTTATTATTTGTTGAACGTAACCTTTTCCGAACCACCATCCAATAGAATGGACGTTTCCCGCGGCTTCGTCTCTGCGATTTTACGACCATTTCTGAAGGAATACAGCACACCAGCTTGTTTGCGAATGGCTTCATATTCATTCTCTGCTTCAAGCACGATGAAGTTGGCAGGTTTACCTTCCTCAATACCGTATACATCCTCAATGTGCAGCGTTCTTGCACTATTGCTAGTAATAAGATCGATTGAATTCACGATCTGGTCATAACCGAGCAATTGTGAAGCATGAATACCCATATGCAGCACCTGAAGCATGTTGCCTGTACCAAGCGGGTACCACGGGTCGAAGATATCATCATGACCGAAACATACATTCAAGCCCGCTTCCTGAAGCTCCTTCACCCGAGTCAGTCCTCTTCTCTTCGGATACGTGTCAAAGCGTCCTTGCAAGTGAATGTTAACGAGTGGGTTAGACACAAAGTTCAGATCAGCCATCTTCAATAGGCGGAACAATTTATACGTATAAGCATCATTATATGACCCCATCGCGGTTGTGTGGCTAGCCGTAGTTCGGGAGCCTAGTCCTCGTTCGTAAGCTTCCTTCGCAACAACCTCTATGAATCGAGATTGCTCATCATCGATCTCATCACAGTGAATATCGATCAGTCGGTCATATTTCTCAGCAAGATCAAACGCAACTTTCATGGAATCAACGCCATATTCACGTGTGAATTCAAAGTGCGGAATACCACCAACCACATCAACGCCCATTTTGAGTGACTCTTCCAGCAATTCCACGCCGTTTGGATACGAGTGAATACCTTCCTGCGGGAAAGCAACAAGCTGGATGTCCATATATGGAGCCATTTCTTCTTTTACTTCGAGCATCGCTTTTACTGCAATCAAGCTTGGATCAGTCACATCGACATGTGTCCGCACATGCTGGATGCCTTGAGCCAGTTGCCATTTCAATGCTGTTTTGGAACGGGTTTTGACATCCTCATGAGTTAAGAACGCCTTGCGCTCAGACCAACGTTGAATCCCTTCGAACAGCGTCCCGCTTAGATTCCACTCTGGCTCCCCTGCCGTAAGTGTTGTATCCAGATGGATATGTGGTTCAATAAATGGTGGCAGTACAAGTGAGCCGTTGACATTAATGACTTCGTCATTAGCTGTCGTCTCCAGCGTTTCTGTGATCTGCACAAACTTTCCGTCTTTTACTACAATATTCCAAAAGCCTTCTTTACCCCGCAATTTTGCGTTCTGTATAATCATGTAAATTCCTCTTTTCTTTATTTTCTTTTGCTGGAACAATCATCATGAGCAAGACATAAGCTACCGCTGTTCCGAGTAATGCGTTAAGTGGTGTTACCCCTGGTGCAAGCTGAGCAAATGCAACGCCGATGGCCCAAGCAATCATCGCTATCCAGTTTACATTTTTGAAGTTCATTTCAGCAAAAGGCTTATACGATCTGCGTTTCACAATAAAGTAATCTGCAATAATAATGGCTCCAATCGATGGAACAGCTGCACCCAGCACATTCAGGAAACCAACGAAGTTGTTATACATCCACATGGCAAACACTGTACCTACGATACCATTTACGATCACGAAGAATTTCTTCGATATTTTGGTGATGTTGGCAAACCCGAGCCCAGAAGCATATAGCGCATTATCATTAGTCGTCCAGATATTCAGCCCCAGAACGATAATTGCTGGGATGATCAGTCCTTGCAGGAACATAACTTCTGAGATATCTGCTAGATTATAAGCCATCGCTCCTACAGCACCAAATAGAAACATGAGTGAATTCCCCAAGAAGAATGCAATAACTGTCGCCGTAACCGCTTGTTTGGAAGTACGGGAGAATCGAGCAAAATCGGGCGTTAGTGTTCCACCGCTAATAAATGAGCCAATGCAGATCGTCAATGCTGCCGCCGCAGTAAGCGTCTGTGTTGGTGTGTAGTCAAGTAATCCCTGCAAACCGCCTAGCGTGTTAGCTCCTTCAAACATGGAGTAGCTACCCAGAATAGCAATTGCGGGAACTGCAATATAACCAAGAATGATCAATGACTTCATACCGTAAATAGCGGATGCGGTCATCGCAAGACCAAACACAATGATCAACAGATATACGTTCCAGTCCATCGCTTTAGCGACCGGGATGGCAAACATCGCTACGCCGACACCGAACCATCCAACCTGTGTAAAGCCTAGCAAGAATGATGGAAGATACGACCCTTTCGCACCAAACGCATATTTTGCAAGTAAGTGCGTGGACAATCCTGTCTTGGCAGCGATATGTGCCAACGCTCCTGTGTAGATACCGAGCACTAGGTTACCCGCGAGTACAATGCCGATGAATTCCATGAATGTCAGACTGACGCCCAGTGTTCCCCCTGCCAACATACTTGCTGAGAAAAATGTGAACCCAAGCATAACGGATAACGTCTTCCAAAAATGGTTTCGTTGTGCCTTTGGTACCTCTTGCCATGAAAATTCTTGATCTTGTTTGCTCATCAGAATACCTCCAAATAAAGTGTTCTGATACCATAAAAAAGCAGAAAAAAGAGGCTACTCGTCAAGTTATACACTGACAAGTAGCCTCTTCTTGCATTACAATCCGCGCGAAGACGCAGAGCATCCCTGATGGATATGCCCCGATTCCTGCGTGATTATAAAATCCGCTGCCCTTGCCAGCCTCTCTGGACTGAATTAAAGGTACCAGTATTCAATTAAACTCTATTATTTTGGAAAACGTCGAAGATGTCAATGTCATTATTATCCATTAATTAATTCACTCACTTTTTTTGAAAATAGAGTACTCTAAAAAAGTGAATAAATAAGATCTCATCGCCTTTCTATACTAAGACTTAATTAGCTGTATTAATGGCATGTTTCGAAGAGAAAACATTATTGTATAATGGAATATTCAAGAATCATTTTTTCTTGCTTTCAATGAATAATTTATTAATTCTGCTAACAACTCGTTCGCAGCATTCTTGTTCGCTTCAAAAAAAGGCATCCACTTCTGTTCAATTACATCAGTTTTTATTACGTTATTGTGATCAAAGATACTGCTGTTAGATTGAGTAAGTAATCCATCAAGTTTAGTACTAAATCCTTTCACACCTGAATCTCCCATCAAGGGATCTATTCCAAAAAACTTTTTGAAATCTTTGTCAGGCATATATCTTACAAATTCATCATTTGTGGCAATTTCATTATGAATTCGTGCCACGGCACCTTTCTTAATGATATTTTTCTGCCAATCAAAATTTGTATTAATGATACTTCCAGTAAGAACTATCGAATTGAACCCTACTGGTGGTCTGTCAAAACCATCCAGATATGCTGCTAAAATATACGTCCCAAAAGAATGTGCAATGACTGATATTTGCTGATTATCATACTTACTCCACAAATTGTATATCCACTCTCTAAAGTCCTCTACGATCTTTTTACGTTTTCCTTGCTTAAATAACAAAACAAAATTTTGATAATCATATAAATAAGGAGCAAAAATCCAGCCTCTACTACTTACAATTGGAGCAATCTGTTGATTCCACACAGCGTGTGAGTATAAGCCATGTATAGTAACTATTATTCCTTTGATAGGCGAAATGTCTACAACTTCTCTATTTATGTATGCTCTTTTCACGATCTCATACTCCTCAATACCTGGTTGGACGATTTGCCACTCTTCATTTTCATCGAAAAGATCAACTTCAATTAATCCAACTTTTGCACCAACTTTATTTCTACTTAGTAAGTGTATAAACGCATGTACTATATGCATGTGATCTAATGAAGCAAACATCACATCTAGTCTAATATTTCCCAATTTAATCTTTTCAATATTCTTTGGTACATATGCGTCTTCTTCATATACCATTAGACAATCGATATCATGAGGCATATCTGTTGACGCGACAAAAGATCCTCCTACAAAAACATAAACTGCATTTGTCTGTGCCGCAAAATCAAATAAATCTGTAATCGCTTTTTTATAAGACTCTCTCTCTTTACTATTACAAAACTTATCAATGAATTCTACTCCATTACATTTGTGCACCCCTTCTGGTAGATTGCCCCTATTCGTGAAATCTGGTATTGTCATATAAAAGTACTCCTTTATTGAATTTTTTGTTCATAACAAATTAGAGATACGCAACAAATATATAAATTAAATATAAGTCATTTATCTTTAACCGGCATGGCGGGTGTTTTTTGAAATTTGACTATATGTCAAATTAAGAGTTTTCCAAAATACCGTAAATCGTCATATTGATCTTGCCAAAGCGCACTTCACAGAGTTCAGCAGGAGCAAATTGTAGACTTTCAATACACTCTCCTAATCTGCCCAAATTATATTCTAAAACTTCATCTTCCAATTCAAAAATAAGGCTAGATACATCATAGCTTAGTTGATCCAGTTCATTGTTACAGGAGAAGGCCAGCTTCTTAATTTTCTTATTTCCAACCATGGCTGGTTCGTCTAGTTCAATGTTGCCCTGAGCGCCATTTAGTGCATTCTGAAACGCTTCAATAAGATCATTAACACCATGTAGATCGAATCGAATCGTCAAGCCGTATTTCCCATCTCTAGTCAACTTGATCATGACTCTAAGCCCCCTTATTCTTACACTGGATTACAATTGCCCTCCAATACTGCCAAGATAGCAGATATGAATCCAGATCGCTCGGATGATGCTTGATGGCAGTTCCAATTCTCAGGTATAAGCCGATGAGAACTTTCTCGTAGATCGTCGATACGGATGCCTCCCCCTTGAAGCCAACCTGATCTAAGATTAAATGGAATGTTTCTATCGTTAGATCATCTGGAGATGAACAAAATGCATAAATTACATCATACAAGGGATCTCCAATGACAGGTGTAGGGTCAATCACACCCTTTAATTGTCCGTCCTCAAATATAAAATTATGTACGCCACAATCCCCATGTAATAAAAATGCTTCCTGCTCTTCCTCCATGTTTTGTACCAGATTACATACAAGTTCATGATCTTCATCAGCTAAGTGCACACCGATCATTATAGATTTCGCAGAGCGTTCATCTTCCAGGAAATCACGCCATGATTTACTCGGTTGATCCACCCATCCCCAACCTTGTTGAGCGCTTACCTGCTTATAATTATTAATTAGTCCATGAATAAGCATATGCAATATTTCTCTTTTATTCCCATCAGGATAATCCGTTGAACCGGTGATAAAAGAGTACACGAGATACGTATTTGAGGGTTCTAAAAATATAAGCTTCGGGAGTAAGTTTGATGTTTGATAATGTTTTAGGTAGATCGATTCAGACTTAACCACTTGAGGCTCATTTATTTTCACGACATATGGATTACCATCTGTGCGTTCTATAAGATATAGCTTACTCACTGTGCCTCCACTCAATGGTTTGGCTGGAATAGCGATAGAGTTTAACACTTTATGATCTACTAATTCTTGCATAATCTGCTCTATATTCATAAGGGATCACGCTACTTTCAGTACTTAAATGTCGTGCCTATGATACAGTCTTAACAACTTCTGGATATAACCTTTCGTATTCTTTATAGAGCACATAATGATGAACTCCTTTAGAGACATCAAGGGCTTCCTTCGCAAGCTGTATGGCAAGATCTCGTCGACCCGCTTTGAGTTCTATTCCTCCTAGCAGCGCAGACCTCATCCAATGTTTCTTAATAGACTTCAGTCGTTCTCGTGCTTGCTCGCTATTGCCCTCCTCCATCAGAAGATACGTTTCATAATATGCCTGGTAATCTGATTCACGAATATGTGGGATAGATTCCCGAATAGCATTCATGTCCTTGTTATAGATTCCATACGCTGCCTTGAAGGATGACTGTGCTGCTTTCTGTTTGTATTTGAGCAATACTTGCTCCATAACAACCTCTGCTTCGTCATCCAGCTTATTCGCTAGAACATAATTGATGTACAGCCCAGGTGTCTTTTTCTGCTTACGTAAAAAAGAGTCAATCCGATCTATGTTCTTATCGAACACTGACGGATATATTGTGAAACTTAGAAACGCAATAAGTGTGGCTGTGAAGACAACAATTATCGTTAATACTGTGGAATAATCATTCCATGCCATGAAAAAGACAAAGAAAAAAACGATGATTCCCATAACAACTTCCCAACGTAGCTTCCGCATAACCAATCTCCCCCGAATGATGTAAATAACAAAAAAAGTAAGAACAAGTGAATCAATCATCATACCTTTAGCTACTTAAATCAAGGCTAGATATAGTTCAAAACGGTTTAATCCGTCTATATCTAGTTACATAAAACACGTTTTAATGAGTTATGAGATTGATTCAAGTAACCATTATATCAAATTAGCAATCTTTTATTTGTAAAATGTTAGGGAATCATTGCATAACTTTACTTACGAAGCTGGGATGGTGAGCCTTTACTCTTCCTATCGTTTAACAAACAAAAGAGCCGGATCAACGGTGATCCGACTTTTTGAGATTTGTGTAGTACATCGATGGTTCTATGATTTTTTCTACGATGTCTTTCTGATACCTTTCTAGTATCTTTATGGTCCGCGCAAAAGTATTCTCCTAATTCTCAGTACGGAGAGCTTCCACAATATTCACTCTGCTCAATCGGTGCAATGGCCAGATCGTTGCAAGCAACGTCGCAACCACTGCTCCAACAAAAGCAATGCCTATACTTAACCATGGCATGCTCCACGCTGTATCAACTGCACCTGAGAAAAGCGCGTGTATTCCGTAATGCAGAACAGTGCCCAGAATCGTCCCTATCGTAGCCGCAAACAAACCATAGAACACCCCCTCAAGGATAATCATTTTCTTCAACTCTCGCTGAGTCATGCCAATAGCCTTGAGTACAGCAAATTCTTTGGTACGTAGGACTAGATTCGTACTTACCGTGTTCACAATATTTAATAAAGCAATAACTACAATAACACCGATAAATCCGTATAAAATGATACTGAACGTCATCGCATCGTTTTGAGTTTGAGCAATCTCTGAGACCCGATTATTGTAGTTGAACCCCGCATCCTTCTCATTTAAGGATTGAAGATAATCGGTTATCGGTTTATTCGAAAGTTCAGGATTCGCCAGGATGAAGATTCTAGAATAGGCATCGTTGCCAATGATCTGCTTGTATACTTTTGGAGTCGTAATGAAGGCAACAACTTGGCTGCTATTATACTTCATTGAAAGCAGATCCTGATTAACAATTCCGACTACAGTTACAGTCTGATATCCGTGAGAATTCATATCTCTGATCCGAATGTGATCGCTTACCTTGAACTTCGTTTGATCCAGAATCTTTTCTTTGCCATCGTCTGTGAACAGACTTATTCTTTGTAGTACAATGACCCCATTTTCCTGGTTCATCGTATCTTTGTCGATTTTGCCAGCTACAAGTTTAGCTTCTAGCGCATCCAGACCGTTGTCTCCATAAGAGGTCAGAAAGTTATTTGAAGCTCGATAGCCTCCCTCCTCTTGTACAGTTAATGACCTTCACTTAACCTATTAAATTCAGGATTAATCTTATCTTCAGGGATGATCGCAGCCACCTGACTGTTGTAAAACTTATAGGCATGCTCTACCGCATCAAGCTCAGCAATATGATCATATACGGAATCATCGATTTGACCAGAGGGATTATCGTAGGAAAGGGAGTACGAATATTGTGCACCAGAGACTTGTGTGTTCTGACGCATAAAATCGACCAATCCACTAAATATGATGAACAATACGATGCTAATAATCATTGATAAAGCTGTAATTCGGAACCTCTTCTTATTCCGCTTTAGATTACGACCGGCAAATTGTCCGATGATACCAAATAGCTTCTGGGCAACATGCGATGTCTTAACCTTGGCGACTTGTTCAACCTTCCCTGTGCTCTTAAGTGCTTCGAGTGGGGATACACGGGCAGCTAATTTGGCTGGACCTATGGCTGAGAAGTATACACTGAGCAAACCGAGCAAAGCCGCTACGATTAAGATCGGGACAGAGATCACCATTCTCATATCATTCAAGAAGCCGAGTGTGATCAAGCTGATATTATAAAAGAGTACCTTCATAAATAACGTACCCATCACAAGTCCAATCGGTATGCCAATAAAGCTGAGTAACGCTGCCTCCTGCAATACGATTTTGCGAATTTGAGCTGGCGTAGCTCCTATACATCTCAGCATACCAAACTGCGATATTCGTTCGAGAACGGAGATATGAAATGTATTATAGATCACAGCAATAGTGGATATCATCACGATGGCGATAACGGCAGCAATTGCCAGGCTTAAGCTAAGATTGACCCCTTCATAGGTACTTTTGCCGTACAATTTAAGCAGCTCATTATTGTATTCAATTCGGATATCCTTCAGATCATTTTCTTTGTCCAGTTGCATAGCAGTACCTTGTTCGGCATGTCCGAGCTGCAAGGCAGCAATCATATTACCCATCTTCTCTTCGATAAGATCCAACGATTTCATCTGCATATAAACGAAATACTTCTTGTTCTGGTCAATATTCTGGTGATCATCATACGTGATAGCAGGAAAGATGTATCGGGAAGACCAATCACCCGTACTTGGGCGCTTCATAAAGCCGACGACCGTGTATTGTTGTTCCGATTGTGCATCAAACGCTTCGTCAAGCCCCCAGCCAAAATCGCCTAATCCGCTTATTTGAAGTTCTTTACCTGTAGAAGCCTCTTTACGAATCCCAAGGTTAAGGTTAATACTCTCGCCCAGCTTCGGCTTGACTGGAAAATAACTCAAGCTGGAGGCCGAAAGGATAATTTCATGCTGCTTCGTAGGCAAACGCCCTGAATCCAGCTTCACTTGAAGCATGTCTAGCGCATTTGCATCATATCCTTTGACATTCAAGTAGCGATATGGCGCTGCGTTGGGGTCCTCTTTCTTCTCTTTTTCCTTAGACTCACGAATGATGGCATATCCTTCTCTACTTGCGACCCCTGCACTTCTCACGGTTGTATTGTTCTCTATCTTGTTGACCGCTTCTCCCGGGATATTGTTCATGGAAACGTGGTAACTCCCGAAGTCACGGATCGTCTGTCTGACGGTCTTATCCCAGTAACTCATCCCCATCGTACCAATGGAGATTAGTAACGTAACGGACAGAATAATACCGAAAATCGTTAACAAAGATCTCTTTTTCTGACCTTTTACATACTTTCCAGTGAGGCCTGTATACCTTTTCAATGCTTACTCACCTCACCAGGTTGATAAAGGACGCCATCTTTAATCGTTACAACGCGATCTGCCGTTTTGGCTATATTGAGATCATGTGTGATCATAATCAACGTCTGATGATACTTTTTAACGGAGAACGTTAATAGCTCCATAATCTCCTTGCTGCTCCTACTATCTAGATTACCGCTTGGCTCGTCTGCCAAAATAATGGAAGGATTATTAATCAGTGCTCGTCCAATCGCTGTTCTCTGCTGCTGACCGCCAGACATTTCAGAAGGGAGATGATGTTTACGCCCCGTCAACCCTAGAATGTCCATCAGCTCCGATGCGTATGTTTTATCCACCTTTTTGTTCTCCAACAACATCGGTAAATGGATATTTTCCTCTGCGGTCAATACTGGGATCAGATTGTACGATTGAAAAATAAATCCTATCTTTCGTCTTCTGAATAACGCAAGCTCCGCTTCGTTCTTGCTATAGATGTCCGTTCCATCGATGATAACCTGTCCACTTGTCGGCTGATCGACCCCTCCGAGAAGATGTAGAAGAGAGCTTTTACCCGAGCCACTTGCTCCTACAATTGCAACAAATTCTCCTTGCTGTACCGAAAAATTGACATGCTTCAAAGCTTCAACTTTGGTCTCTGCACTTCCATACGTTTTGGTTAAATCTACGGTTTTTAATATTTCCACCTGAGTACCTCCTGAGTTAAGTTCCGTTCCATGTCTGTAATTATACGGACGGAAGCTTACATTCAAGTGAAGAAGAAGCTTACGATATCGTAAGCTTCCTCATCGATCTCCTTTATTGAATGAGATTCTAAATTCGGTTCCTTGTCCTGGCGTGCTATCAACACTAATGAATCCGCCCTGTTCTTCGATGATGGACTTAGATAAGGATAGACCAATTCCAATACTCTGTGACTTTGACGTTCCGGAACCTCGATAGAACCGTTCGAAAATGTGCGGCAGATCTTCAGAAGAGATGCCTTCACCTTCATCTCTGATGTTAATCGTTTGAAACAACGTATTCTCCTCAAATTCAATATAAATGCAACCTTCAGGTGGTGTATGTTCCAATGCGTTTTTAATAATATTAATGAATGCTTCGGTCAACCATGCCTCATCCGCTTGCACGTACAAGTCTACATGGTCATCAATAGAGATTGTCTGTGCTCTTTGCTCAGATATACTACGCAGTGACTGTAACACGTGATCAATGACCTCTCTGATGCGAACGTTCTCCTTCCGAAAAACAATCGCCCCCGCCTCAACACGCGCCAGCTTCAACAAACTAATAATCAACCATTCCATTCGTTCTAATTGCCGTTGACTTCTTTCCAGAAACTTCACCCGCATCTCCGGTTTCATCGTATCATCCTTCAGCAAATTCTCATTAAATACGATTAGTGATGCCAATGGCGTCTTCAGTTGATGGGATATATCAGACAATAGATTACGTAGGAAAATCTTTTCTTGTTGGAGCATGTCCAAGCTATGACGGAGTCTGTCCGCCATGGCATTGAAGCTACGCCCTAGAGCACCGAAATCCCCCTCATCATGGTCTGGGAGAGGTCTGTCGAATTGCTGCTCCACCACCTGCTCTGCTGCTTGGGAGATTGTCCGTATTTTGCTAAATACCTTACGATATTCCGAATAGATCAAGAGCATAAGAACGACAGTAAACAGCAGGACAATTGCAGCGGATTGCATTGGAGACGAAATATTCGATAGAATGGGCTGATTCTCTACAGGCATACTCTCTGTGTATGCATATTGTGAGAGCACTTGTTTTCCTTCATTAATTTCGCTGGCTTGGGCTCCCTGTGTGATGAAATGGATAATCTCATTCTCCAAGTGAGGCTCCTGCTTCAATACGTATCCAATCAGAGCAGCATTCTGATCTATGATCGCCTCGTTGATCTGACCCATTTGATAGCTCATAAAAAAGAACATCGTTACAATACATATCACTTGTAATGCTATGACTTTAACAACAACAGACTTCCACTCTGGATTACGTAGAACATCAAGCATGATCTATCGCCCTACCACATCTGCATTCCATTTGTAACCGACTCCTCGAACCGTTAGAATATATTGCGGCGCCGCAGGCACATCCTCTATCTTTTCTCTAAGTCTTCGGATATGCACCGAAAGCGTATTATCATCAATGAAGTCACCCGAAGAATCCCATAGATGACTGAGAATCGTTGTGCGACTACAGATTTGTCTGGCATGGGACATCAGCATTAATAACAATCGATATTCCATAGCCGTTAGCAGAATTTCTTGATTGTGCTTAAACACATTGCCTTCAAGAACGCGCACTTCCATATGTTCGGAGAGCCATACACTCACTTCTTCTTTAGCCTTGGTATTCCGTCGTAGCACAGCCTTCATACGTGATAGGAGTTCTTTCGTTCGAATCGGCTTCGTCATATAGTCGTCTGCACCCAGATCAAGTCCGGCAACGATATTGGCTTCTTCATCCAGAGCGGTTAGAAAAATAATGGGAACGGGGGATGTTGCCCGAATCTCCTTACATAAGGTGTACCCTGATCCGTCTGGCAAATTCACATCCAATAAAATCATATCTATATTCACAGCCTCTAAAGCATTTCTCGCTTCTTCTAGGCTGCCCGCAACCGTTACGGCATACCCCTCGCTCGATAATGTATACTCCATTCCAAACACTAAATTTTCATCATCTTCAACTAATAATATTCGATTCATTGTGCACCTCAATTGATATACAAACTTGATTTTTAATCTATCTGATTTTGCATTTGTTTATTCTACATGATTTTAGCTTCGTTTTGATATATGTGGTTTTTATTATGTAATTGTAACCAAAAGCTGCGTTAGAGCAAAAAAAGACCTCACCAGATGCTGATTGGTAAGGTCTTTCAGAGTTTCAATAAAGGTGATGCGCTCATTCAAGCTATTTATGTTATATCGTTTTGGCATCTTGCTCATTTAATAATGCTTCAAAAGCTTTGATATTTGTACCAAACTGAGGAACCGTCTGGGTCTCTTCAGCCTGTTTGACCAGTTCAACAACTAGGTCATTGTATGGCGTTGCCACCCCAGTGCCTGCCGCTCTACTGGATACGACTCCATTGATATAATCAATCTCCGTTTTACGTTTCTTCTCCAGATCCTGTAGCATACTTGCTTTAAGGAGTCTTGAAGGTTCCATCACAGTACGTAATGTTTGAACTCGGGCAGCAATATCTGCCTCACTGTTCAGTTCAAGCGAAGCAATATCGAAGCCATTCATTTTCACAAATTGAACTCCACTTGCATGTCCCACCTTAATTGTCTCATCCGCAATGTGAACTGCGCTCACAATACCAGCCTCGTGGTCGATAATATCTCCATATTCTCCGTTTAATGCTGCTGATAATCCGCTAAACGCATTATTAATTAACAACTTCGACCACTTAGTTCCAACCAGATTGTCCGATATATGTGTCCCTCCGACCAGGTCTAGAACGGATTTTACTCGCTCAATTCTCTCGGTAACTTCACCATTAAGCTCTCCAATCTGAAAAGCATACTGCTTGAACTGTGTGTATTCCGTCGTCAGGCTCGACACGCCAGGTTCAATGAAGGTAGCGCCAAATTCTACGGAGCCTGCTATAACGCGCTGTGCCCCCACAATCGAAGCGACTTTATCTTCAGGAATCCCGTTCTGCAGGGAGCATACGATACTGTCTTCTTTCAAGAACGGAAGTAATTCCTGTAGAATCGCATCGTTATATAGCTGTTTCGTCAGAAGTAGGATGAGATCGTATTGTCCTGACTTCTGCTCAGGAGTTATTGCTTTTACTTTAGCCTGAAACTCTGTGGTACCAGTCACTTTAGCACCTGTTTGATTTAAAGCTTCAACATGCTCCTGATATGCATCAATTAACTCGACATCCATTCCACCGTCTGCTAGATAAGCTCCGACGATCGTTCCCAAAGATCCTGCTCCTACAATTGCAATTCTCATGATTGTGTTTCCTCCTTATTTCTCTTCTAGGTAGTTATATACAGGCTGTGCAGCATTTAAGGTTAGGTTGGTAAGAATATGGGATGCGGATACTACTTCCAATACAGGCAGATCTGCAAGAGGTGCTAATGCATGTTCGAAGAGTTGAAGCCGGGCAGGCCCTGTCCATGCTTCCTTCACTTCTATATCCGTAATTTGAGTGCGGATCAGATCACAGATTCTCAAATTACCGTTATAGTCCGTCGCAATCTTGATCATATAATTCGGACGGCATATTTCGCTTTTAGCAGCCTCTTTGTCCATTTCCACGTGCTTGTATCCCATGGTCGCCGTTGCGACACGAAGTGTTCCATAATCAAGCGTACCAACGAGTGTATCTGAATCCGTGTAGAGCTTGGGCGCACCCAGCTTTTTCGGATATGCCGTAAGCTCTCGACCACTGGCAATTGCGGGAAAATTGTCTACATACATCGAGTGCACATAATCGCCATTCTCACCATTGAATTGAACGGGAATGACTTGTCCTGCTTCCGTATAAGCACCGAGCCCAGATACATCCGGCATCCACATAACTTCGAATTTGACCAGAGGGTCTGTGATCTGCAAAGGCTCTGGTACTGCAGCTCGCAAAGCTTGCTCATCCGTTCGGTATATAATATTTAGATACTCCCGATTCTTAAATTTGTACGGTGGCATCGGATAAGCCGGAGCCGTTAAGGGTGTATTCAAATTGTTAGCTATGTTATTTACATCGATTTTCATCAAAGGACACCTGCCTTATCCAAATTTATCTCTATCTCATAAATAAATTCTACATCAAAGTTTAAATTTAATATAATACATAACAAGGACTATATATATTTATCAGAATAAATAAGGAGTGTACACGAATGGAGCTACTTCAACTCAAATATTTTCAGACAGTGGCTTATACGGAACATATATCTAAAGCTGCTGCACAACTAAATATAGCCCAGCCTTCGCTGAGCTTAACCATTAAACGGTTAGAAGACGAACTAGGAACACCTCTGTTTCACAGAAAAGGAAGAACGATTGAATTGAATGCGTCGGGGAGAATTCTGCTGAAGCATGTGAATCGAATTTTCTTAGAAATTGAGAATGCAGAGATGGAAATCAAAGCAGAGGAGCATCAAATCTCCAACACCATCCGAATCTCTATTACGAATCCTCGATTTCTGACAGGTCTCATTGGAGACTACATTAATGCTTCCCCTGAATCTAAGCTTCAGCAAGGCATTGGGAGCCGGAATGAGATTATTACAAGTTTGAAAAAAGGGGATATGGATCTGGGGATAACGGGGCATCCGATTGATGACGAGGAGATTGAGAGTATTGTTCTTGTTGAAGAAGACATTGTGCTAGTTGTACCTAAGAGTCATGCTTATCGTGGCGAGACGACCATATCATTAGATGTTATTGCGAAGGAGCCCTTTATCTCACTGGCTGACAATAAGGAGTACAGTCGGTTTACAACGATGCTGTGCGAAAAAGCCGGCTTCCTGCCCAATCTTGCATTTGAGGTTGATTCACATACGTTGCTGGAAATTATCCGACTTGATCAAGGTGTGGCCTTGCTTCCCGTGTCAGTATGTAGAAATCTGGGCTTGAACTATATTCAAATTGCAGATGAAGCTTCCGTATATCCGATCAGTTTGTCTTGGGTTAAGCGGAAATGGCTCTCTCCCTCAGTTAAGGACTTTCGTGAATTTATTATCTCATATTACAACGAGAATGCTGGCATGTTTAAAATTTGAGGTGACTTAAAACTGGACTAGGCATATCTATGACTACGTAAATATAACGATTCATAACCAAAGACCACGTAGTTCCCTCTCCAGGAACTCACGTGGTCTCTTCATTACTTTTTATTGTACCAACCGTCCGGAATCATCTCACGCTCTAGTTCTAACAATTCGTGTATGATCTGATCCGCATCACTGATGGAATTCACCAGCGGATCGGTCAGCATCGCCCTTCTCAGCTTCTCGTAGCTCTGATTCAGAACAGCTTCGACTGTAAGCTCATGTGTATCCAGTACAAGTTCCTGCATACCTCTGATTCCACGTGGCATCTCGCCGACATGGACTGGCTTAACCCCATCCATACTCACGTCACATAACAGCTCCAAGAATGAATCTTCATTCATATTGGTTACCGCATCTTGATTATTAGTATTGATGAAGAACTTTTTGCCCAGATTACCCACCATATTCTCAATAATATCTGTTGCATGATCCGGGCCGAATGTGCCCATGTAATCAGCAATCGGGATATCTCCTGCAAGAAAATCATCTACCTGTTGCCACATTTCGTCATGCCGCTGATATCGATCCTCTGTCTCCCAGATGGATAAAGGCGGAATTGAATCTGCAGTCTTACCGTGACCCTGCCAGTATCGAACATATTCCTTCGTGTGTGCTGTGCATGTAGGAATAATACCGAAGATATCATACAACTCGTACGTAATTGCATCGTTAAAAAGAGCTTTAGCACCACGATCGCCGCCGTTATTCTCATCCCCCGCCAGCTTGCGCATCGCTTCGGCAATTTTCGGCATTACATTTTCCCCTTCAAACTCGGCTTTGAGCAGCCAAGTAAAGTGGTTCACACCAGCGATACGGAAATCGAATTTCTGATCGATCTCTTGGGTAAACTCGCTATGGTCTCCGATGATTCCGGCTCGCACAGCATAGTAGGCCTTCTTATGTGGCATATGGTGGCTATCGCAGAGTGCAAACGATTTGAGCTGTGGTGCATAACGATGTAGCGCAATTCCATGAACCGTTGATGGATTAATATAGTTAATGACCCAGGCATCAGGGCATAGGGCTTCAATGTCTTTTGCACACTCCATAATAACCGGTAGCTCCCGCATAGCTCGAAAGATCCCACCTGGTCCAATCGTATCACCGGAGCACATTCGAATACCGTATTTCAGCGAAACCTCACAATCGATACCACGATACTTCACCGATTGCTCCGCAAAGCTGAGTACTACGAAGTCTGCCCCCGGTAACACTTGTCTTCGATCCACAGATCCCTCTACCTTGAGAGATACATTATTCTCCCGCGCTACCTTTTCAGCCAATGTTACCATTTTCGAGAGACGTTCCTCATCCGTATCCACAAGTGCTAGTGTTCCCTGATTCAAGTATGGGGAATGAACCATCTGCCAGATGGACTGACGACCAAAAAACAGGCTACCAGCGCCGATCACGACCACTTTGGGATGTTGCTGCATCATTGTGTCATTCATGTATTAACCCTCCTCGTAACGTTATAAGTTCATTATAAGAAAGTGGCACAAAATCGGAATGTGTGATAGTTTTCTATACATGTCATAAGGTACGATTATGTAGATACTCCAAACCCTTTAATCTATTAGAACTAATCACAGGATGTCATAAAGTAAAAAAAACGAGGGGTGATCCGATGCGTACCAATCAAGTTAATATGAGTGTAATTGATGAACTGTCTGACCATATCACACTCCGGATGAGTTCTTATCTCGAACAGACTCACAATCGAAAGTGGATTGAGCACAAGTCGCACTCTGACTATGATCTGTGGTTAATTACAGCGGGCTCGGTTCAAATCACCGTCGAAGGCATTGAACATACCGCCAGTACGGGCGACGTCATATTTTTTTATCCAGATATGCCCTATATGGCAACAACAACTGAAGGACTGTGTCGATTTGTGTATATGCACTTTGATTTTAGTATTGCTGAGCAAAAACGAATTCTAGGTGAATTCCAACTCCCAGGCATCGTACCTGGTAACTTGATTCAAGAAGAAACCTCATTATTTGCATCTTCCTATCGACGGTTTAAGCAGAGCAAGGGCACTTCTGGTAATCCACTCTATCTAAAAGCGACTCTGCTTCTCGTCATCGCAAAAATATTAGAGCTTCATGGGCAAGGCTTGTATACAGGTACATTTCTGCAGAATCGGAAGTCTCAAAAAAGCGAAGGAAGTCTGGATGTTCTTCAGAGCGTATTCCAGTACGTTGATGCGAACCTGCACCGAGCCATCCGGATTAATGAGCTTGCGGCTGTTGCGGGTGTCTCCGAGAAGTATTTTATCTCGCTTTTTAAGAAAATTTTGGGGATCACGCCAGGGCAGTACATCAATCAAATTAAAATGAATCGAGCCAGAGACTATCTGTACGAGAAAAAATATACAATCCAACAAATCGCTGAATTTTTAGGATACCCTGATCCCTTCACCTTCTCCAAAGCGTTCAAAAAGATGTATAACGTCCCCCCTTCCAAATTCGAATAGCGCACCTTAGCTCCATCATTCATATCTATATCAAAGCAAGCTACAAAAAAGAGGCAACCGATCTACACCGGCTGCCTCTTCCTATTGAATGAACTCATTCATGATCATGAATTACAAGTAATCCATCAGTATTCAGTTTTCCTCATATTCAAAAGGGGACCCTGGTGAATACATCTCATGGAAAAAACCTTTAAACGGTATGTCCTCTTCCATACATTTAATGAGATATGCCAGATGCTCATCACTATCTTCTTCCTCTTCCTGCTCGTTATACTGCATCACCTGAAATATATCCAGAATGTTCTCCAGCAAGTTGAGTTGAATGAATAACGGCAGGTTCTCCAGCATCGCTTCCGAAACGTGCGTTTCCGAAGTATATCCAGCAAGTACCGTTTGGAAATAATCGTCCATGAACTGCCTACGTTTGTCTGCATCTGGTTCGAATTGAATCCAGCCAGCGCCGTTTGACCAAATAGATGCAAGGTCTAACATGTACCAGCCAAAACAAGAATTATCAAAATCAAACACCGTGATCTGACCCGTATCATAATCAATGGCGTAGTTCCCGTCATTAAAATCGAAATGAATCATGCCAAAGGTCTCTTGACTTAACTCCAACTGCTTAACGGTTTGCAGCAGTTCAACCATCTTCTCTTTGAGCAGAGGGAACGCTTCAGGAATTAAGCTCGCGATTTTTTCTGTATTATATCTCTCCAGAAATGGATATCTGCGATAAACGGGTGTGTAACTTTTGGATAGCTGATGCATCTTGCCCAGAACTTTGCCGCAATTATAATAATACTCGGTAATCGGAACGCCTTCCCGGTACTGATAATGATTGTCTACAAGCAGCTTACCTTTGGCTTTTACAAACAAGCTGATATAGAATGTATGTCCTTCATAAACGATTTCTTCGAGTAGATGACCTTTGTTGGAATCTACAACATTAGATACACTTGCGCCATGATCATGCAGATAACGGACGTATTCGAGCTCTGCCATATAATCCTTCCTGCTTCGATCAGGCAAAAAAGAAATTCGGAGAATGAGTGATTCATACCCCTCTTTATCACAAGAGTACACGATATTCCGACCTCCCTCATGAGGTGGGATAAGCTGAATCGTGTAACCTTCCAGGTCGAACATCTGGGATGCAAATGGCAGTACATGCATGTTGGTAATGTGAGTAGCTTTGTTAAAATGAATAATAATCTCCTCCAGTAAACATTGATGGGCGGTCTCCCGCATTACAATGTCCACAAAAGGAATTTCTTGAACCGATCATCCTTTCGTGGACCTAAAGCACAATCACCTTGTTAGACATTAAAATTCGCTCCTTTATATTTGAATGTAACCAATATATCCTATAATTCCATATTATTCTAGTTGTTTATTTATTTTTTGGCTGTGTTAAAGGGGAGTGTTGATCTTTGATAGTTATATAAATTCTTGATATAATCTCAATAAGAACAAATGTTTGGATAATTATGGTTCTGTCTACATTCAATTTAGATAAATTTATGATCGGAGTGATTATTGTGAATACGTTTTTTGAATACAACTGGCAAGTAAGAGACGAATGGTTTAACTGGTGCAATCAACTAACAACAGCAGAGCTATTAAAAAACCGCATAGGTGGAGTAGAGAATATTCTGTACACTCTTTTTCACATTATTGACGTTGAATATAGTTGGATTCGTGGTATCCAGGATAAGGAAGATGTGATATTTGATTTTGAAAATTATAAAACTCTTGAGAAAATAAGAGCTCTTTCAAATTCATTACGACCTGAAATCGTTGAGTTCTTAAAGACCAATTCAGAAGAAAGAAGCAATCAATTGGTAAAAGTTCCCTGGGATGAAGATAAATACACAAAAGATGAGATATTACATCATTTAATTGCCCACGAGATTCATCATATCGGGCAACTTTCTGTATGGGCGAGAGAAATAGAATTAACGCCTGTATCCGCTAATTTTATCGGTAGAGAGTTAAAGCCAATGCATTCTTATTTATAAGATTAATACATCCACTTATATAGCACCTACTGCTTCATAATAGTACCTGATCAAGATGTCCTGGTTATAGTTCCCAAAACCCTTTCCAAATAACGTAAGTCCACCTCGGCCAGGTACACCTTCTTCTGGGCTTAAGCGAATCGTCCAATATGTAGCGGTATTGAGATTCAAGTCATTTATTTTGACATCCGAAATGCGCTGCCCGTCGATAAACGTGCCATCAGCATTGATTCGTAGCACTTTCAGTACACCATACTGGTTCACATCGGAATGCCACCACTGTGGAGTAAGTTTGCCCTTGCGATCCCCAAAATCACCAGGACTCGTCCACGTTCCAAGAGAATGACCATTCAGCGTAAAACGAATATCCGACGGCCAGTTCTCATTCACTTGAGGGGCTTCCGAGCCAAGCTCCAGTGAAACTTCGATCTCCTTGATTGCCTGATCTTTATATAGATAATTAGGAATCTTATATTCGAGAAACCCGCGTGCTAACCAGAGTATGCCTGCATTCACCCGATCCGGATCCATGAAGCACGCTGGTGTATCGTATTGTCCAATGATTTGGGTCGTCGTCGCAATCCCGCATGTTGGCCATGCCTCATAATCCGTATATTGCCCTACTGGAATGGAGACTTCATGGTAAGGTGCAGCCATTGGCTCTGGGGATAGATTAATCGTCATAAACTCTTGCTGGATATAACAAAATTTATAGGTTCCACCGTTTTCTCTTCTCATTCGGCTACCAACAATGCCAGCTTTCTGTAACTTGCTCACATGGGTACTAACGATGGCTTTGCTCAAATATAGCTCCTCGGCCAGCGCATTGATGTGCATCTCTCTCTTCTGCAGTAATAATCGAACAATATTTAAACGAGCCTCGCTTGCAAGCGCCTCGTAAACGATTAGCGAATTAGCATCCGTACCCAGCATCATGAACTCCACTTCCCTCTCGTTATGAATTCGTTATTTTGCGAACCCTGTAAAATAATCTTGCTCCTAAAAAAGCATTATGATACATATTAGATAACAAATCAATATTTTGATTTTGCTTTTTTGCGAATTCAACACATGAACAATGAATGAAACAACTACTAAATCGATCCTATGGAGGTTTTCACTTTGCTAACATCTAAGATGCTTATTGATAAAGATTTTCAGATTGCTGAAGTTGATCCACGAGTTTATGGTTCCTTTGTTGAACATTTGGGACGTGCTGTGTATGGCGGGATTTATGATCCAGGTCATCCAACTGCAGATGCGCAAGGCTTCCGTCAGGATGCGATTGAAGCCATCAAGGCATTGAATGTGCCAATTGTTCGTTATCCTGGTGGAAATTTTGTATCAGGTTACAATTGGGAAGATGGTGTAGGACCTGTAGCGGAGCGTAAACGCAGACTTGAGCTTGCTTGGTGGACCATCGAAACGAACGCGATTGGAACGAATGAATTCGCTGATTGGGCGAAGCTTGTTGGAACCGAAGTGATGATGGCTGTTAATCTGGGTACTCGTGGTATTGATGCGGCGAGAAATCTCGTGGAATATTGTAACCATCCTTCAGGCACATATTGGAGTGATCTGCGTATTTCTCATGGTTACAAAGATCCTCACCAATTCAAAACCTGGTGTCTGGGTAACGAAATGGATGGTCCATGGCAGATCGGAGCAATGACTGCACATGAATACGGCAGAATTGCGAACGAAACTGCCAAAGCGATGAAATGGGTTGATCCAAATATTGAGCTTGTTGCATGTGGCAGTTCGAGCCGTGGCATGAGCACATTCGCTGATTGGGAAGCGACGGTTCTTGATCTCTCCTATGAGAATGTAGATTATCTGTCTCTACACGCTTACTATAACAATAATAAAAACAACACATATGATTTCCTCGCTAGTTCGCTGGATCTGGATCAATTTATCGACAGCGTAGCTTCAATCTGTGATTTTGTGCAAGCGAAGAAACGCAGTAAAAAGAAATTGATGTTGTCCCTAGACGAATGGAATGTCTGGAACTCTATTGGTACGAGCCGTATGGAAGAACGGTGGCAGGTTGCGCCGCCAGAGTTCGAGGATGTATATACGCATGAAGATGCACTAGCGGTAGGCTGTTATCTGATTACCATCTTGAAACACGCAGACCGTGTGAAGATGGCTTGTCTAGCACAACTGATCAATGTTATTGCACCGATCATGACTGAGAACAACGGAGCGATCTGGTTCCAGACAACCTACTTCCCGTTCATGCATGCATCCAACTTCGGACGTGGCACCGTGCTTCAATCTGTCGTATCTTCACCGAAGTACGATTCCAAAGACTTCACGGATGTGCCTTATCTGGAAGCCATCAGCGTGCATGACGAAGAGAATGGCATGATCACTATCTTTGCGGTAAACAGACATCTGGACGAACAGATGGAACTGAATGTAGATCTTCGTTCGTTTGGCGAAACTACATTTGTAGAGCACATTGTATTGGAAAATGACGACTTGAAAGCGACCAATACCAAAACAAACCCACATAACGTTATGCCTCACAACGGCGGGCATACGAAGGTAGATCAAGGAAAAGTGCAAGCTGTCCTGAACAAAGCATCATGGAACGTGATTCGTCTTAAAACAAAGCAAGCGTAATTCACTGGTCGAGTTCAATGAATCAACGTGCAATACCTTTGAAAGCAATGTTGCCTTTAACATTGATCTAATGATATGACAAAGACCTCTAGTCTTCTTACGAAGCTGGAGGTCTTTTTTTGAATCTCAAACATGCAAATGAACTCTGATATTCAGGCCGACTCTTTAAATGAATCATTCTGAGTCTTCATGTTCCTCATTTCCTAAGTACATAACCGTTTTCTCACCAGCAACCAATCGAAGAATTTGTTTTCTTAATTTAGATGGGTTGAGCGGTTGCCCCATAATATCTTGGATCTCCAACCATTCATAAGTCTCATGAAATTTTTCAATATGAAGACTAGAATGTTGCACCATGCCTTTATACTCGCATAGAAAAAAGAAATCTACCCGATGTAGCGCTTCGCCATATACACCTTCATTAATAAACTCCAAGGATAACGGTTCGACATGAACTCCTATTTCTTCTGCCACTTCACGTTTAACAGTATCAGTCAATGCCTCACCTGCATTTTGGGTTCCGCCAGGCAGCGTATAATACACATCTTGCTCATTTTTGTGTTTCAAGGCAAGCATTCTTCCATCCTGGATAATCAATGCTTTCGCAGAATTCCTAATCTTTTTTTCCACGTTCAATCCCTCTTTTATCATTGTACTGAATCGAGTTGTTGAGGGTTTTGTCTGCTCGCTTAAGAGTAGTCCTTTTCTCAATAAACGATATTATTGACGATGCCTGACTACTGTTGTCGATTGCATTATTGAGCTTCAGATCCATTCCGCTTAACTTCACGATTTTATGAAGAAGATTTTAACACATAATACTCAACAAATTCTGAACAATTATGTCATAACTCCTTTGCGATCCGCTCACATTTTTGAATTGCCCACACGTAATGATTGGAAGTGTTAGCTGCAAAATAACTGTACAAATTGCTTGTTTTCACCCATTTATAATGTTTCTTGGTCATGATTTCTTCGTTGGTATGGCTATGAATAAGCTTCATCACTCGTTCGTGGCTCAACTTTAATTTTTTGATCGCATGATTCAAAGTCACATCCTGATAGTTTTCCCAAATCTGCATATTGAGCTGCTTGATTGTACTCCACTTAAAGCCAGGTGCAGGCATCGTAGGGACATCCCCATCCATGCCTTCTCGGTACCATCTCTCCAACATGGCATGCCATTCATATAAATGCATCAGCACATCGCGAAAATTTTTGTCTCTTTCCTCTGTTTCAATTGAACGACTTCTTTTGCCTCTAGGCACAGATTCAACGATATGAAGTAATGTTCTGAAATGGTTGTCACTATTGAATAATAACTGTTCTTTTGGGCTCGTTTCGCTCATGAGCACAAACTCCTTTTTAACTTCATCTTAGCAAGGGCAGGCTCGTTCTGATAGATATCCTAGTTCTAGCTTTTTGACCATTTATAAACAATTATTTAAATCAGGTATGAGACCAATGGTATGTTAATACAAAAAAACGAGCGAGGCACTGATATGCCTTGCTCGCTCTTCGTCGCGCATTCATTCGCGCTGCCCAATATTTTTATTCACTCAGGCTATCCCAGAACGCTTGGAATGCACCTTGCTCAACTTCAAGGAATACCGGTACATTGCCGTAACGCACTAGACCTTCACCGAACAGAACCAAGGAAACTTGCGTTTTGTCTTGTAGCGTAAGATAGATCATTTTGCGATCTTCCTGTCCGTACAGTTTCTCTTCCAGCTCTGGACTGGTTGCAATCGGCTTGGCAGCATTTAGCGCCGAGACAAAGGCATCCAATGATTCGTCTGCTGGTAGTTGTTGCAGCTCCTGCAATCCATTGTTCCAGCTAGCAAAGGTTTCCCACTGCACCTCTGTAATATTACCTTCAATATGCAGCTTACCGATGAGATCGGCACCAGTATTAATAGTGATATCATTATTCTTGTCAAATAATTGTGCGTACACCTGTCCATCAATTTCAGTGTATGACATGATTCGGAAGTCTTGATCGTACCCGTTTACTGCGTATATGTCTGCTTCACCGATGTTGGAAGCAAGCTCCGTATACTGATCTTGGCCGCTTAGCTCATTGATGCCACCTGTTGTCGTGCCAAGCTTTTCACCTCGCAAGGCAAGGGCATCTGCACCGTCAAGTGATGTCGCTGATTGGGTATAGACATTGCCCTGATAGACAACCAATTGCAGCATGCTTGCCTTAGCCCCTTTTCCATCCGCACTTGGTAATTCCGTTTTTGGAATAACAACTGAATTATCCGATGAATTTGGTGTATTGGTTTCATTCGTTGGATTAATTCCACTCGATACCACATTCGTCACCGGCGCACTCGGTGCGTTCCATTGCTGCCATACACTAGGTGCAGCTATCCCAATACTCGCAACAATTGCAACGCTGGCTGCGATGTATAGAGGTTTACGTTGACGCTTTGGTTGCTGGCGCTCTGCATTCACACTTTGCTCTATCCGTTTTTTCATTTGATCGTCTGTTTTCATCGAATCCACCGCTTTCTTATAATTTCGTCTGAATTGTTCCTCGTTCATAGCTGTTCTTCCCCTTCCAGCTCCAGTTTCAACAACTGTCTTCCCCGCTGTAATCGCATCTTCACTGCTGACTCACTAATTTGTAGTATGGCTCCGATTTCTCGGATCGGATAATCTTCGTAATAATATAGGTGAACCACCGATCTATACTTGACAGGCAAGGACAGCACAAGTTCAATCAACGCCTGATCTTCAGCGTTTTCCGTTGTAAGGGGATCTGCGCCCTCCAGCTTAACCTCCCGTTTGCGCCAATCTCTGCCTAATAAAGACTTGCAGTGATTGGTGATGACCCGAATTAACCATGCCTTCTGATGCTCTGCGTCGTTGAAGGTGGGGGCTTTTTCTATGAATTTGATGAAGGTATCGTGAGTAGCTTCCTCTGCGTCCTCTCGTCTGCCAAGGTGTACCATGGCAATCCGGAACAACGTATCCGCATATGCCTCATAGATACTCATCACTTGATCGCCCGGCTCGGGCACTGATCGCTGCATGGTGTCTTGCCCTCCTTTATATGTTAAACACTCTTACGGACGGCATTTGGTCACATTTTGTTTTTAATATTTTCGAGATGGCCTTGGCCTGTACGTAAAATCCGTAACCAAACTGGAGTTTACAGTCCCCATTTATCAAAACAAAGAAGGCTACTTCGTAGGATACCAGTCCCGAAATAGCCTTTTGCTCACATATTATTATTGATCAAATGTTTGTTTAAATGATAGTGTGGCTTTTACTTGTTCGTAACGAACGAGCATCCATGATCATTTTTAGCTATTTCAAGGTTGCCTCCGATGGTCGTTCATCCAGATGGGCAAGGATACGGCACAGGATAATTGCTAAGATAACATAGACAACGATCATACCTACGATACCCTGCCAATCCTGCACACTGTATAGCACCCCTCCACCTGTTCCACTAACACTTGAACCAACATAGTAGAAAAATAAGTACAGTGCATTCGCCTGGGATACATGTTGCTTCGCCACAAGGCCTACCCAACTGCTTGCGATGGAATGTCCGCCGAAGAAACCAAAGGCAAACAGCGCAAGTCCAACAATTTTCACCCACAAGTCAGCATACAGTGTACATAGTGCCCCAGCAAGAATGATGACAAGCGTCAAAATTAGGACATGTGCCCTGCCATATCGATCTGCCATTCTCCCCATCCAAGTGCTGCTTAAGGTGCCCATAATATATACAACAAACAGACTTCCAACAACAGATTGACTAAGGCTGTACGGCTCTCCAGTTAATTCAAAGCCAATATAGTTAAATACCGTTACGAAGCCACCCATCAACAGAAAACCGAGTCCGTACAGACAGAGCAGACGTGGGTTACGACATTGGGACCATAAAAGCGGCATAATACGCGAGAAGCTTACAGCACTCTTGACGTAATTACGTGAAGGTGGAATAACAAGCCAGAATATCAGAGCGGCGCATAAGCCCAGAACACCTATAAAACCAATAGCTGTCCGCCAACTGAACCAGTCTGTAATCACACCGCTAATAAAACGCCCTGCCATGCCTCCAATGGAATTGCCGCTGATGTATAGACCCATAGCATAGCCCAGACTGGAGGTGTCGATCTCCTCAGCCAAATAGGTCATAGCTGTAGCTGGAAGCCCCGCCAGTGCGACACCTTGAAGGATACGGAGTAACAACAGCTCTGTAAATCCTGAACTAAACGCGCTCATTATAGCGATAAGAGATGAGATCACTAACGCAGCGGTCATGATATAACGACGCCCGACCAAGTCAGACAAAGAGCCCACAAATAGCATCGTAAGTGCCATAGCAACGGTCGTTACCGAGAGGGTTAAGCTAGACTGGGCAGGCGTAATTGCAAAAGCTGTACTGATTTCAGGCATCAAAGGCTGCAAACTATATAATAATGCAAACGTGATAAATCCTCCGGCAAACAGTGCAAGACTGATGTTTCGAAATGTCGTCGTTCCCTGCTGAATCATTGCATTTTCCAACTTTCTGGCAGGAATGCTCCCTGATCGGCTGTTGCCAGATCGCTTGCGTGAAGCCTTCCATCAATCGTTATTTCGTGAACAGTTTACGCTCCATATGGGTCAGAAACTCGAAACCATCTGGAGTCACGATCACCGTATCCTCGATTTGGAAGCCACCAGCACCAAGCTCATAGTAAGGCACCTCAACACAAAGTACCATACCGGGCTCCAGAATGTGCTGGTCACCCGGGGAGAGGGTTAGATCATCATACAGCTCCAGACCAATAGCATGTCCTACATGCTGACGTCGATAATGAGGGATACCTTCGCATTGTACGCGTGATACCGCTGCATGAAATACGTCCGACGCTTTGACCCCTGGGCGCACATGTTCAAGTGCCGTCTCCCATCCACTTTTTACCGCATCAAAATGCTTTTTCATCCAAGGTGTAGGCTCACCCGCAACCACTGTGCGACCGGTATCTGCCCAATACCCTTCCAGTTGCAAACATAGATCGAAGCGAACCTGGTCACCTGATTCTATCGTGTGGAAATAATTCTCGATCAGAGGCAGCGCACTTCGTGGCCCTGCGCCTACTGCAGTCATCGCCGGAATCCCGCCGCCTTTCATCACGGCTAGTCGATAGTGGTCTGCAATCTGTTTCTCATGAACTCCTGCTTCGATCAGATCAATTAATTCCTTCTCAATCTGTTCATTCAGAACGGCTGCTTCTTGTAGCCGACTCACTTCATAGGATGTTTTGATCAACCGGATATGTCGAAACAGGGCATAGGAAGGTATAACGGCTTCATTCGGCACCGTTTTCTTGATACCCTCCAAGATCTGTGGAGCTATCCGCATTTCATCAATTCCGATAGGCTGATGCTCAATACCCAACTGTTTCAGTGCCGCTTGAAGCGCATCTAACGGACTTTTGTGAATAACTGTGGATTGTAGCAAGGAATAGAACAGATCAATATCCGGGGTTGAAGGCTTGCCTTCAATCGTGCCTTCCACGAAGAAATCGCTGTATGCAAAAATATCAACGTTCGTTATGCCAAATTGTGCGACTACTCCCAGACGATTGGTTGGGATGATGATACAAGGTCTTGTCGATCGATCCGCAGGAAGTACCGCATAAATTTGCATCGTCCAGTTACTCGCACGCAGCTGTGAGCCAATGACATATTGGATATTCTCCGGTGTAGTCGCAATTAGAGCTGCAATCCCTTTTGCCTTCATCACTTCTTCTGCCCGCTCCCAGTTCAAGCCAGCACTACGAGAACTCTGTTGTGAGCCTACTTCTTCCATGTAATCAAGACCTCCTTTGTTTTTTTCTTCCGCCCAGCATGCCTTCCATTCCTGTAAGCGAACGCAGAACCAGCCTAATCAGAAGAAACAGCACCAGCGCAAATGCAATTAAAACAACGGATACCACCGCTATCGTAGGGTCTTGCCATTTTTCCATATACAAAAATAACTGAATAGGCAACGTGTAACTGTCCTGCCGCAAGAGTAATAATGCAGCTTCGACCTGATCAAATGTAAATACAAATGCAATAGAGCCTGAAAGAAGCAAGGACAATTTAAGCTGTGGCAGCGTTATAGTAAAAAATATCCGTATCGGGCTTGCGCCCATATCCGCAGCAGCCTCCCGATATACAGGCTGTAGGTTGGCGAGTGCACTCCCCACGATCGTCAGAACGAAAGGTAGAACAATGACTGCTTCACCCAAAATCAGGGCAAATAAGCCGCCTGCAATATTCATTTTGGAAAAGAGAATCAGGTAAGCAATACCCAGCGTGATTTTGGGCATGACCATTGGGGAGACGAAGAAAGCCCGCAATAACCCTGATCCACGAAACGGATATTGTACGATGGCAAGCGAAGCTAGCGTTCCAGTTACAAGAGCCAGTAGTACGGCACCTGTAGAAGCAATAAGACTGTTCTTGAACGCGTGCAAAAACTGGGTCTGCTCCGCTAGATTAGCGTACCACTTCAGTGTGAACCCTTCTGGTGGGAATTTGCTTGCTGATCCCGAGCCTACTGACGTCATCACGATCATAAGCAATGGTAACAGCAGATATACGGCTACCATGCCTGTAAAAACATAGAGTAGCAGCTTCGTAAGCCTGTTAGAGCTAACCATGTGCCTGCCCTCCTTTGCGGGAACGTCTAAACATCAGCATGTCCGCGCCTTTGTTGACAATAAGTGAGACAACGATGGAGGATACCAGCAGAAACAAGCTAGCAACGGCTGCCATAGGCCAATTCGTATCCAGTGTTCGCTGATATATGAAAACGGGCAATGTCATTACCCGACCTCCCCCAATAAGCTGAGGTGTGGTGAATGCGGTTAGGCACAGCGTAAATACAATCTGGATACCGCTTGCAATGCCTCTTGCCGATAAGGGCAGCGTTATGGTAAAAAAGGTACGCCAGCTGCCCGCACCTAGATCCTGAGCAGCTGCTTTGAGGGAAGCATCACTTTGCGATAACACATTCAGGATAGGAAAAACCATAAATGGTAGAAAAATATGAACTAGTGCAACCACAACACCCGTCTCGTTATACATCATGTTGAAGCCTTCTTCGGTAATCCCCAGATGAGTGAACAACCCGTTCATCATGCCTTGTCTTGATAAAAGCAACTGCCATCCATAGGATCTCACAACGGCGCTAACCAGCAAGGGTAGAAACGTTAATAGGAGCAACCACTGCTTCAAGCCTGGTTTCTTCAAGCCCGCGATGGTGTACGCCAATGGATACGCTAGCAGCACACTCCACAATGTAACCTTGAATGCAATCCGAAACGTCGTCCCAATCAGTTTCCAGTAGTACGGGTCCGTTAGAAAAGCACGGTATGAAGCCCAGTCCCATCCCCGGATTAATTTGCCGTTCTCATAAATGTCGAAGCTGTATCTGCCAAAGATCAGCAAGCTGCCGAGATAGACGACTCCCATCAACGCTAAAGCAGGCACGAGCAGAAGAAACTGGGTCATCCAGTGACGATGCTGAGAAGAATACAAATTGACAGCGCGTTCAGTTACCCGTTTCATGGTTTATTCTCCTGATTCGATTCAGGCTCAGGTTCAGATAACAGCAGTGCATCATCCGGGTCAACTCCAATCCGTACGATATCACCTGACGCATATCGAGATGCACCTCGCTGATGCAGAACGGTCGCCTGAATACGTAATTCGGACGTTATTTCCAAGGTGTAGCGTATACTTGCGCCCCCATACACGCTCTCAATCACCCTGCCTTCGAAGGAATTCACGCTGCCCTCGGCTTCGGCACCAAGACGAATATACTCATAACGTAACGACAATACGGACGGTGTACCCGTTGGTTGGGCGCTTCCTCCCCTGTTTTCTTTCACGATAAGTGTATGACCGAAACAATCAACGCGAACAACCTCTCGATCTGATCCTAATACGGTTACGTTGATAAGGTTCGTATCCCCGATGAATTTCGCTACAAAATGATCCGCAGGATTCTCATAAATCTCATCGGGCGTCCCATATTGCAGCAGCTTTCCACCTCGCATGACACCAATTCGATCAGACATATTCATCGCTTCGCTCTGGTCATGTGTGACAAAAATGAATGTTCCTCCGAACTCCCGCTGAATACGTTTCAGCTCATGCTGCATATCCAGGCGCAACTGCATATCAAGCGCAGAGAGCGGTTCATCAAGTAACAACACCTCTGGCCGGTTAACTAGCGCACGGGCTATAGCCACACGCTGAGCCTGTCCTCCCGACAGTTGCGAGATAGCTCGGTTGCTGTAATCTCCAAGCTGTACTAATTCAAGCATTTCATAGACTTGCCGTTTAATCTCCGCCTTCGGTGTTTTTTTCACCTTAAGACCATATGCAATATTGTGGAATACATCCATATGAGGAAACAGTGCAAGCTGCTGGAATATCATGTTACTGTTGCGACCATAAGCAGGAACTCCCGTGACATCGCGTCCTCCCAGTAAAATGACCCCTTCATCTGGCTGTTCAAGTCCCCCCAACATGCGTAGCAGCGTTGTTTTGCCACAGCCACTTGGCCCCAGAAGGGAGACGAACTCTCCCTTTTGAACCTGAAGGTTAACCTGATCAACGGCGGCTCGCTCTCCATATGTCTTCCTGACACCTTTCGTTTCAATGGAAACGGTATCTTGTCCGCTGTTCATTTTATTCCTCCAATGCATCCAGCTCGTATGGCGAACAGAGTTTTGTTATTGCAGCTTCGTTTTTACCAGACGATCCCACAGTTCTTTCCAAGCAGAGCTGTTCTGTGCCAGCTTGTCCCAATCCGGATTAATGCCGTTACTTTGTGTTTCAACGGAGAAGGAAGGATCATCCTTATACTTATCTGGTACTGTTGCAGTAGTGCTAGTTACAGGCGTTCCGGTAGCATCTGCATAACTTGTTAGCGACTCAGCATTCAACAACTCGTTAATGATCTCGTTAGCCACCCGAGTCTGTTCAGGTGTCGATCCTTTGACGACTTGCAGTGAATACGGAAAGGAAATCGCTCCTTCTTCAGGATAAGCAACAGCTAGTGGTGAACCAGCGTCAATCCATGTCTGAGCAACTTGAGCACTGAACGGTGCAATAAGAGCATCGCCTGATTCAAGAAGTGCTTTTAATTGATCATTGGAAGTGACGAGTGTACCCACCTGATCACTATGATCCGCCACGTACTGGAATGCAGGCTCTGGATTATCATATGAAGCACCAATCTCTTGGCCTTTAACCGCAATTAATGGTGAGATGTAAGAATAGAACATGTAGTCCCACAGAGCAGTTTTTCCTTTGAATTGCTCGTTCTCCCACAGGTCATTCCAACTCGTTGGCGGCGTTTGAACAAGATCTTTGTTGTACACTAATGCAAAGCTGGATACACCCCAGACGATCCCTTTATTATCCGGCTGATGAAATTGTTCAGGAATATCCTTTATATTCGTCACAATGCTTGTATCAAGTGGTTCCCACATATCATCGTTCAGACCTTTCGCCGTAGCGTCGGCATTGAAGTAACCAAAGTTAACGATTGGATCGTCAGGATTCGCTTGTTTGCCGGCAACCATCTTCGGATACATTACAGAGTTAGTGGATTCTTCAAACGTTACTTCTACGTTTGGATGTTCTTTTACGTATTCAGCAACAACTTCTTTTGGTACAACATCCTGATTGGAACCAGCCCAAATGAACATCGTGAGCTTCACCTTTTCCCCACCAGATCCTGAAGCATCCGTTCCTTCGGAAGAATTGCTCGTAGTACTCGCTCCCCCGCAAGCTGAGAGTACGAGTGAAGCAGCCAGTGTGAGAGAAGCTAAACTGAGAAAACGATTTTTCTTTGATTTAAACATATTGAATTTCCCCCATCGAATAAGTGATATAGGCCAACAAAATCATCTGATTAAACCTATTTAGTTGATGTGTTTCAATAAAACGTTAACTTTTTCTTCGTTTTCTTTCTCATTGAAGCCCAATCTGCTGTCGCAAATCTTCCATCATTTCAGGTATATCGTGAGGCGTTAAGGAAGCATTGCCTGCAAATCTATGTTCAACAGCATTCATCGTCCGACGTTTCAAGTAATCACGGAGTGCAAGCGGATAGTTGTTCAAAGCATTGACCAAAGCCAGCTGCATCTCATCACTCCACAACGTTTCATACTTCTCTCTCGTATGGCCGTAGTTGAAGTCCTTCGTCTCCTGCTGACGTTTATTGACACGCTCAACCCGAGTCTGCTCCTCATCCAATTCTGAATCTCGAATCACAACGCCGTACCGTTCGAATGCCTGATGATTCGATACTAGCCCACTTCTTACATCCTTCAGCACGAGTTGAACATCTCGTTCCATAGGATCACCATATCCGCCGCCACCTTGGGATAGAAAGGTAACCGTATCTCCCGGTTGCAAAAGCAGTTCATCGATTCTACCTAACTGCTCTTCGGTATCAAGACCAACATTCAGAATAGCCTCACCGTGTGTACCCACACCGCCTCCAAGCCTACCCCATGGTTGGAACTCCATGCGTTCCATATTTCTTGCTGTCATCACCGTATCCGGTGTACGAATCCGAACACGAAGCTCAATCCCACTTCCACCTCGGAAGGTTCCTGCTCCTGCCGAATCTGGACGAAGACCGTAATGTTCAATCATGACCGGCATCTCAGCCTCCACGGTCTCGGCTGGAATATTACGCAGATGACCTACCGCAAAATCCATACCATCAATCCCATCCTTCATCGGTCTGGCACCTGATCCACCACAGATCGGCTGTATGACACCGACTTTTTTCTTCCCGTCGTTTGCATCGGTCATCGCCATCATGACGATGCAAGCTTGTCCTGCTCCTGCCGCAGGTACTTTGCTCGCCTGTGCTTTACTCAATGCTCCGGTGATTACATCCATCAGGCGAATAAAGGTTGCCGCCCGAGCGCCGACCGCTGCCATCGGCTCTGGATTAAGAATGGAGGCTGGCGGCGCATAATTGCGTACCAGTCGAATCATGCCAGAGTTCCACGGAATAGTTGGATCAATTGTACGAAAATAACGGATTAAAGCAGGTACCAGCATGTAGTGTCCTTGTTGGTTATGCGTTGGAATGTTAAACGATGCCCTGACCTGTGGATCGGAACCATTGAAATCGAGATAGATATCGCTCTTGCTGATTGTCATGCTGCATCGTAGACGTATCGGATACCCGCCTGGTCCCTTTTCAAGGTAATCCCAGAATTCATATGTTCCATCTTGAATGTCACTGACAATAGCACGCGCTTTCAGCTCCGCGTATTCCAGTAATTGTTCAATGCCCTGTTCCACTCGCTCTACGCCATATCGCGTAATCAGTTCGCCAATCCGCTGTTCTCCCCGATTCAATGCCGCCATGAGCGCTCGGAGATCACCCAAATTCTGTTCAGGAATGCGGCTGTTGTCCAGAAACATACGCTGTACAGTTTCATTAAGAACGCCAGCCTCATATAATTTAATAGGCGCAATCCGAATGCCTTCCATATGAATATCATAAGCGCTGGGAGATACACTTCCAGGCACCTTGCCGCCAACATCTGATGAATGCACAAAGCACATTCCATATGCAATAATGCGTCCTTCATAGAAGAAAGGTTTGATAAGGTGCATATCTGGAAGATGAGTTACCATGCCTTGCGTGGCATAGGGATCATTGCAAATGACGATATCGCCCTCTTGCCAATCTTTCACGCTCTGTATCGTTGCAGCAGCGGGGATTCCAAGAGACAGATTGTATCCCGTTTCAAGTGGAGAGCCAAATGTCTCACCTGTTGGGGACAGTAAGTATGTTCCAAAGTCACCGGTTTCTTTGACAAATGCAGTAAAGCCCGTGCGTAACACAACATTCGCCATCTCTTCAACGGTTGCTTGAATCCGATTATTGAAGATCTCGAGAAAAACTTTATCCACGATCATCATTGCATCACTCCAATCAAATTCCCGTGAATATCTCTGGACACCGTAAAGCCTGCGGGAATGAAAATGGTCGTATCATATTCCTCAATAATGACGGGTCCCTGTATAACATCATCGAGAGGAATCTGAGTCCGGGTACACACCTTAGCTGTTCTGGGAATGTTGTCAAAAACAATCATGCGTTCTTCTGGTTCATTCTCATCCAACGATTGGTGAGCTTCCACTTCATGATCTATGCTGTTGTTCGATGGCACAACGCCTACAACACTTACTCGAAGACTGATAAACATAACCTCAGCCTCGGCCTGACTAATACCGAATACATGTTCATAATGTGAGTGGAATTTGGCTTTGGCGAGCTCTGGGTTATTAATCTCTTCAGGTGTAAGTGCAATTTCCAGATCGAAAGCCTGTCCCTCATAACGCATATCAGCACTGAATAAGCAGTACACGGTCTCCAGCTTCAAGCTTCCTTGGGCTTCTTCTTGAACCCAGTTCCGTCCCTTATGTTCTAGTGTCTCGAAATGGTTAGCCAATTCTCCTGGAGCCAGAGCCTGACTGTTCTGGTGTAACGAAAAAACGAAATCATTGCGCAAGTTGGCTACCGTACATCCCATGGCGCAAAGCGTTCCCGGTGAAGGCGGAATGAGCACTCTGCTTATTCCTACCTCGCGAGCCATCAAAAAGGCATGCATCGGACCAGCACCGCCGTAAGCAAGTAGTGTAAAATCACGTGGGTCAACACCCTTTCGTGCCATTAAAGGTGAGAATTGGGCATACATATTAGCCGTCGCTACATCTAGAATTGCTTGAGCCGTTTGTGTTGCATCCAGCCCCAGGGTGTTACCTAGTCGATGAAGAGCACTTGTTGCAAGCTCTGGATGAAGTTGCATTTGTCCACCTAAGAAGCGATCCGCTTGCAGAATGCCTAGCTGAAGATAGGCATCTGTTGTGGTTGGGTCAAGTCCTCCCCTGTCGTAACAAGCTGGACCTGGACTTGCTCCTGCACTTCGAGGTCCTACCTTAAGGACACCTACTGAATCGAGCCAGGCAATAGAGCCCCCACCCGCACCGATCGCCGTTACATCGATTGCCGGAATGATCACTGGGAAATCCCCTACCTTGTTGTCAGTCGAATAAGCGGGATGTACATCAATGAGAGCCACATCGACACTTGTACCGCCCATATCAAACGTGATAACTTGTTCAATGCCTGCCGTATGTGCGATATGCGTTGCTGCGATGACACCTGAAGCAGGACCAGACAACAGCGTACGGACAGGTTCACTTGCTGCACTTGAGGCTGTCATCATGCCGCCATTAGACATCGTTGATAGCAGATTGGCCTTTAACCCATATGCTTGTATACCTTCTTGTAACCTTTGAAAGTACGATCCCATTCGTTCCCCGACATAAGCGTTCATCGTGGTAGCAAGTGTACGCTCAAACTCTCGCTGCTGCGGCCATATCGTGCTGCTGGTGCATACAAAAAGATGGGGATGTCGCTGCTTAATCCGTTCTTCTGCTTGTTTCTCATGAGCAGGATTCACGTAGGCATGCAAGAAGCTGATCGCTAGAGCCGTAATCCCTTCTTCTACTAATTCATCTACAGCCTGTAGGAGCTGTTCTATAGACAGTGAGTGCAGCACTCGACCATTTGCCAGGACACGTTCATCGATTTCCTTAACGAGATGCCTTGGGACAAGTGCCTCCGTTTTGTCACCGTACAGATTGGTTGTATCTTCTAATCGCAACCTACGAATCTCTAGAATGTCACGAAACCCCTTCGTTACCAGAAGTCCCGTTTCTGCACCATTTCGCTCAATTAGCGTGTTGACCCCAAGCGTTGTCCCATGGACAAACAGATCGATGTCTTGAATATCCACACCGCGTTCTTTAAGCTGATCAAGTGCATTAAAAATAGCCTGTTCAGGCGCTGCTGCAATGGATGGTGTCTTGAGGGCGGTGACGATTCTTCCCTGGTCGTTAGTGACCAGAGCATCCGTAAATGTGCCTCCAATATCAACGCCTAAACGGTACATGGTGTCCAAAAGCTCAGCTCCTTTTAAACCGTATCCATAGGTTTTATTTTGTTTTTCATCGCAAAGTATCGTTTGACATCTTCGATCATCTGGTTAATGTGGTTGACCATGGCTGCCTCAGCTCGTTCCGGTGAACCAGAAGCCACTGCCTCCAATATTTCCTGGTGATCTACAACGAGTTCGCTTCCAACGGTTCGCCGAATGTACGCCGTCTCCAAGAAATCACGACTAGTCTCCCATACCAGTTCGACGGCATGCAGCAAGATCTGGTTCTGAGCTGCATAAGCCAGAAGTCTATGAAACTCCCGATCTTCTTCATACGGAATCATATTATCTGCCAGCCTGCGGTTCTGTACCGCAATCGACTCTTTCAGCAACTCAATATATTCCTTCGTAGCTCGCTGAGCAGCTAATGAAGCAATCTCCCTCTCGAGTGCTCTTCTTGCTACAAGAACGTCCAGCAGTGCTTTCTCACCTGAGTGGTTTAACATCTGGATAAAGCGCATGTTTACACTTTTTTGCTGCAATTCACGCTCAATTGTCTTCATCCGTTCTTGTCCTTCTTCTGTCAGTACTCTTCCCTTACGTCCTTGAAGTACCGTATACCCGTCAACATCCAACTCCATCAATCTTCGACCAATCGTCGCCTGACTCAAATTATGGCTTTTGCCAAGCGTATGTACGAGCGTGCTTGCACCAATAGGAGCGCTGGCCTCATGAAGCTGCTTCAGCAATTCATATTCTAGCTCTAATTCCAATAACTCAGGAGACATTTGATCCCCTCCCTTATATTCTCTCTATATTGCTGTTACTCACTGATGATTAACAAAATTATAACGTCATCTTTTACATATTTCAACAAATCTTATCTAATTAGTATGAATTTTTTAATAAAATGTAATTTTCAGCTAAAATTTTCAATATTGTTTGTAAGTAGTCTAACATAAAAACAAATAAACCGCGCTTGGCGCGGTTTATTTGTTCATCTTTAAACTGTTTTCCTGCTTAATCAATCTTCACCGGTAACTTACCACCAGCCTCAAGCTGACCAAGCAACACCTTAATGCCTGCTAACGTATTAGGCTCCTGCTTCCCGTACACAGCCAAGGCTGAGCGCGCGTTCTGCAGATAGATCGTCTCATATGGGTTTCCAAGAGATAACAACGTATATCGCTGACTACGCCTGTTCATCTCATCAATCAAGACCTGGTAATCGTTCCAGCCGAACTCACTAGCCACATTACGGAACTGATAAGAAGCAAGAATCACGTAATCTGCCTTGGCAATCGCTTGTAGTGTTTCCTTTGAATTGCCTTGACGCATAACGAATATGCTCGTTTGGAGCGACAGGTTGCTGGCCGATTGTTGGAGTTGTCTCTCCAGCTGCTGCGCCTGCTGTTCATCGGCTGCAACTATCGCAACCTGATCACCTTTGTTTATTGAATCAACGCGCTTCCCTTCTCGACTAGCCAAGACAGTAACTGCTTGCTCGGCAATTTCCCGTTCCACGGTGCGATGCTGACTCGATCCGATAACCCGGTTCAGTTCTGCTAGCTTAACCGAGAGTGACGGACTGCGTTCAAATAATCCATATTGGAATTTAGCTTCCAAGATTCGCGTGACAGACGCTTGGATGGTTTCTTTCGGGATTGTACCCTTCATCACTGCGTTTACCAATGTTTGATGTGCTGCTGCTGAATCTTTTGGCATCAGGATGATGTCTACCCCAGCGGAAACTGCACGTTCTACCGCCTTATTCTCTCCAAAATGCTCCGCAATCGCCTTCATCGTAAAAGCATCTGAGATGATCAGTCCATCATATCCAAGTTCATCGCGAAGTAGACCCGTAAGAACCTTCTTGGATAATGTAGCGGGTACCGGTACTTTTTGGCCATCTTTTAGAGAAGTCATTTGCTCATTATCGATCGCAGGGAACGCAATGTGTGCAGTCATGATCATATCGACCCCATTGTTAATGGCATCTCTGAACGGCTTCAGTTCGACGGCATCCAGTCGTTCTCGCGGATGTGTCAACACCGGCATACCCAGATGAGAATCTATCGCTGTATCCCCGTGACCTGGAAAATGCTTCACTGCGGCAATGACGCCTGATTCCCTTAAGCCCTTAATCATGGCAAGACCAAACCGTGACACCAATTCAGCATTCGAGCCAAAGGATCTTATCCCGATAATCGGATTGTCTGGATTGCTGTTAATGTCGAGAACAGGTGCAAAATTAACCTGAATCCCTAGGGCCTTCAGTTCCTCTCCAGTCAATTGAGCTGCAGATTCAGCTAGCGCTGTACTTCCAGTTGCACCGAGTGCCATCTGTCCCGGCAGATTCGTACCTCCTGGAATTCTTTTAATGACGCCGCCTTCTTGATCAATACCAAGGAATAGCGGAATGTCACCTGCTTCTGCCTGCAGATCATGTGTAAACGTAGCTACTTGCCTTGCATCCACGATATTTTTGTCAAAAAGAATAAGTCCACCTAGATCCTGATCATGGATATCCCGCTTCAGACCTTCATGTACCGTCGTCGTGACTTTACCATTCCATTGCCTAATGTCTGGCATCAGCATTTGACCAACTTGTTCACTTAACGTCATATACGAGATCAATTTATCCCAGTCTTGAGCCTGTATAGCTTGTTCACGCTCAAAGCGGATAACACGCGACATAAATACGGCATATTCAGCGCGTGTGACGGAGCGATTCGGCCGATAGGTTCCGTCTGCGTATCCGCCAACCAAACCATTGGAGCTTAACATGAGAATTGGTGCAGCTGCCCAATGAGACTCCGTATCTGTCCAACTTGCAGGTTGCTTCCCTTCTTCCAAGGGATAGGATCGCGTAAGGAATGCTGCCGTTTCAGCACGGCTAATGGGTGCATTAGGGCGAAAGGTACCATCTGGGAACCCACTCGCCAGTCCATTCTTGGCAGCTATCGTAATTTCGCGATAGAAGGGATGTGTCGTTGGAACATCTGAGTAATTGCCCCCTTGCACAGGCTGTTGAAGTTCGTCTGGATATAACTCTCGCACCATAAAAGTGACAGCTTGCGCCCTCGTTACAGACTTCTCCGGCTGAAATATTCCGTTACCGTAGCCAGCTACTGTCCCGCGTTCAGCCATATACTGAATGCCATCTTCTGCCCACTTGGAATACTGTAAATCCGTAAATCGTGACTCTGCGCCTGCGTTTCCTGCCCATAAGAGCATGGAACCAAGGATCGTACTTAGTAGTGTCATGCATTTTACAAACATCTGGTTTCCACTCCTGTTGCTGTTCTATTCATCCTATTTAGACGCTATGTGTACATATTTTGTTGCTCTTACATTTCATTTTCTAGTTCTACATACGCAGATCACCGGACACGATGCAATTCTTCCAATCCGGCGATAATATGTAAATTATAAAATATTAATATTACAGATGATGATTGAAACAAGTTATAATGGTTCACAGCAACTGAAAATAAACTGGTTAAGGAAGAGTATTAACCATCAAGTTTGGAGAATGTCACATGTTACTGATTAATATTACACTCGTTATGATTGTGCTTGGTCTTCTTTTAGGTTTTGTTGGTGCTGGAGGTTCCGGATTCATTATCTCTGTTCTCACCGTAGTCTTTGGATACCCGATACATGTCGCATTGGGAACCGCTTTGGCAGCAATGTTTTTCTCCTCTCTATCTGGTTCGATTAGCCATTATCGGGAGGGAAATGCCGTTCTAAAAACAGGCGCGATTGTAGGCTTAGCAGGAGCAGCAGGTGCCTGGGTCAGCTCTGGCTGGTCATCCTTCATTCCTGAAGATCGGTTAGGTATGTTGACGTCCATCATGCTCTTTGCATCAGGGCTTGCGTTATGGTTAAGGTTAATTCTTGTCTCCCGTCGTCCAACGATTACTAAAGAACATGCCTCAACAAAGACTAGCGAAGTCAGGTACTGGTTGTATGCCATTCTGATTGGTCTAGTTACTGGCATGTTATCCGGGCTATTTGGTATTGGTTCCACACCATTTATACAGTTGGGTCTTATGCTGCTGTTAGGGATGTCAATGCGTTATGCGGCAGGTACAACGATGCTCGTAATCATTCCTATTGCACTAGCCGGTGGTGCCGGTTATATGAAGATCGGTTACCTCGATCTGCAATTGCTGCTGGCTGTTGTGATCGGAACCATGTCCGGTTCATATGTCGGAGCCAAATTTACGAAACGCGTACCTGCAGTGTGGCTCAAAACAAGCATGGTGATCACTCCCATGATTGGAGCTTCGATACTGTGGCTGTAAACCAAACGAAAGATCCATTGACATAAGTCAATGGATCTTATTGAGTGAGAGCATAGCGATCTGCCTCTATACATGACAGAACACCTAAGTTAATGATGTAGCACTAAGCCATTCCTTATTAACAGACACACTTGCTTAATAAGCTACTACTTTCTGCAAAGTCCGTATGCTTTCCTCCAGAAACTCTTTATTTTGCTCAATTCCTCTATTCTTACACCATACTACTGCGCTGAAAGCATCATAAAAATCATAAAATGGAATTACTCTTTCCAAGTCGATCATTGGACGAATCGTTTGATACCCCTCAATGTATGCGGATTTCATGTGCGGATTCACTTCCCATATGTATCGATTCATTTTGGTGAATTCTATTTCAGTGGAACCTGCTCGCGCAGGCAGTTGCCCAATATTTATAAACAGTGAAAAAGCCTGCTGGCTTCTCTTCCAATCCTTAAGAGAGAACAGCAGGCTTTTATTTATCCTTTTACACCACCGATTGTCATACCTTGTACAAAGTACTTCTGCAGGAACGGATAAACCATAAGTATAGGAACACTTGCAATAATGGTCATCGTTGCTCGAATGGACGTCGGCGTAACCGCTGTCCCACTGCTCTCGGCAGATTGATACGCATCGCTTGCCGTTGCTGTGGCTGCAGTTGTTGACGTTTGCAAAATTTTCATCAATTCATACTGTAAGGTACTAAGCTCTTTATTGGAAGAGTTGTACAGGAACACATCAAACCACGAGTTCCATTGTCCCACTGCCACAAAGAGTGATACGGTTGCCATCGCAGGAATGGTTAATGGAAGCACAACGCGGATAAAGGTCGTAAACTCTCCTGCTCCGTCAATACGCGCCGACTCCAGAATACCTTCGGGAAGTCCCTCAATAAAGGATCGAATGACGATCATATTGAATACACCGATCACACCCGGAATGATATACACCCAGAAGGAGCCAATGAGTCCAAGATCACGGATCAACAGATAACCTGGAATCAATCCCCCACTAAAGTACATCGTGAATACAAAGAACATCGTTACAAACTTACGAAGCACAAACTCTTGACGACTGACCGTATAAGCCAACATCGCTGTACAGAACACGGATACCACCGTACCAATCACCGTCCGCAGTGCCGAGATTAGCGTAGCGTGATAGATATCCGATTCACCGAAAATATACTTATAATTATCCAATGTCCACACCCGTGGCCATAGATAGATTCCACCACGAATGGCATCATTCGCATCGTTAAAGGATACGGCAATCATATTAATAAATGGATAGATAGTTACGATCATCAGGCACACCATGAAGGTAATGTTTATGGTGTCAAACGCCCGATCCCCTGTGCTGCTATTACGCAGTCGGGACGGTTTTCCTTTTCGCATGGTATTGGCCTCCTTTTAGAATAATCTGCTTTCTCCCATTTTTTTCGCTATAAAGTTCGCGGAGAAAAGGAAGATGAAGCTGACTACGGTTTTGAAGATGCCTGCTGCTGTACCCAAGGAAAAGTTCCCCATTCCCAAACCATATTTCAGTACAAAGATATCCAGGTTCTCCGAATAGTCCATGTTCATCCCGTTACCCAGCAAATATTGTGGTTCGAATCCTGACTCAAGGATACTCCCCATATTCATAATCAACAAGATCACAATAACGGGCTTCAAGCCGGGCAGTGTGATATATAACATCCGTTTGAATCGACTAGCTCCGTCAATCTCGGCAGCTTCATATTGAGCAGGATCAATGGCTGTAATGGCGGCCAAATAGATGATCGTATTCCAACCGACATCCTTCCATACTTCTGTGGCTCCTAAAATCCCCCAGAAGTACTCCCCTTTCCCCATCCACAAGATTGGACTATCAATCAGGTGAAGCTTCGTAAGAAGCAGATTGATAATACCATCGGGTGACAGAACGGTTAGCACAATACTTGAAGCGACTACCCAAGAAATAAAGTGTGGCAGATAACTGACCGTTTGTACAAACCGTTTAAAGATTACATTTTTCAACTCATTCAACAAAAGAGCCAGCGTGATGGCTGTTACGAATCCGAGCACGAGTTTGATCGAGCTCATCACCAGCGTATTTCGCAGCACTCGGTAGAATGTATTGTCCTCAAACAATATACTGAAATGATGCCATCCTACCCATTGCTGATCCGAGAAGGATCTCGCTGGTTTGAAATTCTGAAAAGCCATGGTCCATCCCCATAGAGGCAGGTATTTGAAAATAAAAGCCCATATGACGAACGGTATACACATCAAGGCCAGCGTTCGTTGCTGCACAAGCCGTTTAAAGAACGAATTCGCTTTGATTCCCTTTGGTTCCGAAGCCGGAGGCATCGACTGAAGGGGTACATTTGGTTTCTCCACGTTGAACCTGCTCCTTTCCTATGCTGTTATTCATGCGCGAGAGAAGGCTGATGTCCGATTCTCTAGTTTTCTCCCGCGCATGTAACAGTTTGTTTACAGCGTTCTTCTTACCATTTGCCTGCTACACGATCCTGTACAATTTTCGTAATGGTCGCTTCGTAGCCTGCTTTGTCCAGTTTACTCAGCTCAGCCATGTAGGAATCCCACAGTTTGCTGAAGTTCTCCGGTGTTCCCAGAATCATCTCCGGCAAATATTTACGCTGAAGATCATCTGATTTGGTCGTGAAGATCTGTTCAGGTGATCCTTGCTCCAGTGCAATGGACCATGCAGGGAACCAAGGCCGTTCTTCAGGCTTGTTAAACAATTCACTAAACGTTTGGATGCCATAGGCGTCTAGGAATTTCTTGTCTCCTTCCGTGTATGACGCTGCAGCTACCTCAGGCTGGTTGCCTGGGCTGTATGCGTTTCCATCAGACAGTGTAGATTCACCACCATAACGCGGCCAGTCTGTACCAAAATAAGTGAATCCGAATTTACGGCTCAGTTCTAGATCATCATGAGCTTTGCGCTGATCGTCATCGGCAAAATAGAATCGTCCATTCTCGTCCACGCTATACGTCTCGTCCTTGATACCCCACTGTACTAAGATCTGATTCTCTTCCTTAAGCAGGTTATCAAAATATTGAATGATACGAACGGGATCTTTGGCATTAACTGTAATGCCAGTTGCATAATTGTTTACGAACCCAGGAGGGTCGATATATTGATCCTTGATGCTTTCATCAAACACAATCGGGAGCGGAGCATATCGTTTCTCATCAATCCCTGCCGCTAGCAGGTTTTTGGTTGCGTCTCCGATCTGCCAGCCGTAATTGAAGTAACCTAGGACACGGCCTGAAGTCAGCTTCGCCAAATATTGGTCTTTGTTCATTGTGAATGATTCTGGATCAAGCATGCCTTTAGCATTGATTTCGTTCAGCTTCTGAATCCATTTTTTCTGTTCATCGGTTCCAGCAACCACTTTAGCTTCATGTGTATTCATATCGACCATGACGCTACCATCATTCGGATATCCGGCTAGATGCATGGCAGGATTCTGCAAGGTGAAGAAGTTGTTAGCTACTCCCGCGAGTGATACAAAACCGATGGTATCCGCACCATCAACAGTTGGATGCTTCTCCTTGTAATCCTCAATTAGATCAAAGTATTCATCCAATGTGGTGATTTTGGGATAGTTGAATTCCTTAAGTACAGAGCGCTGAATCCAGAACGCCCCGCCGCCTACGTTTGGATTACCAGAGTATTCGCCCTGATTGGCTGTGTACGGAAGCGCATAGATTTTTCCATCCTCTGCATTTCTCATTTTGTCAAAATACGGTCCATATACCCTCTTAATATTCGGTCCGTACTCTTCAATGAGATCATCCAAAGGAATGTAGGCTCCAGCATCTAATAACTTGGACATCTCACCACTGGAGCTGATGACATCTGGGTAATCTCCACTGGCGATCATAACCCCTGCTTTGGTAGCACTATCACCGACAAGGTATTCCATCTTAAAGTCCACACCCGTCTGTTCTTGCAATTCTTTACCGATCCTTGTCTCACTTGCCAATGTATCCTTCTTGCCTGGAGAGAACATGTAATACGAGAATGTGACTGGGCTGTTGTCATCCTCCGTTGGCGTTGAAGGTGACGAAGACGAATTGTTCTGACTGCATCCAGCCAGCAAAGCCATGAGTACTACGGCTAAACCTGCCGTTTTCAATTTTGGTTTCACCATGTGTGAAATTTCCCCCGTTCGTGTGGTCTGAATGGTTGCGATTACCATTTGCCTGCTACACGATCCTTCACTGCTTGCGTTATCGTGTCTTCGTATGTTTTTTTGTTCAATTGATTCATTTGCCCCATATATTCATTCCACGTGTTCTCAAAGCTTGTAGGCGATTCCATGATCATTTTCGGTAAATATTTCTTCTGTAGATCATCTGACTTGGTAATAAAAATCTGTTCAGGTGAACCCTGCTCCAGTGCAATAGACCATGCAGGAGACCAAGGTCGTTCATCCGGCGTACTGAACAATTCCGCAAATGTTTCCACGCCGTACTTCTCTAGCAGCAATTTGTCACCATCGGTATAACTGAAGGTGGCCACTTCCGGCTGGTTTCCCGGACCATACGCATTTCCATCCTCTAACAGAGAGTTATTGCCATACCGCGGCCAGCTGTAGTTGAAATAATCAAAGCCAAATTTCTGACTCAGTTCGGGATCTTCGTGGTATCTGCGCTGCTCATCATTCTCGAAATAGAAACGTCCTTCATCATTCACGCTATACGTCTCATCTTGAATGCCCCACTGAACGAGAATCTGATTCTCTTCCTTGAGCAGGTTGTCAAAATACTTGATAATCCGTACCGGATCTTCAGCATTCACGCTTATCCCGATGCCGTAGTTGTTCACAAAACCAGGCGGATCGATATACTGATCCTTGACGTTGTTATCAAATACGATAGGGAGTGCCACATAGCGTTTGTCATCATTGCCGGCTTTCTTAAGGTTGCTCGTCGCATCACCAACCTGCCAAGAATAACTAAAGTATCCAAGCACTCGACCTGACGTCAATTTAGCAAGGTATTGATCTCGGTTCATCGTAAAGGATTCTGGATCGAACATACCTTGAGCATTGACCTCACTAAGCTTCTGAATCCATTGTTTCTGGTAATCTGAACCCGCTACGAGTTTAGCTTCATGGCTCTCCATATCTACCATCACGCTGCCGTCATTCGGGTAACCTGCCAAGTGCATCGCTGGATTCTGCAAGGTGAAGAAGCTGCTTGGTTCACCCGCAAGTGTGGCGAAGCCAATGGTCTCCTTGCCGTCGATCTGAGGATACTTCTGTTTGTATTGTTCGATTAAGTCGAAATATTCGTCCAAAGTCTTGATTTTGGGATAGTTGAATTCTTTGAGCACAGCACGTTGGATGTAGAAACCCGTCTGGAAATTAGGCTCTGACACATACCCGATGTTCGCGGTGTATGGGAAGAAGTAGATTTGACCATCCTCTTGTCTGAACTTGTCCATATCAGGCCCGTATACTCGCTTGATGTTAGGTCCGTACTCTTCAATCAGCTCATCCAGTGGGATGAATGCCCCTGCATCCATCAATTTCGCCATTTCACCACTAGAGTCAATAATGTCTGGATAATCACCGCTCGCAATCATGACACCAGCTTTCGTAGCACTGTCACCCACTAAATATTCCATTTTCCAATCTACGCCTGTCTGTTCCTGAAGCTTCTTACCAATCGTCGTATCACTTGCTAAGATGTCCTTCTTACCCCCGCCAAACGTGAAGTATTTGAACGTAACCGGTGAGTTGTCATTGCTGTCTGGGGAAGTAGCTTCTGGACTGGCTTTGTTACAACCCGCAATGGTGACGGCGAGCAAGATAGCTAGGCCTGTAATCAGTGTTTTCTTTCTAAACATGCAGCAGATGCCCCCTTTGAATAGTCTTAGTGTCTGTGGCACTCTCAATATATCAAGATAGCGCTTTCAAAGTTACCCATGAAAGTGTACCTTCTGCTTAGAAAAGTATATCCAGCTTCTTCACTCGTCTCGAATTCGCTCTGGATCAAGTGGCAATGTAATTTGAATATGTGTTCCTTCTCCTTCCCAAGTCTGAATATGGAATGAGAAATCATCTTTGTAGCACAGTTTTAAGCGGCTATATGCATTCTTCATACCGACATGTTCACCCATATCTGTGTTTTGATCCAGATAACTCAGCAATTCCTCCAAGCGAGCAGGTGACATGCCTATTCCATTATCCTGCAAAGAGATATGAAGACGATCATGCTCGGCGGAAACCAGCAGTTCAATGAAACCTTCGTCTGGGCTTGACTCAATCCCGTGGATACTTGCATTTTCAACAAACGGAAGAATGACCATCTTAGGAATTCGATACATAAGTATGGCCGGATCTGCTTCAATACGATATTGAAGCTTTTCGCCGAAGCGGTACTTTTGAATTTGCAGGAAACTCTCGATTAACTCCAGTTCTTCCTTCACCGTCACATCATGCTGATTCCAACTGATGGACTTCCGGAACATCTTAGCCATGTGATGCACTATTTTGGCTGTCTCCTTCTCGCCCTTGATCAGACTTCGCATCCGAACAGATTCAAGCGTATTGAATAGGAAATGTGGATTAATCTGACTATGGAGTGCGTGAAGCTGCGCTTGCTGTTGCTTCAGCTCCAGATCTTTTTTCTGTATATCCGCTAAGTAAACTTCATCAATTAGATTACGGATCGTCTCGGTCATGCGATTGAATTCCATCGTAAGTTGACCAATCTCATCCCTAGCGTTTTCAGGCGGAATCGTCTGGAAATTCTGTGTTTTTACTTTTTTCATATGCTTAAGAATCCGTACGAGTCGGACATGAATGGATCTGGACATCGCTGCAATGATGATTGTAGGCAACACAAAATTGATGCAAGCAAGCCAGACGACGAATGCACGTGATTTGCGCACCTCACGTAATACAATTTCTTCATCCATAACGCCTTGCAGTGACCAGCCCTCCAAATAGTTAATACCTGTGAATGTACGTTCAAACTGAATTATTTTGTTCGGAAACTGGATATTGCTGTACAGCTCCCCCAGCTGAGGGTCTATCGTTTGCGGTTCGTTGGAGAAGCGGATGTGCCCTCCCGGATCGAGCAGATAGACGTCCCCATCAAAACCACTGTTGCGAAAATGCTCTTTAATTAGATCCATATTTAGGTCGATCTTGAGAAGCTGTTCTATCCCGCCGGTGTCCAGGTTGTCGAGCCTCTGTACCAGACTTAACATCTGATCGGCTGCAATCAATGCAGGATAAGGAGCGGAATGCGACTGAAACTGCTGGTACCAATTTGCTCTACGTACACCCTCGGTCAAGCGTTCAATATATCCTGAAGATAATACGGTAGGATTATCCGTGTATACTTGATACCAGCGGATTCCCTGGCTTAACTTACCGGAGAATTCTCCTTTTAGATATGAATTGTAAGCATCTATATATTCAAAATGACTGCGGAATGTGCGGGAGAGTGTGTCATTGAAGACAGGGTCAGCATACAACGAATAAGACAAGCCCACACCTTGATCTATCGTTACACGAAGATCATTTTTGAGATTGTTCAAGGCAACTCCCGCATCACGTGTTTTCTGGCTACGTATATTGGCGGTAGTCACATTGTAGAAGACAACGTTCGTAACAACGATGGGAATGAACACAGACAGTACATACATAAGTAGCAGCTTGTCCCGAAGTTTCATGTAATTCAGGTTCCACCTGATCATTGTGCACCTCGCTGACTGTTTTTTTTGATAAAATTACGATATGAGGTAGGTGACATGGCGACGATCTTCTCAAACTGTGTTACAAAATAATCTGCGTTCTGAAATCCTACACGTGCAGCCACCTCGTACATTCTTAGATCTGTTTGACGAAGGAGCTTCTTCGCTTCCTGTATACGCAGTTCAAGTAGATACTCATTGAAATAAAGATTATAGCTTTTGCGAAAGAGGCGTCCAAGGTAGACTGGATTCACATAGAACAGCGCAGCGATACTTTTGAGACTGATATTTTCGGTATAATGCGAATCAATGTAACGCTTGATTTTGCTAATATCTCCTTTGGACTGCTCTTTCCGTAATTGTGCAATGTATTCCTCTGCCTCCTCTAAAGCGACCAAGAAAGCGTCCTGAAGCAATCGTAAATTCCAGCCCTCATGACTTTGTTGTGCCAATTCCTTCAGCCGTTGTAGCCCTTTGTCATTCCCACCCATCTCATGAACTACAGCGAGAATCCCTGTAATGTAACGTAGCAATGAACCTGTAACGGCTTGAGGGGAAAAGCGACGCACATGGAATTGGTTGAACATGTCATTCACCATTTGATGACAGGCAGCCTGACTCCTCTCTTCCAAACTTAGGATTAGAGGTTCGATATCGTCTTGATTCACGTTGAACACATATAGCGGCTTTTCCTTAATCTCCATAAATCTTACGACTCCGCTATGTTCAGCGTACTTGTGACGAATCGCTTCTTCCGCCTCACGATACGACCTTGGAACATCACTTATTTCATTCACGAGTGTGCCTGCGTACAGACCGATATCCACATTTAAACTTTCACTTAGCTTTTTGTGAATACAGTTCAGCTTGTCTTCCACAATGCTCCTACGGTTATTCTCCTTCCATACAAGCATGAGGACAAACCTATTTCGCTGCTCCATCACGAACATACTAAAAAAATCATTTTCCAGCGCTTGTAACACCTCACGCACTCGTTGGACACTGACTTTCCTCTCATCCAATCCCGACTGCGGTTCGATCAATACCATCATCAAATCGTCCTGTGGATGAATCCCTAACACCTCAGTATACCGATACTCTTGCTCCTTCTGTACCTTACCTTTGAGAATGTCCTCAAGCATAAACGTGCTGGCTTGTTCCGCTGCTAAGAAGGCATGCTTTCTTTTGTTATGAATCATGTCGGCTGATTTCTGTAATGTTGCCGTCATTTCTTCATCATCGATCGGCTTGAGAATGTAATCATGAACCCCGTATTTGATAGCCTGTTGTGCATACTTGAAGTCATGATATCCACTAATAATGATGAATACCGGCTCCAGATTTGGCAGTTGTTCTATAGCACGGATCAGTTCCAGCCCATCTAGAACAGGCATTCGAATATCCGTAATGATGACGTCAGGCCGCAAACATTCCGCCATATGTAATGCTTCCAAACCATTCTCCGCTTCACCCGTAATCTCCATGCCGAGGACATGCCAGTCAATCAGTTCATGCATCCCCTTCCGAACAAACATTTCATCGTCCACTAGCAATACCTTTAACATGTATTTCGTCCCCTTTCCTCAACGAAAATAAACCGCCGGCGCATGTTCTATCTCGGCGGGCGGAATCCCGTAAGGTTCCTTCTGCACAGTATGATGAATAAAGACATAGCCAAATTCCTAATCCAGATGCTTATATCCCGGGTGCATTGCAAAATTCTGGTTAGATGTGCCTGATTGCTTACATTTTATAGCTTAATGTAAGCAATTTCATTGCACGGATTACTAAATTTATTGCGCGAAACGACAACAGAACATATGAACTGCCACATTTCGATCATCGAACTAAGTCGGAAGAAGAACACCTCCTAACATCAAAAAAAGTCGCTGACCCAATTGAGCCAACGACGTATAACCATTCTCGCTACGATGATGTAGGTGTGTTCCAATCTTGATCCGTCAGTAAAAGGGTATAGCCTGATTCGGGAACATTGAATTCCCTCTGCTGATTCCGGTAAGATACGATGACTTGGCATGGGTGGTCAGCCTGTATTCTGGCATGCACCAGATTCCCATTTTCCCATTCCAAATCGACTTCGAATCCGCCCCTAGCTCGCATGCCGCGAATAGAACCTTTCGCCCAAGCCGTGGGGAGAGCAGGCAGTAATCGCAGTACTCCGCCATGACTCTGGAGAAGCATTTCTGCAATACCTGCGGTGCCACCAAAATTCCCGTCAATTTGAAACGGAGGATGATTACAGAACAGATTGGGTAAAGTTGATGAACACAGCAGTTCCAGTACATTATCATGAGCGAGTTCTGCCTGCTCTAACCTTGCCCACATATTCAAAATCCAAGCTCTACTCCAACCTGTATGCCCTCCACCATGCTCCAACCTGCGGTCTAATGTTATGCGAGCCGCTTCAGCTAATTCCGGTGTAGCACTCGGCGTAATCTGTGTCCCAGGATGCAAGGCAAATAAATGGGATATGTGCCTGTGACCTGGCTCCACCTCTTCATAATCCAAACTCCACTCCTGGATCTGCCCATGTTTGCCAATCGTGATCTCTGGAATGCGGGTTAACGCTACTCGCAATGTTTCACCGAAGTCATGATCCTGTTGCAGAATCCGCGTACTCTCGATGCAATGTGTAAACAGCTCTCGGATGATCTGATTGTCCATGGAAGCACCGTAGCATAACGCTCCTGACTCTCCATTTGTTAACACATAGCGGTTCTCGGGTGAAGATGAGGGGCAGATAACCAGCTGGCCGCTTGGATCTTCCACCAGATAATCCACAATGAAGTGTGCGGCATCCTTCATCGTAGGGTACATCTGCTGCAGAAATTCCTTGTCACTTGTGTACTCGTAGTGATCCCATAAATGTAATGATAGCCAAGCACCACCCATCGTCCAGAACGTAGAGGTTACGCACACATCTTGGGGTGCGCTGTCAGCCCAGATATCGGAGTTGTGATGAGCCACGAATCCTTCGCAACCATACATCATTTGGGCAGTTTCCTTACCTCGAACTCGCAGTCTCTCAATAAAGTCAAACAACGGGATATGGCACTCAGAGAGATTACAGCTCTCGGCAGGCCAGTAGTTCATCTGTGTATTAATATTGATCGTATATTTACTATCCCATATCGGAAGCATGTCTTTGTTCCAGATTCCTTGAAGGTTAGTGGGTAATGAACCCGGCCGACTGCTGGAGATGAGCAAGTAACGACCGAATTGAAAATATAGGCTCACTAGCTCAGGGTCGCTCCCCCCTGCTCTAAGTCGTTCCAACCGCTGAGTGATTGGAAGTGTGGCAGAGATCGAGTTATCTCCCTCACCTTCAAGGTGGAGATCCATCCTTTTGAATAAAGATTGATAATCTTTAACATGCTCTAAGCGCAGCTGGTCATACGATTTTGCCGCGGCTGCATCTAGTCTACGAACACACTCGTCTACCAGTTCTTCCTTAGGAAAACGAAAATCCGTGCAGGCTGCGATTAGAACGGTTGCCTGCGTCCCATTGGTTAGAGTAAGCTGGCCGCTCGCATAATGAACCTGTCCACCTACCGGCACGATCCGAATGACACAGCAGAAGCGCACGCCCTCTTCCCCACCACTTCTACCGCGGATGGTGACATCATGCGTGCCGCTCTGTTCAATTCGATCCAGATAGGCCTGGAAACCAACGGGATGCCTCAAGGTATCCGACCATTTGCTTCGCTCCAGTACCGATCCTCTGCCAAACAATGTGGAGAAGTCCAATTGTCCCGGAACACTTGAGGTTAGATGGATAGCCGTGACCTGATCTGGATAACTTGCAAAGTATTCACGCCGATGCTTCACCTCACCAGCCACGTATTCAACGCGCACCGTCCCTTGGTCAAGATCAAGATGTCTTTCATATTGAGTAGCCTCATCTTCACCATGATTCATAGCGATGTATAGATCGCCTAGTGGCTCATAATGCCGCTGCCCGTCAGGCACACCTACGAAAGCAATCGCTGCGAGTTCTTCCGCTTTACGTATCTCCCCAGCAAAAATGAGGTCTCGTAACTTGTCCAGTGATTCAAGGGTCAGCGGATTATTCCGCTCCATTGGCCCACCATACCATAGACTATCCTCATTTAATTGAATCCGTTCCATATGGGTCTTTCCAAAAACCATTCCGCCCAAGGTACCATTTCCTATAGGGAAAGCCTCTTCCCATTTATCAGCAGGTTGGTCAAACCAGACTTTGTGCGAATTCATCTCATACCTCCAAAGGAACTCAAATGTATGTACATTTCTTCCATATACTGTATCAGTTTATCCCTACCAACAGTTGAACGAAATGAAGAAAACGAACATAAAGATGTACGATCCTAACCCGTTTGTATGAAAACACAAAAAAATCCCCTTCAGTAGGCAAGAACGAGTCCATCTAAACTAGATAGTCACTCCTTCTTGTCTACTACAAGGGGATACCATGATTAACATGTCTTTGAGTTTACTAGAGAACAGTTGTACTTCATACGAGATTTAATACAATTGAATTAGACATTATAAAAATAACATTTTCAATCCGCAAATTAGAATTTTGTCTCTAGTAGCTCAATATTGTCTTCCAGACTACTGTTCATGTCTACGCCAACCTTCTGCAGCTTCGTCTCATAATACTTCTTCACATCTTCCCATTTATAATACGGGTAGCTCTTCGTTTCAATCGGGAAGGCAATTTCCTCTTCATTTCTCAGCATCTTCACCATATAATCCTCACCATTGGAATACAGAATCCACTGAATATTAGCTCCCATTGGAGAAATCTCAGCACCATTCCAGCTTTCAGCCACTTTCTCCGGGTTGTCTACACTGACATTCGCCCCTTTGATGTCCAAGAATGAAGATAACGGAATAATCGTTTCTGCATGCGCAAATCGGAAAATTCCAGCCGTGTCCTTATTCTCAATGGACTGTTCAGTAGATGTGAGCAGCTCTTTCACGAGTGGTGCAGCGATATTTTGAGGTAGATCTGTCGAAGTTAGGGACGGTCCTTTCTCGTAAAAGTCTTGAATACTATCCAAACTTTCATACCATTTCAATTGGTTAGTCGTGAAGTATCTTCCGAATTCTAAGTTACCTTCTTCTTTCAGGTTCGAAGAGATGATATACAACTCATATAGATTGGAAGCTGCTTCGGTTGGATTGCTCAGCTTCACTTTTCCTTTCTCGTCCTTCAATTGGAACTCACCCGCATCTAACCTCTGATAGAAACTTTCAGAGAACAAAGGAGACAGCAGCTCCTTCGCATACGTTATTCCTTTTTCTTGTGTAGCATAATTCTCGTACAGCTTAACCCATTCACCATCTTCAGCAAATTCATTGTATTTCGTCGCTAGATCATACGGACGCAGATATGGGTCGCTTCCTTCTTCAAAAGCGGAGGAGAGAATGTCTACCTTCTTGCTGCCTAAGCTTCCTTCTAACCCTTCAATAAATTGATCTCTACTCTGTGGAGTCCGATCCTTGAAAGTTGCTTGCGCAATGACCTTTTTATCATCCGTGAAGATATCTTTATAATTGTTGCCTAGTCTAGAACCGATGCCTTTCAATTCTTCCCCGCCAGAGATCGATAATAATCCATAGTGATCCTTCTCGATGTCCATAAGCTTGGCGATTTCTTTCTTGAGCTCTTTGCCCAAATTCGTGATCTGCCCATCCTTTTCAGCAATGCTGAGTAGTTCATACAACGTCTTATCATACTTGGAGCTGGACAAATGTCTTGAACCATGTCTTCCTACCAAATTTATAAAGACCGGCTTATACCCTGTTGGTGCCTCTGAATAACTTGTTGTATTGTCAAAAGGATACGGTGTTTTGGTACCACGATAACCTTGTGTATCATTCATTTTCTGTCCAACGAATACGGATTGTGTCCGCTCGTCCCAGTCTACCTCTTTACCAAGCGCTTCCCCAATAACTCGAGCGGGAACATATGTAATTCCGTTATAGACAAAAGACTCACCATCCATTTTCTGTCCATCCACCACTACATTTACCGCTTGCTCCGACACTTCAATCGTGCGCTTAGTACCTGCACCGTACACATCAAACACACCGATCGATGTTAGCATCGTGAGTGAAACTACTGAAATTCCGATTTTTTTAATGTTCATTTTCGTTAATTTTCCCCTTAGTCATCAGATGTATATCGTTTTTTTAGCTCATCATACTATAGGTGAATAGTATTTATTCTATATCTACGTTTTGTTAATCTTATGTAAAATTATTAATAATAAACGTGAGGGTGTTTATCGGTTCGTGGCATACAATCAGTAGGGAATATACAAAAATAGTTGTTTAATCAACTCATGTTTATTATTATAAGAAAAGGAAATACACATGAATTGGACATAACAACCTTGAATTGGGTTGATATTTGAACAGTGCAGACAAAAGTGATGCTTTATATATTAAAGAAAGCTTGGTGAAATATCCGATGGCAAAAATAGATCGAAGAATTGCAAAAACCCAAGAAGCACTGCGAAGAGCTGTCGTTGAATTAATGAATCAAAAGAGTTTTGATGAAATCACTATTCAGGACATTGCGGATCAGGCAGACCTTAATCGCGGAACGATTTACCTACATTACAAAGACAAATATGATCTATTAGACAAAATGATTGAGTCCCACATGGAAGAATTGGGGGAATTGGATGAATGGGCATGCAAGTTGGATTGGAACAATGGCCTTGTCCCATTTTTCGAATATTTTGAGAAGAATCATTTGTTTTTTTCAACCATGCTAGCTAGTAAAGGGGCTCCGTCTTTTCGAGCCCGGCTACTGGAGTATGTAATGGCAGGGTTCAGTGGAGAAATTGACAGAGAAAGCGGCAAAAATAAAGATCTCAATGAAGATGTCATGTTGCAATATACCGGAACTGCTTATGTAGGGATCATTGAATGGTGGATCATAAACGGCATGCCATATCCGCCTGAGACGATGGCTAAGCAAGTTGGCGTATTATTGGAGCGAAGCCTGTAAAGAACTAGGAGCAGCTATTCATTATTCCTGTTCATAATCTGCAAAGATTGACTACTGTTGTATCTTACAAAATGAAAAGCCCCGGAATTAAATCGCCTACTGACGGTTTATCTCTGGGGCTTTTCCCTCATTCCATTCTTATCCAATGAAGTTTTTATTCAGGTCGTTTAAAGAGCCACTGATTACGGAAAATCCAGTTGGTCTAATAATTTCTAAGCCGATCTCATTCCAACGTTCCTGAGCAATTCCGGTAAAGTAAAACGCATGCTTTTGCCCTGGCGCTAACTCAGGGATTACATTGACAATGCGTTCACCCTGCGGATCATTCCATTCCAACGTATATCCAGATACGCGATGACATGGAATATCATTACGTACCTCAACGGATACGACTATATTGTCTAACTCTGAACTCACACTTACGGTGATCGGTGACGCTAATTGACGTAATACTTCATAAGAGGGCTTAGGCATACCATTAAGGCTCATCGATCCGTGTACACGTTGCCGAAGCCTACCCTCTCCTTCCTCACCCATCTGTGTCCGATAATCGTTCAGACTGAAATAAATGAGCGCGGCGATCTCTGAATGCTTGCGATACTCCCTCGTATTCTCTAATAGAATCTGCGCACGGCGCTCGTCTCCACCTTCAAAAGCAGGTTCACAGAGTCCATACTCAGCTACTACTACAGGTTTGTGAGGTATGCCTTTCGTTATGCTTCGAATGACTTCTGGACGATCTAACTCACCATGCCATGTACCGATATAATCATTCCACATGATCAGATCACCTGCACCCGTTGTATCCTGAGCGGGATTGTCATGTACTGTATTTGATACATAGTTGATAAATCTTGTGTCATCAAGTTGTTCTACCTGAGACTTAAGTTTATCAAAGAACAGATTCGTCATCTCAGATTGACCGTTCAGCTCATTGCCGAGTCCCCATGCGTAAATGCAAGGGTGATTGTAATGACGATGAATCATCTCTTCGGCATGCTGCATCGAGATGTTCAGCCATTCGTCTCCCGGTTCACTTGGTGTCTGCCAGTGAGGAATCTCCTCTTGCACGAGTAAGCCATGCCGATCACACCAGTCCAACAGCTTGCTATCTTGTTGCCAGTGGAAACGGGTAATGACACAGTTGGCATGTTTAATATGGTGAAGCATCTCAGCAAGCTGTTCAGCTGTCTCGGCCATGCCATGCTCCGGATTCGACCCTGGCATCCACTCCACACCGAAGAGTCTCACAGGCTCGCGGTTAAGCAATAATGTACTGCCATCGGAGCGAATCTCTCTAAAACCTACTGCAGTTGATATCTCATCCGTGAGAACGCCATCCGCGTATATAGCAAGATGAACCGAATATAAGTGAGGATGGTCAAAATGCCACAGCTTCAGGTGGTCTACCTTTATATCGCTAAAGTGAAGGAATCCATTCGTCTCAGCGATCTCCCATTCCTGTGAATTTACGAGACCTTCTTCATTAGAGAGGGTCACTTTCAACTGCAAAGACTTGATATCTGCCTCAGAGCTGAGCTCCCACAACCGAATTTCACCAGATAACAAACCATATGTAGCAGTCGTTCCAGGCAGATCATCTTCAAAGAAAGGAATCGCTTGGAGCTTGGAATAGTCAATCGCCACATGGCCACTAACGATCAGTGATACACCTCGAATAATACCGCCATCGTCTGCCCAATCGAAACTATTTCCTAATGGAAGTGCAGTCTGACTATTCTCATTGTTGACAGAGACGACAATACGATTGTCTGCATTACAATGAATGAAGTCGGAGATATCGACGATAAATGAAGTGTATCCTGAATGTGCGTGCTCCCCTGCTCGTTTTCCATTTACCCATACCACTGCATCACGGTATACCGCGTCAAACTGGAGTCGAAGCAGTTTATCCTCCCAATCTGTAGGTACGAACAAGTCATAGCTATACCAGCCTGTGCCACGAAACTCCTCTAAGCCCTCGTGCACATTCCATGTATGGGGAATATTCACACTCTCGCCTGAGGAAAGGCCTTGTTCATACCATTTTAGAGACAGCCCTTCATTCCTATGATCTGCCTGAAACAACCAAGAATCTTCTAATGGAACTATTATTCTCGCGCTCACTCTGATCCCTCTCTCCACCATGTTGTTTAGTTCATGATATAAGAGTTACCGATCGATGACCATTGAATATCCTCTGAATGTCATGGACAATATTGTGGGCAAAATACGTTACGATGTTTCAATATGCTTCAATCATGTGACTATAATGACTTCATCTATTTCAAATTTTTATATACCTCCTCGGTTACTGGTTCTAACCAATCGGTCTGCCCTGGTGTAAGTGCCAAGTGCACAAACCAGCTATCAATTGTAGCTCCATGCCAATGTTTAACGTTAGGTGGAATGTTAACCACATCCCCGGTTTTGAGCAATTGTGCCTCTTTACCTTCTTCCTGATACCAGCCCTCTCCACCCGTTACCATCAACACTTGTCCTTCGTGATGCGAATGCCAGTTGTTACGTGCTCCTGGAGCAAATGTTACATTTCCTATAGCTGTATTTAGCGGACTTGGATCCGTAAACACCATTTGCAAAAATGCGTCACCGATAAAATTCTGCTCTACTTTTTGCCCAATGGGAAAGATGGCTCCGTTGCTTAAATGTTCATTTTTCATTCTAAATTCCTGCTTTCATATATTATTTTTCTGGAATAATTTCATTAACACAGCTTAATGCATTGAGTGTTCTAGGAAACCCCATGTAAGGCAAACCATGCGTAATCGCGGTGATCATCGTTTCTTTATCATTACCAACATTCAAATTACCTTGAACATGGGCTTTGACTTGGCTGTCAGCACCACCAAGTGCGCTTAATATACAAAGTGTAAGTAGTTCTCTAGTTTTCAGATCAAGACCTCCACGGGTATAGAAGTCACCAAAACAAAATGCAGAAAGATAATCCTGTATATGCTTCTGATTAACTGGGGCCTTTTCCCGATTTTTCTCAATAACATCACCAAAAATTTCTTTTTGCACACACAACCCTTTATCCAGACGCTCTTCTTCCAGAACACGTCTTTGACTTTCGAGAGGAAGTTCAATATTTCTCTCTTGGAATACTGCATTCATTTCCGATATCGCATTTAAGGTTTTGGGGAATCCCAGGTATGGTGCACATTGGTATATAGCTTCTCTGATCTCTACAGGAGTAAGTCCTACATTGAGCGCAGCATGAGCATGTGCCCTGAGTTGGGGTAAGGTTTGATTCGTTGTAAGTACAACCAGCGTAATAAGCTCACGTAACTTGACATCAAGCTGACCTTCATCAAAAACTTCACCAAAAATGAAGCGTCTAAGTATGTCCTGAAAGTCAGGATCAGTAGCATAGGTGGAGGGAGTTCCCTCACCAAACAACTTTTTTACCGTTTCTTGACTCACGTCGATTCGACTCATATTCAGTAATCCTCCTGTTCCAGTCCGCTCTATAAAAAAACGTTAATTGTTTAATCAACTATAGTCTATAATTATAAACTTAAGTAACCGAGTTACAATAATCATTTCTTCTTGATCTGTGGATTACTCAACAATCATTTAAGATTTGCTTATTATTTCAGATTTTTGATTGCTTCTAAAATGAAACGTTAACCTATTCTTCTCATATCATTGCCTAATCCTATTCGAACATTATTGTGAAATGTGAGGTGGGGGGTGTAAATTGACATACAAAGAAAAAACAAGCCTTGTTAAACGGCTTGTTCTCTAGATGAGATTACTATGGATTATGTGGGTTGGATCATACCTAAGTTATGTATTCGTAATTTGAATATTATGAATATTAATTTTCTTCCCGGCATATGCCTCATTGTTACAACGAAGTTTGACCTCTACTCTATGTTCACTTGACTCAATAAAACGAATAGTCTGATTTCCTAAAGCGATGTTTAGCGCACCTTCCTGCTCCTCATAATCGTCGAAGAGAGCATAAATAATGTTCCGGTCCTCATCTTCTAGTCTTCCGTAGACCGTTACTTCAAGAATGCCCTCAATACCGTTCTCACTGCTATTAGGAACCATATACTGTTCCATAAAACTCTTGGATTTTTCATCGTTTAATTGCTGAAGGAAGAATTGAAAAGGAACTCCTTTAAATGTAGGTAAATAGGAATTGCGCCACGGCATCGTTTTATTCAATAGATTGAAGAACCAACGAAACCTCAAAGGCTCTGGAAAAGTTACGTTAATCTGCCGATCAGTTAATTTCTGGTACACTTCATCTATATTCTCAACTTCAAGAGCAAAACCAACTAAACCTCTGTGTCCTTCATTATACTTATTAGTCCATTCCTTCACCCATCCTCCCCCGTCTGCTTGTTTAATATGTACTAATTCAAAATACTCTTTGCCCATCCACAGATTGGATACTTTAAAACCTTTTGTCCCTTTGCCCCATTTAGGCATATAGGGTAGGCCGATAGAATGAACAGAATTAATATATTGCTTACTTTCTTGGAACGACTTGTCAACATTGACGACAAAATGATCAATTTTCATATCCGACGGCTCCTATCTTTCCATATACTCTATGGTTTGTTACGTTTCAGATATTCTATCATATGTTGGTTATTATCTGGTTACTTAATTATAGACCAATAAAGCCGCTAAATTAGCGACTTAGTGGATCATAAGCTTCAATGTCTCGGGGAAAAACCATCAAGTTTCTTCATTTCTGCATCTACATCCGTACGAGAAAAAACAAAATGAACTCACCTGCTCTGTTATTGTTGAAGCAATTGCGGATATAAAGCCGAAACGCCGCCCGCCAAGCCTTGCTGAACACCTCGACTTACCTCATCGGCGATAATCTCATAAAGTCCAGATTGTATTCCGTCAATTGCAGTCTTGGCAATATCTGTTGGATTGGATTTCGGCGCTTCAATACCTGCTGTCATGTCCGTGTCCATGTACGCGACGTGTAATCCTGCAACCCTTACGTTTTTGGCAGCTAACTCTAATCGTAACGCGTTCGTTAATCCCCATTGCGCAGACTTTGCAGTCGAATATGCACCTGAATTACCCGTATTGATCCAAGACAAGGCAGACAGAATATTTAGGATTGAACCTCCCCCATTGTTTTCAATTACCGGTGCAAAAGCGCGAATCATCGATAGCGTTCCGAATACATGCGTGTTAAATTCCAAATGAATATCGTGAAGCTCAGCTGTAAGTAAAGAAGCTCCTGTAGAAGAACCAGCATTGTTAACAAGCAACGTTGCATCGACTGCGATTTCGGCCGCAGCCTTCACGGATTCTGGATCGGTGATATCAAGTTGCAGTGGAATTGCTCCCGGTAAATGAATAGATTCAGGATTTCTTGCTCCAGCGTACACTTTGGCTCCTCTAGCAAGAAGTTCTAGTGCCAATTCCTTGCCTAACCCCCGATTAGCACCACTTACTACAGCAACTTGTTTAGTCATATCCATCTGGCATTACTCCCTTATTGTTATGTTTTTTAATTGAGAACGATCATTCTAATTATGATAAAAAAAACAGTTAGACGTGATCTAACTTGAATGTAGTATATCAATTGTAGAACGATCAGTAAAGTATTATTTTCACACCTCTTCATTTACATCGCGATTTCGTTAATACGTTATGGACATGCACCACTAATCAATGCATCAATCTAGAAAAAGATTAATTGACACATTGACTATGCGGTTTAATTTCTCTTTGTCCGTTGAGGTTCTTGCCATAGCTCTTATGCCAACGGAGATGTTGTGAAGATACTCTGCTGTTTCTTTAGGGTCTAACTCAGAAGAAAATTCTCCCTCTTGCTGTCCCCATTCAATAATCCGTTGAAACATCTGCTCTACCGAGTTAAAGGACTCAAGAGATCTGTTATCCACTTCATTATCATGTGATGCCAGCTCTACTGCCGCATTCACGATTAAACAACCTGTAGGCATGGCTTCCGTCTCAGCAATCATATAATCGAAAATGCTATGCAATGCTTCCACTGCAGTCTTGGACGCTTTAACTTCCGCGAGCAATGATGCATTGACCTTATCAGCGTAGCGATCCATAGCCCGCAGAAAGAGTGAATGTTTATCGTCAAATGTATCGTAAATACTTCTACGGTGAATTCCCATATGTTCAACTAAGTCACTCATGGAAGTCTTCTCATACCCTTGCTTCCAGAAGATATTCATCGCTTTATCTAGTACTTCATTAACTTCGAATTCTTTACTTCTAGCCATTGTTACTTCCCTCCCCCACATAATGTAACACAATGGGAACGATCAGTAAAATTAACCTGTAGATACCATACCTTTGGGAGCAAGACTTCATATTCCTTACCTTCGTTCTGTCAGCCATGATCACTTTGACAAATACTTCTTGGCATAGATCCTCTGCGTCTGCCTGATTTTTCATCACATAGTAGCAAAAATAATATACATCCTCTCGATACAGCTCAAAAATCTGCCGGTCAGTCATTCTGCACCCCCTTTGTGGTTGTCAGTAATAAGACTAATAAAGCTATGTATTCGTTCATTTTGTGTGAGTTACAAAGAAAAAAGCCGCTAGATTAGCGACTTTGAACTCATCAAATGGTTCTTGGTATTAAAAACGCCTTCTCTGTTTTCTCAAAGCCAAGTCGTGGATAATATTCCATCGCCGTTGGTGCAGAGAGCAACAATAATGCTACCTCTTCGCCTAGATGGCTGCGTACACGTTCGATAAGCTGTCTTCCAATCCCGTTTCTCTGATACTCCTTACTCACCGCTAGATCTGATAGATAACAACAATACGCGAAATCCGTAATTGCTCTTGCAAGTCCAATTAACTTGTCATCATGCCAAGCAGAAACCGTAAGCGTTGCGTTCTCAATCATTCGTTGAATTCGATCCCGATCATCTACAGGACGTTTAATTCCTGAGCTTCTAAACACATTCTGAACATCCTCTGGCTTCAGAACGGCATTCGTTTTATACAAAATGTCCATTGGTGCACCCCACAATTTATTTTAATATATATTGAACATATTAGAATAATAGCAGGGTGTGAAGGTCCAATTTGCATGACAAGAACTAGTCCAATGTGATTCGTCTATATAACATTATTGTCTGAATGCTTCTAACAAACGAGTAACTTCATCGGCAGTAATCGGGATTACTCCGCCATGTCGCTTATGAGTCTTTCCTAAGTCGTACGCATCCTTATCCACCACCCGGAATTCTCCACTGTCGAGATCTGAGGTTAATAAAGGAAGATAACCGTCACCCTTAGCAAATTGATCCACGATCAAACACCATTCATTGCGGTCATTCAACTTATAAATCTGAGGTCCTTCTACGCCAGGAATCGCTTCCAAAATAGGAGCAGATAGCGGAACGAACGCATCCTTATCCAAGGAAGATCCCTTCTCTACCCGAATATTCTTCGTCGTTTCATCTTTCGTATAACGGTAGTAGCTCCCATTATGCGCGATAATGGTTGTATCGATAATGTGGTTCTCTCGCTCAATATATAACTCTGTCGGAGTAAAGCTACGGTAGTCCTTGGTTCGTGAACTATAAATTTTCTGTTTACGTTCTGTTCCAGAAGTGTCAGAAGATCCTCTCGTTGCCGACGCCCAGAATACTAGAAATTCATCTGTCGCCTCGTCATAGATGGCTTCTGGTGCCCATACACAGCCTGCGTCGGATACACCAACGGTAACTGCGCGAGGTAATGACCAATGCACTAAATCCTCAGATTCCCATACAATAATGTCCTTGCTTCCTTCATTTACTGCTGCATCCCAGCCTTTACCGCTTGCAATCCGGAGATCGGTAGCAATCAGATAAAAGCGGTTATCCTTAGGAGAACGAATTACAAATGGATCTCGAACTCCTTTTTCCCCAATCGCTGATCGCAAAACCGGTAAACCTTGATTCAAATCTTGCCAATGCAGCCCATCCTCACTGTACGAGAAGTAGACCTGTTCACCATCCGCACTTTCCCCAATAAAATGAACTAGAAGATAACCCGTATAAGGTACATGTTGTCCTGTCACAATGTAACACTCCTTCTAATATCTAATAGAGGTACGTAATCCCATTAAGCTTAATCGTCCTGTCAGTAGATATGTTTCACTAAAAATATTAACCTATTGGACTAGCGGTAGAAGTCGAATCTGCTTGGGAACAACACTTATTTAACCGATTAATCCAATGAACCAAAACAAACTTTTGGTAAGCCTACTTCGCTTCTTATACAATTTTACAATAATGATTTTATGAAATCCCCCACTTTTTTATATCCTTCTCCCACAGCCTTCAATCCCAATTTAATCCTATTTATTGCTGTATTTCTTACTACTTTGGATGCCTCACATAGTTTTTCTCCTAAAGTTGATCCTGCCATGTAAGCTATAGTACCACCAATGATTGATCCTATAATTGCTCCAGATGCGGATCCTATAACGGGTAACCAACTTAGAGCTGTTGCACCAATAACCGCGCCTTTAGATGCTCCAATCCCTCCAGTAATGAGTCCACCTACAGCAGATACCGTAACACGCTCCATTTTTTCAAAGCTTTGTACAATACTGAGTTCTCCTTCCGCAACTTTGCGTAACACCTTAACATTCTCGATAGCGATTGAGGCAATTGTAGCAATCACACCTGCCGGCGTCCCTTTAGGAATAACAGAAATTAATCCTTTTTCAGAGGCAACTTTAAGTGCAACTGCAGTTGCACTTTTAATACCCGCATCAGTACCAGTTCTTAATGCAATCTCTACAACATCTTCTGGCTTTATGGCTTGATTGGACATTTTCTTATAGACTATTTCAAATGAAGCAGATAAAGTGGCAGCTTGAAAACCAGCTGTAGCAACGTTCTTGGTCATATGTGAAGTGAGATCCTTTAACCTATAATAGTTCCAATCAACATCTAGTGACTGTCCTTCTTGTGCCAGTTTTTGCAGTTCCTTGCCCTTTACTTTGCTTAACCCTCTACTATTAATATCACTTATACCTATGGATTCCTTAGCGTTAGGTACATTCAAAGCCTGATCCTCAGCCACCAATTTTCCTTGGAATGGATAGTGTCCGTTATCGAAAGCCCTATTGGCAGCATCTGAATCTGCGGAAAACTTAGCTTGGTATTTCTTAACGATTTTCCCCGAATCATTTCTTATAATAAGATCTATTGAATTTTTACCAAACGATGTCCCTGGTTTTGGAGTGAGTACCTCCGCTCTTGATTTACTTCCTCTTAAAACAGCTTCCATATTATAAGTATTCGCATGATGCTGTTCAAAAATGAATCCATCCAAGTTAGAATTCATATTAATAGTGCCGTTTTGATTATGAACTGTCTCAAGCATTAGCTTATTAGAGTTAGCAATTATACTATCAATATTTTGAAGATACTGACCAACCTTACTAACTTCCATCCCAATAGTAGCCTCTTGAATTTTGTCATGAAACCACTTTTCTTTAGAAGCGCCCTTTTCCATTTCAAAATCCAAATTTTTAAGGTTACCTTCATGAACAGCAATTGCATTAAGAAGCTCGTCCGTTGTCTGCTTAACCTCTTCTTGACCCCATTCAGGTAAATAATTTTTCAGCTCTTCTTTAATCCAATCTTCATCAGATTGTAATGTGGTCTTGTTCGCATAACTTATGATTAGTTCTTGGATAAGCTCATTTAATTCTTTACTTTGATTATCAATAGTAATAGTTTCAATTTTAGAGTCCATTCAATCCTACCTCCTATTTTTTTGAAGCAGATTTAAAATGATTATTCTTGTATACATCTGCAAGTACTTTAAGTTTATCTTTAAACAATACAGACAAAGAAGCCGTATTCTCAATAGACTTAATAATATCTTGTGTTTTCACCTGACTTTCACCCGAGATAAATGCTATTTCAATACTTTCTTTAACGACACCTTCAATATCCGCACCGCTAAAACCCTCAGTTCTTTTGCTAAGTTCATTACAATCAATTGCAGGAAGATCCGTTTGTCGTCTTTTCATCAAGTGGATCTCAAAAATTTTCTGTCTCTCCAAAGGATCAGGCAAATCAACATAAAAAATCTCGTCAAATCTACCTTTTCTCATTAATTCTGGTGGAAGGTTAGAGACATCATTTGCCGTAGCTACAACAAAAGTAGGACTAGTTTTCTCCTGCATCCAAGTCAGAAAATTTCCAAATAATCTAGTAGCTACTTCAGCGTTTCCCGAATTACCAATGCCAGCAAACGCCTTTTCAATTTCATCCACCCATAAAACACATGGCGAAATTGCTTCTGCTAATTTAATTGCTTTCCGCATGTTAGCTTCAGATTCACCTACATACTTGCCCAGTAACTTCCCCATATCCAATCTTAAAAGTGGAATTCCAAATAAATTTGCAGTGGCTTTAGCATTTAACGACTTCCCGCAACCAGGCATGCCGACAACTAAAACACCTTTCGGTATATCAACGCCAAAATCTTTTGCTTTATTGAGATCTTTGAAAACTTTCGCCTTATTAGAAACCCATTCCTTTAGATTCTCCAACCCACCAATTTCATTAAAACTTTCATTAAATGGTATCATTTCTAGAATGCCTGACTTCTTCACCATTTGATATTTTTGCTCATATATTAAAGTTAAATCTCTTCTTTTGAGATTTCCTTCTTTGGCATAAGCCAGTGATAAAGTTGTTACAATTTCATATTCAGTTAATCCCTTAAAAGCAATCGTCAGTTCATTAAGTAATTCATCTGAAATTTCATCGAAGTTATTTTCTTTTATGAAAGCTTTAATAAGATTACTAATAGCATCCTCAGCCATATAATCAATTTCTACGATGGTGATATACTGCTCTAATTCCGTCGGAATTTTTAATATTGGGGATACTAATAAGATGATCGTCTCTAACCCGTTGTATATGTTTATAGCAATTTCTTTCAAGATCGACATAACATGAGGATCGTCCATAAAATGATGGACGTCCTTTATCACCAAAATTTTTCCATCCAATTCATTATCCCTTGATAGTAGCGATAACGACTGACTTAATCTATTAAAATCGTTTAGTAGTTGATTTTTGGTTTGAAAATGTACTAAACCCTTAGAAGCATTCCACTCTAAGATTTCTCTTCCATATGCAATTTTCTTCACAACTTCATCTATTTTTGTTTCCTCGAATGTATTTAGATATAATATTGGAAACCGAGCATCTACGAAGTGCAGTAGTTTATGACTAACCGAATTTATCTGCATTGAATTATTTTCATTCCTTTGTAGTAAAATGTTTTAGAGTCTTAACTGTAGATATATACCTTGTCTTGCACTAATACTGCTAGCTGATCCCCATGCAGATCTACATCAAACTTAAACGGCTTGTTGGAATCTAATAAAGGAACTTCGATTTCGCTTAACAACTCTAAAGTTTCAATATCCCAGAATTTCACCTCAGCGGCAAAACTCGAATATGTCAGTACCACATCATCATAAATTTTCAAGACATCAATTTCATCTTCATGTGCTTTAACTTTTCTAATCTCATTTCCACTTACCATATCAATCACAGTAAACTCACCAAGCTTTACCAAACTATCACTACATGCCTTATACATGCCTTGTCCGTATTTTCCCATATACTCCTTAGTAGCTCCCCTTCCATCCCTCGGGTGGCTACGTAATGCAAATAGCTTGTCATGCCTAATTTCAAAATGACCAATAGTTCCGGGGATAGTGATAATTTCTTTTTCGTTGTTCAATTCCATTAACTTAGTTTGAAAGGGAACAAAATAATACAATTTTCCATTGTTAAAATGGTAGGTAATTGGACTTTGCTCATATGTAGGGTCTCGATATTCGATCCTTTTCCCCTTCTTTAAACTTCCGTCATTTAGATTAACTTGGCATGATTGTATTACACCAAGACCAACACTATATAAATACAGGATATCATCGTGAACTCCTATCAATTCAACTCGCATATCCCTAAAATGTAACATGGGTCTAAAATTAACCATGGGTCTTTTCATTGGTTGCTGGGAATCGAGCGTGAGAAGTTTATAATAGCTTATTGCTCCCATATCTTTGTGGTTTAAGATCTCAATATCTAGACAGTAAGCATTGTTTCCGTCTTTGATTGTTTTAACAGAGTTTTCAAACTCATACGTACTGTAATGGCTCAACAGATTATTAGTACTTATTTCGTAAATTGCAATTTCATTCTCAATTTCAACCATTAGTACATTGTTAAAGATATGAATCTTTTCTATTGTTTCAAAACTCCTTTTCTGATTGGACTTATTTCTTAATTTATTCCCGTCAATTTGTATACTTTTCTCCAATTTGCTTATGGTAAAGTTATTCCTGATTTTGGTATTGTCATAATCAAAGGTTGAATTAACTGATGAGTTAATTTTTGTTTCTTGAATAGCAGTTAACCTAACATTCTTAAATACAATATTTTTTCCTTTTGCATCAAAGGTTCGATTTCCCATTAAACTCACAGTAGGATTGTTTATACCAACATAATTGATATTGGAATATTGATCGCTAATATTAAATATCTCTGTAGCATCATTTAACAAATAAATGGTTCTGTTAGGCTCCGTGATCTTCTCAATCAGCATATCAAGTTCACTCTGAGATAGAGCTACATATTCAGAATTATTGATAATGTCTGGGTTTGAGGTATATTTATTGAGTACTTCAATTTTTGCTCGTTCTTCCTTATAATGTTGATAATTAAACTCTATTTCTTCAATGTCAATCCCAAAAATATTCGCTATATCTAGAGGTACAGTTAGACTATCCTTGTTAACATCCTGTAATGAATGTAATTCTTTTATATAGTATCTTTGCTCTAACCAAGTAAACAATCTTCCATCTGAAAAATATCTAATTATGGTCTCTATTTCAAAATTCTCTTTCAATTCTTCTATTGTACGAACTTGATTGCCACTTTGCAGTACAATAGGAAATTTAATATTCCGCTTCAACAAAGCATGTACACCCTCTTATCATAATGTTTACTATCCTAGTATTAACTTCGATTTTAATGTATTTTTTATTTTTTACTCTGCGTACCTTCTCATCATGGATTGAATTGCTGCTTTTATTTCTTCTCTCAAACTCTTAGGCTCTATAACTTCAACATTACTACCTTGACTTAATAACCACATCATGCATCCTTTACCATAAACTTTTGCCTCAATTAACCATCCACGATCTAAATTTTCTAGTACTTGAGCATTGGGTAATCTATCTAAAACTGCTGCAAGAGAGGAACCATAAAAAATGAATTTCAAATGAATTAATTCTCCTGCATACATAAATTGAGATCTATTTCTGATTTCTCCTGCTTCAACTCGTTCCCTTTCTCTAATCGAGAAACGTTCATTTATCATTTTAAAATACTTAATACGATCGATTCTAAAATATGCTGGATATTGGTACTTGCTATCCTTTATATAGGCAACTAAATAGAAATAAAATTCTGAGAAAATGAGCGCCATTGGCTTCACCCATCTGAGCGATTGTGTGCCGTCCATACGTTCATAAATCACTTCAATTTGTTGCTGCTCTTTTATACACGTACTAATGTCCCAGAGAATTTTTAACAACGGCTTGCTATGAAATAGAGGTTTATAGTGATGGAGTTCGTTATTAATTGCTCCTTGTATTGCTTTTCTTTCTGCTTCTTCCGCCTGATTAACAATAGCGTTAATTAACCCCTTCATTTCGTCTTTTTGAAAAGCTCTACTTTCCAAGATTATCTTAGTGATTGCTATTATTTCTACTGTAGTTAAATTGCTTTCAGTAGTATCTGATTTCAGATAACCACTCTTTGAATGATCATAGGTAATATGTTCTCCTGAATGCCACTCAGCCAAATATCCCCTAATATCATCAATATCGCGTTGAATAGACCTTGCATGGACACCAAAATCACTAGCAAGAATATACTTATCTACCACCTCCCCTTTCCTAAGTTTGTCATACAATATCAAGATTCTTGAGACTTTTTTCTCTTTGTCCATTTCATCACCACTACTATCTTTTCCTACATTCTATCACATAAGTTAGACACATTCTGTCACTTAGACTACCGTATGTTTCTTTAAATAGATTAAGTTTCTGCTGCTCCATATCTTATTGAACCTCTACCTCTACAACACCCTGAGGACAGACTATAATATGCACTCTCAGTATTGTGAAACTTATTTTTGGCCATTCAAATGTTTTCTAGCTTAATTTACGAAACATTTGTAAAAATTATAAAAAAACTGATATTTGACCTTAGGATCAATCATCAGTTTAAAAAAGTGATTTTATGCAGAATGTAATATGTTTTACTCTTTATATTGGATGCTTTATTAAATAAAAACTCAACTTGTTTGAAGCATTATTCTTCGATATATATTATTTCCATCTTATCTCAAGAGAATTTGTAGAAATGATGTTGAAATTATTTATCTAGTTGACCTCCCAGCTTTAAAAAGTCATTACATATCAGGATTGGGAGTTGTCGAGGTTGTTTCATGCGAATACTTACTATACGTTTTAACAATTAGTAACTTCTAGTTCCTTTTTTAGTTCTCATCCAGATTTGAAAAGTTACATATCAATTTATGACTTCTAATTTGCACACCTCTACTGAAGCAGGTTCACAAACCTCTTGCTGATCGTATGATTGATATCTTCGGGCACAGGTTGTAATCCAGGTTGAAGGGATTCAACATTCGTCAGGATACGATATGCTGCTTGCGAGATCAGCCCAAAGCCCATATCCATAATTTCAATAGGATTACCATCAGCTCCTGCCAAGTTAAGCGGGTTAGCCTGATGCAGCAGATAGATGCTTTTCTCAGCATACGTTATTCGTTCAATACCTTCTTTGACGATCTCAACAGACTTCGAAGCCTTCTTCAATTCTTCCACATTGATTTCAAACCCATAATGTCCTGAGTTAGCAAGAATAGCTTTTTCTTTGAACAACGGAATATGCTGCTCAGTAATCACATCAAAGGTTCCCGTTACCGTGAGGATTACATCAGCTTCAGGAATTAATTCTTGCAATTCGCCAACCAGATGTCCGTCTGTTTTGGCATTCAACAGTTGAATCGGATTAACGTCATACACGAGTGTAGTAGCTCCCAATCCACGGAACTTCTTGGCTACACCGCTTCCACAATAACCATATCCAATAACCAGTACTTTTTTGCCGCCAACGAGAAGACTCGTAGTTCGCATGAAGCCATCGACAACAGATTGTCCAACCCCTAGTGCATTTTCGAAAATTTGCTTCAAGGGCGAATCATCAATCACGATGACAGGATATTCGGGTTGGACACCTTTTTTCTCGATTAATAGCTTACCTGTGCGCGTCTCTTCATTGGCACCAATCGGGTTCCATCCCGGCTGTAATTCATGATGAACAAGAATCAGACTTGCACCATTATCCAAGAAGAGATCAATCTGGTTAGCCATCACCATTTCAAGATAGCGTTTGTGATCGTCATATTGGTCTGCTTCCTTGGCTAGAACCGTCACATTGGGTAGAGAAGCTAAGTATGCTGCTGTATCCTTTTTAGTTGTACCCAGACAACCGACCAAGTAGATATGTGCGGCTCCACCAGCGAGAAGTCCTTCAATCCAGAATCCCGTTTTGGGTTCAATATGCATACTAATTGCAACCGTGATACCTTGGAGCACCTGTTTCTCTTTAAACCAATGATTAAGTTCTGCCACAATTGGCATCCTCTCTCTAAACCAATGCATCCGAGATGCCCCAGCACTAGCCAAACTTGGATCATCAATAATACTATTCATAACGAACCTCCTAGTTAATTACATGTTGTGTTGTAATTCGAGGTAAGTATAATATGATAAAAGGTCAACCAATAAGGACAAAAGTCCGCTTTTTGGGGGCTCTTTTTCTAAATCGTTGTGCAAAGGAGACTTAACTGTATGCCAACTAAGGTTAACCCGGATATCTCGGCCGCCGTTATGAAAGCAAACCTACACCAGATCATTACAGGTGAAGCTATAGCCAATTTGCAAGTAAGAACATACGCAAAAAACGAGACGGTTGTCGTCTCGGGTGATGAGCTAGCATTTTTCTACATTATTATTGAAGGCAGAGTGGCGATTCATAACTATTCCGAGAAGGGGAATGTCGCGGTTGTGGATTATGTAGAGCAAAACGGAGTATTAGGTGATATGGAATTCTTCAATCATTGCAACTATCTTCACACGGCTGTGGCTGTTGTACCAACAACCATATTACTCATTCCACTAGAAGTGGTGCAATCTCATTTAACAACATCAGTCCCGTTTCTCATGCGTATGTGTTCGGTTCTTACAGAGAAATTGATGAAGTCTTCAGTGAAAAATGCAAGATCATTGCTGTATCCAGCCAAAAATAAACTATGCAAAACCATTGTACAAACCTCAGAAAAATTCGAATCTGCAACAATTCCCTTTGTTATGAAGGACATGTCCAGCATGATGGGAATCTCCGACCGCCATATTAGAAGATTGCTCAGTGATCTAGTAGAAGAGAAGATTATCCTGAGACAGAACAAAACGATTCAGATTTTGGACATGAAGCAATTACAGCGATATTCCACCGATTTTTAAAAGATTCCCCAACTACAAGTCTTCTTACGAGGTAGACACTCTGTAGATGATAATATCCAATCCAGTGTCTGTGGCTTTTCCCTCACCAACGAGAATATCGCTATTCAGAAAGGATAATGCTGTACTATTAGTAATGATTGTAGGCGAAGTGCGAAACAATGAAGATTTCAACTTTTTATTGATATTTCCGTTATTCTCGATGTAAATCTCACAGCTTTGTCCGGTAAAATCCTCACCTTGGAGCATATATCTAGCCGACAGAGTATGTCGATCTCCGCCCTTCCCAATGACCTGTGTATCCACGCCACCATTAAGCACGATGCCTTCAAAATATTTACCCGTTACATCTCCTGTGAACGTAATCATAACGACAGAATCATCCTCGCTATTGCGTAGTTCGAACGTTTCTAAGATCTTCACATGAACCGTAAACACTTCTTCTAATTCCATAGTTTCACCCCTTTACTGCATCCTATCATACCATTCGCGGCAAAATAAAGGAAAGAGCCGCTATCTTGTAGCGGCTTCTTACGCTCTAAAGTTGTCAGTTATTAATCCATATGAGATCCGCCGTTGATATCAATTTCCTCCCCAGTAATGTAGGAGGCCTCACTTGAAGCTAAGAAAGCAATGGCTGAAGCAATCTCTTCGGTTTCACCCGGACGTCCCATTGGAATGCCTGCAATTACGCCATCCGCAGTTGGCTGGTCTAGAGATTTCCAGATATCCGTATTCACAAGCCCTGGTGCGATACAGTTAACCGTAATACCATCTGTCGCAACTTCTCGTGCGAGGTTTTTTGAGAAACCTAGTACAGCTGCTTTTGATGCAGAATAGTGTGCTCCACCAAAGACGCCGCCGCCCCGTTTAGCAGATACAGAGGATAGGCTAATGATCCGACCATAATTTTGTTTCTTCATCGGTTCAAGCACGGCTTGAGTACAGAGAAAGAGTCCGAACATGTTTACATTAAATACACGGGTTACGTCCTCTAATGTCATTTCTGCTACGGTTGCCTTCTGGGATATGCCTGCATTATTCACCAAGATATCAATTTTTCCGTACGCTTGCAGTACCTTCTCCACCATGGCCTGATTCGATTCTAGGGTGGTAACGTTAAGCTCAACTCCGATGGCTTCCCCGCCTTCTGCACGAATAGCCTCAACGGTCTCTTGAATTCCTTCTTGGTTGATATCAGCAATAACCAGCTTTGCCCCCTGCTTGGCTAATGTTAGTGCAATCGTTCGTCCAATTCCTCGTTTAGATCCACTTCCTGTGACAATGGCTACCCTGTTATTTAATTCAAACATGTTATACACTCCTTCAGATGGGGTTGATTGCGATCGTTAAGCAAAATTCTTCCTCAATACTTTCGGAAAAAAAGTTATTTTAATAGGGAATGTGCAGTCGCTACGATGTTATCTATCGTGATTCCGTTCATTTCTAGCAATTTTTCGTATGGAGCAGATTCTCCGAATTTGTCCTGAACACCAATTCTGCGGACGACAGCTCCGCCTTCCTCGGCTACAACTTCACTCACTGCACTGCCAAGACCATTCAGGATGTTATGATCCTCCACTGTGATGATTCGCCCTGTACTTAAGCAGTCCACAACAGCCTCGCGGTCTAGGGGTTTAATCGTATGGAAATCTAGTAATTTAACGGATACACCCTCGTTCTCCAACAGTTCCGATGCTTTCAGGGCAAGGTGTAAAGTGTCTCCATTGGCGATGATGGCAATATCTTTGCCGTCCTTCAACTTTTTGGCTTTACCAATCTCGAACTCTTCATCTTCTCCGTAAATGACCGGAACCGTATCACGAGTAAACCGAAGATATACTGGGCCATAATGTTCAGCGGCCTTGGCAACGAGCTTGCGCGTGGAAGCATAGTCAGCAGCCATAATAACCGTCATATTCGGAATCGTACGAAGCACGCCCATATCCTCGATGGCTTGATGGCTTCCGCCGTCATTAGCTGGAGTAAGTCCACCATGGGAGCAAGCAATTTTCACATTCAAGTGAGGATAGCAGACTTCTTGGCGAATCTGTTCAAGCATGCGTAGCGAACCAAAAACCGCATAGGTGCTGATAAAAGGTATTTTCCCCGTTGTTGCGAGTCCTGCGGCAAGTCCTGCGGCGTTCTGTTCGGCAATACCCACGTTGATATGCTGGTTCGGAAGCTGATTCGCAAACTCAGTCGTTTTACATGATTTACCGATATCAATATCAACGACATAGATGTTTTTATTCTTTTTGCCAAGCTCTACAATTTCGTGTCCAAAACCTTCGCGCGTCGCAATTTTTTTCTCCGTTACGTTATATGTGCTCATCATTTCAGACCTCCCGCAATTTCTTCCAAAGCCTGTAGATATTCCGCTTCCTTCGGAGCAACCCCATGCCAGTTACATACATCCTCCATGAATGAAACCCCTCTGCCCTTAACGGTATTGCATACGATGCAGATTGGTTTCCCGTGTTGAATATCACGAATTTCGTCCAATGTATCTACGATCTGTTGCATGTCATGACCGTCTATTCTTCGGGTATCGAAGCCAAAAGCCTTAAATTTCAGCTCCAAATCCAAGTTTGGCATAATCTCATCACAAGTCCCGTCAATCTGTAGGTTGTTATCATCAACAAACACAATTAGATTATCGAGTTGATATTTGTTTGCCGTTTGAGCAGCTTCCCAAATCTGACCTTCCTGGCATTCACCATCTCCCAGCATAGCGAATACTCGATATGACTTGTCGTCCCTTTTACCTGCAATCGCCATGCCTACGGCACAAGAGAGCCCTTGACCGAGTGAGCCTGTTGAGATGTCGATTCCCGGACACTTTTTCATATCAGGATGTCCCTGAAATGGAGAGCCGTACTGTCTGAGCGTGTGTACATTCTCCATTGGAACAAATCCCCGGTGAAGCAATGCAGCGTACTGGATTGGGCATACATGTCCTTTGGATAATACAAAGCGATCGCGGTCTTCCCATTTTGGATTAGCTGGGTCAATGTTCATTTCCTTGAAATACAATGCCGTAACAATATCAGCTGCGGATAGTGAACCACCTGGATGACCAGATTGTGCTTCATAAATCATCGTGATCGCGGTTTGTCTCAACTCGATTGCCTTTTGCTTGAGTTCTTCAATGCTGGACTTGGTCATTATGCTCACCTCATATGAATTTGGTAGTTAATTTTTGTCTTCTTGTTAACTTGTTAACTTGTATCCTAAGTTATTGTAAAAAAAACGAGCACTTTGCTCAGATTCTAATACTCGTTTCACGTGCGGTTACCCTGTTTTAGTTGAATTAGTCTGATCTAATGGTCTACCTGGACTTACTTTATAACTTTTACCGGATTGTTTGACAAGTAACACGATGATAGTCGCACTTATTATCATGCTGATTCCAAGTACTGTCAACCCGAGATTATGGCTACCTGTCATATCATTGATAAATCCTACGAAGTATGGCCCGAAGAATCCGCCGAGATTACCAATACTATTAATCAATGCTATCGCACCACCTGCGGCTGCTCCTGTCAGGAATGATGGCGGAATCGCCCAGAATGGAGAGTAAGCTCCAAATGCTCCACACAAACTAATCGTTAGAAGTGCGAACGCTCCTATCAAACTGAAATCTGCAACATATACACTTGCCATCATGGCAATCGCACTAACCGTCAAGCAACCAGCTACATGGAATTTACGTTCGTTTTGTTTATCTGAACTTTTGCCGACAAGATACATGACAACCATCGCACACAGATACATGAATCCAAGCAACCAGCCAATACTCTGTAAAGACCAACCTGTCGATTCAGTTAAACCTCTAGAAATGGTTGGCAGGAACATGTTAATTCCGTAATAACCAAACATCCAGAAGAAGTATCCCAGTGCCAAAATAAGTACATCCTTATCTCGCAATACTTCAAGGAAAGTAGGCTTTTTAACTTTTTGTTTCTCCAGTGCCTCTTTACGGGTTACATCCAACAGCCAAGTCTTCTCTGCGCCTGTCAACCACTTGGCATCTTCGATACGATCCGTTAAGTAGAAGTAACAGATAATACCGAGAATCACTGCTGGAATCGCTTCCAAAATAAACAGCCATTGCCAACCTGACAAACCGAGCCAATCAATTTGTAGCAAGAACGTTGATAACGGTGAACCGATGGCGTTGGCTGCTGGAATCGCAATCATAAATCCAGCAATCGCTTTTGCGTGATGCTTGGATTGGTAGAATCCACTTAAATAATGCACCATGCAAGGGTAAAAACTCGCTTCAGCCACACCCAGTAAGAAACGAACGATGTAGAATTGGATGGGCGTTTGAATAAATGCCATAATGACGGCGATAATACCCCAGGAAACCATAATGCGGCTAATCCATCGTCTTGCACCAATCTTAGACATCATCGCACTGCCGGGTACCTCAAGCAGGAAGTAACCTAGAAAGAAGATGCCTGCACCAAATCCATACACAGCCTCGGAGAATCCGAGGTCTTCATTCATTCGTAATGCCGCAAATCCAATATTTACGCGATCCAGAATTGAAATGGCAAAACACAAAAACAAGAATGGGATCAAACGTAATGTTACTTTGCGGACAGTCGACTTCTCCAATTGCTGCAGATCCATATGAAATCCTCCCGTGAAATAATTCATTCCGTGGTTATATTAAACGCTTACAATTTCATTTTCAAAAAAATAATGTCCTACATTATCGACACAACTCACTGAAATGAAGCGTTTCCAAATACTTGTGATGATATGCACCTCCTGTTAATTTGTAATCTTGTTAATTTGTAATCTTGTTAACTTGTATCCTAAGTTTTTCTGTTTTGAATATAACAATTAACTTTTTAATTGTCAATAAGTTATTTTTTCAATTTTTTATGTATTAAAAACAACAAATAATCCCTATGCTAGATGCGATGCATAGGGATTATGATTAATCTTTCCAATAACGATTAAAAAGATTCTGCATGTGCTGTTTCATGAGTTTGGAAGCCGTATCTGCCTGCTTATTTTCAATAGCATCAATGATTTCCTTATGCTCGCTAAAGTTAGTATCACGGTAGTCAGGGCGGGTTACCGTTCGATCGCGGATAAATCTCCACATTTCCTGCTGTTTCATCGCTTGAGTGATGACCGTCATGAACTGAATGAACAGATCATTGTGTGAAGCTCTAGCAATCTCCATATGCAAGCGTTCATCCGTCTCCGGTACATAGTGTCCACCTGCTGTCTCTGATTCCATCTGTTTGATGGTTTCTCGGAGAAGCTGAATCTCGTCTGCCGTAGCCCGTTGTGCTGCCATACTGGCGATAAGTGGTTCTATATTCATTCGTGCTTCAACAATATCCTCGGGGGATACGGAGTTGATGAAAGACTCGTCCGTTACCGCCTCATCCTGAGCGATCGTGCTTTTGACATAAACGCCTTCGCCCTGTCTGGAATAGATGTATCCCTTCATTTCCAGAGCGCTCAGTGCCTGTCTAATTGGAGCACGGCTTACCCCGAATTGTGCGCATAGTTCTCGTTCTGTTGGCAACTTGTCCCCAATCTCGAACGTACCTGATTGTATTTCAGAGAGAATCTGATCGTAAATTTGAATATACAGTTTATTGCTTGATACGCGATTAAATTGTATTGAAATCACTTCCCTCTGTTAGTTTCATTACATCTAATTACCAAAATGCTATATCAATAAACATTATATAAATTAGAACCTTGTTAGACAACATGATAATTAGACAAATCGCTGGAATTCTACAAAAGTACATGGTTTGGACAAGCTTTTCCATTATTTTTCACACGAGGGCTATTCAAACAACAACTTGGTGTTAAAAACCAACAAAAAAACATGACCGCCACAGAGCGATCATGTTTTCTTCCAATCCCACATCTCAATGCATAACCATTAAGACTTAGTAGGCAATATATTTTTGTCAAATTCGACTTCGAACAGATATTCGTCCAAATCAACCTTCATCGCTTCATTGAAGATGTTCGATGCAATCATCTTGCATCCGACCGTGGTGATTAGCACAATCTCTTCTGAGGAGAATTCGCTTCTTAATTTATCGTAGATAGACTCATCAATGGAGTTTGGATTGTTAACCAATCCACGACCATAATCAATCAATACTTTTTCGATTTCAGTGAATTCGAACTCATTGAAACTGATGTTCAGATCGCGGAGAAGCTTCGCATGATAGGTGGAGCAGACCAGACACTCATTCTCGGTCGAGATAGCATAACAGTAAAAATAGATAGCGCGACTGCCTATAATTTTTTGTAGCTCATTACGCACCGGATAAAACTCCATCGCATCAAAAGACGGCATGGAATACAACAATGTTTTAACCATATTCGTTACTCGATTGCCATTTTTGATTCGCTCATCCACAAAGTTCTTGGCTTCTTGAGACATGTCTTCATATTGTAATGCGGGTACCACACTGCTCATGTAAAATTCCTCCTCTTAAGTAAAGTTAATATAACATCTGGATGTAACCATTTATCGTTTTGAGAGCTTATTGAAATTGCGGAATATTAATTCTTGGAATAGCCTCAATCAATGACCGGGTATACTCATGCTGCGGATCGTGGAAAATTTGCTTGGTCTCCCCCGCCTCCACAACTTCGCCAGCTTTCATGACCATCACGCGATGCGAAATGCTATAGATCACCTCAAGGCCATGAGCGATAAATAGATAGGATACACCCTTCTGCTGTTGAAGCTTCTTCAGCAATTCGAGAATCTGTGCCTGAATGGTCATATCGAGTGCAGAGGTCGGTTCATCACAGACGATAACGGCAGGTTCTGCTGCAAGTGCTCTGGCAATGCCCACACGCTGACATTGTCCACCAGACAGTTCTCCGGGATATCGCGATTTGAACTCACGGGGTAAACCAACATCATCCAACAATTCGTCCACCCTGTTATCGATTGCTTTGGCGTTCATCTGAAAGTACAGCTTCAGTGGTTCAGCCACGATTTCTCTGATCTTCCATCTTGGATTCAGGGAAGAGACCGGATCTTGGAATACATATTGGATGCTGCGCTTGTCAGAGCGAATACGCTTCGTGCCACTTAAGGCTTTGTCGCCCAAGATGATCGAGCCTGATGTAAGTGGAATCATGCCAGCGACCATTTTTGCAACCGTCGTTTTGCCACTGCCGGATTCACCAACGATGCCTAATGTCTCCCCTTGCCCTAGATAAAACGAAACATCTTGTACCGCGGCAAAATCGGTGCCGTTCCTCGTCCGATATACCTTATGAAGTCCCTCAGCCTCCAACAGATGTTTGCTCATATGTCCACCCCCTCAAAATAAATACGGGGCATGCTGTTTAGCAGCTGCTTGGTGTATGGATGTTCCGGTCGCCCGAATATCGCTTCCTTCGTACCTTCTTCAACCAGATTGCCATGTCTCATCACGATAACACGGTCAGCAATCTCGTGAACCACACCAAGATCATGCGTAATGAACAGCACCGTCATGCCATATTGCTCTTTCAGCTTCAGGATTAACCGCAAAATCTGAGCTTGAACCGTCACATCCAATGCTGTTGTCGGCTCATCTGCAAGCAGCAATTCAGGTCGGGAAGACAAGGCCATCGCAATCATGACACGCTGCCTCATTCCACCAGACAACTGAAATGGATACTGCTTCACAACCTCATCCACATTGCGAATCTCAACTTGAGTTAACCAGGATTTCGCTTCTTCAAGCGCGGCTTTTTTGCTCATTCGCTTCGGCGCATGCAAACGAATGACATCCACCATTTGGGTTCCAATCGTGTAGACAGGGTTTAACGCACTCAGTGCATCTTGGAAGACCATGGCAATCCGTTTGCCACGAATACGTTGCATCTGTTTCTCATTTAAGGTCAGCAAATCCTGACCGTCGAACCAGATCTGCCCATGGGTATATTGTGCAGCAGGTCGTGGTAACAATTGCATAATTGATTTGGCGGCAACGCTCTTGCCGCTTCCCGACTCACCAACTAGGCACAATATTTCACCCTCACGGATATCCAAGGATATATGATGAAGCACGTCCGTATGTTGGTCACGCTTGGTGAAGCGAATGCCCAATTCATTGATGCGCAGGAGTGATGTGTCTGTCATTAGCTTCTCTCCTTGCTAAGGTCGAATTGCCCCACATTTGATTCCGGTTGCTTCAGAAGCCGCTGTAAGGCTTCATGGGCAAGCACAAGATCAAATATGGACAGACCGAACGCATTAAACATTATTTTACGATCAGAGTGCCGCTGGATTGCCGGATCAGGCTCAGCCAGAAGTGTTTCTAACAGGGTTACCTTACCGCCAATTTCCGGTGTCTTGCGTGCAAGACCGAATAACGACTGACTGCTAGATGGAACGCCGGCTTCATAATCATCACATACAATATGGTCAAATGATTCAATGGCTTCTGCATCAATATCACGCATGCCGATATGAAGATACAAATGACCTTGAACAAAATGGTCTGCATGTAGGTAAGGAGTGGAAGCGGATGTCGCCCCGACCACAACCTCAGCACAATCAAGTCGTTCCGGAAGAGAAGCATGGACACGGCTCCGAATACCCCGTTTTCCAAGGATATCTGCGTGATTTTCAAGCAACTTCTCTGCATGCTGCATCGTACGACTCCACACATGAACTTCCTTCAGTTCAGGCATGAACGGCACAATACTGCGAAGCTGGTGACTCGCCTGAAATCCAGATCCACAAAGGAATAATGATGATGCCTTTGATCTTTCCAACGTTTTGATCGCAGTCGCGGATACTGCGCCTGTACGGAGCCCGCTAATCAACTCTCCTTCCAAGAGTGCAAGCGGTCTGCCCGTTGCTAATTCATTGAGCACAACGACAGGATGCGTATAAGGTATCGAAGGATCGGAGTGTGGAACATGCGAAGTCCATTTCAGTCCAGCCACGCCTTCCTCTGCGAGGTACGCAGGCAAGGAATAGAAAGATCCTGCTTCCCTTGCTCCAGCAGCCATCGCTACCTCTTGTGCACCCACTGCTGTTCCCTCGGCCTTCTGCCTGAAGGTTCGTTCAATCAGATGTTGTGCAACCAATGGATCGGCTATCCTACTTTGCTTAATGCTTTCTCTTGATACGAAGTACATTCGCTCCATTCTCCTTCCTGCTGTGACATCATTTGTTGCTTTGTTTCTTCGAATCGCTTTCCTCCGAATCTCTTCATGTTCATCGGAACTCAGCTCGGTCTCTAAGCCAATCGCCGAACAGATTAATCGTCATAATGACCAGAGCAATAGCCAGACCCGGTATCGTAGACAACCACCATGCAGAACTGATATAACTCTTGCCGTCATTCACCATCCCACCCCAAGATGGTGTAGACACATCAATGCCAAGCCCAAGGAAGCTTAATGCTGCCGCGAGCAAGATCATGTGTGACATCTGTAAGGCAGCTTGCGTAGCGATCGTATACAGGGTATTCGGTAAAATATGCTTCGCCATGATACTGATGCTCGGCACACCCATGGCTTTGGCTGCTTCGACGTACTCCAACTCTTTCAGCGAGAGTACCTGGCTACGAACAACACGTGCAAAGGTCACCCAACCTGTAACTGCCAGCACAATAACAATATTTGTTAGACCTGACCCAAGCACAGCAACCATAACGATGGCGAGCAGCATGCTTGGGATGGACATCTGGATATCAGCTAGACGCATTAATACCGCGTCCGTCTTACCACCGAAGTATCCGGCTACGATTCCAATAATACTGCCCAGCACACCTGAAATGACAACGGCGACAATGCTGATCCAGAGCGAGAGTCTGCCCCCATATAACAATCTGCTGAGCACATCCCTGCCCAATTGATCAGTGCCAAGCAAGCTCATTGCGCCGTCTCCACTATACGTGCTCCCTGGTGGGATAAGGATATCCTGCAATGACTGCCTATACGGATCGAATGGCGCGAATAGCGGGGCAAAGACCGTCAGCACGAAGATGACGGTCAACGAACCTATGCTGGCAATGCCCTTGGCATTGGCACGAAGCAAAGATCGTTTTTTCATGATTATCCCTCTCTTCGTTTAGTGCACTTTGATTCTTGGATCAAGGCGATGGTAGATCAGATCCGTCACAAGTGTAATGGCGATGTAGATGATGCTGATCACAAGAATACTTGCCTGCACCAACGGGAAATCGCGGTTGCTGACACCCTGTATGATCAACTGTCCCACACCTGGCCATGAGAAAATCGTTTCAGTCACCACTGCGCCAGCGATCATGACTCCGAATTCCAGGCTAATGACGGTAATAACCGGCAGAAACGCGTTTTTGAGTCCGCGTTTCAAAATCCGGCTAGGTTTGGAGAATCCTTGAGCTTGACTTGTAATCATATACCCCTTGTCCATGACCTCAATAAGAGAGGCTCGCATCGTGCGGGCAATCGGAGCAATCGGGTATGCTGCTAGAGTCAGTGCTGGTAGTATAATTGACTCCAATCCGCGATTGCCTGACGTTGGCAACCAGTGGAGATTTACTGCAAAAATCATGATTAACACGATACCAATCCAGAATACTGGCAGTGATTGAGTTAAGAAAATCCAACCGTTGACCACATAGTCGATCCAGCTGTTCTTTTTGTATGCCGACACGATCCCTGCCAGCAAACCAACAGTGACCGCAATAATGATTGCAAACATGGCCAGATCTATGGTTGCTGGCATTCGTTCAAGCACCAGCTTCAGCGCGGATTCTTTGTAATACAGCGAGTTTCCCAAATCGCCGGTAAATAGGTTTTTTAGATAATCGATGTACTGCATCCAGAGAGGTTGATTGAACCCTAAGCTCTCTCGAAGCGCGGTCACCTGTTCTTCGCTCGCTTCAGGTGGAAGCATTAGGCGCGCCGGATCACCTGACAAGCGAATAATGAAAAATACAAGCGTTGCCGCACCGAGGACTGCAAGTACCGATTGTCCCAAACGTTTAAGCACGTAATGCTTCAATGGTTAACACTCCCATCCGGGCTTGGCCAAGTCACAAAAGACGCCTGCCGATTTACTCGTTACCTGCTGAAATAGTCGATACCGGAATCGAGCCATCCACACGGCCGTCCCATTTCAATCGATCAGATACGCCATAGTACTGGTTCTCCTGATACAGGAAAATGCGTGGTGCGTCTTTCAACACTTCATCTTGGATCTCTTGATAAAGCTGTTTACGTTTAGCCTCATCTGTAACTGATCTTGCCTCATCCAGCTTAGCATCTACGTCCTTATTCGCATAAGTGGAGTAAGACTCTCCTGAACGAAGAATGGCATAGATCGCTGCATCGGCATCAAGCGTGTTCGTACTGCTCCAACCAAGTACATACATATCCGATTGTTTGCCCGCAGGTACGAGTGTGCGATATACCGAACTTTCTACGTTATTAACTTTGATATTTACGCCAACGGCTTTGAGTTGCTCTGCAATGACTTGCGCAACATCCGTGTTTTTGATGTACCAGCTTACCGTATCAAGTGTTGCGGAGAATCCGTTCGGGTAACCTGCTTCTGCTAACAATTGCTTCGCTTTTTCCGGATCATAGCTATACCCTTCTGGTTCGCCAGCATATCCGAAGTCTTTTGGACCAATCAAGCTATTCGTTTCAACAGCAGCGCCTTGAAGCACTTTATCTACAATGGATTTAACATCGATTGCATAGTTCAGCGCTTGTCTTACTTTTGGATCATCGAATGGTTTTACATCGGTTTTGAAGCCGACATAAACAGTGTTGCCCGCACGTTCAACTGTGGAGAGACGTGCAGTAGACGATGATTCGATTTTCTCACGATCTTCTGGAGATACCGCTGTGATCAGATCAACCTCACCGTTCAACAGCGCGCTTACACGTGTCGAAGCTTCAGGAATAGAACGGAAAGTAACCTTCTTCACATCAGGTTCGCCGCCCCAGTAATTCGGGTTAGCTTCTAATACTACATTGCTGCCTTTATCCCAGCTTACGAACTGGTATGGGCCTGTGCCGATCGGTTTTTGAGCAAATTGCTCTTGTCCTACTTCTTCAGCATATTTGGGAGGTACAATTTCAGTCGGATAACGATTAAACCGTGTTGGTACAAGTGGGTCAGGTTTCTTCGTTACAACGTTAACCGTGTACTCATCAACAACGTTAACTTCTTGGATCGTAGATACATAACTAGCTGTCGGTGCATTGTTCGCTGGATCAAGCACACGATCAAGCGAGTACTTCACTGCATCGGCATTGAACGCCTCACCATTGGTGAAGGTTACACCCTCACGCAGTTTGAATTGCCATGTTGTATCATCGATTTGGCTCCAGCTTGTCGCTAGACCAGGTACGAGTTTTTCTTCTGCATCCCGTTTAACCAAGGTATCGAAGATATTGTCCACGACCTGTGCATTTTCGGTCAGAAAGCCCGGATCCAATCCGTTTACGTCAAATGCTCGGGCAATCGTGATTTCTAGTTTTTGATCTTGCCCTTCACCTGTTGCCTCTTCACCTGCTCCTGATTTGCTCGTTGTAGAGCAGCCTGCAGCGAACACAGCCAGCAGTGTCAGGATTAGAAGAAACTTACTCTTTTTCATGATGTACAACCCCCGATAATTAAATTATGCTAATTTGCCCAACATGACCGCGTAACCGTTCTGATGAACCGTCGATGCTGCATGAATGGATAAAATGACACCATGTTCGATGGGACAGGTTATGGACTGTTCATCAAGTCCCGGGTATGACAGTATGCGCATCAGCTCTTCCCCCAGCCGAGCATTCTCTCCCGCGTGCCTACTAAACGTTAACAAACCGCTCGTTTCAAATCGCATTTCAACGATGTCTGAGATCCGTGCAGGCTTTCGGTTCATGCTAAGTGCTTCTTCCGCCTGAGAAGACTGTTCATATGAATATACGCCAAGTTGATCAAGGATCATCTTAACGGCTTGTAGATGCGTATCCACGGCTGTGGAAGTCCAGTAATTGCCCCCTCCACTCTCCAGTAAGACGGCCGGGATCCCCTGTTGACACACTTCATTAATCAACATCCCCTTGGTGCCCGACTGGCAGACATACGTCGCTGTAAGCGGAATTTTATTTAGTGCCGCCATACTACGCTCGAATGCAGCTTCATGGTCGCTTGCTACCATCGCAAACGGACAGACATCCAACCAGCGACCGCCTCCATGCAGATCAATCAGAAAATCGGCATATGCAATGATATTGTTAGCCAGCCAGCGACCATAGCGACCGGAGTATGAAGCATCTGTTGCATTTTGACCAAAAACCCGGTTCAGGTTTATGCCATCCAGTGGACTGCCATTCGTTCCCGCAAGCATCGCGGTTGGGTTCGTGACAGGACACAATATCAGATTTCCAGACAAACGCTCAGGCACAATATCATTCATAAGTTTAGCGCAAGCGATAATACCATCATGCTCGTCTCCATGCAGCGCAGCTTGTACCCATATCGTTGGTCCCTCTTGGATCCCCTTGATCAGAAACAAAACGATTGTCTGCTCCTCATGAATCTCTTGAATTCGGGATACACTTGCCGAGGGTTGTTGTCCGAAAGCTTGTTCCAGACTTGCATAAACGGGATATGGTTTTGCAAAAATGGAAGTTGCCGATAGGGACTGATGCATGATGAAATGAACCGCCTTTCTATAACCGAGTATTCTTGTATGAATTATAAAATTTAGTTGATACTATCAAACGATGTGTCAATCTGTCAATGTCATAAATTGTATACAAATAGCGTTATATGTCGAAAAAACAGTGATAATATGCGGTTGATATCGATTACAAAAAAAATGAATTTTGAATTATATAATGAAGAAATTGTTTAAATATACGAAAAAAAGCCGCTCTAAAGCGACTCCGTATAACATTATCTACAGTTCAATCCCTTCTCCAGGTTCGAGCACCTTGCCTACCCCATTCGGCAAGAGTGAGACAAAGGCATGTGGATCCTGCTGGATAAAAGGAAATGTATTGAAGTGAATTGGCACAACCTGTTTAGCTTGAAGCCATTCTGCCGCTACTGAAGCATCTTCTGCACCCATCGTATGATTATCACCGATCGGTAGAAAAGCTAGATCAATATCATTGCGTTCTCCGATTACCTTCATATCATAAAACAGTCCCGTATCTCCTGCATGAAACACGGTTTTTCCCTCAGCAGTGAACAGTATTCCGGTAGGCATGCCCGTGTAGATGATTGTTCTTGTCTCTGGATCTATATAACTTGAACTATGAAAAGCTTGTGTTATCTTTACTTTTCCAAAGTCAAATGTATAAGAGCCGCCAATGCTCATCGCATGTGTATTTAGACCTTCCCAGCTGAGTAAATCAGCCAGTTCAGCCGACGCAATAACCAAGGCATTATTCCGCTTGGCGATTTCAACGGTATCCCCCACATGATCCCCATGTCCATGCGTTAACAGAATTACATCTGCTTTCACGTTCGACGCATCTAGATCCGAAGTTGTGTTACCTGTAATAAACGGATCAATCCAAATGATTTTTCCGTTCGTTTCTATTCTGACAACAGAATGCCCATGATAAGTTACTTTCACCTTTATTTCCTCCTTGTTCAGACAACTGAATTTGAAATGGATAATGCCATACCGGGCTTCCATTGGTATAACCAATTGTGCAATCCTGCATGCGCCTGCCCGTTCATAAGTAAACCCATCAAAACGCTGGCTAATGATCCGGCGAACGTTTGATGGGCATAATGTAAACAGGGTGCACCGCTTATGGTATAAAAATGTTAGAAATTTTGCGCTGCTTTACGTGCTTTTTCAATAGCTTCTGCTTTGATCTGTGGAGCACGTTCACCTGCTGTAGATACACCTTCAATAAATAGGTGGTCAACATCTGTTATACCAACAAAATTCAATACCGTTTGCAAGTGACGGTTGCCATTCTCACGATCAGCGACAGGGCCTGCAGAGTATACGCCCCCACTTGCTTGAATGTGGAATGCTTTCTTGTTTTCGAGCAGACCAACTGGACCATTCTCAGTATATTTGAACGTTTTGGCTCTAACACAGAAGGAATCAATGTATGCTTTCATTACTGGAGGGTATGAGAAGTTCCACATCGGTGTCACGAATACATACTTGTCTGCTGCCACGAACTCTTCAAGCAATTCATTTAACTGTGCTACTTTTTGTTGTTGTGCTGCACTCAATTCTTCAAATGTACCACCTGTTTGCAGCTTGCCCCACGCGTCCAACACGTCAGCATCGATATGAGGAATGTTACGTTGATACAGATCAACATGCACAACCTCGTCTGCTGGGTGATTCTCTTTATACGCTTGTACGAATTGTTCGCCAACTGAAAGGCTGTACGATGCTTCTGGGTTACCTGGGTGAGCTGTGATGTATAGTAGTGTTGACATAGTTATAACTTCCTCTCTTTTGCACGAATATGAGAAATTGATGTTTAAATATATGGACGTCAAACGATGAATGGAGCTTCTCCATTGCCATAAGACCAGTTTTCCTTGGTGACTTCAATCAGGTTGATGAACACATCTTCTTTACGGACGTCACGCTGTTGATGCAATTGTTCAGCTAATTCTGCATAGAATTCTTTCTTCACATCAGCGGAACGACCAGCGTTCAACGTGATCTGTATCAGGAGGAATCCTTCGCTTCTCTCAATATCCAGGCACGTCGGATCGAAGCTGAAATGTTCACGTTCCAGTTCTTCAATAATCAGAAAACGATCATTCGCAGGTACATGCAGTTTATCTACAATCGTTTGCAGAACAATCTCACCGATTTGTGCTTTCTCTTCACTGGAGCGACCCTTCAAAGTTACAATGCGAGTTAAAGGCATTTGCGCTACCTCCTTGGTTTGTTTTTGTTGATATGCTTTATTTTATCTGCTAAAATCCAGAACACGAATGTACATAAGTTCGTGTTTGTTCGTGTCGAACTTGCTTAGTCTACGGAATTCAGGTGATGATATGGAAGAAGGCAAATTATCGAAAGATTGGCCTCATGAGTGGATCAAAAGAATACGTTCCAGACCGATTAGACGAGGTCCTGCCAAACGAATGCGTCAGATCGATCTGGCCAAAAGGGTCGGTGTTGACCCTAGAACGGTTCAACAATGGGAGAATGGAGATCGCCTTCCCAGCGTTGGCAATCTCAAGCTCATCATCCAAGCATTCTGGGAAGAAGGTCTTTTTCTAGAAATAAATCCGTCTCAAGAAGCCGAGCAGCTATGGCTAGCCGTCAAACGATTCTCTGAAGCACGTTCGGCGACGGGGCGTGAGTTTCCGGATTTTGACGCCGCGTGGTTTGCAACGTTAGCTGTCACAGAGGTCATGGGAACGGATTCGACCAGAGAGGTGAAGACAGCCTCCTCCGCCTCAGTGTCCGCTACAATTCATTTACCAAGGCTCGCCTTCCACTTCGTTGGACGGAATCAAGCCAAAGTCGATTTGGTGGAACGGTTACGTGTTCACTCCCTAGTCTCGATCGTAGGGTCAGGAGGGATCGGTAAAACCTCACTTGCTGCTGAGGTCGCTTCATCGCTGATAGACATGTACCCCGATGGGGTGTGGATGTTTGAATTCGGCGTTATTCATGAATCACATGATTTGGGACAATTGCTTCTAGCTACGCTGGGGATACAAAATCAGGCGAGCCAAACGGATCTTCAGGCTGTAATGGACAGCATTGCCGACCGTAAGATGCTATTCATTTTTGATAATTGTGAGCATCTGATTGATGCCATTGCAGCTACCGCCGAATCCTTGTTGTCTGTTGCGCCCGAATTAACCATTCTCGCTACCAGTCGTGAACCTTTTAATATTGCAGGAGAATGGGTCTACCGTATTCCTCCCTTGTCCTACCCGGGTGATGATCGTTCACTGCAAGAACTCCATGAACAAGAACTATTGGCGTTTGAAGCGGTACAATTATTTTTGGAACGGGCACGCATTGCAGTCCCGCAGTTCCAACCAACGTTAACTGCTCTCAAGCGTATTGGAGCCATTTGCAAAAAGGTCGAGGGTATACCGTTAGCTATCGAGCTAGCCGTTGCTCGGATGAATATGCTGACCCTTGAACAGATCGAGGAGCGGTTAGCTAGCCTATTGAGCTTGTTGACCGCTGGGAAACGAACGGCTGCCCCCCGCCATCAAACGCTACGTTCAACGATTGATTGGAGTTATAACTTGTTATCTGGTAAGGAACGCCTTTTGCTAAGACGACTTAGTGTATTTGCAGGTGGATTTACGCTGGAGGCAGCCGAAGATGTGTGTATCTGTGAACCTGGAATGCCTGATCATGAAGATCGAATTATACGGGAAGATATGCTGGATCTGCTGTCTGGACTTGTTAACAAATCTCTCGTATCCACTGAAATCGGTGAAGATTACGGTAGGATCCGTTATTTCATGCTCCAAACCATTAAGGAATATGCAGGTGAGAAATTGCGGGAAGATTCCAACGAACGCAAACAATATGTTTTGTCTGAACGCCATGCTCTATTTTACATTCAATGCTTAGTACGTGAAGAACCGAAGTTCAGGACTCGTGACCGCGAAGCATGTATAGAAGCAGTTCGAAGAGACTACACCAATTTGCGCTCTGCCCTTCAGTGGTCTTATGCCAACCCTCAAGCTCATTCGCACGGGCTACATATGGTATCCAAGCTCTATTGGTTCTGGTTGCACGAAGGCAGGTTAACGGAAGGGCTGTTCTGGCTGAAACGTTTTCTAGACAGTAGCAACGATGTAAATCTCGCTGTGTTGAATGGTGCCAAGGCTCTGCATGGACAAGGTGTCATTCAATTTATTCAGGGCAATATTGAAGGTGCCATGAATGCGGCAACTCGAAGCGTAGAGCTCGCACGTCATCTGCAGGATAAGTCTCTACTGGCTTCTTGTCTCCGGCTGTCTGCTTTTCTTCATATCAAGATGCAACATATAGAAGAAGCCGAAATGCTGGTGCAGCAAAGTGTCGACATCGCTAGGTCGGCAGAGGATTCATGGAATCTAGCCTCTTCTTTACATGCATATGGAAGACTACGTATGGAGCAACAGAATTACGACGAGGCGACTATATTCCTGAAGGAAAGCGTTCAGCTCTTCGAATCCGTCCATGATCAGTGGGAAGTTTCTGGGCCATACGAGTGCCTAGGTTATGCTGCATTGAAGCTAGGGGATGTAGAGCTGTCAATTGCGTATTTCAAAAAAAGCATCGTCGCCAGCCAGATTTACAGTGGCTCTTGGGTTCTTTCGCGTGGGTTGGAAGGAATAGGCCTTGCGCTATATGCTAAGAATGCCCTCTTCGAAGCTACAGTTCTACTTGGAGCTGCGGCGAGAGGACGACAGAACTTTGACGCGGAGAACAAACCGAATTTCCCCGCAGAATATGAAGATGCTATATTCGCTCTTCAGCACACAGTGTCTGATCAGGAGTTCCGAGAATGGTGGACTAAAGGGAAAGACATGCCTCAGACACAAGCTCTTGCTTATGCTTTGGAGATATAATTCAAATTCGATATTCACCATCATGATTTTACATATATTTCCACGATAATGATCTTCAGCATATGGAATAAGCGGTGGATTTCTTCACAATTGAAGAGATCCACCGCTTACTTTAAGGAGCTATAGAGACGCAAGTTTTTCAACGCCAAAAAAAGTCGCTATATAAGCAACTTTCGTGATGGGTACCCGTATCAGTATAAATAGCTTCGTGCTGCAACCTTACCCGTATTGATCTCTTTGCGAATCATACATAGCGTAACCGCTCTTTCCATTTTTCTTAATTCGGTACATCGCCTGATCTGCATACCTTAGAAGCTCAGCCGGTTCCTCTCCATGCCGCGGATAGACGCTAATCCCAATACTGAGTGATAGATGAATGAAATTACCCGAGACTTCGATAGGAGCTACAAAGGCTGTTCCCAGCTTCTCGCACACCACCTCTGCGTCGTGGTCATCGTTCAATTGGTTTAAGATGATACTGAATTCATCTCCACTTAGCCGAGCCACACTATCTGTACTTCGGATGTTTTCCTTCAGCCGTTTCGCAGTCTCAACGAGTACCTGGTCACCCACTTCATGTCCGTACGTGTCATTGATCTGCTTGAATCCATCGGTATCTACGAATAGAACAGCCAATTTCCCCTCACTTCGCTCAGCATGGTTAATAGCCCAGATTAGACGTTCGTTGAAAGCACGGCGATTAGGCAATCCCGTAAGGGAGTCATGCATCGACAGATGTTTACTGATTTTTTCGGAAATTTTAACTTTGTTATATTCAACATCCAATTCCTTGATTAGGTTTTTCAGTTTATATACACGTGTGCTAGTGTTGGTCATATCACTGATCTGAATCATCGCGTAATTACGACCATTTTCGTATAAGGGTTCAACATGCATGTTTTGTTTAAAAAAGTGTTCATCTTCATTTTCTTTAGGCAGAATAAATGCCTTATGTAGAGCGCTTGAACAGAACCTGCTTTGCCCTTGATACAGCGCATTTTGCAGTATATTCTGGTACATGTTCAATTTAAATCTTGGGCATACCTCAAGCAAATTCCGCCCAATCACCTCTTCTTTACTTTTACCAGTGAATCGTTCCAACCAGCCATTCCAGAGGATCACTTTTAATTGCCTGTCAATGATGAAGATGCCCATATTGATTTTGCCTAGAGCTTGTATTACGAGATTATCCATGGTCATCCTCCAATAATGCATTCATTTTATCCAATAGGCTTGAGATAGAGTTCATGCTGAGCGCAATGAGTATGATCCCTTTCACATTGGTATCGGCAAGTAAGAATGACGTATGGAGAACCAGCACATATACTTCGTTCTGGAGCAGGATCTGTGGATCAGAGTGTGTCACATGCAGTAGCTCAATATCCGGCAATACGTATTCTAATTTCATTTCTAGAAAATTACCGAATTCTCCAATGATGGCATTAAGCAGAATATTACTAACTTCTTTGAGCACATCCAGATCCGTATCTAATAAGCGACATTCTTCCGGCTCAATTGTTTCGGTGAGTTCTCCAAGACACATATTCGCTAACACTTTAGCCTGCTCAGCAGGGAACATAAGGAATGCTTTTCCCTGAAAATCATATCCGAACTGCAAAGATGATCTGAACAGATGACCTTCGCTGAAAAAGAGTTTGTATCGTCGATCTCCTGGATCAACGTCAGATATGGAGATAAGCTCCACTTCAGGTATGCTCAGTACAATGTGCTTGTCGACAATCTCGGATAGCATATTGGCCGCTTGTCCAACGTAAACGTTCACAAGTTCAGTCAACATATCCTTCTGCAATTCAGTCAGCATGATGTGCCACCTGAATCATTTGAATCAATGTATTCGCTTTTTCTACAGTTAACGGCTTATTCAAAAATCCAGAGATCCCAAGGTTCTCTACTTCTTCACGAGTCACCTTCTGAATATCTGCAGATAAAATAATAATTCTGACTTCACGGTCGATCTCACGAATCATACGAAGCATCTCTTGACCACTAAGGTTAGGCATGAGCAGATCCGTCGTTATAAAATCAGGCTTGAATTCCAGGTACTGTTGATATCCTTCTTCTCCATTGTTCGCTGTCTGAATCTCAGATTCTGGAAAATGATCAGCAATCAGCTTGCGCATCATTTTCTGTACAAAAATAGAGTCTTCCACAATTAATACTTTCATTCGTTCCTCAGTCTCCTCGATAAAATTTTAAGGGCGCAGGATGAGCAAGCGCTGTGGACAGTTCTGAGAAGGAGATTTGCGCATAGTGGCACCCCTTACAAGTGACTGACTGGTTATTCAAGCAAAACAAATTATATTATAGTAACTTTAATTAAATTGTCAACGATATTATAGAATAAAATATATCTAGTTCCGCATTAATTCGCCCAAAATGAGTTGTATCGTTCTGAAACACAATGGTATTTTGCTTGTAGTTTATTGAATTTTACATGTTATTTATCGAATACGCACGTCAATACAGTGCATTAATAAAAAGTGCCACCTTAGCCTCTCTACACAAGGTTCAGCTTGTGCATTCAAGACTCCGGTGGCACTTAGATTATTTGAATAGACGTTGAGAAAATAAATAAAGGTCATTCCTCCATACCGGCCAGTCATGTCCTCCGCTCTCTTCATACCAGATATGAGCTACTCCCTGCTGCTGCAAATACTGATGAACCCCTACGTTAATATGGAGCAGATTGTCCTGATCGCCGCAGGAAAGCCATAACAGCAAGAGAAGTGACGACACCTCGGCTGGATCAGGCACAAGCTGTTCTGGCGTTTTGGTGTTAGGTGCTGCAGAAAAGGCTCCGACCCAGGCGAAGGAATCCAGGTTGCTAAGTCCGATGTTTAACGACTGACCTCCGCCCATGGATAAGCCTGCAATAGCTCGATTATCTCTGTTGCTGTTCGTGGGATAGTTGGAGTCAATGTAAGGGATGAGATCATCAATGAGATCCAATTCGAAGCGTTCAAAAGCTTTTATCTTCTCCGAATCAAACAGGTCTCCCTCCGCTCGATCATTTGGCATAGCACGACCATTGGGTAATACAACAATCATCGGTTCAAGCAGATTGTCTGCATAGAGATTGTCGAGAATAATCTGCGGAGCGCCATGGTTATACCACTCCTTTTCGTCTCCACCAATGCCATGCAACAGATAAAGAACAGGATACGCCTCTTCTGTTGAGAACTCGGGTGGTGTATACACCATTGCTTTACGCGTATTGCCTACTGTTGTAGAGTTATACTCTACAGTCTTGATTACGCCGCGAGGTATGTTCTCTCGATAATGGTCAAATCCTGCTGGTGCTACAAAGTTCATCTCCATGACTCCCTTCAACTCAACGTATACTTTCACCCTTAGAGCTACATCTAGGCCACCTTTTGTTAATCGACATATCCGAAACCTAGAATGGTAAACCTCTTGTCTTCATAACCTTCCGCCATTTCAATCTCAATCTTGTGCTCATCGACCTCATTTTCGTTAATTAGAAGCATCGCATGACAATGTGTCCAATTCACTTGGTGTGGATCGGCTTGTTTGATGTGTTCATCATCTACCCTAATATTGGCTGTACCGAATTCATCACTACCTGAATCCTTAAAGATCAAAATAAGATGTTTACAATTTAAATGTAATGTAAAACGATTCCGTTCTTGCGTGTCCTCCCTGATATACATCCAATTATGAGGGAACAAAGGCGTACCATAATCATGATCATGCATCTCAGCCATCTGTAGCTCTGTATCCGTATGCTGGAAAGCTCCTACTTCAATTTTCGCAATATGCTCAATGTTCTTTCGATCCAGCAATTTAACATTTACGAAATCGTTTCCAATTAAAGGTGTTCGATCAAAGCACTGTTCCACCTGATCGAGCGTTGAGTGTTCCGTAACGTCAAACAGATGAGAGAGTGCGTCAGCCATGATCCGGTGTCCCAAGTTTGTCGGATGATATATATCATGGAAATACTGTTCTTTGGTAATCACGTTTCCTTCGGCTGGCGTCTTCTGGAATTGCTCTACAAGAGCATCTTTCATACTCACCATAGGCAGATCATAATGCCATCCGATTGGAGCTAGACGATCTTGTAGATTCCAGTCGTTCTCGAACACGCTGAAAAGTAAGATCACCGCTGGCTTGTTGTCAGCAGCAAGTGCTTTAATCACCAAGCTTTCATAACAATTGCCCTTCGTCTCGTCATCCGCGTCATTAACGGCAAATTCAATGATCAGAATGTCCGGCTGAACCTGACCGTCCCGAAGCACATCACGGTCATAACGTATGATTCCAAGCTCAGAGGGTGTCCCACCTACACCGGCTTTGATCAGGTTAATCGAACTTCCGTCTGAGGGAGCATACCTATTCTTAAATTGCTCATAAGAACGATAAGCATAGCTTTGCAGATGAATAGGTATAGCACCTGCACCTTGCGTAATTGAACCTCCAATATAAGCAATATTAGTCGGTTCACCTTTTCTAGCCTTCCCAATAGCTCGCTTCAACCTAACATTGTTACCCTTGTTCAGAAGAGATCGTTCGATCAACTCGCGATATGCCTGAGATTCAAAGTCCACCTGCGTCTCATTCGCTGATTGTACAACGCCTTCAGGATCACGTGGTGCTGAATATTCTCGTTTATCATCTACACTTCTTTCATCGTCCAACATGCTGAGTCATCACGATCCTTTCTGTTCCCACCTAGCTCTATCCCTCCGAGTTTAGCGCTCATATCCTGTAACAACAACCTGACAAAGTATAGGACTTGACTCAATATATCACTTGGATTCGCTGTCTAATAGACGAGATACGGAAAACCTATAATTTCTGATGCAAACGCTTTAATTTATAAAGTCGAACCGGTGATACAATAGGATAAACGGATTCATTAAGGGAGGTAAATCATGCAAATTACAGGTCAGAATGCATATGATTCAGGTACGTATACCAATATGTTTCACAAGTTAGGGTATAGCGAACAAGAAATTAACACACGACTGGAGTTGACATGGAACGAATTGTTTTATGGAGATGAACAAACACGAATCTATTACCCTATGGGTGAAGACAAAGGCTATTTGCTGGACACAGGCAACCACGATGTACGCTCTGAGGGTATGTCTTACGGGATGATGATGGCTGTACAGATGAACAAAAAAGAAGAGTTTGATCGTCTTTGGAATTATGCCTACACATTCATGCAGCACACTGAAGGACGATATAAAGATTATTTTGCATGGCATTGTAAGCCTAACGGAACCCGAATCTCACAAGGACCTGCACCGGATGGTGAGGAGTTCTTTGCCATGGCTTTGTTGTTCGCCTCTAACCGCTGGGGAGATGGCGATACGCCATACAATTACCAAGAACAAGCTCGAAAAATTCTCCGTGCGTGCATTCATCAAGGTGAAAACGGTGAGGGCGATCCCATGTGGGACCCAGAGACTCGGCTCATTAAATTCGTGCCCGAATCGCCATTCAGTGATCCATCTTATCATATTCCCCACTTCTATGAACTGTTCGCTATCTACGCAGATGAGAGTGATCAGGTATTCTGGAAAGAGGCCGCGGCCGCAAGTCGGGCATATCTGCATACCGCTTGCCACCCTGTGACAGGACTTTCGCCAGAATATGCAAATTATGATGGCTCACCTGCTCCCATTCAGCCTCACGGTGACTATAGACACTTTTACAGTGATGCCTATCGAGTTGCAGCGAATGTTGCGCTGGACTGGGAGTGGTTCCGCAAGGATCACTGGCAAGTCGAACAATCCAATCGGATTCAGTCTTTCTTCAGCGACATTGACGTATCCGATTATCGTCGTTATACCATTGAAGGCGAAGCCTTTGACGAACCTTCCTTGCACCCCATAGGTTTGCTTGCTACCAATGCTATGGCTTCACTGGCAGCAGACGGCCCGCATGCAGAGTCATTTGTCCATCAATTTTGGAACACACCTCTGCGCCAGGGAGAACGCCGCTACTACGACAATTGTTTGTACTTCTTCAGTCTGCTTGCCTTAAGCGGCAGATATCGGATTTATTAATTTACAGCTGTAAACAGAAGACGCATAAAACCCTCTGGTTTCTTCGGAAGCCAAAGGGTTTTACGCGTCTTCTGAATTTTTACTCTTTCTAATTCTTGAATGTCAACTAAACTGTGTCATTCGAATATAAGAATCTCCTCTTCTCCACCCCAAGTTACAATTACACTTTCGATATCTCTCCAGTCTTCCACACTACTTCTTGTTGGCAGCTGAATGACTTCATTCGGCTTAATAGAAACATGAAGTGTGTTACTAGTAGAACTGTTATTAGGGTGTAGAATATTAATCTCTACCTTTTCATCAACCAGATCTTCTCCAATGTATTGTATGGAAGGAACCTCTTCGTACTCACCCTTCTTATAAACAAGGTCGATTGTCAAAATCCAATGATCTGATTTGGCTACGACACGCTCATCATTGACTGATGTAGTGCAGCCGCATAAACCCAGTAATGAAGCAAAAAGAATCAAAATCGCTAGTCGGCTAGAGATAAGGACATCTCCTCTTTTTTGCCCATATTATAGCATAATCCCCGCAACCATACAGTTGGTTTAGCCGACAATTCCAGTACGTTCCACACTCTCTACGAAGTATCTTTGTACAAACAAGTAAATTACGATTAACGGTAAGATCGCCAGCAAAACGCCTGTATCTTGAATCATGCTTAGGTAGAAAGGGTCTGCCTTCGAAGCACCATCGCTGACTTGCTGAGCCAGATTGTATGGAAGAGACGACAACTGGGTAGACATAACCTTGCTGGATGTCAGATATGTGGTCGTGTAGAAGCTGTCGTTCCACTGCCAAACAAAGGAGAACAGCATCACGGTCACCATCGAAGGGATGGCATTAGGTAGCATAATTCTTGTGAACGTCCGGCCAATCCCTGCTCCGTCCACGTACGCTGCCTCTTCCACCTCTTTAGGGATTCCCCTGAAGAACTGGCGAAAGATGAAAATATACAGCCCCGCTTTGAGTGAATTCGCCGTAATGGCAGTAAGAATGAACGGCCAGTACGTATTCAGCAGATTAATGGGTTTGCCTGTTATCAGCGTTATAATACCCATCAGATCAAAGCTTTTTAAATTAAGATAGACCGGAATCAGAATCGTTGTTGGTGGAACAAGAATCGTCAGAATTACGCCAGCAAACAACCAGTTACTGCCTTTGAATTTCAATCGGGCGAACCCATAGCCTGCAAGCGCGCAAGAAGCCGTCGTTAGTAGAGTCGTTGTAGCAGATAACGCAAATGTATTAAACAGCGTTACCCAGTAATCCATGACACGAATAGCTTCCTTGAAATTGTCCACAGAGAAGTTCTGGGGAATCCATACAACGACTGCTGAATACAGATCTCCCTTGTCCTTAATGGACGTTGACACTTTCTGAAATATAGGAAAGAGGATAACAAAAGAAAGTCCGGTAATTAGAACAAAACGGATGATGGACCACAGCCAGCCTTTCCAATGTTCTAATGATAATAATCGTGAAGTTGTCACACTAAACCTCCTCCTTTCTAATCTTGATAGAAGACCCGTTTCGAGAAAATAATAGATACAATGACCAGAATGATGGCGATCGCTAAGAAGTAGACCCACGCCATAGCAGAGCTTAGACCAAAATCAAATTTGACGAAGCCAGTATCCCGGATCAATTTTGTCATGGCGTTATTAGCAAACGAATCAATGATCGTATAGATTGCATTGACGAAAATAAGCGGACTCACCATCGGAAACGTGATCTTCCAAAACGCCTCGTAACCGGTTGCACCTTCCATCTTAGACGCCTCATATAGTTGAGGAGAGATCGTCTGAATACCGGCTAGAAAGATCAAAATCTGCACACCAGATTGACTAACAATCTGATAGATTCGATCTACGGCGCTGCTTAAATAGGTGACAACCCATTCACTTACTCCTGCATCAAGCATCAGGTTCTCCAATTCGAAAGTCCCCAGCGAGCTTCCACCTGTACTGCTTTGATTAACTGCATCAATTAGGCTTGTGCTCTCCAGTGTCATGATCACGCCTGATGCAAGAATAACCGGCAAGAAAAAGATCGAACGTGCTACCGCTCTACCTCTGAATTTCTGGTTCAGAATAACCGCAAGGAACAAACTAAAGATGACAATAAGCGGCACGTTCACAAGTACATCTGTCACCGATTCGATGAGTGCCCGGTTGAAGCTGGTATTCACGGTCAATGCCTGAATATAATTGGTGACCCCAGTGAATTGAATTGCGATCCCTTCTGCATTCGCCTGTATTGTGCTCAGGCTGTACCTTAGGGAAGCCAGCAACGGAACGAAGAAAAACAATACAAATCCAACAAGCCAGGGAAGCACGTAAATCATGCCCCACATGGCTTTCTGCTGAGCATACGTACGACTTCCCCATTTCCACTTCAGGAGCGTCTTCAGAGCTGCTCACCACCAGTCACATAACTTTGAGCTTCCACAGTATGGTTCTCAACTTCCACAGGAAAGTCGTTATAATTCACGATGACGAATCCGCCGCCCTCATACGTTGTCTGAAATACACCTTCGGATACGGATTGATGCGCGATCATCGAACGACCTATAAACGGCAGGTTTGCTTGATTAACCTCTCTATACATCTCAGCCGCCAGATCGATCCATTGCTCATAATTCGCCGCATAGAGATGATCAAAATCAGTCTCTTTCACGACGTGATTGGGTGCATTAAACCAAGCAAAATATGGACTTGCCCCATATTCAATCAACTTCAGCACATACTGTCTTGCGTTCGTATATGTCGATAGATTATAAGGGGAACCGGTATAGCTGATACTTCCGTGCATGACAAGCTGAAAGAATGGAATCTCTTCATCCTCCAACTTGAATCGGCTGCTGGTCATGGGAGCATCTGTCAGACTTGTAACATAAGGGAGTGCATAAGCGTTTCCTCCCTCAGCAACCACGGAGCCGACCTGCTGCTTGATTTGTTCGAGTGTAGTCGTCACCGTGCTTAATACCTCAGTTCGATCCAGCAGTTTCTTCGGATTCATATCGCTATTCAATTGTTCTGCCAGATCCGACAGGGAAAGCCCCTCCGTTTCAAGTGGCTTAAGCGCGCCAAGCATTTTATCCGCTACATTGCCCAGTAGATTCGGAGAGAGAATGTAGGAAGGCGATCGATCCCGGTCGGGACGTTGGATTGCACGATTCATCGGATAGCGCACCGCCGGTTGCTGGGTCAGCGTGCGGGATGCCTCTCTGGATGGTTTGAATCCACCTTTGGAATGCACATTCAATACCGCAACATCTGGATAAAATCCAATGCCGGCATCACGAGCAAACGTACTGAATTCACGCATTGCTTTTTGCCCGCCGATGGCTCCATCGACTTTAATTGAATCCGGTATTCGGTGATGAATTCCCCCGTTAAGCCATCCTGCATAACGAACCTGAATATTAGCAACATCCTTCTCCATTAACGTAGAGAGTATCTTCTCTGCTTCGTCGAAAGTGGTTAACGCCTGCGTGGAATCGTAAGGAATGCCCAGCATATGCTGCCTTGTTGTTATACCTCCAAATAGTTTGAGATAAAAAGGTATACTGTCCTGTTCCTTGCTGGCTTGTTCCTCAGGCACTCCGCCCGTTCGTTGCAGGTAACTACGATACACGGAGGCAAGACCCGAATAACTAGCCTCTTCTGCACCAACAAAAGCATAACGAACGACAAAGTCAGATACGGTCGGCTGATTCTGAAATTTGGGAAGTGTTCGTACCATATCGCTGGCCTGCAGTGTAATATCGCTCTTATTCACCACATAGAAGCTTGGGTATACGTTGTTGTAGCTATTAAGCTTGCCGCTGATATCTGCGTTGACAACTGCAACAGCATCCCCTTCCTCAATAATGCCTAGAAAAGCACCATCGGTTCGAATTAATCCAAAAACCGGCAATCTTGCTTTAGCTTCATTAGAACTTGCTTCCCGCATTTTCATCGTGAGGTCAGACCCATATATATCCTGCTGATAGGCAGGGTAGAGCGTCTTCCCATTGTTAAAATGAATCAATGCTCCTGAGCCGTCGGGAACCAGCATAGAGCCCTCTTCACTTGTACTACCTGCTCCGAAATATTCCAGCACAGATATGCTGTTAATTGGATATTCCTCTGGAAAATGAATGCCCGAGGCAGGTACCCGTACCAGCAGATCCTGTCCGTCCAGCTCATATTCCATCGTGAGCATAAAGAGTCGTGGCCCACTTCGTTCCTGCTCGATTCCATGTTCCGCGTGGTCTTGCACCAGATCCTCTTCCGTGTATCCGGCTTCATCAAAAGCTTTCAAGGCTCGGGATAGCTGCAACCCTTGCAGCGCCTTATCATTTCGAACATAGACGCCCTCGTCCTTGTCTTCTGCATAACCAATCTTCAGGGCTCGTTCCCCAACCTTGTCGAGCTGAGCGAGTATGTCTTGCTCGAAACGTTCTTTGCTAATCTTGACTGGCAAGTCTTCGATCGAACGCTCGGTACTTCCAAACTGATAGTGAACCCGTACACCATTTGGCAATGCTTCATAGCTTATCTGCTTATGTCTGACACTATCGGTGTAGGAGTTCACTGTACTGCTCTGGCCGAGACTATTAAAGAAGCTGAGCCTGGTTTGCGACGATAAAAGATCTTTGTTAATCCCTGCTACAATCGCATCCTGCTCTCGAGCTGTGGGATTGCTGCGCCAGATTTGCCCACTTTCCCTATGAATAACTGCAATTTCAGCAGTCTCCTCATGAATGAACAATTGCAACGCATTATTTTGGGCAATCCCGAGCATGCCTGGTAGGCGATCATCACGGAAGGAAGATTTTAGTTTTTCTCCGGGAGGCAGGGAAGGTATATCAGCCTGGTCAACGGCATTCGCACTCACTTGGGTTAATGGTGAGGGCGAGAACTGACAACCGCTGAGAAGCAGGCTGCTTATGAGCAGCATTCCAGTTATTTTTTTGACTACAGCGTGTTTCATTGCTTGTTCCCCCTCCCTTAGCCCCGAAGCACTAATTCCTGATAGATAGTCACTGCAAAAGACACAATCTGTTGTACGAGACTGAAGAATAACAGGCACAAAAATGCCATGAATGCCATAGCTACAAGTGTTAGGAACATGGTGAGTATCGTTTTGGCTGGGGTATACTGGTGAACCGTCATATTGCCGACGAATAATAGGTACACCGTCCAGCCAATAGCAATCGTATTAGAGAAATAATAGAAGGCGGTTTCCTGTACAGAGATTACAAGACTCAGCCAGATCCAAGGAAACTGAATCAACAACAATGGTACCAAGGCGAAGCATGTAGACATAAAAATTTCGGAAAACTTGCCTTCCCCATCCATCAGTGTTGTTAAGGACCAGTTCGCAACACACCAGAACAACACTGGAACGATGACATATACCATTTCAAGCAGACTATTTAGCCGTTTCGGATTGTTGAAATTGATTAGAAAACCACTGTACTGTGCATGCAAGATCTTAGTCATAATCAAAAGCAGCATGATCATACCTGCAATTAGCAAAGTCATTTTCTGATTTCGTTCATATTTCAGTTCCCAATATCCGTCAAACGGATGAAAAATGAGATGCATTGGATATTGGTATAATTGCTTACTTGACGCCAGCATTCGTTGTCCTCCTTTTCTGCCTACGAACGATCATGACGGTGACAAGCGAACCTACAGCTAGGAATAGTCCGGACATCATCCATGAGAAATGCTCACGCATCAGCTCTTTGCGGAACAACAGAAACGCTTTGGAATAACCAAGACGCTCCATGCTACGCTTGAAGTATTGCGCAGAATCTGCATATTCCTTCTGGCGAAGCAGAGCTTTACCGATCCCGGCATAGGCATATTCCAGATTGGCGTTCATCTCAGCAGCTTTGGCAAACAGCAACGACGAATGATCTTCGTCACCGTTATAATAACTGCGCACCGCATCGTGTAATGTACGCCCATACTCGGTCGTTTGAAAGACGGTAATTTCACCAAGTGCTTTGTCCAGTACAAGGATCCTCTCCCCAGCACGCTCAAGTGCAACAGGTGTATTAAATTGCCCCTGACGATTACCAATGCCACCAAAAATATGGAGCAGATAACCGTCACCATTGTAGGTGAAGACTCGCCCTGTATTCGCATCTAACACGGAGTACATGTCACTGTCCCCCACGTCAACATCAATCAGGCGCGATGGCCCTGTCTCAGTGGTGTACATCATATCTCCTTGAGGTGGCTGGTAGCCTTCTCTGCGCAAGATGTCCGTTCCTTGGGCGTTCAGCTTCTTAATTGGATCCTTACCACGATCTCCACTTGTGGCATAGATGAATCCCTCTTCATCCATATCCAGATTCGTGAACTCCGTTGGCGTGAACATGACCATCTGACTCCGCTGCTCACGAGTTGCAAATCGTTTCCACAGATACTCTACCGGGTCAACCTGAACTCGATTAGCTCCGATAAATGAGGAGAACGTGCCATCCGCGTTAAACTCCATGAATCCGTCAAAGACACCTTCAGCCATGACGTAAATGCGTTCTCCTTTGTCCATGACGACCCGTATAGGCTTAAATTGAAAGTCTGCTCGCAACAGATCTGATTGCGGCTCAGCTACAATTTTGACCAATTGCCCAAGTTCATCTAGGTGCACTACACGTTGATTATCTGAATCTGCCACTAGCAAATGTCCTTTATCCGTAACGTAAAGCCCTTGAGGGTTATTAAAATGGTCTGGCTGCCCTTCACGTTCAAATGAATCGATTACCCGAACGAGCTTGAAGTTACGATCCATCTCGATGATACGTCCATTGCCCGAATCCAGCAGGAAGACACGCTGATCGGCTGTAACATGCAGGTCGCTCGGTTCCTTGAACGCATCCGTGTTCAGCTTCCTGCCCGTAATGATTGCCGTTGCTTCATATGCGGCTGGAGCAGGAACCGCTTCGCCCCAATAGGAATAATGATATGCGTCTGACGTTCCGTCCGCGTTGACTAGGGGTGCCTCATGCCCGAACAACAGGAGGCAGACCATGCCTAAGATGATCCATTTTCGTTTGTTCCTTGTGCTTGCTCGCACCTAGCTGCCTCCTTTCTAGTCTTTCATTCCAGAAGTGGCCATCGTCTGCATAACACTGCTCTGGGAGATGATGAACAAGGTGATCGGTACAATCATGAGCAGCAAGGCGACAGCAGCACCAACCCCTGCCCTTGCGATCCCCCCCTGAACAATCTGACTGAGTGCATAATGCAGCGTCTTGAGATTCTCACTATAAATGAAGCTACCGCCATCTGTTCCCCAAAGTGCAGGAAACTGCAAAATCATGAGTGTAAGCCAAGCGGGCTTCACATTGGGCATCACGATGCTCCAGAAAATTCGGTATTCATTGGCTCCGTCGATTTTGGCTGCCTCTAGCAACGCATCGGGAATCTGCTCCATGAACTGTTTCATCAGGAACAATCCCAGCGAAAATGCAAGTGAAGGCACAATAATGGACGTGTGTGTGTTAATCCAGCCGAGCCATGACATCACCATGTAGTTGGGAATTGCAGTAACATGTGGTGAGAACATCAGTGACAAAATGACGATCGTGAACAACACTTTGGAGCCAGGAAAACGGTACTTGGCTAGCGGATAAGCTGCTGCAGAAGCAAGAAGGATATGCCCTGCGGTTCCGATCAGCGTAATGAGCAGTGTATTAGCAATGTACCGGGATAGCGGTACCCATGAGTTGCCCATGAGATTAATCAGATCTGCAAAGTTCTCCGTCGTCGGATTATTCACCCAGAAGCGAGGTGGGAAAATAAAAAGCTCATCCAATGGCTTGAAGGCATTGTTTACGGCATAGATAAGTGGAAGTACCATAAATGACCCGAACAGAGCAAGCAGTGCGAATAACATCAAGCTGACGGTAAATGACCGATTGAGTTTCTTCGGCATGCCAAAGATGGCCCGTACCTTGCTGGTCATTGTCATTCACCTATCTTTCTCAGCATTTTTTGCGTTAGAACGTTTGTTCCAAGCATCAGTGCAAATAAAACGGTGGCGATTGCCGAAGCGTATCCCATCTCGAAGCGAATCGTACCAAAGTCCATCAAATGAGTGACCACGGTATGCGCAGCATAGTTCACACTCGGGAAACCTGCTAACGCAATTGAGATCTCGGCTACAGCGAATGAAGCTGTGATCTGCATGACTGCCCCAAACATCAACTGCGGTCTCATCGAAGGCAGTGTAATGAACCAAAGTTCCTGCCATCGGTTCTTAATGCCGTCCACTGTACCAGCTTCCACCAAAGACCGATCGATGGTTTGAAGCCCTGCAATAAAGGCTAGAAAGCTGGTACCTAGGCTAAGCCATAGCTGTACAATGATGACGATGGCTAACACGTACTTCTCATTGGACAGCCATTGAACCGGCTCCAGTATGATGCCAAGACGCATCAAAAAGCCATTCATGTAACCGTAGCTGTCACCAGAGAAAATAATTAGCCAGATGAAAAAGACGTTGCCGGATATGGATGGTGCATAGAATACCAGCGTCATCACTGCCCGAACTTTGGGGGACAGCTCATTAATGATCCAGGCAAATAAGAAACAAGCAATATAACTGACTGGACCCGTGATAACAGCAAAAAGCAGCGTGTTTTTGAGTGCGATCAGAAATACATCGTCATTTAGGAAAAGCCGTGAGTAATTCTGCCAACCGATAAATCGCGGCAACTCCAACATATTGAAGTGAAAAAAGCTTAAGCCGAGCGAAATACCGACCGGAATGACCGTAAACATAAAAAAGATCAACATGAACGGTGCCATCAAAATATAATAGTGCCTGCTGAGATATAGATCCCGTTTAAGCAGGGTCCACCAGCCGACGTGGCGCGCTTGGATGGCAGGAGCGGCGGCTGTCTTGGTTGTTTTGGCTTGCAACCGTTACCCTCCCTTTCCTCTATTTCAGATTAAATTCCTTACGTTTCAACTCAATTTCATCATCGATATACAATACATAATCGGACAAGGCCTCACGTGGGTTCTCATTTGCGTTGACGACCTTACGGAAAGCATTATCTAGATGTCGACCTGTAAAATACCCTCCGGGAACTTGCGGAATGCCCTGCACCCACTCCCATTGCTTCTCCAGGTTTTGATAATCCTTCACAGGCCAAGGCAGTTGCTTCAGAGCCTCAATATTGGCTGTTGGATAACGAGCAGCTGCGCCCATTAGACCTTCCATTTCTCTTCCGTATTCAATCTGTGTCTGCTCATCCGTCCACCACTTCATAAACTTCCATGCTGCTTCTTTGTTGTTGGCATTTTCAAGCATCATCACGGCACTGGTCGAGCTAGCAACTTCATGTCGAATCGAACCATCCGGAAGCTCCGTGCCCGGAACAATTGTGAAATCCCAGAGGTTACGTATTTCCGGAGCCATGACCGTCAGCATGTTATACGTGGTGTAATCCGCAATACCAATTGGCATCTCTCCAGTACGGAAGCGGTTCGGAAAATCAGCCTTTAGCGGAAATTTGTAATTGGTATAAAATTGCGTCCATCGCTTGAACGCATCCATCGAAATCTCCGAATCCAGTGCACTCTTCTTCTGATCCTCGGCATAGAAGGTGCCATCGTTCTGGTATAGGAGCATAGCAAAGGTTGCATTTGGAACTAGATTGGCGTTATTCAGCGTGTCCTCAATAGGCAGGTAAAACTCCATGTTATGCTTCTGCAACACAGCAATAGCGTTGTATACGTCCTGCCACGTTTTTGGCGGCTCCAGCTCCAGCTCACTGAGGACATCTTTCCGGTAGAATAACATTGGAAATTGCTGTTGCTCCGGAAGTGCATAGACACCATCGTTGTAACGGTACGGCGTTAATCCACTTGCGCGGAATCGATCTGCAATTTCTTCAAAGTCTGGGAACGTACTCAGATCAGCTGCCGCATTCCTCATCGCATAGTTTACGGGAATATCTTCACCCATCTGCATAGCCACGTCAGGTCCTTCGCCAGCAAGTGTCGCGGGTAGCAAGATATTAGGAGGAACAAGGCGCAATTGTACGGAGACATCCGTTTCTGGTGTAAATGAATCGTCAATCAATCCTTTTAACACTTGAGCCTGATCTCGTCCGGTCGTAATCCATACGGTAATCGAATCCTGCTTCTGTTCCACGTTACCAATACTGTCGTAATCCTCCGTGTAGGAAGCAACGTAAGCGCCCATTTCGTGCTTCACTTGCTGGAATACGCTCGCTTCTGCTCTTGGCAATGCCTCATCTGGCGAAGACACAACCAAGTAATCCAATGTAATCGGTTGTTCACGAACCGAAAGAATCCACGTACCGAGTCCGCCTACATTAATCTTGAACGTATCCAGACGTTTGGGTACTGTCTCCGGCCTAGCTGCCATATCCTCTAGCTGAACGACCATCGCATGCAAGATAGCAACCTTATCACTCTGTTCTCCTGTTGCCTGTTCCAGATAATCAGCTACAGAACGAAGTGTGCTTGCCTGCCGCTCAAAGACCTCTGTCATTTCTGGAATACGGCGTTCCAATTGATAATCCCGAAGCGGATCAGGTGTTTTGGAGGTAATCATCAATATTTTGCGGTACATCTCATTCAGTTCCAGCACACTGGATTCCACGGTACGAAGGAGCGGCGCAATATCACCAAGTGTTACTGTCATTCGCAGTCGATGCGTGCCCTTTTCGAGATGGAATAAATAGGGCTTCTCTTCACTACTTCCCAATACCTGAGTTTGCCAAGCTGGGCTGTAATTAAATCGAAGGCGTTTCATCTCCTTGAATGGAACTTGGCCGTTGATTGTCAGACTACGGGTGGCATAGACGCCGCGCAGCTGATCCTGCTTCACTTTTAACGCGATCTGGTATAGTCCGTCTTCAGGTACCTCGACCTCCCACTCGATCCATTCGCCAGGCAACTTCCAATTGATGCCGCCAATGGCGTTGACTCGAATTTTGGATACGTCGTATGGCTCCAGCGAAGGGCTCGAACGATCTGATATTGGCGCAAGCGTAGGCGATGACTTACTCACTGCCTGTTCTCCTTGAACTTTCAGCATCAACGAGCTTGCTTCTGTTAGCCCGCGCGAGGCATAGACCTTCTCCACGTCTGCATAGGAAGGAATATCCTCTTCCTGGTACAACTCAATGTAATCAATCGCCATACTCTCTCTCAGCGAGATGAGCGATAACTGTTGATTTCCTTTTTCAAAATAAAACTGAAATGGTTCCTCGAAGTAGCCTGCGCTATCTTTGAACGAAGCGATCTGCCATTCAGGCTGTTCCACTTGCCTTGGTCTGAGGTCATTGCCGCGATCGTCCCTGCGAATGCTATCTTCACGATTGCCCCATACTCTGTCGAATAAGAGGACGTCTGCTCCCCTGAAAGGAACCTCCCCGTTCAGCTCAAGTCTCCGTTCGATGCCTGAACTTTTGCCTGTAACGGGATAATAGTGGATACGAAGATGGTACAGCCCACTCACCTGCACAGGAACATCCCACCGGATGCTTCCCGTTTCCGGCGTAATTACAGCACTCCCATCTAATCCGGCATAACCCTGTACGACCTCAAAACCGTCACCATCGGTCTGGGCATAAGCTTCGCCTTCAATTCGCACGGTTTGCTCGGGTTTGGCTGTATTCGAATGGGTAGTCAGGTAATATTCATAGCTGCGTGAATCCTCGGTACCCGATATCGCCTCAAAATCCTCAAGCGCATGCACTATTCCCGGACTCCGATCCCGCGATGGATATAAGGTCCATATGGAGAACACCAGAGCCACAACGAGCACAAGGATCAATCCCTTTTTCTTTCGTGACCGCATGTTCGAATGTATCCCCTTTCCTGTATTCGTAAGCGACAATGACATGATGAGCTAATCCAGGCAGACCGCGTCCTAGAGGCGATCTACCTGGGACTTTAATAGCATAGTTTATTGGTATACCTCATCAATTGCGGCTTGAAATGGTGCTTTGTATTTCTCGATCAGGGTCGATACCGATACGCCTTCCTTCAGCTCAGCGTCGAAATCCCAGAAAGGCAGGGAAGGGAACGTATTATGATCCAAAACTAACATGCCCTCTGCCACCGTTCTGGCATTGTTGATGTCGGCTTCATCCGCCAAATTTGTTTCTAACGAAGATTGTTCTGGATATTCGTAGACAGAATCAATTTCATTGATTTTTTCCCAGATATACATTAGTTGCTCGGGATTCTCTGCCGCTTTAGGAATCGTTAGTGCTTGGTAACGTGATTCACCGGAATGATAAGCTGACGCACTCGGTCCTTTCGGAAATGGCACAAAGCCGATGTCGTAATCCTGCATGTCTGTCATAATGCCGCTAACCTCGTACATTGCACCTGAATACATCAACGTATTACCTTGACGGAAAAACGTTGCTGGCTCCGTCCAATCGCCGCCTTCCGTCGCTCTGCCAACCTTCTCTGTGGCAAGTTTAGAGAGGAAGTTCAGTGCCTCTTTTGTTTTCGGATCTTCTAGGTTCTGTTTATCCTCTTTCGTCAAGGATGCTTCGTTCGAGTAGAGGATCGGTTCAAGCAGACCCGTCTGTGCTAATCCCCATGTATCCAGCTTACCGTCGTTATTGCGGTCCTGATTCGCCTGCTTAGCAACGCTAATGAACGTATCCCAGTTCCACTCATCGGCATCAACATAGTCCTGTAACGGCTTTAAGCCGAGCTCCTGCATTAATGTGCGGTTATAGAATATTCCATTGATGAACGAAGACTTATCTTCAGTAAATCCATAACCCTTACCTTCGTATTGCATATATTCCTTGGTCGTTTTCTGATTAAATACCTTGTCGTTTTTGATATAATCATCCACCGGCCATAACAGATCTTGTTTGGTCAACGCTGGAATCGCATAGTTTTTTCCTAACCTCACTAGATCACCAAGCGGTTCGCCCGCCATCAGAGAAGCGACCACTTTTTCTTGATATTCTCCAAAATCAATCGAGACGTATTCAATCTCGAAGTTATGCTTTTTCTTCAATGCTTCTAGATTTTCAATGCGCTGAATGTTATCCGGATTGCTATCTGTAATTTCCATGTCCCACCAGGCAACAACTTTGATCGTTCTGCCGCCCATGTCAAAATCCATCTCTGGTGTGGATAATTCATTCTTCGGCTCTGCTTCGCTTGTTTGTTCCTCTTGCTCTTGTGGTGCGGGTGTTTCCGGCTCAGGCTGAGCCGTAGGTGCGGAACTACATGCAGCAATCAGTAACATCAGTGCACATACCAAACTCAATAGCATAAACTTGTTTTTTCTCATCGTCTTCCCCCCTAATGTCGTTTGCTCTCAAAGTGTATCGCTCATATGAAAGCGTAAACAACCTGCCAAAATACAGGTATTTACCCCGATGGACTATAGAACACCTGACTTTTTAACGAATATCGAAGTGTTACACCTTCAATTGGTAAAGAAATGCACCATCTGCAAAAATATGGACATTGTATGCGCTTTCTTTTGTTCCCATAATGAAGGTAAGCCTTATTTCAGTGGAACTATCGGTTGAAAATTCAGGAGAAGGTGAGGTTTTGCTTCATGTACAACATATTACTTGTGGATTATAGTCGTCGTTTGTGCAGAGAGCTTCAACACCTGTTACAACACAACAAATCAGACTATACGATTGGGGATTGCGTCTTTGATTCAGCAGCTGCTCTGACCGCTATGTCCAAACAGGACTTTACTGTCGTTGTCATACATACAGAGCGGTATGATACCGCTGGGTTGTGGCTATGTCATCACATTCGAAAAATAAGCGAAATCCCTATCCTTCTTATTGGTGGGAGGGATCATTTCAAGCTTGTACGCAAGGCGTTAATATATCAGGTGAATGATTACTTGCCTTCTCCTATCAGTACCTGCGCTCTTCTCTGCAGTCTACATGAACTACGAATGAAGCTGGAACCAGAGCCGCCTATGAAGAAAACAGCTTCTCTCACGCCGCCCATTCAAATTAATGGCAAAGCGATGGATTCCAGTCATGTAATTCGAATTATCAAATCGTATGTAAGGGATCATCTGAGTGATGAGATCACGCTAAAAAAAATATCGGATATGCTGCATTTTAACTGTGCGTATCTTGGACAGAAGTTTAAGCTTGAAGAGAAGATGTCCTTCAATGATTACATGCTGCAGCAGCGGATGGAAAAAGCAAAACAGCTTCTCTTGTCCACGAATCTACGAATTTACGAGATTGCTGTTGGTGTAGGCTATAAGGATATCGACTGGTTCTACAAAAAGTTCAAGGCTTGTACGGGATCAAGCCCCAATGCGTATCGAAGGCAAAAAATCCACACCGCTTAGGCATGGATTGTCAGGATCTATATGCACATAATTGAAGTAAATAAATTGGCATCCCCCTACCCACGAGACGGTAGCTCTCTTCTCAGCCAGCGTCTCGTGGGTATTCTGTATCCCGCTGATTATAGATTAAAATTTGTATAGCAGTCATTCATTATCATATCTAGCGTACTAGCATTGACTCACGGTATTCTTGGGGCGTCATACCTGTCAGCTTCTTGAAGAGACGGGTAAAGGAATGAGCAGCTTCATAACCAACCTGTAGCGCCACCTCACGCACCATTAGATCCGTCTTATGCAATAACTCCTTTGCTTTACGGATACGGCAGTCATCGATATACTCTGACAAATTGACCCCCATCTCTTGCTTGAAAAGTCTGGACAGATAGGATGGGTTAAAATGATTCAGTTCTGCCAATCTCACCAGCGAGAGATCCTTCTCTAAATTGTCCTTGATATAACGACCCAACGATTGGATTACCAGGTTCGTTCGTTCCTCTTCTGATGATCGCTTGAAATGAACCAATTCATCCGCAGTGCGGTACAGAGACTGCACAGCATCTTTCATGCAGGCATAATCGCCGAGTTGCAGCAAGCTTCGCTGGTCAGCAGTACCCTGTTGAAGCCCCCACCGATTGCACGTCGAGTATAGCAGCAGCGCCAGATGATAGTAGGTCTCCATCGCTCGTTCCATCGTCATATCCTGAAGCATTAGCTCACCTACAAGCTCTTCAAATATGTCATAAAAGGATTGAAATCGTCCGGTTTCCAAATATCCTGACATGATGTCTATACGGCTTGATATTCGAACCGGGTCTTTCACAGCCCCAGCAGTAAAACCTTCGTAATTATCGGTCAACACCATGGATACCCCATCGCCAATCTTCATCCACTGCAGCAATCTTAGCCGTTCATATTGCCTAGAAATCTGTGACCAAGCACATGCGCGCCCACTTAATGTAAACGCGATGGACATTTCAAGAGAAGCGAGGCAAGCTTCCTGTACAAGCTCCAACGTACCCTCGATATAGCTAGTAAACGGAATGGGTTCGTACCCCTTCTCTCTTTTGGGCTGGAGCAGCCAGATGACATCACCGTAATGATCCGATACGCTAACATACGTTGCTTGTTCACTTAATAACGAAGAACCAATAATACGGACGGAATCCTGAACCTGTCTGAGATCCGATCCAGCATCTAGCGGTGTGTTAAATCGACCAAGCACCAGATATACCGGAGCATCCGCCTGCAAATCGATGTTTCTCTTAGTCAGTTCAGTCTGCATTTCAGACATCTCAGACAGAGAGAATGGAGCAAAGTTACAGTCCTGGAGTAATTGACGTACATACTCCTCCTGCTGGAACATAGTCAGCTGAATATGCAGTTCACGTGACCGTTCCAGCCCTTCAAGCATGTGGTGACTCTGCCTGATTTCTTCCATCACATGTTCCACGATTGTTAGCACTTTGTCGTAGCCTTCCGTTTTGAGCAAATAACGTACATTGGGCATTTGCAGCGCTTTGTACGCATAATCAAAATCGCTGTGTCCTGTCAGAAAAATAATGCGACATTGCGGCCATTGAGTCTGAATCTCTTGAGTGAGTTCCAGCCCGCTCATGCCTGGCATACGAATGTCTGTCAGCACAATATCGATTCTACTCCGCCGCATCCAGTTCAATGCTTCTAAGGCCGAATAGGCTTTGCATACGTCAAGTTGATCTGGTATATGCCTGGCAAATGTTTCATACAGACTGTCTGTAATGATCTCCTCATCATCCACAATCAGAAGTCGATACATTCCTTTTCCCCTCTTTCCATTGGATTCGAATCGTAACTTTCAAGCCCTGTAACTCGCTACGGGATAGAAACAGACCGCTTTCTTCCCCATAAGTCAGAACTAGACGTCTGTGAATATTCATTAATCCGGTCATTTCGTCCGTACCGGCCTCGTTGCGAATTCGTGCTTGAAGCAGCATGATATCTTTATGTTGCAACTCCCTGCCATTGTCCTCCACGATGATCTCGGCATACGTAGCTTCCATATGAAATCGAACGCGTAAGAGCCCCATACTTGTATTTCTCTCAAGACTATGTTCGTAAGCATTCTCAATAATCGGTTGTATGATCAGTCTGGGTACCTGTATATGTTCCATGCCAGATGGCACTTGCCCGAACTCCATCTTAATTCGTCTAGAGAATCGTAATTGCTGAATATCGGTATATATTCGTGAATGCTCGACCTCCTCTTTTAATGGTACATAATCAGTTCCGTTGCGGGTGATGAAGCGAAAGTATTCACCAAGCATATTCGTAAACTGCTCGATCCGCTCCGTTTCTCCTGTTCTGGCAAGTGAGTTTAGAATGAAGAAGCTATTGTACAGAAAATGAGGATTAATCTGAGATTGGAGTTGCTTCAATTCAGCACGCTGCATCATCATTGTTTTTTTGAAGTCACGGTCAATCAGTTGCTGTAGATTCTCAATCATGTGGTTGAAGCGGGCATACAAAAATCCAAATTCATCTGTGCGATGATGGATGATCGGAATATCGAGCACGCCTCCCTCCATTTTCTTGAACCTCTTGACCAATAACAGTAACGGGATGTGTATCAACCTATAGCTGGAGTAGAGAAAAGCTGCGACCGCAATAAAGGATGTTATTGCAAATATCCAGGCCCACTGATTGAACCTACTGAGTGGTTTGGTTACGATTTTCTCAGGCAGATACGTAGCCACGGATAACCCTAACTTATCGATGTGAAGCTGATTCACATGATACATAATGCCGTCCACCTTCTTGCGATAGTTACCCTGCAGGTTCTTCTGACTGTACTCACGGTAACTGGCAAGAATGACGTCTCGCTGGTGCTGATCTGAGATGGCGTGTCCTGTTCTATCCTCGATCAGCAGTGTGGCACTCTCTGGGTAGAGATTAAGCTCTGTTAATTCATGTTGAAATTGAGATGTATCTAGCTCCACCTGGATCACGAATAGAGGAGGCTCACCTCTTTTTCCCGTTAGCCTTACAGCACTTAGGTTCAAGGTATCGTCTTTTACAGTAAATCGAGAGTCCTCTTCAGGTAATGCTAAGCTAAAGTAATCAAAGGAATCCTTATCCAATTCATCAATGCCTTGTGTAGCCGAAATGCTCTTGTTGACTAATGGGATATGTACATAAACATTCTTAATATACGAACTGCTGTTTTTGAAGGCAGCCAGTCGTTCGGTTAAATAACCTAATGTTTCACGTCGATCGACCTGCTCCATCATGTCCCAGAGGATCGCAAGACGATTCAATTTACGATCCTCTGCGATATCAAACTGCTGCAATTCCAACCATTCAATCTCCCTGCTCAGCTCTGTTGCATATTGACTCAATCGCCTATCCGTGGACAGGGAGATTTCCTGGCTTGCTGTATCGTAGCTCCAGTGGTACAAATACACACCCAGAAGAATTAGTGGCAATACAAAGATCAGATACGTCATAATTAATCTTACAAAGATACTGTTGAGCCACGACTTGGCAGGTATCTTCAACAATACGTTCACCTCCTGATATGAAGGTTGAAGAAATCACCTGTTGGCGTGTGATAAGGTAGACGGCTGGTGATTCATTGCGGTATTCATTTTGAACCACGCATTCACCTCCGATGTAATTTCATCCCCACCCAGCTTGCGCCAATTCTGAACGAATTGATCGAACTCTTCTATGGGGGAGCCGAGAATAATATTCATATACGCCTCAAGTTGTAGATCACGAAGAATGGTTTGCCGATCAATCATCGTGTCGGTGATTCCGCCGGTGAATTCGTCATTTAACAGCTGTCCATTCTGATCATAGGTATCCGCAATGCTAAAGGCACCTGTCGGACCATACGTTTGTTTCCATCCCCATCCGCTCTTCAAGCCTTCTGATTCATATGAAACAATTCGTTTATGGATTGCGAGCGCTTCGTTCTCCAAGCTCGAGAAATCTCCGGTCTCTCTGGCGTCGCGAATCTGACGATAAGCATCCATATTTTTGGTGCCGGGAAAAGGTGTTACTGGGGATAGCATCCATACAGCCCGTGAATCGTCATTGTAGTACGTTTCATATTCGGCTTCCTCACCCCAATTTTTGTCCAGATGCATGTTCATAAGCTTTACGACAATCTCTGGATAAGCAAAGCCTTTCTTTACTGCAAAGTACTGTCCTGTATTGGAACGAAGTGGCACCAAAAGGGTACGGTTAGACTCAGCAACAATAGGATATGCCTGCCACTGTGCATCTGTATCTGTATCACGAGTAGTCTGTAGCATAAATGGAGCCCACTGTTCACCATAGAGCATGCCAATCTGCCCGTTCTGAACTAAGCGGTACGCCTTACTTCCGTTTTTGTAAGAAAAATCTGGATCAATCTGACCTTCGAGATACAACTTCTGCAATACCTCCAGCGCTGTTCTCACTTCAGGTTGTATGCCGCCATACGTAAGATCGCCATTCTCATCTTTGATCCATATACTAGGGTAAGCTCCGTAACCCGCCATGAATCCTGTAGCGCCCATTACGGGATCCCATAAATAGCTAGTTAATGCTAATCCATACGTATCCTGTACGCCATTTCCGTTAGGATCTTGCTCTGTAAACGCTTTCGATATTTGAAGCAGATCTTCCATCGTTTCAGGTGGCTGCAGACCTAGCTTTTCCAACCAATCCGTTCTGATCCATAGATATTGCGCTGTTTCAATGGAAGAAGAAGATTCCGGAATAGCCATTAGGTTACCGTCAATCGTGGCAGCATCGAACGCTCCCCTTCCCTCCGCTTCTAATATTTTTTTCGTTAAAGGAGAAGCGTGTGTCCGGTATACTTCGGTCAGATCTTCAATCAATCCAGCGTTGCTTAATTGCCTGAGCTGATATGGATTCACTTTGACTACATCTGGGAAACGACCTGCCGCAAGGGATACCCCCATTTTTTGATGATATACATCACCAGTAGCAATCCAATCATAGTGAATTTGAATGCCAAGTTCTTGTTCATATAAGCGAGTCCAACGATTGTTCGTAAGGGTTTCATCAGGCAACTGATCAATCATCCGCTGCAGGTCTTCTCCGGTTTCCCTTACAAAAGAGACTTTAATGGGTGGGTCATACTTCCCTAACACCGTTGAAGATCGTTGCTGTTGTCCGTCAGACGAGGAATGTAATTGCCCAGAATTCCCTTGTGTATGGCCAGCAGGAATACAGACAGCAAGAACGATGATAAAGGTCCACCTAGATCTGTACAGCCATCTTTTATTCACGACGACATGCCCCCAGTTCGATTGGAATGAACACATTTATTTTTCTATTATCTGGAATCTTCATCATTGTACAACATCTTGCATGGCAGGAGTAACGAAAAAGCCGCCATTTGGCGACTTTTATGCGTGTGCATCGTACATTGTTTGATTACTTGATATGATAATTGAAATTTGAAAAGTCGGCTGTGCCTCCAATCATTTCAGTGGAGTACAGAAACAGACCGATGCGGCAACCCATGAAATGATCTAGCTTATAGAACATTCGGTGAGTGATGCCTAGACTCTTCCAAGCTGTACCGTCCCAATAGCCAAAAGAACACTCATCCTGGTTATCTACAAAATTCCCTGTCGCTTGTAGTGTAATCAACGGGCCATCTATGGGAATCCGCGCATGCTCTGTCGCTGGCTCCTCATCAATCAGATTACCAAATATGCTCGAATCTTCGCTCTCTCTCGCCTGCATAACAAGGTAATACCGGCCTTCCTTTTTCGTGATTGCAATCAGACCATACGTGCCGATCAGGAAGCATAGACCTGCATAATCTCCATCATTCAAACCACTGCCATCTAGTGTAACCGTTGCTTCACAAGCCGGTCCCATCGAACGCTGAGTTAGTGTATTTACGGCGAAGGTCAGATTCGGACTAAGCTGACCCGTTCGGATTCGATAAACTCCCGGCACTTCTGTGACTGACCAGAGTTCGTCGTGCGGTGTGTGATTCCACTGCCAAAAGTCCTGAAGACGCACCTTGCCGTCTTCCTGTACGGTGTACTCAAAGCAGTCACTTCCAACAAGTGGTCTATACGCATACCCCGGCCTTGTGCTCGCAATATCGATGGATTTGGGGGCTTCATTCGCAAATACCGGAATACCTTGCTTGAATTGCAGAGGCACCAGCACAGGAATTCGCCCTACTGCTCCATGATCCTGAAATAACATGGCATACCAATCTCCGTTCGGCGTATCAACAATACCTCCTTGAGCTACACCTAAATTGAAATATCCCATGTCATCGTTAAACACTTCCCCGCCTACAAACTCACTATCCAAGGCGTCGGCCATATAAAATGCCTGTGTCCTCCGTCCTGCTGCCTTGGTCATATGAATGAGGAAAACGTAATACTTCCCCTGGATTTTGTAGAAATGGGCACCTTCATAACCGAGGTAGTGCGGTTGATTGTCTTTTACAATAATCCGCTGTATACCGCCGGGCTTTGGCCCAGAGAGGTCTGCGCTTAACTCGGTCAAATGAATCTCGGCATTACCATGCACTAGATAGACTCGTTCATCCTCATCAAAGAATAGGGAGCAATCATGATAAAATCCTTGCACAATTTGCTTCTTCCAAGGACCTGCTATCGTTCGTGATGTGTACAAATACGTCTTACGCGTATCATTAGCGACAAAGATAACATAAAACATGCCTTGATGATGCCGTAGAGACGCTGCCCACATGCCTTTACCATAAATCTGTTGACCATTCTCTAATCGCTGGGCAGGAGTGTTATCCAGCGCGTCGTACACATGCGTGGCTACTTCCCAATGAATCAGATCATACGACCGCAGGATAACGCAACCTGGCATCATATGCATGGTTGTGCTGACCATATAGTACGTATCCTCTACCCGGATGACATCAATATCTGGGTAATCAGCCCATATAATTGGATTAGAATACATGCTTTGTGTTCACCTCATTCTGATTCCTGCGTATATAAACACAGGTTACGTTCTATTCTTATTGAACTCTCTCGAACTTCCATTCTTGCAAGAGGATAGCACTCGAATGATCCGAAGATGCTTGAAGGACGATATACAGATCATGAGTACCTTGCGAACCAGTAATTGCAGTTGACTGCTCATTCCATCGATAGGCTTCACTCGTTGAAGGAATAGCAATCTTACCCACGATTGGCCCGTCTTCACGATCAAGTCGCAGTTCGAGCGTAGCTGCTTCTCCTTGGTTAGAGAGCAACGCTGTAAAACCACACGCACCATCTTCCCCAAAATTCACATTCGAGATCGCAATCCAGCTCCCCCCATACAGTTTACTTACAACCACATCAGATGCTGAAGCTAGCCCATGTTCGGCGCTAGTTAATTGCAACGTGTTCACCCCTGCGCTCCAGCCAATTGTCGCCCCACTAATGGCTTGATATGGATCGAAGGAGTGAAGCTGACTTACACCTTGATAATTCGCCTGGATTGCCTTCAATCTACCCGTCGTTTCTTCGTATTCGATATGATTGATATGCGTAGAGCGATAACCTTCTGGAATATCCATCGCTTGGCAGAGCGTCTGAGCATGGTAGGCGATGTACCATTGATCTGCTAATTGAAAAATGGCATGATGATTATTGCCGCCAATCCCGAAGAAATGACCTGGATTTTGAAGAATTGTGCCTTGATACGTCCAAGGCCCCATTGGCTGAGCACTCGTCATATAGGCAATCTCACCCGGCGGTGGATCACCCTCTGCACGATCAACTTCATGAAAATTAGAGCAATACGTATAGTAGTAGATATGTTCATGCTTATGTATCCCTGAATCCTCGAACATAAAAGGAGCTGGAATGACCTTAGCTTTACCAGTCACACTGATCATGTCATCTCCCAATCGCATTACACGGGCTGTATCAGGTCTTTCGGATTTCCCTTCAGGCACTCCGCCTCCAAAATATAGATACGCCTGATGATCTTCATCAACTAGCACAGCCGGATCGAAGAGCCAGGTGACGTCTTCTACCCCTGGGGTTTCTCTTGTCACGAGTGCTTTCCCTATAGGGTCTATCCAAGGCCCAACTGGTGTTGGTGCAGACAATACACCTATACCGCTGGCGTTATTAGCAAAATAAAGAAAGAAGCAATCTTGCCCGTCTAGTTTCCGATGGGCGGCCGCCGGAGCCCAAGACTGCGAAGCCCATGTTGCTGCGCCTTGAGGGCCTGCAACTCTGATCTCACCATGATCAGTCCAGTTGATCAGATCCTCTGACGAGATCACTGTAATCCGGTTAATCGAACTATAACTGTTTTTCTGAGGTATCCCGTCCGAATCATACTCGAGTTTATCACTAGTCATATATATATACACTCGATTATTGAACACCAGCGCATAAGGATCAGCTCCAAATTTATGCGCCATCAACGGATTAGCATTCGGACGAAGCTTGCCGATTTCCTTTGGTTGTAATTCAGGTTGGACAGGTTCAACCGTGCCTTGCTTCTGCTTGCCAGCATGTGGAGTAACATGATGATTCATTTCATTCATTCCCCCTCGGATGGTTTGATCATGGCAGCTCTAAGTCATTCGATATACATCAGGTTTGAATCAGTATATTAGTAAGCGTTTGCAATAAAAACATCTTCGTGATAGGATGATTACATTTTAAGGTAAGCTGAGTACAATTTCATTGCTTAATCTGCTCTATTTATTGCGTGAAATGACGGGAGGTGCGCTATGAACGGATCCTCTGAATATTTTTACGATCCCATTCAACCTGAGCTTCTGTATCAGCATCGAGTGACGACCTATAAACTGGAAACGATCTATCATCGACATAATGCCTATGAAATTTATCTTTTCCTTCGTGGCAATGTTCATTTTTATGTAGAAAATCGCTGTTACCATATGGAGCGGGGTGATCTACTCGTTATGTCACCTCAGGAGATGCACCGTGCTTTTATTTTGGATGAAACGGAGTATGAACGGATTACGATTAATCTTAAGAAAACGTATCTTCATCAGCTATCTACACCTTCAACTAATTTATCATCCTGCTTCGATTATCGACCCAAAGGAAAAGGCAACATGATTCATCTGGATGAAGATCGTCTGCAGCAGTTGTTACAATGGACAGAACAAATTGAAGAATTACGTGCTTCCGATGCCTATGGTACAGATATCAAACTGAATGCAGCAATCGCCCAATTGCTGATTATGCTGAATGTATGGTTTCACAACAATTCGTTTGTGCCTCACGACATCATGCCAGAACTGGTACGTAACACCATGGAGTACATTGAAGAGCATATCACGCAAGATATTACGCTTGGCAAACTTGCCGAAGAGTTCTATATGAACAGCACTTCCATCAGTCGCCAGTTTAAAAAGCACACCGGACTAACTCTCCGCTCCTACATTCTAGGTCGGCGTATTGAGCTTGCCAAATTCCACCTTTCTGAAGGGATGAGCATTACAGATACGTGCTTTCAATCGGGCTTTAGTGATTACGCCAATTTTATTCGGAGTTTTACCAAATTAGTTGGCATCTCTCCAGGTAAATATATCAAGAAACGACAAGATACGTTCAGGTCTGCTGTGAGTTCTTCATCCAATTCGTAAATGGCTGCAATCTTGTACGAAACGAGCTGTCGCCTGCGAGGTTTGCGAAGTGGTATGTAGAATAGCCCAAAAACATCGAGTCAAGGATATGAACTCGATGTTTTTGGGGGATTTAATCCATTAATACTATTCAACAATCATCAATCATCATTAGATGGATACATGCGATTTTATTTTTACTATTGAATTTCTTTTCCCGTCCACAATCGAACGCGGTCTTTAATCCACTCCGTATACTGCTGCTCCATCGCTACTGCTCCCGCATTGTCAATCTCAGTCAGCATATCATCATATATGCGGCTAAAGGCATCCGGTGAAGCGGTGATGGCTTCTGCAATTCGCTTCTGGACAATATCCTGCGTTTTTTGGTACGCAACCGTATAATCCGCACTGTCCGTAGGAATCGGCATATTGTAAGCCGCCCCCCATTCTTTTACCGGGAACTCTTCTTCGGAAGGAAATAGATCCTTCCACGTTGTGATCCCGTATCCTTTCAAAGCTTCTTTCTCCACTTCCGAATAGCCTTGTTGAATCTGTTCAGGATAATTGGTTGTGTAGTAGTTATCCGTTGAATCTTTCACACCATCGCCGTAATGTGCACCGAAAATATAATATAATCCAACGCCCGATTCTTTGGAGAACGTATTGTTATCTTTGTTCTTCTGTTCCTGTACGTCTGCTGGAATGTTACGAACACCATCTTCTACGACATAATGCTCGCCTTCAACGCCCCAGTTTCTGAGAATTTGCCCTTCTTCAGAAGACATCCAGTCCAAAAATTTGATGGCTCGAACCGGATCTTCACAATCCACTGTAATACCGATCCCATAGCCGTCAAAACCGATATCTTGAAAATCGTTGCGCTGGAAACTCTCGTCAAGCGTAACCGGATAATATCCATATGTCATATCGTCTTTGCCAGCACTTTTCAATGCATTCTCAGCATCGCTGAAACCCCAGTTCGGATCAAGCAATGACAAGACACGTCCACTGGCGATTTTGGATTTATATTGATCATCCTTTTGGACAAAACTGTCTTTATCCAACAAACCTTCATTATACATTTTGTTCAGCCATTCAAAATATTTTTTCTCCTCCGGTCGTTTATAGTGCAGAATCGCCTCATACGTATCCGGATTAATATAATACTCCCCATCGCCAGGGATACCCGTAGACATCGCCGCAGGATCAGTTACTGTAATCATCCTTCTCCAGCCATCTGCGCTAAGTGTCAACGGAATCGTTGGCTGACCGTCTTCTGTGGTAGGATGCTTTTCATAATATTGTCTTAGCACGTTCTCATAGTCTTCTAACGTTTTGATCTCAGGATATCCAAGTTCCTTCACCACGCGGTGCTGAATAGCCGCCCCGTTCGTTGCATCAAAATAGATCTGGTCAACCGCTCCATTGGTTGGAAGCCAATAGATTGAAGGGTCATCATTGCTGTATTTCAGTCGATTGAAATGCTCACCATATACTTTTTTCAAGTTAGGTGCGTGTTCTTCGATCAGATCCGTCAAATCAATCATTGCCCCAGCATCAACCAATCTGGACAAGTTGCCTTTGGGGAAGATAAGGTCTGGGTAATCGCCACTAGCAGCCATCAAGGAAATACGATCATTCCCGCCTCCGCTTGAAATATCGAAGTCAGCATCGATGGTTACTCCGGTCTCTTCAGTAATCTTTTTTCCTACCGCATCCTGCATATGGTTCCAGTTGGGACTTGCATCTGCTCCAAAGAAGCTAAACGTTATTGGGCTATCCAGATCGCTGCTGCTTGAATCGGATTGATCTGTAGAATCCCCACACCCCGTGGTAATCAGGATACAACTAGCGACAAGACATGCTCCCAATGTTTTTGAAACGGCTCTCATTTTTTTATGCCCCCTCCATAGAATATTGAAAACAACGGTCAGTCCATCATTGAGAATGCGCTTTCAAATTACGCACTTAAATTTATACTAAACGTCTACATTGTTCCAAACCTTGATTTTCAAGCCACAAGTCTAGCATGATCTAGACATTTCGCTCGAACTCACTCAACAGAACAAGCTACTGCTCACTCACTAAACATATAAAAAAGACGATGGTCGCCCATCGCCTTGTAACAATACATCTATATTGCTTAGCTGTGGAATGATACGCTACTTCAATTCCAATGTGAATCCTTCGATCTCCTCTTCTACCTCGCGCATCAGATCAATGACTTGGTCAGCGTATCCTCCTAGCACCTGTTTACTCTTCTCGAAATGAAACCACTGGATGGTGAGCGGCATGCTCACTTCCCCTGTTAAGCAGTCCCACAGCGCGTCTAAATTACGTCCGTAGTGTTCACCCAATTCAAGCTTCGCCTGAAGCATGGCATGCAGTTCATCTCTCGCAAGTAATTGCTCTCCATCAATCTGAATGATATTCATAATACCCTCCGCTATTTTAACTGCTCAAATGATTCATAATGGTCTGTTGTCTTATAGATTAGTCCGTCGTTTGAATATAAGATTCGATCACTTCCACGTCTTCCACCTGAATAATGGATGTCAGCTTCATACCACGTTCGGCCTTTCTTATTCGGTAACAAGCCTTCTCGATTTCTAAACACATCCCCGCCGATGCTTTTGCCTGGAGCAACTTCTTGCAAATTCCCTTCGCTTGGTTCCCAGCCCAATGCTCTGGCCTCTTTCTTCGTAATGTAGTTCGGCGGAAGCGCAGTGTGCTCCGATATATACTTGGCGACCTCATCAAATCCCATATCCTGTGAAGCCGTAGTCGTAGTCTGATCCAGAATCGACTGCGGGGTACAACCTGAGAACACCAGTGCAGCCAAGATAATTAACAACGTATAACCTATTTTTCTAAAAAACATGTTCATTTCTCCTTTGGGTAATCTTGCATTCTGTCGGCAATGACAATGAGTCTAATCTTACCCAGTTGTGTACGATAAATCAAATCCTTCAATTCATAGAATCAAAGGTATTGTGACGATGCATTTCATTCGCAGACAAAAAAATAAACCGACAACTAGACGTCGATTTATTTATAGTCGTTTTCATATGCAGAAGTGGATTCCTTCTATATTATCGTTGCACCACGTAGAGCTCATCCAGAATCAGTTGCGTTTCATAGGTATTCGGAGCCAGTTCAGATGTGATAAATGCCTCTACCGCATGTTGCTCCAGATCGTACATCACTTCAATCTCTTTGGAGAAGAGCATGTGTGTCTCTTTCAACTTGTTAGATAAGCTTGGAATGGCTCTAGGCGTAACTTCACGCGCTGTGATCTGCTGAAGCGCTTGTACATACGTGTCCAGAGAGCGTGCACCGACTACTTTGATGCCTTTGTTCTCTTCATTCACCATCACAATGGATGGAAAACCTCTAACACCCAGGCGCGCTACCATCTCAAAATCTTCTTCCAACAGATCCTGTGCGGACTGCTGACTGGCCTCTTCCACAATTTGTTTGCCATCTAAGCCGAGCTGGTTCACTATATCCATAAGCACTTGCTCATCACCAATATTCCGATTGAATACAAACACCTCTTCACGCGCTCGTCTTAAGAATTTCTCTTCCTTACCCTTATGTGTATGTTGAATGATCTTGAACACACGTGATGGAGGATAGGATGAAAGGATCGGATCGGTGTGCCACACTGAGCCATCAATCGGCATCCGAGAATGTTCACCCACTTCTCTCCAATGACCAGCAACATCAGAAGGCTTCTGAATTCCGTTCGCTCCATCTGAGAAACCTTGCCAGCTCGCCAGCAACCCTCCCATCATGATTCGTACATCAACGAACTGACCATACTGCTCTACAAAACGATTCAGTACAGGCTCAAGTGCCCAACAGTGCGAACAGATTGGATCTGTCGCGTAATATAAAGTAATCTTCTTCTCCGATGGATTAAGATCCACCTCTTGCATCATATCTTCATCACCAGGGCCACATACGCCTGTCGCTAAGTCACACATCATAGGTCTAACTGCCATTCGTAATCACACCTTTCGAATTCTCGGAGCTTGAAACATGATTTGATTGCTCTTTCTAGTATGATTATAATAGTTGCAGTCCTGACAACAAGTACTATTATTTTTCTTACTAAGTATAAAAAAGTATACTAATGGAGGTTATCAAGTGAAATATGACTTCAATCTGGATCAACTATGTCCAGCAACCTATGCATTTCAGGTAATTGGAGGCAAGTGGAATTTGCCAATACTAGCGATTCTTAGTGAGAATGAAACCATCCGTTACAATGAATTAAAAAGAAGACTGCACGGCATAACGGGTACAATGCTTACGAATTGTTTGAAAGACCTCATTGATTATGGCATTGTTCACAGAGAACAATATAATGAAGTTCCGCCTAGAGTTGAGTATTCACTAACATCCTCTGGGCAGCATTTGGTGCCATTAATTGAATCGATTGTGAAATGGGGCGAGCATCATATTCCTTCCAGTATCAAAAGTGCAGATTCTTCAACAGAGTAGTATATTGGACAAAATAAAATCAAGCTTCCGTAAATGATGAGCAGATGCAAATGCATACTATAAAAAAACAAAAAGCCGCTTCACAGCGACTTTTCGAAGGATTTACTTAAGCCTCGTCCGAATCGGGTCTTTTCACCTGAAGTGGTGGCGGAATGAGCCAGCCCTTCTCTTTGTTCATTTGCAGAATCCGCACACCTAGTGCTGTTTTTGTTACATGATATTTGGCAAACAAAGCTCCGATATCTTCCCGAATGGATTGACCTATCACTTGACTCGCCGCAACTAACCCCAAAGACGTATCTGCTGCCACTTTAGCGGCAATTTCAGGGTCTGTAAATCTAGCTCCAGCCGGAATATCTTCCAACTTAACGGGAGGTCTTTCCGGCAATGTTGGCGCAGGTGCAATACCATTCTCCGTAAGTAATGTATCGCATTCTTTAATTTCAAGTTTGGCTTGATCCAATAGATCATCCAGTATTTTTTTCAGATCCTTGTCACCCGCATGATTCAAATAAGCCTGATAACAGGACACTGCACCTTTTGCCATCATCGAACATTCCCACACACTGAAAATTTCTCCGTAGTGCATCGGCTCGTTTTTCGGATTACCACTCAAAATACCCATTTTTTATTTCCCCTCCAGATCATGTGATCGTTTTTTACCCGAGATATCGTCTGCCTTAGAGCAAAATAATATTCATAATCAAGTAACCAAACTTTGTTAGTGGATCCTTTCACATAAATTGAGAAGGAAGGAAGAGACTAACCCTGTCACTTACTTGATTGGAGGACAACCATGTTTTTCTATAGAGAAGACCTAATTAATATGATAGTTCCGGACAAACCCGACCCGGCTGCAGCAAAAGTGCTGCAAGAAACACTTGGCGGTCAATTCGGCGAAATGCGGACGATGATGCAGTTTTTTTTCCAGAGCAGTAATTTCCGTGGCCAAGCGACACAGTATAGAGATCTCCTTCGGGGTGTATTTCTGGAGGAATTAAGTCATATTGAATTGGTGCAACAAACGATTAATCAGTTGTTGACTGGTGCAGGTGCCGAAGGTGCCGGTCAAGCTGGCATCGACGGTGCTCCGCTGGACGAAGCAATCAAACATGCCAATCCTCATCATTACATTATGGGCGCACAGAGCTCACTGCCCGTAGATGCTGGAGGGAATCCGTGGCTTGGCAATTATGTATATGATCACGGCAACCTCGTTAGTAATTTGCTGGATAACGTTGTATTGGAGTTAACAGGTGTACTGCAAAAAACAAGAATCTACGAAATGAGCACTAACAAAGCGTTCCGTGAAACGTTAGGTTTCCTGATCGTTCGTGATAACGCTCATCAAAATGCATTTGCGAAGGCTCTTGAAACACTTGGCGTCAATTGGGGAAAATTGTTCCCTGTTCCCAACTACGATATTAACAAGTATCCGGAATGCCAGAAGTACGTTGATCTCGGTTACCATAATGCACAATTTAACTTCCGCTTAGACCAGACACGGATTGCTGAAATATACAGCGGACAATCCCCAAGTCGGAATGGCGGTGAGCTGCAAGTCACGGAGCCACCACAAGGTTTTCCATTGCCTTATATGCCAGAGCTTCCTAACGAGCATAGTCCTGGCTTGCATGATTTAAATGCTTAAGATGCTCGAGTAATTACTGACTTATCGAGCATGTAACACACTAAAAAGGAACCCACATTATGGGTTCCTTTTTTTGCTTCATTCCTTTTTGCTAATGCCAATATCCTACTGACGATTCTGGTTGCTGAAGTTTCCATAGGTTGAAGCAGGAGAACCAATCAGTGGATTGTTATAAGGTTGTTCTATGTGAGATACATTCTGAGTTGCTGTATGTGCAATTTGTTGTGCAATGTTTGCAATTTGTTGTAATTGTTGGATCGCCGTTTGATGTCCTTGAAGAGCTGTTTGAATGATATGAGCTGCTTGCTGCTCCCGCTGTGCGATTTGGTTCAATTGTTCAGCATTGCTCTGCTCTTGTCTCAAAAGCTGTTGATATTGCATGGATGCTTGTTGCGTTTGTTGAGTGAGCTGTTGAGCTAGCTGCGTGATTTGTTGAGTTTGTGAAAATTGATTCAAGGTAAAACCTCCTAAATGTCGTTTTTATTACCTGTGTAGTATGTAAAGTGGTCATTAAAAATATTCATTCGTTCGTTTGGTTGTTCCTTAAACTTGATACGATATAATAGAACGATCAATGAACCACTGTTCCGTAAACTCAATCATGACAGCTAAACGAGGAGGAAGTATTTATGAACATACCCAGGGGTACCTATGGCTTTCGGTTCGCTGAGGATACCGATCTACAACTTTGCGTTCTATTTGCAGTAGGGTCTGATTCAATAACCGATGCTTCTTACCACTGGGACGGATTGGAGCGTACAGATGGACCTTTGCTTCTATTCCAGTATACAATCTCCGGCGAAGGTATATTTGAGTCACAAGGTCGCGTTCATCGTGTCACCGCAGGACAAGCATTTTTAGCCGAAATCCCGAGTTCACATCGCTATTATTATCCTCCGGAATCGCAAGAACCGTGGGAATTCATATTTTTGTTGTTCAGACCTAATCTTGTACTGCCCCACTGGCGAAAATTCCTTCGTGAATCAGGAGAGATCCCCGATCTTCCTTATGAATGTGTTCCGATTCGCTTGTTGCGAATGATGGTAACCGATGCAGCAGCAGGCAGAATTACAGATCCGCTAATGGCGTCCTCGTGTGTCTATCAATTCATGACTGAATTGGTTAGGTTACAGAAAACAACTCTGCAGAACAGGGAAATCTGGTCAGAACCTATCCAACAAGCCGTTGATTTTATTGAAAACAACTATTCTAGGATGATCAGTATGGATCAACTGTCCGAGTTTGTTTCTCTCTCTAAATATCACTTCATTCGCCGCTTTTCCTCCACCACAGGTTTAACTCCTGGAGCTTATTTGACTCGCATCCGTACCGAGAAGGCGATGGAGTTGCTTCGTGGCACAAACTTAAGTGTTGAAACGATCGCAGAGCGTGTTGGATATTCCAGTGGAAGCTACTTTATCAAAGCATTTCGGAGTTTAACTGGCATTACACCCGGCGATTTTCGCAGTGGAGGAGAAAGTCTGGTTTATCGTAAATTGTTCTTCGACTGACCGCAATATATTGCTATTCGTTCATCTAGATTACTGTAGATTATTGATATTCTCCTATACTATGATAATTGTAAGAGAGCAATAAAGAATCAGTAAAGGAGCATGATGATGAATCATAAACTTGTAGCCCCAACTCCACCTCTCGGGTGGAATAGCTGGGATTGTTATGGCGCAGCCGTTACAGAAGACGAAATTCGCGGCAACGCCGAATACATGGCAGAGCATCTCAAAGACTTTGGCTGGAGCTATATTACGGTCGATATTCAGTGGTACGAACCTTTCGCTAACTCGTCTCAATACCGCGCTTTCGTTCCATTAGTTATGGACGAATACTCCCGTCTGATGCCTGCTGAGAATCGGTTTCCCTCTGCTGCGAATGGGCAAGGATTCAAACCATTAGCCGATTATGTACATAGCCTAGGGCTTCAATTTGGCATCCATATCATGCGCGGCATTCCAAGACAAGCTGCACACGCAGCTACACCGATCCTTGGCACAACTGCGACTGCGCGTGATATTGCACATCCGAACTCCATTTGTCCGTGGAATACAGATATGTACGGAGTAGATTCCACTAAGGAAGGTGCACAGGCGTATTACGACTCGCTCTTTGAATTGTATGCGCAATGGGGTGTTGATCTGGTAAAAGTAGATGATATTGCCGCTTCGAGACTTTATGATACACATCAGCCAGAGATTGAGATGATCGCCAAAGCGATTGAACGCTCTGGGCGCCCCATGGTTCTGAGCCTCTCTCCTGGGCCTGCTCCAGTAGAGTACGCTGAACATTTCGCTGAACATGCTAATATGTGGCGAGTCACGGATGACTTCTGGGATCTATGGCCGCTGCTGCTAGATATGTTTGACCGTTGCAGAACCTGGCAGGGTATTCCTAAGGAAGGTTGCTGGCCAGACTGTGATATGCTGCCACTGGGTCACATCGGCATCCGTTCTGTTGACGGTGGCGGAGCCGACCGTTGGACTCGATTCACGCAGGATGAACAGTTGACGATGATGTCGTTATGGAGTATTTTCCGCTCCCCACTCATCTTCGGCGGTGAACTACGAGACAACGATGAATGGACGCTCTCGCTACTAACCAACCGTGAAGTTCTGCGTATGCATCGCGACAGCTATGGTGCGAGAGAAGCGCTGCGCCGTGATGATCTGATCGTCTGGACTGCACAGAATGCTGAAGGCTCCTCCTATGCTGCAATTTTCAATGTTGGTGAGAAGCCTCTTTCATTAGATTTGAACCTTGAAGAGATCGACCTTTCTGGCATTACAGAAGGTACTGAGCTATGGAGTGGAACTTCAGCTGAGTTAAACGGGAACACTTTACGCACAACCATTCCAGTGCATGGTGTACGCCTCTATCGGTTTTAATTAATATTAATCTCTTCACTTCTAGAGAACGATCAAATGAATTACCTAAGATGATCTCTGTACGCAATGTACTACACAGGGATCATCTTTTTGTTATTGACAGATTGGAGCATGAGGAGTTCCTGCTGGAATATGCTCTAACTAGGAATGATGAAACTTAATAAAAGGTGATATCGTGGACATTTTTCCCAAACAACCCTTATAATACAAGGTGTATTAGAAAGAGATAGATACATAAAGTGAGTAAGCTGGCTCTGAAAAACTGTAATCTGAATCTAGCATGTGCGAAAGGAGACTTCATCATCGTTAAAAAAATAAGCTGGATTGCACTAGTTCTTATCCTTTTGTTGTACTCTATTTCGTTGTATACCTTGTATTCAAGTATCCATCATATGTGGATGATTGCTCCACCTGGTTATGTCATGGTGATTCTCTCTATTCTGACGTTCATCCTTTCCATCATAAGTTTTATGGACACATCAACTTTGTTCGCCAAGATCAGAAGCTGGATCTCGACGATCCTCTCATTCATATTAGTCTCCATCCTGCTTTTTGTCGTGACACTTACATCCATCTTCTCAGGAGCCAAAGTACTACTTACTACGACACAATCTCCTGACCAGCACTATACAATTAACTTTTATAAAACGGATGCGGGAGCCATGGGAAGCTTCGGTATTGTAGGGGAGTTACAAGGAGCACTGTGGTTCAGAAAAGCGGTGTATTGGGAGAGTAAGATGGATCAAGTAGAGCTACAATGGCACAACGACCATACGGTTATCGTGAATGGACATACCCTTGATATTGGAAGCGGTGAAACATGGGGGTTTCAGTCCGAATAATTCGAGACTGTCCCCCCCCATTCTGTTAACTGTTCTGTCTGACCTGGAGGTCTACGACGGGTTTACGTCCATATTGCAGCACATAAAACAGCAGCATCGCAGCGACACACAAGGCGAGCACGACAAAAATGTTACTATACACGAAAGCACTCTTCACTTCTATCCAAGGATTCAAATGAACAGAAGTTGCACCCCGATCAAGCACCTTGCCAAGAGCTGCGGTAGATACAGATGCCGCGATGAAATTGAACATAGATAACAATCCCATTCCGATGCCGATGTGCTCCTTGGGAAGTGTCTGTGCAATCGTATTGGACATCGCGATCTGCATGTACGATTGACCTAACACTGCTAAGATCAGAAATACAGCAATCCAAATCGGTGACGCACTGATAACAAAGGATAAGCAAATGAAACCGATGATGAGTAGTACAGAAGCCGTATATAACAGAAAAGGATTGCCTTTCTCATCGGCGAGCTTCCCGCCTTTACGTCCTAGAAGAGCAGCAACGAGCGCGGATGGAAGCATGATCATTCCAGTTAGAGCTGGTGAGAAGCCATGTACTTGTGCTAGTAATTGTGGCGTTATAAATGGAATGCCAAAACCAATGGCGACCAGCACGAATGCAATGCCCATTCCTATGGCATAAGGTTTGTTGTGGAATACGGCTGGCTTGACGAATGGTGCTTCAGCGTAACGAATTCGTAAGATGAACAAGATCAAGAACATGATGCCTGTCAATAAGAACCATAGGTTGGATTGAGTCAACGAGAGTAACCATGCAGCAACTGTCCCCGCTAATGTTAATCCCCCGATATAATCCATTTTTTCACTGACTCCTCTGTCGTCATCCAGGTACTTTCGATAAAAGGGTAGTGTTGCAAGCGAAAGCAACGGAATAGCAAATAGAAACTGCCAGCTTAAGACACTTGATATCAATCCGGCTACAATAGGCCCTAGCGCAGATCCAAGAGCAATACCAATGGCAGAGGTTCCCAGGGCTTGACCCCGCTTCTTAGGTGAGAAGTAACGAACCGGAATGATCATAGCAAGTGCAGGAATGACAGCAGCTCCAGCCGCTTGCACAATCCGTGCAACAATAATCATCCAATATTGAGTAGCTACAATGCCGATCACAGAACCTGCCGCGAGCAATAATAGACCAAACGTAATTAAGTGCTTCATGCTGTACCTATCGGTGAGCTTGCCATAAGTAACTGTTCCAATTGCATATACAATCAAATAACCTGTCACAATCCAGCTCGATTGAGAAGCCGTAAGCTGAAATTGTTTGCTAATTACCGGCAATACCACATTAAACATCATGCCATTCATGACAGAAATAATCAGGGTGAAGACAAGCACTCGGAGTAATAACGTCTCCTTGCTCTGTGAAGCAGAATGATTGGTAGTCATATATGTTCCTCATTTCTATAATCTAGATGTGTCACTCAGCTCGGAGTTGATGCTAAATAATTCATTAAACTTAAGTAAAAATGACTGTCAGTGCTTACTGACATATAAGAGCTAAAAAAACTAGGGGGTTAAAGCCCTAGTAAACGTCCATACACTTTCTGTAATAATGCTATCCAAAGAGAGCGATGGAAAACGAGCATCTTCATCCAAATTGTTAATAAACACACCGTAATTCAAAGCCATAAATGAAAAAGCTTGATGCTCAAAATTCGTTTGAACCAGCTTCCCTTTGTCATACATGATCCTAAAATACTCGGTTATAATCTCTAAGAGCTGTCTTGGATGTTTAATCGTGCGATCCCGAAGACCTGGTAGATGCTCCTCTTCCTTAAACCCAATCAGAAACAGCTTCCGATTGCGGTTCATGATCTCGTGATACGTTCTGCTAATCAAAAGCAAATCGGTGTGCAGATCCCAGACTAGCTTTTCATTGAAGATCCTCGTCATCTCTTCGGAGTAATAATATTGATCGAATGCCGATTCCAAAAGGTTCTGCTTGGTTCCAAATTGGCGAAACAGCGTTTTCTCACTTAAGCCAGCAGTAGTCGCGATTTCCATCGTTGTTACGCTTTTATAACCTTTTTTTGAGATCAAATCAATCGCAGTCATCATTAATCGTTCTTTGCTGCTATAGTCTGTACGACTAGACATTTCTCTGTCCTCTCTTCTATAGAATGTCAGTACTTACTGTCATACAAGAAATAGTAACGAATCATCACATAGATGTCAAGAAGCTCTCTGATCTGCGATTATCATTGCCGACTGCTGAGTGAACTGCCACTATTCCCTCTCGCCTCTTCACTTCAATTCAAAAAAAGAGCAGAGAAGGACGTGCTCCTTCCCCACCCTTTCGTTCTACCTAATTACGGTTCAATTCCCCATACAAGCTCATCGCCTACATAACCAGTAATCTGTTCATGGTTGGCAAACTGCGTGCCAGATGCCTTGAACGAGTAGTCATTAGACTGATTGTAATTCGACCAGTTATTTTTGGAGAAGCGCGCTTGAATCTCTGCACTCTGACCTGCGTTCAACGTTCCGGCTGCACTTGCGAAGCCAACTTCCAGATAATGATCGGCTCCGGCAACCGGAGTTGCCAATTTGACGAATTTGCTTGTTACATTCGCACTGCCAACACTTGCCCAATCGGACCAGAAGGTCTGCGCCTCTTCGCCATCAATCGTATAGTAATACCGAAGTTTCACATCACTTAACTCTATTGCCGAATTACCTGAGTTGATTAATTTGAACTTGGGCGAAATTCCGTTGGTCGAAGAACTGGTATTGCCGTTAAATGCTTGAATGGTCAAGTCTCCGGTAGGTGGTACAGTAACCGTACTGTCTACAACGTTAACGGTTAACACAGCGCTATTTCCGCTATTAAAGTGGAAAGTCAAAGTATTTTGACCTAATGGCAGGGTTGTGAGATAGGATTGTTTCAACACCACCGTCGAACCGGAAGCTGTATAATGTTGACCCGATTCGAGGGTAGCATTTCCATTGGTTATGCTTGTAAGCTGACGACCATTTAAGTTAAGGGTAACGGAAACATCCTGTGCTGTGTTCGTTGCTTTATCAAAGGAGGCATTTACTGGTGTAATAGTAGCATTGGAACTTGGCGTTGAATCCACAATTTTAACCTTTAACACCGGATCTTGCCCTTGATTAAAATCCAGTACAATGGAGTGCTCACCTACCGGTAGCGTGGCAAGGTATGCTTTATTTAGTAACAAGGTGTTTCCATTAAAGGTATAATCCGTTGTTGCGTTAAGCACAGTATTGCCTGCACGGACAGCAGTAAGCGTATTCCCATTGGCAGTCACCGTTACGGATTTGTCGTTTTGATTAGGCGTGTATTTGTCAAACTCGACGGTTCCCGGAGAGATCGATGCGCTCGGGTTAGGATTGGTGACCTTTAGATCCGGCAATTCATCCAAAGTGATAACATAATCACTCTGATAAAGTGTAGTTAAGGTCGCAGGGTAATTAAATGCCGTGCTCATGAGGTGCTCGCCATACCAAGGGCAGAAGTACAGCCATCCTGCTCTCTCCTCTTTCAGATTTTGCACACTTGGAATCGTGTCGTTCTCTGTCATGGCAACCATCTTGCTACCATTCGTCAGATCCACAAGCTGATAGAAAATCGAAGTAATAGCGTCCTCATTCGGGACTCCAGACAAGCCGTCATACCGGTTATAGATCGTATTATATTTATCGTATCCAACCAGATCCACTTGATGATCACCAGGATACCAAGCTGGAGATGTGCTATACACATAGCTGTTATAGGTCCAAATCAAGTTATGAAGATCGTACGTCTCCGTAAGCTCTGTGTAAATTAGATCCCACAGGTCTTTGTACACCTCTGCTCCTGCGGAAGCCCACCAGAACCATGCACCTTCCCCATTCAGACCACCGTTACCCTCAGCCTCATGATAAGGACGGAATATAACAGGCACATTGTTATCTTGGAGAATCAACAGTTGTTCTGCCAGATCTTCGATTGTCATCATTACATATTGATATTCTTTCGTCCCTGGAATAACAGCATTGGCTGTATTAAAATTGGTTTCTGTCGGCTTGTACGTGGCTTCCTTCCAATCCACAAAATCTCCAAGCTGATACGTATTGAAATTACGTGGTACATTGATATGCCATGAAGCTGTTGCAATTCCGCCTCGGTTATTAACCCAATCAATCATCCGATCCGTTGTGCCATCCTCCCAACCATAGAGCGGATTATAATTCATCAGATCGAAGCCGCGAATCGCTGGATATTTGCCAGTAAGATCATAAATCCATTCGAACTCTAGCTCTGTGTCTCCATCATTCCCTCCTCCATAAATCTCTTGTTGACCTGAAATAATCTGGTTTCCATATACCTCCGTTAAATAATTCATTAAAATTTGTGTTTCTGGTGTTGCCTCAGGATCGGTAAGAATTGGCTGTACATTCAATGGATCGAGATCCGCATGATCCACAGTAAAGGTGTCAAAATATGCAAATCCCCATCCAGACTTGATCTGGATTGTGTTGCTGCCTTTATTCAGTTTATGAAAACCAAAGTCAAAGTCCGACCATGTTGTCGTGTACGGCAGCATATACGAACCCTTAGTCACACCGTTCACGTTTAAGTATTGAACTCTGCCATCCGCACTAAGCTCCTGCATGTATCGAGTAGAGATCGCGTACATGCCGGTTTCGGGAGCATTCACTGTAAAAGTTAACGTCCCTGAATTCTGCATCCAGACGAATCCGCTACCTGAATATCCAGGCTTGGGTTGTCCGTAAATCTCGGTGACTACTTGAAGATCCGAAGTGAGCTGAGCGTCTTCTGCTTCGATGGTGAAAAGTGCATTGTTTGCATGAACGGGCGCTGTCATCAATCCTAGTAGTAGAGCAAATGCCAGCATCATTGCGGTTGCCTTTCTAAGCCAATTTTCCATTTTCATCTTCCCTTCCGTTTGAGATATGATAATGAAATTTGTCAATGAACCCATTCATGATGGCGCTTTCAAAGTAAACATAGCATGTGCATCAATTTTTGTAAATATATGGTCATTGTAAATTTTCTTTCCCATTCATTGAGAAACAAAAAAGCCGCTAACATAGCGACTACGAGTATATCTATTATTTTACTTATCACCGAAACACCTCCAAAAAAATATCACGCAGGAGAAGATCGGCACTTCTGTGATGACGAGCTATGCGCAGACCAATGGATGTATGTAAACTCAATAAAGCTTCGCTTCCATCGAAGTGTGAGCAGACTATTCTTTCATGATAATGATCGTTTTTCCTTTCACACGACCTGCTCCCATATCACGAAATGCCTGAGGTGCTTCACGTAATGGATACTGTTGATCGATGATCGGTATGACATGCCCGGATTCAACCAGCTCGATCCATTCACTCTGATCTTCGGCATTGGGTCTGTGCACAAGCACTGATATTTTCTTGTTTTCAAGCTTCGAAACGATTGGTGCCCACAATAGATTCAGCACAATTCGCCCCATCGGGCCTCCAATCATTACATACCGACCGCCGCTACGCAGTGCTCGTTTCAGAGCTGTCACCTTACGATTCCCTATCACATCAAGAATTACGTCATACGTTATTCCCTGCGCAGTATAGTCTTCATTCCGGTAATCTATGACGTGATCCGAACCCAAAGCCTGTAACATCTCCAGCTTCTCACCGTAATCAACACAGGTCACTTCTGCACCGTGTAACTTGGCATATTGGAGAGCAAATGTTCCAACTCCACCCCCAGCCCCATTAATGAGAATTCGTTGCCCCTGTTGCAAAGTCCCGCGATTACGCAAACCCTGTAATGCAAGAACTGCCGCTTGAGGGATAGCTGCGGCCTGTACATAAGTGATTCCGGCAGGTATAGGCGTCAATGCCGTTTCACTGGCACACACATACTCCGCAAATCCACCCCAGTTACAGGCTGAGAGATCGCCAAACACTCGATCACCAACTTGGAATTGTCCCGCTGCACCGCCAACCGCGACGAATGTCCCTGCTACGTCTGCACCAAGAATTGGATAACGGGGTTTGCGGACTGCGCCGATGCGTGTAACGAATGGTTGACCCAAAAGGAGATCCCAGTCCCAAGAATTGATCGACGTTGCATGAACCTCAATTAACACTTCATGTTCCTTCGGAGTCGGAACGGTTACATCTTCCAAGCGCAAGACTTCCGGTGTACCGTACGTGTCATAGACTAATGCTTTCATTAGGTCTGGTACTCGCTTGCTGGATACTCCAATACGGCTCATATCTTCGCCCATGGTATCATTCTCCATTCGACAGATGTATGTGTTTGGATCACACAAAGCCAACACTAGGATTAGAATGCCTCAACTCATCTAACCGAGTTAACCATGCTTCTCCTGAATAACGGATACGTTGAATATATAGCGTGGTTTCAGAAGGGTATATCAACCCTTATCTGCTCTAGGCTGTATCGTACGAATGATGATGTCTTGATTGTGGTTACCGAAGCCCGCTCCATACAGCGTCAAACCGCCCACATTTGTGGCATGCTCCTCCACGGAAAAACGAAGCGTCCAGAATAACTCCTCCAGCTTGATATCATTGATACCTACATCCGACAGCCATTCTCCATCTATTGTTGTGCCCTGATCATCCACTCGAATCGTCTTCAGTAGGCCATATTGGTTAACGTTTCTATGCCACCATGACGGCGTGTATTTTCCACGAGCAGCTCTCCCAAAGTCAGCAGGACTAGTCCATGTGCCAAGCTGCACGCCGTTAAATGAAAATGTGATATCCGAGGGCCAATCATCCCTTAAACCAGGCGCCTCCGAAGCAATTTCCATTGAGATCTCAATCGCACTGGGTGTATCCTCAGGCAGAAGATAATTAGGTGTTTTATATTCCACATACCCCCGACCAAACCACAGAATTGCTGCGTGAACACGCTCGGGATCAAGGAAATAGCGTGGATCATCCCATACGCCAATTTCTTTCTCATGCGTTCCCAGCCCACAGGTCGGATGTACTTCGAACGCTGTATAGTGACCCACTGAAATGCTTTGCTCTTTGATGTTTGCAAATGAACCCACCGAAGGCAATTCAATTTCAATTGCATCTTGTTTGAGAAAACACATTTTGTGTGTGCCTCCGTTCAGTCGTACTCTACGACTGCCGATCAACTCCGCTTGCTCCAATTTACGAACATGCATCGTAACAATGGAAGGACTAAGCTCCAGCACATCAGCTAGATCTTTCACATTCATCTCTCCTTCAGAGAGAAGGGTCATTATTCTCCAGCGTACTTCGCTAGCCAGTGCTTCATACAGTGGCATGTATTTGGAATCTCCATTAGCTCTAATCATTCAGAATTTCTCCCAGCTCCAATTATTGAAATGCTATTTATGTTAATTTAACGGATTTTCATTGTTCCATCAAGACCATAATCATTGTAAATATAATTGTTATGGTGTTTAATTTTTGATGTGGTGATTACTCAAATATTCTTTTTACACTGCAAATTATGCCGGTGAGCATTACCTATTGTAAGTTGAATTCTTATAAATATGAATTTATAACGAGGTGTACTAAAAAATGAAATATACTAATCCAGTCATCAAAGGTTTCTATCCTGATCCTAGCGTTTGCAAAGTTGCTGACACGTATTATCTCGTATGTAGCTCTTTTCAATATTTTCCTGGCGTTCCGCTTTTCGAAAGTAAAGATTTGATCAATTGGACACAGATCGGACATTGCTTAACACGGCCAAGCCAGATTCAATTAGAGACGGTTAACAGCTCCGGTGGCGTATTTGCGCCAACCATCCGTCATAACAATGGCCGATTCTATATGACCACAACGAATGACACTACGCATCAGAATTTCTACGTATGGACGGACGATATCTATGGTGAATGGTCTGATCCGATCTATGTTGATCAAGGTGGCATCGATCCAGATCTATACTTTGAGGATGGTAAAGCAATATTTATGAGTAATGGTACCGACGATAACGGCGTTGGAGGCATCATCCAATGTGAGATTGATATCGAAACTGGACGTAAACTAACTCCTGGGCTTATGATCTGGAATGGTACAGGCGGGCGCTATTTGGAGAGTCCCCATCTGTATAAAATAAACGGAACATACTATCTCATGGCTTCAGAAGGTGGAACCGAGTATGGACATATGGTTACCTATGCGAGAGGCGATTTTCCATCAGGTCCGTTTGATGCTTACCCATATAATCCTGTTCTGACCAATCGTAATTTGGGTGGTTATGAGCTTCAAGGCGCTGGGCATGGAGACCTTGTTGAGGATGAGAACGGCAATTGGTGGATGCTTCATCTTGGTTTCCGTCAAATCGGAAGATGGCAGACGTACCATCATCTTGGACGTGAAGTGTTTCTAACGCCGGTAACATTTAATGAAGATGGTTGGTTTACCGCGGGGTATAAAGGCACCGTGCTTACGAGTTTTGAAACCGATCGAATCTCTGAGGCAACCGTTCAACAGGAGCGCAACGTCTATACGTTTGAAAATACCGATTGGAATCTAGACTGGTGTTATTTACGTCACCCTGCTAAGCAGCAGTATGAATTAGCTCCGAACAAGGTGATTCTAAGAGGTACAGATGTCACATTGGACACTCCATTGTCCCCTACTTTTATCGGCATACGTCAGAGAGATTTCAATGCCATTATCTCTTGTGATGTCACATTAACTGAAGGGGAAGCGGGTATTACGCTCTATATGGATGAAAATCATCATTATGATCTGGCTCTTCGCCAACTCGATAACGGATATAGCGTTGTTAAACGTCTGAATGTTGGTGATATCAAGTCGATTGAACAGGAAGAGTATGTGGGGGTAAGCAATCAAGCTACGCTCACTATTCAATCCACTCCTGATCGTTATACTTTCATTTTGAACTATGATGGTAAGGATATTTCGCTTGGAACGGCACAGACCAGATATCTATCATCCGAGGTGGCTGGCGGGTTCACAGGTGTACTTATTGGTCTCTACGCTTCTAAGGTAGGATCTGTTGCTGAATTCACTAACTTTACATGCACGTATAATTAAGTAGGAATGGAATGAAGTAATCTACTGGGAAATAGAAATGTAGTAAGCCTTGATTACAACACATATCGCTTGAGGATTCGAGGGTGGCAGATGTTAGACGTCTGCTGCCTTTTTCGTTGACATGATTTGAATAGCTAGCTCAAAGGCTCTTATTCTTCTCTCTAACAATGTTTTTTGGGCACCGCCCACTTTGGCTTTAGCGTACTGGGTCTCCAGAGAAGGGAATAAACCAGTTATTACATGTTGAGCTTCTCGTATTTCCTCATCAGTGTATGAATGTGATTCGCCGTGCCACGTATGTTCAAGCATAGCTAATCCGATACGTAGCGCTGTGAGCCGTTTCTGTACTAAGGTTGTGTTTGTGCCCTTCTCCGTCATATTTATTAATGCATTTTCTGATTTATGAATGGTTGATTCAAATGCTCTGATCGCTCCAGTCCGCTCTTCACTAGATACGTTCTCCATACTCATACTGTACATACCTCCCTTGTCTAGTGGTATGTTAATCATGATTATCTAACATGGCAGTCATGCATTACCGCCAATAAGATTCCACTAGTTATTCTATGCATCTAATTATCTTATCATATGAACAACAACAAACAGAGACCCTTAGTCACCAAGACTAAGGATCTCTATGTGTTATTTATTCATGAGGTCATTTGTTCTATGCATAATCGCTAACTCCTATAACATCCTTCTATGAATTACGTAACCAGACACTCATTTCCCCAGCCTCGCGGTTACCCCACAAATAATAAGGAATCGCAGTAAATCGAACCTGCTTTGGCTCATCTGCCAGTGGCTTGTACAATTCATTGGCCAACCATCCAGAGGTGTTCTCCCTTCTTGCATCACCTTCAACGACGATACAGCCACCGAGTAAATCAGAAGCTTCGCGCTCAGTTAATGGAGTCCCATTTGCAATCGAAAGTGAGGATAACAATACACCGTTATCTGCCTCCTCCACGCAATAGACAAGTGGTCCACGCTGAATAGCTACTTTGCCTGCGTTGGCTCTAATCTGTGGGTTAGCGGCAATTAACTTCGTCTCCACAGGTATCGACCACTCTACCACATCACTATCGTTCCAGATTCGACTGATTTGAGCATAGCCGTTCTTCACATCGTATACCTGCACCTCGCCGTTAATGCGAAGGACAGGCTGACCGCTCTGATGCCAGTTAGGAATTCTTAGCAACAGTGCAAAAGCAGTTCCACCCGCATGATTCTCATTCAGTGATACATTAAACTCCACCTTGCCCTGCCAAGGCAGCTCCGATCTCTGGCGAAGGGAAACATCACACCCGTCTGCTGATGTGAATTGCAGATGACTACCAATGTATAAATGGACGTGAATCTCATTCTCTTCTGTAGATACATCGTAAATGTAATCATTCAGCGAGCTGAGCAAGCGTGCTACGTTGGGTGGACAGCAAGAGCAGCCAAACCATGCCTGACGAACGGGCTTAACATGCTGTTTATCCGGATTGCGCTTATTCGCCTCAGGCCATACTTCAAGTGGATTAACATAGAAAAAGTGCTTGCCATCCCGGGACATGCTGCCAAGTACATTGTTATACAACGCCCGTTCCATAATATCCGCATACTCACCTTTTGCTTCAAGCTGAAGCATCCGCCGTGCCCAGAATATAAGCCCGATGGAAGCACAGGTCTCTGCATACACCGTATCATTCGGCAAGTCATAGTCAAAGGTAAAGGCTTCTCCCCGATGGGTTGAACCGACTCCACCCGTAATGTACATCTGCTTGCGTGTTGTATTCTCCCATAGCCGCTCACAAGCTGCTTTCAAGCTAGCGTCTTGAGTCAATCGAGCAAGATCAGCCATTGCTGTGTACATATAAACTGCACGCACGGAATGTCCAACTGCGGTTGACTGCTCGCGCACAGGCAGATGGGATTGGTACATTTCGAGATTAGGTTTACCATCTGACCAGTGACCTGTTCTGCCGCGCCGCTCCCATTCCTCCTCAAAATAACTTGGAAGACTGCCACGTTGATCAATGAAATAACGACTGAGGTTCAAATACCGTTGCTCTCCCGTTGCATGATACAACTTGACCAGCGCAAGTTCAATTTCCTGATGTCCGCAATATCCCTGCTTCTGACCAGCATCCAGCCCAAACAAACGATCAATTAGATCAGCGAAGCGGCATGCAATATCCAGCAATCTACGTTTGCCCGTTGCCTCAGCATAGGCTACAGCAGCTTCGATTAGGTGTCCTGCACAATACAGTTCGTGGGCTTCATATAGATTCGTCCATTCTCTGCCCGGTTCCTTAATCGTGAAATACGTATTCACATATCCATCTTCTCGTTGGGCTTGGCCGATTAGTTCAATTGCTTCATCCGCAATCTTCTCCAGCTTCGGATCAGGCTGAGAGCGAAGTGTGTAAGCAACCGCTTCCAGCCATTTATATAGATCACTATCTTGGAACACCCATCCTCCGAATTCTCCCTCTTCAAGTCCAGCGGCGATGCGGAAATTGCGAATAGAATAACTGGGTTCCGCTCCTTCTACACGGTCGTTTAATGCTTGCCACTGATACGGGATGACCGTATCGCGTACTAATGCAGAATAATTTTCCCAGAAGTTGTCCTCAATGCGTACATTTGTTGTATTCACTTCGTCATGCCTCCTATAGTAATTGACTCTCTATGTTCTCCATTATATGCTTGATAGAACCAGCTTAATAGGAAAGGAATGAACCTTTTTCTATAAAAAATAACACAACATAAGGAGCGTGTTTCATCTGAGCGATAACACCATGATCGAGCTTGAATTGCCACCATTACCTTATTTTCTCGGCGCAGGTCGTACGGCATATAGTACCGGAGATCATCATCCCCATCGAAGCAAGCTTGGCATCTACGATCTACTCATCGTTGCTGAAGGTGGCTTATTCATGGGCGAGGATGGTTCAGAGTGGCGCTTGTTGAGTGGGGATATGCTGCTGCTCTTGCCAGATGGCGAACATTATTCGTTTCAACCCTGCGCAGAAGATACGTTATTTTACTGGATTCATTTTGAGCACGAAACAAGGCAGCGCACCCTGGCAACGGATGACACAAGACTTAGTCCTGCGCTCAATGCGTCACGCCCTTTCGAAAATCCCTACATGCTTCAACTGCCTAAGTACCTACGCCTCCCAGATCCTCAGGCTGTGTACGACATTGTCGAGCAACTGCTGACTTTGCCGACGAACGCTACATTTTGGAGAGAGCAGCAACTGCTAGGCAACCTACTGAGCATACTTGAAGAGAGTGGCTCAAGAGAAACCGAATCGGTTGCAACCCGTTTAGCAGAACGCGCAGCTACCTACATTCAGGCTCATTACCGGAACAAAGTTACCAATGAAATGCTCGCAGAAGCCTTACATTTTCACCCCAATTATATTGTACGATGCATGAAATCCAGATACGGTTGCACCCCCTCGGACTATTTGCAGGAGATACGGCTCGATCGTGCTAGACGTTTGCTAGTGACCACCGATTGGTCCATTGACCGTGTTGCCGAAGAGGTAGGTTTTCGCTACTCCCCTTACTTCTCCGCGTGTTTCAAACGTAAGATGGGAATCTCTCCACTGCAATTCCGTAAGCAATATCTGAGATGACGGCAACCCTTACTTGAGATCATGAAATACGGATGTGACAAAGTTCCAGATTGGGCAGCCATGCAGCAAAAAAAGCCGCGTTTCCGCGACTTTCTGTAGGTTCAGATTGATTGATCACATACCTGAAACCAGGCGCTATTTTTTTAATGAGATTTCAAACGTCGAACCCGGCTCACCGGCAAACACAATGCTACCGTTGTCAGGCAACACAATTTCATTCTGACCGCTAACCACCGTGTGATTCACAGCTATACCTGCCTGGTTGTATACAGCAAATGCACCATTTGAAGGCATTTGGACCTTCATCATTTTACCAGCAGCTGAGGCTGGAACCGTAAACCAACTGGAATATCCATTGGCTTGAATGGTTGTCTTCGATTGATTTCCCGAATAGATCGGTCTCACAACCTCTTGACTGGCATAGACGTTTCCTCCTGCCGTAACATATTCAACCCCATCTTCGATATAGAATTCAAAATTCATCGTGTCACGACCAGCTAAGCCAGGAATTTGGAGTTGATTCACAGCTTGGTTCGCTCCAATGATTTTGTTCGTATAGATATATCCTGGCCATTCGTTAAAGGTGTGAATGGGGATAACCGGAAGAGCAATGTTATACAGTGTTGATGTATGCTTCTCATTTACCAAGTAATATGTGTTGCCTTCTCGCTTCTGCCAAGCAGCTGCCACATCGTTAGGTAATTCATTTGTCTCTAACTTTTCAGCCTTGTATTCGGAAGAAGCAATCTGACCAAGACCAGGTACGGACTTATATGAGCGTGACCATAGATAAACTTTTCCATTGTCCTCATTAACGAATTGCAGCTTCTCCGTTCCCTCGTCATTAACAAAAGAACCATCCGCAGTGTACGTATATCTCTGATCTGAATTGGTTGGAGCAGATGGAGTGGACACTGTTAATTGTCCGTTATCCTTCACATCCAACTTCATTACCAAATTGGCTCCGCCGCCATATATACCTGTATGACTCAACAACTCCTTCGGCATCGCTGCTGTTACAGGTGTGGAGAACGATTTCTCGGGCTTTCGCTCTGGAATGATATTTTTCTCTTCCAGCGCGCCCAGTAACAGTTCAGTTGCAAGTAGTTGATCTGTTGTGCTCGTGCCCCCCGAGGACGTTACAGCTGCTGCCATATTGAATTCGGGAAGCACAATTAACGATGAATGGTACGTTATGGTATTACCGCCTTTGGTAACTGCCTTGATCCCATAATCGTTGAACGGAAACAGATTAACACTGTCCCAACCTAGTCCATAGGCAATGGACGAATCGCTTTCTTCTGGCCATATACCCTTCTTGTATTCTTCTTGTTCCATCGCATCTACAGATTCACGTGAGAGAATACCTTCGACTTGTCCTGTGAAAATTCTCGAAAATTTCACTAGATCCTCCGCAGTCGAGTAGATACCTCCTGAAGCGATCATATTCGTGGTCTCTAATGGAAGTTGTTGTTTCGCATTCGTGGCAGAATAGGTTGCTGCCATTTGACTCAGATCCACCTGATCTTGAGGCGTCCGAGTATTATTCATATCCAGTGGCTCGGTGATGTAACGATGCATGAAAGTAGTAAAACTCATACCGCTAACCCTCTCCACCAGAATTTCAGCTAGTGTAAAACCATCGTTACTATACACGGAATAGGCGCCAGGATCTGCCTTCAGGTTTTGGTTAGCTAGTTGTTCCAGTAAAGTGTCATGTGCATACGTATCGTTGTCTCCAAATAAGATGGCACTATTGCTCGACGTCCCAAGAAGCCCGGAAGAATGATTCAATAACATACGTGGTGTAATTTGCTGATAACGCTTGTCCTTCATTTTGAAATCCGGGATATAGTTCACGATAGGTGTATCCAGATTCACCTTACCTTCATCGACGAGCTTCATTACAGCAGTCGTAAGCATCATTTTACTCGTCGACCCAATACCATACATCGTATCTGCCGTAAGAGGAATCTCTCCCTTGGGGTCGTTTACCCCAACTTGTCCAGAGAGTACGATCTTTCCCTCATCCATAAGCGCATACTGCACACTTGTTGTGCCATATGACTGGGTTAAAAGGTTAGCTTTCTCAATGACGGCTCTCTCCGTCGATCTGAAAGTAAGATTAGCGCTATTCCCCGTGTCCGAACTAGCTAAGGCATACGTGGGAGACAACATGGCAAGTACTAAGGTAATTGCCGTTATCGAAGTTCGTTTCTTACGTGACAATCTCATCATCTCCTGTTTTTCTGTGTCTAAGGATCATTGTGTTGGTACTGAATAAAGTGTAATGGGAGAAGATGTACTGATCGTGACGGCGATATGAACTGAACATGAATAAATCTGCACATTGGCTCTGTTGCAACGACTTCATGGTGTTCACTAAGGGTATTTTAGAATATTGCTTGTTGGAGAGTCTGTTGGGTTGGTTCAACTTGAAGTACCACTAAGTAATAAAATAAAGAAAAAAAGTCGCAATTATGCGACTTTTAATCGATGGGTGAATCTATCTACATCTCAATACTAATTATGATTTCAATTTCAATATAGAGAATAGAACTGTTTATTCATTTACATTTTCTTTCGTTACCAGCTTCAGTTCAGCTGGGATGGATTGCTTTACCTGTTTGCCGTCCAGCACATCCAGCGCTGCTTGCACCGCCAGACCACCAATCAACACAGGCTGCTGAGCAACCGTAGCTGTCAACTTACCGTCTTGAATGGATTTGATCGCATCATCATTACCGTCGAATCCAATAACCGGGATGTCTTTACCTGAACTTTGAATTGCTTCAATCGCTCCAAGTGCCATCTCATCGTTATGGGCAAATACCGCTTGTACATCTGGATTACCTTGCAGCAGATTCTCCATAACATTCAACCCTTTGGAACGGTCAAAGTCCGCTGATTGCTTCGCCACCACGTCGAGTTTCTCGTCAGCCACTTCATGGAAACCTTTGCCCCGCTCTCGTGTTGCGGAAGCACCTGGTACACCCTCAAGCTCAATTACTTTCGCGCCCTCACCAAGCTGTTCAACAAAGTATTCCGCTGCCATGCGTCCACCTTTGACATTATCCGAAGCCACCAAGGCTGCCACTTCACCTTTATCTGCGGAACGGTCGAGTGTAATCACTGGAACACCTACACTGTTCGCCGACTGAACCGCTGTAGAGATTGCCGCAGAATCGGCAGGGTTAATGAGCAATGCATCTACGCCTTGTTGAAGCAGATCGTCCACATCATTCGTTTGTTTCGCCGAATCGTTTTGTGCATCAACGACGATCACTTGGATCCCCTGTTTTTGAGCTTCAGCCACGACCCCATCCTTCAGGGATACAAAGAATGGATTATTTAATGTGGAAATGGATAACCCAATTTTCTTTTGTCCTTTATTTCCGGCTGCGTCAGGCTTTGCCCAACCCGGAGGCTCCAAGGAGCAACCTGCCAGAACAATAATCATTAGCATGCTTATGAGTGTCAAAGTTATTTTTTTCATAGTCGCATCTCTCCTTATGCTGTTTTCTTGCGGTCTAGCAGGACTGCAATGGCAATGACAACGCCCTTCACGACCATTTGGTAGAAGGAGTTAACTCCGAGCAAGTTCAATCCATTATTCAGCACACCGATAATCAGAACACCAATCAACGTACCAACAATGCGCCCTCTACCTCCAGATAGGCTCGTACCACCGAGCACAACGGCTGCAATCGCATCCAACTCGTAGGATGTACCTGCTGTTGGTTGTGCTGAATTCAAGCGTGATGTCAAAATTGCCCCTGCCAGTGCTGCAAGCATACCGGCCAAGGAATAAATCATCACTTTAACACGTGTAACTTTGATACCTGAGATAATGGAGGCTTTCTCATTACCACCAATCGCATACGTTTTGCGACCAAAAGCTGTTTTATGCAGAACAATCCATAGAATCATAAACGTAATCAACATGGTGATGGCTGGTACCGGAATTCCCAACAAGTAACCACGTCCAAACAATTGGAACAGCAGGCTGTCACCAAGACCGGTAATTGGATTACCGTTCGTGTAGACCAGCGTTAATCCTCTGAATATCGTCATCGTTGCCAATGTCGCGATAAACGGTGCCATCTTGCCTTTGGTTATCATGAGACCATTGACCATCCCCATGACACCGCCAAGTGCTACCCCGATAATGATGGACAAGATCGGATCCAAACCAGATAACATCATATTGGCAACAAAAGCACTGGATAAAGCGAGGATCGAGCCAACCGATAGATCAATTCCGCCGGTGAGAATAACAAATGTCATCCCAAAAGCAATCAGCGCATTAATCGAAACTTGACGCAGTAGATTCAAGATATTAAGCGGTTCCAAGAAGCTAGGATTTAAGATTGAAACGATAAGAATGAGAATGATTAAGCCGAGTAACGGTCCTAATTTTTGTGTTACGTTCGAGAAACGGAAGCCGCTTTTGGCAGTTTTGTTGTCCATTGTTGTCATATCACTGTCCCCCTGTAGCCAATGTCATAATATTTTCCTGAGTGGCTTCTTCCTTAGACAGCACGCCACTAATGTGCCCTTCATGCACAACTGCAATTCGATCACTCATCCCGAGCACTTCGGGTAGCTCTGACGATACCATGATAATGGCGACGCCCCGGTCTGTCAGTTCATTCATGAGCTGATAGATCTCGCGCTTCGCTCCAACATCGACGCCTCGTGTAGGTTCATCCAGGATAAGTACACTTGGACCGATGCCGACCCATTTAGCGATAACCACTTTTTGCTGATTACCACCAGATAGGTTGCGAGCGGCAGTTTCTGAAGATTGTGTTTTGATCTGCAATCGTTTGATCAGTGTATCCACGAATTCCTGTTCTTTTGCAGTCGAGATGAAGCCTTTGCTGGAGAAGCTGAACAGGTTCGGCAGTGCCATGTTTTCACGAATAGAGAAGTCGAGCACGAGACCCTCGTCCTTGCGATCTTCCGTAATAAAACCAATACCATGTCTGACCGCATCTACAGGTTTACGAATGTTCACTTTTTTGCCGCGTATGATCACTTCACCATGATCCATCGTGTCGAGACCAAAGATCGTTCTCATAATTTCCGTTCGCCCAGAGCCCATAAGTCCTGAAAAGCCTAGAATTTCACCTGCTCTAACATGAAAGCTCACATCGTGAAATAATCCTTTGCTGCTCGCGTTTCTGACCTCCAGAACAACCTCACCATACGAGGGATTCCGAGATGGGTAACGTTCCGTTAATTCTCGGCCGACCATTTTTCGAACGACTTCGTCAAAACTGGTCTGCGGAATCGATTGGGTATCTACGGTTCTACCATCACGCATAATCGTAATTCGGTCGCAGATTGTGAATATTTCCTCCATGCGGTGAGAGATATAGACGATGGATACCCCATTTTTCTTCAGTGACGTTATGACTCCGAACAACTTCTGAATCTCCCGCTCTGTGAGTGCCGCTGTTGGTTCGTCCATAATGATGACCTTCGCATCTGTCATAAGCGCCTTCGCAATTTCGATCATCTGTTGTTGTCCAACAGAGCATTCGCCCGCCGGACGTTCGAGTGGAATGTCCACAGATAACTTGCTAAACTGCTCTTTGGCAAGCGCTTTCATTTGTCTTGTATTTAGCAACCCGAACGAGGAAGTGACCTCCTTACCGATAAAAAGGTTATCGAGCACCGTCATTTCAGGCCAGACGTTTAGCTCCTGGTGAATAAATGTGATGCCTAGTTTCTCTGCTTCCTTCGGAGTAGCGAAATACGTTTCCTTATCGTCTATCGTAATCGTGCCTTGATCCCGCTGATGAAGACCAATCAGAATATTCATGAGTGTAGATTTACCTGCTCCGTTCTCCCCCATTAGGGCGTGAACCTCACCTTCTTGCAGTTCAAAATCCACTCCGCTTAGCACCTGATTGGTGCCAAACGCTTTGTGAATGTTGTGCATCTGAATATGCATAACGCAACCTCCTTTTTAACCAAAATGGACTCCTGCTTGTAAAATGCAATTAGCATAAGGCGTAGCTTCACCAGTGCGAATGACTGCTTTTACCTGCCCGGTTAACACCTTAAATTGTTCATGACTGACGGAAACAGCCACGTTGTCCTCTCCGAATCTGTCTATCATAAATTGCAGCGCCGTGGGGTTTCCCTCCCGAATCTCTTCAGCCACAATAACCTTTTCAATGACCATATCATCCGCAATCGTCTCTACGACTTCACGAAAACTGGGTGTTCCCAGCTTCAGAGCTAGATCAATCTTGCGGACTCCTTCCGGTACGGGAAGCCCGGCATCCGCAATCGCAATCAGATCCGTGTGACCGAGATCCGAGAGTATTTTGGAAATGTGACTATTGAGTATGCCATGTCTTTTCATTACAGACTCTCCTCCACTTCCGCTCGCGTTGGCATTCCGCCTTGCGCTCCGAACTTGGTCACAGACAATGAGGCCGCTCGATTAGCGAAGCGAATGCTATCTTGTAACGGCTTGCCTTCAGCCAGAGCGACTGCAAATGCGGCATTGAATGTGTCTCCCGCGCCAGTTGTATCAACGGCCTTCACTTGGTACGTTGGCACAAGGACTTCCTTTTCACCATCATAATAACGGACTCCCTTGCTGCCTTCTGTAATAAACAATTTATTGGGATACTGCCGCAGCGACTCTGCCGGGCTGACACCTTGGAACAATATTTCCGCCTCATGTTCGTTCGGCGTAATGTAGGAGGCATTGTCAATGACCTCTTGCGATATCGTTCTTGCGGGTGCTGGATTCAATAACAGCGGAGTTCCAAACTTCGCGCACAGTGCACTAACGTGAACCACCGTTTCCTCAGGAATTTCTTGTTGGATCAATACGATATCAGCATTACGGATAACATCTACCGCCTCATCGACATATGCGGGAGTGACTTCACGATTGGCCGCCTCAACAACGACAATACTATTATCACCTTCCGCAAGAATGATATGAGCCGTTCCACTTTCTAAATGTGTAACCGGTTTCACATTTTGCGTATTAACACCATTTACTTCAAAGTTGTTCAAAATGTCTGTACCGAAAGTATCTTCACCTACCCGCCCGATCATATACACCTCTGCTCCTAATCTGGCAGCAGCAACAGCTTGATTCGCTCCTTTGCCGCCAGGGACTGTTTTGAAGCTCTCGCCAAGAACGGTTTCACCCGCTCCTGGTCTTCTTGAAGAAGTAACGACTAAATCCATAGAACTGCTACCAATCACGCAAATTTTAGCCATCTGTTCTCACCTTTCTCGTTGTCCCCCGCTCAATGAATCCAACAGGCAACTGTATGTTTTTATTCTCGATCGCATTTTGTTCCACAAGCTTGATAAGTAATCCCGCCGCTTCTCTACCCATCTCATATGCCGGTTGCCGAATGGTGGACAACGCTGGCGACAATAGACCACTCATCGGAATATCGTCAAACCCAATGACTTGTACATCATCAGGAACTTTCCTTCCAATTCGCGCCGCCTCATGTAGCACGGCCATCGCAGCAATGTCATTACTGGCGATTATTCCATCCGTGTCGGCATATTTCTTGAATAACTCTTCAGCCCACACCCCTGCCTCGTTAAACGAAAATGAGGTTGTCTGGATAACCCGGTAATCAAGCCCCGCCGCACGAATGGTTTCAATTGCACCTTCGAAACGATCTTGGGCTGGGCGAATATGTGTTGGTCCCTGCATAACCGTTATCTTGCAGCTCCCCCGTCTGATGATCTCCTTAGCTGCTAGCCTTCCCCCTTCTCTACCGTCCGCATACACAGAAGGTCGATCTAATGAGGTTCTATCGAGAAACACCACAGGAATCTTCAGATTTTCATATATTGAAGAATGAGGGTAGTTCGTTGAAGAGATTACACCAACCACGTTATTCTGAATGAACGTCTGGATGTAATCCTGCTCCTTCCGTTCATCCTCATCACTATTTCCGAATATCAGTCTGTAATCCTGCTCCTGCATCCGATCCTCTACACCGCGAGCAAGTTGTGGAAAGTAAGGGTTTGCAATATCGGGCAGCAACAGGCCAATCAGTTTGGACTTACGTTTATATAATGAGCGAGCTACTTCATTCGGGGAGAAGTTAAGCGCCTTCACGGCATCTTCCACTTTCTTGCGAGTATCCGCATGAACATAACCCCTGTCATTAATGACTCTTGATACGGTGGCTACTGATACGCCAGCCAGATTCGCTACGTCTTTGATCGTTTTCATCATCTGTTCTCCTTATGTGTAACCGGTTACAGACATAAATTATCATATTTTTTTTCATTTGACAAGCATTTTAACATTAGAAATTAATCCCAGTTAGTCGAGTGAGTGTCTTAAACCATGCTTACTGCGAATGACTAGATCATTATCTGTTTACTCAAAACTAAGCCACATACCGCTGCGAATTTAAAGCCAAAATGACAAGCTCGCGCTTAACACGACCCTGCCATTTTGGAATTTCCCCTTATCCTTTACCCTTGTAATGCTCTTGCTTCCGCAATGATATAATGCGACTTCCGTTCCTGAATGAACCACTTCTCGTCTTGGCGAATATATACATCATGATATTGCACACTATAATCCGTTAACACTTCTTGTCCCTCCTCATCCCTCACCATCTTCACTTGTGAAAATACAACCCCTGTTGCTGAGTCCCCATCTACTCGCACAACATGCTGTGCATTAGCGGTAAAGTAACGTTTAACCAGTGCAACGTGACCGTTGAACTCTTCCTCTAATTGTTTGGTGCCAGTCACATCAGATACCAACTGATCTCCGAAGTACACTTTAAATCGAGCATTTGTCGTAAATAATAACATCTGTTCCGAGACCTTTTTGGCATCAGTTAATGTTGCGTAAGAATCAATGAGATCTCTCAGGTCTGACTTTGCTTGTAGTATTTCCAGTGACATGTTGTTTTCCCCCTCGGATAGGTTATAAGTTCTATAATTCGTTGTTATCTGACCCTTATATCCAATTCATTTCGCTCGATATTACAAGGGTATCTTTACCGGTCATCCTTTCTATTCTCGTCATTGTTCGCTTATTATTTAATCCAACATTTGTTGAATAACTAACGCTTATTGACTATTATATGAGCTATACGAATCTATTCAATCGTTAATCTAGTCCAATATGTTGGATATCCAACGTAATGGGCTGACATGTTAGATATCTTATCTGGAGGTTGGTCTGATGGAGGTCAAAATGGACAGAAGAGTTGCAAAAACAAAGGCAGCAATCTTTCAATCCTTTGTTTCTTTAATTGCTGAGAAGAACTTTGAGGTTATTACAATCAACGAAATTGCTGATCGAGCAAATATTAACCGAGGGACCGTTTACTTTCACTACAGTGATAAGTACGATCTGTTGAACAAGTGCATTGAAGAAAACTTGAATCAGATGATCGCAGTAACAACGACAACGAATACCAATGGAGAAACCATCGATCTCATTGAATCTTCATTTCTTCCCGTCATTCGCTATTTTGAAGAGAACCACACATTTTACTTCTCCATGCTCTCGAATAAAGGGATTCCCGCATTCCGCGACCGTATGCTGGAGCTTGCGACAACTCATATTAGCATACAAATCCATATGGAAGGAGTTAATCTAAATTATAACAAAGAACTGATTACTCAATTCATGGCCTCGGCTTTTGTCGGTATTATTGAATGGTGGATTCTGAATCATATGCCGATATCAGCGGATGATGTTGCACAGCAATTATGGGGGTTACTGAAGCGGAACGAAGTTATTAACTAAGGTTATCCTCTTCGTTATTTTGCCGTCTCATTACGGTGCTACTGTCATTTTAAGAGAAAAAGAACGACACCCTAGCGTGACGTTCTTTCTTGGAATTCATGTTCTCGCTAACTACCTTCCATATACTTCGAATGCGCGGTGTCCCGCTCTAACCCCGCCGGGCAATCCGTTATACACGATTCTTACATACCTTCCCTTCGCCTCAAAGCGGTCTACACGCGTCATTGCAGTCGATGTCTGACCGGTCTGATTCGAAACAACGCTCCATTGTTGACCATCACTTGAAACCTGAATCACATACAGGAAGTTACCTTCCTGATGAAACTCCACCTTCGTTCGTGTAATAGAGTGTTCATGTAGCAGGTCAACCTGCCACCAGTGACCTGGCGCATCATCTTCTGCCTGCCAATAGGTCTGACTGTTACCGTCGTTTCCGTACATTGCTTCATGACGATCGCCTTCGCTATCACTGGATGCGACCTTCATATGTGCAAGCTCATCATCTAGAATCATAGAATCGGTTGCTGCCTCGGCAGATTGCTCACTCTCAGCAAGTAATTGACGAAGCTGATGCAGTTCAATCCCTACTGTGGGTTCAAACGACTCCCCTGACACATAATTGATTAAACTTGTACGAAGTTGGGCTGCAACAGGTCGATGCTGCAGATCATCTTCAATGTTGATGCCGCAGATCAATACCTTGCCTTGACCGACGTTATATTCAGCAAGATTCATCAGCTTGCGATTGTGATAGAAGTTGGGAATGACCTGAACAATTGGGTTGAATGGAATCCCTTCGTTCACTACAAGTGATACGGATTGATCCAACAAGTCTTGCCATGGATGCTCCGCATACTCTCGGATCGGTAATCCGTTCAATGCAGGGTGATCCGTGTGAGCGATAATACCGCACGGTGCCTCCGTTGCAAAATGAGCCGGACTCCAGAACACGGGATAGAACTTCCCCGGGCTCGCATGTTGCAGCTTCTCTTTTTGCGCCAGAAACAGGACATGCCCTCCTGCTGTAAGATACTGTTCCATCTCTTCATCCAGACTTCGTTTCACCATGATCGACTGCGGCAATTCACGATGCTTCTCTGGGGATTCGTAAACCCAAAATGGCCATTCATTTCGCACATCGCCACCTAAAATTTCTAGTGAAATCGTTAATCTGTCACTCTTCTTGATGTACTGTGGTGCCAACGATACTATACCTCCTAGTGGTTGGCCTGACCCATTCGGGATGGTATCTGTTTGTAATAAGCCTTGGTCAAGAATGTGCCCATCACCATTCTTAATGACCCATTGGATGGAGGATGGCGGGATATCTGTTGCGGCAAAATGAGAAATATTGATCTCCGCATGGAATGGTTCCGTTTCAGTATAGATACGCTTCGGCATACGAAGCAGCAACACTGTTGGTGCACAGAATTCACGAAATTGATGCGGCTCGGTCAAGCCTTTCGATTCCCAAAATGCATTTAGAATTCCAACCGTAGCCGTGCTTTGTCCTGGAAAATCATGCAAGTCTAACAACTGGAACCCTCCAAGATACGGTGTGCGCAATGCAGCCTCGATCTCATCACGATATAATTGCAGGGCAAACATCCACGTACCATGTACAAAGGAGCGAATATCCTCTGCTAATCCTCGTGTCTCCATGTCTGCGTGGATTGCCTCCAGGTTTACCGGACGTAGCGCACCCGTGTATTTCGGTATTTCTTGCACGTCTGGATATACCGCGTACTGTCCCACTTCATGGGAGATGACCGGAACAGACCGTGCCGCTACGGCTTCTCGAAAATCAAGGTCTGTCGAAAAGGCTAGCTTTTCAGGAAAATATTGTCCTCGAACACCAATCCCATCAACCGATTGGGCAATAAAAATGTCATCTGCGGGATCAAGCGGTCGATCCCAATTCGTGGTAAGCGTGTACAATCGTCGATCATCGTTCACTTTCAGCTCTTCAACCATCTGATGCAACAGCTCAAAATCACCATTCAGTTCATTGCCATTACTGTATATGCAGAACGAAGGGTGGTTGCCGTACACTTCCACAATTCTACGAGCTTCTTGCGGTAAGTAGGTATAATGCTCTGGATGCGTACCAACGGCCATATTCCACGTATCCATCCACATCGGTGATTCAATCTGTAAGTATATTCCCAATTGATCCGCTGCTTCAAATGCCACCTCCGGCGGGCACCAAGAGTGAAACCGAATGTGGTTTAACCCGTACTCCTTAGCGGTCTGAAAGATCTTCTGCCATGGTCCAATGTCCATTGGAGGATGACCCGTATGTGGGAAAATGCAGCATTCCAAGGTTCCTCGCAAGAAGACTGCCCGACCATTCATTTTTAATATTCTGCCTTCACGATTGAAGTAGCGTAAACCAAAGGTTTGATGTGCTACGATGCGAACCGGGGTATGTTCATCTAATAAAATGCTTCCTTCTACCTTCATCTCATACAAGTTGGGCGTGAATTCGTCCCATAACAAAGGATCTTCACCCATAGGGTATTCATATTCAAAGTTCTGAGCGGATGAAGCAAGGACATTCAATTCCTCTTTAGTCTCATCCCCTACATGCGGAGCCGTTCCCTGTTTAATCGAAGCCCTTAAGTTTAATCGAAACTGAACCTTAGTATCTGTTGCATTATGACAGGTGCCCTTTACGATAACAGAGCGCAGATCGGGACGAGGATGTATATGCACATTGTTGATCCAGTAAGCCTTTAACGCGTGTAGCTCGATACGTCCAACGACGCCATTCCATATCGTTTGCGTTTCTTCCGTATAGGCACTCGAATGGGTACCCAAATTCTGAACATCCCGATTGTCGATCCGAAGCGTAAACCGGTTTACTGTTCCAGGTTGTATAAGCATACTCACATCATATTCATGAGGTGCTGACAGACTATCCTGCTGCCCAGCCAATTCTCCATTTACCCATAAGGTAGATTGAAACATTACGCGTTCAAGAAAAATAAAGAAGCGTCGATCTATCCAATCCGCAGGAATGTCGATTTCAGTTTCGTACCACGCTGCTCCGATGTAACGATATCGCTGACGTAGAGATCGGATCGACTCCCGATCCATTGTATCTCCCCATTTCTCAGCTTCACCTATTCCGTTAATGGTCAGTGTGCCTGGGAGTGATACGGTCTCGCCTGAACCTGGAATATACGAATCGTACCACTGTTCTGATTCTCCGATATCCTCTGGGTCAAGCGCATATCTCCACGCTCCTGCAAGTTGAAGTATTCTCTTGTCCTTATGTTGCTCTGACATGCAGTTCACTCCTATTCCACATCTTAGTCAACGCTTTTATTCTAAGTAACTCTCGTATATTATTTTAGAATAAGGGCTACTCAGAAAGGAATGAGGATATGGCTAATAACCCTAACGATCCTGCTATGTTATTGACGAGGCAGCAGTATACACACCCTCCGGGAATTCTCGTATCCGATCATTACATCCAGCCCTATGGCTACGCTTGTTATCGAGAACAAGGAACCAAAGACTGGTTAATTATTTATACTCTATCAGGTCAAGGATGGATTAATAATGGAGGCAAAGGGTACTTAAGCTGTACACCGGGGACGTTAACCATGGTATCTCCTGGCACAATCCAGGATTACTTTACGGAAGAAGGGGAAGTCTGGGAGAAACTATGGGCTCACTTTATTCCCCGCCTAAGCTGGGCCGACTGGATGCCGACTAGCAATACAGACGGGCCTTTAATTCAACTTGATCTACTTAACGAGCATTCCCGACAAGCGATTGAATCAGCCTTGTGGAGAGTGATCTCCTATCGATTACACGGAGATGCTGCGTTGAGAGATGAGCTCACCTTAAATGCGCTTGAAGAAGTCATTTTGTTAGTCGCCAGCCAGAATCAGTCGCAGAAGACGTTAGACGCACGCGTACAGGAAGTACTCAACATCATAACTCAGGAATACACAGGACAACTCCTTATTGAGGATCTAGGTAAGCGCGTGTGTCTATCTCCTTCGCGATTATCTCATTTGTTCAAGGAACAAGTCGGCGATACCATTATGGGCACACTGATGAAGCATCGTTTGAAACAAGCCGAGAAGCTGTTAAAGTACACGCTTCGTCCCGTCACTGAGATTGCTCTATCTGTTGGTTTTCATTCACCCGATTATTTCTCGCGGCAATTTGCCACTCATTTTGGCGTCACTCCATCCAACTATCGGAAGGCGTCTAGGAATGTGTTTTGACCATAATAAAGTCCGTCTGCTTCTCATCCCCCATATAGAATGAATGGGATCCCTGTTGCACAAATCCCATTCTCTTGTAGAATGCGATCGCATTCTCATTTTTCTCCCATACACCAAGCCAGATGTTGTGTTTGTTTTGTTCGTTCGCAATTTCAATCGCTTTGTTGAGCAAATGTTTGCCTAGCCCATGCTTCTGGAATGCTTTTTTTACATAAATTCGTTCAATCTCCATCGCTTCTTCGCCCATACTTTCGGATTGAGCATCGTTCATATTAACTTTCAAGTATCCGGCAAGCTCTTCATGGAAATAGATGAAGTAGAACTGTGAAGAGCGGATAGACAGCTCCTTTTCTAATTGGTCTATATGAAACGCTCGCTCCAAATACTCCCTCATATTCTCATCTGAATTCTGATCTTTAAACGTATCATGGAACGTTTCGATACTGATTGCTTGAAATTGAAGCACTTCGTTAGGAGTGCACTTTGTAATTTTCACGCTCATGGATGAATCGCTCCTTACCAAAATAATGAAATTAAATAAAACCTATGAAAGTTGTATCATCAATTTAAATCAATTTTGTTGTAAATGCAACATAATTAAGTATAGAATTTGCTATTTACAAAAAACGATAGATATATTAGAGTTATTAAGGATTTCAAATGTCTTTTATATACTTATAATAGAAAAGGAGCTGGTTGTACCGTGGAATTCTGGGAATCCAGTTTTGCGGACAAACAAACGATGTGGGGATTCGAACCTACAGAATCGAGCATTCTAACCAAGGCGTTTTTCCTCGAAAATAACGTTAAAGACATCCTCATCCCAGGTGTTGGCTATGGCCGAAATGCCAAAACCTTCATTGATGCCGGAATCCAGGTCACCGGAATTGAAATTTCCGAAACCGCCATCCACTTAGCAAGGCAACAGGGACTTGATTTCCCGATTGCTCATGGCTCTGTAACCGACATGCCATTTGATGAGCATCTGTACGACGGTATATTTTGCTATGCGCTGATTCATCTATTGAACAGACAGGAACGAGAACAGTTTATTCGAAATTGTTACAAGCAATTAAAACCTAATGGATACATGGTATTTACAACCGTTTCCCCAAAAGCTCCGATGTATGGTCAAGGACAACAACTCGATCACAATTATTATGAGATCATGGAAGGGCTTAAGATGTTTTTCTATGATGATGAAGCCATTCAAGAAGAATTCGGAGCATATGGACAAATTGAAATCTATGAAATTGAAGAGCCTAATAAAATCATGAAAAACAAACCTTCGATCCCATTTTTGCTTATTCGATGCAAGAAAGATGAATTAGCCTAATCATATATAGAAAAGTGATAGTTAAAAGGACGAACAACGTATGAACATACGTATCCGCCCTTTGTATCTTAACAATAACTCAAAGCTTACGTAGCAGCTAGCCTCACTTCATTACCTGCTCGTGGTTAAGAAAGTATTTCGATGTAGCCTTCTGTTCCATTCACACGAATTCGTTGCCCGTCTTTGATCAATTGGGTTGCATTCTCTACACCAACAACTGCGGGTAACCCATATTCACGTGCAATGACTGCACCATGCGTCATCAGTCCGCCTACTTCTGTCACTAGACCTTGTATAGAAACAAATAAAGGCGTCCAGCCAGGATCAGTAAACGAAGTCACTAAGATATCCCCAGCCTCCAGATCGACATCATTCATGTCCAAAATGACTCGTGCTCTTCCTTCGATTACACCTGAAGAAACAGGTAGACCTGCAATCGAACCCACGGGTAGATGTTCACGATTGTACTCCCCTGTAATGATCTCACCATCAGATGTCATCACACGCGGAGGCGTAAGCTTTTCATATAATCGGTAGTCCTCTTTCCGTTGATCAATCATCTGCTGATCCAATTGGTTTGTGCGAACAACTTCGTGCAGCTCTTCATAAGCAAGATAATATATATCCTCTGCGTTCTGAATAAGTCCAGCATGAACGAGTCGTTCAGCATCTCTCAATAGAGCCTGCTTATAAATATAATAGCGACTGACAATGCCGTACTTGGGATATTCGCGGTAACCGATGAACTTGCGGACGAGGTCGATCTTTTGCTTTGTTTCATGAGCTTTTTGCTCCCCGTCAGGTAATTGCTTCAAGCGATTTATTAACTCTTGTTCCTTCTCTAAAGCTTCCTTCAGCCCTTGCTCAAATTTATGCTTACCCGCCTGCGGCTCAAAGTTCTTGATGTTACCCAGAATCATGGGAATCAGTGTTAATGGCTTTTCACTCCAACGAGGTCTTGTAATATCAATTTCCCCAGCACATCGCATGCCGTACTTGCTCAGAAACTGCTCGATTGCATCCAGGCTTTCCTGTCCTCCATCCAGCTTAACGAGTTCATCTAGAAAGTTATCATCTTCTGTTTGCTGCAAATAATGAATCACATCTGGATAAGGACGAATCACATCCGCGACATCCAACAACGCCAGACCCATCTCAGATGTAATATTGCCCTCTACCGATTGCGTGAGCGTATCCGCTACGTTCTTCTCACCTAGCCATTCATTGATGTTCTCATTAATCCATGCTGTCGCATTAATAGCAGCCATAAATACAGCCGTACTTTGCGGATCAAATAAATGCTTCTTCAGATCCTGCACATCTTCCAAAATAAAATCCAACAACTCTACTCCTGATTTATCTTGAATATTATGCTGTAGATTATCGATCGAAGTCTGACTTCGCCCTATCAATTCAGACACGATATTGGAATCTGGCTCGAATGGCGGCAGTGTATCTGTGTTACGTCTAGCAGGCGGTGTTGCTGCATGGTCTTTGGGTAGCACGGTTATAAAATCTCGCTCGATGATTGTCTTGAGCGCACCTACAATAAGTGGATCGGAGCTTAAATTATTCAATAAAGTCTGCCTGCCAGCTGTTGAAGACAGCATCGGTGCAATATCCACAAATAATCGCCCTCCGGCTTTACGCATCAGCGCAGGTGTAATCAACAGGTAAAAGGATAGGCCTAATGGTTTGATGGCATCGGTCATCATCTGCTGATGACCCACAGATAGATAGACGTGATTGTCCGCATCATCGACCTTAGGGATTGGGAACAACGTCGTGATGGGGCGACTCTGTACAATATAGAAGGTATCCTCAGCCAGACACCATTCAATATCTTGTGGGCAACCAAAATAAGTCTCGATTTGTCTGCCGATGTGTGCCAGTTGTATCATTTGTTGATCCGTAAGAGTTTGGTATCTCTGCTGATCAGGCTCGATCTGCCGTGTTTCCGTTCCTCCAGCTTCTAGGCCATAGATCGCCAGCTTTTTCGTGCTGATCATTTTATCGACAATGTGGTCTCCTTGGACTTTGTAATTGTCAGCGGAGACTATACCTGAGACCAGCGCTTCTCCTAGCCCAAAACTAGCGTCGATGGATATTACATTGCGATTGGATGTGACCGGATCAGCCGTGAACATAATTCCAGAAGCCTGTGGAGATATCATTCTCTGTACGACAACAGAGCAATACACATGCGTGTGATTATATCCATTTTGTATACGATAAAAGACTGCACGTTCGGTAAACAGTGACGCCCAGCATTTCCGAATGTGATGAAGGATTGCGTCTTGTCCAATGATGTTTAAGTACGTATCTTGTTGCCCAGCAAATGAAGCATGAGGTAAATCCTCAGCAGTAGCACTAGAACGTACCGCATAAGCTTGTTCCATGCCCTGCTTAGACAGGTGGCTTATAACTTCCTGCGTTACATCGGAAGGTATTGCTGTATCCATAATCGTTTGATGAAGCTTCAGACTTACTTCACCGATCTCTGTGCGATCCTGTAGAGTTAGCATCGCCAGTTGCTTCAGCAAAGTAGGATACGTATCGTTTTGTTCAAGCGCTAGTTGGAATGCACGTGTAGTCACACAAAATCCATCAGGAACATGAACTCCCTCTACTGTGGATAGCTTCCCTAGATTTAGCCCTTTACCGCCAACAAGTATAAGCTGTGTTGTGTGCATTTCCTGAAAATCGAGAACGAACAAACTCATTCAGCCTCACTCCAATCCGCCTATTTTGAAAAAAATATTTGACAAGAGTTAATCAGCATGATAAATTAATAATAGAAGATAGGTTCATTATGCAGATTAACTCATTGCAGAAATTTGTATTCCGATTATATCACCGGATTTATTTACATACAATAACCAAAAAGAACCTGATGGATTCCATCAGGTTCTTTTTTTTGTGCTTATCATAGAATATCTTATTATAGAACATCTTTATGATTGCAAACACACTGAACGCTAGCTATATACTATTGCACGCCTCAATGCTCGATATGTATACAGACTCATACCAATTAAGCTAACAACGCTGTCATTCGCATACTCACTTCGTAACTAATCCCCTGCACGATACACGTCCACAACCTTAAATGTCTGACAAACCAACAGTATCTCTGGAGTAAACGTAAGCCCATACTGGCTCAATTGCCAGGTGAAAAATTTAACATGCTCCTGATACCAATACGCATAACTCAGATCACCCTCTCCTTCAGATCGAGCAAATTCATGAGTAACTTCATTCATTTTCACGACTTCAATCTGAGTCATTTGGATAATCGCCAACGGATTGTTATCTCCGTCTAATACAATATCGTACCGACCTACCTTTGGAATTTCCTCGTTTTCTAGCTCATATGCACAATGAGCAGAACACGTTCCCGTTTTCATGCCACTAACAACTAATCCACCTAACTCATCTCCCATTGCTTTTGATCCGTCTCCAAACATCCAAGCACTTGGCGTGTCCATGTTTAACTCGTTTTGCTTGGCGAACCTCTGCCAATATTCATTAATTGGGTTTGCTGACATTATACGTCCCTCCTATAACTATAAACTCCATAGAATTCATCTTATCTTATCACATTGTTCTGTGTTGATGATTTCACGCCATCAATCTTGATCTCCTGATTCGGATATAGTTCTTAACTTACATTTAGCAATACAAGTCGTGCGAATTATGATATGGTCAGTGATGGATATGAGATTAGTACAACCATATGTGCATGAAACTGCGAGGAGAAGATGGAACGTGATCGAGAGAGAGATAACAGAGAAACGAAGTAAATTTCAAGACCCATTGTTTGTCATGCTCATAGCAAGCCTATGCTGCTTGTTATGGGGGAGTGCTTACCCATCCATTAAACTTGGATATGTCGCTTTTAACATCTTGCCGGAGGACATCGCCTCCAAATACGTATTTGCTGGATATCGCTTTACATTAGCCGGTTTATTGCTTCTAGTCCTGTTTAGAACGGTGAGAAAACAGAGATTGAAGCTGACCGGGCGTGAGTGGGCTAGCTTAAGTGCACTCGGAGTCTTGCAAACCGGCCTACAATATATGTTTTTCTACGTTGGGGTAGCCAATACAACTGGCGTAAAAGGCTCCATTATGAACGCAACAACAACGTTCTTCAGTGTTGTTCTGGCTCATTTTATCTATAAAAATGATAAGTTAAGTCAAAATAAAATCGTCGGCTGCGTGCTTGGTTTCGTCGGCGTAATTATTGTAAATTTTCATGCAGATCTGCTCACATTCTCCTTCTCACTTACAGGCGAAGGTTTCGTGATCATAGCTGCTCTAGTCTTCTCGGTGACCGCGATTTACGCGAAACGATTGACGGCTACTATTGATGTCATGATCATTACAGGAATTAGTCTGTTCGTTGGAGGCGTTGTGCTGACTTTGCTTGGTCTATCACTTGGCGGCAGTGTTACCCACTTTACTCTAGCATCTACAGCGAATCTAATCTATCTGGCCTTATTATCTTCCGTGGCATTCTGTCTATGGAATCTGCTTCTTAAATACAACAAAGTTGGAAAAGTATCTGTGTATAACTTCCTCATTCCTGTATTTGGTGCATTACTATCCGCACTGTTCCTGGGGGAATCGGTTCTGGAACTGAAAAATCTGGTTGCATTACTGTTTGTATCACTCGGAATATACATGGTCAATCGGGTAGTCTCTCATCGTTCCACATTAAACCATTCCCACAACTCTAAGTAATATGTAGCTTTATCATTTGCACAGCATACATCATATTAGTAATACACCACGTTTTTTTGTTCGCAGCTTTAGGACAAGAACAAAAAAACGTGGTGTATTTGTTATCCCAAAAAAGCTGCTAATACAGCACTTTTTCCGGATAAATCCTCGGGTTAAATGGAAGGTCAGTTGTATTCAGTAAAATTTATGATCTTAAAAAACTATGGATTCAGGCGTGATTCCTTTGGGATACACATCTTCCCATACATTTTGATCTACATAAGCTCGATACCACATATCGGCAATAATATCCGGATCATCAAATGTACCAGTCCCCCGTTCTTTAATGAACACACCTAAAGATCGGTGACCTACAAAGATGCCCTCGGACGACAGTTCCGTATGAAGATTCGAAATATAGCTGCGCAAGCCCGAAAATCCAACACCAATGTTTCCCATCATAGGAATTGGATATATTGCAGACAAACCCGAAGTAAATAGTAATGCCCCTTTCTTGGAAGCTAACATATTCGGTAGAACGGTATTAACAACATGGATGGCACTAACAACATAAGCTTCAAATGTATCTCTTACGTTTTCTGCTGTTAAATTCAGTACAGAGGTTGGAGGATAATTGCCTGCTGTGGGGCTAAATTCTAACACATCAATATACCCATATTTCTCTTTTATTTCGATCATAGCCTGCTCAATCTGGTCTTTGTTATAGATATCCGCAGTGTAATAAGAAGCCTCGATCCCCTCAGCTTTTAACTCATCTACCATTTCCTGAAGTTTTGCAGCATTACGCGCGACTAAAGCAACCTGAAAATTTTCCTGACCAAAACGTTTGGCCAGAGATAACCCTAGTCCTTTACCTGCACCAATAATCGCCAATGTCTTCATAATCTTTGTATCTCCTTTTGAAAGAAAGAATTTTTTTGTATTTGACGATTTTTATTTTAAAACTTAGTATTAAACCATTCAATGGTCGATATTGATTAATGTGATAAATAAACATCACATGTACTCTATTTGACTATTAACTCTGAATATGGAGGGTCAAGCATTGGCTAAAGGCAAGGTAGATTTACGGGTTATCAAAACTAGAAAAGCGATTAAAGAATCATTTTTGACTCTGGTACAAGCCAAAGGGTATGATCGTATCACCGTTCAGGATATTGCCGACGAAGCGTTAATCAATCGAAATACGTTTTATTTGCATTATGTAGACAAGCCTGACTTATTGGAAAAGTTATATCTGGAGAATCTAGAGAAATTAAATGTGTGCCTAGACATAGCCGTTGACAGGATTGATGATCTGACTAAAGATATACTCGCATCTGTTCTAAAAAATTTATTGGAAGCAATCCACTCTAATCTCACATTTTTTAAAACAATGCTCTCTCAGAATGGTCAATCTAACTTATCCAATTATCTTAAAGAAACGTTAAAGACAATTATTCTCACAGGAGTTGAAACTGCTCCTTCTCATAACCTCAGAACGAGAATTGCTTTAGAGTACCTGACTTCAGGGTTGGCTGGTGTAATCTGTCTCTGGATTACTGACTCCCAACAAATCTCGATAGATGAGTTTATTGAACATGTAATTGAACTTCATTTCACTAATGTAGTGGAGTTGTTAAAAAGTTGGCAGTAAATTTACGATCGAGCTACACAGTCAACATATATCCTCAAAAAAATAGGCATGGAATCCTGTCGGATGCGAGTCGAAAGCCATAACATAAGAGCCGCGAAATTAAATTTCGCGGCTCTTGCATCATTTATGACAAACAAGAATATACAACATTCCGTAATCGCCGCTGAACGTATGGCTCCTGACTGTTCAACAGATGCTGTGCATACATCACGGTCAGCTCAGAATCCGGATCAATAATCGCCATACAGCCCGCAGCACCGCTCCATCCAAATTCACCAATTGCACTGAGTGATCCACTGCCTGCTTTGGAGATGTGCGTACGTACACCTAGTCCATAACCATATCCATCCATATGATCCCATGAGTAGTCCCCTCGGGTCATTTCATTCAGATGATCTGTCCGCATAAGCTCTACCGAAGCCTGGGAGAGAATTCGCACACCTTCCGGACTCGTGCCTCGACCCGTCAATGCATTCAAGAACCGAGCATAGTCGCTAACCGTGGACATCAGCCCGGCTCCACCGCTCTCCAGCTCTGTACCTACACGGAATCCATTCCCATCCATACGTACCGCTTGTCCAAGCTCATCATTGTAAGCATATTGCGGGATCAATCGAAGCTGTTGTTCTTCATTCAGATCGAACGCCGTGTCTTTCATGCCGAGTGGTTCGGTAATCGCATCTCGCAAATACGTACCAAACTTCTTACCACTAACAACCTCCACCAGAGCTCCCAGCACATCGTGACACATACTGTAGTTCCAATGCGTTCCAGGCTCAAATAACAATGGTTCTTTGGCAAGCGCTTTCGCAAATTCACGTGTGCTTACGGTTCCGTTGCTACTCTGTACGATCTCCTGAATACTTGGGCAACCCACATCATATGAGAATCCAGCAGTCATGGTAAACAAGTCGCGTACCGTTATCGCTCTGGTCGCTTGTTCCAGCCGAACTTCTCCATTCGCCATCGTTTTCTTCACTTTCATGTCTGCATACTCTGGCAAGTACTCTGATAGCGGATCACTTAACAGCATATCGCCTCTCTCCACCAGTTGCAGCCCCGCAACACAGGTCATGATTTTGGTCATGGAATACAGATTAAAGATCGCTCCATCCCCGATTGGTGTTTTCTCCTCTAGATTGGCATACCCATTCCGATAACGGAAAACGGGTTCATTTCGATGCAAAACAAGCACCTCTGCCCACGGCACTCTCCAGGATGTGATGCGATCAATAAATGAAGCAAGCGGTTTAAAGTCCATATTTTCCCCGTCCTTGTATGTAGAATCTATGATCATTATAGATGATCCATTGCCGATGTGGTTTACGTGCACCCACATTCCACGCACTCTATTAATATACGACTCCAGCAAAAGCAAAACAACCATTTTCAGCACAATACCAAGAACGGTTATCCTTGGACTTAACTCAATAACACAACAAATAAGCCAATCCCGAAGGATCAGCTTATTTGTTAGCTTTTTGGGCTTATGTGCGTCTGTTCTCAACAGATTTCATGCGGTTCTGGTCGTCAGACACTCGGTCATGACTGAATTCTTGACCTGCTTCCATCTCGCCATGTCCTGAAATGTTACGGGAGAATTGGGTGAACTGTCGTTTATGTTCATCCTGTTCATGCTTTTGCTGCAGAAGCTGTTGTGGATCCTGATTAGTCATGAGGTTACCTCCCCTAAATAAAATCATGTTTATTTCAACGCACTACATAAGTTTTCCATAAGGACGCAGAGCTTATGCATGAAGATTTGCATTTAACGATTGCATTCAACAATTCTACTCAACACACTTGTTAACGTATTATTCGAACAAACTACCGCCATTGGTCTGGATCACATCTTGGTACCAGTAAAATGACTTCTTACGATAACGTTCTAAAGTGCCTGAGCCGTCATCATGACGATCTACATAGATGAATCCATAGCGTTTCTTCAACTGAGCCGTTGTTGCACTGACTAGATCAATACATCCCCATGTTGCATAGCCCATTAGTTCAACACCGTCTTGAATTGCCTCAGCGACTTGAATCAAGTGCTGCTTGAGATAATCAATTCGATAATCATCTTCCACTGTTTTTTCACCGTTCGCATATGTGATCAAGTCATCTAAGGCGCCTAATCCATTCTCTACGATAAACAACGGTTTCTGATAACGATCATAGAACGCATTCATAATGTATCGCAATCCTTGAGGGTCGATCTGCCAGCCCCAATCGCTTGCTTTTAAGTGTGGATTGGGCACACCGCCAATCAGGTTACCTTCACCTTTAATTTGTTTGGCTGGATCAGCAGTTTCACAACTACTCTGATAATAACTAAACGATATAAAGTCGACAGTGTGTGTCAGAATTTCTTCGTCTCCAGGTTCAAAATGAATCGTAATGCCATTCTCTCTCAGATAACGTTTCATATAACCCGGATAATGCCCACGGACATGAACATCGGCAAAAAATGCATTCTGGTGGTCAGCCTCCATCACTCGAATGACATCATCAGGATCTGGAGTCAGTGGATATATCGGCATGGCGATAACCATACAACCAATTTTGAAATTTGAATTAATTTCATGGCCAATCTTCACTGCCAGTGCACTTGCAACAAATTCGTGGTGAACCGCTTGATACAACTCCTGTTTCGTCAGTTGATCCTTAGGCGTGCTGATCCCTCCACTAATAAATGGATGCTCCAGAATAGAATTAATCTCATTGAATGTTAACCAGTATTTCACCTTGTCTTTATATCTTGTAAATATAGTTCGCACATATCGCTCATAGAAACCAACCATTTTACGATTAATCCAACCATCATATTCTCTTGACAGGTGAAGAGGAGTTTCATAATGAGAAATGGTAACTAAAGGCTCAATGCCGTATTTGCGGCACTCATCAAAGAGATCATCATAAAATTGCAGCCCTTTTTCATTTGGCTCAAGTTCATCGCCCTTCGGGAAAATTCTAGACCACGCGATCGACGTTCGGAACACTTTAAAACCCATCTCGGCGAGCAATTTAATATCGTCTTTGTATCGGTGATAGAAGTCAATTCCAATCAGCTTCATATTGTCATCCGTCGGTTCTGCTGTGGGAGGCGTCATGATCCCATTGGGCATAACATCTTGAATGGATAACCCTTTTCCGTCTTCTAGATAAGCACCTTCTAATTGGTTAGCCGATACAGACCCTCCCCACAGAAAATCAGCGGGAAATGTAAATGTTTGTTTCACTAATGTTCCACCCTTTCATGTTTAACCTGTTTGACCCTTAAAACCCCACTACTTCAATGAAGGCTCTTTGTTCGGTCAGTGTATAATCGTATATCTTGCTCTTAACTCATGTTACTTATAATAAGGATCAAAATATATACTTTGTGGCATTTAGTTCGAGTTAACAAAGATTCGCATTTTGTTACATTGATGTAACACCTTGTTTTTCTAACTTCGTTATATTACATTTAGAAAGGTGGCTTGCATTTTTGTACGTGCTTCAGAATCAAAGGAGGGTTTATTTCATGTTTTCTAACGAGCAGATCTCTTCATATAATGACTTGGAATTATCAATATATAACTACATATCACAGAACATGGAGAAGGTTGCTTACATGCGCATTAGAGAGTTGGCAGATGAGACGCATGTTTCTACTGCAACGATTCTGCGATTTTGTAGAAAAAACCAATGTGAGGGCTTTTCGGAGTTTAAAGTGAAGTTGAAAATGTTACTGGCTCAGCACAAAAGAAAATCAACAAAAACCTTGAAAAGTCCTCATCATGCTGTGTATGAATTTTTCGAACGTTCCCAGAATCCTGAATTGGAAGAGAAGATTAGAACAGCAGCACAATTGGTCTCCACAGCCAGCAGTGTCATTTTTATCGGTACGGGGAGTTCAGGGATTATGGCGGAATATGGCGCTAGATATTTCTCAAGCCTTGGCACGTTCTCGATGTATATTAATGATCCTCAGTTCCCTGTGCATGCCAAAATACGAGAGAACAGTGTTACGATTGCATTATCAACCTCAGGTGAAAATCCATTCATCCTACCCCATCTAACGCAAATTAAGCAGGAGAAAAATAAAATTGTGAGTATTACGAATAATCGCCAATCCACTATAGCTAAAATCTCCGATATTAATATTCCCTATTATGTAAATGAGGAGTACTATGAATCAGCAAATATAACCACCCAATTCCCCGTACTCTTTCTATTGGAATGGATGGCTCGAGAGGTTTCCAAACATGAATGAGTCATAAATTTTACTCAAGCAAGACTTTGTTCTACCTAATTTGCCCAGAGTTCTTCGATGCGCTCTACCAAGTTATTTAGTGTTTTCCCATCTGTTTGCTTCGTAAAATTTATCATCTCTTCCGTGTTCCCTTGGAACGCAGATAGTACATAGTTATCGTCTATAACGTAATACGTCGCATATCTAGTAAAAGAATAACTCCCCTTTTGTTCAAAGGCAGTCCCTTCTTTGATAGAAGTCACTATTTTCATACCAGGTTTCAGATCGGGTTCTACCCCAACGAAGTCAGCATTATAAAATAAGTTAATGTTCTCGTTAACCTCTTCTCCCACGATCACCTGGTGTACCTTAACCTCATATGAAACAAACGTTGGTTGATACGGCTCTATGCCTTGAGCCTTATCCTTCTCAGCAAGATCCCCCTCTGGTGTCCCCGGTTCTGTAGATAAAGCAGCTTGGAAATTCTCATTTTGTTTCAACACTTCAGCTATAATTACTGCATCGGATATCTCTAGAATTTGATCAAAGGAGACATCTATCGTCTGTACATATGCAGGACTACCTGCTGAAAGTGGATATTCTTCACGTAGTTCTTTTATTCTGTCATCGGTAAGGTTTGAGGCGAATTGTTGATCCGTTGAGCAGCCCAATACAACAATTGTTAAGCTGCACAACAATGCCGCCATTAATGTGTTCGTTTTCATTATCCTTTTTCTCCATTTCAGTTTAGAAAATGTTCATGATCTGTTTTGCAGTATCCGCTCCATTATCCAGCCTATGAATATAGAGAACGACAATCCGAAAAGCAGGATTGGAAAGTTATAATACAGCGTATTGGTATACTGGTTCACCCAGCCAAAGCGGTAGACTGCCGAATCGGGATCATTCGTGTAACCGTTCAGCTGTTCGCCTAAATTGTGAATGAATTGAACTTCCATGAAGATAAAGAGACCACACAACAAAATAGCTACAATAGGTATCAGAGCATACATCGGACCCGAGCGATCACGATGATCATTAAGCCACCTTCTGGTTAACGTCATCGTCCATATACACAGGATAATAAATGTCAGTATGGATGGAAATAGAACGAGAAGACCCAGATTCCCGTTACCAGAAACTCCTCTACCCGGTTCATGCTGAATAGTTGAAATATGTACACCTCCGACCATCAGCACGTTCCAGAGCAGAAAAAAAAGATACGGTTTATGAATTCGTTTCATCATCTTAGGTATCCTCCACTATAATATAACCTTCATGTTTAGTTTCCTTGAGGTAAACAAACATGGTTGGTGCTCCACCAGCATTGATATAGAAAGGCAACCAATTCGTATGCAGTTGAAGTAATAGATGATCATGTTCTTCTATTGGAGACCCTTGAATACATGCGGGAATACCTCCGAATTTGTCGATGTCTATTTCTTCAAAGCTTGATGTATGTCCCTCTGTTACCTGCTTAACCTGGGGCATCCAGACACACAGTTCATCAGTGGTTGGGCCGGTTACATGCTCTCGAATAGATATGCAGCTCGGAATACTCCCCTCAGCCTGAATAATAACTGCATTCTCGCCCTCATACGGATATATAATATCCGGATCAAAAAATGTGTCTTGTCGGTCTTCAGGCTGTGTCATAAAAATATATGCCATCCTGATGGAACACACCTCATCATACCATTCGTCTAAACGAATCTGCCCTATAAATTTCATAGGTCGATCATTCCATGAAGCACTGACAGGCCACTCTGGAGAGGTTAGCCAATCTGGCTGCCCACCGAATCTCGTCTGAAACGGTTCATATTCAGATATGGAAACAAAATGAGTAATTTTATATGCATTCATCAATAGAATCAACTCCACATCATATAGTAAGTTCTTACTATTTTAACAGTAGTTTAAATAAGAGAATAAGCACAAATGTACCGATGAAACATTTACGATGCAACCTTACTGTGTAATATCATTCATGAAATAAAGCCTCATCGCATAAAACGATAAATGGTGTAGCATATCAGACATGGTTCCGGTTGCATGTCCCTCTTCAGCCATTGCAATTTAGATCATATTATGTGGTTCATAAAGGAGCGATTGGAAGATGACACGAATGCTCTTGTCCTATCCTCTTAGCACGCATACTCCCATATATAACGGTAATCCTCCGGTAGAGATCCAGCAGCAGTCGAGTATAGATCAAGGTAATCTGTATAATCAGTTCATTATTACTTCCCTTAACCACAACGGTACGCATATTGACGGACCATGGCATTTTAATCCTCAGGGCAAAAAGTTAACGGAGATCCCGTTAGATAACTTCATCTTCAACCATCCTGTCGTGCTTGATATTCCCAAACAAGATGATGAGCTTATTACCAAAGCAGATCTTGAACCTTATGAACATCAAATTGCTGGTTCGGATCTAGTGTTGATTCGCACTGGTTTTGGCAATATTCGGTCAACAGACCCTACCCGATACAGCAATCATAACCCGGGTCTTGCAGCATCTGCTGCCCGTTACCTAATGGTCTTCGACTCGTTGCGGGCAGTTGGATTGGACGCGATCTCAGCTGGCGCGGCTAATCATCCAGATGAAGCCGTTGCTTTTCACCAAACGATATTAGGGAAAGACAGGATAGATGGCAAGTATATTCTCGTCATTGAGGACATGAATCTCAATCATGATCTGTCTAATATTAGCAAGGTATACGCTATCCCATTGTATATTGAAGGTGTGGACAGCAGTTTTGCAACGGTGTTTACCGAAACCTAATTGTATAAAAAAACGCGCTGAGAGAACTCTTCTCTCTAGCGCGTTTTTGATTCTTTCTAGTGAATATCCTTCTTCTTGAAATTCCCGCCTTTAACCTCGGCTACATCGTATACGACTACAAAAGCCGTAGGATCAATTTCATGAATGATATCTTTAATTTTACTCTCTTCCATCCGGTTGATGACACACGTAATTTCTTTGAATTGCTCATTAGAGTATCCACCATATGCGTCCGTATATGTTGCTCCACGTCCTAGACGATCACGAATGGTTTCGACCATAATCTCTGGTTGATTCGTAATAATTTTGAATGTCTTGGAACCGCTCAAGCCTTCTTCAACGATATGTATAACTTTAGAAGCAATAAAGTACGCAAGCCCTGACAGAATCGCCCCTTGCAGACCGAATACGGTAGACACGACGATAAACACAAACATGTTGAGGAACAGGATTAGGTCACTCGTTCCAAATGGGACTTTACGGGATAACAACACAGCCAACATGTCTATTCCATCTAATGCTCCGCCATTACGCAGTGCAAGACCCATACCAAAACCGATAATAATACCGCCAACAACGGTAACCAGCAAAGTATCGCCTTGAATAATCGTTGGCACATGGTGCATCATACTGGTGCTAACTGCAAGTGAAGCAATACCGATGACCGAATATAAAGCAAAACTCTTACCGATCTGCTTATAACCGAGCCATACAAAAGGAATGTTAATAAGCCCGATTAACATCCCGAGTGGTAGTCCGAACAATTGTGATCCTACGATGCTAAGACCGGTTACCCCACCGTCCGAGACATTGTTCGGAATCAATATGGCTTCCAAGCCATATGCCGTGATAAATCCCCCGATAATGATTAACAATACTTTGGAGAGGATCTTCAGCTTGTTCGATTTTTGTATTCTGTTTTGATTCATTCCATTTCCCCCTTGATGAACAATGCACAACGTAAATTTTAGCAAACATAAAAAATAGTCTATAACAAAAATCACACTCTTGGCAATAGAAGGTCATTTAAAAAAAGCATGTTACGCTATCTATTGAATCCAAGCTCATTACATTATTTCCCGATAAATGATCGATATGCCACAATTTTAAGTTCCAGCATTTCGTTCGCGGCATGAAGGTTGTTCATCTGATCTTCAACGGCTCTCTTATGATTCTCCAGCAGCTTCAAACGTTCTGGAGCTGTGTGCTCACCTTCTTGAAATAACGAAGCATATTTTTTGATGACAGCGATCGGCATTTGTGTTTCTTTTAACTTGATGACGAATTGCAGCCACTTCACATGAGATTCATTATATCGCCTATCTCCACCGGCATCACGAAGTGGGATGATGATCTGCTCCTTTTCGTAATACCGCAACGTATGCGCACTAATCCCGAGCAATTCAGCGACTTCACCAATGGTATGCATGGTTGAACTCCTTTCCATTTTCTTGCTTGACTTAGAGTAAGCTCTAATCAGTATAATCAACTCGTAGTCACATCACAATCATAAATACTGAAATTAGATTCGGAGGAATTCTCATGAAATACACCGTAATTACGGGAGCAAGTTCAGGCATTGGATATGAAGCAGCTTTGGCATTTGCCGCACGTGGTAAACATCTGATTCTAGCTGCACGCAGAACCGCTGAGTTGGAACAGTTAAAATCCAAAATTGCTGAAATCGATAACACGTTAGACGTTGTCATTCGCACCGTAGATCTATCCATTGCCTCGGATGTACATGCTTTCTATGAAAGCTTGAACGGTTATTCCATCGAAACATGGATCAACAATGCTGGCTTTGGCAATTTTGCCTCCGTTGGTGAGCAACACTTGCCTAAAATTGAACAAATGCTTCATCTCAATATTGAAGCACTTACGATCCTCTCCACTCTCTATGTTCGGGATTATGCCGAGACTCCAGGCACACAGATTATCAACATCTCTTCCGGAGGCGGCTATACGATTGTACCCGATGCGGTAACGTATTGTGCAACCAAGTTTTATGTCAGCGCCTTTACCGAAGGTTTGACACAAGAGCTCAAAAGTAAACATGTGCCCATGCAAGCCAAAGTGCTCGCACCTGCTGCTACAGAGACCGAGTTTGCTGAACGTGCCTTTGATCTAGATCAGTTCCAGTATGAAGGGCGTGTACCTAAGTTCCATACAGCCGAGCAGATGGTCGGATTTTTACTAGACCTGTACGACAGCGAATATGTCGTAGGTATCGTTAATGGACTAACGTATGAATTTGAACTGAAAGACCCCATGTTTCCTTATGCCACCCGAGCAGCAAGTAAACCCGTTGATTCAAACAAGTAACACAAAAAAGAGCAGTTCCAAGTCACAAGAGTGTGATTTAGGAACTGCTCTTTTTACTTATATAATTGCAATATACATCGCTAGAGTAATAACGGTGATAACTTAGGATATATAATAACGTATTAAGCCAATCTTGTTTTGAAATCTTGGTATCCGAATTCACGTACGATTTCACAATCGCCATCTTTTCGTTTGACTGCAATGGCTGGCAACGGCATGCCGTTGAAGGTATTGGTTTTTACCATGGAGTAGATCGCCATGTCCTCGAATACGAGGCGGTCACCTTCTTGCAAAGGTTGATCGAATGAGTAATCTCCAATGACGTCACCAGATAGGCAGGTTTGTCCACCCAGACGATACAGATGCGCCTTCTCGCCTACTTCTCCTGAACCGATCAGCGGCGGACGATACGGCATTTCCAGTACATCTGGCATATGACATGTAGCTGAAGTATCCAGAATAGCAATATCCATGCCGTTTTTGTGGAAGTCCAGCACGGAAGTCACCAGATATCCTGCATTTAGAGCAACAGCTTCTCCCGGCTCCAGATAAACTTCTAGACCATAGTCGTTCTGCATACGCTTAATGCAAGCTTCCAATCTTGGAATGTCATAGTCTTCACGTGTGATGTGATGTCCACCACCGAAGTTAATCCATTCCATCTGTGGCAGCCATTGACCGAACTTCTCTACAACTGCGTTCAGCGTTGTCTCCAGATCATCGGAGTTTTGCTGACACAATGTGTGGAAATGCAGTCCTGATACCCCTTCGAGCAGTTCTGCTCGGAAATCCTCTTGTTTAGCTCCAAAACGAGAACCCGGAGAACACGGATCATAGATCTCGTGTCCTTCTTGGGTTGAACATTCCGGGTTAATACGCAAACCAACCTTGCGGCCAGCCTGAAGCGCCTTATCCTTAAATTTCGCAAGCTGCGAAAATGAGTTGAAAATGATGTGGTCACAGATCGAAATAATCTCGTCGATCTCTTCTGCACGGTAAGCTGGAGCAAAAACATGGTTTTCCTTGCCCATTTCTTCGTGACCCAAACGTGCTTCATACAGTCCACTTGCCGTCGCACCACTCAGGTATTCTCCAATGAGAGGATACATCGCAGTCATGGAGAACGCCTTTTGTGCAAGCACAATTTTGGCACCTGTACGCTGCATTACCCCGTTCAGGATTTTTAGATTTTTCTCAATTAGGCTCTCGTCAACAACAAAGCACGGCGTCGGTAATTGCTCAAACCGCATTTTAACGAACAAGCTCCGATTCTTTTGCTTCTTCTGGCAGTTCATCAACCAATACCGGGTTGAAGTCTTCTACCCATGGGAGACCCCATTTGTTCAGTTCTTCCATGAACGGATCTGGGTTGAACTCTTCGACGTTGTATACGCCTGGTTTATTCCATTTACCTGTCATAACCATTGCCGCACCGATCATTGCTGGAACGCCTGTTGTGTAAGAGATCGCTTGGGAACCAACTTCTTTGAAGCACTCTTGGTGATCACAGATGTTGTATACATAGTACGTTTTATCTTGACCATCTTTTTTACCTTTGAAAATGCAACCGATGTTCGTTTTACCCACTGTACGTGGTCCAAGGGATGCTGGATCAGGCAATACTGCTTTCAAGAATTGCAATGGAATGATTTGTTTGCCTTCATATTCAATCGGTTCGATGGAAGTCATACCTACGTTTTCCAATGCTTTCAAGTGAGTCAGATAACTTTGACCAAATGTCATGAAGAAACGGATACGTTTCAGACCAGGCATGTTTTTCGCCAAGGACTCCAATTCTTCATGGTACAACAGGTACATATCTTTTTCGCCAACTTCTTTGAAGTCGTAGACACGTTTGATTTCCATTGGCTTCGTTTCGATCCATTCACCATTTTCCCAGTATCTTCCGTTAGCTGAAACTTCACGGATGTTGATCTCAGGGTTAAAGTTTGTTGCGAACGGGTAACCGTGGTCACCGCCATTGCAGTCAAGGATGTCGATATATTCGATTTCATCGAAATAGTGTTTCAGGGCATATGCTGAGAATACGCCAGTTACGCCAGGGTCAAATCCGCTTCCGAGCAATGCAGTGATGCCTGCTTTTTCAAAGCGCTCTTTGTAATCCCATTGCCAGCTGTATTCGAATTTCGCTGTATCTTCTGGCTCATAGTTCGCTGTATCCATGTAGTTTGTTTTCGTTGCAAGACAAGCATCCATGATCGTCAGATCCTGATATGGCAAAGCCAGATTCATCACGATATCCGGTTTGACTTCGTTGATCAGCGCGATCAACTCGTCAACATTGTCAGCATCCACTTGTGCTGTCGTAATTTTTGTTTTGCCGCCGTCCAGCTTCGCTTTAAGTTCGTCACATTTTGATTTTGTACGACTCGCGATGCAGATCTCCTCAAAAACTTCGCTATTTTGAACGCATTTGTGTACTGCCACAGAAGCAACGCCGCCGGCGCCGATGATTAGTGCTTTTCCCATTTTTCATTCTCCTATCCCCATATGTAGGTTCGTTTTTTTTTGTACGATTCCATGCCATCACAGATTGTATTGTTTCATTATGCAACGTTCACCCGCTACTGATACAATAAAAAAAGCAAGGTGAAAAATGCCGCATATTTGCGCATCATCACACTTGCTTGTTGATATACATCATAAATAAGACGTGAAGACTCCTTGACCAAAAAAATTCACAAGAACTCCTTTGGCGGAAAGCTCCTTCATGTATATCAATATTGGATCAGAGTCTATATAGCAAATAATTCGCCTTTACCACTCTTATTGACCGTTTCACAAGTTGATGTGCAATTGCACTGGTTGTAAAGTAACCAACTTATAAAATTTGAGTTTTGAACTCAATCAATAAGGCAACATAAGTTGCCAATCGGCGTTTGACCCGGCTGTCCGTATGGCCTTAACTTCCTGGTGGAAGTGGTCAAATTTATCTGCTGGAAAGCTCTAATTCATATTGATAAATCAACTTTCCAAAATCACAGGTATTACACTATCAGACGTTTCCGAAAAAATCAAGGCATATTTAAAAATAAATTATGAGAGTCTATTAAACTATACGTCGAATTGATAACCCTCGAATACTTTCAGCCCTTCTCGATTGAGTAATTCCTTTACAACCTCAGGGTGTTGCGGACTTTTCGCAAACACTTCTTCACATGAGATCATAATATTACTTCCAGCAATTTCAGCCAATTGATCATGGGATACACTATATACAAGTTTGCCGAGATTAGACCACACCATCGCTCCGGAGCACATTACGCATGGCTCACAACTCGTATACAAAGTGTATTCGCTTAAGTCAAATACGTGATGCTCTGAACAAAATTTTCTTATAAGTCCAATTTCGGCGTGATGAGTCGGATCACACAACGTATTAATTTTATTTTCACCAATCATCACGACCTCTTCATTCTTAACCAGAATTGCACCAAAAGGTTCGTTTCCTTCTTGGCGCGCTTGTTGTGCAATTTCAATAGCTTTATGCATAAAATATTCATCTGTTCTCATCTGTCTAACCCTCCATGAACATTAATAATCCCACAACAACTAAGCTTATGTAGCATCTAATTCGATAACATCTACCGAATACCTCTATTCTAGCATGATTACTAATATAAGTTTGATAAACCCCTGCAAATGCAATTGAGACTGCTGCGTCCGAAGGGTTAAATTGAAACTCCCCCTATTTCGATTCATTGACTTAATGCCAATATCAACATATTGTTCGCTCTGCTCTCTCTCATATTAGCCAGCCCTATCTTCCAATTGCACAGCAACTGAAATTCAAACTGTAATTAAATGAAGCGAATATTAATGAGGTAATAATGGATATTCATTCATCTCTGTCGAGTGATCCTCGTTACTTCAATTTTGCTCTGACATAATGAAATGCATATATAAATTACGAAAACATCACAGAAAGTGGATATTCATATCATCTCTCACACCATACAAACTTGCTCATTGAGTAAATTTGCACATTGTGCAAGTTGTTGTTATGATAATTTCACAGCATTATTTGCTCACCTATATTCTCACGATTCTAAATTTTATTAGACATAAGGGGGAATTCTATTTACACGTTAAAAGATAAATAAGCTAATTCCGCCAGCTTCGCTGGAGATGGAGATGAACGCATAAGCGACCGATTATGATTAAACGAACTTTAAGACATCTAAAAAAAGAAGCGACCGAAAAGTCGCTTGCCAGCATTGCGTTCGAACTCACCCTGGAACATGGGCTCGACGGTTTTACGGTCGAAGATATTGTGCAAAAAGCAGGTTATTCTCGCCGAACGTTTGCCAATTACTTCACTTGTAAGGAAGAAGCTGTTGCCAGAGGAGCTACATCGGTTCAGAATACGGCTGAACTAGAGCATTTGCTCACCGAGCTGCCCGAGCACGCGTCTCTACTCGATCTCCTCTACCAATTAATTAAAATGCAGCTTACTACAGAACTAATCGGAAGATTGCATCAGCTCTTATTGTTATCTAAGACGTATCCCGTGCTGGAGCCACATTACCTCGGGGCAATGCACCAGATGCAGACGCAAGCGCAAGAAACGCTGCTGGATCTGTCTGATGGAAAGTACGATGAAATTTACACTTATCTTCTACTCAACTCGATCTATGGGACAATTCTTCCATTAATTGATGGAAGACTCAATGTGTTATTGCCAGGTCAGGCTGTGACGGATGATACCAAAGAAGGTGCAGTCACATTTGACCAGTTTTTAGAAACCGTTTTTGATCATTTGCGAAAAGGCTTCTAGCCTCCCATCATTCATATGCATCTATTCAAAGGAGTGTAAAAGAGAGAAATGTCTACGTTATTATACAAATTGGGAAAAACCGCTTTTCGCAAACCGTTATACTTCATTATTGGCTGGGTACTGATTCTGGGCATTGTCATTTCGATGATCAGCATCAATGGTGTACATATCAGCTCTGAGATGAAGATTGAAGGTACAGAGTCACAGAAAGTGTTGGATCAGTTAGCAAAAGAACTGCCAGCCGCTTCAGGCGGCCAAGGAAGTGTCGTTTTCAAAGCACCCGATAACGAACGTTTGGATACTCCTGAACGCCTTAGTGCGATTATGAAGGGTGTCAGTGAAGTGTACGGGTTAGAGCAGGTCATTAATCCTGCGGATTATGCAGCAGAAGCTAGCAGTGCCGGTGCATCTGCAGATATGTCTCAAATGTCTCAAGCTGCTGGTGCAGCAGCACAATCCGGGAACACAACACCACCTCCGTACGGACCATTAATGGTAGAAGGTGTTCCCGTTCCTGGTGTATTAATCTCTTCGGACGGCAGCACCGCTCTATTCCAGTTCCAATTCACAATTGAACAATCTGCCATTACACAGGATATATTCGATGCCGTTATTCAATCCGTTATGACGGTAGAGCAAGGAACCAATATCACCGTACTCCCGGGTGAAACGCTTAAAGCCGTATCCATTGGTGTCGGTTCGGCTGAGATCGTTGGATTGGTTATCGCTATTATTGTTCTATTAATCACGCTGGGTTCCGTTGTTGCAGCAGGGTTGCCTCTGATTACAGCTCTTCTTGGGGTAGCGATCGGAGTAGGCGGAGCGTTCTCAATCTCCAAATTCATTGAAATGCCTAGTGTCACTTCCGTTCTAGCTCTTATGGTAGGTCTGGCAGTCGGCATCGATTATGCTCTATTCATCGTCAATCGCCAGCGGCGAATGATTATCGATCAGCGTTTGAGTGCACAAGAAGCGACGGCAAGAGCAATCGGTACATCAGGCAGCGCCGTATTCTTTGCTGGTTTAACGGTTATCATTGCACTATGCGGTATGCTCGTGATCGGACTTGCCTTCTTATCTACAATGGCTCTTGTTGCGGCTGCGACTGTGCTAATTAACGTATTTGTTGCGTTGACCTTGTTGCCGGCTCTGCTGGGGCTTGTCGGGGAACGCATCTGTTCGACTAAAGCTCGCGAGAAAGGTGCGCAGCCATCAAAAGCGGCTAATCATGGAATTGCTGACAGATGGGTTAAATTCGTTATCAAAAATCGTTGGGCTACTATTATTGCCATCGTCGTTATCCTTGGCTTTGCTGCTACACCAATCACCAAAATGGAAATGGGCATCCCTGGGGCATCCTCGGCGAACCTGGACACAACAGCAAGACAAAGTTATGATGCGATCTCCGAAGGATTCGGAGAAGGATTCAACGGTCCGCTTATTTTGGTTGCAGAACCTAACAACTCTTCAGCTCAGGTCACCCCTGAACTAGTTGGCAGCCTGATGATGGGTCTGCAAGGTCAGGACAATGTTGCTCAAGTCACGCCACTTGGCATGACAGAAGATCTGGCGATATTTAGTCTCATTCCGAAGACAGGCCCTAATGATGTGACCACCAAAGACCTAGTCAATGATCTACGTTCTGCCGATGCCAGTTTCGCACAGCAGAATGACGTAAAAATTGGAGTTACAGGTCTGACAGCGGTCAACATTGATATGTCGGCCAAACTGGCACAGGTATTCCCTATTTATGTAGGTATTATTATTCTACTCTCACTCATTATTCTATTACTTGTATTCCGTTCAATTATCGTTCCGATCAAAGCAACGATTGGCTTCCTGCTTAGTATTCTGGCTACATTCGGTATTACAACCGCGGTGTTTCAATGGGGCTGGCTGCATTCGCTCTTTGGCTTCGATACGGGTGGTCCGCTGCTGAGCTTCATGCCGATTATCGTAACAGGTATTTTGTATGGTCTAGCCATGGACTATCAGGTGTTTCTCGTCAGCTCGATGCGCGAATCGTATGTACATGGTCACAGAGGACGCGAATCGGTTGTTCATGGATACAATCAGGTCAGTCGCGTTGTTGTAGCGGCAGCGGTGATCATGGTTTCTGTATTCGCAGGATTCATCTTCACAGATGATGTCATGATCAAACAGATCGGTTTTACGTTGGCCGTAGGTATCCTGATTGATGCCTTCATCATTCGTATGGGACTTGTTCCTGCCACTATGGCGATCTTCGGTGACAAAGCCTGGACGCTTCCTAAGTGGTTGGATCGTATCCTGCCGAATCTGGATGTGGAGGGTGAGAAGCTGATTGCAACACTGAATGCGAGTGATCAAACACCTTCTCATTCTGGATCAAAAAAATAAATGAATGAATGATTAATGGGCTGAATCAATCATCACTTGCCTAATACGAAGACCTCCTCTGATAGAATCATTGGAGGTCTTTTTTTATTTTACATACTCGCCAATCAACTGATCTAGGCAATAATGTCTTCGATATTCTGATCATAGCTAAGAGACTGGCAAGAGGACACAAAGCTTGAGAATAACTTTTGACTATACTCATCTACACTGAAACTATATTCTGGATGCCACTGTACAGCCATAACAAATGTGCGCTCAGGCATAACTACAGCTTCCACTAATCCATCCTCGGCGACGGCTACAGCCGTTAATTGATCAGCTAAAACTTTGATGCCCTGATGATGATAACTATTCACTTTAATTGTATGGGTCTGAAGAATATCATGAAGTAAATTATGATTAGCAATATGTACCTCATGGACAAGATTCGTGTACGGCGGACTTTGCTTGTGCTGAACAGATGTCGGTAACTGCAACCCAGTCGGAATATCCTGAATCAAAGACCCGCCCAACATTACATTAAATAGCTGCAGTCCACGGCAAATCCCAAAGGCTGGTTTATCTAGCTGGGCGACCTTTTGAAAAAGAAGTGCCTCCATTCGATCCCGTTCATGACATAGCTCCCCGCACGTCTCCTCCACCTTTTCATGATAAAGCTCTGGATTGAGATCATGTCCGCCGGTGAATAAAAATCCGTCAAGTTCATGCGCTAGCCTTACAATAATATCGAGGTTAGTCGTCAGAGGTAACATCATTGGAATTCCGCCTGAACTCTCTATAGCGTACATATAATCCGGGAGCATCCAATAACTCTTTTTATTAGAATCATACAATGGCAGAACACCGATGATTGGCTTTTTCATTCTTTTTACCTCCTCATGTCATGGAACTTACTGCTGGAACCAAGAAAGCTTTTTATCATTCTATCAAATCTGCTCCCATACAAGCTCACCAAAAGATTGCATTTTTCTACTACAAGTCAGCTAAATGGGAATGTAAAAGTTACTATCAAGACGCATATGTTATTGAGAAAAAAGATATAGAACAACAGAAAACCATACAACTCTGCTTAACAGCAAATTTGTATGGTTTCTCGCGAACCTTATTCTATTATTCATTGCAGCAAAACATTCATTCATCTTGGTCTGTCAGTTTAGGCTGCATTCGTTGCCATTTCTCCATCTGTCTTCAATTGAATCGAGCGCTGGCATACTTTCGTAATAACAAAAGCTGACAAAGCCAGCACAACGGCAACCGGCGGTACCCAATTCACGCCACCCAGATTAACGGCAAGCCCGCCGATTCCAGAACCAAGCGCAATGCCAACATTGGCCGATACGGGTAGCAATGTGGATGCAAACGCTTGAGATTTTGGCGCGACTACGCCAGATACATCATACAGATACAGTTGGGATGCGGCACTCATCGAGGATGACAGACAACCGATCAAGAATAGAAACGTTAGCCCAAGCCACAGATTCGATACAGTTAAACTCAGCCCTACGAAGATAACGGCTTGAATAATAAAAAGCCAGTTAAGCTTGGGTAGGAAATCGCCTTTGGCAATTTTGGCTCCGATCCAGTTACTCAAAATACTGCAGGCTCCATAGATCAGGAGCACACCGCTGATCCAACTTGTAGGCACCCCCATGGACTGGCTCAATAAAGGAGTAATGTACGTAAATGTCACGAAGATACAGCTATTACCGAGCACTGGAATCAAGCAGGCCAGCAGAATACGAGGTTTCATAAATAAAACCATTTGGTCACTGAATGAACTGGTGATCGTCGTCGTTTGCCGCGGAAGAATACGGAACATCAATATGAACGGTATCACACCGATCCCTGCAGTTACTACAAAGGTCATCCACCAGTTCAGATGCTGTCCAATGAATGTCCCTAGTGGTACGCCAAATACATTAGCGATAGAAAACCCGCCTAAGATCCAAGCGATCGCTTCGCCCCTTCTCTCCTGCTGAACTGCATCGCTAGCAATGGAGATCGACAGCGAAACGGTAAGCCCACAAGCGACCGCTGATACAATACGAATAGCCATTAATGAATAGAATGTTGTGGCGAACACCGTCAGTAGATTCAACGCGAGTACGATGCCAAAACCGATCAGAATGGAGCTTCTGCGTGACAGTTTGGACAAAGATGCGACCGCAAACGGTGTCCCGATAGCGTAGGCAATCGCAAATCCAGACACGAGCGCACCAGCGGCAGCCAGCGATACTTTCATCGCATGCTCTATTTCTTTTAATACACCTACGATGACATATTCGGTCGTGCCTAATACGAAGCTCACTAGCGTAAGCGTTAATATAAGTAAAGTTTCTCTATTTCTAGTCATGAATAAGCCCTCACTATTCCTCTCTATTGTTGCGATTGTTGCAGACCTTTCTATGTCTCTTATATTTATTTTATGTCAAATTATATACTTCCCCTTCCCCTTAGTTCGATATATAGTACATATGAATAGTCAAATTGTACTGTCAGATGAGACTAGGCGACAATTAAGGTTGTTGTGGTCTTATTTATAAACATGATATATGTTGTCATTTTGTATGTAGATGTAATGAAGGGAAGACAAGCTAAATGAATACACACTTAGAACCCGCCCAACGATATGATGATCAAGAATGTACTATTATTTACGTAGGTAAGCTTGCGGATCATCCCCATTGGAGCTTCCCTACACACAAGCATGACGATCTGCATGAGATTATTTATGTAATAGACGGTAAAGGCTCGTTCACAATCAACGGCACGAAGCATTCAGTTCAACAAGGCGATCTGCTTGTCTATAACAAAGGAACATTACATGAAGAGAAATCGGATCCTGAGTTCCCGTTATCCACCTATTATTGCGGCTTCCGTTTCCATGAAGGGGTCCATCCAGATAGAGATTGGGTTGTTTCCCCTGGCAGTGAACCTGTCATTCGCTCGAACCGCTATTCGGAGGAACTCTGTTCGTTAATGCAGACGATGTTCAATGAGTTTTCAATCCGTGAAGACGGGTACGAATATATCTCTCATCATGTGCTAAAAGCCATATTGATCATTATTCATCGGATGTCACATCATCAGCGCACAGCAAGCGAGATTGTTCTGAGCAATAACCTTGCGGAGAGAGTTAAAGACTATCTGGATACTAACTACAGACAACCCATTAAGTTAAAAGAACTAGCGGATCATTTTCACATTGACTTCTATTATCTAATTCATATGTATTCCAAACACTATGGTACGTCTCCTTATCACTACTTGATCCAGCGTAGAATGGGAGAAGCTACCCGGTTATTAGTCTCTACCAAGAAAAAGGTATGGGAAATTGCCAAGCTCGTTGGCTATGATAATCCAAACTACTTCACGATTCTGTTCACCAAAACAGTTGGTGAGTCTCCTCGTAGCTTTAGAAAACAAAATCAAAAGGATATGTTCGTCGAGAATTGATCCACATAACGGAAAAATAAAAAAACAGGTAGCCATTCTGAACTGGCTACCTGTTATAAACAGGCTTTTATAGACATGAGCGACGTTTCATTTCCTATCAAAGAAGCTAAAAAAGCCGCCAATTGGCGACTTTTCGAACTGTCCACTTGTTATGATGTTACATGTTACACCAGATGGGATATGCGTATATCAATAGATCTGTTTAAACGGAAATGAGACCATGCTTTACAAAACTTTTGTACAGCCCATCATTCTCTAGATCATCTGTAATATCGTCTGCGATCTCTTTCAAGCCAGGCTTGGCATTTCCCATCGCGATTCCCAACCTGCAAAATTCCAGCATCTCGACATCGTTCATCCCGTCTCCAATTCCAATCGTATGTTCCACGGGCAAACCAAGATGATGTAGCACATCTGCAATCGCAACGGCCTTATGAATGCCAGGCAGCATTAATTCTCCACTGTCTTCTCCGAAGATCGGGACTGTGCACTGAATAGCTTGGAATTTCCCTTCAAACCGTTGCTTAATCGTTGCAAATGGAACCTTGCTCTCTAGGAAACACACTTTGTTGACATCTTCTTTGTTCCAATCCGTTTCCCCATAAGTGAGTTGAGTGATAAATGGATGTGGTAATGCCTCCATTTGTTGCCTTGCCGCAGGATTATTCTCTACATTTCCATGCAACAATCTCTCCAGATGAGGCTTCAGATCAGGGCTTGCGTACAGCGCCGAATTCGACTCAAGATAGAAATTAATACCATGCTCAATGAAGAAATCAACCATATCAATTACGTCTTCAGGAAGTACTTTTTTATGATAGAGGGTCTCTCCATCCACTTCCACATAACCGCCTCCTGCACCAATCAGCCCGTCAAATCCCAAATTCCAGATCTCATCATATATTTCAGCCTTCGAACGTCCTGTGCATAGAAACAATAAATGACCGTTTTCTCTCGCCAAACGACAAGCAGCTTGGGCAGACTCCGGTACACTGCCATCATCCGTCACAAGTGTACCGTCGATATCAATAAATATAATTTTACGTTGTTGATCCTGACTCATGTTCTTGCTTCCCCCTCATGAAAGGCGATATTATGTTGGAACGTACTCCAGGTTAAAATTATTTCATGAGTTGAGTGTATCGGTTGTAACGGGTTACAAGTCAAGCTATAAATGGTTTAGCTCACTAGCTTCAATCCTACTGCGGAGCCGAGTACCATCGTAATAAATACAATTCGTAGTGCATTTCGGGGTTCCCCATAAAAAATCATGCCTAGAATCGCTCCGCCTGAGGCTCCGATTCCAGTCCACACAGCATAAGCTGTTCCCATGGGAAGAGTCTCCATCGCCAGAGATAACGACCAGAAGCTCAGGCCAAACCCAGCGATTAACAAAACTAATGAAATTACATTTCGGTCTTTGTGCAGCTTATTGATCATAAGCACCCCGATCATCTCAAATATTCCGGCCATAATTAGAAATATCCAGTTCATTAATGATGCCCCTCCTTCGTTTTCTCTTTGCTTAACATTTTAAGACCGATCACACCAAGCAAGAGCAATCCAATAAGTAGCATTTTTCCGGTCTGCATCGCCGCACCAAATAGAATAATCTCTGCAAGTACGGTGCCGGCTGTACCCAGTCCAACAAATACAGCGTATACCGTTCCTACAGCAAGCGAACGTGAAGCTGCAATCATCAAGGTAAAACTTATAATGATTGCGATCAGGGTTAACCCCCATTCCAACACTCCACTCGCATGCTTCAGGCCAATCACCCAACCTACCTCAAAAATGGCTGCTACAATTACGGATAACCAGGTTTTGTTCATTGTTGTCACACTCCTTCTTCATAAGTTGCATTTTGCAATAGAATTACATGCAATCAAAACAAAAAAAGCCTGGGAAACAAACTGCAGTTACGCAGTTTATCTCCCAGGCTTTTGTCCTTCCGTGACACAACCAAACGGCTGTGAGTTTTCTCTCGGACCAGACCAACATCTCTGTCGCGGAACCCTAGAAAACTTTCATGTAATTCTATTGTCCAATCAATTATACAGATTTCTTGCTTATTAGCAATCAAAACTTATGCAGACATCCATTCAAGAAATTCAAGCCGATTACCAAACGGATCACTCAAGTAAAACCTTCTTACCCCTTCATCTGTCCGTTCGTCATCATGAATTACTTCAATCTGTTTACGTTGCAGATCATCACGTAGCTCATCCAAATTCTGCACATGAAAGGCAGGATGAGCTTTTAAGGCAGGAACAAAAGCTTCTTGGACTCCAATGTGCACTTGATGAGCACCACATTGAAACCATACGCCACCACGTTTTTGTAGAGCTTCAGGTTTGGGGATTTCACGCCACCCTAATAACTGATTATAAAAGTGACGAGCCTCTTTTTCACAACCTTCTGGAGCCGCTAGTTGCACGTGGTCAAGACCATAGAAATGATAAGACATCTAATTCCTCCTTGTGGTTTCGTTAGATGAAACTTAGTTTCATTATATAAGCTAACTTTATCGTAATTCTCAGTAAAAATCCAGTATTTTCTCATTTTCATATGGAATTTTATTTTGAAAATGTAGGTTGACTTTAGGGTTCAGGAATGGTTTGCTTTTTCTCCAGTTAGAAAGAGAAATAGTACCAATGGCGGTGATAGAAGCTAAGTACAATTGATTTTTCTATTATGAATTTTTCATATGTTGAAATATTATAATGAAATTTCCCCTGAGCTAAAGATACTAAGGTTGTTGTTGCTGAGTTAATGTTGGTCACTGTTGGGCTATTGAGTGCCTATTAATTTCTATGAACTCTTTCTGAGTTTTTTGAATGATTTTCTGTTATGAATTTTTCATGTATTGAAAATAAATAATATCAACCACTAACGGCTTTCCACCGAATTTCAGTATCACCAGATAGAGAAAAGAATACAAAAAAAGCCACCATCGGTGGCCTTTTTGACTTATATTAAGAGCATTCTGCCTCAACAATTTTCACGATATCGTTGCGCATTGAAGATCCTTTATTCTTATAGAACTATGTTGCCTCTTATATTTGTCCTGTCCAATCAGGTCTTGCAACCTTTTTCCAATGCGTTCTAATCTCTTCATAAACATCTTGTGGCAATGCTCCTTGGGATACGAGATCCGCATTTTGCTGCCAACGATTCGGCTTAGAGGTTCCGACAATTGCTGTATCCACACCCTCTGTGCTCAAGGTGAAGCGTAAGGCCGTTTCAACAGCTTTTTGCACGTTAGTATCTTTGAGAAAAGCATAGTCTAGTTCCTTCAAGCGCTTCCAATACACATATGAATAATCCTTTTCCGGAAGCGTCTCATGTGTCCATGCTGCGTTCGCGATCGGTCTTTTGGCGATTACCCCCATATTTCTTTTACGTGCCTCAGGTAAAGTCAGCTCAATCGCCTCTTGATCAGCAATATTTAGGGAGGTCTCCAAACTGTCAAATGCCCCAGTCTCTATTGCGTACAGTGCATCCTTCGTATCCCCGCTATATCCAATAAATCTGGTTTTCCCTGCTTGCTTCGCACGCTGAAGAACTTCTATAACTGCCCCTTTCCGAAGCACCTCTTCAGAACAGCTATGTAGATGAATGACATCCACATAGTCCGTTTTTAGACGCTTAAGACTCCGATCAATGGTTTGCTCCAGCACTTTAGCATCCCAATTCGGCCCTTCGATCCCAGCGGCATGTCCACATTTGGTAAATAGATAATAGTCATCTCGACGATGTGACAACACCTCTCCAATCAATGTCTCACTATCCCCATAACATTCAGCGGTATCAATGATATTAAGTCCTGCATCTAACGCACTGTTTAACAATGTCGCCACATCTTCCTTAGAAACGTTCTGTCCAATCTCAGCTCCACCAAATCCAAGTGTACTCACTTGCATACCTGTATTCCCATATTCACGTCGTTCCATGGATGATTCCTCCTCCAAACTTCGTAATATCGTTAATGAAGACAAACCTAACCAGGACTATTACCCGATCTAACTGGTTTTAAAACCCATAAATGGACATTCCACCATCCACTAAGAGCGTTTGCCCAGTAATATAGCCTGCCGCATCGGATGCCAAAAATATAACCGGTCCCACTACCTCATGTAGCTCACCGACGCGCTGAAGTGGTGTTCGCTCAATGATCTCTCCAAGGTATTTGGCATCATTCAATAGCTTCTCGGTCAGTGGTGTATGGAAATACCACGGGCCAACAGCATTGACACGAATTCCGTATTTCCCCCACTCCATTGCAAGCACCTTCGTCATATGTATCATGGCTGCCTTCGTCGATCCATACACAACGCCAGTCCGAAGGGCTGTATGCCCGCCAACCGAGGAGATATTTACGATTTTTCCACCGCCCTGATCCTTCATATGTTGACCAGCTATTTGTGAAGCCATAAAAGCCGATTTCAGATTAGTCTGCATAATCGTTTCCCATTGCTCGTCCGTTACTTCCAGTGCAGGTGTGCGGATGTTCATACCTGCATTATTAACAAGAATGTCCAACCTTCCCATCTCAACAATGGCCTCTCTGAATGTCTCTTCGAGTTGCTCTCTGGACGTTACATCGGCAGCAAGAGCTATCGCTCTGCGCCCTGTGTGTTCTTGAATGTAGGCTGCAGTTTCCTCAATTTCGCTGAAAGTCCGTGATACCAACACTACTTCACTGCCCGACTCAGCAAGCCCTATGGCAATCGCCTTACCAATCCCTCTGCCTGCACCTGTCACCAGTGCCGTTTGTCCCTCCAGATGAAATTCCAGCTTGTTCATTTCATACACTCCTTATCTAGCTTACAATATGTAGTTTTTTCATTAATTTATCCATTACGTCACAAAAAACTGACTGGGATTACCAAGCTCCGGATGGAACTTTTCTCGAAAACGTCCGCCTGTGTAGGCTCCAATAACCTTGCGCCAGAAAGCCTGAGCGACTACGTTGTTACGTACCTGTGTAACCTTCCAACGACCAGGAAACCGTTCAAACAACTCATGCGCCGCTTGTGTCCCCACTCCGCTGCGCCGATATTTTTGCATCACAAAAAATTCAGTTAAGTAGTAATCATTGTCGATATTTCCTGGTTCAAAGCGTTCTACCAGAGCGAATCCAGCTGGCGCTCCATCACTCGTTATCAAGAACGGGAATTTGCGTCCTTCTTCTGCCCAGAATGCATCCAGTCCAGGGTATTCTGGAAACACTCCATTATGGTCAACATCAATATTAAGATATTTGGTGAAATCATAAAGATAGAATTGCATTAAATGCCGAATTACCTGACGACGTTCCCAGGGAACCAGCTCCAGTTTCATATTCATCCGGTTCATCTCCCCTGCTCCACGATTTATTACTATATTTATTACTTTAAAGGTTTGATCGCGGAAGGGCAAGAATGACGAACCAACCTACATGACGTTCGTGAACAGACTGTGACCATGTAAATTATGGTACACTTAAGCATAGACTATCTTGAGAAATGCTTGATCTTGGAGGTGCCGACATTGACTAATGTTCAAAAAGAAATTGACCGACGCAAGCTGGATGAGAAGCTACCTACCATGCCCTGGTTCGTTCAGCAATTCATTGACTATAAATTACCGGATCTCTCTCCCTCCACCTTGCTGGAGTATCTGCGAGACTATGATACGTTCTTTAGCTGGCTCCGTGCGGAAGGCTTGTCTGTAGCTAGCACCAACGCAGAGGTTACTTTAATTGAGCTAGAAGTGCTCCGAATGGATTCCGTAACCGCCTATCGATTATTTCTTACAACCAAGCGTGAGGGAGCTAATTCTAGAATTACAGTATCTCGAAAATTATCTTCCCTACGTTCACTCTTTCACTACTTAAGCCAAATTGCCGAAGATGAAGATTTCTATCCCTTACTCAAACGCAATATTATGGCCAAAATTGAAATTAAGCGCACACATAAACCGAAGGATACTGCCGCCAAACTAAAAGGAAAAATTCTCGAAGATGAAGAATTACTAGAATTCATCGGATACATTTTGGAAGGGTATGCGGTGGATGTGGAGAAGAATAAACAAGCGCTGTACTCACATGAGCTGAACAAAGAACGAGATGCCTGTATTGCCAGCCTCATCTTGAACTCCGGATTGCGGGTATCCGAAATCGTTAATTTGAACTTGGATGACCTTGATCTAAATAACAAGCTATTATATGTTTACCGCAAAGGTAACAATGACGAAACGTACAAGACACCTGTCTACTTCAGAGAACAGGCCAAAGACGAACTTGCCATCTATACCAACCTAAGACAGACAAGGTACCGTACACCGAAACGGGAGAAGGCTTTGTTCATTGCTCTACGCAATGGAGAATCTGAGGGAAGTCGAATGACGAAGCGCGCGATCCAGGCCATGATCATGAAATATGCTAAGCGGTTTGGCAAACCTTATTTGACTGTACATAAGCTGCGCCATTCCTTCGCTACCGATTATTATTTGCAGAACGATATATACAAAACGAAAGAACAACTAGGGCATGCCTCTACAGAGACTACCGAAATTTATGCCCATCTCACCGACAAAACAATGTCAGAGGCGATTGAACGCCGTAATGAAGGCACCGGGTCTTAAACTAGGGAGTGTCCGTAAATTCCGAAGTACGCAGATTTTACCGAATTTTCGTTCCAAGCCAGGAAGTTTTCCGCAGGCGTGCCGGGGCACGTCAAGGGAAAGTGACGCAGCAGGGGGCGAAAATTCGGTAAAAGATGCTTCAGCGAGTTTTCAGACACGACCTAGCATGATCTATGGCAAAATAAAAATAGAGCGATTGATCCTAAGGTCTCAATCGCTCTATTTCACATACTAGAACATAATCAATATTATAATCGAACTCAGCATGCTTCGATCTTAAATCCCCTCAATACGTTGTAACAGCCAGTTACCGATATGCTCTGTCTGCTGAATATCGTGCCAAACTAACTGCTCACAAGCTACATCGTCACGATCTACTGCTGCCCTTGTAACCACGGCTATGATCCCCTTTAATTGTTCGTACAATATGAGATCTTCGGGTTCTCGGATCATCAGAAGCTTAGGATATGCCGCTTGCTTGTGCCCTTCAATCAGAATCCAGTCATACTCGGTTAAATATTCAACCATGTCACGAAGCTCTGTAGCTCGTTGTTCAATGATGGCCGTCCGTGTATCGGACATCACAACGACAGCCGAGGCTCCATTCGCAGTGAAGTTATAAGAGTCCGTGCCTTCCTGATCCATCTGGAAGTGATCATGTCCATCATGTTTAATGACGGCGACCCTGCGTCCAAGAAAGGTCAGTTGTTTAGTCAACGCTGCTGTCAGCGTACTCTTACCTGAGTTTTTATATCCCACGATCTGCACGATATGAGGTTGCTTTGTTTGGATATCTGACATAGCCTACCTCACAAGACCTTTAGGCAGCTTGAGAATCCGTACTAGCTCACCCGCAGGAATCCCCTTTTTGTCAGGCGGAATAATAATCAAACATTCGCTATCCTTGATCGTGATCATCACACTGGATTCATCAACCCGGGCTGCTGCCGGCAATGCATGAACCTCACCATTTCGAACCTCTATTCGTCCCCGCACAAAACGGGTATAGTTATTTACCTTTGTATACCCTTCATCTAATATGGCTGTCCATTCTTGTAAATAAGGATGAGGATCATTTTGCATCATGCGAATCGTAGGTCGAACAAATAAGTTAAATCCAACAAAACATGCTCCTGGATTGCCTGATAATGCAAATAGGTTTTTTTGATCCACGATGGCTGCTGTGGTGACACTTCCTGGTCTCATTGTCACTTTGTTAAACAGCATTTCGATGTCGTCTTCACGCACAAGATCTCCCATAATATCATAGTCACCTACAGACACGCCGCCTGTTGTAACAACCATATCGTTGTGCTTGACTGCTTCAGCTAGTGTTTTACGCGCGGTTTCCGCATCATCTGCGATGGAACCGTACATGATCGGCTCACCACCTGCCTCAACAACGAGTGAGCGCAGTAAATAACTGTTACTATTACGAATCCGTCCAGGCTGCAGCGGCTCGTCCAAAGCTAACAATTCGGTTCCCGTTGCGAAGATCGCCACCTTCGGCCGTCGAAATACGGGTACTTCCGCTACACCAAATGTAGCTAATACGGATTGTTCACCTGCTTGGATCAGCGTGCCTGCATCCAGCAGCAACTGGCCTTCTTCTACTTCTAGCCCAATTGGCGTAATGTTAGCCTTTGCCTGTACATGTCGTTTCAAACCAATCCATTGCTCGCCATTCTCTGTTTTACTCTCGGTCATCTCAAGCATCACAACAGCGTCAGCACCTTCTGGCACCTGTGCTCCGGTCATTATTCGCGCTGTTGTACCTGGCGTAATCGTCTGATCCGATGTATATCCACAAGGAATCTCATCTACAACACGAAGCCAGATTTGCTGTTCGCTGCTAGCATGAAGCGTGTCGCTGCTTAGTATGGCGTAGCCATCCATTCCTGATCTGCGGAAGAACGGATACGGATGGGGCGCAACGATCTTCTCCGCAAGCGTGCGTCCATGTGCCGATTCTAAGGACACTTTCTCGATTGCGCCTGGTCGTACATGAGCAGCAATTCTAGCCTGAGCATCAGGAACCTGTACAGCCGTTCGATTGAATTTAGCATTTGTCATATCATCAGTATGCGAGTTTAATTTCAATGCAGTCGAGCCTCCTAGTGAGCAATCTCTATGTCTAAAAGTGTAGCTTGAAAGTTATAAGGTGACAAGCGTTATCCCTATTCTGTAACGGATATAACATCATTTGTTCATGGATTGACCATAATATGCTGTAGAAACGGAGGAATCCCATGTGAATGATCGATGTGAATTATGTGGTAGAGAGCCTGTCAAAACAACCGTTCATCATCTTACGCCCAAGCAGATGGGAGGCAGCTTCATGCCTACTGCGGATCTATGTATTGCGTGCCACAAACAAATTCATTCCCTCTTCACAAATCGAGATATTATGACGCTGGGATTAACTACCCTTCAGGCTCTTCGAGAGCATGAACGCATGGCTCCGTTTATTCGCTGGATTCGCAAACAACCCGCAACAACGATTCCGCGTATCCGCAAATCGAATCATGTTCGTAATTCCTGAAGCAATAAAAAAAGAACAGCGTCTGAGGTTGATCCGTGGATAGAGCACTACTCCACCTTACCTCTTCGCTGTTCTTCTTATGCGTTACAATGTACTGATTAGGAAGTCCGTGCTACCTTCGCCGCATGATTCGGCCTCCGCCCACCCTTGTTTTTGGCTTCTTGTAAGAGCTCTTGGGTGAGTTGAATAATCCGCCACTTTTGCCGCGATCAATCTTACCTGAACTTGGTTCCTTCTTACGACTAAACAAACCTCCGCCAGAACCTACACTGGTATCCGTATCGCCACCACGTCTAGTAATTGAGCCTTTGCGTTCCACGGTAATCGGTGGAGCAAGCTTTTTGTCATTACTTGTAGGCGCACGAAAAGTGCCTTCCCTTGGTTTATACGTATCTTTGTTTGTATACCCACGATATTTCCCGTTTCCGCCTCCGCCAAAGGAATCAAACAAATTTCCGATTAACGTTGCGGTTAAATATCCCTGTAAAAAGGAAGAATCGTAGTTCTGACGAACGTATTCTTTGGAATCAACTTCAATTAACGTGTCTTCCTCTTTATTGGGATCCTGCTGTAAATGGTAATATTGATCCTGATACACCAGGAACATCCGCTCGGTGCTCTCAGCCGAAATCTGATCGGGTTGACGCTGCTCAGACAATTCCTGGGCAACCTCTGGAACGGTACGCTCAGCAGCCCGGTATACATAGGATGTGGTGTTACCGCTACCACTCACAGATTCAAGTGGGTAGTTGTCCTGTACGGTAGGTGCACCGCAAGCGGACAACAGTGACATCACAAGGCTAAGAACCAACATTAATTTCAAACTATGTGCCATGTGTTTTTTCATGGGAACCTCTCCTAGCTCGAACGAATCACTTTGATATCCGCAGGAAGGATAACCTCACCCTCATAAAGTGTAAAACGTCTGTCTTGCCACTCCACACGAAGTAGCTTGTGATCATCAGACTGATACTGCCACACGAGCTGCTCTCCTGCCTGGCCATATGGTGTTCTGCCTGCAGTCGTTACCATACCTCCATATTCTTCCTCCAAGTGGTATGCGCGTCCATCTAGATCTAATAAGGTTGGCACCTCATCTGGTGCATCTAGACGACCATCAATCGGTGTGTAGAGAGCATAACGCGTCAATTCACGCTCCTCAATGTGCAAGTGTCTGAAAGCTGTACCATCCTGCAGTGTTAATACGACGGCATTTCTCGAACGATGATGTACCCGCCCAACAACCTCATATGTCACAAGAGAGACTTCACAGATATCACCAGGTTCAAGCTGTAGCATCGTCTTCTCGGCCCGAGGCGGTTCGGGTTTAGCTAGTATTCCTTTAATCCGTTTCCATACACTCATGCCCATTAACTCCCGTTCTATATCTTCTAGAGGTTGGTTGACCCTCAATTTATAAGCAAGCTGCAATAATTAATGCACCTACAATATGCAATGCACCTGAGAAGAGACCATACCCTGTTTTCCCTTGTTGAATACCTGTATCCAGATCTAAATTGGCTCTTGTACGAATAACATAATGCACGCCATTCTCCAGAATCAGCAATATAATAAAGGATACGACAGATACGAGCAGTGCCTCACCAAGATGTCCTGCAGTTGAGATTGAGGTCGCCAATACGTAACCTTGGGCAAAAAGCTTCATAACCATCCGAGTGGTTACGGCCATATTGCCTGCTTTCACTTCAGCAAAATCCTTGTATTTCGTAAACAATGAATCCACATACATCAAGACAAACAGCAAAACCGAACCCGATAACGTCCAGACCAGCATTGCCAAAATGTTCAAATCCATTTCAACAGCCCCCACATTTCAACATGAACCGCATTTAAAAGCGAAGAAGAAACACATGTCTCTTCTCCGCTAATTTCCTTACATCATCCAAAAGTTAGTTCTTATTATCGTACTGCTTCATCAGTGCTGCCAGTTCATCTTCAACCGCCTGATCTTTACCAAGCTTCTCGAATTCATCATCCAAGGACTTTCCTTTGGAGGACATTTCATTGCTCGCTTCAGCCTGTGCTTCCATTTGCATCATTTTTTCTTCCATACGCTTCATTCCAGCACTTGCTGTGTCGGAACTGAATCCGTTCAGCGCTTTGTTAATTTCAGTTTGAGCCTTCGCTGCATTATAACGAGCAACCAAAGTCTCACGTTTGTTTTTCATTTCCGTTAACTGCTTGCGCATCTCATCTAACTTACCACGCAGATTGTCAGCGGAAGCTTTATTCTGGTCATAGCTTGTTTTGTATTCAGCCATTTTTTCTTCAGCCGTTTTCTTCTCTTCTAGCGCTCGGCGAGCCAAATCCATATTTTGTGCGCGTGCTGCAGTATGCGCTTGCTCTTCGCGTTTCTTCACTAAAGCTTCTTGCTCTTCATAAAGCTGCTTGAACTTCTTCTCAATGGCGATCTGTGCAGCTACAGCCTTCTCCGCATCTTGCAAATCCTCTTGCATATCACGAATATACTGGTCTGTCATTTTAATTGGATCTTCTGCCTTATCAATGATGGAGTTAATATTGGACATCGTTAGATCTCGTAAACGTTTGAAAATGGACATTATGTTATTCCTCCTAGTCGATATTACAACCTTGTATATAATCATACATACGTGATAATCCTCAACCCGTTTCAATTTTAGCAAAAAAAATCATAACAAACTTCTTCATCATGTAAAATTATTCATTTATTTGACCTTTTAGCAGCAGATGTTCATCAAGGAGCCTCTCTGCAGTCTGCACGATTTCATCAATCTGCATGCGTGTGACCGCATCAAAATGAATGCCCATAATTACCGTCACCGTAACCTTCAACTGATGTGCCGCCTTGCGCGCAAGCCTCTCGCATAACTCCTGCTCCTTATGCCCTGGAACATGAAAGGTAGCTCCACTAAGACGATCGTGATCTACATAATAGGTTGCCACCGCTCCTATGTGTGCATCGCCGCCTGTAACCATGAATACTTTGTCCTGCCCCACTTCTACAACCTGTAATCGAATTGAACTCAAATCATATTTACTCATACTAATCCACCTATCCTTTTCTCTATCTCATGTTATGGTCCGAATTATGAACAAGATTCGAGAGACTGACAATGAAACATCTCACAGGTCGAATAAATCACGATTACATCGGGCATACCATAGAGAACGCATTTTGGGAAAAGGGGGCTGCTATTATGCGTATTCGCCTCATCGCAATATCATTTATCGTCTTTCTCTTGAGCGGAAATTTCGCTCCTGCTCATATGTCGGCTGAACCGAACCAAGCCAGTACACCTGTCACCGAATTTGATGCACAGGGCGATGAACAGCTTACGCTAGGTCAACTTAGACAGAAATATGCTGATACGTTCAAGACGAATGGGCCTTCCACCAAACAGGTTGCTCTGACTTTTGATGACGTTCCTGATCCAAGATTCACTCCACAGGTATTGGATGTTTTGAAGAAATATAAGGTCAAAGCGACTTTTTTTATTGTAGGCAAACGGGCAGAGAAACATCCGGCTCTAGTCAAACGCATGGTTCGTGAAGGTCATATCATTGGTAACCACAGCTATAGTCACCCTGAATTCAGTAAGCTGACGATGAACGATTTTCGCAAACAAATTTTACATACCGGGGATATCATTCGCAATCTAACCGGGTATACGCCAAAAATGATTCGCCCACCTTACGGGGATATTAATGAAAAACAGCTCCAATGGGCTCAAAAGCAGCAATATAGCATTGTGAACTGGAATGTCGATTCACTCGATTGGAAAGGTCTTTCCAAAGATGAAGTGAAACAGAATATATTATCGGCTGTTAAACCAGGGTCGATTGTTCTTCAACATGCAGGAGGCGGAGTGGGTTCTAACCTACAAGGAACGATTGATGCGTTACCAGAAATCATTGAGGAGCTTCGAGCTCGGGGATATAGCCTTGTAACACTGGACGAGATGTTAAATATCTCTAAGAGCAAGTAATTCCAGCATATTGCATTAAGAGTCCCTTCGGTTGGAATCTTGGTAAGCATGAATGATTAGTGAATAGCTGCGTTTGAATCGTCTGATCCAACGTTAAACTAAAAAGGGCGTCCTCTACTCACATCAGACTGTGAATGGAAGACACCCTTTTTCATTTTGTTTGCATGACGTTTATTTTAGAATGTAAAGCTCAACATCTTGGAAACCGAATGTGCTTACGGATTGTTTACTACCAGGAATGAAAATATCAACGCGTTTGCCTTTAATCGCACCGCCTGTATCTCGCGCCGTAGCTACAAACGCTTGTTTCGGCAGTCCTGGGTGTGCGTGACCTGTCACGAGGACTTTCGTTCCCAGCGGGATCACACTTGGATCTACAGCGATTGTACCCAGTTCAAGCGGATTACCGAAATAATCTACTGCACCCCATTTTCCGTTTTCGGACGGATCTGCAGAGTATGCTGTTGCCTTCATTTCAATGGACTTGCTGTAATCAAATGTTTTACCCCAGGCTTCAACCACTTTGCTGTCTGCATTGACATCCAAGCTTGCTGTTGTGATCGTTTTAGCCTCTGCTTTGGCTGCTGGAGCCGCTGCTGCCGAGACGGTGTTAGCTTGTCCAGGTACAGTAATTTTCAGCCCACCATAGATGTTATAAGGTGAAATATTGGCATTTGCTTTAATGAGTGCTTCCATACCTACACCATACTGTTTGGATAAAGTATAGAATGTATCCCCCTCTTTGGCCACATGAACAGAGTCAGCGTAAGCTGGAACGGCCTGAATGAGCATAGCTGCTGTCAGCAATGCTGTTGCTGCTTTCGCAATACGTTTCTTGTTAAACATGGTCTTCCTCCCTCATTATGCCTGCGAGGTTAGTTGTCGGATTCGGATGGAGGAAACCACCCTATAGGTTCAATCACATGCCCTTAACGTTATGTACGCCCTAATTCACCCCTAGCAGTACGCGAACATCAATCCTCGTTTCTGCATCGTTACATCCCCCGCACTTCCTCCTCGGAAGTTTCGGCAGGAACAATATATCACAATCTTGTAACCTATAGTTGTAGTAAATCTTACCAATACGTTTATGACACATCAAAATTGGTTAATAAATAAGCCTTTTTCATATTAATAATTCATATATGTCTTCTATATAAGTAACAAAAAAGTTACCTTTTATTCCATCGATCCTTCCGATTATGTATCTCCGGAAAACAAATAAAAACAGCCCTGCCGACGATGATGTCGACAAGGCTGTTTGTTACTCTTCATTCAATAGTGTATCCCCAGCTGCTCGGCAGCTTATGATCACATAACTATAGAACTTTAGCAAGAAAATCACGTGTACGAGCATTCTTAGGTGCACCAAACACTTCATCAGGTGTTCCTTGCTCAATAATTACTCCGCCATCCATGAACAGAATCCGGTCTCCTACTTCACGAGCAAAGCCCATTTCATGCGTAACAATGACCATTGTCATTCCACCCTCTGCCAGGCGTTTCATGACATCAAGCACCTCTCCAACCATCTCTGGATCGAGTGCTGAAGTTGGCTCGTCAAACAACATTACATGTGGTTGCATTGCCAAGGCTCTCGCAATCGCAATACGCTGTTTTTGTCCACCTGACAACTGGTTGGGGTATGCATCTTTTTTGTCAGAAAGGCCAACCGTTTTAAGCAAATCGGCTGCAATCTGATCGGCTTCCTGCACCGATTGTTTCTTTACTTTGATCGGGGCAATCGTGATGTTCTGCTGAATCGTCTTGTGAGGAAACAGGTTGAAATGTTGAAACACCATACCCATCTTCTCACGAGTAGCATTGATGTTATGCTTCGGTTCTGTAATTGAAACACCTTCGAATAGGATCTCGCCTGAAGTCGGCTGCTCAAGCAGGTTCAGACAACGCAAAAACGTACTTTTACCCGAACCGGATGGCCCGATGACAACGACAACCTCACCTTTGCCAATCGTGACGTCAATGCCTTTTAACACTTCATTTTTCCCATAGGATTTATATAATTGACTAACGTCGATCACTTGCATTCAACTTCCTTTCCAGTCGTCCGAGCAGCTTGGACAATATGAAGGTCATTACGAAATAAATTGCTGCTGCAATAAGGAATGGATTCATCCCTTGGTACGTAATATTTTTGACCACACTTGCTTGATACATAATGTCGACCATACCAATAATCGAGATAATGGAAGACTCTTTAATAATCGTTACGAACTCGTTACCGATTGCCGGCAAGACAGCCTTGAACGCTTGGGGCAAAATAATGTAGCGCATCGCTGCGCCTCTACCCATGCCAAGTGAACGAGCAGCCTCTAGTTGTCCACGATCTACACCTTGCACACCTGCACGGAAAATCTCCGCAAGATAAGCACCACTGTTGATAGAGAGTGTAATTACACCGGCTTGTAGCGCCGAGAAATTAATTCCAAAGGTCAGTGACAAACCATAATAGATAATCATCAATTGTACGAGCATAGGCGTACCACGAATAAGTTCAACGTACGCTGTACCGATCCAACGCAGAATAGCCATATCATGCATACGGAACATACAGATAATCAAACCGATGATTACCCCGAATAATACACCCAATGCAGATAACAAGAGAGTGTAACCAATACCTTTAGCATAGAAGCTTTTGTATGCCCAGAATACTTCGAATATATTTTTGGTATCTTTACCTACCATCAATTGGCTTGCTTCAGTGACCATTTCTTCGATTCTATTTTCACTCTTAAGCCGATCCAACGTACTATTTACCGCATTCAGCAGTTCAGTATTGCCTTTACGAATTCCGATTGCAGCCTCAACCTGCTCGCCGTCCACCACAATAGGTGCAAGACCGATGGCATCATCCAAATAACCAGCAGCTACGGTATCTTCTACAATCGCTGCATTTACACGATTGGTCTGCAACTGTAGAACGATGTCGGAGATTTTATCCAGTGCCGTTAATTGAGCACCTGGAATTCCCTGTCCAATGGTTTCCTGAATAGATCCCTTTTGAACCCCGATTTTTTCATTTTGCAGATCCGCCATCGTTAAATATTTTCCTGCGTCTTCCGTGCGAATCATAATGACTTGCTTCGATTTATAATACGTATCAGAGAAATCGATGCTTTTCTTACGCTCTTCCGTTGGTGTCATGCCTGAAATGACTAAGTCTACACGACCGCTCTGGAGTGCAGGTAGAAGCCCGTCAAATCCCATATCCTCAATGACAAGCTCCGCTCCTAGATCTGCAGCGATTTCTTTTGCAATTTCAATATCAAATCCAACAATTTCATCTTTTCCATCAATAACTTTATGGAATTCATATGGCGCGAAGTCGGCACTTGTGCCGAGCACCAATTTTTTACCGCCTGAATTGTCCGTAGTGCCGCTTGCGAGTACCGTCGGTACAGCAACTGTCAACATCAGTACAAAGGCCAGCAGCATCATGGTATAACGACTAATCAATTTCAACCCTGTTCTCCCCTTACAATACTTTGTATACGACTTTGTCCATAGTTTTACATCACTCGATATATCTGCTTTTAAGAAGCTGCCCATAAAAATGATGCATAAGCCTCATATCGATGCCTGAGTCATTATAAAGTACAATGCATGATTATGCAATGCATTTTGTTTTTACAAATCTTGACTTGTTTCTGAAAAATGAGAGCAAACATGATATAATCATTTCACTATTTTTATTTTCTTCGAGAAGGGGCTTACGATGACACATTCCAAATCACAAATTTTAACGGTTATTGACCAATATGCTTCCCGTTTTAAAGAAATTTCATCATACATCGGTGCAAATCCCGAACTTGGCAACGAAGAGTATCTTGCCTCTGCTCGCTTAAAAGAAGAATTAACGTATCATGGCTTCGAAGTAGAAGCGCCGATTCTCGGACTTGATACAGCTTTTATCGGAACTTACACCGCAGCTAAGCCTGGGCCAACCATTGCTTTATTGTGCGAATATGATGCCTTACCTGAGATTGGTCATACCTGTGGACATCACCTCATCTGTATGATGAGTCTCGGTGCTGCTGTAGGTCTCAAGTCGATCCTCGATGAAGTGGGAGGAACCATTAAAGTGTTCGGTACACCTGCCGAAGAGACACGTGGTGCCAAAGTTCCTATGGCCGAGGCAGGCATGTTCGATGACTGTGATATTGCAATCATGGCTCACCCTTATTATGCCTATGAGAGATCAGGAAGCTCGCTCGCGATTGATGCCGTGCAATTTGAGTTCCATGGCAAATCGTCCCACGCTGCAGCTAGCCCGCACGAAGGCATTAATGCACTCGATGCAGTCATCCAAACCTTTAATGGCATTAATGCTTTTCGGCAACAGGTCAAAAGCACAGTTAGAATCCACGGTGTAATTAATCATGGCGGACAAGCTGCGAACATTATCCCTGATTATGCTTCTGCTCAATTTTATGTACGAGCAGCCACTCGTAAAGAACTGAATATCCTCACCGAGCGAGTCATTCAAATTGCAGAAGGATCGGCATTGCAGACTGGATGTAAGCTGGTCACGTCCAACTATGAAACTTCTTACGATGAGATGGCTACCAACGATCGCTTATCAAACACATTTAGCGAAAATCTAGTTCAACTCGGGATTCCACAAGAAGAGATCGTAAGTGGCAATGATCATGGCTCGATGGATATTGGTAATGTATCCCTTCGTTGCCCAGCGATTCACCCTTACATTCGTGTTGTGGATGAAGTTCATACCCTGCATTCCATTGAGTTTCGTGATTTGGCTCTACAGGAACGTGCGCTAGACGGCATGATTCTAGGTGCTAAGGCGCTTGCAACAACCGCTTACGATGTATTAACTCAGCCCTCATTGCTGGAAGCGATCCAGTCTGAATTTAAGCAGCTTAAACATTAATTAGATGAAATAAATCCTACTGCTCAGAGTCTACTCACTCCCTTGATTTAGGGGTTCAAGTGTAGGCTTTTTCTTTATGTAGAGTATGTATATAGACCATCAACCTGGAGATGCTGTGAAAAGGATATTGAAAATGTTGAAAAAAATGTATGATTTCCACAACTGATGCAGAAAAACCGATTCAAAGCTCGCTAACTTGGTTATATACACATACCTTATCTTATAATTTCAGGAGGTGCTCTCATGCTGCTTGAAGCGTTGTACCACGTTCCTCGAGACAAATGGGCTTATGCCTACGATCCGTCTACGATCCATCTGCGTGTGCGCACCAAGAGAAATGATGTACAGTACGTGACTGCACTCACCGGTGACAAATATGATTGGTCAGGTACCTTCCGTGAAATTCAACTTGAAAAGGCTGCAGCGGACAGCATGTTCGATTATTGGGAGATCGCGGTTAAACCAAAATTCAAGCGTGTGTCCTACATATTTCGAATTACATCAGGCTCGGAAAATATATATCTGGCTGACGATGGGTTTCATCATACCCCACCTTACCCAACTGGAGGATATTATGAGTTCTCTTACATACATGAAATCGATGTATTTAAGGTACCAGAATGGGCAAAGGAAGCTGTCTTTTATCAAATCATGACCGAGAGGTTCGCGAATGGTAATCCAGAGTTGAATCCCGAAGAAACACAGCCTTGGGGTGGCAAACCTGAACTGGATAACTATTTTGGTGGTGACCTACAAGGTGTATTGGATCATCTACAGGATTTAACAGAACTAGGAGTTAACGCAATTTACTTTACCCCCCTCTTCCAAGCCAACTCCTACCATAAATATGACACCATTGATTATAAAAAAGTAGATCCGCATTTTGGAGACAATGAATTGCTCAAACAAGTAGCCGAAGCCTGCCATCGACGTGGAATTCGCGTTATGCTTGATGCGGTATTCAACCATTGCAGTGAGGACTTCCCTCCCTTTCAAGATGTGCTAAAGCACGGACAAGCTTCCAAGTATGCAGATTGGTTCCACATTAATGAATTCCCCGTGCAGATCAAGGACGGAATCCCCTCATACGACACATTCGGATTTTATGGCAGCATGCCCAAATTTAATACAGCTAACCCTGAAGTTAAAGCCTATCTCCTCGATGTTGCTGAATATTGGATCAAAGAAATTAGACTGGATGGATGGCGACTAGATGTCGCAAATGAAGTGGATAATCATTTCTGGCGGGACTTTCGTAAAGTGGTGAAAGCGGCCAATCCTGACGCATATATCGTAGGTGAAGTGTGGAGCGATTCCTTGACCTGGCTCATGGGAGATCAATTCGATTCGGTGATGAATTATCCCTTTGCCGACAAAGTGCTGGAGTTCTTCTGCGGGTCGATGGATGGTTACAATTTTGCAAACGAGATGGGATCCCTTATCATGCGTTACCCTCAGCAAACGAATGAAGTCATTTTCAATATGTTATGCAGCCATGACACCCCTCGTCTGCTGTCCAGAAGTGGACAAGATAAGCGAAGATTGAAACTTGCGGTCGTGTTCCTTTTCACTTACATTGGAACCCCGTGTATTTTTTATGGAGATGAGGTAGGCATAAGTGGTGACAGTGACCCAGATTGCCGCAAATGTATGGAGTGGGACACTGCTAAGCAAGATCGGGAGCTATATGATTTTTACCGACTAATGATTGATTTGCGCAAGAGCAATGAAGCACTGCGTAAAGGTCGTTTTCGCTTCTTAAAAGCAGACCAGCATGACCCCTGTATTGTATATGAGCGCATGGATGAACGTCTTCATTTTACCGTCTGGATGAACAATACCCCAGAGAGTCGTACCCTTTCACACCCTATGGAAACCCAAGATTGGAAAGATGCTCTAACCGAGCAAGAGGTCGTTCCTACCGGTGGTATCATGCATATCAAGCTTGATCCTTACGGCTACCGTATTTTATATCGACTGCTTGATTCTCATGAACATCGATTCTAGAGGTTATGCAACATAAAACCATAGAATCTTGTGATAAACTGCCCGCATGCGTAGTCCCGCCTCTATCATTTAGGTTATTTGCACAAAATAGTCTGTGGTTTGTAGCCGTAAAAGCCAAAATGCTCCAACTTGCGTAGATCTAGCTACACAAGTTAGAGCATTTTTTGTTACCTTACAAAATGGATCAAGTTGAATATTACTTATCTGTTGTAATATCCCGATAGATATCCATGTATTCTTCGGCAGAGACATCCCAGCTATAGTCCCCGCTCATCGCATTTTTCACAATCGTCTTCCAATGCTGCTTCTCTCTGTAGTACTCCTGAGCACGCCGAATCGTATTCATCATATCATGGGCGTTAAAGTTCGTGAACGAGAATCCGTTCCCTTCACCAGTAAATTCATTATAAGACTGCACCGTATCATTCAATCCGCCCGTTTCACGCACGAGAGGGATGCTCCCATATCGAAGAGCTAGCAGCTGACTGATGCCACATGGCTCGAATCGTGAAGGCATTAAGAAGAGATCACTTCCTGCATAGAAGCGCCTGGACAATCCATCATTAAACGTAATTTGAGCAGACATCTTGAGCGGGAAGCGATTGGCTGCCTCACGGAACCAATGCTCATAATCGGACTCCCCTGTGCCAAGCACTGCAAATTGAATATCATCGTAATACAGCAATTCATCAAGTACACGGCAGACGAGGTCTAGCCCTTTTGAATCAACAAGACGGGTTACCATAACCATCAGAGGAACGTCTGGACGAACAGGCAGACCAAGCTCCTTTTGTAATTCTACTTTGTTCTCAATTTTCTTGGATAGACTTGTTCGATATTTCACTGCGATTTTGTTGTCGGTTGCCGGATTATAACTGTTGGTATCAATTCCATTTACGATTCCGCTGAAGCGATTCCCTAGAGAACTAAGCAGTCCATCTAGCCCATAACCATAATAGGAAGTCTGTACTTCCTGAGCATACGTTGGGCTTACGGTAGTAACATGATCCGCATAGACAATACCTGCTTTCAGAAAATTCACATTACCGTAATATTCCACACCATCCATGGTGAAGTACCGATCATCGAGTTCTAGCAAGTCACTGAACAACGAATGTGGGAATACGCCTTGATACAGCAAATTATGTATCGTAAAGACCGTTCGTATCTCACTATAAAACGCATCATGGGCATAATGTGCCTGCAGCAACAGAGGAATCATACCTGCATGCCAATCATGAGTATGCAGCACATCAGGCTTGAATTCCAGAAGTGGCAATACTTCAAGCACAGCTCGGTTGAAGAACGCAAACCGTTCCCCATCATCCATATAACCATACACGCCATCCCGTCCAAAATAATACTCGTTATCTACAAAGTACACCGGGATACCTTCATATTTCATCATTTCGATTCCACAATATTGCCGGCGCCAGCCGAGTGGCACATCCGTCACAATAACAGGCTGCATGGCCTCTTTGTATTCATCAGGTATACCTTTATATTTGGGTAAAATGACCCGAACATCTGCCCCAGCCTTTTGCAAGGCTTGAGGCAAAGCTCCAATCACATCAGCAAGTCCTCCTGTTTTGATAAATGGATGTGCCTCTGCGGCAGCAAATAGAATGTTCACGCCTTCTTCCTCCTTCTCGGTTTGACCGGGGTGCTTGCTATAGTTTCAATCGTTTTTGGTCTGACAGAAGTGACTTGATTCGATGTCTCATCCGCTTTCCGGCGTGTTGTCTTTTTTAGAATAACCACGCTCAGTGGAGGTAAAACAATTTCCAGACTATATGGATGCCCGTGAAAAGGAATCTTTTCTGTAGGCAACTGCATATCATTTAGTATACCTGATCCTCCGTAATCGGAATGATCGCTGTTCAGAACTTCGGTATACATACCGGGACGCATGACGCCAATCCGGTAACGCTCCCGCTTGACTGGTTGAAAGTTAATGAGCACAAGGAGTGTATCCGCAGGTTTTTTTCCTTTGCGAACATATGAAATGACGCTCTGTGCATGATCATCCGGAGCAATCCATTCATAACCGTCTAAGGAATGATCAAGCTCCCACAACGCTTTCTCGTTGCAGTAAAGCGCAGACAGATCCCGCTCAAATTGATGAAGCTTGCGGTGACTGTCATAGTCTAGTAAGAACCAGTCCAGTTGATCCTCATCTTTCCATTCGATGAACTGGCCAAACTCTCCTCCCATGAACAATAGTTTTTTACCAGGGAACGTCATGAAGTATCCTAAGAAAGCACGCATCCCGTCAAACTTTTGCTCGTACGTTCCTGGCATTTTGTCCAGCAATGACTTTTTACCATGCACGACCTCATCATGGGAGAGAGGAAGCACATAATTTTCAGAGAAGGAGTAGACGACAGGAAATGTGAGCAAATGATGTTTGGATGGACGCTCATGGAAATCAGACTCGATATAATCCAGCGTATCATTCATCCAACCCATGTTCCATTTGTAGTTAAAGCCTAACCCTCCCACGTCGACCGGAGAGGTCACGAGTGGCCACGCACTTGATTCTTCAGCCATCATCAGTGCATAAGGATAGTATTGGAATACCGTTTGATTCAATTGCTGGAGGAACGCTACAGCTTCTTGGTTCTCCAATCCACCATCTACATTAGGACGGAATTGACCTGGCCCTTTTTCAAAATCAAGTTTCAGCATGCTCGTTACTGCATCTACGCGTAGTCCATCAAAATGATACATTTCCATCCAATACAAAGCATTGGAGATCAAGAACGAACAAACTTCAGGTTTAGAGTAGTCAAAACTGAGTGTTCCCCAGCCGGGTTTCTCCGCTAACAACGGATCTGCATACTCATATAGAGGTGTTCCATCGAACAATCGCAAACCATGTGCGTCTTTGGCAAAATGAGCCGGAACCCAATCAAGCAGTACACCGATTCCTGCCTGATGTAGCGTATCTACGAGATACATCAGATCCTTCGGATGTCCATAACGACTAGTCGGGGCGTAGAAACCCGTATTTTGGTATCCCCAGGAAAGGTCATACGGATGCTCGCTTAAGGGCATCATTTCCACATGGGTATAGTTCATTTCTAATAAGTATGGAACTAGAAGATCAGCCATTTCCCGATAGGTATACAGCGTGCCATCGTCTTTGCGCTTCCAAGTTCCAATGTGCATCTCATAAATATGTAAAGGCTTGTTGTAGACGCCTCTTTGCTTGCGTCTCCACGCCCCATCATTCCACTTATAACCTTGAATGGAACTTGTTACTGAAGCGGTCTGTGGTCTGACCTCAGCTTCAAAGGCGTATGGATCTGCTTTGAGCAATTCCGTCCCATCTTCCGTTAATATACGAAATTTGTATAAAGTTCCTTCATGGATTTCAGGAAAAAAACGAGTCCAAAATCCAGAATCGGGTATCTTATATAGAGGATCCTGTTGACCGTTCCATCCATTACGATCTAGAGCCAGCCCTACTTCTTTGGCATTCGGAGCCCATACGGTAAATTGGTACCCCTGACGGCGATCCACGGTCGCAGGCTGTGCGCCTAAAATACGATAACTGTGATGAAGGTTTCCTTCATGAAACAAATAAATATCCTCCGGTGAAATAACCGGACTTGTCAGTGGTTGAATAGCCAAGAGATCACCTTCTTCCTAAGAAAATAGTCATAACAGCAACCATTACCCCATTCTAGCCAAGTTGAAAAGAAAAATGACGCGTTTAAAAAAATGTTGTATATTTTCAGAATTTTTACAGTATATATCGTTTCAATGGCTCCACGTTGCGTTTATGTATCTACTACACTAGAAAAATATCTTGGGAGGGAAACGATCATGTTTAATAAAGATTGCATCGCTATGCTGTTGGCGGGAGGAGAGGGTAAAAGATTAGCCCCCTTAACTTCAAGTATCGCAAAACCCGCTGTACCGTTTGGCGGGCACTACCGTATTATCGATTTTCCTCTCAGCAACTGCGTTAATTCAGGCATCGACACTGTAGGTGTGCTTACGCAGTACCAAGCTGACTCTTTACACGATCACATTGGTGAAGGAGAACCTTGGGGAATTGGTAATACGGTTGATGCAGGAATCTCCCTGCTTCCATCTTATCATACAGGAAATGACGAATACTTGGGAACGGCGGATGCCATTTATAAAAATATTGACTATATTGACAAACAAAACCCCGAAAATGTGCTGATTTTGTCGGGTGACCATATTTATCATATGAATTATCGCGAAATGTTGGATGCCCACATCGCGAATGGTGCAGCGGCAACTATTTCCGTAATGGAAGTCCCATGGGAGGAAGCACATCGATTTGGCATTATGGCTGCCGATGAGAATTTACGTGTTACCGAATTTGCTGAAAAGCCTGCTGAACCAAAAAGTAACCTAGCTTCTATGGGTATCTACATGTTTAAGTGGGATTATCTGAAACATCATTTGCTGATTGACGCTGCAAACGAAGAATCAAGCCATGATTTTGGTAAAGACGTCATTCCACAGATGTTGAATGAGAACAATCCCCTATACGTTTATAACTTCGATGGGTATTGGAAAGATGTTGGCACTGTGAAAAGCCTGTGGGATGCTCACATGGATCTGCTTCATAACGAAGAGAACTGGAGCTTGCAAAAAGATCACTGGCCAATGTTTACACGCGAATGGAGAACAAAACCAAGTGTGTACAAAGCTCGCAATAGCCGGATCGAACATCTCTCCTCCTTGATTCATGATTCTTGCGCCATTGAAGGTCATGCGGATCGTTCCGTCATTTTCTGCGGAGCTGAGGTTGGTAAAGGATCTGAAGTTCTTGACAGCGTGGTAATGCCGAATGCTCGCATCGGTCGTGGCGTTCACATCGAGCGTGCAATTATCGGGGAAGGTGCCATTATTAAAGACGGCGCGATCGTTAAAGGCACTGCTGACGAAATTATGGTTGTTGGCCCTCAAGAGGTTGTGGCTGCTAAACCGGCTGTACGTACTCAACCTACACGTATATTCAAAGAAGTATACGAAAAAACAGGCCGTTTGCGTGCGGGAGAGCTCTCCTCATAATATAGAAAAAGGTGGATTCCATAGGAATCCACCTTTTTTGTGTTATCAATTTGGAATTGATCCATCACTCGATTGGGTCTCTACTTCATCATCATTCGTATCTTCCATGAGAGCCGGTAACGTAATGGTGACCGTTGTACCTGATCCCAGTTCACTTTGCATGGTAATCGTGCCTTCATGCAGTTCCACGAGCTCCTGTGTGATGGCTAGACCGAGCCCTGTTCCCCCGTTCTGATGATTCACCTGGAAGAAGCGGTCTCGCACTTTAATTAGGTGCTCCTCACTAATCCCGATCCCCGTATCTTGAATGGCGGCGATAATCTGACCATTCTCTTCTTTTACGGACAAGTAGATCCAGGAGTTCTCATGTGAGAATTTAATCGCATTATCTACAATGTTAAGGAATACTTGCTTCAGTCGGTTTCCATCACCAAATACGTTATACGGATACGTTTCATCGGCATCCAGCTTCAGATGAATTTGCTTTTGTTCCGCTTTGGCCCAGACATTCAGCATCGTTTCTTGCACAATTTCACGAATACTGACTGTTCCCTTCACCAGCTTCATCTGATTCTGTTGCAATTTGGAGAAATCGAGCATCTCTTCTACAAGCCCAATTAAACGCTCCGTTTCTTTGGAAATGATGCTCATCCCGATTCGTGTCTCCTCTGGATCATAACCTCCGGAGTCCAATGTCTCACTCCAGCCTTTGATACTTGTCAGAGGGGTACGCAACTCATGCGAGATAGATGATATGAAGTCGTCCTTAATCTGATTACTTCGTACGATCTCATGTGCCATGAAATTCAATGTTGAGGCTAACTCACCTAGTTCATGCTTGTAATTGCCCTTGACCCTAACATCCAGTCGCCCACGTGCCATCTGAGCAGATACAGCAGTGATATTATTAATCGGACGAACAATGGAATTCGCCATACCTATACTAATAATTAATACGATAGCAAGCACAGCTACACCTACTGCACTAGCCAGCAAACCCATAACCAGCAATTTCGAGTTGACCATGGTGAGTGCTGTCATATATCGGATAACATACGTATGATCTCCACCAAGGTCGAATTTGTGCGAAACAGCCATAATCTGTTCACCTGTCGAAGGTTCCCTGCCTACCCATCGCCCCATCGCACCATTAAGCGCCTGAGAAATATCACTCGTTTGCAGCACAGCACGATCGGATTCAAAAGCGGTTGAGCTTGCCAATACACGTCCATTCAGATCAAGAATCTGCAATTCTGTATTGGATAATTTCAGATTTTCAAGCAATCTAGACAGATTGTTACCATCCTCAGCATTATTTGCCCGCGAGATTGGTTCAAAAAAATCCTTGGAATTCGAAATATGAGTACTTATGGTGTTATAGATGCTCTCGTAGTAATATCGCTGCACCGCCAGCATAAATACAAATTCCACCAGCAGCAGAGCTAGAAAAACTACGAAAAAGTAGTGTAATACAATCTGCCGCGTAATACCTTTTTTTATCATTGCTCCCTGCCCTTCCATTTGTACCCGTGTCCCCATACAGTTTGCAGGTATTCAGGTTCGGAAGGGTTGTTCTCAATTTTCTGGCGTAAGCGACGTATATTTACATCCACAATTTTGGGGTCACCCATGTACTCTTTGCCCCAGACATGATCCAGCAGCAAATCTCGACTGAGCGGTGTATTTTCCTTCTCTAAGAAAAATTGAATCAATGAAAATTCTGTAGGTGTTAGCTCAATTAGTTCATTTTGTTTCTTAAATTGCTTCGAGATTAGGTCAAGCGAGAACGGGCCAGATTGGAAAGTAACCTTAGCCGCTGTCTCCCGGTGCACATTGACACGACGCAGTAAGGACTGAATACGAGCAATCAGCTCGGTTGGACTGAAAGGCTTGCTCACATGGTCATCTGCTCCGACCGATAATGCATATACTTTATCCTGTTCCTGTACTTTAGCTGTTAAGAAAATAATACCTAAGCGTTCATTGGTCTCACGAATGCGTCGACAGACTTCGAATCCGTCAATGCCCGGTACCATGACATCCAAAAGCGCTAAGTCAATATCCGGCACGGACTGCAAGATTCGCAGTGCTTCATGACCATCTCCTGCTTCAAGCACCTCAAATCCATTTCTTTTCAGATTAATGACGATAAAACTGCGGATGGATTCTTCATCTTCCAAAATAAGTACTTTACTCATTTAGCTCGTCCTTTCTGTTCAGTTGCGACATGTTATCTAGTAATCCATCAGTATTCGGTTGGGCTACACGCGAAGCAATAACTCGATCGTTCGTTCGTGTAATCTCTTTCCACCGTTTCCCTTTTTCCTGTTCCCACTGGGACAGTGTAAAGTACTTGATTTCAGCTACTGTTTCATCGGTATCGATCATTTTGAAGCGAATGTATTTTTCTTTTTCTGATCGGGTATCAATGGTAATTTTACCGTACCACTCAGACTTGAGATTTAAATGGAATAAGTCGGCGTCATCCCGATATTGGAATGAAACAAACTCCTTGCCGTCCTTGCCATCCCACTGATAAAAATTATAGAACCACATACGCGAATCAAAAACGTAATGCTCCCAACCTTTTGGGGTTTCTTTAAGCCCAAATTCAATAATACCATCATTGTTGAAATCACCGCTTAAAATTTTGTCATCTCTATACGTTTGATCCGGAGATTTGAACGCATTTACCAGTTTGTTATCCTTCACATAGATAAGCTGAGAGAATGAACTCTTATCATCCAGCTCGGCATCCAGAACAATTCCCGGCTGATCCTTGGCAATCTGGCCTCCAAGTGCATTGTAAATCTCTTTTACCGTATAGTCCGTCTGCATCCGATCAACTTCCTTGAAGCTACCCTCATCGTATTGGTACAATGCAATCGTTGCGAATCCACTGCTATTCAGGGAAACAATCGTAAAATCACTTTTCCCGTCACCATTCAGATCGAGTGGATTGCCTTGTGCATCATCAATAATAAATTGATTGTAGGGTACGCCGCCTAATACCTGTTCGAGCGCACCATTTTTATAGGAGTATGCCGTTAAGGCTTTTTGATCCTGCAAGCTTACGCCCAATATAATATCGGGATTGCCATCATTCGTAATATCCAGCAGCTTGAAGGACTGCAGCTCACTACCTGGAACATCAAACGTTAATTTTTTGACCCATGCGCCGCCTTGTTCCTCCAGCAGTAATCCGTGAATCCGAACATTCTCATTCGGTGTCTCATAAAAAGCAATGGCTTCCCTTGTCCCATCTCCATTAAGATCTTCCACACGGATCATGCTGGTATTGCTCAGATCTTTCGGACGAATGAGTTCACTTTCGGGAGGCTGCTCGAGCTGCACGACGTTGTACAGTTTTTCTTTATCTGTTGACATCATCGGTTTACGCATCAAAATCTTGGGGTCACTGATTACCGTACATCCGCTCAAAACAGAGCCCAGCAACATAGCAATCGCTCCACCTGCTATCAAGCGTCCCCAACGTGAGTTAAGCAAGTTCATCACTCTTTTCAATAGTATAAGAGGTTGTTCAAGTCTAATAAGGTAATATCATTCTTTTCGAACAGTAAACATGTATTAAATCATATTCTTCTCTTGCTGCGTCAGCCGCCGTCCACGTATATCAAAAGCAATCTTGCCCTCTGCTAGTCCCCAGATCCGCGTCGCGTGCTTCTCCGCAAGTTCAATTGGCAATACCGCAATGATGGTTGCCCGTTCCTCTTCACATAATTTACGTAACGTTTCCAGAACAGCATCTGCTGTATGTGGATCCAGTCCAATAACCGGTTCATCGGCCAAAATCACCTTAGCGCCATGAGCCAGCGCTCTGGCAATAGCTACACGCTGCTTCTCTCCACCACTAAGCTTTTCAGCGAGCTGATGCGCTTTATCGAGAAGGCCTAGACTCTCCAAATAATCCATAGCCCCCATATAATCATCCGAACGAACCATACCCGTGACCATTCTCCATACGGGTGTCTGACCTGAACGACCAATCAACACATTTTTGAGCGCTGATCTTCTTGGAAATAATTCAGGATTTTGTTCTAAGTATGCCCATTCACGCTTTATTCTCCGTTTACCAGCCATGCCTTCTTTTAATATTTCGGCTCCGTCTACGGTTAAGCGACCGCTATCCCATTTCTCCATCATCGCCAGGCATTTAAGCAGCATGCTCTTACCACTGCCGCTTGAACCTACAACAGCGATCATTTCTCCTTGTTGCATATCAAATCGAATATCCCGCAAAACCGGAATTCTGTCCGCTCCTACGGATTTACTTAAATTCTCAACTCTGATCATCGCGATGTCTCCCCTTGTCCAAGGTTTTCCCTACTCCATAGTGTACTCGGAAACGGACATCAATTTCCATGCGAACACCAGCTTCTATTCTACCACAGATTGAAGCTCAGGTTTACGTCTAAAGAACACACCTGCAACTCCAAACAGAAGATACATGCAACCCATCCATATAAACATGCTTCCTGGGGAGAACCAGTTAATAACCTGACCGCCGAGGTTAGGCCCAATAATGCTACCAATTGTGAAGTAAAAGGATGCTACAACATTAGCCGCTGGCAGCAGCACTTTTGGCAATAGATCCGCTGCATAAGCCAGTCCAAGAGAGAAAAACGACCCAACGAGTCCTCCTGCAATCGTCAGTAACACCAGCGTCCACCAGAAATGGGTTCCGGCTGCCGGAATGAGCATAAACGTAATCCCTCCTGCAATCCCAGCGGACATGAGCACCTTTTTTCTACCCAATCGATCACTTAACATCCCAAGCGGGAACTGCAGGAACAGTCCACCTATTCCGACAAATGGAAGCAACGAAGAGATCTGGCTCTCATCCATGCCAATGCGGAGACCGTACACGGGGAAGTTACTGTTCATTCCCGCTTCCATATAACCGTACAAAAGTGCTGGTATTAGCGCATACCATGCCCAGGTCAAGCTGCGACGGAATCGACGTTCCGGCATTTGCCCCTGTTCTACCTTCTCAGGTCTAGAATTCGGAAGTTTCATTAATACAAGCACGAGCACAGCTCCCATACAGATGAAAAGTACCCAGAATGGAACCGCTTGACCGAATCCCAGCAGCTTGATGCCGAGCGGACCAATACTGAATCCTAGTCCATAGGACATCCCGTATAGGGATATGTAGCGCCCTCTTTTCTCTGGAGCCGTCACAAGAAGAACCCAGAGCTGGGCGGCATAGTGCAGAGCACTATCTCCAACGCCAACGATGAGGCGTAGAATGAACCATATTTTGATGTCCGGAAAATAAGGAAATAAGATTAAGGGAATCATAACAAAGATGAGCCCGCCAATGATTAATTTTTTGAAACCAAATGCTCCTAATAAACGCTCTGCCACTAGGGTCATAGCAAATGATCCAACATACAATGCGGCAGCATTAAGTCCATTGAGACCTGGGGATACACCCTTTTGTTCCAAAAAGATGGACAATACTGGTAATAAAAGCCCCTGGCTAATCCCTGCCACAACAATAACCGTTATCAAAATCAGGTAGTTGGATATGGAATGTGACGGTTTAGCAGTATGAATAGATGACACGAAATGATTTCCCTCCTGCAAGCATACAAAGAAAAATCGCCATCGCTGACGACTTTTCGTATGATCTTCATATTCTTTTGCTCAAGCACAGATATCCCAGGACATTTGGCCGGGACTTGAACATTATAGTGGACAACGCCGTGCAAAACAAGCCATAATAGTACATAAGTCGCTGTGTATATTAGATGTGACGGGAGGATTCTACATCATATGCCTTATCAAGTTAAAATTGATGTTTCACCGATATATGAGATGCTCAATAGTTTTCTGGTTTATGTCACCAAGAAGTGGATCCAGCATTTGGACGTTGGTCCAGAATGGATCCTTGAGGTCGAAGGCAAACTAAGCTCCAACGTGAGAGCTGCGCTGGCTCCAGCCGCTACGTGGCCTTTTGATGATTTTGATGTATTGTTTGCATGGGCTGCATACCGAAACTGTGATTCAGAGAATCAGGATTTCCTGAACATGCTTTCGGATATGTCGGCAGAACAATTATTTGCACAGATCTCACCTTTACTGCCTTCCATTACAATGGAAGAGTCCACACGGATACGGGACAGTTATGTTCCGCTTTTGCGCTTGTGGGACGAACATTACTGCAAGAATATCAGCGAAGATTATCGTACCTGGCTCGAAGAGGATGCGGAGGAAAAACAGATTCTGTTGGACAAAATGGGACCAGAACTGTTAATTGAATATGCGACAGCAGGTGTCATTGTTGAACCGATGCCTGGACTGAACGAAGTGATTCTTTTTCCAACCATCCATAATCGGCCTATTAATATGTACTGTTTCTATGAAGGCATGATGATTATGCAATATCCGATTGATGCACCTGAAGAAGATGAAGATCAACCGCCAACCTGCTTGTTGCGATTCACTCATGCTCTGGCTGATCCCGAGAGACTTCGCTTGTTGCGTTACGTTTCGGGCGAACCGAAATCGCTAGCTGAAATGTGTGAGGAACTCGATAAGGACGAAGATATGGTCAAAGACCAGGTAATGGCGCTGCGCATCGCGGGCTTGCTGAGAACACATCTTCTTGGAAGTAACCGTAAAGAGAAATATAGTATTCGGCCGGATGGCGTGTCTGAACTGAACATGTTCCTGGAATCCTACATTCGCATATAAATGCATTAAACTGAGGTTGCCGGCTGCAAGGAGTGATTTTGATATGAGCAACACGAAACAACACATTTTGTTCGACCTAGATGATACGCTTGTATACTGTAACAAATACTTCAACCTCATTCTGGGTGAATTCTTCGAAAACATGCAGGAGTGGTTTGACGGTGATGATCTAACCATTCAGCAGATTCGTGAGAAGCAACTAGAGATTGACGTAACTGGAGTTAACAAAGTGGGGTTCGCAAGTCACCATTTCCCTCAATCTCTGATTGATACGTATCGTTACTTCTCGCAAAAGTTCGCAAGATCTACCTCCCCCAAAGAGGAGAACTACTTAAGCAAACTTGGAATGAGTGTGTACGATCAGGAGGTAGAACCTTATCCTCATATGGTCGAAACGTTGGAGAACCTGCAGTCCGCTGGACATGCCCTCTATCTCTACACTGGTGGGGAAACTGTCATTCAACAACGTAAGATTGATCAGATGAAGTTATCTGCATATTTCGATGATCGCATCTATATACGGCAACACAAAAACGTTGAAGCTCTGGAAGGCATTTTATCTTCGGGGACGTTTGACCGTACAGCGACGTGGATGATTGGTAATTCCTTAAGAACAGACATTATGCCTGCTGTAACAGCTGGAATTCACAGTATCTATATTAAGCAGCCTAATGAATGGCAATACAATATCGTGGAGCTGAAACCTAATCCCGAACGCGCTTTATATACGATTACGGCACTTGAAGAGGTACCGAAAGTTATACAAGAGAATATCGAGCAACAATACAAAAAGACCCTGTAATCTTACAGGGTCTTTTCGTGCTGTATTTATTACAATACACTCTCTACCTATGTTTCATTTGTCAATACCAGAGAGTCCAAATGCAGAGCTTTTACGTCTCTATCTTCTCGGCTGTCAGTTTACCGGTAAGCATGTCCTGCAACACAATACGAGCTTTAACGGTACTGCCGTCTTTTCGTTTAAAAGCCAGCACTTGTGTGCTTCCTTTGTCGATCAACGATTTCAGCATCGTACTCGTTATTTTTTTGCCGATGTACTCTTTCCAGATGACAAAGCCACAGCCTTCTTTGAATCGTGTGCATCCATAACCTTTTTTACCTTCAATGATCTGGCCCGTACAACCAGGTGCAGGGCACGGAGCCAACAGCTCACGAGCACCAGACGGATTAGAAACAGCAACAGTCGTCTTAGTTTTAGCTGCTGTACCAGTGGCGCTACGGGCGTTGCCAGAAGCTCCTGAAGATGAACGTGACGTTGATGCAGAAGAACTAGCCGCTGTTCTGGTTGAAGTTTTAGCCCTGTTCCCTTTGCTACTAGCGCCCTTGCCTTTACCTCGACTGCCACGAGCATCTTCACCAAATGCATCTGCTGGCGCAGGAGCTTGCACCTTAACCTTATCAATAATCGACATGGTAAACTTTTTCACGTTCTCCATAAACTTGTCTTGTCCCGCTTCTCCTTTGGAGATTTGGTACAATCTCCGTTCCCATTGACCTGTCATTTCTGGAGATGTTAAGAGATCTACACCTGCTCGTCGAATTAATTCGATGGCCGTTCGCCCTTTGAGCGTAAGTTGCATCTTTTTGCCCTGCATAGTAATATAACCAACATTTTTGAGACGCTCAATCGTAGCAGCCCGCGTTGCCGGTGTTCCTAATCCACTGTCTTTCATGGCATCACGAAGCTCTTCATTCTCGATCTGCTTCCCGGCACTCTCCATCGCCTTGAGCAACGTACCTTCGGTATAACTTTTTGGAGGCTGGGTAGCTTTCTCCTTGAATTCACTCTTCGTGCATTGAACAGGTAATTCAGGCTGAACGGAGAAGGACTTGTCCGTCCACTCCTCCGCTTCCTCTTCTTCATTACCATTCTTTTTGGTTTTCTTCTTCCCAGAGCCACTCTGTTCCTGATCTGATGAAGAGAGTACCACTTTCCAACCTAATGACAATAACTCCTTCACAGACGTTTTGAACTGATGCTGTTCAACCTCTGTTAGTACGGTGTGCTGTTTATACTCGGCTGGTGGGTAAAAATGAGATAAAAAACGTCTAACGATCAGATCATAGATGTTCTGTTCATCCTTGGATAATGTACCTGGTCGCTTCAACGTTGGCAAAATCGCATGGTGATCTTCAACCCGTGATGGGTTACAGACCCCTTTATTATTTTTGTGTACCAGTTCTGGCTTAGCTCCTTGAGCTAGCTCACTGTACGTTCCATTTTTCAATAAATTCAGCGTTTTGTGCATGCCTTCAATATTCTGTTCCGTCACATAGTTGGAGTTCGTACGTGGATACGAGATTACCTTATGTTTTTCATATAAGGCTTGGGCAATGTCCAACGTTTTCTTCGCACCATAACCAAATTTCGCATTCGCCTCACGCTGCAAAAGTGTGAGATCGTACAACCGGTAGGGATATTCCTTCGTTTGTTTTGCTTCATATTTGGTGATATGCCCTGTCTTGCCCTTCACACTGGCTGCAATTGCCTCCGCTGCCTCTGGATCAGTGAGTTTGTCACCTTGACGCAAGCCACGATATTCAACACCTTCCTGACGAAACCAAGCCGCCACTTCATAAAAGGTCTGCGACTGAAAAGCTTCAATCTCAATCTCTCGATCATAGATCAATGCGAGTACCGGTGTCTGAACACGTCCAACAGACAACAGCGCATTGTGCCGTGTCGTGAAAGCGCGTGAAGCATTCATTCCGATCAGCCAATCTGCCTCGCTTCGTGCACGAGCAGCATGTGTAAGATTTTCAAACTCCGATGCATCCTTCAGCCCATCAAATCCTTTTTGGATACTTGCGGCAGTCAGATCCGATATCCATAATCGTTTAACCGGCTGACGAAGCTTCAACTGCTGCTGGATCAGCGCGAAGATATACTGACCCTCACGCCCTGCGTCACATGCATTGATAATAGCAGAAGCGCGTTTGGAAAGTTCTCCGATGATCTTCAATTGATCCTTCGTTTTGGGGTTAGGTACGATTTTGAACTGATCCGGAATGATGGGTAAGTCAGCGATGTTCCAACGCTTATACTTCGTATCATATGCATCTGGTTCAGCCAGTCCGAGCAAATGACCAATCGCCCAAGTGATGATGTAATGCTCCCCTTCGAGGTAACTGCGATTGTTCTTGGCTTTTGGTTCTATGACGGCGGCAATGGTTCGACCCATATCAGGCTTCTCCGCTATAACCAGTGTCTTCATCCGTCCATCTCTCCTCCTTCACCGTCCGCACGACGGCAAAAAGGGGCCTTCCGCCCACGGAAGCCCCTTGCTTCTGAAACATATTATATCAGATTTTGAGTCCGGGAGCATCCCTCCACGAGGGAATTACCCAGCAGCCGGCTCATTTAAAGCTCGTTTTTGTCTACATTCCTTGCATACGCCTTGAAAATCAAGTCGATGATCCGTAACGGCAAATCCATATTGCCGCTCAATTTGCTGTTCTAAACGTAACAGACCATCCTCCATAATCTCCTCTACACTGCCGCAGTCTGTACAAATGAGATGGTGATGATGATGAGACCCGTCCGTACTACGTAGATCAAACCGCGCAGCCCCATCTCCAAAATTAATTTTCTCTACCACTTGCAGATCACTTAACAATTCAAGTGTGCGATATACCGTTGCAAGGCCAATCTCAGGGAATTGTTCTTTTACAAGTAAGAAGACTTCTTCGGCGCTAAAATGATCCTTTTCATGCTCAAGTAACACACGCACGGTCACTTCACGTTGTTGAGTCAACTTGTATCCTTTCTCAACCAATTGCTTCTTAATATCATAAATCTGGTCTGAAATGCATTTGTCCCTATTCGTTGCCATAGTTGGTTGCACCTCCGAATATTATATGTGTTCACGTCATTGATTTTCATATTTTAAAAATCTCTTATTTATAATTATTATAATATAATAATAAATCTTTAGGGAATAAAAAGCAATGCTCTACCTCACACTTACACTAAAAAAACGCAAACGACGCAGTCTTAACTACGGAATGACTAAGTAATTGATCTAACTTGTTCTATATTCCCAAAACAAATAAAGAACAGATAAAAAGCAGATAGAACGTAACATAGAAAGTAATATAGAAAGCAAATAAAAAACCCCCGCCATCATGGCGAGGGTTGCAATAACGATATGAGTTATACGAGAACCGTAGCTCCCATCAAATATTTATCAACTTCACGAGCTGCTTCGCGACCTTCATTGATTGCCCATACAACAAGACTTTGTCCACGACGCATGTCGCCTGCTGCAAATACTTTATCAACGTTCGTGTTGTATTTACCATAGCGGGCTTTAACATTGGTACGACGGTCTGTTGCAAGTCCCAATTGTTCTACCAATGTCTGTTCTGGCCCATCAAAACCGATTGCAATCATCGCCATTTGAGCAGGGAAAACGCGCTCTGTTCCAGGGATTGGTTGATAGATTTTGCGACCTGTCTCATCCACGATACGCTCAATCTGAACGGTATGCAACTCTTTCAAGTTGCCTTCTTCATCACCAACAAATTTCGTTGTCATGATGGAGAATTCACGCGGATCTTGACCAAACAACGCTTTGGCTTCTTCTTGAGCGTAATCTAACGTGTACACATTAGGGAACTGTGGCCAAGGATTATTAATCCGGTCACGCTCCATAGGTGCTTGAGTGTGAGTACCAAACTGAGTAATCGTACGACAACCATGACGAAGCGATGTAGCTACACAGTCAGAGCCAGTGTCCCCGCCACCGATAACGATAACATCTTTGTCTTGTGCAGACATATAGTTACCATCCTCCAAGTTAGAATCCAAATAGCTCTTAATGCTACTATTGAGGAAGTCCATAGCGTAATGCACGCCTTTCAGGTCACTACCTTCAATGTTGAATTCACGAGGTTTGGTTGCGCCACCACACAATACAACAGCATCATAATCGTCTACCAGTTGCTGTGCAGGAATATCTTTACCGATCTCTGTATTTGTAATGAATTGAACGCCTTCTGCTTCAAGCAAGTCCACACGACGTTGAACTACTTTTTTATCTAATTTCATTGTTGGAATACCGTACATCAACAAACCACCCACACGGTCAGAACGCTCATATACTGTTACAGTGTGACCTGCTTTGTTCAATTGAGCCGCAGTTGCAAGTCCTGCTGGACCCGAACCAACAACAGCTACACGTTTACCCGTGCGTTTCTCTGGAGGTTGAGGAACTACCCATCCTTCTTCAAACCCTTTTTCAATAATCGCTTCTTCTATCGTTTTAATGGTTACAGGCTGACCAATCAATCCAACGGTACAAGATCCTTCACAAGGAGCTGGACAGACACGACCTGTAAACTCAGGGAAGTTATTCGTTTTGTGAAGACGCTCAAGTGCTTCTCTCCACAATCCGCGGTAGACAAGGTTGTTCCATTCCGGAATCAGGTTATGCACGGGGCATCCTGACGTGCCACCAATCATATCTATACCTGTATGGCAATACGGGGTACCACAATCCATGCATCGTGCACCTTGTGTTCTGAGCTCTTCTTCGGCCATATGTTTATGAAACTCTTCCCAATCCTTAATCCGCTCCGCTGGCTCGCGATCCGCTGGCAATTGCCGTTTGTATTCCATAAATCCAGTAGGTGTAGACATCTTACGTTTTCCCCCATCCGTTCTTGTCTTAATCCCTTCATCTGCACGATTCTATATGAAATGGATTACTCATGATCTGAGTTTTTTGTCTATTGTATCACAAAATCTTCTCGAAGATATTTCAATTATAGTAGCATTTCGACATCTGAATATTAAATGGATTATCCGCATAATTATTTGTATTTTATACATCATATCGTCACAATCTACTCATGGTCAATCCCCTAATTTTGGTGCAATATGTGTTATTTCATTATAAAAACAGGCGTGCGTTGGTCATTTCACAGTTCAGAACGTCACGTAAATGTCAGATAATTTACCATTAATATCAACTAATTTGTGCCTATATGATGCTTTTTTCCGAATATTACGCTTATTTTAGGGCTTTACAACGTTGAATGCCTACAACTTTTACACTATTTGTCTTATGACAGCTGATCTATATGTATATTATACATAATCCCCCATGCTTTATGTTACATAAATGTTATATACCATTTTTTTGCAGATTAAAATGTTCTGAAAAAATTGAAAAAGACGCTGTTCACGAATATTTCGTAATCAGCGCCTCAACATTTTTTTTATAAATCACTTCAAAACGTATAAATCGATTGAAGCTATGTTCCATCTTATTGTTTACGTTCATAAAACTCGAAGGTAAACGCGTGGACGTTTTTCTCATCCTGTTCGCCTTCAACTTGCTTAATTAGCTCCCATTCAGACCAATCCACTTCGGGGAAAAACGTATCTCCCTCAAAATGTTCATGAATCTTAGTGACAACAAGACGGTCGGCAAACGGTAAAAATTCACGATAAACCTGTGAACCACCGATTACACACAACTCTTCCCCTTGCGTTACACTTAGACCCTCTTCGATGGTGTGAACCACTTCAGCTTGCTCTGCTTTGTAGTCTAAGTCTCTAGTTATGACGATATTACGACGTTTAGGGAGTGGTTTGCCACCAAAAGATTCCCACGTATTACGTCCCATAATAATGGTTTTGTTCAACGTTTGTTGTTTGAAAAAGGCCATATCTTTGGGTAAATGCCACGGCAGTGAATTATTTAAGCCAATCACGCCATTCTCCCCCATCGCCCATACAAGTTCAATGCTCAACAGTTATACACTCCTTCAATCCAAAATCAATATCGATTCCGCTTCTGCATTTTATACTGCAATTGGAGCTTTAATGCCTGGATGGTGCTGATAGTTCTCAAATTCGAAATCTTCAAACTTATAGTCAAAAATGGATTCTGGCTTGCGCTTAATTACCAATTTAGGTAATGCAAAAGGTTCACGCGCCAGTTGAGTTTTGACCTGCTCTACATGGTTTGAATAGATATGCACATCTCCACCTGACCAGATGAACTCACCCACCTCAAGATCACATTGTTGCGCAATCATATGTGTTAGAAGCGCATAACTGGCAATGTTAAACGGCAGACCCAAGAACGTATCTACTGAACGCATGGTAAGCATACATGATAATTTACCCTCTGCAACATAAAACTGAAACGCGAAATGGCATGGCGGAAGCTTCATGTGGTTAATTTCGGCCACATTCCACGCACTTACAAGATGACGTCTAGAATCTGGGTTGTTTTTAATCGAATCAATCACTGCCGCGATCTGGTCGATCTTCTCTCCATTTGGCGCTTCCCACGAACGCCACTGTGAGCCATACACAGGTCCGAGATCACCATTCTCATCCGCCCAATCGTCCCAGATTTTCACGCCGTTTTCTTTCAAGTAAGCAATGTTTGTATCCCCACTCAGGAACCATAAAAGCTCATGGATCACCGATTTAAGATGAATTCGTTTTGTTGTAACAAGTGGAAATCCTTCAGAAAGATCATAACGAAGCTGTCTACCAAATACAGATTGTGTTCCCGTTCCGGTACGATCTCCTTTGTGTACGCCATTGTCCAATATATCTTGTAATAAATCGAGATAGTTTTTCAAGTTGATTTCCCCTCACATCTCTATATATGTTGCCACTCAGTTCCAGATTGACTCGAATTACATCATGTCTGACCATCTTAACAGTTTATCACACTGTGCACGTTGGAAAAAGAGTTGAGCCATATTCAATTTTGCCCACGTTTTACAGTACTAAGTGCAACATATTCACCTACGGAAGCCATTTAACTCACAAAAAAAAGGTGAGTAGCGCTAACGCACTACTCACCTCTTTGATCTACGTATGATGCCGGACGAATCCGAAGCTTAGAGGATCTTAACGGGAGATGATGTGGATCGGGTGACCCATAACCAATTCCGCTGCTTCCATCACGATTTCGCCCAAAGTTGGGTGAGCGTGGATAGTAAGCGCCAGATCTTCCAAAGTTGCGCCCATCTCGATTGCAAGACCAAGCTCAGCAATCAGGTTGGAAGCTTCCAGACCAACGATTTGGCAACCCAGTACAAGGCCGCTCTCTTCGTCAGCTACGATTTTCACGAAGCCTTCAGCATGGTTCAAAGATACTGCACGGCCGTTACCCGCATAAGGGAATTTACCTGCTTTTACTTTGTAACCTTTTTCTTTAGCTTCTTTTTCAGTGTAACCTACGCTGGAGCATTCTGGATCTGTGAAGACAACAGCTGGCATACATTTGTAATCTACTACAGATGGTTGTCCTGCAATTGCTTCAGCAGCCACTTTACCTTCATAAGAAGCTTTGTGCGCCAGAGCAAGACCAGATACGATATCACCAATTGCGAAGATGTGCGGAATGCTAGTGCGACCTTGGTGGTCAACTTTAACGAATCCACGCTCATCAACGTCAACACCGATCATATCAAGACCAAGCTCACCATCTGTGTTTGGACGACGTCCAACAGTAACAAGCAGGTAATCTGCAGTTACTTCTTTGGACTCACCATTTACAGAATATTTAACAGTTACATCTTTATCCGTTTGCTCCGCACTTTCAGCTTTTGCACCCGTTACGATTTCGATGCCTGTTTTCTTCATGTTTTTAGCCACAAGGCTAGTCATGTCTTTATCGAATCCTGGCAATACAGTATCCAAACCTTCGATGATTGTTACTTTAGCACCGAATTTGGAGTACATTTGACCAAGCTCAGCGCCGATATAACCGCCACCGATTACGATCATACTTTTTGGTACTTCAGGCAAGTTCAATGCTTCTGTTGAAGACAGAATGCGTCCGCCAAACGGGAAAGGTTTCAGTTCGATTGGACGGGAACCTGTTGCAATGATTGCATTTTTGAACTTGTAACGCGGTGACTCATGATCGTTAAATACACGAGCTTCGTTTTCGTTGATGAACATGCACTCACCGTTGAAAACTTCAACTTTGTTGCCTTTGAGCAAACCAGCTACGCCGCCAGTCATTTTCTTAACAACGCCGTTTTTGAATTCTTGAGTTTTGCTGAAGTCTACTTTAACGTTCTCAGCAGAGATACCAAATGCTTCACCGTGAAGTGCAGACTCATATTGGTGTGCAGCAGAGATCAAAGCTTTGGATGGAATACATCCGCGGTTCAAACATACGCCGCCCAGCTCGGATTTGTCTACGATCAATACGCTTTGGCCCAGTTGTGCAGCACGGATGGCAGCTACATAGCCACCAGGTCCTGCACCAATTACTAATGTGTCGATATTGAGAGAAGCGTCGCCTACTACCATATCTTACACCTCCATAACAAGCAACTCAGGGTTAGCGAGAAGCTGTTTAATGTAATTCATAAAGTTTTGTGCAGTTGCGCCATCGATGATACGGTGGTCGAAGCTCAAGGAAAGAGCCATTACTGGTGCTGCAACAACTTCGCCGTTTTTGATAACCGCTTTTTCACTGATGCGTCCCGTTCCGAGGATAGCAACTTCAGGGAAGTTGATGATCGGAGTGAAGAACATACCGCCAGCAGAACCGATGTTACTGATGGAGATTGTGCTTCCTTTCATTTCGTTCGCGCTCAGTTTACCTTCACGACCACGAGCTGCCAGATCACGGATAGAGTCAGCGATCATCCAGATGGATTTACGATCAGCATCTTTGATAACAGGAACGATCAAACCGTTGTCTGTATCTGTAGCGATACCGATGTTGTAGTATTTTTTGTAAACAATTTCGTTAGCTTCTTCATCGATCATTGCGTTCAGAGCAGGGAATTGGCGGGAAGCCGCAACCAATGCTTTAACGATGAATGGCAAGTAAGTAACTTTTGTTCCTTTTTTCTCAGCAATTGGTTTCATGCGAGTACGGAAAGCAACCAATTCAGTTACGTCAACTTCGTCCATGATTGTAACGTGAGGTGCTGTGTAAGCCGATTTAACCATTGCGTTAGAGATCGCTTTACGGATACCTTTGAACGGTACGCGCTCTTCTTCAAGGCGTTGATCAGCTGCAGCAGCTGGTGCTGCGGATTTTTTCTCTTCTTGAGCAGGTGCTTCGGAAGATGCCGCTGCGGAAGAACCGCCACCATTTTTGAAGGATTCAACATCTTCTTTGGTTACTTTACCGTTGTTGCCAGTACCGTTAACCTGAGCGATGTCTACACCTTGTTCACGAGCGAATTTACGCACGCTTGGAGTTGCCAGAACGTCTTTAGCAGGTACTGCTGGTACGCTGTTATTTCCGCCTTCTTTAGCTGCATCCGGGTTGGAAGCTGCCGCAGAAGAACCGCTAGTGTCTGCTCCACCTTGAGCTGCATCTTTCTCTTGCTCGCCTTGATCGCCAGCAGGAGCGTCGTCTTGCTCAGGAATTTCGCCTTCTGCGTCAATGATTGCTACAACTTCACCAACGTGGCAGATTTGACCGTCTTTAGCGAATACTTCAGTAACTGTTCCGTTAACCGGACAAGGCACTTCAACTACCGCTTTATCGTTCTGCACTTCCATGATGATATCGTCGTCAGTTACCTTGTCCCCAACTTTGATGTGCATCTTGATGATTTCGCCTTCGTGAAGGCCTTCGCCTAGTTCAGGGAATTTATATTCAAATTTAGCCAACTGAAAAACCTCCTTGATTATGTGCTCAATCCTGAAAACAACCCTTAACTCCAAGAACCAACTGTTACTGCTAATGCAAATAACTGTTACTCAAGGGGCTAATGGCTGTTTACAGTGCAGCCTACGCTGCGGTGTGAATCACCATACTGCGCCTTGCGGCATGTCAGATGATTAAATTAGAAATTTACGACTTTGTTAACCGCAGCAACAATACGTGCTGGGTTAGGCAGCCATGTATCTTCGATTTGCGCAAAAGGATATACAGTATCCGGACCTGCTACACGCAGTACCGGTGCTTCCAAGTGCAGGATTGCTTTTTCATTGATTTGTGCAATGACTTCAGCTGCAATACCTGCGCTCTTTTGAGCTTCTTGTACAACAATAGCGCGATTTGTTTTCTTAACAGAAGCAATAACTGTATCGATATCGATCGGGCTGATCGTACGAAGGTCGATTACTTCAACTTTAATTCCTTGTTTTTCAAGCTCTTCCGCTGCTTTAACGGAAGTGTGAACCATCATACCGTAAGTGATGATAGTAACGTCGGAACCTTCACGAACAACGTTCGCTTTACCCAGTTCAACAACATAGTCCTCTTCAGGCACTTCTGCACGGAAAGCATGGTACAGGTTCAAGTGCTCCATGAAGAATACAGGATCGTTGTCGCGGATAGAAGCAATCATCAGACCTTTTGCATCGTAAGGGTTAGATGGAACTACTACTTTAATACCCGGAGTTTGCGTGAGCAAACCTTCCAGAGAATCTGTATGCAATTCTGCCGCTTTTACACCGCCACCGAATGGTGTACGGAATACGATTGGAGAATTGTATTTTCCGCCGGAGCGGAAACGCATACGAGCAGCTTGAACTACCATTTGGTCAAGTGCTTCGAAGATGAAACCAACGAATTGGATTTCAGCTACTGGACGGAAGCCTTGGATACCCAAACCTACAGCCAGACCACCAATAGCGGACTCAGCCAGCGGAGTATCAAATACACGCTCTTCGCCAAACTCTTTTTGCAGACCTTCCGTTACACGGAAAACACCGCCTACATTACCTACGTCTTCACCGAAAAGCAGAACGTTAGGATCACGTTTCAACTCAACGCGAAGCGCATCACGGATTGCTTCTTTCATGTTCAATTGTGCCATTTGCTTCATTTCCTCCTTAAACATTGACAGTTCACATTTGAATTCATACATGTATACCGAGACACCATAACTGGCGCCGGATGTTTATGCTTTATCGGAAAAAACTTATTGGAAATCAGCTTTTTGCTCTTCCAAGTGCTTAGGCGTTTGTTCGAACATGCTGTCGATCAAGCCTGAAATCGTCATTTTCTCGGTTTTTTCCGCTTTTTTGATCTCTTCGTTTACTTTAGCTTTTGCTTCTTCTTTCACACGTGCTGTATCTTCTTCAGTCCACAGACCTTTTTTCTCCAGATACTTAGCGAAACGTGCGATTGGATCTTTTACGCTCCACTCAGCCTCTTCTTCTTTTGTACGATATTTGGAAGCATCGTCAGAAAGGGAGTGAGGACGGAAACGGTAAGTTACCGCTTCGATCAATGTAGCGCCTTCTCCGTTACGTCCACGTTCAGCAGCTTCCTGAACAGCTTTGATAACAGCGAAGATGTCCATACCGTCAACTTTAACACCTTTGATCCCTGCTGCTACCGCTTTGTGAGCGATGGACAGAGCTGCTGTTTGTTTAGCAAAAGGAGTTGTGATGGCATAACCATTGTTTTGTACGAAGAAGATAACTGGCAGTTTGTATACACCAGCGTAGTTCAGACCTTCATAGAAGTCACCTTCAGAAGAACCGCCATCACCTGTGTACGTAATAACAACTTGCTTTTGTTTCTTCAATTTGTAACCCATAGCGATACCCATTGCATGCAGGATTTGTGCACCAATGATGATTTGTGGCATCAATACATTAACGCCATCGGGAATTTGTCCACCATGTTGGTGTCCACGGGAGTACAAGAATGCTTGATAAAGAGGAAGTCCATGCCATACGAGTTGCGGAATGTCACGATAGCCAGGACATACAAAGTCTTCTTTTTCAATTGCAAATTCACTACCAACCATTGTAGCTTCTTGACCAGATACTGGAGCATAGAAACCAAGACGACCTTGACGGCCCAGGTTTACTGCACGGTCATCCCAAGTACGGGTAAATACCATGCGGTACATAATTTCTTTTAATTGATCGTCGGAAAGCTTAGGCATCATGTCTTTGTTAACAATTTCGCCGTCAGGAGACAGCACGGACAGAGCTTCTACATCCTCCGTATATACTTCATAAGGAACCTTGCTCATTTTTTTCTTCACCTCAACAAAAAATTTGAATATCAAGTTCCGCTGTTATAATATTATTATACACCTGTTTCACTGCATACGTCAAAGATATCCGTATTTTTTTTATATTTTCTTTCGGATTGTATGTATAACAGGGTTCTAATATTGGTATAACAGCATAGTACATGTTTGCGTTTTTTACCTAAACCCGCATAAGGTTAATCTTACCGTATTGCGCGGTCGAATGCAAAAATAAAACCGAGAAAGGTGACGTTTTATGACGGATTCTCGCTATTTGAAACGCACAATTGTAAAGGAAGAGATTGAAAGTCGTTATCTTGGAGAGAAGCGGACTCTACGAATTTATCTTCCGCCTGGCTACAATGAACTGCTTAGTTATCCTGTCGTTTATTGTCAGGATGGCGAAGAATTTTTTAATTTTGGACGAATCGCTACAACAGCAAACCGCATCATCCTAGATGAGGGTGCCGAACCTTTCATCATCGTTGGGGTTCAGGTTGACGTGTCTGTAAGGACACAGGAGTACGCTCCCTTCGGAGATCGGTTTAAGGCTTATACCGCTTGCTTCGCTGAAGAGATTATTCCCTATGTAGAAGAGAAATATCCTGTGCGCCGATCACCGCAAGAACGTGTCTTGGCTGGTGACTCACTCGGGGGCAGTGTATCATTGCATCTTGCCCTACTCTATCCCGATCTGTTCCATCGCGTCATTAGCTTGTCCGGAGCCTTCTATTCCGCTTCCCAAGAAATCTATGCCGCAGAAGAGAATTTGTCTTGGCTTTCCATCTGGATGATCGTTGGTTTGCAGGAAACAGCTTTTGAAGCAGACACAGGAACTTATGACTTTGTTCAATTGAACCGAGATACACGTGATTTACTGGATAAACGCGGTGCGATCGTCTCCTATAGAGAGAAAGAAGGAAACCACCAATGGGGATTTTGGCAAAAGGAACTGCCCGAAGCACTGTTATACTTTCTTCAAGAAAATTAATATTGTATTCAACTGAACAGGCGGCTGAAATGCCGCTTTTGTTTCACTCTTTTATGTTATCGCTTACATTTATCTGCAATAAAAAAGCTGGATGTTGTTCTTTAACCCAGCTCTACTCGTATTCATTCCATTACTTTTTACAAAACGCCTTACAAAATCTTAAGACAATGCATGTTCTGCAGTAATTCGTTCCAATAATACATCGCAGCCTGCATCAACCAATTGATACACTTCCTCAAAATTTCCAGTATGATATGGATCGGGAACTTCACGTAGTACTTCATGAGGTAGCAGATCCATAAGTTTGATGATATCTGCATCTACACCACCTATAACTTTGCGAACATTCGCTTCATTAGAGTTGTCCATGCAGACAATATAATCGAATTGCTCGAAGTCATTACTTGCGAACTGTCTTGCAGCCATATTGGCATAAGAGATTTGAACGCTATCTAACAGTTTGCGAGTTCCCTCATGAGGAGGTTTACCTACATGCCAGTCCCCTGTTCCTGCTGAATCAACTTCAATCTGCTGTGCTAATCCGCGTTCTTCAATTTTGTGGCGCAGCACAGCTTCAGCCATAGGTGATCGGCAAATATTTCCAAGACAAACGAATAAAACTCGAATCATTTTAATTATTCCCCCTTGCTTAACGTATGACTTAACGCAGTCTGTGTTGCCTGTGGTTGGATGCTGTCCGATGCAACAAGTGAACGGCGTGGCAGTTTCCATTTATAATGTACAGAACACATCCGGAAGAACACAACCCCTGCAAAACAGATTAGCAGCCCAATATTGCTTGTGAACCAGCCCATTCCAATCGTAAATCCAGCAGCCATTGCCCACACTGCGTATATTTCGTCACGTAACACGAGCGGCTTCCGTCCTGCGAGCAAGTCCCGGATAATCCCCCCGCCAATACCAGTCATCACTGCAGCTACAATCACTGCACTCACGGGATGTCCCATTTTGGCAGCGTACAAACCACCTTGAATCGCAAATGCCGCAAGTCCGATCGCATCAAACAGCGCTTCCGTTCGCTTCCAATGACTGATCCATTGCAAAGGAAGAACAAATGCAATGGCAACTGATACGAGTGCCAGCATAATAAGACCGCCCTGACTCCATAAAGTAGTTACCGGCACTCCGATCAGCACATTACGGATTATACCTCCGCCAAAGGCTGTCACAAGACCCAGTACCAGCACTCCTAGGATATCATACTCCTCTTCCATCGCCACAAAGGCACCGGACATCGCAAACGCAATCGTCCCTATAATACTGAACACTTCAAAAATGTGTAAGTCCAACCTGTTCAAACCTCACTTTTCAAGTCATCTCCATGTCGCTCTACCCATTGTATCCGCGAGTACTAAAATTAAGCAACAACATTTTATCAAATGTACGTGTATTTTGTTGAAATCGAACCAAACTAGCCTGCAATCCAGTAAAAAAACATCAATTTATTCATATTACTATACACCTGCTCTATAAATATCCGCATATCTATACTAATGTTCTCAAACATTTCGCAGTTGTATTTTTGAATTTAGAACCCCACATGACCTTCCTTCTAGAAATTTGAGCCCAAATGAAGTATAGCTACATCTGATAGTAGAGTTTCGAATCAACATAAAAAAATGATATAATTTCTTCATTAGAAGGAAGGATGAATAGAATGACCATGAAACGTATTGTCATTTTTACCGGTGGGGAGCTGTTTCCTGAGTTCCTAGAGGCACTTCATAAGGATGACATGATTATCGCAGCAGACCGAGGGGCGTTATTCCTCATTGAACATGGGATTACGCCGGATATCGCCGTTGGGGATTTTGACTCCATTACAGAAGAGGAACAACAATTAGTTCGTGAAAAAAGTGGACGGATGATTGTGGTGGATCCTGTACTTAAAGACTGGACAGATACAGAGATGGCTTTTGAGACAGCCTTGGATCACGAGCCAACCCATATTCTAATGTTAGGTGCTACAGGGACACGCATGGATCACACTTTGGCAAACGTACATATTATGGTTCGTGCGATGCAGCGTCATATCTCCTGTTCGCTGCAAGACAAAAATAACCTCATGATGTTAACGACATCCGAAGCCGTAGTCGAAGACCATGGCTATGAGTATGTCTCTTTATTACCTTTGACACCAGAAGTAACAGGGATTAACTTAAAAGGATTCCAATATCCACTGCAGGAAGCCACTCTGCGAATGGGACAGTCATTAGGGATCAGCAACAAATTGTTAGGTAAGTCTGGAACCGTCTCTATTGATAGCGGATTATTGCTAATTATCCAGAGCAAAGATTAGATTAGAATCTTAAATAGTTACTTTTTTGTAACCCATGATTCAAACTTAAATTAAGTGGAATTCACGTAAAGACCCTTGAATATCAAGGGTCTTTTTTATTTTTCTCCAAATGGATGTCCGTCAATGATTAATTTTTTGACATTTTTAATTGTTTTTTAATAATGATATCCAATGCTTTGCGACACAAGGGATTGTGCACACCTATCCAATTTCTAGGCTGTTACAAACCTGTTATAGTAGCTCTAGCAACTTAACGAAAACGAATTTTGGAGGTACTTACATGAAAACAAACATCTTAGTCCAAAAGGCCGTAACCGTCGGGTTGTGCGCTACACTTGGTTTTGGAGCAGTTCTTATGACTAACGCACCCGTTGCACAAGCAGCAACCGCATCGGTATCAACTGGACAGCAAATTGTAAACTATGGTAAAAAGTTCACTGGAACTCCATATAAATTTGGCGCTTCAACCACAACAACAAAATATTTTGATTGCTCTTCATTTATGAAGTATATTTTCAAGAAATATGGCGTTGACTTGCCACGTACATCCGTGAAGCAATCCAAAGAAGGTAAAGCTGTATCTAAAGCTAACCTACGTGTAGGCGACCTTGTCTTCTTCTCCAGCGGTAGCCGCTCTACTGGTTCTAACGTTACTCATGTCGGAGTATATGCAGGAAATGGCAAGATTCTCCACACTTACGGATCTCCGGGTGTAACTCTGTCAGATTTGGACTCTGGCACTTGGAAAAGAACCTATATCAAAGCTCGTCGCGTACTATAGAGCTTAATTGCAAACGATACGGACAACTTGAATTGAACCGAATCCATGGATTCGGTTCTTTTTGTTTGTTCTAATTTGCTACAGGGTATCCAGAGAACCATCCATAATTATTGATCAATCCCCAGTACTCAGGTATGAAGCATATAACCCACTCCACGTACCGTATGGATCAATTTCTGGGGTCGCCCTTTGTCTACTTTTACGCGTAGGTGTTTAATATATACGTCTACGACATTCGTATCCATTGCAAATTCGTATCCCCATACTTCACTCAAAATCATACTACGCGTGCACGCCTCATTAACATGACGAGCCAAATACTCCAACAATTCGTACTCCTTAGGTGTTAACATCAAATATTCCCCCGCACGGCTCACTCGGCGAGAACGCAAATTCACTTTAAGATCATGCACAACGATGACCTCTTCATCCATCTGACCTACACTCACAAATAGTCTTAACAAATTACGAATCCGTGCCAATAGGACACTCGAGTGAACGGGCTCTAGAATTACATCGTTTGCCCCAAGATCGAGCCAATGAACAATCTCTTCATCCATTGCCTGGTATGTAAGTACCACTATTGGGACAGGCTTACTCTTTTGAGCTAACCGCTCAATACCTTCCGAAAGCTCTTCCCGTGAATCCGTATCATGCAAGAGAATGATCATACGGATCGATTCCAGTTGTGCATCTCGCTCTTGTTGCAATTGTTGCCAACTAAGATCCACAACAGTATATGAATGATTCAGTAACACAACTTTAATGGATGTGGTTCGCTCTGTCGTTCCCACCAAAAGGATGGATGTTTGCATGTAGTATTCACCCGGCTTATCTCAAACTTCGCCATGATATTTCTGCACAATGATTAAGGATCACAAATAAACACAAAGATGCAGAACAACATTTCGTTATCTGCTTATCATGCCGCATAACTAAAAAGTCCATTCCTTAGGAATGGACTTAGATAGTTTATATCTTGAGTGTATATCTTGAGTCTGTATCTTGGGTTTGTATACTGAATTCAAATCTTCACATCATATTTCTGCTTCATATTTTTAATTAAATCGTTAGTTCATATCGTTAATGTTTGTCGGGTAAATTCACCACTTAACCAAAGTAACGATGTACAAGCGTTCGCGCTTCTGCTGTATCTTTCGTTCCATGCACAAGAATACGTCCGTCCTGGAAAATAACCATTCGTTGCGCTCCCGTTGTGAACGAAACTAAAAAGGGATTAGCCTCAACCTGACCTTCATCAAGTCCGCGTAAGCGCTCAGCTGTATGCTCTAGATCAAGTTTTGTTGGGCGTGCCGGGCGAATCTGTACTGTGTCTCTGCCACATAACACGTCCGTCTTCTCCAGATTTGAAGCAGAGAGATACGGATAAGTCGCTGTTTCACCACAGGAAGCACATTGTTGCTTTTTCGCACCATCCACGTTAATTGAAATGTATTCATTGCGCCATAGATCGAAGGATAATAACTTCCGTCTTAACGCCTCTGGATGGCCACTTAACCATTTCAACGCTTCAGCTGTTTGATTCGCTGTTACCATCTGTACAGCCTGAGGAATAATTCCGGAGGTATCGCAAGTATCGCCTCCAAGTGGAACCTCTCCCAGCAAACAATTCAAACAAGGTGTCTCACCAGGGATAAATGTGTACGTAATTCCATAACTGCCGACACATCCGCCATATATCCATGGAATGCGGTATTTCTGGCACATATCATTGATCAATAACCTCGTATCAAAGTTATCTGTTGCATCCATAATTAGATCAACATTTGGAATTAAATCCTCTAACTCATCTGCCCTTACATCCATTACAATTCCCTTAACGGTAACTGTGGAATTAATTGCACTGAGATGCTTTTGTGCGGCTATCGCTTTGGGCATTCTCTCCATTGCATCCTGTTCAATATATAGTTGCTGTCGCTGCAAGTTGCTCCACTCTACATAGTCACGATCTACAATTGTGACATGTCCTACACCGGAACGTACCAGCGTCTCCGCAATACCGGTTCCTAATGCACCTGCACCAACGATCAAAACTTTACCGTTACTTAATTTGCGCTGTCCTTCCTTGCCAAGGGGAGCATAACGCTCTTGTCTGGAATATCGATCTCCTTGGTCAGGTGAACACGTCTCATTCATCATGTATGAATCATTCCTTCCGCCGGACTACTCGCTGCTGCATAACGCTTAACTGGAATCATTCCTGCCTCATATGCCAATCTTCCTGCCTCTACCCCGAGTCTCATGGCCTTTGCCATATCAACAGGATAACCTGACCCAGAAACTGCTGTATTCAACAACACAGCGTCTGCTCCCATTTCCATTGCACGAGCAGCATCACTAGGTGATCGAAGTCCAGCATCCACAATCACAGGGACAACCGCCTGTTCAATAATAACTTCGAGGTTGTATGGATTCATGATTCCCTTACCTGATCCAATTGGTGAAGCCCCAGGCATCACAGCGTGTACGCCAAGTAACTGGAGCCGTTTCGCCAAGATTACATCATCAGATATATAAGGAAGAACCGTAAAGCCTTTATGTAGCAGCATCTCACAGGCTTTATACGTTTCAATCGGGTCTGGTAACAGTGTAATTCCATCGCCAATCACTTCTACTTTTATCATATCACAAAGTCCGGAAGCACGGGCGAGTTCAGCAATACGAACAGCTTCTTCTGCCGTAGAAGCACCCGCAGTGTTAGGCAGCAAGGTGTAGCGATCCAAATCTACCATATCGAGAAAATGCTTTTTGTTACGCTCTTCAAGGTTAAGACGTCTCACAGCAAACGTAAGTACCTCTGTACCTGAGGCTTCAATAGCCTGAGACTGCACCTCTAAATCGTCAAACTTACCTGTACCCAACAATAATCTAGACTGAAAGACATGTTCCCCAATTTTCAACATTACTTAACCTCCTCCTACAAAATGTACAATTTCAACCCGATCCCCATCTTTTAAATGGGTCGTCTCATGATGTTCACGGGTAAGAATCTGGCGATTCAACTCAACAACCACTGTTTTCACATGAAGATCAAATGAGTGCAGCAGTTTATCTACACGGTTCAAACGGTCTTCAATCTCCATTCGTTGACCATTGACTATAATATTCAATGCAAGATCCCCCTTTTAATGAAGCGTTCTGGACGACAACCTTGCATATTCAGCTCCTCAGAAGATTTACCTTCGATAAAATCAGCGAGTAAGCTACCCGTTACGGCGCTTAACAAGATTCCGTTGCGATGATGTCCAACAGCTGCATACAAACCAGATATGCTCTCACATGCGCCCAGGTAAGGTAATCCATCAGGTGTTGAAGGCCTTACTCCGGCCCATGCCCGTACAAAATGAGCTTCTGCAATGCCAGGCACCCAGTTGGCAGCCCGTTCAAGCAGTTTTTGCAAACCAGCAGCTGTAACATGCAGATCAGATTTCCCCGGTAGAACTGTCGCACCAATCCATACTTCTCCATTGGCTTTAGGCACGATATAAATGTCCTCTGCATAGACCGTTTTGTCTGGGACAAGTTGTCCAGAATGATCTGAGAACTGTACTGCTGCAATTTCGCCTTTGACAGGTAAGATTGGCAAATGAAGTCCAACCTGCTTCATTAACTCTTCGCCTTGTATACCATTAGCAACAATGACATTTTGACATGTCATCGTTCCAATGGAAGTTTCCACGGCTTGTATTCTGTTTGCATCCGCGCGAAGATTAACTTGATGAACGCCCTCAACAATTCGAGCTCCTAGAGCCTGGGCTGATCTTGCATAAGCTTGAGTCAAATTGACAGGCAGCACGTCACATTCCAACGGTCGATAATAGGCACCATAAATATCTTTGTTTAACCATGGAGCTTCTTGTTGTGCCGTAGTACCATCCCACCAAATTTCAGTAGCTAGTGATCGTAGTCTGGGAACTATGGAATCATTACTTAAATCATGTTTAAGACGGATAGGCGTGATAAAACCATTTTGTTGAAATCCAATATGGATCTCACTCAGGGAACTCAGCTGTTCGTACTGCTCATGAAGTAACTGTCTGCTCATGGTTGCCAAGTTCAACATCATTGGCGAAGAAAAGTGCTCACTATCTGCTGCAATCATGCCAGCTGCTGCACAAGATGCACCCTCAGCGATCCGTCCACGCTCAATTAGAAGAACATCTTTTCCTCGTGCAGCAAGCTCATAGGCAATCGCACAACCAATCACGCCCCCACCAATCACAATCGTTTCTGCATGAAGCTTTCCATGGATTCCAGCATTGGTTCTACTGCGGGACAAGGTTTTACGCAAATCTCGGTTACTACTTCGGCTCCAAACTCTCGCTCTATCGTTCACCATCTCATCTCCTTGCTCAAGATTAACCTTCCGATTCAACGATCGCCTGTTTTAGTGAACTAACCGCTTGCTTTGGATGCTCGCTCGCCCAGATATGTGATATGACTGCTAAGCCTCTTGCTCCTGCACTGCGAAGATCACGAACATGCTCGATCCCAATGCCACCAATTGCAATTACTGGAACGTTCACTGTAGCGCATACTTCAGCAAGTTGCTTCAGTCCTCTGGGTTTGATTCCTGGTTTACTATTAGAGTTATAGATATGACCGAAAATAACATAGTCTACGCCTTGTTGCTCAGCAGCCTTTGCTTCATCTACAGAATGAACGGACACACCAATGCGAATTCGCTTTCGCATATCTCCTATAGATATCGTGCTTTGTGAGAAATCTGCCTGACCCCAATGGACACCTGCGAATCCTCCACCTTGACCCACTTCATGCACACCATTGACTACAATACGATCTGAAGGAACCCCTGATTCATGCAGTTTGTTTGCCCACTCCCAACGCTGTTCAGGCGGCTGTTGTTTTTCCCGAATATGAATATAGTCGACCCATGGCCAAATATCCTTCGATACACTTACAAAGTTGTGCAAATTCCCTACGCCTTGAGAGATAACATGCAGCTCAAAAGAAGCTGTGACATCGGAGTCATGCTCTTCTGTAATTACCAAACGATAACCTCCTCTCTTGACCAATGACATAACAAAAAAGCCACTCCCGTAGGGGAGTGGCTGCGAAATATATGCTTTGATTCGTTTAATTAAGTGTTGAACGGCCACAGAGGTTCTATGCATGCAAAGGTTAGCCCCATTGCAAAATCTCATAGAAACAACATGCTGTTCTCTCAGAAACAAGCATCTACCTCATTCATGCAGAGTACTGTTCCAATAAACGAAAACGCGCCACTTCCCTACGCTGGTATGATCCAGATCAGGTGCAAAGGGTCCGGAATCGCATTCTTCCGTCTCAGCCGCATCGTGCGACCCCCCTAGTGTTCATATGAAGTTGTAGCCTATATTACCATAGAGTCCTTTTTTTGTCACCGAAGATTTCTGAATCCCGTTCGGCTACGTAGACTAATTTTTCTCAGACCAAGCTTCAACATCCCACGTCTTCGTAACCCAATCCTCGTAAAAATCAGGTTCGTGAGATACGAGAAGTACTGTACCCTTAAATTCCTGGAGGGCCCGCTTCAGTTCAGCTTTGGCTGTTACATCAAGGTGATTGGTCGGCTCATCGAACAAAATCCAGTTACTCTCGCGCATTAACAACTTGCACAAACGCACTTTTGCTTGTTCTCCACCACTTAGCATGTTAAGTGGACGAGTAATATGTTCGTTTTTTAATCCACAACGTGCAAGATGTCCCCTAACCTCATTCTGGGTCAGATGCGAAAATTCATTCCATACATCCTCAATTGGAGTGATATTCCCCGCCCGTACCTCCTGCTCGAAATAAGCCGTTTCCAGATAATCTCCCAAAAATGTTTTGCCGCTGATTGGCGGAATTTTACCAAGAATCGTTTTTAGTAGTGTAGATTTACCCACACCGTTACAACCAACGATGGCAATTTTCTCTCCACGTTCAATGGTCATCGTCATTTTAGGTAATAAAGCATGAGAATATCCAATTTCAAAATCAATGCCCTCAAACACCGTTTTACTGCTGGCACGAGCATCTTTGAATTTGAAAGTAGGTTTGGCTGCTTCATCCGGACGATCAATCCGTTCGATTTTACCCAATTGCTTCTCACGGCTCTTCGCACGACCTGAAGTAGAAGCACGTGCTTTATTCCGCTGGATGAAGTCTTCCTGCTTTTTGATGTACTCCTGTTGCTTCTCATAAGCATCAATATGCTGTGCTTTCTGCATATCGGCCATCTCAAGAAACTTGTTATAGTTCGCTGCATATCTTGTCAACTTGGCAAATTCCAAGTGATAGATCACGTTAACTACTTCGTTCATGAACTCTGTATCATGGGAGATCAGAATAAAACTATACGGGTAATCCTTCAAATACCGGGTCAGCCATTCAATATGCTCTACATCCAGATAGTTCGTAGGTTCATCGAGCAGTAGCGCTGTAGGCTTCTCCAAGAGAAGCTTAGCCAGGAGCACCTTGGTACGCTGGCCCCCACTTAGTGAAGCAACGTCACGATCAAGTCCAATGACGGACAGCCCCAGACCGTTAGCCATCTCTTCTACCTTCACATCGATCAAATAAAAATCGCCCTGCTCCAACTGTTCTTGGATGTCGCCCATTTCTTCAAGCAACTGTTCCAATTGCTCAGGGTCAGCATCAGCCATCTGATCTGTAATTGCCATCATTTCTTTTTCCAATTCAAGCAGTGGCAAGAATGCATCCTTCAGCACATCCCGGATTGTTTTGCCTGGCGTTAATTTGGTATGCTGATCCAAATATCCGTAACGAACTTTAGGTGTCCATTCAACTTTGCCGCTATCTTTAAGCAATTTTCCGGTCAAAATATTCATAAGCGTGGATTTGCCTACACCATTTGCTCCAACAAGACCTACTCGCTCACCTGAAAGTAAACGAAAGGATACATTTTTAAATAACGTGCGATCTCCAAAATTGTGACTCACGTTCTCAACTGACAATAAACTCATAAGATGAGGTTGCTCCTATCTATTTGACATTACTTGATCACTAATTTAGACATTGTACCAAAGTCCTATTCTAGCACGTACCTGTCTTTTCTGAAAGTAATGTCTTCTTGCAAACTTTTTCACTTATGGAGCTTGCCCGCTGACATAACAATTACGCTCAAAATAACCTTGTGCAGCAGCTTGTTTTCCGTCACCAAAAACCTCTTCTGCTCTATAACCATAGTTACATGTAGACGGATAGTAATATTTAACTCCAGTTACTGGATCTACTCCTCCGACCACAGCAGTCTTCTTTACAAGCCTGCCTCCACCAATAGCATAATTATTAACGTTTTGATCCCCTACAGGTATACCTTGGATAAACGCCATAATGCCTGTATCATTAATTGAATTATACCAATCCTCTTGCGGGATTAAAGGCAATGTAAACGTATAAGAGATACCATTTCTACGTGCAAATTCATTATGGCGGTTAATAATTTCAGCAAGATCCTCCTGTACACTGGTCACAATCCAACTTCTTCTCACTTGCTCAAATGTGTCGGCATCCTGTAATAACGGGATTTGCGTGTTAGATGCCAACTCACTCTGAAACCCTTCAATCCACTTCCCCTGAACAGCATCATAAGCGTATACATATCCATCCAAGGTAAAGTTAATGCTGCTGCCATTCGGATCTACATATGTATATGGCTTCTTGGGACTCCAGACTTGCTTGAAAGAAAGCTCGGCATTTCCTGTCATTTCCGTTTCTTTCGCTAAAATGTAGTATCCATCATAATCCAGTACAACAATTGCTGGTATGTAATCAAATAACGCTTGAATAGCAGCCGGATCAGCCTGAATTCCCATATTCAATGCCATCGTTTGTGTAAATGTAAGCAAGGCTAGTTCCTTATCCGCCTTCACAAATTTCGTAGAATCATAACCTGCTTCATTATTTTGCTTTTCATTTTGATGCATCACCGCTCCTGCATCGAGTACAGCAGTCTGCAATGCAGACTTATACTTCTGACTTAGAAGCTGAGCTTCCTCAGCATCCCGTGTATGAAGAGATACAAGCCAGAACAACGGCACGAAGATAATTACAAACACAATCGAGAAATCAGTAATCTTCATTTAAAACCATACCTCCATAGGTGGTAAGCACAGCAGGTGCAGTCGGAGTTCCATTCAGCCATTCCCGGATCAACATACCGGATGTGCGATTGGTGCTTTGGACGGTAATCGTAATAAAATCCCCCATGACCAGCGTATATCTACGATCTGGATCATCCGTAGTTAGCCCACCTGCAGCAGGAAATAACCGTTCTTTAATCTGACTGGTGTAATATCCATCCTCTACGGTCTCATATGTACCTGTGAAGGTACTTTGATTCATTGGATCAGTATAGTGTGGCACATATTTTTTGTGTAAATGTTCTATTAGAATCTCATAGGCATTACCTGTTCGAGCCAGTTGTTCTTCCAATTCGCTGTACATGGCTGGTGAGATATATCCCTTGGTTCTAACCGCATCTACAAAACGTACAACGCTCTGATTCACGGTTATTCTCGCCAGGTCATCCTGTCGGTTAGCCGTTTCAGCCGTTGGATAGATATAGAGCAGGATTACAGCTAGCATAACTGCGAGTAGCTTAGATGCAGCATTAATCAATGAACGCTGGCCTCCTTCCAGAATTGGATTCTCATCAACCCTCCCCATTCATCTCTAATGAACTCTGGTCTGTACGAGCCGTTAAGCTGCACGGGAATAGTCTTCTTGCGATTTATTAAGGGGTCTACGAGATGAGCCTGACCATCCACTTCCACCGTGATCGATGTCCCAGTCATTTGTCTCACCGTATGTAATACTTCAGCACCGCTATATCTTTTTGGCTCCGTTGTACGGAGCGTTGTGTTCATTCTTCCTTCCATCTCCACTGTGAATTGTGTCGTATTATTAAGAGCATCCGTCATCGTTTTAATTAACTGCTGCCCGTACAGGCAGGCTGTCACAAATAGGACAACCGCCGTACTGAACAACATAAGTTGTTGAGCGTTTCTGAACATCTATAGTCAACCCCCTGTTAGGATTGCTGGAAAATGAGTCCTCTGACCACATTCGATTTATCCTTTACGATTAGTGCTTTGAATTTCCCGCTCGGATTCACGTACTGATTCTCTTTTTCACTCATCGTTTGATTAATATTCCCTACCTTTTCATTCGTCTTGATCACTGAACCATAGCTCTCATTATTGAGGTCTTGAGAAATATTCAACTCATTTCCATACCATTGTCCACCTTTGTTCTTACCCGTAATGACTTGAATACCGAATTGATCCTTGTCTGCGTATTTCCGCAATGCATTGGTAACTTGTGATCCACTAATTGTGGTGCCGTCATATACCGTAAAAGCCGCCTGAGACAACTCTGTCTGAATATCCGCAAAGTTGTTCTGTGCAGTCTTGGTAGCTTCCTGTGCAGAGATAAAAAGTAAAACCACGATAGTAATGAGCGCAATGGTCAAAAAGATCCCTGCCGCCACTTTTAAAGCGCTTGATGCATTATTCATGAAAAATCCTCCGATTAATTTAGAATTTGATTATAACGAGAGCCGTTTTACGGCTAGATCAGTTTTACTTTTTAAACACTTTATTGATCACAGCTTCTGAATCTGTTCATAATACATGTTCATTTGCAAGAAACTCATCCCTACAAGTGGAATTACAAGGTATAAAAAAATTAAAGCATACATCGGAGTAAATCCGATCATCCGTCCCCAAGCTGCTTTGGCATCAATCATTTTGGTATATTCCTGCTTACGCTGCTCAAAATAAAAGGCCATCATGCTATCCAGATCATCAAACGCTTCACGAATTGAAATTCTACCAAGGGCAAGTTGTAATTTATCTACCAGCCGCTGAAACTCAGGTAATCCGGCATCTGACTTTAATTGCTCCAGTGCATCCTCTGGTCCATGTTCAAAATGCAGTAGACACTTTTGGAGCGGACGCTTGAAAATGACAGAAAATCGATTTAACCATTCCAAAATCTCCTCCACAGACATTCGATCCATCTCGCGTAAGATTGATATGACCGTCTGGAATTGATAAATCTCATGTCTCATATCCATACTGCGCATTTTACGCTGAAACAGCATTAGCCAGATTGGCAGATAAAATCCCGCTATTCCGATGGCAACAGCAATAACCACTTCCCACCAGTGCAAAAACTGCTTGTTATACGAATCCATCTTTTGCATAATTCTCGCAACAACCTCGGTTTGTGTATCATGGTCTAGTTGAATAGGTGAGCTCTGTTGTAAAGCCAAAGCGATCTCATCATAACTAGCCCAACGTTTCATATTAATTTTTTGCATGACAGATCGATCCAAAGCTGCTTTTTCCTTGGCCTGCTCCAGCTCAGCTTCAGCCATTGCTCCGAACATCCGATCATCTCGCACCGGGTCGTACATAATGTGATTTCGCTCAACCTGATGTAGCAACAACACGCACGTTACACTCAGAATGAAGCAGGTTACAAACAACATTAACCTTCGAATCGCTAACCATTCATACTTCAATTCAGAGCTGCTCTCACGCATAAGTCTTACTGTCTGACTGTACTGTGTACTCCCTGGTTTGGGAACAAATAACATCGCCAATTTACGAATAAATATCTGGTTATACAACAAACGAGCCAACAAAGATTGCTTTCTCCCTGCACGAAATCGCGTTTCATCATACTGCTGTAACCGTTGTAATAACAAGTAAGCAAGGATGATGATGATGTATATTGATATTTTGGTAATGAACCCCAGCTTGCTGCGATAGAACTCATCCATCGTTGGAAAGCTGCCTCTAGCCCAACGTTCGATGGGAGCTGTGAACAACACGGGAGCAAGCGCGATGATATTTAGACCTTTTAACAGGTAATCTAACTTATCCCGGCGCAGTATTTCTAAATGAATTTCCTGCGTAAGATTGCTTAATCCCTTCAGGTAGATGGACCCCTGTGCTCGATCCTTATCTCCAAATTCCATTACCATGTAGGAAATTCCCGCAAAACCTTTAAGAAAACGATTCGGCGCAACTTCATAGTACCGTTCTAATGCTTCGCTCGGATCAGGTGAAGTCAGCGCTTCGTATATGAGCATCACTTGCTCTGCGGCTTCTCCCTGACCTACTTCGCCGGCTTCATAAAGTGCCTCCTCAATCATTCCATGCTGGTGATACCGATGACGAACATCTGCGAACAGTTCCAGCATCTGTACCAATAGTCGTTTTTCGAGTCGATTCAGATACATATCTAGGATTAGACTGTTTAATACAACACCGCAGAGCACAGACAAGATAATAAAAGCAACACCTGGCTGCATGAGGAACAAGATTAGACTGACACTTCCGTACCCTCCGGCAATAATCAGAACAACCGTCATCGTCCTTCTTCTGAGAGCAGGTTCATCACCAACGTGTCGGAATGAAATCCGCTTTTTTACTTGTACAATGTACGAGGATAGCAGTGGAACCTTCATCCCCCATCGATACAGTCGCAATAGGGATGACGTGAGCTTTAATGATCGATTACTAACAGGTGCCAACCCTGCGGCTACATTCTTATTAAATCCACCTCCTCTCTGTCGAAGTAAACTCAGGATAAGAAAAGTGACAATCATACCCGTGACACATATCCCCAATACGATAATTAGTATGGATTTAATGGTCATAGTGGTCACCCCAATACCGGGCGATGAATCGGTCGAATTCCGCAGCATCCTGCAACGTCATCTGATCTCGCATGTCTATAATACTTCCAGCCGAGATCGGAGCTGTTACGACATAGCCTCCATTTTGATACTCCACGACATTCCGGAATGTAAATCCATTACGTTCTTCAACGCTATCGCTCTGCTCTGCCCGAGGCAAACACTCTGTAATACGTTCAATATACCGTCGTCCCTCGGCGTCCTTTTTCATATGTACATCAAAATTAATGACACTTACTACCTGTTCCTCGGCAATATGCTCATGCTGAAACATTCCTGTTTTGAGCAGTGAATTTCGAAGTGAAAACACCAGATCGCGAAACGTCTTAGCGTGATGCGTAAACAACGTGAACAAACTGGCTACTTGCGACATCTGAATCATCCATGCAGCAACCTCATCACTCGCGACTTCTCCCAGAATATTGACTGTACCGTCTGTTTTTTTCTGTAGATCAAGTCCTTGTTGCCCTGAAATGTGCTCTGTTTCGCGAAAACTCAATATGTTACGTCGGCTATAGATTCGTCTAAGCTGCAATTCAAACGCCATCTCTTGTACCCGTAACGTATACGATGCATAAATATGCTTCACCATAGCCATTAACAAAGTTGTTTTACCAGAACCCTGTGCTCCAGTTACCGCAGTAATTCGGCTGCCTTTCATTAAATACTGCAGTATAGTTATTGGCAGCTCAGCATTCGTGCCTGTGATCAGTTGTTCCAGCGAGGCATTAGGGATATCAAATTTTCTTACAAAGAATGCCCATGACTCTGCAAATGGCGGACGTACCACGACGACACGAGAACCATCCTTCATTTCATTAACCTTGTAACCATTCGCTTCGGATAGCTGACCGGGATAGTTATATTTATAAATATTTTGACATACCCTTTTCAGTTCACGGATGCTGCCAAATGACAGAAATGCTAGATGAATCGACTTGCCTTTATAGAAAATCCATACACTCTGCATACCGTTCAATGGAGCCTGCGTCTGAGCATCTTCAAGCCCCGCTTCCAGTAAATCATTCCACGAACTAGGCTGCCGAAGTCGCACATCCTGCATCGCATCAAGCATGCCGCTAACACCACCACTCACGCCGTCAATGCGTTGATCTCGAATTTCATCTACAACTGAGAACCCTTTGTAGTGTTGATAGATGCGTTGCACAATGATATCCGTCTTTTCTCTGAATCCAAGCTCCCGATACTCACATTCGAACACATATTGAATATCTTCTTCAGAGATATAAAAGCCTCCCCCATCCTGGATACCTTCTTCCATTCGCAGTCTACCCAGATCATACGTATCAATTAGACGGGATAACGCATCCATACCGAATTGCTGCTGGTAGAGGTAAAAGACAATTTCAAATTGATCCTGACTTGTCAGCAGTTCCGGTTCTGCAAAAGGAATAACTTCATCCACATTCGATTTATTCAGTCCTATGCTGCGTGTTAGCAGATCACTTATTAGATTTTTGACATAAGTTTTGTCACTGATACTACCAGAGACACAACCTTTCAGTGCCTTTCGCATTTCAGCTCGCTGATTGATCCTTCTCCGATATTCCTCTTCATGCAATCCAGCATCCGCGAGCTGACCATGGCTTAGTTCATGAAGTGAATTTTTTACCTTCTCGGTTAAACTTTCAATCGTGAAGCCGCCCGGTTCAGTCACATCTGTACGTTGTTCTCGATGGTAAGCGCGGTATCTGAAACCTACATAACCAAGACCCGCAACGATAATTAACCCTATACCGATCATGTTCCATAACATTTAGGGTCAGGCACCCCTTTCCAGCCTCTTCAGAGCCGTGCGCATCCCTGCGCCGTCCATTATGAGGCGAGCAAGTTCAGCCATACTTGCTGTGAAGCTTCCTTTTCGAACATTCTTACTGTCACTTAGACCTTCCAAATGTAAATATGCTGCCGCATCACGCCGATTGACTGCATCTAGAAACCCGGTTGTATAAGGAAGAATAGAGATTGAGCCCTTGTATCGAAAACGTCTGCGGATGTTGCTTATTGATGCTTTAGCGTTTGGATCATATTTGTTCAACACCAGATGTATCTTCTGATCACTCAAGTGCTTCGGCAAAATATGTTCAAAAAACACTTCTAGCTCTCTCATATTCTGAGATAGGTTCACCACGATATAGTCGGATTGCTCCAGCAATAAGGATTCATTCACGGCTGAGCTACCCGCATCTAGGAGTACCAAATCATAATACTCGTTTGCAACCTGGAGTAAATTCTTTAACGTTTCCTTGTGTTCCTTAGGAGATCTTTCGATCTGATTAATTCTGCCAGTCAACAGATCCAAACGCTCTTTAAGCAAAGGTTTAGTATAATCACGCAGATTATGCTTATTCAGACTTCCGCTGATGAACAAACGTTCAATTGCATCCCATCCCCCTTCCTCAAACCTAAACAGTGAATCAGCATCCTCAATCTCAGTTGGTGGAAGTGCAGCTTCAATACTGCTACCGGTCGAACCAGTGTTAACTAGCAATATTCTTGTTCTATAGTGGAGCGCCATAGCATACGCACTTATTAATACATTTGAAGTCGTGCCAGTACCCGCAAAAGGGCTCCAAAACGAAATAATACTCATGCCCTCATCCTCTCCGCTTCCTTCATCGTCCGACGACTGTAGACACTTTCCCAACCTGTCAGCTGCTCTACCAGTCGGCATAATGATTTCTTATAATTTCTAGATAAGGGCGCAAGTAACACGCGGCGATGATGTTCGTTCTCCAATTTTACAGCTGCCGTCAATTCGTCCCATGGAAGAAGCAGCGCATCCCCTGTCCAGACAAATGGACTTCCGTCCAGATACGCCCATAAGTAACGTTCTTCAAGCTTACAGTCAACCGCATTGATTAAAATACGTTGGAATGAAAGCTCTACCGGCAAAGACTTCTCTTCGAGGAGCTGCTTCAACCACAACTTGCCCCGTTCCAGATTATATCGTTCGTAATTGCTTACCCAGACACGAATATCAGCAGCTAACCACAGGTCTCTAGATGCAAAATGAGAGGTTTCAATATCATAAATAGTATAATCATACGATTCGACCTTCTCTCCATTCGCTTCAAGATGAGTCTCCACCGCATTAGATGTCACAAAATGACTGGCGATATCGAACCCTTCGAACTCGGTAATTCGTAATGAATGCTGTACTTCCCCTGTCCAGTAGCCATACTTTTGCTGCAATGTTCCGTCTACAAGCAAGACACGCTTACCTGAAGCAGTCAAAATTTTAGATAAATATAATAACAAGTCGTTTTTCTCACATAATCCAGCAAAAATCCATGTTTGCAAATGAAGTCACGGCTCCTTTCATCACTCTATAATTCGTTGTTAGGAGAAATATGTTTCTGATATGTCTTTTGATTTCTACTATTCATTTCAGATTCCCTCTTATTTCAGATTCCCCTACTTATTCTCCACCTGTGAGGAGGGTCTTCTGCTCATCGTACTCTGTTACACCGGAAGTATAATTATTATTTGTGGCAGGATTCGACGATTTTTCATGCCCCACACTGCTTGACCCATCATTCCAGATCACATCATTGGCCGTGCTGTTGGTTCCCGGCCTACTGTTATAAGAGACTGAAGACTGAGCAACATCCTGCTCCACGCCTTGTGAAGGTGTTGTCATCGAAGCTGCTAGAGAGCTCTCTAGCGAGTTTCTAACCTGTCTTGATAACTCCTGTTCGGCTCGACGAACAATATTGGGATCACTTTCTAACAGCTTCAACACCTCACTGTTGGCGGGATATGTTGGGATCGCTGCTGTCTGGAATTGAGGTTCAACATACGTCAGAGCGTAAATTGAGGCTTTATGTAAATAGGCATCTACGATCGCACTGGACAAGGTCAATATCTCCTCTTCCGTCATCGTGATCCATAACGTTGCTGCATTTAGACGCTCTACTTTCTTCTTGGATAATAAGATATAGTCCTGACCTGTCGGAAACTGAATCCGAATATCAATATTATCTCCTTTAGTGAGTGATGAAGGTAACAGTACAACTTGCAGTTCACGGTTTCTTAGATCGGGCGGTGCGGGCGTATCTTCATACACCATTTCCGTCGTAATAGCTGTTCCTTTTTTAAGCTCTATTTTGGCAATCTGACCATTCATTTGCTTCGTGCTAGACCATAAATTACGTGGAGCCTGTGCATCGGGAACGGCAACGAGCTTAATATCCTCAGACATAATTTTCTCGCCTGCCTCCACATCACGGATCGTCACCCATCCCTGTGCCCCTGAATTCCATTGCTGCAATAATTCGGCTTCCTTTTGTTCATACGCGGATAAATAGTGGGACTCCATCTGAGTCTTCGTGTCACTCATCGTCTTCATGTTGTAGATCACGTATCCACCAAACAACAAACCTACCACACCGGCTCCAGTAAGACTGGCATAGATGAGTTGACGACTTTGCTTTCTTAATTTAGACAAAAAAGGGCTCTCCTCTCAAAATCTCCTCAAAATATCTAACTTCAAATATCCTTCAAATACCTATTCTCAGACCCCAGCTCTTCTTCGTGCAAAAAACGAACGCTTCTTCGGCAACTGCCCAATCATATGAGTGAAAATGTGAGCAAATATTTTATCCATATGTGGTTCTCGGTCAAATGGATCAATGTTCAACGGCAAACTATATACACTGGACGTATCCAATGATTTTCGAATACGCTGGACAGCATCCGAAGATGCTAGTGGCAGACAGTATATCCATTTGTCTCTTGGAAAACGATGATTCGAACGGACAAACGCATGAATCTCCGCTTGTCTCCACTCGGCACCAGAACCAATCACGATTGGTAGATCAGCTCTAAGAAATTCCTCAAGTCGATTCTGATCCTGTCCACTTCCGAGATCCATAATAATGAATTGATAACTTCCACCCAGTAAAGACAAAATATCAGCTCGTCCGGATTGTTTCCAATAGTGCACACCATCAACCTCAAATTGTCTTCCCGATGATAACGGCTTACCTGATTGTATAATCTGTTGAATTCGTGAAAATGATTGAGAGCGTGGAGACATCTCGATCACAGCAACTTTAAAATTTTGCCTTTCTAAGTAGTGACTAATTGCGATTGCTGTATGGGTAACGCCAACACCGGATGAAGCTCCGGTCAGAGCGATTACCCTTGTTCCTCCACTCATCGTCAGCGTTGTTTCTCCCCTCGAAGTTGCTATTCCGGGTCTACGAAGTAACTCTTTACGTACTTCCTCCGCAGATTGAAATCGCTCATCCGGACTCAGCCTAAGCAACCGCCTCACGACAGGGATATATGTACGAGGAACATCGCTACGAATTGCACCTTCAACGCCTTGAATCCACTCTGTATAAGCACCAGAAGTCATTAAATATAACATCAACGCTCCTAAGCTATACAAGTCTGAGCGCGCATCCGTCTGTCCAGAGCCATATTGTTCAGGGGCAGCAAAACCAGCCGTTCCCAGTTTGACAGTATCCTCTACGTGATTAGACTTATAGCTTCGCGCAATGCCAAAGTCAATCAGCTTCACTTCATTATCCGAGATGATCATAATGTTTGACGGCTTCAGATCCCGATAAATCACAGCCGGATTCAGCCCATGTAGATAACTCAACACATCCAGAAGCTGCAATATGAATTCAGTCAATTGTTCCATCGGGATCTTGCCTTTGCACTTCTTAAAGTACTCACTAAGTGTCTCGCCATCGATGTATTCCATTACCAGATAGGTATATCCCTCTTCATCCGGAACGAAAAAATCAACAATTTGTGGAAGCCGGGGATGTCTCAGTGACGTTAACAACGCCGCTTCGGCTTCCATACTTCCTTCATAAGACACGCTTGTTATGCTCTCTTTGATCGCCCAAAACTTACCGGGCAGCTTCAAGTCTTCAGCCTTATATACATGACTCATCCCGCCTATACCCAAAACAGATATGATTCTGTATCTTCCGCCCAGCAGGCTTCCATGCTCTAGTCTGGCCGGATGTCTCATATGCCACACTCCTCTCTGACACAACAAAAAAGGGAAAGCTTCACCGAAGCTACGAACCAAAATCATTGGTTCATTCACTCCGGGATGCTTTCCCTTTAATTCGTTATGGTTAATATTGGTATCATTATAGTACATGCAATAATGGATTGTAAAGCAATAAATTTCAATTAACTCTATACGTTTACGTTAGTACTTAATCATGTACAGTGTAATCTCTTCCCGATTGTGGAACAACTGTTTAGAGCGTTGAATCTGCATACGTGAGCGCTCAAATGTATCAATAACTTCCTTAATCAGAGCAAGTGGCTTCTTATGCAGCAGCTTGACAGTAACAACAGCGGTTCCGCCTGATTGTAGACTATATAGAAGGTCAGATACAAGGCGACTCATCAACTTAGGACTCCAACTCATATCACATACAAGCAGGTCAAATTCTCCATCATGAAAACGAACATCCCCTGCATTCTTCTTCAAAAATGTCAATCGAGGTGACTGCAGCAGGGTTGCATCCATTTTGGCAGGGTCAACAGCTGTTACTTCTAATCCACGTTCCAGCAAGAAAGACGTCCAACCACCGGGTGCAGCTCCAATATCTAAAGCTTTGTGGAACGATGTAAAATCGATTCCAAACGTCTGCTCTGCTTCAAGTAGCTTGAACTTCGCGCGAGAAATCTGTCCTTCTTCCTTCTGAAAGCGGATCGCTCCGCCACTCCAATCAGAGAGATTCTGTTCAGGCTTAGAAATCCCGGCATATAACGCATCATTTGAGACAAATACCGAAATAACAAAATCAGCGTCGCGGATAACCCATTCACAATTGAGTTCGTGCAACTTATCCGTTAACAATTGCTTCAACGAAGCAGCATTTTCCTCCCAGAAGGCTGACTCTGTTTTGCGAACCTGCAATACAACACGCTCACCCGTCAATTCAGATCGATTCAGAACAAACGCAACAAACTTATCCAACGCTTCCTCTGTTTTCTCTGTGCTTTCTTGAAATTGAACAGGTTGAATATGCCGCAAAAACGTAGGAGACTCCTCTAACAGTTTCTTCGATACTTCTTCTTCAGCGACAGGTAGACCCGCCAATAAAATCTCACCTGGTACGACAACTGTGCTCTTAACTGCACCAAAAGCACGGCGCAGCTCCTCCTGAGCATATGGAGCAAATCCATGATTGGCAGTGCATATAAAGCGGGAAAAATTTCCTTCTCCCCAAGACGACTGTGTACTCAAATTGTGTTACCCTCCAGAACGTACGCGTATCCAAGGACGTCCATCATCCCACTGGATCTCGACCGGAATATCGTACGTAAGCTTAATTGTTTCTTCTGTTAATACATCGTGTTTAGGTCCTGCCGCAGCAATACGACCATCACGAATCAACGCCACATGTGTAAACAAGGGTACGATTTCTTCAACATGATGGGTTACATACACGACCGTTATATTACGCTTGCGTAGACGATCAATCTCAGCCAGCATTTTTTCTCGTTCGTAAAGATCCAAGCCTGCACAAGGCTCGTCCATAATTAGTAATTTGGGATCTGCCATTAAGGATCGCGCTAACATGACTTTTTTACGTTCTCCCTGTGAGAGTGTTCCGAGTGCATGATTGGCTAGTTTGGCAAATCCCATCTCGTCAAGAAGTTTCAACGCCTTCTCTTTAACCTCATCTGGGATGGTCTGATAAAAGCGTAAAAATGCATACGCACCTGTAGCCACGACTTCCCATACTGGATCTCGCGGCGTGAGCTTTTCAATCAAGGTCTGACTGATATAACCTATTTCCTTACGCACTTCTCTAACATCACATTGTCCGTATAAATTACCAAGCACTTCTATTCGTCCATGGCTAGGGAACATATATCCATTCATCATTTCAAGTAGCGTTGTCTTACCAGAGCCGTTTCGACCTAGAATGACCCAATGCTCACCTTCATCGATGTCTAGATCTACGTTATCAAGAATCTGAAGATCTTCACGTTTAAGTGAGACCTGCTGCATCTTAATTATACTCATTTTAGCACCGCCTTCCGAATTTCATTCAGCAAATGCTCTACTGAACTCATTCGATAGACCATTTTGGGTACATCCTGCTCTCCATCGAATATCATCACCGCAGGTACACTCGAAATCTGAAATTGCTGTACAAGTTCGGGAATGTCATGAATGTTCATCTCAAATAGTATATCAGCCGGTAGCAGATGCTCGGCAATCTCCAGCATACGACGCGCAGCAGCGCATGTACCGCATAAAGGCGTATATATGAATACAGCCTGCGGCACACCTTCCCATACACTGCGCATTAACATTTTGGATGTAATTGGCTTCATACGACATTGTCCTCAGCAGCCACTCGAAGCATAACTTCTCCTGTCATTGGCCCATTATGAATGGTTACATCGTCCGGTTTGTTGCTATACAACATTTCATACATCTGCCGTTTGCCATACATGCTCGATGTATGCAAATAGATCTCACGTGGATACAGCCCTTCTCTCACAATAGTAGCCGCCACTTCGCCGCCGTTCGGCGAATCTGACCCCAACTCATAATCGAGAGATAGTATATCCACATCGCCCTCTCGAAGAAGCATCAGACACTCTTCAGCATTTATAGCTAATACAAACCCTTTCGGACAGGCTCTGTAATCATCCAAAAACACATGCATACAATCGCTCCTCTCCCTGATTATAACCAGGAACGCATGAGCGAAAGATCATCACGGTGCGTTCCATCTTCGCCTGATTCCGTCTCGAGCACGACAACGGCTTGTTGAAATTCAGACGAGCTGAGCAGCTCCTGCATCCCTTGTAGACCTATATGCCCTTGCCCTATTCTGGCATGTCTATCTTTACAAGATGCAGACGCATACTTCGAATCATTAAAATGTACTGCCGCAAGCCATTCCCAGTATCCGAGCTGTTTGCCTTTCTCCAGCATCGCACCTTCGTTTCCTCGATCCCACATGCCTGAAGCAAAAGCATGGCAGGTGTCAAAACAAAAAGCAATATGTTCAGGAAACTGGCTAAGCTTACGAATTTGCACTAGTTCCTCCATTGTGGTTCCCATGGAGCCATGATCGCCTGCTTGATTTTCAAGCAGTATTTTGGCCTGCCCGGTCCAGTTTTGCAGAACCGTATCCAGACATTGAATGAGATTTTGATAACCCTCAAGCGGGTTAATACTCTTCATGTGACCAAAATGAACGACCGTTCCAACCGATCCGCAAGCCTCGGCAATTTCCAAATCATTGCGGATCGATGAAACTATAGCATGAAACGCCGCCTCTCCACGGGTCATGCCTATTGCTGGATTCGTAGGATACGGTGAGTGCCCTATGGATGCTATCCCATGCTGCTCACACCATTCCCTGCACTGTTTCGCATCACTCTGGTCGAAATCCTTCAGTACAAGACTTCGAGGGTTTTTCGGAAAATACTGAAAAGCTGTCGCTCCAATTCCATGCGCCCTCTTGGCTGCTTGAAGAAAACCTCCCCGCGTGCTCACATGTGCACCGATTCCTAGTTTAGGCCTCATTCTGGCAATTCGGACAGAAAAATGCCTTCTTGCCCGTAATCTCTACTCGCTCAATTGTTCCCCCACAGCGCAGACAAGCTTCCCCTTCACGATCATATACTCGGCACTGTTCGTCATAACTACCCGTCTTCGTATCTCCGTTCATTAAGGGCATTTCCATATAACCACCCTCTGAAGCAGCTTCTCTTAACACGGATTGCATCGCGTGATATAACCGCTCCGTTAGTTCAGTCGAAGAAGCAATATTTTGCGTTTTGGAGCTTGGTCTCAATCCAGCTGCAAATGCAATTTCATCAGAGTAACAATTACCGATTCCTGCGATAATATGCTGATTAACTAGGGTTGTTTTGAGTGTACCCCTTCTTCCTTTCAGCAAATTCGCAAAACGCTCTGCATTCATACGACGATCCAGTGGCTCTGGGCCAAGATCCGACATCGCTTCTTCTGTTTCTTTCGAAGTAAGCAGGTGCAGATAACCCAAACGAAGGCCAATAAAGAACAACGTGTATTCTCCAAATTGAATTTCGACTTGTGTGGAGCGATCTGGACGCTCTTCTTCCGTACCCCAGTAAATCATTCCACCTAACATGAGATGAAGAACAAGCCGTTTCCCATTAGCTAAATGGAAAATAAGGTGCTTCGCTCTACGCTCGACAAAAATAACTCGATTTCCTACAAGCTCTTGTGAGAAAGCCTGAACTTCTTTATTAATGGATTTATCCCGATTAACAATCACACCTGTGATCGGTAAATCCAATATTTTTTCAGATAGTAATACTCTGTAATTTTCCATTTCCGGCAGTTCTGGCATGATAACATCTACCCCTTCTTGGATGCTTGGCCTGTCGTTTGCGACAGCCACTCAATCAGTTTATGCAAATCTTCAAACACATGATCAGGACGCGCCTTCGCCGCTTGAATATGTCCATCCATATTATCACGTGTCGTAACACCGGTGAGTACCAGCAACGTTTCACATCCCGCTGCCACGCCTGCTGCAATATCGGTTCGCATGTTGTCACCAATTACAGCAACATCTTCGGCTCTTAGATTCAGGCGGTGAATAGCAGATCTCATAATAATGCTGGATGGTTTTCCGATCACCGTTGGCTGAACTCCGGTTGCTGCTTCAATGGCAGCTCCAATCGTTCCCGCGCCTGGCGTTAATCCATCGTCAGAAGGGAGTTGCAGATCTGGGTTGGTCATGATAAATTGAGCCCCAGCGTTAATCCACCGTAAGGCTTTAGTTAATTTAGCATAGGTAAACTCACGATCAATCCCCTGAATGACGTATTGTGGATTAATTTCAGTAAGCTCAAGTCCTGCCCCATCAATAGCTTTCAACAATCCGTCTTCCCCAATACAGGCTACCTTAGCACCTGGAGATTCTTGAGCAACATACTCAGCTGCAGCTACTGCAGATGTACACACCTGAGAAGCTTTGGCAGGAATACCCATACCATTCAGATGCTCCGCTACTCCTTCGGGTGTTCGTGAAGAGTTATTCGTCACATATAAATAAGGAATCCCCTGCTCGTCTAATGTTCGAATGAGCTTGTCAGCTCCTTCGATACGGTGCTTACCATGATAGAGTGTGCCGTCTAGGTCAATTAAATAGGCCTTAACCACACATAACACGCCCTTTCTTTAATTCCATTAACATTTCATGTCCTTAACTATAGAACCTAAAATCCAACGTGAAGCTATGTATGAAGTCTTAAACAGAGTGTTTTCCCACTGAGTCACAACACGTCGAACTGAATCGAACACGGACATATGACATTGCGCGCCTTCTGTACAAGCTTGTCAATTCCTGCGCTTTCCCGGAAAATAATTTGATTTATTTCCCTGCTTATACTGCACATCCTACACGCTTTCTCGCCAGATTGCAAAAGGGACCTTGGGAGTAACTTTCCCGCAGTCCCGGTTCTTCATGAATTCTTCATTCACGCTTGATCAGATGGATCAATCTGCTACAGGATTATATTCCTTCCAAGATGCCAGGGGAATCAATTGATGCTCAATGGCAAGTAACGTATTCGGAAATAATTCCTGTGCCTCTTCCAAAAGTGGCCGTAGTTGCTCTTCATCTTTATAGCGAGAGCTAAAATGAGTCAAAATCAACTGCCCTACGTTCGATGCTCTTGCCGCTTCAGCTGCTTCTTGAGCTGTGCTGTGATAGTACTCGTGTGCAGTATCGGCCAAATCATGCATAAATGTAGCTTCATGAACAAGCACATCCGCATCTTGGGCAAGTGTTCGCACATGATCACACGGACGTGTATCTCCTAGAATCGTAATGATTTTCCCACGTTTAGGTGTTCCCAGAACATCCTCCGGACGCACTAAGGTACCGTCTTCCAACGTAATCGTTTCACCACGTTTAAGCCGTCCAAACAGCGGACCTGGTTTCAATCCGTATTCCGCAAGCCTCGCAGAATCCAAGCTGCCAGGACGGTCTTTTTCTGTAATGCGGTACCCGTAGCTATCAATTCGGTGCTCTAATAACTCAGATTCAACAATGAAGCTGTCATCTTCAAAAATTTTACCACCCGTATGCTCCACAATCGTAAGCTCATAGTTGATACGAGATTGGCTTAATTCCATAGCGGTTGATACCATACGCTCTGTTCCTGGTGGTCCGTACAACGTCAAAGGTGTTGTCCCACCCTGATATGCTCTGCTTGACAGTAAACCCGGAAGACCAAATACATGATCTCCATGCAGATGGGTAATAAAAATTTTCTCCAATTTGCTCAGTTTAAGCGGAGAGCTTAAGATCTGGTGTTGTGTTCCTTCCCCGCAGTCAAACAACCATAACGCTCTTCGTTCGTCTAACATTCGAAGTCCTATGGAAGTTACATTCCGCTGCAGCGTAGGTACACCAGCGTTAGTTCCCAGGAAATATAGTTCCACTCTGGATCGCACCTCTTTCTGCTGCCAGCAAAAAGCCTCCGACAATGCGGAGGGCTTTGCCTGACCATTTTATTATACTATGCCTTTTCTACATTAAAATACTTCGCTTGTGGATGACTGAAAACCATGGCTGATACGGATGCTTCTGGTTCCATCATGAATCCTTCTGTCAGCTCCACACCAATATCCTCAGGCTGCATTAGTTTAAACAGTGGCCCTTGATCTTCCAAGTCTGGGCATGCCGGATATCCGAATGAAACCCGAATGCCTTGATAGCGTGCACCGTGACGTTGTTTCATGGTCATTGTTGCCGGATCTGGAAAGCCCCAAATATCCCGCATCATATGGTGAACCCGCTCAGCTAAACCTTCAGCGACTTCAAGCGCTACAGATTGCAGAGCATGTGAGCGGAGATATTCTCCTTCTTCCTTCCACTTCGTTGACAATTCACGCACGCCATGTCCAGCAGTCACTACCAAGAAACCTACGTAATCCATTTGACCAGATTCAACGGGCTTCAGGAAATCTGCGAGACATAAGTAAGGTTCTACTTTTTGACGCGGGAACGTAAATGTATGCAAGATGTTACTTGTATCCTCAGGATCATAGATGATGACGCTGTTTCCACTGGATTGAGCAGGGAAGAATCGATACATCGCATGCGCCTGAATAATGCCGTCACGAACAGCTTCTTGCATAATTTCATCGACGACAGATTTCAGATCTGTTGCTTTCTGGTCGCCTGACGCAAGTAGTTGCTCTACCGAACCACGAAGGCCAAGATGGTGACCTAACAGCATCTGCATATTCACATAAGGCAGAATATGAGATAGCGGATAGTTACGAAGAGTATGTCTTTCCAGATCTGGAGGTACTAACACTGGATGATCAATTGAGATATCAGAACGCTCTACCCGGGTAAGCTCTGGCAGTTGCTGAGTATTCTCTGAATTCGCAGCATCAGCTTCTTTTTCAGCATCCATCTCCACCTGCATCACTTCACGCGTTACAGGATTCATCAGCTTGTTCGCCAAATCAAGACCATCCATCGCATCCTTCGCATATACAACCATTCCATTATATTCTGGACGGATTCGGTTCTTCGTGAATTTACGAGTTAATGCAGCTCCACCTACCATGATAGGTACATCAATGCCTGCTGTACGTAAATCCTGAGCCGTGACAATCATCTGTTGTGCTGATTTTACCAGTAGCCCTGACAATCCGATTGCATCAACCTTTTCCTCACGATACGCCTCAATGATACGTTCAGGTGGTACTTTTATACCCAAATTTATGATCCGGTAACCGTTATTGGATAGAATGATCTCCACCAGATTTTTACCGATATCGTGAACATCACCTTTAACGGTTGCCAAAATAATTTTGCCTTTGACTGATGTCTCATTTTTCTCCATGAACTGCTCTAGATAAGCTACGGAAGCTTTCATCACCTCGGCACTTTGGAGGACTTCAGCGACAATAAGTTCATTGTTGTTAAACAGTCGCCCTACTTCCTCCATACCACGCATAAGTGGACCATTGATAACTTCAAGTGCTGAGTATTTGCCTAGAGCCTGTTCCAAGTCAGGAATCAGCCCTTCCTTACTTCCTTCAACAACGTAAGAGCCTAATCGTTCCTCAAGGGAGAGATTAGATATTTTCTCTTTTTTCTCTACCTTTTTATTACGGAACGCTGCTACAAAAGCTGCCAACGTATCATCATTCGTATTATATAGAAGCTCTTCGGAAAGTTTACGCTCATGCTCTGGGATTGACGCATACCGTTCGAGCTTTTCTGTATTTACAATCGCATAATCAAGACCCGCCTTCGTACATTCATACAGGAATACGGAGTTCAATACTTCACGACCAGCCTCCGGAAGTCCAAAGGAAATGTTACTAATCCCCAGAATCGTGTGAACCTCAGGCATTGCTTCCTTAATTACGCGAATCCCTTCAATTGTTTCCTTAGCTGACCCGATGTATTGCTCGTCCCCCGTACCAACAGGGAACACCAGTGTATCAAAAATCAAGTCTTCTGGATTAAGACCATATTTGTTCACCAAAAGATCGTAGGAACGCTTGGCTACGTCAAGTTTATCTTCTCTGCTAATCGCTTGACCACGCTCATCAATGGTGCCGACAACAACTGCTCCACCATACTTGTGAATGAGTGGTGTAACCAGTTCGAATTTTTCTTCGCCATCCTCAAGGTTAATGGAGTTAATTATCGCTTTACCCTGAGAGTACTGAAGCGCAAGATCAATGACTTGAGCATCCGTTGTATCAATCATCAAAGGAACTTTAACCTTCTTCACGACTAGTTCAAGGAACTTCTCCATATCTTCTGCTTCTTCGCGATCCGGATCTTGAACACAGACATCGACGATATGAGCGCCACTTTTCACCTGAGCCCGGGCAATCTCGGAAGCTTCTTCGTATTTCCCTTCAACGATCAGCCGCTTGAATTTCCGTGATCCAAGCACGTTTGTTCGTTCACCCACCATGTAAGGCCGATTGTCTTGTTCAACATAGACAGGATCAATGCCTGACAGTGCAGGCGGATGAGTTCCGTTCATTTGTCTTGGAGGATATTGGTCAAGCGTGTCTCGCATTGCTCGTATGTGAGCAGGGGTTGTCCCGCAACACCCACCAGCAATGTTCAACCAACCTTGTTCGGCAAAAGCACCTATTTTTTGCGCAAGCGATTCAGGCGATTCATGATAGTTACCATTCTCATCTGGAAGGCCAGCGTTAGGATAACAACTCACGGCCACAGAAGCCATAGCGGATAGTGAGCGAATGTGGTCACGCATGAATTCCGGCCCTGTTGCACAGTTTAGTCCAACCGAAATTGGGTTAAGGTGTTCTAAGGATATATAAAAGGCTTCAATGTTCTGACCAGCTAGAGTGGTACCCATAGGCTCAATCGTTCCCGAGATCATAAGAGGCAGTTTCACACCGCTCTGGTCAAAAGCCATTTGAATTCCAATGCTGCCTGCTTTTACATTTAAGGTATCCTGGGAAGTTTCAAGCAGTAGCGCATCAACGCCTCCCTCAATTAAAGCGAGAGCTTGCTCGAAATAGCTATCGATAAGTTCCTGGAACGTAGTGCCACCAGTAACGGATAGCGTTTTGGTAGTTGGTCCCATTGCGCCCACAACATACCGCGGAGACTCAGGCGTTGAAAATTTGTCCACCGCAGCTTTAGCAATTCTTGCGGCTTCCAAGTTAATCTCGCGGGCACGATCCTGAATATCGTATTCAGCCAGTACGACAGAGGTAGCTCCAAACGTATTGGTCTCGATCAAATCGGCTCCCGCCTCCAGATATTCTTCATGAATACGCTGGATAATGTCAGGTCTTGTAAGTACGAGCATCTCGTTACACCCGTCTAGATCTTCACCGCCAAAATCTGCGCCGGTAAGATCAACCTGTTGAATCATGGTCCCCATTGCACCGTCGAGGATTAATATTCGTTGTTTTATTGCATCGTGTAGACTAAGCTTATCCAATATCTTCACCCCCGCAAAACGTTAAATCTTAGTTTAACAGAAACTAACTTATTGTGAAAGATCGGTTTTAACCGTACTCAAGCGGTTTTTAGGCACACTGTGACAAAATGTGAATCGACAAAATTCGTTGCAGCCGATATAATATCAATTAAACCAAGTGGAAAAGAGGGAAAGAACATGGCTGAAATTGTAATCCGAAATACGAACGAACGTATCACTGGAGACGAGAATGTTCGAAATTTCTTAGACAAATATGAAGTATTATACGAAAAATGGGATGCGTCTAAATTGGACTCCGAGCTGCAAAACAACTTTGCACTTACGGATGATCAAAAAAGCGCAGTTCTCGAAACTTTTGACCATGAGATCAAAGACTTAGCTGCACGTCGCGGGTATCAGATTTGGGATGTAATCACGTTATCTGAACAAACCCCTGATATTGAGGAGAAACTCGCTAAGTTTGAAGAAATTCATACCCATGCGGAAGATGAAATCCGTGCAATCGTAGCGGGTAAAGGTATCTTTGTTATTAAAGCCACTGATGATGTAGGTTATTTTAATGTTGAGTTGTCTCCTGGAGACGTTATTTCTGTACCAGAAAGCACACCGCATTTCTTCACATTAATGGAGAATAAACAAATTATCGCTGTTCGACTCTTTATCGAGAAAAATGGCTGGATTGCTGATCCATATCCAGATCCTACATTCATTAAACAAGCTCAAAATTAATCACATACAAGATTGTGTGTGCTCAACAAACCCCCTGTTCCGCGGAACAGGGGGTTTTGTGTATGAAGTCATTATACACCAGTTGTATTTTATATGAAATAATGTGGATATTTACTCTTAATCGTTTCCTGCTCCACCACAACGAGACGAAGATGCTGCTCCATTACTTCAACTGCTTGGTCTGTCTTGTGTTCTGTAATAAGTTGATAAATTTCCTTATGCTGAGAAATGATATTGCTGGCGTTGGAAACCTCAGAGAGCCGCAATATCCGTAATCGATTAAAGGGAATGTTAAGCTGCTGAAGCATTTTCCAAGTTCTCATTTTCCCTGTAGCTAGAAATAGAATCTGATGAAATTCCTCGTCCAATTCAAACAATCTGTAAAAATTGTTTTTATCCGCGCTCACTTCTTGCATCGCAATATTGGTTTCCATTTTGAATTTGTATTCATCATCAAAGGAGGAGCAAGCGAGCGTAACGATTTCTTTCTCAATCTTCTCTCTCATGAAGCGACCTTCTTCAACATGCTCCAGATTAATCTTGGAAACAATCGTTCCGCTCTGAGGAATGATATCCAGCAACTCCTCTTCGGCAAGCTTCATAAACGCCTCTCGAACTGGGGTTCTACTAACCTGCAATTCATCAGCAATTTCTTTCTCCGAAATCTTGGTTCCAGGTTCAAGCTCTAGATGAAATATTCGTTCCTTGATGAGGTTGTATGAATAAGCTCGGGTTGAGCCTCTAATCTTCTGGTGAAGTGACATCGTTTAACCTCTTTCTATCAGCCGTATCCACCCATACTACCACAAATTGCCGTCCCACTAAAACTAGGTCAGTGAAACGGCAATAGGTAATTGGTACATTCTAGATTAGATACTATTACTGATTATTTTCTTTGTACTTCTTGTACGTATCATTTGAGATTTCAATATATTGTGACAGGCCTTGTTTTTCTAACTCTTCTACAAATGTATCAAATTCTGAAATATCACGATCTCCTAAGATGAATTTTAGCGTATTCTGATCTGAGTAGTCCTTCAAGGGAGTGCTTAACAATGTTACCTGTTCACGGTCAATGTCGGAGTATGGGATAGGCGGTTCAGCGGGAATGACTTCCTTGGTATCCTTCATAGCCTGTTGGAACTTTAACTCTTCCTCGCTAAACATGGAGTGAAGCAGATCTGTCGTTCCGCCATAGGCAAATACACCACCTGAAAAGCCATAATCAATACGTAAATCCTTCGTTCCTTTTGGATTCAATCCGTTGTAATTCACGTCATCCGCTAATTTGCGCACACCATCTTGTTTGGTATACGTCTCTCCTTCAACACCCCATTTGGCAAATTCCTGACCTTCGTCACTGTAATATAACCAGTCAATAAATTGCAACGTTGCTTGGAAGTAATCGTTATCTTTAATTTTGCCTGAAATCATGACCCCGTTCTCAAGTCTAGAGCCAGACATCAGTTGACCTTTCGGTCCACCAGGTACAGTAATTTTGGCAATGGAGAAGTTCCCTTCACCCAATGTTTTGTTCATATCATTGCGATGCAGTACAAGGGTTTGCGAGTTACCGTTAATCATAAAGGATTTACCAGAGACAAATTTTTGAGTAGCCTGATCATCATCTTGAGTAAAGCTTTCTTTGTCCAGAAGTCCCTCAGACACCAACTTGTTAAAGTACGTCAGCATCTCCTTGTACTCTGGTGTCGTTGCAGTATATACGAACTCATCCTGATCTTTCTTGTACGTCAAACCGTTACCAAATCCCCACCCACCTTTTGTTCCAAAACCAGTGGCAGCAATGTTCAATGTGCTGTTGAATTCAAAGCGATCGGAAAACGGAACGGAATCCGGATAAATTTCTTTAAGCTTTTTAGCTGCGTCATATAACTCTTCCCAGGTCGAAGGAATAGCAATATTATTTTTCTCAAATAGATCCGTTCTGACAATCAGTGTATAATCTGGCCAGACTTCTTCATGGAGACCTGGGAGCACATAATATTTTCCGTCCTCTTGCCGCAATCCTTCAAGCTCATCTTCCAGTCCCCACTTCTCTACCTTATCCTTGAAATTAGGCATCATATCAACATAATCACTCACTGGCAGAATCGCACCTGAGGATACAAAGGCTGACTCTTCACCAGGATACGTTTTGGGAATGACTAATGGCGCATCACCAGAACTGATCAGAAGGGATCTTTTCTGTGGATAATCACTCATGGGAACAATCGTTGGATCCAATGTTACGCCGGTTAGCTCCGTTATTTTCTGTATTAATAGCCAATCCTTATTGTATGGATACGATGGATGATCACTGTACAGGATTGGCAGTTTAAACGGTTCCGTTGCCTTAAACGTATCACCGACACTATACGATTCCATTGCCCCCAACGTCTCAGGTTCTACTTTTCCTTCACTACCACCCCCGCTGCTACATGCTGCCAAAACAACACTCATCATTGTTGCCAAAACCATCTTGCCTACAAGCTTACGTGGTCTGTGTTTCATTTCGTTACCCCCTGCATGTGGTTTAAGTTTGGCCTTAAAATTCAAATGTGAACTATATCGAATTGGGACTATTGTTTCACTGACCCCAACATGATACCGGTTACAAAGTATCTCTGAACAAATGGATAAATCGTGAGAATAGGTAAAATGGTAAGTACCATCGTAACGGATTTAATATTTGCGGCAATTTGAGTTAAGTTATCGGCCGAAGCACCTGCTGAAGCTCCACCGGTCGCGCCAGCGATCATATTACGCAAGTAAATCGTAACGGGAAACAGTTCCTTTTTGTCGAGGTACAGGAATGCTGGAAACCAGGAATTCCAATGACCTACTGCATAAAATAGAACCATTGTTGCCATGACGGCTTTACTCAGCGGCAGTATAATTCTTAGCAAGATTCCATACGTATTCAGTCCATCAATAGCTGCGGCTTCCTCTAACTCCTCAGGCATATTTTCAAAGAATGATTTCATAATTAACATGTTATAGATACTAATTGCACCAGGGACTACAATTGCCCACATCGTATTGTTGAAACCAAGATAATTAATCAACACATAGTTTGGAATCAAACCTCCACTAAAGAACATCGTAAACACCGCAAACATCGTTAGAAACTTTCGTCCCATGAGTCTTTTCTTGGAGAGAGCATACGCAAAGATCGTTGTCATGAACATCGAAATCAACGTACCAACAACAGTGTAGATAATTGTATTCTTATAATTGGTCCAGAACATGCTATCCGCGGAAATGGTTTTGTACGTTTCTACATTAAAACCTCTCGGGAACAAGCTTACTTTACCTGAGTTAATGTAGGACTCGCTGCTGAATGATTGGGCTACAACATTAAGGAACGGATAAAGCGTGATGAATACAACAAGGATCAGAAAGATGGCGTTAAATACTTTGAACACTTTATAGGATCTAGATTCAATCATGCTGCCCCTCCTCTACCACAAGCTTCGCTGTGTCAGTCTGCGTGAGATTGCGTTAACCGAGAATACCAGAATCAATCCAATCACAGATTCAAATAATCCAATCGCGGTTGCATAGCTAAAGTTACCTGTTCCCATACCGACACGGTATAGATAGGTTGAAATCACGTCAGAAGTTTCATATATAAGCGGGTTGTATAAGAGCAAAATTTTCTCAAAACCAACAGCTAAGAAATTACCCATGTTTAATATAAGCAAGGTGACTATCGTTGGTAAAATACCTGGGATCGTAACATGAATCGTTTGTTTCCATCGGTTTGCTCCGTCGATACGTGCTGCTTCATATAAAGAGTCATCGATCGTTGTCAGTGCCGCAAGATACAAAATTGCTCCCCAGCCCATTCCCTGCCAGATTTCAGAAGTAATATAGATGGTTCTAAACCACTCTGCTTTCTGCATGAACGGAATGCTCTCACCCGTAAAAAATGAGACTAGACTATTAATAGAACCATTTACTGAGGTCAATTGTAGAATCATACCTGCTACGATTACGATGGACAGAAAATGTGGAAGGTACGAAGCAGTTTGCACGAATTTTTTGAAACGTTTACTTTTCACTTCATTCAGTAAAAGGGCAAAAATGATTGGAACTGGAAAAGTAAATAGCAATGCGAGTCCACCTAACATTAACGTATTGCTAAACACTTTCCAGAAAGTTGGATCTTGGATGAACATTTGAAAGTATCTTAGTCCGACCCAAGTTTCCCCAAAGATGCTTCCCCCTGGTACAAAACGTCTAAATGCAATAATATTGCCGATCATTGGTCCATATTTGAAAATGATAAGGTAAATAATGGGTAGAATTAACAATGAGTACAACTGCCAATCCTTGCGGAACATTGCTCCCATTGTTCTAAGCTTGCTCTCTTTACGTAAAGATGTCATCGTTAGTGTGGCTTTAGCTGTTTCAGACTCCATGTGTCACTCACTCCGATCCCTATCTTGATAATGTAACTGAGAACCAAAACTTCGATTACAACTCCCACCTCTTCTTTGTGTTGAAGACTATACCAACAGACCAATCTCACCCCCACTACGGAATAAACAAGCTGTAAATGTAAGCGATATCATTTTATTGGGTGATGTTGCATTCTCTAAGCGTTTTCCTCAGAGCAGCGTTGAATCTTTCTCTTCTGTATTCCATTTAACTGAATCAAAGTTATGTAAAGCGCTTACAAAATAATTGAAAATAAATATGGTACACTCAAACTTCTCATTAAAACCAAAATTTGAATTAACCACTCACTTATTTTCCATATACTAGTCATACTAGTATGTTAGTTATATTCTAATCCAGGTAATATATTATTTCAATAACTTTTACAAAAAAATAATCGTTGGCTATGCTCTCAACAGTTGCTGATTTCTTTTAAAACAAAAAAACATCAATGACCGCGCTGGATGAACTTCCATCTCAACACAAGTCATTGATGTTTGGTAATTAAACAACATCGTAAATCTCTTTAGAATGTAGCAATAATATGTTCCAATTCCGAAAGATGCTTAATTTCATGATCAGGTGTATACGTTTCGGCGTTCTCTTTGTTCTCACGATTAATCCATACTGACTTAATCCCAGTGGATAAAGCACCGCGAATATCCGTCGTGAGCTTGTCTCCAACCATCATACTCTCTTCAGGTTGAACACCTAATCGGTCCAAAGCATACTGGAAGATAGAAGGATCAGGTTTACCTTTACCAAAAGAACCAGAGATAATGATTTCATCAAAGAAAGGTACGATCTCAGGAACACCATCTAACTTCTCTTGTTGAAGAGCTGGACAACCATTCGTTAAAAGCAAAAGTTTGAACTTTCCTTGAAGATGACGCAACGTATCCATCGTTTCCTCATAGATATGGGGTCTAGATCTACGTTCTGCCCCAAACTGGGATGCCAATCTATCCGCGAGATCTTTACGATCCACACCCAACTTCAAGAGACCACGATACCATGAATCCCTACGATACACTGGAGCAAGCTGCTCTAACTGGCGAAACTCCGGTTGATCGCCTCCTGTGAAGTTAGCCCACAGACCTTCAAATGGGTTGATTCCAATCATCTTGGTGAACGCAAATGTCTCGTAGGATTCATACAGATTCCGTGCTTCATTACGAACAGCTTCTTCAAGTTCAGCCGGATCAACGCCTGTCTCTTGTGCAGCTATAAGGCAAGTTTCATGGAAAGCTTCTCTAACACTGCGCTCATCCCATAACAATGTATCATCTAGATCGAACAAAATCGCTTTTAACGTCATTACGGTCATCTTCCCCTTTATGCAGTAATTACTTTTGCTCGTAAGTTTCCACAGTAATCTGATGCGACTTGGCAAATCTTAAAAGACGTTCAGTAATCGCATCTGTATCGTAACGATTCAACAATTTAGTGAATACCCATCTCTTACCGCGACCGTTGTGCTCAATGACAACTGAGCCAGGCTCAATTCGGAACTTCACGATATCGTCAACGCCGATCGACCGTTCACGGTTACCCTTAATTGTAGCAATCGTACTGTTTCCAATTTTAAGGTAAGGACGACGAAGGAGAAAGATCACAGCCAAAAATACGTACAGCAGCATAGTAACCCAATCCCAGGTTGTCATTGGAGCTTTCACAAGAAATGTACTCATAAACAGATACAGAAACGCAAGTCCTATCAAGAATATAGGGAACAACAGGCTGCGACCTTTGAAAATATCGACTCCTGGTGTACCTGAAACTTGCTGACCACTCTTTTTGCGTTGTTGATTCAACTGCTTAGAATTTTTCCGAACCGTCCTCTCGAACGAACGAGCCATGAGAATCCCCCTTATTGTCTTTGTATCGGCTTACATGACTGTAAACCAAAAGTTCCCCCTTATAAGAAAAACGTCTATCGACGTACTTTCAAAGAAGACAGACCGCGCTTAGCTGAAGTTTTTCTTGCGATAATCGAATTGTTCAGCTTCGCCTGAAAACTTATAAATTCAATTATCTAAAAAAAACAGCAATCTCAAATAACAGTAAGAAACCTAAATATCATAATGATATCATTAGGTTTCTCTAGTGTTTGAGTTTGCCTTGGCGGCCTTGATCCTTCTCATCATCCACAATTTCAATAGAATCTAACTGTTGTCTGAAATTGCTACGGATGTTGTTCAAATAAATCTCTCTAAGTTTTGCACGCTCAGCAAGCTCTTCCTCTGATAAACCAGTAGATTTTTGTTTGCGAGCCAATTCGTTAATACGTGCTACTAGGCTATCTATATCCAATCTTGTCCCCTCCAAAATTACAAAGTCATATTAACTTTGACATGATCAGGACGGGTTGTCAAGGTCGGCGGCGGCTGGCTGGTTAGAATCTACTCTTTATTGGGAAATCTGGGGCAAAACCAGTACTTGTCCAGCACGAATTGTAGTCGATTGAAGTTGATTCACTTGCTTAATTGCTTCTATATATACACGCGTGTCCATGCTTTCCGGTTTGTAATCTACAGAAATACTCCATAACGTATCACCATCAGAAACTGCAATTTTGCCACCGGGCAACAAATCGTTCTCATTCCCGGCAAATACAGTGAGCACTGTACTGCATCCAACGATTATAATGAAAGCCGCCAAAGAAAATTTCAAAATCCAGGTTGGCATCTTCAGCTGTGCGAATGATCTTTGGAAATTACCTATGTTAGTCTTAACCGCTTCGGAATTTACTGGCTCATAAATACTTTGATAAGTTGAATATCTCATTAAAAATCGACCTCCAAACATTTGTTCCTATCTGTTGAAATCAATATAACACGAACATTTGTTTTGTTCAACAACTTTTTAGAACAATTGTTCGCTTATTTTCCGCTTCATTTCCGACTTAATTCTTCCTCAAGTTGTTCCTTTAGTCGCTAGATGTATTTTCAATGCTCAAAATTCCATCTTTTTGTAGCAATTTTCTTGATTTTATCCCATTTTATTTAGAACTTATGTTTGTACGAACGGAGGTTCTATGTTATAATTTTCCCAAACGTTACTAAATGGGGTTGATACGGTATGTCGAAGATATCCAGCAGGCAACAGGCTATTCTGGAGTTTATACGCAATGAAGTCCGGTTGAAGGGGTATCCTCCTTCCGTACGGGAAATTGGAGAAGCTGTTGGACTAGCTTCCAGCTCTACGGTTCACGGACATTTGGATCGTTTGGAGAAGAAAGGTCTTATTAGAAGAGACCCAACGAAACCAAGAGCTATCGAATTGTTAAGCCAAGAAGAATCAGAGCACTCCCACCAGTTCGCTCACAGCGTTGCTCGCATTCCTGTTGTGGGTAAAGTAACTGCCGGTGTTCCTATCACAGCAACCGAGAACATTGAGGACTACTTCCCTCTTCCTACTCATTATGTAGGCGAACAAAAGGTATTTATGCTTTCTGTCGTAGGAGATAGTATGATTGAAGCAGGTATTGTAAATGGAGACTATGTGATTGTACGTCAACAACAAACTGCTGATAACGGTGATATCGTTGTTGCCATGACTGAGGATGACGAAGCTACAGTGAAAACCTTCTATAAAGAAAAGGATCATATTCGTCTTCAGCCGGAGAATGCCACATTTGAACCGCTGCGCTTGAAGCATGTTAGCATCTTAGGTAAAGTTATTGGTCTTTTCCGCGATATTCATTAATAAGGTTTGATTTTCAGTCTTCAATTTCTACACATGAAGTGAAATACACAAAAGAGGCTGTCCTATTGTTTAGGACAACCTCTTTTTTTTCGTTACTTTTAATCAATGAAATAGTTGACGATTATTCGCTACGTTTCATAATACTTTTGTGATGGGAGAACACATCAAAGCTTTGCTGTCCATGATACGAACCCATACCACTTTCCCCCACGCCCCCAAATGGCAGGTAATGCGAAGTCATATGAGATAGCGTATCATTAATACAGCCTCCACCAAAGGACACTTGATTCAGAACTTGCTCCTGTAATTGCTCATCTTCTGTGAATAGATATAACGCCAATGGTTTTGGACGACGAACAATCTCATCTAACACGGGGTTAAGATCTTGATAGGTCATGACCGGAAGAATCGGGCCAAAAATCTCTTCCTGCATTATTGCTGAACTCCAGTCAACATCCCCTAATACTGTCGGTTCAATAAGCAGTTGATCACGTTCAGAACGACCACCAATCAGCGCTTTACCATCTTCCAGGAATCTCGACACTCGATCAAAGTTACGGGCATTAACAATGTGTGGGAAATCAGAGTTCTTCATTACGTCATTTCCGAATTTGTCCTGAATCTCTTCTTGAATTAACGCAATCAATGCATCATGTACCTGTTCATGTACAAATAAATAATCTGGTGCTACGCAGGTTTGTCCAGCATTGAGGTATTTACCACGTACAATACGCTGAGCCGTAAGCTTCAGATCCGCATCCTTGTGAACAATAACCGGGCTTTTGCCTCCCAGTTCCAACGTAACCGGAGTCAGATGTTTAGCAGCAGCTTTCATGACGATGCGTCCAACACCCGTGCTACCCGTAAAGAAAATATAATCAAAATGTTCGTTTAATAGCTCCGTGCTTGTCTCAACTTCACCTTCCATGACTGCAATGTACTCTCTAGGAAATACATCCTGAATCAGATCGTTGATCAGATGAGAAACTGTCGGTGTTAATTCGGATGGCTTAATAACGGCACAGTTCCCCGCTGCAATTGCTCCAATGAGTGGCCCAAAAGCTAGTTGGAATGGATAGTTCCAAGGTGCAATAATTAGTGCAACTCCGTACGGTTCAGCGTATATGGTACTTACTCCATCAGGTATAGCTGCAGCTGTAGGTACAGATTTAGGCGTAGCCCATTCCTCTAAATGCTCCAATGCAAAATCTAATTCGCCCAGTACGATTCGAATCTCTGAGCCGTATCCCTCAGCCTCTGATTTATTCAGATCAGCACGTAATGCATCTAATATGCGTTGCTGATATTTCTCAATTCCTACTCGTAGTTGCTGAAGTGCACGGATACGATATTCTACGTTTTTAGTTTGACCTGTATAGAAAAATGTCCGTTGTTCGGAAACAAGTTGCTTCGCTTGATTCATATTAACATCTCCAATTAATGAGTTTTTTAGTTTTAAAAAATTAAATTGTTCAAAATATAAATGAATTATAACTTATTCATATGGAACTTTCAACATATTAATAACATTATGCTATTTTACATTAATGATCACTAATCATCCAAGAGCATACCTTAAACATCTTTACACTCATACAAGTATTGCTCACAAGTAGTACTTACTACTAACCGTTCTTTGATATTTCACCATAATTATACGTAACCAATCTATTGAGTATTTATTTATGTCCCTATGTATTTAAATAAATAAAAAAACCTATCAGCCTTAGGCTATAGGTTAGTTATCCCGTACTATTCAATATGTGATCTTTTCAACAGATCTACGTCCACAGCAGCTGACATCTTTTGTGCAGATGAAACATTCAGATAATACTCTCCAGCTGACCATGACTTTTCATTAGAAAATGTATGTATTTTCCCATCTGCTGGAATTGTACCAGACATTGCTGCATTACCCGTGTTCGACCCATGGTTTATTGTAAACGTGAATGGCTTTGTGCCTGAGTTTATAAAATCTATTTTTACATAATTAAATTCTGCTGGGATATTAATCAGTTTGATGGATGAAGTGCCTGCAAGAGCCTCATTCTTAATGATATGCAGGATATGTGAATTTGTATTGAATGGCTCGTCACGATTTGATTTTTTATTGGAAGTAGATGATTGTAAGACTACTATGATACCTATTACAACTACAATGGCTAACACTAATGGTAAAATAAATTTCATGATATCCCCCAAAACTTATAGTTATATTTATTATGACATATAAAAATATAACCTACAGAATACTTTGTGTAAACTTTATCGAATATTACGATATAGATTCATTATAAAAGAGGCAATTGCAAATAAAACATAAAAAAAGTCGCCAGATGGCGACAAAATAAAATCCGAGTATCATTTTTTAGGGTCTGACTTAAGTAGCAGACTGAAGAGTGCTCCACCTATCGCAACAATTGCGGCTAACAAAAATGTGTCTGAATATGCAGTCATCGTTTCTGTGATGGGTTGCCCTGAGCTTTCTACACCTGACATTCTTGATCGGAGGGTAAGAAATTGCCCTAATCCAGCAATCGAGAGAGGAATGACAAGGTTAGCGCTGGCTGATGTTAATGGTGTTACACGACTGACGGATTCAGATGGAGCCGACTGCAAAATATACGTATTCAATGACATCATACACAGCCCCATTCCAATGCCAAGTAAACCAATGATGCTTCCAATGTACAAACCATTTGCCTCAGCAGAAACTTGCGAAAGTATAATTAGTGACACCCCTATGATTCCTAATCCCGAGCTTGCGAGCGGTCGAATCCCAACACGGTCGAACAATCTTCCTCCGACTGGCATGAGAAGACCTGAAGTTACTGCCAACATGCTCATTGCAATTCCAGCATCAAGAGGGCTATACCCCTTGAAGTGTTGTAAATATTGAGGAATGAACACAATGGAACCATTCAGTGCGATGTATTGTATCCAACTCACAATCATTCCTCTACGGAAACGTATTTCTCGGAAAGCACGAAGCTCTAGCAAAGGATTAGGATGTCTCGTTTCATGTAACCACAGCCACACTAACAGGAAAACACCGATCAATCCCATTCCCCACACAGCCCAGGCATCCAAATCCAAATTGATGCTTAGCGCCAGTAATACAAATGATAGTGGGGCTAAGAATAGTCCCCCAACATCTAGCCTTTTGTTGTTTGTTTCTATCTTTTGTAACGTATCTTCTTTTAATAGAAAACACAAGATGAGCCCAATCGTGATGATGCCTATCGGAAGGTTAATCCAGAAGATCCAGTGCCAACTAATAAATTCAAGCAACCATCCGGAAAGTATAGGCCCTGAGGCAGGCGCTATTAACATGGGTATACCTAACATCCCCATCACTTGGCCTTTTCGATTTACTGGCGCCAAACGAAAGATCATTGCAATACCCATAGGTTGGATCATACCTCCCCCCAGACCTTGGACAATTCTGTAGACAATTAATTGATTAATATCCTGAGCTATAGCACATAATAACGACCCCAAAATAAACAAAATAACAGTATAAAGAAAAGCCCTACCCGAACCAAATCTATCCGAAAACCAACCGGCCAGTGGAATAGTCACTGACATTGCGAGCATGTATCCAGTAATGACCCATTGAAGGGTTTCAAAGGGTACATTAAAGCCCTCACTTAAACTCGGAATAGCCACATTCATAGCTGTGCTATTGATCATAACCATCATCATGCCTGGAATGATAGCCAGGAGAGCAAGGATAAGTGCTCTGTTCTCTTTATTAGGTATCGCTTTATTTATGTTTCCTACCCCCATATTGAACATTGTGTTGAATATTTTTGTCTTGAGCCATTATAATGTCAAAGTAATCATTTGTAATGACCATCAACTGTCGATATGTTCAATAATCAACACTCAGCATCATTGTGATTAATAAACACTGAATTTTTTGTATTCCAGGAGGAAGTCATGAACGCAAAAATGGATCGTCGAAGTTTACGCACGCGCGAAATTCTAAGGGAAGCGCTGTTTGATATGGCATCTCATAAACCGCTGGAGAATATTACGGTTAAAGAGCTTACTGATCGAGCAAGATTAAATAGGGGTACATTTTATGTGCAATATCAGGACATGAACGATTTTCTGGAACAACTTAAGAATGAAATTTTAGAGGAATACCACAGTATCATTAAGAAACTCGGATATTATAACGGAGGGCGAGAGCCATTTGTTGATCCGCCTGTCGGATTTATCCGTCCCTTTGAATTTGTCCAGCTACACGAACGTTTCTTTCGAATTTTCATGGGTTCAGTTGATTCAACTGGATTCGCGAAGCAAATGTCCGATCTTATAAAAAATCAATTTCAATCCACTTACTTAATGAAGCATCGTCATCTCAAACCAACTGACATTCCTGTGAAACAGCTGTATTTATTCTCCTATTTAGCTTCAGCATATATTGGCTCGTTACAGCTTTGGATACAACGGGACTTTGATTTGTCCCCGAACGAAATGGCTATTTTATTTTCCAATATTTCCAGACTCGGGTCGGCTGGTTTGGAGTTCAAAGATTAACTTGTCTTACATAAGACAATTTCAGCAACAACAAAATACCCAGTCGTTTGACCAGGCATGGTTAATTAACACATAGTATAAACAATAACCCGCAAACCATTTAGGTTAGCGGGTTATCTCTTTTAGCCCAGATCTTGTACAACAGTTCCTGAATAGTAGGCTCTCACATGTGATGGGCTAACTTGAACAATATTAGTTCTTCTGAGCATCCCGTAATAACCATCTGCATCAGAATAAAATTTGGTCGCAGGAATGTCAGCAGACGAAGGGAAATCTTGATATATCGTCACATTCTTTTGTTTATTCATAATGGTAATATCAGAGGCTTGACTCGCCATTACTGGTACAGAGATTGCCAAGAGGGAAAGAGACAAAACAGAAGCAGTTAATATTTTTTTCAAAGTCACAAGATCATCTCCTAGTTTTTTATGTATCACAAATACAATAATACTACATTTTTACAATTATTTATGTAACATTTGATACACTAACTCTCTGAAATAATACATATTCACTATACATAATCACTATATTAACTCTAAGTTCTAACTTATCTCTAATCTATCGATTTTTAGTAGTCTATTGGAATTATTTTCACGGTTTGAATCACTATGGTTCGCTCTAAGATCAGAAGTTTGTGGGCATTCGAGGGGATATTCGGGGGACACTTGCTTACACCGCACTTAAAAACCATTTGCCCACAAAAAGAAAAACCCCTCACGCCATGTGGCGCAAGGGATTCGGGAATTAGTACAATGTGATATATTGATCGCGTTCCCATTGGTGGACTTGTGTACGGTACATGTCCCACTCAATTTCTTTCAGCTCGTAGAAGTGAGCCAGGGCGTGGTCGCCAAGAGCGTCACAGATGACTTCGCTGCGGATCAATTCGTTCAATGCTTCTTTCAGGTCAGCTGGCAAGCTAGGAATACCTTCTTCCACGCGCTCTTCTTCTGACATGATGTAGATGTTGCGGTCAATCGGAGCTGGTAAGGAAAGCTCACGTTTGATACCGTCCAGACCTGCTTTCAATAAAACAGCCAAAGCCAGGTAAGGGTTAGCTGCCGGATCCGGGTTACGAACCTCAACACGTGTACTCAGACCACGTGAAGCTGGAATACGGATCATTGGACTACGGTTACTTGCAGACCATGCTACGTAACATGGTGCTTCGTAACCTGGTACAAGACGTTTGTAGGAGTTCACAGTCGGGTTAGTGATTGCTGCAAACGCACGTGCATGCTTCAGAGTTCCAGCCATGAAGTGACGTGCAGTTTTGCTCAAGCCTAGTTCGTCCGACTCGTCAACAAATGCGTTTTCATTGCCTCGGAACAAGGATTGGTTACAGTGCATACCGGAACCGTTCATACCGAACAATGGTTTTGGCATAAATGTAGCATGTAATCCATGCTGACGCGCAATCGTTTTAACAACGAGTTTGAACGTTTGGATCTGGTCTGCCGCTTTCAATGCATCCGCATATTTGAAGTCGATCTCGTGTTGACCTGGCGCTACCTCGTGGTGAGATGCTTCGATCTCAAAGCCCATTTCTTCAAGTGTAATTACGATGTCGCGACGACAGTTTTCGCCCAGATCTGTTGGCGCAAGGTCGAAATACCCACCTTGGTCATTCAGTTCGTTCGTTGGGTTTCCTTTTTCATCCGTCTTGAACAAGAAGAATTCTGGTTCAGGACCAACGTTGAAGGAAGTGAATCCCATTTCTTCGGCTTCCTTCAGGTTTCGTTTCAAGATGCCACGTGGATCACCTGGGAATGGGTTCCCATCTGGCAGATATACGTCACAGATTAAACGCGCAACGCGATTGTCGGATACCCATGGGAAAATAAGCCAAGTGTCAAGATCCGGATAGAGGTACATGTCGGATTCTTCGATACGAACATAACCTTCGATGGAAGAACCATCAAACATCATTTTGTTATCCAAAGCCTTCGTCAACTGGCTTACAGGAATCTCAACGTTTTTGATCGCCCCCAGCAAGTCGGTGAATTGCAATCGAACGAATCGTACGTTTTCTTCTTTGGAGATGCGGAGAATGTCTTCTTTTGTATAACTCATGATTCCTCTCCCTTTCTTATCTGCGTATTTGGCTTGCTTGTTATATTTGTACATTAGAAAGTTCCACGGGTCAAGGCGTCATGCTTGCCAATTGAATGATTTCCTCTCACCCTCCCGGTTATACGAACTTACTTTTTATTAAAAAAACGGGAAAGCTCTCCCTGAATGAGAGATACTTGTCCAGGTCTCTTACCTGACACCAATTGTTGTTTCAACAAACGATGCAGTTGTGTATCCGATAACTCTCTGCGCTTCACTTCCGTATCGGGTGTAATCACAGTCGCTTCTTCGGATTCTTTAGATACTGGATTCATCACTTGCTTGATACCTGCAATGTTAACGCCTTTTTCAATCAGAGCCTTGATTTCGAGCAAACGCTCAACGTCATTGAATGAGAATAAACGCTGATTACCTGATGTTCTCGCAGGAACAATCAAGCTGTGCTGCTCATAATAACGAATCTGCCGTGCGGACAGATCCGTCAGTTTCATTACGATACCTATCGGGAATAAGGCCATATTTCTGCGAATTTCGTCACCCATGTTCATCAACCTTCCAGTCATCTATTCTTGACCTTATTGTACATTTAGATGTTACTAAGTGTCAATGACGTGTTAGATAAACTCACAATAATTTGCGATCTTTCATCGCTTGTAATGCCATCAAAACGCCATATTTAACGTGGGAGTATGTTAATCCACCTTGCATATAGCCAATAAAAGGTTCACGAATCGGTGCATCCGCCGATAATTCCAAGCTTCCGCCTTGAATAAATGTACCTGCCGCCATAATGACAGGATGTTCATATCCTGGCATATCCCATGGTTCCGGCACCACATGACTGTCTACTGCTGCAGCGCGCTGAATCCCTTGTACAAAAGCAATTAAATGCTCTGCAGAGCTGAATTGTACTGCCTGAATCAGATCCGTACGCGGTTCATTCCATGCCGGCTTAGTCACAAAACCAGATGCTGCAAACATCGCTGCTGCAAAGGTACTGCCTTTAATGGCTTGTCCAACAATAGTAGGCGCCATGTAAAGTCCCTGATAGATTGCCCGAGTCGTTCCCAACATGGCGCCAACTTCACCACCAATGCCAGGTGCGGTGAGACGATATGCTGCAAGTCTAACATATTCCTCTTTTCCACATATGTATCCACCAGTCTCAGCAATTCCTCCGCCTGGGTTCTTGATCAGCGATCCTGCCATAAGGTCCACACCCACTTGGGTTGGTTCAAGTTGCTCCGTGAATTCGCCGTAACAGTTATCGACAAATACTATGACATCTGCCTTGATCGCTTTCACTGTTGCTACCATCTCTGCGATCTCGTCGATGCAGAAAGAAGAGCGCCAGTCATAGCCACGCGAACGTTGGATGCCGATCACTTTAGTCGCTGGTGTAATGCACTTCTCTACTGTTTCCCAATCGACACGACCATCATCAAGTAATGCAGTCTCTTGATATCCAATTCCAAAGTCTCGAAGAGAGCCCGTACCATCACCTGGCTTACCGATAACTTTGTGCAATGTATCATAAGGCTTACCTGTGATGTACAATAACTCGTCTCCTGGTCGTAATACTCCGAATAGAGCTGTCGCAATGGTGTGTGTACCTGACGCAAAATGAGGACGTACCAACGCAGCCTCTGCGCCGAATACGTCCGCATATACCTCGTCCAAAACTTCACGGCCACGATCATTATAAGCATAGCCTGTAGAACCTGCGAAGTGAAAATCACTTACTTTTCTACGCTGAAAAGCATCAATCACTTTCCATTGATTATGATCCGTAATTTGATCTATCTTTTTCAATTGTTGCTCGATCTGAATTTCCACTTGTTGTTGAAGTTCAACAATTGTTGAATCAATACTTGCCATCGTACTTCATTCCCCTTCATTGCTCGAATCTGACTTTTAATCGCATATATTGTGTCAACTTATCACATGAACATATCACGAATATTACGAATCAATGAAGTCTTCGAGTAAATATCCGTATTTCTCATATTCACCAGTCTGCAATTCCACTTGATAAATAACATCATTCTCTTCAAATGTTGTTTCTACTACATCTCCGACTTTATATAACACCGAGGTAAGATCGCCACGTTCCGCAGGAATACGGAACCTTTTGGTTTCGCCTGTCAATTCTTCTTGGATACGTTCACGTATTATCAGAAGATCTGCTTCGTCCAGCGCACTCACTTTGATGTGGTCCTTATCCAGAGGTAACATTTCTAGTTGCTCAGGTGTACATGCATCTTTTTTATTGTACAGGACCAGTTGTGGCTTGTCTCCTGAACCAAGCTGTTGTAGGATAGTGGCTACCGTTCTCATTTGATCATCACGCATTGCCGAGGAAGCATCAACAACGTGAAGAATGAGATCCGCTTCATTGACCTCTTCCAACGTTGCACGGAACGCTGCAATCAGATCATGCGGAAGGTTTTGGATAAATCCAACAGTATCGGTAAGTACAATCTCTTTGCCACTTGGTAGTTCCATTGTACGAGATGTCGGATCTAAGGTAGCAAACAATTGATCTTGAATATATACATCTGCCGAAGTTAATTGTTTGAGTAGCGTGGATTTCCCTGCATTGGTATAGCCAACAAGAGCAACTTGCACGATACCTGTTTTCTTACGGCGCTCACGGTGCAATTTACGGTGCCTTGTTACTTCTTCCAGATGACGTTTAAGATCATCTATACGACCACGGATATGTCGGCGATCCGTCTCGAGCTTGCTCTCACCTGGTCCCCGTGTCCCGATTCCACCGCCAAGCCGTGATAAGTTTTTACCGTGACCCGACAAGCGAGGTAACAGATAACTTAACTGTGCCAATTCAACTTGAATGATACCTTCACGTGTGTTGGCACGTTGGGCGAATATGTCTAGAATCAATTGTGTACGGTCAATAATTTTGAGATCCAATGCTTCTTCCAGGTTACGAACCTGAGCCCCAGACAACTCCTGGTCAAAAATTGCCGTGGTAGCTCCTAGTTCCTCTGCTGCTGCACGAAGCTCTTCCACTTTTCCTTTACCAATGAACCATTTTGTATCCCGTGTCTCCCGATTTTGAGAGAGCACACTTAATACTTCTACTCCAGCCGTCTCAGCGAGCTTTACAAGCTCTTCCAAGGAATACTCCGGATTAATTCCAGATCGTTTAACTTCATCTGTAATCAAACTAACCAATATAGCGCGGTCTTTTTTAACTTGATCTGTATCATGTGTTCCACTTGTCATTAGTCAACTCACTCCTTATATCCACATCAACTCGCCCCATTTTCACAGGACGTTTTGGCATCGCATACTTTAAGCCGAACCGGTTGAACCGGTCGGCTGATCCAAAATTATATTATCGCTTACTTTAGCAGAAACTTCAAATATTCTAGGCAGTATTATTGGAAAATAATATGATTGTTCAGGCTCGTTTCCATCGTTTTGGAGGAGATATCTCTCGCTAATAGATCCATCAGATTTTGTTTGGAAATGTTACCGGGTCTGCCCATGAGTCTAACCGCTTGATGCCTAATCGCCTTTTCAATCACATTCCTAACATATCTGGCGTTGCTAAAATGATTACGAATGTCTTTTTCATATTGAATCAGTTCTTTTAATTTGATCATGGCATCAGACGTAATATTGTAGTCCTTCTCCGTAGCCATCTTCATCGCAATCAGCATCAATTCATCTGTAGAATAATCATCGAAGCTAATTTGTATAGGGAATCTTGAAGGCAGACCCGTGTTAATTTCTAAAAAATCTCCCATTTCATTCGGATACCCCGCGAGAATAATAATTAGATCCTCACTTTTATCTTCCATCACCTTAACAAGACAATCAATGGCCTCTTTTCCAAAATCCTTCTCCCCGCCACGGGCAAGACTGTATGCCTCATCTATAAATAGAATGCCACCCATAGCTTTTTTCACTAATTCTCTTGTTTTTAATGCAGTATGCCCAATATATTCACCGACTAAATCTGCTCGCTCTACCTCAACAAGATGTCCTTTACTTAACACGCCCATCCGATTCAACATCTTAGAGATGATTCGCGCAACTGTAGTTTTACCCGTTCCTGGATTGCCTTTAAAAATCATATGATAAACCTGCTTACTACTTTTCAATCCCTGCTCATCCCGAAATTTCTTCACCTGAATCAGCGCGTAGATTTCGTAAATCAGATCTTTAACTTTTTCTAACCCAATCATTTCTCGCATATCACGAAATATATCCGCTGCCGATTCATAATGATTACTGATTAATGCCATGTCTTCCGCTTGCTCGGATGTGAGCTCTAAGAGATCTTGGCTTTTGAAAACAATATTAATGCGCGAATCGTTTACAGTTATTTTTCTGGCGCTCTCGTCCACAGTAATCACCTCGTTAAGACAGTATATGCGATTACTCGATTACCTCATGCAACGAATTCCAAGTTATCTGACGGAAGATTATACACTTATTTTCATTGCCAAAAGCATACGAAAGAGGCATGGCTCCATTCAAAATGAAACCATGCCCTAATCTTTCATTGTTAAAGCATTGTAAAACATTAAATCTGAACGTTCTTTCTAAACTCTCCATTTTCGAACAACGTTTGTCGGTGCTTCAATGACAATTGAAAATACGGAAATACATGCGCATCAATTGCGTGAAGCAATTCCTTAGCAGTCTTGTTTGCCAAGTCGTAGTCTCCGGTTGTAATGTGCTTACGAGACAATGCATCTTCGAGCTCATCCTCGTCCAGCAAAAATACCTCTCCGTCCTTTAATACGACAACATCCAAGTATAAATCATCAAACCACGGTACGCCTTGATCCGTTATGCCTTGACTGCGGCACGTGTCAATATACCATTCTACGATACGCTCCTGATCATCAAACATCGCTGTGACGACAAAGTGCTCTCCTTTGGGATAATACTGTAACCAAGAATAACCTTTATCTGCGATACAAAATGTGCTTCCCCCATAGGTTTTCCACAGAGGTTCTTTCAGATCCTGTATCGTATACAACGTGATGTATCCTGTAAATATTTTGGATTGAACAAACCGGCATGTAAATTGTCGGTTCGTAATCCGGCGCCAGTTTGCGCGATCCCCGAATTTCCGTTTCATACGAACCCCTCTTTGCCGACCACAGGTCGTGACCTGCTCTATTATTGGTGAACAATGCATACACCCCATCACCGAGCTTCGAGCAACCGGCTCTTATTCGGCTTTGCGCAGGCGTATTACGAATAGTTACAGCTTACCATATTTGAGTTATACACTCAAAATTAAGCTTTCACCCACCTCAATCGTTACCTTTCATTTGAAAGAAAAATAAAAAAAAGAACCTACCTCCCGAGTTAATCGGGAAGCAGATTCTTATGCATGGAAGATTGGAATCAGCGTAACGAACTATCCATCAGTTCCTGATTGAGTACTAGCTGGCGCATCAGGCTGTTGGTTTGTACCGTCACTACCAGGATCAGGACTCACTACTTCACCTGGCGTCGTAACGGTCCCACCTGTAGAATCATCACCAGTGTTACCAGGGTCAGTTGTGCCTTGATCCGGAGGAGTACCTCCATCTCCTGGTTGACCGCCGCCTTGCTCCGATCCACCATTTCCATTTCCATTTCCATTGCCGTTATTGCCGTTGTTACCATTTCCATTGTTTCCGTTGTTACCATTCTGATTACCGTTACCATTGTTGTCCCCAGGATTGCTGTTTCCATTTGATCCATCATCCGGATTGTCTACTCCTGGTTGCTCTGTGCCTGGATCCAATCCTGGATCCGGATCTGGCTCAGTTTCATCTGGTATCGCTTCCTGCGCTTCAATCATGAGAGAAATGGTATTGGTAGGTGCAGTTTCAACACCTGTAGCCAAATCATAAGCAGTCACATAGTACTCGTAGGTTAGTCCCGGAAGAGCACTTAGATCCTGCGTACTGGTTGCTCCAATGGAATCAATAAGATGTGTAAACTGTGCTTCAGATGTTTCCTTCCGGTAGATCCGATACTGTGTATTCGCATCCCCTGTTCCTGTCCAGTTGAGTGATACAATTTGCGATGTAGGATCATAGGATCCGCTCAAACCACTCACCGACAGTTGCGGTTGTTCCGGTTCTGGCTCCGGAATAGGTGTCTGTCCGCCTTCTGGCGCCTTGAACTCCTTAACCGGTACACCTTTTAACGCATCACTCATAACTTTAGCGAAGAAAGCAGCTGAAAGTTTACTACTGTTCTTGAGCATGTGCGTCGCATCAGGGTTGTCGTAACCCATCCATACGGCGGCCGTCCATTCTGGCGTATATCCAACAAACCATACGTCACGGTTCGCACTATTGCCCGCGATTCCACTTTGAACAGTACCTGTTTTACCTGCTACCGGTCGATCTAAGCGTGCAGAACGTCCAGTACCATCATTAACTACATTTTGCAGCATTTGAGTCAATTGATACGCATTCTGTTCACTCATGACACGAGTTGTGTCTGATTTATCATGCTTATAGATCGCTTTATCTGTGCTGTCTTTAACCTCTTTAATTGAATAAGCCTGTTGATACTCACCCAGATTTGCAAAGGCACTATATGCCTGAGCCATCTCCAGTGTATTCGTACCTTTGCTCAGACCACCTAGTGCGATCGCAAGGTTTTTATCCTCATCTGCCATTTGAATACCAACACTTTTGGCAAAGTTTATGCCCGCGTTCACACCAATTTTGTCCAACAGCCATACAGCCGGAATGTTCTCTGATTTAGTAATTGCATCCGTCATACTAATCGTCGAAGAATATCCGTGTAGGTTATTCGGACAGTAATTACCGAAACATTGCTTCGCATTACTTAGAGCAGAGTTAGCATTATAATCGCCTGTCTCTAGCGCTGGTGCATAGGAAACGATCGGTTTAAAGGCTGAACCTGGCTGCCTGCGGCTTTGTGTTACCCGGCTATAACCCTTAGTCTGATAATCCCGTCCACCTAGAAGCGCAACGAGACTACCATTTTCATGGTTCATAATAACCATTGAGCCTTGAACCTTCTGATCGTCCTTACTTTCTTCAAATAAGCTATCATCTGCAAAGGCTTTTTCCATTGCGGTTTGAGCCTGAGCGTCCATCGTTGTGTAAATTTTGTATCCACCAATATTGAGATCATCTTCTGTTTTGCCAGTTACTCGCTCTGCTTCACGAAGAACGTAGTCGATGAATGGCTGATACTTCTTCTCTTTCTCTGGTGGCGTATAGTCGTAATCAACTGCCTTCGCTTTGTCCATCTCAGCTTTACTGATGTAACCTTGCTCATACATGAGCTGCAGAACAACAGCACGACGCGCTTTGGAATCGTTAGGGTTACTCAGTGGATTGTACGCTGAAGGCCCTTTAGGCATCGCAGCCAGCGTTGCAATTTGCCACAATTCTAGTTCATCCAGCTTCTTCACACCAAAATAAAATTCGGATGCTGCTTGAATTCCATAACGTTGATGACCGAAGAAAATTCGGTTCAGATACATCGTCAAAATTTCGTCTTTTGTATATTTGCGTTCTAGCGCCATAGCAATGGATACTTCCGTTGCTTTCCGGAAAAATGTTTTGTCACGAGACAAAAACATGTTTTTGGCCAATTGTTGGGTCAGCGTACTTCCGCCCTCAACCATTGAACGAGCCATAACATCTTTTACCGCGGCACGTCCGATCGACCAGATATCTACACCCTGATGTTCATAAAAACGTTTATCTTCTGTAGCAACAAAGGCTTCTTTCAATAATTTCGGAATAGCATCACTATCCACCGGTTCTAATTTCTTAATGGACAATTCGCCCATTAGTTGACCATTGCGGTCATACACCTTGGACGTTTCATTAATCGTAGTTTTGTCCATATTGGCGTCGAGCAATTTCTGCCCACTCACCATAATGAACAAATACCCACCTAGTGCACAGAAAATGGCGATTGCCATTGTGAAAAACAGTGTCCATCCAACGCGTTTACCCGTAATTTTTTTCTTTTTAGAGGTCTTTGGTTTCGCTTTTTTGGTTGACTTATTATTGCTATTGCGATTATTAGACCTCGACAACGGATCGTTTGGCATGTTACCTCCTGACTCCCTTTCGGTTGCGTAATTTCTATTCGTCTGTTGGCTAAGCTTATATTAAACTTATTTTGCCCGGAATGAAAAGAACAACCCTTATTCAGGTTGCTCTGCTTCAATTCCTATACATGTAGACGAAATGGTTGATAAAAAGGTTTCGTAATTTTTTAAGCTTCGCCGTTGTTGTCTTGCTGCATCAGCGATACGCTGCGTTGCGGCGTGAACGTGGAGATGGCGTGCTTGTAGACCATTTGCTGGCGTCCGTCGCTGTCAATGACGATCGTAAAATTGTCAAATGCCTTGATCGTTCCGCGGATTTGGAAGCCGTTGGTCAGATAGACCGTAGCAGGAATGTTTTCTTTCCGCAGTTGGTTCAAGAACGTATCTTGGATGTTGATGGACTTGTTCATTAGCCGTACCCCCATTGGTTCATTTGAATTCGTGATAAGTAATATTCAATATCGCTGAGTAGCTTTCGTGCTATTATATCATGAACAGTTTCATATAATCCACAAAAACCCCTTGTCTGCTATTTTGCACCTTCTCATCAGCACATTAATAACTAGAAGACTTATCCATTATACACCGCTTGCCAGATTTGCAAAAGAGGGACAAATCCTTCGTTTGTTAACGCTTTTCTTCTCGATCCCACTGTTCTTCTCTCAAATTGGTTGCATGCTGATTCTGCGAACTATAATCTCGCTTTCTTCGATCATCAATGAGTAAGTTTAAATATGCCCAGTAGTTATATCAACTTCATAATCATAAAAATATAAAACCTCCCTCTTTTTATTAAAAAGAGAGAGGTACAAAAGTTGTAATACTAAGTATTCTGTTATAGATCAACTAAATTTCTGTCTAATTAATCCAGATACTTGCTCAAGATTACCTGCAAAATGTTCAGTATCTGTCACATCGACCCACTCGATATCTTTCATGTGACGGAACCAGGACAATTGACGTTTAGCGAATCGACGTGTGTCCCTTTTCAACCATTCCACTGCCGCTTCCCAACTTACTTCCCCTTGTAGATATGCAGCAATTTCCTTGTAGCCAAGCCCTTGCATGGAAATATGCCCTCTGGCAACACCACGATCTAACAAGGATTTCACTTCATCGACTAAGCCCTGCTCGATCATTAGGTCGATTCGTTCCTCTACTCGGCTGTACAGCTTCGCACGATCCATCGTGAGTCCAATGATGCTTAGATCGTATGGTGACTCTTTCTTTTGAGCAGCAAGCTGATCTGACCATTTCTCACCCGTTAAATGATGGATCTCCAACGCCCGCACAATTCTTCGCTGGTCATTCATGTGCAAACGATCTGCACTCACAGGATCGACTGCTCTTAGTTTATCGTGAAGCGCCTGAGGCCCATGTTGCTCCGCATAACGAAATTGCTCTTCGCGAAACGCTTCGTCGGAGCCGCTATCCGAGAACTGAAATCCATAACATACCGATTCGACGTATAGTCCGGTTCCACCTACAATAAACGGGAGTTTACCACGTTCTTGAATTTCTCCAATTAATCGTGTAGCGCTCTCTTGAAACTCTGCCACGGAGTAAGGATACTCCGGTTCATGTATATCAATCAGATGGTGAGGAATGCCCTCCATCTCATCTTGGGTAATTTTAGCCGTGCCAATATCCATTTCGCGATATACCTGCATGGAATCTCCCGAAATAATCTCACAATGAAACGCTTTGGCAAGCTCAATGCTCATTCTTGTTTTGCCTACTGCTGTTGGACCAACCAATACAAGCAATTTCGGCTTAGCTTCCACTTTCAACATTAATCACTCCGTACAGTGTTTTTGCATTAGCTCGATCCAGTACCTCAAATCCAAGCCTCGTAAACTCAACGCTGCCGCGCTTTTCCTTCATAACGATCCGCTTACGTGCCACTCGCTTCGCTTCAACAATACTCTCTTCCGCTAAAGCATTTGCGTTTGCATACTCTCGTAGAGGCTGGATGGCACTGGAGTCCATCATTGGCTCACGAAACATCGGATCAAAGTAAATCGTATCACAGCTTCGGTCAGGCAGCGAGCGCAATAAATCCAGATGATTGGCATGATGGAGCTCAATACGTCTGAATGCTTCATCTACTGCAGGCTGATTACTCTCATAATGAGACATCCCTTCCATTAATAATACGTAAAGGGCTGGTGAGCTTTCGCATGCAATCACACGTCCACTTTTGCCAGCAGCAACAGAGAAAACCATCGCATCCGTACCTAAGCCTGCTGTGCAATCTAGAATAGTATCTCCTTCACATACTAAGCCTGCATCTAGCATAGGGTCAGGCTCTCCTCTAAGCACACGCTTCGCACGAACAAACCCCATACTTGGATGAAACTCCAGTTGGGGTGCGTCCTTGCGAAATAAACGTGCTCTACCTTTCAGTACAACAAGAATCTCATTGACTCCGTACCGTTCTAACATTCTTGTCAACGATGTTCTGTTGCGTGGCACGTAAGTTCCGCCTGTTGATTGTGCAAGCTTACGTGCCCGTTCCACGAGAGAAGTGGCCTCCGTGTCACCGGTTGTAATATACATAACTGCCTCCTAAATGATTACATCACCCGTTTGAATAGTTTTTCCAGATCATAGGTTGAAAATGAAACCACAATCGGTCTACCATGTGGACACGTGTACGGTTGCCTGCACGAACCCAACCGCTGAATCAAGACTTCCGCTTCCTGATTGGTCAGCTTTTGATTCGCCTTGATGGAAGCCTTACACGAACACATAATTGAAGCAGCTTCTCTCATTTTAGCCACATCAATGCTTCGCTCACTAAGTACCCATTCAGACATTTCCTCAATGATGTCCTTTTCATCCCCTTTAGGAAACCAAAACGGATGCGAGCGCACTCGAAAAGTCTGTCCGCCAAAATGCTCTAAATAAACACCTGCCTGTTCAAACCAGGCTAGTCTTGTTTTCAGCTTTTCCGTCTCCGATGGCGTAAACTCCAGCGTTATTGGTAACAACAACTCCTGTGAAGCTGTTGCTGGATTGCCAAATTTCTCATAATAATACTCGTAATTCACTCGTTCATGTGCAGCGTGTTGATCGATCAGATAGAGTCCATCTTCGTTCTGCGCAATGAGATACGTGCCATGATGCTGCCCAATCAGACTAAGATCGGGGAATGCAGGCATCGAGGCATTGGATTGAATGGCAGACGCCAGTTTCGCCGTATTCGGCAGACTGGAGCCCTTCCAGCTCCGTTCTCCCTTTGCAGCGTTACTCGGACTGTAGGATGAACGTGATTCTCTAACAGAATAATCTATAGAGCGATGTTGATTCACAGATGATTTATCATTTTGTAACGGTTGTGAACTAGAATCATTGTCTCGTTTGTCCTTTTCGCTTTCTTGCTCCAGCACAGTACGTTTCGGACTTAATGAAGCATATGGATCATATGAAGCTTCATGTTCAGGTGGTGCCTCAGGCAATGGTGCCAACTGGTTGACAAGTTCAGCAACCTCGCCAGGTTGAACATCAGCAGGAGCATCTAGATCATCCTCTTCTGAAGGAAGGGTTGACCCCGAGATATGCTTTGAAATAATCTCCGATCCTTTTCCTGATCCATGCTTCGATTCGTTTTCTGGTGCATCTCCTGCGGTTGCTTGCCCTTTATGCCCTTCAGAATCTCCATATTCCTTAACCGGCCCTCTTGGGAAAAGGAACTGTTCCTGAATAAATGAGCTATCATCCCCACGTCTGATCTGTTGCTTCTTGACCTGGGGAATAAGAACTTCCTGCCGTAATATACCACGCACCGTCGCTTCCACAAATTCGTATAACTCGGCTTCTTTACTGAAGCGTACCTCAAGCTTGGCTGGATGCACGTTCACATCCACTAGTGATGGATGCATCTCAAGTTGAATAACGACGAGTGGGAAACGATTAATGGGTAGTAAAGTATGGTACGCCTTAAGAATCGCCTGATTGAGACCATAATTTCGAATAAAGCGACCATTCACTATCGTTGACATCCCACCACGATTAGCACGTGTCCACTCCGGCAGACTGATTAATCCACTCACGCGATAGTCTAGATTCTCTCCTTCAATCGGCAACATCGCCTTGGCTGCACTCGTTCCATAGATGGCGGCAACGACCTGCAGCAGATCCCCATTACCTAACGTTTGCAGCAATACGTTGGCATTGTGCCGCAGTGTAAATGAGATATGAGGATGAGACATCGCCATACGATATAACACGTCTGAAATATGCCCCAATTCGGTCTGAATGGTTTTCATATACTTTAATCGCGCCGGTGTGTTATAGAATAACTCCTTCACAATAAACTCCGTGCCTTGTGGTGATGTCGCATCCTCATGTGAAGTGAGCTTACCGCCCTCAATGATGATGCGACGTCCTCGACCGTCATCCCCAGTGGCTGTCAATACATCAACTTTAGAAACTGCCGCTATACTTGGTAAAGCCTCGCCGCGGAACCCTAGGCTCGTAATCTGAAATAGATCACGCCCATGTGTAATTTTGCTCGTGGCATGACGGTAAAAGGCAGTCTCTAGATCATCAGGTTCTATGCCTGACCCATTATCCTTGACGCGAATGCTGAGAAGTCCACCTTCCTCTACTGCAACCTCAATTTTGGTAGCTCCGGCATCCACCGCATTTTCTAGCAACTCTTTCACCACAGATGCAGGGCGCTCAACAACCTCACCTGCTGCTATCTGGTTGGCAATATGTTCGTCTAGTACATGTATTTTCGCCACAGGTCTCTCCCCTCCCGTATTCTCAGGATAACTGCTGCGCCTTTAATTTGAGTTCATTCAACACTTGCATTGCCTGAAGTGGCGTCATATTCATCACATCAATATCTTTCATATGGTGAATGAATTCTTTCGTCGATTGATCCATCTCCTGGACAACTGGAACCTGAGTTGTACTCGGTTCTTCATCCCCGAAAATAGACAGTTGCACAACTTCAGGAGACTTATGACTAGATTGCCCCTTGTTGCCTTTTCTGATCTCCTGCTCGGCTCGTTGATTAGACTGCTCGATCGGTTCGTTTGGCTCCAAAGATACGTTTTCCTCACGGATGATCGAAGAAGTATCGATCCGTGCTGTGTCCTCTCTGGAGAAGACCTCACGCTCACTGAGCTTGACTACAGTCTCACTCCCTACGGCCACCTGAGCGGCAGCATGTTCAAACCCATGAAGCAGTCCATTGGCTCTATCGATAATACTATCCGGCAATCCTGCCAATCGTGCACAATAGATTCCGTAACTGCTGCTTGCCGCACCAGCAATGAGTTTACGCAGAAAATTGACTTTGTCACCACTTTCTTGAACAGCCATGGAGTAGTTCGCCAGCTTGTCTAAGCTCTCCTCCAGATGAGCAAGTTCATGGAAGTGCGTTGACACAAGTGCTTTACATCCAATCACATCATGTACATATTCAATAACGGATTGGGCAATGGCCATACCTTCGCTTGTGGATGTGCCTCGTCCCAACTCGTCAATAATAATCAAACTCCGTGGTGTGGCTTTTTCGGTCATGACCTGAATATCAGCCATTTCCACCATGAATGTACTCTGACCACCGATCAGATCATCAGCAGCACCAATTCGAGTGAAAATCCGATCCATAATCGGTACTTCTGCCTGTCCAGCAGGAACGAAGCAACCAATCTGCGCTAGAATTGATATGAGTGCTACCTGTCTCATATACGTACTCTTACCAGCCATATTGGGGCCGGTGATCAACAGAATCCGAGCCTCATCCTTCTTCATTGCAGTTTGGTTGGCGATAAACGCCCCATCGCGCATAACAGCCTCAACCACCGGATGTCGTCCTTGCTCAACAACAAGATTGTATCCATCCGTGATTGTAGGCTTAACGAAACTACGTTCAGCACTGATCGCTGCGAACGATTGATACACATCAATCTCTGCGACCTGTTCAGCTAGCTTCTGCAATCTGGCAATTTCTAAATTCAGCTTGTCCCGAAGTTCTGTAAATAAAGCATACTCAATATCAACCATCTTATCCTGTGCTTCGAGGATTAAGGTTTCTTTCTCTTTCAATTCTGGTGTGATATAACGCTCCGCATTAGCAAGGGTCTGCTTCCGCTCATAACGTCCTTCTGGAAGAGCAGCCAGATTCGATTTGGTAATTTCAATATAATAGCCAAATACCTTGTTATATCCGATCTTAAGAGAACGAATGCCGGTAGCCTCACGCTCTCTTGCTTCCAATTCCGCAATCCATTGCTTACCATTCACAGATGCTTCTCGTAGCTCGTCCAGCCGTTCATGATAACCTGCTCTAATTAATCCACCGTCTCGTACGGATACGGGTGGCTCATCCTCAATTGCTTGCCCGATGATATCACGCAGATCCTCACAATCGTCCATCACCTGTGCAATTTGTTGAAGGGTAACAGACGGTGAATCTGCACAGTGCTGGCGCAAGCGCGGTACTTTGTACAGCGATTGCTTCAGTGCATTCAGATCTCGTCCGTTGGCATTGCCAAATGCAATTCGCCCCACTAGACGCTCTAGATCATAGATATCCTTAAGCTCCGCACGAAGGTCTTCACGTAAAATAAATTGATTATATAGCGTATCAACCGCTTCGAGCCGCTCATTAATTTTGCCTTTTTGCAGCAACGGCTTATCAACCCATCTACGTAACATACGTGCACCCATTGACGTTTCCGTTCGATCTAACAGCCACAGCAATGAACCTTTTTTGGATCGTTCTCGTACCGTTTCAACCAGCTCCAGATTACGTCTAGTGAACGGATCGAGTATCATGTAATGTTCTGGCTCATACGTCGAGATTTGAGTAAGCTGACCAAGAGAACGCTTCTGCGTTTCACTTAGATAAGAGAAGAGGCGTGCAATACATTCTTGACGCTCTGGCTCCAGCCGAGCCCATACCGCTTCACCGAATTGCTGACGCACCAGATCTCCCTTGCTCTTCACCCATGGCGTATATACCACCGGTCGACCTATCGGTGACGATTGGGCTGCAACGACATCGAGCAAGGCAGCATCCCCCACAAATTCCGATGGTTCATAGATACCGATCTCGTCCTTAAGCCACTCTGCAGAGTACGGAACAGATGTGACATACAACTCTCCTGTGGACAAGTCACACGCCGCCAAAGCCAGTGTATTGGCATTTCCCGTTAAACACACCATATAGTTATTCGATTTGTCCCCGAGGGTTTTACCTTCCATAACTGTACCAGGAGTAATGACACGCACAATCTCACGGCGAACCATTCCTTTTGTTACGGTTGGATCTTCCATTTGTTCACAGATCGCTACTTTATATCCTTTTTCAATCAAACGCTGTATGTAATTGTCAGCCGAATGATAAGGCACACCGCACATCGGAATTTTATCTTCTGTACCGCCATTACGAGCGGTTAATGTTATTTCAAGCTCACGAGCTGCATTGATTGCATCATCGAAGAACATTTCATAGAAATCACCTAATCTAAAAAAAAGAAAAGCATCCTGTGCTTCAGCTTTAACTTGCAAGTATTGTTGAATCATTGGCGTATACTGAGCCATGAATATCCTCCATCCGTTTGCTTTTACTGTCAGGGTGGCATCGATCCTTACAACGTGTTCTTTTGGTGCATTTTTGAACGACCTCTATAAGGAACAATAAGGCGGTAAAGCATCTAATCATGCCTCCGCCTCGTGTTATGGCTTGCGCCATTTCCCTGCAGGTTTCTTGCCTGCCTATCTTCCGTAGCTATATCCAAACCTGATCGAATCTTATTATAACAAAAAAGTATTCATTCTTCATGACTTGCTCGAATATTCCAAAGTTTGCGTATATCACGACTCTCATCCCATGTGTTGCCTTCTCTCAACTGACGAATGAGAGGCGCTGCGTATTGGTCTACCTTTTCGTATCCGGATAGCCTTGTCAGGTCATCCAGAAGCGAAGGAATATACCTCTGCATCACATCCCGGTCTCCCTCGTAAAAAGCCGTGTGAACATGAGCTTGTGCCAAGGGGCGCTGACGTAGATTCAAAAAGTTACCTGCGATGAGACGGGCTAGCGCAACGACCCCTTTGGCAACTAATGGAGACACCAAGAAGCTTGGAAGTGTGCGGTACTCGAATCCACCATAGGACTTTACGCGAAAATCCCCAAGAACTCCGTAGCGTGGTCGCCGCCCATCTCCCCGAGGATCCTGTAAAAAAGCAAGTGGCAGCGCTAAGTAATTATCCAAAGCGCGTAACAACTGCCCGCTTAGCGTAACCCCGCTGAAGTGGATATGCCCGCCAAGTGGCAGACCTCGCTGTGGCATCCCACCTGCCTGCCATATCAACGAGTGATCCGTTATGCTGCGCGAGGCTAGATTAAAGGCTCGAAGTAAATGGGTGAGCAGTTCACGTGGCTCTGCGCTTGGAGATGGACGCAGCTCCGCGACAGGATAGATCCGTCGACCACCGATTGTCACCGAATCACACCCAGCAAGCCCTGAGCGCTCTAGAAATCGGGAGGCAGGAACGATTTTGGATTCTGGCATCTGTACAAGCAGGAATTCCGGATCCATCCCGAGCACCGGAACGACCTGATGACGACGTTCTTCATCCAGCGCTGTCTGAAGCTGGTTCCAACCTGCACGGTACAGCGTTGTCAGATCCGTCATTCCTTTCCATGGACGGGGATCAATCGAGATTACCGCACAACCAGTCTTACCTGAGGCCTCGAGCCTTACAGAGCCATGATCTAATCCAAGCGTATACAATGTTTTAACTGCTAATCTTTCGATCCGTTTGAACAGCGTTGATGCTGCATCACGATCTAGCACACTTTCCTGCGTACTGTTCATACCACTTGTATCTCTTCGTTTGATTTTAATAGCCTGAAGACAACATACCTCCACCTCATAACGAACGCGCAGTCCAGACTTAAGCCTAAGTTTTTCCTGTGACGAAGCCACTTCAACGCCTACTTGTTCCAGCCGCCTAATTCGTTCACCGGAGAGCATCCCTTGGTATCGCCTTACAGCCTCCTCCGCTTCCTCCATTACATTCACCCTGTCCCCTCCCTTCAATTGGTTTCACAAAAATTTCAATCGCGCCGAATAGTACACTTTCATTCAACGTTTACTTCACATTGCCAGACTCATTCTGCCATCCATAATTAAATAAAAAAAAGAGGGCTTACGCCCTCTTCGTTGCCGCTTCCGGCGCATATGATACCTTAAAGCGAATGTTCAAAAAGATCGGTTTTCAGTACCGAGAAGATGGGGTGAAGCTAGAAATGGAGTAGCGGAGCGTAGATCAGGCTACGTGACCAACTACATTGTTTCCGAAGGAAACAAACTTCGTAAGCATCCCACTTATTTCGGCTGAATCCCATATTCGAAGCTGAGATGCCGCCAGGCATCCTTCGTAATCAAAAGCGGACTTTTTGAACTACCTCTTAAAGTTGAACAACAGGTACGATGAACTTACAGCTCATCGTCCAGCAGATCGGGATCGAGATCATCATAATCTCCATCGCTGCTGCCGTAGTCGTAGTCCTTATCCTCATAATCTCCACAACCATCCGTGCACACTTTCACACAAACCTTAGTTTCAGCGATTAGCTCAACAGCGAATTCCCGTTCCACCCGGATAATTACGCTGCCTCCACCTGCTGATACTGTGGCTTCCACACAACTTGGTTCCTGCGTTGATTCCGCAGATACCTCTACCGTGGAAGCCCGGTGCTTTGGATCCAGGTAAGACAGAGGCACATGTTCTACATACGACACCGTTTCTTTGGCTACATCCGTCTGCGAGTTTTTGTCATAGGAATACCAAATGTTGATATCGTAAGTACCAATAACTTCAATCCCATCTCCCGCTGATACGGCTTCATATTGGTGGTTGATAATCCAAGCCCCCAAAATACTGGTCGGACCATTTGGCGGAGTCACGGTATGTGTTACGGTAGAGAACTTACGACCTTTGCCGCAGATCGCCTTCGTGATGATCTCTCTACATTGATGTTTATGACTCAATGACATCTTTAAACCTCCTCCATACAATCATTCACTACAAGTGTATGCAGGGCATCCGTCTAGGGTGACAACTATTTTCTATTATTCATTTGTAGATTGAGAACGATCCGAAATCGGTGACGGCGCTTTGTCCTTCTTCGCGATCTTAAGATACAGCGCGAGTTCGCGGCATAGCTGGAGAATTGCAGAACGAATCTCGAATTCTTCCCTTGTATCTGGCAGCTCCATACGTCTGAATTCTTCTTGCACATCTGCAAGAAGTTTTTCGGTTCGTCCAGTGTATGACTCTGTCAGCACATCCTGACTGAGCTGATCGAACAGCTCTGAGACCATCTCGGCATGAGGCATCTTCTGATATATCTGAGATACTAGATGCATCATATGCTGGATCGAATCCAGCTGCGTTTTCCGCATATAGAAGTATACGCTCCATTCCTCATTAGGATGGATCACTTGATTTTCGAGTGAGCGCTTCGCTGCTTCAATACCACCGAGAACGGCTTTATCTGCTTCAATAAGCTCTTTACCTGCCCATACTTCATTCGGATTACGAAGTGTAGCTGCAAATTCTTTGAAAATGACTGAGAACAGTTCATCGATTCTTTTACGAATACGTAACATCTGCGGGTCTGCAGCAGGCATATAAGCCAGATTAACAATCATGGCAGAACCCAGACCAATTAATAGCAACGCGACTTGCACCAAGATAATGTGTACATCCATTTCTCCACCGCTGAATACACGGAACACTACGACAGACCCTGTCACAATGCCTTCTTTGAAACCGGCTCGAACAATGACCGGAAATGCAATTAATATGTATACCGCCAACACCCAATAATGAAAACCGAGAAAATGAAAAAGCACGCTGGCGAACAGGAGTCCCACGACTGACGCGAAGAAACGCGATGATATTGTGCGGATACTTTTTTTTCTGGTTACATCCACACCTAGGATGGCAAGCAATCCTGCCGATGTCGGACCAGGTAGTCCGCACCAGTCCGCAATCAGTACAGCCATTAGTGCTGCGATTGCGGTTTTTATTACCCTAAAGCCCATTTAACTTTCCATCTCCTCTAAGCTGAAAAAAATTCATAGCCAGCTCGTCTCCCTCCGGAATTCAACGCTTTGCACGCTTGTCCGCTGGTACGCGTTCAATCCTCTGATACAACAGATCCCACCGATGGCATGCATAACGCTACAAACGATAATGCTAGTATTACACAACTTGCAACAATCCATTGATCCCCCAAAATAAAAACAAGGAATGATGCATGATACGGTTATGATTGAAATGACAAACGACATCAACCGACATGCACAGGCATGCCGGTTATAACAATGCGCCCCAAGAGGACGCTGGCTAATCCATGCGACGGAACCATCAGGCTCTCTATTTCAATCGTCATCTGTATTCCGGACTGCGCGGAATATCGTAATTGTATGGTACTTGATTTTGTCTGTTCGGGCAACGTGACACCTCTTGTGAAATTCTATACATATCATTTCAAAGTCCAAAAAATCTTTTTCAACGGCACTATAATGATCTACGGCCTGCAATTAATTTACGTTCAACGTATACCACCAGTTGGTACATCCCAGTGGCGACAACAGCAATAATTAATAAGCTGGAGAGTACTAACGTGAAATTAAACACTTGGAATCCATAGATAATAAGATAACCTAGACCCTGTTTTGCAACCAAAAATTCACCTACGATTACACCAACCCATGCCATGCCAACATTCACTTTAAGCGTAGACACGATGGCAGGAAACGACGCAGGCAGAACAACTTTGGTGAAAATTTCAGTGCGATCCCCACCAAATGTGCGAATCACTTTAATATAATTGCGATCCACCTCATTAAAGCTGTTGTACACTACAAGCGTCGTAATAATGACTGTAATAGATAACGTCGTCATTACGATGGCTGTAAAGCCAGCACCAAACATCACAATAAAAATCGGCCCCAGCGCTACCTTCGGCATACTGTTGAACACAACCATATACGGATCAAGCACCTTGCAGAGAAAAGGAGACCACCAGATCAGGACAGCAAGTAATGTTCCCACGAGTGTCCCCAGCAAAAAACCGACTGCTGTCTCTCCTACAGTAACCCCAACATGCACCCAAATTTCCCCACTCGCAACATCCTTGCCGATTTGACTGAATATTTTACTCGGATAACTAAACAGCAATACATCAATCCAACGCATCCTTCCAGCAAGTTCCCATAAGAGAAACATACCTACCAGCAGGGATAACTGTACCGCAAGCACCTGACGACGCCATCTCGCTACCTGCTGGATGTGGTTTTGATATAACTCTTTCATCCAGACCTCACGGTTTTCCTGCTTTCGTTTTGCCTGATTCACTCGATATTCTCACCTCCTCCGGACTGTTCAAGCTCACTCCATAAAGCTTGAAAAAGTTCGTTGAATCCTTCCTGCTCCCGAGCAAAAAAAGGCTGAGCCTCCCGTATCGATGCTGGAACAACAAATTCCTTACGTATGCGACCCGGATTGCGATCAAGCACTATAATTCGATCACTTACAGCAATAGCTTCGGATAGATCATGGGTTACAAGCACTGCCGTCTTCCCTGAGTCCTTCAAAATATCAGAAACCAGATCTTCCAACTGCAGCTTAGTCTGGTAATCCAGCGCAGAGAACGGTTCATCCAACAGCAATAATCCTGGGTCAGTCGCAAGTGTGCGTATAAGAGCAACTCTCTGCCGCATGCCACCAGACAATTCGGAAGGGTACTGATTCTCCGTTCCCGCAAGCCCCATGTCTGCCAGCAGTTCACGCGTTCGAATTCGACTTCGGTCGTCGAGTCTGCCTGTAAGCTCAAGTCCAATCAGTGCATTGTCCAAAATAGTTCTCCAGGGGAACAGATAGTCCTGTTGTAACATATAGCCTACTTGAGAAGACGGGCCTTCAACCAGTCTTCCTTTGACACTAACCTCGCCTGCTGTCGGCGTAAGCAGCCCCGCGATGATCGACAATAAGGTCGTTTTGCCACATCCACTTGGGCCGACTAAGCTGACAAATTCTCCTTGATTCACATGAAGGCTTAGATTCTCAATCACCAAGGAAGCTTCACGTTCACTAACATACACCTGCGAGATCCCTTCCAATCGGATTACCGTTTCGGATTCAGGCATTAACGATCACTTCCTTTCCTGAACACCTTCTTACTTCGACGCAGCATGTTCTGCAAACGCATTATCCACAATCACTTCTGCATCCACACGTTCCTTCAGTTCGCCTGCCGCACTCATCACATCCAGTAGATTGTTCCACTCATCCTCATCAATAATCGGATCAGTCGCATACGTACCTTGTTCCTTGTACCGATTCACACTGCTGATCAGGATCGCTGGATCAATATCTTTGAAGAATGGAAGAATGACCTCGGCAATCTCTTCTGCGGTATGAGAATCAACCCACAGCTGTGCTTTGTGCAACCCATTGGTAAACTTCTGGACCACTTCTTGATTATCATTAATAAAGCTTTGTTTGGTCATGAACACGGTGTAGGGCAGCTTCCCACTCTCCGTTCCGAATGATGCTACGACTTTTCCGCGTCCCTCTTGTTCAAAGATAGATGCCTGTGGTTCAAACAGCTGCACATAATCTCCCGTACCCGATGCAAAGGCAGACGCGATATTAGCAAAATCCACATTTTGTATCAGTTCGAGATCCTGATGTGCATTGATTCCATGTTTGCTTAATGCAAACTCTCCTGCCATTTGCGGCATACCGCCTTTTCTTTGTCCCAAGAATGTGCTCTGTCTTAATTGATCCCAATCAAAGGTATCCTCTGTATTCCGAGCAAAGAGAAACGTTCCGTCGGTCTGGGTAAGCTGTGCAAAGTTAATGACTCGATCCTCAGCTCCCTGCTGATACACATAGATGGACGTTTCTGCTCCCACCAAGGCGATGTCAACAGAGCCAGCAAGCAATGCCGCCATCGTTTTATCACCGCCAGCTGTCGTTTGAATATCCACCTCAAGCCCTTGCTCTTCAAAAAAACCTTGAGCCACAGCAACATATTCTGGTGCATAGAAGACTGAGCGCGTAACCTCACCTATTGTTATTTTGGACTCATTTTTTTCTTGGTTACAACTGGTGAGTGCAACGATGACAATGAGCAAAATAACGATCGCTCGGATGAACCAGGGCGTGTATTTCATCATATTCCCCTCCTTTTCGGGCTTCCATTGTTTCTCTACTAACAATATGCGGAAGCCCAGCAAAAGGTTAAGAAGTTGCACACAAAAGAAGAGCGAGGCTCGTTCGCCCCGCTCTTGCAGATTAAATATGGTTGTTGCCTTTGAATTACAGCTTATATATTTCAGCGTACTTCTCTTCCAAATAATCAGCCAAATAATCTGGATTCAATTCTTCTCCTGTTACTGCCATGATCAATTCAGAAGGTGTACGTGTTCTGCCATAACGATAAATTTTGTCCGTCAACCATTCCTTGATTGGAATGAGATTGCCTTCAGCGATATGGGCATCGAATTCGGGCATCTCTTTGCGCAACGTATGTAGAATCTGTGCCGCATACATGTTGCCGAGAGAATACGATGCAAAATAACCGAAATCTCCACCGGACCAGTGAACATCCTGAAGCACGCCTTCACCATCATTCGGCGGTGCAATACCAAGATACTCCTTGTACTTTTCATTCCACGTTTCCGGTAGATCCTTCACTTCAATCCCTTCATTGAACAGCATTTTCTCAATTTCATACCGGATAATGATATGCAGGTTATAAGTCAGCTCATCTGCGTCAATCCGAATTAACGAGCTCTCTACACGGTTAATCGCGCGATAGAAATCCTCCAGCTCAACTTCGCTAAGCTGCGGGAAATGTTGCTGCAGATCCTTGTAATAGCGCGACCAGAACGGACGGCTGCGGCCAATCATATTCTCCCAAAGGCGTGACTGAGATTCGTGAATCCCCATCGACGTTCCTTCTGCAAGTAGTGTGCCCGCCAGGCTGTCATCAATATTTTGTTCATACAAGGCATGTCCACCTTCATGCAATGAACTGAAGACAGCACTCGCCACATCATCCTGCAAATAGTTCGTAGTGATCCGTACATCACCTGGGTTAAGACCTGTAGCAAATGGATGAACACTCTCGTCCAAGCGACCCGCTTCAAAGTCATATCCCATCTGTTCCAAAATAAATAGACTGAACTTCTCTTGTTGTTCTGTATCAAACAACTGGTTCAGGAAAGCAGTGTCAGGTTTGTGATTCGATGCATTGATCTTCTCCTGTAAAGGAACTAAGCGGTCTTTAAGACGAGCGAACACCGCATCGACCTTCTCTACTGTAAGATCAGGCTCGTACATATCCAGCAACGTATCATAACGTGTATCCTTGACACCCCAGTAATCAATAAACTCCTGTTTGAGTTTAACAATGTCAGTAAGATATGGAGAAAATCCAGCAAAATCGCTGTTATGTTTGGCGTCTTCCCATGCTGTTTCTGATTTAGCCGTCAGCACAGTGTAGGCCTGAACTTTTTCAGGAGGAACGGACTGACTACGATCGTATTCCTTCTTGCAATCCTCCACCTGGCGGCGATCAAGATCCTCAAGCTGTTGTAATACGTCAGCCTGGGTCAATGTATCTAGGTATGATTTCATTTCAGCAGAAGTTTGCAGCTTGAAAGCTTCGGTAGACAACATACCAAGGGTTTCGGATCGTGTCGGAACACCTTTCTTTGGCGCACCTGTGCGTAAATCCCAGTGAAGCAATCCAATGGCTTCATGATAACTTTTGATTTTGCGAACTAAAAGACGAAAAGATTCCAGATGTTCTAGTGTTTGTTGATCCATTGTTACGCTCACCTCTCGAAATTTAATAGTTTTCCCTATTGATGATACTTTTTGAAATGGCTATAATCAACTTTTAACAGAGGCAAATTGAATTATGCTTCTAAAATGAAGCCATAATGATAGATGCTGACGGTAATGATTGAAGCAAAACGGCTTAGGCTAGGACAAGCTACACGAAATATTAGTGGCCGTGCTCATCGTATTTAATCACAGGAGGCAATGGATATGAACAACATTCAAGAGATACTGGAATACAACAAAACATTTGTCGAGACAAAAGAATACGAAAAGTATACGGCTGGCAAATTCCCAACCAAAAAAATGGTAATCATCACCTGTATGGATACCCGGTTGGTTGAAATGCTGCCTAAGGCCATGAATTTGAAAAATGGCGATGTGAAAATTATCAAAAATGCAGGCGCGATCATCTCCCAGCCTTTTGGTAGTGTTATGCGTAGTGTACTCGTCGCTATTTATGAGCTTGGAGCCGATGAAGTTGTCGTTGTGGGACATACGGAATGTGGTATGGCTTCCCTTCATGCTGAGACGATGATTGGTCATATGGTAGAGCGCGGCGTATCTAAAGAAGTCATGTCTACACTTGAAAACTCTGGCATCCGTCTGAACAAGTGGTTGCGTGGGTTTGACAGTGTTGAGGAAGGGGTAAAACATACTGTGGAAGTGATCAAGAAACATCCATTGCTCCCACCTAGTGTACCCGTCCACGGCATGGTTATCGATTCTTACACCGGTAAGCTTGACCTTGTCGCTGAGGGGTATAGCGAGTAGACATCTCTCTTATATGGTTTTGGGTGCGAACCTTCAAGGTTCGCACTCTTTTTTTGTCTAAATTAAGGCAGTTTAGCTGTCAGGTTGTCAAACCATACAGTTTCAGTGTACACTTTTATGAAAGCGGTCAAAGATTACAATTGTATTGTTTTCTCTGGCTCAGCCCTAATATTAAGGAGACATGTGCATGAACATACTTTCCTACGGATTGCTCGGGCTGCTTACCCGCGAGGAGTCGTCAGGTTATGATCTGATGCTGAAGATTCAGCCACACTGGCAGGCTAAGCATAGTCAGATTTATCCCCTCCTGTCCAAGATGGAAAACGATGAGTTATTATCTTCCCGCTGGGTGCAACAGTCTGACAAACCGGACAAGAAAATGTACGCAGTCACGGACAAAGGCATTGAAAAACTGCTTGGATGGATGATCACTCCCGTTACTGCGCCCGTTACACGCGATGAATTCAATCTTCGGATATTGTGTGTTGGTATTGCAGAGGACGGAAGCATGAGACGCATCCTCAATGAGCGTAAAAACTGGTTTAACGAGCGAATACGATATTTTGAAGATTTGAAATCTCGAATCCCTCAGGATAATTTACGTGTGGGAAGTCGAGAGTTCGGGAGCTATATTCTCGTGCAGAAGGGCTTAATGAACGCTCAAACCGGCCTCGAATGGTGTAATTGGGTCACCCAGTTACTAGATGGTCAAGCGGCGATTCAGGATCCAATTCCAGTCATTTCGGAAAATTAAACAAAATTTGAAACGTTTCCGCGAGTTAACCGTATTACTTAAGCAAGGCTGTATTTTATGGAGAAATCCAACAACATTAATCGGGGGGTTACGATCTTTACAATGAAGAAAAAATTCGGTATTAAACATCTTATGATGGTATTCATGGCATTTACATTACTGTTCGCAACAGTTGGTGTGGTTAACCCAGATTCAGCCGATGCAAGACGTGGCGGCGGTTTCAAATCAGGTACGAAAAGTTATAGCAATACTCCTAAGAAATCGGATTCCAATAACAATGTAAGTCAATCGAACAGCAATAACTCAGGTACAGGCGCAGCTGCAACAAACCGTGGCGGATTCTTCGGCGGTGGCGGCGGGTTCATGAAAGGTATGATGCTTGGTGGTTTGGCTGGAATGATGTTCGGTGGATTGTTCGGCGGCATGGGAGCTCTGGGTAACATCCTTGGATTGCTCGTAAACGTAGCTGCTATCATGTTGATTGTTATGCTTGCGATGACACTCTTCAGAAAGCTCACCAACCGTAAACCAGCGGCAGACGGACGTTATAACCGCCGTGATGATCGTGATGATGACCGCAACAGAAACGGACGGTACTAATTCCTATGGTTCTGAGCATGGATGAAATCGTGAATGCGATCTGCCTTCACATGGCAGAACGTAAAGGTGTACGACCAACTGATGTTAACGTTGAATTGAGCTGGGAGGAAGACACAGGATACTCCGCTGAAGTCTGGATTCAAGGCCGAAGTCAATTTTTGGTTGAATCCAACATGATTGAAGCGATTCTGCGTTATCTCAACAGTGAATATAATATTCGAGCTTATCGTGAGGATGTACGACTGGATCTTGATGAAGAGATTACAGCGATTGTAAATCAACACTAATTGAGCTTGAAGCACTAGTAAAACCGCCCTCCTTTGATCTAATCAAAAGGGGGGCGGTTTTGTATTGCTTTCGCTTTTTACTTCAATTTCACCAGGCTGTAGTTCTTCTTCCCTTTACGGATAATGATGAACTTTCCACCGATGGCATGCTCTGCAGAAACGGTAAATTCCAGCTCTGTTACTTTCTCACCGTTCATGGAGATGGCTCCTTTGGTAATATCCTCGCGCGCTTGACGTTTAGATGGCTCTAAACCAAGATCCACCAACCAGTCAACGATATTTTTGGCTTCGCCTTCCGTTTCAAAGGTAGGCATTTCTTTGAAGCCCTGCTCAATCTCATCTGCCGTCAAGGAGCGAATATCTCCACTGAACAAGGCTGCTGTAATCCGTTTAGCTTGCTCCAGCATGTCCTCACCATGCACGAATCTCGTCATTTCTTCAGCGAGTGCCTTTTGTGCTTCACGTTTATGCGGCTCTGTCTCCACCTTTTGTGCCAAGGCATCGATCTCCTCTTTACTCAAGAACGTGAAGTATTTCAAGTATTTCACGACATCACGATCATCCGTGTTCGCCCAGAACTGATAGAACTCAAATGGTGTTGTTTTGTTCGGATCCAGCCAGATTGAACCACCTGCTGATTTACCGAATTTAGTGCCGTCTGCTTTGAGCATAAGCGGAATCGTCAGACCGTACGCTTTTGCCTCAGAGCCTTCTTTTTTACGAATGAGATCAAGACCACTCGTGATGTTACCCCATTGATCAGAGCCGCCGATCTGCAATTGTACGTCTTCATTCTTGTACAGGTGCAGGTAATCGAGTGATTGGAGAATCTGGTAGGAGAATTCAGTGAATGAAATTCCGTCTTCAAGTCTGCTCGCCACGACGTCTTTAGCAAGCATCGTATTCAGGTTAAAGTTTTTGCCGTAGTCACGTAAAAATTCAATGACATTGATCTGGTGTGTCCAGTCATAGTTATTTACCATGCGTACCTGATTGTCGCCTTCGGTCACAAAAAGCTTTTTCAACTGAGCTGTCAATGCATTCACATTGTCTTGAACTTGCTCCAATGTCTGCAAAGAACGCTCAGACTGACGTCCGCTTGGATCACCAATCGTACCTGTCGCCCCGCCAATCAAAATGACTGGACGATGTCCTGCCTGCTGGAAACGCTTGAGCATCATAAAAGGAATCAAATGCCCGATGTGCATACTGTCTCCTGTAGGATCGACACCACAGTACAAGGAGACCGACTTCGACCCAATTAGCTCACGCAGTCCTTCCTCATCCGTCTGTTGATTAATGGCTTCGCGCCATTCTAATTCATCAATAATATTCACGAATATACAACTCCTTCTCCAGTTTCATAATCCTCAGCTCATGAGATACGTGAGTCAGCAAGAAACACATCTGGGCAGCTTTTTTGGACACAAAAAAATCGCCTCCTTGTCATCTGTTGACATAGGGACGATTCTTAACCGTGGTACCACCCAACTTGCACAGACATTGAAACCAAACCTGTCTGTACCGCTTTTGGCGAAATATCGTTCGCCATCCCGCTTGGCATTACCCAAGATACTCCAGAGTGTAATTCGCAGCCCTTGTATGTATCAGGTTCCATCAACCCCTGACTTTCTGTAACAGGGACAAAGCCGCTACTGCGCTCTATCATCGTAGTTCATGTATTAGATTATAGCCAGTATAGCGGAACCTTTGAGCCAATGCAAGACCAAGTAACTTCTACCTTACATGCTTTGCGAATCTATTGTTACTGACCAGCAATATTCTCAAGAGAATTTTTCTTGCATAGATGCTTTGAAAACAGCGTTCGTCTATATTTTACACTCGTAGCTAAAGAGTTATTCTCTTTAACTCTGTTCAAGCTCCCGCCTCTTGCCACTTTCGTGCCAATGTAGATAAACTCCGCCAATCTGTTGGAAAGCTGCCTTAACATCCGAGTTCAGTTCTGCATAGACAGCCTCCGTATACTTCAAATGTGTATGTACATTGTCAACTCCATGCCGTTTCATAAGTTCAACATGCGCAATCGTAAAAATAATATCTTCCAGTAGCCAGTATATAACTTCGTCTGTTTGCTTCAATCGCTTCTTCAACATGGGCATTCCCCGCTCATAGATTGTGACTATATAGGCAGTTTTGTCCACTTCTACATAAGGCACACCCTCCCATTTAAACGCTTCAAATAAACGATTAATATTACCCGCTAACTGATCCGAAGGTAAAGATGTATGCTTGAGTAGTTCAGCTAGTGCATCTGCAATTCCTTGTTTGTTCAGCAAATGTGACATATTCACTCTCCTATAGCCTGCCGATTTAATACGGGATTGCCTTCCGCTATTCAAGGCTTGTCCTCGACATTGATTCACTTTATATATCTTAACCTTCATCCTTACACTATTCCATTAAAAAAGCTGCCCTTAGGCAGCCTTAATTTATTTCATTTTACGAATAACACTAGATGTGGTGCGATAATTACATATTACCATGTTTTATTCTTAGGTTTAAGTACCGCAGAATGTTCGATAGGATGGGTCACATGTGGCAGGGACTTCGGTGTACTCTGAACGTTCAATCGAATGGTCGAATGGATTCGACAGCACCTCAACTAATTTCTCCACCAAACTGAGATCCCCGTGATTTTCCGCATGCTCCAATGCTTCCTCCACTCGATGATTCCTCGGAATGACGGCTGGATTATGATTGCTCATCAGCTGTCGTGCTTCTTCTCTAGATTGAGGCTGTCTCTCCAACCTTGCCTGCCAGCGTGTATGCCACTCCTTGAATTGAGCAAGGTCAGCGAGATTAGAATGAGGAGTCTTATCGAAAGTAAGAGCCAAGAAGGTATTGGTATAATCTGCTCCGGCCTGCTCCAGCGTTTCCAAGAGATCCTTCACCAATGTTTCGTCCTCAGGCTCCGCATTAAACAATCCAAGTTTGGCTCTCATGCCAGACAACCACGCTTGATGATACAAGTCAGAGTACTGGGAGATGGCATCCTGGGCAATTTGCACAGCCTGATCCTCATCCTCATGTAATAACGGCAGTAGAGACTCTGCTAAGCGCGTTAGGTTCCATCCCGCAATGTAAGGCTGATTGCCATACGCATACCGTCCCTGAGTATCTATTGAGCTGAACACAGTTCCCGGTTTGTACACATCCATAAAAGCACATGGCCCATAATCGATCGTCTCGCCGCTTAACGTCATATTATCCGTGTTCATGACCCCGTGTATAAAACCAACCAGTTGCCACTGAGCCACCAGCGATGCCTGGCGTTTGATTACTTCCTCAAGCAGAGAGCGGTAGCGATGCTCATCCAGCTTAATGTGCGAATAATGACGCTCCAGCGTATAATCCGCCAATGCCCGCAATTCCTCTACTGTTCCCCACCTTGCTGCATACTGGAATGTACCTACACGCACATGACTGGAAGCCACACGGGTCAGGATAGCCCCTGGCCGCTCCGTTTCGCGAATGATGGCCTCTCCTGTTGAAACAACAGCGAGAATTCGCGTTGTAGGAATGCCTAATGCGTGCATGGCTTCACTAATAATATATTCGCGAACCATCGGCCCAACAGCCGCACGTCCATCCCCTCCGCGAGAATATGGCGTTCTCCCAGATCCTTTTAATTGAATATCTACGCGTTCCCCTTCTGGGGTAATTTGTTCACCTAAGAGTAATGCACGTCCATCCCCCAGCATATTGAAATTTCCAAATTGATGACCCGCATACGCTTGAGCCAAGGGCTCGGCTCCTTCGGGTATGTGGTTGCCCGCAAAAATGGCCGCCCCTGCATCACTGTTCAGTTCTTCTGTATTTAAACCAAGTTCCCTTGAAACTGTATCATTAAAAATGATCAAGCGAGGGGATTGCACAGGTCCCGCTCCCTGCTTCGTATAAAACGTCTGTGGTAATCGTACATAACTATTATCAAAATTCCAGCCTGTCGCAAGCTTCGCTGTTGGCATGATATCGCTACACTCCTTTTCCTTGAAAACAAGGTTCTTGTTGTACTATTGTTGCCTACTCAAGCAATGCTCATTTATGTAGTCGCATGAAAATTCATTGATAGCGAACATGACACTCATGTTCTTGTAGAAACTTTAGCATATTTAGTTCAATATTGCATGCTTATTCCTTAAATACAGAGCTGTTAACTCTGATAAATATTATAAAGATGAACCTGACTATCGTCCAATCACAATTATCAATAAGTGAACGATTCCAACTTATCAAACGACAACACAAAAACAGCTAATCCATAGTCTGAACCATAAACTAGCTGTTGCTGATTCAATTGATCTTCCCTTTTAATTTCACTTTTACTTCTCGTCAATTATTTAAGGGGCAACGGATAGTCTGATACGATAACATTCTCAATCCATCCATTAAGAGAAGCTACGAATGCTTGATGAGCTGTATGTGGCCCGTAGGCGCGCAATGCCTGCTCATCTTCAAATGTTACTCTTAATCCAATCGTATAACCTTGAATTCGGTCTGTCTCTTCCGTTTGGTTAATACCTGCTGTCAATTCAAGAATGCCCGGAACCTTCTCCTTTAGAGCCAACAATTGATCTACAAACTCCTGCTGCTTAGCCAGTGTGGTCTGATCGTTAAACTTGAAAATAACCAAATGTTCGAACACGTTATTTTCCTCCTTTGCCTGCCTTGAAGCATAGCTTGTTAGTAGTTAATCGTTTACAATCTAAGATGCTCAAATTGTAATGCAAACCGCAATATCATTCAAGAAAATTCCTTCTTCTCCCTTTATACTATCTATAACTTACTTGAAAGAAGGTGCACCATATGACACGTGAAGTGCGAACCGTCGTTTATGATACAGATCTACAATTGGAAGCCTATCAATTCGAAGGTATTATGCAGAAATTCCCGAACCATTTTCATGACTATTACGTCATTGGTTTTATTGAGCAAGGTAAACGTTACCTCGCCTGCAATAACAAGGAATATATGCTGAACAGTGGTGATGTCATTATTTTCAATCCGCAGGATCCTCATGCCTGTGAAGGAATAGATGGTAGAACTTTGGACTATCGATGCATCAACATCCAACCTGAGGTGATGAGAAAATATGTGCAGGAAATTACCGGTCAAGACTACCTTCCTCGGTTTACAGAACCCGTGCTGTATCAGAGTGAACTCTGCACGTCATTACATGAATTACATTTGATGATCTTGGAAGGTCAATCCGATTTCCATAAGGAAGAAGCATTGTTAATGCTATTGGATCAATTGATCAGAGATCATGCGGTTGCGCTGCCTCCAGTAGCGTCACAGGATCTCACCACCGAAATTAGACGTGTCTGCGAGTACATTGAAACTCATTATATGGATCCGATTATGCTAGATCAGTTTGTCGAGATGACAGGTCTGAGCAAATATCATTTATTACGCTTATTTACAACCCAAAAAGGCATTTCGCCCTATCGCTACCTGGAAACAATTCGCATTAGTCATGCCAAGAAGCTGCTTGAACAAGGCGCACTCCCCATTGAAGTTGCTACGCGGACAGGCTTCAGTGACCAGAGCCACTTTACGAATTTTTTCAAAAAACTGATCGGGCTCACCCCTCGGCAGTATAAACGCATTTTTAATCATGAAGCTAGCGCCAGCGCTGCGAAAGATAGTATATGATGACACATGAACGTCAGCTTTCAACTGGGCATATGCTTGCTTTATTTACAATACTCATCTGGGGAACAACATTTGTCTCTACCAAACTTTTGTTGATCAATTTCACGCCTGTGGAGATATTGTTCTTTCGTTTCGTCATCGGATATGTTGTCTTGTTTCTGCTGTATTCCAAACGAATACCCTTGGTCTCATTTAGAGAAGAAATGCTTTTTGCAGCCGCAGGTTTGTGTGGGGTAACCCTTTATTTCCTCATCGAAAATATTGCTTTAACGTACACACTTGCATCGAATGTAGGGATCATTGTCAGCATCGCTCCATTTTTCACAGCTGTACTTGCACACTTTTTCCTTCATGGAGAGCGTCTGAGTCGCTCCTTTGTTCTAGGATTCACCATTGCACTATCTGGCATCATACTTATTAGCCTGAATGGCAGTTTTGTACTGAAGCTGAATCCTATTGGAGATATTCTCGCTTTTCTCGCACCTATGGTCTGGGCAGTTTACTCCGTTCTCATGCGCAAAATCGGCGCATTACCCTATCCTATGATCGGTGCAACACGCAAAGTATTCTTCTATGGCTTGGTTTTCATGCTGCCAACCTTGTTTATGTTTGATTTTGATCTCAATCTGGTGCGGTTCGCCAACATGAACAATCTTGCCAATCTCCTCTTTTTGGGTATAGGAGCCTCTGCACTCTGCTTTGTCACTTGGAACCGAGCTGTACGGATACTTGGTGCCGTGAAAACGAGCATATATATTTATCTTGTGCCAGTAATTACAGTCGTTGCATCTGCACTCATTCTGGACGAAGCGATGACTTGGGTCACCATCCTGGGGGTTGTGCTAACCTTGCTTGGATCTTACTTATCCGAAAAAAGAGGTACAGGTCATGTGGATACTTCAAGTAATGTAGCTGGAAAATCCACTAGTCGATCATTGTAATAGGGAAAGAAGTTTGTCCAGTTCTGCTGGTTCCAGATGTCTCCATTTCCCTCTTTCCAGATGATCCAGCGTAATATTCATAATGCGTACCCGCTCCAGCTTCATAACTCTGTACCCCAGTGCTTTGCACATGCGTCGGATCTGCAAGTTAAGCCCTTGTGTCAATATGATGCGAAAAACAAATTCATCCTGACGATACACCTCGCAAGGCTTGGTAACGACATTTAGAATCTCAACACCCGCCGACATCGCATGGATAAACTCATCTGTTAGAGGTTTATCAACGGTTACGATATACTCCTTCTCGTGATTATGCTCAGAGCGCATCATTTTGTTAACGATATCTCCATCATTGGTTATTAAAATCAAGCCCTCTGAGGCTTTGTCGAGTCTACCAACAGCAAAAATCCGTGAGGGATAATTGACATATTCAATGATATTGCCCGCAACGCTCTCGGCAGCCGTACATACAACGCCAATAGGCTTATTCAGTGCTATGTATACACGTTCACGTTCTTCCCTGGGAATTTCTTGTCCATCGATGAGCACGATATCACCTGGCTCAACATCAGCCCCCCTTTCACACACTTCTCCATTGATCGTAATGCGCCCAGCAGCAATCAAGCGATCAGTTTCTCTGCGTGAGCAGTAACCCGTCTCACTGATGTATTTGTTAATTCTCATGTTCCACCATCCTTTATAATTGAAACGGACTTTTTGGGTAACCTCTTTTGGTACCTTGTACTGATTTCCATTCGTGTCTTAGCCTTATATAATTTAGAGAAACAATACGATCTACCCTTATGTATAAGAACGCTAACCTAATGTTCATTGAGAGGAGATTTTATGGACAAGAAGTTACTTAGGACTCTGAAGAAATTATATCATTACTCGAATGGCGTGTACGACCGCGAACGTCAAGTTACATTGTACCAGGTTGATACACTGACTGCTGCAGAACAAGAACTCTTGCAAGTTCACAATTGGAATGTGAATGACATCGTACAGATCGAACATGATGTGATCATAGACAAGCTGATTGCTCTACAACATAATGAGAGCTTATCTTGGCGGACAATTACTGATGCTTTCATTGCAGGAGTAGGCGGCAGTTATCCGAGGGGCATTTCGACACTTGCAAGCTACCATATGATGATTCATACCACTCCGCATATATACGAACAAGCCGATAAATTTCTCATGTGCAAAATCTGCGGGTTTAGTCACAACGACAATGGCTGGGAGAATATTTCTTGGATTCGTTATGCCATCCACTTGGGGAATTATTATGGAGGCACTAGCCGTGGTGCTTATGTGGATCTGTATGAGATCGTACACCTGCTGGAGAAAACACCGATTACACCAACAGCAGACGATATCACTATTTTTAACCAACTGCTTATCAGTCTAAATGAGGCAACCGATGATGAATCTCCGGGCAAATATGAGAAGCGTCTCACCTCGAATAAGTTAATCAAAGGCACACCTGGAATCCGGCGTGGTATACTGCAATCTCTCGCCTTGGTTGGGGTTCTACCCAATCAGAAGCTGAGTCTCAGTCCAAACCATTGGACAAATGTCGAGGATCTTCATCTTGCGGGGTTACAATTAAACAATACCAGTGGCCGTTCAGACATGGAAATGCCATGGGCAGGCTGGAGAGGAGAACTCGGTGTCGATTGGAACCATGCGAAGCAGCTCTTTGGATATGCCATCCAAGATAAATCTTAAACCTACCGATATTTTCACTTCCCACTGCAAGTAACACATTGAAGCCACAGTACTCACAATTAAGGAGCTTGATGATGAACCAAGTCACAAAAATGACATTTGAACTCAATCATGCCAATGAAGATTCAGGAATATGGATCGGCGGTGACAAAGCATACGTCCAAGAGTGGCCCCTTAATCCTGAGGGTGCCCCTTTAATTCATCTCTTTTCAATCGATAGTAATCAACTTGCCAAGCATATACCTTCTGCCTCTTTACCAGTAGATACGTTCATCTCGGTATTCTCCACCTATTCGGCAGCAGATTATTTTCTGGATCAAGTAACATATACCGGGGATGAGCTGGAGTGGAATGAAAACATATTGGGAGGCTATACATATGTCTCAGTGACTCCTTATTCTATAATGTCCGCCAGCCCTACTTCATGCATACCGTTGTGTGGAATAACATTCTCGGAAGTTGAACTAAGGGAGCATGATTTTCCTGCATTCTCATTTCTCACCTCAAATCCACCTAATGGCATGCACGGAATCTCACATCTATTAGTTCATTACGATATCGTATGTCAGATCTATTCGGGTGATTTCCCGGCGCCATATCAAGACATATTAGGACTTTCCGATGCGAATGGATATTTAATGCTACGCAAAGATAACTCGTCAACTGAAGCGCCATTAGTAGGAATTTTCTTTGTGCAGACTGCTTGAATTTGGATTCTCAAATTACAGTTTAATCTTATTATGAACACGAAAAACAGCCCAAACGGCCTCAATTCTTACGAACTGGAGCTGTTTGGGCTTGCTTGCTGCAGGTTGAACCAATTGGAATACATCATACATTGGAGCAACGTTTATACAGAAATATCCAATGTTCCTCCCAGATTGGGATGTGGAGCTGCCGATTTCAACATTTCAGCCATTTGCTGACCTTGCTGTTGTGCCATATCTTTTGACATCGACATCACTTGCAAGCCCGCAGACTGTTTAACTGATGCTTGACTCATAACTATAGACAATGCTGCGATATCCATAATCCACACTCCTTTCGTCTACAGGCTTTTGCACGTACATCATATATATCGGACAGTCGTGTCGAAATGATGAAAAAATGAATTGACTCTGTGCTTCTTTATTATGTTTTCACTGTTCCTAGATCCGTTCTTCATGCTATAGTTTTAATAACTTAACTAAAATTCATCTCCAATGATCAAAATAAGTTAAATTCACAACAGGGAGAGATCTATATGAATGGCAAAAAATTCACGCTCATCTTCACGGTAGTCAGTATTATCATTGTAGGAGCCATGGTTGGCGCATTAGTTGCAATTGTTCGGATGATGTCCAATTAATGAATTCACCCTAGATACTTCAATTCTCCATTCTCGCTTTTCACCCTCAACACAACTTTGGCATTAACATATTCTGGTGGCTGAATGAATTCCTGTCGGATCTCTGCCATCAGTTCCTTAATGACCTCTTCGACTTCCCCCAACGTGGTGTCTCTCGATACCAGTTTTGTGCGAACAATCTCATTTTGGCGATAGGCCTCGGAATACCCCTCGTGACCTTCTAATCCAAAGGCCTTAATTTCGAATTCCATTTTCATCAGATCCGACATTCATCAACCGTCCTTTCATCATATAAGAGTGCAGTTAGAATTCAATTGCCCATACTTCCTCCACACTCACCAAGCTGGAGTTACCCTTTAATTAAGCCATACTTCACAAAAGCATGGTATAATCCATCCTCTTGGACGGTACCCGTGACATCGTCTGCAATCGCTTTTAACCCAGGCTTCGCATTGCCCATCGCAACACCTACGTGACAGAAGTCTAACATCTCCACATCATTCATCCCATCACCAATCGCAATGGTGTCTTCTCGGCTTATCCCTACATGTTCGATCAGATCAGCGATCGCTGAAGCCTTGTGCACACCCAATATCGTGAGTTCTCCGCTACCTTCACCAAAGATCGGCACGGTGCATTGAATGACTCCGAACTTTCCATCAAACTCCTGCTTAATGCGTTCAAAGGGTACTATAGGATTCTCCAGAAAACAAACCTTATTGACGTCATGCTTGTACAGATCTGTTTCACCATAGGTGATCCCTGCAATAAATGGATGAGGCTGCTGTTCTTTTTTGGCTCGTGCTGATGGATCATTGTCTATATCGCCATATATGCGTCGCTCAAGGTGACCTTGCAGATTCCGGCTGCCATACAGTGCAGAGTTTGATTCCAGAAAGAAATCAATGTCATGTTCATTGAAAAAATCAACCATCTGGCGTACAGCTTCGACTGTAACCTTTTTGTGATATAACACCTGTTCGCCAAATTCCACATAGCCACCGCCTGCACCAATCAGGCCATCAAACCCCACTTCCCAGATCGCATCATAGACCTCAGCCTTGGAACGCCCCGTACAAAGATAGAGCAAATGCCCATTCTCGCGTGCCTGTTGACAAGCTTGTCGCGCTGATAACGGAATGGTTCCTTCGTCATCTACCAACGTACCATCAATATCAATAAACACCATTTTAGGTTTCACTGTGTTCTGATTCGTTCTCTTCATCTCGTTATCCCTCATTGTGTAAGTCTATAGTCTGTTAATACGATAATGAGTTATCTTGGCGTGCGTTCGTCGATCAACCTCTCCAAAAATGCAGCAAAAGAATCAGCATATACTTCAGGTTCTCCATTTAAATAGTCAAGCCTAATTACCTTGTATTCCCCATTTGCATCTGCTGTTCGAATATCGAAATAATATATTTCATCCTCATCCGGGACAAAAAGCTCCACTTTCCCTTCCCGCTTCGCATCTTCATCAGCAAGACGATACATATACAAAATATCCGTATCCGCGTATTCTCGGTGTTCGGGAGGAGATATCGTAAGAATACCTGTCCCACTTAGGTGAGCTACACCATAATTCAGCAGCCACCAGCGATAGGAAGGTGGTAATGGAAAACCAAGCTCCTGTTCAATTTCAACAATCCAGCTCTCTTGAACCTGACGATTCGGAAACCAACGTAAGACTTGGGTATGCTCCAGTTTCTCAATTAGACTTGTATACATAGATAACTCCCCCCAACTCGTGATATTAGGTTACTAAAGAACGTTCGTAAACGTTAAACCCCTTCGACTTTACCTGCTGGCTTGTCCATATGTACAGTCTGCCAGTCATCGTTCTGTTCCGTAATAATGGTAAACCCTTGACGATTCCAGAAATCTACAGCTCCAGGCAAAAAGCGATGTGTGTGTAAATACAGCGTTGTGTACCTCATGTCTCCCACCCTGTTTTCCAAGGCTTGCAACATCATCGATCCAATCCCATATCTGCGATATGCAGGATCGACATAACATTTCACGATCTCGGCTGCGGACTCCTGTGGATATCGCCCTTGTATCACTTCAATTCGATCATCATATGGCAGAATTCCGATAGAACCAACGATCTGACCTTCACCCACCGTAGCTACCAAGAAAATTGCATCTTTGGACTCCATATAATGTGCACTGAATTGCTCAAAATCTAGAGGTAGTCTTGTGTGATCCAACATCGGAAACACTTCACGACGAACTCGCATGGCAAAATCAATGGCTTCCTGAATCTGGTGCACCTGAACAGGCGCTACTGTCGGTTTAATCAGAAATTGTGTCAAAACATTCCACGTTCCTTATCTGTGTATTTGGAGCTCATTGCTGGCACTTCTCAGAATGCTGTTCGTGCAGATCTGCTCTTCCATCCATCTTACCGAATTCCCGTCATCCTATCAATCTATCTGCACATCTAACCAAATTGGTAGAGCACCCACGCCATCTAATAGATTCTGCATACGATAAGTCGTATCATAATCCAAATTAGAGGGGGTATCTTCCATGTGGTTATGGATCAGCATCAGTGCAGTAACTGTCATGATGATAACCTGGTTCGTTTATCGTTATGTGGATTACGTGACGGAAAGTTCGTTTCATCCTCACGCTCCCAAGCAGCTTTTAGTCAAATTTAAAGAAGGGACAACCCCCGACGAGATGCATACGCTTCACCGGAAAGGTAAATGTAACGTTGCTGAAACGTATGAAGATATGGGCTGGTACCGTCTGGAATCTCGTAAAAACATGCATCGTATGCTCAAGCATTACAAGGATCATGAACTGATTGAGCATGCGGAACCCAATTATTACGTTAATACCTCTTTCACGCCTAACGACCCTTTTTTCCCTTACCAGTATAATTTATCAAAAATCAATGCCCCTGCTGCCTGGGATATTAATCAGAGCAACAGCACGATCAAAATCGCTATCATCGATACAGGCGTGCAACTGAATCACCCCGAACTTGCCGCCAAGCTTCTCCCCGGTTACGACTATGTTGATTATGATAATATTCCCGAAGATGGGAACGGTCATGGTACCCATGTAGCCGGCATTGCTGCATCCATCACCAATAACGGTGTCGGGATTGCAGGTGTTGCACCACTAGCCTCCATCGTTCCAATTCGCGTACTGGATAACAACGGACAAGGAACGATGGGCAATGTCGGTAATGGGCTTGTCTTTGCAGCCAACAATGGTGTTCAAGTGATCAATCTAAGTTTGGGTGGTCCAATGGGCGAAGCATTCCTTCAAGCTGCCGTACAGTATGCTTGGGATCGAGGTGCCGTCATTATCGCTGCGGCAGGTAATGACAATACATCTTATCCAATCGTGCCTGCATCCTATCCCAACGTCATTGCGGTTGCTTCGACGAACCCTTCTGATCTAAAATCTAACTTCTCCAACTATGGCTCTTGGGTCGACATGGCTGCACCGGGCGACACCATCTTATCCACATATTTGGGTAGCTCTTATGCTTATCTTAGCGGAACATCAATGGCAGCTCCGCACGTAGCCGGAGTAGCTGCTTTGCTCGCTGCCAAAGGTAAAACAAACGCACAGATACGGGATGCACTCTGCTTCGCTTCCGATCCAGTATCGGGTTCAGGTGTATACTGGCAGTATGGACGGTTGAACGCCTACCAGAGCCTGCAGGTACCTTAAACAGATCGGGTTTACTCAGGATCGCGTAAAGCATTCATATGTATCTTTGAGCGCCAACAAGTCAAAGTGTGACACCTAACTCATACATTCCATTCTACTATCAATCATAAAAAACCATAGGCCAACTGTTAAGATGTCTACCCTTTGGTTTGCTAATGCTCAATTCGATCTAAATTTTGGCCGCCCAAATCTCGATTCTATTTCAATCTCAGGTAGACCTAACTCCGGAAAAATCCATGTTGATCGACTACAAGTTGGCCTTAAAAATTAAATGGTAATTTCAAGTCATGCAAACAAAAAGCAATCCCGTTATAACGAGATTGCTCTTTGTTTATTTAGGTATTGCCAGAAAAATGATTAGAAGTATTGTGCGCCATTATTAGCAATAACGTCTTTATACCAATGGAAGCTTTTCTTTCTCACTCTTCGCAGTGTACCTGTGCCGTCATTGTTCCGATCTACATAAATGTATCCGTAACGCTTCTTCATCTCACCAGTACCTGCGCTGACCAAGTCAATTGGCCCCCAGCTTGTGTAACCGAGAATCTCAACGCCATCCTGAATCGCTTCTGCCATCTCAGCGAAGTGGCTGTTCAGATATTCAATCCGGTAATCATCTTCTACGGTATCGTTGTCTAATAAGACATCCGTTGCACCAAGCCCATTCTCTACAATAAACAATGGCTTACCGTAACGGTCGTGTAGCTGATTACACGTAATGCGGAGCCCTTTGGGATCAATCGTCCATCCCCACTCTGAAGCTTGAAGATAAGGATTCTTCACGGAACCAAAGACGTTACCTTCGGTTGAATTCTTCAGCACTTCTGGATCAGCACTTGTACAACGGCTCGCGTAATAGCTGAACCCGATATAATCTACCGTGTTTTGTTGAAGAATAACTGCATCTTCCGGTTGCATATCAATATGAATGTTATGTTCTCTGAAGAATCGTTTCGTATACCCTGGGTATGCTCCCTTCGACTGCACATCGATGAAAAAGAAGGATTCTCGATCTAACTCCATCGCTTTCCATACATCATCCGGGTTGGACGTGTAAGGATACACCATACCTGCCGCGAGCATACAGCCAATCTGTGCACCCGGAATAATCTCGTGACAAGCTTTAACTGCTAGTGCACTTGCAACCAATTCATGATGTGCCGCTTGATATAACAGCTGTTCTTTATCCTGCCCTTCCTGAAGTACAATTCCGGCACCGATATACGGCAGATGCAGCAACATATTGATTTCATTAAAAGTCATCCAGTACTTCACTTTACCCTTATAACGGTTGAATAACGTCTTCGCATACTTCTCAAAAAAACCAACCATCTTACGGTTTGTCCATCCACCATACGTTTCGACAAGATGAACCGGCACATCGAAATGGCAGATCGTCACAACAGGTTCAATGTTATATTTCAACAATTCATCAAAGACATTATCGTAAAATTGTAATCCTGCTTCGTTCGGCTCTGTCTCGTCCCCATTCGGGAAAATCCGTGCCCAAGCGATCGATAGTCTAAGACACTTGAATCCCATTTCGGCAAATAAGGCGATATCTTCCTTGTAACGATGATAAAAATCAATCGCTTCATGTGAAGGATAAAATTCTCCAGCTTGAGGTACAAAGGAACTTAGATTACCGAGCGCAATGTTCATTCGATTGGCTCCCGTTGGAATTAAATCTACGGTCGTCAAACCTTTGCCATCTGCTAGGTAAGCACCTTCCAATTGATTCGCTGCTGTTGCTCCTCCCCAGAGAAAATTCTCTGGGAAGGCTGTCAACTTCTCAAACATTGAGTAGCCCTCCCATATCATTATTAATTTTTGCTTATTTAGATTTGGCTTAATTTAGTACGGTGATCAATTTATCTTTTTCTTGAACGGATGCATCTTTGGTTCCTACAACATCCAGATAACTTGAAGTATTTGTGATGATAATAGGTGTAACCGTCTCATATCCTGCATCCTTGATTGCTTGCAGATCGAATTCCATAATTAGATCCCCTACATTAACGCGGTCTCCATCTTTTACATGTGCGTTGAAATGTTTACCTTTCAGTTGCACTGTATCCTGTCCGATATGGATGAGCATCTCTACACCATCATCAGTGACAAGACCAATCGCATGTTTAGTCCGATAAACCGTTTGTACTGTGCCTGTAATTGGAGACACCACTCTGCCACTCGTTGGACGAATTGCAATCCCTTTACCCATGTGCTCTCCTGCAAAAGTTACATCATTGATTTCTTTCAGTTGAACGATTTCACCAGCCATCGGGCTCATGATTTCATATCTGCTGTTTGGGTTTGGATCAAGTACTGGCGCTGGAGCAGGCGTTGCTTCTTCTTTGTCTTTGAAGCCAACCACATAAGTTAGAATGAAACCAAGGACAAAAGCAACCAGTGTTGCCACGATTACCATATAGAATGAGGATTCAATTCCAACTTCTTTATTAATGAACGCCGGATATCCAAATACCCCGAGACCACCAAACATATACAACTTGGAACCCGCAAATCCTAAAATACCACCACCGATACCACCAGCAATACAACTCATGATAAACGGTTTTTTCAATGGAAGTGTGACACCATAGATCGCTGGCTCAGTTACGCCGAATATACCGGAAATAAATGCTGGAATACTAAGAGTTTTTAATTTTGTATTCTTAGTTTTGAGCAATACGGCAAGGACAGCACCAGTTTGAGCAAATGAAGCTGCGAATGACATCGCTACAATCGGATCGGCACCTGCTGTGCTAAGATTGAGCAACAGAACTGGAACCAGACCCCAGTGAAGTCCAAACAATACAAACACTTGCCACAAACCACCGATAACCAGACCTGTAATAAGTGGACTCAAGTCATAGATATACGTAGCTCCCGCGCCGATGATTTGACCTGCCCATGTGGAGATTGGACCAATAACCAAGAATGTTGCAGGAACAATTACTAGCAAGGTGAAGAACGGAACTAGGAACGTGCTTACTACTTTTGGAATGACATTTTTGAAAAATCTTTCGATTTTTACAGCTATGAAAGTTGCAATGATGATTGGAATTACCGAAGAGGAATATTCCATCAAAATGACAGGCATACCTAGAAACGTAACGTGAATTGGTGATTCAAACAATGTACCTGTAAACAAGGTGTATAATGGATCTCCTGCTTTAAGACCAGCTAAGGTCGGATAAACGAGAGAGGCACCAATTGCCATCCCTAGGAACGGTGAACCACCAAATTTCTTGATTGCTGTGTATCCCAGGAAAATAGGGAAGAAGTAGAATAAGCTGTCGCCTGTTGCTTTCAAGAGCTGGTACGTTCCAGAATCCTGAGTGATCCATCCAAAGGCTACGAACATCTCGTTGAAACCTTTGATCATCCCTGTTGCCGCAAGCAAACCGAGCAACGGTGTGAACACACCTGAGATCATATCGATAAAGCGGCTGAACAAACCAACTTTCTTACCAGAGTTATCCTCTGTCTCTTCAAACTGTCCCTCGCTCGGGAAATTCCCTGCTTTGACTACGGCTTTATATACATCCGGCACTTCATTGCCGATGACCACTTGATATTGTCCACCACTCTGCATTACGGTAATTACACCTGGCAGATTTTTAAGTTCTTCTGTTTTGGCTACGCTTTCATTTTTCAGTTTAAACCGCAATCTTGTTACGCAATGGAATACGCTATTTACGTTCTCGCGCCCCCCTACACGTGACAGAATATCCTTGGCCAATTGATCGTAGTTACTCATTGTATTTCCCCCTCTAAGTGTGTCTCATCCATGCCTTTGAAACAAAGAAAACCTGAACTACTGAACATACACAACGTACCGGATCATCCGGAAATAAGTCGTGTTATTCAGCAATTCAGGTTTTGCCCTTAACGGTTGCAACCCTGTAAGGCTGTACACATTGGTATTTAGTTATATTAATAACTAAAGTAAGTTGCGATCAATCTTCACTGACCAAGGTTGGTCGGAATTGCCTGATTGAACAGTTACAATCCGATTGATGTATGCGCTTACTTCTTGAATTCATAATAGTACATCTGAACTACATTTGCAACAGTTATTTTTAAAGAATATAAATATTTTATTTCCGGTATCTGGAATAGAAAAAAACAACTTCGAATAGTTCGAAGTTGTCTTTGAGTTATATTCTATTTTCCAATAAATGATTGCACAATAAACTAGATCTAACCAATTACTGTAATCAATTTATCCTTCTCCTGCACGTTCTGAGCTGTCGTACCGACCACATCAAGATAATCCGCTGTGTTCGTTACAATAATAGGCGTGACAATCTCGTAACCCGCTTCAACAATGGCTTGTAGATCGAACTCAACGATCAGATCACCCACACTCACACGGTCTCCATCCTTCACATGAGCTGTGAAATGCTGACCTTTGAGCTGTACCGTATCTTGACCGATATGAATCAGAATCTCAACACCTTGATCATCTACAAGTCCGATCGCATGTTTAGTACGATAGATCGTCTGTACCACACCATGAATAGGTGATACTACTCTACCACTCGTTGGGCGAACTGCAATCCCTTTGCCCATATGCTCACCAGCAAAGGTAGCATCATTAATTTGTTGCAATGGAACCACTTCACCCGTCATTGGACTAGCAATCTCATAACGATTGTTCGGATTAGGCTCAAGAGCAGCCTTCTCTTCTTTTACTAGCTCTGGAGTCTGTTTAGCAGCTTCTGGATTAGCAGGATCATTGAACCCAAAAACATATACCAATACAAAAGCTAGTACAAAGGCAACTACTGTAGCGATCATAGCCATCCAGAATTCATAGTTAATTCCTTCTGTTGGACTAATTAGAGCTGGAATTCCGAAAATCCCTGAGGCAAACACAAACAATTTGGAGCCAGCGAAACCAACGATACCACCCGCTGCTGCTGAAGCAATACAACTCATAATAAATGGTTTTTTCAGTGGTAACGTAAGACCATAAATTGCCGGCTCGGTTACACCGAAGATTCCTGATACAAAGGCAGGTACACCCAGTGATTTAAGTTTAGTATTTTTCGTTTTCAACATGACACCAAGAACCGCACCAATTTGTGCAAATGAAGCAGCAAACATCATAGCCAAAATAGGGTCTGCTTTTAATGTGGACAGATTAAGGAGCATGATCGGCACAATTCCCCAGTGAAGACCGAAGATAACCAACACTTGCCACAATCCACCAACAACAATACCTGTTACTAAAGGACTCAGGTCATAGATACCTGTTACACCTGCGCCGATTAACTGACTTGCCCAAGTAGCGATTGGACCAATCAATAGGAACGTTACGGGTACAACGATGAGAATCGTGAAGAATGGCGTAAGGAACGTTCTCACCACAGAAGGAATAATTTTCTTGAAGAACGCTTCTACTTTGGAACCAAAATAAGCAGCGATAATAACTGGAATAACGGATGTAGAATAGCTCATCAAAATGACTGGAATACCTAAGAACGTAATATGAATCGGTGATTCAAACAACGTGCCTGTAAACAACGTATACAATGGATCTCCAGTACTTAAACCGGATAACGTCGGATACACTAGTGATGCACCAAATGCCATACCAAGGAATGGTGATCCACCGAATTTTTTCATAGCTGTGTATCCCAAGAAGATTGGGAAGAAGTAGAACAGACAGTCACCTGCCGCGTTCAACAATTGATACGTACCCGAAGCAGGATCAATCCATTCAAGTGAAGTAAACATCGACAGGAAACCTTTGATCATCCCTGTTGCAGCAAGCAAACCTAGAATTGGCGTAAATACACCTGAGATCAAATCAATAAAACGACCAAGCAAGCTTTCCTTTTTGCCAGATGAGTCACCATCATCACTTGCACTCACGGGTTCATCAGCACTCATATTCCCAACTTGAAGCAGTGCTTTGTAGACATCAGATACTTCGTTACCTACGACGACCTGGTATTGTCCTCCGCTTTGCATAACTGTGATCACACCGTCGAGGTTTTTGAGCTCGTCCGTTTGGGCATTATTTTCATTTTTCAATTTGAATCGCAGTCTGGTCGCGCAGTGTACAACACTATTAATGTTTTGTTTGCCACCAACGCCAGTTAGAATGTCTTTGGCTAATTGCTCGTGTTTCATGTATTATGTTCTTCCTTTCTGATTAAACACGGATTCGAGGTATATTGGAGAGAATAAAAAAAACCTGAACATCTGAATGTCAAAACATTTCCCTTATAGGGGTAGTGTTCTGCATTCAATCGTTCAGGTTTTGCCCTTGTGGTTGCAACCCTGCAAGCTGATCTATGGGATTATTCAGAAGTTGCGTTCACAACTCTCTCAATATGAATTGTTAAGTACATCATTTCTTCGTCAGTCAGTTGATACGTGTAGTTGCTTTCAATGAATTTCTTAATCTTCTCGGAACACTTATGCGCTGCAGGATACTTTTTCTGAATCATCAGGAACAATTCATCATCATTGTTGCTCTTGTAATGTTTTCCCTTCACCAAACGTTGGGCAAAAAATTTCAAGTGTGTCACAAAGCGATAAAATGTCAATGAGTTCTCATCAAAATCAATCTTGAAATGATACTTGATGATCGTCAAAATTTCTTGCATCACCTGCGTCATACTCTTGATATTCGGCATTTCTTCGTTCAACGCAGCATTTACAAAGTGCAGTGCCATAAAACCGGCTTCGTCCTCGGGCAGAATTACACCAAACTGATCACAGATCATATTGAGTGCTTCCAATCCAATTTCGTACTCTTCCTTGTACAACTGCTTCGTTTCCCAGATTAATCCGTTACGAATAGGCAGGTTCTTGCGATACCGCTCAATGGCAAAGTGGATATGATCTGTGAGATGAAGATAAATGCTCTCATTCAATTTCTTACCAAGTTTTAATTTGGCGTATGCGATGATCTCCTCCGACACTTTCATGTATTCCAGAGGAATGCTTGAGATTAATGCCTTAAAGTTTTCCTGAATATCTTCATTCTGTAAAGTAAATATCTTATCGATATGCTGCTCGGAAACAATATCACCCGCCCGCTTCTGGTAAGCAATCCCCCGGCCAATGATAATAACTTCCTGCTCGTCATTCATTGCAACTACAGCATTATTGTTCAGCACCTTCTCGATTTTCACTTTATCACTCCAATATACAGAAAAAGACAAACCAATCCCTTTTCTCAAGGTATACGGCTTTGCCTGATTCAACAGTTACAACCCGATATGTTGTACGCGCTTCCCTCATATTATTACAAAATTCTACATAGTGCAACAAAAAGTTAATATTCCTCTATTATCTCTTCTAGGGCTTACGCATCATTATTGTCATGATGGATGATTAGAACCCGATCTTTAAATTAGAAAGCATCGTGTCTGTGTGATCTTTAATCATAATATAGCCAGAACGAGCACGATCATGCTTACGGTATTACATTTTTATTTTTGTTGTTCATGTGTTCTTTTTGCGATCCTGCTCAAGCTCTGCTTCAATCTCCTGATTGATACTTTTCATCTCATCAGGACTTAACTGACTTACATCTTTATTCTGACGTTCTATCTCATACTGTTCCGCTTCTTTTTTGTTCATCAGTCCCAGATGGTTCTTAATCGCCAGAATATCCTCTCGCATTTTCACCGTTTGACGGTAGTTCTCCGCCACCAATGCTACCGCTATGCCTATTAACAGAATTGGTCCAAACGGAACTAACACAGCAAGCACTGATGCTACAATAAGTACCAAAAGCATATACAAACTTCTCACTCCTTTATTAATTTCCCTTCAGCGTAACCCCTGAGTTCAACAAAATTTGCTCCGGAAGCAGGTCTAGGTGGATCTGATTGAGCAACCTCTCACCAATTCCAAAATATTGAAATTACAATATTACCCCATCATACATGCTCCTAATGAAATAAAAAAGAGATTTCGAGCAATCCTCGTAAGAAAGGAAGCTTGAAACCTCTATCGTTCATCTATGCTTGCATGATATTTAATATCTAGCGACCGATCAATATCCAGCCCCAGTTCACTTTGCGAATGCCAAGTGCAAGCAACCATGATAGTCCTAGAGCTGCAAGGTATGACAATATAATGCCGATACTGAAATGTGAGACAAATATTGTAGTGAACTCACGTCTCCAGAATAACAATACCATTGGATGTATGAGAAACACACCAAAGGCGACAGTTCCCAGTGAATTCAAAACTGCTCTGACCTTAACCGGGTTTGAATGTTTTATTTTACGAGTGCCTAATTGTTCACAGATCAGCATCAACAGTAAGCATGCCGACAATGTAAACAGATTACGAAATACAAACAATAGTGCATATGTAACAAACGGCAAGTCTTCAAGTATCATTTTCACATATGAACTAGCATAGATGGAAATGACGCCTCCGGCAATGAGTGCCGCCAGTACAATAAACCGAAACGAATGTAATATTCGAAGAGCTTTCTCGAAATTCAGACCGATCCAAGCTCCAAATCCAATGACGATGAAATAACTTGGCAACATACTGCCCAAACGTTCAAAATGAACTTGAAGATGAATCATATAAAATACCGCCTGTGCGGCAATGAAGAATAGTGGCATGTATTTGGTGAAGACAGCATGCTTCGTTAAGGACAACAATATAGGAAAGACCACATAAAATTGCAGAATAATTAGAAAAAAGTACAGATGTGTATGTGCCGTCCCCGTCAGCAATTGCTCGCCAAATCGCTCCAGATGATCGATAGGCTGTTTCCCTGCGATAACTTGCTTCACAACAAAGTAAATGAATGACCATACGAGATAAGGAACAAAAATATACAGCAAACGTTTCTTGTAAAAAGCTGGAACCCAGCCACGATCGTTCGCCTTAGAATGATAATTGTAGAACAGAACAAGTGATGACAGAAATAGAAATGCCGGTACTGCAAATTGGAAAAATTGATTCCAAAAATAATAAAACTCTTGCTGGAACGTATTCTTCGCATAATGCGTAACTGCTGTAGAAGTAGCATGAATCGCAACTACTGCAATAATAGCAATGGCACGATAGAAATCCAGATAGCCAATATGCTTGGGCCGATTAACAGATTGATTCATACATAAAAAACCTCGCTTATGCCTGATATAAAAGAAGATAGGCTCCGGCCGCAATCCAGATTCCATGCTTCATTCTAATCAGCGAGCGAGGCTAATACAATGGTTATACATATCATTTTTCGACAATTTAAAACAATATAAAACAACCTTCGACATTTAATTTATGATGCTTGATCGTTATGCTTCCGTTAACTGCATTTTATATTGAAATAGATAACTTCCTGATCCCAACATCACTTGGAGTTGACCTGCTTCTAATTGAATGTCATTTACGTCTGAAGCCTGATCCAGCGCTACGTCATCAAGCAGGACTGTATCAGATACCGCATTGGGAAGCACGACTATTGCTGTCGTATTCGCTGGCACAACTACACGGATCTGCATCTCACCTTGTTCTTGTCGTGTCCAGCCGGAAAGCACTTTTCCATACATCGTCTCTACACTCGCCTCCACCCAATCTAGTCCAGGCCCTGGTTGTGGCTCAATATGAATGGCTTGGAAACCGGGACGTTCTACGTCTGCACGTATGCCTGCCACATAACGATACAACCACTCGCCAATTGAACCATACGCATAATGATTGAATGAATTCATGTCAGCACTCCACATCCGGCCATCTTCCTTGATACCATCCCAATGTTCCCAGATCGTAGTGGCACCTTGAGTGACCTGATATAACCAGGATGGATAATCCTCATGAAATAGTAGGGTGTAAGCTAGCTCATGTTGCCCCGTCTCGCTAAGCACAGGATTCAAATAAGGTGTGCCTACAAATCCCGTTGTCAGATGATTATTCGCTTCAGCAATCAGTTTGCTGAGTTGATCAATCGCTCGTTTTCGTCCAGACTCCTCTAATAGATCAAAGTGCAATGCCAGCACCACAGCTGTCTGAGTTGGTACCGCAATACGACCCGAAGGTGTCACGAACTCCTCTCGAAACGCTTTGACAATATGATCATGCAGTTCACCATAATGCAGTGCTTCTTCGCTTTTCCCCAATGCCAAGGCAGCTTTTCTCGTTAAAGATACAGAATAGGCATAAAAGGCCGTTGCTACATAATCCGGATCGGTCGCTCCGATGTAGCTATCTGGTTTGGAATCCAGAGCCAGCCAATCTCCAAAGTGGAAACCCGTATTCCATAGATATGGCTTATCGCCTTGATTATAAATATAGTCAACCCAGCGTTTCATACTTCCATATTGCTCAGCTAACAATCGTATGTCACCGTACATTTCATACAGTGTCCATGGACAGATTACCGCCGCGTCTCCCCAGGCCGCAGACGAGTGCCCTGTATCTTGCATTTCATTGGAGAAGATATCACTACTTGGGTTAGGCACGAAAAAGGGTATGCCGCCATCCGCACGCTGGTCTGCTCCTAGATCACGAAGCCACTTCGTGAAGAATGGGGCCGTGTTCATGAGATAGGACGCTGTTCGAATAAACATCTGTGCATCTCCCGTCCACCCAAGACGTTCGTCCCGCTGTGGACAATCTGTCGGCACATCGAGGAAATTCCCCTTTTGCCCCCACAAAATGTTGTGATGTAGTTGATTCACAAGTGAGCTAGAACACTTGAATTCACCGGTCTGCTCCATATTGGAATGAAGGACAACCCCTGTAAAATCTTGCAGATTAATGTGCTCTGGAAAACCAATCAACTTCACATAACGGAAGCCCTGAAATGTAAAATGAGGTTCATACGTCTCTGCCTCCCCTCCCTTGAGAGTATATTGAATTCGCTGCTTGGCAGCCCTCAGATTATCGGTGTAGAAATTACCGTCATGATCCAATATTTCAGCATGTAACAGCTCAACTTTATGACCCGATTTACCTTGAACCTTGAATTTCATCCATCCTACCATGTTCTGACCCATATCAAGCACACGGTCACCCTGCGGTGTGGTGAGGATAGCTATAGGTTGAAGATGCTCAACTTGTGTAACGGGTACATTTTCTTGAGCGACAATGATATCTTTTGGATGATTCAGAACTTCTACCGGCGACCAGGAAGACGGATCAAGATCTGTCCATGCAGATTCAAGACGAGCATCATACGTCTCACCCATATAAATATCAGACATCTGAATAGCACTTGAAGATGACTGCCAGTGTTCATTTGTCACGATATACTCCTCTGAGCCGTCTGAATACTCTATGTGAAGTTCAAGTAATAAGGCTGTCCTTTTGCCATAAAATTGTTGTTCATTCTTCCATCCCAAATATCCTTTATACCACCCATCACCTAAGTAGGCGCCGAGTGTGTTCTCACCAATCTCTAAAGAGTCCGTAATATCATACGTCTGATATTGTAATCGCTTACTATAACTCGTCCATCCAGGTGTGAAATACGCCTCTCCCACACGTTTATTATTCAAATGAAGCTCATACAACCCAAGAGCTGTGACATAAACTCTCGCTTTAGCTACAGCCTTACTTAGTTGAAATGATGTGCGAAGACGCGGGCATGATTCATCCTTCTCCTCTTCTGCTGATAATGGTGCCGAGATCCATTCCGCTCGCCAAGCATTCGTACTGTCCATTAGTCCCATTTCGAAGAACGCGGTATTCGACCAGTCTGATTCGTTCTCGAAGTTATCCCACACTTTAATCCGGTAATGATACCTTGTTCGCGCCGATGGGAGCCAGCCATCTAATTCAACATGTATGGATTGGTTAGAGATCACCTTACCGGAATTCCACACCATCTGCTCATGCGAATCTTGTAGATATAATTGAATCTGGTAGGCGGTCTGAATACAGTTTCGCTGGTCTGATTGTAGATGCCAGCTTAATCTTGGCGACCTTACATCCAGACCGATTGGATTTATTTTATACTCACAGCGAAGATGATGAACCGTCAACATAAGAGAAACATCCCTTTCCATCGTGGTTTCATATTCTGTCTTACGCTATAATTATATCGATCCTATACGAGATCATACCCGGTGATTCGGTCAAATTCACCCGGTAATTCGGTCATGAATTGAGGTTGTTACATATGAAATCAGCGATTGAGCTATTTAGAAGTGAAACCTTTTTAAACAACAATCTTAAATTATTTGTGAATCGATGCTCGGAGAATTTTGATGCCCCGTTCCATGCACATGACTTCGTAGAGTATTGTTATGTCGCGGAAGGAAAGGGCTTTCATCATATTGGAGAAGATGTCATTCCAGTACACAAGGGTATGCTGTTTGTTATCCCAATTGGTATTCCTCATGTCTTTCGGCCTTCCAGTCCAAACCTATCCGTGACACCACTTATTATTTATAACTGCCTGTTTAATGCTGAACTGACCTCAACGCTCAGTACAATCATTCAGGAGCAAGCGATATGCGATCACCTCAAGCAACTAGAACTCAATCAGATGCCTTATGTACATGTCGTTGATCATACTCAGCAGATCGAAGAAATTATGATTAGATTATATAAAGAATCATCTCTTCTAGACACCGGCTCTTCCACGATGTTATTCACCTTAGTCAGCCAGCTGGTTGTGATGACTTATCGACAATACCAACAGGATTATAAGCAAAAGCATTCAAATACAGATGATTTTGAACACGTCCTCAGGTACCTGGATCACCATATTCATGAACGAATCCGTCTACGTGATCTCGTCCGTATATCCAGTTGGAGCGAGAAGCACCTTGGACGGTTGTTTCTGAAGCACACAGGCCAGACTTTTGGTTCTTACCTTCAATATCTGCGTATACAAAAAAGTTGTGAACTCCTAAAGAGTTCACAACATAATGTCAGCCTGATCGCCGAACTCGTCGGCTACCGGGATGTAGATACTTTTTACGCCGTCTTCAAAAGAATCACGGGAACAACACCGCATATGTATCGTAAAAGCTATACATCAGATTAACCGGCAGCTAAGACGCTCAGGAAGAGTTCATAATTCATGACGTTCGTTGTTGCATATCCTGAAGACGAGATGCCGCCAAACATTCACCGCAATCAAAAGTGAACTTATTCAACAGCTGTTTATAGAACGGTTTATCAGGCGTTTACCGTTTCAAGCATTCTATCAATGTATTCTTTCGCTCCATGCCATGTGGACATCAACGGAAACCCATACTGCTCCCGTTCTTTCACGTTCCATGGATGAGGAATACAGAGAACTTTTCTCCCTAGGTCATGTGCAGCTATTAAGTTATGAGCACCATCATCGATTAACAGATCGAAGCCAAGTAGGTATTTTCTTTTGCATGTAATAAATTGGTCTGCCGTAATAAAAGGCATATGCTTCTGAAGCCAGTTCCACTTCTCTACCACTGTTCTTGGTTCTGCCGCAGTCACGATAATTAGATCATACGCTTGGTTCAACTTCTCCATCTCTTCGACCACATATTCGTCATATAGCTCCAACTCTTCGAACAGACCCGGGCGACCATAGAATACATCATGGGTACTCTCTGGGTGGCGCAAGTGAGAGGTGTCCCAATGAAGCATATCCTCGTATCGCAGCGGATGTGTTGGGAAGTTAATGTTGTTATGATATATGGCGCGTTTCACGAGCTGACATATGGTGTCGTCCATGTCGACTGCAATAATTGGTTTATCCATCTAGATCCCCCCCGATACGAACACAGTATATCACCATACATGTTAGGAGGCTATTGTTTTTCAGCTATAATCAAAAGGCGGCTCTTGCGCCGCACATCGACATGCAAGAACCGCCCAGCATATTACGCTAAGTCTTCACCATTTGTAGCAATCACTTTCTGATACCATGCAAAGCTTTTTTTCTTCAAACGATTCAGTGTACCCTTTCCATGATCGTCCTGATCCACATAGATTACGCCATATCGTTTGGACATTTCTGACGTGGAAGCACTGATGATGTCAATGGCGCCCCAGTTGGTGTACCCCATAAGGTCTACCCCATCCATTACGGCCTCTTTCATCTGAGTAATGTGTCTTCTCAGGTAATCGATCCGATAATCATCGTTAATGGAACCGTCAGCCTCAAGCGTATCCTTGGCTCCGAGACCATTTTCAACAACGAATAACGGCAATTGGTAGCGATCATACAGTTCTTTCAATGCAATACGTAGCCCGATGGGATCAAGCTGCCAGCCCCACTCTGTACGTTCCAGATTCGGATTCTTGATCGTGCTATACAGATTGCCTCCAGTCACCCCATAGTCTTCGGGATTCACTGCCGACACTAGCGATGTATAGTAGCTAAACGAGATAAAGTCAACGGTATGCGCACGTAGAATCTCCTTGTCTCCTGGTTCCATTACAACAGAAATTCCGTTCTCTGCCCAATAACGATCCATATACGCGGGATAACTACCACGAACCTGAACATCTGTATGAAGTAAATTCAACTGATTATCCACCTGAGCTTGCAGAACATCTTCTGGCTTCGAGGTAGCTGGGTAGTGAATCATACGAGCTAGCATACAGCCGATTTGGAAATTCGGATTAATCTGACGTGCTTTCTCCGTAACCAGACTGCTGGCAACAAACTGATGATGGAGCGCTTGGTATGAAGCCTGCATGGTGTTCTCCACACGATCCTCGATAATACCACCGCCAGTGAACGGCTCAATAATGGTTGTATTAATCTCATTAAACGTTAACCAGTATTTTACCTTGTCTTGATATCGCGTCATCACTGTCTCTGCATATCTCACAAAATGTTCGATCACCTCGCGGCCTGCCCAACCGTTGTACTTCAATACAAGCCCCATCGGCATCTCATAATGCGAGAGCGTCACGAGTGGTTCGATATCATATTTGCGCAGCTCATCAAAGACTTCATCATAGAAACGTAATCCCGCTTCATTCGGCTCAGTTTCATCACCATTAGGGAAGATACGCGGCCAGTTGATGGACAACCGGAATGTCTTGAATCCAAGTTCAGCGAATAACGCGATATCCTCTCTAAAACGGTGGTAAAAATCGATTCCGTAACGCTTCGGATACCCTTCCGCGCTGTGGTGAGCCATGGCCTTTTCAACCGTTGCACTAGTTACATGCATAAGCTCTCTTAGGTTCGTATAATCCTTTTTCTCAAAATAAGGAACCATATCTGCCGTAGAGAAGCCTTTGCCTCCCGCGTCGAATCCTCCTTCTGCTTGGTTAGCTGCTATAGCGCCACCCCACAAAAAACCTTCTGGAAAACCTTGTCGATTGCTCATCGTTATCCTCCTCTTCTCTCTTACAGTTCTGCTTTTAATACATCCTGACCCATCTGAATGTCGCCTAATTGCACAGGTTGAACTGTACGATAATCGGCTGTATTAGTAACTACCATTGCTGTAGTAATGTCATATTCCTTCGCAATTTCATCAAGTTCAAACGTAAGCATAAGATCTCCCGCTTGCACACGTGTGCCTGATGTAACATGGGATTCAAAATACTGTCCACGCAGTTTCACGGTGTTGATTCCGACATGAATCAGTAGTTCCATACCATCATCACTGCGTACAACAATGGCATGTTTTGTTTTGAACACATTCATTACTGTTCCAGTGACTGGAGATACGAGTTCACCGATCGAAGGCACGAAAGCAACACCTTTGCCCATCAATTCGTCTCCGAAGGTCGGATCATTGACCTCTTGCAGGGGGATTGCTTTTCCTGTCATCGGTGCAACTGCTGTTGCATTACCTGTAGGTGCTGGAGCACCCATGTCGTCCACGTCTACAGATGCGTTATTGGCAGGTGTAGCTTTGGGTGACGCTGTGGCGCTCGGAGAGAATTGGGCCAACGCTTCAGCATCGCCTTCTTCCTCCTTAATTCCGAATACGACAGACATGATCGTTCCTACAATAAACGCTAGCGCCATACCACCTAGTGAATACCAGAAGGTTTGTCCGATCAACGAAGGAAGTCCTGGGAGACCACCGTTACCTGCAAGGACATATGCTTTAGCACCAAATGCGAGTGCGAATCCACCACCCACTGCGCTACCAATCATAGCTGCCGCAAAAGGTTTTTTGTACTTCATGTTCACGCCGTACATTGCAGGCTCCGTTACACCCATGAGAGCAGTGAAGCTTGTGGACAATGCAACGGTTTTAAGTTTTTTGTCCTTCGCACGGAAAAATACTCCCAATGTTGCGCCCGCCTGACCCATGTTAGAGATGAACGTCAGTGGCAAGAACTTATCGAAGCCCAGTGTTGCAATGTTACTCAAGATAATTGGCACTAACGCGTAGTGCATTCCCGTCATGATGATCAATGCCATCGCACCGCCCAGTACAATACCCGCGATCAGACCACCTTCATTCAGCAACCAGTTAATGCCGCCCGACAAACCGTTCCCTACAAATGTTCCCAGAGGACCAATGGCAATTAACGTTACTGGAACCATCACAAGCAAGGTAATAAGAGGTACAAGCAACAATTTCAATGCTGCTGGAATGATGCGGTCAACCCACTTCTCCACATAGGACATGAGCCATACTGCAAGTAAGATCGGAATAACCGATGAAGCATAACTTACAGCAGTTACTGGAATACCGAGAAACGCAACGGATTGACTTCCATCAAGCAATTTGCTCATGTCTGGATACATTAGTGCCGTACCCAGCGCAATCGCTACGAACGGGTTACTGCCGAATTTACGAGCAGCACTTACTGCGATGAGTAGCGGTAAGTAGTGGAAGACTCCATCACCAATAGCTGAGAGAATCCGATATACATCTGTTCCCGCTGTCATCCAGCCCACAGATACAAATAAGGCAAGCAATCCTTTGAGCATACCCGCCGCTGTAATAGCTGGCAGCATCGGCGCAAATACACCCGCAATGGTCTCAAAAATATTAAGAATGATATTTTTATTTTTATCTGGCTTAGGCTGTTTCGTCTCTGTACTTTGCCCAATGGCTGGATGATCCTTGACCATTGCATCAAATACTTTAGAAACATCGTTACCGATGATTACCTGGAACTGATCGCCAGAGATATTCGTGCCCATGACTTTATCTAGTTGCTTTAGGGAACCATTATCCACTTTGTCGTTATCTTTCAGATCAAAACGTAACCGTGTGACACAATGATATACCGAGTTAATATTGTCTGTACCCCCGACGGCTTTAATGATTCCCTGTGCCGTTTCCTGATGTTTCATATGGAGCTCCTCCTCATTTTTCCAATAAAAAATACCCGAACGAATACAACGCAGACTTCTGACGTCATTTCATTCGGGTATTGCCTGATTGAACAGTAACAAGCCCAGTCGTATTCAATTGTTGTTACTACAATTGGTGTTTGGTGCAATAGATGTGTGTTATTTATCTATCTCGCTTGGTCTTCATCAACCGCTCCAAGTGGAGCGTCAGATATAACTGCTCCGAATGTGTCATGTCATACTGATAGTTCTTATGGATAAAAGCTTCAATCTTACCAATACATTTGAAGGTTTCCGGATAGTTTTTCCGAACCACCTCGTATAAATACTCTTCCGCGTCATCATGTGATGAATGTGTAATGACCCGCTGACAGAAATATTTCAAATGTGTGATGAACCGGAAATAGTTAACACTATCTTCATCCAATTCTACATTAAAGTGATATTTGATAATATTCATGATCTCCTGAAGCAGCTGCATCAGGTGGGTGACATCATTCATTGAATCATTGACTTCTGCATTAATGAAATGCAAAGCGATATTGCAAATTTCATCCTTAGGAAACTCGATATCCAGTCGTTCCTTGAGCAAGGTTAATGCTTCTCTAGCCACATCGTACTCTGCCTTATAGAAATGCTGTACTTCCCACGAGAGTGGATTACGCGTAATCATGCCGTTTTCCATCCGCTGAACGGCAAAATGAATATGATCTGACAGGGAGACGTAAATTCCGTCACTGATCGTTTTATTCAGCTGCGTCCGCGCAAGCGTCACGATATCATCCGTTGCCTGCAGAATTTCAATGGGCACTTCCGCCACGATGGATTTGAATCTCTCATAAATCGATGTATCCTGAAGACGAAACACCTTTTCAATTCGCTCTTCGTCAATCTCATCGCCAGCTTTAAACTTAAATCCGATACCCCGGCCGAGGATCAGCAATTCCTGATTTTTATCATCCACTGTGCTGACGATATTGTTATTAAATATCTGTTTGATAATCATAATGGACCCACCTGCTTTATTTTGAGACATAAAAAAGGGCAAAACCAAAACAGAAATAATAAAATCATTTCCATAGTGGTTTTGCCCGCTTTACCGGTAACAAGCCTCGGATATAATTTATCACAAGCTGAAAACGGTGTCAACAGAAATTCCTGCCACTGTCTGTCTTCTATGTTTTTTCATATTGAACATTTACTTTTCCTTTCACATTGAAGAGGCATGTACTTTTATAATATTTACATTTTAATGAAGGAACAAACAGGGAGAAATTCAAGGAGAACTCTCGATCTTATTCGAGCCACAGAGCTAGAGGTATGCCAAGGGGATTACGTACATGTAACATATACAAAAAGCCCTTCTAGCGAAGGGCTTTGGTTTTATTGCTTAAACGTTACGTTAATCTCTACGATCTCAGAGCGACTGCTTGTCCGAATTGGAGGTCCCCAGAAACCATATCCAGAGGTCACAATGGAATGCATATCACCTTTTTGCAGATAACCCCAATCATTCTCGTAAATCGCTGCTGTAATGAACTGTGCCGGCGCAATCTGTCCTCGATGCGTGTGACCGGATACGACCAAGTCAACCTTATTCTGTTCGGCAATATCCAGATCATAAGGCTGATGATCCAACATGATCACCGGTTTACTTAGATCTGTATCCTGCATCAATGTCGCTACTTCAGCACGATCCTTCTCTGTTCGATCTTTACGCCCAATAAGCGTGATCTTATCATCTAACATAATCTTATCATCGTATAATACTTGCATATCACTCTTCTCTAACGCTGCGATGAGATCTTCAATCGGCCCATCAAACTTATCATGGTTACCCAAGGAAGCGTAGACCCCATAAGGTGCTTTGATGTCACGAATAATATCTGCAATCCCACTATTGAGATACATGTCCAGATTATCATCAATAATGTCACCAGGGTATAACACGAGATCCGGCTGGAGTGCATTAATTTCCTCTACCATACGCTTCGCATGAGCTGAGCCTGATAGAAGTCCAAAGTGCATGTCTGCTGCCATCACGATCTTGAGCTTATCCATGCCCTCTACCTTTTTATCCACCTGGATATTATACTGTCTAACGACTGGACTATACGCATTAAATATCCCGTAACCTAGTGTAGACAGAAGCAAAATTAGCGTAACTACACCACCCCATTTATGTGCGTGATGTCTTGGAATACGAGTTAAGCGGAGTAACCAAAGTACTAAATGAGCAACAGGCAAAATGATTAATAACAAAGAGAAAATCGCGAGCCAGTATGAACCTATAATGCTCAAAAATGAAATGTTACCAAACATTCTCGCCAAAATAAACGACAGTGACAGGAACACCAGTACAATGATGTACAGCAAACGGAATCTGGCTGCCACAACAGGCTTCATCCAGCTCCAACCGCTCCATCCTATGTAGAACACTAATAAACCATATACAAGCAAAAACAATATACCTACAAGTACAAACATGCCAAGCTTAACCCCCACGTCAAATTAAGTATAAGTTGTTATTTGAATCAAATAGACAACTTTCACCTCTATACATGAGTATAACGTAGTTAAAGGGGTCGACGCATCTATTTACCTCAAGTAGTTGCGTACATTTTATTACAATTTGATGATACTTAAATTCAAACATTCTCCAATCACGTTTTTAACCATAAAAAAAACATCCTTGTTCCTTCATGAGTCTACACTCATGAGGAACAAGGATGTCATTTATCCATAAATGGAGTTTATTGATTTTAAGTTCCATCTATATCATATAATTACTCGTTAGTGTCCATCCATTGGAAGTGGAATGAACCTTCTTTGTCCACGCGTTGGAACGTGTGTGCACCGAAGTAGTCACGTTGTGCTTGCAACAGGTTTGCAGGCAAACGCTCTGTACGGTAGCTATCGTAGTAGGACAGTGCGCTGGAGAAGCCAGGAACCGGGATTCCTTGTTGTACAGCAGCGGCTACGACTTCACGCCATGCGCCTTGGTAAGATTCAACGATGTTTTGGAAGTATGGATCTAAGAGCAGGTTTTTAAGCGCTGCATCTTTATCATATGCTTCTTTGATGTTTTGCAAGAACTGTGAACGGATGATGCAGCCACCACGGAAGATCATAGCGATGCTACCGTATTTCAGATCCCAGCCGTACTCATCGGATGCAGCACGCATCTGAGCGAAGCCTTGAGCATAGGATACGATTTTACTTGCGAACAGTGCTTTACGCACATTCTCAATGAATGCTTTTTTGTCGCCAGAGAACGCTTCTGTTGCAGGGCCATTCAGAATTTTGCTTGCTGCTACGCGCTCGTCTTTCATCGCAGACAAGAAACGGGAGAATACTGATTCGGTAATCATGGACAATGGTACGCCGAGATCAAGCGCACTTTGGCTTGTCCATTTACCTGTTCCTTTTTGTCCAGCTGCATCCAAGATTACGTCTACCATTGGTTTGCCGGTTTCTGGATCGTATTTGGAGAAGATGTCTGCTGTAATCTCGATCAGGTAGCTATCCAGCTCTCCTTGGTTCCATTCTGTGAAGATTTCATGCAACTCTTCTACGGAAACGTTCAATACGGATTTGAGCAGGTGGTATGCTTCGCCAATCAACTGCATATCCCCATATTCGATACCATTGTGAACCATTTTGACATAGTGTCCTGCACCGTCTGGTCCGATATATGTGCTGCAAGCATCATCGCCAACTTTAGCCGAGATTGCTGTCAGGATAGGTTCAACTAAGGCATAAGCACTCTCTTGTCCACCTGGCATAATTGCTGGACCTTTCAATGCGCCTTCTTCACCACCGGATACACCTGCGCCGATGAAGCGGAATCCTTTTTCCTCCAGCTCTTTGCTGCGGCGTTGCGTATCAGGGAAGTACGCATTACCACCATCAATGATAATGTCTCCTTGGTCTAGGTAAGGAAGCAATTGTTCAATCGTTGCATCTGTTGCTTTACCTGCTTGAACCATGATCAAAATTTTGCGCGGGGATTCCAAAGATGCTACAAACTCTTCAATTGAAAACGTACCGATTAGGTTTTTCCCCTCAGCTTCTTTCAAGAGGTCATGCGTTTTCTCAGGTGAACGGTTAAATACCGATACGGAAAACCCTTTGCTCTCGATATTAAAAGCCAAGTTTTTACCCATTACTGCCAATCCAATAACACCAATCTGTTGTTTACTCATTATGTCCTCCCAAAGTCCATGTTTTATATTTTTCTTCTCGTCAGACCTTATTGAACTGTTTTTTTCCAGTCTGCTGCGAATTTCTCCATACCTTGATCTGTGAGTGGGTGTTTGGAAATCTGCTCAATGACAGAGAAAGGAACGGTAGCAATATGAGCACCAGCCATAGCTACACGCGTAACGTGATCCGGATGTCTTACGGATGCCGCAATGATCTGTGCATCCAAGTTATGTGTACGGAACAACTCAGCAACTTTGGCAACCAACTGTACTCCATCTTCTGAGATATCATCCAGACGTCCCAAGAACGGGGATACATAAGTTGCACCGGCACGTGCCGCCAAAAGCGCTTGGTTAACTGTGAAAATCAGTGTAACGTTTGTTTTTACACCTTTCTCAGTCAGATAACGGCAAGCTTCCAGACCTGCGAGTGTCATCGGCAGTTTAATCGTTATGTTTTTGTCGTTATTGTTGATTTTGATCAATTCATTCGCTTGTGCAATCATCTCTTCTGCAGTAAGTGCATCTGGAGTAACCTCAGCAGATACGGACTCAACCGTTGGCACTTCACGCAAAATCTCTTCAATGCGATCCTCAAACTTAATGCCTTCTTTGGCAACCAAAGATGGGTTAGTTGTTACGCCTGAAAGTACACCAATTTTATATGCTTTTTTGATATCCTCTAAGTTTGCTGTATCGATGAAAAATTTCATGGTTAATTCCCTCCATAAGATGATTTTTAGTTTCCAACAGAGCCAGTTCAACCTATCCTATCGAAGTGGCTCGTTGGTTCAATACATGTGGTAAGGTTAGGTATTACAGGTTGCCATTCACTGCCAAAGGAACATCTGTTACGGATGATATATCCTGATCAGCGGGCTCGTCAAACCACCAATGGTGACCCTCAGCTGCAAGCATTGCATCCGATTCTGCTGGACCGTAGCTTCCTGCAGGATATAAGTGAAGAGGCAACAAGTTCTCAGTAAATGCATCCAAGATTGGCTGCACCCAAGCCCATGACAACTCAACTTCATCCCAGTGTGCGAAGAATGTTGGGTCACCATGCAGTGCATCGTGAATCAAGTTCTCATACGCTTCAGCTAGATCTTCACGATCAGGCGAAAGATCAATATGCACTGGCTTAAAATCTCCCTTATTCTGCGGATCACTTGCATTCAGTTGCAATGTCATACTTTGATCAGGACTCATCTCAATGACAAGCAAATTAGGTTTGGAGCCGTTGCTCTTGACTCCATGAGCTTGACCAGATGGTTCTTTGAATTCAATGACGATGCGTGTGGATTTCTCCTTCATTCTTTTACCCGTACGGATGTAGAATGGAACACCACGCCAGAAGAAATCATCAATTTGTAACTTTGCAGCAATGAACGTGTCGTTCATTGTGTTCTCAGCTACACCTGGTTCAGCAGTATAAGCATTAACAGGTTTACCTTGGATGCTTCCCTCTGCATATTGTCCACGGATCACGCTTGCTCCAACCGTTTGTTTTTGCAAAGGCAAGATCGATTCCATAATATGCTTTTTCTTCAAGCCTACTTTTTCCGGTGTGCTGTTGTGAGGAAGTTGGATCGCCATCATCATCAGCAGTTGCAGCATGTGATTCTGGAACATGTCACGTACTGCACCTACATGATCATAGTAGGATGCCCGTTCCTCTACACCTACTGTTTCGTTTGCCGTAATCTGCACATTCGAGATGTAGCGATTGTTCCACAATGCCTTCATGATTGGATTGCTTTGATGCAGTGTCTCTAGGCGTTGTACCATCGGTTTACCCAGATAATGGTCAATCCGATAAATTTCTTCTTCAGTGAAAGATTCACTCAAGTTGCGGTTAAGATCACGAGCAGACTGGAGATCATGTCCGAATGGCTTCTCAATAACAAGCCGTTTCCAGCCTTCTGTTGAGCCTAACCCGCTTTCTTGAATATTCTGCGCAATAGGCTCGAAAAATTCCGGCCCAACGGAAAGGTAAAACAAACGGTTGGAAGGAATGCTAAGCTCAGCTTCTCTTTTCTGAACGAGATCTAACAACTTTATATAATCTTCCTTATGGCTTATATTCAATACACTGTAGCGAAAAGCTTTTACGAATGACTTCACTCTTGCAGGATCAGCTTGGCGTCTGGAAAACTCATGAAGCGACTTTTCCACTTGTGCCTGAAAGAATTCATCAGACCATTCTCTACGACCTAAACCAATCAAGGAGAAAGATTCTGGAAGCTTCTGCTCAATGTATAAATTATATAGTGCAGGATATATTTTTCTTTTGGCTAAATCGCCAGTAGCACCAAACAAAATTAAAGATGTTGGTTCCATCTCACTATCTCCTTCCAAGTAACTCTGGTTTCTTTGCTGTAGTTACACTATAATACGTTTCATAGCCATACAAGTAATTAATATATTTCACAGGAGCTATAGACCATATCTATGACAACAAATTATGAATTATATAAAGTGTTTTATTGGGCTGCCAAGACGGGAAGTTTAACCCAAGCGGCAAAAGTGTTATACATTACGCAACCAAGCGTCAGTCATGCGATTAAGCAGCTGGAAGAAAGCTTTGGTTTAACATTGTTTTATCGTAATTCAAAAGGGGTTGCACTGACGCAAGAAGGCATGAGCCTATACTCTTACATCGAGCAGTCACAGATTTTGATCTCTTTGGCCGAAGAAAAGATGGCTGCGTTGAAAAGCCTGGATAGCGGTGAGCTTAGAATTGGCGGTAGTGACTCCCTGTTTAAACATTACATGTTGTCTTATCTCGAAGAATTTCACGTGCTGTATCCAAACATCAAGCTACACTTAAGCCATGGAACCACACCAGAGGTTATCACCTTCCTGAAAGAGGGTAAAATCGACTTAGGCGTTGTCCGCATGCCAATTGTGGATCCTCAGTTGGAGGTTAGAGAAAGTATTCAACTCAAGGATTGTTTCGTCGCGGGGGAACGTTATGCTGAACTCAAAGACAAAGTGTTGTCTCTGGAGACACTGCTTGAACATCAGTTAATTCTCTTCTCTCGGAATAGCCGGGTAAGGATGGCTATTACGGAATTGTTTAATTCCTATGGCTACACACTTAAACCGGAAATCGAAGTAGGTAGTGTTGATCTACTCATTGAACTAGCAAGGCGGGGGTTAGGGATCTCTTATGTAACTCGGGAGTTCATATCGAAGGAGTTAGAAGAAGGATCTTTGTTTGAAATTCAGCTGGATGTGTCCTTGCCACCTTCCCACGTCGGAATTATGACAAAGCGTAATATGCCTACTTCCCTAGTAACGAACCGCTTCATGGATCTAATCTTTAAACCGTAACTTAGTTATTAACAAACACATATAGCAAAAGAGTGCTCTATCATCCTAAGCAGCAGGATAATAAAGCACTCTTTTGTTGTTCTCATACGATATCTCATTGATATTACGATCTCGTTTAGACAGTTTTCTTGACTAATGGCTAACCAAATACGATGCATCAAGGATGACAGCGACTCGTCCATTGCCCAGAATTGTTGCACCAGACAGATGATTCATTGCTCCTAAGTACGATCCTAGACTCTTGATAACAACCTCTTGGTTACCCATGATTTCGTCCACAGCAAACGCCGCAGTTTTATCCACCGAGCGAACGATAATGAGAGGAATCGTCTTGGACTCCCGATTGGTAGGCGGATAATTCAGTTTATCCCGCAACCAATGGAACGGCACGATACGTCCATGATTCAAGATAGCTAGCTGGCCTTGTATCGTTTGGATATCTTCTGGATCTATGCGAACGATCTCTGCAATATTATACATTGGAATAATCAATACACGACCCGAAACTTTAACAAGCAAGCCTTTGATAATGGCAAGTGTGAGAGGTAAACGGATCGTGAATGTTGTCCCCCTACCAGGCGCCGTGTCAATGTCAATAATGCCGTTCAATCGACCGATCTGGCTTCTCACTATGTCCATGCCCACTCCACGACCCGAGACCTCGCTCACAGAGGAAGCGGTAGAGAATCCTGGTTCGAAGATCAGATGCACTGCCTCCTGCTCCGTTAGATGTGAGGCTTGTTCCTCTGTAATTAGCCCTTTGCTCAAGGCAGATGCTTTAATTCGTTCACCGTCAATGCCTTTACCATCATCCGAATATCGGATAACGACATGGTTTTCTTCGTGAAATGAAGTGAGTGTGATTCGTCCTTTGATGGGTTTACCTTGTTGCTCCCGAATCTCTCGACTCTCAATGCCATGATCTGCACTGTTTCGAATCAAGTGAATCAATGGGTCACTCAATTCCTCGATAATCATCCGATCAAGCTCTGTCTCTCCGCCTTGAATAATCAGTTCCAATTCTTTACCCAGCTTCTGAGATAGATCTCGAACCAGACGTGGAAAACGACTGAATAGCTGATCGATAGGCAGCATACGAGTCTTCATTACACCTTCTTGAAGCTCCTTGATCACTCTGCCCATATGATCCGAGACACCACCAATGCTCTGCATTAACGGAGAGGGGGCACTACGCGCCCCTTCACCGCTGAGGTCAGCAAGCGAGGTCTGATCAATCAGAAGTTCTCCGACCAGATTCATCAAATGATCCAGACGTTCAACATTTACTCTTACGGTTGGTTGCGTACCCTTGTTACGGTCGTCCGAAAGCGATTTTTCTGTAGATGGTTCAACAGCGCCTGCTTCAGCCCTCTCCTGAACAGCAACCGGTTCGTTATGAACGACGGCCACATCTTTAACATACTCCTCTACGACCACAATCTGCACATCGGACTCATTAGACAGCTCCACTTGGATTACCTGAGGGTTGCCAGTAATGGCTGCCACGATAACAAAATTGGCATACCGATCATCGTCTTCCCCACTTGCTACTTGATCTGCCAGAGATGCTGCAATGATCCTGCCACCTTGTTCTTCTATCCGCTGTCTCACAATAAAGTACCTTGCAGCCTTCATCACACATGCCGTTTCCAACGTAATTCGGATGGAGAAAAGCTGATGCCCCGCATCCACAGCCTCCTGTGCAACCAACCATTCCGACTTCTTAAGCGCAGGAGCCTTTACTGGCTCCATAATGACAGGCTTCTGAATAAGGGATTGGATCTCGGCAACCACGCTCTTAAAATTCTGAAATGGCTGGCCACTAACATACTGATCCCGTAGCACTTTCATTGCATCTAGAGAACGGAACAACGTATCGATGAGCACCGAATTGATCTCAGGCTTCTTATCGCGAACCCACTCCAGTGCAAACTCCACCTCATGGGTTAGATCACTAAGCTCCCTGAAGTCCATGGTTGAGGCCGATCCTTTAATCGTGTGCGCTGCTCGGAAAAGCGTCTGAACAAGCCCTACCGATGGAGAACGTTCCAGTTCCAACAACGATTGATCCATGCGCTCCAACTGATCATTTAATTCCTCTATGAAGATGTCGCGGTAGGCAGATAAATCCATCATGTCATGTTCCCCTCCCTATCCGCCCAATATCTCTTCTAATTTCAAAATGCCCACGAGTTGGTCTTCACGTTGCCCAACACCAAGAAAGACGGCTTCTCGGCTTCGGGCATGTCCACTGGTCGGAGGATGAATCTCATTATACGTAGTCACTTTATTGACTTTGTCTACGATAAGTCCCACATATTCATCCTGATAACGGACAACAATAATTCGTGTTGATCTTGTATCCGGCTCGTCAGGCATTCCTAACAGATTGCGTAAACTCACTACGCATACAACCTTGCCTCTAAGATTGACTACTCCTTTTACCTCCGGACGGCTGTAAGGAATGTCGGTAATACTGAGCATTTTAATAATTTCATGAATCTCTTCGATTCGGATCGCGCAGGTTTCAGCCCCAACGGATAGTTCAATGTATTGCTCTTGCTGAAGTGAAGACATCTGGTCACCTCTGTTTGGTTTGATTATTGAGTCTTAAATGCAGATGCGGAATGAGACAGTTCTTCAGCCAAGTGTGCTAGTGATTGACATGTTGCTGCAGTTTCTTCTGAAGCCGCAGCGGACTCTTCACTAGATGCTGAGATCGATTCAACAGAACTCATCACTTCTGCCGCCTGTGCCGCTTCCTCTTCACATGCAGCTGCAATTTCGTTCACTTTGTGTGAAGAATTATTGACCATCTCAATAATCTGATCAAATGCCTGCCCTGTCATAGAGGACTGCTCTACGCTATCTGCTACAGCGCGTACACTCTGTCTCGTGTTTTCTTGCATCACTTTAATAATGTTCGTGATCTCTTTTGTTGCTTCGCCGCTTCGCTCTGCAAGTTTACGTACTTCATCGGCTACAACAGCAAACCCACGGCCTTGCTCCCCTGCCCGTGCCGCTTCAATAGCTGCGTTCAGCGCAAGTAGATTCGTCTGCTCTGCAATATCGTCGATCACTTCAATGATGTCACCAATTTTGCGAGAATCTTCTTCTAACTGTGACATTTTAAGATTTACAGCCTGCATGCCTTCCAGTGAAGTTTGCACGACATGTCCACCTTCACGGGCTGTTTTCACGGTATCATTAGACAGCTCTGCTGCTTCTTCAGCACTTGCTGCAACCGAGTTAATGGCAAGGGAAAGTTCCTTGAACAGTTCAGAAATATTCGCTGCTTCGCTCGATTGACTTGTGCTTGTGCTTGCAATTTCTTGTGTACTTGCTGAGATTTGCTCAGATGATGCCGCAACACTTTGAGAGTTTATAACAATGCTGTCAATCAATGTTTTCAAGTTATCGACCATACGATTCAGGGCTTGGGCTAGTTGACCTACTTCATCACGGCTTGAAATATCTGACTTGAGGGTCAGATTACCGTTAGACACTTCCCTTGCCAATTCCACCATGGACAATAACGGTTTGGAAATGGAACGTGAAATAATATATCCGATTAAAATACTAAACGTCACTGCGAGAACAACTAAAATGATTGTTACCATAAAGGAGGCGGAATAAGCCGCTTCTGATTTTGAATTTGCTTCTTCAGCTAGACTTATATTAATATTCATTAAATCTTGCAGTACTTGTACCACACCATCACCAGGAGGTTTTAAAGTTTCTCTAAGGAATCTCGTGAATTCAGCGTTGTTGTCACTTAAAGCTATCTGTGTTCCTTGGTCGTACAAGGTTAAATAATTTGGATACTGTGTATCAAAGTTTCGAAGTAGATCGCTTTCTTGTGGAGTAGTTGCTAAAGCGCGGTAATTATTGATGTGATCGTCCAGCGTTTGACGAATTGAGGCGATGTTATCCATAATTCTTGTTTGTTCAGCATCAATGGATTCAGTGTTTAGGTCGCGCACACCTACACGCATACGCTGATAATCTACTTGTGCTGCTGATAGTTCTTTTACAGACATAAGATTGTTATTATACATTTCTTGCATTCGTTCGTTCGTACTTCTCAATGTAATCACTGAATAAATCCCGAGTGCTGCCAAAATCATGGACACAATTAAGAATGCTGAAATAATCTTTGTTGCTGTTTTCAAATTACCGAACCACTTCATCTAATCTCCTCCTAGGCATCTTCGTGTCCAGTTATGTATTTATTTGCGTCTGTAACCCCTTCCCCCGGGCAACGCTCTAGACAACTTACGATTTATTTCGACATTACTATCAAAAATGTGAATAGAAGATTTGCATTTATTAAATATTTCACTAATACGAAAAAAATAAAGGATTCTACAGTACCTTTCTTTTTGTAAAAGAAAATCTAAATATTCATATTATTAATCACTAATCGTTCGCAATTACGAAAATATAAACAACTATTAAATTTATTAACATTTTTAATATATCTGTAATTCATCTAATGTAAGGTATTTAGAATCACTTATACCAAGTACAAAGACCTATATACACTCAAAGCAAAGCCTGTGTTCAAATTAGTGGGTTTGCATTTCTGTGACTTTGGATTCAGGCCGCAATTTCAAATTTCATCCAATTGAGATTATATCTTCATAGATGACAAAAAAATCAAACTCTTCTAAAGAGTTTGATTCTCTGTTCTTATAATTTAATGGTATATATGAATTGAGCTTAACTATCCAACTAAGATGAAGAAGACGAAGATTGTTCAAACAAATGTTCCAGTTCTGTTAATCGGCTCTTAATTCGCTGTGGAATTAGTGCAAACAGCCTGTCCCATGACATGAATGTTTCCAGCTTCAATGGATATTCTTCAAATACCATGGTGGGTATAAACGATTTACTTAATAGATAATTCCGCACACGGGCATCGATCTCTGCATTCGTTTCAAAATAGTCCTGGAATAGCTCATTGACTAACAAACCATCACACCCAGCCTTCACTCCTGCTGCACTATATAAGTCTGGCAACAGCTCAAATACGATAGGTAAAGGTGAAAATGCATGCTTGCCCGGTTGTGAATACAGAATCACCTGATTGTTCACAACATTGATTCGATCCTTCAACATGCCTCGGAGTACTTTACCATGAAAACTGGCTTCACAATCCACGACTTCGCCATCGTGACCAACATAGATCCATACATGCTCCATTTCATACAAATGTCCAATCTCATAATCCCACCAGATGGCATATTCAATAACGTATTGCACAGCCTCCACGGGAAAATCGATCTCTCTTCTAAATGATGGAGATGCCCCGGGACGTTCCAACAGTGAGATTCCTACAAAGTCAGGATAAAAGGGTTCATTCATATCAAACATTAGAACTGGTGCATATTTCGCAGCGATTTCGAGCATTTCTGCCTCTTTCATTGCCATAGTTTAGCCCTCCACTTTCTATGTTGATGAAGTATATAGTTGGACAACAAATGATATATGCAAACTATTCTAACAGAGAATTATGTACGTGTTAATGGATTTACTTAAGACCATGTTACCGTTTCTGAACCAGCTCTACATGATAAAACACAAGAAAAAGGACCCGTATCTGGAAGACGCTCCAGTTCACGAGTCTATGTACTACGATGCAAATATGTGAGAATTACGCTTTCGATGATTTGTCTGATTTTAATGTTTTGGATGGTTGACTAGTCTGATCGTAAGCTGGCTCTACACAACCAATCGGTGGACCAAGAATTGCATCATTTTGAATGGAGGCAACGGCTTTGGCATAGGCTTCCTCGTCGATACAATACGCGCGATGCGCCACCTCAGGCGGTGTTGCTGCGAGGAAATCAGCACCAAGCACAATGTCAGGTGTTGGCACATCAAAAATAGTGAGCAAATGCACATCATCTGTATCTGCTACAAACCAGTGAAACCACCCTTTGGGAAAAATCGCCACTTGCCCGGGTATTAGATGGTAACTGATTCGTTTACGGGTAAATGGGTCAAATACGGAGGTTGTTATCTCTCCGCTAATTAACACAATCATCTCTGTTGTATTCGTGTGCCAGTGTGGCTGTACAATAATACCTTTACTCATGTGTACGTTGAAGAAACCATTTTTGATGGTAGGTAGCTGTTCTCCAAACAACTGAGTTACATAATTTCGTGGATCCCGCTTGTAGTACAACAGGGCTGTAGAATCCCCTGCTAACTGTACGTTCGGGGCTTGTAATATCGGATCGATCATGCCGTTTCCTCCTTCTGCACATTCATCTCATTGTGTACTTTATGTTGCGTATAGCGATTTTAAGCCTAGAAAAATGGAAAACATCCGAGTTCTTAATATCCCACCATTTGTAAATAGAAAAAAGTCTGGTTAATAAACCAGACTTCGCTGAACTTCTTCTCTAAATGGCTGAAACTTAAAACATATTCGAATCGATCAGAGCTGATTCATGTAGTTCGCAATTAAAGTTCCCGGATCAGCCAAAAATGCATCAAGCACAGCAACATTCTCGTACTCTTGGTGTTCAATATCATAGAATCCAAGACACTTCTTGCTAGGATGCCATACCATCATTAAGTGCGAGTATTGATCCAATTCAGATGAGATCCGTAGCAGCTTCTGTCTACCCATTTTCATCTCAACCGTATCTACCAGATTAAATATTTCAACATATTGAACGTTGGACTCGTTCTCAGCAATTTCAATGCGCCGTGGTGCTTCGGATAGAAAAGTGATTAATTCCTTCGGCAACTTGTATGGCTTCAACGCTAACAACTTATTGCTGATGTCATGGAACTCCTTTGGTTCGAGAGATTTCAGATACTCGGCCATTTCTTCATTTTTTTGACTAAGCGCAATGGTGTATGCCCGTTCACCGTCCTTCTCCTGGATCGTAACATCCGCGCCCTGTTCTACCAAATATCGAACCATCTTCATGTTATTAGATCGTGCCGCTACCGTGAGAGGCGTCGCTTTGTACGGATAGACCATATCTGGCTCATTATAATTGATATCTACCCCTTCACGCAGTAAATACTCGAGGGTCTTCATATCGTGATCAGCTACTGCTTTACGTAAAGTCTTCCCACCAAATTTGCGAATATCTAATCCGAGTTCATGAAGGAGGGGTATGTTCTTTTTGTTACCGTAATAGGCTTCATCATACGCGCTTGATTTCACACGGTTAAGTCCGTTTAATTTCGCACCATTCTCGTACAAATACCGAACCATCTCTTCCCCACAACATCTCACTGCCTTCAGCATCGCCGGATTATTTTTGGCATTCAGGTTAACACCGTGCGAGACCAACAACCTGACCACTGCAGGCTGATTGCAGATTAGAGCGAGATCGATGGGTGTCATAGCGGTATATTGACTAAGTACAATCTCAGTTTCCAGATCCATGCCTTGTTTAATGAACTCTTCTACTGCAGCGGTATCTCCTTGGTAAATGGCCAGAGCTTGATCCGGCAATGTTTTGAATGTTCCTTGATTTCCGATTTTGAACATTGGTGTAACCTCCTACAAGCGAAGTGAAAATTTCCATATTCTCTCTCACAAGTTTATCACGTTATCTCTAGTGATTGAATGGTTACAACTGAACCAATCCAGTAGCCTGCCTTTTAAGCAAACCAATAATCCATCTACGATGCCTTCAATCCTGCATTATACCTACAGGCTCCCCCGGTACCATCTCCATACCTTGCTCTAGAAGCTTAATCGGCTTTAACCGAGAAGTGATAGCAGCCATAATGACCACAAACACTCCCCCAATAATAAATAACAAAGCAATACCTCTGCCAGAACCAACACCAATAATAGAACCTACGGTCGAAGAAAGAGCTCCCCCTTCAATAAGCAACGGGTTGAACACATGATCTGCCAGGAAACCCGCAAGACTATAAGAAACGATAAATCCGAGTTGCGATAGAATTCCGATAATGCCCCATACTCTGCCCTGCTTTTCATTAGCAATATTATTACGCACCAGCACATCAGCACTCATATTCACAAAAGGAAGTGTACCTAGGAACAAGAATCCGGCAAAGATAATAAAGTAAAGATTCGTTGATATCCCTATAAGAGAAAACGAGATACCTAACATAACTAAGCCAATAACTAATACCTTGGCATATTTCTTCGTCATTGTAAAAATACCAATACACAGGCTGCTAATCAGCATACCGATTGCACTAATGGATTGAAACATTCCTAGCGTCCTTGTATCTGAGAACGATAATATCATTGGACCGATGAGTGTTTCCAAGAATCCAAGATAGAACGTAACAATCGAAATAATAATGACGAGCAGCAGCACACCCTTGTTCGTAGTCACTTCGACCCAGCCTTCGATAAGATCTGTGAACCAAGGCTTCTTCTCCCTACCCGCTCGATCCACTCTGGCACTTCTGCGAATGCCAAGTACCGCTAGAATGGCTATAAGGAAGGTTAACATATTAATGATTAAAATAACTTCAATCGAAGTGATGGTAAGTAAAATGCCTGCAATAATCGGTGATAACAAAAATTTGGAGGATTCAGCAAGCTGTAACAAGCCACTGCCTCTGGAAAATTGCTCTTTCGTCAACAGATCGGTAGCCGAAGCCTTATAAGCAGGACTTTGAATAGCGGAGAATACAGAACTGAATGCAACGCCAACATAAATGTGCCACAGCTCGATACTTCCTATTATGAACATGGATAGAATAAAGAGTATCCCTATCGCAGACCCTAAGTCTCCAATAATCATCATCGTACGACGATCATATCGATCCGCAAGCACACCTCCGATTGGACGCAATACGATATTGGGTAAAAAGGTGAACAATGTAATTAGAGCTACCGCAGTCGCTGTACTCGTTTGTTCAAAAGCGTACACACCAAGCGAAAATGCCGTTAGACCAATGCCAATTGTCGAGATCAGCTGTCCAAACCATACGATTAGAAATTTACCAAATGATTGATGTTCGGTGAGTTCCATAGGATTACCCCTCCGCTAATTTGATTCATTCGGGCGATATCTCTCGATGATATACGAGAAACTTCCTTTTTCCGCACCAAGTGTACATTCCAGAATATACATAAACGCTTCGACTTTGCGTTGCAGTTCCTCCTCTGTCCACTGAAATATGCCTTGATCCAATAAAAACTGTGAAGAGACCAGCAAAAACTCAACCACTTCTCTTGGCGCCGGTGTATGGAACACCCCTTCCCGAATGCCTTGTTCAATCACTTCTGTCAAGATCGGACTGAGTTGCAGAATCGTTTCCACCAGACTTTTCTGATGCATCTCTACGTTATGGACTTGGTGTAATTCTTCGATAAATTGTTCCTTGTTGCCTACATCCTGTCCTTGAGCAGTAATAATGTTAAAAATCTTCGTATGTGCATCCAAAGAATCGTCTTCGGCTATTCGCTTCGCTGCATTTACACCAACGGCGATAAAGCGCATCACAACGGCATTCATAACCTCTTCTTTGGATTGAAAATAATGATAAAACGTACCTTTGGCGATGTTCACCGCCTGTAAAATATCAATGATCGTTGTTTGGGTATAGCCTTTTGAAATAAATAAAGCCTCGGCTGCGTCCAATATTTCATTCCGACGTTCTTCAGGATTTTTAATGATCCTCACGTGCACAACCTCCAATTACAGTAGACCGACTGTCGGTCTATTGTAGTCATGTTTATGTTCATTTAGAACCCTTGTTCCGTGAGCCATTCAGACAGTACCGACTCTCTTGCTTTGATGTCCTGCTGCTTGTTATATTTTCCAATGTTACACTCAGCTACGAGTTTACCATCCAGCATAAATAATACTCTCTGGGATCTGACTGCTACCTTAACATCATGAGTTACAATCATAATCGTTGTTCCTGCAGCATTAATATTGTCTAGGATATCCATGATCTCGGCAGTTGTCCTTGAGTTCAGCGCTCCTGTTGGCTCATCGCCAAACAAAATATCTGGATTGTTAATTAACGCTCGACAGATCGAGATACGCTGCAATTGTCCTCCCGAAGCCTGTGTAATATTATGACTAGCCAGCTCATCTACTCCCATTTGTTTCATTAATCTGAGCGCTCTAGCACGGATAACCTCTTTACTACTATTCTTAGCTAAATAAGCCGATAAGACAACATTGTCGAGCAAGTTCAAGTTTTTCAACAGATGACTATGCTGGAAAATGAATCCCATCTTATTCAACCGCAGCTTCGCTAATTTTTTCTCAGGTAACGCAGAGATCTTCTCTCCTGCAAAATAAACACTTCCTTCACTAACCTGATCCATACCGCTGATATTATATAGTAATGTAGATTTGCCAGAACCCGAAGGACCCATAACGGTGACAAACTCACCTTGTCTTACTTGCAGATTAATATCTTTAAGAATCTGGTGTTCCTCGTGCTGATGAACCGTATGCGACTTATTCACATGTCTGGCTTCCAATATCACTGTCATATTCATTCTCCTTATTCAACAATCATTTGGACAATGCTAGCTTCTCGGATGGATTGAATACTGAGCAGAGCAGCTATGGTGATGGCACTCGCCAACAATAGCGGGCATAGGATGTACGCTTGCCATGGATTGATGACAAACTCAATATGGGAGGCTCCGAATGAGGACATAATGGCACTGATGATCCATGGCCCAACCGTATTGGCTAGAACCGTTCCAGCAAGTACGCCGATGCTTAATAAAATGAGTGTAATCGTGACATATTTTAGTTTTATGTTAGAGAGAGCGAAGCCCAAGCTTCGTAAGATGGCAATATCTCCGTGATCCTTGGCAACAAGCATTCTGAGGAATAACGATGTAATGAGAATGGAGACCAACAGGGACACAATAAGTACAGCTATCGTCACTCGTTTCAACTGATCAATAGTGCCACCAAGTGTTTGATGTAAATACCCCTGTAAATCGGTGACCTTTGCCGGTGCAAATGCCTGCTCATACGCAACAATCTTATCCCTAATCTGACTTGCATCCTTAAGATCCAAACTAACCACATACCAGAGCACACGATCCTTGTCATACGGCAGTAGTGCTTTTGCGGTCTTCCCACCGTTCGTGACATCCTGATATACTCCGCTGACAATCACTGTTTTCTCCCGACCTTCTACTATAAGCACAAGAGGATCGCCTACCTTTTTGTCCATCTCACGACTGTTGGTATCAGATAACGCAATCTCATTATCAGTTTTGGGAGCCGAGCCACTCAGGTAAGACAAGGGAAAAATATTGAAGTCTCCTGTCTCGACGCTTAAGTGGTCATAGCCTCCTTCATTGTTACGTACGTTGAATTGGCTTGTTACAAGGGGTGAATATTGCAGCACATCGTTGTCCGTCCGCACATGTTCGAGTAATTCCGTGTATCGCTGCTCTACATCTTCGGAATAACGCAGATCAATACGAATGTCACTCTGGCCGACACCCATATATGAAATAAAACTAGGTGCCCGCAAGGTATTCAGGAAATTAACAGGGACAATAATGATGATTGTGCTTACTGTAAACACCAGCAATATCAGTTGGAACATCCGTTTACGCTGAATCACATCTTGTAACGCCAGGAAAATGGGAACAGAACGTGACCACCGGCTAGTAGATAAACTTAGCTTCATTGTGGAAATATTCGTATCGCCAAGGCTTCCTGACCGCAGCCCTTCAATTGCAGAGATCTGATTGAAACGACGGAGCACTAAGATGCAGCATCCTAGGACAATAGCAAAAATAGCAGCGACGGCGAATAAGGAAAGTGCTTCATTCAGCCATGTTGTGGGAGCTATTCCCATGTACAGCATGATATTGGACGTGAACAGCCTATTCACAAATATCGAGGATAGGTAACCCACAATACATGCCAGACCCGCTATAACGACATATTTGCTTAAATATAACGTTCGAATATCACGTCCAGATATGCCGATCGCTTTCATAACACTGATCTCCCGATAATCTTCTTCAATCGTAGCCAGCATCGTGAACCGTATACAACAGATTGCGATCACAATTAGAATTAAACTGACCATGATAATTACTGCTGCAACAACCCCGTCTGTCAGTGCATTCAGCAATTGAAACAAACTATAGGTGACTAGTGGCCCTGAATTGGGTAGACCTGCATGTTGATAAGTCTGAATGAATTCGTTCGTTTTACTCGGATCTAGAAGTCGAAATTCAATGAGATACTCCGTCTCTCCAGTATTATGTTGAATCATTTGAAAGTCATGAGTGCTAATCACAAACCGTTTGGAATGAATTATTGAAGGATTCATCTGTGCATCTCGAACAAAATCTACGATTCGGAAGGATCGGTTGAACGTACCGTTTTGAATAACGACATGGTCTCCAAGTTGTAGCTGTTTCTCCTGTAGGTAATACACCGGGACGGCAATCTCCCCGTTATTCACCTGAACCTTTTCATTGTTCATATTAAGTAAATAATCAAAGTCCTTATTTTGAACAACAAAATCCATATCCATAATGCTGCCCTTCTCGGACTCTGCTCCAAAGTAAACATGGGAACCATCGACATTAATCATGTCTACAATCTGATATTGATCCACGAGTTCATTTGCTTGCGTCCACTCATTAACCTTGTACCTATCCAATTCCCCAGAATGCATCTGCACCACATGCGGAGTTTTGGATTGCGTAAATAGATGTTCGATTGAATGGGTTAACTCGATGATCATTCGGGTGCCGGAAGCGACTAATATGGCCGCCAATAGAACAAAAATAAATAAAGTCAGCGTAATTCCTTTTTTTCGCCTAAATTCATTTTGCAGCATCCGTGCTAGCATGATTGTTCATTTCTCCTTTGCCTGATTTCACGTAGATACTCGTTCGGAGCATGATATGTAACTTCTACGTTTATTCGCTGAACCACCTCGTTCCATTTGTAGTTATTTTCCAGTGTATCAATAAGAAGGAGAATTGAAATCAGTCTCCAGTCCAGGTTGATGATCATGCCTGAGGATGGCGGAGCATTGATTCGTGGGGGATCAGCTGAAGTTTAATCTGGTGATGCTATACGTTGAAAAGGCTCTTCTTATTGAGCTTCGCTTCAATCCTATGCTAAGATAATGGACATTCCTATGCGATATCATTGATTATGACTAAAACCAAGCGATAGAGAGGACACTATGAATCTTTCATCTATACATGACATGTTACATTCAATCATTCCTGCACTAGACCTGAGAAGCTGTCTCGTCAGTGTACAGGGAGAATTGATCTATCAGCATTATCGTAACGAAGAAGCCAAGACGCGTATAGCCAAAATTAATTCCTGCACGAAGAGTGTGCTCTCCGCACTCGTCTGCATGGCGATGGATCAGGGTAAGATTCCGGACGCATCAACCCCGCTCTCGTTCTTCTTCCCAGAAGTTCAGACTGATGCAGATGCAAGAAAACCACAGATCACACTTGAACAATTATTAACGATGACCGCTGGATTCAACTGGGATGAGTTCGGAGGACAGAATTCGTTTCCACGTATGACAAGGACGGATCATTGGGTTCATTTTGCATTGGAACAGACCTTAAGCCATACACCAGGTACACACATGGAATATAATTCTGGCGTATCCCAGATCTTATCAGCGATTCTGATGCAGCAAACCGGTATGAGCGTTAATACATTTGCTGAACGTTATTTATTTGACCCACTGGAGATTACTGACTATGAATGGGAGAGTGATCCTCAAGGCGTGCACACCGGTGGCTTCGGTCTTAAGATGCTTCCTGCGGATTTACTTAAGTTCGGTCAATTGTTCCTGCAGAAAGGTCAGTGGAATGGGACAACCTTGATCACGCATGATCTAGTGAATCGCTCTACTACACCTGCGATCGCGGTCTCCCCTCCTAATCACGGATATTATGCCTGGCATTGGTGGGTAGATACCTGTTCGGCAGAGTCTGCTCGGTTCATCGAGGATGTGCTTCCTACAGACATACAATCAACGACAGCAATTGCTCCTTCAGACCTTGCATTACCATCGTTGAACTACTATTACGCTCGAGGATTTGGCGGTCAATTCGTATATATCGTGCCAGCGCTTGAACTGGTTGTAGTGCTGACCAACGATAAACGCAAAAAAGAGAAGCCTCCTTTGGATGTGTTTCCAAGGTTGATTGCTCCTCAATTGTTGCGATATCTATAGAGACTGTTTCAAATGTTACTTACCATACAAAGAACCCTCAATCTCGTTAGGAATGACCTACTGGGTTGAGGGCTCTTCTGCTAAGTATGATATATATACGTTTTAGAACGAAATGATTTCTACTCCTATTATGCTCTCCATCAAACTAATAGTGATTCTTCAATAGCCAGCGTGACTGGGTATGGCCCCCACTCTTGATTTGATAATACAACGAGTTGAATGCCTTGTACTGGGTACACAGAAGACATGAATGACACCCCGGGATCGAATCCCATGACATGATACTTGAAGATGTCTTCCCCTTTCTGATCAATCCAGATTCCCCGTCCGTAATATTCTTCATCCTCTTGATGCGAATACGGAATGAGAAGTTTCCGAGTACTCTCCTCTGTTAATAACTTGTATCCTAACAACGCATGCCAGAAATGAATCATATCCTGCGCTGTAATATACGCCCCGCCATCAGACCCACCTTGGATCGGGATCGAGAAAATGTTCGTATTCCACGTACCTTCTTCCTGATCAACATAACCAATGGCCGTGTTAGGAGGTAACTGATCCGTCCGAAAATAACCAGAATCCTTCATGCCGCTTGGTTTGAAAATATGTGACTCCACATATTCAGTGAAGGATTGTCCGGATTGTTGTTCAACAATGAGTCCTAGCACAATATAACCGGCATTATTATAGTGGAAGCGTTCGCCCGGTGCAGATTTCATCGCTAAGTTCTGGAACATTGGCAAAAAGTCACGTAATTGTTGCATCATATAGACCGGCCGTTCCTGCCATAGCTCCGCGAAATCCTCCATGACTTCTTCATCGAAGTAATCAGGGATGCCCGCAGTATGGGTCAATAACTGATGAACTGTAATCTCTTTATCCCACAAAGGAAATTCAATGTTAAGTACATCTACTAGTCGACTCTCGTAGGAGAATTTCCCCTGCTCAATTAACTGACATATACTTACCGCGGTAAAAACTTTACATCCAGAGGCGATTCCGAATCGGGTATCACTTGTATTCGAGATCTGTTCGCTACGATTGGCATATCCGCGAGCCTTCGAGAAGAGTGTTTTCCCGTTTTGCTGTAATAACACTACACCGGAAAAATCTTTTTTCTCCATGACTTCCTCCACCTTACGTGCTACATCCGTTATACTAGTCATTTCATCATCCTCCAATCATCCTTTTCACACTCCAACTGCATCTCATTCATTCAACTACTCTGTCGTGTAGTTCTTGTGTTAATCAGATAATACAGTGTTGCATAGATGGTCAGAATAAACACGCCAAAGAACATACAGAAGGCTAGGGATGGACGGCTTACACTTTCTTGCATCAATGCGATGAGTGCGGAACGGTTCGTTAACGCATCCCAACTGTTTAATCTGTATACTCGTCCAAGGAGTACACCATAGCTTCCCAACGCACACCCTGCCAATACAAAGATCCAAGAAGCCATCCGCCCAACTCTCTTATAGATCACTTCCTGTAGCTGATACATGGAGAGGAATCCAAGCAATAGTCCAACCCAGACAAACATGAGCACCACAATCAAGTCGTACCAATACGTGAAGTTCAGACCATTACCACCATAATATCGCGAGCTTCGTGCCGTCAGGTGAACGAGATCTGTTACGATATAAGATGAATTCGGGAAAAATAACAGCCATAATAGACCACTTGCAATGGCAAGCCAGATCGCACCTTTCCATTTCACATAGCTGAACACATATGCTACATAGGAGAAGATAAACGGAATCCAGCCCAAAAATAGATTCCAGATCAAAAACCGAAAATATCTCTGATCAAGCCAAGCTGCAGTAGCGTAATGCAAACCTACCGTCACAACAGTAACTATACTTAGATAAATAAATATTTTGATGTAGTTCAGTTCTCTCAATGATCTTCCTCCACTTGACATTCAACTAAAATTTCAGAACTCTTCCAACAATGATTATGATTCCTCCTACAATACATAATTTGGCTGGAAATAAACATAATAGAATCATACCATTTCCCAAAGGAGAATTAAATTCACATGAATCAAAATCAAATCAATCCTACAAATCATGCTAACCCAGGGTTTATCCCTGCATTAAACCATGGCGGACATGAATTGTTTGATGTGCATGAAGTGTTAACCTGTGCGATTAACGTTCTAGATCAATACATGATCTTCAGAACATTTGTATTGGATACCGAATTGCTCGATATATTGGATCGCCAATACAACTTTATGTTGTCACAGTACAACTTGACCGCAGAATGCTTCGCTACAGGACAGAAACCTTCCCAAGAGACCGCAACCTATATGATTCCTAATATGACTCCGCCTGTGTATGGACTTAAGCCATCTGCACCTAAGAAACCCAACCAGTCCCTAGCCGATGTGAAAGATGCTGGAATTAGCAGTCACATGTTAGGTCTTATTAAATCTCACGCTTCATTGCTGGCGATGTCTTCCTCTGAAATTACTAACCCAACGGTACGACGTGTAGTTGCATCACAGGTACAGCAATTTGTTGAAATGGCTTATGAGATTTTTATGTATCAGAACCAACGTGGTTACTATCAAGTGCCACAACTTAACGCAAACGATACACAGCAGATGCTTCAAGCTTATGTACCTGCAACTGGGGCTCCACAAATGCCTCGTAGTAACAACGCACCACTCCAATAAATAGATAAATAATTAAATAAATAAATAATCAAAAGATAATAGTACAAATAACGAAAGAGCAGTCCACACAACCTCTAAGGTTGTCCGAGGGCTGCTCTTTTGTCTCTTTTCAGAAACGAGATCGTAGGTATAAAGAGTACGCACTTGATTGGTTTACCAAAAACTGGTTTAATCAAAGAAAACCATAAGCACTGCTTGAAGATTTGCTCCCCCCTAAGGTTTCCATACACAAAAATCTCGTTATTCATTCACACAATTTTCATCATGGGAGGTATTAGAGTGAAATTAAACGCTTCAATTAAACTGGGTATTCTTGCGCTAACTTTAGGATGTACCACTGTGGGTGCAGTACTGTCTACTCCACAAGCCGCATGGGCAGCACCCGTCCCAGATTCCAAAGCAGTATACCATCAGTTCCAGAAATATTGGAAAAATGCTGTGAAGTCATCAGCCAGTCTAATTCAGGCACGTAAATATCTGCTTAATCATGTACATGAGGTTAATACAAGGCAGGCTACCTTGATGACGATGCAACTGGAATCGGTTCAGACTATTAAATTGGCGGAAATCGATGAGAAAATATACACTGTGCCTGTGCAAACGGCTATCTCAGAAGCGCATGAAAATATAGGATATGATAAGAAACTAACTTACAGCAGCTTGCTCAAAGAGATCAAAGACCCAGCGACCCGTAAGTTATTACAGGAAGCTTCTGATCTCGGTTACAAACTCGAGACTAGTGAAGGCATTTATTATCCGATTATTAATTATGAAGCTTACAAAAAACTTCAACCTTACGTAACTTCCGACATCGCTGCATATATTAATATCATGGCTACTGAATCGAATCAGGCTTCGACCTCAGATGCTGCCCTCATCATCCCTTGGGGCGAACTGATCCAGCGCACATTAGCCATGGAGGCCTTTTTGAATGCATACCCACAATCCAGCCGCACGACACCGGTTGAGAATTTGTTATATTTGTATGTACATTTTTTATTTTATGGAAGTGATAATACACCGGCATACGACTGGTTCACCGAGGATGAGATCCGCACATTGATCCCTGAAGTGAAACAGGCATATGAGAAAGCATTAGCGAAAAGGGAACCTAACACAAAAAGCGAAATACTCGATAGTTTAGAACAGGTGCTGTTTCTTCTGGAACAACATAATGACAGGCTTACGCCTGACATCCAAGCTACGATAGAATCCATCCTGGATCGATATTCTCCAGAGTAACTACACATGGTTTGATGTAAAAAAAAGCGGCATAGACTCCACTCCAATTAAAATGGGTGAGTTGCCGCTTTCTTCAAATTTACACACAAACTTTCCAAGGCAATATGCTACCATGCTATATTTCATGCGCCTTCACAACAATCGACCTCAGCTTGTCCGGATTCACCATCAGGTACACTCCCCTAATCCGTTCTCCATTCGAGTCAAGCTCCAGACACAGCACTTCTGTTATTTGTCCATCGTCCAGTAAAGCTAACTGTAGCTCTCCATTTATTTGTGTGGGAACCCATTGTCGTGAACGTAAACGAGTCAGCACTCTGCGCGAAGTGAGCAGTGCCAGTACACCTTTGTAAACCTTCATCGATCTCATGACTGTATGCACACGTCCACCGCCATCCGCAGTAAACACAGGCTCTTCAGCAAGCATTTCCATCATTGCATGAACATCATAATTGAGAAAAGCGGTAGTAAAACGTGCAAGCATCTGCTCTTGAGCCTTGTTCGTCGTCTGTACTCTTGTCACAGAGGATAGATCCTGTGGTAAATTTCGCTTCGCACGGCTGAAAATCTGACGGCAGTTGCTTTCACTTTTACCAAGCCAATCTGCAATGGTCTGATAGTCGTACTGGAATGCCTCACGAAGTACAAAAACCGCACGCTCTATTGGCGAAAGACACTCTAACATGACGAGGTATGCGTATGAGATCATCTCTTTCTGCTCCACTGCCATTTCTAAGCCAGTTCCCAGATCCGAAAGTGGCTCGGGTAACCATTCTCCAATATAACTTTCGCGTTGATTGCGAGCAGAATTCAATACATTTAAGCTCCGGTTCACCACGAGTTTGGCTATATACGACTTCGGATTATGAATTACCGTGGAAGGTTGACTTTGAAGGCCAGTGAAACAATCATGCACAATGTCTTCGGCCTCAACAACACTGCCAAGCATACGATACGCGACTGCGAATGCATAAGATTTGTAACGTGCATACAGTTCACCAACTTCCAGAGAAGACACTTCTGGTTCATTGGGGAGTGGATTGGAATTCATATGAACGGCCTCCTCTGGCGGATGGTTTCAATATTCAAGTATCTCGTTTTAATTAAAGCATCCTGGGTACATTCCGGTTGTAATTGCAATTCGGTTCCAGCTATTAATTGTATTAATTGCCATGATGAGATCCACTAGTTCTGCTTCACTGAAGTGTTCTCGGACTTTATTAATCAACTCTGTTGGCACACCTTGATGCGAAATCTCAGTCACCGTTTCAGCAAGCTCCAGCATAACACGTTCTTTTTCTGTAAACAAAGGCACTTCGCGCCATACACTTAAGAGCAGAATATGATCTGCATAATCCCCCAATTTCAACAGGTCTTTAGCGTGCATATCTAGGCAAAAGGAACAACCATTCAGTTGAGATACCCGGATTTTTAGCAACTCGTATAAAACCTTGTCCTCTATTTGACCAGATACATACTGTTCAAGTGCCATCATCGCTTTATACGCACTTGGGTTCACTTTTCTATAGTTCAATCTTAATTTCATGTCATTCGCCTCCGTAAATTGGTGTACAACCTGAAGACAAATGAAGAGCTAAATCTGTGACAAAATTCTCAGTTTTTTATCAAAATGATGTGATCAGTACCTCCAACCGTTACCAATCAACTGCCGTTGCATCGTATATGGCGTATAGTTCGAAGTCGGCAACATATAAGACGCATTGGGCAGATGTTCATATGCTGGGTTCACAGCATCTCCGTACGAATGCTCTCCGTGAAGAGAAGTCTGTAATTGGACATAAGGCTGGACATTTACGTGAGGCGGGTTGTTTGGTTGGTTGTTCGGTTGCCATACAGGGTTGGAAGAGGTAGAGACATCTGCTACGCAATCTGCGGGTGGGCCAATAAATACGGTCTTCTGGATTGGAGCCAAGGTTGCCTGGACTTGTGCCTCATCTAGACAATACGTATGAGCAAGTACACTCGGAGGTGTAAGGCGTAGAATATCTGAACCAAAAATAGCTTCAGGCACCGGTGCATCAAAAATCGCCAGTAAGTGTGTATCATCTACAGTCGCAATTTCGTAGTGCCACCAGCCTTGCGGTACATTCGCCACTTGACCGGGAGTAATCGGAAAATTCAACAATTCGTTCGTAAATGGATTGATGAGGGAGACAACAGCTGCACCACTAATACAATAGACCAGTTCAGTTGCATTCTGATGAACATGAGGCTCTACCACGTTGCTCGTACTGAGAAAAATATCTAACAATGAGGTATTGCCGAGGGTATTTAACTGTTGAATGGAGAGGGAATTAATATAATTTTGTTCGTCTTTCTTAAATAGTAAATTTCGGTTCACATCATAGGTGAATTCAGTATTCGGTGACGTGTAATCCATATTAGAGGTTGCCAACATTTAACGCCTGCCCTTCATTCTACGGTTAGGTGAAAACCTATACGCCAGCTTATGTCATCAGCCTATATTCGTGAGCCCAATTCTGTCCGTTGAATAGAAACGACAAAACCCTCTGAATAGAACACGTCTATCAGAGGGTAGTTATGTTACTCTATTTCTTCTTCAGTCAGCAGAGCTTCTTCACTCAGACCAAGAGAATGTCCACTCAAGCTCACATGTTCTAACCAGTGCATCCGAGACACGACATCAGGGGTTCCTTCAATCAGACTATTGGTGATATTTAACAACTTCAGCTTCTTGAGATTCTCAAGCTCTGGAGGCAGCTCCCGAATACCTGAATAACTTATGCTCAAACTCACTAACTCTGTCAGATTACCAATCTCAGCAGGTAAATGTCTTAGCTCCAGTTCATGCTTAGGCTTGGGCTTCCATCCAGGTTCGACATGAAATGCACTGCCACCATATATGGTAAGCTCCTTGAGCTGAGTAAGCTTCCCAATATCTTGCGGGATGCCCTTCAGATCTGCCGTCATAATGGTCAACTTCTCTAGTGCGGTCAGTTCGAAGAATGCCGGGGGCAGCTCACTCACATGTTGTTCAAAAACTTCGAGTTCCTTCAATTGTGTGAGCTCACGAATGCGATCTGGAATTTCGGATAACAGATAGCCGGTAATATTTAGACGATCCGTCTGGTGTTGAATGGCGTCATCTAGGAAGCAATCAAACTGCTCATGCCTTTGTAATTTGAAAAATAAGCCGGGAATGCGCTCCATTAACTTGCTCGCTTCTTCCTCCGTAATTCCCATGCCATACATTCCTTCATGTGCTACGGTATAAAAGTAATCGCTGCCATCTTCTTTAAGAAAACAGAGATCATCAGGTAATGACGGATACAACCAATCTCCAAATCGAGTAGCCTCTTGCTTAAGCACCTGCCCAGACTCTGGGGTGCATGAATATATGTAATAACTGCCGCTGGAGTACATCGCATGACTATCTATCTTATTATTGTACATGAAACGCTCTCTTACCATGGCCTCATCCATTGTGAAAACTTCAATTAGATAGGGCTCCAATTGTTCTAAAACTTGAGCAACCCGTTTAGGAGGATCATCTATTGCATACCCTCGATCTACGATCAAGAAGCGATCGGTCTTCTCTATTAATTCATCAATGATTTGATCATAGGTATTTTCTCTTGGATCGGTATATAGGGATACAGTTGTCATTCAATTCCTCCTCCATTTTTTTGCTCGTACTGAAGTTTATTTAGTGTCATGAGCATGCACTCAGGCATAGGCTGATATCATCATTTAATTATTGGGAGGCACAAAACATGGCATACGATCCACGCTCTGTTCAGTACCCTGCACCTACAGGTTATCCTTATCCTTATTATCCACCAACTCCGCCGCCACCTTATCCATATCCTTATCCGTACCCACCCTTCTTCCCCATTCCGCTCCCTTATCCAATCGGAGGCGGTCCATGGTGGCACGGTGGTTATCCAGGCGGTGGGTATCCGGGTGGTCCTCACGGTGGAGGACCAGGCGGAGGCTACCCAGGGGGGCCTCATGGTGGGGGACCGGGCGGCGGCTACCCAGGAGGCCCTCATGGTGGGGGACCAGGCGGTTTCTACCCAGGGGGCCCTCATGGTGGAGGACCGGGTGGCGGCTACCCAGGGGGTCCTCATGGTGGAGGACCGGGCGGAGGATTTCACGGTCACCGCTTCTTCCAGTGGTAAAATAACCGATCGCTCACAGACAGGAGCTACTTGATGTAGCTCCTGTCTTCGTTCGTCAATAATCGACTTCATCCTTCAAACTGAGATTTCGATTGGATGCTTCAAGCAGTTCTTCGAATGATTCGTTAAGATAATAGACAAAATCCGGATCATGCACATACATAATAATCTGACCATACTTCCCCTTCTCTGTGGGATCAAAATCCAGCATGATGTACAGTGAACCACCTGCCATCGTTGCAAAGGGTATCCATTGTTTATGGAATAAAAATGGTTTGATCTCCGGGTCAAGCTTGCGAATCTCTTCCTCAGAGTAAAACTCCTCCAACTTTTCATCCACTTCACAAAAGTACCGCTTGGTCTCACGAATTTCATCCAAGGACATTAGATAAAATGGAGTACTCCGCTGTTCATCTGCATCCCCAGGATACAACATATGAAATCCGTAACCACTGCCATTTTTACGTTCATAAAATGCACGAAAATCCGCAGGAAATTTAATACTAAAATCCGCTTCAAATGCCTCCAAACTCTGCTTGGAGTCACCATCGATCTGTTTATACTGTTGGTACAATTCATTAATCTCTTCATCCACCACTTTAACATCTAACAATTGATGCAAAGCATCCATTAACCCGTCGATCCTAGATTGTACGTCTAATTTCAACAGAAGTCCTCCTTCTTCGTCCTACCAGCGCAGCGGTTCTTCTCCTCGCCATAACACATAACGCTCGCGTTCACGAATCGTGCCTGTGCCGATGCCGTAATCGTCCATTGCTTCTGAAGTTAAATCAAGGATATGCAGCATGCCACTGTATGTACCTACTGCAAGCTTGGATTGATCAGGCGATACCACGATGGACGAGATCGTGCCGCCTACAAAATGACGCCATATTTCCTGTCCCTGATTATCCACACAACGCAGATAACCATATGCATCTCCAATCACAATGCCTTGGTGAGTCTCCGCAGAGGCATACACACGCGCATTTTCATCCACAATAGGCCAATCTTCTTTCTTCTCATTGACCTCCACCTCGTCTAGTTTAACCTGGATCGTAGCACCGTTATAAAAGTGACATGCATTAAACCAAACGTTACGGTTATCTTTAGTGAAGATAGCATGATGCGGGTAACTCATTTCCGGATATAACGAATACGTATGATTCTGTTGTCGATCCAGGAGCATGTGGTTACTTACCTGACTGCCAAAGGCAATCCAGCGACCATTCTCTGAAACTGCCGCATGACCCATGTCGATTTGAGTATCTTCCAATTCATATTCTTGAATTTCCGACGGATCAGGGTGCAGCAGGGATACTTGGGATTGTTCGATGAGATGAACACCATATGTGGACAAAATAAGAAGAGATTGTCCTTCGTTGAATGGAATTAGCTCTATAAGTGAACGTTCAGGATATTCGCAATCTGCCAGCGACTCGATCTGAGGCAGCGTGTTATGAAGGCTAGACTGAATATCTTCCCAACGATACATAGCAAGCTCTTGGCCTTGTAGCTGACGATCAGGGCTTCGAATGATTCGAATAACTGCTTCATCTGCTAATGCATAATCCATGCCATTCGGGGAGCATCCCGCAAAATGATAATGAGGAGATGCAACTAGTCCTTGTGAATCCGCGGTGTAAACGACGCCGTTCTGCGTATGAGCCCCAATATTAAATACAACGCCATCTTGCGCAATAAATCCAACAACTTGCACGGCCTGCATCACAGACTGAAATTGTTCACTCATAGGCCATGAAGCAGGAGGCAATTCAGATCGTAGACGTAGCACATCCCCTTGCGCATTAGCCTGTTTTACCATCTCCCAGACTTTAGTACTAAGACTGGATCGATCATCATTCTCAAGCTCAGATTCATCTGGACTCTCACCAGCCATACTTTTGCGTACAAATTCATTTACAAGTTGTGCATATCGTCTACCTTCTTGACGCCACTGTTGTGCAATCTTCTCATCTAACCAACTCAAATGATCATTCCTCCACTCCACCTATATGTATAGGGCGACAATGATGTGCGATTAAGAACAAATGCAGGTCATGGTCTCTGCCCTCTGACTCACCTGTTTCTTCATAGAACATGGCGACTTCTCTGCCATAGGCATAATTAAAACGCAGATAACCACCAATAGATACCATAAATAATATACATCTATGCTCATTCTCCACTACAGCATCCCATTTGAACTCCTTTTTGCAGCATTGCGCCAATTCCAATAAGGACTTACCTTGCTCACCATCCTCAAAATGATAAAATGTATGGTGCCGTAATTCATTCCATGGTTCAAAATAATGCGGGGTTAATGGCTTGTCTTGTTGATAATAACCACAGTATATACGATCCAACAGCTCACTTAATTCTGCACCATCACCCTCACAAGCCCACAACGTGATATGTTCATCATGACGCGGAAGCCAAAGCAATCCCTCGACCTGAGGGTGAACTGCCAAGAAATCTCCATCCACTGAACTTCCGATACTAACGCATTCCTGCAGTTGGTGCTGACTTATTGGTGTCTCTTCTGTATGAATCCAGAAGTCATATTCAACAAAAGGAGCTAGCACGTCTTGATCGGGCCGCTGTATATTCATCCAGCCGGTGTAAGTACCCTCTCCATATTGCTCAAGCCATCTGCGATAGGATGAAGGTAATGAGATGTTATGTTGTTCTTCGAAATGGTTCAGTTCTTCAGCAGATACAGGCTTCATTGCTTGAGATACAATGTACATATGATACATCTCCCTATCATCAGATCATGCTATTTACGTAATAACATCCTAGGCCAATTCTTCTTGAACAATCTCCGTTGAGACCCCTTTGCGGTTAGTAATCTGAATGGCAAACGCGTCATATCCATTACGCTTGACTAACTCAAAATTCATGCGTTCTCCCGTAATCAGTTCATAGGTTCCATCTTCATGAACATCTTCCCCAAACTCATCATCATATGGAACATTGTAGTATGCGGTTAAGTACACTTCAAAAATATCCTCTCCTTCTACGTCCAGATAAGGACGCAAAGGCCTATTTATAAGTTTATCCTCAGCATACGTCTCACATAGCATGGCATCATATCCATGTTTGGCAGCATCAAATAACAGATAACGTTCTCCAGTTACAGTATGCTCTGCATATACAAGTAATGGTGTCGAATCATGCCAACTTATCAGATCATCATCGATCAAGTCACCATAATAAAAAATATGAAACTTGTCGTGACCATCTGGCGTTTGTACTTTTCCATTCCATTCTACTTCATGAGCTTGTTCCTTCTTCAATGTCTGTACCAACCCTTCGAGATAGGCTGGCCCTTGTTGTACTCCTAATTCATTCATGATCTCGCCTCCGGTTTATTCATTCGAATGGAAACAATCTTACGTTCCTCATCCACGGTTAATTGAATATCAATATGAAGTTGATCCCGGAACAATGCCGTTATATTAAGATACGGGTCACGGGCTGCCTTACTGCTTCCATTTCCGTTCGATCGGGTCATGCCTTGATGAATAATGGACTGAACCAGCCTGCCATCGCCTTTGCCTGTTTTTTCATATGTATAGATCAGTTGACCATCGTGATTGAACACCTTCACTATAGGTATGAAGTCATTGGCATTATGATATTGCTGCTCTTCGTTGACATAATTCATTGCGTCAGATGAATAGTTTATTTGTCCCGCCAGATAAGGGTTTGTATCATTCGCCTCAATCTCATATTCTTGGTAGGCTAATTGAAACAAATTTTGAAGACCACTTGCATCAATACGATAGTAAAATTGACGGTTCTCCTCAGCTTTGTCCATCGCAGCATAACCATTAATTAGTGGCCAAGTCGCATAAGATTTGCCGTTCACTTCAATAGCTAAGGCATAATCTGACAGCACTTTCTCTTTCTGAAAAACACCATAACTTTGCATGATAAAAAATGCTGGAATACATAACATAGCAAAAATAAAAACAAAAATAGACAGTGATACTCTTTTTTTCATTAGTAAACCTCCACCACAATATCTCTTGCAAGTTATCCTGTTTTATACTGCAGCTTCGTTAGTGTTCGAACAACCTGCTCTCGATTCTTAGCATTTTTCATATAAGCAGGGATCGCATGCGAGGCCGTTTTCATAGGTGAATTGGCAGGTTTCACTCGCAAATCTGCAGAGATATAAGCAATGAGATAATTCAAATGCTCGCGATTGACTGCCCAAACGTGCTTGCCTCTTACCTGATCGAGAAAGTACAGCTCCATACCAAAGATCGATTCTCGCCCTTCCCGAATTTCTGGATAATACCCTCGATGTGTCTCTCGACGATACAACAGAGCTTGATTGCCTTTACCACAATGCGGACACTCCACATGCGCTGATTGGTGAGGTGTTCTTTTCTCATCCGTGACTTGCACATTGAACCATCGTTCACATAAGACACAAGTTCCCTTGGCATCATAACGATAGCTTGGTTCTTCCGCACCTTGAGCATAACAATTGGAACACGCCCACACCAACCGATCATCTGACTTAGAAATAACCGCATGCCCACCACATTCCTTACATTTAACGTCGATCTGCTTCCCCCGATGAAGTAGATAATAAAAATTGTACTTATATGCACCTTCATCTTCGAAACGTTTCATTTCATTTCCACCTTTCACCAATTCTCTATTTAAATTATATGTAACTCAACTACGTAGTACAAGAAACGCCCTCTTCTAATTCAACTTTTTCTCTTTCTATGACTCAAGTGTGTTTCGTATCACACCCGTCCTGATCACATTTATGTACTCTATATATAAAAGAAAAATAATACTTCAAATTTTGTGAATTAAATCACTAGGACGCGTCTGAACAATCCGAAGGACGCAGATTTCGCCGAATTTTTGTTCCAAGCAAGGAAGGTTTCTGCAGGCGTGCCGAGGCACGTTAAGGGAAACTGACGCGGCAGGGGGCGAAAAGGTGGTGAAAGATGCACTTCAGAGCGTTTTGAGACACGTCCTAAGATAAGGTCGTGTTCCCATGTTCTCTTTATTCCATGTAATGAAATTGTCTTTGGTATTTGTCATATTCACAGCTACCCTCGCCCACTGTAGTTCAGACTCCGTCAAGCCTGATCATCACGCTGTAGAAACGACAACTCGAATCAGTCAAGAACCTGTAGATCCAATAATTAGACGCGAAGGGACGAACGTATACATTGAGATGACTGCTCAAGTCACCGATATCGAAATTTCCAAAGGCGTTATGTACAATGCTTGGACATTCAACGGAACCGTACCTGGCCCTGTCCTCCGAGTAACCGAAGGAGATACACTGATTTTCACATTGAAAAATAAAGATGCCAGCATGCCACATTCCATGGATTTTCATGCTGTGCATGCTGCTCCGAGCAGTAAATTTATTGATGTAATGCCCGGTGAGGCAGGAACATTCACATATCCTACATCCTCCCCTGGTGTATTCATGTATCACTGCGGAACGCAACCGGTTCTCGCTCATATTGCGAACGGCATGTATGGCATGATTATTGTTGAACCGAAGGCGGGATATCCTTCTGATCATCTCGTAGATCGGGAATATACCCTGGTTCAGAGCGAGTGGTACAAAGAACACGACTATGATGCTTTTATGAATGCAGAACCTAATTATGTTGTATTTAATGGCAATGACTATGGGCTAAAAGAACAGCCTTTACTAGCTCAAGTTGGTGATACGGTTCGAATCTATGTAAGTAATGTTGGGCCAAACGAAGTCTCATCCTTCCATATTGTCGGTACCATGATGGATCGTGTCTACACAGACGGCAATCCACGCAATATTCAATATGGCATACAGACCGTTATGCTACCCGCCAGCGGAGGTGCTGTCGTCGAATTTACCGTAACTGAAGAAGGCGATTATCCTATTGTAACGCACCAATTCAACCATGTTGCCAAAGGGGCATCTGGGGTTCTCCGTGTGACGAAGGACGGTACAGACCATGGTGGACCAGCGATGACACATTGAAGCAAGACATTTCGAACCCATTCTAAACCAATCGAGGTGTTTCACAAAATGATATGTGCACACGAAGATCAGGATGCCTGTTTCTCCAAAGTATCCCTGTTCCAACATCTTGACCCGACGGATTCCGAATTGCTGCTCTCTCTACTTCACTCTCGGCAATATAACAAAGGGGATTATATCGTCCAGGAAGGTGAGCGTTCAGATACGCTATATGTGGTTCATCAGGGGTGTGTGAAACTATCTAAATATACGGAGAATGGCAAAGAGCATATTGTTCGTTTCCTTTTTCCCGGAGATTTCTTCGGACAAGATTCCCTTCTTCACCAGAAACCACATCCTGCAAATGCGGAGGTTCTAGAGCCCTCTTCCATCTGCTCGATGAACAAACATGACTTTGATCAATTGCTCGAACATGATCCAAAGCTTGCTTATCATTTTCTACTTGCCGTCTCTGAGCTGCTGCGTGATACAGATGAATGGAACATTTCTCTTAGCGCGCTGACAACTGAACAGAAGATCGCCAAGCTGCTGTTGTATTTTCATAGTCGGAATCATGCACAACATGAGATTCGTTTGCCTGTCTTCAAAAAAGATATGGCTCTGCTACTCGGGATTACCCCTGAGACGCTTAGTCGGAAGCTTACCGTTATGCAGACACAAGGGCTCTTGCAGGTTACAGGAAACTGCATTCTCATCCTTCAATTAGAACAGCTCAAGGAGAAGTTACTACACTGAATAATAGAAGATTTGCGATTCAAACAAGTAATCTATTTCACATGGAATGTGAGTAACGTCACAGTATGCAGTTGCATTCCATTATACAGTTAAGAAAAGATCAGGAGGTTGACCACATGAGTACAAATACTGTTGTAAAATTAGATAAACAGCTTATCATGCACAAAATGCAAGAGCTATGCTCACTTCTATTGCAGGACGAGGGCTACAAAGAAATGCGTGACATGATTGATGAGTTTGCCGCTGATGAACAAGCGACAACCCAATATGAACGTTTTATGGAGAAACATCAAGCATTGGAAGAGAAAGAACGGCAAAATATCGAATTGTTGGATTCCGAGATTAAGGTGTATGAAGAGGAAGAGCGTGCGCTGTACGATAACCCTCTCATTCGTCGATTTATCTATGCGCAACGTGAGTTCAGTCAATTGCATCAGCAGATCAGCAACTATTTTACAAAGTCTGTTGAATTGAACCGCTTGCCTGAATCGAAAGAACTCGGCAAAGAAGCTTGTGGCTGCGGCGGAAGCTGCTCTGGTCACTAATTTCCCGTTAGATTCGATCTGAATTAACCTGCAAAAAGAGTATCCAAAACTCAGAATGATTCTGAGAGGATACTCTTTTTTTTACTTGATTTAACGTATTAGAGTTTGACGGAAACTGAGCATTTACAGAGTTATATACCCAACAGCAAGGACACAAGCAATCCCATCGATGCGATCAACCCTACAATAGGGCCTCCTTCTTCAAAAGCCTCAGGCATCATCGTTGAGCAGAGCATGGCTATAATGCCTCCTCCAGCAAAAGCACCGATCGCTGCCCCCATCTCCTTCGGAAGCTGTTCCAGAAACAGATACCCGCCCATAGCGGCAAGTGCAGAGATTAGCAATACACCAAGCCACATCAATAGAATTTTCCCTTTGCTATACTCGCTGTTCTTCAGCCCCGCCGTACTGGATAATCCTTCAGGAATATTGCTGACAAAAATAGATACCACCAGCACCACACTGACACCGTTACCTGCCAGCAAACTGGCACCCAGCATGATCGATTCGGGAATCGCATCCATCACCGTACCAGCAAAAATCCCGAGTCCGCTTTGCTGACTTGAACCTTTCTTGCTGGAACGTTTCCGATCTGACCCACCCTTGGCCGAGATAAGCAAATCAAACAGTGTATATACCACGGCTCCTGCGGTAAAACCGAGCGCCGTTGGCAGTATACCTCCATCGTTCAATGCGTCTCCAAGAAGCTCAAACGTAGCAGCACCAATAAGCGTGCCCGTCCCGAAGGCCATAATCCAGCCGATGACCCTTTTCGGGATTTTCATAAATAATGCTGCAAGTGCACCAATCACAACCGCTGAGGCGGAGATGCCGCCCCACATCAATGCAGTCCACATCCGAGCTCGCCCCTCTCTTGTTCCAGATTGTTTTATCTCCCATTAACCCTGGCTGCCAGATCAAAAACAAACTACGGAACGTGTGGACTTCATTTTTAAATAACAATCCAATGACGGTGTGACCTATATCACCTGATGTGCACTTAAATCACGTTATGATAAAATGATGTGATTCACAGCAGGATGAACCAGAGCAGGAACTGTACCGCTCCAATAATTTCGATGATCCCCACCTTCATGGGACGCATTGTTTTACCTGCATATCGAAATGCTCGCACAGCGGAATAGACATAGGCCAGCCCCATCCATGGATACCCAACTGCAGCCGGAATGAACAGCAGTACAACATGGACAAGACGTGACAGCCTGATCCAGCGCGGATTGCTGCGTTCCCGAAAGACGGATTTCACAAAGAACGTACTTCCTGTAAAATGTAAAAAGGAAAACAACACAACGATGGCCATGCCGTAGTCCCATTCACCGCTGCCAATCAGATAAGCTGCCGCTCCGCCTAGAGAGAAGACCAGCATTGCACAAAGATCATTGGTCAATGACCTTTCGGCCTTATGTCTCACATGCCAGATGTTAACCAAGAGCAGTCCCACCAACATGGGGCCAAACCATAACAGCGATGATTGACCAATGACGGCTGGAATGAGACAGACTAAGGCTATCGTGGCGTATATGGCTGCCCATTTATATAAGCGCTGCCGATTCGCGTTTCTTTTGAGCGATTGCAGCAAAGGATAAGCGGTCAGATACAAGCCAAGCCAGGCAAAGAACAGCGGCAGATGTAGCCACTGGGGACTGCTTGCTGCCACACCAACGAGAAAAGGTACGCTGACCATCGCCCACCCACCATGTTCATGGGGAATTACGATTGGTTTAGCGTTTCTACTTCCATTGCTTTTCAATTCAATCACAACCTCCTATCAGGTTTATCAATACAAAAAGCTTCACAGAAAGGATGAACTTGTATGACCAGGATAAATAAAGAGAACGCAGCAGAATTTCTGCAGCAATTCCCTATTTTTCAGGATCTGAGCCCCGAAGAGTTAAAACAGGTTGAAGAAATTGCTATATCCCGAAGCATCAACAAAAAGACAGTGATCTTTAGTGAAGGCAGTGAAAAAGAAGCCGTGTTCTTCATTCGTACCGGTATTGTCAAAGCTTACAAAACGGATGAGAACGGACATGAACAGATCGTATCCTTTCTAAAAACAGGGGATATGTTTCCTCATACCGGATTCTTCAACGCGCATCCTTATCCCGCTACTGCAGTTGCGATCACGCCGTCAAGCCTGCTGGCGATACCCGTTAGACACTTTGAACGGCTCATGCTAAGCACACCTTCGATCGCCATCAAAATCATGCGTGTACTCGGCGATAAAATACGAGAATTACAAGATAAATTACAAGTGCTTTCCGGTCAGGATGTGCGTAATCGTGTGCTCTCCTTCCTTCTCATGCTTGCGGAGCAGCATGGTCAGCAGCAAGCGGATAAGATTGTCATCAATCTGCCCATGACACACCAGGAGTTTGCTAATTCGATCGGAACAACAAGGGAGACAGCCAATCGACTGCTGAACCAGCTCGCAAAAGATGAGTTACTTGAGGTTGATCGCAGCCGCATCATCATTCACAATCTGCAAGCCTTAAAAGAACAGCGAGACGCTTAAGCATAACGGCAAGATGGCTTCCTGCATCTTGCTTCTTTTTGCTGTTTCTTACTTCTTCTTTCTGTTATGCACAATCACAGCTCAGCGTTTAGCCACATTCATCAGGAAAGTTAATCGTATTCTCTGTGTATTAAAGCTGTCTCTTGTGCAAAAAGAGACCTTAACTACTGTAAATCAAGTTAAGGTCTCTTGCTGTATGTTGGATCACTTTTTTCAATAACTCTGTCTCTTTTACATGAATTGCTTAGGCAATCGTTAGATCAGGTTTACTCATATCACTGAACATACCCGCGTAATATTTGACTTCTCCAGCTTCATTACGAATCGCTGTAATACTGAGCCATTCCTTATAGACCTCACCGTTTTTCTTCCGATTCCAGATCTCACCCTGCCAATATCCTTTTTCACGCAGTTCCTGCCACAACTGATCATAGAACCTCTTATCCTGCTTGCCAGACTTCAACATGCTTGGCTTCTGTCCTACTGCTTCTTCAGCTGTGTAGCCTGTAACCGCCGTAAAGGCTGGGTTCACAGAACGAATAACACTGTTCGTATCCGTCACCAGAATCGCTTCAATGGTATTCTCCAAAATGCTAGCAGACAGTTGAAGCTTCTCTTGATAGAACATCCAGATAACCAGCACGAGACTTACCAGAGCAATCTGGGACAGCGCCATAAATCCAATCGCGTAATGACCCGTCATACTGTACAGCAACGTCAGCATCAATGGAGGGAAGAAACCGCCCAAACCACCCATTGCTGAGATCATCCCGTTAGCGATACCTGCTTGTTTGACGAAATACATCGGCACTAATTTGAAAATTGTACCGTTACCTGTTCCCGCGCAGAGCGCGACAGTCAGACAGCCAATCGTATAGATATAGAAGGATGGCGCGAACGATAATACAATCGCGGCAACGGTCAATCCGCCGAAAACAAACATCAATATTTTGAATGGGTTAAACTTGTCACCTAGCCATCCGCCAACCGGACGCATAATCGTTGCCACCAAGATGAACCCAGCTGTGCGAAGTCCCGCATCAACCTTATCCATCTGGAAGTTGGTAACGAGGAAGTTAGGCAGATATACTGTAAATGCAACAAATGAACCAAACGTTAGAAAATAGAACAAACATAGCAGCCACAGTTTATTGTTTCGCGATACCGCCTTTAGCTGCTGCATCAGGGGAACATTAACACGTGTTTCCTTTTTGTCCCCAAGAACAAAATTCAGTGCCGCCATCCCGAGTAACAAAATACTGTATAACAATACCGTCGTAGACCATCCCACACGATCTGCGATTAACGGTGCCCCGAATGCAGACAACGCCGTTCCGAGGTTACCAATACCGTAGATCCCATTAACAAAACCATGACGTTCTTTCGGATAATACTTTGGTAGCGAGGTTACTCCGACAGAGAACACGGCCCCACCAATCCCGAGGAAGAAGCCACCAATAACCAGATCACTGAATGATGTTGCACGACTAACCCACCATACCGGAGCAAGTAATAACACAAAGCTGATCATGAAAATGTTACGTGCCCCGTACCGGTTCGTCCAATAACCAATTGGAATACGAGCAATCGATCCGATCAAGACAGGAATAGCTGTCGCCCAAGCAAGCTGGGAAGAAGTAAGCGCGATATCCTCTTTGATAAACGGCATGAGGGATGACAAGATTACCCATACCATAAAGCCCAGAACAAGACTTGTCGTTTGCAAGGGCAGTTGAATTTTTCCTTTTTGCTGCATTTACATCGCCCTTTCCTTTTGTTGTTCCTGATTCGGATACACGGCTCCGTCTCTTCTGCGATACAGCACATAGCTACGTCTCAGATATCCGAGTGGCATGCTCAGCATGTGCACCAGACGTGTGAATGGAAATACACTGTACAGTACAAATGTGAGCAAGATATGAACCTTAAAGTTCATTGGCACCGTCTGCATCAGAGTTGGATCAGGCTGAAATACGAGCAGACCACGAATCCATGGATTAATTGTTGTACGATAATCAAATCCACTATGATTAACCGCATTAGCCGATGTTGCCAGAATCCCAGTTACAATGACAATGATTAACATAGCCAGTGCCACCCAATCCCCGACGCTGCTTGTTGCCCGCACTCTGCGAGCCGTGTATCGGCGTACCAACAGAATAACCAAACCGGTAAATGCGATAATACCAGCCGGTAATCCGCCGAACACAGCGCCCATATGGTACGCTTCGTCACTTAGACCGATCCAATGATAAAATTCAATCGGTACAAGCAGTCCCGCAATATGTCCACAGATGACGGCAAAAATGCCGATGTGGAAGAGTAAACTTCCCCATCGTAGCATACGTTTCTCCAGCATCTCACTAGATTTGGATGTCCAGCTAAACGGATTGGTTACATATCTCCAGATGGTCGCCGTGATACAAAACACAATGACCATGTACGGGAGAGCACCCCATAACATTAATTCCAGTGTACTCACCGATTGCCCCTCCTCATCAGCTCAACGATCTCGTTCAGACCGCCCAGCGGTTGTTTCTGTTCTTCTTTGCTTGGTTCAGGTACGTCCGAAACAGACGGCTCGGGCATCACCTGTAACATGAGCGTAAGGAGCGGTCCGTAAGGACTGTTTTGTCCTGCGATACTTTCGGTCATCGTGACCAGCGCTTTATGGCAGGTATCCAGAACTCCGATTGCATCTTTCTCTGGAGCCTCGGCAATGAATTCAAGCACCATTGGCAAATAATCCGGCAGCTCGCTGGCTTCCATATAGAAACCAGCCGCTTCATATCTACGCTTCAAATCAATCAGTGCCGGTCCGCGATCTCGCTCATCACCATGCAAAGCATAGGTGAGATAAAGATTTGATTTTTTATCAAAATCAAACGCACGTACATAAGAATCCTGCCACCTAATGGCATCTACAGCCTGTGCATCTCTCGTGAAGGTTAACACGATCCGCTTCACTTCTTCCTCAGAGATCGAAAGAACGGCTTCTTGCACCCCAGGTAGTCCCTCTCTCCACTCGGTATCAGGGTATTGCAGCAGATAGGAGATCAGTTTACAGACCATTCTTCTCATTTCCGGTTCATAAACCTGTTTCACGATCGTTTCTGTATTTGTATCCATTGTCATCGTTGTTGTCTCCTCTCCTATGAGAATACGCCGCAAGAACCTGGGCCGCCTGCAAAGTCAAGGCCACAGCTTCCTTGTTCACTGAATAGATCTGCCACTTCCTCACGGTGAGCTGGTGGGATCACAAAGCGGTCATCGTATTTGGCAATAGCGAGTAAACGATACATATCTTCAACTTCCTGCGCACTCATGCCAACCAGATCCAGCAATTCGGACTCACTCGCTTTACCGGTTTGCTGGTTACGCATGTGAATCCGCATCACAGCCATTTTGCGCAATACTTCACGAATACGTCCTGTATCTCCAGCAGTAAGCAGGTTCGCCAAGTATTCAACCGGAATACGCATGTTATCGATAGCTGGGAAGATATCATTAGCATCAAGCGAACTTCCTTGGCCTTCTACCCGGTTAGTGATCGGACTCAGCGGCGGAATGTACCATACCATCGGCATCGTGCGGTATTCAGGGTGAAGTGGAAGTGCGATTTTCCAGTCAATAACCATTTTATAGATTGGAGACTGCTGCGCCGCAATAATCCAGTCCTCCGGTATGCCTGCTGCACGTGCTTCACGAATCACTTCAGGATCATTCGGATCTAGGAAAACATCCATTTGTGATTCATACAAATCCTTTTCATTCTCTACCGAAGCCGCTGCTTCAATACGGTCTGCATCATAGAGCATCAGGCCGATATAACGGATACGTCCAACGCAAGTTTCAGAGCAGATCGTTGGTAGACCCGCTTCAATACGTGGGAAGCACAGTGTACATTTCTCAGCTTTGTTCGTCTGCCAGTTGAAATATACTTTTTTGTACGGGCAGCTCGACACACAGAATCTCCATGCTCGGCAAGCATTCTGGTCTACAAGTACAATGCCGTCCTCTTCCCGTTTGTACATGGCTCCTGATGGACAGGAAGACACACAGGACGGGTTCAGACAGTGTTCACAGATCCGCGGCAGGTACATCATAAATACCTGTTCAAAATCCATTTTGATGGATTCCTCGACACCCTTCATGTTCGGGTCTTCCATCCCTGTTATATGGGCACCGGCGAGATCATCTTCCCAGTTCGGACCCCATTCGAGATTCATATACTCTCCGGTAATTTGGGATTTTGGTCTTGCAACGGGTTGGTGTTTCTTCTCCGGACTATTGGTCAATTTTTCGTAATCATAGGTCCAAGGCTCATAGTAGTCGTCAATCGTTGGCTGATCCGGGTTATGAAAAATGTTAAGCAAACGTCTTGCACGTGTACCAGATTTCAGCTCCAGCTTGCCATTTTTCATCTCCCAGCCGCCGCGGTAACGCTCCTGATCCTCCCACTGTTTTGGATAACCGACACCTGGTTTTGTTTCGACATTGTTAAAATACATGTACTCTGCACCTGGACGATTCGTCCAGGTGTTTTTGCATGTTACGCTACATGTATGGCAGCCGATACATTTGTCCAGATTCATGACCATACTGACTTGTGCTTTAATCTTCAAGCCAATCCACCTCCTGCAGTTTTCTAATGATGACATTCAGGTCACGCTGGTTGCCTGTCGGGCCATAATAGTTAAAACCATAACTTAACTGAGCATATCCACCGATCATATGTGTTGGCTTCACGTGAATACGAGTCGGACTGTTATGTGTACCGCCGCGTGTCTGTGAAATTTTCGTCCCCGGAACGTTAATGTGGCGATCCTGGGCGTGATACATAAAGGCTACTCCGCGAGGAATACGATGTGTAACTACGGCTCTTGCCACAACGACCCCGTTACGGTTGAAACATTCGATCCAGTCGTTATCCACTAGACCCGCTTCCTCAGCATCCTCATGGTTCATCCAGATCGTTGGACCACCTCGGAACAAGGTCAACATCGGCTGTGCATCATAGTACATACTGTGGATGGACCACTTGTTATGCGGAGTCATGTAGTTCAGCACGATTTCCTTGCCGCCCTCAATCGGACGCTTACTGTTTGGATGGAACGGTGTATGTTTCAGCACGGGTTTGAAGGTAGCCAGTGTTTCACCGAACTCACGCAGCATCTCATGGTCGATGTAGAACTGCTGTCTGCCCGTTAATGTACGCCATGGAATCAATCGTTCTACGTTGGTCGTGAACGGTGAATACCGGCGTCCGCCTTTTTCCGATCCGCTGAATGCAGGCGAGGTGATGACCGTTTTCGGTTTGGAAGTAATCTCGTCAAAGGTAAAGCATTCCTCAGACCGTTCTTCAGCCAGATCTTTCAGATGCAACGCGGTTTTTTTCTCCAGTGATTCCCACGCTCGCACAGCCATTTTACCGTTCGTGGTTGTGGACAATGTCAGGATCGCCTCTGCAACATTTCGATCTGAGCTAAGATCTGGACATCCTTGTCCAACACCATCTTTACGGTTGACACCCAGGATACCTTTGAGTTTCTCGTACTCTTCACTCGCAGACCATGAGATCCCTTTCGTTCCAATCGGTTTATCCTTCACATTAGGCCCGAGACTGATCATTTTGTTATAGACGGCAGCATAGTCACGTTCAACCACTTGAATGTGCGGCATCGTTTTACCTGGAATGGCTTCACATTCACCTGCGCTCCAGTCTTTAATCTCACCATAAGGCTGAGCCAGCTCATCCGGTGAATCATGCAGTAGTGGTGTAGCCAGAATCTCCTTCTGCGGACCATCGAACTGCTGTTCTGCCATTTCGGAGAACACACGTGCAATCTCCTTGAACGTATCCCAGTCAGAACGGGATTCCCACTGCGTAGCTACCGCCGGGTTGAACGGATGCACAAACGGGTGCATATCCGTAGAGCTCAAATCGCTTTTTTCATACCATGTTGCTGCTGGCAGTACGATATCTGAATACATTGCCGTACCTGCCATGCGGAAATCCATATTGACCATAAGATCAAGCTTGCCTTCAGGAGCCTCATCTACCCACTCCACATGCTCTGGACGAAGTCCATGATCATCATCATTAAGCAATCCGTTTGTAGCACCAAGCAAATGCTTGAGGAAGTACTCATGTCCTTTGCCTGAGCTTGAGATCAGGTTTGCTCTCCAGACAAACAGCACACGTGGGAAGTTCGCTGGATCATCCGGCTGCTCAATCGAGAATTTAAGATTTTTATTTTGTAATTCCGTTGCCACATATGCGCCGATCTCTTCCTTCGTTGTTGCCCCAGCATCTAGTGCATCCTGATGCAAATCAATCGAGTTACGGTTAAATTGTGGATAAGATGGAAGCCAGCCCATGCGTGCAGCCATGACATTATAGTCGGCAACGTGCTGGAATCGCGGATCACCTTCAAGTGCAGAGGTTAGCTCTCCGACTTGAGTTTCCTCGTATCTCCATTGATCTGTTGCAAAGTAGAAGAACGATGTTCCGTTCTGCAGACGTGCAGGTCCAGCCCAGTCACGAGCAAAGGCAATCGTCTGCCAGCCTTCCGCAGGACGCAGCTTCTCTTGACCTACATAGTGAGCCCAGCCACCCCCGTTAACCCCCTGACAGCCTGTCATCAGAAGCAGGTTGATAATGGCACGATAAATGACATCGGAGTTGTACCAGTGGTTGATCCCGGCACCCATAATAATCATGGAGCGGCCTTGCGTATCAACTGCATTTTGTGCAAACTCACGTGCGATTTGAACGACGGTATTCCGGTCAACTCGGGTAATTTTCTCTTGCCAAGCTGGTGTAAATGGTTTGTCCTCTTCAGCTTCCAGAACGACTCCTGTTACGATTTCAGTAGAGTCTGCTGAACGTGTCATTTCACGATCAACACCATACTTCGCCAGCACGAGATCGTATACCGACGTAACGGTAATCCAGCGATCTTCAACCCAGATGCGGCGCACTGGGATTTGACGCTCCATTACATGACTTCCTTCATCATCGAAGTAAGGCAGATGCACGGTTACAAGATCATGATGCACTCCGAGCATGGATAGTCTTGGATCGATCGGCTCGCCGGTATCCACCTGTTCCATTTTGAGATTCCACGTGCCTTCTTCACCCCAACGGAAGCCCATGCTACCTTTTGGAATAGCATAAGTGCCGGAGTTTTCATCGTATACAAGGGTTTTCCATGCCATATTGTTGCCTTGGATGCCCAGGTCTTCACCAAGCAAGAATCGGCCTGCAATGTTTACGCCATCCTTCTCTTCGACAATCAACAAATTCGGGAAGTCCGTATATTGCTTCGCATAGGACATGAAGTAATCTGTAGGATGATCCAGATAAAATTCTTTCAGAATGATGTGCCCCATAGCCATTGCAAGAGCGCCATCTGTTCCTTGTTTCACGGACATCCATGTATCTGCAAACTTCACATATTCCGCATAATCCGGACTGATGGATACTACTTTTGTTCCCTTGTAACGTGCTTCTGCGAGGAAGTGAGCATCCGGTGTACGTGTCATTGGCAGGTTAGAACCCCAAACTAAAATATATCCAGAGTTATACCAATCACTGCTCTCCGGAACGTCCGTCTGATCTCCCCAGATTTGCGGGGATGCCGGCGGCAGATCCGCGTACCAGTCATAGAAACTAAGCAATGGTGAACCTACCAAAGATAGGAAACGTGATCCGGCAGCATAACTGACCATGGACATCGCTGGAATTGGGGAGAAACCAATGATACGGTCAGGGCCGTAATCTTTGATCGTATGAATCATGGAAGCAGCAATAATCTGTGTCACTTCGCCCCATGAAGCACGAACCAGTCCGCCTTTACCGCGTACCGACTTGTATCTTTTCACTTTGACTGGATCATTCGAAATACTTGACCATGCCTGTATGGGATCACCATAAGTCTTTAGAGCGTCACGCCACATTTCCAGAAGCGCACCACGCACGTATGGGTGCTTCACCCGTAATGGGCTGTATAGATACCAAGAGAAGCTTGCTCCACGCGGACATCCACGCGGTTCAAAATCAGGCATATCCGGCCCGGTAGATGGATAATCTGTCGCCTGCGTTTCCCATGTCACAATGCCATCTTTCACATAGATCTGCCAACTACATGAACCCGTGCAGTTAACGCCGTGTGTGGAACGTACCACTTTATCATGCTGCCAGCGGCGGCGATACACGTCTTCCCAGTCCCGGTTTACCGGGGACATCTCACTCCAGCCTTCCGCGTTTTTTTCACGTTTGGCAAAATACTTCAGTTTGCCCATCCAGGGCATGCTTTTGCTGCTCATTGTTGTCCTCCCACAAATGTGACCTGTTGATGCGATTTCGCACCTGAATTTGAGTCCGTAACCTAAACTGAATTCGAAGCTTCTCTTGTTATCCTCCGATCTGCGACATATGCCGCAGCGTAGGTGTTCCGTCAATCTGCTGCCCTTTTAAGGCTTTTACCATGTCATGAGTTTCAGGTTTAGAGCCGAGGGCCTTGTAGAACAGATCCTGTACCGCCTTGTCGTCGCCAACGAGCGGGCGAACATTGTACTCATCCGACCAATACAGACAAGGTTTAATGTTGCCGTCGGCTGTTAACCTGAGCCTGTTGCAGCTTCCACAGAAATGACTGCTGACCGGATGAATCAGACCAAACGTTCCAGCTGCTCCAGCGATTCGGTAACTATCTGCCGGACCATTGCCGTACACATCACCACAGCTTTCGTAGTTCCACTTGTCTCCACAAGTCTTCAGCACATGTTCAAGCGGCATATAACTTGACTTCCAGCTGCTCCCACTATCACCAATGGGCATGTACTCAATAAATCGAATATCAATCGGAGCCTCCAGTGTCATGCGCAGAAAATCCTCAACCTCATCGTCATTTACACCTTTCATCAGTACAACATTTAGCTTGATCGGCTGAAATCCAGCCCTTTGACTGGCTATGATACCATCCAGCACGCGATCTACCTTGCCGCCTCGTGTAATACGCGCGAATCGCTCCGGCTTGAGCGAATCCAAGCTAATGTTGACCCGAGTTAATCCCGCTGACTTGAGTCGATCTGCATAAGCTGCCAGATAGATGCCATTGGTTGTCAATGCGATATCTTCAATCCCTGGAATAGCGGATAACATCGCAATCAGTTGATCCAGCCCCTTACGAACCAGAGGTTCTCCCCCAGTCAAACGCAATTTCCGAATACCCAGTGGAGCAAGCGCCTTGACGATCGACGTGATTTCTTCATAAGACAGGATTCGTTCCGTCGGTTCAAACTGCATCCCTTCTTCTGGCATGCAATACACACAGCGCAGATTACAACGATCTGTAACCGAAATCCGCAAGTAGTCATGAACTCTGCCAAACGGATCCATTAATTTTGATTCCATACACGTACCTCCCTTCTCTAGGGTGCTGTCTTTATTAAGCTGAAGGAGGGAACTTGCTTCCTCTCATCAATTGTCATCTTGGTGCTAAATATAAGGATGTCTCGCTCGCCTAACTGTGCAAAATATCACAAGAAGTGAAACATAACGCACACTTGCACATTTATAAAATCGCCGCAACCCCTTTCCAAACAGGATTCTCTTTTAAATAAGGCAAGATTATGACAATAGGAAATGTGAGCCTGCTCACACAGCCCCTTCTTTTCGTTTTCTATAATCAAATTGCAGCACCACACTAACCCACTTGGAGGAATGAACCATGAACACATATGCAGCTACTATTAATGCTACTGAGTACCCACCTCATCTGAAACATAAAATCATTTTCGAAACTTTCGATCAATTGCAACCGGAAGAGGCGATGCTACTCATTAACGATCACGATCCGAAACCTTTGCGCTTCCAGTTCCAATCTACACACCCTGAAGGCTTTGATTGGGAGTACATTGAACAAGGACCTACCACGTTCCAGGTCAAGATCAGCAAACGATAGATTGGAGATGAGCAGCCATGCCGCAAGTTGATATCATAAATGACACTACACTTCGCATCACGCTTCGGCTGGAAGATGCGACGACCATGATTCAGATGGCGCAACAGAATCAAGCGGAATATGCACAAGAAATCATTACGATTTATGAAAAAATGCCAGTCTTTGAATATACACACTTTTGTTTTTACGCTTATGACAGTGCAAGACTTTTTGAGCGATTGTTAGATATGGATCCTAAGGCATATCTGTCCTTCTCTCTGGATGCGCCGGAGTCATTCTTTTATGCGCTGTACGGCGGAATGGCTGCTCTCTATGAGTCATCACAACACTTGCTCGAACAGGCCAATGTAGCGGGTACAGGATCGGATGTGAACGCACATGTCTCGAGCTGATGTCAATATTGTTGAATTGGATGTCCGGCCTCATTTAAGTAAAAAGCTGGAGCCCTTCCAACTCATTATGGATACGGTAAAAGGTCTTCAACCTGAGGATGTGTTTGTACTTCATGCCCCATTTAAGCCAACGCCGCTACTTGGCATTCTCAAATTGAAAGGGTACTCCAACTCCTCTGAACGAAAGAGCTCGGATCACTGGGTCACTACTTTCATTCACAAGAAAAATAAAAAAGGCGCAAAAGCATTATCCGCGCAGCAGCTTGAGTCTGATAAGCCAACTTTTGATATCTCGCTAGAATCAGACGAGGAAGCATGTCAAGGACGTCCTGAAGGGGCAACTGGCCTAATGGAAAGCGACAAACAGGCTAAAGCTGCAACAATAACGCTTGATAATCGCGGATTAGAACCGCCACAACCGATGATGCGTACGCTTGCTGCACTAGAGCGCTGCAAACCTGGAGATGTTGTTTTCATTCATAATGATCGCGTTCCCGTGTTCTTAATTGAAGAGTTAAACAATCTGGGTTGTCTATATGCGGTTGAGGATCAAGCGGATGGCACAGCAAAAGTGAGAATTGAAAAAGGGTAAGGAGGCGAGAGCCATGTCCAGGTTGCCGTTTCTTTTTATCATCACGGGCATCTTCGGATTTGTTATGTATCACGCCTTCTCCCTGCTATCGTTAACAGGCTGGCTTGGTGATGAATTAAGAGGACCTGAAGGCTGGTTTCACGCTCACCTCTTTGTTCTGGGGTGGGCAACCATGCTAGCCATGGGCGCGATATATCAGTTGATTCACGTTATTCTGCAATCTAATATCTACAGTTTACTTCTCGGCTACTGTCACTACTTCTTCTTCACCATCGGACTTACAGGCATGTTATACGGCTTCATCCGTGGTGATGTTCATTGGATTGCTGGCTCAGCAACGCTAGCATTGATCGGTATTTTATTGTTCGGATGGAATATGGCGGTAACGCTCTTCCGTGCTTCTCAGTGGAACCCGGTAACGGTTAGTGCCGCCTGTTCTTGTCTGTATCTCGTTCTGACTGGGCTTTCCGGTATGCTGATGGGATTGAATTTTGCTTTTGGACAATGGAATGGTCTACATGAGCGCTTATTCGGAGCACATATTTGGATGGGAACCCTTGGTTGGTTCGGGATGTTAATCACTGGGTTCAGCTACAAGATGTTACCCATGTTCTACCTGTCTCATGATTACTCCATCCGGTTGCAAAAGATCGTCTTGGTATTATGGAACGCAGCGGTAATCACAGGTGTAATTGCATTTCTAACAGGTATCAAAGACGGCTTACTCTGGTTTGCAATATTGCTTCTAAGTGCAGCAATGATCTGTTATGTGTATCACTTGGAACAGATTCAGGAGAAGCGGCATAAAAAAAATCCAGGGCCAGGTATTCGCTGGTCGGTATATGTAAGTCGTGCTTTTGCCGTATATGTTATAGCATTGCTAATCTATTCCGCACAAGGAACGGATCTGTTGCTTCATCCACGAGTAGTGCTTCTCTCTGGATGGGTATATCTCGGAGGCTGGGTTTCACTCACGATATTAGGTTATGCTTCCAAAATCGTACCGTTTCTATGGTGGACACATAAGTATGGGAAACAAGCTGGCAGACCAGGAGTGCCCCTTATGGCTGGCATGCTGAGTGAACGCTACGTACAATGGGGACTCATCGCCATGGTGGGTGGCAGTCTATTGCTGGTGAGTGGAATTTTAATAAATTTGGCAGAAGTAATGATGGTCGGAGGAACCATACTATCCCTGATTTCCATTGCTTATATCGTAAATATAGCCTTAGTGTTTAAACGTTAATTTGGAGGATTGGAGAGCGATAACCATGGAACAAACAACAGACTTGTTAGAATGTCTGAAGGAAGTATATGACCCTGAGTTAGGCGTGAACATTGTTGATCTTGGCCTTGTATATGAAGTACGTGAAGAACCTGAGCGTGTGCACGTACTAATGACTCTGACCACCCCTGGTTGCCCACTACATGATACGATTGTTGGCGCCGTGAAGTGGGTGTTACAAGAAAATACAGGCAAGACTGATATCGATGTACAAATTGTATGGGAGCCTCAATGGTCACCTCAGCTGATGTCTAAAGAAGCCAAAGAGATGTTAGGATATTTCTGACATCGACTGATGTATTCATATCACAAAGAAACGTACTTAAGCTCTGTTCCTACCAGAGATATAAGTACGCTTTTTGTTGTTTAACCGTTATCAAGTTCATGATTACATGCTACGATCTACAGGTGTAATTACACATTATTATAAAGTGTGAATTTGTTCTTTCTATATATTTTGCGCGTAGGATTCGTTAGGCACCTTATTTAGCGTCACAAATAAACGAGTTTCAGTGTTACCTGTATTATGGAAGGCGAATTCCGTCTCTCCTCCGCAGCAGATCACGTCCTCTTGCTTGACCTCCTGTTCAGCCCCATCTAGAATAATCGTTCCTGTGCCTTCAACCACTAGCAAGATAACATCTGTGCCTGGGTGTTTGTGTACCGGAAGCTGCTGACCTGGTAAAAAATGAAGTACAAATGTGACACCGCCATCGTGTCGGAATAACACCCGTTTAGTAAAGCGTTCTGCACTAAATTCTTTTACGGATTGCAATGATGTGATACTCATATTCATTCATCCTCCTCTGTAATCTGTGATTACACCCATCATAACGTGTCACAGCCTGAAAATCCTTGATCTAAATCAAGAAATCCCAGGCTATGTGAATGAATATCCCGATATTTAAGTCTGATCTTAGTGTAGGCATATAGAACTGAGACATTATACGACTAACTGCCCTCGTTTATCCGCAAGATTAATGGTCGCCTCCACACCTGAATTAAATTCAAGAAAATCCTGTTCAATGCCATCGCTGAAAATAACTCCATCTTCTGGCATCTGAGATACCATCCGTAAGGGTTGGTTCGCATGGATCTGTCCAAACACAACATTGGCAGCTGTTGTACGGCTAGGGAATGGCTCGCGCACGGTGAAGTAGAGGTAGGCTGCGTCCCAACCAAAATGCTTCATCCCTTTTTGCCCCCTATCCGTAGTCGTTAATTCATCGTTTGTGTTCATATGCTGCCAGACCTCCGAGTTTAGAATGCCAGTCGCACCTGCCAGCACACTTTTGAACCAGCCCGTAGAGCCCATCCCTGTGGATACGATCACACCACTAGAGGATTGCCGTTCTACGGCTGAACCAAATTGCACTTCATAACGAGCGGAAACATGTGTCTTCCGACCAATAAACAGATCGTTGACCCCATAGAGATACTGACCATCATTCAGTTCAACTTTGGCAATTGTGACTTCTTTCAGTGAACGCCGTCTACGCATCACATCAGGAATAATAAAGCGCAAATCCTCTACCGTAAAAGGAAGCAGCACCCCATCCCAACGCATTGGATCAGGATTAACCCCAATAAGCGGCTGCTCTGATAGATATTTGAGTGTATTCGCAACAAGACCGTCCTGACCTACAACGACGATAATATCCTGTTTACCAAATATAAAATTAGGCACATGCTCCCGATCTATCGTTTGAACTCTTCCGAGCGAACCAAGGATCTGTTGCGCTTGCTTCACGGACTCCCGATAACAAGCATCCTCTGTAATATAATCATTAAAGTCCGCCCCAAGACGTTCAATATAAAACTGTGCTTGCTGTACCGTATTATAACGAACGATCAACTCCTCCAGCCGTGTTCGTCGTTTAATCAAAATAAGTTTATGTTCCGTTAGTCGATGCTCTTCCGTCGCTGGCATGGATGCTGGCTTTTCGGTTGCCAATCGTCTCATCGTCCTCTACCCCCTTGCTCTCTATTCGAGTTAGACATCAAACCTTGCAGCAGATCAGGTGAGATATTCAGTTGTCCGATCTTACCTGCATTCTCCGCCAATTCTTGGAATGCAATTGCAATAAGTTTATCTGAATTCATCCCCATATTCGCCATGGCCTGCAGAACGGTCGGTTCTACATCCTGCAACGACTTCATCACAGCTGCCATTTCGTAAGCTTTGGCATCTGCTTCTGCATTCCGATTGGCAATCGTCAGCTCAATCAGCTGTTGTTTTCGTTCTTCCATCGCGGTATTGAATTGGAGTTGTTCCTGTTCCATCTCATTTTGCTTCTGTTTGATAGAACGCTCTGCCTGCAATTGCGTTTCTCGAATTTGCCGCTTTTTGGATTCAACTGCGATTTCCGTATTCAGTTCGTTTTCCTTCACCTTGCGCTCCTGCTCGATGGACGCATTACGACGCACATATAATGCTTCATCAGCCTGACGCAAAATTTCTTCCCGAGCCTGCGCTTCCAGCGCACGCATCGTCTCTTTGTTAGGCAAAATCGCCAAAATTGATAAACTCATTAGCTCTACGCCCAGTTTCTCCAGTTCTTGGCTCTGTGCAACCTCACGTTTCATACTCGTTACAAGCCGTTCACTGGATTGTATTGCTTCCTTCAATGGCATTTGTTCTAGATGCTTCTTGGTCAAGACTTTGGCAATCGTGATCACACGTTGATCAAGCTTACTGGGGTCATCGGAGATGTACTGATTTTTACGTAAGTTATACGTATAATTTAAGCTTTGTGTAATTTTCATGTAGTCCACAATACGGTAGCTAAGTTGCCCCTGAACCGTTACGGTCTGATAATCTGCAGTTATTTCTTCGAACATAAAAGGTACTTCTACAGAGGATACAGGTAAAACAACAACCGAAGTGGTCGGTTCATAATATGTGAAGGATAAACCTACGCCTTGACGCTGTACCTGACCGTTCTTCACTTTCATCACATATTCACTTGGCTGAAATTTTACAAATCGAAATCCGAACATGGTTCATTCCCCATTTCCAATATAGTCATAATGATATTATCGAAATGATAACAAACAAATTCGTTAATGTCAATATGACAATAATGAATTTTAATTTCTTTTTTGAGGTAAGAAAATACATCATAATAGAGATAGAGATACATTTTCTGGACAAAAAAAGATCGAGTCTTATGACCCGATCTCTCCTGCTTACATGTTATTATTCTGCATACAGCTGTTCCATCAGTCTCGCGACTGCAACAGCACCTTGTGCACGATTAGCTGTTTGTTTAGGCGCAAACGTACCATCTGACATGCCATTTAATAGTCCAAGTTGCTGCATCGACGCCACAGCTTCTCTCGCATACCCAGCAATGACTGTATGATCTTCAAATGTGTTCTCTTCTTGCGCCACAGGAGCTACTATATCCATTTCTTGCTTCAAAGATTGCAATGCGCGACTCAGCATAACCGCCATATCTTCTCTGGAAATAGGCTCATTTGCACCAAAGGTTCCATCTGCTCGGCCTTGGATAATATTCATCTGCAAACCGATTCGCACCGCATCAGCATACCATTGACCTTCCTTCACATCTGACGGAGTCTGCACACTTGCTTCTGGCAGGCTTGAAGTTCCGATTCCTTTGATGATCATTTGCAAAAATTGTGCACGCGTCAGATTACCATCTGGAACGAAGTTTGTGGCATTCATGCCTTTGATAATCCCTTTACCATAGAGATTCTGCACCTCTGGTTTCGCCCAATTATGATTTTGCAAATCGTTTAACGGAACTCGAACTTCAGTAATGACAAAGCTTCCGGATTGTGTAGGCTTGAACGCGATGGTTTCGTTCTTGTCAATCGTTACAGAGTACGTTACCGGCTTCATCTCACCATTCGCCGTTATCGATTGTACAATTCGAACAGTATCGCTTCCCTGAAGCTCGCCTTCATTGGGCATAACAACTTCAATCGATCTATCTGTCCAGACCATTGGCTTCCCATTCATCAATACATTGACGTTAAGGATGGATCGGTTACCGATGGTTGCTTTTTGTGATTCCGTTAAAGCTAGGCTGGATCCTTCAGATACCTCAACATCAAATGTTCCGGCAGTTTGTTCATCTTGTAGCGGAATAGATTTCAGTGGAATGCGAATTGAAGTCTGCCCTACAATTAGATCTAATGACTTAACCGCCTGTGAACGCACCCATTCTGCAAGTTGATTCGTGTTTAATTGGAACGATACGGCTTTGGAGTTGTCAGTTAGATTAGCAATGAGCTTTAATTGCTGCTCTCCTGCTCCCATCGATTGAACCGCTTCGTTTAATTGCTGTGCAGTCGGACGAATCGAATAGTTCCCATTACTTGTTAAGATACCCTCTACAGTAATCGCACCTTTCTCGGGTCGACTATTCGTGTCAGCCGGTGTTACAGCATTGGAATTTCCCGTTGATGGAACCGATCCTGAACTGGATGATTGTGACGGTTGTGATGGTTCACTTGGCTGTGATGGTTGAGTCGGCTGCGAAGGCTGCCCAGAGCCAGGAGTAGAGTCTTGCCGTTCGAGTTTATGCATCGCAGCCTTTAACTCTTCATTAGCAGCGCTAACATCTTGCACAGACGCTTCTTCATCTTGGATAATAGACTTCGCGTGTACAAGCGCCTTACTGAACTCATTCCAGCTTGCTAGTGTATAATCATTTTGTTGCAGTTTGGCTGCTGAATTCACGGTTGTTTCGAGAGCCGATTTATCTGCTGGGAACGTACCATATGCTTCAAAATCCATAAACCCAACCCATTCTGGTCCCGCTGTTATCGTAACCTTAATATAACGTGCTTGTGTCTGATCAGGGAGAACGTGTCTTGGCCCTGTTGAAACAATAACATCACTTGTTGTGTCCACGACTTTTACGTATTTACTACCATCTTTAGAGACCTCAATCTTGTACTTAATGCCACCACTCCACATCGACATTTCAATCGTGCGGACAGACGCAACCTCACCCAGGTCTACTTCCCACCAGACACCTGAGTCTATGCTATCATTTGTTCCCCATGATGTCGTTGTATTGCCATCAATCGCTCCTTCTGGTGAATTCGCTTGTCCTCCACCTGTTCCAGCACTTGATGAAGCTGTAGCTGTCTTATGGGTTGCTAGAGCTTGCAGGCGAACAAGACCTTGATTGGCCTGTTGCAATGTTTCCAAAGCTTGATTAACCTCAGATTGCACTGCACTTTGCTTATCTCTCACAACGATTGCAGCCTGCAACGCATCCATTAACGTCTTCCAGCTTCGATGGGTATACGATGATACATTCTGCTGCTGCATCTCACCAATCAGCAACGTTAATTTAGTTTTGTCTACATCAGATAGTCCGCTAATGGCTTCATGTAAACGTTTCTCCGCCGCATCTACGTCAGTCTGGGTCGCTCTAGGATCTGATAGAACCTGACTCGCATGTGCAAGCGCCTTAGTAAAAATCCCCCATGTGACCGCTGACCAATCCGATTCCTTGTATGTCCGGGCTTCTGTTACCTTAGCTTCGAGCAACGCTCGATTCGCAGGGATTACTTCCATTGAATCCATGACTTGCTTAAGGGACTCGGTTGCAGCATTCGTTTCTCCTTGCGTTACGCCTGCTGATGTATATGCCATACGGTATACAGACTTAGCAGCTTCAATCGCTGGTGCGAGTAATTGCCAGCTCTCTTCTTCGAAATCTGCGGCTACCAAACCTTGTGCGCGTGTAATTGCAGCCGATAAATGCTGACGATCTGCAGGAACATTCTGCATTCCGCGTTTATACACATCAAGGGATGGCAATGCACGTCCTTCTAAGGAATATCCTCCGTTCCCGGGGAATTCATCGTAGTCAAACATCGCTTGATTTTCCCAAGCATCCCCTTCGGAAGCAATCCAGCCCACTCCAGCAGGAATCCAGGCAGGCTCCCAATAGAAGAATCCCGCTCCACGACCTTCCGGCACTTCCGCAATCAAATCCATAATGCCAGCAATGGCGTCATATTGACCTTGCACTGTTGCTGGGAATGTCGCGCCTCCGATATTTAACTTGTCCGGGCCGCCAATAATATTGCCATGAGCATCACCATTTTTAAAGGAAAATGGATATGATGTTTCAGCAATAACGACGTCTTTTTTGTATTTCTGGGATACTCGGTTCATCGTTTCCTGTACATCTGCGAACGTACCGTGCCAGAACGGATAATAGGAGAGACCGATAACATCATAATCCAGTTTCCCTTTCTCCAATTCACCAAAGTAGGTATCGAACATATCCGCTTGTCCACCTTCAGCGAGATGGATCATAATCTGAACGTGCTGATCTCCTTCGAGGTCACGTACAGCATCAACACCACGCTGTAGCAGAGCCACATTTTCCGTCTGATTCACTGTACTTACGTATCCATTAAGCACACCGCTGTTAATCTCGTTACCAATCTGCACCATGTCTGGCATGGCACCTTCTTCTTTCATGTCACCAACAACCTCATACGTATAATCGTATACAGCCTGCTTCAACTGATCGAAGGTCAGATCTTCCCATGCTTTGGGACGTAGCTGTTGACCCGGATGCGCCCACTCATCCGAATAATGGAAATCGAGCAGGATTTTCATGCCCTTTTCTTTCACTCGCTTGGCTAAACGGATGACATCTTCTTTATCGTTATAGCCTCCTGATTTCTGTGGATCATTCCACAAACGAATACGGACATAATTCACACCACGGTCTTTAAGAATATCTAGCAAGTCCCTTTCGGTACCGTTACTGTCGAGGAATTTACCCTTCTTGTCTTCAATGGCCGTTAACGTGGAGATATCGACACCTCTGATAAAATCATCCTGATATCCCTGTACCGTTACCGAAGCGGTAGGTTGAATTGTTGCACCTTCCACATGACCGTTTACACTGAATGTGTTAGCCAACTGATATTGTTCAGGGTCAATATGATCCCAGACTACAGCTACATTCCCTGATTGATCCGCACCATATTGTGCCCGAATCTCTGTAGGTAAGACAGGCGCACCACCGATGATTGTCGTGATATTCACGGCATCATAAGCTGTAATATTTTCTGGCTCACGTCCTTCTTGTTGTCCAAAAACGCGAATCTCGGACAGCGTTGGCCATGCCCCCTGTTGATCATAAAATGGAATAGTCACTTTTACATATCGAACTAGATCGGTTTGAAAGTCAAAATTGAGCTGCTGTTCTGTTGTTTCTTCTCTATGAGTGGCTACTTGCTCCCAATTCTCTCCATCCAATGATACCTCAACATCAAGATGAATCTTCTTTTGTTCTTTCAATACAATCTCTGCCCCGTTTAAGTGAAACTCTCCGTCCAGATCAATTTCGATCCATTGAGGAGCCTCTTCCGTCGCTGTCTCATTTGCGGTCCAATGTGTATCCACCTTGCCATCTACCAAATGGCCTTTATTACTCCCATGTTCAAGATATTCCGATAATACAGTTACCTCTTTATTCAATGCTACATTAACCCTCGTTGCCGCGTCTGCCGGCTGAACCAACAAGCCTAGCTCGCAAAATAACATTAGCAATACAAGGCAGCTACTTATGTACCTCTTGTTCACTCTTGATCTCCCCCTTTTTATCGTTATAAATCGATCAATGAATGCGTTTAACCTTTTCCATTGTAAGCGCTTCAGGAGATTAGACGACACGGTATAAACCAAAGGAAACAGCAGTTATTTTAACAAATTATGTGTCGCAGCTGGTTCCGCACATCCTGGTCGCCTTGTTAGAATTAATAGACAGCAAAAAGAATCTGTTCCGCTACCCTGGGGTAGAACAGAACAGATTCGCTTTGTGCAATAGATGCATTTTCTTATTTCGTGAGTTTCAACTCCAACTGTAGCTTAATGTCATTCTCTGTTGAGAGAACAACGGAGTGAGGGTTTTCCATACCGAAGTCTTCGAACGTTACCATTGAAGTCGCAGACAACAACACCTGATCATTGTCATACGCAGCTTTTGCATCAAAAGTAACTTCTTTTTCAACACCTTTTACAGTCAATGTTCCATTCATTTTCACATCAACCGTCTGCCCCACTGGCCATTCCGCTGGTAAACCTTCAAATGAGGTAGCTGTAAACGTTGCTTGAGGGTATGTAGCAATATCGAAGAAGTCGGCTTGCTTCACATGTCCGTCACGTTGACCATTACCAGAGTCAATACCGTCCATCTCAATCTGTCCTTCTGCTTTCATCTGAGAAGCATCATCTACATTAATTGTCCATTTGCCAGATACCTGCTCGTCCACAAAATTGACGGTTTCCTGTGATGTTGTTACAGAGAAATATACTTTTGAGCCTTCGCTGATGTTCCAGTCTCCATTCAATTGCTCTGCGCCAACAACATTTGCTACAGGTGTTCCTGTGCTATCTACTGCTGTGGTTGATGTTGCTGTAATAGCAGGGAGCACTTGCTCAATTTCAACGTTATTGCCGAGGTAACTATTGGTGAGATAGTATCCTCCACCCCCGATAATAGCCACTGCGGCTACCCCTGTAATAATCCATGTTTTTGTCTTCTTGTTCATTTATTTTTCCTCCAGTACATTATTGGTTAGGTTACTTGTTGATATGGATAATATCAGCCCAATGTGTCAGGAAGAAGTCAAACAAGAACATGTTACATTTTTTTTTGAATCCTCTAATACAGGATTGGCATTATGCTCTTGCTCATGTAAAATCAGTACACAAGCTTCTGAAGTGAAAGGAGACCGCTTTTCTTGAAATCCATACTCATCGTCGAAGATGAGCAAGCCATTGCCCGGGTACTGGCTGCTTATCTGAGAAAAGCAGAATTCGAGGTGCATCATGCAGCAGATGGCTCCACTGCACTTACCCTTTTTGAATCCGTAAATCCTTCCCTTGTATTACTTGATGTAATGCTACCTGGAATGGACGGATGGGATCTGCTGCGCATTATTCGTGAAAAAAGTGCTTGTCCTGTGATCATGCTAACGGCACTGGATGACATTCGAGATCGTCTTAACGGATTAAATGCCGGTGCTGACGATTATATGAGCAAACCATTTGTTCCCGAAGAGGTGGTTGCCAGAGTTAATGCTGTACTGCGACGTAACCCTCATTATACTTCGGGTGGTGAAGATAAACGCTGTTACGGCAATCTCGTTATTGATCTCGCTGCCAAGCAAGTATTGCTTAACGGCGCTGAGGTTGCACTCACACCACGCGACCTATCATTACTTATATTTCTATCTGAGTATCCGAACCGTACATTTACAAGAGATCATCTGATCGAACAAGTGTGGGGCATGGACTATGATGGCAGTGATCGTGCTGTAGATTTATCAATTAAACGACTACGTCAGGCACTCTCTCACTGGTTGCCAGAGACTGGAGAAATTCGGACGTTGCGAGGAATGGGGTATCAATTTTGGATCGCAAACTGAGACGGAAAGGGCCGAGACGTTCAACATCCATTTTGTCCCACTGGACACTTCGTTATTTTCTAATCTTGTGCATTGGTTTCACCATAATTGTCGCAGGAGCACTCTACTGGATTCGTACAACCTCTATTGAGAAAAGTCTAAAAACCGCAGAGTTATTAGGGCTGGAGATTGCCGATCGAGTGACTATTGACAATAATAAGCTTCATGTACCACCCGATCTAGACACCATGGTAAGCAAGAGGGAGAAACTATTTAATACAGATCATTATTTCTGTGTCATGGTGTTGGATAACAACAATCAATTGATCTTTTCTCAGCCTAAAATGACACAAGAAGAGGTATTTTATCGACTGTCTGACGACTTTCGTGAACCAAGAAACAACAAATATGCAGGAGTAACCGTTAGTATTAATGAAGGCGATCAATCCCTTGGAAAAGTATGGGTGATGCAATCTAAGCAATCTCTTACATTCGGTCCAGAGACGATGTGGCTTGTTCTTTTAATTCTGGGCGGATTAATTCTATGTGGATGGTTTACGATCTATCTGCTATCTAATAAGTTGTCCCGACCTATTCGCCAAGTTGCTTATGCGGCTGAACAGATTCGTGGTGGCAATTACGACGTGAGCCTTGATATCAATACACGGGAGCGTGAGATTACGGAACTCGTGAGCTCTTTCCGAGATATGGCGACACGTCTAAGACAACTTGAGGAATGGCGTACCCTTTCATTAGCAGGCGTGAGCCATGAACTGAAGACACCTGTCACTTCTATCAAAGGGCTCGTTATGGCGGTACGCGACGACGTGGTCAGTCCTCAGGAAGGAAAAGAATTTTTGGATATCGCTTTGAAGGAATCGGAACGTATGGAGCGGATGATTGCAGATCTACTTGATTACAATGCCATGTCTGCTGGAAGCGTTGCTGTGCGCAAGGAACGAACAGATCTGAAGTTATTGGTTGGCGAGATCATCTATCAGTGGAAGATTGCGTACGAAGATAAAACACCTGAGGTTGAACTACATGCACCTGTAGGTCCACTATACACCGTTGGTGATACCCTGCGAATTCAGCAAATCATCGTTAATTTACTGAATAATGGGCTTCAAGCTACTCCTTCGGGTCAAACGGCCAAATTCGATATTGAATTGCGGGCAGAAGAAGACCATCTATTCATTGATGTACAGGATTATGGCTCAGGTATATCGGAAGCTGATCAATCCAAAATATTTGAACGCTTCTACCGCGGAGAGATTAAAAAACGTAGAAATCGTGGCTTGGGTCTCGGTCTGACCTACAGCAGACTGCTGGCCAACGCCCAAAACGGTGAACTGTCTCTTGCCTCAAGCACGCCTAATGGAAGTAAGTTCACGTTAAGATTGCCACGTTGGAAGATACCTAAACATGTTACTAAAGAACAAACGTATCCTTCACCAGTTAAAGCTTAGCTATCCATTTAGAGTTACATCAAAAGTTAACACCTGCTTGTCTCACCTACGGACTAAATGAAGCGAGTGACAAGCTACCAACGCGCACCGATGATCCATCGGTGCGCGTTTTATTTATTTCATAAGGTTGAATTGTGCAAAAGTCTCTAACTTCTCTGACTATTTGCGCCAAAAAGTAGTGCAATCTGCCTTATCTTTAATGTTAAACTCAATGATTCTTTCAAGTAACGAATAATCAATCGGCAGTTTCCACTTCATACGAATGAGCTGATTGGTATGCTCATAACCCGCCTGAACGATTTCTTCTGAGAACTGATCAATGACTACTTTCTCTGGAGCAACAGCTAGATGCTGCTTCGACACGCTAAAACCGATAATAAAGGTCTCATGGTCGGTAAACATCGGCTGATTCCAAGCAATTTTGGTTTTCAAACTTGGGAACTTCTCCGTAATCCATTTCAGAACCTCTTCGGTTCGTTCCTTATGCTCCGGGTTATCAATGCTTGCTAAATATTCTGCAAAAGCCTCCATCATCTTCCTCCCCCTTTTACTCCAATCCATTCTATCATGAATACGGAGTTTCTAATTACCTTTTAATCAAAACGCACCATTACTGCTGCTTTTAGTATAATCCATGTCTCAAGCAACTAAACAACCTGATGCATCACTGCGTTCAATCGAACTAATGAATAGCATTTGCCAACACAGTCCCTAATAGCAAACACAGTTACATACTTGTACAAGCAAAGAGAGCAAAAAAAGCAGTAACCACGAAGGTTATCTGCTTTTTAGTATACCTGCTCTATTACGTGCTAATATACGTGCGCTAATCAATGACGATTAGGTAGTTATTATCGAATGGATTCTATTAAATCGTGCTCGTATCAATAACAAAGCGATATTTCACATCTGAAGCCAGTACACGTTTGTAAGCTTCGTCAATCTGGTCAGCTGAAATAACTTCAATGTTCGGAGCGATATTATGTTCTGCACAGAAGTCGAGCATTTCCTGTGTCTCACGAATACCACCAATCATTGAACCCGCGAACGAACGACGGTGACCAATAAGTGAAAATACTTGTACGGGCAATGGTTCTGCTGGCGCACCAACGTTAACGATTGTACCATCCAGCGTGAGCAGAGACAGGTATGCATTAATGTCAATACTGGCACTTACTGTATTAATCATCAGGTCAAAGGAACCCGCTAGTTTCTCAAACGTTTCCGGTTCACTTGTCGCATAATAATGGGCAGCGCCAAATTGCAAGCCGTCTTCTTTTTTGCTTAGTGATTGGGATAATACGGTAACTTCCGCACCCATCGCGTGTGCAATTTTAACTGCCATATGACCAAGTCCACCCATACCTACAACCGCTACTTTTTTGCCTGGGCCAGCTCCCCAGTGATGTAGTGGTGAATACGTCGTAATACCTGCGCACAGCAATGGTGCAGCGGCATCAAGCGTAATGTTATCAGGGATTCGAACAACGAAGTTCTCGGTTACAACGATATGTGTAGAATAACCACCTTGCGTAGGCTCACCATATTTGTCTACCCCAGCATAGGTCTGAATATTTCCTTTGAGACAGTATTGCTCTTCACCTTTGCGGCAATTGTCACACTCGCCACAAGAATCCACCATACATCCAACACCTACGCGGTCGCCTACTTTATATTTGGATACACCTGTACCTACATCCGTTACAATGCCAGCAATCTCGTGTCCAGGAACGAGTGGATAGTTCACAGGACCCCAGTCACCGTGTGCAGTATGAATGTCAGAATGGCAAATGCCCGCATATTTAATCTCGATCAGTACATCACTGGTATCAAGATCCCGTCGTTTGATTTCGGCACTTCGAAATTGTTGGTCTGGTCCGTCAACTGCTCTCGCTTTAGCTATAATCAATGTAAAAAACCTCCTATTCATTTCGAATACAGCATTATCGTACCCCCTACAGTTAACTCTAGGTCAAATACTTTTTTTATTTAAACCCAACTTTGACATCTAATCGTAGAACATGGTAGTATTCACTCGGATCAATCCTATAGTTAACTCTAAGTCTATCCTTAATGGAAAGGAACATCATATACATGACATATTCGATTGGCGAGGTAGCCAAAAAATTAGACCTTACTGTATATACATTGCGCTACTACGATCGAGAAGGACTCATGCCTTTTGTTGAACGAACTTCTAGTGGAACTCGGCTATTCAAAGAATCAGACATTGATTTTCTAAAGATTATTCAATGTCTCAAAGCAACCGGGATGCCCATCAAAGATATCAAGGACTTCATTGCCTGGTGCTCTGAAGGGGACTCCACGTTGAAACAAAGACACGAAATGTTTATGGAGCGCAGAGCTAGCGTGGAAGCTCAGATTGCGGAGCTACAGAAGACGATGGAAGTGATCGATCATAAATGCGCGTATTATGAGTGTGCACTGAATGCGGGAACAGAAGAAATACACAAAGCGAATAATGGTAACCCCATCACCAATTAACACCTGTTTAGCTAACTTCTATTACTGTCGACTTAACCTGTGAAGTAACACTAACATCTAATACCTTCAACTTCTATCCATTACTAGTTCATTTGCAGTCTATCATTCAGCTCAACTCCTATTACACATATAAAAATAAGACCTCCGTGACTTAGACGGAAGTCTTATTTTTATTTGTATCCTTTATTTATTTCTTCTGCAGATTACTTCGCTGACAATAGGCTGTCAGAGATAAACTTCAGTTGGCCCTCCAGCGTTACCGGATCATTGTATGTATCCGAGGTAGGATCAAGTTGGAACACATGATTCGCTTTAACTGCAGGAAGGCTCTTCCATAGGTTGTGCTCGTAGACTTTCGAAGCATCATTTGTATCACCAGACCATGGGCTAGTGAAGATAATATCTCCCGCATATTCAGGTAAAACCTCCATGGAGATGGAAGCCCATCCTGTTCCACTGTCGATTGCTTCCGTCTGAGCCTTGGTTGGTGCTTTGAGCCCAAACTCGCCATAGATGATTTCACCACCACGGCCGTAATTATGACCGAAGACATATAATCCTTTGTCATAAGGGTTCAGGATGGAAACGGTACGGTCACCTACAGCCTCTTTCACTTTAGGCTTTAACTCATTAACCTGCTTTTCCCAATTGCTTATCCAAGCTTGTGCTTTGTCTTCTCTATTGGTCAGCTTGCCTAATTCCAGTAACAGTTCTCTGAAAGGACGTTTACCATATTCAAGCTGTACTACAGGTGCAATGAGTGACAATTGATCAATTCCCTCTGTACCTGTGTATACGATAAATAAATCAGGTTTTAAACTAACCAATTGCTCAGGTGTGGGCACTTCACCCAGATCAGTAACTCCTGCTGCTGTCAGTTGATCCTTGATATACTTATTGTTCATTGCACCGGTTAAAGCCCCAACAATTGGAGCATCCAGAGCAACAAAATAACCAGTTGTGAACGCAGTTAAGTCAATAATTCGTTTCGGATCTTTAGGCACCTGAACTTCTCCTGCATCGGATTGGAATGTGACTAACTCCTCTTCTGCAGTTGCAGAGCCAGCTGACGTTGCATCCTGATCTGTCTTCGTTTCTGACTCTGCTGCTACGTTAATGTCCTCATCTGTTGAAGCATTAGTGGCTACAGATTGTCCGCACGCACTTAGTATGAGCAGTACTGCAAGTGCCATCATTAGCCATATAGAAGTTTTCCCTTTACGCAAAATAAATTCACCTCGTATTTGATATTGATAATCATTATCAAATACTATCATGCTATGAAACAACTTACAAGCATATTTCATATGTCTTAAAGTAACGAGGCATCCCCATGACTTCAACATTGAGCGAGGTCATGGTTCGGGCGTAAACAGCCCATTACACCCCATTACGTACACGTGTGAATGATTTTATTTTCAACTTCTTACGAAATTGAAACTTGCAAGTCAGTAAGCTAAACCACTATCATCAATAGAGTAGGATACCTTATAAGAGAAAAAGAAATGATCATTGGCATCTCCAATGATACGTATATTCAAGGAGGACAAGATGGAAGACATTATATTGTGGTTAAAGTATTTATTATTAGGGATCGTACAAGGTGCGACAGAGCCGATTCCGGTTTCCTCTAGTGGACATCTAATCATTGCCCAACGACTTATGGGGTTGAAGCAGAACGGTTTGTCCTTTGAGATTCTGACCAACACGGCGTCTTTACTCGCGATTGTTTTTATTTTCCGTGAAGATATTAAAAAACTAATTATCGGTGCATTAGGATATCTGCGAACGCGAAAACAAGAATATAAAGCAGACTTTATGTTTTGCTTATACATAGTCATCGGTACAGTTCCTGCTGCTATCGCTGCAGTTCTGTTTAAAGACCAGATCGAAGAAATTTTCTCGTCCGTATACACTGTTGCCATCGCGCTATTAATTACTGGGGTTGCCCTCTGGCTGATTCGTAATCTTCGTGGACGCAAGCAGGACGGGGATCTCTCCACTAAGGATGCACTGTTGGTTGGTCTTGCTCAGGCCGTTGCGCTCATTCCAGGCATAAGCCGTTCTGGTGCTACGGTTATTGCTTCCATTGCTGTTGGGATGAAACAGGAAACCGCCTTAAAGTTCTCGTTTATGCTCTATATCCCAATTAGTATCGGCGGACTCATCCTGGGTGTATCTGACATCGCCAACGATCCAAACCGGGGGCAACTCGCCATTCCTTATCTAATTGCATTCATTACAACCCTTTTCGTCACCTATTTCTCCATGAGATGGTTTATGGGAATTATGGCGAAAGGTAACCTCAAATATTTCTCATATTACTGTTTTGCAGCCGGGACATTATTGCTTATCTTTTTATAAAAACAAACACCAAAAAGGAACAACTGGCCTATCGCCAGATTGTTCCTTTTTTCATTTCATACACGAGATAAGTTGAAATCCTTAATCTTATTCTCAATATTAATTTCATTCTCATTTTCAATTATAACTACCTATTGTCCGTTTATTTCTAACGTCTGATCGAAGTCTATACATTAGGTTCCTAGTAACCGTGGCATATATTCATCATAGGCATCTGAGATCAATTGCTCGTGCAGAGGGCTGCTCGTTATAATCGCTTTTCTTTTGGCTTTGAGTATAATCTGCTCCACATCGGCGAAGCTGCATCCTTCTAACCGCTGACACATATAATGTTGCACATCAGCCTGGTGTTCAAACTGACCAACCAGTTTGCTGATATAGAGTTGCCTGCTCTGAACATCTGGCATAGCGTAATTCATTTTGGTATCAAACCTGCGCCAGATCGCATGATCCAATTGTGTTTCGAGGTTGGTTGCAGCAATACATATACTGTCTCCTTCGAACTCATCTAGGCATTGCAACAACGTATTCACAACTCTAGCCATCTCTTTAACCTCATCGTTACTTTCTCTTGTGCGCGCAATCGCATCGAACTCATCCAAGAAGAGCACGCAAGGATTCACTCTCGCATATTCAAACAATTTACGCACATTGGTACTCGTTTCCCCGAGGTGACTATGAATGATCGCATCCAGACGTACAAGCACTAACGGCAAGTTCAGACGATCTGCTACATACGATGCGGTTAACGTTTTACCTGTGCCTGGCGGCCCAAACATGACTAATTTATTCGGAATCGGAACCTCGTGTTCTGCAAAACGATCCTTCATCCCGAGAATCGTTAGAAACTCTTCAATGATGCGTTCGTTCTCTGCCGAAAATACAATATGTTTGGCTTTACGTGCACATTCCTTGGGTGAATAGAATGCAGCCATATCAATACCTTTTGCTCGTGGGATACGATTTATATGATTGGTTTTACTCATTACGCTAACTCTCCTTCAACGCTAATCAAGTAGTATTCATTAATTGTTGATGATCTATAAATAAGTATGATCCGTTGCTTGTTTTTTATTCGTAATAATTACTATTAAAAGATATCACACAAACTCCTTTTTGCCAACACTATAGAGATTTTCGGGATAAAAAGCACCCAAGTAGTCTTGTCCTGTTGCAAGCCGAGACATTATTTGCTATTCTAAATATGCATCGTTGTGTGTAACGCAAAAAAGCCCTCTAGTATCAGAGAGCAATAAATTCCAGATTAGCAAGCGGCAACTTGTAAAATCTGGTTATGTCTTATACCAACGAATGTAATCCCACTACAAAGCGAGGTTATTAATCATGGCAAAAGACGTATTGTGCGAAGTAAATTCATGTGTGCACTGGGCTCAAGAGAACAAATGTAATGCAAGCTCCATTTATATCGTAAGCCACAGCTCCAAAAAAGCAGTTGAGTCTGCGGAAACAGACTGTAAAACTTTTGAAGTAAAATAAGTAACTTATGATTTGAAGTTAAAGGAGCCCTAGCCGGTTCCTTTTTCTTTTTGTATTGTAACAAGAATGATAATTATTATCAAGCCCCTCTTACAAAAAAACGTTATTCCCTTATCGCTCTCGGATGCACACTGGACGTTCTTCACACGTAAACTACGAAAGCAGTGCGTATGCCCATGAACGATTAGATCCAAGAGGTGAATAACGATGCCCGTTAAAAATGGCAAACAGTATATCGATCGTATCAATGCTCAAACGGTACCCGTGTGGTACAAAGGAAAATTAGTGACCGGAAACCGTTCAGACCACCTTGCTTTTGCTGGCCTAATGGAGACTCAAGCCAAAATGTATGATATGCAGCACGACCCCTTGCTTGCAACTAAGATGACCTATGCTTCCCCAGTCGATGGCAAACCAGTAGGCCTTTCCTTTCTGCCACCCAAAAGCGTGGATGATCTTGAGAGACGCCGTATCTCCATCAATCTATGGTCTAATATGCATCATGGCTTCTTAGGTCGCTCTCCGGATTACATGAATTCTGCAATCATGGCGTTTTACACAGCTGCAGACCTACTGAGCGACTTATCACCACAATATGCCGAGAATTTAAAAAACTACTACGCTTATTGCCGTGATAATGATATCACTCTCTCTCATGCGTTCATTCAGCCCCATGCCAGCAAAATATCTGGACAGATTGACGCAACCGAAGATGCCATTGCGGCTAAGATCGTAGATCGAACACCTGATGGCTTAATCATTAATGGTGCATTCATGATGGCGACCCAGGGTGCCACTTGTGATGAGATTTTCGTATATCCTTCCCCTTCTCCCGCACCATTCGATGATGAGAATCCCTTTGCCTTCGCCTTTGCCGTCCCTAATGATCTGCCAGGCATCAGTATGATCTGCCGAGATACGTATGCTGCAGATTCACTTTATAATTATCCGCTTAGTTCCAGATATGAAGAGATGGATAACATCGTCATTTTTGACCATGTATTGGTGCCTCATGAACGAGTCTTCTTCGCAGGAGATGAAGAAATGTCCTCACGTTTATTCAGCGGAAGTCATTTCCACATCTACGCAGGACATCAGGTATTGTGTCGGTATATTGCCAAGACAGAATTTATTTTGGGAACAATACAGTTACTTACGGAGACACTGGATCAGGTCTCTGAAGCACATGTCATTGAGAAAACAGCTCGTATATTAGCAGGGCTTGAAACGCTAAAGGCGTTGGCGATTGCAGCAGAAACCAATGCTATACCCGATGGCAGAGGATTCTTACTACCCGCTCCCAAACCTCTGATGGCAGCGAACATCTTGTATCCGAAACTCTATCCTGACATGATCGATACCATGCAGTTATTAGCATCTAGCGGCATGATTATGATCCCACAAGAAGAGGAGTTCCAATCCGATGTAGCTGCTCACCTCAATACGTATCTTAAGGGTACAGATTCGACACCCTTAGAACGTACTGCACTGTTTCGTCTGATCTGGGAGCTGGGCTCAGGTTCCTTCGGTGGAAGACAGACTCAGTTTGAACGGTTCTTCTTCGGCAATTCGATAACGGTATCGAATCGGCTATATGCCGCCTACTCAAAGGATCAGACTTACCGTGAACTCGTTCGCAGTTTCATCGCAGGCGCAGAATGACGACATCTGTAACGTTTACATCATTTAAACAAGATGATCGTACACCGTCATAAGCTCAGAAGCGGGTCTACCATAGTCAACATGCCTGAACGCTGGCTGGTCTCCGTACCCGATGTGAAACACACCCAACACTTTCTCTTCGGGGGTTAGACCCATCAGATTCATAAACACAGGATGATGTTGATAATCGTTCATCTTCCATACAGCATGCAAACCTTTTTCTGCTGCCAGTAATGAGAATCGTCTACTCCACGCCTTCGCTGGTAACGATTGATCCTCTCTGGCAGCAAATGGGGCTACGACGACTAAATGGGCTGGGATCGCCTCAGTGTACTGATACGTAGCCCAATCCCCATAACGATCAGCCAAGTGAGGAGGATAGCTCTGTCTAACTGCCTCCAAGTATAACTGGCGGCCTTCCCCAGCGAACAACATAAAGCGCCACGGCTCTGAACTCATTACATATAATGACGGATCTGCTTCATCCAACAGTTGTCCAATGACCGCTTTGGGTACAGGGAGTGGACTAAATTCACAGCTGCCAGCTTGACTTCTCACATTACCCATCTCATGTTTCGTATGGCTAGACATGGTATCAATCCTCCTTCATCTCACTTTAGCTTCTCTACATTAACCAGGTTTTCTTCGTGTCTAATTCATTTCTACGTCGATCAGCTTCTTCATGGATGCGAGCTTTGTCACGTGCACTGAATTGATCTGATTCTACGTCTTCAGCTTGCGGTACACTGTCTCGGATCAAATGAATAAAATCCATAGACCGAGCAAGGGACTGGCGCCCAGGCATAAAACGAACTTTGCGTCCTTCCAACAAACAATACACTTCAATCATGCCAGGCAGTTTGCCAAAGGCCTCATAACAAAACACACTTGCCATGTGCTGAAAAGCTTCAACGACATTGGGGTCATATACCACCATATATTTCTGGATTAACAGCGAGTCCCAGCCTTCAGGCTGCCAAGCGGCGTGAAAGATCATCGACAATTCCATGGATAAAGAAGGTATCTCTGTTTTCCACTGTTCGAACAAAATTGAAGGATGCTGCAGGTCTTCATTGGTCCGAATGATACGTGATAACTCATCTATGACTTTATTTTTCACTTCCCAGTAATGGAGCACTGAGTCAAATCCCGTTGTTTTCTTAGGCCACCACTTCTCCAGCATGTATTGTACAGGCACTTCTTTACGCACTTCCGGATCCATACTATAAAAGGCATTCACTGCGTGACTGACTGCGTATTGGACTCGATGTCTCCATAGGAGTTGAGATGTCTGCGTGATCTCCGGTTCTGGGCGAATGAACCGGTGTGGGCTGCGCAGCATCTCCTCTAATTTGTAATCTTCAAGCAATCGTGTTGAGGTCCCTGACACCCCCAAAGGAACGCTTGCTTGAACATGTTGTTTTAGCATCTTCTCTAGGATACCTGTAGTCCGGCAGCAATGAATTTTTTGCCAAAGTCACGGCAAGTATCCTTCTCCTGCTCAAGCGGACTATATTCGATTTTAAGCATCTCTGGATATACTTCCGCCCCACGCTCCTGCAACTTCTCTGCAGCCAGATCAACCGCTCCGCAGTACTGCTCATAGGAAGTATCACCACTACCAAATACTGCAGCTCTTTTCCCGGTCAGATCTAACTCATCCAGCTCTTCATAGAAATCTAGAAACTCATCGGGTAGCTCTCCGTCTCCCCAGGTATATACCCCAATTAGAAATCCATCATAATCCAGCACATCCGCTGCATTACAATCAGTTACAGACTTGAGATCAGCCTCATGACCGCTCTGCTTGATTCCTTCCACAATCAATTCAGCAATCTCTTCTGTATTCCCTGTCATACTTGCATAAGCCACTAACAATTTAGCCATCTATTATTCCCTCACTTTATTTAATCATGGATATTGATTTTCGAATGAAGTAACGTTTGAATTATCAAAATCATATGTGATAATGATTATCATTGTCAAATTAATTTTTCCAATGTAATCAATTTTAGTATACGGAGCAAACTCAAAAACAACACTAAAAGGCATATCGGTATGAAACTATACATTGTGGTATGGAGCAACCTACCTCACAAGCTTGTTCCCTTATAGGTCTTGCGCCCCCCTAACTGGCGTATATGTCTATTTTTGTTGTACAATAGTATCCAAATGACTTTTGAAGGATGGATAAATGAATATGTACGTAGCTAATCAATGGAAGGATTATGAAGTAATTGATACAGGAGGCGGCGAGAAGCTGGAGCGTTGGGGCGATGTCATTTTGCGTAGACCCGATCCACAGATTATCTGGCCACTTAAACAAGAAACAAATGAATGGCGTCAGGTGCATGGTCATTATCATCGTAGTTCTTCTGGTGGCGGCAACTGGGATATGAAAAAGCCGATTCCAGAACGCTGGACAATCGGTTATGAGAATCTTAAGTTTCATATTAAACCAACTAGCTTTAAGCATACCGGTCTGTTTCCTGAACAAGCCGCTAACTGGAGCTGGATGATGGATAAAATTAAGAATGCAGGTCGCCCGATCTCCGTATTGAACCTGTTTGCATACACAGGCGGAGCAACAGTTGCTGCTGCCTATGCTGGCGCTTCTGTTGTGCACGTAGATGCAGCCAAAGGCATGGTGCAATGGGCGAAGGAAAATGTGCAGTTATCTGGGCTGGCAGATCGTCCTGTTCGCTTCATTACAGATGATGTATTCAAATTCGTACAACGGGAAGAACGTCGAGGTAACCGTTACGATGCGATTATTATGGATCCTCCTTCCTATGGTCGAGGACCCAATGGAGAGACTTGGAAGCTGGAACAGAACTTGTACCCGTTCCTTAAGTCCTGCATGAACATTTTGTCGGATAATCCGTTGTTCTTGCTTATTAACTCATACACCACTGGTATCTCTCCAACGGTGTTGCGTAACATGCTTACGATGACGATGTCCGCTCAATATGGAGGCAACATTACCGCAGGTGAGATCGGCTTGCCGATTACACGTAGTGGTCTTGACCTGCCTTGCGGCATTTTGGGCCGCTGGGAGTCCTAGTCATGTCTGATCATTCACACCGTACGGTAGATATACCTATTTTGTTTGAGGATAATCACTTGCTTGGAATTGTTAAACCTGTGAACGTTCCAACACAGGAAGATGCCTCTGGAGATCCAGATCTGCTCACACTGCTTAAACAGGATCTGAAGGAACGCTACAACAAACCGGGCAATGTGTATCTCGGTCTCGTTCATCGACTTGATCGGCCTGTCGGTGGAGCCATGATTTTTGCCAAAACATCCAAAGCGGCTTCTCGTTTGTCTGAGACTGTTCGAGGACGAGATTTCCGTAAAATATATACAGCTGTTGTGCATGGCAAGCCACCAGCTCAGCGTGGTACGTTGAAGCATACGTTGCTGAAGGATGCCCGCACTAATACGGTTACCGTCGTGCCCCCAGGCACAGCTGGCGGTAAAGATGCCGTATTAGACTACCAAGTGCTCGGCCAGAATGACCGATACAGCCTTGTGCGTGTTGAACTGCATACAGGCAGATCCCATCAGATTCGGGTACAGATGCAAGCCATCCATTGCCCTCTGTTCGGGGATCAGAAGTATGGCGCTGGAGTGAATAAACCAGGGCAGCAGATCGCCCTCTGGTCTACTATTGCAGGTTTTCCCCACCCAGTAACCAAAGAAGAGATTACGCTAAAATCACTTCCTCCGCGGGAATTCCCTTGGGCTGAATGGCCAGTACATGTTTACGAGCAGGCTTTTCAGAATTAGTACAATAACCGTGTATCCCGCTTAGACATGGGTACACGGTTTTATTCTTATGTGAAAGGAAACTTCATTCTTATGACACCATTCACACAAAATGTCGTCTCCATCATATCTTCTATTCCCGAAGGCAAAGTCATGACCTATGGACAAATTGCTGCTCATGCAGGAAGTCCACGAGCTGCAAGACAGGTTGTACGTATTCTGCACTCCATGAGCCGGAAGGAACGTCTCCCTTGGCACCGTGTCGTGAACGCCAAAGGTGAAATTGCCATTCCAGATGAACATTCACGGCTGATTCAAGAAACTGAGCTAATCAGCGAAGGTGTTGAATTCAAGCTCGATGGAACCATTGATCTTGAGATATTTGGTTACCAGCCTGAGCCTGAATAACAAAACAGAGCCTAGACAGATTAATCTGTCTAGGCTCTGTTTTTTGTACGTTTTAATTTTACGTGATACATGGTGCATTATGCTGTTGCGTTAACTTCGGACGATTCCTTAGGTGTCGGTTCGACAGCCGGCTTCGTTTTGCGAATAAAGAACGCCATCAGCATGGCCACAATCGTCATACCAGTCGCTACTGTAAATGCATAGTTAACACCATAGATCGTAGCGTCTGCGGTCGCACGCAGCATTGCCGCTTGGTCATCCGGGTTAATCTGTCCTTGAGCAAGTGTATCTGCCAGATGAGACTTCAACTTACTACTCATAATAGTGACCAGGATAGCCGTACCAATCGCACCTGCTACAGTACGAAGTGTGTTAGACATTGCCGTACCATGTGCATTGAGACGCTGAGGCAGCTGGTTCAGACCAGCTGTCTGAATTGGCATCATCAGCATGGACATCCCGAACATACGAGCTGTGTAGATAAACATCATATAGCCATATGTTGTATCAATTGCTAAACGACTAAGTCCCCAGGTTGTAACAGCTGTAATCGCGAGACCCGCGACGGACAACCAACGCGCCCCTACTTTATCGAAAATACGACCAGTAATCGGGGACATAATTCCCATCAAGATTGCACCTGGCATCATCAGGAGCCCTGATTCAATTGGTGAGAACCCACGAATATTTTGCAAGAAAATAGGTAACAGGATCATACCTGCAAACATAGCCATCGTTACAAGCATATTAATAATCGTTGTTAGTGTGTACATGTTGTATTTGAAAATACGGAACTCTAGAAGCGGATGATCTGTTGTCAATTGACGAATAACGAATAGAATCAGGGAAAGTGCACCTACAATCAGGCAACTGATAACAATTGCGCTGCCCCATCCATCTGTACCTGCATCACTGAAACCATACAATAAGCTACCGAATCCAAGTGTGGATAGGATGACGCCTGGGTAATCCAATTTCGGTTTAGATTGACGTGTTACATTTTTGACAAATGCAATACCGATCCCTGTTGCAATAATAGAGAATGGCAGAATGATGTAGAACAACAGTCTCCAAGAATAGTGCTCTACCACGTAACCTGACAATGTAGGCCCGATCGCTGGAGCCAAAATCATCGCAATCCCCATTGTACCCATGGCTTGACCACGTTTCTCAATCGGGAAGATTGTCAGGAAAACAACAGTCATCAGCGGCATTAGGATACCTGCGCCCGCTGCTTGAATAACACGACCGACCATGAGGATCGCGAAGGTAGGACTAATCCCACAGACCAGTGTTCCTAATGTAAAAAGCGTCATAGCCGTAATAAAAATCTGACGTGTAGAAAATTTGGCAATGAGATATGCCGTAACGGGAATCAGTACACCATTGACGAGCATATAACCAGTTGTAAGCCATTGGGCCTTATTCGCGTTAATCGCGAGGTCTTCCATGATCTTAGGAAGAGCTACGTTCATCAGGGTTTGATTCAAGAAGGCTACAAAAGCACCGATTAACAAAGCGGCAACGATTGGCCCTTTCTTGATGTTGTCCATCCCTACGGATGGCGCTGTAGCGGTTGTACTCATTGGTTGTTCATCTCTCTTCCTTCTAACTTTTCAATCATTTGAGTATGGATTCTTAGCAGATGATCAAGATCTTTCTTCGGAATATCCAGAATAGGCGATACTCTTTCCATCCATAGGTGATGTGTCTCCTGCTGCGCCTTCTCCCCTTTATCCGTAATCTGCAACATGACGGATCGGCGGTCAGCATGCGAACGAGTCCGGATGAGGTATTCACCTTTGACAAGACGTTCGATCACGGCGCTCATAGAGCTACTTCCCATATGGCAAAGTTCTGCCACTTCGTTGACTCCGATTGAAGGACGCTCCTTCAGAATGGACAATACCATAAACTGAATAGAGGTCAATTCGATCTGCTTGTTTTCATTCCAGAATGCTCGGAAGAGCATTTGATTCACCTGTCGGAACGAATTAATAATATAGAATACTTCATACGTATCAGTCATTGTTTCACCCGTTTACTTTTGGAATATAATATTTCGCACACGAAATATCAGGGGAACAATTACTTATTATAACAAAAATATTTACATAGTCAACTCTTTACATATGATTTTTAAAATAATATTAGAACATATTATATTTGAT